>NZ_CP116257.1:0-5212500 GCF_027947595.1 Streptomyces lienomycini | reverse complement strand
AGGAGGTTGGCTTAGAAGCAGCCACCCTTGAAAGAGTGCGTAATAGCTCACTGGTCTAGTGATTCCGCGCCGACAATGTAGCGGGGCTCAAGCGTACCGCCGAAGTCGTGTCATTGCAGCAATACGGCCAACGCCGGCTGTGATGGGTAGGGGAGCGTCGTGTGCCGGGTGAAGCAGCCGCGGAAGCGAGTTGTGGACGGTTCACGAGTGAGAATGCAGGCATGAGTAGCGATACAAACGTGAGAAACGTTTGCGCCGATTGACTAAGGGTTCCTGGGTCAAGCTGATCTGCCCAGGGTAAGTCGGGACCTAAGGCGAGGCCGACAGGCGTAGTCGATGGATAACCGGTTGATATTCCGGTACCCGCTGTGAAGCGTCAAACATCGAGCATCGTGATGCTAAGGCCGTGAAGCCGCCCTGATCTCTTCGGAGTTGAGGGGAGTGGTGGAGCCGCCGAACCAAGCGGTTAGTAGGTGAGTGATGGGGTGACGCAGGAAGGTAGTCCATCCCGGGCGGTGGTTGTCCCGGGGTAAGGGTGTAGGCCGTGCGATAGGTAAATCCGTCGTACATGTGGCTGAGACCTGATGCCGAGCCGATTGTGGTGAAGTGGATGATCCTATGCTGTCGAGAAAAGCCTCTAGCGAGTTTCATGGCGGCCCGTACCCTAAACCGACTCAGGTGGTCAGGTAGAGAATACCGAGGCGTTCGGGTGAACTATGGTTAAGGAACTCGGCAAAATGCCCCCGTAACTTCGGGAGAAGGGGGGCCACACCTGGTGACGAGTTTTACACTCTGAGCTGGGGGTGGCCGCAGAGACCAGCGAGAAGCGACTGTTTACTAAAAACACAGGTCCGTGCGAAGCCGTAAGGCGATGTATACGGACTGACGCCTGCCCGGTGCTGGAACGTTAAGGGGACCGGTTAGTCACATTTCGGTGTGGCGAAGCTGAGAACTTAAGCGCCAGTAAACGGCGGTGGTAACTATAACCATCCTAAGGTAGCGAAATTCCTTGTCGGGTAAGTTCCGACCTGCACGAATGGCGTAACGACTTCTCGACTGTCTCAACCATAGGCCCGGTGAAATTGCACTACGAGTAAAGATGCTCGTTTCGCGCAGCAGGACGGAAAGACCCCGGGACCTTTACTACAGTTTGATATTGGTGTTCGGTTCGGCTTGTGTAGGATAGCTGGGAGACTTTGAAGCTCGCACGCCAGTGTGGGTGGAGTCGTCGTTGAAATACCAGTCTGGTCGTGCTGGATGTCTAACCTGGGTCCGTGATCCGGATCAGGGACAGTGTCTGATGGGTAGTTTAACTGGGGCGGTTGCCTCCTAAAGAGTAACGGAGGCGCCCAAAGGTTCCCTCAGCCTGGTTGGCAATCAGGTGTTGAGTGTAAGTGCACAAGGGAGCTTGACTGTGAGACCGACGGGTCGAGCAGGGACGAAAGTCGGGACTAGTGATCCGGCGGTGGCTTGTGGAAGCGCCGTCGCTCAACGGATAAAAGGTACCCCGGGGATAACAGGCTGATCTTCCCCAAGAGTCCATATCGACGGGATGGTTTGGCACCTCGATGTCGGCTCGTCGCATCCTGGGGCTGGAGTCGGTCCCAAGGGTTGGGCTGTTCGCCCATTAAAGCGGTACGCGAGCTGGGTTTAGAACGTCGTGAGACAGTTCGGTCCCTATCCGCTGTGCGCGTAGGAGTCTTGAGAAGGGCTGTCCCTAGTACGAGAGGACCGGGACGGACGAACCTCTGGTGTGCCAGTTGTCCTGCCAAGGGCATGGCTGGTTGGCTACGTTCGGGAGGGATAACCGCTGAAAGCATCTAAGCGGGAAGCCTGCTTCGAGATGAGGACTCCCACCCCCTTGAGGGGTTAAGGCTCCCAGTAGACGACTGGGTTGATAGGCCGGATCTGGAAGCACCGTGAGGTGTGGAGGTGACCGGTACTAATAGGCCGAGGGCTTGTCCTCAGTTGCTCGCGTCCACTGTGTTGGTTCTGAAACCACGAACAACCCCACGTCCACAGCGTGGTGCGGTTGTATGTTTCATAGTGTTTCGGTGGTCATAGCGTAGGGGAAACGCCCGGTTACATTTCGAACCCGGAAGCTAAGCCTTACAGCGCCGATGGTACTGCAGGGGGGACCCTGTGGGAGAGTAGGACGCCGCCGAACTCCTTTTAGAGCTCCGGCTCTTGGGCACACAGCCCAAGAGCCGGAGCTTTTTTGCGTTGAGGTAAGGTCAGTGAGCATCATTGGCTCGTTTACCCCAGGAGGCCCCCGCGTGGAGGTCCAGGAGACCCGCGTGCAGACCGACCGGGTCCTCACCATCCCGAACATCCTCAGCATGGCACGCCTCGCCGGCGTTCCCCTCTTCCTGTGGCTGATCCTCAGGCCCGAGTTCGGTGGCCCGCAGAGCGACGGCTGGGCGCTGTTGGTGCTGGCCCTGAGCGGTGTGAGCGACTACCTGGACGGAAAGCTCGCGCGGCGCTGGAACCAGATCAGCAGCCTCGGCCGGCTCCTGGACCCCGCGGCCGACCGCCTTTACATTCTCTCGACGCTGGTCGGCCTCACCTGGCGCGAGATTCTCCCGCTCTGGTTGACCCTTGTACTGCTTGCCCGGGAAGCGATGCTCCTGGTGATGGTGGGCATCCTCCGGCGTCACGGCTATCCGCCGCCGCAGGTGAACTTCCTCGGCAAGGCCGCCACGTTCAACCTCATGTATGCCTTCCCCCTGCTTCTGCTCAGTGACGGAAGCGGATGGATCGCGTCACTCGCCGCTGTTTTCGGATGGGCGTTCGCCGGATGGGGTACAACCCTGTACTGGTGGGCAGGTGTCCTGTACGTGGTGCAGGTCCGCCGCCTGGTTCGTGCGGACGTCGCAGCCGATTGAACTCGCAGATTGTGCGGCCCCGGTGGCCGGATGGCCCGCGCTGGAAAAGTGCGGGACCCTGGACGGGTGAAGTCGGCTAAACCGTCGTCTCTCAGAGGAGGACGCTTCCGACATGAAGGCCGTCGTGATGGCTGGAGGCGAAGGCACACGCCTTCGTCCCATGACCTCGAGCATGCCCAAGCCGCTCCTGCCGGTGGCCAACCGGCCGATCATGGAGCATGTGCTTCGGTTGCTCAAAAGGCATGGGCTCAACGAGACCGTTGTGACCGTCCAGTTCCTGGCCTCACTGGTCAAGAACTACTTCGGTGACGGCGAAGAGCTCGGGATGGAGCTCACCTATGCCAACGAGGAGAAGCCACTCGGTACCGCCGGAAGCGTCAAGAACGCCGAAGAGGCGTTGAAGGACGATGCCTTCCTCGTCATTTCCGGCGATGCCCTGACCGACTTCGACCTCACCGACCTGATCAATTTTCACAAGGAAAAGGGTTCGCTCGTCACCGTCTGTCTGACGCGCGTGCCCAATCCCCTGGAATTCGGCATCACGATCGTCGACGAAGAGGGCAAGGTCGAGCGCTTCCTGGAGAAGCCGACCTGGGGCCAGGTCTTCTCCGACACCGTGAACACCGGAATCTATGTCATGGAGCCCGAGGTCTTCGACTACGTCGACCCCGACGTGCCCGTGGACTGGTCCGGTGACGTCTTCCCGCAGCTGATGAAGGAAGGCAAGCCCGTCTACGGCTACGTCGCCGAGGGCTACTGGGAGGACGTCGGCACCCACGAGAGCTATGTGAAGGCCCAGGCCGACGTCCTGGAGCGCAAGGTCGACGTCGACATCGACGGATTCGAGATCTCTCCCGGGGTCTGGGTGGCCGAGGGCGCCGAGGTCCATCCCGACGCCGTACTCCGTGGGCCGCTGTACATCGGCGACTACGCCAAGGTCGAGGCCGGCGCCGAGATCCGGGAGCACACGGTCATCGGCTCCAACGTCGTCGTCAAGACCGGCGCCTTCCTGCACAAGGCCGTCGTCGCCGACAACGTGTACGTCGGACCCCACAGCAATCTGCGCGGGTGCGTCGTCGGCAAGAACACCGACATCATGCGTGCCGCGCGGATCGAGGACGGCGCGGTCATCGGTGACGAGTGCCTCGTCGGTGAAGAATCGATCGTCCAGGGGAACGTGCGGGTCTACCCCTTCAAGACCATCGAGGCCGGTGCCTTCGTCAACACGTCGGTCATCTGGGAGTCCCGGGGGCAGGCACACCTGTTCGGCGCCCGCGGGGTGTCCGGCATCCTGAACGTGGAGATCACCCCCGAACTGGCCGTCAGGCTGGCCGGCGCCTACGCGACGACCCTCAAGAAGGGTTCCACCGTCACCACGGCCCGCGACCACTCCCGTGGTGCCCGTGCGCTGAAGCGGGCGGTGATCTCCGCGCTGCAGGCCAGCGCCATCGACGTACGCGATCTGGAGAACGTACCGCTGCCCGTGGCGCGGCAGCAGACCGCGCGGGGGAGCGCCGGCGGGATCATGATCCGGACCACTCTCGGTGTGCCGGACTCCGTCGACATCATGTTCTTCGACGGACAGGGCGCCGACCTGTCGCAGGGAAGCCAGCGGAAGCTCGACCGGGTGTTCGCGCGGCAGGAGTACCGGCGGGCGTTCCCCGGCGAGATCGGCGACCTGCACTTCCCGTCCAGCGTGTTCGACTCGTACACCGGCTCCCTGCTGCGCAACGTCGACATCACCGGGATCGCCGAGTCCGGGCTCAAGGTGGTGGTGGACGCCTCCAACGGCAGCGCGGGCCTGGTACTGCCCAGTCTGCTGGGCAAGCTGGGCGTCGACTCGCTCACCATCAACCCCGGTCTCGACGAGTCCCGGCCGACCGAGTCGGCCGACATCCGGCGCTCGGGACTGGTGCGCCTCGGGGAGATCGTGGCGTCCTCGCGGGCCGCGTTCGGTGTGCGGTTCGACCCGGTCGGCGAGCGGCTGTCGCTCGTCGACGAGAAGGGCCGCATCATCGAGGACGACCGTGCGCTGCTGGTGATGCTCGACCTGATCGCCGCCGAGCGGCGCAGCGGCCGGGTGGCGCTTCCGGTGACGACCACCAGGATCGCCGAGCAGGTCGCGGCCTACCACGGCACCCAGGTCGAGTGGACGACCACCTCCCCGGACGACCTGACGCGGGTCGGCGGCGAGGAAGGGGCGATCTTCGGCGGTGACGGCAAGGGCGGCTTCATCGTCCCCGAGTTCAGCAGTGTCTACGACGGTACGGCGGCCTTCGTGCGGCTGATCGGACTCGTCGCGCGCACGCAGCTCACGCTGAGCCAGATCGACGCGAGGATCCCCCGTGCGCACGTCCTGAAGCGCGATCTGGCCACCCCCTGGGCCGTCAAGGGCCTGGTGATGCGGCGGGTCGTCGAGGCGGCCGGGGACCGTTTCGTGGACACCACGGACGGAGTACGCGTGGTGGAGACCGACGGACGCTGGGTCATGGTGCTGCCCGACCCGGCCGAGGCGGTCACCCACCTGTGGGCGGAGGGCCCCGACGACGCCTCCGCGCAGGCGCTGCTCGACGAATGGTCCGCGGTGGTGGACAGCGCGGGCCGGTGAGACGGACCGCACGCGTGCGTGCCGGACAAGTGTCCCCAAGGGGGCCTGTCCGGCACGCCGGTGGGGCCGTTCGGAGGTAGCGGCGGCGGCGTGCGACGATGTGCGGCATGCCGCAGCCACCCCCCGTTCGGAGCACATCGACGCGGCCCGCGCGCCCGGACGCGTCCATGTCATTGCTGACCAATGTCATGGACCACAGCCTCGACGACGGATACGCCGAGGCCGCCGAGCGGAAGAAGGCCGACGGGGGCGGCGGCATGCCGAAGACCCTTCGGGCCAAGCTCGGGCTGGCGGCGGGCCTCGTGCTGGCGGCCCTGGTCGTGACGGTCGGTGCCGCGCAGGCGCGGGTCGCCGCTCCCGTCGTGGCCAAGGAACGCGAGGAACTCGTCGACCGCATAGAGAGCGAGACCTCGGCGGCCGACAAGCTCGAGAAGAGCGTCGACGAGCTGCGCGCCGACGTGAACGCGCGCAGGAGCGAGGCACTGGAGAAGAGCGGCGACGGAGACCGGCCCGACCTGGTCGGCATCCTGTCGGGCGCGGTCGCGGTGCACGGCCCGGGTGTGAAACTCGTGGTGAACGACGCCAAGGACGCGGGCACGGACGGTGACGGCCGGCCGCGCGGCACCTCCGGCTTCTCCGACACGGGCCGGGTGCGGGACCGGGACATGCAGCGCGTGGTCAACGGGCTGTGGGAGTCGGGCGCCGAGGCCGTCTCCATCAACGGACAGCGCCTGACGGCACTGTCCGCGATCAGGGCCGCCGGTGACGCGATACTGGTCGACAACAGGCCGCTGGTGCCGCCGTACACGGTGCTCGCGGTGGGGGACGGCAAGCGGCTGAGCGCCGGGTTCCAGGACAGCGCGGACGGGCTCTACCTCCATGCCCTGCAGGAGAACTACGGCATCCGCACCGCCATCTCCGTCGCGGACGACCTCAAGCTGCCGGCCGCACCGAGTGTGATCGTACGAACAGCACAGCCGATAACCGAGAAGGGCACATCGTGATCGCCGTACTGGGCCTCGTCGTGGGAGTCGTGGCCGGATTGCTGGTCCGGCCCGAGGTGCCGGCGGCCGTGGAGCCGTATCTGCCGATCGCCGTCGTCGCGGCGTTGGACGCCGTCTTCGGCGGGCTGCGGGCCATGCTCGACGGCATCTTCGACGACAAGGTCTTCGTGGTGTCGTTCCTGTCGAACGTGGTCGTGGCCGCGCTGATCGTGTTCCTGGGCGACAAGCTGGGCGTCGGCGCCCAGCTGTCCACCGGTGTCGTGGTCGTCCTCGGCATCCGCATCTTCTCCAACGCCGCGGCGATCCGACGCCACGTCTTCAGGGCGTGAGGCCGATGAGCGACCACGACGAGCGGCCCGCGAACAGGCTGCGCAAGGAGCTGCCCGAGGAGATGCCGCCGTCCGGGGCGTCCGCCGCGGACGGCGACGCCCAGCGGGACGACCGGTCGGCGCGCGGCGGACCGACGGGCAGGCAGCGGCTGCTCAAGGGGCTGTGGCCGCCGCGCCTGACCCGCGCCCAACTGATCGTCGCCCTTCTCCTGTTCGGGCTGGGCTTCGGCCTCGCGGTCCAGGTGGCGTCCAACAGCGACAGCGACAGCGCGCTGCGTGGCGCACGGCAGGAGGATCTGGTGCGCATCCTCGATGAACTGGACGACCGTACTCAGCGTCTTGAAGACGAGAAGCAGGGCCTCGAGAAGCAGCGCGACGAGCTCGAGAACAGCTCCGACCAGGCGGAGGAGGCCCGCAAGCAGACGCTGGAGAAGGAACGGCAACTGGGCATTCTCGCGGGCACGGTGGCCGCGCGGGGGCCCGGCATCACGGTGACGATCGAGGACACGAAGGGGACGGTCGAGGCGGACATGCTGCTCGACGCGATTCAGGAGCTGCGTGCGGCGGGTGCCGAGGCGATCCAGGTGAACGACGTCCGGGTCGTCGCCGGCACGTACCTCGCGGACTCCGACAAGTCCGTGAGCGTCGACGGGAACAAGATCAACGCGCCCTATCGTTTCCAGGTCATCGGCAAGCCGCAGGACCTGGAACCGGCTCTCAACATTCCTGGAGGCGTGGTGCAGACTCTGGAGAAGGAACAGGCCACCGTTACTGTTGAGAGGTCGAGCAAGATCGTTGTGGACGCCTTGCGAGCGGCGAAGCGGCCTGACTACGCTCGGTCGTCCTCCGAGTGAACCGGCCGTGCATGGGGGTTGTCCGGCGAGGGCATGAGGTTGCGGGGGGTCGGCGCACCGATTGGGTGGTGCGTGGTGGAAACTGTCTGGTGGAGGCGGACGTTGTGAAGGTGTCCGGGTCGGCCAGTGCGTTCAGTAAGGGTTCGTCCTGCCCCACGGGCGGGTCTGTTTCGGTCAAGGGGAATCGCCCGTGAAGTTGTTTGCGAAGTTGTTCGGCAAGAGCGCGCGAGAGGGCGGCGACAACGCGACCGCCCGCCATCGCGCACAGCCCGAAGCGGAGGGCCGACGCCCGATGTTCCGGGACCAGGTGGGTGGTCCGGGTGGTGACGTTTCCGGTGGTCAGGGCGTGCCGTCTGTTGACCCTGCGCAGTCCGGCGGCATAGGTTTCGGCCAGCCCTCGGGCTCGGGCGGCGGATACAACGCCGGCCCGTACGCGTCGAACGCCCCGGCGGGGCAGCCGGAGGATCCGTCCATGTCGGCCCTGGTCTGTACGAGGTGCGGCAACCGCAACGCGGAGAACAGCCGCTTCTGCTCCAACTGCGGCGCTCCGCTGCGTGCCGGGGCGGTTCCGGAGCGAGCGTCCGAGACGACCTCCACGATCTCCATCTCGGGTCTCGAGGCCTACGACGCCGAGGTCACCGGCCAGACGGCGATCCCGGCGCTCTCTCCCGAGGCGCAGGCTGCCGTCGACGCGCTGCCGCTGGGCTCCGCGCTCCTGGTCGTGCGGCGTGGTCCGAACTCGGGCAGCCGCTTCCTGCTGGACGGCGAGCTGACCACGGCCGGGCGCCATCCGCAGAGCGACATCTTCCTGGACGACGTGACGGTCTCGCGTCGGCACGTGGAGTTCCGCCGCAGTACGGACGGTTCGTTCACGGTCGCCGACGTCGGCAGCCTGAACGGCACCTACGTCAACCGGGAGCGCATCGACCAGGTCGCCCTGTCGAACGGTGACGAGGTGCAGATCGGCAAGTACCGGCTGGTGTTCTACGCGAGCCAGCGGGGTTACTGACCGCCCCCGGGCCTCCCGCCCCGGGAAACTTCAGGGAAGGTCCATGCTGCAAACACCGAGCGGCGGCGCCGGGCAAGGCGCCGCCGCCACGGACAGTGGGCTGATGAGCATCGGAGCAGTGCTGAACGCGCTGCGTGACGAGTTCCCCGACATCACCATCTCCAAGATCCGCTTCCTCGAGTCGGAGGGCCTCGTCGAGCCGCGGCGCACTCCGGCCGGGTACCGCAAGTTCAGCGCACACGACGTCGACCGCCTCGGCGAGGTGCTGCGCATGCAGCGGGACCACTACCTGCCGCTCAAGGTGATCCGCGAACACCTGGACGCGGTGGAGCGCGGCGAGGCCGTGACCCTGCCGAGGGTCGGCCGGCAGCGGGACGGGGAGGCCGTGTCCGAGGCCCCCGAGAGCCCGACGGTGGCCCGGATCGGGCGGGAGGAACTGCTCACCACGGCCGGCATAGGCGACCAGGAGCTGGCGGAGTGGGAGTCGTACGGGCTCGTCGCCCCGCTGCCCGACGGGGCGTACGACGCCGAGGCGGTCACGGTGGCGTCCCTGGTGGTGCAGCTGGGCCGGTTCGGAATCGAGCCGCGGCACCTGCGGGTGATGAAGGCCGCCGCCGACCGGGAGGCCGGGCTGGTCGACCAGGTGGTGGCCCCGCTGAAGCGGCACCGCAACCCCCAGACCAGGGCGCACGCGGAAGCACGCACCAAGGAGCTGGCGGGACTGGCGGTGAAGCTGCACGCGGCTCTGGTGCAGACCGCCCTCGGCGTGCGGCTGCCCTGAAACGAACGTGTTCGAACACCCGGATCGACCACCCGATCCCGGCCCGACTACCCAAACGTCCCGAGCACGGCCTAGGGTTGCTGTGTGAACGAGCTCGATGTCGTAGGTGTCCGGGTCGAGATGCCCTCCAACCAGCCGATCGTGCTGCTGCGCGAGGTGGGCGGCGACCGTTACCTTCCCATCTGGATCGGACCGGGGGAGGCGACGGCGATCGCCTTCGCCCAGCAGGGCATGGCGCCCGCGCGGCCGCTGACCCACGACCTGTTCAAGGACGTGCTGGAAGCCGTCGGCCAGGAGCTCACGGAAGTGCGCATCACCGACCTGCGGGACGGTGTCTTCTACGCGGAGCTGGTCTTCGCGAGCGGAGTCGAGGTCAGTGCCAGGCCGTCCGACGCCATAGCACTGGCACTGCGCACCGGTACGCCGATCTACGGCAGCGACACGGTCCTCGACGACGCCGGCATCGCCATCCCGGACGAGCAGGAGGACGAGGTGGAGAAGTTCCGCGAGTTCCTCGACCAGATCTCGCCGGAGGACTTCGGAACCAGCAACCAGTGAGACGCGCGGGCCGAGGGCGCTCGGGCCGCCGTACGGCCCTGGTCCGGGCACATTCGGCTAGCTGTTCCCCGATGCAGGGCACGGTAAACCACTCGTAGGGTGATTATCACTCGGCGTGCCGAGTGTGGCGATCGTTGACGCACCCTTGGTGACTGCCTACCTTCGAGGAGGCAGGTCAAGGACGGAGGTCGGCGTGAGAATCAGCGGCGACGGTACGGCTGGGGGTGGCCCCGGGCACAGCTTCGGGCCAGGCGGTCCGTACCCTCCCCCGGGCTCCCGGCTTCGCGCGGGCGGGGGCCACGCCCAGCACGGTGGCGCGGCCGAACCCGGTCCGCAGCGACCGGCAGCCGTGCCGACCAGCGGAGGGGCGACGACCATGGCGTCCGAGCAGATCGGCTATCGCGGGCCGACGGCCTGCGCGGCCGCCGGGATCACCTACCGGCAGCTCGACTACTGGGCCCGCACGGGCCTGGTCGAGCCCAGCGTGCGGCCCGCGCACGGATCCGGAACGCAGCGGTTGTACGGCTTCCGCGACGTGGTCGTGCTGAAGATCGTCAAGCGCTTCCTCGACACCGGGGTGTCACTGCAGAACATCCGCACCACCGTCCAGCATCTGCGGGAGCGCGGCTTCCGCGACCTGGAGCGGATGACGCTGATGAGCGACGGCGCCACCGTGTACGAGTGCACGTCGCCCGACGAGGTGCACTCCCTGCTCCAGGGCGGCCAGGGCGTCTTCGGGATCGCCGTCGGCGTGGTGTGGCGGGACGTGGAGAGCGCGCTGTCCCAGCTGCACGGGGAGCGCGTCGACACGGGGGAGACCCTGGTCGGGCACAACCCGGCCGACGAGCTGGCCCGGCGGCGGAACAACAGGGCGGTCTGAACCCCCGGTCGCTCCGCCGCGGAGACCGGCCCGGCACCGTCCCGCCGCGCAGGCGTGGCCCCGCCGGTGTGACCGGTGCGACGGCATTGTCAGTGGCGTAGGGCAGCATCGGAGATGTGAGAACCGCGCCCACGATCCTGCATCTCGACATGGACGCCTTCTTCGCCTCGGTGGAGCAGGCGTCCAAACCGAGCCTGCGCGGGAAGGCCGTCGTCGTGGGCGGCCTCGGACCACGCGGCGTGGTCGCCACCTGTTCGTACGAGGCCCGGGTGTTCGGCGTGCACTCCGCGATGCCCATGGGCCAGGCACGCCGGCTCGCGCCCCACGCCGCGTACCTCGTCCCGCGCTTCCAGCTCTACCGGTCCATCAGCGAGCAGGTGATGCGGCTGCTGCGGGAGCTGTCGCCGCTGGTGGAGCCGCTGAGCCTGGACGAGGCCTTCGTGGACCTGGAGGCCGGCGGGACGGCCTGGGACGCGGAGTCGGCGCGGCTGGCCGGAGCGAAGCTGCGCACGGACATCCGCACGGCCACCGCCCTCACCGGATCCGTGGGGCTGGCCGCCTCCAAGATGCTCGCCAAGATCGCCTCCGAGGAGGCGAAGCCCGACGGACTGGTCCTCGTGCCACCGGGGACGGAGCGGACCCTGCTGGAGCCGATGACCGTGCGGACGCTGCCCGGGGTGGGACCGGCCACGGGAGACCATCTGCGGCGGGCGGGGATCACCACGGTCGGCGACATCGCCGAGGCGGGCGAGGACGAGCTGGTGCGACTGCTGGGCAAGGCGCACGGCCACGCCCTGTACGCCATGGCGCTGGCGCGTGACCAGCGGCCGGTGGTGGCCGAGCGGGAGACCAAGTCGGTGTCGGTCGAGGACACCTACGACGTGGACATCCACGACCGGGTGCGGGTCGGCGTCGAGGTGGGGCGGCTCGCGGACCGGTGCGTGCGGCGGCTGCGCGGATCCGGTCTGTCGGGCCGGACCATCGTGCTCAAGGTGCGCCGGTACGACTTCTCCACCCTGACGCGCTCCGAGACGCTGCGCGGGCCCACCGACGACCCGACGGTGGTGCGGGAGGCGGCCGCCCGGCTGCTGGACTCGGTGGACACCACGGGCGGTGTGCGGCTGCTCGGGGTGGGGGTCAGCGGGCTCGCCGACTACACGCAGGAGGACCTGTTCGCGCAGGCGGCCGGGGACCGGGCCGAGGAGCCGGTCGAGGAGCCGGTGACGACCGAGCCCGTCGAGGAGCGCGGCCCTTCGCCCGCCGAGCGCCGCTGGCCCGCGGGGCACGACGTACGGCACGCGGAGCTGGGGCACGGGTGGGTGCAGGGCAGCGGCCTCGGGCGGGTCACCGTGCGCTTCGAGACGCCGTACTCCGAGGTCGGCAGGGTGCGGACGTTCACGGTGGACGACCCGGAGCTGACCCCGGCGGAGCCGCTGCCGCTGGTCGCCGACGCCGCGGACGCGCCGGGTCAGGCGTCGTCGTTGCCCTTGCCCGCCAGCTTGCCGAAATCGCGGTCGGGAGGCGGGGGAGGGGCCGCCACGTCCAGGCCGTAGTGGTGGTAGAGCTGGAGTTCCTGTTCCGGCGAGAGGTGGCGGCCGACCCCGAAGTCGGGCGCCTCCTTGATCAGGGTCCGGTCGAAGGGCACACGCAGGCTGCCCTCGACCAGCTCGCTGGGCTCCAGCGGGACGAACGCGTCCCTGCTGAAGAGGCCGGTCCGTATGGCCGCCCACTCGGGGACGCCGGTGGCATCGTCGAGGTAGACCTCGTCCACGGTGCCGATCCTGGTGCCGTCGCGGTCGAACGCCTTGCGGCCGATCAGGTTCCGCGGATCGATGTCAGTACGCACGGGGCCCTCCACTTGATCGCACCACTGGGCCGCACTGGGGGTCGCACACCAGCCGCCTCATCATCCCTAAGTACTACAAAAGAGCACATAGGGTCGGTCGGCCACTCGAGGTCCGTGCGGTGACCTCGCTGGTAGGCTGGCAAGCGGCTGCTGACCCCGTGCGGGAGAGTCCTCCGGACACCATCGGAGGCGCCGAAGGAGCAAATCCTCCCCGGAATCTCTCAGGCTCACGTACCGCACGGACGAGGTCACTCTGGAAAGCAGGGCGGGTGTCGACGGCTTCCGCTCTCACCGACGGTGAAAGCCGGGACAGCCCTCGGGCTCGACCGGTGAAGCTCTCAGGTTGAGATGACAGAGGGGGAGGCCGTCCGGGTACCCGCGCCGTGGTGCCCCTCGAAGGTCGTCAGACCAGGAGGCCTCCGCACATGACCGCCCACCGCACTCCGCTCTCCGAACTCGAACAGGCCATGCCTTTCGAGCAGCGGCACATCGGCCCCGACCACGAGGCCCGGGCCAAGATGCTCGCGCAGGTCGGTTACGGTTCGCTCGACGAACTGACGGCCGCCGCCGTGCCGGATGTGATCAAGAACGCCGACCGGCTCGACCTGCCGGGCGCGCGCTCCGAGGCCGAGGTGCTGGCCGAGCTGCGCTCCCTGGCCGACCGCAACCAGGTCCTCGACTCCATGATCGGCCTCGGCTACTACGGCACCTTCACCCCGCCGGTGATCCTGCGCAACGTCATGGAGAACCCGTCCTGGTACACGGCGTACACGCCCTACCAGCCGGAGATCTCCCAGGGCCGTCTCGAAGCCCTGCTGAACTTCCAGACGATGGTCGCCGAGCTGACCGGCCTGCCCACATCCGGCGCCTCGCTGCTCGACGAGGGCACCGCCGCCGCCGAGGCGATGGCCCTGTCCCGGCGCATGGGCAAGAACAAGAAGGGCCTGTTCCTGGTCGACGCGGACGCCCTGCCGCAGACCGTCGCCGTGATACGGACCCGGGCCGAGCCGACCGGCGTCGAGGTCGTCGTCGCCGACCTGAGCGAGGGCATCCCCGCCGACGTCGCCGAGCGCGAGATCAACGGCGTCCTGATCCAGTACCCGGGCGCCTCCGGTGCCGTCCGCGACATCAAGCCGGTGATCGACCGGGCGCACGAGCTCGGCGCGCTCGTCACCGTCGCCGCCGACCTGCTCGCCCTCACCCTGCTCACCTCGCCCGGCGAACTGGGCGCGGACATCGCGGTGGGCACCACCCAGCGCTTCGGCGTGCCGATGGGCTTCGGCGGGCCGCACGCCGGCTACATGGCCGTGCACGAGAAGTTCGCCCGCAGCCTGCCCGGCCGCCTGGTCGGCGTCTCCGTGGACGCCGACGGCAACAAGGCCTACCGCCTGGCCCTGCAGACCCGCGAGCAGCACATCCGCCGCGAGAAGGCCACCAGCAACATCTGCACCGCGCAGGTGCTGCTCGCCGTCATGGCCGGCATGTACGCCGTCTACCACGGCCCCGAGGGCCTGCGGGCCATCGCGCGACGCACCCACCGGTACGCGTCGATCACCGCCGCCGGCCTCGCCGCGGGCGGCGTCGAGATCGTGCACGGCTCCTACTTCGACACCGTCACCGCGCGGGTGCCCGGCGGTGCCGACGCGATCGTCCACGCCGCCCGCGAGAACGGGATCAACCTGCGGCTCGTCGACGCCGACCACGTGTCGTTCGCCTGCGACGAGACCACCACGCGTGCCCAGGTCGGCGGCGTGTGGCTCGCCTTCGGAGTGGAGGGCGACGTCGAGTCGCTCGACGCGGAGACCGCGGAGACGCTCCCGGAGGCGCTGCTGCGCACCGACGACTTCCTGACCCACCCCGTCTTCCACCAGCACCGCTCCGAGACCGCGATGCTGCGCTACCTGCGTCGCCTCGCCGACCGGGACTACGCGCTGGACCGCGGCATGATCCCGCTGGGCTCCTGCACCATGAAGCTCAACGCGACCACCGAGATGGAGCCGGTCACCTGGCCCGAGTTCGGCGCCCTGCACCCCTTCGCGCCCGCCGCGCAGGCCCAGGGCTACCTGACCCTCATCCGTGAGCTGGAGGAGCGGCTCGCGGAGGTCACCGGGTACGACAAGGTCTCGCTCCAGCCCAACGCCGGTTCGCAGGGCGAGTTCGCCGGCCTGCTCGCCGTACGCGGCTACCACCGGGCCAACGGCGACGAACAGCGCACCGTCTGCCTCATCCCGTCCTCGGCGCACGGCACCAACGCCGCCAGCGCCGTGATGGCCGGCATGAAGGTCGTCGTCGTCAAGACCGCCGAGGACGGCGAGATCGACGTCGAGGACCTGCGCGCCAAGATCGAGAAGCACCGCGACGAGCTGGCCGTGCTGATGATCACCTACCCCTCCACGCACGGCGTGTTCGAGGAGCACGTCGCCGACATCTGCGCGCAGGTGCACGACGCGGGCGGCCAGGTCTACGTCGACGGCGCCAACCTCAACGCCCTGGTCGGCCTCGCCAAGCCCGGCCACTTCGGCGGCGACGTCTCCCACCTGAACCTGCACAAGACGTTCTGCATCCCGCACGGCGGCGGCGGTCCCGGCGTCGGCCCGGTGGCCGTACGGTCGCACCTGGCGCCGTACCTGCCCAACCACCCGCTGCAGCCCGCGGCCGGTCCGCAGACGGGCGTCGGCCCGATCTCGGCGGCGCCGTGGGGCTCGGCCGGCATCCTGCCGATCTCCTGGTCGTACGTCCGGCTGATGGGCGGCGAGGGCCTCAAGCGGGCCACCCAGGTGGCCGTGCTGTCCGCCAACTACATCGCCAAGCGACTGGAGCCGCACTTCCCGGTGCTCTACAACGGCCCCGGCGGGCTGGTCGCGCACGAGTGCATCATCGACCTGCGCCCGCTGACCAAGGCCACCGGCGTGAGCGTCGACGACGTCGCCAAGCGGCTGATCGACTACGGCTTCCACGCGCCGACGATGTCGTTCCCGGTGGCCGGCACGCTGATGATCGAGCCGACCGAGTCCGAGGACCTGGCCGAGCTGGACCGGTTCTGCGAGGCCATGATCGCCATCCGCGCGGAGATCGAGAAGGTCGGCTCCGGCGCCTGGCCCGCCGACGACAACCCGCTGCGCGGTGCCCCGCACACCGCGGGCGCGCTCGGCGGTGAGTGGGACCACGTGTACACGCGGGAGGAGGCCGTCTTCCCGGCCGGTGTGTCCGTCGCCGACAAGTACTGGCCGCCGGTGCGCCGCATCGACCAGGCCTACGGCGACCGGAACCTGGTCTGCTCCTGCCCGCCGCTGGACGCGTACGAGGACTGAGTCCCGCCGCGGAAGCGGGAGAGGCTCCGTCCAGGCCCCTGCGGCGCTGGGCGGAGCCTCTCGGCGTGTCGGCGTCTTCCGCCTCACCCGGTGGCGAGCGACACCTCCGTCGACTTGATCAGCGCGACGACGGGTACGCCGACGGCCAGGCCCAGGTCGTCGGCCGCCTGCCGGGTGATGGCGGCGGTCAGTTCGGCGCCCTCGACGGCGACCGCGACCGAGGCCATCGCGACGCCGGTGGTGAGGGCGGTGACCGTGCCCGGCAGCCGGTTGCGGATGGAGAGGCCGTCGACGTGCCCGGTGGCCAGGGCGACCTCCGTTGCCTTCACCAGGGCCCGCACGGCGGTGCCGGGGGCGAGCGCGAGGTCCTCGGCGGAGTCCCGGGTGATCGCCGCGGTCAGGTCCTGGCCGCCGGAGAGACGGACCCCGACCGTCGCCATGGCCTCGCCCGGGGTGACGGCGGTGACGGTGCCGGGGAGCTGGTTGCGGATGGACAGGCTCATGGGGGCACCGTAGCCCGGTGGAGGCGTTGCGCCGGGTATGCGCGTTTCTGCGTCGTCTTGTCCGTTTCCTGCATCCGTGCATCCGTGCATCCGTGTATCCGGACGGAGGCCCGGTCCGGCCGCGGCGCCGGAGGAGGGGACGGCGGCCCCGTGGTGCCACAGGTCGCGGGCGCCGGAGCCGAGCGGTCACGTCCGGTCGATATGGACATTCGTCGACTTCACCCGGGCGGTGGCCTCCATGCCGACCTCCAGGCCGAGTTCCTCCACCGCCTCCCTGGTCAGCAGGGAGACCAGCCGGTGCGGGCCGGCCTGGATCTCGACCTGGGCCGCGACGTCGCCGAGCTTGATCGCGGTCACGATGCCGGGGAACGCGTTGCGCACCGAGGTGTACGGGGTCTCCTCGTCGGCACCGTCGGAGCGGGCGAGTCGGACCGAGAACGCGGCCAGATCGCTGCCGTCGACGACGCGACGCCCGCCCTCGTCGCGACGGGTGGTGATCCGGCCCGCGTCGGCCCAGCGGCGCGCGGTGTCCGGACTGACGCCGAGCAGCCGCGCCGCCTGGCCGATCGTGTAGGACTGCATGCCGGTCACGATAGGCCGCGCGAGAGGAACGGCGGACGCGGGGTTGGCCGTTGGGTATAACGCGATATAGCGTTAGTGCGCGGCAGTGGTGGGGTCGCTGGTGGCGAGCTACGCCGAGGTGAAGACGCCGCGGGCGGTCGACGCCGGGGTGCCCGTGGAGCTGCGGGTGCTGATCGCGGGCGAGATCAGCTGGGGGCACGTCGTGGTGCGCTCGCCGCGTCGGAGGCTCGGGCGGAGGGCGTAGCACCGGGGACATCACCCCGTCGGTCCTGAGGGCCACGAGGAGTCACCGGCCCCGGACACGCGTGGGGGCCGGTGCGCAGCCGTGGCTGCGGGCCGGCCCCGTGAGGCGCCGGACGGAGTGGCACGCAGTGGCGGCACACCGTCCGGTCGGTGGTCAGGCGGCGGTGATCAGACCCGCGCCGACCGGGCGGTGCGGGGCGATGACCCGGCCGTCCGGCAGTAGCTCACCGGTGTCCTCGAAGAGGACGACGCCGTTGCACAGCAGGCTCCACCCCTGCTCCGGGTGGTGCGCCACGAGGCGGGCGGACTCCCGGTCGGCGGAGACTGCTGAGGGGCACGGTGGCTGGTGCTGACACATGAGTGGGGTCTCTCGGTCCGTGATGATGGGTGAGTGCGCTGTCTTGTCTGTCCCGCGGCGTGAAGCTTCGTTCATGGCCGCCCCCCGTTGTGTAAGTCGGTCCGAACCCAGTGTTGCCCCACGGGCGTCGATCCGCAGGTATTTCGCAGCACCGCTTCTCACAGGTTGATGACGCATCACCCGCGCGGACGGTTCAGCCCAACTGCACTGTCACTTCGGATGGTTCGGCATGGCCGAATGGGGCTAGTCCGCGCGGGTGGGTGAGGGGCGGGTGCGCGGGGCAGGTCAGGCGGGCGAACCCAGGAGCCGCGTCGGTGTCATCCGGTGCGTGAGGACCGGCAGCAGTTCGGAGACCCGGTGCGGCCGGTGGGCCGCGATACCGGGAGGCGCCGGCGCCAGCGGCACCAGCAGGTCGGTGGCCGCGGGGTGCCCGGCCGTGGCGTCCGCGGCGCAGTCGCCGTGCAGCCACAGCGTCAGCATGTACAGCTCGGGAACCGACAGCAGGCGCGGCTGGTACGCCTGCGCCATCGACTCGGCCTGCCGCAGCGCCCGCTCGGTCGAGGCGACGTAGGGGCCCTCGAAGAAGTGCGAGAACGCCCAGCCGTCCGGTGTCAGCATGGTCTCCGCCGCCGCCACCGCATGGTCGCCGCACCGGATGTGGAACCGCCATCCGGCCAGTCGCGTCTCCGTCACGCCCTCCGCCGTGACCCGGTCCAGGACGTGCACCGGAAGGGGAAGTTCGGGTGTGGCGGGTCCCTGAGCGGCAAGAAGGGCGGGAGTACGGGCCTCACGAACCGCGGTGGGCGAGGAGAGGGCAGTGAGGACGGAGCGCAGGGCGGGCGCGGGGGCCGGGCAGACACGCAGGGGCATGGTGGGTCGCCTCTCATTCGAAGGCACGGTGGCGCGAGGGCGGAGCGGGCGGACGACGCTGTCGGCTCACAGAGCTGGGAAGGCAGGGGCCGGGTGCTGGATCCGAGAAGTGGGAGGGGCCTGCCGCGCGTCAGCTCGACGGCAGGATCCTTCGACCGCGGGCGCCGGTCCTCTGCCCTGTCCGCGGAGTTTATACGACATGTGTTCAGACTGTGTTTCGGCTAGCCGATTCCGGTAACGAGTACAAGGTTGAATTCAGCCGTCGATATGTGGGAATCATCCGGACTTCGGACCGGGTGTGCGGCGATGACCTCGGGGAATGTGCACCGAGCGGTCGGCCAATTGTCGTCGGCGTTTTTCACGAGTTACCGGCCCGGGAAACTGCGCGCGCGCCATGCCCGGTGAATGTGCCACCGGTCACACCGGCACAGCGTAGCGGGTGCCGGACCGCCGAGGGGACGTTATCGATCGCTTCGGCTGGGCATCATCCCACCTGACCGGCCACCGGCCACCGGCGGCGGGATCTTCCACTCACCGCTCCGAGAAGGGACTCTTCCATGGGGGAGAAGGTCGTGGCAGGTCAGTTCGACCTGTCCGATCGCCAGCGCTACCGCGAGAAGCTCCAGCGGTGCCTGACGGGCCTGGAGCGACTTCTGGCGGAGAAGCGGTTCGACCGTCCGAAGAACCTCATGGGGCTGGAGATCGAATTGAATCTCGTCGGTGCCGACGGGATGCCGAAAATGTTGAATGCGCAAGTCCTCGAGCGCATCGCGAGCCGCGACTTCCAAACAGAACTCGCCATGTTCAACCTGGAGGTCAACATCGCCCCCCACCGCTTGGGCGGCAGGGTATTCGACCGGCTCGCCGAGGAGATCCGTACATCGCTGGCATATGCGGACCGCAAGGCCGGAGAGGTGGACGCGGGAATCGCGATGATCGGCATTCTGCCGACGCTGGACCGCGACGACCTGGTCTCCTCCAATCTCTCCGCGGTCGACCGCTACGCGCTGCTCAACGAACAGATCGTGGCGGCCCGCGGAGAGGACTTCACCTTCGACATCGAGGGCGTCGAGCGCCTGACCTGCACGTCCAAGTCCATCGCCCCCGAGGCCGCCTGCACCTCCGTGCAGTTGCACCTCCAGGTCACCCCGGACCGCTTCGCCGACGTGTGGAACGCGGCCCAGGCGATCACCGCCGCGCAGATCGCCCTCGGCGCCAACGCGCCCTTCCTCTTCGGCCGCGAGCTGTGGCGAGAGTCGCGGCCACCCCTGTTCCAGCAGTCCACCGACACCCGCCCGCCCGAGTTGCAGGCGCAGGGCGTCCGCCCGCGCACCTGGTTCGGGGAGCGGTGGGTGACCTCGGCGTACGACCTCTTCGAGGAGAACCGGCGCTACTTCCCGGCGCTGCTGCCGATCTGCGACGAAGAGGACCCGCTGGACGTCCTGGACGCGGGCGGCGTGCCCTCGCTCTCCGAACTCGTCCTGCACAACGGCACCATCTACCGCTGGAACCGCCCCGTCTACGACATCGCCGACGGCGTCCCGCACCTGCGGGTGGAGAACCGGGTGCTGCCCGCCGGCCCGACCGTCACCGACGTCATCGCCAACGCGGCCTTCTACTACGGGGTCGTACGCTCGCTGGCCGACGAACCCCGGCCGGTGTGGACCCGGTTGCCGTTCGAGGCCGCCGCCGCCAACTTCGAGGCCGCGTGCCGCCACGGCATCGACGCCCGCTTCGAGTGGCCCCGGCGCGGCCGGCTGGGCGGCACCACCGAGGTCGACGCCGCCGTTCTGGTACGCGACGAGCTGCTGCCGCTCGCCGCCGCCGGTCTGGACGCGTGGGGCGTGGAGCCCGCGGACCGGGACCTGTACCTCGGCGTGATCGAGGAGCGCTGCCGACGCCGGGTCAACGGTGCTTCCTGGCAGGCGGCCACCTTCCACCGCGGCCTGGACGCGGGCCTGTCCCGGGAGGCCGCTCTCGCCGCCACGACACGCCGCTACGTCGAGCTGATGGGCGGGGGTGAACCCGTGCACCTGTGGCCGGTCGGCTGACCGCCACAGGCCGCCCCCGCCACGCGCCGCCCCATACTGATCGGGCAAGCTGTGACGTCCCAGCTGGAGGCAGGTGTGCATGGCGGAGGCGGGCCCGGTGGACGATGCGTTCCCTCAGAAGCGACTCGGCGAGGAGCCCCTGACCGAGGAGCGGCTCTCGCGGCGGATCCCGCGTGACGAGACGCTGCTCGTCCTGGCGCTCTCGCTCGGCGCGAGCGGCGTGTCCGCCCTCATCAGCTTCATCGGCTCGGTCACCCGGCCCGGCGGGCTCAAGGACCAGGCGGCCACCCTCAACGCCTCGGCGGCGCCCGGCCGTCCCTGGCTCGACCTGGCCTGGCAGCTCTTCGGCATCACCACGGCGCTCGTCCCGGTCGCCCTCGTCGCGCACTTCCTGCTGCGCGAGGGGCGCAGTCTGCGCGCGCTCGGCTTCGACCGCACCCGTCCGTGGCCGGACCTGGGCCGCGGGGCCGCCGTCGCCGCCGTCATCGGCAGCACCGGCATCGCCTTCTACCTGGCCGCCCGCGGCCTGGGCTTCAACCTCACGGTGGTGCCCGAGGCCCTGCCCGAGGTGTGGTGGAAGTATCCCGTCCTCGTCCTCTCGGCG
The DNA here is from genome assembly GCF_027947595.1 of Streptomyces lienomycini. NCBI lineage: Bacteria > Bacillati > Actinomycetota > Actinomycetes > Kitasatosporales > Streptomycetaceae > Streptomyces > Streptomyces lienomycini. Next base: position 5,191,224 of record NZ_CP116257.1, on the reverse strand, counting down.
GTGCAGAACTCCGTCCTGGAGGAGGTCGTCGTCGTCGGCTACCTGCTGCGCCGGCTCGACCAGCTCGGCTGGGGAGCGGGCGCGTCGCTGGCGGCCAGTTCGGTACTGCGCGGGTCGTACCACCTCTACCAGGGGATCGGCGGGTTCGTCGGCAACATGGTGATGGGCGTGGTGTTCGTCTACCTGTACCGCCGCTGGGGGCGCGTGGGCCCGCTGGTGGTGGCGCACTCGCTCCTCGACATCGGGGCCTTTGTCGGCTACGGGCTGCTCGCCGGGAAGGTGGACTGGCTGCCGACGGCGTGATCGTGCGCGCCCCCGCGCCCCCGCGGGGTCAGGCCAGCAGTTCGCCGTCGATCACCGTCACCGCGTGCCCGCTCAGCAGCGTGCGGTCGCCGCGCAGTTCCGTACGCACCCGGCCGGAACGGGCCGACGCCTGGAGCCCGGTGAGGTCCGGGCGGCCGAGGCGCTCGGACCAGAAGGGCGCCAGAGCCGTGTGCGCGCTGCCGGTGACCGGGTCCTCGTCGATGCCCACGTTGGGGAAGAAGCAGCGGGAGACGTAGTCGTAGCCGCGGGCCGGGTCCTTTGCGCGGGCGGTGGCGATGACGCCGCGCTCGGAGTGGGCGGCCAGCGCCTTGAGGTCCGGGGCCAGGCCGCGGACCGTCTGCTCGTCGGCTACCTCGACGAGCAGGTCCCCGATGTTCGGTCCGGTGTCCAGGACGGTACGGGGCCCGGCGCCCAGGGCTTCGGCGATGCCCGCCGGGGCGTCGACCGGGGTGAGCGGCGCCGTTGGGAAGTCCAGGGTGATCGAGCCGTCCCCGCGGGGTGTCGCGGTCAGGACGCCGCTGCGGGTGGCGAACCGCACCGGTCCCTCGTGCGCGCCGGTGGTGTGCAGGACGTGGGCCGTGGCGAGTGTCGCGTGGCCGCACAGCGCGACCTCGGTGGCCGGCGTGAACCAGCGCAGCGCCCAGTCGGCCTCACCGCCCGTGGGCAGTCGGTGGGCGAACGCGGTCTCGGCGTGATTGACCTCCAGGGCGACCCGCTGGAGGCGGTCGTCGTCCGGGAAGGCGTCGAGGAGCAGGACCCCGGCGGGGTTGCCGGTGAAGGGCCGGTCGGTGAAGGCGTCGACGATTCGAATGCGCATGTCCCGAAGCTAGCCGCCGCTCGAAGCCGCAGACCAAGGCCAATTCCGGAGTCCTGGACCCGTTTCGGCGGGGCGGCCGCGGGTCCCCGGTGGTCGGTCGGGTTCGGCGGGGGCTTGTCAGGCGATGTGTTCCGATATATCGTTGAGGCATCGCGACAGATCAACGACTGAATGGAGTGATGGCGATGCGTACCCACGGATACGAGCGTGGACACGGTGGACACGGCCCCGGCCGCGGAGAGGGCGGGCCCTTCGGGCGCGGCGGCTTCGACGGCCGGCGTGCGGCCTTCGGCCCCTTCGGGCCCGGTGGTCCGGGCGGTGGCCCCGGCGGCCCCTTCGGACCGGGCTTCGGTCACGGCGGCCCCTGGGGCGGCCGAGGGCGCGGCGGCCCTCGGGGCAGGGCGCGGCGGGGCGACGTACGGGCGTCGATCCTGGCCCTGCTGAAGGACCGTCCGATGCACGGCTACGAGATGATCCAGGAGATCGCCGAGCGCAGCGGCGGGGCGTGGAAGCCCAGTCCCGGCTCGGTGTACCCCACCCTCCAGTTGCTGGAGGACGAGGACCTGATCGCCAGTGAGAGCGGGGGCGGGAAGAAGCTCTTCGCGCTCACCGAGGCGGGCCGCACCGCGGCCGAGGAAGGTCCCGAGGCGCCCTGGGAGGAGGCCTCGCGGGGTGTCGACTGGGAGGCCCTGAACGACATCCGGCAGGCCGGCGCCGGGCTCATGGAGGCCTTCGGCCAGGTCTGGAAGACCGGCAGCAAGGAACAGCGGGAGAAGGCGCTCGCCGTCATCGGCGACGCCCGCAAGAAGCTGTACCTGATCCTCGCCGACGAGGTCTGACGCCGGTCGCGCTCCAGGTGGTTTCGGCCCGAACGGCTTGATCTCATCCGTAAGGAGGAGATTCCGGCCGGTCGGGTCCACTCTGTGTGGGACGGCGAAATGCTTCCCTTCGGGGATGACCCGGGCCCCGGGGGCTGATGTGCTGGGAGACGTGCAACCCCGTATCCCCCGGCAGTCGGCCGGCGAGCAAGGCGGCCGGTGCCCGGACGGCGTCGACCTGGACGGCCGGTTCAGCGTGGAACTGGCCTCCGCGGTCTCCGGCGCCCGTCGCCGGGCCGTGCGGGACGGCGACCCCCACATCGACACGGCCCACCTGCTGCACTCGCTCCTGGAGACCGACGCCGAGGTCCGCGCGCTCCTCGGGGACGGGCCCCGGATCGCCCGGCTGCTCGGCTACCTCGTACAACGCAGCATCGGCTACGGCCTGCGCTGGCAGAGCGCCGTCGAGGACTCCGGCGCCGTACCCGTCGTGACCGGGGCCGCCGGTTTCTCCCCGCTGGCCGCGGCGGCCATGAAGGACGCCTGCGCGCGGGCCGACCGGCGTGGAGCGGCCCGGGCGGGCGGCGTCGACCTGCTCGCCGCCCTGGTCGTGGACCCGCAGGCGCGCGCCGTCGAGGTGCTGGCCCGCGTCGCCGTCCAGCCGCACACCGTGCTCGCCCGCGTGGACAGCCACGTCGAGCCGACGCCCTGAGCGCGGGCGCCGGTCGCGCGTCCAGTCGGTGAGACAGGTGTCAACGGGGGTGACGGTCATGTCGACCCCTGTCATCATGTGCCGGTGCATACGTCTGACAGCGCTCGCGTCCGCCGCGGCAAGGGCACCGGACTCGGTCTGGCACTCGCCTCCGCGGTCGCCTTCGGAGGCTCCGGAGTCGCGGCCAAGCCACTGATCGAGGCCGGGCTCGACCCCCTCCACGTCGTCTGGCTGCGCGTGGCGGGCGCGGCCCTGGTGATGCTGCCGCTCGCCGTGCGCCACCGCGCGCTGCCGCGCCGCAGGCCCGCGCTGGTCGCCGGGTACGGACTGCTCGCCGTGGCCGGTGTGCAGGCCTGCTACTTCGCCGCCATCTCCCGCATCCCCGTGGGCGTCGCGCTGCTCGTCGAGTACCTGGCCCCCGCCCTGGTCCTCGGCTGGGTGCGGTTCGTGCAGCGGCGGCCGGTCACGCGTGCCGCCGCGCTCGGAGTGGTCCTGGCGGTCGGCGGGCTCGCCTGTGTGGTCGAGGTCTGGTCGGGGCTGGGCTTCGACGCCCTCGGACTGCTCCTCGCGCTCGGCGCCGCCTGCTGCCAGGTCGGTTACTTCGTCCTGTCCGACCAGGGCAGCGACGCGGGCGAGGAGACGCCCGACCCGCTCGGCGTCATCGCCTACGGGCTGCTCGTCGGGGCGGCCGTGCTCACCGTCGTCGCCCGGCCCTGGTCCATGGACTGGTCCGTCCTCGCCGGCAGCGCACCCATGGACGGCACCCCCGTGGCCGCGTACCTGCTGCTGGCCTGGATCGTGCTCATCGCCACCGTGCTCGCCTACGTCACCGGCATCGTCGCCGTGCGCCGCCTGTCGCCGCAGGTCGCCGGGGTCGTGGCCTGCCTCGAAGCCGTCATCGCGACCGTGCTGGCCTGGGTGCTGCTGGGCGAGCACCTCTCCGCCCCGCAGATCGTGGGCGGCGTCGTGGTACTGGCCGGCGCGTTCATCGCCCAGTCGTCGACCCCCGCGAAGGGCTCCGCGGAACCCGTGGCCGGCGGAGGGCCCGAAAGGGAGTTGTCGAGCCGGGGAACGGCGACCTAAAGTGCCGATCATGCACTCCGACGCACTCGTCCTCCCGCCTCCGGCCGCCTGAGGCGGGCCCCTGCGACCGGCCCGGCACGTAGTCGCCGGGCGGGACGGTGCTGCCCGCAGACGAGAGTCCCCGCGCCCCGGTCGTCTCCGGGGCCGCTCAGAACTTCCCGCGCCTCGTGCGCGTCTGCGGAGAGAACTCGTGTCGAACGCCGTCTCCGGCCTGCCCGTCGGGCGTGGCCTCCTCTATCTGATCGTCGCCGGTGTCGCCTGGGGCACCGCCGGTGCCGCCGCCTCGCTGGTCTACCGCGCCAGCGACATGGGCCCCGTCGCCCTGTCGTTCTGGCGCTGCGCGGTGGGGCTCGTTTTGCTGCTCGCCGCCCGTCCGCTGCGACCGCGGGTGCGCCCGGCGGTCCGGGAACCCTTCGCCCGCAAGGCGCTGCGGGCCGTCGTCACCGGTCTCGGGCTGGCGGTGTTCCAGACCGCCTACTTCGCCGCCGTCCAGTCCACCGGGCTCGCCGTGGCCACCGTGGTCACCCTCGGCGCGGGGCCCGTGCTGATCGCTCTCGGCGCACGTCTGGCCCTCGGTGAGCACCTCGGGTGGGGCGGCGCCGCGGCCGTCGTCGGCGCGCTCGCCGGGCTCGCGGTACTCGTCCTCGGCGGCGGGAGCGCGACCGTCCACCTGCCGGGCGTCCTGCTCGCGCTGCTGTCCGCCGTCGGGTACTCGGCGATGACGCTGCTCACCCGCTGGTGGGGGAGGGGCGGCGGGGCGGACGCCGCCAGTACGTCCGTGGGGGCGTTCGCCGTCACGAGCCTGTGCCTGCTGCCGCTCGCCCTGGCCGAGGGCCTGGTGCCGCACACCGCCGAGCCGGTCCGGCTGCTGTGGCTCCTCGCGTACGTCGCCGCCGTCCCGACCGCCCTCGCCTACGGGCTCTACTTCGCCGGCGCGGCCGTCGTGCGGTCCGCGACCGTCTCCGTGATCATGCTCCTCGAGCCGGTCAGCGCGGCCGCGCTCGCCGTCCTGCTGCTCGGCGAGCACCTCACGGCGGCGACGCTGGCCGGGACGCTGCTGATGCTCGGCTCGGTCGCGGGGCTCGCGGTGGCGGAGACACGGGCGGCGCGGGCGACGAGGGAGCCGCGGGCGCGACCGACGCCGGCGTGACGGCGGAGGCTCCCCGGAGCGGTCCCCGAAGCCCTCGCCGCACGGACCCGCGTCACCCGGCCGACAGGTAGTCCGGCAGCGCGGTGCCGGGGTCCAGACCCGGGTCGGCGACCGGAGCCTCGTACCCCTTGCGCAACGGGACGAGACCGGCCCAGTGCGGGAGGGCGAGGTCCTCGGGCTCGTCGTTGACGCCGCCGGTGCGGAGCTTGGCGGAGACCTCGTCCAGGTCGAGGCGGATCACGGCGGTGGCCGCCAGCTCCTTCCTGTTCGCCGGCCGGGAGTCGCGGGAGCGGCCCGGGACGACGTGGTCGACCAGGGCGTCCAGGGCCGCGCGCCGCTCCTCGGGGTCCGTCACCTCGTACGCCGTGCCGTGCACCACCACCGACCGGTAGTTCATCGAGTGGTGGAAGGCGGAGCGGGCCAGCACCAGCGCGTCCACATGCGTCACGGTCAGGCACACCGGCAGCCCCGGGTCGGCCGCGCCCGTCATCCGCAACGGGCGCGAGCCCGTCGAGCCGTGCACGTAGAGCCGCTCGCCCACCCGGCCGTACAGCGTGGGCAGGACCACCGGGGCGCCGTCGCGGACGAAACCGAGATGGCAGACGTAGCCCTCGTCGAGTATCGAGTGCACCAGCTCCTTGTCGTAAGCGGCCCGCTCGGGGGAGCGGGTCGGGACGGTGCGTTCGGTGGGCGGGTAGGTGTCGGCGGGCTGCGACGGCGTCCCCGTGGTCCCCTGCATGGCACTCTCCATTGCACTAGTGCATAATTGTTTTTGTGCTAGGAGAGTATCGGATCACAGGGCGGGGCGCAGCGGAGATCTCCGCGAGCGTCGAGCGTGCGGTGGGCTCGGGGGAGCTGGAGCCGGGGCAGTCCCTGCCGCCCATGCGGGAGTTGGCGCAGCGGCTGGGGGTGAACCCGAACACCGTCGCCGTCGCCTATCGAACCCTGCGCGAGCGCGGCGTCATCGAGACGGCCGGGCGGCGGGGCAGCCGGGTGCGCGCGAAACCGGCCACCACCGGGCGGGAGTTCATCCGCGTCTCGGTGCCCGAGGGCGTGCGCGACGTGTCCGACGGCAATCCCGACCCGGCGCTGCTGCCCGCGCTGGGCCCCGTGTTCGCCGCCGCGGCCGAACAGGGCGACCGCGAACCCGTGCTGTACGGGCACGCCCCCGTGGACCCCGAACTGGCGGCCGTCGCACGGGCCGAGCTGGACGCCGACGGTGTGCCGGACGGGCCCGTGGCGGTGACGTCCGGCTCGCTGGACGCGATGGAGCGGGTCCTCGCGGCCCATCTCAAGCCCGGTGACGCCGTCGCCGTCGAGGACCCGGGCTGGGGCAGCCTCCTCGACCTCGTCCCCGCGCTCGGGCTGCGCGCGGTCGCCGTCGGGGTCGACGACCAGGGGCCGCTGCCCGAGGACGTACGCCGGGTCCTGGCGGCCGGGGCCCGTGCCCTGGTGGTCACGGACCGCGCGCAGAACCCGACGGGCGCGGCGGTGGGCCCGGCACGCGCGCGTGCCCTGCGGTCCGTACTGCGCGACCACCCGGGGACGCTGCTCATCGAGGACGACCACGGCCACGGCATCGTCGACCTTCCCCTGCATCCCCTCGCCGGTACGACATCCCACTGGGCCTTCGTCCGCTCGGCCGCCAAGGCATGCGGCCCCGACCTGCGGCTTGCCGTGCTCACCGGGGACCCCGTGACGCTCGACCGGGTGCGCGGGCGCCAGCGGCTCGGCCCCGGCTGGGTCAGCCGCATCACCCAGCGGGCCGTGGCCCGGCTGTGGGCGGACGGTCCGGCGGGCCCCCGCGCGGCGGGCGTGTACGGACGACGCCGGGACGCGCTTCTCGGCGCCCTCGCGGAACACGGGGTCGCCGCGTACGGGCGCAGCGGCCTGAACGCGTGGATCCCGGTGCCGGACGAGACCGGCGCCGTCGCCCGTCTCCTGCACGCCGGCTGGGCCGTGGCCCCCGGCGCCCGCTTCCGGCTGAGCGCCCCGCCCGGCATCCGGATCACCGTCTCGACGCTGGGGGAGGAGGACGCCGGCCCGCTGGCGGCGGCGGTCGCGGCGGCGGTCGGACCGGGGTCGGGGCCGCCGCGGACCCTCGCCTGACGCCCCGAGGCCCCGTCCGCCTCGCGCGGGCGCCGTGCTGGTCCCGGCGCGCTCGGCAACGGCTCCGGTCGGCGACGGCTCCGGTGGGGAGGTGCCGGTCGGCACGGGCGCCGGGCGGCAAAGGGTCGGGACGCCGGGGGACGGGCGCCGGGCGGCAGGGTGGCAGGGGTGCCGGGGGCGCGGGCACGGGATGGCGGAGGTGCTGGGGGGCAGGGGCGCCAGGGGCAGAGGGCCGGGACGCCCGGTGTAGGGATGCCGGGCGGCAGGGGTGCCGGTGGTGCACGGGCGTCGGGCGGCAGAGGGGTGCCGGGGGTGAGGATGCCGAGCGGGGGTGCCGGTGGTGCACGGGCGCGGGGTGGGAGGGGTGCCGGGGGTGAGGATGCCGAGCGGGGGTGCCGGGGTGCACGGCCGCGGGGCGGGAGGGGTGCCGGGCATGAGGATGCCGGGCGGCGGTGGTTGGCGGACGAGTCCGGGCTGGTTCCGTCGGACGTACTGCGCGACGGCGACCGGCCGGGGAGGTCTCAGACCCCCGACCCCTGTCGCGCCCGCGCCCGCGACCCCGTCCGGTGGGCCGGCTCCGGCGTGGTGCCGTCCCGGCGGGTTCTGGGACGGGACTGGGTCAGCGCCGCGCCGGCCAGGACGATCACCGCGCCGACGGGGGTCGACCAGGACAGCGACTCGCCCAGGAGTGCGACGCCCGCGGCCGTGGCGATGACCGGAGTGAAGTACGTGACCATCTGGGCCGTCGTCGGACCGACCTCGGCGACCAGGTCGTACTGGATCAGGAAGGCGATCCCCGTGCCGAGGACGCCCAGAGCCGCGACCGAGAGCAGCGGCAGCATCGGGAAACTGGTCGGCACCGTGGTGAACAGCGGCGTCACGACGGCCAGTTGCAGCGTGGCCAGACCCAGCTGGGCCCCGGTGAGGGAGAGATGGGAGTGGCCGGAGCCGGCCAGGGTGCGGCGGACGTAGATCCAGCCGACCGGATAGCTCAGCGACGCCAGCAGGGCCAGCGCCGTGCCCGTGACGTCGAGCCCGTGGAAGCCCTGCCAGACACCCAGCACCGTCAGGACGCCGAGGAAGCCGATGCCGAGGCCGGCCACCCGGCGCCGCGTCGGCCGGTCCTCGGACAGGGCGACCAGCGACAGGGCCATGCCCCACAGCGGTGAGGTCGCGTTGCAGATGCCCGCGAGGGACGAGGGGATCGTCAGCTCCGAGAAGGCGAACAGGGAGAAGGGGAGCGCGTTGAGGAGGAACCCGGCCACCGTCAGATGTGCCCACGTCCGCGCCCCGCGCGGAAGCCGCTCCCGCTTCACCGCCATCGCCGCGGCGACCACGGCCGTGCCGAACGCCAGCCGCCCCAGCGTGACCTGGAACGGGGCGAAACTCTCGGTGCCCACCTTCATGAAGAGGAAGCTGAAGCCCCAGACGAGGGAGAGGAGCCCGAAGCGCAGGCGCCAGTCGAGGACGCGACGGACTGCGGGCGGGGACACGACGCTGCTACTCATGCAGGCAACGATGAGCCAGCTGTCCTCTTAGCACAATCGAGATTTCGCACGGAGTATCTCGTAGCATCGCTTACATGTTGAACCTGGAGCGCCTGCGTACCCTCGACGCCCTCGCCCGGCACGGATCGGTCAGCGGCGCCGCCGCCGGACTGCACATCACCACCTCGGCCGTCTCGCAGCAGCTGGCCAAGCTGGAACGCGAGGCCGGCCAGCGGCTCCTCGCCAAGAACGGACGGGGCGTACGGCTCACGGACGCGGGACGGCTGCTCGCCGAGCACGCGGCCCGCATCCTCTCCCAGGTCGAACTGGCCCAGGCCGACCTGGAGGCGCAGCGCGGACAGGTGGCGGGCGAGCTGCGGCTGGCGGCGTTCCCGACGGCGGCCCGCGGACTCTTCCCCGCCGCGCTGGCCGCCCTGCGGGCCGAGCACGCCGCGCTGCGCATCCGCTCCTCGGAACTGGAGCCGGAGCGCGCCATCAACGGCGTCGTGCGCGGCGACCTCGACCTGGCCGTCGTCCTCGACTGGTACAACAAGCCGATGCCGCTGCCCGACGGTCTGGTCAAGGCGCCGCTCCTGGACGACCCCGCCGACGTCGCCATGCCGGTCGGCCACCGGCTCGCCGACCGCGACGAGGTGGACCTCGCCGAGTTCGCCGAGGACGAGTGGATCACGTGGGGAGAGGGCGAGTTCTGCCACGAGTGGCTGATGTTCACGCTGCGCTCCAAGGGCGTCGAGCCGATCGTCGGCCACCGCGCCGCCGAGACCCACACCCAGCTCGGGCTGGTCGCGGCGGGGCTCGGCGTGTGCATCGCCCCGCTGCTCGGACGTCATCCGGTGCCCGCCGGGGTCGTCACCGCCCCGCTGAAGCAGCGTGTGCGCCGGCACGTGTACGTCGTCTGGCGCGCGGACGCCGACCGCCGCCCGTCGATCCGGGCGGCGGTGGACGCGCTGAGGGCCACGGCGCGGCAGGTGGGTGAGGCGGGGTGAGCGACCGGCGTGGGCGCCCGGCGCGAGCCGGGCGGGTGTCGGCCGGGCGGGTCGAGCGGCCCGGTACGCCGAGCCCGGCCGCGCCGAGCCCGGTTACCGGGACGCCAGCTTGCGGAAGTCCCAGGAGACGACCTTCTCCGGCGTCAGCCGCAGCCAGGCGTGCCGGCCGTCGTGCGGCATCTCCTGGAGGTCGAAGTACTTGCGGGCGAACAGGGTCTCCGGGAGATCGAGTTCGGCGCGCAGCTCACCGGTGCGCGGCACCTCGCCCACGAACTCCACCCGGCCGGACAGCTCCGCGCCCCGCAACTCGTCGTACTCCTCGCCCGTGTCGACGACGACCGCCACCCGCGGGTCGCGCCGCAGGTCGGTCCAGCGTCTGCTGCGCACGACCGAGTACAGCCACATCGAGGAGCCGTCCCACACGAACCAGAGCGTGCTGACGTGCGGGGCGCCGTCGGCCGAGACCGTGGCGAGGCGGCACGTGCGCCGGCCGGTCAGGAACTCCTCCAGCTCACCGGGCGTCATCATGATCCTGCGGCCCCGGCGCTGCGGCACGGTCATTCGGCCAGCCGGATCGAGTCCCCGCCGACCGCGATCCGCACGGCGGGCAGCGGTTTGGTCGCCGGACCGCTCTGCACACTGCCGTCGGTGATCGAGAAGTTGCTGTTGTGGCACGGGCAGTTGATGACGCCGTCGGCCACGCTCTTCACGGCGCAGCCCTGGTGGGTGCAGGTGGCGGAGAACGCCTTGAACTCGCCCGCCGCCGGCTGGGTGACCACCACCTTCTGATCGGGGAAGACCTTCCCGCCGCCCTCGGGTATGTCGGCGGTCGCGGCGAGCGCCGCTCCGGCCCCGGCGTTCTCGCCGCCGCCCGAACCGCCGCCGCCCGCCTCCTGGGACGCGGAGCCGGAGGCGACGGTGTCGCTCGAAGCGTCGTCGTCCGAGCCTCCGCAGGCGGTCAGCACGGCGGTGAGTCCCGCCGCTCCGGCCGCCGCCACGACGGTACGACGGGCCGGTCCCGCTGCGGGGTGAAACGATGCGCTGGTCATGCTGGGGTTCCCTTCCGGGGTGGATGCGTGATGATCTGCCGAGAGGTACGGCCCCGTGGCACGTGCTGTTCAGACCGTGCCGAGATGCTGCCGGGCCGGCGGTCGGGTGGGCGTAAAACACGGCTGTCGATTCGCTGTCGGCCGGATCGCGCCCACCGCCCGCGCTCCCTCACCACGCCGGTAACCTGGGACGATGCTCAAGGAAGTCATCGCGACCCGCTACATCACGCCGTTGCGTGAGGGCGGCTCGCTGCCGGGACTCGTCGAGGCCGACGACTTCGGGACGTACGTCCTGAAGTTCACCGGCGCGGGCCAGGGCCGCAAGACGCTCGTCGCCGAGGTGGTCTGCGGCGAACTCGCCCGCCGGCTGGGCTTCCGGGTGCCGCGACTGGTCGCGGTCGACCTCGACCCGGTGCTCGGGCTCGGCGAACCCGACCAGCAGGTACAGGAGTTGCTCAAGTCCAGCGGCGGCACCAACCTCGGCATGGAATTCCTCTCCGGCGCGCTCGGTTTCGACCCGCTCGCCTTCGAGGTGAGCGCCGAGGAGGCCGGACGGATCGTCTGGTTCGACGCGCTGGTCAACAACGTCGACCGGTCCTGGCGCAACCCCAACCTGCTGCGGCTGCGCGGCGAGACGTGGCTCATCGACCACGGCGCCACCATGATCTGGCACCACAACTGGCCCGGCGCCGAGGCCTCCGCCGCCCGCCCCTACGCCGCCGCCGACCACGCCCTCGCGTCCTTCGCGCCGGACGTCCGCTCGGCCGCCGCCGCACTCGCGCCCCGGGTCACCGAGGAACTCCTGGCCGAGGTCACCGCCGAGATCCCGGACGTCTGGCTGCGGGACGAGCCCGGCTTCGCCACGCCCGACGACCTCCGCAGGGCCTACGCCGAGCCCCTGCTCGCGCGGGCCGCCACCATCCACGAACGCGTCGAGCCGGCCCAGGGGAAGCGATGAGCGACCGTCACGTCTTCGAGTACGCGCTGCTGCGCGTCGTACCGCGCGTCGAGCGCGGGGAGTGCGTCAACGCCGGCGTGCTCGTCTACTGCCGGGCCAGGTCCTACGTCGGTGCCCGCACCCACCTCGACGAGGGCAGGCTCCTCGCCCTGGACCCGCACGTGGACCTGCCCGGCGTGCGGGCGGCGCTGCGTGCCGTGGAGGGCGTGTGCGCCGGCGGGGAAGCGGCGGGCCAGGCGGCCGAGGACGACCCCGGCCGCCGCTTCCGCTGGCTGATCGCACCCCGGTCGACCATCGTCCAGCCGGGACCCGTCCACACCGGTCTCACCACCGACCCGGCGGCCGAGACGGAACGGCTCCTCGGCCTGCTGGTGCGGTAGAGGCGTACGGGCGTACGGGCGGTAGGTGGCGGGCGTGCCTCAGGCGCGTCGGCGGCGCCTGATCACGTAGCCCGCGGCCAGTGCCGCACCGGTCACGAAGGTCAGGCCGATGCCGATGTCCCAGTCGCTCGGACCGGTGCCCGAGGCGCCGCCCAGTCCGCCCCGGGTGCCGAGGGTCGGCGTGACGGTGGGGGAGACGGCGGGTGCCGGTGCGCTGGTGGCCGGGGCCGGGACCGGCATGGTGGTGGCCGGGCGCGGCTGGGAGGTGGCGGAGATCGTCGGGAGCTGGTCCCCGCGCGGGTGCGCGGCGCCGGCCGAGCCGTCGTCCCCGTCCCGGACCTCACGGATCCCACCCTGGTCGGCATGGTCCCGGTCGGCGTGGCCCTCGTCGGGCCGCGTCCGGCCGAGGCGGCCCGCGTCGAGACCGCCCGCGTCGAGGCGGCCTCCCTCGAGTCCGCCGCCCTCGAGCCCGCCTCCCTCAAGGCTGCTCCCGTCGGGGCGGCCTTCGCCGGGGCGCGACTGGTCCTGTCCGCCCCCGTCGAACCTGCCCTCGTCCGCGCCACCCCCGTCGGTGCGGCCCTCGTCGAGCCGGCCTTCTTGGAGTCGGCCGTCGTCGAGTCGGCCGTCGTCGAGCAGACCGCCGTCATCGAGCCGGCCGTCGTCGGGTCGGTCCTCGCCGAACGCGTCCGGACACAGCGGGTCCGGTTCGCCCGGATCGTCGTACAGCCCGACCTGGGCCGCTTCCCGGTAGGTGGAGCTGCGGCAGTCCGGCTCCGAATTCGTCCTGAGGTCCTGGGCATGTGCGGGGTCGGCCAGCGGCACCATCGCGGCGATCGCGACGGCTATGCCTGCTGCACCGGTACGACGGCGCATGGACGCCTCCTTTCCGGCCACGAGTGGCTCGCGCTTCGACGCTAGGTGCCCGGCGGCCGGGCGGCCCCCAGCGCTGGGCCGATCGGGCGACCGGGGCCGGGTGACGGACGCGCAGGCCCCAGGTAATGGATCACACCGGCCCGGTGTCCCGTTGACACCGGGTGCCAGGGCTTCTAGCGTCACGTCTGCGGAAGGTACTAAGCGGTCGCTCACCCGAGGGCGCACGCTCCGCACGGGCCGCATCCCCAGGACGAGGAGAAGCAGCGAATGTCCACCACTGAGCAGCGGGTCGCCGTAGTCACCGGAGCCGCGCGCGGCATCGGTGCCGCCACCGCCGTACGACTGGCCGCCGAGGGCCGTGCCGTCGCCGTCATCGACCTCGACGAGGCGGCCTGCAAGGACACCGTGGAGAAGATCACCGCGGCCGGCGGCAGGGCGCTCGCGGTCGGCTGCGACGTCTCCGACGAGGCGCAGGTCGAGGCGGCCGTCGCGCGCATCGCCGAGGAGCTGGGTGCGCCGACGATCCTCGTCAACAACGCGGGCGTGCTGCGCGACAACCTGCTGTTCAAGATGAGCGTCTCCGACTGGGACACCGTCATGAACGTGCACCTGCGCGGTGCCTTCCTGATGTCGAAGGCCTGCCAGAAGCACATGGTGGACGCCAAGTTCGGCCGCATCGTCAACCTGTCCTCCTCCTCCGCCCTCGGCAACCGCGGCCAGGTCAACTACTCCGCCGCCAAGGCCGGTCTCCAGGGCTTCACCAAGACCCTCGCCAAGGAGCTGGGCAAGTTCGGCGTCACCGCCAACTCCGTCGCCCCCGGCTTCATCGCCACCGAGATGACGAAGGCCACCGCCGACCGCGTCGGCATGGGCTTCGACGACTTCAAGGCCGCCGCCGCCACCCAGATCCCGGTCGCGCGCGTGGGCGAGCCCGACGACATCGCCAACGCCATCGCCTTCTTCACCGGCGAGGCCGCCGGGTTCGTCTCCGGCCAGGTGCTGTACGTGGCCGGCGGACCGCTCGACTAGCGAACAGGGAACACGGAGACCACCAGGAACGGTTGGGAACACTGACATGACTGAACTGCCCGGACTCTCCGGCAAGGTCGCGCTCGTCACGGGCGCCAGCCGCGGCATCGGCTACGGTGTCGCCGAGGCGCTGGTCGCGCGCGGCGACCGGGTCTGCATCACCGGCCGCAACGAGGACGCGCTGAAGGAGGCCGTCGACCGGCTCGGCTCCGACCGGGTGATCGGCGTCGCGGGCAAGGCGCACGACGAGGTCCACCAGGCCGTCGCCGTCGAGCGCGTGATGGAGGCCTTCGGACGCGTCGACTTCCTGGTCAACAACGCCGGTACCAACCCGGTGTTCGGGCCGATCGCCGACCTCGACCTGAACGTCGCGCGCAAGGTCTTCGAGACCAACGTGATCTCCGCGCTCGGCTTCGCGCAGCGCACCTGGCACGCCTGGCAGAAGGACAACGGGGGCGCGATCGTCAACATCGCCTCGGTCGCGGGTCTCTCCCCGTCCCCCTTCATCGCCGCGTACGGGGTCAGCAAGGCCGCGCTGATCAACCTCACCGCGCAGCTCGCGCACGAGTTCGCGCCCAAGGTGCGGGTCAACGCGATCGCACCGGCGGTCGTGAAGACCAAGTTCGCCGCCGCCCTGTACGAGGGCCGCGAGGAGGAGGCCGCCTCGGGCTACCCGCTGGGCCGGCTCGGCGTGCCCTCCGACATCGGGGGTGCCGCCGAGTTCCTCACCTCGGAGCAGTCCGCCTGGGTCACCGGTCAGACGCTCGTCGTCGACGGCGGCATCTTCCTCAACGCGGGCGTGGCCTGATCTCGCCCACGGAGGAGTCTCAAGATCGATCCCGGACACGGGCGCCGTCCTCGCCGGCGGCGCCCGTGTCCGCGTTCCGAGACGATGCGGAGCATGACAACGTAGTCATCCCCAGATGATCAAAACCCCTGTTCAGAAGGGGGTTCAGGTGGCGTGGCGCTGCGGTATGGTCTGCCGACCCTTGGTACGGCGGATCGAGGAGCGTGCGCGTGTTCAACCGGAACCGAGGCCTGCGGCGGGTGGTGGCCATCGTGTCCATGTCGTCGCTGGCCACCGGATGCGGCATCCTGTCGCCCGACGATCCCAAGGACGAAGGACCCATCGTCGTGGGGACCACGAGCGCCCCCAGCACCCTCGATCCGGCCGCCTCCTGGGACGGCTCCTGGGAGTTGTTCCGGAACATCTACCAGACGCTCCTGAGCTACCCCAGCGGCGCCACCGCGCCCCAGCCCGACGCCGCGGAGAAGTGCGCGTTCACCGACTCCACGAACCGGGTGTACCGGTGCGAGCTGCGCGAGGGCCTGACCTTCTCCAACGGCGACCGCCTCGACGCCCGGGCGGTCAAGTACTCGATCGACCGGATCAAGGACATCAACGTCAACGGCGGCCCGGCCGGCCTGCTCGGCAGCCTCGAACGGGTCCAGGCGCCCAGCGGGCGCGAGGTGGTCTTCCACCTCAACAAGCCCGATGCCACCTTCCCGTTCGTGCTCGCCACGCCCGCCATGTCGATCGTCGACCCCGACGACTACCCCGCGGACGCCCTGCGCGAGGACGCCGGTGTCGTGGGCTCGGGACCGTACACCCTCCAGTCGTACAAGGACGGCGAACGGGCCGAACTCGTGCGCAACGACCGCTACGAGGGTTTCGCCGAGCGCCACAACAAGGCGGTGACCGTCCGCTACTTCAAGGACTCCGCCGGCATGGTGAAGGCGCTGCGCGACGGCGCCATCCAGGTGACCTACCGGGGCCTCGCCGCCGACGACGTCATCGACCTCCAGGGCAAGTCCGGCAAGGACGAGCACCTCCAACTGGTCGAGGGCAGCGGAACGGAGATCAGCTACCTGGTCTTCAACCCCGAGGACCCCTGGGCGGGACGCAAGGCGGTGCGCCAGGCCGTCGCCCAGGTGATCGACCGGGCGGCGATCGCCCACGAGGTCTACCAGGACACCGTCGATCCACTGTACTCGATGGTCCCCGCCGGTCTCACCGGTCACACCACGGGCTTCTTCGACGACTACGGCGACCCCAGCGTCCCCAAGGCGCGCGAGCTGCTCGAGGACGCCGGCATCACCGAACCCGTGCCGCTCACCCTCTGGTACACCAGCGACCGCTACGGCTCCGAGACGGCCGAGGAGTTCAAGGAGATCAAGCGGCAGCTCGACGCCTCGGGGCTGTTCGAGGTCACCCTCGAGAGCCGTCCCTGGAAGACGTACGTCGCGGGCTACCAGAAGGGCGAGTACCCGGTGTTCGGACGCGGCTGGTCCCCGGACTTCCCGGACGCGGAGAACTTCATCGCCCCCTTCGTCGGCGAGCAGAACGCCCTCGGCACGCCCTACGTCGCACCGGAGATCACCGGTGAGCTGCTGCCGCGTTCGCGCCGGGAGAGCGACCGGGCCAACGTGGAGCGGCAGTTCGAGCGGGCGCAGCAGATCATGGTGGACGACGCCCGGCTGCTGCCGCTGTGGCAGGGCAAGCAGTACGTCGCCGTCAGCACGGAGATATCGGGCGCGGAACAGGCCCTGGACCCGTCGACGATCATGATGATGTGGCAGTTCCGCCGGAAGACGAGCTGGTAGCCCCGGAGGGCCCCGGGCGGGGGGTGCCGGACGGGAGCCCGTTGTCAGTGGTCGCGGGTAGGTTCTTCAGGAGTGGAAGCGACCGCACAGCGTTAGGAAGTTGACGTGACCGACACCGCCATGCTGCCCGAGTCCTGGCGCGAGGTGCTGGGCGGCGAGCTGCAGCAGCCGTACTTCAAGGAGCTGATGGAGTTCGTCGAGGAGGAGCGGGCGAACGGCCCCGTCTACCCTCCGCGCGAGGAGGTCTTCGCCGCGCTGGAGGCCACGCCCTTCGACCGGGTGAAGGTGCTGGTCCTCGGCCAGGACCCCTACCACGGCGAGGGCCAGGGGCACGGGCTGTGCTTCTCGGTCCGGCCGGGCGTGAAGGTCCCGCCGTCCCTGCGGAACATCTACAAGGAGATGCACGCGGAGCTGGACACCCCGATCCCGGACAACGGATATCTGATGCCCTGGGCGAAGCAGGGGGTCCTGCTGCTCAACGCGGTGCTCACGGTCCGCGCCGGCGAGGCGAACTCGCACAAGGGCCGCGGCTGGGAGCTGTTCACCGACGCGGTGATCCGCGCGGTGGCCGGCCGGACCGACCCGGCCGTGTTCGTGCTGTGGGGCAACTACGCGCAGAAGAAGCTGCCGCTGATCGACGAGACGCGGCACGTGGTGGTCAAGGGCGCGCACCCCTCGCCGCTGTCGGCGAAGAAGTTCTTCGGCTCCCGCCCGTTCACCCGGATCAACGAGGCGGTCGGGGCGCAGGGCCACGAGCCGATCGACTGGACCGTCCCGAATCTGGGCTGACCGTCCCGTCACCCGGGCCGGTCCGGCACCCGACCGGCCCGCGCGCGTCCCGGTGCCGCCTGACCGGGAATGCCGGTGCGTGCGGTTAGCGTCGTCGGGACAGCCGACGAGGGCACGGAGGACGCGGTGGCGCAGGGACAGGAGCAGGCGGCGCCGGACGCGGTGCCGACGCGGATCGGCCAGGTCGTCATGCTGCATCACGCGGGCGACCGCGAGGAGGCCCGGCACCGCTTCCTCGGGCTGTGGGCGGAGATCGGCGAGCACGGCGACCCCCTGCACCGCTGCACGCTGGCCCACTACCTGGCCGACACCCAGGACGATCCCGAAGAAGAACTGGCCTGGGACCTCAGGGCGTTGTCGGCCGCCGAGGAGCTGACGGAGGACCGGCTCGCCGACCGGCACGCGGCCACGCCCGCCGCCCGGGCCCTGTATCCCTCGCTCCACCTGAACCTGGCCGCGGACTACGACCGGCTCGGCGACACAGAGGCCGCCCGCCTGCATCTGCGCCGCGCCCGAGGCGCGGCCGAGTCCCTCGCGCCCGGCCGCTACGGAGAGGGCGTGCGCGCTTCGATCGACCGGTTGGAGATGCGCCTGGACGGCGCCGGCCGGGGCACGGACCGGCCCGACCGGCCCGGGGGACGGGGGCGACCGCCGCGGCAGCAACCGTGAACACCGGTCGGCCCACGTGACGCGGGCCGGCCCGCCTGGGCACCGGCGCCGTGCCTCCGGCGTCGGGCGGGTCCCCGTGGCGTGGGCCGGCGTCTGGGGCGTCGAGCAGGCTCCGCGGGCCCCGGCCGGGTTCAGTGGCCGTACGCCTGATCGCAGATCTGTGCCTCGGGGCTGCCCGGCCGCCAACCGCCGTACCGCTTGCCGAGGGAGCACACGTCCGCGTTCTTGCCGGCGTCGCCACCGGACGTGCGCGGCGGGTCGGGCGCCTTGGAGCGGGACGGTGCGGGCGCGCGGTCCGGGGCGGCGGGGCGGGCGGCCCGCTGCTCGGGGGCACGGGCGGGCGGCGCGGGTGCGGTGGTGGAGGGCTTCGGACGGCGCGACTCCCCGGTGGCCCGGTCCGTGGACGAGGACGGGGAAGGGCCGATCATCTCCAGCGCCTCCCGGGCCGGGGCCTGGACGGCCCGTGGATCGACCGGGCCGTCGGGGCGGGGGGCGGACGAACGGGGTCCGGCCGCCGACGGGTCGGCCACGCCCGGACCCCGGACCGTCGTACAGCCGGCCAGGGCCGAAACGGCCACGGTCACCAGAAGAGTCGCGGTGGTCGCAGTTCGATGCACCCGCGCCACTCTGCTCGCTCGGGCGCCTTCCGCGACGCCGGACAAGCGCAGGTTGCCCCGCACGGGTGATCTCCGGCCCCGTACGG
This sequence comes from Streptomyces lienomycini, assembly GCF_027947595.1. Taxonomy (NCBI): domain Bacteria; kingdom Bacillati; phylum Actinomycetota; class Actinomycetes; order Kitasatosporales; family Streptomycetaceae; genus Streptomyces; species Streptomyces lienomycini. Next base: position 5,172,663 of record NZ_CP116257.1, on the reverse strand, counting down.
AGGCCCGTGGGCGACCGGAGGTGACGTCAGTCGCCCGTGGCCCCGTCCAGGCGCTCGCGGATCAGGTCCGCGTGCCCGTTGTGACGCGCGTACTCCTCGATCATGTGCATGTGGATCCAGCGCAGGGTGAAGCGTTCACCGGTGCGCAGGTGCCTGCCCCGGGTCGGTTCGCCCAAGGGGACACCGACCGCGTTGCGCCGGGCAGCCTCGATCTCGGCCTGCCAGGTGGCGCGGGCCTCGGCGAAGGTGTCCGCGTCGGTGAGCAGGAACTCGCCGTCCGGGTTGTCGTCGGAGTAGTAGATCGGTCCCGCGTCCTCGGCGGCCAGCACTCTGCGATACCAGCTGCGCTCCACCTCCGCCATGTGCCGGACGAGTCCCGTCAGGGACAACGCCGAGGGCGCCACGGCGGCCGTCCTCAACTGCTCCTCGGTGAGCCCCTCGCACTTCCAGGCGAGGGTCTGCCGGTGGTACTCGAGCCAGCCTTCCAGCATGGTGCGTTCGTCGGCGTCGACGGCGGGTTCGCGGCGTTCGGTCGTCATGCCCGTATCCTCGCCCGCACCGGCCCTCCTGACCACGGGTTTTCACCGGCCCGGCGGTCCGCCCGCAGGTTCCCGGGGCCAGACACCCGAGTCCCGGCCGGGGCGGCGACCGGACCGCGGGACCGGCCCCGCTCCCGCGCGGCTTCGACGGCATCGCCGACCGGCGGCCACCGCGGCCCCCGTATGCTTCCCGGCGGACCCAGGTCGGAGAGCGTCACGAGCGTCAGAGGAGCACATCCCGTGAAGGTCGGCTGCATCGGACTCGGCGACATCGCGCAGAAGGCCTATCTGCCGGTGCTCGCCGCCCTCCCCGGGATCGAACTGCACCTGCAGACCCGTACCCCCGCCACCCTCACCCGGGTCGCCGACAAGCTGCGCCTCCCGCCGGCGCAGCGCCACGCCGACCTCGACGCACTCCTCGCCCAGGGCCTGGACGCCGCCTTCGTGCACGCGCCGACGGCGGCCCACCCCGAGATCGTGACCCGGCTCCTCGAAGCCGGCGTCCCCACCTACGTGGACAAGCCCCTCGCCTACGAACTCGCCGACTCCGCACGCCTGGTCGCCCTCGCCGAGGAGCGGCGCACCGGCCTCGCCGTCGGCTTCAACCGGCGCCACGCCCCCGGCTACGAGCAGTGCGCCGAGCACCCGCGCGAGCTCATCCTCATGCAGAAGAACCGCACCGGGCTGCCCGAGGACCCGCGCACGATGGTCCTCGACGACTTCATCCACGTCGTCGACACACTGCGGTTCCTGGTGCCGGGCCCGGTCGACGACGTGACCGTGCGCGCCCGGACCGAGGACGGCCTGCTCCACCACGTCGTGCTCCAGCTCGCCGGGGACGGCTTCACCGCGCTCGGCGTGATGAACCGGCTCAGCGGCTCGGCGGAGGAGATCCTGGAGGTCTCCGGCCAGGACACCAAGCGCCAGGTGGTCAACCTCGCCGAGGTGATCGACCACAAGGGCCAGCCGACGGTGCGGCGGCGCGGCGACTGGGTCCCCGTGGCCCGCCAGCGCGGTATCGAGCAGGCGGTGCTCGCCTTCCTCGACGCGGTGCGCTCCGGCGAGGTGCTCAGCGCCCGGGACGCGCTGGAGACCCATGAGCTGTGCGAGCGGGTGGTTCAGGCCGTGCGGGACCGCTCCGCCTGAGCCGCCCCGTCCGCACGCCCTCGGCGGCGGCCCAGGCCGCGAGGGTCAGCAGCGCCGCGTGCACCGCCCAGTCGCCGTAGCGGACGTACGGCGTGGTGCCGTGGGCGAGGGGGATCTCGTACACCCGCGCCTCGCTCGCGCCGGTGCCGAGCCAGGAGCCGATCCGCGCGCCGTTCGCGTCGTAGACGGCGGAGACGCCGGTCAGCGTGGCGTGCACCATCGGCCGGCCGGTCTCGGCGGCGCGCAGCGCGGCGAGCGAGGCGTGCTGCTCGGGCGCCCAGGTGTGCTGGAACGTCGACGTGGACGACTGGGCCAGCAGCACCTCGGCACCGTCGGCGGCCAGCCGGCGGCTCATGTCGGGGAACGCGCTCTCGAAGCAGACCATCGGCCCGATCCGCAGACCGTCACCCGCCTCCATCACCACCTGCTCGCTGCCCCGCCTGCGGTCCTCGCCCGCCGCCTTGCCGACCGAGGTGGCCCAGCCGAGCAGCGAGCGGAACGGCACGTACTCCCCGAAGGGAACGAGCCGCATCTTGTCGTACCGGTCGCCGGTCGGGCCCTCGGGGCCGACGAGCACCGAACTCTTGTAAATGCCGGGCCGGCCGGAGCGCCGCGCGTCCACGTTGACCAGAAGGTCCGCACCGGTCTCCCGGGACAGGGCCGCGAGCCGCCGGGCGAGGTCGGGCCGGTCGTCCAGGTCGAAGCCGACGCTGCTCTCGCCCCAGACGATCAGGTCGAGGTCCCGGTCCGCGAGCCGCCGGGTCAGCCGCTCCTCACGGTCGAAGCGCCGGTCGGCGCTGCCCGCCCCGGCGACGATGCCCGGCTGCACCACGCCGATCGCGACCCGCTCGTCGGTGTCGGGGCGCGGTGACCAGACCCAGGCCGCCGAGGTGGCCGCGGCCGTGGCGAGGAGCCCGGCCAGGGCCGGTACCCTCGCCCGGCGCACGGCGACGAGGACGGCGACCGCGACGTTGACGGCCACCACCAGGAAGCTGAGCAGCCAGACCCCTCCCACCGACGCGAGCCGCAGCGCCGGTGCGACCTGCCACTGGCTGGCGCCGAGCATCCCCCAGGGGCCGCCCAGCCCCTGCCAGGAGCGGACCAACTCCGCCAGCAGCCAGCCCGACGGCAGCACCACCAGGGCCGCCGCGGCCCGCCCGGCGGACGGCGCCCCGCCCAGCATCCGGCGTACCAGCCAGCCCCACGGGACCCACAGCGCGCCGAGCAGCGCGGCGATGACGAACGTGAACACGTGCAGGTTCGGCAGCAGCCAGTGGTGCATCGCCAGCACGAACCCGAACCCGCCGCACCACCCGTCGTACGCCGCGCGCTTCCCGCTCGGCGCGCTACGGGCCAGCAGGATCCAGGGGACCAGCGCGAACCAGGCCCACCACCACAGGGCCGGACCCGGGAAGGCGAGCACGGGCAGCGCGCCGGCGAGCACGGCGACGGCCGAGCGCCGCCATGGGGAGACCGGCCAGTGGTCGAGCGTCTTCATGGGCGCCTCCCTACCCGGTGATCCCTACAGTGTGCGTCCACGACGAGAGCGAACTCAGTTGATCACACCGGGGCCTGTGCGGCGCGCGACCTTCTCCCTAAGATGATCGATGATCGATCAAATCTGGAGGTAGTCATGACGCGACCCCTCACGGTGGTCACCGGCGGCAGCCGGGGGATCGGCGCGGCGACCTGTCTGCGGCTCGCGGCGGACGGGCACGACGTCGTCGTGGGCTACGCGCGCGACGCGGCGGCCGCCGAAGCGGTCGTCGCGGGGGTGCGCGAGGCGGGCGGCCGCGCTGTCGCGGTGCGGGCGGACACGTCCGTCGAGGCCGACGTCGACCGGCTCTTCGACACGGCGCAGGAGCGGCTCGGCCCGGTGGCGGGACTGGTGAACAACGCGGCGGTGACCGGCCCCCTGGGGCGGCTCGCCGACAGCGACACCGCGGACCTGCGCCGGGTCCTCGACGTCAACCTGCTCGGCGTGCTGTTGTGCGCCCGGCGGGCCGCGCGGCTGATGACACCGCGGGGGAGCGGCGCGATCGTGAACGTGTCGTCGGGCGCCGCGACCCTCGGCAGCCCCGGGGAGTACGTCCACTACGCGGCGACGAAGGCCGGTGTCGACGCGCTGACGCTGGGCCTGGCCAAGGAACTCGGCCCGGACGGGATCCGGGTCAACGCCGTCGCGCCCGGGGTGGTCGACACCGAGATGCACGCGGCCGCGGGCGACGCGGACCGGGCGGCGCGGATGGGGGCGGCGGTGCCGATCGGACGGGCCGGCCGGGCGGAGGAGATCGCCGCGGCGATCGCCTGGCTGATGTCGCCCGACGCTTCCTACACGACGGGGACGGTGCTCCGGGTGGCGGGCGGGCGCTGACTCGCCCGACGGGCGGGGCCCGGTCGGCGCCGCGGCGGGCGACTCCGCGCCGCGGCGGCCCCGTCGCTCAGGCCGCCTCGATGACCTCGCCGCGGATCGCGGTCGCCCACTCGACCACCAGCAACTCGTACTCCACGCGCTCCTGCGCCGACAGGGTCCCGCCCGCGCGCCGCCACAGCGCACGGATCTGATCGTTCAGCTCCGCGGCGGACCGCACGGAACCAGGAAGTACGTAATCGGGGGACATGCCGACAAGCCTAGGGGCAAGCACTGACACTCCGCTACCGGACGGCTACACAACCGGTCGCGGTCAGCCGGACGACTCCGCGGCGTGCGGACTGAGGACGCCCGCCGCGACCAGGGCGATGATGACGATGCCGAGCGCGACGCGGTACCAGACGAACGGCATGAAGCTCTTGGTGGAGATGAACTTCATGAACCACGCGATCACCACGTATCCCGTCGCGAAGGCGATGACCGTCGCGAAGAGCGTCGGACCCCACGAGACGTGGTCGCTCGCCATCGCGTCCTTCAGCTCGAACACGCCGGAGGCGAGGACCGCGGGGACGGCGAGCAGGAACGAGTAGCGGGCGGCGGCCTCACGCCGATAGCCCATGAAGAGGCCGCCGCTGATGGTCGCGCCGGAGCGGGAGACGCCGGGGACGAGGGCCGCCGCCTGGCACAGGCCGAAGATCAGGCCGTCCCGGACGCCCAGGTTCTCCAGTTCCTTGCGCTGCTGGGGCGCGCGGTGCCGGCCGCCCTTCTCGTCCCGGGCGGCCATGCGGTCGGCGATGCCGATGATCACGCCGACGACGATCAGCATCGTCGCGGTGATGCGCAGGTCGCGGAAGGGCCCCTCGATCTGGTCCTTCAGCGTCAGGCCGAGCACACCGATCGGGATCGAACCGACGATCACCAGCCAGCCCATGCGGGCGTCCGGGTTGCGGCGCATCGACTTGTCGGTCAGCGAGCGCGTCCACGCCGAGAGGATCCGCCCGATGTCGTCGCGGAAGTAGATGAGCACCGCGGCCTCGGTGCCGATCTGCGTGATCGCCGTGAAGGCCGCGCCCGGGTCGTGCCAGCCGGAGAACGCCGCGGTCAGCCGGAGGTGCGCGCTGGACGACACGGGGAGGAACTCGGTCAGCCCCTGGACGAGTCCGAGGACGAGGGATTCAAACCAAGACATGGGGTTACGGAGTCCAAAGGGCGATCGAGAAGCGGGCGACGGACACACCGAACCGCCGTGTGCGGTGATCGGGAGGCGGCATGCCGAGGGGCAGCGTAGCGCCCTTAAATGAAGTGCAGACGACAGGGGGCAGCGGGCCCCGGCGCCGCGGGCACGCCGGGCGCCGGGTGTGCCCGCCTCTCAGTGCCCGCGCAGCCGATGCCGCTTGCGCCAGGCCACCACCGCGCCCGCCAGCCCCGGCAGGGCGATACAGGCCAGCGCGATCAGGAACGCCGGCGACGTGGGCGTGGAGGCGCGGGCGCCCGCGACGACGTAGGCGGCGGTGTTGGGGATCGAGCCGAGCGCCGTGGCCAGCAGGAAGGGCAGCAGGCCCATGCGGGAGACGGCGGCGCAGTAGTTGGCCGCGGCGAACGGCACCCCGGGAAACAGCCGCGCCGCCAGCATCGAACGGAAACCGTGCCGGCTCAGCTGTCCGTCGGCGGCCTGCAGCCACTTGCCCCGCAGCAGCGGACGCAGCGCCTCCTGGCCCAGCACCCGGCCGAGACAGAAGGCGATCCCGGCGCCGAGCACCGTACCGGCCAGCGCGGAGGCGAGCCCCAACTGCGAGCCGAACAGGGCGCCGGCCGCCAGGTTGAGCAGCGGGCGCGGCACGAAGGCGACCGTGCACAGCCCGTACGCCACCGCGTAGGCGAGGGCCGCGGCGGCCCCGCCGAGCTGTGGTGGCCAGCCGTTGGTCAGCAACTGCTGTGGCTGGAACAGGAGCACGGCCGTCGCGGCCGAGACCAGCAGGGCGACGAGCAGGGAGAGCCGGGACCACGGCGAGAGCAGCACTCTCGTCGCACGGGCGGCGAAGCCGGCAGGCGCGACCGGCCCGGAAGAGGTGGCGACGGCGAGCTCCGTCGCGGCGGTCCGGGGAGAGACCATGGCGTTGCCCCCAGAGCGGGTGGTGGCATCGAGCATCCGGTGACACTAACCGACAAATGTGTGTGATCGCCGTACGGTGTGTCTCACGAGCGTCACAGGCAGGGAAATCCGGACGCGCCGCCGGGCCCGCTCGTATCGAACTCCCGTTCCCCGAAAACCATTCGACGTGGGCCGAGGCGTCGGCGAGGATCGGCGTCATGTTCCGGTACGCCTTCCACCTCGCAGCATCCGCGGTCGCGGACGCCCCGAAGGCTGCCGTCGCCCATCTCACCGCCGCAGTCGACGGCGCCCGAAGCTGACCCTCCCCGGATCGTCCGGCGGACCCCGCAGGGGGAGGGTCGGCCGGCCCCAGGGGTTCCCACCACCGCCACGAGGCTTCGAGGTACCGCCATGTCCAAGACGGCGTACGTCCGCACCAAACCGCATCTGAACATCGGCACGATGGGCCATGTCGACCACGGCAAGACCACCCTGACCGCCGCCATCACCAAGGTCCTCGCCGAGCGCGGGGCCGACGGCACCACCCGGTACGTCTCCTTCGACCGCATCGACCGCGCCCCGGAGGAGGCGGCGCGCGGCATCACCATCAACATCGCGCACGTCGAGTACGAGACCGACACCCGGCACTACGCGCACGTCGACATGCCCGGCCACGCCGACTACGTCAAGAACATGGTCACCGGCGCCGCCCAGCTCGACGGGGCGATCCTCGTCGTCTCCGCGCTGGACGGGATCATGCCGCAGACCGCCGAACACGTGCTGCTCGCCCGACAGGTGGGCGTGAACCACATCGTCGTCGCCCTCAACAAGGCCGACGCGGGCGACGAGGAACTGACCGACCTCGTCGAGCTGGAGGTCCGCGAACTGCTCACCGCGCACGGCTACGGCGGCGACGCGGTGCCCGTCGTACGGGTCTCCGGGCTCAAGGCGCTGGAGGGCGACCCGCGGTGGACGGCGTCCGTCGAGGCGCTGCTCGACGCGGTGGACACGTATGTGCCCATGCCCGAGCGGTACGTGGACGCGCCGTTCCTGCTGCCGGTGGAGAACGTGCTCACCATCACCGGCCGCGGCACCGTCGTCACGGGAGCCGTCGAGCGCGGCACCGTCCGCGTCGGTGACCGTGTCGAGGTGCTCGGGGCGTCCGTCGAGACCGTCGTCACCGGCCTGGAGACCTTCGGCAAGCCGATGGCGGAGGCCCAGGCCGGGGACAACGTGGCGCTGCTGCTGCGCGGGGTCGCCCGCGACACGGTGCGCCGCGGGCACGTGGTCGCCGCGCCCGGCAGCGTCGCGCCCGCGCGCCGCTTCACGGCGCGGGTGTACGTGCTGTCGACGCGCGAGGGCGGGCGGTCGACGCCGCTCACCACCGGCTACCGGCCGCAGTTCTACATCCGCACCGCGGACGTGGTCGGCGACGTGGACCTCGGCGAGGCGGCCGTCGCCCGGCCCGGCGACACCGTCACCATGACGGTCGAACTGGGGCGGGACGTGCCGCTGGAGACGGGGCTCGGCTTCGCGATCCGCGAGGGCGGCCGCACCGTGGGCGCGGGGACCGTGACCGCCGTGGGATGAGGCTGCCGTCGCCCGGCCGGGTGAGACCCGTGCTTGGCACAATGGCCGGGTGAACGAAGCCATACCGGTCAGCCGGGTCACCGACCACGGCACCGCCAAGCTCATGCCCGACGTCGACCGGGAACGGGCCTGGCTGCTCACCGTCGACGGCGCACCGCAGTCCTACGTCGACCTGGACGAGCCGGCGCACCTGGAGTTCGAGTACACGCGCCGGCTCGGCCACGTCCTGGACACGGTCGCCGAGCCGGGGCGCGCGCTGGACGTCCTGCATCTGGGCGGCGGCGCGTTCACCCTGCCCAGGTACGTGGCCGCGACCCGGCCCGGCTCGCGGCAGGACGTCGTGGAGGCCGACCGGGGGCTGCTCGACCTGGTCGCCGAGCACCTGCCGCTGCCGCCGGGCGCGGGCATCACCGCACACGGTGCCGATGCCCGCGCCTGGCTCGTGGACGCACCCGCGGACTCGGCCGACGTGCTGGTCGCCGACGTCTTCGGCGGCTCGCGGGTGCCCGCGCACCTGACCTCCGTCGGCTACGTGCGCGAGGCGGCCCGGGTGCTGCGCGCCGACGGCGTGTACGTGGCCAACCTGGCCGACGGGGCGCCCTTCGCCTTCCTGCGCGGTCAACTGGCCGGATTCGCCGCGTTCTTCGCGGAGCTGGCGCTGATCGCCGAACCGGGGGTGCTGCGCGGGCGCCGCTTCGGCAACGCGGTGCTCGTCGCCGCACACCGGCCCCTGGACACCGCGGCGCTGGCCCGGCGCACCGCCGCCGACGCCTTCCCGGCCAGGGTCGAGCACGGGCCCGTCCTGCGGGAGTTCGTCGGCGACGCCCGGCCGGTGGGCGACGAGGACGCCGTCCCGTCGCCGGTGCCGCCCGCCGGAGCGTTCGGTATCGGCTGAGGGCTACGACCCGGTCGGCGGTGCCTCGGTGAGGCGCACGGTGCTCAGGATCTTCTGGATCGTCGCCTCCGGGACCTCCTCCTTGACGCCCTTGGCGCCGTACAGGTTCCAGGTGACGAAATCACCCGCGCCGTTCTGGAACGCGAAGGTGATCGCCTTGCCCTCGGTGTCGCACTTCCCCTTCTTCGGAGCGCCCTCCGAGTGCGCCGTGATGACGCTGCCCTTGATGCCCGACGCGGTGGTGTACGCCTTCGCCTTGCCGTACTTCACGCTCTTCTTGTCCGGCTCGGTGAAACCGCCGTAGATCCACCACGGCACCCGCGTCTCGGCCGCCTGGTCGGTGTTCGTGGCGCCCGTCTCACCGCGGGTGCCCGTGGTGGCGAGGGCGGTGGTCTCCTTGCGGCCGTCCTTGTTCTCGTCGGTGGTGCACCACTCGGACTTCAGGTAGGCCGGGGCGGTGACGGTGGTGCGGTCGGTCTTGCCGTCCTCTTCCCACTCGAAACCGACGCTGGTGTCGGTGCTGTCGATCTCCCAGTCCGCGGGCACGTCGAACATCGTGCCGAAGCGCGGGTTGGCGACGACCTTCCAGCCGTCGACCGTGGCCTTCGCGTCCTCACCGCCACGCGGGTTGTCCTCGGAGCCGGACGCGCTGGGCTCCGCGGAGGGGGACTCGGACCCGCTCGCGGACGCGCCGGCGGACGGCTTCTTGTCCTTGCCGTCGTCCGCCCGGTCGTCCTTGTCACCGCCGAGCACCAGGAACCCGGTGACGCCCGCGGCCACCACGACGGCGAGGGAGGCGACGATCGCGACGAGCTTCGTCCGGTTGCCCCCACCGCCCCCGCCGCCACCCGCCGCCGACTGCTCAACCGTGGCAGGCTGCGGGGTGCTCCACTGCTGCTGCCCGTAGGCGGGCTGCTGCGGATAGCCGGGCTGCTGCTGGTAGCCGGGCTGCTGATACGGATTCGGCTGCTGGTACCCCGGCTGCTGGTACGGATTGTCCTGCGGGTTCTGCTCGCCCCCGGGCGGCTGCTGTCCTGGCCACATGGGCAGTCACCCTAATGCCGCCCAGGACACGATTCGGTCACCGGGCCTTGTCAGGGACGTACCGAAGTCTCACGACTTTGACGGGGCGTACTCCCGCACGGTCGCGAGGATCTCGCGGACGGTGGCTTCGGGCACCTCGTCGGCGACGTCGGCGGCGCCGACGAACGACCAGGAGGCGAAGCCGCCGTCGGCGGACTTGAAGGCGAACGTGGTCGCCTTGCCGTTCACGTCGCACTTGTCCTTCTTCTCCACCCCGGACGACCGGGAGGTGGCGACGCTGCCCTCGATGCCGGAGGCGGTGGTGAAGGACGCCACCGGTCCCGTCGACACCTTGTCCCGGTCCGGCTGGGTGAAGGCCCCGTAGACCCACGTCGCGGAGTCGGTGCGGGCTATCTCCCCGGTGCTCCGCGCGCCGTTGTTGCCGCGGGTGCCCGCACTGGCCAGCGGCGTGTGGTCGACCGAACCGTCCCGGTCGCCGTCCGACCCGCACCACTCCTCCTGGAGGACGGCAGGGGCCTTCATCCCGACCAGGGGCTTCTCGTCGGGGTCGTCGTTCTCGGCGACGTAGGTGACCCAGTCGCGCGACTGCGGAGCCCAGGAGGGCGGTACGTCGAAGGCGATGCCCTGGTCGGGATTGGCCACGACCGTCCAGCCCTCGACGGTGGACCGCGGGGTGCCGTCGGCGTCGCGCGGGTTTCCGGCGGTGGAGGCGGGCGGCGAGGAGGAGGCGGGGGCGGTCGGGGCGGGGGCCGCCTCGTCCTCGCCGCCGCCCAGCAGGACGGCTCCGGTCACGGCGGCGGCGAGGACCACGGCCGCCGCGGCGACGACCGCCACCACCTTCGTGCGGCCGCCCGGTCCACGGCCGGGCGGCCCGGCGGGCGCGACCGTGGGGGCCTGCCAGGCGGCAGGCTGCTGCTGCCCGGCGTAAGGCTGGTGCTGCTGGTACCCGGGCTGCCGGTACGGGTTGGGCTGCCGGGGGTCCGGTCCGCCGGTGGGTGACTGCTCTCCTGGCCACATGGGCGCACAGCATACGGCGATCTTCCCCGGGGCCTGGCCCTGGATGCTACTCACGGGTAACCTTCCGGCATGAGCGCAGATCAGATGTCGATCGGCGAGTTGCTCGCCGCCACGGTGCCGATGGTCCGGACCCTGAACCTCGAGTACCTGGAGACCACCCCGGAGAAGGCCGTCCTGGCCCTCCCCGACCAGAGCGAGTACCGCAACCACGTCGGCGGGCCGCACGCCGGAGCCATGTTCACGCTGGGCGAGTCGGCCAGCGGCGCGATCGTGCTGGCCGCCTTCGGTGACCAGCTCTCCCGGGCGGTGCCGCTGCCGGTCACCGCGGAGATCGCCTTCAGGAAGATCGCCCTCGGCCCGGTCACCGCCACCGCGACCCTCGGCCGCCCCGTCGCCGAGGTCGTCGCCGAACTCGATGCCGGTGACCGCCCCGAATTCCCGGTGAGCGTCGCCATCCGGCGCGAGGACGGCGCCGTGACCGGTGAGATGACCGTCATATGGACCCTGCGCCCCAACAGCTGACCCCCGCCGACCCGGTACGCTTCCCGGTGCGCCTCGTGCGAGGCGCACCGGGAACAGGTATCCGAAGCGGAGGGTGGGGCGTTGCACGTCCAGGAATGGCTCGACACGGTGCCCGCGGCGGCCGTCTACGCCGTCGTCGGACTGGTCATCGGTCTGGAGAGCCTGGGCATCCCGTTGCCCGGCGAGATCATCCTGGTGTCGGCGGCCCTGCTGTCGTCGCAGCACGGCGGAATCGACCCGCTGGTCCTCGGAGCCTGCGCCAGCGCGGGCGCGGTGATCGGCGACTCCATCGGCTACGCCATCGGCCGCAAGGGTGGCCGGCCGCTGCTGGCCTGGCTGGGCGCGAAGTTCCCCAAGCACTTCAGCGAGGGGCACGTCGCCACCGCCGAGCGGTCCTTCCAGAAGTGGGGCATGTGGGCCGTCTTCTTCGGCCGCTTCGTCGCCCTGCTGCGCATCTTCGCCGGCCCGCTGGCCGGTGTGCTGCGGATGCCTTACTGGAAGTTCCTGATCGCCAACGTCCTCGGCGGCATCCTGTGGGCGGGCGGCACCACCGCCGTCATCTACTACGTCGGCGTCGTCGCGGAGGACTGGCTCAAGCGCTTCTCGTGGCTGGGCCTGGTGGTCGCGGTCCTGATCGGCGTCGCCTCCATGCTGATCGTCAAGCGGAGGGCGAGTAAGGCCCAGCAGACGCCCGAGCCGGTCGCCGCCGGGGAGTGAGGCGCCCCCGAAGGGGCGCGGGGAACCGCGCGATCAGCCACGACGAAGCCGCAGCCGGCCGATCACCGCACCTGTCCCACCGCATCCCGATGCTCCCCGGCCAGCGCCGCGTACATCGTGCCGTTCAGCGTGACCCCCTGACGCTCCTCCTCCGTCAGCTCCCGCTTGACCTTCGCCGGGACCCCCGCGACCAGCGACCCCGGCGGCACCCGCATCCCCTGCGGGACCAGGGCCTGCGCGGCGACCAGTGAACCGGCGCCGATCACCGCGCCGTTGAGGACCGTGGCGCCCATGCCGATCAGGCAGTCGTCCTCGACGGTGGCGCCGTGCACCACGGCGTTGTGCCCGATGGAGACGCGCTCGCCGACGGTGACGGGGAAGCCCGGGTCGGCGTGGAGCGTGCAGTTGTCCTGGACGTTGCTGCTCGCGCCGACGGAGATCCGCTCGACGTCGCCCCGCAGCACGGCGCCGTACCAGACGCTCGCCCCGGCGTGCAGCGTCACATCACCGACGACCGAGCACGTCGGTGCCACGAACGCCTCCGCGTCCACCGTCGGTTCCTTGCCGCCGATGCCCGTGATCAGCGCCTTCTGTGTCATCTTCGCCTCCTGCTCGGGTGATGTACGGCACCGTACGCCACCCGGTGGGGTGAAGATCACAGCACGGCGCGGCCATGGCCGTACCGCGCGCGGGCTACCGTGAGCGGGTGCCCCACCGCAAGAACACGTTCTCGTCCTGGCGGAGCCGCCTCGCTCAGCGGGCCGTCCACGCGGGCTGGGCCTGGGTGCAGCGCACCGGTTCCGTCACCGCCGCGCACCCCGGACGCTTCCGCTTCGGCGCCCTCGGCACGGGCACCCGGCTCGCCTTCCCCCTCGGCACCGTCTTCGGCGAGCCCTGGATCCATGTCGGTGCCCACTGCATCATCGGCGAGCAGGTCACGCTGACCGCCGGGCTCATGCCCGACCTCGACCTCGGCCCGGAGCCGATCCTGCGCATCGGCGACGGAGTCGTCCTCGGCCGCGGCAGCCACGTCATCGCGGACACCACCGTCACCGTCGGCAGCGACTGCTACTTCGGCCCGTACGTCTACGTCACCTCCACCAACCACTCCTACGACGACCCGCACCGGCCCATCGGCAAGCAGTGGCCCCGGATGGACCCGGTGGAGATCGGCCCCGGGTGCTGGATCGGCACCGGCGCGGTCATCCTGCCGGGCGCCCGGATCGGCCGGAACGTGGTCGTGGCCGCCGGTGCCGTCGTCCGGGGCACGGTCCCCGACCACGCGGTGGTGGCGGGCGCCCCCGCCCGAGTCGTTCGCCGCTGGACACCCGCCGAGGGCTGGCAGCCGCCGCTGCGGACACCGGCCCCGGTGCCGATCCCCGACGGGGTCACGCCAGGGCAGCTGCGGGAGCTGTCGAAGCTGGACGACGAGGCGGTGGCCCGGCTCGCCGCGCTGGACGACCCGGCCAAGGGGGCGGGCCGGCTCGCGGAACCGGCCGCGGAGAGCTGAGCGCCGGGTGCCGGGTGCCGGGCCGTCCGGCCCGGCGGCGAGGGCGACGGACCGACGGGGATGATCACGGCCGTCCCGTGCCGCCCGTCCACCGAGACGGCCGTTCGCCGGGCCGCCCGCCGTTGCTAGCGTGCCGCCATGCACGCACCCATCGGGAACTTCGACAGCGCCACGCCTGCCCCCGACCGCCTCGACGACCTGACCCGCCCCGTCGCCGACGGCGTACGCCGCTGGAACGGCACCGTACCGGCCGACCGGATCCTCTACGTCGACACCGAACCGGAATGGGCCGACACCGCCACCTTCGTCGAGCACTACGGCCGTGAGCTGCTCGAACAGTCCGCCAACTGCGTGGTGGTCAGCGGCAAGCGGGGCGGCGGGACGACGCTCGCCGCCTGTGTGGTGCTCTCCACCACCCGGGTCGACGTCAACGGTGTCGTACGCCGTCGCCTAGGGGCGCGCAAGGCATCCTTCGCCCCGATGGACACCGCCACCGGCGAGACCGGCATGGAGTACGGCGGCATCACCCCGGTCGGCCTGCCCGCCGACTGGCCCGTGCTCGTCGACGCGGCCGTCGTCGACCTGCCGTACGTCCTCGTCGGCAGCGGGCGCCGCCGCGGCAAGCTGCTGGTGCCCGGCAAGGCCTTCGCGGAGCTGCCCGGCGCGGAGGTTGTGGAAGGGCTCGGCGTCGCCTGACCGGTCGGGCGCTCACGCGGTGGCGTGGTGGGCGATCGCCAGGTGCGGATCCGCCTCGCCCGCGGACGGCGCCGGGTCGGCGTGGACCAGGGCGGCGGTGAGCCGCGGCACCGCGTGCAGCAGGGCGTGCTCGGCCGCCACGGCGATGCGATGGGCCTCGCGGACCGTCGCCTCGCCGTCCACCACCAGGGCGACCTCGGCGCGCAGCCGGTGCCCGATCCAGCGCAGCCGCAGCTCACCCACCCCGCGCACGCCGGGGACCTCGCCCAGTGCGCGCTCGGCCCGGTCCACCAGCGCCGGATCGACGGCGTCCATCAGGCGCCGGAACACCTCGCGCGCCGCGTCCCGCAGGACCAGGACGATCGCGGCCGTGATCGCCAGCCCCACCAGCGGGTCGGCGAGTTGCCAGCCGAGGGCCGTGCCTCCGGCGCCCAGCAGCACGGCCAGTGACGTGTAGCCGTCGGTGCGGGCGTGCAGCCCGTCGGCGACCAGCGCGGCGGAGCCGATCTCCCGGCCCACGCGGATCCGGTGGCGGGCCACCCACTCGTTCCCGGCGAAGCCGGCCAGGGCGGCCACCGCGACCGCCGGGACGTGCGCGACCGGGCGCGGGTCGAGCAGCCGGTCCACCGCCGTCCACGCCGCGAGGACCGCGGACGCGGTGATCGTCAGGACGATCACGACACCGGCCAGGTCCTCCGCCCGCCCGTAGCCGTAGGTGAAGCGCCGGGTGGCCGCGCGCCGGCCCAGGACGAAGGCGATGCCCAGCGGGACGGCGGTCAGCGCGTCCGCGGTGTTGTGCACGGTGTCGCCGAGCAGCGCCACCGACCCGGAGACCACCACCACGGCCGCCTGTGCGAGGGCCGTCCCACCCAGCACCGCCAGGGACACCCACAGGGCGCGCAGCCCGCGGGCCGAGGACTCCAGGGCCGGGTCCAGCTTGTCGGCGCTCTCGTGCGAGTGGGGGGTGAGCCGGTGCGCGAGGCGGTGCGCGAGCCGGCGCCACCGGTCGGCGGGGGAGCGGTCGGGGTGGGGGTGCTCGTCGTGGTGGTGATGCCGGTGCGGGTCGCTCATGGTGCCCCTTCCGGTGTCGCGGTGCGATGGGTGGACGTCCGCCGCCCACGACGCCATTATGTGCGTATGAACGCACGCATGCACCTGTCACCTGCGGACGATGCGCACCCGCGCACACCCGGCGAGGAGCAGTTCGCGCTCGCCGCCGAGGTACTCGCCCTGCTCGGCGACCGCACCCGTCTGACCCTGCTGCACGCGCTGACCGGCGGAGAGGCCGACGTCACCACCCTCACCGAGGCGTGCGGAGCGGCCCGCCCGGCGGTCAGCCAGCATCTGGCCCGGCTGCGGCTCGCGGGGCTGGTCGGCACCCGCAAGGACGGACGCCGGGTCGTGTACTCGCTGCGCGACGGACATCTGCGCCGCCTGGTCGACGAGGCGCTGAACGTGGCCGACCACCGGCTCGGCGACCGGCCCCTGCATGACTGAGCCGCCCGCGGCTCCGTGGCCGGGGCCCTCGGGTCCGGGGCGCGGAAAACACCTGGCGGCTCCCGAACGGCGAGGCTATGCTCCCCGCGATGACTACTCCTCCCGTCGGCAGATTGGGGGACCCGTCCGCGCAAGGTGAGTGCTGATGGCCACTCACCTCGCCCACGGGGACCCCGACTTCCGCATTTCCCTCTGGCAGCGCGTGCGCGAGTTCGCCGTGCCGCCCTCCATGATCGAGACCGCGACCACCCGCCGCCGTGCCGGGGACTGGGCGGGCGCGTGCGCCGCCGCGGCCGTCGACGTCGACCTCGACCCGCGCTCCGTGGCGCGCACCCACGGCCACGCTGTCGCCTCCCGGCTCCGCGCCGACCTGCGGCACCTCGCTCCCGACCTGCTGCGCTGGCACATGCCGAGAATCGCCCCGGACGGGCTGCTGCGCCCCGGCCTCACCCTCACCCTCGCCCGGTACGACACCGCGGGCCACGACGGCGCACGCCCGCTGCACCTCGTCGTCCGCACCCCGCCCGCCTGGGCGGACGGCGGCCAGCGGATCAGCCTGGCCCTGTGGGACGGTACGGGCCGCCACGCCGGCACCGCACGGCATCCGCACCCCCGGCCCAGCCGACGCTTCCGCCTCGACCTGCACCGCCACCTGTGGGACGCGCGCAGAACCGGTGAACTGCGCGTCCGCTCGGGCGCCGACCTCCCGCCGCCCGCCGACGCACCGGCCGCACCCGCGGATCCGGCGGCGGAGTCCGAGCCGGAGCGCCACTGCGCCGTAGACCGGTGGGCGGCCGAGGCGGGGATCCTGCTCCGGGCCGAGGACCGGACGGCACCAGGCACCGGCACCCGCACCGGCACGGCGGAGGGCACCGGTACCTCCACCGTCGTCGTGCGGGTCGGGGCCGGGCAACGGCTGGCCCTGGAACTGGACACGGGCCCGGACGGTGTCCCACGGTCCGCGCCGCGCATCGCGGCGCTGCCCACGGGCGGCTCCTCCTGCGCGCTGCCGGTGCTCCCCGACGCGGCGACCTGGGTGCTGCCCGACCTGGAACTGGTCCGCGCCGGTGCCGTCGAGGCCGGCCGGCTGCATCCGCTGGTCGCCCCGGCACTGGTACCGGGGCGGGTACCGGCCGCCCCGCCCTCGACCGCGGGCCCGGTGGCGGGCCCCCGGATCGTGGACTGCCGGGGAGCCCGGCACCGGATCGGCCTCGTCGACGGAGCGCTGGCGGCGCTGGACCACGATCCGGCGGAGATCCGCCGCGAGGAACTGCTCGCCGCCCTGACCGGAACGCCACTGCCCTGCTTCCGGGCCATCGACGACGCCCACCGGCGTCCGGAGTGCCTGCCCGGCATCCGTGAACGACTCCGCCACGGGGACACCGCGGGTGCGCTCGCGGTCGTCGAGTCCCTGCTCGGCCCCGCCGCACGCCTGCGCGACGGCGCCCTGCGGGACGACCTGGAGGCCGCCGCACTGCGGCGGGTCGCCCACGGGATGTACCGCGCCGGCCTCGACGAACCCGCCGCGGGACGCGCCTGCCCCGACCGCCACCGGCCGCGTACGGGCCGCTCCCGCCCCCGCCACGCGCTCTTCGACTGACCCCAACGGCGCGCGAACACCCCGCCCCGCGCCGAAATCCTTCTCACGACCCACCCCAAGGTGATGACAAATGATGACATGTTCCCCTGCCGTGCCCTCCCGGCTCGACGTCGCCGGCGAACTGCTGGCACTCCTGCGTGACACGACCACCGAACCGCGGCCCGACATCCAACTGGAGGCGCTCACCCTGGCCGTGGCCGCCGACCTGCCCGTGCTGCTGTGGGGAGAACCCGGCATCGGGAAGACCGCGGCCCTGACCCAGCTCGCCACCGCCCTCGATCTCCCGCTGACCACCGTGATCGCCAGCGTGCACGAGCCCTCCGACTTCTCCGGCCTGCCCGTCGTCGGCGACGATCCGGCCGAGCAGGGCGTTCCGATGGCCCCGCCGGACTGGGCGGTCCGCCTGGTGCGGGCCGGCCGCGGACTGCTGTTCCTCGACGAGCTGTCCACCGCACCGCCCGCCGTCCAGGCCGCGCTGCTCCGCCTGGTCCTCGAACGGCGGATCGGCGCGCTGCGGCTGCCGCCCGGCGTGCGGATCGTGGCCGCCGCCAACCCGCGCTCCTCGGCGGCCGACGGCTGGGAGCTGAGCCCGCCCCTGGCCAACCGGTTCGTCCATCTGCAGTGGACCCACGACCAGGACGTGGTCGTACGCGGTCTCGGCGGGACCTGGCCCCGGGCGACCCTGCCCGGCCTCGACGCGGCCCGGGTGGGAGAGGCCGTGCGCTACGCGCGCCGTGCGGTGTGCGAGTTCCTCACCGCCCGCCCCGGGCTCGTGCACCGACTGCCCGGCGGCGAGACGCGCCGCGGCGGTGCCTGGCCGTCGCCCCGGAGCTGGGAGATGAGCCTGTGCCTGATCGCCTTCGCGACCGCGGCCGGTTCGTCCCGGGAGGTGCTCTCCCTGCTGGTGCGCGGGACCGTGGGGGACGGACCGGGACTCGAACTGATGGCGGGCCTGGACCGCATGGACCTCCCGGACCCCGAGACGCTGCTCGCCGACCCGGCGGGTGCCGTACTGCCCGAACGGGGGGACCTGCGCCAGGCCGTGCTGGACGGGGTGGTGGCCGCCGTGCGCAAGCGGCCGGAGCGGTCCCGGTGGGACGCGGCGTGGGCACTGCTGGCCCGGGCGATGGAGACCGGCGCCCCGGACGTCGTGGTCGTCCCGGCGACGACGCTCGCCGCGCTGCGGCAGGGGGACTGGGACGTCCCGGCCTCGATCGACCGACTCGCCGGCGCCATGGCCCTGTCCCGCCGCGCCGACCGCGCCGCCGACCGCGCGGCGGCACGGATCGCCGGCACGGCGCAGGCGGCCCGATGAGCCCGGGGAGTACGACCGTGCCGGACCGGGTCGTGATCGACCTGGAGAAGCTCTTCACCGCCCGGCTGCAGGCCGCCCGGGCCCGGCCCTACCTGGCGACGGCGCTGTTCGCGCTGCACGTCGTCCCGTCGCGGAGGGTGCCGACGATGGCCGTCGACACGCACTGGCGGTGCTACGCCTCGCCGGTCTTCGTGGACCGTAGGCCCGTGGAGGAACTGGCCGGGGTCTGGGTGCACGAGGTGTCGCACCTGCTGCGCGACCATCACGGGCGCAGCGACCGGGTGGCGCGCGAGCGCGGGCTGACGGGCCCGGCGGAACGGCTGCGGATGAACATCGCCGCCGACTGCGAGATCAACGACGACGCGTTCGGCGACGGCCTGGTCCGCCCCGAGGGCGCCGTCGACCCGGCGTTCCTGCAACTGCCGGACGGGCAGCTCATGGAGGACTACCTGCGCCAGTTCCGGCTCGGGCGGCTCACCGAGAGCCTGGCCTGGCTGGACTGCGGCAGCGGCGCCGACGGCCTCGAACGGGACTGGGACCTCGGTCCCGACGGCGCGGACGGACTCAGCGAGCAGGAACGGGACGCGGTGCGCTTCCGGGTGGCGCGGGGCATCAACGCCCGTCCGGGAAGCGCCCCGAAGGGATGGCGGCGGTGGGCGGAGAAGGTGTTCCACCCGCCGCAGCCCTGGCGCGAGTTGCTGGGCGCGGCGGTCCGCTCGGCCACCTCCTCGGGCGGCGCGGGAGAGGACTACACGTACGGCCGGCCGTCGCGCCGCTCCGCCGGAACGCCCGGCGTCGTCCTGCCCAGCCTGCGGCGCAGACCGCCCCGGGTCGCCGTGGTCATCGACACCTCCGGGTCCGTCAGCGACGCCGAACTGGGCAGCGCGCTCCTCGAGGTCGCCGCGATCGCCCGCGCCGTCGGCGGCCGGCGCGACCTGGTCAGCGTGGTGCCGTGCGACGCGTCGGCCCGCGCCGCGCACTCCCTGTGCCGGGCCGAGGGGATCCCGCTGACGGGCGGCGGCGGGACGGACCTGCGCACCGGCTTCGCCAAGGCGCTGCGGTCGAGCCCGGCGCCGGACGCCGTCGTGGTCCTGACCGACGGGCAGACGCCCTGGCCGGACACCCGGCCGGCATGCCGGACCGTGGTGGGCTTGTTCCCCCGGGAGCGGTCGAACGGGTCCTGGGACGAGGACGACCCCGAGTACGTCCCCGACACCCCGCCCGAATGGGCCCGCGTGGTGGTCATCGAGTCCGGTCCGGGCACCGCCCGGTGAGCTGCCGCCCGATCAGCCCAGCCGGGGGATCTCGATCGCGGGGCAGCGGTCCATCACCATCTCCAGGCCCGCGGCCCGGGTCCGCTCGTACGCCGCCTCGTCGACCACGCCGAGCTGGAACCAGACGGCCCGCGCGCCCTGGGCGACCGCCTCGTCGGCGACCGGACCGGCCAGGTCGCTGTTGACGAAGACGTCGACGACGTCCACGTCGAAGGGAACGTCCGCGAGCGAGGCGTAACCCTGCTCGCCGTGCACCGTCTCCGCCTTGGGATGCACCGGGACGACGCGCTTGCCGAAGCGCTGCAGCACCTCGGCGACGCCGTACGCCGCGCGCTGACGGTTGTTCGACAGGCCCACCACGGCCCAGGTGTCGCCCGACTCGGTGAGGATCTTGCGGACGGTTGCCTCGTCGCCGTACACCGGCGGCCTCCTCGTGCTCCCGGGCGGCCCGCGGATCGGGCACCCGGTCGGGACAACGGACGGCGGCACGCCGGGATTCCCCGTGCGGCGCAAGCGGTGCCGCGCGCCCCTGTGCGCCACCGCCCCACCCCGCCTACGCTCGCCTCGTGCTGCGCATCATCGACGCCCGGACCGGGCACCCCGCCCCCGCCGCCCCCGCCCGGCGGGCACCGACCCGTGTCGAGGCGCACGCGCCGGGCGGCGACGCCACCGCCCTGCGGGTCCTGCTCGTCGCGGACCTCCTGGTACGTGTCCTGGAACTCGACGGCACGCCCGCGTGGGCGGTGCTCGCCGGCGCGGAGGAGCGGGAACGGCTGGACGGGGCCGCGGCCGCCCTCGGCGTCCGGCCCTTCGAGGACGGCCCGGCCCCGGCTCCTCCCCGGGCTCCGGCCAGAGCGTGCGCGTCGTACGCGACGACGCGGCCGCCCCGGACGGGACGGCGATCGCCGTCGCCCCGGTGCACCCC
Source organism: Streptomyces lienomycini (assembly GCF_027947595.1). Lineage (NCBI taxonomy): Bacteria > Bacillati > Actinomycetota > Actinomycetes > Kitasatosporales > Streptomycetaceae > Streptomyces > Streptomyces lienomycini. Next base: position 5,151,913 of record NZ_CP116257.1, on the reverse strand, counting down.
GCCGCACTCGACCTCGCCGCCCCCGACGCCGTGCGCCTCGCCCTGCTCGAACGGCACCACCACGCGCGCGTGGAGCTCGACACGAGGACGCTGGACGAGGCCCGGCAGAGCCTCGCCCGCCTGCGCCACGCGGTCGCCGACTGGGCCCGGCGGCCCTCGCGCCCCGTCCCGGGCGACGTCCGCGACCGGCTGCGGGCCGCCTGGGAGGACGACCTCGACGCCCCCGGAGTGCTGCGTGTCCTGCACGAGGTGGAGAGCGACCCGGACCTCCCGGACGGAGCCCGCTTCGAGATCAGCGCCTACGCCGACCGCTTCCTCGGCCTCCACCTCACCCGGGACGTCGGGACCGTCGGATGACCGCGGGCGCCGCCCGGCCCCGCGACGACCGTGCCGGGGGACGCGGTACGGCGAGCGCATAGGCTGGCCGGATGCAGGACGAGTACCGCACGGTCGCCCGCGCGGGCGTGCACGAAACCGAGATCAACCGCTCGCGCTTCCTGTGCGCCCTCGCCCCGGCCGCCACCGAGCAGGACGCCCAGGCGTTCGTCGCGGGCGTGCGCAAGGAGCACGCCGACGCCACCCACAACTGCTGGGCCTACGTCATCGGCGCCGACGCCGCCGTCCAGAAGGCGAGTGACGACGGCGAGCCGGGAGGCACCGCGGGCGTCCCCATGCTCCAGATGCTCCTGCGCCGCGACATGCGCTACGTCGTCGCCGTCGTCACCCGCTACTACGGCGGCGTCAAGCTCGGCGCGGGCGGCCTCATCCGCGCCTACGGAGGCGCGGTCGGCGAAGCCCTGGACGACCTCGGCACGCTCACCCGCCGCCGGTTCCGCCTGGCCACGGTCACCGTCGACCACCAGCGGGCCGGCAAGCTCCAGAACGACCTGCGCACAACGGGCCGCGCCGTGCGCGACGTGCGCTACGCCGAGGACGTCACCATCGAGGTCGGCCTCCCGGAGACGGACGTGGACACCTTCCGCGCCTGGCTCGCGGACGCCACCGCCGGCTCCGCCGGGTTCGAGCTGGGCGGAGAGGCGTACGGAGACGCATGACAAGCCGGACAAGACGGTCGTAACAGGCCATCGCGCAACGGTCGTGAAGGGCGAAACGGGAGTAACCGTCCGGGCTGTCGGACCCTCCCGTTAGTCTCGGGGATCATGCGACTGCTGCACACTTCCGACTGGCACCTCGGCCGGGCGTTCCACCGGGTGAACATGCTCGGCGCCCAGGCCGGGTTCATCGGCCACCTCGTCGACACCGTGCGCGAGCACGCCGTCGACGCCGTGGTCGTGTCGGGAGACGTGTACGACCGGGCGGTGCCGCCGCTGGCCGCCGTCGAACTGTTCGACGACGCCCTGCACCGCCTCGCCGACCTCGGCGTGCCGACGGTGATGATCTCGGGCAACCACGACTCGGCCCGCCGTCTCGGGGTCGGTGCCGGGCTCATCGGTCGTGCCGGCATCCACCTGCGCACCGACCCGGCGGGCTGCGCGACCCCCGTGGTACTGACCGACCCCCACGGGGACGTCGCCCTCTACGGACTGCCGTACCTCGAACCGGCCCTCGTGAAGGCCGAGTTCGGCGTCGAGAGAGCGGGGCACGAGGCCGTGCTCGCCGCCGCCATGGACCGGGTGCGCGCCGACCTCGCCACCCGCGCGCCCGGCACCCGTTCCGTCGTCCTCGCGCACGCCTTCGTCACCGGCGGCGAGCAGAGCGACAGCGAGCGGGACATCACCGTCGGCGGGGTCGCCGCCGTGCCCTCCGGCGTCTTCGACGGCGTCGACTACGTGGCCCTCGGGCACCTGCACGGCTGCCAGACCCTCACCGAGCGCGTCCGCTACTCCGGGTCCCCGCTGCCGTACTCCTTCTCGGAGCACCGGCACCGCAAGAGCATGTGGCTCGTCGACCTGGACGCCGGGGGATCGGTCACCGCCGAGCGCGTCGACTGCCCGGTGCCGCGCGCGCTGGCCCGGCTGCGCGGCACGCTGGAGGACCTCCTCGCCGACCCGGAACTGACCCCGCACGAGGACGCCTGGGTCGAGGCGACCCTCACCGACCCGGTCCGGCCGGACGACCCCATGGCACGGCTCACCGAGCGGTTCCCGCACACGCTCAGCCTCGTCTTCGACCCCGAGCGCGCACCCGACGAGCCGGGCGTGTCCTACGCCCGGCGCCTCGCCGACCGCAGCGACCAGCAGATCGCGGAGGACTTCGTCGGCCACGTGCGCGGCGCCGGTCCCGACGGCCACGAGCAGAGCGTCCTGCGGGACGCCTTCGACGCCGTACGCGCCGACGAGACCCTGCGGGAGGTGGCACGGTGAGGCTGCACCGGCTGGACATCACCGCCTTCGGGCCCTTCGGCGCCTCGCAGAGCGTCGACTTCGACGACCTCTCGACGGCCGGACTCTTCCTCCTGCACGGCCCCACCGGCGCGGGCAAGACCTCCGTCCTCGACGCCGTCTGCTACGCCCTGTACGGCTCGGTGCCGGGCGCCCGGCAGGGCGGCGGCCAGGGAGTGACGCTACGCAGCGACCACGCGGCCGTCGGCACCCGCACCGAGGTGCGCCTCGACCTCACCGTCGCGCAGCGCCGACTGGAGATCACCCGGCAGCCGCCCTGGGAGCGCCCCAAGAAGAAGGGCGTCGGCACCACCGTCGACAAGGCCCAGACCTGGCTGCGCGAGTACGACGCCACGGCGGGAACCTGGAAGGACCTCAGCCGCTCCCACCAGGAGATCGGCGAGGAGATCACCCAACTGCTGGGCATGAGCCGCGAGCAGTTCTGCCAGGTCGTGCTGCTGCCCCAGGGCGACTTCGCGCGTTTCCTGCGCGCCGACGCGGAGGCCCGCGGCAAGCTCCTCGGGCGGCTCTTCGACACCCGGCGGTTCGCCGAGGTCGAGAAGCGCCTCGCGGAACGGCGACGCACCACCGAGGCCCGGGTCCGCGAGGGCGACGCCACGCTGCTGGCCGACGCGCACCGGATGCAGCAGGCAGCCGGCCGCGCCATGGAACTGCCCGAGCTGGCGCCGGGCGAGCCGGGCCTCGCCGAGGCCGTTCTCGGCGCCGCCGCCGTCGCCCGCACCACCGCCCGCGAACTGCTCACGATCGCCGACTGCCGGCTCACGGCCGCCGAATCCGCCCAGGCCGCCGCCGAACGCGAACTCGCCGGCGCCCGGGAACTCGACCGGCTGCAACGCCGGTTCGCCGAGGCACGGGAGCGAGCCGCACGGCTCGCCGAGCGGGCCGACGCCCACCGCGCCGCGCAGGAGCGCATGGAGCGGGCCCGCAAGGCCGAAGCGGTGGCGCCCGCCCTGGAGCTGCGGAACGCCGCCGGCACCGAGCACCGGCGGGCGGCGGCCGCGGAGGCACGCGCGCGTGCCGTCCTGCCGCAGGCCCTCGCCGACGCGGGCGCCGCCGGACTCGCCGCCGCCGCCCGCCGGACCGCCGAGGAACTGGGCGGCCTCGAGTCGGCCCGTCGCGCCGAACAACGCCTCGCCGGCCTGGTCGAGGAGCGGTCCGGCCTCGACCGCCAGGAACGCGCCGACGAGGACGTCCGGCACGAGGCGGAGACCTGGCTCGCCGACTGGGAGCGCACCCGCACCCGACTGCAGGGTCGCGTCGACTGCGCGCAGGAGGCCGCGACCCGTGCCGAACAGCTCGCCGTGCAGCGCGATCCGGCACGGCGCCGACTCGACGCCGCCCGGCAACGCGACCGGCTCACCGACGACACGGAGGCCGCCCGGCGGCGGGCACTCGCCTCGGCCGAGCACGCCGGGGACGCCCGCGCCCACTGGCTCGACCTCAAGGAACAGCGGCTGACCGGCATCGCCGCAGAACTCGCCGCGAACCTCACCGACGGCACCCCCTGCGCGGTGTGCGGCGCCACCGAACACCCCGCCCCCGCGCGCAAGACCGCCGGGCACGTCGACCGCGACGCGGAGGAGCGGGCCCTCGCCGCCTACCAGGCCGCCGACGAGCGGCGCGCGGACGACGAACGACGCCTGGGCACCGTACGGGAGGCCCTCGCCGCCGCGAAGGCGGAAGCCGGCGAGACGCCCACCGCCCGGCTGGCCGAAGAGGCCGAGGAGCTGGAGCGGGAGTACGCGCGCGTGCGGACGACCGCCTCCGGGCTGCACGCCGCGCAGGAGGAGCTGCGGGGGGCCGAGCGAGAGCGCGAGCAGCGCGTCGCCGCCCAGCAGCAGGCCGCCCTCCGGTCCGCCTCCCGGATCGCGGGACGGGACCGCCTGGAGCGCGAACAAACGGCCCTGGAAGAGGAGTTGACGCGAGCACGCGGTGCCGCCGCGAGCGTGGCGGCGCGGGCGGCGCAGCTGGAACGCCGGGCCGTGCTGCTCACGGAGGCCGCCGACACCGCCCGCGTCGCCGAGGACACCGCCCAGCGGCTGAAGGACGCCGACGCCCGGCTCGCCGACGCCGCCTTCCGGGCCGGCTTCGACACCCCCGGGGACGCGGCGGCCGCACTGCTCGACGCCACCGCCCACCGCGAGCTGCAACAGCGGCTCGACGCCTGGCACTCCGAGGACGCCGCCGTCCGCGCGGTCCTCACCGAGGCCGACACCGTCACCGCGTCCCGCCGACCGCCCGCCGACCCGGCCGCCGCGGGGCGGACGGCCGCCGACGCGGGTCTGCGCCTGCGCGAGGCCGCCTCCGCCCGCGACGCCGCCGCCCGGTGCTGCGCCGAGCTGGACCGGCTGTCCGCGCACGCAACCGCCTCCGTGCGCGGGCTCGCCCCGCTGCGCGAGGAACACACCCGGGTCGCCCGCCTCGCCTCCCTCACCGCGGGCACCTCCGCGGACAACCAGCGCCGCATGCGCCTGGAGTCCTACGTCCTGGCCGCCCGCCTCGAACAGGTCGCCGCCGCGGCCACCGCCCGCCTGCTGCGCATGTCCTCCGGCCGCTACACCCTCGTCCACTCCGACGACCGCTCCGGACGCGGCCGCAGCGGCCTCGGCCTGCACGTCGTCGACGCCTGGACCGGCCGCGAACGCGACACGGCCACGCTGTCCGGCGGGGAGACGTTCTTCGCCTCGCTCGCCCTCGCGCTCGGCCTCGCCGACGTCGTCACCGACGAGGCCGGCGGCGTCCGCCTGGACACCCTCTTCATCGACGAGGGCTTCGGCAGCCTCGACGACCAGACCCTCGACGAGGTCCTCGACGTCCTCGACGCCCTGCGCGAGCGGGACCGCAGCGTCGGCATCGTCAGCCACGTCGCCGACCTGCGGCGGCGGATCCACGCCCAACTCGAGGTGGTGAAGGGGAGGTCGGGGTCGGCTCTGCGACAAGGCGGTACGGGCCAGTCCGTCTCCCGGTGAACGTCCCGTCAGCTCCCGTTCCGCCGGGTGCATGTGTTCATGATCCGGTCATTGCTCGGGTTGTGCCACGGGAACTTCATGTTGGCTGCGGTGTTCGGGCCGTAGATCCCGTCCTGCTCGCTCGATTGCTGCGGGAAGATCTGTACCTGCAAGTAATACACTGCGTTCTTGGTGGCGTTCCCGTAGATGCCGTCGATGTCGCCGGGGCCGAACTTGTGACCCTGAGCGCCCGTGTAGACGTTGTAGCAGTACGCGAGCGCCGTCTGAAGAGCGGTGACGCCCTTGTTCCGCGCTCCCGGACTCATGCTGCACTTGACCGTGGCGGCCGACTTCGGAATGAGCATGTAGTACGAATACGCGGAGTTCGGCTTCATCTGGACCGCGCGGCTGCACTTGGGGGTCGCGGCAGCCGCCGGCGTCGATTCCAGGGCAACGAGGCCGACCGACAGCATGGTCACGGACAGAACGCTCGATGCGAGCTTACGATTTCTCATTGTCGCTCCAATTCCTCCGGCTTCGCCCAGCGACTTTAGGCGCGTCCTGTGCTTCGGACTTGGCCGAGCGTGCAGGGAACTTTGTCAGTGGTGCACCGCAGCTCCCGTTCGGTGCCGCAGCAGGCGGGCAGGCTCTCCGAACGCGTTTCGGGGTCGTTGCGCAGCCGGTGGGACCCCGCCAGACTGGTGGCCGGAACCATCCTTGTGCCGAGGGGGTCTTGTGGGGGAACGGGCCGAGATGCCGCCGGGCCGGCTTCATGACCTGGCCGGACGGAGGTCTGCTTCATGAGCCCGGTCCTGGACACCGCGTGCATTCCGCCGCGGGATCGGGAGGAAGTGGTCCGGCACGCGGTGTGGGAATCCCTGGTGGCGGTCGACATCGACCACCGTCCCCCCGACGAGGACATCTCCGTGCGCATAGGGCTCGGCGCCGTCGGGCCCCTCAGGTTCTGTTCGGCGAGGGCGTCCGCGGTGACCGTCCGTCGGACGGAGCGGCTGGCCCGGCAGGACGAGGAGCCGGCCGTCTTCCTCGGCCTCCAGGTGACGGGTACCAGCCTGGTGACGCAGAACGGCCGCGAGTGCGTGCTGAAGCCGGGCGAGTTGGCCGTCTACGAATCGGTCTCTCCCTACACCCTGCTCTTCGACGAGGGAGTCGACCACCATTTCCTGCGATTTCCCCGTGCGGCACTCGCACTCCCCGACCAGCTGCTGCGTGACACCGGTACGGTCACCCTGGGTCCCGACAACCCCCTTGCGTGCCTCGCCTTCACCTACTTCTCCCAACTGGCGGTCAGCGACCGGCTGCACCAGGCCGCGCACGCCGACAGCGTTGTGGAACCCAGCGTCGAGCTCCTGCGGGCGGTCCTGACGACCCAGCACGGCGACTCCGGCCTCGCCAAGGCGCCGTTGGAGGCGACTCTCAGCCTCCGCGTCACGCAGTACGTCCGAGAGCACCTGGCGGATCCGGACCTGTCGGCCGCACGCATAGCCGCCGCCCACGACATCTCCGTACGGCACCTCTACGCGGTGCTGTCCCGGTCGGGGATCAGCCTCGGAGAGTGGATCCGTACCCGCCGCCTGGCCGAATGCCGGCGAGAGCTGGCCGGTGCGAACGGACGGCTGCGGACCATCGCCGCAACAGGACGGAGATGGGGCTTCGTGGACGCCACCCACTTCAGCAAGACGTTCAAACGGGCCTACGGAATCTCACCCCGGGCCTGGCGGGAACAGAACCGCCCCCGCTCCCAAACGTAAGGGCGTTCGACGGGCGTGTAGGTTCTCGACCATGGTGCGATACGCGGAGCCGGGCCGGGTGGAGTGGGTCGAGTCGGGCGGAGGGCCGCTCATCGTGGTCCCCGAGACGGTTCTGCCGTTCTGGACCGGCGCCGACGGCGAGGAGGCGGACTCCGACTACGACCGGGCCTGCGAGGTCGACGGCCAGGTCGGACTCCTGCCCGTCGGCGACTCCACCGCCCTGGTGCTCGGCGACGAACCCGCCGCCACCGCCTACCTCCCCGACCACGGCACCTTCGTCCGCTGGTGCGCCGCGGACTCCGAGGACGAGGTGCTGGACGGGGTCCCCGCCGCCCTCGACACGGCCGAGTGGCAGCCCGAGGTCTCCTGGCACGTGCCCGGCCCGGTGCTCCTGTTCGACGCCGCCTGGCCCGGCGCCGCGTCGGACCGCGCAGGCCGGGCGCGGGTCGCGCTGGAGCCCGGCCGGTACGCGGTGCGCGCGGCGGAGGTGCGCCCCGAGCCGGAGACCTGGCTGAGCCTCGTCCACCTGCGGTGGCTCGCCGACCGGTAGCCGGGGACGAAAACGGCGTGCGGGGCGCCCGCGGCCCACCCATCATGGGTGCCCATGCCACGACTTCCCCTCCCCGCCCCCGAAGACCTGCGCCGCGACCCGCTGCCCCTGCGCGGCCGTACCGCCCTCGTCACCGGAGCCAGCCGACGCCGCGGCATCGGCCACGCCGTGGCCCGGCGGCTCGCCGCGTACGGAGCGAGCGTCTACCTGCACCACCACGTGCCGCACGACGCCGCCATGCCCTGGGGCGCCGACCGCGTCGAGGACGTGGCCGCCTCCGTACGCGCGGCCCTCGGCGACCCCGACGCCGCCGTGCACGCGGGCCCCGGCGACCTCACCCGGCCCGACGCACCCGGCGACCTCGTCGCCACCGCCACCGAGGCGCTCGGCGGACGGCTGGACGTCCTCGTCGCCAACCACGCGCTCAGCGGTCTCGACGGCACCCTCGACACGGTCGACGCCGCCATGCTCGACGCGCACTGGCAGGTCGACACCCGCTCGGTGCTGCTGCTGATCCAGGCCTACGCCCGTCACCGCGCCGCCCTGCCGCCCCGCACACCCGGCGGACGCGTCGTGACGATGACCTCCGGCCAGGACATCGCGGGCGGCATGCCCGGCGAGATCGCCTACGCGTTGCAGAAGGGCGCGCTCGCCTCCGTCACGCGCTCCCTGTCGACGACCCTCGCCGAGCACGCCGTCACCGTGAACACGGTCAACCCCGGCCCGGTCGACACCGGTTACCTGACCGGCGAGGACCATGAGGCCGTCGCCGCGTGCTTCCCCGCCGGGCGCTGGGGCATGCCCGACGACCCCGCCCGCCTCATCGCGTGGCTCGCCACGGACGAGGCGGACTGGGTCACCGGTCAGGTGATCGATTCCGAGGGCGGCTTCCGGCGGTGACCGGCGAGATGAGCGGGCGTCAGAGCCGCGACAGCTCGTCCACCAGGTCGTCCAGGCCCAGCGAACCCTGGGAGAGGGCCGCCATGTGCCACGCCTTCGGGTCGAACGCGTCGCCGTGCCGCTCGCGGGCCTTCTCCCGGCCGAGCAGCCACGCACGCTCACCGAGCTTGTAGCCGATCGCCTGACCCGGGATCGTCAGGTACCGGGTCAGCTCGCTCTCCACGAAGTCCGCCGGACGGCTGCTGTGCGCGCCGAAGAACTCCTGCGCCAGCTTCGGCGTCCAGCGCTCACCCGGGTGGAAGGGGGAGTCCGCCGGGATCTCCAGCTCCAGGTGCATGCCGATGTCCACGATGACCCGCGCGGCCCGCATCATCTGGGCGTCCAGGTAGCCCAGGCGCTGCTCGGCGTCCGTGAGGAAGCCCAGCTCGTCCATCAGCCGCTCCGCGTACAGCGCCCAGCCCTCGGCGTTGGCGCTGACCATGCCCACGGACGCCTGGTAGCGGGAGAGGTCCGCCGCCACGTGCGTCCACTGGGCGAGCTGGAGGTGGTGGCCCGGGACGCCCTCGTGGTACCAGGTGGACACCAGGTCGTACACCGGGAACCGGGTCTGGCCCATGGTCGGCAGCCAGGTGCGGCCGGGGCGGGAGAAGTCCTCCGACGGCGACGTGTAGTAGGGCGCCGCCGCGCTGCCGGGCGGCGCGATGCGCGACTCCACCCTCCGTACCCGCTCGGCGAGTTCGAAGTGCGTGCCGTCCAACTGCTCGATCGCCTGGTCCATCAGGCCCTGCAGCCAGTCGCGGACCTCGTCGACGCCTTCGATGTGCCTGCCGTGCTCGTCCAGGTGTGCCAGCGCCACCCACGGAGTCTCGGCGCCCGGCAGGATCTTCTCGGCCTCCGCCTTCATCTCGGCCAGCAGGCGGTGGTACTCGGCCCAGCCGTACGCGTACGCCTCGTCCAGGTCCAGGTCGGTGCCGTTGTAGTAGCGCGACCAGCGGGCGTAGCGCTCCCGGCCCACCGTGTTCGGGGCGCCCTCGATGGCGGGCGCGTACACGTCGCGCATCCAGTCCCGCAGCTCGACCACGGCCGCGGTCGCGCCCCGGGCCGCCTCGTCCAGCTCCGCGCGCAGCGCCTCGGGGCCGTCGGCGGCGAAGTCCTCGAACCAGCCGCGCCCCTCGCCCGTGTCCGCCCACTCGCCGAGCTGTTCGACGAAGGTGGCGGTGGGACGCGGCGCCGCGTACAGCTCACGCTCCAGGCCCAGCGACAGGGACGCGCGGTAGCCCGCGAACGCCGCCGGCACCGCGCGCAGCCGCTCGGCGATCCGGGCCCAGTCCTCGTCGGTCTGCGCCGGAGTGAGCGTGAAGACCTCGCGCACCGAGTGGGCGGCGGTGCCCATGTTGCCGACCGAGCGCAGGCCCTCGTCCGCCTCGTGCACCGCCAGTTCGGCCGTCAGGCGCTCGCGCAGCAGCCGGGCGCAGCGCCGCTCCACGTCGCTGTCCCCGCCCGGCCCGCGCTCGGCCTCGTCCAGCCGGGCGAGGGTGGTGCGGGCCAGCTCCGCGAGGGCCTCCTGCCCGACGGGCGAGAAATCGGGCAGGCGGCTGGAACTCTCCGCGACACCGAGATAGGTACCGGTGACCGGGTCGAGGGCGATGAGGTCGTCGACATAGGCGTCGGCGACCTCGCGGGGCAGCGGGCTCTTGGTCTCTGACATGCGGACATCCTCGTACGGATACCGGTGCCGCGTCAGCCCGGTGGGCCCGGCCCGACGGCCCGGGAGGCCGGATTTCGCTCAGGGCGTGTCCGCGGACGGCGACGACGACGCGGACGCGGACGCGGGTGACGGCGACGGGGTCGGCGCGGTCGGTGGCAGCAGGGGGCCGCACTCCCACTGCTGGAAGATCAGCCGGGTCTCGACGCGGGCCACCTCCCGCCGGGACGTGAACTCGTCCAGGACCAGCCGCTGCAGGTCCGTCATGTCCGCGACCGCGACATGCACCAGGTAGTCGTCCGGACCGGTGAGGTGGAAGACGGTGCGCGACTCGGGCAGCGCGCGGATCCGCTCCACGAACGGGCCGACCAGCTCCCGCCGGTGCGGGCGCACCTGCACCAGCAGCAGCGCCTGGAGACCGCGGCCCAGCTTCGCCGGGTCCAGTTCGAGCCGATGGCCGAGGATCACCCCGGCCCGCCGCAGCCGGGCCACCCGGTCCAGACACGTCGACGGGGCGACGCCGACCTGGGCCGCGAGATCGCGGTAGGTGGTCCGGGCGTCGTTCTGCAGCAGCCGCAGCAGATGAAGATCCACCGGATCCAGTACGACGGAATCGGCCATGGCCCGAACGTAGCACGGAGTCCGGCCCGGCCGGCCCGTTCGGTGTTCACCCTTCCGCCATGGACTCAGCGCGCACGCACACGTCATCACCCGGCGACGTACGCACCACCGCACCCACGGGCAGGGCACTGGCCACCGAGGCCGTGCACGCCGGCCGCGACGACCTCGCCGGCCGGGGCCTGCACGCCCCGCCCATCGACCTGTCCACGACCTACCCGTCGTACGACAGCCGCGGCGAGGCCGCCCGCATCGACGCGTTCGCCGCCACCGGCGCCGAGCCGGACGGGCCGCCGGTCTACGGCCGCCTCGGCAACCCGACCGTCGCCCGCTTCGAGACGGCGCTGGCCCGGCTGGAGGGGACCGAGGCAGCCGTCGCCTTCGCCAGCGGCATGGCGGCGCTCAGCGCGGTCCTGCTGGTGCGCGGCTCGATGGGGCTGCGGCACGTCGTCGCCGTACGGCCGCTGTACGGCTGCAGCGACCACCTGCTGACCGCCGGGCTGCTCGGGTCCGAGGTCACCTGGACCGACCCGGCGGGCGTCGCCGACGCGCTGCGCCCGGACACCGGCCTGGTGCTCGTGGAGTCGCCGGCCAACCCGACGCTGGCCGAGGTCGACCTGCGGGCCGTGGCGCACGCCTGCGGGTCGGTGCCGCTGCTCGTGGACAACACCTTCGCCACGCCCGTGCTCCAGCGTCCCGCCGAGAGCGGTGCCCGGCTGGTGCTGCACAGCGCCACCAAGTACCTCGGCGGGCACGGGGACGTGCTGGCCGGCGTGGTCGCCTGCGACGAGGAGTTCGCGGGGCGGCTGCGGCAGGTGCGCTTCGCCACCGGCGGAGTGCTGCACCCGCTCGCCGGCTACCTCCTGCTGCGGGGGCTGTCCACCCTGCCCGTGCGGGTACGGGCCGCGTCCGCGGGCGCCGCCGAGCTGGCCGGACGGCTGGCGGCCGATCCGCGGGTGGCCCGTGTCCACTACCCGCGCATCGGCGGCGCGATGGTCTCCTTCGAGGTGCACGGCGACCCGCACCAGGTCATCGCGGGCGTCCGGCTGATCACCCCGGCGGTCAGTCTCGGCAGCGTCGACACGCTCATCCAGCACCCGGCGTCGATCAGCCACCGCATCGTCGACGCGGACGACCGACGGGGCGCCGGGGTCGGCGACCGGCTGCTGCGGCTGTCGGTCGGCCTGGAGGACGTCGACGACCTGTGGGCCGACCTGGACCGGGCGCTGGGGGAGCGGGCGGCCGGGGCGACCACTGCGCGGGAGGTGCTGACACCGGCCGAGTGACCCGGCCGCCGCGCCGGACGCCCCGCCCGCCGCCCGTCACTCCCGGCCGACCCGCTCCCCGCGCGCCGGCCGTGCCGCGGACCGGGCCGACGGGTCCAGGCGGGCCGTGACGACCAGGATCCCCTCCTCGATCCGGTAGTCGAGGGGGAGGCCCAGGCCGCGCATCGCGGCGACCATGCCGGTGTTGGACGCCTGCGTGACCGCGTACACGCTCTCGCAGCCCGCCTCCGCCGCCAACGCCACGAGCCTGCCGAGGAGTTCGCCGCCGATGCCCCGACGCTGCCACGCGTCCTCGACGAGCAGCGCGACCTCCGTCTCGTCCCCGTCCCACAGCAGGTGGCCGAGACCGACGATCCGTCCCGACGCGGTCTGCACGGCGAGGGTGCGGCCGAAGCGCGGGCTGAGCAGGTGGTTGAGGTAGCGGTCGGCGTCCCCGACCGGGCCGTGGTAGCGCAGCCCGAGGGTCCGCGCCGAGCAGCGCTCGTGCATCGCCTTCGCGGCCGGGACGTCCCGCGTGTCGACCCGGCGGACCGTGATGTCGCTCCCCTCGGGCAGCGTCAGTACGTCCCGGCCGCGCGGGATCCGTGGACCGAGCCGGGCGTCCAGCTCGACCAGGGCCCGTGCCCGGGCGAACTCGGCCGGGGTGAAGGGAAGATGGGGGCGTTCCACGCTGATCACCCCGCCCTCCGGGGCGCGCAGCCGCAGTACGGTGTCCTCGAACGCGCCCTCCGGAGGGACGGCACCGGTCGTCGCCGCCTCCGCGCTCGTGCCCGCCGGCAGTGACCTGATGGTGCACCTGCCCAGCAACTGCCTGAGTGCCAAGGGGAGTTCCGCCGCATCCAGGGCCGTACGGGCGGCGAGAGCCAGCACCCGGGTCGGGGCGTCCACCAGGTCGTGGGCGTCCGCCCGCTCGGTCCAGGTGCGGGCGCCGCCCGCCGTGGTCACCACGTCGGCCAGCTCGGCCCCGCTCAGCTCACCGGGGGCGCGGAGCAGGAACTCGTCCACCGTGCCCTCGGCCAGCGGGTGCGTCTGCAGGCTCAGGATGTCGATCCGCCGGTCGGCGAGGGCCGCGCACAGCACGGCCAGCGATCCCGGCGCGTCCCGCACCGTCGTCCGCATCCGCCACAGCGCGCTCCCGTTGCGGCTGGGTCCGGTCCCCCTCGGTTCGGTACCAGCCGGTTCGGTACCAGCCGGTTCGGTCCCGGTGGGCCCGGACCCGGCCGGCCGCCCGGCGGCCGGCGGCCGGGCGCCGGTATCCTCCGCCGGCGGCGCCTGCCCGTGGCGGCGTGAGCGGCGGGTGCGGAAGCCCGCCGTGGCGATCAGCGCGGCCACCGAGGCCAGCACCATGGCGGGCACCGCCGGGCCGTGCGCGAAGAGGTGCGCCGCCGCATCCGTCACATCAGACATGTCTCGACTCATGCATCCACTGTGAAGGAACGGTGTTGCGCGGTCGCGAACGCGCTGTGACCGATGGGTAAAGAGGACTTCCGGGAGATTTCGGGGAGTTGGCGCGCACCGGTCCGCGTCCGCGGTCCGCGGGCCGTGTTCCGGGAGCCGTGTTCCCGGGCCGCGCACCGGGGGATGACGCCGATGCGCGGCGCACTCGACAGGCTACGGGACTACTGGCCGACCCGGCCCGGCCGGAGCACCTTCGTGAACAGCACCGTGCCGTCCTGCTCGCGCAGCCGCACCGTCATCTCGGCGCTCTCGCCGTCGATGTCGACCTCGCCGAAGAACTGGTAGCCGCCCGCGGGCGAGACGTTGGAGGCGGTCGGCGCCTTCACGAAGACCCGCTCGGGACCGAACGTGCCGTCCAGCTGACTGGCCGGGAACGCGCCCGCGTTGAGCGGCCCGGACACGAACTCCCAGAACGGCTCGAAGTCGTCGAACGCCGCCCGCGAGGGCTGGTAGTGCTGGGCCGAGGTGTGGTGCACGTCGGCCGTCAGCCACACCGTGCCGGTGATGCGCCGGTGCTTGACGAAGCGCAGCAGCTCCGCGATCTGCAACTCGCGCCCGAGGGGCGCCCCGGGGTCGCCCTGCGCGATCGCCTCGAAGTTGGCCGCGCCCTCGGTGGCGTCGGGCACGACCAGTCCGATCGGCATGTCGGCGGCGATCACCTTCCACACCGCACGCGACCGCGCCAGCTCCCGCTCGAGCCACTCCAACTGCTCGCGGCCCAGGATGCCCTGCCGGTCGACGCGCTGGTCGCCGGGGGAGTTGGCGTCGCGGTACGTGCGCATGTCCAGCACGAACACGTCGAGGAGCGGTCCCTGGCGCAGCACCCGGTGCACGCGTCCCTCCCGGGCGCCGGGGCGCAGCGTGGAGATCGGGACGTACTCGCCGAACGCGCGCCGGGCGCGGGCGGCCAGCACGTCGACGCTCTTCTCCGTGTACCGGTCGTCGGTCTCCGCGATCACCTGGCCGGGGTACCAGTTGTTGCGCACCTCGTGGTCGTCCCACTGGACGACCGACGGGACCCGCGCGTTGAAGCGCCGCAGGTTCTCGTCGAGCAGGTTGTAGCGGAAGTTGCCGCGGAACTCGGCGAGGCTCTCGGCGACCTTGGACTTCTCCTCGGTCGTGATGTTCCGCCAGGTGCCGCCGTCGGGCAGAGCGGCCGTCTCGGGGATGGGGCCGTCGGCGTAGATGTTGTCGCCGCTGCACAGGAAGAAGTCGGGGTCCAGGGCGCCCATGGCGTCGTAGATGCGGTAGCCGCCGAGGTCGGGGTTGATGCCCCAGCCCTGGCCCGCGAGGTCGCCGGACCACACGAAGCGCACACCGTCGCGTCGGCGGACCGGCACGGTGCGGAAGGTGCCGGTCACCGGCTCGCCCGTACGGCGCGGGTCGTCCGGGTCGGCGAGGAGGACGCGGTAGTGGATCTGCTCGCCCGGCGGCAGTCCGTGCAGCCGGGTGGTGCCGGTGAAGTCGGTGTCGCGGCCGAGCAGCGGGCCGTGCCACCGGTGGGTGCGGCGGAACGACTCGGTCGCGGACGTCTCGACCACCATCCGGGCCGGCCGGTCCGAGCGCACCCAGACCAGACCGGAGTGGGCGGTCACGTCTCCCGCCTGCACGCCCCACCCGGCCCCCGGCCGCCCGGAGCGTGCGAACGCCGGCGCCGCCCCGAGGGCGGTCGGCAGGGTCAGGGCCGCCGACGCGGCGAGCGAGCCGCGCAGCACGCTGCGGCGACCGGGCAACGGACGAGGGGACATGAGTGCGCCTCCAGGGACGGGATCCGGCCAGTGTTCCGGCCGGGGTGCGCAGCCAGACCTACTGGCACGGCGCGGCGCCCACGGAAATTGCGGGTGAACAACCCGGACGGCCCGAGGGGTGCGCCGCCCGCGCCGCGTCACACCGCCGCCGCCATCCTCCCCACCCCTGCCCGGATCCGCCCCGGTGACAGGTGCGCGTATCCCAGGACCAGCCGCACCCGCGCGCCCGCCCCCGGGCCACCGGCTGTCCCGTGGTGCCCGTACGTCCCGGGACGACCGGCCGCCCCCGGATGCCCGTACGCCGTCAGCGGGCGCACCGCGACGCCCGCCCGCGCCACGCGGGCCAGGAAGCGCTCCTCGGGCCCGTACCGCTCGGGAAGCGTGGCGATGGCGTGCAGGCCGGCGGCGATGCCGGTGACTCGCGAGCCGGGGAAGTGCTCGGCCAGCGCGGCGACCAGGGCGTCGCGGCGCTCGCGGTAGGCGCGCTGGCAGGCACGGAGCTGACGGTCGTAGTCGCCGCGCTCCACGAAGCGGGCGAAGAGCGCCTGGTCGAGTGCCGGATGCCCGAGGTCGGTGGTGCGCTTGCGTTCGACGACCTCGTCCGAGAGCCGGTCCGGCACCAGGAGCCAGCCCAGCCGCAGTCCCGGTGCAAGGGACTTGCTGACCGAGCCCGTGTAGGCGACGCGTTCCGGATCGAGACCCTGGAGCGAGCCGACGGGGGCGCGGTCGTAACGGAAGTCGCCGTCGTAGTCGTCCTCCAGGACCAGGCCGTCCACCGACCGCGCCCAGTCCAGCAGTTCGGCACGGCGTCGCGCCGAGTAGCCGATCCCGGTGGGGAACTGGTGCGCCGGTGTCGTCACCACGACGCGTACGCCCGAGGCACGCAGCGGGCTCATGGCGAGTCCCTCCTCGTCCAGGGGCAGGGGCACGGTGTCCACGCCCGCCGAGGCGTACAGGGCGCTGTGCTGGGGGCTGCCGGGGTCCTCGACACCGGCGGTGCGCGTCCCGCGCGCGTGCAGCACGCTCGCCAGCAGCGCCGTCGCCTGCGCCACCCCGGAGACGACCACGATCCGCTCGGGGTCCGCCACCACGCCCCGGCGCCGCGCGAGCAGTTCGGCCAGCGCGGTCCGCAGCCGGGGCAGGCCGCGCGGGTCGGGATAGCCGAGGCCCTCGTGCGGCAGGTCGGTCAGCACGCTCCGCTGCGCCGCGGCCCACGCCGAGCGGGGGAAGAGCGACAGGTCGGGTGTCCCCGGCACGAAGTCGGCCCGGTCGCCGGGGGAACGCGGGGCGAGATCACGCGCGCGCGGCCGGGCGGCCCGCACGGCGTCTCCCACCCAGGTCCCCGCACCGCGCCCGCTGCGCAGGTACCCCTCGGCCGTCAACTGCTCGTACGCCTCCGTGACAAGACCCCGCGACACGCCCAGGTCGGCCGCGAGGTCCCGGCTCGACGGCAGACGGGTGCCCGCGGCGAGCCGGCCCGAGCGGACCGCCTCCCGCAGCGCCTCCTGCAAGGCACGGCCACGCGCGCGTGCCGGTGCCGAGGCCGCGGGCAGCAGCAACTCCCACGCAGACGTCATCAAGAACAGCCCCCCGAGGATCCCGTCTTCCCCATCACCTCCACTTTACGAGGGGTTGGCCCCGCTGGTGCGTAAACCGGAGTGACAGACCACAGCGAGGGGGCAGGCTGATGTCGGGCCCCGGAATCGTACGCGCAATCCAGGAGCGCCCGTGGACGCCAAGAACCGTTTCGAGACGAAGGTCACCTTCGCACTCTCCAGACTCGAATGGCTGGGATTCCTCGCCGTATCGCTCGTGCTCGCCTTCCAGCACCGTTCGGAAATCCGCTGGGGCGTTTTCGTGCTGTTGTTCACCGTGATCGACGCCATTGGCTACATTCCCGGCGCGATCGCCTTCCGGCGCCGCCCGGACCGACGGGTTCCGCGCGGCTACTACGTGGCCTACAACACGATGCACAGCCTGTTCACCGCAGGTGTCCTGGCCGGAGCGTGGGCACTGCTCGTCCGTCCCGAGTGGGCGCTGCTCGCCCTCCCGATCCACCTCATGGGCGACCGGGCCCTGTTCGGGAACTCCCTGAAACCCTTCGGTATCGCCTTCGAACCGGAAACCAACCCGGAGTTTCAGATGTTCGAACAGAAATACCGGCCGAGGGTGTATTCAGGTGAGTCCCGCGAGCCCGGAGCGAGTACTGCGGCACGCAATTCCGTGGAGGACGCCGATGCCGTCCGTACTTGACACGCTCGCCGCACACAGCGACAACCCCAGTTCATTTCTCGCCCTCAACAGCGGAAACACCTACTTCCACGACGACCGGTTCGAGGGAACCTGCGCCTATCGCACCTCCGGCCGCTACGTCCTGCAATTCGGCGGCCCCTTCACGGCGCCCGAGCACCGCGGGCGACTGCTGGAGGCGTTCGCCGCCCACACCGGCCGCCGCCTGGTCGCCGTACAACTGCAACGGGCGGACGCCGAGCTGTACGCGGCCCACGGGTTCACGGTCAACCAGATCGGGGCGTCGTACGCCGTCGACCTGAGCCGGTTCACCCTGCGGGGCTCGCGGTTCGTGCGCCTGCGGAACAAGATCTCGCGCGCCCGCCGGGCCGGTCTGGAGGTCGCCGAGGTCCGGGACGGCGACGACTGCGCCGAGCTGGACCGCATCGACCAGAGCTGGCTGCGGGAGAAGGGCCGGCACGTCAAGGAGCTGCGGTTCCTGGTCGGTCAGCGGACCGGCGTCCTCCAGCGGCACCGCCGCCTGTTCGTCGGCCGGATCGACGGCGAGGTGGTCGGGTACGTCAACTACTCGCCGGTCTACGGCAGCCGCCCCGGCATGCTGCACGACCTCAGCCGACGCCGCCCGGACGCCCCGCCCGGCGTGATGGAGGCGCTCAACGCCACCGTCATGGAACGGCTCACCGCCGACGGGGCCGGCTGGCTGCACTTCGGGTTCACCCCGTTCACCGGACTCGAACCGGGACACGAACTCCCCGGCGCCAGCCGTACGTTCACCCGGTTCGCCCGCCTGCTGGCCGAGCACGGCGACGCCGTCTACCCCGCGGCCTCCCAGCTCGAGTACAAGCAGAAGTGGGCCCCGCACGCGGTGCTCCCGGAGTACATCGCCTTTCGCGGCAGGCCCCGCCCCGGCGCCGTCTGGCAGCTGTTGCGCGCCACCAACGCCGTGTGAGTACCGCCCTCGCCCGCACGGCAGCGGGCAGAGCACGCGGCCGTCCGCACGGCAGTCCCGTCCGCCCACCCACCCAGGAGGTCCGCACGCCCATGAGATTCCTCGAGCGTGAACGCACCACCCTCGCCAAGCTGCTGCCCGACCTGGACCCCGCCCTGCGCGAGATCCCCCTGATGGAACTCGAGCGGCCCGGCAGCCCCGGCATCCGGCACTTCCGGGACAGCGGCGCCCCCGGACTGCTCGTCCCGGAGTCCCACCAGGGGCGCGGCGCCACCGCGCTGGACGCGCTGCGCGTCCAGCGGGCCATCGGCAGCCGGTCGCCGTCCCTGGCGGTCGCCACCACCATGCACCACTTCTCCATGGCCACCCTGGTCGGGCTCGGCGGTCTCGGCGACGGCCTGGAGTGGATGCTGATCGAGGGCGTGGCGTCGAGCAACCGGGTCATCGCCTCCGGCTTCGCCGAGGGCCGCAGCGGCGCCGGGATCCTGGACCCGTCGATGACCGCCACCGCGACCGCCGACGGCGTCCGGATCAACGGCGTCAAACGGCCCTGCAGCCTGGCCCACTCCATGGACGTGCTCACCGCGGGCGTGATGATCCCGCGCGAGGACGGCAAGGGCGACGAACTGGCCGTCGCCCTCGTGCCCGCAGACAGCGAGGGGCTGAGCGTCAGCGGCTTCTGGTCCAGCACCTTCCTGGCCGGAGCCGAGAGCGATCAGGTCACGCTCACCGACGTCCTGGTCCCGCCGGAACTCGTCCTGCGCACCGCGACCGCCTCGGGGGAGCGCCTGGACGAGCTCCAGACCGCCGGCCTGGTCTGGTTCCAGGTGCTGATGACGGGCAGCTACCTCGGCGCCGCCTCCGCCCTGGTGGAACGCGTGCTGCAGAACGACCGGATTCCCGAGCACGAGCGCGTGCGCCTCTTCACCGAGACCGAGGCCGCCATGGCCACCGCCGAGGGCGTCGCCCGTCGCGTCGACGCCGGGGAACTGGACGAGTCGGCTCTCGCGCAGGCGCTGTGCGTGCGCTACGGCGTCCAGGACGCCCTCGCCCGCATCGTCCCGCGCGCGGTCGAACTGCTCGGCGGACTGAACTTCATGACCTCCGACGAGGTGGGCCACCTGGCCGCCTGCGCCAACGGACTGGCCCTGCACCCGCCCTCGCGCTCGCGCATGACGGGCCCGCTCGCCACGTACCTGGCCGACGGCCCGCTCACCATCGCCTGACGGCCGACAGGCCGCGCTCCGGCGGCCCCCGCCCGTCTCGCCTGCCCGGCCCCGCACCGACCACCCACCCGCCCGGGGCCGGCCCATTCACCACGGTCAGCCCCGCCCGTCCCGTCCGTCCCACCCGTCCCGCTCGTCGCACGAGCCCCGCAGTCCCTTCCGCCCCGCCCCGTACAAGAGCCCCGCCGCCCCGCCCGTCCCACGTACACCCCGGCGCGCGCCCCCGTCGTCCTCACGTCGGCCACGCGCCGGTCACCGTCCCGCCGACCCCACGTTCCACGGCGGTCGAAGCCCGTCGAGGGGAGCCCCCACCATGCCGCGAAACGCTCCACGTCCCACCGTCCTGCCCGTACCACCCCGCACCACCGCGCGTGACCGTCCCACCCTGCTGCTCACCGGCGGCTCGGGGGTCCTCGGCCGGGCCCTGATCGACGAACTGGCGCCCGACTACGACCTGCTCTGCCTGCGGCGGTCCCGGCCGCTGCACGATCCGCGGGTGCGCGAGATCGAGGGCGACCTCCTCGCCCCGCGCCTCGGCCTGAGCGCCGGCGCCTGGTACGAACTGGCCCTGCGCGTCGACGTGGTGCTGCACTCCGCCGCCCAGACCAACTGGCGCACCCCGCCCGAGGAGATCGTGCGGACCAACATCCTCGGCACGGAGACGATGCTCGATCTCGCCGCCCGCGCCGACGCCCCGCTCTACCTGGTCAGCACGGCCTTCGTGGCCAACACCCCGAGCGAGGAGGACCGGGAGCGCTTCCCGGGCGCCACCGCGTATCTCGCGTCCAAGAGCCGGGCCGAGCAACTGACGCGCGAGGCGGGCGTACCCGGTGCCATCGTGCGGCCCTCCGTCGTCATGGGCCACTCGGCCACCGGGCGCATCGCCGGGCAGCAGGGTCTCACCAAGACGATCGGCGCGATGGTCCTCGGCCAGGTGCCGGTGCTCCCCGGCGCCCCGGAAGCCCGCGTCGACATGATCCCGCAGGACTACGTGACGCGGGCCATCGGCGCCCTGATCCGCGGCGGCGTCGGCGACGGCGAGTACTGGCTCACCGCGGGCAGCCAGGCCCCGGCGCTGAGCGAGATCGCCGACACCTGCGCGGAGTTCGCGGTCCGCCACGGCCTGCCCCGGCCGCTGCGCCCGCGACTCATCCCCGTCGAGGCCGTCCACCGGCTGCTGCTGCCCATGCTGGAGGGCACCTCGCTGCCCGCCTCGGTGCGGCAGCGGTTCCGGCACTACGCGGAACTGCTCCTGGTCTTCCAGCGCGAGCTGCCGTTCGACTCCTCCCTCGGCACCCCCCACTGCGGCACCCCCGTCACCCACGCCGACATCCGCGCCGCACTCGTACGCAACCTGGAGAGCTGGGCCGCGGACGAGTCCGGCACCCTGCGCCGGCACCGCACCCACGCGGCCGCGGCGAGCGCGTCGGAGGTGGCGTGATGACCATGTCGCCTCCCTCCACCGACGCCACCGAGCCGACGGGTGCCGTCGAACCGCCCGGTGCCGCGTCCGTCCCGCCCTCCGGCCGGACCGACGTCGTCGACCTCTACCTCAAGCACATCGGCTCCGGCCGCGCCGTCATGGGCCGGGTCATGGGCGGCATGGCCGAGGTCCGCTCCGAGGGCGCCTGGATCCACGCCGACGACGGCCGCCGCTTCCTGGACTTCGGCGGCTACGGCGTCTTCATCCTCGGCCACCGCCACCCGGCGGTCGTCGAGGCCGTGCACCGGCAGATCGACACCCACCCGCTGGCCAGCCGCGTCTTCCTCGAACCGGTGGCCGCCCTCGCCGCCCAGGCCCTCGCCGCCCACACCCCGCCCGGCGTCGACTACGTCCACTTCGTCAACTCCGGCGCCGAGGCCACCGAGGCCGCCCTGAAGCTCGCCCGCGCCCACGGCCGGACCTCGGTGATCACCACCCGCCGCGGCTTCCACGGCAAGACGCTCGGCGCGCTCAGCGTCACCGCCAACGCCACCTACCAGACGCCGTTCCAGCCCCTGCTCCCCGACGTCACCCAGGTCGCCTACGACGACCCCGCCGACCTCGAACAGGCGCTGGCCGCCCGCCGCGACCGGGCCTGCGTCATCGTCGAACCCGTTCAGGGCGAGGGCGGCGTCCGCATCCCCCGCCCCGGCTACCTCCGCCAGGTGCGCGCCCTGTGCGAGGCGTACGGCGCCCTGCTGGTCGTCGACGAGATCCAGACCGGCATGGGCCGCCTCGGCACCTGGTGGGGCGTGGACGCCGAGGAGGTGCGCCCGGACGTGCTGCTGGCCGGCAAGGGGCTCAGCGGCGGCGTCGTACCGATCGCCGCGATGGCCGCCACCGCGGAGGCCTACGCGCCCTTCAGCCGCGACCCCTACCTGCACACCTCCACCTTCGGGGCCTCCCCGATCGCCTGCGCCGCGGCGCTCGCCACCGTACGGGCGATGGAGGCGGAGAACACCGTCGCCCGCGCCGCGGCCCTCGGCCTGCGCCTGCGCGCCGCCGTACGGGACGTGTGCGCGCCCTACGAGGGCGGCCTGGTCCGCGAGGTGCGCGGCCAAGGACTCCTGATCGGCATCGAGTTCGCCGAGGAACAGGCGGTCGGCGAGCTGCTGCTGGAGCTGATCGCGCGCGGCGTCCTCGTCAACCACTCCCTCAACTCCACCCGGGTGCTGCGGCTGACCCCGCCCGCCGTGGTCGGGGACACCGAGACCGACCTCTTCCTCACCACCCTCGCCGAGGCCCTGCACAGCACGGCCGAACGCATGCCGGGCTGACCGCCCGGCCGACACCCGCGTCCGCAACCCTCCGGAAGGAACCGAACGAACCATGCGCCACGTGGTCCTGCACGCCCTCGCCGACGGTCTGGCACCCGCAGACGTCTACCGTCGCATCAGCGACTTCGGCCGCTACCCCGAATACAGCGACGTCTTCCGCGAGGTGCGCGTCGAGCCGCCGCTTCCCGACGGCTCCACGGTCTCGGACTGGACCGTCGAGTTCCGCGGCGGCCTGATGCGGTGGCGGGAACGCGACACCTACTCGCCCGAGACGTACTCCCTCGCCTTCGAGCAGCTCAGCGGCGACTTCCAGACCTTCGAGGGCGGCTGGCGCTGTGAGGAACGGGGCAGCGGCACCCTCGTCGTCTTCACCGCGGCCTTCGACCTCGGCATCCCCTCGCTCGCCGAGATCCTCGACCCGGTGGCCGAGTCGACGGTGCGCACCAACATCGCCCGGGTACTGCGGGGCCTCGCGGACGCGGAGGTGATCGATGAACGCGCGGCTGCGACTCGTCGCTGACCGGTCGGCGACGACCGCCGACCCGCTGCACGAGGAACCCGGGCCGGGCGCCGCCCGCTGCCTGGGCCTCTACGCCAAACTCGCCGCCGGGGTGACCGTCGTGACCGCCCGCGGCCAGGACGGCCCGCTCGGCATGACGGTGTCCGCCGTCACCTCGCTCTCCGCACGCCCGCCGCTGCTCCTGGCCTGCCTGCGGGAGGGCTCCCGCACCCTCGACGCCGTCCGCTCCCGCCGGACCTTCGCCGTGCACCTGCTGCGCGAGGAACAGCAGGAGCTGGCCGGCCGGTTCGCGTCCCCGACGACGACCGCCGCCGAACGGTTCGCGGGAACGGACACCCGGCAGGTCCTCGGCGTCCCCGTACTGGCCGGCGCACTCGCCTGGTCGGTGTGCCTCACCGAGGACGTCCGCCGCTACGGCGACCACCACCTCGTCGTCGGCCGGGTCGCCGCCGTGCACGTGGGCGCGGGACGACCGCTGCTGTGGCACGACCGCCGGTTCGGCGTACTGACCGAACCGGTGCCGGACGCCGCCGGATGAGTGGCGAACCGGCCGGGACACCGTACTGGGACCCGGCGGAACTGCCGCCCCAGCCCCAACTGCAGGGTGTCGTCACCGCGGACGTCGCCGTCGTCGGGGCCGGCCTGGCCGGGCTGTCCTGCGCCTACCACCTCGCGGAACGCGCCCCCGGGCTCGACATCGCCGTGGTGGACGCCGAGCAGCCGGCCGCCGGGGCCAGCGGCCGGGGCACCGGCCTGCTCGGCCCCCGGGCCGGGCCCGCCCTCGACCGCGCGGTGCGCCGGTTCGGCCCGCGGACGGCCGGCCGGATGCACCGGGCCAGCCAGCAGGCCGTGCGGGACGTCATAGACCTCTGCGCGCGGCTCGCCGTGCCCTGCGGACTGCGGCCCGGCGAGCAGCTCATGGCCACCCGGTCGCCCGCGGGCCTGGTGGCACTCGCCCGCCAGGCCCGCGCCGGCCGCGAACTCGGCCTGGACGTGCCCGTCCTCACCCCGGCCGGCATCCGCGACCGCGTCGGCATCCCCTACCGCGCCGCGCTCCTGCACCGCCCCGCCGCCACCCTCGACCCCGCCGCCCTCACCTGCGCCCTCGCCCGCGCCTGCGCCGACAAGGGCGTACGGTTCTACGGCCGCAGCCCCCTGCTGGCCCTGCACCCCGGCGATCTGGTCGGCCCCGAACTGGTCCTCCCGCACGGCAGGCTCTACGCCGGACAGGCGGTGCTGGCCGTCAACTCGGCCGCCCAGGCGCTGGACCTGCCGGTCGGCACGATCCTCCCGCTGGAGGTGTACGCCGTGGCCACCGAGCCCCTGAGCACCTCGGCGTACGAGGCACTGGGCGGGCGGGCAGGACACGCGGTCGTCGACGCCGTGCCGCTGGCGCCCTACTACCGGCTGCTCCCGGACGGCGGCCTGGTGGCGGGCGGCGGCACCGCGTCGGTCCCGGCCGGACTCGGAGCCCCCCGGCTCCAGGCCCTGCGCGAGCGCGCCTGGGGCCGGCTGGAGCGCTGGCTGCGGTCCCTGCACCCCGACCTGGCCCGAGCGCGGGTCACCCACCGCTGGTCCGGCCGGATCGGCATGACCGGCGACGACCTGCCGGTGGTCGGGCCGGTGCCGGGGTATTCCGACGTCTGGTACATCGGTGGCTGCGGCGGCCACGGCCTCGCGCTGTCCGTGGCGCACGGCGCCCACGTGGCGGGTGCGCTCCTCGGCGAGCCGGAGCCCGGCGACCCGCTGCCCTGGCACCGCTCGCGCGCCCCCCGGCTGCCCCTGCGGGGACCCGTGCGCCCCCTGCTGCGCGCCTGCGTCGACGCACACGGGTGGGCCGTCCGGCGTGTCTGCTGACGGCCGTCGTGCGTTGAAGTGCCGTTCCAGTTCCTGAGTTCGACCGGGAGGTCCTCATGAAGCGACTCCGCCTGGGCAGGGACGGCCGCCTGCCGCCGTCCGTGACCATGGGCACCGTCGATGTCGCCTTTCACCTGGCCGCGCACGGACGGGTGCTCCCCGTCGTGTTCGCGTTCGAGTTCGACGGCCGGGCGCCGACCCTGGACTCCGTGCGCGAGCGGGTGGCCGAACGCGTCCACGGCATCCCGTCGTTGCACTACCGCATCGCACGCGACCGCCTCAGATACCTGCGGGTGGACCGGATCGCCGTGGACCGGCACGTCCACGAGGCGCGGCTGCCCGACGACACCGACGGATCGGCGACCAGCCGACTGATGCTCTCCCGTCCCATGGGCGCCGACGAAGGGCCGCACTGGGACGTGTGGCTGGTGCACGGCCCGGCGGGCCGGCACACCCTCTGCTACCGCACCGACCACGCCTTCCAGGACGGGATGGGCGCCGCCTACACCGCCCGCGCCCTGCTCGGCGACGACCCCGACGGCGGCCCGGCCCCGCTGCCCCGCCGCCGGCCCACCGTCCTCGGCCTCGCCGGCAGCCTGGGGGACGTGGTGGGCGCCTTCGGCGCGGCGACGGCGAAACCGGCCTTCGACGGCGTGTGCACCGGCCGGGTCGACGTGTCCCACACCGACGTGCCGCTGGCCCGGCTGCGTGCCGTCGGCGCCCTGTACGGAGCGACGGTGACGGACGTCTTCCTCGCCGCCCTGTCCCACGCCGTCCGCACCTGGCACCTGAAGGAGACCGGTGCGGCGCACCCGCCGCTGCCCGTGGCGATCCCGATGTCCGTGCGCGCCCCGGGCGAGGAGCACGTCCCCGGAAACCGCATGATCACCGCGCGGATGCTGCTGCCGTGCGACGAGGAGTCGCCGCAGGGGGCTCTGGCCAGGGTCGTGGCCGCGACGGGCCGGATGCGGACCGCCCGGCGGCGCGACGCCATGCGCCTGCTGCTGGCGGCCACCCCGCGGTCGGTCGGGGCCCGGGTCGGCGTCCGCCTGGTGCACGGCAGGCTCGTCGCCGGACCGGTGAGCAGCGTCAACTTCGGCACCGCGCTGGAACACCAGGGGCTCACGGCCAGGCGTGCGGCGGTCCTCACGAGCGTCGCGTCCGGCATCCGCAGCGTCATCACGCTGACCAGCCAGCACGACACCGCGTGCCTGAGCGTCGTGCACGACGAGGCGCTGCGGACCGCCGACGAACTCCCCGACCTGTGGCTGGCGGCACTGCTGGAGCTGGAACGCCGCTGACCCGCCGCGCGGTCCGCGACGAAGCCCCGGGCAGGCGCTCGGGGCTTCGTCGCGGCGGCTCAGCGCGTGCCGCGCAGGGTCCCGGTCGTGAGGAAGGCGCACTTGGCGGCGGCCTCGCCGACCAGCGGCAGGTACAGGGAGAGCCGTTCCATCGCGTACGGCAGCGTGAACAGGTCGGCGACCCGGGCGTCCCAGCCGCGCTCCGCCCACCAGCCCTCGGGGTCCGCCAACTGCCAGTTCCAGGCCGCCCCGATCGTGGACAGTGCCTCGAGGAAGGGCGCCACCAGGGGTGAGGCCACCGCCCGGGCGTTCACGCATTCGGCGCCGAACGTGCTGCCCTCGGCGGACAGTTCGGTCATCGTGGCGACGATCGCCGCCACCTGGGCGGGTTGCAGGAAGTACAGCGGGGCCTCGCAGAGCCAGGCGGTGGGCCTGCCCGGATCGAATCCCGCCGCCACGAGCCGCTCGCCCCACGAACCGGTGACGTCGGCCCCCACCGTGCTGCGCCGTCCGCAGGTGACCGGGCTGCAGTCCAGCACGCGTTCCTTGAAGGCCAGGACGGCCGGGACCTCGACCTCGAAGAGGTGCACACCGGTCGGCCAGTCGAGGCGGAAGGCGCGGGTGTCCAGGCCGGCACCGAGCACCACCACCTGACGGCAGCCCGAACGGGCCGCGGTGAGCAGGTGGTCGTCGAAGAAGCGGGAGCGCACCACCTGCCAGTCGGGCAGCAGCCGCTGCATCGGGCCGTCACCGGGCGGACCTCCCCGGAACCCGGCCGCGTGCAGGAAGTCGGCGGCCCACGGGTCGCGGACGAACGGCGCGGACCGCAGGTACTCGGCCGCGTGCGCGGCGGCCGTCCAGAGGGCCGCGTGGGAGAGGCCGTCCGGGGCCCGGGGGGCCGACGCGGGCGGCGACTGCGGTCGGGTGGCTTCCGGCATGTGTCCTCCTGGGGACGGGACGGGACGGGACGGGACGGTACGAGGCGGGGGAGAGGGCGGCGCGGGAGGGTCGGGCCGGTCGGCCGTGCGCGGGCCCGGGTCAGCCCGAGCGGCGACGGCCCAGCAGGAAGGCCGCGGCGCCCAGCGCGAGCATGCCCCCGGAGGGACGGGTGGGCCGCTGTCCGCCCATGGCGGCGGGGGTGCGCGGCTCGTGGATGTTCAGCGCGAACTGCCGGTTGGCCACGTCGGACAGGACACCCCGCACCTGCTCGGGACTGGTGACGGCGGCGAGCAGCAGCTCCATCGAGTTGCGGGCGAACTGGTTGCGGCCGAGGAACTCGCGGCCCAGCGCGAAGAGGATCTTCGGCACCTCCGCCTGGAACACCTCGGGCAGCGTGATCTCGGGGGCCAGGCAGCGCACCGAGCCGTCCAGGTTCGCGAACGACTTGCCCAGCAGCGACACGGCCGGCGGCGAACCGATGCCCCGCTTGGTCGCCTTGGCGAGCACGGTGGTGAGCGCGAGTCCGAAGTTCATGTCCTCCAGCGACAGATGGGACACCTTGGGTACGAACGCGGCCATGTCCGCGGCGAACGCGGGCATGTTGGCCCACGGCGTCATCCGGCCCATCTCCGCCCAGTGCTGCGCCAGCCCGGTACCGTCGTTCTGGGCCAGGGTCATGAACAGCGGCAGCAGTTGCAGACTGGTCCGCCGGTCCAGCCGGCCGACCATGCCCCAGTCGATCAGCGTCGCCGGTCCGCCGGGGGCGGCGAAGACGTTGCCGGCGTGCGGGTCGGCGTGGAAGAAGCGGTGGACGAAGTACCCGTGGTACATGAACCGCAGCAGGTCCTTGCCGATCTCCACGCGCTCGTCGTCCGCGAAGTGCGCGCGGTCGACGTGCCGCACCGACTTCCCGTCGGCCAGCGACTGGACCAAGACCCGGGGGCTGGCGTGCAGCACCCGGGGCACCTCCAGGGAGCGGAACTGCCGCACCTGGCCACGGGCCTCGTCCATGTTGCGGGCCTCACCGGTGAAGTCCAGCTCCGGTTCCATGGCGTCGAAGACCGAGCCGAGCATCGCCTCGACGTCGATGACCTCGTTGAACCGGGGAGCGACACGGGCCACGATCCGCGCTGCCCGCCGCATCAGGGCCATGTCCGCGAGCACGCCCTCGCGGATGCCGGGGCGCTGGATCTTCACCACGGCCGCGCGTCCGCCCGGCAGCGTCACGCGGTAGACCTGGGCGAGAGACGCCGCCCCGAGGGGGGCGGCGGTCTCGATGTCGTCGAAACGCAGCTTCCAGTCGAGGCCCAGGTCGCGGGCCAGCACCGGCTCGAACTGCGAGAACGGCTGGATGTCGACCTCGTCGTGCAGGTTCTGCAACTCGTCCCGGATGGACTGGGGAACCATGTCGGGGCGGGTGGACAGGATCTGACCGAGCTTCACGTAGAAGGGGCCGAGGCTCTCCAGGGCCTGCCGCACCGCCTTGGCGCGGCGTTGATCGGACCCGGCGGAGGCGTCACCGTCCTCCGCCGGGGGCCGACCGTCCCGCCTCGTACGTCTCCGCAGCCGGGTGGCCTGTCCCACCTCGTCGGCCACGAGGCTGCCCAGGACCTTGACCACGAGACGCAGCCGATCGCCGACGACAGACGCCATCGTGTGTGATCCTCCTCGGGTGGGGTTCGTTCAGGGGACGGAAGAGCGGCGTCCGGCACCGAGCCGGCCGGCGGGACGGTGGTACGACCGGGTCAGGTCGAGGTCGAGGACTGGCCGCCGTGAGGCCGGTCGCCGCCCTGCTGGCCCGTCAGGCCCTGCAGTGCGGCCAAACCCTGCTGCCCGGCCTGGGCCGGCAGGTTGGCCGCGTTCTGCACGCCCTGGACCGCCTCGAGGAGTTTGGGGAGCACCTGGGTCAGCTGGGTCAGCTGGGTGGGGAGCGACATCAGGTCGCCCGCCCCGCTCGCCGCGTGTCCGAGGCCTCCGGCCAGCTGTCCGAGCCCGCCGAGCGCACCGGCCGCGCCGCCGACCGCGGCGAGCGGATTGGCCGCACCGCCCAGCGCGGCCAGGGGTTGCCCGCACCGCCCAGCGCGGCCGCGAGCGGGTTGGCGGCGCCCACGGCACCGGTGAGGCCGGCGAGCGGGTTGGCGGCGCCGATCCCGCCGATCCCGCCGAGGGCGGCCAGCGGGTTGGCGACACCCGCGAGCGCGGTCGCCGGGTTGACGGCCCCGGCCAGCGCGGCGAGGGCGTTCGGGGGCAGCCCGGCCAGTGCGTTGACGGCGTTGCCGGAGCCGGTCGACGAGCCCGAGTCGTCTCGGTTCAGGAGGTCGTCGAACGCATCCTTCCAGGCGTCGGTCATATCACCGAGCAGATCTTTGATGATGTCCTGGATGTTCTTGCTGTTGCCCATGAGTGTGGTCCCTTTCCGTTTCTCTGTGAGGGGAGAGGTGAGGGTGCCGGCTATTACCCGGGGCAGCCTTCCAAGGCCTTAGCGCACGCGCTTTTCAGACGGGCACGTCCCCTGGTGAAAGCGGCTTCGGCCGCCTTGACGGAAATGTTGTGGATGCGGGCGAATTCCGCGGTGGAAATTCCCTTGGCGCGGGCGAGTATGACCTCCTGTTCCCGTCCCCGCAGGTGTTGCACCTGGCCCAGCAGCCAACGGCCGAAGTCTTGGTCGCAGACGTCCTCCTCGGTCGTGCCGAAGGTGTCCACGAGCGCTGCGCGCTGCAGGAGTCTGCTGCGACGCTCCATGTCACGGTAGAA
This sequence comes from Streptomyces lienomycini, assembly GCF_027947595.1. Taxonomy (NCBI): domain Bacteria; kingdom Bacillati; phylum Actinomycetota; class Actinomycetes; order Kitasatosporales; family Streptomycetaceae; genus Streptomyces; species Streptomyces lienomycini. Next base: position 5,122,012 of record NZ_CP116257.1, on the reverse strand, counting down.
GTCGATGCAGAGGCGAAGCGCCACGGAGGTCAGAAAGGAACCGAGCCGATTCCTGTCCAACGCGGCGTGAGCGGCTGCGCGGGCCATGGTTTCCTGAACGCAGTCCTCGGCGTCCTGAAAACTCGGCAGTCTTCGTCGAACCAATCGCATGAGGCGGTCCTGATGCTGGAAGATGTCTTCCCAGGAGCATTCAGCGGGCGATTGGCAGGTGGAATGTCGCACCATGGTGGATTGCAGCCCGTTGTCTCTCGGATTGGGCAGGGAGAACCACGGCCGACTTTCTATTTGTCGGCCATGTGGTTTTCCTACCCGAGGCCCCGGAGCGGCAAACCGGAATGTGTGCGTCCGCGAGTCGGCGGAAATGTTTTTCCGCGCTCATTTCCGAGGAGCGGTCCGCCGCGCCCAGTCGCGGTTCCAGTTGAGCCACATGTCCCGGACGGTCTGGTGCACCAGCGAGCTGCCGGCCCGCAGTTCGCCGGTGTACGCCTGGACCGCCTCCTTGCCCACCAGCCGGGCGCCACCGGTGAAGTAGGAGCCGCGGACGTGCCGGGGCGAGCGGTACTTGCCCCACAGCAGGATCTTCATCAGCGGCCAGAGCGTGAACACACCGGAAGGGCAGCGGTTGTCGGGGTCCAGGGTCCCCCAGACCCCCGGGACGAGACCGCTCTCGCCCAGCACCTCGTAGATGCGCGCGATCGTCTGCTCCTTCGTCAACTCACCGGCCTGATAAGCGAGTACGGCGTCGCGTGACTGGTCGAACATCCGCTCCACCCAGGGATTGTCCATGCCCTGCAGGCCCCGGTACGGCGGCAGCTCCAGTACGTCGAAGCAGGACGGGTCCTGCGTCTTCTCGTACGTCACCGCGGCCTGGTTCTGGGCGTTCGTGCCGTACAGCGTGGTGAGGGTCCACACCCGGTTCCACGCGTTCCACAGGTCGAAGTCGTCGAACGCGATGTAGCTGCACGACACCAGGTCGTCGTAGAACCGGAACATGCGCTTGGTCCAGTGGTCCAGGTACGCGAACCGGGAGGTGTCGAAGTCGTCCTGGCGCACCGCGTCGATGAGCCGGTGGCCCAGGGCGTTGAGGGCCATCACGGTGACGGCGAGCCCGCTGGAGAAGAGCGGGTCGATGAAGTCACTGGCGTGCGGCAGCAGGCACCACCGGTCGCCGACCACCTTCTGGGAGGCGAACTGCGTGCGGTCGGTGGACACGTACGGCCGGACCGCACGCCCCCGCTCGAACTGCCGCGCCACACTGGGGAACCGGCGCACATGGTGCCAGAACTCCTCCTCCGCCGACATGTCGTCCGGGCGGGGATACCGGTCCAGGTCGAGGTTGAGGCCGACGCTGCACAACTCGTTGGTGCTGGTCGTCTGGTTGTCGAACGGGATGACCCAGAGCCAGCCGCCCTGGAACATGTGGTGCAGCGTCCCCTGACTGAACGGACTCGGCATGCCGTGCTGTTCGCGCGGCGGCGACACCGCGTCGAAGGGCCGCACGTCCACCATGTGCGTGAAGATCGTGCGCGAGCGGGTGCGGTACGGCGGCTCCTGCCGCAGTCCGAGCCGCTCCGGCAGCATCGCCCGCATTCCGCCGGCGTCGACCACGTAGGACGCCCGGAAGTTGCCGCGGTCCCGGGTGACGAGCGTGGCGCCGTCCTCCTCGAACTTCACGTCGTCGACCATGGTGTGGGTGTACGCGGTGACGCCGTAGGACACGGCGACGTGGAACATGTACGCGTCCACGTCCTGCCGGAAGTAGTGCGAGTCGGGGCCGAGCGGCGGACCCCAGGTGGGGTACTGCGTGCACTCGTCGGGTCGGGTCGGCTCGCCGTCCCGGTGGTAGACGAAGCTGAAGTTCCGCTTGACCCCGCAGTTCGACGACACGTGACGGCGCAGGGCCGCGTTGGTCGCCAGGTGCTCGAGCTCCGGGACGTCGTAGCGGCGGGCCAGGACCCTGAGACCGAACGTGGTCTCGGGGACGGTGGACTCTCCGATGGCGAACCGGGGGTGGCCGCTGCCCTCCAGCAGCAGCACGCGCACGCCGTGGCGGGCGAGCACGGTCCCCAGCATCGTCCCGCCGATGCCGCCTCCGACGATGGCGACATCGAAAACACGCTGGTCTTCTTGCATGTCTGCGGTTCCTTTCGCAACGGGAAGGGCGAGTTGCCGCGGCCTCCCGGTCACCGAGGGGCGACCGGGGAGCCCGGCAGCACCCGGCGCGGCCCGCAGGCCAGCATCCGGGCGGAGAAGGACACGGCGAACCGGGGGGTGGGCGCCAGCCCGGCCAACCGCGCACGGTCGCCCGGCACTTGACGCGCACCGCGCCCGACGACGTCGAGCCAAGCGCCGAAGTGCAGAAGCCGCGCTTCCGGTCCGGCGTCGCGCGCGGGAAACGGCCGCATGTGCTCGCGCACCGCACGGGTGAGGGCTGTGCGCCGCCCCGGACCCACCTCGTGCCGGGCCAGGAACGCGTCGAGCAACTGGGCAGAACGGGCCGCGAATCCACCACGTCCCAGCCGCGTGCGCCCGACCAGACCGACGTCGTGGAACGCCGCCGCGGCCAGCAGGCCGACCCGGTCGTACGCCGTCCCGTGGGTGCGTGCACAGGCGTCGGCCAGCAGGAACGTCCGCAAGGAGTGCACGGCGAAGTGCGGCGGCAGCAGCCGGCGCATCTCCGTCAGCGCGGCGCCCGCGAGGGGATGCCCGAGCAACTCCGCCAGCGCCGGCCGGCCGAGCAGCGGCTGCCACGCCTGGGGCAACGACTCCGGCGCGACGAAGGGCGAATCCGCCCCGTCCGCACCGGAACCGGGAACCTCCGGCTCTTCGGGCCCTGCGGCCATGACCCAACCCCCTTGCCCTGCGACCCGTCGACGGGTCCGTCTCATCTGTCTTTACGCTCGGGTCGCGCTCCGCCCCCCATTCCACAACGACCCGTACGTATCCGCGCGTTGGCGCGCAACCGGCGGCGCACGAGAACGGCAAAGCGCTCCGGGCGTACGTTCCCCCCGCGCTTTCGACCGCCGTCTTCGAGATATTCGAATGGACGGCCCCTACCTACTCCATGGAGTGAATTCTTTCGCCCGGTCGAGGGATCGTTGTGGAATTCGATGGACGCAAGACTGAGGAGCAGGATCACCCGCAGTGTCATTCTCCGACGAAAGGGAGAACACCGTGAACTTCGGCAACCCCCGTCTGCCCGGCGTCAATTCGGACGACGTCGTCACGGACATCACCGAGTCACCGCACCGCGTGGGCGCGGTCGCCCAGGCAGGCGGGGCCCAGGTCATCGCCACCGTCGACGTCCAGGCGGGAGAGGACGACTGGAACGCCCCGCCGAGCGAGGAACATCCGCGTCCGGTGGTGCTCGTCCACGGCACCTTCGGCAATCGCGGCTACACCTGGAACACCGCGACACCCCTGCTGCGGCAGAACGGGCACCGCGTCTTCCGGCTCGACTACGGGCAGCACGGAAACCCCGTGATCTTCGGCCTCGGGGACATCAAGCACTCCGCGCGGCAGCTCGCCGAATTCGTGGACGAGGTGCTGCGCCGCACCGGCGCCCAAAAGGTCGACCTCGTCGGCTTCTCGCAGGGCGGCATGATGCCGCGCTACTACCTCAACGCGCTGGGCGGCGGCCCCAAGGTGCACAATTTCGTCGGCATCTCACCGAGCAACCACGGAGTCACCGCCCAGGGGCTGATGAACCTCGCCCGCCAGATCCCCGGCGCCGTGGAACTGCTCGAACAGGGTGCCGTCGGGGAGGTCGTGCCGGCCTGGCCGCAACTGCAGCACGACCACCCCTTCCAGCAGGAGCTGGCCGGCCTCGGCGAGACCACGGAGGGGGTGCGCCACACCGTCATCGCCACCCGGTACGACGACGTGGTCACCCCGTACACCTCGTGCGCCCTGGAACAGACGCCGGGGCGCCACGTCGACAACATCGTCCTCCAGGACATCGACCCGGACGACCACACCCCGCACGTGAGCATGCCCTACAACGCGACCGTGCTGAAGGAGGTGCTCAAGGCGCTCGCCTCCTGAGCACGGCCGCCGGCCGCCGGCCGCCCCGCGCCACGGTGACGGGACGCCCGGCACGTCGTCGGTGAACCGCACGGTCGGGCCGGCCGCCGTGCGGGCCGCCGGGCGGGAGCGGCGGTTCGCTCTGTCGCGGGATTGGTCTTGACCAAGGGGGTGGGGCGTTTTATGGTCGCAGAGAACTGCAACAACCTTTAATAAACAAGGGCGTCAAAACGCCGCCGGACCACGGTGATTGCGGAGGACAGGGTGGGGACCACGCAGTTGGAACCAGTGCCGGAACCGAAGTACTGGCACCTCAGGACCGTGCTCAGCGAGGCCCTGGACTCGGAGTTCGAGGTGGGCGAGGTCCTGCCCAACGAACGCGACCTCGCCGCCCGCTTCGGCGTGGCCCGCGCGACACTCCGCCAGGCCCTGGAACAGCTCGAGCTGGAAGGCAGGCTCCAGCGCCGGCGCGGCGTCGGTACGACCGTGGCCCCACCCCGCGTGGGCGTGGCCGTCGGCACCCGGCAGCACGCCTGGCCCGGGGCGCCCGGCGACGCCTGGCAGCCGGTCGACTGCGTCCTCGCGGCGCCCGCCGCGGCCGTCGCCGACGCGCTCGGGACCGGCCGCGACGAGCCCGTCCACACCGTCCGCCGCTCCCGCGTGACCCACGGCCAGCCCGTCGCCGCGGAACTGCTCCACATCCCCCCGTCGGCGGTGCCCGATCTCACCGCCATCGACGCGCCCTCGGGCCCCGCACGCGCGCGCGCCGTACTGCGCGAACTGCAGCGCGGGGAACTGGAGCGGCAGGAGAGCGCCGTCGAACTGGGCTCGGCCGGCACGGACGACGCGAAGGAACTGGACCGCCTCCCCGGCGCTCCCGTCCTCGTGGTCACCACCCGCTACCTCACCGAGGGACGCACCGCCGCGCTCTCCGTCGCCACCTACCGCGCGGACACCTGCCGGCTGACCTTCGGCGACCAGGGCGACGTGGAGATCCACCACGGCCCCCGGACCCGGGCCTCCTGACCGGAACCCGGCCCACCCGGGACGCCGACGTGCCACCGGCCGCCGGTCGTCCGGCGCGTGATGACGGTCCGGACCGCCCGGTCCGTCGTCGACGGCGCTCCCCCCGCCCGCGGGAACGGCGCTCCCACCGGCCCGCGGGAACGGCGCTCCCACCGGTCCGCGGAGACCCGGTGACGTGCCCTCGTGCGCGCGCCCCGGCCGGACGGGCCCCTCGGCGGGTCAGCGGCGTGCGGTCGCGCCCTCGACCGCGAACAGCTGTTCCTCCACGTGGTCGAGGGCCAGCCGCAGCGCGCCCGTCGCCACGGCGGCCTCGCCGAGCAGGGACAGCGTCACCCGGGGCGGGCGCAGGCAGTAGCGGGCCAGCTCCCGGCGCAACGGCTCCAGCACGCCGTCCAGCCCGGCCGCCCAACCGCCGATCACGACCAGCTCCGGATCGAGCGCCAGCACCAGCGCCGCCACGTCGTGCACCAGCCGCTGGAGGTAGCGCTCGACGGCCGCGCGGGCCCGCTCGTCGCCCTCCCGGGCCTCGGCGAAGACCCTGGCGACCGCCTGCTCGTCCAACGGGTGCAGCGGCTGGTCCGTGGTGGACAGCAGCGTCTCCGGCGTCACGTCCCGGCCCAGCAGATGCAGTGCGCCGATCTCCCCGGCCGCCCCGCCGTACCCCCGGTGCAGCCGTCCGCCGATGAGCGCCCCGGCCCCGGGGCTCAGCCCGGCCAGCACGAACACGATGTCGTCCGACTCCCTGGCGGCGCCCTTCCAGTGCTCGGCGACCGCCGCCGCGTTGGCGTCGTTCTCGACCAGCACCGGGCACTTGAAGGAACGGCCCAGCCGCTCGCCGAGGCCGAGCCCCGTCCACCCGGGCAGCGCCGTGCCCAACCGGACCGTGCCGTCCGCCTCGACGATGCCGGGCGTGGCCGCGCCGACCGCCCGCAGCGAGCCCCGTGCCACACCGGCCCGGCGCAGCAACTCGGCGACGGCCGTACGCAGCCGCTCCAGCCGCTCGTCCGCCGGCGCGTTCTCGTCCACGTCCTTGGCCTGGGCGCCGATCACCCGGCCGTCCAGGTCGGACAGGAGCGCGGCGACGCGGTGCGGGCCGATCTCCAGACCCAGCAGGTGCCCGGCCTCGGCACGGAACCGGAACCGCCGCGCGGGCCGCCCCTGCCGCCGGGCCGTGCTCTCGTCGGCGGCCGCCTCCACCACCAGACCGGCCTCGATCAGCCCCTCCACGACGCCCTCGACGGTCGGCCGGGACAGCCCCGTCACCCGGGTGATCTCGGTCAGCGTCGCGGAGTCCGTCGCACGCAACGCGTGCAGCACCACAGCGGAGTTGATCCTCCGCAACAGCGACGGATCCCCGCCGGTCAGCCCTGCCAAGGTCCGTCCTCCCAGCTCATGCGCATGTGGGCCGGATGGTACTCGGCCCGCCGAGCCCCGGCGAGGTCCGGGCCGACCGTTCCCGGCGAGCGAGGTTCCTCACCCGGGTGCCACGAACCCCGACTCGTACGCCGTGATCACCGCCTGCGTGCGGTCCCGGGCCGCCAGCTTCGCCAGTACGGCGCTCACGTGCGACTTCACCGTCTCCGTGCCGACGACCAGCCGGGCGGCGATCTCGGCGTTCGACAGCCCCCGCGCCATCAACCGCAGCACCTCGCCCTCCCGCTCGGTCAGCCGGGCGCGCTCCAGGGCGGCGCGGGCCGCGCGGTTGCCGCCGCCGTCGCCGTACTCGGCGGCGAGCCGCCGCACCGAGGCGGGGAACAGCAGGGACTCGCCCTCGGCGATCAGCCGCACCGCGTGCACGATCTCCGCCGGGCGGGCCCGCTTGAGCAGGAACCCGTCGGCGCCGGCCCGCAGCGCCTCGTACACGTACTCGTCGTTCTCGAAGGTCGTCACCACCAGGATCTTCGGCGGGTCGGCCACCGTCCGCAGCAGCGCGCGCGTGGCCTCGATCCCGTCGAGCAGCGGCATGCGGACGTCCATGGCCACCACGTCCGGCCGCACCTGCCGCACCAGCGGAATGACCGCCGCCCCGTCGGCGGCCTCCCCGGCCACCTCGATGTCCGGCTGCGCCTCCAGCACGGCCCGCAGACCGGCGCGCACCAGGGGTTCGTCGTCGACGAGGAGCACTCTGACCGGCATCCGGCCAGCCTAGATCAGCCCAGTGGCAGCTCGACGCGCACCTTCCAGTCACCGGCGCCGTCCGGCCCCGTGTGCGCCCGGCCGCCCAGTAGCGCGGCCCGCTCCCGTATGCCGCGCAGGCCGCTCCCACGGCCGGGCCCGGCCCGGTCGTCCGGCAGCGGATTGCGCACGTCGAGGGTGAGCACACCGTCCGCGACCGCGACGTGGACCAGCGTCGGCACGGCGCCCGCGTGCCGCAGCACGTTGGTCAGCGCCTCCTGGAGGATGCGGTAGCCCTCACGGGAGACGGAGCCCGGCACGGTCTCCAGGGGTCCCGTGAACTCCGCGCCGACCTCGGCACCGGAGGCCCGCGCGGATTCGAGCAGCCGGTCGGCGTCCGTGAGCGTCGGTCGGGAGCTCGCCGGCCGCTCCGCCTCGCGCAGCACGCCGAGCACCCGCTCGAGGTCCTCCAGGGCCGCCCTCCCCGTCTCCTCGATGGCCGTCAGGGCCCGGTCGGTGAACTCGGCGCTGTTCGCCGCCCGCGCGGCCCCCGCCTGGACGACGGCGACGGTCAGCGCGTGGCCGATGGAGTCGTGCAGTTCGCGGGCGATGCGGGTGCGTTCCAGGAGCTGCTCGGTGCGTTCCTCCAGGGCGTTGAGCCGCTCCGCCGCCGAAGGCCCCAGGAGGCGGCGGGCGAGCCGGGTGATCAGCTCCCCGGAACCCACGACGACCGCGGCGAGCAGCAGGAGCGGCAGCGGCGAGAGCAGGCCGTACCACCAGTGGTCGCCCGCGAGGCGGACGTACGAGCCGTCCCCCTGCCGCCCGCCCCGCGCCGCGTTCACGAGGTCGACGGAGAGGACGGGCAGCTGCACGGTGAGCATGGCGACGCAGAAACCGAGGACCAGGCGGGCCTCCAGCCACACGACCGTGCGGGCACGGTCGGCCCAGGTCGCGGAGGGCGCGACGACGATGTCCGTGGTCGCGTCGTCCGGGTGGTGGCCGGTCAGCAGCAGCCTGGCCTGCACGCCCTCGACCACCCGCATCCCGGGCACCAGCCCGGCGACCGCCAGCGGCACCACCGACGCGAACGCCCACGCCTCGTCCACGAAGATCCACATGGCGGGCCACACCACGGCCATGAACAGGTGCAGCCATCGTGTGTACGTCACAGCCCGGCCGAACGGGCGCAGCATGCGGACCATCCGCCCATCCTCCCAGCGGCCACCGACACCCGGCCTCCCCCGCCCGGGGGAGACGATCTCCACCGGTGGGGGAGGCCCCGCCCCCGTACCGACCGGCACGCTGCTCCCATGACCAGCATCGACGTCCGGAACCTCACCAAGGAGTACGGCAGCCGACGAGCCGTCGACGACCTCACCTTCACCGTGCGCCCCGGCCGCGTCACCGGCTTCCTCGGCCCCAACGGCGCCGGCAAGTCCACCACCCTGCGGCTCGTGCTGGGCCTGGACCGGCCCACCTCCGGGACCGCCACCGTCGGCGGACGCGCCTACCCCACCCTGCGCGAACCGCTGCGGCACGTCGGCGCCCTGCTCGACGCGGACGCCGCCCACGGCTCGCGCACCGCCCGTAACCACCTGCGGGTCCTGGCGGCGAGCAACCGCGTCCCCGCCCGCCGCGTCGACGAGGTGATGGAGGAGACGGGCATCGCGTCCGTGGCCCGCCGCCGGGTGAGGACGTACTCCCTGGGCATGCGCCAGCGCCTCGGCATCGCCGCCGCGCTGCTGGGCGATCCCGAAGTGGTGATGCTGGACGAGCCGTCCAACGGGCTGGACCCCGAGGGCATCATCTGGATCCGCGAACTGCTGCGCCGACTGGCGGCCGAGGGGCGCACGGTCCTGGTCTCCAGCCACCTGATGAACGAGACCGCGTCCTTCGCCGACCACCTGGTCGTCCTCGGCCGGGGCCGCCTGCTCGCCGACACACCGATGCGGCAGTTCATCGACGGGCGCGTGCGACCACGGGTGCGCGTGCGGACGTCGGACGCGACCGCCCTGAAGGCCGCCCTCGCCCGGCACGGCCACGACGCCGTGGAACACGACGACGGGTACTGGACCGTGCACCACGCGCGCGTGGACGACATCGGCCGGGTCCTGTCCGGCGCGGGTGTGCCCGTCCTCGAACTGGCCTCGGACGAGGGCACGCTGGAGCAGGCCTACCTCGATCTGACCGCCACCGAGACCGAGTTCACCGCACAGCCGCAGGAGGCCTGACCATGAACCTCACACCCGTCCTCCGCGCGGAGGCGCTCAAGGTGCTCACCCTGCGCTCACTGTGCGGCACGCTGCTGGCCCTGTTCGCCGCCACCACCGCGTTCTCCGCCCTCGCGGGGGTGTCCGACACCTCCGACCCGGACTTCGACCCGCTGTTCATGGCCCTGTCCGGGGTCATGCCGGGCCAGATCGCGGCCATCGCCTTCGGGGCCGTCGTCGTCTCCTCGGAGTACCAGGGCAACGGAATCCGGCTCGCCCTGGCCGCCGTTCCGCGGCGGGGGCGCTGGTTCGCGGCGAAGCTGGTGGTCGTCGCCGTACCGGCCCTCGGGGTGGGGCTGGTCACCGCGCTCGCCGCTCTGCTCGCCGCGCGCGCGGGCCTCGGCGGGGCGGCCCACGGCCTCACCGCGGGCGAGCAGGTACGGGGTGTCGTCGGCTGCGCGGTCTACCTCATGCTCATGGCCCTGTTCGCGGCCGGACTCACCGCCCTGTTCCGCAGCGGCGTGGCCACCCTGTCCACCCTGGTCCCGTTCATCCTCGTCGTCTCCTTCGTGATCGGGGACGCGGCGGGCACCGTCGCCGACTTCCTGCCGGACAAGGCCGGGCAGATCGTCCTGTACCAGACGTACGAGGGTTCCCTGGGCCCCTGGACGGGGCTCGCGGTGACCGCGCTGTGGGCGGCGGCCGCGCTCCTCGCCGGGTTCTGGCGGCTGCGCGGCCGGGACGCCTGACCGCCCCCCCCGGAGCCGCGACCGGACTGACGCCCCGCCAATTGTCAGTGGCGGCGGGTTTACTGGACCCATGGACATCGCGCGGCACCTCGCCCTCATCGACGAGCTGTGCCTCCGGCCCTTCCCGGCGGAGCACGGCCCGTCGGACGAGGGCGCCGCGGGCCCCGGGCACTTCACGGCGGTGCTGGAGAGCAGCCACGGCCTGAGCGGCCGCGACCCGGCACGGCGGGCGGCGACGGTGGAGCAGTACGAGAAGGAGCGGGACGCCCTCTACGAACGGCTCGCCCCGCGCTGGGGCGAGACGGCCCCCTGGAACCTGCAGACGGTCCTGCTGCGCACCGAGCGGGAGGAGATACCCGAGCCGTGGGCCGCCCTGAGCGCCCGCGCGCGCGTGGCCTACCTCTGGGAGGCCGAGGGCACCGGCCGCTGGGTCGCGGTGGCCGCCGCCGACCGCGACGAGGCGGACGAGGTACGGCTGCTGGCGGTGGTCACGCGGGAGGCACCACCGTGACCGCCCCGCCTACGTCTGCGAGGGTTCCCGCGCCGCGACCCGCAGCCGGGCGAACTCCGCCGCCATCGTCTGCGCCGTCCAGTGCGCGTTGAGCCCGCTCGGGTTGGGCAGCACCCACACCCGAGTGCCGCCGAACGTCCGCTCCTGCGGCCCCACACGCGCCTTCCGCTCGTCGAAGGCGGTCCGGTACGCGGTGACGCCGACCACGGCCAGCCAGCGGGGGCGCAGCCGCGCCACCTTCGCGACCAGCAGCCGCCCGCCCTCCCGGTACTCCTCGGCGCCCAGCTCGTCCGCCCGGGCGCTGGCCCGCGCCACGACGTTCGTGATGCCGAGCCCGTACGACGGCAGCTCGTCCTGCTCCGACGGCTTCAGCAGCCGCTCAGTGAACCCGGACAGGTGCAGGACCGGCCAGAAGCGGTTGCCGGGACGGGCGAAGTGGTGTCCCGTGGCCGCCGACAGCAGGCCCGGGTTGATGCCGCAGAACAGCACGTGGAGACCGTCCGCGACGACGTCCGGCAGCAGACGGTCGCGGGCGGCCTCCAGCTCGGCCCGGGTGAAGCGGGTCAGAGGATCGCTCCGGGCGTGTAGCCCGCGGCCTCCGGGTGCCGCTTGACGATCTCCTCGATCCGGCCGACGACGACACCGACCTGGTCGGCCGCGGCGCCGGTGAAGGAGAGCTTGTCGGCCATCAGGGCGTCCAGGCCGGCCCGGTCCAGCGGAATGCGGTCGTCGGCGGCCAGCTTGTCCAGCAGCTCGTTGCGCTCGGCGCCCTGCTCGCGCATGGCCAGCGCGGAGGCGACCGCGTTCTCCTTGATCGCCTCGTGCGCGACCTCGCGGCCCACACCGGCCCGCACCGCACCCATCAGCACCTTGGTGGTGGCCAGGAACGGCAGGTAGCGGTCCAGCTCCCGGGCCACGACGGCCGGGAAGGCGCCGAACTCGTCGAGGACGGTCAGGAACGTCTCCAGCAGCCCGTCGAGCGCGAAGAACGCGTCGGGGAGCGCCACCCGGCGCACCACCGAGCAGGACACGTCGCCCTCGTTCCACTGGTCGCCCGCCAGCTCGCCGGTCATCGAGGCGTAGCCGCGCAGGATCACCATGAGGCCGTTGACACGCTCGCAGGAGCGGGTGTTCATCTTGTGCGGCATCGCGGACGAGCCGACCTGACCGGGCTTGAAGCCCTCGGTCACCAGCTCGTGCCCGGCCATCAGCCGGACCGTCTTCGCCAGCGAGGACGGCGCGGCGGCGAGCTGCACCAGCGCGGTGACGACCTCGTAGTCCAGGGAGCGCGGGTAGACCTGGCCGACCGAGGTGAAGGCCTCCGAGAAGCCCAGGTGCACGGCGATCCGCTGCTCCAGCTCGGCGAGCTTGCCCGCGTCGCCGCCGAGCAGGTCCAGCATGTCCTGGGCGGTGCCGACCGGGCCCTTGATGCCGCGCAGCGGGTAGCGGCCGAGCAGCTCCTCCACCCGGCCGTACGCCACGAGCAGCTCGTCGGCGGTGGTGGCGAACCGCTTGCCCAGCGTCGTGGCCTGCGCCGCGACGTTGTGGGAGCGGCCGGCCATGACCAGCTCGGCGTACTCGCCTGCCAGCTTGCCCAGGCGGGCCAGGACGGCCACCGAACGGTCCCGGACCAGCTCCAGCGAGAGCCGGATCTGCAACTGCTCGACGTTCTCCGTCAGGTCGCGGGAGGTCATGCCCTTGTGCACGTGCTCGTGCCCGGCGAGGTCGTTGAACTCCTCGATCCGCGCCTTCACGTCGTGCCGCGTGACCTTCTCGCGCTCGGCGATCGAGGCCAGGTCGACCTGGTCGAGGACGCGCTCGTAGTCGGCGATCGCGGCGTCGGGCACCTCGATGCCCAGATCCTTCTGGGCCCGCAGCACGGCGAGCCAGAGCTGCCGCTCCAGCTTCACCTTCTGCTCGGGCGACCAGAGCGTGGCGAGCTCGGCGGAGGCGTAGCGTCCGGCGAGGACGTTCGGGATGCGGGGCTTGGCGGGAGCGGAAGTCACGTGGACGGATTCTACTGGCGATTCGTGCAGGTCGACGCCGCGGGGTTGTTCGTCGGAAGCTACGAAGGGCCCGCGGCGGCGGCGATCACCGCGCCAGGTCCTCGTAGGGCAGCAGCTCCGGGCGCTTGGCCGGCAGCCCGTCCCCGGACGAGCGGCCCGTCAGCCTGCGGCCTATCCACGGCAGCAGGTGCCGCCGGGCGAACCGGACGTCCGCGGTCCTGCGCGTCACCCAGCCCGGCGGCGGCGTCGTCGGGATCGGCGCGTGCCACTCGGGGTCCTCGGGTGCGTGACCGAGCGCCTGCCACACGGCCTCCGCGACCCGGCGGTGGCCGTCGGCGGTCAGGTGCAGCCGGTCCACGTCCCACATCCGCGGGTCGGCCAGCGACTGGGCCGAGTACAGGTCGACGACCACGGCGCCGTGCCGCTCGGCGAGGTCGTCGATGACGGCGAACAGGGCCTCCATGCGCGGCCGGAACCGTTCCAGTACGGGACCCTGACGGCCCGGGCTGCGCATCAGCACCAGTTGCTCGCAGCTGGGGGCGAGCCGCTCCACGGCCTGGGTCAGCAGGTCCCGCACCCGGGCCATGTCGCACTTGGGCCGCAGCGTGTCGTTGAGCCCGCCGACCAGCGTGATCACGTCGGCTCCCATGGCCGCGGCCACGTCCACCTGCTCGTCGACGATCTGTCCGATCAGCTTCCCGCGCACCGCGAGGTTGGCGTACCGGAAGCCGGGGGAGCGGGCCGCCATCCGTGCGGCGAGGAGGTCGGCCCAGCCCCGGTAGGAGCCGTCGGGCAGCAGGTCCGACATGCCCTCGGTGAAGGAGTCGCCGACGGCGACGAGACTGGTGTGGGTGGGGTTCGTCTGCATGGCGACAGAAATGGTAGCCCCTACACATACCCGCCGGTCGGTCACCCTCCGGACCGGCCCTCCGCGCCGGCCCCCACGGGCCGTCCACCGGCTCTGGGGACCCGCGCGGAGCGGCACACGCGGCCGTGGGGCTCACGTGTGCTGCCCGAACAGCTCCCGCAGCACGTCCTCCATGGTCACCAGGCCCGCCAGCCGCCCGTCCGAACCGAGCACGGCCGCCAGGTGGGTACGGCTGCGCCGCATCGCGGTGAGCACGTCGTCCAACGGGGTCCGCTCCCGGACGCGGGCGATGGGCCGCATGTCCCGCAGCCGGAACGGCAGTTCCCGCGGCGAGGCGTCCAGGGCGTCCTTCACGTGCAGGTACCCGACGATCCGCCGTCCGTCGTCCACCACCGGGAAGCGGGAGAACCCGGACCGCGCCGACAGCCGCTCCAACTGCTCCGGAGTGATGCCCACGCGCGCGTGGACGACGCGCTCCAGCGGCAGCACCACGTCCCGCACTGGCCGGCGGCCCAGCTCCAGGGCGTCGTGCAGCCGCTCCCGGGCCCGGTCGTCGATCAGCCCGGCCTCCCCGGCGTCCTTGACGATCTCCGCCAGCTCGGCGTCCGTGAAGGTCGCCGCCACCTCGTTCTTGGCCTCGACCCTGAGCAGCTTGAGCAGCGCGTTGGCGAACGTGTTGACCGTGAAGATCACCGGCCGCAGTGCGCGGGACAGCGCCACCAGCGGCGGTCCCAGGATCAGCGCACTGCGCACCGGCTCGGCCAGCGAGATGTTCTTCGGCACCATCTCGCCCAGCAGCATGTGCAGATACGTCGCCAGGGCCAGGGCGATCACGAAGGACACCGCGTGCCCCGCGCCGGACGGCACGCCCACCGCGTGGAACACCGGCTCCAGCAGGTGCGCGATCGCCGGTTCCGCCACCACGCCCAGGACCAGCGTGCACAGTGTGATGCCCAGCTGTGCCGCCGCCAGCAGCGCGGAGACGTGCTCGAGCCCCCACAGCACGCGCTTCGCACGGGCGTCGCCCTCCTCGGCGTAGGGCTCGACCTGGCTGCGGCGCACGGAGATCAGGGCGAACTCGGCCGCGACGAAGAACGCGTTGACGACGAGCGTCGCCAGACCGATCAGCAGCTGTACGGCGGTCACCGGTCCGCCTCCCCTTCGCTCGCCCCGCCGCTGCCCCGGTCACCCGCGTCGTTCAGGGGCGCGTGCATCAGCACCCGGGCGGCCCTGTGCCCCGTGGCGTCCACGACGTCCAGCCGCCAGCCGGAGACCTCGAGACGGTCGCCGACATCGGGGATGCGGCCGAGACCGGACGCGACCAGCCCCGCGACCGTCTCGTACGGCCCCTCGGGCACCCGCAGCCCCAGGCGTTCGAGGCGGTCCACGCGCGCCGAGCCGTCGGCCCAGTACAGCGCGTGCCCCTCCTCGTCGGTGCCGGCCGGGTCCAGGTCGGGTGTCTCGTGCGGATCGTGCTCGTCCCGCACCTGGCCGACGACCTCCTCGACGATGTCCTCCAGTGTGGCCACACCCGCCGTCCCGCCGTACTCGTCGATCACCACGGCCATCGTGCGCCGCCCGGACAGCCGGTCCAGGAGCCGGTCCACGGTCAGCGACTCGGGGACCAGCAGCGGCTCGCGCATCAGCTCGGCGACCGGCATCCCCGGCCGCCGGTCGGCGGGCACCGCCAGGACGTCCTTGACGTGCGCGGTGCCGACCACGGCGTCGAGGGTGTCCCGGTAGACGGGGAACCGGGACAGCCCCGTCGCCCGCGTCGCGTTCGCCACGTCCTCGCACGTCGCGTCCGCGTCGAGGGCCACCACCTGGACGCGCGGGGTCATCACCTGCTGGGCCGTCAGGTCGGCCAGGTTCAGGGTGCGCACGAACAGCTCCGCGGTGTCGGGCTCCAGCGCGCCCTCCTTGGCCGAGTGCCGGGCCAGCGCCGCCAGCTCCTGCGGCCCGCGCGCGGACGCCAGCTCCTCGGCGGGCTCCACGCCGAAGAGGCGCACGACCCGGTTGGCGGTGTTGTTCAGGTGGCCGATGAAGGGCCGGAAGGCCGCGCTGAACCAGCGCTGCGGACCGCCCACCCGCTTGGCCACGGCCAGCGGCGAGGAGATCGCCCAGTTCTTCGGCACCAGCTCGCCGACGATCATCAGGAACACCGTCGACAGGGCCGTGCCCAGCACCAGCGCCAGCGAGGACGCCGCCGAACGCGACACCCCCAGGTCCTCCAGCGGGCCCGCGATCAGCGCCGCGACCGACGGCTCGGCGAGCATGCCGACCACCAGGTTGGTGACCGTGATGCCGAGCTGCGCGCCGGAGAGCTGGAAGGTCAGGTTCCGTACGCCCTTCAGGGCGCTCGCCGCACCCCGCTCACCCCGCTCGGCGGCGCGCTCCAGCTCACCGCGCTCGACGGTGGTCAGGGAGAACTCGGCCGCGACGAAGGCGCCGCACGCGAGCGAGAGCAGGATCGCCACCAGCAGCAGGAGCACTTCGGTCATCGGGTCACCTCGGATCCATGATCGGCCAGGACCCGGAGCTTCGCCCGATGTTCAAGTGTTCAACCTTCCTGTCCTCCGGTCGCTCAGCCGGTGAAGGGCTTCACCCAGCGTCGCCACTGCTCCTGGGGCGCGTACCCGGCCGCCCGCCACGCATGCTGGGCCCGCTCGTTGCGCCCCAGCACCATCGCGTCCCCGCGGCGCCCGCCGAGGCGTACGAACCGCTCCTCCGCTGCGGCCAGCAGGGCGGAGCCGATGCCCCCGCGCCGGTGGTCCGGGTGCACCGCCAGCCGGTACAGATGACAGCGCCAGCCGTCGAAGCCCGCGATCACCGTGCCCACCAGCTCGCCGCCGCGCTCGGCCAGGACCAGCGCCTCGGGGTCGCGCTCCACCAGGCGCTCCACCCCGGCCCGGTCGTCGCTGATGCTCGTCCCCTCGGCGGCCGTCTTCCAGAAGGCCAGCACGGCGTCCAGGTCCTCGGGCCCGGCGGGCCGTATGCGCAGATCCGTCATGCCGCGATCCCACCACGCGTGGCGGAGACCCAGGCGGTGATTCCGGCATGCGGACGGACCCGGCGCCGGGGGTCAGTCCTCGCGCAGGGCCCGCAGCACCGGGGCGAAGGCCTCCATGGAGGGCTCCAGCACGGTCAGGTAGGTGAACCCGTACCGCTCGCGCTGCGCCCGCACCTGCGCGGTGATCTGCTCCAGGCTCCCGGCGAGGAAGATCGGCAGCTCCAGCACCTGACCGGGGGTGAGGTGCGGCATGTGCTCCAGGTAGGGGCGGACGGCGGCGGCACGGTCCTCGGTGACGGCCACCATCTGGATGAGCAGGTTCAGCTCCGCAGGTTCCTTGCGGCCGGCCGCCAGCTCCCGGTAGCGGGCGACGCGCTCGTCGAGCTCCTCGGCGGTGACGGGAGCCAGCCGGCCCGTTCCCCGCGCGGTGCGCCCGCCGGTGAACGCGGCGACGGCGGCGTGCCGGGCGGTCAGCTCCAGCATCCGGTCGCCGTTCGCGCCGATCAGCAACGGCACCCCGGACCGCTGCACGGGCCGGGGCAGGTACGCGTCGTCGCCCAGCAGCCGCTCCAGTTCCTCGACGGTGCGCCGCAGATGGTCCACCCGCTCACCCGGCGAGCCGAAGGCCAGGCCGGCGGTGTCGTGCTCCGCGCGTACGTAGCCGGTGCCGAGCCCCAGCTCCAGGCGTCCGCCCGTCAGGGCGTCGGTGGTCGCCACCTCCCGCGCCAGCAGCGCCGGGTTCCAGAAGCCCGCGTTGAGCACGAACGTGCCGAGCCGGGGCCGCTCGGTGGCCCGGGCCGCGGCGACCAGGGCAGGGAACGGCGCCGGCATGCCGAGGTGGTCCGGCACCAGGATCACGTCGTACCCGAGTTCCTCGGCCCGCCGGCACTTGGCGTCCCACTCGTCCGCCGGGGCGGCGCTCATCAGGTTGACGCCGAAACGGAACGGACGGGACATGAACTCTCCTGACACACGGGGGACTTCCGGCCACAGGGAGTCAATCATCCGTCCGCGGCGGCCGCCAGGCCGTGCCCAGCACTCAGTAGGAACTCGGCAGCGCCGGCCCGGTCTCCGGCATCATCACCCGTCGGTAGGGGCCGAGCGCGAACCCCGCGTCGCGCAGCGCGGCGACCGGTTCGCGGGACAGGTGGCAGCCACCGGCCAGCGCAGGCCACAGCGTCCGGTCCAGCGCGCGCTGGGTGAAGGTCATCACCCGCCCGCCGCCGCGGCCGTGCTCGAAGAACCGCACCTGACCGCCGGGGCGCAGCACCCGCCGCAGCTCACCGAGCGCCCGCGGCACGTCGCGGACGCTGCACAGCACCAGCGAGAGCACGGCCGCGTCGAAGGCCTCGGCCTTGACCGGCAGGGCCTCCGCCGCGCCCGGCGCCACGTCCACCGGCACCCGGGAGCGCAGCGCCGCCTCCACCGCCAACCGGCGCAGCATCGGCTCCGGTTCGACGGCGACGACCTCGGCGACGGTGTCCGGGTAGTGCGAGAAGTTCAGCCCGTTGCCCGCGCCGACCTCGATCACCCGCCCCGACAGCCCGGCGAGCAGCCGCTCGCGCACGCCCGCCATGCCCATCCGGGACTCGGCGCCCACACTGATCCGGGCGTAGTAGCGGGCGAACAGCGGATGGTGCACGGCGTCCCGCGGCACGGCGCGGGAACGGGTGGACGGCAGCGGCATGGGACCTCCCTCGCGAGGTGGTGCCTACCGCGATTGTCCCCCGTTTCCACGCCGCGCACCCACCGCACCGGTCCGCGTGTGAGCTGCGCCGGCCCGCGCGTGAGCGCCCCAGTCCGTCAGGGCGCCTCCCGGGCCGTGAACGCGTCCGCGTCCCATCCGCCGCCCAGGTGCGGCGCGAGCCAGCGCGGTGCCGCCGCACGGAACGCGGCCGGCGCGAGCGCGCCCGCACCGTCGGGCACCGCGCCCAGCAGCGGGGCCCCGGCCACGTCCGGCAGGTCCGCGAGATTGCAGCGCGAGGCGAGGTCCGGGGACCCGGGCCAGCTGCCGATCACCACCCCCGGCAGCTCCAGCGCCCGATGCCGCAGTTCCCGCGCCGTCAGTTCCGTGGTGTTCAGCGTGCCCAGCCCCGCCGCCGCCACCAGCAGCACCGGTGCGTCCAGCAGGGCGGCGACGTCCGCGAGCGTCCCGCCGGCCGCGTCGAAGCGTACGAGCAGTCCGCCCGCGCCCTCGACCAGCACCAGGTCGTGCTCGGCGGCGAGCTTCTCCGCGGCCTGAGCCACCTCCCGCGGGCAGACCGGAGCCAGGCCGGCCCGGCGAGCGGCCGTGCCCGGCGCCAACGGTTCGGGGAACCTGGCCACTTCGGCCACCGTCACCCCGCCCGCGAGTCGCGCCACCTCCTGGGCGTCCCCGGTCTCGTGCGGCCCCACACCCGTCTGCGCGGCCTTGAGCACGGCCACCGACCGGCCGCCCGCCGCCGCCGTCGCCGCGACGGCGGCGGTCACCACGGTCTTGCCGACCTCCGTGCCCGTGCCCGTGATCACCAGTACCGGCATGTCATCCCTCCCGTGCCGCCGCGCACACCGCGCGGGCGATCCGTGCCACGTCCGCGTCGCCCGTGACATACGGCGGCATGGTGTAGACCAGGTCGCGGAACGGCCGCAACCACACGCCCTCGCGCACCGCCGCCTGAGTCGCCGCCCGCATGTCGACGGCGTGGTCGAGCTGCACCACCCCGATCGCGCCGAGCACCCGCACGTCACGCACCCCGGGCAGCCCGGCGGCGGGCGCGAGCCCCTCGCCCAGGCCCGCCTCGATCCGCTTGACCTCCGCGCGCCAGTCCTGGCCGAGCAGCAGGCCGATCGACGCGCACGCCACGGCCGCCGCCAGCGGATTGCCCATGAACGTCGGCCCGTGGGCCAGCACCGGGACCTCGCCCCGCGAGATGCCCTCGGCCACCCGCGACGTGCACAGGGTGGCGGCCATCGTCAGATAGCCGCCGGTCAGCGCCTTGCCCACGCACATCACGTCCGGTGCCACCGCCGCGTGCTCCGCCGCGAACAGCGCGCCCGTGCGCCCGAACCCGGTCGCGATCTCGTCGAACACCAGCAGCACGCCGTGCGCGTCGCACGCCTCGCGCAGCACGCGCAGGTACGCGGGGGAGTGGAAGCGCATCCCGCCCGCGCCCTGCACCACCGGCTCGACGATCACCGCGGCCAGCTCGTCGGCGTGCCGCTCGATGAGCGACCGCAGATGCTCGGCGTACGCCTCCTGGTACTCCGCCGGGGGCGCGTCCGCGAAGACCTGGCGCGGCAGGGCACCGGACCACAGTTCGTGCATCCCGCCCTCCGGGTCGCACACCGACATGGGCTGCCAGGTGTCCCCGTGGTAGCCGCCGCGCCAGGTGAGCAGACGGCGCTTGCCGGGGCGGCCGAGCGAACGCCAGTACTGCAGGCACATCTTGACGGCGACCTCGACCGACACCGACCCGGAGTCGGCGAGGAACACGTGCTCCAGGCCCTCGGGTGACATGTCGACAAGGAGCTTCGCCAGCCGCACGGCGGGCTCGTGCGTGAGCCCGCCGAACATGACGTGGCTCATCCGCCCCAACTGCTCGCGCGCGGCCTCGTTCAGCACCGGGTGGTTGTAGCCGTGGATCGCCGACCACCAGGACGACATCCCGTCGACCAGCTCCCCGGAGCCGTCCGCCGGCCGCAGCCGCACCCCGCTCGCCGACTCCACGACGAGCGGGTCCTGCCGTCCGGGCATGGGCCCGTACGGGTGCCAGACGTGCCGCCGGTCGAGCGCGAGCAGCTCGGCGACGTTCAGCGCGGGCTCAGGCATTGGGCGCGAGGTCCGTACCGGCGCCGCGGCGGCGCACCGCCACCAGGTCCGTACGGGGCTCGTCGGTGGTGCGCGCCGCGGGCGCGGGGCGCACACCCCGCCCCCGGCGTGCGACCCGCAGCCCGTGTCGCCCTCGGCGCCCGCGTCCGAGCCGCAGCCACCGCCCGCGTGCGAGCCGCAGCCACCGCCCTCGTGCGAGCCGCAGCCGCTCCGGGTGGCTCCGCGGTGCTCCGGCAGGGTGGTCTCGTCGGCGCCCTCCACCTCGAAGCCGGCGTCCGCGATCATCTCCAGGTCCGCGTGGCCCGCCTGGCCCTCGCTGGTGAGGTAGTCGCCGAGGAAGATCGAGTTGGCCAGGTGCAGGGCGAGTGGCTGCATCGTGCGCAGATGGACCTCGCGCCCGCCGGCGATGCGCACCTCGACGTCCGGGCAGACGAACCGCGTCATCGCCAGGATGCGCAGGCACCGCTGCGGGGTGAGGTGCCACTCCTTGGCCAGCGGCGTGCCCTCCATCGGGATCAGGAAGTTGACCGGCACCGAGTCCGGGTCCAGCTCGCGCAGCGAGAAGACCACGTCGACCAGGTCCTCGTCGCTCTCGCCCATGCCCGCGATGAGGCCCGAGCAGGCGGAGAGGCCGGCGGCGTGGGCCTTGTTCACCGTGTCCACACGGTCGGCGTAGGTGTGCGTGGTCGTGATGTCGCCGTACGTCGACTCGGAGGTGTTGAGGTTGTGGTTGTAGGCGTCGGCACCGGCCTCGCGCAGCCGCTCCGCCTGGCCGTCGGAGAGCAGGCCCAGGCAGGCGCACACCTCGACGGACCCGTTCTGCTCCTTGATGGCCCTGATGGTGTCCGAGACCCGGTCCACGTCCCGGTCGGTCGGACCGCGTCCGCTGGCCACCAGGCACACCCGCTTGGCGCCCCCGGCCACGCCCGCCGCGGCCGCGCCGGACGCCTGGTCGGGCTTGAGCCAGGTGTACTTGAGGATCTCGGCCTTCGAGCCCAGCCGCTGCGAGCAGTAGGAGCAGTCCTCGGGACACAGGCCCGACTTGAGGTTGACGAGGTAGTTGAGCTTCACCCGTCGCCCGAACCAGTGACGGCGCACCCGGCCGGCCGCGGCCACCACGTCCAACAGGTCGTCGTCGGAAGTCGCGAGGACGGCGAGCGCCTCGCCGCGGGTCGGCGTCTCGCGCCGAAGCCCCTTGTCCACCAGCGTGTTCAGCAGGTCCATGAGAGCCGATCCTGTCGTAAGGGGCCGCCCGCGGCCAAGGAGACTTTGCACAACACTGACAGATCGACGTGTGGGTATTGCCACACCTCGCGGGGGTGGCCGTACCGCTAATGTCTGTCCACTGCCTACAAAACACCGGAGGACCGCCCCATGGCGTTCGGCTGGATCGACGAGCAGGACCGGGCACGCCACCGGGCCGGACTCGTACGGGTGCTGCGCCCCCGTGACGCCGCGTCGCCGCTGCTGGACCTGGCGAGCAACGACTACCTCGGTCTGGCCCGGCACCCGGAGGTCGTCGAGGGGGCGGTCCGGGCCGCGCGGACCTGGGGCGGGGGTGCGACCGGCTCGCGGCTGGTCACCGGCACGACCGCGCTGCACACCGACCTGGAACGCGAACTGGCCGATTTCTGCGGGTTCGAGGCCGCGCTCGTCCTCTCCTCCGGCTACACGGCCAACCTCGCCGCGGTCACCGCGCTGGCCCCCCACGGCAGCCTCGTCGTCTCCGACGCGGGCAACCACGCCTCGCTGATCGACGGCTGCCGCCTCGCCCGGGGCACCACCCAGGTGGTGGGGCACGCCGACCCGGACGCCGTGCGCAAGGCGCTGGCGGGGCACGACGGGCCCGCCGTGGCCGTCTCCGACACGGTCTTCTCGGTCGACGGCGACGCCGCGCCCCTGACCGGACTCGCCGAGGCGTGCCGGGAGCACGGCGCCGGACTGGTCGTCGACGACGCCCACGGCCTCGGCGTCCTCGGCGACGGCGGCCGGGGCGCCCGCGGGGGCGGGACTCGCGGGCCGCGACGACGTCGTCGCGACCGTCACGCTGTCCAAGTCGCTCGGCGCCCAGGGCGGCGCCGTGCTCGGCCCCGCGCGGGTGATCGACCACCTGGTCAACGCGGCCCGCACGTTCATCTTCGACACCGGCCTGGCCCCCGCCGCGGCGGGGGCGGCCCTGGCGGCGCTGACCCTGCTGCGCCGCGAGCCGGAGCGCGCGGCGCGGGCCCGTGCCGTCGCCGTCGAACTGCACGGGCGGCTGACCGCCGCGGGTCTGGACGCGGTGCGTCCGGACGCCGCTGTGGTCTCGGTGCGGGCGCCCTCCCCGGAGGGGGCCGTGCGCTGGGCGGCCGACTGCCGTGCGGCCGGTCTGTCCGTGGGCTGCTTTCGCCCTCCTTCCGTGCCCGACGGCGTCTCACGGCTCAGGCTGACCGCTCGCGGGGACCTCTCCGGGGAACAGATCGAGCGCGCTGTACGGGTGATCGGTGAAACGCGGCCATGAGTCGGCGTGACACGGCCGTGCTCCGTCGGCCGGGCGGCGCGGTCAGCCGCGGTGGATGCCCGCGGTGAACGTCGTCCAGCTCCCGGGGGAGAAGAGCAGGGCGGGTCCGGCCGGGTTCTTCGAGTCCCGCACCGCGAGCAGTCCGGCCCAGTGGCCGGCCGACGGACGGGCCGTCTCCACGCAGTTGTTCGCCCCGGTGCTGTAGCTGCTGCGCAGCCACCGGACACCGGGCAGATCCGTGCTGACAGGGATGTTCCTGCGGAGTGGGGACATGGAGCCTGACATGGTGCCTCCTCACACGCCTGCCGCGGTCGCGGCGATGAAGTCCAACGAGTCCTCGGGCGAAAGGGCATGGATCAGAAGGGCGTTGAAGGCCTCGGTATAGGCCTCTAGGTCTTCTTTCCGTTCGAGGTGCAAGCTACTCGTCAAGTGGTCGAGAACAACCACGTCCAGATCAGAAGTGCTCGAAAATGAGAAAATTACGAAAGGGCCGGTGACGCCGATGTGCGCCCCGGCGGCAAACGGCAGGACCTGGAGCCGGACATGGGGCAGGCGCGCGGCCCCGACCAGCTTCTCCAGCTGACGGGTCATCACCCCCGGCCCGCCCACCTCCCGGCGCAGCACCGCCTCGTCCAGGACCGCGCTCAGCCTCAGCGGCGGCTCGCCCCGCAGCACGTCCTGCCTGGCCAGCCGCACCTCGACCAGCGTGTCCAGCCGCTCCTTTGGCATCCCGTCCACCGCGGCCCGGGTCACCGCCCGGGCGTACTCCGGCGTCTGGAGCAGGCCGGGGACCACCGTGGTCTCCAGGGTCCGCATCGCGCTCGCCTGCGACTCCAGGCTGATGAAGTCGCGGTAGGTCGGCGGCAGGACGCCCCGGTAGGCGTGCCACCAGTGGTTGCGGCCCCCCGCGCCGTCGGAGCGGGCCAGCATCTCCAGCAGCCCGCGCAGCTGCTCGTCGTGCACGCCGTAGGCGTCCAGGAGTAACCGCACGTCGGCCGGTTTCGCCCCGCTCGTCCCGGTCTCGATCCGGCTGACCTTCGACTGGTGCCAGCCCACGAGCCGGGCCGCCTCGCCGCTGGTGATGCCCGCCGCCGTGCGCTGGGCGCGCAGCTCCGCGCCCAGCTTCCGGCGGCGCACCACGGGACCGTGCTGCATGGGCCAACCCCCTACTCCCTGTGAGTCGCCCACATACGCTCTGCCGTCGCAGAGTTCACCGCTTCGAGCGACAGATATATGCATATCTTGGTGGATCGCCGTCCTTCACCGGCCGGTGATGGCAGTCTGGCGGCGAAGCACCAGTCCGGGACCGTACTCGAACCGTCTGCTCCGTGTCGGGTCGCGGTCCCGTGAGAAAGGGACGACGTCGCCATGGCAGACCATCTGGAAGCATCCGTCACTCTGCCGAGCGATCCCGCCTCGGTGGCCCCAGCGCGTACCTATGCGGTCGGCACACTCGCGGAGTGGGGTCTGCCGGCCGATGCCGACCTGTCCGAGACCGTCCGCCTCATCGTCTCCGAACTGGCGACCAACGCGGTCCAGCACACGTTCGGGCAGTCGCCCACCTTCACGGTGGACCTCGTCCTCGACCGGGACGAGCGGCTGCGCGTCGGTGTCACCGACAGCCATCCGCGCTTCCCCAAGCGCCTTCCCGCCGCCGTCCAGCAGGACAACGGACGGGGCATGGTGATCATCCGCTGGCTGACCGCGGAATGCGGCGGCAAGCTGAGAGTCCGGCCCACCCGTGAGGGCGGCAAGACGGTCTCCATCGAGCTGCCCTGGACCGTCCCGAGCCGGCCGGCCGCCCCCGAGCCGGCCGCGGCGGCCGTGGCGCGAGGCACCCGAGGGGGCGACGGCGGGGCAGAACGCCGTCGCCCCCTCGGGCGGGCTACTTGACCCGGCCGTACCAGACGCTCGACGTCCAGATCTTCTCCAGGCGCACCACGGCCCCGGTCTTCGGCGCGTGCCAGATCCTGCCCTTCCCGGCGTAGATGCCGACGTGGTAGACGCTGCTGCCGGAGTGGAAGAAGACGAGGTCGCCGGCCTTGCGGTTCCTGCCGGAGACGCGACTCGTCCTGTTGTACTGCTGGGCCGCGGTGCGGGGCAGCTTCTTGCCGGCCTTCTTGAACGAGTACAACGTCAGGCCGGAGCAGTCGAAACGGTGAGGTCCGGTGGCGCCCCATCGGTACGGGGAGCCCTTCTTGGAGGCCGCGATCCTGAGGGCTTTCGTCGCATGGCTCGCGGCGGCCGCCTCCGAGGCGACACCGGGGACCACGACGGAGCCGCTCACGGCGGCGAGGGTGAGGGCCGAGGCCGTACCGGCACGAGCCATCAGGGACGGGACACGATTGAGCGCGGACATGCGCAACCCTTCGTCAGCCGCCTGTGAAGGATGACCTGTCGGATTCGGGCTGGCGAAGTTGCCCGGCCGCACGAGTGCGGCTTCACCCCAAGGGCCGCTCGATCCGGCGCCTCCCGCGGAGGCGGCCGTCGCGGCGACCCGTCGTGCTCGGGTCCTCCACTCCTGCCGATCCACTTCCCTCGCGACCGGTCGTCCGGGCGGCGGCAGGATTCGGCGTCCGCCCGGACCGCCCCGCCGCTGCGGCGGGGGCTTGTCGTCAGTCACGGATCTTGTCCCGCCCTGCGGGGAATTCCCAACGGAACGTGCCCTTTGTGTTGTTACCCGTCACTCGCCCGTTCGGGTGGGCACCCCTGTGTTCGAGTCACCCTCGGGGGTGGTGGCGACGCCGGGACCAGCGGCGCAGTGCTGCCCGCCGCCGCCCGGACGCGCGGGCACCGCAACTTCGACCCGTCGGGAATCGGAGGTGTTCCTACGCTGAAAGGGGGTAAGCCGTTTGGTCCGTTTCGGCCTCGCGATCCTCAGCCTTCAGAGCGCGGCGGAAGACCGACCCGCGCCGTCCGCCGCTCACCGTCCAGCACCCGCAGCGCACGGGCCAGGGTGGCGGCGTGCACGTCCGTCTCACCCCGGCGGTGCATCAGCGCCAGCGCGTCGCGCAGCGCGGTCGCCTTGCCGACCAGTGCCTGGGCGGCCCGCAGCCCGCCGTAGGTGTCGCCGTCCCGGGCCGGATTGACGCGCCCGACGAGGTCGACGACGTCCAGATAGCGGTCGATCAGCTCGGCCTCGGCCCGGGTCAGGGCGGGCAGCGGAGGCAGCTCCGGTGGCAGCATCGGCGGATCACCGCCCGCCGGACGCAGCGGGGCGGGTCCCGCGGGCCGACACGATCCGGTCCACCAGGCCGTACTCCAGGGCCTGTCGGGCGTCGAGAACCGTCTCGCGCTCCAGGTCCGCGCCGACCTGCTCGGGAGTGCGGCCGGTGTGCCGCAGGAGGATCTCCTCCATGCGGGCGCGGACGCGGACCAGTTCGCCGGCCCGGAGGGCCAGGTCGCTGGCCTGCCCCCGCACCGGGTCGGTGAGCGCCGGCTGGCGGAGCACCACCCGGGCGCCCGGCAGTACGGAGCGCTTGCCCGGGGCGCCCGCCGCCAGCAGCAGCGCGGCGGACGGCCCGGCCTGCCCGAGACACGTCGTCGCCACGTCGCAGGTGACGTAGCGCATCGTGTCGTAGACCGCCGTCATGGCGGTGAAGGAGCCGCCGGGCGAGTTGACGTACAGCTCGACGTCGCGGTCCGGTGCCTGGTGCTCCAGGTACATGAGCTGCGCCATCACGTCGTTCGCGGAGGCCTCGTCGAGGGGGGTCCCGAGGAGGACGATCCGCTCCTGGAGCAGCTTGGAGTACGGGTCCGTCGTCCGGGTCCCCGCGCTCGTGCGTTCGGTGAACTCGGGCAGGACATGGCGGGCGGACGGTCGGGTCATGGCGAACCCCTCCTCGTGGCGGAACCGTCTTCGGCTGCGCTGTCTCCGTAAGAAATGTACAGGACGTACGTTTCTCGGGAGTGGATTCGGGCGAAACGTAAGCTGGGGTCATGGCCTACGAGATTCCGGTGACGCAAGCCAGGGCTGAGCTCGCCGACCTGATCAACCGGGTGGTGTACGGCGGTGAACGCGTCGTGGTGACGCGCCACGGCAAGCCTCTCGTCGCCCTCGTCTCCGCCGCCGACCTGGAGCGGCTGGAGGAGGCCCAGGAGTCCTCCGCCGGGCAGGCGGTCACCTCGGTCGCCGCGGTCCGGGACACGGCCGCCGCGACGCCCCGTGAGCAGCATCGCTTCGGCATCGCCGCCGAGCACCGGGGACCGAATCCGTCCTAGGGCGGGCATCGGCCCTGGAGCGGGCATGCGGGAAGTCACCGTCGGCATCGGTAATCAATCGGTCAAAACCGGGTGACGTGGCCGTCACACTCTAGCCCTACTCTGCACCCCGATCCACCTGCGGGTTTTCACGTACCGGTAGGTGAATTCCGGTCTGTTCCCGTGTGTTAAACCTAGAGCCGCCGCGGTGGCCGCGGCAGCCGGACCGGCCGGTCCTGGCGTGACGCCCTGTGAGGTGGTAAATGCAACTGACCCCGCACGAGCAGGAGAGACTGCTCATCCATGTGGCCGCGGACGTGGCGGAGAAGCGCCGCGCACGAGGTGTCAGGCTCAATCATCCCGAGGTCGTCGCGCTGATCACCGCGCACATCCTCGAAGGCGCCCGGGACGGACGCAGCGTCGGTGAACTCATGTCCTCCGGACGCAAGCTGATCCAGCGCGACGAGGTCATGGAGGGCATCCCCGAGATGATCCACGACGTGCAGGTCGAGGCCACCTTCCCCGACGGCACCAAGCTGGTCACCGTCCACGAACCGATCGTCTGACGGGAGCCGCAGTCGTGATTCCCGGAGAGATCCTGTTCGCCGACGAGCCGGTCGCCTTCAACGAAGGACGCGAAGTCACCCGCGTGACCGTGCTCAACACCGCCGACCGGCCCGTCCAGGTCGGCTCCCACTACCACTTCGCCGAGGCCAACCCCGGCCTCGAGTTCGACCGCGCCGCGGCGCACGGCAGGCGGCTGCACATCGCCGCCGGCACCGCCGTCCGGTTCGAGCCCGGCATACCCGTCGACGTGCCGCTGGTCCCCCTGGCGGGTGCCCGCGTCGTGACGGGTCTGCGCGGCGCGACCGGAGGTTCCCTCGATGCCTGAGCTGTCCCGCCCCGCCTACGCCGACCTGTTCGGCCCGACCACCGGCGACCGGATACGCCTCGCCGACACCGACCTCTTCGTCGAGATCGAGGAGGACCGCTCGGGCGGCCCCGGCCGCTCGGGGGACGAAGCCGTCTTCGGCGGCGGCAAGGTGCTGCGCGAGTCCATGGGCCAGGCGCGCACCACGCGCGCCGAAGGCGCCCCCGACACCGTGATCACCGGTGCCCTGATCATCGACCACTGGGGGATCGTCAAGGCCGACATCGGCATCCGCGACGGCCGTATCACCGGCATCGGCAAGTCCGGCAACCCGGACACCATGGACGGCGTCCACCCCGACCTGGTCATCGGCCCCGAGACCGAGGTCATCGCGGGCAACGGCAAGATCGTCACCGCGGGCGGCATCGACACCCACGTCCACTTCATCGCGCCGAACGCCGTCGACGAGGCCCTGGCGTCCGGCATCACCACCCTCATCGGCGGCGGCACGGGCCCGGCCGAGGGCAGCAAGGCGACGACCGTCACGCCCGGCGCCTGGCACCTCGCGTGGATGTTCGCCGCCCTGGAGTCGAGCCCCGTCAACATCGGCTTCCTCGGCAAGGGCAGCACCATGTCGAAGGAGTCCATGCGCGACCAACTGCGCGCGGGCGTCCTCGGTTTCAAGATCCACGAGGACTGGGGAGCGACCCCTGCCGTCATCTCCGCCTGCCTGGACGTGTGCGAGGAGTCCGGCGTCCAGCTCGCCGTCCACTCGGACACCCTGAACGAGGCGGGCTTCGTCGGCGACACCTTCGACGCGGTCGCGGGCCGCACCCTGCACGCCTTCCACGTGGAGGGCGCCGGCGGCGGCCACGCACCTGACATGATCACGGCGGTATCGCTGCCCAACATGCTGCCGGCGTCCACCAACCCGACCCGGCCGCACACCGTCAACACCGTCGAGGAACACCTCGACATGCTGATGGTCTGCCACCACCTGAACCCCGCCGTCCCCGAGGACCTGGCCTTCGCCGAGTCCCGGATCCGGCCCAGCACCATCGCGGCCGAGGACATCCTGCACGACATGGGGGCGATCTCCATCATGTCGTCGGACGCCCAGGCCATGGGCCGCATCGGCGAGGTGGTCCTGCGGACCTGGCAGACCGCGCATGTCATGAAGCGCAGACGCGGCCTCCTGCCCGGCGACATCCGCGCCGACAACCTGCGGGCCCGTCGCTATGTCGCCAAGTACACCATCAACCCCGCCGTCGCCCAGGGCATCGAGCACGAGGTCGGCTCCGTCGAGACCGGCAAGCTCGCCGACCTGGTGCTCTGGGACCCCCGCTTCTTCGGCGTGAAGCCGCAGCTCGTCATCAAGGGCGGCCAGATCGCGTATGCGCAGACGGGGGATGCCAACGCCTCCATCCCCACCCCGCAACCGGTGCTGCCGCGCCCGATGTACGGGGCGCTCGGAACCGCTCCCGCCACCAACTCGGTCAACTTCGTCTCCGAGCAGGCCGTCGAGGACGGGCTGGCGCAACGGCTCGGGCTCGGGCGGGCGTTCGTGCCCATCCGGTCGACACGTGGCCGGACCAAGGCCGACATGCGGCAGAACGACGCGCTGCCCCGCGTGGAGGTCGCCGCGGACTCCTTCGCGGTGACCATCGACGGCGAACTCGTCGAGCCCGCTCCCGTCGCGGAACTACCGCTCGCGCAGCGGTACTTCCTCTTCTGAGCGCCGCGATGAGCCGCGCAGCACTGCTCGTCCTCGCGGACGGCCGCTTCCCCGCCGGAGGGCACGCCCACTCCGGCGGGGCGGAGGCCGCCGTCCGGGCGGGACGCATCACCGACGCCGCGAGCCTGGAGGCGTTCTGCCGGGGGCGGTTGCACACCAGCGGGGTCGTCGCGGCGTGCGTCGCGGCCGCCGCCGCCCTCGGGGCCGACCCCGGGGAACTCGACCGGGCCGCCGACGCCCGCACCCCGTCGCCCGCTCTGCGGGTGGCCGCGCGCAGGCTGGGACGGCAGCTGACGCGGGCCGCCCGGTCTACCTGGCCGAGCCCCGAACTCGACGCCCTGGCCGCGTCGTTCCCCAAGGGAGCCCACCAGCCCGTCGTGCTGGGACTCACCGCTCGCGCGGCCGGTCTCGGGGCGCTCGACGCGGCGTACTGCTCCCTCTACGAGGGGGTGAGCGGACCCGCGACGGCCGTCGTGCGGCTGCTCGGCCTCGATCCGTTCGACGCGACGGGGGTGCTGGCGCGGCTCGCGGACGAGGTGGACCGGGCCGCCGCGGACGCGGTGGAGGTGGCGCGGCGCGTGGTGACCGACGGGGTCGATGCGCTGCCCGCGCGGTCCGCGCCGTTGCTGGAGATCGGGGCGGAGGCGCATGCCGCCTGGGCTGTGCGGTTGTTCGCCTCGTAGGAGGGTTCGCCCCCGCCGCCCCTTCCCGTTCCCGGCCCCAGGGGCTCCGCCCCTTCTACCCCGCCAGGGGGCTTCGCCCCCTGGACCCCCTTTCGGCCTGGACCCCCTTTCGGCCTGGACCCCCTTTCGGCCTGGACCCCCTTTCGGCCTGGACCCCCTTTCGGCCTGGACCCCCTTTCGGCCTGGACCCCCTTTCGGCCTGGACCCCCCTTCGGCCTGAACGGCCTCGTCCTCAAGTGCCGGACGGGCTGACCTGGCCGATCCCGACTGTGACAGGAGCCGTTCATGCATCTCGACCATCACCACGAATCCCCCGCCGCCGTCTCCGCCGACGCGCGTCGGCCCGACGGGACCCGTCGGGCGCTGCGGATCGGGCTCGGTGGGCCCGTGGGGTCGGGGAAGACCGCCACCGTCGCCGCGCTGTGCCGGGCGTTGCGGGAGGAACTCTCCCTCGCCGTGGTGACCAACGACATCTACACCCGGGAGGACGCCGAGTTCCTGCTCAGGGAGGCGGTGCTGCCGCCCGAGCGGATCAGTGCCGTGGAGACCGGGGCCTGCCCCCACACCGCCATCCGGGACGACATCTCCGCCAACCTGGAGGCCGTCGAGGACCTGGAGGACGAGGCCGGGCCGCTCGACCTGATCCTGGTGGAGTCCGGCGGGGACAACCTCACCGCCACCTTCTCCAGGGGGCTCGTCGACGCGCAGGTGTTCGTGATCGACGTCGCGGGCGGCGACGACATCCCGCGCAAGGGCGGTCCCGGCGTCGCCACCGCCGACCTGCTGATCGTGAACAAGACCGACCTCGCGCCCTACGTCGGCTCCGACCTGGCGCGGATGGCCGCCGACGCCAAGGCGGCCCGCGGCGAACGCCCCGTCGCCCTCCAGTCGTTGCGCGGCGACGACGGGGTCCGGGAGGTCGCCGACTGGGTGCGGGAGCGGATCGCCGCGTGGACCGCGTGACCACCGCCCCGGGCGGTGTGCGGGCCAGCGCCCGCATCCTCGCCCGCGGCGACGGGCGCGGCGGGACCGCCCTGCCGGTGCTGGAGGGGAGGGTCCCCTCGCCGTGCGGCGGACCCGGGGAGCGGCGGCGAGGCCCGGGTGATGCTGGTCGGCGCGATGAGCGGGCCCCTCGGCGGCGACCGGTTCACGGTGGCGGCCGACGCGGTGGGGGGCGCCCGGCTGCGGGTCGGCTCGGCCGCCGCCACGCTCGCGCTGCCGGGACAGGACAAGGCAGCCGCCCACTACGACGTCCGGCTCACCGTCGGCGACGACGCGGAACTGCACTGGCTGCCCGAGCAGTTGATCTCGGCCGGCGGCAGCGACCTGCACGTCGGCACACGCGTCGACCTCGCCGCCGGAGCCCGGCTGCTGCTGCGCGAGGAGCAGGTGCTCGGGCGCTCCGGGGAGGAACCCGGACGCCTCACCAGCCGTCTGACCGTACGGATCGACGGGCGGTGCGTCCTCGACCAGGAGCTGGCGTGCGGGCCCGGCACGCCCGGCGGCTGGGACGGGCCGGCCGGGCTGGCGGGACACCGCGCGGTCGGCCAGCTGGTCGTCGTACGGCCGGGGTTCGCCGCCGCACCACCGGTGGCGCGGGCGTTCGAGGAGGGCGCGGCCGTGATGCCGCTCGCCGGACCCGCCGCGTTGGTGACCGCCGTGGCGCCGGACGCGCTGCGGCTGCGGCGGCTGCTGGACGGGGCGCTGGCCTCGCTGGACTGACCGCTCCGCCACCGCTCCGTCGCCGGGTCCGCCGAACGAACGCCCTTCTCCGTTTA
Organism: Streptomyces lienomycini; assembly: GCF_027947595.1. Classification (NCBI taxonomy): domain Bacteria; kingdom Bacillati; phylum Actinomycetota; class Actinomycetes; order Kitasatosporales; family Streptomycetaceae; genus Streptomyces; species Streptomyces lienomycini. Next base: position 5,089,919 of record NZ_CP116257.1, on the reverse strand, counting down.
TCGGATTGGCAAAGAAGTAGTACTTGCTCTGTTCTCAGGAAACCCACAGCCGCGAGGATCCCCGTACTTGTCGCGAACACGTACGGGGAGGGCCACTTGAGGAAGAGCAGCATACGGCGGAGGGCGACGGCGTTCGGCTCGGCCGGGGCACTGGTCACCGCCACGCTGATAGCCGGCGCCGTCTCGGCACCCGCCGCGAGCGCCACGCCGGCCGAGGGCCACGGGCACGCGCGGGGCTGGGACCGGGAAGCGCGCGGTGCCGCCATCGCCGCCGCCCGCGCCTCGAAGGCCGGAGTCGACTGGCGGGACTGCGCCGCCGACTGGAACCTGCCGAAGCCCATCCAGTGCGGCTACGTCACGGTGCCGCTCGACTACGCCAAGCCCTTCGGCAAGCAGATCGAGCTCGCCGTCGACCGCATCGGCAACACCGGCACCCAGGGCGAGCGCCAGGGTGCGCTCCTCTACAACCCCGGCGGCCCCGGCGGCTCCGGACTGCGCTTCCCGGCCCGCGTCACGAGCAAGAGCGCGGTCTGGGCCAAGACGGCCAAGGCCTACGACTTCGTCGGCTTCGACCCGCGCGGCGTCGGCCACTCCGCGCCCATCTCCTGCGTCGACCCGCAGGAGTTCGTCCAGGCACCCAAGGCAGACCCCGTGCCCGGCTCCGAGGCCGACAAGCGCGCCCAGCGCAAGCTGGCCCGCGAGTACGCCGAGGGCTGCTTCGAGCGCAGCGGCGACATGCTCCCGCACATGACCACGCCGAACACCGCCCGCGACCTCGACGTCATCCGTGCCGCGCTCGGCGAGAGGAAGCTCAACTACCTCGGCGTCTCCTACGGCACCTACCTCGGCGCCGTCTACGGCACCCTCTTCCCCGACCACGTGCGCCGCATGGTCGTCGACAGCGTCGTCAACCCCTCCCGCGACAAGATCTGGTACCAGGCCAACCTGGACCAGGACGTCGCCTTCGAGGGCCGCTGGAAGGACTGGCAGGACTGGGTCGCCGGGAACGACGCCACGTACCACCTCGGCGACACCCGCGCCGAGGTCCAGGAGCAGTGGCTGAAGCTGCGCGCCGCCGCCGCGAAGAAGCCGCTCGGCGGAGTCGTCGGACCGGCCGAGCTGATCTCCTTCTTCCAGAGCGCCCCGTACTACGACTCCGCGTGGGCACCCACCGCGAAGATCTTCAGCGCGTACGTCGCCGGTGACACCCAGGCACTCGTCGACGCCGCCGCCCCCGACCTGTCCGACACCGCGGGCAACGCCTCCGCGGAGAACGGCAACGCCGTCTACACGGCCGTCGAGTGCACCGACGCCAAGTGGCCCGCCAACTGGCGCACCTGGGACCGGGACAACACCCGGCTCCACCGCGACCACCCGTTCATGACCTGGGCCAACGCCTGGATGAACCTGCCGTGCGCCACCTGGCCGGTCAAGCAGCAGACCCCGCTGAACGTCAAGGCAGGCAAGGGACTTCCGCCGGTCCTGATCGTCCAGTCCGAGCGGGACGCGGCCACCCCGTACGCGGGCGCCGTCGAACTGCACCAGCGGTTCAAGGGCTCCCGGCTCATCACCGAGCGGGACGCCGGTTCGCACGGCGTCACCGGACTGGTCAACCCGTGCGTCAACGACCGCGTGGACACCTACCTGCTCACCGGCAGGACGGACGCCCATGACGTGACCTGCGCCCCGCACGCCACGCCCAAGCCGTAACCGGCCGGGCGGACACGACAGGAGGGGGCGGCCGGTCCGACCGGCCGCCCCCTCCCGCACGGCCTCACCGCCCCGCGGCCCAGGCGTCCTCCGCCGCGTAGTCGAAGAGGTCCCCGTACGCCTCGAACATCTTCGGATACGCCTCGCGCCAGTCCCGCCCGGCCAGCCGTTCCTCGATGAACGCCACCGTCTCGGGCAGGGTGTCGGCGTACCGGACCACCGGGCGGTAGCCCAACTGGCTCTCGGCCGCGCTCATGTCGCACACCACCGGCGCGGGCACGGACCACGGGGTGTCGCCCACGCCGTCCACCGGCGGGCCGTCCACCAGCACGTCCCGCGCCTCGACGCCCATCACCGCGTCGATCGCCGCCGCGATCTCCGCCACCGTGGGGGCGTCCGGGTCCACGGCGTTCAGGACGCGCGTGCCCGGCCGCGGGGCCGCCAGCCGGACCAGCTCGGCGATGGTGCGCACGCTCGCCGGGTGGAACCGGCTCGCGCCGCCGTACGCGAGCACGCGCCGCTGCCTGCCGTCGAGGTTGCGCTTGACGAAGTACAGCTCGCGCGGCGTCCGGCAGTACGGGCCGTGGACCGCGCCCGCCCGCAGCACCGTCACCGGCAGGCGGTCGCCCGCCGCGAGGAGTTCCCGCTCCAGCGCGGCCTTGCCCGTGCTGTACGAGGTGCCGCCCGGGCGGACGGTCCGCTGCGCCTCCGTGACCGGCACCGGGTACCGGGGGAAGCCGTCGGGTTCGCTCTGCGTGTCGAAGCCCCGGCCCCTGTCGTCCTCGTAGACCGACACGCTGGAGACCACCACCGCCGAGCCGACCCGACCGGCGAGCGAGACCAACTGGCGTGCGTGGCGGTCCCCGTAGGCCACCATGTCCACCAGGACGTCGCAGCCCTCGCCCACCGCCGCCGACAGTGCCGCGTCGTCCTCCCGGTCGGCCCGCACCACCCGTACGTCCCCGGGCCATCGCGCGTCCCGGCCGCCGCCCCGCGAGAGGGCCGTCACCTCCCAGCCGTCCCGGGCCAGCGCCCCGACCGCCGCCCGCCCGATCTGTCCCGTCGCCCCGACCACCACCGCATGTGTCATGGGGCGACCGTAGGCGCGGCCCCGCCTCCTCGGCCACGGACTCTGCCGACGGCAGACGGAGCGACCCCCACGGGGCCGTCAGCGGTGCGGCAGCCGGGGGAACCTCCGGCCCCGCTCCGCCTTCTGCGCCTCCTCGGCCTTCACGTCGGCGGCGTACCGGTCGACGTACTCCTGCCCGGACAGGGTGAGGATCGCGTAGACGATCTCGTCGGTGACGGCACGCAGCACGGCCTTCTCGCCCTCCATGCCCGCGTAGCGGGAGAAGTCGAGGGGCTCGCCGAAGCGGATCACCACCGGGTGCAGCTTCGGGATCTTCCGGCCCGGCGGCTGCGCCTCGAAGGTGCCGATCATCGCGCAGGGCACCACCGGCGCCCCGGCCCTCAGCGCCATCACCGCGACGCCGACCTTGCCCTTGTACAGTCGGCCGTCGTGCGAGCGGGTGCCCTCCGGGTAGATGCCGAGCAACTCGTCCCTGGCCAGCACGCCGAGCCCCTCGCGGATCGCGGCCTGCCCCGCCTCCTTGCCGGAGCGGTCCACGGGGATCTGCCCGGCGCTGCGGAAGAAGAACGCGGTGAGCCTGCCCTTGAGGCCCGGCCCGGTGAAGTACTCGGCCTTGGCGAGGAAGGTGATGCGGCGCCTGAGGACCGCGGGCATGAGGAAGTGGTCCGAGAAGGAGAGGTGGTTGCCCGCGACGATGGCCGCACCCGACGCCGGAACATGGTCGAGGCCCTCGATCCTGGGACGGAAGACGACCCTCAGCAGCGGGCCCAGCAGTACGTACTTGAGCACGTAGTAGAACACGGTGCGTCTCCCCAGTTCTCCGGGCTCTCGGCCGGTCGTCCGCGTCCGGTGATCGATCGTAGCCCGGACACGGTGAAACCGGAGGGGACCGGTTCGGCCGCTCTTCGGTCAACTCGATTGACGCGGCAGGCCCTCTCCTCTGTGCTGTCCGGTAGCTGACGGCGCGAAGCCCGGGCGCCCCACGGCCCGAGGCGGGGCGCGACCGGGGGGAGGGCGGATGACCGCTGGATCGGCACGGGCGGCCGGGACTTCGTGGACGGAGTTCGGACGGCGGCTGCGCTCCCTGCGCAGGGCCGCCGGGCTCACCCAGTTGCAACTCGGTCTGCGGGTGGGCTACCACCACTCCGTCCTCAGCCGGCTCGAAGCCGGTCTCCGTGAGCCGCCCGTCGGGCTGGTGCGCCGGCTCGACGCGGTGCTGGAGACCGGCGGCGAGCTGGCCGCGGTCGCGGCCGCGCCGCGCGAAGCAGCGTCGGAGCCGGGCCGGTCGGCTCTCGACCCGGCACTGTTCGCGCCGCTGCCCGGCTCGGACGCCCCCGGCGGGAAGCGGGCGCCGGACCCCGGGATGTGGCCCGCGCGGCTGCCCGCCGAGGGACTGGCGTGCCCGCTGCACGGCACCGCGGGATGCGCCGTGCCCGAGCCGGGCGCGTTACCGGCCCTCCTCGACGGGCCGGGGCCGCGCGGCGGACCGGTCGAGGCGTGGGGCACGGGCGGCCGAGGAGCGGTCTCCGAGGCCGATCTGCTGCACGGCCTCACCGCCGTGCTCGCCTGTCTGATCCGTGAGGCGTTCCGGCACGAGGGCCGGGTGCGGGCCGTGGAGGGACTGCTGCGGGCCGTGGCGCGCTGGGCCGAGGAGATCAACTCCGCCGGGCGGCTGCCGTACGGGCAGGTGCGGCTGGCCGCGCAGTACGCCCAGGTCGCCGGCCGGCTGCGGATGGAGCGCGGGCAGAGCGGCGTGGCGATGGCCTGGTTCGGCCACGGACTGCGCTGGGCGGACGCCGTCCGGGACGCCCCGGCCCGCGCGACGCTGCTCAGTGACATGTGCACCCTGGTCCGGCTCGACGGGGACCCCTCGCTGATGCTCGGGTACGCGCGGGGCATCGGCGCGGTGGACGGGCGGCGCCGGTGGACGGCCACCCTGTCGGACCTCTACCAGGCGCGCGGCCACGCCCTGGCGGGCGACGCGCCGCAGTGCCGCCGGCACATCACGCTGGCCCGGCGCGGGTTCGCCCGCCTCGATGCGCGGGACCACCTGGAGGCGCCCTGGCTGGCCGGCGCCGAGGGCGGCATGCGGGTCGACTCGGCGATCGGCGGCGCCCTGCGCGACCTCGCCGTGGCGACCGGGGACCGGGCCGCGGCACGGCGCGCGGTCGACGCCACCGCGCGGTCCTGCGCGCAGGTACCGCCCCAGATGCGGGGCGCCCGCCTGCTGCTCACCCTGCGCCTCGCGGACAGCTGGGCGTGCGCGGGCGACCCGGGCGCCGCCGTCGCCCTCGCCTCGGAGGTCCTGCCGGAGGCGGTGCGCTCGCGCGAGTCGATGGTCGTCGCGGAACTGCGCGGGCTGCACAGCAGGCTCACCGGCGGCCAGTGGGGCGAGCTGCCCGAGGTCAGGGCGTACCGGGAGCGGCTGCTGGACGTGGGGGAGTGAGGCACGGGGCCCGTCGCCCGCGCCCGCCCGCACTTGCCGGATTTTGACAGGACCGCACCGCGCCCGCGGAGCCGTTGCTTCGGCCGCGGCGGGGTGTGAGGGTTCCGCCAGCCCGCGACATGACATGCAACCGACACCCGTGGGACGCGCCCCGGCACCCCGGGGTGCGCGTCCGGCACGCCATGGCCCGGGCCGGCCCGCAAGGAGCCCCCACTCTCACAAGGAGCCACGATGCTCAGACAGACCGCGGTGGCCGGGACAGTCCTGGCCATGACACTCGCAGGGGTGGTGGTACCGACCTCCCTCGCCTCGGCCTCGGAGCGGTCCGCGCCCTCCGCGGCGGAACCCAGCCCCGTCGAGAAGGCCGTCGCCGCGGCCGACCGGGCCGTACGCAGCGGCCTCGACGCCCTCGCCGCCGGCGGCCCCGACGAGCAGTACGACCGCCACCAGGTCACCCCCTGGGACAAGGACCTGTACTCCGTCGCCTACGAGCGCACCTACAACGGCCTGCCGGTCGTCGGGGGCGACGCCGTCGTCCTCGCCGACGGCCGGGGCCGGGTCCGCGCCGTCCGGTCCGCCACCGACGCCGCGATCGCCGTACCCACCGAGGCGGCCGTCAAGGCCGAGCAGGCCGTGAAGACCAGCCGCGAGCGGCTCGCCGACGTCGACAAGGTCGACTCCAGGCGGCTGGTGGTCCGGGCCAAGGACGACGTCCAGACCCTCGCCTGGGAGACCGTGCTCGTCGGCACGACCGAGGACCACGCGCCCAGCAGGCTGCACGTGTTCGTGGACGCCCGCACCGGCAAGGTCGTCGACAGCTACGACGACGTGAAGGCCGGCACCGGACACAGCGAGTGGAACGGCCCCGACCCGCTGACCATCGACACCTCCCGCTCCGGCAGCCAGTACGCCCTGCGCGACACCACCCGGCCGGGTCTGCAGTGCTCGGACTACAACGGCGGCCTCTTCACCGGCCCGGACGACGACTGGGGCACCGGCAACGCCTCCAGCCGTGAGACCGGCTGCGTCGACGTCATGTACGCGGCGCAGAAGGAGTCGGACATGCTCCGCGACTGGCTCGGCCGAGGCGGCCACAACGGCAACGGCGGCAGCTGGCCGGTCCTCGTCGGCCTCAACCAGCTCAACGCCTACTGGGACGGCTCCCGCGTCACCATCGGCCACAACAGCGCCGGCAAGTGGATCGCCGGGATCGACGTGGTCGCCCACGAGTTCGGCCACGGCCTGGACAGCTACACCCCCGGCGGTGCCAACCACGAGAGCGGCCTGGGCGAGGCCACCGGCGACATCATGGGCGCCCTGACCGAGGCCTACGCGAACCAGCCCGCCCCGTACGACACCCCCGACTTCACCGTCGGCGAGGAGATCGACCTCCAGGGCCGCGGGCCGATCCGCAACATGTACAACCCCCGGCTGGTCAACAACGACCCGGCCTGCTACACGGCGTCCATCCCCAACACCGAGGAGCACGCCGCGGCCGGGCCGATGAACCACTGGTTCTACCTCCTCGCCGAGGGTTCCAGCCCCGGCGGCGGCAAACCCTCCAGCCCCACCTGCGACGGCAGCCAGGTGACCGGCATCGGCATCCAGAACGCCGGGAAGATCTTCTACGGCGGGATGCTGCTCAAGACGAGCGGCATGACCTACAAGCGGTACCGCACCGCCACCCTCACCGCGGCCAAGAACCTGGACGCCTCCTGCGACCTGTTCGACGCCACCAAGGCGGCCTGGAACGCCATCGACGTCCCGGCCCAGGGCGGCGACCCGACCTGCACCCGCCAGGAGACCGACTTCTCGCTGGCTCTCAGCCCGGCGAGCGGCGACGTCGAGGCCGGCTCCGCCGTCAACGCCACGGTCGACACCAGCACCGTCACCGGCAGCGCCCAGCAGGTGTCGCTGACCGCCACCGGCACCCCGCCCGGCGTGAGCGTCACCTTCAGCCCCTCGACGGTCACCTCCGGCGCCAGCTCCACCATGCGGGTGAGCACCACGTCCGGCACCGCCGCCGGAACCTACTCGCTCACCGTCAAGGGCACGGCGGGCAGCAAGAGCCACACCGCCCAGTACACCCTCACCGTCGGCGGCGGCACCACCCCGGGCACCCCGCCCGACGTCGACGTCGCCCAGGTCCAGGCCCACCTCGCGCAGTTCGGCTCCATCGCCGCGCAGAACGGCGGCAACCGCCGGGCCACCGGCCCCGGGTACGACGCCTCCCTGGCGTATGTGAAGGGCAGGCTCCAGGCGGCCGGCTACACCGTCACCGAGCAGACCTGCGCCTCCGGCTGCTCCGCCGGCGCGGGCAACAACCTGATCGCCGAGTGGCCGAAGGGTGACGCGAACAGCGTCTACATGTTCGGCGCCCACCTCGACGGCGTCTCGGCCGGCCCCGGCATCAACGACAACGGCTCCGGCTCCGCGGCGCTCCTTCAGACGGCGCTCACCCTGGCCGAGCAGAACCCCACCATGAAGAACCGCGTCCGCTTCGCCTGGTGGACCGACGAGGAGCAGGGCCTGAACGGCTCCGACTTCTACGCCCGCGCGCTCAGCACCACGGAGCGCTCGCGGATCAAGGCGTACTACAACTTCGACATGGTCGCCTCCGTCAACGGCGGCTACTTCATCAACAACCTCACCTCCTCGGCCTCCGCGCCGATGCGGGAGTACTGGACCTCCCTCGGCCTGGCCCCGCAGGAGAACGTCGAGGGCCAGGGCCGCTCCGACGACTACTCGTTCCAGCAGGTCGGCATCCCCACCTCCGGCTACGCCACCGGCGCCTCCGCGATCAAGTCGTCGACGGAGGCCGCCAAGTGGGGCGGCACCGCGGGCCGCTCCTACGACCCGTGCTACCACTCCGCCTGCGACACCACCGCCAACATCAGCGCCACCGCGCTGAACCGCAGCGCCGACGGCATCGCGTACACGATCTGGAAGACCGCCGTCGGCGACGCACCGAACCCGCAGGACGACTTCTCGGTCTCCGCGAACCCCTCCTCCGGCACGGTCGCCCCGGGCAGCTCCGCGACGGTCACCGTGAACACCGCCACCACCAGCGGCGGCGCGCAGAACGTGCGGCTGTCGGCGTCCGCCGCGCCGACCGGCGTGAGTGTAGACTTCACCCCGGCCTCGGTCACCTCCGGCCAGTCCTCGACCGCCACGGTACGGGTCGCCGCGGGCACGGCCGCCGGCACCTACACCCTCACCATCACGGGCACCGGCACCGTCACCCACACCACCACGTACACCCTCACCGTGTCCGGCGACGGCGGCGGCGAGACCACCTGGCAGCTGGGAGCCACCTACGCGGCCGGTGACGTGGTGACCTACGACGGCGTCCGCTACCGGTGCATCCAGGGCCACACGGCCTACCCCGGGTGGGAGCCGCCGAACGTCCCCGCCCTGTGGGGCCGCGTCTGACACACGGCTGACACACCCCTGACAGCACTACGGGGCGGTGGGGGTACGCGACACGTACCCCCACCGCCCCTCACCCGCGCTCAGAACTTCGGCGTCGGCGCCTGGGACTCCACCATCTCCGCCGCCTCCTCCGGGGTCTGCACCGACGGCGGCGATCCCTCCAGCGGCTGCTTCGCAGTCTCCTTCATGCAGGCCACGGCCACGACACCGACCAGGGCCGCCGCCATCGAGTAGTAGGCCGGCATCATCTCGGAGCCGGTCACACTGATCAGGGCGGTGATCACCAGCGGGGTGGTGCCGCCGAACAGGGACGCCGACAGGTTGTAGCCCACCGACAGCGATCCGTACCGGACGTTGGTCGGGAACATCGCCGGCAGCGCCGCCGACATCGTGCCCAGCAGGCAGACCAGCGACAGGCCGAGCATCAGCATGCCGCCCGAGACGGCGATCAGACTGCCCTCCCGCACCAGCAGGAACGCCGGGGTGGACAGCACGAAGAAGCCGATCATGCCGGTCATCAGGACGGGCTTGCGGCCGAAGTGGTCGGAGAGCCGGCCGACCTGGTTGATGATCAGCATCAGCAGCACCATCGTCGCCACCAGGATCATCAGACCGTGGCTCTCGCTGTAGTCCAGCTCGTCCGACAGGTACGTCGGCATGTACGACAGCAGCATGTAGTCCGTGATGTTGTACGCGCCGACCAGCGCGATGCACAGCACCAGCGAACGCCAGTGGGTGCGGAAGATCTTCAGGAGGTCGCCCCGTGCGGTGGTCTCCACCGCGTTCGCCGCGTCCGAGATGTGGACGTTGGAGTCCTCCAGCTTCAGGAACGCGGGCGTGTCGTCGAGCTTCAGCCGCAGGTAGATACCCACGATGCCGAGCGGCGCCGCGACGAGGAACGGGATCCGCCAGCCCCACGCGTCCATGGTGTCGCTGCCGAGCCCCGCCGTGAGGGCGGTGACCAGGCTGGCGGCGCCCGTGTACCCGGCCAGCGTGCCCAGCTCCAGGAAGCTGCCGAAGAAACCGCGGCGCTTGTCGGGCGCGTACTCGGCGATGAAGGTGGACGCGCCGCCGTACTCGCCGCCGGTGGAGAAGCCCTGGAGCAGGCGGAACAGGATCAGCAGCAGCGGGGACCAGAAGCCGATCGAGTCGTAGCTGGGAATGAACCCGATGGCGGCCGTGCCGATCGCCATGAGGATCATCGTCAGCGCCAGCACCTTCTTGCGGCCGATCTTGTCACCCATCGGGCCGAAGACCATGCCGCCGATCGGGCGCACCAGGAACGCCACGGCGAAGGTGGCGAACGAGGACAGCAGCTGCGCGGTGTCACTCCCGGACGGGAAGAACACCCGTCCGATGGTGCCCGCGAGATAGGCGTAGATGCCGAAGTCGAACCACTCCATGGCATTGCCGAGAGAGGCCGCCTTCACGGCGCGCTTCACCGCGGCCTCGTCCGTGACGGTGATGTCGGACCGGCGCAGCCGGGGGTTTCGCCGACGCTTGATCGCCCGGAACAGGGCGGGGTGGCGGCGCACCGCGGCGGTGTCGGTCTCCGGTCCGTTCTCGGTGGGGGACGTGGCGGCCTCCCTTTCCACGCGCAGACACTCCGGGCGGAGTCCTGCTCGGTCGTACGTCTCTCAGCTCGTACCCGTTCCCCCGATCATGCTGGGTATGGTCGTGACGTCAGTCATGTGGTTGAGCCGATGAGGTGAGCGGCCCGGTGCGTACGCTTCCCCCATGCGTATCTCCGTCTCCAGCGACATGGACGAACCCGTGGCCCGGCTCCTCGTCGAGGACCTGCGCGCCCGCGGCCACGAGGTGTCCGCGCACGGCGCGCTGAGCCCGGACGCGGACCCGCGGTGGGCCGTCTGCTCCGAGCGGGCGGCGCGCGAGGTCGCCGAGGGGCGGGCCGACCAGGCCGTGGTGTGCTGCTGGACCGGCACCGGCGCGTCGATCGCCGCCAACAAGGTGCCGGGTGTCCGGGCGGCCCTGTGCACCGACGCGTACACCGCTGACGGGGCCCGCCGCTGGAACGACGCCAACGTGCTCGCCCTCGGCCTGCGGCTGACGTCCGGGCCGCTGCTGCGGGAGATCCTCGACGCCTGGTTCGCGGCCGGGCCGAGCCAGGACGCCGAGGACCGGGACAACGTCACGCACGTGGAGCGGCTCGACGAAGGACCCCGAGCCGCTCGGTGAACCCCGCCGGGCGGGGCAGCCGGCGGGTCAGGAGGTCAGGACCTTCTCCAGGGTCCCGAGGGCGCCCTCCAGCTCCGGTCCGGTGACGGTCAGCGGCGGGGCGAGGCGGATCGTCGAGCCGTGGGTGTCCTTGACCAGGACGCCCTCGCGCATCAGCCGCTCGCTGATCTCCCGCCCGCTGCCCAGCGCCGGGTCCACGTCGACGCCCGCCCACAGCCCCCGCGCCCGGAAGCCGACGACGCCCTTGCCGACCAGGGCGGTCAGGCCCTCGCGCAGCACCGTGCCCAGCTCGGCCGCCCGGCGCTGGAACTCGCCGGTCTCCAGCAGCTCCACCACCGCCGTGCCCACCGCGGCGGCCAGCGGGTTGCCGCCGAACGTCGAACCGTGCTCGCCCGGGTGCAGCACACCCAGCACCTCACGCCGGCCGACCACCGCCGACACCGGGACGATGCCGCCGCCCAGGGCCTTGCCGAGCAGCACCACGTCGGGCACCACCGACTCGTGCTCGACGGCCAGGGTGTGCCCCGTGCGGCCCAGACCCGACTGGATCTCGTCCGCGACGAACAGGCAGCCCTTGCGCCGGGTCAGCTCCCGCACACCCGCCAGATAGCCGTCGTCGGGGATGTTGACCCCCGCCTCGCCCTGGATCGGCTCGATCAGCACGGCCGCCGTCGTCTCGTCGACCGCCGCCTCCATCGCCGCCAGGTCGTTGTACGGCACGATCCGGAAGCCGGGCGTGAACGGGCCGAAGCCAAAGCGGGCCGTCTCGTCGGTGGAGAAGCTCACGATGGTCGTCGTACGGCCGTGGAAGTTGTCCGCCGCGACCACGATCGTCGCCCGGTCGGCCGGGACGCCCTTCACGTCGTAGGCCCACTTGCGGGCCACCTTGATGCCGCTCTCCACCGCCTCCGCGCCGGTGTTCATCGGCAGCACCATGTCCGTGCCGGTGAGCGCGGCCAGCCGCTCGGCGAAGCCGGCGAGGCGGTCGTTGTGGAAGGCGCGGGAGGTGAGGGTCAGCCGGTCCAGCTGGCGGTGCGCGGCCTCGACCAGCGCCGGATGGCGGTGACCGAAGTTGAGCGCCGAGTAGCCGGCCAGCATGTCCAGGTAGCGGCGGCCCTCGACGTCCTCGACCCAGGCGCCCTCCGCGCGGGCCACCACGACGGGCAGCGGGTGGTAGTTGTGCGCGAGGACGGGCTCCTCCGCCCGGATCAGTTCCTCGGAGCCGCGGGTGGGGCGGGCGGGTGCGGTCATGAGCGGGTCTCCCGGATCTCCTGGGTGCAGCACTTGATGCCGCCACCGGCCTTGTGGAACTCGGACAGGTCGACGGGCACGGGCAGGTAGCCGAGACCGGCGAGCCGGTCGGCCAGGTCCCGGGCTTCGGGCGCGATGAACACGTGCCGTCCGTCGGACACGGAGTTGAGCCCGAACGCCATCGCGTCCTCGCGGGTGGCGATCACCGCGTCCGGGTAGAGCCGCTCCAGCACCTCGCGGCTGCCGGGCGAGAAGGCGCCGGGGTAGTAGGCGATGTTCCCGCCACTCCCGCCGCCGGTGTCCGCACCGTCGTTGAGGACGAACAGCGCCGTGTCCAGGTGGTAGAAGTACGGGTCGACCAGGGTCAGCGAGATCACCGGAACCCCGAAGAACTCCTGCACCTCGCGGTGCGCCTCGCGGGTGGTGCGGAACCCCGTGCCGGCCAGGATCCAGGGCCCCGCCGGGACCAGGTCGCCCTCGCCCTCGCAGACCGACTCGGGATGCTGGACCTCGAAGCCCTCCGTCTTGAACCACGCCTCGAAGGGAACGGACTCGGGACGCCGCTCGGGCGCGTGGAAGAGGGAGCCGAAGACCCGGCCCCCGACCACCACCGCGCAGTTCGCGGCGAAGACCATGTCCGGCAGGTCGGGGACCGGCCCGACGGTGTCCACGGTGTGGCCGTGGGCACGGTAGGTGTCGACCAGCGCCTGCCACTGGTCGAGGGCGCGGACGACGTCGACGGGTCGGTCGGTGCTCATCCACGGGTTGATCGCGTACTGCACGGCGAAGTGTCTGGGTTCGCAGACCACGAATCGCCGCCGGCGCGGCACACGGGACTCGGTCACAGAGGGGTACCTCCGCTTTTCACGGTGCGTGACGGGGTGTCGACACCACGGTAGGAAGTGACGCCCACGCCGGACAAGCGACGAAAGCTGCGTGTTCCCGCAGGATCGCTGCGTTGTCCGCCCGGTCAGCGCTCGTCTGCTGCGCCGTCCGGGGCGAGCAGGGCCGCTCCCGCCTCCGGACTCTCCGGGATCAGGTGGGACAGCACCATCACACTGATCGTCTTCCGGATGAACGGCTCCGCACGGATCCGCTCCAGCACCTCCTCGAAGTGCTCCACGTCCCGCGCCCGCACGTGCAGCAGCGCGTCCGCGCCGCCGGTCACCGTCATCGCCGCCGTGATCTCCGGATAGCCCCGCACGACCTCCGCGAGCCGCCGCGGCGGCGCCGCCCCCTCGCAGTACACCTCCACGTACGCCTCCGTGCGCCACCCCAGCGCCGAGGGCCGCACCGTCGCCGTGAACCCGGTGATCACATCCGTCTCGCGCAGCCGGTCCACCCGGCGCTTGACCGCCGTGGAGGAGAGTCCGATCTCCGCCCCGATCTCCGCGAAGGACGTCCGGGCGTTCTCCATCAGGGCGGTGACGATCTTCCGGTCGAGTTCGTCGAACGAAGCGGGCCTGCTGCTCATGCGGGCACTGTATCCAGCGCACAGGTCCACGTCGCAGGCGTGTGCAGGCGCACGGATCGCCCCTACACTCCACCTTCATGCTGCGCGCCCTGGCTGTCGACGACGAACGCCCCACGCTCGAGGAACTCGTGTACCTGCTGAACGCCGACCCCCGCATCGGCACCGCCGAGGGCGCCGGCGACGCGACCGGGGCGCTGCGCCGCATCAACCGGGCCCTGGAGTCCGGCCCCGACGGTCCCGACGCCATCGACGTCGTCTTCCTCGACATCCAGATGCCCGGCCTCGACGGACTGGACCTCGCCCGGCTGCTGACCGGGTTCGCCCGGCCGCCGCTGATCGTCTTCGTCACCGCGCACGAGGACTTCGCCGTCCAGGCCTTCGACCTCGACGCCGTCGACTACATCCTCAAACCGGTCCGCCGGGAACGGCTCGGCGAAGCGGTGCGCCGGGCCGCCGAGCAGCGCGGCACCACCGCCGTCCCCGCGCCGCGCATCCCCGTGCACGAGCCCGACCCCGACCACATCCCCGTGGAGCTGGGCGGCGTCACCCGCTTCGTCCCCGTCGACGACATCACCCACGTCGAGGCCCAGGGCGACTACGCCCGCCTGCACACCGACCGGGGCAGCCACCTCGTCCGCATCCCCCTGTCCACCCTGGAGGAGCGCTGGCGTGCCCGCGGCTTCGTCCGCATCCACCGCCGCCACCTCGTCGCCCTGCGCCACATAGGCGAACTCCGCCTGGACGCGGGGACCGTCAGCGTCCTGGTCGGCACCGAGGAACTCCAGGTCAGCAGGCGCCACGCCCGTGAACTGCGGGACCTGCTCATGCGAAGGCCGTGACCCGTGCCCCAGGACCCCACCGAACGCCGCGTCACCGTCACCGGCCCGCCCAGGCGCACCCGGCGGGCGTCCGGCTACTACCGCCCGCGCACCGAGATCGACGAGCAGACCACCCTCGGCCACACCTACGTCCGCTCCCTGATGCGCAGCCAGCTGCGGGCCGGCCTCGCCGCCCTCGCGGTCCTCGGCCTCCTCGTCGCTCCGCTGCCGCTGCTGTTCGCCGCGATGCCGGGCGCCCGCCGCCTGGAGTGGGCCGTCCTCGGCTTCGGCCTGTACGTCCCGCTGGTCCTGCTCGCCCGCTGGTACGTCCGCCGCGCCGAGCGCAACGAACGCGACTTCGTACGCCTCGTCGAGGACCGATGAACTCCGGCTACGCCATACTCGCCGTCGCCCTCGTGGTCGTCGCCACCGTCCTCGTCGGCGCCTTCGGCCTGCGCGTCTCCCGCACCACCTCCGACTTCTACGTCGCCTCCCGCACCGTCGGCCCCCGCCTCAACGCCGCCGCCATCAGCGGTGAGTACCTGTCCGCCGCGTCCTTCCTCGGCATCGCCGGCCTCGTCCTCGTCCAGGGCCCCGACATGCTGTGGTACCCGGTCGGCTACACCGCCGGCTACCTGGTCCTGCTCCTCTTCGTCGCCGCGCCGCTGCGCCGTTCGGGTGCCTACACGCTGCCGGACTTCGCCGAGGCCCGGCTCGCCTCCCAGGGGGTGCGGCGGCTCGCCGGGGCCTTCGTCGTCGGCGTCGGCTGGCTCTACCTGCTGCCCCAGCTCCAGGGCGCCGGACTCACCCTGACCGTGCTCAGCGGGGCGCCCGACTCGCTGGGCGGGGTGATCGTCGCCGTCGTCGTCACCGCCATCGTCGCGGCCGGCGGCATGCGCAGCATCACCTTCGTCCAGGCCTTCCAGTACTGGCTCAAACTCACCGCCCTGCTCGTCCCCGCGCTCTTCCTGGTGCTGGCCTGGCAGGGCGACGGCGCCCCCGGCCGCCCCTTCGACGAACCCGCCACCTTCCGCGAGCAGCGCTCCGTCCGCGTCGACGACGGCCTCACCCTCAAACTCGAGGAACCGCTGACCGTCACCGTCGAGGGCACCGTGGACGGCCGCGCCCACGACGGCGCCCGGACCACCCTGCCCGCCGGCACCCACCGCATCGAGGCCGGCACCCGCCTCACCTTCGCCCGGGGCGCCTCGGTCCCGGCCGCCGGACGCGGCGCCGACGACGCCCTCTCGCCGTCCCGGGCCGAGAGCCGCACGGAACGCCCGCTGTACGCCACGTACGGCCTCATCCTCGCCACCTTCCTCGGCACCATGGGACTGCCGCACGTCGTGGTCCGCTTCTACACCAGCCCGACCGGCGTCGCCGCCCGCCGCACCACCGTGGCCGTGCTCGGCCTGATCGGCGCCTTCTACCTGCTGCCGCCCGTCTACGGCGCCCTCGGCCGCCTCTACGCCCCCGAGCTGACCCTCACCGGCGACGCCGACGCCGCGGTCCTGCTGCTGCCCGACCGGGTCATCGGAGGAGTGGGCGGCGACCTGCTCGGCGCGCTGGTCGCGGGCGGCGCCTTCGCGGCGTTCCTGTCCACCGCGTCGGGGCTGACCATGGCCGTCGCGGGCGTCCTCACCCAGGACGTGCTGCCGTCCCGCGCGGTACGGCACTTCCGGCTCGGCACCCTGCTCGCCATGGCCGTGCCGCTGGCGGCGAGCGCGCTGGTCGGCGGGCTGCCGGTCGCCGACGCCGTCGGCCTCGCCTTTGCCGTGTCCGCGTCCTCCTTCTGCCCGCTGCTCGTCCTCGGCATCTGGTGGCGGCGGCTGACCCCGCCCGGCGCGGCCGCCGGGATGCTGGTGGGCGGCGGCTCGGCCCTGCTGGCGGTGGCGGCCACCATGGGCGGCTTCCCGGGCGGCGGAGGGGCCCTGCACGCGCTGCTGGCCTGGCCCGCCCTGTGGTCGGTGCCGCTGGGCTTCCTGACCATGATGCTGGTCTCCCTGTCCACCCCGGGCCGGGTACCGGCCGGGACGGCGGCGATCCTGGCCCGCTTCCACCTGCCGGAGGAGCTGGGCACGGAGGAACGGCGCGGAGAAGGGCCGCAGCCGGGCGGCGCCGAGGCGGCCGGGGCGGCGGACGCGCCGTCGGACGCGGAGCGGGGGAGCCGAAAGACGACGGGCCCGGGGCCGAGGGCGGGAGAGCCCCGGACCGGCCCGTGGGCGGGAGTGCGAACGGGGACGTGGACCAGGACGCGGACGAGGACCGGGACGGGGACGGGGACGGCGACGGGGACCGGGACGGGGACGGCGACGGGGACCGGGACGGGGACGGCGACGGGGACGGGGACGGGGACGGGGACGGCGACGGGGACCGGGACGGGGACGGCGACGGGGACCGGGACGGCGACGGCGACGGGGACGGGGACGGGGGCCGGGACGGGGGCCGGGACGGGGACGGGGACCGGGACGGGGACGGCGACCGGGACGCGGACGGGGACCGGGGGATCCCGCGGTGGTGAGCGGGCGGGCACCCCGCGGCCCCCGGGCGCTCCCCGCTCCCCGGTCGCCCCGGAGCCGCCGGACGGCGGACCGCCGCGGGATCCGCGCGAGGGGGCGACGCGGTGAGCGGCTCCCTGGGCGGTTTCCTGGCGGGCCTGGCCGTCGCCCTGCTCCCGCTGCTGGCCGCCGGCTTCTGGCTCGGGCGGCGCACGGCCCGCCCCCAGCACCTCGGCGGCCTGGGCACCCCCGTCGAGCACGCCACCTTCCAGGCCCTGCACACCGCCTCCCTGGCCACGCCCCCGCTGCGGGCGGGCCTGACCGAGGAGACCGCCGGCAAGTCGGCCCGCAAGCTGCGCTCCCTGCTCGGCACGGACGCGTTGTGCCTGAC
The DNA here is from genome assembly GCF_027947595.1 of Streptomyces lienomycini. Lineage (NCBI taxonomy): Bacteria > Bacillati > Actinomycetota > Actinomycetes > Kitasatosporales > Streptomycetaceae > Streptomyces > Streptomyces lienomycini. The sequence goes on along the minus strand of NZ_CP116257.1, from coordinate 5,072,613 downwards.
CGACCTCAAGGAGGTCCTGGTCTGGGACGGCGTGGGCGCCCACCACCGCACCGAGATCATGGAACGCCTCGCGGGACCGCTGGAGACCGGCCGCGGCGAGGCCTTCCGGCTCACCTGCGACACCCCCGACTGCACGGTGCGCTGGGCCGTCGTCGCCCCCCTCACCGTCGACGACCGGGTGCACGGCGCCCTCGTCGCCTGCGCGCCCCGCGAGTCCGCCGTGCTGGTCCGGGCGGCGGGGGAGGTGGCCCGCTGGGTCTCCGTCCAGCTGGAGCTGGCCGACCTCGACCAGTCCCGCACCCGGCTCATCGAGGCCGAGATCAAGGCGCTGCGCGCCCAGATCTCCCCGCACTTCATCTTCAACTCGCTCGCGGTGATCGCGTCCTTCGTCCGTACCGACCCCGAACGCGCCCGCGAGCTGCTCCTGGAGTTCGCCGACTTCACCCGCTACTCGTTCCGCAGGCACGGCGACTTCACCACCCTCGCCGACGAGCTGCACGCCATCGACCACTACCTGGCGCTCGTGCGGGCCCGCTTCGGCGACCGCCTCGCCGTCACCCTCCAGGTCGCCCCCGAGGTACTGCCGGTCGCCCTGCCCTTCCTGTGCCTGCAGCCGCTGGTCGAGAACGCCGTCAAACACGGACTGGAGGGCAAGGCCGACCGGTGCCGCATCCAGATCACCGCCCAGGACGCGGGCGCCGAGGCCCTGGTCGTCATCGAGGACGACGGCGCGGGCATGGACCCGGGCCTGCTGCGCCGCATCCTCGCGCGCGAGGTCAGCCCGTCGGGCGGCATCGGGCTGTCCAACGTCGACGACCGCCTCCGCCAGGTCTACGGAGACGACCACGGCCTCGTCATCGAGACGGCCGCCGGCGCGGGCATGAAGATCACGGTCCGGCTGCCGAAGTACCAGCCGGGCGTGCACTCGGCGGGCCGGCTCGGGCGCGAGTGAGCCGTGGCACCGGTGAGTCCCCGGGCACCCCGCGCGGGGCTCAGGCGCTGCGCGTGGCCACCAGTCCCACGGTGATCAGGCCCAGCACGACCCAGCCGAACCACAGCCAGCCGTTGCTTCCGAGCGCCACCGTGTAGGCCGTCACCGCGACCAGGCCGCCGATGGTGAGCGCCCCCATCGTCTTCGTCGAACCGTCCGTGGAACCGGGCATCGCAACACCCTCCTCGTGTCCGTTGCCCTCCATGGTGCCCCGTTCAGCCGCCGCGTGTGTTCAGTGAGGCCAGATAGGCGTTGTACGCCGCGAGTTCCTTGTCGCCGTCCCGGTCGGCGGCGCGGTCGCTGCGCCGGGCCTGCCGCTCCTCCGAGGCGTACCACTGGAAGAGCAGGGCGAGCAGGACCAGCACGGACGGGACCTCGCTGAACGCCCAGGCGATGCCGCCGGCCGCGTTCTGGTCGGAGAGCGCGTCGATGCCGAGCGAGGCGGGCGGGTTCTTGAACGTCTCGACCATCGGGGAGGAGGCCATCATCAGCGCGATGCCGAAGAAGGCGTGGAAGGGCATGCCCGCGAACAGCTCCAGCATCCGCATCAGGTACCCCGGCCGGTGCGGGCCCGGGTCCACGCCCATGATCGGCCAGAAGAACACCACGCCCACGGCGAGGAAGTGCACCATCATCGCGATGTGCCCGGCCTGCGAGCCCATGAGGGTGTCGAAGAGGGGGGTGAAGTACAGGGCGTACAGACTCGCGATGAACAGCGGGATGGTGAACGCCGGATGCGTGATGATCCGCATGTAGCGGCTGTGCAGCAGCATCAGCAGCAGCTCGCGGGGCCCCTTGCGGCCGCGGCCCGCCGGGGGCAGCGCGCGCAGGGCCAGCGTGATCGGGGCGCCGAGCAGCAGCAGGATCGGCGACACCATGCTGATCACCATGTGCTGCACCATGTGCACGCTGAACATGACCATGCCGTAGTCGTTCAGCTTGGTGCACATCATCAGCGCGATGCTCAGCACACCGGCCACGAAGGCCACGGTCCGGCCGACCGGCCACTTGTCGCCGCGCCGCACCAGACGGACGACGCCCCAGCCGTACAGCGCCAGCCCCAGGAGGCAGGCGATCAGGAAGAACGGGTCCGCCGACCAGGCGAGCCCCCGCCCCAGCGTGAACGGCGGCAGATCCATCGTCATGCCGTGCCCGCTGTGATCCATCCGCCCGCTCCTGTTTCGTGGGGGTTGAGCGCGGTTGAACGCCGCTTGTCCGAAGCCAGCGTAGAACCGCCCCCGGCGACTTCTGTCACCGGGGGCGGCCGAAAGGGGCGCGGGGCTGTGTCAGTCTGCGGCTCCGCCGCACGGGCGCGAGCGACCACGGATCACCCGCGGACGGAGTACTGCCGCAACCTCACAGAACACACTCCGCCTCCGCGTACCGCGCGTCCGGCACGGTCTTCAACGACTCCACCGCGTCGGCCAGCGACACCATCTCGATGTCCGTCCCCCGCAGCGCCGTCATCATGCCGAACTCCCCGCGGTGCACCGCCTCCACCGCGTGCCACCCGAACCGCGTCGCCAGCACCCGGTCGTACGCCGTCGGCGTGCCGCCGCGCTGGACGTGCCCGAGTATCACCGGCCGGGCCTCCTTGCCGAGCCGCTCCTCCAGCTCGATCGAGAGCTGGCGGGCGATCCCGGCGAAGCGCTCGTGGCCGTAGACGTCCTTGCCGCCCTCGTCGAAGTCCATGGTCCCGGTCTTCGGCTTGGCACCCTCCGCGGCAACCACGATGGCGAACCGCTTGCCGGCCGAGAAGCGCTCGCCGACCTTCGCGGTCAGCTCGTCGATGTCGAAGGGCCGCTCCGGTACGACGACGGCGTGCGCGCCGGCCGCCATGCCCGAGTGCAGTGCGATCCAGCCGGTGTGCCGGCCCATGACCTCGACGATCAGTACCCGCTGGTGGGACTCGGCGGTCGTCTTCAGCCGGTCCAGGGCCTCGGTGGCGACGGTCACCGCGGTGTCGAAGCCGAAGGTGACGTCGGTGACCGCTATGTCGTTGTCGATGGTCTTCGGCACGCCCACGATCGGCAGACCGTTGTCGGACAGCAGCCGGGCCGCCTTCAGGGTGCCCTCGCCGCCGATCGGGATGATCGCGTCGAGGCCCAGCTCCTGGACGTGCCCGCGCGCCCGCTCCACGCCGTCCCGCAGGTGCTCGGGACGGACCCGGGAGGAGCCGAGGATGGTGCCGCCGCGGGCCAGGATGCCGCCGACCGCGTCCAGGTCGAGCTTGAGGTAGTCGCACTCCAGGAGGCCCTTCCAGCCGTCCCGGAAACCGATGACCTCGTCGCCGTGGTCGACGACGGCACGGTGCACGACGGACCGGATGACGGCGTTCAGGCCGGGGCAGTCGCCGCCGGACGTGAGGACACCAATGCGCATAGCCCGAAATACCTTCTCAACGTGGCACGGGTCCGGACCGCGCTGTCCGGCTCGATCCCCGCCACCCTAGCGGCATCGGGGGGCGGGACCGAACCGTGCGTCCGTCTGGTGGACGTGCCCGCTCACCTGTGCGGACGAGTCATCAGACGGGCCACCGGGACAACCGTCACGCGGGCTGCTGCGCCGCCGCGATGCGCTCGTTGCGGAGCGCCTCGTACCAGCGGTCGTCGGTCGGCGGCAGCGCGTTCACGTCGAGGGCCAGCTTGAGCAGCAGGTCCGCGATCTGCGGGTTGCGCGCCAGCACGGGACCGTGCATGTACGTGCCGAAGACCGTGTCGTTGTACGCGCCCTCGGTGCCGTCGCCCGTGCCGTTGCCGTTGCCGAAGCGGACCTGGGCGAGCGGGCGCGCGCCCGGACCGATGTGGGTGACGCCCTGGTGGTTCTCGAAACCGGTCAGCGGCGGCAGGCCGAGACGCGGGTCGATGTCCCCGAGGACGTCGCCGACACAGCGCTCGCCCTCCCCGCGGGTCGAGACCACGTCGAGCAGGCCCAGGCCCGGCTCGCGCTGACCCAGGTCGTTGATGAACTCCTGGCCCAGGATCTGGTAGCCGGCGCAGACGGAGAAGACGATCGCGCCGTTCTCCACCGCCCGGTACAGACCCCCGTCGCGGCGCAGCCGCTCGGCGGCGAGCCGCTGCGGCCGGTCCTCGCCGCCGCCGATCAGGTAGATGTCGCCGGAGGTCGGGATCGGCTGGTCGCTGCGCACGTCGAGCCGGGCGACGTCGAGGCCGCGCTGACGGGCCCGGCGCTCCACGACCAGGGCGTTGCCCTGGTCGCCGTAGGTGCTGAGGAGGTCCGGGTAGATCCAGACGATCCGGAGTTGGTTGTCGCTCACGAAAGTCCCCTGAAGTCTCGCGGTCAGTTGCCGACGCGGCGGCGCAGGTCCTGGAAGGCGGTGTAGTTCGCGATGACCTCGATGCGTCCCGGCGGGCACAGCTGCACCGCCTGGTCGAGGTCCTCGCACACCTGGAACTGCTGGTTCGCGACCTCCAGGCGCACCGCGAGGTCCAGCTTCCGGTCGCCGACCACGCAGATCGGGTGGCCGCTCAGCCGGGTGTAGTCCACGTCCCACAACCAGGAGGTGTCGGTGCCGTCGGCGCCGCGCGCGTTCACCGACAGGATCACCGGAGCGGGCGGCGGGTCGATCAGGGAGAAGGTCTCCAGCCAGCCCGCCGGGTTCTTGGCGAGCAGCAGCCGCAGGTCGCGGCCCTGGAACTGCACGACGTCGTAACGGCCGGCGACCGCCTGCACCTGGTACATCCGCTCCAGGGCGACCTGCGGCGGCACTCCGAAGACGGCGGCGACGGCGGCCGAGGAGGCGGCGTTGGCCTTGTTGGCGCGGCCCGGCAGCTGGAGGTGGATCGGCCAGGCGGAGCCGTGCGGGTCGAGGACGTGGTCGCCGGACAGGGCCCAACTGGGCGTCGGGCGGCGGAAGCCGCACTCGCCGCAGAACCAGTCGTCCCCGGGGCGCTGCATCACGCCGCCGCAGGACGGGCAGGACCAGGCGTCGTCCTTCCACATCTGCCCGGCGGCGACCCAGATCACGTTGGGGGAGGAGGAGGCGGCCCACACCACCAGCGGGTCGTCGGCGTTGGCGATGACCACGGCCTTGGAGCCGGCCAGGCCCTCGCGCCAGTTCTCGGCGAGCATGCGGGTCTCGGCGGCGCGGTCGAGCTGGTCGCGGGAGAGGTTGAGCAGCGCGATGCACTTCGGGTCGGTGGCCTGGGCGACGCCGACGAGGTACTTCTCGTCGACCTCGATGACCCCGTACCGGGCCTCCGCGCCGCCCGCGAGTGCCGAGGTGATGCCGGCCGGCATGTTGGCGCCGAGCGCGTTGGAGACGACCGGTCCGGCCGCCTTCAGCGCCTCGGCGATGAGCCGGGTGGTGGTGGTCTTGCCGTTGGTCGCCGAGACCAGGGTCACGTCGAGGTGCCCGGCGAGCCGGCCGAGGAGGTCGGGGTCGAGTTTCAGCGCGACCCGGCCGCCGATCACCGAACCGCTGCCGCGCCCCGCGGCGCGGGACGCCGCCGCGACCGCCTTGCCCGCGGTCACGGCGATCTTGGCCCGCGGCGTGAGCGGGTCCGAGTTGCCTGCCATCAGTTCTCGATCCTCCTTGCCGTACGCGCCGCGCCTGAAGCCTGTGAAGCCTGACGGCCACGTGGTGTGGGCCTCAGCCTATCGAGATCCATTCGCACTCCCGAATCGCGGCACCGGCCACCAGGTCCGGCGGTGGGCGCGAGCCGCCGGGGGACACAGGGACCTTACTCTGGCCGTCATGCGACACGGCTCCATCCCGGGCGCCCACGGGCGCGTCCGCACCCTCGGCCTCCTCGGCGACCCCGTCCTGCACGCCCCCTGCGCGGAGGTGACCGACTTCGGCCCGGAACTCGCGGCCCTCGTGGAGGACTTGTTCGCGACCATGTACGCCGCCCACGGCGTCGGCCTGGCCGCCAACCAGATCGGCGAGGCGCTGCGCGTCTTCGTGTACGACTGCCCGGACGACGAGGACGAGCGGCACCTGGGACACGTGGTGAACCCGCGGCTCGTCGAGACCGGCGGGGTGGTGGTGCGCGGCCCGGAGGGCTGTCTGTCGCTGCCGGGCCTCGAGGCGGGGACCGAGCGTCACGACGAGGCGGTCGTGACGGGCTTCACGCTGACCGGGGAGCCGGTGACCGTACGCGGGACGGGGTTCTTCGCCCGGTGCCTCCAGCACGAGTGCGACCACCTGGAGGGGCGGATCTACGCCGATCACCTGACCGGCAGGCGCCACCGCAAGCTGATGCGTCAGGTGGCGCGGGCGTCCTGGCACCGCTGAGCGGGCCCCGGGGTTTCAGAACCTCTGGTTTCAGAAGCCCGGGCCGCCCGCCTTGTCGTCGGCCCCGGCGAGGCGGCCCCACAGCAGGTCGGCCAGGCTGCGGACCAACTCCTCCCGCGGGCAGGGGCGTTCACCCAGCCACCAGTCCCCGGCGGCGTGCATCATGCCGACGATCCCGTGCCCCCACACCCGGGCCAGCTGCTGGGTGCCCGGTCCGACGTCGAGGCGCTCCTCGATGACCTGGGCCAGCTCCTCGCCCATGCGGCGCAGCAGCGGCGCCGAGTGCCTGCCGACGTCGAAGCCCTGCTCGGCCTGGTCGCCCGGAGTGGCGCTGCCCTCCGCCGGGTGCATCAGGAAGCGGTACACCTGAGGGCGGGCCTCGATGGCCGCCAGGTAGGTGTCCAGGGTGGCCTCGACGCGCTGCCGCCGCTCCGCCGGGGCGTCCAGGGCGGCCCGCAGCGAGGCGAGCAGGGCGTCCGTGTGCCGGACGGCGAGGGCGGCGTAGAGTCCGCCCTTGTCGCCGAAGTGGCGGTAGAGGATCGGTTTGGTGATGCCGGCCTCGGCGGCGATGGCGTTCATCGAGGCGTGCGGACCGTCGCGCAGCACCACCCGGTCGGCGGCCTCGAGCAGCTCGCGCCGTCTGCGGTCGGCGGACGTCTGCTGACCGGTCCGCTGCGTGGTGTTCATGTGCTCTCCCCACCCGTGCTGTTTCGGTGACGCCTGCGCAAACTAACACTCACAGGGCACGTGACATCGAACGGGAGGGCGAGGGGGCCCCGGGAGTTGACTTTTCCTACCCACCGGTAACAGACTCGGGGTTACCGCAAGTAACATGCATGGGCGTCACTGGAGGGGACATGGCCGAGTTCACCATGGAGCTGAGCGACGAACAGAAGGAGGTCCGGGACTGGCTGCACGGCTTCGCGGCCGACGTCATCCGCCCCGCGGCCGCCGAATGGGACGAGCGCGAGGAGACCCCCTGGCCCGTCATCCAGGAGGCCGCCAAGGTCGGCATCTACTCCCTGGACTTCTACGCCCAGCAGTACTTCGACCCCACCGGCCTCGGCATCCCCATGGCGATGGAGGAGCTGTTCTGGGGCGACGCGGGCATCGCCCTGTCGATCGTCGGTACCGGCCTCGCCGCCGTCGGCGTCCTCGCCAACGGCACCGAGGAGCAGATCGGCACCTGGATCCCCCAGATGTACGGCGACGCCAACGACGTCAAGGTCGCCGCCTTCTGCTCCTCCGAGCCCGACGCCGGCTCCGACGTGGCCTCCCTGCGCACGCGTGCCGTGTACGACGAGGCCAAGGACGAGTGGGTCCTCAACGGCACCAAGACCTGGGCGACCAACGGCGGCATCGCCAATGTCCACGTCGTCGTCGCGGTCGTCGACCCGGACCTGGGCTCCAAGGGCCACGCCTCCTTCATCGTCCCGCCGAGCACCCCGGGGCTGTCCCAGGGCCAGAAGTTCAAGAAGCACGGCATCCGCGCCTCGCACACCGCCGAGGTCGTCCTCGACGACGTGCGCGTGCCCGGCTCCTGCCTGCTCGGCGGCAAGGAGAAGCTGGACGCCCGCCTCGCCCGCGCCCGGGAGAAGGCCAAGAAGGGCGGCGAGCGTGTGAAGAACGCGGCGATGGCCACCTTCGAGGCGTCCCGCCCGGCGGTCGGCGCGATGGCGGTGGGCACGGCCCGGGCCGCGTACGAGGTGGCGCTGGAGTACGCGCAGACCCGGGAGCAGTTCGGGCGGCCGATCATCGACAACCAGGGCGTCGCCTTCCAGCTCGCCGACATGCGCACGTCCATCGACGCGGCCCGGCTGCTGGTGTGGCGGGCGTCCTGGATGGCGATCAACGGCAAGCCGTTCACGGCGGCCGAGGGCTCGATGTCCAAGCTGTTCGCGAGCGAGACCGCGAAGAAGGTGACCGCCCAGGCGATCCAGATCCTGGGCGGCAACGGCTACACGCGGGAGTACCCGGTGGAGCGGATGCACCGGGACTCCGCGATCTACACGATCTTCGAGGGCACGAGTGAGATCCAGCGGCTGGTGATCGCGCGGACGCTCGCCGGGATGCCGATCCGCTAACCGTGTCGCAGCGGCGTGAGCTGCTCGATGTCGTACTTCGCCCGCAGGGCCTCGATGGCCTCGTGGTCCGGCGGTCCGCCGTCGCCGAGGATCTCCAGGAGTTCCTCGAAGTAGCGCTCGTGGTCCGGGGGCGGACTGGCCTGGAAGAACATCTTGGCCGGCTCGCCCGTCGGGTTGGCGAAGGCGTGCGGGCAGCCGGGGGGCACGACGACGACCGTGCCCGGGGTGGCGCGTACCGCCCGGCTGCCCGAGGGCGACTGCCACGTCCGCCAGTTGTCGGGGGTGCGGATCCTCGGCTCGAAGGCGAGCACGTCCAGCTCGCCCTCCAGCACGTAGAACAGCTCCTCGCTGCGGGCGTGCACATGGGCGCCGACGTCGAAGCCCGGCGGCACGATCACCTCGAAGGTGGACGCCATGCGCGAGTGCGAACCGGTCACCTTGAAGGTCACGTGCTGGGCCGGCGCCTGCACCACCCGGCCGTGGCCCGGCGGCACCAGCAGGCCCTCCGCCGCCGCCACGAGGCCGCTCACCAGGTCACCGGCAGGGCCTCTGGCCCGCGGATCAGCGCGCCCTTCCTGAAGGGCACGTCCTCCGGCCGCACCGCGAGCTTCAGCCCCGGCACCCGGTCCAGGACCGCGTCGACGAGCAGCTCCGACTCCAGCCGGGCCAGCATGGAGCCGGGGCAGTAGTGCGGGCCGAAGCCGAAGGACACGTGCGGGTTGGGGGAGCGGCCGAAGTCGATCGTGTCCGGGTCGGGGAAGACCTCGGGGTCGCGGTTGGCCGCCAGGTACGACACGTAGACCGCGTCGCCCGCGCGGATCCGCACTCCCTTGACGTCCACGTCCTCCAGGGCGATCCGGGACAGCCCCACGGCGTTGCGATGGGGAATCCAGCGCAGCAGTTCGTCGATGGCCCGGGGGCGGATCTCCGGCTCGGAGCGCAGCCGTTCGGCGAGTTCCGGTCGGCTCAGCAGCAGGTGGAACATCTGCCCGCTGTTGTTGGTGACCGCCTCGCCGCCGATCTGCAGCAGGACCGCCAGTCCGACCGCCTCCTCCAGCGTGATCCCGCCCTGCCCCACGGCGGCGCCCAGCAGCGAGGTGACGTCCTCGCCGGTGCTGTCCGACCGGAGCCCGACGAGATCCGCGAAGTAGGCGTTCATCTCGTTCTTGGCCCGCTCGCTGACCTCGGCGCCGTGCGAGGAGGACAGGATCAGCTGCGTCCAGGTGTGCATGGCGTGCCGGTCGGCGGCCGGCACACCCATCAGCTCGCAGATCACCGCGATGGGGAACGGGCTCAGCACGGCCTCGGTGAGGTCGGCGGGCGGACCGGCCCTCAGCATGGCGTCGACCAGTTCGTCGAGCATCCCGCGGGACCGCTCGCGCACCCGCTCCACGCCGCGCGCGGTGAAGGCCGCGGCCACCGAGCGGCGCAGCCGGGTGTGGTCGGGCGGGTCCAGGAAGCCGACCGCGCCGCGGGCCGGGATGAAGTGCGGGGCGAGCCGGGTGACCTGCCGGTCCATGACGGCCTCGCGGCCGAACCGGGGGTCGTTGGTGACCAGGCGGACGTCGTCGTGGCGGGTCACCAGCCAGGCCCAGCCCTCGCCGTTGGGCAGTGAGATCCGGGTGACGGGGCCCTCGCGCATCAACTCGGTCAGCACCGGGTCGAAGTCGCTGCCGGGCAGGTCGACGGCCGGCCAGTCCCGGATGGGCGGCGCGGTCTCGGGGACGGTCTCCTCGCTCACCTCTGCCTCACACTCTGTCGCAGGGCCCGCGTCATGTCCCGGCGTACGTCCTGCCGCGTGTCCGCGGTCTGCCAGCGGCCCAGGGACATCTCCGCGGTGATGCCGGGGCCGAAACCGGCCAGCAGCCCGCGCGCGCCCTCCTCGGCGCCGCCCGCGTCGAAGAGGCGGCGCAGCGCGTCCAGGACGACGGCGCTGGCGATGTTGCCGTACTCGGTGAGCGTGGCCCGGCTGAACCGGAAGGCGTGCGGGTCGACCCGCAGGAAGGTGCTGAGGTCGTCCAGGATCCGGGGGCCGCCCGCGTGCACGATGTAGAAGTCCAGGTCGGAGGCGTCCCAACCGTGTTCCCCCGCCAGCTGCTTGAGCGCCGGGGCCAGCGGTTCCATGGTGGCGGGGACCCGCTTGTCCAGCAGGAAGTGGAAACCGGTCGCCTTCACGTCGTACATGATCCAGTCCTCGGTCTTGGGGATCAGGTACGAGCCGTTGCGCTCCAGGCCGATGCCGGTGCCGCCCTGTCCGCGGACCACCGCGGCGGCGATGCCGTCGCCGAACAGGCCGTTGCAGAGCAGGGACCCCACACCGAGGTCGGTGGGCTGGTAGCACAGCGAGCAGAACTCGCAGGCCACGATCAGCGCGTTGGCCTCGGGATACGCGGTGCAGAAGTCGTGGGCGCGGTTGATCGCCGCGCCGCCGGCCGCGCAGCCCAGCTGGGCGATGGGTATCTGCCGCGTGGTGCTGTCGAAGCCCATCGCGTTGATCAGCCAGGCCGTCAGGGAGGGCATCATGAAACCCGTGCACGACACGTAGATGATCACGTCGATGTCGGTGGGGAGCAGCTCCGCGTCGTCCAGGGCCCGCTGGATCACGGCCGGGACACGGGACTTCGCCTCCCGCTCGTAGACCTTGTTGCGGTCCTCGAAACCGGGGTGCTTCAGCGTCTCCTCGATGGGCTGCACGATGTGCCGGGTGCGGACCCCGGTGTTCTCTATCAGCCGGAGCGCGAGCGGCAGTTGAGGATGGTCGGTGTGGCGTCTGCGCGCCAGCTCCAGCGTCTCCTCCATCGTGATCACGTGCTCCGGGACGGACACCGAGGGTCTGCACAAAGTCGCCATGAACCGTGCCTGCTTTCGCCTCGCGGAAGGCTGACGCCCCCCGACCGGAAAGTGGTGCACCTTTACGGGGGTGCCCATCCACGATCACCCACCGAAGCGGTGATCTCTCGCCGGGTTACTCCGTCTCGGGGAACGCGCCGGCCCGGGGCGAGGCGTCGGCCCGCGGCCGGGGCGTCAGGAGGAGGAGGGGCCGCTGCTGTGGGCGATGCAGGCCACGTCGATCCGGTCGGCCAGCTTGGCCAGCTCGATGGTGAGGGCCGCGACGGTGTCCTCGTCCAGGCTCTCCTCGCCGGTCTCCACCAGCCGCAGCCACCGCCCGCCCACCGTGCGCAGCAGCTTGCTCACGTCGGACGCGGCGACCTGGAGCGTGCCGCGGTCGTCGACGATCAGAGGCAGGGTCACTTCGCGGTTCACAGGGGGGATCGTAGTCGCGGAAGGCTCACGCTCCGTGCCATACGGTGGTGATGTTGCAGAACTCCCGGATTCCGTGCCCGGACAGCTCACGGCCGTAGCCCGACCGCTTGACCCCGCCGAACGGGAACGCCGGATGGGACGCCGTCATCCCGTTGACGTACACGCCGCCCGCCTCCAGGTCCCGTACGAAGCGGTCCACGTCGGCGTCGTCGCGCGTCCACACGTTGGAACTGAGCCCGAAGTCCGTGTCGTTGGCGATCAGCACCGCCTCGTCCAGGTCGGCCGCCCGGTACAGGGTGGCGACCGGGCCGAAGGCCTCCTCGCGGTGGATGCGCATCTCCCGGGTGATCCCCGCCAGGACGGTCGGCGGGTAGTACCAGCCGGGCCCGTCGGGGCGTTCGCCGCCGCACAGCACCGTCGCGCCGCCGCGCACGGCGTCGTCGACCAGCTCCACCACGTCGTTCAGGCCCTGCTCACTGGAGAGCGGGCCGACGTCGGTCGCCTCCTCCATGGGGTCGCCGACCGTCAGCGCCCTCATGCCCTCGGCGAAGCGCTCGGCGAAGGCGTCGTACACGTCCGTGTGCACGATGAACCGCTTGGCGGCGATGCACGACTGCCCGGCGTTCTGCGTACGCGCGGTCACCGCCACCTCGGCGGCGCGGTCCACGTCGGCGGACGGCATGACGACGAACGGGTCGCTGCCGCCCAGCTCGAGCACCGTCTTCTTGATCATCTCCCCGGCGGTGGAGGCCACCGCGCGGCCCGCGGGCTCGCTGCCGGTGAGGGTGGCGGCCCGCACCCGCTCGTCGCGCAGGACGTCGTCGACCTGGGCGGAACCGATGAGCAGGGTCTGGAAGCAGCCCTCCGGGAAGCCCGCCCGGTGGAACAGGTCCTCCAGATACAGGGCGGTCTGCGGCACGTTCGAGGCGTGCTTCAGCAGCCCGACGTTGCCCGCCATCAGCGCGGGCGCGGCGAAGCGGATCACCTGCCAGAGCGGGAAGTTCCACGGCATCACCGCGAGCACCGGGCCGAGCGGCCGGTAGCGGACCAGGGCCCGGGAGGCGCCGGAGTCCTTCACGTCGGCGTCCGCGGGCTCCTCGTCGGCCAGCAGCTCCGCCGCGTGGTCGGCGTACCAGCGCATCGCCTTGGCGCACTTGGCCGCCTCCGCGCGGGCCTGCTTGACCGGCTTGCCCATCTCCGTGGTGATGACCCGGCCGATCTCCTTCTGGTCGGCCTCCAGAAGATCCGCGGCCCGGCGCATCAGCCCGGCCCGCTCGTAGAAGCCGGTGGTCCGGTAGGTGCGGAAGGTGGCCTCCGCCAGTTCGAGCCGGCGCTCGATCTCCTCCTCGCCCATGGGCTCGTACGTCCTCAGCGTCTCGCCGTTCGCCGGGTTCACCGTCGCGATGGGCATGGCCGACCTCCTGGGTGCGCAAGCGTGCTTCGACCTTGGCGCGCGGCGTGGGGTGCCGCAACGCGACCGGTCGCCTCGTTCCTCGTGGCGTCTCGTCAGTGCGAGTGCTCAGCCAGGCGGTCGAGAAACGCGGCCTGCGCCTTCACGATCACCCCCCGGGCGCGGTCCAGCTCGAACCACGCCACCCGGTCCAGCTCGGGGAACTCCTCGGTCCGCCCCGACCTCGGCGGCCACTCCATCCGGAAGGTGCCCGGGACGACCGTCGCCGGATCGAGGTCCGCCTCGACGGCCCAGACCGTGACGACCTTCCCGCCCGCCTGCCGCACCTCGCCCAGCGCGACGGCCTCGCCCCCGGGCGGCGGCAGCCCCAGCTCCTCCTCGAACTCCCGCCGGGCCGCCTCCCACGCCGGTTCCGTCGGCCCGTACTCGCCCTTGGGGACGGTCCACGCCCCCGCGTCGCGCCGCGTGTGGAAGGGGCCGCCCATGTGACCGAGGAGGACCTGGAGCTCCCGGGCGGGACCGCGCCGGTGCAGCAGCAGACCCGCGCTGCGCTTCACGGGGACACGCCGGGGTGGGCGGCGAGCAGGGTCTCCACGGTGTCCGCGTCCTCGGGACGCTTGTCCTCGCGGTAGCGGATCACCCGGGCGAAGCGGAGGGTGACGCCGGCCGGGTAGCGGGTGGAGCGCTGGAGGCCGTCGTAGGCGATCTCCACGACCAGTTCGGGCCGTACGGTCACACCCCAGCCGTGCTCCTCGACCGCCAGTTCCCCCAGGCGCTCGGTCTGCCAGGCCAGCAGCGCGTCGGTCATGCCCTTGAAGGTCTTGCCGAGCATCGCGAAGGAGCCGTCGGCGGTGCGGGCGCCCAGGTGGAGGTTGGAGAGCTTGCCGGTGCGACGGCCGTGGCCCCACTCGGCGGCCAGCACCACCAGGTCGAGCGTGTGGACGGGCTTCACCTTCAGCCAGGACGCGCCGCGCCGACCGGCGCTGTAGGCGGCGTCCAGCCCCTTGACGACGACGCCCTCGTGCCCGCGCGCCAGTGTCTCCTCGAGGAACTCCTCCGCGACCCCGGTCTCCTCGGGGCCCCGCACCAGCGTGCGCCGCACCCGCAGGGGTTCGGGAACCAGCCGGGCCAGCTCCGCGTGCCGCTCGGTCAGCGGCAGGTCGAGCAGGTCGCGGCCGTCGACGGACAGCGCGTCGAAGAACACCACGGAGACGGGCAGCGCCCGCGCGGCCGTGGCGACGTCCGTACGGGAGCCGACCCGCCCGGCGGTCTCCTGGAAGGAGCGGGGGCGTCCGCTCGCGTCGAGGGAGATCGCCTCGCCGTCCAGGATGAACCGCTCACCGGGCAGCGCCAGGGCCGCGTCGGTGACCTCGGGCAGCCGGGCGGTGATGTCGTCCAGGGTGCGGGTGTGGACCCGTACGGTGCCGCCGTCCCGGTGGACCTGGACGCGGATGCCGTCCAGCTTCTCCTCCACGGCCGCCGCGCCCAGCCTGCCGACCGCCTCGGCGACCGAGGACGCGCTGTGCGCCAGCATCGGCAGCACCGGTCGGCCGACGGTGAGCCGGAACCGGTCCAGGGCACCGGGCCCGTCCGCCAGCAGGGCCTCGGCCACCGCCTGGAGCGACCCCGCGAGCATCACCGCGCGCCGTACGTCGGCCGGGGGAGCGTTTGTCGCCGCGGCCAGGCCCTCGACGGCGGCCGCGTCCAGGGCGCCCTGCCGGACCTCGCCGGTGAGCAGCCCGACCAGGAAGCGCTGCTCGTCCTCCGTGGCGGCGCCCATCAGCTCCCCGACCAGCCGGGCCCGCTCGGCCTGCGAACCGGCGCCCGACACCGCCCCGAGCCGGGTGAGCCGGGCGTCCACGTCGCGCACGGTCAGGGTCGGCGCCCCGGCGGGCGGGACGCGGCGGCCCAGCACCTTCCAGCCGACGCCGATCCGGCCCTGCGGGAGGCGCCCCGCCAGGTACGGGATGACGACCGGCACGTCCTCCGCCTCCGCCTCGCGGAACAGCTCCGCGAGCAGGACGGTCTTCCGGGACCGCGCCGACGTCTCGGCGACCTCCCGGGACACCTGGGCCAACCGGGCAAGCAGCATGAAGTCAGGGTGCACCGGAGAGGGCGGGCCTACACCCCCGCGGGGGTCCGGCTCCCGGACGGGGGAGGCCCGAGGGGGGCGGGTGCGTCGGTCGGCGCGGTCCGCCGGGCCGCGCGGCGTCCGTGGTCCGTGCGGCGTCCGTGGTCCGTGCGGCCCGACCGGTCCGCCCGGCCTGTTGCCGCTGACGCCGGGATCTTCCCCGGGGCGTCCCGCTGTCGCCGGGTGCCCGCTCCGCACTCCGCACGCCCGACCGGGCTCGGACGGGGTCGGACGAGGGAGGGGCCCCGGCGGGGTGCCCTCACTCCGCGAGGGCCGCGTCCAGGTCCGACATGATCAGGTCGCCCACGATCGCCGCCGCCGCGCGGTAGCCGCCGCTGGCCGCGTGGACGACCTGCTCGGCGAAGCCCATCGCGTTGCCGGCGGTCCACACGCCCGGCACGGTGGTCCGGCCCGTCGGGTCCACCACGGGATAGGCACCGAACGGCGTCTCCCGCAGCTCCGCCCCCAGCCGCTCCATCAGGCCGGTCTGCGGGACCGCCGCGGGGGCGACGAACATCACCGTGCGTTCGTGTGCCGTGCCGTCCGCCAGCCGGACCCCGGTCAGCCGGTCGTCCTCGACCCGCAGGGCGGCGACCTCGCCCGGCACCACCTTGACGCCGGCCGCGGCGAGGCGCCGCAGGTCGTCGTCCGACAGCTCCCGTTCGGCGACCGTGTGCAGGAACAGCGTCACGTCGTCGGACCAGCCGGTCACCATCAGCGCCTGGTGCACGCTGAGCGGACTGGTGGCCAGGACGCCGAAGCGCTCGTCGCGGACCTCCCAGCCGTGGCAGAACGGGCAGTGCAGCACGTCCCGGCCGAACCGCTCGGCGACCCCGGGCACGGCGGGCAGCTCGTCCCTGAGCCCGGTCGTGACGATCAGCCGGCGGGCGCGCACCGTGTCCCCGCCGGCCAGCTCCACCGCGAAGTCCTCGCCCCGGGACACGTCCACCGCACGGTCGCGGACCAGCTCCACGCCGTAGCGCGCGATCTCCTCCCGGCCGAGCGCCAGGAACTCGGCGGGGGACATGCCGTCCCGGGTCAGGTAGCCCTGCATGTGGTCCGAGGGCGCGTTGCGCGGCTCACCGGCGTCGACGACCAGGGTGCGCAGTCGTGCGCGGCCCAGGACCAGCGCCGCCGAGAGTCCGGCCGCACCGCCGCCGACGACGATCACGTCGTACTCGCCGGACCGCTCCTGCCGGTCCTCGGCGTTCTTCGGGTCCGTGTTCTTCGGGTCCGTGTGCTGGGTCATGGTGACCACCTCCACGTAGAAGGTCGCTCGGAGCCCCGGGATTGACAAACGTATTTGCCGGTTCTGCAATAAGCGCATGACGACTGCAGACGATGTTCTCGCCGGTGTCGGCCCCAGGCTCCGTCAGCTCCGCAAGGAGCGCGAGGTGACGCTGGCCGCCCTGTCCGAGGCGACCGGCATATCGGTGAGCACCCTGTCGCGGCTGGAGTCGGGGCTGCGCAAGCCGAGCCTCGAACTGCTGCTGCCGATCGCCCAGGCCCACCAGGTGCCGCTGGACGAGCTGGTCGGTGCCCCGCCGGTCGGCGACCCCCGGGTACGGTCCGAGCCGATCGTCCGCCACGGCCGCACCCACTGGCCGCTCACCCGCCAGGCGGGCGGGCTCCAGGCGTTCAAGGTGCGAGAACCCATGCGCAAGGAGGAGCCGGACCCGCGCAGTCACGAGGGGTACGAGTGGCTGTACGTCCTCTCGGGCCGTCTGCGGCTCGTGCTCGGTGAGCACGACGTGGTGCTGTCGGCGGGGGAGGCCGTCGAGTTCGACACCCGGGTGCCGCACTGGTTCGGCTCGACGGGGGAGGGGCCGGCCGAGTTCCTCAGCCTCTTCGGCCCGCAGGGTGAGCGGATGCACGTACGGGCGCGACCCGCCGCGCGGGCGTGACGGGACGGTCCGCGCCCTGTTCCCTCCACCTGTTCCCGAATGGCAAGCGACCGCTTAGTATGCGAGGGACCCGGTCGAACGACACAGTCGGTGGAGGCCCCGCATGCAGGCATGGCAGGTGCACGAGAACGGCGAGCCGGGCGAGGTGATGCGCCTCGCGGACGTGGCGCCGCCGGCACCCGGCGAGGGCCAGGTCCTGCTGAGGGTTCGCGCCGCGAACATCAACTTCCCGGACGCCCTGCTGTGCAGGGGGGAGTACCAGGTCAGGCCGCCGCTGCCGTTCACACCGGGTGTGGAGATCTGCGGGGAGACCGAGGACGGCCGCCGGGTTCTCGCCAACCCGGCGCTGCCGCACGGCGGTTTCGCCGAGTACGCCCTCGCCGACGCGCGCGCCCTCCTGCCCGCGCCGGACACCCTGGACGACGCCGAGGCCGCGGCCCTGCACATCGGCTACCAGACCGGCTGGTTCGGCCTGCACCGCCGGGCCCGGCTGGCGGCCGGCGAGACCCTGCTCGTCCATGCCGCCGCGGGAGGCGTCGGGAGCGCCGCCGTGCAACTCGGCAAGGCGGCCGGAGCCACCGTCATCGGCGTCGTCGGCGGCCCGGAGAAGGCGGCCGTCGCCCGCGAACTGGGCTGCGACGTGGTGGTCGACCGGCACGGTGAGGACGTCGTCGCGGCGGTGAAGGAGGCCACCGGCGGCCGGGGCGCGGACGTGATCTACGACCCGGTGGGCGGCCAGGCGTACACCCAGTCCACCAAGGTCGTCGCCTTCGAGGGACGGATCGTCGTCGTCGGCTTCGCGAGCGGCACCATCCCCAGCCCCGCGCTGAACCACGCGCTGGTCAAGAACTACACGATCCTCGGTCTGCACTGGGGCCTGTACAACACCAAGAACCCCGAGCTGGTCCGGCACTGCCACGAGCAGCTCACCGAGCTGGCCGCACGGGGCGCCGTCAAGCCGCTGGTGAGCGAGCGGGTGCCGCTCGACGGGGCGGCCGACGCCGTGCAGCGCGTCGCCGACGGCAGGACGACCGGCCGGGTGGCCGTCGTACCGGAGAAGGGGATACGACGGTGACGGCCGTGTCGGGGAGGGCAGTACCGGAGAAGGCGATGTCGGAGAAGGCGATGTCGGAGAAGGCGATGTCGCGGAAGCTGGAGAAGGGAGCGACCGCATGACGGACGCAGCGGAACTGCGGCGCCGCACACGGGAGTTGCTGGACACGCACCCCCCGGCCACCACGGACCGCCCGGACTTCCTGCGGGCCCGCTTCGACGCCGGACTCGCCTGGGTGCACTACCCGCAGGGTCTCGGCGGGCTCGGCGCCCCCCGCTCCCTCCAGAGCGTCGTGGACGCCGAGTTGGCGGCCGCCGAAGCCCCCGACAACGACCCCCGGCGCATCGGCATCGGCCTCGGCATGGCCGCCCCGACCATCCTCCAGTACGGCACCGACGCGCAGAAGCGCCGGCTGCTGCGCCCGCTGTGGACCGGCGAGGAGGTCTGGTGCCAGCTCTTCAGCGAGCCCGGCGCCGGATCCGACCTGGCCGCCCTCGGCACCCGCGCGGTGCGGGACGGCGAGGACTGGGTCGTGGGCGGACAGAAGGTGTGGACCTCCAGCGCGCACCTCGCCCGCTGGGCCATCCTCATCGCCCGCACCGACCCGGACGTGCCCAAGCACCGGGGCATCACGTACTTCGTGTGCGACATGACCGATCCCGGCGTCGAGGTCCGGCCGCTGCGCCAGATCACCGGTGAGGCCGAGTTCAACGAGGTCTTCCTCACCGACGTCCGCATCCCCGACTCCCACCGCCTCGGCGAGGTCGGCGACGGCTGGCGGGTCGCGCAGACCACGCTCAACAACGAGCGGGTGGCCATCGGCGGCACCGCGATCCCCCGCGAGGGCGGCATGATCGGCAAGGTCGCCGGAACCTGGCGGGAACGCCCCGAACTGCGCACCCACGACCTGCACCAGCGGCTGCTCGGCCTGTGGGTCGAGGCCGAGGTGGCCCGCCTCACCGGCGTCCGCCTGCGCCAGCAACTGGTGGCGGGCCAGCCCGGACCCGAGGGCGCCGGCATGAAGCTGAACTTCGCCCGCCTCAACCAGGAGATCAGCGGCCTGGAGGTCGAACTCCTCGGCGCGGAGGGCCTGCTCTACGAAGACTGGACCATGCGCCGCCCCGAACTGGTCGACTTCACCGGCCGTGACGCCGGGTACCGCTACCTGCGCTCCAAGGGCAACAGCATCGAGGGCGGGACCAGCGAGGTCCTGCTGAACATCGTCGCCGAACGCGTCCTGGGCCTGCCTCCCGAGCCGCGGACCGACAAGGACGTCGCGTGGAAGGACCTCGCCCGATGAGCGCACAGCCGGAACCCGCTCTGCTCCACACGGAGGAGGAAGAGGCGCTGCGCGCCGCCGTCCGGGACCTGCTCACCGACCACTGCGACCCTGCGGACGTCGTCACCCGCACCGAGTCGGCCGCCCCGCACGACCTGTCGCTGTGGAAGACCCTGGCCGAATCGATGGGGCTCGCGGGCCTGCTGATCCCCGAGACGCTGGGCGGGCAGGGCGCCACCCATCGGGAGACGGCGGTGGTCCTGGAGGAGCTGGGCCGTGCCGTCGCGCCGGTGCCGTACCTGACGAGCGCCGTCGTCGCCACCGAGGCGCTGCTGGGCTGCGGGGCCGACGACCTGCTCACCGAGTTGGCCACCGCCCAGACCGTCGCCGTCCTCGCCGTCGGCCTGCATGTCGCGCCCGCGGGCACCGTCCCGGGTGTGCGACTCGAAGGCGGTGCTCTCCATGGGGAGTTGACGGGCATCGCCGACGCGTCCTTCGCCGACGTGCTGCTCGTGCCCGCGGACGACGGGGGCCTGTACGCGGTCCGCGCCGCCGATGCCACCGTCGTCCCGCAGGTGTCGCTCGACCTCACCCGCCCGGTCGCCCGGGTGGTCCTCGACGGCGCGTCCGGGCGCCGGCTCGGCGACGCCGCACCCGCCGTGCGACGGGCCCTGCGGACCGGTGCCGGGCTGCTCGCCTCCGAGCAACTGGGCCTCGCCGACGGGCTGCTGACCGAGACGGTCCGCTACCTCGGGGAACGCAAGCAGTTCAACCGCCAGGTCGGCGGCTTCCAGGCTCTCAAGCACCGGCTCGCCCGGCTCTGGCTGGAGGTCGCCGGCCTGCGCGCCGCCGCCCGGAACGCCGCCGACGCCCTGTCGACCGGCGAGGACACCGACGTCGCCGTGGCCGTCGCCCAGGCGTACGCGGCCCAGGTCGCCGTCCACGCCGCCGAGGAGGCGCTGCAACTCCACGGCGGCATCGGCATGACCTGGGAACACCCGGTCCACCTGTACCTCAAGCGGGCCAAGGCCGACGCGATCGCCTACGGAACGGCGGGCGTCCACCGCGCGACACTGGCCGAGCTGGTCGACCTGCCGACTCCCTGACGAGGCCCGGCGACGTCCGGCGACGTCCGGCGACGGCTGAGGACGGCTGAGGACGCCTGACGCGGGCGAGTTCGCCGTATGCCCGTCCGGGCCCGTGTCCTGAAGCGCCCGTCCCCCTTCCGGGGCGGGCGCTTCCCGTGCGACCCGCCCCGGCGACATGAACGACCGGCGGCGGTCCGGCCAACTCACCGCACGGCTCTGCTCTCCGAGGCCATCGGCACCGCATACTCACAGGCGTCCCGTACGGCCCTTCCAGGGAGGCAGAGCATGGCCCTCACCACCCGACGCAGAGCCCTCACCACCCTCGGCGCCGCCCTCGCGGGCGCGGTCGCCCTGCCCGCCGGCACCGCGTCGGCGTCCGAAGGCAGGCACAGGCCGCGCCCGTTGTGGCGTGCGCACGCCCACAACGACTACGAGCACCCGCGTCCGCTTCTCGACGCCCTCGACCACCGCTTCGGCAGCGTCGAGGCCGACATCTACCTGGTGGACGGCCAACTCCTCGTCGCGCACGACCCCGAGGACCTCGACCCGTCCCGCACCCTCGAGTCGCTCTACCTCGACCCCCTCGCCGCCCGCGTGCGTGCGGGCCGCGGCCGCGTGTACCGGCACGACCGCGGCTCCCTGCAACTCCTGATCGACATCAAGACCGAGGGCGGGCCGACGTACCGGGAACTCGACCGGCGACTGCGCAGGTACAGGCACCTGTTCACCTCCTACGCCCACGGCCGCGTGCACCGGGGCGCGGTCACCGCCGTGATCTCCGGCGACCGGGCCGCCCGTGCCCCCATGGAGGCCCAGCGCACCCGCCTGGCCTTCTACGACGGCCGTCTCACCGACCTCGGCAGCACGGCACCGGCCTCGTTCGTTCCGCTGGTCAGCGACAACTGGACGCTCAACTTCGGCTGGCAGGGCGTGGGAGCCTTCCCCGCGGCCGAGCGGCGCAGACTGCGGGACATCGTGGGCGCTGCCCACGCCCGCGGCCAGCGGGTGCGCTTCTGGGCCACACCCGACGTGGCGGGGCCCGCACGCGACGCCGTCTGGGCCGAACTCCTCGCCGCCGGCGTCGACCATCTCAACACCGACGACCTCGCGGGCCTCGAGGCGTTCCTCGAGACTCACCGCAACGCGTAGGGCACCGCCGGAACACCACTCGTTCGGAGGACAGGTCAGCCGCCCGGACGAACCCTCCGCTACGCCACACTTACGGCCGAACGCCGCGAAGTGGACGTGGCGGAGGAGGTTGACGATGGCCGTTTCCATCTCTGTGGTGCTGTTGCTGTTCGTCCTCGCGGTGCTCTTCCTGCGCAACGGCGGACTCAAGATCTCGCACGCGCTGGTCTGCCTGCTGCTCGGCTTCTACCTGGCCGGCACGAGCATCGCCCCCACGATCAGCAGCGGACTGACCGCGACGGCGGACATCGTGAGCAGCCTCAGACCGTAGCCCGGGCGCAGGCGTCGCCGAACGGGTCCCGCAGTCGTGCGAGGGCCCGGGGTCAGGCGTCCACGACCCGCGAGCGGATGAGGAAGCGCACCCCCTCGGGTGCCTCCAGTGAGAAGCCGCTGCCCCGGCCGGGGACGACGTCCACGGTCAACCGGGTGTGACTCCACACCTCGTACTGGCTGCGTGACATCCAGAACTCCACCGATTCCTCGACGCCCTCGACGTCCAGTTCGCCGAGGAGGACGTCCGCGGCGCCCGTGCGGAACTCGCCCGCCGGATAGCACATGGGTGCGCTGCCGTCGCAACAGCCGCCGGACTGGTGGAACATCAGCGGTCCGTGCGCCTCGCGGAGCCGCCGGAGCAGCGCGGCGGCCTCACTGGTCAACCCGACGCGGGGCGTCTCCTCGTATGTGTCACCCATGCGCCGCATACCAGCACAGGGAAGGTTGCGAGTGCGTTGCGCGGCCCCTGTGGCCGCACGCGGCCGCCCCATGTAGCTCTTTTGACATACCTATCCGGTCATACCTAACATCGTCGGGTGACCGACTCCAGCACCCCTCGCCGGGACATCGACCGCATGGCCTCCGGGCTCGCGGCGTGCCTTCCCGCGCTGCACCGGGCGCTGGACCGACAGGTCACCGCCCGGTACCCGTACCCCAAGCCCCCCGAGGGCCGGCTCGCCCTGCTGCGCTTCGTCGCACAGCACGAGGGCGCCACGGTGCGCGAGGCCGCCGAGGCGCTGCTGATGAAGCCGAACAACGTCAGCGCCCTGGTCTCCCAGCTCACCGAGCAGGGCGACCTGGAGCGCAGGCGGGACAGCGCCGACCGGCGGGTCGCCCACCTCCACCTCACGGCCACGGCCCGTGAGCGGCTGACCGAGGTGCGGGCACTGGAGACCGCGTTCATCCGCCACGCCCTGACCTCCCTCACCGAGGGGCAGCAGGGCGCGCTCGGCTCCGCCCTGGACGCCCTCGACGCGTTGGCACGGCACCTCCACCCCGCCACCCGCTGACCGGGCGGGACCCCGAGCGTTCCCGCCGGCCCGGGCACACCGCCGTACGCCGGTCCGACGGGCTGCCGGTCCGACGGGCTGCCGGTCCGCGCCGTTCCCGTGTCCTTCCGGCGCCGTTCCCGCACCCCTTCCGCATCCCTGAATCCGAAGAGAAGGCTCCCCCATGCCGTCGTCCACGTCCGTGGATCACTCCGCCACGCCCGCGGCCGAGACCGCCCCGTCGGCGTCCGGCCGTACCGGCCGCTTCGGCCACCTGCGGTCCAACCCGTGGCTGACCCTCCTCGCCGTCGCGTTCGGACTGTTCATGGTCCAGCTCGACGGCTCCGTCGTCGCCATCGCCAACCCCGAGATCGGCAGCGATCTGCACGCGTCGACCGCCCAACTGCAGTGGGTGACCAACTCCTATCTGCTCGCACTCGCCGCCACCCTCATCCTGGGCGGCAAGCTCGGTGACCGGTTCGGCCGCCGTACCTACTACCTCGTCGGCGTCGCCGGGTTCACCCTCGCCTCCGTCGCCATCGGCCTGTCCGGGTCGATCGAGGGAGTGGTCGCCTTCCGCGCCCTCCAGGGCGCCTTCGGCGGACTGCTGATGCCCAACACCCTCGGACTGCTCCGCTCCGTGTTCCCGCCGAAGAAGTTCGGCATGGCCGTGGGCATCTGGGCCATGGTCTCCGCCGTGGCCACCGCCCTCGGGCCCATCGTCGGCGGCCTCCTCGTGGAGCACGTCGACTGGGAGTCCGTCTTCTACATCAACGCCCCCATCGGCGTCGCCGCGATCGCCTTCGGTGCCCTCGTCCTCCCCGAGAGCCGCAGCGCCGCAGGCCGGGAACGCTTCGACATACCCGGTCTCGTCCTGCTCGCCCTCGGTCTGCTGGCCGTGGTCTTCGGCGTCGTCAAGGGCGAGACCTGGGGCTGGACGTCCGCCGGCACCCTGGGCGCCGTCGCCGCGGGCCTGGTGCTCCTGCTCGTGTTCGGCCGGTACGAGACACGGGTGGCGCACCCGCTGCTGCCGATGCGCCTGTTCCGCAGCCGTGCGCTGACGATCGGCGCGATCATCACCGCCCTGAACTTCTTCGTCATGCTCGGCGTGATCTTCTTCGTCATGCTGTACCTGCAGAACGTCCGCGGCTTCACGCCGGTCGAGGCCGGCGTGCGGACCCTCCCGCTCAGCCTCGCCTCGCTGGTCGCCTCGCCCCTGGGCGCGGCCCTGACCCAGCGCTTCGGCCCCCGGCTGACCATGCCGCTGGGCATGCTGTTCCAGGCGGCCTCCTGCTTCGGCATGCTCACCTGGCAGACCGACTCCTCCTACGCCACGATCTGGCCGCCGTTCATCGCGCTCGGCCTCGGCGTCGGCATGGTGATGGCCGCCTCCTCCGACGCCATCGTCGGCAACGCCCCCGTCCGGGACGGCGGGGTGGCGGGCGGTCTCCAGGCGACCACCCTGCAGATCGGCGGCGCCCTCGGCACGTCCGTACTGGTCTCCCTGATCAGCGCCAAGGTCGGCGCCACGCTCACCGGCGAGCTGACCGACGCGGGCGTGCCCCCGGCGATGGCGCACGGCATGCAGGAGGCCAAGGACGCCGTGGCCATGGGCGTGGCACCCGTCTCCTCAGACACGCCGGCCGGGCTTCGGGCCGCCGTGGTGGAGGGCAGCGGGCAGGCGTTCATGAACGGCGTGCACGTGGCCGTGGTCGTCACCGGCTTCCTGTGCGTGCTCGGCGCGCTGCTCGCCGCCCTGGGCATCCGGCGCGGCGCGGAGAGCGGCGCGGAGGAGGCTGGGAACCACTGAGGCCGTGAACGGCGGTGCCCGCGCCCACCGCGGGCCGGCGCCGCCGTCCTCGTCCGCCCGTCGCAGTGCGCTCGGACGCGTCGGAGACCGTCGAGGCCGGTCAGATCTCCCCGGCCGCGGAGCGCGGAAGCACCGTGACCCGGCGGAAGTTGCACCCCGGGATACCCGACGGCGGATCCGTCGGGGGCCGGGACTGGTGGGCCTTGAGCGCGATGCTGACCAGGCTCAGCAGCAGGTCCACGTCCGCGTCGCAGTCCAGGTGCACGGTCACCCAACGGGAACCGGGAACCAGACGGATGGCGGTGGAGCCACCGAGGTCGTACCGGAAGCGCTGGATGGCCCGGTGGGTGAGGTGCAGGTCCACGTCCCGGTCCGCATGGAAGTGGACGATCTCGTCGCGGACGGAGCGCAGCGCCCGTCCGGTTCCGCAACTGGCCGGACCCGCGAAGAGGTCGGGCCAGGCTTGCAGCCGCTCAAAGGCGCGCTGGGCCGGAGTCATGGCCCCATCGTCGCCCGATCACCGCTTCGCAACCAGAGGTTGAGCGATTCGTAACCGGCACGTGAGGTCGGCGGGACGCCCGTCCGAGGCCCCGCCGACCGTGTCCCGACGTGTGTCAGGGCGTCACGCAGCCGATCGAGTCGGCCGGGAAGTCGTTGCCCGTCGACGTGGCGGTGAAGCCGAAGGTCACACTCCCGTCAGGTGGTATCACACGGTTGTGGTCCACGTTGCGGACCGTGACCGTACCGTCCGTGCCGCTGGACAGCGAACCGTTCCAGACCCCGCCGAGGGTGGTACCGCTGCCCGGCTGCCACCGCACGGCCCAGCCGTTGAGCGGCTCGGTACCGTGGTTCATCACCTCGACGGAGCCCTGGAAGCCACCGCCCCAGGAGTTCTCCACGGAGTACACGGCCATGCAGGAACCGGAGTGGGTGGGCGGCGGAGTCGTCGGGTCCGTCGGGGTCGGGGTCGGATCCGGGTCGGGAGTGCCGCCGGAACCGCGGATGCCGGTGACCTCCCCGTTGCCGCCGTCGAAGACGATGTCCGAGCAGGAGAAGAAGTTCTCCTGGCTGTCGGAACGCACCCACTGCATGAAGATCAGTGCGTTGCCCGAGCGGCCGGAGGGCAGGGCGAGATCCCAGTAGTAGTGCCCGCCGTCGGTGCCCGGCGAGCCCTGCTGCGGCGGGTTGGTCTCCGTCTGGATCAGCTCCAGGTCGTCCCAGCCCAGCTCGGACGTCGGCGACCAGCCCGGCTTGGTCAGGTACACCCGGAAGTCACCCGGGTGAGCGGCCCAGTTGCTGTACTGCACCGGGATCGTCGCACCCGACGTCAGGTGCGTGCGGGGCCAGTCCGCGCGGGCGGCGTTGTAGCCGGAGAAGTCGTACGGGGATCGGTCGCCGGCGCTGCACAGGGTGCCGTCGGGCACGTAACCGGCGCCACGGCCGCCCGCGTTGGAGTCCAGCACGGCGAACCAGTTGTACAGCGCCGTCGCCCCGCTCTCGTCGAGGGCGGCCTGACAGGCCGGGTTCGTCGGATCGAGGGCGCCGGTGCCGGTCTTGGCGTCCAGCTGGCACAGGTAGGTGCGGGAGCCGGGCATCATCGCCACGCCGTGGGCCTCGGCCCTGCCCTGCCCGAGCAGGAGGGTCACGCCGAGTGAGCCGAGCAGGGTGGCCAGTACCGCCGCTAGGGAGAGTAGTCTGCCGCGTCGAGCCATAGGGGTCTCCTGATTCCGGTCCGGGTCCGGTCTTGCCTTCTTCTGGGGCTGGGCCTTTCGCTCACGAGTCGTTGCTGATGAGTCCATGGCAACTGGTGCGGGTGGGGCGGTGGAACCCTCGCCCGTCCGGGGCGGGCGCTTCGACCGGACGGGCGAGGAGGCGGTGGCCGGGCCGGCCACCAGGGCGTGGCCGTGGCGGTGGCTAGGCGGTGGCGCAGGCGGCGTCGTTCAGACGGAAGCCGGCCGGTTCGGTGAACGTGCCGCTGTAGGTGGCCTGGAAGCCGAACGACAGGCTGCCGCCGGGCGCGATCCGGGCGTTGTGACTCGCCCCGGTCGCCCTGACCTCGCCCCCGGACGGTGTGACGGAGGCGTTCCAGGCGTTCGTGATCCGCTGACCGGAGGGCAGGGTGAAGGCGAGCCGCCAGCCGTCGACGGCGCTCGTGCCGGTGTTGGTGACGGTGACGTCCGCGGTGAAGCCGTCCTGCCAGACGTTGGTGCCGTACGACACCTCGCACGCCGCCGTGTCACCCGGGTCGCCGGGGTCGGGGTCCGGGCCGCCTGGAGTGCCGCCGGTCTCGACCGTGGAGGAGAAGGAGTTCACGGACAGCCCGGTACCGTTCTGCCAGGGCTCGAAGCCCGCCTGAACGCTCGTCAGGTACCAGTCGTCCTCGGCGAGTCCGCGGGCCACCGTCGCCCGGACGAAGTCCATGACGTCGAAGTTCCATCCGGTGATCGCCGACGGGGCCACGAAGGACAGTACGTCGTTGGAGCCGTTGCCGCCGCTCCACACCTCCCACGTCCGACCGCCCACGGCGGCCGTGCCGACCGGTGAGCCGATGGGCTGGATCGGGCCCACCCGGTTGAACCAGATCATGATCTCGGTCCGGTTGACGCCGTCGGTGCGGGCGGTCGGGTCCAGCCATATGTCGTACGAGGCGTTGTACACGGCGTCGTCGACGAAGCCGTACGAGACGCCGGACGGCGCCTCGGAGACCGTGTCCAGGCGGGCGGGGAGGGCGGTGCCCGGCGAGCAGGTCGTGTAGTGGCAGCCGTTGAAGACCGACGGGTACGACTTCGGCGCCCCGTTGGTCGGTGCCGAGCCGTCGGCCTGCGCCACCCGGAAACCGGTGTCGGTGGCGGTCACGCACTGGGTGGCGCTGGAGCCCCAGCGGTTGTTCTGGACGACGTACCGACCCTGGATCGTCGTCGTGCCGAACGGTTCACAGAGGGTCGTGTCCGCCTGGGCCGGTGCGGCCGCGGTCACGAGTGACGCGGTGAGGGCCAGGGTCGCGACGGCCGCGCTCAGGGAGCTCAGGATTCCACGCCGGGTGCGGGCTCGGGGCCATAACGTTCGCATGGGGGCCTCTCCGGGAGGGTGCGGGGGGAATGGAGGGGGCGAGAGGCCGGTGCGGGAGCGCTCCCAACTCCCCACTGATGGGAGCGCTCCCACTTACCGGTTGCTGGGACTGTAGGAGCGGTTCATGTTCCTGACAAGACTGTGCGCGTCGATGTCGTCGAACGAATCTCGAAGCCGCAGGTGGGAGACGCGCCGTCGGGAGCGCTCCCGACGGCAGAACTCGGGTCTCCGGTCTCCGGTCTCGGAACCAGGCACTGGGGCCCTGGATCTGGGTCTCGGTCTCGGTCTCGGTCTCGCGGGTCAGGCGGAGTTCCGAAGGACCAGTTCCGTACGCAGGATGACGTGCCGCCAGGCGACGGGGGAGTCCTCCATCTCCTCCTGCAGCAGTCGGACCATCGTGCGGCCGATCTCCTCCAGCGGCTGGCGCACCGTCGTCAGCGGGGGGTCCGTGGGCCGGGCCGGCTGGAAGTCGTCGAAGCCGATCACCGCGACGTCCTGCGGAACCCGCCGCCCTGCGGCGCGCAGTGCGCCGAGCGCCCCGGCGGCCAGGGTGTCCGAGGCGGCGAAGACCGCGTCGAGGTCCGGGTGACGGGCGATCAGTTCGGTCATCGCCCGACGCCCGCTCTCCTCCTTGAAGTCGCCGCCCTCGACGACCAGCGACGCCCCGGCGGTCACGCCCGCCAGCTCCAGCGCCTCCCGGTACCCGCGCAACCGGCACTGGGCGACGTACATGTCCAGCGGCCCGCTGATGACCCCGATCCTCCTGCGGCCGCCGTCCAGCAGATACGTCACCGCTCTGCGCGCACCGCCCGCGTTGTCGGCGTCGACGTAGGTGATGTTCTCGTCCGCGGAACGCCGCCCCAGCATGACGGTGGGCAGCCCCGCCTTCGCGAGCATGTCCGGCAGCGGGTCCTCGGCGTGCACGGACATCAGCAGCACACCGTCGACCCTGCCGCCACGGGCGTACTCCACGAAGCGCCGGCGCTCGGTGTCCGTACGGACCAGCGTGAGCAGCAACTGCACCGGGGTGTCGGTCAGGGCGTCACCGACGGCGTGGACGATCTCGGTGAAGAAGGGCTCCCCGAACAGCCGCCAGTCCGGCTCCGTCATCACCAGAGCGACGGCGTCCGCACGATGCCCCGCCAGGGAACGGGCCGCGAGATTCGGAACATAGCCGAG
Organism: Streptomyces lienomycini; assembly: GCF_027947595.1. Taxonomy (NCBI): domain Bacteria; kingdom Bacillati; phylum Actinomycetota; class Actinomycetes; order Kitasatosporales; family Streptomycetaceae; genus Streptomyces; species Streptomyces lienomycini. Next base: position 5,043,642 of record NZ_CP116257.1, on the reverse strand, counting down.
CTCGGCGATGGCCCGCTGCACGGCGCGACGCGTCGAATCGCGTACCCCGGCCGCGTTGTTGACGACCCTCGAGACGGTGCCCCGCCCGACGCCGGCGAGCGCGGCCACCTCCTCCAGCGTCGGCGCACCGGGACGCTGCCTGCCCATGTCCGCCCGCCTTCCCCCACGAGATCACCCGATACTACGGCGACCGGCCCCGAACGGCGGGGCGATGGCGGGGGCGCCGCCGACCGATCGGCCGGCGTCACGGACTTCCCCCGGCGGGACGGGCGTTCGGCGTTCCCCGCGCGGGTCGGTGGCGGGGTCGCCGGGGCTCGCTCCCCATGCGGCGGCGCACAGGACGCGGTCGAGTTCCTCCGTGTAGACGGCCGCGCCGAGCCACGCGTGGGAGAAACGCCCGGTGTCGGCCGGGAGCAGTCGGCCGAAGGGGTCGCGTTCCCGCTCCGCGGCGGTGGCGTGCAACTCCGCGAGCAGCTCGCCGGCGGTGCCCAGGCCGTGCCGGCGCAACCGTGCGACCTCGGCGTCCCGGCTGCCGGGGAAGGCGAGGACACGGCGGCCACCGGACACGGCCTGGTGGACCCGGCGCCGCAGCAGGTGCACGGGGGCCTCGTCGACGGGGAGGGCCGACGGTACGGTCCGTGCGGTCCGGGGATTCCGTGCCTGCCCGTCCTGTGCCGTCCCGGACACCGGTGCCGCGGGCAGGTCGGCGCGACGGAGCCGGTCGACACCGAGGTCGACGCGGGTACCGGGATCGGTGGGATGGCTCGCCGCCAGCAACAGCGCCCGGGGGAGCGGAGCCGGTGTGAGCCGGGCGACGACACGCAGCCGGGTGCCCCGCGCGGACGCGAGGAGGCGGAGGTTCTCACGGTGGGGCAGCGCGGGGTCGTCGTGGGCGGCGGCGAGCCGGACGGTCAGCCCCTCGCACTCGGCGACCAGACACTCGCCCGCCGCCTCGCGGACCGTGCCGAGGAGCGTGACGTCCAGGAACAGCAGGTCCCGGCCGTCCCTGCCGTCGCGGCCGTCGCGGCCGTCGCGATGGTCCCGGCCGTCGTACGCGGTCCGTACGGCCGGGGCGCTCGCCAGAGCCCGGGAGACCTGCTCGGCCACCGGTACCGCCCACAGGCGGTCGAGGGGCTCGGCGTGCCACGACGCACCGGCCGCGCGCACGGCCCGCACACCCGCCCCCGCCCCCAACCGGCCGGTCGGGGAGACCGTCGCCCCGGAGACGGCGAGTCCCGCGCGGGAGAGTTCGCGATGCGTCAGGGAGGTGTCGCCGATGCGCACGGCGCGGTCCGCCGACCCCGTGGCCCGGTCGGCGCCGCCCGGTGCCACGTCCGAGACCGTGCAGAGCCGACCCACCGCGTCGGCGGTCCAGGTGACGGTTCCCGCGTAGCCCGTCGCCGTGAGGACCGGCTCGGCGAAGAGCCCGTACAGGCGCAGTGATCCGTCCGGCCTGTACGGCTGCCGGGCGCTGCCGCGCAACTCGGCGAGGTTCCTCCCGGTGGCGCCCGGGATACGGTGCGCGAGGACCAGGACGTCGCGCAGGGCGGAGGTGAGGTCGCTCAGGCGGTAGGCGGGGTCGGCGTCACGGGCCGCGCGCAACGCCGTGACCACGGCGACAGCGCGGCCGGCCGCACGGGGGAGTCCGGCGAGACGCGCGGTGTGCGCCGCCCGCAGCAACTCCGCCTGAAGCACGGCGCCCGCGCCGTCGGTTCCGGCCTCCAGCACGGCGGCAGCCGCGTCGCGCAGGGCGACCGCGGCGGCGCACTGGGCGGGGGTGGCGGATTCGGGGGTGAGATCTTCGGGGGGTGCGCCGGCGGACGCGGACGCGGAAGGGGGCGCGGTCGCGGGAGCTGGGGCTGTAGTTGGGGTGGGGACGGGAGGTGCCGTCCGTGGTGGTTCCGTGGGGGAAGGCCCTTCGGCGGACGACTCCGCGGGCTCGGCGATCGGGGCGACCGATGCCGCGGCGGCCCGGTGCAGGCAGTCGGGGGCGAGCAGACAACCGCACCTGATCGCCTCGGCACTGGTCACGGCTCCGTCGGAAACGTGCAGTTCGAGGTCGGTGTCGTCGTCGACCGCGATGCGTACGATGTCGCCGTCCCGGGTCACCGGCCGCCCCGCGATCTTGACGACTCCCCCGTCCAGCCGCTTGCGCAGTCTGGGTGTGAGCGCCGCGACGAGCTGGGCCGTCACCGCGGGAGCGACCGGAGGAAGCTGCGGGTTCATGCGATCTTCTCCCCTACCCAACGAGCGAGTTCGAGTGGACTGAGCGCGGCGACCGGCATGCCCGCGGCGACGAGTTGCCCCGCCACCGCGGTGGAGTACCGGGGCCGGCCCGCGTCGTCGAGGCTCGCGCAGCCCAACACGTGGCAGCCGGACCCGATCAGGGCGCGGACCTCGGCGAGCAGTCCGCCCAGCGGATAGCCCTCCTCGAAGTCGCTGACGACGACCACGAGGGTGCGGGACGGCACGGTGACGAGCTCGCGGGCGTGCCACAGCCCCGCGGCGATGTGGGTGCCGCCGCCCACGCTGACCTCGAGCAACAGGGACAGCGGATCGTCGACGTGGTCGGTGAGATCCATGACCTCCGTGGAGAACGCCAGGAAATGCGTGGACAGCGTGGGCACCCCGGCCAGCACCGACGCGGTGAGGGCGGCCCAGACGGTGGACGCCTCCATGGACCCCGACACGTCCGTCACCAGGACCAGCCGCCAGTCGGCGGCCCTCCGTGCCCGGGTGCGGAAGACGGGGTGCTGCGGCACGACCCGGACCGTGCCGTCCGGACCCCGGGACGCCGAGGCCAGGTTGGCCCGAAGCGTGCGGGCGAGGTCCAGCCCACCACCCGGGCGGCGGCTCGGACGCGGCACAACGGTGCCGTGCAGCGCGGGGCGCAACCGGGTGGCCAGCTCCCGGGTCAGCGCATCGACCAGGCGTCGCACCAGTGGCCGGAGCGCGGCGAGGCGTGCCTCGGGCAGACCCCCGGCATGCCGGAGCACGGTGCGCAGCAGATCGACCGAGGGGCGCACACTCTCCGGGTCGAGCTCGGCCAGGACGTCCGGCCGGCCCGATGAGGCCGCGGCCGCCAGGACCTCCTCGCGGACACCCGGTCCGAACAGCGCCGCCAGGTCCTCCGACCACTCCCGCACACCCGGGTACGAAGCCTCCCGGCCGCCCCCCGAACCGCCCCCGCCGGGCCCGGTCAGGTCGCCCCTGCTGCCCTCACCGCGCCCGCTGCCGTACAACTCGTCCAACGCGGTGGCCGGTGCGGCCGCCGCCGGGGACAGCCGGTCGGTACGGCGACCGAGCACGAGCCGCCAGCGGTCGGCGGGGGCGAGGCGGTGATCCGCGGCGGCGACAGGGCGAGCGCCGGCGGCCCCCCTGGCCACGCCGCCGGGCGGGCCGGTGGGGGTGGTTCGGGTGGCTCGGGTGGTTCGTCCGGCCTCTGCGGGCCGGCTGGCTTTGCCAGTCGGGATGGTGGTCGTGAACGGGTACGGAGCCGAAGCCGAAGCCGGAACTGGAACGGGGACCGGAGCCGGGCCCGTGCGCGCCGCCGGGGGCAGCAGTCCGAGCCCGTCGAGCGCGGCCCGTGCCGTGACGTCCGCCCGGGTCCACAGGGCGAGCGCGGCGGGATCCACTCCACCCGTGTCGGCCAACCGGTCGGTGTCCAGGCGCTCCTCGACGGTGGAGAGGAGACGGTCACGGGCGGCCGGGCTGAGCGTGTCGAAGCCGCCGCGCAGCGCGGGCAACCGCTTCAGGAACTCCCGGTCGGTCAACTCCGACACCCGGTCGAGGAGCGGTTCGAGCGCTGGAGCCGCCGACTCCAGCAGCGGCCCCGCGGCCGTCAGCAGCCCCGTCAGCCGGGCGGTGAGCGCGGAGCGGGACGCACGGTCGCATGCGGCGTCGACCCAGGACGCGACGCGTTCGCCGAGTACGCCGGGTTCCTCGTGCCCGAGCAGTACCCGGACGGCCCCGGCGGCGCCGCGCATCAGGGGTGAGCCCTCGTGCGCCAGCCGGGCCAGCGCGTCGGCCGGCCGGACGCCCCCGAGCACGTCCGCCCGCTGGGCGAGCTCCAGCAGCGCGTGCGCGTCCGCCGGGTCCTCCGCACCGCTGAGCCCGTCCACCTGGCGTACCGCGGCGGCGGTGAGCAGCTCGGTCACCTCGGCGGCCCGGGCCGCACGGTGCTCGTCGACAGGAAGCCCGGGGACATGCCCCGCCCGCAACCGGTCCGACAAGCCCAGCCCGGTGAGCAGTTCGGGCAGCGTGGCGGCAGTCGGCAGCACGTCCGCGGTCTCCGCGAGCCGGGCGTCCGTCAGGTCCGGCAGACCGCACTCGGCCGCCTGCCGCAGCCCGTCCAGGTTCTGAGCGGCCGTGGGCCCGCCCTCGCCCCGCTCCGTGCGCCACCGCTCGCGCAGAACCCCCTCGGCAGCCTGGGCCGACGTGACTCCGTGCACGCCTGCCGCGGACAGCATCGCCTCGGTGGCCGGTGTCCAGCGCACCTCCCACCGTGTCGTCAACGTCTCGGCGCCGCCCGCACCGACGACACCCCGCTGCTCGGCGTACGGCACGCCGCACACGGTCAGGCGGCGCAACAGCAGGTCCCGCGCCCGGTCGAGGCCGGACCGCAGGGGGTCCAGCCGCAGGTCCCGGGCGGTCGTGGCCGGCGTGGTGGCCCCGCGTGGGCTCGTGCCCGGCGCGGCCTCACCCGCCCCGTCCGGTCGCGGGCCGGCGGGCGCCGGGCCCGGCAGTCCCAGAGCCGACAGCTCCGCCTCGACCGCGGGAGCGAGACCACTGCGCGGGGCGCCCGGGGCGGGCCTGCCGCCGCGGGTCCCGACGAGGACCTGCTCCATCGCCCTGGCGACGGCACGCCCCCGGCCGTACGGCTCACCCTGCGCGAGGACGGTCTGCACCGCCTCGACCAGTTCGCCCCGGCCCGCCGCGGGCAGCCCGCGCAGCCGCGCCAGGTCCGACGCCAACCGTGCGATCTCGCGTGCGTCGGCGGGTCCCGACGGATGCCCGAGACCGCGCAGAGCCGCACACACCCGTACGGCCGCGTGCGTCAGAGCCTCCTCCAGCGCGTCCGGATCACCCGCCGCCCGCAGCACCAGGTGCTGCCACTCGGGATCCCGGATACCCGCCGGATAACCGGACCGCTCGTCCAGGAGGGCGTACGTGTACGGGATGAGGGACGTGATCCACCCGGACCGGCCGACCGGGCGCGTGAGGTCGTCGGAGCCCTCCCGCCCGGGGTCGGCACCGGCGGCCGAGGAGACCAGCGCCGGAGCGTGGAAGGCGCCCACGACCAGAGCGGCCCGCGCGCCGTCCTCCGTGGCGGCCGCCAGGCGGGAGCGCATCCAGGCCTCACGCCGAAGATCCAGCCCGGGCACGCCTCCGGAGGCGGCTGCCTCTTCGCGCAGGGCCCACCCGGTCAGGAGCGCGGCGCGACGCAACGCCTCCGGCTCGGAACCCGGAGCCGTGGCCTCGACGAGGCGGTCCCACAGGTCCTCGCCTGGGCGGCCGGTCAGCCGGGCCCGAAGAGCCGCGCTGAGCCCCGAACGGTCCGGCTCCGGCACGGCGGGTGCGATGCGCGCGCCGGGCGGGGTGCCGACGGTGGGCGCGACGGGTGTGCCGGGTGTGCCGGGGCGCCTCCCCTCCCGCCACGCCCGGTCCGCCAACGGCAGGTCGCACGCGACGACCGGAACGCCCCGCCGGGCGGCCCAGCGCACGGCGGCAAGCTCGGGAGAGAAGTCGGCGAACGGGTAGAAGGCCGGGCCCGCTCCCTCCTCCGCGCAGGCGGCGGCCAGCGCCACCGGCGCCCGCGTCTCCTCGTGGCCGAGCCAGGGCAGCCACTCCTGCATCTCGGCCGGCAGCTCGACCAGCAGCACGTCAGGAGCGGCCCGGTCCAGCAGCGCGGGCACGGCCGCGGCCAGCGACGGCGCGTGATGCCGCACGCCGACGAGGAACGGCCCCGCGGGATCGGTGAGCGCCGCGACCGCTTCGTCGGGAGACGGGGGCACGGACCCGGAGGAGCACGAGGACGGGGAGCCGGGAAAGGAGGGTGCGCGGGACACGGGGGTCAGCCCTCCAGGACCGTGCGCAGGTCCCACAAGGTGCGCCAGGTGGCCGAACCCTGCTCGGCCCGGCGCCGGACCGGACCGTCCCAGTAACCGCGCAGCCGCGCCGCGTCGGCGGGATCGTCCTTGCGGACCACGCCGAGGAGATGCCCGGGCAGCAGCCCCAGCACGTCGCGGTCCCCGGGGAAGTACGCCGCGGCCAGCCCGAGCGCGCCCGCGACGGACACCGCCTCCGCGGTGCTCATGACGGTGGAGGGCCGCTCGACTTCCCAGCCCTCCGCAGAACGGCCTTCTCGCAGATCGCGGAACGCGACGACCAGGGCCTCCAGGACGGCCTCGTCGACCTTGAAGGGCACGCCGGCACGTTCGACCGAGGCCCGCGCCTGGCCGCGCACCAGGGCCGTCTCGGCGTCGAGGTCCGGGATGGAGCCCACCGTCTCGAAGTTGAAGCGCCGCTTGAGAGCCGCGGACATCTCGGAGACGCCCCTGTCGCGGAGGTTGGCGGTGGCGATGAGGTTGAACCCGGGCGCGGCGTGTGCCAGGGCGTCGTCGGTGCCCGAGAGTTCGGGCACGGCGATGCGCCGCTCGGAGAGGAGGGAGACCAGGGCGTCCTGCACCTCCGGCAGGCAGCGGGTGACCTCCTCGACGCGGGCGATGCCGCCCCGGGTCATCGCGGTCAGCACCGGGGACGGCACGAGCGCCGTCCGGCTGGGGCCCTGGGCGAGCAGCAGGGCGTAGTTCCAGCCGTACTTGAGCTGGTCCTCGGTCGTTCCCGCCGTGCCCTGCACCACCAGGCCGCTGGTGCCGCACACGGCTGCCGACAGCAGCTCGGACAGCATCGACTTGGCGGTGCCGGGCTCGCCGACGAGCAGCAGTCCGCGCTCCCCGGCGAGCGTCACGACGCACCGCTCCACCAGCGCCCGGTCGCCGACGAACTTGCCCTCCACCACCAGCCGGCGCGGCACTCCCTCGGGCACCTCGGCGTCCTCGGGCAGCCGTAGGGCGCGGCCGTCGCTGCCCATGACGAAGGTGACCGCCGCGCGGGGCGTGAGCCGCCAGGCGGGCGGGCGCGGACCGTCGTCGTGGGCGGCGAGGAAGGCCAGCTCGGTGGCGTACCGCTCCTCGGGCGGCACGATCTGGCGGGCGGTGTCGGGGGAGAGGGTGGTGGTCATCGTCGGGTCTTCCGGGTGGGATCGGGAGGCGGTCACGGTGGCTTCGTCCTGGATCATCGGCGACGGCCCTTGCGCGGTGTGCGGGTGGTGAGTTCCTCGTAGGCGGGCGCGTCCTGGGCGCACACCCGTCCCCAGGCGCGGGTGAACAACTCGCCCACCGGGAGCAGGGGAGCGGCGCGGAGCCCCTCGCTCACCGGATAGAGGCCCTCCTTCCACGTCTCCACCGGCAGGGCGGGCGACCTGAGATCGCGCCAGCCGCAGGGCAGGAAGAGGGAACGACCGGCCCGCGGCCGCTTGGCCTCCACCACCAGCGCCGTGGCGGCGAGTTCGGCCCGGGCCCTCTTCGACCGGGCCGACTTCCAGCCGGTCCAGCGGGCGCAGTTGCGGTCGGTCGGGTCGGGCAGGGCCAGCAGTTGCAGGTAGAGCGCCGCCGCGTCCTCGCTCAGCCCGCGGGCCGCCGCGACCTCGCCGACGAGTGCCGGAACACTGACCGTGGGGTCCTGCGCCGGTCCCGTGGTCCCCTCGGAATCCAGACCGGCGGCGAGCGTGCGGGCGAGCTCGTCCCCCAGGATCGCCCGCAGGGCCCGCACTCGGCTGCCGCGCGCGACACCCACCAGCCCTTCGAGGAGGCCGAACACGGAGTCGTCCGGACCGATGAGGCCGGCCGGGCGCACCAGCACCGTTTCCCTGTCGCCGTGCCACGGGCGCAGGACGAGGGCCTCACCCACCCGCGTCGTGCCGTCCGCGTCCGCGCCGCCCGCGGCGGGCAGTCCGTAGGCCTTGCGCAGCTCGGCGGCGGTGGTGCCGCCCTTCTCCGCCCACTCGACATCCAGGTCGAGCAGCAGCCCCGGATCGGCGAGGCGGCGGCGCAGAGCGGCCAGGGCCTGCGGCAGCGCCGCGCGCAGGGGGTGGCCGTGAGGGAGGGCGTAGGCGAGCGAGCAGAGGGCGTCGACGGCCGCGGCCAGCGCGTGACCGTGGGGTACCGCGGCGGGGTCCTCCGCGACCAGCCGGCCGTCCTTGTCCGGCCGCTGCACCGTGGTGCGGCTGAGCCAGGGGGTGCGCGCCGGGTTGAGCACGACCTCGGCGGACCCGCCCGGCAGGCCGTCGAGCACGGCGGCCAGGTCCTCGGGCACGCGGACGAGGGAACCCAGGCGCTCGGCCCACACCCGGCCGGCGGCGCCCGTGTCGGGTCCGGCCGTCCACAGCTCGGCGGGATCGTCGGGCAGCAGGGCGCCGATGAGCGCCGCCCGGTCCGCCGCGGGCAGCGACCGCAGCATCCGGTTGCCCGAGTCCAGCTGACGCGGTTTGAGCCCGGTCGTGGCGAGTGCGTCGGCGTCGAGCTTCTCCTGCTGCCCGGCGAGCAGCACCGTCGCCTGGAGCGGCCCCAGCCCCGCCCGCGTCGCAGCTGCGAGGGCGGCCGGCGCCTCGGGCTGCCAGGGCGCGGCTCCCTTGTCCCGGACCAGCCGGACGACCGCGGCCAGGGTGTCGGCCGGGAGCGCCGGCGCGTGCCGGGTCTCCTTCTCCAGGGTGAAGTGGGCGACCGCGCCGAACACGCCCGCGGGATCGTGGTCGAGCGCGAGCCAGTTGACACGGTCCCGGGCGGTGTCGATGTTCTGGCAGCCGAGTACGACCACGGTGCGGCCGTCCCGGCGCAGTACCTGACCCGCGCGCTCCTGCTGCTGGTGCCGCCGGTGCGTGTCGTACGGCTCGGCCAGAACGACCTCCCGGAGGCAGCCGTCACCGGGTGCGGCGAGCGGCCCTTCGGCGAGCGCCTCGAACAGGAGGAGCAGCGACTCCCGTTCGGCCTCCGGCACGGTCGGCGCGGTGGCCCGGTACGCCAGCGGCCGCAGCACACCGAGCAGGGCGGGCCAGACCACTGCGATGCCGGGGACGGTGTGCTCGTCGCTGTGCCATCCGTCGGTGAGCGCGGACCGCCGGGGCCGGTCGGGCAGCCGGGCGCCGTCGGCGGGCCTGCCCGACAGCACGTGGTTCACGGCACGAATCTGCCGGAGCGCGGTCCACTTGCTCTCGCCGCCCCACGCCCCCCACAGGTGGGCCAGGCCGTTGGCGGCCGTGACGAGGGCGCGGTCGTCGCCGTGGTCGGGGCGGTAGTCCGCGAACATGCCCTCGGTGCGCCTGCGCTCCTGCTTCGGCTGCTCCTCGGGCGGCGTGACGAAGCGGGTGACCGTGTCGGCGACCTGGACAGTCGTGCGGACCAGGGCCGCCACCCCCAGGAGGAGCCGCTTGTCGGTGAGGCCCGGAAGCCCTCGGGACACGGCCTTCCGTACCACCTCCTCGGCGGACGGCACCGCGAGCCGCCCCTCGGTGCTGCCCGCCCCGGCATCCGCCGCCGAACCGTCGGCCGACCCGTCCGTGCCACGGGCGGCGGTCACCAGCGCCTGGCGTTCGGCCAGCGCCCGCGCCGCCGCGCTCAGCAGGCCGGCGGCCCCCTCGTCGGTGACGGCCCGCAGAACGGCCGAGGCCCGCTCGTCACGCGGACGCAACGCGTGCCAGAAGGCGACCGGAGGAACGAGCGGCGTGCCCGCGGCGAACTCCCCGCCCCGCTCGTTCGACGTCACCCGGCCGAGCACGCCCGCGTCTGTACCGTCGTCCTGAGCGAACAGGGCGATCTGGCGTCGCGTGCGGGCCACGACGGGCGCCGCGCCCCCGGGCAGCCGCAGCGCACCGAGCGGGACGACGCGCTCGCCGCCCCCGGACGTCCGCAGCGTGACGGTGCGGCCGTCGGGCGTGCCGGCGGTGGTGAGCGTCCGACCGGGCTCGTCCTCCGCCCGCACCCAGCGTCCCAGTACGGCGCCGTCGGTGCCGAACGGGCTCCGTTCCAGGCCGGGCTGCACCGGCAGCACCTCGCACCGGTCCTGCAGCAGCGTCGCGTCGTCGCTGATGCCGGAGCGGAGGAAGGCGGGCAGGGAGGCGCGACCGTGAGTGCCCGTCGCGGGGTCGTACTCCAGCCACACGTGCTGCCGCCCCTGCCTGCCCTGGCGCCAGTACAGAGTGCCGTCCCCGATGACGGGCCGGGTCGAGGGCAGGACGGTGTCCCCGGCGTGCAGGGCGGGCCCGCCGGTGGCCCGGCCGCCGCCGACCAGCGGGATGGAGGGGGTGCCCGTGTCCTCGTTGTGCCACCAGCGGGAGACCTGCTCGCCGGTGAGCGTGACGACCTCGGACGGGCGGGCCGACCAATAGCCGCGCTGCTTGCCGTCGTGCCACCACACCACGAGCAGTTCCCCGTCGGTGTAGCGGAACTGAGGACGCTGCCAACGGTCCAGGTCGGGCGGGAGCCGCAGATCGTGTTCGAGCAGGATCTTGTCCGGACCGACGACGACCGCCTTGTGTCCACGGCTCAGCACCAGGCAGGGCCATGCCTCGGTCACGGTCAGCGGGGTGTCGCGGTCCCTCCGGGCCCCGGCCCCCGTCCCGGTTCGGCCCCGGGTCTCGGTGTCGAGCAGGCGCAGGGCCTCCTCGAGGGCCGGCCAGCCCAGTTCGTCGAGGACACCGGCGCGCAGGGTGCGCCCGAGCAGCGGAGCCGTCTCGTAGGCGGCGACGCGGGCGACGGCCTCGGGGTTGACCCGGGGGGCCACCGACCGGAAGGGGCCCAGCCGGTGCAGGGCCTCGCGCGCCCCGGGCAGGCCCACGGCGCCCGCGAGTTCACCCACCGCGTCGTCCAGCCATTCGCGCAGGACGCCGCTGAGCACGGGATGGTCGGCGAGGTGGTCCAGCACCTTGCCCGAGGGCCGGTAGTGGTCCACGGCACCGATCGCCCGCAGGAGCAGCGGGCGCAGCCGCGGGTCCGACGCGACGGCGGCCAGATCACGCCGCTCGGTCCCGGTGTCGCGCGTCCAGTGGTCCAGCCCCAGGTGGACCTCGCTGTCGGGAGCGGGCAGGGCGAGCGGCACGCCCTGCGCCGCGCACAGGTCGAGCAGGGCGATGTCGACGGCCACGTGCCGGCGCCCGGTGAACAGGTCGACGGTCCGTCCGTCGGCGCGCAACCGCGGCGCCATCCGCGCGACGAGGCCGAGAGTGGCCGGGGAACTGTCGCACACCGTGCCGCCGCGCTTGCGGTGGGCGGCCCAACGGCTCAGCCAGTCCGCCGCGTCGACCTTGCCCACCGCGCCACCCGTGCCGTCTCCGTCCACCGACCCACCCGTCGCGTCGGGTTCGTCGGTCAGCAGTCGGTCGGCACCGCACTCGGTCAGCAGCGCCAGCCAGAACTCGTCGCTCTTGGCGTCGTGGTCCAGCCCGGCCGGCATGATCTCCAGCAGCCGTTCCCGGACGGCGGGCCGCCGTCCGGCGAGGACGCTCAAGGTCGCCCGGTAGGCGTTCCAGAAGGAGGCGGGCGCCCGCACTGCGGCCGGTGAGGCGACCAGGTCGGCGACGAGCTCGCACTCCGCCTCCACCCTGGGCAGCCCGGCCGCCTTGATCAGCCCGCGTGCGTCCTGCGGCAGCGACGCGTACGGCGGCATCCCGGCCGCACAGCGTTCCACCGCCAGCTGACGGAACTGCGCCCATGCCTCCGAGGCGTCCAGCCTGGTGGCGAGATCCCTCACATGCTGCTTCAGCGCCTTGACGGTCAGCGCGCCCGCGAACGCGAACTCCAGGAACACGGCGCGCTGCCGCCGCTCGTCCACCGCGAGCGCGTGCACCCGCTCGGCCTCACGGGCCTTGCCGAAGAAGGCGGCGGCGTAGGTGGTGTTGTCGAACTGGAGGAAGACCCGCGCGGCCTGCTCGTAGAAGGTGGGCAGGAAGTGCGGCACGGTCCGGCCGAGGCGGTCGCCGAGCTTCTCGAAGCCCTCCTTGGCGGTGCCGGGCCGGGACTTGGCCTGTCGGGCGAGCCGCTCGACGTCCTTGACCAGAGCCAGCGCGTGGTGCCCGTTGGCCGGGTCGTTGACCAGGGCCCAGGCGGGGAAGCCGAGGGTCTCCCGCTTGACCTGACCGACCTCGGGCGCCTCCGCGTCCCGGACGAGTCCGAGGAAGTCCAGGGCGAGGTCCTCCGCCTCCCCGAGGGTGCCCGGCACCAGCCGGACGACGCTGCGCTCACCCAGCGCGGCATGCGCGTACGTACGGACGGTGAGGGTGTCGGCGTCCTCCCGGCTGCTGCTGCCCGGCGGCAGGAGCGCGCCGGCCTCGAGCAGAGCGGCGGCGGTGGCCTCGTCGAGGCGGGCGGCCTCGCGCGTGCCGACGGTGCCGACGGTGCCGTCGGCGACGATGGTGTCCATGGTGCTCACGCGGCCCGCTCCTCGTCCTCGATGTCGCGACCGGCGTACAGCGCGGCAGCCATGCGCATGCCCTCCGACCAGGCCACCGGTCCCACACGGCCCGGCTTCACCACCTGGCCGGCGGCGTCGGTCCACATCAGGGGGCCGGTCTCCGTCTCGGCGTACCCGTCGTAGTCGCCGACCCAGACGCGGGCTTCCACACCGCGGCCGTCCTCCCACACGGAGCAGACGGCGTATCCGCCTCGTACGCGGTGGCCGAGCTGAGTGACGCGCCCGTGCAGGAAGCGCAGCTCCTTGAAGGCGCCGCCCGCGTACTCGTCCACCGTGGTGGCCTCGGCGTCGAGTACGGCGGGGCGGTGCCACACCTCGCGGAAGAGCTGCTGAGCCCGCTGTTCGACGCCGAGCTCGACGGCGAACTCCCGCAGCTCCTCGAGGTCTTCGAGGAGCACGGGATGCGGGAGACGGACGAGGTCGGGGGCGATGCGCACCGTGTCCCCGTCGAGGTCGACGAGGCCGAGACCGCGCTCGGGGTCGGCGTCCCGCAGGAAGCCCGCGACCTCGCCGTCGGCACCGGTGACCACGAGGTCGCGCAGGGCGGACCGCCAGGCCGGGTCGGGCCACACCCGGGTGAGCACGGCGAGGGGCACGGGCAGGGACCGCACCATCCACCGCTCCACGTCGCCCAGGCACTGGCGTTCGTGGCGCTCCAACCACTCGACGAGCTGCCGCAGTCCGACCACCGCGGGATCGTCCGCGAGTTTGGCGGGCACCGACTTCAGCCGCCGTCCGGCGGCGTTGCGGCACACCACCTTGCCGTCGTCCAGGGCGACCTCGTAGTCCCCGGCCGTCACCCACCCCATGAGTGCCTCCCCGCACCGCAGTGATCAAGTGCTGACGACTGTAGGCGAGACCACTGACAATGCCGTGAGCACAGGCGACGGGCTCCAGGAGCAGGGCGGCAGGCGCGGCCTCAGTCGTCCAGGCGGACCGGCATCAGCAGCGAGAACGCCGCGTCGTCGTCCGTCCGGCGGATCGCGAGCGGTGCCGTGGAGGCGCCCAGTTCCAGGACGAGCCGGTCCCGGTCCGCGGCGGCGAGCGCGTCCAGCAGGAACCCGCGGTCGACGCCGACGCGGTCCACGTCGTCGCCGTCCCCGCAGACCGTCACCGTCCCGTCGTCCGCCACACCGAGCACGCTGACCTCCCGCGCGGCGCCGTCCCGCTCGCGCGCCTCACCCGGCCGGACGGGGCCGGACTCCAGTGCCTTCCGGAAGGCGGGCACATCGACGACCACGCGCCGTCCGGACGGCAGCTGGACGAGACGGCGGTAGTCGGGAAAGTCGTACGCCAGCCGCTGACCGGAGGCCTGGCGCCCCCCTGTCTCCAGCATCACGCCGTCGCCCTCCACGGAGAAACGGGCGGGCCCGCCGTCGCTCAGGAGGGCACGCATCGCGTCGGCGAGCGGAGCGGGCACGACGACCTGGTCACGCGGCCCCTCGTGTCCGGCGGCAGCCACACGCGCGACGGCCATCCGATACCGGTCCGTGGCCACGAGGTGCAGCGTGTCGCCATCGACGTCGAACAGCACCCCGCCGAGCATGGGCAGCTCGGGGTCTCCGCCGGCGGCGAAGCGGACCGCGTCGAAGGCGGCCGCGAGGTCGGCCGCGGGGAGGGACAGTCGGAGGGTGCCGGTACGCGCGGCAGCGGTCATGGGATTCTCCCGGTGATCGAGTAGGGCTCGGAGTGTGGAGAACTCGTCGCGGGCCTCGGCCAGGCCCAGTTCGAGACGACGCAGATGCGCCGACAGGAGTCCGCGCACGAGGTCCGTGTCCGCGCCGGCCCAGCCGGCCAGCACCAGCCGGACGTCCGCCAACGGCATGCCGGCCCGCCGCAGCCGGGCCAGCACCCTGGCCTCGTCGAGCTGCTCCGGGGCGTACCAGCGGTAGCCACTCACCGGATCCACCCGTGCGGGGACCAGTACACCGGCCCGGTCGTAGAACCGCAGGGCGCTCACGCCCAGTCCGCTGTCGCGGGCCATCTCCCCGATGCTGCGCATCTCGCTCTCCACGTCCCGCACTCTGAGCCCTTGACCAGGTCGAGGGTCAATCCCGGCATCGGCCGACCCGCACTGCTGCCCCTCCCGTGGCCCGGTACGTCCGCCGCCCCGGTCCGTGCGTCACGCCGTACGTCTGCCATTCTTGCGCCGTGCAGAATCCGAGTCCCAGCGCGGTCACCCCGGACGCCCCCGCCGTGATACGGATGCCGCTTCTCACCCAGGAGTGGCTCGACCTCGCCTTCATCCACTGGGCGGTCGAGCCCGCCGCCGTGGCGGGGCTGATGCCGCGCGGCACCGTCCCCGACACGTACGACGGACTCACCTACGTCGGACTCGTCGCCTTCCGGATGCACCGGGTCGGATGGCTCCGGCTGCCCGCGATCCCGTACCTCGGCTCGTTCCCGGAGACCAACGTGCGCCTGTACAGCGTGGACGCGCACGGGCGGCGCGGCGTGGTCTTCCGGTCGATGGACGCGGCCCGCCTGATACCGGTGGTCATGGGCCGGGTCGGCTTCCGGCTGCCCTACCTGTGGTCCCGCATGACCGTCCGTGCCGCGGGCGACACCGTGACCTACACCAGTTCCCGCCGATGGCCGGGACCGCGCGGCGCGTACAGCCGCATCACCTTGCGGACCGGTGAACGCATCGACGAACCCACCGGCCTGGAGCACTTCCTCACCGCCCGCTGGGGCATGCACAACATGTTCTTCGGCGGGGCGGCGTACCTGCCCAACGACCATCCCCGCTGGCCGCTGCACCGGGCCCGGCTCCTCTCGTGCGACGAGGATTTGATCGCGGGCGCCGGGCTGCCGGCCCCGTCCGACGCTCCGGTCAGCGTCCTCTACTCACCCGGCGTCCCGGTCCGCCTCGGACGCCCCGCCAGGCCGGCCGCCATCAACCCGTCGGGCCCTGACCTCAGGCACGCTTGACCCCGCATACTCGGACGACCATGGCCGCATCCCGGGGCGAGGTCCGTCAGGCGCCGGCCACGGCACTCGGCCTGCGCGACCCGCTGCGCCTACGAGAGGGCACGAGGACACCCTCGGCGTCGTACAGGGCACTGGTCGGGCCTCGAAACGTCGGACTGTGGTCGTACCACTCAGGCGCGGTACGCGAGTCCGATGGCACGGGGCGGACTCGACGCCGACCACCTCGAATGCAAGGCGCCTGAGGGGCAGAGCCCCGCTCAGGCGCCTTCTCTCGTGCCCCTAGAAGAACCCGAGCTTCTTCGCCGAGTACGAGACGAGGAGGTTCTTCGTCTGCTGGTAGTGCTCCAGCATCATCTTGTGGTTCTCCCGGCCGATGCCCGACTGCTTGTAGCCGCCGAAGGCGGCGTGCGCGGGGTAGGCGTGGTAGCAGTTCGTCCACACGCGTCCCGCCTGGATCGCCCGGCCCGCACGGTAGGCGGTGTTCATGTCGCGGGTCCACACGCCGGCGCCGAGCCCGTACAGGGTGTCGTTGGCGGTCCTGATCGCGTCGTCGAAGTCGTCGAAGGACGTCACCGACACGACCGGGCCGAAGATCTCCTCCTGGAAGATCCGCATGCGGTTGTGACCCTCGAAGATCGTCGGCTGGACGTAGTAACCGCCCTTCAGCTCGCCGTCGTGCTCGATCCGCTCGCCGCCGGTGAGCACCTTGGCGCCTTCCTGCCGGCCGATGTCCAGGTAGGAGAGGATCTTCTCCAGCTGGTCGTTGGAGGCCTGCGCGCCGATCATCGTGTCGGTGTCCAGCGGGTGGCCCGGCTTGATCAGTTCGGTGCGGGCGACGGCCGCTTCCATGAACTCGGCGTAGCTGCCGCGCTGGACGAGCGCACGGGACGGACAGGTGCAGACCTCGCCCTGGTTGAGCGCGAACATCGTGAAGCCCTCGAGCGCCTTGTCGCGGAAGTCGTCGTCCCGCGCCCAGACGTCGTCGAAGAAGATGTTCGGCGACTTGCCGCCCAGCTCCAGCGTGACCGGCTTGATGTTCTCCGAGGCGTACTGCATGATCAGCCGCCCCGTCGTGGTCTCCCCGGTGAACGCCACCTTCGCCACCCGGGGGCTCGACGCGAGCGGCTTGCCCGCCTCCGCGCCGAAGCCGTTGACGACGTTCACGACGCCGGGCGGCAGCAGGTCCGCCACCAGGCTCAGCCAGTAGTGGATCGAGGCCGGGGTCTGCTCCGCGGGCTTCAGCACCACCGCGTTCCCGGCGGCCAGGGCCGGGGCGAGCTTCCAGGTCGCCATCAGGATCGGGAAGTTCCACGGGATGATCTGCGCGACGACGCCGAGCGGCTCGTGGAAGTGGTACGCCACCGTGTCGTCGTCGACCTCGCCGATCGAACCCTCCTGCGCGCGGATCGCCCCCGCGAAGTAGCGGAAGTGGTCGACGGCGAGCGGCATGTCGGCCGCCAGCGTCTCGCGCACCGGCTTGCCGTTCTCCCAGCTCTCGGCGACCGCCAGGCGCTCCAGGTTCGCCTCCATGCGGTCGGCGATCTTCAGCAGGATGTCGGAACGCTCGGTCACCGAGGTACGGCCCCAACCCGGAGCGGCCTCGTGCGCCGCGTCGAGCGCCCGCTCCACGTCGTCCGCGGTGCCGCGCGCGATCTCGGTGAACGGCAGACCGTTCACCGGAGACGGGTTCTCGAAGTACTGCCCGCGCGACGGCGGCACGTACTCGCCGCCGATGAAGTGGTCGTAGCGCGACTGATAGGAGACGATCGCGCCCTCGGTGCCGGGCGCCGCATAACGGGTCATCCTGTGTGCCTCCCTCATCGAGCACTGCCCGCCGTTGGACAGCTCTGGCGCGAGGCTAGGAACCCGGACGTTGCGGAGACGTTGCGTGCGCCGGGGCCACCGCCCGGCCCATGGGGAGAGCGCCCCTCACCGGAACGTGGTCACCAGGGGTCCGGATCCGTCAGCTCCGACTCCAGCGCCGCCAGCCGGGAGCCGTTGGCCGCGCTGGGCCGGACCGAGGCGAGCGCACGCCAGATGTCGAGATCGTCCTCCCCCCACGGTGCGTACGCCCAGTCGGCCAGCAGGTCGGGATCGCCGCACGCGATCAGCGCGGCGCGCAGACCGTCGGCGAGCCGGCGCCTGAGCCGCACCACGGCCGGGGCTTGGGAGCCGGGCAGCAGCGGGCCCGCGTACGCCGTCGCGGCCGCCGTCAGCGCGCCGACCCGCAGACGACGCTCGACGACGGCGGCGTCGGACTCGACGGGCGTCGTGAGCCGGTACGGACGGGAGGCCAGCCGGCCCGGCCCCAGGATGCCGCGCAACCTGGCCAGCTCGGCACGCAGCGTCACCGGCGGCACCGTCTCGTCCTCGTACAGCGCGCACAGCAACTCGTCGCCGGTCAGGCCCTCCGGGTGGTGGGCCAGCAGCACGACGATCTCGCTGTGCCGCCGGCTCAGCCGTACCCTGCGGCCGTCCGCGCTGAGCAGGGCCTCGTCCCGGCCCAGCGCGGTCAGCTCGGCCGCTCGGGGTCCGGACCGCTCCGGAGCGAGCAGCGCCAGCTGCGACTGAGCGGCACGCGCCACCGCCTGCACGAAGCCCAGACTGTGCGGGTGCGCCAGACCGTCCCCGCCCGTGATGTCCACGGCCCCCAGCACCCGCCCGGTGCGGGGATCGTGCACGGGAGCGGCCGCGCACGTCCAGGGCTGGACCCGTCGTATGAAGTGCTCCGCCGCGAAGACCTGCACCGGGCGGCCGACGGCCACCGCCGTGCCCGGCGCGTTCGTTCCGACCGCCGACTCCGCCCACCGGGCACCGGGCACGAAGTTCATCCCTTCCGCCCGCCGCCGGGTGACCGGATGCCCCTCGACCCACAGCAACCTGCCGTGCGCGTCGCACACCGCGAGCAGATGCTCGCCGTCGGAGGCGAACGTGCCCAGGAGCTCCCGGACCAGCGGCATCGCCCGCGCCAGTGGGTGTTCGGCCCGGTAGGCGCCCAGGTCACCGTCCATCAGTTCCACGCTCGCGGTGCCGTCGGGCCCGACACCCGCCCGGACCGACCGCCGCCACGACTCCGCCACCACGGCACGCACCGGCTGCGGTACCGTCCCCGCCTCGGTGAACGTCTCGTGTGCCCGCCGCAGAGTCCGCGCGCGCTCCAGGGGGTCGGTCCCCGGTTCCAGAGCCAGCCATGAATCAGTCAACTCGGCCTCCCCGGACGGCGTAGCGGTTCGGGACATCGTGACTCCGCGGAAACGCGCGTACAACCACTTCGACCAGCCGGGTCACCCGAATGTGGCGTTCCGGGTTCGGCGGGCGGGCGGCCGGGTGAGCGGGTCAGGCGAAGTTGACCAGTCTGATGTAGCGGGTCCAGTCCCAGAAGGGCCCCGGATCGGTGTGGTCGCTGCCCGGGACCTCGTGGTGCGCGATGATGTGCTCGCGGTCCTTGGGGATGCCGTAGGCCGTGCAGATCGCGGCGGTGAGCCGGGCGGACTGCTCGTACAGGGCATTGGTGAAGTACTGGGGCCGGTCCACCCACCCCTCGTGTTCGATGCCGATGCTGCGGGTGTTGTAGTCCCAGTTTCCGGCGTGCCAGGCGATGTCCGTCTCACGGACACACTGCGCCACGTGCCCGTCGGAGGACCGGACGACGTAGTGCGCGGACACCTGTTTCTCGGGATCGCGGAAGATGGAGAGGGTGTCGGGGTACGTCTCCTGCGTGACGTGGACGACCACATAGTCGACGGGGTAGGCCGTGGGGCGGGTCGACCGGCTGTAGTTGGAGGCGCTCGCGGGCTGCCACTCGGCGGAGGGGTAGTCGACGGCGCGGGTCGTGGCGGTGGCCGGTGTACCGGAGAGCAGGGCGTAGGGGACGGTGGCGAGCGCGGCGCCCTTCAGGAGCCGCCGCCTGCTGGGAACCGGCGCTGTCCTTTCCCTTTCCATGGGAGTTGCCCTTTCGTCGGTGGGCCCCGGGGCCCGGTGGGGGGATGCTCAGCTGTTCGTTCGGCATGCCTCAGGGGCACGGCTGAGGTGGAGACGACGTACGCGGACGTCCGACACGATGTGAGCGAGGTGCGTTCGCGTGAATCACCGTACGGGGAGCGGGGGTTGCGCAGAAGACCGCCGCGCCGTTCCGTGGACAGCCACGGCTCTGTGGACACCGGGCTCACTCGACCGGGTGAAGTGTGGGACGGTGCCGGTGCGGCAGCGGTGCCGGGTCGGCCGCCGAAGCGATCTCCGGTGGTGTTGTTCATCCCGGCCCCCACCGCCGTCGTCGCGGGGAGGGGCGGTGAGGGCCCGTGAGGTCGGCGCGCGGCCGTCCGCGGACGGCTTCAGGCCCGCTCCGCCGCCAGCGCCGGGTCGTCCAGGACGGCCCGCACCACGGAGTGTGCGGCTCCGAGCAGCGGCCCCTGCGGTCCCAGCCCGGACACCGTGACCGGGCAGGGGGGACCGGCCGTCCGCCGGGCCAGTTCGTCACGCAGTGAGGGCAGCAGCCACGGTGCCAGTCCGGCCAGGGCGCCGCCCAGGATCACGCTCTCTGGATCCAGCAGGTTGACGGCACCGGTCAGCGCGATCCCGAACGCCGTACCCGCTTCACGCAGCGCGGCCCGTACCTCCTCGTCGCCCGCCGTGGCACGTCCGGCGAGCAGCCCCACACGATCTTCCCCGGGCTCCACGCCCGCCGCGCGCAGCACCGCCTTCTCACCCGCGTACTGCTCCAGACATCCCCGCCCACCACAGGCGCACTCGGGCCCGTCGGGACGGACCGGTACATGTCCCAGCTCACCGGCGAACCCGCGGGTGCCGCGCAGCAGGCGACCGTCGAAGACCACGGCCGCGCCGATGCCGATCTCCGCCGAGACGTGCAGGAAGTCCCGGGGAGTGCCGTCACCGAGCCAGAGTTCGGCGAGCGCCCCGAAGTTGGCCTCGTTGTCCACGGTCGGCGTGAGGTCCGGGGGCAGCAGGGCGCCGAGATCGGTGTCGTGCCAGTCCAGGTTCGGGGCGCGCACGACGGTCCGGCCGTCCCTGGCCACCAGACCCGGCACGGCCACCGCGAGCCCGGCCGACCACAGTCCCTCGGCCTCCGCCTCCGAGACGACCTGCCGCACCAGTGCGGCGAGCTGCTCGAGCACCGGCTCCGGGGAGCGGCCCCGATTGCTGCCGTACCGCACGGCCCGCGCGCGCACCCGGCCACGCAGGTCGACGGCGCAGACCGCGAGGTGGTCGACGCCGACCTCCGCCCCGATTCCGGCCGGGCCCTGCGCGCTGACGGCGAGCGCGGATCCGGGGCGGCCCACGCGACCGGGACGCTCCGGACCCAGCTCCTCCAGCAGGCCCGAGCGGATGAGTTCGTCCACGAGGGTCGACACCGCCGCGCGCGTCAACCCGATACGTGAGGCGACGGCGGCCCGGGACAGCGGGCCCTCGGCGCTGACGGTGTGCATCACGCGCGCGAGATTGCGACGGCGCATGCCCTGCTGGGTGTCCGGCAGTGCCCGCCCGGGGCGGGCCGGGTGCGCTTCGTGCGGCGGTGCGGTCATGCCTCCGTCAGTCCTTGGTCTGTCGTCGCTCGGCCCGGTCCAGGACGCGGCCCCGCCTGTGCGGAGCCCCGGCGGCCCCGTCCGGGTACGGGGCCTCGGCGGAGGACCGCCGGTGACGGTCATCCTGAGCGTGCCCTCCGGCTCGGGGCGAGTCGGACGGGTGCGCTCCGACAGGTCCCCTCCCGCGGCGCCGCGCGGGAACGGTCGGCGGGCAACCCGCCGGTGGCGTCGCCCGTGCGGGCGTGCCCTCAGCGGGGGTCCACGTTCCGTTCCAGCAGCGGTGCCGCGTCGGAGAGTACCCCGGTGATCCGGTTCAGCGTCGCCTCGTCCCGTTCCACGGCGTCGAGCACCGGCCCGGCGGCCGTGTCCCAACGCCGGGCGACCGCGGCCCCGTCCTCGCCCGTCAGCAGGCCGGCCGCCTGCGCGGCGGCGCCCAGGGCGACCAGTTCCCTCGCCTCGGGGATCTGGACAGGGCGGCCCGACAGCCGCCGTACCGTCTGCTGCCAGGCCGCTCCCCGCGCGCCGCCACCGATCAGCAACAGTGGTGCGCCGGGGTCCGCGTCCGCGTCGAGGACCAGGTCGAGGGCGCCGAGCAGAGAGTGGACGGCGCCGTCGTACGCGGCCTGGAGCAGCTGACCGGCGGTCGTGTCGTGGCGCAGCCCGTACAGCAGGCCCGAGGAGTGCGGGAGGTTCGGTGTGCGCTCGCCGTCCAGGAAGGGCAGGAGCGTGGCTTCGGTGCCGGGCTCGACGGCTTCCCGGTCCAGGTTCAGCAGGGCGGCGACGCGGTCGACGGCAAGCGTGCAGTTGAGGGTGCAGGCCAGTGGCAGCCAGTCGCCGCGCGCGTCGGCGAAGCCCGCCACCGTGCCGGTCGGGTCGGCGGGCCGGTGCCGTGACACGGCGTACGCCGTGCCCGACGTGCCGAGGCTCATCACCGGAACCCCGGGACGCAGCCCAAGGCCCAGCGCGGCGGCCGCGTTGTCGCCGGTGCCGGCGGCGACCAGGGTGCCCTTGGAGAACGGCAGGCCGTGCCCGTCGCGTACGGTGCCGGCCACCTCACCGGGCCGGACCACCCGGGGCAGCAACGCCGGATCGAGCCCCACGCGCGCGAGGATCCCCTCGTCGTACTCCTCGGTGTCCGACGCCCACCAGCCGGTGCCGGACACGTCGCCGCGGTCGGTGGTCCCCTCGCCGGTGAGGCGCTCGGTGAGGTAGTCGTGGGGGAGTCGTACGGCCTTCACCGCGCGGGCCGCGTCCGGCTCGTGCTCGGCCAGCCAGGCCCACTTGGTGACCGTGAAGGAGGCGCTGGGCACGCTCCCCGTGCGCTCCGCCCAGGCCTTGGGCCCGCCCAGCTCGTCGATCAGGCGGCTGGCCTGCGGGGCCGAGCGCACGTCGTTCCACAGCAGGGCGGGGCGCACCGGCTCGCCCCGCGCGTCCAGCGTCACCAGGCCGTGCTGCTGCCCGCCGATGGACACCGCGGCGGCCTCCCGGGCGGCCTCCCCGCACTGGCTCAGGGCCTCGCCCAGCGCGTCCCACCACTGGCGGGGGTCGCTCTCGCGGCCGGCCCCGGAGGACACGGTGTGGGACGCCTGGCCACTCGCGACGACCCGGCCGGTGGCCGCGTCGACGACCAGCGCCTTGGTGGACTGGGTGGACGTGTCCACGCCGACGACGAGCGGACCCTCGGCAGCTGACATCGGGCTTCTCCCTCTTCCGCGGGTCCTGGGACCCGGCCTTCACTCCTTCGGGGACACCTTGTCCCTTCCCAGGACCGTGTGTGCATACTAATTTGTAAAGCGCCATGACGAAATAGTCGGCAGCGATTGATCGGCAGCGAGTGAGGAGCCACGGAATGAACTACCAGCCCACTCCCGAGGACAGGTTCACGTTCGGTTTGTGGACGGTCGGCTGGCAGGGCCGTGACCCGTTCGGTGACGCCACCAGGCAGGCCCTGGACCCCGCCGAGTCGGTACGGCGTCTGTCCGAGCTGGGTGCGCACGGCGTCACGTTCCACGACGACGACCTGATCCCCTTCGGGTCGAGCGACACGGAGCGGGAGTCGCACATCAAGCGGTTCCGGCAGGCGCTGGACGCGACCGGCATGAAGGTGCCGATGGCGACGACGAACCTGTTCACGCACCCGGTGTTCAAGGACGGCGCCTTCACGGCCAACGACCGCGACGTGCGCCGCTACGCGCTGCGCAAGACGATCCGCAACATCGACCTCGCGGTCGAGCTGGGCGCGAGTGTCTACGTGGCCTGGGGCGGCCGGGAGGGCGCGGAGTCCGGCGCGGCGAAGGACGTGCGGGACGCGCTGGACCGCATGAAGGAGGCCTTCGACCTGCTGGGCGAGTACGTCACCGAGCAGGGCTACGACCTCAAGTTCGCGATCGAGCCGAAGCCCAACGAGCCGCGCGGCGACATCCTCCTCCCGACGGTGGGGCACGCGCTGGCGTTCATCGAGCGTCTGGAGCGGCCGGAGCTGTACGGCGTGAACCCGGAGGTCGGCCACGAGCAGATGGCCGGTCTGAACTTCCCGCACGGGATCGCCCAGGCGCTGTGGGCGGGCAAGCTCTTCCACATCGACCTCAACGGCCAGTCGGGCATCAAGTACGACCAGGACCTGCGGTTCGGCGCGGGCGACCTGCGGGCCGCGTTCTGGCTCGTCGACCTGCTGGAGCGGGCCGGGTACGCGGGCCCGAGGCACTTCGACTTCAAGCCGCCGCGGACCGAGGACCTCGACGGCGTGTGGGCGTCGGCGGCCGGCTGCATGCGCAACTACCTGATCCTCAAGGACCGGGCCGCCGCCTTCCGCGCCGACCCGCAGGTGCAGGAGGCACTGGCGGCGGCCCGGCTGGACGAGCTGGCCCGCCCGACCGCCGAAGACGGTCTCGCGGCGCTGCTGGCCGACCGGAGCGCCTACGACACCTTCGACGTGGACGCGGCCGCCGCGCGCGGCATGGCCTTCGAGCACCTCGACCAGCTCGCCATGGACCACCTCCTCGGCGCCCGCTGACCAGCCCCCTCACGCGCGCACCGGCTCCGGCCCCTTCTTCACGGACGGGGCCGGAGCCCGTGTCGTTCGCGGCCGCCCCTCAGCCCGTGGGAGCCCTTGTG
This sequence comes from Streptomyces lienomycini, assembly GCF_027947595.1. Classification (NCBI taxonomy): domain Bacteria; kingdom Bacillati; phylum Actinomycetota; class Actinomycetes; order Kitasatosporales; family Streptomycetaceae; genus Streptomyces; species Streptomyces lienomycini. The sequence goes on along the minus strand of NZ_CP116257.1, from coordinate 5,019,532 downwards.
TTCCGCAGACGGGGCGGAGTCCGCACGTTCACGGACGGGGGCGGGAACCTGCGCCGTGCAGGTCCGGGGCCCGGAACCCATTTCGGCCGCCGGCCGACCGAGCCCGTCCGGGGCGGAGCGTGTGACCGGCCGCCCGCGGCCGAACCTGCCGAGGCGGAGCAGACCGAGTGGTGCGGCGCGCGGTGCGGAGCGGAACGGGCGACGTCAGGGCTCGTCCCCCGTCGAAAGGTCCGCCGAGGCAAGGGCCGTCGCGGGGTCCTGGGACGCGCCGCCCGCGGGGACCCAGCGGCCGCCTTCCTTGCGGTACGGCCACCAACGCCCCTCGTGGTCGAGGCGAAGCTGGTGGGGTGCGCCGACGACGGTCCACCGGTTGGCCCGCGCCCGCAACGACGGGCGCTCGTCCTCCTCCCAGGCCGACTCCAGCGCCGCACGCGCGCGTGCGAGCGTGTCGCCCTCCACCGCCCACTCCTCCTCGAGCGCCGCCAGCGCGGCCCCGCCGCCGAGCCGCCACGCGCGTACGGCCACGGCCAGCGCCTCCCGCGTGCGCCCCGAACCCTCGCCGAGGCGGTCCCACGCGTCCGGCCCGGGCCCCCCGGCGGCCAGACGCACCGCATCCTGGGCCACGGTCGGTTCCGGGGGCACGCCCTGCCGGTCGTGCCCGCTCCGCAGCGCCTCCACGAGCAGGCGGTGGGCCTCCGCCGCCGTCCGGGTGGCAAGGAAGGCCAGCGCGGACGGGTCGACGCCGAGTGGGGGCGCCGTCTCGGTGTCCAGGGACGGCGGCACCCCCGGGCCCTCACCGACGACGGGCGGGGCGGGCAACGGCGGCAGCACGTGCCCCGCATCCCACGCCTCAGCGGCGTCCACACCCTCCGGCAGGGAGCCTGACTCCTCGGTGGGTGCGCAGCCGTGCGCCTGGAGCGCGTCGAGCACGGCGTTCTCCGCGCGTCCCCGCATCAGCAGCAGGACGAAGGGGTCCTGGTCCAGCAGCCTGGCGACCTGGTAACAGAGCGCCGCGGTGTGCCCGCAGTGGTCCCAGGCGCCGCAGTCGCACTCGGGCTCCAGGTCGCCCATGCCCGGCAACAGGTCGATGCCTGCGGCCGCGGCGTCCTCCACCAGGTGCGGCGGCATGTCGCGGTCCAGCAGCGCCGCCACATGCCCGGACCGCTCGACCGCCATGTCGGCGAAACGATCCCACTGGGCGTCGGACAACTCCTCCAGCAGGACGTCGGCCCGGTGCGCCGTACGGTCCCGGTCCTGGACGACCGCGGTGATACGCCCCGGCCGTACCGACACCGCTCCGACCGCTCCCGCGCGCGCGAGCCTGCGTCCCGTCTTCACCTGCGCCGTGTCCATCGCGGCGTCCTCCAGCGCCTTCAGCCAGGCGCGGCCCCACCAGGTCTGCGCGAAACCCCGCCCCTGCGTGGGCGGCAGCGCGACGAACGTCCGCTCCGCACCGTCGTCGTACCGAGTCATCGCGTACCCCCTCGCAGCTCGACCAGGTCGGCCAGCTCCGCGTCCGTCAGTTCCGTGAGCGCCGCCTCGCCCGCGCCCAGCACCGCGTCGGCGAGTTCCCTCTTGCGATGCAGCAGGGCGGCGATGCGGTCCTCGATCGTGCCCTCCGCGACCAGCCGGTGCACCTGCACGGGACGGGTCTGGCCGATGCGGTGGGCACGATCGGTGGCCTGTGCCTCCACGGCCGGGTTCCACCAGCGGTCGTAGTGCACGACGTGCTCCGCGCGCGTGAGGTTCAGCCCGGTGCCCGCCGCCTTGAGCGACAGCAGGAAGACCGGGACCTCGCCTTCCTGGAACCGCCGCACCAGCGACTCCCGAGCCGCGACCGACGTGCCGCCGTGGAGGAACAGCGACGGCACACCCCTCGAGGCCAAGTGCTGCTCGAGGAGCCGCGCCATCTGCACGTACTGGGTGAAGACCAGCACGCTCGCCTCCTCGGCGAGGATCGTGTCGAGCAGTTCGTCCAGCAGCTCCAGCTTCCCCGAACGGCCGGCGATCTTCGGCCGGTCCTCCTTCAGGAACTGCGCCGGGTGGTTGCAGATCTGCTTGAGACTCGTCAGCAGTTTCACGATCATGCCGCGCCGCGCCATGCTGTCGGACCCGGCGATCTCCGCGAGCGCCTCACGTACCACCGCCTCGTACAGGCCCGTCTGTTCAGCGGTCAACGACACGGGGTGGTCCGTCTCGGTCTTCGGCGGCAGCTCCGGCGCGATTCCCGGGTCCGACTTGCGGCGTCGGAGCAGGAAGGGCCGTACGAGCCTGGCCAGCCGTTCTGCCGCGGCCGGGTCCTGGCCGCCCTCGATGGCCCGGGCGTAGTGCCGGCGGAAGCTGCCGAGCCGGCCCAGGAGCCCGGGAGTGGCCCAGTCGAGGACGGCCCACAGCTCCGAGAGGTTGTTCTCCACAGGGGTTCCGGTGAGCGCCACGCGCGCGCGTGCGCCGATGGAGCGCAGCCGTCGCGCGGTCTCGGAGTACGGGTTCTTCACGTGCTGGGCCTCGTCCGCCACGACCATGCCCCACGACACGGCGGACAGCCGGTCGGTGTCCAGACGCATGGTGCCGTAGGTGGTCAGCACGAACTCGCCGTCCACGAGGTCGTCGAGGTCGCGGCGGGTGCCGTGGAAGCGGCGCACGGGGATGCCGGGCGCGAACCGTTCGATCTCGCGCTGCCAGTTGCCCATCAGGGAGGTCGGGCACACCACCAGGGTGGGTCCGGCGGCGTCGGCGTCGGTCTGCCGGTGCAGATGCAGGGCGATCAGGGTGATGGTCTTCCCGAGCCCCATGTCGTCGGCGAGACAGCAGCCCAGACCCAAGGACGTCATGCGGGCCAGCCAGTTGAGACCCCGCCGCTGGTAGTCGCGCAGTGTGGCGTCGAGCGCGGCGGGCTGCGCGACGGCGTCCTGGCCCTCAGGGTCGGCGAGCCGCTCCCGTACCGTCGCCAGCCATCCCGTGGGGCGCACCTCCACGCGGTGTCCGTCGACCTCCGCCGAACCCGTCAGGGCCGCGGCGAGCGCGTCCACCGGTGTGACCTTGTGGTCGTGCCGGGCGCGGGCGCGGTGGACCTCCCCGGGGTCGACGAGCACCCACTGGTCGCGCAGTCGTACGACGGGGCGGTTCGCCTCGGCGAGCAGGTCCAGCTCCTCGCGCGTGAGTCCCTTGCCGCCCAGCGCGAAGGTCCAGTTGAAGGCGAGCAGCGCATCGGCGGACAGGAACGATGGTGCCTCTGTGGACTCGGACGCGGCCGTACGGGACGTCGTGTCTCCGTCGGGCGGCCCGACCTCGGCGCGGGTGGTCAGGTCGCGGGCCAGCTCCCTCGGCCAGTGCACATCGATTCCCGCGCCGGCGAGTGCGAGGGACCCGGCTCCGAGGAGCTCGGTGATCTCCTCGTCGGTGAGTTCGACGGCGTCCGGCACCGACGCCGACAGCAGAGGCGTGAGCGAGGGCCAGACCCGTGCCGCCCGGCGCAGGGCGAGCAGGGCATCCATACGCGCGCGAGTGCCGAAGGCATCGCCCACGGCACCGGCCCACACCTCGGCTGTGTCCGCGACACGCGTGGGGTCGTCGACGCTGTGCACTTGAGGCACCGCCCGGAACGCCGGACGGGCGTCCGGGACAGTTTCGGCGGACAGCCCTCGCACCTCGATGCGCAGCGACAGCCGTACGCCCGTGTCGTGTCCCGAGGAGACGTCCGCGGCCCACTCGCGCAGCTCGGGCGACCGCTGCGGTTGCCGTGAGGCGTAGGCGGGCCCGGGTGTCAGGAGTGCGGCGGCGGGCGAGCGGGGCAGGATGTCCGCGACGGCGTCCAGGAAGGCGCGCACCAGCCGTTCCTGGTCGGGCAACCGCAAGGGTTCGGTGCGGTTGACCGGAACCGCGTGTGCCTCGGGCGGCATGGCGGCGGCGAGATGGCGGATCCGATCGGACTCCCGCGCGCCGAGCGGACCGGTGCGCCAGGCGTCGTGGTCGGCCGCGGACAGGCCGGGCAGCAACAGCCCGCGCGCGACGAGGTGCAGGGCTTCGACGGCGACCGCACCCCAGAACACCGACGCCCGGTGGCCCTCCGCGTGGGCACGCGCGCGTGTGAGAACCGGCAGGGCCGCCCGCACGGGCAGGAGCACCGCGGGCACGCTCACCGCCTCCACACCGTCACCGCCGGGCAGTACGACCGTCAGACTTTCCGTGGTACCCGAAGCGACGGCCCGGAGTGCTTCGCCGTCGGGCCGCCAGAACGCGACCGCACCGGCGCGACCGGGATCACCGGGCAGGAAGACGGCACAGCAGCCGACGAGTGCGGAGAACTCCGGGGACGAGGCAAGAGCTGTCTGCGCAGCGATGATGTATTCCTCAAATTTGACTAGCTGGGATGCGGCGGCCGACTGTACACCAGCACATCGGCTCCCGGATGCCGTCCAGCTGTGGCATGAGTCACTCTTCAGATGGGGAGGTGCTCCCTCGGCGCCTCTCCCGACTCAGCCGCCGACGAGAACTCCATGGAAATTCGCGAGAACTCAGGGGTGCGTAGGGGGCGCGTCTCAGGGAGTTCTCAGGGTCACGTCGCGGAACTGCCGGGAGCGCGGGCCCGTTTTCAGGACAGAGAGCGGCAGTGGCCGCGAAGGAGGCGACATCATGTCGAAGAACGCCAAGGTCGCAGCAGGGGGTGTGGCGGCCGGACTGATCCTGCTGATCTGGCTGCCCTGGTGGGCCGCCCTGCTGATAGTTCTGGGAGTCCCGGCCGCCGCCTACCTCACCCTGGATCCCTCGCAGCGGCGCAGGCTGCGCCGTGTCTCACGCAAGGAGATAGGTCGTTGAGGGGCTAACGCCGCGTCGTGGCCGGACCGGCCGGCGAGCAGGAGTCGAGCACGTCGCCGTCGGCCGGCTCGCCGACCGCGTGGTCCTCGGGCGGCGGGGTGCCCCGCTCCACCCATCCGGTCAGCGCGTCGAACGCGGAGCGGAAGCAGGGGAGAATCGGCCGCAGCCTGTCGGGATACGTGTCGTACAGACCGTCCACGTGGGTTCCGCCCCGGACCGTGTAGTAGCGGTGCAGTCGGCCCCGTCCGCCGGCGTCGATCATCTGCGCGTACACGTCGGAGTCGGCGGCCCGGGGCAGCAGCGCGTCCAGATCGCCGTGCAGTGTGATCAACGGCTTCCCGATGCGTCCGGTCAGTGCCACCCGTGCCACCGCGCGGTGCACCGAGGCGGGCCGTGCCGCGTAGTCGTACGTCGCGTCGGACGGGCACGGTGCCAGGATCTCCTCGGGCGAGGACCCGGCGGTGGGCCCGGGGCAGCGGGGATCGTAGGCCGGGTCGAACTCGGCCCGGTAGATCTTCTGCGTCACACCCCAGTACGCCTTCTCGTGGTACGGCCACAAGAACTCCGAACCGTGAGCGAACCCCACCGCGTACAGGTCCTCGTCCCCCGCCTCGCCCGACGTCCGGGCCACCGTCGTCGGCAACGAGGTGAGCACATTCGGGCCGTCCGCGGTCCACAGCGCCCCCTCCCAGTCCACGCCGCCGTCGTACAGCTCGGGGTGGTTCTCCAACTGCCAGCGGGCGAGGTAGCCGCCGTTGGAGATGCCGGCGATGTACGTGCGTCGCGGTGCGTGCCCGTAGCGCTGGGCGGCGACCCGCCGCGCGGCCCGGGTGAGCTGGGTGGTCCGCGTGTTCCATTCGGCGACCGCGTCCGCTGGCCGCCTGCCGTCCCGGTAGAAGTCCGTCCCGTTGTTGCCCTTGTCGGTCGCCGCGTACGCGTACCCCTGCGCCAGCGCGCGGTCGGAGATCGCCTTGTCGGTGGCGTACTGCTTGCGGGTACCGGGCGCCCCCGTCACGACGAGGCCGCCGTTCCAGTGGTCCGGCAGCCGGATGACGAACTGCGCGTCGTGCCGCCAGCCGTGCGTGGTGTTGAAGTGCGAGGAGTCCGGAAGTACCCGTCCACCTGGATGCCGGGGACCCCGGACGGTGTCCTGGTGCCTTCCGCAGTCAGCCCGTCCTGGTCGGCGATGTCGGTGAACGGGGTGCCCGCCAGTCCCGTCGTCGTCAGGTCGGCCAGGCAGGCGCTGCGTTGGAGAGCCGCGCCGGGCACCCGTACGCGCTCCTGCCGGGCGCAGGGCGAGCCGGGGTCGGCCGCCGCCGGGGTGGGCGACGGCCCGGTGAGCGCGACGGCAGTCAGGGCGGCGGCGAGCAACGGGACACCACGGGGCAGGCGCATCCGGTCCTCCAGGCACGACAGGGAAGCGGGACTGAGAGCTGCCCCATCGTGTGGGCCCGCCACGGCCTCTTCCATGGGCTGGGGACACATACGCGGAGTGCCGCCCATGGTGGTTGAAGACAGCCGGGTGCCCCGCCCACTCCTGGCTGCCGGTGACGGGGACCCGGCGGTGAGACCCCTGTCGCCCGTCCTCAGCTCGGCCGTACGGCCATCTTGTCGAGGGCCTCCAGGAGCCCCGGCAGGGCCGGCCCCCGCCCCACCGGCAGGACCTCTCCGGGTTCGTCGTCGAGCAGGACGAACGCGATGTCGTCGGTCCGGGCGACGAGCGACCAGCCCGGGCCGTCCGCGCGCAGCGTCCGCGCTTCCCCCGGTGCGAACGACGACCGGACCCGGCCGAGCGGCGGTGGTGTGTCGACGTAGGCACGGGCCTCCGCGAGTACCCGCCGGACGCCGCGGTGCCCGGACCGCCTTGTGCCGGTCGGATCCTTCGAGGCACCGGCACCGGCACCGGCACCGGCACCGGCACCGGCCGCGTTCGCCGCTTCGGCCGGAGTGTCCCCGTCGGCGCCCGCGTCGCCCTCCACACCACCGTCCGGAACCGAGAACTTCGCGTCGTCGATCTGGTCCCGCCACTGGGCCCACTGCATGGCGATCTCGTCGGCCCCCAGGCGGCGCTGCGCGGACCCCCACACAGTGGTGTCCGGCGGGCACAGTGCGGGCTGGTCGGCGATCTCGGGCCCGGGGTCGTGGGGCTCGGGCACACCGGGCGCCGCCACGGCGACCGCGAGGGGCCAGCCGGGCAGCGCGGTGACGACCGTACGCTCGTCCGGCGACAGGTCGTACTCCATGCCGCAGTCCCAGGAGGCCACGGCGACGGCGACCAGTGAGGCGTCGTCGATCACGACGGTCCACCGGGCGCCGCCACCGTCCTGGCCGAGCACCAGGCCGTAGCCGTCGGCCGACGGAGGCAGACCGAGCGCCGCGCACGCCTCCGGGAAGTCGTCGCCCAGCACGCTCGGAAACTTCGCCGGCGTCAGCAGCACCGCCGTGAGCACGTAGAGCGCATCGTCCGCGGCGGCGACGGCGTCCTCGTCCGTCCCGGCCATCCCAGCCTCCCCATCAGTTGGTCCCAATGGCGCGCACCTTAGTGCGCCCGGGAAGCCCTTGTCACGACTCCCAGACGCACCCGAGCTGCAGTTTTCCGGCTGGACGGGGGCGAATCGACCACTCGGCGCCGAGGGCGTACCGCTCAGTTCGCGGGCAGACCGAGGAGCGCGCGGGCCACATCTCCCGGGGGCGCGTCCCGTTCGCGCGCCAGCGCGACCACGGCCCGGCAGGCCAACTCGTTCACCCCGAAGGACAGGGCTTCGGGCGACACGCGGGCCGCCGCCTCGTCGATCCGTTCCTGATCGTCGTCCACACACGCCGCGACGTACGCGGCGGCGGCCTCGAACAGATTGTGCGACCGAGGGTCTCTCCCCGTTCTCCTCCCCGTTTCGCCCTCCGTGCGCCGAGCGGCGCGAGATCTGTCCCAGGCCCCGCGGATCCTGTCGAACAAGCGGACCACCCTCCCCCTGCCGATTTCCGTTCCTGACCGTGCATCCCCTGCTACTCAACGTAGAGTTGAAGCCTCGACGGCAGAAGGGGGCAGCCAGATGCAGCGCTTCGAACGACTGGCCCGGATCAGGAGCATGGATCCGTACGAGGACGCCTCGGAGATCTATCGACTGTCCTCGGCCTACGAGTTCCCCTGGGATTTCGCCCGCGCACTGGAACTGGCGCTGTACCGCACCTACGCCGTGCCGAGCATCGGCCGACTGCTCGCCGAGACGGCGGAGTTCACCGACAGGCCCCAGAAGCGGTACGACGACACGGCGCTGCTGCTCGACGCCATCGTGGAACACGGGTTCGGCAGTGAGCAGGGCCGTACGGCCATCCGGAGCATCAACCGGATGCACCGCAGCTACGACATCACCAACGACGACATGCGATACGTCCTGTGCACGTTCGCCGTGGTCCCCAAACGCTGGATCGACAGCTACGGGTGGCGCCGGATGTCACGCCACGAGATCGTCGCCTCCGCCGTCCACTACCGCACGCTGGGACGGCACATGGGCATCAAGGACATCCCCGGTACCTACGAGGAGTTCGAAGCCTGCCTCGACGCGTACGAGGAAGCCCACTTCGCCTGGGACGAGGGTGGCCGCCGCGTTTCGGACGCCACCCTGGACCTCATGGCCTCCTGGTATCCGCGCCCCTTCGCACCGCTCCTGCGTGCCGGGACCCTGGCCCTGCTCGACGACCCCCTGCTGCGGGCCTTCGGATACGACCAGCCCGGTCCCGCCACCCGTGCGGTCGTGCGTCGCGCAGCGAGGCTGCGCGGGCGGGCGGTCCGTCTGCTGCCGCCGAGGCGTGCCCCGCAGCACGCCCGTCAGAACCGCCAGGTCAAGGGCTACCCGAACGGCTACCGGCTGGCTGACCTCGGCACCCGCCCGGTCCCCGGCCTCCGGGCCTGCCCGGTCCGCCACATCGACACATCAGCCGCCGAGTGAAGCGACCGCTCCCCGGAGCCTGCTAGCGGCTCGCGCGACGGTCAGTACGCCACGCCGAAGGCGATAGTCCAACTCCGCGGCATCCAGCGGCCGGTCAGCGTCGCGGAAGCGACTCGTGGGTTGCTCCAGGAAGGCCGGAGGCGTTCAGCTCGCGCGCACCGCCAGGGCCAGGAAGCGGGCGTCCTCGTCGATGTAGGCCGTCATGTCCCACCCGGAACCGGCCAACAGCGGACGGAGGTTGGGCTCGGCCCGCAGATCGCCCGGCGTGATCCGCCGGCCCTGCCGTGCCGCGAGCGCCGCTCTGCCGATCGGGTGGAACAGGGCCAGCACGCCGCCGGGACGCACCACCCGCGCCAACTCCCGAAGGTTTCCGGCCGGATCGGGCAGATGCGCGACGAGACCCGCCGCGAACACGGCGTCGAGCGACCGCGACCGCAGCGGCAGCGCCGCCACGTCGGTCAACAACAAGTGCCCGTCACCGTCCCTTCCGGCCGCTACGGCGGCCCGCAGCATGGCAGGCGTCAGATCCGCACCGACCACCACCCCCGACGGACCCACGGCGGCACGCAACGGGGGCAGCGCCCGCCCGGTGCCGCACCCGGCGTCGAGCACGCGATCCCCCTCCCGCAGTCCCAACTCGGCGACCGCGGCCGCGTAGGCCGGGCCGTCGTCGGGGAACCGGCGGTCCCAGCCGGCGGCGCGGGCGCCGAAGAATTCCTGGACGTGCGTGTGGTCGTCGCTCATGATGCGCATGATCCCCCCAAGAGCACAGAAGATGCAGCAGTGCACACCTTGGAGCGTGACGCGATCGTTCCAGTGCTTCTCTGCGTCAGCGGGCGACACCGGTCGGCTGATCGACCGGTGCTGGTCCCTCTGGGACGGAACCGGCGCAGGGTGCACTCGGCGCCGTTGTCCCGGCGGACCCCCGGCGTCTGGCGGACCGCTTCCCGGCGGCCGCCTGCTTCGAGCACCGGCACATCCCGTTCGTGGTGGCCGTGAACTGCTTCACGTGAGCAGGCCGCTACGACGCCCCCGACGTCCTGCGCGCCCTCGACCTGGACGTGGGAACGCCCGTCGTCCGCTGCGACGCCCGGCACCGCGACTCGGGCAAGGAAGTACCGATCCGGCTGGCGGAGCACGTCGGACGGAATGCACACCGCCCGGCTGCTCGACTCCGTCCGCCGACCGGGCCGGTGCCCGTGACAGACGATCGTCAGTCCGCCGCCACCGACTTCTGGGCCAGGACCTTGTCCACGGTGACACGGACCAGAAGCTCGCCCGGGACGCCGTTGCGCGCCCCGAACTCCTCGGCGCGCTCCTCGCCCATGTACCGGGCGGCGATACGGGCGGCCCAGTGCCGGAGTTCGCCGATGTCCTCCGAGATACGCGCACGCCCCTGCAGCACGACGAAGTCGAAGGGCGGCCGGTCGTCGTCCACACACAGGGCGATGCGGCCGTCACGGGTCAGGTTGCGCCCCTTCACCGTGTCCTTGCCGGTGTTGAACACCACGTCGTCGCCGTCCAACAGGAACCAGATCGGTGCCACGTGCGGGCTGCCGTCCGCCCGGACGGTCGAGAGCTTTCCGGTGCGGGTGCCGTCCGAGACGAACGCCCGCCATTCCTCATCGGTCATCTTCTGTGCCATGCCCCTATCCTCCTTGCCCGGAGCACGGGCGTGGTGAAGGCTGGCGGACGGGTCCCCCAGCCAGGGGGAGGCATCGCGCACGGGGAGACACGGGGAGATCGGATCATGGTGCAGAACCAGGGACTCGGCTGGCTGCTGGACGACCTGACCGCGCGCGTCGAACACGTACGGCACGCGTTGGTCCTGTCCAACGACGGACTGGTGACCGGAGCCAGCACGGGCCTGCGACGTGAGGACGCCGAGCACCTCGCCGCCGTCTCGTCCGGACTCCACAGCCTGGCCAAGGGCTCGGGCCGCCACTTCGGCGCAGGCCGGGTACGACAGACGATGGTCGAGTTCGACGACGCCGTCCTGTTCGTCACCGCGGCCGGAACGGGCAGCTGCCTGTGCGTGCTCAGCGGCGCGGAGGCCGACTTCGGACAGATCGCGTACGAGATGACACTGCTCGTGAACCGGGTGGGAGAGCACCTCGACGTCGATACCCGGCAGCCGGGACGGATAGCGCCCACAGAAGAGACCTGACCGCCCTGACCTGGACGTTCACCGATCCCGCGAGGTCGGTCGGAGAGTTTTCCACAGGCTGCCACGGATGTCGCGAACGCGGCTACGGTTCTTGTGTCAGGCGGGCGCGGACGGCGCCGGCCGCACACTCCGCGGGGGAGAAGACCATGTCCGGCGACATCATCACGCCTCAGACCACAGCGACGAGCGAGCAGGGCCGTGCCACCGGGGCCGCCGACCGCGGCACCACACTCGCACCGAGCCGCGCGGCACGGGAGCTCGGACTCAAACGCAGCGAGTTCGACCTGGCGGTGCACCTCGGCCGCGTCCGCACCGTACCCGACGAAGGGGGAGGGGGCCGACGCGTCCCCCGGGACGAGATCGAGCGGATCCGGACAGGACACGGTTCGTCCGCGCTGCGGGAGAGTGTCAGGGCCGTCGGCACCACGGCGGGCGCTGCCGTGATGGAGGTGACCGGTGCCAGGTTCAACCGGCTGGCACGGCTCGGACTGCTCGTGCCCGTGCATTTCTACCTCAACCGCTACCGAGCCGTCGTGTGGCTGTACCTGAGCGACGAACTACGTCAGTTCGCTGCCGACGAGAAGAACGCCGCACTGCTGAAGGGCCGCACACCCCAGGGGCTCAGGGACCAACTGGGGGAGGGGCTGGACCTGCGCCCCCGCAACTGGCGGGGCAGGCGCCTGGGACTTCTTCTCCGTCAGGCCGACCATCCTTGGGCGCGGGCCGCGGCCGTGGCATCCCTCCTCGACGCCACCGATGTCTCGGACGTCGTCACCGACCCCTACGAGCGCTCTCACCTGCGCCGGTTCCGTCCCATGCCGGCGGCGCACGGCTCGCCGGGCTCCCCGGCCGCGCAGCTCGCCGAGGAGATCATGACGGCGGGTGACCCCGACGAGATCGAGTGGCTGCGCTCGGATCTGGCGCACGCGGTGGCAGCGGCCCGCGGACAGCACCCGGCCCCACGGCCGGTGCCGCGCGGCATGCCGACCGCACCGCGAGGCAGGAATCCCGTGCTACCCGAAACAGAGCCGCGCCCACCTGAAACGGAGCAGCCCGCGCCGCGCGAGACGGAACGAAACCGACGGCGGAGCGGCCTGTTCGGACGACTGTGGCGCAGGGACTCCTGACCTACAGGGCCCGGAAGAGCCCCTCCTGAACGACGGACACCAGCATGCGTCCCTCCGCGTCGTAGATCCGCCCGCGGGCCAGCCCCCGCCCACCGGTCGCGATCGGCGACTCCTGGTCGTACAGGAACCACTCGTCCGCCCGGAACGGCCGGTGGAACCACATGGCGTGATCCAGCGACGCCATGTCGAAGCCCCGGCGACCCCACAGGGGCTCCACCGGAATGCGCACGGCGTCCAGGAGCGTCATGTCGCTGGCGTAGGTCAGGGCGCAGGTGTGCACGAGCGGGTCGTCACCGAGCGGCCCGACCGCCCGCATCCACACGGCGCTGCGGGGCTCGGCGCCCTCGACCTCCTCGGCGCTCCAGCGCAGCCGGTCGACATAGCGGATGTCGAAGGGCTGACGGCGGGCCATGCGCTCCAACTGCTCCGGCAGCGCGCCCAGGTGCTCCCGCACCTCGTCGGCGACCGTCGGCAGGGACTCGGGATCCGGGACCTTGCGGGCCGGCGGCAGCTGATGCTCGAAACTTCCCTGCTCAGGCTTGTGAAAGGAGGCGGTGAGCGTGAAGATCGTGCGGCCCTGCTGCACAGCGGTGACCCGGCGGGTGGTGAACGACCGTCCGTCCCGGTCCCGTTCGACCTGGTACACGATCGGCACGCCGGGGCGTCCGGGACGCAGGAAGTACGCGTGCAGCGAGTGCACCGGGCGGTCCCCGTCAGTGGTGCGGCCCGCGGCGACCAGCGCCTGGCCGGCCACCTGGCCGCCGAAGACCCGCTGCAGCGACTCCTCGGGGCTGCGGCCGCGGAAGATGTTGACCTCGATCTGCTCCAGGTCGAGCAGGGCGACGAGGCTCTCTGCCGGATTCGTCATCGGTGGGTTTCTCCTGTGTTCACAGCTGGCCGACATCGGTGACGCGGACGACAGCACGGCCCTCCGCGTCGGAAGCGGTGAGGTCGACCTCCGCGCTGATGCCCCAGTCGTGGTCGTCGTTCGGGTCGTCGAAGATCTGTCGCACACGCCACAGCCCGTTCCGCGGTTCTTCCTCGATGACCAGCAGCTTCGGACCGCGGGCGTCGGGGCCGGTACCGAGGTCGTCGTACTCGTCCCAGTACTTGTCCATGGCCTCGCCCCACGCGTCGGCGTCCCAGCCGGCCTCGGAATCCATCTCGCCCAGCTCACCGACCTGGTCGAGGGCGGCGAGCTCCACACGCCGGAACATGGCGTTGCGGACCAGCACACGGAAGGCGCGCGCGTTGGCGGTGACCGGCCGCACCTGGTCGGCCTTCTCCTGAGCCTCCTCGGCGGTCATCTCCTCCGGGTTGGCGAGCTGCTCCCACTCGTCGAGGAGACTGGAGTCGACCTGACGCACCATCTCGCCGAGCCACTCGATGAGGTCCTGGAGGTCCTCGGACTTGAGATCGTCCGGGACGGTGTGGTCGAGGGCCTTGTAGGCGCTCGCCAGGTAACGCAGCACGATGCCCTCGGTGCGGGCCAGTTCGTAGTGGGAGACCAACTCCGTGAAGGTCAGCGCCCGCTCGTACATGTCGCGGATGACCGACTTCGGGGACAGCGGATGGTCACCGACCCAGGGGTGACTCCTGCGGTACGTGTCGTACGCGTGAAAGAGCAGCTCCTCCAGCGGCTTCGGGTAGGTGACGTCCTGGAGCCGCTCCATGCGCTCCTCGTACTCGACACCGTCCGCCTTCATCGCGGCGACGGCCTCACCGCGTGCCTTGTTCTGCTGGGCGGCGAGGATCTGCCGGGGGTCGTCCAGCGTGGACTCCACGACCGACACCATGTCCAGCGCGTACGACGGGGACTCGGGGTCGAGCAGTTCGAACGCGGCCAGGGCGAACGTGGACAGCGGCTGGTTGAGTGCGAAGTCCTGCTGCAGGTCGACCGTGAGACGCACGACGCGTCCCTCGGCGTCCGGCTGGTCCAGCTTCTCCACGATGCCGCCGTCCAGCAGCGAGCGGTAGATGGCGATCGCCCGCCGGATGTGCCTGAGCTGCTGCTTGCGCGGCTCGTGGTTGTCCTCCAGCAGGTGCCGCATCGCGGAGAAGGCGTCGCCGGGGCGGGCGATCACCGACAGCAGCATGGTGTGCGTGACCCGGAAGCGGGACGTCAGCGGCTCCGGCTCGGAGCCGATGAGCTTGTCGAACGTGCTCTCCGACCAGGCCACGAAACCCTCGGGAGCCTTCTTGCGCACCACCTTCCGCCGCTTCTTCGGGTCGTCACCGGCCTTGGCGAGCGCCTTCTCGTTCTCGACGACGTGCTCGGGCGCCTGGGCGACGACGAAACCCTCCGTGTCGAACCCGGCGCGTCCGGCCCGGCCGGCGATCTGGTGGAACTCCCGGGCCCGCAGCGTGCGCACCCGGGTGCCGTCGTACTTGGAGAGCGCCGTGAACAGCACCGTCCGGATGGGGACGTTGACACCCACCCCGAGCGTGTCCGTACCGCAGATCACCTTGAGCAGGCCCGCCTGCGCGAGCTTCTCCACCAGACGCCGGTACTTCGGCAGCATGCCGGCGTGGTGGACGCCGATGCCGTGCCGGACGTAGCGGGAGAGGTTGCGTCCGAACTTGGTGGTGAAGCGGAAGTTGCCGATCAGGTCGGCGATCCGCTCCTTCTCCTCACGCGAGCACATGTTGATGCTCATCAGCGCCTGGGCCCGCTCCACGGCCTGGGCCTGGGTGAAGTGCACGATGTACACCGGGGCCTGCCGCGCCGACAGCAGGTCGGTGAGCGTCTCGGTGAGCGGGGTGTAGCGGAACTCGTAGGAGAGCGGTACGGGACGGGTGGCAGAGCGGACCACCGCGGTGGGACGATCGGTGCGGCGCGTGAGGTCCTTCTCGAAGAAGGAGACGTCTCCGAGGGTCGCCGACATCAGCACGAACTGGGCCTGCGGCAGTTCCAGCAGGGGGATCTGCCAGGCCCACCCGCGGTCCGACTCCGCGTAGAAGTGGAACTCGTCCATGACCACCTGGCCGATGTCCGCGTGCTTGCCGTCACGCAGCGCGATCGATGCCAGGACCTCGGCGGTGCAGCAGATGACGGGGGCGTCGGCGTTCACGGAGGCGTCACCGGTCAGCATGCCGACGTTCTCGGTGCCGAAGATCTTGCACAGCTCGAAGAACTTCTCCGACACCAGCGCCTTGATCGGAGCGGTGTAGAAGGTGACCTCGTCCCGGGCCAGGGCGGCGAAGTGGGCGCCGGCCGCGATCATGCTCTTGCCGGAGCCGGTGGGCGTCGACACGATCACGTTCGCGCCGGAGACGACCTCGATCAGCGCCTCTTCCTGATGGGGATAGAGCGTGAGACCGCGATCCTGGGCCCACGCCTCGAAGGCTTCGTACAGGGCATCGGGGTCGGCGGTCCGCGGCAGCTGATCGATGAGGGTCACGCCCCCATCTTGCCTGCCCCGGGCCGCGATGGGGGAATCGGCTGTCCGCGTGAAGATCACGAACGCTACGCTGGGTCGCCGACGAGGCAACAGCGGACCCGGACAACTGCACAGCGGCACACGAGGAATGGGGCGGGCAAGCGCGATGATGGGACCAGCACACTCACTGTCGGGCGCCGCAGCCTGGCTCGGCGTCGGAGCGGCGACCGCCGCCGCGGGACACCCGATGCCCTGGCCGGTGCTGCTCGCCGGAGCCCTGATCTGCGCCGGAGCGGCGCTCGCCCCGGATCTCGACCACAAGGCGGCCACCATCTCCCGGGCTTTCGGGCCGGTCTCACGGGGTCTGTGCGAGATCGTCGACAAGCTGTCCTACGCCGTCTACAAGGCCACGCGGAAGCGTGGCGACCCACGTCGCTCCGGCGGACACCGCACACTGACGCACACCTGGCTGTGGGCGGTCCTGATCGGCGGGGGCACTTCGGTCCTGGCCATCACCGGTGGCCGCTGGGCCGTCCTGGCGATCCTCTTCGTGCACATGGTGCTGGCCATCGAAGGCCTGCTCTGGCGAGCCACCCGCGGCTCCAGCAGCGATGTACTGGTCTGGCTGCTGGCGGGGACCAGCGCGTGGATCCTCGCCGGAATCCTGGACAAGCCGGAAGGCGGCGCCGACTGGCTGTTCACCGCACCGGGCCAGGAGTACCTGTGGCTGGGGCTGCCCATCGTGCTCGGCGCCCTGGTGCACGACATCGGGGACGCGCTGACCGTCTCGGGCTGCCCCGTGCTCTGGCCGATACCGGTGGGTCGCAAGCGCTGGTACCCCATCGGCCCGCCGAAGGCGATGCGCTTCCGGGCGGGCAGCTGGGTGGAGCTCAAGGTACTGATGCCGGTGTTCATGCTGCTCGGGGGAGTGGGCGGCGCGGCGGCACTCAACTTCATCTGAGCGAAGCGGGTCCGGTCGGCTCAGCCGTTTCCCCCGGTGTCCTGCCCCTCGCCCGCGCCGTAACGCCGCTCGAAGCGGGCGACGCGACCCTCCGAGTCCACCGTTCGCGCCTTGCCCGTGTAGAAGGGGTGGCTCTCCGAGGAGATCTCCACGTCCACCACGGGGTAGGTCTCGCCGTCGTCCCACGCGATGGTCTGGTCACTGGTCGCGGTGGACCGGGTGAGGAAGGCGTACCCGGCGCTGCGGTCACGGAAGACGACGGGCCGGTAGTCGGGGTGCTTGTCCTGCTGCATGGCTGCTCCTCGTACGGCGCGGATCATTGGGGCGACGGCACGGACCCGCCGTCGCGAGTGGTGTCAGCCGGGCAGGGAGTCCTCGTCGACGACGTGCATCGCGGCCTCTTCGGCGGAGGCGGCCGCGCCGTCGATGCCCACGTCCATGGCTACCAGTGCCGGCTCCTCGTCCTCGTGTGCCCCCTCGTCGGGTGCGACGAGTCGGCCGGAGCGGTCCGCGCCGACCTCGTTGTCCAGCAGTTCCCCGTCGGTGCCGTCCAAGTCGCCCAGCCCGTCGCCGTCGGGTCCGAGCTCGTCCGGCCGCTCCTCGGCGAGGCGCTGATCGAGTGTTTCGCCCCGGCGGCGTTCGGCGGCCGTCACACCGGTGTGCTCCACGGCCCAGGGGCGTTCGGGCGGGGACCAGCCCCGGTCGAGCGGGTCGTCGACGCCGTCCTCCTCGAGGGTGTCCTCGCCGTCGAGGAGCCCGGTGTCCTCCCGCTGCTCGGATCCGTCGGGTTGGTAGACGTCGTCTCCCCATCCGTCGGCGCTGTTCACGGGTACCTCCAGGGGGTGGGGACCGGCCCCTTCTCGCCGTGGACCGCGGCGGGCCGCCGCTGCACGGGGCACAGGCCTCGCCCGTCACGGAACCGCACGGTTCCCGGGCTCATCTCGAGCCGGTGCCTCCTCCCAGCCTTCCACCCCCGTTCGGGACCGCGCAACGGCACGGGCCCCGCCCGGGTACCGGCCGCGCCACCCGCCCTCCGGCCGCCACCGCCTTCTGCGGCACACACCGGCCGGTCCCGCACCGGCCACGCCTCCGCCCCATGCACTCCCCCCGGCACCATCGAGCAGCACTGCACGACCGCTCGGCCGGGGGCGAGCGTCCTGCCTCCCGTCACCACTCCGCCGGGAGCCAACGTCAGGCCCGCCACCATCGCCCGATCCGGGACGAGCACCGGACTCGGCACCACCCCGCCCGACCCTGCGCACCGTGCCCGACCTGGTCGCAGCCCAGCGATTCCGGGCGTGCCCGCACACGACCGACGCCGGGCCGCGGCCCCCGCCGGGCGCGGCCCCGCGCTCCCGGAGCCCACCCGGCACCTCACGGGCCCTGCCCGCTGCCCCGCCCAGCGCGCCGAGGCGCCCGTCCCGTGGCGCGCGGTGCACGCAAGGCGTTCCGCAGCGGGTCCGGGCGGGCGGCGGAGACCCGGCGGAACCGGACCGGCCGCCGCCGCATCGGCGACCCGTGCCGCCGCTGCCCCGTCCCTGGCCGGCGAGGTGCGGCTATCCGTGCCAGGACCGCCACAGCGCCGCGTAGGCACCGTCCGCCGCCACGAGTTCGTCATGGCTGCCCAGCTCGCTGATCCGGCCGTCCTCGACCACGGCGATGACGTCCGCGTCGTGGGCGGTGTGCAGGCGATGGGCGATCGCGATCACCGTGCGGCCGTCCAGGACCCGGGCCAGGGACCGTTCGAGATGGCGCGCGGCCCGCGGGTCGAGCAGCGACGTCGCCTCGTCCAGCACCAGGGTGTGCGGGTCGGCCAGTACGAGGCGGGCCAGCGCGATCTGCTGGGCCTGCGCCGGAGTGAGCGCGAAGCCGCCCGAGCCGACCTCGGTGTCGAGGTCCTCGTCGAGCCCGCGGGCCCAGCCGTCCGCGTCGACCGCGCCGAGTGCCGCCCACAGCTCGGCGTCGGTGGCGCCGGTTCTGGCGAGGCGCAGGTTGTCGCGCAGGGAGCCCACGAAGACGTGGTGCTCCTGGTTGACGAGCGCGACCTGAGAGCGGACCCGTTCCGCGGACATGCGCGAGAGCTCCGCGCCGCCCAGCGTGATCCGGCCCTCGCGAGGACCGTAGATACCCGCCAGCAGCCTGCCCAGCGTGGACTTGCCGGCGCCCGAGGGGCCGACCAGGGCGAGCCGGGTGCCGGGGGCGACCTCCAGCGACACCTTGCGCAGGACGTCCACGCCCTCCAGGTAGCCGAAGTGCACCCGGTCGGCGTGCACGTGCCGTCCGTCGGGGGCCAGCGTGGGGTCGCCGGCGTCCGGCTCGATGTCCCGCACACCCACCAACCGGGCCAGGGAGACCTGGGCCACCTGCAACTCGTCGTACCAGCGCAGGATGATGCCGACCGGATCGACGAGCATCTGCGCGATCAGTGCGGCCGTGGTCAGCTGACCGACGCCGATCCAGCCCTGGAGGACGAAGACACCGCCGATGAGCAGGACGGAGGCGAGCACGGTCACATGGGTGACGTTGATGACCGGGAAGAGCACCGACCGAAGCCAGAGCGTGTAGCGCTCCCAGGCCGTCCACTCCCGGATCCGGCGCTCCGACAGCTCGATGCGACGGGCATCGAGGCGGTGGGACTCGACGGTGCGCCCGGCGTCCACGGTCTCGGCGAGCGTGGCGGCCACCGCGGCGTAACCGGCGGCCTCCGAGCGGTAGGCGGAAGGTGCCCGGCGGAAGTACCAGCGGCAGCCGATCACCAGCAGCGGCACCGCGATCAGCACCACAGGCGCCAGCGGCGGAGCCGTGACCACCAGGCCCGCGAGCAGCAGCACCACCCACACGGCACCGATCGCGAGCTGGGGCACGGCCTCGCGCATGGCGTTGGCGAGCCGGTCGACGTCGGTGGTGATGCGGGAGAGCAGGTCACCGGTGCCGGCCCGTTCGAGCACGCCGGGCGGCAGACCCACCGACCGTACGAGGAAGTCCTCGCGCAGGTCGGCCAGCATCCGCTCGCCGAGTACGGCCCCCCGCAGCCGTACCTCGCGCACGAAGACGGCCTGCACGACGAGGGCGAGTACGAACAGCGTGGCCGTCAGACCGAGACGCAGTTCGCGCGCGTCGTCCGAGACCCGTTCCACGATCCCGCCCAGCAGGTAGGGGCCCGCCATCGAGGCGATCACGGCGACGGTGTTGACGGTGACGAGGAGGAGGAACGCCCGGCGGTGCCGGCGCAGCAGTTCTCCCGCGTACGCGCGCACGGTCGCGCGGGCGCCGACGGGCAGGGTGCTCGCCGTCGTGGGAGCCGCCGGGTCGTAGGACGGGGGCGCGACGCCGATCATGCCGTCTCCTCGATCTCTTCCAGTCGGTGCAGTACGTCGTCGTCGCTCAGGGCGTCGTCGCGGTCGCTGCCGCGGCCGTTGCCGAGGTCGTCGCCGCGGCCGTTGCCGGTCGGGGGTTTCGCGGGCTTCCCGCCTGCCGGTACCCCTTCGGGGTGCGCCGCGGTCTCCTCGTCGGTCTCGCGGGTCACCACCGCCCGGTACCGGGGCTCGGTGTGCAGCAGCTCCCGGTGGGCGCCGATCGCCGCGACCTCGCCGTCGTGCAGGAACACGATCCGGTCCGCGCGGTCCAGGAGCAGCGGTGACGAGGTGAACACCACCGTGGTGCGACCCGCGCGCAGTGCCCGGACGCCTTCCGCGATACGTGCCTCGGTGTGGGAGTCCACGGCCGAGGTCGGTTCGTCCAGAACCAGTGCCTCCGGGTCCGTGAGCAGCGAGCGGGCCAGGGCCAGCCGCTGGCGCTGGCCGCCCGACAGCGACCGGCCGCGCTCGGTGATCCGGGCGTCCATCGGGTCGTCGGCGCCGAGCGACCCCTGCGCGAGTGCCGTCAGTACGTCACCGCACTGGGCGGCGGCCAGCGCGTCCCCGGCTTTCACGGCACCGGAGGCGGGCACGTCGAGCAGTTCGCGGAGCGTGCCGGACAGGAGTACGGGGTCCTTGTCCTGCACCAGCACGGCGGTGCGCGCGGACTTCAGGGGCAGCTCGTCGAGCGGCACGCCGCCCAGCAGGGCCGACGTGCCCTTCTCCGAGGGGTGCCCGCCGAGCCGTTCCGCCAGGCGCCCGGCCGCGTCCGGGTCGCCGCACACGACGGCGGTGAACCGGCCCGCCGGGGCCAGGAGACCGGTGGCGGGGTCGGACAGGTCCCCGGCGGGGGCCTCGTCGGCGCGCGAGCCCGCCGTGTCCGTGGCCCGTTCCAGTGCCAGCACCCGAGCGGCCCGCTTGGCCGAGGGCCGGGAGAAGGAGTACGCCATGGCGATCTCCTCGAAGTGCCGCAGCGGGTAGGTGAGGATCATGACGGAGCTGTAGACGGTGACGAGCTCGCCGACGCCGATGCGGCCGTCACGGGCGAGGTGGACGCCGTGCCAGACCACGGCGATCAGCAGCAGTCCCGGCAGCAGCACCTGGATCGCCGAGATCAGGGACCACATGCGGGCGCTGCGCACGGCCGCGTGGCGCACCTCCTGGGAGGCGCCGCGGTAGCGGTCGAGGAAGAGTTCCTCACCGCCGATGCCGCGCAGCACGCGCAGCCCGGCGACGGTGTCCGAGGCGAGCTCGGTGGCGCGGCCGGCCTTGTCGCGCTGGACGTCGGCCCGCCGGGTGGCCCGCGGCAGCAGGGGCAGTACGGCGAGGGCCAGCACCGGCAGGCCGACGATCACGACGACGCCGAGCGCCGGCTCGTAGACGACCAGCGCCACGCACACCAGCACGATGGTGAGCGCGGCCGCGGTGAAGCGGGAGAGGGCCTCCACGAACCAGCCGATCTTCTCGACGTCGCCGGTGGACACGGCCACGACCTCACCGGCCGCGACGCGTCGGGTCAGCGCCGAGCCCAGCAGTGCGGTCTTGCGGGCGAGGAGTTGCTGGACGCGGGCCGCGGCGGTGATCCAGTTGGTGATGGCGGAGCGGTGCAGGAAGGTGTCGCCGATCGCGTTGCCGGCGCAGCACAGCACCATGACACCGCCCGCGACGGCGAGGCGGGAGCCGGAGCGGTCGACGACCGCCTGGACGGCGAGACCGACACAGAAGGGCAGGGCCGAGACGGAGGCGAAGTGCAGCAGGCCCCAGGCCAGTGACTTGAGTTGGCCACCGAGCTGGTTGCGGAACAGCCACCACAGGAATCGGGGGCCCGAGCGCGCGTCCGGCACGCCCGGGTCGGGATACGGAAGGTCTTGGATCTGCATGACGTCCCAGTGGCTCGTGTCAGGGGTGCCGTTGCTATGCGGCATCAAGAGGCTGCAAACCGTGAAAGGTTCGCGTCGTCACACGCCCAAAATCAAGCGGTTTTCCACGGTGGCGTGCGAATCGGACCGCGATGCGCCGCACGCGGTCCGGCACGACCACCGCACTCCGATCACGTGCGCCCGCCGCGCTCCACCCCCGTGCGCCCGTCGCACTCCTGACGGCCCGCCCGGAGGGGGTGCGACGATGGACGGATGGCGAGTGGTGGCGTACGACGTACGGCGGTCGCGATGGCGGCCCTTGGTTCCCTGCTGACGGTGACGGCGTTGTCGGCCTGCGGCGGCCCGTCGGGGCACGGCGCGGACTCCGGAGCGAGCGGGTCCGCCGACGGGGCGGGCAGGAGCGGTGCCACGGCCGCCGACCCGACCAGGATCCCCGGCGTCGGCGACCGGCTCCAAGGACACATCCCCGCCGATTCGCGCCAGGTCGTCGCGGTGTACGGCGACGGCAAAGATTCCGCCGACTCCACGGTCGTGCTGTACACGAAGCAGGGATCCGCCTGGCACCGCGCCCGGAGCTGGGCGGCGCACAACGGCAAGAAGGGGTGGACGACCGAACACCACGAGGACGACAAGCGCAGCCCTGTCGGCGTGTTCACGCTCAGCGACGCGGGCGGCGTGCTGCCGGACCCCGATCCGGCCCCCGGCGCCGGGCTGCCGTACAGCCGGTCCGCGAGCTTCGCGGCGCCGCGCTGGTGGGCCAAGTCGTACTGGCACGACTTCGACTACGTCATCGCCATCGACTACAACCGCGTCAAGGGCACCCCGCCGAACGATCCGACCCGACCCGAAGGCACGTCCAAGGGCGGTTCGATCTGGCTCCACATGGACCACGGCAGCGGCACGTCGGCCTGCGTCAGCCTGCCCAAGCCGGCGATGGAGTACCTGCTGCGCACGCTCGATCCGGAGCGGCACCCGGTGGTGGTGATGGGGGACCGGGCGCACCTGAAGGCCTGAGCGCAAGCCTCCCGGTCACCGGGACCACCCGGGACACGGGGAGCGCCCGGGACGCCCGGCCCCGGTTCACGGCGTGTGACGGCCCCGACCGCTCTCGGGGCCGTCGATCAGCGTGTCCAGCAGCCCGCCCAGCACCGAGCGCTGCTCTTCCGTCAGCGGGGCGAGGATCTCCTCCGCGGCGGCCCGGCGTGCGCCGCGCAGCTCCCGCAGGGCCGCGCGCCCCTCGTCGGTCAGCTCGATCCGGATGACCCGGCGGTTGGCGGGGTCCGGAACGCGGCGGGCCTTCCCTGCCGCCTCCAGCCCGTCGACCAGCGTCGTCACCGCCCGGGGCACAACCTCCAGGCGCTCGGCCAGATCGGCCATGCGAGGGGGTGAACCGTAGTGCGCCAGGGTGCGCAGAAGCCGGGACTGGGCCGGTGTGATGCCGAGGTCACGGTGCTCCAGATGGCGCTTCTGGATGCGGTGCACCCGGCGGGTGAGCCGCAGCAACTGCTCGGCGAGCAGGCCGTCGGGATCGGGGGCGGTCATACGGGAACAATATCAGGACGACGTTCATTGTGAGTATAGGTAACAATGACCTACGATCAGTAATCCCCCATCGCCGCCGAAGGAGCCCATGCATCCCGATCGCGAATCCACCTGGACCGCACCGGCCGACGCCGAGGAACAGCCCCGGCAGGTGCGTCGCATCCTCAAACTGTTCCGCCCCTACCGCGGCCGCCTCGCGGTCGTCGGCCTGCTGGTCGGCGCCGCCTCCCTGGTGTCGGTCGCCACGCCCTTCCTGCTCAAGGAGATCCTCGACGTCGCGATCCCCGAGGGGCGCACGGGCCTGCTGAGCCTGCTCGCCCTCGGCATGATCTTCGGCGCCGTCCTCACCAGCGTCTTCGGCGTGCTCCAGACCCTGATCTCCACGACGGTGGGCCAGCGCGTCATGCACGACCTGCGCACCGCCGTCTACGGCCGGCTGCAGCAGATGTCCCTCGCCTTCTTCACCCGCACCCGCACCGGCGAGGTCCAGTCCCGGATCGCCAACGACATCGGCGGCATGCAGGCCACCGTCACCTCCACGGCGACCTCCCTGGTCTCCAACCTCACCAGCGTCGTCGCCACGATCGTCGCCATGGTCGTCCTCGACTGGCGCCTCACCGTCGTCTCGCTGCTCCTCCTCCCGGTGTTCGTCTGGATCAGCCGCCGGGTCGGCAGGGAACGCAGGAAGATCACCACCCGGCGCCAGAAGCAGATGGCCGCGATGGCCGCGACGGTCACCGAGTCGCTCTCCGTCAGCGGCATCCTGCTCGGTCGCACCATGGGCCGGTCCGACTCGCTCACCCGCGCCTTCGCGGACGAGTCGGAGAGCCTGGTCGACCTCGAAGTGAAGTCGAACATGGCGGGCCGCTGGCGGATGGCCGTCATCACGATCGTCATGGCCGCCATGCCGGCCGTCATCTACTGGACCGCGGGCATCGCCCTGCAACTCGGCGGCCCGGACGTCTCGCTCGGCACGATCGTCGCCTTCGTCTCGCTCCAGCAGGGGCTGTTCCGTCCGACGGTGAGCCTGCTGTCGACCGGTGTCCAGATCCAGACCTCGCTCGCGCTCTTCCAGCGCATCTTCGAGTACCTCGACCTGCCGATCGACATCACCGAGCGGCCGGAACCCGTGCACCTCGACCACATCAAGGGCGAGGTCCGCTTCGAGAGCGTCGTCTTCGGGTACGGCGGCAAGGGGGGACCGGTCCTCGACGGCATCGACATCTCCGTCCCGGCCGGCAGCAGCCTCGCCGTCGTCGGTCCCACCGGCGCCGGCAAGTCCACGCTGGGCCACCTGGTGCCGCGGTTGTACGACGTGACGGGAGGCCGCGTCACCCTCGACGGGGTCGACGTGCGCGACCTGGACTTCGACACGCTCGCCCGCGCCGTCGGCGTCGTCTCGCAGGAGACGTACCTCTTCCACGCCTCGGTCGCCGAGAACCTGCGTTTCGCCAAGCCGGACGCCACCGACGCGGAGCTGGAGGCGGCGGCGAGGGCGGCGCAGATCCACGACCACATCGCCGCCCTGCCCGACGGCTACGACACGGTGGTCGGCGAGCGAGGCCACCGCTTCTCCGGGGGCGAGAAACAACGTCTGGCCATCGCCCGCACCATCCTGCGCGACCCGCCCGTCCTCGTCCTCGACGAGGCGACCAGCGCGCTGGACACCCGCACCGAGGCCGCCGTGCAGGACGCCATCGACGCCCTGTCCGCCGACCGCACCACGATCACCATCGCCCACCGCCTGTCCACCGTCCGGGACGCCGACCGGATCGTGGTCCTCGACTCCGGACGCCTGGCCGAGCAGGGCACGCACGAGGCGTTGCTGGCGCAGGACGGGAGGTACGCCGCGCTCGTCCGCCGGGACGCCCGACTGGAGCCGACAAGATGACGATATGCCGAGTTTGCGCGCAAATGGGGGTTAACGTGCCCGCATGCAGACGAACACTCCGCCGCGGAGCGCGAGGAGGGCCAGGAACACCAGGGGCCCCAGGAGAACGATCCGACTGACGCGCCGGGGCCGCATCGCCCTGATCGCGGCCGGCGCCGTCGTGGCCGGGACCGCCGTGGCGGTGCCGCTGCTGACGACGGACGACGAGGGCGGGTCCCGGCCGACGTCGCTGCTGATTCCGGAGGGCTGGCGCGCGACCCAGGTCTACGGGGCGGTCGACAAGGTCCTCGCCCTGCCCGCGGGCACCACCAAGAAGTCCCTGGCCAAGGCCGACCTCAAGCTGCCGAACGACGCCGAGGGCAACCCGGAGGGCTATCTCTTCCCGGCGACCTATCCACTCGGCGAGAACCCCACCCCGGAGAAGCTGCTGACGGCCATGGTCGACACGGCGAACAAGAAGTTCACGGGCGCGCCGGTCGCCGCGGGCGCCCAGCGCAACGCGCTGAACGTGTACCAGGCGGTCACCATCGCCAGCATCGTGCAGGCGGAGGCCGCCGCCAAGGAGGACATGGGCAAGGTCGCCCGAGTGGTCTTCAACCGGCTGGAACGCGGTATGCCGCTGCAGATGGACTCCACCATCAACTACGCGCTGGGCCGTTCCACCCTGAAGACCACGACCACGGACACGAAGATCGACAGTCCTTACAACTCGTACCAGCGCATGGGGCTGCCGCCCACGCCCATCGCCAACCCCGGCGACGAGGCGATGACCGCCGCGATCAACCCGACCCCCGGGGACTGGCTGTACTTCGTCACGGTCAAGCCCGGCGACACTCGGTTCACCGCCGACTACGCCGAACACCAGCGCAACGTCGCCGAGTTCAACCGCCTCCAGCAGAGCGCCTCGAAGAAGGCCGAGACCGGGGCCGCGAAGTGACCGGGCGGGGCGTCACGCGGCGACCGGTTCCCCGTCGGCCAGCAGCCGCCTGATGTCCCGCACGGCCGCACGCCCCGCCCGGTTGGCGCCGATGGTGCTGGCCGAGGGCCCGTAGCCGACGAGATGGATCCGAGGGTCGGCGACCGCGCGGGTCCCCTCCATCCGGATACCGCCGCCCGCCTCGCGCAGCCGCAGCGGCCGCAGATGGTCGATGGCGGCCCGGAATCCGGTCGCCCACAGGATGACGTCCGCGGCCACCCGCCGCCCGTCGCTCCACTCCACGCCCTCGGGCGTGATCCGGTCGAACATGGGCTGCCGGTCCAGCACCCCGGACTCCAGCCCGGCCCGGACCGCGTCGTTCAG
This sequence comes from Streptomyces lienomycini, assembly GCF_027947595.1. NCBI lineage: Bacteria > Bacillati > Actinomycetota > Actinomycetes > Kitasatosporales > Streptomycetaceae > Streptomyces > Streptomyces lienomycini. The sequence goes on along the minus strand of NZ_CP116257.1, from coordinate 4,993,166 downwards.
CGGCAGCCCGGTCACCGACACGACGCTCTTGGGCGGCAGCCCCTGCCGTACCCGCTCCTCCACGAGCGCCACCGCCGCCCGGCCCGCGTCCTCGTCGAAGGGCCCCTCGCGGAAGACAGGAGGCCTCCTGGTCACCCACGTGGTGGCCGCCGCGTACGGGGCGATCTCCAGCAGGTGCTGCGTCCCCGAGGCGCCGCCGCCCACCACGATCACGCGCCGACCCGCGAACTTCTCGGGCCCGGCATACCCCGCGGTGTGCAGTTGCCGACCCCGGAAGCTCTCCTGCCCCGGGTAGCGCGGCCAGAAGGGCCGGTCCCAGGTGCCGGTCGCGTTGATCAGCGCACGCGTCGACCACTCCCCGGCCGAAGTGTCGACGAGCAGTCGCCCGCCCGTCCCCTCGCGCACGGCGCGGACATCGACGGGCCGCCGGACGCGCAGGTCGAAGGTCCGCTCGTACGCCGCGAAGTACCCGGCGACCACCTCGGCGGACGGCCGCTCCGGATCGGCACCGGTCAGCTCCATGCCCGGCAGGGCGTGCATCCCGTGCACCTTGCCGTACGTCAGCGACGGCCAGCGGAACTGCCAGGCACCGCCGGGGCCGGGGGAGTGGTCGAGCACCACGAAGTCGCGCTCCGGCTCGAAACCGGCGCGTCGCAGGTGGTAGGCGGCGGCGAGTCCGGCCTGGCCCGCGCCGATGACGACGACCTCGACCTCGCGTGTGTTGTTCACGCTTCTACCAACGGCGCCGCAGGCCCCGATCTTCCCCCGGTGTCAGGATGGGGTCATGCCAGATGCCTTCACCACCCGAGTACTCAGCCTCGCCACCGGCTCGGCGGAGCGGGTCGCCGACATCACCGGGGACTGCGAGACCTTCCTGCGCGAGGCCGCGGCCGGTCGCGACGGCCTCCTCAACGTCTTCGTTCCGCACGCCACCGCCGGCATCGCGATCATCGAGACCGGCGCCGGCAGCGACGACGACCTGCTGTCCGCCCTGCACAGCCTGCTCCCGGCCGACGACCGCTGGCAGCACCGCCACGGCAGCCCCGGCCACGGACGCGACCACGTCCTGCCCGCCTTCGTACCACCGCACGCCACACTGCCGGTGATCGGCGGCCACCTGGAGCTGGGAACGTGGCAGTCGGTGTGCCTGGTGGACACCAACCGGGATAATCCCGACCGTCAGGTTCGGTTGAGTTTCCTGGGATGATCCCGGGGCGATCGACATCGTCCTGAGTGCGGCCACTGATCCTCCGGACGCCCTGGCGTCGAAACGCGGAAACTGCTTTGCGCCCCACGCCTGTCGGTGTGGAAGCTGGCTTGCCGGAGGTACTGAAGATGACCAACGTTGTGGTGAAGCTGTCTGTCCGTGACCTGGTCCATGCCGACCTGGCGTCGTGCGGCTGGGCAGGGTCCGACCACCACCTGGCCGGCGTCGTCGGACAGTTGGAACGCGCCCGTATCGGTGAGGTCGACTACTTGGCGGTCTGCCCCGCGACCGACATCCCGGTGGCGAAGGGCGGCATCGACTATCAGATCAAGGCAGGTGCCGGCACTCTGTGGCAACTGGCAGTCCACCCCGCCCTGCAGTCGTGCGGGATCGGGACGCTTCTTGTCGAAGCCGCGGAACTGCGGATCAGAAAGCGCGGCCTGCTCCAGGCCGAGCTGGCCGTGGAGGAGAACAACCCCAGGGCCCGCGCACTGTACGAACGACTGGGATACGTCGCGTACGACCGTCAGCCGGACTCGTGGGACGAGCAGGCCCCTGATGGATCGTTGCGCCGCTACGAGACGATCTGCACGTTGATGCGAAAGGAACTCACCGACGCTCCTTGAGCTCGGGGGACAGCCCTCAGGAGGCTGCGAAGGGGGCGCACGGCCCGGTACCGCGGCGCAGGGGCCCGCCCCGCCGCACGGCCCGCAACCTCTGATCTGCGTCAAGTCGGTCCTGGGCACGGTGCGTCGCGGGAACCATGGCGCCATGTCGACATGGAAGCGGGTTCTTGCTCCGATACGGAGACACTGGCGGCGTGTCTTCTTCCCCGTCGGGTTCGTCATGAACGTCTGGGGGAACAGCCTCTACGACACTCCGCACCGGGGTGTCGGCCTGGCCATGTTCGTCGGGGGCCTCGTCCTGGTCTTCGGTGGGCGGCGTCCTTGGAGCGGCTTCACGGATGGTTGGCACACCCCGAAGCGGATTCTTCGCCGTGTCGACGAGACCTGGAACGAGCCGCAGTGGAAGCGCCGTTGGGGATACCTGAAGCTGACGGTCTGGGGCGTCGCGGTGTTCGCCGTCGTGCGGCATGGCTGGGGGCTGCTCGCTGACATAGAGCGGGAGCCGGACCAAGTGGTCGCCCACGTGGCGTCCGCGCAGGTGTTGATGTGCGCTTGGGTGCTCCTTCCGGTGTGGGGGCAGGCAGCCGAGCCGGACCTGCCGGCAGCTGAGCTGCTGGACAGGCTGAGCTCGCGGGTCTGGCGGGCGATGCTCGGCCGGACGGTCGCCAACGCCGCCGGCATCTACTTCGCGGCGGTGGTCATTCACGCCTATGTCGTCACGACCCGTCCGTCGCTGATCGTGCCGGTCGCGGTGACACTCGGGGGCGCCATCATCGCGGTGGGCCACAAGGGCTGGATGCGGCTGCGCAAGTTGTCCACGCAACTGCACAGCAACATCGTGACGCTGGAACGGGATCTGGACCTGATCCCCGGCAGCGAAGGCGACAAGGTCCGCGAGCGGCAGGACGCGGCGCGCAGAAGTTGGGATGCGGTGCACCTGGATCTGCAGACGCCGGTGGACACCGGCTATGCCGTCATCGGCACCCCGTTCCTGCCGGCCGAGATGATCGACGACCTGTGCCGGAGGGTGGAGCGGGCGGTGGAGCTGCTGCCGTCGGACGAGACCGCCACCGCCGGCGTATCGGCCGACCTCGACAAGATCCGTGAGGCGTGCAGGGGCCGGATCGATTCGGTCGCGTGAACTGACTGCCTGACTGCCTGGCTGCCTGACCGGCTGCCCGGCTTTCCGGCCGGCTGCCGGGACGCCTGCGCCGGATCGGCTACTCGACCGCCATCTCGCCGAGTTCCGACCAGTCGTCCTGGTCGATCGTCGCGTTGACGACGCGCGGTGTCCGGGCCAGATGGCGCGGCAGCTTCTCCTGCGCGGCCCTGAAGTGGGCGGACTGGACGTGGGCAGCGCCCGCCTCGTCGTCGCGGAACGCCTCGACCAGGACGTATTCCGAGGGGTCGTCGACGCTGCGGGACCAGTCGAACCAGAGGCAGCCGGGTTCCGCCCGGGTGGCCCGGGTGAACTCGCCGGAGATCTCCGGCCACTGGTCGGCATGTTCGGGGAGTACCTGGAACTTCGCCGTGATGAAGATCATCGGTTCGCCTTCCGTGGTCGTGCGGGGCGGGGACGGGACGGGTACCTCGCCGTGCGTATCCGTACCCGGTCCCGCGCCGTCGGCACCCTCGGCTCGGCCGGACGGGGTGAGGGCAGAGGCCGGTGCCGCCGCCCCGCCCGGCCGGGGATCAGGCGTCGGTCCGCGCCCGTCCCCGGCTCACCAGCCGCTTCACCAGGGGCCAGGCCAGCAGCAGCACGATCACCGCGTACACCGTCACCGAGAACGGCGTGTTGACCAGGCCGGACACGCTCCCGTCGCTGATCTGCAGGGCGCGGCGCAGCTGCTGCTCGGCGTTCGGGCCGAGGATGACGCCGATCACGGCGGGCAGGATGGGCAGACCGTAGCGGCGCATGCCGAAGCCGATGAGGCCGATGACCAGGAGGATCACCAGGTCGACCACCTCACCGCCGACCGCGTACGCGCCGACCGCGGCGAAGAACATGATGCCCGCGTACAGGTACGGCCGCGGGATGCGCAGCAGCTTGGCCCAGACGGGGGCCAGCGGCAGGTTCAGGGCGAGCAGCAGCACCATGCCGACGAAGAGCGAGGCGATCAGGCCCCACACCAGCTCGGGCTCGCGTTCGAAGAGCAGCGGGCCGGGCTGGATGCCGTACTGCTGGAAGGCGGCCAGCATGACCGCCGCGACGGCGGTGGTCGGCAGGCCCAGGGTCAGCATGGACACCAGCGTGCCCGCGGCCGAGGCCGACGCCGCCGACTCGGGACCGGCCACGCCCTCGATGGCGCCCTTGCCCCACTCGTCCTTGTGCTTGGACAGGCGCTTCTCCGTGACGTACGACAGGAAGGTGGGTATCTCCGCGCCGCCCGCCGGGATCGCACCGAACGGGAAGCCGATGAGCGGACCGCGCAGCCAGGACTTCCAGGTGCGCCTCACGTCGGCGCGGCCGAGCCAGGGACGGCCCACCGGGATCGGCTCGGCCGCCCCGCGCCGCAGATGGGCCGCCACCCACAGCGCCTCGCCGATCGCGAACAGACCGACCGCGACGATCACCACGTCCACCCCGTCGGCGAGCTGCAGCGAGCCGAACGTCAGCCGCTGCTGGCCGGTCATCTGGTCCAGGCCCACCAGGCCGATGGTCAGGCCGATCAGCAGCGAGGCCAGGCCTCTGACCCGCGAGGAACCCAGCACCGACGTCACGGCGATGAACGCCAGCACCATGATGGCGAAGTAGTCCGGGGCGCCGATGTCCACCGCCAGGTCGGCGACGGTCGGGGCCAGCACCACCAGCAGGATCGTGCCGATCATGCCGCCGGCGAAGTGACCGATGGCCGCGGCCGCCAGCGCCTGCGCGCCGCGTCCCGCCTTGGCCATGGGGTTGCCCTCCATGGCCGCGACCACGGCCGCGCTCTCGCCGGGGGTGTTGAGCAGGATGGAGGTGGTCGAACCGCCGAACATCGCGCCGTAGTAGATGCCGGCGAACATGATGAACGCGGCGACCGGGTCCAGCCCGTACGTCACCGGCAGCAGCAGTGCCACCGCCATCGCCGGGCCGATGCCGGGCAGCACACCGATGGCGGTGCCGAGCAGCACGCCCAGGGCGGCCCACAGCAGATTGATGGGGGTGAGGGCCGTACCGAACCCGTCCATGAGGGAGTTGAGGGCGTTCATGTCAGAGCACTCCCATCAGCGGACCGCCGGGCAGCGGCACACCGAGCAGCTTGTCGAAGACGACGTAGGTGATCAGGGACAGCACCGCGGCGATCAGCGGATCGCGGTCCACGCGGCGGCTGCCGAGGGCGAAGGCGGCGCCCCAGAAGAGCAGCGCCCCGGCGACGGGGAAACCGGCCGGCTCGATCAGGGCGGCGGCGCCCAGGAAGATGCCGGAGAGCAGCAGCACCGTGCGCCAGTCGGCCGGTTCGGACAGGTCGACGTCCTCGCCGCCCTCGGCCTCGCCCCGGCCGCCGCGCAGCACGTCGACGGCGAGCAGCGCGGCGATCACCAGCAGGCCGGCGCCGACCACGATCGGCACGGTCTTGGGGCCGACCGGCCCGCGCTGGGTGATGTCGACGTTCATCGTGAGCGCGTCGGTCAGGACCAGCGCGCCGAGCGCCAGCAGCAGGGCGCACACGCCGAGTTCGGAGTGCTCGCGCAGCCACGAGCGCCGACCGGCGGCCGCCTCCACGGGGAGTTCGGTGGGCGTCGTCACAGTCCCAGCTCCTTCAGCACCGACACCACGCGCTTGTCCTGGGCCTCCAGGAAGTCGCCGAACTTCTCACCGGTCAGGAACGCGTCGTCCCAGCCGTTCTGGTCCATGGACTTCTTCCATTCGGGCGAGTCGTGCAGCTCCTCCACCAGGCGGGTGAGCTTGTCGCGCTGCGCCTCGGACAGGCCGGGCGGGGCGACGATGCCGCGCCAGTTGGTGAAGTCCACGTCGTAGCCGGACTCCTTGAGCGTGGGTGCGTCCTTCAGGTCGTCCACCCGCTCGGGACCGGTCACCGCGAGCACCCTCAGCTCGCCCGCCTTGATCTGGTCCAGGTACTCACCGACGCCGGAGACGCCGAAGCCGACCTTGTTGCCGAGGATGGAGGCGAGCAGCTCGCCGCCGCCGTCGAAGGGGATGTAGTTGACCGACTTCGGCTCGATACCGGCGGCCTGCGCCATCAGCATCGGGGCGAGGTGGTCGGGTCCGCCAGGTGACGAGCCGCCGCCGACGGGGATCTTGCCCGGGTCCTTCTTCCAGGCGTCCACCAGCTCGTCGATCGTCTTGTACGGCGAGTCCTTGCCGACCACGACGACGTCCTGCTCCTCGGTGAGGCGGGCGATCGGCGTGGTGTCGGCGAGGGTCTTGGGGGCGTGGTTGGAGCGGACGGCGCCGACTACGCCGAGGCCCATGGACATGGCGAGCTTGCCGTTGCCGTGCTCGCTCACCAGCCGGCTCAGCCCCACGGTGCCGCCCGCGCCGGGCAGGTTGAAGACCTCGATGTTGTGCGTGAGCCCGGCGTCCTCGGCGTTCTTGGCGGCCGTGCGAGCGGTGATGTCGTAGCCGCCGCCGGGCGTGTTGGGAACCATGAAGCGCAGGCCCGGGATCTGGGTGCCGGAATCGGAGTCGTCGCCGGAGGACAGCAACGGCGGTCCCGCCAGCACGAGCACGGCGGCCCCGAGCAGGGCAAGGGGAGTGCGCAGGCGCACGAATGACACCACCTGTCGGTTGGGTAGAGCGGTACGGGGAAGCCCTGTGGGGGAGGGTGACGTGGGCCACATGGTGCCCGCGCGTCCGCCTCCTGTCTTCCTTGCGGAACCAAGGGAGGTTGTGTTCATTGCGGTCGCCGGAGCGCCCCTGGGGCGTCGCCGGAACGCCGTCTGGGCAGGCGCCGAAACGGTGCCCCGGCCTCACCGGGGCGGGTGCCGGTACGTGGCCGTCGTATCGCCGGTTCATTGCGAAGAAGGCACATCAGAGGCACGTCTCTTTCCTTCGCCGCAGGTGGGCGCCATGATGGCGACCCGGCACCCCCGCCCCCCCCGTGAGCCGAGAACGAGTCAGCCGTGGCCCCCACCTTCCGCCGTCAGACCCTCGCGGGCGAGATGCTGGTCCTCCAGCTCGCCATCGTCGTGGTCGTCCTGCTCGCGGTCGCCGCCGTCTCGCTCGCCCAGTCCGAGGCGACCTTCAACCGCGTCGAAGGCCGCCGCGTCACCGCCCTCGCCGAACAGCTGGCCGCCACGCCGCTGGTCCGCAGCCAGCTGCTGAGCCCCGTGCCGCAGGAGGCCCTCGCCCCGCTGGTGAACTCCACGCAGACCCAGTCCGGCGTCACCTCCGTCACCGTCGCCGACGCCGACGGCCGCGTCGTCAGCTCCACCGACCCCACGCTGATCGGCGGCCGGCTGCCGCGCGGCGCGGGCGCCGGTGCCGCGAGCGGCTGGTCGGGGCCGCTGACCGTGCAGGGCGGCCGGGAACTCGTCGCCCAGGTCCCGGTGATCGGTGCCACCCGGCGGGCCCTCGGCCACCACCTCGGCACGGTGATGGTCGGCGAGGCAGACCCGACGGTGTGGCAGCGACTCAGCGGCGCCTCCTCCTACCTCCTGGCCTACCTCGGCATCGCCAGCGGCCTCGGCGTGGCCGGTTCCTGGCTGCTGGCCCGGCGCGTCAAGCGGCAGACCCTCGGCCTGGAACCGCGCGAGATCGCGGGCCTCGCCGAGCACCGGGAGGCCATGCTCTACGGCATCGCCGAAGGCGTCGTGGCCCTCGACCCGCACCACCGGCTCACCCTGGTCAACGAGATGGGCCGGCGTCTGCTCGACCTGCCCGCCGACTGCGTGGGCCAGAGCCTGGACGGCCTCGGCATCGACGGGCGGCTGCGCGACGTCCTGGCCGGTGCCACGCCCGAAGCGGCCGAGCCGCGCGACGAGGTCGTCGTCCGCCACGGGCGGGTCCTGGTCATGAACCGCATGACCGTCGCCAAGGACGGCCGCCCGCTCGGCTCCGTCACCACCCTGCGCGACCGCACCGAACTGGCCCGCCTGGAGCGGGAGATCGGTTCCTTCCGCAGCACCTCCGAGCTGCTGCGCGCCCAGGCCCACGAGTTCGCCAACCAGTTGCACACCATCTCCGGACTCATCCAGATCGGCGAACAGGACGAGGTGGTGCGCTACGTCCGCGGACTCAGCCGGCGCCGCCAGTCCCTGGACGTCACCCTGAGCCGCCGGGTCCGGGACACCGCCGTGGCCGCGCTGATCACGGCGAAGGCGTCCCTGGCGGCCGAGCGCAGGGTCGCGCTGCGCGTGTCGGACCGTACGGCGCTGGACCGGCTGGCCCCGGAGGACGCCGCCGACGTGGCGACGGTGGTCGGCAACCTCGTCGACAACGCGGTCGACGCCGCCGCGGCCCCCGGCGACGAGCACGAGCCATGGGTCGAGGTCGAACTGCGGCAGGACGCCGCCAGCGTGGAGATCGTGGTCCGCGACTCCGGGCCCGGCGTCGCACCCGAACTGGCCCGGGAGGTCTTCTCCCACGGCTTCACCACCAAGGCCGCCCGGCAGGGCGAGCGCGGCATCGGCCTGGCGCTGACCCGGCTCGTCTGCGAACGTCACGGCGGTGAGATCTCGGTGACCAACACCCCCGAGGGGGCCGTGTTCACCGCACGCATGACCGTCAGCCACCTCACCGACGCGGTGGCGGAAGGAGCAGCACCATGACGGCTACGAGCGGCACGTCCGACGCGACCGCCCCGACCCCCGCGACCCGGGCGGCACCCCGTGGCGCCGGGCCGATCGGCGTACTCGTGGTCGACGACGACTTCATGGTGGCCCGCGTCCACCGCGCGTTCGTCGAACGGGTCGAGCCCTTCCGGGTCCTCGGGGTCGCCGGTACCGGGGAGCAGGCACTCGACGCCGTCGGGGAACTGCGCCCCGACCTGGTCCTGCTCGACCTGTACCTGCCGGACGTCTTCGGCCTCGACGTCATACCCCGGCTGCGTGCCGCGGGCCACGACTGCGACGTCATGGTGATCAGCGCGGCCCGCGAGGCGGACGCGGTGCGCGGCGCCGTGCGGCACGGGGTCGTCGACTACCTGCTCAAACCGTTCGAGTTCGAGGACCTGAGGATCCGCCTGGAACGCTACGCCGTCCAACGGGGCCGGCTGCTCGGCACCGTCGTACGCAGCCAGGCCGACGTCGACCGGGTACTGGCCGGAGCCGCCGCGCAGGCCGCCACCGCCCCCGCGCTGCCCAAGGGCATGAGCGTGGAGACCGCCGAACTGGTCGAGCGCACGCTCCGGGAGGCGGACGGCACCCTGTCCGCCAGCGAGTGCGCGGCGCTGACCGGCGTCTCCCGGGTCAGTGCCCGCCGGTACCTGGAGCACTTCCACACCGTCGGCAGCGCGGACGTCTCGCTGCGCTACGGCGTGGCGGGCCGGCCCGAACGCCGCTACCGCTTCCGGGGAGCCGTCACCGGCCTGGCGCTCCCGCCCGCAGCCCGTCCATGACGAAGTCCAGGAACCGGGTGACCCTCGGCTGCCGGTCCTCGCCGGGACTGATCAGCCACAGACCGCCGAGGACGAGGAAGAAGTCGTCCCCGGTCACTCCGGGCCGGATCGTGCCGGCCTCGTCGTTGGCACGGAGCAGAAGCTCCGCCGCCTCCTCCAGCGGGGTGGGGCGCGGCTTCTCCGGCGCCCCGGGTGCGCTGGTGACCAGCCGGATCGCGTCCGCCAGACCGGCCTTGGTCATGGCGAACTCGGCGAGGCGGTCCATCCATTCGCGCAGCGCCAGATCGGGTTCCCGGGTGGCCAGCATCTCGGGCGCGGCCTGGGCCACCTGCTGCATCCCGTGGCGGTAGATCTCCAGGACGAGTGCCTCACGGTTCGGGAAGTTGCGGTAGAAGGTGCCCTGCCCGACCCCCGCCTTCTTGGCGATGGCGCTCAACGGCGCGTTCGCGCAGTGCGTCAGTTCTTCCGTGGCCACTGCCAGGATGCGCTCGCGGTTGCGCTGGGCGTCCGAGCGCAGGGGAGTGTCCGGCTTGTCCCTCTTCGGCTGCGGCACTCGTCCCCCTTCCGGGTTGTGGCCGAATCCCGACCTTGCTAAGCGGACAGCTGTCCGTTACGTTCTCGGTGAGCGGACAGTTGTCCGGTTGCCCGTCCAGTCTAGCGGCGGACGCGGCCACGTGGACCGGCCGGTGGTCGACCGGCCGCGAATGACCCCCACTGCCTACAGCCCGTTTCTCCCTGTCAAGACATCCCGCTGTCACCAGACACCAAAGAAGGCTGATCATGGCCCCAGCACTCTCGTCGACGTCCAGCGCCGTCATCCTGAACATCAACGGCGAGAAGCACCAGCTGACCGTCGACCACCGCACCACCCTGCTCGACGCCCTGCGCGAGCGCCTCGATCTCACCGGGACCAAGAAGGGCTGCGACCAGGGACAGTGCGGCGCCTGCACCGTCCTGGTCGACGGGCGTCGCACCGTCTCCTGCCTGAACCTCGCCGTCGCCGCCGAGGGACGCGAGATCACCACCATCGAGGGCATGGCCGCGGGCGACCGGCTGCACCCGGTGCAGCAGGCATTCCTCGACGCCGACGGCTACCAGTGCGGCTACTGCACCCCGGGTCAGATCTGCTCGGCGATCGCCGTCATCGAGGAGCACGCGGCGGGCTGGCCCAGTGCCGCCACCGAGGACGTTCGGCCCGAGGCAGGCCCGCCACCCCTGACGCCGGACGAGATCCGCGAACGGATGAGCGGCAATCTGTGCCGCTGCGGTGCCTACGTCTCCATCGTCCAGGCGGTCGCCCGCGCGGCCGAGGCCCACGAGGCCGCGGCCCGGGACGACGACGGCGCCGGAGAACCGGCCGAGACGGTGAAGGAGACGGCGGCATGAGGGAGTTCGCATACCAGCGTGCCGAGGACGTCTCCGGCGCGGTGGCGCTGCTCGGCGCCGACCCGGACGCCCGCTTCCTCGGCGGCGGCACCAACCTCGTCGACCTCATGAAGACCGGCGTCGAACGCCCGGCCCGGCTCGTCGACGTCCGTGAACTCCCCCTGGACCGCGTCGAGGAGACCTCCGGCGGCGGCCTGCGCATCGGTGCCACCGTCACCAACAGCGACCTCGCCGCCCACCCCGAGGTGCGCCGCCGCTACCCGGCGCTGGCCCAGGCGGTCCTGGCCGGCGCCTCCGGACAGCTGCGCAACATGGCGACCGTCGGCGGCAACCTCCTCCAGCGCACCCGCTGCGGCTACTTCACCGACCTGAGCAGGCCCTGCAACAAGCGGGCCCCCGGCAGCGGCTGCTCCGCGATCACGGGCGAGCACCACAACCACGCCGTCCTGGGCGCCTCCGACCACTGCGTGGCCGTACACCCCTCGGACATGGGCGTGGCCCTCGCCGCGTTCGACGCCGTCGTCACCTACGAAACCCTCGACGGACCGGGCGAGTCGCCGCTCGCCGACTTCTACCTCCCCGTGGCGGACACCCCGCACCGGGAGACCGCCCTGCCGCCCGGCGCGCTGATCACCGGCGTCACCCTGCCGGCCGCCCCGGTCGCCGCCCGCTCCCGCTACCGCAAGGTGCGCGAGCGCGCCTCGTACGCCTTCGCGATCGGCTCGGTCGCCGCCGCGCTCGACATCGAGGACGGCATCGTACGCGAGGCCCGGCTGGCCCTCGGTGCGGTCGCCTCGCGGCCCTGGCGGGCCCGCGCGGCCGAGGCCGTCCTGGCCGGTGCACCGGCCGACGGCGAGACCTTCGCCGCCGCCGCGGACGCCGAACTCGCGGCCGCGAGGCCGCTGCCCGACAACGGATACAAGGTGACCCTCATGCGCAACCTCGTGGTGGCCGTCCTGACCGAACTCGCCGAGGAGGCCGCCCGATGACCACCGCCACGACCGGCCCCACGACGGCCGGCGGCGCCGTCGGCACCGCGCACACGCGCGTCGAGGGCCGCGACAAGGTGACCGGAGCGGCCCGCTACGCCGGCGAGATCCCCTTCGCCGACCTCGCGCACGGCTGGCTGGTGCTGTCGACCGTCGCACGCGGCCGCGTCCGCGCCATCGAGACCGAGCCCGTCCTCGCCATGCCCGGTGTGCTCGCCGTCCTGCACCACGGCAACGCCCCGCGCGTCGACACCGACTACATCGGCCTGCTGGGCATCCCGCCGGACCCGACCTCCGCCGTCTTCCAGCACGACCGGGTGCCGCATTCCGGCTGGCCCGTCGCCCTCGTCGTCGCCGGGACGCCGGAGCAGGCGCGGGAGGCCGCCGAGGCCCTCGTCGTCACCTACGACCAGGAACCGCACGACATCACACTCGTCGCCGACCACCCCGCCGCCTACCCGGCCGACGGGCACATGCCGGCCGAGACCGAGAAGGGCGACCTGGCGGCGGGACTCGCCGCGTCCGCCGTCGTGGTGGACGAGGAGTACACCACCCCCGAAGAGCACCACAGCATGATGGAGCCGCACGCCGCCACGGCCCGCTGGGACGGCGGCCGACTCGAGGTCGTCGACTCCAACCAGGGCACCACCTGGGTCCAGACCGAGCTGGCGAAGATGTTCTCCCTCGACGAGTCCGCGGTGCGGGTGCGTTCCGAACACATCGGCGGCGGCTTCGGCAGCAAGGGCCTGCGCGCCCACCAGGTCGCCGCCGTGATGGCCGCCACCGAGCTGCAGCGCCCGGTGCGGGTGGTCATGACGAGGCGCCAGATGTTCTCCCTCGCCGGGTACCGCAGCCCCACCGCCCAGCGCGTGCGGCTCGGCGCCGACGCCGACGGCCGGCTGCGCGCCCTGGAGCACCGCTCGCTGAACCAGACGTCCACCGTGTACGAGTTCGTCGAGCCCGGCGCCGGTGTCGCGCGGATCATGTACGACGCGGACGCGCACCGCACGGCCAACCACGTGGTACGCCTCGACGTGCCGTCGCCGACCTTCATGCGGGCGCCGGGCGAGGCGCCGGGCTCCTTCGCCATCGAGTCGGCGCTCGACGAACTCGCCGAGCGCTGCGGCCTCGACCCGATCGAACTGCGGCTGCGCAACGAGCCCGAGACCGGGCCGGTCTCCGGACAGCCCTTCAGCAGCCGCAACCTGGCCGCCTGCTTCCGCGAGGGCGCCCGCCGGTTCGGCTGGGCGGACCGCGACCCACGTCCCGGGGTACGCCGCGACGGGCGCTGGCTGCTCGGCACCGGGACGGCCGCGGCCTCCTTCCCCTCCGGCGCCGGACCTTCCACGGCCCTGCTGACCGCCGAGGCGGACGGGACCTTCACCGTGCGGATCGCCGCCGCCGACATCGGCACCGGCGCCCGCACCGCGCTCACCCTGGTCGCCGCCGACGCGCTGGAGGTCACGCCCGAGCGGGTCCGGGTCCGTATCGGGGACAGCGACTTCGGACCGGCGATGATCGCGGGCGGCTCGATGGGCACGCGCTCATGGGCATGGGCGATCACCGCGGGCGCCGCCGAACTGCGGGAGCGCCTCGCCCTCAGCACCGACATCCCCGCCGAGGGCATCACCGTGCGGTCCGACACCACCGAGGCCCTCGGCGGCCTCGCGCAGAAGGAACGGCACTCCTTCGGAGCGCAGTTCGCCGAGGTCGCCGTGGACACCGCCACCGGCGAGGTACGGGTGCGCCGCATGCTCGGCATCTTCGCCGCGGGCCGGATCGTCAACCCGCTCACCGCCCGCAACCAGCTCGTCGGCGGCATGGTCTGGGGCATCTCCATGGCCCTGCACGAGGAAGCCGTACGGGACCGGACGAGCGGCGGCCTCTATGCCCCCGACCTCGCCGGCTACCACGTGGCCACCAACGCCGACGTGGGCGACGTCCAGGCCGACTGGGTGGACGACCCCGACCCGGACGACCCGGTGGGCATCAAGGGCGTTGGCGAGATCGGCATCGTGGGGGCCGCGGCGGCCGTCGCCAACGCCGTCCGGCACGCCACCGGAGTCCGTCACCGAAACCTGCCGATCCGGCCCGACCGGGTGCTGTCGGCGGGGGCGCCCACGGCCGGGGACGGCACGGATGCTTGACATCGCCGACGAGCTGAACCGCTGGCTCGCGGACGGCCGGGAGTTCGCGGTCGCCACCGTCGTCTCCGTCGGCGGCAGCGCACCGCGCGGGCCCGGCGCCGCCCTCGCCGTCGACAGCGACGGCACGGTGATCGGCTCGGTCTCCGGCGGCTGCGTGGAGGGCGCCGTGTACGAGCTGTGCACCGACGCCCTGCACAGCGGCGAGAGCGTGCGCAGGCGGTTCGGCTACAGCGACGAGGACGCCTTCGCGGTCGGCCTGACCTGCGGCGGAATCATCGACGTACTGGTCACGCCGGTCGGCGCGCACGCGCCGTCGCGGGAGGTGCTCCGGGCGGCGCTGTCGACCGCCGCCCGGGGCGGAACCGCCGCCCTCGCACGGGTCGTCCAGGGCCCGTCCGACCTCCTGGGCCGGGCACTGCTGGTCCGTCCCGACGGCACCCACGAGGGCGGGCTCGGCGGCCACCCCGACCTGGACCGCACCGCGGCCGCCGAGGCGGGCGCCCTGCTGGACGTCGGACGCACCGCGACGGTCGGGCTCTCGGAGGACGGCTCGCACTGCCCCGGCGGGCTCACCCTGCTCGTAGAGTGCAGCGTGCCACCGCCCCGCATGATCGTCTTCGGTGCCGTCGACTTCGCCGCGGCGCTGGTGCGGGCCGGGAAGTTCCTCGGCCATCACGTCACCGTGTGCGACGCCCGGCCCGTCTTCGCCACACCGGCCCGCTTCCCGGAGGCCGACGAGGTCGTCGTCGACTGGCCGCACCGCTACCTGCGGCAGACCCGCACCGACGCACGCACGGTGCTGTGCGTCCTCACCCACGACGCGAAGTTCGACGTGCCGCTGCTGACGGAGGCGCTGCGCATGCCGGTCGCGTTCGTCGGCGCGATGGGCTCGCGCCGCACCCACGAGGACCGCGACCGACGGCTGCGCGAGGCGGGCCTGACCGAGGACGAGCTCTCGCGGCTGCGCTCACCGATCGGCCTGGACCTCGGCGCCCGGACCCCCGAGGAGACGGCGCTGTCCATCGCGGCGGAGATCGTCGCGGCCCGCCGCGGCGGAACGGGCGTCCCGCTCACGGGCGGGGCGGCACCGATCCACCGGGACCTGACGGGTGCGGCCGCCTGAGGGGCGGGTCGGGGACGCCGCCGGGGTCAGGGCAGCGCCGACTCGCCGGCCAGCCGGACCGAGCACTCCAGCATCATGGCGTGCACGAAGGCCTGCGGAAGATTGCCGCGCAACTGGCGCTGGCGCACGTCGTACTCCTCGGCGAACAGCCCGGGCGGTCCGCAGGCCGCCCGGGTGCGCTCGAACCAGCGGAACGCGCCGACCCGGTCGCCGACCCGGTGCGTGGCGAGCGCCATCGTGAAGCCGCAGAGCAGGAAGGCACCCTCCGCCTCGCCCAGCGAAGCCCCCGGATGCTCGAAGCGGAACAGGTACCCGTCCTCGGTCAGCCGGGACTCGACGTACTCGCGGGTGGCCGCTCCGTCGCCGTCGCCGAAGGAGCAGCCACGGGCCATCGGCACCAGCAGCGCGGCCTCGGGCCCGTCGTCGTCCTCGGCCCGCCGCCAGCGGCCGTCGTCCCGCAGACACCGGCGCCGAGTCTCCCGCAGCACGGTCTCGGCGAGGTCTGCGCAGCGGCGTCCCGCGGGTCCGGGCAGCACCTCGGCCATCCGCCGCAGACCGCACACCACGCTCAGCCGGGAGTGCGTCCACCACCGGTCCTCCAGCTCCCACAGACCGGCCTCCGGCTTCGGCCACCGCTGCTCGACGACGTCGACGGCGACGAGCGCGGCCCGTTCCGCCTCCTTGGTCAGCCGGTCGTGCGCGGCCGCCGCGGCGAACAGCTGCAACGCCTCACCGAAGGTGTCCAGCTGGAACTGGGCACCCGCGTCGTTGCCGACGTGGTCGGTGCCGCCGGGGTAGCCGGGCAGCCGCAGTGAGCGCTGCTCCCCGACGGGCCGCCCGTCGACCGTGTAGGCCGGGCGCACCCCGTCGCCGTCGGCGAGGATGCGCTCGGCGACGAAGCGGACCGCGTCGTCGACCAGAGGGTGGGGCCCGTGCGCGGCGACCGCGAGACCGGCGTAGCACTGGTCGCGCAGCCACGCGTAGCGGTAGTCGTAGTTGCGGCCGCTGTTGGCCCGCTCCGGCAGGGACGTCGTGGCGGCGGCGACCATGCCGCCCGAGACGCTGGTCAGCCCGTGCAGCACGGCGTACGCGTGCTTGGCGTCGCGGGGCGCGACCAGCCGCGAGCAGTCCGGGACGGCCCGCCGCCACTCCCGTTCCGTGGCCCGCCACAACGCGTCGGCGTCGAGCGGTTCGCCCTCCCGTCCTTCGGACAGCTCCAGTACCAGGTCGTGCGTCTCGCCCTCACGCAGCCGGAACTCGCCGCACAGCCCGGCCCCGTCCCGCCACACCGCGTCCGGGGCCCCGGCGAGCCGCATCCGCAGCCCCGCCGCCTCGGCGGTCCACACCCCGTGCTCCTGCCGGGGATCGCGCATCCGGGCCGCCCCGAACCCGGGCCGCGGGTCCAGGTCCAGGTTCAGCCGTGCCTCGCCCCGCTCCACCCGCATGCGGCGCAGCAGCACGAGCCGGTCGGTGCGGGCCGGCAGGGCCAGGGCCTCACGGCACTCGATCACGCAGTCGGCGGTCACCCACCGGCTGATCCGGATCAGCGTGCCCTCCTCGTAGGAGCCGCCCCAGACGTGCCAGGGATCCGCGGGCTCCACGGTGAAGTGGCCGGCTCCGCCGATCAGCGCGGAGAACACCGCGTCGTCGTGCCACCGCGGGGCGCACAGCCACACGATCCTGCCCCGCGGATCCAGGACCGCCCCCCGCTCGCCGTCGGCGAGCACGGCGTACTCGCGCAGCGCCCAGGGAGGGCAGGACATGTCCGGTGCCGCCGTGTGCTGATCGTCGCTGTCCTTGTCCTTCATGACGCTACGGCTATCCCGGCGCCGGTGGCCGAAACGGAGGCGTCCCCGGCGCGGCCGCCGCCCAGCCCGTGCTCGCCCAGCGGGCCCACCGCCAGCCCCGCCCCGCGGCAGTCGCGGACGATGCCGGGCAGGGCGCCGAGCGCGGCCCGCCAGCTGCCCGGGGCGGAGGCGTGGTCGGTGTCGTGGAGGAGGACCGTGCCGCCGCCGCGCAGGTCCGCGGCGACGGTCGCGCGGACCGAGGCGGGCGTGGCGTCCTGTCGCCAGTCCTTGCCCCACGCCGTCCACAGCACCGTCCGCAGCCCGGCCCGGCGGGCGGCCGCCCAGCGTCCGGAGGTGAGGATGCCGTAGGGCGGCCGGTACCAGTACGGGGCACGGCCGGCGGCCTCGCCCACCACCTGGACGGCCCGCTCCAGATCGCGCGTATCCCGCGTCGGCGACGGCCGCCAGGGCCGGTCGTGGGCCCAGCCGTGGACGGCGATCTCGTGCCCGCGCCGGACCAGCTCACGGGCCAGTGCGGGGTGCCGTGCGGCGTTCTCGCCCAGCACGAAGAACGTCGCCCGTACCCCGAGCCCGTCCAGTACGTCGAGGAAGTGCGGTGTGGACGCCGGATCGGGCCCGTCGTCGAAGGTCAGCGCGACATGGCCGGGACTGCCCTGCCCGGCCAGCCCCGGGAACCGGCGCCGGCGCAGCCCCGGCAGCCAGGTCGCGGCCGGCCCGACGTGGGCCAGTGCGGCGGCGAGCACCGGGGCGACGGCGTACACCGCCACTCCGGTGTGCAGCCCGGGTCGGGCGGTGACCGCCGTCCGTCCGGCGTGGGACGTCTGACGCATCCGTGGTGCCTCCGGTCCTTCGGTGTGCTCTGTCCCGGTGCTCTGTCCGTTCGTCCTCTCCCCGCCCGCGTGCGGCCGCTCGCCGCCTCACCCGCGCCCGGGTCCGTCCCGCGCCGCCGGGGCGGTGTCCCAGGCGCCGTGGACCGACGGTGCCCGGGCCAGCCCGATGCTCCCGAGGCCGATCAGTGCGACGCCGAGCAGCTCGGGCAGCACCCGCACCCCGAGCAGGATCTCCTCGCCGAACAGGGCCCAGCCCAGAGCGACGCTGGTCAGCGCGTCGCCGAGGGTCAGCGCGGGCTGCGAGGCCGCGAGGGTCCCCGCCCGCAGGGCGCTCTGCAACAGCAGGAAGCTGACCACGCCGACCACCGCCGTGGCGTACGGCGGCCACTGGGTCAGCACCTCGCCCACGCCCTGCGAAAGCCGTCCGGTGAGTTCCTTCAGCAGGGCCGCCGTGCCGCCGAACCCCACCGCCGACGCCGACCCGAACAGCGCGGCGCGGGGCGCACCGTGCACCAGGCTGCCGATCGAGGCGAAGGCCGTGATCAGGACGAACAGCGCCAGCCCCGCCCAGGCCCAGCGGCCCGCGGCGGCGGTGTCGTGGCCGGCCGAAGGCGACGCGGCGCCCAGGAACAGCGCGAGCCCCACGGCCAGGGCCGCGAACGCCAGCCAGGTCCGGGAGTCCGGACGCCGGTGGAAGACCGCGCTGCCGACCACCAGCGTGAACAGCAGTTCGCTGGCCATCAGCGGTTGGACGACGGCGAGACTGCCCACCGCCAGCGCGGCCGCCTGCAGCACCGTCGTCAGCGCGAGCAGCGCCGCTCCGCCGACCCAGTACCGGTCGCGCACCAGCCGCAGCAGTGAGCGCAGCGCCGTGTGCCTGGCCCCCGCCCGGTCCTCGTCCTGTGCCGCGGCCCGGCGCTGCAGCACCGACGCCGCAGCGTTGGACAGCGCCGCGAACAGGGCCAGGACGACGGTGAGGACACTCACCGCGGTGCGTTCCCGGTCATCCGAACCGCGCCGCCAGCCGCCGGTACAGACCCGGAGCCGCCCCACGCACCCGGCAGGGCAGCCGCAGCCAGGAGGGCACGTACACCTCGTCGCGGCCCCGCACCACCGCGTCGCGTACCGCGTCGGCCACGCGCTCCGGGGGAACCGGGCGCGGCCTGGACCGCCGGTAGGGGGTACCGCGCCGTTCGAAGAACGGGGTGTCGACGACACCGGGCACCACATGGGTGACCCCCACGCCGGTGCCCCGCAACTCGTAGCGCAGGGAGTCGGCGAAGGCACCGACCGCGGCCTTGGCGGCCGAGTACACGGCTTCGTCACGCACCGCGACGCTGCCTGCCAGCGATCCGATCAGCACCACGCGCCCCGAACCCGCCGCCACCATCCCCGGCAGCAGCAGCCGCACCAGGCGGAGCGTGGCCAGCACGTTGATGTCGAGGACCTCGTCGATGGTGTGCGGGGGCATGTCCAGGAACTCCCCGGCCCAGCCCACACCGGCTCCGGCCACCAGCAGGTCCACCCGGCCCGTCGTGGCCAGCGCGAAGTCGGTGAGCTGCCGGTCGGCGCCCGGCAGGGTGAGATCCGCGGCGAAGGCCGTGGCCGACGTGTCGTCGGCGATCCGGCGCAGCCGCACCGGGTCGCGTCCGGTGAGCACCAGCCGCCAGTCGTCCTCCTCACCCAGCCGGCGGGCCACGGCCGCGCCGATGCCGGAGGAGGCCCCCGTCACGAGCGCCGTGCGGGTCCTGGTGTCCCGGACGCCGGCGGGGTGACGCCGGGGCCTCGCGCGGTCCACGTCGGGGGCGACGACCTGCGGCCCGGGCGCGACGGACCGGGGGCGGGAGAACGCATGGACCATGGAGACCACCTTGGCTCGGGGCGGGCACCGGCAAGCGACCGACCGGGCGGTCGGACTCCGGCGTCCGGCCGGACGGGCGGTCACGGAGTATCCCGGGACGGCGCACCCGAAACGCCCGCTTGTGCGGTGGTTTGGAACCTACCCGTCGGGCAACCTGGTGCGCCGTGCATCCTCGCAGCTCATCAGCGCCCCGCCCGCCGGGTGTGCCGCCCGGTCCGCGGGACGGCAGACGTCTGCTGGTGATCAGCGCGAGCATGGGCGCGGGCCACGACACGGTCGCCGCCGAACTGGTCCGCCGGGCCCGGGAGCGCGGCGGCGACGCCCAGGTCGTCGACGTCCTCGCCCTGCTGCCGTACGGCCTGGGCGGTGCCCTCAGACGCTTCTACCGCGGGTCGGTACGCCACTTCCCGTGGGCGTACGCCGCCCTGTACCGCCTCTTCCTGCGCCCCGGCACGGGACCCCGCCCCAGCGGCACGCCCCTGGCCCGGCTCGCCGGCGGAAGGCTGCGCGAGCTGGCCGAGCGCACGGGCGCGGACGTGGTCGTGCCGGTCTTCCACCTGGGCGCCCAGCTGACCGGGCACCTGCGGGGCCGTGGGCTGCTGCCCGTGCCCAGCGTCGTCCTCGTGATCGACTTCGAGATCCACCGGCAGTGGCTGCACCCCGGCAACGACCACTGCCTGACCCTCACCGAGGACGCGGCACGCCAGGTGCGGGAGAGCACCGGCACGCCTGCGGAGACGTGCGGACCCGTCGTGGCCCCCGAGTACCTCGCCGACGCCCCGACGGCTCCGAGGGCGGCCGAGTGGCGGGAGCTGTTCGACCGGCTCGGTCGCGGGCGTCCCGCCGTGGTGCTGTCCGCCGGTGCCTGGGGCGTCGGCTCGCGCCTGGACGCCACCGTCCGGCTCCTGGCGGACCACGGCTTCCTGCCGGTCGTGCTCTGCGGCGACAACCGGCGGCTGCGCCGCGAACTCTCCCGCACACCGGGCGTCCTCGCCCTGGGCTGGGTGACGGACATGCCCGGACTGCTGCACGCCGCCCGCGCCCTGATCGACAACGCGGCCGGTCAGACCGCCGTACAGGCGCTCGCTGCCGGACTGCCGGTGGTGGGCCACCGCCCGATACCCGGCCACGGCGCCGACGGCGTCCGGCGGATGGCCGCGCTGGGGGTGTCGGAGGTCGCCGAGGACGGGACCGCGCTGCTCGACGCGTTGCGGCGACTCACCGCCCCGGGCCGGGAGCGGAGCCGGCGGATCGCCGCCGGACGCGCCCTGTTCACCGGGAACGCGGACGTCCTCACCCGGGTGACCGACCTCGCCGACGCCGCCCGCGCACG
The DNA here is from genome assembly GCF_027947595.1 of Streptomyces lienomycini. NCBI lineage: Bacteria > Bacillati > Actinomycetota > Actinomycetes > Kitasatosporales > Streptomycetaceae > Streptomyces > Streptomyces lienomycini. The sequence goes on along the minus strand of NZ_CP116257.1, from coordinate 4,972,354 downwards.
GCAGTGAGCAGGTGAGCACGCGCCCGTTTCCCCCGCCCGGACGCAGGGAACCCGCCCCGGAGCGCGAACCGGTGCGAGGAGGCGATGCCGTGCGGCTCGACGAGTTCCTGACCCGGGTCCGCGACCGCGGGGAGTTCCACAGCGACGACGAGGCCGAGCAGGTCACCCGTGCCGTCCTGTGGGTCGTCGCGTCCCGCGTCACCCCGGACGAGGCCGCCCGGCTGGCCTCCGACCTGCCCGCGCCCCTGGACGACGCGCTGCGCCTGGAGCGCGGGCGCCCCGAGTCCTTCGGCCGCCAGGAGTTCCTGCGCCGGGTGGCCCAGCAGACCGGCGCCCGGCCGCGCACCGCCGAGTGGGACGCGGGCGCCGTGCTCTCCACCCTCGCCGAAGCGGTGCCCCGCGAACGGGTCGATCGCCTGCTGGCACTGCTGCCCGCGGACTGCGCCGACCTCTTCGGTGGCCGGGCACCCCACTGAGCGCGACCGGGAGCGACCCCGCAGCCCACCGAGCCCGAGGAGGCACCATGACGGACGTTGAGCAGCGCTACACCGACGGGGAGGAGACACCTCTCGGCGGATACGCCGCGCTCGCGACGACCTTCGCCACGGGCGCCGCCGTGTTCGCGGCGACGGCGTGGCGCCGCGGGGTCCGGCTGCCGGAGACCGTCCCCGCCTGGGACGTGGCCCTGCTGGGGACGGCGACGTTCAAGGCCTCCCGGCTGCTGACCAAGGACAAGGTCACGAGCTTCCTGCGGGCACCGTTCACCAGCCGGGAGGGTCAGGGCAACGCCAACGAGGTGATGGACGCCGGGCGCGGCACCGGTCTGCGCCGCGCCGTCGGAGACCTGATCTCCTGCCCGTTCTGCACCTCCGCCTGGGTGGCCGGCGGACTCGTCGGCACCTACGCCGTCGCCCCCAGGGCGGGACGGCTGCTGTGCGCGGGGCTGAGCGCGGTCGTGCTCTCGGACTGGCTGCAGTACGCGTGGAGCCTCACGGCGCAGAAGGCGGAGGAGTGAGCGGGCGAAGCCCCGCAGGCCACCGGACCTCCGGGGCGGAGGAGCCGCTGACCGGGGAAGCGGCGGCCGACGGGCCGGTCAGTCGCGCTCGGCGCGCTCCGCCCGCTCCGCGTGCAGCTTCTTCACCCGGACCGCCTCCTTGCGCACGTCCGCCTGGACCGCCTGCTCCCGCTCCAGCCACTCCGGGCGCTCCTGCTTCAGCGCCTCGATCTGCTCCGTGGTGAGCGGCTCGGTGACCCCGCCGCGGTGCAGGCCCGCGATGGAGACGCCCAGCTTGGCCGCCACCACCGGACGCGGGTGCGGACCGTCGCGCCGCAGTTCGCGCAGCCACGCGGGCGGGTCGGCCTGAAGCGCGTTGAGTTCGCCGCGCGTGACCACGCCCTCCCGGAACTCGGCGGGTGCGGCCTCGAGGTACACACCCAACTTCTTCGCCGCGGTCGCGGGCTTCATGGTCTGGGTGTTCTGGTGCGACGTCATGCCGTCAAGGGTATCGATCGTGTGAGCGGCTCCCGACCACGCCCGGTAACCTGGCCGGGTGACAGGCTCGGAAGCGACCCCCTCGTTCCGGCTCGCGTACGTCCCGGGGGTGACGCCCGACAAATGGGTGCGCATCTGGAACGAGCGACTGCCGGACGTCCCCCTCTCCCTGACCCAGGTCCCCGCCCTCGGCGCGGCCGGGGCGCTGCTCGACGGCGACGCGGACGCCGGACTGGTGCGGCTGCCCGTCGACCGGACCGTGCTCAGCGCCATCCCGCTGTACACCGAGACCACGGTCGTGGTGATCCCCAGGGACCACCTCGTCACCGCGGCCGACGAGGTGTCCGTCGAGGACCTCGCCGAGGAGATCGTGCTGCACCCCCTGGACGACGTCCTCGGCTGGGACCGGCTGCCGGGCCGGCCCGCCCTGGAGCGACCGGCCACCACCGCGGACGCCGTCGAGCTGGTGGCGGCCGGGATCGGCGTGCTGCTCGTACCGCTGTCGCTGGCCCGGCTGCACCACCGCAAGGACCTCACGTACCGCACGGTCACCGACGCGCCCGGGTCGGGCGTGGCCCTGTCCTGGCCAGAGGACGCGCACACGGACCACGTCGAGGACTTCATCGGCATCGTCCGGGGCCGGACGGTCAACAGCACCCGGGGGCGGCAGCCCGACCCGGCGCCCGCGAAGGCCGGGCACGCCGGGGCGGCCACCGCCCGGCGCAAACCGGCGGCCGGGAAGCAGACCGGCGGACCCCGGCGCGGCGCCGGTGGCAACGCCAGGGGCGCCAGCGGCGGCAAGGGCAAGGGCGGCGGACGCGGCGGCAGGCCGCGCCACCGCTGACCCCGCCGGCCCCGCCCCGGTGGCCCGGCCCCGGGGGCGTCAGCGGACCGTCGGACTCGGCGTGGGCGGCGAGGTGTCGACGTCCAGCCCGGGCGGCGCGGTCAGCGAGAGCACCGGCTCGCCCGGCTGCGGAGCCGGCGGCGTGAGCTGCACCTTGGGCAGGCCCGGCGGGGCGGTCTGCTGGAAGTTGACCTGGTCGAAGTTGACCAGCCCGGTCTTCTCCAGCACCGTGATGTGGTCCAGGACGGTGTCGTTGGCCTGGTCGGCGAGCTGCCGGACCAGCGAGTTCTTGGTGTTGGCGCGGATGTTGGCGATGGCCGGGAAGATCTGGCCGTGCGTGATCCGCATGATGTTGACCGCCGTGGTGTCGAACTGCCTGCCCGTGGTCCCGTCCACGGTCGACACGAACTGCTGCTGCTGCGGGGATGCCAGGTTGGGCAGGGTGATACCCAGCTCCGGCGCGATCTTCCGGCAGGTCGCGTCCAGCCGGGAGTGCCCGACGACCAGGTGCTCGCCGGCCTCCTTCATCTCCGGCGTCGTCCCCCGCTCCATGGCCATCAGCCCCAGCGGGTGCTCCCACAGCCCCGCGGCGCGCACCTTCACCACGAAGTCCCGGTCCTGCTCGGTGAGCGGCCCGTACCGCGTGTTGGTGACGATCCTCGCCTGGTCGCTGCCCGCGTTCCGCACCCCGAGCATCGTCGGGTAGGCGAGTGCGGTGAGGGTGAGGACCAGGGCACCGGCCACGAAGGCGGTCCCTGCCGTGGTGCGCGTGATGCGCATCGTGCCTCCTGGGGCGCGGACAGGCTCGGACACCAGGAGGTACGGACACGGGCGGCGCCCTGATCACCTCCCCGGGTAAAGACTTGGTGTCGTCGGCCGGCACCGACCGGCCGGGTCAGGCGGCCCGTGTCTCCCGCACCAGCCAGTCGTGCGCCCTCCGCGCGGTGAACTCCTCCTGGCCCCCACGCAGGAGGAGCCCCGCGGTGGCGAACTCCGGGGCGTCGGCCTGCTCCGCGACGTACGGGATCGCGATGCAGCGCATCCCGGCCGCGTGCGCGGCGGCGGCACCGGGAGCGGCGTCCTCCAGGACCACGCAGCGGGCCGGGTCCGCCCCCAGCCGGCGGGCCGCCTCCAGGAAGACGTCCGGAGCGGGCTTGCCCTCTGCCACCTCGTCGGCCGAGACGACGGTGCGCAGGTGCGCGTCGAGGCCGGTGCGGGCGAGGATCGTGTCGATCGCCTCGGGCGACGAGCCCGAGGCCACCGCCATCGGCACGCCCTCGCCCGCCAGCAGCTCGACGAAGCTCCGCATCTCGGGGTAGGCGCGGGCCGAGGTGCGGGCCAGGTCCAGATAGTGCCGGTTCTTGACGGCGAGCAGCTCCTCCACCGGGGCCCGCAGGCCGTACCGCCGCCTCCAGTCGGCCACCGTCTCCCGGGTGCTGATGCCCACGTACGCCTCGTGGTCGGCCCAGGTGAAGTCAGGGACCCCGTACTCGGCGAGGGTCCGCCGGCCCGCCTCGTAGTAGTTCGGCTCGCTGTCCACGAGCGTTCCGTCGAGATCGAAGATGACCGAGATGCCGTTGAGCGTGCTCATGGGGTCCAGCATGCCAAGGGACTCGGGGGTCACTTCCGCGCCGTGCGCCCGATCGACTCCACGAGGGGGAGCAGCCGGTGCGGCACCCGCTCGCGCAGCGCCACCTCGCTGCGGGTGCGGACCACCCCGGGCAGGCTGATCAGCTTCTGCACCACGTCCTCCAGGTGGGCGTTGTCGCGGGCCACGACCCGGGTCAGCAGGTCCCCGCCACCGGTGATGGAGAACGCCTCGACGATCTCCGGCACGGCCGCCAGCGCCTCGCCCACCTCGTCCAGGTGGCCCTGGGTGACCTCGATGTGCACGAAGGCGAGTACCGGGTGCCCCAGCGCGGCGGGGGAGAGGGAGGGAGCGGTACCGGTGATCACACCGTCGCGCTCCAGGCGGTCCAGCCGGGCCTGCACGGTGCCGCGGGCGACCCCCAGGAGGCGGGCGTACTCGCGCACGCTGGTGCCCGGCTGTTGGAGCAGCAGCCGCAGGATGCGGGTGTCGAGTTCGTCGACGGCCATCGCGGGTACGGTCCCCTCTCGTCGGCCATTGGCTCGTCGGTGGCCAGGTGAATGCCGTGATCACTGTACCAATGGCCCACTCTGTCATCGCTCGGTTGAGCCACTGGTGGCAGAGATGCTCCTATAGACGTGTCGATGGCGCTGCGGACCCCGCGGCGCCTTTTGCGTGCGGCGACTTACGGACCCGTGGGCGTGAGTGAGTGAGGGGGCGGTCATCCGTGCTGAAGAAGGTGTTCGTGAGCCCGGACCCGGGACGGTCCCGGCTGCGGTTCGCCGCACGGGCCGTCCTCGGCATCGGGCTGGCCGTGGTGGTGTGCGGGCTGGCCGGCACCTCCCTGATCGGCGCGATCATCGGCGGGCTCGCCGCCCTGCTCGCGCTGTTCACCGTGACCGACGCCACCGTGCGGGGCCAGGCCGTCACCACCGCGCTGCTGCCGGTCGCCGGGCTGCCCGTGCTCACCGCCGCAGCCGCGCTGCACGGCCACCCCGTGGCCCGCGATCTCACCTTCCTCGCCGTCGTCGGCGCGGGCGTGTACGCGCGACGCTGGGGCCCGCGCGGCCACAGCCTCGGTGTGTTCGCCTTCATGACCTTCTTCATCGCCCAGTTCCTGCACGCGACCACGGGCCGGCTGCCCGAGATGTTCGCCGCCGTCCTGCTGTCCCTGGCCGCCGCCGCGGCGGTGCGCTTCGGCCTGTGGTGCTACGAGCGCCGCAGGACCGCGCCCGCCGCCCCCGCACCGGCCGCCGGGACCGGGCTCGCCCGCATCACCACCCGCCAGGCCGTGCAGGCCACCGCGGGCGCCGGTTTCGCCCTGGTAGCGGGTCAGCTGGTGTCCGGCGACCGCTGGTACTGGGCCGTCGGCGCCACCTGGTGGGTGTTCGTCAACACCACCTCGCGCGGTGAGACCCTGGTACGCGGCTTCCGCCGGGTCCTCGGCACGGTCGTCGGCATCGGCCTGGGCCTCCTGATCGCCGTCCCGGTGGCCGGGGCGCCGGTTCCCACCGCCGTGCTCGCCGCCGCCTGCGTCTTCGGCATCTTCTACACCGCCGCGGTCTCCTACACCTGGATGATGCTCTGCGTCACCCTGCTCGCCGAGCTGCTCTACGGGCTCCTCGGCGTCCTCAGCCCCGGCCTGCTCGCCCTGCGGCTCGCCGAGACCGGCGTGGGCGCGCTCGGCGCCGCACTCGCCGTGCTCCTCGTCCTGCCCGTCACCACGCACGCCGTCACCGACGCCTGGATCCAGCGCGCCCTGCGCTGCGTGCACGCCTGCACGGCCGAGGCCGCCGCCCGCCTCGCCGGGACCGAGGGCGCCGACCCGGCCCCGCGCGTGGCCGAACTGGAGCAGCTGCTCGGCCGGGTACGGCAGTCGGTCGCCCCGCTCGTGCACCCGCTGAGTCCGGTGTACGGCCGCAGGCGGCGTGCCCGGCGGGTCCTCGCCCTGCTCGACGACTGCGCCCGGGAGATCCGCGGACTGGTCGCCGTCGCCGCCGACCCCGAGGCCTCGCACGACGCGCGGCTGGCCGCCGCCTGCTGGCGTGTCGAGACCGCGGTCGAGGCACTCACCGGTGGTGGCGCCTCCCCCGCTCCCGGCTTCGCCCGAGCGGGAGGTACCCCCGTCGCGCGCGGGGGCGGCCCGCGCGCCGCCGAACCCGCGTTGGCCCACCTGCATGGCCTGGAGCACGCCCTCGCCGAACTCGCCGCACCCCTGCGCCCGTCCTCGGCCTCCCGACTGGCCGGCGCCTGACATCCCGCCCCGCGGCACCCGTTTGGTCTAGACCGCAGGTGATCGACTGCTACCGTCGCTGCGGGGCGGACGATCGGGTCGGCACTCGACGTGACGCCCACCGAGGCGGCAGGACGCGACGGCCGTACGAAGCGGGCAGGACGAAGCGGGACGAGAGGGGCAGCGGTGACGGACGGCGGCAGGCGGCAGCGGCGGGCATACATCGGGTCGTTCACGGCGGCCGGCGGCCCAGGGATCCTCACGGCGACCGTCGACCCCGGCAGCGGCGCCCTCACGGTCGTGAGCGGCACGGACCGCCTCGCGGACCCCTCCTACCTGGCCCTCGCCCCCGACGGCGACACGCTGTACGCCGTCAGCGAGACGGCCGAGGGCGCGGTGGCCGCCTACCGCGTGAGCGGGGACAAACCCGAGCCCACCGGGCGGCCGGTGCCCGTCGGGGGCGACGGCCCGACCCACCTCAGCCTGTACGCCGGGCACGTGCTGACCGCCAACTACGGCTCCGGCACCGTCACCGCCGTGCCGGTGCGCGCCGACGGCACCCTCGCCCGGTCCGCGTCCGGCGTCCTGCGGCACACCGGCTCCGGCCCGCACGCCCAGCGGCAGCAGGGACCGCACGCCCACCAGGTGCGTCCCGACCCCAGCGGGCGGTGGGCCGTCAGCGTCGACCTCGGCACCGACTCGGTGCGGGTCTGCACCCTGGCCGACGGTGTCCCGGCCGTGCACCGCGAGATCGCGCTGCGCCCCGGGTCGGGCCCCCGGCACCTCGCCTTCCACCCCGACGGTTCCCGCGCCTACATCGCCAACGAACTGGCGCCCACCGTGACCGTCTGCCACTGGGACGCCGCCGAGGGCGTGCTCAAGCCCCACACCGAGGTACCGGTGCTGCCGCAGGCTCCGGCGGGCGACGCCTACCCGTCCGGCATCGCCGTCTCGCCCGACGGCCGCTTCGTGTGGACCGCGACCCGCGGCGAGGACGTCCTGTCCGTGTTCTCCGTCGAGCCGGACGGGCTGCGGCTGTCCGCCACCGTGCCCTGCGGCGGGCACTGGCCCCGCGAGATCACCGTCTCGGACGGCGTCCTGTACGCGGCCAACGAACGCTCCGGAGACGTCACCTGGTTCGCCCTCGACCCGGCCACCGGCATCCCCCGGCGCACGGGTTCCCTGTCGGTCCCGGCAGCCTCCTGCGTGGTCCTCGCCCCCGCATAGCCGCGGGCGGTCGTGCCGACCCCGTGTCTCAACGGTCTGGGAGCGGGGCGGCACGGGCGGGCGCCCCGGCACCCTCCGGAGCCCGGCGCCGCGTCCCCCGAGGAGGGGGCGCGACGCCGAAGGGGCCCGCTCCTGACCGGGAGCGGGCCCCTTCGCACGTCTAGCGGCGCACGCGCACAGGCACGCGCTGCGCCCACGTCACTGAACCGGCGCCCCCTGCGCCTGCTGGGGCGAGATGCCGAGCGCCGTCGTGTACTTGGCCAGCGCCAGCTTGCCGATCGCCGGGTACGGGCCGAGGGGCTCGGCGGTGGAGCAGCCCGCCTCCTTGGCCGCCTCCTCCAGCACGGACGCCTCGATCTCCGGGCCGACCAGATACGGTGCGAGCGCCAGCTGCTGGGAGCCCGAGGACCGCAGCTGCTCGGCCACGGACGCGATCGAGCCCTCCTCGTCCAGCGCCGCCGCGATCACCGGCACGGCGAGGCGCGCGGCGAGCAGCATGCCGGTGATCCCGGCCGCCTGGACGGCCTCGTCGCCACCCACGGAGGCCAGGATGATGCCGTCCGCGGCGGTCGCAACGGTGAACAGCCGGGCGCGGTCGGCACGGGCCAGACCGGCCTCGGAGAGCCGCACGTGCAGCGCCTCGGCCAGCAGCGGGTGCGGCCCGAGCACGTCGGTCAGCTCGGCCGCGATCCTGCTGTCCATCACGGCCTGCCGGATCCGGCGCAGCAGCGCGTTGTCCGGCCCGGCCAGCAGCGGCACGACGACGGCGACGGGGCCCTCGGGCTCCTTCACGTCCAGGCCGGCGGCGCGCGCCTGCTCGAAGCGGGCGGTGCGCTCCTCCGCCGCGTGCGCGAGCACCGTCGACAGTGACAGGAACTCGGTGTCGTCCCCGTCGAGGTGGCCGATCCGGGCGTCGAGCCCGGGCAGCTCGGAACGGGCGATGCTGATGACCTCGTCGGCGAGGCCCCGGGTGGCGCTACTGGGCGTCCCCGGCACCGCGAGGACAAGCGCCGGCGCGCCCTCGGGAGCCACCAGGGGTTCGGGACGGCGGTGCCGTCCGGGCTGGCGGGGGCGCGGCATTCGTACAGGCAGGCCGGACGCGGGCCCAGTGGGGGAGCTCATGGCGCCGCATGTTACTGGTTTCCGGGGTTTCCCTGTTCGGGGAGGGTGCGGCTGAGCGGTATCCGTCCGGTTTTGTCTGATGAGTGATGTACGGATCGGCCGACATCGGCACGATTCACCTCACCGTCGGATCACGGTCCGACCGGTCCGGGGCCACCCGGCACGGTCGTCACCCACAGCATCCTCTCGTCACTCGGAAGGGCGAGCGAGCCGGTCGCCAGACCGGTCGCGATCCGGACCGCGCCGTCCAAGGGACCACCCTCCGCGACCGTCCACCGCGCCCGCGGCAGTCGCTTCGCCAACTCCTCGCTCAGCGGCACGAGGAGCGGATCGCCCATCCGCAGCAGCCCGCCGGTGACCGCGACGCGCGGCTCGCCGCCGGCCGGGCAGACCGCCGCGGCCGAGTCGGCCAGGTGCCGGGCGGCGGCGCGCAGGATCCCCGCGGCGACGGGGTCGTCGGCCGCGCAGGCGGCCACCTCCGGCGCGAAGGAGCCGAGGACGGCGGGACGGTCCGCACGCGGATAGACCTGCCCGGGCAGCCCCGCCGCCGGGCCGAAGCGCTCCTCGGCCCGGGCCAGCAGCGGCGCCGAGCCGCCCTCCCGTCCGTCGTGGCGGCGCAGCGCCGCCTCGAGACCGGCCCGCCCGATCCAGGCGCCGCTGCCGCAGTCGCCCAGCAGATGGCCCCAACCGTCCGCCCGGCGCCAGCGGGTGAGGTCGGTGCCGACGGCGATCAGACCGGTGCCGGCGGCCACCACCGCGCCGGCCCGCGGACCGAGGGCGCCCACGTACGCGGTCACGGCGTCGGCGGCCAGCGCGACCGTGCGCACGCCCAGCTCCCGGGCCAGCGCACCCGGCAGTTCGGCGCGCAGGGCGTCGCCCAGCGTGGCCAGCCCGGCAGCACCCACGACGACCGTGCCGAACCCGGTCACGCCGGTCTCGTCGCTCAAGGCCCTGGCCATGGGCAGCAGTTGCCCCATGAGGTGCCCGGGGTCGATCCCGCGCGGACCGGTGCGGACGGGCTCTGGGGAGTCACGCCGGGCGAGCGGGCCGTGCCCGTCGCCGTCGGTGGTGCCGACGACGGCGCGCAGCCCCGAGCCGCCCGAGTCCACGGCCAGGAAGCCGGTGCTCACGGCAGCCGCCAGTCGACCGGCTGACCTCCCAGTCGCATCAGCAGGTCGTTGGCCCGGCTGAACGGGCGGGAGCCGAAGAATCCCCGGTCGGCCGACATCGGCGACGGGTGCGCGGACTCCACGGACGGCAGGTCGCCGAGCAGCGGCCGCAGATTGCGGGCGTCACGGCCCCAGAGGATGGACACCATCGGCTTGCCGCGCGCCGCGAGCGCCCGGATCGCCTGTTCGGTGACCTCCTCCCAGCCCTTGCCGCGGTGTGCGGCGGGTTTGCGCGGGGCCGTGGTGAGCGCCCGGTTGAGCAGCAGCACGCCCTGCTGTGTCCAGGGCGTCAGGTCCCCGCTGGAGGGCTGCGGAAGGTTCAGGTCGGTGTTCAGCTCCCGGAAGATGTTGAGGAGGCTGCCGGGCAGCGGACGTACCTCGGGGGCGACGGAGAACGACAGCCCCACCGCGTGTCCCGGGGTCGGGTACGGGTCCTGTCCGACGATCAGGACCCGGACGTCGTCGAAGGGTTGCTGGAAGGCCCGCAGGACGTTGGCCCCGGCCGGGAGGTAGGTGCGTCCGGCGGCGATCTCCGCGCGCAGGAACTCACCCATCGAGGTGATTTGTCCGGCAACGGGTTCCAGGGCCGTCGCCCAGCCCGCTTCGACGATTTCGTTCAAGGGTCGTGGTGCCACGGGCGTCACCCTACTGCCGTACGGGTGCCGCCGATCAACCGGTGGCCGAGACCGGTCCCCCCTGTCCGGTTCACGCGAGGACCGCGGCCCGTACGCACAGCACGTCCGGCAGGTGCGAGGCCAACTGCCGCCAGCTGTCGCCGTGGTCGGCCGAGGCGAACACCTCGCCGTTGCGGTTGCCGAAGTACACGCCCGTCTGTTCCGCGTCGTCCGTGGACAGCGCGTCGCGCAGCACCGTGCCGTAGTGGTCCTCCTGCGGCAGGCCCGCGGAGAGCGGCTCCCAGCTCTTGCCCGCGTCCGCCGTGCGGAAGACCCGGCACCGGTGGTCCGCCGGCACCCGGTCGGCGTCGGCGTTGATCGGGAAGACGTACGCCGTGTCGCCGCGGTGCGGGTGGGCCGCCACCGCGAAACCGAACGTGGAGGGCAGGCCCTCGCCGATGTCCGTCCAGTGCGCTCCCGCGTCGTCGCTGCGGTACACCCCCCAGTGGTTCTGGAGGTACAGGCGGTCCGGTGTGGCCGCGTCCCGTGCGACCTTGTGCACGCACTGACCGAACTCCGGGTTCGGGTCCGGCAGGAAGACGGCGGAGACACCGGAGTTGGACGGGGCCCAGCTCGCGCCGCCGTCGGCCGTGCGGAAGACGCCCGCGGTCGAGACGGCGACCGTCACCGACTTCGCGTCGCGCCGGTCGGTGAGGACGGTGTGCAGCCCCTCACCGCCACCGCCCGGCACCCACTTCGACCGGGTGGGGTGCTCCCACAGCGGACGGACCAGCTCGAAGCTCTCGCCGCGGTCCTCCGAGCGGTACAACGCGGCCGGTTCGGTGCCCGCGTAGACCACGTCCGGCTCGGCGGCGGCCGGGTGCAGCTGCCACACCCGCTCCAGCGAGGCGCCGGTCTCCTTGGGGAACCGGACGGCGGGGGCGGCCGGTTCGGTCCAGGTCCGGCCCAGGTCGTCGGAGTGGAACACCGACGGGCCCCAGTGCGCGCTGTCGCCGCCGGCCAGCAGCCGCGGGGTGTCGCCGCGGGTGTCGAGGGCGACCGAGTAGACCGCCTGTGCGTTGAAGTAGGGATTCTCGTCGAACTCCCAGGCGCCACCCCGCCGGCGCCCGATGAACAGGCCCTTGCGGGTGCCCACGGCGAGCAGTACCTCGGCCATGCCGATCACCTCCGCGGCGTCCTGGTCGACGCCTTCGTCTCGGACAGGGGCCAGTCTGCACCCACCCACTGACAGTCACCTCTGGAAAGGGCATCGCCGCAGGTCGGGGCGGTGATGCAGGTGGTGATGCGGGCGGTGAGCAGCGGTGGTGCCGGGGCCGGAGAGGCGTCCGGGCGGGGCCTCTCGCCCGGCCCGGCTCAGCCCTCGCCCGGCAGGGCCCGCGCCAGGATGCCGTCGACGTCGGCCGTGTCCGGCAGGGTGCCGAACGCGTGTCCCCAGTCGCCGCCGAGCCGGGTCGCGCAGAAGGCGTCGGCGACGGCGGGCGGGGAGTGCCGGACCAGGAGGGACGCCTGGAGGGTGAGCGCCATCAGCTCCACCAGCCGGCGGGCACCGGTCTCGGACGCCTCGCCGAGCCCCGTCCGGAGCCGGGCCACCGCCGCGTCCAGCCGGGCGTCCGCCCCGCGCGCGAGGGCGAGTTCGTCGAAGAGGGCGTGCGCACAGGCGGGGGAGCGACCGAGCGCCCGCAGCACGTCGAGGGCGTTGACGTTCCCCGAGCCCTCCCAGATCGACAGCAGCGGCGCCTCGCGGTAGTGGCGCGGCATGCCCGACTCCTCCACGTAGCCGTTGCCGCCCAGGCACTCCAGGGCCTCCGCGGTGAACGCCGGCCCGCGCTTGGTCACCCAGTACTTGCCGGCCGCGGTGGCGATCCGCCGGAACGCCGCCTCCCCGGCGTCCCCGCGCACGGCACGGTCGGCCGCGCCGGCGAGCCTCAGGGTGAGGGTGGTCGCGGCCTCGGACTCCAGCGCGAGGTCGGCCAGGACGTTGCGCATCAGGGGCTGGTCCACCAGCCGGGCGCCGAACGCGCTGCGGTGCCGTACGTGGTGACCGGCCTCGACGAGGGTCTTGCGCATCAGCGTCGCCGAGGACATCACGCAGTCCAGCCGGGTGCAGTTGACCATCTCGATGATCGTCTTGACGCCCTGCCCCTCGGGCCCGACCAGCCAGGCCACCGTCCCGTCGAACTCGGGCTCAGAGGAGGCGTTGGACCGGTTGCCGAGCTTGTCCTTGAGGCGTTGGATCCGGAAGGTGTTGCGGGTGCCGTCGGGCAGCACGCGCGGCACCAGGAAGCAGGAGAGCCCGCCGGCCGCCTGCGCCAGCACCAGGAACACGTCGCACATCGGCGCCGACGTGAACCACTTGTGCCCGCGCAGCGTGTAGACGCCGGGCTCGGCGGTCGCGGTGGCCGTCGTGGTGTTCGTCCGGACGTCCGAGCCGCCCTGCTTCTCGGTCATTCCCATGCCGGCCAGCAGGCCGCGCTTGTCGGTGGGCGTCCGCAGCCCCGGTTCGTACTCCCGGGAGGTCAGCAGCGGCTCGTAGACCTTCGCCAGCTCGGGCTGGGCGCGCAGCGCCGGGACGGCCGCGTACGTCATCGACGTCGGACAACCGTGCCCCGCCTCGGTGTGCCCCCACACCAGCCCGCCCGCGGTCCGCGCGACGTGGGCGCCCGGCCGGTCGTCGGCCCACGGCGCCCCGGCCAGGCCCTCACCGACCGCCACCCGCATCAGGTGGTGCCAGCTCGGGTGGTACTCGACCTCGTCGACCCGGTTGCCGTACCGGTCGTGCGTGCGCAGCACGGGCTCGTGGCGGTTCGCGAGGTCGCCCCACTCCTGCGCCTCGGCGCTCCCCGCCCGCCGCCCCAGGCGCCGCAGACCGTCCTCGGCCCACCCGGCGCCCTCCCGTCGCACGCCCTCCAGCAGGACCGTGTCGTCACAGGCGTCGTAGGGGGCCGGGGGAGGAGGCTGATTGGTGACGTCGTGCGTCGCGTGCGGCTGCTGCGCGGGTGTCGTCATGACCCGAGTGTTGCACTCTTCCTGCGGACGCAGCAATAGTGCAACACGGCGGGCGGCCGTACAGTACGTGCTCATGTGGACGGACAAGGGGTGCCCGCGCGGATGAACGGTTCCGAGGCCCCCGGCGGGCTCACGCCGCGTCCGCTGTCGGCGCGGTCGGTCGTGCTGAGCCTGCTGCTCGGCACGCATCCCCCCGAGCTGCCCGCGCGGGACCTGGTGCGGCTCGTGGAGGGGTTCGACGTCGGCGCCTCCACCGCGCGCGCGGCGCTCAGCCGGATGGCCGCCGCCGGTGACCTGCGGCGCACGGACCAGGGCTACCGGCTCAGCGAGCGGCTGCTGGAACGCCAGCGGCGCCAGGACGAGGCGGTGCGCCCGCACACGCGCGCGTGGGACGGCGACTGGGAGACGCTCGTGATCACCGCGACGGGGCGCGGTCCCGCCGCCCGCGCCGAACTGCGCACCCGGCTGACCGGCCTGCGCCTGGCCGAACTCCGCGAGGGTTTCTGGCTGCGTCCCGCCAACCTGGACCGTCCGCTGCCCGCGGCCCTGGACCGGGTGGCCGAACGGCTCGTCTCGCGCCCCGGAACCCCGGCCCGTGAACTGGCCGCGCGCCTGTGGCCGCTGGGGGAGTGGTCCGACACGGCGCAGGCCCTGCTGGCCCACGCCGGCCGGTCCCGGAGTCCGGCCGACCGCCTCACCGCCTTCGCGGCCGTCGTACGGCACCTGCTCGCCGATCCGGTGCTGCCCGCGGAGCTGCTCCCGCCCGGTTGGCCGGGGGCGGCACTGCGGGACGCCTACGCCGCGTACCAGGGGGAGCAGTCCGGTCGGGTCCGGGCGCGGAGCCACCGGACCTGACGCGTCACCTGTCGGTGCTGCCGGACGACGCGCACGCGCCGTACGCGCCGTCGACGCCGGAGCCGTTCGAGTCCGGCGTTTCGCGCGCGACCCGCCTCACAGGCCCCAGCCGTACTGGTCCGGCATCCGGACGTCCGCGCCCAGCTCCCGTGCCGCGTGCTGGGCGAAGGACGGGTTGCGCAGCAGTTCTCGGCCCAGCAGTACCGCGTCGGCCTCGCCGTTGGCCAGGATCTTCTCGGCCTGCTCGACGTCGGTGATCAGGCCGACGGCGGCGACCGGCAGGGTGGTCTCGGCCTTCACGCGCGCGGCGAACGGGACCTGGTAGCCGGGCCCGGTGGGGATCCGGACGCGCGGGACGTTGCCGCCGGTGGACACGTCGAGGAGGTCGATGCCGTGGGCCCGGAGGTCGCCGGCGAGGCGGACCGTGTCGTCCGGCGTCCAGCCGCCCCCGTCCAGCCAGTCGGTCGCCGAGACGCGGAAGAACAGCGGCTTGTCGTCCGGCCACACCTGCCGTACGGCGTCGACGACCTCCAGCGCGAGCCGGGTGCGGTTCTCGTACGAGCCGCCGTAGGCGTCGGTGCGGTGGTTGGAGTGCGGCGACAGGAACTCGTGGATCAGGTAGCCGTGGGCGCCGTGGATCTCGACGGCCTCGAAGCCGGCGGCCAGTGCCCGGCGCGCGGCGTCGGCGAATAGCCCGACGACCTCCTGTATTTCCGCGACGGTCAGCTCGGTCGGCACGGGGTGTCCCTCGTCGAACGCCAGGGCGCTCGGGGCCAGCGGCTGCCAGCCGTACGCGTCCGGTCCCACCGGCGCACCGCCCTTCCACGGCTGCGCGGTCGACGCCTTGCGACCGGCGTGGGCCAACTGGATCGCGGGGACCGTGCCCTGGGAGCGCAGGAAGTCCGTGATCCGGCGGAACGCCTCGACCTGCGTGTCGTTCCACAGCCCCAGGTCCTGCGGGGAGATGCGGCCCTCGGGCGACACACCGGTGGCCTCCACGACGATCAGCCCGGTGCCGCCCACCGCGCGGGCCCCGTAGTGCGCGAAGTGCCAGTCGCCGGGCACCCCCGCCGACGGGCCCTGCGGTGCGGCGGAGTACTGGCACATCGGCGGCATCCACACCCGGTTCGGGATCGTGGTGTCACGGAGCCGGAGGGGCTCGAAGAGGGCGCTCATGGCGGGCTGCTCCCTGGGTCGCGGTGGGTCGGGGCGGCTCGTACGATAACTCTCGTAGTACGCCGAGTGTCAAACTACGGTGTCCTTCGTACAATGGAGGACCCTCCCGACCGGTGAGGGTCCCGAACCGACTGGAGCCGCCGTGCCCCCCGCCGCCACCGCCGCCGGCGTCCGCGAACTGCCGCACCCGACGCGCGCGGAGATCCGCCTGGAGGAAGTGCTGCACGCGCTCTCCGACCCGGTGCGGTTGCGGATCGTGCGGGATCTCGCCGCCGACAGTGAGGCGCTCTTCTCCTGCTCGCACTTCGACCTGCCGGTCAGCAAGTCCACCACCACGTACCACTTCCGGGTGCTGCGCGAGTGCGGGGTGATCCGGCAGACCTACCGGGGCACGGCCAAGATGAACGGCCTGCGCCGGGACGATCTGGACGCCGTCTTCCCCGGGCTGCTCGACGCCCTGCTGGCCGCGGCCGCACGCCAGGCCGCCGGGGCGGGCCCGCTCCGCTGACAGGGTGCCGCGCCCGGTGAACGAAGCGTGTTCCGTTCGTATTGAATGTGATCATGCGGTTACGTTCCGTATATGCTCGAAGCATCCTTCGTTGATCGTTCTCTTCAGCTTTCCGACCGCTGTCCGGACGAAGGTGAGATGTCCGTGCGGCACACCTGGGTGGTGGGCGAGGGCGGCACCAGGACCTCGTGGTTCGACGTCCGGCTGGCCTTCGCGGACGGTGCCCGGGTGGACGCGCTCGCCGTGCTGTCCGGTCAGGACGTGCGGGTCGAGGACGTACGGGCCGAACCGCCGCTGTCCCTCGACGACCTGGCCGTGCTCGCGGAGTGGCTGGAGAACCCGCTCTTCGAGGCATGCGTGCCGGCTCCCGCCCGTGCCGAGCCGTCGGCGTCGCGGCGGGCCCGCCCCGCGTGGCCGCGCGGACGGGAGGGGCGCAGGCTGGTCGCCCAGGAGTACCGGACGGCCCGGGAGACGGGCGGCGACCCGGTCCTCGCGGTGATGCGCGCGACCGGGCACAGCAGGCGCAAGTCGCTCAGGCTGATCGGCCAGGCACGCGACGAGGGCTTCCTGACGCCCCGTCGCGCACGCCGCTGACGGGCGCCCGAGAGTCCGTCCCGTCAGCGGACCGGCACGCCGTCACAGCATCTCGCGCATCCGCGAGATCTCGCTCGTCTGCTGGGCGACCACGTCGTCGGCCATCTCCTCGATCCGCACGTTGTTCCCTTCGGACTTCACGTCCGTGGCCATGGTGATCGCGCCCTCGTGGTGGGTGATCATCAGGGTGAGGAAGAGCTGGTCGAAGGCCTTGCCCCGCGCCGCGCGCAGCTTCTCCAGCTGTGCCTCGGTCGCCATCCCCGGCATCGCGGCGTGCTCGTGCCCGCCGCCGCCCGCCGTCTTCTCGCCGTTGGTCGTGAGCCAGCCCTCCATGGCCTTGATCTCCGGTCCCTGGGCCGCCGAGATCCGTTCGGCCAGCTTCTTGACCCGGCCGGACTCGGCCTGCTGCGGCGCCAGTTCGGTCATCTTCAGCGCCTGGGCATGGTGCTGGATCATCATCCGCGCGTAGGAGACGTCCGCCGAGTTGGGGGAGTCGTCGTCGGCCCGCTGCTCCTGCGCGTCCTCGGCGGAGAGTGTCCGGTTGTCCTCGCCCGGCTTGCCCGGAGCGAGCACCGAGGGCCCGGCGGTGGCCGCCGACCCGGTGTCCGAACCCGAGTCGCAGGCCCCGAGTCCGAGCACGGCCAGTGCGGTCAGCGCGGCCGTGACGAGCGACGCGCTGGACATCGGGGGGCGAAAGGACACGACGACCTCCTGTGGCTGGGGAGCACCGTGTGGGTGCGATGACCGTCCTAGCACGCTTCCGCGCGTCACTGATCAAAAAACTTCATTGCGTGTTTGTTGCCCCCTGTTGGTATGTGCATGGCGAAGACGATACTGCGGGGTGCGTGAACCGTTCCGAAGGGAACGGACGCTGGGAGGAAACAGTGACCCTGTCCAACGACCCGCGAACGCGGCGCAGACGACTGGGAGTCGCGGCCGTGGCCGCCGGACTCCTGTCCGCCCTGCTGACCGCCGGCCCGGCCGTCGCGACCCCCGACCCCGGGGACGGTCCGGCCACGTCCAAGGAGGTGTCCAAGAGTGCGCGCGCCGAGGTGCGCGACGCCATCGGGAACGGCGAGATACCCGGGCAGGACGAGATAGTCCACTCCGACAACATCGAGCACCTGACCAACATCCCCAAGGACGCGCTGTCCGGCACCAACTCGGACCTGGCCTTCCAGGGCCGGTACGCCTTCGCCGGCAACTACGACGGCTTCCGCATCTTCGACATCAAGAACCCGAAGAAGCCGAAGACCGTCGCCCAGGTGCTGTGTCCCGGCTCGCAGAACGACATCTCCGTCTCCGGGGACCTGCTGTTCCTGTCGACCGACTCCTCGCGCAGCGACAGCAGTTGCAACAGCACCACGCAGCCGGCGACCGAGAAGTCCTCCTGGGAGGGCATGAAGGTCTTCGACATCAGCGACAAGCGGAACCCGAAGTACGTCGCCGCCGTCGAGACCGCCTGCGGCTCGCACACCCACACGCTGGTGCCCGAGCGCAAGAACGTCTACATCTACGTCTCCTCCTACTCGCCGAACGCCGCGTACCCGGACTGCCAGCCGCCGCACGACGGGATCTCCGTGATCAAGGTGCCGCGCAAGGCGCCCGAGCGGGCGGCCCTGGTGGGCTTCCCCGTGCTGTTCCCCGGTGAGGGCGCCGACGGCGGCGGCAACCCGGGCGGGCCCACCAACCCGGGCGTCTCCAAGACCACCGGCTGCCACGACATCACCGTCCTGCCCTCCGAGGACCTGGCGGCCGGCGCCTGCATGGGTGACGGCATCCTGTTCTCCATCAAGGACCCCGAGCGCCCGAAGGTCATCGACCGCGTCCAGGACAACGTGAACTTCGCGTTCTGGCACTCGGCGACCTTCAACCAGAAGGCGAACAAGGTCGTGTTCACCGACGAGCTGGGCGGTGGCGGCGCCGCCACCTGCAACGCGGAGATCGGCCCGAACCGCGGCGCCGACGGCATCTACGACATCGTCGGCCGGGGCGACCACCGCAAGCTGGTCTTCCGCAGCTACTTCAAGATCCCGCGCCACCAGGCGGACACCGAGAACTGCGTGGCCCACAACGGCTCGCTGATCCCGGTCAAGGGCAAGGACATCATGGTCCAGGCCTGGTACCAGGGCGGCATCTCCGTCTGGGAGTTCACCGACTCCTCGCGGCCCAAGGAGATCGCCTACTTCGAGCGGGGCCCGCTGACCACCGACACGATGACCACGGGCGGTTCCTGGTCGGCGTACTACTACAACGGGTACATCTACTCGAACGACATCGCCAAGGGCTTCGACGTCCTCAAGCTCAGCGACCGGCGCACCGACCCCGCCAAGCGGGTCCACCTGCGTGAGCTCAACACGCAGACGCAGCCGGACTACTTCGACTGAGCCGTCCGTCCCGTCCGTCCCGTTCGCCCCGCCCGGGCCGTGCGGTCCGGACGGCCGAGCACGCCGGTCGCGAAGAACCGCGACAGGTCCGTGTCGCACGTCGTCCCGCCGGACGCCTCGGTGTCCGGCGGGGCACCCAGCTCCCAGTCCAGCCGGTAGCGCTCGAACAACTCGGCGCGCAGGTCCCGAACCGGCAGCGGTGCTCCCGGCAGCAGGGCCGCGAAGACGGCGCCCATGAGCTGCGCGCGCAGCATCGGGTAGTCGCGCTCGACGTCCCGCGAGCCGTGCCGGGCCACGGTGTCCCGCAGCAGCTCCGCCAGCCGCCGCTGCTCCGGGCACGGTACGAAGCCCACCTCGGTCTGGAGCAGGCCCGCCATGTGCTGGCGCATGAGCACCGGCCGGTCGCGGGCGAGTCCGAGGACCGCGTCGATGGCCCGCGCCATCCGCTCGCGCCCCTCGGCGGTGCGCGGCTCGCGCTCCAGGGCCTCCTCCAGGGTGCGGTGCATCAGGCGGTGCACCGCTGACTGCACCAACTGGCGCTTGCCGGGGAAGTAGTACGAGACGAGGCCGCGCGCCGAGCCCGCCCGGTCGGCGATGGCCCCCAGCGTCGTCGCCTCGTAGCCGTGCTCGCCCACCAGCTCGACGGCGGCCTGCAGGAGCCGCTCCTTCGAGCGCCGCCGCAATTCTTCATTGACCGAGGCGCTGCGCGGGGACATGCTGTACTCCTGCGTTGACTGGCTGGCAGCCAACTATACTCGGCGCAGGCGGACGGGCCCCGCGGTCCGTTCCGGCCACCGTCCGTCTCGGGCGACACGGGGGATCGTCCGAGACGGGCGGAACCCCTCACTGGTTGCCTCGGGCTACGGACTCCGCCTTCACGGGCTTCCGTCCTCGCGGGCTCCCGTCTCGGTGCGGGGAGTCCACGGCTGCCCCGCCCCTCGGCGTACCAGGTCAAGCACCGGCCGCAGCCCGGCCGGGCGTTGGGCCACCGGCAGGTGGTCCACGAAATGCACCGCGCACCCGAGCGCCGTCGCGCCGCCGTCCGCCCGCCGGTCGTCGCCGACCATCAGGGTCCGCCCCGGCTCCACCCCCAGCGCCGAGCAGGCGACGCCGAACAGCCGGGGATCGGGCTTGCGGATGCCGTGCTCGTAGGACAGGACGTAGGTGTCCACGTACCGGTCGAGGCCGTGGGCGCGGAAGACCGGCCGCAGGTCCCAGCCGATGTTGCTGACCACCCCGACGGCGGTCCCGCGCCCGCGCAACGCGCTGAGCACCTCGGCGGCGTCGGGGTAGGGGCTCCACGCGCCCGGCTCCATGTGCCGCTCGTACAGCGCGTCGTGCAGGTCCGGGTGCGGCAGCGGCACCTGCCGGGAGAGTCCGGTGTACGCGGCCCGGTGCAGCTCGGAGCTGTGGTCGCGGGTCTCCCACACCTCGGCGAGTTCCTCCGGCACCCGCGGGGGAGGTGCGCCGCCGGGCAGCGCTCCCGCCCGCCCGAGCGCCCGGGCCGTCTCCGCCAAGTCCGGGGCGGCGAGCCGGAGTCCGGCGGCGTCGAGCGCCGCGCGCAGCCAGGCCTCGGTGGATTCGATGCGGAACAGGGTCCCGGAGAAGTCGAACAGCACGGCGGACATGGACGCATCCTAGGAGTCGGCGCGGGCGACGTCCCGGTCCGGGCGGAAGCCGGGTCGGGGGGCGCCGCCCCGCTCACGGGTGCTTGCGCCGGTGCACCAGGACCGCGAGCGTCACGATCAGGGCCCCCATGAGCCAGCCGCCGAGGACGTCCGTGGCCCAGTGGACGCCGAGCCACACCCGGGTCGCGCCGACACCGGCCACCGAGACCACGGCCACGGCGAGACCGGTACGGCGCAGGTCGCGGCGGACGCCGTAGTGGTGGAGCAGCCACACGAGCAGGCCGCACACGAACGTCGCGGTCATGGCGTGCCCGGAGGGGAAGGCCGCGTAGTGCGCGGAGTCCACCGGGTCGGGCCAGACCGGGCGGGGCCGGTCCACCGCGGCCTTCAGGACCTGTTGCAGAAGGCTGCCCAGCAGGCAGGTCGTCCCGAGCCACACGGCCGTCCACCGGTCCGCCCGCCGCCACCACAGCCACACCACCACCACCGCGCACAGCAGGCGCATCGTCCAGGTGTCCCACACCCAGTCGGTGAGGATCCGCATGGTGTGCGTGACGCCGGGTTCGTCGACGGCCCAGCGGTGGGTCGTGGCCGCGATGTCGTCGTCCAGACGGAACAACGGGCCCCACTCGACGGCCACCAGGGCGAGCAGCAGCGCTGAACACGCGGCCAGCACCCACGCGAGGCGGAGGGTGGTGCGCGGCTGCGGCGGGGCGGGCGGGGAGTCGACCGGCGGCGTCTGCATGCTGCGATACTCGCCGAACCGGTGGGTCCGCGGCCAGTTCCGCGGGCTATCCCAGGGCCCGCAGCCCCGGTGCGAACGCCACCAGCACCGGAACCACCGGCACCAGCGCGGCCGCGGCCGTCAGCCGCAGCCTCCGGGCCGCCGTCAGCCGGTTCGGCGGGGTGAGCAACCGGTGGACCCGCTGCGGGACATGTGCCTGGGCGGTCGGGCAGGGGCCGAAGACACCGCGGTCCTCGTTGAGTTCGACCAGGGCCAGGGCGGTCGTCAGACGGCCGAAGCGGCGCGAGGCCACGTCGTCGGCGGCGAGTTCGACCAGGCGGTGCATCTCGTCGCGGAACGCCGCGAAGACCGGAACCTGCGGGAAGCCGTCCGCCAGCGCGGCGGAGCAGTGCAGCAGCCAGTCGTGCCGCGCCTGCGCGTGCCCCTTCTCGTGGGCGAGCACCGCGTCCAGTTGCCTGCCCCTGAGCCGGCGCAGCGCGGCGGTGGTCACCACCAGCTGCGGGGGAGTGCCGGGCAGCCACCAGGCGTCCGGCCGCTCGCCCTCCAGGACGACGAGCCGGTCGGTGCCGGGCTCCTCGCCCGGCAGCAGCGGAGCGCGGTGCACGAGTTCCGCCCGGCGCAGCCGGCGCCGGGCGCGGGCCCGTACGACCTCCCGGACCAGCATCGCGGCGCTCCACAGCCCGCCGCACGCCAGCGCGACGGCGGTCGTGTCGGCCCAGAGGCCGGACGTGCCCAGCGCGTAGGCCTCGACCACCGGACCGGGGGCCGTCGCGAAGACGGGGCCGCCCACCGCGTGCCAGGCCGCCGCCGCGCTCAACGTCATCGACAGCGCGCAGCACACGATCACCGCCGCGACCACGCACTGCCAGAGCCACAGGGCGACCACCGGTTCGCGATCCGGCCAGTCGGCCCGGGCCAGCAGCCTGGGGGCGAGCACGGCGGCCAGCGCGCCGAGCAGCAGCAGTGCCGCGGGGAGAATCATGGGGGCAGCCTATGAGCGCCGTGCCGCCGGCAGTACGGCCCGAAGCGCAAAGTGACGCAGGCAACGCTTGCGCACCGCGACCGCCGGGCACACCGGCCCGGGTCGCGGTGTCACAGGGGCAGCAGCATGGCCAGCATCGCGATCGCCATGGAAAGCCGGCAGGCCCGCGCCAGCTCCGGCCGGTCGCCCCACCCGGAGGCGGGACCGGCGGGGGGCGAGGAGGGGGGCGAGGACGGGCCGCCGACCGCCGCGACGACGGGTATCAGGCGTACGCCGGTCAGCAGCACGTAGCCGGTGAAGTACAGCAGCAGTGCCCCGGTCAGCAGGGGGACGCCGGACGCGCCGTGGCCGTGCCCGTGCGCCTGGGCGGGGGAGCCCGCCATCGCCACCGCCATGTAGACCATCGCCCCGGCGCCCACCAGGTGGTGCAGATGGTGACGCCCGGACCGAGCCGCCCACAACGCCCGCAGCCCGGCGGCGCCGAACACCACCGCGTAGGCGGACCACACCCACCCGGGCGGGGTGAACACCGCGGCGGGCACGGCCATGGCGGCCATCCCGAACCCCATGAGGGCCTCGCCGCCCGCGGCGCGGCGCTGCTCCTCGACACCGCTGCGCATCCGCAGCAGGCAGTAGGCACCGGTCGCCGCGCACAGCGCGACCAGCAGCCATCCGGGCGACGCCGGTCCGTGCACACGCACCTCCCCGTCTCGGCGGTCCACGGTCTGTCAAGGACTGCCCGGGCGGTACGGCGCGCACGCGAGCGCAAGGGTGTACACGGGGGGTATCCGGGGGAGCGCGACGGATCGCCGCTGGTCGGCGGAGCGGGGCGGCGGGCGTCCGGCGGCCGCCGGGATTTGTTTACTGGTAAAACACCCGCTAAGGTAAATCGTATGAGCAGTGCGACCCCCACCTCCGGCACCTCACTGGGCCGACACCTGTCCCTGGCAGGCGTGCTGCGCCTGCGCCGGCCCTCCGAGATCTGGTTCAAGCCCGCCCTGAGTTCGGTCGCCGCCGTCGCCCCTCCCAACCTCCTCCTGCTGGCGTACGGCCGCCTCGACCTGGCGATGTACACGATGGCCGGGTCCCTGTGCGCGCTCTACGCCCACAACCGCCCCTACGCCGCCCGCGCCCGCACCCTGGCGTGGGTGGTGCTCGGCATGCTCGGCGGCCTCGCCGTGGCCCTGGTCACCGCCTCGCTCACCCGGAACGCCGTCGTCCTCGTCACCGTCGGCGCCCTGCTGGCCGCCGTGCAGAAGGCCCTGTGCGACGCCACCCGCGTCGGTCCGCCGGGCAACGTGGTCCTGACCTTCATCAGCTCCGCCGCCCTCTTCGTCCCGCAGACCCTCGGGCAGGTCCCGGGGCACCTGGCGCTGGGCGCCGCCGCGGGCGTCTGGGCCTGGCTCGTCGGCATGGCACCCGCACTAATCCGCCCGCACGGACCGGAACGCCGGGCCACCGCCCAGGCCCTGAACGCCGCCGCCGCGTTCGCCGCCACCCGCGGCACCGGTGACGGCCACGCACCCGCCCGCGCCGCCGGGTACGCCGCCGTACAGGCCGCCTGGCAGACGCTGCTGTCCCTGCCTTCGACCGGCGCCCGCGCCACCACCCGGCACGCCCTGGAACGCCTCGTCGTCCGCGCCGAGGTCGCGCTGGCAGCCCCCGCCGACACCGATCCGGAGCGGCTGCGCGCCTGGGCCCTCGCCCTGCGCGGCGCAGGGCGCGTCCCCCGCACCGGCGACACCCCGGAAGGGGCCGAGGAACTCGCCGGAGTGGACGCCGAACTCGCCGCCCGCCCCGCGCCGCTGCGGCAGCGGCTCGGCCCGCTGGCCCCGATCGCCGCCCGTACCGCCCTCGGCTGCGCGCTGGCCGGGTACGCCTCCCTCGCCCTCGGTATCGGCCGCCCCTACTGGGCCCTGGTCACCGCCGCCGCGCTCTACCAGGCCAACATGACCCTGACCTGGAGCCGGGCCGTGCAGCGCGTCGTCGGCAACCTCGCGGGCGTGCTGTTCTTCGCCGCCATCGCCCCCCTCGCGCACCTCGGACAGGTGCTGCTCGTCCTGTGCTGCCTCGCCCTCAACTTCGGCGCCGAGGCACTCATCACCCGCAACTACTGGCTCGGCAGCGTCTGCGTGACCCCGATGGCCCTGCTCGTCACCGAGTTCGCCGGCTACCAGGCCCCCGGCGACCTGATGACCGAGCGGGCCGTGGACACCCTCGTCGGGGCCCTGGTCGGCTTCCTCGCAGCCGTCGCCGTCACCGACCGCCGTGCCGGGAACCGCGTCGAACAGGCGGTCACCGCGGCCGACCGGGCCCGGGAGCGTGCCGCGCGCCTCCTGGCGGAGCCCGCCCCCGCCCCCGGCGCCCTGGAGGCCGCCCGCCGGGGCCTGGCCGCGGCCCTGACCGACCTGCGCGCCACCGCCGACGGCGCGGCCGGCGAATGGTGGGGCCGCGCGCTGCCCCAGGAGAGGGTCGTGCTCGCCGAGCAGTCCGGACACCGTACGCTCGCCGAAGCGGTGCGACGCCAGGCAGCGCGTCCGGACCGGGACACGGGCACGAGGACGGAGGACGTACGGCCATGACCGCAACCGACGGGGACCCGGCGACCGGGGGCGACGCGGGAGCCGGTGACGGGGGAGCGTACGGCGGGGGAGCCGACGGGAGAACGGGGCCGGGCGGGGACACCGTGGCCGCCGTCGTACGCCAGTGGCGTGCCGTCCACCCGGACCTCGACACCGGGCCGATGGAGATCATCGGCCGTATCAACCGCTGCGCCGCCCTCCTCCAGCAGGCCGAGGACGCCCCGCTGCGCCGCGCGGGCCTCAGCCGCGCCGAGTTCGACCTGCTCGGCGCGCTGCGCCGCACCGGGCACGAGCTGACCCCCGGCGAGCTGGCCCGCGAGACCTTCTCCTCCGGCGCCGCCGTCACCAAACGCCTCAAGCAGCTCAGCGAGCGCGGCCTGGTCGAGCGGCGCGGCGACACCCGCGACCGCCGGGTCGCCCACGTCCGCCTCACGGACACCGGCCGTGACCTCGTCGACGGCATCCTTCCCGAACAGCTCGCCTACGAGTCCGCCGTCCTGTCCGGCGTGGACGGTCCCCGGCAGGGCGAGCTGGCGGCGCTCCTCGGAGGGCTGCTGGGACAGCTGGAGGGCCGCCTGGACGCGCTGCGGGCCTGAGGGCGGACACCCCGGCGTCCCCGGGCGGATCAGCGCTCGTCGCCCGCCCGGTACACACCGAACATCGCTCCCTGCGGATCGCGCAGGACGGCGATGCGCGGCCCGTCGGGCACGGAGGTGGGCTCCATGAGCACGGTGCCGCCGCCGTCGGTCGTGTCGACCGCGGCGGTGTTCACGTCCGCCACCGCGAAGTAGGGCAGCCAGTGCGCCGGAACCTCGTGCGGGAACTTCTCGTCCATCGTCACCATGCCGCCGAAGTCCGCCCCGTCGATCCCCCACTGCGGATAGCTCTCCGAGGCGGTCACGCTCCAGCCGAAGACCGTGGTGTAGAAGTCGGCGGCCCGGTCGGGCTCCCGGGTGAGCAGCTCCACCCAGCCCAGCGAGCCGGGCGCGTTGAACAGCCCCGCGCCGGGGAAGGAACGCCGCTGCCACAACTGGAACAACGCCCCGGCCGGATCGGCGACGACCACGAACCGGCCCGAGTCGAAGACGTCCGTGGGCCCCTGCAGGACCGTCCCGCCGGCCGCCGCGACCTGCCGCACGGCGGCGTCCGCGTCGCGCACCGCGAACGACACGTTCCACGCGACCGGCTGACCCGGCTGGTACAGCGGCGTCAGCGCGGCGACCGCCGCGTCGCCGATCCGGGCGATCGTGTAGCCGCCCGCCTGCTGCCGCGGGTCCGTCGTGGGATACCAGCCGAACAGCTTGGTGTAGAACCGCTTGGCGGCTTCCAGGTCGGTGGTCCCCAGCTCCGCCCAGCAGGGCCCGCCGGTCACCGGTTCGTGGAGCTTCATCGTGGTGGGCGCCCTTCCGCCGGGGCCGCGGACCTGGGCCGCGGACCGTCCGTCCCCCTCCAGCACGCTAAGGCCGGGCCGGGGCCGCGGCCATCCGGCGCACACCGGCGTGCCGCTCCGACTCAGATCCCGGGCCGGTAGCGCAGCGGATGCTCCGCGGGCACCTCCACCAGCACGATCCGGGTGCCGTCCGGGTCCGCGATCCACATCTCCACCAGCCCCCACGGCTCCTTCACCGGAGGCCGCACGATCGCGACGCCCCTGGCACGCAGCTCGGCGTGGACCGCCGCGGCGTCCTCGACCTGGAGCCACAGCGCGAGCGCGGGGTCGAGGGGGGCCTCGGAGCGTCCCGAGAGCTCCAGGAAGCCGCCGCCGAGGAAGTACACGGTGCCCCGCTCCGGGCCGGTGCCGAACTCCCGGTGGACGGCGAGACCGAGCTGCTCGCCGTAGAAGGCACGGGATCGGTCGGGATCGGTCGGGCGGAGCAGGGTCCTGCTGCTGAGTACATGCACCATGGGCCCCGAGGCTACTGGCGGCGTTACCCTCATCGGTGCCCGCGCCGCGCCGAGAACGCACCGAACCGGAGACGCACCACATGAACACCGCCGCCCCCAGCCCCCTCACCTATCGCGACGCCACCGAGGCCGACGCCGACGTCGACGCGATCGTCGCGCTCATCGAGTCCGCGTACCGGGGCGACTCCAGCCGGGCCGGCTGGACGACCGAGGCCGACATACTCCAGGGGCAGCGCACCGACCCCCAGGGGGTGCTGGAGGTCGTCAAGTCGCCGGACAGCCGCCTGCTGACGGCGGAGCGGGACGGCCGGATCGTGGCCTGCTGCCAGCTGGAGCACCGCGGACCGCACGCCTACTTCGGGATGTTCGCCGTCAGCCCCGCCCTCCAGGGCGAGGGCCTCGGCAGGACGGTCATCGCGGAGGCGGAGCGGCGGGCCCGCGAGACGTGGGGGGTGACGGAGATGCACATGACCGTGATCTCGGTGCGCGAGGACCTCATCGCCTGGTACGAGCGCCGCGGCTACCGCCGTACGGGAGAGATGACGCCCTTTCCGTACGGCGACGAGCGCTTCGGCATTCCGCAGCGGGACGACCTGCGGTTCGAACTGCTGGTCAAGCAGCTGGTGTGACGCGTTCCCGGCCGCTCACGCGGTGAAGCGGCCGGTGCGCTTGATCTCCGGGTAGTCGGTCGTCGCGCCGTCGAGCCCCAGGGCGCGCACCAACCGCAGGTGGTCCTGCGTGTTCACGGTCCAGGAGAAGACCCGCAGCCCCGCCTTGCGGGCCTTTCGCACGATCTCCAGCGTGATCCTGTTGATGTCCAGGCACACGGTCCGGGCGCCCGCCGCCACGGCGCGGTCCACGACCTCGGGGCCGTAGTACTGCGCGACCAGGGCGGTCCGCACCCCCGGCACCAGCCGGGCGATCTCGACGACGGCCTCGTCGTGGAACGAGATCACCTCCACCCGGTCCACCAGGTCCCGGCGGAGCATCACCTCGGCGAGGACACGCGCCGCCGCCACGTCCTTGATCTCGGCCTGCAACGGCAGCGAGACGGCGTCCAGCGCCTCCTCGAAGACCGGGATCCGCTCCCCGCGGCCGGCGTCCAGGGCGCGCAGCTCCTCGAGGGTCTTGTCGGCGATCGCGCCGGTGCCGTCGGTGGTGCGGTCGACGTCGGCGTCGTGCATGACGACCAGGGCGCCGTCCTTGCTCAGGTGCAGGTCCAGTTCGACGACGTCGAGGCCGGCCTGCTCGGCGGCGACGAAGGAGCGCAGGGTGTTCTCGGGTTCGACACCCATGGCTCCGCGGTGACCGATGGTGAGGAAGTTCAAGGCTCGACTCGCTTCCGTCGACGTCGGCGTGGGCAGGGCGGCAGCCTAACGGCCCTGCCGGACCGTTTCCCCCGTGCCGCGCCGGGTATACGAACTCGGCGCTCGGCAGGAAAAAATGCGGCGAACCCCGGGGTGAGGCAGGATAATTTACGGAGACTCCCCTTGATTGGAGAAACCTCGTATGCCTACGGTGTGACGACGCAAGCTTCTCCCGTGGAGGATGGGACATGACGGAAATTCTTGTGCAGGTGGGTGCGGAGGAGAACGTTCCTCCGGCGAGCAGGGTGGTGGAGCACCCGGCGTGGCCCGTGCTCAAGGATGCCGTGGAGCGGATCCGGCCATGGCAGTCCAAGGACGGGTCGATCGACTTCGACGCCGAGGGCGCTCCCGAGCGGTCCGCCGCCGAGGACGCCGTACGCCGTGTCGCCGAGGCCGTCCGGGAGCTGTCCCCGCTCCTCGCGCACGACCGCGCCTACCACGAGGCCCTGGTGACCGACCTCGGCCGCTGGGCCGACGGCGGCTTCCAGGTGCCCGACTTCCTGGACTCGCTGCTGGCCTTCCAGCCCGCCGCGAGCCGCGCCGACGGCCTCCAGCACCTGGTCGTCTTCCCGATGTACACGCAGAACGGCAATCCGGACCGCAACCTCGAAGCGGTCGTGCTGCGCATGGTCTGGCCCGACTGGCTGGCCGAGCTGGAGCGCACCCGCTACGACAACCCGCTGTTCTGCGGCATCACCTTCGAGGACTTCACGGCCGGCTACGACACCAACTCGGCCGTCCTCTTCCCGGAGACCATCGCCGTGCGCGAGGCACCCGAGCGCTTCTCCTGGGGCGGCATCTTCTGCGACCGCGAGGCCGCCCGCTTCCGCCGCGTCACCGAGGCCGCCGTGGACCTGCTGGGTCTGGAGCTGCCCGAGGAC
The DNA here is from genome assembly GCF_027947595.1 of Streptomyces lienomycini. Lineage (NCBI taxonomy): Bacteria > Bacillati > Actinomycetota > Actinomycetes > Kitasatosporales > Streptomycetaceae > Streptomyces > Streptomyces lienomycini. The sequence goes on along the minus strand of NZ_CP116257.1, from coordinate 4,943,428 downwards.
GTCGCCGCGCTGGTCGACGACCAGAAGCGCTGCGAAGAGGCGTTCGTGCTGTGGGACATGGTCCACGACCGCACCCACAGCCACGGCGACCTGCCCTTCGACCCGTTCATGATCAAGCAGCGCCAGCCGTTCTGGATGTACGGCCTGGAGGAGCTGCGCTGCGACCTCACCGCCTTCAAGGAGGCCGTGAAGCTGGAGGCCGACGGCGTCCCGCAGGCCCGCGACGTGCAGTACGCGGTGCTCTTCGACCGCATGTTCCGCTTCCCGGTGACCGGCGAGCGGGTGCGCAACTACGACGGTCTCGGCGGCCAGCTCCTCTTCGCCTACCTGCACAAGCACGACGTCGTCCGCTGGACCGACAACAAGCTCTTCATCGACTGGCAGCGTGCCCCGCAGGTCACCAACCAGCTCTGCGCCGAGATCGAGAAGCTCTACCGCGACGGCATCGACCGCCCGAAGATCGTCCACTGGTTCGCCGGCTACGAACTGGTCTCCACCTACCTCGCCCCGCACCCCGGCTCGAAGTGGGCCAAGGGCCCCGACGCCCTGGACCTGACCCTGCCGCCGCGCAAACTCGTCGACGACGTGCTTCCGGACGAGTTTCCGCTGAGCATGTTCTACGAGGCCCTGTCCAAGAAGCTCAAGAAGGTGATCGCCTCCACCCGGGGCATCACCGCGGACGGCGCCGAGCGGGCCGCCGCGTGAGCGACGGCGCCACTTCGCAGGAACACGCACGGCAGACACGGACTCAGCAGGCTCGGGAGGCGAGGACCATGGGCAACGGGACGCTCGACGGCGCGGTGATCGCGGTGGCAGGGGCGGGCGGACCCGCCGGACGGGCCGCGCTGCTGCGGCTCGCCGAGGCGGGTGCGACCGTCGTCGGCGCGGACAACGACCCGGAGCGGCTCGCCGAGGCCGTGGACGCGGCCCGCTACGCGCACGGCGGCGCCACCGTCACCGGCGAGACCGTCGACCTGCTGGACCCGGACTCCACCCGGGCCTGGGCCGACCGCACCGAGCAGGAGTTCGGCCGGATCGACGGCATGGTGCACCTCGTCGGCGGCTGGCGCGGCAGCAAGACCTTCACCAAGACCGAACTCGGCGACTGGGACCTCCTGGAGAAGCTGCTCATCCGCACCGTGCAGCACACCTCCCTCGCCTTCCACGAGGCGCTCCAGCGCAGCGACCGCGGCCGCTACGTCCTGATCAGCGCCGCCGGCGCGTCCAGCCCCACCGCGGGCAACGCCGCCTACTCGGCCGCCAAGGCCGCCGCCGAGGCGTGGACGCTGGCCATGGCGGACTACTTCCGCAAGGCGGGGGGCGAGCAGGGGCCGACGTCGGCGGCTGCGATCCTGGTGGTCAAGGCGTTGGTGCACGACGCGATGCGCGCCGAGCGTCCCAACGCGAAGTTCGCGGGCTTCACGGACGTGCGTGACCTCGCCGAGGCCGTCGCCGGTGTCTGGGACAAGCCCGCCGCGGAAGTGAACGGAAACCGTCTGTGGCTGACCGAGAAGCCGTGAACCCCCCGAAGACCGACGCGCGTCGCCATCACGACCCCGAGGTCCGCGGTTTCGCCAGTGACAACTACGCCGGGGCGCACCCCGAGGTGCTCGCCGCCCTGGCCCTGGCCAACGGCGGACACCAGGTCGCGTACGGCGAGGACGACTACACCGAGAACCTCCAGCGCGTGATCCGCGGCCACTTCGGCTCCGGCGCCGAGGCGTTCCCGGTCTTCAACGGCACCGGCGCCAACGTCGTCGCGCTCCAGGCGGTCACCGACCGCTGGGGCGCGGTGATCTGCGCCGAGAGCGCGCACATCAACGTCGACGAGGGCGGCGCCCCCGAGCGCATGGGCGGCCTGAAGCTGCTCACCGTCCCCACCCCCGACGGCAAGCTCACGCCCGACCTGATCGACCGGCAGGCGTACGGCTGGGACGACGAGCACCGGGCGATGCCGCAGGTCGTCTCGATCACCCAGAGCACCGAGCTGGGCACCCTCTACACGCCCGACGAGATCCGCGCCATCTGCGAGCACGCCCACGCGCACGGGATGAGGGTGCACCTGGACGGCTCCCGGATAGCCAACGCCGCCGCCTCCCTGAACGTGCCCATGCGGACGTTCACCAACGCGGTCGGCGTCGACCTCCTCTCGCTCGGCGGAACCAAGAACGGCGCCCTGTTCGGCGAGGCGGTCGTGGTGCTGAACCAGGACGCGGTGCGCCACATGAAGCACCTGCGCAAGCTGTCCATGCAGCTCGCCTCCAAGATGCGCTTCGTGTCCGTGCAGCTGGAGGCGCTGCTCGCCAAGGACCTGTGGCTGCGCAACGCCCGGCACTCCAACGAGATGGCCCAGCGCCTGGCCGAGGGCGTGCGCGCCGTGCACGGCGTGGAGATCCTCTACCCGGTGCAGGCCAACGCGGTCTTCGCCCGCCTGCCGCACGAGGTGAGCGAGCGCCTGCAGAAGCGGTTCCGCTTCTACTTCTGGGACGAGGCCGCCGGCGACGTGCGCTGGATGTGCGCCTTCGACACCACCGAGGACGACGTCGACGCGTTCGTCGCCGCCCTCAAGGAGGAGACGGCGCGCTGACGAACCTCGATTCTATGCATAGGTATGCGGTCACCTGAAAAGTCATTGACTGTCGGGTGATCGCTTTCCTATGCTCTGCGGGCATGGAGCTGATCCAGCAAACCCCTGACCTGTCCGCGTACCTCGCCGCCGACGAGGCCATCGACCACGACCATGCGCAGGTACGCGAGGTGGCCGGCCGACTCGCCAAGAAGGCGCAGGACTCGTATGACTATGCGCGGCTGGCCTTCGAGTTCGTGCGCGACACCATTCCGCACTCGCAGGACTCGGGGGACCCGCGGGTCACCTGGCGGGCCTCCGACGTCCTGGAGCGGCGCACCGGCATCTGCTACGCCAAGGCCCACGCGCTGACCGCGCTGCTGCGGGCCGAGGACATCCCCACCGCGCTGTGCTACCAGCGGCTCGACGTGGTGCACGGGCTCGTCGCCGTACGCCTGGACGGCGCCTGGCACCGACAGGATCCGCGCGGGAACAAGCCCGGCGTGAACGCGCGGTTCTCCCTGGGGAGGGAACACCTGGCCTTCACGCCGGACCACGCGGCGGGCGAGGCGGACTACCCGGAGCTGTACGCGGCACCGCACCCGGCGGTGCTCGACACGCTGAAGGCGGCCGCCGACCGGCAGCAGCTGTGGGAGACCCTCCCGGCCGCGCTCTGAGGCGCCCGGCTCAGAGCGCCTGGGCCGTGCGCAGCTGCTCGGGCGTCGGTGCGGTGCCGCCGAGGTGGGCCGGCATCCACCAGGTGTCGTCGGCCCCCTTGGGGCGCACGGGGTAGGCGCGCTGCGCCGCCTCCAGCAGCTCCTGCACCCGCTCGCGCAGCCGCCGGGTGATGGCGCCCGCGTACTGCTCGCGCGAAGCCTCCATCGCCTCGCCGACCCGGATGGTGATGGGGGTGTGGCTGCGCCTGAAGTTGCGCGGGTGGCCCTTGGTCCACAGCCGCTGGGTACCCCACAGCGCCACGGGCACCAGCGGGACGCCCGCCTCCTGGGCGAGCCGCGCGGCACCCGACTTGAAGCTCTTCAGGGTGAACGACTCGGAGATCGTCGCCTCCGGGAAGACCCCGACGATCTCGCCGGACTTCAGCGAGTCCAGGGCGTGCGCGTAGGCCGCCTCACCCTGCTTGCGGTCCACCGGGATGTGCTTCATCCCGCGCATCAGCGGGCCGGAGATCCGGTGCCGGAAGACCGACTCCTTCGCCATGAAGCGCACCAGCCGCTTCTGCGGCAGCGCGGCCAGGCCGTCGAAGACGAAGTCCAGATAGCTGATGTGGTTGCTCACCAGCACGGCGCCGCCCGAGCGCGGGATGTTCTCCGATCCCTGGCAGTCGATCTTGAGGTCCCACGCCTTGAACAGGGTGCGGGCGAGACCGATCACCGGGCGGTAGACGAGTTCTGCCATGGGCGGGTCGAACCCTTCCTTCTCAGCCTGGGAAGGGGGCTCCCAGTCGAAAGTTACGCAGCCGTAGGTTTACGGCTTGTCGCCGATCGTGCCCCAAGAACGGCCCGTGTACCAGCCTTGGTGCCCGTGCGCGGCGAGATCCTCATCACTCGCCCGGCCGTTTCGTGGCCGGAACATGTCGACGAGCGGGAATCTCCGCCGTCCCGCGAGCGCTGCACCCGTGGACGACTCGGAAAAGCGGCGCGCGACTGGGCGTGCCCATGGGTGCCGCGGTGGCGGCGGAACGGGGGCGTGCCGGTGCGCGGGCAGCACGACGACAGGCGGCCGGCGGCTCCCGGCCCACGGCTCGACGCGGCCGGCCTGGGCGCGGAACTGGGCGCCCGTGCGACGCTCGTGCAGTTCTCCAGCGCCTTCTGCGCACCCTGCCGGGCCACCCGGCGCGTCCTGGACGAGGTGGCCGGCATGGTCCCCGGCGTCGTCCACGTCGAGATCGACGCCGAGGCCCGCCTGGAACTCGTCCGGGCCCTGGGCGTGCTCAAGACCCCCACCGTGTTCGTCCTCGACGCCGGCGGCCGTGTCGTACGGCGTGCCGTCGGGCAGCCGCGCAAGGCCGACGTCATCGCCGCACTGGGCGAGGCCGTGTGACGAACCGTGTGACAACCGCCACGTCGGCGGTGAGTCCTTCTCCACAGCTTCCGCACCCGGCACGTAATGGACTGTGTGTGCCACCCGTGGTCAGCCTGCCCCCCACCCTCGCCCCGCGTTCCCGGGACCGAGGCGCAACGCAGAAGGACAACCCCGTATGACGGCCACCCCCGACGTCGCCCCCGAGGTCGCCGCGCCGCGGCTCGCCGCCGACGACCTGCTGCGGTCCGTCTTCCGGCGGCACGCGGCGGGCGTCGCCGTGATCACCGCGGGCGGTGCCGCCGGTCCGGCCGGCTTCACCGCCACGTCCCTCACCTCCGTCTCCGCCGGTCCGCCGCTGCTCTCCTTCGGCATCGGCACCGGCTCCTCGAGCTGGCCGGCGGTGTCCGAGGCCGAGTACGTCGGCGTCCACCTCCTCGGCGAACACCAGGAGGAGCTGGCGGCCACCTTCGCCCGCAGCGGCGCCGACCGCTTCGCGGCGCCCACCGCCTGGCGCGAGGGCCCGCGGGGGGTGCCCGTGCTGGACGGTGTGCTCGCCTGGCTCGTGTGCCGGGTGGTCGGGCGGGTACCCGCGGGCGACCATCGGATCGTGCTGGCGGAGGTCCTCCTCGGCGACCCCGCCGGAGCGGGCACGCCCTTGCTGTACCACCAGGGGCGTTACCGGGGTCTGCGCGACTGACCGGTCAGCGGGACGGCTTCTGCGGAGGCGTCGAGTTCCGGTTACGCTGCGTTGCGAAGGTCACAGTTCAAAGCGCTTGCTTAGCGGGAAAGAACTGGATGTACTGACGAGTAATATTCCGGGCGGAGCGCAGGTCGCCCCGACCGGGATCGGCCGCTTGGGGCGCCTATGCTGCCTGCAAGAGGCAGCACTGAAATGTCGACGCAGTAGGAGAGCCGGCGTGAGCTTGAGGATCGTTGTCACTGTGAAGTACGTGCCCGACGCCACTGGCGACCGGCACTTCGCCGATGACCTGACCGTCGACCGGGACGACGTGGACGGTCTGCTCTCCGAGCTGGACGAGTACGCGGTCGAGCAGGCGCTGCAGATCTCGGAGAATTCGGACGACGACGTGGAGATCACCGTTTTGACGGTGGGCCCCGAGGACGCGAAGGACGCGCTGCGCAAGGCGCTGTCCATGGGTGCGGACAAGGCGGTCCACGTCGAGGACGACGACCTGCACGGCACCGACGCGATCGGCACCTCGCTGGTTCTGGCCAAGGCGGTCGAGAAGGCCGGTTACGACCTGGTGATCTCCGGCATGGCCTCCACCGACGGCACCATGGGCGTCGTTCCGGCGCTGCTCGCGGAGCGCCTGGGCGTGCCGCAGGTGACGCTGCTGTCCGAGGTGTCGGTCGAGGGTGGCGTCGTGAAGGGCCGCCGGGACGGTGACTCGGCCACGGAGCAGCTGGAGGCGTCGCTGCCGGCGGTCGTGTCGGTCACCGACCAGTCTGGCGAGGCGCGTTACCCGTCCTTCAAGGGCATCATGGCGGCGAAGAAGAAGCCGGTGGAGTCCTGGGACCTCTCCGACCTCGAGATCGACGAGGACGAGGTCGGTCTGGAGAACGCCTACACGGTCGTGGAGTCGGCGGCCGCGCGTCCGGCGCGCAGCGCGGGCACGATCGTCAAGGACGAGGGCGAGGGCGGCAAGCAGCTCGCCGAGTTCCTCGCGGGCCAGAAGTTCATCTGAGGCCCTACCGCCCTCCCCGCCCCTCATCTTTCGCAAGCAGGAGAGAAGAAGTCCCATGGCTGAAGTTCTCGTCTACGTCGATCACGTGGACGGTGCCGTCCGCAAGCCGACCCTGGAGCTGCTGACGCTGGCCCGCCGCGTCGGCGAGCCCGTCGCCGTCGCCCTGGGCAGCGGCGCCGGTGACACCGCCGCCGCCCTCGCCGAGCACGGCGCGGTGAAGGTCCTCACCCACGAGGCCGCCGAGTACACCGACTACCTGGTCGTGCCGAAGGTCGACGCCCTCCAGGCCGCCGTCGCCGCGGTCTCCCCGGCCGCCGTGCTCGTCCCGTCCTCCGCCGAGGGCAAGGAGATCGCCGCCCGCCTGGCGCTGCGCCTCGGATCGGGCGTCATCACCGACGCCGTCGACTTGGAGTCCGGCGACGAGGGCCCGGTGGCCACCCAGTCGGTGTTCGCCGCCGCCTTCACCACCAAGTCCCGTGTCTCCAAGGGCACCCCGGTCATCACGGTCAAGCCGAACTCGGCCGCCGTGGAGCCCGCTCCGGCCGCCGGTGCGGTCGAGGCCCTGTCGGTCACCTTCTCCGCCGCCGCGACCGGCACCAAGGTCACCTCCCGCACGCCGCGCGAGTCGACCGGCCGCCCCGAGCTGACCGAGGCCGCGATCGTGGTCTCCGGCGGCCGCGGCGTCAACGGTGCCGAGAACTTCGCGATCATCGAGGCGCTCGCCGACTCCCTCGGCGCGGCCGTCGGCGCCTCGCGCGCCGCGGTGGACGCGGGCTGGTACCCGCACACCAACCAGGTCGGCCAGACCGGCAAGAGCGTGTCCCCGCAGCTGTACATCGCCTCCGGCATCTCCGGCGCGATCCAGCACCGCGCGGGCATGCAGACCTCGAAGACGATCGTGGCGATCAACAAGGACGCCGAGGCCCCGATCTTCGAGCTGGTCGACTACGGCGTCGTCGGCGACCTCTTCGACGTCGTCCCCCAGCTCACCGAGGAAGTCAACACCCGCAAGGGCTGAACCTCCCCGCCGCACCGCACACCGAGGCCCCCGGTGACGTCCACGGACGTCGCGGGGGCCTCGGCGTGCGCACAGGATGGTGTTGACCGGCGAAGACTCGCCAGATAACTTCACTCTACGGATAACTGATTCCGGTCAGCGGAAAAATGAACATCAGGAGGGTGTCGAATGGGTCAGCAGGAGAAGGTGGCAACGAGCCTCGCGGGCGCCGTCGGCGAGGAGATCAGTGCCTCCCTCGCACCGGTCGACGCGGAGCTGGAGCGCCGCTACCCCGGAGACCCGGGCACCCGCCAGCCCGTCCACACCGTCTACGTCCCCGGGGACGTCTTCGCCGCCGACACGATCCGCTCCTGGGGCGACAAGGCCCTCGTCGCGCTCGACGAACACGCCCCGGACGCCGCGTCCTTCGCCGCCGTCCTCGGCCTCGCCGACGACCTCGCCGAGCCCGTGTACACCCGCGTACGCGCCAAACTGGAGCGGGAGCCGATCGAGGACCTGCGCGTCGACTTCGAGGACGGCTACGGCAACCGTACGGACGCCGAGGAGGACGAGGCGGCCGCCCGCGCCGCCCGGCTGATCGCGCAGGCGTACGAACAGGGTACGGCCGCCCCGTACATGGGCATCCGCATGAAGTGCATGGAGGCACCGGTGCGCGCCCGGGGCATCCGCACCCTCGACGTCTTCCTCAGCGGCCTGATGGAGGCCGGCGGCCTGCCCGACGGCCTCGTCCTCACCCTGCCCAAGGTGACCTACCCGGAGCAGGTCACCGCCATGGTGCGGCTCCTGGAGGCGTTCGAGAAGGCGCGCGGCCTCACGCCCGGCCGGATCGGCTTCGAGATCCAGATCGAGACCAGCCAGTCCATCCTCGCCGCAGACGGCACCGCCACCGTCGCCCGCATGATCCAGGCCGCCGAGGGCCGCGCCACGGGCCTGCACTACGGCACCTTCGACTACAGCGCCTGCCTCGGCGTCTCCGCCGCCCACCAGGCCAGCGACCACCCGGCCGCCGACCACGCCAAGGCGGTCATGCAGGTCGCCGCCGCCGGGACCGGCGTACGGGTCTCGGACGGCTCCACCAACGTCCTGCCGGTCGGCCCCACCGCGCAGGTCCACGACGCCTGGCGCCTGCACTACGGCCTCACCCGCCGCGCCCTCGCCCGCGCCTACTACCAGGGCTGGGACATGCACCCCGGCCACATCCCCACCCGGTACGCGGCCGTCTTCGCCTTCTACCGCGAGGGCTTCGAACAGGCCGCCGCCCGCCTCGCCCGCTACGCCAACCGCACCGGCGGCGACGTCATGGACGAGCCCGCCACCGCCAAGGCCCTCAGCGGCTACCTGCTGCGCGGCCTGGACTGCGGCGCCCTCGACATCGGCGAGGTCGCCCGGCTCACCGGTCTGACCCGCGCCGACCTGGAGGGCTTCTCGGGCCCGCGGCGCGGCGACCTCACGGCATCGGCGCAGTAGGCGGCCTTCGGGTCCCCGCGAACGGTTCGTCCGGCCCCGAGCCCACGTAACGCTCCAGGCCGGACGGCGTCACCCGCTTCTCCCGCGCGAACAGCCGCGTCCCCCGGTCGCACAGCCGCCGGTCCGCCCGCGCCCGCGCGCAGAACTCCTCCGGCGTCGTCCCGAACAGCGCCCGCAGCCGCGGCGACCCGTGCAGCAGCCCGGCGAGCAGGGGCCGTTGCTCCCCGGGGTGGCGGCACGGCGCACCGGTGCCGTCGTGCAGGACGCCGTGGCGGTTGACGTACGCGTGGACGCCGGGCAGCACCGTGCCGTCCCCCGGCTCGACGCGTACGTCCGGCGCGGGCAGCCAGGCGCGGTCGAAGTTCCCGCCCGCCATCGGCACCCCCTCGCTGGCGTCGACCACGGCGAGCTGCTCGGCGTCGAGCCACAGGACGAACAGCTCCCGCACGACGCCGGGGGCGCCCACCGGCGAGGCGGACACGTAGCCCATGCGGCTCACGTGCGCGGAGACGCCGATGTCCAGGCCGGTGACACGGGACCTGACCATCGGGACCGGTGACCCGATCCCGAACTCGTCCAGCTTGTGGCGCAGCTGGCCCGGGCTCGCGTTGGAGCCGATCGCCAGCACGGGCACCCGCTCGCCCCCGACCTCGTACACCGGCGGCCGGTCCAGCGGCAGCAGCCGGTCACCGTCCAGCAGCCCGGACTCCCGGGGCCACGCGCCCGGGTACGACAGCGGCTCCTCGCGCGGCACCCCGGCCAGGCCGAGCGCCTCCAGCGTGCGGTCCTCGCCCGGCGGTCGCGCGGATTCCCCGCCCTCGGTCGGTGATCGCGTCACGGTGTGCTTCCTCCCGGCGGCGCGTGGGGACGGTCGGCCCGGTCAGTGCGACGGCGGCAGCTCGCCCGAGCCCCGGGTGACCAGCCTGGTGGGCAGCTCGATGCGGTCGGGGGCGAGGAGAGTGCCGTCCAGTTGCCGGAAGAGCCGCTCGGCGGCCGTGCGGCCGAGAGCGGCGGCGTCCTGCGCGACCACGGTGACGCCCGGCTGGAGCAGGTCGGCCAGCTCGATGTCGTCGAAGCCGACGAGGGCGACGCCCCGGGTGTGCTCGGCCAGGACCCGGATCACGGTGACGGTCACCCGGTTGTTGCCGGTGAAAATCGCCGTGACCGGACACGAAGCGGCGAGCATCTCCTCGGCCGCCCGGCGCACCCGCACGGGGTCGGTGACGCCCAGGGACATCCAGGAGTCCTCGACCGCTATGCCGGCGTCCTCCATGGCGGCCCGGTAGCCGCGCAACCGCTCGGCGGCGGTGTGGATGCGGGGCATGTCCCCGATGAAGCCGATCCTGCGGTGCCCGTGCGCGATGAGGTGGGCCACGCCGTCGCGGGCGCCGCCGAAGTTGTCGGAGACCACCACGTCCGCGTCGATCTGCCCCGCCGGACGGTCCACGAACACCGTGGCGACGCCCGCCTTCAGCTCGGGTTCCAGATACCGGTGGTCGTCCCCGGCGGGGATCACCACCAGCCCGTCCACGCGCCGCGCGCACAGGGCGAGCACCAGCTCCTGCTCGCGCTCCGGGTCCTCCGCGCTCGACCCGTTGATCAGCAGGGCGCCGTGGGCGCGGGCCACCTCCTCCACGGCACGGCTGAGCGGCCCGTAGAACGGGTCGGCCAGATCCTCCAGGACCAGGCCGATGCTCGCGGTGCGGCCCTTGCGGAGCACGCGCGCGCTGTCGTTGCGGCGAAAGCCCAGCGCGTCGATGGCCTCCTGGACGCGCCGCTCGGTCTCCGGGGTCACGCCGGGCTCCCCGTTGACCACCCGGGAGACGGTCTTGAGGCCGACCCCGGCCCGGGCGGCGACGTCCTTCATGGTCGGGCGATTGCCGTAACGGTTCCCGGGGAGTCGGTCTGCGCGGCGGGTCGTGTCGGGCACGATGCGGTGTCCTGTCCTGTCGTCCACGGGATTGCGTCGGCTCCTGCTGTCCAGGGGGATGTGTCGGTGATGGGCTTGTATGAGGATGTGGCGTCGAGCATAGAGCCTGGACAACGTTGTCAGATGCGGGAGACACTGTCCATCGCACTCTCCGGCCCTCGTCCCCACCGCGGGACCGGTCGCTGCGCGCTCCTGTGTTCGTCTTTTTCGCTTTCGGTCCGACGGGGAGATCCGACTCTGATGCACACCGACCTCGTGGCAGCGCTGGACATCGGCGGCACCAAGATCGCCGGCGCGCTGGTGGACGGCCACGGCCGCATCCAGGCGCGCGCACAGCGTGCGACACCCGCCCGGGAGGACGGTGACACCGTGATGGGTGCCGTCGAGGCCGTGCTCGCGGAGCTGACCGCGTCCCCCCTGTGGGGGCGGGCCACGGCCGTCGGTATCGGCAGCGCCGGCCCGGTGGACGCCTCGGCCGGCACGGTCAGCCCGGTGAACGTGCCCGGCTGGCGCGACTACCCGCTGGTCCGCCGGGTCCGGGACGCCGTCGGCGGTCTGCCCGTCGAGCTGATCGGCGACGGGGTGGCCATCACGGCGGCCGAACACTGGCAGGGAGCGGCCCGCGGGCACGACAACGCGCTGTGCATGGTGGTCTCCACCGGCGTCGGCGGCGGCCTGGTGCTGGGCGGCCGGCTGCACCCCGGCCCGACCGGCAACGCCGGACACATCGGACACATCAGCGTCGACCTGGACGGCGACCCCTGCCCGTGCGGCGCGCGCGGCTGCGTGGAGCGCATAGCGAGCGGCCCCAACATCGCCCGTCGCGCGCTGGAGGCCGGCTGGCTGCCCGGCCCGGACGGCGACACCTCCGCCGCCGCGGTCGCCGCCGCCGCCCGCCTGGGCGACCCCGTCGCCGTCGCCTCCTTCGAACGGGCCGCGCAGGCACTGGCCGCCGGTATCGCCGCCACCGCGACCCTCGTCGAGATCGACATCGCCGTGGTCGGCGGGGGCGTGGGCAAGGCGGGTGACGTCCTCTTCACCCCCCTGCGCAAGGCCCTGACGGACTACGCGACGCTGTCCTTCGTCCAGCGCCTGGTGGTCGTCCCCGCCCAGATGGGGACCGACGCCGGACTCGTCGGCGCGGCCGCCGCGGCGCTGTCGAGGACGGCGGGCGTGGCCGCCGCGCACGTCTGAGCCGCGCCCGCCGGGAGGGGCGGGCACGAGGACCCGCCACCGGTGCCGGCGCGCGTCCACCCGGAGGATGCCGCGGCCGCCGCGCTCGGTGGCTTCGGTGGTGCGGCCGTGGTGGCCGCAGCTGCGGTTTCGGCGCCTGCGCGCGCCGACCCGTGACCCCCGGCGCGGCGGCGCAGTTGAACGGGGCATGAAGAAGCGCAGCATGCTCGCCCTCGCGTCCCTCGCCACCGGGTTCGTCGTCGCCGCCGTCACTCCGTCCCACGCCGCTCCGAGCGAACTTCCGCTCGGCCTGGACGTGGAGGACACGGTCAGCACCGTCCAGGACACCGTCGCCACCGACAGCCTCGCTCTCGACGACGACGCCCTGGGACACCTCGGCTGACACCCGCCGCCGGGCCCACGCGCCCCGCCGGGACCACACGGCGCCGGTACCCCCGCGGGGGCACCGGCGCCGCTGTCATATGCCCATTTCGCGCGCACTCAACGGGGCCTGGTTTCCGTGGCAGGGTGAAGCGGGCAAGCCACAGGGGGCCAACGGAAGAGGGGGACCTGTGACCGTCGTCTGGATCAACGGCGCGTTCGGTGCGGGGAAGACCACCACCGCACGGGAACTGATCGAACTGATCCCGAACAGCACACTCTTCGACCCCGAGATGGTCGGCGGGGCGCTCGCGCACCTGCTGCCGCCCAAACGCCTGGCCGAGGTGGGCGACTTCCAGGACCTGCCGATCTGGCGCCGACTGGTGATCGACACCGCCGCCGCGCTCCTCGCCGACCTCGGCGGGACGCTCGTGGTGCCGATGACCCTGCTCCGCCAGGAGTACCGGGACGAGATCTTCGGCGGTCTCGCCGCCCGTCGGATCGCGGTCCGGCACGTCCTGCTCGCACCGGCCGAAACGATACTGCGGGAGCGAATAGCCGGCCGGGAGGTGCCGGCGGGCCTGCCGGACGGCGAGATGCGGGTACGGCAGTGGGCCTACGACCACATCGAGCCCTACCGCTCCGCCCTCGCCTCCTGGCTCACCGCGGACGCCCACCCCGTCGACACGGGCACCCTCACCCCGTACGAGGCCGCCGCACGCGTCGCGGAGGCCGTCGGCACCGGTGCCGTGCCGGCCTGCGAGATCGTGCAGACACCCGAACCCACCGGCGAGACCGTCGCCGCCGGCGTCCTGCTCTTCGACGAGCGGGACCGCGTACTGCTCGTGGACCCCACCTACAAACCCGGCTGGGAGTTCCCCGGCGGCGTCGTCGAACCCGGCGAGGCGCCCGCCCGCGCCGGCATGCGCGAGGTCGCCGAGGAGACCGGGCTGCGCCTCGACGACGTCCCCACCCTGCTGGTCGTCGACTGGGAGCCACCGGCGCCCCCCGCCTACGGCGGCCTGCGGCTGCTCTTCGACGGCGGCCGGCTCGACTCGGCGGACGCCGACCGGGTCCTGCTGCCCGGACCCGAGCTGCGCGCCTGGCGCTTCGCCACCGAGGACGAGGCCGCCGACCTGCTGCCCCCGGTCCGCTACGAGCGCCTGCGCTGGGCGCTGCGGGCCCGGGAGCGCGGGGCCGCCCTCTACCTGGAGGCGGGCACGCCGGTCGGCTGACACCGGCCGACGGCCCCGCGCGTCCGCGCCTGCGCCCGCGCGCCCCCTCGGCCCGCATCGTCACCGGATCCCCGTGACCGAAGCCGGCCACCTCCGTGCCGAGCGCAGCCGCCGGACGGCGAGGCCCCCGCGTCGACGGCGGAACGCGAAACGCGACCCGGTTCAGCTCGCCGCGTAGTTGAGCAGGAAGTGCGCCTCCGCCACCGACAGCCGCTCCAGCTCCTTGGGGGACACGCTCTCGTTCACGGCGTGGATCTGGGCCTCCGGCTCGCTCAGTCCGATCAGCAGGATCTCCGCCTCCGGGTACAGGGACGCCAGGGTGTTGCACAGCGGGATGGAGCCGCCCTGACCGGCGTACTGCATCTCCTCGCCCGGGTACGCCACCGCCATCGCGTCCGCCATGGCCTGGTACGCCGGGCTCGTGGTGTCCGCGCGGAACGCCTGGCCCTGCCCGATCTGTTCGACGGCGACCCGCGCGCCCCACGGCGTGCGCGTCTCCAGGTGCGCCTGGAGCAGCTTGGTGGCCTCGGCCGCGTCCACGCCCGGCGGCACCCTGAGGCTCACCAGCGCCCGCGCGCCCGCCTGCACCGACGGAGTGGCCCCGACGACCGGCGGGCAGTCGATGCCGAGCACCGTGACGGCCGGCCGCGCCCAGATCCGGTCGGCGACCGATCCGGAACCGATCAGCTCCACGCCGTCCAGCACGCGCGCGTCCCGGCGGAACTGCGCCTCGTCGTACGCGAGGCCCTCCCACGCGCTGTCCGCCGCGAGGCCGTCGACGGTCGTCGAGCCGTCCTCGGCGCGCAGCGAGTCCAGTACGCGGATCAGGGCGGCCAGCGCGTCGGGCGCCGCACCGCCGAACTGGCCGGAGTGCAGGTTGCCTTCGAGCGTGTCGACCTTCACGCGCAGCAGCGTCATGCCGCGCAGCGTGGAGGTGACCGTCGGCAGACCGACGCGGAAGTTGCCCGCGTCGCCGATGACGATGGTGTCGGCGGCCAGCAGCTCGGGGTGCGCCTCCGCGTACCGCTCCAGTCCGCCCGTGCCCTGCTCCTCCGAGCCCTCGGCGATGACCTTGACGTGCACCGGCACGCCACCGTTGGCCTTCAGCGCCCGCAGCGCCAGCAGGTGCATCAGCACACCGCCCTTGCAGTCCGCGGCGCCGCGCCCGTACCAGCGGCCGTCCCGTTCGGTCAGCTCGAACGGCGGAGTGGCCCAGCCGGCCTCGTCCAGCGGCGGCTGCACGTCGTAGTGGGCGTACAGCAGCACCGTCCTGGCCCCCTCGGGACCGGGCAGGTACCCGTACACCGACTGCGTGCCGTCCGGGGTGTCGAGCAGGGCCACGTCCTGGAAGCCCTCGGCGCGCAGGGCCGACGCTATCCAGTCGGCGGCACCCTCGCTCTCGCTGCGTGGGAACTGGTCGAAGTCCGCCACCGATTCGAAGGCCACCAGTTCGGCGAGTTCCTCCTTCGCCCGGGGCATCAGCGAAGCGACGGTCTCGGCGACCGGATTCGACGACATGGGCACGCTCCTTGTGGGTGCGACGTTGTACCAAGGAGTACTTGGAATGACGGGCCGATCCTCCCACAGTGGCCTGCGGCGATGCCCGCCGTAGGATGCGGGGGTCAGGTGCGGCATGCGGTTTGATCGGAGCAGTAGACCATCGTGAGCAGCGAGAACTCTTCGGCGGACGACACGCGTCAGGTCTGGGACGTCGTCGTGGTGGGCGCGGGACCGGCGGGGGCCTCGGCCGCCTACGCGGCGGCGGTCGCGGGGCGGCGCGTGCTGTTGCTGGAGAAGGCGGAGCTGCCCCGCTACAAAACATGCGGCGGCGGCATCATCGGTCCCTCGCGCGACACCCTCCCGCCCGGCTTCGAGCTGCCCTTCCGGGACCGGGTGCACGCGGTGACGTTCACCCACAACGGGCGCTTCACCCGGACCCGGCGCTCCCGGCAGATGCTGTTCGGGCTGATCAACCGGCCCGAGTTCGACCAGCAGCTCGTCGAACACGCCCAGAAGGCGGGCGCCGAGCTGCGCACCGGGGCGACCGTCACCCGCGTGGAGCAGCACGGGTCGGCGGTGCCCGACCGGCGTACGGTCGCCGTCGTCCTCCAGGGCGGGGAGACCGTGCTGGCCCGCGCCGTCGTCGGCGCCGACGGAAGCGCCAGCCGGATAGGCGCCCACGTCGGGGTGAAGCTCGACCAGGTGGACCTCGGCCTGGAGGCGGAGATCCCGGTGCCGGAGACGGTCGCCGAGGACTGGAAGGGCCGCGTCCTCATCGACTGGGGTCCGATGCCGGGCAGTTACGGCTGGGTCTTCCCCAAGGGCGACACACTCACGGTGGGAGTGATCTCGGCGCGTGGCGAGGGCGCGGCGACCAAGCGGTACCTGGAGGACTTCGTCGGCAGGCTCGGCCTCGCCGGTTTCGAACCCAGCATCTCCTCCGGCCATCTGACCCGCTGCCGCGCCGACGACTCGCCGCTCTCGCGCGGCCGGGTCCTGGTGTGCGGGGACGCGGCAGGGCTCCTGGAGCCCTGGACCCGCGAGGGCATCTCCTTCGCGCTGCGCTCGGGGCGGCTCGCGGGGGAGTGGGCGGTGCGGATCTCCGAGGCGCACGACGCCGTGGACGCGCGCAAGCAGGCCCTGAACTACGCGTTCGCCATCAAGGCCGGGCTTGGCGTCGAGATGAGCGTCGGCAAGCGGCTGCTGACGGTGTTCGAGCGCCGTCCCGGGCTCTTCCACGCGGCCCTGACCGGTTTCCGCCCGGCCTGGAAGGCGTTCAGGGACATCACGCAGGGCTCCACCTCGCTGGGCGAGCTGGTCCGCGGCCATCCGCTGGCGCAGCGCGCGCTGGGCGCGATGGACCGACGGGCCGCACCGGCCGAACCAGCCGAACCGGCCGAGCCGTCCAGGTCCGCGCCGTCCCCGTCGACCGGGCCGTCCGCCGCTGAAGAGACCGGCACCTGACCCTCGGCGTCCCACCGCGGACACCGGCGGCGGGTTATGGGCCGGGGAGTGCCGGCGGCGGGTTCTGAGTCCCGGTCCCGACCGGCGCCGCTCCTGGGCACCGGACCGCCGGGCCCCGGCGGTCCGGCCCCGGTGACCTCCGGCGCGTCGGCGCGGGGCGTACTCCGCCGGGAGTACGGGTGGTCACCACGCGCGGGTGACGCCGCCCGCGGCGCCCGGCGTCTAGCGTGGCGGTCATGGACGGACAGCACGAGCCCGCGGGCCGGGCGCCGCAGTGGCGGCGGCACGGGCACCCGTGGTGGAACCCGCGGGGCGACGAGGAGCGCCGCCCCCGGTGGCCCTGGCCGTCCACCGTGCTCGTCACGGCGTTCGTGCTCTTCGGTTCGACCTTCGCCGCGCACGCCCAGGAGGGCGAGCGGGCCGGCCTGGACCCCTTCGCCCGCGTGCTGCTGCTGGTGGCGGGCGCAGCCCTGCTGTGGCGGCAGCGGCACCCGGTGCCGGTCGTGTTCGGCACGACGGCCGCCACCCTGGTCTACCTGGGCGCCGGATACCCGTACGGGCCGGTGTTCGCGGCCGTCGCGGTGGCCTGCTTCAGTGCCGTCGTCGCCGGGCACCGCCGGGCCGCGTGGGCGGCGATGGGGACCCTGTGGGCCGGGCAAGCCCTGCTGGCGCACTGGCTCTACCGGTGGCTGCCGCCCTCCGGCGACCCGGCCGCCTCCTGGGGACAGGAACTGGTCGTCGCCACCTGGGTCGTGGCGGTCGTGGCCCTGTCGGAGCTGGCCCGGGCCCGCCGCGAGCAGTGGGCGAGGGAGCGGGCCGAGCGGGCCCAGGCGGCGCGACGGCGCGCGGACGAGGAGCGGCTGCGGATCGCCCGCGAACTGCACGACGTACTCGCGCACAGCATCTCCGTCATCAATGTGCAGGCCGGTGTCGGCCTGGCCCTCCTGGACAGCGACCCGGAGCAGGCGCGCACCGCGCTCACCACCATCAAGGACCAGAGCAAGGAAGCGCTCGGCGAGGTACGGCAGGTACTCGGCACCCTGCGCGCCCCCGGAGACGCGCCGCGCGCTCCGGCTCCCGGTCTCGACCGGCTGCCCGAACTGGTCGAGCAGGCGTCGAGCGCGGGCCTCACCGTCCAGGTGGAGGGGAAGCCGCCGCGCCTGTCGCCCGGAACGGACCTGGCCGCGTTCCGCATCGTGCAGGAGGCGCTCACCAACGTCGTACGGCACTCGGGTTCCAGGCACGCGCGCCTACGCCTCGACCGGAACGGCAACACGCTGCGGCTGCGCGTCGACGACGACGGACCGGCGACGGGCGCCGAGGCGGGCGGCGGCGGCAACGGGCTGGCCGGGATGCGGGAGCGGGCCGCGGCCCTGGGCGGCACCATCGAGGCGGGCCCGCGCCCCGACGGCGGCTTCCGGGTGCTGGCGGCCCTGCCGGTCGACGTGCGGCACCCGGACGTGAAGCAGGTAGGGCGCACGACGGACGTGGAGCAGGAGTAGAGCATGACGAACCCGGAGCGTACGACGCGGGCGAAGGAGGACGACCGGTGATCCGCGTGCTGCTCGCCGACGACCAGTCACTGGTACGGGCCGGCTTCCGGGCGCTGCTGGACGCGCAGTCGGACATCGAGGTCGTCGCGGAGGCCGCCGACGGCGAGGCGGCAGTGCGCTCGGTGCGCGAACTGCGCCCCGACGTCGTCCTCATGGACATCCGCATGCCTGTGCTGGACGGCCTCGCCGCGACCCGCGAGGTCACCGGCGACCCCGGGCTGCACGACGTGCGGGTGGTCATGCTCACCACCTTCGAACTCGACGAGTACGTCTTCGAGGCGATCCGCTCCGGCGCCTCCGGCTTCCTCGTCAAGGACACCGAACCCGAGGAACTGCTGCGCGCCGTGCGAGCGGTGGTGGACGGAGACGCGCTGCTGTCGCCCGGGGTGACGCGACGGCTGATCGCCGAGTTCGCGGCCCGCTCCAAGGAGCCCGCGGCGGCGGACGGGATGGCCCGGCTGACCGAGCGGGAACGCGAGGTGATGGCCCTGGTGGGCATCGGACTGTCCAACGAGGAGATCGCCCGCCGGCTGGTCGTCAGCCCGCTGACCGCCAAGACCCACGTCAGCCGCACCATGGTGAAGCTGGGCGCCCGCGACCGGGCCCAACTGGTCGTCCTGGCCTACGAGTCGGGTCTCGTGCGCCCGGGCTGGCTCGGCTGACCGGCACGTGCGAACCGCACCAGCACACTCACCACACGCAGGAAGAACACCGCCACGGCCAGAACCGTCCCCGACCCGACGAGGACGCCGCGCACCCGGGCGGGCAGGCCGAAGAGATACGCCGGTCCCGCCACCGCTCCGAACAGCACCGCCGCCGCGAACGCCGCGCTGCACAAGGCGTACCCGATCTCGACCGTGACGGCGTCCCGCTCTCCCTGTGTGCGCCTTCCCCCGTGAGCGTCCATGCCCCAAGTCTCCCAGAAGCAGGCCGAGTCGGCGCCGAGTCGGCAGCGCGGCGGCGGTCGGGGCGGCTCTGCTACGGTGCGCGGATGGCGGCGAAGCAGGACGAACAGGCGCTCGTGACCCGGTGGCGCTCGATCCTGGCCCTCCACGCCGGCGTCCAGTGCGCACTCGACCGCGCCCTGCACGGGCACGGTCTGTGCGGGAGCGACTTCGAGGTGCTCGACGTCCTGGCCGGCACACCGGACGACGACGGTTCCGGTTCCGGCGGATACCGTGTCCAGCAGATCTCCGAGCGGGTCCACCTCAGCCAGAGCGCGCTGTCCCGGCTGGTCGCCCGGCTGGAGAAGGACGGACTCGTCCAGCGCTCCGCGTGCGCCGAGGACCGGCGGGGCGTACGGGTGGCGCTGACCGCCGAGGGGCGGGCCAGGCACGGTGAGGCGCTGCCGGTGCAGCGGGCGGTGCTGCACCGGATGCTGGCCGGCCGACCCGACGCCGCCGCGCCGGAACCCCTCACTTCGAGGTGACGCCCGACCTCTCGCGCCACAACGCGGCGAGCGAGCCGTCGCCGGTGACCTGCGGGAACGGTCGGCGGTTCCACAGCGCCGAGTAGAGCTGCGCGGCGGGCCCGGTCAGCTCGCAGTCGGCTTCCCCGACCTCGTCCCGCCGGACCGCCAAAGGCTCCGCCGACAGCTGTACGGTCCAGACGGCGTCCGGTGCGTCCGTCGCCCGTATCCGCAGCGTGCGGGGCCCCTCGGTGCGCACGGCGCTCGTGGGGCGGGCGTGGAAGCCGCCCAGCAGCTCGTCGATGCCGTCCACCGCGAAGTCCGCGCCGATGCGGCCGGGTTCACCGCCCGCGGCAGCCGCCTCGGCGTCGAGCCGGTGCACGGTCGTCTCGTGCGCCTGCCGACGCGCCCAGAAGGCCAGCGGCGACGGCGCGGGCAGGAAGTGCCAGCACCGCACGTCGGGCGCGGCACCCGCGAGGGTGTCGACGAGCCGTCCGTGGCCCTCCCTGAACCAGGTCAGGAGCGGGGCGCCGTCGAGGTCGGGCGGGCCGTCGGCGGGACGGGGACCGGTGTGCCCCTCGGCGACGTACCCCGTCGCCCAGCGATGCACCGTCCCCGTGTGCCGCAGCAGGTCCCGCACCCGCCAGCCGGGGCAGGTCGGCACCTCGGCGTCACAGCCCGCCGACTCGGCGGCCGAGGCCAGCAACACACCTTCGTGGTCCAGTACTTCGACGTACGCGGCAGTCTTCATGACAGGGAGTCTGCCGCATGGAACGGAAAGGGAACGGACTCGAAGGCGTCCGCGCCCCCGCCCCGGGCGTCGGCGGTCGGATCAGGCGGGTGCGGCCGCGCGACGCGTCGCGACGGCGACCAGTACCGCCACCGCCGCGAGCGCCGCCACACTGGTGAGGGCGGCCGGCAGGGAGAACCAGTCGGCCATGAAGCCGATCGCGGGCGGCCCGAGCAGCATGCCCCCGTAGCCCAGGGTGGACGCGGTGGCGACACCGCTCGGGCCGCCCAGCGCACCGGCCCGCTCGATCGCGACGGGGAAGATGTTGGCGAGCCCGAGCCCGGTGATCGCGAAGCCGAACAACGCCGCCCACACCGACGGGGTGAGCGAGCCGAGCAGCATGCCGGCCACGGCGGTGGTGCCGCCCGCCACCACCGTGGCCGTCCGGCCCAGGCGCTCCAGCAGCGTCGTCCCGGTCAGTCGGCCGACGGTCATGGCGAGCGCGAAGCAGGAGTAGCCCGCCGCCGCCGTCCCCGGCGACGCGTCGAGGTCCTGCTCCAGGTGCAGGGCGCCCCAGTCGGCCATGGCCCCCTCGCCGTAGGCCGTGCACAGGGCGATCAGCCCGAAGGTGAGGACGAGGCGACGGGTCCGGCGGTCCGTGCGGCGCGGGGCGCCGTCGTCCTCGGGGACGCGGTCCGGCGGCGCGGCCGGCTCGCAGCGCAGCAGGGCGCGGCCCGCGACCAGGGTCACCAGCAGGCCGATCACGGTGAGCGCGAGCAGGTGCCGCGTCGGCGACAGCGACCCGGCGACCAGCCCGCCGAGCCCCGCGCCGACCATGCCCCCGAGGCTGAACGCCGCGTGGAAGCTGGGCATGATCGGGCGCCCCAGCACGGCCACCAGGTCGACGGCGGCGCTGTTGAAGGCGACGTTGATCCCGCCGTACGCGCTGCCGAACACGAGCAGTACGGCGCCGAGGGCGAACGCCGAGTGGGTGAGTGGGGGCAGGGCGATGCTGAGGCAGAGCAGGACCGCGCAGGCGACGGTGACGGGGTGGCTGCCGTAGCGGCGGACCAGCCGCCCGGTGAGCGTCATGGTGACGACGGCACCGGCCGAGACACCGAGCAGGGCCAGGCCCAGGGTGCTGGCGGAGGCGCCGGTCTGTTCCTTGATGGCGGGGATCCGGACCACCCAGCCGGCGAAGACGAAGCCGTCGAGGGCGAAGAAGGCGGTCAGGGCGGCACGGAGACGGGTGAGATCGTCGCGGGTGCCCGGCACGGCGTTGTGCGATCGGGCTTTGTTTATTTGCGGCACAAAGTGAGGCTAGGTGCCGGACGGAGGAGCGGGCAAGGGGCGACGAGCGCGGCCGGGGCAGGGGCGCGGGGAGTGCCGAATGGGGAGGAGGGGGCGAACGGGGGCGCCGGACCCTGGTCAGCCGGCCGGTGCCCCTCCTGTGCTCTCCCGCACGAGCAGCCGGTGCGGCGCCTTGGTCTCCCTCGGTGCGGGCGCCGAACCGTCGATCACACCGAGCAGGGTGCTGACCGCGGTGCGCGCGATCGCGGCCTTGTCCGGGGCGACGGTGGTCAGCGACGGCGAGCTGTACCGCCCCTCCTGGATGCCGTCGACCCCGACGACGGCGATGTCGTCGGGCACCCGCACGCCGGCCCGGGTCAGGGTGTGCATGGCGCCGATGGCCAGCAGGTCGTTGTAGCAGAAGACGGCGTCGGGCGGCTCCGGCAGCGCGAGCAGGTGCTCCATGGCCCGGGCGCCCAGGTGGCGGTGGAAACGCGGGGTGGGGACGATCAGCCCTTCATCGACGGTGAGCCCGGCCCGCTCCAGCGCCTGGCGGTACCCGGTCGTGCGCAGCTGGGCGGTCTCGCCGGTGCTGTAGGGCTGGTCGCCGATGGCGGCGATGCGCCGACGGCCGAGGCCGAGCAGGTGCTCCGTCGCCTCCCGGGCCGCGACGACGTTGTCGATCGCCACGTGGTGGAGGCTGCCGTTGAAGATGTGCTCGCCGAGCAGGACGACCGGCACCCGGTTGGTGCGCCTGCGCAACTCGTCCGCGGAGATGGACAGGGGGCTCAGCAGCAGGCCGTCGAACATGGTGGCACGGGACTCGCGCCCCAGCAGCTCCCGCTCCCGCTCACCGTCGCCGTCGGTCTGGTCGAGCATCACCACGTACCCGTGGGTGCGGGCGGCGGTGATCACCTCGCGGGCCAGTTCGGCGAAGTACGGCACGTCCAGTTCGGGGACGACCAGCGCGATCATGCCGCTGCGGCCCCGGCGGAGATTGCGGGCCACCAGGTTGGGCCGGTAGTCGAGTTCGTCGAGCGCGGCCTGCACCCGGACCCGCAACTCGTCGGAGACGGGCACCGAACCGTTGACCACGTTGGACACGGTGCGGATCGAGACTCCGGCACGTCGGGCGACGTCGCGGAGCGTGGAGCCGGCCATCCAGTTCCCCCTCACGGCCCCCGGGGGGCATCGGTCGACAGCATCTCGGGTGCGCGCCGGTACGAACCGATGCCGACGCAGGTTGATGTTACTCAGCTATTGCATCGTTGCAAAAGGCGCAGCATCATCTCTGCATCGTTGCAAAGCGAGGGCGACGGTGCGGCGATGCGTGCGTACCGCCGTGCCGACGACGACGCCTGCGCGCGTTCCCGTCCACCCCGGCTCAGCTCTGCCCTGCCCATCACCCCGTCCCACTCCGTCCCGTGAACCGCAGCCCGCATTCCCATCCGAGGAGCCGTGCTCATGTCCAGATCATTCGTCCCGCGGCGCAGCGTTCTGCGCGGCGCTCTCGGTGCCGGCGCGCTCGCCGCGGCCGCCGGCCCGCTCGCGGCGTGCGCCCCGGGTTCCTCCGGGTCCGAGCCGCGCAAGCTCACCGGGACGCCCGGTGCGTCGGCCAAGGGTGAGATCACCATCTGGAACCGCTCCGGCGACCTGTTCAAGGTCTTCGACGCGGCGATCGACGCCTTCCGCAAGGCCTACCCGGACATCAAGGTCAACCATCAGGCCGTCGACATCGACGCCAAGCTCGCCAACACGCTGATCAGCGGCACCGACCTGCCCGACGGCAGCTTCTGGGACGACGCCAAGATCGGCGGCCAGGTGGAGCACCTGTACGACCTGACGGACCTCATAGCGCCCTACCGCGACAAGACCTCGGCGTACAAGCTCTCGGTCAACACGGTGGACGGACGGATCTACGGAGTGCCCTGGGACCTCGACCCCGGGCTGCTCTGGTACCGCGAGGACCTGCTGGAGGACGCCGGGGTCGACCCGGCCGGGCTGAAGACCTACGACGACCTGCTGGCGGCGGCCCGGTCGCTGCGGGAGAAGAACCCCAAGGCGCGTCCCCTGCACATGGAGAAGGACCCCGCCCTCGGCCAGCTCTGGCTGGAGATGCTCGCCGGCCAGCAGGGCACCAGCCTCGCCGACGCCGACGGGCAGGTGCGGCTGGACTCCAAGGAGTACCGCACCATCCTCAACTGGGTCCGGGACGCCGTCGACGACGACCTGGTCACCCACGCCGAGTACCTCAAGCAGGCCGACCTCGCCGCCCTGGAGAACGGGCAGCAGGCGCTGGTCCCGTGGGCGGTGTGGTGGTCCTTCGCACCGCAGCAGCTCCTGAAGAAGGGCAAGGGCAAGTGGCGGGCCGCCCCCCTGCCGGCCTGGACTCCGGGCGGGGCACGCAGCGGCGCCATGGGCGGCAGCAGCTTCATCATCCCGGCGAAGGCGAAGAACCCCGAACTCGCCTGGCTGCTCTACGAGTTCCTGTGCTTCAAGGAGCCCGGCTACAGCGCCGTGTACGGGCCGAGCGAGGTCTACCCCGGCGGACTGAGCACCTCCGTGCCGAGCTACGGCCCCGCCCGCCGCCCCGACAGGCCGCTGTTCGAGCCGGTGGCCGCACTCGGCGGACAGGACCTGTGGAAGGTCGCCGTGGACGCCGCCGACACCATCCCGGCCGCCGCGCCGATCCCCGCCTGGTGGGCCAAGTCCGTGGACTACCTCGGCGACAACCTCCAGCGGCTCATCGAGGGGAAGATGAACCCCGACGACGTCATCGACGACTCCACCAAGAAGATCCAGCGCAACCTGGTGGACCGCGCATGACCACCGGCACCCTCACCCCGCCGCGCAAGGAACAGGCGGCACCCGACTCGCCGCGCCCCGCCCGCCGCTCCCGGCGGGGGCCCTTCCTGGCGCCCTACCTCTTCGTCGCGCCGTTCTACATCGTCTTCGCGGCCTTCGGCGTCTACCCCCTCGTCTTCGCGCTCCAGTTGAGCTTCACCGACTGGAAGGGCGCCGGCGAGGCGAAGTTCATCGGCCTGGAGAACTACACCTACCTGCTCACCAGCGAGGAGTTCTGGTCCTCGCTGGGCAACAGCGCGGTGATGTGGCTGCTGATCGTGCCCCTCCAGATCGTCGGCGGCCTGGCCGCGGCGGTGCTGCTCGCCAACGCGCGGCTGCGGTTGCGCGGCATGTTCCGGGTCGCCTTCATCGCGCCGTTCGTCACCCCGCTGGTGGCGATGGCCCAGGTGTGGATCGTCGCCTTCGACACCGACTACGGGCTGGTCAACCACCTGTTCAACCTGGTCGGCCTGCCGGACGTCGACTGGCTCCAGTCGACCGCGTGGGCCAAACCGACGCTCGCGCTGCTGTTCCTGTGGAAGACCACCGGCTTCGCGATCATCATCCTGCTCGCCGGACTGCAGGCCGTACCCTCCGACGTCTACGAGGCCGCCGCCCTCGACGGCGCCTCCCGCAAGCGGCAGTTCTGGTCGCTGACCCTGCCCCTGGTCCGGCGCAGCATCGCCTTCCTCGTCGTGGTGCAGACCCTCGCGGTGTTCCAGATGTTCGCCGAACCGTTCGTCGTCACCCAGGGCGGCCCGTACGGCTCGACCACCACCGGCGGGCTGTACCTCTACAACCACATCCTGGCGTCCGACCTCGGGACCGGCGCCGCGAACTCCTTCCTGCTCGTGCTGCTGGTGTTCGCCCTGTCCCTGCTGTCCGTGCGCCTGCTCCGCTCCCGAGACGAGTGACCATGACCAGCCGGACCAAGAAGCCGGGCAGGAGCCTGTCCCAGCCCCGGCCCAGGCCGCTCCAGTACCTCGTGCTCGGCCTCCTCGCCCTCGTGTTCGTCTACCCCATCTGGTGGGCCGTCAGTTCCTCGCTGAAGCCGCCGACCGACATCGTCCGCGACCCGCTGTCCTTCTCGCTCGGCTCGGCCACGCTCGACAACTACCGGGCGATGTTCGACGACGTGCCGATCGGCACCGGCTTCGTGAACACCGTGCTCGTCGTCGCCGTCAAGGGCGCGATGACCATGTTCTTCTGCCCGCTGGCCGGCTACGCCTTCGCCAAGTACCGCTTCCCCGGCAAGAACCTGCTCTTCGGCGTGCTGATGCTCACGCTGATGCTGCCGACCCTGGTGCTGATCATCCCGCTGCTCCTGGAGATGAGCGAGCTGGGCTGGGTCAACACCTACCAGGCACTGATCCTGCCCGGCAGCATCGACGCCTTCGGCATCTTCTGGATGCGGCAGACCATCGCCGCCGTGCCCGACGAACTCCTCGACGCCGGACGGGTGGACGGGGCGAGCGAGTTCGGCATCTTCGCCCGGATCGTGCTGCCGGTCATCCGGCCGGGCATCGCCGCGCTCGGCGTCCTGACCGCCATGAACATCTACAACGACTTCGTCTGGCCGGTCGTCGCCGTCAACGACGAGAGCCACCAGACCCTCCAGGTCGTCCTGTCCACCCTCGCGCAGAACGTCACCGGCAACCGCGTCGGCGCCGACTTCGCCACCGTCTGGGGCGAACTCCTCGCCGCCGGAAGCATCGCGATGCTGCCCGTGCTCGCCCTGTTCATCCTGCTGCAACGGCACTTCATCAACGGGATCCTCGCGGGCAGCGTCAAGGGCTGACACCCCGCCCGTACACCGCTGATCCCGCCAACAGCCCCCCCGCGCACCGAATCGGAGCAGACACGCACATGACCATCCCTCGCCCCGAGTACCCCCGCCCGCACTTCGACCGGTCCCACTCCTGGCTCACCCTGAACGGCGCCTGGGACTTCCGTGCCGACCCCGCCGAGCGGTACTCCGCCGACGCGTCCGACGGCTACGACCGCGCGATCACCGTGCCCTTCGCCTGGGAGACACCCGCCTCGGGCATCGCCGAACACTGGCTGCGGACCGCCTGGTACCGGCGGACGTTCACCGTGCCGGCCGACTGGGCCGGACAGCGCGTCGTGCTGCACTTCGGCGCCGTGCACCACGCCGCCACGGTCTGGGTGAACGGCACCGAGGTCGCCCACCACGAAGGCGGCTACACCCCCTTCGCCGCCGACGTCACCGACGCGCTCGGCGACGGCGAACAGCTCCTCACGGTGCGGGTGCACGCCCCCGCGGACAAGCGGGACATCGCCCACGGCAAGCAGCGCAGCATGCCCCGCGACGACTACGACGGCGTCTGCTTCACCCCGTCCTCCGGCATCTGGCAGAGCGTCTGGCTCGAAGCCCGCCCCGCCACCCACCTCGCCGCGCTCCGGCTGCGCCCGAACGACGACCTGACCGGCATCACCGTCGAGGCGGTCGTCGACGGCCCCGCGGCGGACCGCGCCCGACTGCGGCTGCGCGTACGCGGCGAGGACACCGCCGCCACGGCCGCCCCGGGCCCCGACGGGCGCCTTCGCGCGGAACTCCTCGTCGCCGCCCCCCGGTTGTGGTCGCCCGAGGACCCGCACCTCTACCACGTGGACGCCGAACTGACCTCCGACGACGGCACCGACCGGGTCGCCGCCCGCACCGGACTGCGCAGCATCACCGTCGACGGCGAGTCCCTGTACCTCAACGGGCAGCGGCTGTTCGTACGCGGCGTCCTCGACCAGGGCTACTGGCCCGAGACCGGCATCACCGCCCCCGACGACACCGCCCTGCGCCGCGACCTGGAACTCGCCGCCGAGGCCGGCTACAACCTCGTCCGCAAACACCTCAAGCTGGAGGACCCCCGCTTCGCCCACCACGCCGACCGGCTCGGCATGCTCCTGTGGGCCGAACCCGCCTCGCCCGGACGCTTCTCACCCGCGTCCGTCACCGCCTTCACCGAGCAGATCGAACCCATGGTCGAACGCGACGGCAACAGCCCCGCCATCGTCATCTGGGGCCTGTACAACGAGGAATGGGGCCTGGACTGGGACATCCCCGGCGACCCGGCCAAGCAGCACGCCACCGCCGACGCCTACGACCGCCTCAAGGCGCTCGACTCCACCCGCCCGGTCGTCGACAACTCCGGCTGGACCCACGTCAAGACCGACCTCCTCGACTGGCACTACTACGACGAGAGCGCCGCCTCCTGGGCCACCACCGTCGCCGACCTGCTCTCCGGCGCACGCGACGACTTCCCCGTCAAACTCGGCCCCGACTACGTCGTCCACAAGAAGCTCGCCGTCCCCGGGCAGCCCCTGCGCGGCCTGCCCAACCTCAACAGCGAGTACGGCGGCGGCTTCACCGGCCTGGACCGCGCCTGGCACCTGCGCTGGCAGACCCAGGAACTGCGCCGCCACGACCGGCTCGCCGGGTACGTGTACACGGAGCTGTACGACATCGAGCACGAGAGCGCCGGGCTGCTGGACTTCGGACGCGGCACCAAGGACCTCGCGGGCGTCGACCCGGCCCACGCCAACGCGCCGACGACCCTCGTCCTGGACGTCACGCCGGTGGCACCCGGCCGCGACCTGCTCATCTCCGACCGCGACCTCACGGTCGACGTCCACGTCTCCCACCACGGGGCCGACCCGGTCGCCGGCACCCTGCACACCACCTGGACCCCGGTGTACGCCAGGACCCCCGACGCGCCCGGCGACGCCGTCCCCGGGTGCCGCGCCGAGGCCAAGCCGTACGTCCTCGGCGCCCCCGTCACCGTGCCCGCCGCCCTGCCCGAGGGCTGGACCAGCGGCCGGCTGCACCTGGCACTGGTCGTGGACGGCACCGTCGCGGCGCGCACCGCGCTGGACGTGGACACGCGGACCGACCCGTACATCGGTGACGACCCGCAGGCCCGCCCCACCGCCTGACTCCCGCCCGACCCACGACGACCGTCCAACCCACGACGACCGTCCGACCCACTACGACCCGCCACGCCCCGCCACGCCCCACCGATCCCGCACCACCCGACACCCCCACCACCAAGGAGTCGACCCGTGCGCACCTCGTCACTCACCCGCGGCAGATCACCGGCCCTGCTCGCCGTCCTCGCCCTCGTCACGGCCCTGCTGTCCCTGTGGCCGCAGCCCGCGTCGGCCGCGCCCGCCGGACAGGTCCTGGCCTCGCCCGACCTCGCCGCCCACCCGCAGGGCGACGACAGCTACCCGCGCGCCGTCCGCCTCGACCACGACGGCTCGGCCGGCCAGACCATGCTCGCCACCTACGCCCGGCGCGAACAGGGCGCCGCCAACACCCTGCCCGTCCACCGCAGCACCGACGGCGGCCGCACCTGGAGCGCCGCCCCGATCTCCACCATCACCTCGCACACCCCGGGCTGGGACATCGAGGCACCCGTCCTCTACGAGGTGCCGCGCACCGCGAACGGCCTGAACCAGGGCGACCTCCTCGCCGCCGGCACCGCCTGGCAGGCCGGTGACTACACCACCCAGCGCGTCGAGGTCTTCAAGAGCACCGACCACGGCCGGAGCTGGCAGTACCTCTCCGACTGCACCCGCACCAGCGGCCTGCCCGACACCATCGGACACGGCATCTGGGAACCCTGGTTCCTGCTGGCCCCCGACAACACGCTGGCCTGCTTCATCTCCGACGAGCGGCCCGCGAACAGCCCGACCAACAACCAGGTCATCGGCCACTACACCTCCACCGACGGCGGCCGCACCTGGAGCGGCACCCTCACCCGGGACGTCGCCTTCCCCGCCGACGACCTCGCCCGCCCCGGCATGTCGATCGTCGTCCCGCTGCCCGACGGGCGGTTCATGATGGCGTACGAGATGTGCCGCGACGCCACCGACGCCGACCACGCCTGCGAGGTGTACACCAAGACCAGCCCCGACGGCCTGAACTGGGCGCCCGCCGACGACCGGGGCACCCTGGTGCGCACCGCCGACGGCAGGGAACTGCTGCACACCCCCTACCTCGCCTGGGTGCCGGGCGGCGGCCCCGACGGCACGCTGCTGATGTCGGGCCAGCGCGTGGTGAGCGGACCCACCGGCAACAAGACGGTGCTGGCGGAGTCCGGCGCCGTGGTCTTCGCCAACACCCACCTCGGCGCGGGGGAGTGGACCGAGATCGAGGCCCCGGTCCTGACCGCTCCCACCGGCGGCTACAACCCCGGCGAGCCCTCCTGCCCCGGCTACAGCTCGCCGATCGTGCCGCGCGCCGACGGCACCTCCTTCCTCTACCTGACCGCCACCCGGCTCGGCACCGGCAACCAGTGCCAGGTCCGCTTCGGCACCGGCACCCTCGGCGGACCGGTCGGCCAGGTCACCACGCCGTGGGTCGCGGGCAAGTGCCTGGACGTCGACACCAACACCAGCGGCAACGGCAACGCCGCCCAGCTGTGGGACTGCAACACCGCCACCGGCCAGCGCTGGTCCGTCGCCCCCGACGGCACGGTGCGCGCCTTCGGCAGGTGCCTGGACATCGACGGCAACGGCACGGCCAACTTCACCAAGGTCCAGATCTGGGACTGCGCCTCCGGCGTCGGCGGCCAGCAGTGGCGCCACCGGGCCGACGGCTCGCTGTTCAACCCGCAGTCCGGCCGCTGCCTGGACATCCCGTCCGGCGCCACCGCCAACGGCACCAAGCTGCAGATCTACGACTGCAACGGCCTCGGCACCCAGAAGTGGAACCTCCCGGCCTAGCCCCACCGGACCAGCCCCACCGGCACCCGGGGCCCCGCGCCCCGGGTGTCGCATACGCTCGACAGCACCATGATGAACAACCTCACCCCCTTGGAGCCGAAGGCCGACAAGGCCACGGTCAGACGGCACAACCTCAGCCTGGTCCTGAGGGCCGTGCACGACGCGGGGGAGGCGACCAGGGCAGGCGTCGCCACGCACGTCGGACTGACCCGCGCGGCGGTGTCGTCCCTGGTCGAGCAGCTCCTCGAGTACGGCTTCGTCTCCGAGTGGGGCAAGACCAGCAGTGGGCAGGCGGGACGTCCCGGCACCGTCCTGAAGGTGTCCCGGTCGGGCCCCGCGGGCCTCGGCGTCGAGATCAACATCGACTACATCGCCGTCTGCGTCGTCGACCTCGCCGGCACCGACCGGGTGCGCCTCGTGGAGCACTTCGACAACCGCGGGGTCCAGCCCTCCGAGGTCCTCGCGCGCGCGGCCCGGCTGGCGGCACGCGCCATCGGCTCGGCGGCCGAGCAGGAACTCGCCCCGGCCGGCGTCCACGTCGCCCTGCCCGGCCTGGTGACCGGCGGCACCGTGCGCCAGGCGCCCAACCTGGGCTGGCAGCGGGTCGCCGTCGAGGGACTGTTCGCGCAGGCGCTCCTCGCCCTGCGCCCCGCCCATCGCCCCCTGCCGGTCAGCTCCGACAACGAGGCCAACGCCGCCGCCCTCGCCGAGCTGTGGTTCGGCGCCGGCACCGAGGGCGTGCGCAGCTTCCTCTACCTGACCGGCGAGATCGGTATCGGCGGCGCCCTCGTACTGGGCGGCGAGCTGCTGCGCGGGGCGCACGGCTTCGCCGGGGAGATCGGGCACATGGTCGTCGACCCGGAGGGCCCGCTGTGCCGGTGCGGCGCCCACGGCTGCCTGGAGCAGTACGCCGGTCAGGCCGCGCTGCTCGCCGCCGCCGGCCTCGACGCCGACGCGGGCGTCCAGGGCGTCGCCGAACTGGAACGCCGGGCCCGGCGGGGCGACCCGTCCGCCCTGTCGGCGATCGAACGCGCCGGACGGCAACTGGGCGTCGTGGTCTCCGGGGCGGTGAACCTCTTCGACCCCGACGCGGTGATGCTCGGCGGTGTCTACCGCGAGCTGATGGACTGGCTCGCCCCCGCCGTCGACCGTGAACTCGCCCGGCGCGTGGTCTCCGGGCTGTGGAGCGAGGGCGGCAAGCGGCTGCGGGCCTCGTCCTCGCTCGGCGACGCGGCCCGGGGCGCGGCCGGCGTGATCGTCCGCGAGGTGCTGGCCGACCCGGCGGCGTACGCGGAACGGGACGCGGAGTGAAGTGAGGGGCCGCCCGGTCGGCGGCCCCTCACATCGGTCCGGTGTTCGTCAGCCGCGGTTCGCGGCGATCATCTCCCGGTACCAGCGGTAGCTGTCCTTCGGCGTGCGCTCCTGCGTCTCGTAGTCGACCCGCACGATGCCGAAACGCTTGTCGTAGCCGTACGCCCACTCGAAGTTGTCCAGCAGGGACCACACGTAGTAGCCGCGCACGTCCACGCCCGCGTCGATCGCCGCCCGCAGCGCCGTGAGGTGGTCGCGCAGGTAGGCGACCCGGTCGGTGTCGTGCACCGTGCCGTCGGCGGCGGGCGCGTCGTCCTCCGCCGAGCCGTTCTCGGTGATGTGGACCGGCGGCAGTGCGTCGCCGTACTGCTTCTTCAGCCGCACGAGCAGGTCGGTGAAGCTGTCCGGGACGACCGGCCAGTTCATCGCCGTGTGCCGCACGCCGGGCAGCCGCACCTCCTCGTACCGGTTGTCCGTGGCCACGCGCCGCGCCGGGTCGCTCTCGCGGTGCGGGGCGTCGGCGACCACGATCGGCCGGTAGTAGTTGATGCCGAGGAAGTCCAGCGGCCGGGAGATCAGCTCCAGGTCACCTTCGCGCCGGAAGTCCTCCCCGGTGATCAGCTCGCCCCAGGTCTCCTCCTCGGTCGCCGGGTAGCGGCCCGCGAGGATCGGCTCCGTCCACACCAGGTTGTGCTGGGTGTCCGCGCGGACCACGGCCGCCAGGTCGGCGGGGGAGTCGGTGGCGGGCAGGTTGCGGTCCAGGTTGAGCGTGATGCCCACCTCGCGCACCCCGGCCGCGCGCAGCGCCTCGACGGCCAGTCCGTGGCCGACCAGCAGGTGGTGCGCGGCGGCCAGCGCACCCCGGCCCTCCTTGGCGCCGGGCGCGTGCCGGCCGATGGAGTAGCCGAGGAAGGAACTGCACCACGGCTCGTTGAGGGTGATCCAGCGCGGCACCCGGTCGCCCAGGTGCTCCGCGACCACCGCCGTGTACTCGGCGAACCGCTCCGCCGTCTCCCGCACCCGCCAGCCGCCCCGGTCCTCCAGGGCCTGCGGCAGGTCCCAGTGGTACAGGGTGGCGGCCGGCTCGATGCCCGCCGCGAGCAGTTCGTCCACCAGGCGGGAGTAGAAGTCGAGGCCCTTGGGATTCACCGCGCCCGCGCCGTCCGGCACGATGCGCGGCCAGGCGATCGAGAACCGGTACGAGTCCACACCGAGGTCGCGCAGCAGCGCCACGTCCTCGGGGTAGCGGTGGTAGTGGTCGCAGGCCACGTCACCGGTGTCGCCGTTCACCACCAGGCCGGGCGTGTGGCTGTAGGTGTCCCAGATCGACGGACCGCGGCCGTCCTCCCGCGCCGCGCCCTCGATCTGGTAGGAGGCGGTCGCGGCGCCGAGGACGAAGCCGGGCGGGAAGCTGGGGTAGTCGCTCATACTGTGCTGCTCATCTCCATGCGGACGGGGCGTGCGGGGGTCACTTGACGGAACCGCCGGAGATCCCGGCGGCGATGTACTTCTGGGCGAGGACGAGGAGGATCGCCGCGGGCACCGCGGACAGCACGGAGGCGGCCATCACCGAGCCCCAGTCCCCGACGTGCGCGCCGATGTACTGGTAGATGCCGAGGGTGATGGGCTTGACGTCGTCGGTGGTGTTCAGGGTGAGCGCGAACATGAAGTCGCTCCACGAGAACAGGAACGCGAACAGCCCCGACGTGATCAGCGAGTTGCGGCTCATCGGCAGCACCACCCGCACGAACGTCCGCACCGGCCCGGCCCCGTCGATCTGCGCGGCCTCGATCACCTCGCCCGGGATCGACACCATGAAGGAGCGCATCAGCACGATGGAGAACGGGATGCCCAGCGAGGCGTCCGCCAGCATCAGGCCGAAGTAGGAGTTGACCAGGCCCAGGTCGACGTAGGAGTTGTAGAGCGCGTTGGCGATGACGATGCCCGGCACCATCTGGGTGATCAGCGTGCCGAACACGATGGTGCGCGAGCCGCGCAGCCCGAACCGCGCGAGCCCGTACGCCGCCGGCGCCGAGATGGCCAGGCAGATGGCGACCGCGCCGAGCGAGACCGCCAGCGAGGTCAGCAGGTGCCCGCCCTGGTCACTGATCGCCTTGGAGAAGCCGGACAGGTCCAGGCTGCCCGGCACCGCGTCGACCTGGAGCAGCCCGGAGTCGGGCTGGAGCGCGGTGTTGAGCATCCAGTACAGCGGGAACAGCATCACGCACAGGATGAGAACGCCGGCGACGGTGGAACCCCAGCGGCGCCGGGAGGCTGTGGGCGTGTGGGAGGCCATGGACGTCACTTCCCCTCGGTGCGGTTGGCCCGCAGGTAGAACACCGCGAACACGGCGGAGATCAGGATGAGTACGTTGCCGACCACGGCGCCCGCGCCGAAGTCCAGCTGGACGAACGAGTTCTGGTACGTCAGGGTGCCCAGCGTCTGGGTCGCGTCGGCCGGGCCGCCGTCGGTCAGGGCGAGGATCAGGTCGAGGATCTTCACCGTCGACATGAAGCCGAGCACCAGGACGACCGTGACGACGGGCCTGAGCATCGGCAGGGTCACCGAGCGGAACGTCCGCCAGGCCGAGGCACCGTCCAGCGCCGCCGCCTCGTGCAGCTCCTTCGGGATCTCCTGGAGACCGCCGTAAAGGATGACCATGTTGAACGGGATGCCGATCCAGATGTTGACCAGGATGACGGAGAGCAGGGCCATCTCGGGGCTGGTCAGCCAGGGCGTGTGACCGCCGATGCCGAGGGTGTCCAGGAACGAGTTGAGCACGCCCGTGTCCTGGTCGAGGATGCGCCGCCAGACGATGCCGGACACCACCATGGGCACCAGCCAGGGCAGCAGGATCAGCGAGCGCAGCACCCCGTTGAGCGGGAAGCGGCGGCTGAAGAAGACCGCGAGCGCCAGGCCGATGCAGAACTGCCCGAGCAGCGACCCGGCCGTGAAGACGAGCGTGTGCCACAGGGCCTTGCCGAACAGGGCGTCCTGGAACACGTTGGACCAGTTGTCGGCGCCGTTGAAGGGCGCCTCACCGGTGAAGAAGGTCTTCGGCGTGTAGTCCTGGAAGCTCATGACGACGTTGCGCACGAGCGGGTAGCCGAAGAACAGCAGCATGAAGACGACGGCGGGGGCGACGAACCCCCACTGGGTGAGCCTGCGGCGGCGCGCGATCCGGCCGGGGTCCGGCGCGGCGGGCGACGTGGACGCCTTCGCGGGCGTCTGCGCGGTGACGGTGGAGGTGGGCGTGGGAGTGGTCATGGGGGCGTACCTCAGTTCCCGCTCGTGGCCCGCTGCTGGGCGCGCTTCAGGGCGGTCTCACTGGACTGGCCGGTAAGGGCGGACTGGAAGGCGCTCTGCAGGGCGAGCGAGACGCTCGACCAGCCCGCGCCGAGCTTCGCCGTCCGGGACCGGGCGACGGCCACCTGGTCGGCGAGGGAATCCAGCTCGGGCACCTTCTCGCGCCAGACGGCGGCGGCCTTCGCGTTGGCCGGGACCATCCAGCTGTTGAGCGCGTAGGTCAGCTGCTCCTTCTCGCTCGCCAGACACGCGACGATCTTCCCGGCCGTCCTCTCCCGCGCCTCGTCACCGGTGTTGGGCACGGTGAGGACGGCGCCGCCGAGCGGACCCACCGAGTCGTCACCGGCCGCGGGCACCGGGATCGGCGCGATGCCCCAGTGCAGCGACGTGTCGCTGTTGAGGGTCTCCACCTGCCACGGACCGTTGATCATCATCGCCGCGTTGCCGGCCATGAACTGGTCGTTGACGTCCGCCTGCGTCCAGTTGACCGTCGACTTCGACAGCGAGCCGTCCTTCAGCAGGCCCTTCCAGTAGTCGAGGGCCTCGACGACCTTCGGACCGTCCAGGTCGGTCTCGTCGCCGCCGTTGGACCACATGAACGGCGTGAACTGGAAGACGCCGTCCTCCGCGCCGCCCGCGCTCAGCGCCAGCCCGTACTGCTTGCCCTGCGTGAGCTTCTTCGCGCTCTCGCGCAACTCGGCCCAGGTGGTGGGCACCTCGATCCCCGCCTTGTCGAGGACGTCCTTGTTGTAGAAGAGGGCGAGCGTGTTCACGGAGCGGGCCGCGCCGTAGTACGTGCCCTCGTACGAGCCGAAGTCGACGATGCCGTCGGGGGTCTCGTCGGTGCTCAGCCCGAGGGTCCTCAGGTCGACCAGGCCGCCCGCGTCGGCGAAGGTCGGCATCTCGGAGGCGTCGAACTGCACGATGTCCGGCAGCGACTTGGACGACGCCATGCGCAGTGCCTTCGTCATCACCTGCGCGGCCGGGACGCTCTGCTGCTCGATGGTGACGCCCAGCTCCTTGCCGCAACGGGCCATCGCCTCCGCGTCCCAGCGGTGGTACGACTCGTCGGTCGAGGAGTTCATCACGGTGTACACGTCGGCGTCCCGCTGCTGTCCGCAGCCGGCCAGTGCCGCCCCGGCGACCAGCACGGACACGGCGGTGAACGGGGCGACGACGCGGCGTGAGCGTCCTCGCCCGCGGCGCGTGGCAGCCGGAGGGTGTGCTGTCAAGGCGAGCGAGGTGAAGCGCTTCGACATGGTGCGGCCCTTGCTGTCGTACCGTCCGGCTTCCTCGCCGGACTGTTTTGTTTGATGTGATGACTAATACGTCACCAACCCGCTTCCGCGCTAGAGCAAAGTGGCCCCGGTCTCTCCGCTCCGCGGGGTGAGGGAGTCGTTCTCTTGAGTAATAGCGCCAGCTCAGCGCGGTGAACGCGATCTCGGCACCTCGGCGCCGGGATTTGTTTTGTGTACGATCAAAACGCTGTGAGACGGCCCCCGTGCTCCCCACCCGACAGCTCCCGCCCCATCCAAGGAAGATCATGAAGTTCACCGACGGCTTCTGGCTCATCCGCGAGGGCGTGCATCTCTCGTACGCCACCGAGGTACGCGATGTACGCCCCGAATCGAAGCGCTTCACCGCCCATGCCGCCGTGAAGAAGGTGACGCGGAGGGGGGACACGCTCAACGCGCCGCTCCTCACGGTCGAGTGCTTCTCCCCCGCCGAGGGCGTCATCGGCGTCCGCGTCACCCACCACGCCGGCAAGCGCAGGCCGGGCCCCGACTTCGCCCTCACCGGCCCGGCGGACGGCGCCGGCGAGGTCCGCCAGGACGGCACCGTCACCGAGCTGACCAGCGGCCCGCTCACCCTGCGCCTGGACCGCGAGGGCCCCTGGGGGCTCACCTTCCACGACGCGGACGGACGCGAGCTGACCCGCGCCGACGCCAAGGGCACGGCCTTCGCCACCACCGGCGACGGCGCCCACCACATGCTGGGCCGCCTCGCCCTCGGCGTCGGCGAGCAGATCTACGGCCTCGGCGAGCGCTTCACCCCGTTCGTCAAGAACGGTCAGATCGTCGACATGTGGCAGGCCGACGGCGGCACCAGCAGCGAGCAGGCGTACAAGAACGTCCCGTTCTACCTCTCCTCGCGCGGCTACGGCGTCTTCGTCAACCACCCCGGCGCGGTCTCCTTCGAGGTCGGCTCCGAGTCCGTCGGCCAGGTGCAGTTCAGCGTCGAGGACCAGACGCTGGAGTACTACCTGGTCGCCGGACCCACCCCCAAGGACGTCCTCACCCGCTACACCGCGCTCACCGGCCGCCCCGCGCTGCCGCCGGCCTGGTCCTTCGGCCTGTGGCTCACCACGTCCTTCACCACCTCCTACGACGAGCAGACGGTGACGAAGTTCGTGGACGGCATGGCCGAGCGCGGCATCCCGCTCTCCGTCTTCCACTTCGACTGCTTCTGGATGCGCGAGTACCAGTGGTGCGACTTCCAGTGGGACCCGGACGTCTTCCCCGACCCCGACGGCATGCTCGCCCGGCTCAAGGCCAGGGGACTGCGGGTCAGCGCCTGGATCAACCCCTACATCGCCCAGAAGTCCCCGCTCTTCGACGAGGCCGCCGCCCTCGGCCACCTGGTGCGCCGGCCGGACGGCGACGTCTGGCAGTGGGACCTGTGGCAGGCCGGGATGGGCCTGGTCGACTTCACCAGCCCCGCCGCCCGCGACTGGTACGCCGGGAAGCTCAAGCCCCTGCTCGACCAGGGCGTGGACTCCTTCAAGACCGACTTCGGCGAGCGCATCCCCACCGACGTCGTCTGGCACGACGGCTCGGACCCCGAGCGGATGCACAACTACTACACCCACCTGTTCAACCGCACCGTCTTCGAACTCCTCGAGAAGGAGCGCGGCCAGGGCGAGGCCGTCCTCTTCGCCCGCTCCGCGACCGCGGGCGGCCAGCAGTACCCCGTCCACTGGGGCGGCGACTGCTGGTCCTCCTTCGAGGCGATGGCCGAGTCGCTCCGCGGCGGCCTGTCCCTCTCCCTGAGCGGCTTCGGCTTCTGGAGCCACGACATCGGCGGCTTCGAGGGCACGCCCGACGCCGCGGTCTTCAAGCGGTGGCTCGCCTTCGGCCTGCTCTCCTCGCACAGCCGGCTGCACGGCTCCTCGTCGTACCGGGTGCCGTGGGAGTTCGGCGAGGAGGCGGTCGACGTCGCCCGCAGCTTCACCCTCCTCAAGCACCGCCTGATGCCCTACCTGTACGGCGTCGCCGCCGAGGCCCACCGCACCGGCGTACCGATGATGCGGCCGATGGTCCTGGAGTACCCGCACGACCCGGCCTGCCGCCCACTGGACCGCCAGTACATGCTCGGCTCCGACCTCCTGGTCGCCCCGGTCTTCACCGAGGACGGCGAGGTCGAGGTCTACCTCCCCGCGGGCACCTGGACCCACCTCCTGACCGGCGAGCGCGTCACCGGCCCGGCCTGGCGCACCGAACGCCACGGGTACGACAGCCTGCCGCTGTACGTCCGCGAGGGCGCCGTCCTGCCCCTGGGCTCCGACGACCAGCGCCCCGACGGGGACTGGCTGGACGCCCCGACCCTGCTGGTCCACCCGACCGCCGACGCCGACTACGCGGCCGAGGCCACCGTGCCCGACCTCCTGGGCACACCCGCCGCGACCTTCCGCGTACGGCGGGACGGGGACGTCCTGCGGGTCACCGCGAGCGGCACCGACCGTCCCTTCACCGTCCGGGTCGCGGGCGGCGCGAGCGGTGAGGGCACCGGAGAGGTGGCCGTGCCCCTGACCTGAGCCCGGCCGCCCGCGCCCGGGACGGCACGACGGAACAGCACGAAGCGGCACGCCGGGAGCGTGCCGCTTCGTCGTCCCTGCGTGCCGTGTCAGCGCTCCAGGGCGCCGAGCGCCGTCAGCAGCCGGTCCACGTCCTCCGCACTGCTGTACGGCGCGAGGCCGACGCGTACGCCGCCCTCGTCACCGAGCCCGAGCCGGCGCGCGGCCTCCACGGCGTAGAAGGAACCGGCCGGCGCGTCGACCCCGCGCTCGGCGAGTTGCCGGTAGACGTCGGCCGGGCGCAGGCCCGCCACGGTGAACAGCAGCGTCGGAGTGCGCCGCGCGGCCCGCGAGTACACGATGATCCCGCCGAGGTCCGCCAGCCCCCGTTCGAGCCGGGCGCGCAGCGCGTCCTCGTGCGCCTCCAGCACCGCGAAGGAGGCGACCAGCCGGTCCCGGCGCGAACCCCCGGCCCGCGGGTCGAGCGCCGCGAGGAAGTCCACCGCCGCGCTGGTCCCGGCCAGCAACTCGTACGGCAGGGTGCCCAGTTCGAACCGCTCGGGCACGGTGTCGGAGGACGGCAGCAACTTGTCAGGGCGCAGCGACTCCAGCACCTCGGCCCGGCCGGTCAGCACGCCCAGGTGCGGGCCGAGGAACTTGTACGGCGAACACACCAGCGTGTCCGCCCCCGTCGCCGCCAGGTCCACCACGGCGTGCGAGGCGTAGTGCACCGCGTCGACGTGGAAGTGCGCGCCGTTCGCGTGGACGAGGGACGCCAGCGCCGGCAGGTCGGGCATGGTCCCGATCAGGTTCGACGCGGCGGTGACCGCGACCAGCCTGGTGCGCGGGCCCAGCACCGCCGCGAGGTGTTCGGGCAGCAGCTCGCCGGTCGCCGGATCGAAGTCCGCCCACCGCACGCTCGCCCCCGCCGCCCGGGCCGCCTGCACCCACGGCCGGATGTTCGAGTCGTGGTCGAGCCGGGTGACCACCACCTCGTCACCCGGCCCCCAGTCCTTGGCCAGGGTCCGGGACAGGTCGTAGACGAGCTGGGTGGCGCTGCGCCCGAAGACGACCGTCCCCGGCGTGGTGCCGAGGAGGTCGGCGAGGGCGGAGCGGGCCTCGGCGACGATCCGGTCCGCGTTGCGCTCGCCCTCGGTGTTGCGCCCCCGGTTGGCGAGCGGGTCGGTCAGCGCCGCCGCGATCGCGTCGATCACCGGCTGCGGGGTCTGCGTGCCGCCCGGCGCGTCGAACCGCGCCGTACCGGACTTCAGGGCGGGCACGTGCGCGCGGATCGCGGCGACGTCGAGGGCCATGGCTCAACTCCAGGGTCGTGGGGGCCGGACGGAAGGCGCGGGGGTCTGGGCGTCAGGCGATGCGGTCCTTCGGGCGGGGCGGCAGGTAGGTGGTACGGCTGGGCCGCACCCCGAGCCGCACCTGCGACTCCAGCCACATGATCGCAGCCCCCGTGGGGTCGACGACAGGGACGAAGGGGCCCTCGGCTGCCAGGCGCTCCTGGAGGGCCGCGGCCACGCCCAGCATCCCGGTGCAGCCGAGCACGATCACGTCGGCCTCCCGCGCCGCCACCGCGGCCCGGGCCTGCTCGGTGAGCGCGTCGATCAGCCGGTCACCGGGGTCCAGGTCGAGGACGGGAATGTCGACGACCCGGATCGGGCCGACCCGCCCCGTCAGTGCGTAGCGCCGGACCAGGCCGTGCAGCATCGGCAGCACGTTCGGCAGGACGGTGATCACCCCCGTGCGCTCGCCGAGCGCGAGGGAGGTGAGCACGGCGGGCTCGAAGCCGCCGACCACCGGGATGTCCACGACCTCCCGGGCCGCCTGCACACCGGGGTCGCCGAAGCAGCTGACGAACACCGCGTCGGCGCCGTCCTCGGCCGCCTCGCGGACCGCGTCGAGGATGCCCGGGGCGGCGAGCGCCTCGTCGTACTCGGACTCGATGGAGGCGGTGCCGCGCGCGATGCGGCGGACCTCGACCTCCGTGCCGGGGGACACCTCCGTGCCGGGGGACACCCAGGCGCCCACCTCGCGGCGGACCTCCTCGGTGAACGCGTCGGTGATGACGGGGAGCACGACCGTGAGCTTCACAGCACCTCCAAGGGGGCGAACGGGGCAGTCGACCACCCTGTGCGGGCCCGCCGGGGCCCGCAACGTGCGAGGCGCACAGCCGGGCCGCGGCGACCGTGCAAACCGCACCGCCGAAGCACCCGGCCCCGCATCCGGCCGCTTGCCACCTGTGCACCATGCCCAGTCGGCACCGTGAACCGGTGCCGGATGCACGGTGACCGCCCGGACCCGGCGGCCTAGTCTCAGCGAACCGCACACCCCGCGCCGCCGACCCCCAGCGCCCCGTCGGCACCCCCGCCACCAGCACCCCCGCGCCACCAGCATCCCCCGCGCCGCCCGCACCCCTCCGCGTCGCCCGCCCGCTCCCCGCCCGCCCTCCGGAGTCCCCATGGCGTCCTCTTCAGGCCACGACGACCACGCGCTGGCCCGCGTGCCGCAGACGGCCCGGTTCCACTGGTTCTCGGTGGCGACCCAGCGCTTCGGCCAGCTCTCCACCCTGGCCAGCTTCCTCATCGGCGCCACCCTCGGTTTCGGCATGACCTTCTGGAACGCCGTCCTCGCCATCACCCTCGGTGCGGTGATCCTGGAGGTCATGACGGTCTTCACCGGAATCGCCGGCCAGCGCGAGGGGCTCTCCACGTCGCTGCTGGCCCGCTGGACCGGCTTCGGCGCGGCAGGTGCCTCGCTCATCGGACTCGCCATCGGCATCAGCGCCGTCGGCTGGTTCGGCATCCAGAACGCGGTCTCCGCGGACGGCCTGGTGAACCTCGTCGGCGGCCTGCCCGCGTGGGGCTGGGCGCTGGTGGTGGGCCTGCTCATCACCGCCGTCGTCGTCCGGGGCGTCGGCTCCATGGCCTGGGCCGCCTACGTCACCGTCCCCGCCTTCCTGCTCATGGCGGGCTGGTCCATCGCCGTCGAACTCTCCCGGCACGACCTGGGCGCGCTGACCTCCGCCCAGCCCGCCGGGCCCCCGCTGTCCCTGCTCCAGGGCACCACCATCGTCGCCGGCGGCTTCATCGTCGGCGCGGTCATCACCCCCGACATGAGCCGCTTCAACCGCAGCGGCGGGGACGTCGTCAAGCAGACGGTCGTCGGCATCACGGTCGGCGAGTACGTCATCGGCCTGATCGGCGTGCTCCTCGCGCTGGCGCTGCGCACCAACGACGTCATCGCCATCGTGACGTCCACCTCCGGCTTCCTCGGCACACTGATCATCGTGGCCGCCACCATCAAGGTGAACGACTGGAACCTGTACGCCGCCTCCCTGGGCGTCGTCACCTTCGTCGACCAGGCCTTCGGCCGCCGCCTCCACCGGGGCGCCGTCACCGTCGGCGTCGGCGTGATCGGCTCCGTGCTCGGCGCGGCCGGGGTCCTCGACAGCTTCACCGGCTTCCTCGACCTGCTGGGCGTCCTCTTCCCGCCGATCGCCGGGATCATGGTCGCCGAGTACTTCGTCGCCCGGACCTGGCGCCCCAGGCTGGACGACACCCGCGACAGCGGGGAACTGCCCGCGACCTCACCCATGTGGGTGCCCGCGGGCCTGATCACCTGGGCCGTCGCGGCCGTCGTGGGGAAGTACGTCACCTGGGGCCTGCCGTCGATCAACTCGATCGCCGTCGCCTTCGTGCTCTACCTCGCCGCCGCCCGCCTCGGCCTGGTCCGCGGGGTGGGCACCGCACCGACCCGCCGCGCCGTCCCCGGGACGGCCACCGGCACCCCCGGCGTCCCCGCCGCCTGACCGCGCACGCCACCGGCGGGCGCGGCCACCGAAAGAGAAAGGCAGGACAACCCACATGCTCCGACTGGGCATCGACGTGGGCGGCACCAACACCGACGCCGTCCTCATCGACGGCGACCGGGTGCTGGGCGCCGTGAAGGCGTCCACCACGGCCGACGTCACCGGCGGCATCGTCACCGCCATCGGCGACCTCGGCCGGTCCACCGGCTTCGACCCGGCCGCCGTCCAGGCGGTGATGATCGGCACCACGCACTTCATCAACGCCCTGGTGGAGGGCGAGCGCCTGGCGCAGACCGCGGCCATCCGGTTCGGGCTGCCCGCCACCCGCGCCCTGCCCCCGCTGGTCGACTGGCCCGACCGCCTGGTCACCGCCATCGGCGGCCACAGCCACCTGTGCCACGGCGGCCACGAGTACGACGGCAGCCCCATCGCCGCCTTCGACGAGGCCGAGTTCCGCGCCGTCCTGGACCGGGCCGTCGCCGCCGGCGCCACCTCCTTCGCGCTGTCCTCCGTCTTCTCCCCGGTCAACGCGGAGTTCGAGACCCGCGCCGCCGAGATCATCGCCGAACAACTGCCGGGCGCCCCGGTGAGCCTCTCCCACGAGATCGGCCGCATGGGCCTGCTCGGCCGGGAGAACGCCACCGTCGTCAACGCCGCCCTGCGCGGCCTCGCCGACCGGGTCGCCACCGGACTGCTGCGCACCGTCGCCGAGGCGGGCATCAACGCGCCGGTCTTCCTCAGCCAGAACGACGGCACCCTGATGGACGTCGACTACGCCCGCCGCTACCCGGTGGCGACGTTCGCGTCCGGCCCGACCAACTCCATGCGGGGCGCCGCGTTCCTGTCCCGGTTGCCCTCCTGCGCCGTCGTCGACATCGGCGGCACCACCAGCGACGTCGGGATCCTCCAGCACGGCTTCCCGCGCGAGGCGTCCACGGACGTCAGCGTGGCCGGCGTGCAGACCAACTTCCGCATGCCCGACGTGCTGTCGATCGGCATCGGCGGCGGCAGCCACGTCGTGCACCAGGCGTCCGGCACCACCGTCGGCCCCGCCAGCGTCGGCTACCGGCTCGGCCAGGAGGCCCTCGTCTTCGGCGGCACCCGCCTCACCGCCACCGACATCGCGGTGGCCGGCGGACGCGCCGAGGTGGGCGACGCCTCGCTCGTCGCCCACCTCGACAAGAGCGTGGTGGCCGCCGCCCTGCGCGTCGTCGACGACCGGCTCGCCGAGGTCGTCGACCGGATGCGGGCCTCCGCCGAACCGGTGCCCGTCGTCGCCGTCGGCGGCGGCAGCATCCTGGTCCCGGAGGACCTCGCGGGCGCGTCCCGCGTCGTGCGCCCCGACCACTTCGCCGTGGCCAACGCCATCGGCGCGGCGATCGCCCAGGTCGGCGGCGAGGTCGACCGGGTCTACTCGGTCGTCCCGCAGCAGCGCGACACCGTGCTCGACGAGGCCCGTCAGGAGGCCGTAGACCGAGCGGTCGCCGCGGGAGCCCGGCCGGGCTCCGTCGAGATCGTCGACATCGAGGAAGTACCGCTGGCCTACCTGCCGGGCAACGCCACCCGGATCCGCGTCAAGGCCGTCGGAGAACTGAGCCTGGGAGGCCCCCGTGCGTGAGATCACCGCCGACAACCTGCCGGACCTGGCCCGCGGGGCCGCCGTGCTCGGCACCGGAGGAGGAGGCGACCCGTTCGTCGGCCGCCTCCTCGCCCAGCAGGCGCTGAAGCGGAACGGTCCCGTCACGCTCCTCGACCTCGACGAGACCGACGACGAGGCACTGATCGTCCCGACCGCCTTCATGGGGGCGCCCACGGTCATGCTGGAGAAGCTCCCCTCGGGCGACGAGATCATCGGCGCCATGCGGGCCATGGAGGAACTCCTCGGCCGCAAGGCCACCCACACCGTCTCCATCGAGGCGGGCGGCCTGAACTCCATGTCGCCGTTCGTCGCCGCAGCCGAGGCGGGCATCCCGCTGATCGACGCCGACGGCATGGGCCGCGCCTTCCCCGAACTCCAGATGCTGCTGCCCACCCTCGGCGGCGTACAGGCCTCCCCGATGGCGCTCGCCGACGAACGCGGCAACTCCGTCACCCTGCGCACCGACGGCAACGCCTGGGCGGAACGCCTCGCCCGCGCCGCCACCGTCGAAATGGGGTGCAGCGCGGCCGTCAGCCTCTACGCCCTCACCGGCCGCCAGGCCAAGGACCACCTGGTGCCCGGCACCCTGACCCTGTGCGAGCGGGT
Organism: Streptomyces lienomycini; assembly: GCF_027947595.1. Classification (NCBI taxonomy): domain Bacteria; kingdom Bacillati; phylum Actinomycetota; class Actinomycetes; order Kitasatosporales; family Streptomycetaceae; genus Streptomyces; species Streptomyces lienomycini. Next base: position 4,898,903 of record NZ_CP116257.1, on the reverse strand, counting down.
CGGCCGGGCCATCCGCGAGGCGCGCGAGGGCCACGAGGACCCCGTGACGGCGGCGGCCCGCGTCCTCGGCGGCCGTACGGTCTTCACCGGCAAGATCAGCGACGTACGGCGCACCACCAGCGGCGGCTTCGCCCGCGGCACCGCCCGGCTGGCCGGCCTCGACGCCGACACCGGCTCGGCGCTGGAGCTGTCCTTCCAGAACGAGAACCTGGTCGCCACCCGCGACGGCGAGGTCGTCGTCAGCGTCCCCGACCTGATCTGCGTCCTGGACACCGACTCCGGCGAACCGGTCACCACCGAGACACTCCGCTACGGCCTGCGGGTCAGCGTCCTCGGCGTGCCCTGCGACCCGCGCTGGCGCACCCCCGAGGGCCTCGCCCTCGCCGGGCCCGGCTACTTCGGATACGCGCACGACTACGTCCCGTTCCCGGGCGCCGAAGTGTGATGATCGAAGGGTGACCCGCACGTTGGCCGGGGCCGCCCCGGCCCGCTCGCCCGCGGCACCCGCGCCGCTGACCGCCGCGCGGGTGCCGGCGCTGGCCGCCGGGGCCACCCTGCTCGGCTCCGGCGGTGGGGAGAGGTGGCCACCGGCGCCCTGCTGCTCCGCCGTGAACTGGCCGACGCACCGGTGCCGCTGGTTCCCGCCGCCGCCCTGGCGCCGGACACCGTCGTGGTGCACGCCGGTCTGGTCGGCGCTCCGGACGTGCTGGCCGAGCGGCTCGCCGACCCCGACGACTTCGCCCACGCCGTGCGCACCGCCGCCGAGGCCGCGGGCGTCCGGGCGGGCGCCGTCGGGGTCATCGAGATCGGCGGCCTCAACGCCGTCGTCGCCGCGGTCGCCGCCGCCCGGCTGGGCCTGCCGCTGGTCGACGGCGACCTCATGGGGCGTGCCTTCCCCCGCATCGACCAGACCGTGGCCGCCGTGCACGGCGTGGACCCGGCACCGCTCGTCCTGGTCGGCCCCGGCGGCGACACCGTCGTCGTCCGGGAGTGCTCACGCCGCTCGGCCGAACGGCTGCTGCGGGCCAACGTCCTCGCCCTCGGCGGGGCCGCCGCCCTCGCCGTCCACCCCCTGCCCGCCTCCCGGCTCGCGGCGATCGGGGTCCGCGACTCCGTCTCCGCCTGCCTCGGCCTCGGGGACCGACTCCTCACCGCGCCGGACACCGGCGGCACGCCCGAGAGCCTGGCCGACGCGCTGGGCGCCGAACCGCTGGCGGCCGGTCGCGTCGAGGAGATCGTCCCCCGCCAGGACCTGACCCCCGGCTGGGCCACCCTCACCGACGGCCGCACCGGTGCCGTGGTCCGGGTGGACCTCCTGGACGAGTACCTGGCCGTCACGGTGGACGGCGTCACCCGGGCCGCCACCCCGCAGATCATCGCCGCCGTCGATCCCAGCGGCCGCCGCCCCCTGCGCGCCGACCAACTCCGTACCGGCGGCCACCTGATCCTGCTCCGCCTCCCCGCCCTCCACGACTGGCCCCCCGCGGCCGAACCGCTGGTCGGCCCCACCGCCTTCGGTCTCGACCCGGCCCCGCCCACCGGACCCCTCACGCGCCCCTTCGACCGCGGCACCGTCCCGACCCGGAGCCCGTCATGACCACCGCCCCGAGCGTCGCCGATCCGCTGCCGCGCCGGGCCCGCACGTCGGCCGGGCGTGCCGGGTCGGAGGGGTCGGTGTTCGACGTGACCGTGGACTGGTGCGCTTTCGGCCCGGTGGAGGGTCACGTCGTCTGGTCCGGGGGCGGGGCATGAGCACCGTCCCGAGCGTCGCCGACCTGCCCGCCGATCCGCTGCCGCTGCGTCAGGCCCGCACGTCGGCCGGGCGTGCCGGGCTGGAGGGGGCGGTGTTCGACGTGACCGTTGATCGGAGCGCCCTTGCCCGTGGTCGCGCCGTCTCGTGCGAGGGCGGGGCATGAGCACCGTCCCGAGCGTCGCCGACCTGTTGGCCGATCCGCTGCTGCGCCGGGCCCGCACGCTCGCCGGGCATGCCGGGTTGGAGCGGCCGGTGCTCGACGTGACCGTCTACCAGGGCGCCCTCGACCCGGTCGACGGGCACCTGGTGCTCTGCGACGTCGGGGACGCCACCCCCGCCTACCGGCTCGACGCCCTCGTCCGCCGCGCCCAGGAGGCGGGCGCCGCGGCGCTGTGCGTCACCGCCGACGGCACCGCCAGACCGCCGTTGTCCGCCGTACGACTGGCCGACCGGCTGCGGATCCCCGTGCTGTGGGCCGCCACCGACGACCCGTTCCGGCTGGCCCTCGATCTCACCCTGCGGGTCCGCGCCCCCGAGGTGACGCGGGCCCGTACCGTCGACCACCTGGTCCGGCGCCTCGCCACCCGCACGGAGGGACCGGACCTGATCGCCGCGGCCCGCGGCGTGCTCGCCGCCGACGTCAGCCTCGTCACGCCCGACGGCGCAGCCATCGTCGGCGACCCGGTGGTTCCGGACGCCCTGCGGCCGGAGCTCGCCGTGCCCCAGCGCACCCCCGGACTGCTCGCCCACCCCGTGCACGCCGTCCCGATCGCGGGGCACCGGCCGGGCGGCACCGCGCCCGTCACCGCCTGGCTGGTCTGGCCCTTCGAACGGGCCGACGAGGACCGCGCCGACACCGTCGCGCTGGGCCTCGCCCTGCTCGAACCCTTCGTCCGGTCCTGGCTCGCCGGAGCACGCACCCGGGCCGACCACGACAGCGCCGTCCGCCGGCGTCTGCTGACGGAGGTCGTCACCGGCCGGGGCACCGTCAGCCGGGAGGTCGTCGAGCAGTCGGTCGCGCTCGGCTGGCGGCTGGAGGACTGGCACGTGGGCCTGGCCGTACGCGCCGAGGAGCCGCCCGCCGCCGACCGCCCCGACACCGTCCCCGCACCGCTGCTCGCCGCCCTGTCCCGGCACGGCGTCGGCACCCAGGCGGTCGCCGAGGGCGAGGGCGACTGGACCCTGTGGTGCAGCAGCGGTCCCCGGCCCGCCGACGACGAACCCCGGCTGCTGCTGCGCCGGGTCCGCCGGGCACTCGCCGAACTTCCCCCCGGCTGGCGGCTGGTGGCCGGTATCGGCCGGCCCCACCAGGGCCCCGGCGGCCTGGCCGACACCCTGACCGAGGCCCGCAACGCGGCGCGGCTCGCGGCCGCCAGGGAGTTCCGGCCGTCCGTCGAACACACCGACGAACTCGGCGTGGGCAGGCTGCTGGCCGCCTGGCAGCAGTCCGACGTCACCCGTGCCTTCGCCGAGACCGCCCTCGCCCCACTGAGCGGCCCCGAACACGCCCACCTGCTCACCACCCTGCGGGTCTTCCTCGAGCACGGCGGCTCCGCCGCCGCCACCGCCCGCGCCCTCGGCCTGCACCGCAACACCGTCGCCGCCCGGCTGCGCCAGGTCCGCGAACGACTCGGCGTCGGCCTGGACGACGCGGGCAACCGGCTCGCCCTCCAGATGGCCTGCCGCGCCCTGGCCTCCCCCTGAGCACGGTCGACCGTCAGGACACGGCGCCCTCCGGCTCGGGGTCCTGCGGCCTCTTGTCCCGTCCGCCGGGATGCCGGTGCCGCCAGATCCAGAAGACCGTGCAGGACAGCAGCGCCCACCCGCCCAGCACCAGGAAGGGGAACGCGTGCTGGTGGCCCTGGAAGTACACCGCGGTGTGCTGGGCGTTGACCGACGCCCCGGGCGGCAGCCACTGGCCGATCAGGCCCAGCGGGGACGGCAGCAGCGGCCAGGACACCGCGCCGCCGGACGAGGGATTGCCCAGCAGCACCATCAGCCCCCACGTGGGCAGCATCGCCCAGCGCCCGAACATGGTGTTGAACATGGTGAAGACCATGCCGGACGTGAACATCGTCAACGTCAGGATCAGCCACGACTCGACGAACGGCAGGTCCAGCGCACCCAGCAGCCAGTCCACCGTGGCGGCGATGGCGAACCCGCCCAGCAGCGCGTAGGCCGCCGTGAACAGGATGCGCTCGAACGGGGTCAGCGGCCGCGCGTGCACGCTCAACTGGATCGCCCCGACGAAGCCGATGATCACGGCGGCCAGGGAGACGTAGAAGATCGCGAGCCCGCGCGGGTCGCCCTTCTGGAGCGGTTTGACATCGCGGACGGTGACCTGGACGCCGGTCTTCTTCCCCACGGCCGGCGCCGTCTGCGCGAGGATCTCCGCGACCGAGGCGCCGGACGCCGCGGACAGCTCGAGGACGGCGTGGCGTCCGTCGTCGCGCAGCTCGAAGACCGCGAACACCTCCTGCTCCTCCATCGCCTCGCGGGCCGCGGCCCGGCTCCCGTAGGCGTGCACCTTGACCGAGGCGTTGAGGGCCTTCTCCAGGCCCTCCAGATAGGCCCGGCCACCGGCCTTCTCGTACGAGCCGACCACGGCCGTGGGAATCAGCCGGGGCGTCGGGTCCGCCATCGAGTAGGTGTACGACCCCGCGAAGAGGCCCGCCGCGGCCGCGAGGATCAGGACCAGTACGGTCGCCGGCCAGAACGGTGTCTGCCGGAACGCGTACCACCCCCCGCCGCCCGGCGGAGGCTCTGCGTGAGCACCGTGAGCACCGTGAGCACCGTGAGCACCGTGCGCGCCGTCGGAGTCGTGGGACATGTGGGCCGTGTCCGACGGGTCAGGCGTGGACGAGCGGTGTGTCCACGAGGTGCTCCGCCACGAACCACGCCTGCAGTTCGTTGGTGCGCACGACCTCGGAGACCAGGAGGTCGTTGGTGCCGTCGTCCCCGAGCTCCTGGGTGCGGGCCGCCGCGTCGTGGCAGTCGGTGAGGATCAGCTCGTGCGCCTCCAGCAGCCGCGACAGCATCGACGGCACCTCCTCCACCCCGTCCGGCGGGCGCGGCACGGTGGTGATCTCGGCGACGTGACGGGGGTCGCCGACCGCGACGCCGCCGAGCGTCTGGACGCGCTCGGCGATGGTGTCGATCAGCTCCAGCTGCTCGCCCGCGTGCTTGTCCAGCAGCAGGTGCAGTTGGTAGAACGTCGCCCCGCGCATCAGCCAGTGGTACTTCTTGTACAGATCGTGCAGGATCCGGGTGTCCGCCAGGACCTTGTTGAGCCGCTGGCAGGAGTAGAGACGGGTCTCCATGGTCAGGGCCACGGGGAACTGCTTGACGGTGCCGAACTCCTGAATGGTCCGGCCCTTCTGGTGCAGCCAGGGCTGGCTGCCGTCCGACCGGTGCTCCACGGACGACGAGGGCTTCGGGGAACTCACGCCTGGACTCCTTCCGGAGAGGGCTGAAGGGTGGGCCGGCGCGGTGTCGCCGGCCTCGGTTCCTCCCCGCGCCAGTCGACCAGCCGCGGGCCGGACCCGCAAACGGTGGGGGTTGTCCGGGCGATCGCCGCCCGCATAGGGTCGACCCAGTCCGAAAGCGCTTTCTACCTGGTGCGCGTGCTGGCGCCCGCCGCTGTCCGAGGAGGACCGCATGTCCCCACGCCCCGCCCGCCGCCGGGTCGCCGTGGTCGGTACCGGAGCCATCGTCACCGGCAGCCATCTGCCCGCTCTCGCCGCCCACGCCGACCGCACCGAACTGGTCGCGGCCGTCGACGTGGATCCGGTGCGGCTCGACGCCTTCCGCGCGCAGGTGCCCGGCGACGTCACCGGGTTCACGTCGACGGGGGCCATGCTGGACGCCGTACGCCCCGACCTGGTCCTGATCGGTACGCCGCCCTCCCCGCACCGGGAGCAGACGGTGGCCGCGCTCCAGGCGGGTGCGTGGGTGCTGTGCGAGAAGCCGCTGTGCCTGTCCCTCGCCGAGTACGACGACATCGCCGCGGCCGAGGAGGCGTCCGGGGCGTACGCCTCCGTGGTCTTCCAGCACCGGTACGGTTCCGGTGCCGCGCACGCCCGCGAACTGATCGCGAGCGGTGAGCTGGGCGCCCCGCTGGTCGCCCACTGCCAGACGACCTGGCACCGCGACGCCGCCTACTACGCGGTGCCGTGGCGCGGACGCTGGTCCACCGAGGGCGGCGGCCCGACCATGGGCCACGGCATTCACCAGTACGACCTCCTGCTCCATCTGCTCGGCCCCTGGGCGGAGATACGGGCCATGGCGTCGCGCCTGGTGCACGACACCGAGAGCGAGGACGTCTCCACCGCCCTGGTGCGCTTCGCGAGCGGCGCCCTCGCCACCGTCGTCAACAGCGTGCTCTCACCGGACGAGGTGAGCCGCGTACGCGTCGACTGCGCCGACGCGACGGTGGAGTTGACCCATCTGTACGGGCATCGCAACGACGACTGGAGCTACACCCCCGCCCGCCACGTCGCCCCCGCACGTGCCGCCGCCTGGCGCGCACCGCGCACCGACGTGCCCAGCTCCCACACGGCTCAGCTCGGCGCCGTACTGGACGCCTGGGACGCCGGGGTCCGCCCGCCCGGCAGCGGTCTCGAGGCCCGCGCCACGCTGGAGTTCGCCGCGGCCCTGTACAAGGCGGCGTTCACCGGGCGGCCGGTGAACGCGGGGGAGATCGGTCCCGGCGACCCGTTCTACGCCGCCATGCACGGCGGCCACCCCGACTGGGCCCCCGCAGGACGCGCGTAGCGGCGCAAACCCGAAGCGTTCACGGCGCGTTGGGGCGCGGGAGGTGTGAACAGGGGGTCGAGGTGCGCATCATCTTGGCATGAACCTGCGGTCCGAGGGGCGGGCCGCGGCCTCATGGAGGTGTGGGATGCACCGCAGACTCGCCACCGGACTCGGCGCCGCCGCGCTGGCCGTGACCACGGTCGTCGCCACCGCCGCGACCGCCGACGCCGTTCCCGCCGACAAGGCGCGGGTGCTGGCCGGTTGGACGCAGACCAGCGCGTCGAGCTACAACGCCTGGACCGCCGCGCGGGCGAACAAGAGCGCCTGGTCCGCCTACGGGTTCGACTGGAGCACCGACTACTGCTCGTCGTCCCCGGACAACCCGTTCGGCTTCCCCTTCAGCACCTCCTGCGCGCGCCACGACTTCGGCTACCGCAACTACAAGGACGCCGGGACCTTCGACGCCAACAAGTCCCGTCTCGACAGCGCCTTCTACGAGGACCTCAAGCGGGTCTGCGCCGGCTACGGCACCGCGACCAGGGCCGCCTGCAACAGCACGGCGTGGACGTACTACCAGGCCGTGAAGGTGTTCGGCTGACGGACCCCGGCCCGCGGCCGGTCACCGGGGCGGACGTCGCTGCCGCCAGGGCGGCGGCCGCGCTGGCGATCCCCAGGACCGCACCCGCGGCGACGTCACCGGGGTAGTGCACACCGGTGTGGACCCGGGAGTAGCCGACGGCGCCCGCCAGCACGCCGAGCGGTACGGCGGCCTCCGGCAGGACGACGCCGACGGCCGTGGCGAACGCGACCGCCGAGGCCGTGTGCCCCGAGGGGAACGAAGCCGACGCGGGCATGGGCACGTACCGGTCCACCGTCACCCGCGCCGCCTCCCGGTCCGGTCGCGCCCGGTGCACCAGACGCTTGCCCAGCAGGTTCGTCGAGGCCGACGCCACGGCGATCGCGCCCACGCCGACGAGTGCGGCCCGGCGGGCCCGCGTTCCGCACAGGGCGAGCGCGGCGGCGATCCCGAGGGAGACCTTCGAATGGTCGGCGGCGTTCGACAGGCGCCGCAGTACCCGGTCGAGCGTGGGCGTGGACGTGGCCGCCACCGCCGCGTACAGCGCACCGTCCACGGCACGCAGGTCCCCGAGCACGGCGGCGCGGGTCCACCTGCGCGCGGGCTCCGGTCCGGAGGCCGGTGTGCGCGGGCCGCCAGAGTCGCCGTCGGAGTCGGCGTCGGCGTCGGTCGGTTCGGTCATGGGCTCCTGCTCCGCGGGGAGAGGGGACCCGAGCCATCCTGGCCGCCTCCGGACCCGGCGGCGCGCGGGCGGGGCCCGTCCGGGGGACGGTGGAGGAAGGGACGGTGGGGCGGGGGCGGTGGCCGTGCGCGGGCCGGGGGCGAGGCCCGCAGCCCTGGCTCACCGGGCGGGCCGGACCGGCGCCGGATCCGCCGGAGCCCGCCTCGGCCGCGACGCCGGAGCGCACCGGGGGCCCCGGGCACCGGCCGGCGGCGCCGTCATCCGGCGGTTCCTCAGGCCGTGACGACCCGGACCCCGGCCTCCTCGAACCGCTCCACCAGTTCCGGGTCGGCCGCGCCGTCGGTGACCAGCGTGTCGACCGCCTCGGTCGCACAGATCCGGGCGAACGCCCGCCGTCCCAGCTTGCTGGAGTCGGCGGCCACGACCACCCGCTCGGCGCGCTCGCACAGCAGCCGGTTGATCGCGGCCTCGGCCTCGTCGTGGGCCGCGGCACCGTGCGCCACGTCGAAGGCGACGACGCCCAGCACCGCCACGTCGAGGGTCACCTGCCCGAGTACCCCGTCCGCGAGCGGCCCGATCAGCTCGTACGACTGAGCCCGGGCCACGCCGCCGGTCACCACGATCTTGAACTGCGGCCGGACGGCCAGTTCGTTGGCGATGTTGAGCGCGTTGGTGACCACCGTCAACGCGGGGGTGCCGGAGGCCAGGTCGGCGCGCACGGCCAGGGCGCGCGCCACTTCCGTGGTGGTCGTGCCGCCGGTCAGTCCCACCGCCTCGCCGGGCGCGACCAGGGCGGCGACCGCCTGCGCGACACGCTCCTTCTCCGACGCGCGACGGGCGGTCTTGTAGCGCAACGGCAGCTCGTACGACACCCCGTGCACTACCGCGCCGCCGCGCGTGCGCACGAGCATCTGCTGCTCGGCGAGCCGGTCGAAGTCGCGGCGGATCGTCGCGGCCGAGACCTCCAACTCGGTGGCCGCCTCCTCGACGTCCAGCCGGCCGCGCTCGACGAGCAGCTCCAGCAGCGCCTTCCAGCGGGCGTCGCGCGACATCCGCGCCTCCGTTCCTCGATCTTCCGTGACCCTAGCGCACCGCACTCATCCCCTGGAGTGCTTGATTGTGCTCGAAAGCTCGCTATATCTTGCAGGAACAATCAACCTGTGTTTCGGGGAGTGTGCGACATGACGTATGTCGAGGACGAGCTCAACAGCCAGCCCGAGTGCTGGACGCGCGCCGCCGCCGAGGCGGCGGTTCACACGGCGGCGCTGCCGGCGGCGGGGGAGCGGGTGGCGATCGTCGGCTGCGGCACCTCGTACTTCATGGCGCAGTCGGTGGCCGCGCTGCGCGAGGAGGCGGGACTGGGCGAGACGGACGCGTTCGCCGCCTCCGAGTTCCCGCGGGGCCGCGCGTACGACCGTGTCGTCGCCCTCACCCGCTCGGGCACCACCACCGAAGTGCTGGCGCTGCTCACGGAGCTGAAGGGGCGCACCCGCACCGTCGCGCTCACCGCCGATCCTCAGACGCCGGTGATGGCCGCCGCCGACGACGTGGTCGTCCTCGACTTCGCGGACGAGCGTTCGGTCGTGCAGACGCGGTTCGCGACCACCGCGCTCACCCTGCTCCGCGCCCACCTGGGCCTGCACACCGACGCGGTCGTCGCCGACGCCAGGGCCGCGCTCGCCGCCGAGCTTCCCGAAGGGCTGGTCGAGCGCACCCAGTTCACCTTCCTCGGCCGGGGCTGGACCGTCGGACTGGCCAACGAGGCGGGCCTGAAGATGCGCGAGGCCTCCCTGTCCTGGACGGAGGCCTACCCGGCGATGGAGTACCGGCACGGCCCCATCAGCATCAGCACCGCGGGCACGGCGACCTGGATGTTCGGCGAGGCGCCCGAGGGACTGCCCGAGCAGGTCCGGGAGACCGGCGCGATGTGGGTGCCCGGCGAGCTGGACCCGCTGGCCGAACTGGTGCGTGCCCAGCGGCTCGCCGTCGCCGTCGCCACCGCCCGCGGCCTCGACCCGGACCGTCCGCGCCACCTGACCCGTTCGGTGATCCTCGCCCCCTGACGCCCGCCCCCGAAGCCGGATAGGAACAGACCGTGCCCCTCGCCACCACCGGCGACCTGGTCGGCCGTGCCGCGGCCGACCGCTCCGCCGTCGCCGCCTTCAACGTCATCACCCTGGAGCACGTCGAGGCCGTCGTCGCCGGCGCCGAGTCCGTGCGCACGCCCGTCGTCCTCCAGGTCAGCGAGAACGCCGTGAAGTACCGCTACGGCCGCCTGCTGCCCCTGGCCCGCGCGGCCGTCGCCGCCGCCGAGGGCGCCGCCGTGCCCGTCGCCCTGCACTTCGACCACGTGCAGAGCGACAGCCTGCTGCGCCGTGCCGCGGACGCCGGGTTCAGCTCCGTCATGTACGACGCCGCCCGGCTGCCGTACGCGGAGAACCTCGCGGCGACCCGGGCCGCCGCCGACTGGGCCCACTCCCAGGGCCTGTGGATCGAGGCGGAGTTGGGAGAGGTCGGCGGCAAGAACGGCGCACCGCCGCTCGACGCCCACGCCCCCGGCGCCCGCACCGACCCGGCCGAGGCGCGCGCCTACGTGGCCGACTCCGGCGTGGACGCCCTGGCCGTCGCCGTCGGCAGCTCCCACGCCATGACCACGCGCACCGCGGCCCTCGACCACGACCTGCTCAAGGAACTGTCCGGCGCCCTGGACGTGCCCCTCGTCCTGCACGGCTCCTCAGGCGTCCCCGACGGCGAACTCACCGCGGCCGTCGCGGGCGGCATCGCCAAGGTCAACGTCGGCACCGCGCTCAACATCGCCATGACCGGCGCCATCAGGGAGCACCTGGCCGCCCGTCCCGACGCGGTCGACTCACGCGGCTACCTCACCGCCGGAAGGGAGGCCATGGCCCGCACGGTGGCGACGATCATCCAGGTGGTCGCCCGGGACACCCCCGCGGCTCCCACAACCGCTCCGGCGGCTACTCCCTGACCGCCTTCAGCACCACGAACTTCCGGTCGCCCGCCACCAGATGGCTGTTGCCGAACAGGCGCCTCAGTTTCACGTGGTAACCGAGGTGCCGGTTGCCGACCACCCACAGTTCACCGCCGGGGCGCAGTGCCCGCCGCGCCCCGGTGAACATCCGGTACGCCGTGGCGTCGGTCGTCGCCTGGTGGGAGTGGAACGGCGGGTTGTTGAGCACCAGGTCCACACCGCCGTCCGGCACCCCGGCCAGCCCGTCGCCGACCCGGAACTGAGCCCGGCCCGCGGCCTCGTTCGCCCGGTACGTGGCCTCGGCCGAGGCCACGGCCTGGAACGACTCGTCGGTGAAGAGCACCTCGGCGTCCGGATCGGCCAGTGCCACGGCCGTGCCGACCACACCGTTGCCGCAGCCGAGGTCCACCACCCGCCGGAAGCCCCCGGGGTCCGGCAGGTGCCGGAGGAAGAACCGGGTGCCGATGTCGAGCCGGTCGGCGCAGAAGACACCCGCGTGGTTGACGACGGGACGGCCGGAGAGCGGCCCGACGTCGTCGGGGAGCCGGTAGCCGAGGGGCCACGGGTTGGCCGGCCGCTTCAGCGCGGGATCGGGCTCGGAGAAGATCAGCCGGGCCTTCTTCACCGCCAGGGAGGTGCGGGTCGGTCCGACGATCCGCTCGAACAACCGGAGCGTCGAGGTGTGGATCTCCTTCACCATCCCGGTGCCCACCACGACCGTGCCCCCGTGCAGCGCGGGCGCCAGCCGCAGCAGCTGGTCCTCCAGCAGCGCCAGGCTCTTCGGCACCCGCACCAGCAGTACGTCGACCCGTTCCGGCGGCGGATCCTGCGTGGTGAGCAGGCGCACCGAGCCCGGCGCCACGCCGCCGCGCTCCAGGTTGGCCCGCGTCGCCTCCCGCGTGAGGTGGGAGTCGGTGATCTGCACCGGCCGGTGCGCGGCCAGCGCCGTCACCAGCGCCCCCCAGCGGTCGCCGACGACCACGACCGTACCGTCGAGCGGGACCTCCCGCTCCGCGAGGTGGCCCAGCAGGTACTCGTCGGAGGCGTCCCACGCACGGAGCCGGTCGCGCGGGTCCTCGGGGAAGCGGGACAGCACGTGCTCGCCCCAGGGCGTCGTCATCCGGTCGTCGCGGACGCCGCGGTCGTTGCTGCTGCGGTCGCTCATGCTGCGGTCGTTCATCGTGTGCCCAGGCTAGCCGAGCCGCAGCTCAGCACCGGTCGCGCCCGGCGCGGGCGGGCGCGGTGCACGATGGGGGCATGGACGCCGAGCTGTTCCCCAGGACCCGTACCGCGACCGCGCCCGGCGCCGTCCACGCGCCGGACTGGCTGGACGCGGAACGGCAGCGCGAGCTGCTGGACGCCTGCCGCGCCTGGGCCCGCCCGCCCGCCGGACTGCGCACGGTGCGCACCCCGGGCGGCGGCACCATGACCGCCCGGCAGGTCTGCCTCGGCCGGCACTGGTACCCGTACGGCTACGCCCCCACCGCCGTCGACTGCGACGGCGCCCCGGTCAAGCCCTTCCCTGCCCGGCTCGACGACCTCGCCCGCCGCGCGGTGGCCGACGCGCTCGGCGCCGAGGCGGTGGCGGCGGCCCCGTACGACGTCGCGCTGATCAACTTCTACGACGCCGACGCCCGCATGGGCATGCACCGCGACGCGGACGAGCGCTCCGACGCCCCCGTGGTCTCCCTGAGCCTCGGCGACACCTGCGTCTTCCGCTTCGGCAACCCCGGGACCCGCACCCGCCCCTACACCGACACCGAGCTGCGCAGCGGGGACCTCTTCGTCTTCGGCGGCCCCTCCCGGCTCGCCCACCACGGGGTACCGAGGGTGCACCCGGGCACCGCGCCGCCCGAGTTGGGACTCACCGGGCGGCTGAACATCACGCTCCCGGTCAGCGGCCTCTAGGCCCGCGCCCCGGACGGATCATGGGAGACTCGCCCTCATGAGCGGCAAGGCGGACCCCCGGGCGGCGGGGGAAGGGACCACCTCGAGGACGCGGCTGGACCGGGGGCGCGGCGCGCTCGGACCCGCGTTGGAGCTCGTGCACACCGGACGAGCCCCCACCCGGGCCGTCCTCACCGCGGAACTGGGCGTGACCCGGGCCACGGCCGGTGCGGTCGCCGCCGAACTGGAGGCGCTCGGCCTGATCCGGGTGGACGCCAGGCCCGGCGCGGCGGCCGGCTCGCAGGGCCGCCCCTCGCACCGCCTCTCGGTTGCGGAGGACGGGCCCGTCGCCCTCGCCGCGCAGGTCCACGCCGACGGCTTCCGGGCCGCCCTGGTCGGTCTGGGCGGCCGGATCGTCGCCACCGCGCCCGGCTGCGAGGTCGTCGACGCCGACCCGGCGAAGGTGCTGGGCTCGGTCGTCGAGACGGGCGCTCAGCTCCTGCGGGAGACCGGGCGGCGCTGCGTCGGCGCGGGACTCGCCGTGCCGTCCGCGGTCGCGGAGCCGGACGGTCTGGCCCTGAACCCGCTGCACCTGGCCTGGCCGGCCGGAGCGCCCGTGCGGGAGATCTTCGCGCAGCAGGTGCGCGCCGCGGGAATCGAGGGCCCCGCCTTCGCCGCGAACGACGTCAACCTCGCGGCGCTGGCCGAACACCGCCACGGCGCCGGACGCGGCGCCCGCGACCTGCTGTGCGTGGCCACCGGCCACCGCGGGGTCGGCGGCGCTTTGGTCCTCGACGGCCGCCTGCACACCGGAAGTTCGGGCCTCGCCCTGGAGGTCGGGCACCTCACCGTCAACCCCGCGGGCCGCCCCTGCTACTGCGGCAGCCACGGCTGCCTGGACGTCGAGACCGACCCGCTGGCCTTCCTCACCGCGGCCGGCCGCGAGCCGGGACCCGAGGTGTCCCTGCTCCAGCAGTCCTACGACCTGATCCGCGAGCACTACGCCGACCCGGCGGTCCGGGCCGCCACCGAGACCCTCATCGACCGCCTCGGCCTGGGCCTGGCCGGTCTGGTGAACATCCTCAACCCCGACCGCGTCGTCCTCGGCGGACTGCACCGGGCGCTCCTCGACGCCGACCCCGAGCGGCTGCGCGCGGTCGTCGCCGACCGCAGCCTGTGGGGACAGAGCGGCGGCGTGCCGATCCTGCCCTGCGGCCTCGACCACAACAGCCTGGTCGGCGCGGCGGAGTTGGCCTGGCAGCCGGTCCTGGACGATCCGCTGGGCGTGCCGGCGTAGCGAACCGGACGTGCCCTCTAGGCCGTGGGCCGGTCGCCGCCGCTCGGGGCGTGGCTGAGGTCGACGACGCAGAAGATGTTGCCGTCCGGGTCCGCCAGGACGACGAAGTCGGGGTCGGGCGGGTAGAGGTCCCACTCCACGGCCCGCGCGCCGAGACCGATCAGCCGCCGCACCTCCTCCCGCTGCTCCTCGGCCGAGTCCGTGAACAGGTCGAGGTGGAGACGGGGGCGCGGCTCGGGCGGTGAGTCGCTGCGCAGCAGTCCGAGGGCACGCCCGGAGCCGTCCGCGTACACGAGCGTGCGCCACGTCTCGCTGCTCCACTCCTCCGCGGCGACCAGGGGCAGAGCCGCCGTCCAGAAGGCCACCGCGCGGGGGACGTCCGTGACACCGATGACGGGGATTCCGAGTCTCAGCATGATCCCGACCCTACGTACTGCGCGAGCCCGTTGCCCAGCGACCAGTCCGCGGAGGTGTTCTCGGTCAGGGTGACGAAGACGTTGGGGCTGTCCCCGCGTACTCCTCGGCGAGTTGAGCGATCCGGCGGTACAGCGCCTGCTTCCGTCCGGTCGTCCGCCCCGCGCGCAACGTGATCGCCACGAAGACGATGTCCTCGTCCCGGTGCACGCCGAGGCAGTCGCCGTGGCGCAGGGTGCTCCGGGCGGCGTCGTGGGCGGTCAGGACCTGGAAACGGTCGTCGGGCGGGATGCCGAGGGTCTCGACGAGGGCGTCGTGGACGGCCCGCCCGAGCGCGTCGAGCCGCTCATGGAAACCGCCCGCCACCTTGATCAGCCCCGCGCGCACGCCCGACGTCCCGGTGCCCCGCGTCAGTTCGGCGGCGAAGACGTCGGCGGCCCGGCCCCTCGGCCCGGCGAGGACCCCTCGTCGTAGCGGCGTTCCTGTGGAGCCCCGTCGCGGCGACCACATGCACACCGGTCTCCCGGGACAGGCCGGCAGACCGGCGGCCCGCCGACGCAGACCGTACGGCGTCCACCGCACCACCGCGCCGCCGCCCCACTCCCGCCACGAGGCCGGCTCCGCACGCGCGGCAGCCGTGTCGTGCAACTCCTCGCCGGGCAGCCGGGGGCCGGCGAAGAACAGGTGGTCGTGAGCGTCGCACACCCCCAGCTCCCCGGCGGGCACGTCCCCGAGGGCCGTCCGGACGGCGCTCACCACTGGCGCCCCCGGGACAGCAGGCCCCGCCCCGGCTGCGAGAGGTGCAGCACCCGGAAGGCCTCGCCCTCCACCCCGTCCGGGACATCGTGCGCGTGCAGCGAGAAGTGCACCAGCTCCCAGCGGCCGGTGTCCACGACCGCCGCCGCCAGCAGCGCCCCGTCCACGGCCGCCAGCCGCCCGGTCTCCCGCACCGCCCGCGCCGCGACCTCCGTCAGCGGCACCCCTTCCGGCACCGGCTGCCGCCGCCGGACCGCGACCCGCGCCGGGGAGCCGGTGGCGCCGCCCTCCTCGTACGCCAGACCGGTCCACTGCCGGACCGCGGGCCGCCCGAAGTCGTCGGTGGGCCGCTGGAAGGCACCGTCCCAGAGGAAGGAGTTCATGCCCTCCACGGTGCGCCACAGGTAGAAGGGGGCGTACTGGTTGACGGGCGAGCCGTCCTTCCCGCGTGCGCGGATCAGATACGCCTTGAGTCCGAGGCCGGGCCAGTCGTCCAGCAGGTGCCCGGTGCGGGCCACCCGCTCCCGGACGATGTCCATGTCGTAGTCGGCGGGCAGGGTGAAGGTGTACTGCATGGCGTGCACGGGCCGGTACTCCTCAGGTGTTCCGGGACGGGCTCAGGGCCTCGCGCCGCCGTACGGCGTCCGGCGGCGCGAGCAGGGAGAGCAGGCCGCGGACACCCGCGTCGAAGGCGGCCGGGGAGCCCGACGCGCGGGCCAGGACGTAGCCGCCCTGGACGGTCGCGACGACCGCTGCAGCGATCTCCTCGGCGTCCAGGGAGGGCGCGAACTCGCCCTGCTCCCTGCCTTCCTCGACCAGCTGGGCGATCTGCTCGCGCAGCCAGTCGAGGGTCTCGTCCACGGGCGCGCGCAGGGCGTCGTCGGCGATCACGTCCGGGTCCATCGTCAGACGCCCCACCGGGCACCCGCGCAACACGTCGCGCTCACGCCGCAGATACGCCTCGACACGCTCGTACGGCGTCCCCGGACCGGTCAGCACGGCCTCGGCGGTGGCCCGCATCTCCTGGGCCGTCCGCCGGATCGCGGCGAGCGCGAGGTCGGGCTTGCCGCTGAAGTGGTGGTACATGCTGCCCTGCCCGGCCTCCGCGCGCTCGAGGATCGCCTTGGGGCTGGTGCCCACGTACCCGCGCTCCCACAGCAGCTCGCGGGTGGACTCGATCAGTCGCTCCGAGGTGCTCATGCGAGGACTGTACATACTAGTAGTTACAGAAGTCGAGTGCTCAGCGCAGGGATGGCTCGAAGGGACGACCGGAAGACAGCCGAAGGGCAGCCGGAGGGCGCGCAAGGGGCGGGAGGCGCAGGCGCCGACGGCCGGAGTACTCCCCGCGGGGTACCCACACGGCCGCCGGCCGTACGACGACCGGCGCCCCCTTCCGGGGCGAGGCTCGCAAGAGGCACAAGGAACATCGCGACCGAGGAGTGGGACGACATGGAGACCCTGGCACAGTTCGGCGACGGCGGGCCCGGCCCGTGGATCCTGCTCTTCCCGGTGATCTGGGCACTGGTCATCGGCGGCGGCATCACCCTGCTGCGCCGCACGGTGCGGCGCGGGCGCCGCGGCCCCGGGCGGCCGACCGCGATCGAAGGGGACTCGCCCCTCACGGTGCTCGGCCACCGCTTCGCCTCCGGGGAGATCGACGAGGACGAGTACTGGCGCCGGCTGACCGTGCTGGACGAGCAGTTCGGCCGCACCGGCAGGGGTGGCCCGGCATGACCGCGACGGCCGCCGCCCGAGCCGCCGGCGGGCCCGGGACACCTTGACGGCCGCGGAGCCGGTCCCCCGCGCCGGCTGCCCGGCGCCCGGAGCCGACGCACCGTCAACGGCCGCCGGTCGCACCGGTGGACGCCAGTTCCGGCCCGTGCGGTCCCGTGCTCCGCGCGTCGGCCCGGACGGTGGTACCGCACGGCCCGCGGCAGCGGAGGGTCACCGCCCGGTCAGCCGGCAACGGCCGACCGGGCGGGAGCGGGTTGGGCACTCCCGAGGTCGACCGCGTGCTCGACCTCCGCGAACGCGGCGACCGGCACCTCCTCGACCAGCCGGCGCGGCGGGTGTGCCGAGGCGGGCTGCGGTGCGGTGACGGCCGTCGGGAGCGTGAACCAGACGACCTTGGCCGCCTCGCCCTCGGGCCGGGCGCCCCAGCTCTCGCTCATCGCGGCCACCATGGCCAGCCCCCGTCCGCACGTCGCGAGGGGCTCGGCGTCGTCCACGACGGGCAGCCGGGGATCGTGGTCGCGCACCGAGACCGTGAGCCGGTCCAGGAGCAGCTCCATCTCCACGGTGCACGTCTTGTCCGGCCGGGCATGCAGGTGGACATTGGTCAGCAACTCCGTCACGCCGAGCACCGCCCGGTCGATCAGGAGATCCATATGCCAGTAGCGCAATTGCGCAGATACGATTCTGCGGACCTGGCCGATCCGCGACGGCAGGGCTTGGAGCTCCACCGTGCAGTGTCTGCTTGGGTGAGTGATCACGGCTGCGACTCCCCGACATAGAGGTCCGGAAGAACACGGAGTTCGGATCCAGCGGGGCGCACGTGGCACACGCCGCCCGCTGTCGTGGCCGGCGGGCTGGTTCGCAGCGTTATCGCCGGTAAACCCAGAGTGACGTGTGACCAGCGTGACGCAAGGGGTGAGGCACCGCAACTTACGGACATCTCTCAGACGCGGCGTCCGGCCGCCCTGCGTACCGCCTCGATGAAGCGGCCGGCCGCGGGCGGGCCCGGCTCCCCCGGTGCGGGGTCCCGCTCCCCGAGGGTCAGCAGATACCGCTTGCCGTTGAGGTCGGCCAAAGCCC
Organism: Streptomyces lienomycini; assembly: GCF_027947595.1. Lineage (NCBI taxonomy): Bacteria > Bacillati > Actinomycetota > Actinomycetes > Kitasatosporales > Streptomycetaceae > Streptomyces > Streptomyces lienomycini. The sequence goes on along the minus strand of NZ_CP116257.1, from coordinate 4,880,976 downwards.
GGTCCTGCGGGGCGAACCACGGGCGGGAGGCGCGCACCGCCTGCACCGGCGCGCTGTCGATCTCACTGCCGTAGCTGGTGAGCAACTCGACCCTGCCGCCGCTGATCCGGACCGTCCCGGCCCGGGTGAGTGAACGCAGCCGCTTGCCGATCCGCACCCCCGTGGCCCTGAACTCCGGCTCCGCCATGCCGTCGCCCCCTCGTGCCCGTCGGTTGCCGGACCGTGCACCGACCGCGATGCTCCGGGTACCGGCTCGTGTCGTGCTCCAGTGTGCGCCCGCGGCGGGAACCCGGTCCCGCCGCTGGCAGTCTGCCCGCACCGCGCCCCGAGCACCAGTACGCGCCACCGCTTTCCGGGGGCGACCGGAGCACTCGCCCGAATGCGCCCCCACCGTGCCGGCCCCTGCGCCCCAGGGGTGCCTTTGGGGCCCTCAAAGGTGTGTTTATGCAGGTGAGAAGCGTGTGGATGGTGTTTATGATCGGGGTGTCGGCCGCGCTGTACGCCGTCGGCGCGCAGCGTAAGGAGCCCCCGCAGTGAGCACTGACCGGCAGACCGGCACCGGCGCCACCCTCGACGTCGACCACAGCGACACGGCCTACCGCGCCTGGCTGAAAGAGGCCGTCCGCAAGGTCCAGGCCGATGCCAACCGCTCGGCCGACACCCACCTGCTCCTCTTCCCGCTCCCGGAACAGTGGGGCATCGACCTCTACCTGAAGGACGAGTCGACCCACCCCACCGGCAGCCTCAAACACCGCCTCGCCCGCTCCCTGTTCCTCTACGGCCTGTGCAACGGCTGGATCCGGCCGGACCGTCCGGTGATCGAGGCGTCCAGCGGTTCCACGGCCGTCTCCGAGGCGTACTTCGCGAAGCTGATCGGCGTGCCCTTCATCGCCGTCATGCCCCGCACGACCAGCACCGAGAAGATCCGCCTGATCGAGTTCCACGGCGGACGGTGCCACTTCGTGGACGACTCCCGGCGGATGTACGAGGAGTCCGCCCGCCTCGCGGCGGAGACCGGCGGCCACTACATGGACCAGTTCACCTACGCCGAACGCGCCACCGACTGGCGCGGCAACAACAACATCGCCGAGTCGATCTTCCGTCAACTGCGGCTGGAACGGTATCCCGAGCCCTCCTGGATCGTCGCCACGGCCGGCACCGGAGGCACCTCGGCGACCCTCGCCCGCTACGTGCACTACATGCAGTACGACACCCGCGTCTGCGTCGCCGACCCGGACAACTCCTGCTTCTTCGAGGGCTGGACCACCGGCGACCCCGACGTGGCCTGCGACCGCGGCTCCCGGATCGAGGGCATCGGCCGGCCCCGGATGGAGCCGAGCTTCGTCCCCGGTGCGATCGACCGCATGATGAAGGTGCCGGACGCGGCGAGCGTCGCCGCCGTACGGTCCCTGGAACGGGCCATCGGCCGCAAGGCGGGCGGTTCCACGGGCACCGGGCTGTGGAGCGCGCTGAAGATCGTCGCCGAGATGGTGGCCGAGGGCCGCCGGGGCAGCGTCGTGACGCTCCTGTGCGACCCGGGGGACCGGTACCTGGACAAGTACTACTCGGACGCCTGGCTCGCCGAACAGGGCCTCGACATCGAGCCGTACACGACGGCCATCGAGTCCCTGCTGCACACGGGCGCCCGGCTCGAATGAGCGGCGGGCTACGGGCGCGTCAGCCGCCGGTCCAGCGATGTGACCGCGCCCCGGAAGGCCCGCCCCATCCCCGCACGCGCCCGGTCGAGCACGAAACGGAACGCCGCCGTACCGTCCGCCGCGAACGTCCACTGCACCCGCGTGCCGGTCCCGGCGGGCGCCAGCCGCCACTCCTCGAGCATGGCCCGGGCGCCCGGCGCGTTGGTGACGTCGATGCGGTAGGCGTACCGCTCGGGCCGCTCGGCGGCCAGCACCGTCTCCACGAAGCGCGTACCGCCCCGGAGCCGGATCTCGCGCCCCGCGCCCTCCCCGATGGGCCGGGCGAACGTCACCGCGGAGAACCAGGCGGTCCAGCCGGGCACGTCCTCGGCCAGGGCGCGGTAGACGGCCTCCGGAGCCGCGGAGACCTCCCGTGCGAAGACCAGGCGTACCGGCGCCGTCTCGACGAAGTCGAGACCCACCGGACGCAGACGGCGAGCCATGGACACCACCCCCTTGTGCGAAGCCGCGCGTGCGGACGATCGGCCGGGTGGCGCCACGATAGCCGGGGGCGTGCCGGGTGTCAGCGGGGCCGGGGGCGCACCCCCGCGCACGCGGGGGTCAGTCGACCGCCGCGTCCGGCTCGCCCGCCACCACCAGACCGAGGTGCTCGGCGACCTCCGCACGGGCCGGTGCGGACAGGCCGGAGTCGGTCACCAACGTGTCCACCTGCTCCAGCGCGGCGAACGAACTCAGTCCCACGACGCCCCACTTGGTGTGGTCCGCGACCACCACGACACGCCGCGCCGACTGCACCAGCCGCCGGTTGGTCTCGGCCTCCGCGAGGTTCGGCGTCGACAGACCGGCCTCCGCCGATATCCCGTGCACCCCGAGGAACAGCACGTCGAAGTGCAGGGTCGCGATCGCCTGGTCGGCGACCGGGCCCACCAGCGAGTCGGAGGGGGTGCGCACACCGCCGGTGAGCACCACCGTCGCCACCCCCTGACGCGCCCCGGAGGTCCGCTGCGCCACGTGGAACACGTCGGCCACCCGCACCGAGTTGGTGACCACCGTCAGGTCCGGCACATCCACCAGCCGGTGCGCCAGCGCGTACGTCGTCGTACCGCCCGACAGGGCGATCGCGGCGCCCGGCGCGACCAGCTCGGCGGCGGCCCGCGCGATGTCCTCCTTGGCGGTCGGCTCCAGACCCGACTTGGCCTCGAACCCGGGCTCGTGGGTGCTCGCCTCGGCCACCGGAACCGCTCCGCCGTGCACCTTCTCCAGCACACCCTGCCGGGACAGCGCGTCCAGGTCGCGGCGGACCGTCATGTCCGACACACCGAGCTTGCGGGTCAGCTCGTTGACCCGGACGCCGCCCCGGCGGCGCACCTCGTCGAGGATCAGAGCGCGCCGCTGCTCCGCGAGGAGGTTCGGATTCTCACTCACGTACGCCTCGGTCCTTTCGCCGCAAACCGTCCGACACGCCGACGCACTCGCTCTGATGAGGACTTCTCCCCGCACCCGTGCGCGGACGCCCATCCTCGCACGCCGGCACCGGGGCCGCGCCACCGCCCGCCCCGGCCCCCGGGTCACACGGATCGGGGAGATTCCGTGCCGAGGGGTGTAGCACACACGCGCAGTGGAGATCCTTGTGCCCGCACGGACAGAGCCGACGGCACGTCACGGGGGAGTGCGGACAGTGGAGCAGACGCAGGGAAAGGCCCGGGCGGGCGGGCACGACACCCACGGACCGCGCGGCGGAACCGACGGGACGGACGCGAGAAGCGGCACCGCCCTGGAACTCCTGGTGCACGGAGTGGGCGGCACGACACCCGCCGAGATGCTGGACGACCCGCGGACCGTGCGGATCACCGGCGACCACGTCGCGGCCGTCTTCCGGCGAGCCGAGGACGCCGACGCCGAGTCCAGGCCCGAGGACTACCGGGGCCGGCCGGTGCCCGAGGCCTACGTCTGGTGCAACCTCACCTCCGGCAACGGCACCCGCGCCCTGTGGCTGCTGCTCCTGCCCTTCATGGTGGTCAACCTCGCCCACTGGATGCGGCCCGCCGCGCACGGCCGGATCCGCACGGTCCGCCTCTACGGGCTGCTGCTGCGGCTCACCGGCCTCACCCTGACGGTGCTCCTGGTCGCCGCCGCCTGCGAGGTCGCGCTCGACCTGGTGGCCTGGCAGTGCGCGGGCACGCGCGCGTGCGCGGAACGGCACTCCTGGCTGGGCTTCCTGTCGCCCGTGGTGTCGGAGGGCGGCTGGTGGAGCCCACCCGGCCGCAGGCTCGCCCTCGCGGCCGCGGTGCCCGCCGCGCTCACCGGCCTGCTCTGGTACCTGTCGCTGCGCACCTGGCGGGCCTACGAGTCCCAGCAGCCGATGGAGCGGGAGGCCGACGCCGAGGCAGGCCCGGGCCGCGCCGCGCTCGGCCGGCCCGGGTTCTGGTACGGGCGCCGCCTGGTGGCCCGGCTGCGCGCCGCCCACACCGCCGCAGGACTGCTGACCGTCGCCGCGGGCATCGGCGTGCCCGCGGCCCGGTTCGACCGGCGGCCGGGCGGACCCGCGCTGCTCGACACGCTGGGCTGGGCACTGCAGGGGGCGCTGGTCGCGGCGGCGGTCGGCGTGGTCGCGGTGGTGTGCCGCCGGGGCCGCAGCGAGAACCGCATCGACCGACACCTCGACGAGCACCTCGTACGACGCCTGCCGCTCGCCGCGCTCCTCCTCTTCGTCCTCGCCCTGCTGTACGGCGGCTGGGCCCGCCCGCAGTGGACGTCGACCGGCCGGCTGTCCGGGGACGCGGCCTTCGGCGGCATCGCCCTCGTGCAGGGACTGCTCGTCGTCGCCCTCGCCGTGGTCGCCCACCTGCTCCACCGCAGCCGGCCCGACACCCGCACCGCGATCCGGGGCCTCGGCGGCCCCGCCGTCGCCATGCTGGCCTGCGCGCTGGGCGGCGTGATGTCCGGCGGCGTCGCCCAGCGCGTCTCAGACTGGATGGACGGCACCGGCACCTTCCTCGACGGCCCGCCCGTCCTGCTGACCTGGCAGGCGTCCGTCATCCCGCCGCTGCTCGTCGTCGTCCTGCTGATGTGCGCCGTACTCGCCCGGCACACCCTGCGCCTGGCCCGGCTCGAACGGGACGCGGTGGAGCGCGACCACCCGGGGGAGACCGGGGACCGGGGACGCACCCGGCGCATCGCCCTCACCCGCGCCCTGGCCACCCTCACCGACCGGGCGCCCGTCCTCGTCGCCCTCACCTCCGCCGCCACCCTGCTGCTGGGTGCCGGAGCCCTGGTGGGCGCTCTGGCGACCGACCAGGTGCCCGGCGAGGCCGCGCGCGGCACGTACGCCGTCGTCCAAGGAGCCGCGCAGACCGCGCAGGCGCTGGGCTCCTGGCTGATCGGCCTCGGCTTCATACTGTTCGTCACCTGGGGCAGGCGTGCCTACAAGGACCCCTCCGCGCGGCGCACCATCGGCATCCTGTGGGACGTCGGGACCTTCTGGCCGCGCGCCGCCCACCCCTTCGCACCGCCCTGCTACGCCGAGCGCGCGGTGCCCGACCTCACCTGGCGGATGGCGACCTGGACCCGTGCCACCGGCGGGCGGCTGGTCATCTCCGGGCACTCGCAGGGCAGCGTCCTCGCCGCGGCCGCGTCCTGGCAACTGGAGCCGTCCGCCCGCAGACGGGTCGCCCTGCTCACCTACGGCTCCCCCCTGGAGCGGCTGTACGGCCGCTGGTTCCCCGCCCACTTCGGGCCCGCCGCGCTCGCCTCACTGCACGAGGAGGTCGACTGCTGGCGCAACCTGTACCGGCGCACCGACCCCATCGGCGGCCCGATGCGGCTGCCGGGCGACGCGGGGCCCGCGGTGGACCGGGCACCCCTCAAGGACCCGCTGACCTACGGCCGCACCGAACTCCACCCGCTGCCCGCACCGATCCTCGGACACTCCGACTACCAGGCCGACCCGGCCTTCGCCGAGGAACGCCGGCACCTGCTGGCCCGGCTCCGCCCCGAGGTGCCGGCGCCCCGCCACACCGACGGCGCCGCCGCACCCGTCCCCGCGGCCGACGACACGGTCGGGGACTGCTAGGGCCCGCCCCTGCCCGCGACGCACCGGTCCGCTACGGCAGCGCGGGCAGGTCGTCCGGGTACAGCAGGGTCAGGTCGTCCGTGCTGGGGTCGGACAGCTGGGCGACCCGGCTCGCATGGCGCTCCACCATCGCCTCGAAGGTCTGGCGGGCGGTGCGGCCGTTGCCGAAGGCCGGGCCCTTGGGGATCGCCGTGAAGTACTTCGTCAACGCCTCGTCGGTGCCGGGCGCCAGCCGGTACTCGTGCTCGTCGGCCTGCTGCTCCACGATTCGAAGCAGCTCCCCGGCGCCGTAATCGCCGAAGGTGATGGTCCGCGAGAAGCGGGACGCCACACCCGGGTTGACGGACAGGAAGCGCTCCATCTCCGCCGTGTACCCGGCGACGATCACGACGACGGACTCCCGCTGGTCCTCCATCAGCTTGACCAGCGTGTCGATGGCCTCCTTGCCGAAGTCCCGTCCCGCGTCCTCGGGGGAGAGCGCGTAGGCCTCGTCGATGAACAGCACCCCGCCGTGCGCCCGCTGGAACGCCTCCTGGGTGCGGATCGCCGTGGAGCCGATGTGCTCGCCCACCAGGTCCACCCGGGAGACCTCGATCAGGTGGCCCTTGTCCAGCACACCGAGGGCGGCGAGGATCTCGCCGTACAGCCGGGCGACCGTGGTCTTGCCGGTGCCGGGGGAGCCGGTGAAGACCAGGTGCCGCTTGACCGACGCCGCCTTCAGGCCGGCCCGCTGCCGACGCCGGCCCACCTCGATCATGTCGGTCAGGGCCCGCACCTCGCGCTTGACGCTGTCGAGGCCGACCAGGGCGTCCAGTTCACCCAGGACGGCCTTCGAGGTCCGCGCGGGCTCCCGCGCGGCGGTGTCCGCGACCAGGGGCTCCTGCTCGGTGGTGCGCTGTCCGGGGATCGAGCCCAGCAGCCCGGGAGTCTGGGCCACCGTCTGCACGACCGGCTCCGGCGCGGTGGGCGCCGTCAGGCCGGTGCTCTCGTCGCCGGTGCAGTCCTCGACGAGCGGACCGGAGTCGTACGCCGTGTCCGGCCCGCCCTCCGCGAACTCGTAGCCGCCGCGCGAACACCGCTCCGTGCGGCACTTCTTGAGCGTCGTACGGCAGCCGTCGATCACATGGAAGCCGTAGCCCGCGCTGCCGGTCACCCGGCAGTTCAGGAAACTGCCGCGCCCCCCGGCGGACACGTAGACGCCCGCCTCGGAGGGGGAGTCGACGGTGCAGCGCTCGATGGTGGGGTCGGCGCCCTTGGTGACGATCACACCGGTGCGGTTGCCTTCCAGGGTGCAGTTGTTCAGGGTGCCGCCGCTGCCGTGGTCGCGGAACCACGCGCCGGTGGCGGCGTCCCGGATGCGGCAGTCGTCCAGTTGGGCGGTGGCGCCGTCGCTCACCGACACGGCGGTGTTGCGCACCTGGGAGAGGTCGCTGTCGACGACGTCCACGCGAGAACCGCGGTCCAGGACGAACAGCGCGTCCGGCACGTCGTGCACCCGGCAGGAGTCGAGCACCGCGGTGGCGCCGTCGCTGACCCAGACCGCCGGGTAGTCGCCCGTACTGTCGAAGATCTCGCACTGGTTGGCGTCCACCCGCGTGCCCGGGTCCCACACCGACAGGCCGTTGCGCCCGAACTGCCGCACGCTGGTGCGGGTCAGGGTGAGCACCGAACGGGAGCGCAGGTCGACCGCGTTCTCCGGGATGTCGTGGATGCGGCAGTCGGCGAGGGTGAGCACCGCGTCCGTGTCCAGGGTGACGCCGTCGCCGGTGGTGCGGTGCACGTCGCAGTCGGTCAGGTGGGCCGTGGCCCGGCCGGTCACCTGCACGCCGCTGCCCCGGACCTCGTAGACCTCGCAGCCCACGGCCTCCAGCGCCGATCCCTCGCCGGTCGCCGTCAGTCCGGAGCCCGCCGCGTGGTGCACGCGGCAGCGGTCCAGCCGGGGATGGGCGCCGGAGCGCACCGCGACGCCCGCCTGTCCGGCCGCGACGACCTCGCACTCCTCGAACACGCCGCCCCCGCCGTCCAGGACGGCGATACCGACACCGGCCGGATTGTCGACGGTGCAGCGCCGCACCGTGGGACGCGCGCCGCCGCGCACCTCTATCCCGGACGCGGAACGCGCCACCACTCTCAGGCCCAGCAGCTCCGGCGTACCGTCCTCGACGAGCACCGCGGGTGCCGCCGCGTCCTGGCCCTCGACGTGCAGGTCCTGGATCACCGCCGAGGCGCGCACGGTCAGCGGGACACCGTCGGCGGGCGCGATCCGCACCGAACCCTGGGCACCCTCGGGGCCGCGCAGCGTCACCGCCCGCTGGACGACGAGATTCTCCCGGTAGGTCCCGGGAGCGACGGTGAGGACGTCACCGTCGGCCGCGGCCTCCAGGGCGGCGGCGAGCGATGCGTACTCCCCCGTGCGGCGCCGCCACCGCGAGGTGCCGGTGTGCGTCACCTGGACCGTGCCCTGTGCCATGGCGTTGCTGTGCCCCCACCTCGTCGTACGCGGGTTGTCGCCGATTGGGTTCGGCCGGTCCACCGTAGCGTGTGCGCAGGTGGTGGGTTGACCGGAGGCGGAAGCCCGTCAACTGCCCGCGCCGGTCCTGCCCCAGTCCGGGCCCGCCCGGTCCCACTCCCGCTCCAGACGGGCGTACCGGCGGTGGACCATGCGCCACACGACGGTCCGCCGGACGGCCTCGACCAGGGCGGCGACCACCACCGCGGTTCCGATACCGGCGAGCACGGCGTGCGTGGTCGCGGTCTCGGAGTCCAGCGGGCGGGCCACCGTCCGGCCCCGCGCGTCCGTCCATATCGCGAACCGGTCGCCGCTGCCCGGATCGTCGATGCCCACCATGACCGGGCCCTCGTGCCGGGAGCCGTCCGGCGCGGTCCAGTCGGCGAGCACACGGTGGCTCGGTTCCACGCCGGTGGCGGCCTCCGGATCGACGGTCAGGGGCGAACGCTCCAGGGCACGGACCACGGTGGCCGTCACCCGGTGCCGGGTCTCGTGCTGTTCGCGCACCGACCGCTCCAGGGCGTGCTGCGCGGCGCCGCCCACGAGCACGCCGACCAGGGGTGCCAGGGAAAGGATCAAGAGGAGTGCCGTCAGGGCCACCCAGGCCTCGGCCAGATCGCTCGCGCGGCACACCGGATTGCCCCGCCAGCGCCACAGACCCCTGATCGCACGCACGGACCCACCCCCTTCCCGCTCCTCACCGCCCCCCGCCGAGCCGTCCACGCGGATCCGGGCGAACCGGACCGCGAGGGCATGCCGCGTCTGCCCGGCGGCCCTCGCGCGCCGGTTCTCACGAAGCTCTCACCAAGCCCAACGCGCGGACCACGCACGGGGTTCCCGGTGCCGGACCCGGTGTCCGCGAGCCGTGCCGCCGGACGGCGGCGCGGTCAGTCGATGATCCGCACCGGGTCGCCGACCCGGACCGTGCCGCGGCCGAGGGGGACCAGGTTCTGTCCGAAGACGAGCTTGCCGTCGATACGACGGTGCCGGCCGAGACTGTGCAGGGGCTCGGAGCCGCGGTCCGCGGTGCCCTGGTCGGTGGTCGTCACGACGCACCGACCGGACGGCTTGGCCACCCGCAGGACGACCTCGCCGACGGCGACACGCGACCAGCCGTCCTCGGCCCAGGCATCGGTGCCGGAGACGACCAGGTTCGGCCGGAAGCGGTTCATGGGCAGGGGCCCCTCGTCCGCGTGCTCGCCCCGCGAGATCAGGGAGTTGAGGGCGTCGAGAGAGGCCGTCGTCGTCAGCAGCAGCGGAAATCCGTCGGCGAGGGACACGGTCTCGCCCGCCAGCGCGTACCGCGGGTCCACGGGGCGGCGGGTGGCGGGGTCGTCCAGGTGCACCAGCCGGACCCCGGTTCCGAGCAGGGCGCTGCACCAGGCGTGCGCCGCCTCGTCCTCGGCGGGCAGCACCTCGACCTTGTCCCGGAACAGCTGCGCCGTCAGGGTGCCCACCGTCCGCGGGACCGGCACCGCGAGCGGCGGCATGCCGGGCGCGGACAGCCGTACGCCGCCGCCGGGCAGAAGCTCGGCGGCGGCCAGGGCCAGGCGCGGCCGACCGCGTTGCGTGACGACCTTTCCCCCGTCGTCGATCAGCATCCAGCGTCGGTCTCCGGCCGGCCCCCAGGGCTCCACGACGGCCTCCCGGAGCGGCAGGCTCCGGAACGCCTTGACCGGATGGACGTGGATCGACTGCAGTCGCGCGTACCCCATGGGGTCATCGTGCCAGGTGGCACCGACAGCCCGGAGGACGGCTCAGTAGCCGCGGTACTGCTGCTGGTTGTACGGGTCCTGGTACGGCGCGGGAGTCGGCCGGGGGGCCGCGGGGCGCATCGCCTCGTAGCCCGCGGGGCCGGGTGCGGCCGGGCGGGGCTGCTGCGGCTGCTGGGGGCCGGGGTACCCGCGCGGCGCGGTCGCCTGGTGCGGGATGTAGGCGGCCGGGGCCTGCTGCAGCGGGGCGGGCTGCGGAGCCTGCTGCGGATACCCGTAGGAATGCTGCGAGGGACCCGCCGGCAGGGCGGGCAGGGCGGACGGCAGCGCGGGCAGATGACTGCTGCTCGGCATGTCGTACGCGGCGGGAACCCGGATCGGGGCGATCTGCGGTGTGCCCCGTTCGGCCACGAGGGAGTCGTAGATCGGGGTGTCCGGGAAGGAGGCGGAGTAATAGCCGCCGCCATAAGTGGAGCGGGGGGAGGTCATGGCCATAAGTTAAGCCCACGATGTGCTGGTTGGGGAGACCGATAAGAGGGTTGTTTTCCGTGTCCTCGGTGACCTGGCATCCCCAATGCGAGCGAACTTGACAAAATGGGGCGTCATGCCGTGTGTTTTTGCGGTAAAGGCCGAGTTCCGGGCGGGTTACCGGCGGTTGACGGGGCGTCCTGCCGGACGCGGCACCGAATCGCCGGCCCGCCCGACCTGCCGCCCGGCCTTCCGACCTCCCGTCGAACTTCTCGCGGACGACGGGTGGCCGGGAGAATGGGGTGGAACGGAAACTCGACGCTTCGCCGGGACGCGGCCCGGACCGGTGACACGTGAAAGGGGCGGACATGACCATGCCGAAAGGCTCGAACACCCCGGTGCCGACGACGGCGCTGCGCGTCGAACTGGGCTGGCGCTCCGGCCCCGGCGTGCCCGACGCCGACGCCTCCGCCCTCCTGCTGGTAGGCGGAAGAGTCCGATCGGACGCGGACTTCGTCTTCTACAACCAGCCGGCCCATTCCTCCGGCTCGGTCCGGCACGAGGGCAAGCGCGACACCGGCGGCCGGGTGACGGACAGCCTTCTCGTCGACCTCGCGCGCGTGGAACCCGCGATCGAGACCGTGATCCTCGCCGCCTCCTCGGACGGCGGATCGTTCGGACAGGTCCCCGGCCTCTACATCGAGGTCCGCGACGCCGCGCGGAACACCGTGGTGGCCCGCTTCGACAACCCGGGTGCGAGCGTCGAGACGGCCTTCGTGCTCGGCGAGTTCTACCGCAGGCAGGGCGCCTGGAAGTTCCGGGCCGTCGGCCAGGGCTATGACAGCGGGCTGGAGGGCCTGGCCACGGACTACGGGATCTCGGTGGACGAACCGCAGCAGGCCCCCTCCGCACCGCCCGCCGCGCCCGTCCGGTCCGCCCCGCCGGACCGGACACCCCCGCCCCCGTCGGCGGCGCCCGCCTCCGCACCGGTCCGGCTGACCAAGGTCACGCTCACCAAGGCGGCGCCCTCCGTCTCGCTGGCCAAACAGGGCGGCACCTCGGGCGCCATGCGCGTCAACCTCAACTGGCAGGTGCGCAAGCAGTTCTCCGGCTGGGCCCGCAAGCTGGGCCGCCCGGTCGCCATGCACGACGACCTCGACCTCGACCTGTGCTGCCTGTACGAACTGAGCGACGGCAGCAAGGGCGTCGTCCAGGCGCTCGGCAACGCCTTCGGGGCGCTGCACCAGCCGCCGTACATCCACCTCGACGGCGACGACCGCACCGGCGCCGTGTCGACCGGCGAGAACCTCACCATCAGCCTCGACCACCGGCGGTACTTCCGCCGCGTCCTCGTCTTCGTGACCATCTACGAGGGGGCCCGCTCCTTCGCCGACCTGCACGCCACCGTCACCCTGCGGCCGCAGTACGGCGCCGCGATCGACTTCTCGCTCGACGAGTGCACCGTGCCCTCGACGGTGTGCGCCCTCGCACTGATCACCAACACCGGTGACGACCTCGTCGTCCAGCGCGAGGCCCGCTACCTGGTGCCCGAGCGCGGGGTGAGCCCGCAGCGGACCGTCGACCACGCCTACGGCTGGGGCATGAACTGGACCCCCGGCCGCAAGTGACCCGCCCCGGACCGGTGTTCAGCCCTCCTCGGGCACGGGGCCGGGCACGCCGTCCGGGCGGGCGTAGGTGCGGCCCTTCCAGGCCGCACCGCGCCCCCGGTAGTGCTGCACCGCCGAGTCGACCGTCATCAGGAGGTAGAGGAACGCGGTGAACGGCAGCAGCGGAGCGAGCCACGGCGGCTGCCGGCAGTAACGCAGCATCGGCAGGTACGTCCCCGCCATCACCAGCCAGGCGGCGCCACCGAGGAAGGCCGTCGAGACCTGACCCGTCACCACGCCGACGAGCACCGCCACCGGCGGCACCAGGTACACCAGCGCCAGGCCGACGACCGTTCCGGCCAGCAGCGGGAGGCTGTGCCGCAGTTGCGCGTAGGCGCTGCGCGCGATCATCCGCCACAGGTCGTGCAGCCGCGGGTAGGGACGCACGCTGTCCACCCGGTCGGCCAGACCCAGCCACACCCGGCCGCCGCTCCCCTTGACCGCACGGGCGAGGGCCACGTCGTCGATGACGGCATGCCGGATGGTGTCCGGAATCCGCGCGCGCTCGGCGGCCTCCGTACGCAGCAGCACGCAACCGCCCGCCGCGGCGGCTGTCCGCGTCCTCCTCGTCCGCCCGCTCCCGGCACGGCCGTCGTCGATCCACCGGAAGGGATACAGCTGGGCGAAGAAGTAGACGAAGGCCGGTACCACGAGGCGCTCCCACAGGCTCTCCACCCGCAGCCGCGCCATCTGGGAGACCACGTCGAACCCCCCGGCCCCGGCCGCCGACACCAAGCCGCGCAGACTGTCCGGAGCGTGCGCGATGTCGGCGTCCGTCAGCAGCAGGTAATCGGGCTCACGCGCGCGTGCCAGGCCGATGCCGTGCCGCACCGCCCACAGCTTGCCCGTCCAGCCGGCGGGCGGCTCCCCGGGAGACGCCACCGTGAGCGGCAGCCCCTCGTGCCGCCGGGCCAGCTCGCACGCCAGCTCACCCGTGCCGTCCGTGCTGCCGTCGTCGATGAGGAAGACCTCGGCCCGCCCCGGGTAATCCTGGGCGAGCAGCGAAGGCAGGCTCGCGGGCAGCACCGCCGCCTCGTCGCGCGCCGGGACGACGACGCACACCGACGGCCAGACGGCGGGTTCCTCCCGCGCCGGAAGCCTGATGTCCGTACGCCAGAAGAACCCCCGGGCGAGCAGCAGCCACAGCCAGGCGGCGAGGGAGAGGGCTGGTACGACGGTCACGACGGAAGTCCACACATCGGCGCTCACGTGCGCAGTCTGCCCCACGCCACCGGCCGGCGGCGGCGCATCGACTATGGTGGCCGGGTGAAGATCGCGCTCATGGACTCCGGAATCGGTCTGCTGGCGGCCACCGCCGCGGTACGGCGCCTGCGACCGGACGCCGATCTCATCCTCTCCCTCGACCCCGACGGAATGCCCTGGGGTCCGCGCACCCCCGAGGACCTGACCGGGCGTGCCCTCGCCGTCGCCGAGGCCGCCGCGGCCCACCGCCCGGACGCCCTGATCGTCGGCTGCAACACCGCCACGGTGCACGCGCTGCCCGCGCTGCGGGCCCGGCTCGAACCCGGGGTGCCCGTCGTCGGCACCGTACCGGCGATCAAGCCCGCCGCGGCCGGCGGCGGCCCCGTGGCGATCTGGGCGACGCCGGCCACCACCGGCAGCCCCTACCAGCGCGGTCTCATCGAGGAGTTCGCCGGCGGCGCCACCGTCACCGAGGTGCCGTGCCCGGGGCTCGCCGACGCCGTCGAGCACGCGGACGAGGCGGCGATCACCGCGGCCGTCGCCGCCGCGGCCGCGCTCACCCCCGAGGACGTGACGACCGTCGTCCTGGGCTGCACCCATTACGAACTCGTCGCCGAGCGCATCCGGACCGCCGTGCAGCGCCCCGACGCCCCGCGCCTCGTCCTGCACGGCTCCGCCGGCGCGGTGGCCGCCCAGGCGCTGCGCCGGATCGGCGCCCGGCCCGACCCCGGCGCCCCGGCCGAGGGCACCCTGACCGTGCTCCTCAGCGGACGCGACGGCACGCTGCCCGCGCCCGCGCTGGCCTACGACGAGGGCAGGCTGCTGCGCGCGGTCACGCCGGCCGGGTGACGGGCCCTCCCGCCCGGTCGGCCCAGTCACCCTGCGCGACGAGGTACCCGCGCAGCGAAACATGAGTAACCTCTTATCCATGAGGCATCGCCATGGCGAGACCGTTCCCCAGCCGCACGTCTGGACCGGCCGTGCCACCAGCCGGGTCCAGTGGTTCCTGGCCCTCATCGGCGCCGCCTGCGTGGCACTCGGCATCGCCCTGGCCGTCGACTCGGCCTGGGAGTCCGGCGTCGCCCCGCTCGCCATGGCCGTCGTCGGCTGCATCGCGGCGGGACTGCTGGTCCTCTTCGGCACGCTCGCGTTCGTGCACGTCGCGCTGAGAGTCGACGACGACTGCCTCGAAGTGCGCTGCGGCCACATCGGCCTGCCCCGTCGCCGCATCCCTCTCTCGAACGTCGCCGGCGCCGAGTTCGCGCCGCACGTCACACCGCGCCACTGGGGCGGCTGGGGCTACCGGTGGCGACCGGAGATGGGCACCGCCGTCGTCGTGCGGCGCGGCGAGGGCCTGATCCTGCGCCTGGCGGACGGCCACACCTTCACGATCACCGTGGACGACGCCGAGGCGGCCGTCCGGGCCATCAAGGACCGCCTGCGCCCGAAGGCTCCGGGCCCGGCGCACTGAGCCCTGCCGCAGCGGTCGGCTGCCGCGGTCCGCGACCGTACCGGCCGCGGACGCCCACTTCTCGGTCCCACCGCGCCCAAGCCCGCCCCGCCCCCCCGCACCACCCCCGTCCGACGCGCCGGCGCCCGGCGCGATCCGGCCGACGGCCGGGGCTCCCGGCGTCCGCGGACCGTCCTGTTCCGGGTCCGGCCGTCCGCCGTACACTCCGGGGGGTGACAGCCACCGCAACCTCCGTCGGCGAACCGGACCGGACGCAGCCGCAGCCGCAGCCCACACCCGCCTCCCGCGTCGCCGCGCGGCTCCGGCGCCTCCTCCCGGCCGCCGCCGCCGCGCTCTCCGGAGTGCTGCTCTACGTCAGCTTCCCGCCGCGCACCCTGTGGTGGCTCGCGCTGCCCGCCTTCGCCGTCTTCGGCTGGGTGCTGCGCGGCCGCGGCTGGAAGGCCGGCCTGGGCCTCGGCTACCTCTTCGGCCTCGGCTTCCTGCTGCCCCTGCTGGTGTGGACCGGTGTGGAGGTAGGCCCCGGCCCCTGGCTCGCCCTGGCCGCGGTCGAGGCGCTCTTCGTCGCGGCGGTCGGCGCGGGCGTCGCCGCCGTGTCGAAGCTCCCGGGACGGCCGGTGTGGGCGGCGGCGCTGTGGATCGCGGGGGAGGCCGCACGCGCGCGCGTGCCCTTCGAGGGCTTCCCCTGGGGCAAGATCGCGTTCGGGCAGGCGGACGGACTCTTCCTGCCGCTCGCGGCGGTCGGCGGCACACCCGTACTCGGCTTCGCGGTCGTCCTGTGCGGTTTCGGCCTCCACGAGGTCGTGCGCCTGGCCGTCCGGGCCCGCCGGGGCGGCGAGGTCCGCCGCGGCGCCGCGGCGGTGGCGCTCCTCGGCGTGGCCGTGCCCGTCGTGGGCGCCGTGGCAGCCCGGCCGCTGGTCAGCGACGACGCGGAGGACGGCACCGCGACCGTCGCGGTGATCCAGGGCAACGTGCCGCGCGCGGGCCTCGACTTCAACTCCCAGCGCCGGGCCGTACTCGACTACCACGCGCGGGAGACCGAACGGCTGGCGGCCGAGGTCGAGGCGGGCAAGGTGGACCGCCCCGACTTCGTGCTCTGGCCGGAGAACTCCTCGGACATCGACCCCTTCGCCAACCCCGACGCCCGCCTGGTCATCGACCGGGCCGCCGACGCGATCGGCGCACCCATCTCGGTCGGCGGCGTCGTGGAACGCGACGGCAGGCTGCTCAACGAGCAGATCCTGTGGGACCCGGACAAGGGCCCCGTCGACACCTACGACAAGCGGCAGATCCAGCCCTTCGGCGAGTACCTGCCGCTGCGCTCGCTCATCGGCGCGATCAACGACGACTGGACCACCATGGTCAGCCGGGACTTCAGCCGGGGCACCGAGCCCGGAGTGTTCACCATGGCCGGGACCCGGGTCGGCCTGGTGACCTGCTACGAGGCGGCCTTCGACTGGGCCGTGCGTTCCGAGGTCACCGACGGCGCCCAGATGATCTCCGTGCCCAGCAACAACGCGACCTTCGACCGCAGCGAGATGACCTACCAGCAGCTCGCCATGTCCCGCGTCCGCGCCGTCGAGCACAGCCGGACCGTCACCGTGCCGGTGACCAGCGGCGTCAGCGCGATCATCATGCCCGACGGCAGGGTCACCCAGAAGACCGGCATGTTCGTTGCGGACTCCCTCGTCCAGGAGGTGCCCCTGCGCTCCTCCGAGACGCCCGCCACCCGGCTCGGCATCGCGCCCGAGATCGCCCTGGTGCTGATCGCCGCCGGCGGGCTCGGCTGGGCCGTCGGCGCGGGTGTGCGCGGGCGACGCGCCCGCGCCGTGTAGCCGTACGCCCGTCGCACGCCCCGCGACCTCGGCGAGGGCGGCCGCCGGGCCGGTTAGGGTCGTGCGCATGGCTACTCCCGATTTCATCCGCGACCTGCGCGCCTCGGCCGGACACCAGCTCCTGTGGCTCCCGGGGGTCACCGCCGTCGTCTTCGACGACGAAGGCAGAGTGCTCCTGGGACGGCGGTCCGACAACGGGCGCTGGTCGCTGATCGGAGGCATCCCGGAACCGGGGGAGCAGCCCGCGGCCTGCGCCGTGCGCGAGGTCGAGGAGGAGACCGCCGTCCAGTGCGTCGTCGAGCGGCTCGTCCTGGTCCAGGCGCTGAAGCCGGTCACCTACGACAACGGTGACATGTGCCAGTTCATGGACGTCACCTTCCGCTGCCGGGCCGTCGGCGGCGAGGCACGGGTCAACGACGACGAGTCGCTGGAGGTGGGCTGGTTCGCGGTGGACGCGTTGCCGGACATCAAGGAGTTCGGCCAGACCAGGGTCAAGCTGGCCCTGTCCGACGCCCCCACATGGTTCGAACCCACTGGTTCCAGCTGAAGTATGGGGCGTGCCCACATGGGGGCCGGGCCGGACGCTGCCTAGGGTCGGGGCATGACCTCGCCCAGCGTCCTCCAGGCCCCCCACGGCTCCTCGCTCGACCTCGACGGCCGCACCGCCCTCGTCACCGGCGCCGCCGGCGGCATCGGCCGTGCCTGCGCACTGCGGCTGGCCGCCGCCGGGGCCGACGTCAGAGCGATCGACCGGGACGCCGCCGGACTGGACGCGCTGGCCGAGAGCTGCGGAGACCTCGCGGGCAGTGTCGAGACCCAGGTGCTGGACCTGACCGACCTCGACGCAGCCGAACGCGCCGCCGCCGGGGCCGACGTCCTCGTCAACAACGCCGGGCTGCAGCTGGTGCGGCCCCTCGAGGAGTTCCCGCCGGACGTCTTCCACACCGTCCTCACCGTGATGCTGGAGGCCCCCTTCCGGCTCATCCGCGGCGCCCTGCCCCACATGTACGAACAGGGCTGGGGCCGCATCGTCAACATCTCGTCGGTGCACGGTCTGCGCGCCTCGGCCTACAAGGCGGCCTACGTGTCCGCCAAGCACGGTCTCGAGGGACTCTCCAAGACCGCCGCCCTCGAAGGCGCCGCCCACGGCGTCACCTCCAACTGCGTGAACCCCGCCTACGTACGCACCCCGCTGGTGGAGAGGCAGATCGCCGACCAGGCCCTGGCCCACGGAATCCCCGAGGAGCGGGTGCTCTCCGACATCCTGCTGCGCGACAGTGCGCTGCGGCGGCTGATCGAACCGGACGAGGTCGCCGAGGCCGTCGCCTACCTCTGCGGTCCGCGGGCCTCCTACGTCACGGGCACCTCACTGGTCCTGGACGGCGGCTGGACGGCGCACTGAGCCGTGGTTTTCCACAGGGCTGCCGGGACCACCGGGTGATGGGGAATCCTGTGGGCATGTCCCGTGACCGAGTGCAGTGCGCCGAGACGCCGTTCCTGGATCTGCTGGCCCGCGGCGCCTCCGCCGACGCCTACGAGCAGCCGGTGCTGCTCGCCCGCGCCGAGGGCGGACCGGCCGAGCGGATCGACGCGCTCGAACGGGCCAAGCACCTCGCGCTGGGCGTGCGCTCGGAGCTGGAGGGCCGGCGCAGGCGGGAGGCCGAGCTGTCCGCGCTGTTCGAGACCGCCCACGACCTCGCCGGACTGCGCGACCTGGACGCGGTGCTGCGCGCGATCGTGCAGCGGGCCCGCTCCCTGCTCGGCACCGACGTCGCCTACCTCAGCCTCAACGACCCGGACCACGGCGACACCTACATGCGGGTCACCGAGGGGTCGGTCGCCGCCCGCTTCCAGCAGCTGCGGCTCGGCATGGGGGAGGGGCTCGGCGGCCTCGTCGCCCAGACCGCCCGCCCCCACGTCACCGACGACTACTTCAAGGACGCCCGCTTCCAGCACACCGGCACCATCGACGCGGGAGTACGCGACGAGGGCCTGGTCGCCATCCTCGGCGTGCCCCTCATGCTCGGCCACCACGTCATCGGCGTGCTCTTCGCCGCGGACCGGCACGCCCGGGTCTTCGAACGCGAGCAGATCGCCCTGCTCGGCTCCTTCGCGGCCCTCGCGGCAGCCGCCATCGACACCGCGAACCTGCTCGCCGAGACCCGCGCGGCCCTCGCGGGTCTGGAGCGCGCCAACGAGATCATCCGGGACCGCAGCGGCGTCATCGAGCGCGCCTCCGACGTCCACGACCGGCTCGCCGAACTCGTCCTGCGCGGCGGCGGGGTGCACGACGTGGCCGCCGCCGTCTCCCAGGTCCTGGACGGCACCGTGGAGTTCACCGAGGCCGCCGCGGCACCGGAGTACGCGTTGGAAGCGTCCCGCGCCGAGGGGCACGTGGTGCGGCACAAGGACGACTGGATCGCCGCCGTCGCCGCCGGTGACGAGCTGCTCGGTGCCTTGGTCCTGCGCGGCCACCCCGGGCTCGACCCCGTCGACCAGCTCACCCTGGAACGCGCCGCGATGGTCACCTCCCTGCTGCTGCTCGCCCGGCGCTCCGCCGCCGAGGCCGAACAACGCGTACGCGGCGGCGACGATGCGCTTGAGGTTGTTCGGGGCTGGTGGAGCGGTTGCGGGCGATGACATCGGCACTACTTCCTGGGGATCTGCGGGGACGGTTGCGTGTCGCCATACCGTAGGAAGGTGCAGGTCAGGGGCGTATGTGGTGGGACACCATAGTTCGGAGGCGAGCTATGCGCGCAGTCCCCATGCGTCCTCACCAAGGGGCGCTTGACTTGGTGTTGACTACGCTGCGTTGAAGTCCGTCATCTATGGCCGATCGGACAGCCGCTGTCTCCTGCTCACAGGCGTGGAACTGAGGCTCGAGAGCTCGTGGACCGGGCGGCCCTGCGGCGGACGGAATGCCCGGCCTGCGAGTGTCACTTGGTCTAGGTGGTGTCGTAAGCGTCCTCGTTGCCAAAGCGCCTACCTACCCTGCGACCCGGTCGAGACCGCCCGCTGGTGCCAGCACAACGAGATTCACTGCGAAATCCTGTCCTACAGCGACGAATTCAGCGACGCCATGAAGCAGCTCTGGGACGGCACCGCAGAACTCGCCGGCATCAGCAACTTCCTGGTCTGCATACAGGACACGACTCTCCAGAACTGTGGCGAGCTCGCGGCCGACGTCCTCATCGGAGCCAAACTCAAAGCCCTCGAAAGAGCCTACGGCAGACTGAAACTACTCAAGCGCGGCTGCAAGGTTGCGGGCAGGTCCACCGTGCAGACGCTGGCCGCGGCGGGCCTGCCCTGCGGGATGCATGATGTTCCAGGGCTACCCAAGGCCGCGTCACAGATCACGAACGGTCCGGGTGACTGCCAAGCGTGCGCCGAGCGGATCCGCGACAGTCTGGGCGATGGTCAGGTCGTCCGTTTTGGCCCAGCAGGCCCGTTCTTCGGGAACTATCGTGGTCAGGGGACCATCAACTGGGACAACGGCTACCAAGCGGGTCTGTACGGTAACCGGTGTAACTCCCGAGCAAGAAGCGGAAGTTGATGACTGACGTGATGCGTGAGACCGGTACCGAGAGTGGCGTCGGCGAGCTGGCGGCCGCCGTGGATGACGAGCTGATCGGTCAGCTGGTGACCCGAGCTCAGGCCGACGGGTTGAAGCTGACCGGTGAGGGCGGCCTGCTGCAGCAGCTGACCAAGCGGGTGCTGGAGTCGGCGCTGGAAGGTGAGCTGACTGATCACCTGGGTCATGAGCACGGTGAGCGGGCCGAGGGCGGGCGGGAGAACTACCGCAACGGCCACCGGTCCAAGACTGTGGCCACCGAGGTCGGCCCGGTCGGGATCTCCGTCCCGCGGGACCGGGCGGGGTCCTTCGAGCCGATGCTGGTCAAGAAGCGACAGCGGCGTCTGGGTGGGATCGACGAGATGGTGCTGTCACTGTCGGCAAAGGGTCTCACGCACGGTGAGATCTCCGCGCACCTGGCCCAGGTGTACGGGACCGAGGTGTCGAAGTCGACCATCTCCACGATCACCGACAGTGTGGTCGCGGGCATGGTGGAATGGCAGAACCGGCCGCTGGACGCGGTGTATCCGGTCGTCTTCATCGACTGTGTGCACGTCAAGGTCAGGGATGGGCAGGTTGCCAATCGCCCGGTCTACATGGCATTGGCCGTGACCGCCGAGGGGACCCGGGACATCCTGGGGCTATGGGTTGGCGATGGCGGCGAGGGAGCCAAATACTGGCTCCAGGTCCTCACCGAGATCAAGAACCGGGGCGTGCGCGACGTCCTGATGCTTGTCTGCGATGGGCTGACCGGACTCCCCGACGCGGTGAACACCGTCTGGCCTGCGACGATCGTGCAGACCTGCGTGGTTCACCTGCTTCGTAACAGCTTCAAATACGCGGGCCGGCAGGACTGGGAGAAGATCGCTAAGGCTCTCCGGCCGGTCTACACCGCGCCCACGGAGGATGCCGCCACGGAAAGGTTCCTGGAGTTCTCGGAGGAATGGGGTGCGAAGTACCCGGCCATCGTCCGGCTGTGGGAGCGGGCCTGGGCGGAGTTCGTGCCCTTCCTTCAGTTCGACGTCGAGATCCGCCGGATCGTGTGCACGACCAACGCGATCGAGTCCGTGAACGCCCGAATCCGCAAGGCCGTCCGTGCTCGCGGACACTTCCCCACGGAACAGGCCGCCCTGAAGTGCGTCTTACCAAGCCGTAGTAGTACTCAATGGCCGGGTATACGACGCGTTCACTCCGAAGGGCGGGGAGTCAATCGCGGAGTACAAGGCCAAGTGGGACTACGGCGACATCATCGATTTCGGGTTCTAAGGACATCCATGAACGACAGGGAAGCCATCGAGCAGGTCCGATCCAGACCGGGGCTCTACGGTCTCGACGGATCGTACGAAAACGTGCACATGTTTCTCGTCGGATTCGACGTGGCCCGCTCGGGCGGGCTCATGCGGGGATTCACCGAGTGGATGGTCGTGCGCAGGGGAGAATGCACCAGCTTCGGATGGCAAGCGCTCGTCCTTGACGAGGCGTTCCCCGACCTCCAGCCCATGGGCTGGAACAAACTGGGTCAGCTGACGCCGGAGCAACAGCAGGAGGCTGTTGACCTGCTGTTGTCCCTCCTGCTTGAGTTCCTGGCCATGCGGGACGATGGGCATGGGCCGAAGTTGGCCCACATGTATGCGAAGTACTACGCGATGTACGCGGCGATGCCCGAGAGGGGCTCTGAGCACTAGCCAGGGCTCGAAGTGCGCGAGCGAGAGGCCGCCGCCGGAAGTACCGGCGGCGGTCCTGCCTCGGTGCGGTCGAGGCGGATCTCGAAGGGCCGCCGCTCCTCGAGGACGAACCCCGCGCCCCGCAGGTGGTCGGTCCACTCGTGGGGCGGCCGGGTGTTCGTGGCGGCGTGCAGGAGGGCCTCGAGGCCGGGCCGGCCGACACCGGTGTCCTCGGGCAGGAACAGGGGGAAGCCCCAGGCGGGCGGCGTCACCCCCGACGACCTGGGTGTCCACCCGGGCCGGGACTGGTTCACCGTGCTGTCCGGGACCGTCGTCCTCTACCTGGGCGAGCGCGTCATCCGTGTCGAGGCCGGTCAGGCGGCCTCGTTCTCCACCATGACCCCGCACGCCGTCCGCGGGGACCGCGGCCCCGCCGAGATCCTGGTCATCCTCGACCACAACGGCGAACGGAGCCACCTCCGCACCTGAGCGCCCCGGACAGTCGTCGTATTCGCCAGGGCCGGTGCCGGTCCTCTTCAAGTGGCCGGCCGGGTGGGCCAGGATGCGGGCATGACAGAGGGATCTCCTTCCAGGCTTCCGCGAGAGAACATCGAACTGCCGGACGGTTCCGTACTGCGCCGGCGTTCACTTGTCCCGGACGACGCGTTCATCGCCGCCGTCGCCGCCGACGTCGGGCATCTGGGGGAGTGGCTTCGCTGGGCCCGGCGTCCGCCCACCCGGGAGGAGACCGAGGGCTTCCGCGTCGAACAGGACGCGGACTGGGACGCCGGCCGGTCGTTCGTCTACGTGCTGACTCCGCCGGACCGTTTCGACAAGGTGCTCGGCGGGGGCGCGATGTTCCCGAACGGAGAGGCCGGTGTCCTGGAGATCGGCTACTGGGTCTGTTCGCCGGCCACCGGCCGCGGACTCGCCACCGGGGCCGCGGCCGCCCTGACGGAGGAGGGCCTCGGGCTTTTCGGCGTCGAGGCGATGGAGATCCACTGCGACGAGGCCAACGTCCGCAGTGCCGCGATCCCGCCCCGGATCGGGTACCGGTTGCTGCGCGTCGAACCCGACGAGCCGCAGACCGCGGCGGAGGCTGGGCGGAGCATGGTCTGGCGTCGCGAGGACGCCTGACCACGCCGCCTGCTTCAGGCTCCCTGGCCGGTGCTGCCGCCGTTGGTTTCTGGAGGGGGTGCCGCCGTCCCCGTCCGCGTCGGACGCGCGGGCAGGTCCTCCGGCTCGACCCCCTCCACCAGGACGAACCGGCAGAACGCGCGGTTGCCGCCGTGGTCGGGCTCCGCGCGTCACTCCGGGCCGCCCGCGCCGTCCGCGCCACCCGGGTCGAGTCCGGCCGGCGGCCGCGGTGCCGCACCGGTCTGCCCGCCCCGTGGAGTCGACAGCAACTCGCGGCCCCGCTCCGGGGTCAGCAGAGGTCCGAGTACGGGGTCGGCCACCCACCCCAGTGGCGCCAGGTGGTCCGGCCCCAGCGGCTCCCACAGGGGCACCGCGTCCATCAGGGTCCGCCATGCCCGGTCCGTCTCTCCCCGCCGCGCCAACTCCCGTGCCTGTTCGACCGCCTCCCCGAACGGTCCGGCCGCCGTGTACCGGTACGTGCCGCCGCGCACCTGCTCCAGCGTCGCGTAGGCCAGTGACACCAGATCCTCGTCGGCGCCCCGCAGGGGGCACATCAGCGCGGAGTCCTCCCGGTACGAGTGCGCCACGTGCTCGGCGACCAGGGGCGGCAGCAGCTCGGGCGCGTATCGCGGGTCCGTCACCAGGCCGTCGAATCTCACCGTGCAGGTGCGTCCGAGCAGGCGGCGTATCTGGTCGCCGAGCCCGGCGGCCCGCGGCCTGTTGTACCCCTTGGCCTCGTCCAACGTCCTTTCGGCCTGCTCCCAGTCGCCGCGCAGGGCCTCCAGCCGGGCCCCTTCCACTCGGGCGTCCAGCATCCGCGTCGTGTCGTTGGCGAACTCCGGTTCCCCATCGTCCGGTTGAGCCAGCAGGCTGTGGAACTCCCGGAACATGTCCCGCATGAACTCGAGGAAGCTCGCGTGCCGCGACTCGTCCCGCCAGCTCGCCCACGTGTACACGGCCCACTCGCCGTCCTCGTCCACGTCCTCCGGATCCAGCAGGACGTAGGTGGCGTCGGACTCGACGTCGAGCTGCAGCCCATTTCGCCAGACGTCCACGTCCCGCCGCTCCTCGGGCCCGGCGTCCTCGTCCAGGGATTCCTCGAGCATGACCGCGAGTCCTATCTCGTCGTCGTGCCAGTGCGCGTCCGCGGTTCCCGCCAGCAGCCACACGAACCCGCCCGCGTGCCGCCAGCCGTCAGTGGTCTTCAGGAACTCGCGGTACGAGGGCGGCAACCGCCGGCCGAGGCGCTCCTCCAAGTCCGTGATCCGCTCCTCGGACGCGGGCGGGAACCCCAGCCACCGCGCCTGCCGGGCGGCCTCGTCCTCTTCGTCCCGCGCCTCGCCGTCCGGCAGGGAATCCGCCCACTCCTCGCTCCACTTGAGCAGGAAGGACCGCCAGTCGAAAGGTGAGTTCTTCGTCATGTCCCCATGCTGGCACCCGCCACTGACAGCGCCGTGCCGCACGTCACGGCGACGAGCCCCTCAGGACCCCTCCCGCGCGTACTCGCCCCATCGTCGGCAACCTCCGGCTCTACGCGGACGTCCCCGAGGAGGACGTCATGCTGGTGGCCTTCGAGACGGCCCGGGAGAACTGGTGGGCCGCCGGCCGCGTCGTCGACCCCGCGACCGGCTACGACGAGCGCATGACCGACGTGCCCGCCGATCCGGGCCGGTAGGCCGCTGCGGGGCGCCGTCACGCACCCGTGCCGACGGGTGCCCGCGGCGCCCCGCCCGGCGGCGCCGTGCTCTGCCGTACGACGAGATGCGTCGCCAGTTCGATGCGCCGGCCGGCCCGGCCGGGATCGTCCGGAGTGAAGAGCATGCGGGTGGCCTCCCCGGCCATGTGCCGCAGCGGCTGGTGGACGGTGGTCAGCGGCGGGCTCGACCACTGGGCCAGCGGTACGTCGTCGTAGCCGACGACCGAGAGGTCCTGCGGCACCCTCAGGCCCCTGACGCGGGCCGCCTCCAGCACGCCCAGGGCCTGGAGGTCGCTGCCCGCGAAGATCGCCGTCGGCCGGTCGGGGCCGGCGAGCAGGTCCGTGCCGTGTGCGTAGCCGCTCTGCACGTCGTACTCGCCGTGCCGCACCAGGGCCGGGTCGAGCGGCAGGCCCGCCATGGTCATCGCCGAGCGGTAGCCGTCGAGCCGGGCCAGTGAGCACAGCATGTCCTCGAACCCGGTGATGATGGCGACGCGTTCGTGCCCGTGGTCGGTGAGGTGGCGGGTGGCCGCCAGACCCCCGGCCCAGTTGGCGGAGCCGACGGACGGGACGTCGGGATCGGGGTCGCCGGCCGGGTCGACGATGACGAAGGGGATGTTCCAGGACCGGAGCCGTTGCTTGACCTCCGCGGGGAGCGACGAGAAGACCAGCACGACACCCAGCGGCCTGCGTCCGAGCACGCCCTCGATCCAGTCCGGCGCGGGTGCGTGCCGGGTACCGCTGCGGGTGAGGACGACCTCGGTCCGGTGGGCCTTGGCGACGTCCTCCACGCCCCGGACCAGCTCCATCGCCCAGACGCTGTCCAACTCGTGGAAGACGAGTTCGACCAGGGGCGAGCGCGGTGGGCTCGGGCTCCGGCGGCGGTAGCCGTGCACCTCGAGAAGCCGCTCCACCCTGGCCCGGGTGGAG
Organism: Streptomyces lienomycini; assembly: GCF_027947595.1. NCBI lineage: Bacteria > Bacillati > Actinomycetota > Actinomycetes > Kitasatosporales > Streptomycetaceae > Streptomyces > Streptomyces lienomycini. The sequence continues at coordinate 4,855,386 of NZ_CP116257.1, read as the reverse complement.
CGGGAGACATCCGAACGACCGTTGAGGACCTTCGAAACTGTCGGAGGAGAGACCCCCGCCTCTTTCGCCACTTCGGCCAGGGTCACCCTGGCGCCCACCTCAACTTCCTCGTGCATGCAGGAAGGATAGGTCATGGGGTCGATAACGTTTTGAGTCGGCAGGCGCACGGCCATTGACCAGAAATCCCGTCTCACTTTACTGTCCGACCAGCATGGACTTTCGGTGATGATGCCGAAACTTTCGAAAGGCGAACGATGAAGACACGTGCGCGCTTGCCCAGACTGGTCGCCACCGGTGCGACGCTCGCCCTGGCGCTGAGCCTGTCGGCCTGCGGCGACGGGAACGGCGGGGCGTCGTCCGACGACGGCAAGATCCATGTCCTGGTCTACGGGGACGCCAGCAACAAGGTCGAACAGCAGATCGTCGACACCTTCAACAAGACGTCCGACGTCAAGGCGGTCCTGGACACCATCCCCGGTGCCGACTACCAGAAGAAGCTCCAGACGATCATCAGCACCTCGCAGGCCCCCGACATCTTCTACAACTGGGGCGGCGGCAGCATCAAGCCGTTCGTCAAGGCGGACCTGCTGCTGCCGCTCGACGACTTCATCAAGAAGAACCCGGACCTGGAGAAGAAGTTCCTGCCGGCCGTCTTCGACAACGCCGTCGTCGACGGCAAGCCGTACGGCGTTCCGATGCGCGGCACCCAGCCCGTCCTGCTCTTCCACAACAAGAAGGTCCTCGACGACGCGGGCGTCCAGCCGCCGAAGACCTGGAACGAGCTGCTCGACGCGGTCAAGAAGCTCAAGGACGAGGGCGTGACACCGATCGCGCTCGGCGGCGGCGACGTCTGGCCCACCCAGATGTGGTTCCAGTACCTCTACGACCGCATAGCCGGCCCGGAGCTGTTCGCGAAGGCCATCGGGGGCGACAAGAGCGCCTGGGAGAGTCCGGACAGCAAGAAGGCCCTGGGCATGATCAGGGAACTCGTCGACGCCGGCGCCTTCGGCAAGAACTACGACTCCGTCAAGTACACCAACGGCGGCTCGGTGCAGCTGGTGGCCTCGGGCAAGGCCGGCTTCGAGCTGATGGGCTCCTGGTACTTCTCCCAGCAGCTGACGGATCACAAGGAGTTCGCCGAGAAGGGCCTCGGCTACACCGCCTTCCCGGCCGTCGAGGGCGGCAAGGGCGATCCGGCCGACGTCGCGGGCAACCCCAACAACTACTACTCGGTGATGAAGAAGACCAAGCACCCCGAGGCCGTCGCCGAGTTCCTGAAGCTCATGTACTCCGACGAGTTCGTCAAGGCACACCTGGAGATCGGCAACCTGCCGACCACGACCAACACCGACAAGTTCATCGACACCTCAGGCACCCCCGAGTACTCGCGCTTCCAGTACGACCTCGTCACCGACGCCCCGTCGTTCCAGCTGTCCTGGGACCAGGCGTACCCGCAGAAGGCGAGCTCGGACATGTACAAGGCCATCCAGCAGTTCTTCAACGGAACGCTCGACACGGACGGCTTCATCAAGGCCATGCAGGCCCTCCCGACCGAGTGACGAACGGGCTCATGACCACACAGATCACGAGCGCCCGGCCCGCCGCCGGACCCCGCAAGGGGACCCGGCGGCGGCCGCCCGCCTCGTCCGCGACGAAGGTGGGCCGCCCCGGCTTCGCCTGGGCGCTGCCCGCCGCAGTGTTCTTCTCCCTCTTCGCGATCGTCCCGCTGATCATGGTGGCGGTGCTGTCCTTCATGAGCTGGGACGGCCTCAGCTCGCCCGAGTTCGTCGGCATGGACAACTGGTCGCGCCTGATGGACGACCCGGTGATGCTGAAGAGCATCTGGCTGACCCTGCTGCTGACCGCGCTCGGCGTGGTCATGCAGACCCCGCTGAGCATCCTGCTCGGCGTCTGGGCCGCCGGTCACCAGCGCAACCGCGCCGTCCTCTCGGTCATCTACTTCATCCCGCTGCTGCTGTCCGCCACGGCCGTGTCCGTGCTGTGGCGGGCGCTGCTCGACCCGAACTTCGGCATCCCGGCCGACGCCACCTGGCTCTTCGGCGACGGCAACCTGTTCGGTGAACAGGCCACCGCCATCGGGGTGCTGGCGTTCGTCAGCACCTGGCAGTTCACTCCGTTCCACACGCTGATCTACCAGGGCGCCGCCCGCGCGGTCCCGCAGGTCCTGTACCAGGCGGCGGAGATCGACGGGGCGGGCCGCTACCGGCAGTTCTTCCACATCACGCTGCCGCAGCTGCGCACCTCCATGATCACCTCGATGATCCTGATGATCGTCGGCGGCCTGACCACCTTCGAGACGGTCCTCATCCTGACCCAGGGCGGCCCCGGCACCGACACCACCATCAGCGCCTACTACATGTACGACAAGGCGTTCAAGAGCTTCGACTACGGCACCGGCTCGGCGATCGCCCTGGCCCTGGTCGTCGCGGCCACGATCATCTCGCTGATCGTCGTCCGGGTCTCCGGCTACGACAAGATGCGCAGCTCGGCGGAGGGTGTGTCATGAGGCGCCGACCGAACTACCTGGCCGGCGTCGGCTCGCTCGTCTGGCTCCTCCTGGTCGGCCTGCCGCTGTACGTGATGCTCGCCGCGACCCTGCGCACCCGCCAGGACTACGCCGAGAACGGGCCGGTCTCCCTCCCGGACAGCTTCACGCTGGACAACTTCACCGGCGCCTTCGACTCGGGCTTCGGCCAGTACTTCGTCAACACACTCGTCGTCACCGCCTGCGTGATCGGCATCGTGCTGCTGCTGGTCCCGCCGCTCGCCTACGCGATCGTCCGCAGCCGCGGCAGAACCACGTCGGCGATCTTCCGGCTGTTCCTGCTCGGCCTCGCCATCCCGGCCCAGGCCGTGATCGTGCCGATGTTCTACCTGATCAGCGAAGCCGGACTGTACGACAACCTCCTCGGCGTCATCCTGCCCACGGCCGCGTTCTGCCTGCCGATGTCCGCCCTGATCCTCAGCGGCTCCATGCGCGACATCTCCCCGGAGCTGTACGAGGCCATGGCGATGGACGGCGCGAGCCCGCGGCGCATGTTCTTCCAGCTCGTCGTGCCGCTGTCCCGCGGCGGACTCTCCACGATCGTGGTGTTCTCCGCACTCCAGGCGTGGAACGGCTTCCTGTTCCCGCTCGTCCTGACCCAGTCCGAGTCCACCAAGGTGGTCACGCTGGGCCTGTACAACTTCCAGACCGCGCACGGGATCGACATCCCCGGTCTGCTGGGAGCCGTGGTGCTGTCCATGGTGCCCATCCTGCTCGTCTACCTGTTCGCCCGTCGCGCCCTGGTCCAGGGGCTGATGGGCGTCGGAGGAAAGTGACCGCCAACGTGGCCGTAGAGACCACCCCCGAAATCCCCCTGTGGAACGACCCCACCCTTCCCGTCGCCACCAGGGTCGACGCGCTCGTCGGCGCGATGACCCTCGAGGAGAAGATCGCCCAGCTCTACGGAGTGTGGGTCGGCGCCTCCGACCAGGGCGGCGAAGTCGCCCCCCACCAGCACGACATGGAGGAGGCCGTCGACCTCGACGCCCTCCTCCCCACCGGGCTGGGCCAACTCACCCGCCCCTTCGGCACCGTTCCCGTCGACCCCGCGCTCGGCGCGCTCTCCCTGATGCGCACCCAGACCCGCATCGCCGCGGCCAACCGCTTCGGCATTCCCGCCGTGGCCCACGAGGAGTGCCTGGCCGGCTTCGCCGCCTGGGGAGCCACGGCCTACCCCGTCCCGCTGTCCTGGGGCGCCACCTTCGACCCGGACGCGGTGCGCGCGATGGCCGCCGCCATCGGCCGCGACATGCGGTCCGTCGGCATCCACCAGGGCCTCGCACCCGTCCTGGACGTGGTCCGCGACGCCCGCTGGGGCCGGGTCGAGGAGACCATCGGAGAGGACCCCTACCTCGTCGGCACCATCGGGACCGCCTACGTCCAGGGCCTGGAGTCCGCCGGGATCGTCGCCACCCTGAAGCACTTCGTCGGCTACTCCGCCTCCCGCGCCGGCCGCAACCTCGCCCCCGCCTCCGTGGGCGCCCGCGAACGGGCCGACGTCCTGCTGCCGCCGTTCGAGATGGCCGTCCGCGAGGGCCGCACCCGCTCCGTGATGCACGCCTACACCGACATCGACGGCGTGCCCGCCGCGGCCGACGAGACGCTGCTGACCGGACTGCTGCGCGACACCTGGGGCTTCGACGGGACCGTCGTCGCCGACTACTTCGGCATCGCCTTCCTCAAGACTTTGCACGGCATCGCCGCCGACTGGGCCGACGCCGCGGGCGCCGCACTGGCGGCGGGCGTCGACGTGGAGCTGCCCACCGTCAAGACGTTCGGCACGCCACTCGTCGAGGCGGTCGCCGAGGGCCGTGTCCCGGAGTCACTCGTCGACCGGGCGCTGCGCCGGGTCCTCGCCCAGAAGGCGGCGCTCGGACTGCTCGACCCGGACTGGAACCCCCTCCCGCCCGCGCTCGACGGCGCCGACCTGGACGACCCGGAAGCGCTGCGCGGCCGGATCGACCTGGACCGGGCCGAGAACCGGGAACTGGCCCGCGAGGTCGCCGAGAAGGCGGTCGTGCTCCTCACCAACGACGGCACCCTGCCGCTCGCCCGGCCCCGCCGCATCGCCCTGGTCGGCCCCAACGCCGCCGAGGCGACGGCCGTACTCGGCTGCTACTCCTTCCCGCGGCACGTCGGCGTGCAGCACCCCGACGTCCCGGTCGGCATCGAACTGCCCACCCTGCACGCCGCCCTGGCCGCCGAGTTCCCCGACGCGGACATCACCGTCGCCCGCGGCACCGGCGTCGACGACGGCGACCTCTCCGGCATCGGCGAAGCGGTGGACACGGCCCGCGAGGCGGACGTCGTCGTCGCCGTCCTCGGCGACCGCGCCGGTCTGTTCGGCCGCGGCACCAGCGGCGAGGGCTGCGACGCCGAGTCCCTCGACCTGCCCGGCGCCCAGCGGCAACTCCTCGACGCGCTGCTCGACTCCGGCAAACCGGTCGTGACCGTCCTGCTCGCCGGCCGGCCCTACGCGCTCGGCCGGGCCGTGGCCGAGTCCGCGGCGATCGTGCAGTCGTTCTTCCCCGGCGAGGAGGGCACCGCCGCCCTCGCCGGTGTGCTCAGCGGGCGCACCGGTCCCTCCGGCAGGCTGCCCGTCAGCGTGCCGCGCGGTACGGGTGCCCAGCCGACCACCTATCTCGGGGCGCGGCTCGCCCACGTCAGCGACGTGTCCAACATCGACCCGACGCCCGCCTTCGGCTTCGGGCACGGACTCGCCTACACCACGTTCACCTGGAGCGACCTCGTCGCGCACACCGGGGAGGCGTCCACCGACGGCGGGTTCCGGCTCGAACTCACCGTCCGCAACACCGGCGAACGGCACGGCACCGAGGTCGTCCAGCTCTACCTGCACGACCCCGTCGCCTCCGTCGTCCAGCCGGTGCAGCGACTCGTCGGCTACACGCGCGTGCCGCTCGCCCCGGGCGAGGCCCGCCGGGTGCGCGTCGAGGTACCCGCCGACCTCGCCTCCTTCACCGGCCGCGACGGCCGGCGCGTCGTCGAACCGGGCGACCTGGAGCTGCAGTTCGCCGCGTCCAGCACCGAGCCCCGTCTGACGGCGGCGGTCGCCCTCACCGGGCCGGCACGCCGGGTCGACCACACGCGGCGGCTGCACGCCGTGTTCACGCAGGAACCCGCCGAGGGCGCCTGAGCCGCCGGCGGACGACGAGCGGTGGTCCCGCGTCCCGATGCCCGGCACCACCGCTCGCGGGCGGTTCACCGAACGACGTCGAAGACGTTCTTCTGCAGGCCGTTGGCGTAGACCTCGTGCTCGACGAGCCTCAGCCGCTGCGCGTCCTTGTCCGTGTCGCTGAACAGCCGCTTGCCCGCGCCGAGCAGGAGCGGGAACACCAGCAGGTGGTAGCGGTCGATCAGGCCGGCGTCCGACAGGCCCCGGTTCAGGGTGGCGCTGCCGTGGACGATGATCGGGCCGCCCTCGGTCTCCTTCAGCGCGGCGACCTCGTCGAGCGAGCGCAGGATCGTCGTCTCGCCCCAGTTCGTGACCAGGTCGTCCTCGGCGAGGGTGGTGGACACGACGTACTTCGGCATCACCTTGTACCGGGGGAACTCCGCCAGGTCCGGCCACACCGGGCTGAACGCCTCGTAGCTGACCCGGCCCAGCAGCAGCGCCGCGGCCTCGCTCTGCTCCCGGCCCTTGATCTCGTAGGCCTCGGGGACGAAGTCCACGTCCTTGACGGTCCACCCGGAGTTCCGGTAACCGGGCTCGCCGCCCGGCGCCTCCACCACACCGTCGAGGGAGACGAAGGCCGTGCTGATCAACGTACGCATGTGAAGTCCTTCGGTGTTCGGTTCGGGCCGTCCACCCCTTCGACCGGGAACGGGCCGAAAACTCATCGGTCCGGTCCGGACGGCGGACCCGCCCGGAGCGCGTCCAGGGCCTGAAGGGCCACGTGGAGTTCGGTGCGCTGCTCACCGGACTCCAGGTCGCGGCCGAGCAACCGCTCGATGGTACGCAGCCGCTGGTAGACGGTCTCCCGCGACAGCCCGGCCGACCGGGCGGCGACGGTCTTGTTGCCCGCGGCGTCCAGATAGCCGCGCAGGGTGGCCACCAGGCCGGTGCCGTGCCGGGCGTCGTGGTCGAGGAGTGGACCCAACTGCCGTTCCGCGTAGTCCTGGACGCGGAGGTCGTCGCGCAGCGCGAACAGCAGGCGGCGCAGCCCGATGTCCGACCGCTCGTGGAAGGAGCGGCCGGGCGGCGGCGGACGGCCGGGCTCGGTAGCCTCCGCGACCCGGCCCGCCTCGCGGAACGAGCGGGCGACGCCGGCGAGGTCACCGGCCGGCGAGCCGACACTCACGGCCGCGCCCGGAGCCGCGTCCAGCGCCGTGCGGCTCAGCCGTTCGACCGCCTCGCGCCACGGCCGGGACGGGCCCAGCGCCAGCAGCACCCCGACGCGGGTGGAGGAGAGCAGCCCGACGAGGGCCCGCGCCCCCGTCGTGGTCAGTTCCTCGGCGAGGCGCGTCTCGGCGCCCGCGGTGTCCTCCTCGGGCGGCAGGTCCGCGAGCACGGCCACGAAGGAGACGTCCTCCGCGGGCAGCCCCAGGGCCGCCACCCGGGCCCGCGCGTCCGCGGGGGAGCGGTGACGCTGTTCGACCAGGTCGCGCAGCGTGTTGCGATGGGCGGTGCGCTCCCAGGGTGTGGGGCGGGTGAGACGGGCGATGGTGAGCGCCATCGCCGTGCGCTCCAGCACCGTGACGTCCTCGGGTCCGAAGGCCCGGCCGGGCAGCATGACCACCCGGCCCCACGTCTCGCCCCGGTACTCCACCGGGGCCGCCAGCCATCCCTCGGGACCCGAGACGTCCACCCGGTCGGTGACGGGCGTGGTGCGCGAACGCCGTTCCCAGTCCGCGAGCGCGGCCCGGGCCGTGGTGCCCGAGGGCTCGCAGACCAGCGCCCGGTGGACCAGGTCCTCCAGCACGACCGTACGCCCGCCCATCTCCGACGCGGCGCGCACCACCTCCTCGGGGCCCGCGCCGCGCAGGGTGAGCGCGGTGAACGCCTCGTGGACGCGCTGCGTCCGGTGCATCGCGTCCGCCTGGTGGCCGAGGATCAGCGTGTGGACGACCTGGGTGACCTCCAGGAAGTTGACGTCCTTGGCGAGCGTGACCAGGGGCAGCCCGCGCGCACGGCAGGCCCGGACCAGCGCGTCGGGCGGCCGGTGGTAGCGGCGCACCAGCTCGATGACCAGGGCGGCGGCACCGACGGCGGCGAGTTCGTCGACGTAGCGGCGCACACCGGCGGGGTCGTCGGGCAGGGGCATACCGGTGGTGAGGACGAGTTCGCCGCCCTTGAGGAAGGAGGCGGGGTCCGTCAGTTCGGTGACGTGGACCCAGCGGACCGGACGGTCGACGTGCTCCGCGCAGGTGACCACCCGCGGATCGCCCCCGGCCAGGACGGGCAGGGCCAGGACGTCGGCCACGGTGGGCGGCCGGCCCGCCGCGCCGGGCCGCCGGTTCTCGCACACGGGTGCCTCCCTGCCCACCCTGGTCACTCTGGCAAGCGGCGTTGACCTGCGCAAGAGCGCTCGGAGCGCGGAAGGGGCGCGGGCGGGCGGCGCCGGGTGCGCCGAACGGTTGACACATCGTCCGGACACGCCGCCCCCGCCGGACAGATCAGGCGTTGCCGCGGCCGCCGCCACGGGCATGCTCGGGGGACCGCAGGAGACCGACGAGCAGGCCGGGAGACGAGCATGACCGCACTGTCGCCGCACCTTCGCCAGGCCACCCCCGTGGTGGCGGTCCGGGGCGAGGGAGTCCACCTCCACGGCGAGGACGGCCGCCGCTATCTGGACTTCACCGCCGGCATCGGCGTCACCAGCACCGGCCACTGCCACCCCAGGGTCGTGGCCGCCGCCCAGGAACAGGCCGGCACCCTGATCCACGGCCAGTACACGACCGTCATGCACCCGCCGCTGCGACGCCTGGTCGACAAGCTCGGCGAGGTGCTGCCGCAGGGCCTGGACAGCCTGTTCTTCACCAACTCCGGCAGCGAGGCGGTCGAGGCCGCCCTGCGGCTGGCCCGGCAGGCCACCGGCCGCCCCAACGTGCTGGTCTGCCACGGAGGCTTCCACGGCCGCACCGTGGCCGCCGCCTCCATGACCACCTCCGGCACCCGCTTCAGGTCCGGGTTCTCGCCCCTGATGAGCGGCGTGGTCGTCACCCCCTTCCCCACGGCCTTCCGCTACGGCTGGGACGAGGAGACCGCCACCCGCTTCGCCCTGCGGGAACTGGACTACACCCTCCAGACGATCTCCTCGCCCGCCGACACCGCCGCCGTCGTCGTCGAGCCGGTCCTCGGCGAAGGCGGGTACGTCCCCGCGAACCGCGCCTTCGTCGAAGGGCTGCGGGAGCGGGCCGACCGGCACGGCTTCCTGCTGATCCTCGACGAGGTGCAGACCGGTGTGGGCCGCACCGGCCGGTTCTGGGGACACGAGCACTTCGGCGTCACCCCCGACATCCTCGTCACCGCCAAGGGCCTGGCCAGCGGCTTCCCGCTGTCCGGCATCGCCGCCCCCGAGGAGCTGATGCGCAAGGCCTGGGCCGGCTCGCAGGGCGGCACCTACGGCGCCAACGCGGTCGCGTGCGCGGCGGCCTGCGCCACACTGGACGTCGTACGCGACGAGAAGCTCGTCGAGAACGCCGAGGCGATGGGCGCGCGCCTGCGCCACGGACTGGAGGCCGTCGCGGCCCGTACACCGGCCGTCGGCGACGTACGGGGCATGGGGTTGATGCTGGCGAGCGAGTTCGTCACCGAGGACGGCGAGCCGGACCCCGAGACCGCCGCCCGGGTGCAGCGGGCCGCCGTCGACGAGGGCCTGCTGCTCCTGCTCTGCGGGGCCTGGAACCAGGTGGTGCGGATGATCCCGGCCCTGGTGATCGACGAGACGGCCGTGGACGAGGGGCTCCGGGCATGGGCCGCCGCCGTCGAGTCCGGCACGCGGGGAGGCCGGTCATGAGCGGCACTCCCACCCGACTGTTCGTCGGCGGCGCCTGGGTGGACGCCGTGGACGGCGCCGTCATGGCCGTGGACGACCCCGCGACCGGCGAGATCCTCGCCCACGTCGCCGACGCGGGACCCAAGGACGCCCGGCTCGCCGAGGAGGCGGCGGTCCAGGCGCAGCGGGAGTGGGCCCGTACGGCACCGAGGGCGCGCAGCGAGATCCTGCGCCGGGCGTACGAGATCGTCCTGGAGCGCACCGACGCGCTCGCGCGCCTGATGACCTCCGAGATGGGCAAGCCGCTGGCCGAGGCCCGGGGCGAGGTGGCGTACGCCGCCGAGTTCTTCCGCTGGTTCTCGGAGGAGGCCGTACGGATCGACGGCGGCCACGGCGTCCTGCCCGACGGACGCCACCGCATGCTGCTCTCCCGGCGCCCGGTCGGCCCCTGTCTGCTGATCACCCCGTGGAACTTCCCGCTCGCCATGGGCGCCCGCAAGATCGGCCCCGCGATCGCGGCCGGCTGTACGACGGTGCTCAAGCCGGCCCCGCAGACCCCGCTCTCCGGCCTGGCCCTCGCCGCGGTCCTCGAGGAGGCGGGGCTGCCGGACGGGGTGCTGAACGTCGTCACCACCTCCAGGGCGGGGGAGGTGTGCGAACCGCTGCTGCGGGGCGGGCAGATCCGCAAGCTGTCGTTCACCGGCTCGACGGCCGTCGGGCGGCTGCTCCTCGCCCAGTGCGCGGACACGGTCGTACGGACCTCGATGGAGCTGGGCGGCAACGCGCCGTTCGTGGTCTTCGACGACGCGGACCTGGACGCGGCCGTGGACGGCGCGATGGTCGCCAAGATGCGCAACATGGGCGAGGCCTGCACCGCCGCCAACCGCTTCTTCGTGCACCGCTCGGTGGCCGGGGAGTTCGCCGACCGGCTGGCCCGGCGGATGGGGGCGCTCGTGGTGGGCCCGGGCACCGGCGACGGCGTCGACGTCGGCCCGCTCATCGACGCCGCCGGACGCGCCAAGGTCGAGGAACTCGTCGCCGACGCGGTGGAGCGCGGCGCCCGGGTGCTGGTCGGCGGCCACACGCCCGAGGGGCCGGGCTGCTTCTACCCGCCCACCGTGCTCACCGACGTGTCCCCGGAGAGCCGGCTGATGGGCACGGAGATCTTCGGGCCGGTCGCGGCGGTCCTCGCCTTCGACGACGAGGACGAGGTCGTCCGCCGGGCCAACGACACCCCCTGGGGGCTCGTCGGATACGTCTTCACCGAGGGCCTGGACCGGGCCATGCGGGTCAGTGAACGCCTGGAGGTGGGCATGGTCGGGCTCAACACCGGCCTGGTCTCCAATCCCGCGGCGCCCTTCGGCGGCGTCAAGCAGTCGGGGCTCGGCCGGGAGGGCGGCCGGGTCGGGATCGAGGAGTTCCTGGAGTACCAGTACGTGGCGCTGCCGACGGGGTGACGCGGTCGACGCGGGACGGGGCTTTGCATGGTCATGCGTAATCATGCATACTCTTCCTATGTCCAAGGTCCTCACCTCCCTCCCCACCGGCGAGCGCGTCGGTATCGCCTTCTCGGGCGGCCTCGACACCTCCGTCGCGGTCGCGTGGATGCGTGACAAGGGCGCCGTCCCGTGCACGTACACCGCCGACATCGGTCAGTACGACGAGCCCGACATCGCCTCGGTGCCCGACCGTGCCAAGACGTACGGCGCCGAGGTCGCGCGCCTGGTCGACTGCCGCGAGGCGCTGGTCGAGGAGGGACTGGCCGCGCTCACCTGCGGGGCGTTCCACATCCGCTCGGGCGGCCGGGCCTACTTCAACACCACGCCGCTCGGCCGTGCCGTCACGGGCACCCTCCTCGTCCGGGCGATGCTCGAGGACAACGTCCAGATCTGGGGCGACGGCTCCACGTTCAAGGGCAACGACATCGAGCGGTTCTACCGGTACGGCCTGCTCGCCAACCCGCAGCTGCGGATCTACAAGCCGTGGCTGGACGCGGACTTCGTGACCGAACTGGGCGGCCGCAAGGAGATGTCGGAGTGGCTGGTCGCCCACGACCTGCCCTACCGGGACTCCACCGAGAAGGCGTACTCCACCGACGCCAACATCTGGGGCGCCACCCACGAGGCCAAGACCCTCGAGCACCTCGACACCGGCGTGGAGACCGTGGAGCCCATCATGGGCGTGCGGTTCTGGGACCCGTCGGTCGAGATCGCCCCCGAGGACGTGACCATCGGCTTCGACCAGGGCCGCCCGGTGACGATCAACGGCAAGGAGTTCGCCTCCGCGGTCGACCTGGTGATGGAGGCCAACGCCGTCGGCGGCCGCCACGGCATGGGCATGTCCGACCAGATCGAGAACCGGATCATCGAGGCGAAGAGCCGCGGCATCTACGAGGCGCCCGGCATGGCCCTGCTGCACGCGGCCTACGAGCGCCTGGTCAACGCCATCCACAACGAGGACACCCTCGCGCAGTACCACACCGAGGGACGGCGCCTGGGCCGGCTGATGTACGAGGGCCGCTGGCTCGACCCGCAGTCCCTGATGATCCGCGAGTCGCTGCAGCGCTGGGTCGGCTCGGCGATCACCGGGGAGGTCACCCTGCGGCTGCGGCGCGGTGAGGACTACTCGATCCTCGACACCACGGGTCCGGCGTTCAGCTACCACCCGGACAAGCTGTCCATGGAGCGCACCGAGGACTCCGCGTTCGGCCCGGTGGACCGGATCGGCCAGCTCACCATGCGCAACCTGGACATCGCCGACTCCCGCGCCAAGCTGGAGCAGTACGCCGGGCTCGGTCTGATCGGCACCGCCAACCCCGCGATCGGTGCCGCCCAGGCCGCCGCGACCGGGCTGATCGGCGCCATGCCCGAGGGCGGCGCCCAGGCCATCGCCTCCCGCGGCGAGGTCTCCGCCGACGACGAACTGCTCGACCGCGCCGCGATGGAGTCCGGCACGGACTGACCGTCCCCCTCCCCGGGGAACCCCGCACCGGCAAGGGCCGGCTCGACGCCTGAGGGCGCCGGGCCGGCCCTTCCGTTTCTCTCCCTCGCGCACGGCTTGCGTGCGTTGCGGGCTTCCAGCGGCCTGTTCCTCTCGCGGCGGCCTTTGATGCCCAGTTCACGCCAACGCAAGTGTTTCGCAACCCACGCAAGTCGTTTACGTATCAACTCCGGGCTCATCCACGACCGTTGACAAACGGGTGACGCGCTAGAAACCTGATGACGCACTTTCCGCAAAGAATCGACTGTACTGCTCAATTGGCGCGCAGAGTCGGTGCTTCTCCTCAACTGCCGGTCCGTCGCGCCCTCCCCGACTCCCCACGGAACAGAGGACCCCCATGAGACGGAGATCCCTCGGCCGGCGAACGCTCACGGGCGCCGCCGTCGCCGGGCTGATGACGGTCGGGCTGCTGCCACTGCCCCTGGCCACCGCGCACGCGGCGACGGACCGGGCGACGGCCGCCGCCGACGTCAACCTGGCCCTCGGCCGCCCGGCCACGGCGGGCGGCTCGCACGGCGCGTACCCGGCGGGCAACGCCACCGACGGACAGCAGGCCACCTACTGGGAGGGACCGGCCGGAACCTTCCCCGAGTGGCTCCAGGTCGACCTCGGCACCGCCCGCGACCTCGACCGGGTCGTCCTCAAACTGCCCGCCGGCTGGGAGGACCGGACCCAGACCCTCTCCCTGCGGGGCAGCACCGACGGCTCCACGTTCCGCACCCTCGACGCCTCGGACGCACGGGCGTTCGGACCGGCACAGGCCGGCACCGTCGCCGTCGACCTCGACTCACCCGCCGAGGCCCGTTACGTCCGCGTCGACATCACCGGCAACACCGGCTGGAACGCCGCCCAACTGGCCGAACTGGAGGTGTACGGCGACGACGTCGACACCGGCCCGCCGCCCACCGGCACCAACCTCGCCCGCAACAAGCCCGCCGAGGCCACCTCCACCACCCAGAACTACGTCGCCGCCAACGCCACCGACGACTCCACCTCCACGTACTGGGAGGCCGCCGGCAACCCGGCCGACCTCACCGTGAAGCTCGGCGCCGACGCCGACATCAGCGGTGTCGTCGTCAAGCTCAACCCCGACCCGGTGTGGTCCGCCCGCACCCAGAGCATCCAGGTGCTCGGCCGGGCGCAGGGCGAGAGCGAGTTCACCTCGCTGCGCGAGCGCGCCGACTACGCCTTCAGCCCGGGCCAGGACAACGCGGTGACCCTCCCGGTCAGCGGCCGGTTCTGCGACGTACGGCTCCGGTTCTTCTCCAACACCGGCGCATCCGGCGGCCAGGTCGCCGAGTTCCAGGTCCTCGGCACCGCCGCACCCGCGCCCGACCTGACCGTCACCGGCCTCGACTGGTCGCCCGCCGCCCCGAGCGAGCGCGACGAGGTCACCGTGAACGCCACGGTTCGCAACGCCGGCACCGCGCCCTCCCAGGCCACCACCGCCGAGGTCACCGTGGAGGGCACCACGTCCGGCAGCGCCGCGGTCCCCGCGCTCGACCCCGGCGAGTCCGCCGAGGTCGCCGTCGCCACCGGCACCCACGCGGCCGGCAGCTACGCGGTCGCCGCGGTCGTCGACCCGAGGGACACCGTCGCCGAACTGGACGACACCAACAACAGCCGCGCCGCCACCGACCGCCTCGTCGTCGACCGGGCACCCGGACCCGACCTCGAAGTGCGCTCCATCACCACCAACCCGGCCAACCCGGCCGTCGGCGCCGAGGTCTCCTTCACCGTCGCCGTGCACAACCGCGGCACCAGCGCCGTCGAGGCGGGCACGGTGACCCGGATCCAGGCCGGCTCCACCACCCTGGACGGCACCACCGGGCAGATCGCGGCCGGCGCCACGGTGAACGTGCCGGTCAGCGGCGTCTGGAAGGCGACGAGCGGCGGGGTCACCCTCACCGCCACCGCCGACGCCACCGCCCGGGTCGCCGAGACCAACGAGAACAACAACGTGCTCGCCAAGTCCCTCGTCGTCGGACGCGGCGCCGCCGTGCCGTACACCGAGTACGAGGCGGAGGACGGCCGCTACGACGGCACCCTGCTCACCACCGACGCCAAGCGCACCTTCGGACACACCAATTTCGGCACCGAGTCCTCGGGCCGCGAGTCCGTCCGGCTCGACTCGGCCGGCCAGTACGTCGAGTTCACCTCCACCACCCCCACCAACTCCATCGTGGTGCGCAACTCCATCCCCGACGCCCCGGGCGGCGGCGGAGCCGAGGCCACCATCAGCCTCTACGCCGACGGCGCGTTCGTGCAGAAGCTCAACCTCTCGTCCAAGCACAGCTGGCTGTACGGCAGCACCGACGACCCCGAGGGCCTCACCAACCGGCCCGGCGGCGACGCCCGGCGCCTCTTCGACGAGTCCCACGCGCTCCTCGACCGGACCTTCCCGCAGGGCACCGAGTTCCGCCTCCAGCGCGACGCCGGTGACTCGGCCGCCTACTACGTCATCGACCTGATCGACCTGGAGCAGGTCGCGCCCGCGAAGGCCAAGCCCGCCGAGTGCACCTCCATCACCGAGTACGGGGCCGTCCCCGGCGACGGACTCGACGACACCGACGCCATCCAGCGCGCCGTCACCGATGACCAGAACGGCAGGATCGACTGCGTGTGGATCCCCGCCGGGCAGTGGCGCCAGGAGCAGAAGATCCTCACCGACGACCCGCTCGACCGCGGCCAGTACAACCAGGTCGGCATCAGCGACGTCACGATCCGGGGCGCCGGCATGTGGCACTCCCAGCTCCACACCCTGACCCCGCCGCAGGAGGCCGGCGGCATCAACCACCCGCACGAGGGCAACTTCGGCTTCGACATCGACGACAACACGCAGATCTCCGACCTCGCCGTCTTCGGCTCGGGCACCATCCGCGGCGGCGACGGCAACGCGGAGGGCGGCGTCGGGCTCAACGGCCGCTTCGGCAAGAACACCAAGATCAGCAACGTGTGGATCGAGCACGCCAACGTCGGCGTCTGGGTCGGCCGCGACTACTCGAACATCCCCGAGCTGTGGGGCCCCGCCGACGGCCTGGAGTTCACCGGCATGCGCATCCGGGACACCTACGCCGACGGCATCAACTTCTCCAACGGCACCCGCGACTCCACCGTCTACAACTCCTCCTTCCGCACCACCGGCGACGACTCGCTCGCGGTCTGGGCCAACAAGTACGTGAAGGACCCGTCCGTGGACATCGGCCACGACAACCACTTCCGCAACAACACGATCCAGCTGCCGTGGCGGGCCAACGGCATCGCGGTGTACGGCGGTCACGGCAACACCGTCGAGAACAACGTCGTCTCCGACACCATGAACTACCCCGGCATCATGCTCGCCACCGACCACGACCCGCTGCCCTTCTCCGGGCAGACCCTCATCGCGGGCAACGCCCTGCACCGCACGGGCGGCGCGTTCTGGAACGAGGACCAGGAGTTCGGCGCCATCACCCTCTTCGCGCAGGGCCAGGACATCCCGGGGGTGACCATCCGGGACACCGAGATCCTCGACTCGACCTACGACGGCATCCAGTTCAAGACCGGCGGTGGCGCGATGCCGGACGTGAGGATCGAGAACGTCCGCATCGACAAGTCCAACAACGGATCCGGCATCCTCGCGATGGGCGGCGCCCGGGGCAGCGCCACCCTGACCGACGTCACGATCACCGACTCGGCCAAGGAGGACGTGCGGATCGAACCCGGCTCCCAGTTCCGCGTCAACCGGTAGACGCCGGGCCCGGGCAGCGATCAGTGCGAGGACGTCCGGCGGCGCGGAGCACCAGCGCGTCGCCGGACCTCCTCCGCGCCCCGGATGCGGTCCGGCGACCGTTCGACCGGGACGCGCGTGTCGTCCTCGAGGCGCTCGGCGTTCAGTTCCTCCACCGCGCCGAGCGCGTCACCGATCGTCGCGTAGTCCACCGCGATGAAGTTGACCGGTCTGCCGCGCTGCCGCTCACAGGTGTGCGCCCGCTCCAGCACCCGTTGCCGCGAGTTGACGACCCCGGCGTCGAGGCGCAGTCCGCCGCCCGCCGTGACGAAGTGGTTGAGCAGGAACAGCCGCTTGTCCGCGCCGCCCCGGTTGGGCAGGCAGGACATCTCGTCCGGGCTGCGGAAGGCGAAGGGCGTCTCCATGGCGTACCGGTACAGGTTCCGGTACCAGGGCGCGGGCCCGTCCGCCTTCTCGGCGAAGACGACCAGCCGCCGGCCGCTGTCGATCATGTCCTTGAGCTTCGGCCACGGGCGGTCCGGGTCCGTGTCCGGCTCGTACAGCAGGTCCAAGAGCCCGGCCCGGACGAATGCGTCCTGGGTCGTCACCGCGTCCACGCCGTCCTGGAGTACCAGCGTGACGACCTCCGTGGGGTTGTCCCGCAGCCACTCACCGATCTGCCGCAGCGTCGGCACCAGTTCGAGCGCCCCGGCGCCGCACACCGAGTGGCACAGCCACAGGCCGGAGTGGGGCGGGTTGACCCGCTCCAGGATCCCCGTCAGCCGACGGCGCTCGGCGGGGGAGAAGTCCGAGGTGCTCAGCCGCTCCGCCACCTCCTCGGGCCGCTCCCAGCGGTGCGTGTCGAGGAGCAGGACCCGCGATCCCGCGCCCAGCTGGCCGACGATGTCGGGGTCCTGGAGGGGGCCGATGAACCGGTCGGCCGTCGTGGCCATCGCGTTGTGCGACGCCAGCTGGGCGATCTCGTCGTAGCGGGCGTCGCACAACTCGGCGCTGCCCTGGCAGATGCGCGGGGAGGACCCGGTGATCGCCACCGGCGCCAGCATCGTCCCGACGAGCGCGAAGGCGGTGACGGCGAAGGTCAGCGCCGGGACGTGTCGCGGGTCGGTGAGGACCGGCACGCTGGGCCGCGTCTGCCAGGCCCAGCCCACGGCGATCAGCAGGGCGCCCGCGGCGAGCAGGATCACCGCGACGACGACGGCCGTGGTGAGCAGCCGGTCCACGGCGGCGGCCTCGATGTCGGCGAGCAGCCCCGACGCCGCCGGGGGCCACGAGGGCGGGGTGCCCAACAGCGAGTCGCCCAGCGTGAGCCGCAGCACGAGCACCGTCAACGCCATCAGCGACGCGGCGGCGGCCGGCACCCAGCCGAGCGGCATCAGCCGGCGCTTGGCCGGTGAGGGTGTGGAGAACCACAGCAGGGCGAGCGCGGCGGCGCACAGCACGGCCGCCGCCGGTTCCACCACGTCCTGGAAGAGCCGCGTGACGTTGCGGGCACGGTTCAGCGGCGCCAGCGCCTCGGCCCGGGGATCGATGTCGACGGTCACGACCCACGTGCCCGCCCTCGCCTCCCGCAGCAGCTCCTCGGCGGTGTCCCGGACCTGTTCGGTCAGGGCGACCGGCGCGAGCGCGGCCAGGGCCGAGGCCACGTCGCCCCGGTCCAGCGCCGTCCGCACGGTGGGCCGGAGACCGGCCCGCGAGCCGTCCGGCACCAGCGTCATCAGCGCGTCGGTGGCCGCGACGGCCTGACCGTGGGAGAGCGGCAGCGTCGGCAGCTCGTCCAGCGGTGCCTCACCGGCCACCACCCGTGCCACCAGTTCGGACAGGCGCTGCACGAAGGCCTGGAAGTCGGGTTCGGACCGCTTCTGCAGCGCGGCGACGGCATCACCGAAGTACGCCTGGCTGAGCCGCTCGACGTTGGCGACGACGGGCTCCAGGTCGACCGTGATCCGCAGCCGGTCGCGGTCGCCCTCCAGGTAGTGGACCATCTCCGCGATCTGCCCCTCGCCCATGGTCCGCAGCGTCTCGGGCGGAATCACGACCTTCAGGTTGGAGGTGATGGTCGACTGCGGGACGGGCAGCCGCTCCAGCAGGTCGCTGGTGAAGGGCGAACTGCCCGGGTCCACCAGCACCTCGTCGTAGAACCGCTGGTAGGCCCGCTCGTCCTCCAGCACCTGGTCGTAGAACCCGGCGTCGAGCACCGTACTGCGCACGACGGCCGCCGCGGCCAGGACGGTCAGGCTCAGCACCGCCACGCACCACGCCAGCACCTCGACCCAGGGCGAGCGCCGAACCAGTGCGTTCATGGAACCATTCTCGTATCAGCCGACCGTCGTGCCGCACGGTGCCCGGGCGGGGCACCCTCACACGCATGCCCCGGCCCGGGCCGGCCGATACCCGTCAGTTTCCGCGTCCGGCCTCCGCCGGGGCGGCGCTCTCCTGCGGATGGACGCAGTGCCACCGATGTCCCTCGGCGCCCTCCGTCGCCGCCGGGAAGGCGGTGGCGCAGGCGTCGTCCGCCTTCCAGCAGCGGGTCCGGAACGGGCAGCCGGACGGCGGGTTGGTGGCCGAGGGTACCGGACCGTGCAGCACGATCCGCTCGGGGCGCTCCAGCAGGCTCGGCGTCGCGGAGAGCAGCGCCTCGGTGTACGGGTGGCGGGAGGCACCGGACACCTCGGCGGCGCCGCCCTCCTCGACCACACGGCCCAGGTACAGCACCGCGATGCGGTCCGCGAGATAGCGCACCGTCTGCACGTCGTGCGAGATGAACACCATGCCGAGCCCGAGCCGGGCGCGCAGGTCCACCAGCAGGTTGAGGATCTGGGCGCGGACCGACACGTCCAGGGCGCTGGTGGGCTCGTCCGCGACGATCAGCTCCGGCTCAAGCGCCAGGGCGCGCGCGATGGCCACGCGCTGGCGCTGACCGCCGGACAGCTGGCCCGGCAGCGCGTCCAGGGTGTGGCCGGGCAGTCCGACCAGTTCGAGGAGTTCCTCCACCCGCGCCTCCCGCTCGGCCCGCGTGCCGCGCCGGTGCACGTCCAGCGGGTCGCGCAGGATCCGGCGCACCGGCAGCCTCGGGTTGAGGGCGGTGGAGGCGTCCTGGAAGACCACGCCGACCGAGGCCCCGAACCCGGTACGGCGCTCGGCGGCGCCCATCGTCCACAGGTCCTGCCCACGGAAGTACACGTGTCCCTCGGTGGGGCGCTGCAGCCCGGTCACCACGCGGGCCAGCGTGGACTTGCCGCAGCCCGACTCGCCGACGAGACCCAGGATCTCGCCGCGCCGGACCTCCAGGGAGGCGTCGGTGAGGGCGTGCACGGAGTCCCGGCGCAGGATGCCGCCGCTGCGGGCCCTGTGCCGTACGTGGATGCGGTCGAGCCGGACGAGTGGGTCCATGGTGCTGTCCTCGGTGGCGGTCATCGGGCTCCCTCCAGAGACTTCGCCGACCCGCTCGCGGACGCCGGACGGTGCGCGGACGCCGGGTGGTGGCAGGCGAAGAGGTGGTCGAGGCCGGCGTCCCGGTCGGTGGCGGGCGGCGGGGTGGTGGCGCACAGGTCGCTGGCGGCGGCGCAGCGCGACGCGAACCGGCAGCCCGGACCGAACGCCTTCGGGGCCGGCACCACACCGCGGATCTGGTGCAGCCGCTCGGCACCCGACTCCAGGGAGACCACCGAGCCGAGCAGCCCCCGGCTGTAGTGGTGCGCCGGGTCGGTCAGCAGCGCGCGGGTGTCACCGGCCTCGGCGACCTGACCGGCGTACATGACCGCGACCCGGTGGGCGAGGTCGCCGACCAGGGCCAGGTCGTGGGAGACGAGGACCATCGCGAAGCCGAGTTCGTCGCGGAGCCGGACCAGCAGCTCGACGACCTGGGCCTGCACGGTGACGTCGAGGGCGGTGGTCGGCTCGTCGGCGATGAGCAGGCGCGGGCTGCGGGACAGGGCCATCGCGATCAGCACCCGCTGGCGCTGCCCGCCGGACAGTTCGTGCGGGTAGCTGCGCAGGGTGCGCTCGGGGGAGAGGCCGACCAGTTCGAGCAGCTCGGCGGGGGTGCGGGTGCCGCCGCGGGAGGTGAGCCACTTCAGCTGGGTGCCGATCAGCACGGACGGGTTCAGGGACGACATGGCGTCCTGGTAGACCATCGCGATCTCCGGACCCATCAGCGCCCGGCGCTCCTTGGGCGCCAGCTTCAGCAGGTCCCGGCCCCGGTAGAGGATCTCGCCCCCGGCCTCGGCGTTGCGGGCCAGCAGGCCCATGATCGCGAGGCTGGTGATCGACTTGCCGCAGCCCGACTCGCCGACCAGGCCGAGGGTCTCGCCCTCGCGGACGGTGAACGAGATGCCGTCGACGACGCGGGTGTCGCCGTACCGGTCCGGGAAGCGGATGGACAGGTCCCGTACGACCAGCAGGTCGGCCGCGTCCTCGGCGAGCGGCGGCACGGCGGGCTCCATGGCCTCCAGCCGGGTCGCCAGCTCGGCGAGCGCGGCGTTGACCTCGGCCTCGTCCGTCGCGGGAGCGGGGGCGCCGGCGTTGTCGTCGGCGTCGGTGCCGCCGGTGCGCGAGCGGTCCGGGGAGGCGGCGGCGTCGGTCATGCCCTCCGAGAGCACGTTCAGCGCGAGCACCGTGACCAGTACGCACAGGCCGGGGAAGAGGGTCGCCCACCAGCCGCCGGACAGCAGGATCTGCCGGCCGTAGGCCAGCACGCTGCCCCAGCTCGGGTCGGGGTCCTGCACACCGGCGCCGATGAAGGACAGGCTCGCCTCGAAGATGATGGAGTCGGCCACCATGACCGTCGCGAACACCAGGATCGGCGCCGCGCAGTTGACGGCGACGTGCCGGGCCACGATGTAGCCGCGGCGGGCGCCGATGACCCGCTCGGCGGCGACGTAGTCCTCGCCGTACTGCTCCAGCACGTTGGCCCGCACCACGCGGGCGAGCGAGGGCGAGTAGACGAACGCGATGGTGAAGATGATGACCGGCACGCTGGGCCCGAAGACCGCGACGAGCACGGCGGCCAGCGCGATCGGCGGGAAGGACATCACGACGTCGAGCGTGCGCATCACCGACTCGTCGGCGAGCTTGCGCGAGGTGGCCGCCAGCGCGCCCAGGGCGGAGCCGAGGACCAGGGCGAGCAGGGTCGCGCCGAGGCCGATGACCAGGGAGTAGCGCGCACCGTGCACGACGCGGGCGAACACGTCGCGCCCGGCCCGGTCGGTGCCGAACCAGTGGTCGGCGCCCGGCGCCTGCGCGGGGATGCCGGTGGCGAGCGGGTCCTGGGTGAGCAGCGGCGCGAACACCGCGCCGAGCACCACCACGAGGAGGATGCCGAGGGCGATCCGGGAGGGCACGGGCAGCCGGCGCAGGCGGGTGCCGGGCCGGGCGAGACGCCCGGCGAGGGAGCGTGGAGCGAACATCACACCGTCCTGATGCGCGGGTTGACGAGCAGGTAGAGCAGGTCGACGACGACGTTGACCGCGAGGAAGGCGATCGCGATGGTGAGCACGGTGCCCTGGACCAGACCGACGTCGCCGCCGTTGACACCCTCGAGGATCAGCTTGCCCATGCCGGGCAGGTCGAAGATCGCCTCGATGACGACGGCGCCGCTGAGCATGTAGCCGACCTTGACGCCGAGCACGGTCAGCGGGGTGACCAGGGCGTTGCGCAGCACCGACCGGATGATCAGGAACGGCGGCAGGCCGCTGCCCTTGGCGGTGCGCACGTAGTCGCGGTCGAGTTCGGTGACCATCGAGGTGCGGATGAGGCGGGCCAGCGAGGAGGCGACGGGCAGGGCGAGGGAGAACGCGGGCAGCGCCATGCTCTCGATCCAGCCGGAGAAGGAGTCGGCCGGGTTGACGTAGCCGCCGGTCGGGAAGAGCGGCATGTTCAGCGCGAACTGCTGGATGAGCAGCACACCGATCCAGAACGAGGGCAGCGCGATGCCGGCCATCGACAGCACCCGGAAGACCTGGTCCGGCCAGCGGTCGCGGTAGACGGCACTGAGGACACCGAAGACCAGCGCCAGCACGACGGCGAGCGCGAGGCCGAGCAGGGTCAGCTGCAGCGTGAGCGGGAACGCGGTGGCGATCCGGTCGGTGATGGGCTGACTGGGCGACATCGTGACGCCGAGGTCCCCCCGCACCAGATCGCCGAGGAAGGCGAAGTAGCGCACGGGCAGGGGGTCGTTGAGACCGTTGGCCTCGGCGAACGCCGCTCGCGCCTCGGGGCTCGCCGACTCGCCCAGCGCGTTGTACGCGGGGTCGGTCGGCGAGAACTGGAGGACCACGAAGACCAGCAGCGCGATGCCGAGGACCATCACCGGCATCATCGCGACGCGGCGCAGCGCGAGCCGGAGGAATGCAACCATCGTGAGGTTCCTAGCGATTGGGGCGGGGGCCGCCGTCCGCGGTGGCGCGGTGGCGGCCCGGCGGCCTGGGCGTGCGGAGTCAGCCCCGGCCGACGTCGATGAAGGACAGCCCGGTGGTGGGCAGCGGCTTGAACCCGGTCAGTGCTCCGTCCCGCCAGGCGGTGGGCAGCTTGCGGTGCAGGATCGGGTACAGGGCGGCCTCGTCGGCGACCAGGTCGGTCACCTGGCCCCACAGCTGCTTGCGCTGGGCCTCGTCGGCCTCCGCGGCGGCCTTGTCGAGCAGCGACCTGGTCTGCTTGTAGGCGTCGCTGCCCTTCCAGCCGTAACGGTTCTCCGGCCAGAAGCCGTAGTAGAACCAGCGCAGCAGCAGGTCCGCGTCGTTGCCGAAGACGGACGGGTCGCCCGGCGCGGCCAGCGCGTCGAAGTTGCCCTGGTCGATCTCGGCGTACTGGGCCGCGGACTGCTGGATGTCCAGCTTGGCGTCGACGCCGACCGCCGCCCAGCTCTCCTTGATGAGCGGCGCGATGTCCTTGACCCACCCGTTGTCGGTCAGCATCAGCGTGAAGGAGAGCTTGCCCACGCCCGCCTCGGCGAGCAGCTTCTTGGCCTTGGCCGGGTCGTGCGCGTAGACGGTGGCGGCCTTGTGGTAGTCCGGGTGGGTGGCCGGGACGTACCCGGAGGCGGCCTCGGCGTTGCCCAGCAGCGCGGTCGAGATGATCTTCTCGGTGTCCAGGGCGTAGTGCAGCGCCTGGCGCACCCGCTTGTCCTTGAACCGCTCGTCGGCGCAGTTGAACATCAGGAAGAGCAGCCCGAAGGACTGGACCGACTCCACCTTGTCCTTGCCGGTGAAGCCCTTGACGTCGATGTAGGGCACATCCTCGATGGCCTGCACGCGGCCCGACTTGAGCGCGCTGACCCGCGCGGACGGGTCGGACATCAGCCGCCAGACCATCTTCTTGGCCTTGGCCGGGTGCGGGCCGTTGTACTTGTCGTACGCCTCCATGACGATCTTGTCCTCGCGGACCGCCGACACGAACTTGTACGGGCCCGTGCCGACGGGCCGGGCGTCGAAGGACTTGGCGTCGGCGCCGGCGATCTTCTCCGGCACGATCCTCACCACGGATATGCGGGAGGGGAAGAGCGCGAAGGCGTACTTCAGCTTGAACTCCACCGTCGACTTGTCGACAGCGGTGACCCGGTCGATGAACGGGACGAACTGCGCCATCAGCGAGGCGTTCTTCTCGTCCAGGACGCGTTCGAAGGAGAACACCACGTCGTCCGCGGTGACCGCCGAGCCGTCGTGGAAGGTCGCGCCCGCGCGCAGGGTGGCCCGGTAGGTGGTCGCGTTGATCTTCTTGGGCATCTCGGTGGCCAGCGCCGGCCGCGCCACGAGGGTGGCGGGGTCGAGGTCGACCAGCCCCTCGAAGATGTGCATGTTGGCGGCGTACGGGGTCGCGCCCGAGGTGATCATCGGGTCGAAGCCGGTGGAGAGCGGGTAGGAGAGGCCGGCCTCGATGGTGTCGCCGCCGCTGCCCGAGTCACCGGTACCGTCTCCACTGGAGGCCGGGCCTCCGCAGGCCGTCAGGCCGGTGGTGATCGCGGTCGCCACACCGATGGCACTGGTGTATCTCATGAACGTGCGGCGATCGACGCCGGCTGCACTGCGCGCGGACAAGGAGTCCTCCAGGCGGGAGATGAGAGATGTCGAGCAAGGTGGAGGAGGCGAGTGTGGTCGGCGCCTCACCGACAGTGCATCAGACGTCTGATGTCTGATGCTTGATAACGTGGGAACGTAGCCGGGCAAGTGAGAGGGGTCAAGAGGTGGCGGTGGGGCAAAGGGCGATTCGGCAGAGAGAGCCGGAGCCCAAGACGGCACGACAACCGTTGCGGCAGGAGGTCGTCGACGGCATCAAGGCCTACATCCTGCGCAACGACCTGCGCCCGGGAGATCCGCTGCCGACCGAGCCCGCCCTGTGCGAGGCGCTCGGCGCGAGCCGGTCCAGCGTGCGGGAGGCGATCAGGATCCTCACCGCGCTCGACATCGTCGAGGTGCGGCACGGACACGGCACCTACGTCGGCAGACTGAGCCTGTCCGCCCTGGTGGAGAGCCTGACCTTCCGCGGCCTGCTCAGCCCCGACGACGACTTCCAGGTGATGAGCGACCTCATCGAGGTGCGCGAGCTGTTCGAGCGCGGCATGGCCGAACGGCTCGTCTCCTCCCTGGACGAGGAGCAGATCGCCCGCCTCGACGCCCACGTCGAGGAGATGCGCCGAGCCGGCGCGGGAGAGGGGCACGGGTTCGTCGAGGCGGACCGGGCCTTCCACACCCTGCTCCTCGCCCCGCTCGGCAACGACCTCATCGGTCAGCTGTCCACGGCCTTCTGGGACGTCTACGTCATCGTCGCCCCGCACCTCGACGTGTTCACGCGCGAGCACGAGGCGGCCACCATCACCAACCACCAGCGCATCGTGGACGCCGTGCGCGACCGGGACCCGATCGAGTTCGCGGCGGCGCTCGCCGAGCACTACGCTCCGGTGCGCCTGCGGATCGAGGAGGCCCGCGCCCGGCGCTGACCGGCCCGCACGCGCGAGAGGGGCGCCCCGTCGGGGCGCCCCTCTCGCGCGCGGTGCGGCGGCACCGGGCCGGGCGTCCGCGAGGGAGGGGCACTTGACGGTCGTCGCCGGGATCTCTAATGTCCTCGATCAGCAGACATCAGACGTCTGCTGTCAACGCCGGGGCCGGCCTTCCGGCCCCATCCGTTCCCCGCGCTGCGCCGCGCGCACGCCTCACCCCACCGGGGCCCCCTCATGCCACTGACGGACCTCACCCTCGCCCAGTGCCTCGCACTGCGGCCCGACCTCGACGAGCCCGCCGACCTCGACGCCTTCTGGGGCCTGACGCTGCGCGAGGCCCGCGAGCACGGCGGCGCACCCGCCTTCGCGCCCGTGGACAACGGCCTGACCGAGGTCACGACCTACGACGCCACGGTGCCGGGCTTCGCCGGTGAGCCGGTCCGCGGCTGGCTGCACCTGCCCGCCCGGACGAGCGGACCGCTCGGCTGCGTGGTGGAGTTCCTCGGCTACGGGCGCGGACGCGGCCTCGCACACGAACAGGTGATCTGGGCCAACGCCGGACACGCCCACTTCATCATGGACACGCGAGGACAGGGCTGGTCCACCGCGGGCGGCGACACCCCCGACACCGCCGCCCTGAACGGCACCGTCCCCGGCTTCCTGACCCGCGGCGTCGAAAGCCCCCACGACCACTACTACCGCCGCGTGTTCACCGACGCCGTGCGCTTCGTGGAGGCCGCCCGCGCCCACCCGGCCGTGGACCCGGACCAGGTCGTCGTCACCGGCGTCAGCCAGGGCGGCGGCATCGCCCTCGCGGTGGCCGGACTCGTGCCGGGCCTGGCGGGCGTCATGCCCGACGTCCCCTTCCTCTGCGACATCCGGCGCGGCGCGACGATCGCGGCCCGGCCGCCCTACACCGAGGTCGCCGAGTACCTGAGCCTGCACCGCGACCGCGCCGAGACCGTCTTCACCACCCTGTCCTACGTCGACGCCGCCCTGTTGGCCGCGCGCGCCACCGCACCCTCCCTCTTCTCCATCGCGATGATGGACGAGATCTGCCCGCCCTCGACGAGCTTCGCGGCCTACCACCGCTACGGCGGCCCCAAGGACCTGCGCGTCTACGAGTTCAACGGCCACGAAGGCGGCGGCGGCCACCACCGCCGCGCACAACTGGCCTGGGTACGGGAGCTGCTCCGCGCGCCCCGCCCCGAGGCCCCCACCGCTCTCTCCGCCCTGCACGACCCCCAACTCGCCTGACCCCTCACCCGAGAAGAGGCCTGTTCATGCAGCGAAGAGTCACCCTCGCCGTCGGCACCGCCGCCCTGGTGGTCCTCGCCGGTGCCGTGCCCGCCGCCCACGGCGCCGACTCCCCCCACCAGGCCGCCGCGGCCGCCGGCACCCTCACCTCGCAGGACCTCGCCACCGCCGGCACCGGCTCCCCCTACTACCGCATCCCCGCCCTGACCCGCACCACCAAGGGCACCCTCATCGCCGCCTACGACGCCCGCCCCACCCTCGGCGACCTGCCGAGCAACATCGGTGTCGTCGTCCGGCGCAGCACCGACGGCGGCACCACCTGGCAGGCCCAGCAGGTCGTGCGCAAGGACGCCGCGCCCAAGGGCTACGGCGACCCCAGCCTCCTCGTCGACCGCGACACCGGCCGCGTCTTCCTCTTCTACGCCGCCTCCGTGAACCAGGGCTTCTTCGGCTCGGCCACCGGCAACGACGAGAGCGACCCGAACGTCCTCCAGGCCGACTACAGCTACTCCGACGACGACGGGGCGACCTGGAAGCACGAGCGGATCACCGCCGACATCAAGGACCCCTCCTGGGGCGGCATGTTCGCGTCCTCCGGCGAGGGCATCCAGCTGCGGCACGGCACCCACCAGGGCCGCCTGATCCAGCAGTACGCGATGCGCAAGAACGGCGCCAACTACGCCGTCAGCGCCTACAGCGACGACCACGGCGCCACCTGGAACACGGGCACCCCCGTCGGCCCCGGCGGCGACGAGAACAAGACCGTCGAGCTGTCCGACGGCCGGATCATGCTCAACAACCGCTCCAAGCCGTACCGCACGGTCGCCTACTCCACCGACGGCGGCGTCACCTACACCCCCTTCCAGCAGGACACCGAGCTGCCCGACCCGGCCAACAACGGTTCCGTCACGCGCTTCGCCCCGGACGTGGCCGCCTCCCACCCGCGCGCGTCCTGGCTGATGTTCAGCAACACCGCCACGAGGGACAGCCGCAGCAACCTCACCGTCCGCCTGTCCTGCGACAACGGGCAGACCTGGCCGGTGCGCAAGACCGTCGAGTCCGGCGCCGCCGCCTACTCGACGCTCACCCCGCTCGGCGACGGCACCGGCGCCAACGCGCGCATGGGTCTGCTGTGGGAGCGGGGCAACGTCGACCACATCACCTACTCCTCCTTCGACCTCCAGTGGCTCGGCGGAGTCTGCGCGCCGGTCACCGTCACCCCGCCCGTCTCCCTGCCCGCGGGGCGGACCACCACCGTCACCGTCCGCGTCGTCAGCCAGAACGACGTCCGACTCCCCGCCGGCGAGGTCGCGCTCGACCTGCCGGACGGCTGGAGCGCCCCGGAGGTCACCGTGCCCGCCCTCGACCCCGGTCAGGGCGCCAACATGAAGATCCCCGTCACCGTCCCCGCGAACGCCACCGCGGGCGACGTGCGGGCCACCGCCGCCTACGAGGTCCGCGGCCGCCAGCACTCCTACGGCGACACCACACTCACCGTCACCGCGCCGTAGCCGGCCACGGGCCGCCCGGCGCCGGCATCCCGGCGCCCGGCGGCCCGTTCCACCCGTACCACCACCCGCACAGCCCAGGAGAAACACCATGTCCTCGTCCCAGCCCCTGCGCGGCGTCGTGCCGCCCGTCTGCACCCCCATGGACGCGTCGGGCGAAGTCGACACCGCCTCGCTCACCCGCCTCGTCGAGCACCTCGTCGCCGGGGGAGTGCACGGGCTGTTCGCCCTGGGCTCCAGCAGCGAGGTCGCCTTCCTCACCGACCGGCAGCGGGCCGTCGCCCTGGAGACGGTCGTCGAGGCCGTCGCGGGCCGCGTCCCCGTCCTCGCCGGGGTCATCGACATGACCACCCCCCGCGTGCTCGCCCACGCCGAGGCCGCCCACAAGGCCGGCGCCGACGCCCTGGTCGCCACCGCCCCCTTCTACGCCCGCACCCACCCGCGCGAGACCGCCGCCCACTTCCGCGCGATCCGCTCCGCCGTCGACCTGCCCCTGTACGCCTACGACCTGCCCGTCTCCGTGCACAGCAAGCTCTCCGCCGCCCTGGTGCGCGAACTCGCCGAGGACGGCACGCTGGCCGGGCTCAAGGACAGCAGCGGCGACGAGGGCGGCCTGCGCAGGCTCCTCGTCGAACTCGGCGGACGCCACGGCCGCGCCGACGGTCCCGCCCCCTCCTTCAGCGTCCTCACCGGCTCCGAACTGACCGTGGACGCCGCCCTGCTGGCCGGCGCCGACGGCGTGGTCCCCGGCCTCGGCAACGTCGACCCGGCCGGTTACGTCCGCCTCTACGACGCCGTGCGCGGGGGCGACCTCGACGGCGCCGTCAAGGAACAGGAGCGGCTCGTCGAGCTGTTCGGCCTGGTCGACGCGGGCCCCGAGAGCGAGATGGGCCGCAACTCCTCCGCGATCGGCGCCTTCAAGCACGCGCTGCGGCTGCTCGGCGTGTTCACCCACGGCACCACCGCCGCCCCGCAGATCCAGCTGGGCGAGGAGTCCGTCGCCCACGTCGAGCGGCACCTGCGCGGCGCCGGGCTGCTGCCGGTCCGATGACCGCGACCGCACGGCATCCGGACGGGCCGGTGATCGGCCTCGACCTGGGCGGTACGAAGATCGCCGCCGCCCTGGTCGGCGCCGACGCCACCGTGCTCGCCCGGCACACCCGGCCCACCCCGGCGACCCGGGGCGCCGGGGCGGTGCTGGACGCGCTGGCCGAGGCCGCCCTCGCGGTGCGGGCGCCCGGCACCACCGCGATCGGCGTCGCCGCGGCCGGTGTGATCGACCCCGTCACCGGAACCGTCACCAGCGCCACCGACACCATCCGCGGCTGGGCCGGGACCCGGCTGGCCACCGGCCTCGCCGACCGCACCGGCCTCCCCGTGGCCTGCGACAACGACGTACGCGCCGCCGCCGGCCCGGAACTCGCCGGCCTCGGCGACGACGGCACCCTGATCTACGCCGCCGTGGGCACCGGAGTCGGCGGTGCCGTCGCCGCCGCCGGGCGCATGCTGCACGGCGCCGCCGGGATCGCCGGACACCTCGGGCACCTGCCCAGCCCCGAGGCCGCGGGACTGCCCTGCACCTGCGGGGCCACCGGCCACCTGGAGGCGATCGCGGCCGGCCCCGCCATCACCGCCCACTACGCGCGGCTCGGCGGAACACCGGCCGACCGCCTCCAGACCGTCGCCGAACGCGCCGCCGCGGGCGACGGCCACGCCACCGAGGCCATCACCCTCGGCGCCCGCGCCACCGGTCGCGCCCTGGGCGGCCTGGCCAACGCGCTCGGCCCGCACCGCGTCGTCGTCACCGGCGGCGTGCCCCGCATCGGCGCCCTGTACCGGGACGCGCTGTGCGCGGCGTTCGCCGCCGAGCTCATGCCGCCGCTGCGGTCGCTGCGCCCCGTCGCACCCCGCGGCGGCGCCGACGCCGCGGTCCTCGGCGCGGCCGAGCTGACCCGCACCCTGCCCCTGCACGAACCCCACCTCACTGGAGCCCGTCCATGACCCCGGCGTCCACGCCCGCGGCCGTGTCCCTGGCCGAAGCCCTCAAGGGCCGCCTGATCGTGTCCTGCCAGGCGCCGCCCGGCGACCCGATGCGCGAGACCGACACCCTGGTCCGCATGACCCTGGCGGCGCGCTCCGGCGGTGCGGCGGCGGTGCGCGTCAACGACCCGGAGGTCGTCGCGGCCACCGCGGCGGCCGTCGACCTCCCGGTGATCGGCCTGTGGAAGGACGGCGACAGCGGGGTCTTCATCACCCCGACCGTGCGCCACGCCCTCGCCCTGGTCGAGGCCGGTGCCGCGGTCGTCGCCGCCGACGCGACCGCGCGTCCGCGCCCCGACGGCAGCACCTTCGCCGAACTGGTCGAGGCCGTGCACGCGGCGGGTGCCCTGGTGATGGCCGACGTGTCGACCCTCGGCGAGGGCCGTGCCGCCGCCGACCAGGGGGCCGACCTCGTCGGCACCACCCTGTCCGGGTACGTGCCGGGCTCCCCGGTGCAGAGCGCCCCGGACCTGGCCCTGGTCACCGACCTGGCCGGAGCGCTCGACACCCCGGTGATCGCCGAGGGCCGCATCGCGACGCCCGAGCAGGCCGCGCGGGCCCTCGCGGCGGGAGCGCACAGCGTCGTCGTCGGCACCGCCATCACCGCGCCGACCGCGCTGACCCGGCTCTTCGCGGACGCCCTGGCGCCCTGACCCGGAACGCGCGAGGGGCGGTGGGAACCTGACTCCCACCGCCCCTCGCGCACGCCCGGTACGCGTACCCCGGGATCAGGCCTCCGGCGCCGGGTACGTCGGGTACTCCACCCCGGAGACGTGCTGGACGACCCGCACGACCTGGCAGGAGTAGCCGAACTCGTTGTCGTACCAGAGGTAGAGGATCGCGTTGTCGCCCTCGACCTTCAGCGCGCCCGCGTCCACGATCGAGGCGTGGCGCGAGCCGATGAAGTCGCTGGAGACGGCGTCGGGGGCGCTGATGAAGTCGATCTGCCGCTTGAGCGGAGAGGTCAGCGACACCTCGCGCAGGTGGTCCACGACCTCCTCGCGGCTCGCCTCGCGGGCCAGCTGGAGGTTGAGGATCGCGATCGACACGTCCGGCACGGGCACCCGGATCGAGCTGCCGGTGATCCGCGCCTTCAGGTCGGGCAGGGCCTTGGCGACGGCGGAGGCGGCGCCGGTCTCCGTGATGACCATGTTCAGCGGCGCGCTGCGCCCCCGGCGGTCCGACTTGTGGTAGTTGTCCAGCAGGTTCTGGTCGTTGGTGAAGGAGTGCACCGTCTCCACGTGACCGCGCAGCACGCCGTACTCGTCCTCCATCGCCTTGAGCGGCGGGACGATCGCGTTGGTCGTGCAGGAGGCGCAGGACAGGATCCGCTCGTCCGGCTTGATGGTGTCGTGGTTGACGCCGTGGACGATGTTCGGGACGTCGCCCTTGCCCGGCGCGGTCAGCACCACCTTGTCGATGCCCGGCCGCAGGTGCTTCGACAGGCCCTCGCGGTCGCGCCACTTGCCGGTGTTGTCGATGAGGATGGCGTTGCTGATGCCGTACGCCGTGTAGTCGACCTGCGTCGGGTCGTCGGCGTGGATCACCTTGATGGCGTTGCCGTTGGCGAGGATCGTGCTGTTGTCCTCGTCGACGGTGATCGTGCCCTGGAACTGGCCGTGCACGGAGTCGCGGCGCAGCAGCGAGGCGCGCTTGACGATGTCTTCGGCGGCCCGCTCCCCCCCGCCCCGGACGACGATGGCGCGCAGCCGCAGGCCGTTGCCCGAGCCGGCCTTCTCGATGAGCAGGCGGGCCACGAGCCGGCCGATGCGGCCGAAGCCGTACAGGACGACGTCGCGGCCCTCACGGCGGTCGATCTTGTTGGCGCCCGTGGCCCCCGCGACGGCCTCCGCGGTGAACTCCTCCACCGACAGCCCGCGGTCGTCGGCCTTGTGGGTCGCGGCGAGCATGCCGATGTCGATCTGGGAGGGCCCGAGGTCGAGCGTGGTGAGAGCCCGCAGGAAGGGCATCGTCTCGGTGACCGACAGTTCCGCGCCGGCGATCTGGCGGGCGAAGCGGTGGGTCTTGAGAATGCTGACCACCGACTTGTTCACCAGGGAACGGCTGTGCAGCAGGATCGTGACGTCCTGCTCCCGGTGCAGCTTCCCGATCATCGGGATCATCGATTCCGCGGTCTCTTCGCGGTTCTTCCAGTTGGTGAACGAGTCGTCGTTGACAGTCACGTCTCTTATCTTTCGAGCTAGGCGGCGCTCATATGCTAACCCCACCGCCCGATTGATCGATCAAGTGGGCCCCAGGTCGATCAGATGAGTGCCGCATCCCGGACAGGATTGCGCCGTGGACGACCGGGTACGCGAGCCTGAACCGCGTCCGCCGATCACTCGCGCGGGCACATCACCGCCGCTACCAGGGGATCTGCCATGGAGACACCCGCGAACGACCACCCCGTCACGCCCGCTCAGCAGGCGCTGGACACGCTCGCCGAGAACACCGAGGACACGACGGCGCTCGACACGCTCGCGAGCAGCGACGTCCTCGTACCGGTGCCCGACGACGCGAACGACCACGACGCCGCCGACCCCGGGATGCTGGCGCTGCCGGTGCTGGAACAGCAGGGCGGCCGCCAGGTGGTGCCGGTGTTCACCTCGGAGCTGGAGATGGCCGACCTGCTGCCGTACGTCTCCCGCTACCGCATGGTGCCGCTGGGCGCCCTCGCCGCGCAGTGGCCGGCCGACGACCTGTCGCTGTCCATCGACGCCGGCTCGGAACACCGCCTCACCCTCACCTCGGACGGCGTGCGCACCCTGCTGGCCCGCCCCTAGGGGCGGACGGCCTCCGGGGTGACCCGGGCGCCGCCCCGCGTTACGCTGAACACCGGCCGCGACCCGTACGGGCGCGGCGCGGCGGTGGGGCCCGCCGTACCCGAACCGCGGCGGACGCCGCCAACGGTCCCTACTTGCGAACAGTGGCACACCCCTGCCCGGGCGAGTAGGAGAAGCACGACCATGACAGTCCCGAAGACCGGGAGCGTCGGCGACGCCCGGTCCCCGGCCCCGCGACGCTCGCGGTGGCGTGCCCAGGGGCCCGTCGTCGCGGCCGTGGCCCTCGGCGGCGGCACCGGCGCCGCCGCCCGCTACGCCGCCTCCCTGTGGTGGCCGACGCCGACCGGCCAGTTCCCCTGGACGACCTTCGGCGTCAACGCCGTCGGCTGCGCCGTGATCGGCGTGTTCATGGTCGTCATCACCGAGGCGCGGGCCGCCCATCACCTGGTCCGGCCCTTCTTCGGCACCGGGGTGCTCGGCGGTTTCACCACGTTCTCCACCTACGCGGTCGACAGCCGGTACCTGTTCGCCGACGGCCGGGCCCGCCTCGGCCTGGTCTACCTCGCCGCGACCCCGCTCGTGGCACTCACGGCGGTGGGGCTCGCCGCGTGGACGGCCCGCCGCGTCCTGAAGTGGAGGCGGTCATGACGAGGCCGACGACCCGCGGTGCCCTTCGCCTGACCGTCCTCGTCGGCGAGAACGACACCTGGCACCACCGCCCCCTGTACGCGGAGATCGTCCACCGCGCCCACGCGGCGGGGCTCGCGGGCGCCAGCGTCTTCCGCGGCGTCGAGGGCTTCGGCGCCTCCTCCGTGATCCACACCACCAGGCTGCTGTCCCTGAGCGAGGACCTGCCCGTGGCCGTCGTCATCGTCGACACCGAGGACCGCGTACGCGGCTTCCTGCCGCTCCTCGGCGAGGTCGTCACCGACGGGCTGGTCACCCTCGACCCGTGCGAGGTCGTCGGGTACGAGGGTAAGAGGTCGTTGTGAACTGGCTGCTGGTCGTCGCGGGCGGGATGGTGGGTGCCCCGCTGCGCTATCTCACCGACCGCGCGGTGCAGTCCCGGCACGACTCCGTCTTCCCCTGGGGGACCTTCACGGTCAACGTGGTCGGCAGCCTGATCCTCGGCCTTCTGACCGGTGCGGCCCTGGCCGGAGCGGCCGGTTCGAACCTGCGGCTGCTGCTGGGGACCGGACTGTGCGGCGCCCTCACGACGTACTCGACCTTCTCCTACGAGACGCTCCGGCTGGCCGAGACCGGTGCCCGTCTGCAGGCCGCGGTGAACGTCGCGGCGAGTGTGGCGGCCGGCCTCGCGGCGGCGTTCGCGGGGGTGACAGTGGCCGACGCGCTCTGGACATGACGCGGGGCGCTCACCCGCGTGTAGTAGGAACTGGTTCCCATGAGCGCCATCAGCATCGGTCAGGCCGTCGTCCTCGGAGCCGTCGAGGGGGTGACCGAATTCCTCCCCGTCTCCTCCACCGGGCATCTCAAGATCGTCGAGGGGCTGATGGGCATCCCCGTCGACGACGACTCCGTCATCGGTTTCTCGGCGGTCATCCAGGTCGGCGCCATCGCCGCCGTCCTCGTCTACTTCTCCAAGGACATCGCGCGGATCGTCTCCGCCTGGGCGCGCGGGCTGCGCGACCGGGAGGAGCGCTACCACCACGACTACAAGTTCGCCTGGTGGGTCGTCTATGCCACCATCCCGATCGTCCTGGTCGGCCTGGCCGCCAAGCCCCTGATCAAGGGACCGCTCGCCTCGCTGTGGGTCGTCGCCGGCTCGCTGATCGTCGGCAGCGGCGTGATGTGGTGGGCGGACCGCACCGGCCGGCACAAGCGGGGCGAGGACGACACGTCCCTCAAGGACGCGATGCTGGTCGGCGGCTCCCAGATCCTCGCGCTCCTCTTCCCGGGCTTCTCCCGCTCCGGCGCCACCATGTCCACCGCCCTGTTGCTCGACCTCGACCGGGTCGCCGCCACCCGGCTGTCCTTCTTCCTCGGCATCCCGGCCCTGACCGGCGCCGGCCTGTACGAGCTGAAGGACGCGCTGGGCACGGGAGCGGGTGCCGCGCCGCTCGCGGTCGGCACCCTCGTCTCCTTCGTGGTGGCCTACGCCTCCATCGCCTGGCTGCTGAAGTTCGTCGCCAAGCACACCTTCAACGCGTTCGTGATCTACCGGATCGCGGTCGGTGTCCTGCTGTTCGGGCTGCTCGGCACCGGCGTGCTGAACAGTTGAGTCAGCGGCCCTCGCGCAGTTCCCGTCCGACGCTGTGCATGTGGCGCAGGGCTTCGCGGTGGGAGGCGAGGAGTCCCGTCTGGTGGTAGGGCACGCCGAGTTCGGCGCAGTAGGCCTCGGTGATGGTCTGGGCGCGGCCGAGGGCGGGGGTGGGCATGCTGGGGAAGAGATGGTGTTCGATCTGGTGGTTGAGGCCGCCCATGAAGGCGTCGACGAGGAGCCCGCCGCGTACGTTGCGGGAGGTGAGGACCTGGCGCCGCAGGAAGTCGAGCCGGGTGCCGTCCTCGATCATGGGCATGCCCTTGTGGTTGGGGGCGAAGACCGAGCCGAGGTAGATGCCGAACAGGCCCTGGTGCACGGCGATGAAGGCGAGCGCCTTGCCGGGGGACAGGACGGTGAACAGGCCGCCGAAGTACAGGACGAAGTGGACGACGAGGAGGGTCGCCTCCAGGGCGGGGCGTTTCACGGCCCGGCCGCCGAGCGCCTTGAAGCTGTTGAAGCTGAGGTTGAGTCCTTCCAGGGTCAGCAGCGGGAAGAACAGGGCGGCCTGGTGCTTCCCGACGAAGCGCGGCAGCCCGGTCGCCCGGCGGGCCTGTCCGCGTGACCAGACCAGGATGTCGGGGGAGACGTCCGGGTCCTTCTCCTCGTGGTTGGGGTTGGCGTGGTGGCGGGTGTGCTTGTTCATCCACCAGCCGTAGCTCATGCCGAGGAGCAGGTTGGCCGTCAGGAGGCCGCTCGTCTCGCTGGGGCGGCGGCGGGTGAAGACCTGGCGGTGGGCGAGGTCGTGGGCGGCCAGTGCGAGCTGGCCGAAGACGACGGCCATGGCGACCGCGACGAACAGCTGCCCCCAGCTGTCCCCCAGGGCGACGAACGCGGCGACACCGCCCGCGAGCGCGAGGGCGACCACGCCGAAACGCACCGTGTAGTACAGCGGGCGGCGCCTGAGCAGCCCCTCGTCGGCCATGCGCCGGGAGAGTTCGGAGAAGTCGCTTCCCTTCTCGCGTTCTCTTCCGCGTCCTTCTTCCTGCGCGGGCGTGGGCAGGCTCTCGACGAGCACCGGTGAGTTGACCATGTACTTCAGTATCAGCACGGTGGTGCGGGCGTGGAATGACGTCTGCCCCCGAAGCGGGGGTGTGGCCAGCACCACCACGGCCCGGGGGTCCGCCCCTGCCGGCCTCGCGCCGCCGGGACGGGCCCGGGGGCACAATGGCGATCATGAGCACACCGACGGCCTTCCGTCCGGTCCTGGAGCGCATCGCCGAGGAGATCGAACGGACCCCGGGCACCGGCCGGCCCGCCGACTACATCCCGGCCCTCGCCGCCTGCGACCCGCGCCGCTTCGGCATGGCGGTCGCCGAGCCGGACGGCACGGTGTACGGGGTGGGGGACTGGCGGGAGCCGTTCTCCGCCCAGTCCATCACCAAGGTTTTCACCCTCGCCCTCGACCTGGCCAGGGAGGGCGACGCCCTGTGGGAGCACGTGGGCCGCGAGCCGTCCGGCAACCCGTTCAACTCCCTGGTGCAGCTGGAGTACGAGAACGGCATCCCGCGCAACCCGTTCATCAACGCGGGCGCCCTCGTCGTCACCGACCGGCTGCACACCCGTACCGGCGACGCGGCCGGTGAGCTGCTCGCCTTCCTGCGCGCGGAGAGCGGCAACCCGGATCTGACCCACGACGAGGACGTCGCCGCCTCCGAGGCCGCGCACGGCGACCGGAACGCCGCCCTCGCGCACTTCATGGCCTCGTACGGAAACATCGACAACCCCGTGCCGGTGCTCCTCGAACAGTACTTCCGCCAGTGCTCCGTCGCCGCGTCCTGCGCCGATCTCGCGCTGGCGACCGGCTTCCTGGCCCGGCACGGCATCCGGGCCGACGGCACGCGGCTGCTCAGCCGCAGCCGGGCCAAGCAGGTCAACGCGGTGATGCTGACCTGCGGAACCTACGACGCGGCCGGCGACTTCGCGCACCGGGTGGGCCTGCCGGGCAAGAGCGGGGTCGGCGGCGGCATCATCGCGGTGGTGCCGGGCCACTGCACGCTGTGCGTGTGGAGCCCGGGCCTGGACGAGCGGGGCAACTCGGTGGCCGGGGTCGCGGCCCTGGACCGCTTCACGACGCTGACGGGGCTGTCGGTGTTCTGAACGCCCCGGACGGCTCCGTCAACTCGTCAACTCCCGTCGTCCCGCACGAGCTTGAGCCGCAGGGCGAGGGCCATGACGCCCGCGCCGAGACCGGCGACGCCCAGGATCGCGCCGGTCTCCGGCCAGCCCGGATCGTCCTCGGCCGGCTTCGCCGCGGTCGCCGCCGCGGGTACGGCCGGCGGTCCCTGCCGGGGCCCGGGGCCCCCGGGGACCAGCGAACCCACGGGATCGACCCGTCCGGCCGCCTCGAAGCCCCAGTCGAGCAGCGAGCGGGCCTCCTCGTACACCGCGTGGCCGCCGCCCTCCTGGGGATTCATCACCGTGACGACCAGGGTCCGTCCGTCGCGGCGGGCGGCGGCGATGAGTGTGTTGCCGGCGTTGCTCGTGTAGCCGTTCTTGACGCCGATCAGCCCCGGGTACGGCTCCACGCCGTCGGCCCCGGTGAGCAGCCGGTTGGTGTTCATGATCCCGTACGAGCTCCCGTCACGGCCGGGGAACATCGCGTCGACCTTGGCGCAGTACCCCGCGAAGTCCGCACGCCGCAGCCCCGCCCGCCCGAAGACCGCCAGGTCGTACGCCGAAGAGACCTGCCCCGGCGCGTCGTACCCGTCGGGCGAGCGCACATGGGTGTCGCGGGCGCCGAGCGAGCGGGCCTCGGCCTGCATCCGGGCGGCCGTGGCGCTCCAGCCGCCGGTGAGCGAGGCGAGGACGTGCACCGCGTCGTTGCCGGAGTTCAGGAAGACGCCGTTCCACAGGTCGGAGACGCGGTACGTCTCGCCCTCGACGACACCGACCAGGCTGCTGCCCGGGCCGATGCCGGCCAGGTCCTCGGGGCCGACCTCGTGGTGCAGGCCGCCCGGCAGGACCGGCAGCACCGTGAGGGCGAACAGCGTCTTGAGGGTGCTTGCCGGCGGCAGCTCGCGGTGCGCGTCGTCCGCCGCCAGCACGTCGCCGGTGCCGGCGTCGGCCACGACCCAGGACAGGGCGGAGACATCGGGAACCCGGGGAGCGCCGGGATGCGGCCGGACCTGGGTGCCCGAGCGGTCCAGCGGCGAGGGCCGCGCCGCCGTACCGCCGGGCGGGCCGGGGTCCGGCCGTCCCGCTCGGGCGGCCGCGGCGGCCGGCATGAGGGTCAGCAGCCCCGCCACGCAGAGCACGCAGGTGGATCGGACCGCCCGGGATGAGAAACCGATAGTCATACCGCAAACGTAGGAATGGACGCCCGCACCGCCACGCTGACCGGGCCGAGTCGCACCCGCGAGCACCCGGATGCCGTAGCGGAGGCCGGAACCGTGTCGGCCGCCGCCCGCGGCGGGGGTGTCAGCCGGCGGGCAGCGTCGGCTGCACCTGCCGCAGGAACGTGGCGTTGTCCGGGGTCCGGCGCAGCCGCTCCAGCAGGGTCTCCAGACCGGACTGCCCGTCCCGGCTCCCCAGGGCCCGCCGCAGCCCGCGCACGGCACCCGCCTCGGCGGCGGACAGCAGCAGTTCCTCGCGCCGGGTGCCCGAGCCGGTCAGGTCCACGGCGGGGAAGACCCGGCGGGAGGCGAGGTCCCGGCTCAGTCGCAGCTCCATGTTGCCGGTGCTCTTCAGCTCCTCGAAGTAGAAGTCGTCGGCACGCGAGCCGGTCTCCACGAGGGCGGTGGCGAGGATGGTGAGGGAGCCGCCCTCCTCCGCCTTGCGGGCCGCGCCGAAGAACCGCTTGGGGCCCAGCAGTGCTCCGGCGTCGACACCGCCGCTGAGGGTGCGGCCGCCGGACGAGGCCGCGTTGTTGTGGGCCCTGCACAGCCGGGTGAGGGAGTCGAGGAGGATGACGACGTCCTCCCCGGCCTCGACGAGCCGCTTGGCCCGCTCGATCACCAGCTCGGCGAGCGCGATGTGCTGCTTGGCGCTCTGGTCGAAGGTCGAGGCGTACACCTCGCCCCGCACCGAGCGCCGCATGTCGGTGACCTCCTCGGGGCGTTCGTCGAGCAGCACCACCATCAGCCGGGCCTCGGGGTGGTTGCCGGCCACGGCGGCGGCGATCTGCTGGAGGAGGACGGTCTTGCCGGTCTTCGGCGGGGCCACGATCAGGCCGCGCTGGCCCTTGCCGACCGGTGCGACCAGATCGGTGAGGCGCCCGGTCGCTCCGGCCGCCGGGTGCTCGAGCCGCAGCCGCTCGTGCGGGTGCAGCGGGGTCAGGTCGGCGAAGCGCCGTCGGCGGCCCTGGCCCTCGGGCGTACGGCCGTTGACGCGGACGACGTCGGTCAGGGTGCGCCCGTCGCCGCGCAGGCCCTCGACGAGGTCGCCCTTGCGCAGCCCGTGCCGGCGGATCAGCGCGGGGGAGAGGGCCGGGTCGCGGGGGTCGGGCCGCAGGCTCGGTCCCCGCAGGTGCCCCTTGCCGCCCGCCTCGATGTCGAGGACACCACCGGCGATCTCGGCCGGTGACTGCTGTACAGGGGGGTGTTCGAGTGTGGTGGTCATGGTGGTCGGTCCTTTCGAGGACACGGGCATGGGACATGCGGAGGGAAGGAGAGGCCGCGAGGGGTCGGGAACGACACGCCTCCGGGCGGCGGAAACAGCACCTCGGACACAGCGGGGACGAAGGCCCTGCTCACGAGGTGGTGCTGAGAAGCGGACGCGCCGGTCGCACTCGGACGGGCTGGTCCGCGAACCGAAGGAGAACTGGCACCGGCGCCCGATGTGGGCGTACACAAGTGCTGTCCGCACCGTACCACGAAATGCGGCGCCGTGCCGCCTTCCTCCGCGTGTACCGGCCCGGAGTCACCCGGCCGTACGCGCCCGACTCCCCTCCGCCTCCCCGGCGATCCGCTCGAACTGCGCGGCCATGGCCACCTGAAGCGCCTGCGCCCCCGACAGCGGGCGCACCATCACGGTCAGTTCGTCGATGTGCCCCGACGCGTCCAGGTGCAGGAAGTCGCAGCCGCTGATCTCGCGGTCGCCCACCCGCGCCGTGAAGAGCAGGGCGTGGTCGCGGCCGTCGGCCTCGCCGATGACGCGCTCGTAGCGGAAGTCCTCGAAGACCCGCTCGACCGCGCGCAGGATCGCCGCCGTGACGGCCTTGCCCCGGTACGGCTTGAAGACGACGGGGCTGGTGAAGACCACGTCGTCGGCCAGCAGTGCTTCGACGGCGTCCAGGTCGTGCGCCTCGACGGCCGCGCGGAATGCCCGCATCGCAACTCCCTCGTACTGAACTAATTGAATAGGTGCGGAGTAGAGTAGTCGTAGCGGGAGCCACTTGCTAGCGTGTCGACATGTCTCTCAAGTACGCCGTCCTGGCCGCCCTGCTGGAGGGCGAGGCCTCGGGCTACGAGCTGTCCAAGGTGTTCGACGTGTCGCTCGCCAACTTCTGGCCCGCAACGCCGCAGCAGCTCTACCGGGAGCTGGAGCGCCTCGCGGGCGACGGACTCATCGAGGCCCGTACGGTGCCGCAGGAACGCAGGCCCACCAAGCGGCTGTTCTCCCTCACCGCGGACGGCCGGGAGCAACTGGCCGTGTTCGCCGCCGAGCCGACCAGGCGTCCCACCGCCGTCCGCGACGAGTTCCTGATCAAGATGCAGGCCATGGACGGCGTCGACCCCGAGGCCGTGCGCGCGCTGGTCGAGGAGCGCAGGGCCCGGGCGTTGGGCAAACTCGCCCGCTACGAGCGGGTGCGGGAACGCCTCCTGGACGGCCGCACCGAGGAGGAACACCTCCGGGACGCCGACCGCGTCGGGCCCTACCTCACCCTGTCCGCCGGGATCACGTTCGAGCGGGAGAACGCCCGCTGGTGCGAGCGCGCGCTCACCGTACTGAGCGAGCGGCGTGCCCCCGCCGGGCCCGGCGGACACACCCTAGGCTGACCGGATGTTCAGCCCCGAAGGCCCCACCCTGCGCGAACTGGCGGTCCAGGCACTGTCGTCGGTCGAGCACGGCTACGACCTGCTCGCCCCCAAGTTCGACCACACCCCCTACCGGACCCCGGGCCGGGTGCTGGACGCCGTGGCCCGCGCGCTGGCCCCGATGGGGCCCTTCGACGCCGGACTCGACCTGTGCTGCGGCACCGGCGCGGGCGTGGACGTACTGGCGCGCGTGTGCCGGCAGGGCGTGACCGGGGTCGACTTCAGCGCGGGGATGCTGGAGGCCGCCCGGTCCCGCACCCCGCCGCACGGCCCTGCGGTCTCCTGGGTGCGCGCGGACGCCCGTGCCCTGCCCTTCGGCCCGGCGTTCGACCTGGTGGTGAGTTTCGGCGCGTTCGGGCACTTCCTGCCCCGCGAACTGCCGGGCCTGTTCGATCAGGTGCGCTCCGTGCTCCGGCCGGGCGGCTGCTTCGCCTTCCCCGTCGCCGCCCCGCCCCGGCCGGGTTCCCCCGCGTACTGGACACTGCTCGGCTTCGACGCGGCGATGCGGGTGCGCAACGCGCTGTGGCGGCCGCCGTTCGTCATGTACTACCGGACGTTCCGGCTCGGCGACGTCGGCCGCGCGCTGTCCCGCACCGGCTTCCGCACCGACCTGCACCCCCTGCCGGAGTTCGGGCACCGCCCCGACGGCAGCCCGTGCGCCCGGCTGGTCGTGGCCCGGCGACTCGCGTAGCCCGCCGGGGTCAGCCCGCCGCCGGCAGCGTGAACTCGTAGACCAGGGCGTCCAGTCGGGTGTCCACCAGGAGGTCCGTGATCTCCAGGGGGCGCGCGTACTGGTCGTGCACCCGCCGCACGACCCGGACCGACGCGGTGTCGGACTGGAGGGTGATGGTGTCCCGGTGGTGCAGCGTCAGACCCGCCCGGCGCATCCAGTCGTAGGCCCGCCGCAACTGCGCGCGGGCCGCACCGTCGGCGCGGTCGCGGTAGCGGGCCAGTTCCTCGACCTCGGCGACCGCCACGGGGGAAAACGATGTCACGGCGGTCCGCCGTCCCTTGCCGTCGGCCGACACCGACGTGTAGCGGTGCAGCAGGGTCGGCCGGCCCGGCACCAGCCCCAGCGCCGCGGCGTGCTCCGGCGGCGGCGCACCCCAGGCGACGGTGGCACGATCGTCCGCGCGGGGCTCCGAGGGCCGGGCGCCGACCGGGAAGACGAGGGGCACGGGACTGCCGGCCGGCGGTCCCGGCAGGGCGACGTGACTGCCCCGCCGGTCGGTGGAGAGCAGACCGTCGCGGCGCAGCACCTCCAGCGCCTGCCGCACGGTCTCCCGGCTGACCCCGAAGTGCTCGGCCAGACGGCGTTCGCCCGGCAGCCGCTCGCCCGGCGGGACACTCCCGTCCCGCAGCTCGCCGAGCAGCTGGTCCGCCACCCGCCGGTACAGGGGCCGGTCGTCGGCGGGGGACGGGTCGTGCGGGGTGGTGCGGGCCATGCCGCGCCTCCTGTTGATGACGTACGGTAGCCGCGCGGGCTCGGTGCGCCACCAGAACTACCATTGGTCTAAACCAGCAGGGAAGTCCGGTCCGCCGGTTCGGCCGAAACACCACCCACGGACGTCAGACGTGGCGGCTCAGCCAGCGCAGCTTCGCGGCCTCCTGGAACGGCCCGCCGCCCTCGTGGTCGTTGAAGTCGTACACCTCGATGGTCTTGTCCTCGTGCGTCCAGGCGTTGAACGCGGCGAAAACGGTCGACGGCGGGCAGGTCTGGTCCTCCAGGGCGGCCGAGAACAGGGCCGGCGTCCGGCCCCGCGCCGCGAAGTGCACACCGTCGAAGTAGGCGAGCGTGCGCTGCGCGTCCGCGCTCCGGCCGCGGTGCGTCTTCAGGTACAGGCCGACCTCGCGGTAGGGATGCCGGTCGGTGAGCGTGGTCGCGCGAGGGAAGTCGCACAGGAACGGCACGTCCGGCGCGACGGCGACCAGATCCGGTACGAGACCGCCCACCGCGATCGTGATGCCGCCGCCCTGACTCGCGCCCAGGGCGACCGTGCGGGCCGGGTCGGTCAGCGGGTGCGAGCGGGCCGCCTCGACGGCGCGGACGGCGTCGGTGAAGACCCGGCGGTAGTAGTAGTTCTCGGGGGCGTCCAGGCCGCGGGTCATGAACCCCGGGTACGCGGGCGTGCCGCCGACGGGGTCCGCGGTGCCGCCACCGCCGCCCCAGGCGCTGCCCTGCCCCCGGGTGTCCATCACGAAGTGGGCCCGGCCGCTGGACGCCCACAGCAGGTGCTCGTGCGGCAGCCCGCGCCCGCCGCCGTACCCGACGAACTCCACGACCAGCGGCAGCGGCTCCGTCGCCGCGGCGGGCAGGGTCAGCCAGCCCTTCACCGGGTGGCCGCCGAACCCGGCGAACGTCACGTCGTACACCCGCACCGTGGACAGCCCCGTGTCGACCGGTTCGAAGCGGGCGTCCAGTTCGTGCTCGCGGGCCTCCCCGAGCGTCCTGCCCCAGAACGCGTCGAAGTCCTCGGGCTCCGCCGACGCGCTGCGGTACGCGTGGAGTTCGTCGAGCGGAAGGTCGAACAGGGCCATCGAGAACCGCCTTTGCGGGGAACGTGTCAGACCGTACGGGTGATCACACCGTACGTGAGCGTTTGGAACACCCGCCAGGTCCGGCCCGGCCCGGGCCACCGCGGGGGCGGGGCACCGTCAGGCCCGGCGGTGGGTCCACCGCGGTTCGGTGCGCGCCCAGTCGCGGTCCCACTCCGCCAGGCGGCGCCGCATGGCCACCCCGCGCACGGCACGGTGTGCGAGGAGCACCGTGAGCGCGGTCCCGATGGCGGTGAACGAGCCGATGGTGGCGCTGTGCTGCCAGATCTCGGCGTCGTCCGACGGCGGCGGCACACTCCGGCCGCGCGAGTCCAGCCACACGTCGACCGCGTCACCGTGGCGGGTGGTCGCCGGTACCCGTGCCGTGGTGCTTCTCTCCGTGCCGTCCGGTGCGCTCCAGCGGACGGTGGCGCGGTAGGAGTGCTGTCCGCCGAGCTGCCCCTCCGGCAGGGCGCCGGTGGCCCTGTCGACCACCGAGGCACGGACGTGGTGCCGCTCGCTCCGCTGCTGGGCGACGACCGCCTGCGCCTGCCCGTAGCCCCACCACGCGGTGACGGCTCCGAGCACTGGTGCCCCCACGAACAGCAGGAGGGCGACGACCACGGCGGTCCACGCCTCGACGACGTCCGAGCGGCGCCGCAGCGGATTGTGCCGCAGGCGCCAGCCGCGTACCCGGGTTCGCATGTCGACCTCCCCGCGATCACCGCGACCGGAGGTTGGACGGACGGCCGTACGAGCACGGTGGCCGCCGCATCCTCGTGTCGCGCCACGTGTGCGAGTGCCCGCACTCATCTGGTACCCAGTCCTGCGTGCCTCGCTCACCCCTCGGGGCGGGGTCCGGGCACGAATCCGGTGCGGGTCCCGGCGTGGGTCAGCCGAAGCGCTCGATCCGGATCCGGTCCACCGGCTGTCCGGCCGCGACCAGCAGCCGTGACGCGTGTTCCGCGAAGGAGTTGGACCCGCACACGTAGGCCTCCCAGCCGCCGGCGGGCGGCTCGGACAGGAGCGGCGCCAGGTGCGCGGACGCCAGCCGGCCCACCGGCGTCCCGGCCGGCGCGGTCCGGGTGAACACGGGTGTCGTTTCCACGCCGAACTCACGGGCGTAGATCAGCTCCTCGGGGCCGCGCGCGGAGACCAGGAGACGCAGCGGCACCCTCAGGCCCCGCGCCCGGTGGTGCCGCACCATCG
The DNA here is from genome assembly GCF_027947595.1 of Streptomyces lienomycini. NCBI lineage: Bacteria > Bacillati > Actinomycetota > Actinomycetes > Kitasatosporales > Streptomycetaceae > Streptomyces > Streptomyces lienomycini. The sequence continues at coordinate 4,810,617 of NZ_CP116257.1, read as the reverse complement.
ACATCAGCGGGACGACGCCGGAACCCGCGCCGAGCAGCAGGGCGGGCCTGTCGCCGGGCCACGCGAAGAAGCCGCTGAGCGGGCCGCGCACCTCGATCTCGTCACCGGGCCGCGCCACCGTGTGGAACCAGCCGGACACCTCTCCGTCGGGCACGTGGTCGAGGGTCAGCTCGATGTGCCCGGAGTCGTCCGGCGCGGACGCCAGCGAGTAGTGCCGCTGGGCGCGGTAGCCGTCCTCGGCGGTGAGCCGCAGCATCAGGTGCTGGCCCGGCACGTGGCCCGCCCAGCCGGGCACGGCGAGCCGGAAGGTCGAGGCGCGGGGCGTCTCGCGGCGGATCTCCGTGAGCGTGGCCGTGCGCCACGTCCCGGCCGCCTCGCCGTTCACCTCGACGCGTCCCGGCACCGCGAACCGCGCCGGGGCAGTGGAACCGCCTGCCGTGTGCGTCGCCGTCTCAGTCACCGGAGTACCGCTGCTCCCGCCAGGGGTTTCCGCGCGCGTGGTACCCGTTGCGCTCCCAGAAGCCCGGCTCGTCGTGGTCCAGCAGGTCCAGGGACGCGATCCACTTGACGCTCTTCCAGAAGTACAGGTGCGGGACGACCAGCCGCGCCGGACCGCCGTGCTCGGGGGCCAGCGGCCGCCCGTCGTACTCCCACACGATCCAGGCCCGCCCGCCGGTCAGGTCCGCGAGCGGCAGGTTCGCCGTGTAGCCGGTGTGGGACCGGGCGACGGCGTGCGTGGCGGACGGCAGTGGGCCCGCCGCGTCCAGGAAGGCGTCCAGGGACGCGCCGCCGAACCGCACCCCGAACTTCGACCAGCCGGTGACGCAGTGGATGTCGCCCGCGTACGCGGACGCCGGCAGTCCGCGGGCCCCGGCCAGGTCCCAGGCGCGGGGCTCGGCGACGAGACCGCCCACCGCGAAGGTCCAGTCGGCGGGCGCGATGTCGGGGGTGACCTCGGCGGACAGCACGGGCCAGTCGTCGCCCGCGTCGTACTGGCCGGGCGGCAGCCCCGGCCGGGCGGCGCGCGGACGCCCGGTGAAGCCTCGGGTGGTGTTCATGCGGTGGGGCCTTTCGGGCCGTCGGGGCGGGCTGCCCGCGGCCTGCGTGATCAGTGCGTACCCGTCCACGGTACGTGTCCCGGAGCGCTGCTCAGGCCCGCTCCTCGCCCCGGTCGGGCCCCGGCCACGCGTTGTACCGCTCCAGATACGCGGCGAAGCGGAGCAGGTCGTCCTCGGGCCACCGCGCGAGCCGCTCCCGGAAGGCGGCCCGCCGGCGCTCGGTGACCTGGGCCAGGACGCGCCGCCCGGACCCCGTCAGGTGCAGGACCTGGACGCGGTGGTCGTCCGGGTCGACACGCCGTTCGATCAGCCCGGCGCGCTCCAGCGCGGACACCTGGCGGCTGACGGTGGACTTGTCCAGGGCGTAGTGGGCGGCCAGGTCCGTGGCCCGCAGGCCGTCCCGCTCCTCCAGATGCCCGAGCAGCGTGTACGACACCAGCGACAGCTCCGGGTGCATGCGTCCCGCCGAGGCGCGGGCCCGGCGGGCGAAGGCCGTCATCTCGCGCTGGATGGTCTCCACGGCCGCGTCCGCCGGGCGCCCGCCCGGGGCGGCGGTCGTCTCCTCGGGTCTCCCGGCAGCCGGCACAGGTCCTCCTCCGCATCGCTGGTTGCACAGTACAACTCGAGGGGGGACGCGAGTCGGCCGCCTCCGGTCTCCAGGGCTCCTGCGGCGCCCGGTCGTTGGGGTAGTGTGACCGACGGCCGCGGACCGCCCCGGCCTTCGGACGCCTTGGAGGTGAGACCCATCACCGCTGTGTCGGCCCGGGTGCTCTCACCTCACGGCAGTGCGGTCACCGGCAACGGGTGACCGTGAGAGCGCCCTTCGGTTCCCGAAAGGCTCTCGGCTTCCATGCCTCACGCTTCCCCTTCCTCCCCTTCGTCGTCCGCGCCCTCCTCGTCCCCCGCGGTCCTCTTCTCGCCCTCCCTGCCATCGGGTGACTCCGTCGTGGCCGCCCTGCGCGCCGCCGGGTGCGTCTTCGCCGAGGACGAGGCGTCGCTCATCCTGACGGCCGCCCGCACCGCCGCGGAACTCGTCGCGCTGGTGGACCGCCGCGTCACCGGGCTGCCTCTCGAACTCGTCCTCGGCTGGGCCGAGTTCCGCGGCCTGCGCATCGGGGTCGCCCCCGGCGTCTTCGTGCCCCGCCGACGCACCGAGTTCCTGGTGTCCGAGGCGCTCGCCCACGCGCCGCACGCGGACGTCGTCGTGGACCTGTGCTGCGGGTCCGGCGCCGTCGGCGCGGCCCTGGGCGCCGCGCTCGACCGGCCCGAGGTGCACGCCGCCGACGTCGATCCGGCCGCCGTGCGCTGCGCCCGGGGCAACCTCGCGGACGCGGGCGGCCTGGTGTACGCCGGCGACCTCTTCGAGGCGTTGCCCGACGCCCTGCGCGGCCGGGTGGACATCCTCGCGGCCAATGTGCCGTACGTCCCCACCGGCGAGGTCGCCCTGCTGCCGGCCGAGGCCCGCGAACACGAACCGCTGGTCGCCCTCGACGGCGGCGCCGACGGCCTCGACGTGCTGCGCAGGGTCGCGGCCGAGGCGCCCGACTGGCTCGCGCCCGGCGGCTGCCTGCTGGTCGAGACGAGTGAACGCCAGGCACCCGCCGCCGTCGCCGCCTTCACCCGGGCCGGCCTGACCACCCGCCTCGCGGTCTGCGAGGAGCTGTACGCCCATGTGGTGATCGGCGTCAGGGGCTGACCGCCCCCGTCCGGCGTCCCCGAGGGAGTCGACCGCCGTGCGAAGCGCGTCCGGAGTTGGTCTGTACATGACTTCGGCGGCGGTCCAGACTGTGCGCCGAGCGCCCCACACCCGTGCCGCCCGGCCACCCCACGAGGAGACCCATGTCCCTGCGCGCCCGGCAACGTTGTCACACCGTCCTGACGACCGGACTCGCCGTCCTCGCCCTCTCCCTCACCCTCGGCCTCGCCGGTCCGGCGGCGGCGGCCGACCCCGCCGCCGAGACCTGGACCGAGGCCGGTTCCGACCGCGCCGACCCGCTGACCGAGAGCCAGGGCCTGGCCTCGGTGGAGGTCCCCGCGGGCAGCCCCAACCGCTACACCGGCATCGGCACCATCCCCCTCGGCCTCGGTGTCCGGGGCTGGAACCACGTCGGCGACCCCGACGCCTCGTACGACGGCCACTACATCGAGCCGTACCAGCGGGACGACGGGAACACCAAGATGTTCCGCGTGCAGGCCCCGGACGGGAGCTGGTCCGAGTACGTGCACACGCTGAGCGCGGGCGAGGCGCGGAACAACTCGTGGTCCGCCGTGACGCCGGACGGCCAGTGGATGCTGGCGGGCGAGTGGGGCACCATGAACCGGCTGCTGGTCTTCCCGACCCCCGGCGTCAACCCCGCCACCTCGCCCTCGGCGAACCTCCCGCAGGCGGCCACCGTCCACCTGGACCACGCCGTGCGCGACGTCCAGGGCTGCGACTTCCTCGACGACGCGACCACGCTGCTGTGCTCCTCCGACGACCCGGAGGGCACCCTCTTCGGGATCACCAAACCGCTGCTGCGGATCGACCTGTCGGCGGCGCCGAGCGGCACCGCCGATGTCACCGGACACGTCACCGCCCTGCGTCAGCTGCCGCTGCGCAGTGCCTGCTCCGGCGGCTTCGAGGCGGAGGGCGTCGACTACGACCGCCGCACCGGCACCCTGCGCGTGATCGTCGTGTCACCCGGCTTCTGCGTGCTGACCGACAGCAAGACGTACCGCTTCACCCGGGGCTGACCCGGCCCCTTCGCGCCACGCCGCGCAAGGTGCTTTTCTGGTGGTATGGGCCATGAGAGGAGCGATCACGATGGACGGTGAGCGACCGCACCCGGAGTCCGTCTCGGTGGAGCTGAGCGGGTGCAGCAAGGAGGACGCCCGGACCGTGTTCGACGCGCTGTGCGCCTGCTTCTCCTCCGACCGGCACACGGGCGACGTGACGCGGGAGTACCACGAGGTGCGCCCGACCGTGTGGCTCGGCACCTACGACGTGGCCGACGCCCGGCGGGGCGAGTGCGACCCCGCCCGGCTCGCCGCGTCCGTGGACGCCGACGTGCAGGGCGGCTACTGGGCGATCGACAGGTTCCGCACCACCTTGGACTCCCTGTTCACCGTGCAGGACCTGAGCACGGCCTCCGGGGACCAGGAACGGGAACTGCACGTACGGCTGGAGAGCCGCTGACACGAGCCTGCCGGGCGCCCGGTGTGGTGTGCGCCGCCCCTTTGTGCAACTAGTTGCACAAAGAGGCGGCGGTCCTCTACAACTGAGGCACCACACCGCGCACGGAGGGCCCGATGAGCCGTTACCCCCACCTGCTGAGCCCGCTCGACCTGGGATTCACCACGCTGCCCAACCGGGTGCTGATGGGCTCCATGCACGTCGGCCTCGAAGAGGCCGAGCACGGCTTCGCGCGCATGGCCGCCTTCTACGCCGCCCGGGCCCGCGGCGGAGTGGGCCTCATCGTCACCGGCGGCATCGCCCCCAACGACGAGGGCCGCCCCTACCCGGGCGGCGCCAGGCTCACCACCCCGCAGGAGGCCGGGCAGCACCGTGTCGTCACCGACGCCGTGCACCGCGAGGGCGGCCGCATCGCCCTGCAGATCCTGCACTTCGGCCGCTACGCCTACCACGCCGACCTGGTCGCCCCGAGCGCGCTCCAGGCACCGATCAGCCCGCACGTGCCGCGCGAGCTGACCGACGCGGACGTCGAACGCACCATCGACGACTACGTCCGCACGGCCCGGCTGGCGCGCGAGGCCGGATACGACGGCGTCGAGATCATGGGCTCCGAGGGCTACCTGATCAACGAGTTCATCGCCGCGCGGACCAACCATCGCACCGACCGCTGGGGCGGCTCGTACGAGAACCGGACCCGCTTCCCCGTCGAGATCGTCCGCCGGGTGCGCGAGGCGGTCGGCGAGGACTTCATCGTCGTCTACCGCCTGTCCATGCTCGACCTGGTGCCCGGCGGCTCCACCCTCGACGAGGTGATCACCCTCGCCAAGGCCGTCGAGACCGCCGGCGCGACCCTCATCAACACCGGCATCGGCTGGCACGAGGCCCGCATCCCCACCATCGCCACATCCGTGCCGCGCGGCGCCTACACCTGGGTCACCAAGCGGCTGATGGGCGAGGTGTCGGTGCCCCTCGTCACCACCAACCGCATCAACACCCCCGAGGTGGCCGAGCAGTTGCTCGCCGAGGGCGCCGCCGACATGGTCTCGATGGCCCGTCCGATGCTCGCCGACCCCGACTTCGTCGCCAAGGCCGCGGCGGGTCGCCCGGAGGCCATCAACACCTGCATCGGCTGCAACCAGGCCTGCCTGGACCACACCTTCAGCGGGCAGATCACCTCCTGCCTGGTCAACCCGCGCGCCTGCCACGAGACCGAGCTGGTCCTCGCCCCGACCCGGCGGCGCAAGCGCGTCGCCGTCGTCGGCGCCGGACCGGCCGGACTGGCCTGCGCCGTCAGCGCCGCCGAACGCGGCCACCAGGTCACCCTGTTCGACGCCGCGAGCGAGATCGGCGGCCAGCTCAACGTCGCCCGCAAGGTCCCCGGCAAGCAGGAGTTCGACGAGACGCTGCGCTACTTCCGCGACCGGCTCGCCGCCCACGGCGTCGACATACGGCTGAACACCCGAGTGGGCGCCGACGACCTCACCGGCCACGACGAGGTCGTCGTCGCCACCGGAGTCACCCCCCGTACCCCCGACATCCCCGGCGCCGACCACCCGTCCGTCGTCGGCTACCTCGACGTCCTGCGCGACGGCGCCCCCGTCGGCGGGCGCGTCGCGATCCTCGGCGCGGGCGGCATCGGCTTCGACGTCGCCGAGTACCTCACCGACGGCGGCGACAAGGCGCACGAGGACCCCGCGACGTACTTCCGCCTCTGGGGCGTCGACACCGACTACCGCGCCCCCGGCGGCCTCGCCGCGCCCGAACGCCCCGCGCCGCCGCGCACCGTCCACCTGCTCCAGCGCAAGACGTCCAAGGTCGGCGCCGGGCTCGGCAGGACCACCGGCTGGATCCACCGCACGGAGCTGAGGCACCGCGGCGTCACCATGGTCCCGGGCGTGCGCTACGACCGGATCGACGACACCGGACTGCACATCACCGTCGGCGGCGAGTCCACCGTGCTGGAGGTCGACACCGTCGTCCTGTGCACGGGCCAGGAACCGAGCCGCGGCCTGTACGACGACCTGGTCGCCGCGGGGCGCACCGCGCACCTCATCGGCGGCGCCGACGTGGCCGCCGAGCTGGACGCCAAGCGCGCGATCAAGCAGGGGACCGAGCTGGCGGCGGCGCTGTAGGGGAGGGCGGGCGGAGGGCGGGCCCGTCCCTAGGATGAGCCCATGTCACTCCCGCACGCGATCCTCACCGCCCTGGTCGAAAAGCCGTCGTCGGGGCTGGAGCTGACCCGCAGGTTCGACCGGTCGATCGGCTACTTCTGGTCGGCGACGCACCAGCAGATCTACCGCGAGCTGGGAAGACTGGAGGCCGAGGGGCTGATCCGCGCGCTGCCCGGCCAGCAGCCGGCCCGCGGACAGAAGAAGTCCTACGAGGTCCTGCCCGCGGGCCGCGACGAACTGGCCCGCTGGACCGCCGCCCCGCACGACCCCAAGCCGCTGCGGGACACGATGCTGCTGCGGCTGCGCGCCGCCGCCGTGGTCGGCACCGCCGGTGTCGAGGCGGACCTGCGCCGCCACCTGGAGCTGCACGAACGGCAGTTGGCCGAGTACGAGGCGATCGAGAAGCGGGACTTCCCGCCCGGCCGGGACAGCGCCGAGGACCGGCTCCGGCACCTGGTGCTGCGGGCCGGAATCGACCTGGAGACGTTCTGGACCCAGTGGCTCGGACGCGCGCTGGCGGAGTTCGCCGAACTGCCCGGCGACGGACCGGCCTGACCGCGGCGCCCGCGGCGCTGTGCTTCGGCCCCGCTCAGAAGCGGTACGGCTTCGAGCGGCGGCGCAGGAACCAGGCCGCGGCGATGACGCCCGCGCCCACCAGCGCCCCGCCCCCCACCAGGGTGGCCGTCCCGTAGTCCTGGACGGCCCCGCCGAGACCGCCCATGACACCGCCCGGCGACGCGGACGGAGAGGGCACGGCGGAGCGGCTGGGCGCGGGGGAGGGCGCCGAGGAGACGATGACCGTCTGGGTGCCGGCGGTGCTGTTGTTCGAGCACATGACGATCACCGTGTAGGTGCCCGGCGTGATGCCCGACCAGGCCGCGGACTGGCCCGAACCACTGCCGGACAGCGCCACCTGACGCCCCTGGGCGAAGTCCCGCTGGCTGCTGGTGAGCAGCGAGGCGGTGCCCCAACTGCCGTTCAACTGGGCGCAGGCCGTGGTCGTGACCGACACCGTGGTCCCGGTGGTGCTCACGGAGATCCCGGGCCCCGCCAGAGCCGGCCCGGCGGACAGCGCGACGGGCAGCGCGGCGGCGACCGCCACGGTCGCGCCGAAGCGGAGAAGCGGCGATGAGATGCGCATGTGGACTGCCCTCCGGCGGCACGGTCGGCGGTACATCCCTTGCGCCGCCGGGATCGGGAACGCCCGTGCCCCCTCTGGCAGCCAACAGGGCGGCGACCCTGCCCGCATGCGGAGCGCGACCGGCCAGGTGACGCGCTCACCGAGCCGGGTGGCAGCCGGCCGGGCGGCACGTCAGCGGCCCGCGCCCAGGGTCACCTTCCGCTCCGCCGAGAAGCCGCCCCAGGTCCCGTCGGCCAGCCTCGCCCGGATCCGCACCCGGTGCGTGACCCCGGCCTCGCGCCCCGCGTAGAAGCTGTACTCGGCGCGGTCGCGCGGCGCCTCGGCACCGTAGACCAGCGAGGTGGCCGCACGGCCGTCCAGGTGGATCTGGTACTCGGTCACCGGGGCGTCGGTGCGCGGCGGGACCCAGGCGAGGTCGAGGTAGTACGCCCCGTCGGCCCGGTGCGAGGCGGCGCGCAGACCGGTCGGCGCGGTGGCGTGTCCGTCGTCGGAGCCCGGAGTGGTGAGCCGGACGGCGGCTCCGGCGGGGGAGACGTTGTCGGCGGCGTCCCGCGCCCGGACGGTGAAGGAGTAGCGGGTGCCCGCCCGCAGCCCCGTGACCACGGCCGCCGTCTGGTTGCCACCGACGCTGTGCACCTTCGTGTCGCCCTGGTAGACGTCGTACGACGCCACGCCGCGGTCGTCCCTCGCGGCGGACCAGGTGAGCTGGACCGCCCGGCTGTCCACCGCCCGGCCGCGGACGTCGCCCGGCCGCGTGGGAGCGGAGTCGTCGGCCACCGCGGCGGGTGTGGTCGCCCGCACCTCGCGGCTGCGCGGTCCCAGCCGCCCGTCGGCGTCGCGCGCCCGCACGGTGAACGCGTACGCCGTCGAGGGGCGCAACCGGGTGACGTCCACCATGCGCTCGGCCGCCGGGACCTCCTCGACCAGCGTGCCGGCGCGGTACACCTCGTACGTCCGCACGCCGTCGACCGCGTTCCACATCACGTGCACGGTCGTCGCGCTTCCCGCCCGGGCGGTGACACCCGTGGGCGCCCCGGGCAGCGCGCCGCCCGTGTCCTCGCCGCTCGCGCCCCGGCCGCAGGACGACGTCAGCAGGACGAGCGCCCCGCAGAGGAGCAGGGCCCACCGGCGCCGGAACGGGACCTGAGCCGAGGCCGGAGGGGCAACGGGGGGAACGGGAACGTCGCGCACGGCTTCGCCTCCAGTACGGCCCCGACTTCGACGGCAATGGTCCGGACCAATATGACGCCGATGGCGCGATCACATCAAGAGGGCGGTGGGTGACGGTCACCCGGAAGGGTTACGTATGCTGAGTCACCTCACGACCGAACTCCCGGCGCACCCCGCCGAGTTCGGGCAGATGGCGCGGACCGCTGTCGTCGCCGTTCCCGCGCCGGCGTGGGCGGCCGGGCGGACCGGGGCCGGCACAGGCACGGTCCGCCCTCCCCGGCCGGACGCCCCGGGCCGAACGGTGCTCGGACCTGCGGTGTGCACCGTCTGGCCCTGCGAAAGGTGGTCGCGCGGGCGTTTCGGGGACAGATGGGGCCGAGTGTCCGCCCATGTCCCCCAGGAGAGGCCACATCGTGCGTGTCCAGTCGCTGACACTGGTCGCGGCCAGCGCCGCCCTGCTCGCCCCCGCGACGTTCCCCGTCGCACCCCCCGAGCCGCTCCCCGACCCGCCGGCGCGGATTCAGCCGCCCGGTGCCCCGGACCGGGCCGGGCTCCTGCGGGCGGACAGGTCCGAAGTCCGGATCGGCCCCGTCCCGCGCTCGGCGGCCGAGCAGCCCGCGCCGCCTCCCTCGCGGGCCCGGCCCGAGACCCGGGTCGGCGCCCGTCCGAAGCGGAGCGGGGGCGACGGGCCCGTCCGCGCCGCCGACCTGCTCGCCAGGGTGCGGGAGTGCGAACCCGTCTCGGCGGGGCGCTACCGCAGCGACGCCGGGGCACCCGCGGACATCCCGGTCTGCGGCACGCGCGACGCCGTGTACTGGAAGGCCGACCTGGACGTCGACTGCGACGGCCGGACCGGCGACCGGTGCAACATCCGCACCGACCCGCACTTCAGCCCCGCCACCGCCTACACGGAGTCGGACGGGCGCCCGCTGGACGCCGAACGCCTGCCCTACGTCGTCGTGCCCGGCCCCAGCGACACCTGGGACCACCGTGCGGACGACATCCGCGGCGGATCGGTCGCGGCCGTCGTGCACGGCGACCGGGTGCGGTACGCGGTCGTCGGCGACGTCGGCCCGCGCGACCTCATCGGCGAGGCCTCCTACGCCGCCGCACGGTCCCTCGGCATCCCGGCGGACCCGCAGGGCGGCGGCGTGGCCTCCGACGTGACGTACATCGTCTTCAAGGACACCGAGGTCGAGCCCATCGAGGACACGACCGCGGCGGAGCGGGCGGGGGAGCGGCTGGCGCGGAAGTTCCTGGACGGCGACTGACCCGGTCGACCGGCCGCCCCGCCGGTCCCACCACGCCTCGCCCGGAGCCCGGTGGGCGGCCGGCTCCGACGGGGGAACCGGCCGCCCGCGGGAGGGCCGGCGGCCCGATCCTTGGCCGGACCGCCGCCGGAACCCCGCTCAGGTCTTCCGGTAGGAGTACGCCTCCCCGGCCGCCGCCTCCACGGCCGCGAGGTCGGCGCCCGTCGAGGCCGTCACCACCGCCGCCACCGCTCCCTCGACGAAGGGCGCGTCCACCAGACGAGTGCGGTCCGGGAGTTCGTCGCCCTCGGCGAGCAGCGCCTTCACGGTGAGGACCGCGCTGCCGAGGTCGGTGAGGACGGCGACCCCCGCGCCCCGGTCCACCGAGGCGGCGGCCGCGGCGACCAGTTCGGAACTCGTCCCGAACCCGCCGGACGCGGTGCCGCCGGCCGGGGCCACGGGCACCGCCCCGCCACCGCCCGACAGCGCCTTCGCCAGCTCCGCCACGGAGGCGGCGACCTCGGGGCTGTGGGACACCAGCACGATCCCCACCAGCTGTCGCTCGTCACTCACCGGCCGTCTCCTTCAGCGCCTCGAAGAGCAGCGCGGCCGAGGTCGCCCCCGGGTCCTGGTGCCCGATGCTGCGCTCGCCCAGATAGCTCGCCCTGCCCTTGCGGGCCTGCATGGGCGTGGTCGCCTCGGCCCCCTCCAGGGCCGCCGTCCGGGCCGCGGCGAACGAGTCGCCCAGGGCGTCCACGGCGGGCACCAGGGCGTCGATCATCGTCTTGTCGCCCGGCGCGGCACCACCGAGTGTCCGGACGGCGTCCACCCCCGTCCGCAACGCCTCGGCCAACTGCTCGACCCCCACCTCGGCCGAGTCCCCGAGCGTCTTGCCGGTACGGCGCAGCAGCGTCCCGTACAGCGGCCCCGAGGCACCGCCGACCGTCGAGATGAGCTGCCGCCCGGCGAGGATCAGGACGGCGCCGGGGGTGTCGGGCGCCTCCTTGTCCAGCGTGGCCGCCACGGCCGTGAATCCGCGCTGAAGATTGCTGCCGTGGTCGGCGTCGCCGATGGGTGAGTCGAGGGCGGTGAGCCGTTCCGCCTCCCGGTCGACCAGCGCGGCGGTCGCCGTCATCCAACGGCGGACGAAGTCGGCGTCGAGCACATGATCTCCTTGCCTCGTAGGTACGTCCCGATTCTCGCCCCGTCCGCCGTCACATGCCCCATCGCAGACCCGGCGTACTGACCGGCGCGTCCCACAGACCGAGCAGTTCCTCGTCGATCTCGCACAGGGTGACCGAGGCACCGGCCATGTCCAGCGAGGTGACGTAGTTCCCGACGAGAGTGCGGGCCACGGCGACACCCCGCTCGCCGAGGACACGCTGCACCTCGGCGTTGAAGCCGTACAGCTCCAGCAGCGGCGTCGCGCCCATGCCGTTGACCAGGACGAGGACGGGGCTGCTCGGGGCGAGGTCGGTCAGGACGGCGTCCACGGCCGCCTCGGCGATCTCGCCCGACGTCATCATCGGCCGCCGCTCCCGGCCCGGCTCCCCGTGGATGCCGATGCCCAGTTCCAGCTCACCGGTGGGGAGGTCGAAGGTTGGGCTGCCCTTGGCCGGAGTGGTGACGGCGCTGAGCGCCACGCCGAAACTGCGGGAGCTCTCGTTGACCCGGCGGGCGATCGCCTCCACCTGCTCCAGCGGGCGGCCCTCCCGCGCCGCGGCACCGGCGATCTTCTCCACGAACAGGGTGGCCCCCGTGCCGCGCCGGCCGGCCGTGTAGAGACTGTCCGTCACCGCCACGTCGTCGTTGACCAGCACCTTCGCGATCCGAATGCCCTCGTCCTCGGCCAGTTCGGCGGCCATGTCGAAGTTGAGCACGTCACCGGTGTAGTTCTTCACGACGAACAGCACCCCGGCCCCGCTGTCCACGGCCGCCGCCGCCCGTACCATCTGGTCGGGCACCGGCGAGGTGAACACCTCACCCGGACAGGCGGCCGCCAGCATCCCGGGCCCCACGAACCCGCCGTGCAGCGGTTCGTGCCCGGACCCGCCCCCCGACACCAGGGCGACATCCCCGGCCACGGGGGCGTCCCGCCGCACGATCACCCTGTTCTCGACGTCCACGGTCAACTCGGGATGTGCGGCCGCCATACCGCGCAGCGCGTCGGCGACGACGGTCTCGGGGACGTTGATGAGCATCCTCATGGGTACCTCCTGGGAAGGCTGGTGGGCCAGGCGCCGACCTACCGCCGACTTCGGTGACGGCTCGTCAGGTCGGCCGGACGGTGGGGTGCGGCTTGGTCGGGATCCCTGCTGTCGGCAGTATCGGCCTTGCGGCAGCGAAGGTCACGCGCGAGCACGGCACGGGCGTGCCCCCGCCCGTCGGGAACCGCCCGGTCGACGCCGTGTGCCGCGCCGTCCGCCGCGGACTATGACGGCGGGATCACGGTCCGGTCCCGTGAAGGCACTGTGCCTTCACTGTGATGACGTCGTGTGATCGGATCTGCCTGTATCGGCAGGCAGGGCCTGCGGGAGGGGAACACACGTGATGTCGGCCATCGCCGAAGAGACCACACAGCCATGCCCGGAATGCGGCACGGAGATCCGCGGGGACAGCCGGTTCACCGTCTGGTGTGCCGCCTGCGACTGGAACGTGGACCCCGGGGGGCCGCAGCCGGACACGGGACGTCTCGACCGGGCCATGCGAGCCTTGGCACGTCGGCATGGCGAGCAGTTGGTCGCCGAGATGCGGAGTGGGCGGGACACGCGCCCTCGGCGTGACGCCTCGGCGCTGACGGCCACCGTGCTCGCGCTGGCCGTGAACGGCATCACCCTCGCGTTCGCCGTCGGCGGTGTCTGGGTCGTGGTGGACGGCTGGGGTGGCGCCCGGATGGTTGTGGGACTGGTCCTGCTGGTGCTGGCCTGGGCGTTCGCTCCGAGGGTGCGTCGCCTGCCCGACGACCGGCCCGTACTGCTGCGCGGCGATGCGCCCGAACTGTTCGAGCTGGTGGACGAGGTGGCACGGGAGGTCGGTACCCGGAGCGTGCACGCCATCGTGGTGGACGGAAGTCTGAACGCCGCTGTCACGACGTACGGTCTACGCGACCGGCGGCTGCTGATGCTGGGCATGCCCCTGTGGGAGGTCCTCACGCCCGAGGAGCGGATCGCGCTGCTCGGACATGAACTGGCCCACTACGCCAACGGGGACACCCGCAACGGCCTGGTGGTCGGCGCCGCGTCGCGGACCCTGTCCGTATGGCACCACCTCCTGCAGCCGTTGCCGAACTCGACCGGGTTGGAGGGGCTCGTCAACGCTCTCTACGTGGTACCACGCATGCTGGTCGGGGGGCTGCTGGTACTGCTCGCCCGGTTGACGTCACGTGCCGGAATCCGGGCCGAGTACCTGGCCGACCGGCTGGCCGCCCGCACCGCCTCCACCCAGGCCGCGGTCGGCCTCATGGACCGGTTGCTCATCATCGGGTCGCTCGGTCTCCGGCTGCGCACCGAGATCAACCGTGCCGCTCTCCGCGGGCGCAGGTCCTCCGAGCAGGCCGCGGCCCGCGCCGACGAGCTGTGGGAAGCGCTCACCGCGTACGCGTCGTCCATCCCCGAGCACGAGTACGAACGGCAGCGGCGCGTCGGAGCCCGGCGCGGGCACCAGGTCGACACCACCCACCCGCCGACCCACCTGCGCCGCGCCTGCCTGCTCGCCGGCCGGGTCGAGCCTGCCGCGGTGACACCGCAGCCCCGTCGGAGCGAACTGATCGCCACAGAACTCGCCGCGGCCCGCAGCGAAGTGGCCCGGCATCTACTGCGGGGCAGCCTCGACGCCTGAGCTCTCGCAGTCCGCGGGCCGACCCACGGCCCGCAGGCGTGTCACGTGTCGAACCGCGTCGCGCCGAGCGATTCGACCATGTCGGTGTTGTGGTGGTCGAAGATGTGGCTCCGGCCGGTGTCCAGGGTGCTGATGCGGGACATCTCCTCCTCGGAGAGCTCGAAGTCCAGCACGGCGAGGTTCTCCGCCATGCGTTCGGGGCGCACGGACTTGGGGATGGCGACGATGCCGCGCTGGGTCAGCCAGCGCAGGGCGATCTGAGCGACGGACTTGTCATGGGTGCGGGCGACGTCGACCAGGACGGGGTTCTCGAAGAATCCCTGGCCGCCTTCGGCGAGCGGGCCCCAGGACTCGTGCTGGACGCCGTGCTCGCGCATGAACCGCTGGTCGTCGGTGCGCTGGAAGAAGACGTGGGTCTCGATCTGGTTGACCGCGGGCACGGTCTCGTTGTGGGCGATGAGGTCGGCGAGCCGGTCCGGGTAGAAGTTGCTGACCCCGATGGCCCGGGTGCGGCCGTCCCGGTTGAGCCGTTCCAGCGCCCGCCAGGCACTGTAGTAGTCGCCGAAGGGCTGGTGGAGCAGGTACAGGTCGAGGTGATCGAGGGCCAGTCTGTCCAGCGAGCGGTCGAACGCGCGCTCGGCGCTGTCCTGGCCGTAGTCCTGGATCCACAGCTTGGTGGTGACGAACAGTTCGTCGCGGGGGATGCCGGCGGCGGCGATGGCCCGGCCGACGGCGCGTTCGTTCTCGTAGGCGGCCGCGGTGTCGAGGAGGCGGTAGCCGGTTTCGAGCGCGGCTTCGACCGCCTGCTGAGTCTGGTCCTCGGGGACCTGGAAGACGCCGAAGCCGAGGATCGGCATCCTGACGTTGTTGTTGAGGGTGACCTGGGGGACGGGTGCGGTCATGGGGCTGAACCTCTTTACTCCGTACGGGTGAGCCGGCCGCGGGACTGTCGTGGGTCAGCGGTGTGTGATGCCGCTCTGGGCCCCGGGGGCGAGGACCGGTTCCGTGACGGGGGCGTCGCCGAGAGCCTGGTCGACGGCGGCCAGCAGGTCGTCGGGCAGATGGATGCCGGAGGCCGCGGCGTTGGAGTGGACCTGCTCGGGGCGGGACGCGCCGGTGATGGCGGAGGCGACCTCGCCGCGGCGCAGAATCCAGGCGAGGGCCAGGGTGGGCAGGCTCATCCCGGCCTGTTCGGCGATCGGGACGAGACGCTGGACCGCCTCGAGGGTCGTGTCGCTGTAGACGAGGTCCTGGGAGACGGCCATGTCGGCGGAGGCGAACCTGCTGCCCTCGGGGACGGGCTGCCCGGGCTTGTACTTGCCGGTGAGCACGCCCTGGGCGAGCGGGGACCAGACGATCTGGGAGATGCCGTTGGCGGCGCACAGGCCGAAGACCTCGGCCTCGGGGGCCTGCCACAGCATGGAGTACTGCGGTTGGGAGGCGACGAAGAGTCCGGGGCCGGCGATGTCGATGCCGGCCCGGATCTGCTCGGGGGTCCACTCGCTGAAGCCGAGGTAGCGGGCCTTGCCCTGATCGACGACTCTCTGGAACGCCTCGATGGTGTCCTCGACCGGCACGGCGGGGTCGAAACGGTGCGCCTGGTACAGGTCCACGTGGTCGGTCCGGAGGCGGGCGAGGGAGGCGTCGATCTGCTGGGCGATCTGCTGCGGGGACAGCCCCTGGTCCTCCGGGGCGTCGGACATCCGGCCCCACACCTTGGTGGCCAGGATGTACGAGTCGCGGGGGTGGGCGGAGAGGATGTCGCCCCAGGCCGTCTCGGCGGCGCCCTGCCCGTAGACGTTGGCGGTGTCGAAGAAGTTGATGCCCGCGTCGAAGGCCGCCTCGGTGCAGGCACGGGTCCTGTCGGCCTCGACGCCCCCCGAGTACGTGAGCCAGGACCCCAGCGAGATCTCCGAGACCTCCAGGTCCGAGCTGCCGAGTGTGCGGTACCGCATGGATCGCTCCTTGCTCTTCGGTGCAGTGGGCTCCGGGTGCCCCGCCTCCACCCTGCTGCCGGCCGCGGAGGGCGGCGACCGGAGGCGAGCCCGTGAGCCCCCGCTTCCGGGGCGCGCTTCCGGGGCCGCTGGGCGCCGGGACTGCGGCGACGCGGCGCCGGATCGGTGCGGCGTAGGGCCGGTGGTCGTCGCGGCACGATCGCGTGGCCACCTTGCTCGGGAGGACCCACCGCCGACAAGATGCCCTCGACGCCGCTGAGGCTCCGGCCCACCACGGGAATCCCGCGTAGCCACCACTTCGATCCACCCCGCCCCTCTGCGGATCAGGTTCTCGACCGGTTCGGCGAGTTCGCCGGTGATGTGGTCGGATCACGCGCGAAGACGCCCTGGGCGTGCCCCGGTCTCGCGGCGAGTCGCGGTGACCGGGCACCGCGGCCGCCCCGAGCCGGTGTGACGCGGGCCGTCCGCTCGGCCCGCCGGGCGTCGAGGACGGTGGGCGTCGGGCCGGCGGGCGACCGTGGCTCACACGGCCGGGCACCGGAGGAGGGCGACCTGCATCTCCACCACCTCGCGTACCGTCCGGGCCCGCTCCCCGGGCGCCGTCTCTCCCGCATGGTGGCGGCGCTCGTGCTCGGCGAGCAGGCGCACGGTGACCAACGCGGACCACTCCAGACGCCGTTCGAGGACGTCGTGCGGCAGGTCGGCGAGGCGGGACCGGATCCCGTCGTGCACGGCGCGGACCGTGGTCGGAGTGGCGTAGGTGTCGCGCCAGGCCGCGCGCACGGACGGTTCGTCGGCGGCCTGGGCCAGGAACCGCAGGTAGTACGCGCTGCCCCCGCCCGTCCCGATGCTCTCGGCCAGCGGCTGGACGAGCAGGGTGACCAGGCTCCGCAGGTCCGGTGGGTCCGCGGCCTCGCATGCCTGTGCCAGGAGCGCGGTCCGGTGCGCGTCCACCGGCGCCGACCTCGCGGCCACGATGGCGTCGAGCAGGCCCTGTCGCGAGCCGAAGTGGTACTGCGCCGCGGACTTGTTGCGCTGCCCGGCCTCGGCGCCCACGGTCCGCAGCGAGACGGCGTCGATCCCGCGCTCGGCGAAGAGGCGCTCGGCGACGTCGATGAGTCGGGAGCGGGTGCTCGATCTGCCCTCGTCCACAAGCTTCCTCCAGTGAGTGGGACTGCTCGGTTGACCATGTTAAGGCGGTCGCCTTAACGTCGTGTCCGCTCGGCACGACAAGGTTCCACTCCTCGTGATCGGACGTCCGCATGACTCCCACCTTCCCCGAGAACCAGCAGTCCGCGGCCCGTGCCGCCTTCGGACTCTTCAACCCCGAGCAGGGACGGCGCATCTTCGACCGCACCCAGGGATCGGGGTTCGAGCCCCGTGTCGTCGACGTCGCGCCGCGCACCTGGTTCATCCAGCCCGGCATGGTCAACGTCGGCCTGTTCGAGACGGACGACGGGCTCCTCCTCGTCGACTGCGGGTGTGCCGGTGACGGACCCGCGCTTTTGAAAGCGGTGCGCTCGGTCAGCGACAAGCCGCTGCACACCGTGGTCTACACCCACGGGCACAGCGACCACGCCTTCGGTCTGTGGGCGTTCCTCGAAGCGGGGGAGCGGCCGGAGATCGTCGCGCACCGCGCCCTGCCGACCCACTTCGACCGCTACATGAAGACGGCGGGCCTGAACGCACGCGTCAACGGCCAGCGGCCCGGCGCGGACGGAAAGGCGTGGCCGGACGCCCGTGAGGACTTCGTCTGGCCCACCCGCCTGTTCGACGACCGTCTGGAGCTGACGATCGGCGGTGAGCGGTTCGTCGTCCGCCACGGCAAGGGCGAGACCGACGACGCCGCCTGGGTATGGGCCCCCGAGCGACGCGTCATCGCGGCCGGCGACCTGGTCACCGGCTACCTGCCCAACGCCGGCAACCCCAAGAAGGTCCAGCGCTACGCCGAGGAATGGGCCGAGGCGGCCGAGGAGATGGCGTCACTGAGCCCCTCGGTGATCATCACCGGCCACGGCGACCCGGCCACCGGAACGGACGCCGTCGCCGACGAACTCACCTCACTCGCACGCTACTTGCGGATCATCGTCGAGCACGCCCTGACCGGGCTCAACAACGGCGTCCTGCCCGACGAGATCGTGGCCACCCTGGAGATCCCGGAACAACTGCGCCACCACCCGCGGCTGCCCGCCCTCTACGACAAACCGGAGTTCATCTGCCGCAACGTCATCCGCAGGTACTCGGGTTGGTGGGACGGCTACCCCTCACACCTGCTGCCCGCCTCCCAGGACGCACAGGCCGCCGAGGTGGCGCGACTGGCCGGGGGAGTGGCGGCGCTGGTGGAGCGGGCCCGAACCCTGTCCGCCACCGACCTGAGGCTGGCCTGCCACGTCGCCGAGTGGGCCTTCCTCGCCGACCGGTCCGACGAGGACGCCCGGGCCTGCTACCGCGAGGTGTTGGAGGCGCGGGCCGGGGCCGAACCCTCGCTGATGGCCCAGGTGAACTTCCGCGTGTCCGCCGGCTGGGTGCACGCCGCGACCGGAGAGGTCTGAAGCGTCCGGCCGGGGCCGGGCGGACCGGGGCGGCGTGGTCGCTCCCGCCCGGTCCGCGTGACGACGCGCCGACGGGTGTCACGGCAGTAGACGGTGGCGGGTCGCGGCGGCGACCGCCGCTGTCCGGGTGCGGACGCCGAGCTTGGCGTAGACACGGCCGAGGTGGGTCTTGACCGTGGCCTCGCTCAGGAACAGCGACCGGGCGATCTCGCGGTTGCCGAGGCCCTGGCCGAGCAGGGCGAGAACGTCGCGTTCACGGGCGGTGAGTGCGGGCCCGGGGGCGTGCAGGCGGGAGACGACCCGGTCGGCGACCGAGCCCGACAGCACGGTGCGGCCGGCCGCGGCATCGCGGATCGCCGCGAACAGCCGTTCCGGCCGCTCGGCCTTGAGGAGGTAGCCGGTCGCGCCCGCGGCGACCGCGCGGGCGATGTCGGCATCGGTGTCGAACATGGTGAGGACCAGCACCCGCGGCGCGGGGCCGGACCCGGACGCGTCGCCGGCGGAGGTCAGCCGGCGGGTGGTGGCGACGCCGTCCATCCCCCTGCCCAGTTGCAGATCCATGAGCACCACGTCCGGACGCAGGCCCGCGACCATGGCGAGAGCGTCCTCACCGCTGTCGGCCTCGCCGACGACCTCGATGCCCTCGGTGCTGGACAGCAGCGCGCGCAGGCCGGCCCGGACGACGGCGTGGTCGTCGCAGAGCAGCACCCGGACGGCGGGGGCGGTCGGGTTCACGGTGCCTGCCTCCTGGGACCGTCCGCGACCAGCGGTACGGACATCGACACCACGGCGCCCTCGCCGGGCGCCGACTCGACGGTGAGCGCCCCACCGGCCCGTTGCGCCCGCCTCCGCATGCCGGGAAGGCCCTGGCCGCGGCCGGAGGCCCGACTGACGCGCGCCGGCCGGCGCGCGTCGAAGCCGTCGCCGTCGTCGGCGATGTCCACGGTGACGACGTCCTCCAGACAGGTCAGGGTGATGACGACCCGCTCCGCACCGGAGTGTTCCCGCGCGTTGGCCAGTGCCTGCTGCGTCACCCGCAGGAGCGCCGCCTCGACCCGCCCGGGCACGGGGGAGGGCGCACCGGGCGCGGTGTCCAGGCGGAACTCGACGGCAGGCCCCGGAGTGCCGCTTCGTTCCGCGAGGCCGCGCAGTGCCTGTACGAGGGAGTTCTCGGCGAGGTCGAGCGGGGTGAGGTCGCCGACGAACCGGCGGACCTCCGCCAGCGCCCGGTCGGCGGTGTCGGCGGCGTCCCGTACGTGAGCCAGCGCGGCGTCGGGGGCGGTGCGCCAGTGGCGCTGCGCGGCCTGGAGCAGCATCTGCTGGCTGGACAGGCTCTGGGCGAGGGTGTCGTGGATCTCCGCGGACAGCCGCTGACGTTCGGCCAGGGCACCCGCGTAGTGTTCGGTGGCCGCCAGGTCGTCCCGGGTACGGGTCAGGTCGTCGATCAGCCGCCGCTGCCGGACGGCCAGTTGCCTGCCGTGGACGAGGACGGCCGTGGCGACCGTGCCCAGGGCGACCGGGGCGAGTACCAGGTTCGGATTGAAATCGCCGGTGGACACCCGCACTTCGGAGACGACCACGAGCGCGACGACCACGGCCGCGAGCGGTACCGCGAGCCGCACCGGCAACTGGTGCAGCCCGGTGAACAACAGGGGCATGGTGCACCAGGTGGCGCTCGGTTCGAGAGTCAGCAGCACCAGCCAGAGCGTGAGCACGGTGCCGAGCCACAGCAGGTGCCGGGCGGTCGGGCGCTCGCCGTACCGGGGTCCGGGTGCCCCGAGCCGTCCGAAGAGACAGAGGGCGCCGAAGACGAGGAACAGTGCGAGCACCCAGCCGGTGCGAGCGCCGTCGGCGGGACCATGGGTCAGCAGCCGGGCGATCGCGCCGCCCAGCAACAACACGAACGCGGTCCGCACGGCGATCGTCAGCCGACGGGCTCCCGGGTCCGCGTCCGGGTCCGGGTGTGTGCCGCCTCGCTCCACCACGTCCGCTTCCCTCTCCCCTTCACCTTGTCGTTTCCCTGCCTGACCACATGTACAAGTGCGTCGCATGTGCCACATCATCCGATCGGCTGACCTCGGCATGACCCGCGACGACCCCCTCGGGGCGACCGCACGTCCGACGTCCCCGGCAGCGGGCCCGACGACACTTCGGGAAGACGACTCCTACCGGGAACGAGCACCTCATGCCCACCTCCACGCCGAAGAACCTCACAGCCAACCGCGCGTCCCTCGGCCATCGCGTGTCCTACGTGCTGCGCCACCCCGGCCGGGTGCCGCGGCACGTGCGCCGCACCGTTCGGGACGCCTGGCTGCGCCACCGCTCACCCGACCACGTCGCCTACTACCGGGCGGTCATGAGCTCGGACACCCGCCGTGACCCGGACGCCGCCGTGGGCAGTCGCAGCAGGGAGCGGTGGCTGGCGCTCGGGGCGATGCAGTTCGACTACCTGCGGCGCCACGGTCTGAGCCCGCGGCATCGGATGCTGGAGATCGGCTGCGGCAACCTGCGGGCGGGATGGCGCTTCATCGACTACCTGGACCCCGGGAACTACCACGGCGTCGACATCTCCCCCGACATCCTGTTCGCCGCGCAGGAGACCCTCAGGACACAGGAACTGCAGGACCGGTTGCCCACGTTGACGCCGGTGCGCGACCTCACGCTGGGCTTCCTGCCGGAGGGCCGCTTCGACGTGGTGCACGCGCACAGCGTGTTCTCGCACTCGCCGCTCCCGGTGATCGAGGAGTGCTTCGCCCACGTCGGCCGCGTCCTCGCGCCCGGCGGCTGGTTCGACTTCACCTTCGACCGCACGGAGGGCGAGGAACACCACGTTCTGCACGAGGACTTCTACTACCGCACCGAGACGCTGATCGCCCTGGCCGCCGAACACGGCCTCGCGGCACGCTTCATGGACGACTGGGAGGCACTCCCGCACGGCCAGTCCAAGATCCGGATCACCCACAGGTGAGTGTCACAGGCTTTGGCCCGGCACCGCGTCAGATGTGCAGTTCGGGCGGAAAGCCCGTCCAGCGCAGCTCGGTGGGCAGGTGCCGCATGTCGTTGGAGACGAGGACGGAGGCGGGGCGGCCGGGTGCGTAGCGGATGACCGTGAGTGCCGCGTTGCCGTGGTTGAGGCCGAGCCACCGCCAGTTCGGCGCGTGCAGGGCGTCCCGGACGAGCCAGGCGACGAGGAAGTTGTGGGTGACGACCAGTTCGTGGCGGTCCTCGTCGCCGTCCGTCACCGCCCCGGTGAAGCGGCGCAGCGCCTCGCGGGCGAGCCTTGGCCCCTGCTCTCGCTCCTCGGCGGTGGCGCCGGAGAGGAAGTCGAGGAAGAAGTCCGCCGACTCGGCCGGGAGTTCGGCCCGCTCCGGCACGTGGGGCACGTAGTCACCGGCGGCCTCCGAGACGCGCGGGGTTACCCCCTCCAGTTCGTCGGCGATGAGTCGTGCGGTCTGCTCCGCCCGTGGCAGGGGGCCGTGGTGCACGGCGGTGAAGGGGGTGCCTCGCAGGCGTCGGCCCAGGAGGGTGGCCTGGCGTCGACCGGTGTCGGTCAGTCCGCTCTCGTCCGCCGATGCCTCGCCGTGCCGGACCAGGTAGAGGTATCGGGTTGCCGTGTCGGTCATGTCGAGTCCTCGGGTCACTGGCGATCTTGTGCCCCGAGGGACGTCGTGCGCCGGCCGCCGGTTCCCCTCGCGCGGTGGAACGACGGGCCCGCGGCCGGGTCACCGCACGACCTCCGCCCAGACCACCTTGCCGGTGTCCGTCCACCGCACCCCCCACCGGGTGGTGAGCCGGTGCACGATGCGCAGGCCCCGGCCGCCGTCGTCGAGGGGTTCGCCCCGGCCCAGCCGCGGCCTGCCGTTGCCGGTGTCACCGACCTCGCACAGCAGGCCGGGACCGGCTCTGATCAGCCGTACCGTGATGGGTCCGCCCGCGAAGCGGACCGCGTTGGTGACCAGCTCGCTGACCAGGAGCAGCACACTGTCCCGGGTGCTGTCCCTGATCCCCCACTGCCGCAGCACCGGGAAGACCAGCGCGCGGGCCCGGGCGGCCGCGTCGCCCCGGGCGGGCAGCCGCCAGGTCGCGGTGTCTCCCTTGCGGTAGCCGATCATGCGCGCGAGCAGCAGGGTCACGTCGTCGCGCTGGTGCGTCGGCATCACCTCGGTCACCACCCGCCGTGCGGCCTGGTGCAGCGTGTCCCAGGGGTGCACCCTGGCCACCGCGTCCGCGAGCCTGCCGATGCCCTCGTCGATCGACAACGCCGGATCCTCGACCAGGCCGTCGGTGTAGAGGGTGAGCAGGGAGCCCGGGGCTGCCTCGAACGTGTGCACGTCGAACGGCTCCCGCAGTGCGAACTCGGCGCCCAGACCGGGGTGCGGGCGGATCGCGAGCGGGCCGGCACGTCCGTCGGGCGTCACCAGGATCGGGGGGAGGTGGCCCGCGCTGGACAGTGCCACCCGGTGGCTGACCGGGTCGTATACGGCGATGCAGCAGGTCGATCCGAGAGCGCTGTAGCCGGCCGTCAACCCGGACTCCGCGTCGTCCAGCAGCGTCACGGTCTTGTCGAGATGCTCCAGCACCTCGTCGGGCGCCAGCCCCGCGGACAGCAGCGCGCGGGCCTCCATGCTCAGCTGGCCCATGGTCGCCGCGGCCCCCAGACCGTGCCCCACGACATCGCCGACGACCAGCGCGGTGCGGCCGTCCGGCAGCGGGAAGCTGTTCACCCAGTCGCCGCCGACGCCCGCGCTGTCGGGGGTGGCGGGCTGGTAGACGCTGGCCGTCTGCACGGTGCCGCCACCGGGCCGCGGCAGCAGCCGGCGCTGCAGGGCCAGTACCTGGGTGTGCTCGCGCTGGTGCTGGCGGGCCAGGTCCACGTGGTGGGAGGTTCTGGCCACCAGTTCCTGCAGGTCGAACAGCTCGCTGTCGGCGAAGGGACGGTCCGCCCGCCGCCAGACCTCCGCCACGCCCAGGACGACGGGCGGGTCGCCGTCCAGGATCAGCGGTACGCACGCCACACCCGCCGCGCGGTCCCCGGGCACCAGGGCACGTACCAGCCGCGGGCTCCCCAGTACGCGCTCGATCGCCTTCCGGTCGGGTATGACGATGGACTGCGGGGCGTCGGCACGCCGTATCGCTTGCGACAGGAGGCGGCTGGCGTCGCCGGGAAGGTCGTCGCCCAGGGTCACGTAGCCTTCGGGCCACGCCCGGTCCGGCACCAGGGCCGCCCGCCGCAGCCGGATACGCCGCTGCGCCCGCTCGGTGACCCCCTCGCCCGTCCACACCGCGAAGTCGAGGTCGATGGCGGCCACGTCCCCCCAGGCCAGCAGGGACTCGGCGAGGGACTGCGCGGTCTCGCCGATGTCCAGCGAGGTGCCGATCGCGGTCTCGGCGGCGTACAGGTGCAGTCGCCTGGCCATGGCGATCACGGAGACCGTCAGGCCCTCCTGGGGCGCCGCCGCGGGCAGGATGCTGATCGAGACGACCAGTTCCGACCCGTCGTCGCGCCGCAGGCGCTGGACCCGGGCGACGTGCGCCTCCCCGGTCTCCAGGACCTGGCGCAACCGCCGGGTGACCGTCGGTACGTCCCCCCGGGGCAGCAGATCGACGAACGGGCTCCCGGGTTCGGCGTTCAGGCCGGCGAAGACGGGCGCCTCGAGATTGCAGCGGGTGACCTTCAGCTCCCGGTCCAGAGCGATCGCCCCGAGGATCTGCTCCTGGCGGCCCGCCGGCGGATCGTCGTATTCCGATGGAGGGCCGGTGGGATCGTCGCGGGACTCGGCGGAATCGGCCGGTGCCGTTGCGCCGAGCGGGATGTACCGACCCAGGGCGCTGCTGACCAGGTTGAACGGCGACGAGGACGATGGGGAGGGTGTGGAGTCCATGCGGCTCCCTCAGCTCGCTCGCCAACCCCCGGGACACTGCCGGGGCCGTACCCGAACCGGTGCGGCGGGCCTCGGGAATCCCGGCCGCACCTCCCATTCAATAACACGCGGGGACGCTTCGCCCACACCAGCGGATCGTGCGGTGAACGCGGACAGTGACGGGTGCCGGGATCCGGTGCGCGTCCGGCCGATCACGGCGGGCCGGGCGGCGAGGGGACCGCCCTACAGCCACTCGCCTTCCAGCGCGGTGGCCGTCAGACCGGGGGCCGCCGCGTACAGGACGGCACGGCTGCCCGCCTTCTGCCCGGCGTCGTGCGCCCGGCGCAGGATGTCGAACACGGCGGCGCCCCCGCGGTTGCCGCTGGTGTAGCTGTCCCGGCTGTACTCCAGCAGCCCCGACGGCCACTCCCGCGGCATCGTCTGCTCCATGTACTCCAGCACCCGGGTGCCGCCGGGGTGCGCGAGCAGGAGGTCCGGGTGCCAGGAGCCGGGGTCGTCCTGGTAGCGGACGCGGAGCCACTCCCACATCGCGGTGACCGTGTCCTGTACGGCGCGCGGCCCGCGCCGGTCCATCACGAAGTGGGTGCCGTCCTCCCGCGTCTCCAGACGGTGCAGGTCCCGCGTGTCCGGCAGCGTGTGGTGCCAGGCGGCGTCCAGTCGCAGCACCGACTCCGGCCTCGGGCGGCCCGTGACCACGGCCGCGACCGCGGTGTCCGCGAACAGCAGCCTGACGATCAGGGACTCCAGGGTGTCGTCCGCGGGCTGGTAGGTCGTGCTGAGCGCCTCGGAGATCACGACCAGGACCACCCGGTCGGGATCCGCCGCGACGAGGTCCGCCGCCAGCGCCAGGGAACGGGTCCCGGCCACGCAGGCCCACTGCGCGGCCGGCAGCAGCATGGCGTCGCCGCGCAGCGGGAGCCGGTTGGCCAGGGCGACGTCCAGGCCGGGCAGCGCCGGGGTGGTGGAGTTGCTGGTGATCAGGCAGTCGACGTCCGCGACGTCCAGCCCGGCGATCTGCAGGGCACCGCGTGCCGCACGCTCCCCGTACGACTGCACGGCCTCCCAGGCCGGCGCGGTGCGCTCCTGGACGGTCTGCGGCGCGGGCACCGCCTCCAGGGCGGCGACGGCGCGGTCCACTTCCTGCTCGGTGAACCCCTCGCGGCTCAGCGCCTCCCGGGCGGGCCCCCGTCCGGTGGACCGCAGTCCGCCCCCGGCGCCGGGCGCGACGGCGGTCTCCAGGGGGAGCATCCAGCCGCGGGTCTCGATGCCCGTACTGGCCGCGATGCCGTCGATCCGCGGCGCCCACGGGGCGTTCGGGTGCCGGCCGTGCACTTCCGCCACGATGTCTCGGGTCTCCACGGAGTGCTCGCCGTGTATGACGGCGGGAGGGCACAGGTATGCGGCCACGATCGGCACCTTTCTACGGGTTCTGCGCTCAACAGGTGTGCAGGTGTGCAGGTGTGCGGGTGTGCGGGTGGGGAAGGGGATGCGTCACGAGTGCTGTGGCAGGGCCCACTTCGGAGCCTCGCGACCAAGTCGAGGGCGGCGCACGCCATTTCGGGACTACGGGCGACGTCGCTCACCTAGAGCATGGCCGCGAAAGGGGCATTTGTGCAGTGACCCACGCAACGTGGGCAGCCGTCGGAGGCGTGAGACGGCGCACACGTCGACGGTCGCCTCGGGGGCGGGAGGCGCTGCCCGGCCCTACCGGCCGGGAGAGTGGAGCGCCGTGATGCCGGCCAGGACGAGGGCGATCCCGTCGAGGAACTGCTCGCGGTCGTCATGGCCGCGCACCTGGTCCGCGACGGCCCGGGTGAACGGGTAGTCGTCGGGATCGAGCCCTTCCCACGCCGTCGACACGGTGTCCAGGAACTCGTCCCGGTCCACCTCGGACCCCGGGGTGTCCGTGCCCTCGGCATTCACGGCGTTCTGGCCCGCGGCGCCGAGGATGTAGTGCATCAGCGCCGAGGACGCCGTGAACCAGTGGGCCTCCGGCACGTCCATCGCCCGGACCTGCCGGCCGAGGCTCTCGAAGATGCGCGGCGCCACCGTCCCCCAGGGGGTGCGGGAGAGCTGCGTCGCGAGCTGCGTGGCCAGCCACGGGTGCGCCTCGGTCGCGTCGAACAGGTTGAGCGCGACGGCGCGGATCGCGTCCTGCGGCGAGGGCCCCGCCCCGGTCGGCCCGGCGGACCCGCCGGACCCGGTTGGTCCGGCCGGACCGGCGCTCACGGCGGCGGCGACGACGGCGTCCGTGGCGGCGGCGAGCAGTTCGGCCTTCCCCGTGATGTGCCAGTAGATCGCCCCGGGGCCGGTCGCGAGGCGCTCGGCCAGGGCGCGGAAGGTGAGGCCGCGCTCTCCGACCGTGTCGAGGAGTTCGACGGCGACCCCGACGATCCGCTCCCGCGAGAGGGGTTCCTGCCGCCGTTCCGGACGGCGCGACCTGGATGCCATGCGGTCATCCTAAACCGCCTGGAACGCCGTTCCAGCTTGACATGCGGTGGAACGGCGTTCCACCCTGAGAGCCCTGGAACACCGTTCCAGTCGATGTCCGCCGGATTCCCTCCCGGCGGTCCACGATCACGGAGGAAGCGCCATGACCACACACGTCACGATCGTCGGCGCCGGACTCGGCGGCCTCACGCTCGCCCGCGTCCTGCACGTCCACGGAATCCCGGCCACCGTCTACGAGGCCGAGTCCTCTCCCGAGGCGCGCGCACAGGGCGGGATGCTCGACATCCACGACACCAACGGGCAGCCCGCACTGCGGGCCGCCCGCCTGACCGAGGAGTTCCGCGCTCTCGTCCTGGAGGGCCGCCAGGCGTCACGGGCCCTCGCCCCGGACGGGACGGTCCTGTTCGAGGAGGGCGACGACGGCACGGGCGGCCGCCCGGAGGTGATGCGCGGCGAACTGCGGCGGACACTGCTCGACTCGCTCCCGACGGGCACCGTCCGCTGGGGACACAAGGTCAGCGCCGTCCGCGCCCTCGGCGGGGGCCGCCACGAGGTGGCCTTCGCCGACGGCACCTCCCACCTCACGAGCCTGCTGGTCGGCGCGGACGGCGCGTGGTCCCGGGTCCGGCCGCTGCTGTCCGACGCCGTACCCGAGTACGTCGGCATGTCGTTCGTCGAGACCTGGCTGCTCGACGCCGACACCAGGCATCCGGCCACGGCCAAGGCGGTCGGCGACGGGTCGATGTTCGCGCTCGCGCCGGGCAGGGCGATTCAGGCCCACCGGGAGAGCGGCGGGGTCCTCCACGCCTACGTGGCCCTGCGCAGGCCGCTGGAGTGGTTCGACGGCATCGGTCCCGCCGACCCGGCGGCCACCGCCCGGGTGGCTCGGGAGTTCGCCGGCTGGGCGCCGGAACTGACCGCGCTGCTCACCGACGCCGACACCGCCCCGGTCCTGCGCCCCCTGCACACCCTCCCCGCCGCGCACCGGTGGGAGCGGGTGCCGGGGGTGACCCTGCTCGGCGACGCCGCCCACCTCATGCCCCCGTCCGGCGAGGGCGCCAACCTGGCCATGTACGACGGCGCGGAACTCGGCACGGCACTCGCCGCGCACCCCGGCCAGGTGGAGGCGGCGCTCGCCGCGTACGAGCGGGACCTGTTCCCGCGCAGCGCGGCGGAGGCCGCCGACGCGGCCCGACTCCACGCGCTGATGTTCGGCGACGACGCGCCGCACGGTCTGATCAAGATGTTCACCGGCGGGGAGTAGGCCCGCGCGACCGCGGCGCGGCGGCGGGGCTCCCGGCCCCCTCGCCGACCGCGATCCGGCGGCCCGCCGCAAAACAGGCCGCCCGCATCCCTTCTCACCGTTCGGGAGCGCTGTTACATTCCGGAAAACAAGAATTCATTTCAGTCTGTGACTGGAGGCTCCCATGACGGCTGTCGATGGTCTTCCCACCACGCACGCGCCGGTCCGTCGCGAGTTGCCGCCGTCGATGGTCGAGCGGGTGACGCTCATCATGGACCTGTTCGAGGGCCGCACAGCCCGGCTGTCCCTGGAGGAAGTGGCGCGGTGCACCCGGCTGCCCCGGTCGACGGCGCACCGGATCCTCGACCAACTGGTGCGGCTGCGCTGGCTCGAACACACCGGCCTGGGCTACGGGCTGGGGCGCCGGGCCCTGGGCTTCGGCGGGGGAGACGGAGCGCACAGCAGGATCCGCGAGGCCGCCGCGGCCCGGCTGCACCAACTGCAGATCCGGACCGGGCTCGTCGTCCACCTGGCCGTCCTGGACGGGGCGGAGGTGTACTACCTCGACAAGGTCGGCGGCCGGTTCGCCGCCACCGTCCCCTCGCGCGTCGGCGGTCGGGCACCCGCCCATTCGACGGCGCTCGGCAAGGCCATGCTCGCCTGGCTCGAACCGGAGGACGTCGAGGCCCGGGCCGGCGAGTCCATCGGCCGGCTGACTCAGCGCACCATCTGCGACATCGGCACCCTGCACCAGGAACTCGACCGCATCCGGCGCCGTCACGGGCTCGCCTTCGAGCGCGGCGAGTGCTTCCCCGACATCGCCTGCGCCGCCGCGGCGGTCCGCGGCCCCGACGGCCCGGTCGCCGCGATCTCCCTGGTCGGGGACGCCTGGTCGCCCCTGGAGAAGGCCGCCCCGCTGGTGGTGGACGCCGCCCGGCAGGTGTCGCACGAGTTGTTCCCCCAGCGGCAGGCGCCGGTCAGGACGCCGCGCCGGCCCGCGCCCGCCCCGGAGGAGACGTGGTCCGCGCAGGCCATGGACCGGCTGCTCGCGGCGGGCCAGTACGGCGACTGGCAGTAGGCGGTCGACGCGCCGGGCCCCGGGTTCCGGCGCGACGGAGCCGGGCGAACGACGTCGAGCGGGGTCGAGCGGGGTTCCGCGGGGTCGAGCGAGGCCCGACGAAGCCCCGGCGGACCTGCGGCGAGCCCTGGGGACCTCGGGCGGAGTCCGGGGACCTGCGGCGGAGCCCCGGGGCCTCCGGTGGGGCCCGGCGGCATCTTCGGCGAAGCTCCCGGGCGCGGTGCCGCTCATCCCCAGTGGTCGCCCCACCCCCACACGTCGGAGGCCGTGACCGCGGCCGCCGGGCTCTGGACACCGAAGCCACCGCGGAAGAAGAGCATCGGCTCCCGTTCGGTCACCGTCTCCAGGGCGAGGACCCGGCCCACCACCACGTCGTGGTCGCCCGCCGCGTGCACGTCGTGCACATCGGCGTGCACCCGCGTCAGTACGCCGGGCAGCGACGGAGTGCCCCAGCGGGACGACTCCCAGCTCAGGCCCTCGAACTTGCGGCCCTTGCTGGACCCGAACCGACCGCACAGATCCGTCTGCTGCGCGCCGAGGATGTTCACGGTGAACCGGCCCGACTCCCTGATCCTCGGCCAGGCACGCCCGCGGTGGTCGGCGCAGAACAGCACCAGGGGCGGTTCGAGGGAGACGGACGCGAAGGACTGGCAGGCGAATCCCACGGGGGCACCGTCCCGGCCCGTCCCCGTCACGACGGTCACGCCGGACGCGAAGGTGCCCATGACGCGCCGCATCCGCAGGGGCGTCGGCTCGGTCTCCTCGGCGGCCTCGGGCGGGGACAGGGACTCTGCGGTCATCGGTTTCACCTCGAGGGGGACGGTGCGGTGATGTGCCCGGGAGCGGGCAGGGGGCCGAAGCTAGGACACCCTCCGGCCGGGCCGGGCTCCCGTTCCCGATGAGTGGAACCACCCGCGGACCCGCTCCCGAGGCACGCGCGGCCCCCGCCCCCGCCGCACGCATCCCGCTGACCGAGACGTCTCCCGCGCGGCCCCGCCGGCCCTGACTACCGTCCGGGACCACCGACCACCGAGGTCCACTGAGGTCCACTGAGGGCAGGGAATGATGACGGAGCTGAGCCACGACTCCACACTGCGCGAACTCCCCACAGATCAGGGTGTGCTGCGCTACCACGAGGCCGGAGACGGTCCGCCCCTGCTGCTGTTGCACGGTTCGGGCCCCGGCGTCACCGGCTGGCGCAACTACCGCCACAACCTGGGCACGTTCGCCGAGCACTTCCGCTGCCTCGTCCTGGAGTTCCCGGGGTTCGGGGTCAGTGACCCGGCCGACGGCCACCCCATGGCCACCGCGGCCTCGGCCGTCACCCGGTTCCTGGACGGCCTCGGCCTCCAGCAGGTCGACATCATCGGCAACTCCATGGGCGGCATCGTCGGCACCCGCTTCGCGCTGGCACACCCCGAGCGGGTGCGACGCCTGGTGACGATCGGCGGCATCGGCCGCAACGTGTTCAGCCCGGCGCCCGGCGAAGGCATCAAGCTGCTCACCGAGTTCACCGACGCGCCCTCCCGCGAGCGCCTGGTGCGGTGGCTGCACTCGATGGTGTACGACCCGGCGTTGGTGACCGAGGAACTGATCGAGGAGCGCTGGGCGCAGGCCACCGACCCGGAGACGCTCGCGAGCGCCCGCCTGATGTACGGCAGCGAGGCCTTCGCCGCCCGGGCCGCCGCCGCGGCCGCCTCCGACGAGGCACCGTACTGGGCGCTGCTGCACCGGCTGAAGGCCAGGACGCTGCTCACCTGGGGCCGCGACGACCGCGTCAGCCCCGTCGACATGGCGCTCCTGCCCATGCGCACCATCCCGGACGCCGAACTGCACGTCTTCCCCGACTGCGGGCACTGGGTGATGATCGAGCAGAAGGCCGCCTGGGAGAACGCGGTCCTCGCCTTCCTGACCCGCAAGGACGCGGCGTGAGCGCCCCCGCCCGGCAGGGCTGGGACGAGGAGTTCGACTTCGTCGTCGTCGGCAGCGGCGGGGGCGGCATGGCCGCCGCGCTGACCGCCGCCGACAGCGGACTGAGCACCGTCGTCGTCGAGAAGGGCGCGATGTACGGCGGCACCACCGGCATCTCCGGCGGCGGCATCTGGATCCCCAACAACCCCACCCTGCGCGCCAAGGGCCACGACGACAGCCGCGAGTCGATCCGCCGCTACCTGGACCGGCTCACCGAGGGCCGGGTGCCCGACGCCCGCCTCGACGCCTACGTCGACCAGGGGCCCGCCGCGATGGAGCTGCTCGGCAAGAGCCGCTGGATGCGGTTCTTCTGGGTCAAGGGGTACGCCGACTACCACCCCGAGTACGAGGGCGGACGCCCGCTCGGCCGGTCCGTGGAGGCGCTGCCGTTCGACACCCGCAAGCTCGGCGAGGACGAGAAGCACCAGCGGCCCAACAGCCTCAAGGGCCCCCTCGGCCTGTGGATCACCGCGAAGGACTACCGCGACCTCGCCATGGTCAAGCGGACCTGGCGCGGACGCTGGGCGTCGGTCGTGGCCGCCTGGCGGGTCTCCTCCAACGTCGTGCGCCGCCGCCACATGGCCACCGGCGGCCGCGCCCTCGTCGCCCGCCTGCGCATGGCCCTCAAGGACGCCGGGGTACCGGTGTGGCTGCGCAGCCCGATGACCGAACTCGTCGTCGACGACGCCGGCAAGGTCACCGGAGTCGTCGTCACCCGCGACGGCCGCACCGTGCGCGTCGGCGCCCGGCGTGGCGTCCTCCTCGCCACCGGCGGCTTCGACCACAACCCGGAGATGCGCGAGAAGTACCTCCCCGAGGGCGGCCGGGACAACCACAGCGCCGGAGCCGTCGAGAACGTCGGCGACGGCATCGCGGCCGGCCAGGCCCTCGGTGCCGCACTGGACCTCATGGACGACGCCTGGTGGATGCCGTCCGTGCACCACCCCTCCGGCGCCACCATCCCGCTCGTCTCCGAGCGCTGCATCCCGCCGTCGGTGATCGTCTCCGGCGACGGCAGGCGCTTCACCAACGAGTCGTCGCCGTACGTCAACTTCGTCCACGACCAGCTGGCCGGCGGACACGTCCCCGCCTGGTTCGTGATGGACGCCAAGGCCCGCGCCCGCTACCCCTTCGCCCAGGTGCTGCCCGGCCTGCCGTTCCCCAAGGCGTTCTACGACAAGGGCACCGTGCACCGCGCCGACAGCATCGAGGAGCTCGCCGAGCGGATCGGCGTCCCGCGCGACACGCTGGCCGAGACCGTGGCGCGCTTCAACGGCTTCGCCCGCACCGGCAAGGACACCGACTTCGGCCGCGGCGACAGCGCCTACGACCGCTACTACGGCGACCCCACCCTCACCAACCCCAACCTCGACGAGATCGACAAGGCCCCCTACTACGCGGTGCGCATCGAGGTCGGCGACCTCGGCACCAAGGGCGGCCTGGTCTGCGACGAGCACAGCCGGGTGCTGCGCGAGGACGGCTCGGCCATCGCCGGACTGTACGCCACCGGCAACACCTCGGCGTCGGTGATGGGAGGCGAGTACGCCGGTCCGGGCGCCACCATCGGCCCGTCCATCGTGTTCGGCCACATCGCCGCCCGGCACGCGGCCGCCGCCGACCGCCCCGGGGCCGCCACCGCCCAGGACACGCCGTGAGCCCGGGGCCGCTGACCGTACGCGTCGTCAAGGTGATCCGGGAGACGGCCGACGCGCACTCGCTGGTCCTGGAGCCCGCCGAGGAGGACCGGGCCGCGTTCGCCTACCGGCCGGGCCAGTTCCTCACCCTGCGGGTGCCCTCCGAGCGGGACGGCGGCGCCGCGCGCTGCTACTCGCTGTGCAGCTCCCCGGTCCGCGACGAGCTGCTCAAGGTCACCGTCAAACGCACCGCCGGGGGCTACGCCTCCCACTGGATCTGCGACCACGTCACCGAGGGCGACACCCTCCAGGTGCTGCGGCCCGCGGGCACCTTCACGCCCGACTCCCTCGACGGCGACTTCCTGCTGCTCGCCGCGGGCAGTGGCATCACCCCGGTCATGTCGATCCTCACCTCCGCACTCCACGCCGGGACCGGCGGCGTCACCCTCGTCTACGCCAACCGGGACGAGCAGTCCGTCATCTTCCGCGAGGAACTGACCGCGCTGGCACGGGAGTACGGCGACCGGCTCACCGTCCTGCACTGGCTGGAGTCCCTCCAGGGCAGGCCCACGGCGTCCGGTCTGCGGGCCCTCGCCGCGCCCTACGCCGACCGTCCCGCCTTCGTGTGCGGGCCGGGCCCCTTCATGGACCTGGCCACGGGCGCCCTCGCCGACCTGGGGGTGCCCGCCGGCCGGATCACCGTCGAGCGGTTCACCTCCCTGACCGGCGACCCGTTCGCCGAGCCGGACAACGACCCGCAGGCGGACACCGAGGGGCCCGTCAGCACGGCCGAGGTGGAGCTGGACGGGGAGAGCCACACCGTCGACTGGCCGCGCGGCAAACCCCTGCTCGACGTGCTCCTCGCGGCCGGACTCGACGCCCCCTACTCCTGCCGGGAGGGCGCGTGCAGCGCCTGCGCCTGCGTCCTCGTGGAGGGCGAGGTCGTCATGGAACGCAACGAGGTCCTCGACGCCCGGGACCTGGCCGACGGACTCGTCCTCGCCTGCCAGGCACGCCCGGTCAGCGACCGGCTGAAGGTCACCTACGACGGCTGAGCCCCTCCCGCCCCCCTCTCTCTCTCTCTCTTCTCTGGACTCCCTCGACTCGGATGAGGTTCGAAACAGTGACCAAGGCGACCGCCGCGATCGTCGGATCCGGCAACATCGGCACGGACCTGATGTACAAGCTGCTGCGCTCCGAGACCATCGAGCCGCGCTGGATGATCGGCATCGACGCGCAGAGCCCCGGCCTCAAGCGCGCCGCCGACCACGGACTGCACACCGGCGCCGACGGCGTCGAACCGCTGCTGTCCGCCGCCGAGCGGCCCGACCTGGTCTTCGAGGCGACCTCCGCGTACGTCCACAAGGCCAACGCGCCTCGGTACGCCGCACTCGGCATCCAGGCCATCGACCTGACCCCGGCCGCCATCGGCCCCGCCGTCGTGCCCGCCGTCAACCTCGGCGACCACCTCGACGCGCCGAACGTCTCCCTCATCACCTGCGGCGGACAGGCCACCATCCCGATCGTGCACGCCGTCTCCCGGGTCACCGAGGTGCCGTACGCGGAGATCGTCGCCAGCGTCGCCTCGCCGTCCGCCGGGCCCGGCACCCGCGCCAACATCGACGAGTTCACCCTCACCACGAGCCGCGGCATCGAGACCATCGGCGGCGCCGCCCAGGGCAAGGCCATCATCATCCTGAACCCGGCCGAACCCCCGATGCTCATGCAGGACACCGTCTTCTGCGCGATCCCCGCCGACGCCGACCACGCCGCCGTCACCGCGTCGATCCACGAGACCGTCGCCAAGGTCGCCTCCTACGTGCCCGGCTACCGGCTGCGCACCGAGCCGCAGTTCGACGAGCCGACCCCGGTCAGCGGCGGACTCGCCCGCGTGGCGGTGTTCCTGGAGGTGGAGGGCGCCGGCGACTTCCTGCCCCCGTACTCCGGGAACCTCGACATCATGACCGCCGCCGCCACCAAGGTCGGCGAGGGCTTCGCCCAGCGGATCACCGCCCGCCGCGCCGGTGCCTGAGACCCGCCCACCGAGGAGTACACGAGTCATGCCCTACAGCACCGACCTGGACATCCGCGTCACCGACTCGTCCCTCAGGGACGGCTCGCACGCCAAGCAGCACCAGTTCACCGTCGACCACGTCACCTCCATCGTGGCCGCCCTCGACGACGCGGGCGTCCCCGTCATCGAGGTCACCCACGGCGACGGCCTCGGCGGGTCCTCGTTCAACTACGGCTTCAGCCACACCCCCGAGCAGGAACTCATCAAGGCCGCGGTGAAGACCGCGCGGCGCGCGAAGATCGCCTTCCTGATGCTGCCCGGCCTCGGCCTCCAGGACGACATCCGCGAGGCCGCCGACAACGGCGCCTCGATCTGCCGGATCGCCACCCACTGCACCGAGGCCGACATCGCCGTCCAGCACTTCGGCCTCGCCCGCGAACTGGGCCTGGAGACCGTCGGGTTCCTGATGATGTCGCACAGCAGCCCGCCCGAGGCCCTGGCCCGGCAGGCGCGCGTCATGGCCGACGCCGGCTGCCAGTGCGTCTACGTCGTCGACTCCGCCGGCGCCCTCGTCATGGAGGAGACCGGCGACCGCATCGCCGCCCTCGTCGCCGAACTTGGCGACGACGCCCAGGTCGGCTTCCACGGCCACGAGAACCTCGGCCTCGGCGTCGCCAACTCGGTGCTCGCCGTGCGCGCCGGAGCCACCCAGATCGACGGCTCCACCCGCCGCTTCGGCGCGGGCGCGGGCAACACCCCCGTCGAGGGGTTCGCCGCCGTCGCCGAACGCCTGGGCATCCGCACCGGCATCGACGTGCTCAAGATCATCGACGCCGCCGAGGACGTCGTACGGCCCGTCATGGACGGCGAGTGCCTGCTCGATCGCATGTCGCTGACCATGGGCTACGCCGGCGTCTACTCCAGCTTCCTGAAGCACGCCGCCCGCCAGGCCGGCAAGTACGGGGTGTCCGGCGCCGAGATCCTGCTGGAGGCCGGGCGCCGCAAACTCGTCGGCGGCCAGGAGGACCAGCTCATCGAGATCGCGGTCGGCCTCGCCGAGAGGGACCGCACCACCGCACCGACCTCCCCGGGGAAGTGAGCACCGCCATGACCAATCCCGTACTCGAGGCCGTCGAGGCACGCGCCGACGAGATCAGCGCCCTCGGCCCCGCCAACGAAGCCCTCGGCCGGCTCGACGACCAGGCCGTCAAGGTCCTGCGCGACGTCGGCGCCATCCGCATGCTCCAGCCCAAGACCTACGGCGGACTCGAACTGCACCCGCGCGAGTTCGCCGAGACCGTCATGCGGATCGCCGCCTGCGACGGCGCCACCGGCTGGGTCGCCGGTGTCGTCGGCGTACACCCCTGGGAGATGGCGATGGCCGACCCGCGGGTCCAGGAAGAGGTCTGGGGGGAGGACCCGGACACCTGGATCGCCTCCCCGTACGCGCCGATGGGCCTGCTCAGGCCCGTCGACGGCGGCTACGTCTTCAACGGCCGCTGGCAGTTCTCCTCCGGCACCGACCACTGCCAGTGGATCTTCCTCGGCGGCTTCCTCGCCGACGCCGACGGCAACCGGCTGAACCCGCCGCAATCCGTGCACGTCATCCTGCCGCGCGCCGACTACGAGATCGTCGAGGACTCCTGGGACGTCGTCGGCCTGCGCGGCACCGGCAGCAAGGACGTCGTCGTCAAGGACGCCTTCGTCCCCGCGTACCGGGTCATCGAGTACGCCAAGGTGGTGGACGGTTCCCTGGCCGCCGAGTCGGGCCTGACCAACCCCGCCTACCGGCTGCCGTTCTCCGCCGCCTTCCCGCTCGGCATCACCTCCGCCGTCATCGGCATGTGCGAGGGCGCCCTCGCCCACCACCTCGCCTA
The DNA here is from genome assembly GCF_027947595.1 of Streptomyces lienomycini. Lineage (NCBI taxonomy): Bacteria > Bacillati > Actinomycetota > Actinomycetes > Kitasatosporales > Streptomycetaceae > Streptomyces > Streptomyces lienomycini. The sequence goes on along the minus strand of NZ_CP116257.1, from coordinate 4,774,161 downwards.
CCAGCGCGACCGCGTGCAGATAACCGGGCAGGCCGTGCGGGACGACCCGTACGTCCTCTACGCCGTCGGGGACGCGGCGGCCGAGATCGCCGCCTCCCGGGCCGCGCTCCTCGACAACGTCAGCCGGATGTACGACATGGTCGCCGCCGGGCAGGAGATCACCTTCGAGCGCCGTGCCGTCGGCCGGCGCACCCAGGCCGCCGCCGCCTGGCGCGCGGTCCGCGCGGTCGACGAGATCGTGGCCCGCTCCGGCGGCAACGCCATGCGGCTCGACAACCCGATTCAGCGCTTCTGGCGCGACGTGCACACGGGCCTGGCGCACGCCATCCACGTGCCCGGGGCCGTCTTCCACGCCTCCGCCCTGACGGAGATCGGCGTGGAGCCGCCGCAGGGCCCGATGCGCTCGATGATCTGACCACCCAGGGAGGACCAGACATGACCCAGATCCGAGGACTCGGCTACCTCCGCGTCCAGACCCGCGACCTCGACCGCTGGCGCGAACTCACCGTGGACGCCCTCGGGTTCGCCGAGGGAACGGGACCCGACCCCGACGCCCTCTACCTGCGCATGGACGAGCGCCGCGCCCGCCTCGTCGTCCTGCCCGGCGACACCGACCGCGTGCTGTCCGTCGGCTGGGAGGTGCGCGACCAGTTCGCGCTGGCCGCGGTCGGGCGTGCCGTCGAGGCGTCCGGTACGGCCGTGAAGATGCTGAGCCAGGAGGAGGCCGACGACCGGGGAGTCGAGGCGGGCATCGCCTTCGAGGACCCGGCGGGCGTGCCCGTCGAGGTGTTCTTCGCGCCGATCCTCGACCACAGCCCCGTACTGACCGGCCTCGGGCAGCGGTTCGTCACCGACGGCCAGGGCATGGGGCACGTGGTGCTGCCCACCACCGCCATGGACGACACGGTCGCCTTCTACACCGAGGTGCTCGGCTTCCTGCCGCGCGGCGGGATCCGGCTCAGCGGCCAGGCGCCCGACGCGCCGCCCCGCCGGGTGCGCTTCATGGGCGTCAACGAACGCCACCACAGCCTCGCCGTCTGCCCCGCCCCGCACAGCGGCGAACCCGGCCTGGTGCACCTCATGGTCGAGGTGGACACCCTCGACGCCGTCGGCCGCGCCCTCGACAACGTGAACAAGCGGGACTTCTCCCTCTCCTCCACGCTGGGCCGGCACACCAACGACAAGATGGTCTCCTTCTACGTGCGCGCCCCCGGCGGCTGGGACATCGAGTACGGCTGCGAGGGCCTGCGCGTCGACGAACGGCACTACACCGCCGAGGAGATCACCGCCGACAGCTACTGGGGCCACGACTGGTCCGGCTCCGAGCCGCTCGCCGCCTTCAGCCCGCCGCCCGGGGCCGACGCGTGAGCACCGCCCGGCCGGTGACACCCGTCCGCGCCGAGACCGTCACCCGCTGGGCCGCCGAGACCGACGTACTGGTCGTGGGGCACGGCTGCGCCGGGGCCGCCGCCGCGTTCGAGGCCGCGTCGGCGGGCGCCGGCGTCCTGGTCCTGGAACGCGCGGGCGGCCCCGGCGGGTCGTCCGCGCTGTCGGGCGGCGAGCTGTATCTGGGCGGCGGCACCGAGGTGCAGAGGGCCTGCGGCTTCGAGGACAGCCCCGAGGAGATGTACTCCTACCTCCGGGCGGCCCTCGGACCGCACGCCGACGACGGGAAACTGCGCCTGTACTGCGAGGAGAGCGTCGCCCACTTCCAGTGGTTCGTGGACCGGGGGCTGGCCTTCGAACCGACCCTGTGGGACGCGCCGACCTGGATGCCGACCACCCGGGACGGTCTGATGTGGCTGGGCGAGAACGCCTGGCCCTACAACGAGATCGCCCGCCCCGCGCCCCGCGGCCACCGCACGGCCACCGAGGCGTTCGGCGGCTGGCTGGTGATGGAGAAACTGGTCGCCGCCGCCGAGGAGGCGGGCGCGGTGACGCACGCCGACACCCTGGCCACCGCCCTGATCGTGGACGACACCGGCCGCGTCGTCGGCGTCACCGCCCGCCGGCACGGCGAGGACCTGGCGTACCGGGCACGCGGGGGAGTGGTGCTCACCACCGGCGGGTTCGCCGACAACGAGGAGATGCTCGCCGACCACGCCCCGCACCTGCTCGCCCACGGCAGGGTCAGCGACGGTCTCGACGACGGCAGCGGCATCCGGATGGCCGCCGCCCTCGGCGCCGCGACGCGCCGCATGGGCGTGGTCGAACTGGCCCTGACCGCACTGCCCGCCCTGGCCGTGCGCGGCATGCTCGTCAACGCCCACGGGCAGCGCTTCGTCAACGAGGACGTCTACCCGGGCCTGTTCAGCGTGGCCGCCGTGCTGACCCAGCCCGCCCCGTACTGGGTGATCGTCGACGAGGAGGGCTACGAGGCGGTGCCCGAGCGTGAACGCTGGGGCGTCGTCCCCCGGTTCGTGTCCGGGACCCTGGGCGAGCTGGAGGCCGAACTCGATATGCCGCCGGGGGCGTTGGAGTCGTCGGTGGGCACCTACAACAGGCACGCGGCGCGCGGGCGGGACCCGTACTTCCACAAGGACGCCCGTTGGCTCCGCCCGCTGAAGGGGCCGTTCGCGGCGATCGACCCCCGGGCCGGTTTCCACCAGGGCGGCCGGCCGAGCGCGGGGGCGGGCACGGGCGTCGCCGGGTTCACCCTGGGCGGGCTGCGCACCACCGTGGACGGCGCCGTCCTCGACGTGTCCGGGACCGTCCTGCCCGGCCTGTTCGCCGCGGGGCGGGCGGCCTCCGGCATCCACGGCGAGGGGTACGTCAGCGGTACGTCGCTCGGAGACGGCACGTTCTTCGGCCGCCGCGCCGGTGCGGCGGCAGCGGCGGAACTGCGGTCCGCCTCCTGAACGCGGTGGGGCCGGGTACGCGCGGGGTGCGCGTACCCGGCCCCACCGTTGTGTCCGCCGGGCCCGGGGAAGTGTCCCGGCGGACGGTCCTGGGCGGGTGCGCCGGGCTCAGGCCCGGGGATCGGGCGGGGAGCCCGGCCCCGGTCCTGAGCGGGGTGCGGGGCCGGGGCCCGCCGGGTCGACGACCTCGATCCGGCCGCGCAGCGCCGCCTCGCGGATGGTGTCGCGCAGGGACCGGCAGCCCTCGAAGGCCCCCTCGGTCCCGCCCGTCCCACTCGTCCCGTCCCCGTCGGTCGCGTCCCGTTCCGCGCAGGCCGCCGTGGCCCGCGCGGTCCACTGCACGCTCGTCTGCTGCCAGCTGCTCTTGCGCACCAGCACCTCGGCGGCGCACCGCTCGCAGGCCAGCGGCCGCATCGGGACCCCGTCGGCGCGCTGGGTGTCGAGCCGGTTGTCGATCCTGGTGTCGTTCTGTCGGCCGACGCGCATCAGACCGGCCGGCCCTCGCCGGCGGCGGCCTTGCGGGCGAGGTTGGCCTCGACCTCCCGCTGCCACGCCTCCACGGGCCGCGCGGTGTCCAGCTCGAACTCGAAGCGGTCGGTCATCTCCGCCGTCACCTCCCCGGCATCGACGTAGAACTGCCCGTACCAGCGGCGGAGTTGGTAGACCGGGCCGTCCTCCTCGCACAGCAGCGGGTTGTCGATGCGGGTCTTGTTCTTCCAGATCTCGATGTCCTGCTCGAAGCCGAGCTTGATGAACTGACCCATGCCCGCGGCGAGTTCGTCGGCCTCCTCGGCGGACAGGGACGCCGAGCGCTTGACGACGATGCCGTACTGGAGCACGAAGCGGTTCGCGTCCACCGGGTAGTGGCAGTTGATCAGGACCGAGCGCACGTCGTCGGCGTCCTCGTAGTGGTAGGTGAGGTCGTCGATCATGAAGGACGGGCCGTGGTACGAGGCCACCGAGTTGCTGCCGCTGGTCTTCGGTTTGCCGTCCTGCTCCTGCGGGCGCGCGTCGGGACGGCCGGTGCCGCGCATGTACTGGGTGGCGGTGTGCCCCTCGAAGACGTTCTTGAAGTACGTCGGGAAGGAGTAGTGGACGTAGAAGAAGTGGGCCATGTCCACGACGTTGTCGACGACTTCACGGCAGTTGGCGTCGACCACGGTCTCGTACCAGAGCCAGTCGGTCCACTCGTCGCTCGTGGCGCCCTCGATGCGGGGGATGGTCACGTCCGCGGGCGGCGGGTTGCCCTCGGGGTCGTTCCAGACGAAGAGCATGCCGTCCTGGTCCAGCGTCGGCCAGGCCGCCGTACGGGCCCGCAGCGGGACCCGCTTGGAGTACGGGATCTGCTTGCAGCGGCCGTCGCCGCCCCAGCGCCAGTCGTGGAAGGGACAGGCCACCTGGTCGCCCTTGACCGTGCCCTGGGAGAGGTCGCCGCCCATGTGCCGGCAGTAGGCGTCCAGGACGTTGAGCGTGCCGTCACCGGCCTGGAACACCACGAGCTTCTGGCCGAAGGCCGTCACGGCGTGCGGCTTGCCGTCCTTGTACTTCTCGGCGAGGCCCAGGCAGTGCCAGCCGCGCGCGAAGCGGGTCGGTGCCGCGGCCGCCTCGATGGCCCTGACGTCGTCGTGTGCTGACTCGACTGCGCTCACGTTGCTCTCATCCCCTCAGGACGCGTGGTCTCCACGGTCCGGACGGTAGGCGCGGACATCCGGGTCCACGGCGGTGAGTCCCACTGACCGGTACCGCCGGTCCCGGGCCGCGCGAGGGGCGGTCCCGCTCGGTGGGACAGGGCCCTCTCCATCGCGGCCGGCGGGCGTACAGTCCGCCGCCCCGTCCGTCGGCACACGCCGTGAAGAGGAGCCGCGATGAACCGCTTCGAAGGTACGAAGGTCCTGCTCACCGGGGGTGGATCCGGCATCGGGCGGGCCACCGCGCTGCGTCTGGCCGCGGAGGGCGCGGCGCTGTTCGCCGTCGACCTGTCCGGCGAGGGACTGGCCGAAACGGCCGCCGCGGCCTCCGGTCCCGGGCGGATCGCGACCCGCGTCGCCGACGTCGCCGACGAGGCCGCGGTGGTGGCGGCAGTCCGGGCGGCGGCGGACGAACTCGGCGGCCTCGACGTCCTGGTGAACGTCGCCGGCATCCACCGCACCACGCCGATCGACCGGCTGACCGTCGCCGACCTGCACCACCTCTTCACGGTCAACGCCGTGGGCACCGCCCTGTTCTGCCGGGAGGCCCTGCCGCTGCTGCCGGACCGCACCGGCGTCGTCGTCAACGTCGCCTCGTCGGCCGCGGCACACGGGAACCCGTACATGACCGCCTACGCCGCCTCCAAGGGCGCCGTCCTCGGCTTCTCCCTGTCCCTCGCGGCCGAGGTCGCCCACCGGGGCATCCGCGTCGTGCCCGTCTCGCCCGGCTCGGTCGCCACGCCGCTGGCCGGGCCGCACGTGCTGCCGCCCGACCTGGACGTCTCGTACTACGGGCGGATCCGCTCCCCGTTCGGCGCCGCCGAGCCCGAGCAGATCGCCGGGGTGATCGCCTTCGCGGCGTCCCGCGACGCGGGGTACCTCACCGGGGCCGAGCTGCGGGTGGACGGGGGGTCGCACATCTGACGAGGTCCCCCTGGGGGCCGAGTGGCCGCCGGCCACTGAGCGGGACTGGATCTTGCCCACTTCCAGAACGAATTCTAGTTTTTGGAGCAGCAGCACCCACAGTCAGCCAGTCCCGGGCCCCACGCCCCCTCACCCCATACGGAGAGCCATGACCGAGGCCGTCATCGTCGAAGCCGCGCGGACACCGGTCGGCCGGCGCCGCGGTGTCCTGTCCGGGCTCCACCCGGCGGAGCTCCTCGGGCTCGCCCAGAAGGGCCTCGTCGAGCGGGCCGGCATCGCCCCCGACACCGTGGAGCAGGTCATCGGGGGCTGTGTCACCCAGGCCGGTGAGCAGTCCAACAACGTCACCCGCAACGCCTGGCTGCACACCGGGCTCCCGCACACCACCGCCTGCACCACCATCGACTGCGCCTGCGGATCGTCCCAGCAGGCCGTGCACCTGGTCGCCGGTCTGATCGCCTCGGGCGCCATCGAGACCGGCATCGGCTGCGGCGTCGAGTCGATGAGCCGGGTCTTCCTCGGCAAGGCCCTCACGCCCGACACCGGCGTGCCCGTGCCGGAGAGCTGGTCCCTGGACATGCCGGACCAGTTCACCGCCGCCGAGCGCATCGCCCGGCACCGGGGCATCACGCGGGCCGACGCGGACGCCCTCGGCCTCGCCTCCCAGCGCAACGCCGCCCGCGCCTGGGCGGAGGGCCGCTTCGAGCAGCAGATCATCGGCGTCGAGGCCCCCGTGATCGGCGCCGAGGGCCCCACCGGCGAGACCGCCCTCGTCACCCGCGACCAGGGCCTGCGCGACACCACTCCCGAGGCACTGGCCGCACTCAAGCCGGTCCTGCCCGACGGCATCCACACCGCGGGCAACAGCTCCCAGATCAGCGACGGCGCCGCCGGCGTCCTGCTGATGAGCCGCGAGCGCGCCGCCCGCGAAGGACTGCGCCCACGCGCCCGGATCGTGGCCTCCACCATGGTCGGCTCCGACCCCTACTACCACCTGGACGGCCCGGTCGCCGCGACCGAACGGGTCCTGCGCACCGCCGGCATGACCCTCGACGACATCGACCTCGTCGAGATCAACGAGGCCTTCGCCTCCGTCGTCCTGTCCTGGGCCCAGGTCCACCAGGCCGACATGGACAAGGTCAACGTCAACGGCGGCGCCATCGCCCTCGGCCACGCCGTCGGCTCCACCGGGGCCCGGCTCGTCACCCAGGCCCTGCACGAACTGGAGCGCACCGGCAAGTCCACCGCGCTGATCACCATGTGCGCCGGCGGGGCGCACTCCACCGCCACCGTCATCGAACGCGTCTGAGGAGCCGCCATGACCATCGGGCTCACCCAGGAGCACCGCGACCTGCGCGACGCCGTACGCGCCTTCGCGAACCGGCACATCACCGAGAACACCCTCCGCGAGGCGGCCGACGCCGACAAGGAGATCCTCCCCGGCCACTTCAACGGCCTCGCCGAGCAGGGGCTGCTCGGACTGCACCTGCCGGAGGACGCGGGCGGCGCCGGATACGGGCTGGTCGAACTCGCCGTCGTCACCGAGGAACTGGGGCGGGCCATGGCGCCCGGACCCTTCCTGCCGACGACGCTCGCCTCCGCCGTCCTGCACGCCGCCGGACACCGCACCCACCTCGCCGCGCTCGCCTCCGGCACCTCCGTCGGCGCCGTCGCGCTCGCCCCCGGCACCCTCGCCCTCACCCGCGCCGCCGACGGCACGGCCACCCTCACCGGCACCTCCGAACTCGTCGTCGGCGGCCACCTCGCCGACGTGTTCGTGCTGCCCGCCGCCGACGGGGGCCGCACCACCTGGCTCGTGCTGCCCCGCGCCGCCGTCGACACCACCGACGTCCGCAGCCACGACCTCACCCGCCGCTCCTCCCGGGTGACGGCGCGCTCGGTGCCCGTCCCGGCCGCCGACCTCCTCGCCCTCGAACCGGAGCGCCCCCGGGACCTCGCCGCCACCCTGTTCGCCGCCGAGGCCTCCGGCATCGCCGACCGCTGCGTCACCACCGCCTCCGACTACGCCCGGGTGCGCGAGCAGTTCGGGCGTCCCATCGGCCAGTTCCAGGGCGTCAAGCACCGCTGCGCCCGCATGCTCGCCCAGGCCGAGCAGGCCCGCGCCTGCGCCTGGGACGCCGCCCGCGCCGGCGACCCGGGCGGCGCGGACCCCGGCGAGGCCGCGCTGGCCGCCGCCGTGGCCGGTGCCGTCGCCGTCGAGGCCGCGTTCGTCACCGCCAAGGACTGCGTCCAGGTGCTCGGCGGCATCGGCTTCACCTGGGAACACGACGCCCACCTCGCGCTGCGCCGCGCCCAGACCCTGCGCGTCGCCCTCGGCCCCACCGCCGCCTGGCGCCGCCGCGTCGCCCGCCTCGCCCTGGACGGCACCCGGCGCAAGCTGGGCGTGGAACTGCCGCCGGAGGCCGAGACCGTGCGCGAGGGCATCCGCGCCGAACTGCGGGAGGCCGCCGCCCTGGAGGGCAGGGACCGCTCCGTCCACCTCGCCGACCACGGCTACACCGCCCCGCACCTGCCCGCCCCCTGGGGCAAGGGCGCCGACCCGGTGACCCAGCTCGTCATCGCCGAGGAACTGGACGCCGCGGACCTCACCCCCGTCGACATGATCATCGGCGGCTGGGTGGTGCCCACCCTCATCGCCCACGGCGACGACACCCAGCGCGAGCGGTTCCTCGCCCCGAGCCTGCGCGGCGACATCCGCTGGTGCCAGCTCTTCAGCGAACCCGGCGCGGGCTCCGACCTCGCCGGACTCACCACCCGCGCCGAGAAGACCGAGGGCGGCTGGCGCATCAACGGGCAGAAGGTGTGGACGTCCATGGCCCGAGACGCCCACTGGGGCGTCCTGCTCGCCCGCACCGACACCGGCGTGCCCAAGCACAAGGGCATCTCGTACTTCCTCCTCGACATGACCAGCCCCGGCCTGGACATCCGGCCGCTGCGGCAGATCACCGGGGAGTCCGAGTTCAACGAGGTCTTCCTCGACGACGTGTTCGTCCCCGACGACCTGCTCGTCGGCACGCCCGGCGACGGCTGGAAACTCGCCCGCACCACCCTCGCCAACGAACGCGTCGCCCTCTCCCACGACGCCGTCGGCTCCGGCGCCGAAACCCTGCTGGAGATCGCCGCCTGCGGCGGACCGGACTTTGACGGCCTGGACGGGGAACGCCTCACCACCCTCGGCGGCCACCTCTGCGACGCCCAGACCGGCGCCCTCCTCGCCCTGCGCACCACCCTGCGCACCGTCTCCGGACAGCAGCCCGGCGCCGAGGCGTCCATCGCCAAACTCCTCGGGGTCGAGGACCAGCAGCGGGTCTGGGAGACCTGCGTGGACTGGCAGGCCGACGCCGCGCTCACCGGCGAGGGCGAACGCCACGACGCCATGTGGATGTTCCTCAACTCCCGCTGCCTGTCCATCGCGGGCGGCACCACCGAGGTCCAGCTGAACATCATCGGCGAGCGCCTCCTCGGCCTGCCCCGCGACCCCGAGCCCACCCGGAAAGGCTGACCCGACCATGCCCATCGACCGCGACAAGGCGCTGCGCGCGGACCCCTCCGTCCGCGAGATCCGCTGGACCACGCGCGACGTTCTCCTCTACCACCTGAGCCTGGGCGCCGGCGGCGCCGCGGCCACCGACCCCGAGCTGCACCTGACCTACGAGAAGAACCTCCTGGTGCTGCCCACCTTCGCCCTGGTGGCCGGCACCGGCCCCTCCGCCGGGGAGGCGCCCGCGCCGGGTCTGGAGATGCCCGGCGTCGACGTCGACCTGCGCGCCGTACTCCACGCCGGACAGGGCCTGCGGGTGCACCGCCCCCTGCCCGCCTCGGGCACCGCGACCCTGCGCTCCCGCGTCGCCGAGGTGTGGGACAAGGGCAAGGCCGCGCTCGTCGTCCTGGAGTCGGCGGCCACCGGCGCCGACGGCGCACCGCTGTGGACCACGACCACCCGCATCTGGGCCCGCGGCGAGGGCGGCTTCGGCGGCGGCCCCGGCCCCGAGGAACACACGGCGGCACCGGAACGCCCCGCCGACACCGTCCTCACCACCGCCACCACACCCCAACAGGCCCTGTGGTACCGGCTCAACGGCGACCTCAACCCGCTCCACGCCGACCCCGCCTTCGCCCGCTCGGCCGGTTTCGAACGGCCGATCCTGCACGGCCTCGCCTCCTACGGACTGGTCGCCAAAGCCCTGGTCGACGGCGTCCTCAACGGCGACGTCAGCCGCCTCACCGGCCTCACCGTGCGCTTCGCGGGACCCCTCGTCCCCGGCGAGTCCATCGTGACGTCCGTGTGGCGCGACGGACCACCGGACGACGACGGCACCCAGCGGCTCCTGCTGCACGCCGCCTGCCCCGAGCGCGACGACGCGCCCGTGCTCACCCACGCGACGGCGACGGTGCGCCCGTGAACGCCCGCGCCGCAGACGAAGCCGCCCGGTCCGGATCAGCCGCCGAAGGCACCCCGGAACCCGCGCCCACGCCCGTCACGGGCCCCCGCCTCGTGGCCGAGCCCCGCACCGACGGCGTCGACGCCGCGGTCGCCGCCGCCCGCCGCCTGGTCACCGCCCTGCTGCGGGCCGGTGACGGAACCGGCGCCGACATGACCGAGATCGCCGCACGCCTCGACGCCGTCACCGGCCGGCTCACCGAGAAGGCCCCCACCGTCCCCGAACGCCTCGCCGAGATGTGGCGCGGCGAGGGCGTCACCCGCCACGACCCCGTCACCGGCCCGGAGAACGCCATAGCCCCGCCGCTCGTCCTGCACGGCCGGGAGGACCGCTCCATCGAGGGCGTCGTCACCCTCGACCTGCCCTACCAGGGCCCGCCCGGCCACGTGCACGGCGGCGTCTCGGCGCTGCTCCTCGACCACACCCTGGGCGTCGCCAACCACTGGGCGGGCACCTCGGGGATGACCGCCGAACTCACCCTGCGCTACCTGCGGCCCACCCCGCTGTTCGAGCCCCTCACCGTCACCGGGCGGCAGGTCTCGGTGGACGGCTCGCGGATCCGCACGGTCGGCGAGATCACGGCCGGCGGCCGGGTCTGCGTCACCGCGGAGGGCCTGTTCGTCAACAAGCAGCTGCCGCGGCCGAGCTGAGGAGGGAGGCGACCATGACGAATCCGGTACGGAACCTCGACGGCAAGGTGGCCCTCGTCAGCGGCGCCGGCCAGGGCGTGGGACAGGGCATCGCCCTCGCGCTGGCCTCCGAGGGCGCCCGCATCGCCGTCCTCGGGCGCACCGCGGCCAAACTGGAGGCGACCTGCGAGCTGCTGCGGGCCAGGGGAGCGGAGGCGGAGCCGTTCGTCCTCGACGTGCTGGACACGGACCGCATCCCCGGCACCGTCGACGCCGTCGCCGCGCGCTTCGGCGGCCTCGACATCCTGGTCAACAACGCCTACACCGGCTGCTACGGACCGCTGCTGTCGCTGTCCGGCGCCCAGTTCCGCAAGGGCTTCGAGAGCGGACCGTTCGCGGCGTTCGCCTTCATGAACGCCGCGCACCCCCACCTGAAGCGGAACGGCGGAGCGATCGTCAACGTCGTCACCTCCGCCATGGTCCGCTGGGACCTGAGCACCTACGGGGCCTACGCGGCGGCCAAGACCGCCCTGCGCACCCTCACCAGGGCCGCCGCCAACGAGTGGGGCCGCGACGGCATCCGCGTCAACGCCATCGCCCCGCACGCCGTGTCACCCGCCTACGCCACGTGGCAGGACGCCCACCCGGAGGAGGCCGCCGAGTTCAGCGCGACCATCCCGCTGGGCTACGTCGGCGACTGCGAACGGGACATCGGGCGGGCCGTGGTGATGCTGTGCGGACCGGACGCCCGCTACCTGACCGGCGCCACGGTGCCGCTCGACGGCGGGCAGGCCAACTTCGACTGACCACCCGGCGCCCCCGATCCGAGCCCCCGGGCACCGCCGGCAGCACGCGCCCACGCCCGTCCCTCCCGGTCAGCGGGATCGCCCCGGCCCGGCCGCCCCGGCCGCGGCTAGCGTCGCCGACGGCGGGAGGGACCGGGGGCGGACACGGCCCGAGAGGGCGCCGTACGACCACCACCAACGGAACGCGGGCGCACCACCGGCGCCCCGTCGCCGTACCGACACCGGCAGACCCGTCCACCGGGTGAGAGGGACCGACGTTGCCACACCAGACGATTGCCGACCTGCTGCTCGCCCGCGCCGGGGACGACCACCCGGGCCTGCTGACCCGCGAACGGACCTGGACCTGGGGCGAGGTGGTCGACGAGAGCGCCGCCCGCGCCGCCCTGGCCGCCGAACTGCGCACCGAGGGGCCGTTCCACATCGGCGTACTCCTCGACAACGTGCCCGAGTACGTGTTCTGGCTCGGCGGAGCCGCCCTGGCCGGCGCGGCCGTCATCGGCATCAACCCGACCCGGCGCGGCGCCGAACTCGCACGCGAAGTGCGGCACACCGAGTGCCAGTTGATCGTCACCGACCGGGCCGGTCTCGACCTGCTCGACGGCCTGGACGTCGGTGTGAAGCGCGACCGCTTCCTCGTCGTCGACGACCCCGGGTACGCGACCGGCCTCGCCGCCCACGCCGGGCGGGGACCCGCGCACGCCGCCCCGGACGTCACGGCCACCACGACCATGCTGCTCCTGCTCACCTCCGGCACCACCGGCACCTCCAAGGCGGCCATCTGCTCGCAGGGCAGGCTCGCCGCGCTCGGCGCCGCCAACAGCGCCAAGTACGACATCACCCGCGCCGACACCTGCTACTGCCCGATGCCGCTGTTCCACGGCAACGCCCTGATGGCCCTGTGGGCGCCGGCCCTCAGCGCGGGCGCCACCATCGCCCTCACCCGCAAGTTCTCCGCGTCCGGCTTCCTGCCCGACGTCCGCCACTACGGCGCCACCTACTTCACCTACGTCGGCAAGGCCATCGGCTACGTCCTCGCGCTGCCCGAGACACCGGACGACGCCGACAACCGGCTCACCCACGCCTTCGGCACCGAGGCCTCGCCCGAGGACGCCGACCGGTTCCTGGCCCGGTTCGGCTGCCGTCTCGTCGAAGGGTACGGGTCCAGCGAGGGCGCCGGCATGCTCAAGCGCGTCGCCGACGGACCGGTGGGCGCCCTCGGCAGACCCGCCCGCGACGGCGTCCGCATCGTCGACCCGACGACCCGCCGGACCTGTCCGCCCGCCCTGCTCGACGCCTACGGCCGGGTGCGCAACCCCGAGGAGGCCATCGGCGAGATCGTCGACACCGAGGGCGCCGCCCGCTTCGAGGGCTACTGGAACAACGAGGCGGCCAACGCCGAACGGGTCAGGCACGGCTGGTACTGGACCGGTGACCTCGGCTACGTGGACGAGGCCGGCTACTTCTACTTCGCGGGCCGCTCCGGGGACTGGATCCGCGTCGACGGCGAGAACATCTCCGCGCTGCTCACCGAACGCGTCCTGCGCAGGCACCCGGGCGTCGTCGCCGCCGGCGTCTTCGGCGTGCCCGACCCCCGCTCCGGCGACCAGGTGATGGCCGCCGTCGAGATCCCCGACGGCACCCGCTTCGAGGACCTGGACCTGCCCGGATTCCTCGCCCGCCAGGAGGACCTGGGCACCAAGGGCGCCCCGCGCTACGTCCGCGTCTCGCACGCGCTGCCCACCACGGGCTCCAACAAGCTGCGCAGGAAGGAGATGCAGCTCGACGGCTGGCGCACCGACGACCCCGTATACCGCTGGACGGGCCGCGGCGGCCCCGCGTACGCGCCGATGACCGACGACGACAAGACCGCCCTGCGCGACGAGTTCCTCGCCAACGGCCGCGGACGCTTCCTGCCCTGACCGGCGACGACCAGGGCGACGACCTAGGAGTGACGAGACATGCACCTGCGTGAGAGCGCCGCGCACCGCGAGCTGCGGCGGGAACTGCGGGCCTACTTCGCGGGCCTGATGCCCGAGGACGAACGCCGCCGCGTCGGCGAGGAGGGCGTCGGCGGCGACCGCTTCCGCGAGGTCGTCAAACGGCTCGGCGCCGACGGCTGGCTGGGCATCGGCTGGCCCACCGAGTACGGCGGCCAGGGCCGGTCCGTCGAGGACCAGTACGTGTTCTTCGACGAGGTCCAGCGGGCCGGGCTGCCCTTCCCCTTCGTCACCGTCAACACGGTCGGCCCCACCCTCATGGCGCACGGGTCCGAGGAGCACCGCAGGCGGTTCCTGCCCGGCATCCTCTCCGGCGACATCGTGTTCGCCATCGGCTACACCGAGCCCGAGGCAGGCACCGACCTCGCCTCGCTGACCACCCGGGCCGTACGCGACGGCGACACCTACGTCGTGGACGGCTCCAAGATCTTCACCAGCGGCGCCAACACCGCCGACTACGTGTGGCTCGCCGCCCGCACCGACCCGGACGCCCCCAAACACCAGGGCATCTCCATCCTCATCGTGCCCACCACCGACGAGGGCTTCGACTGGAGCCCCATCCGCACGGTGGGCGGCATGGTCGTCACCGCCACCTACTACAGCGGCGTACGCGTCCCCGCGGCCGACGTCGTCGGCGAGGTGAACGGCGGCTGGCGGCTGATCACGGCCCAGCTGAACCACGAGCGCATCGGCCTCGCCGCCCTAGGCGGCCGCATGATCCAGCTCTGGGAACGCGTCCTGGACTGGGCGAAGGAGAACGGCACGGCCGACATCCCCTGGGTGCGCCAGGAGTTCGCCCGCACCCACGCCCGGCTGGAGGCGATGCGGCTGATGAACTGGAAGATGACCGGTGCCGTCGCCGCCGACACCCTGACCGGCGCCGACGCGGGCGCCGCCAAGGCGTACGGCACCGAGACCCACATCGCCGTCCAGCGCGGCCTGACGCAGATCCTCGGCGCGGCCGGCCGCATCCGGCCCGAGTCACCGGGCGCCGTCCTCGCCGGACAGATCGAACAGCTCTCCCGGCAGGGCGTCGTGAACACCTTCGGCGGCGGCGTCAACGAGATCCTGCGCGACATGGTCGCCACCCAGGGCCTCGGCCTGCCGCGCAAGGGGCGTGGCGCGTGACCGGGCGGGAGGACACCGGTCGGGACGCCGGGTACGAGGAGCGGCTGCGGGCCTTCACCGGACGCGAGCTGCGCCCCCTCACCCCGGCCCAGGACCCGGTCAACCAGCCGATGATCCGGCACTGGACGGAGGCGATGGGCGACACCAACCCCGTCCACACCGACGCCGGGGCGGCCCGTGCGACCGGACGCGGGGGCGTGGTGGCACCGGCCTCGATGATCCAGGCATGGACGATGCGCGGCTACGCCGCAACCGTCTCCCCGCCGGCCGGGCGGGACGGCTTCGACGAACTGGTCGACCTCCTCGACGAGGGCGGCTACACCTCCGTGGTGGCCACCGACTCGGAGTTCACCTTCCTGCGCGAGCTGGAGCCCGGTGACCACGTCGCCGTCCGCGAGACCGTGGAGTCGATCTCGGCGGAGAAGCGGACCGGGCTGGGCACCGGCAGGTTCGTCACCACCCTCAAGACGTACACCGACCAGCACGGCGAGACCGTCGCCACCCAGCGCTGGCGCACCCTCCGGTTCCGCCCGGCACCGGCAGCGGCTCCAGAGCCGGAACCGCTGACGGAGCCCGCCCCGCCCCCGGCCCTGCGGCCCCGCCCGGCCATCAACCGGGACAACGCCTTCTTCTTCGACGGCGCCAGGCAGCACCGGCTGCTCGTCCAGCGCTGCGCCGCCTGCTCCGCCCTGCGCCACCCGCCGGGCCCCTGCTGCCCGGAGTGCAACTCGCTGGAGTGGGACACCGTCGAGGCCTCCGGCCACGGTCACGTGTACAGCTACGTCGTCAACCACCACCCGCGCCACCCGGCCTTCGACTTCCCCCTGCTCGTCGCGGTCGTCGAACTCGCCGAGGGCACCCGCCTCATCACCAACCTGACCGGGGTCGCGCCCGACGACGTCGCGATCGGCATGCCCGTGGTCCTCGACTGGCTCGACGCCGACCCCGATCTGACCCTGCCGGTGTTCCGGCCCGCCCCGACGGAGGCACCCTGATGGATTTCTCCCTGGGAGAAGAGCTCGAAGCGGTCCGTGACCTGGCGCGGGAGATCTTCACCGACCGAGCGACGCCCGAGCGGCTGCGCGAGGTGGAGACCTCACCCACCCGGACCGACACCCGTCTCTGGGCGGACCTGGCCTCGGCCGGACTGCTCGGCGCCGTACTGCCGGAGGCGGACGGCGGCGCGGGACTCGGCATGGCGGGGCTCTGCGTCCTCCTCGAGGAGCAGGGCCGCAGGGTGGCACCGGTACCGCTGTGGCCGGCCCTGGTCGGTGGTCTCGCCGTCGCCGCGCACGGCACCCCGCGACAGCGGGCGGAGCTGCTGCCGGGCCTCGCGAGCGGCGAGGTACGGCCGACCGTCGCGCTGGAGGAGTTCGGTCCCGCCGACCCGCTCACGCCCCGCACCAGGGCGACGCCGGACGACACGGTCCAGCACGGCCCGCGCTGGCGGCTGACCGGCACCAAGGCCGTCGTACCCGCGCCGGACGGCGCCCGGCACGTCCTGGTCACCGCGACCACCGACGCGGGCCCCGGCCTGTTCCTGGTCGCCTCGGACGCCCCCGGGCTGACCCGGGAACCCGCCGAGACCACCACGCACGACATGAGCGGCCACCTCGCCCTCGACGGCGCCCCGGCCGAAGCCGTGGGCACACCCGGCGACGGCGCCGTGGCGGCACTGGTCCGCGACGCCTCCGTGGCGCTGGCCGCCGTCCAGGTGGGCGTGGCCCAGGGCGCCCTGCGGTACGCGGCCGACCATCTGGGCGGACGCCTGCAGTTCGGCCGCCCGCTGGCCACCTTCCAGGCCGTGCAGCACCAACTCGCCGACTGCTACATCGACATCGACGCGATGCGGGTCACGCTGTGGCAGGCCGTGGACGCGCTGCGGGAACCGTTCGACGCCGCGGACGCCGACCGGGCCGCCCTGGTCGCCAAGTGGTGGGCCACCGAGGCCGGTCTGAACACCGTCCACCGCGTCCAGCACGTGCACGGCGGCATCGGCGTCGACACCGACTACCCGGTGCACCGCCACTTCCTGTGGGGCAAGCAGATCTCCACCACCCTGGGCGGCGCGGGCGCCGACCTGGAGCGGCTCGGCGCCCTGCTGACCGGCGCGGCGGTGGCCTCATGAGCCCCGTCCAGGACACCACTCCTGCCGTCCCCGCCACCCGCGCCTACGCCGAGGTCGCCGTCGGCGACGTACTGCCGGACCTGGCGATCCCGGTGACACGCACCCTGATCGTCGCGACGGCGCTCGCGAGCCGCGACTACCAGGACGTGCACCACGACCCCGGACTCGCCCGCGAGCGCGGCTCCAAGGACGTCTTCATGAACATCCTGACCAGCAACGGCCTGGTCGAGCGCTACGTCACCGGCTGGGCCGGACCCGCCGCCGTCGTCAAGGCCATCCGCATCCGGCTCGGCGCCCCCAACCACCCCGGCGACACCATGGTGCTCACCGGCACGGTCACCGCGAAGTCCGACGCGGACCACCACGTCGACGTCGCCGTCAAGGGCACCAACGGCATCGGCGCCCACGTCACCGGCACCGTGACGGTGCGCCTGCCCGGGGAGGCGACGCCATGACCACCGGCACCCTCTCCCCGGCCGCCGCCGTGGTCGGCATCGGCGCCACCGAGTTCTCCAAGAACTCCGGACGCAGCGAACTCCAGCTCGCCTGCGAGGCCGTGCTCGCCGCCCTCGCCGACGCCGGCCTGACCCCCGCCGACGTGGACGGCCTGGTCACCTTCACCGCCGAGACCAACTCCGAGATCCACCTCGCCCGCAACACCGGCATGGGCGACCTGACGTTCTTCTCCCGCATCGGCTACGGCGGCGGCGCGGGCTGCGGCACCGTCCAGCAGGCGGCCATGGCCGTGGCCACCGGCGCCGCCGAAGTCGTCGTCTGCTACCGGGCGTTCAACGAGCGCTCCGGCGAACGCTACGGGCTCGGCCAGGCCGCCCGCCCCATGGACACCACCGCCGACCGGGCCGCCTACGCCTGGATGACCCCGTTCGGGCTGAGCACCCCCGCCCAGTGGGTTGCCATGTTCGCCCGCCGCTACCTCCACGAGTACGGCGCCACCACCGACGACTTCGGCCGCGTCGCCGTCGTCGACCGAAAGCACGCCGCGAACAACCCCGCCGCCTGGTTTCACGGCCGCCCCATCACCCTCCAGGACCACCGGGACTCCCGCTGGATCGCCGAGCCGCTGCGGCTGCTCGACTGCTGCCAGGAGACCGACGGCGGCCAGGCCCTCGTCGTCGTCTCCGCCGAACGCGCCCGCGACCTGCCCCACCCGCCCGCGCTGATCCGCGCCGCCGCCCAGGGCCTCGGCGCCGACCAGCACATGATGACCAGCTACTACCGGCCCACCATCACCGGCATCCCCGAGATGGGCCTGGTCGGGCGGCAGCTGTACCGGCAGAGCGGCCTCGGCCCCGACGACGTCGACGCGGCGATCCTCTACGACCACTTCACCCCGCTGGTCCTGCCCCAGCTGGAGGAGCTGGGCTTCTGCAAGCCCGGCGAGGCGAAGGACTTCATCGCCGACGGCCACCTCGAACTCGGGGGACGGCTGCCCCTCAACACCCACGGCGGGCAGCTCGGCGAGGCCTACCTGCACGGCATGAACGGCATCGCCGAGGGCGTCCGCCTGGTCCGCGGCACCTCCGTGAACCAGCCGGACGGCGTCGGCCACGTCCTGGTCACCGCCGGGACCGGAGTCCCCACCAGCGGCCTGATCCTGGGAGCCGACCACCGATGACCAGCACCCGCGCGTGGCACGGCCACGACCTCGGCACCCGCACCGTCTCCTACACCGAGCGCGACGCCATCCTGTACGCCCTCGCCGTCGGCGCCCCGGCCGACCGGCTGGACCTCGTCTACGAGCGGGACCTGCGCGTCCTGCCCACCTTCGCCCTCACCCTCGCCCAGTGGGCGCCCGACGCCCTCGGCGCTCTCGGCGCATTCGACGTCACCACCGCCGTGCACGGCAGCCAACGCCTCACCGTGAAACGCCCGTTGGAGCGTTCCGGCGAGCTGGTGACGTCCGCGCGGGTCGCCGCCGTGTGGGACAAGGGCTCCGCCGCCGTGTTCGACGTCGAGGTGGACTGCGACCGCTTCACGGCCACCTGGTCGATCTTCGCCCCCGGCAGCGGCGGATTCGGCGGCGAGCGCGGCCCCTCCGCCCCCCGCCGCCCGGACCGGCCGACCGACCACCGGCTGACCGTGCCCACGCACTCCCGGCAGGCCGCCCTCTACCGGCTGCTCGGCGACCGGCACGCCATGCACATCGACCCCGGGGCGGCGAAGGCGGCGGGCATGCCCCGGCCGTTCCTGCACGGTCTGTGCACCCTCGCCGCGGCGCTGCTGCCGCTCGCCGACACCCTCGGCGCGCACCCCGCCGACCTGGCGGAACTCCAGGCCCGGTTCGCCGCCCCCGTCTTCCCGGGCGACCCGCTCGCCCTGCACGGCTGGACCGGTGACGACACCGGCGTCCGCTTCGAAGCGGCGGCCGACGACGGACGCACCGTGCTCTCCGGCGGCCGCGCCCGCTTCGCCCCCGACCGGGGCCCCGCCGCACCGACCCGCGAGGAGACCCCCGATGCTTGACCCCGCACAGCGCGCCGAGGCCGCCGAACTGCTCCGCACCGCACAACGCGACCGGGCCCCCGTCGACCCGCTGACCACCACCTGGCCGGACATCGACGCCACCGACGCGTACGAGATCCAACTGCTCAACATCCGAGAGCAGTTGAAGGCGGACGGCGTCACCGTCCACGGGCACAAGGTCGGCCTGTCCTCCAAGGTCATGCAGCAGATGATGGGCGTCGACGAACCCGACTACGGCCACCTGCTCTCCGACATGGTGCTGACCGAGGGGACACCCGTCGACACCGGCCGCTACTGCCAACCGCGCATCGAGGTCGAGATCGGGTACGTGCTCGGCCGGAGCCTGCCCGGCGAGGGGTGCACCACCGCGGACGTCCTCGCCGCCACCGAGTACGTCGTGCCCAGCATCGAACTCATCGACAGCCGCATCAGGGACTGGAAGATCGGTCTCGCCGACACCATCGCCGACAACGCGTCCTCCGCCGGGGTGCTCCTCGGCGCCGCCCGCGTCCGCCCGGCCGACCTGGACCCCGCCGACGTCGCCGCCGTCCTGTACCGGGGCGGCGAGGAGATCGCCCGGGGCAACACCAGCGCCGTACTGGGCGACCCGACCGAGGCGGTCGCGTGGCTGGCCCGCAAGGTGGCCTCCTACGGGGTGCGCCTGGAGGCCGGGCACGTCGTGCTGCCGGGCTCGTGCACCCGGGCGGTGGACGTGCGGCCGGGGGAGGAGTTCCGGGCCGAGTTCGAGGGACTCGGCTCCGTGTCGATCGCCTTCGCCTGAGCACCGTCCGCCCGCCGGCGCCTCGGGCGCCCCCCTACGACCACATCGGCTCGACCGGTCACGCACCACGCGACACCGGAACAGGAACACGGAAAGAGGCAGCATGAGCACCACGAACACCACCCTGGAGGGGCGTACCGCCGTCGTCACCGGTGCGGGCGCGGGACTCGGCCGGGCCGAGGCGCTCGCCCTCGCCGGACTCGGCGCCAACGTGGTGGTCAACGACGTCGGCCCGGCGGCCGACGACGTGGTCGCCGAGATCAAGGCCCTGGGCGCCGGCGCGGTCGCCGTGACCGGTGACGTGGGCGACTGGTCCATGGGCGAGCGCCTGGTGGCGGCCGCCGTGGAGACCTTCGGCGGCCTCGACGTCGTCGTCAACAACGCGGGCGTACTGCGCGACCGGATGCTCTTCAACCTCTCCGAGTCCGACTGGGACGACGTCCTCCGCGTCCACCTCAAGGGCCACGCCGGTCTCTCCCGCGCCGCCGCCGTGCACTGGCGGGCCGCCTCCAAGGCGTCCGGCGCCCCCGTCTACGGCCGGGTCGTCAACACCAGCTCCGAGGCCTTCCTGTTCGGCGCCCCCGGTCAGCCGAACTACTCCGCGGCCAAGGCCGGGATCACCGCGCTCACCCTGGCCACCGCCCAGGGCATGTCCCGCTACGGGGTGCGCGCCAACGCCATCTGCCCGCGCGCCCGCACCGCCATGACCGCCGACTCCTTCGGCGAGGGCGTCGACGCGCCCGGCGGCCTCGACATCATGGCCCCCGAACGCGTCGCCACCCTGGTCGCCCACCTGGCCTCACCGGCCGCCGACGGGATCAACGGGCAGGTCTTCGTCGTCTACGGCGACATGGTCGCCCTGCTCGCGCCGCCCACGGTGGAGCACAAGTTCACCGCCGCCGACGGCACCTTCACCCCCGAGGAGCTCGACGCCCAGCTGACGCCGTACTTCACCGGCCGGGACCCCTACCGGAACTACGCCGCGTACAGCGTCGCCGCGCTCGACACGACGGGCACCCAGCAGACCCCGACGGGCTGAGAACCCGGCGCCTCGCCCCCGTCAGACCCCGTCGCCGCCGGGGGCGAGCAGCAGCCGGCAGGCCATCCGCAGGTCGGCGTCGGCCTCCTCCGGGGAGATCCGCTCGTTGAGCCGGGACTGCAGGACGCCGTACCAGAGCAGGGTCAGCAGCCGCAGCCGGGCGACATGGTGCTCCGTGGGGTCCTCGACGGCCCAGGCCCGCAGCAGCAGGTCGAGGAAGCCCGTGTCGACCCGGGCCAGGTCGGGGACGGTCGAGGCACGGGCCGCGTTCGCCGACTGGATCATCGCGGTGGCGAGCTCCGGCCGGCGCAGCAGACTGCGGGTGGCACCCGCCAGCGTCGCGAAGACGGCGTCCTCGGGCGAGTCGTGCCCGGTCCGGTCCGCGAGCCGCGCGCCGAGCCCCTCGATCTGGTCGGCCATCACGGCCGTGAACAGGTGCGTCTTCGACGGGAAGTACCGGTACAGGGTGCCGATCGCCACCCCCGCCGACTTGGCCACCTCGTGCATCTGCACCCGCTCCAGCCCCGTCTCGGCGGCGATGTCCGCCGCCGCCCGCAGGATGCTCTGCCGGCGTGCGTGCTGCCGGGGCGAACTGGGCTCGGCCCCCGCCCTGGCCTCGGCGATTCTGGGCACCGCTCTCCCTCCAGGCGCTCGATCGTCTTGTGGCGACGGTCTTCGACAATACGCGCGACCGGGCCGCACGTCAGGTGCCCACCGGCCCTCGTACCGGTCAGTGGGACCGCTCCCGCCCGCACCGACGTCGGCGCGGTCTGCTGAGGCCGCACACCACCGCACCACCACGTACCACTGAGCACCACCGACTGGCAGGAGGGGCATCCATGCGGGACGGCCGACGGGAAGGCGACGCCACCCACGGCGCCATACACGGGCCCACCGGCGACGCGATCCACGACGTGATCGTCGTCGGATCCGGCGCGGGAGCCATGACCGGGGCCCTGGTGGCCGCCGCGGACGGCCTGGACACGGTCGTCCTGGAACGGGCGCCGCTGCTCGGCGGCACCTCCGCCTACTCCGGGGCCGCCTGCTGGCTGCCCGGCACCCAGGTGCAGGAACGCGCCGGACTCGGCGACTCCACCGACGCCGCCCGCACCTACCTGCGGGCCCTCGTCGGCGACGCCGGATCGGACCGCCGGGAGGCCTTCCTGCGCCACGCGCCCGAGCTGGTCGCCCGGCTGGAACGCGACCCGGCCGTGGAGTTCGAGTGGCGGGCCTTCCCCGACTACGTCGCCGCCCCGGGCCGCATGGACGCCGGGCGTTCGTTCGTGCCGCGCGACCTCCCCCAGGAGGAACTGGGCGACCTGCTGCCCCTGGTCCGCCCGGCCGTCGACCGGGACCGGGCCGGGCAGGGCCACCCCGACGGACCGCTGACCGCCGGCCGCGCCCTGATCGGCCGCCTCCTGCTCGCCGCCACCCGCACCGGCAACGCCACCGTGCGCACCGGGCACCGCGTCACCGGGCTGGTCACCGAGAACGGCCGGGTGACCGGCGTCGAGGCCGAGACCCCGCACGGCACGGTCACCGTACGGGCCCGCAAGGGCGTGCTGCTGGCCGCCGGCGGCTTCGAGGGCGACGACGCGCTACGGTCCGAGCACGGCGTGCCCGGCGCCGCCGCGTGGACCATGGCACCCCCGGGGGCCACCACGGGCGACCTGCTGCGCGCCGCGGTCCGGATCGGGGCCGCCACCGACCTGATGGACGAGGCCTGGTGGTGCCCCGGCACCGAACGGCCCGACGGCAGCGCCGCGTTCACCCTCGGTCTGCGCGGCGGCATCGTCGTGGACGCGCACGGGCGGCGCTTCGCCAACGAGTCACTGCCGTACGACCGCATGGGCCGCGCCCTCGCCACCGCGCAGGCACCCGCCCACCTGATCTTCGACTCCCGTGAGGGCGGCGGCCTGCCCGCCATCACCGTGCCGCCCGCCGACCCGGCGCAGCACCTCGCGGCCGGCGTGTGGGTGAAGGCCGACACCCTGCCCGAACTCGCCGAACGCCTCGGCGTCCCGGCCGACGCCCTGACCGAGACCGTCGCCCGCTTCAACGGCCACGCCGCCACCGGCACCGACCCGGACCACCACCGCGGCGAGGACCCCTACGACCGGTTCTTCGCCGACACCCGCCACGCGCCGGGACCCAACCCCTGCCTGGTCCCGCTGGACCGCCCGCCCTACTACGCGGCCCGCCTCGTCCTCGCCGACCTCGGCACCAAGGGCGGCCTGCGCACCGACGTCCACGCCCGCGTCCTCGACGGCGACGGACACCCGATCCCCGGCCTGTACGCCGCCGGGAACACCGGCGCCTCCTTCACCGGCGGCGTCTACCCGGGCCCCGGCGTCCCCATCGGCACCGGGATGGTCTTCGCCTCGCTGGCCGTGCGGGACATGACCTCCCCCGACGCGGTCCCGGCCACGCTCCCGGCCAGTGGGATCACCGGCGGCGCCGCCCGAGAGGCACGTTCTACGGTCACCGCACCGCCGGCCAGGGACTGAGGAGAGGTACTCGATGATCGACAAGAGCGTGTACGGGCCGTGGGCGGTCGTCGCCGGGGGCTCCGAGGGAGTCGGTGCCGCGTTCGCCGAGCAACTCGCGGACGCCGGGATCAACCTGGTCCTGATCGCCCGGAAACCGGGACCGCTGCACGAGACCGCCGACCGGGCCCGCGCCCGGGGCGTCGAGGTCCGCACCCTCGCCCTCGACCTGCTCGACCCCGGAGCCCTGGCGGCCGTCCGCACGGTCACCGACGGACTCGAGGTCGGGCTGCTGATCTTCAACGCCGGTGCGAACACCTACGGCCACGACTTCGTCACCGGCGACCTCGACGGCGTCCAGGGCGTCCTGGACCTGAACATCACCGCGCAGCTCGCCCTCACCCACCACTTCGGGGCCCTGATGAAGGCACGGCGCCGCGGCGGCATCATGCTGGTCGGCTCCCTCTCCGGCTACCTGGGGCAGGCCCGGATCAGCGTCTACTCCGCGGCCAAGGCGTTCAGCCGGGTCTTCGCCGAGGGCCTGTGGCTGGAGCTGCGCGAGTACGACGTGCACGTCCTCGAACTGGTCCTGGGCGTCACCCGGACCCCCGCGATGGAACGCGCCGGCCTGCGCATGGACCTCCCCGGTCTCCGCGTCGCCGAACCGGACGACGTCGCCCGGGAGGGCCTCGACCACCTCGCCGACGGGCCCGTGCGGGTCGCCGGGGGCAACGCGGAGACCGCCGAGCGGCGCAGCGGCTTCCCCCGCGCCGAACTCGTCCTGGGCGCGCACGAGGCCTCCCAGCGGCTGCTGCCCTCGTCCACCTGACGGGCGCCGCCGCACCGCACCCTCACCGACCGCGTACGCCGTCACCTCCCGGAGAGCAGATGAGCGAGCCCGAGCCCCCACTCACGATCCCCGGCGCCCTGGACCTCGCCGCCGCCCGCGCCCCCGACCGCGAGGCACTGGTGGACGACGACGTACGGCTGAGCTGGCGGGAACTGCGCGACCAGGTGCGGGCCGCCGTCAAGTCGCTGATCGCGCTCGGCACGCGCCCCGGTGACCGGATCGCCGTCTGGGCGCCCAACGGCCACCGCTGGGTGGTGGCCGCGCTCGCCGTCACCTCGGCCGGCGCCGTGCTGGTCCCCGTCAACACCCGCTACAAGGGCGGCGAGGCCCGCGGGCTCCTCGAACGTGGCGCCGCCAGGCTGCTGTTCGTCGAGAACGGCTTCCTCGGCAAGGACTACCTGGCCATGCTGAGGGACGGCGCGGAGGCACCGGAGGAGACGCTTCCCGTACCGTCCCTGCCGGGCCTGGCAGCCGTGGTGACCCTCGACGGCGACGGCGACGGCGACGAGGACGGCGAGGACGGTGCGGGTGGCGCACGGGGCGGAGAGGACCGTCCCGGCACCCTGCCCTGGCGGGACTTCCTCGCCTACGGCGCCCACCTGCCCGACGACGAGGTCACCGTCCGTACCGCCTCCGTGCGCCCGGACGACCCGTCCGACCTGCTCTTCACCTCGGGCACCACCGGGCGGCCCAAGGGCGCGCTGACCACCCACCGCCAGAACCTCACCACGTACCGGGCCTGGAGCGCGCGCACCGGAGTCACCGGCGACGACCGCTACCTGATCCTCAACCCGCTCTTCCACTGCTTCGGCTACAAGGCGGGCGTACTCGCCTGTCTCCTTCGCCGGACCACCATGGTGCTGCAACCGGTCTTCGACGTGAACCGGGCCCTGCGCGCCGTCGAGACCGAACGGATCAGCGTCCTGCCGGGCCCGCCCACCATCTACACCGAACTGCTCGACGCCCCCGACCGGTCCCTGTTCGACCTGTCGTCGCTGCGTCTCGCGGTGACCGGCGCCGCCGTGGTGCCCGTCGCCCTGGTCCGGCGCATGCGCGCCGAACTGTTCCCCGAGGTGCTCACCGCCTACGGCCTCACCGAGTCCTGCGGCACGGTCAGCGTCTGCTCCGCCGACGACGACGCGGAGACCGTGGCGCTGACCGCGGGCCGCCCCATCGACGGCGTCGAGGTGCGCGTCACCGACGGCGACCGGCGCCCGCTGCCCGCCGGGCAGGACGGCGAGATCCTGGTCCGCGGCTACAACGTGATGCTCGGCTACCTGGACGACCCGGCGGCCAGCGCGGCCGCCGTCGACGCCGACGGCTGGCTGGCCACCGGAGACGTCGGCCACTTCGACCCGCGCGGCAACCTGGTCCTCACCGGACGCTCCAAGGACATGTTCGTGGTCGGCGGGTTCAACGTCTACCCGGCCGAGATCGAGCAGGTCCTCACCGGGCACGACGCCGTTTCCGAGGCCGCCGTGATCGGCATCCCCGACCCACGGCTCGGGGAGGTCGGCCGGGCCTACGTGACGGCCCGCCCCGGCGCCGGGAGCGATCCCGGCGTCCTGCTCGACTGGTGCCGCGAGCGGCTCGCCAACTTCAAGGTCCCCCGCGAGGTCGTCGTCCTGGGGGCGCTGCCGCGCAACGCCGCCGGCAAGGTCGACAAGGCCGCGCTGCGCACCGACTGACACCCGCGGCGCCACGACGCACCGCACGGACACGGCCCGCGAGGGCCTGGAGGACGGACGATGGGCAATCAGGTTCTGGAGTCGGTACGCGCCCTGCTGCCCGGCATCGGCAAACGGGCCGTCGCCGCGGACGAGGCACGCCGCATACCGGAGTCCACGATCCGCGAGCTGACCGGCGCGGGCGTCTTCCGGATGCTGCAACCCGCCCGGTACGGCGGCCTGGAGAGCGACCCGGTCGACTTCTACCAGGTGGTGCGGGCGATCTCCGCCGTCTGCTGCTCCACCGGCTGGGTCGCCTCGGTCCTGGGCGTGCACCCCTGGCAGCTGGGCCTGTTCCCACGCCGGGCGCAGGACGACGTCTGGGGCGAGGACCCCGACACCCGCATCTCCTCCTCGTACGCGCCGGTGGGCCGGCTCACCCCCGTCGACGGCGGCTACCGGCTCACCGGCCGCTGGAGCTTCTCCTCCGGCTGCGAGCACGCCACCTGGGCCCTGCTCGGCGCCCTGGTCGTCGGTGCGCAGGGACGGCCGGTCGACTTCCTCACCGTGCTGGTGCCGCGCTCGGACTACACCATCGAGGACGCGTGGGACGTGGTCGGGCTGCGCGGCACCGCCAGCAACGACATCGTCGTCGAATCGGCGTTCGTGCCCGACCACCGGGTGCTGCGCAACTACGAGCAGGCCCGGCTGAAGGTGCCCGGGCAGCAGGTCAACAAGGGGCCGCTGTACCGTCTGCCGTTCGGCGCGATCTTCACCAGCGCCGTCACGGCCCCGGTGATCGGCGCCGTGTCGGGCGGCTACGAGTCGTACGTGTCGCTGATGAAGGAGCGGGTGCGGCTCAGCCTGGGCGGAGGCCGGTTCACCGAGGACCCCTTCGCCCAGGTCGCCATCGCGCGCGCCGCCTCCGACATCGACGCGACCGTCCTGCAGATGGACCGCAACCTGCGCGAACTGTCCGAACTCGCCGCCGCTGAGCGGGAGATACCCATGGAACTGCGGTTGCGTACCCGGCGCGACCAGGTCCGGGGCACCGAACGGGCCGTCGCCGCGATCGACCTGCTCTTCAAGACCGCCGGCGGCAACGCGCTGCGCCGCGGCAACCCCGTCGAGCGCGCCTGGCGCGACGCCCACGCGGGCAGCGTGCACGTCGCCAACGACGTGGAACGCGCGCTCGCCATGTACGGCCGCGGGGCGTTCGGCCTCACGGTGGAGGACAACCTGGTCTGAGGAGGAGCACACATGCGGCTCGAAGGACGCGTCGCGATCGTCACCGGCGCCGGGGACGGCATCGGCGCCGCGGTGGCCCGGCGGTTCGCCGCCGAGGGGGCCAGGGTGCTGGTCGCGGAGGTGAACGAGGAGACCGGCCGGGCGGTGGCCGACGCGATCGGCGGCCGCTTCCTGCGCACCGACGTCGGCGACAAGGCCCAGGTGCTGGCCATGGTCGACACCGCGGTGCGGGAGTTCGGCGGCGTCGACATCCTGGTCAACAACGCCTGGGCGGTCGGCGACCTCGGCAGGGTGGAGGACAAGACCGACGAGATGCTGGCCCGGGGGATGGGCATCGGCTTCTACGGCCCGTTCCGGGCGATGCGGGCGGCGTTTCCGCACATGCGGGAGCGGGGCTGGGGCCGGGTCGTCAACATGTGCAGCCTCAACGGCGTGAACGCCCACATGGGCACCCTGGAGTACAACGCCGCCAAGGAGGCCCTGCGCACCCTGACCCGCACCGCGGCCCGGGAGTGGGCCCCCACCGGGGTCGTCGTCAACGCGATCTGCCCCGGCGCCAAGAGCGCGGCCTTCCGGCGGCGGATGAGCGCCAACCCCGAGCTGGAGAAGCAGGTCGGCGCCATGAACCCGATGGGACGGATGGGCGACCCGGACGAGGACGTCGCCCCGGCCGCGCTGTTCCTCGCGAGCGAGGACGCCCGGTACGTCACCGGCAACACCCTCTTCGTCGACGGAGGTTCGCACATCAACGGCGTGGCCTGGGCCCCCGACCTGCTGTGACCGACCCGAGCCCGGGAGAGGCGGCACGCTCTCTCCCGGGCTCCGGCATGTCCCTCACACCCCCTGGTTCGCTGACCTCGCGGCGAGGTACCGGGCCGGGAACTCCCCGCCGCCGTGCACCGCGAGATCCGCCCCGTTGACGTACGCCGACAGGTCGCTCGCCAGGAACAGGCAGGCCCGCGCGACGTCCGCGGGTACGGCCATCCGCTCCATCGGGATCACACCGGCCACCGAGGCGCCGCCGTCCGCGCCGTAGACGGACGCCGCGCTGTCGGTGCGGATCAGGCCGGTGGTGATGTGGTTGACCCGCACCTGCGGCGCCCACTCCAGGGCCAGTGCCCTGGTCAGTGCCAGCAGTCCGGCCTTGGCGGCCGTGTACGCGGCGGTGCCCGGCTGCGGATCGTGAGCGGAGACGCTGCCGATGTTGACGACCGAACCGCCGCCCGGCCGGGCCCGCATGGCGCCGTGGGCCGCCTGCGCCACGTAGAACGGCGCGAGCAGGTTGAGCGCGACGATCTTCTCCACGAAGCGCGGCGAGACGGTCGCCGCGTCCGCGTCCGGGGAGCCGCCCGCGTTGTTGACGAGCACGTCGAGACGGCCGAAGCGCTCCACCGCGCTGTCGACGAGTCGCGCCGCCGCCGCCGGATCGCGCACGTCGGCGGCGACGAAGACCGCCTCCCTGCCCCCTGCCGCCGGCAGGGCGCCCGGCGCGTTGCGGCCGCAGACCACCACGTCGGCCCCGGCCCCGAGGAACGCCTCCGCGATGGCGGCGCCGATGCCCTTGGTGCCGCCGGTGACGAGGACCACGCGCCCCGTGAAGTCCAACGGGTTGCTGATGTCGGTGTCGGTGTCCATGTCCACTGGCCTCTCCGGTCAGCTGGGGTGGCTGTTCAGTACGAGGTGAGTCCGAGCCCGGCGGCGAGCCGTGCCCGGTGCGAGGCGGGCGGGCCGAACAGCTCGCCCGCTCCGTGCGCCCGCTTGAAGTAGCGGTGCGCGTCGTGCTCCCAGGTGATGCCGATCCCGCCGTGCAGCTGGATCGTCTCCCCGGCCACCGCCGAGAACGCCTCGGAGCACACCGACTTGGCGACTGCGGCGGCCCGCGGCAGCGCGCCGGGGTCCTCGTCGGCGGCGAACGCCGCGCCGAGCGCCGCCGAACGCGCCGACTCCACCAGCACATAGGCGTCCGCCAGCCGGTGCTTGACCGCCTGGAACGAACCGATCGCCCGGCCGAACTGGACGCGGTCGCGCGCGTAGGCGACGGACAGTTCGAGACAGCGCTCGGCGGCGCCCACCTGCTCGGCCGCGAGCGCCGCGCAGGCCAGGTCCCGCACATGCGCCAGGATCCGCTCCCCGTCGCCGGCGATCCCGACCGGGCGCCCCTCGGCGCCGTCCAGGACCCACCGGGCCTGGCTCCGGGTGCCGTCCATCGTGACGACGGGTTCGCGGCGCGCTCCGGGCGCGTCCGCCGCCACCTCGAACAGGGAGACACCGGCCGCCGTACGGGCCGCGACGACCAGCACGTCGACGTCCGGCCAGTCCAGGACGTGCTCCTTGACGCCGCTGAGGAACCAGGCGCCGCCGCCGGGCCCCGGAACGGCGCGGGTGCGCAGCGCCGCCGCGTCCCAGGAGCCCTGTTCGGCCCAGGCCAGCGCACCCACCGCACGCCCTTCGGCCAGTGCCGGCAGCAGGCGCCCGCACGCGTCCTTGTCGCCGGAGGCGAGCAGCGCCCCCGCCGTGAGCACCGTCGAGCCGAGCACCGGCAGCGGGCTCAGGCACCGGCCCAGCTCCTCCATCAGCACGTGCACGTCCCGGGCGCCGCCGCCCGCGCCCCCGTACTCCTCGGGCACGGCGAGTGCGGCGACGCCGACCTGCTCGGCCAACGGCCGCCAGGCGGCGGCTCCCTCGTGCCGGGTCAGCAACGACCTCACGGCCGACCGCAGTTCTTCCTGCTCCTCCGTCAGCCTCATCGGGCTGCTCCCCTCGGTGTGTGGCGCGGTGGTGCGCGCGGTCAGGCGGCCAGGACGCGGGCCCGGCAGGCGGCCGGGGTGCCCCAGGCGTCGCGCAGTGGACGGGCCTTGCGGATCCACAGGGACAGGTCCAACTCGTCGGTGTAGCCGACCGCCCCGTGCAGTTGCAGCGCGGTGCGCGCGGCCCGGTGGGCGGCCTCGCCCGCCGCGACCTTGGCGGCGGCGACGTCCCGGCCGGCCTCCGGAGAACCGGCGGCGAGCGCGAGCGCGGCCCCGTGCACGAGTGGCTCGGCGAACTCCAGGGCGACCAGCGTGTCCGCCAGCCGGTGCTTGAGGGCCTGGAAGGAGCCGACGGGCACACCGAACTGGGTGCGCCGGCCGACGTACTCGACGGTCCGGGCGAGCAGCGCGCGGCCGAGCCCCAGGGACTGGGCCGCGGTGGCCAGCGCGGCCATGTCCGCGGCGTGTGCGGCGGCCGTGGCCACCGCCGGTCCCTGGGCCAGCACCGCCCCGCCGGACACCTGCGACAGGCGCCGCGCCGGATCCGCCGACGGCTGTACGGGACCGGGCTGGGCGCCCGCGCGCAGCACGTCGCCGTCCACGACCAGCACCGTGTCGGCCGCGTCGGCGTCCAGGGCGTACGGGCCGAGGGCCGTGAGGCAGAGGGTGGCGACGGTCTTGCCCGAGGCGATGCCGGGGAGGTGGGCGGCGGCCGTGTCCGGGTCGCCGAGCCGGTCGAGGAGGGCCGCCGCGGCGACCGTCTCGACCAGCGGACCCGGTACCGCGTGCCGCCCCAGCTCGGTGAAGGCGACGGCGATGTCGAGCGGCAGCGGGCCGAACCCGTCGTGGCGTTCGGGCACCGCGAGGGCGAACACCCCGGCCTCGGCCAGCCGCGCCCACACCGCCCGCCCCGGTGCATGGTCACCGGCGGCCCAGGACCGTACGGCGGCCGGGGTGTCCGAGGAGGCGAGGAGTCCGTCGAGGGAGCGGGCGAACTCCCGCTGCTCGGCGTCGAGGAGGAACCGCATCACCGGCGTCCCTTCGGCAGGCCGAGCAGCCGCTCGGCGATGATGTCGCGCTGGATCTCGTTGGTGCCCGCGTAGATGGGCCCGGCCAGGGAGAAGGTGTACCCCTCGGCCCAGGCACCGCGGTCCGGCGACTCGGGGGCGTGGTCGGCGAGTTCGCCGTACGGTCCGAGCAGGTCGAGGGCCGTCTCGTGCAGGGCGATGTCCAGCTCGGACCAGAACACCTTGTTGAGGCTGGAGGCGGCACCGGCCGGGCCGCCCTCGTCGTGCAGGATGCGGGAGGCGCCCGCGTAGGAGAACAGCCGGTAGGCGCGGGCGCCGATCACCGCGTCGGCGACCCGGTCGCGCAGCGCCGTGTCGGCGGGGTCGCCGTGCTCGCGCCACAGCGCGGTCAGCCGGTCGGCGGCGGCGGTGAAACGTCCGGGGCTGCGCAGGGTGAGGCCGCGCTCGTTGCCGGTGGTGCTCATGGCCACCCGCCAGCCCTGGCCGGGCTCCCCGATCACGTCCTCGTCCGGCACGAACACGTCGTCCAGGAACAGCTCGGCGAAGGCCGGTCTGCCGTCGAGCCGTCCGATGGGCCGTACGGTGACGCCCTCGGCGTCCAGCGAGAACATCAGGTACGTCAGCCCGCGGTGCGGCCGGCCGGCGTCCGGGTCGCTGCGGAACAGGCCGAAGGCCCGGTCGGCGAACGCGGCCCGCGACGACCACGTCTTCTGGCCGCTGAGCAGCCAGCCGCCCTCGGTGCGCCGGGCCGTCGACCTGAGCGAGGCCAGGTCGGAGCCGGACTCCGGCTCGGACCAGGCCTGCGCCCAGATGACCTCGCCGCTCGCCATGGCGGGCAGGATCCGCGCCCGCTGCTCGGGGGTGCCGTGTTCGAAGAGGGTGGGGGCGAGCAGGTTGATGCCGTTCTGGCTGACGCGTCCGGGGGCGCCGGCCGCGAAGTACTCCTCCTCGAAGACCAGCCAGCGCAGGATCGAGGCGTTCCGCCCGCCGAACTCCTCGGGCCAGGAGACCACCGACCAGCGGTCGGCGGCCAGTTCGGCCTCCCACTCCCGGTGGGCGGCGAACCCCTCGGCGCTCTCCAGGGACGGCAGGGGGATGGCCGGCACATGGGCCGCCAGCCAGTCGCGGGCCTCGGCGCGGAACGTCTCGTCGGCCTCGTCGAAGTCGAGGTCCATCAGCCGCCCGCCTTCTTCATCGCCCGGATGTCCATCCCGCCGAGCGCGTCCGGCGCGGTCTCGGCGTTGTGCGCGTGCGCGAGGTGGTGCAGGCCGAACACCGAGTCCATCCCGGCATGCAGCCCCTGGAGGTCCTCGGCCTGGTTGACGGCGCGCTTGGTCAGTGCGAGTCCCAGGCGGGGCATCTCGGCGATGCGCAGCGCCAACTCCCGCGTCGCGTCGGCCAGTTCATCGCGGGGCACGACACGGTTGACCATGCCGACCTCGTACGCGCGGCGGGCGCTCATGCGGTCCCCGGTGAAGAGGAACTCCTTGGCCACGCGCGGCGGCATCACCCACGGGTGGGCGAAGTACTCGACGCCGGGGATGCCCATCCGCACCACCGGGTCGGCGAAGAACGCGTCCTCGGAGGCCACGATCAGGTCGCACACCCAGGCGAGCATCAGCCCGCCCGCCACACAGGCGCCCTGCACGGAGGCGACGACCGGCTTGGGCAGCTCGCGCCAGCGGCGGCACATGCCCAGGTACACCTCGGACTCGCGGGCGAAGCGGCTCTCCGCTCCCTGTTTGTCCGAGTGGTCCCACCACAGCCCCGCGCGGCGTTCGAACGGCAGGTGGGCGTCCCGCTCGGGGGTGCCGATGTCGTGGCCGGCGGAGAAGTGCTTGCCCGCACCGGCGAGGACGACGGTCTTCACCTCGTCGTCCTCGGCGGCCCGGTAGAAGGCCCGGTCCAGGGCGTAGGTCATCGCGGAGTTCTGGGCGTTGCGGTAGTCGGGGCGGTTCATGGTGACCGTCGCGACGGGACCCCGCTTCTCGTAGCGGACGGGCGTCCCGGAAGCGTCGGACGCGTCGAGCGCCTCGGGTCCGTGGTTGTGGGCAGCGGACATCGTCGGCCCTCCTTCCCTAACAAGTGTTTGGTAGATTAACGTAACGGCATGAGCAGCGTCGAGGAGTTCCGCGCCGAGATCCGCGGCTGGCTGGCCACCCACCTCACCGGCGCCTTCGCCGCCCTGCGGGGCCGCGGCGGCCCGGGGCGTGAGCACGAGGTCTTCGCCGAACGGCTCGAGTGGGAACGGCACATGGCCGCCGCCGGCTGGACCTGCGTCGGCTGGCCCGAGGAGTACGGCGGCCGGGGCGCGACCATCGAGCAGCAGGTCGCCTTCCACGAGGAGTACGCCCTGGCCGACGCACCCGCCCGGGTCAACCACATCGCCGAGCAGCTGCTCGGCCCCACCCTGATCGCCTTCGGCACCCCCGAGCAGCGGGCCAGGTTCCTGCCGCCGATCGTCGCCGCCGAGGAACTGTGGTGCCAGGGCTACAGCGAGCCCGACGCCGGATCCGACCTGGCGAACGTACGGACCCGCGCCGAACGCGACGGCGACCACTGGGTGGTCACCGGGCAGAAGATCTGGACGTCACTCGCCCACGAGTCCCAGTGGTGCTTCGTCGTCGCCCGCACCGAACCGGACTCGCGGCGCCACCGGGGCCTGTCCTACCTCCTGGTCCCGCTGGACCAGCCCGGCGTCGAGGTCCGGCCCATCACCCAGCTGACCGGCACCTCCGAGTTCAACGAGGTGTTCTTCGACGGCGCCCGCACCCGCGCCGACCACATCGTCGGCGCCCCCGGCGACGGCTGGCGCGTGGCCATGGCCACCCTCGGCTTCGAACGCGGCGTCTCCACCCTCGGCCAGCAGGTCGGCTTCCGGCGCGAACTGGAGACCCTCGTCGAGACGGCCAAACGCAACGGCGCGGCGGACGACCCGCTGATCCGCGACCGGCTCGCCCGCGCCTGGACGGGACTCGAGACCATCCGCTGCAACGCCCTGCGCATGCTCGACGGCGTCGCGTCCGGCGCCCCCGGCCCCGAGGCGTCCATCGGCAAGATCTTCTGGGCCACCTGGCACCGCGAACTGGGCGAACTCGCCATGGACGTGTGCGGCGCGGGCGGCATGCTCGCCGCCGGTGAGCCCTACGACCTCGACGACTGGCAGCGGCTGTTCCTCTTCTCCCGCTCGGACACCATCTACGCCGGGTCCAACGAGATCCAGCGCAACATCATCGCCGAGCGCGTCCTCGGCCTGCCCAAGGAGGCCCGCCCGTGACCCCCGCACCCCCGCCCACGCCGCCGCCCTACGTACCGGGGCACTCCCTCCTGGCCGGACGCACCGCCGTCATCACGGCCGCCGCCGGTGCCGGGATCGGCGGCGCCACCGCCCGCCGGTTCCTGGAGGAGGGCGCCCGCGTCGTCATCGGCGACGCCCACGAACGGCGCCTCGGCGAGAGCGCCGCCGCCCTCGCCGAGGAGTTCGGCGCCGACAACGTCGCCGCACTGCCCTGCGACGTCACCGACCAGCAGCAGGTCGACGCCCTGTTCGCGCTCGCCGCCGAACGCCACGGCGGCCTCGACGTCGTCGTCAACAACGCCGGACTCGGTGGCACCGCCGACCTCGTCGACATGAGCGACGACCAGTGGGCCAAGGTCCTCGACGTCACGCTGAACGGCACCTTCCGCTGCACCCGGGCCGCCCTGCGCCGGTTCCGGGAGCAGGACGGCGGAGGCGTCGTCGTGAACAACGCCTCCGTCATCGGCTGGCGGGCCCAGCGCGGCCAGGCCCACTACGCCGCCGCCAAGGCCGGGGTCATGGCCCTCACCCGGTGTGCCGCCCTGGAGGCCGCCGACTTCGGCGTACGGGTCAACGCCGTCGCCCCCAGCCTCGCCATGCACCCGCACCTGGTGAAGGTCACCACTCCCGAACTCCTCGCCACGCTCACCGCACGCGAGGCCTTCGGCCGCTACGCCGAGCCGTGGGAGATCGCCAACGTCATCGTCTTCCTGGCCAGCGGCTACGCGTCGTACATGACCGGTGAGACGGTTTCCGTCAGCAGTCAGAGAGCATGAGCGGATGAAGAGCAACTCCTCAGCCCCGTCGTCGTCCACCTCGTCGTCGTCCACCCCCTCGCCCTCCGCCGTCGAGCGCCGCGCCGAGATCCTGGCCACCGCGGCCCAGGTTTTCGCCGACCAGGGCTACAACGCCACCACCGTCCGCCGCATCGCCGACGCCGCCGGGATGCTCGCGGGCAGCCTCTACTACCACTTCGACTCCAAGGAGTCGATGCTGGACGAGATCCTCACCGCCTTCCTGGACGAGCTGTGGGCCGGCTACGACACCGTGCTCGCCGCCGGACTCGGACCGCGGGAGACCATCGAGGCCCTCGTCACCGAGTCCTTCCGGCAGATCGACCGGCACGGCCCCGCGGTCGCCATCTACCAGAAGGAGTCCCGGCACCTGTCCGCCCAGCCGCGCTTCGACTACCTCGCCGACTCCCAGGTGAAGTTCGAGAACGCGTGGCTGCGCACCCTGGAACGCGGCGTCGCCGAGCAGGTCTTCCGCGGCGACCTGGACGTGCGGCTCGTCTACCGGTTCGTGCGCGACACCGTCTGGGTGGCCGCCTCCTGGTACCGCCCCGGCGGCACCCACAGCCCGGAGGAGATCGCCCGGCAGTACCTGTCCATGGTCCTGGAGGGCATCACCCCGCGCGGCTGACGCCCCCGGCCCACACCCCGATCCACCACCAAGGAGCACTGTCATGGCCGAGGCCTACATCGTCGAAGCGGTCCGCACCCCGGTCGGCCGGCGCCGGGGCGGACTGTCCGCCGTCCACCCCGCCGACCTCGGGGCCCACGTCCTCAAGGCGCTGATCGAACGCACGGGCATCGACCCGGCCGCCGTCGACGACGTCGTCCTCGGCTGCCTGGACACCGTGGGACCGCAGGCCGGGAACATCGCCCGTACGGCGTGGCTCGCCGCCGGCCTGCCCGAGGAGGTGCCCGGGACCACCGTCGACCGGCAGTGCGGCTCCTCCCAGCAGGCCGTCCACTTCGCCGCCCAGGGGGTGCTCTCCGGCACCCAGGACCTGGTCGTCGCGGGCGGCACCCAGAACATGTCGATGATCCCCATCGCCTTCGCCAGCCGCCAGGCCGCCGAACCCCTCGGCCTCACCGACGGCCCCTACGCCGGTTCCGAGGGCTGGCGTGCCCGCTACGGCGACGCGCCCGTCAACCAGTTCCACGGCGCCGAACTCATCGCCCGGAACTGGGACATCTCCCGCGAGGACATGGAACGGTTCGCGCTGCGCTCGCACCAGCGGGCCGCACGCGCCGTCGACGAGGGCCGCTTCGACCGCGAGACCGTGTCCTACGGCGACGTGGCCCGCGACGAGGGCCCGCGCCGCGACACCTCGCTGGAGAAGATGGCGGCCCTCAAGCCGGTCGTCGAGGGCGGCCGGCTGACCGCCGGGGTGTCCTCCCAGGTCTCCGACGGCGCCTCCGCGCTGCTCATCGCCTCCGAACGGGCCGTCGCCGAACACGGACTGACCCCGCGCGCCCGCGTCCACCACCTGTCGGTGCGCGGTGAGGACCCCATCCGCATGCTGTCGGCGCCGATCCCGGCGACGGCGTACGCCCTGAAGAAGGCCGGGATGTCCATCGACGACATCGACCTGGTCGAGATCAACGAGGCCTTCGCACCCGTCGTCCTGGCCTGGCTCAAGGAGACCGGCGCCGACCCCGACCGCGTCAACGTCAACGGCGGTGCCATCGCCCTCGGCCACCCGCTCGGCGCCACCGGCACCAAGCTGATGACGACCCTGCTGCACGAACTGGAGCGCACCGGCGGCCGCTACGGCCTGCAGACCATGTGCGAGGGCGGCGGACTCGCCAACGTCACCATCATCGAACGCCTCTGAGGCACAAGCGAGAGGGGGCGGTCCGGATCTCCCGGCCGCCCCCTCTCGCCTGTGCCCCAAGCGGTCTACCGGGGCAGCGACTTCAGGGCGGCCTGCGCCTCGTTCATGATGCGCCCGACCAGTTCCGTGCAGGACGGCAGGTCGTCGATCAGGCCCGCCACCTGACCCGAGGCCATCACCCCGATGTCCGTGCGCCCCTCGACCATCGAGGCCTTGAGCAGCATCGGGGTGTTGGCGGCCAGCAGCACCTGGCCCCAGGTCAGTTCCTTGCCGTGCTTCATCGCCAGTCCGTCCCGCACCAGCCTCGGCCAGCTCGCACCCGTCTCCTTCCGGAAGGCCGCGGCGTGCCGCAGCGCCCGCAGGCTCGACGTCACACGGCCGGCCCGCTCCAGCGAGTCGACCATCGCGGTGCGCAGCATGCGGTGCGGCATGCCGTCGACCTTCGTCGTGACCGTGACGTCCTTGACCGTGGCGGCCAGGTACTTCGCCTTCACCTCCGCCGGGACGGTGCTGTCGGAGGTGAGCAGGAACCGGGTGCCCATCCCGATGCCGGCCGCCCCGTAGGCGAGCGCGGCCACCAGACCGCGCCCGTCGTGGAAGCCGCCCGCCGCGATCACCGGGATGCCGACCGCGTCCACGACCTGGGGGAGCAGCACCGACGTCGCCACGTTCCCGGTGTGCCCGCCGCCCTCGCCGCCCTGCACCATCACCGCGTCCGCGCCCCACGCGGCGACCTTCTCCGCGTGCCGCCGGGCGCCGACCGAGGGGATGACCACGACACCGGCGTCCTTGAGCCGCGCGATCAGCTCCTTGGACGGGGCGAGCGCGAAGGACGCCACCCGCACGCCCTCGTCGACGATGATCCGTACCCGGTCCGCGGCGTCCCCGGCGTCCGCCCGCAGGTTGACGCCGAACGGGGCGTCCGTACGGGACTTGACCTCCCGCACCGCCGCCCGCAACTGCTCCACGGACATCGTCGCGGAGGCGAGGATGCCGAGCGCCCCCGCGTCGGCGGAGGCGGACACCAGCCGGGGACCGGCCACCCAGCCCATCCCGGTCTGCACGATCGGGTACCGCACCCCGGTCAGTTCGGTGAGCGGCGTCACGAACGCTCCGTCGCCCGGCGCGCTCACGCCGGGACCTCCCGCTCCCGCAGCCCCTTCGGGTCGACGACCTCGCGGATCAGCCGCAGCTCCGCCTCCGTCGGCTCCCGGGTGAAGGGCACTTCGTCGGGGACCGTGAGGGCGA
Source organism: Streptomyces lienomycini (assembly GCF_027947595.1). Classification (NCBI taxonomy): domain Bacteria; kingdom Bacillati; phylum Actinomycetota; class Actinomycetes; order Kitasatosporales; family Streptomycetaceae; genus Streptomyces; species Streptomyces lienomycini. The sequence continues at coordinate 4,736,041 of NZ_CP116257.1, read as the reverse complement.
AGCCGGTGGCCGCGGTGACCTGCTCGACGGTGACCCCGGGGTGCAGGGAGCGCAGCCGCATCGTGCGGTCGGGGGTCTCGAAGTCGAAGACGCCGAGGTTGGTGACGACCTCGGGGATGCGGTGGTAGCGGGTCGCGGCGGGGCCGGCCGCCGCGGCCCGGTCGTACCCGACGCCGCTGACCATGTCGACCCGCTCGACGAACACCCGCGCCGAGTGCTTCGGCACCCAGTAACTCGTCGGATTGTTCAGCGTGTTGACCGGCGCCCCGCGCACACCGAGCAACTGCCGGGTGGGCCGGGCCCAGTCGCCGATGCAGGAGATGTTCTGGTTGCCGTACCGGTCGAGCTGGCTCGCGCCCATCATCACGTGCCGGCGGCCGGTGGCCGTCAGCGCCAGGTGCTGGCGGAACGGCAGCCAGCCCTCCACGGCCCCCGGACGCTGCCCGACCGCGGGCACGTCCGCCATGAGCAGCGCCTCCCCGTCGGTCAGCAGCAGGTCCGGCGAGAAGGTGAGCTTCGCCAGCCGCGCCCCGATGGCCGGGACGGTGCCCATCGGGCTGGCGAGGACCTCCCCGTCGCCGCGCCAGGCCTCGGCGCAGGCCACCACGCAGTACTCGGCGCGGGTCGCGGCCGGCAGGCCGGTCTCGGTGACGCTCATGCTTCCTCCTCCTGCTGGTCCTGCTGGCCCTGGTGGAACGCCGCGACGGCGGCCTGGTAGGCGGCTTCGTCCCCGGACAGGAACCGCGCCTCGAACGCCTGCCACGCCTCGGGATCGCGGGCGGCCCGGACGTAGGCGCGCTGGAAGTCCTCGTCCCGGTCGTGGTCGGGGACGCAGGAGGTGAAGTGCGCGCCGTTCGGCGTCTGAACGACACCGTCCACGAAGAGACGCTTCACCAGCAGGGTCTGCGGGCCGTGCTCCTTGAGCAGGTCCGCGGTGTCCACGATGCGCTCGCAGGAGACGTACGCGTGGTCGGCGGCCTCGCAGAACAGGTCGTCGAAGTACGGGTCCGGGCCCAGGTACTGGCCGTTGCCGTGCACGTCGGCGCGGTTGAGGTGGACGAGGGCCGCGTCCAGGCGCAGGGCCGGTGCCGCCACCAGTTCCTCACCGTCGTCGTAGGGCGAACGGACCGTGCGCAGCGAGGGATTCACCTTCATCACGTCCGATCCGAGCCCGGCCCGAACCGGGATGAACGGCAGCCGCTGCGCCCCGGCGGTCAGGCCCCACATGAGCATCGCCTCGTCCAGCTCCACCATCTCGAACGCCCCGCGCTGCCGGGCGGCGGTGAAGTGCGGCTCCAGGGGGATGGAGTCCAGGGTGCCGAAGGCCGCGACCAGCTTGCGGACCTTCCCCGCGGCCGCCAGCAGGCCGACGTCGGGACCGCCGTACGACACCACCGTCAGATCGGTGACGTCCGAGCGCAGCAGCGCCCGCACCAGGGCCATCGGCTTGCGGCGCGAGCCCCACCCGCCGATGCCGATCGTCATGCCGCTGCGCAGCCGGCCGACGACGTCGTCCGCCGTCATCGTCTTGTCCTGGGTCACGCTCGCTGCTCCTTGTCGGTGCCGGAGGTGTCGGTGCCGGAGGTGTGGGTGCCGAAGGTGTCGCGTACGCGGTCGGCGACTCCGCTGAGGTTGGCCTCGAAGGTGAAGCCCTGCTCGAAGCGGTAGCTGCGGCGTACGTCGACGGGGTCGATGCCGTTGATGGCGGCCTTGGCCAGCCGGATCAGCTGCCCGTCCTTGGCGGCGATCTCACCGGCCAACTCCAGCGCGGCCGCCCGCAGTTCCTCGCGCGGAACCACGCGCCACACCGAGCCGTGCCGGTGCAGTTCCTCGGCCGTGGCGGTGCGGGAGGTGTAGTACAGGGCCCGCATCAGATGCTGCGGGACCAGCCGGGCGAGGTGCGTGGCCGCGCCGAGCGCGCCGCGGTCCAGCTCCGGCAGCCCGAAGGTCGCGTCGTCGGACGCCACGATCGCGTCCGCGTTGCCGACCAGGCCGATGCCGCCGCCCAGGCAGAAGCCGTGCACGGCGGCCACCACCGGCACCTCGCACTCGTAGACCGCGGCGAACGCCTCGAAGCAGCCCCGGTTGGCGCCGATCAGCGCGCCGTGCCCCTCCGTGCGCTGCATCTCCTTGATGTCCACGCCCGCGTTGAACCCGCGGCCCTCGGCGGTGAGCACCACGCAGCGCACCTCGGGATCGGAGCCCGCGGCGCGCACCGCGGCGGCCAGCTCGTACCAGCCGCGCACGGGCAGGGCGTTGACCGGGGGGAAGTCCGCGGTGACGACGGCGACGCCCTTGTGCGGGGCGGAGGTGGAGACACCCATGAGCAGATCAGCTACCTTTCCACCAAACGTTTGTTAGGCAGAAGGTAGCAGTGATACGAACGCCGGGGGAGTGCCCCGTGCCACTGAGCGGTACGGCACCACCCCGGCCCGTCCCGAAAGGACCACCCTCATGACCTCACCGACCGCCCTGTGCGCCGGCCGCGTCGTCGCCGTCACCGGCGCGGGCCGCGGGCTCGGCCGCGCCCACGCCCTCGCGTTCGCCGCCGAGGGCGCGAAAGTCGTCGTCAACGACCTCGGCGTGGGCCTCGACGGCTCCGGCGCGGGCGACGGCCCCGCCCAGCGGGTCGTCGAGGAGATCCGCGCCGCCGGCGGCGAGGCCGTCGCGCACGGCGGCGACATCGCCACCGGCGACGGCGCGGCCTCCCTCGTCGCCGCCTCCCTCGACTCCTTCGGCCGGCTCGACACCCTGGTCAACAACGCGGGCTTCCTGCGCGACCGGATGCTGGTGAACCTGGACGAGGACGACTGGGACGCGGTGATGCGCGTCCACCTCAAGGGCCACTTCCTGCCGCTGAAGCACGCGGCGGCGCACTGGCGTGCCGAGGCCAAGGCCGGCCGCGTCCCCGAGGCGCGCGTGATCAACACCGGTTCCGGAGCGGGGCTGCTCGGCAGCGTCGGCCAGGGCAACTACTCCGCGGCCAAGGCGGGCATCGTCGGACTGACCCTGGTGGCCGCCGCAGAGATGGGCCGCTACGGCGTCCAGGTCAACGCGATCGCCCCGGCCGCCCGCACCCGGATGACCGAGGACACCTTCGCCGAGACCATGGCGGCGCCCGGCGCGGGCGGCTTCGACGCGATGGCCCCGGAGAACGTGTCGCCGCTGGTCGTGTGGCTCGGCTCGGCGGCCTCGGCCGGGGTGAGCGGCCGGGTCTTCGAGGCGGAGGCGGGCCGCATCACCGTGATGGAGGGCTGGCGCCCGGGCCCCACCGCCGACAAGGGCGCCCGCTGGACCCCGGCCGAGGCGGGGGAGACGGCGACCAGGCTCCTGGCCGCCGCCGAGACGCCCCAGCCGGTGTACGGCGCCCGCTGACCGGGCCGCACGACGCGGAAGGGGGCGGTGACGAGTCGTCACCGCCCCCGTCCGTGGGCAACCCGGTCAGCCCTCGGCCCGCTCCCCGCGCACCCCGCCCGCCAGCAGTGCCGGGGACTCCGGGCGCCCGTCCAGGACGCGGTTGGTGCGGGTGACCACCTCCCACCCGGGGGCGGAGTCCGTACGGCGCAGCCGCCAGTGGTTGGCGGTGGCCCGGCGCACCACGTACCGGCCCCCCTCGTGCACCACCATCAGCGAGTGGCACACGGCGACCGCCTCGTCGCCGTCGACCGTGATGTGCGGCGGTCCCACGACGTGCGCGCAGCCCTGCCGGATCCAGCCCCGGTGCGCGGCGGACCGCACCATCGCGCCGATCTGCTCCCGGCCCGCGAGGAAGAGTTCGTCGATGTCGTAGACACCGTCCGACGCCCACAGCGCGGCGACACCGTCCGCGTCGCCGCCGTCGACCAGCGGCCCGTAGGAGGCCATCATCCTGGCGATGTCCCGCTCGTCCTCCAGACGCCGCAGCCGCGCTTCGACGTCGTCCGGCAGTCGCTCGCTCACGCCGTCGCCTCCTCGTCCGCCGCGAGACCAGCGATCTTCGCCAGCGCCTCCAACTGCTCCACGTAATGGGCCGCCGACTCCGCCGCCAGCGACACGCTCACCAGCGTCGCCCCCGCCGCGGACACCTCGCGCAGCGCCCGCGCCGCGGCGTCCGCGTCGCCGGACGGATCCAACGGGCGTCCCGCGCTCAGCACCACCTCGAACCCCTCCGGCAGCGGCGCCGCGTCGACCATCTCGCGCAGCCGGTCCAGCGGCAGCCCGAACGGCACCCAGCCGGTCCCGTACGCCACCGCCCGCCTCAGCGAACGCGGCGTACGGCCGCCGATCCACAGCGGCACCGTCTCCTGCACCGCGTGCGGCTCCACCACGAACCCCTCGTAGTCGAAGTGCTCCCCGTGATAGGCCGGTTCCCGGCGGGACAGCGAGGCCCGCAGCGCCGCGAGGGCGTCGTCGGCGATCCCGCCCCGCCCCTCGAAGACAGCGCCGAGCAGCCGGAACTCCTCCTCCAGACTCCCCACGCCGAGCCCGAGCACCAGCCGACCGCCGGAGATCCGGTCCAGCGTGCCGTAGCGCTTGGCGAGGGCCAGCGGGTGGTGGTAGCCCAGCACCAGGACCTGGGTGGCGAGCCGGATGCGGCGGGTGCGGGCGGCGAGGTACCCGAAGGTGGCCAGCGGGTCCCAGTAGGTCCCGCCCCGCTGCTCGGCCACCTCCGCGGGCACCGCCACGTGCTCCGAACAGGTCAGGTGGTGGAAACCGAGCCGGTCGGCGGCCTCGGCGACCGCCCCCAGCTCCTCGATGCCGGCACCGCGCTCCCACGGGGAGTGGACACCGGGTACGGCCGTGACGACGGGACTGGTGATGCCGATCCGCATGGGGGCACCTCTCTCGGACGCGAACAGACGGGAGGGGGTGTGAGGGGCGGGCGAAGGGCCATCCAAGTCCGCGCCCCGCGCCGCAGGCGGCCGGATCCCACTGACCGGAACGCCGCGCACCGAGCCCGCACGGCACGCGAAAACATCGACGGCCGACGGAAGGACGACCTGACCGTGCCCCGAACGAGCGGCGAGAGAGCCCCCGCGCGCCCCACCTCGGCCAGACAGCGCCAGCGCCACGCCCGGATCCTGCGGAGCGCGGCACGCCTCGGCGCGGAACACGGCCTCGAACGGGTGCAGATGCACGACGTGGCCAGGGAGTCCGGCGTCGCGATCGCCACCCTGTACCGCTACTTCCCCTCGAAGACGCACCTGTTCGCCGCCGTCATGCACGCCCAGGTACTCCGGCTCGACGCCGACACACCGCCCCCGCCGCCCGGCACCGGACCGGTGGAGGCCGTGACCGACCTGCTCACCCGAGCGAGCCGACAGCTCTTCGAACAGCCGCTGCTGGCCCTCGCCATGATGCGGGCCAACAACGCCGCTTCCGCCGACGACAGCGGCCCGCCCCGCCGCACGGACGAGCTCCTCGCCGATCTGATGCTGCGCACGGCAGGCGTGAGCCACCCCACCGAGCGGGACCGCCGCGTGGCCCGCCTGCTGCAGCAGGCCTGGTACGGACTGCTCGTCACCGTCCTGTACGAACGCTCCTCGCCCCAGGACGCGCACGACGGCATCCGGCTGGCCTGCCGCCTCCTGCTCGCCCCGCAGCCCGGTCACCGGGAGTGGACGCGACCTCGCGCGAGCGGGCCGACTAGCGTGCCCGCACTTCATCGGCCGACCTGAGGAGACCCCATGCCCCGCAACGTCGTCGTCACCGGTTCCGGTTCCGGGATCGGTGCCGCCCTCACGGACCTCCTGCGCGCCCGGGGCGACCGCGTCATCGGCGTCGACCTGCGCGGCGGCGAGATCGACGCCGACCTGTCCACCCCGCGGGGCCGTACCGCAGCCGCCGCCGCGGCGACCGAGGCGGCCGGGGGCGTCGTGGACGCGGTCGTCACCTGCGCCGGCACCTCCGTGCCCGGCACCGCGATGGTCACCGTCAACTACTTCGGCACCACCGAGTTCGTCACGGCGCTGCGCCCGGCCCTCGCCGCCGCCCGGCAGCCCCGCGTCGTCCTCATCGGCTCCATCTCCGGCACCCGGCCCACCGACCCGGACGTCGTCGCCGCCTGCCTGGCCGACGACGAGGACAAGGCCCTCACCCATGCCGAACGCGCCGTCGCCGACGGCCACGCCCGCCGCCTCTACCCCTCGTCCAAGGCGGCGCTCGCCCAGTGGGCCCGGCGCACCGCCGTCGCCGACGGCTGGGCCGACGCCGGGATCCCCGTGAACGTCGTCGCACCCGGCATCGTGCTCACCCCGATGAGCGCGGGCATCTTCGACGACCCGGAGATGAGGAAGGTCATGGACACCGCCGTCCCGATGCCGCTCAACGGCTACCTCCGGCCCGAGGACGTGGCCCGCGCCGTCCTGTTCCTGGCCGGTGACGACAACACGCACATCACCGGGCAGGTCGTCTACGTCGACGGAGGCGCCGAGGCGACGCTCCGCGAACCCGCGCATTTCTGAGCCACCCCCACAGACCCCCACCGGCACACGACGGTGCCCCGGCCGCGCACCGCGCGCCGCCGGGGCACCGTCGTCTCCGGCCCTCAGAGCCGTACCGAGTGCCGGATCACCTTCCCGGTCGCGTTGCGCGGCAGCGCCTCGTCGGTCAGCCGCCAGCGCCGGGGCACCTTGAAGTAGGCCAGTTCCCTCGCCGCGTACTCCCGCAGCGCCTCCTCCGTGACCTCCGCCCCCGGCCGGAGCACCACGACGGCGGCCACCTCCTGGCCCAGATCGGGGTGCGGCGTCCCGATGACGAGGCACTCGGACACGTCCGGGTGCTCGACGAGCACCGTCTCGATCTCGGCCGGATAGATGTTCTCGCCGCCCCGGATGATCAGGTCCGAGCGGCGGCTGACGAGGAACAGCCGGCCCTCGCGCAGGCACCCCAGGTCCCCGGTGCGCAGCCAGCGGTCCGCGCCGATCGTGTCGGCGGTGGCCCCGGGGTCGCGCCAGTAGCCCAGCATGTTGTACATGCTGCGCACCCACACCTCGCCCTCCTCGCCCTCGCCGAGGACCTCGCCGAGCGGGTCGCGGATCTCCAGCCGGACACCGGTCACGGGCCGGCCCAGGGTGCCGGGGGCGGCCGCCAGCTCCTGCGGGTTCGCCGCCGCGATCGCCGTACACGACTCGGTCAGCCCGTAGCTGTCCACGAGCGAGTCCTTCGCGAACGGCAGCTCGCGCCGCAGCCGCTCCTTGAACGCCGTCGTCGACGGCGCCGAGGCCAGCGCGAACGCCGTCAGCGACGACGTGTCGTACCGGTCCGCGCCGCCGTGTTCGAGCAGCCGGTGCGCCATCGTGGGCACCGCGCCCCAGTTGGTGACGCGTTCCCGCTCGACCAGGGCAAGGACCGCGTCCACGTCGAACGCGCCCTGGTGCAGCGCGATCCTGCTGCCCGTGGCGAGCCGCGGCACGGCGAGGTTGTGCAGGCTGGCGATGTGGAACAGCGGCAGGGTGAGCAGGTAGACGCGGTCCTCGGCGGTCAGCGGGTCGCCGAACTCGTGCAGCAGGGCGTCGTTCAGCCGGTGGTACTCCACGACCGCCAGCAGGTTGCGGTGGGTGTGCACAGCGCCCTTGGGACGGCCCGAGGTGCCCGAGGTGTAGAGGATCACGGCCGGATCGTCCTCGGCGACGTCGGCGGACGGCAGCGGCGCGTCCGGGTGGGCCACGGCGAAGCGGCTCACCTCGTCCTCCAGGGAGACCACCGGGACCCCGCAGTCGGCCAGCTTCGCCGACTGCCGGGCGTCGGCCACCACCAGCGACGGCTCGGCGTTCGCCACCCCGTGGGCCATCTCGCGCGGTGACCACCAGGCGTTGAAGCCGACCGCCACCGCCCCGATCGACACCGTCGCCCAGAACGTCTGGATCCACTCCGGGGAGTTCGCGGCGCCGATGGCCACCCGGTCCCCCTTGGCGATGCCGTACTCCTCGCGCAGCACCCGGGCCAGCGAAGCCACCTGGGCCGCGTGCCCGGCGAACGTGATCCGGCGGTCCGCGGTGACGATGTAGTCGCGGTCGGCATACGCGACCGACGCGTGCAGCACCTCGTGCAGCGCCCGCTGCCGGTGGGTGAAGACCGGCAGCCGGGCACCCAGCACGTCGTCTTCGGCGAGCTCGAACCGGCCGCCCGGGCCGGTGAGCGCCGCCACGCGGGCGAGGGCGGCAGAGCGGTGATCCGTGTCGCTGGGCATCGGGACTCCTGGTGCGTCGGGAACCTCACTGGGACCGCGGTCGGGCTCAGTCTCGGCGCGGACCGGGGATCGCTCCCCGGCCGGTTCCGGTCACTGGGACACCGTGTCACGGCACGGTCGGACGCCGAACGGCCACCCCGCCCGCGCGTCGGAGCCCTCCCACCCGGCTCCCGGTGAGTGGGATGCGTCACGTCGGCCGGATTTCGCCGGCCGTAGCGTCCACCCACCCGATCCGGCTCCGGACCGCCACACCGCTTCCCCCCACCGGACTACTGGAGGAACACATGAAGCGAGCACCCCGGGCGCGAGCCCGACTCGCCGCAGCCCTGGCCGCCGCGGCGATGCTCACCTCCGCGTGCGTCTCACCGGACGAAGGGGGCAGCACCGGCGGCGAGCAGCAGAAGGCCGAACGCGGCCGCTACACCTTCGGCGCCATCGGCAAGCAGCCGACGGGCGGCAAGCCCGTCCGCGGCGGCACCCTGCACTTCGCCGACTACGCCGAGGCCCGCAGCCTCAGCCCCGCCGCCACCTACGCCACCGGCGCCTCCGGCGGCTCCGCGCTCGCCGCCGTCTACGACGTCCTCATGCGCTACGACACCGCCGCCCACACGTACGTGCCGTGGCTGGCGAAATCCCTGCGGTCCAGCGAGGACGCCAAGACCTGGACCCTCACCCTGCGCGACGGCGTCGAGTTCTCCGACGGCACCCCGCTCGACGCGAAAGCCGTGATCGGCAGCATCAAGTGGTACCAGGAGAACAAGGGCGCCGACACGACCATGCTCGCCCCGAACCTCGCGAAGATGGACGCCACCGACGACTCCACCGTCGTCTTCACCCTCCGCAACTCCTGGGCCACCTTCCCCGCCATGCTCGCCCAGGCACCCGGCATGATCGTGGCGCCCGCAGCCTACGCCGGGAAGAAGTTCGAACCCATCGGCGCCGGCGCCTTCACCCTGGGCTCGTACAAACCCCAGGAGGAGATGGTCCTCAAGGCGAACAAGAACTACTGGAAGGGCGAGCCCCACCTCGACGCGCTGCGCTTCACCTGGCCGCAGTCCGACCGCGCCAAGCTCGAAGCACTCGACGACGGCACCGCGGACGTCGCCTACATGCGCAGCCCGGACGTGGTCGACGACGCCGTCAAGGCGGGCCACCCGGGCGAGCTGACCCTGACCGGCCTCGGCAACATGGTCGTCGTCAACAACCGCGAGGGCCGGCCCGGCGCCGACCTCCGGGTGCGCAAGGCCATGGCCCTGGCCCTCGACCCCGCCCTCGACACCGAACGCGCCTACGACGGCAAGGGCCTGCCCGGCCAGGAGATCTTCCCGCCCGAGTCCCGCTGGCACTCCGACGTGAAGCCCCTCGGCATCGACCTCGACCAGTCGAAGAAGCTCCTCGCCGAAGCCAAGAAGGACGGCTACGACGGCACCCTCACCTACATGGACGGCACCGACCCCGTCTCCCGGGCCAAGGCCGTCGTCACCAAGGCGATGCTGGAGCGCGTCGGCTTCAAGGTGGAGCTGGACCTCGTCTCCTCCATCGCCGACCGCACCGCGAAGACCTACGTGGAGCACGACTTCGACATCAGCCGCGGCGCGGCCAGCGTCTCCGAGAGCGACCCCTACCACCGCCTGCAGAGCGTCCTGAACTCCAAGAGCTACGGCAACCCCGGCGCCTACGCCAACCCGAAGATGGACCAACTGCTCGTCGAACTCCAGGGAGCGGCCGACGAGACGCAGACCCAGCGGGTCCTCGACGACATCCAGACGCTGTTCAACGAGGACGTCCCCCTCATCAACCTCGGCGCCAGCGCCGCGTTCACCGCCTGGGGCGAGAACGTGCACGGCATCGTGCCGACCGACGAGTACATGGCCCTCTTCGGCGAGGCCTGGATCGGCAAGTGACCCCCGCGGCCCCGGGCCCGGCGGCGGCGCCGGGCAGAGATCTGGAGGAACCATGAGTCCCGCCGCACTGCGCCGACTGGCCCTACGGCTGCTGGAACTCCTCGGCGTGCTGTTCATCGCGAGCATCGGGGTCTTCTCCCTGGTGGTCCTGATGCCCGGCGACCCGGCCGTCGACATCCTCGGCGCCGGCCGGGCGCCCTCCGAGTACGCCGCGCTGCGTACCGAACTCGGCCTCGACCAGCCCCTGGTCAGCCGCTACCTCGACTGGCTCGGCGGCGCGCTCACCGGCGACCTCGGACGCTCCGTCGTCCCCCCGCAGAGCGACGTCGCCGACCGGGTGCTGTCCGCCCTGCCCGTCAGCTTCGAGATCGCCGCACTCGGACTCCTCATCGCCCTGCTGATCGCGGTGCCGCTCGCCATGTGGTCGGCCTACCGGGAGGGCTCGGCGGCCGACCGGATCATCGGCGCCGGCACCTTCGGCGTCCTGTCCGTCCCCAGCTTCCTGGCCGGACTGCTGCTGATCCTCGTCCTGGTCAACTCGGCCGGCTGGTTCCCGCGCTCCTCATGGGTGCGGATCGGCGACGGCGACCTCCTGGGCAACCTGCACCACGCGTTCCTGCCCGCACTGACCGTCGCGCTCGCCGAACTCGCCATGTTCACCCGGGTGCTGCGCGGCGACCTGATCGTCACGCTGCGCGAGGACTACATCCTCGCCGCCCGCGCCAAGGGCATGAACCCGCTGCGCGTCCTGTTCACCGACGCCCTGCGCCCCTCCTCGTTCTCCCTGGTCACCCTGCTCGGCCTCAGCCTCGGCCGGCTGATCGGCTCCACCGTCGTCGTCGAGTACCTCTTCTCGCTGCCCGGCATGGGGACACTGATCGTCAACGCCGCCGGCCAGGGCGACTACCCGATGGTCCAGGGCGCCGTGCTCACCATCGCCGTGATCTACGTGGTGATCAACGCCGGCATCGACCTCTCCTACGGCTACCTCGACCCGAGGACGCGACGTGTCCATGTCTGACCTCGCTCCGCGCACGCGGACCGCCTTCCCGCCGCCCCTGCTCGCCGGCGCCGCCCTCACCGTCGTCGGCCTGGTCCTGCTGGTGTTCGGCGCGACCACGCCCCAACTCGTCACGCCCGCCAAGGCCGCCGTCGCACTGCTCGGCCTCGGCCTGCTCCTCGCCGGGGCCTCCCGGCTCGGCAAGGTGTGGGCGGGGCCCGGCTTCGACGTGGTGTTCTGGTTCGGCGCGGCCTGGCTGCTGCTGCTCGGCCTCGCCATCCTGTGCGCGCCGTGGCTGCCGCTCGCCGAGGACCGCGACGTCGCCAGCACCGTCGCCGAACCCGTCTTCGCCACCCCGACGTTCACCGGCGGCCATCCACTCGGCACCAACGCCTTCGGCCTCGACCTGCTCGCCCGCTCCCTCTACGGCGCCCGCTCCTCCCTGCTCATCTCGCTGTCCGCCGTCGCCCTCGGCACCGTGGTCGGCGGGGCCATCGGCATGGTCGCCGGGTACTTCCAGAAGAGCGTCGACCGGGCGGTGGGCATCGCCACCAACTCCCTGCTCGCCGTGCCCCCGCTGATCCTGCTCATCGCCCTCGCGACCGTGCTCCAGCCGCACCTGCGCAACGTCGCCTTCTCCCTGGCCCTGCTCACCATCCCCGGCATGGTGCGCCTCGCCCGCGCCACCACCATGGCCTACGCCAACCGGGAGTTCGTCGTCGCCGCCCGCGCCATGGGCGCCACCCGCACCCGCATCCTGCTGCGCGAACTCCTGCCCAACGTACTGCTGCCCGTGCTGTCCCTCGCGGTCGTGATGATCTCGGTGCTCATCGTCGCCGAGGCCTCCCTCAGCTTCCTCGGCCTCGGCATCCAGCCCCCGGAACCCACCTGGGGCAACATGATCGCCGAGGGGGAGGGCCGGGTCTTCGAGGAGCACCCGCACATCGTGCTCGTGCCCGGTGCCTTCCTCTTCCTCACCGTGTTCGCCTTCAACATCGTCGGCGAGAAGGCTCGCGGGCGCTGGGACTCCCGGAGCGTGAAACTGTGACCCCGAAGCGAGAAGCCGCGACCACCGCACCGCCCTCCACCGACGGCACCGCCGTACCCCCGCTGCTCGACGCCACCGACGTACGCACCGCCTTCCACACGCCCCGCGGTCAGGTCCGGGCCGTCGACGGGGTGTCGCTGACCCTGGCCGAAGGAGAGACCCTCGGCATCGTCGGGGAGTCGGGATCCGGGAAGTCCGTGCTCGGCCGCACCCTCATGGGCCTGATCACCGACGGGCCCGGCACCACCGTCTCCGGCACCGTCCGGATCGGCGGCCAGGACGTGCACGCCCTCACCCCCGCCGGACGGCGCGCGCTGTGGGGCACCGAGGTCGCCATGGTCTTCCAGGACCCGATGACCTCCCTCAACCCGGTCAAGAAGGTCGGCGTCCACCTGTCCGAGAGCCTGCGACTGCACCTCGGCCTCAGCCGCGCCGACGCCCGGAACCGGGCCGTCGACCTGCTCCGCCAGGTCGGCATCCCCGAACCCGCCCGGCGGGCCGGCCAGTACCCGCACGAACTGTCCGGCGGCATGCGCCAGCGCGTCGTCATCGCCATGGCCCTCGCCTGCGGCCCCCGGCTGCTCATCGCCGACGAACCCACCACCGCGCTCGACGTCACCGTGCAGAAGCAGATCCTCGACCTGCTGCACTCGCTCGCCGAGGAACTGCGCATGGCGACCGTCCTCATCAGCCACGACCTCGCCACCGTCGCGGGCCGCACCGACCGCGTCGCCGTCATGTACGCGGGCCGCCTGGTCGAGTACGCGGACACCGCCGCCGTCTTCGACCGCCCCCGCCACCCCTACAGCAGCGCCCTGATCGCCTCCATCCCGCGCCTGGACCTGCCCCCGCACACCCTGCTGCCCGCCATCGAGGGCCGCCCGCCCAACCTGCTGCACCCGCCCCCCGGATGCCGCTTCGCCCCGCGCTGCGAGGCGGCGACCGACCGCTGCACCGCCGAGTCCCCGCGCCTGACCGCCTACGCCGGCGAGCGCGACGCCGGCGGGCTCGTCGCCTGCCACCACCCGCTGGGCGCCGCCGAGGAGGCCACCGTATGACCACCACCCGGGACGCGCCCGCGCTGACCGCGACGGACCTCGTCGTCGAGTTCCCCGCCGGACGCGGACAGAAGGTGCACGCCGTCTCCGGCGTCTCCCTGGAGGTCGCGGCGGGGGAGACCCTCGGCATCCTCGGCGAGTCCGGCTGCGGGAAGTCCACCGTCGGCCGCTCCCTGATCCAGCTGCCACCCCCCGACACGGGCACCGTCCGCCTCGGCGACGTCACCCTCACCGGCCTCGCCCCGCGCGAACTGCGCCGCGCCCGCGCCCGGATGCAGATCATCATGCAGGACCCGGTCTCCGCCCTGAACCCGCGCCGCCGGGTCAAGGACCTGGTGTGGGAGGGCCGGGCGATCTGGGGCCCCGGCGACGACACCCGCGACCGGGACGCCCGCGTCGACGCCGCCCTGCGCGACGTCGGCCTCGACCCCGCGACCGTACGGGAGCGCCGGCCGCACGAACTCTCCGGCGGCCAGTGCCAGCGCGTCTGCATCGCCCGCGCCCTCATGCTCGACCCCGAGGTGCTGATCTGCGACGAACCCGTCTCCAGCCTCGACGTGTCCGTGCAGGCGCAGATCCTCAACCTCCTGGAGACGACGACCCGGCGGCGTTCACTGAGCATGGTCTTCATCGCCCACGACGTGTCCGTGGTGAAGAACATCAGCGACCGCGTCATGGTCATGTACCTCGGCAAGGTCTGCGAGGTGCTGCCCTCCGACGGCATGCAGCACGAGGCCGCCCACCCCTACACCCGGCTGCTGCTCGCCTCCCTCCCCGACGCCCAGCTCGGCTCCACCGCACCCGCCGGACCGCCCGCCGCCGAGGGGCAGGCCGCCGAACTGCCCTCACCCCTGAACCCGCCCTCGGGCTGCCGCTTCCGCACCCGCTGCCCGCTGGCCACCGAACGGTGCGCCGCCGAGGAACCCGCCCCGCGGGAGATCCGGCCCGGCCACCGGATCGCCTGCCACCACGCCGAACCCAGGAGGAACCACCCGTGACCGCCCCCCAGACCCCCGCCGCGCCCGACAGCCCCGCCACGACCCCCGCCGCCCCCGACGTCCTGGCCCCCGCCAAGCTGGGCCCCCTCGAACTGCGCAACCGCGTCATCAAGGCCGCGACCTACGAGGGGCTCAGCCACAAGTCCCTGGTCACCAAGGACCTCGTCGACTTCCACGTCGCCTACGCCCGCGGCGGCGTCGGCATGACCACGGTGGCCTACTGCGCGGTCGCCAAGGAGGGACGCACCGACCGCCACCAGATCTACTGGACCGACGAGGCGATGCCCGGCCTGCGCGTCCTCACCGACGCCGTGCACGCAGAGGGCGCCGCGGTCTCCGCGCAGATCGGACACGGCGGCCCCGTCGCCAACCCCAAGGGCAACGGTGCCCCCGCCCTCTCGCCGTCCCGGCACTTCCACGCCACCACCCTCAGCTTCGCGCAGGAGGCGTCCCTCGACGACATCCGGCGCGTCACCGAGGCCCACGCCGAGGCCGCGCGCCGCGCCGTCGAGGCGGGCTTCGACGCCGTCGAGGTGCACCTGGGCCACAACTACCTGGCCAGCTCCTTCCTCAGCCCCCGCGTCAACCACCGCACCGACGCCTACGGCGGCGGCCTGGCCAAGCGCGCCCGCTTCGCCCGGGAGATCATGCGGGCCGTGCACGACGCGGTCGGCGGTCGCATCGCGGTCATCGCCAAGATGAACATGGACGACGGGGTGCCCGGCGGCTTCTGGCTCGACGAGGCCATCCCCGTGGTGCAGTGGCTCGAACAGGACGGCACCGTCGACGCCCTGGAGATGACCGCGGGCAGCTCCCTGCTCAACCCGATGTACCTCTTCAAGGGCGACGCCCCGCTCAGGGAGTTCGCCGAGATCATGCCCCAGCCGATGAAGCTGGGCGTGAAGATGGTCGGCGACCGGTTCCTGCGCAGCTACCCCTACCGCGACGCCTACCTGCTGGAGGACGCCCGGCAGATCCGCGCCGCGGTCAAGCTGCCGATGATCCTGCTCGGCGGCATCACCGGCAAGCCCGTCATGGACCTCGCGATGCGCGAGGGCTTCGAGTTCGTCGCCATGGCCCGCGCCCTGCTGCGGGAGCCCGACCTGGTCAACCGCATGCGGGAGGACGCCGCCACGCCCTCGCTGTGCATCCACTGCAACAAGTGCATGCCCACCAACTTCACCGGCACCCGCTGCGTCCTGGTCGACCGCGGCACCACCCGGCGCGAGACCTGGGGCAAGCCCGCCGGATACGTGGCGTGAGGGGAGCGAGGGACGTGAGCCGCGAGAGGGAGGAGGCGGGCGCGGGGGGCCGCCTCGACGCCGTCGCCACGGCCGCCGCCGTACGCGACGGCGCGTGCGACGCCCGCAGCGTCACCGAGCAGGCCATCGCCCGCATCGAGAAGCTCGACCCCGGGCTCAACGCGGTGATCCACACCCGGTTCGAGGCCGCCCTCGCCGAGGTCGCCGCAGGCCTGCCCGACGGTCCGCTGCACGGCGTGCCCATGCTCGTCAAGGACCTCGGCACCGAGGTCGAGGGGCTGCCCGCGACCGGCGGCAGCCGACTGTTCCACGAGGTCACCGCCCGCCGCGACAGCGAACTGGTCGCCCGCTACCGCCGGGCCGGCGCCGTCGTCCTCGGCACCACCAACACCCCCGAGCTGGGCCTCAACGCCTCCACCGAACCGGCGCTCCACGGCCCCACCCGCAACCCGCACGACGGGGCGTACTCGGCCGGCGGCTCCAGCGGCGGCTCGGCGGCCGCGGTGGCGGCCGGGATGGTCCCGGTCGCACACGCCAGCGACGGCGGCGGCTCGATCCGCATCCCGGCGGCGGCCTGCGGACTGTTCGGCCTCAAGCCCAGCCGCGGCCGCGTCTCGCCCGCGCCCCGGCCCACCACCCTGTCGGGGCTCGTCTCCGGACACCATGCCGTCACCACCACCGTCCGGGACAGCGCCCTCCTCCTCGACGTCGCGGCCGGCCCGCTGCCCGGCGACGCCTACGCCGCACCGGAGCCGGCCGCGCCCTTCGCGGAACTGGCCCGGCGCGCCCCGGGGAGGCTGCGGATCGGCCTGCTCACCGCGTTGCCGGACGGCCCGGAGGTGCACCCCGACTGCGCGCGGGCGGCGCGCTCGGCGGCCCTGCTGTGCGAACGCCTGGGGCACGACGTCGTCGAGACCACCGCCCGGTACCGGCCCGACGACGTCGGCCGCACCTCGGGCGTCCTGATGGGCGCCGACCTGGTCGCCCAGATCGACGCCCGTCTCGACCGGCTCGGCAGGCCCCTGGCCGACGACGACATCGAGCCCTTCACCCGGGTGCTGTACGACGCCTACCGCGCGCTTCCGGCCGCCGACGTCAGCCGCGCGCTGCGCCGGGCGCAGGAGATCGGCTGGGCGGTCGGCGCCGCCTTCGACGAGGTCGACGTGCTGCTCAGCCCGACCCTCGCCCGGCCGACGCCGCCGCTCGGCACCCTCGACACGGCCGACCCGGAGTCCATCTACCGGCACGCCTCCGTCTACGCCGCCTTCACCAGCGTCCACAACGTCACCGGAATGCCGGCGATGTCCGTCCCGTTCGGCCACGACAGCCGGGGCCTGCCGCTCGGCGTGCAGTTCGCCGCCCGGCTCGGCGGGGAGGGGACGCTGCTCGCCCTGGCGGCGCAGCTGGAACGGTCGGCACCGTGGGAGACGGCGAGACAGGCGACGTCGTGACGCCGTGACGGCGGAGAGCGTGACGGCGTGACGGCGTGGCGGTGCGACGGCGCACGCCTGGACACACCGGGCGCGTGCCGTCCGTCGGCGGGGACGGCACGCGCCCGCTCCGCTCAGGCGGAGGTCGGTGTGTCCGTGGGCAGCGTCCCGGTGACCGACCGCCCCGCGTCACCCCGCCGGGGGCGCAGCCGGGAGGCGAGGGTCCAGCGTCCCGGGCCGACGGCGGCGACCAGGAGGAAGGACCAGCAGAACATGACCGCCGATTCCCCGCCGTTCTCGATGGGGAAGAGCCCGTCGGGCTGGTGCTCGACGAAGTAGGCGTACGCCATGGACCCGGAGCAGAGGATCGCCGCGGTACGGGTCGCCAGGCCGCACAGGACCAGGGTGCCGCCGACGAGTTGCACCACCGCGGCCCACCAGCCGGGCCATGCGGCGAAGCCGGGCGCGGCTCCGTGCGGGCCGCCCAGGACGTCGAACAGGGTGGCGGCTCCGTGGCAGGCGAACAGCAGGCCTACGACGATGCGGAAGAGCGCGATCACGTGCTCCCTGCGTTTTTCCAGCGCTTCCAACGGTGGGGCTCCTCTCTTGCGCAGCGACCGCGGGGAATCGGGCGGCCGTGGGGGTGGCGCGCAGCACGGGGCGGGGCCCGACGGCGCCCCTGGGGAGAGGGAGACGCGCGGCGGCCCATTCGACTCTCAACCATCACGAGGATCCTTGTCTAGACCAATAGCGCAACGAGTTGCGCCACGGGCCCGCCGGCCCAAGTGAGTGCCTCCGTGCGTCGGTTGATGCTGCGCGAACCCTTGACCGAACGGACTTCGCCGCTATGGTCTAGACCTGAAGTCGTCAGGTCTAGACCTGTATCGGGACATCGGGACATCGGGACATCGGGAAAGGGGCACGACATGCGCACCAAGAGACGGGTGGCCCTCGCGGTCGGGGCGCTGGTCGCTCCGCTGCTCGCCGTCAGCCTTCCGGCGAGCACCGCCAACGCCCACGGCTGGGTGACCTCACCCGGCAGTCGGCAGGACCAGTGCGCCGCCGGGATCGTCGACTGCGGCCAGATCAAGTACGAGCCGCAGAGCGTCGAGGGCCCCAAGGGCCTGAAGAGCTGCAGCGGCGGGAACAGCCAGTTCGCCGAGCTCGACGACGACAGCAAGGGCTGGCGGGTCGCACCGGTCGGCACGACGCACACCTTCACCTGGCACCACACGGCGCGGCACGCCACCGCCAACTGGCAGTACTTCATCGGCAACCAGAAGATCGCCGAATTCGACGGCCACAGCGCGCAGCCCGCCCCGGACGTCAGTCACCAGGTGAACTTCGGCGGCTTCACCGGCCGCCAGAAGGTGCTGGCCGTCTGGAACGTGGCGGACACGGGCAACGCCTTCTACTCCTGCATCGACGTCAACATCGGCGGAAGCGGCGGTGGCGACGGTGGTGGTGACGGCGGTGGCGGTGACGGCGGCGGTGGCGACGGCGACCCGGGTGCCTGCGCCGCCCCGGTCTGGAACGCCGGCAGCGTCTACAACGGCGGCGACACCGTCTCCCTCGGGGGCCACAACTGGCGTGCCAAGTGGTGGGTGACCGGCGAGGAGCCCGGCACCACCGGCCAGTGGGGCGTCTGGGAAGACCTCGGGGCCTGCGCCGCGGCGTGACCCCGACGGGCCGGCGCACGCCCACGGGGGTGTGCGCCGGCCCTCGTGCTCGACGCCGGAGCTTCAGGCGCCGGTCGGTGACGTGGGCAGGTACCGCGGCGCCCGCCAGGCGTCCAGCCGGCGCTCCACCGCGGCCCCCAGTGCCAGCAGTTCGCCGTCCTGACGGTCGCCGGCCATCAGGAGCAGCCCGACCGGCAGCTCGTTCACGGACCCGGCCGGGACCGACAGGGACGGGTACCCGGCGACGGCGGCCGGGGTGGAGGACGGGATCACGTCGTTGTCGCCCCGTGCGCAGTCGGTGGTCCACGCGGGCGGGTTCGCCGGAGAGGCGATGGCGTCCAGGCCGTACTCGGCCATGGTCTCGTCGATCGACCGCTGGGAGAGGTCCTTCAACTCGGCGCGCATGGCCCGGTAGCCCGGGTCCGTGGTCGGCGGCGCGGCCAGCGCCTGCTCGAACAGCTCCTGACCGGCGAAGCAGGTCCGCTCGCCGGGGTGCGTGCGGTTGAACTCGATCAGCTCGGCGAGATCCCGGGGCCCGCCACGGGTGGCGAGGTAGGCGTCGATGTCCCGGTGGAACTCGCTCAGCAGCGCCGGGAACTCCAGCTCGGCCAGCCGGTCCTGGTACGGCGGGGTCACCTCGACGACGACGGCCCCCGCGGCACGCAGTCGCGCCGCCGTACCGGTCATCAGCTCGTCCACCTCCCGGCCGAGCGAGGGCAGCCGCCACAGGCCGATCCGTTTGCCGCGCAGCGTGCCGGGGCGGGTGACCGCGTCCAGCAGGCCCGAGGCGCCGTCGGCGCGCACGAGGTCGTGGGCGCTGAGCACGGAGAGGGTGAGCGCGGCGTCGATCACGTTGCGCGCCATGGGGCCCGCCGTGTCCTGCTCGGCGGAGATCGGTACGATCCCGGACTGGCTGACCAGTCCGAGACTGGGCTTGTGACCGACCACCCCGTTCATCCCGGCCGGGCACACGATGGAGCCGTCCGTCTCGGTGCCGACCGCCACCTGCGCGAGCGACGCCGCCAGCGCCGCGGCCGACCCCGAGGACGATCCGCAGGGATTGCGGTCCAGGACGTACGGGTTGTTCGTCTGCCCGCCCACCGCGGACCACCCCGACGTCGGCCTGGCCGCGCGGAAGTTGGCCCACTCGGACATGTTGGCCTTCCCGAGGATCACCGCGCCCGCCGCCCGCAGCCTCCTGACCAGGTCCGCGTCCGTGTCGGGCGGGGCGCCCGCCAGCGCCAGCGAACCGGCCGTCGTCGGCATGTCATGGGTGTTGACGTTGTCCTTGAGCAGGACCGGAATGCCGTCGAGCGGGCCGCGGGCCGCACCGCGCCGGTGCCGCGCGTCACTGGCGGCGGCCTGGCGCAGGGCCGTCGGGCTGGTGCGCAGCACGGCGTTGATCTTGGGGTCGACGGCTTCGATCCGGCGCAGATACGCCCGGGTCAGGGCCGACGAGGTCAGCGAACCGCGCTCCATGCGCGCCTGCAACTCGGGGATCGTCACCGTGTCGAGGTCCATGCCGTGCGGGAGGCGCTCGGTCGCCGGCCGTGCCGGGCCGTCCGCACCGGGCTCGGCGGCCCGCGCCGGACGGGCGGGCGCGGCGGCCATGAGGCCGGCCGCCACCAGGGCCGCGGTCAGCGCGGCGATGCTTCGTCTGCTCATGGGGGACAGCCCACTGCATCGCGGCGGCCCGCCGCAAGAGCCCCTTTCCGCCGCTTCCACCGGGTGACGAACGGGTTCACTTCTTCCGAATGACGGTAAAATTGAATGAAAGCCGAAAAGGGGGTCCCCATGGATCCGTGGCTGATCTGGTTGATCGTCTCGGCGGTCCTGATCGTGGCTGAGATCTTCACCCTGACCGCCGCGCTCGGAATGCTGGGCGTGGCCGCGCTGATCACGTCCGGATCCGCGGCGGCCGGCCTTTCGACGCCCTTTCAGTTCCTGGTGTTCACCGTCGTCTCCGCGGTCGCCCTCCTCTTCCTGCGCCCCGTCGCCCTGCGCCACGTCCTGCAGCCCCCGGCCGAGCGCTTCGGGGTGGACGCGCTGGTCGGCAAAGCCGCCTACGTCGTCTCCGAGGTCTCGGGCAGGGAGGGCAGGGTTCGCATCGGCGGTGAGGAGTGGACGGCCCGTTCCTACGACGAGACGCTGGTGATACCCCGGGGCGCGACCGTCGACGTCATGGAGATCAGCGGTACCACCGCCTTCGTCTATCCCCGGGAGTGACCATGGAAGCTTCGGCGTTCCTCATCGCCGGTGTGATCATCGCGCTGCTCGCGGTCTTCACCGTCGTGCGGGCGGTCCGCATCGTCCCGCAGGCCCGCGCCCGCAACGTCGAACGGCTCGGCCGTTACCACCGCACGCTGAAACCCGGACTGAGCCTGGTCATCCCCTACATCGACCGGGTCTATCCGGTGATCGACCTGCGAGAACAGGTCGTCTCCTTCAAACCGCAACCGGTTATCACCGAGGACAACCTGGTCGTCGAGATCGACACCGTGCTGTATTTCCAGGTGACGGATCCGCGCGCCGCCTTCTACGAGATCGCGAGCTTCCTCCAGGCGGTCGAGCAGCTGACCGTCACCACGTTGCGCAATGTCGTGGGCTCCATGGATCTGGAGAAGACCCTCACCTCGCGCGACACCATCAACAGCCAGCTCCGCGGCGTGCTCGACGAGGCCACCGGAAAATGGGGGCTGCGGGTGAACCGGGTGGAGATCAAGGCCATCGACCCGCCGCAGTCCATCAAGGACGCGATGCAGAAGCAGATGCGGGCCGAGCGGGACAAGCGGGCCGCGATCCTCGGAGCGGAAGGCCAGCGCCAGTCGCAGATCCTCACCGCCGAGGGCGACAAGCAGGCCGCCGTCCTGCGCGCCGAGGGCAACCGCACCGCCGAGATCCTCAAGGCCGAGGGCCAGTCCCGGGCCATCGACGAGGTCTTCCAGGCCGTCCACCGCAACGACCCCGACCCCAAGCTCCTCGCCTACCAGTACCTCCAGGTGCTGCCGCAGCTGGCGCAGGGCGAGGGCAGCACGTTCTGGGTCATCCCCAGCGAGGTCACCTCCGCGCTCCAGGGAGTGTCCCGCGCCTTCACCGAGGCGCTTCCGCAGTCACCCGCCACCCGCGAGAACCCGACGTCGGACGAGGGCGCCGCCCAGGCCGCCAGCGACACGGCCCAGGCCGCCGAGGCCGCCGCGCAGGCCCTCGCCGACGCCGCCAGGGCCAACGCCGTGACGCCCGAGGCACTGCGTACCCGCCCGGCCGAGGACCGGTGAGCGGCCGGTACCCGGCCGCCCGGGCACCGGCCGCTCACGACGCGGCTACGGGGTGACCCGGTTGCCGCCGAAGGTCACCACGAGGGTGCCGTCCGAGCCGAAGGACCAGTCCAGGGCACCCGCGTAGGCGGCGCAGCGTGAGCCGTTGGAGCCGGTCCAGAACTGGTTCGAGCCGTCGGCGTCGCCCACGGTCTTGTCGTTGGACCCGTCGCCGTCGCGGCAGGAGGTGTTGTCGCGGAACACCGAACTGCCCTTGTCGAAGGAGAAGTTGCGCTCGGCGTTGTCGATGCCGACGTTGTCCGAGATCGTCATCGTGCCCGGGTTCGAGTTGTAGGTGAACCCGTGCTTGCCGTTGTGGTAGGCGATGCTGCGACGCACCACGTGGTCGACCTCGATGCCCTCGCCGCCGAGCTTGTAGCCGTTGCGGTCGCCGCTGGAGTTCTGCGTGCCGTCGGAGAGGGTGCCGTTCTCGTAGGCGAGGGAGTCCTCGATGGTGACCGCGCCGATCGCGCCCGTCTCGGACTTGGTGTAGAGGTCCCAGCCGTCGTCGATGTTGTTGTGGGACACGGTGTCCCGGAAGACGTTGCCGGGGCCCGCGGTGAGCTTGGCGGCGAAGCCGTCGGCGTCCTCGCCGTCGGAGTCGGCGTTGTCGTGCGACTCCGCGCTCAGGACGAGGTTGTTGGACGGCCACTGGTCGCGGGGCGTGTCGGAGGACATCCGCGAGAGCTGCAGTCCCGTGTCGCGGTTGTAGCGCGTCACCGTGCGCTCGAACACGTTGTTGCTGCCGCCGACGAAGATGCCGTTGTCCCCGGCGTGCTCGACGACGATCCCCTTGACGTGCCAGTACGAACCGTTGACCGCGAGTCCCCGGTTCGAGGAGCTCTCCGCCTGGGCCGAGAAGTTCAGCACCGGCGTCTCGCCCGGGTAGGCGGTCAGCTCGGTGCGGTCGCCCGAGGTGCCGTCGTTGCCCCGCGGGACGGTGACCGTCTGCGCGTAGCGGTAGGTGCCGCCGCGCAGGTAGATCGTCCCGCCGGGGGAGATCCGGTCGATCGCCGAGGTGAGGGTCGTCGGGTCGGACTCCGTCCCGGACGCGCCGTCGTCGCCGCTCGGCGACACGTACAGCGCGGAGGCGGCGGGCGGTGTGGTCGTGTCGTCGCCGTCCACCAGGGCGTCGACGTAGTCGACGTTCGGCAGGCCCGCGGACGAGGTGGGGTCGAGCCGCACGGTGTTGCTCCCGGCCCGCACCGGCACCGTGACGGTCTTCGTCACCCACGTGTCCCAGGCTCCGGTGGCCTCGAACGAGGCCGAAGCGGTACGCACACCGTTCACGACGATGTCCGCGGCCCGCGCGCCGCCGGTGCCGTTCGCGAACCGGACGCTCAGCGTCGCGGTGCCGGCGGCAGGGGCGCTCACGGTGAACCGGAGATCCGCGCCGACCGCGTTGGTGCCGTTGCAGAAGCCGCTGCCAGAGTAGCCGGACCAGTCGGAGTCGATGGTGCCGGTGCAGACCGCCGACGTGTTCTCGGCCTCGTAACGGGCGGACGCGGCCTGCGCCGACGTGCCGGAAAGGGTGACGAGCGTGCCGGCCAGCAGGGCGGCGCTCGCGAGGGCGGGTCTTGCGTGCATCGTGTCTCCAGGGGGTTGGGTCCGACCAGGACAGGGTGGGAGGATCGGCTGGAGAAAGCGCTTTCCCATGGGACAGTAGAGAGTGGTCGTGGACGCGTCAACGGTCTTTCATCTGATTCCTGTTCAGAATGATGAACATTGACCCGTGCTTGACGAACATCGGCCGTGCACGCCCCTGTGCGCGTCGTCGGTCTCACCCGAGGGCGGGACCGGTGACGGCCCGGCCGTCGGCGTCGTAGGGCCAGACGTTGGTCCGGCAGCCGTGCAGCCCCTTGATCTGCTGCATCATCACCGGTGCGGGCTGCCCCGCCCCCGGGCACCCCTCGTGACCGTGGCCCAGGAAGTGCCCGACCTCGTGGTTGATGATCAGTGCCCGGTACGACGTGACGTCGTCCGCGTAGTACTGCGTGGCCAGCAGCCACCGCTTGAGGTTGACCATGACGTCCTGGCCCACGTTGCAGTTGACCTCGCCGCCGGTGTCCAGGCCGTACTGGCCGCATATGTCGTCCACCGTCCCCGCCGTGGCGAGCCGCACCCGGAAGTCGGAGGCGCCGCCGGACACCCGCCGGAATCCCACCTTCCCGTCGGCCGTCCAGCCCCGCTCGTCGGCGAGGACGCGCTCGACCTCGGTCGCGACGTCACGGGCCGAGATCCCGATGCCGTCCTCGACCTGCACCACGTAGGTCAACGTCCGCGCGCTCCCGCCGACCCGGTCGCCGCCGCCGCCGGCGGTCGCGAACGTCCCGGGTCCGGACGACGGAATCGAAGCGGGGTCCCGTTCCCGCTCCGTCTCCTTCCCGGCGTCCTTGCCGCCGTCCTTCCCGGAGTCCTTCTCCCGCTCCGACTCCGGCCGGGGCGTCCCTTCCGACGCCTCTTCCGTCCCGTCGGCCCGCTGCGACCCGGGCGGCGCGGACACCGGCGGTGTGCCGGCCGCGTCGGCGGAGTGCCCGGAGGGCTCCGTGCCCCCCTTCAGGGCGAGACCGCCGGCGAGCACCAGCACGGCCCCGGCCGCGAGCCCCGGCCACAACAGGCGGGGCCGTCCGCCCCGCCGGCGGCGCGCGCGTCCGCCGCGGCGGCGGCCCGCGCCGGAAGTCGATGAGGGAATCCGTCGGTGCTCATTCATGATCACGAAGCCTGCACCGGGCGTGTGATGGTCCGTGGACCGCTTCTGGACCGCTGTGTAACAGCCGTCACCCGCAGGCGGGCTCCCGTCCGGGCGCGCGCATACTGTCGTCCATGCCACGGGTCCTGATCATCGAAGACGACCGCGCCGTCCGGGAGGGCGTACGACTCGCCCTGCGACGGCAGGGGCACGAGGTCGCCGCCGCCGCGACCGGCGAGGACGGGCTGGAGCAACTCCGGACGTTCCAACCCGACGCCGTGGTCCTCGACCTGATGCTGCCGGGCATGTCCGGCCTGGAGGTGTGCCGCCGCATACGCCTGAACGACCAGGTGCCGATCATCATGGCCACCGCCCGCGGCGACGACACCGACATCGTCGTCGGACTGGAGGCCGGAGCCGACGACTACGTCGTCAAACCGGTCCGCGCCCGGGTGCTGGACGCGCGCATCCGCGCGGTGCTGCGCCGCGTGGGCGGCGCGGCGGACGACCCGGGCACCCCGCGCACCGAACACCACGGCGACCTGGTCATCGACCGGGCCGGGCTGACCGTCACCCACCAGGGGCGGCCCGTCGCCCTCGGCCCCTCCGAACTGCGGCTGCTCCTCACCCTGTCCGCCTCGGCCGGGCAGGTGTTCAGCCGGCAGCAGCTCCTGGAAGCCGTGTGGGAGCACAACTACCACGGCGACGCGCGGCTCGTGGACGCCTGCGTCAAACGACTGCGGTCCAAGATCGGCGAGCCCGCGGGCAGCCCGCGCTACGTCCACACCGTACGCGGCTTCGGCTACCGGTTCGGGCCGCGGTGACCCTTTCACGGGTGCTGCGCGCGCTGAAGGGGCTGCGGCTGCGCCTGGTGGTGGCCTTCACCCTCGTCGCCGTCGTGGCCACGGTGACCACCGGCGCGCTGACCTTCCGCGAGGCACGGACCGGAGTCCTCCAGCAGAGCCAGGACACCGTGATCGAGGACTTCCGGCACCGCGTCAACACCCTGGCCCCCAACTACCGTTTCCCGCCCGAGGAGGCCGACCTGCGCTCGTTCGCCGACGACGTGTCGCGAGGCGGACGGTCCCAGCCCTGGCGGGTGCTGGTCGCCTACCGGGGGGCCGGCGCGACGTCCGTGCCCGACGACGCGTTCGGCGAACTGTCCCCGGCGATGCGCGAGTCGGTGCGCTCCCGCCGGGCCACCGTGTTCCAGCGGGTGTCGCACGGGGGCCGCCCCGCCCTGGTCGTCGGCATGCCCGTCACCTTCGCCGGCGACTACGTCACCGAGCAGCGCGCGTCCGGACTCGAGGTCTACCTCACCGTGCCCCAACAGGAGGAACAGGGCTACGTCGACGCGCTGGTCGCCGCCATCGAACGCGCCACCGTCCCGGCCCTCGCCCTGGCGGTCCTGATCGCGCTGCTGGCCGCACGCGGCGTGCTCCGTCCGGTGCGGGCGCTGCGCCGGGCGACCCGCAGCATCGCCGAGGGACGCCTGGACACCCGGCTCGCGGTCCAGGGCTCCGACGAACTCGCCGACCTCTCCCGCACCTTCAACGAGACCGCCGCGGCCCTGGAGGCATCGGTGGCGGAACTGCGGCGCATGGAGTCCGGCGCCCGCCGCTTCGCCGCGGACGTCTCGCACGAACTGCGCACCCCGCTGGCGGCCATGTCGGCGGTGACGGACGTACTGGACGAGGACGCGGCCGACCTGGACGAGGACACCGCGACGGCCGTACGCCTCATCAGCGCGGAGACCACGAAGCTGGCCGCTCTCGTGGACGACCTGATGGAGGTCTCGCGGTTCGACGCGGGGGCCGCCGCCCTGCACCTGGACGAGATCGACCTCGCCGAGTCCGTACGGCGCACGCTCGCCTCCCGCGGCTGGCAGGACACCGTGGAGACCGGCCTGCCCGAGCCGGACGGGCCGCGCGGCCGCGTCGACCCGCGCCGCCTCGACGTGATCGTGGCCAACCTCGTCGCCAACGCCCTGCGGCACGGCGCACCCCCGGTCCGGCTGGACCTCCACGCGCGCGACGCCCCGCACACCGGGAGAGAGGTGGTCGTCACGGTCCGCGACAGCGGCGACGGCATCCCCGAGAGCGTCCTGCCCCACGTCTTCGACCGCTTCTACAAGTCGGCCGACGCCCGCGCCCGGAGCGAGGGCAGCGGTCTCGGGCTGGCCATCGCCACGGAGAACGTACGCCTGCACGGCGGCACCCTCCGGGCGGCCAACCATCCGGACGGCGGCGCCGTCTTCACGGTCGTCCTGCCACTGCGGCCCGACGACACGGACGACACGGACGACACGGACGAGACGGACGAGACGGGCGACATGGGCGACCGGACGACGCGCGCGTCGGACCCGGTGCCGGACCCGGTCCCGATGGTCTCCACCCCGGCGAAGGAGGACCGGACATGAACGCGGTGCCCGCAAGGGCGGCCACGGCGGCCCCCCGCACCCGCCCCGCCACCCGGCACCCGGGCCGGCATGCCCCGCGCGCGCTCCCGCTCCTGCTGGCGGCGCTGCTCCCGCTCTCCGGCTGCGGCATCCCGCAGACCGGCGTGGTCGAAGCGGGCGAGCCCGCGACCGGCGTCCTGAAGCCGGGCGCCACCTCCGCGCCGTCGGCGGCCGCGCCCGAAGAGGTGCCCGCGGTCAAGGTGCCGCTCTACTTCGTCGAGGACGGCGCCCTGGTGGCCGTCTCGCGCATCGTGCCGGGCACGGCCGGGCTCGGCAACACCGTGCTGATGCTGTTCGAGGGACCGGACCGCGGGGAGCGGAACAGGGGACTGACGACGCAACTGCCCCCGTCCACCGTGGCGCCCACCGTCCGCGCCGACGGCACGGTGGTCAACGTCCAACTGCCGCGGAGCGCCGGGAGCCTCACCGAGACGGCCATCGACCAGTTGGCCTGCACGGTCGCCGTCGCCCGGCTGCGGCAGGACCCGGCCCTGGACCGCGCGCAGGTGACGGTGGAGCAGCCCGGCGGCCGACTGGCCGGCCGCTCCAGCGACGACTGCCCCACCGGCGAGGCCCCCACGAGCGCCGAGACCGCCACGATCCCCGGAACCGGCGGGAGCGGCGAAACCGGCTGACGGTCGGCGAAACCGGCTGACGGCCGGCGGCTCACAGGCAACCCGAAGGATGTCCTTCCCCTCCTTCCTCAACAAGGGGCGCCCGCACGGGCGGAGCCCCGAACCGAGGTTCTGAGGAGCGGATCCTTGATACGTGCTCGAACGACATGGGCGGCCGCCACGGCGGTGCTGACCCTGCTGGGAGTCGCGCCCGTCGCGGCCCACGCCGGGCCCCAGCCGCCCGGCGCCATATCCGTCCCGGCGTTACCGAACGCCGCCCCCGACCTGCCGCCCGGCTGGCGGATCACCGGCACCGGTGACGCGAGAGCCCTGGAGTGGCGCTCCCCGCGCCTCGTCGTGCCCGGCGACGCACGGGTGGAGTTCCGCCACGCCGACGGCCGCCTCCTCGGCGTACCGGAACCCGACCGGGACGGCAGGACCTTCCGCCTGCCGCTCGGGGACACCGGCCCGGCCGCGCTGGGCGCGCTGACGGACCTCCAGGTCAGCGCCGCCGGCCGCCGACTGGACCGGGAACCGGGCGCCGCCGCCCGGGAGCGCCGCCGCCCCACCGAAGCGCCCCCCGCGAAACTCCCGCCCCCACTCCCCGCCGGCACCGTCGACCCGGGCACACCGGGCCGGTTCGGCACCACCAGCGGCGAGTACACGCTCGACCCGGTCCGACTGCCCGGCCTGCCCGCCCCGGTCGAGATGCGCGGCCTCGTCGTCGCGCCGAAGGGAGCGACCGGCAAACGCCCCCTCGCCCTCTTCCTGCACGGCCGCCACGCCACCTGCTACGTCCCCGGCCAGGGCGAGGACGCCGTCACGATCGACTGGCCCTGCGCCGACGACGCCCGGCCCATTCCCAGCCACCGCGGCTACCTGGAGGACCAGCGGCTTCTCGCCTCCCAGGGCTACGTGACCGTCTCGATCTCCGCCAACGGCATCAACGGCCAGGACGGCGCACTGGAGGACGGCGGCGCCCAGGCCCGCTCCTCGCTGGTACGCGCGCACCTCGCCCGCTGGGCCGACTGGGCCGCCGCGCCCGCCACCGCCCCGGCCGCCGTACGCCGGGGACCGAAGGCCGACCCGTCCCGCGTCCTGCTCGTCGGCCACTCCCGCGGCGGCGAGGGCGTCGACCGCGCCGCCATGGACAGCCTGTACCCGCCGCCCGCCGACCAGGACGGGCACCCGGGAAGGGCCCGCTGGAACATCCGCGGCACCGTACTCATCGGCCCCACCGCCTTCGGCCAGAACCCGGTGCCCGACGTGCCGTCCCTGACCATCCTGCCGGGCTGCGACGGCGACGTCTCCGACCTCCAGGGGCAGCTCTACGTCGACGGCACCCGCGGCGTCAGCCGGGGCCGGGCGCTGCACAGCGCGGTCCACGTCACGGGCGCGAACCACAACTACTTCAACACCGAGTGGACTCCGGGCCTGTCCCAGGCACCCGCCTCCGACGACTTCTGGGAAGACCCCGAGGACCCCGGGGGCCGTGACCCGGTCTGCTCCGTGGACAGCCCGACCCGGCTCACCCCCGCACAGCAGCACCGGGCCGGCGCGACCTACATCGCCGCCGCCGCCCGGCTGTTCGTCGCCGGTGACGACCGGGTGCGCGAGCTGATCGACGGCACCGGCCGCCGCGCCCCCTCGGCCGACCCGGCCCGGGTGCTGACGCACGCCGTCGGCGCGGGCCGCGGCGCCGGGTTCCTGCCGGACGCCGGCGTGAAGGTGACCGGCGGACGCCTGTGCTCCGCGATCGACCCCGACCCGGCCGTCGCCTGCCTCGGCGAGGACGCGCGCGGTTCCTCACCGCACTTCGCGTACTGGGGCCCCGAACGCGAGACCGGCCGCGGCGCGGTCGCCCTGGACTGGTCCGCACCGGGCACCGCGACCCGTGTCCGTCCCGCCGCGCCCGTCTCCCTGAAGGGCGCGCGAAGCCTCGCCCTGCGCGTCATCGTGCCGCCCGGCAGCACCGGCACCCGGCTGGACGTCTCCGTCACGGACGCCGCCGGCCGGCGTGCCACCCTTGGAACCGTCCGCGCCGACGGCCTGCCGGGCAGCGAACGCACCGCCTCCTACTGGGCACAGGAACTGCGCGTACCGCTCGCCGCCGCCGCCCGCGCCGGCGTCGACCTGCGCCGCGTCACCGCGCTGGAACTGACGCCCCGTTCCCGCACCGGCCGGGCCTGGCTGATGGACGCCTACGGCTGGCAGGCCGGCACGCCCCAGGTGCGGCCGGCCCCGCTGGCCCGCGTCGACGTCGGCCGCACGACGGTCAAGGAGGGCGACTCCGGCGTACGCACCTACCGGGTGCCGGTCCGGGTCCGCGGCGAGAAGACCGCCACCGTCCGGACGTACGTCACGGACCCGTCCACCGGAGCCGTCGAGACGCGTCTGGTGACCGTCGGCCCCGGCACCCCCGGCGTCGACGTGACCGTCAAGGTGACGGGCAACAAGCGGTTCGCCTGGGACGCCTCCCACGACGTGCTGGTGAAGGCGGTACGCGGCTCGGTCGTCGGCTCCTACTCCGGCGGCGTGACCGTCGAGAACGACGACCCGATGCCCCGTGTCAGCGTGAGCCCCGTCGCCGACAAGGTCACCGAGGGGCAGCCGCTGCGCTGGAGGATCTCACTGTCACAACCCGCCGACGTCGACCTGGACACCGCCCTGCTGGCGGTGCCCGACGGCGACGCCCGCCCCGAACTGTCCACCAAGGACGTCGACCAGGACTGGCTCCTGGAGACGGTCGGGGAGATCCCCGACGGGGAGGTCCCGCTGTCCGGGCTGGACTGGTTCGCGCTCTGGGTCTCCGTCCCGCACGGCGAGTCGGACGCCGAGGTCACGGTGCCCACGATCCGCGACGGGGTCACGGAACCCACCGAGTACATCGGCCTGCGCGCCATGGACGACGAGGGTGAGCCCCAAGACCCGGTGCTGACCGGCACCGTGCTCGACGCCCCGTAGCGCGAACGGCGCACGCGGGTGCGGCCGGTACGTCCGGTCCGTACCCGCGTGCGCCAGGTGGCCCATCCGCCGGACACCCGACGCCGACCTCGGCGTGGTCCTGTGCCTGAGCCCGGGACGCCTGGGTACTCTCCGCCGCATGGCGGTGGACAGAAGGACCGAGCCGCCGCGCCGGACACCGGCTCGGCAGCGGACGAACCGCACGCTCGGGCGGGCGCTGGTGCGGTGGGCCACGACGACCGATCACAAGGTGATCGGCCATCTCTACCTGGCGACGTCGTTCGGCTTCTTCCTCTTCGGCGGCGTCCTCGCCATGCTGATGCGCAGTGAACTGGCCCGCCCGGGTATGCAGTTGTTCAGCAACGAGCAGTACAACCAGCTCTTCACCATGCACGGCGCGATCATGCTGCTGCTGTTCGCGACCCCCCTGTTCGCCGGGTTCACGAACGCCGTCATGCCGTTGCAGATCGGCGCCCCGGACCTGGCGCTGCCCCGGCTCAACGCGCTCTCGTACTGGCTGTACCTGTTCGGCGGCCTGACCGTGGCGGCGGGCTTGCTCACCCCCGGCGGGGCGGCCTCGTTCGGCTGGTTCGCCTACGCCCCGCTGAACAGCGCGACCTTCAGCCCCGGCCCGGGCGGCGACCTGTGGATCATGGGCCTGGTGCTGAGCGGCGTGTCGACCACGCTCAGCGCCGTCAACTTCATCACCACCATCCTGTGCCTGCGCGCCCCCGGCATGACCATGTTCCGGATGCCGATCTTCACCTGGAACGTGCTGTTCACCTCGATCCTGGTGCTGCCCGCCTTCCCTGTGCTCACCGCCGCGCTGCTGATGCTCGAGGCCGACCGGAAGTTCGGCGCGCACGTGTTCGACGCGGCCAACGGCGGGGCACTGCTGTGGCAGCACCTGTTCTGGTTCTTCGGCCATCCCGAGGTGTACATCATCGCGCTGCCGTTCTTCGGCATCGTCACCGAGATCATCCCGGTGTTCAGCCGCAAACCGGTCTTCGGCTACGTCAGCCTGGTCGGCGCCACCATCGCCATCACCTTTCTCTCCGCGGTGGTGTGGGCCCACCACATGTTCGCCACGGGCGCCGTGCTGCTCCCCTTCTTCTCCGTCATGTCGTTCCTCATCGCCGTACCGACCGGGGTGAAGTTCTTCAACTGGATCGGCACGATGATGCACGGCTCGCTGTCCTTCGAGACACCCATGCTGTGGTCGTGCGGCTTCCTGGTGACGTTCCTGCTCGGCGGTCTGAGCGGCGTCCTGCTCGCCTCCCCGCCGCTGGACTTCCATCTGACGGACTCGTACTTCATCGTCGCGCACCTGCACTACGTGGTGTTCGGCACGGTCGTCTTCGCGATGTTCGCCGGCTTCTACTTCTGGTGGCCGAAACTCACCGGCAAACTGCTCGACGAACGCATCGGGAAGATCCACTTCTGGACGCTCTTCGTCGGCTTCCAGACCACGTTCCTCGTCCAGCACTGGCTCGGCGAGCAGGGCATGCCGCGCCGCTACGCCGACTACCTGGCCGCGGACGGCTTCACCACGCTCAACACCGTCAGCTCCCTCGGCGCCTTCCTGCTCGGCCTGTCCACCCTGCCGTTCCTCTACAACGTGTGGCACACCCACCACTACGGGAAGAAGGTCGAGCAGGACGACCCCTGGGGCTACGGCCGTTCCCTCGAATGGGCCACCAGTTGCCCGCCACCGCGCCACAACTTCACGTCGCTGCCCCGCATCCGCTCCGAGTCCCCGGCGTTCGACCTGCACCACCCCGACGTCACCCGACACGATCAGAGGCACGTGCAGTGAGGACCGAATCCCGTCTGTTCACCGGTGTGGCGCTCTTCTTCGGCGGCGAAGCGGCCCTCTACGGCTGGTGGTCCCGCGAACCCGCCGGCACCGCCGCGCTCGTCCTCGCCTTCCTCATGGCCTCGCTCGTCGCGTTCTTCCTGCGCGTGCAGTACGTCAAGCGCGGCCTGCGGGCGCAGGACCGAGGCGAGGGCGAGATCGTCGACACCGCGGGCCCACTCGACTTCTTCCCGCCGCACAGCCCCTGGCCCATCACGATCGCGCTGGCCGCCGTGGTCCTCGCGTTCGGCATCGTCTTCGGCCTGTGGCTGGCCCTGATCGGCTTCGGCCTGCTCGCCATGGGGGTCTCCGGCCTGGTCTTCCAGTACGCCGACCGCGGCGTTCAGCGTTCCCGCTCGCCCGAGTAGGACCCCGGGTCCGCCGCCTGCGCCGCATCCGCCGCCGGCTCCCGCTGCCGCGCCAGGGCCGAGTCCTGTTCCGGCTCCCGCTCCTGCTCCGGCTCCTCGACGTCGACCCGGTCGCCGTAGTACCACTCGCTGAGCGTCGCCCGCAGCCGTCCCACGTGCGGTGCGTCGTCCTCTTTCCCCGACGGCGCCAGCGGCTCGGGTGCCCTGCGGGCCCGCAGCACGTGACGCTCCTCGGCGTCGAGGGGCCCGTGGCTCTCGGCGTAGCCGCCCGCCAGGGTCTGGTGCACCTCGCCCGTCTCCTCGCCCTGCGACAGTCGCTCGCGGTCCCGCTCCTGAAGTGCCAGGCAGACCCGCTTGGTCACCACGAAGGCGATCGGCGGCGTCAGCACCAGCGAGATCCGGAACACCCATGTGAGCAGGTTCAGCGAGAGATGGAACGTGTGGGCGAGGATGTCGTTGCCGCCCGCCAGGAGCAGCACACCGTAGAACCAGATCGCGGCGACGCCGAGCCCCGTCCGCACGGGCTTGTCCCGGGGCCGGTCGCACAGGTGGTGCTCCTCGTGGTCGCCCGTCACCCACCGCTCGAAGAACGGGTAGGCGTACAGCACCGCGAACAGGGCCGCCGGCAGCAGGACCGCGGGCACCAGCACGTTCCACATGACGGTGTGACCCGCCACCGCCGTCTCGAACGGGGGCATCAGCCGCAGCGAGCCCTCCAGGAAGCCGACGTACCAGTCCGGCTGGGAGCCGGTGGAGACGATGTCGGGACGGTAGGGGCCGTACGTCCAGACCGGGTTGATCTGCGCCACCGCCGCGAGCACGGCCAGGACACCGAAGACCGTGAAGAACAGACCCGTCGAGTTCGTCATGAACTGCGGGAAGAGCGGCTTGCCCACCGCGTTGCGGTTGGTGCGGCCCCGGCCCGCCCACTGGGTGTGCTTGAGGTAGAAGACCAGGATCAGATGGAGCGTGACCAGCGCCAGCAGCAGCCCGGGGAGCAGCAGGATGTGCAGCGAGTACAGCCGCGGCACGATGTCGTGCCCCGGATACTCGCCCCCGAACACGAACATGCTGACGTACGTCCCCACGACCGGGATGGACAGCATGATCCCCTGCGCGATGCGCAGCCCCGTCCCGGACAGCAGATCGTCCGGGAGCGAGTAGCCGGCGAAGCCCTCGGCGAGCGCCAGCACGAACAGCGTCACCCCGATCAGCCAGTTGACCTCACGCGGACGGCGGAACGCGCCGGTGAAGAAAATCCGCAGCAGATGCACCCCGATGGCCGAAAGGAACACCAGCGACGCCCAGTGGTGCACCTGCCGGATCAGCAGCCCGCCGCGCACGTCGAAGCTGATGTCCACCGTCGAGCGGTAGGCCTCCGACATGCGCACCCCCAGCAGGGGCTCGTACGAGCCGTCGTAGACGACCTCCGCCATCGAGGGCTTGAAGAACAGCGTCAGCCAGACACCGGTCAGCAGCAGCACCACGAAGCTGTACAGGGCGATCTCGCCCAGGAGGAACGACCAGTGCTCGGGGAAGGCCTTGCGCAGCAGCCCCCCGCCCTCGGAGACGGGGAGTCGCCCGTCGGCCCAGTTGACGGTGTGTTCGGCCGCGTGACGGGCCCGCGCACCCGCGCGGGCCCTTCTCCTCTGCAACAGCACGGCGCATGGGTTCCCCACCGTCCGGGCCGGAAACTACGCTCCGCCTAGGTGCGGTCACCCTTCGGCTTGCCACGCTGGTCCGGAGTCCCGTGCGGCGGCGGGGAGAACGGCTGCGCGGAGGTCGCCGGTGACACGGGGGAGCCCGTGCGGCCCCGGCCCTGCTCCGGGCGTACGGCATCCGGGTCGCCCGAGGACGGCTCGGCACCGGACCGCAGCTGCTCCAGCCGCGTCGAGAGCACCTCCGTGGCCGGGACACGGTCGGCGTGCGAGCGCTCGTAGGCCAGCAGCTCCTCCACCTCGTCCGCGCCCAGCGACCGGATCCGGCTCTCCAGCCCGCCGATCGGCAGATGGTCGTAGTCGGGCAACGGCAGGGCGTCGCGAGCGGGGTCCGCCATGGTTCTCACATCCTCAGTACGGCAGTACGGCGTCGTGCGCGGGTCAGCGTCCGCCCGGACCGCCGCTGCCGAAGGAACCGCTGCTGCCCTCGTCCCAGCGGGGCCGGTCCTGATCGGTGGAGGTCCGGCTGCCCTGGTGCCCGAGTTCGTGCGGCAACGTGCGTTCGTCGGTCCGCGGCATCTCGTCGGGCTCCCGACGCTCCCGCTCCTCGTGGACGGGCCCGCCCTCGGGCACCTGGGGCTGCTCCTCCGGACGCGGCGGCGGCGGCTCCCGGCGCTTTTGCCGGCTGCCGAACGCGAAGGCGCCGATCAGCAACGCCACCACCACGAAGGCCGCCACGATCAGCCAGATGGCGAGCGCGCCGGAGCCGCCCGCGGCCAGGTCCGTCCATGCGTTGGTCATGGAGCGCGGGTACCCCCGGCCCGCTCCGCCAACCTGCTCACTCCGAGCGTGACGCTCGCGTCCGCGAACGGTTGGCCTTCCTGATCGCCGCGAGCAGATCCGCCTTCGACATCTTCGAACGGCCCTCGACGCCCAGACGCCGGGCGACGCCGTACAGATGCTCCTTGGACGCCTTCTCGTCGACGCCCTCGCCGCTGCGCCCGCCCCGTCCGCGGGGCCGCCCGGACCGGGGGTCGGAGGGACCCTTGCGGCCGCCCTCCTTGCGCTCCCAGTGGTCGCCGACCTTCTCGTACGTGTGCTTCAGCGCCCCGTACGCCACCCGGTGGGCCCGCTCGCCCTCGCCGTACTCCCGAACGGCCGAGTCGTGGGCCTCGATCCAGGTCCGCCGCGCCTCCCGCGGGGAGCGCTCCAGGGTCGACGGGACTTCCTGTCGTCCCGGCATGTCCGTGCACCTCCGTGCTCTTCCGCGTCGCCGCCCCCACCGGTCGCGGGGGGCGGCCCACGGGTGCCCGGCGGCCCACCCGGGAAACGGCCCGGAACCCTTGGAAACACCGGGTCCGGCGTTTGGCGCCGCCGTCGGCGGCAACCCGCGCCGTGTGACATCGACGACGACTTCCCAGCAGGAACTGTTCCGCTTCCTCGAGGACCGCTTCGCGTGCGCACAGGCGTGCAGCGAGTGCGCCCGGTCCTGCGCCCTGCGGGCGAGCCTCGTGGACCCGGACGGCACCGAGAACCAGGAACTCGTACGACGCAGGGGCATCATGTGCGCGGAGGTCTGCGACGCGACCTGCCGGGTGCTGTCCGAACAGAACCAGGTGGACGAGGGTGCCATCCGCGCCCAGCTGGAGTGGTGCCGCCAGGTGTGTCTGGAGAGCGCGCACGTCTTCGACGCACACCCGGGCGCCGAGGAGAGCGCGAAGGCGTGCCGCGACTGCGCCCGGGCCTGCGGAGAGTTCCTCGCCACCCTGCGCTGAGGCCCTGCCGGCGGGTCCAGCGCCGCGTTAACCTGCCCGTATGGCGGCTACCCGGACGGACGGCGACCCGGGGCTCTTCGGTCCCGGCTCCGTGACCTGGCAGGCGCACGGCGACCCGATGATGTGGGTGGCCGGCGTCCGTGCCCTCTACCTCCAGGCCCTGCACCCGCGCGCCGTGCGCGGCGTCATGCAGAACAGCGACTTCTGGCACGACGCGTGGGGCCGGCTGATGCGCACCGCGGGCTTCGTCGGCACCACGACCTACGGCACCACCGAGGCCGCCGAGCGGGCCGGCGCCCGGGTACGGAAGATCCACCGCATGCTCGGCGCGACGGACCCCGACACGGGGGAGCGCTACGGCGTCGACGAACCCGCGCTGCTGCTGTGGGTGCACTGCGCCGAGATCGGCTCCTACCTGCACGTCCTGCGCCGCTCCGGATTCCCCCTCACCGACGCCCATGCCGACCGCTACCTCGCCGAACACCGGCACAGCGCCCGCCTCGTCGGCCTCGACGGCGACTCCGTCCCGGCGAACCGCGCCGACCTGGCCGCCTACTTCGCTCGGGTACGGCCCGAACTGGCCGCGGGGGACGAGGCGCACGAGGTGGACGACTTCCTGCGCCGCCCGCCCACCCACCCCTGCTGATCCCGGCCCGCGAGCTGCTGTGGCGGCGCATCGCCCGACTTGCGTACGACTCCCTACCGCCCTACGCGCACGAGCTCTACGGCAGACCGGCGCCCGCGCCCGCCACCGTCACCCGCCGGCTGCGCGTCACGGGCACCCTGCTGCGCTCGGTACCCGCACGTCTGCGCTGGCAGCTGCCGCCCAAACACATCCTGCGCGCCATGGCACGGCTCGGCCCGGCCGCGCGTCCCGCGCCATACAAACTGGGACGCCGAGCGGCCATACTGGACGGGCCAGGGGGCGGGGCGGACTGAACCACGGGGGCGGGGCGAAGTCATGGGGGACGGCACGCTGATCCAGGGCCGGTACCGGCTGCTCGAGAGGATCGGACGCGGTGGCACGGGCGAGGTGTGGCGGGCGAAGGACGAGTCACTGGGCCGTCGCGTCGCCGTCAAATGCCTCAAACCGCTCGGCACCCAGCACGACCACTCCTTCACCCGCGTCCTGCGGGAGAGGTTCCGGCGCGAGGCCCGGGTGGCCGCCGCGCTCCAGCACCGCGGAGTGACCGTCGTGCACGACTTCGGCGAGTGGGACGGACTGCTCTTCCTGGTCATGGAGCTGCTGGAGGGACGGGACCTGAGCCGGCTCCTGGAGGAGAACAGGGGCCATCCACTCCCGGTCCCCGACGTCCTCGACATCGCCGAACAGCTCACCTCCGCCCTCGCCTACACGCACGAGCAGGGCATCGTCCACCGCGACCTGAAGCCCGCGAACATCGTGCGGACCGCCGACGGCACCGTGAAGATCTGCGACTTCGGCATAGCCCGGCTGGGGCACGACGCGGGCTTCACCGCCCGGCTGACCGGCACCGGCATCGCCATGGGCACCCCGCACTACATGTCGCCCGAGCAGATCGGCGGCGACGAGGTCGACCGGCGCAGCGACCTGTACTCACTGGGCTGCGTCCTCTACGAGATCGCCACCGGCGCCCCGCCGTTCGACCTCGACGACGCCTGGGCCATCCTCGTCGGCCACCGCGACACCGCACCCGAACCGCCCCGCAACCACCGCGCCGAACTGCCCGGATACCTGGACCGCATCATCCTGGACCTGCTGGCCAAACGGCCCGAGCAGCGCCCCGACGACGCCCGTGAACTCGGCCGCCGGATCACCGCCGGGCGAACGGCGCCGGCGCACCTGCCGGCGCTGGTGGCGGCCGGGCCGCGCACACCCGTGCCGGTCGGTGACCGCGCCGGGCTGCCGTCCTGGACCCACGGCATGACCACCGGACACAAGGCGACCGGCGCCGGACCCCGCGTCACGCCCCCGGACCCGGCGGCGGGCCTGACCGGCGACTGGACACCGCGGCCCGCCGGCGACCGGGCCGCGGAACCCGTGCCCGCCCGGCTGCCGGATCCGGTGCCCGAGGCCGTCGCCGGGCTCGCCGGACGCCACAACGCGGGCCTGAGCCTGGGCCGGCTCGGCCGCTGGGAGGAGGCCGGCGAGGTGCACCGCGCGGTGGCCGCCGAACGCGAGCGCCTGCTCGGACCCGACCACCCCGACACCCTCGCCAGCCGCTACGAGGCCGCCTTCACCCTCGGCCGCACCGGTCACGCCGCCGACGCGCTGCGCGCCTACAAGGGTGTCGCCGAGGCCCGGATCAGAATGCTCGGCGCCGACCACGCCGACACCCTCGCCGTCCGCCAGGAGATGGCCTACGCCCTGGGCAGACTGGGCCGGTACGCCGACGCCCACCAGGTCTACGCGTCGGTCCTGACCGCCCGCGAGCGCACCATGGGCGCCGACCACCCCGACACGCTGCGCTGCCGGCACAACCTGGCCTTCAACCTCGGCCGGCTCGGCCGCACCGAGGACGCCCACCGGATGGCCCGCGAGGTGGCCGCCGCCCGGGCCCGTGTGCTCGGCCCGGACCATCCCGACACCCTGGTCACCCGCTACGAGGTGGCCTACGAACTCGGACGGCTGGACCGCTGGCAGGAGGCCCTGGCGACCTACCGCGAAGTCGCCGCCGCCCGCCTCGGCGTGCTCGGCCCGGACCACCCCGACACCCTCGCCGCCCGCTACGAGACCGGCGTCGCCCTGGGCCGCCTCGGCCGCTGCGCGGAGGCGCTCACCCAGTACGAGCGACTGATCGACGACCGCGCCCTCGCCCAGGGTCCCGAGCACCCCGAGACCCTGCGCGCCCGGCACGGCCTGGGCGTCAACCTCGGAAGGCTGGGCCGCTGGGCGGAGGCGCTCGCCGAGGCCCGCGACGTGTGCGCGATCCGCGCCCGGGTCCTCGGCCCCGACCACCCGGACACCCTGGTCAGCCGCCGCGAGGTCGCCGTCGCCCTGGGCTGGCTGGGCCGCTGGTCCGCCGCGCTCGCCGAGTACCGCCTGGTCGCCGCCGCGCGGGAACACGCCCTGGGGCCCGACCACGCCGACACCCTCGTCGCCCGCGACGACGAAGCCCACTGCCTGGAACAACTCGGCCGGGCCGCCGAGGCCGCGGAGCTGTACCGCAGGGTCGCGGTGCAGCGCGCGGCGGCCCCACGGTGACCGGGAGACCACCGCGGGACACGGGTGGCGACCACGGAGGGCGGCAAGGCGCGGCGTGCCGACCGCGGACGGTGCCGACGGCGGGCTGGCCGCCGCCGATCGGGCCGTGTTACCAAGAGCCATGACGACCCCGCCCGGCACCTTGCGCACCTACGACGCCGTCATCGTGGGCGGCGGCCACAACGGCCTGGTCGCCGCCGCCTACCTGGCCCGCGCCGGCCGCTCCGTGCTGGTCCTCGAACGGCTGGACCACACCGGCGGGGCGGCCGTGTCCACGCGGCCGTTCGCCGGGGTCGGCGCACGGCTGTCGCGCTACTCGTACCTGGTCAGCCTGCTGCCCAGGAAGATCGTCCGGGACCTGGGTCTGGACTTCCGGGTGCGAGCGCGCACCGTCTCCTCGTACACCCCCGCCGAACGCGCCGGGCGGCCCACCGGGCTTCTCGTCGGCGGTGGCGAGCGGCGCACGCGCGAGTCGTTCGCCCGGCTCACCGGCTCGGAGCGGGAGTACGCGGCCTGGCAGCGTTTCTACGCCATGACCGGCCGTGTGGCCCAGCGGGTCTTCCCGACCCTCACCGAGCCGCTGCCCACCCGGGACGAGCTGCGCCGCAGGGTCGACGACGAGACGGCCTGGCGGGCGCTGTTCGAGGAACCGGTCGGCGTCGCCATCGAGGAGCACTTCGCCGACGACCTGGTGCGGGGCGTCGCCCTCACCGACGCGCTGATCGGCACCTTCGCCGACGCCCACGACCCCTCCCTGATCCAGAACCGCTGCTTCCTCTACCACGTGATCGGCGGCGGCACCGGCGCCTGGGACGTGCCGGTGGGCGGCATGGGCGCCCTCACCGACGCACTGGCCGACGCGGCCCGCTCGGCGGGGGCCGTGCTCGCCACCGGACACGAGGCGGTACGGATCGAGGCGGACGGCCGTACGGCCGAGGTCACCCACCGCTCGGCCGACGGCGAGGGCGTCGCCGCCGCACGCCACGTGCTGGTCAACGCCTCCCCGCGGGAGCTGGCGGCGCTCACGGGCCAGGCCCCGCCGCCGCCCGCCGAGGGCGCCCAGCTCAAGGTGAACATGCTGCTGACCCGCCTCCCGCGACTGCGCGACCCCGGGGCGGACCCGCGCGAGGCCTTCGCCGGGACCTTCCACATCGCCGAGGGCTACGAGCAACTGGCCGCCGCCCACGCCCAGGCGGCCGCCGGGTCCCTGCCCTCCGCACCGCCGTCCGAGATCTACTGCCACTCGCTGACCGACCCCAGCATCCTCGGCCCCGGCCCGGCCGCGAGGGGCCTGCACACCCTCACCCTGTTCGGCCTGCACACGCCCGCCCGCCTCTTCGCCCGGGACAACGACGCCGTACGCGCGGAACTGCTGAAGTCGACCCTCGCCCAGCTCGACGCCCACCTGGCCGAGCCCCTCGCCGGCTGCCTGGCGACCGACGCCGACGGGCGGCCCTGCATCGAGGCCAGGACGCCGCTCGACCTGGAACGCGACCTGCGCCTGCCCGGCGGGAACATCTTCCACCGCGAGCTGTCCTGGCCCCACGCCCAGCAGGGCACCGGCCACTGGGGCGTGGAGACCGGCCGGGCGAACGTCCTGCTGTGCGGCGCGGGCGCCGTACGCGGGGGTGGGGTGAGCGGGGTGCCGGGGCACAACGCGGCGATGGCGGTGCTGGACGGGACCGGGGCCTGACGGGCGCATGCGGGGGGCGGGGCTGGGTACCGCGACATGACGGACATTCCGTGCACGACACCGCACGACACCGCACGACAAGGAGCCTGCCATGGCGGACCTCAGCCCCATCGACCTGCAGAAGGCCCTCAACGGCATGGACTACCCGGCCGACAGGAAGTCGCTCGTCGACCGCGCCCGCGAGAACAAGGCCGACGACAAGGTCGTGAACCGTCTCGACGGTCTGAAGGAGAACAGCTTCGACGGCCCGAACGAGGTGCAGAAGGCCGTCTTCAACGGCTAGCGACACGGCCGGCGACCCCGCACAGGACACCCCCTAGTCGGCCGACGTCGACCACCCCACCGCCTCGACGCGCGCGGCGTCGGCCGGGCGCGCGTCGTGGAAGAGGACGTGGCCGCCCGCCTCCGCGCGCAGCCCGTCGACGTAGGCACCGCGGCCCACGTACAGCCGGTCGGTCGTGTACCGCCAGCGCAGGACGAGCCCGCGTGCGGCCGGGAGGTCGGCGCTCAGCCGGTGCCAGACGCGCCCCGACCAGCCGGTGGCCGAGCCCGCCGGATGGTCCAGGGGCGCCTCGCCGTGCCGGGTCGTCGTGAACGGCACGGGCCGCCATCCGGCACCGCCGTCGTCCGAGGCCTCCAGGGCCAGGGTGTCCGACCCCGGCTCGGTGTCCCACCACAGCGCACCGCGCAGCCGCGCCCGCCCGGCCGACGTGTCCAGCGCGGGCAGCGTCAGGGTGGCCGTGGCGGAACTCGCCGTCCCCGAGAACCACGCGGTGCGACCGTGCGCCGGGCGGACCGGCACCGCCCGCGCCAGGTGGGTGCCGGCCGCCACCCGGGGAGCAGATCCGGAACGCCAACTCCGCACCGGGTGCACCGAGTTTCCGAGCACCACGAGGAACGAGTCGGTCGTCGGGTCGAGCACCAGCGAGGTGCCTGTGAAGCCGGTGTGCCCGGCCGTGCGCGGCGTGGCCATCGCACCCATGTACCAGTGCTGGTACAGCTCGAAGCCGAGGCCGTGCTCGTCGCCCGGGAAGTCGGTGTTGAAGTCGGTGAACATCAACTCCACCGACTCCGGCCGCAGGATGCGCGCCCGCCCGTAGGAGCCGCCGTTGAGCAGCGTACGGCCGAGCACCGCGAGGTCCCACGCGCAGGAGAACACCCCCGCGTGACCGGCGACGCCGCCCAGGCTGAAGGCGTTCTCGTCGTGCACCTCGCCCCACACCAGACCGCGGTCCAGGCCGGACCAGGGCTGCCGGGCGTCCTCGGTGGCCGCGATCCCCGGCCGCCAGGAGGCGGGCGGGTTGTAGCGGGTGCGGCCGAGTCCGAGCGGTTGCGCGACCTCGTCGCGCAACAGCACGTCCAGGGCGCGCCCGGTGACCTTCTCCAGCACCAGCTGCAACGAGATCATGTTCAGGTCCGAGTACAGGTACGCCGTGCCGGGCGGGCTCACCGGCGCCTCGTCGTAGACGAGTCGGACCCTCTCCTCGTACGTCGGCGCGCTGTACAGCGGGATCCATGCCCGGAACCCCGAGGTGTGCGTCAGCAGCTGACGTACCGTCACCTCCTGCTTGCCCGCCCGGCCGAAGTCCGGCAGGTACCTGGCGACCGGCGCCTCCAGCTCCAGCGCGCCCCGCTCCAGCTGCTGCACGGCCAGGATCGAGGTGAACAGCTTGGAGATCGACGCGAGGTCGAACACCGTGTCCCCGGCCATCGGGATCTGCTCGCCCGCCGGGAACTCGACACCGGTGTCGGTCGCCTCGTCGTAGGCCCGGTAGCGCACCGCCATGCCGATCGGCTCGTGCAGCGCCACCGTGCCGCCCCGGCCGGCGAGCAGCACGGCGCCCGCGTACCACGGGTGCTCGGGGGAGGGGCCGAGGAACGCCTCGGCGTCGGTGACGAGCTGCCGCAGATGACCCGCGAGCAGTCCGGCACGCTCGGCGGAGCCGTGCCGCAAGGTGGGGCGGCGGCCCGCGCCGGAGGCGGCCTCGGCCGGTCCGGCCGCGAACGGCGCGAGAGCCAGGGCACCGCCCAGGGCCAGGGCGCCCGCGCCCAGTTGTCGCCGTGTGAAACCGCTCGTCGCCTGTCCGGCCATCGAAGAGTCTCCCGCCACCGAAGCTGAAAGTATCTTTCCCTGATCGCCGTGCGGAGTGAAACTTTCCTGTCAGTGACGGGTCGTGTCAATGGGGCGTACGGGAGTGGGCACAAGGAGTCGACGGACCGGCGCACACCGCTTGACCCGCCCCCGGGACCGGCCGAGGATCATGTCATGACGCCCGGACACGGCAGCACCGGCAGCACCGTCGACGGCATGCTGCGGCGCAGCGCCCGACGCACCCCGGCACGCGTCGCGGTCGAGTACCGCGACCGCGCCTGGACGTACCAGGAACTCGACACCGCCGTCTCCCGCGCGGCGAGCGTCCTGCTGGGGGAGGGGCTGTCCCGGGGCGACCGCGTCGGCGCCTACGGCCACAACTCCGACGCCTACCTGATCGCCTTCCTCGCCTGCGCCCGCGCGGGCCTGGTGCACGTCCCGGTCAACCAGAACCTCACCGGCGACGACCTCGCCTACGTCGTCGGCCAGTCCGGCAGCACCCTGGTCCTCACCGATCCGGACCTCGCCGCCCGGCTCCCCGCCGGGGCCCGCACCCTGCCGCTGCGCGACGCCGACGACTCGCTCCTCGCCCGCCTCGCCGCGGCGCCCGCGTACGACGGCCCCGAGCCCGGCGCCGAGGACCTGGTGCAGCTCCTCTACACCTCCGGCACCACCGCGCTGCCCAAGGGCGCGATGATGACCCACCGGGCGCTCGTGCACGAGTACCTGAGCGCCATCACCGCCCTGGACCTCGCGGCGGGGGACCGCCCCGTCCACGCGCTCCCGCTCTACCACTCGGCCCAGACGCACGTCTTCCTGCTGCCCTACCTCGCGGTGGGCGCGACCAACGTCCTCCTGGACGCACCCGACGGCGACCGGCTCTTCGACCTGATCGAGACGGGCCGCGCGGACAGCCTGTTCGCACCGCCCACCGTGTGGATCGGCCTCGCGAACCGCGCCGACTTCGCC
The DNA here is from genome assembly GCF_027947595.1 of Streptomyces lienomycini. Classification (NCBI taxonomy): domain Bacteria; kingdom Bacillati; phylum Actinomycetota; class Actinomycetes; order Kitasatosporales; family Streptomycetaceae; genus Streptomyces; species Streptomyces lienomycini. The sequence continues at coordinate 4,691,859 of NZ_CP116257.1, read as the reverse complement.
ACCCGCGACCTGGGCGGCCTGCGCAAGGCCTACTACGGCGCGTCCATCATGCCGGTGCCCGTCCTGGAGCGGCTGCGCGCACGCCTCCCGCACCTGGCCTTCTACAACTGCTTCGGGCAGAGCGAGATCGGCCCCCTCGCCACCGTCCTCGGCCCCGACGAGCACGAGGGCCGCATGGACTCCTGCGGCCGGCCCGTCCTGTTCGTCGACGCCCGCGTGGTCGACGAGGACGGCAAGGACACGCCCGACGGCACACCCGGCGAAGTCGTCTACCGCTCACCCCAGTTGTGCGAGGGCTACTGGGACAAGCCCGAGGAGACCGCGGCCGCCTTCCGCGACGGCTGGTTCCACTCCGGCGACCTCGCCGTACGCGACGCCGACGGCTACTACACGATCGTCGACCGCGTGAAGGACGTCATCAACTCCGGCGGCGTGCTGGTCGCCTCCCGCCAGGTCGAGGACGCCCTCTACACGCACGACGCCGTCGCCGAGGCGGCCGTCGTCGGCCTGCCCGACGACCGGTGGATCGAGGCCGTCACGGCCTTCGTCGTCCCGCGCGGCGACGTCACCGAGGACGAACTGATCGCCCACGCCCGTGAACGGCTCACCGCGTTCAAGGCACCCAAACGGGTCCGGTTCGTGGACGCCCTGCCACGCAACGCCAGCGGCAAGATCCTCAAGAGGGAGCTGCGGGACCGCTTCGCCGATTCCGCGTCTCTTCCGAAGGCACCCCTCGACGGCCTGTCCGCGGTCCGACCCGATCGCTAGGCTGGCCGCCGACGACGACACCGGGAGGAGCACGGACGTGGCCGAGAGCACCACCCACCAGCGCCCGCTCATGGGCTGGGACAAGCCGCAACTGGATCTCAGCAACGCGCAATGGCAGTCCAGCAGCCGGGGCCTGGGGGATGTCCAGATCGCCTTTGTCGAGGGCTTCATCGCCATGCGCAACAGCGGCAGCCCGGAGAGCCCCTCACTGATCTTCACCCCCGACGAATGGGGCGCGTTCGTCTCGGGAGCGCGAGAAGGGGAGTTCGACCTCACGTAGGACGCGGGCGGGGTGAGCCGACCGGCCGAACCGGGGTGTTTCGTCCGCTGCCGGGGGGAAGTCCGTACTCCGGAGGTGAGGACCCATGAGCACCCTGCCGGTCATCGCGGCGGTCGACGGTTCGCAGGACGGCCTGCGCGCCCTGGACTGGGCGTTCGACGCCGCCCACCGGCGCGAGGCACCCCTGCGGGTGGTCCATGTGCGCCAGTACGCCGCCTGGGCCCAGACCGACGTCCTGGTCGCGGGTCCACCGGACACCGCCGAGGACCCGGCGCTCGACCAGGCCCGCGACCACCTCCAGGGGCGTGCCTACGCCGTCGCGACGGAGTACGTCGGCATGGAGGGCGTCCCCGGTGCCCTCCTGCCGGAACTGGGCGCCGACGCGCAGTTGCTCGTACTCGGCTCCCGGGGCCGGGGCGGCTTCACCGGCCTGCTGCTCGGCTCCAACGGCATGGCCGCCGCCCGCGACGCCGAGTGCCCCGTCGTGGTGGTGCCCCGCCCCGGCCGCGAGGTCCACGGCGAGGCGCCGGACGAGCCCGGCCCCCGGGTGGTGGTCGGCCTCCACGTGGACAGCCCCGACGACGCCACGCTGTCCTTCGCCTTCACCGAGGCCGAGCTGCGCGGCGCCCGCCTCCAGGTGGTCGCCGCCTACCCGTGGCCCGTGCAGACCTGGGCCGCCGCCGGGCAGATCGTGCCCCCGGTGATCGACGAGGTCTCCCTCGAGAGCGAGACCAGGGTCCTCGCCGACGGCTTCCTCGCCCCCCACCGGGAGCGCCACCCCGAGGTCCGGGCCGAACCGTACGTCGCACCCGGCGACGCCGCCGGAATCCTGGTCGCCTCCTCCCGGGACGCCGACCTGGTCGTCGTCGGCCGCCACCGCCGGCGCCTGCTGGCCCCCGCCCGCATGATGGGCTCGGTCACCCACGCCGTCCTGCTGCACGCGGCGTCCCCGGTCGCGGTGGTCCCACCGGCTCCGCCGCAGGAGTGACACCCGGCCCGCCCCGGCGTGCCTATGATCGGCCCATGCAGGACTCGCCCGGCAGGGACACCCGGATCGCGCTCGACCTCGCGCTGACCGTCCGGCACGACGGCCACGGCTCGGTCACCGACGACCTGGCCGACCCCGCCGGGCTCACCGCCTGGATCACGGACCACCCCGGCATCGTGCCGGGCGGCGAGGGCTTCACCGCCGACGCGCCCACCCTGACCGCCGTACGCGACGTACGGGCCGCCGCCCGCGCCCTCTTCGCCCACGCCGTGCGCCCCGGCGAGCCGAGCCCCGCCGACGCCGCCCGGCTGCTGCCCGTCCCCGAGGCACTGCGGCGCCTGAACGAGGCGGCCGCCCGCACCCCCACCGTCCCCGTGCTGGCCTGGTCCGACACCGCCGAGCCGGTCGTGCGCGCCGCCCCCGCCGAGGACGGCCGGGCCGACCTCGCCGCCGCCCTCGCACGGGCCGTGATCGGCTTCCTCGCGGGACCCGACCGGCAGCGGCTGCGGGCCTGCCACGCACCGCGCTGCGTGCGCTACTTCCTCAAGGAGCACCCGCGCCAGGAATGGTGCAAGCCCTCCTGCGGCAACCGCGCCCGGGTCGCCCGCCACCAGGAGCGGCACGGGCGCACCGGGTAGCCCGGCCGGGCGTCCTCCCGCACGCCGTTCGCGGTGCTCGGCCACGTACCATGGCGGCATGTCGTTCCTCCGCCGCCGCAGCGCCACGCCCGCCGGGCCAGACTTCGACGTACTGGCCATGGACCCGGGCGACTGGCCCGGGAACCTCGGCGCCGGCCTGCTGCCCGCGCCCGACGGCAGCTGCCAGGGCGTCTTCCTGCGCTACGACCTGTTCGGCGGCCGCGGCCCCGCGATGATCATCGGCAACCTCCCGGACGGCTCCCCGGCCCGCGAGGTCCCCGAGGGAGAGATCCCCTTCGAGGTGGCCCAACTGCTGCTCGCCCTGGAGAACGACGAGGAGATCACCGTCGTCGGCGCCGAGGACGTCCCCGTGATGCAGGGCGACAACCTGCTCATCGTGCGCCGCCTCAAGCTCTCCGAGAGCCGGATCTCCTGCGTGCAGTTCGACCGCAGCGACGGCGTCCTGGTGACCATCGCCGCCTGGGACCGCCCCATCACCGACGACCTGTACGCCCTGCTGAAGCCGCTCCCGGCGGAGCTGTTCCAGCAGGGCTGAGGCCCGGCTCCCGGAGCGGCCCTACCGCGCGGCCGACACCGTCACGTCGGCCGCGCGCACGTACGCCACCCGGTGGCCGTACTGGATCTCGTAGTACTGGTCCTGGCCGGTCACCACCCGGTGCGACGCCTCGTCGAAGGTGACCGCGTAGTAGTACTCGCCGGGCACCTTCTCACCGACCACGTACTTCTGCCCCGCGGGCAGCGTGTACGGCAGCGGCGACACCGCCTGGGCGGGCACGTCCGCCGGGTAGGCGGCCTTCTCCGGGTACGCCCGCCCGTACACCGGGACGCTCGCGAGGCCCTTCCTCGGGGTGATCACGCGTCCCGACGCGGGCACCGCCGCCGGGCTCTTCCGCGGGTTGGGGAACCACGCCTTCTGACCCAGGTACCAGATGGCCGTCCAGTCGCCCCACCGGTCGGCCACCGCGTACTGCTGGCCCGTGGAGACCCGGGAGGACAGGTCGTTCACGCCGGTCGTGGGGGTGGTGCCGAGACCGACGTCCTTGATCAGCGGCGCGTCCACGTCGTGGTCGGAGTACAGCCGCACCTCGCTGGAACCGTGCGCCGCGCAGGGCTCGCCCGCCGTCTCGCAGCCGGTGTACCCGGGACGGTTGGCGTCGTAGTCGGGGCGGATCGTCACCAGGGAGGACTTCTTCCCCGCGGTCGGCTGGAACGGGCGGCCGAGCAGCTGGAAGTAGTGCCGCCAGTCCCAGTACGGGCCCGGGTCCGTGTGCATGCCCGGGATCGTCGCCGCGGTGGTGCCGGGGACGTTGTCGTGGCCGAGGACGTGCTGCCGGTCCAGCGGGATGTCGTACTTCTTCGCCAGGTACTTCACCAGCCGCGCCGACGACCGGTACATCGCCTCCGTGTACCAGGCGTCCGGCTCCGCCAGGAAGCCCTCGTGCTCCAGGCCGACCGAGTTCGCGTTGACGTACCAGTTGCCCGCGTGCCAGGCGACGTCCTTCGCCTTCACATGCTGGGCGATGTGCCCGTCGGTGGAGCGCAACGTGTAGTTCCAGGACACATAGGTGGGGTCCTGCACCATGTTGAGGACCCCGTTCCAGGTGCCCTCCGTGTCGTGCACGACGATGTACCGGATGCGCTGGGAGGCCGGCCGGTTCCCCAGGTCGTGGTTGCCGTAGTCGCCGTCGCCGAACTCCTCGTACGGCGCGGGGATCCACTCGCACGACACCGACTTCGGGCACTCGGTTCCGGCGGCGGACGCGGCACGCAGGCCGGCGCCGCCCAGCTGCGCGACGTCGGGCGCCACGTCGGGGCGGGCGGCCAGGGCGACCCGCTGGCCGGCGTCCGTGGTGCGCCGCTCGCCCGTGCGGATGACCTCGTACACGTCGTTCGCGTACGCCGCGGCCGTCGCGGAGTCCTCCGCGCCCGAGAAACGGGCCACCGCCCCGTACCAGTCCGCCGGGTCCGCGCTGAGCGGTTCGCCCAGCTCCCGCTGGGCGGCGGCGAGCAGCGCGGCCCCGCCGGACACGTTCGCGGCCGGGTCCGTGCGCAGCGCCTCGCCGCTCAGCCCGGTCAGCTCGGCCGCCCTCGGCAGCGTGGTCAGCCGGGCCGGCAGAGCGCCGGCCGGCGCGGCGGCGCCGGCCGCCGGGTGCAGCGGGGCGCGGGCGTCGTCGCCGCGCGGGTCCTCGGAGCCCTGGCCGTGGTGCGACGCCCCGGCCAGTGCCGTGCGCGCGTCGGTGAGGTGCAGCGGTCCGTAGCCCCCGGTGACGCTCGGCACGCCGCCGTGCGCGTCCCAGCGGGACTGCAGGTAGGAGACGCCGAGCAGAACGCTCTGCGGCACGTGGTACTCGGCCGCCGCGGTGGCGAACGCCCGCTGGAGGCGGTCCGGGGCGGGCGGCGCGTCCGGGGGCGCGGCGGCGGACGGTGCCGCGCCGAGCAGCGGCAGCAGCAGGGCCGCGGTGGCCAGGGCGGGCACGACGGGGGATCCTCGCAAAACGGCCTCCTGTGACGATCGGGCGTGACGGGGCGTGGCGGGACGTGACGTGTGGTGCGGGGCCGGGCGTGGGTCAGTGGTACCCGGCGGTCCGATGATCCGTCAATCATGCCGTCACGGCGGCGATTTCCCATGTCAGCAGGGGCTTCGGCGAGTTTCGCGGCGGCGGCCCACGGGCCTGCGCGGCGTCAGTGGCTTACACCAATGGCCGCCGTACGGACCCGGTCCGCGGGGAACACGAAAACCGCGGTGCGCCCCCGAGGGGCACACCGCGGCACGTGGTCCTTCCCGTCAGCGCGTGCCGACCGCCGCCCGCACGGCCCGGCGGGCCATGTGGCAGTCGTCGTGCAGCCGGCGCAGCAGCAGCCGCTGCTCCTCACCGGTCGGCGTGGCACCCGGATGGGCGGGCGCCGAGGGGGCCGCGACCGTGTCGTGCATCGAACGCTGCACGGCCGTCTCGTAGGTACGGATCTCCCTGGTCAGGACGAGCATCAGGTTCACCAGGAACGCGTCGCGCGCCGCGGTGCCCGTCGACTGGGCGATCTGGCTGATCTGCCGGCGGGCCACCGGTGCGTCGCCGAGGACGGCCCACAGCGTCGCCAGGTCGTAACCCGGGAGATACCAGCCGGCGTGCTCCCAGTCCACCAGCACCGGACCGGCCGGGGACATGAGCACGTTGGACAGCAGCGCGTCCCCGTGGCAGAACTGGCCCATACCCTGGCGTCCGCCCGCGTGCGCGATGCCGTGCAGCAGCTTCTGCAGGTCGCCCAGATCCCGGTCGGTGAGCAGTCCGAGTTCGTGGTACCGGGAGATCCGGGCCGCGTAGTCCAGCGGGGCGTCGAAGGCGCCGGCCGGCGGCCGCCAGGCGTTCAACCGGCAGACCGCGCCGAGCGCCGCCCTGATGTCCGCCCGGGGCGGGGCCTCCACGGGGTGCCGCTGCAGCGCGGCCACCCGCCCGGGCATCCGCTCGATCACCAGCGTGCCGTTGTCCGGGTCCGCCGCGATCAGTCTCGGCACCCGCACCGGAGGGCGCTGCCGGACGAACGAGCGGTATGCCCCTATCTCGTGCCGACTGCGCTCCGCCCACGCGGGGGAGTGGTCCACTAAGCACTTGGCGACCGCGGTGCTGCGCCCGGTCGTACCGACCAGGAGCACGGACCGCCCGCTGCGGCGCAGCACCTGCACGGGGGAGAACTCGGGGCAGATGCGGTGCACGGCGGCGATCGCCGTGCGCAGTTGGGCCCCCTGGGGGCCGGACAGGTCGATTCTCCCGCTGAGCGGCTGTGTGCCGGGCCCCGCGCCGAGCCGCGCCCTGCCCGCTCCGAGCACCGGGGCCGCCGGGCGGGCGGGGGCGAGGTAGGGGCCACCGCCCGCCGCCGGGCGGGGGTGCAGCGAGCGCTGCGGGGCGGACACGGAGGACGATGCTGCGTACATGGGCGAGACAGATCCCTTCGTGTGCCTGCTGTGCCTGCCTGAAGAGCGGTGCCGCTCCGGTCCGTTTCCTTCCGTACCGGAGGCGGCACGCCTTCCGAAAGCCGTCGCGCCGCCCGACCGGTCGCCGGGGCCACCCTGGGGAGTACCCCCGCGGCAACCGGGTCGGGGTGGCGCATTCCTACCTGACACCCGGCCGCCCCTGGCACACCATCTGGCGCACCCTGGCGAACGGTGGCGAATAGTCGCCCGGCAACCCGCACGGGGCTACTGTCAACTCAGCCGAGAACCTGGGGGCTTGACGTGAGCGGAGAACCCAACACCCGTCTGTCGGACCTGTTCGGCCTGGCCGGCTGGTCCAAGGGCGAACTCGCGAGGCTGGTCAACCGGCAGGCGGCGGCCATGGGCCACCCCCAGCTGGCGACCGACACCTCGCGGGTGCGCAGGTGGATCGACATGGGAGAGATCCCGCGCGATCCGGTGCCGCGGGTGCTGGCGGCTCTGTTCACCGAGCGTCTCGGCCGTGTCGTGACCATCGAGGACCTCGGTCTGGTCCGGCACGGGCGTGCGGGGAAACGGCAGCACGGCGGGAGCGAAGAGCATCCCGACGGCGTGCCGTGGGCGCCCGAGCGGACTGCGGCGGTCCTCACCGAATTCACGGGAATGGACCTCATGCTCAACCGACGCGGCTTGGTGGGCGCGGGCGCCGCGCTCGCCGCGGGCTCCGCACTCAGCAGCGCCATGCACGACTGGCTGCACACCGACCCGGCCCTGGCGGCCGACGCCCCCGACCTCCACCAACCCCTGCACGCCGACCCCGCCGGGTTCGACCGCTACGAGGCCGCCCCCATCGGGTCGCAGGAGGTGGAGGAACTGGAGCGCTCGGTCGAGGTGTTCCGCGCCTGGGACGCCGCCCGTGGCGGCGGGCTCCAGCGCAAGGCCGTAGTGGGCCAGCTCAACGAGGTGGGCGGCATGCTCGCCTACCACCATCCACCCCATCTCCAGCGGCGCCTGTGGGGCGTCGCCGCCAACCTCGCCGTCCTCGCCGGCTGGATGTCCCACGACGTCGGCCTGGAACCCACGGCCCAGAAGTACTTCGTCATCGCCGCGCACGCCGCACGCGAGGGCGGCGACCGGCCCCGGGCGGGCGAGGCGCTCTCCCGGGCGGCCCGCCAGATGGTGCACCTGGGCAAGCCCGACGAGGCCCTCGACCTCATGAAGCTCGCCCAGTCCGGCTCCGGCGAGCAGGTACTGCCGCGCACCAAGGCCATGCTCTACACCATCGAGGCCTGGGCACAGGCGTCCATGGGGAAGGGCCAGGCGATGCGCCGCACCCTCGGGCGGGCCGAGGACCTCTTCGTCTCGGACAAGGCGGAGGTGCCGTCCCCGGACTGGATGCAGACGTTCAAGGAGGAGGACCTGTACGGCATGCAGGCCCTCGCCTACCGGACGCTCGCCGAGTTCGAGCCGGGGGCCGCCGCGCACGCCCAGCACTACGCGGACAAGGCGCTCGCCCTCAGGATCGACGGGCGGCAGCGGTCGAAGATCTTCGACTACCTGTCGATGGCCTCCGCCTGCTTCATCGCCGACGACCCCGAACAGGCGGACCGGTACGCCCGCCTGGCCCTGGTGTCGATGGGGTCCAACTCCTCCCAGCGCACTTGGGACCGGCTGCGCCAGATGTACCGGCTCACCGCCGAGTACGCCGGTTACCCGAGGATCCAGGAACTGCGCGAGGAGATCGAACTGGCGCTGCCCAGGCCCAGGTCAGCCAGGGGGAAGGGACCGGGCGGCAACGTCGCGCCGGCCTAGGGCGTCACCCGGGCCACCAGTACACAGGCGTCCGCCCGATCCGGGAGCCCACCGAGTTCCCGCGTCACCATCCGGACGCAGTCCTGTGCCGAACCCGCCCCGCACAGGCGGGGGGCCAGCGAGAGGAGGTGCTCGACGGCCGCCGGTTCGCGTGCCGCGGTGTGCAGGAGCAGCAGGTCATCGGCTTCAAGGGTCGCCTCGGCCTGCCCGGACGGATCCGACGGCCAGGACAGCCCACGCCCCGTTCCGCCGCGGAACAGCAGCGGGACGGGGCCCGAGGCGTGCGCCCACGTCAGCGTGCGGGTGCGCGGCCGGTAGCCGCAGTACGCGGCGCCGCGCACCGGCGGCAGGGCGGTGGACCCGAGCAGTGCGGCGAGCCGGTCCCGCAGGTGCGCGGGCCGGGTGCCCGCCAGCGCCAGGCCGCGCAGGGCGCCGATCAGCACCGCCGGGCCGTGACCGCCGCCGGGGTCCGGCCCGTCGAGGTCGCCGACGCTGAGCAGGGTCTCGTCCCCGGTGAGCGGGCACGCGTCGTACCAGCCGCCGCAACGGGCGCCGTGGACCGGCGTGGCCGTCGAGGGAAGGTATCCGGCGGCCAGGTCCAGGCCCGGCCGGCCCTCGTCGGGGAAGCGGAGGAGACCGCGCCAGGGCGGCGCCGGATGGTGCCGCAGCGAGTCCCGGGTCTCGCTCACCACCCGCTGGCTGCGGCGCAGTTCGCCGACGTCGCGCAGCACGGCCCACATCGAGGCGGTACTGCCGTCGGCGTCGAGCACGGGCTCGCCCATCATGTGCACGGTGCGTACGCCGCCGTCGGGCCGCACGACACGGAACTCGCCGTCGATGGGCCGGGCGTCCACCAGGCAGTCCGTGACCATCGCGGTCAGCTTCGGCCGGTCCTCGGTGACGACCAGGGACGGGAGTTCGTCGAGGCTGAGCGGGACGGACGCGGGGTCGCGGCCCAGGATGCCGAAGAGCTCGGGGGACCACTCGGCCTCGTCCGTCAGCAGGTTCCACTCCGCGCTGCCGACCCGGCTGAGCAGTGAACCCGGGCGCGGCGCGGACGCCGGGCCGTCCCGTAACTGCGCCAGGTGCGCGTCGAGATCCGTGAGCTGGTGGAGCGCCAGGTCGTAGAGGGCGCGCTGCCAGCGTCCGCGGGGGTCCGTCACGTCGTCCTGGCTGTCCCGGCGTACCGCGTCCACGTCGCCCCGCAGCCGCCGGGCCTGCGATATGAGGGCCTCGACCGAGCCGCGCCCCGGTGGCGGGGCGGCCGGATGGTCCGCGGAGAGAGGGGACGACATGACGCACTCCGATGTGCTGACGGTACGACCAAGACGGAACCGGGGCCTGTGGAGGGACCGTTACGACTGTTGCACAGCCCGCGACGCCCCGTAAGTGATTCGGCAACACACGATACGGTGGTGCTTCCGGCATATGCCACAGTCTTCCCGGAGGGGCTTCGGTACGTGTTCGGCGTACCCGAGGCCGAGGGCAAGTCGTAGAAGACCTACGGGACTTGGAGGAGGATGGGGCGCGGGGGCATCGTCGCCCCGGTGTTCGCCGGACTCGTGTTCTATGCCGGGTCGCGCAGGGGCGGCCGGGGCGCCAGTTCGACGGGCGTGCGCACGCCCGTCTCCAGTGCCCGCGCCCCCGCCTCGGCGACCGTGGCGGCGGCGTATCCGTCCCAGGCGTCCGGACCGGTGACGCGGCCCCGGCGGGTGGCGTCCACCCAGGCCCGCACCTCGCGGTCGTAGGCGTCCGAGAACCGTACGAGGTAGTCCTGCGGCACCTCCTGCCGGGCGCTCCCGGCCCCCGTCACCAGCATGCCGCGCGTCTCCCCGATCCGGGCGCTGCCCGCCTCGCAGACGGCCTCGCAGCGCACCTCGTAGCCGAAGCCGCAGTTGACGAAGATCTCCACGTCCACCACGGCGCCGCCCTCGGTCTCGAAGAGCACGAGCTGCGGGTCGAGCAGACCCCGCGGCGCGCTCGCCGACGGCCGCGGCCGCAGTACGGTCACCGCGGACAGCTCCTGCCCGAGCAGCCAGCGGGCCGCGTCGATCTCGTGCGAGACGGAGCTGGTCACCAGCATCGCCGAGGTGAAGTGGGGCGGGGAGGAGACGTTGCGGTGCACGCAGTGCAGCATCAGCGGCCGGCCGAGCCGCCCGCCGTCCAGGAGGGACTTCAGCTGCCGGTACTCGGCGTCGTAACGCCGCATGAACCCGATCTGTGCCAGCCGCCTGCCCAGCCGGGCCTCCGCCTCCACCACGCGCAGCGCACCCGCGGAGTCCGGCGCCATCGGCTTCTCGCACAGGACCGGCAGCCCCCGGGCGAAGGCGGCCAGCAGCGCCTCCTCGTGCGCCTCGCCGGGTGAGGCGATCAGGACGGCCTCGACGCCCGGCGCGTCCAGCGCGGCCTCGACGTCCGTGTGCACGGTCGCCCCGTCGATCCCGCCGACGGCCTCCTTCGCCCGCTCGGCGTCGGGGTCCGCCACCGCGGCGACCCTGGCGCCGCTCACCACCCGGTCGAGGCGTCGTATGTGGTCGGCGCCCATGTGGCCCGCACCCATGACCGCCACACCCAGAAGTCCGCTCACGCTCCGCCCGCTCCTTCGCGTCCGCCGCGCACCCGCGAACAGCGGGTCCGTGTACGGCGAACAGGCTTTCACGCCTGTCGATCTCGTCAAGGGGGAGAGCGGCTCCCGGGTGGGGCGGCAGGCGTCAGTAGCGCAGCACCCCGGCGATGCCCTCCACGTCCCCGAGCGAGCCGTCGGGCACGAAGCGCACGTCGGCGCCGGTCTCCAGGCACTGCTCGACGATCTCGTCCACGATGTCCTCCCGGGCGTCGAGGTCGCCGTCGGCCGCCGGGAGCAGGTGCTCACCGTCGTCGCGCATCGTGACCCTGAAGTTCTCCTCCACGGCCAGCAGCCGGACGCGGCCCGTGTGCGCGCTCTCCCACAGCTCGTCGACCCCGGCCGCGAAGTCCTTGCGCCCGCGGGCCGCGTCCAACTCCCTGGCCACCGCCTCGACGGATCCGCGCGCCTCGTCCTCCAGCACCGGCCGCACTGCCTGCCAGACGGCCTCAGCGGTGCCGTGCGCCAGCCCGCCGTGCGGTACGAGCACCGCGTCCCCGGTGAGGGCGCCCGCCTCGTCGAACAGCGACAGCGCGGGCTCGGGGCCGGTGACGTACAGCGGTCGGGGATGCCGGCGCAGGACCTTGCCCATCGCGGCGTCGGCGTCGCGCAGGAACCTGCGCGTGCCCTCGTCCCGGAACGTGCTCGGCGCGTCGCCGATCCGCTCCTGGCGCTCGGGGTCGAAGTCCTCGGCGGGCCGGTCGAGCGGGAAGCCGCCGAGGTGCTCCTCGACGACCCGGCCCGCGCCGCCGTTCCAGAGCGTGACGCGGTCGGCGGCGACCGACAGGACCCAGAACGGCCGTTCGGCGGCCTGAGCCGCGACGAGGTTGCGGGTCAGGAAGGTGTCCGAGAGGACCACGCGCTCGGGCACGGAACGGGCGAGGGTCCAGACCTGGTGCTCACCGGGAGCGGCGAAGATCGCCAGACCGTCCTCGGCATACGTCAGGTCGACCTCGGCGAGGGCCCGGTCCAGCTCGCCGGAGACCGCCGCCCGCTCCTCCCGGCCGACCGCCGGATCCTCCTCCAGTTGTTTCTTGGCCGCGGCGACCGCGTTGCGCAGCCGGACGCGGTCCTGGGCGTTGTCCGGTTCCCGGCGGTGCGTCGGCGTCAGCACGGACACGGCCGGATAGGGGCGGGGGCGCCGCAGTTCGGCGAGGGTGGCGGGACTCAGATCGTGCTCCATGACAGCACGATAGGACCAATGGACATATCGGGCACGCGGAGCGGGTCGCCGCTCAGCCGGATCCGTCCCCGCCGGACTCGGGACCGCAGGAGCTGCCGTCGGGCGGCAGGGAGCCGTACAGCAGGAAGTCGTCGACCTTGCGGTGCACGCACCCGGAGGACGCGTAGCCGGTGTGCCCCTCGCCCCGGTTGTCCAGGACGACCGCCGGGGAGCCGAGCCGATCCGCCGTCTCGGTGGTCCAGCGGTACGGCGTCGCCGGGTCGCCGCGGGTGCCGACGAGGAGCATCTTCGCGGTGTCGAGGTCCTTCACGTCGTCCCGGATGTAGTCGGTGCCCCTGGGGCGGCCGTAGCACATGAGCACCTGGGTGAGCCGGTACCGGCCGAAGACCGGCGACGCCTCCTCGTACCGTGCGCGCAGCCGGTCCAGGGACCCGGTGACCCGGGCGGCGGTGGGGCGGTCGGGGTCGTCCGCGCAGTTGATCGCCATCAGGGCGGCCGGAAGGTTGTCCATGGGGACGTCCTCCTCGTCGGTGAGACCGGCGTCCTCGTCCCCGCGCCCCGGCGCCCGCTCCGGCTCGCGGACCGGGAAGGTGACACCGCCGGACGAGAAGCTCTCCAGGCCGCCGGTGTCCCCGCCCTCGATCAACTGCGCGAGCGCCCGCTCCAGCGACGGCCACAGCTCCCGGCTGTACAGCGCCTGACCGACGGCACCGACCAGGTCCTGCCCGGAGAAGGGCTCCCCGAAGGCCGACGCCACCGGGTCGGAGTCCAGCGAGGCCACGAGCCGTACGACCTGGTCGCGGGCGTCCCGGGGGTCCTGGCCGAACGGGCAGGCGACGTCCTCCACGCACCAGTCGAGGAAGTTCTCCAGCGCGGTCTGCTGCCCCCGTGCGCCGGCCAGGCCCTGCTCGGCGAGCGGTTCCGTCAGTGTGTCCACGCCGTCCAGCACCATCCGGCCGACCTTGCCGGGGAACTGGGCGGCGTACACCGCGCCCAGCCGGGTCCCGTAGGAGAAGCCCAGGTAGTTGAGCCGGTCGTCACCGAGCGCCCGGCGCATCACGTCCATGTCGCGTGCGGCGTCGACCGTCCCTATGTGGGGCAGTACCGGGCCGGAGTACTCGGCGCATTCGGCCGCCGCGTCCCGCAGCCGCTTCAGCACGTCCTCCGGGGCGCCCGCCTCCTCGTTTCCGTCCGTCGCCTCCATGATCTTCAGGGTGGCCGGCCCGCAGGAGACCGGCGAGGACCGGCCGACGCCGCGGGGATCGAAGCTCACCACGTCGTAGCCGTTGGTGAGGTGCATGAACTCCTTGCCACCCGCCGCGAGTTCGTTGACGCCGGAGCCTCCCGGGCCGCCGAAGTTCAGCAGGACCGAGCCCCGCGAGTCGCCGGTCGCCCGGTACCGGGCCAGGGCCAGGTCGAGGGTCCTGCCCTCCGGCCGCGCGTAGTCGAGGGGGACGGTGACCTTGCCGCACTGCAGGTCCTTGGGCATCTCCATGCCCTCGCACGCGGACCACTTGACCTTCTGGTCGTAGAACCGGGACAGACCGGGGCCGGCGGCGCGCGCGTTCGCGGCGTTCGCGGCGGGCAGTCCGGCCCCCAGCAGGGCCAGCCCGAGCGCTCCGGTGACCGCGCAGCGCCGGACCGAGGACCGAGTCTCCAGCGTGGCCTGCATCGATGCCTCCCGGGCGCCCCGTAGCGGACCGGTGGTCGGCGCCCTCGCTCACCATAAGGGGGCTGCGCACCCGGCGCCTGCGGACGACGGCGCACCCGACGCCGTGCGGCTTGTTCGATGAACCGCCCACTCGATGGGGTGAAAGACGGATAAGCCATAACTCGGATGGTGCGCCCGCGTTTTAACCGGTGCGGGCGAACGCCCGCGACCAAGTCTGGAAGGCAGGGAACCTCATGAGAAGGGTTACCCGAAACGGTGTGCTCGCCGTCGCCGCGTCAGGCGCGCTGGCCGTGACGATGCCGGCGTACGCGGCCTTCGCGTCCGACGGCTCCTCGGCCGGCGGCTCCTCGGTCGGCTCGCCCGGGCTGATCTCCGGCAACACCGTCCAGCTCCCGGTGGACGTGCCGGTGAACGTGTGCGGCAACACCGTGAACGTGGCGGGGCTCCTCAACCCGGCCGCGGGCAACAGCTGCGCCAACACCGGGGAGCGTGGGACGCCGCACGCGGGGACGCCGCACGCGGACGCGTCGCGGGCCGGGTCCGGCGGCGCGGTCGCCGAGGGGAGCGGAAAGGATTCGCCGGGTGTGCTCTCGGGCAACGGCGTGCGGTTGCCGGTGCACCTCCCGGTGAACGTCAGCGGCAACAGCGTCAACGTGGTCGGCATCGGCAACCCGGCTGTCGGCAACGAGTCGACGAACGACTCCGGTGACCACCGCCCCCCGGAGCACGTACGGCCCCCGGCGGAGCCCCAGCCCTCCGCCCCCGAGGAGGAGCGCGCCGAGCCCGAGCCGTCCCCGCACGCCGCCCCGCCGCGGGAGCAGGCGTCCCTCGCCCGCACGGGGGCGGACCAGGCCCTGCCCTTCCTCGCCGGCGGCGCGGCACTCGTGCTCGGCGGAACCGCCCTCCACCGGCGCTTCCGGCCGGGCGCCCAGGGCTGACGCCCGGCACGCACCCGCGTCACCGGTTCAGACGCGACCCTCGTGGAAGCGCCGGTGCAACGCGTGGATGTCGTCGGTGAGTTGCGGCACCGGGCCCTCCACGGCGACGCCGGGCGCGACCTCGTGCACCGCGAGCGTCCGCACCGGCGGCGCCGGGACGCCCAGTTCCGCCAGCCATGTGCCCAGTTGCTCCGAAGAGGCGACGTACACGATGCGCCCCAGGCCCACCCACGCGTGGGCGGCGGCGCACATCGGGCAGTGCTCGCCCGACGTGTACACCGTGGCCGCGGCCCGCTCCTCCGGGGTGAGGTGCGCGGCCGACCAGCGCGCGAGCTCGAACTCCGGGTGACGGGTCCGGTCGCCGGAGGCCACCCGGTTGTGGTCCTCGGCCAGCACCGCACCGTCCCCGCCCACCAGCACGGACCCGAACGGCTCGTCACCGGCCTCCAGCGCCTCGGCCGCCAGCTCCACACAGCGGCGCAGGTACGGCAGTTCGGCGTCCTTCACGACCATGGCGTACAGCCCTCCTCGCGACGTGATCCTCGCCGTCCAGCCTAAGTCTCCCGCCCTCCTTGCTATCGCCAATCGCGAGAGTTAGAGTCTCTAACGTAAGCGAATAGCGATAGCTCCTTCTCCGTGGACTTCGTGCGGAGGGGGCGAGACAGGAGGAGTGCCATGTCCACCGCCACCCCGCAGCCGCACGCCGTCCACACCGTGCTGGGATCCGGCCCCGCGGGCACCGCGCTCGCTCGTGAGCTGGTGCGCAGGGGGCACCCCGTCCGGTTGGTGGACCGCAGGGGCGAAGGCCCCGCGATCGAGGGCGTCGAGCGGTTCGCCGCCGACGTGAGTACGGCCGACGGTGCCCGTGCGGCCGTGGCCGACGCCGCCGTGGTGTACCACTGCGTCAACGTCGCCTACCACCTCCAGGTCGAGGTGATGCCCCGCGTCCAGGAGGCCGTCCTGGCCGCCGTCGAGGCGAGCGGTGCCCGGCTGGTCGTGCTCGACACGCTCTACCCGTACGGCGAGACCGGGGGAGCGGTGATGACCGAGGACAGTCCCTGGCTGGCGACCAGCCGCAAGGGCCGGATGCGCGCAGAGCTGGACGAGCGGTACCTCGCCGCCCACCGGTCCGGCCGGGCCCGCGTGGTCCTCGGCCGCAGCGCGGACTTCGTCGGCCCCGGCGTTCTCAACTCGTCCCTGGGCGCGGCCGTGTTCCCCGGCGCGCTCACCGGCGGCGAGGTCCTCGGCTTCGGCGACGTCGACCTGCCGCACAGCTACACGGACATCCGGGACGTGGCCGCGGGACTCGCGACACTCGGTGAGCGCGAGGACGGCGACGGCCGCGTCTGGCACCTGCCGACCGCCCCCGCCGTCAGCACCCGCGAGATCCACACGCTGATCGAGAAGCGCGTGGGCCGCCCGCTGAACGTCGTGGTGCTCTCGCGGCTTCGCCCCTTCGGTCCGTTCGACGAGCGGTTCGTCGCCGAGTACGAGGAGATGTTCTACCAGCACACGGAGCCCCAGATCATGGACTCCAGCGCCTTCGAGCGGTCGTTCGCGGTGGCCGCCACGCCCCCGGCGGACACCGTGGAGGCGACCGTCACCTGGTACGAGGCGTGGCTCGCCGACAGGTGACGGTCATGGCCTCAACGGTCCGGCCGCGACCGGCGGATCAACGGCCCGGACGTGACCGGGAGCGGTCCAGCGCGGCCACACCGAGCGCGGCCAGGCCGATCTGGATGAGCCACTCGACCCAGTCGACGCCGTTGGTGTCGGCCACGTCGAAGGCAGACGCGATCCACGACCCGATGAGCGCGGCCACGATGCCGACCAGGATCGTCCACAGGACGCCGATGCGCTGTCGGCCCGGCACCACGAGCCGGCCCAGTACGCCGATGACGATACCGATGACGATGGCACTGATGATGCCGTCGATCTCCATCTCCACCCCTTCGCTCAGGATCCCCGCTGCAGTGCGTCTGCCCACTGCGCTCCGGTCCAGTCCGCCGGGCCCCGCACGCCGGTCCTCCCCGCGGGCGCACGGGCCGGCCCGCGTGTGCGGGCCGGCCCGTGCCGCTTCCTTCCTGTGTCTCTAGGGCCTTCGTGGGGCGCTCCGCGCCGCCGTACCGGCGCAGACCATGCCCAGAATCAGAGCCAGGGCGCCGATGACGGCGTTGTTCCAGATGACGCCGGCGTCCGGGCTCGTACCGACGATCCATGGCGAGATGATCATCCACACGCCGATCGCGCACATGGCCCAACTGAGGCCGTACATGCGTTCGGGGGCGCGGGTGAATCCGAGGGCCAGCAGACCGATGGCTATGCCCACGATCAGGTTGTGGGCCACGAGTGAGGGCTGGCTGGTGGTGAAGTGGAGTATCCACGGGGACACGGCACAGTAGAGGCCGAGCAGGAACACCGGCCCGTCCACGAGTGCCACGTCCCGACCACCGAGCATGCGCGCGTAGCGCGCCTGCATTTCCGGGGCGTCGGGGTGGCTGGTGATGTCACCTCGGGGGTGCGAGACGTTGGCCATAAGTCGTCTCCTTCGACTTGCAGGGCCGACCGCTTCCGGTGCGGTGTGCGGTAGCGCCGCATAAGTCCATTCTGCTCTTATTCAGCCCTTATGTGTAGTGGTGGGCGGGTCGGGATCCCGCCTTGTCACGCCCGTGTGAATTCCGGGTCCGCCAGACGAGACCGGTCCGGCTCTCCTTGACCGCCTTCGACGGCGGCTGCCAGGATCGTCGTCATGACAACGCGACCGGACCTCACGCGGCGACGCCACGTCGACCTCGCGCGCGTCTCCAGCGCCTCCTGTCGCACCGCGGCCTGATCCGCCGCTTCCCTCCCACCTCGCCTCCTCTGCCCCGCCCCGCACCGGCCGGGCGCCGCCCGGCGAGCGACTCCCCGCACCACCCGGACCCGGCCGCCACACGCGCCGTTCGGGCCCGGTGCGTCCCATGTCCCGGCCGCTGCGGTCCCCGAGGGGACTCCGCCGGGTGTTCCGCCGCGCCCGCCTCCCCGAAACGAGGTCCCATGGCCACCGTCCTGTCCGTCTCCGGCAGCCCCTCCGCCTCCTCCCGCACCAACCGCCTGCTGCGCCACCTCGACGACCGGTTGACCGCGCACGGCCACGAGGTGATCCCGCTCGACGTGCGCACGGTCCCCGCCGAGGCCCTGCTCGGGGCGGACTTCGGCCACCCCGCGATCAGCGAGGCCGCCGCGCTGTTCGCCCGTGCCGACGGCGTCGTCGTCGGCACCCCCGTCTACAAGGCGTCCTACTCCGGTGTCCTGAAGGCCCTCCTCGACCTCCTCCCGCAGTACGCCCTCACCGGCAAGACGGTGCTGCCGCTCGCCACCGGCGGCTCCACCGCCCATGTCCTGGCCATCGACTACGCGCTGCGCCCGGTGCTGACCTCCATGGGCGCGGCACACATAGTCCAGGGCTGGTTCACCCTGGACCGGGACATCACGGCGCACGAGAACGGCACGGTCACCGTCGCCCCGGGCGCCGCGGAGGCCCTCGCCCAGGTGGTCGACCAGTTCTCGGCCGCCCTGGGTCCCCGCGCGGCCGCCCTCGTCCGGTCCGTCCCCGCCCGCGCCGCGGTGGGCTGAGACCCGTGCGGCGCCTGGCCGCGCCCGCCGGGCCGCCGCCGCTCGACCGCCGCGCCCGCCTGCCTGCCTGACCGCCGGTCAGGCCGTTCCGTCCGCCGCGCTCACGTCCCCGAACGGAGACCACGTGTCGACCCTCTCCTTCCACTGGTTCCTGCCCACCAGCGGCGACAGCCGCGACGTCGTCGGCGGTGGCCACGGCGCCCCGGCCACCGGGTCCGGGCGCGTCCGGCCGCCGACCGTGGCCTATCTGAGCCAGATCGCCCGCGCCGCCGAGGACCTCGGCTTCGTCGCCGCACTCACCCCTACCGGTGCCTGGTGCGAGGACGCGTGGCTGACCACCGCCATGGTGTCCCAGGCGACCGAACGGCTGAAGTTCCTGGTCGCCTTCCGCCCCGGCTTCGTCTCGCCCACGCTCGCCGCGCAGATGGCGTCCACCTTCCAGCGGCAGACCGGCGGACGGCTCCTGCTCAACGTCGTCACCGGCGGCGAGAGCCGCGAGCAGCGGGCCTACGGGGACTTCCTCGACAAGGACGCCCGCTACCGCCGCACCGGCGAGTTCCTGCACATCGTCCGGGAGTTGTGGACGGGCCGGACGGTGAACCTGCGCGGCGAGCACCTCCACGTGGAGGACGCGAAGCTGGTGCGGGTGCCCGACCCCGTGCCCGAGGTGTACTTCGGCGGCTCCTCGCCCGTCGCCGGCGAGGTCGCCGCCCGGCACGTCGACGTGTACCTCACCTGGGGCGAGCCGCCCGAGCAGGTGGCCGGCAAGATCGCCCGGATGCGGACACTGGCCGCTCGGGAGGGCCGTACCCTGCGCTTCGGCATCCGGCTGCACGTCATCACCAGGGACACCGCGGAGCAGGCGTGGGCCGAGGCGCACCGGCTGCTCGACGGCTTCGACCCGGACACCGTACGGGCCGTGCAGGAGGGCCTCGCCCGCAGCGAGTCCGAGGGACAGCGGCGCATGCTCGCCCTGCACGGCGGGTCCCGCGACGCCTTGGAGATCCACCCCAACCTGTGGGCCGGCATCGGCCTGGTGCGCGGCGGCGCGGGCACCGCCCTGGTCGGCGGCCACGACGAGGTCGCGGACCGGATCGCCGAGTACCACGCCCTCGGCGTCGACGAGTTCGTCCTCTCCGGCTACCCGCACCTGGAGGAGGCCTACTGGTTCGGCGAGGGCGTCCTGCCGCGCCTCGCCGAACGGGGGCTGTGGCGCCACCCGGCCCGCGTACCGGCCGGACGCGACACGGTGCCGCTGCCGGTCGCCGTCTGAACCCAACCCCTGAGCAGCCGAGTCGAGTTGGACTGGTCTACACCCTTGACTGGTACATACCAACGCGGTTGAGTGTGCCTCACACCCCCCTCCACGGCCGCCCCCACGCCGTGGCCGGTCCGACCGGCACGTGCGCACAAGGTTCCGCTCCGCTCCGCCCTTGTACGGGAGCGGCCGTGCTCCGCAGAAGGAGACAGACCTGTGCCGAGGCGCCGTATATCCGCCGTGGTGACCGCACTCGCCCTCGCGGGCGCCGTCCCGCTGCTCATGCCCGCCGACGAGGCGTCGGCCGCCACCTGTTCGAGCTACCCCGCGTGGTCGGCCGGTGCGAACTACAACACCGGCGACATCGTCCGCTACACCGACGGCAAGGCCTACATCGCCGAGCACGCCAACCCGGGCTACGACCCGCTCATCAGCACCTGGTTCTGGGACCCGTACGCCTGTGACGGCGGTTCGCAGACGCCGGTCGGCAGCTTCGTCGTCAGCGAGGCCCAGTTCAACCAGATGTTCCCGGGCCGGAACTCCTTCTACACCTACAGCGGCCTCACCGCCGCGCTCAGCGCCTACCCCGGCTTCGCCAACACCGGCAGCGACACCACCAAGAAGCAGGAGGCCGCGGCCTTCCTCGCCAACGTCAGCCACGAGACCGGCGGCCTGGTCCACATCGTCGAGCAGAACACCGCCAACTACCCCCACTACTGCGACTGGAACCAGCCCTACGGCTGCCCGGCCGGCCAGGCCGCCTACTACGGGCGCGGACCGATCCAGCTCAGCTGGAACTTCAACTACAAGGCCGCGGGCGACGCGCTCGGCATCGACCTGCTGGGCAACCCCTGGCTGGTGCAGAACGACGCGGCCGTGGCCTGGAAGACCGGCCTGTGGTACTGGAACACCCAGTCCGGGCCCGGCACCATGACCCCGCACAACGCGATGGTCAACGGCGCCGGCTTCGGCCAGACCATCCGCTCCATCAACGGGTCCCTGGAGTGCGACGGCCGCAACCCCGCACAGGTCCAGAGCCGGGTCGCCAAGTACCAGCAGTTCAGCCAGATCCTCGGCGTCTCCCCGGGCGGGAACCTGTACTGCTGACGCTCCCCGGGTGCGTGGGACTCCGCCGGTGACGTCGGAAACGATCACCGCGGAGTTCCGGCGCCCTGGGCCCTCGGCACCCCTCCCCGCGCCCCGCTCCAGGGCCGAGCCCTCCGGAGCGGGGGCGCGGCCGGGACTTGGCGTCCGACGGGTTTTACGTATAACCTCTCCCGTCAATCGCCCGGCCCGGAAGGTACCGATGACACGCATCGCCCTGGTCGCCCTCGTCGTCGACGACTACGACGAGGCGATCCGCTTCTACACCGAGGCCCTCGGCTTCCGCCTCGCCGAGGACACGCCCCGGCCCGACGGCTCCCGCTGGGTCGTCGTCGAGCCCGGTGGCCCGGGCCCGGGCACCGCCCTGCTGCTGGCCCGCGCCAAGGGCGAGGCCCAGCGTGCCCGGATCGGCGACCAGACGGGCGGGCGCGTCGGCTTCTTCCTCCACACCGCCGACTTCGCCCGCGACCACGCCCGCATGACCGCCGCGGGCGTGACCTTCCTGGAGGAGCCCCGGCACGAGCCCTACGGCTCGGTCGCCGTCTTCCAGGACCTGTACGGCAACCGCTGGGACCTGCTCCAGCCCGCCGCCCCCTGATCCGCGTCCCGCCCGTACATCCGTCCCGCCCGTACCCCGCTTCGCGGACCCGTCCCCGCTCTCCCGCACCGATCTGCCGAGGAACCGCCGCACATGTCATCTACGCGCATAGACACCGAGACCCTCCGCCGCCTCCCCAAGGCGGTGCTGCACGACCACCTCGACGGCGGCCTGCGTCCCGCCACCGTCGTGGAACTGGCCGCGTCCGCCGGCCACACCCTGCCCACCACCGACCCCGACGAACTGGCCGCCTGGTACTACGAGGCCGCCAACTCCGGTGACCTGGTGCGCTACATCGCCACCTTCGAGCACACCCTCGCCGTGATGCAGAACCGCGAGGGGCTGCTGCGCACCGCCGAGGAGTACGTCCTCGACCTCGCCGCCGACGGAGTCGTCTACGGCGAGGTCCGCTACGCCCCCGAGCTGAACACCAGGGGCGGGCTGTCGATGAGGGAGGTCGTGGAGACCGTCCAGGAGGGCCTCGCCGCCGGCATGGCCAAGGCGGCCGCCGACGGGACTCCCGTCCGGGTCGGCACCCTGCTCTGCGGCATGCGGATGTTCGACCGGGTCCGCGAGGCCGCCGACCTCGCGGTCGCCTTCCGGGACGCCGGTGTCGTCGGCTTCGACATCGCCGGCGCCGAGGACGGCTTCCCGCCCGCCGACCACCTCGACGCCTTCGAGCACCTGCGCCGCGAGAACGTGCCCTTCACCATCCACGCCGGCGAGGCGCACGGGCTGCCCAGCATCCACCAGGCCCTCCAGGTGTGCGGCGCCCAGCGCATCGGCCACGGCGTGCGCATCACCGACGACATCCCCGACCTCGCCTCCGGCAAGCTGGGCCGGCTCGCCGCCTGGGTGCGCGACCGCCGGATCGCCCTGGAGATGTGCCCGACCTCCAACCTCCAGACCGGCGCCGCGACCTCGATCGCCGAGCACCCGATCACCGCGCTGAAGGACCTCGGCTTCCGCGTCACCCTCAACACCGACAACCGCCTCGTCTCGGGCACGACGATGACGCGCGAGATGTCCCTGCTGGTCGAGCAGGCGGGCTGGGGGATCGAGGACCTGCGCACGGTCACCGTCAACGCCCTGAAGAGCGCCTTCGTCCCCTTCGACGAGCGCAACGCCCTGATCCAGGACGTGGTCCTGCCGGGTTACGCGTCCGCGCTCTGAACCAGCCCGCGCGCATAGGCGGCCTGTCCGACGTGCTGGAGATCGTCGGACAGGACGCTGACCAGGCGCGCGCCGAGGGTGACCGGCGGATCCCAGTTGTCGTCCACGATCCGCTCCAGGTCCTTGGCGGCCAACGAGCGCAGGGCCGTGAGCGTCTGCTCGTGCACGGCGTCGTAGTAGCCCGTCAGCAGGTCGGGGGAGTCGACCCGCACCTTGGCGACCTTCGCGGAACTGTGGCCGTACCCGGTGTCGCCGCGCGGCAGGCCCAGGCCGAAGCGCTTCTCCCACCCCCCGGTGAACCACACCTGGTCGAGGCCGAAGGCGTCGGCGACGTGGTCGTCCTGGACGCGGGTGAGGTGCCAGACCAGCCAGGCGACGGAGTTCGCGTCGGCGGCGGGGCGGGCGTTCAGGCCGTCGGGGTCCAGGCCCTCGACGGCGGCGTGGACTTCTTCCTGGATGCGGCCGTAGCCCTCGATGAGGATGTCCTTCGCATGCATACGTCCACCATCGCGCAGTCCGCCCTCACGCGCGCCCCGTTCCCGCGCTTCCCGGACCCGCGCTGCCCGTCTCCAGCAGCCCCATCAGCGCCCGCGCCGCCGGACTGGTCGCCTGCGCGGGCGGCAGCAGCGCGATGGTCTCGTACTCCGTCCCGTCCGCGTCCTTGAGGGGCAGCGAGGTCAGCGCGGCGCGCTTGTGGCGGAAGTGGCGCGGCACGACCGCGATGCCGAGGTTCTCGTCGATCAGGTCGAGCAGCCCGTGCACGTCGTTCACCTCCAGCGGCACGGTGCGCCGCACGCCCGCCGCGGCGAACACGGCGTCGGTGACGCGGCGCGGGCCCCAGTCCGGGTGGAAGTCGACGAAGACCTCGTCGGCCAGGTCGTGCGGGGTGAGCACCGCGCCGTCGGCCGCGAGCCGGTGACCGGGGTGGCACAGCACCGTCATCGGCTCGCCCGCCAGCGAGACCGAACGCAACTGCTCCGTGTCCGCCTGGGTGCGGTAGGCGAAGGCCAGGTCGAGCCGGCCCGCCGCGACCTCCTCCGCCAGCTGACCGGAGCCCGCCTGCCGCAGCCGGATCTCCACGTCCGGGTGACGCCGCCTGAACCCGGCCAGCAGCCCGGCCACCGGCACCCCGGCGATGCACTGCTCGGCACCCAGCGACAGCGTCCCGCGCAGCACCCCCTGCACCGCGGCGACCGCCTCGTGCGCCGACCGCACCTGGGCCAGGATCCGCCGCGCCTCCTCCAGCAGCGCGCGCCCGGCCTCCGTCAGCGTCACCCGACGGGTCGTACGCACGAACAGCGGCGCCCGCAGCTCCCGCTCCAGCGCCCGGATCGACGCGGACAGACCGGACTGGGACACCAGCAGCCGTTCCGCCGCCCGGGTGAAGTGCTGGTCCTCGGCGACCGCCACGAAATGCTGGAGATGACGCAGTTCCATGACTCAGAAGCGTAACCGCGCAATCCCATCGGATTCTTCTGTTGGACCACTGCCCGCAGGTCACGCCAGAGTGGAGGACGGTTCCACCCAAGCCCCGCACCTCGGGGGCCAACCCCTCTGGAGTCGCGTTGTACACCGCACACCCCGACCGCTACGCGGAGATGCCCTACCGGCGCACCGGACGCAGCGGGCTCAAGCTCCCCGCGCTCTCGCTCGGTCTGTGGCACAACTTCGGCCCGGACCGCCCGGTCGAGACCCAGCGCGCCATCCTGCGCCGCGCCTTCGACCTCGGCGTCACCCACTTCGACCTCGCCAACAACTACGGACCGCCCCCCGGCTCCGCGGAGTCCGCGCTCGGCGAGGCCCTGAAGGCCGACTTCGCGCCGTACCGTGACGAGCTGGTGATCTCCACCAAGGCCGGCTACCTGATGTGGCCGGGTCCGTACGGCGAGTGGGGCTCGCGCAAGTACCTGCTGTCCTCACTCGACCAGAGCCTGGACCGGATGGGTCTGGACTACGTCGACATCTTCTACTCGCACCGCCCCGACCCGGAGACTCCGCTGGAGGAGACGATGGGCGCCCTGCACACGGCGGTGCAGCAGGGCAAGGCGCTCTACGTCGGCGTCTCCAACTACTCGCCGGAGCAGACCCGCGAGGCCGCCCGCATCCTCGCCGGACTGGGCACCCCGCTGCTGATCCACCAGCCGCGCTACTCCATGCTCGACCGCCGCCCCGAGACGAGCGGCCTGCTGGACACCCTCGACGAGCTGCGGGTCGGCTCCATCGCCTACTCCCCGCTGGAGCAGGGCCTGCTGACCGGCCGCTACCTGAACGGCATCCCGGAGGACTCCCGGGCCGCGAGCGACAGCCCGTTCCTGAACTCCGACGCGGTCACCGAGGAACTGGTCGGCAAGCTGCGCGCCCTGAACGGGATCGCCGAGTCCCGCGGCCAGTCACTGGCCCAGACGGCCCTGGCCTGGGTACTGCGCGAAGGCCGCGTGACCTCCGCCCTGGTGGGCGCGAGCAGCCCCCGGCAACTGGAGGACAGCGTCGCGGCCATCGGCAACCTCGACTTCGACGCCGACGAACTGGCCCGTATCGACGAGATCGTCAACGGCTAGAACGCCGACGGGCAGAACGCCGACGGCCAGAACGTCCCCCGCCCGCGTGTCCCCCGCTCTCACACCCCCTCGGGAACCCGGTCGAGGAAGCCGTGGACGTCCCGGATGCGGTCCTCTCCGTCCAGGGTGATCACGTCGAATCCGGCCACCGGCGCCGAAGCCTCCCCAGCGGCGGCACCTCCGGCCTCGCTCACCAGTTCCCAGGAGAAGCGCGCCGTGTCGTGATGCCCGTCCACGGCGCCGGACAGCCGGAAGACGAAACCGGGGAACTGCTCGTGGGCCGCCGTGATCACGGCCGCGATCTGCTCGTGGCCCCGGACGTCGGCCAGCGGGTCGGTGTAGCCGCCGTCATTGGTCCAGGCCGCGGCGACCGCCTTGGCCCGCGCGTCCGGCCCGGCGTTCCAGGCCTCGAAGTAGCGGGCGACGGCGTCCTCGTAGCGACGCGTGGGTGCGGACATGGCGATCAGCCTCCGTCGAGGTGGTGTGCGCTGGTCAGGGACCGGATCCCGGTCTCGGCGACCCGGTACCGCAACCATGCCCGCGCCCGTCCGCCCGGTCGATTACCCCCGGGGTCATGCCGCCGCGCCACGGGCCTCCGGAGCCAGCCGTCCTACGGCAGGCCGAACCGGCGAGGCACGGCACGACGTTTTCGGCCATCAAACGCGAGGAATATGCCAGGAGACTGGCCGGAAATTCATGGTGACAGTGGTTCAGTAGTGAACATACTCACCTCTAGGGCCTCTCACACCACGCGACAGCGCCCTCACGCACAGCACACGAGCCGCACGGACGCCCTGCCCGACCGGCAGGCGGGCTGGGTGACGGGGGAGGGTAGCAGTGCACGACGAGTTCCTGTGCCATGTCACCGCCTACGGCGTCTGCGACGGACGGCGCATCGGTGTCCCCCTGGGGACCTACCGGGCCCCCACCCTCGCCCTGGCCCTGTGGTGGCTGCGCGACCGGGCGTTCTGGATCGCCGAGCGGCTCGATCCGCAGCCCGACACCCCCCACTTACCGCGCGGCGCCCTGACTCCCGTCGCCGACGACGCGCCCGACGTGCCGCGCATGCTGCGCACCTGGTGCACCGACGACATGCGACAGGAGCTGGTCGCCGACGAGTTGGCCGCCGGACATCTGGTGCGCATCGCGACCAGCGACGAGACCACCGAGTACGAGCTGATGGCCGAGTCCGTCGACGCGCTGCGCATGCAGCGGGCCTCCCCGCCCCTGGTCGTCCCCGTCGCCTGACCGCCCGCGGCGCACCGCGACCGCACCTACGAACCGGCCCGGCCGGCCCGTCCGCCCACCCACCGGGCGAGCAGCGCACCCAGGAACCCGGCGACCAGCCCCCACAGCAGCGCGAGGCCCACCGCACCCCACCACCGCGGTCGCAGGAACAACTGCCCGGCCAGCCCGCCGCCCAGATCGCCGATGCCGAGCACCGACAGCCCGTAGTGCGCGCGGATCCGGCCGACGAGAGAGATCACGAGGACCGTCAGCGCCAGCGCCACGGCCAGGCGCACCGCGCACAGCCAGGCCGGCGACCGGACGGGGGACCGGGATGCCACGAGGAATCCGGCCGCCAGGACGAGGACCGCCGCGGCGACCAGGAGCCACCACATCCGCCCGTCGCGCTCGGCGAGCGTGCCCACGTTCACGGTCGAGACGTCCGGCGTGCGCAGCACCTTGTCGAGCACCTGCGGCATCGGGAGCCCGAAGGGCCCCTCCACGCGCCCGTTCCAGGTCGCCCCCAGGCCGATCGTGAGCGCGGGCCACGCCAGGTTCGGCAGACCCAGGAGCAGCACGGGGAAGGTGTCCGCCGGATGCCCCCGCGTCCCGGCGACCACCAGGGCGACGACGACGCCGATCACCACGTACGCCAGCAGCAGCGCGACCATCGAGTACGCGGCCGGACGCACCGACGTCCGCAGACCCCGCAGCCGGCCGGGCAGCGGAGCCGCGGGCGAGGCCAGCAGGGCGAGGACGAGCACCCCCGCCAGCCAGAGCAGGCCGAAGAGGACGGTCAGCGGCACGTCCGTGGTGAAGCCGACCCTCGGGGCGACGCCGAACAGGTCGCCGAGGTCGTTCAGCAGGCCCTCGCCGAGCGACACCTCGAACGTCTGCCGTGCCGCGAACGACATCCCCAGCAGCGCGAGCAGCCACAGGACGGCGATCCGCCCGGCCCAGCCGGCCAGCTCCGCCGCCCCGACCTCGGCGCGGTGGCGCAGCGGTCGCAGGAAGCCCCGGGCGATCATCAGGGCGCCGGTCAGGGTGACGGACAGCGGCATCACGGTCAGCCCCGCGTCGGTGGCCGCCAGGTCGCCCGCGTCGCCGGACATCTCCAGCGCGCCGCCCACGGCGGTGACGAGGGTCGCCACGACGACCCGCGGGAAGGCGTTGTCGGGCAGGTCCGCGGCACCGGCCGCCCACAGCCCGAGCGCGGCCGCGGCCCCCATGGCGACCAGCCCGGCCAGCACCGTCCCCAGTGCCTGCGCCCAGCCGGGACCGGCGGGCGTCCGGCCCGGGGAACCCGGACGTCCGGGGGGCCCGGCGGCCGCGGAGGGGGTTCGCGCACTCACGCTGCCACGCTATGCAGCCCCCGCCGGACCCGCCCGCCGACACGTCCGTCCGCGTCGCCCCGAGCCGCCCCGCGCCGCGGACTCAGTGCGCGCCGATCACCAGGGCGTAGTCGCCGAGCCCCAGCAGGCGGTCGGGCGGCACTTCACCGCGGGTGGTGAAGACCGCGAGGATCCTGGCGGTGCGCGGGTCGAACGCGACGTCCAGCACGGTGCCGTGCCCGTTGCCCGTGTCGGTGAGGATCCGGTGGCCCAGCAGGTCGTGGTGGGGCGGCACCGTCCCGGGGGCGTCGGCGGAACCGACCCGGACCGCGCCGGGCCCGACGGAGTGCACCGCGTCCCAGGCCAGCACCGTCTCCCCGCCGAGGCGCCCGTGCCGGAAGCGGACATGGCTCACGGTGGCGGACGCGGCGTCGACGGTCAGCGACGTCACGGCGCCGAGCGGACCGCCCCCGGACCGCGGCAGCACCGGCAGCCCGCGCACCTCGGTGAACAGCATCACGGCAGTGGCCCCGTCCGGTGGCCGGGCACGCCGCCGCCGACCAGGGCGGTGAGGCCCGGCAGGTCGTCCGCGACGTGCCGTACGGCGTCCTCGGGCAGGACGAGGTCGCGGCCGTTGACCGTGAGCGTCTCGCCGCGCGGCACGTACACCCGCCGCCGGTGCCGGGAAGCTCCCGGTACGAACCGCCGGCTCGCCGCCACCCGGAAGCCCATGATCCGCCCACCGGTGCCGCCCTCCACCACGACGTCGAGCACCGTGCCGACCTCGGCGCCCGCCTCGGTCAGCACCCGCGCGCCGAGCACCCGGGCCCGCAGGTTCTGCTGGTGCGCCGTCATCGCCGCCGCGCTCACCAGGCCCCGCCCGTCGCGGATCATCACGGCGTCGTGGCCCAGCGCGTACACACCCGACCAGGGCAGGCCCTCCTTCAGGGGGCCGGACAGCAGGCCCCGCCCGGTCAGCGTGAAACCGGTGATTCGGCCCGCGGCGGCGTCGCATACGGTGTCCTTGACATGGGCGACGGCGTCGCCGCGGAGGGTGACCACCGGCCGGGTGGTGAGGCTTCGTGCGGCCATCAGTTCGTCCATCGCACACCCTCCGCCTCGCCCGATCGCACACCCTTCTCGCACTACGGGTTCCCCGCACCACTGTGACGATGCCCGCACTGCGAAGAGACGGGGACTGCGACGCGCGGCTCGGGGTACGAGGACAGGTGCAGCAGCGTCCGGCCAGTCCGGCTTCCGAGAGAGAAACGCATGACCGAGTACCTGGACGGGGCAGTGATACCGACTGGTTTCGACGTTCCCGTTGAACCGCTGAGGCGGGCGGCACACTACTCCGGCGAGCCGGGATGCATAGCGCAGGCGCGTTCCTTCGCCTCGCTCTTCCTCGACCAGCTGAGGACCGAGTGGTGCGCCACGATCGGCCCCCGCGCGGACGGCGCGGTCCTGCTGGTGGTGAGCGAGCTGGTCACCAACGCGGACCGACACAGCAGGGGGCCGTACATCCTGGAGCTGGAGGGCACCGGCACCTCGGTGGCGGTGACCGTCTACGACAGCAGCGGCGCCGTGCCCGAGCGCTACCCCCGGGACCCCGAGCGGATCGGCCGGCACGGGCTGGAGATCGTCCACGCCCTGGTGGAGACCGTCGTCGTCGAACGCGTCCCGGTCGGCAAACGGGTACGTGCCGTGGTGCCCCTCACCGCGGCGTGAACCGAGGGGCGAAGGGCACCGTCGTCGTCGCGGCCGGGCTCAGGCGCAGCCGAGTTCCCCCAGCATGCCCTCGCGCAGCCGGGTGATGATCCGCTTGATCAGTCGGGACACGTGCATCTGCGAGCAGCCGAGCCGTTCGCCGATCTCCGCCTGAGTGGCCTCCTCCACGAACCGCAGATGGATGATCTCGCGGTCGCGGTCGCTCAGCTCGGCCATCAGCGGAGCCAGCGAGTGGAAGTCCTCGACGAGTCGCAGCCCGTCCTCCTCCACGCCGATGAAGTCCGCCAGGACCGACTCCCCGTGCTCGGGGCCGTCGCCGGTCAGCGCGGCGTCCAACGACGAGGAGTGGTAGCCGTTGGACGCGATCTGCCCCTCGACCACCTCGCGCTCGCCGATGTTCATCAGCGTCGCGAGTTCGGCGACGGTGGGCTCGCGGTCCAGGCGGGAGGAGAGCTCCTCGCGTGCCCTGGCCAGTTCCACCCGCAGCTCCTGGAGCCGCCTCGGCACGTGCACCGCCCAGGTCGTGTCCCGGAAGAAGCGCTTGATCTCCCCGACGATGTACGGCAGCGCGAAGGAGGTGAACTCGACCTCGCGGGACAGCTCGAACCGGTCGATGGCCTTGATGAGACCGATCATGCCGGTCTGCACGATGTCCTCCATGTCGTTCCCGCGGCCCCGGAAGCGGCCGGCGGCGAACCGCACGAGCGACATGTTCATCTCGATCAGGGTGTTGCGCGCGTACTGGTACTCGGGCGTGCCCTCTTCGAGTTCCGTCAGACGCCGGAAGAACTGGCGGGACAGCTGCCGCGCGTCACGCGGCGCCACGGTGCGGGGGTCCACGACGTCCCGCGGTGCTTGCCCGCCCGCCCCGCCCCCGGCGGTCTTCTCGACGACCTGCGCTTCCGGCCGGACCACGGCGGTCTCCATTGCCTCTCCCACGAAAGTCACGGTTGGACGTCTCCCTGGACTCTTCCCGCTTGCGGGTACCCGGGCCGCGACGGGGCATGCCACCCGTTGTCACGCGTGGCGCGACGTGTGCCGCGGCGTCCTCGCGGGGCGTTGCGTCACTCGCCAGCGTAGTCCCGCGGGCGGGGCCCGGCACCCGCGACCGGCGCGGCGGTTTCCGGTATACGGACGGATGCCCGACGGATCTCATCGACGGATCTCCTTGACCGGTCTCCCCGACCTGTCTCCCCGACCGGTCTCCCCGAGGATTTCCCTGAGGGCGGAACGCCGCACCCTTCCGTGACGCGCCCCGGCTCCTAGGCTGAGCAGGTGACCAGCCACGTGCCGAACGAAGCCCGCGTCATTCCGCTGCGCCCGCAGGCCGCGCGCCCGGGAGCCCGCCCCGCCGCCCCGCCGGTCCCCCCGGGGCGCAGGGCGCCCGCCGCGAGGGAGCCCCTGTGGCGCGACCTGGTGGGGGACGTCCTGCGCCGTGAACGCCTCGGGCAGGAGCGCACCCTGAAGGAGGTCGCGGAGGCCGCCCGGATCTCCATGCCCTACCTGTCGGAGGTGGAGCGCGGTCGCAAGGAGGCATCCTCGGAAGTGCTCGCCGCCGCCGCGGGCGCCCTCGGCCTCGGCCTGGGCGACCTGCTGGCCCGCGCCCAGGGAGAACTGGTCCGCCTCACCTCCCGGCACACCGGCGCGGGACCGGGCCGGGGCGCGTCGGGCGCGCGGTTCGACGGGATGTGCCTGGCCGCCTGAGCACACGCACGGGCCGGCACCCCGCACGGAGCGGGACGCCGGCCCGGTCGCTCACACCCGCGCCAGGCGCCGGACGAGCACCTCGTCGGCCAGCCCGTACGCCACCGCCTCCTGGGCGGTGAACACCTTGTCGCGGTCCATGTCCGCACGCAGTGCCGCGACGTCGTGGTGCGTGTGGCGGGCCAGCACCTCCTCCACCTGGGAGCGGATCCGCACCATCTCCTTGGCCTGGAGCGCCAGATCGGAGACCGTGCCCTGCCGCCCGCCACTGGCCGGCTGCCCCAGCAGCACCCGCGCGTGCTCGAGCACGAAGCGGCGCCCCGGGTCCCCGCCCGCCAGCAGCACGGCCGCCGTGGACGCCGCCTGCCCTACACAGAACGTGGAGATCGGCGCCTGCACGAACGTCATCGTGTCGTAGATCGCCATCAGCGAGGTGAACGAGCCGCCGGGGGAGTTGATGTAGATCGCGATCTCGCTCTCCGGGGCCGACGACTCCAGATGCAGGAGCTGTGCGATCACGACGTTGGCCACGCCGTCGTCGATGTCGGTCCCCAGGAAGATGATCCGCTCCGACAGCAGCCGGCTGAACACGTCGTAGGAGCGCTCGCCCTGCGGGGTCCGCTCGACGACGTTCGGAATCGTGTAGCTCCCCATGTTCACAGCCCCATCCGTCGCTTGGCGGCGGCCGGGCGCACATCCGCGAGGGACTGCACGACCCGGTCCACCATTCCGTACTCCCTGGCCTCCTCGGCCGTGAACCAGCGGTCGCGGTCGCCGTCCCGGGAGATGGTCTCCGGGCTCTGACCGGTGTGCTCGGCGGTGATCCGCTCGATGGTCCGCTTGGTGAACTCCAGGTTGTCCGCCTGGATCTCGATGTCGGCCGTGGTCCCGCCGATGCCCGCCGACGGCTGGTGCATCATGACCCGCGCGTTCGGCAGCGCGTAGCGCTTGCCCGCCGTGCCGACACTCAGCAGGAACTGCCCCATGCTGGCGGCGAACCCCATGGCGAGCGTCGCGACGTCGTTGGGGACCAGGCGCATGGTGTCGTAGATGGCGAGCCCCGCGTGCACGGACCCGCCGGGGCTGTTGATGTACAGGCTGATGTCGGTGCGCGGGTCCTGCGCGGACAGGATCAGCAACTGCGCGCAGACCCGGTTCGCGGACACCTCGTCGACCTGGGTGCCCAGCAGCACGATCCGCTGGTCGAGCAACTGCTCGGCGAGCCGGTCGTCGAACCGGGTCGCGGGGGTGTCGCCGTCCTCGGCCCTGGGCGGTGCGGCCGGGGCGCGGCCTGCGATGAGTGGAGACATCGGCACTCCTTGTCGAGTCGTAGCGCGTCGTGAGGGGTGGTAGTGGTGGTGGGAGTGGTCCGCGGCAGTCGGCGCCGCGGTTCCTCCACTCTCGGCCCGCCGCGGCCCCCGCCGGGGATTTCTCTGCCCGCGGCAGATTCGCCACCGGCGAAGCGATGAGTTCCGCGGCCCGCGCCGGTCGACAGTGGTGACCGTGTCGCACGCCCAGGAGGTAGTCATGAGCACCGACGGATTCACCACGTGCCTGTGGTTCGACGGCGATGCCGAGGAGGCCGCCCACTTCTACGTCTCCCTCTTCAAGAACTCCGGCGTCGGCGCCGTCACCCGCTACCCGGAGGGGTCGTACCAGCCCGCGGGCAGCGTGCTCACCGTCGAGTTCACGGCCAACGGCCAGAAGTTCGTGGGCCTCAACGGCGGCCCGCAGTTCAGGTTCAACGAGGCGATCTCCTTCCAGATCGGCTGCGAGGACCAGGAGGAGGTCGACCACTACTGGTCGAGGCTCACCGAGGGCGGCGGCGAGCACGGCCCCTGCGGCTGGCTCAAGGACAGGTTCGGCGTGTCCTGGCAGGTCGTCCCGAGGAGGCTGGAGGAGATGTTCCGCGACCCGGATCCCGCGAAGGTGGCGCGCGCCAACAAGGCCATGATGTCGATGCGCAAGCTCGACATCGCCGCGCTGGAACAGGCGTACGCCGGGGAGTGACCCGCGCCCCACCCGCACCACCACGCCCGCACAGGAGGCGGCAGCCATGGCCGTATCACCGGAAGGGGCCCCTTGCTGGGCCGACGCGATGTTCACGGACGTCGAGGGAGCCAAGCGCTTCTACGGCGGCGTCCTCGGCTGGACCTTCGGCGAGTCGTCGTCGGAGTACGGCGACTACACCCAGTGCTACGCGGACGGCAAGGCGGTGGCCGCCGTGGTCCCGCCGCCGCCCGGGCACGAGGACCGGTCCCAGTGGTGCCTGTACTTCGCGTCCCCGGACGCGGCGGCGACCGCCGGACGGATCCGCGACGCAGGCGGCGAGCTGCTCCTGGAGCCGATGCGGGTCGGGGACTTCGGCACCATGTGCCTGGCCCGGGACCCGAGCGGCGTCGTCTTCGGCGTCTGGCAGGGCGACGCCCACGAGGGCTTCGAGGCGACCGCCGAGCCCGGCGCCTACTGCTGGGCCGAGGTCTTCACCCGCGAGCCCGGGAAGTCGGACGCCTTCTTCCCCGCGGTCTTCCCCTACATGTCCCGGCAGATGCGGGACGACCAGGTGGACTTCCGCGTCTTCGACCTCGGCGACCGCACCGTCCTGGGCCGCCTGGCCATGACGGACGACTTCCCGCCCGAGGCGCCGCCCCACATCAACGTCTACTTCGCCGTCGGCGACTGCGACGACGCCGTGGCCCGCGCCACCGAGCTCGGCGGTGTCCTGAGGTTCGGCCCGGTCACCACGCCGTTCGGCCGGTTCGCGGCACTGAGCGACCCGCAGGGCGCGAGCTTCTCGGTGATCGACACCACGACGACCGAAGGGGAGATGCCGAAGGTCACGGAGGTCCCCTGAACCCCGTCCGGACACCCGGCCGGACCATGGCATGATCGAGCGCATGCGTGAACGAGTGGTGGCCGCGTGCGACGGGGCTTCGAAGGGAAACCCGGGTCCGGCCGGCTGGGCCTGGGTGGTCGCCGACGCGTCGGAGACACCGGTCCGCTGGGAGTCCGGCCCGCTGGGCAGGGCCACCAACAACATCGCCGAACTGACGGCGCTGGAGCGCCTGCTGGCGTCGACCGACCCCGAGGTGCCGCTCGAGGTCCGCATGGACTCGCAGTACGCCATGAAGGCCGTCACCACCTGGCTGCCCGGCTGGAAGCGCAACGGCTGGAAGACGGCCGCGGGCAAGCCCGTCGCCAACCAGGAACTCGTCGTACGCATCGACGAACTGCTCGACGGCCGCTCGGTCGAGTTCCGCTACGTGCCCGCCCACCAGGTCGACGGCGACCGGCTCAACGACTTCGCCGACCGCGCCGCCAGCCAGGCGGCCGTCGTCCAGGAGGCCGCGGGCAGCGGCCTCGGCTCCCCGGAGCCGCCGCCGGCGCCGGACGTCCCCGCGGCCCGGAAGGCGCCGCGCCGGGGCTCCTCGGGCCCGGCCCGCAAGAGCGGCGGCTCCTCGGCACGCACCATCAAGGCGAAGTTCCCCGGCCGCTGCCTGTGCGGCCGCCCCTACGCGGCCGGAGAGCCCATCGCCAAGAACGACCAGGGCTGGGGCCACCCGGAGTGCCGCACGGTGGCCGCCGGGTAACCACGCCGGGCCCACGGTCGTGTAGCACCGGCCAGGCGCCTCTCCCTTGTTACTCTGCGGTCCCGAATGACCGTTTTGAGTACATATCAGGGGTGTGTGTGAAGGTCGCCTGCGTCGGCGGTGGACCCGCCGGTCTGTATCTGTCGATCCTGCTGAAGCGGCAGGACCCGTCCCACGACGTCACCGTGTACGAACGCGACCCGGAGGGCTCCACCTACGGCTGGGGCGTCACCTACTGGCGCGGGCTGCTCGACCGGCTCCAGGAACACGACCCCGGGTCCGCGCGCACCATCGAGGAGCACTCCGTGCGCTGGCGCGACGGCGTCGCCCACGTGGGCGACCTGGCCACCCGGCACCACGGCGACGAGGGCTTCGGCATCGGCCGCCACCGGCTCCTCGCGATCCTCGCCGCACGCGCCCGCGAGCTGGGCGTACGCCTGGAGTTCGAGCACCCGGTCACCGGGGCCAACCCACCCGACGCCGACCTCGTGGTGGCGGCCGACGGGGCGGGCAGCGCCCTGCGCACCCACCACGCCGGCCACTTCGGCACCGACATCGCGGGCGGCCGCGACCCCTACGTGTGGCTCGGCACCACCAAGGTCTTCGACGCCTTCACCTTCGCCTTCACCGAGACCGACCACGGCTGGATCTGGGCGTACGGCTACGGCTTCGGCCCGGAAGGCAGCACCTGCGTCGTCGAGTGCGCGCCCGGGACCTGGACCGGCCTGGGCCTGGACCGGGCCGACGAGGCCGAGGGACTGGTCCTGCTGGAGAAGCTCTTCGCCGACGTGCTGGACGGACACCCGCTCACCGCGCGGCCCTCCGGCCGGGCCGGCACCCCGTGGCGCACCTTCCGCACCGTCACCAACCGCACCTGGTCCCGCGGCAACCTCGTCCTGCTCGGCGACGCCGCCCACACCACGCACTACTCCATCGGCGCCGGCACCACGCTGGCCCTGGAGGACGCCATGACGCTGGCCGCGACGCTGCACGAGCGGGCCGGCCTCCCGGACGCCCTCGCCCACTACGAACGCGAACGCCGGGCCGCCCTGCTGCCGGTGCAGAGCGCGGCCCGGCTCAGCGCCCAGTGGTACGAGAACCTGCCCCGCTACATCCGCCTGCCGCCCGAGCAGATGTTCGCCCTGCTCGGCCAGCGCCACTCGCCGCTGCTGCCGTATCTCCCGCCCCGCCTGTACCACCGGCTCGACCGGGCGGCCGGCCGGCTGGAGACGCTGCGCCGGCTCAAGCGCAGGCTGGGGCCGGTCGTCGCGCGCACGGTCCAGGCGCGCAGGCTCGACGCCGACGGGGGACCGGGGCGCCGCGGGCGTCCCGACGCGGTGCCCGCGCACCGCGGATGACACACTGACGCCATGGACGAGCGCACTTTCGACAGGTCGGACCAGCACGCGTCGGTCATCGGCCTCGGCACCTGGCAACTGGGCGCCGACTGGGGAGACGTCGACGACAAGGAAGCCCTCGCGGTACTGGAGGCGGCGGCCGAGTCGGGGGTGACCTTCTTCGACACGGCGGACGTCTACGGCGACGGCCGCAGCGAGCAGACCATCGCGACCTTCCTCGCGAGCAGGCCCGACCTGCACGTGCTGGTCGCCACCAAGATGGGCCGCCGGGTCGACCAGATCCCGCAGAACTACGTCCTGGACAACTTCCGGGAATGGAACGACCGCTCCCGCCGCAACCTCGGCGTCGACCGCGTCGACCTGGTGCAGCTGCACTGCCCGCCGACGGCCGTCTACTCCAGCGACGAGGTGTTCGACGCCCTGGACACCCTCGTCGAGGAGGAGCGCGTCGCCGCGTACGGCGTCAGCGTCGAGACCTGCGAGGAGGCCCTCACCGCGATCGCCCGGCCGAACGTGGCGAGCGTCCAGATCATCCTCAACCCGTTCCGCATGAAGCCCCTGCGCGAGGTCCTGCCCGCGGCCCGCGAGGCGGGCGTCGGCATCATCGCCCGGGTGCCGCTGGCGTCCGGCCTGCTGACCGGCAAGTACACCAAGGACACCGTCTTCGCCGCGAACGACCACCGGAACTTCAACCGGCACGGCGAGGCCTTCGACCAGGGCGAGACCTTCTCCGGCGTCGACTTCGCCACCGGAGTGGAGGCCGCCGCCGAGTTCGCCGCGCTCGCCCCCGAGGGATACACCCCGGCCCAACTGGCGCTGCGCTGGATCGTCCAGCAGCCCGGCGTGACGAGCGTGATCCCCGGTGCCCGGTCGCCCCAGCAGGCCCGCGCCAACACGGAGGCGGCCCGGCTGCCGGAGCTGTCCGACGCCACCCTCGCCGCGATCCGCGACCTCTACGACCGCCGCGTCAAGGACCAGGTCGAGGGCCGCTGGTAGGCGGCCCGCAGACAGCGGGTTCCGGCCTCACGGCACCAGGAGCAACTGCCGTTCCCGCTCCTGGTCGCCGGAGGCCGCCCCCTCGTTCCGCGTGGTGAAGGCGCGGGACAGCGTCTCGCCGGCCGCCTCCACCGCCTGCGGCGTGCCCTGGACGGTGACCGTCACCGGCGCGGACAGCGCCCCGCCCGTCGCCGGGGCCGAGGCCGCCCGCGGGGCGTTCGGGGAGTCGAAGGTCGCGGTACGCACCGTCGCCCCCTCGTCGGTGGGCAGGCCGTCGGGCGTCCCGAAGACGCCCTCCAGTGCGCGGACGATCGCCCGCGCGTCGTCGATCCCCCCGCCGTCGAGCGTCACGGTGAGCTGAGTCTCGGACATCCTTCGCCTTCCTTGCCGCGCCTGGGTCGGTCCCGGCCCGTGTAACCCCGCCCCGATCACCCAAACCGGGCGTCGCCGTCCCGGCCCCGCGCCTGAGTACCGGGATCGCGGGAAGAGGGAAGGGGATCGCAGGCGACGGCCACCGGGAGGAAGACGTGGTGCACTCGGACTCGGAACCGGCTGAGGGCTCGGGCCGGCGCAGGGGGCGCAACGAGACCGAGGAGGAGCGGGCCGACCGGATGTGGACGGAGCTGATCCAGGAGGTCCGCGTCGCCCAGATGGGCGTGCAGATCCTGTTCGGCTTCCTGCTCACGGTCGTGTTCCAGCCGAAGTACGAGCAGCTCTCGGAGACCGATCAGACGATCTACCTGATCACCGTGGTTCTCGGCGCCGTGACGACCGGTGCCCTGATCGGGCCGGTGTCCCTGCACCGCCTCGTCTCCGGACGGCGGGTGAAGCCCCAGGCGGTGCGGTGGGCGTCCCGGCTGACCGTGCTCGGCCTGGTGCTGCTGCTCGCCACGACGGCCTGCTCGCTGCTGCTGATCCTGCGCGTCGCGACCCACGACGGCTTCGTGCCCTACCTCGTCACCGGCGTGGTGCTCTGGTACCTGCTGTGCTGGTTCGGGATCCCCCTGTGGACCCGGTACCGCCACACGGCCCGCTGAGGGACCGCGCCCCGGCGGCCCTCAGCCCTCGGCGGTCAGCTCGGCGAGGAAGTCGTCGACGCTCACCTCTTCCTCCCCGGGCCGGACCACCGTGTACGTCTCGTGCAGGAAGGCCTCGACGGCCGCGGCCCACACGAACACGACGGCGCGATGACGGTCCCCGTCGGCCCGGTCGTCGCCCAGCAGCTCGACGCGCAGCTCGTCCCACATGCCCCGCGACTCGGGCCGCAGCCGCACGTCGCCCACGCCGACCGGTCGGGTGAGCCCCTCGCCCACCATCTCCCGGTCCAGCGTCCAGCGGGCCAGCACCCGGCCGTCGTGGCTGAAGACCACGGTCAGGGCGAAGGGGTCCGCCGCGTCGTATCCGAGGTGGGCGAGCACGGGGAACCGGTCGGCGGTGTCGCCCGCCTGCAGCTGCACCACCAGGGTCTTGTGCACGACGGTGTTCACGAGGCCTCCAGGGGATGGACGTAGAGCCCTCTAGTACCCGCCCACCGGCAAGATGCTCAGTCGGACGGGTGATTCGCGCGTCGCCGGGTCTCAGTCCCGGCCGAACGCCTCCCGCAGCGCGGGCAGCAGGGTCTTCTCCGACCAGTCCAGGAAGGCCGGTTGGGACTCGCCGCCGATCTGCACCAGGGCGATCTCGGTGAAACCGGCCTCCACATAGGGGCGCACGGCCGCGACGAACGCGTCCGGGTCGTCGCCGCAGGGGATGGACTCGGCGACGTCGTCGGGCGTCACGAACTGGGTGGCCGCGTCGAAGGAGTCCGGGTGCGGCAGCTCGGAGTTGACCTTCCAGCCGCTGCCGAACCAGCGGAACTGGGAGTGGGCCCGCCTGATCGCCGTGTCCCGGTCGGGATCGTAGGAGACGGGCAGCTGGCCCACGCGCGGCTTGCCCGCACCGCCGTGCCGGTCGAAGGCCTCCAGCAGTCCCGCCTTCGGCTCGGTGGCGATCACCAGGTCGGCGAACTCACCGGCCAGCTTGCAGGAGCGCTCCCCGGAGACGGCGACACCGATGGGCGGCGCGCTGTCCGGCAGGTCCCACAGCCGGGCCGACTCCACGTCGAAGTGCGCGCCGCGGTGGTTCACATGACCGCCCTCGAACAGGGCCCGGATGATCTCCACGGCCTCCTGGAGCATCTCGTGACGTACGTCGACGGACGGCCAGCCGCCGCCCACCACGTGCTCGTTGAGGTTCTCGCCCGAGCCGAGCCCCAGCCGGAACCGGCCCTCGGACAGCAGCTGCAGCGTCGCCGCCTTCTGCGCCACCACCGCCGGGTGGTAGCGGAACGTCGGACACGTCACGTACGTCATCAGCGGGATGCGGGAGGTCGCCTGCGCCGCGGCGCCCAGCACGCTCCAGGCATAGGGCGCGTGGCCCTGCGAGCGCAGCCACGGGAAGTAGTGGTCCGACGTCACCGAGAAGTCGAACCCCACCTCCTCGGCCCGCACCAGATGCCCGACGAGTTCCCGCGGGCCGGCCTGCTCGGTCATCATCGTGTAGCCGATCTGTGCCATGACGGCCGAGTCCCCGCCGTCCCCGGGGGAAAACGGGGGAAACGAGGCGGAAGGGATCGGGCCGCGCCCTCCCGGAAGGTGGTGAGGACGGTGGCGGGCGCCCGCTCGTCCGCGGCGTCGTCCCCGTCGCCCCCGGCGCCGGCCGGCACCGGGGCCGTGCCCGGTGCCGGCGGCGAGACGCTCGGGCCCCGGCCGGTCGGCGGCGCGGGAGGGGCGTCAGCGCAGGCCGAAGCGGTCCGCCCACACCGCCATGTCGGCCACCGTGCTATTGCCCCCGCACACCACGAGCCCGATCCGGGCATCGGTCCCCACCCGCTCCGCCACGCGCCGGGCCGCCGGAAGCAGACAGCCGGCGGCCGGCTCGGTCCACACCTTGGCGTGCTCGGCGAGTGCCAGCGAACCCTCGACGGCCTCCCGGTCCGGCACCACGAGCACCTCGGTGACCAGCTCCGACACATGGTCGTACGTCACCTGCGAGACGGACGGGGCGCTGAGCGTGGTGACGATCGAGGAGAGGGGCACCGCGAGCGGCCCGCCCGCCGCCAGCGCCCGGGACATGGCCTCGGCGCCCTCCGTCTCCACGCCCCAGACCCGCACCCCGGGCCGCAGGGCCCGCAGCGCCGCCGCCACGCCCGCGATCAGCCCGCCGCCCCCGATGCTCACCAGCACGTCGGTGAGGTCCGAGGCGTCCTCGGCGAACTCCAGCCCCACGGTGCCCTGACCCGCGATCACCACGGGGTCGTCGAAGGGGTGGACCAGAGTCAGCCCCTCCTCACGCAGCCGCGTGACCAGCGCGAAGGCGCTGTCCATGCCGTCGGTGAGCCGCACCAGCGCGCCCGCCTCCTCGGCGATCTCCACGGAACGGGCCGGTGCCGTGCGCGGCATGACCACCGTGGCCTTCACGTCGAGAGCGGCGGCCATCACCGCCACCGCGATGCCGTGGTTGCCGCCGCTGACCGCGACGACTCCGGCGGCCCGCTCGGCCTCGGTCAGCGACAGCAGCTTCGCCGTCGCGCCGCGCGCCTTGAACGAGCCCGTGCGCTGGAGCAGCTCCAGCTTCGCCGTGACCGGGACGCCGAGCAGCGCGGACAGCCCCGGGCTCGGCACGGTCGGGGTGCGTACGACATGTCCGGCGATCCGCTCGGCCGCCGCTTCGATCTCGGTGATCCCGATCAAGGCAGTCTTCCTTCCGGCGCGGGCGGTGATCCGCGCCCCGTCGCACCCTTTCGCGCGACGCCCCCAAGGTCAACAAGAACCCCGGGGGCAGGAAGAAGGGGAGGGGGCTCAGTGCTGCTGCGTCTTCTGCGGCGTCGCCTCGCTCGGCCGGACGACGACGAAGCCCTCGCCCTGGAGCACCAGCTGCACGGCCTCCCCCGAGCCGCCGCGCAGCATCGAGCCGATCGACTGCGAGCGGTGCAGGGAGGTCGCGAGCCCCGCGGACCAGCCCACGACCGCGTCCGTGTCGACGTACACCGGGTACTGGTGCGAGACCGGGATGACCAGCGGGTTGCCCTCGCACACCAGGCCCAGCCTGCCGTGCCCGGTGAAGACGCTGTTGAACAGTCCGCCGCCCGCGATGCCCGAGCCCTTCACCGTCGCGATGCGGTACGACAGCGACGCGTCGAAGCACAGGACGTTGCGGCCGTTGACGGTGAACTCGTCGCCGGGCTCGACCTCGACGATGAAGCAGTTCTGCGCCTCGTGCGCGAACCAGGCCTCGCCCTGTCCGCTCACCGCCATCAGGGGCAGCCCCTCCCCGGTGACCGCGCGCTTGAGCATGCCGCCCACGCCCTGGCCCTTGCGCTCGAACTGGAGACCGCCCCGGTAGGCGATCATTGCGCCCTGCCGGGCGAGCATCTCGCCGTTGACCGCGTAACGGATGCATTTGGAGTTCTCGACGGTCATGCCCGGCGCGGTGGCGGGCTGGACCATGTGCTCACTGGAAAAGAGGTCACCCTTCATGACGGCATCCTGGCCCGGAGCGTTCCGTTCCGCCAAGATCGGGTGCCGGTGGGTTCCTTCAGCCGCCGAAGAGCTGCGTCCAGTAGGTGCCCGCCCGGCCGCCGCCGGCCAGGCCGACGCCGATGTGGGTGAAGTCGGCCTTGAGGATGTTGGCGCGGTGCCCGGGACTGTTCATCCAGCCCTCGACGACGTCGGCGGGGGAGCGCTGGCCGCAGGCGATGTTCTCGCCGACCGTGCCTCGGGTGGCGCCCGCGGCGGCGGCCCGGTCCCACGGCCTGCCGCCGTCCGGGTCGGTGTGCGAGTAGAAGTCGCGGGCCACCATGTCCGCGCTGTGCGCCTGCGCGGCGGTGGCCAGCCGGGCGTCGACGGACAGCGGCGGCAGCCCCGCCCCGGCCCGCTCCCGGTTGGTGAGGCCGACGACCTCCGCCGTCGTGCGGGCCAGGCCGTCCGGGGTGAGCGGCACCGCCCACAGCACCGTCCAGTACGTGTCGCCCGAGGGCCCGCCGGACACGTACGCCCACCCGGTGTGGGTGAAGCCGGTGCCGTGGAGGGTGCGCCGGGTGCGCTCGGCGCCGAGGCAGTACGCGACGAACTCGGCGGGAGTGCGCGGGCCGGAGACCAGGTGCTCGCCGACGGTGAGATACGCGAACCCCGCCGACACGACGCGCTGGTGCACCGAGACGCCGTCCCGTGTCTCGACGCTCAAGGTGCCCGCGGCGGCCATCGCGACGGCGTGCGCCCGGGCCGCGGCGATCAGGCGGGGGTCGGCGCGCACGGAGGGCGAGCCGGCCGCGGCACGGGCGGAGTTGACCAGTGCGAGGAACCCGTCGGAGTCGACGGGGGAAGCGGACGCGGACGGTCCCGGCGCCGCGACGGGCCCGGGCGGCGGCGCCCCGTCGGTCACCTCCACGCCGAAGTCCCGGGCGAGCCCGGCGAGTCCGTCCGCGTACCCCTGGCCCAGCGCGCGCAACTTCCAGCCCCCGCCGCGCCGGTAGAACTCCACCAGCAGCAGCACGGTCTCCTGCCCCGGACGCGAGGGCGTGAACCGGGCCACGGCCCGCCCGTCGGCGTCGGTGACCCGGACCGTGGGGGAGGGGAGCGCGCCCAGGACGGAGCCGGGGTCCGACGGGCTGACGGCCACCGTCACCCGGGTGGCACCGGGGCGCAGCCGCGCCGGGTCGACGGTCAGCGTGTCGGCCCGCAGCCGGGCGCCGGGTGCCTCGGGCTGGTTGTAGAAGACGAAGTCCGCGTCGCCGCCGACCTTGCCGCCGTCGTCCGTGACGAGCGCCGACAGGTCGAAGCCGCCGGGCACCCGTAAGCTCACGGGGCCGCCCGGCAGGGGGACGTTGCCCCCGGGGACCAGCTCGCTCATCGTGCCGCCCTGTGTCGTGGTCCGCGCTCCCGGCGCCGGTGTCGGTGCCGGGTCAACGTCCGCCGGGCGGCGCGGGTTCCCGCAGGCGCGGCGTCAGTGCGACGCCGTCGGCGCCGGGGCCACCAGACCCCGCCGGTGGGCGACCGCGACCGCCTCCGTGCGGCTCGCCGCGTCGAGCTTGGCGAGGATGTTGGAGACGTGGACGCTCGCCGTCTTGGCGCTGATGAACAACTCCTCGCCGATCTGCCGGTTGCTGCGGCCCAGGGCGAGCAGCCGCAGCACGTCCTGCTCGCGTGCGGTCAGCACCGCCGCGCCGGCCCCGCTCCGTTCCGGGTTCGTCAGCCGGCCGCGGCGGGCCAGGTCGTCGAGCCGCTCGCGCAGCACCGTCGCGCCGAGCCGGTCGGCCTCCCGGCGTACGGTGTCGGCCGCGGCGACCGCCTCGTCCCGGCGGTCGGCCGCCAGCAGGGCCTCGGCCAGCCGCAGCCCGCACCGGGCGCGTTCGTAGGCGTCGCCGAACGCGAAGGCGGCCACCGCCTTCTCCCAGGCCGCCGGGTCCGGTGCGGTGGCGGAGATCCGGGACCACTCGGCCTCCGCACGCGCCAGCCACGCCTGCCCCTCCGGGCCCTGGGGCCGGTCGTCGTAGCCGTGTTCGGCCGACCAGCGGCCCTCGGCCAGCAGTTCGGCCGCCGTGTCCGTCCAGCGGGCCACCGCCGCCCCGTCCCCGGCCCGGCGCGACTCGGCCACGGTGTCGGCGACGGCGGACAGCGCCAGGGCCGCGAGCCGGACGGTCACGGCCGGCGGGGTGCCCGCCTCGGTGAGCGCCTCGACACTGGACCGCATCCACCGCACCGCGTCCGCCGCGCTCCCGCGCAGGGCCGCCGCGTCGGTCAGCACGAGACCCCCGACCATCCGCGCCATCCAGTCGAACGGCCCCTCCAGCAGGGCCCGGGCCCGCTCGACGGCACCGAAGTCGCCGCGTGCCAGCGCCACGTACAGGCCGGGACCGAGGGTGTGACCGCCCACGGCCGGACCTGTCGCGGCCTGCTCGGCGGACTCGCGCAGCACCTCGTCCCAGTGCCCCAGCGTGTACTGGACGAGCAGCCGCAGGTATCGCATCTCCCGCGGGTAGGGCGAGGACAGCAGCCCGGCGCGGCGGGCCCGCTCCAGCCCCTCCGCGGCCCAGGGCAGGCACTCCTTCGGGTCACCGGACTCGAAGCCGCCGATGGCGAGGTTGAACAGCGCGCGCAGCTCGACCGGCGCGTTGCCCGCCCGCCGCGCCAGCTCACGTGCCTCCAGCAGCCGCTCGCGGCCCGTCGGGGTGGACCGGTTGCCGCCCTCCAGACTCGTCAGGGAGATCAGCAGGTCGGCGCGGGCGTCGGCGACCCCCAGCTCCCGTGCGACCGCCAGAGCCCGGCGGGCCACCCGAAGCGCAGTCTCGTTCTCCCCGACCTGGCGGGCCGCCGTCACATGGGTGGCCGCCGCCCACACCCACGTCGCCGACGGCGGCTCGGCGGGGATCAGACCCAGCGCCTCGCTGCTGTAGGCATACGCGGCCTCCAGGTTGTCGACGCTCAGCAGATTGCCGGCGAGGGTGTAGCGGACACGGGCGGCCAGCTCCAGGTCGGCATCCTGGCCGAGGCCGGCCAGCGCGGACCGGGTGAGGGAGACCGCGCGGTGCAGTTCCCCGGCGTGTGCGGCGGCGGCCGACGCCCGCAGGGTGAGCGTCACCGCGTCGGGGCCGGTGGGACGCGCGGACGCGTCGACCGCCGACCACAGGTCCAGGGCCGCCTCGACGTGCCGCAGCTCCTCCGCGGGGGCGCCCACGCGCTGGGCGTGGTCGGCGGCCTCCAGG
This sequence comes from Streptomyces lienomycini, assembly GCF_027947595.1. NCBI lineage: Bacteria > Bacillati > Actinomycetota > Actinomycetes > Kitasatosporales > Streptomycetaceae > Streptomyces > Streptomyces lienomycini. The sequence goes on along the minus strand of NZ_CP116257.1, from coordinate 4,647,030 downwards.
GAGGCGGCGAGCGCCTCCGGCAGGTCGTGGCTCTCGCGGTAGTGGTGGGCGCGTTCGGCGGCGCTGTCCGAGCGGCGGCCGGGACCGGCGAGCAGCCGGGCGAACGCGCCGTGCAGCCGGGCCCGTTCACCGGGGAGCAGGTCGGCGTAGACCGCCTCCCGGGCGAGGGCGTGCCGGAAGGAGTAGGTGTCGCCGTCACCGGAGACCAGCAGTTGCCGCTCCACCGCCTCGCGCAGCGCCGACTCCAGCTCGTCCTCGGGCAGCCCGACGGCGTCCCGCAGCAGGTCGTGGCCCACACGGCGCCCGGCGACCGCGGCGGTGCGCAGCACCTGCTGGGCGGTCTCGGAGAGCTGCTCGAACCGGATGAGCAGGACGTCCGCCAGCCCGCTGGGCACACCCCCGGCGGGCCCGTCCGTAGCCGCGACCAGCTCCTCGGCGTAGAAGGCGTTGCCCTCGGCCCGTTCGACGATCCGGCGCACGGTGGTGTCCGGCAGCCGCCGCTCCCGCAGCGAGCGCACCAGCCGGGCCACGTCCGCGTCGGGCAGGGGCCGCAGCTCCAGGCGCTCCACGCCCGGCAGGCGCACCAGCTCGGCCAGCAGCGGGCGCAGGGGGTGACGGCGGTGCAGGTCGTCCGCCCGGTACGAGGCGAACAGCGCGAGCCGGTGGCCGGGCGCCCCGCCCGCCGGCCGTTGCAGGACTCCCCGGCTGAGCAGGAACCTCAGCAGGTCCCGGGAGGACTGGTCGGCCCAGTGCAGGTCCTCCAGGACCAGCAGCAGCGGCGCGGTGCCGGCCAGGTCGGTCAGCAGGGCCGCCACGCCCTCGAAGAGCCGGAGCCGCGAGCGGGTGGCGGCGTCCCCGTCGTCGGCGCCGCCGCCGAGCAGGCGGTCGGCCACCGGATGCGCGGCCAGTACGGCGGCGAACCGCTCGTCCGCCGCCAGCGCGCCGAGGATCTCGGTGAACGGCAGATACGGCAGGCCGACGTCTCCCAGGTCCACGCAGTGACCGGTGAGCACGGTCGTCCCGGCCGCGACGGCCCGCCCGGCGACCTCGTCCAGGGTGCGGGTCTTGCCGACCCCGGCGTCCCCGGCGACGAGCACCGCGCGGGCCTCACCGGCACGGGCGCGTTCCAGTACGCCGGTGAGGCGCGCGAGTTCGTCCTCGCGACCGACGAGCGGGCTGATGAGTGAGGTCTGCGGCACGCCGCCATCCTGGCACGCGGGCCCGGCACCGGGCCCCCGTTTCGGGGTGCGGCCGCCCGGCGCCGGGGACGGGCGCTCAGCGGCGCAGCGCGGTCGCCCAGTCGGCCGGGACGCGGCCCGCCGGACCCGGCGTCGGCTGGTCGTCGGGGTGGCTGCCGGGCGGAGCCAGGCGCGGGCCGGACTCGCGCACCTCGTTCGTCGCGTAGTCCCAGTACCAGTCCTCGCCCGGCTCGAAGCTCTGCACCACCGGATGGCCGGTCGACCGGAAGTGGCCGGTCGCGTGCTGTCCGGGGGAGCTGTCGCAGCAGCCGACGTGGCCGCAGCTCGCGCAGCGCCGCAGGTGGAACCACCAGCCGCCCGCCGCGTCGCACTCGGTGCAGCCGTCGCCGCTCGGCGGGACGGTGGGGTCGATTCCGGTGTCGCTCGTCATACCGGCTCCTAGGTCGGATCGGTCGGATCGGTTGATTCGGTCGGTTCTGTCGGTTCGGTCGGGGCTTCCTGCTCGGACTCGGCCGCGGTGAGCGGCAGGAGCACCTGGAAACGGGTGTCGCCCGGCTCGGACTCGACCTGGAGGGTGCCGTGGTGCTTGTCGACGACGATCCGCCAGGAGATGTCCAGGCCGAGCCCGGTGCCCTCGCCCACCGGCTTGGTGGTGAAGAACGGGTCGAAGACGCGCCCCCGGATCTCCGCGGGGATCCCGGTGCCGGTGTCGCGGAACTCCACCAGCAGCCGGTCGTGGTGGAGAGCGGTCCGCACGGTCAGCGCCCCCTCGCCGCCCGCGTCGTTCACCGCGGCGACCGCGTTGTCGATCAGGTTGGTCCACACCTGGTTCAGTTCCGCCGGGTACGCCGGGATGCGCGGCAGCGTGCCGTCGTACTCCTTGACGACCCTGATCCGGGGGCCGATCTTGCCGGACAGCATCAGCAGCGTGCTGTCGAGGAGTTCATGGACGTCGACCGTCCGGTACGGGGCACGGTCGAGCTGCGCGTACTGCTTGGCCGCGTCCACCAGGTGGGAGACGCGGGCGGTGGAGTCCGCGATCTCGTTCATCAGCAGCTCGGTCTCGACCGTGTAGTTGAGCCAGCCGACCGCCCCCGGCAGGATCTCCGCGTCCACGGCCGCCGCCACCCGCTCCAGCCACTCGGTGTCCAGACCGGCCTGCACGAAGGTCGGTGCGAGCTGCCAGCCCTGCTCGATCCCGTGGTCCGCCAGCCAGTCGCCGAGGACGTCCTCCCGGTCGGCGGCCTCCAGGGGGCTGAGCGAGGGCGCCTTGGCGACCCGCTCCGCCGTACGCTCCTGTATCTCGATGAGCCCCGCCAGCGCGTCGCGGGAGAACGGGCCCTCGGCGATCACGGCGAGCTTGTGCCGCATCTTCGCCACCCGCTCCCGCAGCGTCGAGGTGGCCCGCACCGCGGCCGCCGCCGGGTTGTTCAGCTCGTGGGTGAGCCCGGCGGACAGTGAGCCCAGCGCCAGCAGCCGCTCGCGCTGCCCGATGGTGCGCTGGGTGTTCTTGGACCCGAAGAACAGCCCCTCCAGCAGGTGCACCGCCATCGGGAACCACTCCCGCATGACGGCCGCGAAGGTGTCGGCCGGGAGCACGAAGAACCGCGTCGGCTCGGTGACCCGCATGGAGTTGTTGTAGACCTGCGGCACCCGGTCGCCGACGTACGCCTGCATCGCGCCCGCGTACACCCCGGGCTGCGAGGTGCGGTTGGTCTCCACGTCGTCCCCGCCGACCCGGCGGGTCAGCACGACGGTGCCCTCCAGCATCACGTAGAAGCAGGTGGCGTCCTCGCCTTCGGCGTACACCGGGCCCGGGTCGAACAGCTCCACCCGGCCTTCGGCGCAGAGCCGGCCCAGCTGCTCGGGCGTCAGCTTCTCGAACAGGAACAGCTTGCCGATCTCCCCGGGGCTGCACGGCATCGGCCGGCCGCTCACGACTGCTCCAGGTACCGGTGGACGAGCATGACGGCCATGGCTCCCTCTCCGACGGCGGACGCGACCCGCTTGGCGGACTCCGCGCGGGCGTCGCCCGCCACGAACACGCCCGGGACGCTGGTCTCCAGGTGGTACGGCGGCCGGTCCAGCTCCCAGTCGGCCGGCGGCCGCCCGTCGGGGGTCAGATCGGGCCCGGCGAGGATGAACCCGCGGTCGTCCCGCAGCACCGTGCCGTCCAGCCAGTCGGTCAGCGGGGCCGCGCCGATGAACACGAACAGCCACTGCGCGTCGACGAGTTCGGTGGTGCCGCTCTCCGCGTCGCGCAGGGTGAGCCGCTCCAGGTGGCCGTCGCCGTGCGCGCTCTCGACGACGGTGGAGCAGCGCACCCGGATGTTGGGCGTCTCCTCGATCTGCTGGATCAGGTAGTACGACATCGACGCCGCCAGGGAGGCGCCGCGCACCAGCAGCGTCACCGACTTGGCGCCCCGGGCCAGGTACATCGCCGCCTGCCCGGCCGAGTTGGCGCCGCCCACGATGTACACGTCGTGGCCCTGGCAGGAGGCGGCCTCGGTCAGCGCCGAGCCGTAGAACACCCCGCAGCCCGCCAGGTCCTCGGTGCCCGGCGCGGTCAGCTGCCGGTAGGAGACGCCGGTCGCCAGGATGACGCTGTGCGCGGCGATCGCCGAGCCGTCCGAGAACCGGACGACGCGCGCCGCGCCGTTCGCCTCCAGGCCGGTGACCTCGCGCGCGGTGAGGATCTCGGCGCCGAACTTCGCCGCCTGCCGCCGGGCCCGCTCGGTCAGCTGGCCGCCGGAGACGCCGTCGGGGAAGCCCAGGTAGTTCTCGATGCGCGAGCTCTGCCCGGCTTGGCCCCCGGTCGCCGACCGTTCCACCAGCACCGTGCGCAGCCCCTCCGAGGCCCCGTAGACGGCCGCGCCGAGCCCGGCCGGGCCGCCGCCGATCACCACCAGGTCGTAGAAGTCGGCCGTCGGCGTGGTCGCCAGACCCACCCGGGCCGCCAGCTCGGGCGCCTCCGGCTCCACCAGCGGGACCCCGTCCGGCGTGATCACCACCGGCAGGCGCTGCCCGTCCTGCCCGGCCGCCGACAGCAGCCGCCGCCCCTCCGGCTCGTCCGCGGAGTACCAGCGGTACGGCACCTGGTTGCGGGCCAGGAACTCCCGGACCTCCGAGGACCGCGCCGACCAGCGGTGCCCGACGACCTTGGTGCTGGGCACCGGACGGTGGTCGCCGGTGCGCCAGGCCTGGAGCAGGTCGTCCAGGACCGGGTACAGCTTCTCCTCGGGCGGGTCCCAGGGCTTGAGCAGGTAGTGGTCCAGGTCGACGACGTTGATCGCGTCGATCGCCGCGTCGGTGTCCGCGTACGCCGTCAGCAGCACCCGCCGGGCGCCCGGGTACACGTCCAGGGCCTGTTCGAGGAACTCGATGCCGTTCATCCGCGGCATCCGGTAGTCGGCGAGGATCACGGCCACCAGGTCGCCGCGGAGCTTCAGTTCACGCAGCGCGTCGAGCGCCGACTCGCCGGACTCCGCGCGCACGATCCGGTACGTGGCGCCGTAACGTCGCCGCAGGTCGCGGGCGACGGCACGGGACACCCCCGGATCGTCGTCCACGGTCATGATGACGGTCCGTGTCTCCCCGTCGGCCTGTGCCATACGTCCCCCACGTCGCGCGGCCGGATTCACGGCACGGCGTCCCCGTCACCGCACCGGCCTCGAACCCATCGTATGTTCGATCGCCGGTCCCCGCTCAGGCAGCGGGAAGGGGCACCGGCGTCCCCCGGCTCCCCGCGCGAGATCACGGGGGCGGCTTGGGGAAGACTGGGCCCATGAACGACGCGACCGCGACACAGGGAGGGGCCCGCATGACGCGCCCGATCACGGCAGGCCTGGACGGTTCTCAGGAGAGCCTGGCCGCACTGGCCTGGGCCGCCAGGGAGGCGGTCCGCCGCGGAACCCCGCTGCACGTCGTGCACGCCTGGCGGTTCCAGGGGCAGGGCGTGACCGGCACGGCCGACCGGGACACCCAGGAGCGGTGGGTGCGGGACGCGCTCGCCGAGTCCGTCGGCACCGTCACCGAACGGCACCCCGGCCTCACCGTGACCACCGATGTCCGCGAGGGCGACGCCGTCGCGGCCCTGCTCGCCGCCGCGGCCGACGCCGACACGCTGGTCCTCGGCTCGCGCGGCCACGGGCCGGTCGTCGGCTTCCTGCTCGGCTCGGTCGGCCAGCAGGTGATCGCCGAGGCGACCCGGCCGGTCGTCCTCGTGCGGGCCGGTGACGAGGCCGCCGCGGAGGCCGCGGGCCGCGAGGTCGTCGTGGGCCAGCAGGGCGAGCCGGAGGACAGCGCCGACGTGATCGGGTTCGCGTTCGAGGCCGCCGCCGCCCGGGGCGCCACCGTGCGCGCCGTACGGGCCTGGGCCCTGCCGACGGTCTTCACCTACAGCCCCGGCTCGATGGCGCTCGCCGACGAGGCCGGGGGCCTGGAGCAGTACGAACGCAAGGCGCTCGACGAGGCGCTCGCCCCGTGGCGCGAGCGCTTCCCCGACGTTGCGGTGGTCGAGCACGTGGAGATGGGCAGCGCCGGGCAGGTGCTGCTCTCGGTGGCCGGGGGTGCCCAGCTGATGGTCGTCGGCCGCCGCGCCCGCCGCAGCGCGGTCGGCGCCCGGATCGGCTCGGTGGCGCACGGCGTGCTGCACCACGCGGAGTGCCCGGTGGCGGTCGTCCCGCACACCTGAGGACCCGGCGGGGGCCGCTGCTCAGTCCGCCGTGGGCCGCAGCGTCTCCCGCGCCGTGGGCAGGATGTTGACGAGGTAGTCCTCGACCGCCGTGTCCAGGCCGATGTCGTGCTGGGCCCGTTCGGACAGGTACCAGCGGTGCTCCAGCAGCTCGTGGTAGATCTCCGCCGGGTCCATCGCGCCGCGCAGCTCCACCGGCACGGCGCGCACGGTGGGCCGGAAGACCTCGCGCACCCAGCGGTGGGCGAGGACCTCGGGGCGGGCGCCGAGGGGGTCGCCCGGGGCGTAGTCGTCCTGGGTGGCCATCCAGCTCTCCAGGTCGTTCAGCAGCCGCCTGGCCTGGTTCTCCTCGGCGTCCAGGCCGGTCAGGCGCAGCAGTTGGCGCTGGTGGTGTCCGGCGTCGACGACCTTCGGCACGAAGGTGACGGTGTCGCCGTTGGAGGCGTGCTCGATCTGCATCTCGGCCACGTCGAAGCCGAGGTCGTTCAGCCGCCGGATCCGGCGCTCGATGTAGTGGTACTTGCCCGCCGGGTAGACGGAGGTGCGGGTCAGCTCCTCCCACAGGCTCCGGTAGCGGGCGCATATCTCCATGCCGAAGTCGACCGGGTCGACGGAGGGGTGCAGCGCCCCGGACGCCTCCAGGTCGAGCAGTTCGCCGCTGATGTTCACCCGGGCGAGGTCGAGGTCGTAGTCCCGCTGCCCGGGGCTCAGCCGCGGGTGCAGCTCCCCGGTCTCGGCGTCGACCAGGTAGGCGGCGTAGGCGCCCGCGTCGCGCCGGAAGAGCGTGTTGGACAGCGAGCAGTCGCCCCAGGCGAACCCGGCCAGGTGCAGTCGCACCAGCAGCACCGCGAGGGCGTCCATCAGCCGGTGCATGGTCGCCGGGCGCAGCGTCGTCTCGAACATCGACCGGTACGGCTGCGAGCCGCCCAGGTGCCGGGTGACCAGCACCGGCTCCAGCGGGCCGCCGGCGGTGTCCGTGCGGCCGGTGATCACGGCCAGCGCGTCCACCGCCGGGATGGCGAGCCGGTCCAGGTCGCGCAGCAGCTGGTACTCGCGCAGGGCGGGCCGTTCGGCCAGTTCCTTGACGGCGATGACCTCGTCCCCGGCGCGCGCGTAACGGACCACGTGCCGGGAGATGCCGCGCGGCAGCGGCACGAGGTACTCCTCGGGCCACTGCTCCAGCGGCAGCTGCCAGGGCAGTTCGAGCAGGAGCGCGGGGTGCTCCGGATTGGTGGCACTGATCTGCAAGGCCATGCCCCGACTCTAGGCCGCGGCCTCAGGCCGCCCGCTCCCGGGCCAGTTCCGCGGCGTCCTTCACCGGGCCCTGGTGCAGGGGGCCGTGCCCCGGCAGCAGGAGGTCGCCCTCCAGGCCCGCGATGACGTCGAGCGAGGCGATCGCGCGCGGCCGGTCGTGGTGGAACAGGTCGGGCAGCAGCTGCGGTCCCTCGATCCGGGAGATGGCGTGCCCGCTCACCAGCGCGTCGCCGGAGACCACCACCCCGGCGTCCGGGAGGTGGTAGACGCAGTGGCCGTCGGTGTGCCCCGGGGTGTGCACCGGCACGGGCCGGCCGGGCAGGTCCAGGGCGCCGTCCGCCGGGAAGGGCGCGGGCGCGGTCACCGGGTGCTGCTCGGTGCCGCCGGTGCGCAGCACGTGCCGCATCCACGGCAGGACGCCGGGCCGCCAGGCGTTGCGCAGCACCGTGCCGACCGACACCTGCTGGAGGTAGTCGCGCCGGGCGTGCGGCACCTCGGCCTCGTGCAGCAGCACCGGGGTGCCGTGGGCGGCGCGCAGGTACTCGGCCGAGCCCAGGTGGTCGTTGTGCGCGTGGGTGATCAGCACCGCCGCCACCGCCTCGGGCGAACTCCCCACGGCGGCCAGGGAGTCGAGCAGTGCCCGGCGGTCGCCGGGGTAACCGGTGTCGACGAGGGTCACCGCGTCGCCGTCGGTGAGGATGACCCAGTTGGTGTTGCCGCCGTGCACCAGGTAGGTGCCGTCGGCCACTTGCCGTACGTCCGCGCTCATGGTCTCCCGCGATTCTGGTCGGCTGCCTGCGTACGGGACAGCCAACCAGAAACGGGGCGCGGGCGGTTGTCCGGCCCTCAGCGCACGCCGTGCGGGCGGAACTGGACGCTGATGCGGGGCCCGGCGGCGCGGGTGCTCTTCGGGACGCAGTGCTCCCAGGTGCGCTGGCAGGAGCCGCCCATCACGATCAGGTCGCCGTGGCCCAGCGGGCGGCGCACGGTCGCGCCGCCCCCGCCCACCGGGCGCAGCAGCAGGTCACGCGGTGCGCCGACGGAGAGGATCGCGACCATGGTGTCCTGGCGCGCGCCGCGCCCGATCCGGTCGCCGTGCCAGGCGACGCTGTCCCGGCCGTCGCGGTAGTGGCACAGGCCCGCCGTGGTGAAGGGTTCGCCCAGCTCCTCGGCGTAGTGCGCGGACAGCGCCGCGCGCGCCTCGGCCAGCAGGGGGTCCGGCAGCGGGTCGGCCGCACCGTAGAACGCCAGCAGCCGGGGCACGTCGACGACCCGCTCGTACATCTCGCGCCGCTCAGCCCGCCAGGGGACCTCGGCGGCCAGCCGCCCGAACAGTGCGTCGGCGCCGGTCAGCCACCCCGGGAGCAGGTCGATCCAGGCCCCGGCGCCGAGGCGGGTGCGGCGCAGCCCGTCGAGGGAGCCGAGCCCGACCTCGTCGGTCTGGTCGAAGAGCGAACCCTGGAGGTGGTGCGTGGTCATGGCACCAGCGTACTCCTTGTTCGAAACTGTGTTCTATTCACTGGACGTGGGCGTCCGGGCTCTTTCGATACGCCGGTGTATCCGATACATTCGCGCATCGAACGGAGCGAAGGGACCGGGCATGGCGGTGCGGGAGACGACCGGGCGGATGACCAGACGCCGCGCACACACCCGCGCCAACCTCCTGGACGCCGCCTTCGGGGTGTTCGCCGCCAAGGGGTTCGGGCGGGTGTCGATCGAGGAGGTCTGCGAGGCCGCCGGGTACAGCCGGGGTGCCTTCTACTCCAACTTCGACAGCCTCGACGAACTGTTCTTCGCCCTCTACCGGCAGCGGGCCGACCTGATCGCCGAGCAGGTGTCCGCGGCCCTCGCCTCCGACGGCCCCGACCTGGACGTACCGGCCGCCGCGGACCGCGTCACCGAGGTGCTGCTCCTGGACCGGGACTGGCTCCTGGTGAAGACGGACTTCCTGGTGCACGCCGCCCGCGATCCGGAGGTCGCCCGGACCCTGCTGGAGCACCGGGCCCGCCTCAGGCGGGCGATCGCCGACCGGCTCGCCCGGGCCCGTGGTCACACCGCCCTGCCCGCCGTGCTCGGCGACACCGAGGGTGCCGCGCACGCCGTGGTCGCCGCGTACGACGGGGTCACCACCCGGCTGCTCCTCGACCGGGACGTCGCACACGCCCGGATCTGGCTCGGACAACTGCTCACCGCGCTGCTCACCGACGGCAGCGCTCGCCAATGACGAACAGGAAGGGACGGTCGCCATGGATGCCGACGTCATCGTGGTCGGAGCGGGTCTCGCGGGCCTCGTCGCGGCCCACGAACTGACCAGCCGGGGCCGCAGGGTCGCCCTGGTCGACCAGGAGAACGCCGCCAACCTCGGCGGACAGGCCTTCTGGTCCTTCGGCGGCCTCTTCCTCGTCGACTCCCCGGAGCAGCGCCGCCTCGGCGTCAAGGACTCCTTCGAGCTGGCCTGGAGCGACTGGCAGGGCAGCGCCGGCTTCGACCGGGCCGACGACGAGGACTCCTGGGCGGTGCGCTGGGCGCGGGCGTACGTCGAGTGGGCGGCGGGGGAGAAGCGGTCCTGGCTCGCCGGACACGGCATCACCTTCCTGCCCACCGTCGGCTGGGCCGAGCGCGGTGACCTGACGGCCGGCGGCCACGGCAACTCCGTGCCCCGCTTCCACATCGCCTGGGGCACCGGCACGGGGGTCGTCGAGCCCTTCGTGCGGTACGCGAAGCAGGCCGCGCGGGACGGACTGCTCACCTTCCACCACCGCCACCGCGTCGACCACCTCGTCGTCGAGGGCGGCACCGCGCGCGGCGTGCGCGGCACGGTCCTCGCCCCGGACGACTCACCGCGCGGCGTCGCCTCCAACCGTGAAGCGGCCGGGGAGTTCGAACTCACCGCGCAGGCCGTGATCGTCACCTCCGGCGGCATCGGCGCCGACCACGACATCGTCCGCCGCCACTGGCCCGCACGCCTGGGCACCCCGCCCGCCGAGATGGTCACCGGCGTCCCCGCCTACGTCGACGGACGGATGCTCGGCATCAGCGCCGAGGCGGGCGCCCGCCTGGTCAACCGCGACCGCATGTGGCACTACACCGAGGGCGTGCGCAACTGGGACCCGATCTGGCCCGGCCACGGCATCCGCATCCTGCCCGGACCGTCGTCGATGTGGTTCGACGCGCTGGGCCGCCGGCTGCCCGAGCCGTACCTGCCCGGCTACGACACCCTCGGCACCCTGCGCCACCTGCGCACGGCCGAGGACCTCGCGGGCCACGACCACTCCTGGTTCGTCCTCACCCAGAAGATCGTCGAGAAGGAGTTCGCGCTCTCCGGTTCCGAGCAGAACCCCGACATCACCGCCAAGGACCGCGCCGGCTTCCTGCGCGAACGCGTCCTCGGCAAGGGGGCACCCGGCCCGGTGGACGCGTTCCTGCGCAACGGCGCGGACTTCGTGACCGCGCCGGACCTGGAGCAACTGGTGGAGAAGATGAACCGGTTGACCGACAAACCGCTCCTGGACGCCGCCGCGCTCCGGCGCCAGATCGAGGCCCGGGACCTGCAGATGGCCAACCCGTACGCCAAGGACGCCCAGGTGCAGGGCATCCGCAACGCCCGCCGCTACATCGGCGACCGCCTCGGCCGGGTCGCCGCCCCGCACCGCATCCTCGACCCGGCGGCGGGCCCGCTGATCGGCGTCAAGCTGCACATCCTCACCCGCAAGACCCTCGGCGGCATCCAGACCGACCTCGACTCCCGCGCCCTGGGCGCCGACGGCACCCCGGTGGAGGGCCTGTACGCGGCCGGCGAGGTGGCCGGCTTCGGCGGGGGAGGGGTGCACGGGTACAACGCGCTGGAGGGCACCTTCCTCGGCGGCTGCCTGTTCTCCGGGCGGGCGGCGGGACGGGCCGCGGCCCGGCAGAGCGCCTGAGCGGCCGACCGGGCGGCGCGGACGCCGGACTACGCCGACCTGCGGCGCACGGCCTCGCGCCGCTTGAGCGCACGGCGCTCCAACTCGCTGGTACCGCCCCAGACACCGAGCGTCTGCCCGGTGTCGAGCGCCCACCGCAGACACTGCTCCCGGACCGGGCAGGTCCGGCAGACCGCCTTCGCCTGCTCGGTCTGCAAAGCGGCCGGGCCGGTGGTGCCGATCGGGAAGAAGAGGTCGGGGTCCTCCGTACGGCATGCGGCGTGCTCTCGCCAGTTGTCCATCAAAGTCACCTGCGATCAGTAGCGTTCGCGTCCTCGTACACGGCTTGCTCCCCTTCGGGTGACCGGCCGGCAGCGGTGCGAAACCGGCGGGTGTCCCGGTGCGGCGCCGCGGTCTACCGGAGCAGCGCCTCCGCGGCCGTCGTCACCACCGCGTCCGCCACCGCGGCCAGCGCCGGGGAGTCGAGCTTCCACTGCTGCCAGTACAGCGTGATGTCCACCGCCAGGTCCGGGGCGAAGACGGTCAGCCGCCCGGCGCGCAGCAGGGGTGCCGCCTGCGGCTGCGGCACCATGCCCCAGCCCAGCCCGGCGGCGACCGCCTCGACGAAGCCCTCCGAGGTCGGCACGTAGTGCCGCGCGGCACTCGCGCCCGCGTGCCCGAGCCGCCGCGCGAAGGCGTCCTGGAAGTCGTCCCGCCGGTCGAAGACCACCACGGGCGCCCCGGCGACGGCCTCGCGGGGCGGTCCCTGAAGATGCCGGGCGGCGAAGTCGGGTGCGGCGCAGGGGAGATAGCGCATCCGGCCCAGCGGCCGGACCGTGCAGCCCGGTACCGGCTCGGGCGACGACGTCACCGCCGCCATCACCACGCCCTCCCGCAGCAGCGTCGCGGTGTGCCCCTCGTCCTCGCGGCGCAGCTCGAAGCAGAGCGCGGGTTCGCGGGGAAGACGGGTGAGGGCCGGCAGGAACCAGGTCGCCAGCGAGTCCGCGTTCACCGCCACCGACACCCGGGTCGGCTCGCCCTCCCCGCGCAGGCCCAGCTCGGCCGAGGCGTCCCGCTCCAGCCGCGCCACCTGGCGGGCCAGCCGCACCAGCACGGCACCGGAGTCGGTCGCCCGCACCGGCTTGGTGCGCAGCAGCAGCACCCGGCCCGTGCGCTGCTCCAGCGCCTTCACCCGCTGGCTGACCGCGGACGGCGTCACGTGCAGGGCGGCGGCCGCCGCGTCGAACGTGCCCTCGTCCACCACGGCCAGCAGGGTCCGCACCTGCTCCAGCGGCAGATCCGCGAAGGCCGGCGTCATGTCGTCATCACACCGGCTAATGATACGTAAGAATCTTTAGCTGTACGCACGGTGATCGTCCACTTAGCGTCGAGGGCATGAACAACGCCCTCACGGCAGCCGCCGCCGGTTTCGGCACCGGACTCTCGCTCATCGTCGCCATCGGCGCCCAGAACGCCTTCGTCCTGCGCCAGGGAGCCCGCCGCGACGCCGTCCTCGCCGTGGTCGGCATCTGCGCGCTGTCCGACGCCGTGCTCATCGCCCTGGGGGTCGGCGGCGTCGGCGCCGTGGTGGTGGCCTGGCCGGGGGCCCTGACCGCCGTCGGCTGGATCGGCGGCGCCTTCCTGCTCTGCTACGGCGCCCTGGCCGCCCGGCGGGTGTTCCGCCCGTCCGGCGCGCTGCGGGCGGAGGGCGACGCCGCGGGCTCCCGCCGCCGGGCGGTGCTCACCTGCCTGGCGCTGACCTGGCTCAACCCGCACGTCTACCTGGACACCGTGTTCCTGCTGGGCTCCGTCGCCGCCGACCGGGGGCCGCTGCGCTGGACCTTCGGCCTCGGCGCCGCGGCCGCCAGCCTGGTCTGGTTCGCCGCGCTCGGCTTCGGCGCCCGCTACCTCGGCCGCTTCCTGGCCCGGCCCGCGGCCTGGCGCGTACTGGACGGCCTGGTGGCCGCCACCATGATCGCCCTCGGCGTCTCCCTCGTCGCCGGGGCCTGAGCGGCGCGGACCAGCCCCACGCGACCGGCGCGCTCGAACGAAGCTGCGATAGTGATCCCCGCAGTCGAAAGATGTATCGAGCATGTAGGAAGCGCGTGGACACGAGCGAGAGCAGCGGCGAGAGCGGCACCGAACCCCGGACGAAGGCCCCGGTGACGGACGGCGCCGACCGGCGGGGGTGGCGCCGCTGGGCCATGGACACCCGACCCCTGCGCCGCCCGGCCTACCGCAGGCTGTGGTCCTCGACCATCGTCACCGCCGTCGGCAGCCAGCTCACCGCCGTCGCCGTGCCCAAGCAGATCTACGACATCACCGGCTCCTCCGCCTGGGTCGGCGCCGCGAGCCTCGCCGGTCTGCTGCCGCTCATCGTGTTCGCGCTGTGGGGCGGCGCCGTCGCCGACACCATGGACCGCCGCAAGCTGCTGCTGATCACCAACACCGGCATCGCGGTGACCTCGCTGCTCTTCTGGATACAGGCGGTCACCGGCATGGAGTCGGTGGCCGCCCTGATGCTGCTGCTCGCGCTCCAGCAGGCCTTCTGGGGTCTCAACGCCCCGGCCCGCAACGCCTCCATCGCCCGCCTGGTGCCCGAGAGCGAACTGCCCGCCGCCAACGCGCTCGGCTCGACCGTGATGCAGACCGGCCAGGTGGCCGGACCGCTGCTCGCCGGTGCGCTGATCCCGCTGATCGGCCTCCCCGAGCTGTACCTGATCGACGCCCTGGCGCTGTGCGTGACGGTGTGGGCCGTCCACCGGCTGCCCGCCCTGCCGCCGCTGGCGGGCACCGCGGTGCGGCGCGCGGGCCTGCGCGAGGTCGTGGCGGGCTTCCGCTACATCGCCGGGCACAAGGTGCTGCTGCTGTCCTTCCTGGCCGACATCGTCGCCATGGTTTTCGGCATGCCCCGCGCCCTGTTCCCGCAGCTCGCCGCGGAGACGTACGCCCCCTACGGAGAGGGGCTCGCCCTGGGGCTGCTGTTCGCGGCGATCCCGGTCGGGGCGGTGGCCGGCGGGCTGTTCTCCGGCACCTTCTCGCGAGCGCGTCGGCACGGCTGGATGGTGATCGGCGCGGTCGTCGTCTGGGGCGCCGCCATCGCCGGCTTCGGGCTGAGCGGCAGCCTGTGGCTCGCGGTGGCGTTCCTGGCCCTGGCCGGGGTCGCCGACATGGTCTCCATGGTGTTCCGCGGGGCGATCCTGCTGTCCGCGGCCACCGACGAGATGCGCGGGCGCATGCAGGGCGTGTTCACCGTCGTCGTGGCGGGTGGGCCGCGGCTGGCCGACGTACTGCACGGCGGCGCGGGCTCCGCCCTCGGACCGCGGGAGGCCGTGGCCGGGGGCGGGCTGCTCGTCGTGGCGCTGATGCTGGCCCTGGCCGCCGCGGTGCCGGCGCTGCGGCGCTACCGCGTCTGACGGGGCTCACAGTTCGCCGTGGCCGTGCAGCGCGTAGTGCTCCATCAGGCGTCCCCTGGTGCTCTCCAGCCGGTGCGCGAGGATCTCGGCGACCGACCGCACCAGCACGATGCCCAGCTGCGGGTCGTCCTCGCACAGCCTCAGCACCGCCGCCGCCTCGAACTCGTAGGCCCGCACCGGGCTGAACGCCTCGGCGCCGAAGTCCCACTCGTAGGGCGGGAAGAGCCAGGACCAGCCGAGCAGGTCGCCCACGCCGAGGCTGGCGACCGTGACCCGCTGCAGGGACGTCACCCGCTGGGTCAGGGAGACCGCGCCGGAGCGGACGACCCAGAAGCGGTCGGCCTTGCCCCCGGCCTCGAAGATCCGCTCGTCCTCCGGGAAGGAGACCTCCTGGGCCAGCTCCATCAGCCGCGCGCGCTGGGGGCGGGGGAGGGCGGTCAGGAGTTTGATCGCTTTGGTCATGGCACGGGGCTCCTCGCCGGCGATTCGGTTCCGGGGCTTTCCCTCTTCCCATTTCAGTCGCTGCGGGCGTCCTGAGCACCTCGGCGGACGACGGATCCCGTACGAATCCCGTAGGCATTCCGTGCCGGAATGGGGGGCGTGGGCGCGCGGGCATGAAAAAGCCCTGGCTGGACGGGGGAAGCCAGCCAGGGCCGTAAGCGGTGACCGCGGAGGACACTCGGTCGACTCCGTCGCCACAACTGGATGAACGCTAAACCATCTCTGGGTGTTCCACCCACCCGGAACCGGGGTGAGTGACCCGTTTCACTCGCCCCCTCGCCCTCCCCTCACGCGTCACCGCGCGACGACCCTGATCGTCTCCAGTGCCGGATCGGTCGGATCGGGCAGGTACATCCCGGCGTCCAGACCGGTCCGCAGATAGCGCAGGACCGGCTCGGCCAGCCGCTCACCCGGCAGGACGGCCGGAATGCCCGGCGGATACGGCGTGATCATCTCCGCCGCGATCCGGCCGGCGGCCCGCACCAGGGGCACGTCCTCGGTGGGCCCGAAGAACGCGTCCCGGGGCAGGCACACCTGGGGCATCCGCAGCTCCTGCGGCGAGGGCACCTCGACCCGCGGAGCGGGGTCCAGGCCGGGAGCGGCGCGGGCCAGGTCCTTGAGGGCGGTGAGCAACTCGTCCGCGGTCTCCCGGTCGTCGCCGTGGGTGATCTGCGCGCCGATGCGGCGGTGGTCGGTGAGGTGCGCGACCACGCTCCGGTGCTCGCGCAGCCAGTCCGCCGCCTGGAAGCCCGAGACGCCGAGGCCCGCCAGGTCGATGACGACGGGCAGCGGATCGAAGCCGTGGGCCGCCCCCGCGCCGCAGAAGTCGTCGCGGTCGTTGACGTGCATGCCGTCGATCTCCTCGACGGCCGCCCGGACACCGGCGGCCAGCTCCAGCGCGCCGCCCATCAGCCCGTGTCCGCCGAGCGCCATCTGGCGGCGCCAGCCGTCGAGACCGGCGAAGATCAGCACCGACGGGCTGGTGGTGCTCAACAGGTCGGCCCGCATGCCGAGCAGCTTCGGCGGCACCAGGTCACCGCGCAGGTGGAACACGGACCCCTGCTCCAGACCGCTGCCCATCTTGTGGATGCTGGTCACGCAGATGTCGGCGCCCGCGTCCATCGCCCAGGACGGCAGATCCGGATGGAAGGGCAGATGCGCCCCCCACGCCTCGTCGACGATCAGCGGCGCCGAACGCCGGTGGCAGACCTCGGCGACGGCCCGCAGATCCGCGCTCGCCCCGTACGGCGTGGGACTGGTGATCAAGGCGCCCTTGGCGTCGGGATGCGCGGCGAACGCCTCCTCGAACGTTTCGGCGGACGGCGGATGGGCCAGATGCCGCTCGGCGTCCCAGCGGGGATCGACCCAGACCGGCTCGATCCCGGACAGGATCAGTCCCGAGACCACCGCCTTGTGCGCGTCCCGGCCGATCAGCAGCTTCTCGTGCGGTCCCGCGACCGCCAGCATCGCCGCCTTCACCGACAGGGAACTCCCGCACGTGGTGAAGAACGTGTGATCGGCGTGGACGGCGTCCGCCATCAGCTCCTGGGCACGCTGCAGCACCCGCCCCCGGTTGAGCCGGTCGTCGAGCCCGGCCGTCGCCAGTACGTCACCGTGGAAGACGGCGTCGCCCAGCACCTCGCGCACGGCGGGATCGGCGCCCCGCGCCTGCTTGTGTCCCGGCGGCGTGAACGACAGCCGCCCCTCACGGCGGTACTCGACGAGGGCCTCCAGGACCGGTGCGCGGCGATGGTCGACAGTCATGCCGATGCGGCTTCCCGCCCGGCGTGCCGTCAATCCGCGCCGCGGCCCCTCAACCCGGGTTCCGGCCCGGGGTGAGCACCTCGTCCAGGACCCGCAGGACGGCCTCGTACGCCACCGTCCGCACCGCGGCCTCCCGCGAACCCTCCGGGTCGGTCGGCCGCAGCTCCTCGGCTCGCGCCCGCCAGACGCGCCGCTCCTCCAGCGCGCACGACCTCGCGCGGTGCATGCGGCGCAGCAGTTCGTCCGAGTCCACAACATCCGTCATGCACTCCGCGTACCCCCGCAGGGCGCCCGGATGGCCCGTGGGCCGCACGGAGGACCGGAGGTTTGGCCCGACGCCCAGAGGTCAGCCGAAAGTGACGGGGCCGAACGGTGCGCACACGGCCGAACAGAACCGACCCACAGGGAGCCGACGGATGTGTGACAGGGACACAACCGAACCCGCAGCCGAACCGCGCGGTACCCGCGCGCACCGCCGGTACGCGCCGTGCAGGCCCGCCGACGCGCGCCGGGAGGTCGAGCGCGCCGTCACCGCGTGCGGCGGCCGCGGCGGCCCCGCGTCCTGCGACACGGGCGCCCTGTCCGACGCCGTCCTCGTCGCCTCCGAACTGACCACCAACGCGATCCTGCACGGCGGCGGCATCACCGACTTCCGGGTCGACGTCGTGGAACCGGGCATACGGCCCGGCCTGCGCCTTTCGGTGTGCGACCGCAGCCACGACCTGCCGGTGGCCGCGCCCGCCACCGACGAACGCGGCCGCCGCGGCCTGGGCGGGCGAGGCTGGCCGATCGTCTGCCGGCTGGCCCGCGAGGTACGCGTGGCAGACCTTCCCTCCGGAGGCAAGTGCATCACCGTGGTCGTTCCGCTGTCCTGATGACTTTTCGAAAAGCGGAGTTTGTTCCACCGGGGCGAGGGCAGTCGCCAAATCGTGCTTCGGACCGGAGGCGCAGCAGCGGGAGCGGTAGAGCTGCTTCGGTGCTCCGGCTGTCCCGGGGCGACCCGGACAGCGCCGTTCCCGCGGAAAGTCCCCTGAGACCACCGTTCAGGAGCGAATCCGCATGCTCATCGAAACGCCCACCATCCGCCCCGGAACCCCCGAGTCCACCACCGCTACCGCCGCCACCGGCACCCCGGCCCGCCGCCGGCACGACGACGCCCCCGACACCATGGCCCTCTTCGGCCGCCTGGCGGGACTGGCGGACGGACCCGAACGCGACGCGGTCCGCGACGAACTCGTCACGGCCTGGCTGCCCATGGCCCACCGCATCGCCGGGCGGTTCCGGGACCGCGGGGAATCCCTGGAGGACCTCCGCCAGGTCGCCGCGCTCGGTCTGGTCAAGGCCATCGACCGCTTCGACCCCGAGCGGGGAGCCTTCGAGAGCTACGCCGTGCCCACCATCACCGGTGAGGTCAAGCGCCATTTCCGCGACCGCATGTGGGCCCTGCGGGTACCCCGCCGGGTCCAGGAACTGCGCAACAAGGTGCGCGTCGCCCGGCGCGAACTCGCCCAGAGCCCGGGCAGCCCCGAACCCTCGGTGGCCGCCCTCGCCGCCCACACCGGCCTCACCGAGGACGAGGTCGGCGCCGGCATGGAGGCGCTGGAGAGCTTCAGCACCCTCTCGCTCGACGCCGAACTCTCGGCCGGCGACGACGGCTACAGCCTCGCGGACACCCTCGGCGCGGCCGACGCCTCGTACGACACCGTGATCGACCGCGAGTCCGCCAAGGAGGGCCTGCGCAGGCTGCCCGAACGCGAACGCGCCATCCTCTACATGCGCTTCTTCGAGGACATGACCCAGAGCCGGATAGCCGACTGCCTGGGCATCTCGCAGATGCACGTCTCGCGGCTCATCAGCCGCAGCTGCGCCCGCGTGCGCGACGAGGCCATGGGGGAGCGGACCGCCCGCCCCGGCCGCCCGGTACGGACCCGATGAGCCGGACGGACCGGGAAGCGAGGGAGGGAAGGGACCGCATGCTGATGCCACACCCCGCGGTGCTGCGCGGACTCCTGGAGGAGTACGAGGCCGCCGCGGTGAACGAGCCCGCCGACGCGGCGGGCGAACCGGGCCCGCGGACCCGGGACCTCGCGTACACGCTGTGCGTGTCGACCGGCACGCGCGACGTGCGCCGGGCCCTGGAGAGTGCCCGGCGCCACCTCGCGGACGCGCCCGTCCCGGAGCCCGTGCCCGGTGGAGCGCACGCGGGCGTGGCGGACTGACACGAGGAACGGCCAGGGGAACGACCACGCGACCGCCCGTACACCACCAGTCGGTGTACGGGCGGTCGCACGTCCACGGCCACCGTCCACGAGACCCGCGGTGTGCGCGTCCGATGCCGGGGCATGCGGAGTCCGGGAGGGGAGGTCCACATGAACACACGTGTCCTGGCACGTACCGGCCGCGGACGCGCCCGGAGGGCCGCGAACGGATCGGCGGCCGAGGGGGCCGCCCGGGCGGGACTCACCGCCCGCGGCGTCATCTACCTGCTGGTCGGCATCCTGGCCCTGCAGATCGCCTTCGGCACCGGAAACCGGCAGGCCGACCGGGGCGGCGCCCTGGCCGAGCTGTCCGACAGGCCCTTCGGCGCGGTGCTGCTGTGGGCGCTGGGCGCCGGACTCGCCGGGATGGCCCTGTGGCGGCTGTCCGAGGCGCTCTTCGGCGTCACCGGCAAGGACGGCCGCACCGCGAGGAAGCGGCTGCCCGCCGCCGCCCGCTGCGTCTTCTACGCCTTCGTCGCCTACTCCGTACTGGCCTTCGCGGCCGGTGCCGGCGGCAGCGGCTCCAGCGACCGGCAGTCCAGGGACGTCACCGCCAGGGTGATGGGCATGCCCGCGGGGCAGTGGCTCGTGGGCGTCGCCGGCGCCGCGATCGTCGTCGCCGGAGTGGTCATCTGCGTCCAGGCCGTGCGCCGCACCTATCACAAGAAGATGAAGCTCGGCGGGCTCGGCCGGCGGGCCCGCCGGCTGGTCGACGTCACCGGGGTCGGCGGCGGAGCGGCCCGCGGCATCGTGTTCGCGGTGGTGGGCGCCTTCGCCGTACGGGCCGCCGTCGACTACGAACCCGACCGGGCGAAGGGACTGGACGACACCCTCCGCTCCTTCGCCGGCACCCCGCTCGGCCCGTGGCTCCTGGCGCTGGTCGCCGCCGGTCTGGTGCTCTTCGGCGTCTTCTCCTTCGCCCTCGCCCGCTGGCGGAGGGTCTGAGCGGCCCGGCACGGGGAACACGGGGCGAATGAACGAACACGAGATTCCTCCGCCGGACGGACGTCCCGTGGACGTCTACCTCGACCTCCTGCGCGTTCGCATGCCCAACGACGACTACCAGCTGCTGCTCAGCGTGGTGGAACCGGTCCTCCAGGCGATCGACGAGCAGCAGATGCCGGCCATCGACTTCTCGCTGGACGGCGACAACGCCGAACCGCTGCCCCAGGAGATCCGGGACGAGGCCGCACTCGTCATCGCCACCGCCGTCACCGGACGCCTCGACAACGAGGTCGTCGAGATCAGCACCGACGAGACCGGACCCGTCCGGGTCGTCACCGACGCGGTCACCGCCTCCGACCCGGAACGTCTGGGCGAGATAGCCGACTACCTCAAGGAACGCCACCAGCAGAACGAGGAACTGCGCGGCATCGCCGAGGCCAGCGGGCTGCCCAGCGACTTCTGAACCGCACCACCGGGTGGTGCCGTCACCGCTTCGGCGCCCTGACGGACACGCCCAGCGGCCGGGCGAGGCCCACCACCGCCTCGTCCAGCCGCTCCAGATGCCGCAGCACCCGGCCGGTGATGCGGCCGTACCGGGGCACCCCGGCCACGTCCGGCTCCAGCAGCGAGGCGATGCTCGGCCCCGTCTCCACCTCGGCCCCGGCGTCCTCGTCGGCGACACGGGCGGCGATCGCCTCGATGTTGCGCACCGTGCGCCGCACCGCGCCGCGCAGCCGCGGGTCGGCCGCGATCGAGGGGTGGGTGGGCAGCAGCTCGGCCGTCGCGGCCAGCGACCGCGCGTGGTAGGCACAGGTCTCCAGCAGCGCCACCACGTACTGGGCGGTGTCGCGCCGGGCCCGCAGCGGTGTGATCGGATGGGTCAGCGGCTGCGTGGCGGCCCGCAGATCCCCCAGCGCCTGGTCCAGCTCCCGCGCGGTGTCCAGCAGGTCGGCCGCCTGCCCGCCGCTGAGCTGGTCGACGGCGCCCTCCGTGACATCGGTGAGCCGCTCCAGCACCGTGCCCAGCAGTTCGTTCGTACGCCGGTCCGTGCGTATCGGCAGCACCAGCGCCGCCGCCACGATCCCGCAGGCCGCGCCGAGCGCCGTCTCCTCGACCCGCAGCAGCAGCACCGACATGCTGTAGGTGTGCAGCAGTGTGTACAGCAGCCCGAGCATCGCGGTGACGAAGAACGACATCAGCGTGTAGGACAGCGGTGCCGTGTAGAACATCGCGAAGATGAGCACCAGCACCAGCCCGAACGCGGTCCAGGTGTGGTTTCCCACCAGGCCGGCCAGCACGATGCCCGCCACCACGCCCAGCACGGTGCCGAGCAGGCGGCGGTAGCCCTTGACCAGGATCTCCCCGGTGGACGCGGTGTTGATGAAGACGATCCAGCAGGTGAGCACCGCCCAGTACCAGCGCTGCGTGGACAGGAACTCCCCGCCGACGATGGCCAGCGAGGACCCCACGGCCACCTGCACCGCGGCACGCGTGGTGGGCCGCCGCAGCCCGGTCTGCTCCTCCTCGGGCGCCGCCTCCTCACCGGCGTCGATGGCCGCGTCCTCGGCGTCCAGCTCCTCCCGGGACCTGGCCGTGGCCGGCGAGTCGTCCGACTCGTCCTGCGGACCGTCCAGCGCCATCCTGAGGCCCATGACCGCCCGCGCGCTCTCACCGATGCCGCGGAAGACGTCCTGGACGGCCGGTGTCGCCTCGGGCAGGTTCTCCTCGTCGCGGTAGCCGAGCAGCCGGTTGCGCAGATGGGACAGCGCGGTGCCGCGCGCCTCCGAGGGCGGCCGCAGCACCAGGGTGCGCAGCGCCGCCAGATCGCGGCGCAGTATCTCGGTGGCCTCGCCGGGCGCCGGTGAACGGCCCACCGACGGGGCGGGCGCGCCCGGCAGGTGCAGGGTGAGGGTGTCCGCCCGCTCGGCACTGCGCGCGGTCAGCAGCAGCAGCCCCAGACGCTCCGCGGCGATCTCGGCGTCCGCGATGCGCCGCTGCACCAGGCGCGCGGTGGACTTGTCGGGCGTGCCCTCCTCCAGCCGGGACTGGATCATCAGCGCCGTCTCGTGCAGACGCGCGGTGCCGTCGCGCAGGCGCTCCAGCGTCTTGTCGATGTCGTCCGGACCCGCGTCCAGCAACTCGGCCTGCGTCGCGATCAACTGCGCCAGCCGTGCCCGGAAGGCCTGCCGCAGCAGCCGCAGGATGCGCGTGGGCGTCGCCGGGACCACCGCGAAGCGCATCACCGCGCTGGACGCGAACGCGGCGGCCACGGCGAGCCACAGGGAGGGCAGCCCCGACGGCTTGGCGCCGACGAACAGGGACACGAAGTAGACCTGGAAGCCGATCAGCCCGAGCGCGGTGCCGCGGTCGCCGAACCGGCGGACGAAGACGGCGCTGAAGATGAGGACCACGAAGACGGCGTCGCCGAGGACCACCCGCGAGGCGAGCAGCGTACTCAGCGACATCGAGGCCAGGGCGACGGGCAGGCCGAGCGCCAGCGTGACGGCCTGCGGACCCGGCTCCTTCTCCCGGATGGCGAAGGTGGCGACCATCGCCGCGATGGCCCCCGCCACCAGATGTTTGACGTCCACGCCGAACACGGCGAGCACGGCGAGGGTCAGCGCGATCGCGCCCACCGTCCGCAGGCCCGCCGTCAGCCTCAACAGCCCCGGGTCGGACGCGGCGACGCGGTCCCGCAGTCGTGTCCGCGCCGAGCGCCCCGCTGCCTTCACGCCGCCGTACACTCTCCCGATTCACAGCCGGCCAGCACAGCCGGTTCCAGCCACGTCCCGGCAGGTTCACGCCGAGATCCACTTCTCAGCATGTCATGCCCCGGCCCGCTACCGGCCCCGGGGTCACAGCTCCGCCCGGTCCGCCCCCCTGACCCGCTCCCGCACCTGTTCCGGAGTCAGATAGGCGTCGGTGTACTCGAAGTCCTTGAGCTTGGCCGGCTTGCGGGCCTGGAAACCGGTGCGGACGAAATCGTCGCCGGCGACCGCGTTGAGCGCCCAGTTCGCCGCCACCCGGGCCTTGGCGACCCCCGTGCGCAGCGCCGACCAGTGGTAGCCGCGGGCCACCGCCTGCGCGGGCAGCCCCTTCAGCTCCACGCCGAGCGGCTTGGACACCGCGTCGGCGCCGCCGAGGTCGACGACGAGACCGAGGTCCTTGTGGACGTACGGCCGCATCGGCTGGTTGCGCAG
This sequence comes from Streptomyces lienomycini, assembly GCF_027947595.1. Taxonomy (NCBI): domain Bacteria; kingdom Bacillati; phylum Actinomycetota; class Actinomycetes; order Kitasatosporales; family Streptomycetaceae; genus Streptomyces; species Streptomyces lienomycini. The sequence continues at coordinate 4,623,901 of NZ_CP116257.1, read as the reverse complement.
GGTGGCGATGAGGTTCTCGGCGACATGCCGGCCCTGCCGCATCGCGTGCTGGGCGGTCGGCGGGCACACGGCGCCCTCCTGGCCCTTGGCGAGGTCGGGGACGGCCGCGGAGTCGCCGAGCGCGAACACCCCGTCGTGGTCGGGCAGGCACATCTCGGCGGTGACCGCGAGGCGACCCTTGACCGTCTCCGCGCCCAGCGTCGCCATGAGCGGGCTCGCCACCACGCCCGCCGTCCAGATCAGCGTGCGGGTGGGCACCACCCGGCCGTTCGTGAAGGTGACCTCCTCGGGCCCGGCCTTCTCGATGGACACCCCGAGGGAGATCTCGATGCCGCGCCGCGTCAGGACCTCCTGCGCGTCGCGCCCCAGCTTCTCGCCCAGCTCGGGCATCAGCTTGGGCGCGATGTCGATCAGGTGCCACTTGATCAGGTTCGGGTCGAGGCGGTTGTACCGCTTGACGGCCGCGTGGGTCAGCCGCTGCAGACAGGCCGCGGTCTCGGTGCCCGCGTAGCCGCCGCCGACCACCACGAACTGCAGCCGGGAGGCCCGCTCGGCGGGGTCCTGGCTGGCGTCGGCGAGGTCCAGCTGCGAGATGACGTGGTCGCGGATGTACGCGGCCTCCGCCAGCGTCTTCATGCCGAACGCGTTGTCGGTGAGCCCCGGGATGTCGAAGGTGCGGGTGATGCTGCCGGGCGCCAGCACGATGTAGTCGTACGGCTCGTCGACGATCCGGTCGGTGATGGTGCGCACCACGCAGACCTTCGACTTGAGGTCCACCCCGATGGCGCCCCCGGGGATGATCCGGGTCCGGTACTTGCTGCTGCGGCGCAGGGAGAGCGCGATCGACTGGGGTGTCAGCACCCCGGAGGCGACCTGGGGCAGCAGCGGCAGGTAGAGCTGATAGGAGAACGGTGTCACCAGGGTGATCTCGGCCTCGCTCGGGGAGAGCCTCCGTTCCAGACGGCGGACGCACTCCACGCCGGCGAAACCTGCGCCGACCACCAGGATCCTGGGTCGTGTCACGGTGTTCATCCCTTTCTGCGGCTCCAGGCGGTCTGCCGCGAACGCCTTTCGCCTGCCCCTGGATCGCTGCTTCGCACCTCGTCCATGCCACCGCGCCCGCACCGGTCCGGCCAGCCGGGCGCGGCAGGCAGGCGACACATCCTGATCACCACCATGCCCCGCCCGGGCCCGGAGCGCACCGGGCAGACGTGAACCGTGTGCGACTTTCCCGCGACTTTCCCGCCACCCCCGCGCGGTTTCCGGCGGGCAGCGGTGCCGGGGTCAGCCGTGCCCGCCGGGTCGGCCCGGACCGCGCAGGTGACACAGGAGCAGGCACACGTCGTCGTCCCGCTCGGAGTCGCTGAGCAGCGGACGCAGGATGCCGTCGGCCGAACCCCCCAGGTCCGCGTCCAACTCCGCCGGACCGAACGAGCCGAGCGCGTCCGCCAGCCGGGCGATGCCCGGGTCTATGCCCAGGGCCCGGCGCTCCACCAGGCCGTCCGTGTACAGCGCGAGCGTCGAACCCGGCGCGAGGCGCACCGTGTGGTCCGCGATCTCCTGTTTGAGCGGGATGCCCAGCATCGCGCCCGGTTTGGCGTCCAGGGTCCGCACTCGGCCGTCCGGGGTACGCAGCACCGGCGGCGGATGCCCGGCCGCCGCCCACGTCATGACCGGGTCGTCGGGATGGAAGCGCGCGATGACGGCCGTGGCGAACAGGTCGGGCTGGAGATGGTGCAGGAAGGTGTGCAGCCGGGTCAGGAGCTGCCCGGGGCTGCCCCCGTCGACGGCGTACGCGCGCAGGGCGGTGCGCAGCTGGCTCATCATGACGGCCGCGCGCAGCCCGTGTCCGGTGACGTCCCCGACCACGGCGATGACGCTGCCGTCGGGCTGGCGGAACGCGTCGTACCAGTCGCCGCCGATGTTCAGCCCGTGGGTGGCCGGGAGATAGCGCGCGGCCAGCGCCAGGCCGGGCGGGGCGGGCAGCTCCGTCAGCAGCGCCCGCTGGAGGGTCTCGGCGATGTCGCGGTTGTGCTGGTAGCGCTGGGCGTGGTCGATCGCGATGCTGGCCCGCCGGGTCAGCTCGACCAGCATGACCGCGTCGTCCGGGTCCCAGCGCTCTCCGGGCGGGGACAGGGTCACCACACCCAGCGGCGCCTGCCGCGTCGGCAGCGGGATGCACAGCAGGGGCCGGTCCGGGGCCAGGGCCGAGGGCGGCTGGTCGTCCACGCCCGGCAGTCCGCCCGGGAGCGCGGCGGCGTACTGCGGCCGCCCGGTGCGGGCGGCGACCACCGCGGCGGCCGTGTGGGCGGGCCCCGACCGGTCGCCGTCCTGGTCGAACAGCCAGATGTCCACGCTCGCCGCGTACTCCGGCACCAGCAACTCCGGCAGCCTGCGCACGATCTCGTGGTGGTCGAGCGACGCCGTCAGCACCGCGCTCGCGTCCGCCAGGAACGTCAGCCTGCGCCGGGCGTTCTCCGCCTCCGTACGCGCCTTGCGCTCGGCGGCGAACGCCTCGCGCTGCGCCCGCCCGGCGGCGTCCAGCTCCGCGTGCAGCGCCACCACGCCCTGGTTCGTCTGCTGCAACTCCTCCCGGTGGAAGTCGACCAGACCCTCCTGCTCGGTGAGCCGCTCCAGCACCAGAGCCGTGTCCTCGTCGGCACCCAGCAGCGCCTCCGCCCACCTCGCCGGGTCGTCGGAGCCCAGGTCGGCGCCCATGTCCACCGCCGCCTCCGGGCACGGCACCGTCACCCGCCACGGCGGCTGACCCGCGGCGGCGGCCTCGGGCGACGGCGTCACCACCGCGTGCAGCACACGCTCCCCGGCCCCCGGCGCGGCACGGGAGACGGTGCCCGACTCCAGGGTGAGCCGCCAGACGCCGCCCTTGGCCAGGCACAGCCGCAACTGCGCGCCGAGCGACGCCGTCAGCCGGGTGCGCTCCAGGGGCGGCACACCGTGGGCGGCGGCCAGGCGCGCGGCGGCGACGCGCGCCCGCGCCGCGTCGGTGACGTCGCTGATCTGCCACGTACGGGTCATGAACGGTCCGGCGGGGTCGGGGCCAGCACGGCGACCGCGGTGTCGTCCCGTACGGGCCTTGCCGGGCTGCTGGCGTCACGGATCGTGACGGCGGCGGTCACCGCCGGGTCGGTCGCCGTGCGGCACGTGTCGGACGTCGGCGACCAACGGCTCGGCAGACCGTCGCTGTGCAGGACCAGCACCCGGTCGTCCGCCCAGACCGCCTCCTCCTCGCGCAGGGTGCTGGGCCGGTGGGTGCCGACGATGCCGGGCCGCGACACGAGGTGCCGCCACGTACCGCCCTCGCACAGTCGCGCCCCGATGTTGCCGACCCCGGTGAACCTGAGCACCCCGGCGCGCGTGTCGACCTGCGCGACCGCGACGGCGGCGCCACGGGTGCCGGACAACGCCCGGTCCAGCCGCCGTACCGCCTCGGCCGGCCTCAGCCCGGCCGAGGCGCGCAGCGCGTCCACGGCGGCGCTCGAGGCGCGGGCCGCCTCCGGACCGTGACCGAGACCGTCGGCCAGCATCAGCGTGACGAGGTCGCCGTCCCGGACCCAGGCCCACGCGTCGCCCGAGTAGTCCGCACCGCCGAACGGGAGGTTCACCGCGCCGGCCCGCAACCGGGTCGCCGGACCGGACTCGGCGGCGCGGGCGTCCGGTACGGCGCCCAGCCGGGCGACCACCACCGTGCCCCGGCCGGGAACACTGTGCAGGTCGAAGTCGTCGGCGAGGCGCGCGCACGTGCCGAGGCCGGCACCGAGGGAACCCGTGGTGGTGAAACCGTCGCGCAGCGCGGCGGACACGTCGGCGATCCCGGGGCCGTGGTCGATCGTGGTCACCTGCACCTGCGAACTCCCCTCCCGGCCGGCGCTGAGGACGGCCGGGGCGACCACGTCGATCAGCACGCGGCCGCCCCCGGCGTGCTTGAGCAGGTTGGTGGCCAGCTCGGTCGCCACCAGCGCCGCCGTCGAGGTCCGCCGCTCGTCGAGTCCGGCCAGGGCCGCCGCGTGCTCCGCGGCCACCCTGGCATCGCGCACCCGGGTCGAGTCGTGCACCGGGACGTCCCACACGCGTGGCATCAGGATTCCTCACGCGGGCGTGGCGGCCGGCCCACCCAGGACGCCACCCGCACGGTCGTCCCGGCGCCCGGGGCACTGTCGATGGAGAACTCGTGCACCAGGCGACGCGCGCCGCCCAGCCCCATGCCCAGCCCCTCGCCGGACGTGAAACCGTCGCTGAGCGCCTGTTCCAGATCCGGGATGCCGGGCCCCTCGTCGCTGAAGGTCAGCCGCAGCCCGCGCGTGGCCCCCTCGGCGAGGGACTCCGTCTCCATGGTGCCGCCACCGCCGTACACGAGCGTGTTGCGGGCCAGCTCACTGGCCGCGGTGACCAGCTTGGTCTGGTCCACCAGGCCGAAGCCGAGCTGGGCGGCGGCCTGCCGCACATGCTGTCGCACCCATACCAGATCCATGTCCGAACGGATCGGCAGGCGGGCCTGGGAGCCCGCGGCAGTGTGCATCACTGACGCTCCTGGCGCAGGCCGCCGAAGCGGGACGAGGGAGCCTGCTGTCTGAGGAGCTCCATGGCCACCTCGGTGCTGAGCGCGGTGTGCACGCCCGGCAGCGTGAGACCCAGCTCCACCAGGGTGATGGCGACCGCGGGACGCATACCGACCAGCACGGTCCGGGCGGCCAGCAGGCCGGTCTGCCCGGCGATCTCGGCCAGGATCCGGCCGAGGAAGGAGTCGACGATCTCCACGCCGGAGACGTCGATGATCACGCCGGTGGCACCACTGCGCACGATGGTCTCGGCGAGATCCTCCTGGAGCTGCTGCGCCGTGCTGTCGTGCAGGTCCCCCTGAAGGGTGACCAGGAGGACCTCACCGAGCCGGAGCACCGGAACATGCCCTGTCACCGGAGCCCCGTGGGGCCCGGGAAACGCCTGGCTCACCGCTCGACCGCACCGTTCGTGCCGGGAGTCACGATGCCGACCCCGAGCTGGTGCAGCACATAGCCCAGCGCGTCGGCGAGGCTCGCGCGGGTGACCACCGTGCCCAGGTCCAGACCGAGGTGGACCATGGTCTGCGCGATCGCCGGCCGGATGCCGGAGACGATGCACTCGGCACCCATCAGCCGGGCCGCCGCGACCGTCTTCATCAGATGCTGGGCCACCAGCGAGTCGACGGTCGGAACCCCGGTGATGTCCAGGATCGCGTAGCGGGCCCGCTGCTCCACGATGGACTCCAGCAGGGTTTCCATCACCACCTGGCTGCGGGCGCTGTCCAGCGTGCCGATCAGCGGCACGGCCACGATGCCGTCCCACAGCTTGATGACCGGCGTGGCCACCTCCAGCAGCTGCAGCTGCTGGCGGTCGATGAGCGCCTGGCCCTCGCTGAGCGCCGTCTGCATCACCACCACCCGCAGGGTGCCCATCAGCACACTCAGCGTGGTGACACAGGCCCGGACCTCCTCCGCCGGGGCGTCCTCGGGCAGGTCGGACACCAGCAGGTTCTCGACCGGCGGACGCAGTGCGGCCAGCTCGCTCGACACCTGCGCGGTGCTCAGCCCCGCGCGCGAACGGGCCGCGCCCATCCGCGCCAACTGCTCCCGCACCGCCGTGAATCCGGCCGCGTCCGGGTCCTCGACCCGCGACGCGTCGGCGACTTGCGCCAACGCGTCCACGACGGCCTTGCCCGCCTCCACCGCCTCGTCGCGGGAGACGGTGAACACGGCCCGGAACAAGGGCTCGTCCGCCCAACGCTGGGCGATCTGCTCACGCCGACGCCGCAGGAAGTCCCGCACCTCGTGCGTCGGCACCCCCGCCGTTCCCTCCGCCTGTTCCGGCACTTGTCCCACTCCTCATCCGCGTTGCGCCGCACCCCGCCCCGGACGGGGTGACGTGCCGGCGACGTGACTCTGCCGGGCGACCACTGTATCCACCCGCCGACCTGGCACGGCACCCGCTTCCGCACGCCCGGTCCGGATGAGGCGCGGGGCGGGAGGCTCAGGCGTCGGGCACCCGCGGGCCCTCCGGGTGCGCGTCGACCCGGGAGAGGGCCTCGTCGACGCTCTGAGAGACCGGCACCGTGATGCTCACCCCCGTCAGGTCCAGGACACGCCGCACCGCCGAGGGCGGTGAGATGATGTGCACACTGCCCGGCAGGTCCCTGGCCTCCTGGTAGACCCGCAGAATGATGTTCATGCCGGACGAGTCCATGAACGGGACCTCCGACAGGTCCAGCAGGAAGTGCCGTCGGCCGTGGTGGAGTTGGTTGGCCAGATGGTGCTGGAACTCGGTCGCCGTGTCGACGTCCAGGTACCCCTCCACCTTGAGCAGCGCGACATCCTCCCGCGGCAGCGTCACCTCGACGGACAGCGGGTTCTGGGCTATGGGCACGTCTACCTCCAACAAACGCGGCGGCACGGCGGACCGGCGTGTGGCCCACCGCGCCGGGCGGATACCCCCGATTCCCGACCCCATACCTGCCGGCCCGGCCCGGCCCCCGCGCGGCGTCTCAACCGACCCGGATGCCCACCAGACACGTGTCGTCGTCCGTGTCCGACCTGCTGTAGGTGAGCAGCCGGTCCAGGTGCTGGTCCAGGGTGTTCGGCGTCGGCCGTACGGTGCTCAGCAACTGGGCCAGCGCCTCCTCCACCGGGCGGTCCCGGCGTTCGATCAGACCGTCGGTGTACATGAGCAGCGTGTCCCCGGCGGCCAGCTGCGCCTCGGCCTCCTCGTACGCCGTCTCCGCCACCGCCCCCAGCAGCATGCCCCGCACCAGCGGCAGCGGCTCCGCCCCCGGGCCCCGCACCAGCACCGGTGGCAGATGACCCGCCCTGGCCCAGCGCAGTGTGCGCCGCGCCGGGTCGTACAGGCCGCACACCGCCGTCGCGGTGATCCCGCCCGTCAGATGGTGCGCCACGATGTTGAGCCAGGACAGCAGCTGCCCCGGGCCCGCACCGGTCACCGCCAGACCGCGCAGCGCGTTGCGCAGCACCACCATGCTGGTCGCCGCCTCTATCCCGTGCCCGGCGACGTCGCCCACGCACAGCAGCACCAGACCGCTCGGCAGCATCACCGCGTCGTACCAGTCGCCGCCCACCAGCTGCTCGGTCTCCGCGGGCCGGTACCGGACGGCCACCTGAAGGTCCGGCACCCGCAGCGGGGTCTGGGCGGGCGGCATGATGGCGTGCTGCAACTGCAGGGTCAACCGGGCGCGCTCGATGGCCTGCTGCTCGGTCTGCGCCAACTGGTCGCGGGTCGCGGCGAGCGCCACCTCCGTCCAGTGCTGGGCCGAGATGTCCTGACAGGCGCCCCGGACGAGGAGCAGCCGGTCGTCGGTGTCCAGCACCGGCTCGGCCACCACCCGCACGTGCCGGGTCACCCCGTCCGGCCGCCGCAGCCGGAACGCCGCCGACGCCGGCCGCCGGTGGTGCAGCAGCGTGCGCAGGAACCGCCCGATGGCCACGGCGTCGTCCGGATGGGCGTGCGCCGCCAGCTCCTCCAGCGGCACCGGCGTGCTGGTGTGCGGACGCCCGTACAGGTCGAACAGCTGCCCGTTCCAGGTGATCTCGCCGGTCAGCAGGTTCTCCTCGAAACCGCCGATGCGGCCGAGGCGCTGGGCGTGCTGGAGGAGGCTGGCCAGCCGGGCCGTCTCGTCCTCGATGCGCCAGATGAGCAGCACGGCGTTGCCGTGCCGGCTGACGCTGATGTCCGCGACCGCGGACAGCGGCACCTGGTCCACCAGGGCGGTCAGGTTCATGTGCCGGGCCCGGAAGGGCTCGCCCGTCGCGTACACCCGCTCCACGTTCTGGAACAGCTCGCTGTCCCCGGCGGCCATCGGGTACGCCTCGAGGAGCAGCGCGCCGCCCACGACCGCACGCGGCCGTCCGGCCGGGTCCAGGAACCGCTTGTTCACGTGCTGGATGCGGAAGTCCGCAAGGTGACCCGCGGCGTCCAGGTGCGGCACCAGGACCAGCGCCGGGTCGTGGAGGCCGTCCGCCAGGTCCATCAGCTCCACCGCGTCCGGGATGACCCGGGGCTCCTGCCCGGGGCCGCGCGGCGGCGTGTACGACTCCAGAGTGTGCGCGCACAGCTCCGCCAGGGCCTCCACCTGCCGGACCACCTGGGGCGGCTGCGGGGCCAGCGGCACCGGCCAGGCGATCTCCAGCACGCCGTGGATGCGGCCCCCGGTACCGGCGGGCACCGCGACCCTGCCGCCGTCCGGGTACTGGTGCCGGCCCACGCTGGGCAGCCCCGTCCCGGCGAGCGACGCGAACCACTGCCCCGACCGCTCGGTCAGTCCGCACCTGGCCACCGTCGCCACGTCCGGCGGCACGTAACGCCAGCGGGCCGCCTCGGCCGGCGGGAACCCGGCGCTGCCCGCCAGCGTGAGCGAACCGTCGTACCCGGCGGCCCAGATGGCCACCGCGACCGCGCCGAGCGGGCGCAGCGCCTGCTCCAGCAGCGCGTCGGCCACGGCCTGGGTGTCGTCCGCGGCCAGCGCGCCGCTCTCGGCGGCCCGCAGGCGTACGGCGGCCGAGTCGGCCACCGGCCCCCGGGCCCGGCGCCCCGCGCGCCGTCACCCGGGTCGGCGGCCCGTACGGCGGCGGTGGCCGTCAGGAACGCGTCCGTCACCTCCGACACCCGGTCCCGGGCGGCCTGGTTGATGACCTCGACCGCGAACTCCAGCGGCGTCACCTGGGACTGACCGGCCAGTTCGGCGAGCTGCCGGGCGGCCTGCGCCGGACCGCATCCGAGCCGTGCGACCAGGATGCCCTTGGCCAACTCGATCAGCGCCCGGCCCTCGGCCTCCGCCTGGGCGGCCCGCACCTCGCGGCTGAGCCGGTCCACCGTGGCCGCCAGCCTGCCCACCGGCGACAGCGGGGTCATCCCGCCCAGGCCGGGATCCGGATCGCCCGGCAGTTCGGACATGTTCACGACGGGAACGCTCCTCGGCCGAGAGCCCGCACGGCGCGCGGCGCGCTCATGCGGGCAGCCACCGTCGGACGCAGGCGATGAGATCCTGCGTGTCGACGGGTTTGGTGACGTAGTCGCTGGCGCCCGAGGCGAGGCTCTTCTCCCGGTCGCCGGGCATCGCCTTCGCCGTGACCGCGATGATCGGCAGCTCGGCGTAGCGCGGGATCCGGCGGATCTCCGCGGTCGCCGTGTAGCCGTCCATCTCCGGCATCATCACGTCCATCAGGACCAGCGCGACGTCCGGATGTTCCACGAGCGTCTCGATGCCCCGGCGGCCGTTCTCCGCGTGCAGGACCCGGAAGCCGTGCAGCTCCAGGATCCCGCTGAGCGCGAAGAGGTTGCGCGCGTCGTCGTCGACGACGAGGACGGTCCGCCCGGCGGGCGGCTCCTGGCCGGCCTGCGGGACCAGCCGCGGCGGCTCCTCCGGCCGCACCAGGGACAGCACGTCCCCGGGTTCCTCGGCGGCCAGGTGCAGGGCGATGCGCTCACGCAGTTCGTCGAGGCCGGCCAGGAACTCCAGGGTCCGGCCGGCCGAGCCGGAGCGCAGGTTCTCCTCCAGGGCGGCGTCGGCGCGGTGGCCGCTGTGCACGAGCACCGGCACGCTCGCCAGCGCCGAGTCCCCCCGCAGCGCGTGCAGGAAGCGGGACGCCTCGTCGTCCGGCATGCCCAGTTCGAGTACGACGCAGTGGCACGGCTCGGCCGCCAGCGCACCGGCCGCCTCCTCGGCGCCCACGGCGGTGATGACGTCCAGCGGGGGCCGGTCGCCCGCGTCGTCCCGCCCGTGCGTCAGGTCGGTGACCACGCTCTCCGCGACGAGGGTCAGCAGACCGCGCGGGCGTTCCTCCACGACGAGCAGCCGCCGCGGCCGCTGCCGGTGTCCGCCGGTCAGCTCGGGCACCGGCAGCGGCCGGTCGAGCACGTCCGCGGACGCCTCGGCCGGGGCGTGCTCGGCCCCCCGGGCCAGCAGGTCCTCGAAGTCGGGCCGCGCCACCGGCAGGAACAGCGTGAACGTGCTGCCCCGGTCGGGCGTGCTGTCCACGGTGACCGCGCCGCCCAGCAACTGGGCGATCTCCCGGGTGATGGACAGGCCGAGGCCGGTGCCGCCGTACTTGCGGCTCGTCGTGCCGTCCGCCTGCTGGAAGGCGCCGAAGATCGACTCCAGGTTCTGCTCGGGGATGCCGATGCCCGTGTCCTTCACCCGGAAGGCCACCACGGCACCGCCCCGGACCACGCCCCTGGGCACCTCGTCGTCCGGTGCCGGTTCGACGGCCAGCTCCACGCCGCCCCGCTCGGTGAACTTCACCGCGTTGGACAGCAGGTTGCGCAGCACCTGACGCAGCCGGGAGTCGTCGGTCAGCAGGTCCGCCGGCGCCCCGGCGGCCGTCGTCACCGTGAACTCCAGGCCCTTCTGGGTCGTCATGGGCCGGAAGGTGGCCTCGACGTAGTCGATGAGCTGCCGCAGCGTCACGCGCTCGGGGGAGACGTCCATCTTCCCCGCCTCGACCTTGGACAGGTCCAGGATGTCGTTGATCAGCTGGAGCAGGTCCGAGCCCGCCGAGTGGATGATGCCCGCGTACTCCACCTGCTTCGGGGTGAGGTTGCGCGAGGGGTTCTGGGCCAGCAACTGGGCGAGGATGAGCAGGCTGTTGAGCGGGGTGCGCAGCTCGTGGCTCATGTTGGCCAGGAACTCGGACTTGTACTTCGAGGCCAGCGACAGCTGCTGGGCGCGTGCCTCCAGCTCCTGCCGGGCCTGCTCGATCTGCAGGTTCTTCGCCTCGATGTCCCGGTTCTGCGTCGCGAGCAGGGACGCCTTGTCCTCCAGCTCGGCGTTGGAGTGCTGCAACTCCTCCTGCTGCGCCTGCAACTCCGCCGAGCGGGCCTGCAGCTCGCCGGTCAGGCGCTGCGACTCGGCGAGGAGCTCGTCGGTACGGGCGTTGGCCACGATCGTGTTGACGTTCACGCCGATGGTCTCCATCAGCAGTTCCAGGAAGTCCTGGTTGATCTGCGTGAAGGGGGCGACCGAGGCGAGTTCGATGACCCCGAGGACCTGCCCCTCGACCACGATGGGCAGCAGCACCAGGGCCGCCGGCACCACCTCGCCGAGCCCCGAGGAGACGGTCAGGTAGCCCGGCGGCAGCTCGTTGACCATGATGGTGCGCCGACTGCGCGCGGCCTGGCCGACCAGGGTGCGGCCGAAGGAGATGCGGGTGGGCCGGGCCGTGTGCTCCGGGTAGCCGTAGGAGCCGACGAGCCGCAGCTCGGGCCCGTCCTCGCCGTCCTCGGCCAGGTAGAAGGCGCCGTACTGGGCCGACACCAGCGGCACCAGCTCGTCCATGATCAGCTCGGCGACCACGGGCAGGTCCCGGTGCCCCTGCATCAGGCCGGAGATGCGGGCGAGGTTGGTCTTGAGCCAGTCCTGCTCCTGGTTGGCCCGCGTGGTCTCGCGCAGGGACTCCACCATGGCGTTGATGTTGTCCTTGAGTTCGGCGACCTCGCCGGACGCCACCACGTTCACCGAGCGCGTCAGATCGCCCTCGGCGACGGCCGACGTGACCTCGGCGATCGCGCGGACCTGGCGGGTGAGGTTGCCGGCCAGTTCGTTGACGTTCTCCGTGAGCCGCTTCCAGGTGCCGGAGACACCCTCCACCTCGGCCTGGCCGCCGAGCCGGCCCTCGGTGCCGACCTCGCGGGCCACCCGGGTGACCTCGTCGGCGAAGGCGGAGAGCTGGTCGACCATCGTGTTGATCGTCGTCTTGAGTTCGAGGATCTCGCCGCGCGCGTCGACGTCGATCTTCTTCGACAGGTCGCCGCGGGCCACCGCGGTCGTCACCAACGCGATGTTGCGCACCTGGTTGGTGAGGTTGTTGGCCATCGAGTTGACGTTGTCGGTGAGGTCCTTCCAGGTGCCGGCGACGTTCGGCACGTTCGCCTGGCCGCCGAGCCGCCCGTCGGTGCCGACCTCGCGGGCCACGCGGGTGACCTCGCCCGCGAACGCCGACAGCGTGTCGACCATGGTGTTGATCACGTCGGCCAGCGCCGCGACCTCGCCCTCGGCGTCGACGGTGATCCGCTGCGACAGGTCGCCCCGGGCCACGGCACTGGCCACCTGAGCGATGGAGCGGACCTGCCCGGTCAGGTTCGACGCCATCACGTTGACGTTGTCGGTGAGGTCCTTCCAGGTGCCCGACACCCCGCGCACCCGGGCCTGCCCGCCCAGGTTGCCGGCCGTGCCGACCTCGCGGGCGACGCGGGTGACCTCGTCGGCGAAGGCGGAGAGCTGGTCGACCATGGTGTTGAGCGTGTTCTTCAGCTCCAGGATCTCGCCGCGGGCGTCCACGGTGATCTTCTGGGTGAGGTCGCCCTTGGCCACGGCGGTGGCCACCTGGGCGACGTTGCGGACCTGGCTGGTCAGGTTGCCCGCCATGAAGTTCACCGAGTCGGTGAGGTCGCGCCACGTGCCCCTGACGCCCTGGACGTCGGCCTGGCCGCCGAGCCGCCCGTCGGTGCCGACCTCGCGGGCGACGCGGGTGACCTCGTCGGCGAAGGCGGAGAGCTGGTCGACCATCGTGTTGATGGTGTTCTTCAGCTCCAGGATCTCCCCGCGGGCGTCCACGTCGATCTTCTGCGACAGGTCGCCCTTGGCCACCGCGGTGGCCACCTGGGCGATGTCACGCACCTGGGTGGTGAGGTTGCCCGCCATGGCGTTGACCGAGTCCGTCAGGTCGGCCCAGGTGCCCGAGACCCCCGGCACCCGGGCCTGCCCGCCCAGGGTCCCCTCGGTGCCGACCTCGCGCGAGACCCGGGTGACCTCGGAGGTGAACACGGACAGCTGGTCCACCATGCCGTTGAAGACCTTGGCGATGTCGCCCATCAGGCCGTCCGCGTCGTCCGGCAGACGCGTACCGAAGTCGCCGTCCCGTACGGCCGTCAGGCCGGCCAGGAGACGACGCAGCTCCTGATCGCCCGGAACCGCGTCCACGGCTCCCGTGCTGTCCTTGGTCATGCGCACCCTCGTTCCGCTCCCCGGGAGCCCTCGGAGCGAGGACTCGCCACCCCCTCCGGACCATGGGTGGTCCGGCCTCCCGTGTCCGCGTTTGCGCAGTTCACGGATTTGCCCCCGGGAGAAAAATACGTCAGAGGCTAACCCAGGTCCCGGGCGGCGACAAAGCGATGTGTCACCCGGTGGAACACGTACCCCCGGACGGGGCACGCCGGAGCGGACGGGAACCGGCCGCGCGCCCCGTCCGGACCACGCCACCGCCGAATGGCCCGCCGGACCCGAATGCGTCGGCCTCGGCCGGGTATCTGCTGCTGTGGAGCCGGTCAGGCCCGTTGCGCCCGCCCGGCCCCACGGTCGTCACCGACACGGGAGGGAAGGGCAGCGTGCCGATGGAGAGCATCTGGTCGTACACGGCGGACAGCGCTCACGCGGAGGGACAGGACCTGACGGGCTGCACCGTCGTCGCCGGCGACGGCACCATCGGGCACGTGGACCGGCAGGCCGAGCACTTCGGCATGCGCCACCTCGTCGTCGACACCGGCGTCTGGGTGTTCGGCCGCAGCGTGCTCGTGCCGGTCGGAGTGGTCCGCGGCATCGACGCCGAAGCCCGTACGGTCACGCTGACCTGCACCAGGGCCGAGGTCAAGGCCGCGCCCAGGTTCCGGACCGACAGCGAGACGATGGACCGCGACTACCTCGCGTCCGTCGGCGACTACTACCACCGGCTGCCGCCGCGGGAGACGCCCGCGACCTGACCGGTACCGAACGACACCACGCGGAAACCGGGGACACCACTGATGGAACCGACCGACGGGATGACCACGGCCACCACGGCCCCGCCCGCCCCCGCGCCGCCCGGCGGCCCGGCCCCGGGCGCCGCGGCGGGTCCGGCGGCGGCACGGGCGTACGCGGAGTCGGTGGCGCGCACCGAGTGGAGCCGCCCCGGCCGCGAGGTGCGCGAGGAGGACGTCGTCGACCTGCTCCTCGTGGTCTCGGAACTGGTCACCAACGCGATCCGCCACGGCGACGGACTGGCCGGTTTCGAGGCCAGGCCCACCGAGGCGGGACTGTGGATCGCCGTCCACGACAACAGCGCGGTCGTACCCCGGGCGGCCTTCGCGTTCCCCACCACCCACCCCGGAGGCGGCTACGGCTGGCCGCTCGTCTCCCGCCTCGCCCGCGACATCGCCGTCGAGCGGCACCCGGGAGGCGGCAAGACGATCAGCGCGCTCGTACCCCTGCGCCCCGTGGACGCCCCCTGACCGCGCCGGTCACCAGGGCAGGAAGACGTGGATGTCCTTGCCCCGCTCACCGGTGACGACGCTCACCTGGTCGGACAGGGTGTGGATCAGATGCCAGCCGATGCCGCCGCCGCCGCTGCTCGGATGGAAGGGGCGCGGTGCGGGCTCCGTGGTGCTGGTGTCGTGCATCACCACGTGCACGCCGTCGAAGGTACGCCGCAACCGCAGTTGGAACGGTCCCGGAGCGTACTGCACGGCGTTCGCCGCCAACTCGGTGACGACGAGGAGGATGTCGTCCCAGTGCTCGGGCGCCGAGGGGGGCGCCGCACGCGCCAGGTCGTAGAGGAACTCCTCCGCGACCAGTCGTGCACCGGTCACATTGTGCAACTCCCCGGTGAAGCTGGCGGTGCGGTTCGTGATCTCCTCGGAAGCCAGTGTCCTGTCCCAACGCGACTCGGCTGCCATTGCGCCTTCCCGGCCCGGCACGTCACGTCCGGGCGTCGTCCTTCTTCGCATTCCCTTCGTTTGTTAGTTCCCGCGCCGGGCGACCCTAGTCGCGCCGGTGTACGGGCCGGGGGGCGCGACGGGCGCGGATCACCCGAGGAACACGTTGTCCGCGTCCTCCCAGGCGGCCGGAACCTCCGGCCGGGCCTGCACGGGCCGGCGGTGCGACCGGGCCTCGTACATCGCGTCGATCTCCAGGGCGTGGGTCCGTACGATCTCGTCCCGCCGCAGCTTCATCGACGGGGTGAGCAGCCCGCCCGCCACGTCGAAGGGGGCGGGCAGGACCCGGAAGACCCTGATCGACTCCGAGCGCGACACGGCGCTGTTGGCCGCGGCCACGGCCCGCGCGACCTCCTCCCGCAGCGCGTTCTCCTCGCGCGCCTCCCGGGCGGGGGCGTCGCCCGGCAGGGCCAGGGCCGCCCGCCAGTGGGTCAGGAACTCCGGGTCGAGCGTGATCAGCGCGCCGACACAGGGCCGGTTGTCGCCCACCACCACCGCCTGGTGGACGAGCGGATGCATCCGCAGCCGCTGCTCCAGGGCGGCCGGGGCCACGCTTGTGCCGCCGCTGGTGATGATGACGTCCTTCTTGCGGCCGGTGATCGCCAGGTAGTTCTCGTCGTCCAGGTGGCCGAGGTCGCCGGTGGCCAGCCAGCCGCCGCGCATCACCGCGCGGGTGGCGGCCTCGTCACCGATGTATCCCTGGAACAGCGACGGCCCGCGCACCAGGATCTCCCCGTCGTCCGCCACCCGGACCTCCATGCCGGGCAGCGGCTGCCCGACGGTGCCCGACTTCTCCCGGCCCAGCGGCTGCATCGTCAGCCCGCCGCTGGTCTCCGTCAGACCGTAGCCGTCGTGCACGTAGACGCCGATGCCCTCGTAGAAGAGGGAGAGCTCCCGGCTGAGCGGCGAACCACCGGACGTCGCCCGGGTCACCCGGCCGCCCAGCGCGGTGCGCAGCCGCCGGTACACCGTCCGCTCGTACAGCGCGTGCTGGAGGCGCAGGTCGAGGCCGGGCCCCGGCCCCCGGCCGAGGCGCCGGCGCTCCAGCGCGGCAGCGAAGTCCCGCGCGGTGCCCGCCGCCCGCTCGAACAGGGCACCGTGCCCCGCCTGCTGGGCCGTGCGCAGGAAATTCTTGTAGAGCTTCTCCAGGACCGACGGCACGGCGTACAGATACGTCGGACGGAAGGAGCCGAGGGCCGAGGAGAGCGCCTGCGTGGTCATCGCCGGCTCGTGCGCCATCAGGAGCCCGCCCCGCACGCACAGGCTCTGGATCATCAGCCCGTACACGTGAGAGAAGGGGAGGAACGCGAGGACCGCACCCTGCTCTCCGGGCGGAGCCACCGTGTGGCCCCAACCCGCCAGCAGCGTGTCGCAGGGTCCGGCCAGGCCGCGGTGGCTCAGCGCGCAGCCCAGGGCACGGCCGGACGTGCCCGAGGTGTAGGCGATCACCGCCGTGGAGTCCGGCAGCACGATGCGGCGCATCGAGTCGACCGTGGCGGACGGGAGGAACGCGCCGCGCGCCACGAGCGCGTCCAGCGCGCCCGCGTCCAGTTGCCACACGTGCCGCAGCGACGGCAGCGACGCGCACACCGAGCCGACGGTCATCACGCTCTGCTCGTCCTCGACCAGCACGCCCACGCAGCCCGCGTCCCGCAGGATCCACTCCACCTGGTCGCGCGAGGAGGTCGGGTAGACCGGCACGACCTCCGCCCCCACCGTCCACAGGGCGTAGCTGAAGACCGTCCACTCGAAGCGGGTACGGGCCAGGATCGCCACCCGGTCGCCCGGCGCCACCCCGCTCGCGATCAGACCCTTCGCCAGGTCGACCACCTCGTCGCGGAACTCCGCCGCCGTCACCGCGTCCCACTCCGCGGAACCGGGAGCGCGGCGGCGGGCCAGCATCGGCAGGTCCGGAGTGCGGGCGGCCGTCTCGAAGAGACTGTCGGCCAGTCCGCCGGTCAGCGGCGGGACGGCCGGGGGACCGAGAGCGGGGTCGCGCATGTACGCCGGCTCCTGACGTGTACGGACGGTGACGCCACCGACGGGCACCGTGGTCGGCGGTGCTCGGAATCTAGCCCAGCCGCAGGCGGCGGGGGGCCCGGACGGCAGAAGTGTTCCCGCCCGGTGATCCGGGCCCGATCGGGGGACTCGGGGGTCATGACCTACGTGAATCCGGATCCCGAGCCCCGACTCAGCACCGGCCTGGAGCCGGGCGGCGGCGTGCCGCCCGGCGAGACCCCGCCGGCGGAGAGCAGCATGCCCGAGGCGGGCCCCCAGGATCTGCTCAGCAACCCGGCCAAGGGCTGGGCCAAGGGGCCGCTGGCTCTGATCATCGCGGTCGTGGTGGTCTTCGCGGCGGGTCTCCTGGGCTACGCCCTGGCCCTGATCTACTGACCGAGGGCTCAGGCCGCCCGAGTGCGGCGCACGCACGCGGCGACGACCTCCCGCAGACTGCCGGTGCGCTCCAGCAGGTCGCGCTGCACCCGGGCGCCGTTGCCGTGCCGCAGCAGGTCGTCGACCCCCTCCCGCACCCGGTCGAGGTCGCCCGCCGCCGCGAGTGCCTCCGCGGTGTGGTCCAGGAGGGCCCGGACGACCGTCTCGGCGGGCATCCGCCGCATGGTGGCGGGGTGCAGCAGCTCCTGCGTCAGTCCGGACCGGGCGGCCCGCCAGGCGGCGAGGCGGAGCAGGCTCACGCTGTCCTCGGCCGGCTCGGCGCCCCGGCGCCACTCCCGCGCCGCGGTGTCGACCAGCGCGCGGGCGAGCGCGGCGAGGACGACGGCCGTCGAGGCGTCCAGGCAGACGTCCGCGACCCGGAACTCGACCGTCGGATACCGCTGGGAGAGCCGGACGTCGAAGTAGACCATCCCGTCGTCCAGGATCGTCCCGGTGGCGAGCATGTCCGCGACCCGGCGGTGGTAGCGCTCCGCCGAGCCGAACAGCTCGGTCGGACCGGCCGACGGCCAGCGCTGCCAGACCCGGCTGCGGTAGCTGCTGTACGAGGAGTCCCGGCCCTGCCAGAACGGCGAGTTCGCGCTCAGCGCGGCCAGCACCGGCAGCCAGGGCCGCACCCGGTCGATCACCGCGACGCCCTCCTCGTCCGAGTCGACCGACACGTGCACGTGGCAGCCCAGGACCAGCTGCTCGTGCACCACGACGCCGTACTGCTCGGCCATCCACTCGTAGCGCCGGTTCACACCGATGGACGGAGTGACCGGCAGCGGTGACGTGGCGAGCGCGGCGACGGCGCACCCGATCCCCCCGGCGTGCCGCGCGGCCTCCTGGCGGCAGCGGACGATCTCCGTGTGCAGCCGGTCCATGTCCGCCTGCGGATGGGTGGCGAACTCGAGCATCTGCTCGTGCAGTTCCTTCTCGAACACGTCCTGCCCGCAGCCGGCCAGGAAGGCCCGGGCGAGCACGGCGGCGGACAGCGCCCGCGGCTCACCCGTCGCGGGATCGACCAGGAGGAGCTCCTCCTCCACTCCGACGGTGCGCACGTGGTGCCGCCTTTCCGAGGGCCGGTGACACCGACCGACTGCCCCGGGCAGCCGGTCGGACACCTGGTCGCCTCAGTGGGCGTACGGCGCCAGCCACACCGTGGCCAGCGGAGGCAGCGTGACCCGGATGATCCCGTCCTCCGGCTTGACCGGGTCCGGGTCGGTCACGCCGCTGCCCCCGTACCGCTCGGCGTCGGTGTTGAGCACCTCCTGCCAGGCGACCGCCTCGTCGCCGACGGCGAGCCCGTACCCGTGCCGGACGACGGGGGAGAAGTTCGACACCGCCAGCAGCGGGGTGCCGTCCGCGGCGTACCGCAGGAACGCGAAGACGTTGTCCTCGGCCGCGTCCACCGACACCCAGCGGAAGCCGGCCGGGTCGGTGTCGCGCTGCCACAGGGCCGGGGTGCGCGCGTAGCGGGTGTTGAGGTCGCGGACCAGGTCCCGCATCCCGCGGTGGTCGCCCGCCGAGTGGTACCCCTCGTCCAGGAGCCACCACTCCGGGCCCTGCTGCTCCGACCACTCGGCGCCCTGCGCGAACTCCTGCCCCATGAAGAGCAGTTGCTTGCCGGGATGAGCCCACATGAAGCCCAGGTAGGCGCGCGCGTTCGCGCGCCGCTGCCACCAGTCGCCCGGCATCTTCGACACCAGCGCCTGCTTGCCGTGCACCACCTCGTCGTGGGAGATCGGCAGCACGTAGTTCTCGCTGTACGCGTACACCATCGAGAACGTCATCTCGTGGTGGTGGTACTTGCGGTGCACCGGCTCGTGGGCGGCGTACTCCAGCGAGTCGTGCATCCAGCCCATGTTCCACTTCAGGCCGAAGCCGAGCCCGCCGGTGTCGGTCGGCCGGGTCACCCCGCCCCACGCGGTCGACTCCTCGGCGATGGTGACCACGCCCGGGCAGCGCCGGTAGACGGTCGCGTTCATCTCCTGGAGGAACCCCATCGCCGCCAGGTCCTCCCGGCCGCCGTACTGGTTGGGTTCCCACTGGCCGGAGTCGCGCGAGTAGTCCAGGTAGAGCATGGAGGCGACCGCGTCGACACGCAGCCCGTCGATGTGGAATTCCTCGCACCAGTACACGGCGTTCGCCACGAGGAAGTTGCGCACCTCGGTCCGCGCGAAGTCGAAGGTGTACGTCCCCCAGTCCGGGTGGGTCGCCCGCCGGTCGTCCCCGGGCTCGTACAGCGGGTCGCCGTCGAAGCGGCCCAGCGCCCAGTCGTCCTTCGGGAAGTGCGCCGGCACCCAGTCCATGATCACGCCGATCCCGGCCCGGTGCAGCGCGTCGACCAGGTGACGGAAGTCGTCCGGCGAGCCCAGACGCGCGGTCGGCGCGTAGAACCCGGTGACCTGGTAGCCCCAGGACGGCCCGTAGGGGTGCTCGGCGACCGGCATCAGCTCGACGTGCGTGAAGCCGAGGTCCTTGACGTAGGCGGGCAGTTCCTCGGCCAGCTCGCGGTAGGTCAGCCCCGGCCGCCAGGACGGCAGGTGCACCTCGTACACCGAGAACGGCGCCTCGTGCACGGGCGTGTCGGCGCGGGTCCGCATCCACCGGGCGTCGCCCCACTCGTAGCGCGAGGCGGTCACCACGGACGCGGTGTTCGGCGGCTCCTCGGCCGCGCGGGCCATCGGGTCGGCCTTCAGGAACCGGTGCCCGTACCGCGAGTGGATCTCGAACTTGTACCGGGTGCCCTCGCCGACGCCCGGCAGGAACAGCTCCCACACCCCGGACGAACCCAGCGAACGCATCGGGAACGCGGTGCCGTCCCAGTGGGTGAAGTCGGTCGCGACCCGCACCCCCTGGGCGTTCGGCGCCCACACCGTGAACCGGGTGCCGGTGACGCCCTCGTGGGTCATCGGCTCCGCGCCG
Organism: Streptomyces lienomycini; assembly: GCF_027947595.1. Classification (NCBI taxonomy): domain Bacteria; kingdom Bacillati; phylum Actinomycetota; class Actinomycetes; order Kitasatosporales; family Streptomycetaceae; genus Streptomyces; species Streptomyces lienomycini. The sequence continues at coordinate 4,603,798 of NZ_CP116257.1, read as the reverse complement.
AGCGCCTGCCACAGCTGCTCGTGCCGGCCCTCGGCGATCAGATGCAGGTCCAGCTCGCCGAGGGCGGGCAGGAAGCGGTACGGGTCGTGCGTCTCCCGCGGCTCGCCCTGCTCGTAGGCCACCGACAGCGTGTACGCCGGGATCCCGGCGAGCGGCAGCACGCCGGAGAACAGGCCGTCCCCGTCCGACGCGAGGGCGTGGTGCTCGCCGTCGACGACCACGCTCACCTCGCGGGCGAAGGGGCGCAGCGCCCGGAAGGCGATGCCGCCGGGCACCGGGTGGGCGCCCAGCAGGGCGTGCGGGTCGTGGTGGGCGCCCGCCAGCAGGCGCCCCCGGTCGGTGGGGTCCAGGGGCGGCGCGGTCGCGCACGCACCGGGTGCGGGCGCGACGGGACCGGACGGCTCGGGGATCGAGGTGTCGCGGAGGGCCACGGGTCAGTCTCCTCTCACGGCGAGTCGTTCGATCGCCGCCATGGGTACGGGAAGCCAGTCGGGGCGGTGCCGGGCCTCGTACAGCACCTCGTACACCGCGCGGTCCGTCTCGTAGGCGCGCAGCAGGCCGTGCTTCTTGCGGGGGTCCCACCCCGCGCGGGCGGCGTAGCCCGCGCAGAACGCCTCCCGGCAGCGGCGTGCCCACTCGGGGCGCCACGGCCGGCGCTGCCGGGCGGCGTAGTCGAAGGAGCGCAGCATCCCCGCGATGTCGCGGACGGGGGAGTGGGCGCTGCGCCGTTCGGCCAGCGGGCGCGAGGGTTCGCCCTCGAAGTCGATGACGAACCAGTCCCGGCCGGCCCGCAGCACCTGACCCAGGTGCAGGTCGCCGTGGACGCGCTGGGCGGGCGGCCCGGAGTCGCAGGTGGACAGCGCCGCGAAGGCCGCCCGCAGACCCGGTACGAAGGGCTGCAGCGCCGGTACGCAGTGCGCGGCCGCGGTCAGCCGCTCGGTCATCGCCGCCGCCGTGCGGCCGTTCTCACCGGGAGCGCCGGACGGGAAGGCGGAGGCCAGCGCGAGGTGCACGTCGCCCATCGCCTGCCCCAGTTCGTGGGCCTGTACGGTGAAGTCGTCCCCGGCGGCCAGGGCGTTCAGCGACAGGGTCCACCCGTCGGAGGCGCCGTGCAGGAACGGCTGGAGCACGCCGAGTGTCGCCCCGTACGGATGGGTCGTCCGCATCCACGCGACCGGCGCCGGAACCCGGCCGCAGCCCTGCCGGGCCAGCGCGTCCGGCACCTCCAGGTCGGGGTTGACACCGGGCTGGATGCGCCGGAAGAGCTTCAGGATGAACTCGTCGCCGTAGATCAGCGAGGAGTTCGACTGCTCCGCGTCCAGCAGCCGCGGTACCAGTCCGCCCGGCACCGGCCGCGCGGGGTCGGCCTCGAAACGCAGCGGGCCCGCCTTGCCCGGGTGCCGCAGCCGTTCCAGGAGCAACTGGGCGGTGCGCGGGTCGTGCAGCGCGTCGTAGACCGTCCGCCCGGCCAGCGGACCGTCCTGGACCTGCCCGATGATCGCCCGGCCCAGACGAGGCGAGGGCTGTTCGCGTACGCCGAGCAGCAGTTGGTAGCAGTCCCCGGCGGGGGGAGTGCCGCCCGGCGGGGGCGCGGAGCCCTGCCCGGTCTGCACCAGGAGGTGCAGACAGCCCGGAAACAGCTCGGTCATCGACAGCAGGCCCAGCTCGGCCACGGGCCGGTCCTTGCCCGCGAACCAGCGCTGGCGCGGCAGCCACTGGCGCAGCAACTCGCCGAGCGACGCCATCGGCTCGGCGAGCTGCCTGCGTCTGGGGCGCAGGGGTGCGGTCTTCGGCATGGTGACGCGTCCTTTCCTCGGCCCACGCTCAAGCGCGGCGACCGATGCGGGATGCGACTCGGGTGAGCCGGAACCAGTAGAAGCCGTGGCCCCCGAGGGTCAGCAGGTACGGCAGCTCGCCGATGGCGGGGAACCGGACCCCGCCGAACAGCTCGACCGGATGGCGGCCGGCGAACTCGCGCAGGTCCAGCTCCGTGGGCTGGGCGAACCGGGCGAAGTTGTTCACGCACAGCACCAGGTCGTCCCCTTCTTCCCCATTCGGGGGGGCCTCCCGCAGGAAGGCCAGCACCGCCGGGTTGGAGGAGGGCAGCTCGGTGTAGGTGCCGAGGCCGAAGGCGGGGTTCTGCTTGCGGATCTCGATCATGCGGCGCGTCCAGTGCAGCAGCGAGGACGGCGAGGCCATCGCCGCCTCGACGTTCGTCACCTGGTAGCCGTGGACCGGGTCCATGATCGTGGGCAGGAACAGCCGCCCCGGGTCGGACGAGGAGAAGCCCGCGTTGCGGTCGGGCGTCCACTGCATGGGGGTGCGCACGGCGTCGCGGTCGCCGAGCCAGATGTTGTCGCCCATGCCGATCTCGTCGCCGTAGTAGAGGATCGGCGAGCCGGGCAGGGACAGCAGCAGGGCCGTGAACAGTTCGATCTGGTCGCGGTCGTTGTCCAGGAGCGGGGCCAGGCGCCGGCGGATGCCGATGTTGGCGCGCATCCGCGGGTCCTTGGCGTACTCCGCGTACATGTAGTCGCGCTCTTCGTCGGTGACCATTTCCAGGGTCAGCTCGTCGTGGTTGCGCAGGAAGATGCCCCACTGGCAGCCCGACGGGATGGCCGGCGTCTTGGCGAGGATTTCCGAGACCGGGTAGCGCGACTCCCTTCTGACCGCCATGAAGATCCGCGGCATGACCGGGAAGTGGAAGGCCATGTGGCACTCGTCGCCGCCCGTGGAGTAGTCGCCGAAGTAGTCGACGACGTCCTCCGGCCACTGGTTGGCCTCGGCCAGCAGCACGGTGTCCGGGTACTGCGCGTCGATCTCGCGGCGCACCCGCTTGAGGAACGCGTGCGAGGCGGGCAGGTTCTCGCAGTTGGTGCCCTCCTCGGCGTACAGGTAGGGCACGGCGTCGAGGCGGTAGCCGTCCACGCCCAGGTCCAGCCAGAACTTGAGGGCGGCCAGCATCTCCTCCTGCACGGCCGGGTTCTCGTAGTTGAGGTCCGGCTGGTGGGAGAAGAACCGGTGCCAGTAGTACTGGCCGCGGACCGGGTCGTGGGTCCAGTTCGACGCCTCGGTGTCGACGAAGATGATGCGGGCGTCCGCGTACCGGGTGTCGTCGTCGGCCCAGACGTAGTAGTCGCCGTAGGGGCCGTCCGGGTTCTTGCGGGACTCCTGGAACCACGGGTGCTGGTCGCTGGTGTGGTTCATGACGAAGTCGATGATCACGCGGATGCCGCGCTGGTGCGCCGCGTCGATGAAGGCGACGAAGTCGGCGAGGTCGCCGAACTCGGGCAGGACGGCGGTGTAGTCGGAGACGTCGTAACCGCCGTCGCGCAGCGGCGACTTGAAGAAGGGCGGGAGCCACAGGCAGTCCACGCCCAGCCATTGCAGGTAGTCCAGTTTGGCGGTGAGGCCCTTGAGGTCGCCGACGCCGTCGCCGTTGCTGTCCTGGAAGGAGCGGACGAGGACCTCGTAGAAGACGGCTCGTTTGAACCAGTCCGGATGCCGGTCCCCCGCGGGGGTGTCCTCGAAGGTGTCAGGCACGGGCTCGTTGACGGTCATGAGGCTCCTGACCCTCCGTTCTGCGGCGTGGCGGCGGACGGTCGCCGGACGTGGAAGACATGGGCGGGAGCCCGGCCGGGCTCGAGCCGCACGTAGTTCGTCCGGCCCCAGTGGTAGGTCCGATCCGTGAGTTCGTCGTGGACCGGCACGGACGCGTGCCAGTCCAGGCCGAGCTGCGGCATGTCGAGCGAGATCGTGGCCTCCTGGGTGCGATGCGGATCGAGGTTGGCGACCACCAGCACGACGTCGGACCCGACCCGCTTGCTGTACGCGATCAACGCGTCGTTGTCGGTGTGGTGGAAGCGGAGGTTCCTGAGCCGGTGCAGCGCGGGGTGGGCGTGCCGGATGGTGTTGAGGCGGGTGACGAGGGGGGCGATGGTGGTGCCCTCGCGGTTGGCGGCGGCCCAGTCGCGGGGTGTGAGCTGGTATTTCTCGCTGTCGAGGTATTCCTCGCCGCCTTCGCGCAGGGGGGTGTTCTCGCAGAGTTCGTAGCCGCTGTAGATGCCCCAGGTGGGGGAGAGGGTGGCGGCGAGGACGGCGCGGACCTCGAAGGCGGGGCGGCCTCCGTGCTGGAGGTAGGCGTGCAGGATGTCGGGGGTGTTGGCGAAGAGGTTGGGCCGCATGTAGGAGGCGGCGTCCCCCGTCAGTTCGGTGAGGTACTGGGTCAGTTCCTGTTTGGTGTTGCGCCAGGTGAAGTAGGTGTAGGACTGCTGGAAGCCGATCTGGGCGAGGGTGTGCATCATCGCGGGGCGGGTGAAGGCCTCGGCGAGGAAGACGACGTCGGGGTCGGCGCCGTTGATGTCGGCGATGACGCGTTCCCAGAAGGCGACGGGTTTGGTGTGGGGGTTGTCGACGCGGAAGATCCGTACGCCGTGGTCCATCCAGTGCCGCAGGATCCGTACCGTTTCGGCGTGGAGGCCGTCGGGGTCGGTGTCGAAGGCGAGGGGGTAGATGTCCTGGTACTTCTTGGGCGGGTTCTCGGCGTGGGCGATGGTGCCGTCGGGGCGGTGGTGGAACCAGTCGGGGTGTTTGTGGACCCAGGGGTGGTCGGGGGAGCACTGGAGGGCGAAGTCGAGGGCGACTTCGAGGCCGAGTGCGGTGGCTTCGGTGACGAAGTGGTCGAAGTCGTCGAGGGTGCCCAGGGCGGGGTGGATCGCGTCGTGGCCGCCTTCGGGGGAGCCGATGGCCCAGGGGACGCCGACGTCGTCGGGGGTGGCGGAGAGGGTGTTGTTGCGGCCCTTGCGGTGGGTGGTGCCGATGGGGTGGACCGGGGGGAGGTAGACGACGTCGAAGCCCATGGCGGCGATGGCGGGCAGGCGTCGGGCGGCGGTGCGGAAGGTGCCGTGGGGCCGGTCGGGGGTGCCCTCGGAGCGGGGGAAGAACTCGTACCAGGCGCCGTAGAGGGCGCGTTCGCGTTCCACGAGCAGGGGCAGTGGGTCGGAGGAGGTGACCAGGTCCCGCAGGGGGTGCCGGGCCAGGACCGCGTCCACCTCCGGCGTCGACGCCGCCGCCAACCGGGTGGCCACGGGCAGCGAGTCGTCGTGCAGGGCCCGCGCCGCCGCCAGCACCACCGCGCGACCCGAGTCCGCCGGCACGCCCGCGGCGGCCCGCCGGTACAGCTCGGCCCCCTCCTCGAGCACGAGGCCGGTGTCGATGCCCGCCGGGACCTTGATCCGCGCGGCGTGCCGCCAGGTGGCGACGGGGTCGCTCCACGCCTCCACCCGGTACGTCCACTCGCCCGGCGCGTCCGGGGTGACCTCGGCGCCCCAGCGGTCACTGCCCGGGGCCAGCTCCCGCATCGGCGTCCAGGGCCCCGGCCGGCCCTCGGGATCCTTCAGCACGACGTTGGCGGCCACCGCGTCGTGTCCCTCCCGGAACACGGACGCGGTGACCTCGAACGTCTCGCCCGTCACCGCCTTCGCCGGCCGCCTGCCGTACTCCACCACCGGGTGGACGTCCCGGATCGGGATACGTCCGATCCCCACGGTCGCGCTCATCCGCATCTCACCTCCGCCGTGCTACGGGGCCGGGCGCCGGCCCGGCCGATTGGGTCAGGCCGCGCCCGAGGGAGCCCCGTGGCCCGACGGGGCGAGCCGCTGCTCCGCCGGGTCCTGCGCATGCCCGTGGGTGACCAGATCCGTCCGCAGATATCTTTCGGCGGCGTCCGCGGCCTCGCGGGCGCACCGCTTCCCCATCAGCACGCAGAGGGTGTAGCCGGAGTCCTCGAAGGTGGTCCGGACCCGCACGTTCGCGGGGGACACGAGCATCGAGCGTTCCCAGGCGCGGTAATGCCGCAGCTGCCGGGCGACTTCGCTTTTCGCGGGAAGCAGCATGGCCGGTCACCTTCCGGACGGTCCGGTGGTACGGACGATCGAGTTCTTGACACATGGTGCACGGGTGGTGACGTTCCGTCTTGTTGGATCTTCAACCGCTTTCCGTGGCCATTCCCCGCCCGGATCCCGGCCCTGTGCGGCTCGTGTTGCACGAATGGACTACTGCTCCCACTCTGGAGTGACTCAGAAGCGATCAGCGCTCACGCTTCGTGATCGGGGAGCCCGTCCCCCAAGGGACGAGGAGGAGCGGGAGCCTTCGCGGTGAGGAGCCACGACGATGAAGACCGCAGTGCCCTGCTACTACCACCTCGACGTGGAAGTGAGCCCGGAACGGGTCGGACAGGTCAGGCGCATCCTGGCCGCTCACCTCCGGTTCTGGAACCTGGAGAACCTCGTCGAACCCGTCTGCTCGGGCGCCGAGATGCTGCTGCGAGCGATCGACGAGCACGCGAGCGACAAGAACACGTCGATCGAGATGTGGTGGAACCGCCAGCACCTCATCACGGCCGTAGGGGGCAACGACCAGGCGCTCCGTCCCGACCAGGACCTGCGCACCTGTCTGCAGCACCTCGCCGCGAACAGCGACGGCTGGGGATGCTGCGCCGCCGACACCGGGGCGAAGGTCATCTGGTTCTCGCGCCGCGCCCGGTCCGGCGAACGCGTCCCGCTGGTGGCGACGCCGCCCGAGCCGATCACCCAGGAGGGGCTGGAAGTGCCACGAGAGATCATGCCGGTGGCCCGCGTGGCCGGCTGGGCACGTACCCGCGAAGGCGTTCTGGAGGAGGCCCGGTGACCCGCGCCAGGCCGAACTGGAAGGGGTCGCCCGTGTGGAGCGGGCACCCCTATCCGCTGGGAGCCGCGTACGACGGACAGGGCACCAACTTCGCCCTGTTCAGCGAGGTCGCCGAACGCGTCGACCTCGTCCTCGTCGACGACGACGGCAACCACAGCAGCATCCCGCTGCCCGACGTCGACGGCTTCGTCTGGCACTGCTACCTGCCCGGCGTCGGCCCGGGGCAGCGCTACGGCTACCGGGTCCACGGCCCGTGGGCCCCGGCCGTCGGCCACCGCTGCAACCCGGCGAAGCTGCTCCTCGACCCGTACACCCGGGCCGTGGACGGGCTGGTGGACAACCACGCCTCCCTCTTCGAGCGGGCCAAGGGCAGGGCCGACCCGGGCGACAGCGCCGGGCACACCATGCTCGGCGTGGTCACCGACCCCTTCTTCGACTGGGGCGACGACCGCCCGCCGCGCCGCCCGTACTCCGAGAGCGTCATCTACGAGGCCCACGTCCGCGGACTCAGCCGCACCCACCCCGACGTGCCCGAGGAACTGCGCGGCACCTACGCGGGCCTCGCGCACCCGGCGGTCGTGGAGCACCTCACCTCCCTGGGCGCGACCGCCGTGGAGCTGATGCCCGTGCACCAGTTCGTGCACGACGGGGTGCTCCAGGACAGGGGCCTGTCCAACTACTGGGGCTACAACACCATCGGCTTCTTCGCGCCCCACAACGGCTACGCCGCCCTCGGTACCCGCGGCCAGCAGGTCAGCGAGTTCAAGTCGATGGTCAAGACCCTGCACGAGGCCGGCCTCGAAGTGATCCTCGACGTGGTCTACAACCACACCGCCGAGGGCAACGAGAGGGGCCCCACCCTCTCCTTCCGCGGCATCGACAACGCCTCGTACTACCGCCTCGTTGACGGAGACTGGCAGCACTACTACGACACCACCGGCACCGGCAACAGCCTGCTGATGCGCCACCCCTACGTGCTCCAGCTCATCATGGACTCGCTGCGGTACTGGGTGACCGAGATGCACGTCGACGGCTTCCGCTTCGACCTCGCCGCCACCCTCGCCCGGCAGTTCCACGAGGTGGACCGGCTCTCCGCGTTCTTCGACCTCATCCAGCAGGACCCCGTGATCAGCCGCGTCAAGCTGATCGCCGAGCCCTGGGACGTGGGCGAGGGCGGCTACCAGGTGGGCAACTTCCCGCAGCTGTGGTCGGAGTGGAACGGCAAGTACCGCGACGCCGTACGGGACTTCTGGCGCGCGGAGGACAACACCCTCGGTGAGTTCGCCTCCCGGCTGACCGGCTCCTCCGACCTCTACCAGCACAGCCGGCGCCGCCCCCGCGCCAGCGTCAACTTCGTCACCGCGCACGACGGGTTCACGCTGCGCGACCTGGTCTCGTACAACGACAAGCACAACGAGGCCAACGGCGAGGACAACCAGGACGGCGAGAGCCACAACCGGTCCTGGAACTGCGGTGCGGAGGGAGGCACGAAGGACCCGGCCGTCCGGGAACTGCGCGGACGCCAGCAGCGCAACTTCCTGGCCACCCTCCTGCTCTCGCAGGGCATCCCGATGCTCTGCCACGGCGACGAACTGGGCCGCACCCAGCGCGGCAACAACAACGCCTACTGCCAGGACAACGAGATCTCCTGGATCGACTGGCGGCTGAACGAGGAGCAGCGCGCGCTGCTGGACTTCGCCCGGCGTCTCATCGCCCTGCGCGCCGACCACCCCGTGCTGCGCCGGCGCCGCTACTTCCGCGGCGAGACGGTCACCCGCGCGGAGCAACCGCTGCCCGACCTGGTGTGGCTGCGGCCGGACGCCCGGGAGATGACCGACGACGACTGGCAGCGCCCCGACGCCCACACCGTCGGCGTCTTCCTCAACGGCGACGCCATCGCCGAGCCCGATCCCCGCGGCCGGCGCGTGGTCGACGACTCCTTCCTGCTGCTGCTCAACAGCCACTGGGAGCCGGCCGACTTCCGGCTGCCCGGCGCCGGCTACGGCGAACGCTGGACGACCCTGGTCGACACCGCCGACCCGGAGGGCGTCCCCGACGAGGCCGAACACAAGGCGGGCACCCGGCTGACCGTCGAGCAGCGCAGCCTGGTGCTGCTCTCCCGGCCGTCCCGCACCGGCCGGTGAGCCGGTGAGGTCAGCTGCCGAGGCGGCGCGCGGTCACCGTGAACTGCGCGCCGTCGGCGTCCCGGAGGACCGCCTCGTTGGCGCCGAGGGACAGGACGCTGCCGCCGTGCCGCTCCGCGGCGCGCGCGCAGGCCACGACGTCCTCGACGGCGAAGTGGATCTGCCAGTGCGGCCGCACGGCCGGGTCGGGCGCGGCGCCGAGGGCTCCCGACTCGATACGGGCCACCACCTCGCCCTCCTGGCGCAGGACCACCTCGTCGCCCTCGTACCGGACCTCGCAGCAGCCCTTCCCCGACGCCCAGTCGAAGATCTCGCCGTAGAAGATGGCGGCGTCGAAGGCGTCACGGGTGTGCAGCCGGATGAAGGCGGGACGCTTGGTGCGCCAGGTCTCCCAGTCCGAGAACAGCTCGCCCTCCCAGATCCCGAACGTCGCACCGTCCCGGTCGGCGAGCAGGGCCGCCCGGCCCGGAGGCAGGGAGATCGGCCCCACCGCGGCGGTGCCACCGCGCTCCTGCGCCCGCGACACCGCCTCGTCCGCGCTGCGCACGGCGAAGTACGCCGTCCACGCCACCGCCATCTGCCACATCGCGGCGACGGCGGCGATCCCGGCGACCGGCACCCCGTCGGCCAGGGCGATGCGGAACGGCTCGCCCAGTTTGGCGGGCCGCCACTGCCAGCCCAGCACGGCGGAGTAGAACTCCTCGGTGGCCTTCAGATCACGGCTGGTGAGACTCACCCAGCAGGGCGCCCCGTACACCGATTGCGTGGACAGGGGGCTCTCCTCGCGGGCAGGGGAGGGCATGTCGTGGTTCATGGCAGTCGTGTCCTGATCTCGTCCACCGGCAGCCACCGGCTCCACACCAGTGTCCGGCCGGGAGTGCGGCGGGCGCCTGCCGAGTACCCCGGCGGCGGCGCCGAAACGGGGAGGCGGGAGCCCCGGACGGCCCGGTGGCGCGGCACGGCGCCCCTGGCCAGGATGGAGACCCGGAGGTGACCATGCCCCCCACGGACTTCACGGACCCGGACAGGGTCCCGGCCTCGTGCGCTGACCCGGACTCGGACTCGGACCAGATCTTCCGGCTGCAGGAGGAGGTCCGGCAGCTCAAGGAGGCGGTCGTCTCGCACGCCGTCGTCGACCAGGCGATCGGTGTGGTCGTCGCCCTCGGCGGGGTGACGCCGGACGAGGGGTGGATCGTCCTCAAGGAGGTTTCCCAGCATACGAACATCAAACTCCGCAGCGTGGCGGAAACGATGCTCATCTGGGGGCGCACGGGAGTGATGCCACCGGAGATCCGCACCGCCCTGGAGGACCGCCTGGGGCGGCCCGCGACCGCCGGGCCCGCGCTCGGCGGGCCCGCGCTCAGCGGGCCTCCGCCAGGATCTCCTCGCGTATCCGGTCGAAACAGCCGGTGAGCAGCCGGGAGACGTGCATCTGGGAGATGCCGAGCTGCCGGGCGATGCCGCTCTGTGTCATCCCTCCGAAGAAGCGCAGGTAGAGGATGGTGCGCTCGCGTTCGGGCAGCGCCTCCAGGCAGGGCCGGACCGCCACCCGGTCCACGACCGCGTCGAAGGCGGGGTCGGGGCCGCCCAGCGCGTCGCCGAGCGCGTATCCGTCGGTGCCGGGCATCTCCGCCTCCAGCGACAGCGCGGAGAAGCACTCCAGGGCCTCCATGCCGGTACGCACCTCGTCCTCGGTCAGCTGCGCGTGCTCGGCGATCTCCGCGACGGTCGGCGCGCGCCCGGGGGTGACCTGCGCCAGCTCCTTCGCGGATCGGCGGACCCGGTTGCGCAGGTCCTGGATCCGGCGCGGCACGTGCAGGGTCCACATGTGGTCGCGGAAGTGCCGTTTGATCTCGCCGGTCACGGTCGGTACGGCGTACGCCTCGAAGGCGTGGCCGCGCTCCGGGTCGTAGTGGTCGACGGCCTTGACCAGGCCGAGGGCCGCCACCTGATACAGATCCTCCAGGTTCTCGCCGCGGCCCCGGAAGCGGACGGCGATCCGCTCCGCCATGGGCAGCCAGACCCGGATCAGATCGTCCCGCAGCGCTTTGCGCTCGGGTCCCTCGGGCAGCCCGGCGAGCCGGTCGAACGCCGCGGCCGTGTCGGGGGCGTCGTCGTGCGGGTGGGGTTTGGTTCTGCCGGCGACACGCATCACGCGCACCTCCCTCAGCAGGGGTGCTGGCAAGTCCTCGTACATATGGATACTGAGCGCGAATGGCCCGAACGGCCACTCGAACGGGTGCGGACCGGTGAACGGCGCCGTCCTGTCGCCGGACGTGATGTGCGGCACGCTCCCTGTGATCGCTCCCGCGGGGGCCGGCGGATCGTCCCTGCGCAGCGCTTGATCACCGATCAAATGGGGCGAAGCCCCTGGCCACAGCGCATTCCGCGCATTTGACAGCCCACTCGGCGCACGGATAGGAAGCAGCGTCGAGAGGTCGAGAGGGGCACCGTGTACGAGCCGAACGTGGTCGGGGACTGGCAGGAGTACGACGAGCACGCCGGCCTGCGGGTCCGTGTGCACCGCCTTGAGCCGGCCGAGCCACCGCGCGGGCGCGACGACGCGGCCGAGGGCCTGACGTACTTCCGTGTCCGGGTGACCGTCGAGAACCGGGGCGGGCGGCACCTCGGCATCCACCTGGAGGACGGCCAGGCCGACGTGCGGATCGGCCCCGACGGGGAGAGCGCCTTCCTCGACTGGCGCAACTCCCAGTTCATCGAGGGCTTCGACGTCTACCCGCTGCGCCGCGCCACCGCCGTGCTCTACGCGGCCGGCCCGGAGGCGAGCCTTCGCCAGGTGGACGTCCAGGTGCAGCTGCGGGTGGACGAGGAGTGGGCCGACCGCCGGCTGTGGAGCGGCGCCCTCGGACTGGTCGACGGGGCCGCCGGCACCCCCTGCGGCACGGTGCGCGACGAGGGCCTCGCCCACCAGGTCAGCGCGTTCCTGCGAGGCCAGTCGGAGGAGGGCTCCGCCTGACCCCGGGGCCGCGGCGCCTCAGTGCGCGATGCCGTCGATGATCTCCCGGGCGCCCTGCCGCAGCAGGGCCACGGCGACCGAGGTGCCCAGCGTCGCCGGGTCGAGACGGCCGGCCCACTCGTGGGCGTTCAGCCGGATCTTGCCGTCCGGGGTGAAGACGCAGCCCCGCAGCGAGAGTTCCCCGCTCCGGTCCACGTGCGCGTGCCCCGCGATCGGGCTGTTGCAGTGCCCCTGCAGGACGTGCAGGAACATGCGTTCCGCCGTCGCCTCCCGGTGCGTCGTCGGGTCGCCGAGAGCGCCCACCGCCTCGATGAGCGCGCTGTCGCCCTCGCGGCACTGCAGGGCGAGGATGCCCGCGCCGATCGGCGGCATCATCGTCTCGGGGGAGAGGACCTCGCTGATCACGTCCTCGCGGCCGATGCGCTCCAGGCCGGACACCGCGAGCAGCAGCGCGTCCGCCTCACCCGCGGCGAGCTTCGCCAGGCGCCGGTTGGCGTTGCCGCGGAACGGCACGCACCGCAGGTGCGGATGGGTGGCGGCCAGCTGGGCGACCCGGCGCACCGACGACGTGCCGACGCGCGTCCCGGCGGGCAGCTCGTCCAGGGTCAGGCCGCCCGGGTGGACGAGCGCGTCCCGGACGTCGTCCCGCTTCAGGAACGCGGCGAAGACCGTACCGGCGGGCAGCGGCCGGTCGGCGGGCACGTCCTTGACGCAGTGCACCGCGAGATCGGCCTCGCCCGACAGCAGCGCGGCGTCGACCTCCTTGGTGAACGCGCCCTTGCCCTCCACCTGCGACAGATCGCCGAGCCACTTGTCGCCGGTGGTCCTCACCGGCACCACCTCGGTGCGCACGCCGGGGTGGAGGGACGCCAACTCGGCCCGGACACGCTCGACCTGGGCCAGGGCCATGGGGGAGTCGCGGGAGACGACGCGGATCAGTTCGGGGGCGGACATGCGGACACGATAGTGGGTGTCGCGCCGTCCGTGGCGCACCGCCAGCCCGTCCGGCCCGCAGCCGTCCCGCTCCGCCTCAGGCATGCGGGTCGAAGGCGATGCCGGAGGGCTTGGCCGCGGCCAGGTGGGAGGCGAAGCTGCCGTCCCCGAGGCCGAAGTCCGCACTGCCGAAGTCGTAGGCGCTCAGCTTGTCGCGCAGGCCCGCCGGGTAGCCGTTCCAGCCCACCAGGGCCGGGTACTGCCAGGTGCCCCTGTGGTTCTCGGGCGGTTCGTCGTTCGAGGTCGCCAGGCGGAAGCAGTGGGTGCTGATGCCGTCCTTGTGGTAGACGACCTTCGGATGGGTGCCGTCGAAGCGGACGGCCGACCGCTCGTGCACGCTGAACGAGCCGTGCTGGGACGTCGAGACGTACCGTACGTCGCCGTCGCGCACCCACACCACGACGTGCTCCCAGTCGTGCCGGTGCCCGCCGAGGCTGCTGCCGGGCAGCGCCTGGTCCTTCTCGAAGTAGAGGCCGTACATGTAGGCGCACCAGTCGCCGTCGCACGTGGCGCGCGCGTAGCCGTTGGTGTGGTCCAGGTCGGAGGCGTCGCGGCAGTCGCCGTTGAGGGCGCCGGTCGGTTTCAGCCCGCCGTTGACCGTTCCGTCGGCGCCGATGGCCGGTGTGGGATAGCAGCCGTCGGTGTCGTAGTCGTAGGCGGGCTGGTACGTGCGCTCCAGGTTGTCCGCGTCGCCGGGCAGTCCGGGCGGCGGAGCGGCGAAGGCGGTCGCGGGAAGGGCGACGACGAGGGCGAGGGCACCGAGCGGTGCGGTGAGCCATCTCCTGCGGGGCGTTGCGGCGGTACGCGACAGCATCGCGTTCTCCTCGGGGTGACGCAGCCCAACGGCTGTGGGGGGAAGGGGAGTTCAGGGTCCCGCCTTTTCACTCCCGCGCCAAGGGCGCACCGCCGCCCCGGTGGTGAGGGGCAGGCCGGCGACCGGCCCCGCGTCACACCGGGTCGTCCGGAACGTCCGCGGCCGAGTCCTCGGGCGCCAGGTCCGGGCGGAGCCTGAGCCAGGACGGCTGGCGCAGCATGCCCTCCCGCGTGCGGGTGCTGTAGCGGACCTCGCCGACCAGCCGGGGGAGGACCCAGCGGGCCCCCGGCACCGGCGGTACCGGGTCGAAGGGGCAGACGTCCGTGGCGGCGGCCCCCAGCAGCGCGGCCAGCTCGGTGCGCTCGCCCTCGCTCCAGCCGGTGCCGACCCCGCCGACGTAGCGCAGCCGGCCCGCGGCGCGCTGGCCGACCAGAACGGCGCCGGGGAGGCCGCCGAGCCGTCCCCTGCCGGGCAGCCAGCCGCCGACCACGACGTCCTCGCTGCGCATGTTGCGGATCTTGATCCAGGCGCGGGAGCGGACCCCGGGCTCGTACACCGAGTCGAGCCGCTTGCACACCAGCCCCTCCAGGCCGTGCTCGCGGGTGGCCCGCAGGGCCTGTTCGCCGTGCCCGACCAGCGCGGCCGGGGTCGACCACGACGGCCCGTTCAGGCCGAGGCCGGTGAGCCGCTCGCGGCGGCCGGTGTAGGGCAGGCGCAGCAGGGAGCGGCCCGCCAGGTGCAGGGCGTCGAACAGCACCAGGTGGACGGGAACCCGCGCCGCCCGGTGCGCGGCGCGGGCCGGGGCGTGCGCGAGGCCCATGCGGGACTGCAGCAACTGGAAGTCGGCGCGGCCCTGTTCGTCCAGGGCCAGCACCTCGCCGTCCAGTACGGCGGGGGTGTCGCCGAGCGCGGTGGCGAGCGGCGCCAGCTCGGGGTAGGCGGCGGTGATGTCCTGGCCGGAACGGGCGCGCAGCAGGACGCTTCCGTCGCCGGGCAGATAGACCACCACGCGCTGGCCGTCCTGCTTGGTCTCGTAGGCCCAGCGCGCGTCCCGTCCGGACGACGGCAGGGCGCCGGGGGTGGCGAGCATCGGAGGGATCAGCGGCAGCTCCACGGGTCAGTTCTCGACGGGCCCGGGTGCCCTCACGCGCGTCTCCCGCCAGGTTCGCCTGAACGGCGCCGGTCCCGGGGGAGGGGGACCGGCGCCGTGGGGTCAGCGCGCGGAGGCGGGCTCCGCCGCGACGCCGTCGGCGGGCGCCGGGCCCGCCACCGAGCCGGCGGGACGGTGCCGGGGGATGAAGGACGCGATGGCGAAGGCCAGCAGGGCCGCGCCGGCGCCGATGGCCATGACCACCTTGAACGCGTCCTCGGACGGCAGGGCGAAGCCGCCCAGGTCGATGGTCATCTGGGCCAGGATCACTCCGGCGATGGCACTGGCGACCGACGTGCCCAGGGACCGCATGAGGGTGTTGAGGCTGTTCGCGGCGGCCGTCTCACTCGCCGGCACCGCGCCCATGATCAGCGACGGCATGGCGCCGTAGGCGAAGCCGATGCCCGCGCTGATGACGCAGGAGACCAGGACCAGGTGCCAGACCTCGGACATCAGGACGATGTTCAGGCCGTAGCCGGCCGCGACGATCAGGGCGCCGATCATCAGCGTCACCTTCGGGCCCCGGGACTTGGAGACCTTCGCGGAGACCGGGGCGAACGCCATCATCACCAGACCGGACGGCGCCATCACCAGGCCCGTGGTCAGCAGGGAGCGGCCGAGCCCGTAACCGGTGGCCTCGGGCAGCTGCAGCAGCTGCGGAAGCACCAGGGACATCGCGAACATCGAGAAGCCGATGGCGATGGACGCCAGGTTGGTGAACAGCACCTGGCGGCGGGCGGTGGTGCGCAGGTCCACCAGCGGCTCGGGCGTGTGCAGCTCCCACCAGCCCCAGACCAGCAGGATCACCACGGCGGCCGCGAACAGCCCGAGGGTGGTGCCCGCGGTCCAGCCCCAGTCACCGCCCTTGGAGATCGCCAGCAGCAGGCACGCGAGGCCGGCGGCCATGCCGATGCCGCCGAGCAGGTCGAAGCGGCCGCCGGTGCGCACCGCCGACTCGGGCACCAGCGAGAGCACCAGCACCAGGGAGACGACGCCGAGCGCGCCGGAGAGCCAGAACAGCATGTGCCAGTCGAGCTTGTCCGCGATCAGCGCGGCGGCGGGCAGACCGAGCGCGCCGCCGACGCCGAGGGAGGCGCTCATCACCGCGGTGGCGCCGGCCAGCCGCTCGGCCGGCAGCTCGTCGCGCATGATGCTGATGCCGAGCGGGATCACCGCGGCGGACAGGCCCTGCAGGGCGCGGCCGGCGACCATCGGGACCAGCGCGTCGCTCAGTGCGCAGACCGCGGAACCGGCGATCAGCAGCACCAGACTGAACAGCAGCATCCGCCGCTTGCCGAACATGTCGCCCAGCCGGCCGACGACCGGAGTGGCCACCGCGGAGGCCAGCAGCGTGGCGGTCACCGCCCAGGCCGCGTCCGAGGCCGACGCGTCCAGGAGCTTCGGCAGCTCCGGGATGATCGGGATGACCAGGGTCTGCATCAGCGCGACGACGATCCCGGCGAGGGCCAGTACCGCCACCACGGCGTTCGGCCGTGGTGCGGCGGTTGAAGCGGGCATGGAAGAGCCTTTCGGGCGATGAGGGGCGAGAACCGGAGTGCGAACCTTTAAGTCAGTCGCTTGAAGTATTCTACGGGGTGTGGAGAGGGCACGCCCGCCGGGGCCGCGAGGCGGCCCGCGGCCGCGGCCCCGTAGGCTTCCGTGACAGCGCGCCGTACGACGGCGGACCTGCGACGACTCGAGGGACTGGTCGCCGCGGGCCGTAAGGAAAGAGTCCCGGCGCGGTGGTGATCATGGCGGGCAGGGCGGTCCGGACGGAACAGGTCAGCGCGACCCGGCAGCTGATCCTGATCACCGCTGAGCGGCTGTACGCCGAGCACGGGGTCTACGCGGTCTCCAACCGCCAGGTCAGCGAGGCCGCCGGGCAGGGCAACAACGCCGCCGTCGGCTACCACTTCGGTACGAAGGCGGACCTCGTCCGGGCCATCGCCCAGCGCCACTCGGAGCGCGTCGAGGAACTGCGCGCCCGGCAGCTCGCCGCCCTCGGCGACTCGCCCGACCTGCGGGACTGGGTGGACTGCCTGGTCCGCCCCCAGTTCGACCACCTGGCGGCGCTGGGCAGCCCCACCTGGTACGCGCGGTTCTGCGCCCAGGTCATGACCGACCCGGCGCTGCGGGAGATCATGACCGAGGAGTCCCGGGCCTCCGTCTCCCTGCGGGAGATCATCGTGGGCCGCAACCGGTGCATGCCCGCGCTGCCGGACGAGGTCCGCGCGGAGCGCGGCGACATGGCCCGCCACCTCATCGTGCACACGGCGGAGGAGCGGGAGCGGGCCCTGGCCGAGAACCGGCCCACCCCGCGCGCCAGCTGGCAGGACGCAGCCGACGGCCTGGTCGACGCGATCGTCGGCATGTGGCTGGCCCCCGTCACCCCCCGGGGCGGGGAGTGACGCCCGAGGCCCGGCCGGCGGTGTGCGGGCGCTCCCGCCGCTCCACCCGGCGCCGCAGGTGGGCCAGGGCCGACGACCGCCGTGGGTGAGCCGGTCTCCGGCCATTCCTTACTGTCGAGTAATATCGCGCGCCAGGCCCCCCGGAGGAGGAACCGTGTCACGGTCCGAACGCTCACCCCTGCTGCTCGCCGGCCTGCTGGCCACCGCGGGCGTCGCCCATTTCGCCCAGCCCCGCCCCTTCGACGCGACCGTGCCGCGCTCCCTGCCCGGCACGCCCCGGACGTGGACGTACGCCAGCGGCGTCGCCGAACTCGCGCTGGCCGCCGGACTCGCCCTGCCGCGCACCCGCAAGGCCGCCGCGCTGACCGCGGCCGCCTTCTTCGTCGGGGTGTTCCCCGCCAACGTCAAGATGGCCTGGGACTGGCGCCACCGCCCCACCCCGCAGAAGGCCGCCGCCCTCGGCCGGCTGCCGGTGCAGGTGCCGCTCGTGCTGTGGGCCCGCGCCGTCGCCCGGGGCAGCGAGGGCCGGTCATGAGCGCGATCCCGGCCGTGGGCGACACCGTCGAGGACTTCACGCTGCCGGACGAGACCGGCACCCCGCGCCGCCTGTCCGAGCTGCTCGCCGACGGCCCCGTCGTCCTCTTCTTCTACCCGGCCGCCCTGACCACCGGCTGCACCGCGGAGGCCTGCCACTTCCGCGACCTCGCCGCCGAGTTCGCCGCGGTCGGTGCCCGGCCCGTCGGGGTCAGCGGCGACCCCGTGGAACGGCAGCAGGAGTTCGCCGGACGCCACAGCCTGGGCATGCCGCTGCTGTCCGACGCCGACGGCGCGGTCCGCGAGCGGTTCGGGGTGAAGCGGGGTCTCAGCATGGCCCCCACCAAGCGGGTCACCTTCGTCGTCGGGCGGGACCGCACCCTGCTGGAGGTCGTCCGCAGCGAACTGAGGATGAACACGCACGCCGACCGCGCGCTCGCCGCCCTCCGCGCCCACCGGGGGGAGTGAGGAGGCCACCCGCACCCCGTCCCGGTTGATACCGCATCGTCCTGGGATGATCCTGGACGACATGGAGCACTCCTCCGCCGCGATGATCGTCGACGCCCGCGGAACGGTGACGGGATGGAGCGACGGCGCGCGGCGGCTCACCGGATACGCGGCCGAGGAGGTCGTGGGACGTCCCGCGCGGGACCTGCTCGCGCGGGACCTGCTCGCGCGGGACGCGCCCTGCGGCCTCCTGTCCGGCGCCGGACAGGAGGCCACCGCGGTGGTCCGGCACCGGGACGGCCGCCCGGTCGGCCTGCGGCTGCGGGTCTGTCCGCTGCTGGACGCCGACGGCGCACCGGACGGACACGCGGTGACCTGCGGCCCGTCGACCGACCTGATCGACGACGCCGTACGACAGGCCTCCGTGTCGATGTCCGTCCTCGACGCCGACCTGCGCTTCGCACACGTCAACGACACCACGTGCCGGATGCTGGGCAGGCCCGCCGACGAACTCCTCGGCCGCAGGCTGTCCGACACGCTGGCGGACTTCGAGGGCGACGCGCGGTCCTTCCTGCACCACCTGCGGGTCGTCGCCGACACGGGGCGGCGCGTCCAGTACGAGAGCTTCTCGCCCGCGCCCGCCGGCACCCGGGTGCACGCCTGGACCGTGGAGATCTGGCCGGTCCACGACTCCTCCGGCGCGGTCACCGCCGTCGCCATGGCCGCCGTCGAGAGCACCGAACAGCACCGGGCACGGGAGCGGCTGGGCCTGCTGAACGCGGCCGGTGCGCTCGGTGGCACCCTCGACGTCGTGCGCACCGCCGAGGAACTGGTCGGGCTCCTCGTCCCGCGGTTCGCCGGCTTCGCCAGCGTCGACCTGCTCGACTGGGTCCTCGGCACCCACGAACCCGTCGCGACGCCGCCCGAGGACTCCAGGCTCCTGCGGGTGGCCCACGCCTCCGCCACCGAGGGCTTCCCCACCCCGGCCGTCCACCTCGGCGGCAACGAGGTCCACCCGTCCGACTCCCCGCCCGTCCGGGCGCTGCGGGAGGGGCGCGTCGTGCTCAGCGGCCCCGGCGACCCGGAGTTCGACCGGTGGATGCGGAGCCGCGACGTGCGGACCCCGCACAACCGCGCGTTCCGCGAGGCCGTCTGCTCGATCCTGGCCGTGCCGCTGCGGGCCCGCGGCACCACCCTGGGCGTCGCGCTGGCCGCCCGGACCGCGCCCCGTGAGCCGTACGCCGTGGAGGACGCCGTACTGGCCGAGGAACTGGCCGGCCGGGCCGCCGTCTCCGTGGACAACGCCCGCCGCTTCGCCCGCGAGCGCTCCACCGCCCTGGCGATCCAGCGCAGCCTCCTCCCCCGGGACCTGCCCGGACAGGCCGCGGTCGAGGTGGCCCACCGGTACCTCCCCTCGGTGTCCGCGGCGGGCATCGGCGGCGACTGGTTCGACGTCATCCCGCTCTCCGGCACCCGCGTCGGCCTCGTCGTCGGCGACGTCGTGGGCCACGGCATCCCGTCCACGGCGACCATGGGCCGCCTGTGCACGGCCGTGCGCACCCTCGCCGACGTCGATCTGCCCCCCGACGAACTCCTCACCCACCTCGACGACCTCGTCACCCATCTCGCGGCCGGCGACACGGGCGACGGCGAGATCGCGGAACTGGGCGCCACCTGCCTGTACGCCGTGTACGACCCCGCCTCCCGCCGGCTGTCCCTGGCCGCCGCCGGCCACCCCGCGCCCGCCCTCCTCCTGCCCGACGGCACCACCCGGATCGTCACCATGACCGCGGGCCCGCCGCTCGGCGTGGGCGGCCTGCCCTTCGAGGCGACCGAGCTGGAACTGCCCGAGGGCTCGGTCGTCGCCCTCTACACCGACGGCCTCGTGGAGGACCGCGACCGCGACATCGACCACGCCACCGCCGAACTGTGCCGCGCGCTGACGTCGCCCGCCAACTCCCTCGACGCCCTGTGCGACAGCGTGCTCAAGGCCGTGATGCCGGAGGAACCCAGCGACGACGTGGCGCTGCTGCTGGCCCGCACCCGGGTGCTGGGCACGGAGCAGATACGCACCTGGGACGTCCTCGCGGACCCGGTGCACGTGGCCGCCGTACGGCGCTCCGTCGCCGAGCAGCTGGACCGGTGGGGTCTGGGCGAGACCGCGTTCGTCACCGAACTCGTCGTCAGCGAACTCGTCACCAACGCCATCCGCTACGGCGAGCCGCCCATCCAGCTCCGCCTCATCCGGGACACCGCCCTCATCTGCGAGGTCTCCGACGCCAGTTCCACCTCACCGCACCTGCGCCGCGCCCACGCCTTCGACGAGGGCGGCCGGGGACTGCTCCTGGTCGCCCAGCTCACCCGGCGCTGGGGGAGCCGGCAGACGGGCAGCGGCAAGACCATCTGGGCCGAACAGCCCCTGCCCGCGGAGTGAACCGCCCGCGGGCAGGGGCACCGCCCACCCTCACTCCGCGCCGTCCTCCGCGGCGACCCGCGCCAGCGTGCGGCCGGTGCGCGCGGACCGGGCCCGCCGCGGGTCGGGGGTGCCGTGCCCGCGCCCGCCGCCGGCCGTCTTCACCAGCAGCCACGCCGCGTCCTCGTCGGTGCCGCCGTCCCGGCCACCGCGGAACCGGGTCAGCGCGTACTCGCCGCGCAGCTTCGCGCCGTGCAGCCGGAAGCGGGCGTGCCCGTGCGCGAGCGACTCGGCGAAGTCGACCGGGCGTCCCCGGCGGTCGTGGCTCAGCGGCTCGTAGGTGCCGCGGTCCCAGACGATGACCGTGCCGCCGCCGTACTCGCCGGCCGGGATGACGCCCTCGAACTCCTCGTACTCCAGCGGATGGTCCTCCGTCGGCACCGCCAGCCGCTTGTCGCTCGGGTCCGCCGACGGCCCCTTCGGCACCGACCAGGACCTCAGCACGTCACCCACCTGCAACCGGAAGTCGAAGTGCAGGGTGCTCGCGTCGTGGATCTGCACGACGAAACGCGGCTCGCCGCCCTCGCCGGGAGCAGGGCGGCCCGCGGGCTCACCGGTGCGGCCGAAGTCCCGTTTGCCGTGGTAGTCCCGCAGTCCGTCGCCTTCGCCGCCCACCTGACGCTCCTTCCCGGGGGATGCTCGGTCCTCGCCGCCGGACCGGGTACCCCGCTCAGAACTCCTCGTGCACCTCCGGGTCGCCGCCGAGCCGCCGGTGCGCGCGGTCCGCCACCGCACGCATCTGCCCGGCGTCCAGCTCGAAGCCGAAGACGTCCAGGTTCGCCCGCTGCCGAGCGGGATCCGCGGACTTGGGGATCGGCACCGCACCCAGCTGGGTGTGCCAGCGCAGGACCGCCTGCGCGGGTGTCACCCCGTGCGCGTCGGCGACCGCGGCGACGGCGGGATCGCCCAGCACGTCGCTGCCCCGGCCCAGCGGGCTCCAGCTCTCGGTCCGGATGCCCTTGCGCTCGTGGAAGGCGCGCAGCTCGGCCTGCGGGAGGAGCGGGTGCAGCTCGATCTGGTTGACGGACGGCAGGACACCCGTCTCCTTCTCCAGCCGCTCGATGTGCGCCGCCGTGAAGTTGGAGACGCCGATCGACCGCACCAGGCCGTCCTCGCGCAGCTTGACCATGGCCTTCCACGAGTCCACGTACCTGTCGACGCGCGGCAGCGGCCAGTGGATCAGGTACAGGTCGACGTACCCCAGACCGAGCCGGGCTCGGGACTCCTCGAACGAGGCGAGCGTCTCCTCGTAGCCGTGGTGCCGGCCGGGCAGCTTGGTCGTCACCACGACCTCCTCGCGCGGGACCCCGCCGGTCGCCACGCCGCGGCCGACGCCGGTCTCGTTGCGGTAGTTCGTCGCCGTGTCGATCAGGCGGTACCCCGTGCCCAGGGCCTCGCGGACCGCCCGCTCGGCCTCGTCGTCCTTCATCGGCCAGGTGCCCAGGCCCAGGGCGGGGAGCGTGGTGGTGTCGTTGAGCGTGTACGCCGGGATGCTGATCACCGTGGGACCTTTCCTCGACTGTGCGCGGCGGTGTGCCGTCCGTCCAGCCTCGCCCACGCAAGGACCGGCGATCAACCGGACGGCGCGCGGCAGGGTCTGCCACGATCTGCGCATGACGACGCAGAGTGCGAACGACAGCGCGAACGGCACCGCGGGGCACGGGGCGGCGGGGATCGACGTGCGACCCGTCGCCGGGCACATCGGCGCCGAGATCGGCGGCGTCGACCTGGCGGCGGGCCTCGACGCGGCGCAGGTCGCGGCCGTCCGGGCGGCGGTGCTGCGTTGGAAGGTGGTGTTCTTCCGCGACCAGCGCCTCGACCACGCCGGGCACGTCGCGTTCGCCCGCCTCTTCGGCGACCCGGTCGTCCTGCCCCGCCGCGGCAAGGCGTCGCCCGCCGGATTCCCCGAGATCGAGACGACCGCCGACCGGCTGGAACTGGGCGGCCGGTACGGCATGGAGCACGAGGAGTGGCTGCGGCGCCGGCGCCACACACTGCTGCGCGGCTGGCACTGCGACCACGGTGCCCGCGTCGACCCGCCGGCCGCCACGATCCTGCGCGCCGAGACGGTACCGCCCTACGGCGGCGACACCACCTGGGCGAACCTCGCCGCCGCCTACGCCGGACTGTCCGCCCCGATGCGGGCCTTCGCCGACACGCTGCGCGCCGAACACCGCCTCGGCGTCGGCTACCAGCCCCGGCCCGGCGACGACGCCTACGTCCGCCACCTCCTGGACCACCAGACCGCGACCGTCCACCCGTTGGTCCGCGTCCACCCGGAGACGGCGGAACGGCTGCTGTTCGTCAACGGCTACTACGTCGAGCAGATCGCCGGGCTCTCCCGCCCGGAGAGCGCGGCGATCCTGGAACTGCTCCTGGAGCAGGCCACCCGCCCCGAGTACACCGTCCGCTTCCGCTGGGAGCCGGGCAGCGTCGCCTTCTGGGACAACCGGGCCACCATCCACCTCGCCCCCGGCGACAACGCCCACCTCGGCCACCCGCGCACCATGCACCGCGTGATGCTCGCCGGGGACGTACCGGCCGGCGTCGACGGCGCCCCCTCCGAGCCGCTCGTCGGCAGCGAACCGGGCCGCTGGTGAGGGGGCACCGACCGGGCACCCCGCGTCAGACCAGCGGGATCGTCACCTCGTCCTCGACCGGCGGGTCCACCTCCTGCGCCCGGTTGCCGGTGGCCGCGTAGCAGCGCAGCCGGATCGCCTCCGGCGTCACGTCCAGACGCAGGAAGCACTTGAAGAAGGGCGGGCTGTACGTCGCCGAACCCGGCGAGAACACCTGCGTGTAGAGCTTGCGCACCGGCAGCCGGAACCGCTTGCGGCGCTCGGGCCGCCGCGCCGTGCCGAGCAGCCCGGCGACCAGCCGGGTCCGCCGGGTGACCCGGGCGCCGGTGCCCGGCGCACGGCCGGTGCGGATGCCGAGGCGCTCGGCGATCACGGCCGTCGCCTCGGCCTCGGTGAGGGAGAACAACCGCCCGAGGCGCAGCCGGCGGCCGTACAGCGCGCTGTAGAAGGCGAGCGAGTCGCCGCGCAGGGGATAGGAGCGGAAGTCGTCCTCGGTGACGCCGGCCACCGAGACGCGCGGGATGGTGTGCGTGGCGTGCGTGAACGCGCCACCGCCGCCCGCGACGACGTACTGGACGGTGCGGCCGTCCACGTCGACCGGATAGCGCTGGTAGTTGTGGATGTCGCCGCCGATCGCCGCGACGTAGTGGTGGGCCGGGTCGCGCACGATGTCGTCGACCGTGCCGCCGCCGTCGATGGGGCACGGATGGTGCTCGCCGTCCACGTACAGCGGCGAACCGGTGACGAGGATCTTCGGCCGGTCTCCCGCGGACACCTCGCGCAGCCAGGCGCCCTGCTCGGCGTCGACCGTGCCGAGCAGCCCCGTGTCGATGCCGACGATCCGCACCGGGCCCGCGTCGACGGCCCAGTACGGTCCCGGCTGGCCGGCCTGCTGGGCGGGGGCGGAGCGCAGCTTGCGGGCCTCGTCCAGGTGCCGGCCGTCGTCCGGGCGCGGCCGGTGCCACAGCAGGGACCGCAGCCGGGCCCGGGTGAAGGGGCGCGGCGCGGGCTCCGGGGGCAGCGGCGGGGCGTCGTCGCAGAAGACCCGCATGAAGCCGCCGAGGTCCTCGTACCAGTCGTGGTTCCCCGGTATCGCGTATATGGGTGCCCGGTAGTCGCGGTAGGGACGGAAGAACTTCGTGCCGTAGTCGTCGGCGCTGCCCACGGGGTAGATCACGTCGCTGGCGAGGACGGCGAACCGGGTGTCCCCGCCCGCCCTCAGCAGACCGGGTACCACGGCGTACTGGGGATCGTCGCCCTCCCCGGTGTCGCCGATGACGAGGAAGGAGAACCGGTCCGGGTCCGCACGCCGGATCACCTTGTCGGCCGGGGCCCCGGCCGCCGCCCGCTGCGCCACCCAGCGGGAGCGGGTGCGGCCCGTGGGGTCCCCGAACCAGGAGGCGAGTACGCCGTTGCGGGCGGCCCAGAGTGTTCTGGGGCTCAGCCAGGACAGCTTCTCGGTGCGCTGCGGCATGAGGTCGCGGTAGGCGCCGCGCTCGGCGGCACCCCAGCCGGCGCCTTCGGGGGTATCACGTGAGGAGTTGGACACCCCGGCACGGTAACAACGAGGCCCCGCCCGCCCGACGCGGCGGTCCCGCCAAGTGCCCG
The DNA here is from genome assembly GCF_027947595.1 of Streptomyces lienomycini. NCBI lineage: Bacteria > Bacillati > Actinomycetota > Actinomycetes > Kitasatosporales > Streptomycetaceae > Streptomyces > Streptomyces lienomycini. Next base: position 4,578,984 of record NZ_CP116257.1, on the reverse strand, counting down.
CCGGGGCGGACCCGTTGGCGGGCGACAGGGCCGCAGACTCACATCGTGCGCCCCAGGAGAGCGAGCAGCGCCTCCCAGTGCCGTTCGGTCGCCTTCTCGTCGTACGCGGAGGTGTCGGCCTGGGTGTAGCCGTGCCGCGCTCCCGCGTAGACCTCGCAGTGGTGGGTCACGCCCGCCGCGGTCAGCGCCGCCTCCAGACGCTCCTGCTGCGCGGCGGGCATCCCCGGGTCGTGGTCCGCGTGGCCGAAGTACGCCTCGGCGGTGATGCCCTCGGCCACCAGGTGCGGGCTCTGCGGGCCCTCCGTCGCCAGGTTCCCGCCGTGGAACCCGGCGACCGCGGCGACCCGGTCCGGATAGGCGCCGGCGGTGCGCAGGGCGAGCGCGGCACCCATGCAGTAGCCGGTCACCGCGACGGGGCCGTCGGCCGCCGCCGGAGTCCGGGCCAGCCACTCCAGGTAGGCGCCCGCGTCCCGCACCGCCCGGCCGGGGGTCAGCGACTTCATGATCGGGCCCAGGCGCTGGAAGATCTCCGGCCGCGCCTCCGGGTCGATGAACCCGGGCAGCTCCACCACGGGCGCCCGTCCGCTGCGGTAGAAGACGTTCGGCACCAGGACGGTGTACCCGGCGCCGGCCAGCCGGTCGGCCATCTCCCGCAGCCGCGGGCGCAGGCCGAAGGCGTCCATGTAGAACAGGACCGCGGGGTGCGGCTTCCCGTCGTCCGGGTGCGTCAGATAGGCGTCGGCGGTGCCGTCCTCGGTGGGAACGTCGACGGCGGTCGCGCGTACTGCGGTCATCGCGGGGTCGTGCCTCTCTCTTGGTCGGTCGGTCGTCGGCGGTCCGCTACTCGAACCGTGCCGTGTCGCCCGCGCCCCGCCGCACGATCTCCGCCTCGCCACCGGAGAAGTCGACGACCGTGGTCGGCTCGGTACCGCAGTCCCCGGAGTCGATGACCGCGTCCACCACGTGGTCGAGCCGGTCCTTGATCTCCCAGCCCTGGGTCATCGGCTCCTCCTCGTCGGGCAGCAGCAGCGTGCTGGACAGCAGCGGTTCACCGAGTTCGGCGAGGAGGGCCTGGGTGACCACGTGGTCGGGGATGCGCACGCCCACCGTCTTCTTCTTCGGGTGCTGAAGCGCGCGCGGCACCTCCCTCGTCGCGGGCAGGATGAAGGTGTAACTGCCGGGGGTCGACGCCTTGATCGCCCGGAACACGTCGTTGTCGATCTGCACGAGCTGCCCGAGCTGCGCGAAGTCCTGGCAGACCAGGGTGAAGTGGTGCCGGCTGTCCAGGTGCCGGATCGACCGGATGCGGTCGATCCCGTCGCGGCTGCCCAGCCGGCAGCCCAGCGCGTAACAGGAGTCCGTGGGATACGCGATCAGCGCGCCGGAGCGGACGCTGTCGGCGACCTGGGCGATGCTGCGCGGCTGGGGGTTGTCGGGGTGCACGTCGAAGTACTTCGCCATTCACCGAGCTTATGCCCGCCCGCCCGCCCCGGCCGACAGGCCCCGTGCACAGGGCCATGCGGTAACGTCCCCGGCCTGGGCCGAGGCCGGAGCGAGGACGAGGAGAAGGCCGACGTGGCGGGCCGAGAGGACGGAAGACGGCAGCGGGCATCCGGAGCCGCCGAGCACGCGGGATGGGCGGAGGAACTGCTCGAACACCTGCGGCCGGCCGGCCGTGACCCGAACCGGGTCGTGGCCTGGCTCGCGGGCACCGCGCACGCGGCCGTCTCACTGCAGGACGGCACCGGCAGGCTGCTGGCCGGCGCCCGCGTCCGGCTGGACGAGGGCCTGGTCGCCGGTATCACCTCCGGCCGCATCGCCTCCGCCGCACTCGAGGACCGGGGCCGCCATCTCCGGCTCGTCCGCGTCGACCGGCCCCACCCGGCGCCGGCCGCCGTTCTCGCGGTGGCGCGCGAGGAACCCTTCGACCGGCGCGTCTTCGACATCGTCACGCACACCGCGCAGGTGCTGGAGCTGCTGCTGGCCGGCCACGAGTCGACCGCCGCCGGGCTGCGGCTGCGCCGGGCCACCTCCGACCTGCGGCTGGCCATCCTGCAACTGCTGATGGTGGAGGACACCGTCTCCGCCCGCCGCGTGGCCGCCGGACTCTGGCCCGGCCTCCTGGACACCGACACGGCCTGCGTGTACGTCGTCGAGGGCAGCCCCGCCGAACGGGACCGCCTCGCCGAGGAGTGCCTGTCGGCGACGGGGGAGGGGGCGCTGGTCGTGCGGTGCCCGGCGCGGGACGCGCACGTGATCGTCCTCGCCCCGCGCGACACGGCCGGGCGGGAGCTGCGCTCACTGGTGGGCAGCCGCCCCGGCGTGTTCGTCGGCGGCAGCACCCGGCAGGGCCTCGCCCGCACCGCGGCCGCCTACGGACAGGCCGTCAGCGCCCTCGCGGTGGCCCGGTTCCGCCCCGGGAAGGCCGCCCTGTACGCCGAGCGGCCGCACCCCGAGCGGCTGATGGACCCGGCGGCGCTGCACGACTGGACGGCCGCCGTACTCGGGCCGCTGGACACCCTCGCGCACCACACCCGCGCCGAACTGCTCGCCACCGCCCGGCTCGGCCTGGAGTTCACCGCCGTCGACACGGCGAAGGTCCTCGGCGTCAGCCGCAACACCGTCCGCGCCCGCATGGACCGGGTCGAGTCGCTGCTGCGCACGGACTTCGCCGACCTGACCGTCCGGGCCGCGGTCCATCTCGCCCTGAACGCCCAGGTGGGGCTCGCCGAACCTCCGTCCGGTGCCGACGGACGCGGGGGCGCGCGGCTCACCGATCTGCTGGCCGGGCCCGCGCTGCGCACCTGGGCCGTCGACCTGCTCGGCCGCCTCGACCCGGACGGCCGGCCCCTGCGCCGCACCCTGCGCACCTGGATCGCCGCGGGCGGCAACGCCGAGCGCGCCGCCCAGAAGCTCGGCATGCACGCGCAGACCGTACGCGAGCACGTCCGCAGCGCCGAGCCCGTCCTCGAACGCCAGCTGCTCGCCTCCGGCAGCGACCTGTACGAGGTGGTGCTGGCCCATCTGGTGACCGGGGACCTGGACCAGCCCCTCCTGCGCGGGACGAAACCGGGCCATCCGGACGCACCTGTGCACGGGTGAGTCCTTCGGGCCCGGCAGCGGGCACCGGCACGATTCACAACGGCGGAACCGTCCACGTAGGTTCGACGGCACGGGGGCACGACCGGAACGGGGGACCGGTCGCGCCCCCTGTGTCGCGTCAGCCGTGGGGCAGGATCACCGCGCGGCCGTCGACCTTGCCCTCGTGCAGCCGCTCGTAGGCGAGCGGGGCGTCGTCCAGCGAGTACGTCTCGGTGTGCACCGACACCGCGCCGGAGCGCGCCAGGTCGAGGACCTCGATCAGTTCGCTGCGGCTGCCCCAGTACGGGGCGTTGACCGACACCTCGAAGGGCAGCACGCCGAAGCCGACGGGCAGCGACCCGCCGCCGATGCCGACCAGCGTGACATCGCCCTCGACGGCGGCGACGGCCCCGGCGGTCTTCACGGTGGGCACCGCGCCGACGAAGTCGAAGACGGCCTCCGCGCCGAGACCGCCGGTGAGTTCGCGCACCGCGTCCGCGGCCTTCGCGTCCGACAGCACCGCCTCGTGCGCGCCCACCTCACGGGCGAGTCGCAGCTTGTCCTCGCTGACGTCCAGGGCGACGACCCGGGCGGACGTCAGGGCGCGCAGCAGCTGGATGGCGACGTGGCCGAGACCGCCGGTGCCGATGACCACCGCCGTCGAACCGGGGACCAGCTTGGGCAGCGACCGCTTGATCGCGTGGTACGGCGTCAGCCCGGCGTCGGTCAGCGGCACCGCCGCGACCGGGTCGAGCCCGGCCAGCGGGACCAGGTGCCGGGGGTCGTCGACGAGCAGGTACTCGGCCATGGAGCCCGGCCGCCCGAGGCCCGGCGGGTGGATGCCCAGTTCGTCGGCGCGCAGGCAGTAGTTCTCCTTGCCCTGAGCGCACTTGGCACAGGTGCCGCAGCCCCAGGGCCCGTACACGGCGACCGCGTCGCCCTCGGCGACCCCGGTCACCCCGGCGCCCAGCGCGGCCACGGTGCCGACGCCCTCGTGGCCGAGGGTGAGCGGCAGCGCGTACGGGAAGCCCTCGGCGGGCCAGCTCATCACCGCGATGTCCGAGTGGCAGACGCCGGCCGCGGTCACCTTCAACAGCACCTGGCCGGGGCCCGGCTCCGGATCGGGGACGGTGACGACCTCGGGCGGTGCCCCGATGGTGCGGTACTGCAGTGCCTTCATGACCGAACTCCTTTGTTCTCGTCCCCCCGGGGTGGATGACCGGTGCTCAGACGGCGGTGTAGGCGCCGTCGACCAGGTGGTAGCTGCCGGCGACGAAGGACGCCCGGTCCGACAGCAGGAAGGCGATCAGCTCGGCGACCTCCTCGGACCGTCCGAGGCGACCGGCCGGGTGCAGGGCGACCAGGCCCTGGTAGGCGGCCTCGTCCATGGTCTTCAGCAGCGGGGTGTCGATGAAGCCCGGGCCGACCGCGTTGATCCGGACGCCCTGGGCGGCGTACTCGGCGGCGGCCGCCTTGGTCAGCCCGACCACGCCGTGCTTGGCGGCGACGTAGGCGGGGGAGCCAGCGAAGCCGACCGAGCCGAGGATGGAGGCGACGTTGACGATCGAGCCGCCCCGGCCGCCGGCCAGGACGGCGGGCAGCTCGTAGCGCATCGAGTAGAAGACGCCGTCGAGGTTGGTGTGCACGACGCGCTGGTAGGCCTCCACGTCGTACTCGCCGGTCGGGGCGCTGGGGCCGCCGATGCCGGCGTTGTTCACGGCGAGGTCCAGGCCGCCGTACGTGTCGACGGTGAACCTCACGGCCGCCTCGACGGACTCCGGGCGGGTCACGTCCAGCTCGACGGCGGCGGCCTCGACGCCCGCGGCCCTCAGCTCGGCGGCGGCCTTCTCGGCGCCCTCGGCGTTGTAGTCGGCGACGACGACCCGCGCGCCGCCGGCGCCGAGCCGGCGGGCGGTGGCCAGGCCGATGCCGGAGGCGGCGCCGGTGACGAGGGCGGTGCGACCGGTGAACTCGGCGGCGTACTCGGTGGGGGTGGTTGCGGTGGTGCTCATGGTGCTGTTCTCACTCTTCGGTGGTGCTGTCGGGGGTCGCGGCCGCGGCCTCCGAGGTCAGGGCGTCGTAGGCCCGCTCCACGAGGGCGGCGAGGTCTGCGGCTCCCGAGTCCCGCTCGGCGCCGCGCGCCCACAGGCGCAGGGCGGCGATCAGGACTCCGGCGGCGGCGTCGACGACGGCGGCCGGGCGCACGTCCCGGGCGTCGTCGCCGCCGAGCCGGCCGGCGACGATGCGGATCGACTCCTCCTGGGCGTCGACCCGGATGCGCTGGTAGGCGGCGAACAGCTCGGGCTCGGTGTCGGCCAGCGCCATCAGGCGGCGCATCCGGGGACGCACGTGCCAGGCCGGGTCCTCGCGGTCGGTCAGCCAGTCCCGCACGGCCCTGCGGTAGGCGAGCAGGGGCGGCTCCGCGGCGGGGCGGGCCCGCAGCAGCGCGTTGATCCGGTCGCCGTCGCGGCGGACGAAGTCGAGCGCCGCGTCCTCCTTGCCGGCGAAGTGCCGGCTGAACGTCCGGCGCGTGACGTCCGCGCGCTCGGCGATCGCCTCCACCGTGGTCGCCGCCGACCCGCGCTCCAGGATCAGGTCGCAGGCGGCGGTGGCCAGCGCGTCGCGGGTCTGCCGCGCCTTGCGCTGCCGCCGGTCCTCGGTGGCGGGGGAGGGCTTCGTTGCCGTCATGCTGCCGAGCGTACACCCGTTGATGTCCCGATGGGACATGTGACCCACTGGGACATGACCGTCGGGTGGCGGTCCGGCGTACGGCGCTCACTCCAGGCGCCGCAGGGCCGTCCGGGCCGCCATGAGGGCCTGCTCGGCGTAGCCGCGCCCGAACAGTACGGCGTGCACCAGCAGTGGGAAGAGCTGGTGCACGCCGACCCGGTCCGTCCAGCCGTCGGCGAGCGGCGCCGCCTCCTGGTAGCCCGCCAGAATCCGGTCCAGGTGGGGGCAGCCGAAGAGGGCCAGCATCGCCAGATCGGTCTCCCGGTGCCCGCCGTGCGCGGCCGGGTCGATCAGGTGGACGTGCCCGTCGGCGCCCCACAGCACGTTGCCGTTCCACAGGTCCCCGTGCAGCCGTGCGGGTGGCTCCGCCGGCCCCGCCAGCTCGGGCAGCCGCTCGCAGAGCCGCTCGACGACGTCCGCCTCGGCCGCCCGGACGGTGCCGGCGTCGACCGCGCGGCGCAGATACGGCAGTACCCGGTGCGCGGCGTACCAGCGCGGCCAGTCCTGCCCGGTGACGTTGCGCATCGGGGCGAGCCCGATGTACGCCTCCTCGGGCCCACCGGGCGGCGCGGCACCGAACGCCGGTGCCCCGGCGGCGTGCAGCGCTGCCAGGTCCCGGCCGAACCGTTGCGCCGCACGGGCGTCCGCGGGCCCCTGCGCCACCCGCCCGGACACCAGCCGCCGCCCGTCCACGCCGTGCACCGCCGGAATCCGCACCGTGCCCGCGTCGGCCAGCCAGCGCAGCCCCGCGGCCTCGGCCCGCGCCGCATCGGGCCCGTCCGCGACCTTGACCACCACCGTGCGGCCGTCGTCCAGGCCGACCTCGGTGAGCGCCCCGGACAGCGGGCGCTCACCGGTCGCCGCCCGACCGGTGGACCGGGCCGCGACGGCCGAGGGCGAGGCGTCGGAACGCATGGCCACGAGCCTAGGACCACACCACCGCCGCGTCAGGTCCACACCCCGGCCGCCAGGACGCCTGCCGAGGCCGACCCGGCCACCCGCGGTGCGCGACCCCGGCCGCCCCCTGCCCCTCGGGCCGGGCGGGCGTCGCCGACGTCGGGGCGAAGCACGCCGCGGCCGACTGGGCCGTCCGTGTCGTGGGCGGGCGGGGCCTCGCCGACCCCGGCCGGGCACGTACCGCGGGTGACCGGGGGCGGGCCACCTCGCGGCGAGAAGGTCCCGTGTCGCGGTCGACGTGCGCGGGCGGGGGCTGGGGCGTGCACGTGCGGGGTCGGGGGCCGTTGCGGCCGTTCGGGGCCGTGCCGTGCCACTGGCCGGGCATGCGGCGCGGCCGTTTCGGGAGCTGGCTGTGGCCGTTGGGGGCGTGTCCCGCAACCGGTCAGGGGTGCCGTCGTGGCCATGCGGGGCCGTGCCGTGCCACCGGTCGAGGCCCGTGCCGTGCCACCGGCCGAAGGCGTGCCGTGCCCGGTCGGGGAGGCGCGTGGCGCGGTCGGACCGGCCCGGGGGCGCCGCCCGCTTCCCGCGCGGGCCTACCGCCCTGCCGCTCCGCCCGGGCTTGCCGCCCTGCCCGGGCCTGCCGCCTTGGCCGGGCTTGCCGCCTTGGCCGGGCCTGCCGTTCCGCCGGGGCCTGCCGCCGACCCGGTGAAAAACGGCCGGTGCGCCGATCGAAGACCCCGGGGGCGGGGGAGCAGTGGGACTATGACCAGTTCAGCTTTCCATCGCACGATCACCCTGCCCGCCCCCGTGTGCCGGCAGGCCGCCCAGCACCTCGAGCAGGCGGTGCACAAGGCCATCGACGGTGCCGCCACACCCTGGCGTGCCTTCCGGGGGGCCGACGGCGACGACTTCGCGTTCTCCGTCCCGGTCGTCGAGCAGGCCGCGGGGTGCCTGCTGGTGCTGGCGGCCGAGAGTGCCCAGAGCCTGCGGCCCTCCGCGCTGCGCGCCCTGATCACCGTCGCCCTGCACCTGCGGGACGCGGCCGAAGCGGTCCGCCGTCCCGCGATCCCCACCGGAGCCTGGTGACGGGACACGGAGGCCACGGAAAACACCGCGCCCCGGCCTCGAACCTGTGTTTGTCTCGTCGGTATGGAGTACAAACGCTTCCTCGACTGCCTCGCCGCCGACCACGACCGTCTGCGGGCCGCCGTCGAGACCGACGCCGACACCCCGGTGCCGACCTGCCCCGGCTGGACCGTCGCCGATCTGACCCGCCACGTCGGCGAGGTCTACCTGCACAAGACCGCCGCCATGCGGGACGGGGCCGAGCCCGAGCCCTGGCCGCCGAAGGAGTTCGCCGACGAGGCACCGACGGCGCTCCTGGACCGGGGGTACACCGCACTGCGCGCCGAGTTCGCCGTCCGCGCCCCCGAGGACCCGGCGGGCACCTGGTACGGCCCCGACCAGAGCGTCGGCTTCTGGATCCGGCGGATGGCGCAGGAGACCGTCGTCCACCGCATCGACGCCGAACTCGCCACCGGCCGCGCCGTCTCCCCCGTACCGGACGACCTCGCCGTGGACGGGGTCGACGAACTGCTGAAGATCTTCGCCGAGTACGCCGTGGCCGAGTGGGGCGACTACTTCACCGGGATCCTGGAGGGCTCGCCGGGACGTACGTTCCTGGTGCGGGCCGGCGACCACAGGGCGTGGCGGGTGCGGACCGGCCCGGGAGAGTTCGCCGTCGGGGACGGCGCGGGCGACGGCACGGCCGACGTCACGCTGAGCGGCTCCCCGGAGGGTGTCCTGCGGTGGCTCTGGAACCGGTCGGGCGCCGACGGCGACGGAGGTGTGATGGTCGAGGGCCCCGCGGAAGCCGTGGCGGAACTGAGGCGCTGCCTCGCCGTGGCGACCGAGTGACCCCGGGCGGCGTCGCGGGCCTCAGGTGCCGACGAGGCCCAGCGCCCCCCACAGCGCCAGCGTCGACACGGCCACCGTGGCGGGCACGGTGAGCAGTCCCAGGAGGGTGAACCGGCCGAGCTCCACCTCGATGCCGTGCCGGTGCAGGATGCGCCGCCACAGCAGTGTCGCCAGCGAACCCACGTAGGTCAGGTTCGGGCCCAGGTTCACGCCGATCAGCACGGCGAGGACCTGGCCCGGTCCGGCGGGCGCGACCAGGGGGAGCAGGGCGAGTACCGCCGGCAGGTTGTTGACGACGTTGGCCAGCACCGCCGCCACCGCCGCCACCGCGAGCAGCGCCGGCAGCGAGTCCCCGTCCGGCAGCAGCCGCCCGAGCCCGGCGGCCGGGCCGCCCGCCACCACGCCCTGCACCACGACGCCCAGGGCCAGTACGAACAGGCAGAACAGCGGCGAGGCGGCGCCCACCAGCTCCCGGGGCCCGACATGGCGCCGGGCCAGGGCCCGAGTCCCGAGCACCAGGACGCCGCCCAGCGCCGCCCACGCCGGGTCGAGCCCGGCCGGCGAGGACACGGCGAACCCGGCCAGGGTCAGGGCCACGACGACCACGGTGAAACGGGGCACGGGCGGCGCGGCCGCAACGGTCGGCGCCGGACCGGCGGAGACCGGCTCGGCCAGGTCGGCGCGGAAGAAGCGGCGGAACACCACGTACTCGACGGCGATCGCGGCCAGCCACGGCAGTGCCATCAGCGCGGCGAACCGGGTGAAGCTCAGCCCGCTGGCCGCGAACGCCAGCAGGTTCGTCAGGTTGGAGACCGGCAGGAGCAGCGAGGCGGAGTTCGCCAGATGCGCCGTGGCGTACACGTGCGGGCGGGCCCGGGCGCCCGCACGGGAGGCGGTGGCGAGGACCACGGGAGTGAGCAGGACCGCGGTGGCGTCCAGACTGAGCACCGCCGTGACCGCGCAGGCGACGGCGAACACCCCGGCCAGCAGCCGCCGCGGGCTGCCCCCGCACCGACGGGCCACGGCCGCGCCGACGGCCTCGAACAGACCCTCCTTCGCGCACAGGTACGCCAGCATCAGCACCAGCGCGAGGAAGACGACGACGGGCAGCAGCGTGCGCGTCTCCTCCCACGCCCGGTGCGGGGTGACCATGCCGAGCGCCACGAGGAGCACGGCGGCGGGCACGGCGGCCACCGCCTCCGGCAGCCCCCGGGGGCGCAGCACGGCGAAGGCCAGGACCCCCAGCAGCAGGACGACGGGGACGGCCTCGGAGAGGACGGTGCTACTCAGGACTGCTCCTCCACACCGGTGGTGCCGGGCGGGAGCCCGGTGATCATCGAACGAGGGTCAGGGTCGCACCCCCGGGTAAGGACGGGGTTCATACGACGGTCCGACGGCGCCGTCGGACGGAGTCCGGGCCCGCGGTGTGGCCGAGGCCACGCCGGTCGGGAGAGCCGGGCCATGTTCCGGGCGGCATGCCGCGGGCTACCGTTCTCACGGACCCGTGCTCCCCAAGACCAGCAGTTCGGACGGACCGGCAGTGCACGAAGATCTCTCCCCCGTCGTCGCGGCGACCGCCCAGTGGCTCACCCGCGCCTACCCGGCCTCAGGTGGCGCGCTGGCCGGCGCCCTGTGCGAGGCGCAGGCCCGGCAGGCCGTGACGGTCGCGGCCCGGCTGCGCCACCCCACCCCGATGGATGTGGCGCTGCTGGGCGTCGTGGGCCCCGGGGGCTCCGACCGGCTCGACCGGATCACCGGCGCGGACGGCGCGGCCCGTGCCGATCCGGCCGGGGAAGCCTGGCGGACCTGGGTGGACGAGGTCGTCGCCAGCTGGGCGGCCTGTCTGCTGACCGACCCGGACCTCGCCGCGACGGCCGTGGCCGCGCCGGCCGGGGGCGGCTCGCCGACCGGCACGCCCGCGGAGTTCCGTCGCCTGCTCGCCCCCGACGCGGCCGATCTCCGGGCCGCCGCCCTGTTGCGCCACCCGGACCTCGCCGAGCCGGTCGCCGCACTGCACCGCGCCCAACTCGTCACGCTGCTGGGTCCCGGCCGGGCCCTCGCCGCCTGAGATCCCCCGCCCGGCCCGCCCCGGCCCGGGTAGCGGAGCGTTCAGGCGGCCGTCTCCAGGTTCGCCACCGGCGACACCCCCGGCACCGTCGCCCGGCGCTCGCGCAGGAGATGCCCCGCGCCGATGGTGCCCGCGATGATCAGCCCGCCCGCGATCAGGGCGCCGCGCGCGCCGGCCAGCTCCATCAGGAGGCCCAGCGCGGGTGGTCCGCCCAGGCTCCACACCGTGCCGATGCTGCCCCACACCCCGAGGACCCGGCCCCGCAGGTGCGCGGGCGGGTCGGTCTGCAGCACCGCCGTACCGGCCGTGTCGGAGACGGACTCCACGACGGCCATCGGCAGCACCATCACCAGCAGGACGGCCAGCGACGGCGACATGCCCGCCACCACCTGCAGCAGCCCGCCCGCCGCCGCCAGCGCGCCCACCACCCGCACGGAGGGGCGGCGCAGCCGCGCGCCCAGGACGGCACCGACGATGCCACCGGCCGCCAGCACCGTGGAGACGGTGCCGAACGACCCGGCGCCGCCCGCCAGCGGCCCGGTGACGAGCACCGCCAGGGTCAGCTGGTAGTTGCGACCGAACACCGCGCTCACCCCGGTGACACCGGCCAGCGCCAGCAGCCGGGGGCGGCGCGCGAAGAAGGCCAGCCCCTCGCGCACGCTCATGGCGTCCTTCGTGCCGCGGTCCTTCGCGGCCCCCGCCTGCCGGACCGCGCCGCGCGCCGGGCGCAGGAAGGGGATGACCGACGCCACGAACAGGAACGACAGCCCGTTGGCGGCGTACGCGGCGGCCGTGCCGAGGAAGCCGACCGTCACCCCGGCCAGCGCGGCGCCCGTCAGCCGGCCCGCCTGGTGCACCAGCGCGCCCACCCCGATCGCGGAGGGCACGTCCTCGGGCGGGACGAGGTCGTTGCCCAGCAGGGAGCAGGCCGGGCCGTCGACGGTGGCGATGACGCCGGTGACGGCGGCCAGCACCATCAGGGAGGTCACGTCGAGCCGGTCCAGCGCCACCATGAGCGCGGTCACGAACGCGACCGTGCCGAGCAGCGCCTGGCTGACCGCCGCGGTCAGTCTGCGCGGCCAGCGGTCGACCGCGGCACCGCCGAACACGCTGATCAGCAGCGCGGGCGCGGCCTGGACGGACATGGACAGGCCCGTCGCCGCGGCCGACCCGGTGATCTGCAGCACCAGCAGGTTCTGCACGGTGAGCTGCATCCACGTACCGGCGTTCGACACGAAGTTCGCGACCGACCACCAGCGCATGCTGCGGTGTCGCAGGGACCGCCACGGCGAGCGGTCGGCCGGCGCGGCGGCGGGGGGCGGGGCGGAGACGGAGGAAGAAGACACAGGGCGCCACTCGACGGCGGGTCGCGGGACCCGGAGGGAAACGGGAGGGAACGAGGAGGCCGGCTGCGCTGCGCGGTCGTTCCACTGAGCCGTACACGGCGCCGACCATCGTGGCAGAAGGGACTGGCGAGTCGTCGCCGTTCCGTGCCCCGGCCGACCGTCGGGAGGAGCCAAACGCCGTCCAGTTCGGCGTACTTGGCGCACCGAGTGTGCTTGATCACAGGCCCCGGGGTCGGCGTGCGGGGCCCGCCGGCCGTGACGACGGCCACAGAGGGTGACCTCGCGCGGGCTCCGGACGGCGGCCGGACGGCGGGCCACGGCGGGCGGCCGGAGCATGTGCACGACCCGGTGGGGCACTCGGGGCACGCTCGTCAGCGTTGCGTCGGTGCTCGTCAGCGCCTCGCCGAGGGAGAAAGGGCGTCCTCATGATGCCGATGGCGGCGTTCAGCCCGCGGGGGGAGTCCCGCGGGCCCTGGGACCGGGTCCTGGTGACCGGCGGTGCCGGGTTCCTCGGCTCCCACCTGTGCACCCGGCTGCTCGACGCGGGTGCCGGGGTCGACTGCCTGGACAACCTGTCCACGGGGCGGGCCGAGAGGGTGGCCCACCTGTCCGGCCGTCCCGGCTTCCGCTTCCTGGAGCGGGACATCTCCGAACCCGGGTGCGCGGACGCGCTCACCGGCCCCTACGACCTGGTCCTGCACCTGGCGGGCCCGGCGTCCCCGGCCGCCCGGCCGGACCGGCCCGTGGAGGTCCTCGACACCGGCAGCCTCGGCACCCGGGCCGCGCTGGCCGTCGCCGGCCGGGACGGCGCCCGCTTCCTGCTCGCCTCCTCGCCGCCGGTGCGACCCGCCCCCGACGGTGACGCTCCGGACGACGCCGACCCGGTCCGCCCCCACAGCGCCCGGGCCGAGGCCGCCCGGTTCGCCGAGGCCCTGGTCGCCGCGCACGCGGGCGCCCACGGCTCGAACGCGGGGATCGTCCGGCTCTTCACCGCCTACGGACCCGGCATGCGGACGGACTGCGGGGGGCCGCCGGCCGCCGCCATCGAGCAGGCCCTGGCCGGCCGACCGGTCACCGTCACCGGCGACGGCGGCCGCAGGCATCCCCTGTGCTACGTCTCCGACATGGTCGACGGTGTGCTGCTGGTCGCGGCCGGCCGTTCGGTACGCCCCGTGGACCTCGGCGGCGACGAGGCACCCACGGCCCTGGACATCGCCCGCCTGGTGATCGCCCTGACCGGTTCCGACTCGCCGCTGGAGTTCGTCGAGGACACGGCGGACGGGGCCGTCGAGCCCCGGCCGGTCACCGGCTTCGCCCGCGAGATCTTCGGCTGGCTGCCGTGCGTGACCTGGCAGGACGGCCTGGAACGCACCGTCGCCGCCTTCCGGGGCGGGTCCGACCCGTTCCCGGCGGCGCCGACGGGGCGGACGACGGCCGAACGGACGGGGGAGTGGTGGGCGTGAGCGCGCTCCTCGCCCGGTACGGCGTGCGAGTGCGGCGTGTGAGGGGCCCGCCGCGGCGGGCCCCTCACACGCCGCACCGGCGGCGGCGTTCAGCCGGACTTGCCCCGCCCCGACAACGCGTCCCGCACCCGGTCGACCATGCCCGCCCCGGGGGCGAGGAGTTTGTTCATCGGGGGCTTGTCCGGGGTGGACGGGTGCGGCCGCGTCGGCGCCGTCTTCTTCGCCTGACGCACCTTGTCGCCCAGTTCGTCCAGGGCCTTGGCCGGACACGCGTCGCGAAGCCTGGGGAAGAGGTTGCCCTCCTCGTCGGCGACGTGCTCCCGGATCTCGCTCATCAGCTTGCCGATCAACCGGTCGAACTCCGCGTCGTCCGCCGCGCAGCCCTCCAGGTCCTTCATGATCTGCTCGGCCCCGGCGTGGTCCTCCAGCTCCTTGTCCGCGAGGGCCTCCCCGCCGTCCACGTGCTCACGGACGGCCGGGTACAGGTACGCCTCCTCCGCCACCGAGTGCCGGACCAGTTCGATCGTGGCCTGGTCGGCGTACGTCTTGCGGTCCTTGTGACCGGACGGCAGCGCCTCGATCCTGCCGAAGAGCTCCTCGACCTCACGATGATCGGTCGTCAGCTCGTCGATGACGTTTCCTCCGTGTCCCATGCCCACCTCCAGCTCGTTCGTGGCGGTCGCGGGACCGACCCGCCACGGGTGCGTCGAAGCGATCGGGTCCCCCAGCACGCGGCGGGCTAACGCCGGTTCAGACGCAGAGCCTGGCCCGGATGCCGCCCGCCCGTACCGCGGGACGCGCCGCGGCCCGGACGGAGCGCTGCACCAGATGGGCGTCGTGCCTGAGGTCCTGGGCGGCGTGCCGGCCGCGCCACAGCAACGACGGCGCGCTGCCCGTGTCGTCGGCCGCGATGAGCAGACCGCCCATCATCGACAGGTTCTTCAGGAAGTGGATGCGCTGCTGGGCACGGTCGGACGGGTCCTTCGCGTCCCAGTACCGGTGCGCCGCCAGTGTGGTCGGGACCAGCGTCGCCGCGAGGGCCACCGCGGCCAGCCGGGGACAGCGGCCGAGCCCGAGCATGACCCCGCCCACCACGTGAACGGCGCCGTTGAGCCGTACGAGTTGCTCGGTGCGGTCCGGCAGCACCGGCACGCGGTCGGCCACCGGCCGCACGATCGGCTCGGCCACGGGGGCCACGTCCTCGGGCCTGCGCAGCGACTGCAGGCCGCCCGCGACGAACATCGAGGCAAGCATCGGGCGGCCGGCCAAACGCAGAAGACTCATGACGCTGTCTCGCTCTCTCCATGGGGTGTCGAAGGGTGGTGGATCCCACTGGGATCATCAGGTGCCCGGACCGGCGGGCGCCATTCGGCGGCCGGTGCCGCACCGGACCCGGCCGGCATCGCACCCGGCCGGGAAAGCGCAGGTCACAGGCTGGTGAGAAGCTGTGGCGAGAGGTTCTTGATCATGGTGTTGGTCCAGCGCATCTGGCGCAGTGTCCGCGGGTGACAGGAGGAGGCGAGCGCCAGCAGCGCGCTGTCCCTCGACGCCTGGGCGGCCTGCGCCAGCATCTCCCAGTAGAGGGAGTTCTCCGCCGCGGCGACGTGCAGGTCCCGCAGGTCGCGCAGGAGGAGCAGGCCCGGCTCCGGCCGGTGCACGACCGCCTCGGACGCCTTCTCGCGCAGCGTCGCGGAGATCCCGTCCGAGGAGTGCTCCGGCGGGTCGCCCAGCTTTGCGCCGCGCTCCGCGGCGGCCTCGGCGAGCCGCCGCACGTGCTCGCGCGACCAGCGGGCCAGATCGGTGGCGACGTGGTGCACCTCGTGCTCGGTGCGGTGCCGCTCCGCGGCGGTCAACAGGTCGTGCGCCAGGCGCCGTTCGCCGCGGTGCAGGGTGCGCAGGGTCAGGGTGATGCCGTTCACTGGGCGCCTTCCTCGTGGGCGTGCGGGAACTCGCTGGGTTCCTGCTCCGTCGTGCGCGCCGCCGGTCCGCCCGAGGTGGGCCGGACGGTCCCGGTGGTGGCGGGTGCCGACGCGGTGGTGGTCGGTGCCGGGGACGGCCGGCCGTCCCCGCGCTCCACGAGGGTGAGCGCGGCCGTGGCCGTCTTGAACAGCGGCTGCTTGGAGGCAGGGTCCCAGTCGGTGACGATCGTCTCGTTGGCGGCCCGGCCGGGGGTGTCCGGGCCCGGCCCGGACCCGCCCTCGGTGTCCCAGTAGCCGTAGTGGAAGGGCACGAACAGCAGCCCCGCCCGGATGCCCGTCACCCGCAGCCGCCCGCGCAGGGCGCCGCGCCTGCCGGTCACCTCCACCAGGTCGCCCTCGCCGAGGCCGAGCCGCTCCGCGTCCCGGGTCGAGATCTCCACCCACACGTCCGGGGCGGCGTCGTTGAGCTGGGGCGCCCGACCGGTCTTCGTGCGGGTGTGGAAGTGGTAGATCGTGCGCCCCGTGGTGAGTTGGAACGGGTACTCCTCGTCCGGTTCCTCGTGCGGCGGCAGGTAGGCGGCGGCCTTCAGCATCGCTCTGCCGTCCGGATTGAGGGAGCGGTACTCCACGACCTCCTGCGACGCCCCGGTCTCCAAATCCTTGCCGTAGCTCTCGCACACGTCCGGGCCGGCCCAGGCGATGCCGTCCGTGTACAGCCGCGCGGTGCCCTCGGGGGCCCGCTCGTCGCAGGGCCACTGGATGCCGCTGGTGTCGCGCAGCTTGGCGTAGGACAGGCCCGTGTAGTCGCAGGGTCGGCCCGCGCTGCACCGCTTCCACGCCTCGAACGCCGGCTCGGGGCCGTCCCAGGTGATCAGCGGGCCGCCGTCCTTGTCCCGGAAGTCCATCCGGCGCGCGTAGTCCAGGAAGATGTCCAGGTCCGGCCTGGCCTCGCCGGGCGGTTCCACCGCCTTCTGGGACAGGTGCACCGTGCGGTCGGCGTTGGTGAGCGCGCCGGTCTTCTCGCCCCAGGTTGCGGCGGGCAGCACCACGTCGGCGAGCCGCGCCGTCTCCGTCAGGTACAGGTCCTGCACGACCGTGAACAGCCTCTCCTGCGAGAGGACCGAGCGGATGCGGGACAGCTCGGGCATCGAGACGGCCGGGTTGGTGCCGCTGATCCACAGCATCCGCAGCGACCCCTGCTCGGCGTACCGGAAGATCTGCATCGCGTGCGTCGGCGGCGCGAAGTGCGGGATGGTCTCCGGCTCGACGTTCCACACCCGGGCCAGGTCGGCGACATGGGCGTCGTTCTGCCAGTTGCGGAACCCGGGCAGGTCGCCGTTGGCGCCGCACTCGCGGGTGTTCTGGGCGGTGGGCTGGCCGTTCATCTGGAGGAGCCCGGCGCCGGGGCGGCCCAGCATGCCGCGGATCAGGTGCAGGTTGTTGACCTGGACGGCGGCGGCGGTGGCCTGGTGGGACTGGTAGACGCCCTGGAGGACCGTGGAGACCAACGCGTCGGCGGTACCGACGAGTTCGGCCGCCTCCTCGATCCGGGCGGCGGGGACGTCGCAGATCTCCGCCGCCCACTTCGGCGTGCAGTCGGCGACCCGGGCGGCCAGTTCCCCGAAGCCGACGGTGTGCGCGGCGATGAAGTCGCGGTCGATCCGCTCGTGCCGGATCGTCTCGTGCAGCAGCGCGTTGAGCAGGGCGACGTTGGTGCCGCCGCGCGGCGCGAGGTGCACGGCGGCGTGTGCGGCGACGCGGGTGGGACGCGGGTCCACGCACAGCAGGCGCGGCGGATCGGCCCCCTCCAAGCGGTCGAGGAGCCGCATCCACTGCACGGGCTGGGTCTCGGCGATGTTGTGGCCGAACAGCGCGATCACGTCGGCGTGGTCGAAGTCGTCGTAGCTGCCGGGCTGCCCGTCGCAGCCGAACGTCTCCTTCAACGCCTCCGCGGCCGTGGACGTGCACAGCCGGGTGTTGCCGTCGAGGTGGTTGGTACCGATGCCGGCCCGGGCCAGGACCGCGAGCGTGTAGTACTCCTCCAGGAACAGCTGACCGGAGGTGTAGAAGCCGATCGAGCCCGGCCCGCGCTCGTCCAGCAACTCGCGCGAGCGGGTGGCCACCAGGTCCATCGCCGTGTCCCAGTCCGTCTCCACCAGCCGCCCGTCGCGCCGTACCAGCGGGCGGGTCAACCGGTCCGGGGAGGCGTTGGCCTGCCAGCCGAACAGGTCCTTGGGGCCCAGCCGGCCCCGGTTGACCCGGTCCACGTCCCGGCCCCGTACGCCCACCATCCGGCCGTCGGCCACCGCGATGTCCATGGCGTCGCCGTCCGAGTGCAGGATCGACGCGGCCTGCACCCATCGCTGCACCGCCCCGGGGTCCACCCCGTCCGCGAGGAACGTGTCCACCCGGGCGGGCCAGGTCTCGCCCCGTCCGTAGGGCGTCCGGTCGCCCCACGGCCTCGCGATCCGGTCCGTCGTGTCCTCCATCACCGGCCTCCCAGCCACATCCGTCGCACCGCGTACGCGTCGCACCATGTCTCCGCCACACTGAGGGGCGCCGGGTACCCGGGCGTCGGGTGTCGAAGCGGGACACTTGTGGGAGCGCTCCCAGCCGGGCAGGATGCTGCGGTGACAGCGACCGCGTTCGTACGCCCCTACCGCCCCGCCGACGCCCCGGCCCTCGACGACATCTGCGTCCGGACCGCGCACAACGGCCGGGACAGCCGTCCCGTGTACGCCGACCCCACCGTCCTGCCCGCCGTCTTCGCCGCACCCTACGTCCACCTGGACCCCGGACTGGCCTTCGTGCTGGACGACGGCGAGGGCCGCGCGGTCGGCTACGTCCTCGGCACGGCGGACACCGCGCGCTTCGCCGAGGAGTTCCGGGCGAAGTGGCTGCCGCGGGTCGCGGACCGGTACCCGGCGCCACCGGGCCCGCCCACCACCCCGGACGAGGTCATGGCCGGGCTGCTGCACGACCCGGAACGCATGATCGTGACCGAGTTGGCCGCCTACCCGGCCCACCTCCACATCGACCTGCTGCCCGACCACCAGGGACAGGGCCACGGCCGGGCCCTGATGCGGACCTTCTGGCGTGCCCTGCGCGAACGCGGCGTACCCGCCGTCCACCTGGTCATGGCGACGGCCAACACGCCCGCCCGGGCCTTCTACGACCGGCTGGGCTTCCACGAGGTCGCCGCGGCGGGCCTCGACCCGGCGGACGTCACCTGCCTGGGGCGCACGACGCGGGAGACGGGACAGGGGCAGACCTGACGGGCGGCCGAGGGGCGCACCCGGCGGGCGGAGCGAGAGTCAGGCGGCGCCCAGTTCGTAGACGTTGAAGGCCCGGCGGATGACCGGCTGCGCCACATTGCGCACCCGGACGCCGCCGGCCGTCATCCCGTGCTCCGAACCCAGGTGGGCGTGGCCGTGGACGGCCAGGTCGGCGCCGGCCGTGTCGATCGCCTCCGCCAGCAGATAGCTGCCGAGGAACGGATGGATCTCCGGCGGCTCCCCGGCGAGCGTGTCGGCGACCGGGGAGAAGTGGGTCAACGCCACCCGCGCCGCGCAGCCCTCCTCGTCCAGCTCCTTCAGCGCGGCGTGCAGACTGTCCGCCGAGCGGCGCGTGGTGCGCACGAACTCCTTCATCACCGGCTCACCGAACTCGCCCGCGCTGCGCCCGACGAACCCGCCGCCGAACCCCTTGGTGCCCGCGATGCCCAGCCGTTGCCCGGCACAGTCCACGACGGTTCCCTCGCCCTCCAGAACCGTCACCCCGGCGTCCCGGAGGATGGCGGTGACCTTCTCGGGCTGTTCGTCGTGGTGGTCGTGGTTGCCGAGCACCGCCACCACCGGCACCGGCAGGCCGCCCACCTCACGGGCGACCACCCGCGCCTCCTCGGGGGTGCCGTGGCGGGTGAGGTCCCCGGCCAGGAGCAGCAGGTCGGCACAGTCGGGCAGGGTCTCGAACGCGGGCCGCAGCAACCCTTCGCCGTCGGGCCCCATGTGGATGTCCCCGACGGCGGCGACGCGCATCGTCACAGCTCCTCCGCATGGTCGGGCCGGGTGGTCTGCGCCACCACGACGTCGGTGTGCACGGTCAGCCCGGCCAGTTCCTCGCGCGCGACGCGCAGCACGGTCTCGCGGCACCGGGCCGAGGGCACCGTGCCGGTGACCGCGACCGTCCCGGCCCTGATCTCGGCCCGTACGCCGAGTTCACCGAGTTCCTCGGCGGCCAGCCGCTCCTGCAGGTGGGCCACGCGGTATTCCGCGTTCTCCGGGTCCCCGGCCGCGGGGGCGGGGCCGCTCGCCGCGGGGCCCTGGTGTCCGACGGGGTCGCTCATCGCCGCTCCTCCTGAGGGACGGTGGCCGGCGCACCGGCCGGGGGGATGATCTCCAGCCGTTCGAGAATGAAGAAGAACGCGGCGGGCATCGGGGCGTCGCCGCAGTCGCGGCGCAGCGCGGCCCAGTCGATCTTCTCGCGCAGGGTGCGGGCGATCGGCAGCACGGCACCGAAGTCGCAGTGGTGCTCCGAGAAGGCCGCCAGCAGACCGCGCAGCAGATCGGTCGGCGACAGGACCGGCATCAGCACCGAGTCGACCGACAGGTCCCGGGCCCGCCCCAGCAGCTCCGCCGTGACGGGCTCGTGCGCCAACTCGAAGATGAGGTCGACCTGCTGCCCCAGGCAGTCCGCCTTCAGCAGCCAGTCCTCGGGCGGCGTGTACACCGTCAGCCCCGCTCCCCGCAGGGTCGCGGCGACGGCGTCCGCGTCCTCGGGCCGGATGCAGAAGTCGACGTCGTGCTGGAGGTTCTGGGTGCCGCCGTGCGCGTACACCGCGACACTGCCGGCCAGCGCGAACGGATGCTCCGCCCTCTTGAGCGTCGAGCCCACCTGCTTGGCCGCCTGGAGGATCGCCTGGTTGCGGTCGAGCGGGAGGTCCTCGTGCGGGGCCCGGCTCCGCGGGGCGTTCGCGCGGTCCCCCGCGGCGGGGCGCAGCTCGGACACGCCGCCACGCCGGTCGCCGGCGTGATCGTCGGCGGGCTGCCTCATCGGTCTCCCCTTCCCGGGCTGTCGCCTTCGGCTTCGGCGGACCGGAACGGACCGGCCCTCCCCGCCGTGTCCGGGTACCCGGGGCCGAACGGCCGACACCGCGGCCCGTGGCGAGGTGGC
Organism: Streptomyces lienomycini; assembly: GCF_027947595.1. Lineage (NCBI taxonomy): Bacteria > Bacillati > Actinomycetota > Actinomycetes > Kitasatosporales > Streptomycetaceae > Streptomyces > Streptomyces lienomycini. The sequence continues at coordinate 4,558,391 of NZ_CP116257.1, read as the reverse complement.
GCGCGGGGATCGCGGGCACTCGGGCGGCATGAGCGACAAGCGGATGCGACAGGGGACCGGCCCCGAGGACCGCCGGACCGTGGAACGGCTGGTGGCGGCGTGGCTGGCGGAGACCGGACGGCACGACCCGGCGGCCGCCGACGAGGCGCGTGCCGGGTGGGAGCGGGACGCGTTGTCCGGACAGGCCGCCCAGAACCTGGCCACCTGGGTCACCGCACGGGTCACGGACACCGGCTTCACCGAGGACGAGGGCCCGTACGTGGCGGGCCCCGTCCGGATCACACCGTCGGACAAGGACACCGTGCACGCCTGGCTGCGGGCGCGGGGGCACCCCGTGTGACACGCCCGGGGCGCGGGACCGGGGCGGGGACGGCCGAACGGCGCATAGGCCGTCAGGCGTCGGGCGGCCGTCAGCCGGCGGGCGGCCGCCACTCGAACATCAGCAGCGTCGCGTCGTCCCGCAGCCGGCCCTCCTGCGCGGCCAGGATCGAGTGGATCAGCCGGCGCAGCGACTCGGGCGCCAGCTCCCCGCCGGCCGTGGCCCGGATGACGTAGTCGGCGAAGCGCTCCAATCCCAGCAGCTTCGCCTCCCGGGTCCGCGCCTCCACGACACCGTCGGTGTACATCAGCACCCGGTCGCCCGGCTGCAGTGGGATCTCGTGCGTCCGGCGCGGTCGCGAGGTGAGCAGGGACGGCATGCCCATGGGCGGGTCGGCGTCGCGCTCCATGGCGTAGATGATCAGCCGCTCGTCGCGGATCAGGATCGGCGCGGGATGCCCGCAGTTGGCCCAGTGCAGCACCCCGGTGACCAGGTCGAGCCGTGCGACGACCGCCGTGCAGAACTGCTCCGGCAGCCAGCGGGACAGCGCCTCGTCCACACTCCGCACCAGCTCGGGCAGGTCGTAGCCGTTGCGGCGGGCGTTGCGGCAGGCCGCCAGGGAGACGGTGCTGGTCAGGCCGGAGGCCAGGTCGTGCCCCATGGCGTCCAGGACCGCCACGTGCAGGGTCGTGTCGGTGAGCGAGTGGTCGAAGGCGTCGCCGCCGATCTCGTACGCCGGTTCCAGCACGGCCGTCGACACGACGTGGCCGTTGCCGATCGTGCGCGGCGGCAGCAGGGCACGGAGCATCTCGGCGGGCAGCCGCATCTGCTCCGTGCGGGTGCGCAGGACGAAGGAGTCCTCGTAGAGCCGCTTGGACGTGATCACCATGGCGAGCAGCGAGGCGAGCGCCCGGCCCCGGGTCAGCGTGGAAGCGGTCAGGGCGGTATCGGTCACGGCCAGCACGCCGAGCCGCTCCGCACCGTCCAGCAGCGGGAACCAGGCGGTGACGGAGCCCGTCCCGGACTCCTCCACCCGCAGCGACTGGGTGCGGTACGCCCATCCCGCCAGCGACCCGTCGACCGCGACCGGCGGTGCGACGGCCGTCTGGGGGACGAGGCGGCGCTGCTGGAGGTCGACGAGGTAGACGACGGCGTGCCGCAGCCCCAGCGCCCTGGCGGCGTGGGCGGCGGCGGTGCGCAGGTCCATGGTGAGGTGGGCCGGGTCGGCGAGGAACCGCCACAGCGCCGCGCCGTCCGGGTCCGACGTGGACACCTCGTCTCCTCTCGTCGGGACCCCGCCGCGGCGGGGGGAGGTGCCCAGCAGTCTGGCACCGGGCCCCGTGCCCCGCCCGTCGGGCCGCTCACCCGCGGGCGCTTCGGTCCCGGCAGAAGGGGCACGCGTCACACGTACGACCCCGAGCGCCGAGGAGTGGTGCCGCATGACCGAGTACGAGCGTTCCCGCACCATGCCCGCCCACCCCGAGCAGGTCTTCGACCAGGCCGCCAACGTGGGGCAACTGGACACCTGGCTGCCCCGCGACCTGCACGTCGAGCCGGAGGAACCGCCCGCCGTCACCGTGCACGAGGACCGCACCGACCAGGACACCTCGGCCCTGCTGAGCGCCCGCCCCGAGCAGATGCGGCTCGAATGGGGCACCCGAGAGCAGGGCAGCTACGCCGGCTGGCTGCAGGTCGCCGGACTCGACAGCGGGGCCAGCGAGGTCACGGTGCACCTGTCGTTCCTCGACGACAGCCACGACCCCGGCCGCCGGACGGTGGACGACGCCCTCGACGGCAGCCTGCGACGCCTGGAGGAACAGGTGAGGATGCGCACCGACAACGCGGCCGGCTGACGAGGCCGACGGGCCACCCCCCGCGCACCCGCACCGAACCGACGGGGGCGGGGCCCGCGGGAGCCCACGTGGTCCCGGCCCGGGTGTCCGCCCGCCGCGCCGGGGCACCCACCCGCCATGGACGCTCACCGCCGCCCGTTGACGGACCGCACCCCCGCACTGCTCGCCGAGGGATACGCCTGGCTGCCCAACCGCATGCGCGACAGCACCGGCTCCGTGGTGCGCACCCGGCTGCTCGGCAGGCCCGCGCTGGCCGTGCGGGGCCCGCAGGCCGTGCGGCTCTTCTACGACGAGGGACACGTCCAGCGCCACGGCGCCGTACCCGCACCGGTGCTGGACACCCTGTTCGGGCAGGGCGCGGTCCACACCCTCGACGGCGACGCCCACCGCGTCCGCAAGGAACTGTTCCTGCCGCTGCTGAACCCCGACCGTGTCGCCGGCCTCACCGAGCACGTCGCCGCGGCCTGGGACGAGGCCGTGCGCACCTGGAGCGAGCGGCCCCGGATCGTGCTGTTCGACGAGGCGGGCCTCGTGCTCACCCGAGGGGTCTGCGCCTGGGCGGGGATCCCGCCGGACGCCGTCGACGCCCGGTCCCTGGCGCGGGACCTCGTCGCGATGGTCGACGGCTTCGCCACCCCGGGGCCGCGCCACCTGCGGGCCCGCCGCGCCCGCACCCGGCAGGAGACCCGGACGGCCCGCCTGATCGAGGAGGTCAGGACCGGCGCCCGCACCGCGCCCGCGGACTCCGTGCTGGAGGCGGTGGCCCGGCACCGCGACACCCCGGAGCACCCGCTGGACACCCGGACGGCCGCGGTGGAACTGCTGAACGTCCTGCGCCCCACCGCCGCCGTGAGCTGGTTCGTGGCCTTCGCCGCCCACGCCCTGCACCGGTGGCCGGCCCACCGCGAGCGGCTGCGTGCCGGCGACGGCGCCTTCGCCACGGCGTTCGCACACGAGGTGCGCCGCTTCTACCCGTTCGCCCCGTTCCTCGGCGGACGGACCGTCACGGAGGTGACCTGGCACGGCGAGTCCGTCCCGGCCGGCGGGCTCCTGCTGCTCGACGTCTACGGACACCACCACGACGAGGAACTCTGGGGCGACCCGTACACCTTCCGGCCCGAGCGCTTCCTCGACCGCAGCCCCGGCGCCGACGAACTGATCCCGCAGGGCGGCGGCGACCCCGCCCACGGCCACCGCTGCCCCGGCGAGCGCATCACCGTCGGCCTGCTGGAGACCCTGGCGGTGCGGTTGGCACGCCTCGAGTACACAGTCCCCGAGCAGGACCTGCGCATTCCGCTGCGCCGTGTGCCGACCCGCCCGCGCAGCGGCTTCGTCGTCACCGGCGTACGCGCGCCCTGACGGCGCGTCACGCGCACCCGCACACGGCCGGTTGGCTGATCGTTTGCAGCCCTGCGGGTGTGCGGCCGCCACGGGCGGCCGAAGTGGCCGTCACCCGAATGGACCCCGCGCACTACTGGTCACGGTCCAACCGGTGTCTCCTTGAGGGTGTCAGCGGCGTCCAGGCTGGGAGGCCGATCATGTACGAAATGTGCGTGGGCCCGGAGAAGGCGGGCGGAGCGTTGGTGTGGCACGTGCTGGCCAAACAGGCGGCGGCCACACTCTGCGGACAGCAGCTCCGCGAACGTATGGAGGCATCCGACGGTGAACGGGCGCGGCACTGCCCGGACTGCATGGCTTCTTTCGAGAAGCTGATGGCAACCACACCGTGCTGACGGACCGTCCGCGAATCGTCCGCCCCGCCGCGCCCGCGGCGGGGCGGACGGCGTTCTGCCGCACGGCGGCGCCGGCCCTCACTCCCGGCCCCGGGTGAGGGGCCGGGAACCCGGGAGCGGGAGGGCGGCTCCCTGACGGTCACTCGGTTGGCGCAGTATCAGGACGTGGAGCGGGGGAAGACGCCGGGCATGCCCCGCCGCGCGCAGTCCTCCCGCGCCCGGGGCGGCAGGGCGCGCCGCGGCCGGGATCCCCGAGTCGGCCGCGGCGCATCCTCCTCGGACCGGCCGACCGGCCGACCGGCCGACCGGCCCCGCGCCCCGGCCGCTCGATGGGTGTCGGCCACCGGATCATTTGGGTGTCGTCCCCGATGGCCGCCGGGCCGCCCGGCGTGTGACCGTGGACCGACGCCGCGCCCCGGGGGCCTTTTCGGGGGCCGGGGGACGTTTCAGGGAGGCCCTGTCCCGCCCGTTCGCGGGCGTTGCCGCATGGTTCGGTCCGGGTGTGCGCGGTGCGCACGCCGAGCGCCGGGGCGGTCGATGGTCATGGTGGTGCACCGCCGCGGCGGCCCGGTCTCCGGGCGCTCACGGCCCGGGCGCGCTGCCGACCCGCGGTGTCCCCCGTCCCGCCCCGCGGCGGTGTCACGGCACGGCGTCATGGGCGGTCCCCGACCGTCCGGCTGTCCGACCCGACGACGTACGACCGACGAAGGAGAATGCGCATCCATCCCCGTCAAGTGAAGCCCTCCCGACCCTCCGCGCGGTCGCAGGGGGTGACCCGTGGGACACGCTGACACCCTGCTCGCCATGGGCGGTGCCTTCGTGGCCGCCGCGTTCCTCGCCCGCCTCGGCGGCAGGATCGGACTTCCGACGATCCCCCTGTTCATGCTCGCGGGCATCCTGCTCGGCCCCCACACACCGGGCTTCGTCCTGGTGGAGGACGCGCACGACTTCGAGATGCTCTCCGCGCTCGGACTGGTGCTGCTCCTCTTCTACCTGGGCCTGGAGTTCCACCTCGACGACCTCAGGAGCGGCGGCAAACGGCTGCTCACCGCGGGGGGCGTCTATCTGCTCCTGAACGTCGGTGCCGGGCTCGGTTTCGGGTTCGTCCTCGGGTGGGGTGTGCGCGAGGCGCTGGTGCTGGCGGGTGTGCTCGGCATCTCCTCGTCCGCGATCGTCACCAAGATCCTCATCGACCTGGGCCGGATCGGCCGCCCGGAGACCCGGCTGATCCTCGGTGTCATCGTCGTGGAGGACATCTTCCTCGCGCTGTACCTGGCCGCCCTGCAGCCGGTCATCGCGGGCGCGCACGGCGTCGCCGACACGGTCCTGCAGGCCGGCAAGGCCTTCGGCTTCCTGCTGGTGCTGGCCGCCGCGGCCCGCTACGGCACCCGGCTCGTGGGCCGCCTGATCCACACGCGGGACAACGAACTGCTCGTCATCAGCTTCCTCGGCGCCGCGGTGCTCGTCGCCGGTGTCTCCGAAGTGCTCGGCGTCGCCGACGCGATCGGCGCGTTCATGGTCGGCCTGATCCTCGCCGGCACCCCGTCGGGGCCCCGCATCCGCGAACTGGTGCACCCGCTGCGCGACGCCTTCGCGGCCATCTTCTTCTTCGCCTTCGGACTCGCCATCGACCCCGGCGACCTCGCCTCCGTCGCCGGTCCGGTCGCCGCGGCGGCGGCGCTGACCGTCGTCATGAACGTCGTCGCCGGGCTGTGCGTCGCCCGGGTGTACCACTACGGCTCCGAACCGGCCGCGGAGATCGCCACCACCCTGGTGGCCCGCGGGGAGTTCGCGCTGATCCTGGCCGCCATGGCCGCGGGCGCCGGGCTCGACGCGCGCCTCGCTCCCTTCATCGCCGGTTACGTGCTCGTCCTCGCCGTCCTCGGACCCATCGTCGCGGGACGGGCCCATGTCCTCGCCGCCGGGTTGCGGGCCGCGGGCCGGCTGCTGCCCGGGACGACACCCGGACCGGAGGTGCCGGGCGGCGGGGCCGGCAAGGACGCGCAGACGCACGGTCCGTCGGCGTCGCCGTCGGACACGGAGCCGGAGCCGTTGCCCGCCTCCTCCTCGTGCTCGGCCCCGTCCTCGGGGCGTGCGGAGGCCGAGCGCTAGACGGACGGACGGGCAGAGCGGGCGCGGTCCGGGCGCGGTCGCCCGGGGTGGCCTGGTGCCGACCCGGACGGCACCGCACCCTGCCTTCCGGTGGGACAATCTGCCCAGAGGGCGGCCGTCCGACGACGTGGCCGGACACGTCCGGACCGGAAGGAGCCGTCAGCATGATCGAGTGGGTGCCCCTGGGCAGCGGTGCCAGACCCGTGCCCCGGCCGGTCGCGGCCCCCCTGGTGTGGGCGGGAGCGTTCGGCGGCGCCCTCCTCGCGGTGGCGCTCCTCAACGGCACCGTGGGCTCGGGCCGTCCGGGGCTCGCCCTCGTGGTGCTCTCCCTGCTGGCGGCCGTGCTCGGGCTCTGCGCCCGGTTCACGGCCGCGCCGGGGACGGCCGTCCTGTGCTGGCTGTCCCTCAACGGGTTCGCCATACCGCCGGCCGGCACCCTCACGTGGACCGGCCGGCGGGACGCGGTCTGGCTGGCGTGTCTGCTCGGTGCGGCCCTCGTCGGCACCGCCCTGGCCCGCCTGGTCCACGCACGGGCCGCGTACCGCCGGCTGACGACGGCGACGGGCCTGGAGGCGCCGGAGCCGGGCCCCGGAGACCTCTGAGCCGCGCGGGTCACGCGGTCGTACCAGCACCTGCGGACACCGACAACGGGGAGGACCGGGCCGGAGACCGGCGCGGACCTCCCCTCCGTCGCCGGGTCAGGCCGTGTGCAGGGTGAGGCCGTAGCGGTTCAGGATCTCGTTGACGGGCTGGAACCAGGTCTCCCCGCCGCTGGAGCAGTTGCCCCAGCCGCCCGAGGTGACGCCCTGCGCCTGGTCACCGCTGATGAAGGAGCCGCCGGAGTCGCCGCCCTCGGCGCACACGCTGGTCTTGGTCAGCTGGTGCACCACGGAGCCGTCGCTGTAGTTGACCGTCTCGTTGTGGGCGAGGACGGTGCCGCAGTGCCAGTGCGTGGTGGAGCCGGAGCGGCAGATCGAGGCGCCCACCGGCGCCACGTTCGAGCCGCGCACGAGCTGGTCGGAGACCGTGCCCCAGCCGAGCACGACCGGCACCGTCCACCAGCCGCTGCCCACGCTGACCCACGCGTAGTCGTTGTCGGGGAAGGACGAGCCCTGGAACGTGCCGATGTACGAGCGGTCCCAGCCGCTGACCCCCGCGCCGGCCCGTCCGCAGTGCCCGGCGGTGACGAAGCCGCCGTACACCGAGAAACCGATGGAGCAGCGGACGTTGCCGGTGTAGTAGGGGTCGCCGCCGACGGTGCCCGCCGCGAAGGTCTGCGGGGCCGACGGCACCGAACGCACCGTGACCGGTCCGGCCTCGCGGGCCCGCTTCACGAAGCTCTGGACATCGTTGTCAGCGCGCTTGCCCTCGACCACGTCGACGACCACGGCGCCGGCGCGCTGGTCGACGTGCCAACCGCTGACGCCAACGGGGGCGTCGAGCCGGTCGACGCGCGCCTTGGCCGCGTCCAGCTGCCGCGCGCTGTGCTCGACGGTGCGCACCTGCGCGCCGGTGGCGCGGACCGCGCGCAGGGTCTCGGGTGCCGCGTCCGAGGTGACGGCCACGGTCAGCTCTCCGGCCTCCGCGTCGAACCACGAGCCGCCGAAGGCCGTTCCGGCGGCCCGGCGTGCCACGGGTTCCAGGCCGGTGGCGTCGCGTTCGGCCGCCAGCCGGTCCGCGGCCTCGGCCCGGGTGAGGCCGAAGTCCCGCTGCATGGCGTCCAGGAGACCGGCGGAGGCCGGCTGCTCCGCGGAGGGGGAGGCGGTGGGGGCGTCGGCCGCCGAGGCCGGCAGCGCGCCGACCGCGCCGAGGGTGCCGAGCACGAGGAGCCCGGACAGGGCGAGGTGCCTGAGTCTGCTGCGTCTCACGGGAGTTGCCCTTCGTCGTTCCAGCAAGGTGGGGGCGGAACAGATGGCATGGAACAACCGCGGTTTGAGAGCGCTCTCATCGGGTCGCTTCGAGCTTAGCCAGCAACCCGTTATCAGGTCCATGCCAATGCACGGCCTTTCCGTGCAGCCGCCCCCGGGCCCCTGCGGTCCGTCTCCCCGGTTGGCCGGTCGCGGACGGGGCACTCAGGCTGCGGTCACGCGAAAACGGCCACATGACGGCCACTGGACCTTGGAGGCACACGTGGCGGTTCGGCACAGGCTCATCCAGGCGACGACGGAGGCCGTCTGGGACGTCCTCGCGGACGGCGACCAGTACGTGGAATGGGTGGTCGGGCCCTCGGAGGTCACCCCCACGTCGGGACAGTGGCCGCAGGTCGGCGCGACGATCGCGTACGAGGTACGGCTCGGACCGCTGCGGCTGGACAACGAATCGGTGGTCAGACGCTGCGTGACGGGCTCGGAACTGGAGCTGGAGGCCAAGGCGGGCCGACTCGGCACGGCCCGCATCGCCGTCGAACTGCGCCCCTGGGGCGAGCAGTGCCTGGTGATCGTGGACGAGCACCCGCTGCGCGGCCCGGGAGGACTGCTGCACAACGTCGGCGTCGAGGCGCTGATCCAGATCCGGCACCGCGCCATGCTCGCCAGGCTCGCCAAGCTCTGCGAGTCCCAGGCCGGCGAGCGGTGCCGGCCCGACCCGTCGGACACGATGGGATCCGTGTCGTACCGGCCGGGAACCGGCCGTGCCTGACGCCGTCGTGGTCGGAGCCGGACCCAACGGACTGGTGGCGGCGAACCTGCTGGTGGACGCCGGCTGGAGCGTGACGGTCCTGGAGGAGCAGCCCGAGCCGGGCGGCGCGGTCCGCCACGACGGCGAGGTCGCCCCCGGCTTCGTCAACGACCTGTTCAGCTCCTTCTACCCGCTCGCCGCCGCCTCCCCGGTCCTCGGCGGCCTGCGCCTGCAGGACCACGGGCTGCGCTGGGCCCACGCGCCCCACGTACTGGCCCACCCCCTGACCGACGGCACCTGCGCCGTCCTCGACCGCGACGTCGCCACCACCGCCGCCTCCCTCGACGCCTTCGCCCCCGGCGACGGCGCCTCCTGGGAGCGGCTGCACGAGGTGTGGGACCGCTACCGCGCCGACATCCTGGACGCCCTCTTCACCCCCTTCCCGCCCCTGCGCGCCGGCGCCCGGCTGGCCCTGCGGCTGCGCGGCGCGGGCGGACTCAGGCTCGCCCGCACCCTGGTCCTGCCGGTGCGCCGCCTGGGCGAGGAGGAGTTCCGGGGCGAGGGCGGCAAGCTGCTCCTGGCCGGCAACGCCCTGCACGCCGACCTCGCGCCGGAGGCGGCGGGCAGCGGCGGCTTCGGCTGGCTGATGTCGATGCTCGGCCAGACCTACGGCTTCCCCGTACCGGTCGGCGGATCCGGCGCCCTCACCGACGCCCTGGTCCACCGGCTGCGCGCCCGCGGCGGCACCCTGCGCTGCGGGCGGCGCGTGGAGCGCGTCCTGGTCCGCGACCGGCGCGCGGTCGCAGTGCGCACCGCCGGTGGCGAGACCGTCGCCGCCCGGCGGGCCGTCCTCGCCGACGTCTCCGTACCCGCCCTCTACGGCGGGCTCGTCGACCCGGTGGACCTGCCGGACCAGGTCCTCACCGACCTGCGGCACTTTCAGTGGGACTTCGCCACCTTCAAGGTGGACTGGGCACTGGACGGACCCGTGCCCTGGCGGTGCGAGGACGCGGCGCGGGCCGGCACCGTGCACCTCGCCGACGGCCTCGACGAACTGACCCGGTTCGCCGCCCAGATCGCCATGCGGCAGGTCCCCGACCGCCCCTTCTCGCTGTTCGGCCAGATGACCACCACCGACCCCACCCGCTCACCGAGCGGCACCGAGTCCGCCTGGGCCTACACCCACGTCCCCCACGACATCCGCGCCGACGCGGGCGAGGAGGGCATCACCGGCAGCTGGGACACCCGGGAACAGGAACTCATGGCCGACCGCGTCGAACGCCAGGTGGAACGCTTCGCGCCCGGCTTCCGCGCCCTGGTGCGGGCCCGCCGCGTACTGGCCCCGCCCACGCTCCAGGCCATGAACGCCAACCTGGAGGGCGGCGCCATCAACGGCGGCACCACCGCCATGCACCAGCAACTCGTCTTCCGGCCCGTGCCCGGTACCGGACGGCCGGAGACACCGGTGGCCGGTCTCTTCCTCGCCTCCGCGGGCGCCCACCCGGGAGGCGGGGTGCACGGAGCGCCCGGCGCCAACGCCGCGCGCGCCGCACTGCGCCAGCACCGGTTCGCGGGCCTCACCCGGGTCCAGCGGGCCCTCACCCGCCGCGACCGGGCCGGCGACCGCCGGTGAACGCCGACGACCGTCCGCGCGGACGCGGACGACTCCCAGGGAGGGCCGACCGGTGACAGACAGTCCCCTGCGAAACCGCACCGTCGTCGTGACCGGTGCCGCGCGCGGACTCGGCGCCGCCCTGGCCCGCGCCTGCGCCCACCGCGGCGCCCGACTCGCCCTGCTCGGCTTGGAGAAGCCGCTGCTGGACGCGCTGGCGGCGGATCTGCCGACCCCCGCGCTCGCCGTCGAGACCGACGTCACCGATCCCGCCGCGCTGGCCGACGCGGCCGACGAGACACGCCGGCGGCTGGGCAAACCGTCGGTCGTGGTCGCCAACGCCGGTGTCGCGCACGGCGGACCGTTCGCCACCTCGGACCCCGCCGAGTGGCGCCGCGTCGTCGACGTGAACCTCACCGGCAGCGCCCACACGGCCCGCGCCTTCCTGCCGGACCTGCTCGACACCGCGGGCTACCACCTCCAGATCGCCTCGCTGGCCTCGCTCGGCGCCGCCCCCATGATGAGCGCGTACTGCGCCTCCAAGGCGGGCGTGGAGGCCTTCAACCACTCGCTGCGCGCCGAGGTGGCCCACCACGGGGTCGCCGTGGGCATCGCCTACCTCAACTGGATCGACACCGACATGATCCGCGACGCCGACCGGTACCCGGTCCTGCGCGAACTGCGCGCCCACATGCCGCCCCCGGCCCGCCGCACCTTCCCGGCGGACCACGTGGCCGCCCGGCTGGTCCGCGCCGTGGAGCGCCGCCGTACCGCCGTGTACGTGCCGGGCTGGCTGCGCCTGGCACAGGTGGGGCGGGCGACCCTGCCGCCCGTGGTCCTGCGGCTGTCCCGCCACGAACTGCCCCCGATGGAGGCCGAGGGCTCCCTGGGCCGCACCGGCCCACTCGGCGCGGGCGGACTGGCCGACCGCGCGGCCGACCCGGGGGAGTAGCGAACCGAGCAGCGCGCTTCGTGAGGCCGGGCCCGGAGCGGTGCGCGCTGTGAGGCGGGCCCGATGCGGTGCGCTCTGGGAGGCCGGGCCCGGCACGGTGCGCGCTCCGTGAGCACGGGCCCGGCGTCGCGCGCTTCGTGAAGCCGGCCCCGGCGTCGGGCGCTCCGTCAGGACGGATCCGGCGTCGGGCCCCCGTCAGGACGGGTCCGGCGCGCGCTCCTCAGTACTGCCCGAACCGCCGGGCCAGGGCCCGCAGCGGTGCGGACCGGCCCTCGTCGGGCACCGTCCACAGCGTCTCGCCCCGTACGCCCCACCGCTCCAGCAGGACGTTGGCGGCGAGGAAGCCGGAGGTGGCGGCGCGCTCCATCAGCGCCACGGGCAGGTCCGTGCGGACCAGGTCCCCGGCGACGACGACGGCCGGGTCGGGGGTGCGGACCGTGGGGCGGTCGCGGTAGCCGCCGACGGCGAACAGCGGGCAGTCCGCCCGCCACTCGTGCCGCACGGCGACCACCCGGGCCCGACGGGTCTCCGGGTACACGCGGTGCAACTGGTCGACCAGCCGCTTCTCCTCCACCTCCCGGACGGCGGCCGACGGCACGGCGTAGGCGTGGAGTTCGACGACGGACCCGCCGGTGCGCGCGGCCCAGCGCGCCGCCTCGCCCTCCCAGTGGGACAGCACACTGACGTTGTCCAGCGAGCCGTACCCGCTCGTGCCGAGGAATCCGGGCCGGCCGGGGGCGACCGGGCGGTCCAGCCACAGCCGGGAGACCAGGAACGGCGGAGCGTTCCGCAGCCGCGCCACCCGCCCGCGCCAGCCGTCGTCCCCGAGGTGCGGCGAACGGCGCACCACACCCCGCAGCCCTCCGACGTCCATCGCGAGCACCACGGCGTCGTACGGCCGCGCGCCGGCGGCGTCGACCACCAACCGCCCGCCGGACGGACCCGGCCGGACGGCCTCGACGGACGTACTCGTGCGGACCTCGACACCGTGCCGCGTCAGATACCCGGCGAGGGGATCCCACAGCGCCCGCGGGAACGGCTCACGCGGTACGTCGAACAGCAGTCCCTCGCTGGAGCCGAGGAAGTAGATGTGGAACATCAGGGCCATCTCCGCGGCCGACAGCTCGCGCGGGTCGGCGAAGAAGCTGCGGGAGAACACCTCGAAGGCCAGGTGCCGCGCGGCGGCGGGAAAGCGCAGGGTGTCGAGGAAGTCGTGGGCGCTGACGCCGTCCAGGCGCTCGTGGACGCGGCGGGTGCGGACGTCCAGGAGCGGCAGCGCGGCCGAGGGCCGCAGGGCCGCCAGGTCGCGCGGCCCGAAGCTGGGGCTCAGCGCGACGAAGGCGAGGGCGCTGAACGGGGGAGTGCGGGGGATCCGGCGGAAGCTGTCGTGCAGCCCGCTGCTGTGCCGCAGGGGATAGTCCGGCAGACCGGTCAGCATGCCCAGACCGGGATCGGCGCGACGCAACAGGCTCCGCAGGTTGTAGTACTGGCGGAAGAAGGCGTGGAAACCCCGGCTCATCGTGGCGGGCGTACCGTCCGGCAGGGCGAACGTCCGGCCCGCGACCCGGCCGCCGAGCACGGGTTCGCGTTCGTGCAGCACGACGCGCACCCCGCGCTCCGCCAGGACCGTCGCCGCCGCGAGGCCCGCGATGCCGCCGCCGATCACCGCCACCGACGGAGGATCGCCCTCGACCCGCTCACGCCCGGGTCCCGGACGCAGCACCCGTGCCCGCCGGTCCCGCCCGGGCGGTCGCCCTTCACCACCCCGGCCACCCGCGTCGCTCCGTCCACCCCCACCGCCACGGCTGCCCGCACCCCGCCGGATCACCGCGCGTCTCCGGTGCCGGGGCACTGCGTGTGGTGGCCCGGAGGGAGCGTGACGGACCGGTGGCGGTGGCCCGCCCCGAGCTCGGGGGCGGCGGTCGGCGCGGCGTCGGGCGGCAGGGGCATCGGGCGCATCGGGGGCTCCGGGGTGGTGGGTCGGCGGACGGCGTTCAGCGGACGGTGAGGTGGCGGCGCGGCAGCCGCGGCAGTTCGGCCGCCGTGCGCAGCATGGGCAGGACGGGGACGCGCAGGCCGACCGCGAGGTCCTCGTACAGTCGCGACCGGCCGTCGAGGAAGCGCAGCAGCCGCCCGGCGGGTACGCGGTCGAAGAGCCGGAAGAAGAGGTCGGGGCCGTCGACGCGGCCGGTGTCCAGCGCGCGCAGCAGCACCGCGTCCATCCACCGGGCCCGTGCCGGATGCGGGGTGGCGGCACCGGGCGGCGGCCCGCGCGCACCGCGCGGGCGACGGCCGCGGACTGCCGTTGCACGGCGGCGAACGTGTAGCCGGTGGACGCCCGGGTCGCGCCGCCCGCGACGCCGATCCGGAAGACCCGGTCGCAGCCCTCGGCCCGCCGCCCGAAGACGGCGTCGGTCATCGGGATGACCCCCTGCTCGGTCGACAGGACCTCCGTGGCGCCGGTGCGCAGGACGCGGCGCGTGTAGTCCTCCAGCGCGCTGTCGTACGCCTCGGTCGTCAGCGGCTCGGGGCCGAACTCGGTGTACTCGACCAGCGCGGTGTGCCGTCCGGTCGGCAGCACGTAGCCGAAGGACAGGCCCCGCGCCGGCTGTGCGGTGCGGAAGTCCATCAGGTCGACCACCTCGGGGTCGAAGACCGGCCGCTCGGTGCGGACGAACCAGCCCCTGAAGTGCTGGAGCAGGCGGGTGCGGGCGGCCGGCAGCCGGTCCGGCGGACGGGAGTCGAAGACCCAGCGGGCGCGCAGGTCGACCGGTGTCCCCGCGGCGTCCGTGGCCGCCACCCGTACGGTGGCGTCCGGCAGACCGGTCACCGCGCCCACGGTGGCCTCCAGGCGCCGCAGCCCCGGACGGTCCTTCAGGTCCCGCTCCACCAGCGCCTCGAAGTCGTCCGAGCGGACCATCTTGTAGCGGGCGGGCGCGATGTGCCGCCGGACGACCGCCCCGTCGCGGCCGCGCACCCGCAGCCACTCCCAGGACGCCGTCGTCGCCCGGTCGAAGCGGCCGGGGCCGGACTCCCAGAAGCACCAGGTGCGACGCGGCGGCCGCAGCGGTCCCGGCGGCGGGTCGATCAGGACGACGGAGGGCACCGCACCGTGCGGCGCCCGTGCCGGGAGCCGGTGCGCCAGGGAGAGACCCGCGGCGCCTGCGCCGACGACCACGATGTCCGTGTCGACCACACCCGCCTCCTTCCCGTTCGCCCGTTCGGAGCGGCCCGTTCGGAGCGGTCCGGTCCGCCTCGGTCCCTTCCGGCCCGCTCCGGTCCGCGCCGGTCCGCTCCGGTCCGCGCCGGTCCGCGCCGGTCCGCGCCGGTCCGCGCCGGTCCGGGGAGTATTCCGCCCCGGCGGCGTCCGCGGTCGCACGGCGCGCTGGGCGGCGCGGCACGGGTGCCCGCCGGGGGCCGGGGTACCCGCCGAACGGGTGACTGCCGGGTGGGTACGGGCCTTGCGGCGGCGTGGCACGGGCGAAGAGGGAAAGCATGGCGCGGACCGCGCCTTCGGCCCGCGGCCGGGACACCCGGCACGGCTCACCGCCGCGGCCGGCGACGAGAGGAACCGCGATGCGCCCCAGCACGGCCGGCGACGGCAGCCCGCAGCCGAGTGAGACCCGCGCGGTCGGAGGCGCCCGATGACGCGGACGGTGACCGGCCGCACCGACCACGTCGTCGTCGTCGGTGCGGGGCTCGCCGGCCTGTCCGCCGCCCTGCATCTGCTGGGTGCCGGACGGCGGGTGACGGTCGTCGAACGCGACCCGCTGCCCGGCGGCCGGGCCGGGCGGCGCGAAGTCGGCGGCTACCACCTCGACACGGGCCCGACCGTGCTCACCATGCCCGACCTGGCCGACGAGGCCTTCGCGGCCGTCGGCGAGCGGCTGCGCGACCACGTCGAACTCCTGCCGCTGCACCCCGCCTACCGGGCGTGCTTCGCCGACGGCGGCACCCTGGACGTGCACACCGGGGCCGACGCGATGCAGGCGGAGGTCGAACGCTTCGCCGGGGCCCGGGAGGCGGCCGGGTACCAGCGGCTGCGCGACTGGCTCGGGCGGCTGTACGCCGTGCAGATGCGCCGCTTCATCGACGCCAACTTCGACTCACCCCTCGGCCTGCTCACCCCCGACCTGGCCCGGCTCGCCGCCCTCGGCGGCTTCGGCCGCCTGGACGCCCGCATCGGACGGTTCCTGACGGACGAACGCCTCCAACGCGTCTTCTCCTTCCAGGCCCTGTACGCCGGTGTCGCGCCCTCCCGGGCGCTGGCCGCCTACGCCGTCATCGCCTACATGGACACCGTCGCCGGGGTCTACTTCCCGCGCGGCGGCATGCACGCCCTGCCCCGCGCCATGGCCGCGGCCGCCACCCGCGCCGGGGCCGACCTGCGCCTCGGCCGGGACGTCACCCGCCTGGAACGGTCCGGCGCCCGCGTCACCGCCGTCGTCACCGACCACGAGCGCATCCCGTGCGACGCCGTCGTCCTCACCCCCGACCTGCCCGTCGCCCACCGGCTGCTCGGCCGACGCCCGCGGCGCCCCGTCGCCCTGCGGCACGCGCCCTCCGCCGTCGTCCTGCACGCCGGCACCACCCGCACCTGGCCGCACCTCGCCCACCACACGCTCTCCTTCGGCGCCGAGTGGCGGCGGACCTTCGACGAGCTGACCAGGACCGGCACCCTCATGACCGACCCGTCCCTGCTGATCACCCGGCCCACCGCCCACGACCCGTCCCTCGCCCCCGAGGGCCGCCACCTCCACTACGTCCTCGCGCCCTGCCCCAACACCGACATCGGCCCCGGCGCCCGCGCCTGGAGCGACCTCGCGCCCCGCTACCGCGACCGCCTGCTCGCCACCCTGGAACGCCGGGGACTGACCGGCATCGCCGCCGCCGTGGAGGAGGAGTGCCTGGTGACCCCCGCCGACTGGACCGCGCAGGGGCATGCCGCGGGCACCCCGTTCTCCGTCGCCCACACCTTCGCCCAGACCGGGCCCTTCCGGCCCCGCAACCTGGTGCGCGGCACCGACAACGCGGTCCTCGCGGGCTGCGGGACCACCCCGGGCGTCGGCGTACCGACCGTACTGATCTCCGGGAAACTGGCCGCCGCGCGCATCACCGGCACACCGGCCCGCACCGGCACGGCACGAAGCGGGCGCCGATGACCGGACGCGAACTCGACGCCGCCGGCATCACCGACCCGGCACTGCGCGCCGCCTACACCCGGTGCCGGCTCCTCAACGCCCGCCACGGCCGCACCTACTTCCTGGCCACCCGCCTCCTGCCCGCCGACCGCAGGCCCGCCGTGCACGCCCTGTACGGATTCGCCCGGTGGGCGGACGACATCGTCGACGACACGGCAGCCGACGCCACGCCCGCCGAGCGTGCCGCCGCCCTCACCCGCCTCGACCGGCTGCTGCGGCGGTCGCTCACCGGCGGCGGACCGACCGACGAGCCCGTGGTGCTCGCCCTGGCCGACACCGCCGACCGGTACGCCATCGAACCGGCGCACTTCACCGACTTCATGGCCTCCATGCGCGCCGACCTCACCGTCACCGACTACGCCACCTACGCCGACCTGCGCGCCTACATGCACGGCTCGGCCGCCGTCATCGGCCTCCAGATGCTCCCCGTCCTCGGCACCGTGACCGCCCGCGCCCTGGCCGCCCCGCACGCCGCCGCCCTGGGCGTCGCCTTCCAGCTGACCAACTTCCTGCGCGACGTCGGCGAGGACCTCGACCGCGGCCGGATCTACCTCCCGGCCGACCTGCTGGCCGCACACGGCGTCCAGCGGGACCTGCTGCTCTGGAGCAGGCGCACCGGCCGCCACGACGCGCGCGTCACCGCCGCGCTGCGGGCCGCCGAGGACCTCACCCGGGGCGTCTACCGCGAGGCCGAGCCCGGACTGGCCATGCTCGACCCCGTCGCCCGTCCCTGCATCCGCACCGCGTTCCTGCTCTACCGGAGGATCCTCGACACCATCGCCGACGGCGGGTACGCGGTACTGCACCACCGTGCGGTGGTGCCCCGCCGACGCCGCGCGGCCGTCGCCGCCGACGGGCTCGTACGCGTACTGGCGGCCCGGCTGCGCGCACGGCGCACGCCGACGCCCGTGCCGTGCGGCGGCGAAGCCCTCGACGTGAAGGAGCCCCGATGAGCCCGGACCCCCGCCCCCGCCGAGGACGCCTCCCCTGCGGCTGCGCCGCCGCGCCGTCCCCTGGGAACGGCAGCGGCCGACGTGGCGCGAGGCGCGCCCCGCCGTCATCGCCGCCGCCCTCAAGCGGGCCGAGGCCCGCCCCTCGGGCAACTGGTACGTCCTCGGCGCGAGCACCGACGTACGTCCCACACGCCCGCTGTCCGGCACCGTCGAGGGCGTCGAGGTCGTCGTCTGGCGGGACGCGCGGGGGCGACTGGTGGGCGGCCCCGGCGCCTGCCCCCACCTCGGGGCGCCGCTGGCCGACAGCCCGGTGCGGTGCGGCACGCTCGTGTGCCACTGGCACGGACTCGCCCTGGACGGCGCCCCGTTCGCCGGCTGGGAACCCCTGCCGGTCCACGACGACGGCGTACTGGTGTGGGCACGGCTGGACACCGTGGGGGAGGAGCCGCCGACCCCGGCCCCCCTCGTGCCCGACCGGCCGCCCCGGGCGACGGCCCTGACGTCCGTGTGGCGGGGAGCGGGGACCTGCGAGCCCGAGGACGTGGTCGCCAACCGGCTCGACCCGTGGCACGGCGCCTGGTTCCACCCGTACTCCTTCGTGGACCTCACCGTCGTCGGGACACCCGGCGAGACCCCGCACGACGACGGGAACGGCGACCGCTTCGTCGTGGACGTCTCCTTCCGGCTCACCGGCCGCCTGGTCGTGCCCGTACGGGCCGAGTTCACCGCCCCCGGACCCCGCACCGTCGTCATGCGCATCACCGAGGGCGAGGGCGCGGGGTCGGTCGTGGAGAGCCACGCCACGCCGCTCGGACCGGACGCGAGCGGGCGGCCGCGCACGGCGGTCGTCGAGGCGGTGCTCGCCACCTCGGACCGGCCCGGCTTCCCCCTGGCCCGCCGCCTCGCACCGGCCCTGCGCCTGCTGATGCGGGCCGCCGCGGGCCGCCTGTGGCGCGACGACCTCGCCTACGCCGAACGCCGCGGACACCTGCGTGCCCGCGGCCGGTTCCCCGGCTGAACGGAGCGGCATCGCGATGCAGACCTTCCTCCCCCACCCCGGCTTCCGGGAGTCGGCCCTGGCCCTGGACCGGCGCCGCCTCGGCAAACAGCGCGTCGAGGCGCTCCAGGTGCTGCGCGGACTCACCGTCCCCGGCTACGGCTGGCGCCGGCACCCGGCGGTGCGGATGTGGACGGGCTACGAGGAGGCACTGGTCCGCTACGGCCTCGACGTCTGCCGGGTCTGGCGCGAGCAGGGCCACCAGGACAGCTGCGCGGCGTCACTGGTCGCGGGGCTCGCCGAGAGCCGGCCGGGGGAGCCGGTGCGGGACCAGCCGGAGCTGGCGGCCGCCGGAGAACTGCCTCCCTGGCTCGGCGACGAGGCCTTCCACCGCAGCCACCGCTCGGCCCTGGTGCGCAAGGAACCCGAGGTGTACGCCGAGCTGTTCCCGGGGGTCCCGGACGACCTGCCCTACGTGTGGCCGAGTTCGGACCGGGAGCGCGGGGACGCCTAGGACGGTGGGCCCGAGGCCGTCAGGCCCGCTGCCCGCCCGCGAGGTCCTTCATGTCGACCGTCTCGGCGGCCGGCGGCTGTTCGGGATCCACCGTCTCGCCGTACTCGCCGAACGTGACGCTGCCGGGGTTCTTGCCGCCCTCGGTCGTGGTCTTGAGGAGGTACGGCTCGCCCTCCGTCGCGACGTACAGCGTGAGCTTCTCGCCGCCGGAGGCGTCCTTGGTCAGCTCCAGGGCCTTCGCGCCGTTCACGTCCGTCGTGGAGCCGCGCTTCATGCCCCGGCGCTCCGACTCGTCCTCGTCCATGGCGGCGACGAAACCCTGCTTGTCGCAGACCCCGGCGGTCGTGGCGTCGTTCGCCGGCATCTTCACCCACTTGTCCCGGAGCTCGGGCACCATCTTGCGGGCCGCGTCGGGCTGCTGCTTCAGCGCGGTCCGCCAGTACCGCTCGTCACCGCGCAGGTAGAGGGTCGCGTCGGTGTGGCGTACGTCCGCCTCGGTCCCGCCGGCGCCGATGGTGCCCTCGCAGTTCTTCTCCTGGTCGACCGAGACGTCAATGGTGACGGTGCTCCCGTCCTCCAGACGCGTGTCGCCCTTCACGTGCATGGACTTCGCCTGCCGGGTGGCCTCGACGGCCTTCGCGGCGATGTCGTCGGCGCTCTGCCCCTCGAACGCCTCGCCCTCGTCGCCCGAATCACCGCCGCAGCCGGCCAGTAGGGCGACACAGACGCTCGCGGTCGCCACAGCGGTTGCCCCTTTGCCGGTGCGCACTGGAAGTACCTCCCATATCGTTTCATCTCCGTCAAATCCCTTGCTGTCCCGATGTGTTGGCATCGGGACTCTCCGACTACCCGCGATTTCCGTGGCATGCACGTGATGAAGAAGTCGTGACGGGCGTGTGAGCGGCCCTCGTCGCCGATTGGTCCCCGACAGCGCACCCGAAGTGGACCCCGTGGTGGACCGCCGCGCTCTCTAGCGTCGTGGTCATGAACGCCACCACCACGCGCGGGACCCTGCTCGCCGCGCTCGCCTGTGTCCTCGTCGGCGGCTCCTTCACCGCCAACAGCCTGCTCGGCGACTACCCCTACGCGGGCGGCCAGTTCCTGCGCTACGGGCTGGCCTTCCTGCTCCTCGTCCCGTTGGCCGGGCCCGGTGCGACGGCCCGGTTGCGGGCGCTCGGCACGGGCCGGTGGCTGCGCCTGGCCCTGCTGGCGGCCGTGGGCATGGTCGGCTTCAACCTGGCCGTCCTCGCCGCCGAACGCACGGCGGAACCCGCGGTGCCCGGCGTCTTCGTGGGCTGCGCGCCCGTGGTGGTCGCCGTCCTCGTCCCCCTCCTGGAGGGACGCGGGCCGCAACGGATCGTCCTGTACGGGGCGTTGTTCGTGGCCGTAGGGGCCTTCACGGTCCAGGGCTGGGGGCGCACCGACGGCGTCGGCATCGCCTTCTCCGTGTGCGCGCTGGCCGGCGAGGTCGGTTTCGCCGTCCTCGCCGTGCCCGTACTGCGTCCCCTGGGCCCGCGACTGCTGTCCACCGTGGTGTGCGGCGTCGCCGCGGCCGAGTCGGCGGTCGTGGGTGTGCTGGCCGACGGTGCCGGGTGGCTGCGGCGGCCCGACGCCGTCGAGGCGGGCGCGCTGCTGTGGCAGGCGGTGGTGGTCACCGTCGTCGGGTTCGTGTGCTGGTACATGGGCATGCAGCGGATCGGCGCCGAGCGCGCCACCCTGTTCTCCGGACTGATCCCGGTCGCCGCCGCCTGCACGGCGCCGCTCGTCGGCACGGGTTCCTACGGCGCCGCCCAGGCCGTGGGCAGCGCCCTGGTCTTCGCCGGGGTCGCCGTCGGCTCGGGCGTGTCCCTTCCGTTCACCCGCGGACGACGACGGCCCGCGGCGGGGCGTCAGGAGGCCTTCGAGCGGTCCTTGGAGAAGCTGTAGAGGTCCTTCGAGGTGGTGATCAGCTCACGCTGCTCCTGCCGGGATCCGACCATGGGCTGCGAGCCGTGCAGCGGCACCTGGGCGCTCTCCGGCAGGAACCTCACGGTCACCAGGCCGATGGCACCGGCCACCATCAGGTAGTAGGCGGGCATCAGTTCGTCGCCGCTGATGCTCACCAGCGCCTCGGCGACCAGCGGCGTGGTGCCGCCGAAGGCCGCGACGGCGAAGTTGAAGCCGATGGCCATGGCCGCGTAGCGCACCGCGGTCGGGAACAGCGCCGGCAGCGTGGCGGCACTGGGCGCGGCGAAGCAGGCCAGCAGGGTGGACAGCAGCAGCACCCCGAGGACCGGCACCCAGACGCCGTCCGCCCTCAGCAGCAGGAACGCCGGGATCGCGAGGACGATCATCGCCGCGGCGCCGACCGCGTACAGCGGACGTCTGCCGACGTGGTCGCTGAGCCGGCCGAGGAAGGTGATCAGCAGCACGATCCACACCATGCCGATCAGCACGAGCACGTCCGCGAAGCCGCTGGAGCGGTCCAGGGTCTCCGTCTGGTAGGTCGGCAGATAGCCGGTGACCATGTAGTTGGTGACGTTGTAGAGCAGCACCAGGCCCATGCAGACGAGCAGCGGGCGCCAGTGCTCGCGCACGATCGTCTTGAACTCGCTGCCCGCCGACTCCTGGGCGAGGCCCTTCTCGTGCTCGTCCAGCTGCTGCTGGAAGGCCGGGGACTCCTCCAGCTTGAGCCGCATGTACAGGCCGATGATGCCGAGCGGACCGGCGATCAGGAACGGCAGCCGCCAGCCCCAGTGCAGCATCTGGGCGTCGGTCAGCGACAGGTTCAGCACGGTGACCAGGGCCGAGCCCAGGGCGTAGCCGACGAAGGTGCCGAAGTCGAGCCAACTGGACAGGAAGCCGCGCCGCCGGTCGGGTGAGTACTCGGCGACGAACGTGGTCGCGCCGCCGTACTCGCCGCCGGTGGAGAAGCCCTGGACCATCCGGGCGAGCAGCAGCAGGATCGGGGCGGCGACGCCGATGGTGGCGTAGCTGGGGATGAGACCGATGGAGAAGGTGCCGAGCGCCATCATGATCATGGTGGTGGCGAGTACCTTCTGCCGGCCGACGCGGTCCCCGAGCGGGCCGAAGAACAGGCCGCCGAGCGGGCGTACGACGAAGGCCGCGGCGAAGGTGGCGAAGGAGGAGATGACCTGGGCGGCCGGGGAGGCGCCGGGGAAGAACACCTTGCCGATGGTGGCGGCCAGATAGCTGTAGACCCCGAAGTCGAACCACTCCATGCAGTTGCCCAGCGCCGACGCCCCGACCGCGCGCTTGAGGAGGGGTTTCTCGACGACCTGGACGTCCTCCTCGCGAAAGGCCCGCTTGGTGCGGCGGAGCCGGCGGGCCAGCTCCTCGCGCACCTGCCGCGGCAGGTGCGCGACCGAGCTCGGCATCTTCTTCCCGCTCCGGGGACCGGACCCGCCGTCGGGCTTCGCGTCGACCACGCCGCTGCCTTCCTGTCGCTCCGCCACAGTTCGCCTGAGCGAATTCTGTGCCGCAACACGGGAGGGGCGCATGCCGGAGCCGCTGCCCGGGGCGGCGCGGATGCCCCGGGCGGCGGCGGTGCGGTACGGCTCAGGGCTGTACCGGCATGCTCCAGCAGTTGGAGCCGGCCGCCTCGCCCTCGAGCCGGTCGGTCAGCCAGGAGATGGCGTTGCCCTGGTCGGTGAGCAGCGGGGCGAAGTGGTTGAGCAGGCCGCTGCCCACGCCCGGCAGCAGCACGGGGACGTAGGTGACCTTCGCGCCCTTGTCGCACCAGTCGACGGCCAGCCGTCGGGCCTGCCCGTGGGGGACCAGATCGTCGCTGGTGCCGGTGGCCACACGGACCGGTCCCGCGGGCTTGAGCGCGCCGATGCGCTGCTCGGCCAGGAAGTCCTGGAGCGCGGGCTCGGCCCGGATGATGTCGCCGAGGGACTGCCCGGTCTTCGTCCAGTCCGTGCTGCTGTCGCCGCCGTAGCCGAAGAGGGCGTCGCCCACGCACATGGTCGACAGGTCCTTCAGCGCCTCCCGGCCCGCCTCGTTGACGTACCGGTCGGCGATGGGCCGCAGGGCCGGCTCGGTCTGCAGGAAGCCGTTGAGCGACCAGCCGAGCGCGCCCGCCAGGTCGCTGCCGTCGATCGCCTCCGTCACCTTCGTCAGGTCGGCGGGCGGGGCGCCGGCGTAGGTACCGGCCAGCTCGACGTCGGGGGCGTAGGAGGGCTGGAGCTCGGCCGCGGCCGCCGTGGCGCCGCCGCCCTGGCTGTACCCGAACAGCCCCACCCGGGACTCGGCGGTGACGGACGCCGAGTCGAGGGAGCGGGCGGCGCGTACGGCGTCCAGCACCGCGTGGGCCCCGTCGACGCGGTTGACGTAGGTGTGCAGGCGGTCGGTGGTGCCGAGGCCCACGTAGTCGGTGACGACGACCGCGACGCCGCGCAGCAGGAGCCGGTAGACGGACAGGTCCTCGTAACCGACCGAGACCGTCTGCCCGTTGAGCTGCAGCGGGTGCTCCAGGGCCATCGAGGCGGCGCACTGGTCGCCCTGCCCCATGGTGCCGGGCGCGACGGCGACCAGAGGCCGCGGGCCCTCGCCGCGCCACTTCGCGGCCGGCTCGATGTAGGCGCCGGTGACGGCGACCGCCTCGCCGTTCGCGTCGGTGGACTTGTACATCAGCCGGGTCGCCCGGCCGGGAAGCGGGCCGTCGACGCCGGGCAGGCTGAGCGCCAGGGGGAGCGGCTCGCTGCGGACCAGCGCGCCGTCGGCGCCGGGGAGTTCGGACGGCGGGGTGTAGAAGGCGGGTATCTCGACACCGCGGGACGTCGTGGTCGTCGAGTCGCCGGCCGGTCCGTCGGCCGCGACGGCGGGGACGGCCTGCGCGCCGAGGGCGAGTGCGGCGGCGATCGCCGCGGCGAGCATGCGTGGACGTGGGGGCATGGCGAACCTCCTGGGGAAGGGCCGGATCCGGTCGTCCGCGGCCTCGTGGGGCCGGACCGCGGTCGCGCTGCTCCTGTGGGGTTACCGGACCGTAACCGGGCAGGGGTTACCAGGGGTAGCACCTTGTTCATTACGGTTCAGTAACTTGACGTCGCGTCTAACAAGAGCCCGGCCAGGCGTCCTGGGCGGCCAGCCGCAGCACCAGCGCCGCGATGTTCCAGGCGTCGTCCACGCCCCGGTGATGCCGCCCCTCCAGCGGCAGCCCCGCGATCTCCAGCGCCCGCGCCATGCCGGGGCGCCGACGCAGCCCGTGGGCCTCGGTGAAGACCGCCTTGGCGTTGGTGTGCGCGCGCTCGGCCGGGCGGCCGAAGGGGAAGGGCACCCCGTCGGCCGCGCACTGGCGGACCAACTGCTCGCGGTCGTAGTCGCCCCAGCTCGCCCAGGGCCGCGCGCCCGCGCCGTGTTCGCGCGTCAGCGTGTCGCAGGCCCGGGCGAGGCTCACGCCCCGGTCGGCCTCGGCCTGGGTGATACCGGTCAGCTCCGTGCAGAACGCGCCGACCCGGGAGCGGACCGGCCGCACCAGGATCCGGTGCCGGGCCACCCGCTCCCGGGCGTCGAGGTCGACCACGGCGAGACCGATCTCGATGATCTCGCTCACCGCGCCGGGCGGCGGCTGCCCGTCCCAGCAGGTGGCCTCCAGATCGATGACGTTCAGCAGGCCCGCGTGGCCCCCGTCCGCGCCGCGCCGGTCCATACCGGCACCGTACGGGGGCCGCGGTCCCGGGAGCACCCGGTTTTCCTTCCCGGCGTCGTCTAGCGACGGCTCCGCACCAGCAGGTACAGGAAGTACGGCGTGCCGATCACCGCCGTCATGAGGCCCGCGCCGAGCTGGGCCGGGGCGATCACCGTACGGCCCAGCAGGTCGGCGGCGCACACCAGCGTGGCGCCGAGCAGGACCGCGACCGGCACCACCCGCACGTGCCGCCGGCCCACCAGGGCGCGTGCCGCGTGCGGGGCGACCAGGCCGACGAAGCCGATCGTGCCCGCGCAGGCCACGGCGGTCGAACTGAGGACGACGCTCAGCACCAGGAACCCGAGGCGGCCCCGAGCCGGCCGCAGGCCGAGCAGCCGCGGCGTGTCCTCGTCCAGCGAGAGCAGGTCCAGCTCGGTGCGCCGGGCGACGGCCACGCCGATGCCGACGACCAGGGCCAGCGCCACCGGCACGACGTCCGGCATGGTCCGCCCGTAGGTCGAACCCGACAGCCAGGTCAGCGCCTTGTTGGCGTTGAACGGGTCGGTGAGCACGATCAGCAGGCTGATCAGCGCCGCCGTCCCGGACGCCACGCCGATGCCGACGAGGACCAGCCGGTTCTGCCGGAAACCGCCCCGGGCGGCGAGGCCGAAGACGACGACCGCGGTGACCGCGGACCCCGCGAACGCGGCACCGGCGACGCCCCACGTCCCGGCGGCCGGCACGGTGGTCACCAGGATCACCGCGCCCAGCGCGCCACCGCCGGTCACGCCGAGGACGTTCGGTTCGGCGAGCGGGTTGCGGGTGACGGCCTGCACGAGGGTGCCCGCCAGGGCGAGCGCCGCCCCCGCCGAGAGCGCGGCGAGCACCCGGGGCACCCGCGTGTCCAGTACGAAGGAGACGGTCCGCCCGGCCTGGCCCTGGGCCCAGTTGACCACGTCACCCAGCAGCAGCTTGCTGTCGCCCACCAGCACGGCGGCGATCACGAGCCCCACCAGGACCACGGCCAGGGCGGTGAGCGTGGCCAGGAAGACTCCCCGGCCGGGGGTCCGCAGCCGGTCCGGCGCCCCGGCCCCGGCGGTGTCCCGCACCCGCAGTGCCATGGCGACCAGGAACACGGCGCCGACCAGGCTGGTGACCACACCCGTGGGCACGGACACCGCGCGCGGGTCCGCGATCAGGGCCCGCAGCAGCACGTCCGAACCGAGCACCAGCGCCGCGCCGGTGAGCGCCGCCGCGGGCACGGCCGTACGGGAGCGGGTGAGGCCGCGAAACCGTCGGGCGAGCGGACGCACCAGGGCGGGGGCGCACAGGCCGACGAAGCCGATGGGCCCGGCGAGGGTGACCGCGGCGGCGGACAGCAGCGCCGCGAGCACGACGACCGTGACGCGGGTGGCCCGCACCGGGACGCCGACACCGCGCGCGGTGTCGTCGCCGAGAGCCAGCGCGTCCACCCGGCGAGCCGTCAGCATCAGCCCGGCCAGGCCGGCCAGGGCGATCGGCAGCATCTGCAGGACGCCGTCGAAGCCGTTCTGGGCGATGCTGCCCTGGTTCCACTCGTAGAGGCCCTTCGTCTGCTCCGGGAAGAGCAGCAGCAACGCCTGCGTCATGGAGTTCAGGCCCAGCATCAGCGCGGTGCCGGCCAGCACGAGGCGGACGGTGCCCGTGCCGAGGCCGGACAGTCCGAGCACGACGGCCGCCGCCGCCAGACCGCCCGCGAAGGCGACGCCGGAGGAGGCGATCATCGGCAGTGAGACGCCGGTGGCGCCCACCAGTCCCAGCGCCAGGTAGGAACCCGCGTTCACCGCGAGGGTGTCCGGGGAGGCGAGTACGTTGCGGCTGACCGCCTGGAGCACGGCGCCGGCCGCCCCCAGGACGGCGCCGACCAGGAGCCCGGCGGTCATGCGGGGCAGCCGGGAGGCGACGACGACGGACGCGTCGTCCGCGGCGGCCTGCCCGGTCAGGGCCTTGAGGACCTCGGACGGTCCGACGGCGGCGGTGCCCTGGGTGATGTCGACGACGGCGAGTACGGCGACCAGCAGGACGATCCCGGCCGTCACCGCGGCCGCGCCCGACCGGGACGTGGGGGCCGCCGGCGGACGGGCCGCCGGATCGGTCGTGGGTTCGGTTGCGGTGACGGCCATGGCCTCGCTACTTCGTCAGCGCGCCGACGACGGCGTCGATGTACGCCTCCATCGACCCGGGACCGCCGAACATCCAGATGCCGTCGTCGAGGCGGTGCACTTCCCCGGCCTTCACGAACGGCAGCGACTTCCACACCGCGTTCTCGGCCAGCGGGCCGGTGAACGGGGTGGCGCTCGCGTCCTCGTCGTTGCCGATGTAGGCGAACCGGGTGTCCTTCGGCAGCTTGGTCAGGCCCTCGACATCGGTGGCACCGAGGCCGTAGGCCTCGTCGCCCTCGACCGTCCAGGCGTTCTCCAGACCGATCGCCTCGTTGACCTCGCCGATGAGCGAGTTGGCGGTGTACGGGCGGATCGAGATCTGGTTGGAGGCGACGTAGCCGTCGGCGAAGGCGATGGGCTTGCCGGCCGCCCCGGCGTCGGTGAGGGCCTTCCTGCCCTCCGCGACCTTGGCCTCGAAGTCCTCGCGCAGCGCCTCGGCCTTGTCCGTGGTGCCGGTGGCCTGGGCGATGAGGTCGACGTTGTCCAGCATCCGGTCGATCTGGCCGGTGCCGTCGGCGGACGTCACCTCGATCACCGGGGCGACCTCGCGCAGCTGCTTCACCGCGGCCGGCGGGAGGTCGGTGGTGGCGACGATGAGGTCCGGGGCGAGGGAGGCGACGGTGTCCATGCTCGGCTCGCCGCGGGTGCCGATGTCCTTCGGCTCGTTCTTCAGCGGGACGGCGCTGTCCCAGGTCTTGTAGCCCTTGACGTCGGCGACGCCGACCGGGTCGACACCGAGCGAGACGAGGCTCTCGACGACGTTCCACTCGGTGGCCACGACCTTGGTGGCCGGTCCGTCGAGCTTGACCTCGGTGCCCTTGCCGTCCTTGAGCGTGATCGCCTCGGAGGCCTTCTTCTCCGTCTTGTCGGCGGCGGGTTCGGTGGTGCCGCAGGCGGCGAGGGTGAGCGCCGCGGCGGTGGTGGCGGCCGCGGTGAGCAGGAGGCGTCTCATGAGGTGGTGCCGAGCCTTTCGGGGGTGCGTATGTGGTGGCGGCCGATCGGGCGGGTGCGCAGCCGGCCGGTGAGGGGGTCGGTGTCGACGTCGATGCGGATGCCGTAGACGGCGGTGAGCCGTTCCGGCGTCAGCACGTCCTCGGGCGGGCCGTCGGCGACGATCCGGCCCGCTTCGAGGAGCGTGATCCGGTCCGCGACGGCCGCCGCCTGGTCGAGGTCGTGCAGGACGACGCCGACGGCGATGCCGTGGTCGTCCGCCAGGTCCCGGATGAGGTCGAGGAGTTCGACCTGGTAGCGCAGGTCGAGGTAGGTGGTCGGTTCGTCCAGCAGCAGGACGCCGGTCTCCTGGGCGAGGCAGCTCGCGAGCCACACCCGTTGCAACTGCCCGCCGGAGAGGTGGTCGGCGCCGCGGTCGGCGAGAGCGTCGACGCCGGTGAGCGCGAGCGCCCGGTCGACGGCGGCCGGGCCGCCCGGGTCGGGCCGCCCCCAGCGGCCCCGGTAGGGGTAGCGGCCGAACTCGACGACGTCCCGTACGGTCAGCCCGCCCGGCGTCGGGCGTCCCTGGGTCAGCAGGGCGACGTACCGCGAGAAATCACGGGGCGTCAGTGCCAGCGCGTCGGTGGTGCCGTCGAGGCCGATCGTGGCGCTGCGGGCCCGCTGCAGCCGCGCGACGGTCCGCAGCAGCGTCGACTTCCCGCTGCCGTTGGGGCCCACCAGGACGGTCACTTCGCCGGGCCTGAGGCGGACCGCCGCGTCGTGCAGGACGTCGACCCCGTCGTAGGCGACGGTCACGCCCGTCGCGAGCAGTTCATGACCGCGCAGGCGCGGGATACCGGCTGCGTCTTCACCTGATCTCACGCAGTGAAGGTTAGCCTAACCTAAGCAGTGCTGGTGAGGGCGGGGCTCACCCGGCGACCGGGGCGATCGCTCCGTCGCTCGCCGCCCGGCCGGCCGGACCGCTCAGCTCGCCTGCCACGACTGGGGTTTCCACAGACCCGCCCGGTTCAGGGACTGCGGGCAGTGGAGGTAGATCTCGTCGATCTCCAGGAGCAGCGCGAGGTCCGGCCGCCTTCCGTCCCGCGCCATCGCGTCGAAGAACGGCGCGTCGGTGAGGATGCGGACCCGCCCGTTGACCCGCAGTACGTCCTTGCCGCCCGGGACGAGGTAGAGCAGGGCGGCGTGCGGATTGTCGAGGATGTTGTGGAAGCTGTCCCCGCGCCGGTTCCCCGGCCGGTCCGGCAGGGCGAGGGTGCGGGAGTCGAGCACGTGGGTGAATCCGGGGGCGTCGCCGCGCGGGGAGACGTCGCAGTCGCCGCCCGCGTCGGCGGTGGCCAGGAGGCAGAAGGGGGAGCGGGCCAGGATGTCCCGGTCCAGGTCGGTGAGCCGGTCGTGGACCTTGTCGATGACGACGGGCCAGGGCTCGCCCAGCAGCTCGCGCAGTTGTCCGTGCGACGCGAGTTCGACCCAGCCCTCCTCGGAGGCGGTGCCCGGCCGGTCGGTGGTCGCGTCGATCGTGTGTGCCAAGGCCGGCTCCCGGGTGTGCTCTCGAAGGCGTGCGCTTCGAATGGTGATTGCACGCGAAACATTATCCGATCTTAGGTTCGCCTTACCTAAGACCCGGTGGCTGTACCCGGTGGGCCGCCTCAGAAGGCGTAACGGATCCGCAGCCACGGCGTGTGGTCGGCGACCAGCGCGCGGAGCCGGGCGACCGCCTCCGCCTTGACGTCCACCCGGTAGCGCACGTTGAGCCCGCCGCTCTCGGAGCGCTTGGCCTGCTGGATCTCCGGCCGCCACAGCGCCTCCTCGGCGCGCGGGTGCCAGCCGAGGTTGACCTGGTGGAGGTCCCGGTTGTGCGTCAGCATGATCACCTCGGCGGCGGCCTGCCGCTTGACCCGGTCCGGCAGGACGTCGTCGAGGTGCCGCAGCAGCTCCGTCCAGGCATCCTCCCAGCCGGGCCGTACGACCACGGGGGAGAGGTTGAAGTGCACCTCGTAGCCGGCGTCCAGGAAGTCGCCCGCGGCGGCGATGCGCTCGGCGACCGGCGAGGTGCGCACGTCCAGCAGCCGGGAGTCGTCCGGCGGCATCAGGGAGAAGCGGATCCGGGTCCGGCCGCGCGGGTCGAGGGCGAGCAGGTCGGGGTTGACGAACTTCGTCGCGAAGGACGCCTTGGCCGTCGGCCACTGCCTGAAGGCGTGCACCAGGTCCGCGGTGTTGTCGCAGATCAGGGCGTCCACCGAGCAGTCGCCGTTCTCACCGACGTCGTAGACCCAGGCGTCGGCGTCGCACTGGTTCGGCTCGCGCTTGGGACCCTGCCGGGCGATGTGCCGGCCGAGGTGGGCGATGATCCGGTCGATGTTGGTGAAGACGGTGACGGGATTGGCGTACCCCTTGCGACGCGGCACGTAGCAGTAGGCGCACGCCATCGCGCAGCCGTTGGAGGCGCCCGGCGCGATCCAGTCCGCGGAGCGGCCGTTGGGGCGGGTGGTCAGCGTCTTGCGCTCGCCCAGCACGAGCGTCTCGCCCTTCACGCGCACCCAGCGCTCGACGTTGCCCTCGTTGCCGTGCAGCCCGGGGATGCCCCAGTGGGAGTCCACCTCGACCACCCGGGCGTCGGGGAACCGGGCGAGGACCTGCCGGCCGCGCGGGGAGGCGGCGGCCGCCGGCTCGGCGTGGATCTCCCGCACCGGCAGCAGCCGGCGGGCGGCGGCCGAGTCCCGCAGGAGCGGTCCGGCGGCGGGCGCGGCGGCCGCCGGACCGGACGCCAGGGCGTCGAGGCCGAACAGCGTGCCGGAGCCGTCGTCCGGCGCGGTGGACGGGTCGTGCATGAGGGCTCCGGGACGAGAGTGCGGGAGGGACCGGGCGGCTCGGCCGCGGTCCGCTCCCCCCACTGTACGAAGCGCCGGGCACCTTCCGCCGTGTCACGCACCGCGTCGGGGGCATACGCGTGACACGGCACCGGCCCGGTGCCGCCGATCCGAAGGGATGTACACCGTGCTCGCCATCATCGCGGCGGTTCTGTTCCTCATCGCCTGGCTGATCAACGCGGCGGAGGTCTCGACCAACGACATCTTCACCTCCACCAACGTCATGCTCATCGGCCTCGCCCTGCTGGCCCTGCACGTCGCCGGCGTCGGCAGCGGCTGGGCGACGCGCGGGCGCCGCCGCTGAGCCGCGCCCACGGCCCCGTCAGGGGATGCGCGCCACGCCCGCGTAGATACCGCTCTCCTCCGGCGCGGGCGGCTCCAGGCCCTCGCCGGACCACTCGGTCGCCGTGACCAGCCCCGGCGGCACCATTTCCAGCCCGTCGAAGAACCGGGCCACCTCCGCCCGGGTGCGGAACCCGAGGCGGATGCCGCCCTTGGCGTACTGCGCGATCACCTGCTCGGCCAGCTCGGGGAAGAGGTCGATCGCCGCGTGCGAGAGGACCAGGTGGCTGCCCGGGGGAAGGGTCTCGACCAGTCCCCGGACGATGCCGTGGGCGTCCTGGTCGTCCGGGACGAAGTGCATCAGGGCGATCAGCGACAGCGCGATCGGCCGGTCGAAGTCCAGGATCCCCCGGGCGTGCCGTACGATCTCGGCCGGCTCGCGGACATCGGCCTGGATGTAGTCGGTGGCCCCCTCCGGGCTGCTGACCAGCAGCGCCTCCGCGTGCCGCAGCACGATCGGGTCGTTGTCGGCGTACACCACCCGCGCCGTGGGCACCGCCCGCTGCACGATCTGGTGCAGGTTCGGCTCGGTCGGGATGCCCGTGCCGATGTCCAGGAACTGGTCGATGCCCCGAGCGGCGAGGTGCGCCACCGCGCGGTTCATGAACGCGCGGTTCTGCCGCGCCGCGTCCCGCGCCTCGGGCGGCAGGGTCTCGCCCACCGCCTCGTCGACCGGGTAGTTGTCCTTGCCGCCCAGCAGCCAGTCGTAGACACGCGCGGGGTGGGCCCGGCCGGTGTCGATGTGGGGAGGCTGGGTGTGTTCCGTCGTCATGGCAGGCTCCGTGCTCCGGGAGGTGACGCTCCGCCGCAGTTTTCGATCATCGTACTGCGGTGTCACCGCGCCACGCCCCCTTCGGCCGAGGGGAGTTGCCGATCATGCCGGGAAGGGCCCCCGGAGCGGTGTGCGCCGCTCCGGGGAGTCGGTGGCGGGCGCTCAGCCGGTGGGCCCGCGCAGGACGGCGACACCCCGGCCCGCGAGCACGACCGCGCCCTCGTCATCGGTGGCCCCCACCAGGACCTCGCCGGTGATCCCCGGGACGGTGACGGTCTCGTCGGTCCGGTTGACCAGGAACAGGAACCGGCCGCCGGGACCCCGGCGCACGGTCGCCTCGACCGAACCGCGAACCCCGGCGGGCAGCTCGCTCCTCACCCCGGCGGGTTCCAGCAGCCGCGGCAGCAGCGCGGCGAGCCCCTCGGCGCCGAGCCGGGTGGAGACGTACGCGGCCGAACCGCCGCCCGCGCCGCGCCGGGTGACCGCGGGGCGGCCCGCGTACGCACCGGTGCGGTAGCGGACGAGGACCTCGGTCTCGGGCGCGGTGACGGTCACGTGGTCGGTCCACAGCCCGCCGGTGCTGTCGTCGTCCAGCTCCACGCCCTGCCCGGCGGGCAGCGGGCCGAACTCCTCGACGCGGATGCCCAGCAGGTCCCGCAGGGCGCCCGGATAGCCGCCGAGCCACACGTGGTCGTTCTCGTCGACGACACCGGAGAAGTACGTGGTGACCAGGTGCCCGCCCTGCTCGGCGTAGCGCGTGAGGTCCTTGGCCAGCTCGGCCGGGACCAGGTGCAGCACCGGCGCGATCAGCACCCGGTGGCGGCTCAGGTCGGCGCCGGTGGTGACGACGTCGGCGCGGACGCCGAGGGACAGCAGCGCCGAGTACCAGTCGAGCGCCTCCTGGTGGTAGTCGAGCAGGGAGGTGGGGTGCGAGTCCTGCTCGCTCGCCCACCGCGACTCCCAGTCGAAGAGGATGCCGACCTCGGCGGGCTCCCGCTCGCTCCCGGCGACCGGCGCGAGCGCCTTCAGGGTGTCGCCGAGCGCGGTGACCGCGCGGAACAGGTCGCTGTCCGCGCCGGCGTGCGGGACCATCGCCGAGTGGTACTTCTCCGCGCCGGCCGCCGACTGGCGCCACTGGAAGAAGCAGACCGCGTCCGCGCCGTGCGCGACGTGCGTGAGCGAGTCACGGGCCAGGTCACCGGGCCGCTTGGCCAGGTTGACGGGCTGCCAGTTCACGGCGCTCGTGGAGTGCTCCATCAGGAACCAGGGGCGGCCGCCCGCGATGCCGCTGGTGAGGTTCGCCGAGAACGACAGCTCGTCGCGGGCCTGCGGGCCCGGCACGACGTAGTGGTCGTTGGCGACGAAGTCCACCTCGCCGGCCCAGTCCGCGTAGTTCATGCCCTTGGTGCCGGGCATCACCATGAAGTTGGTGGTGACGGGGACGTCGGGGGTCAGCTCCCGCAGCAGGTCCCGCTCCGCGCGCAGGTGGTCCTTGAGCGCGTCCGAGGAGAACCGCTTGAAGTCCAGCTGCTGGGTCGGGTTCGGGTGCGAGGCCGCCAGCCGGGGCGGCAGGACCTGTTCCCAGTCGCTGTAGCGCTGCGACCAGAACGCCGTGCCCCAGGCGTGGTTGAGGGCGTCCGTAGTGCCGTACCGGGCGCGCAGCCAGCCACGGAACGCGCGGGCCGCGTCGTCGGAGTAGTCGTGGACGTTGTGGCAGCCCAGCTCGTTGTTGACGTGCCAGGCGACCAGCGCCGGGTGACCGGCGTAGCGGGTCGCCAACTCGCGGACCAGGCGCAGGGCGTGCTCCCGGAAGACGGGCGACGTCGGGCGCCAGTGCTGGCGCGCTCCCGGCCACAGCGTCTCGCCCCGGTCGGTGACCGGGAGGATCTCCGGGTGCGCGGTGGTCAGCCAGGGTGGCGGGGAGGCGGTCGCGGTGGCCAGGTCGACGCCGACGCCGTGCGCGTGCAGCAGGTCCATGACCTCGTCGAGCCAGGCGAAGTCCCAGGTGTCGGGGCCCGGTTGGATCCGGGCCCAGGAGAAGATGCCGAGCGACACGATGGTGACGCCGGCCTCGCGCATCAGCCGGACGTCCTCCTCCCACACCTCCCGCGGCCACTGCTCGGGGTTGTAGTCGGCTCCGAAGGCGAGACGGGCGGCGGGCACGCCGTCCGCCCCGCGGTGGAGGCGGGAGTGGAGGGTGGAGATCATGGCGGTCCTTCCGGTGGGGGCGTGCGCTACTTCTCGACGGTGAAGCCCTGCTCCTCGCCGTACTTCACCGATGCCTCCTGCCACGACCTCAGGCCCTCGGCCAGCGTGGTGCCCGAGACGTAGGCCTTGCCGACGGTGTCGTTGAAGACCGAGTTCGCGTAGACCTGGTAGGGCAGGTACGACCAGTCGTCGGGGACGTCCGCGGCCGACTCGGCGAAGATCTTGTTGGCCTTCTGGCCGCCGAAGTACGGGAACGCGGTGTCCTGGAACCTGGTGGACTGCAGGTCGGCGGTGGTGGCCGGGAAGGCGCCGTTCTTCAGGCGGGTCTGCACGCCGTCACCCGCGTTCGCGTACTCGACGAAGGCGTACGCCAGCGCCTCGTTCCCGCCCAGCTCCGGCAGCGCGAGCGCGCTGCCGCCGTTCTCGGCGCTGACCTTGCCGCCCGCGGTCCACTGCGGCAGCGGGGCGACGCGCCAGTCGCCGGACGCCGCCTTCGCGCCGGACTCCAGGTTGGCGGGCATCCACGCGCCGGTCGCCAGCGTCGCGATGCTGCCGTCGGCCAGGCCCTTGTACCACTCGTCGGTCCAGGCGGGGACGGTGGCGAGCAGCTTCTCGTCGATGAGCTGCTGCCAGGTGTCGGTGAACGTCTTGGCACCCTGGTCGGAGAAGTCGATGTTCACTTTGGTGCCGTTCACCGTGTAGGGCCGCGAACCGGCCTGCCAGAGCATGCTGGTGGCGAACCCGGCGTCGCCGTTGTCGGCGGTGATGTACGCCTTCGGGTCGGCCTTGTGCAGGTCGCGGGCGGCCTCCAGGTACTCGGCCCAGGTGGTGGGCACCTCGATGTCGTACGTGTCGAAGACCTTCTTGTTGTAGAACAGCGCCATCGGACCGGAGTCCATCGGCAGCGCGTAGACGCCGTCCGAACCGGCCTTCACCCCGTTCCACGGACCCGGGGAGAACTGGGCGGACAGCTTGTCGGCGCCGAAGGACTTCAGGTCGGTGAGCTGCTTGGTCAGGGCGTACTGGCCCATCGCGTAGTACTCGATCTGGGCGACGTCCGGGACGCCCTTCTTCGCCGAGACCGCGTTCTGCAGGGCCGTGTACTCGTCCTTGTTGGTGCCTGCGTTGACCAGGTCGACCTTGACGCCCGGGTGCGCCTTCTCGAAGTCCGCGGCGACCTGCTCGAGCGTGGGCTCCCACGCCCACACCGTGATGGTGCCGCCCTCCTTGAGGGCCGCCTGTATGTCCGCCTCGGAGACGGCCTTCCCGCTCGACCCCCCGTCGTCGGAGTCGCCGCAGGCGGTCGCCCCGAGGGCGAGGGCGCAGACGAGGGCCGTGCCGCGCAGGAGGCGGCGCGCGTGCTGGGGCAGGTGTGTGGGCATGGGCGTGCTTCCACTTCTTCGTGGCCGGAACCGGCACCGGTCGGGGATGGGCGGGGTTGTGAGGGGCGGGGGAGCGCTACTCCTTGACGCTTCCGGCGGCGAGACCGGACTGCCAGTACTTCTGGAGCAGCAGGAACGCGGCGATCAGCGGCAGGATGGTGAGGAGCGACCCGGTGACGACCAGGTTGAAGACGGCCTCGCCGCCCGCGGTCGCGGCCTGGGCGTTCCAGCTGTTCAGGCCCAGGGTCAGCGGATACCAGTCGGGATCCTTGATCATGATCAGCGGCAGGAAGTAGTTGTTCCAGGTGGCGACCATGGTGAACAGCAGGACGGTGACGATGCCGGGCGCCAGCAGCGGCAGGGCCACCCGGAAGAACGTGCGCACCTCGCCCGCCCCGTCGATGCGGGCGGCCTCCATCAGCTCGGTCGGGATGGCCTCGGTGGCGAACACCCACATCAGATAGAGACCGAACGGCGAGATCAGGGACGGGACGACCACCGCCCACGGGGTGTTGGTCAGCCCCATCTCGCTGAACATCAGGAAGGTCGGTACCGCCAGTGCCGTGCCCGGTACGGCCACCGCGCCGATGACGACGGCGAAGACGGCACGCCGGCCGGGGAAGTCGAACTTGGCGAGCGCGTAGCCGCCGAGCACGGCGAGGAAGGTGGCCCCGCCCGCCCCCAGCCCCACGTACAGCAGGGTGTTCAGCAGCCAGCGGGTGAAGACGCCGTCGTCGTAGGTGAACGTCTCGGCGATGTTGTCCCACAGCGCGAAGTCGCCGTCGAACCAGAGGCCGAAGGAACGGGACAGCCCCTCCTGCGTCTTGGTGGCGCTGATGGCCAGCCAGACGAGCGGCACCAGGCTGTACAGCAGTACGAGGGAGGTCAGCACGGTCAGCAGCACGCTGCGCCGCGGCCTGTCGGCCGAGTGCCGGCGCCGGGACGTACGCAGCCGGGGGACGGGGCCCGGGGTGCCGGACCGCTCGGGCGCGGACCGGTCGGAGACGGTGGCGACGGGACTGGGCATCGCTGCCTCACACTCCCTTGCGCATGCCGCGCAGCTGCACGACGTAGGCGATGACCATGGTGATCAGCCCCATGACGATGGCGACCGTCGCGGAGTAGTTGTGCTGCTGTCCGTTGAAGGACAGCGAGTACGTGTAGTAGTTCGGCGTGTAGTCCGTCGTGATGGCGTTGCGCGCCAGCGGCTGCAGGATGCTGGGCTCGTTGAAGAGCTGGAAGCTGCCGATGATCGAGAAGATCGTGGCGATCACCAGGGCCCCGCGGATGGCCGGGAGCTTGATGGCCGTGATCACGCGGATCTGGCCGGCGCCGTCGATCTGGGCCGCCTCGTACAGCGAGTGCGGGACGACGCGCAGCGCCGAGTAGAAGAT
Source organism: Streptomyces lienomycini (assembly GCF_027947595.1). Taxonomy (NCBI): domain Bacteria; kingdom Bacillati; phylum Actinomycetota; class Actinomycetes; order Kitasatosporales; family Streptomycetaceae; genus Streptomyces; species Streptomyces lienomycini. The sequence goes on along the minus strand of NZ_CP116257.1, from coordinate 4,521,783 downwards.
CAGCATGTTGTAGCCGACGAACTCCCACGTCACGATGTTGCCGATGGAGGCCAGCACCAGGCCGGGGGAGAGCGGGTCGGGCAGCGAGACACCGAGCGCGCCGTTGATGTCGCCGACCAGGCCGAAGCGGGTGCCGTACAGGAAGCCCCACATCAGGGTGGCCACCACGGCGGGCACGGCGTACGGCAGGAAGATCGAGATGCGGAAGAAGTCCCGGCCGTAGAGGCGCCCGCTGTCCAGCGCGAGGGCCACCAGGAGCGCGATGCCCAGCATGATCGGCACTTGCACCGCGAGGAAGAGGGAGACCCGGCCCAGCGAGGCCCAGAACCGGTCGTCCCGCAGCGCCTCGGCGTAGTTGTCCAGGCCGACGAAGGTGGTCCCGCCGATGAGCTGGTCGCGGAAGAGGCTCAGGTAGACCGAGTACGCGATCGGTGCGAGGAACACCAGGGCGAAGACGGCCACGAAGGGTCCGAGGAAGCCCCACCCCGCCCAGGAGCGGCGGTCCCGCCGCACCGGGGGTGGGGCCGGATGCGGCCCTGCGGCGGCCGGCGGTTGCAGCGTCGTCATCGTCGTCCTCGCTCGTCCCGTCCCGGAGCTTCGGGAGCCGCCCTGTTTACGTAAACATCGCGCACCGCGGCAAGCGCCCAGGGCGGGTTTCGGGGCTGGTATGTTTACGTAAACATTTGATGGCGGCATGTCTACACTGCCCCGAGGACGACGGTCAAGGGTCCTTCGTGGGCCGGGAATCGGGCAGTGGCGGAGAGGTGGCTGAGGGCAGTGGAGACGGCTGAGGGAGTCGCGGGCGCGCGGGACGCGGGCACGCGCCGCCGACGCGCCGGCCGGGTGCCCACGGCGTCCATGGCGGACGTGGCCCGGCTCGCGGGGGTCTCCTCGCAGACCGTCTCCCGTGTCTCCAACGGCTACGCGGGCGTGACCGAGGAGACCCGGCGGCAGGTGCTGGCGGCCATGAAGGAACTGGGCTACCGGCCCAACAGCGCGGCCCGGGCCCTCAAGCGCGGCGAGTTCCGCACCATCGGCGTCATCACCTTCACGCTGGGCACCACGGGCAACGTGCGCACCCTGGAGGCCATCGCCACCTCCGCGGCGAGCGAGGGGTACGCGGTGACCCTCCTCCCGGTCGCCGTCCCCACCCAGGACGAGGTGCGCGGCGCGTTCTCGCGGCTGGAGGAGCTGGCCGTCGACGCGGTCGTCGTCATCATGGAGGTCCACCTCCTGGACGCGGCCTCCCTCACCCTGCCGCCCCACGTCCAGGTCGTCGTGGTCGACTCCGACGCCGGCGACCACTACACGGTCGTCGACACCGACCAGGCCGGCGGCAGCCGCGCCGCCGTGCGCCATCTGCTGGACCTCGGGCACGACACGGTGTGGCACCTGGGCGGCCCCGAGGGCTCCTTCGCCGCCCAGCGCCGCACCGACGCCTGGCGGCACACGCTCACCGAGGCCGGCCGGACCCCGCCGCCGCTGGTCCGGGGCGACTGGTCGGCGGAGTCCGGCTACCGGGCCGGCCTCGAACTCGCCGCTCGCGACGAGTGCACCGCCGTCTTCGCGGCCAACGACCAGATGGCCCTCGGCCTGCTGCGCGCCCTGCACGAACGCGGCCGGCGCGTGCCCGAGGACGTCAGCGTGATCGGCTTCGACGACATCGCCGAGGCCGGTTCCTTCCTGCCTCCGCTGACCACCGTCCACCAGGACTTCGCCGAGGTCGGGCGGCTGTGCGTGCGGGCCGTACTGCGCCAGATGCGCGAGGGCGGCCCGGAGCGGGGCACGACCCTGGTGCCGACCCGGCTGGTGACCCGGGCGAGCACGGCGCCGCCGCGGACGTGAGGGGCGCGGGGGCGGCGGGCGCGGGGCGGCCGAAGGGGACGGAGCGCCGGTTTGGGGGCGGCCGGGCGGGAAACCCCACAAGCCGACCGTTGTCCTCCACATGCCCGGGAGAGCCCCATGAGCCAAGTCGCCGACTACGTCCTCCAGCGCCTGTCCGAGTGGGGCGTCCAGCGGGTGTACGGCTATCCCGGTGACGGCATCAACGGTCTGCTCGGCGCCTTCGACCGCGCCGACGGGGACCCGGAGTTCATCCAGGCCCGGCACGAGGAGATGGCCGCGTTCATGGCCTGCGCGCACGCCAAGTTCACCGGCGAGGTGGGCTGCTGCATCGCCACCTCGGGACCCGGCGCGGTGCACCTGCTCAACGGCCTGTACGACGCGAAGCTCGACCACCAGCCCGTGGTGGCCGTGGTGGGCCAGCAGAAGCGGCTGTCGCTGGGCACCCACTACCAGCAGGAGATCGCCCTCGACCAACTGTTCGCGGACGTCTCCGAGTTCTGCCAGATGGTGGTCCATCCCGGCCAGGCCCGGCACGTGATCGACCGGGCCTTCAAGACCGCGCTCACCACACGCGGGGTCGCCACGATCATCATCCCCAACGACATCCAGGAGGAGGAGGCCCAGCCCTCCCCGCCCAGGGAGCACGGCTCGGTCTTCTCCAGCGTCGGCTGGAGCCGGCCGAGGGTCCTGCCCGACCTCGACGAACTGCGCAAGGCCGCCGACATCCTCAACGCGGGCGGCAAGGTCGCCATGCTGGTCGGCCAGGGCGCGGCGAAGGCGGAGGCCGAGGTGAAGGAGGTCGCCGAACTGCTCGGCGCCGGTGTCGCCAAGGCCCTGCTCGGCCGCGAGGTCCTGCCCGACGACCTGCCCTACGTCACCGGCCCCATCGGGCTGCTCGGCAGCAAGGCCAGCGACAACATGATCCAGGGCTGCGACACCCTGCTCATGGTCGGCAGCAGCTTCCCCTACTCGGAGTGGCTGCCGGAGGAGGGACAGGCCAAGGGCGTCGAGATCGACATCGACGGCCGCATGATTGGCATCCGCTACCCCATGGACGCCCACCTCGTCGGCGACTCCAGGGAGACGCTGCGCGCCCTGATCCCGATGCTCGAACGCAAGAAGGACCGCGGCTGGCGGGAGAAGATCGAGAAGGACGTCCGGGAGTGGAACGACCTGTGCGACCGCTGGGCCGGCGAGCACTTCGGCAAGACGATCAACCCCCAGTCGGTCGCCGCCGAACTGTCCTCCAGGCTGCCGGACGGCGCCATCCTGTCGGCCGACTCCGGCTCGGGCACCAACTGGTGGGCCCGCCACCTCAAGCTCCGCGAGGGCATGCGCGCCTCGCTGTCCGGCACGCTGGCCACGATGGGTCCGGGCACGCCGTACGCCATCGCCGCGCGGTTCGCCTACCCGGACCGGCCGGTCATCGCCTTCGTCGGGGACGGCGCGTTCCAGATGAACGGCATGAACGAGATGATCACCGTCAAGCGCTACCTGGACCGCCTGTCCGGACCCGCGCCGCTCATCTTCTGCGTGTTCAACAACCAGGACCTCAACCAGGTCACCTGGGAACAGCGCGCCATGGCCGGCGACCCCAAGTACCCCGGCTCCCAGGACATCCCCGACGTCCCCTACGCCGCCTACGCCGAACTCCTCGGCCTCAAGGGCATCGTCTGCGACGACCCCAAGAAGGTCGGCGCCGCCTGGGACGAGGCACTCGCCGCCGACCGGCCCGTGGTCCTGGAGTTCAAGGTGGACGCGGAGATCGCGCCGATCCCGCCGCACATCATGAAGGAGCAGGGCAAGAAGGCCGTCAAGGCCGCCCTGCACGACCCCGAGGCCACCGGCATCGCCACCAAGGGCGTACGCCAGAAGCTCACCGAGTACGCCGAGCACCTCTCCGGCCGGGGCAAGAAGTGAGCGGCGCGCGGCACAGCCGCCGGGTCGTCGTCGTCACCGGCGCGACCGGCGGCGTTGGCCGGGCCACCGTCCGCGCCTTCGGCGCCCGCGGGGCCGCGGTGGCCCTGCTCGCGCGGGGCGAGCACGCCCTGGAACGGGCGGCCCAGGAGGTCCGCGACGCCGGCGGGAGCGCGCTGCCCCTGGTCGTGGACGTCGCCGACCCGGAGGCCGTGGACGCGGCGGCCGGACGGATCGAGGAAGAGCTGGGCCCCATCGACGTATGGGTGAACGCCGCCTTCTCGACCGTCTTCGCCCCCGTGGCGGAGATCCGGCCCGAGGAGCTGAAACGGGCCACCGAGGTCACCTACTTCGGCTTCGTCCACGGCACCCAGGCCGCCCTGCGGCGCATGACGCCGCGCGACCGCGGCACCATCGTCCAGGTCGGGTCCGCCCTGGCCGAACGCAGCGTCCCGCTCCAGGCCGTCTACTGCGGGGCCAAGCACGCCATCCAGGGGTTCACCGAGTCGCTGCGCTGCGAACTGCTGCACGACCGCAGCGGGGTACGGGTGACCATGGTCCAGATGCCGGGGCTCAACACGCCCCAGTTCAGCTGGGTCCTCAGCCGACTGCCCCGCCACCCGCGCCCGGTGGCCCCCGTCTACCAGCCGGAGATCGCCGCCGACGCGGTGCTCTACGCCGCCGACCATCCCGAGCGGCGCATGTACTGGGTCGGCGGCTCCACCGTCGCCACGCTGCTGGGCCAGAAGCTCGCACCGGGGCTCCTCGACCGCTATCTGGCCCGCACCGGCTACGACGGCCAGCAGACCGGCGACCCCGTCGACCCGTCACGGCCGGTCAACCTCTGGAAGCCGCCGGACGACACCGCCCCGGACGACTACGGCGCCCACGGCGTCTTCGACGACGAGGCCCACCCGCACAGCCTGCAGTTCTGGCTCTCCCGGCACCGCCGGCCGCTGGCCCTGGCCACCGCCGTGACCGGGGCGGCCGCCGCGGCGCTCACGGTCGGCCTGCGCCGGAGCGCCGGCTGACCGGGGTACCCCGGGTCAGTCCGGCTCCCGGTCGACGTTCCTGGTCCACCAGTGGTGCTCGCAGAACCAGTGCCCGACCATGGCGCCGCCGAAGACGACGAACCCGACCCCGATCAGCCAGGACTCCACCACCAGCACGATGCCGACCGTGCCGTAGCTGAACGCGTTGTCGAGGATGAGCGGCGTGAAGAAGAGGTACGAGAAGCCGCGCAGGCCGATCAGGCCCACCATCGTGGCGAACGCCCCCGGCAGCAGGTCGCGCCAGCGGACCTGGCCGCCCAGCAGGAAGTGCTGGCCCCACCAGAAGAACAGCATGCCGCTGGCGGTGGACAGCACGATCCTGGCCGACCCGTGCAGCGCGGTCCGCGTCTGCACCTCCTGGTAGAGGTAGACGGTCAGCAGGGCCACCCAGGTCATCTGGCGCCAGATGCGGTGCCACGGGCCGGACGGCAGTTCCCAGATGCGCTCGTAGCCGTTCTGGACGCTGGCCGCGAAGGACACGCCGAACACGGCGAGCAGGATGCCGCCCCACACGCTCGTCGTGCCGACGACCTTGGTCGGGGGACTGACGATGTCCGTCAGCACGCGGGCCGACCGGCCGGACAGCCCCATGCCGTCGGCCAGCCAGGACGCGAAGCCGCCGCGTCCCAGCGGGTCGGCGGCGGCCACCACGATCAGCAGCGGTGCGAGCGTGACCAGGGCGAGTGTGGCGAATCCCATGGCCCGGTGCATCAGCTCCAGGTCCCGGCCGCGCCGGACGAGGGCGGACGCCGCCAACCGGTCCCACACACGGTGGAACGGCCGCCACAACCGGTTCACGAGTGCTCCTCGGGCGTCCCTTCGATGGCTCGCCGACGGGAGACTGAGTGACCCGGCCGGCGCCCGGACAAACGTCGGTCCACCCGGACGGCCCGCTCACGGGCCGGGACTCAGGGGTCCGAGCGCTGCTGCTCTCGCATCCGCTCGTTGTGCCAGGCGATGGCGGCGCGGATCTGGGCGTCCTGGAGGCCCGTCCGGCAGCCGAGCTGGTCCATGGAGAGGGCCGGCGGGCCGGTGGTCAGCGCGCGGGTCAGCTTCGCCGCCCACAGCTCCTCGTCCACGAAGGGCCGGTCGGCGTACCCCGCCTTGATCACGTCGAAGTGGTCGTCCGAGCACGTGGTGATGAGCCGCAGCCCGTCGAACCACTCGTTGCTGGTGTGCACCGCGGAGGAGTCCGGCACGTAGCCGCTCACGGACTCGTCCTCGGGAAAGACCCTGGCGCACAGGTCGCACAGCTCCACGGGGACCGGCTTGGCGGTCCGACGGCCCTTTCTGCCTTTGCGCTTCCACATGGCGACTCCCGGGGATCGGCGTCCGGAATGCCGGAGTTACCCGCGGGGCGGGAAGCAAACGCCCCGCGGGTGAGGGGCCCGGCCGAGGCCGGACCGGGTCAGGCCAGCCTGACCGGCAGCTCGAACAGGTCGTTCTGCGTGACCACCGGCTTGTTGCGCAGCTCAGCGGCCGGCACCGCCAGGTCCAGGTGCGGGAAACGGGCGTACAGGGCCGGGAGCGCCACGCCGGCCTCCATCCGCGACAGGGCCGCGCCGGGGCAGACGTGCGGACCGTGGCCGAAGGAGATGTGCCGGTTCCCGGAGGCGCGGGTGATGTCGAACCCGTCCGCCGTCGGACCGTGCGCCCGCTCGTCGCGGCCCAGCGCGCCGTACGACACGATCAGCGCGTCCCCGGCCGGTATCACCCGGTCGCCGACCGGGACGTCCTCGGTCGCGAACCGGATCAGCACGTGCGAGGTGGGCGTCGAGAAGCGCAGCGTCTCCTCGACCACCGCGGACCACTCGGCCTTGCCTGCCAGCACCAGGTCCCGCTGCTCGGGATGGGCGGACAGGTTGACGACGGCGTTGACGATGAGCGAGATCGTCGTCTCGTGACCGGCGGCCACCATCAGCTGGAGGGTCGAGACGATCTCCGCGTCGGTGAGGTGGTCGCCGTTCTCGGACGCCTGGATCAGCGCGCTCGTCAGGTCGTCGCCCGGCGCGGCGCGTTTCGCGGCGACCGTGTCGCCCATGATCGAGGCCAGCTCGGTGAGGGTCGCCACGACCTCCTCGGGCGGTGTCTGCGTCGAGAAGAACTTCTCGAACAGCACCTTCAGCCGCGGCAGCCGCACCTCCTCGATGCCCATCAGGTCGGCGATGACGTACATCGGCAGCGGATACGCGAAGGCCGCCTTGAGGTCGACGACGCCGCCGTCCGCGGGCAACTCGTCGAGCAGCCGGTCGGTCAGCTCGGTGATGCGCCCGCGCATGTGCTCCACCCGGCGCACCGTGAGCGCCTGCGCCACGAGGGTGCGCAGCCTGCGGTGCTCGGCGCCGTCCACGGTGAGCATCGAGCGGCCGGGGTTGGCCAGCCCGATCAGCGGCCAGTCCGCGGGAATCTCACCGCGCCGCCAGGCGCCCCACACGTTGATGTCCTTGACCAGCCGGGGGTCCGTGAGCAGGGCCTTGGCCTCCGCGTGGTGCGTGACCGCCCAGACGGGCACGCCGCCCGGCAGTTCCACGGCGGCGAGCGGTCCGGCCGCGCGCAGCCGGGCGCCCTCGCCGTCCAGGTCGGTGACGAACGGGTCCAGCGGGATCCGGGCTTCTTCGGTGCCGGTCGTCATGCTGACGTGCCTCCCAGGGCAGTGGTCGGGGTGAACCGCACGGGCAACTCGGTCAGCCCCCGCAGCCAGGGCGAGGGGCGACGGGTGAGGGACCCGGCGGGCACCGCCAGGTCGATGTCCGGCAGCCGGTCCAGGACGACCTCGATGCCGGTGCGCGCGATCACCTCGGCGACCTCCTGCGCGGGGAACGGGCAGCGGTGCTCGCCGTGGCCGAAGGAGAAGTGCGCGTTGTTGCCGCCGGTCAGCGCGGAACCGTCGGTGCGCACCTGCGGGTCGGAGTTGGCGCCCTGCAGTCCGAGCAGCACCAGGTCGCCGGCGCGGATGCGGCGCCCGCCGAGCTGGGTGTCGCGCGAGGCCCAGCGGCCGGCCACGTTCTGTGTCGGCGTGTCCTCCCACAGCACCTCGTTCATGGCCTCGGCGACACTGTTGCGGCCACCGAAGAGCGAGGCGGCGAAGCGGTCGTCGGTCAGCATCAGGCGCAGCGAGTTGCCGATCCAGTCCGCCGTCGGCTGGTGGCCCGCGGCCAGCATCACCATCAGGTCCTGGGCGACCTCCTCCTCGGTGAAGCCGCTCTCGTCCGCCAGCATCCGGGAGGCGACGTCGTCGGCGGGCACCGCCTTCCGGTCGGCCAGCAGCCGCGCCATCGACGTGCCGAGGTGCGCCTGGCCGGCGATGGCCCGCTCCCTGCCGTCGATCATGTCGTTCAGCGCGGTGACCAGGGCCGGACCCTGCTCGTCGGAGAAGCCGTACAGGCGGGCCAGCACCCGCACCGGCAGCAGCATCGCGTAGTCGCCGACGAGGTCGGCCTCGCCCTTCGCGCACAGCCGGTCCACGAGTTCGTCGGCGAAGCGTTCGGCGTGGCCGCGCAGGGTGTGCGGGTCGACGGCCTCCAGCGCGTCACTGATCATGGCGGCGCGCTCGCGGTGCCGCTCGCCGACCGTGTACAGGATCGACGGCTGCCCGCGGCCGATCATCGGCAGCAGCGGCCAGTCGTCGGGGATGTTCTCCCACTGGTTCCACAGGTCCGAGTCCCGGCTGAAGAGCACCGGGTCGCCGGTCACCTGGTGCAGCTCGCGGTACCCGAGCACCAGCCAGGCCGGTACGTCGCCGTCCAGCACCACCGGGGTGACGGCGCCGTGCTCGCGCCGCATCTGCCGGTAGAGCAGGGCGGGTTCGGTCTGGAAGCGGGGGCCGCCGAGCGGGACGGCGTCCTGGACGTCGCGGGCGTCGGTGCTCACACGAACTCCTGTCGGGGCGTGGCGGCGTGGTCGGCCCAGCGGGTGCGCAGGTGTTCGACCAGTGCGATCAGTACCTGCTTGCTGGACTCGCGGGACCTGGCGTCGCAGGACACCAGCGGCACCCGCGGATCCAGGTCGAGGGCCTCGCGGACCGCCTCGGGCGGGTGCCCGGGGCCGCCGAAGTCGTTGCAGGCCACGATGAACGGCGTGCCGTGGTGTTCCAGGCGGTCGATGGCGTACCAGGAGTCGTCGATGCGCCGGGTGTCGACCAGGACCACCGCGCCGAGCGTGCCCGAGAACAGCCGGTCCCACAGGAACCAGAACCGCTCCTGGCCGGGTGCGCCGAACAGGTACAGCACATTGCGCGCGTCGAGGCTGATGCGGCCGAAGTCGAAGGCGACGGTCGTCGCGGTCTTGCCGCGCACCTCGCTGATGTCGTCGACCGCCTCACCGGCCTGCGTCATCGTCTCCTCGGTGTTGAGGGGGCGGATCTCGCTGACCGAGCGGACCAGGGTCGTCTTGCCGACGCCGAACCCGCCCACGACCACGATCTTCAGACCGTTTTCGGCGGACGCGCCCAGCGGGGTGCGCGCCGGGGCGCGCTGCGGGGTACCGGCGTCAGAGATTGCGGAGTCCAACGAGCACCTGCTCCAGGATGTCGGGATCGGGAACGGCCGCGGTGTACGGGTGGCGTGCGCTCACCCGTCCGGCGGCGTGCAGATCGGCGAGCAGGATCTTGGTGATGCTCACCGGAAGCCGCAGTTCGGCGGCGATCTCCACCACGGCCGTGGGGGCCTCGGTCAGCCTCAGGATCGCCGTGTGCTCCGACTGCATGCCGGGCGTCGGCTCGCACTCGGCGACCACGAGGGTGACCAGGTCGAAGGGGTTGTCGGGGCCCGAACCGCTGCGTCCCTGGGTGACGGTGTACAGACGGTCGGGCGCGTCGTCCCTGCCGGGGCGGCTCATGACGTGCGCGGCCGCGCGGTGAGGTGCTCGCCGAGTTGCTCGATGAGTTCGCTCATGTTGTGCCCGACGAGCCCGGCGTCCGCGTCCTCCGAGGTGACCACGGCCAGGTGGGCGCCGTCACCGGCCTCCACGATGAACAGGATCCCGCCGTAGAACTCCGTCATCGCCGAGCGCACCCCGCCACTGCCGTCGCCGAACTCCGCGGAGGCGCCGTGGGACAGCGACTGGATGCCGGCGGAGATGGCGGCCAGTTGGTCGGCCTGGTCGACGGAGAGTTCGGGGGTGCGGCACAGCTTGAGTCCGTCACGGGAGAGGACGAGCGCGTGCCGCGCGCCCGGAGTGCGCTCCAGGAGGCCCTGGATGAGCCAGGTGAGCTTCTCGTCGGCGGTGGTCGAGCCGGTCATGAGGTGGTGTCGCCTTCCGGGTGCGCGGATGAGTGGGACGGGTGGTCGGCGGCCGTCTCGGCCGGTTCGGGGGCGGCGGGTTCCGTCCGCGGGGCACCGTCCGGGGCGGGACCGGCGCCCGGGGTGGTGCCGGTACCCGTGGTGGTCCGCACGGCCTGGCGGAAGCTGCTGAAGCGGGCCGCGCGCGCCTTCGCGTCGTCGGCGGGCGACGTGGTGCGCGGCTCGGCGTCCGCCCGGGTGGCGGCACGGGCGCGTTCGGCGGCGGCGAGGGTGCGGCCGCGACGGCGCTTGGGCAGCTCCGTGGACGGCTCGTCCGGCGCGGCGGGCCGGTCCGGATCCCCGGTCCGCTCCCGGTCCGCGAGGTCGTGGACGGGCAGCGGCTCGAAGTCCGCGGGGACGGGGGCGGGTGCAGGTTCGGCGGCCGGCGCCGCCGGGGTGCGGGGCGGTCCGTCCGGGGCCGCGGAGAGCGCGGGAACCGATGCCCGGGGGGCGGCGGGGCCGCTCAGGAGGTCCTGGGGGACGAGCATCAGTACGCCCGTGCCACCGCGCGCGGACGGCCGGAAGGACACCTTCAACCCGTACTTGGCCGACAGCCGCCCCACCACCGCGAGACCGAGCCGCGTGCCGGTGAGGCCGCCGAGGCCGGCCGTCTCACCGGCCACCGCCTGCTGGGCCCGGCGCAACTGCACCTCGCCCATCACCAGCCCGCTGTCCTCCACGGACACGATGACCCCGGCCGGCACCTCCTCCACGTACACGTGGACCTCGGCGGTCGGCGGGGAGAAGTTCGCCGCGTTGTCGAGGAGTTCGGCCAGAGCGTGCATGACGCCCTCGGCGGCGTGCCCGGCGACCGCGGTGTCGCTGGCGGAGTGCACCCGCACCCGTTGGTAGCCCGCGATCCGTCCCATGGCGCCGCGCAGGATGGACTCCATGCCGATGGGACGTGCCCAACGTCGGCCGGACCGGGCACCGGTGAGGACGGCGACGGAGTCGGCGAGCCGGCCAGCCTGCGCGGTGCGGTGGTCGAGGTGGAGCAGGTCGGCGAGGACGTCCTCGTCGTTGTGCCGTTCCTCCATGGCGCGCAGGTCGGCGAGCATACCGGTGGCCAGCGCCTGCATCCGCCCGGCAGCGTTGGCGGTCGCGGAGACGGCGGCGGCACGCTCGGCGGTGGCCTTCTCGAGCCGGACGCGCAGCCGGGCGGTCTCGTCGGTGAGCCGCGCGGCCTCCTCGGCCCGCGACTCGGCGGCCCGGGCCCGCTCCTGCTCGAGACCTGCGGCGAGTTGCTCCCGTTCGCGTGCGAACGCGGCGACGGCCGCGGCCACTTCGCGCTCCGCCTCCGCCGCGACCCGGGACCGTTCGGCGTCCGCCTCCGCCTGGAGGCGCTGCTGCTCCTGCCGGGCCCGCTCGGCGAGCCGTCCCCGTTCCCTGGCGAGACCGTCCGCGTCCGTGCGGGCCGCCTCCAGCAGCCTGCGGGTGGCCCGCACGGTACGGACGGAGTGCACGGCCACCGTCACGGCCGCGCAGAGCAGGATCGCCGCGGCACTCGCGCACAGCCCGAGCGGCAGGCGCACCGAGGACGGCGCGGCGGCGACGGCGCCGCCGACGGCGAGCGCCGCCACGACGGCGCACGGAAGGGCCACTGCTGCGAGGGAGCGGGGGGCGGATCGGTCGCCGGGGCGGGCGGGGGCGGTCATCAATCGGGTCCTCGCCAGGCCGCCGGGGCGGCCCTCGTGTCGTCCAACGGGGCGCGTGCGAGCAGAGGGCGTCACACGGCACTCAACTGGCGATCACTATACGAGAGTTCGTGATCGAAACGAGAGGAACTCGTTCAAATCTTGTTCACTCGCCCGCTCGGGGCAGGCCGCCCCGTGCGCAGACCTGTGCCGCCACCTCGCGGAGCTTGACGTTGTGGTCCTGCGAGTACCGGCGCAGTGCGGCGAAGGCCTGGTCCTCGGTGAGGCGGTGCCTGCCCATGAGGATGCCCATGGCCTCCCCGATGGTGTGCCGGGTGCCGATGGCCTCCTGCATCTGGGCGTGCGTACGGGCACTGGAGAAGGCGACCGCCGCGTGGGAGGCCAGCAGCCAGCCGGCCGTCTCGTCGGTGTCCGTGAACGCGCCGGGACGATAGGAGTAGAGGTTCAGCGCGCCGAGATCCTCGTCCTCGGTGAACAGCAGGAAACCCATCATGCTGCCGAGGTGCAGCTTGCGTGCCTCGGGGACGTACTTCGGCCAGCGCTCGGCCTCGTCGGTGAAGTCGGCGATCCGGAACTGCCGCTCCCCCGCGGAGGTGCGGGCGGCGTCGAAGCACGGGCCCTCACCGACGCGCCCCTGGAGTTCGTCGCTGTCGACGACCACCTGGTGGGTGGGGGCGAGGGACTGCACGCGGTTGCCGCGCAGGACGAGGATTCCGGCGGCGTCGCAGTCCGCCACCAGTTCCGTGGCCGCCGTGGTGATCCGTTCGAGAGTGTCGTTCAGCGATTCCTGGGCCAGCAGATCGCGGGCCAACGAAGCCATCTGCTGTGCGAACCCGCGCCAGTCGTCCATTGCGTCTCCTCCCTCGCTCCCGGGAGGAGTTCCCAGGGACGGCCGGACGGAACGGGGGACGGCTGACGGACCATCTTGTTTCACGCTACACCTAAATGCATCATGCGCTTATGGACACACCGGCTCGGAACCCGGCCCCGGACGACCTGATCATCGCCGTGGAGCAGATGATCCGGTACGTGCGCCACAGCGCCCGGACCGGCGGACTGAGCACCGCCGCCTCCTCGGCGCTGGCCAGGCTGAGCCGCGAGGGCCCCCAGCGGCTGACCGAACTGGCCAGGGCCGAGGGCGTCTCCCAGCCGAACATGACCCAGCTCGTCACCCGCCTGGAGCGCGCGGACCTGGCCCGGCGCACCGCCGACGCCAGCGACGGCCGCGGCGTACTCGTGGCGGTGACCACGACCGGACTGGAGGTCCTCGCCCGGCGACGCGCCGAGCGGGCCGGGGCCCTCCAGCAGCTCATGGAGGACATGACCGGACCGGAGCGGCAGGCCACCACCACCGCGCTGCTGGCCCTGGCCCGGGTCATCGACAACCGCCAGGACACCTCGGAGGAACACCGCGCATGAGTGCATCGCAAGGACAGGACCAGGCCCCGGCAAGCGGTCCGGCGCAGGCGAAGGGCACACCGGACGGCAAGGCCGCCGGCCCGTTCCGGCAGCCCAAGGCGGTCTGGGCGGTCGCCTTCGCCTGCGTCATCTCGTTCATGGGCATCGGCCTGGTCGACCCGATCCTGCCGGCGCTGGCCGACAGCCTCCACGCCACCCCCAGCCAGGTATCCCTGCTGTTCAGCAGCTACCTGATCGTCACCGCCGTCGCCATGCTGATCGTCGGCTGGGTCTCCAGCCGCATCGGCGCCAAGCGCACCCTGGTCACCGGCCTGGCGATCATCGTGGTCTTCGCCGCGCTGGCCGGCACCACCGACTCGATCAACGGCATCGTCGGCTTCCGCGCCGGCTGGGGACTGGGCAACGCCCTGTTCATCGCCACCTCCCTCGCGGTCATCGTGGCCTCCGCGAGCGGCGGCTTCGGCGGCGCGATCATCCTCTACGAGACCGCCCTCGGCCTCGGCATCGCCGTCGGCCCCCTGCTCGGCGGCGAACTCGGCGCCATCAGCTGGCGCGGCCCCTTCTTCGGCGTCGCCGTCCTGATGGCCGTCGCCCTCATCGCCACCATCGCCCTCGTCCCCGACCTGCCCAGGCCCGCTCGGGTCACCTCGCCGCTGGCCCCGCTCAAGGCACTGCGCCACCGCGGCCTGCTCACCATGGGCATCATGGCCCTGCTGTACAACTGGGGCTTCTTCACCATGCTCGGCTACGCCCCCTACCCCATGGAGCTGGACGCCCACCGGCTCGGCCTGGTCTTCACCGCCTGGGGGCTGCTGGTGGCCGCCTTCAGCGTCTTCTTCGCCCCGCGCCTCCAGGCCCGCTTCGGCACCGCGCCCGTCCTGTACGCCAACCTGCTCGGACTCGGCATCGTCATGGCCGTCATAGCCGCCGGCGTGGACAGTCCCACGACCGTCGTGGTCGCGGTCATCGTCAGCGGCGCCTTCATCGGCATCAACAACACCCTCACCACCCAGGCCGTCATGCTGGTCTCGCCGGTCGAGCGCCCCGTGGCCTCCTCCGCGTACGGCTTCCTGCGCTTCATCGGCGGCGGACTCGCCCCCTACGTCGCCGGGAAGCTCGCCGACGCCACCGACCTGAGCGTCCCGTTCTACCTCGGCGCGGCCACCTTCGTCCTGGCCGTCCCGGTGCTGGCCGGCGGACACCGGCTGCTCCGCGAGGCGGAGACCGGCACCGGGGAGGCCGCACCCGTGTCCCCGTCGCTGACACCGGTCGGCACCGCCGGTCCGGCCCCGGCCGGCCCGCGGCCCGTCGTCGTCGCCGTCGGCGCCCATGACGAGGCGGCCGCCGTGGTCGACGGCGCGGCCCGACTCGCCCGCGACACCGGCAGCCCGCTCGAGGTCGTCCATGTGCGGCAGACCGCCGTCGTCGAGGAACAGGCCGTCGACACCGAGACCGGCGCGGAGGCCGAGGCCGCCGTCACCGCGCACCTCGACCGGCTCGCGGCCCTCGGCGTCACCGCCACCGGCCAGATCCTCACCGGCGTCGGCGACCACGCCGCGGCGGGCCGCGCCCTGGCCCGGCACGCCGCCGAGGTGGGGGCCCGCACGGTCGCCGTGGGCCGCTCGCCCCGCGGCCCGCTGATCCAGTTCGCCGACGGCAGCTTCACCAGCGCCCTCACCCACGCCGCCACCTGCACCGTCGTCCTCGTCGACCCCGGTGAGGAGCCGCGCCCCCTCACCGCGCGGGCCCTGGCCGAACTGCGCGCCGAGGCCGGCTGAGGGCAGGTTCAGCGCCGGATGAGACCGAGGGCGGTGGCGGTGGCGACCGCGGCGGTGCGCGAGTCCACGTCCAGCTTGGCGTAGACACGGGCCAGGTGGGACTTGACCGTGCCCTCGGTCAGGTGCAGCCGCTCGCCGATGTGCTGGTTGGACAGGCCCTCGGCGACCAGCGCGAGCACCTCCGTCTCGCGGCGGGTCAGCGAGGTGCGCGGCTCACGCAGGCGCGTCATCAGCCGGTCCGCGACCGTCGGCGCGAGGGCGGTCCGGCCCGCCGCGGCGGTGCGCACGGCGGCGGCCAGGTCCTCGGGCGGGGCGTCCTTGAGGAGGTAGCCGGTGGCACCCGCCTCGATCGCGGGCAGCGTGTCGGCGTCGGTGTCGTACGTCGTGACGATCAGCACGCGCGGCGCACCCGGCCGTGCGGTGATCGCGGCCGTGGCCTGGGCGCCGTTCATGCCCCGGCCGAACTGCAGGTCCATCAGGACGACGTCGATGTCGCCGCGCACCGCACGCTCGACGGCCTCCTCGGCGGTCGCGGCCTCGGCGGCCACGGTGATGCCCTCCTCGGTCTCCAGCACCGCGCGCAGCCCCGCGCGGACCACGGGGTGGTCGTCGGCGAGCAGCAGGCGGATCGGCGTGGGATCGGACTCGGTCACGGCTGGGCCTCGGGATCGTCGGTGGCGGGCGGCAGCGGGACGCGCGCGACGAGCGCGGTGCCGCGACCGGGGGCGGACTCGACGGCGAGCGAACCGTCCAGGTCGTGCACGCGGGCCCGCATCGCGGTCAGCCCGAAGCCCCCGCCCCCCGGCCCCGGCGAGGACACCGCGTCGGGGTCGAAGCCCGTCCCGTCGTCGATGACGTCCAGCACGACGGCGTCGTCCTCGTAGGCCAGGGCCACCTCGGCGTGCCCGGCGCGGGCGTGGGCGACCGTGTTGGCCAGCGCGGACTGGGCGACGCGCAGCAGGGCGACCTCCCGCGCGGTGGACAGGGGGCGGGGCCGCCCGGCGAGGCGGAAGCGGACGTCGATCCCGTGCCGCTCGCCGGTGGTGGCGCACAGCCTCTCCAGCGCGTTGGCGAGGGAGGTGTCGTCCAGCGCCGGCGGGGACAGGGCGGCGACGAACCGGCGGGCCTCGGCGAGATTGTCCATCGCCGTCTGCCGGGCCTGGCCCACGTACGTGGTCGCGGGCCCCGGCCGGTCGGGCAGCGCCCGCTCGGCGGCCCGCAGCAGCAACTGGATGCTGGACAGCCCCTGGGCCAGCGTGTCGTGGATCTCCCGGGCGAGCCGCTGGCGCTCCTGAAGCACCCCGGCGGTCCGCTGCGCGTCGGCCAGGTCGGCGCGGGTGGCGGTCAGCTCCTCGATGAGCCGGCGCCGCCGCTCGCTCTCCCGGTACAGCGCCTGGTAGCCCCACACCACCGCCACGGCGACGGCCGCACCCAGCGCCGGACCGATCGCGGTCGCCACCGTGAACGTCCCCTGGTGGACGGAGAACGCCGCGATGGCCGCGACCGCCGTACCGGCCACCGCGAACAGCCCGGCGCGGCGGGAGAGCAGATGGAGCTGGACGAAGTAGAGCGGGAACGCCAGCCAGACCCCCTCGGCCGACAGCGCGAGCAGCACGAGCCACACCGCGCCGACCGCGCCCAGCCACAGCGCGGCGGCGCGGCGGGAGGCGCGGACGGCGGGAAGCGCGGGACCCACGGCGTACACCGCGCCCACCGCCGCGGCCACGGCGAACACGGCGGGCGCCTGCGGCCGGTCGTCCGTCACCGCACGCACCGCGGCCAGTGCGAGCAGCCCGGCCACGAGCAGGTGCAGGCTCCAGGTCAGGGCCCGGGTGGTGGGAGTCAGAGCGTTCACGATCGTCCCAGCCTACGGACCGCGCCGGGGCCGGGCATCTGTCGAAAGGTGCAAGCGGGACCGTACCCTGCGGCCCGCGAAGTCCCCGCCCAGGAGCGATGCCGACCGGGCCGGGGGGCGGGGAGGGTGGAGCACACGGCGATCGCCGTGACCACCGGTGCCGCGGCACCCTCCCACCGTTGTCGAAAGGCCGGGCGAAGACGTGTTTGTCGCCTTGAGAGACCTGACGTTCGCCAAGGGGCGGTTCGCCCTGATGGGCGGCGTCGTCGTACTGATCACCCTGCTGGTCGGGCTGTTGTCCGGGCTGACCGCGGGCCTGGCCCGGGAGAACGTCTCCGCCGTCACGTCCCTGCCCGCGGGTCGCATCGCCTTCGCCGCGCCGAGCGGCGGCCAGGACCTGTCGTACGCGGACTCCACCGTCACCGAGGCCCAGTGGCGCCAGTGGGAGCGAGCGCCCGGCGTCCGCGGCGCCGAGCCCCTGGGCATCACCACCACCAGGGCCGGTGCCGGCGAGCGCGCCACCGGGGTGTCCGTCTTCGGAGTCCGGCCCGGCTCGCACCTCGCACCGGACGGGGTGCGGCTCGACGACCGTACGGCGGTGCTGCCGCGCCCCGTGGCCGACGAGCTCGGCGTCGGCGCGGGGGACACCGTCACCCTCGCCGGCCGGCCGCTGACCGTCGCCACCACCGACCGGGACGTCTCCTACAGCCACACCCCGGTGGTCTGGACGAGCCTGCGCACCTGGCAGGCGGTCGCCCCGCCCACCGCCGGAGCCGAACGCCCCGTCGCCACCGTGATCGCCCTGGACACCGGCTCGGGCGCCGACATCGCGGCGACGGACCGGGCGGCCGGCACCGAGACCGTGACGAAGGACGCGTCGCTCTCCGCGATCGGCTCCTACACCTCCGAGAACGGCTCGCTGCAACTGATGCGCGGCTTCCTGTTCGCCATCTCCGCCCTGGTCGTCGGCGCCTTCTTCACCGTGTGGACGATCCAGCGCGGCGGCGACATCGCCGTGCTCAAGGCGCTGGGCGCCACCACCGGCGCCCTGCTGCGCGACGCGCTCGGGCAGGCCGTCGTCCTGCTGGTGGGCGGCACCCTCCTCGGCACCGCCCTCGCCGCCGCGATCGGCGCCGCGGTCTCCGGCTCGGCCGTCCCCTTCGTCCTCACGCCCGCCACCGTCCTCGTCCCCGCCGCCGTGATGGTGGTCCTCGGCGGGCTCGGGGCGGGCCTCGCCGTACGCCGCATCACCTCCGTGGACCCGCTGACCGCCCTGGGGAGCGCCCGATGAGCCTGAACCTGACCGACGTCACCCTGACCTACCCCGACGGCGACGGTCGTCTGACCGCCCTCGACCGCGTCACCCTGGACGTCCCCGAGGGCGGCCTGACCGCGGTCGTCGGCCCCTCCGGCTCGGGCAAGTCCAGCCTGCTGGCCGTCGCCGCCACCCTGATCACCCCCGACTCCGGCACGGTCACCGTCGACGGCACCGACACCACCGGGATGAGCCGCGGGGAGCTGGCCGACCTGCGCCGGCACCGGATCGGGATCGTCTTCCAGCAGCCCAACCTGCTGCCGTCGCTCACCGCGGCCGAGCAGCTCCAGGTGATGGCCCACCTCGACGGCCGCAGGCCGCGCGCCGCCCGGGGCCGGGCCCTCGACCTCCTCGCCGCGGTCGGCCTCGCGGACCGCGCCGACCGGCGGCCCCACCAGCTCTCCGGGGGCCAGCGCCAGCGGGTCAACATCGCCCGCGCCCTGATGAACGACCCCGGTGTGCTGCTCGTCGACGAGCCCACCAGCGCCCTCGACCACGAGCGGGGAGCCGCCGTCGTCGCCCTGATCACCCGCCTCACCCGGGAGCGGGGCACCGCCACGGTGCTGGTCACCCACGACCGCGCCCAACTGGCCGCGGCCGACCGGGTCACCGAAGTGATCGACGGCCGCCTGAGCGCGCACGCGCCCACCACGCACGCGCCCACCACGCACTGACCGCCGCGCCGGCGTCGTCCCGGCCCGCGGTCCCGGCCGCCGCCTCGGCCGTCGTCTCAGCCGTCGTCCCGGCCGATGTCCGGCCGCAGCCGGTCGGCGGCCTCCGGCGGCTGGACGCGCATACCGGGGCGGCGCCGGTGCACGGTCAGATACGTGACTCCCTCCGGCCCGGCGAGCACGGCCCGGGCCGAGCCGTGCGGCAGCCAGGTCAGGAGCCCCGCGCGCAGGGGATGCTCGCCGTCGGCGCAGTCGAGGCGGGCCGCGCCCTCGAGCACGAGCAGCAGGACGTCGAGGTCCGGCTCGGTGTGCGTGCCCACCCGCCCCCCGGCGGGGAGCCGGACGACGTTGGCGTCGAGCTGCCGCCCGGCCTCCGCCAGCTTCCACAGGGCACCGGCCGCCCCGTCGCCGCCCGGCGACGCGAGCGCCGCGGTGTCGCACAGGACCCGGGGCAGGGGAGGTCCCGCCGCCGTGCCGGAGGAGCCGCTGCCTCGCGCTGCCATCAGATGCCGCCGTTCCGCGTGTCCCGCCGTGTCCAACCGTCCCCGGGCCCCGCCCTGTCGAGCGGCCCGCCCCCCGGAGCCTCCGGCCGGGTGACCCACTCCACAGGGCCGGTACCGGGGGTAAAGACGAACCTAGCATGCGTATTTGATAGCGTCCTGGATGTGCGGCTGACGAAGTTCACCGACCTGGCGCTGCGTTCCGTCATGCGCCTGGCGGTCGTGAGAGACGGCGACGAACCACTGGCCACCCGCGAGGTGGCCGAGGTCGTCGGGGTGCCGTACACGCACGCGGCGAAGGCCATCACCCGGCTGCGCCACCTCGGCGTGGTGGAGGCGCGGCGCGGTCGCGGCGGCGGACTGATCCTGACCGACCTGGGGCGCAGTGCCTCGGTGGGCTGGCTGGTGCGCGAACTCGAGGGCGACGCGGAAGTGGTCGACTGCGAGGGCGACAACCCCTGCCCACTGCGCGGCGCCTGCCGGTTGCGCGGTGCGCTCCGCGGCGCCCAGGAGGCGTTCTACGCCGCACTCGACCCGCTGACCGTCACCGACCTGGTGGCCTCACCGACCGGCCCGGTCCTGATCGGCCTGACGGACCGCCCCTCCGGATGAGGGGTGGCGGTCCGGGAGGCCGTCGAGCCGTGACCTAAAACACGAATATCACTTACCAATTAAGGAGTCGCTGTGCTCTCCGAACAGTCCGTTCCCGTGGTCCGAGCCACCCTCCCCGCCGTCGGAGCGGCCATCGGCGACATCGCCGACCTGTTCTACCGCAAGCTGTTCGAGGCCCACCCCGAGCTGCTGCGCGACCTGTTCAACCGCGGGAACCAGGCCAACGGCGAGCAGCAGCGGGCCCTGGCGGGCTCCATAGCCGCGTTCGCCGGCATGCTGCTGGAGCACCCCGACGCCCGCGCCGACGTGATGCTGTCCCGGATCGCGCACAAGCACGCCTCCCTCGGCATCACCTCCGACCAGTACAAGATCGTCCATCGGCATCTCTTCGCCGCCATCGCTGAGGTGCTCGGCGACGCCGTCACCCCCGAGGTCGCCGAGGCCTGGGACGAGGTCTACTGGCTGATGGCCAACGCGCTCATGGCCGTCGAGGCCCGCCTCTACGCGCAGACGGGCGTCGCGGAGGGCGACGTGTGGCGCCCCATGAAGGTCGTCGAACGGCGCGAGGAGGGCGCCGACGCGGTCTCCCTCGTACTGCGCCCGGCCGACGACCGCCCCGCGGCACCGTTCCGTCCCGGCCAGTACGTCAGCGTCCGGTCCGAACTGCCCGACGGCTCCCGGCAGATCCGCCAGTACAGCCTGTCCGCCGCGCCCGGCCGCTCCGACCGGCGCATCACCGTCAAGCGCGTCCAGGGCGAGGGCCGGCCGGACGGCGAGGTCTCGTCCTGGGTGCACTCCGGGACCCGTGAGGGCGACGTGCTCACCGTGTCCGCGCCCTTCGGCGACCTGACCCTCGCGGAGGGCGACGGCCCGCTGCTGCTGGCCTCCGCCGGGATCGGCGTCACCCCCATGATGGCCATGCTCGACCACCTGGCCGCCGCCGGCGCGACCCGCCCGGTGACCGTCGTCCACGCCGACCGCACCCCCGCCCACCACGCCCACCGCCAGGAGCACCTCGACCTGATACGCGCGCTGCCCGACGCCCGGCTCCACCTGTGGTACGAGGAGCCCGGCGACCAGGCGCCCGAGGCGTCGACCGGCCGGGCGGACCTCGGCGGCCTCGACCTGCCCGAGGACCTCACGGTCTACCTGTGCGGCCCGGTGCCCTTCATGCGCGCCCTGCGCGGCGACCTGCTGCGCCGCGGAGTGTCCGCCGAGGCCATCCACTACGAGGTCTTCGGCCCCGACCTCTGGCTCGGACAGCAGTGACCGCCCGCGGCCGAGCGCCCGGGGGAGGGCACCCGGCCGCCGCGGAACTCCCGTACCGGCGTTAGGCCGCCGCGGTGAACGCGGTGCTGATGGCGGTGTCGACGCGGGCGTGCACGACCAGGCGCGTGCCCGAGGTGTCGGCGTTGTTCTCCAGCAGCCGCCTGACCGGCGCGCTGTGGGTCACGACGCACATCAGGACGCCGAGCCGCCCGCACCACTGATGCGCCCGGAGCACGGCACTGACCGCGGCGTGGCCGTTCGCCCGCTCGGCCAGGACGATGACGACGGGGGTCGGCTGATGGGCGTCGACCAGGTTGGTGATGTGCGTGGTCAGCGTGGCCCGCCCGTCGATTCCCGGGTCCTGGTCCACCGTGATGACCAGGACACCATGCTCCAGGGTGTGGGACAGCATCGCGGCCTCCGATCCGTCGCCTGGTGGCGAAGTTGTGTTCAGTAGAGGTGCCCGGTCCCGGGTGCGCAATGCGCTCCGCGACCGACCGGGCGGCCCGCCGGCGGGCCGCGGCCGGTGAGTACGATCGTCCGGTCCGCCTCCGTCTCCGTCGATCGCCCGGGAGCCCCGACCCGTGTCCGCCCTCCTGCCGCCGCCCCGCACCGACGCCGCCCCCCTGCTGGACCTGGAGCGTCTGACGCGGACGGAGGACGGTGAACGGCTGCACGCCCTGCTGTGGCGGCCGGGGCCCGGCTGGCGGATGGTCAGCAGCGCCGTCCTGGGCGGCGGGCTCGCCGAACGCGCCTGGGTGCTCAACGCCCAGGTCGCCCACGGCTACCGGCGCACCGACCCCGCGCGGCACCTGGCCGACCTGGCCCGCGCGGCCGGAGCGCGCGGGCCGGGGGTGGGCCTGATGACGGCCGCCGACGTGTCCGCCTTCGGCCGGGCACGGGACGGCGGGGCGGAGGCCGTGGTCACCGCCGGCATCTCGGTACGCGGCTGGGCGGCCGTGCCCGCGGAGGGTGCGGCCGGGGCCGCCCCGCCCGGCACCATCAACGTCGTCGCCGCGCTGCCCGTCGCACTGAGCGACGCCGCCCTGGTCAACGCGGTGATGACGGCGACCGAGGCCAAGGTCCAGGCGCTCCTCGACGCCGGTCTCGACTGCTCCGGCACCCCCACCGACGCGGTGTGCGTCGCCGCCCGCACCACCGGTGACGGCGTCGGCGAGCACGCCTTCGCCGACCCGCGTTCCGAGTGGGGCGCCCGGCTCGCGCGGGCCGTCCACCGGGCCGTGGGAGCCGCGCTGCCCGCCGCCCGGTGAGCCCGCGGCCCGCTACAAGGAGGTCCGGCGCCGGGCCGCCCGCCACCGCAGGGTCAGCGCCACGGCGAGCAGCACCCAGGCCACGGCGCAGTACGCCCACGCCGTCGCGCCCCGCGCGAGATCGACGGCGCTCCACACGGCCCACAGTGCGAGCACCACGCACAACGCGGTCCACGCGATGTCGGCGACGCGGCCGCGCAACAGGGCGCGCTGCCGCGTGCCCGGCTCCAGATCACCGAGACCGCTGTCGGCGACTGCCTTCCGATCCTCCACGTCGCGCTCCTTCGGGACGTCACCTGAAAGTGAACTCCGGGTACCCGCCAGGAGGTTGGACAAGCAGGGGACGAGGACCGCAGGTGCGTGCGGGCGGCCCGCACGGGCCGCCCACACGGGTGTCGGGTTCGGGACGTCAGCGCTGCGAGGTCTTCTCCAGCGCCTTGTCGAGGGCGGCCTGGAAGCCGTAGGCCCACAGCTGGTTGACCCGGCCGCGCTCGTTGGAGTTGGGGTAGGGGTTGGTGCAGGACGGGCCGGGGCCGCCGCCCGACATCAGCTCGCTGCACGGTCCGGAGTAGTGGTCGGGCAGGCCCAGCACGTGCCCGGTCTCGTGGGCGGTCACACGGGTCGAGTCGTACTGCTGGTTCTGCCGGTAGTCGAGGAAGACGTAGCCTCTGCCGTGCCCGTCCGTGGAGGCGTACGAACCACGCGAGTCGTTGCCCTCGTAGTAGGAGAAGTCCGCGCCGGAACCCGACTCGGCGAGCCGTACGTTGGCCACCGAGCTGTTCCAGATCTGGGCGGAGCGGGATATCTGCGACCGGAAGCTGGGCGCGTTGGCGGCGCTGTAGTAGACGGTGACGGCCGCGGCGGCCGACGCCGACGGGTTGGCGGCGCGCTTCTCGGCGACCGACTTGACGACCGCCTCGAAGAACGCCCGGTTGGCCGCGGCGTCCTCGCCGGCGCCGGCCGAGGGCTCGTAGCCCACGTGGGCGACCTGGGCCGGGGCCTGGGGCGCGGCGACCGTCGCGGCCGGGGCGGCGAGCACGGCGGCCGTCAGGCCCAGACCGACCGCGGTGGACAGCAGGGGCAGGCTGATACGCATCGATGACTCCTTGAGTGGGGGAGTGGGGAGAAGTCGTCACCGGTGAGTGTGGAGCGCTTGTGAGCCCGCTGTGATGATGGCAACAGGTGATAGGACCGGGCTATCACCCGCTCCCCGGACACCCGGTGCGGCTTCGACCGGAGTGCAGAACTCGCCCTGATCCGCCGTGTTTTGTTCACCTGGCGCAACCAACTGTTCGGCCCTACGCTCCCTGCATGGAGCTCGAGGTGAGGCACCTACGCGCACTGTGCGCCATCGCCGACGCCGGCAGCCTGCACCGGGCGGCACGCCAACTGGGGGTCGCCCAGCCTACGTTGAGCACCCAGTTGGTTCGCATCGAACAGGCCCTGGGCGGCCCGCTGTTCGTCCGGGAGCGTACCGGCTGCCGCCCCACCCCGCTCGGCCGCACCGTGCTCGGCCGGGCCCGGCCGCTGCTGGCCGACATGAGCACCCTGGTCCGCGAGGCCCGCGCCGCAGCGGCGGGCGGCGACAGCAGGCTGCGGGTCGGCTCCACGGCCAGCCGCGCCCTGGCCGGCTGGCTGCGCCGGCTGCGACGGCCGGGCCTGGAGCCGACCCTGCAGATGGACGTCTCCGCCAACGCGCTGCTGCGCCGGGTCGCCGACGGCCAGCTCGACGTCGCCTTCGTGCACGAGGTCGAGGGCAGTGCGCTGCACCTCCCCGACGGGCTGCGGCTGACGGTTCTGGTGGAGCGCGAACCGCAGTTCGTCATGCTGCCCGCCGACCACCCCGCGGCCGGTCGGCCCGTCGTCCGGCTCGCCGACCTGGCCGACGACCGCTGGATGGTCGACCCCACCGTCGACGGCGAGTGGGACGGTGTGCACCGCATGCTGCGCGCCGTCGGCCTCAACCCCCGGGTGCTGCACGGCGACTACCACACGGCCGCGTCCCTCGTCGCCACCGGCGAGGTCGTCACCGTCTGCCAGCCCAGCTCCCAGTCCCGCCCCGACATGGCGGTACGGCGGCTGTCCGGCGACCCCCTCGGCGTACGCCTGCTGCTGGCCGCCCGCACCCGGGCCGAGCTGGACGCCGTCTTCCCGGCGCTGGAGGAGGCTTACTGGGAGGTGGCCCGCCAGTCCACCGCCTACCGGGAGTGGCTGGAAGGCGTCGGGAAGACGGCGCCGCTCCGCTGCCCGCCGGCCGCCGCGGGGGCCGAACGGGTGGGGTTCGTACGGGCCCACTGAGTGGTCCGGACCAGCCCCCGGCCATTGGAGTGATTTTCATACTGGGTCGGTGTGTCTGCGTGACGGAACGGTTACGGACAGCATCATGAGCTCTGCACGACGACTCCCTTCGGTGCGTTCGCTTGCCGTGATGGCTGCCCTGGGCGCCTCCGCGCTGCTGCTGACGGCCTGCACGAACGCCGACACGACCCGTTCCAGCGTCGCGGAGGCGGCTCAGACCGAGTCCCCCTCCGCGTCCGCCTCCGATTCCATGTCCGCGTCCCCCTCCAACTCCTCCGGCTCTCCGTCGGCCTCGATGAACGAGGACAAGACCGAGCGCAAGGACCTCGTCACGGCGACGAAGGTCACCTGGGACAAGGCGGTCGACACCGCCGTCAAGGAGGTCCCCGACAGCAAGCTCGTGGACCTCGAACTCAAGCGCACCGACGCCGACGCCACGGCGTCGCCGACCGGCTCGCCGAGCCCGAGCATGCCGAACCCGGCCCCGAGCCAGGGCGCCCCCATGTGGGAGGCGAAGGTCGCCGTGTCCGACGGCACCCTGCACCGGGTCGACATCGACGCGGCGAACGGCAAGGTCTTCCGCACCCAGGTCGACCCGGACCAGAGCGCCGACGACAAGACGCAGGTCGCCGACTGGCTGGGCAAGGCCAAGCAGACGCCGCAGCAGGCGGTCAAGGCGGCCACCGCCAAGGCCAAGGGCACGGTCACCAAGGTCGAACTCGACGAGAACGACAGCCAGCAGGTCGTCTGGGACGTCGACGTCGTCAACAAGGACAACTGGGACAAGACCTCCGTCGTCGTCGACGCGGCCAACGGCAAGGTGCTGAGCCAGAAGGTCGACAAGGACTGAGACACCCAGGACTGAGACACCCATCCACGGACAGCGACGGGAGCAGCGGGCCGCCCGGCCCACTGCTCCCGTTCTTCGTGCCCTCAGGACCTCACCCGGCGGGCGCGGCCGGCGTCGCGGTCGGAGCGGGATCGCTGCCGGTGCCGCGCGGCAGCGTCAGTACGGCCAGGAAGCCGAGGACCGCCACCGCGGCGAAGAAGTAGAAGCCCCAGGGGTGGCCTACCCCCGAGGCGACCAGCGCGCCGGTGATCGACGGGCCCACGATCGAGCCGATCCGGCCGATCCCGGACGCCGAACCGAGCGCGGTGCTCCGCACGGACGCCGGGTAGAAGTGCGTCACGTACGCGTAGACCAGCACCATGGCCGAGAAGACGAACACGCCGGTGAAGAACACGACCACGTTGAGCAGCAGGTCGCTCTCCATCCTGATGCTCAGACACCCCAGCATCAGCACCGAGACCGCGAACCAGACCATGGTGGTGCCCTTGATGCCGCGCCGGTCGGCGACCCAGCCGCCGAGGACCAGGCCGACGACGCCGCCGATGTTCAGCACGAGGAGCTGGGTGACCGCCGTCGGCACGGGGTAGCCGGCGTCGTTCATCAGCTTCGGCAGCCAGGTGTTGAGGCCGTAGACCAGCAGCAGGCCCATGAACGACGCGACCCAGATGCCGATGCCCGCACGCAGGTACGCCGGCTTCAGCAGCTCGGTGAACGGCACCCGCCGCGCCCCGTCCTGCCTGGCCCGCTCGAAGGCCTCCGACTCCGGCAGCTTGAACCACTGGATCGCGGCGATCCCCAGGCCGACGACGCCGAGCAGGTAGAAGAGGACCTCCCAGTTGTCGCTCACCCGGAGGGCCAGCAGCGACGTGATCACCGCACCCGTGTGGTAGCCGGTCATGGTCAGGGTGCTGGCCCGCGCCCGGCGGCCGGCCGGCATGTGCTCGGCCATCATCGTGAGCGAGACCGGCATGCAGGCACCCAGGCCCAGGCCGGCGAGCAGGCGCAGCGCGGCGAACATCGCGACGGAGTTCGCCAGCGGCACCACGATCGTGAGGACCGAGAAGAGCACGACCGAGCCGATGAGCAGGCGGCGCCGGCCCAGCCGGTCGGCCAGCGGGCCGACGCAGACCGCGCCGATGGCGACGCCCACGAGCGAGAGCGTCGCGATGGTGGTCGCGTCGCCCGCGGTCATGCCGAGATGGTGGGTCTTGAGCAGGGTGGGGATGATGGCGCCGAGGACGACGAGGTCGTAGCCCTCGAGCAGGACGGTGATCCAGCACAGGATCACCGTCCAGGTGCCGCCGGCGGCGCGGCCGGTCCGCGCGGGCGTGCCGGACGTGGTGGTGGAAGCCATGATGATCTCCCCCCGGGGGACGGGTGTGAGCGAGCGGAGCCGGGAACGGCCGGGGCGGCCGGAAGGGGCCGGTGCGAGTGACCGGGGGGATCAGAACGGGTAGTCGGCGATGTCCGGGCGGACCGTGAGCCACTGCGTCTCGGTGAACGCCTCGAGGTTGGCCGCGGCCCCGCCGAACCGGGAGCCGGTGCCGGACGCCTTGACCCCGCCGAAGGGGGCGTTGGGCTCGTCGCTGACCGTCTGCTCGTTGATGTGCACCTTGCCGGAGTCGATCCGGTCGGCGAGCTTCATCGCCGTACCGACGTCGCCGAGGATGCCGACCGACAGCCCGTACTCGCAGTCGTTGACGATCCGTGCGGCCTCCTCCGTGGTGGAGAAGGAGATCACGGGCGCGACCGGGCCGAAGATCTCCTCGCGCCAGGCCGGCATCTCCGTCGTCAGGCCGGTCAGCACGGTGGCGCGGTAACCGGCGCCGTCGATCTCGCCGCCCGCGGCGACCTTGGCGCCCGCCGCGACGCTGTCGGTGACGATGCCGTGCACCCGCTCCAGCTGCCGCCGGTCGATGATCGGCCCCAGCGCCACGTCCTCCCGCGCGGGGTCGCCCACCGGCAGCGCCTCGGCCTTCGCGGCGAGCGCGGCGGTGTACTCCTCCACCAGCGACTCGTGCACGATGTGCCGGCCGGTCGTCATGCAGATCTGCCCCTGGTGCAGGTACGAGCCGAACGCGCCCGCCGAGGCCGCCTTCGCCACGTCCGCGCCGGGCAGTACGACGAGCGCGTTGTTGCCGCCCAGCTCCAGGTGCGCCCGCTTCAGCAGCCGCCCGGCCTGCTCGCCGATCGCCCGCCCGACCGGCGTGGAACCGGTGAACGAGATCACCCGGACCTCGGGCGCCTCCACGACCGCCCGGCCGACCTCGCCGTCGCCGGGCAGCAGGTGCAGGACACCGGCCGGGAGCCCGGCCTCCTCGAAGATCCGGGCGATGACGACACCGCCGCTCACCGCGGTGCGCGGGTCCGGCTTCAGCAGCACGGCGTTGCCGAGCGCCAGCGCGGGGGCCACGGAGCGCAGGCCGAGGACGAGCGGGAAGTTGAAGGGCGCGATCACGCTGACGACCCCGGCGGGGCGGCGCCGGGCGAGCGACCAGCGCGCGTCCTGAGAGGTGAGCACCTCGCCCTGCGGGTGCGTCGGCAGCCCGGCGCACTCGAAGCACTCGCCGATCGCCAGCCCCGCCTCGAAGCCCGCCTTGGACCGCACCGAACCGGCCTCGCGCACCAGCCAGTCCTCGATCTCGGCGGCGTGCTCGGTGAACAGCTCACCCGCGCGTCGCAGCACGGCGGCCCGCTGCTGCGGCGAGGTGGCCGCCCACCCGCGCTGGGCCTCGGCGGCCCGGGCGGCGGCGCGGTTCACGTCCTCGGCGGTGGCCAGGCCCACCGTGCCGAGCCGGTCGCCGGTGGCGGGCTCGGTCACCGGCTGCCCGGCGGGGGAGTCCTGCCAGCCGTCGCTGTGGAACTTCCCGCCCCAGACGGCGCTGTCCAGGAGTGTCATCGTCTTCCCTCTCGTCGGGATCTTCGGTTCGGGATCTTCGGTCGGGATCTTCGGTCGGAGTCTTCGGTCGGGTGCGAGCCGGTTCAGGAAGGGGTGGTGAGAGCCGTGTCCACCTGGATCAGCCGCGGGTGGTCCGGCCGCTCGGCGAGCGCGGCGCGCAGCTCCGCCACCCCGCCGACGTGCTGGGCCCGGACGCCGTAGCCCTCCGCGATGCGGGTGAAGTCGAGCCCCGGGATGTCCAGGCCGGGCGCGTCCGGCACCCCGAGCAGCCCGCCGAACCAGCGCAGCGCCCCGTACGTGCCGTTGCGCAGCAGGACGACGGTCAGCGGGACCCGGTGCTGCGCGGCCGTCCACAGCGCGGTGATGCCGTAGTTGGCCGAGCCGTCCCCGATCACGCCGACCACCGGGCGGCCGGGCTGCGCCATCGCCACCCCGACCGCGCCGGGCAGGCCGAAACCGAGCCCCCCGGCCGCCGGGAAGTAGTAGGAGCCCTGGCGGCGCAGGTCTGTCTGGCGCCACCACGCCGCGTTGGTCGACGTCGACTCCACGACGTACGCGGTGTCCTCGGGCATCTCGTCGCGCAGCGCGGCGAAGACCTGCTCTGGGTGCAGACCCGGCCCCTCGGCGGTCAGCGGCTCGGGCACCGGCCGGTAGGCCCCCGCGGGCGCACCGGCTGCGTCGAGCGAGCCGAGGAGTACGTCGATGACGGCACCCGGATCCGCGACCAGCGCCTCACCCATCGGCGCCCGCGCCGCGGCCGAGGCGTCCTCGGTCACCTGGATCAGCCGGGCGCCCTCGGGCAGGTACCGGCCGGGCAGGTGCTCGTGGTAGCGGAAGACCGGCGCACCCAGCACGAGCACCAGGTCATGGCCCTCGAAGGCCGCGGAGACCGGCGCGATCCCGGCGGGCAGCACGCCCCGGAACAGCGGATGCCGGTTGGGGAACGGCAGCCGGAACTGCGAGGGCGCCGCCCACACCGGCCCGCCCAGCCGCTCGGCCAGCCGCACGGCGTCGTCGAAGCGGCCGGCCGAATCGATGTCGCCGCCCAGCACCAGCACGGGCCGCTCCGCCGAGGCGACCCGCTCCACGAGCCACCGGCTCTGCTCACCGCTCGGCACCGACGCCCGCAGCACCCGCCGGTCGAGCACGGCCAGGGCGTTGTCGCCGACCTCGGCCGACCAGTCGTCGTACGGCACCGACAGATACGTCGGCCGTCGCTGGAGCCGCGCCTCGAAGACGGCCTGGGCGAGCGCCCGCGGCACGTCCGCGGCACACGCCGGTTCCGCCGCCCAGCCGACCAGCGGCTTCATCAGGGACGGCGCGTCGACGCTGGCCAGGTTGGCCTCGGGCCCGATGGCGGGGCGCACCTGCTGCCCGGCCACCACGACCAGCGGCGTACGGGACGCGACGGCGTTCGTCAGCGCGCCCATCGCGTTGCCGGAACCGGAGGCGGCGTGCAGGTTGACCAGCACCGGGCGGCCGGTCGCCTGGGCGTACCCGTCGGCCATGCCGACGACGGCGCCCTCATGCAGACCGAGCACGTAGCGGAAGCCGTCGGGCAGCTCGGCGAGGAAGGGCAGCTCGTTGGAGCCCGGATTGCCGAAGACGGTGGTGAGTCCCTGGCGCTCCAGGAAATCGTGGGAGACACGACGCACGGATGGCACGGACATTCCTTTCGAAGTGACGCGGCACACGCTAGGCACCCCGCGACATGGGCACCAATAGATGTTTCGCCGCCGCGATATAGAGTTCCTCGATATGGGCACCTTCGATCTCAACCTGGCCCGCGTCTTCGTCCTCCTCTACGAGACCGGCAGTGTGACGGCCACCGCCGAGACGCTCCACGTCACCCAGCCCACCGTCAGCTACAGCCTGGGCAAACTGCGACGGCACTTCGACGACGAGCTGTTCCGCCGCAACGGACGCGGGCTGACCCCCACCGCCGGCGCCCGGCGGCTGTACCTGCCGCTCCAGCGCGCGCTGGCCGAGATCGACGGCACGGTCCGCCAGGGCGACCTCTTCGACGCCGCGACCATGTCGGGCCGCTTCACCATCGCGCTGTCCGACCTCGGCGAGGCGACGCTGCTGCCGAGGCTGGTGGCGGCGGCGCGCGAACGGGCGCCGGGGGTGTCGTTCACCGTCCGCCCGTTCGACGTGGAGGACGCCGAGGGCCAGTTGCGCCGGGGCGACCTCGACGCGTTCGTGGCCACCCCGGTGATCACCTCGCACCTGACCGTGCGCATCCCGCTCTTCCGCGAGCGCTACGTCCTGATGGTCGCCGCGGACCATCCGCGGGTACGGGGCGACGCGGTCACCGCGGGGGACCTCGCGGCCGAGCACCACGCCACGGTGTTCGGCCCCAGCGGACACGTCACGCCCAGGGCCCTGCTGGGCGCACACGGCCTCCTGGAACGGGTCGCCGTGGACGCCACCCGCTTCTCGATGCTGCCCTACCTGCTGGAGCAGACCGACCTGGTGGCCATCGTCCCCGAGTACGTCGGGGAGGTCTTCACCGCCTCCCACCGGGTGCGCCTGGTGCGCCTGCCGTTCGAGACCGAGCCCATCGAGATCGCCCTGTACGCCCGGCACGAGTCCTCGCGCAGCCCGGCGCAGCGCTGGCTGGTGCAGTTCATGGCGGAGGTGCTGGGCGAGCAGGTGAGCCCGGCCCAGCTGCCGCCGACCGCGGCCCGCTGACGGTCCGCCGCCAGGACCACCGTCACGACGGCCCCGGAACCGACCCTCCACGCCACCTCCGGCGGACACCGCGCGGGCGGCCGGACCATGGTGGTCATGGGCGGCTCGGTGGCCGACCTGCCGGCCGTGCGGCGCGTGCACGGGTTGGACCGGATCATGCGCGGGGCCTGGGTCGGACCGTGCGCGCCGCCCGCCCCACGGCGCGTCAAAGCCCTGACACCGGAGACCCGTTGACCGTCCGCGGGGGCCGTTCGTGTTTGCCGCCGCGGGGAGGGGCAAGGCGGTGTCCATGAGCGATCCGAACAAGGACACGAACAAGAAGCCCACCAGCACCCGGACCGCCGAGTCCAAGGCGCGCGGCGCCGCCGAGAAGGCGACCGCACCCGCCGCACGGGCCGGACAGGCCACCGCGGACAAGGCCGGTGACGCCGCGTCGGCGGCCAAGGCCGGCGCCCAGCGTTCGGCCGACGCCGCGAACGGCGCCATGCAGACGGCGGCCAAGGGCGTCGCGGCCGGCCGCCAGGCCGTCGTCACCACCTCGGGCCAGGTCGCCGCCACCGCGAAGACGGCGTGGACGGTCATCGCCCACCGCAAGCTCGTCGCGGCCGGCGTGGGCGCCGGCATCACCGCCGTGAGCGCCGCCTCGTACGCGGTGGGCCGCCGCGCCGGACGGCACACGCACGGTCCCCTCACCCGCCTGACCGGCGGCCGGATCTGACACCGCGCCGCCCGGCCGCACCGGCGGGACCGTCGCTCCCGGCCCCTCCCCGTACCCGGCACTTCGCCCGGCCACGGCCGGAACGTACGGCACCACTGCCCGAACAGGGGAAGATGGGACCGCGAGCGAAGTCCCGACCGACGCGGAGGAGTGGGCGCATGCAGCACGACCGAGCCGGGAAGCCGGCCGGCCCCGATGACCTGATCGACGTCGCCAGGCTGGTGACGGCCTACTACGCCCTGCGCCCGGACACCGCCGAGCCCGCCCAGCGCGTGGCCTTCGGCACGTCCGGGCACCGGGGTTCGTCGCTGGCGGCGGCGTTCAACGACGACCACATCGCCGCCACCAGCCAGGCCATCTGCGAGTACCGCTCGGCACAGGGCACCGACGGCCCGCTCTTCCTGGGCGCCGACACCCACGCCCTGTCCGAGCCCGCACGCGTCACCGCACTGGAGGTGTTCGCCGCCAACGACGTGACCGTCCTCATCGACGGCGCGGACGGCTACACCCCCACCCCGGCGGTCTCCCACGCCATCCTCACCCACAACCGGGGCCGCACCTCGGGCCTCGCCGACGGCGTGGTCGTCACCCCCTCGCACAACCCGCCCGCCGACGGCGGCTTCAAGTACAACCCGCCGAACGGGGGCCCGGCCGGTTCCGACGCCACCTCCTGGATCCAGGACCGGGCCAACGAAATCATCACGGCCGGACTGAAGGACGTACGGCGCATCCCCTACACGCGGGCGCTCGCCGCCCCCGGCACCGGACGGTACGACTTCCTCGACACCTACGTCCGCGACCTGCCGAGCGTCCTCGACCTCGACGCGATCCGCTCGGCCGGGGTGCGCATCGGCGCCGACCCGCTGGGCGGCGCCTCCGTCGCGTACTGGGGCCGCATCGCCGAGCAGCACCGCCTCGACCTGACGGTGGTCAACCCGCTCGCCGACCCGACCTGGCGGTTCATGACGCTCGACTGGGACGGCAAGATCCGCATGGACTGCTCGTCGCCGCACGCGATGGCCTCCCTCATCGAGCGGCGCGACCGCTTCGACATCTCCACGGGCAACGACGCCGACGCCGACCGGCACGGCATCGTCACCCCCGACGGCGGCCTGATGAACCCCAACCACTACCTGGCCACCGCCATCGCCTACCTCTACGCCCACCGCACCGACTGGCCGGCCGTCGCGGGCGTCGGCAAGACGCTGGTGTCCTCCGGCATGATCGACCGGGTCGCCGCCGACCTCGGCCGACGGCTGGTCGAAGTCCCCGTGGGCTTCAAGTGGTTCGTCGACGGACTGGTCGACGGCTCCCTCGGCTTCGGCGGCGAGGAGTCCGCCGGGGCGTCGTTCCTGCGCCGGGACGGCTCCGTGTGGACCACCGACAAGGACGGCATCATCCTCGCCCTGCTCGCCTCCGAGATCACCGCCGTCACCGGCAAGACGCCCTCCGAGCACTACGCGGCGCTCACCGCCCGCTTCGGCGAACCCGCCTACGCGCGCATCGACGCGCCCGCCACCCGCGAGGAGAAGGCCCGCCTGGCCAAGCTGTCACCGGCCCAGGTCACCGCCGACACCCTCGCCGGGGAGCCGGTCACCGCCGTCCTCACCGAGGCGCCGGGCAACGGCGCCCCCATCGGCGGCATCAAGGTGACCACCGAGAACGCCTGGTTCGCGGCCCGGCCCTCCGGCACCGAGGACGTCTACAAGATCTACGGCGAGTCCTTCCTCGGCGCGGACCACCTCCGGCAGGTGCAGGACGAGGCCAAAACCGTCGTCCTCGCCGCCCTGGCCGGCTGACGCCGTACCGCGGACACCGTACGTCCTCCCCCGGGCCGGTCAGCCACGGCCGGCCCGGGGGAGCGCCACGGTCAGCCCCCTGATCTCGTAGCCGTCGATCGCCTCCTGGAACGCGACACGCGGTGCCCCGTTCATCCGGACGCCGTCGAGGGCGAACAGGCGGCTGAGGAACACATCGGTCTCCAGCAGGGCGATGTGCGCCCCGGGGCACCGGTGCGGCCCGTCGCAGAAGGAGAGCCCCGCCCCGACCGCCTCGGCGCGCTCGGGGCGCACGAGCAGCGGATCGTCGCCCACGGCCTCCGCGTCGGTGTTGACGTCGTCCAGGTGGACCTCGACGTACTCACCGGGGCGCACGGTCACCGGCCCGTCGGGACAGGGCAGTTCCACGGGCCCGGTGGCCCGCCTGCGCAACCGGCCGATGACCGGCTCCAGCCGCAGCAGCTCCTGGAGCACGGCGAGCCGTCCCGGCTCGTCCGCCGACCGGTAGCGGTCGAGCAGCTCGGGATCCGAGAACAGGTGCCAGGCGGCCAGGCAGACGAACTCGCGCGTCGTGACCATGCCCGCCGCCGCGAACGTCAGGCACTCGCCGAGGATCTCGACGTCCGAGCAGCCCTCCGCGACCAGGTGGGAGATCAGGTCGTCGTGCTCACGGCCGCGGTGCGCGCGGATCGCGGGGCGCACGTCGGCCAGGTGGATGCGGAGCCAGTTGGTGTTCTGCCGCACCAGCCAGTACAGGCCCCGGACACTCGTCAGTCCCGGCTCGCCGAACTCCTCCGGGAAGAACCGCTCCAGCCTGCGGCGGATGCCGGGCCTGCTGTACCGCAGCCCGACGACCTCGCTCACCACTCCGATCGCCAGACCGAAGGCCAGATCGGAGAGCGGTGCCTCACCCGCCTCGCACAGGTGCGCCACCTGCTCCTCGGCGATCCGGACCATCAGCTCCCGGTAGTGCTCGTCCACCCGGCGCGGGGTGAAGAAGCGGGCGGTCTGCCTGCGGTGCTCCCGGTGCTCCGGTCCGTCCCGGTAGAGCACGGGCCGTCGCACGCGCGGCGGGAGCTTCTCCACCGTCTCGACGCCGAGACCGGCCTGCACGGTACCGGGGCCGCGCAGCAGCGCCCGCGCGACGGCGAAATCGTGCACCTGCCACGTTCCGTCCGCCGCCCGGTCGACCGGGCACGCCGGCCGCGGCCGGCCCCGGTCGGCCTTCCGCGCGCAGACCTGTCCGTCCTGCCCCACCGGGCCACCTCCCACTGCGGCCGCGGGGCCCCACCGGCCCCCGGCCCGACGACGTGGTCACAGCATCGGACACCCGCCTGACGCCGACCAGCCCCGGAATCCGCCGTTCTCGGACGCCGCCGGGTCGGGCCGGTCCGAAAACCGGGTGCGCCGCCCGGGCCGCCGTGCGAGGCTCCGCCGGTGGATCGTCAACAGATCTCCCGACTCGCCCACGCCGACCACCCGATCGCGGCCCCGCTCGACGACGGCTCGGTACACCGACTCCTCACCCGCGCGGTCCCCGGCGACGGCGCGCACGTCCTCGACCTCGGCTGCGGGGGCGGGGAGTGGCTCCTGCGCGCCCTTCGCGCGTACCCGGGCCTCACGGCCGAGGGCGTGGACACCTCCGGGAGCGCCCTCGACCGGGCCCGTGCCCAGGCCACCCGGCTCGCGGTGGGGGACCGGCTGACCCTGCACCACCGGGACGCCGCCCGCTTCACCGCCGCGCACCGCTTCGACCTGGTCCTCTGCGTCGGTTCGACGCATGCCTTCGGCGGCCTGTCCGCCACCCTCGCCGCCGCACGTGCGCACCTGGCTCCCCAGGGGCGGGTCCTGGTCGGCGACGGATACTGGGAACGACCACCGTCCTCCGAGGCCGTCGACATGCTCGGCGACCTCGCCGATCTGCCGACGACACTGGACCGGGTCGTCGCCGACGGCTGGACACCCGTCGGCGGGCACATCAGCACCCGGCAGGAACTCGACGACTACGAGTGGTCCTGGACCGGTGCACTGGCCGACTGGGCCCTGCGCCATCCCGACGACCCGGACCGTGCACAGGTACTCGAGACGGCCGGCGCCCACCGCGAGTCGTGGCTCCGCGGCTACCGGGACACGCTGGGCTTCCTGTGCCTGGTCCTGCGCCCGACACACGCCTGACACCGCTGTACCGGAGGCGGGCACCGGGGCGGGTGATGTTTCCCGGATTCGGGGGTAGACGGGCTGGCGTAACGGTCAAGGCTCAGGAAGAGGGCGGATCGGATGAACGGGGCTGCCCGCAAGGGGGATCGGCCGAGAGAAGAGCCGGTCAAGGTTTCGGCGCAGTACGAGGGCATGCCCGGCGACATCGCCCGGGGCCGCGAGCTGGCCCGGATGTTTCTGGCACGGGTGCGGGCGGCACAGGGACCCCCGGTGTCCGACCGCGCGGTGGAACTGGTGCAACTGGTGGTCAGCGAGCTGCTGACGAACGCCTGCAAATACGCGCCGGGCCCCTCACTGGTCGACCTGGAGCTGGCCGAGGACCGGGTGGAGGTCACCGTGTGGGACAGCGAACCGGTGCTGCCGGTCGCCGAGACGGCCGACCCCGCCCGCGTCGGCCGGCACGGGCTGGAGATAGTCATGGCCGTCTGCGAGAGCTTCGAGGTGCACCGGGAACCGGTCGGCAAACGCATGAGGGCCGCGGTGGGGCTCGCCGACCACCTGACCGGCACGGCCGCCCTCGGCCGCCCGGCCTGACCGCCGGCACCTCGCCCCCGGCCCCGCACCGCCGCCGCACGGGCGGCCGCCCCTGGCCCGCAGCCGGTGCGCGACGGACCGAGCGGCCGCGACGCACGGGGCCCGGGACCGGCGGAGCGGGTGAATTGCGCGACCGCTCCCCGCCCCCTCCGGCCCTGCGGAGCGGTTCGGCGCCGCCCGCCGGGGGAACCTGGCGGGATGGACGCCATCGGAAGGCTGTGAGGGTCGTGACGTCACGCTGGGCGGGCCACCGGGACGGCGGGGAACCAGGGCACGACGGGGCGGACGAGACGCCCGGCGCACCGGAGCCCGACTTCCCCCGCGCCGTCCTGCGCGCCCTCGGCGCGGGCGTCCTCACCCTCGGCCCCACCGCCCGGATCACCTCGGTGAACCCCTGGGCCGAGCACCTGCTGGGACGGTCGGAGCGGGAGATGCTCGGCCACGACGCGCACGACCTCCTGCACCGGCACGCCGACGGCAGCCCCGTGCCGCGCGACCGGTGCGCGCTGCGCAGCCCCCTGCACGGGGTGCCCGCCGAGGAGGGCAGCGACGAGTACTTCCAGCGCGCCGACGGCACCACGGTCCCCATCATCTGGGCGACGACCCCCCTCGTACGCGGCGGACGCCAGGAAGGGCTGGTGCTGGTCTTCCACGACTTCAGCCTGCACCGCAGCGCCGCCGAGGAGACCGAGGCGCGGACCGCCGCCCTGGAGACCCTCACCGCCCAGCTGCACCTGGTCGCCGAGATCTCCACGGTGCTGGTCCCCACCGAGGGCGCCTCCACCACGCTCCGCCGCCTCGTACGGCTGCTGGTGCCGGAACTGGGGCAGTGGGCGGCGGTCGACGTCTACCCGGGGCAGTCGGACGTACTGGAACGCGTCGCCGTCCGCAGCAGCACCCGGCCGGACCGGGCCAGACCACTGCGCGGCCCCATGGCCTCGTTGCCGGACCAGGCCCGCGCCGCGCTGACCCTGCTCGTCAAGGGCGACCGGCCCGTCCCCCTGAAGGCCGAGGAGCTGTTCCAGGACCCGGAGAACCCGCTCGCCACCACCCACCGGGTGCTGTTCGAACGGCTCGGCGGACACGCGGCCGTCGTCGTCCCCCTCCGCACCCGGCACCGGTCCTACGGCATCCTGACCGTGGCCCGCGCCGACGAGCGCCCCGCGCACACCGAGGCCGAGATCGCGCTGCTGGCCGACATCGGCCGCCGCGTCGGACTGGTCCTGGACAACGCCCGGCTCTACCACGAGCAGCAGAACGTCGCCGAGACCATGCAGCGCCAGCTCCTCACCCCCCTCCCGCAGGTGGACCACCTCCGGATGGCCGCCCGCTACTGGCCCGCCGAGAGCGCCATGGAGGTCGGCGGCGACTGGTACGACGCCTTCCTCCTCGGCGACGGCGTCCTGGCCCTGGTCATCGGGGACGTCGTCGGACACGACCTGCAGGCCGCCGCGCACATGGCCGAGGTCCGCAACATGCTGCGCGCCCTCGCCTGGGACCACCAGGAGCCGCCCAGCGTGATCATGCGCCGCCTGGACGAAGCGGTGACCAACACCAGCGACGCCCCCATGGCCACCCTCGTCTTCGCCCGCGTCGAGGGCGCCGAGGGCGGCCCCTGGCGCCTCCACTGGGTCAACGCGGGTCACCCGCCGCCCCTGCTGGTCGCGCGGGACGGCGAGACACGCTTCCTGGAGGGCGGCCACGGCCCGCTCATCGGCATGAGTGCCACCCTGCGCCTCGGCCTGGACTGGCCCGACACCCGTGCGGAACTCCCGCCGGAGAGCATCCTCCTGCTCTACACCGACGGCCTGGTGGAGAGCCGCGACCGCCCCATCGACACCGGAATGGACCAGCTCCGCCACCACGCCGGAGTCCTCGCCCGGCGGCTGGAGAAGTGGAGCGTCGACGACTTCTGCGACGAACTGCTCGCCCGCATCGCGCCCCGCGGCGACGACGTGGCCCTGCTCGCCCTGCGCCTGCCCGCCACCGGAGCCGGCGGCCCCGCCGACACCTCGCCGCCCCCACCGCCCCAGTCCGGGCACAGCGAGGCCACCCCCGACCGGGCCGCGCCCGGCTCCCGGCGCCAGGAGGCCGAGGTGAAGGACCCGACCCACGCCGCCCCGGAGGAGTAGAGCCGCGGACGACGGAACACCGCGGATGACGCCCCGTCCGCACCGGCCAACCACCGTGCCGCACCGGTGTGTTCGGCCCTCGGCCCGGAGGCCGCCCGGGCACCCGGACGGGCGGCTCGTTCACCCGGCTGAGCGCCTTGAGTGGTGCGAGCGGGACGGCTGGCTGACGGTGATTCACGTCGAGACCGGGTCACCTCAGCTGACGAAGCACCAGCTGCCCGGTCGTGACGGAAGGAACCTCAGATGCGTTCTGCTCGGATGCTCCTGACCACGGCGGCGGCCTCGGCCGTCATCGTCCTCGGCGCACCCGGCGCCTACGCGGCGGCCGGCGGCGACTGGGACCACGACGACTCCTCCTACAGCAAGGAGCACGACAACGGAGGCAAGCACGAGGA
This sequence comes from Streptomyces lienomycini, assembly GCF_027947595.1. NCBI lineage: Bacteria > Bacillati > Actinomycetota > Actinomycetes > Kitasatosporales > Streptomycetaceae > Streptomyces > Streptomyces lienomycini. The sequence goes on along the minus strand of NZ_CP116257.1, from coordinate 4,482,830 downwards.
GCCGCGCGGCGGCATGCACACCGGTGGCGGCGCGCTGGCCGCGGTGAGCGAGGGCGACTGGAACCACGACGACACCTCCTCCGGCAAGGAGCACGACAACGGGGGCAAGCACGAGGAGCCGCGCGGCGGCATGCACACCGGTGGCGGCGCGCTGGCCGCGGTGAGCGAGGGCGACTGGGACGGCGGCGGCAAGGAGTCCAAGCAGGGCTCCGAGACGTACCAGCAGGACGAGGGCGAGAAGTCCTGGGGCGGCGGCGAGAACGAGAAGCCGCGCGGTGGCATGCACACCGGCGGTGGCGCACTGGACGCGCCGACCACGACCGCGGGCGGGCTGGCCGTCCTGGCCGTCGCCGCGACCGGTCTGTACGCCGTCCGACGCAAGAAGTCGGCCCACGGAATGGCGTAAGCCGTGCCGGGCGCGATAGCAGCCGGGCCGCCACCCAGGAACCGCGGGGCGGCCCGGCTCGCTTCCACCCACCGTGTCCGCCGTGCTGCCGTGTCCTAGTGAGGTGCTCCCCGATGGCAGTCCCCCCTTCCGCCCCAGCCCCCGCCGACGACGAGACGGCGACGACCGGTCAGGGTTCCCGCTCGGGCCTGATGACGCTGTGCGCCGTGGCCCTGCTGATCCTGGCGGTCAGCCTGGTCGGCGGCAACGACACCTCGGCCGACTCCTCCCGCCCCCCGCTGCCCGCACGGCCCGGCACGACCGCGTCGTCCGCCCCGCCCGCCACCGCCGCGGCGGGCTCCGCCCTGCCCCGCTCGAAGCCGGTGCGCCTGCTGGTCCCGGAGATCTCCGTCGACGCCCCCTTCACCGACCTCGCCATCGGTGCCAACGGGCAGCTGCAGCCCCCGCCGGCCGCCGACACCAACCTCGTCGGCTGGTACGCCAAGGGCGCCTCCCCCGGCGAGAAGGGGACCTCGATCATCGCCGGGCACGTGGACACGAAGACGTCCGCCGCCGTCTTCGCCCGCCTGGACCAGCTCGACAAGGGCGACAAGTTCCAGGTCGAGCGCGCCGACGGACGCAGCGCGACGTTCGTGGTCGACAGCACGGAGACCTTCGCCAAGGACGAGTTCCCCAGCGAACGCGTCTACGGCGACACCGACCGCCCCGAGGTGCGCCTCATCACCTGTGCGGGCGACTACGACCACAAGGTCAAGGACTACACGGACAACCTGGTCGTCTTCGCGCACCTCACCTGAGGCTCCCGGGCCGTCCCCGGTACCGGTCACCCGCGCAGTGCACACGAGTCGCGCGCCGTCGGGGCCCGACACAGGATCGAGGCAAGCCGGCGTCGCATCACCGCGGCCGACGTTCAGTCCCACCCCCGCGAAGGAGATGTGCGCGCGATGACCACCACGCCCACCCCCGCTGCCGAACCGCTCGCCTCCGAGGAGCTGACGCGACAGCTGTCGCACCAGGTCTCGCAGTCCGTGTTCGACGGCTCCCGCCTGCGGGTCGTCCTGCTGGTGGAGGTCTACGACGGAGCCCAGCAGCAGTTCCTCGAGACGTACGAGAACCTGCGCAGCCACGTCGAGTCCGTCCCCGGGCACATCGGCGAGCAGCTGTGCCAGTCCATCGAGAACCCCTCCCAGTGGCTCATCACCAGCGAGTGGGAGAGCGCACCGCCGTTCCTGAACTGGGTGAGCAGCGAGGAGCACGTGCGGATGGTCAAGCCGCTGCACAGCTGCGTGCGGGACACCAGGTCGCTGCGGTTCCACGTGGTCCGCGAGACCGGCCGCTCGGAGACGGGCGCCGGACCCGGCCGGGGCGGGCTGCAGTCGGCGCCCCGCGTCGGCGACGGTGTCATCCGGCACGCGCTCACCTTCACGGTGAAGCCGGGCAGCGAGGACGCGGTCGGCAAGATCCTCGCCGACTACGCCTCGCCCGAGCCGCGGGTCGACGACACCACGCGGCTGTGCCGCACCTCCCTGTTCCTGCACGGCAACCGGGTGGTGCGGGCCATCGAGGTGCGCGGCGACCTGCTCGCGGCCCTGCGGCACGTGGCCGAGCAGCCCGAGGTGCGGGCCGTCGAGGAGGCCATCAACCCGTACCTGGAGCAGGAGCGGGACCTCGGCGACCCGGAGTCGGCCCGGGTGTTCTACACGCGCGCGGCGCTGCCCGCGGTCCACCACGTGACGGCGGGGGAGCAGGACCCTCGGGCGACGCGGCACGCGCTGTCCTACCCGGCCCGGCCGGGGTGCGGGATGCGCCTGGCCCAGCTCCTCGCCGAGCGCGACGAGGCGGCGGCGAACGAGCCGGGCGGCCCCGTCCTGTGCAGCACCATCTTCCAGCGCGACGACGTCGTGGTGCGGCTGGTCGACGTACGGGGCGACCTCCACGGGGGCGACCCGGCGGTGACCCTCGGTCTTCCGGACCCGGAGCGGGCGGCCGAACTGACGACCCTGCTGGACGGCTTCACCGACGCCGGTTCCCCCGGGGACGGCGGACTCGTCCGCGCTCTGGAGGGCGCCCGCATGGAACTGGTCACCGACCGGCGTGCGCCGGACGCCTGAACGGCCCGCGCACACGTCGGCCGCCGGACCGCTGGGTGGCGGTCCGGCGGCCGACGCGTGTGCGTCCGCGGGTCAGCTCACTTCGGCACGGTGCAGTCGAAGGCGTGCAGGTACGGGTTGACCGGGCGGATGTCGCCGATGACGAGGCCCGCGTCGGTCAGCCGGCCGACCATGCTGTCGGTGGTGTGCTTGGCGCCGCCGACGTTGAGGAGGAGCAGCAGGTCCATGGCGGTGCTGAACCGCATCGAGGGGCTGTCGTCGACGAGGTTCTCGATGACGACGACCCGCGCCCCGGGCCCGCCGGCCGCCATGACGTTGCGCAGGGCGCGAGCGGTGCTCTCGTCGTCCCACTCCAGGATGTTCTTGATGACGTACACGTCGGCCCGCACGGGGATGGCCTCGCGGCAGTCGCCCGGCACGATCCGGACGCGGTCCGCGAGCGAGCCGCCCTCGCGCAGCCGGGGGTCGGCGTTCTCCACCACCCGCGGCAGGTCGAGCAGGGTGCCCTGCATGGCGGGGTACTTCTCCAGCAGGCTCGCCACCACGTGCCCCTGGCCGCCGCCGATGTCGGCGACCGACGCGCTGCCCGACAGGTCGAGCAGCGCGGCGACGTCCTGGGCCGACTGCCGGCTGGACGTCGTCATGGCACGGTTGAACACCTCGGCCGACTGGGGGGCGTCCTCGTTGAGGTAGGTGAAGAACTCCTTGCCGTACAGGCCCTCGACGACGTTGGAGCCGGTGCGTACCGCCTCGTCGAGCAGGGGCCAGGCGTCCCAGGTCCACGGCTCGGTGCACCACAGGGTGATGTTGCGCAGGCTGTGCGGGTCGTCCTCGCGCAGCAGGCGGGACATGTCGGTGTGCGCGAAGGCGCCGTCCTTGTGCTCGGTGAAGACGCCGTAGCAGGTCAGGGCGCGCAGCAGCCGGCGCAGCGGCTTGGGCTCGGTCTTCACCGCGGCCGCGAGGTCCTCCACGGCCGTGGGGGTCTCGCCGAGGGCGTCGGCGACACCGAGCCGGGCGGCCGCGCGGAGGGCGGCGGCACACGCCGCCCCGAACACGAGCTCCCTCAGCCGCATGGGCGGGGGCGGGGCAGTCTGTGCGGTCGTCATGTGCCGCTTTCCTTCCTTCTTCGGTCCATGGGCCCTCTTCGGTCCACGGGTGGCTGCGGCCGGCTCAGCACAGGCCCGCGGGCTTGGAGGCGCCGCAGGCGTTGCCGGTGAAGGTGTTGCTCCTGGCGGTGTCGCCGGTCCCGGCGTTCACCAGGTCGGCGGGGGAGTTCCCGCTCAGCCGGTTGCCGTTGACCTCGTTCTTCGCGTTGGCGGTGCCCACCATGCTCGCGGCCAGGACGATGCCGCCCGACATCGACGACGTGCCCGAGTTGCCCTCGACGGTGTTGTCGGCGACCAGGACCTTCTCGACGCCGGTCAGGACGATGCCGGAGCCCTGGAGCGCCTCCAGCCGGTCGGTCTTCGGGCACGACTTGTTGTTGCGCACCACGTGGTTGTCGCGCACGACCAGGTCGCCGGCCTTGGGCTTGTTCTCGTCGCCGACGACGAACACGCCCGCGCAGTTGCCGGTGATGTGGTTGTCCGCGACGGCGAGGTTGCGCAGCCGCCGGACGGTGACGCCGATGCGGTTGCCCTCGAGCCGGTTGTGCGCGACGAGGGTGCCCTCGGTGTCGGCGGCGCCCTCCTCGGCCTTGATGTTGTTGGCGAGGAAGATGCCCGCGTCGCCGTTGTCGCGGGCGGTGTTGCCGCGGAAGGTGCCGTGGACCGAGCGCTCCTGGGCGATGCCCCAGACACCGTTCTTCACCGCGTTCACGTTCCGGACCGTCAGCCCGTCGGTGGCCATGGAGAACACGCCGGTGCGGGTGAAGCCGGTGACCGTGAGGTCGGCGACGGTGATGCCCTTGACGTTCTTGTCCTTCGTCCCGATCACGCAGATGCCGTTGCCGCCCTCGGCGCAGGTGTTGCCGTCGGCCGCCTTCTTCGTGCTCGGCCTGACGACCGTGCCGCGGCCCACGCCGCGCAGGGTGAGTCCCGGAGTGCTCACCTTGACGCTCTCGTAGTAGGTGCCGGGGGCGACCAGGACGGTGTCGCCCGAGTGGGCGGCGTCCACCGCCTTCTGGATCGACTCTCCGGGGTGGACCACGTGGGTCATGGGGACGGAGGACGCGGGAGCCGCGCCGAGCGCCGTCCCGATCATCGCTGCGGTGCACACCAGGTACACGACATGGCATTTCTTCATATTCGGAAAGGTATGCCTGAAATATTCCCCGACGGTGGTGATGAGCCATCCGACGGCGTGTCATGAACGGGCGCTGAAGCGGTGGTTCTTGGGCACAAGGCGTACATGATCTTCATGTCGGCCATCCGTGGAGGAGCGACAACGTGACCGTGCCCGAACGCCGTGCCCCAGACAGACGTGCGAGGCGTCGCTTCGACCTCCGGGCGACGACCGTGACGTTCGGCCTCGCCGCCATCGCCCTGGTCCTGGCCGGGTGGGTCGTGCGCATGGCGTTCGACGTCGCGGAACGGCGCCCGGCGTGGGTGCTCGTCCTGCTGCTCGGGACGGTCACGGCCGTCCTTCTGCGCCGGCGGGTGCGCGGCCGCGACCCCGCGGCACGGGCGGCCCTGCGCACCACGGACGCCCTGGCGGTGGCCACGGCGACGACCCTGGACGAACTGGAGGAGGACCGCGCGGCGCGACCGGCGGAGCACGCGCCCGGCGAGGAGACCACCCTGCTCGTCCCCACCGAGCACCTGGAGCTCAGCCCCGACGAGTTCGAGGAGGCGATAGCCGACCTGTGCCGGCGGGACGGCTGCGCCGAGGTCGAGGTCGTGGGCGGGGCGGGCGACCTCGGCGCCGACGTGCTGGCGGTGGCGCCCGACGGCCGGCGGATCGTCATCCAGTGCAAGCGCTACAGCGACGACAACAAGGTCGGCTCCCAGGACCTCCAGCGTTTCGGCGGCACCTGCTTCACCGTCCACGAGGCCGATGTGGCGGTCCTCGTCACCAGCACCGACTTCACCGCACCGGCCGCGGACTACGCCGAGCGGTCCGGCATAGTCTGCGTGAACGAGGAGCGGCTGCGCGACTGGTGCGAGGGCGGGGGACCGGCCCCCTGGGAGCCGCTCCCGCCCGAGGCGGAGGGGACGGGGCCCGCCGGCCGGACCCAGGGATGAGCGGGGCCACCCGCCCACCCGCGGTCGGCGGGTGGAGAGGCGTTTTCCCGCCGCCGGGTGGCAACCTGGGCGGCATGGGCAAGACCGCGCTGATCGTCATCGACATGATCAACACCTACGACCACCAGGACGCCGAGCACCTGATCCCGGCCGTGGAGGCCGTGCTGCCGAAGGTCACCGGCCTGCTCGAGCGGGCGAGGCGGCAGGGCGTCCCGGTGATCTACGTCAACGACAACTTCGGGGAGTGGCGCTCGCACCACGGCGAGATCCTCGACAAGGCCCTCTCCGGACCCCACTCCCGGCTCGTCGAGCCACTGAAGCCCGACGAGTCCTCCCTCTTCGTGGTCAAGGCACGTCACTCGGTCTTCTTCGAGACCCCGCTGACCTACCTGCTCCACCAGCAGGGAATCGACCGGCTCGTGCTGTGCGGGCAGGTGACCGAGCAGTGCGTGCTGTACTCGGCGCTCGACGCGCACATCCGCCACCTCCAGGTCATCGTGCCGCGCGACGCGGTGGCCCACATCCACGCCGACCTGGCGGACGCGGCGCTGCGCATGATGGAGCGGAACATGGGCGCCCTGGTGTGCGACAGCGGCGAGCTGTGGACGTGAGGGGACCCGCCGCCCCGTGAGAGGGGCGGGTGCCCGGTGTCAGCTCCGCAGGCTGCGTACGGGCAGGACGACCTGAGCCGCCGAGGAGAGGGTGTCCTCGTCGTTGGCGAAGGCGGCGACCGCCTCGCCGTCACCGGGCTCGCCGCCGGGCCAGGGACGGGTGGCGAAGATGAGACAGGCGTAGCCTCGCTGGTCCACCGCCGCCCGCCACCGCTGGGTGGGAACGAACTGGGCGTTGACGCCCGGCATGGTGAGGGCCGCCGCGCCCGGCACGACGAGCAGCCCGACCGGCAGCGCGGGCAGGACGGTCGCGTCCAGGACGGTGTCGCCGCCCACGGCGAGTCCGGCACGGCTCAGCAGCCCTTCCACGGCGGCCGGGGCCGCCTCCGGGCCGCCCGCCCCGTCGCCGAGGGAGCAGGCGAGGAGGAAGGGGACGTCGCCGGCGGGCGTCTCACGGCTCCAGCACATGATGACGAGCGTGCCGAGGTCGGCGGTTCGCAGGGGGCGCGGGTCAGTGGAGATCGAGGTCACCGCGAAACCGTAAGCGGGCGCGCGGACGCACCCGCCCGGCTGTCACCCGACTGGACGACACCTCCGCGTTTCTTCACACGAACGAGGGGTGCCCGCCCGGCGCCGGTGCCGACCCGACCGTGACCGGGCGCAGGCGACGTGCGACGTCGACCCTTGACAGCCGGTGCTCCGCCATGTGTGACTTCCCCAGGACGTCGGACCTCCTGCGTTCTCGGTCACCGGGGCCCCGTCCCGCCCGCCCGCTCGTCCCCGACGCGTGTCTCCCCCTCGCACGGGCCCGCACAGGATCGCCATGTCATCTGCCCGCACCATCCCGACCTCCCCGCCCTGGTACCGCGAGGTCACCCGGCAGAAGTGGAAGTCCTTCTTCGCCGCCTGGATCGGCTACCTCCTCGACGGTTTCGACTTCGTCCTCATCACCCTGGTGCTGACCGAGATCGCCGACGACTTCGCACTGACGACCGTCGAATCCGCCAGCCTGGTCTCCGGGGCCTTCATCACCCGCTGGCTGGGCGGCGCCGTGCTCGGCGCGCTCGGCGACCGGTTCGGCCGCAAGAGCGCCATGGTGGCCAGCATCCTGCTGTACTCGGTCGGCACCTTCGCCTGCGGCTTCGCCTGGGACTACACCAGCCTGTTCACCGCCCGCCTGCTGATCGGCATGGGCATGGCCGGCGAGTACAGCGCCGGCGCCACCTACGTCCTGGAGAGCTGGCCCGCCCGGCTGCGCAACCGCGCCTCCGGATTCCTCATCTCCGGCTTCTCGCTGGGCGGCGTACTGGCTGCCGAGGTGTACGAGCACGTGGTGCCCGGACACGGCTGGCGCTGGCTGTTCTACATCGGCCTGTTCCCGGTCGTCGTCGCGCTGTGGGTACGCCGGGCGCTGCCCGAGGCCGACGACTGGCAGGCGCGGGTGGCGGCCACCGGGGAACGGCCCCACCCCTTGCGGCCGCTGTTCGCGGACCGCCGCCGGGCGACGGTGAACACCGTGCTCGCGGCCGTCGCCACAGGGTCGCTCTTCGCGGTGTTCACGCCGCTCGGAGCGGGCGCGGTGCCCGTCCTCTCCGTCCTGTCGGCGGCCTGCCTCGTCGCCTTCGCGGTGCAACTGGGCGGCCGCAAACGGTGGGTGCTCCTCGTCGCGCTCTGCGTCACCGTCTTCTGCGCCTTCCTCTACAGCTGGCCCGTCCAGGCGCTGCTGCCCACCTACCTCAAGACGGAACTGGGCTTCACTCCGGCGCAGGTCAGCGACGCGCTGTACTACGCCGGATTCGGCACGACGACGGGCTGCGTCGTCGCCGGGTTCACGGGCGACCGGTTCGGCACCCGCAGGGCGTACGCCTGCACCCTGGCGGTCGGCGTGGTCTTCGTGTTCCCCGTCTTCGCCATCCGGGACAGCCAACTGCAACTGGGCGTCCTGCTGTTCCTGATGCTCGCCTGCGGTCAGGGCATCTCCGGGCTGCTGCCCAAGTACATCGCCGGGCACTTCCCGACCGAGACGCGGGCCGCGTTCCTGGGCTTCACCTACAACGTCGGCGCGCTGGGCGGGGCCGTGGCGCCGGTGCTCGGGGCGAGGCTGGCGTCGAGCATGTCCCTGGGCCAGTCGCTGGCGGTGCTGACCTTCTCGCTGACCCTCGTGGTGATCCTGCTGATCGGCTTCGACGTCCCGCGCCGGCTCAACCGGCTCGTCGACGCGGAGGCCGTCCCCGACCACCTCGCCGCCGAGGCGGCGGTGCCGGACAGCCCGGAACGCGCGCCGTCGGTGCCGTGAGGCATGCGGGGGCCGGGGGGGGAGGGGCGTGCTCCGACTGGCCCAAGCCACGGTGACCCACGCGGCGATCGGCGGTCACGTGATGTAACAGTCTTCTTATGATCTGTAGACGACATGCTCATAAGAGCGACGTGCGCAGTTCGCGTGGCCACCGGATCCGCGCCGCCGTGATGACCCTGGTCGCCGCCACGGCACTGGGCGCGGCCGGTGAAGCGGCGGCCTTGCCGTCGGTGCCCCTGCGCACCGACTGGGACGCCATCGCCGCCTGCGAGTCCAGCGGCAACTGGCAGGCGAACACCGGCAACGGCTACTACGGCGGCCTCCAGTTCGCCCGGTCGAGCTGGATCGCGGCCGGCGGCCTCGAGTACGCCCCGCGCGCCGACCTCGCCAGCCGCGCCGAGCAGATCGCCGTGGCGGAACGCCTGGCGCGCATCCAGGGCATGTCCGCCTGGGGCTGCTCCTGACCACGGCCGTCCGCTCCCACGCCGGCGCCGCGGACGGTCCGCCGGGTTGACCGGGGTAACCCGTGGGGGTGCACTGGCGCCGATCACCGCCGCCTCCCGTTTCCCGCGGCCGCAGGACGGGCAGTCCCCGGCGGGGGAGCCGGGCGGCGGCCCCGGACGCCGCGTACGCCGATACGTCCGGGGCCGCCCTCGCCCCCCTCAGCGAACGGGTTCCGCGGCGGGCCTCGGCAGACCGTAGTGGTCGCGCAGTGTGGCGCCGTCGTACGCGGCGCGGAACAGGCCCCGTTCCCGCAGCAGCGGTACCACCTGGTCGGCGAAGAGGTCGAAGCCACCGGTCAGCCAGGGCGGCATGATGTTGAAACCGTCGGCCGCCCCCTGCTCGAACCACTCCTGGATCCGGTCGGCGACCTGCTCCGGGGTACCCGCCACCACGCGGTGGCCGCGGGCGCCCGCGAGCCGGTGCAGCAGCTCGCGCACGGTGGGCCGTTCGCGGTCGATGATGTCCAGGACCAGCCGGAAGCGGCTGCCGTTGCCGCGCTCTCCCCGGGTCTCGATGAGCCGCCGGGGCACGGGCCCGTCCAGCTCGGCGGTGCTCAGCTCCAGACCCAGCAGGCGCTGGAGCAGGTGGAGCGAGTACTCGGGCTGGGTGAGTTCGTCGAACTCCTGGTGCAGCGCGTGCGCCTCCGCCTCGGTCGAGCCGATGAAGGGACTGATGCCGGGCAGCACGATCAGCCGGGCCGGGTCACGGCCCAGTGCCGCGGCCCGCGCCTTGAGGTCGGCGTAGAACTCCTGACCGCTGCGCAGCGTCTGGTGCGCCGTGAACACGGCCTCGGCGTACGCGGCGGCGAAGGCACGGCCGTCCTCGGACGAACCGGCCTGGACGTACACCGGGCGGCCCTGGGGGGAGCGGGGGAGGTTCAGGGGTCCGCGCACCTTGAGGTGACGGCCGGTGTGGTTGATCTCGTGGATGCGCTCGGTGTCGGCGAACACGCCGGACTTCTGGTCGACGACGAGTGCCTCGTCCTCCCAGCTGTCCCAGAGCTTCGTCACCACCTCCACGAACTCCCGTGCGCGGTCGTACCGTTCGGCGTGTACCGGGTGGGCGTCGAGGCCGAAGTTCCCGGCGGCCTGCGGGGCGCCGGTGGTGACGATGTTCCAGCCGGCCCGGCCCCCGCTGAGGTGGTCGAGTGAGGAGAAGAGGCGGGCCAGGTTGTACGGCTCGGTGTACGTGGTCGAGGCGGTGGCGATCAGGCCGATGCGTTCGGTGGCCGCCGCGACCGCGGACAGCCAGGTGAAGGGTTCGAGCCGGAAGCGGCTGGCATAGCGGACGTTGTCCGCCAGGGACGGGCCGTCGGCGAAGAACACGGCGTCGAACGCGGCCGCCTCGGCCCGGCGGGCCAGGTCCTGGTAGAAGCGGATGTCCAGGAGGTCCTCGGGGTCGGTGCCGTGGTGCCGCCAAGCGGCCTCGTGATGCCCGCCCGGGTAGACGAACAGGTTCAGGTGCAGCTTCCGGGCGCTCATGCCGTCTTCTCCTGTCCGTCGCTGTCGATGTCCTCGGCCCGCCCCGCGGCGTCCACTCCCAGCCGGGCGAGCAGCCGGCCGCGCAGGGCCTCGTACGCGGCGCCGCCGTGCCGGTGCGGTGCCGGGAGCCGCACCGGAAGGTCGGCCGAGATCCGGCCCCGGTCCAGCACCACGACGCGGTCCGCGAGCGCGACGGCCTCGTCGACGTCGTGGGTGACGAGCAGTACGGCGGGCCGGTGCCGCTCGCAGAGCCGCCGCAGCAGGGCGTGCATCCTGGACCGGGTCAGCGCGTCCAGCGCGCCGAACGGCTCGTCGGCGAGCAGCAGTCGGGGCTCGCGCACGAGGGACCGGGCGAGCGCGACACGCTGCTGTTCGCCGCCCGACAGCTCCACGGGCCAGGCGCGTTCGCGCCCGGCGAGGCCGACCTCGGCGAGGGCGTCCCGGCCCCGGTCCGCGGCCAGCGGCCCGGACAGGCCCAGGACGACGTTGTCCAGCAGCCGCTTCCAGGGCAGCAGCCGTGCGTCCTGGAAGACCACGGACACATGGTCCGGGGCGCTCAGGCCGCCGCTGCCCGCCACCTCGTGGTCGAGCCCCGCCAGGGCCCGCAGCAGTGTGCTCTTGCCGGAACCGCTGCGGCCGAGGAGCGCCACGAACTCACCGGGCGCGATGGACAGGTCGAGCCCGTCCAGCACCCTGCGGTCGCCGAAGGAACGCACCAGGTTCTCGACGCGGACCGCCGTGCGGTCCCCGGTCGCCGTCAGCCCGCCAGCGTGCGCCGCCATGACAGGGCCCTCCTCTCCACCAGCCGTACGAGTGCGTCGGAGACCAGGCCGAGCAGGCCGTACACGACGAGGCCGACGATGATGACGTCGGTCTGCCCGTACGTCCGCGCCAGCTCCATCATGTAGCCGATGCCGCTGGTGGCGTTGACCTGCTCCACCACCACCAGGGCCAGCCAGGCCGAGGTCACCGCGAAGCGCATGCCGAGCAGGAAGCCGGGCAGGGCGCCGGGAAGGACGACGTGCCGGACGAAGGCGAACCGGCCCAGCCGTACCGTCGCGGCGAGTTCCGCGTAGCGGCTGTCGATGGTGCGCAGCCCGTTGTGCGTGTGGATGTAGACCGGCACGAGGACACCGAGGGCGATCGTGACCACCTTCATCGTCTCGCCGATGCCGAACCAGAGGATCAGCAGCGGGATCAGGGCCAGGGAGGGGATGGACCGCTTGATCTGCACCGGGCCGTCGATCAGCGCCTCGCCGATCCGGCTGAGACCGGAGACCAGCGCGAGCACCAGCCCCGCCGCGACGCCGAACAGGAGCCCCAGCAGGGCGCGTTGGGCGGAGGTGGTGAGGTGGGACTGGAGTCTGCCGCCGGCGAGGAGATCCCCCGCGGTACCGGCGACGGTCCACGGTGCGGGCAGGCTGCGGACGTCGAAGAAGCCGAGGCCCGAGCCCGCCGCCCAGAGCACGAGCAGCAGCACCGGGCCGAGCGCCCAGCCGTACGGCACGGGCCGGCCCGGACCCGGGCGCCCGCGTGTGCGGCGGGCGCCGGCCGCGTCCGGTGCGGGCGGCGCCGCCGGGGGCGCCTGCTGGTCGAAGGTCGTGGCGCTCATGACGGCGTCCCCTCACCGGCGAGTGCCTGTGCGGCCACCGCCTCGTAGCGGCGGTCGAAGAGCTGGTCCGCGTCGAACGGTTCGCGGTTCTGCTCCTCGGCCAGCAGGTCGATGGTCTGCTGCTGCCGGCGGATGGCGTCGGTCCAGTCCGCCGGAAGGTCCGGGTGACCGACTCGCCGTACCAGGTATGCGCCGTCCTCGCGGTCGAGTCCCTGGTCCTTCACGTAGTAGCCCGCGACCCACTCGCGGGGGTGCTGGTCGATCCAGGTCTGCGCCCGTGCCCAGAACCTCACCAGTTCCCGGACGGCGGCCGACTTCTGTGCGTCGGCGACGGATTCGGTGAGCGCCCACAGGTGTGCCGGGTCGTCCCGGAGGCCGTGCCTGATCGTCGCGCCGCCCTCCTCGCCGTAATGGGCGAGGTAGCGCTTGATGTTGACGTCGGCGATGGGGGCGGCGTCCACCTGGCGGTTGCCCAGCGCCGTCGGATACACGTCGCCGGTGCTGGCGAGTTCGACGAGTTCGACGTCCTGCTGGGTGAGTCCGGCCTTCGCGAGGATGCGCAGCACCAGGGCGCCCTGGGCCTGTCCCGGGCTGTAGGCGATCTTCTTCCCGCGCAGGTCCGCGAGGGTCCTGATGCCGGAGCCGGGGGCGGTTCCCAGTTCGTAGACGGGGTGGGCGACGGGATCCGTGCGGAACTTCACCGCCACGAGCTTGGTGTCGAGGCCGGTCCAGTGCGCGTTGATCGACGGGATGTCCGCGGCCGAGCAGATGTCGAGGGCGTCGGCCCGGAAGGCCTCGGAGCACTGGGGGCCACCGCTGATGTTGGCCCACTTCACCTTGAAGGGCAGCCGGTCGGCCTGGCCCGACAGTTCGAGGGCGACCCTGAGGTCGGGCGCCCCGACCGTGAGCGTCGTGCCGGGGTCGACCGCGGCCGGGATCCGCTCCCGCGAGAGGTCCCGGCCGCCCGTCGTGGACTGTGCCGGGGTCACGCAGGAGGCGAGGGTCAGGGGGAGGGCCAGTGCGGCCAGGACGGAAAGGCGCCGGAATCCGGGCATGCGTGTGCGAGAGGTCATCGCGGCCTTCACGGGATGCGGGAGGAAGAGGACAGTCGGGCGGTGGGGCTCAGCAACACACCGCGGTGGCGACGCGCATCAGATCGATGGCGCGTCGCTTCGTGAACTGCCGGAATCTCCGCATGCCGGGGACGCTAACCAGGGCGCGAAGGGGGGTCAAGGCCTACCGGTCGGCCGCGCCAGGACCGCAACGACACCTTCGTGGGCGTGTCATGTCCCGGAAACGCGCCGGCCGGAATAGGCCGACCAGCGGCCGTCGCGCCGGGCCACCGTGATGTCCCGGCCGAAGCAGGCGGTCAGCCGGGAGTCGGTCAGGACCTCGTCCACCGCGCCCCGCGACATGATCCGGCCCTCGCGCAGCAGCAGGGCGTGGCTCACCGCCGGGGACAGCTCCTCCAGGTGGTGGGTGACCGTCACGGTGGCCAACTGCGTCCGCCCCTCGGCCAGTTGGTGCATGGCCTCCACGAGATCCTCGCGGGAAGGCAGGTCCAGGGCGTTGAACGGCTCGTCCAGGAGCAGCAGGGCCGGATCGGCCATCAACGCCCTGGCGATCAGGACCCGCGCGCGCTGCCCGCCCGAGCAGACCCCGTACGGCCGGTCGGCCAGCTCCTTGACGCCCAGCTCGGTCAGCAGGTCGCGGGCCCGCAGGCGGACCTCGTCGTCATACGTCCGCCACAGGGGCTGCACGGTGCCGCTGTGGCCGGTGAGCACGACCGCGTGGGCGGTGAGGTCCTGCGGCACCCGCTGCGCGGAGTTCACGTGGCCGATGCGGGCCCGCAGCTCCCGCACGTCCACCCGGCCGAGCCGGCTGCCGAGCACCTCGACGGTGCCCGTGGTGGGGTGCATGAGCGCGCCGAGCAGCCGCAGCAGCGTGGTCTTCCCGGCGCCGTTGGCCCCCAGCAGCGCCCAGTGCTCACCCGGCCGGACCGTCCAGTCGACGCCGTCGAGGATCAGCTGGTCCGTCGTGAAGCGGCGCACGCCCACGTCCCGGAGCCGGAGAACGGCCGCCTCGTACTCGTCCACCTGGGAGTTGGCTGTCTGGGCGGTCATGCCGTGGCTCCTTCGCGCGCGGGACTCTCCTCGGTCACCGTGAACAGTAGATGTACGGACCACGCGCCTGCCGGGCCGTCCGGTTCCTGGACGGCCCGACGACGACGTCCGACAGGCCCGGGCCGGGCGGGCGGACCTTGGTGAGCGGAGGCGGTCAGACGCCCGCCACCGACTGGATCCACGAGCGGTAGGCGGTCACGTTGGTGTACGCCGTGGTGGACTGGCGGTCGCTGGTCGAGGCGACGCCCACCTGGACGCCGCCGGACATCATCGGACCGCCGGAGTCGCCGCCCGCGGTGATGCCGTCGACGGGACGGGCGCATATCGCCTGACCGTAGTAGGCGTCGTAACAGCCCTGGGTGACGCTCACGTTGGCCACCTTGAGGTACTGGGACTGGCAGTTGATCTCCGAGCCGCACCGGGAGGTCGCTCCCCAGCCGTAGACCTGGACGGTCTGGCCGACCCGCACCGTGCCCGGCTGCCCGAGCCGTGCGTAGGAGGCGGAGACGGAGCGGTCGAGCCGGACCAGCGCGAGGTCGGCCGAGGGGCTGGTGACGGTCTGGACGCCGTTCGCCACCGTGCCGCCGGAGCCCTGGTCGAGGCTGCCGATGCGGAAGGCGAGGTTGCCGCCGCTGACGCAGTGCTTGGCGGTGAGGATCCAGGTGGGGGAGATGATGGTCGAGGTGCAGGTCTGCTGGCCGCCCGAGAACAGCCGTGCCGCCCAGGGGGCGTTCTGCGCGTAGCCGCCGCCGATGATCGGCCGGGGGCCGCCGTCACCGGGCCGGGGCTCCACCGCCGAGGCGGTCGGGGCGAGTGCGAGCGCGGACAGCAGCGCGGCCAGGAGAGCGGCCAGCACGGTGGGGACGAGTCTCGTGGTTCGCAAGGCTCCTCGTTTCCGACGGCACGCGCTGGACGCGTGCTGATGTGTGGGGGCGCCCAGCATGTCCGGCCCGGCCGCGGCGCGAACAATCCCGACTTGGCATAACACGGCGTTATGCCCCGGCAGTCCGGGCCGGCCGGGGGAGGGGCCCGGCCGGGCCCGGTGTCCTCAGCCGGCGGCCGGGGCGGCGGCGTCCGCTCTCGGGCGCACGGTCATCAGCAGGGTCCGGGGCCGGACCGTGGCCGCGGCGACCGGCCGGACCGTCTGGCCGGGGGCGAGCTCCAGCCGTACGCGCCGCACGATCGTGGCGGTGGCGGTGAGGAGCTCGGTGAGGGCGAACCGGTCACCGATGCACTTGTGCTTGCCCGCGCCGAAGGGCAGGAACGCCTGCGTGGGCCGGGGCCCGGAGTCGTCCAGCCAGCGGTCGGGATCGAACCTCAGCGGGTCGGGGAACAGCACCGGGTCGCGGTGCAGGGCGTGCTGGCAGTAGGCCAGTTCGGTCCCGGCGGGCACCGTCCAGGGGCCGAGCCTGGTCTCGGTGACGGTGCGGCGGGTGACGAGCCACCCGGTGTGGTGCAGCCGCAGCGTCTCCTCGACCACCCGCCTCAGGTACGGCAGCCGACCGAGGTCGTCGAAGGCCACCGGACGGTCGCCGAGCACCTCGCCGAGTTCCGCCAGGACCCGCGCCTCGATCCCGGGATCGCGGGCGAGTTCGTACAGCACCCAGGAGAGCACCGAGGCGGTGGTCTCGGTGCCGGCCACGGCCAGCGTGAGGATCTCGGAGGAGATCTCGTGCCCGGACAGCGGCCGGCCGGTCTCCTCGTCGGTGGTGCGCAACAGCAGGGAGAGCATGTCGCCGGTGTCGTGACCGGAGTCCTGGAGTTCGGTCACCGCCCGGTCGACGGTGGCCCGTACGGCGTCGCGCGCGGCCAAGAAGCGGCGGTTGGCGGGCAGCGGCAGCCGCTCCACCCAGTCGGGCAGCATGACGCGGGCGCCGACGCCGTTCATCACGACCGACAGGTCGGCGCGCAGCCGGCGGAAGGTGGCGTCGTCCAGGCTGCCCGAGAAGACGGTCTTGGCCAGCATGTCCAGGCTGAGACCGACCATCGCCTCGCGCACGTCCAGCCCGCGGCCGGGGACCCAGCCGTCGACGGCGGCGTCCGTCTCGCCGCGCATGGTGTCGACGTAGCGGGCGATGCGCTCACGGGCGAACGCGGGCTGGAGGTGGCGCCGTTTGCGGACGTGGACCTGGCCGGCCGCGGTGACCACGGAGTCGCCCAGCAGCTGTCCCATCTTCTCGAAGAACCGGCCCTTGTCGAGGCTCGGTCCCAGGTCGGTGAGCATGGTGCGGATGAGGCCGGGGTCCTGGACCACGAGGGTGCGGGTGCCGGGCTGGAGGGTGATCTCGACGAGTGGGCCGTAGGTGGTGCGCAGCGCGGCGATGAAGCCGAGGTTGTCGCGCATGAGCTGTGTCGCGTGACCCAGAAACGGCAGCGAGCCCGCTGCCCTGGGTATGGGGGGAGGCGCTACGAGCGTCACGAGGGCGTGTCCCTTCGAGTCGATCATGGGCGCCTCCATGGCTTCCCCGATCGCTCCCGGTGGCAATCCGCGCGACGGCGTGGTCCACGCCACGTCCGCCGGGTGGGCGGAAGAGGTGTGCGAGGGCAAGCGGCGGGGCAGGTTCCACTCTTGTCCTGAGTCTCGTGGGCCGCCGCCCCGTCACCCTGCCGCCGCGCGGACTAGCGGAGCACCAGTTGCACGAGGGCCACGGTGCCGACCGTCACGACCAGCGTCCGCAGGACGACCGGACTGAACCTGCGGCCCACCTTGGCGCCCACGTACCCGCCGAGCCCCGAACCGGCCGCGATGAGCGCGACGGCGGTCCAGTCGAAGTCCGCGGCGAAGAGGAAGAAGACCGCGGCGACCGTGTTCACGAGGGCGGACAGGACGTTCTTGACGGCGTTGAGGCGTTGCATCGGCTCGTCGAGGAGCATGCCCATCACGGACAGGTAGATGATGCCCTGCGCCGCGGAGAAGTAGCCGCCGTAGACGCTGGCCAGCGTCAGCCCGGCGAACAGCGCCGGGCCGCCGTCGCGACGGGGCCGCGCGCCGGAGCGCTCGCGGCGGCGCTGCACCAGCTTGGCGAGCCGGGGCTGCAGCGCCACGAGGACCAGGGCCAGGCCCACCAGGACCGGCACGATCGTCTCGAACGCGTCGGCCGGCAGGGACAGCAGCAGCGTGGCGCCCGTCAGCGCGCCCAGCAGGCAGCCGACGCCCAGCTTCAGGACGCGCCGCCGCTGCCCGCGCAGCTCCCTGCGGTAGCCGATGGCCCCGCTGACGGAACCGGGGACGAGACCGAGGGCGTTGGAGACGGTCGCCGTGACCGGCGACAGCCCCGTGGCCAGCAGCACGGGAAAGGTGATCAGCGTGCCGGAACCGACGACGCTGTTGATGGCGCCGGCGCCGACACCCGCGGCGAACACACCCGCCATGGCCTCAGGCGTCACGCCGTGCCGTTCCGCGCCCGGCCCGTACTCGGCCGGAAGGTGTCTTGTGCATCTTTCACGGGGCCGACTGTACCCACTGTCGGAGAGGGCATCCGAACCGGTCTCCAACCCGTCCTGAGTGCGCACTTCTTGACGTAAATTCACCTGATCACGCGGTGATACGATCACCGCGTTTGCGGAGCGGGCGGATGGGTGAAAGACGGCATCCCCGACGTAAGGGACAGCCCGGGCAGTCACCCCCGGTGCGGGCAGTCCACCGGGCCGCCCGCGTGGACGGGAATTCAGCAAGCCGCAAGCCGGCTGTCAGTCGCCTGAAGAGAGTCTTATGACGGAATACACAGGGAACCCCTTGCTCTGGGTCGCCCTTGTCGCCCTCGTCGCCGCCGCCGTGCTCGTCAGCCGCCAGCGCAGGGCGGCGCGAGCGTTGCGACAGCAGGTCCAGGGGCTCAGGGACCACTACACCGAGCTGGAGAACGATTACGGGAAGTCGGTGCTGGCCGCCCAGGAGCGGGCCGAGGACGAGACCAAGACGGTGCTGAAATCCGCCATGCGGACCCTTCAGGGCCTCGCCGCCGAACAGCAACTGGTGCTCTCCCGGCTGCAGAACAAGTACGGCGACTCGGCCCTCCTCCAGGACCTGCTGGAGATCGACCACACCAACTCGCAGTTCGGCCGGCGGGCCCAGTCCATCGCCGTACTGTGCGACGGCTGGCTGGGCGGGCGGCGCGACACCGCCTCGGTGTACGACGTGGTGCGCAGCGCCCAGGGCCGGGTCCGGCACTTCCGCCGGGTGGAGATCCTCTCCCAGGTCGACTTCGGCATCACCAGCCGGGCGGTGGAGCCCGTCGCCCTGGCCCTCGCCGAGCTGCTCGACAACGCCACCAGCTACTCCAGCCCGGACACCGTCGTCGAGATCAACATCCGGACCGTGCCCAAGGGCATCTGCGTCGTCGTCGACGACGCCGGTGTCGGCATGAGCGACGAGGAGCGGACCCGGGCCGACAAGCTGCTCGCCACCGAGCGTGCCTCGGGAGTGGCGGGGCTCGGCAACCCGCCGCAGTTCGGCTTCGCGGTCATCGGCCTGCTCTGCGAGCGATTCGGCTTCGAGGTGTCGGTGGACTCCTCCTCCCCCTACGGAGGTGTACGGGCGGTGGTCCTGCTCCCGCACGAACTGCTCACCGCCATGCCGGAGAAGAAGGCGCCCGCCCCGGCCGCCCGCGGCACCGCCCGGCCGGTCCAGGACGCCGGCGGACCGGAGTCCGCCTCGCTCGCCTCCTCCTCCGAGACCGGCGACGGCCTGCCCCGGCGCCGCCGCAAGCGGCCGATGGCCATCGTCCCCGGCAGCGCGTCCACCCCGCGCCCGGCGGGCCGCTCCGACTCCGAGCAGGCACAGGTCATGGGTGCCTTCCAGCGCGGAACGCAGTCCGGCCGGGTCACCGAGCAGGGGCCCGGGGACAACACCGGCCGGACGAGCAGAACACCTGGTGCAAGCAGCGAAGGACATGAGGTCTCGTGAACGACGATCTGTCATGGATGCTCGACAGCGCCCTGGAGATTCCAGGCGCCCTGCACGCGGTCCTGATATCCGCCGACGGCCTGTTGATGGCCCGGACGCAGGACTTCGGCAAGGACGACGCCGACCGGGTCGCCGCCGCCATGAGCGGCGTGCAGTCGCTCAGCCGCACCCTCGCGTTCTTCTGTGAGGACCCCAGCCAGACGTGGCGGCAGACCCTCGTCGAGTTCGACGGCGGCTGGGTGTTCCTGATCTCCGCCGGCGAGGGTGCCTACCTCGGCGTGTCCGCCTCCCCGGAGGTCGACATGGCCGACATCACCTTCCGGATGCAGCAGCTCGTCGGCCAGCTCGGCAAGCGGCTGACGACACCGCCGCGCGAGAACCTCGGCGCCCACTCATGACCGGCCACGACGGCTGGCAGCCCGAGGCGCCCGAATTAGTCCGGCAGTACGTCATCACCAAGGGGCGCGGCCTGCCCGACGAGGACGACCTCTCCCTCGTCACCCTGGTCACCGCGTCGGCCGAGGACACACGGCGTCCCGCCCGGCTCTCCCCGGAGGAGCAGAGCCTGCTCGACCTCTGCTCCGCCGGCTACCTCTCGGTCGCCGAGATCGCCGGACACAGCCATTTCCCGCTGGGCGTGGTGCGGATCCTGCTGGCCTCCCTGATGGAGGGCGGACACCTCACGACCCGCCCGCCGGTGGCCCGCGCCCGTCTCGCGGACCGAGAGATCCTGGAGGAGGTGCTCAATGGGCTCCGCGCCAAGTTTGGGTGAACGGGACTACGTACGCGAGGGAGCGACCCAGACGGCGGTGAAGATCCTCGTCGTCGGGCACTTCGCGGTGGGCAAGACCACCCTCATCGGCTCCATCTCCGAGATCGAGCCGCTGTCCACCGAGGAGACGATGACGCAGGCCGCCGAGTCGGTCGACGACCTCAAGGGGGTCCGGAGCAAGACCACCACCACGGTCGCCATGGACTTCGGCCGCCTCACCATCAGCGACCGCGTCGTGCTCTACCTCTTCGGCACCCCGGGGCAGCAGCGCTTCGTGCAGATGTGGGAGGACATGGCCCGCGGCGCGCTCGGCGCCCTGGTGCTGGTCGACCCGGAGCGGCTGGCGGACTCCTTCCCCGTGATCGACCTCATCGAGCACTACGGACTCGACTACGCCATCGCCGTCAACCACTTCGCCGGCACGCCCCCGCGCGACGAGCCGGCGCTGCGCGAGGCACTCGACCTGCTCGACGACACCCCCGTCGTCACCTGCGACGCCCGTGACGAGAAGTCGTCGGCCGCCGCACTGACCACCCTCGTCCGCTACTTGCTGGACCGCACCCGCTAGGAGCTGGGAGCAGACATGAACGCCCACGACACCGCCCCGGTGCCGCCTCCCGGCTGCCCGGCCCACGGCTCCGGCGCCCGGGTGCCGCTGCACGGGCCGGAGTTCGCCGCCGACCCGCAGGCGTACTACGAGTACCTGCGCCACTACGGGGCCGCGGCCCCCGTCGAACTCGCCCCGGGCGTCGAGGCGACGCTGGTCACGGACTACGCGGCGGCGCTCCAACTGCTGCAGGACTCCGGGTCCTTCCGCAAGGACGCCCGCCGCTGGCGTGCCTTCAACGAGGGCAAGGTCGGCCCGGACAGCCCGGTCGCGCCCCTGCTGGCCTACCGGCCCAACTGCATGTTCGCCGACGGCGCCGACCACATCAGGTTGCGTCAGGCGGTCACCGACAGCATGGCGCGGGTGGACACCCGACGGCTGAGCCGCAGCACCGAGCAGATCTCGGGCTACCTCATCTCCCAGTTCGCCGCCCGGGGTTCGGCCGACCTGCTCGGGGACTACGCCAAGCAGCTGCCGCTGTTCGTGTTCAACGAACTCTTCGGCTGCCCCGCCGACATCGGCGACCGGGTGCTGTTCGGCATCTCCGGCATGTTCGACGGCGTCAACGCCGAGAAGGCCACCGCGGTGCTCTTCCAGGCGGTGGGCGAACTCGTCGCGCTCAAGCGGCGCAAGCCCGGCGACGACGTCACCTCCTGGCTGATGCGGCACGAGGCCGGTCTCGACGACGAGGAGATGGTCCACCAGCTCGCGCTGCTCCTCGGCGCCGGCGCCGAACCCCTGCGCAACCTCCTCGGCAACACCCTGCACCGGCTCCTCACCCACGAGCGGTACGCACGCGAGGGCGGTCTGATCGACGAGGCGATCGACGACACGCTGTGGGAGAACCCGCCCATGGCCAACTACGCCCCGCACTACCCGGCCGCCGACACCGAACTGGCCGGACAGCACCTCGAGGCCGGCGACCTCGTCCTGGTCAGTTTCGCCGCGGCCAACACCGGCCCGACCCTCAAGGCCTCCCGCCAGGCCGGCAGCAACCGCGCGCACCTCGCCTGGAGCGCGGGCCCGCACGCCTGCCCGTCCAAGGAACCGGCCCGGCACATCACCGTCACGGCCATCGAGCACCTCCTCAACGAGCTGCCCGACGTCCAACTCGCCGTACCCGAGGACAGTCTGACGTGGCGTCCGGGCCCCTTCAACCGGGCCCTGGCCACACTTCCGGCCCGCTTCACCCCGGCACGGTCCTCGCGGCGTGCCGAGCCGCTGTCGGCCGGGGCCCCGGCCGAGCGGGACAAGGCGACGGGCGCGGCCCGGCCGACCGAACGCAACGGCATGTGGAGCCAGTTCCTCAACTGGCTCACACGGTGATGTGCGCAACACCTGTCCGACCCGCCCCTCCCGCATGAAGATCCAACGGCACGGGTAGTGAGCAACGCGGCATTCAAGTTGCTTACGAGTAAAAGGAGGTGTCGTGGACCACATATCCACGTACGCCGCTTTCCCGGCGCCGAACCCCCCGATACCCGCCTCCCGAGGCGGGTATCGCTCTGTGCGGCTCCGACACGGGACGGGCCGGTGAGCGCGGCACCGACGGGCGCGGGCCCGCGGGGCACCCCGACGCTCGGTTCCTTCACCAGCGGTCAGCTGCGAAGACTCGGCGCGGTCGCCGGCCTGTCCGGGGCCGACGCCGAGACCTACGCACAGGTCCTGACCGACACCCTGGGCCCGGAGGCCGAACGGCCGCTGAACCTGCCGCCGCCCCACCGCACCTTCCTGTCCGACGACCACACCCCCGTGGAGTTCTCCCTCTCCTTCCGGCCCGACGCCGCACCCTCCATGCGGGTGCTCCTGGAACCTGGCTGCGGCGCAGACAGCCTGGCTCTCGGCGGGCGTGCCGGACTCCGGGCGGTCCGTGACATGGCGCGGCGCTGGAACTTCACCACCGACGCCCTCGACGACGTCCGGGACCTGTTCCTGCCCGACGCACCGCAGGGCCCCCTCGCCCTGTGGTGCGCCCTGGAGCTGACGCCCGGCGGCGTACCCAGGGTGAAGGTGTACCTGAACCCGGCGGCGAACGGGGAGGAACGTTCCGCCGCGACGGTGCGCGAGGCCCTGCACAGGCTCGGCCACCGCCGTGCCTACGACAGCCTGCCCAAGGGCAGCGGACACCCGTTCCTCGCCCTGGACCTGGGTGACTGGGCGGAGCCCCGGGTGAAGGTCTACGTACGGCACGAGAACCTCACCGCCGGCCAGGCCGGGCGCCTGTCCCGGACGGACTCGGGTCCGGGGCCCGCGGCCGTCGAGGGGTTCTTCCGCACGGCCGCCGGACTCGGCCCCGACACGGCGGGGCTCGGCAGGAGGCCCGGCCTGACCTGCCACTCCTTCACCGACACCACCACCGCGCGGCCGAGCGGATTCACCCTGCACATCCCGGTCAGGGACTACGCCCGGCACGACGGGGAAGTGCTGGCCAGGGCATCCAGGGTGCTGCGCCATCACGGCATGGACTCCGACGTGCTCGACCGCGCCCTGGCCGCCCTCACCGAGCGGCGGCCCGAGGACGGGGTGGGGCTGATCGCCTACCTGGCCCTCGCCCATCAGCGGGGCAGCGCGCCGCGGGTGACGGCGTACCTCTCCTCGGAGGCGTACGCGGTGCGGCCGCCGGTGGTGGAGGCCGTCCGCCGACCGCTGCCGGTGTCCTGACCGGACCGTGCGCACACGACGGGGCTCCCGGCGCGATCCACCGGGAGCCCCGGGCGCGGACGCGGCCGGGTGCCGCCGCCGACCGCGCGGGGCGCCCGGCGGGACGGTCACACGGGCAGCGCCTCCCGGAACTCGGCCAGGTACGGGCCCACGTCGACCTGGATCGAGGCGCCCTCGGTCCGGCCGTAGCGCTGGACGATGCCGGTGAGGTACGTACCGATCTCCTCGCGCATCTCCTCGGCCGGGGGCAGCGGGGCGGCGCCGTCGATGATCCGCGCCACCCACTCCGCCTGGGCCTCCACCAGCCGGGTGATCGCGCCCACGGGCCGCACCAGCCCGACGAAGTACAGACCGGGCCGGTCCGCCGGCACGACCCGCCGGTACAGCTCGACCGAGCCGTCCGCCGAGACGGGGCAGCCGGCGGGCAGGAAGGGGAAGGTCATGCGGAAGCCGGTGCAGTAGACGACCGCGTCGGCCGCCTCGGAACTGCCGTCCGTGAACACGACCCGGTCGCCGTCGAACGAGGCGATCGCGGGCTTCGGGGTCACCGCGCCGTGCCGGATGCGGCTGAGGATCTCGTCCGAGAGGGTCGTGGCGGAGGAGAAGACCGGGTGGTCGGGCTCGGGCAGGCCGTAGTCCGACAGCCTGCCGCGCGCCACCAGCAGAGCCTGCTCCACCCACTGGCGCCGCTCGGCGAAGGACATCTCGTTCCACCAGGGGGCCTCGGCGATCTCGTCGACCGACATCCCGAAGAGCTGCTTGGGTACGACGTGCAGCCCCCGGCGCACCGACAGCAGGGTCCGCTCCGCGTGCCGGGAGAGGTCCGCCGCGATGTCCACCGCGGAGGCGCCGAGGCCCACCACGACCACGCGCCGGCCGGCGAAGTCGCCGCCGTCGCGGTAGTCGAGGGAGTGCAGAATCGTTCCGGTGAAGGAGTCGGCGCCGGCCGGCAGGGGATCGGGCAGGGCGGGGTCGGTGTGGTGCCCCGAGGCGACGACCACCTGCTCGAACCGCCGCGAGGTCTCGGCGCCGTCCGCACCCCGGCTGACGACGGTCCACATGCCGTCCGCGTCCCGGCGGACGGACACCACCTCGGTCCGCAGCTCGACGTGACCGAGCAGACCCGCCCACTCGGCGAAGGACCGCAGGTAGGCGGCGAACTGGCTGTGCCGCGGGTAGAGCGGGTACGAGGACGGCATGGGGAAGTCCGCGTAACCCGTCAGCTGCTTGGCGGTGTTCAGGTGCAGGGTCTGGTAGCCCGGGCCCTGCTCGCCGGCTCCCGGCTGACGCCAGATCCCGCCGACGTCGGGTGCCTTCTCCAGGCAGACGAAGGAGATGCCGCGCTCCTTCAGGGCATGGGCCGCCGCCAGCCCCGACAGGCCTGCACCGATCACACACACACGCACGGGATGTCCCCCCAGGATGTACTCAACCTCCCCCGATCATGCACTTACTGCCCATCCGTATCTCCTCGCACACCAGCACGGCTGATGAACGGGCGTGTCCGTGATCACGTTTCACGTGCTCCGCATGTCCCACACCCTGCGGATCTTGCCGAGCGAGCGCTCCAGGGTCTCCGGCTCGACGACCTCCACCTCCACGGTGACGCCCACGCCGTCCTTGACGCCCTGTCCGATCGCCCTCGCGGCGGCCTCGCGCTGCTCTGGGCCGGCGTCGGTGCGGGCCTCGACCCGTACGGTCATGTGGTCCATGCGGCCGCGGGCGGTGAGCCGGATCTGGAAGTGCGGGGCGACGCCGGGCGTGCGCAGCACGATCTCCTCGACCTGGGTGGGGAAGACGTTCACCCCGCGCAGGATGATCATGTCGTCGCAGCGGCCGGTGACCTTCCGCATCCGGCGGAAGGCGGGCCGCGCCGTGCCGGGCAGCAGGCGGGACAGGTCGCGCGTGCGGTAGCGGATCACCGGGAGCGCCTCCTTGGTGAGGGAGGTGAAGACGACCTCCCCCTCCTCGCCCTCGGGCAGCACGGCGTCCGTGAGCGGGTCCACCACCTCGGGGTAGAAGTGGTCCTCCCAGATGTGCAGTCCGTCCTTGGTCTCGACGCACTCCTGCGCCACGCCCGGGCCGATCACCTCGGACAGGCCGTAGATGTCGACGGCGTGGATGTCCATGCGCTCCTCGATCTCGCGCCGCATCTCCTCGGTCCACGGCTCGGCGCCGAAGATGCCGACCTTCAGGGAGCTGCCGCGCGGGTCGATGCCCTGCCGCTCGAACTCGTCGAGCAGGGTGAGCAGGTAGGACGGGGTGACCATGATGATCTCGGGCCGGAAGTCCTGGATGATCTGCACCTGACGTGCCGTCTGGCCGCCGGACGCCGGGATCACCGTGCACCCGGCGCGCTCGGCGCCGTAGTGCGCGCCGAGACCTCCGGTGAACAGGCCGTAGCCGTAGGAGATGTGCACCTTGTGGCCGGGGCGGCCGCCGGCGGCGCGAATGGAACGGGCGATGACGTCGGCCCACATGGACAGGTCGTTGTCGGTGTACCCGACGACGGTGGCGCGGCCGGTGGTGCCGCTGGAGGCGTGCAGGCGCCGTACGTCCGCCATCGGGACGGCGAACATGCCGAAGGGGTAGGTCTCCCGCAGGTCGGCCTTGGTGGTGAAGGGGAACCGGGACAGGTCCGCCAGGCTGCGGCAGTCCTCGGGCGTCACCCCGGCGGCGTCGAACTTCTTGCGGTACAGCTCCACGTGGTCGTAGGCGTGCCGCAGGGTCGCGCGCAGGCGGTCGAGCTGGAGCTCACGGAGCTGCTCGCGGGTGAGCCGCTCGGCGTCGTCGAGCAGGTCGTGGGGGAGGGGCTCGCCCGGTCGGGGCGCCGGGGCCGCCCCGGTCGTCGGCTCGCTGCTCATCGCGACTCCTTCGTCGTCGTGCCCGGCGTCTCGCGCGCCGTGTCGTCCCGGGCGCTGCGGCTGCGGCCGCGGAACTCCGCGATCAGCTCGTCGCCGCGCCACACGCTCACGTCGTAGATGCCGCTGCGCCCGAACCGGGCGCGCTCCTCGGCGCGGGCGACCAGCACGTCGCCCTCGCGGGCCGGGGCGACGAAGACGATGTCGGCGCCGGCCGCGACCGTCACCGGTCCGTGGCTGTTGCAGGCGCAGGCGAAGGCGGTGTCGGCGAGCAGGAAGAGGAAGCCGCCGTGGGCGATCCGGTGCCCGTTGACCATCGCCGGGGTCACGGTCATCCTGGCCACCGCGGTCCCTTCGCCGTGCTCGACCAGCTCGATGCCCAGCCCCCGTGAGGCCTCGTCCGCGGCGAACATCACCTCCGCGGGCGTCTGCTCAGTGGCCTGCGACACCGTACCCACCACCTTGTCTCCCGACCGACCATTCGGTTAGCTCGCGGCACGGCCAAGTAATCCAGCCACGCGGCGGCGCTGTCAAGAGTGCGACGGCGGGGCCCCGGCTCTTGCCCGGCGAACGGAAACGCGACACACTGATACCGAACGAATGGTCGGTTGGGAAGCTGGTGACGATGACCACGACACACGCCGCCGAGGCACCGCCCCCGGACGCGCCGGACGGGCTCCAGGAGCACTTCGACGCGACGATCGCGCGCGACCAGCGCGTGGAGCCGCGGGACTGGATGCCCGACGGCTACCGCAAGACGCTGATCCGGCAGATCGCGCAGCACGCGCACTCGGAGATCATCGGCATGCAGCCCGAGGGCGAGTGGATCACCAGGGCGCCGTCGCTGCGCCGCAAGGCGATCCTGTTCGCCAAGGTCCAGGACGAGGCCGGGCACGGGCTCTACCTGTACTCGGCGGCCGAGACCCTCGGAGCCGACCGCGACGACCTCACCGAGCGGCTGATCGAGGGACGGCAGAAGTACTCGTCGATCTTCAACTACCCGACCCTGAGCTTCGCCGACGTCGGTGTGATCGGCTGGTTCGTGGACGGCGCCGCGATCTGCAACCAGGTGCCGCTGTGCCGCAGCTCCTACGGGCCCTACGCGCGCGCGATGGTGCGCATCTGCAAGGAGGAGTCCTTCCACCAGCGGCAGGGTTACGAGCTGCTGATGACGATGATGCGCGGCACCGACGCCCAGCGCGAGATGGTCCAGGACGCGGTGGACCGCTGGTGGTGGCCGTCCCTGATGATGTTCGGCCCGCCCGACGACGCCTCGCCCAACTCGGCGCGGTCGATGGCCTGGAAGATCAAGCGGCACAGCAACGACGAACTGCGCCGGCGCTTCGTCGACATGACCGTCCCGCAGGCCGAGAAGCTCGGCGTCACCCTGCCCGACCCGGAGCTGCGCTGGAACGAGGAGAGCGGACACCACGACTTCGGCACCCCCGACTGGGACGAGCTGATGCGCGTCATCAAGGGCGACGGCCCCTGCAACGACCGGCGGATGGAGCGGAGGCGCACCGCTCACGAGGAGGGCGCCTGGGTGCGCGAGGCGGCCACCGCCCACGCCGCCAAGCAGGCCGCCCGCGCGGAGAAGGGAGCGGCGGCATGAGCGCCGACAAGCCCCAGACGTACGAGAAGCAGGGCTGGCCGCTGTACGAGGTGTTCGTGCGGGGCAAGCGCGGACTCAACCACGTCCACGTCGGCTCGCTGCACGCCGCCGACGACGCCATGGCGCTCACCCACGCCCGCGACCTCTACACCCGGCGCAACGAGGGCGTGAGCATCTGGGTGGTGCGCTCCGAGCACATCGCCGCCTCCACCCGCGACGAGAAGGACCCCTTCTTCGCCCCCAGCGCCGACAAGGTCTACCGCCATCCGACCTTCTACGACATCCCCGACGACGTCCCCCACATCTAGGAGCAGGGCATGAGTGACGACCACGTCTACCTCACCCTGGCCGAGGGGCACGAGGACGACACCCGCTGGGCCTACGGCACCGGCTTCGAGGACCCGCTGCACGGCGTCGACACCACCGTGCCCGAGGGCGTCGACGCCGGTGAACTGGCCGCCGAGTGCGTGGCGCTCGCCGACGACGCCCTGGTGAGCGCCCAGCGGCTCGCCGAGTGGGTCACCCGCGCCCCGGAGCTGGAGGAGGAGGTGGCGCTGGCCAACATCGGCCTCGACCTCCTCGGCCAGGCCCGCCTGCTGTACTCCCGCGCCGGGCAGGTGGACGGCACCGGCCGCGGCGAGGACGCGTACGCCTACTTCCGCGATGCCGACGACTTCCGCAACATCCGCCTGGCGGAACTCCCGGGCGGCGACTTCGCGTTCGCGGTCGTGCGACTGCTGGTCCTCTCCAGCTGGCGCCTGGCCCACTTCCGGCGCCTCGAGACCCACCCCGACCCGGTGCTCGCGGCGGTCGCCGCCAAGGGCGTCAAGGAGCTGACGTACCACCGGCAGTACGCCGCCGAGTGGTGCGTGCGCCTGGGCGACGGCACCGAAGAGTCGCACCGCCGCACGCGCGCCGCGCTGGACGAGGTCGCCCCCTACCTCGGCGAACTGCACACGGCGTACGACGTACGGGACGAGGTCGCCGACGATCTGCGCCAGGTCACGGAGGCCGCCGGACTGACCCTCCCCGTCCACCGTCCGCTGCCGGGGTCCGGCCGCGCGGGCGAGCACACCGAACACCTGGCGCCGCTCCTCACCGAGCTGCAGGGCGTCGCCCGCGCCCACCCGGAGGCGACATGGTGACCGGCGGCCCCGCACTCCTGGACGCCCACCGCGCCCGGCACGTCGCCGAGCAGGTGCCCGACCCCGAGCTGCCCATGCTGACCCTCGCCGACCTCGGCGTCTTGCGCGACGTCGAGGTCGGCGAGGACGGCACCGTGGTCGCGAGCCTGACCCCCACCTACTCGGGCTGCCCGGCGATGGCCGAGATGCGGGCGGACGTCGCCGCGCGGCTGCGGCGGGCGGGATACGCGCGCGTCGAGATCCGCACCGTCCTGGACCCGCCCTGGACCAGCGACTGGATCACCGGGTCGGGCCGCCTGAAGCTCGCCGAGCACGGCATCGCCCCGCCGGGGGCCGCACCCCGAGGCCCCGTCTCCCTGGTCCTGTCGCCCACCCGGCCCGCGGTGCCCTGCCCGCGCTGCGGGTCGGCGGACACCGAGGAGACCTCCCGCTTCGCCGCCACGTCCTGCAAGGCGCTGTGGCGCTGCCGGGCCTGCCGCGAGCCGTTCGAGTACGTCAAGGAGATCTGATGGCCCCGACCGCCCCCGTCCCGGCGGCCCCGGTGCGCACCCGCCGCCGGCCCGCCTTCCACCGTCTGCGCGTCGCGGCCGTCGAGCGGCTGTGCGCGGACGCGGCGGCCGTGAGCTTCGAGATCCCGCGCGAACTGGCCGGCGAGTTCGCCTTCGCGCCCGGTCAGTCGCTCACCCTGCGGCGCGAGGTGGACGGCCGGGACGAGCGCCGCTCCTACTCGATCTGCGCACCGGCCGGCTCGGCGCCGCGCATCGGGGTGCGGGTGGTGCCGGGCGGACTGTTCTCGGCGTGGCTGGTCGAGGACGTGCGGCCGGGCGACACCGTGGAAGTGATGGCGCCCACCGGCCTCTTCACCCCCGACCTGACCGCCCCCGGCCACCACGTCCTGATCGCGGCCGGATCGGGCATCACCCCGATGGTGTCCATCGCCGAGTCGGTGCTCGCCGCCGACGACCGCTCCACCGTCACCCTCTTCTACGGCAACCGCCGCACCGACACGGTGATGTTCGCCGACGAGCTGGCCGACCTGAAGGACCTCCACCCGACCCGCTTCCACCTCGCCCACGTGCTCTCCCGCGAACCCCGCGAGGCCGAGGTGCTCTCCGGCCGCCTGGACGCCGGACGACTCTCCGCGCTGGTCGACTCCCTGGTGGACGTGCCGGCCGCCGACCACTGGTGGCTGTGCGGCCCGCAGGGCATGGTCGCCGACGCCCAGCAGGTCCTGACCGGCCTCGGCGTCCCGGCGGAGCGCGTCCACCGGGAGCTGTTCTTCGCCGACGACGAGCCCGTGCGGGAGGTCCGTCACGAGGACAGCGGTCCGCAGGGGCCCGTCAGCGAGGTCACCGTCACCCTGGACGGCCGCTCCACGACCTCCCCCCTCTCCCGGGAGCGCTCCGTCCTCGACGGCGCCCAGCAGACCCGCCCCGACCTGCCCTTCGCCTGCAAGGGCGGGGTCTGCGGAACCTGCCGGGCCCTGGTCACCGACGGGAGCGTCGACATGCGCCGCAACTACGCGCTCGAGGCGGCCGAGGTCGACGCGGGCTATGTCCTGACCTGCCAGTCGTACCCGGTCTCCGAGAAGGTGACCGTGGACTACGACAGCTGACCGGGCGTCGGTTCCCGCCCGTTCAGGCGGGGTTGCCGCCGTGGGCGAGGGTTTCCGGGCGAACACTATGAACGCAACGGCGGAAGGGGTGGCTCCGGCTCCGCCGTGTTCCTAACATCCCTGCTCGCAGCGCGACTCGCGCCGGACCGCAGCAGCAGAGCACGTACAGGAGCCGCACCTTGTCCACACCCGAAGCAGCCACGCACGACGCCCGGGTCATGCACCGCAGAAGCCGTCCGGCGGTCGTGGCCGCCGCGCTCGCCGCCGTCTTCCTCGGCACCCTCGGCAACGTCTCCGCCGCCCCCGCACGGGCGGCCGAGCGGCCGGTGACCGCCGACTGCCCGCCCGCCCTCGCCGGGAAGGCCACCTGCTACACCGGCCAGGACGCGAACGGGGCCCACTACACGATGGCCGTGCCCCACCGCTGGAACGGCTCGCTCGTCGTGCACGCCCACGGCGGCCCCGACCTCGGCGACACCTCCGACCCCGCCCGCAGCACCGAGGACCTGGAACGCTGGGCGGTGATGGTCGACCAGGGATACGCCTGGGCCGGCTCCTCCTACCGGCGCGGCGGCTACGGGGCCCGCATGGCCGCCGCCGACACCGAGAACGTGCGCCGCGTGTTCACCGACCGCTTCGGCCGCCCGGACCGCACCTACCTGCACGGCCAGTCCTGGGGCGGCAACGTCGCCGCCAAGGCCGCCGAGACCTACGGCCGGCGCCCCGGTGCCTACGACGGGGTGCTGCTGACCAACGGCGTCCTCGGCGGCGGTTCGCGCGGCTACGACTACCGCGTGGACCTGCGGGTGGTCTACCAGTACTACTGCCACAACCACCCGCGGCCGAGCGAGCCGCAGTACCCGTTGTGGCAGGGCCTGCGCGCCGGTTCCACGATGACGACCGCCGGGCTGCGCGCCCGCCTCCAGGAGTGCACGGGCTACGCCTCCGAAGCGGCGGACCGGACCGCACCGCAGCAGCGCAACCTGGACGACATCCTCGCCGTCACGGGCATCCCCGAGCGCACCCTGGAATCACATCTGAGGTTCGCCACCTTCACCTTCCGGGACATCGTGACCGACCGGCTCGGCGGGCGGAACCCCTGGAGCAACCGGGGTGTGCGCTACACCGGCTCGCACGACGACAAGGCGCTCAACGCGGGCGTCGCACGCTTCTCGGCGGACCCCACCGCACGCCGTGACCTGTCCTGGGACAGCGACCTCACCGGCAGGGTCTCCCTCCCCGTCCTCACCCTGCACGCCATCGACGACCCGACGGCGTTCGTGGAGCACGAGGCGGCCTACCGCGCCACACTCCGGGGGGCCGGACGGGACGGGAACCTCGTCCAGACCTTCACGAACGAGCACGAGCACAGCTCGCTGAGTGACTCCGAGTACGCCAACTCCCTCTCCGCGCTGGACAGCTGGGTGCGCACGGGGCACAGGCCGAGCCCGCGGGCGATCGCCGCCTCCTGCAGCGCCTTCGACGCGACGTACGGTGAGGGCTGCTTCTACGACCCCGGCTTCCAGCCCTCCGCGTACGCCTCGCGGGTGCGGCCCCGGCCGGGCGGCCTCGCCTGGCCCGCCATGACCGCCGCTCAGGAGCGGGCGTGGAGCAGGATCGAGGGCGTGGGCATCGCGCCCTAGCCCGGTTCGGCGAGTACCGCCCGGGCGGGCAGCCCCGCCCACCGCGGGAACTGTTCGGCGATCAGCCGCCGCACGAGTCGGTCGTCGAGGTCGCGTGGGGCCGGCTGCGTCCACCCTGAACCCATGGGCCTCATCCGACCCCCGGACGCGGAGGGCCGTCAAACGGTTTGCGGCCGACGAACGCCGCACCCGCCGCCGCGCCCACCGCCGTGCCCGCCGCCACCGTCAGGGTGCCCGGCAGGGACCACGTGGCCAACGGGCCGGCGACGGCCGCGCCCAGCGCGAACGCGGTGACCTTGAGGCTCGCCCCGGTGGTGAAGATCTGGCCGCGCAGCCGATCGGGGGCCTCCCGGTGCCGTACCGCGAACAGCGCGGTGAGCTGGGGGCCTTCGCCGACGCCCAGGACGAGTGCGGCCACCAGGAGGATCGCGGGCCGACCGGTGGCCGCCAGGGCCAACGCCGCCGCCTGGACCAGGGCCGAGGCCCGGACGACCGTGTCCGGGGCGAGGGCGCGCGGATGGCGGGCGAGTACGGCGTTGGCCGCGAGGGCGGAGACGGCCGCGCAGGAGAGCAGCAGGGCGCCGCGCCCGGCCGCGCCCAGAACCCGTGCGCCCAGGAGCGGGACACAGGCCGCCAGCATGCCCTGGGCGACGCAGCAGACGACCGAGGTGTACGTCGCCCGGGCGAGAAGCGGGCGCCGGACGATGACCCGGAACCCGGCGGCGAGCGCGCCGGTCACGGCGGCCGGCCGTCCCCCGGGGCCGGCCGCGGACGCGTCGGCAGGCGCCACGCGGCGGGCGCCGCCGCGGCCACCAGTGCCGCGGCGACCACGACCGCCGTGGAGGCCCCCAGGGTCACCGCCACGCCGCCGGCCAGGGCGGGACCGGCCAGGCTCGCCGCGCTGAAGGTCATCGCGTCCAGCGCGTTGGCCCGGGGCAGGTGGCCGCCCGCCGCCACCCGGGGCAACTGCGCGGTCCAGCCGCCGGAGAGCGCGGGACCCAGCAGCCCCGTGAACACCGCGAGCAGGACGGCGCAGGCCGTCGGAACGCGGCCCAGGCCGAGGAGGATCGCGATCAGTCCCGTGGCGTACAGCGCGAGCGCGCAGGCCAGGAGGCGGCCGGGCCGTGACGCCCGGTCGAGGAGGGCGCCGAGTACCGGGCCGCCGATCGCGGCGGAGACCGTGATGCCCGCGAGCAGCGACGACGCCTCCGTCGCCGATCCGGTCAGGGCGAGGCCCGCCAGCAGCAGCGCCGGCCCCGACATCTCGTCCCCGGCGCGCGCTGCCGTCGCCCCGGCCAGATACGCCCGTATCGAATAACCCTTCGGCACCGGCGAGACGGTACGGGAGTAACTCAAAACTCAGCAACATGCGTTACATTCGGCCGGTGGCCTCTCCTCTGCCCCCTCCCTCCCCTCTCTCTTCTCTCTCTCCTCTCCATGACGACTGGTCCACCAGGCACTCCGTCCTGACCACGGCCCGGCGCACCGCCGCCCTCGTCAACGCCCTCGCCGGGGACTCGCCCGACCCGGGCCAAGTCGCCGACGTGCTGCGCGCCTACGGCGAGAACGATCCCGTCGACCTCACCCCGCGCGACCTCGCCGGGATGCGCGAGGCCGCCGCCCTGCTGCGGGAGGTGTTCGCTGCGGAATCCGCCGACGCGGCCGCGCACGCGCTGAACCGCCTCCTCGGCGCGCACACGGGACCGCTCCGCCTGACGTCCCACCGGGGCGCCGCCCCCTGGCACCCCCACCTCGACCACGACGACGACGCGCCGTGGCCGCAATGGTTCCTGGCCTCGTCCTGCATGGCGCTGACGGTCCTGGTCTGGGACCGTCAGCGCCCGCCCGGCCGGGTGTGCGCGTCCGGCGGCTGCCGCAACGTCTTCATCGCCCGGGGCAGCGGTCCCGAGCGCCGTTACTGCTCGCGTCGCTGCGCGACCCGGGAGCGAGTCGCGGCGCACCGGCGCCGGGGCTGACGGGCGATCAGACGCCGAACTCCGAGGGCGGGATGTTGAGCGCCGTGCAGGCCTCGCGGATCGCGTACTGCTCGGACGGCTCGAAGGTCCCGTCGGCGCCGGCGACGACCATGCCGGTCTGGACGACGGCGCGGGCCTCCTCGG
This sequence comes from Streptomyces lienomycini, assembly GCF_027947595.1. NCBI lineage: Bacteria > Bacillati > Actinomycetota > Actinomycetes > Kitasatosporales > Streptomycetaceae > Streptomyces > Streptomyces lienomycini. Next base: position 4,448,565 of record NZ_CP116257.1, on the reverse strand, counting down.
GCTTCTTGGCGGCCTTCGCGATCACCTGGAGTGCCTCGCTCCTGCCCTGCTCGAAGTTGGCGAGGAGCCGGTCCACATGCTGGTTGAACCGCTGACGGAGCTGGTCCGCCGGGAAGTTCTGCAGCACCTCGTTGGAGACGATCAGCTCCTCCACGCGCTGCCGCTCCGCCGGTTCCACCTGCCCGTCCGCCGCGGCCACCAGGGCGCACAGTGCCATGCTGGCGTCCCGGTAGGCGCCGCTCTTGAGTTCGTTCTTGGCCGAGGCGAGCTGGGACTTGAACATCCCGAGCAGCTGGGCCTTGGAACCGCCGGAGGACGAACCCGGCCTGCCGCCGGCGGTGGGGCCGTGGGATCCCTGCCCGGATCCGCTCGCTCCCCGAGTGCCCTGGGACTGCTGGAAGGTCTTGGCCTGGTCCTTGATCTTGTCCCACATCGCCACTCGTGCCACCTCGGCTTCTGTCGCTGTGCATCGGTCTGTTCCCAACCGCGGTTTCCCGCGGTCACCAGAATGAACGCGCCCGGGGGCCACACGGTTCCCCGCAGGCAAAGAAGAGGCAAAGTGCCTGGTGGTGCCGTAGTAGGCTGCGGCGGCCAGGGAGTTGTCGGTGCTCGACCGGGTGGAGGCGCAGGGTGGCTCGGCTGAAGGCGTCGTGGGCCGCCGGGACCCGGACGCCGCGTACTCGCCGTGCCTGCGCCGCGCTGCGCGCGGTGTGGTCGAGGGAGGTCGGCTGGTTCGTCGCGATCGGCGTCGTGTCGACCGGGGGACAGGCCCTGCTGTACTGGGTGCTGCGCCTGTGGTGGCCACCGGCCGTCGCCAACCTGCTCTCCCTCCTCGTGCTGACCGTCCTCAACACCGAGGCGAACCGGCGCCTGACATTCCGGCACGCCGCCACCAAACCGACCCGCGCCCACCTGGGCGCCGGCGGCCTCTTCCTGCTCGGCTACCTGCTGACCTCCGGCGCCGTGCTGTGGTTCACGCACCGGCATCCCGACGCCTCGCCCGCCGCCGAGACCGCCGTCCTCGCCGCCACGTCCCTCGCCGTCACCGTCGTACGCTTCGTCGTGCTGCGGCTGGCCGTCTTCCGCGGACCCGAGGGCCGGCGCGGCTGACGTCCGCCCGCGCCTCAGGCGCCGAAGCGGTCGCGGGACGCCTCGACGTGTCCCAGGTACTGGTGGGTCCAGTCGTACACGTACCGCGTCGTCTTCCGCAGCCCCCGTCCCGGCTCCGTGGTCACCATCGGGTTCCTCAGTCACTGAAAAGTGCGTTCTTCCATGTCAGCGGTCGCTCTCCTACGGTTCCCGAGTAACCACGAGAGAGCACATGGGCAAGGAGACAGAAGACATGGCCATCACCCTGGTGAACCCCGACGGGCTGCCGGAGGTCGACGTCTATCGGCAGGTGTCGATCGCGTCCGGATCGAAGCTGGTCTTCGTCGCCGGGCAGGTCGCCTGGAACGCCGACGGAGCCACCGTCGGCGAAGGGGACCTGACCGCGCAGGCCGAGCAGTGCTACCGCAACGTCGCCACCGCCCTGGCGGCGGCCGGCGCCTCCTTCGACGACGTGGTGAAACTCAACGTCCACGTCGTGGACTGGACGCCCGACAAGATGCCCCAGCTGCTGGAGGGCATCGCCCGGGCCGCCGACGGGCTGGGCGTGAACCCGGCCGCGCCGGCCACCCTGCTGGGTGTCGCGGCGCTGGACGTGCCCGAGCACCTGATCGAGGTGGAGGCCACCGCGGTCGTCGACTGAACGGGCCGCCACTCAGCCGCCGCTCAGCCGTCGACGGCCGTCGTGCTCGAAGCCGCCGCCGTCCCCGGCGCCGCCGCCGTGCTCGCGCGGACGACCAGGCGCGGTTCCACCGACGCCGGTTCGGGCACGGTCTCCGGCGCGGCGATGAAGCGCAGCAGATGGGCGACGGCGAGTTCGCCCATCTGCGCGAACGGCTGGGCGACGGTGGTCAGGGGCGGCGCGCAGTACTCGGCCAGCTCGATGTCGTCGACGCCGACCACGGAGATGTCCTCGGGGACGCGCCGTCCCAGTTCCCGCAGGGCCCGGACGGCGCCGAACGCCATCTCGTCGCTCGCCACGAACACCGCGGTCACGTCCGGGATCCGGCCCAGGACGAGCCCCGCCCGGTATCCCGAGGCGGGCGACCAGTCGCCCTCCAGAGGAGGCGGCGCCGTCCGCCCCGCCTCCTCGAGCGCGGCCCGCCAGCCGTCCCGCCGGCTCGCGGCCTCCAGCCACTCGGCGGGGCCCGCGAGGTGCCAGACCGTCTCGTGCCCCAGGTCCAGCAGATGCCGGACGGCCAGGCGGGCCGCCAGGGACTGGTCCACGGCCACCACCTCGGTGGCGCCGGTACGCGAACCGTCGATGGTGAGGGTCGGCGTGGCACGGGTCAGCTCTTCGAGCCGCGTGCTGCCGTTGATCAGCGGCACCGACAGGATGATGCCCTCGACGCCCTGGTCGGTGAGCCGCGACAGGGCGGTCTCGATGGCGAAGGTGTCGAGGGAGGCGGTGGTCGCGGTGCTCACCGCGTACCCGGCGCCCTGGGCGGCGCGTTCGATGCCCGAAGTGACCGCGGCGCGCGAGTAGAACGTGGACCGGAGGGTCACCACGCCGATGGTGCGGCTGCGCCCGGAGGAGAGCATGCGGGCCGCGTTGTTGCGCCGGTAGCCGAGCCGGGCCACCGCGGCCAGCACCTCGGCGCGCGTCTGCTCCCGCACGTTCGGGTGCCCGGAGAGCACCCGCGACACCGTCTGTGCGGACACCCCGGCGGCCCGGGCCACGTCCGTCATCCCCGGCGGGCGTTTCCCGCCGCCGCCCTGCTTCGTCATGCGGACCTTCCTCGATGTCGTCCCGGGATGGTATCGCCGACACCGGTCGCACCCCGTGGCTCCCACCGGCTCCGCAGTCGCGCGGCTCCCCGCGGGTGTCCTCCCGCTACTGCGGGGCCGGGCGGGCGCGGTCCTGGCCCCAGGCGCCGGCGTGACGACGGCAGTCCGCGTCGTGCCGTGCGCCGAGAGAGGTCCACCACCGTTCGCAGCAGTCGTCGGGGAGGGGAGGCCGGGCGGCCGCGGAGCGGGTGCACTCCGGGCCGTGCCCGGCGCCGTAGGAGTGCCGCCAGAACGCGCAGCACGGCTGCGGACCCGCCCCGGGCGGCCACGGCGCGCGGGGCCGGGCCAGGCGCTCGGCCCGCTGCGCGAGTACGACCTCGCGCCGGTACCGCGCGCCCTCACGCGCTGCGCACCAGGCGAACACGGCGGCGGCGTACAGACCGGGCAGGGCGAGCCAGAGGCGGTGGGTGGCCGCGTAGCCGGCGGCGGCGAGGAGGAGCACGGCGGCGGCACGGCACGCGCGGGCGGTGCGCAGGCTCGGCGTCACGGGAGACTCCCGGGGGTCGGCGGCTTCGGCGGGGGAGAGGCCTCGGGCCTCCCGTATGCCCCCGGTTCGGCGTCCTACGTCCTCGCGCCACGGCTTTCGTGCCCCCGCGGGGTGGAAAATCCGTTGCGGGCACCGGCCGCCGCCCCGGACCCTGCTCCTCATGCCCCCTGCCGACCCGCGTTCGGCCACCCTCGCCGACGCCCCCGCCATCACCGAACTCCTCAACGCGATAGACCGGATCGAGATCGGGAGCCCCGAGACCGACCAGCACACCGTCGAAGCCGACCTGAAGCATCCGCGGACCGATCCGGCCCAGGACTCGTGGCTCGCCTTCGACGACGGGCGGGCGGTGGCGTACGGACTGCTGTGGGACGAGTCCGGAGGGGAGCGCGTCGACATCGACCACTACGTGCTCCCCGACCACCAGCGGACGGGGCTGCGCATGCTGGTGGCCATGGAGGCCCGCGCCCTGGCCAAGGCCGCAGGACCCGGCAGGGCACACACGACCTACGACCGCTCCTGCCCTACGACCGCTCCTGCGCGTGGCGCCCCAGGGCCGCGCTGCGGCTCGTCGCCAGATGATGGAGGACCAGCTCCTGGACGTGGTCCACGTCGCGTGCCGCGATGGCCCGGTAGAGGGCGTCGTGTTCCAGGGCGACGGCCAGCAGGTCGTCGTGCTGGCCGAGGAGCCAGCGCAGCCGGCTGCGCAGCACGCGCTCCAGCTCGTTGAGCAGCTCGTTGGCGGCCAGGGAGACGACCGTCTCGTGGAAGGCGGCGGCCGCCCGCCGGGCCCGGACCGCGTCGTCGGCGCGGGCCGCGTCGAGTTCGGCGTCCACCGTCGCGCGCAGCCGTTCCAGCCCCTCCCGTGTGTGCCGTTGGGCGGCGAGCCGGAACCCCAGGGTCTCCAGACCCGAGCGGACCTCGTCCAGGTCGGCGATGTCGCTCGTGGTGAACTCCCGTACCACCGCCCAGGTCCGCGGCCGCGGTGTCACCAGACCCTCCGACACCAGGGTCCTGAGAGCCTCGCGCACGGGGAGCCGGCTCACCCCGAGGGACTCGGCCAGCTCCCGTTCGACCAGGCGGCTGCCGGGGCCCCGCACACCGTCGACGATCTCGTCGCGCAACCGCCGCGTGATCCGCTCGGACTCGGGCGTGAAGCCCTCTGACGCAGCCATCGCCGTCCCTCGTCTGTCTTCCCGTTCCCCGGCACGCCGACCGCGCCGTGCGGAGCGGCGGTCGGGCGGCCCGTCAGAATACCCCGGGGCGTGCGGGCGGGACGGGCGGGACGGCGCGACGAGCGGTCAGCCGGCCTGCGGGGGCCAGTTGACGATCCGCTTGGGACGCGGACGCGCGTAGGTGCGCACCTTGGACGTGGACAGGCCGAGCCGGACCAGGGACTCGGCCACCGTCACGGCGGCGGCGACGCCGTCGACCACGGGGACACCGGTACGTTCCACCACGCGTTCGGCGAGGCCCGCCATGCCCCCGCAGCCCAGGCAGATCACCTCGGCCCGGTCGTCCTCGACCGCGCGGGCGGCCTGCTCGGTGATGGCGTCCACGGCGGCCCGCTCGTCCCGCTCCAGCTCCAGGACGGCGAGCCCGCTGGCCCGCACCGAGGCGCACCTGGCGCTCAGGCCCGCCACCTCCAGCCGCTCCTCGATGAGGGGGACCGTGCGGTCGAGGGTGGTGACGACGGAGTAGCGGCGGCCGAGGTACTGCGCGGTACTCGCCGCCGCCTCGGTGATGTCGACGACGGGCACGTCGAGCAACTCCTGGAGCCCCTCCCGCCCGTGTTCGCCGTAACCGGCCTGGATCACCGCGTCGAAGGGCCCCGGGTGGGCGCGGACGGCCTCCATCACGGCGACGGCGGCGAGGTAGCTCTCGTAGTTGCCCTCGACGGACTCCGCGCCGAAGGCCGGTGTGAGCGGGACGATCTCGGTGCCCGGGGAGGCCGCGCAGGCCGCCTGCCTGCCGATCGCGTCGGTGATGGACTGCGTGGTGTTGACGTTGACCACGAGAATGCGCATGGATGGGCCTGGGCCTTCTGCTCGGACGGGGGCGTGCGGCGACGACGGCACGGTCGGCGGTGGGAGGGGGCTACTCCGCGGCGACGGCGATGGACTCGCCGTCCACGTCGCGGATCGGCGCGGCCCGGTCGGCGACGAGCGCGTAGAGCGCGGCGGCGATGATCGCGCCGACGAACCAGGAGAACCCGGCCGCGGCCTGGAAGAAGGGCACCAGGGCGACGACCACCGCGATCGCGGCGCCGGGCACGAAGGCGGCGACGGCCCGCGGGTTGTAGCCCCGCCGGTAGTGGTACTCGGCGCCCGCGTCCTCGGTGTAGAGGGCCGGCACGTTGACGCGGGACTTCCGCAGCAGCCAGTAGTCCGCCATGATCACGCCGAACAGGGGGCCGAGCGGCGCGCCGAGCCCGCCGAGGAAGTAGTTCACGACGACCGGACTGTTGTAGAGGTTCCAGGGGGTGATGACCAGGCCCAGGACCGCGCTCACCAGACCCGCGCGGCGGAAGTCGAGCCGGTGCGGGAACAGGTTGACCAGCGCGTAGATCGGCGCGACGAAGTTGGCCAGCAGGTTCACCGCGACCGTGAGAGCGATGAGGCAGAGCGAGGCGACGGCCAGCAGGAACATGTTGGGGATGGTCCGGACGATGTCCGTCGGGCTGGTGATCACGTGCCCGTCGAGGGTGAACTGGGCCCCGCTGAGGACCGCCACGATGACGGCGAAGAAGAGCATGTTCACCGGGATGCCGATCACGTTCCCCCGGACGATGGAGCCGCGGCTGCGCGCGGACCGGGTGAAGTCGCAGAAGTTGAGCACGAACGTCCCGTAGACGACCACCCACAGGGCGGCGGCCTGGAAGACCTGGAGCCACATCGCGCCGCCGGTGAGCGGATCGCCGACGGACACCGAGACCGAGCCGTCGGCCCGGACGAACATCCACACCGCGAGGGCGCACATCGTGAGCAGAGTGGTGGGCGCCGCGAAGGCCATGTACCGGCGGATCATCCGCATCCCGTAGCTGACGATGAGCACCTGGAGGGCCCACAGCGCCAGGAAGGTGATCCAGCCGAGCGTCGACTGGCCGAGCAGGGAGTTCGTGTCCAGGGAGGCCAGGGAGGGGAACATGGCCACCAGCAGGGCGCTCAGTACCGCGGACGCCAGATAAGTCTGGATACCAAACCAGGCGATGGCCACGGCGCCGCGCACGGCCGCCGGAATCTTCGCTCCCCTGACGCCGAACGCGATCCGGCTCATGACGGGGAACGGAACGCCCGTCTTGTGACCCATGAACCCGGACAGCGTGAGCAGGAGGAAGAGCAGGACCGAGGCGAGCGCGAAGGCGGCGAGGATGCCCCACACGTTCAGCCCGAGGGCGAACAGGCCGATGGCGAAGGCGTAATTGCCCAGGCTGTGCACGTCGTTGGCCCACAGGGTGAAGACGTTGTAGGCGCCCCAGCGGCGTCCTTCCCGCTTCGTCGGGGCCAGGTCGTACGTGTAGAGGCCGGGGCTGGTGGCGGTGTCGCTGGTCTCCGCGGACGAGCGGCGGTCTTCCAGGGCAGTCATACGGGACTCCTGGGATCAGGGTGCGGGGCGTCGGAGAGTTTCACAAAGCGGAAGCGGCTTTCCGGTGAACAGAACGTAGTTTTCGCCAAACCGCACCGTCAAGAGGTCTGCGGCAAATGGAATACCATTTTTGGTCCTGTTGGCAGCCTCAGGGGCCGGTGTTCTCCCGGGTCGACGACCGGGGCGTGTTCGGGCCCGGCCACCACGCCAAGGCCACGTCGGTGAACACCCACGGGTCCGCACCACCCGGGCGCGGAAGTTCACCTGGCGGGCCGACGGCGCCCCCGGCTTCGGCCGCCCGCTCGCGAGGGGCGCCACCCACGGCCTGCCCGCCGGCGACCCCGGTTCCGGCAACTACTGGATCAACGACGACGGCCGCTCCGGCGGCGCGGGGAGCGTCACCTGCCACTCGATCCGCGTCGGTGAAGCGGTGCGGTACGTCCGTCCGCGGCTCGCCGAGGGGCGCCACACCCCGCGCGTCCGGGGCACGGGCGAGCGCAACTCCCAGTCGGGGGCGTCCTTCGGCGGCGTCGACCGCGCCGAGATCGGCACGAACCGGCCCCGCCGCATCCGCGCCCGCGTCCGCCCCCGGCGGAACGGCCCCTCAGCGCGGCTCGTGGCCCTCCGTGCTCTCCCGAAGGACGAGCCGGTGGGCCACGATGCGGTCCTGGGGCGCCTGCACGCCGGCCTGCGCACTCGCCGACGCACTCGCCGACGCCCCCGGCCCCGGCCCGGCGCCGTCCCGCCCGCCGTCCGGTGCCGTCGCCTCCTCGATGCGGTGCTGGAGCAGTTGCACGGCGACCTTGGCCACCGCCGCCTTGTCCGGAGCCACCGTGCTCAGGGTCGGGACGCTGAACCGCCCGCCCTCCACGTCGTCGAAGCCGATCACCGCGACGTCCTCGGGCACCCTGGCCCCGTGCTCGTGCAGGGCCCGCAACGCGCCCAGGGCCAACTGGTCGTTGAGGCAGAGCAGCGCGTCCGGCCGCGCGCCCTCCCGCAGCGCCCGCGCCACGGCCCGCGCCCCGTCGGGCATCCGGAAGGAGTCGACCGGCAGCAGAGCGGCCGGATCGAAGGCGATGCCCGCCTCCGCCAGGGCGGCACGGTAGCCCCGCGTGCGGGCCTGCGCCGTCCCCAGACCCGCGTCGTCGCGCCCCCCGACGGCCAGGACGGCACGGCGGCCGAGCCCGATCAGATGGCGGGTCGCCTCGCGCGCGGCGCTCTCGTTGTCGATGGCCACATGGTCGGCACCCTCCTCCAGCAGCTCCCCGAGCAGCACCGTGGGAGGAAAACCCGTGCGGTCCCGCAGGTCGTCGGCGGTCAGAGCGAGCGGACTGAGGATGATCCCGTCCACGAAGGTGGAGCCGAACCCGGCCAGCGCCGCCAGCTCGTGGGCGCGGTCCGCCCCCGACTGATGGATCAGCACCGTCAGGGACCGCTCCTCGGCCTCGCGGATGACATGCCGGGCCAGCTCCGCGAAGTACGGTATGTCCAGTTCCGGGACGACGAGCGCGATGATGCCGGTTCTGCCCTTGCGCAGGTGACGGCCCGCCAGGTTCACCCGGTAACCGAGGTGTTCGATGGCCTCCCGCACCACCTGCCTGGTCCGGTCGGAGACATGGGCGTAGTCGTTGATGACATTGGACACCGTCTTCTCCGAAACGCCCGCATGACGTGCGACGTCCTTGATCCTGGGCCGTGCCACCGAGACCTCCCTGCCTCTTCCGCGCTGCCCGAGTCTATGTCCCGGTGCGGGGGAGGACTTCGGTACGGCCCCACTTCCACTCGGCTTCCACGCAGCTCTTTACAGCCAATGTACATCGATGTAAAAACTAGCCACCGCATGAGCTCCGGCCGTCGAAAGGTCCGCGATGAGTTCCCGTTTGCCTGCCCAGGGGGTGCCGGCCGTGTCCGACCCGGTCCGCCGCCCCAGTCGCCGCCGGTTGCTGCGCCACGCCGTGGCCGGGGCGGGGGCCCTGCTCGCCGCGGGCCCGCTGTCCGGCTGCGCCTCACCGGCCTCCGCCTCCGGAGCGTCCTCGCTGAGCGTCTGGGACCTGTTCCAGGGCGGCGACGGCATGCTCATGGACGACATGATCGAGGCCGTGTCCAAGGGGGCCCGGGGAGCCAAGGGCTTCGACATCGACCGGACGATCCTGGACTGGGGCCCGTCGTACTACACCAAGCTCGCCATGTCCGCGGCCGGCGGCCGGGCCTCCGACGTGGCCGCCATGCACCTGTCCCGGCTGGCGGGCTACGCGCCCGGCGGCCTGGTGGACGCCTTCGACCTGGACCTGCTCGCCGAGTACGGCGTCACGGCCGAGGACTTCACCCCGGCCGTGTGGTCGCGCACCCAGTACGAGGGGACCGTCTACGCCATCCCGCTGGACGTCCACCCCTTCATCGTGTTCTACGACAAGAAGGCCGCGGACGAGGCCGGGCTGCTGGACGCCTCCGGCGAACTGGCACCCATGGGCTCGCCCGAGGCCCTGCTGGACGCGGGCAAGGCCCTCGCCGAGGCGACCGGGGAGGCGGGCATCCTGTTCGGCCACGTCACCGACACGGCACAGACCTGGCGCCTGTTCGCCGGCCTCTACGCCCAGACCGGCGCCGCGTTCGACCTGCCCGACGGCGGCCCCCCGAAGATCGACGTCGACGCCGCCGTACGCGTCGTCACCCTCATGACGCGGCTCTTCGACGGGAAGACCAACCCCAACAACCTGGACTACAACGGCGCGCTGGCCGCCTTCTCCAGCGGCCGCGGCGGCATGGCGATGCTCGGCGAGTGGGAGCTGCCGACGCTGAGGAAGTCCGGCATGGAGCTGGGCGCCGCGCCCTTCCCGCAGGTCTTCGAGAAGCCCGCCGTCTACACCGACAGCCACAGCTTCGTCCTCCCGCACCAGAACAGCCCCGACCCGGCCCGGCGCCGCGAGGCCCACCGCTACGTCGCGCAGATACTCAAGCAGAGCCTCACCTGGGCGAGCGCCGGCCACATCCCCGCGTACCAGCCCGTCCTCGCCGAGCCCGAGTACGCGGCGCTCGACCCGCAGTCCTCCTACGCCGACGCCGCGAAGGTCGCGGTGCTCGACCCGCCCAACTGGTTCGCCGGCGCCGGTTCGAACTTCCAGAACCGGATGTGCCAGCCGCTCCAGTCGGCGCTCCTGGGCAACACCACCCCCGAGAAGGCGGTGCGGCAGATGGTCCACGAGGCGGACACGCTGCTGCGGCAGCCCAACCCGGTGGCCTGACCAGCGAAAGGAGTGACCGACATGACCACCACCGCACCCCTCGGCACCGAGGAGCGGACCGGCTCGCCCGCTGCTCCGGCGGACGGCCGCCGCACCGCCCTCGGCCGCATACGCTCCGGCAACGGGCTCGTGTTCGTCCTGCCGTTCTTGCTCGTGTTCGGCCTCTTCATGGTGTGGCCGATCGTGCAGGGCCTGTGGATGAGCTTCACCGACAGCTCGCTCGCCCTGCGCGACACGAACTTCGTCGGCTTCGACAACTACACCGAGGCCTTCGGCGACGCCGACGTGTGGAGCAGCCTCGGCAACACCGTCTTCTTCACCGTCATCTCGAGCGTCCCCCTCGTACTGGCCGCGCTCGCGATGGCCCTGCTGGTGCACAGCGGACTCGCCGGGCAGTGGGCGTGGCGACTGTCGTTCTTCGCCCCCTACCTGCTGCCCGTGACCGTCGTGACCATGATCTGGACCTGGCTGTACCAGCCCGAACTGGGCATGGCCAACCAACTCCTCGACACCCTCGGCATGGAACCGGTGGGCTGGCTGTCCGACGAGTCCGTCGCCATGTGGTCCGTCGCCGCCCTCACCGTCTGGTGGACGGTCGGCTTCAACTTCCTGCTCTACCTGGCCGCGCTCCAGTCCCTGCCGACGACCTTCGACGAGGCCGCCGCCCTCGACGGGGCCGGTGCCTGGCGCCGCCTGTGGTCCATCACCCTGCCGCAACTGCGCAGGACCACAGGGCTGGTGGCCATGCTGCAGGTCCTGGCCTCCCTCAAGGTGTTCGACCAGATCTACATCCTCACCAAGGGCGGCCCCAACGGGTCCACCCGGCCCGTCCTCGAGTACGTCTACGACATCGGCTTCACCGGCTACCGCCTCGGCTACGCCTCCGCCGTCTCGTACCTGTTCTTCGCCCTGATCGTCGTCGTCTCGCTCGTGCAGCTCCGCCTCTTCCGCCGGGAGGACTGACCGTGTCCGCAACCGCCACCCCCCTCCGTCCCCGGCGCCGTCCACCCCGCGAAGCGGCCGGCTCCCCCCTGCTCCTCGGCCACGGACGGCTGCCCCGCGTCCTGGCCGCAACAGCACTCGTCGTCCTGGCCGTCCTGTGGCTGCTGCCGTTCCTGTGGGCGGTCATCACCTCCGTGCAGAGCGAGGAGGACATCAACACCAGCGGGCTGTCCCCGTTCAAGGGCGCCTTCACCCTGGACGCCTACCAGCAGATACTGGAACGCGGCAACGTCACCGTCTGGGCGTTCAACAGCTTCCTGATCGCCGGACTGGTCACGCTGATCACCGTGGTCGTCTCCACCCTCGCGGCGTACGGATTCTCACGCGGCACCTTCCGCGGCCGCCGGGCACTGCTCGGCGTCACCGTCGCCGCCATCATGGTCCCGCCGCAACTGCTCGTCGTGCCGCTGTTCGACCAGATGACCCTGTTCCACATGGTCGACACCTACGCGGCGGTCATCCTGCCCCAGGTGGTCGCCCCGATGATGGTGTTCATCCTCAAGCGGTTCTTCGACGCCATCCCCAAGGAGCTGGAGGAGGCGGCCCGGATCGACGGCGCCTCCGAGTTCCGGGTCTTCCGGTCGATCGTCCTGCCGCTCTCGCGGCCGATCGTGGCCGCCGTGGCGATCTTCGTCTTCATCGGTGCCTGGAACAACTTCATGTGGCCGTTCATCGTCACCAACGACTCCGACCTGATGACCCTCCCGGTGGGCCTGGCCACCGTGAAGGACGCCTACGGCATCCAGTACGCGCAGTCCATGGCCTCCGCCCTGCTGGCCGCGCTGCCGCTGATCGTGGTCTTCCTCCTCTTCCAGCGCCGCATCGTCAACTCCGTGGCCACCACCGGCCTCGGCGGTTCCTGACCCTTCACCGCCGTACCCACAAGCTCGGCGCCCGCGCGCCCGGCCCACCGATCGACTGGAGCATGTGTGCCCACTCACTCCGTACCGCGCCCGGAGTACCCGCGACCGCAGTTCGTGCGCCGCGACTGGCTCAACCTGAACGGCGCCTGGCAGTTCGAGACCGACCGGGGGGACAGCGGGCTCGAACGCGGTCTGCTCGACCGCGAGCTGCGTGACGAGATCCTCGTCCCCTTCCCGCCCGAGTCCGAGCTGTCCGGCATCGGCGACACCGACTTCCTCGAGGCCGTCTGGTACCGGCGGGTCCTGACCCTGCCCGCCGCCTGGGCCGGACGCCGGGTACTGCTGCACTTCGGCGCCGTCGACCACGACACCACCGTGTGGGCCGACGGCAGGGAGGTCGCCCGCCACCGCGGCGGCTTCACCCCCTTCACCGCCGACCTCGGCGACATCGCCGGGGCGGGGGAGGAGGTCGTGATCACCGTCCGGGCCCGCGACCCCAAGTCCGGCCCCCAGGCGCGCGGCAAGCAGGCGGTCAAGTACGCCAACCACGACTGCAACTACACCCGGGTCACCGGCATCTGGCAGACCGTCTGGCTCGAACCGGTCCCCGAAGCGCACCTGCGCCGCCCCCGGATCACCCCCGACCTGGCCGGCTCCGCCTTCCACCTCGAACTGCCCCTGTCCACCAACCGCCCCGGGCACCGGGTTCGCGCGGTCCTCGGAGACGTGGACGGCGAGGTGAGCCGCGCCGAGGCACGCGCCGACCTGGACCTCGCCCCGCGCCTGCACCTGCCGGTGCCCGACGACCGGCGGCGCGAGTGGGGGCCCGAGGACCCGCACCTGTACGACCTGCGCCTCGAACTCCTCGACGCCGCGGGGCAGGTGGTCGACAGTGTCGAGAGCTACGCCGGACTGCGCGCCGTCGGGCTGCGGGGCAAGGCCGTCCTGCTCAACGGGCGCCCGCTCTTCCAGCGCCTCGTCCTCGACCAGGGCTGGTACCCGGACGGCCTGATGACCGCCCCGACCGACGAGGCACTGGTCAGGGACATCGAACTGGCCATGGCGGCCGGCTTCAACGGGGCCCGGCTGCACCAGAAGGTCTTCGAGGAGCGCTTCCTCCACCACGCCGACCGCCTCGGCTACCTGGTCTGGGGCGAGTTCGGCGACTGGGGCTGCGAGGTCGGAGGCTCCTCGGGCGACAACCAGAAACCCGACGCCTCCTACGTCGCCCAGTGGCTGGAGGCGGTGGAACGCGACTACTCGCACCCCTCGATCGTCGGCTGGTGCCCGCTCAACGAGACCTACCAGAAGCTGCACGACCGCGTCACGCAGCTCGACGACGTGACCCGCGCCATGTTCCTGGCCACCAAGGCCATGGACACCACCCGCCCCGTCGTCGACGCGTCCGGCTACGCCCACCGGGTCGCCGAGACCGACATCTACGACTCCCACCACTACGAGCAGGACCCCGCCGCCTTCCGGCAGTTGATGTCCGGCCTCGCCAAGGACACGCCGTTCGTCAACACCCACGAGAGCGGCGCCCCCTACTCCCAGCCCTACCGGGGGCAGCCGTACTTCGTCAGCGAGTTCGGCGGCATCTGGTGGGACCCGGAGGCGGCCGCCGCGCAGTCCGGTGAGGACCGCACCGTCTCCTGGGGCTACGGGGAGCGGGTCCGGGGCGAGGACGAGTTCCACGAGCGGTTCAGCGGCCTCACCGACGTGCTGCTGGGCGACCGGAACATGTTCGGCTACTGCTACACCCAGTTGACCGACGTCTTCCAGGAGCAGAACGGCATCTACCGCTTCGACCGGGGCGAGAAGCTCGACATCGCCCGGGTCCGCGCCGCCCAACTGCGCCCGGCGGCGATCGAGGAGCCGGAGGCCTAGCCTCTCCCGGGCCGGGGGCGGCGCGTCCCGCCTCCGGCCCGGGCACCCGCGATCAGACGGGACGGTCGCCCTCGATGGCGACGCGTTCGGCGACGCGGCGCTCGGAGCCGTAGTCGCCCACCGCGTAGTGCTGGGTGGCGCGGTTGTCCCAGAAGGCGACGTCGCCGGGCTGCCAGCGCCAGCGCACCTGGTACTCCGGCACGTGCGCCTGCTGGAAGAGGAACCGCAGCAGCCGGTCGCTCTCGTCGCGGTCCACGCCGGTGATGCGGGTGGTGAACGAGGCGTTGACGAAGAGCATGCGCCGCCCCGTCTCGGGGTGGGTGCGCACGACGGGATGCTCCACGGGCGGGAAGAGGTCCTGGTGCGGCAGCAGCCGCTCGGGTCCGTAGAACCGCGCGAAGCCGGGGATGAAGTCGTGGACGGCGCGGGCGCCGTCGACGCGTTCCCTCACCTCCGGGGGCAGGTTGTCGTAGGCCGCCGCCATGTCCGCCCACATCGTGTCCCCGCCGAACGGCGGCACCTCGCGCAGTTGGAGCACCGCCCCGAGCGCGGGCCGTTCCCGGAAGGTGACGTCGGTGTGCCACACGTTCTCGTACGTCGGCGCGGCCCCCGCGCCCTTGTCGAACCGGACGACGTCGTCACTGGAACCGGCGGCGAGCAGCGGGTTGGTCTCCAGGGCGCCCCAGTTGCGTGCGAAGTCCCGCTGCCGGCCGGAGGTGAGGTGCGCGCCGCGGAAGAACAGCACCTTCCACTCCAGCAGCGCGCGGTTCAACTCCTCGCGCAGCGCGAGAGTGAGCGGGCGGGAGAGGTCGGCCCCCCGGATCTCCGCGCCGATGGTGCGAGCCTGCGGGACGACCTCGAAGAGTTCGTAGGGCCGTTCCTCCCAGCCCTCGGGCAGTCGGCGCAGCGTGCGCCGGCCCTCGTACATTCCGTCCCCCGGGATGCGTGCTTCGCGCAGGACGGTGTTCGGGCCGACGGCCGTGACGGACATGGGAGTCCTCCCCTTGGTGTGACGGGACGCGTGGAATCCGGCCGGAGGGCGGCGCGAGGCCACCGGCGAACGGCCGGGGTGAACGAAGGTGCTACGGGTGCTCCGGACCGTGGGCCGGAGGGAATGCCGACGGGCTACGACGCGACGGGCGTCGGGCGGTCGGTGCGGAGAAGGCCGCTAGAGGCCGGAACGCTCACAGCCGGTTCGCTCGGGCACGCGGCAACACTCCGCCGTGGTGCCGAACCGGTATGTGGTCATGGCACCGATTGTGTGATCTTTCCCCGTCCGTGTCAATGGGGTCACTCGGGGTGCGGAACGAAGGGGAGCAGGACGTCGCCCTCGGGCTGGACGACTCCGTAGCTGCCCTCGGGCACCCTGTTCCAGACGCCGGGCAGGTCTCCCAGCGGTTCCGACACGATGAGGCGGCTGTTGTCGGACGCCTCCTTGAGGAAGGGCAGGTCGGGGTGGAGCGCGCGCAGGCTCTCCACCCGGCTGCTGTAGTAGAGCGAACGCGACCGGCCCTGGCTGGAGTAGCGGAAGGCCCACAGCCGTCGTCCGTCGGTCACGGCGACCGTCATCTGCAGCGGGAACTCCACACCGTGTTCGTGGCCGATC
The DNA here is from genome assembly GCF_027947595.1 of Streptomyces lienomycini. Taxonomy (NCBI): domain Bacteria; kingdom Bacillati; phylum Actinomycetota; class Actinomycetes; order Kitasatosporales; family Streptomycetaceae; genus Streptomyces; species Streptomyces lienomycini. Next base: position 4,432,998 of record NZ_CP116257.1, on the reverse strand, counting down.
TCCTCCACCAGCCCCGCCATCCGGGCCACGGCCGCGGGAGGGTCGTCCTCCAGGCCGAGCGTGAGCGCCAGGTAGAACATCATCTCGGAGTCCGTCGACCCCTCGATGTCGAGGAAGAGCCGCGGATCGACGGCCAGCGCGAGGTCCCGCCGCAGCCGGTGGAAGTCGGCGATCGCCCCGTTGTGCATCCACATCCAGCGGCCGTGGCGGAACGGATGGCAGTTGGTCTGCTGCACCGCGCTGCCCGTCGAGGCCCGGATGTGCGCGAAGAACAGGGGCGAGCGGACGTGGCTCGCGATCTCCCGCAGATTGCGGTTGCTCCAGGCCGGCCCGATCTCCCTGACGATCGCGGGTGTCGTCATCTCCGGCCCGAACCAGCCGATGCCGAACCCGTCCCCGTTCGTCGTCTCCACGCCCATGCGGGCGTGCAGGCTCTGGTCGATGAGCGAGTGCTCGGGCTGGTAGAGGAAGGACTCCAGGAGTACGGGCGTTCCCGAGTAGGCGAGCCATCGGCACATCGCTGTGTCGCCTCCCTGGTGGCTGGTGCGTCCCGGACGTCAGTCGACCGGCCAGGTGTGGACCGGTGCGTTGAGGTGCATGTAGTCCATGTACTGCCGGGTCATCCGGCGCAGGGCCTCGTGGCGGCCCGGCCGGGCGGTGGCGTCGATGTGGTGGAACATCTCCTTCTGCCAGACCGCGCCGTTGCGGCCGGTGACGCACCGCTGCTCGATGATGCCGAGCAGCGGCTCCCGCCAGGCGGAGTCCATGCCCGACAGCTCCAGGCCCCGGTGCGCGAGCGGCAGCAGTCGGCGCAGGACCAGTTCGGGCACGGTCACCTCGCCCACCCCGGGCCAGTACAGGTGTGCCTCGATGCCGTGCCGGGCGGCGGTGTGCAGGTTGTCCTCGGCGACCGAGAAGGACATCCGCGACCACACCGGCCGCTCCTCCTCCACGAGGGCGCGGGTGAGGCCGTAGTAGAAGGCGCCGTTGGCGAGGGTGTCGGCGACGGTCGGACCCGCCGGCAGCACCCGGTTCTCGACGCGGACGTGCGGCTTGTCGTGGGAGACGGCGTACACGGGCCGGTTCCAGCGGTAGATGGTGCCGTTGTGCAGGGTGAGTTCCCCCAGCTCGGGGATGTCGCCGCGGTCGAGGGTCTCGGCCGGGTCCTGCTCGTCGCACAGGGGCAGCAGCGCCGGGAAGTAGCGGAGGTTCTCCTCGAACAGGTCGAAGACGCTGTTGATCCACCGCTCCCCGAACCAGACCCGGGGCCGTACGCCCTGTGCCTTGATCTCCTGCGGCCGGGTGTCGGTGGCCTGCTCGAACAGGGGGATGCGGCTCTCGTGCCACAGCTCCTTGCCCAGCAGGAACGGCGAGTTGGCCGCGAGGGCGACCTGGACGCCGGCGACGGCCTGGGCCGCGTTCCAGTAGTCGGGGAACTCCTCCGGGGCGACCTGGAGGTGGAACTGCGTGCTGGTGCAGGCGGCCTCCGGGGTGATGGTGTCCGCGTAGGTCCGCAGGCGGTCGACGCCGTCCACCTCGATGTGCAGGTCCTCGCCCCGGGCCGCGAACACCTGATCGTTGAGCAGCCGGTAGCGCGGGTTCTCCGACAGGGCCGCCTCGCCCACGTCCGACTGGCGCAGCGTGGGCAGGATCCCGACCATGATCAGATGGGCGCCGACCGACTCGGCGCGGTCCTCGGCGTGGTTCAGGGCGGCGCGGATCTCGGTCTCCCAGGCGTCGGGACCGCCCGCCGTCAGGCGCCGGGGCGGGATGTTGATCTCCAGGTTGAACCGGCCCAGCTCGGTGGACCAGGCGGGGTCCGCGATCGCCTCCAGCGCGTCGCTGTTGCGCATCGCCGGCTCGGCCGCGTCGTCCACCAGGTTCAGTTCGATCTCCAGGCCCACCTGGGGCCGCTCGGTCTCGAACCGCGACTCGCGCAGCATCTGCGCGAAGGCATCGAGGCACTCCTGCATCTTGATCCGGTAGCGGCGGCGGTCCTCGCGGGTGAAGACCAGCGCCGGGACGTCCCGTCCCATCGGTCCTCCCGGGGTTGCCTTCCTCGGACGCTCCTCCACCCCAGCGTCGCACCCCGCAGCGCACCCCACCAGACGAGACCGGACGGGGGCCCACCGCAGCGTGTGCGGTGGACCCCCGTCGGTGTTCAGGTCCTGGTGCCTATCGGCCTCAGAGCTTGCCGGACGCGCGCACCTTGATCTCCTTGGAGGTCTTGCCCGCCGGCGAGGAGCCGTAGCCCTCGATCTTGTCGACCACGTCCGTGCCCTCGACGACCTTGCCGAAGACGACGTGCTTGCCGTCCAGCCACGAGGTGACGACGGTGGTGATGAAGAACTGCGAGCCGTTGGTGTTCGGGCCCGCGTTCGCCATGGACAGCAGGTACGGCTCGGTGTGCTTCAGCTTGAAGTTCTCGTCCGCGAACTTCTCGCCGTAGATGCTCTTGCCCCCGGTGCCGTTGCCCGCGGTGAAGTCACCGCCCTGGAGCATGAACTGCGGGATCACGCGGTGGAACGAGGAACCCGCGTAGCCGAAGCCGTGCTCGCCGGTGGCCAGCTCGATGAAGTTCTTGGCGGTCTTGGGGGTGACGTCCTCGAAGAGTTCGAAGACGATGCGGCCCGCATCCTGGCCGTTGATGTCGATGTCGAAGTAAACCTTGGAATTGCTCATCCCACCATTGTGACGTGTGACCCCTGCCGATGCCGAACCGGCTGCCCCCTCAGCGCGTGGCGAGCAGTCCGAGAGTGTCGATCACACGGTTCGAAAAGCCCCATTCGTTGTCGTACCAGGCAACCACCTTGACGTGCCGGCCGTCGACGCGGGTCAGGGCCGAGTCGAAGATCGACGAGGCCGGGTTGCCCGTGATGTCGGAGGAGACCAGCGGGTCGTCCGAGTACTCCAGCACGCCGGAGAGCGGACCGTCGGCGGCGGCGCGGTAGGCGGCCAGCACGTCCTCGCGCGTCACCTCGCGGGCGACGGTGGTGTTCAGCTCGACGATCGAACCCACCGGGACGGGCACGCGGATCGAGTCGCCCGACAGCTTGCCGTCGAGACCCGGCAGGACCAGGCCGATCGCCTTGGCGGCGCCGGTGGTGGTCGGCACGATGTTCACCCCGGCGGCCCGGGCCCGGCGCGGGTCGCGGTGCGGGCCGTCCTGGAGGTTCTGCTCCTGCGTGTAGGCGTGCACCGTGGTCATGAACCCGTGCTCGATGCCGGCCAGCTCGTCGAGGACCGCGGCGAGCGGCGCGAGAGCGTTGGTGGTGCAGGACGCGTTGGAGACGATCGTGTGCGCGGCCGGGTCGTAGGCGTCGGTGTTGACACCGTAGGCGAGCGTCACGTCGGCGCCGCTCGACGGGGCGCTGACCAGGACCTTCCGGGCGCCCGCGGCGAGGTGGGCGCGGGCGGCGTCGGCCGAGGTGAAGCGGCCGGTCGCCTCCAGTACGAGGTCCACGCCCAGCTCGGCCCAGGGCAGCCGGGCCGGCTCGCGCTCGGCGAGCACCTTGATGCGGTGACCGTCGACGACGAGGGTGTCCCCGTCGACGGTCACCGGGCGGCCGAGCCGGCCGGCCGTCGAGTCGAAGGCGAGCAGCCGCGCCAGGGTGGCGGGCTCCGTGAGGTCGTTGACGGCGACGACCTCGAGCTTGGTGTCGCGCTCCAGCAGCGCCCGCAGCACGTTGCGCCCGATGCGGCCGAAGCCGTTGATGCCGATGCGAGTCATGAGTGGTGTGTCCCTTCGTTCGCCACCAGGTCCTTCGCCACCAGGCTCGCGCGCGCGGTCCGCGGGCGGCAGCGGCGTGAGTGCCACGGTTCGCAAGGATCACGCCAGGCGAGGCGAGGCGAGGGCGCGGGGCTACTCGCCCCGGGCGAAGGTGCGCCGGTACTCGCTGGGGGTGGTGCCCAGAATGCGCTGGAAGTGCAGCCGCAGGTTGGCGCCGGTGCCCAGGCCGACGTCCGCGGCGATCTGCTCGACGCCGCGCTCCGAGCGTTCGAGCAGCTCACGGGCCATGTCGATCCGGGCCCGCATGATCCACTGCATCGGCGTGTACCCGGTGTCCTCCACGAAGCGCCGGGAGAGGGTGCGCGGCGACACCGCCGCGTGCCGGGCCAGCGTCTCCAGACCGAGGGGCTCGCCGAGCCGGCGCAGTGCCCATTCCCGGGTGGCGGCGAACCGCTCGCCCAGGGGTTCGGGCACGCTGCGCGGCACGTACTGGGCCTGACCGCCGCTGCGGTAGGGGGCCGCGACGAGGCGGCGGGCGGCGTGGTTCGACGCGGCCACCCCGAGGTCGCCGCGCAGGATGTGCAGGCACAGGTCGATGCCCGAGGCGGCGCCCGCGGACGTCAGGACGCTGCCCTCGTCCACGAACAGCACGTTCTCGTCGACCCGTACGCGTGGATGCTTCGCGGCGAGGGCCCGCGTGTAGTGCCAGTGCGTGGTGGCCCTCCTGCCGTCGAGCAGGCCGGTGGCGGCCAGCGCGAACGCGCCCGTGGAGATCGCGGCGAGTCGCGCGCCCCGGTCGTGGGCCGCCGTCAGCGCGTCGACGACGTCGCGCGGCGGGTCGTCGACGTCGGGGGACCGGTACCCGGGGAGGAAGACCACGTCGGCCCACGCCAGGGCCTCGACGCCGTGGGCGACGTGGTACGACAGGCCGTCGCCGCCGGTCACCAGCCCGGGGGCCGCCCCGCACACCCGTACCTCGTAGGGCATGCTCGCGCGCGTCGTGAAGACCTGCGCCGGAATGCCGACGTCGAGGGGTTTCGCGCCTTCGAGCACGAGGACGGCGACGCGGCGCAGGCGGGGGGACGGCACGGGGAAAGCCTACGTGGACGGTACGGGGGTCAGTCCAGGCCGAGGACGCTCATCGTGTGCTCGGCCATGCGCCGCTCACCGAGGGCGTTGGGGTGGACGGGGACGAGGCTGTGCCCGAACAGGAGGGGCTCGATCCAGCGGGTGCCGGTGGCCCGGCAGGCGTCGTGGCCGTCGGAGACCTCGGAGAAGTCGACGTACGCGGCTCCGGTCTCGGCGGCGGCCCGCTCGACGACGGCGTTGAGGTGCGCCTGGATGCCGCGCAGGTAGGGCACGTCACCGGCGGCCAACGGCAGTTTCGCGAAGCACGACGGGTCGGCGGCGGCCGGGGTGATCCACGGATACCCGAGGGCCGCCACCCGGGCACCGGGGGCCTCGGCGCGCACCGCCCGCAGGGCGGCCTTGAGCGCCGGGTAGGTGTTGGCCTCGATCTCGTCGTCGAAGGACGTGCCGTGCTTGTCCTTGCAGGGGCTGCCCTTGCCGCCGCTGAGGACGCCCGCCGTGCCGCAGGCCGTGATGGCGTTGATGAACGTGCCGTTGTCGTTGCCGCCGATGGTGAGCGTGACCAGGTCCGTGCCGGCGCCGAGCGCGTCCACCTGCGGGGCGACGCCCGGGTACTGCGCCTGTGTGAAGTGGGCGGTCTCGGCGGCGCCGCAGGTGACGTCCTTGAGGCGGGCGCCCGTCGAAGCGGCGATGACGTGGGGGTAGTTGGCTGTCGAGCGCAGGCACAGGAGGTTGGTGGGGTCGACGGGCAGGACGCCCGAGCCGGCGCTGTAGCTGTCGCCGAGGGCGACGTAGTCCAGGGTGGGGGCGGTGTGGGCGGTGGCGTCGGTGAGGCCGAGGGCGAGTGTGCCGACGGCGGCGGCTGTCGCGGTCATGACACGGCGAAGGGTGCGCTTCGGCATGCTCTCTCTTCTCGGGAGGGGGCGGCGGCGGGGTTACCGGGCGGTTCTACTTTTAAGTAATGTGCAGGGCCGTTGACTCCAAGTCAACGTCCTTGACCGAACTTCTCGCTGCGGGAGCGACCGCCCCCGGGCCGGCTCCCGTCTCGACGAAGTCGATTGATTTTCGATTGATTCCCATTGACAATCGATGCATGCACCGACTTCTCATCGCCGCGCTCCGGGCAGGTGTCGCCGCCGCGATCCTGATCGGCCTCTTCGGGCAGATCGTCGTCGTCCCCGCGACGGCGTCCGACGAGGTGGACCGCTTCCCTCCCTACGAACCCTTCGCGGTGCCCTACGCGACGGTGGCGATCCTCGGCGTCGCCTGCGTGCAGGTCGTGCTCGGCGCGGTGTGGGTGCTGCTCGGCATGGTCGAGCGCGACGCCGTCTTCACCCGCCGCGCCCTGCGTCCGGTCGACACCGTCATCGGGGCCGCCCTCGTGGCGACACTCCTGGCGTTCGGCGTCGCGGTCCATCTGGCTGTGGCGGAGATCCCCTCGCCCGCCGACGGCATGGAGCTGATCGGCGCGCTGGGCGCCGCGGTCACGTGCGTCGGCGTCGGAGCCGCGTTCACCCTGCTCGTCGTCGTCATGCGCGGCCTCCTGCGCAAGGCGACGCGGCTGCGGACCGAGATGGCCGGCGTCGTCTGACGCCGCCTCAGCCGGGCACGGATTCCCGCTCCGGACGGGGCGCGGCGGCGGTGCGGGCCGCCCGGGTCCGCGGTCCGAAGACGCTCAGCGCGATCGCGCCGACCAGCCAGGTCCCGGCGATGAAGTAGAAGACGCTCCGATAGCCGTGGGCGTTGTAGAGCGCCGCCACGATCAGCGGACCCGCGGCGTTCGACAGCCGGCCCAGACCGTACGACACGCTGGTGCCCAGCGAACGCCCGCGCGTGTCGAAGAGCTCGGGCGAGTAGGCGTAGCCGAGGGCCGTGTAACCGCGCTCGAAGAGGTTGACCAGGAAGCCGAACACGATGATGAGCACCGGGTTGAACGTGAGGCCGTACAGGAGCCCGCACAGGGCGATCAGCGTGCCGAACGCGGCCAGGCACCACTTGCGTTCGAACCGGTCGGTCACCAGGGCCGCCAGGTACGAGCCCAGCGGGGCGCCGACGGTGGTCAGCGCCACGTAGAAGACGGACTTCTCGACGCTGAAGCCCTCCTTGGCCAGCAGCGTCGGCGCCCAACTGGAGTAGCCGAAGAAGCCGATGGTCTGGGTCACCCACAGCACGGTGAGCAGCAGCGTCGGAAACAGGTACCTGCGCTGGAGCAGCAGCCGCAGCGGAGCCTTGGTCACCGGCTCCTCCTCGATCGGGGGCGCCGGCTCGGGCAGCGCGCCGTGCTCGGCGGCGACGGACGCCTCGATGTCGCGCAGCACGGCGTCCGCGCTCGCGTGGTCCCCGCGGCTCTCGTGCCACCGCGGCGACTCCTTCAGATGCCGGGTGAACAGGACGAGCAGGATGCCGAGCGAACCCCACAGGTACACCAGGCGCCAGGTCCAGTCGGCCAGCGGCACCACCCCGCTGGCGACGAGGTTGGTGACCGGGGTGCCGCAGATGCCGATGACGATGGCGTACGCCTGGTACTTGCCGCGGACGGCCGACGGGTACATCTCGTTGACGTAGATGACCGCGACCACGGTCATCGCCGCCAGCCCCGCCGAGGTCAGCACCCGGAAGACGGTCAGCGACACCAGGTCCCAGGAGAACGCCGAGGCGAACGAGAAGACGCCGAAGAACAGCGTCGTCAGCAGCAGCGTCCGTTTGCGGCCCAGGCGGTCGGCCACGGCTCCCGCGACGACCGAGCCGAGGAACATCCCGACGAACGACAGCGAGGTGACGTAGGCGATCTGGTCGACCGAGATGCCCCACAGGTCGACGAGCTTGGGGGCGGTGGTCGCGAAGGTGTTGATGTCCGCGAACTCGAAGAAGTACGCGAACGACACGGCGAGCAGGGTGACTTTGTGGAACCGGGAGACCGGCAGCCGGTCCAGCCGGTTCAGCGCGTTGGCGTGCTGCATGACGGGGTCCTTGTCGCGGGGGTCGGGGACGGCGACGGGCCGAGCGGGGGCCGGGCGGCGGTACGGCTCACCGCTCGCCGGGCCAGTACAGGCGCGTCGGGTTGTCGACCAGCAGCCGGTGCCGCTGCTCCTCGGTGACGGCGATCCGCCGCACGTGGTCGACGAGGAGCCCGTCGTCGGGCATGTGGTCGGTCAGGTTGGGATGCGGCCAGTCGGTGCCCCACAGCACCCGGTCGCCGAACTCCTCGACGACGCGGCGGGAGAAGGGCAGGACGTCGGCGTACGGCTCCCGCTCCCCGTCCAGCGCGGCCGGGCCGGTGACGGTCAGCCGCTCGGGGCAGGACACCTTGACCCACACGTCACCCCGGTCGGTGAAGCGCAGGAAACGCGAGAACTCGGGACCGTCCACCGGCTTGGTGACGTCCGGCCGCCCCATGTGGTCCACGACCAGCGGCGTGGGCAACGAGGCGAAGAAGTCCTCCAGTTCGGCGAGGTCGGCGCTCTCGAAGTACAGGACGACGTGCCAGCCGAGCGGGGCGATCCGCCGCGCGATCGTGCGCAGCGCGTCCCTGGGCGACGCGTCGACCAGCCGGCGCACGAAGTTGAACCGCACCCCGCGCACCCCCGCCGCGTCCAGCGCCCGCAGTTCGGCGTCGGTGACGTCCGGCCGGACGGTCGCGACACCGCGCGCCCGGCCGCCGCTCGCGCGGACCGCGTCGAGCAGGGCGGTGTTGTCGGCGCCGTGACAGGTGGCCTGCACGATCACCTGGCGGTCGACGCCCAGATGGTCCCGGAGGGCGAAGAGCCGGTCCTTGCCGGCGTCGCACGGCGTGTACTTGCGCTCGGGGGCGAACGGGAACCCGGCCTGCGGGCCGAAGACGTGGCAGTGCGCGTCGACGGTGCCGGGCGGCAGCCGGAAGGAGGGCGTGGCCGGGGCCGGGTGCCAGTCGAGCCAGCCGGGGGTCTTGGGGGCGGGGGTCGTCATGTCAGCGCCCCTGTCGCTTCAGCAGGGCGTCCAGCCGCGGGTACACGGCACGCGCGTGGTGCTCCTGGACGGCCGCGACCTGGTCCGCCGACAGGGCGGACGCCTCGACGTAGCGCCGGGTGTCGTCGAAGTGGTGTCCCGTACGGGGGTCGACGCCCCGCACCGCGCCGATCATCTCCGAGGCGAAGAGCACGTTGCGGGTGGGGACCACGCCGAGGAGCAGGTCCATGCCCGGCTGGTGGTACACGCAGGTGTCGAAGAAGACGTTGCCCAGGACATGCTCCTCCAGCGGCGGCTTCCCCAGTGCCATGGCCAGGCCGCGGAAGCGCCCCCAGTGGTAGGGCACGGCCCCGCCGCCGTGCGGGATCACCAGGCGCAGGGTGGGGAAGTCCGCGAACAGGTCTCCTCGCACCAGCTGCATGAAGGCCGTGGTGTCGGCGTTCAGGTAGTGCGCGCCGGTGGTGTGGAAGGCCGGGTTCACGCTGGTGCTGACGTGGACCATCGCCGGGACGTCGTACTCGACCAGCTTCTCGTACAGCGGGTACCAGGAGCGGTCGGTGAGCGGGGGAGCGGACCAGTGGCCGCCCGAGGGGTCCGGGTTGAGGTTCACCGCGACCGCGCCGTACTCCTCGACGCAGCGCGTCAGTTCCGGGACGCAGGTGGCCGGATCGACACCCGGGGACTGGGGCAGCATCGCGGCGGGGGCGAACCGCTCGGGGTAGAGCCCGGCGACGCGGTGGCACAGCTCGTTGCACAGGGCCGCCCACGCGGCGGAGGTGCGGAAGTCGCCCACGTGGTGCGCCATGAACGACGCCCTGGGGGAGAACACGGTCAGGTCGATGCCGCGCTCGTCCATCAGCCGCACCTGGTTCGGCTCGACGCTCTCGCGCAGTTCGTCGTCCCCGATCCTCAGGTCGGCCGGCGAGGGCGCCGCCGCCGGGTCGGCGAGCGACGCGGTCTGCCGCTCCCGCCAGGCGGCCAGGGCCGGCGGGGCCGTGGTGTAGTGACCGTGACAGTCGATGATCATGCGCTGTGTCCTTCGGGGTCGGGTCGTCGTCGACCGCGGCAGCCTCCCCCCGGCGGCCGCAGGGCCGGGAGACGGCCGGACACAGAACTAACCTCGCCTTAACAAAGCGGCCCCCGGCCACCGTCCACCCTGCGGACCAGGCGAAACACGCGGCCGACCGTGGTCTACATTCGGACGGACACATTCCGGCCCGGTTGGCGCGCAACCGGGCCGGGGACACGGGCGGCGCCGACACGGACGCCGCCCCGGAGGGAGGCGGCAGGATGCAGATACTGCTGGCCGAGGACGACGACGGGGTCGCCGGAGCGCTCGTGGAGGTCCTCTACGACCACGGTCACGTCACCCGGCGGGTCACCCGGGGCAAGGACGTGCTGACCTACCACCGCAGCTCGGACCTGCTGCTCCTCGACCTCGGCGTGCCCGACGTGGACGGCCTGGACGTCCTGCGCAGGCTGCGGGCGGTCAGCGACCTGCCCGCGGTGGTGCTGACCGCGCGCGGCGACGAGCGCTCGGTGGTGCGCGGACTGCGGCTCGGCGCCGACGACTACCTCGTCAAGCCGGTGCGCCTGACCGAGCTGCTCGCCCGCATCGAGGCCGTCACCCGGCGCACCGCCGCACAGGCGCCGCGCGCCGCGCGGACCGTACGCGTCGGGGACGTCGAGATCGCGCTCGACGCCCGGCAGGTCCGGGTCGCCGGGGCGGGGGTGGAGCTGACCACCAAGGAGTTCGACGTCCTCGCCGTCCTCGCCCGCCGGGCCGGGACCGCGGTCGGCCGGGAGCAGGTGCTGGACGAGGTGTGGGGCGACGCCGACCACGCCGTCTCCCGCTCCCTGGACGTCCACCTCACCCAGCTGCGGGCCAAGCTCGGCCGGCCGGAGCTGCTCACCACGATCCGGGGCTTCGGCTTCCGACTCGGCGGCTGAGGACCGGCGCGTGCGTACCCGGGTACAGACGGTGCTGCTGCTGTTCGGCGTCCTGGCGGTGGCCGGCTTCGCCGTCCCGCTGCTGCTGTTCACCGCCTCCGACCGCACCCAGCAACTCGTCCTCGCCCGCAGCGCCGACCTCGACCGCTTCGCGTCCCTCATGGACCGGGCGGCCGGCACCGGCGACACCTCCGCGCTCTCCGCCGAGGCCCGCCGCTACGGCGAACCCCTGGTCATCACCGACATCCGCGGGCACCCCGTCGTGCAGACCGGCGGCATGCGGGCCGCCGACCCCGCCGTCGCCCGGCTGGTCGACACGGCCCTGCGCAACCAGACCGCCCACCCCCGCGCCGCCCTGCGCCCCTGGTCCCGGGGCCACCGCACGTTCGCGACACCGGCGGGCACCGGAACCCAGGTCTCCGGCGCCGTGGTGCTGCGCGCCGACGTGGACACGGCCGCCGGGGACATCGCCCGGCGCTGGGCCGCCGTCCTGGCCGGCACCGCACTGGTCGCCCTCGCCTGCACCGTCCTGGCCCGCGCGGCGACCCGGTGGGTGGTCAGCCCGCTGCGCCGGCTCGACCGGGCCGTCGGAGAGCTGGCGGCGGGGCTCCCGCCCGAGCACCCCTCCCCGGCGCACCGGTGCGCCGGCGCGGTCCCGCCTCCGCCCCCGTCGGCGGCCCGCCCGAACTGCGTCAACTGGCCACCGGCTTCAACCGCATGGCCCGCACCGTCACCGCCGCCCTCGAACAGCAGCGCCGGCTGGTCGCCGACACCTCGCACCAGATGCGCAACCCCATGGCCGCCCTCCGACTTCGGGTGGACGCCCTCCACACCCACCTGCGGCCCACGGCCGACCGCACCTACGCCGGGGTCAACACCGAACTCGACCGGCTGGAAACCCTGCTCGACGACATCCTGGCCCTCGCCGCGGCCGAGCACCGGGCCGGTGAACTCACCGTCACCGACGACCCGGACGCCCGCTGCGACGCCACCGGGGTAGTCCTCACCCAGCACCGCCTGTGGGAGCCGGTCGCGCACCGCGCCGGGATCCGCCTCACCGCCGAGGTGACCGAGGCGGCCACGGCGGCCTGCACGGACCGCGAACTGGCCCAGGTGACGGACATCCTCCTGGACAACGCGATCAAGTACGCCGGCGAGGGCGCCCACGTCCGGCTGCGCTGCGCCGCGCAGGGCCCGTACGCCGTCGTCGGCGTCACCGACGACGGCCCCGGACTGCGGGCGGAGGAGATCAAGCGGGCGACCACCCGGTTCTGGCGCTCGGCCCGCCAGGCCGGCACCTCCGGCACGGGGCTGGGCCTCGCCATCGCCGAACAACTCCTCGCGGGCCGCGACGGCCGCCTGGAACTCACCCCCGCCCACCCCCGGGGCCTGCACGCCCGCGCCCTCGTACCCCGCGCGGGAGACCGGGGAGGCGTCCGGTGAACCGGCGTACGGCAGCCCGTGCGGCCGCCGCGGAAGCGACCCGCTCCGCACGCGGGGAGCGGGACGGGCGCCGGTGCGCGCACGGGAGGCTCGCTCCGGCGCCGGCGTGCGCGGCGCTCCGACCGCGGGAGGCCCCCGGTGAACCGGCGTACCGCCCTGCGTGCCGTGTTCGGCACCGCCGCCGCGGGTGCCCTCGGCGGGGTGCTCGCGGGCGACCTCGCGCGCGGCCGCTCCGGGCCGAGCGGGCTGCTGCGGCTGGCCACCGGCGAACCGACCGCCTTCTACGCCGCCTTCGGCCGGCTCCTCGCCGCGCAGTTGGAAGCGGCCCACCCCGGGATCACCTGCCGGGTGCGCACCACCGCCGGAAGCATCACCAACATCGAACTGCTCCGCGACGGCGAGGCCGACCTGGGACTCGTCCTCACCGACACCGCGCGGGCCGCCGCCCGGGGCACCGCCCTGTTCCCCCGGCCCGTGCCGCTGAGGGCGATCGGCCGGGTCTACGAGACCTACCTCCAGTTCGCCGTGCGCGCCGACGCCCCGGTGCACAGCGTGGCCGACCTGGCCGGGCACCCCGTCTCGCTCGGCGCCGTCGGCTCCGGCGCGGCCCACCTCGGCGACCGCCTGCTGGGCGCCGCCGGCCTGACGCCCGGCACCGTCCCGGTACGTCACCTGCGCCTGGCCGACGCGGCGGCGGCCCTGCGTACCGGCTCCGTCGTCGGACTGCTGGTCGCGGGCGGCGTGCCCCTGCCCACCCTCTCCGACCTCGACCGCGACCCCGGCCTGCGCTTCCTGCCACTCGCCGGACTCCTGCGCGGCCTCGCGGGCGGCCGGGACGGCATGGCCGCCGCGGGACTGGAGGAGGTGACCCTGCCGCAGAGCGCCTACCGGGCCTCGGCCGGCGTCGCCACCGTCGGCGTCTCCAACCTGCTGGTGTGCCGCCCCGACCTGGACCCCGCCGTGGCCGGAGCCCTGACCCGCCTGCTGGTCCGACGCGCCCCCGCGTTCGTGCCCGACCACGCCGTCGGCGCCCAGTTCCTCGACGTCCGCAGCCTCATCGGCACGGGCGGCGTGCCACTCCACCCGGGCGCGGCCGCGGCGTACCGCGCACTGCACGGCTAGCGCCGGCGACCGGCGCCGTGCGGCCCCTGTGTGAACAGCACCCGGGGCGAGCCGGGGCTGTTCTAGAGTGGCTCCCGCCAGAGCGCACGACACACCTGCGAGGTACTCACCAGCCATGACGACCGAAACGTTTGAGTTCCAGGTAGAGGCACGTCAGCTTCTCCAGCTGATGATTCACTCCGTCTACTCGAACAAGGATGTCTTCCTGCGCGAACTCGTCTCCAACGCCTCCGACGCGCTGGACAAGCTGCGCCTCGCCGCCCTGCGCGACGACGCGCCGGGCGCCGACGTGAGCGACCTGCACATCGAGTTGGAGACCGACAAGGACGCCCGCACCCTGACCGTGCGGGACAACGGCATCGGCATGACGTACGACGAGGTCACCCGGCTCATCGGCACGATCGCCAACTCCGGTACCGCCCAGTTCCTCGAGGAGCTGCGCGAGGCCAAGGACGCGGCCGGGGCCGACGGGCTCATCGGCCAGTTCGGCGTCGGCTTCTACTCCGGCTTCATGGTCGCGGACGAGGTCACCCTGGTCACCCGGCACGCCGGCGAGACCGAGGGCACCCGCTGGACCTCGAAGGGCGAGGGCACCTACACCCTGGAGCGGGTCGGCGAGGCCCCGCAGGGCACCGCGGTCACCCTGCACCTCAAGTCGGCCGACTCCGAGAACCAGCTCCACGACTACACCTCCGCGTGGAAGATCAAGGAGATCGTCAAGCGGTACTCGGACTTCATCACCTGGCCGGTCCGCCTGCTGCCGGAACCGGGCGAGGACGACGCCGCCGAGACCCGCGAGGCCGAGACCCTCAACTCGATGAAGGCCCTGTGGGCACGCCCGCGCGACGAGGTGTCCGACGACGAGTACCACGAGCTGTACAAGCACATCGGCCACGACTGGCGCGACCCGCTGGAGACGATCCGGCTCCAGGCGGAGGGCACCTTCGAGTACCAGGCCCTGCTCTTCGTGCCCGCGCACGCCCCGCACGACCTGTTCACCCAGGGCTACCAGCGCGGCGTCCAGCTCTACGTGAAGCGCGTCTTCATCATGGACGACTGCGAGGAACTGCTCCCGCCCTACCTGCGGTTCGTCAAGGGCGTCGTCGACGCGCAGGACCTCTCGCTCAACGTCTCGCGCGAGATCCTCCAGCAGGACCGCCACATCCGCATGATCCAGCGGCGGCTGACGAAGAAGGTCCTCTCCACGGTCAAGGGCCTCGCGACGTCCGCGCCGGAGCGCTACGCCACCTTCTGGCGGGAGTTCGGCGCCGTCCTGAAGGAGGGGCTGGTGACCGACGCCGACAACCGCGACGCCATCCTCGCCGCCTCCTCCTTCGCGACCACGCACGACGCCGACGAGCCGACCACCCTGGCGGCCTACGTGGAGCGGATGAAGGACGGCCAGGACGACATCTACTACATGACGGGCGAGTCCCGGCAGGCCATCGAGAACTCCCCGCACATGGAGGCGTTCCGCGCCAAGGGCGTCGAGGTGCTGCTGCTCACCGACGCCGTCGACGAGGTCTGGGTCGACGCGGTCGGCGAGTACGAGGGCAGGGCGCTGCGGTCGGTGGCCAAGGGCGAGATCGACCTCGCCGGCTCCGAGGACGAGAAGAGCGACGCCGAGAAGGAGAAGCAGGGCGAGGAGTACGCCGGGCTGCTCGGCTGGATGACGGAGCACCTGGGCGAGGACGTCAAGGAGGTCCGCCTCTCCTCCCGCCTCACCGTCTCCCCGGCCTGCGTCGTCTCCGACGCGGGCGAGCTGACGCCCGCGCTGGAGAACATGTACCGCGCGATGGGCCAGGAGGTGCCCGGCGCCAAGCGGATCCTCGAACTGAACCCGGAGCACCAGCTGGTGAAGACCCTGAACCGGGCGTACACCGATCAGCGGGACCGGGCGGAACTCACCGAGAGCGCCGAACTGCTGCACGCCCTCGCGGTCCTCGCCGAGGGCGGCCGGCCCAAGGACCCGGCCCGGTTCGTGAAGCTGGTGGCGGACCGCCTGGAGCGCACCGTGTAGCCGTACCCGGGCAGAAGGCGAGAGGCCCCCGCGGCGGCAGCGCCCGGGGGCCTCACGCGTCGGTGCCGTCTCGCCGCAGCATCCGCATGGCGAGACGACCTGGCATACGGAGCATCCTCGTCCGTATATTCGCGGGCATGTATGCATCGGCTCCGCTGCTGTGCCTCGCGCTCTTCGCGAACTCGGCGTGGTGCGTCGACGACGGGCTCTGTCGCCGTTGAGTGACGTACCGGCCGCGTGACCCACGCCGCCGGTCCCTCCCGCGACCTCGCCCACGTCCCCGTGCACCACCCCGGAGATCTTCCGTGACCACCGCACCCCCGGCCGGGCCCGCCCCGGCCGCGCCGCCGCGCCCTCCCGTCACCCTGTTCGCCCCCTCGCCGACCTCCTCGGCCCGCCCCGAGGCGCCGCCCCTGCCGCCGGTACGGCGGACGCCGCTCGCGGTGTCCGGGCTGCTCGCCGCCGCCCTCACGGCGTACGTGTGGTCCGCGCACGGCGCCAAACCGGGCGTGCTGCTCCTGCTCGGCCTCGGCCTCGGCACCGCCCTCTTCCACTCCCGCTTCGGCTTCACCTCCGCCTGGCGGCAACTGGTCGCCGTCGGCAACGGGACCGGGCTGCGGGCGCACGCGCTGCTCCTGGGCACCACGGCCACCCTGTTCGCGCTCCTCATCGGCACGGGTACCGGTCTGTTCGGCTCCCAGCCCGCGCCGTCCGCCGGACCGATCGGCGTCGGCCTGTTCGCCGGTTCGGCGCTCTTCGCGATCGGCATGCAGCTCGGCGGCGCCTGCGCCTCCGGCACCCTCTTCGCGGTCGGTTCGGGTCAGACCTCGATCGTGCTGACCCTGGGCGGGTTCATCGCGGGCGCCACGCTGGCCGCCTGGCAGTTCGACCTGTGGAAGGACCTCCCGGCGTGGGAGCCCGTCGTGCTGTCCGACCACATCGGCTGGTTCGGCTCCTGGGGTGTGACCATCGCCGCGCTGCTCCTCGTGGTGCTGGTCAGCCGACGTGTCCAGGCCCGCCGCAACCCGCCGCCGCTCGGCGCCGTGCCCTCGGCCCGCGGCGCGCCGTCCGCGCCTTCCGCGGCTCCTGGCCGCTGGCCGTCGGCGCCCTCGCGCTGGCCGTGCTCGGCGCGGGCGTCCTGCTGGTCTCCGGCGGTGCCTGGGGCGTCACCAGCGCCTTCAGCCTGTGGGGCTCGGAGCTGGTGGGCGCGCTCGGCGGACACCCGGAGAACTGGACCTGGTGGCAGCGGCCCGGCAACGCGGAGATGCTGGCGGGCCCGGTGCTCGCCGACAAGACCAGCCTCACCGACATCGGCATCATGATCGGCGCGGCCGTCGCCGCCGCGCTCGGCGGCACCTGGGCGCTGCACCGGGGCATCCCCTGGCGGACCGCGCTCGCGGCGGTGCTCGGCGGCGTACTGATGGGCATCGGCGCCCGCCTGGCCGGCGGCTGCAACATCGGCGCCTACCTGGCCGGCATCGCCTCGGGCAGCCTCAGCGGCTGGCTGTGGGGCGCCTTCGCCCTGGCCGGCACCTGGGTGGGCCTCAGACTGCGCCCGCTGTTCGGCCTGGGCAACCCCAAGCCGGGCGACGGCGTCTGCTGATGGGGGATGCCCGTGCGGCACAGGGGTCAGGCCTGCGCCGCACGGGCCGCTAGGGGGTGTCGCTTCCCCGGGGTCCGCGCCGGTCCGTGGTGGTGACCCGGGAGATCGCCTCCAGGGTGAGGGCACGTCCGTGCGGCTCACGGGCCAGGGCGCGGTGCAGGGTGAGGCCCTCGATGAGGGCGTCGAGCTGGCGGGCCGTGTCCGGGTCGAAGTGCTGCTCCAGATGGACCCGGCTGCGGCGCATCCACTCGTGGGTCAGCTCCCGGTAGGCGGGCTGCCGCGCGGCGAGCGTGTACAGCTCCTGGGTGAGGACCAGGTCCCGCTGGCTGTCCTCGGACAGCTCGTGCACGAGGTCGGCCACCGCCGCACGGGCCTGGTCGCGGTCGGCGGCGGCACCGAGGTGGGCGTCGAAGACGGCGACAATGTGGTCGGTGAACCGGCCGAACGCCTCCCGCAACAGCTGGTCGATGCCGCTGAAGTGGTACGTCATCGAGCCGAGGGGCACCCCGGCGCGCGTCGCGATCTTCCGGTGGGAGACGCGGGCCATGCCCTCCTCGGCGATCAGGTCGAGGGTGGCGTCGAGGATGCGCTCACGCCGCTGCGGGTCCGTGTGTCCGGTTGCCATGGGAGCAGACTTACACCTTCCGCACCGGCCGGGCGGGGTTGCCGACGGCGACGACGTTCGCCGGCACGTCCTTCGTGACGACCGCCCCGGCGCCGATGACGGAGTTGTCGCCGATGGTCACGCCCGGCAGCACGATCGCACCACCGCCCAGCCAGACGTTGTCGCCGATGACGATGGGCCGGGCGGCCTCCAGCTTGTCGCGCCGGGGCCCGGGCTCCAGGGGGTGCGTGGGCGTGAGCAACTGGACGTTCGGCCCGATCTGGCAGTCCTCGCCGATGGTGATGGCCGCGACGTCCAGCGCCGTCAGGTTGTAGTTGACGAAGGCGCGCGCCCCGACGCTGATGTTGCTGCCGTAGTCGACGTACAGCGGCGGCCGCACGTGGGCCTCGGCGCCCAGCGAGCCCAGCAGCTCCGCGAGCAGGGGCCGCGCCGCCTCCGCGTCCTCGGCGTACGCCGCCTGGTAGCGGGCGGCCAGCCGCACGGCCTGCTGCTGCCTGCGGGCGATCTCCGGATCGTCGGCGATGTAGAGGTCGCCCGCCTGCATGCGTTCGAGGTTCGTGCGGGAGTCTCCCGCGAAGTGGTCTGTCGGCATGCGCCCGATCGTACCCCGTGAGCGTACGAACGTACACTCCTTGGGTGTGTCGGCCGCCGGTGCGGATCAGCGCCGCCGCGGCTGGAGCGCACCGGCGCACAGGAGGACGAGGAGCCCCGCGAGCGGTACCACCAGCAGCCCCACCCGCAGACTCGTCGCGTCGGCGACCAGCCCCACGACCGGCGGGGAGAGCAGGAATCCGAGCCGCATCAGCCAGGAGACGAGGGTCAGCCCCGTCCCGGGCCTGAGGCCGGGCAGTTCGTCGGCCTCGTGCATCGCCGCCGGAACCAGCGTCGCCACGCCGAACCCGGCGGCGGCGAACCCGAGGACGGTGCCGGGCACCGTCGGCACGGCCAGTGCCAGACCCATGCCGACCCCGGCGATCAGGGCGCCGGAGCGGGCCACCGCGCGCTGGCCGAAGCGGTCCACGAGCCGGTCGCCGACGATCCGGCCGACGAACTGCGCGCCGACCAGGGCGACATAGCCGGAGGCGGCCAGCGCCACCGTCGCGTGCAGCGAGTCGGCGAGGTACAGGGTGGCCCAGGACATGCCCGCGTCCTCGACGAGGGTGCCGGCCGTGGCGATGAGGACGAGCGCGCCCAGTACCCAGCCGGTACGCACTCCCGCCACCGGGGCCCGCCCCGGCGGGAGCGCGCCGTCCTCCGCGTCGGTCGGCCCCGCCGGTTCGGTCTCGGACCCGGTCTCCGGGCCCGGCAGGCAGTAGCGCAGGGCGACGCACGCCGCGACCCCGAACACCACGGCGGAGAACAGCAGGTGCGGGCCCCGCGGGACGCCGAGCGCGATCGCGGCGGCGGCCATGGACCCGCCGGTGACGGCGCCCACCGACCAGACGGCGTGGAAGGAGTTGATGATGGAACGTCCGTACCGCCGCTGCACCCGCAGGCCGTGGGCGTTCTGCGCGACGTCGGTGAACGCGTCCATCGCTCCGGCCAGGAACAGCGCCCCCGCGAACACCGCCACGGAGTCGGCGAGTCCCGCGGCGAGGACGCCCGCCCCGGTCAGCAGCGTGCCGCCGACCGCCACCCGGGCCGAGCCGAACCGGCGCACCAGGACCCCGGCCGCGAGTCCGGCCGCGACGGCGCCCGCGGGGAACGCCGCCACGGCCAGACCGTAGGCGGCGTTCCCGAGGCCGAGGTCCGCCTTGATCTGCGGGTACCGCGGCAGGAGGTTGGCGAACAGGGCCCCGTTGGTGAAGAACAGCACGGCGACGGCGACCCGAGCCCGTCGCTCGGCCGGGGCCGGCCGGCGCAGTACGTCAACAGTCATGCGCGGGAGCCTACAGGCCGGGGCGTACGAACGTACACTCCTCGCGGTGCGGCCGTCAGCGCCTCGTGGCGCACAGGGCCGCGTCCACCGCGCCCTGCAGATGACGCAGGCTGTCGCCCTCGGCCGCCCACGTCGTGGTGTAGACGGTCACGGTGCCCCGGCCGCCCGTGGCCCGGCCGCCGCCCACCGAACCGCCGGGCAGATCGCCGCCGTGGCCCCAGTAGACGCCGCCGCAGCTGAGCGGGACCGAGGCGACGCCGTAGCCGTAGCGGCTGCCCGCCGGGTAGACGTCGCGGCCCCCGACGTCGGTGGTGTCCCGCGTCATCAGGCGCACCGCCCAGCCGGGCAGGAGGCGGCCGCCGAACAGGCCGTCCCAGAACGCGTTGAGGTCCGCGGGGGTGGAGACGAGCCCGCCGGACGCGCCGAACTCGTACCCGGGCATCTCGGTCACGTCCACCGTCCCGGCCGCCGGATCCGCCGGGTGGATCCCGTAGTTGCGGGCGTGCGGGCCGCGCAGGGCCAGCTCGCCGGACGCGGGCCAGTAGGTGTCGTCCAGGTGCAGCGGGCGCAGGATCGTGCGCTCCACGTACGTGCGGAAGCCGACCCCCGACACCTCGTCGATCACCATGCCGAGGACCAGGTAGTTCGTGTTGGAGTAGCCCCAGCCGGTGCCGGGCTCGAACACGGGGTCCTGGCCGAGCGCGAGGGCCAGGTAGTCCTCGGACGAACCCGGGCCGCCGTTCCAGTCCACCAGCGCCGAGTACTCCGGCAGCCCGCTGGTCTGCTTCAGCAACTGCCGTACGGTGATGGTGCTGTCGGCCAGCTGGGGCACGTAGGAGCCCGCGCGGTCGCCGAGCCCGAGCCTGCCGTCCGCGACCAGCCGCATCACCGCCGTCGCGGTGAACGCCTTGGTGTCGCTGGCCAGTCGGAACCGGCCCCGCTCGTCGACCATCGGCCGGCCCGAGTCCAGGTCCGCGACGCCAGAGGTACGCGTCGTCCTGCCGTCGTACGCGAGCGCGCCCGGTACGCCGTCGTGTGTGGTGAGCAGGTCCAACTGGCGCTGGACGCGGTCGGGACGGGCCGGGTGGGCCGCCGCCGCGGGCGCGAACGCCCCGGTGAGCGCGGCGGCGAGCAGGACTGCGGCGGTGAGGCGGTTGCGGCGGTGCATGGGTCCTCCCCCTGTTCGTGGCCGCCCGACTCCGGCGGGCGGGCGGTCCGTTCACCGACGACCCTGTCAGGACCGCTGCGGGAGATCACTGGGGCCCGCCCCCGCCACGGGGGTGTCGTCAACACCCCTGTCGGCGCGCGGGTGCCCCACGGGGTGCCCAGCGGCGATCATGGAACCGACACGTACCGAGCGACCGTGAGGAACCCGCGTCATGCCCGTGCCCGCAGACCCGACGGTGCGGGGGAGTACACCGACTACGACAACCCCGACGACGCCACGGTCTTTGGACGGCCCCTCGGCCTTCCCCTTCCCCACCATGGGCGGCTCCTGGGCCGAGCACTTCGACCTGCTCGGCGGCCTGCCGAACAAGGGCGACACGGTCGTCGGCCACGGCGTGATCGTCGGTGCCGGCTCGGCCGCCACAGCGACGAGGACGTCGCCCGGCTGCTCGCGGTGGCCTGGTGGGACTGGCCGGCGCAGCTCGTCACCGAGCACGTGCGGACCATCATGTCGGGGACGATCGCCGACCTCGAAGCGGTGGCCCCGCAGCGCCGGCACGGGTGAGGGGCCCGCGCGAGGAGCCTCAGCCCAGCAGGTCGGCGACCAGTGCGGCGAACTCCTCGGGGGTCGCCAGGCGGACGCCGAGCTGTTCCGCCTTGGCGCGCTTGGAGCCCGCTCCCTCGCCCGCGACGACGAGTGACGTGTTCTTGGAGACGCTGGAGGAGGAGCGTCCGCCGGCCCGCTCGACGAGTTCGTTCATCTCACCCCGGCTGAGCCGCTCCAGGCTTCCGGTCATCGCTCCGGTGACGACCACCTTCATGCCCGCCAGCGGGCCGCCCGGTGCCGGCTCGGCCCCGCTGTCGCCGTCCGCGTCCGCGTCGACGGCCGGCGGAGGGGTCGCGCCGGGCTCGGTCATGTTGACGCCGGCGGCGGTGAGCTTGTCGATGAGCGGCGCCAGTTCGGCGATCTCCGAGACGATGGAGGGCGCCTTCTCCACCCCGATGCCGTCGACCCGCTGCATCGCCTCGGCGTCGGCGGCACGGATGTGGTCCATCGTGGCGAAGTACCGGGCGATGCGCCGGGACATGGAGCGGCCGGTGCCCCGGACACCGAGCGCGCACAGCACGCGCGACAGGGGCTGCTCCCTGGCCGCGGCGAGCGCGGCGAGCAGGTTGTCGGTGCTGGTCTCACCCATCCGCTCCAGGGCGAGCAACCGCTCCCGCCGGAGCGTGAACAGGTCGGCCAGGTCGGCGACGAGGCCCGCCTCGACGAGCTGGACGACGCGGGTGGTGCCCAGGCCCTCGATGTCGAGCTGGTCGCGGCCCGCGGCGTAGGCGAGGGAGGCCACCAGGTGGCAGTTGCGGCCCTGCGCGCACCGCCACCGCTCCTCGCTCGTGTCGATCCCCGACCCGCAGCGCGGACACGCCTCGGGGAACACGATGGGCTCCTCCTCGCCCGTCCGCAGGTGCGCGACCGGAGCCTCCACGCGGGGGATGACGTCCCCGGCGCGGTGCACCATGACGTGGTCGCCCAGACGCAGGCCGCGACGAGTGATGTCGGCCGGATTGTGCAGCGTGGCGTAGGTGATCGTGGAGCCCTCGATGACCACCGGTTCCAGGACACCGCGCGGGGCGATGATGCCGGTACGGCCGACGTTCCACTCCACCTCCAGGAGCCGGGTGATCTTCTCGACGGCCGGGAGCTTGTAGGCGATCGCCCACCGCGGTGCCCGGGAGCCCGACCCGGCGGCCCGCCGGTCGTCGGCGAGGTCGGCCTTGACGACCACCCCGTCGATGCCGAACGGCAGCTCGGCACGGAGCGCGGCGATCTCCCGGACCCGGGCCACGACCCGCTCCGGCGACTCGACGACCACGTCCGGGACGGCGGTGCCGGCACTCGTGTGCACGCCGAGCCCGGCCGCCGTGGACATCAGTTCGCTGTACGGGAGGCCGTCGAGCCGGGCGGCGAGCGCGGCGTCGGTGGCGGGCAGGGCCAGCAGTCCGTAACCGAAGAACGTCATCGGCACCGTGTAGGCGCGCTCCCGTGCCCGCAGGGTGCCCGCGGCCGCGTTGCGCGGGTTGGCGAAGGGCTGCCCGCCGTGGGTCATGCGCACCTCGTTGGCGTGCTCGAACTGGGCCGTGGTCATCAGGATCTCGCCGCGCACCTCGACGGTGACCGGCTCGGCCAGCACCTCGGGCAGCCCCTGAAGGGTGCCGATGGCGTGCGAGACGTCCTCACCGGCCGTGCCGTCGCCCCGGGTGATCAGCCGGGTGAGGCGGCCCTCCCGGTAGCGGGCGGCGACCGCGAGGCCGTCCAGCTTGGGGCCCACACTGAACCGGGTGACCTCGCGGTCGACGCGCCGCGCCAGGGACGCCGTCCAGGCGGTGAACTCCTCCGGCGAGAACACGTTGTCCAGGCTGAGCATGGGCACCGTGTGCGGCACGTCCCCGTCGGCCGCGCCGCCGGCGACCTTGCCGGTGGGGGAGTCGGGCAGCACCTCGCCCGGGTGCTCGGCCTCCCACGCGGCTATCCCTCTCGCCAGCCGGTCGTAGGCGTCGTCGTCCAGCGGGGAGGAGCCGCCCGCGTAGTACGCGGCGGCGGCACGGGCGGCGTCCTCGACCGCCTGGGCGTAGGCGGTGGCGTCGACGATCACTGCTGCGGGAGTAGTCATGGACGGCATCATGCCGCCCACCACTGACAACGGGCCCGCCGCCCGAGCGGCGGCGGCTCCGCTTGCGGAGTCGCCGACATGGGGATTCCGTGGAATCGACTCGCCACCGCCCTTGGAGCCGTCATGTCGATGTCGTCGTTCGGGTTCGGCTCGGCCGACCCGTTCAGTGAACTGCTGAACCGCTTCTTCGGTACCTCGCCCGCCTCCTCGCCCCCAGCCGTGCAGCGCGTCCCGATCGGCCGGATGCTGACCGAGTCCTCGCAGGAACTCATCAATCTGGCGGCACGGCGGGCACTGGAGGACGGAACACCCGACCTGGACACGGAGCACCTGCTGTGGGCGGCCACGAAGGTGGAGCCCGCACGCGGGCTGCTCGACCGGGCGGGTGCCGACCCCGACACCCTCGCTGCCCAGGTCGCCGAGGTCCTCCCCCGCGAGGCGGGAGAGCCGTCGGCCGAACCCGGCCTCACCCCCGCCGCCAAACGCACCCTCGCCACCGCCTACGCCCGCTCCCGGGCGGCAGGCGTCTCCTACATCGGTCCCGAGCACATCCTGGGCGCCCTGCTGGACGGCGGCGACACCGGCGCGGCCCGGCTGCTGGGCGCCGAGGGCCGGGACATCGGGAAGCTGGAGGGACTGACCGAACAGGCCGGCCGTGCCAACGGCACGGCCGGCGACGACGGCGGAGGACCGGCCACGACACTCGACGAGTTCGGACGGGACCTGACCGACGAGGCGAAGGCCGGGAGACTCGACCCGGTGGTCGGCCGGGCCGAGGAGATCGAGCAGACCGTCGAGATCCTCTCGCGCCGCTCCAAGAACAACCCGGTGCTGATCGGCGAGCCAGGCGTCGGCAAGACCGCCATCGTGGAGGGACTGGCCCAGCGCATCGTGGCCGGGGAGGTCCCGAACACGCTGAAGGACAAGAGGGTGGTCGCCCTCGACCTGTCCGCGATGGTCGCGGGCGCGCAGTACCGGGGCCAGTTCGAGGAGCGGCTGAAGAAGGTCATCGAGGACGTCCAGCAGGCCCGCGGCGACATCATCCTGTTCATCGACGAACTGCACACCGTCGTCGGCGCCGGGGCCACCGGAGAGGGCTCCATGGACGCCGGCAACATGCTCAAGCCCGCCCTCGCGCGCGGCGAACTGCACGTGGTGGGCGCGACGACCATCGACGAGTACCGCAAGTACGTCGAGAAGGACGCTGCCCTCGAACGCCGCTTCCAGCCCGTCATGGTCCCCGAGCCCACGGTCGAGGAGACGGTGCAGATCCTGGAGGGCCTGCGCGACGCCTACGAGGCGCACCACCAGGTCCGCTTCGCCGACGGAGCCCTGACGGCGGCGGCCGAGCTGTCCGACCGCTACGTCAGCGACCGCTTCCTGCCCGACAAGGCGATCGACGTCATGGACCAGGCGGGCGCCCGGGTACGGCTGCGCAGCGCGAGCCGCTCCACCGAGGTCGTCAGCCGCGAGGACCGCATCGCCCGGCTCCGCCGGGAACAGGACCAGGCCGTCGACGCCGAGGACTACGACCGGGCGGGCGAGCTGAAGCGCCGGATCGCCGAGGCCGAGGGCGAACTCGCGGGCATCGAGGAGCGCCGCGAGGGCGTCGTCTCCGTCACCGCCGACGACATCGCGGACGTCGTCTCCCGCCGCACCGGCATCCCGGTGTCCCAGCTGACCGCCGGGGAGAAGGAACGGCTGCTCCGGCTGGAGGAGGAGATGCACGCCCGGATCGTCGGCCAGGACGAGGCGGTCACCGCCGTCTCGCGGGCCGTGCGCCGCAACCGGGCCGGCATGGGCGACCCGGACCGCCCCGTGGGCTCCTTCCTCTTCCTCGGCCCGACCGGCGTCGGCAAGACGGAACTGGCCAAGACCCTCGCCGAGCTGCTGTTCGGCGAGGAGAACCGCATGATCCGCTTCGACATGAGCGAGTTCCAGGAGAAGCACACGGTCGCCCGGCTCGTCGGTGCGCCCCCCGGGTACGTCGGCTACGACGAGGCCGGTCAGCTCACCGAGAAGGTCCGCCGGCAGCCCTACAGCGTGGTCCTGTTCGACGAGGTGGAGAAGGCCCACCCCGACGTCTTCAACACGCTGCTGCAGATCCTCGACGACGGGCGTCTCACCGACGGACAGGGCCGCACCGTCGACTTCCGGCACTGCGTCGTCATCATGACGTCCAACATCGGCGCCCACCGCATCCTCGACCACCGGGGCGACGTGTCCGACCTCCGGGACGTGCTCATGGAGGAACTGCGGTCCCGGTTCCTGCCCGAGTTCCTCAACCGCATCGACGACATCATCATCTTCCACGGCCTCACCGAGGACGACCTCTCGCGGATCGTGGACCACCTGCTGGCCCGGAGCGAACGGCGGGTGCACGCCCAGGGCATGGCGCTGCGGGTCACGGAGGCGGCCAAGAAGCTGCTGATCGCCCACGGTCACCAGCCGGAGTTCGGAGCCCGCCCGCTGCGGCGCACCATCCAGAGCGAACTCGACAACCGCGTCGCGGACCTGCTGCTGGGCGGCGACGCCGAGGCCGGCGACACCATCGTCGCCGACGTCGTCGACGACTCCCTGCACTGCACGGTCGACAAGGGC
The DNA here is from genome assembly GCF_027947595.1 of Streptomyces lienomycini. Classification (NCBI taxonomy): domain Bacteria; kingdom Bacillati; phylum Actinomycetota; class Actinomycetes; order Kitasatosporales; family Streptomycetaceae; genus Streptomyces; species Streptomyces lienomycini. The sequence continues at coordinate 4,407,152 of NZ_CP116257.1, read as the reverse complement.
CCGGCCGGACCCACGGAGGCGAGCGGCACATGAACACCGTCGAGGAGACGATCGAGATCGCCGTCCCGGTCCGCACCGCGTACGACCAGTGGACCCAGTTCGAGAGCTTCCCGCGGTTCATGACCAGCGTGAAACGGGTCGAGCAGATCAGGCCCGCCCTGACGCTGTGGACCGTCGGCCTGGGCCCGGTGTGCCGGGAGTTCGCGACGGAGATCGTGGACCAGGTGCCCGACTCGCACCTGACCTGGCGCACCCTCGGACAGCGCCACGGCCACCGGGGCGAGGTGATGTTCCGGCCCACCGAAGCGGGCGGCACGGCCGTGACCGTGCGGATCTCGGCCGGACCGCGCGGACTGAACGGCGTACTCACCGCGGCCCCCGGGACGACCGGCCGCCTGGTACGGCGTGAACTGGCGAACTTCAAGACGTATGTCGAAGGCCACGGCGAGGCGAACGGAGCCTGGCGGGGGACCATCCGGCGCGGGCAGGTACGGCCGACGGAACCGGAGCCGCCGCGGAGCCGGGTGCCGGCCTGGCCCGTGGGCTGACCCGCGTGCGACGTCACAGCGAACGAGAGGCGACCCACCGATGAAGAAGCCGCCCGGGAAAGAACCCCGGGACGACCTGACCGTCACCCCGCCCGAGACCTGGGCCGCGGGCGTCCCCGCGGTGGTCCACGCACTGGAGTACTCCCTGGAGCAGACGTCCCCGAAGAAGACCGCGGTGGACCTGCTGACCATGAACCAGGTGGACGGCATCGACTGCCCCGGCTGCGCGTGGGCGGACCCCGCGCCCGGTCACCGGCACCGCAACGAGTACTGCGAGAACGGTGCCAAGCACATCAACGACGAGGCGACGACGCGGCGGATCACCGCCGACTTCTTCCGCGAGCACCCGGTGTCCGAGCTGGCCGGCCGCTCCGACATGTGGCTGAACCAGCAGGGGCGCCTCACCGAGCCGATGGTCAAGCGGCCCGGCTCCGACCACTACGAGCCCATCAGCTGGCGCGACGCCTTCGACCTGCTCGCCGGTGAACTGAAGGCGCTGGACACCCCCGACGAGGCGGTGTTCTACACCTCGGGCCGGGTCAGCAACGAAGCCGCCTTCGTCCTGCAGCTCTTCGCACGGGCCTTCGGCACCAACAACCTGCCCGACTGCAGCAACATGTGCCACGAGTCGAGCGGCTTCGCCCTGCACGAGACCCTCGGCACCGGCAAGGGCACGGTCAGTCTCCAGGACCTGCACCACGCCGACCTGATCTTCCTGGTGGGTCAGAACCCCGGCTCCAACCACCCCCGGCAGCTGTCCGCGCTGGAGCAGGCCAAGGTCAACGGCGCCCGCATCGTCGCGGTCAACCCGCTGCCCGAGGCGGGGCTGCTGCGGTTCAGGAACCCGCAGAAGCCACGCGGGGTGATCGGCCGCGGCGTCCGGATCGCCGACCGGTTCCTGCACATCCGGCCCGGCGGCGACCTGGCCCTGTTCCAGGCCCTGAACCGGCTGCTGCTGGAAGCCGAGGACGCCCGGCCCGGTGTACTGGACCAGGAGTTCATCCGCGACAGCACCAGCGGCTTCGAGGAGTTCGCCGAACACGCCCGGCAGGTCTCCTGGGACGACGTGCTCACCGCCACCGGGCTGACCCGCGAGGAGATCGAGCAGGTCCACGGCGACGTCCTGCGCAGCGAACGGGTCATCGTCTGCTGGGCGATGGGCATCACCCAGCACAAGCACGGCGTCCCCACCATCCGGGAGATCGTCAACTTCCTGCTGCTGCGCGGCAACCTCGGCAGGGCGGGAGCCGGAGCCTGCCCGGTGCGGGGCCACAGCAACGTCCAGGGCGACCGCACGATGGGCATCTGGGAGCAGATGCCGGACTCCTTCCTGGACGCCCTGCGCGACGAGTTCGGCTTCGACCCGCCGCGCGCCCACGGCCTGGACTCCGTGAACTCGATCAAGGCGATGCGCGAGGGCCGCGTCAAGGTCTTCCTCGGAGTCGCGGGCAACTTCGTGCGGGCCGCCCCCGACAGCGCGGTCACCGAGGAGGCCATGCGCGGCTGCAGTCTCACCGCCCACGTCTCCACCAAGCTCAACGGGTCCCACACCGTCTGCGGCCGGACCGCGCTGATCCTGCCCACCCTCGGCCGCACCGAACGCGACCACCAGGCGGGCGGGGAGCAGTTCGTCACGGTGGAGAACTCGATGAGCGAGGTGCACACCTCCCGGGGACGGCTCAAGCCGGCGTCGCCCCTCCTGCTCAGCGAGGTCGCCATCCTGTGCCGGCTCGCCCGCCGCACCCTTGCGGCGGGCCCGGGGAACGTGCCCTGGGAGGAGTTCGAGGCCGACTACAGCGCGATCCGCGAGCGCATCGCCCGGATCGTGCCGGGCCTGCACGACTTCAACCGGCGCGTGGTACGCCCGGGCGGCATCCGCCTGCCCAACCCCGTCAACGAGGGCGTCTACCGCACCGCCACCGGCAAGGCCGTGTTCACCCGCAACACCTGGCGGACACCGGACCTGCCCGAAGGGCACCTGCTGCTGCAGACCCTGCGCTCCCACGACCAGTGGAACACCATCCCCTACACACCCGACGACCGCTACCGGGGCATCCACGGCAGCCGCCGGGTGGTCATGGTCAACCCGGAGGACCTGAGCGCCCTGGCCCTGGCCGGGGGAGACCGAGTCGACCTGGTCACCGTCTGGCACGACGACGCCGAGCGGCGTGCCGAGGGCTTCGAGGTGGTCCCGTACCCCACCGCGCGCGGTTCCGCCGCCGCGTACTACCCGGAGACCCAGGTCCTGGTGCCGCTGGACAGCGTGGCCGACATCAGTAACCAGCCCACCTCGAAGGGCATCGTCGTCCGGCTGGAGCGGGCGGCAGCGCGCTGCCTGCCGTAGCCGCATCGTGAGACGGGGCCCCGTGCGGGAATGGCGGCACGCGGGGCCCCGTTGACACCTGTCATGCCCGAAACTTCCCCACGGTCCCCGGCCGGCCGCATGCCGCTCGCCGTCTACATCCTCGGCCTGTCCGTCTTCGCCCTCGGCACCAGCGAGTTCATGCTCTCCGGGCTGCTGCCGCCCATCGCCGACGACATGGACGTGTCCATCCCCCAAGCCGGGCTGCTGATATCGGCGTTCGCGATCGGCATGGTGGTCGGTGCGCCGCTGCTCGCGGTCGCCACCCTGCGGCTGCCGCGCAAGACCACGCTGGTCGCGCTGATCTCGGTGTTCGGCCTCGGCCAGATCGCCGGTGCGCTCGCGACGAGCTACGAGGTCCTGTTCGTCTCACGGGTCGTGAGCGCCCTCGCCTGTGCCGGCTTCTGGGCCGTGGGCGCGGCCGTGGCCATCGCCATGGTGCCGACGACCGCACGGGCCCGCGCCATGGCCGTAATGATCGGCGGACTGTCCATCGCCAACGTCCTCGGCGTCCCCGCGGGCGCCTTCCTCGGCGAGCACCTGGGCTGGCGGTCCGCGTTCTGGGCGGTGGGCGCCGCGTCCGCCGTCGCCCTCGTCGGTGTGGTGACCCTGATCCCCCGCATCCCGCTGCCCGAGCGCCGGCCCCGGCTGCGGGGCGAGCTGGCGATCTACCGGGACCGCCAGGTCTGGCTGTCCATCGTCGCGACCGCGCTCGCCGCCGGCGGTGTGTTCTGCGCCTTCTCCTACCTCGCGCCCCTGCTCACCGATGTCGCCGGGCTGGCGGACGGCTGGGTGCCGACCGTGCTGGCGCTCTTCGGTGTCGGCGCGCTGATCGGCACGACCATCGGCGGCCGGGTGGCCGACGCGCACCTGTTCGGTGTGCTCCTGTCCGGCGTCACCGCCTCCACGGTGCTGCTCGCCGCACTCGCGCTGTTCGCCTCCAGCCCCGCCGCGGTGATCGCCCTGTCGCTGCTGCTGGGCGTCTCCGCGTTCTACACGGCGCCCGCGCTGAACGCGCGCATGTTCAACGTCGCGGGCGCGGCCCCCACCCTCGCCGGGGCGACCACGACCGCCGCCTTCAACCTGGGCAACACCGGCGGCCCCTGGCTCGGGGGTACGGTGATCGACGCGGACCTCGGGTACGCCGCCACCGCCTGGGCGGGCGCGGCGATGACCCTGGTCGCGATCGCCTTCGTCGCCGTCTCCCTGCGGTTGCACAGCCGCTCGCGGATCGTGGCGGTCGGCATGGCCACCGGTCCCGCCGGCGTGGAGCAGACCCAGCGGGTGTGACGCCGGTTCGGATCCGGCCCGCCCCGCCCCCTCGCCCGGCGTGCCTCCCGCCCGGGCCCCGGCGCCCTCGTCAAGGGGCCGCGGGCCCGGCGGCGGCCCGGGCACAGCGGTCGGCCAACCGCACGAACGCCTCCCTGAGCGGGGGCGGTTCGACGTCCTCGACGTCCGTGTCGAAGAGGCAGAGGGCGGCGGCGAGAGAGGCCCACGACCAGGATCCGATGGTCAGCCGGCAGCGGTCCGGGCCGAGTTCCTCGACGACCCCGTCGGCGGCGTGCGGGGACACCGCCGAGGCGGGCGAGCGGAGTACGGCCCGGCCGCGGCAGGGCCAGTCGGGAGACTCCCCGGAGCCGCGGAACCGTCCGGTCACGAACGCGGCCACGTCCTTGCCGGGCAGCTCCCTCGGTGTGAAGCGGGGGCCGGTGGGGGTGCGCGGGGTGATCCGGTCGGCGCGGAAGACACGCCAGTCCCCGCGGTCCAGGTCCCAGGCCACCAGGTACCAGCGCCCGCCGCGGGTGACGAGATGGTGCGGTTCCACCCGGCGCGGGGACGGCACGGCGTCCGCCGGATGGGCCGGGGTGTGGTCGAAGCGCAGTACCTCGCGGGCCCGCGCGGCGGCGCTCAGCGTCATGAGGACGCCGGCGTCCGCCTGCGGCCCGGGGGAACCGGGCCCCTCGACGGAGGCGACGACGGGGGTGACGTGGAGGGCGTCGATCCGGTGCCGCAGCCTCGCGGGCATGACCTGGCGCAGGGTGGTCAGCGCGCGGGCCGCCCCGTCCTCGATCCCGGCGCCGGTTGCGGCGGCGGTCCGCAGCGCGACGGCGAGCGCGACCGCCTGCTCGTCGTCGAAGAGCAGCGGCGGCAGCCGTGTCCCGGCGTCGAGCCGGTAGCCGCCGTCGGGGCCCTTGACCGCCAGCACGGGATAGCCCAGCTCGCGGAGCCGGTCGACGTCGCGGCGCAGCGTGCGCGGGCTGATGTCCAGTCGCTCGGCCAGTGCCGGTCCGGGCCAGTCCCGGCGTGCCTGGAGCAGCGAGAGCAGTGACAGCAGCCGGGCCGAGGTTTTCCGCATGCCCACCATGCTCGCGCGAGTAGCGGCCACAACCTGACCTCTACCTGAAGCAGAGTGAGCACGGCGGGGCCGGAAACGCCCCGCGGCCGGCCCGCTGCCGTGGGCCGTTCCACCTGATCCCCCACGAGGCGAGGAGCCAGTCATGACCGCCAGAGCAGTGACCCACCTGAACTTCCGCGGAGACGCCCGCGAGGCGCTCACCTTCTACCGGTCCGCGTTCGGCGGCGACCTGACCGTGGTGACCTACAAGGACGCGGGCAACGTCCAGGATCCCGCCGAGGCCGACCAGGTGATGTTCGGCCAGGTGTCCACCGCCGACGGCCTGAGCGTGATGGCCTACGACGTGCCGTCCGACCTGCCGTGGAACCGGGGCGAGAACGCGTTCTTCGTCTCCGTCCGCGCCGAGAGCGCCGAGGAGACCACCGCGTACTGGGAGAAGCTGTCCGAGGGCGCGACCGTCCTGCGGCCCCTGGGCACCGCCCAGTGGGCGCCCCTCTACGGCATGCTGCGGGACCGGTTCGGCGTCACCTGGGTCCTGGACGTGGTGAGCGAGTACGACGCGTGACCGTGCTCGACGCCCGGTCGCTGAACCGGGCGGCCCTCGCCCGGCAGTTGCTGCTCGACCGTGCGGACCGCCCGGTGCCCGGCGCCGTCGCGCACCTCGGCGGCATGCAGGCGCAGGAGCCGCAGGAACCGTTCGTCGGGCTGTGGTCGCGGCTGCGCGACTTCGCCCCGCGGGTGCTCGACGACCTGCTGACCGGGCGTCGAGTGGTGCGCACCCACCTGATGCGCCGCACCGTCCACCTCGTCACCGCCGACGACGTACTGGCCTGGCGGTCACGCCACGACGCCATGCTCCGCGGACGCGTCCTCGGCACCTACCGCCGCGAACTGGAAGGGGTGGACCTCGACGAGCTCGCGGCGGCGGGCCGGGCGGTCCTGGCCGACGGCGAGCCCCGCTCGATGGCCGAGCTCGCGCGGGCGGTGGCCGGGCGCTGGCCGGATCCGGGACCGCGGCCGCTGGGGGAGATGCTGGTCGCCGCGCTGATCCCGATGGTGCAGCTGCCGCCGCGCGGGCTGTGGCGCACCCGGGCCGGGGTGCGCAACGCCCCGGTCGCGGCCTGGCTGGGCCGCGCGGTCGACCCGCCGGCCCCGCCGGGCACCGATCCGGTCGGTCAGGCGCTGGTACGGCGCTACCTCGCCGCGTTCGGGCCGGCCGCGTCGGCGGACCTGCGCGCCTGGTGCGGGCTCGCCGGACTGCCGGCCGCGGTCGCCGCGGTGCGCGGGGAACTGGTCTCCTTCCGCGACGAACGCGGCCGGGAACTGCTGGACCTCCCCGACGCGCCGCGGCCCGACCCCGGCACCCCGGCGCCGGTACGGTTCCTGCCGGCCTTCGACAACGCGGTCCTCGGCTACCAGGACCGCGGCCGGATCATCGACGACGCGCACCGCGGCCTGTCGGTCACCGGCGCCCGTTTCGTCCTCGTCGACGGCCGGGTCTCCGCGACCTGGACCGTCGCGGACGGCACGGTGACCGTCGCTCCGCTGCGCCGCCTCACCCGGGCGGAAGGAGCCGAGGTCGACACGGAGGGGCGGGCCCTGGCGTCCTTCCTCTCCGACGGCGACAGCGACCGGGTGCGGATCGGGGCGGCACCGTCCTGAACGAGGGCCGGCCCGCTCGGGTCCTCCCGGGGCCGGCGGGCCGGCCGTCGTGCGGCGCAGGTCGGGGTGGCGTCGACGCCACCCCCGTACGCATCGGCTGCCCGCGGCAACGGAATGCGGCGTACATCCATCTTCGTGATCTACACCCGGGGGAGAGGGGCGCGGGAACGCACTACACCCGACGCAGTACAGCGGTCCAGACCCAGGGGCGGACCGAACACCGAAAACCCCGGGCGAGCATGGATACGTACCCCGGTCAGCGCCTCCGCCTTCCCCCCATGTGCCGGGTCTTCGTCCTGCCCGTAACCCGACGGATTGGTCCCAAGGTGGCTACGTTCCTCTATCGACTCGGCCGGCGGGCGTTTCGGCGCCGCGGCCTCGTCGCCCTGCTGTGGGTGGCCATACTCGCGGGCGCCGGCGTCGCCGCGTCCACCGCGCCCGCCCCGCCCGAAGACTCCTTCTCCATGCCCGGCACCGAGTCCCAGAAGGCGTTCGACCTGCTCGACAAGCAGTTCCCGGCCGCCGGCGCCGAGGGCGCCACCGCACGCGTCGTGATCCGCGCACCCGAGGGCGGGAAGATCTCCGACCCGGCGGGCAAGGACCGGGTCGAGGAACTGGTGACTGCCCTCGGTGCGGGCCCGCAGGTCTCCTCGGTGGACGACCCGTTCGAGGCGGACGCCGTCAGCGAGGACGGCACCACCGCGTACGCCTCCGTGACCTACAAGGTCAACGCGATGGAGCTGACCGACGAGGCCCGCGACGCGCTCACCGCCGCCACCGACGACGCGCGCGAGGGCGGGTTCACCGTCGAGACCGGCGGCGACGCGGTCGTGGCCGAGCAGGAGATGGGCGGGACCGCCGAGCTGATCGGTATCGGAGTCGCCGCGGTCGTGCTCCTGCTGACCTTCGGCTCACTGGTCGCGGCCGGCATGCCGCTGCTCTCGGCGATCATCGGCGTCGGCATCGGCATCTCCGCCATCGGGGCGCTCGGCAGCACCCTGGAACTCTCCGCCACGACCTCCACGCTCGCCATGATGATCGGCCTCGCGGTCGCCATCGACTACGCCCTGTTCATCGTCTCCCGCTACCGGGCCGAGATAGCCGAGGGCCGCACACCCGAGGAGGCCGCCGGACGCGCGGTCGGCACCGCGGGCTCCGCGGTCGTCTTCGCCGGACTGACCGTCGTCGTGGCCCTGGCGGGTCTCGCGGTCGTCAACATCCCGATCCTCACCAAGATGGGCCTGGCCGCCGCCGGCACCGTCGTCATCGCCGTACTCATCGCCCTCTCCCTCACCCCGGCGCTGCTCGGCTTCGCCGGCAAGAAGGCGCTCAGCCGCAGGGACCGCAAGGCGCCCGCCGCGGCACGGGACGCCTCCGCCAGGCCGAGGCTCGGCACCCGCTGGGCCCGCTTCGTGCTGCGGCGCCCGGTGACCGTGCTGCTGACCGCCGTCCTCGGCCTCGGCATGATCGCCGTGCCGGCCGCCGGGATGGAGCTGGGCCTGCCCGACGAGGGCAGCTCCGCCCCCGACTCCACCCAGCGCAAGGCCTACGACATGCTGTCGGAGTCCTTCGGGGCCGGATTCAACGGTCCGCTGATGGTCACCGTCGACGCGCGCGGCGCCGACGACCCGAAGGCGGCCGCCGACGCCGTCGGCGACCGGATCACCGGACTGGGCGGGGCCGCGGCCGTCACCCCGGCCAACTTCAACGAGGAGGGCGACACCGCCGTCCTCACCGTGGTCCCCAAGACCGGCCCGAGCGACACCGCCACCGAGTCGCTGGTCCACGACATCCGTTCGCTGTCCGGCGGCATCAGGACCGACACGGGCGCGACCATGCTGGTCACCGGCGCGACCGCGATGACGATCGACTTCTCGCAGACCCTGGACGACGCGCTCGTCCCCTACCTGGCGCTGGTCGTCGGGCTCGCCTTCGTGCTCCTGATGCTGGTGTTCCGCTCGGTCCTCGTCCCGCTGAAGGCGGCCCTGGGCTTCCTGCTCTCGGTGGCCGCGGCGCTCGGCGCGGTGGTCGCGGTCTTCCAGTGGGGCTGGCTCGCGGACGTCTTCGGCGTCGACCAGCCGGGCCCGATCATGTCGATGATGCCCATCTTCATGATCGGCGTCGTCTTCGGTCTCGCCATGGACTACGAGGTCTTCCTCGTCACCCGCATGCGGGAGGCCTACGTCCACGGAGCGTCCGCCGCCGACTCCGTGACCACCGGCTTCACCCACGGCGGCCGGGTGGTCGCGGCGGCCGCGATCATCATGATCAGCGTCTTCTCCGGCTTCATCCTGGAGAACGACGCCATGATCAAGATGATGGGCTTCGGCCTCGCGATCGCGATCCTCTTCGACGCCTTCGTGGTCCGCATGGCCATCGTGCCCGCGGTGCTCGCCCTGCTCGGCACCAAGGCGTGGTGGCTGCCCAAGTGGCTGGACCGCCTCCTGCCGAACGTCGACGTCGAGGGCGAGAAGCTCCACAAGGAGCTCGGCGACACCGCCGCGCCCGCGGAGCCCCGCCGCGAGCCGGAGACGGCCGGAGTCTGACCACCGACGTACACGGCCCCGGTGACCTGGACCCCCAGGTCACCGGGGCCCGCGTGTCACAGGTCCCGTGCGGCGTCGCTCAGCGCCCGGTCGAGAATGGCGACACCGCGGTCGATCTCGTCGTCGCTCGCGGTCAACGGCGGAGCGATACGGAAGATGCCGCCCATCCCCGGGAGTTGGACGATGTTCATGTGCAGCCCCAGATCGAAGCAGCGCCGGGTGACGTCGGCGCCGAGACGGTCGGCGCCGCCCTCGCCCAGTACCCGGTCCCCGACCAGCTCCATGCCCAGCAGCAGCCCCCGGCCGCGGACGTCTCCGACCACGTCGTGGCGGGCGGCGAGCTTGTCCAGCCCGCCCCGCAGCGCCGTGCCGAGCCCCCGTGCGCGCTCGTCGAGCCGGTCGCGGACCAGGACGTCCAGGACGGTGTTGCCCACGGCGGCCGGCAGCGGGTCGTTGACGTGGGTGGTGAAGAACAGGAAACCGCGCTCGTGCGCCCGCCGCTCGATCTCCGCGCTGGTCAGCACGGCGGCCAGCGGCAGCCCCGCGCCGAGCGTCTTGGACAGCGTGAGGATGTCGGGGACGACACCCTCGTGTTCGAAGGCGTACCAGTCGCCGGTGCGGCACAGCCCGGTCTGCGCCTCGTCGAGGATCAGCAGCATGCCGCGCTCGCGGCACTTGTCCGCCAGGGCGGCGAGATAACCCGGCGGAAGCTCGACGACGCCGCCCGAGGAGAGGATCGGCTCGACCAGGCACGCGGCGAGGCTGCCGACCGACTGGGCGTCGATCATCTCGAAGCCCAGGTCCAGCTGGCGGCGCCAGTCCAGCCCGCCGTCCGCGCCGACGACCGAGGGACGGTAGCGGTCCGGCACCGGCAGCGCGAAGTTGCCCGGCGCCGCCGGGCCGTAGCCCTTGCGTCCGGCGCTGTAGGTGGCGTTCGCGGCGGCCTGGGTCATGCCGTGCCAGGAGCGGGCGAAGGAGACGATCTCGTGGCGGCCGGTGACGAGCTTCGCCATCCGCACCGCGGCCTCGTTCGCCTCCGCCCCGGTCGTCAGGAGCAGCGCCTTGTCGAGCGGCTCGGGCAGGGTGCCGGCGAGCCGGCGGGCCAGCTCGACGACCGGGCGGCTGAGCATGCCGCTGTGCAGGTGGTCGAGGTGCGCGACCTGCTCGCGCACCGTCGAGACGATCGCCGGATGGGAGTGCCCGAGGATGGCACTCATCTGACCGGACGTGAAGTCCAGCAGTTCGCGGCCGCTCTCGGTGAACACCGAGGTGCCCGCGGCGCGGACGACGACCTCCGGAGAGAAGGGCGCGTGGCCGGAGTAGCGGATCAGGTGGCGCCCCGGGTCGGCGCCGGAAGTCTCGGAAGGCATGCGACCGACGTTAGGGACGCTCCGCTGCGCGTGTCCATCGCACACTTTCGACGTGGCTGTGCGGCAGAACCGTACAAGCGCCGTACGCTGGCTCCGTGCTCAACTCGGGACGACTGCGACTGCTCAGCCTGCTGGACACCCTCGGCACCGTCCGCGCGGTCGCCGACACGCTGCACCTGAGCGCGTCGACGGTCTCCCAGCAACTGTCGGTGCTCGAGACCGAGACCCGGTGCCGGCTGATCGAGCGGACCGGCCGGCGGGTGCGGCTGACCCCGGCCGGACTCCTGCTGGCCCGCCGGGGCCGGGAGATCCTGGACCGGATGGCCGAGGCGGAGGCCGAACTGCGGGCCCTGAACGACGAGCCCATCGGCACCGTCCGGCTCGGTGTGTTCCAGAGCGCGATCTACAGCCTCGCCGTCCCGGCGGCGACCCGCCTCGCCACCACCCATCCGCACCTGCACCTCGAACTCATGGAGATGGAGCCGCACGAGAGCGGCCCCGCCCTGCGTTCGGGCGAGGCGGACGTCATCGTCACCACCACCGACTACTCCGGCCTGACCTGGGGCGCGGACCTGGAAGTCATGTCGCTCGGCAGCGACTCGGTGGTGCTGGTGCTGCCGCGGGGCCACCCGCTGGCGTCCCGCACCGCGGTCGACCTCGCCGCGTGCGAGGAGGAGACCTGGGCCTGCGACCGCCCGCAGTCCTACATGGCCGACCTCACCGTGCGGCTCTGCCGCGAGTCCGGCTTCGAACCCCGGGTGGCCTGCCGCTTCAGCAACTACCTGATGCTGCTGCGGCACGTGGAGACGACCGGGTCGATCGCCCTGCTGCCCGCCCTGGCGGTCACCGCGGACCACGCCGTCCTCACCCGGCGGCTGAGCCCACCGGTGCACCGCAACGTCGCCGTCGTGGTGCGGCGCGGCGCCCCCGGGCGTGCCGCGGTGAACGCGGTGATCGCCGCGCTCCGCGACCACCCGGAGATCCCGGCCCTGACCGCACCGGACGCGACCCGTGCGGGCGGGGACGACGGCCACCGCCCCTGAGAGCCGCGGCCGGTCAGACGGCGGGTGCGGCTATCCGGCGGTGGACGTCCTCGAGCATCATCCGGACCGACGACCGGAAGACCTCCGCCTGATGGTCGCCGAGGAAGGCGGTGTGACCGAACACCTCCAGCACGACCAGGCCGTGCACGTGCCCCCACGCGCTCAGGAAGAGGGAGACCGCGGCGGGCGGCAGCTCGCCCTGCGCGTGCACGGGGAGTCCTTCCAGGTGCTCCCGGAACGGAGGCGAGGGGGAGGGGGCGTCGGCGGCCGCGAGCTGGGCCGGGGTGAAGCCGGCGAACAGTTCGCGCTGGAAGATCGCCGCCATCCGGCGGACCGCCTGGGTCGTCGGGCCCTCGGCCGGCGCCGCGTAGTACCGCAGGGGCGTCCCGTACAGGAGCTGGAAGCGCTCCGGGTGGGCGACGCCCCAGCCGCGGTAGGCCTCGGCCACCGCTACCGGGCGAGGCGTGGAGGGCTTGTCGGCCGCGGTGTCGGCGGCGGCCTGCAGCGTGTCGGACAGGTCGCCGTACGCCTTGGTGATGAGGGCGGTGACGAGGGCGTCCCGGTTCGGGAAGTAGTGGTAGAGCGCCTGCACGGTCATGCCGAGGCCGCGGGCGATCGCGCGCAGGGACAGGGCCGCGGGCCCGTGCAGGCCGACGTGGTGTTCGGCGGCGTCCACGATCTCCCGGACCGCGGCGTTCCGCCGCCGTTCGCGCAGCGGGACGGGAGCCGTGGTGGTGTCTCGATCGGTGGGCATGCGGCGAGCCTACGACGCCGTGCACTGATAAGCCATCACGAAGCCGAACAGTGTCAGGTAAATCTCACACTGCCAAACACGGCATCGCCTCACTAACGTCGGTTCGCGGCGACGCCGGTCCCCGTGAGGTCAACTCCGGCCGTGCTCCGTCGCCTTCACCGCAAGGGAACAAGGGAGAACGTGCGTGGGACGCTTCGGTCTCAGCGAGGGCGGCCCCGCACCCGCGCCCGCCACGGCCGGGACCGCACCGGCCCGGCCCCCGGGGGTGAAGGACTCGACCGGAGTCTGACGCACCCGGCCCCGCACTCCGCCCGTGTCCGCGCCCCGTCCCCCCGGGAGGCGGGCACGGGCGGGCCTGCGCCGGCCTGGCGCGGTCAGGAGCCGACGGCGGCAGGGCCCTCGGCGCCGGCCTCCCCGGCCGGTCTGAACTCCACGGCGACGACGCCGTCCACGCTCCGGCAGTGCTCCTCCAGCAGCGGGGCGGACACATGGTCCGGGAGCAGGCCACTGAGGACGACATGCCCGTGCGCCACGTCCACCTGCACCGACGAGGGAGCCAGGCCCAGCGCCTTGACCAGGGCCTCCTCGATGATCTCGGTGCGGATCGCGCGGTCCGTGCGCAGGAACACCCGCAGCAGGTCGCTCCTGCTGACCACCCCGGACAGCCGCCCCTCCCCGTCGACGACCAGGAGCCGCTTGATGCGGTGCCGGGCCATCACCCTGGCGGCGTCGACGACGCTCCAGCCCTCCAGGGCGCAGACCGCGGGCGAGGTCATGAGCCCGGCCGCGTCCGTGGCGTCCGCCTTGTCACCGGCCGACCGGGACCACTCGGCGTGCTCGGGGGAGCCGTCCGGCTCCCCGCCCCACATCTTCTGCAGGAGGTCCGCCTCCGACACCACGCCCACCGGACGGTTCTCCCCGTCGACGACGGGCACCGCCGTGATGTCGTATTCCAGCAGCAGGTGGGCGATCTCCTTGAACGGTGTGCCCCGCTGCACGCGGACCACGGCGTCGCTCATCAGATCGCGCACCCTCTGGTGTTTCATCAGGGGTCTTCTCCTCCGCTGCCGGTCCGCTCCGACCGGCTTTCGTCCGTCTTGCCCGTGAAAACGATCGACCTGCCCCGGGAGTGCCCGGATTCCGGCGCGTCGGGGCTGATGAGCAGCAGGGCGATGTCGTCGCCCGGGGTCGGCGCGTGCCGGATGAGGGTGTCGGCCATGGCGTCCAGGTCGCCGGGATCGCCGTGCTCGACGAGCCCGGCGAGGGCCGCGATCGCGTCGTCGAGGTCGACTCCGGGCGCCTCCACGAGTCCGTCGGTGTACAGGGCGAGCACGCTGCCCGGCGGCAGCGGGAACTCCAGCGAGGGGTACACGGTGTCCGGCTCGATGCCCAGCAGCAGGCCGGGCGGCACCCGCAGCGCCTCCATGCGCCCGTCGGCGTGGCGCACCAGCGGCGGGGGGTGACCGGCGAGCGCCACGCAGGCGCGGTGCGTGGCCAGGTCGAGGTGGACGTAGGCGCAGCTGGTGAACAGGTCCGGGTCCAGGTCGGTGAGCACCCGGTTGGTGCGGGCCAGGACGTCGCCGGGCGGCGACCCCACGGTGGCGTGGGCGTGCACGGCGGTGCGGACCTGCCCCATGAGCGCGGCGGCGTCCACGTTGTGCCCCTGCACGTCGCCGATGGTGACGGCGGCCGTGTGCTCGTCGAGGCGGATGACGTCGTAGAAGTCGCCGCCGATGCCCAGTCCGCGGGCCGCCGGGAGGTAGCGGGCGCAGACGCTCAGGCCGGGCACGTGAGGGAGGGTGTGGGGCAGCAGCGCGGACTGCAGCCGGTGCGCGAGGTGGTGTTTGGCGTCGTAGAGCCTGGCCCGGTCCAGGGCCTGCCCGACGAGACCGGCCAGCGAGGTGAGGGCGGCCCGTTCGCCGGGCGGGAAGACGTGGGGCCGTCGGTAGGCGAGGAGGAGGGAGCCGATGGGACGGCCGGAGGCGATCAGCGGCAGCACGGCCCACGCGGCCATCCCGTCCTCGTGCGTCATGGCCGGGTAGGCCCCGTGGAGTTCGTCGAAGGTCGTCCAGAACCCCGGGACTCCGGTGACCATGACGTCGGCGCCGGGGACGGTCGAGGTGAGCGGAGCGCCGTCGAAGCGTGCGAGGAGTTCCGGGCGGTAGCCGCGCTGACCGACGATCTTCAGGTGGCCGTCCTCCGGGGCCATCACCACCATGCCCTGCGCACCCAGAGCGGGCATCAACTGGTCGGCGGTCTGCTCGACCACGTCCCGCACCCCGACCGCCTCGGTCAGGGTGGAGGCCAGGTGCATCAGGTGGTAGAGCACGGTGGCACGACTGGGCCCGGAGGGCTGCGCAGGCCGGGACGGGGGCGCGTCCGCGTCCGGGCTGCCACGGGTGATGCGCACACTCAGCCCGGTGGCGTCCGGGTACAGCTCGAAGGCCAGCCACGTGTGCGGCGGGCGCAGGACCGTGAACGCCTGCGGCCGACGGCTGACCAGCGCAGCCCGGTAGCGGTCCTCGACGTGCGGCACGTCCATCCACGGGAGTGCCTCCCACGGCAGGGCGCCCACCAGGGCGGCCCGGTCGGCACCGAGCAGCTCGGCCGCCGCCGGGGTGACGAAGGTGAGGTGTCCGTTCAGGTCCAGCGCGCAGGATCCGCCCGGCAGACGGTCGACGAAGGCGGACAGCGCGGTCGCCTCCACGGGGGAGGGCACGCTCGGCGCCGGCGGCGGCAGGGTCCGGGGCCGGTCCCGAGGCAGCACCGGTTCGCCCCGGTCGGCCGCCTGCCGGAGGCCCTCGGCCAGCCGCCGGCACCCCGCCCGGACGGCGTCCTGTTCACCGGTGCTCAGCCGCGCCGGGTGGTTCCCGGACCAGAGCAGCACCAGCCCGCCCCGGACGTCGGAGCCCGAGACGAGCGGTGCGGCGGCCAGTGCGAAGTCGTACGGCAGGACCAGAGCCAGCCGCGGATACTGGCGTGCCATCTCCTCCCGGCCGCCCGCCCACACCAGGCGCCGCTCGCGCACGGCGTCCGCCACCGGCATCGGGTCCTTCAGCCCGACCCGCCGCCACGGGGCGGCCATCTCCTGCGGAACCCCCGCGATCAGCACCTGCCACACGGCGTCCTCGCCCGGCGGCAGCACGTACAGGATCGCTCCGAACGCACCGCTCGCCCGCACCACGGCGGCCATCGCGGAGTCCATCATCCGGCCGCCCGCGGCCGAGCCGGCGGGGGGAGCCCGCCGGCAACCCGGCGGTGGGCCGAAGGACGGTGCCGGTGGCCGTGCCCCGCCGCCGGAGGCGGGACTGCCCGGCGCCGACCACACCGCACATCACCCATACATGGACACTACGCCCGTCGTGTCGTCACGGCATGCGAGGGAGCGGCGACCGGGCACACCCGGCGCTCAGTGCCGGGTGCCGCGCCCGTCGGACTCCCGTTTCACGTACAGCCGGCCGTCCGACGGACCGGTCCACTCCAGCCGTACGACACCGGGCACCGCGGAGTCCGCGACGCGCGAGGGGGCGGACCAGTATCCGGCGGCGGGGTTCAGGAAGTACGTCGCCCACAGATCGCCCCTGTGGTCGACGAAGAAGTTGTTGTGACCGGCGCCGACGCCCGCGGTGTACCGCTTCGCGTACGGGCCCTCGAACCGGTCGGACACGGCGACGACGGCGTCGTACTGGTACTGCACCCGGCCGGTCGCGGGCACGTCGTAGGCGTGGCGGACGGTGCCGTCGGCGTTGACCGACGTCCGGTCCCACGCGGCGTGGACGAGGTGGTACTTGCCCCGGTACTTGAACACGTACGCGCCCTCGAGGTACGGCTCGGGGGAGTAGGGAGTCTGCTCGAACCGGGGCAGGTCCGTCGTCGTGACGATGTCCTCCATGTCGTCCCGGAACTTCGCGTACAGGTCGTTGTGCAGCACCAGCCACGCGTCGTCGCCCTCGGAGAAGAGACCGCCGTCGATGTGGTGGTAGGCACCGGGCTCGATGAACTTCGGCCCCCCGATGAAGGAGTCGCCGAACGGCTTCTCCAGATTCCCCTCGATCAGCCGGTACGGCCCCTCGACGCCGCCCTCGCTCACCAGCATGAACGAGCCGACCTTGCGCGAGTGGTCGCCCATGCACGCCACGATGTACCAGGTGCCGCGGAAGTGGTGCAGCTCGGGCGCCCAGGCCTGGCCCCGCTTGCCGAACTGCTCGTCGTGCCAGTACTCCTGCCACGGCGCGACGACCGTGCGCCCGGGCCGGTTCTCCCCGACGAACTCGGGCGACCACACCTTGCCCCGCTCGGCCCCGGGCCGGATCCCCGTCGTGTCGGCCAGCCGCCACGGACCCTTGAGGGAGGGGGCCAGCCATACGAAGATGCCGTCGTTCCAGGGGCCGGCGGCATCCAGTCCGGGCACCCGTGACGTGCCGGTGGCGACGTACAGCGGGCGGCCGTCGACGACGAAGCAGTTCACGTAGGTGTCGCGCATCCACACCGTGCCCCGCTCCTCGTCGCGAGGGCGCAACTCCAGCGGGAGGACGAACGAGTTGTCCTCGCGCGGCCACAGATCCTCGCGGGTGTCCGCGACGCCGTACGTCTCGGCGTCGGGCCAGTTCCGCGGGTACCGCCGCGACGCCCCGGCCGGGGCGGGAGCCGCCGCGGGAGCGGCCTGCGCCGCGCTCGCGGGCAGGGCGAACGCCGCCCCCACACCGGCGGCGCCGGCCAGCAGGGAGCGTCGGTGGAGTCCGTACTCGGCATCGGTCATCAGTCGGGTTCTCCTTCGTCGTCCCCGTCCGGGAACCGAGGCGCGGCACACGAGCCGCATGACGGGGGCATGGCGCACAGCATGCGAACGACCGCACATTTACGTCAACAGGGCGGACGAATAAACCGGCCCGACCGAGTCGGGCAAGGCCCGGCCCACCAGGCTTTGTGAACGCTTCGTTGCGTCTTTCTGTCGGAGTGTTGACGGAATAATCCCGCCTCCCTACCTTGATCGGCATGCAGATGCCCAGCGGAGTGCACGCACTGGTCAGGCGGACCCACGAAGAGCGCGTGATGCGTGCGCTGCAGGAGAACGGCGCCATGAGCCGCGGCGAGATCGCCCGGGTCGTGGGCCTGTCCCGCACCACCCTGTCCGAGATCACCGGCCACCTCCTGCAGCGAGGTGCCATCGTGGTCCTGGACACCGACGCCTCCCGGCGCGAGGGCAGCGGCCGGCCGGCCGAACGGCTGGCGCTCGACCCGGCGTCGGCCCAGTTCATGGGCGTCGACTTCGGACACCGACGCGTCCACGTCGTCGTCGCCGACGCCTCGCACGAGATCATGGTCTCGGGCTCCGTCCGGTACGAGTCCACCGCGACCTGGGCGACCCGTACCGAGCTGGCCCTGGAACTGGTCGACCGGCTGAGCGGCGAGGCCGGAGTCCACTACGGGGCGCTGCAGGGCATCGGCATCGGCGTGCCCGGCCCCTACCCGGCCCCCGAGGGAGCGGCCTGGCCGCGCGCCACCGGCGGGGCCACCGTGCTGCGCCCGGCACCAGAGGGCGTCGACGTGGCCTTCGCCGAGCGCTTCGACGCACCGGTCATCGTCGACAACAACACCCGCCTCGCCGCCCTCGCCGAGGCCATCAGCGGCGCGGACAGCGTCGCCGACCTGGTGTACGTGCGCCTGTCGGACGGCGTCGGCGGCGGTCTCGTCGTCGGCGGCCAACTGGTGACGGGCTCGTCCGGGCTGGCCGGCGAGCTGGGCCACGTGACCGTCGAAGCGGCGGGCCGGCCCTGCCGGTGCGGCAAGCGGGGCTGTCTGGAGACGGTGGCCTCGGTGCCCGGCATCCTCGCCGCCTGCTGGGAGTTCGGACTGCGTCTGGAGAACCTCGACGACCTCGCCGCCGCCGTGCGCCGCGCCCACCCCGTCGTGGACCGGGTCCTGCGGGAGGCCGCGGGAGCGCTGGGCCGCGTGGTGGGCGCCGCGACCATGATGCTGAACCCGGCGAAGGTGGTCATCGGCGGCGAGATCACCCGGCTGGCGCCCGTCCTCGTGGAACAGGTCGCCGCCACCCTCGCCGCCGAGATCTTCCCGACCGCGTCGGCCGGCCCCGTCGTCGCCGCGGCCCGGCTCTCCGACGACGACGGCGCCATCGGCGCGCTCGCCGCGGTCTTCCACAGCTCTCCCCTCCTGGCGAGGTATCCCGAAACCGCCGACGTGAAGGGCCCGTCCGATGCACCCGACTCCGCCACCGAAGGAGCCGCCCATGTCCGTCCTTGACCAGCGGGGGGCCGACCCGGGGCACCCGCCGCCCCCACAGCGGTCCGGGGCCCCCTCCGACGCCGACCCGGGCACGGCGAAGACGACGCGGACGCGCGAACGCACCGGCCGGCGCGGCCTGACCCTCGTACTGAACACCGTGTCCGTCGCCCTCGGCATCGCGATCTGGTGGTTCCTGGCGTCCGCGGGACTCAAGCTGCCGACCCCGCCGGAGGTCGTCTCCCAGGCCAGGGTGCTGATCGCCGACGGCACGCTCGCCACCGACGCCGCGGCCAGCCTGACGCGGGTCCTCATCGGCTTCGCGCTCGGTACGGCCGCCGCGGTCCTGGTCGGTTTCCTGATGGGCTGGTACTCCGTCGTGCGCGGGCTGGTCGAACCCTGGATCCAGTTCTTCCGCACCATCCCGCCGCTGGCGATCCTCCCGCTGGCCGTGGTCGCCATGGGCATCGACGAGACGCCGAAGATCTTCGTCATCTTCCTCGCCGCGTTCCTGGCCTGTGTGATCTCCACCTTCCAGGGCGTGGTGAGCGTCGACCGCACCCTCATCAACGCCGCCCGGGTGCTGGGCGCCAGGGACCTCACGATCTTCGTCCGCGTCGTGGTGCCGGCGTCCACGCCCTTCATCCTCGTCGGCATGCGGGTCGGTCTTGGCTCGGCCTGGGCCACCCTCGTCGCCGCGGAACTGCTCGCGGCCCAGGAGGGCCTCGGCTACCGCATGCAGAACGCCCAGCTCTACTACGACCTGCCGACCATCTTCGTCGGACTCGTCTCGATCGGAATCCTCGGTCTGCTCATGGACCGGGTCCTCCTCCTCGCCGAACGCCGGCTCACCCGATGGCAGGAACGCCGATGACCAGCACACCCGCCAAGATCTCCGTCCAGCACGTCACCAAGACCTTCTCGCTGGGCCGGGATACCTTCACCGCCCTCGACGACGTCAGCCTCGACATCGCGGACCACGCGTTCGTCACCGTCGTCGGTCCCTCGGGCTGCGGCAAGAGCACCCTGATGAACATCCTCGCCGGACTCGACACCCCCACCTCCGGCCGCGCCCTGGTGGACGGCGTCCCGGTCTGCGGCCCCGGACCCGAACGCGGCGTCATCTTCCAGCAGTACGCCCTCTTCCCCTGGCTCACCGTGCGCCAGAACGTCGAGTTCGGGCTGCGCACCACCGGTGTGCCCAAGTACGAACGCCGCGCCCGTGCCGAGCACTTCATCGAACTGGTCGGCCTGGAGGCGTTCGCCGACGCCCTGCCCAAGACCCTGTCCGGAGGCATGCGGCAGCGCTGCGCCATCGCCCGCGCCTACGCCGTCGACCCCTCCATCCTGCTGATGGACGAACCCTTCGGCGCCCTCGACGCGCTCACCCGGGTCAAGCTCCAGGAGCAGCTGCTGGAGACCTGGAGCCAGGACAAGCGCACGGTCCTGTTCATCACCCACGACGTCGACGAGGCCGTGTTCCTGGCCAACCGGGTCGTCGTCATGGCCGCCCGCCCCGGACGCGTCTACGACGTCATCGAGGTCGACCCCGCCATCCGGCGCGACGAGGCCTTCCGGCTCAGCCCCGAGTTCGCCGCCCTGCGCAACCGGGTCTGGCACTCCGTCTACCACCAGGAAGGCCGCACCGCCGCCCTTTCCGGTTCCCACTCCTCGACGTCGTGACCCGGAAGGGGCCCACCGCCATGTCACCCGTTCTCCCCCCAAGAAGCCTCACCCGTACAAGCCTCACCCGTGGAAATCTCACCCGTAGAAGCCTCACCACCACCCTCGCCGGCGTGGCCGCCATGGCGCTGCTCGCCGCGTGCGGCGGCGGATCGTCCTCCGGCGGGTCGTCCGACAAGGTCCGCTTCGGCTACATCAACGACTTCAACGGCGCCAGCCTGATCGCCATCGCCGAGGCCAAGGGCCTCTGGAAGAAGCACGGGCTGTCGGCGGACGCCAAGGTCTTCACCAACGGACCGCTCCAGATCCAGGCCCTGGGCACGGACAACCTCGACTTCGGCTACATAGGCCCCGGCGCCATGTGGCTCCCCGCCTCCGGCCAGGCCAAGGTCGTCGCCGTCAACACCCTCGGCAACTCCGACCGCGTCCTCGCCCAGCCGGGCATCACCTCGATGCAGCAGCTCAAGGGCAAGACCGTCGCCGTGCCCGAGGGCACCTCCGGCGACATGATCCTCTCCCTCGCCCTGGAGAAGGCCGGGATGACCAAGGACGACCTGAAGGTCGTCCCCATGGATCCCTCCACCATCGTCTCCGCCTTCTCCTCCAAGCAGGTCGACGGAGCGGGCTTCTGGTACCCGGCCGCGGCGACCATCAAGAAGCAGATCCCCGACCTGGTCGAGCTGGCCAAGAACGCCGACTTCGAGAAGGAGGTCTCCTTCCCCACCGCCTTCGTCGCGGGCAACAAGGTGGTGAAGGAGCAGCCGGAGAAGACCAAGAAGGTCCTCGCCGTACTGCGCGAGGCCATGGCCTTCCGCGCCGAGCACACCGACGAGGCGATCGAACTCACCGCCGACAAGCTGAAGATCCCCGTCGAGCAGGTCGAGGCGGACGCCGCGAACAACAAGGTGCTCGGCGTCGAGGAACTCGACAGGCTGACCCGGGACGGCACCGTCGTCACCTGGCTGAAGGGCATGAACGACTACTTCGTCGACGCCGGCAAACTGAAGAAGCCCGTCGACCCGAAGACCTACTACACCGGTGACCTCTTCACGGGAGCGGGCAAGTGACGCGAGCCAACCAGACCGGCGCCGCAACCCGCTCCGACGCCCGGTCCGACGCCCGGTCCGGCGCGTCCAGGAAGAACATCCTCTTCCTCATGACCGACCAGCACCGCACGGACACGCTCGGCGCCTACGGCAACCCGCTGGCCCACACACCCGCGCTCGACGAACTGGCCGCCACGGGAACCCGCTTCGACCGCTGGTACACCCCCACCGCCATCTGCACTCCGGCCCGCGCCAGTCTCCTGACCGGCCAGGCACCCTTCCGGCACAAGCTCCTGGCCAACCACGAGCGCAACGTCGGCTACCTCGAGGACCTGGCCGAGGACCAGTTCGCCTTCTCCCGCGCCCTGCGCGAACACGGCTACAACTGCGGCCTGTTCGGCAAGTGGCACGCCGGAAACCGGCGCACGGCGGCCGACTACGGCTTCGACGGGCCCGACCTGCCCGGCTGGCACAACCCCGTGGACCACCCGGACTACCTCGCCTACCTCGCCGAACGTGGACTGCCCCCGTACGAGATCAGCGACCGCGTCCGCGGCACCCTGCCCAACGGCGGCCCCGGCAACCTGCTGGCCGCCCGGCTGCACCAGCCGGTCGAGGCCACCTTCGAGCACTACCTGGCCACCCGCGCCATCGAGCGGCTGGAGCGGTACGCCGCCGACGCCCACGACCACGACCAGCCCTTCTTCCTGGCCCTGCACTTCTTCGGACCCCACCTGCCGTACATCCTCCCGGACGAGTACTTCGACCTGGTCGACCCGGCGGACGTGGAACTGCCGCGGTCGGTGTCCGAGACCTTCGAGGGCAAACCCCCCGTCCAGCGCAACTACAGCGCGCACTGGACCTTCGACACCATGCCCATCGAGACGACCCGCAAGCTCATCGCGGTCTACTGGGGCTACGTGGCCCTCATCGACCGGCAGATCGGCCGGGTCATGGACGCCATGGAGCGGCTCGGCCTCGTGGACGACACCGCGGTGTTCTTCACCTGCGACCACGGGGAGTTCACCGGCTCGCACCGGCTGCACGACAAGGGCCCCGCCATGTACGAGGACATCTACCGCACCCCCGGCCTGCTCCGGGTCCCCGGCGGGCCCGGCGGCCAGGTGCGCGACGAGTTCGTCAGCCTCCTCGACTGCACCGCCACCATCCTCGAACTGGCGGGCCTCGACCCGAAACCCGCCGTCGACTCGCGCAGCCTGCTGCCCCTGGTGCGGGGCGAGGAGGTGGAGTGGGACCAGGACATCGTCTGCGAGTTCCACGGCCACCACTTCCCCTACCCGCAGCGCATGCTGCGCGAGGACCGGTACAAACTCGTCGTCAACCCCGACTCCGTCAACGAGCTGTACGACCTGCACACCGACCCGGACGAACTCCAGAACGTCTACGCCCATCCCGAGCGGGCGGAGGTCCGCGGCCGCATGACGCGCCGGCTGTACGACGTACTGCGCGAGCGCGGCGACAACTTCTACCACTGGATGACGTCGATGTACGACGTCGGCGAGGTGGGTCACGACCCGACCCTGAGCGGGCTCGACGAGTCCACGTACAAGGCGTAGCACCCGCACGTCCGCAGCCCGATTCGAGGAACCATGACCAGCGCCCACCGCCCGTGCTGTGCCCCCGCCGCGTCCCCGGCCGCCGTGGTCGGCACGTTCCCCCCGGCACCGGGACCCGCCGCCCGCCCGCGCTCGACCCGCGGCCAGGTGCGCCTGCCGGGCGGTGGGTTCGCGATGGGGGACGCCTTCGGGGAGGGGTATCCGGCCGACGGCGAGACGCCCGTCCACGCGGTGCGTCTCAAGCCCTTCCACATCGACGAGACCGCCGTCACCAACGCCCGGTTCGCCGCCTTCGTCAAGGAGACCGGCCACGTGACCGACGCCGAACGCCACGGCTCCTCGGCGGTGTTCCACCTGGTGGTCGCCGCCCCGGAGGCCGACGTCCTCGGCAACGCCGCCGGCGCCCCCTGGTGGATCAACGTGCGGGGCGCCCACTGGCGCCGCCCCGAGGGTGCCCGCTCCGACATCACCGGACGGCGGAACCATCCCGTCGTCCACGTCTCCTGGAGCGACGCCGCCGCCTACGCCCGGTGGGCCGGCAAGCGCCTGCCCACCGAGGCCGAGTGGGAGTACGCGGCACGCGGGGGACTGGCCGGCCGCCGCTACGCCTGGGGCGACGAGCTGACCCCCGGCGGCCGGTGGCGCTGCAACATCTGGCAGGGCCGCTTCCCGCACGTCAACACGGCCGAGGACGGTCATGTGACGACCGCACCGGTCAAGTCCTACCGGCCCAACGGCCACGGCCTGTGGAACACCGCGGGCAACGTGTGGGAGTGGTGCTCCGACTGGTTCTCGCCGTCCTACTACGCCGATTCGCCGACCGCGGACCCGCACGGTCCCGGCACCGGGACGACACGGGTCCTGCGCGGCGGCTCCTACCTGTGCCACGACTCCTACTGCAACCGCTACCGGGTCGCCGCACGCTCGTCCAACACACCGGACTCCTCGTCCGGCAACCTCGGCTTCCGCTGCGCCAACGACGCCGACGCCGACGATGCCGCCGGCGAGGCGTCCTAGCCGGTCACACCGTGCCCTCAGCCGCCCAGGATGCCCGCGGGAAGCAGGGACTGCGGGGAGGTGGCCGGGTGCCCCACCTCCAGCGACCCGAGGAGGCCGTTCAGGAGCGGGCCACCGGGCACACCCGCGGACGGGCCGGGCACGGGGGCCGCCTCGGCGAGGGGAGCGGAGACCAGCAGCGCGGTGGCCATGACGGAGAGACAGGCAAGCTTCTTGATCATGCCCGTCCCAACGAACGCGGACCCGGGGGGAAACGCTCGCCGTGCGCCGACTGGGCCACTCGGGTCCACGGCCGGATGGTGGTGGTCGGCGCGGTCGCCGGGCAGCACCGCACACGGTGGTCCACGCGGTGCTGCCCCTGGAGCAGGCGGCGTCGGCGCACCGGAGAATGGCCGCGGGAGAGGTCTTCGGCCGGATCGTGCTCACGCCGTGGGCCGGGGCAGCCGTAGGTCCCGGGACGCGCACCGGGGCGCCGCGGAGGCCGGCCGCGTCCCCGCGGCCATGATGACCCGCGAGGTAATCGACCGTTCCGCTCCGGCTCGACAGGATCGGACACACGGCGGGAACACCCGCCGGGTCCCGGCCGCGGCAGCGAGGAGCACACCATGTCCGTCACCCCCACCACCCCCGCGGGAGACCCGGTCGCCGAGGCCACCCGCTCCGTCGTCGGCGACTTCCTCGCCGCCCGCCTGGCCGGAGACACCGACCGGCTGGTGGAGCTCTTCGCCGACGAGGTCGACTGGCTGCTCGCGGACAACCCCGTCGTCCCGTGGATCCGGCCCCGCTCGACGGGAGCCGAAGCCGCCGCCCAGTTCTCGGAGTTGTCGGAGCACGTCGTGCCCGAGGACGCGCGAGCCTCGATCGACACCTTCCTCGTCGACGGCACGGACGCCGTCCTGTTCGGGCAGCTGGCGGGCACCGTACGCGCGACGGGCAAGTCCTTCGAGGGGCCGTTCGCCCTGCGCCTGACCGTCGAGGACGGCCGGATCACCCGGCACCACCTCTACGAGAACAGCGTGTCCATCGCCGAAGCCTGCGTCCCCGGCACGTGAGGGCGGGCGACCGGTCCGTGCCGGTCGCCGGGCTCAGTCCGTCCCGCGCGGCCAGACGAACACCTCGGTCCCGGGACGGCGCTCGGAGAAACGGCCCGACGGCGAGACCTCCGCCAGCAGCCGGCGCAGCTCCGCCTCGAAG
This sequence comes from Streptomyces lienomycini, assembly GCF_027947595.1. NCBI lineage: Bacteria > Bacillati > Actinomycetota > Actinomycetes > Kitasatosporales > Streptomycetaceae > Streptomyces > Streptomyces lienomycini. The sequence continues at coordinate 4,381,754 of NZ_CP116257.1, read as the reverse complement.
CCGGCGAGCCCGGCGCCGAACAGGTGCGGGGCCGAGAACGACATCGAGAACACGCCCGCGACGACGTCGTCGCACGTACGGACCAGCGCCTGCCCGCCGGGCACGACATGGCGGTGCGGGCCGGCGAACCCCGCCGCGGCCAGTACGGCGTCCTCGCCCGAGGGCGTCCCGTGCGGCAGCACTCCCCGGCCGGCCCGGCGGACCGGACCCAGCCACCGCCGGACCAGCTCCTCGATCGCCGCCTGCGGGACCGCCGGATACGGCAGCCCGTCGACGGTCCGCCGCTCGCCCTTGAGGTCCGAGATGTGCACCAGGGCGCCGCCCGGCCGGAGCATCTCCCGGACGGCCGCCGCCACCCGTTCACGGTCCATCCAGTGGAAGGACTGCGCGAGGGTGGCCACGGTGAACCCGCCGAGCCCGCAGGGGAGTTCCTCGGCCCGCGCCCGCACCCACCGCACCTTCCCCGTCACGTCGAGCTCGGCGGCCCCGCGCGCCGCCTCGGTGAGCATCCCCGCGTCCGGGTCGACACCGACGACCTCGTCGAAGAGACCGACCAGCTCCAGGGCGACCGTGCCCGGCCCGCACCCCAGGTCGATCAGGCGGCCCCGTCCGTCGAGGTGCAGCGCCTCGGCGAGTACGTCGGCCAGGCGGGGGGCGTACGGGAGTCTCCCGCGCCGGTAGAAGGCGGCGGCACCGGAGAACAGCGTCTCGTCCCACTCCCAGTCGACCTCCATGACCGTCCGCAGCCTCCTCAGTCCCGTACGTATCGGCGGTCCGCCCATGATTCCAGCGTGCAGCCGGTGCGCCCCGCCCTGCGCCCTGTCCCGAGCCCGCGCGGCGCCGCACACTCACTTCCATGGGGGACACACACGAACCGAACCTGTTCCCGGTGCCCGGCCCCGACGGACACCGGCAGCGCCCCGCCGGCACGCCGTGCCCCTGGGAGAGCGTCGACCGGAGGCAGGCCGCCCGCGACGGTGCCACCGGGCCCGAGCCGCCGGCCCGTCCCGTCTGCCCGCACTGCGGTCTGCCCGGCGAACGCCGCCTCACCTACACCGGTCAGCACGTCCTGCTCGAACCCCTGCTCACCGTCCCCACCCACCTCGTTCCCGGCGGGCACCGCTGGCACGTCGACCCGGGCGGGCAGGCATGGAACGGCGGTCTGGACGAACCCCCGCCCGGCACCACCTGCCGCGTCCCCCACCAGCTCACCTGCCCCGGCCTCACCCTGGACGAGATCAAACCGTGGCGGTGGCTGGACACGGTGCGCGAGGAGAACGCCCGTCGGGCATGGCGGCAGGCGGACGGGGCGGACCGCCCGGACGCGCTGCCCGACGCGGGCTGACGCCCCGGCGCGTCACCGCACCGCCCGGCGAGGTGCCGCACCGCGCGTCCGCCCCCGCCCCCCACGAGTGGAGGAGCGGGAGCGGGCCCTGCCCCGGCCGGCTCAGTCGAGCGGGGCGAGAGTGAGACGGGCCTCGGCCGGGTTGCCGTCGTGCACCAGCGACTCGTGGTTGCCGACGTCGTCGAAGGCGAACGCGTACGCCTTCCCGTCGGCCATGCGGTCGTGGATGACCCGGGCGTAGTGGTTGGTCACGGAGTCCCGGTAGAAGTTCGCCGCCGAGGAGTCGGGCTGGTCGGGGTTGCTCAGCAGCGTCGACCGGTTGAACCCGGCGCACAGCGTGCGGGAGATCGGCCCGCGCACCTGGTCGTTGGGCGCGTCGAGCAGCCGGTGGCACCCGAAGACGCTGGAGGCGTCCGGTTTCTGGAAGCTGGTGACGACCGCGCCGGAGCCGTTGGTGAAGTTCATGACGTTGCCCGAGACACGCCCGAAGTACTTCGTGTCCGGCCGGTCCCCGAAGGGCGTGACGGTGAGCGTGGTCGTCGTGTACTTCTGCCAGACCCGGTTGATGTAGTCGTCCATCACCGACGCGGGCAGCGCCCCGGTCTCCACCCCGTACAGCGGAGCCAGCGCCCGCAGGACGGTGCCGTCGGGCCGGGTCTGGATCAGCCCGCTCCAGCCCGGCTGCGCCCGCAGGGCGTCGAACACCCCTCTGTAGCCACCGGCCTTGAGCTGTCCGGCGCTGGTCACACCGCCGTCGGCGCGCTGCACGCCGACCGTGTAGGGCGCCGAGAACATGTCGACCTGGGTGCTGTTCAGCCACAGTCCGTCGTTGTTGAGGGTGTACTCGGACCAGTTGAAGAGGATGTTGCGGTTGGGGTCGCTCGGGTTCTGGACGGCGGGCTGGACCAGGCCGCCCGTGGTGAGCCGGAAGTCCAGCTTCTGGCCGTAGGAGAAGTAGATGCGTCCCGACAGCTTCGGGATCCGGATGGTCTTGGTCTGTCCGGCGGCCGGTCCGGGAATGGACGCGTCCGGTGCCGGGGTGGGGGGATTGCCGCCGGCGGGCCAGGCGTGGAAGGTGCCGTTCGCGTCCGCCCAGCCCTGCTGACCCGTCGTCAGCGAGGTGCCCAGGTTGTAGATGTGGACGGCGTCACCGCGGGCGGAGTTGTTGGTGATCTTCAGGGGGATGGTGGCGGGCACCGCGGCGTCCGCGGGCGGTGCGGCGCCGAACGTGAGCAGGGCACCGGTCAGGCCTGCGGCCGCGGCCACGGCGAGCAGACGGAGTCTGAGTCGGGAGAGCACTCTCCACCTCCGTGCGGGTGTGGGGGAATTGGTCCGTACCGATTCTGAGAGCGCTCTCAGCGTTGCGCTGCGCCGCGTCCATGTCAATGCGTGGCGCAAGGGCCGACCGCCACGGACCGGTGTCGGGCCGGTCGAGGGCGCCGGTCGTCGTGACCGGCGCCCGCCCGGTGCGGCCCGGAGGCTTCCGCGGCCGGGGCGTCAACCGGACGAGGGCCGACTCGGGGCTGCCGTGGCGCCCGACGGCAGCGCTGCGGAGTCCTCGTCCCCGGCGCAACGGTGGGAGTGGACTCCGATCATCCCGACGGCGGTCAGCACCGCGGCGACGGCGGCCGCCACCCCGCAGACCGGGAACGCGGTGGCGACCGCGCGGGCGGCCGCGGTCCGGCCGTCCGGCAGGTCCGCGCCGGAGCGGTTCGCCGTGAAGGCCGACCCCGCGTTGCTCAGGGCGACCGCGCCGACGACGACCGGTCCGAGAGCGAGGCCCAGGTCGCGCAGCACGGGGGTGAGGGCGACCCCCACCACCCGCACGCCCGCGCGGTGCCCGTGGAGCCGGGGACGGTCGAGGAGTACGTCCTGCGGGACTCCCCGTTCGCGGCGACCTTCCGACCGGGGCACCGGCTGGTCGCGGAACTCTCCGACGACGAGCCGCTCGCCGACGAGCACCACGCGCTCCTGCCGCCGGACGCCGTCCACCTGCCGGTGGGGCCGCCCCGTCACCCACAAGATCTACCGCGACGCGGCGTGCCCGTCCCGGCCCGTGCTGCCGTTCACGACGGGCCCGGCCACCGCGTAGTGCCGGACTTCCGCGGCGCCCCGCCGCTCCGCCCCGGGCCACAGGCAGTCCAGGACCGAGGCGGACGGCGGGAAGAGAGCCGACGGGACGGCCTCGCGGGAGAACCACTGCCAGCGCTCGATCTTGTCGGGCTCGGTGACCCGGGGCGCACCGGCCGCCCGCTCGGTGACGGCCGCGGCGGTCACCCGGGCCAGCCCGCCCACGCCGTCGACGAGTACCGCCAGCACCCGCACGTCCGCGGGGGCCGCCGCGAGCCCGGTCTCCTCCGCCAGCTCGCGGGCGGCGGCCGTCTCGAAGTCCTCGCCCGCGTCGACCTTGCCGCCGGGCAGCTCCCAGCGCCCGTCGTGACCGAGCCCCAGCAGCACCCGCCCCTGGGGGTCCAGGACGGCGAGGCCGACGCCGGTGAGGCTCTGGGCGGCGGGGCGGGCGCGTTCGGGGCGCTCGGCGCCCGGTGCGGAAGCGTTCATCGGCTCATTCCACACCGTGGCCGCGGCCGGAAGCCACCGGGGGCAGCAGAGCGGCGGCGTCGTGGAACGCGCGGCGTACGGCGACGATCCCGTCGCCCGTTCTCGTCGGGTGCACCCGGTTGGTGAGCAGCACGGCATAGCGCTCCGTGGCCGGGTCCACCCAGAGGCTGGTGCCGGTGAAGCCCGTGTGGCCGTAGGAATCCGGGCCGAACACCTCTCCGGCGGGGGAGCCGACCGGGTCGCGGCCCTGCCAGGCCAGGGCCCGCCGCAGCGCCAGGTCGTCCGTGTGGGCGGCTGTCATCAGCGCGTAGGTGCCGGGGCGCAGCAGGCCCCGGCCGCCCGCGGCGAGTGCGGCGCCGAGCCGTTCCATGTCCGCCAGCGTGGAGAACAGGCCGGCATGGCCGCCGACCCCGCCGAGCACCACCGCGTTCTCGTCGTGGACCTCGCCCACGACCGGGCGGCCGCGCCAGGGGCAGTCCTCGGTGGCCACGGCTCGCGCCCGGCGTCCGGCGTCCGGCCGGAAGACGGTGTCGCGCATGCCGAGCGGCCCGCACACCAGTCGCTCCACGAGCGCGTCCAGCGGCGCCCCGGCCGCCGCCTCGGCGATCAGCCCGAGGACGATGAACCCCTGCGAGGAGTACTGGACGCGGGTACCGGGCCGCGCGGTCAGCGGCAGCAGACGCACCGCCTCCAGCAGTGAGGCACGGGTCGGGTGATCGCGGTAGAGAGGCACCTGCCCCGGGATTCCCGAGGTGTGCGTGAGGAGTTGACGTACCGTCAGTGCCTCCTTGTCGCCGCCCCGGTAGCCCGGCAGGTGGGTGCCCACGGTGTCGTCGAGGCCGAGCGTGCCCCGCTCGACGAGTGCCATGACCGCGAGTCCGGCGATCGGCTTGGTCACCGACGCCAGGTCCCACAGGTCGTCGCCGTCCAGGGGCGGCCCGTCCCAGCCGCGGGTGCCGGTCCAGCCCCGGTCCCGGGGGCCCCGCGCGTCTCCGACGGACCAGGCGGCGCCCGAGTAGACCCGCTGTTCGCGTCCCTCGGCGAGCAGTTCGGCCAGTACGCTCACGCCCGCTCACCGCCCGCGTCCACCACGCCGAGGGCGGGAGTGCGCGCGCCGAGCGCGGCGGACACCGTGCGCGCGGCGGCCCGCACCATCGGCCCGAACACCTCCACGCTCTCGGAGTCGAGGGTGAAGGTCAGTCCGGAGATGCCGAGCGCACCCACGGCCCTGCCCTCCGCGTCCAGGACGGGGGCTGCCACCGACCGCACGTCCGGCTCGTCGTACTCGTCGTCCACGGCGTAACCGCACAGCGCCGCCCGTGCGAGCACCGCCCGCAGCGCCGCCGGGTCGGTGAGTGTGTGCGGGGTGCGGGCCTCCAGGTCCAGCGCGTCCGGGTCGGGTCCGGCCGGATCCGGCGCTCCCAGGGCGGCCGCGGCCTCCTCGGGCGGCAGTGCGGAGAGCATGGCGAGCCCCACGCCGCAGGCGTACAGCGGCGACCGGTGGCCGGGCCGCGTACTCATCCGGTACTCGCGGGCCGGTTCCGACTGCTCCAGGTACACCGCCTCGGACGCGTGCCGCACCGCGTAGAACGCGACATGGCCGGTGCGCCGGCGCAGGTCGGCCAGGACGGGCCTGCCGAGTTCCAGGACGCGGCTGTCGCTCAGGGCCGCCGCCGCCAGACCCAGCAGCCGGGGTCCCGGACGGTAACTGCCGCCCTCCGCGGGTTCCGCGAAGCCGTACTCCGCCATGGTCCGCAGGTGCCGGTGGACGGTGGGCTTGGTCAGCCCCGTGCGGCGGGCGATCTCCCCCAACCGGTGGGGGCCGCCGGGCCGGACGAGCGCATCGAGCACCTCCATCGCCTTGTCGACGGGGCCCTTCACGAGTTCCTGGTCGACCGACCGGGTGTTGACCGCTTTCACCATGTCGCTTAGCTTAACCCAACCGCATTCCATCTGACGGAACGGAGGTGTTGTTCAATGGAACGAATTCTTCAGGGGCGCACCGTGGACCGCAGCCGTCCCAGCCGACGCCACGTCCTGCGGACCGGTGGTCTGCTGCTCGGAGCCCTCGGCGCTCCCGCGCTCCTGAGCGCATGCGGCACGACGGCCGCCGCGGACCGGGCAGGCAACGTCCTGCGGGTCTCCCAGCCGGGCGACCCGAAGACACTGGACCCGCAGAAGCAGGGCGACATGGTGTCGATGAACGTCCTGATCAACATGTTCGACACCCTCACCACCCGCGGCCGGGACAACCGGCTGCACCCCCGGCTCGCCCTGGCCTGGAAGGCCACCGACGCGCACACCTGGCGCTTCACCCTCCGGCCCGGGGTGACCTTCCACAACGGCGAGGTGTGCGACGCGCGGGCCGTCGCCTTCAGCATCGAGCGGCTGCTCGACCCCGCGACCAAGTCACCGATCGTCGAGCTGCGCTTCGTCAAGGGCGTCACCGTCGTCGACCGGCTCACCGTCGACGTTCACACCACCGTGCACGACCCCATCCTGCCCGCCAAGCTCTCCCTGTTCGGCGGCGTGGTGGTACCGCCCCGCCACCTCGCCGAGGCGGGCGACGGGGCGTTCGCCGAACACCCCGTCGGCACCGGCCCCTTCACCTTCGAGAGCTGGCGGCGCGACCACGAACTGCGGATGCGCGCCTACCCCGACCACTGGAACGGACGCCCCGCCGTCGACGGCCTCGTCTTCAGCCCCGCCCCCAACGCCTCCTCCTCCCTGGCCGCCCTGCAGAGCGGCGGTGTCGACCTCGTCGCCGGACTCACCCCCGACGCCGCCCAGCAACTCGACGGCTACGGCGGCATCACCATCGACGGCCACACCGGAATCCGCACCGCCTACCTGTCCCTCAACACCCTCGAACGCGGCCCGCTCCAGGACCGCCGGGTACGCCAGGCGCTCAACCACGCGATCGACGTCCCGCTCCTCATCAAGGCCGTGCTCGGCGGCAAGGCCACCGAGACGCCCGCACTCGTCCCGCGCGGCTCCTTCGGCTTCGACCCCACCGTCAAGCCCTTCAGCCGCTCCGTCGACACCGCGCGCGAACTGCTCGCCCAAGCCGGCCACCCGCACGGCTTCTCCACCACGCTCACCGCCTCCAACGTCGACGCCAACGTCGCCGAGGCCCTGTCCGGCCTGCTGGCCCGGGCCGGAGTGGACGCCCGGGTCAACCTGATTGACCCCGGCACCTACTCCGCCCGGCTCACCTCCGACAACCGGGGAGCACTCGGCCCGATCTACCTCGCGGCCAGCACCGTGTGGACGATGGACGGCGCGAGCATCGTCCAGTCCAACGTGCGCAGCGACCGCCGCCAGAGCCGCTGGCACTCCGCGGAGGCCGACCGCCTCATCGACACCGAGGAACTCTCCGAGGACCCCGCGGAACGCGAAGCGGCCTTCTCCGACCTGCAACGGCTGATGCGCCGTGAGGCACCCTTCGTCTTCCTCTACCAGATCGACAACATCTTCGCCCGCAACGAGCGGCCCCACTGGACGCCGGGATCCGCGGGCGTCCTCGCCATGGAGAGCGCGGAGGTGTCCCGATGAGCGCCCTCACCCTCGACGAACCACCCGCACCGGCGGCCACCCCCACCCGCCGCCCGAACCGGACGGGCCTGCTCCTCGCAGTGGTCAAGCGCCTGGCCACCGCCCTGTTCGTGCTGCTGTGCACGGCGACCGTCGCCTTCTTCCTCGTACGCCTGTCCGGCGACCCCGTGAAGATCCTGCTGCCGCCGGACGCCACGGCCGAACAGGAACAGGTCCTGCGCCACTCCCTGGGCCTGGACCAGCCCCTGTTCGCCCAGTACCTCGACTACCTCCGGGGCCTGCTCCACCTCGACTTCGGCGAATCCCTCGTCTACGGCCGGCCCGTGAGCGAGATCCTCGCCGACCGGCTGCCGGCCACCGTCGAACTGGCCGCCGCCGCACTCGCCGTGACCCTCGTCATCGCGATCCCCGCGGGGGTCCTCGCCGCCATGCGACGAGGCCGGGGCGCCGACCGCACCGTGATGACCGGCGTCCTGCTCGGCCAGTCCACCCCGCCGTTCTGGGTCGGCATCCTGCTCATCCTGGTCTTCGCCGTCTGGCTGCGCGCCCTGCCCGCCTCCGGCTACGGCACCCTCGCCAACCTGGTCCTGCCCGCCGTCACCCTCGCCGTCTACTCCGTCGCCGTCGTCGCCCGCCTGCTGCGCTCCTCGCTGATCGACGTCCTGTCCAGCGACCACATCCGCAGCGCCCGGGCCAAGGGATTCGGGCCACTGAAGGTGGTGCTCCGGCACGGACTGCGCAACGCCTCGCTGCCGGTGGTGACCGTCGTCGGCCTGGAGGTCGGCAACCTGCTCGGCGGGGCGATCCTCACCGAACGGGTCTTCTCATGGCCCGGCGTGGGCCAGCTGACCATCGAGGCGATCTCCAACCGCGACTTCCCCCTCGTCCAGGCCACCGTCCTCTTCTTCGCCGCCACCTTCGTCGTGGTGAACCTGCTCGTCGACCTCTCCTACAGCTTCCTCGACCCGAGGGTGAGGACGTCACGATGACCGTCATGTCACCGGCCGCGACCGACAAGGCCCCGGAGCGGAAGCCGTCCGGCGCCACCCGCTCCGTCGTCCTGCGCGGCCTGCTGCGCAACAAGCTCGCCGTACTGGCCCTCGCCGTGCTCGTACTCCTGCTCGTCGCCGCCCTGTTCGCGCCCCTGCTCTCCCCCTACGACCCCAACGCGCAGAACCTCCTGCTGCGGCTTCGGCCCCCCGCCTGGCAGGACGGCGGCAGCGGCGCCCACCTCCTCGGCACCGACCAGCTCGGCCGCGACATGCTCTCCCGCGTCATCCACGGCGCCCGGGTCTCCCTGCTCGTCGGCGCCGGTGCGGCACTCCTCGCCGGCGTCGTCGGCACCGTCGTGGGCCTCGCCTCCGGGTACTTCGGCGGTTGGGCCGACCGCGCCCTGATGCGGCTCGCCGACGTCCAGCTCGCCTTCCCCTCGCTGCTGCTGGCCCTCGCCATCGTCGGCTTCCTCGGCTCCGGCCTGTGGGTGGTGATCCTGGTGCTCGGCTTCACCGGCTGGGTCTCCTACGCCCGGGTCGTGCGCTCCGAGGTGATGTCGCTGCGCACCCGCGACTTCGTCACCGAGGCCCGCGCCATCGGCGTCACCGACACCACCATCATGCGCCGCCACCTGCTGCCCAACGTCATGGCGCCCCTGGCCACCATCGGCACCCTGCACGTCGCCGCCGCCATCGTCGCCGAGGCCTCCCTCAGCTACCTCGGCCTGGGCGTCCCCAAGGAGACGGTCACCTGGGGCGCCATGCTCTCCGACGGCCAGCTCTACCTGGGCACCTCCTGGTGGGTCGCCGTCTTTCCCGGCATCGCGCTGATGCTGACCTCCCTCGCCATCAACATCACCGGCGACGCCCTGCGGGACGTCGCGGACCCGAAGGCCTACCGCCGATGAGCACCGACCGACCGAGCACCGACCGACCGAGCACCGACCGACCGAGCACCGACCGACCACCGAGCACCGACCGGCCGACCACCGCCCCCGGCCGACCCGCACCCGGCCCCCACCGGGCGGCGACCGGCGCGTCCGGGCGGCCCGCGGACGAACGGCCGCTCCTGGAGATCGACGGCCTCAGCGTCGACTTCCGCCTGGAGACCTCCGTCGTCCACGCCGTGCGCGACGTCTCGCTCCACGTCCGGGCGGGCGAGACCCTCGCCGTCGTGGGGGAGTCCGGCAGCGGCAAGAGCGCCACCGCGCTGTCCGTGCTGCGTCTCAACCCGAGCCCGCCGTGCGTCTACCCGAGCGGCGAGATCCGCTTCGACGGACGCGACCTGCTGCGGCTGTCCGAGAAGGAACTCGGCCGCGTCCGGGGCCGTGACATCGCCATGGTCTTCCAGGACCCGATGACCTGCCTCGACCCGCTCCAGCGCGTCGGCGCACAGGTCGCCGAGGTGCTCAGGCACCACACCGGCATGTCCCGCGCCGAGGGCCGCGAGGCCGCCCTGGCGGCACTGGACGAGGTCGGCATCCCCGACCCGGCCCTGCGCTACCGCCAGTACCCGCACGAACTCTCCGGCGGCCTGCGCCAGCGCGTGATGATCGCGACGGCCCTGGTGGCCCGCCCCCGCGTCCTCATCGCCGACGAACCCACCACCGCCCTCGACGTCACCGTGCAGCGCCAGATCCTCGACCTCCTCGTCACCCTCCAGCACAAGCACGACATGGCCGTCGTGCTGATCACCCACGACCTCGCGGTCGTCGCCGAGACCGCCGACCGGGTCGTGGTCATGAACAAGGGCGAGGTCGTCGAGACCGGCGACGTCCTCGACGTCTTCGACCACCCGGCCGACGACTACACCCGCAAGCTGCTGGCAGCCACCCCGCGACTGGAGGCGGCATGAGCACCGACACCGGCGGCCCCACCGCGCCCGCCCGCACGGCCGACCGGCCGCTTCTCCAACTGAGCGGCCTGCGCAAGGAGTTCGGCGGCCGGCGCACGAACGTCGCCGTCGACGACGTGTCGCTCGACGTGCACGAGGGCGAGACCATGGCCCTGGTCGGCGAGTCCGGCTGCGGCAAGACCACCCTCACCCGGCTGCTCCTCGGCCTCCTCGAACCCACCGCCGGAAGCGTGCGCTTCGACGGACAGGACCTCGCCGCCCTCTCCGCGTCCGCACTGCGTGGCGTACGACGGCAGATGCAGGTCGTCCTCCAGGACCCCTACTCCAGCATGAACCCCCGTATGCGCATCACCGACATCGTCGCCGAACCCCTGGTCACCCACGACCCCGAGGCACGCGGACGACGCGCACGGCCCCGGACCAGGGAGCGGGTCGGGGAACTCCTCGAAGCCGTCGGCCTGGACGCCGGCATCCAGGACCGCTACCCGCACGAGTTCTCCGGCGGCCAGCGCCAGCGCGTCTCGATCGCACGGGCCCTGGCCCTGAGCCCCCGGCTGCTGGTGCTCGACGAGCCCACCAGCGCACTCGACGTCTCCGTGCAGGCGACCGTCCTCGACCTCCTGGCGGACCTGCAGCAACGGCTCGGACTCACCTATGTGTTCGTCTCGCACAACCTCGCCGTCGTGGCGCAGGTCGCCGACCGCGTCGCGGTGATGAGCCGCGGAAGCCTGGTCGAGGTGGGCGGGGCGCAGGCGGTACTGCGCACTCCGCGACACCCCTACACGCGGCAGCTCCTCGACGCCGTGCCCGTCCTCGATCCGCGCCGGGGCAGGCGGGCCGCGGCCCGCGCGTCCGCACCGGCGGGCGGAGCGAGCCGATGACCCGCCACGCGCTACAGGCGGGACAGCACCAGACCCGCCCCGCCGAGAAGCGCCACGTCGTCGACGGCGGCGGTCCCGACCAGCACCCGCGGCCGCTCGGCGCCCGCGAAGGCGACCGCGTCCCGCAGCCGCTCCTCCACCACGGTGCGAAAGCGCACACCGCCGTCGCGCGCCTCACCGTGCAGGATGAACAGACCCGGCGCGAAGAGCTGCTGCACGTTCACCAGCCCCAGGGCCAGGTTGTGCGCGTACTCCTCCACCACCTGCCCGGCGAGCGCGTCCCCGCCGTGCACCAGCCCGGCCAGCGACATCGCCTCCCCGAGCCCCGCGGCGCGTGCCCTGGCCCGCAGCCAGCCGGTCGTCGCCAGGGTCTTCCAGCAGCCCCGGTTCCCGCACGTGCAGCGCTCGCCGCTGGCCGACACGGTCATGTGCGCGCCGCTGCGCCCGCCGGGCGGCGCCATCACCTCGCCGTCGTAGAGGACGCCCACCCCGAGCACCTCGCCGGTCGAGACCGAAGCGAAGGTGCGCCGCCCCCGGCCCGCGCCGAACCAGCGGTCGCCGAGCACCTGGAGCCGCGCCCGGTGCTCCACCCGCACCCCGGTGCCGGTGAGGGCGCCGAGCCGCTCGGTCACCGGATAGCCGTGCAGCGCCGGCACGTCGTTGACCTCCAGGATCAGCCCCGCGTCGGGGTCCACCAGCCCCGCGGCGGCCACCCCGATCCCCTGGACCTCGTGGGCGGCGAAGACACCCGCCGCCTGGGCCAGCGCCCGGTCGATGTCCGCGGGCGCCGCGGTGGCCGCGTCGTACGACGACTCGGTGCGGTCCAGTACCCGCCCCGCCACGGACAGTACGGCCGCCGTGATCCGGCCGGGCACCAGCTCGACGGCCCCCAGCCGCCGCGGTGCCGCAGGAGCGGCGGGTTGCCGCGCGGCCTCGGGGACCAGTCGCAACGGAGAAGTTCTGTGGACCATGCGCCGACTCTGCCATGGCCGCGTTCGGGAGAGGTAGCACCGTGAGCCAATCGAAACTGACCGAACTCACCTGGCGGGAGGTACGCCGGGCCGGCGAGCAGGGCATCGCCCTGGTGCCCATCGGCTCGCAGGAGCAGCACGCCGGGCACCTTCCGATGGGGACCGACACCCTCCTGGTCGAGACGGCCGTGGACCGGGCGCTGGAGATCCTCGACCGGGAGACCTCCGCGCCCCAGGTGGTGCGGTTGCCGGCGCTGCCCTTCGGCCACAGCCCGCACCACCTGTTCGCGGCGGCCGTCTCGCTCTCCGCGGCCACGCTGGGCGCCGTACTGGACGACATCCTCGACTCGCTCGTCACCAGCGGGTACCGCCGCGTCATGGTCGTCAACGGCCACGGCGGCAACGACGAGATCATGCGGCTCGCCGTGAAGCGGTTCGCGCTGCGCGCCCGCGTCACCGTCGCCGCCTGCTCGTACTGGACCCTCACCGACGGCGACGGCGCGGGTGGGGAGGAGGCCGGTCGGCCGGAGGTCACCCCGGGGCACGCCGGATGGTTCGAGACGTCCCTGATGCTGGCGGCCCACCCCGCGCTGGTGCGCACCCCCGTGCCCGCCCGCACCCCCGTCGAACCACCCCCGCTGTTCGACAACCCGCCCCACCCCGGCCTGACCGTCGAACGCCACGGCGAGTGGCAGCGGGTCGGCGGCTCCACCGACGACGCCTCCGGGGCCGACGCCGACCGGGGCGGCCGGCTCCTGGAGGACCGGGCGCGAGGACTGGCCCGCGCGATCCGGGCCTTCGACACGGCGAGCCGGTCACCCCGATGATGCGAGGAGAAGCAATGAAGATCACCGACGTCGACGTGTGGGTCGTCAACCTCCCACTGGTCAACCCCTTCACGAGTTCCTTCGAGACCAAGACCGGCGAGACCCGCACCGTCGTGCGCGTGCGCACCGACGCGGGCGTCGAGGGCTGGGGCGAGACCATGTGGGGCGCGCCGGTCGCCGCGATCGTCCGCCAACTGGTCCCGGACCTGATCGGGACCAGCCCCTTCGCGCTCGAGGGCTTCCACCGCAAGCAGCACATGGTGCCGTTCTTCTACGGCTACCTCGGCTACGCGGCTCTCGCCGCCGTCGACGTCGCCTGCTGGGACGCGATGGGCAAGGCCACCGGCCAGTCCGTCACCGACCTGCTCGGCGGCGCCGTCCGCGACGAGGTCCCCATCACCGCCCTGATCACCCGGGCCGACGCGCCCGGCGCCGCACCGGCCGACCTGCCGGGGGCCATGGCGGAGCACGCCGTACGCGTCGTCGACGAGGGCGGATTCGACGCCGTCAAACTCAAGGGCACCAAGGACTGCGCGGGCGACGTCGCCGTCCTGCGCGCGGTCCGCGAGGCGCTGCCCGACGTGAACCTGCGCGTCGACCCGAACGCCGCCTGGTCCGTCCCCGACTCGGTCCGCGCCGGCATCGCGCTGGAGGAACTGGACCTGGAGTACCTGGAGGACCCCTGCGTCGGCATCGAGGGCATGGCGCAGGTCAAGGCCAAGGTACGCATCCCGCTGTGCACCAACATGTGCGTCGTCCGCTTCGAGGACTTCGCCCCGGCCATGCGGCTCAACGCGGTCGACGTCATCCACGGCGACGTCTACAAGTGGGGCGGCATCGCCGCGACCAAGGCCCTCGCCGCCCACTGCGAGACCTTCGGCCTCGGCATGAACCTGCACAGCGGCGGCGAACTCGGCATCGCCACGGCCGCGCACCTGGCCGTCGTGTCGAGCACCCCCGTCCTGTCGCGGGCCATCGACAGCATGTACTACCTGCACGCGGACGACATCATCGAGCCGCTGCACCTGGAGAACGGCCGGCTGCGGGTGCCGTCGGGCCCGGGCCTGGGCGTGAGCGTGGACGAGGACAAGCTCCGCCACTACGCCGGTGTCAACGAGCGGGACGGTGACCTGACCGGATGAGCGAGCCGACCGGCAAGCGAGCCGTGCACACACCCGGGGCTCCCCGGCCCGCTGGCGCCTACTCCCAGGGCGTGGTGGCCGGCGGGTTCCTCTTCACGGCCGGGTTCGGCCCCCAGGACCCGGTCACCGGCGCCGTACCCGAGGGCGTCGCAGCGCAGACCGCGCAGGTGCTGCGCAACGTCGGCGCGGTCCTGGCCGCGCGGGGCCTGTCCCCGCGGGACGTCGTGAAGGTCACGGCACACCTGCAGCACCTCGAGCGGGACTTCGCCGCGTACGACGCGGCCTACCGCGCGTTCTTCGAGGAACCCTGCCCGGTGCGCACCACCGTCGGCTCCGACCTGATGGACATCCTCGTGGAGATCGACGTGGTGGCCCTCCTGCCCGGCCCGGACCTGCCCGGGTGACCCCCTCTGCCCGCCGGCCGCGCCCGGGCCGGCGGGCACCCCGCGCACCCCCGGCGACCGGCCGGAACCCGCGGACGTACGCTGACCAGCACCGCTCGACACTGCCCGGGAGACGAACACCATGCCCCTGCTGGAGCCCAAGCCGGAATCCCTGCGTCCCACGGCGGTCCGCGCCGCGGCGGCCGACCGGGTCGCCGACGGCCGGGCCACGGGCACCCCCGAAGCGCTGCGCGCCGAGCTGACCGCCCTGCTGGGCCCGGACAAGGTCCTGTGGAAGATCTCCGACCTGGTGAAGTACGCCTCCGACGCCAGCCCCTACCGCTTCGTCCCCCAGGTCGTCGTCCTCCCCGAGGACATCGACGAGGTCTCCGCGGTCATGGCCTACGCCCGCGCGGGCGGCCGCAACGTCGTCTTCCGCGCCGCCGGCACCAGCCTCAACGGCCAGGCCCAGGGCGAGGACATCCTCGTCGACGTGCGCCGCCACTTCACCGGCATCGAGGTCCTGGACGACGGCGCGCGGGCCCGCATCCGGCCCGGCACCACGGTCATGCGGGCCAACGCCACGCTCGCCCGGTACGGCAGGATCCTGGGCCCCGACCCGGCCAGCGCCATCGCCTGCACCGTCGGCGGAGTCGTCGCCAACAACGCCTCCGGGATGACCGCGGGCACCACCCGCAACTCGTACCGCACCCTGGCCTCGCTGACCTTCGTGCTGCCCGGCGGCACCGTCGTCGACACCGCCGACCCGCACGCGGACGAGACACTGGCGCGGACCGAGCCGGAGCTGTGCGAGGGGCTGCTCGCGCTCAAGGCGGAGATCGAGGCGGACCCGGCGCTCACCGCCCGGATCCGCGCCAAGTACGAGATCAAGAACACCAACGGCTACCGGCTGGACGCCTTCCTGGACGGTGCCACGCCCGTGCAGATCCTGCGCGGGCTGATGGTCGGCTCCGAGGGGACCTTCGGGTTCATCTCCGATGTCGTCTTCGACACCCTGCCGCTGGACCGCAAGGTCTCCAGCGGTCTGCTCTTCTTCCCCTCGCTGACCGCCGCCGCCGCGGCCGTGCCCCTGTTCAACGAGGCCGGAGCCCTCGCAGTCGAGCTGATGGACGGCAACACGCTGCGCGCCTCGGTGAGCGTGGCGGGCGTGCCGGCCGACTGGGCCGACCTGCCGCGGGAGACCGCGGCGCTGCTGGTGGAGTTCCGGGCGCCCGACGAGGCGGGCCAGGAAGCCTTCGAGCGAGCGGCGGCCCGGGTCGTCGAGCGGCTCGAACTGGTCGCCCCGGTCGCCTCGGTGACCAACGGGTTCACCCGCGAGGCCAAGGTGATCTCGGGATACTGGAAGGCCCGCAAGGCCTTCGTCACGGCCGTCGGGGGCTCCCGTCCGGCGGGCACCACCCTGATCACGGAGGACTTCGCGGTCCCGCCGTCCAGGCTCGCCGACGCCTGCGAGGAACTCCTCGGACTCCAGGCGGAGCACGGTTTCGACGCCGCCGTCGCCGGTCACGCCGCCCACGGCAACCTGCACTTCCTGCTCGCCTTCGACGCGGCCAAGACCTCCGACGTCGACCGGTACGCGGCGTTCATGGACGACTTCTGCCGCATGACCGTGGAGCGGTTCGACGGATCCCTGAAGGCGGAGCACGCCACCGGGCGCAACATCGCCCCCTTCCTGGAGCTGGAATGGGGCCCCAGGGCGACCGAGCTGATGTGGCGCGTCAAACAGGTCATCGACCCCGACGGCGTACTGGCCCCGCGGGTCGTCCTCGACCGCGACCCCAGGGCCCATCTGCGCGGACTGAAGACGATCCCCGGGATCGAACCGGTCGCCGACCCCTGCATCGAGTGCGGCTTCTGCGAACCCACCTGCCCCAGCCAGGATCTGACGACCACCCCGCGCCAGCGCATCGTGCTGCGCCGGGAGATGCTGCGGCAGCCCGCCGGTTCGCCCGTGGAGGAACAGCTCCTGGCCTCCTACGGCTACGACGCCGTCGACACCTGCGCGGGCGACTCCACCTGCGCGATCGCCTGTCCGGTCGGCATCGACACCGGCGCCATGATGAAGGACTTCCGCCACCGCAGGCACTCGCCGCGCGAGGAGCGGATCGCCGCGCTCACCGCGAAGCGCTTTCGGGCCGTTGAGGCGTCGGCACGCCTCGCGGTCGGCGCGGCGGACAGGATCGGCGACCGGCTGCTCACCGCCGCCACCGGCCTCGCCCGCAAGGCCGTACGACCCGACCTGATGCCCGAGTGGCTGCCGGAACTGCCGGGCGCCGCCGCCCGCACCGTGCCGCCCACCTCCCGGGCGGGAGCGAGCGCCGTCTACTACCCGGCCTGCGTCAACCGGATCTTCGCCGGACCCGAGAGCGACGCCACCCCCTCGCTCCAGCAGGCCGTGGTCGACGTCTCCGCCCGCGCCGGCCGGCCGGTCTGGATCCCCGACGACGTCGCGGGCACCTGCTGCTCGACGATCTGGCACTCCAAGGGCTACGAGGACGGCAACACCGTGATGGCCAACCGTGTCGTCGAGGCCGCCTGGGCCTGGACCGACGGCGGACGGCTCCCGCTGGTCGTCGACGCCTCGTCCTGCACGCTCGGCATCCAGCACGAGGTCGTCCCCTACCTCACCGACGCCAACCGGCAACTGCACGAGCACCTCGACGTGGTCGACTCCGTCGTCTGGGCCGCCGAGGAACTCCTGCCCCGGCTGACGGTCCTCCGTACGGCCGGCTCGGCGGTGCTGCACCCGACGTGCTCGATGCACCACCTGGGCGACGTCGACCGGCTCCGCGAGGTCGCCGGGGCCGTCGCCGACGAGGTCGTCGTCCCCGACGACGCCGGATGCTGCGCCTTCGCCGGGGACCGGGGCATGCTGCACAAGGAGCTGACGGCGTCGGCGACGGCCAAGGAGGCCGCGGAAGTGACCTCGCGCGCGTACGACGCCCACCTGTCAGCCAACCGCATGTGCGAGATCGGCATGGACCGTGCGACCGGCCGTGCGTACTACTCGGTCCTGATCGAACTGGACCGGGCGACCCGGCCCTGACCCGGGCGGCGGCCGCGCCGACGGACAGACCCTGGATCGAATATGAGTTCGGTTGATGGTGTGGCCGCCGGCGTGCGCGTTCAGCCATTCGGGTCCATCCTGGTAGCCGGGCCACGAAGCCCACAGACCGACCCACCGGGAGGTCCTGTGATTCTGCTCGCGCTGCTCCTACCGGTCGTGATGATGGCCTTCCTCTTCGCCGCGGACGCGCTCGAAGACCTGATCTTCCCGCCCCCGGCCGCTCCCGACGAGGAAACCCCGGGCGCCGACGTCGCACGTACGACCTCTCCCTGACGGGCGCCCGGGGTGCGGGGCCTGGCCCCTCAGCCGTCGCTCGTGGTCACCGTCACCTTGTCGACCAGCAGTTGCTGGGGGAAGGCGGTGGAGCCGTCCGGGTCGCCCGGCCAGTAGCCGCCGACCGCGAGGTTCAGGATGAGGAAGAACGGCTTGTCGAAGACCCACTCGTTGCCGTTCAGGTCGGCCGGCGTGCGGGTCTGGTAGACGTTGCCGTCGACCGACCAGGTGATGCTGTCCGGTGCCCAGTCCACGGCGAAGGTGTGGAAGGCGTCCGCGAACGCCTCGCCGTTCGGCAGCGTGTAGCCCGCGCCGATGCCGCCCGAGCCCGAGTAGCCGGGGCCGTGGAGGGTGCCGTGGACCGTCGAGGGCTCGAAGCCGACGTTCTCCATGACGTCGATCTCGCCCGAGCCGGGCCAGCCGACCTGGCCGATGTCCTGGCCGAGCATCCAGAACGCGGGCCAGATGCCCTGCCCGCGCGGGATCTTCATCCGGGCCTCGACGTGGCCGTAGGCCGCGGTGAACCTGCCCGAGGTGTTCAGCCGCGCGGAGGTGTACTCGCACGTGCCGTACCAGCACCGGTAGTCGCCCGGGTTCTCGCGGCGGGCCTCGATCACCAGGTTGCCCCGGCCGTCGAGCTTCGCGTTGTCGGTGCCGGACGTGTAGTACTGCCGCTCGTGGTTGTCGACGTTGTCACCGGTTTCGAGCTGCCACTTGGCGGCGTCGACGCCGGAGCCCGCGGGGCCGTCGAAGGTGTCGGAGAACGTCACCGCCGCGGCGGACTCCGGCCGGTGCTCCGCCCGGGCGGGGGCCACCGCGGCGGCCGCGACGAGGGCGGCGGACAGGGTGGCGAGAAGGCAACTGCGCAGCAGTCGTGGGGAGGCCATGTCTCTCCCTTTCATGGGCCCGCTCCCACGGTGGGGAGCGGGCGCCGGGGTGGGGGGAAGGTGCTGCTGTCCTGGCGCGGGTGGGGCCGGCCGGGTCAGTCGAAGGACTCGAACGTGATCGCCGCGTCCTCGGGGTCGCCGTCGTGCACCAGCGACTCGTGGTTGCCGACGTCGTCGAAGGCGAAGGCGTACGCCCGGCCGTCCCGCATCTGCCCGTGGACGAGGCGGGCGTAGTGGTTGGTGACGTCGTCCTGGTAGAAGCCGGAGTCGCCGGCGTCGGGCTGCTCGGGGTTGGTGAGCAGCGTGGAGCGGTTGTACGCGGCGCACAGGGTGCGCGAAATGGGCCCGCGCACCTGGTCGTTGGGGGCGTCGAGCTTGTTGTAGCAGCCGAAGACCGAGTCGGAGTCCGGCTTCTCGAAGGAGGTCACCACCGCGCCGCTGCCGTCGGTGAAGTCCATCCTGTCGCCGTTGACCCTGCCGAAGAACTTCGTGTCCGGCTGCTCCTTGAACGGTGTCACCATCAGCGTCTCGGAGGCGTACTTGCCCCAGACGCGGTCGATGTAGTCGTCCAGCACGCCGGCGGGCAGGTCTCCGGAGCCGACG
This sequence comes from Streptomyces lienomycini, assembly GCF_027947595.1. Lineage (NCBI taxonomy): Bacteria > Bacillati > Actinomycetota > Actinomycetes > Kitasatosporales > Streptomycetaceae > Streptomyces > Streptomyces lienomycini. The sequence continues at coordinate 4,362,393 of NZ_CP116257.1, read as the reverse complement.
CCGTGCCCGGGAGCCAGGACGCGCAGCGGCGAGCCGTCGCCCCGGGTCTGGACCAGTCCTTCCCAGCCGCCGCCCTGCTGGGTGAGCCCGTCGGCGACCGCCTTGTACCCGTCGGGCTTCAGCGAACCGGTCTGCTTCGTGGAGCCGTCGCCCGCGGTCAGACCGACGGAGTAGGGGGCCGAGAACATGTCCACCTGGGTGGAGTTGATCCACAGCCCGGAGTCGTTGAGCGTGTACTCGGTCCAGTTGAACAGCGTGTCGTGGTTGGGGTCGTCGGCGTTCTGGACGGCGGGCTGCACGAGGCCGCCGTCGGCGAGCCGGAAGTCGAGCTTCCCGCCGTACGAGAAGTAGACCCGGCCGGAGAACTTCGGAAGCCGAACGGTCTTTGACCCGCCGTTTGCGGGGCCGGCGAACGAGGCGTCGGGCGCCGGGACGGGCGGGGCGCCACCGGCCGGCCAGGCGTGGAAGGCGCCGCTCTCGTCGGCGTACCCCTGCCGCCCCGAGGCGAGTTCGGTGCCGATCACGTAGACGTAGACCTGTTCGGCGCTGCCCGAGTCGTTCCTCAGGGTGAGCGGGATGGTGTCCGGTACCGCCGACGCCGGTTCGGCCGGTCCGACGACGACGGCCACGGCGCCGATCGACGCCGCGACGGCCAGGGACGCCGTCAGCTTGCGTGGGGAAAGCACACGGTCCTCCTTGGTGTGGGGGACTTGCAGCGTTGTAGCCTTCCCTGTGCATGTCAACTAGTTGAACGGGATCAATCGGAAGCGGGCGCTCCAGGTTCGGAAGGTGAAGCGGGCGGTGCCCTCGCGCACTCAGGGCGCCACGGACCAGCGGGGCGGCACACCGGTGAGCCGGCAGACCAGGAAGTACAGCGGGATGGGCGCGGTGTAGGGCGAGTCGCCGTCGGGACCGTGGACCAGGCGCGGACCGGGCGGCCGGTCGGCGGGCCGCGGCCGCGTCCACGACGGGTCGCCGACGGCGTAGTGGACGCCGGGCGGCCAGGTCAGCCCGACGTCGGATCCGGCGGGGACGATCCACCACCAGCGTTCCTCGTCGGCGAACACGCAGCCCGCACGGGGCAGACGGGCCAGTATGCGTTCACCGTGTTCCGCGCGGATCCCCACGGCGTCGTGGCCGAGACCGGCGCGCAGACCGGCGGGCAGGGGAAGCGGGGCCGGGCCCGGGGGCGCCGGCGGGGCGGGCGGACGGCGCCGGACGGACACGAGCGGCCCCGTGGGCCGGCCGCGGACGGACGTGGATCAGGGGCGGGCGGCAGGTCCATGGGGGGTGTCCTTCGGCCGGGCGGGAAGCGGCCGGACCGGGCGGAGGAGAACGTTGTCGTGCGGGACCGTCCCGTGGGGTGGGGGAGGTGTCTCCAGCAGGACGGGCCTGGTCGTCGGCCGAGGGGGCAGGGGGCGGTGGAACCACTGTGTCATCCGTCAACAACCCTGCGCAACCGTCAAGTTGAAAATTGCAGCCACCTGGAGGCATGCTCCTCCGGCAGGACGGCTCACATGACAGACTTGCGTGTTCGGACCCGGACGCGGGACGGCGAAGGGGAGACGGTGTGACCGCGGAGACCGACTGGGGCGGTGCCCCCTCCGTGCTGCGGATGATCCTCGGCAGGCAGCTGGAGGAGTTGCGCACCCGCGCCGGTCTCTCGTTCGAGCAGGCCGCCGAGGCCATCGGGGTGAGCCACTCCACGATCCGCCGCCTCGAGGCCGCCAAGGTGGCCCGGCTGCGGCTGCCGGACGTGGAGAAACTCCTCCAGGTCTACGGCGTCCGCGACCAGCAGGAGATCGACACCTTCCTGAAGTCGGCCCGCGAGGCGAACAAACGGGGATGGTGGCACACCTACCGCGACGTCATGCCGGACTGGTTCGCCGCGTACCTGAGCCTGGAGCAGGCGGCCCTGCACATCCGTGCCTACGAGTCCGGGTTCGTGCACGGCCTGCTGCAGACCCCGGCCTACGCGCGGGCCCTGCTGGGCGCGGGCAACCCGCACGCCTCCTCCGTCGCCACCGAGCGGCGGGTGGCCCTGCGCATGCGGCGCCAGGAGATCCTCACCCGCCCCTTGCCGCCCCGCCTGTGGGTCGTGATGGACGAAACGGTCCTGCGCTGGCCCGTCGGCGGTGCCGACGTGATGCGGCAGCAGGTGGACCATCTGATCGAGGTGGGCCGGCTGCCCCACGTGACGCTCCAGATCATGCCGTTCACCTCCGGCCCGCACCCCGCCCTGCGCGCCGGCGCCTTCGACCTCTTCCGCTTCCGGGCCCCCGAACTCCCCGACATCGTCTACCTCGGTGGACTCGTGGGCGCCGTCTACCTGGACAAGGCCGACGACGTGGTCGTCTACCGCGAGGCGCTGGACCGGCTCGGCGCCCAGGCCGTCCCGGCCCGGGGCACCGAGGAAGTCCTCGGCGCGCTGCGCAAGGAACTGTGAGGCCCCCCCACAAGCCCAGTACCGCACGACCCGACGGAGAGGGGCGAACGTTGTCCGACAGCGGATGGCCGGCCGACCGAATCGACACCGAGCACGCGCACTCGGCGCGGATCTACGACTACATCCTGGGAGGGAAGGACTACTACCCCGCCGACCGGGAGGCGGGCGACGCGATGGCCAAGGAATGGCCCGCCCTGCCCGTCCACATGCGTGCCAACCGGGACTGGATGAACCGCGCGGTGCGCTGGCTGGCCGAGGAGGCCGGTCTGCGCCAGTTCCTCGACATCGGCACCGGCATCCCCACCTCGCCCAACCTGCACGAGATCGCGCAGTCGGTGGCCCCCGAGGCGCGGGTGGTCTACGTCGACAACGACCCGATCGTCCTCACCCTGTCCCAGGGCCTGCTGTCCAGCACCCCCGAGGGCCGCACGACGTACATCGAGGCGGACTTCCAGCGCCCCGAAGCCGTCCTCGAGTCCGACGAGTTCCGCAGGACACTGGACCTGACCAGGCCGGTCGCCCTCACCGTGATCGCGATCGTCCACTTCGTCCTGGACGAGGACGACGCGGTCGGCATCGTCCGCCGCCTCATGGAACCCCTGCCCTCGGGGAGTTACCTGGCCATGACCATCGGCACCGCGGAGTTCGCCCCCGAAGAGGTGGGCCGGGTCGCACGCGAGTACGCGGCCCGCGACATGCCGATGCGGCTGCGGACCATCGACGAGGCCCACGAGTTCTTCGAGGGGCTGGACCTGACCGGGCCGGGCATCGTCCAGGTCCACAAGTGGCGCCCGGACGACAGGGGCGAACAGGGCGTCCGCGACGAGGACATCGCGATGTACGGGGCGGTGGCCCGCAAGCCGTGACCGCCCGCGCGGACGGGGCCGGCCGCCGGATCAGATGACGCGGAACAGATCGGCGGCGGCGTGCACGTCGGTGAAGTCCTCGACGGACCGGAGGTTGTCGCACAGGGCCTCGAGGACCGAACCGGCCGCCGCGACGCGCGGGGCGCCGATCCCCACGCCGAAGACCCGGAAGCCCAGTCGGCGTTTGGCGTCGTTCCAGTCGCGCATCCACTCCGGCGTGACGCCGCAGTCGTCGTCGGTGAGCATCACGATGTCGCCGCGGGTGCGGGCGCTGTCGTTGAACTCCTCCTCGAGCAGTTCGCTCGCCGCCGACAGCGGCCGCTGGTAGCTGGTGCCGCCCCCGAGGAAGGTCTCCGCGAAGTCGACGGTGCGGGCCGGGTCCGCGGGCCGGTCCGCCGGGAAGCGGAAGACCCGGAGCCTGTCGGCGGCGGAGAACAGGATGCCGACGAAGTCACGCCCCGCATGGCGGGCCTGGTCCAGCAGTGCCAGCGCGCACGCCTTCGCCCACGCCTCCCGGGTGATGCCGCCGGGCCCCGCCTCGTACATGGAGTGCGAGGTGTCCACGCAGGCGATGACGGCGCCCCGGCCCGTGGTGTGCTCTCCCCGTCTGTCGTAGAGCATCAGCTCCCCGGCCGCGTAGCGGGCGGCGAACACCGCACGCAGTTCGGGCAGTCCGAGAAGGGCCAGCTCGGACGGGACGACACGGGAGAGGTCGTCGCCGAGTGTGACCCCGATCAGCTCCCCGGTGGCGTTCTCCACCTTGCGGGCGCGCTCGCCCTCGGCCATCTGCCGGAAGCGGCCGATCAGTTCGGCCCATTGGGCGAGCCGGCCGCCGCGCAACCGCTCGGCCAGCCGGGCGCGTTCGTCGAACGCCATCCGCTCCAGCTCGCCGGAGCCGACGCCCCAGGCCCGCATCAGCGCGGATTCCTCTCCCGCGGCCGCCGTCGACCTCACCAGCGCGCCCCGGGCGGCTCCGGCGCCGGGGACCGCGGCCGCGAGGGCCTGACGGGCCTGCGAAACCGCCTGTTCGGTCGCGGGCCGAACGCTCGCGTCCGTCCGTCGTACGGCGTCGGCGGCCGGTCCCGGCACGGTGCCGTCCTCGCCCGCCTCCCCGGCGGCCTCCCGGAGCGTCTCGGCGACGGCGTCCGCCGCGTCCTCGGCGCTCCGCCGCGCTCGCTCGGCCCGCTCGTCCCGGTCCCGGGCGGGCCGGGTGTCGTCCAGCATCCGACGCAGCGTGCTGCCCTGGGCGAGCACGGCCACGGCGGCGGCGTACGCGTCGCCGGCCGTCTCCCGGTGCAACTCGGCGAAGTGCGGCGACTGAAGCAGCGCGCCGACGACGCGGTGGTTGACCAGCCGGGAGGGGTCCATCCCGGCGGCCTCGCGCAGGCGCGGGCGGACCTTGTAGGCGGCCAGGAAGACGTCGGTGAGGAGGTCGGCGGTGTGCTCGTGGAGCCCGGCCAGTTCCTCCGCCAGTTCGCGCAGGGCGGGCGACTGCTCATAGGTGTCGCGCCAGGTGAGCCGGTCGAGACGGTCCGCGACCAGGGCCCCGGTGTGCCGTGCGGCAGGGGCCGCCGTCGGCGCCGGCCACTGCCCGGCCCGCTCCGGCGGCTCGTCGGGCCGCGTCGGTGCCCCGCCCATGGTCACGCGCCGAGTGCCGTCCGTGTGCCTGCCGACGTCGTCGTCCGTACTGCTGCCCATACTGCTGTCCGTGTCCGTGTCCGTGTCCGGGCCGGCGGGCCCGGTCCGCCCCCTGCTCAGAGCTGCGCCCGTACGGTGCTCGCGTCCACGCCGAGGGCCTCGGTGAGCACCCGGGCGCGGACGGCGCGCTGGCGCCCGGTGACCCGGTCGATCGCGGCCGTGGAGCGCCCGGCGCCCGCCGCCTCCGCACGCAGCCTCTCCAGCCGCTTGCCCGCCATGGCCAGCCGGTTGTGGGCCTTCTTGATCACCCACTCGCTCAGCGCCTCGCGGGACTGCCCGGCCATCGCGTCGAGCTGCGTCTCCAGTTCCTCGATGGTGTCGGCTAGGTCGAGGGCCTCCTTGGCGTCCGGGTTGACCAGTTGCAGCACCTCGCGTTCGACGGTGGGGCGCTGGGCGGGGGAGTTCCACAGCACATGGGTCAGCACCGACAGATCGCCGTCGGCGACCACGGAGCGCCCGTCGAGGTAGGCGGACGCCTGGAGCAGCCCCACCGCCTGCCGCCAGCGGCGGTCGGAGGCGATCAGTTCCCTGCGGCGCAACGCGGCCCGCAGCGTGCACACCGCGTCCACGATTGCGTCGGGCACGTCCACGGCGGGAACGGCCTCGGTCACCGCCTGCCGCAGCGCGGACAGTTCCACGGTGGTGCGCGCCGGTGCCGCCGGGCGGCCGACGGCGGAGCGGACCAGCGCGGCGAAGTTCGAGGGATCCTCCAGGTACGTGACCTCGATCCGGACCAGCAGCCGGTCGTAGATCGCGGCGGAGTCCTCGCCCTCGGGCAGTTCGTTGCTCGCCGTGATGGCGCCGATGAGGGGGCAGTGGACGGGTGCGCCGCCGCTCTCGGGGTGGTAGATCCGTTCGTTGAGGTAACCCAGCGTCTCGTTCAGTGCCGCCGTGGAACACTTGAAGATCTCGTCGATGAACGCGACGTGCGCGGTCGTGGCGCGACCGTCGTAGACCTGCCGGTACTCGCCGCGGGCCAGCGCGGCGACGTCGATGGGACCGAACATCCTCGTCGGCGCGGTGAACTTCGACAGCAGGATCTCCCAGTAGGACGCCCCCACGATCCTGCCGGTGAGTTCCCGGGCCATCTCGGACTTCGCCGTTCCCGGCGGCCCGAGCACCAGCGAGTGCTGACCGGCCAGCAGGGTCACCACCAGCGTCCGCACTACGTCGGCCCGTTCGTAGAAGCGGTCCGACAACTCGCCGACGATCGCCCGGAGCCGCTCGGCCGTGTCCTGGGCGGCCGATGCCCTCTGCGGGTCCTGTGGGCCCATGGCCGACTCCTCCTGTGACGTCCGGGTGGGCTGGCGGGTCGAGCCTATCCCGCACAAACGTCCGGGCCCGTCGCGTCGCCCGGTCCGGCACCTCGGCCCACGTCGGGGTGCCGCCATCGACCAGACTGTCCGCCATGAACCACGACTTCCCGCCGCCGGCCCGCGCCGTGTCGGCCGTGACCGCCTCCGTACTGGCGGCCTGCTGCCTCGCCGCGTGCTCCGGGGGCGGCGACGAGACCCCGGCGTCCCTCCGCGTCAACCAGGTCGGCTACGTGGCCGGTGAGAAGAAGTTCGCCTACGTCATGGGGGACGGGGACCGGCTGGCCGACGCCGGTTTCGAGGTCGTGGACGAGCGGGGGAAGCCGGCCGGGCACGGCAGCCTGGGGCCGTCTCTCGGCGGCTGGAACACCACGTACGACGACGTGCGCGCGATCGACCTCTCGTCGTTCGACCGCACGGGCACCTACCGGCTGCGGCTCGTCGGTGCGGACGCCGGCCCGTCGGTACGCTTCCGCGTGGCACCGGCACGGCAGTTGCTGGACCCGCTGCGCGCGGACACCGTGCGCTTCTTCGGCACCCAGCGGGACGGCGAGGACGTACTGGGCGACGCGACCGGGCGGGTGGCCTCGCACCTGACCGACGAGGAGGCCCGCGTCTACGAGGCACCGCAGGCCGGCTCGTCCGACGGGAAGGCCGCGCACCCGGCGCTGTCCGCGGTCGGCGGCCCGGTGGACGTGTCGGGCGGGTGGTTCGACGCCGGCGACTTCCTGAAGTTCACGCACACCACCTCCTACGTGGTCGCGCAGATGCTGAGCACCGTCCGTGACACACCGTCGGTGCCCGGGCTGCGGGAGGAGGCCGGGCACGGTCTGCGCTGGCTGGACAAGATGTGGGACGGGGCGACGGGCACCCTCTACGCGCAGGTCGGGCTCGGGTCCGGCGACAAGGACGTCCGCGGGGACCACGACGTGTGGCGGCTGCCCGAGGAGGACGACCACCTCACCGTGAAGCCGGGGGACTCCGACTACCTGATCAAGTACCGGCCGGTCTTCCGCGCCAACCGGCCGGGTGAGCCCCTCAGCCCCAACCTCGCGGGCCGGGTGAGCGCGGCCTTCGCCCTCGCCGCGCAGACCGAGGCGGCGGAGCACCCGGCACAGGCCCGCGCCTGGCTGGACAAGGCGGCCGCCGTCTACGCGGGGGCGGACACCCGGCCGGCGAAGGGGGACCTGGTCACCACCACGCCCGCGGACTACTACCAGGAGGACACCTGGCGCGACGACATGGAGTGGGCGGCCGTGGAACTCGCGCGCGGCGCGGACGCGTTGGGCGACGCGCGCGGCTCGGGGTGGGGCGACGAGGCGCTCTCCTGGGCCCGTGCGGCCCTGCGCGACGAGCACCCCGGCACACTGGGACCCGCCGACGTCAGCGCCCTGGCCCACGCCGACGTGCTCTCCTCCGCGAATCCCGACGACGCCCTCGCGGCCGACCTCGGGGCCGAGCTGAGGCGGCAGGTGGAGACGGGGCGCGGGCGAGCGGCCGAGGACCCGTTCCGGTCAGGCGTCGTACCCAGTGACTTCGACGCGGTGCCGAACACCTTCGGCCTGCTCGCGACCGCCGAACTGTACGCCCGCGCCACGGGCGACCACCGGTACGACGACTTCGCCGCCCAGCAACTGGCCTGGGTCTTCGGGGCCAACGCCTGGGGCACCAGCTTCGTCGTGGGCGCGGGCGACGTCTACCCGCACTGTCCCCAGCACCAGGTCGCCAACCTGGCCATGAGCCACACCGGCCGCGGCGACATCCTGCGCGGCGCCGTCGTCAACGGGCCGAACGACGCGGGCCTGCTGAAGGACGGGGAGGAGTTCGAGGGGGCCCGGCCGTGCTCCTTCGCACCGGACGACGGGTCGTGGTCGCGGTTCGACGGTCACGGCGCCGGATACGTCGACGACGTCCGCGCCTGGCAGACGGTGGAACCGGCCGACGACTTCGGCTCGACCGCCCTGTACGCGCTCTCCCTCGCCGTCGCGCGCTCCTGACGCACTCCGGGAACGGGTCAGGAACCGGTCGGCCAGGTACGCAGGAGGGCGTCGAGCGCGTTGAGGATCTCCGTCCAGCTCTCCTGCGAAGCGGGGGCACTGTGGCTGAAGCCCCCCGCGCCCTCCAGGTCGGTGAATCCGCTGAAGACGCTGCCGAGCAGCCGTACGGCATGGGTCTGATGCGGTTCGGCCAGGTCGTAGCCGCGCAGGATCGCCCGCGACATCTGGGCGTGCCGTACGCCCGCGCCGGAGGCCGCCGTCTCGGTGTCGAGGGGGAACCGGGTGGCGGCGAAGCGGCCCGGATGCTCGAGGGCGTAGTCGCGGTACGCGTTGGCGAAAGCGACCAGCGCGTCCTTGCCCGCTCGGCCGGCCACCGCCTCGGAGACCCGGTCGGCCAGCTCCTCCAGCGCGAACAGCGCGATCCCGGTCTTCAGCTCGTGGGCGTTGTTCACGTGCGAGTACAGGCTCGCCGTCCGGACGCCGAAGCGCCGGGCCAGCTCCGTCGGCGTGGTGTGCTCGAAGCCGATCTCGTCGGCCGCCTCCGCACCGGCCCTGATCAGGCCCTCGGTCGTCAGTCCTACCCGAGCCACACCCGTCCTCCGCATCGCGTCCCCGACAGCCGTGGACGATTATGAGCGTGCCTAACAGGATTAGGCAAGCGGTGTCCGCCCGGTCAGCCGTGCGCCGCGGTACGCAGGGTTGCCCGGTACTCCCGCGCCGTGTCCAGCAGGGCGTTGAGCTGCGCCATGCGTTCCAGCGCGGCGTCGGAATCGTCCTCGCTGGGCGAGGCGACGCCTACCCGCCGTACCAGCACGCGGCCTGACGGCGGCACGGCGCCCGGTTTGCTGCGGGAGAGCGCGGATCGGGCGATTCGGGTCGGGGCGGCATGCCGTTAGCATGTTCGAACTCGTGACGATCCGCACGAGCGACCTCTATGTCCGATCCCTAGCAAACGGGCCAAACAATTGAAAACCATACCTACACGAATATCCTCGCGACGAGACCGCGACTCCCCGCCCGCCGCGTGGCCTCGGCCGAGGGCCGTGCTGTGGACCGCGGCGGGTGTGGTGACCCTCGGTTTCCTCGTCGCGCTGGAATTCGCCGCGCGCCACTACGGTGTGCGGGGTCCGATCACCAACCAGGCCCGGGAGGTGGTCTTCGCACCCGACTCGGGGCCGTTGCTGTACGCCGGGCTGGCCCTGACGATGGTGGTCCTCACCTGGCGCCGGCGCCTCCTCGCGGCGGGTGCCGCGATCGGCATCGACCTCCTGTTCTGGCTGGTGCGCTGGGCGGTCGGCGCCGACATGAACTTCGGCAACGGCGCGCTCTGGGTCGTCCTGGGCTGTGCGGTCGTCGCCGTGACACGCCGTACCGGGGGTGAGCGTGCCCTGCTGCTGAAGGGTGCCGGGCTGGGCCTGCTGCTGGTGGCCGGGCACAAGACGGGCGACACCTGGCTGCTCATCACCTCGGAGACCCGCACGGCGGTGCTCGACCCGTACGTCGCCACCGCCGACCAGGCGCTGGGGAACCCCTCGTGGGTCTTCGGCCGGCTCGTCGACGCCACCGAACCGGTCGGCGGCCACGTCCTCCACCTCGTCTACGGCCAGCTCCCCCTGGCCGCGGCCCTGGTCGGGCTGTACCAGCTGCGCCACGTGGCCGCCGAGCGGCGTTTCCCGAGCCACCACCTCGTGCGCACCTTCCTGGTCATCGGCCTGCTCGGGCCCGCGATCTACATGGTCTTCCCGGTCGTCGGACCGGTCTTCGCCTACGGGGCCGACGGCGGACAGTGGGCGGTGGGCCACCTGTGGCCGGACACGCTGCCGCCGTCCGTGGCCCCGCACTCGATGCCGTTCGACGAGATCACGCCGCGCAACTGCATGCCCAGCCTGCACACGGCGTGGGCCACCACGCTCTTCGTCCACTCCCGCAGGGGGTCGCGGGCCATGCGGTTCGCGGGCACGTTCTGGCTGGTCGCCACCCTCACCGCGACTCTCGGCTTCGGCTACCACTACGGCGCCGACCTCCTCGCCGGTGTGGTCTTCGCGCTCACCGTCGAGACCGCGATGCGCGCCTTCTCGCGGGGCTGGGACCGCGCGGGCGCCCGGCTGGTCGCCTACGGCGCGACGGTGTTCGCCGTGCTGCTGGTGTCGTACCGCTACCTGGCGGTGGAGATGGCCGAGCACCCGTGGGCCGCCGGACCCCTGCTCGTCCTGGCGACGGCCTCGGTGGTCGTCGGCTACGTGCGGACCACCAGGCTCTGGGAGCCGGAGCCCGCCGCACCCACGGGCCAACCGGAACCGCCGCGCCCCGCGGAACAGCAGCCGGAACTGGTCTGAGCCACCGCGGGGCCCCCGGGCGCGGGCGCGGGTCTACTTGAAGTAGTGCCCCTGTTCGAGATCCTCGACGAGCCCGGGCCGGACGGGTTCCCACCCCAGGAGCTCGCGGGTGAGCGCGCTGGAAGCCGCCCGGTTGGACGCCAGCGGCCCCGCCAGCCAGGTGAAGTGGGCGCCCGCGTCGGCGGCCGGGACCGACACCACCGGCAGGTTCAACTGCCGGCCGATCACCTCGGCGATGTCCCGGACGGGCAGGCCCTCCTCGGCGACGGCGTGCAGCGTGGAGCCCGCGGGTGCCTGCTCCAGCGCGAGACGGAACAGGCGCGCGGAGTCCAGGCGGTGCGCGGCGGACCAGCGGTTGCTCCCGTCTCCGACGTAGCCCGAGACGCCCCGGTCGCGGGCGATCCCGATGAGGGCCGTCACGAACCCGTTGTCCCCCTCGCCGTGGTTGGTCGGGGCCAGCCGCACCACGGAGGAGCGGACACCGCGGGCCGCGAGGGAGAGGGTCAGCTCGGCGGTGGCGGCCCTGATGTGCTGAGCGTCGCCCCGGGCGGCGGCGGCGAGGTCCGGGTCGTGGCCGTCGCGCTCCGTCGCCACGTGCCCGGGGATCGCGGGGGTCCCGGACGCGATGGTGAACGGCCGGTCGGAGCCCGCGAGCGCCTCGCCGATCACCTCGACGGCACGCCGGTCGGCCTCGCCCGCCCCCTTGAAGTCGCCCGAGAAGGCGATGTCGTGCTTGAAGGCCAGGTGGACGACCCCGTCCGCACCGGCGGCGGCGCCCGCCAGGACGTCCAGGTCGTCGAGGGTGCCGCGGACCACTTCGGCCCCGGCCGCGGTGAGCGCGTCGGACGAGGCGTCCGAACGGGCGAGCCCCACGACCCGGTGGCCTGCGCCGATCAGCTCGGGAACGACGGCCGAGCCGATCCAGCCGGAGGCGCCGGTGACGAAAACACGCATGAGAATCCTCCAGGTATGTCCATATATGTTCATGTGCGGCGACTGCCCGTCGTGCGGGGTACCGGCACCGGAACGATGCGCGATGACAGTCGCTGACATCGACGGTAACATGCGATGTCAGTCACTGTCATCGTGGTCTCGCGGTCACGGTCGCGGCCAGGTGCCGGGGCGCATCAGCCGCAGATCCTCGCCCCAGGCGTCCAGCGTCCGACCGTGACCGGCCTCGCGGGCCACGGCCTCGACCCGGCCGAACAGCTCCCGCCGCACGTCCACCTCACCGGTCGCGGTGACCCTTTCGAGGGTGGCCAGCAGCGCGCGCGTGTCCCATCCCGGGAGCGGGAACCGCTCCAGCTCCCACGCCAGGTACTTGTTGTACGGGCGTGGCCGACGATCGAGGGCGAACAGCAGCTCCAGCAGGAAGCCCACGCCGTCCCCGGTGTCGAGGCGGGCGGCGAGCGGATGCCCGTCCCGGGTGTTCTTGAGCGACCGGTAGTGCGCGTTCGCGTAGGCGTCCAGCCGGGCGGCCGCCACCCGCCGGGCCTCCACGGCACCGAGCCGCCCCTTGGCGGCCACCATCCGCGCGATCCGTCCGTCGAGCCGGTCCAGCAGGACCCGGCCCCGGGCGATCGCGTAACGCTCGAAGCCGTCGAGCCGGTGGAACTCCGCCACCGTCACGACGACGAGATCGAGTGCGGCCGAGCGGAGGCCGTCGAGGCCGGTGAGAGAGCTGTCCGCGTCGTCGGCGGGCACGACGTACAGGTCGTGGTCCGAGTGGCGGGTGACGGTGCCGTCGTGGGCGTGGGAGCCCTTGAGGACGAGCCCGACGACGTCGGGATCGGCGACGGCGCGGGCGAGGAACGTCTCATAGGTGACCGGCTGCTGTGCGGACACGTGCGGACCTCCGGACTGCCTGACGGGGAACACGACGAGGCGCCCTCGAAGCCCGGTCGGCACGAGGGCGGTCACTCCGTCCGCGGCGGCCTCGGCCGCCGCCCGGCAGATCAACGCACGCCCCGGACACTACCGGCCGGCGCCCGCCGACCGCGACGGAATTGATCCGGGACCGGAGGCGGGCACCGGCACGTGGAAGGCACGACGGACGTCCTCCGCACCGAGGGTGGACGGCACTCGCGCGGCCCTCCCGGCGGCGGCAGCCGCAGAAGCTCCACCTCCTGTGCCACTCCGTGAAGGAAGCCGGGTCCGGGGCCGTCGAGCTCCGGGGCCGGGGCAGTTGCCGCGCGCGGCCGCGCCGGCCGGCTCCTTCGCCGCCGGCGTAGTGCCGGGCGCACCAGCAGTCGCTGAAGGAACCCGCCGCTCACTTCGACGAGCGGGTCCCCGGACTCCACCGGCCCCTGCGCGACTCCTTCCTGCTCAGCCGGGGCGCCGGCGACGGCCGGGGCTCACGAGCGCCGGGGGTCCGGGCTGCCGTCAGGCCTTGTCCTGCATGGACCCGCGGGCCGGGTTGGCCTGCTCGTCGGCCTTGAAGTCCTTCTCACCGGACTTCGCCCGCACACCGCGGGCGATGCGCTCACCGATGGTCCTGTCGATGTTCGACCAGTACTCGAAGGCACGCCGCAGTACGGGTTCCGTCACCTCGTTGAGGAGGTGGTCGACCACGTTGTCGACGAGCCGGTCGCGAGCGGCGTCGTCCATGACCTCGCGCACCAGGGTGCCCGGCTGACTCCAGTCGTCGTCCTCGGCATGGCTGACGTACGCGGCACGGGTGATGGCCCCGTCCGTCTCCCAGCCGGGCGGCGTGCCGAACCGCTCGGTGTCGGCGGCCGGACCGCCCTTGGAGTTCGGTGCGTAGACCGGGTCGGTCGTCTTCCGGTAGGCCATCGCACCGTCCTTGGAGTAGGTGCGGACGTCGACGACCGGGGCGTTCACGGGCAGCTGCTGGTAGTTCGCGCCGATCCGGTAGCGGTGGGCGTCGGCGTACGAGAAGAGCCGGGCCAGCAGCATGCGGTCCGGGCTCGGGCCGATGCCGGGCACCAGGTTGTTGGGCTGGAAGGCCGCCTGCTCGATCTCCGCGTGGTTGTCCGTCGGGTTCCGGTCCAGTGTCATGCGGCCGACCGGAATGAGGGGGTAGTCGCCGTGCGGCCACACCTTCGTCAGGTCGAACGGGTTGAACCGGTAGCCCGCCGCCTCCTCGTACGGCATGACCTGCACGTGCAGCGTCCAGCTCGGGTAGTCGCCGTCACGGATGTGCTCGAAGAGGTCCCGCGTGTGGTAGTCGGTGTCGGCCGCCGCCATCTGGTCGCCCTCGTGCTGCGTGAAGCACTCGATGCCCTGGTCCGTCTTGAAGTGGTACTTCACCCAGAACCGTTCGCCGGCCGCGTTGATCCACATGTAGGTGTGGGAGGTGTAGCCGTTCATGTGGCGCCAGGACCGCGGGATGCCGCGGTCTCCCATGAGCCAGGTGACCTGGTGCGCGGACTCCGGCGAGAGGGTCCAGAAGTCCCACTGCATGTCGTGGTCGCGCAGGTTGCTGTCCGCCCGGCGCTTCTGCGACCGGATGAAGTGCTGGAACTTCATCGGGTCCTTGACGAAGAACACCGGCGTGTTGTTGCCGACCATGTCGTAGTTGCCCTGGCTGGTGTAGAACTTCACCGCGAAACCGCGGGGGTCGCGCCAGGTGTCCGGGCTGCCGCGCTCGCCCGCGACGGTCGAGAAGCGCGTCACCAGCTCGGTGCGGGTGCCCGGCTGGAAGACGGCCGCCTTGGTGTAGGCGCTCACGTCGTGCGTCACCTCGAAGTGCCCGAAGGCGCCGCTGCCCTTCGCGTGCGGCTGGCGCTCGGGGATGCGCTCCCGGTTGAACTGCGCCATCTGTTCGATGAGGTAGGCGTCCTGGAGGAGGACCGGTCCTCCCGGGCCCGCGGTGAGCGAGTGTTCGTCGCTCTCCGCGGGCGCGCCGGAGTCCGAGGTGGTGGCAGGCGGGGTGTCCGTCATGAAACTGCTGCCTTTCGTCGTGGAATGGCTGACGTCCGGGGGCCGCGCGGCGCGCACACGGGTACGGGCCCCGCTCCGCCCTCCCCGGCGAAGGAGCCCCACCGACGCCCGAGCCGTGCCCGGGGCCCCGGTCCACGCGGCCCGTGCGGGGCGTGTGCGCCGTGCCGCGTCCCGGTGTCGGGACGCCCCGTGTACTCGCCCATCCGTCCAGGACCCTTCGCGGTGCCGTCGTCCGTATCAGTCTCCGTCGCCGACCGGCCCCCGCAAGCGGAGCGGGTGCGGCGGTGACGCTGACGGGGGCGCGCGCTCCGCGGCCGCGCGGGCAGGGCCGCCCGGCCGTCCGCCACGTCCCCCCGTCGCCGACGACGGTGAGAAACTGCTCCCCGTCAGGGAGCCGCCCGGCCCCGCTACCCACCGGAGACCCCACATGAACCACGTCGCCGACCCCCACCGCTACGACGGTGCCATGCACTACCGCCGCACCGGACGCTCCGGCCTCGACCTGCCCGCGCTGTCCCTGGGCTACTGGCACAACTTCGGTGACGACAAGCCCTTCGAGACCCAGCGGCAGATCGCCCTGCGCGCCTTCGACCTGGGCATCACCCATCACGACCTCGCCAACAACTACGGCCCGCCCTACGGATCCGCCGAGATCAACTTCGGCCGGATCATGCGGCAGGACCTGGCGCCGTACCGCGACGAACTGGTCGTTTCCACCAAGGCCGGATGGGACATGTGGCCCGGCCCCTACGGTCAGGGCGGCGGCTCCCGCAAGTACGTGCTCGCCTCCCTCGACCAGTCCCTCACGCGCACGGGCCTGGACTACGTGGACATCTTCTACTCCCACCGGCTGGACGCCTCCACCCCGCTGGAGGAGACCATGACCGCGCTGGACACGGCGGTGCGGCAGGGCAAGGCCCTCTACGTCGGCATCTCCTCCTACGACGCCGAACGCTCCCGGCAGGCCGCCGCGATCCTCCGCGACCTGGGCACGCCGCTGCTCATCCACCAGCCCTCGTACAACATGCTCAACCGGTGGATCGAGACCGAGGGACTGCTCGACGCGGCCGCCGACGAGGGCTTCGGCGTCATCGGGTTCACCGCACTCGCCCAGGGGCTGCTCACCGGCCGCTACCTCGACGGCGTCCCCGAGGGGTCCCGCGCCACCCAGGGCAAGTCCTTCGCGACCGACTGGCTGACCGAGGACACCGTCCGGAGACTGCGCGCCCTCAACGACATCGCCGCCCGCCGGGGCCAGAGCCTGGCGCAGATGGCACTCGCCTGGGCGCTGCGCGACCCGCGCGTCACCTCTCTGGTGATCGGCGCGTCCCGCCCCGGGCAACTGGAGGAGAACGTGGCCGCCCTGGAGAACCTGTCCTTCGGCGACGACGAACTCGCCGAGATCGACAAGTACGCCGTCGTCGACGGCGACGTCGACCTGTGGCGGCAGGCCCGCACCGGCGGCCTCGGCTGAGGCGCCGAGGCCGCGGACGGCGGTCAGGACAGGGGCTCGCCGGTGACACGGAGCGTCCGGGGCGGCTCGCCGGCCGGCTCCGGCAGCCGCAGGGGACCGAGCCCCGGCGTGAGGGTGCCCAGCAGCGCCGCCCGGCGCGCGCCCGTCCCGGAACGGATCGCACCCGGCAGACCGTTGACGGTCAGGAAACCCAGCAGGGCGAAGGCCAGCGCCTCCTTGGCGTCCGACGGCAGCCCGAGCGCGTCGCTCGTGTCGAGGGGCACCCCGGGCAGCTCCTCGGCGAGCATGCGCATCAGTACGGGGTTGTGCGCGCCGCCGCCGGACACGACGAGCCGCGTGACACCGTGCGCGCGGCAGGCGTCGGCCACCGTGACGGCGGTGAGCCGGGCCAGCGTCGCCAGGACGTCGTCGGCTTCCTCGACCGGCGCCGCCGCGAGCGCCTCCAGCAGGTACGGCAGGTGGAACCGCTCCTTGCCGGTGCTCTTCGGAGCCGGCCTGCCGTAGTAGGGGTCGTCCAGCAGCACCCGCAGCAGCGCCGGATCGACCCGCCCCGCCCCGGCCCGGCGACCGCCCTCGTCGTACGCGCACGCGCCGCCGGTGAAGTGCCGTACGGCGGCGTCCAGCAGGGCGTTGGCGGGCCCGGTGTCGAAGGCCAGCGGCTCGGCGCCGGGCGCGACGACGGTGACGTTGGCGATCCCGCCCAGATTGAGGGCGGCGGGGGTCCCGGGCAGCGCGGCCATGGCCAGCACGTCGGTCATGGCCACCAGCGGCGCACCCTGACCGCCGGCCGCGACGTCCCGGCTGCGCAGGTCGGAGACGACGGGCAGCCCGGTCGCCTCGGCGATCCAGGCGGGCTGGCCGAGCTGGAGGGTGCCGCGCACGGCGCCGTCCTCGACCCAGTGGTACACGGTCTGCCCGTGGGAGACCACCAGGTCGGCCGTGCCCCCGCACAGCTCGCGCACGGCCCGTACGGCCACGTCGGCGAACGCCTGCCCGATGCCGGTGTCCAGTTCGGCGACCGTCCGCACCGTCGTGGCCGACGGAGGCAGGCTGGTCGCGATCAGGTCGCGCAGCCGGTCGGGATACGGGGCGGAGAGATGGCCGAGCGGGCGCATCTCCAGGGTGTCGCCCCGGAGTTCCAGGTCCGCGGCGGCCGCCTCGATGGCGTCGTAGGACGTGCCTGACATCAGGCCGATCACACGCACGATGTTCTCCTGCGAGAGGGTGGGGGCGAGCCGGACGGGCACGTAGCCCGCCCGGACGTGATCAGTTCCGGCCGGCCGTCGTGGTCGTCCGGTCGGGTCCGGCACCCGGCTCCTCGTCGGACGCCGTTGCCCCACCGGGCTCCGGTGCCCCGTGGAACAGGCTCAGCGCACCGCCGACGACCAGGGTGATCAGTACGCCGATGGGCACGAGCCACTGGGCGGCGATCGCCTGGGACGTCGTCGTCCCGCCCGTCGTGACGTCGATCTTCACCACCCGCACGACGTAGGTCATCACGCCGATGGTGACGAGGAAGGCCACGACGGAGTCGACCTCGTTCGCGCGCCGGACGAGCCGCCCCAGGAGGAACGCGCCGAGCAGCGCGCCGTAGGTGTAGCCCGCGATGGTCAGTCCGGTCAGGTACACGTTGCCCGTGCTCTCGCTGAACGCGCAGGCGAAGACGGCCATGAGCGTCGCCCACACCAGAGTCATCCCGCGGGCGAGTTTGAGCAGCGCCTCCTCGGACGGCGTACTGCGGAAGAAGCTGTGGATGATGTCGGCGACCGTCGAGTTCGACATGGAGTTCAGCGCCGACGACAGCGATCCCATCGCGGCGCCCAGGATGCCGGCCACGAGCAGGCCCGAGACGACCACGGGCAGCCCGTGCAGGATGAAGTCGGGGTAGAGGTTGTCCGAGCTGGACAGCCCCAGCTCCGAGAAGGACCTGCCCTCGTTGTACGACCACAGCAGCGCGCCGACGAGGGAGAAGGCGGCGAACTGGATGGTCACGAAGACACCGGAGGCGATCATGGCCTTCTGGCCCTCGCGCAGCGTCCGGGTCGCCAGCACGCGCTGGACGATCAGCTGGTCGGAGCCGTGCGAGGCCATGGCGAAGATGGCTCCGCCGACGATGGCCGTGGGCAGGGCGAACGGGCTCGTGAGGACGTGGGCGAGGTCGAGGTCGGTGTCGAAGAGCGTGAACCGTCCGGCGTCCAGGGCGCGGGCCCAGCCGTCCCCTCCGACGTGCGCCGACAGCACCGCGACGGCGAGGACCGCGCCGCCCAGGTAGAGGACCATCTGGATGGCGTCGGTCCAGATGACCGCCTTGATGCCGCCCAGGTAGGTGTAGACCACCGTGATCAGCGTGAGCACGATGATGATCACGCGGTAGCTCGCGTGCACGCCGAACTCGTCGAGCAGCAGCTTGATCGGGATGGCGGAGGCGAACAACCGGACGCCCTCGGCCAGGAGCCGGGTGAACACGAAGGTCACCGAAGCCAGCCCCTGCAGCTTCAGCCCGAACCGGTCGCCCAGGTACTGGTAGGCGCTGACGAACCCGCCGCGCTTGTAGAGGGGGATCAGCACGGTGGCCACGACGACGCGTCCGATGACGTAGCCCAGGGCGAGTTCGACGTTCCCGAAGGCCTGGCCGCTGTAGGCGCCGCCGGGGACACTGATCACCGTCAGGACGCTGGTCTCGGTGGCGACGACCGAGAAGGAGACCGTCCACCACGGCATGTGGCCCTCACCGACGAAGTAGTCCTTCGCCGACTTCTGCCGGCCGGCCTTCCGCAGGCCGATCCAGGCGATCCCGATCAGATAGACCACGATCACCACGAGGTCGAGCTGGCGCACACTTGCTCCTAGGCACGGGCCGGTGGGGTCGCCGGCGTGGGGGGAGGGGTGGGAGGTGTCGTCCGGCGGACGCGGACGACGAGGCGGGCGTGAGGGGTGGTGCGGTCCAGGGCCAGCAACCGGGCCCCGTCCAGGGGGTCGCCGAGCGACGGTCCGAGACGCACGGGGAGTCCGGAACCGGTGATCTCCGCGGTCAGCGGCGCCATCAGGACCGGGCCGAGCCCGGTCAGCCCACCGGTGACGGCCATCGGCAGCGGGCCGCCCTCCGCGGTGATCCGGCCGGCCGCCGCGAGGGCGGTCGCGGCCAGGTCGGCGGCGGCGTCCCGGACGATCGCCGAGGCCACGGCGTCCTCGGCGGCGGCGGCACGTGCCACCTCGGGAGCGAACGAGGCCGCCGTACGGGCGGGGTTGCCGTCCCGTCCGACGGCCGCGGGCAGCCGCTCGAGATCGCCGAAGAGCGCGACGGCCGCGTCCAGCAGGACGGTGGCCGGGCCCCGCCCGTCGTGGGCCCGCAGGGCCGCGCGCAGCCCGGCCGTGCCGATCCGCGCGCCGCTGCCGTCGTCGCCGAGCAGCGGACCCCACCCGTCGACGCGCGCGTACGTCCCGTCGGAGCCGATACCGACCGCGACCGATCCGGTGCCGATCGCCAGCACCACACCCGCCCGGCCGCCGAGCGCGCCGGCGTGCGCGGTGACGGCGTCACTGGTGACGGCGGCCTCCCCTACGGAGAGGTCGTCCAGGAGGGCATGCGCCAGGGAGCGGGCCGCCTCGGGGGCGGAAGCCGCCCCGGCCGCCCCCACGAGGACCGAGTCCGGCCGGACGCCGCCCGGCTCGCGCACCAGCGGTTCGACGGCGGCGCGCACGGCCGCACGGGCCGCCGCCACCCCGTCGGGCGCCGCCAAGCCGGGGGCACCGGCCACGGAACTGACGGCGTGTGAGGAGTCGGGGCCGTCCCACAGCACGGCGCGGCACCCGGTCTTGCCCAGATCCACCGCCACCACTGACGTCATACGGCTCGCCCCTTGCCCGAAGGATCCGGCACGTCGGGAGCCACCAGGTCGTCGGTGACCGGCGCGGATCGCCGTCCGAGTATGGGAACGCCGTCCTCCGGATGTCAATAAGTAACGTCGTGTTGTTCACTGCGTAAGTTTTTGACCCCTCCGGGCCGTCCCCGTACCCTGTGCTCACGACCTCCAGGAGGGGCCATGGTCCGCCGCCAGTCCTCGTCCCGCGTGCCGGAGCGATCCGCCCAGGACGCCCCGCCCGCCGACATCCTCACCCGCGTCCGCGCCGCCCGGCCCTCACTGGCGCCCTCGGAACGCCGGGTGGCCGACGCCGTCCTGGCCGACCCCGGACAGGTCGCGGAGCTGTCCATCAACGCGCTGGGGGAGCGGGCGAGCACCTCCGCGGCCACCGTGATGAGGTTCTGCCGCACCATCGGCACGGGCAACTACCCCCAACTGCGCCTGGCGCTGGCCGCCGCCGCCGCGCGGGAGCATGCCCTGGGCGGCGAGCGGGCGGCCCAGGGCGGCACGGACATCAGCCCCACGGACTCGCTGGACCGGATAGTCAGCAAGATCATCTACAACGAGGTGCGGGCCCTGGAGGACTCCGGTGCCGGACTCGACGTCGAGGCGCTCGGCCGGGCGGTCGACGCGGTGGCGAAGGCCCGCCGCGTCGACATCTTCGGTGTGGGCGCCAGCGCGTTCGTCGGCCAGGACCTCCACCAGAAGCTGCACCGCATAGGCCGGATGGCCTTCATCTGGAGCGACCGGCACGCCGCGCTCACCGCGACGGCCCTGCTGGGGCCCGGCGACGTGGCCCTGGCCGTCTCCCACTCCGGCGAGACGGAGGACACCACCGAACCCCTCCAGGCCGCGGCCGAACGCGGGGCCACCACCATCGCCCTGACCAACGACCCGGGCTCCACTCTCGCCACCGGCGCCGACCTCGTCCTGACGACCTGTGCCCGGGAAACACCGTTCCGCTCCGGCGCGACCGTCAGCCGCATCGCCCAACTGGCCGTCATCGACTGCCTCTTCGTCGGCGTCGCCCAGCGCTCCTACGACGCGGCGACCACCGCCCTGGAGGAGACCTACGGAGCGGTCCAACGCCGCCGCCGCCCCGCGCGCCGCCCCGCGAACGGAACCTGACGCACCGGGCGACCCCACCAGAAGAGCGCGGGTGGAAACCCCTTTGGCCCGCCCGCACGCCGCGGCATACGGTCCGGATCATGCTGCCTCTGGTGGAAACGGACGAGGACTGGGACGCGATCGTCCCCGACGAGACGGTGATGCGCCCCGGCGCGGCGGACCTCTGCGCGCGGCTCGGCCTGGCCGGCGCACCGCTGACCCGGTTCCCGGACGGATCACAGCCGGTCTACGCGGTGGGTGACGAGCACGTGCTCAAGCTGTTCCCCGCGGCCGCCGCCCGGGCCGGCGTCGCCGAGGGCCGCGTACTCACCCACCTCCAGGGACGGCTGCCGATACCGACCCCGCGGGTGCGCGACTGCGGGTCCTACGAGAACGGCTGGCGCTACGTCCTGATGTCCCGGCTGCACGGTGAGAACCTGGCCGGCGCCTGGGGCCGCACGGCGCGGGCGGACCGGGAGCGGCTCGTCGCCGAAGTCGGCGAGACCCTGGCGGTACTGCACTCCCTCGACACCGACCCGCTCGCGGACGTCCTCGGCCCCGGGGACTGGGGCGCCTTCCTGGACCGCCAGGCGGCGGGCGCCGTGGCACGGCAGCGCGCGCACGGACTGCCGTCCGCCTGGCTGGAACAGATCCCGGACTTCCTCGACGCGGTCCGTCCGCCCCGCGCCCCGCATCCCTGTCTGCTGCACACCGAGGTCATGCGGCAGCACGTGCTCGTGGACCCCGACACGTGGCGCCCGACCGGGCTCTTCGACTTCGAACCCGCCATGATCGGTGACCGCGCCTACGACTTCGTGGCGGTCGGTCTGTTCGTCACCGGCGGAGACCCGGCCCTGCTGGCCGGGCTCACCGAGTCCTACGGGCACACCTTCGAACCGGCCGAGCTGCTCGCGTACACCCTGCTGCACGTGTACAGCGACCTGCCCTGGTACATGAGGGAGCTGGGCACACCCGCCGAAGGGAGCCTGGAGTCGCTCGCGGAGGCGTGGTTCGGCACGTCCCGCCCCCGCGAGTGACTCACCCCCGCCGCGTCACGTACGGGAGTACCCGCCCTCGCGCAGCGTCGTCACCAGGTCGCGCGGCAGACCGTGGGTGTCGTGGAGGTAGTGGTAGTCGTCCTCGCCCAGCGGGCCCGAAAAGCGCGGCCGGGAGAGCACCTGGCGGCCGCGTTCCAGAAGCCTGCCGAACCGCTGTTCCTCCTCGACCAGTACGCGCCGTACGAGGCCGGGGTCCACGTCCTGCCCGAAGTGGTCCAGTGTGTGCGTGACCAACTCCCGCGGCAGGTCGTCGAGTCCGCGCGACGGATCGTCCCGCCACAGCACGGTGAGCACCCGTCGCACCAGGCGGCGCAGCACGTATCCGCGGCCGGTGTTGGCCGGGCGCACTCCGTCGCCGACGATCACGACGGCCGAACGCAGGTGGTCGCAGACCAGGCGGAGCGAGGGCTCGTCCAGTGGCCACAGGGCCGGTACCGACCGGCGCCACGGGGCGAAGACGTCGCACTCGAACACCGACGGCTTGCCCTGCAGGAGCGAGGCGAGGCGTTCCAGGCCGAGGCCGGTGTCGATGTTGCGCTGCGGCAGCGGAACGAGCCGGCCGTCGTCGAGCCGGCGGTGGCGCATCATCACGTGGTTCCACACCTCCACCCAGCGGTCGTCGCGGCCGGGTGTCGACTCGGGCGGGGTGTCGCCGGTCCACAGGAAGATCTCCGAGTCGGGCCCGCAGGGGCCGACCGGTCCGTTCTGCCACCAGTTGTCCTCCACCGTCAGCTCCACGGGAACGCCGTGCTCCTGCCACAGCCGCAGGGAGTCGGTGTCCGGGCCGACCTGCTCGTCACCCCCGAACACGGTGGCGTGCAGCAGGCCCGGGGCGACCCCCAGCCCCTCGGTGAGCAGCCGGTAGCCCCAGTCGAGGCTCCGTGAACCCTCGTAGTCGCCCAGCGACCAGGTGCCGAGCATCTCGAAGACCGTCAAGTGGGTGCTGTCGCCGACCTCGTCCAGGTCCGTGGTGCGCAGACAGCGCTGCACGTTGACCAGCCGTCGGCCCAGCGGGTGGGGGCGTCCCTCCAGGTACGGGGTGAGCGGGTGCATGCCGGAGGTGGTGAACAGCACGGGGTCGCCGGGCGGCGGCAGCAGTGTCGAGCCGGTGATCCGGCGATGACCGTGTTCCTCGTAGTACTCGACGAACGTGCGGACGACGTGCTCGGTGTCCATGGGTGACTCCTTCGCGTCTGGGCGGGAGAGGCACCGGAGAACGAAGCCGCGCGGTCGTCGCACCGGGGCGAGGGCGCCGGAGCGCCGGGTGAACCACCGACGGGCCGTTTCCGGTCGCCGGTGGGAAGGGAAGGTCAGACGGCGGCAACCGGCGAGCTGGTCGCTCGCGCGGTCGCGAAGATGCTTCGGCCGATGACGTTCATACCGGCGAAGGTAACGTCTTCTGCCGCCCCGGGCACCCGAATTTCCCGTGACCCCGCACACGGGCTAGCGGGGCGCGGGGTCCCCCGCCCACACGGCAGGGGTCCGGCCCGACCACGGCTGTGCCTGTTCGAGCTGCCCGGCGAGACGGAAGAGGAGGTCCTCGCGCCCGTAGCCGGCGGCGAACTGCATGCCGATCGGCAGGCCCGTCCCGGGGTCGGCGGTCAGCGGCACGGACATGGCGGGCGTCCCCGCCACGTTGAACGCCATGGTGAACGGCGAACGGTCGTTGAGACGGTCGATCCAGCCCAGGCCGTCCAGCGCCTCCGCGCCCCGCGCGTAGGTGCCCAGGAGCGGGGGAAGCTCCGGCAGGGTCGGGGTGAGCAGGAGGTCGTACGTGCCGAAGTGCCGGGCCAGGCTCCGGGCGACCCGGTTGCGGATCGTGAGGGCGGTGACGAACTGGGGGCCGCTGACCCGCTGCCCGTAGCGGTGGGCGGCCAGCGTCGCCGGCTCGACGGTCGAGGAGTCGACGGGGCGGCCGAAGGCTGCCGCCAGCTCGTCGACCGTGGCCGCGACGTTGGCCGTCGACAGACGGGCGTTGGCCAGCACGAACTCCTCCCAGTCGACGCCCAGAGCGGCCTCGGCCTCCTCCGTGCGGTGGCCGAGGGACTCCAGCAGCCGCACGGTACGGGTCAGCGCGTCGGCCACCGGGACCGCGGTCCGGCGACCGCCCCAGGCCTGCGGGAGGACCCCGATCCGCAGCGGCCCCGGAGGACGGGCGACCTCCTGCGCGTAGGGCCGGGGCGGTTGTTCGGCGAAGTACGGGTCGCCCGGTTCCGGACCGCGTATCAGGTCGAGCAGCGCCGCGCTGTCCCGCACGGTGCGGCTGACGCCGCCCTGGACGGCGAGTCCGTTGAAGCCCTCGTCGAGGCCGGGGCCCAGGGATACCCGGCCCCGGGTCGGCTTCAGACCGAAGAGGCCGTTGTACGAGGCGGGGATGCGCAGTGATCCCGCGGCGTCGGTGGCGTGGGCGAGGGGGACCGCTCCGGCGGCGACGGCCGCGCCCGCGCCGCCGCTCGAACCACCGGCGCCGCGTCGCGGGTCCCACGGGTTGCGGGTCGGGCCGTACAGCACCGGTTCCGTGGTGATGCTGTACGCCAGCTCCGGTGTGGCGGTGCGCCCGAAGGTCAGCAGCCCCGCGCGGCGCAGGCGCCGCATCAGGAAGGAGTCGGAGCGGGCGACGTGGCCGGCCGCGAGACGGCTGCCCATCTCCGTGCGCCGGCCCGCCATGGCGACTCCGAAGTCCTTGATCAGGAACGGAACGCCCGCCAGCGGCGTGCTGCCGGGGACGGGCCGGTCGTCGGCCTGCCAGGTCTCCACGACGGCGTTGATCCGCGGATCGACCGCCCGGACGGCCTCGCGCGCGGCCGCCTCCACCTCGGCGGGGGTCACCTCGCCCGCGGCCACCAGCTCCGCGAGCCCCACCGCGTCGTATCGCGCGTACTCGGCGACTTTCACTGTCACTCCTCAGAACAAGCAACGGTACTCATGAGTGCCGCTCGATACCGACCGGTATCGAGCGGCACGGACTGGTACCGTAGCAGGAAGGTGAAGGGCCCCATCGACCGGACGTCACGGAGCAGGAATGACATCGACCGCCAGCAGGCCGGGCAGAGTGGCGAAGCTGCCGCCTCGGGAGCGCATCCTCGACGCGGCCGAGGAACTCTTCCAGAGCGAGGGCATCCGGCGCGTGGGCGTCCAGGCGATCGCCGAGAAGGCCGAGACCACCAAGGCGGCGATCTACCGGCACTTCGAGACCAAGGACGCGCTGGTCGCCGAGTGGCTGCGGATCCTGGCCGCCGACTACCGGGCCGCCTTCGACCGCGTCGAGGCCGACCACCCCGGCCGGCCACGGGAGCAGATCCTCGGACTGGCCCGCTTCATCGCCGAGGGACTGCCGACGCTGTCGCACCGGGGCTGCCCCTTCATCAACTCCCTCGCCGAGCTGCCCGACCGCTCCCATCCCGCGCGCCGCGTGATCGAGGAGCACAAGGCCGGCCAGACCCGCCGGCTCGTCGGCATGTGCGCCGAGGCGGGCCTGTCCGACCCCGGCCAGGCCGCCGCCCAGATCACCTTCCTGCTCGAAGGCGCGCAGGTCAGCAGTCAGAACGGAAGCATCGACCGGGTGGGGGAGCGGTTGACGAGGATCGTCGAGGGGATCCTCGGCCAGTAGCGCCACCCCACCGCGGCCGACCGGTCAGGAGGCGGGCGTTCCGTAGACCCCCATCTCGTACAGCGAGTAGCCCCAGGTCGTCTTCCGGTGCACGCCCTGCATACGGACGTACCGCACGGCCTCGTCCGAGTCGACCCGGACGACGTCGTTGCCGCAGGCGTCCGGACGCCGCGTGGACACGGTCCGCCAGGTCACGCCGTCGGGCGAGGTCTGGACGGCGTACTCCGTCGCGCAGGCGCCCTCCCACGCCAGGGTCACCGCCGCGACCTTCGCCGGGGCCGCCAGCTCCACCTGCACCCACTCCTCGTCGGAGTAGCCGGAGGCCCAACGTGTGCCCGGCTCGCCGTCGTTGACGTACCGGGCCGCCAGCCGGTCGAGGTCCTGCTCCACGCTGGAGGCGGAGGCCGTACCCTTCAGCGCCAGGTTCTCCCCGCCGCCCGCGGAGTCCCACAGCCGCAGCCGGAGTTCCGCCCGCACCAGGAAGGCGTCGAGCACGCCGTCACCGACCTTGGGCTGGACCTTCCCCCACGAGTTGCGCGGCGGATCGACCCGTACGGCCCGGGCCCGCTGCTGAAGGGCGTCCGACTCGGCGAGCAGTCGGTCGGACGTCCCCCTGTCGCCGTTCTCCCGGGCCGCGAGCGCGTCGAGCATGGTCCGCATCGCCCCGCCCCACAGCTCGGTGGCGTCCAGCCAGGGCGCCGCGTCGACGGTGAACCCCTCGTCCACCGCGCCGCCGCGGATCGTGCCCGGCGCCCGCTCGATCGCCCTCGCGTAGCCGCGCAGCACCTCGACGGCCTCCGCGCGCCGCCCCTCGTCCCACGCCGTCCAGAACCGCGCCGCGCGCCGGGCGAGTTCGGGTGCCTGCGGCTGCCAGGGCGTGGCGCCGAAGGTCGGGGCCAGGTGCTCCAGGTCACCGAGGACCAGCAGCGCGTCGGTGGCCTCGCGGTCGCCGCCCGCCAGGTAGGACATGGCGCGCGGCCAGTTCGTGCCCGCGTCGTACGCCCGGTCGTTCCAGGTGAAGTCCGCGGTGCCGAAGACGGCGACCTTGCTGGCGTACGGCTGGTTCATGGGGTTGGCGACGATGCCCGAGAGGTGCCCGGACAGGCCCGCCTCGCGCTTGTCGTACGGGGCGAGCAGCAGCCGCCCGCTGGTGTTGCCGAAGTCGTTCACCGGGTAGTTGTCCCAGACGAAGACCTTGCGTCCGAAGAGCTTCGAGACCCGGTCCGCCTCGTCGTTGGTGATCTTCGGCGGGACGACGGCCGTGCCGGTCCACATCACGACGACCGCCGGGTCCAGCGTCTCGCGCATCGTCTGCTTGTACGCGGTGTCGGTGAGGTCGCCGTACTCGGTGGGCACCATCTGCAGGGGCTGTACCCCTTCGTGGGCGGCGACGAAGTTCTGCTGCACGTCGTTGAGCAGGTCGACCTGGGCCCTGGCGGCCGCCGCGCGGCCGGGGTCGCCGTACGCGGCCTTGTCGCCCTCGCAGTTCCAGCGGGTGTAGCTGATGTCGTCGAGCGGGATGGAGAAGGCGCGCGTCCCCAGGCCGTACAGGGCCCGCAGCTTGTCCTTCAGTGCCGCGCGGTCGGCGGGGTCCGAGTAGCAGATGGACTCGCCGGGGGAGACGGCGAAGGTGAAGCGCACGTGGTTGGCGGTGGCCCGGGTCACCAGCTCGCCCAGTTCCGCCAGCTTGTCCGCGGGGTAGGGCTCGCGCCACTTGCCCCGGTGGTAGGGGTCGTCCTTCGGGGCGTAGACGTAGGTGTTGGCCTTGACGTCCCCGTAGAAGTCCATCTGGTCGAGGCGTTCGGCGTGCGTCCACGGTTGCCCGTAGAACCCCTCGATGGTGCCGCGCAGCGGCATCGACGGGTAGTCGCTCGCCCGAACGCCCGCCACCTTCCAACCGCCGCTCCCCGCCCGGACGAAGAGCTGGCGCAGGGTCTGCACGGCGTAGAACTGACCGGCGGCGTCGGTGCCGCCGAGAGTGACCCGCTTGCCCCGTCCCGCGCCCGAGACGCGCAGGGCGTAGCCCTCCGCGTGGTCCGGCACCGCCGTGTCGCCCAGCGCCTCGGCGATGTCGGGCCGCGCGGCCGGGCCGAGCCGTACGGTGAGCAGACCGGCCGAGGCCCGGGGGACGTTCCCGGGGGTGACGACGTCCACGCGCCGTGCGCCGTGCGCCTTCAACTCCCCGACGAGACGGGCCCGGGCGGCGGCGTCCGTGTCCCGGTCCGCCACCACGAGTGCCCGGCCGGTCACCGGAACGTCGTCACCTGCGCGAGTGAGGGACTGGGGATTCGGCGAGACCGGCGGGACCGCGGGCGCCGCGGCGGAGGGTGTGTCGTCGGCCGCGGCGGGGAGCGTCTCGATCGCCAGAGTGCTTGCCAGTGCAAAGCAGACGCCGAGTGTGGTCAAGGTCGTCGTGCGTCTTCCCATGAGACCTCCAGGCTTGGTCTGGACCATGTGACGTGCCTTGTCTCCAGGGATGATGCGCCACGTCGAGGGCGAGACGTAAGACGTATGGGGTCTAGACCTCTTGGGTTCTCGGCTTTACTCTGGCCAACACCGTTCCCCGGGCGTCGATGTGGCATGCCCGGCTCATGGTGGGGCTCACAGGGTGGTGACGGCCCAGGAGGGCAGCCAGACCTTCCCGGGAAGCGGTGCCAGTCCCGTGAAGTGGGCGATGACCGCCCCGAGCCCCGGGTGCGGATTCGCCCGGGGGAGGAGCAGCGAGAGCGGGTACGCGAGCGTCGGATCCGCGATCGGGATGCGGCGCAGGTCGTGACCGGCCGGCCAGGCGTATCGGTCGCGCGACCCCACGAGCGTCGCCACGTCCGCGGAGTCCGCCAGGATGTCGAGGAGCACCTCGTTGCCGAAGTTCGGACCCGCGGCGTCCACGCGGAGGCCGAACTCGGTGACGAGTTCGTCGTAGAACTCCGCCCACTCGCTGCCCGGCGCGATACCCGGCACCCAGATCCGGTGCCCGCGCAGCTGGGCCGGTCTCAGGGTCCGTGCGGAGGCGAGCGGGTGCCTCGGGCCGACGACGAGTTCCAGCGGGGAGTGGAACGCGTGGATCATGCGCACCTCGTGCGGCAGCGCGGCCGGGTCGGTGACCGAGCGGAACGAGGCGTCGAGGTCGCCCGCCCGCACGGCGGCCACCGCCAGCCGCGGGTCGTCGACCCTGAGCGTCACCACGTCGAGTTCGCAACCGGGGTGCGAGCGCCAGTAGTCGTGCAGGATGACGGCCTGCGCCGACCGCAGGCCGAGAACGTCGATCCGCAGCGCCCGCGAGCCCCGCCTGACGGCGGTGACGGCGCGATCGGCACCCGTGACGATGTTCCGGGCGTGCGGGAGGAAGGCCTGGCCGTCGAGGGTCAGCTCGACCCCCCGAGGGGTGCGGGTGAACAACCGGACGTCGAGTGCGCGCTCGAGAGCCGCGATCCGCTTCGAGACGGCCTGCTGCGTCACCCCCAGCTCGTCGGCGGCGTGCCGCAGCTGCCCCAGCTCGGCCGCGCGGACGAACGAGCGCACCGCCTCGGTATCCATGGGGCCGAGCATAGCCGCGACCACCGGACAGCCCCCCAACCGATGGTTGTGGCTCGGCCCCGCCCCGATCCCCGTCGGAGGGGGCCGCCCGCCCGGGCACACCGCGGGCACGTCGCCCCGACGGCGTGCCCGCCCTCGGGTTAACCCCACCCCCGATCCGCCGGTAGCCGCCATGGTCCGCCACGGCCGTGCTCCGTAGCGTCGGATCATCGGCTCGGCAGGATCTTGAGAGGACGGACCATGAGGCTGCGCAAGGACAGGCGCCACACGACGGACGACCGGACCGAGGCCCAGGCCCAACCCGGTCCCGCCGTCGAACTGCGCGGCGTCCGGCGCCAGTACGGCCGCGGCGCCCGCACCGTGCACGCGCTCGCGGGCGTCGACCTCGCCCTGCCGCGCGGCACGTTCACCGCCGTCATGGGCCCCTCCGGGTCGGGCAAGTCCACCTTCCTGCAGTGCGCCGCGGGCCTCGACCGGCCGACGGCCGGCTCCGTACGGCTCGGCGGCACGGAGATCACGGGCATGGGGGAGAACCGGCTCACCGAACTGCGCCGCACCCGCCTGGGCTTCGTGTTCCAGGCCTTCAACCTGCTGCCCTCCCTCACCGTCGAGCAGAACGTGCTGCTCCCGACGCGCCTGGCCGGCCTGCGCCAGGACCGGCGGCGGGCGCAGGCGCTGCTCACCCGGGTCGGCCTCGCCGACAAGGCGAAACGCCGGCCCGGAGAACTCTCCGGCGGCCAGCAGCAGCGCGTCGCCATCGCCCGCGCCCTGGTCACCGACCCCGACGTGATCTTCGCCGACGAACCCACCGGCGCCCTCGACACCGGCACCGCCGCCGAGATCCTCGGCCTGCTGCGGCACGCGGTGGACACCCTCCAAGCCACCGTCGTCATGGTCACCCACGACCCGGTCGCGGCCGCCTGGGCCGACCGGGTGCTGTTCCTCGCCGACGGCGCCTTCGCCGACCACCTCGAACGCGGTTCGGCGGAGCGGATCGCGGCCCGCATGGCCGCCCTCACCTCCCGCACCGGCCCGATGGCGGGGGCCGCGGCGTGAGGAGACTAGCCCCCAACGGCCTCGCCCGCGCGGCCGTCCGCTTCAAACCCGCCTCGTTCGCGGGCACGTTCGTGGCGCTGATGACGGCGGCGCTGATCGTCTCCGCCTGCGGCATCCTCCTGGAGACCGGCGCCCGCGCCTCGGTGCCGCCCCAGCGGTACGCGAAGGCTCCCGTCGTCGCCGCGGCGGACCAGTACGCCCGCCTCGTCACGGGCAGCGGGGACAGCCGCTCCGAGTCGGCGTACCTGCTGCCGGACACGGCACGCGTCGACACCGCGCTCGCGGCCCGGGCGGCCCGCGCCCCCGGTGCCGAGAGGGCGGTACCCGACTTCACGTTCCCGGTGCGCCGGGGCGACGGCGCCCTGACGGGCCACGGCTGGGGATCGCACGCCTTCACCGGCACCGCGCTCACCTCCGGTACCGGGCCCCGAACCGGCGAGGTCGTGCTCGGCACCGCCGCCGCCCGGGCCGCCCGGGCCGGTGTCGGCGACACCGTCACGCTCGAAACCGCCGCCGGACGCGCCGACTTCCGCGTCTCCGGCCTGGCGACGGCCGGCCCCGGCGACACCACCGGGGACGCCACGGGCTGGTTCGCCGACGCGCAGTCCCCGGCGCTGGCCGGGCATCCCGGCAAGGCCGACGCGATCGCCGTACTGGCGAAGGACGGGGCGGACCCCGACGCCCTCGCCGCCGGGGTGCGCAAGGCACTCGCCGGCTCCGGCGCCCGGGTGCACACCGGTGACGACCGCGGCGCGGTCGAGGACCGCGGGCTCGGATACGCCAAGGAGATGCTCACCGGACTCGGCGGCTCCTTCGGCGGGATCTCCGCGGCGGTCGCCGTCTTCACGGCGTCCGGCACGGTCGCGCTGTCCGTGGCCCAGCGGGCCCGGGAGTTCGCCCTGCTGCGCGCCATCGGCGCCACCCCGCGGCAGATCCGGCGCGCGGTCGCCGCGGAGGCGCTGCTCGTCGCGCCCGTCGCCGGACTGGTCGGCTGCCTGCCCGGGGCCGCGCTCGCCCACTGGTGGTTCGGGCAGTTGCAGGACCGCGGGGCCGTTCCGGACGCGGTGAGCCTGCACGTCTCGTGGATCCCGGCGCTCGTCGCCGTCGCCACGGGGCTGCTCACCGCGCTCACCGCCGGATGGGCGGCCGGGCGTCGGCCCGCGAGGACCAAGCCCGGCCAGGCGCTCACCGAGGCGTCGGTGGAGCGGCTGCGGCCGGGTGTGATCCGTACGCTGCTGGGCCTGGGCGCGCTCGCCGGCGGCGGGTCCCTCACCGTCGTCGCCGCCCGCTCGGCCGGGGACGACGCGGCCAACGCCGCCCTCGGTGTCGTCATGCTGTTCATGCTCGCCGTCGCGCTGCTCGGCCCGCTGGTGGCATGGACGTGCGCACAACTGCTGGGACTGCCGCTGGACCGGGCCGGCGCCGAGGCGTCGCTCGCGGCCGCCAACTCCCGGGCGAACGCCCGCCGGCTGGCCTCCGCCATCACCCCGATCGTGCTGGCCATCGCCTTCGCCTCGACGCTCGTCTTCATGCACACCAGCGAGAGCCACGTCGCCGCCGGACAACTGCGCGCCGGCGTCACCGCCGACCACATCGTCACCGATCCGGCCGGACTGCCCGGCGACGCCGTCGAACGGGCTGCCCGCGCGCCCGGCGTCGAGAGTGCCGTGAGCCTGCTCGACACACAGGTCCTGGTACCCGTCGGGTCGGGCGCCGACCGGTGGCTGCAGGGAACCGCGGCCCAGGGCGTCTCCGGCTCCGGCGCCCAACTCGCGCGAGTGCAGGACCTCGACGTGCGCAGCGGCAGCCTCGACCGGGTGGGCCGGGGACGGATCGCCGTCGACCGGACGCTCGCCACCTCGGCGAAGGTGCGGGTCGGCGACAGGCTGCCGCTCTACCTCCCGGACGGCACCAGGGCGAGCCCCGAGGTCGTCGCGGTGTACGGCCGGGGGATCGGCCTCGCGGCGGTGACCATGGACCGGGCGTCCCTGGCCCCGCACGTCACCTCGGGCTTCGACAGCGCCCTGCTGGTACGCGGCGGCGACGCGCGGGCGCTCGCCCCGCTCGGCCGGGTCACCGACGCCTCCGGATACGCGCTCGAACGGAACATGGACCGCGAGCTCAACGCCTGGGCCAACTACACCATGGCCGCGGTCCTCGGCGGCTTCGCCGCGGTCGCCGCGGTCAACACGCTGGTGATGACCGTCCTCGACCGCCGCCGCGAACTCGCCGTCCTCCGCCTCGTCGGATCCACCCGGCGCCAGGTGCTGGGCATGCTGCGCTGGGAAGGCCTGCTGGTGGCCGTGGCCGGGATCGTCCTCGGCACGGCCATCGCCGCCGCCACGCTGATCCCGATGGTGCGCGGACTCACCGGCGAGGCTCCCTACGTACCTCCGCTGGTGTACGCGGCCTTCACCGCCGGCGCGGTGGGGCTGGGCCTGCTGGCGACGACCCTGCCGGCGAGGATGGCACTGCGCCGCTGAGACCCGCCCCTTCGTGCCATAACCTCGACCGTGGAAACGTCGGTTGCCATGGGACCACACCGAGGAGGCGACGGTGCTCACAAGGGGCGGCTCGCGAGTGCTCGCATGCGCGCTGGCGCTGGCCGGTTCGGTACTGCTGGGCCCCAGTGCCCCCGGCGGTGCCCTGTCCGGCAGGTCACTGCCCGTCGAGGCCGTCAGGGACGTCGTACCGAACCGGGTCATGACGTGGAACCTCTGCAACCCGTGCGACGCGAACGCCCTCGACCGGGCGGCGGAGATAGCCGCGCACGCTCCCCAGGTCATAGGCATGCAGGAAGCGTGCGCACGTGACGTCGACCGGATCAGGGACTACCTCGAGGCCTTCCACGGGCTCGTCTACCACGTCGCCTACGGGAGCGTGCTGCGGAACTGGGGCCGCTGCGGGGGAGCGCCGTGGAACCCGGGGGGCTTCGGCCAGGCCGTCCTCTCCGCCGCGCCGATGACGGACCGGGTCAACGTCGAGTATCCCGACGGCGGTTCCGAGGACCGCGGATATCTGGCGGTCACCACCGAGGTGGACGGCCGCGCCGTGCGCGTCCTCAACACGCATCTCGCCCAACGACGTCAGGAAGCCGTCCGGGCGGACCAGGTCGAGGTACTCGCAGAGGAGGTCGCCCGACACGAACGCGTCATCGTCCTCGGCGACTTCAACGCCGTCCCGGAGGCGCCCGAACTCGCCCCCATGTGGGAGCTGGCCACGGACACGGACCCGCGGTGCCGTCCCTCGTCGGCCGCGAGCGGCACCGGCGCCTGCGAGCCGACCACGGACTGGCGGAGCAAGTTCGACTACGTCTTCCTGCGCGGCATCGCCCCGGTCGACCATCGCGTCCAGCACACCGCGCACTCGGACCACGACCTGCTGTACGCCGATGTGGACCTCACCTGACGCGCCGTCACGTGAGGTGGTGGGCCTCCCAGAAGGGCCCGAGATCCGTGTCCGCCACGGACTGCGCGGCCCTCTTGAAGTCCTCGGTGGTGGAGACCCCGTACCAGTGGTCCCGCGCGTAGTGCTTCAGGAGCCGTGCCATGGTGTCGGCGCCGAGAACGCGTTCCAGGTCGGCCAGGGCGCAGGGCCCGGCCGTGTACACGAGGTGGTACTCGCCGCGGTGCTGCGACCAGTAGGCCATGGAGGAGGTCAGCCGGACGCCCTCGTCGGGCCAGTACACCTCCGACCAGCAGTCGCGGGTGTCCAGGCCGTAGAAGCGGAAGTTGGCGTACTGGGCGAAGCTCTCGTCCAGCCACGGCGAGGCGTACTCGTCGTTGCCGACGATGCCGTACCACCACTGGTGCGCCAGTTCGTGGACGACGGCGCCGCCCTCCTCGGTGGTGCCCAGCAGGACGAGGCCGGGGTACTCCATGCCGCCGCCGAACCCCGGCGTCATCACCAGGTCGACCTCACCGTACGGATAGCGGCCGAACTCCCGCCCGAAGCGCTCGAGCGCGGCGACGGCGTCCGCGCGGGTGAGGCGCACGCCCTCGGCGGGGGTGTCGGACGACCAGTACGACTTCACGCGCACCCCGCCGGGCGTAGTCTGCGTCGCCGTGCGGAACGGTCCCGCGGCCCACGCGAAGTCCCGCACCCGCCGCGCGACGCCGAGGGTGACCGTACGGCCGGGAGCGCCGGGGAGGGTGCGGGTGGTGCCCGTCGTCGGTACCACCATGTCCGACGGGTGGTCGAGACGGACCCGGAAGTCGGCGGTGAGGGCGTAGAAGCTCTCGCCGACGGCCACGTACGGGTCGAGGTGCCACCCCGCCGCGTCGTGTACGGCGAGCACCGGCAGCGCGTTGCCGAGGAAGCGGTGGGCGCCCTCGCGGCCGAAGCGGGCGTTGCGGTCGGGCACGGTGATGGAGACGTCGAAGCCGACGGACGTCCGCTGCCCGTGCGCGAGCGGTTTCGGCAGGGCGACGCGCAGGGCCGTGCAGTTCACCGTGGGGCGGTCCGGTGTGCCACCGCGGACGTTCGACACGACGACGGGGGAGGACGCGCCGGGCGCCCCGGGCTCGCCGCACGTGTCCTCGCCGTTGCCCCACAGCCGCAGGTACACCTCGCGCAGCGGCCGGTCGGACGCGTTCCGGAACGACACGCGCTGCCGTCCCCGCCAGTGGCCGCCGTCGGCGTCGGAGCGCAGAGCGACGTCGTAGCGGGCGCCGTCGGGTGTCGCGGCGGCCCCGTACGCCCCCGCCCCGGCCCCCGCCTCTGGCGAGGCTTCGGCATCACTCACACCGGCGCCGGCCGCCACGAGCAGCACGGCCAGCACCACGAACAGACGACGACGGACCCTGGGCGGCAGCACGGTCAACGGCGACATGCCAGCGGATACTGCCACATCACCCCCGCGGAAGACCCGGCTCGACCCGGCTCCGCTTGTGAAGGCTCGGCGCGTCCTGGTCAGCCGTACAGCGCGACGCGGTGGAGGGCCGCGAGCGCGTCGTCGATGGGATGGGGGAGGGGCCTGCCCGAGGCGTCGAGCCGGTTCCACCGCTGCAGGTTCACCGCGACGGCCATCCGCCGCTTGCCGTCGGCGCGGACCAGTGCCAGCGTGCCGGCACCCCAGGCCGTGCCGCCGTGACCCCAGAAGGTGTCCTGACCGGGGGCTTCGGCCGGGTGCAGGCCGAGCCCGTAGTCGATCGTCCGCCCGTCCTGTGCGACGACCGGCACGGTGCGACGCATCTGCTCGAGCGACGCCGGACCGACGATCTCGCCCGCAAGCAGCAGGCCGTAGAAGCGGTTGAGGTCCGCGACGGTGGAGATCAGCGAGGCCGCCGGCCCCACCCACGACATGTCGTAGACGCTGTAGTCGCGCGGCGGGTCGATCATGCCGAACCAGGCCTCGTAGATCCGTGAGTGCGGTGTCGCGACGTACGGTCCGGTGGGCAACTCGGTGTCCCGGAGCCCGGCACGCTCGATGACGTCGCGGGTTATGCACCGCTCGGCGGTGGTGCCGGTCACCCGCGCCAGGAGTTGGCCCAGGAGCAGGTAGTTGGTGTTGGAGTACAGGCCCGGAGCGCCGCCCGGGGCGCCGACGGCGGGTGCGTCGACTCCCGCCCCGATCAGTTCGACCGGGTCGAAGCGGGTGAACCGGTGGTCGTCCAGGCTCTCGGGTCCGGTGTCGGCGAGGGCGGGGAACGCCTTGAGGGACGTGTAGACGCGGGGCAGGTACTCGGCGAGGCCGCTGGTGTGGTTCAGCAGCATGCGGACCGTGACGGCGTCGCCGCGCGCGCCGGGGACCAGGTCCGCAAGGTACGCGCCGATCGGTGTGTCGAGCCCGATCCGGCCCCTCTCGACCTGCCGCAGGACCGCGGCGGCGGTGAAGGTCTTGGTGACGCTGCCGACGCGGTGGCGCATGTCGGCGGTGACCGGGCGGCCGGTGTCGACATCGGCGACCCCGGCGGCGCCGCGCCAGACCCGGTCGCCGTCGCACACCTCGGCGAACACGCCCGGCACCCCGGCGCGACGGACGTTCTCGACGGCGGCCTGCAGTACCGCTGGATCCAGTGAGCCGTTCATGGCGTGCCTCCCCGTTCCGGTGCCCCGACGGCCTCGGGCGAGGCGCGTCGGACCGCTCTTGCACCCAGTATGCACGCGGTGCGTGCATCGGCAAGTGCATTCAGGAGGGAGGGAGGCGGTGCGAAGGGCCGTCGGGTGACGGGCGCGGGCATGCCGGCTGTCCCGGCGGGTAGTACCCCTCCCGTACCGGGGCGTCGCGCGAGCGGCCGACGAACGAGAGGTGTCACACGTGATTCGAAAGCTGCAGGCCGTCGCGCTGGACTGCGCCGACCCGGTGCGGCTCGCGGAGTTCTACGCGAACCTGCTCGGCGGCCGGGTGGTCGCGGACCCGGAGGATGCCGACTGGGTCGAAGTGCACGGGTTCGAGGGGACACCGCTGGCCTGCCAGCGGGTGGACGGCTACCGGGCGCCCGAATGGCCCGGCCAGGAGCGGCCGCAGCAGCTGCACCTGGAC
Organism: Streptomyces lienomycini; assembly: GCF_027947595.1. Lineage (NCBI taxonomy): Bacteria > Bacillati > Actinomycetota > Actinomycetes > Kitasatosporales > Streptomycetaceae > Streptomyces > Streptomyces lienomycini. The sequence continues at coordinate 4,325,645 of NZ_CP116257.1, read as the reverse complement.
TTCGACGTGGACGACCTCGACGGCGAGGAGGAACGGGCGGTCGCTCTCGGCGCGACGGTGCTGGAGCGGACGGACCAGCTGCGCCAGGGCGCCAACTGGAGGGTCTACGCGGATCCGGCCGGCCACCCGTTCTGCCTCTGCTTCCACTGAGGGCCCCGGCCGGGCCCCGGCCGGACATCGCGCACCGACGGGGCCGCGGCGCGGTCCGGGTCAGGCGGCCTCGGCCGCCGCGGCGAGGATCCGGGCCAGTTCGGCGGGTTGGGTGATCATGGGCCAGTGGCCCGAGTCGATGTCGGCGAAGCCGACGCGTCCGGCCCGGCGGAGTTCGGGAACGTCGCCGTCGATCCACTCCCGTGCCTGCGCGGGCGTGAACTCGGGGCACACCACCACGACCGGCACGTCGAACCGCCTCTCGTCGGTCAGCCGCACGACACCCCTGGCCACGGCTTCCGGCACCGGGATCGCGGCGGCCGCCATCTCGCGCCTCGCCGTCTCGTCGAGGTCGGCGGCATCCGGTCCCTGGAAGGGACCCCAGCCGGGGAAGGGCATGACGCCGTCCGTGACCTCGAAGAGGTCGGCGTACGGCCGGCCGTCGGACGTCGGGACGCCGCCGACCAGGGCGACCTTGGCCACCCGCTCCGGTCGCCGGTCGGCGGCGAGCCAGGCCAGCGTGCAGGCCACGGAGTGCCCCACCACCATGGCCCTCCCGGACGCCGCGTCCACCGCGTCCACCACCGCCGCCACCTGGTCGTCGAGCGTGGCGGCGGCCGTGCCGTCCCCCTGCCCCGGGAGGGTGAGCGGCACGGGCCGGTGGCCGAGCGACTCCAGCGTGGACGCGACGCGCTCCCACACCGATCCGTCCAGCCACAGGCCGCCGATGAGCAGAATGTCCATGATCAGTTCCCCTTCTCGCGCTTGGCAGCACCGTAGGAGGAGATCCGGACGATCCGCTGCCGGTATGTCCCGGCGGACCGGGTGCGGCCTCCCGGGCAGCGGGTCCCGGGGTCGCGACTAGCCTGTTCCCGTGCCGAACGACCTGAGCCCGACCGCGCGAGCGCTGCGCGCACTGGAGATCCTCCGGACCCGCCCCGGCACGACGGCCGAACAGCTCGCCACCCGACTGGGCGTCACGGAGCGGGCGGCACGCCGGTACGTGGGGATCCTCCGAGAGGCCGGCATCCCCGTGGAGTCGGCCCGGGGGCCGCACGGCGGGTATCGGCTGGGGCGCGGGACGAGACTGCCGCCCGTGCACTTCACCCAGGCCGAGGCGCTCGGCCTCGTCATGGCGGTCCTCAGCGGCCGGCCGGCCCCGGCAGACACCGACGACCTGGTCGGCACCGCCCTGGGCAAGGTCGTCAAGGCCCTCCCGGAGAGCGTCGGCCGGCAGGCGGCCCTGCTGACGGAGTACGCGGCGGCCGCCCCCGACCCCTACGCGGCGCATCCGGATCCGGCCGTCACCAGTTCCCTCGTCGACGCCGTCGCCAACCGGCGCCGCGTACGGGTCGAGTACCGGAGCGAGGCCGGCCACGCGTGGGAGGAGGAGGTGGACCCCTGGTCCCTCGTCGTGCGCCACGGGCGCTGGTACCTGCTGTGCCACTCCCATCGCGCGGACGCGATCCGCACCTACCGGGTCGACCGGTTCGGCGCGGTCCGGCCCACCGGACACGGCTTCCGGGCGCCCGAGGACGTCGACCCGGTGGCGATGCTGGAGGAGAACCTGGGTGTCGGCTGGGAGTTCGCCACCCGCGTGGTGTTCGAAGCGCCCACGGCCGACGTGGCTCCCTGGATCCACCCGCCCATGGGGCGGCTCGAACCCCTGGGCGACGGCTGCGTACTCGTCGGCAGCACCCGCAACCCGGACATGTACGCGCAGGAGCGGCCCTGACACGGGCGCACCGGTGGCGGGGGCGGGGCGCAGCGGTGCGGGGGGAGGGGGTGTGGTCAGTCAACGGGACGAGAACGCCACACGTTCCCGGCAGCGGGACGCACGTCCGCTCCGCACACGGCGTGCGTCGTCCCGCCCGGGAGGGTGGGCAGCTCGGCCCAGTGCGTCACCGTCTCCGCACCGCGCAGGCCGTGGGGCAACCGGACGAACCCGTCCGAGTCGACGAAGCAGTCCCGGTGCTCCGCCCCGCTCCCGTCCCGGTGCAGGGTCGTGAAGACCATCGGCCGCACCAGCCAGAACTCCTCCCGGACTCCTCCGCGTTCTGAGGGGGATACCGCTGGTGATGGCCGCCGCCATACCCGAGAAGGTTGAGCGGCCCCCGGCGGACCGTCACGCCGGCTGGTGCTGCCCGAAGTAGTCGACGATCGCCGGGGCCGGCGCCCGTACGTCGACCGGTGTGCCGCCGCTGCGCAGGGAGGTCGTCGCGGCGACGCCGGCCGCGACCGCCTCGCGGGCCGCCACCGGCGAGGTGTCCGTCGGGCCGCCGGCCGCGGCGAAGCGGAGGAACTCGTCGACCAGCGCCCGGTCCGCGCCGCCGTGGTCGTCCTGGGACGGTGTGGCGACGGGGACGGAGAGGTCGGCGTCGCGCCGGTAGCCGGAGCGGCGCCGGTTCCAGACCTGGATCGTCGCGGCGTCCCCCTCGATGCCGTCGCCGAAGTTCTCCAGACGCCCCTCGTCCCCGATGACGGTGTAGTTGCGCCAGTAGTCCGGCGTGAAGTGGCACTGCTGGTAGCTGGCCAGCACCCCGTTGTCCAGCCGCGCCAGCATCATGCTGATGTCCTCGACGTCGACCACCGGGTTCAACTCCCGCAACGCGGACGGCGGCCAGACGTCGGGGTCGAACCAGTCGGGCATGCGTCCGCCCGCGGGGGCCGGGGCGTCGGCCGCGCGCCGCGGGTTGTCCCCGTACACCGACAGCGAGCCCTGCGCGACGACGCTCCGGGAGTAGCCCCCGGCGAGCCAGTGGACGACGTCGAGGTCGTGGGCGCCCTTCTGCAGAAGCAGCCCCGTGGTGTTGGCCCGCTCCGCGTGCCAGTCCTTGAAGTAGTAGTCCCCGCCGTGCCCCACGAAGTGGCGGCACCACACGCCGCGCACCCGGCCTATCGCGCCGTCGTCGATCAGCTCGCGCATGCGCCGCAGCGCCGGGAGATGGCGCAGGTTGTGGCCCACGTACAGGCGGCTGCGGGAGTGGTACGCGGCCTCGAGCAGAGCGTCGCAGTCCTCGAGGGTGATCGCCAGGGGCTTCTCCACGAACACCGGGACCCCGGCGGCCAGGAAGTACAGCACGGGTGCCGTGTGCACGTGGTCGGGCGTGAGGACGAACACGGCGTCCAGGCCGTCGTCGGTCATCTCCTCGTACCGCTCGTGCAGTGCCACGTCCGGCCCGAACAGGCTCCGGGCGTCCTCCCGGCCCCGCGGATCCGGATCGGCGCAGGAGACGACCCGGGCGACGCCGGGACGGTTCGCCAGCGCCGCCATGGGGGCACGCTGGCCGATGCCGATCACTCCGACGCGCAGTTCCCGTCCAACCGTCCGGTCGTGGTCGCTCACTTGGGGTCCCTTCGTATCCGGTGTTCCCGGCGTTTCCCGGTGGGGGGCGGTGGTGTGCGGTATGCGCAGGGCGTGCCGGGCGGCACGCCGACGGGGCGGTGCCGGAGCGCCGGGCGCCTACCGGCGTGGTGCCGTCGGCGCGGAGAGCCGGTCGCTCAGCAGCCGGCCGTCGACCTCGTCCAGCGCGAGGCGCACCGCCCCCAGGGCCACGCTCTCGTCGCCGAGCGTGGAGGCGCGCAGCTCCGGCATGCGCAGGCAGTGTCTGGCCAGTTCGCGGCGCAGTGGTTCGAGAAGCACGTCGGCGGAGCGCGAGAAGCCGCCGCCGTAGACGACGACCTGCGGGTCCAGGGTCAGCACCAGCGCGGCGACCCCCACCGCGAGGTCGCGGGTGTACCGGCGGATCGCCGTCCTGGCGTCCCGGTCGCCGTCCCGGGCCGCCTGGAAGACCCAGGCGGCGGCCTCGCCGGGCGCGGCCGCGGCCGGAATCCCGGGGCAGTTCCGGAGGTGGTCCGGGGCGGTGATCCAGCGCACCGCCTTCAGGGCGCCGATCTCTCCCGCGGCGCCGCCGTGCCCACGGCGCAGGGTGCCGTCCAGGAGGAGACCGGCGCCGGTGCGCAGTCCGGCGAGGAGGAAGGCGATGTCGTCGGCGTCCTGCGCCGCCCCCTTCCACCGCTCGGCCACGGCGGAGAGTTTGCAGTCGTTCTCGACCCGGACCGGGCAGGAGAAGCGGGCCGCGAGATGGGCGACCGGGTCGGCCTCGGTCCAGCCGGGCAGAGGTGTGGACAGGCTGGTCCGCCCCGCGGCGTCGACCGGGCCGGTCACCCCGACCGTCACGGCCCAGACCTCGGCCGGTGTCATCCCGGCGGACCGCAGGACGTCGTCGATCACCCCGTCGACCTCCGACAGCCGTGCCGCGGGCGGCGCTTCGGGGTCGACCGGCCGGCGCAGCGTCCGTACCACGTCGCCCTCCAGGTCGCTCAGCACCGCCAGCACCTTGTGCACACCGACGTCGACGCCGAGGACATGGCCGGCGTCCGCCCGGAACCGGTACCGGCGTGCCGGACGTCCCACCACGCTGCCGGGCCCGGGCTCCTCCACCTCCACCCAGCCGTCCCCGACCAGTGCCCGCACCAGTACGTCCACGGCGGGACGCGACAGACCGGCCCGGCCGGCGAGTTCGGTGACCGTCGACGGAGGGCCGCCGCGCAGCGCCCACACGATCGACAGCTGGTTCATCTCGCGCATCCGGGACAGGTCTGTTCCGGTCGTCGCCATGCTCGGTACTCCCTGCGAGGGTCGCCGTGTCCGCGCCGCCCCACGTGGCCGTGGGGCACCGCCCTTCATATTGATGTAGTGAAGCGGAACTTTGTCAACGCCGAGTCGTAAAGAGACTCAAGATCCACCTTCGGTGCCCGTCCTCGGGCAGGATGGGCAGGGTGAGCGGGGACACGTACGGCGGGGATCGAATCGACTTCAGCCAGGGCACGTTCCGGGGCGAGGCGATCGGGAAGAAGGTGGAGCATCACCACCATTACGGACCCATGCCCCACGTAGAGGACGCGCTCCCGCCCGCGACAGCCGAGTTCACCGGACGCGAGGACGAACTGGACGCGCTGCTCGCGGCGTTGGCCCCCGAGGGCGCACACCGCACCGCGGCCCCGGTCACCGCGGTGGCCGGGCTGGGCGGCGTGGGCAAGACCGCGCTGGCCGTACGGGCCGCCCACACGGCACGCGAACGCGGCTGGTTCCCGGCCGGCGCCCTGTTCGTCGACTGCCACGGCTACGACGAGACGCCCGCGGGACCCGAGCAGCTCCTGGAAGCCCTGCTGCGCGCCCTGGGAGTGGCCGCCGCGCACGTACCGAGCACGGTGGACGAGCGTGCCGGACTCTACCGCTCGATGCTCGCCGAACGGGCCCGCGCAGGCGGCCGCGTGCTGATCGTGGTGGACAACGCCTCGCACCCCGGGCAGGTCAGACCGCTGCTGCCCGGGCACCCCGCGCACCGGGTCCTGGTCACCTCGCGCGACACCATGCCACAGCTCGGCGCGCACTTGCTCCACCTCGACGTCCTCCGGCCCCAGGTGGCCCGGGACGTCCTGCGCGCGGCCCTGCGCACCGCCGACCCGGCGGACCCGCGCGTCCTGGACGATGCCGACGGGGCCGAGAAACTGTGCGAGCTGTGCGGGCATCTGCCGCTGGCGCTGCAGATCGCGGCCGCGCTGCTCCTCTCCGATCCGGGCAAGCCCGTGGCGGAACTGGTGGCTGAGCTGGCCGACTCCGCCACCGTCCTCGACCACCTGGACGACGGCGAGCGGGGTGTGCGGGCCGCCTTCGACCTGTCGTACCGCCGCCTCGGCCCGGAACCCGCACGCCTCTTCCGCCTCCTGGCGCTCGCACCGGGGAAGGAGACGAGCGACGAGGCGCTCACCGTGCTGTCCGGCGCGACCACCCCGCCGCGGCGGGAGCTGAACGTCCTGGTGCGCGCCCACCTGGTCGGCCCCGGCAGTGTGCGGGGCTGCTGGAGCATGCACGACCTGGTCCGCGCCTACGCCCTGGACCGGGTGGCGCGACAGGAGCCGCTGCGCGCGGAGGGCACGGCGGCGCGGGCCCGGCTGCTCGCGCACTACCAGCGGCGGACCGAGGCGGCCGACTGGCACGTGCGCAACCTCCCCGGCAGGGCCCCCTCTCCCGGATTCGACGGCCGGGAGGAGGCGCTGAGCTGGCTCGACCGCGAGCGCACCGGTCTCATCTCCGGCGCCCTGTGGGCGGCCGACCCGGTGCACGCCCGGGCCGGACTGGGACTGGCACTGAGCCTTTACGAGTATCTCGACCGACGGCGATACTTCGACGACGGGGTGTCCGTCTACCGGTGCGCGGCCCAGGCGGCGCTCGCGCTGGGCGACGGCTCCGGCGCGGGCAGGGCGTGGAGCTACCTGGGTCTCGCCCTGCGCCACAACCGCAGGCTCGACGAGGCTGTCGCGGCGCACACCCGCGCCTGCGGGATCCACCGGGAGCGCGGTGACCGGCTCGGGGAGGGGAAGGTCTGGGACATGCTGGGCGTCTCCCTGACGGAAGCCCGCCGGTTCGACGAGGCGATCGAGGCCCACGAGCGCGCCCGGGAGCTGGCCCAGGCGGTCCAGGACGCGCAGGTCGAGGCGTCGACGTGGAACAACCTCGGCCGCGCCCGGTTCAAGCTCGGCCGGTGCGAGGAGTCGATCGTCGCCCTGTCCCGGGCCTGCGCGATGTTCCGTTCGGTCGGTGACCGGGCACGCGAGGCCACCGCCCGGAACAACCTGGGGCGCGCGTTCCGCGAGACCGGGCGCCTGGAGGAGGCCTTGGAGGCGCACACCACCGCCCGTGCGGTCTTCGAGGAACTGGGGGAGCGTGAACGCCTCGCCACGTCGTGGAACGACTTCGGGGTCGCCCTGTGCGCGCTGGGCCGGTTCGACGAGGCCGTCGACGCCCACCGGCTCGCGGTGCGGGAGCAGCGGGATCTCGGCCACCGGCACGGTCAGGCGATCGCGACGCAGGACCTCGGCGTCACCCTCGGGCGCGCGGGCCGCCGCGAGGAGGCCGTCGAGGCACACGTCCAGGCCCTGTGCCTCTACCGCGAACTGGCCGACCGCCACGGCGAGAGCGAGGCGCTGAAACGCCTCACCGCCGCCGGGTACCGGGAAGGGGAACCAACAGGGGAGGGGGGCGGCCGATGACGGCGCCGTCGCCCCGTGCCCGGCTGGCGCGGACGAGTTCCCTCGTGCTCCTCCAGCCGACTCCGCTGTGCAACCTCGACTGCCGCTACTGCTACCTGCCCGCCCGCGGTCTTGCCCGCGTCATGTCGGACGAGGTCGCCGACGCGGTCGCACAGACCGTCGGCGCATGGTCGGAACAGCACCCGGTCACCGTGCTGTGGCACGGCGGGGAGCCGCTCGCCGCGGGCGTGTCCCGCCTGACGGCACTGCTCGACCGGTTCCCGCCGGGGCGCGGACATCCCGTACGGCACGCCGTGCAGACCAATGCCACGCTCGTCGACGAAGCGTGGTGCCGGCTGTTCCGCGGGCGGGGGATCGAGGTCTCCGTCAGTGTCGACGGACCCGACCCCGGCCCCGGGGCCGGCGGTGGCCGGGTGGACCGCGGCGGCCGAGACGCCACCGGCCGCACGCTGCGCGGTGTCGGGCTGCTCAAGGAGCACGGCATCGCCTTCGGCGCCATCGCCGTCGTGTCCGACCCGACTCCGCGCAAAGCGGCCGAACTGCACCGGTGGTTCACCGAACTCGGTTGCCGCGTCCTGGGCGTGAACCTGGTGGAACGCAAGGGGCTGAACACCCGGGCCGTCCACGACGACGAGAACGTCGCCGACTTCTGGGCCGCGCTGGCCGCGTGCGGACGCGCCGACCCGCGCATGCGCCTGCGCGACGTGGAGCATGTCCGGCGGTACGTCAGGGCGGAGCTGGCCGGCACGGCCGGGCAGTGGGCCGAGCAGCCGGTCGATCCGCTGCCGATGGTCACCTGGGACGGTCAGGTCGTGCCCGTCGGGCCGGACCTCGCGGGCTTCTCCTCCCCGCGCCACGGCCCCTTCACCATCGGCGACGTGCGGGAGCACGGGCTCGCGGCCCGCCTGGCACGGGCCCAGGAGACCCCCTGGGTCGCCGAGGCCCTCGCCGGGATCGACGCCTGTCGCGCGGTATGCGATCTGTTCGCCTACTGCCGGGGCGGGCAGGTCGCCAACAAGTACTTCGAGACGGGGCGGTTGGACGTCACCGAGACCGTCTTCTGCCGCAACAGCAGACAACTCCTCATGGAAGGACTGATGCGCGATGCGGAACGAAGTGCCGGGAAGGCCCGGGGGCGTTGAGGCCCGGATACGCTCCCTGCGAGCGGAACTGCTGGCCGTGCCGGACACCGACGCCCACCCGGGCCGCACGGGCTGCGACGACCCCGGGTGCGTACACGCCGCCACCCTCTACTCGGGCGGGACGGACATCCCCGAGGTGCGTGATTCCTGACGCCGTGCGCGAGGAAGGCCGGTCGTCCCCGCACCCGGTCGGACGCAGGCGGGTCCGGCCCCGGAGCTTCCCCTTCGGGGTGCCGGGGCCGGAGGCCGTGCGGGTGCCGGGGACGTCAGCGGCCGTACGACAGGCCGTGCCCGGAGTGGAAGAGGACCCTGGTCGGGTCGTCCGCCCGCTGGATGGGCACGGGCAGCCTGCCGCGCGGGTCGACCCGCCCGGCGATGACCCGGGCGGCGGCGCGCAGTTCGACCTCGGTCCAGCAGTAGGAGGCCAGTGAGGCCGGGACGTCGCCGAGGTGGGCGATGTCGTAGGGGTTGCGCACCGCGAGGTGGACGACGGGAACGCCCGTCGCGAGCAGCCGGGACACCAGGGTGCGCTGGGCGCTGGTGGCGCCGACGTTGTCGGTGGTGACCACCACCGCGTCCCGTCCCCGCGCGGCGGCCACGGCCTCGTCGATCTTCGCCGCGTCGGGCGCCCTGCCGGTGGCGAGGTGGGTCGTGCTGTAGCCGAGTTCGTCGAACGCCTCGGCCAGCTCGGGCACCGTGGTGCGGGTGTCGTCGGTCGGGAAGGCCGGGCTCGCGCCGACCACGAGCAGCTTCCGCTGCCTGCGGCGCAGCGGGAGTGCCTCGTCCTCGTTGACCAGCAGCGTGGTGGTGCGCTCGGCGATCCGGGCCGCGGCGAGCCGGTGCCCGCGTGCGCCGACGACCCGGTCGACCTCCTTGCGGGAGGTGAAGGGGCTGCCGCTGAACAGGCCCGCCTTGTCCTTGATCCGCAGGATGCGCAGGACCGACTCGTCGAGGCGGTCCTCGGTGATCTCTCCGCCGCGGACGGCGGCCAGGACTCCGTTGTACGCGACGTCGATGTCCGGCGGGAACAGCAGCTGGTCCGCACCGGCCTTGAGGGCGAGGACGGGCACCCGGTCGTCGCCGTACTTGGTTCGTACGCCCTGCATGTTGAGGGCGTCGGTGACGATCACCCCGTCGAAGCCGAGTTCCCCGCGCAGCACACCCTGGAGGATCGCGGGCGACAGGGTGGCCGGGTCGTTGCTGGGGTCGAGCGCGGGGACCTGGAGGTGCGCCGTCATGATCGAATCGACACCGGCGGCGATCGCGGCCCTGAAGGGCGGGGCGTCGACGCGCTCCCACTCCTCGCGGGTGTGGGTGATCACCGGCAGACCGGTGTGGCTGTCCTGACCGGTGTCCCCGTGGCCCGGGAAGTGCTTGGCGCAGGCCACGACGCCGACCTGCTGGTATCCCGTCACCTGGGCCGCCACCATGCGGCCGACCTCGCGGGCGTCGGCGCCGAAGGAGCGGACGTTGATGATGGGGTTGGCCGGGTTGACGTTGACGTCCGCGACCGGGGCGAAGTTCTGATGGATGCCGAGGGCGGCCAGCTCCGTGCCCGATATCCGTCCGGCGGTGCGCGCGTCGGCGAGCGAGCGGCCCGCGCCGAGCGCCATCGCGCCCGGCAGTTGCGTGGCGCCGCTGCCGATGCGGACGTTGGCCCCGTGCTCCTGGTCGATGGAGATCAGGGACGGAACGGGGGTGGGCAGGGCCAGCGAGGCCCGTTGCACTCCGTTCGACAAGTCCGCCACCTGGCGGGGGTCCTGAATGTTGTTGGCCCAGCCGGAGAAGTAGATGACCCCGCCGACGTGGTACTTGGCGATCAGCTCGGCAACGGTGCGGACGCCGAGTTCCCTGAGATTGCGCTCCTGGTCGAGCCTGCTGGGAGAAGTCGCCGACGTGCCGTAGAAGTACGGCACGAACAACTGGCCGATCTTCGCCTCGATGCTCATCCTGGAGATGATCCTCTTGAGGCGGCGGTCGTCGCGCTCGTGCGCGACCGCGGGAGTAGCCGTCAGGCCCACGACGCCCGTCGTACTCGCGGCGACCAGGGTCGCGGAGGCGAGAACGGTTCGTCTGGACAGACTCCGGTCCTGCATGCGGACATGCTCCTTCCAGCCTTGCCCATCAGGGGAGTTGAAGGAAACGTGAAGACTCCGGACAGCGGGAAACGTAGCCCGCGGTCAAGGACAGGGCAATAGGTCTAGACAAAATGGAGGGCCCGCCCGCGGTGGGACGTCGAAGGGAATCCGCTTCGCCAGAACGGCCCGCGTAGGATCACCCCCCAAGGGGGTGGCACGACCATGAGGACCTACCGATGGTGCCTGCCGGCCGCGGCGGTTCTGCTGCTGACCGGCTGCGGGGGCGGCGCGGAGGGTGGCAGCGCTGAAGACCGGGCGACGGCGCTCACGAAGGAACAGGTGGGGGAGGTGCTGCCGGACGACGAGGCCATGGCCGGCTGGAAGGAGTCCGCCCGGCCCATCGCCGTCGAGATGGACGCGCTCTACCGCCGGGAGGCCTGCCCCATGAAGGGCAACGCGGGCTGCGAGAACTCCCGCTTCTTCGGCGTCTCGACCTTCCACGACAAGGACGACGCCGTCCAGGTGAACTTCCTGATCATCGCCTACGCCGGCGAGCAGGCCGCCCGGGAGGCGTACGACGTGCTGTGGGACGGCCGGTACGCCAAGCGGGCGGGGGAGAAGGCGAAGCCGCTCGGGCTCGGCCCGGTCGGAGACGAGCGCGATGCCCGGCTCGGCTCGTTCAGCTACAAGGGTGCACTCGGTGCCGTGACCCAGGTCCGGGTCGGCACGACACTGCTGTGGACCGAGGCGATCTCCGCGGGCGAGGGGGGCGGCGTCGACGGGGACAGCGTCCGGGACCTGGCGGCGGTACTGGCGGAGCGGTCCCGGCAGGCGCAGAACGGGGACGCGCCGTCCGCCGTGCTCGGCGGCTGACCGGCCGCCCGCCCGCGCCCCGCACCTTCCGGGTCATCCCCCCGCCGGCTTCTCCGCGTCGCGGACCAGGAGCGCGATCTGCACCCGGTTCTCGACCGCCAGCTTGGCGAACAGGCTGCCGGTGTGGGCCTTGACCGTCGCGACGGCGATGCGCAGCCGCTCGGCGATCTGAGGGTTGCCCAGTCCGTCCGCGATGGCCCGGGCGGTCTCCCGCTCCCGGTCGGTCAGCACCGACAGCCGCTCACGCGCGGCCTCGCGGGAGTGGTCACGGGCGTGCGCGGAGTCCGGGCCGGTGGCAGCGGCGATCACCCGTGCCGTGGCCGCCGGGGACAGCACCGGGTTGCCGTCCGCCGCGGTCCGTACCGCGTCGAGGATGCGTGGGGGCGGGGTGTCCTTGAGGACGAATCCGAGAGCGCCGGCCCGCAGTGCCCCGAGCACCAGGTCGCCGGGAGCGGACCGAACCGCCGGTGCGCATCACCGGCAGGGGCCCGTCGAACGTGCTGATGCTGCGGAACGAGTGTGACCCCGGCACGCCGCCGGCCGGTGCCCGGGAGCTGCGGCGGGCCTTCGGCGGGCGGGCCACGATGGTGACGGTCGACCAGGGCGGTCACGGTGTCTACCCGTACGGCGGCAACACCTGCGCCAACGACGCGGCGACGCGGTTCCTGACCTCCGGAGAACGCCCCGCTCGGGACCTCGCCTGCGCGGCGCGACCGCGCCGCTGACATCGTTGTCGGCGACGCGGTGAGCAGGGGCGTCCTACGACGTGCGGACGGCGTCGCTGCCGTACAGCTCCCTCGTGAACGCGGAGATGTCGGCGCTGCGATCGGTGCCGTCGAGGTTGTACGTCAGGTAGACGCCGTAGCCCCCGTCGACGGTGCGGCGCGCGAGGTCGGCGGACGTGCTCCGGGAGGTCCGGCCGATCTCGACGGCCGCCGGCGAGAGCTTCGACTTGGGCAGTGCGATACCGGGGACCTGCCAGGTGCCGTAGTACGGGTTCCAGGCGTAGTCGAACTCGGCGGAGACGTCGACGCCGCCGTAGGACAGGCGGGAGGCGGCGGGACCGATGTTGTACAAACTGATGATCTTGTCCGGCATGTTCGCGCGCAGTGCCGTCACCAGGTGCACGAACGAGCTGTCGTTGGGCTGGGCGGTGCCGTTGTTGCCGTACTCGGCGTATTCGTCGTCGAAGTCGACGCCGTCGAGACCGTACTCGGCGACCGTGTCCGACAGCTGCTTCGCGAACGCCGAAGCCGCGCCCTGGGACGTGAAGTTGGCGAACCCCGCGCCCTGGTGGTTGCCCAGCACCGAGAGCACGACCTTGATGCCCTTCTGCTGCAAGGGCCGTATCTCCGTGGCGGCGTTGTCCAGGACGCGCCGCACGTTCTCGTTGAAGTGCAGGTACGCCGTCTTCGTGCCCGTGTCGTAGTTGATGTTCGCCGCGAAGATCACGGCCACGTCGAAGACGTTGCCGCCGCCGTTGGCGAGCGTGTACTTGCCGACGTTGAGCATGCTGTTGTTGTTCACCTCGACGTAGGCCACCGAGGTCGGGCCCTGCTTCGCGGCAGCGGGTGCCGCCGCCGCGCCGGTCGTCGAGGCCGTGTGGAAGGTGAGGGCCGCGACGGCCGAGAGCGCGAGCGCGGCGGCTCGCACTCTGTTCCTTACCGGAGTCAGCATCGTTGGTCGTCTCCCGTCGCATGGTGGGCGTCCGACTGGTTCGGAGGCCCCGAGTGGACCCTCCGAGTTTTCCGCAGCCGTGGCCGAGTACCGACAAGTGCGACCGACTTCTCCATCACTTCCCCACACGACGCGGCGTGCCGCGAGCGGGACGGTTTCCTGGTTCGGGGCCCGCGGGGGCGACCGACGGCAGGCCGCCGGTCAACCGGTCGGGGCGCCCGTGAACGGTCCGCACAGGTAGTTCCCGGGGTACGTCGGGTCGTCGCTGATCCAGAACTGGGACCACAGCTCGGCGAACTCCGGGCGGGTCAGGTAGCCGTCCCCGTCCTGGTCGAGCAGGTCGAACGTGCTGCCGGTCTCGATGCCCCGGCCGTGCCACACGTCGATCAACCGCTGGTGCTCGCCGCGCGAGATGCGACCGTCGCCGTTCTCGTCCACCGCGTCGAAGACGGTGTCGGCGGTGGCGGTGACGGTCTCGTGCATGGAGGGGAGCCGGTCGACCATGGCGAGGATGCCGGCCATGCTGATCCGGCCGGCTCCGTCCGTGTCGACGGTCGTCGACAGGTGCTGCCACCAGCCGAGCATCACGTCGCGGACCCTCGCGGCCAGATCGGCTTCCGTTCTCACGCGCGCCAGTCCGCCCCAACGGGCCGCGAGGGCGGTGAAGTCCGCCTCCTCCAAGTAGCCGTCGCCGTCCACGTCGAAGGCGTCGAACATCGCGCGCAACTTGGTGTGCTGGAATTCGCTGGCCATTCAAGCCCCCTCGTTCGCAGTGCTGCGAGGAGGCTGCCCACGTGCGCCCGCCGTCCAACGGCGCTCGTAGGCGCGAGGGGGAGGACCGGCGTCACCGCGCGCCCTGTCAGTGCTCCGCGCGCCCGGAGCCGCCCGGAGCCGTGCGGGCTGTCCGGTCCACCAGCCGTACCAGCGGCTCCTGCGGCCAGGCCGCCCCTCGCCGGGCGAACACGCCCTCTGCATGAGCATGCCGCGATCCTGAAGCCGCCGTCGGACGGAAGGCGGCAGGCGGCAGGGCGCACGACCCGGAGAACGCCCGGTCACGCACCCCCGCCCCGCACGGCGTGCCGGGGCGGGTGGTCGCCGTGCTGGTCCCGGTACATCCCGACGACCACGTCGGGAGGCACGCTCGGCCAACTCGTGACACGGCCGTTGCGGCGGTCGATGACCCAGTAGCCTCCGCCCGGGTCCCGCGCCGGGGCGTCCGTGTCGCCGCCGGCCGGGGAGGGCGGGTGGTGGACCAGCCAGCCCAGGTCGAACGGGTGCAGTGCCACGCCGACGTCCGTCCTGTTCCACGCGGTCAGGCGGCGGGCCAGCACGGTGGCCTCGTCGACGTCCATCGAGTGTTCGGGCGGGGGCTCGCGGGGCGCCTCAAGGTCGAGCCGGGTCGGGCGGCGGCCCCGCACCAGCGCGCTCAAAGCGGTGTCCATGGAGTGCGCGACCCTCCACAGGTCGCCCCACCACAGGTGGACGGCGCCCTCCTCGTCCATCGCCAGCCGACCGCGCCCCAGGTCGTACTCGCCGAGCGGGGTCAGCGCGCTGCCCAGCGCCGCTCCGTAGGCGGCCAGCGTGGCGGACGCGTGGACACCGGCCATGGGATCGATCCGGAACGGCATCCGGGACATGTCCACCCCGGGTCCGTACTGGTGCACCGTCAACCCGCCGAACTCCCTCAGCGCGGCGACCGCCGGAGGGGACATGTCCGCACCCGCGGTCTTCAACGCCCGGAACCAGTGCAGCATGTCACCGTCGTCGACGCGGACGCCCTCGAACCAGCCCGCGGCGGAGAGCACGGCCGCGACATCGGGAGGGAACCGGCCCTCTGCCGGCCCCCGGACACCGGCGGGCCGGCCTGCGACCGCGGTCACGGCGGCACCGGCCCGTCGTAGCGGACGCCGAGTGCGACGAGAGCGGGCGCACAGGAGGAGCAGGGCGGGATCGGGCGTCCGCCCGCCGGATCGTGGGGTTCTCGCAGCAGCACCGCCGTCAGCAGGGAACCCCGCAGCAGCCGCCGCAGCCGCTCCAGCAGCGTCTCGGTCGTCCAGGCCGCCAGGCCCTCGACGGTCAGGGACGTCTCCGCCTCGGCAGCGACCGCGGACAGCAGCAGCACGTCGGGGCAGCGCCCGTGGAAGGCCGAACGCATGGCGGGCTCCGTACGGTCCAGCAGAGCGAGGACCGCCGGGTGCGCGGGGACGGTGGCGGTGTGCGCGCTCACCTTCTGCTCGGGGTGCCGACCCGGACGGTACAGCGTGGCGCCCACTCCGGGCGGCGTCGCCCCGGCCGTCGCGTCGGCGGTCATCCAGACCCCGGAGGCTGCCACGGTTCCACGATCGTCTGGCTGTCGTCGACCTCCCACAGGTCCAGGAACCCGGTGAAGTCGTCCGCGAGCCGCACCAGCATGTCGTCGCAGACGGCCACCGGGTCGTAGCGCCCGTCCTCCCGCATCCGGTCGATGTCGAACTCCCACACCGAGCCCACGTCGTCCCCGGACGTCCTCACCGCGATGTTGCCGGACAGGGTGCGGGTGATCGCCGTGTAGTCGGCGGTGAACACGTCGCGGGTGGACCGGTGCCCGGTGACCAGGTCGCGTCCCGGGAGGCCGGTGCGATATCCCCACAGGCATTCCTCGGCGAAGATCTCGTGCTCCGGGATCCACGCGGGCGCGGAGAACCGGGCGCCGTTGGTGGCGGCGAGCCAGCCGCGGTAGTCACCAGGCAGGACCGTTCCCAGTTCCGCTTCCAGATCCCGCAGATCCGCCTCGCTCAGCGAACCCTGCGGCGTCCACAAGATGGCCAAGCCCGTCGCCCCCCGTCGGTACCCGTGGGGACGATTCTGCCAGAGGAGCCGGTCGGTGAGGGGCACGGCGTCACCGCTTGCGGCCGCGTTGACGGCGGCCGTGAACGGGCCCGTCCTGTCGGTCCGCGCGGCCCCAATCCGAACGGCCACGTCCGGATGGCCGGATCGTCGGCCGTGGGCTGAGCTGGGAGCGGCGGCCCCGATCGGGTGGGCCGCGTGCTGCCCGGACGGGGCGACGATCAAGGAGTTGGTATGAAACCGCACCTCAGGACAGTCACCGCGCTGGCCTCCGTTCTCCTGGTCGCCACCGCGGCGGCGGGGTGTTCGGACGGCGGCGGCGACGGCAGTGCCGGCGGTACGGAGAGCGACAACCCAGCGGTGGGCATCGACACCGATGTGGTGCCGGCCGCGACCTCGTCGACCACCGCCGAGGTCGACATCAAGGACGGCACCTACGGGAAGATGCTGGTCGACGAGAAGGGCCGGACGCTCTACTTGTTCGAGAAGGACAAGAAGGACAAGTCGATGTGCAACGGCGACTGTGCCAAGGCGTGGCCGCCGTTCACCGCCAAGCCCGCACCGACCGCGGGCAACGGAGTCAAGAAGGACCTGCTCAAGACCACCAAACGCGACGACGGGTCCGAGCAGGTGACGTACAACGGGCACCCGCTGTACCGGTTCGCCGACGACCAGAAGGCCGGTGACATCAACGGGCAGGGCGTCGACGCCTTCGGCGCCAAGTGGTTCGTCGTCGACCCCGACGGCAAGAAGATCACCCAAAAGCCCCGGAGCAGCGGCGGCGGGTACTGACCCCGGCCCGGGCCGGTCGGGCTCACCAGCGCTCGCAGACGCCATGCCGTTCCCCTTCCCCGCCGGCCCGGGCCGTTTCGACGGCGGGGGCCGTGCGACCGAATCGGCCGCCAGTCCGTCGCCAACGACGACACGACCACGCACACCCTGACGGCGGCCGAGGACAACGCCTTCGACACCGGCGACATCGCCCCGGGCAGGAGCGCCACCTTCACGGCGCCGTCGAAGCCGGGCGACTTCCCGTACGACTGCACGATCCACCCCTTCATGAAGGGCACCCTCACCGTCGGGTGAGCCCTCGGCCCGCGGTCCCGTCCCGCGCCGTCAACGGAGGCCTGCCATGTCATCACAGAGAACCGGCCCGGCCGCGAGCCGCGGCGGCGCCGGCCGTCTTGTGCGAGGCGCGGCACGGGTACTGGCCGCCGCCGGTCTCGCCGTGGACGCCTACCTCCACGCACATCTGGCAGACCGGTACGACCCCATCGCGTCCGGCATCAGCCAGGGAACGCTCTTCCGGCTCGAGGCGGCCCTCGCGGCACTGGCCGCGGTCCTCGTCCTTGCCTGGCGCCGTCTCCCGGGTGACCTCTTCGCCGCGGCGGTGGCCGTGGGCGGGCTGGTGCTCCTGCTCGTGTACCGCTACTGGAACATCGGCGAACTGGGGCCCTTCCCGGACATGTACGAGCCCGTCTGGTACGGAGAGAAGGAGACCACCGCCGTGGCCCAGGCGGTCGCGGTGGTGGCGACGGTGTATCTGCTGCTCTTCCGCCCCAGGCGCAGGCCCGGGCCCTGAGCGGCCGTCCGCGGACGGCGAGGGCGGGGCCGGGGCCCCGAGTCGCCGCCGAAGCTATGCTCGGCGTGCTCGAAGAGGGCCGGGTACGGGCTGTTCACGGTCGGTTCCCTCACGATCACGCATACGCGTGCGACGGAAGGCGAAGAGGAATGACGAGTGTCCATGAGGTGCCGTCGGCCTCCAGTGCCTCCGGGGCGTCCGCTGCCGAGGGCGGGGGACCGGACGAGCGCTCCGTACGCATACGCCGCCGTCTGGAGCGTCTGATCGGGATCGCGGCGACCGAGGGAAACGCCCTGGACGCCCTGCGCAACGGAGACGAGATCTTCCCGGCCATGCTCGACGCCATCCGTTGCGCGGAGCACACCGTGGACATGATGACGTTCGTGTACTGGAAGGGCGACATCGCCCGCGACTTCGCGCACGCGCTGGCGGAGCGCGCGCGAGCCGGAGTGCGCGTACGCCTGCTGCTGGACGGCTTCGGCAGCAGACTCATCGACACGGACCTGCTGGCGGAGATGGACCGGGCGGGCGTCCAGGTGGCCTGGTTCCGCAAACCCGCCCACCTGTCGCCCTTCAAGCAGAACCACCGCTGCCACCGCAAGGTCCTGGTCGTCGACGAACAGGTGGCCTTCACCGGAGGTGTGGGAATCGCCCAGGAGTGGTGCGGCGACGCGCGCAACCCGCACGAGTGGCGCGACACCCACGTCCAGGTGCGTGGACCGGCCGTGGACGGTATCGCGGCCGCCTTCGCACAGAACTGGGCCGAGTGCCACGACGAACTCTTCGACGAGCGCGACCGGTTCATCGAGCACCGCCCCCAGGGCAACGCGGTGGTGCAGGTCGTGCGCGGCTCGGCCAGTTTCGGCTGGCAGGACATGCAGACCCTCATCCGGGTCATGATCGAGTCCGCCGAGGAGCGTTTCAGGCTGGCCACCGCCTACTTCTCCCCGGACGCCTACTTCATCGACCTCCTGTGCGCCGCCGCACGGCGCGGAGTGGAGGTGGAGATCCTGCTGCCCGGGCCGCACACCGACAAGCGCGTCTGCCAGCTGGCCGGGCAGCACCACTACGACTCCCTGCTGGCCTGCGGCGTGAAGATCCACCACTACCAGCCGACGATGATGCACGCCAAGGTCATGACCGTCGATCACACGGCTGCCCTGGTCGGTTCGACCAACTTCAACCGACGCTCCCTCGATCACGACGAGGAAGTCATGCTCGCCGTACTGGACACGGAGTTCACCGCCACGCTGGACCGGCACTTCGAGGCCGACACCGCGCTCAGCGAACCGATCCGGCGAGGTCGTTGGAGTCGGCGATCCCCGTTCCAGCGCGCCCGCGAGGTCGCCGTACAGCCCATCCGCCGGTTCCTGTGAGAGGGCCTACGGCGACCCGCTGCCCCACCAGGCGCGGCCGGGGCGCTGATCGGCGGCTCAGAGCCCGTTCTCGGTGACCAGGTCGATCAGCCCCTGGGCCGTGTTGTCGGCCGAGTCGAGCCCGATCATGTCGTCGGTGGCCGACTCGGCGCTGCGCGGGAACATGGCCCGCTCGTACTCGCCCAGTGCCCTCTCGATGTCCTCGGGGTGCGCGGCGATGGCCGTGCCCAGTTCCGCGCCGTCGAGCATCGCCAGGTTGGCGCCCTCGCCGTTGGGAGCGGACAGGTGGGCGGCGTCGCCCAGCAGGGTCACCCCCGGGAGCCGCTCCCACCGGTGTCCGGCCGGCAGGGCGTAGAGGGAACGCAGGACCGGCGCGACATCGCTGTCGGTGATCAGCGCGGTCAGCTCCGGTGCCCAGCCGTCGAACTCCCGGGCGATCCGCGCGGTGGCCTCGGCGGCATCGGTGAAGTCGACGGCGGCGAACCAGTCGCGCGGTCGGGAGAGCCCGACGTAGGCGTGCAGCGTGTCGTCCTTCTCCCGGTGGGCGAAGATCTCCTTGCCCGGCGAAGGAGCGATCAGCATCCCGCCGCCGACGGTCTTCGCGGCGCCCGGGTGCCGTGAGCCGGCGTCGTACAGGTAGGTCTCGACGACCGACTTGCCGGTGTACTCGGGTGTGGCCGAGGACAGCAGCGGCCGGACGCGTGACCATGCGCCGTCCGCGCCGACCAGCAGGCGGGTGACGACAGTGCTGCCGTCCGCGAAGCTCACCTCATGGCGCCCGTCGCCGAGGCCACGGGTGCGGCCGACCTTGTGCCCCCAGCGCACGGTGTCGGCGGGGAGCGAGTCGAGCAGGACCTGCCGCAGGTCCCCCCGCTGCACCTCCGGGCGTCCGCCGGTACCGTCGTCGGCCTGGTCGAGCAGGACGGTACCGTCCTCGTCGACCACCCGCAGCGCCTGACGGCCCTCCAGAACGATGGCCCGGAACTCGTCCGTCAGCCCGGCCGCCTCGAGCGCGAGTTGTCCGTTGTAGTCGTGGATGTCCAGCAGTCCGCCCTGTGCGCGCGCCGAGGGGGAGGGCTCGGCCTCGTAGACGGTGACCGAGACGTCGTGGACGTGGAGGACGCGGGCCAGGGTGAGTCCGCCGAGCCCGGCGCCGATGATCGTGACTGGGGTGTGCAAGGTGACTCCTTCGGGATCGGGCCGCCCGGTTGGCTCCGGACGGCCACCTTCCGAAAGGTGCCGCCTCCCGCCGACGGGCCACCGACATCCGACCGACAGCCCCCGACAGAGTTGCTACGCGGCGCCGACGGGAGGATGTCGCCCGTTGCCCGTATGGCCCGGACGGGCCGAACTTCGGCCGCGGCCAATGGATTTGACGAGTCGCTGGTGTGAAACGGCTCCCAGGGGCAACTCGAAGGCCACCGAAAGAAGAAGATTCCACTGATCCACGACAGATCGGAAGGAAGCATGTCGACCTACAGCAGAACGGGAGCCCGAAAGGGCGGCAGGACCAGTGGACTGGCGATCGCCGGACTGGTCTGCGGCATCGTGGGACTCCTCATCCTGCCCATCGTCCTGGGCCCGCTGGCGATCATCTTCGGTGCCGTGGCGCTGCGTCAGACCGGATCCGCGATGGCCAAGTGGGCACTGGGTCTCGGAATCGCCGACATCGTGCTCATGATCGTGATGTTCGCCGTCGCCGCCAACAACGGCGGCAGTTTCTCCTGGCACATCGGCTGACGCCGTCCGGCGGCGGTGTGCCCAGGGGGCTTCCGCTCGTCGACAGGCACCCCCACGCCGGAACGCCGCCTCACCCCCCGACACGCACACCGAGATCGGCAGGACTGCCGCCGTGGTCCGCCGGTCCGGTGTGCTGATCGGCGTTCAGGGACCGCAGCAGGGCACGGGCCACCGCGTCGTTCTGCCGGAAGGCGGGGGCATCGGTGCGAGGCCGGGCGAAGGCGGCCTGGGCGCGGCTGTCGGTGGGGGCGCCGAGGGCGATGCGGCGGGGGTGGGGGCCGCCGAGAACGGCGTCGACGACGTGGCCGCCCTCCGGGTCGACTCTGATCCTGCCGGAGCGGTGTGTGTGCGCCGGGTCGTCGACGACCTCCTCGGTGAGGGCGCCCGCGCGGTACAGCCGCCGTAGCAGGGGGTCCCGCGTGCGGTCGAGATTCGGGCCCGGCAGGTACGCCTCGATCAGCGCGGTGGCGTGCGTGATGTGGCCTGGCACCGTGGGGCTGGCGGCGGTGAAGGTGCCGGTGGCCTCGTCCGTGCCGACGCGGAGGTCCGCGCCGAGGAAGCGGACGAGCCCGGCCTCGGACAGGGCGAGCAGTTGACGCAGCCGGAAGCCCGGCGGGCCGGAGGCGAGGAAGCTGAAGAAGCCGTGCCACCAGCCGTCCAGACCGTCGGCGACGGAGCGGGCCGTCAGCCGTCCGGCAGCGACCAGCCGGGGCAACTGCCCGTAGACGGACAGCAGCGCGAGGAACGCGCCCAGGTCCGCGCTGTGGGCCGCGTCCTCGCGGCGGGCGACGTCCCGGGCGACATGGTCGCGCACGTGGCCCCGGAGGGCTTCCGGCGTGACGAAGACCAGGTCCTGGAGGGGGCGGTCCAGCGCCTCGAAGTCCAGGCGGTCCTCCCGGCCGGGCACGGCTGCGGTGATCAGGGCCGTCATCTCGGTGGAGTACCAGTCGAGGCGGTCGTAGGCGGTGACGAACTCCGGCCAGGGCAGCGCCGTCCGCTCGGGGTGGGCGTGGAACAACTCGTGGTAGTGGCCGAAGCCGATCTCCTTGGCCATCAGCGGCCACACGTCGCGCCGCAGGTCCAGCGGCCGCCCCCCGGCGATCAGCGTGTCGAGGGCCGCCGGTCCGAAGTGCCGGGGCAGCGGCGGTCGGGGGCCCTGGAGGCGGTAGCGGGTCTTGGAGTGGTATGGCACCCCGCGTCGTGATCCGACGTGGAGGACCGGTTCGCGGCCGGAGGGGAGGTAGGTGAGCGTGCCGTCCGCCGAGGCGCGGAAGGCGCCGCCGCGGCCCTCGGTGAGCAACGCCATCAGGTCGACGAAGGCGAGTCCGAAGCCGCGCAGGATGACGTGCTCGCCCGGGCGCAGCGCCGACAGGTCGGCGTCGGCGGAGAGGCCCGGTGGCAGATGGACGCGGTTGTGGCGGCGGGCGAAGGCGGCGCGGGCGCGGTGCTCGACGGCGGGGGCGGACTCCAGGTGGCCCTGGGCCAGGACCACCAGGTCGGCGACGAGGGGTGCGGTGCGGCCGGCCAGGCGGACGTGTTGCGGGCCGTCCGCGGGGCCGGTCACGGCCGTCGCGACGGCGCGGTGCCACTCGACCCTGACGGACGGCGGCAGGTCCCCCAGGGCCCGGCGGAACACCCAGGTCAGGTAGGCGCTCTGCGCCCGGCGGGTGGGGAAGTCCGTCCCGGTCAGCGTGCGCAGTTCGGCGAGCACGTCCGGGTCGGGGGACGGGGCGTGCGGCGCGTGTGCGCGGGCTTCGGTGCCGTCGGAGAACGCGGCGGCCCACTCGGCCAGGGACGGGCCCGGCCGTACGGGGCCGTCGATGGTGGACGTCTCGTCGGTGAACATCGTGACGTCCTCGGCCATGGAGTTCATGCGCAGCAGCGGCGACTGCTCGTGCCGCCAGATGCGGCCCGGCCCCGGCGGGTGCGGATCCACCAGGTGGATGAGCAACTCCCTGTCACCGGACCACAGTTCGGGGGCGTTCGCGGCGATCCGCTCCAGCAGTCCGGTGGCGCGCGGTCCCGCGCCGACGACGACGAGGACGGCCGCGGTGCGGGCGTTGCTCACCGGTCACCGCCGAGGGTGGGCCGGGCGTCCGCGGCGGTCGCCCGGTTCAGCCGGACCCGCAGGGTGGTCAGGCCGGCGCGGAGCCGTTGCGGCGGGGTGGGCGGCAGGCTGCGGGCGGCACCGCGGGCGTAGTACCGCTCGACGTAGTACTGACCGACGCTCAGCACGGTCGTGACCGCGATGTACCACAGTGTGGCGACCATCAGCAGGGGTATGACCTGATAGGTGCGGTTGTAGATCAGCTGTACCGAGAACAGCAGATCGTGCACGGCCAGCACACTGACGATGCTCGTCCCCTTGAGCGTACCGATCAGCATGTTCCCGGCCGTCGGCACGATCGAGCGCATCGCCTGCGGCACGACGATCCGGCGCAGCGTGCGCGACCTGCCGAGGCCCAGGGCCTGGGCGGCCTCGGTCTGGCCCGCGTCCACCGAGAGGATGCCGCCGCGTACCACCTCGGCGGCGTAGGCGGTCTCGTGCAGGGTGAGGCCGATGACCGCGGTGAGGGTGGGCCCGAGGAGGTTCACCGTCTTGACGGTGACGAACTCCGGGCCGAACGGGACGCCGAGCCCGAGGGTGGGGTAGAGCGCTCCGATGTTGAACCAGAACAGCAGTTGCACCAGCAGCGGCGTGGACCGGAACACCCACACGTAACCCCAGCTCAGCGTGCGCAGCACCGGGTTGGCGGAGAGCCGCATCACCGCCAGGGGGATGCCGAGCAGGAAGCCGAGCACCGTCACGGTCGCGGTGAGCCACAGGGTCAGCAACAGACCGTCCAGCACCGCGCTCGTGGCGAAGTACCGGCCCACCACGTCCCACTGGAAGGCGCTGTTGCGGGCCGCGGAGTTGACCACCATGGCGAAGAGCAGCAGCGCCACGGCCGCCGCCAGCAGCCGGCCGGTGTGCCGGCGCGGCACGATCCGAGGCGAGTCGGCGCCGCGTGGCCCGGGCGCTCTCCCGCGCTTCGGAGCAGCAGCGGACGGGGCATCGGAAGGCGTGGCGTCGGAGGGCGTGACATCGGAGGGCGTGACATCGGAAGGAGTGACGTCAGAAGGAGTGACGTCAGAAGGAGTGACCATCGGGGAGGCTCCGGAGGAGGGAGGAGGCGTGGGCATGGGTGTCGTCACGCATGTCGCGTCCCTCAACGCGGCCGGATCGTCCACCACGTACGGCGGTGCCCGGTCCGCCGTCGAGACTAGGCCCTGGAACATGTGAACGGTCAACTCCTGCCGGGGAGTTGCAACATCGTGTACATGCTTCCGCAACACGGTCTCAAGGCGTGGTACCGCATGCGGTCCGCGCTTGACGGGCAGCCGTGCGCGCGGCTGAATGAAGGGCATGACTGCTCAGGAACGCCTGGTCTCTCGCGACCACATCGACTTCGGTCGGGTGTGGTCCGCCGCGTGTTGCGCCTGATTCGGCAGCAGGCCGTCCGACCGGCCCTTTCCCTCCATCGGTGACCCGTTGCGGGCCGAATTCCGTCATCGCGCGCGCTGCCGCAGCACTGCTTCCCCCGACGCCCCGGCGTCGTCACGCCTGTAGCCACTCGTCGCCGTCCTGACGGGCGCCCTTGCGTCCGCACGGCGAGTCCCCGCGTCATGCCCGCACACGACCTTGTTCCGAAAGGCCCCTGTCATGAAGGCCCCTGTCATGCCCGCGGAGTTCCCCGGCGTCGCCGCCACCGAGAACGGCTCCGAAACGCCCCCGCGTTCCGGCGCCGCCTTCGACGCGCAGCACACGCTCCGCCTCGCCCGGGCGCACGAGGCCCGCCGGCCGGTGAAGCGCCCCCGCGTCGACAGCCGTCTGCGCCCCGCCGTGGTCGCCGCCGCGCTCCTGCCCCCGCTGCTCCTGACCGGGTGCGGCTCCGGAGACCCCGACGACATGGCAGTGGCAGGCGCGCGGAACTCTCCCGCGCCGACCGACGACCCGGTCGCCGCCGTACGCGAGGTGGACTCCGTCGCCGCGCTGCTGCCCGCCGCCGTGCGGAAGTCGGGCACGCTCCGGGTCGGCAGCTCCGTCGCCGCCCCGCCGACGGCGTACTACCCGAACGGGTCGGACCAGCAGCCCGAGGGCCAGGACATCGACATCGCCGATGCCGTCGCCAAGGTCCTCGGCATCGGGCTGGAGCGCCAGGACGCCTCCTTCGAGACGATCCTGCCCGCCCTGCGCAGCGGCAAGTACGACTTCGGCACCGGCAACTTCGGGGTCACCACCGAGCGTCTGAAGACCATCGACTTCGTCACCTACATCGACGACGGCCAGGGCTTCGCGGTGAAGGAGGGCGACACGTCGTTCGGCGAGAAGGTCACGGACCTGGTCCAGCTGTGCGGGCGGACGGTGGGCATCGGCGCCGGGACCACCTTCGAGGCGACCCTGGAGGCGAACAAGGAGGTGTGCGAGAAGGCCGACAAGAAGCCGTACGACGTGAAGGTCTACTCGGACAACGGGGCCACCGTCACCGCGCTCCAGCAGGGCCGCATCGACGTGATCATGTCGACCATCAACGGCCTGCGGTACCAGGCGTCGCAGCCGGCCGCGCACACCGCGTTCCTCGGCGAGTACCACCGCCTGGACGTCGGCTTCACCTTCAAGAAGGACTCCCCGCTCACCGAGGCGTTCCAGGCAGCCGTCAACGAGCTGATCGACGACGGCACGTACGCCCGGATCCTCGAGAAGTGGGGCACCTCCGCCTCCGCGATCGAGACGTCGCGGATCAACCCGCCCGAACACACATGAGCCGACAGGGACCCGCAACCGCGCCCGCCCCGTTCCACCGCGCGCGGCGCGATCAGTCCGTCACACCACTCGACCACTTGGGAGCCGACCGATGAGCGAGGTGATGGTGGACGTCCACGACGTCCACAAGAGCTTCGGACCGCAGGAGGTGCTCCGCGGTGTCGACCTCCAGGTCCGCGCCGGCGAGGTCACCGTCGTCCTGGGCCCGTCCGGCTCCGGGAAGTCCACGCTGCTGCGCACCATCAACCACCTGGAGAAGGTCAGTCACGGCTGGATCAGCGTCGACGGCGAGCTCATCGGCTACCGCCGCTCCGGAGGCAGGCTGTACGAGCTGAGGGAGAAGGACGTTCGGAGACAGCGCACGAACATCGGGTTCGTGTTCCAGAACTTCAACCTCTTCCCGCACCTCACCGTGCTGGAGAACCTCGTCGAGGCCCCGGTGTCCGCCCTGCGCCGCCCGCGCAGAAGGGCGGCGGAGGCGGCCCGTCGCCTGCTGGAGCGCGTGGGCCTCGCCGACAAGGCCGACGCCTATCCGCGGCAGCTGTCGGGCGGCCAGCAGCAGCGCGTGGCCATGGCCCGCGCACTCGCCCTCGAACCGAAGGTGCTCCTGTTCGACGAGCCCACCTCGGCACTCGACCCGGAACTGGTCGGCGAGGTCCTCGACGTCATCAAGGACCTGGCCCGCACCGGCACCACCATGATCGTCGTGACCCACGAGATCGGCTTCGCCCGCGAGGTCGCCGACACCGTGGTGTTCATGGACGACGGGGTCGTCGTCGAGAAGGGCCCGCCCGCGGCCGTCCTCGACGCGCCGCGGCACGAACGTACCCGCGCCTTCCTCTCCAAGGTCCTCTGACCGCCCCGCGAGGAGACCGACGTGCCCCCTCGTCCCCCGCCGCACCGTCGAAGTCCGAGATCCACCCGCCGGCCTGCCCAGGACGGACCGGCGGCGGCAGCCCGGCACCGAGCGTCCGGCCGCCATCCGTCCCCGCGCACCGCGCCCCTGCCAGGAAGGCACCCACTCGTGTCCTCAACCCCTCCCACTCCGCTGCGTCTCGCCGTCGCCCTGGACGGCACCGGCTGGCACCCGGCCTCCTGGCGGGAGCCCGTCGCCCGCCCCCGGGACCTCTTCACCGCCGGATACTGGGCCGACCTGGTCACCGAGGCCGAGCGCGGCCTGCTCGACTTCGTGACCGTCGAGGACGGCCTCGGCCCGCAGTCGGCCCACTCCCTCGAACCGGACGACCGCACCGACCAGGTCCGCGGCCGGCTGGACGCCGTCCTCATCGCGTCCCGGGTCGCGCCCCTCACCCGGCACATCGGCCTGGTCCCGACCGCGGTCGTCACCCACACGGAGCCCTTCCACCTGTCCAAGGCGATCGCCACCCTCGATTACGTCAGCGACGGCCGCGCCGGGGTGCGCGTGCAGGTCAGCGCACGGCCGAACGAGGCCGCGCACTTCGGCCGCCGCACGGTCCCGCGCATCGACGCCCACGACGGCCCGGCCACCCGCGAAGCGGTGACGGACCTCTTCGACGAGGCCGCCGACTACGTCGAGGCCGTACGCCGCCTCTGGGACAGCTGGGAGGACGACGCGGAGATCCGGGACACCGCCACCGGCCGGTTCGTCGACCGCGACAAGCTGCACTACATCGACTTCGAGGGCAGACACTTCAGCGTCAGGGGCCCGTCCATCACCCCCCGCCCGCCACAGGGCCAGCCCGTGGTCAGCGCTCTCGCCCACCAGAGCGTGCCCTACCGGCTGGTGGCCCGTCAGGGCGACATCGGGTACGTCACTCCGCACGGCGCCGGGCAGGCCCGCACCGTCGTCGCGGAGATCCGTGCCGAGCAGGAGGCGGCCGGCCGCGCCGGTCAGCCGCTGCACGTCTTCGCCGACCTCGTCGTCTTCCTCGACGACGCCCCCGGGGCCGCGGCCGCCCGACGCGAGCGCCTCGACGCCCTCGCGGGCGAGCCGTACACCAGCGACGCCGCCGTCTTCACCGGCACGCCCGCGGCCCTCGCCGACCTGCTCCAGGAATGGCGGTCGGCCGGCCTCACCGGATACCGGCTGCGCCCCGCCGTCCTGGGCCACGACCTGCCGGCGATCACCCGGAAGCTGGTTCCCGAACTCCAGCGCCGGGGAGCCTTCCGCCTCGCCTACGAGGCGGACACCCTGCGCGGGCTGCTGGGACTGGCCCGGCCCGCCAACCGTTACGCCGCCTGAGCCGGAGGGACGCGACCCATGAGCAAGCCGCTGAAGCAGATCCATCTGGCCGCCCACTTCCCGGGCGTCAACAACACCACCGTGTGGAGCGACCCGGAGGCCGGCAGCCACATCGACTTCCGATCGTTCAGGCACTTCGCGCAGACCGCCGAACGCGCCAAGTTCGACTTCCTGTTCCTCGCCGAAGGGCTCAGGCTGCGGGAACAGGGCGGAAAGATCTACGACCTGGACGTCGTCGGCCGACCCGACACCTTCACCGTGCTGGCCGCACTCGCGGCCGTCACCGAGCACCTCGGGCTGACCGGCACCATCAACTCCACCTTCAACGAACCCTACGAAGTCGCCCGGCAGTTCGCCGCCCTCGACCACCTCTCCGGGGGCCGCGCGGCATGGAACGTGGTCACCTCCTGGGACGCCTTCACCGGCGAGAACTTCCGCCGCGGCGGCTACCTCCCGCGGGAGGAGCGCTACAGCCGCGCCAAGGAGTTCCTCGCCACCGCCAACGAACTCTTCGACTCCTGGCACGGCGACGAGATCCTCGCCGACCAGACCGGCGGCACCTTCCTGCGGGACGCGAAGGCGGGCTCCTTCGTCCACACGGGCCGGCACTTCGACATCCACGGCCGGTTCAACGTCCCGCGCTCACCGCAGGGCCGCCCGGTCGTCTTCCAGGCGGGCGACTCCGACGAAGGGCGCGAGTTCGCCGCCGCCGACGCCGACGCGATCTTCAGCAGACACGCCACGCTGGAGGGGGGCCAGGCGTTCTACACCGACGTCAAGAACCGCCTCGCCAAGTACGGCCGCCGCCCCGACGAACTCCTCGTCCTGCCCGCCGCCACCTTCGTGCTCGGCGACACCGACGCGCAGGCCGAGGAACTGGCGCGCGAGGTGCGCCGTCGGCAGGTCAGCGGGGCCACCGCCCTCAAGCACCTGGAGTTCGTCTGGAACCGGGACCTCTCCTCGTACGACCCCGAAGGGCCGCTGCCCGACATCGACCCGGACGTCGGCGACCACCACATCGCCGAGGGCCGTGCCCAGGTGAGGATGTACCGCGACCCGCTCGCCACCGCCCGCGAGTGGCGCGAACTCGCCGCCGCCCACGGCTGGTCCATCCGCGACCTCGTCATCAACACCGGCAACCGCCAGAACTTCGTGGGCTCCCCGGCGACCGTCGCCAGGACCATCAACCGGTTCGTGCAGGCCGACGCCTCCGACGGCTTCATCCTCGTCCCCCACATCACACCGGGCGGCCTGGACGTCTTCGCCGACCGGGTCGTCCCGCTCCTCCAGGAACGAGGCGTCTTCCGCACGGAGTACCAGGGGCCGACGCTGCGGCACCAGCTCGGCCTCGCCCACCCCGACGAGGCACGCGGCGGTCGGCGGGTGGTGTGACGGCTGGTTCCGGCGAACGGTGCCCTCCCGAGCCGGCCGGAGATCACTCCCTCCCGCTCAGGTACTCGACGGCGCGGCGGGCGACGGCACCGATCACCGCGTCGGCACGGGGCAGCCGGCGGTCGGCACGCGCGGCCTGTGTGAAGACGACAGCCGTGTACGCGCGGCCACCGGCGAGTTCGACCACCCCGACCTCGTGCCGCATGACGCCGAACGTCCCGGTCTTCCCGTACACCGCCACGTCGTCGTAGGGGAAGCCCGCCGCGAGCCGGTGCTGCCAGGGCTGGAGTCCCATGGCGCGACGGACGAACGCGCAGCCCTCGGGAGAGGCAGCCTCGTCGGTCCAGACGGCGCGCAGCAGACGCGCCATCTCCGCGGCGGTGGTCGAGGCCACCCAGGCGGGGTCGTAGAGACCGGGTGGTACCGCCCGGTCGTTGTCCGCGATCCGCGCCATGGCGGCGCCCACGGAATCGGCCCCGGTCACCCGCAGCAGCCGGGCCAGGGTGCCCGCGGCACCGTCGCCCAGGTGCGTGCGCACCAGGCCCAGGGCCCGGCAGGCGTCGTCGAACGCCTCGGCACCCACGTGGCGGAGCACCGCGTCGGCCGCGGTGTTGTCGGAGATGCTCATCATCATGACGACCAGGTCGCGCAGGGACATGGACACCTCGTCGCACAGCTGCGATATGCCGGTGGGCCCGGGCAGCCTGTCCCCGGGCGGCAGGGCGACCCGGCGCCGGGGGTCGAGGACACCGGCGTCCACCTGTCTGCAGTAGGCCACCGCCAGCGGAACCTTGTAGACCGAGCCCATCAGCACGGCCTCGTCCGCGTCGAGGGCCACCGCCGCCGAGGGCCGGTGCAGTTCGGCCACATGGAGCCGGCCGTGTACGCCCGCGTCGTCGAACATCGCGCGCAGGGTGCGCCGGATGCCCCGGTCGCCCCGGTCGGAGGCCGTCGTGCTCATCGGGCCGCCCCCGCACCCGGGCGGTGCGCCGAAGCCAGCGCGCCGACCAGGGCTTCGGCCGCCGCGGCGGCGTGCGCGGCGGCGAGTCGCCGGGCGTCCCACACCACCCGCAGCCGCAGCGGCAGCGCCGGGGAGGTGGTCGGCCGCCGGGAGACGCCGTCCGCCGTGAGCGATTCGTCCGCGGTGACGAGTACGGCCTGACCGGCGGCGACGAGGGCCAGCCCGGCGCGCTCGTCGGAGACGACCACCGTCTCGACCCGCCGCCCCCGCCCCGCGATCGTGTCCAGGAACAGATCATGCGCCGCGGGCGACTCGGCACGGGGCCGCACCGCGTACGGCAGCCCCCGCGCCAGGTGCGCGGCGTCGCGCTGGGCCGCCTCCGCCCGGTCCGGCTCCAGCAGCCACGTCGGCAGCAGCGTCACGGGCCCCGCGGACAGACCGTGCAGTACGGCGGGATGGCGGACGACGGCGAGGTCGAGCCGTCCCGCGGAGACGTCCGTCAGCAGCGTCGCCGTCGGTGCCGTGACCACCGAGACCCTGGCCCGGACGCCGCCCCGCACGGGGAGGCGGCGACGGTCGCGCCGAGCCGGGGCGGCAGCTCCGGCGGCAGGCCGAGCCGGAGACGCCGGCCGTCCGCGCTCTCCCGGGAGCCGGTCTCCCGCAGTTCGCCCAGCGCGGTCAGCGCCCGGCGGGCGTGCGGGAGCAGGGCCGCGCCCTCCTCGGTGAGGGAGACCCCGCGTTCCCGGTCGAACAGCCGTACCCCCAGCAGCAATTCCAGGCGGCGCAGCGCCTGCGAGAGCGGCGGCTGCGTGATGCCCACACGCTGTGCGGCGTCACCGAAGTGCTCCTCCTCCGCGAGGGCGACGAAGATCTCCAGATGCCGTTCGGTCAGCATGCGTCCCCCGTGATCTGGTGCGATACGCCCGGCGAATCGACCCGCGGTCGAGAGTGTATTCGACACGGAAGGGTCTCCGAGGCTTCACTCCTGTCCTCAAGAGCCGCCTCGGAACAACCAGTTGAGGCGCGCGTCAGGTGAAGGAGCCCAGCCATGTTCTCTCAGCAGCCCCCATCCGCCCCGCGACGGGTGAGCCGGCGCGGCGTCCTGAGGACGAGCCTCGCCGCGGGCTCGGCGGGAGTCGCGGGCGCGGCCGGGGCCGTGGGCGCGGCCGCGCCCGGCTCGGCCGCCGAGCCGCGGGGCGGTTCCGCCCGGGGCACGGTCCGCCCGGGGCGCAGCGGTGTGCGGCTGCGCTGGCTCGGCGTCGCCGGGTGGGAGCTGAGCTTCGACGGCCACCGCCTCCTCATCGACCCGTACCTCACCCGGCAGCCCTACACGGACGCGGCCGGCAAGGCCGACATGACGC
Source organism: Streptomyces lienomycini (assembly GCF_027947595.1). NCBI lineage: Bacteria > Bacillati > Actinomycetota > Actinomycetes > Kitasatosporales > Streptomycetaceae > Streptomyces > Streptomyces lienomycini. The sequence goes on along the minus strand of NZ_CP116257.1, from coordinate 4,294,403 downwards.
GGAAACTGCGGGTGAACCACCGGATCATCGACTGGGTACTGCGTGAACACCTCACCTCCGCGCCCGAGTTCATCCTGCTGACGCACGGACACTGGGACCATCTCGCCGACGTCCCCCACCTCCTGGACCACCCCGCATGGCGGGACCGGGAGATCAACATCCTGGGCACCGAGACCCATCTGCACCTGCTGACCGCCATGGGCGTCCCCGGCACCGGGCGCCCGCACCGCCTGGTGGCGGTCTCGGGGGAGGAGGTGCTGCGCCACCCCCTCCAGTCGTCCGAGAGGCCCACCCGCCCCGACTTCACCATCGAGGTCGTACGCAGCCTGCACAGCCAACTCGGCGGCTACGGCTTCGACCCGTACGGCACCCTGACCGCACCTCCGGCCCGGCCCCGGTCACTGGGCGATCTGGTGGAGGGCGGCACCCTGGGCTACCAGGTCACGGTGGGCGACCGGTTGAGCGTCATGTTCCTCAGCGGCTCGGCCAACTTCGCGGCGCGCGCGGTCACCGGCGCCACCCCCGACGTCCTGGTACTGGGGGCCAGCGGACACGCCGCCGTACACGACTACTTCGAGCGCGCCGTCGACACGCTGGGCCGGCCGCCGGTCATCGTCCCGAGCCACCACGACGACCTGGTCACCGCCCTGGACGACCCCACGCTGCACGACACGGTGAACCGACGCGTGGTCGACCGGCTCCAGCAGGTCATCGGGGCCGACGGCCGTGTCCTCGACCCCCGCCATCTCGAACCGGTGGAACTCTGAACCCCCGCGGGCCCAACAAGGCGAGACGTATCGTCTTGCGTACTCGCTCGCCGTGACGTACCGTCGTCCGCATGGGTTCCCTGTGAGATCAGCGGCGCCGACGGCGTGGAGCACAGCTCCGCCGTCGCCGCGCCCCGCCGTGCAGCCATCCACTCCGATCCGGCCCGGGCCCGAACCCGTGCGGCCAGGAGGGACCCGATCTTGCACACCTCACAACTCACCCTCTCCCACGTCACCAAGCGCTACCCGGGCCGCACCGTCCTGGACCAGGTCTCCCTCACGCTGAAACCGGGCGAGAAGGCCGGGCTGATCGGTGACAACGGCGCCGGGAAGTCCACCCTCCTCAGGCTCGTCGCGGGCCGGGAGCGCCCGGACGGCGGCGAGGTTCCGACGAGCACGCCGACGCCCTGCTCGCCCTCGGCCTCTTCCGCCCGGCGGAACTGGGGTTGCGCCTCCGCGAGTTGTCCTACGGCCAGCGCCGCCGCGTGGATCTGGCCCGACTCGTCTCGCAGCCCGCCGACCTGCTGCTGCTCGACGAGCCGACGAACCACCTGTCACCGGTGCTGGTCGAGGAGCTGGAGGAGTCACTGACCGGGTTCCCCGGAGCCGTCGTACTGGTCACACACGATCGCGCGCTGCGGGCCCGGTTCACCGGCGGTGAGCTGGAACTGCCCGAGACGGCGCGGACCGGGGTGGGCTGAACGCCGGCCGCGGCATGCGCCACCCGCCCGGGCCGGAGCACGGCCCGGGTTCCGGCTCACGGACGCAGGACCGGGAAGTCGGCGTCGGCCCAGAGAGACCGGACGGCGGCGACGGGCGGGCTGCCGGTGTCCGCCTGGTCGCCGGTCGTCCACGTCCTGACCTCGGTGGCGGATTCACGGAGGGACGGCCAGCCCGGACTTCCGGTGGTGGCGAAGTCGGCCCAGGCGCGCACCATACGCCGAGCGAGACCGTGGTCCGCAGGGGTGGGCGGGCCGCCGATGAGGAATGCCAGGCGATCGTCGTCCAGGTTGCCGAAGGCGAAGGGGACGTCCGCACAGTGCCAGGCGCGCACCACCGCGGACGGGTCCGTGCGCCGCCGGTCGAAGCGGGACAGGAACGCCCGCCCGCCGGCCCGGGCGTGGAGTTCGACGAGTCGGTTGCTGTACTCACCGAACAGCAGATCGCTGTAGACGGCGAGGTAGACGTCGAGCACCGGGGCGTCGGGCATCGCGGCGCGGTAACCGGCGACCAGGCCGTCGGGGAGCCCGAAGTCCTCGCCGAAACGGCCGAGTTGCGTGTCGGTGGTGACCTTCGCGCTGCTGCCGACGGCATCGAGCAGCCAGTACTCCTCCGTGGTGTGGCAGACCAGCAGGTCCACGTCCCGGGCCGCACCGGCCGCCATTGCCGTGAGGGGGTCGGTGGGCAGGACGACGCCGTCGAGGACGGGGCGTAGAGCGAGGGGTCGTAGTGGCGGGACCCGGAGGCGGGGTCGCGCCGGTAGCGGTCGACCACCTCGTCGGCGGCCTCGACCAGGGCCTGCGGACTCGCGGAGGCCAAGCCCGCGGACGTGGCCGGGCAGCCCGCCGCGGCGGCGATCTCGAAGGTGGTCGCGGCGGCGATGTCGCGTGTGTAGCAGGGGCTGGCGGGGCTGTGCGCGATGGCACGGCGGAACAGGCCGCGGGCGCGGTCCATCACCATGAGGCAGGCGACCGAGGCAGCCCCGGACGACTGGCCCGCGAGGGTGACGTTGTCGGGGTCACCGCCGAAGGCGGCGATGTTCTCGCGCACCCAACGCAGGGCGGCGACCTGGTCGAGCAGGCCCCGGTTGTCCGGGTGGGCGATCGCCCCGTCCGCCGGGACGTGGCCGAATCCCTCGAAACCTATGCGGTGGTTGAGCGTGACCACGACCAGTCCGGCGCGGGCCAGCACGGTGCCGTCGAAGTCGGGCTGGGCCGAGGAACCGAAGGTGTAGGCACCGCCGTGGATCCAGACGAGGACCGGCAGCGGGCCGTCGCCCCGCGGGGCCCGCGTCCACACGTTGACGGTGAGGATGTCCTCGTCGCCGGGAGACCACACGGGAGCCCCGGGCAGCCGAGCCGACTGCGGGGCGATCGGACCGAACCTCCCGCCGTCCCGCACCCCGGTCCACGGCCGCGGCGCGAGGGGTTCCCGGAACCGGTTGGCCCCGAACGGCGGCGCGGCGTACGGGATGCCGAGGGCGGCGACGACGTCGGCGGCCGCCCGAAACCCCCGGACCGAGCCGTACGTCGTCTCGAAGACGTCCACAGAGCCTGCCTCTCGCTGCACAGTGACGGGTCGGAGGCCCCAGCGTCGCATCGCCGGGCGAGCCAGGACCAACACCAAGATCGCCCGCATCCACGCACCGTCGATGTCAATCCCCGGTGGCGTCGACCGCGCGGACGAGGGCGGTCGGACATGGAACCTGGTCAGACCTGGAACAGGGACGAGACGAACTCGGTGAGCAGCCGTTCCTTCAGGCGCGGGGGCAGCGCGTCCAGCAGGGCCAGCACCGGTGCCGTGCGCGACGGCAGGCCGGGAGTGCCGGCACCGCCCGGACCCGCGAAGGCCAGGATGCCCGCGACGTCCTCGGGCGTGAGGGAGTCCGGGTCGAGCCCGGCGGCCAGCGCGGCCAGGTCCGGGTCGACGGTGACGGGCTCGGCCGCGAGCGCGGCGGTGACCGAGGCGGCCAGGTCGGCGAGGAGCGGACCGACTCGATCGGCGGTCGCCGGGGTCAGGGTCAGGTGCAGGTTGGGCGGCAGCCCGTCGTAGGACAGCTGGGGCTGGAGGTACCAGCCGCGCACCCGCATCTCGTCGGCCACGTGCAGCATCAGGCCGAGGTCGGCCTCCCCGCCCGGACCGGTCACGGCGACCGCGACCAGGCTGCCCGCCGGTTCGCCCAGCACCCGTACGCCGTCCAGGGCCCGCAGCCCGGCGAGCAGTTCACCGGTGGCCGTCGCCACCCGCCCGGCCAACTCGGTGTAGCCGTCCGCGCCGAGGTGGCGCAGCACCGCCCAGGCCTGCGCCAGCAGCCCGCCCGACTTGGTGCCCTGCACGGTCGGGTTGACCACCGGGTAGCCGGGCCAGCCCGCGTGCGCGAAGTACTGGTGGCGCCGGAGTCGGGCGTCCCGGTACAGCACGACCGACGCGCCCTTGTCCGCGTACCCGTACTTGTGCAGGTCGACCGAGAGGGAGGTGACGCCCGGCACGGACAGTCCGAACGGTTCCACGGGCCGTCCGGTACGGGCGAGGAAGGGCAGATCCCAGCCGCCGATGCACGCGTCGACGTGACAGAGCACCCCGTGCTCCGCCGCGGCCGCCGCGACCTGCGGCACCGGGTCCATCACACCGTGCGCGTACGACGGTGCCGACACGACGACCAGTGCGGTGCGGTCGGTGATCGCCGCCGCCGTCGCGGACGCGTCCGCCCGGAAGGTCACCGGGTCGACCGGCACCACCACCGGGTCGAGACCGAGGTAGTGCGCTGCCTTGTGGAACGCGGCGTGCGCGGTCGACGGCAGCAGCAACTCGGGGCGGTCCACACCGCGTTCGGCGCGCGCGTGGTCCCGGGCCGTCTTCACCGCCAGCAGGATCGACTCGGTGCCGCCGCTGGTGAAGGTGCCCTGCGCGCCGGGTACGCCGAGGACCCGCACGACCGCGCCGACCACGTCGTTCTCCAGCCGGGCCACGCTCGGGAAGACCGTCGGGTCGAGGCCGTTGACGGTCGCGAACGTCCGGTAGGCGGAGGCCGCCAGCTCGTCCACGCCGGGGCGGCCGGAATCGTAGACGTACGCGAAGGTCCGGCCGCCCCGGGTCGGGGCGTCGGCCGCACGCAGGCCGTCCAGCTCCGCCAGCACCTCGGACACGGGCCGTCCGGCGTCACCCAGCGCGGAGCGCGGCCCCTCGTCGCCGGAGCCGTGGGCGGGGGGACGGGGGGAGACTTGCGAGGCGGTCGGTTCAGTGGTCACGGTGACGGTCCTCCTGCGCGGGCGCGGGTGCGGGCATGGGTGCGGGTGCGGCTTCGGCAGCGGGGGAGAGGGACGGGACGGGCGGCGCTTGCGGGTCCGGCCTGCCACCGGACGGGTCCCCGGGCGGGCCGTCGGCGGCGTCCAGCCGGGCGGATGCCCGCCGGTAGCGGGCGAGCAGCAGGAGCGCGGCGAGTGAGAGGGCTGCGGGCAGCAGGCTCGTCCCGAGGGCGATGCCCGTGACGGCCGACGACGGCTGGGTCGCCCGACGGCCGGCGTCGGAGGAGCGGAACCCGGTGGCCGCCAGCACCAGCGCGAAGAGCGCGGGTCCCAGCGCCATGGCGAGCGTCTCGGCGGCGGTCCACAGTCCGGTGAAGGTGGCGGCCCGGCGCCGTCCGCTGCGTCGGGCGTCCGCGGCCAGGGTGTGAGCCAGCATGGTCAGCGGCAGCAACTGCAGCCCCGCGTACGCCACTCCGGACAGTGCCACGGCCGCGTACCCGACGACCGCCCCGGTGTACGGCGTCAGGGACAGCAGGGCGCAGGCCCCGGTGAACAGCAGCGACGCGCACCACTGGGCGTACTCGGTGGAACGCGCCCGGGCAAGCCTGTTCCACAGCGGCATGACCAGCGCCATCGGCCCGATCATGCAGACGAACAGCGGGGTGACGGCACCCGCCGAACCGAGGGTGTACGTGGCGAAGTACTGCGTCCCGGCGAGCATCACGCCCACCGCGAGCGCCTGCACCGCCCACATCCCCGCCAGCGCGGCGAAGGCGGGGTTGTCCCGGCCCGCGGCGAACTGAGCGCGCAGCGACCCCTCGGCCTCGCTGCGCAGCACGACCGGCGCGTGCCGGGTGCAGTGCCAGGCACCGAACATGCCGACGGCGAGCAGCGCTCCCACCACCACGCCCATCGTGCGGTAGCCGGACGAGGCGCTCGGCCCCTCGCGGGCGAGGGCGGGCGCCAGCGCGCCGGAGAGCAGGATGCCGACGCCGAGGAAACCGACCCGCCAGCCCAGCACCCGGCCCCGTTCGACCGGGCCCTCGGTCATCTCGGCCGGCATCGTCACGTACGGGACCTGGAACACGGCGTAGGCGGTCGCCGCGAGCAGGAACAGCACGGACACGTACGCGGCGGCGGCAGCACCGTGCAGCGGAGGAGCGGCGAAGATCAGCGCGAACAGCGGCGGCAGGGTGATCGCGCCGGCCAGCAGGAAGGGCCTGCGTGAACCGCCGCGTGCCCGGCTGCGGTCGGCGGCGGCCCCGATCAGCGGGTTGACCAGGACGTCCCACGCCTTGGGCAGGAACACGGCGGCACCGGCCACCACCGCCGGCACGGCCAGTACGTCCGTCAGGTAGTAGAGCAGGATGAGCCCGGGCACCGTGCCGAAGGCTCCGGTGGCGAGGGAACCGAGTCCGTATCCGACGCGGACGGCACCGGGCAGTTCGGGGCCGGTCCGCGGTGCGGGTGCCTCGGGCATGTCCGTTCGCCTTCCGGTCGACCACCTGTACGTGACGTCACTCGGCAACGGCGGCCCCCTGGCGCCGGCAGGGCTCCGAGGATAGTTCCGCGACCGACCTGTGGAGACCCAACGACGCTGTTTCGGACCTGTGTTGACTTTCGGATCACCTCGTACGCGGGGTGGCCCGCGGGGAGACGGCCTTGCCATCATGGGGCGGTGAACGACGAACAGCGCATCCCCCCTTCGAAGGTGGCCGACGACCGTGCGTCGCTCACCTCGTTCCTCGACCACCAGCGTGCCACCCTGGCCATGAAGTGCCGGGGACTGACCGGCGAGCAGCTGAAGCAGAAGGCGGTGCCGACCTCGGGGCTCACACTCCTCGGCCTGGTACGCCACGCGGCCTCCGTCGAGCGAAGCTGGTTCCGCTTCGCCCTGAACGCCGAGGACCTGGAGTCGTTGTGGCCCGGAGAGGTCGACGGCACGTTCGCGGACTTCCACGTCGAGGACGCCGACGTGGAGGAGGCGTTCGCGGTCTGGCACGAGGAGTGCGCCCACGCCCGTGCCGTCGCCCGCTCCTTCGCCTCGGTCGACGGCACCGTCGACTGTGGCGGCGTGACCATCTCCCTGCGCTACGTCCTCACCCACATGATCGAGGAGTACGCGCGGCACAACGGCCACGCCGACCTCCTGCGCGAGGCGATCGACGGAGCCGTCGGCGAGTAGGCGCCGGCCGCACCCGCGGCAAGCTCGTCCCGGCCGCCACCCACCCACCGACCGTCGCGGCGGCGAGCTTCGGGGCCCCTCTCAGCCGTCCTCGGCGATGAAGCCGGTCAGCGCGGCAGCGACGGCGTCGGGCTGTTCGTCGGGGATGAAGTGTCCTGCGTCCGGCACGACGATCCCGGTGGCGTGGTCGGCCCACGGCCGGACGGAAGCCGCCATGTCGGGGATGGAGCCGTGGCTGCTGGAGATCCCGAGAACCGGAACCGTCAGGCGCTGTCGCGCCAGCGCCTCGTGGTTCCTGCGCGCCGACTCGGTGGCGTCCCGGTAGTAGGCCAGGGAGGCACGGAGACCGCCGTCCGCCGCCACGGACGCGGCGTAGTGCTCGATGTCGGCGTCGTCGAAGGTGTCGGAGGCGAGGGTCTTGGCCTTCAGGAACCAGCCGACGTACTCCCGTTCGCGGCCGGTGAGCAGCGTCTCGGGCAGGTCGGGCACCAGGTGGAAGGCGAAGTGCCAGGTTTTCCAGGCCTGTTGGGGATCGGTCGGGACGGCGTCGGGGAGCGTGATGCCCGGGATGCCGGCATCGAGCAGCGCCAGGCCGCGCAACCGGCTCCGCTGCTCCAGGGCGAGGGAGAAGGCGACCCACGCGCCGATGTCGTGGGCGACCAGCCAGTACACGGAGACTCCGAGCGCCTCGACCGCGGCGTGGACGTGCGCGGCGACCGTGTGCGTGTCGTAGCTGATGTCCGGGCGTTCGGAGTGGCCCTGGCCCGGCAGGTCCAACGCGATGACGTGGAAGCGGGCGGCCAGGGGCGGCATCACCTCGCGCCACGCCCACCAGGTCTGCGGGAACCCGGCGAGCAGCACGACGGCTGGGCCCTCCGGCCGGCCGCCCTCGACCGCGTGGAGCCGGACGCCGTCCGCGTCGACCCAACGGTGGGTGAAACCGGCCAGGTCGGGCAGCGGCAGGTCGCGGACCGGGTTGCCGGGGACGCCGGGGGCGCTTGCGGGCTCGTTCATCGTTCTCCTCCGTCGGCGTGAAGTGTGTGCTGAGGGTCGGCCTGATCGTCGAAACAGAGGGTGATCAGGAGCTTCACCCTAACCCATCTTGAACTGAATGGTTCAAGATGGGAGAATGGTCTCCGTCGGGGATGGTCGAGTGAGAGGGAGGTGCGGCATGGCGGGCAGGAAGCAGTTCGACATCGCCACGGCGCTCGATGCCGCGATGCTCCAGTTCTGGCGGGCCGGTTACGCGGACACGTCGGTGGACGACTTGTCCCGGGCGACCGGACTCAACCGCAGCTCCCTCTACTCCTCCTTCGGCGACAAGGACACGCTCTTCACGCGCTGCCTGGAGCGCTACTCCACGCGGTACGGAGACAAGTACGACGCCGCGCTGTCCTGCGCCGCCGACCGGCCCCTGGCGGCCGTGCGGGCGTTCTTCGACGTCACCCTGGACCGCATCGCGGACCCCCGTCTGCCCGACGGATGCCTGGTGGCCCAGACCGTCATGGCGACCCCGGTGCTGAGCGCGAGCGTCGCGGAGCGTGCCCGCGAGGCGATCGGCTTCCAGCACACCCGGCTACGTGCCGCGCTGAAGGCCGGCCGGCTGAACGACGAGGCTGCCGAGTCCTTCGCGACCCACCTCGCGGCCGTGAACCAGTCCCTCGCCGTCATGAGCAGGGCCGGAACGGGCACGGAGCGGCTGCGCGCCGTCGTCGACGTGACCCTCGGCGCACTCGCGCGGACTCTCGACGCGGGCGACTGAGGAGGCGTTGCCGGTGCCTCCTCGCGATGTCAGTCGGGGTAGGCGTGGGTCTGGGTGGCTTTCACCGTGGCCCAGACGGCGGCGCCGGGGCGCAGGTCGAGGTCGGCGGCGGCGAGGGTGGTCAGGTCGGCGGCGAGGGGCAGTTCGCCGGTGAGGTCGGCGCGGATCCGGTCGCCGTGGGTCTCGAGACCGGCGACCTCGCAGTGCCAGAGGTTGCGGGCGCTGGAACCGGTGGGGCGGTCCCGGTACAGGGTGACGGCGCTGGGCGGGAAGGCGACGAAGGCCGGTCCGGCCAGCTCCTCGGTGGTAGTGATCACGGGCCCGTCGTCGATGCGTACCGTGTGGCCCTCGGCCTGTCCCCGGTAGAGGTTGAGACCCACGAGGTGGGCGATGTAGTCGGTGCGGGGACGGCGGGCGATGTGCGAGGGGGCGCCCTCCTGGACGACGTGTCCGTCCTCGACGACGACGAGGTGGTCGGCGAGGACCATGGCGTCCAGGGGGTCGTGCGTGACCAGTACGGCGACCGCCTCGAAGTCGGCCAGATGGTGGCGGAGTTGGGCGCGGACGTCCAGGCGGGTGCGGGCGTCCAGGGCGGCGAGGGGCTCGTCGAGGAGCAGCAGGCGGGGGTGGGTGGCCAGGGCGCGGGCGAGGGCGACGCGTTGGGCCTGGCCGCCGGAGAGCCGGCGGGGTCTGGCGGCGGCGTGCTCGGCGAGTCCCAGACGCTCCAGCCACGTGGCGGCCTGCGCTCGCGCCTCGGTCTTGGTCGCGCCCCGGCAGCGCGGTCCGAAGGCCACGTTGTCGAGCGCCGTCAGATGGGGGAAGAGGAGGTAGTCCTGGAAGACGACCCCGACCGGCCGGGATTCGGGAGGCGTTCGGTCCAGCTCCGCGCCGTCGAGCCGCAGATGGCCGTCCGAGAGCGGGACGAGACCGGCGAGGGCGCGCAGGGCCGTGGTCTTGCCGGCGCCGTTGGGGCCGAGCAGCGCGACGACGTCGCCGGGGGCCGCGGCCAGTGCCACGTCGAGGCGGAAGGCGCCGCGCTCGACGACGAGGCGCGCGTCGAGCCCCTGAGGCTCGGCGTCCGCTCCCGGGTCCGTCTCCCCGGTGGTCTTCTCGGTGGTCTTCTCGGTGTCGGTCATGAGGCGGTCATCCAGCGGTCGCGCAGTCCGGCGAGGACGGCGACGGAAACGGCCAGCAGTACCAGGCTGAGGGCGACGGCGGCCTCCGGGTCGCTCTGCAGGGCGAGGTAGACCGCCAGCGGCATGGTCTGGGTGCGGCCGGGGAAGTTGCCGGCGAAGGTGATCGTCGCCCCGAACTCGCCGAGTGCCCGTGCCCAGGCCAGGACGGCACCGGCGGCGATCCCGGGCGCGATCAGCGGCAGCGTGACCCGGCGGAACGCCGTGAAGCGGGACGCGCCCAGGGTGGTGGCCGCCTCCTCGTAGCGGGGGTCGGCAGCACGCAGGGTGCCCTCGACGCTGATGACGAGGAACGGCATCGCCACGAACGCCTCCGCGAGGATCACACCGGTGGTGGTGAACGGCAGCGTGATCCCGAACCACGAGTCCAGCCACCGCCCGACGACCCCGTTGCGGCCCAGCGCCATGAGCAGGGCGACACCGCCCACCACCGGCGGCAGCACCAGCGGCAGCGTCACCAGGGCCCGGACGAGTCCGCGTCCGGGGAACTCCACCCGGGCCAGCAGCCAGGCCAGCGGCACGCCGATCACCATGCTCACGACGGTCGCCGCCGTGGCGCAGATCAGCGAGAGCCGCAGCGCCTGCCACACCTCGGTACTGGTCAGCAGCTCCGGCATGCTCCCCCAGGGCGCCCGGATCAGCAGGGCGGCGAGAGGAAGCACCAGGAACGCCAGGCCGACGAGCGCGGGGACGAGCAGCGGCAGCGGAGCCCCGCCGCGGACCGGGCGGCGGCGCCGCTGCCCGCCCGTGCGGGGGCCGGTCGCGGCACCGGCCTTGTGCGGGGCGGTCACGGCGCGGTGAACCCGGCCTCGGTCAGGACCTTCTGCCCCTCGGCGGACCGCACCAGTTCGATGAACTCCTTGCCGACCTCGGCGTTGGGGGCGTCCCTGAGCAGGGTGATCGGGTAGTCGTTGACGGCCTTCGCCGACTCGGGGAACTCCACGCCCTCCACCTTGTCACCTGCCGCCCTCACATCCGTCCGGTAGACGACCGCGGCGTCGGCCTCCTTGAGGACCACCTTGTTGAGCGCCGACTTCACGTCCTCCTCGTAGGAGACCGGAGTGAGCTTCAGACCGGCGGCGGTCAGTGCCTTCTGGGCGGCGGCTCCGCAGGGCACCGTCCTGTCGCACAGCACGACCTTCAGATCGTCCCCGGTGAGGCCCTCCAGGGAGGTGATCCCGTCCGGGTTGCCCGGCAGGGTGGCGATCTCCAGCTGGTTGCGGACGAAGGTGACCGGTGTCCCGGCGGCGGCGTCGGCGTCCGTGACGACCTTCATCGTCCTGGGGCTGGCGGAGGCGAACACGTCGGCCGGTGCGCCGCTCGTGATGCCCGCGGCCAGCGAGTCGCTGCCCCCGAAGTTGAAGACGACCTTGGTGCCGGGGTGCTGCTTCTCGAAGTCCTCGCCCAGCTCGGTGAAGCTCTCCGTCAGCGAGGCCGCGGCGAAGACGTTCACGGTCCCGGACAGCCTGTCCGAGCCGCCGGCCGACGAGGATCCCCCGGACTCGGCGTCGGAATCGGAGCCGGAGGACGAACAGGCGCTCAGGGCCAGCAGCAGGACGGCACCTGCGCCGGTCAGCAGCGGCATCCGGCGGGTCCGGCGCGCGGAACGGGTCAACACGGGGCCACTCCTTCGAGGTCCTGAACGGACGTAGGCGTGCATACGCAGAGCATACTGCCGCAGATGCAAGGTGAAAGTCTCTTGTCGCTTCGCATGAGCGTGATCATCGGTTCTACGGCCTGGCATGTGCGTTTGTACGTTCCCGGTCCGCCGCCACACGTCCGCGGCCTGTCACCGGCAGGCTCCGGAGTCGGCGCACGAGCGAGCCGATCACCGCCCCTCCCCGGCGTTCCCGACGAAAACCGGGTGACCGCGCTCCGGGCGGGTGTGAGGATGACGGGCGGTCGGCAGGGGACGGAGTGCACGGGGTGGGAATGACGGGGACTTCGGTCGAGGCAGTGGACGCGGTGGACTGGAGCCGGTTCGAGACGGACTCGCCGGAGCACCACCCGGTCGAGGAAGTACCCCGCGCGCTGCGGCGCCTCGCCAGGAAGGGGCCCGCGGCGACGGAGCCGGACTGCCACCCGCTGTACGACTGTCTGTTCGGGAGGGCGGGCGGAGTCGGGTCGGTCGCTGCCGTGGCCCTGCCGTTCGTCACCGCGCTCGCCGCCGACCCGGACAACGGCGCCCGCGTCGCCCTCGTCGAACTCCTCACCGCCCTGCACGACGCCGCGCGCCGCGGTCCCGGGACGCGGGGGATCGCTGGTACGAGGAGTGGCGGCGCCAGGAGAGCACCCTCGCGGCACTGTCGGCGGATCCGGACCCCGCGATCCGGCGAGCGGCCGTCCCCCTCACGGACGACGGCACACTGCTGGAGCGCCGGCACACCGAGAACGACCCGGCCGTACGCCTGGGCGTGCTACTGGCGTTGGGCACACGGGCGGCCGCCGGCTCCCAGGAGGCGGCCGGCCCGGGCCCCGGCAGCCGGGACCGTGCGGACCCGCGCGTCGTCCGGGCGGTGCTGGACCAGGTGGTGCGGGACGGCGAGCCGGTGCTGAAGGTCGCGACCGTGGTCGCGTGGGCGTCCCTCGACCGCGACGTCCCCCTGCGCCACACCGGCCTGTTGCTGGACGTCCTCACCGACCCGGCGGTCCGCCCCCGTTTCGAGCAGATCTGGTTCCCGCCGGACGTCGAGAGCGCGTTCACCCGCGACGACGTCGCCGCGTGGGTGACCGGGCTCTTCGGCCACCGCCCCCACACCGCCCTGTCGTTCGTGATCCGGCTGGCAGAGGCCGCGGACCGCACCGGGGACACCGGCCTGCACCGGGTCGCCCTCGACGAGGCGTGGCGGCTCCTGGTGCCGCGGCCCTCCCTCGCACCCCGGGTGCTGCCCCTGGCGGCGCGGCTGCTGGACCATCCCGACGACTGTGTGCGCCTCAAGGCCGTGCACCTCCTCGCGATCCTCGCACCGCTCTCCGCCCCGTACGCCGACCGTCTGGCGGCACTGATCGACGATCCCGGGACCGACCGGATCTCCTGGATCGAGGGCACCGTCGGCGACTTCGCACGCTGGGCCCTCGTCAGGCTGGACGACCCCCGTGCCCTCCCCGGCCTCGTCGAGGCGTTGTGGGCGCCCTACCGGGAGCAGTACGCACGCGGCTACGCCACGGGCGACCCGCGCGGCCCGGAGATCCACGAGGTCCTCGCCCCGCTGCGGGAGCACGCGGACGTCCTGCTGCCCGTGCTGCGCCGGGAAGTACGGCTCCAGTACGAGCGCGACGGCGATCACGGCCCGCTGACCGGCGTCCTGGTGAGGGTCGCCGAGGCGTGGGGCCCGGCGGCACTGCCCGCGCTGCCGGAGCTGATGCCGCTCCTCAAGGACACGCGGTACTCGCTGAGTGCGGTCGACGCGCTCGTCGCGATGGGGCCGGGGGCCGCGTCCACGGCGCCCGCCGTGCGCGACGCCGTGGTCCTCGACCACGCGGCCAACCACCGGAGGATCGCATGGGCCGCGTGGCGCATCGGAGGCGGGGACGACGACGCGGTCCTGCGGCTGCTGGGCGAGGCGGTGGAGCAGGAGCCGGGCCCGGCCTACGGACCGGTCTCCCTCCTGGCCGACTTCGGTTCCGCCGCCGCCGCCCACGGCGAACGGGTGCGGCACATCATGGACACCGCCGAGGGCCTGACGGCGGTGGAGGCGGCGGTCGCCCTGGCGGCGATCACCGGCGATCCGCGGCCCGGCCTCGCGGTGCTGGAACAGGCCGTCACGGACGCCGCCGGGGACGACGACGGCTACGGGTTCCTCCTTTGGACGCTGCGCGCCTTCCTCCGCATCGGCGCGACCACCCCCGGCGCGCGTCACGTCCTCCACCAGGTCAGGGCTCGCGACCGACGGCTGTCCGCCCACTCGGACTACCGGGCCGTCCTCGACGACGAGGAAGCCCGCTCCCTCATCGAGGCGGTGCTGGCGCTGCCGTGAGGAGCGCCTCAGGTTCGTCGAGGGGGCGTAACCAAACGCTCGCGCAGCGCCGTCAGCTGGTGGGAGTGCTCCACGGCACGTGTCTCGTCCAGGGTGGTCATCGCCAGCAGCAGCGCGTCGGCGACCAGGAGACCGGTCAAAGACTCGTTGGTGTTTCCGGTGGGCGTGTGCGGCGCGGTGAGCACGGCGTCGACGCGGTCACCGAAGCGCTCTCCGAGTTCGTCGGTGATCAGGACGACACCGGCCCCGACCGCCCGCGCCCGTTCCACCAGGACGGCCAGCTCGTGCAGCGGGCGGGCCGGCTGGAAGACCGCCACCGCGTCGCCCTGCGCGAGGGGCAGCAGATCGTCGGCGAAGGCGAACCCGGTGGCCCCGCTGAAGCGGGCGCGGCGCCCCAGCCGGCCGAGGGACAGGGCGAGGTGGCGGGCCCCGAACTCGCACGCGGCGACGCCGTAGCAGAAGACCTCGCGGGCCGGAGCCAGTACCTCGACGGCCCGCTCGAAGGACTTCGTACCGGTCAGACGCCTGGCCTGCTCGATGCGCTCCTGCGCCTCGTCGAACACGTCGCCCCAGATGCTCTCCAGGTCCTGGCCCACGTGGGAGATGCGCTGCCTGAGCCGGACCTCGGGCGCCTGCGAAGCGGTGAAGTCCGCGGCCAGTTCCCTCTTCAGAGCCGGAAGCCCCGCGTACCCCAGGTGCTGCAAGGCGCGGACGACGGTGGCGTTGCTGGTGCCGCTGGCGGTGCCCAGCTGCTGAGCGCTGGCGAACATGATCTGCTCCGCGGGCGCGCTCGCGAGGTACTGCGCGACGGTGCGCTCGGACGCCGAGAGCTCCTCCCACAGGTCTCGGATCGCGGTCCGCAGCCGGGCCAGCCCGCCCGGACCCACACTGCCAGCCTCTGGAACATCCATTACGCCTCTTGACTTACTCGGTTTCGTGGTTACGCTCTGAGCAACTTGTTCCAATGATGTTCACTCTTGGAACGGATGTTACAGCACGATCACCCTCCCGAGGAGTCCTGTCATGCACCACGCCCTGCCGGTCATAGAGATCTCCGGAACACCGGCGGAACGCGGGCGGCAGTACGGCGAAGCGGTGCGCTCCCGCATCGGCGAGGCCATCGGGTACTACACCGAAGCCTTCGGCGAGGCCTCCGGACTGACCTGGGATCAGGTGACGGCCCGGGCCCAGCTCTGGCTGGAGCCGGTGCACGACCACGCTCCCGACCTGATCGAGGAGATGCGGGGCATAGCCGACGGAGCAGGCGTGGGCCTGCTCGACGTACTGGCGCTCAACGCACGCGGCGAGGTCATCTACGACTCCACCTTCAGCCGGCTGCCCGAGGACGAGGAGGCCGCCGAGGGCTGCACCTCCTTCGCGGCCTACGGACCGGCGAGCGGCGACGGCCATGTGTGGGCCGGGCAGAACTGGGACTGGCGGGCCGCGGTGGCCGGCACCGTCGTGATGCTGCGCATCGTGCAGCCTCCGAAGCCGACCCTCGTCATGCAGGTGGAGGCCGGTCAAATCGGCCGCCAGGGCGCCAACTCGGCGGGCATCGCGCTCAACGCCAACGGACTGGGCGGACGCTTCGACGACACCGTCGGCCTGCCCCAGACGGTGATCCGCCGCAGCGTGCTGGACCAGTCGAACATCAGCGACGCCCTGCGCGTGCTGTGCCGGACCCGCGCACACATCGCCGGGAACGCGCTGCTCACCTGCCGCGAAGGCTTCGCGATCGACGTGGAGGCCACCCCGGCCGGACACCGCTGGATGTACCCCACCGACGGTCTGCTGGTGCACGGCAACCACTACCAGGCCGGCATCCCCACCGCGCTCGCCGCCGACTACCGGCCCCTGGCCGCCGACTCCCTCGTCCGGGTGCCCCGCGCCGAACAGGGACTGCGCCGACTGCGTGACTCCACGGGCCCCGACGAGTCCCGCAAGACGATCCGGCAAGCCATGTCGGACCACCTCGGCTTCCCCGAGTCGCTGTGCACCCACCCCGACCCCCGCAGGTCGCCCGTACGGCAGTGGCAGACACTCGTCTCCTCCTGCGTCGACCTGACCTCCGGCGACTACCACGTCACCCCCGGCACCCCCTGCGACCGCGGCTACCAGGACCTGCCCTGGAACCTCTACGACGGCCCCCACGCCCCCAAGTAGACCGCACCGACCGGCTGTTCCCACCCCCCACGCTCCGCCTCGCCCCCCACGTCCCCCCCGCACGCCGCAGAAACGAGCAGTCTCCGCACCACCCTTCCCGCCCAGGAGCCACCGTATGAAGTTGAAGACCTCGATCGCCGCCCTCGGGCTGGCGGGCATGACGGTTCTCGCCACCGCCTGCAGCGGCGCCGACACCGGCCCGGCCGGGGCCGCGGCCCGCGACGTGACCCGGTTGCAGCTCACCCCGACCACCCCCGCGGCCGCCGGTGGGGTGGACAGCGTCGACTGGCTGCTGGAGGACGAGCCCGACTCGCTGGACCTCGACACCCAGGGCGGCAGCGCGGGCCGCACGGTGCTCACCAACGTGTGCGAGCGCCTCTACCAGTTGCAGCCCGACATGAGCGTGCGGCCGTGGCTCGTCGACAAGGCCGCCCGGCCCGACGCCAAGACCCTGGTCCTGACCCTGCGCGACGGTGTCACCTTCCACGACGGCTCCGCCATGACCGTCGACGACGTCCTGTTCAGCCTGCGCCGCCACGCGGACCCGGACATGTCCGAGGCCGACGAGTTCGAGAACGTGACGTCGATGGAGAAGACCGGCGCCCACGAGATCACCGTCAGGTTCGAGGAACCCGACGCCCTGTTCACCAAGGCCCTCGCCGGCGATGCCGGACTCGTCTACCAACAGAAGCGGGTACGGCAGCAGGGGAAGGACTTCGGCACACCGGGCCAGGCAGACGCGTGCAGCGGCCCCTACCGGCTCGCCTCCTGGAAGTCCGGCGACTCCGTCACCCTGGAGCGCTACGACGACTACTGGGGCGACAAGGCACTGACCCGCGAGGTCGTCTTCCGCTGGGCCGAGGACAGCGCCATGGTCAACGCCCTGCGCACCGGCGCGGCCGACGGCGCCTACACCGACTCCATCGGCACCGCCGCCGCCCTCGACGGCAAGAAGGGCATCGACCTGCACTTCGGACCCAGCACCGCGACCCTCGACCTCATCCCCACCGAGCGCGGCGGCCTGGCCGACCCCGACATCCGCAAGGCCCTCTCCCTGGCCCTCGACCGCGAAGGCATAGCCAAGTCCGGCTACGGCGGCCTGGCCCAGCCATGGGCGACGCCCGTCGGCTCCGGCGCCTGGGGCTACGAGAAGTCCGTGTTCTCCGCCGCACAGGAGAAGCTGACCGGCGCCCCCGCCTCACCCACCTCCGCCGACATCGCCCGCGCCAGGCAACTCGTCCAGAACGCCGGGCACAAGCCCGCCGGACCGATCGTCATCGGCACCGACAGCACACAGGGACGCCTCGTCATCGCCAACGGCGTACGCGCCGCACTCCAGCAGATCGGCCTCAAGGCACAGATCAAGACCGTGCCCTCCGCCGAGTACGGCGAGTTCTACGGCGACAGGTCCGCCCGCGCCGGCATCGACGTCCTGGTCGCCGACTGGTACATCTCCAAGAGCGACCCCGTCGGCTTCTACGACAACGGCGTCTCCGACGACTCCAACAACTGGGTCGGCTTCCACAGCGCCGCCTACGACACGAAGGTCGCACAGGCCAAGCGGACGCTGGACGACGCCCGGCGAGCCGAGCTGGTCGTCGACATCCAGCGCCGATTCGCCGACGCCGCCGTCTGGATCCCCGTGGCACAGACCCCCACCGCCCTGGCCCTGGGTGACAAGCTCACCGGCCCGCCCGCCTCGATGGCGTACCTCTACTACCCGTGGGCCGCGTCGCTCGGCGCGAAGAAGGGCTGAGCGCCATGATCGTCCGTATCGGCAGACGGCTCGCCGGGCTCCTCGCCACCCTCCTCGCGTCGTCGTTCGTCATCTTCGCCGCGATCTACGCCGCCCCCGGCGACCCCGCGGTCTTCCTGGCGGGCGGCCGCGACACCCTCACCCCCGAGCGCCTGGCCGCCGTACGCGAGCAGTACCACCTGGACGAACCCCTGGTCGTCCAGTACGGCCGGTGGCTGTGGGACTGCCTCCACCTGGACCTGGGACGCTCCTTCCAGTACGGCGACGAGGTCGCGGACCTGCTGGCCGCCCGCTTCCCCACCACCCTGGAACTCGTCGCCTACGCCACCCTCCTCTTCGTGGTCCTGGGCGTGGGCGCCGGCGCGCTCGCCGCGCTCAACCGGGGCCGCTGGATCGACTCGGCCGTCGTCGGCGCCACCACCCTCGCCGCGTCCGTGCCCTCCTTCGTCGGCGGCATCGCCCTGGTCGCGCTGTTCGGCGTGCAACTGCGCTGGTTCCCCGTCACCGGCAGCGGAGAGGGACTGGCCGGCACCCTGCACCACCTCACCCTTCCCGCCGCGGCCATGGCCCTGGGCGCGCTCGCGGTCGTCAGCCGGGTCACCCGGCAGGCCGTCGTCGACGCCGACGGCGCCGACCACGTCGCCGTGGCCCGCTCCTCCGGGCTGCCCGAGCGTGAGATCGTCCGACGCCACGTGCTGCGCAACGCCCTCGGCCCGATCGTCACCATGTGCGGCCTGGTCACCGCCGGCATGCTCGCCGGCACCGTGGCCATCGAGACCGTGTTCGGCCTCAGCGGCATCGGCTCGCTGCTCGTCGGCGCCATCAACAGCCACGACTTCCCCGTCGCGCAGGCAGTCCTGCTGCTCATGGTCACGTGCTACGTCGTCGTCACCACCCTCGTGGACCTCGCGCACCCGCTGCTCGACCCGCGCCTGAAGTCGGCAAGGAGCTCAGCATGACCGCCGTACCCGCCAGCGCCCCGGCCCCGGCCGTCCGGCGCACCCGGCGTCCGGTCGCCGCCATGGCCGCCACCGGCTTCCTCGCCCTGGTGGTGCTCGCCGCCGTCCTCGCCCCGCTGCTCGCGCCGTACGCCCCCGACGCCGTCGACCTGTCGTCCTCCCTGGTCGGCACCGGCGGCGACCACCTGCTCGGCACCGACGCCTCCGGCCAGGACCTGCTCTCCCGCGTGCTGTACGGGGCGCGCACCAGCCTCGTCGCCCCCGTGCTGCTGCTGGCCCTCGCCGCCGTCATCGGGGTGAGTCTGGGCACCCTGGCCGCCTGGCGGGGCGGCTGGGTCGACACCTTCGTCTCCCGGCTGACCGACGTGATGTACGCCTTCCCCGGGCTGCTGTTCGTCGTCCTGATCATCGCCGTCTTCGGCACCGGCATGACCACCTCGGTGCTCGGCCTCGGCCTCGCCTTCGCGCCCACCATCGCCAAGTACACCCGCAGCGTGGCCCTGGCCGAACGCGCCAAGCCCTACATCGACGCCTACCGCGTACAGGGCATGGGCGGCACACGGATCTGCGTACGCCACCTCGTGCCCAACCTCGCCCGGTCGATCGCCGGATACCTGGTGGTCCTCTTCGGCGAGGCGCTGATGAGCCTGGCCACCCTCAGCTACCTCGGCTTCGGTACCCAGCCGCCCAGCTCCGACTGGGGACTGATGGTGCAGGAGGGGCAGTCGGCCATCGTGCAGGGCGCGTTGCTGCCCGCGCTGGTGCCCGGCACGGCCATCGCCGTCGTCGTGGTGGCCTTCAACGTCGCCGGGGTGCACCTCGCCGACCGGCTCGGAACCAGGAGGTAGCACCCCGTGCTGCTCGACATCGACCGACTCACCGTCCAACTGCCCGGCGCCGCCCGGCCGCTCCTCGCGGACGTGTCCCTGCGCGTCGCCGCGGGCGAGGTCGTCGGCCTCGTGGGCGAATCCAGCTCCGGCAAGTCGACCACCGCCAAGGCCGTGCTGCGCGTCCTGCCCGACGACGCCGTGGCGCACGGCCGGGTGACGGTCGCCGGAACCGACGTACTGACCATGCCGGGCGCCGCGCTGCGCCGGCACCGGGCCCGGCGCGTGGCGATGATCCACCAGAACCCGCGGTCGGCCCTCAACCCCGTGCACCGCGTCGGCGACTTCCTCGTCGAACGCCTCCTGCACACCGGCGAGTACGACCGCCGCACCGCCCGCGACCGGGCCGTCGACCTCCTCGACAGCGTCGGCCTGAGCGACCCCGCCCGCTGCCTGCGCCAGTACCCGCACGAAATGTCCGGCGGCATGCTCCAACGCGTCGTGATCGCCGGCGCGCTGGCCGCCGACCCCGACCTGATCCTGGCCGACGAGTCCACCAGCGCCCTGGACGTCACCACCCAGGCGGAGATCCTCGCCCTGCTGCGCGACCTGGGGCGCCGACGCGAGACGGGCATGCTGTTCATCACCCACGACCTGCATCTGGCCGCCGCCTACTGCGACCGCGTGTACGTCATGTACGCGGGCCGGACCGTCGAACACCAGCCGGGCCGACGGCTCTTCGAGCACGCCCGGCACCCCTACACCCGGGGGCTGCTGGACTGCTCGCCCGAACTCGGTGTGCCCCGCCCCCTGCGGCCCATCCCCGGCCGGCCACCCTCGCTCTCGGACGGATTCGACGGCTGTCCGTTCGCCGCCCGGTGTCCCGAGGCCGAGCCCGCCTGCGAGGCCTGGGCCCCACGGGCGGTGGAACTCCCCGACGGCGGCGAGGCCGCCTGCCGCCGGCTGCCCGAGGCGGCGGCAGCCACCGCCCCAGCGACTGCGAGGAACAACCCGTGACCACTTCTGACCCCGTGCCCCGCGTCCCGCTCCTGGTGGCCGACGGGCTCCACAAGACCTACGGTCTCCCCGGCGGTGGCACCCTGGTCGCCGCGAACGACGTGTCCTTCACCCTGCCGACGGGCGGAGCGATCGGCATCGTCGGCGAGTCGGGCTCCGGCAAGACAACCGTCGCCCGCATGCTCGTCGGCCTCGTCCGGCCCGACGCGGGCACGATCCGCGTCGACGGACGGGACCGGGCCGCGGGACGACGCCGCGGCCGCCGCGAGCGCCTCACCCGTGCGCGAGAGATACAGATGGTCTTCCAGGACCCCTATCTCTCGCTGGACCCCCGGCTCACCGCACGCCAGTGCCTGACCACCACGCTCCGCCTGCACGAGGCGACCGATTCGGCCGCCCGGATCGAGGAACTCCTGGACGTCGTCGGTCTCGGTTCCCGTGAGGCCGACGCCCGCCCGCACGAGATGTCGGGAGGGCAGCAGCAGCGCCTGGCCATCGCCCGCGCCCTGGCGGTCGACCCGCGTGTCCTCGTCCTGGACGAGGCGGTGGCCGCACTCGACGTGTCCATACAGTCACAGATCCTGAGTCTGCTCGTCGACATCCGGCAGGCCACCGGGCTCGCCCTCGTCTTCATCAGCCACGACCTCGCCGTGGTCCAGCACGTCACGGACGAGACGGTGGTGGTGCGACGCGGCACCGTCGTCGAACAGGGGCCCACCGAGCGACTGCTGACCGCCCCCGAGCACGAGTACACGCAACTGCTGCTCGCCTCGGTCCCGCGCCACGGATGGGACCCGGCGGACGCGGTACGGGCCCGCCGGGCCGCCACGACGTCCGGCTAGCACCGGGTTCCGCCGAGCTCCCGATCACCGTCGCCGGGGCCGTCCCGTCATGTCTTGTCCGGTTTGGTCAGCCGTGCACGCTGAGTCGCCCACAGGGCCTTCTGGGCCAGCAGCGTCACGGTGCCGGCGACCACGATGCCCCCCAGGTTGAGCAGCAGCTGCTCGCTGGAGCCCACCGTCTGGGTGGTGTCGCCGAAGCTCAGGGCGACTGCCGCGTTCGCGGCCGCGGGGACCGTGGTCACGGAGATGGCGACGCCCACCAGGGCGCCGGACTTCGCCGAGGTCAGCGAGAGTGTGCCCGCCACTCCGGCCAGGAGGGCCACCGCGAACGAGAAGGAGTCCGGAGCGTAGACGAAGCCGGTGTTGGGCCGTTCGGCCTCCAGCTTGCTCTCGCTGAACAGGCCGAACGCGTCCATGATCCAGCTGAAGCCCACCGTCACCGCCATGGCCACCGCGAAGCCCACCAGCAGGGCGGTCAACGAGCGCAGCGCCAGGCGCGGTTCCCGCTGGACGGTCGCCGTGCAGATGCCGGCGAGGGGTCCGAACTCGGGGCCGACCGCCATCGCGCCCACGATCAGGATCGCGTTGTCGAGGACGACACCGCAGGCCGCGATCATCGTGGCGAGCGTGATGAAGGCGATGTAGGTGATGGAGAGCGTCGACTCCTCGTGTGTCGCTTCCTCCAGCTGTTCCCACAGCACCGCGTCGGCCGGCTCGCCCGGTGCGTCCTTCTCGGCCTTCTGGGCGCGCTTGGACAACGACAGGTCGATGTTCTCCGCGGTGATGGCCCCGCAGTCGTCGATGCCCAGTGACCGCAGGCGGCTGATGAGCGCGTCGCCCGCCTCGCGGGCGACGTCGCACATGACGACGTCG
Organism: Streptomyces lienomycini; assembly: GCF_027947595.1. Classification (NCBI taxonomy): domain Bacteria; kingdom Bacillati; phylum Actinomycetota; class Actinomycetes; order Kitasatosporales; family Streptomycetaceae; genus Streptomyces; species Streptomyces lienomycini. Next base: position 4,272,117 of record NZ_CP116257.1, on the reverse strand, counting down.
CCCCTGGGATCGCGGGCGGCGCCCGGCAGGACGACCAGGTGCGCGGTGCCGACCGTCCGGTCGATCAGACGGACCACCTCGTCGGTGCGGTCGGCCGGGGTGATCAGGCGCAGATGCAGCATGGCGGCAGCGTAGCCGCGCGCGGTGCCGTTCGAGGTGTGACCTGTGTCAGGGCCTCACACGCATGTGTTGCCGTCGGTCCAGGTCTTGGTGGTGTTGCCCGGCAGTGCCTGCCAGTGGACGACGGCGCACTGGAAGTTCTGCCGCGTCTCGTTGCCGACGGTGTGTTCGTAGGAGGTCGGGTAGCCCATCCATCCCGCCTCGCATCCCTCGGCGCACCAGTAGTCGCCGATCTCTCCCCACACCGGCCATGCGCCGCTGCGCGGGGACCAGTAGACGGTCCCCTTCTCGAACTGCGTCCGGCGGCCGATCCCGTCGGGGTTGGCCAACTCGTCGGTCAGCGGGCAGCCGAGTGCCCCCTGGGGGCCGCCCATCGCGAGGTACCGCTGTTCGATGTCGCCCAGCACCCGGTGACCGCAGTAGTCGCCGTCGGCCCGGGCGGCGGACGACGCCGACACGACGAGCGTGCCGGCCAGCAGGGCGAGCAGGCCCGCGGCGGATGCCGCCTTCTTCGGCATCCTGGCCCGGCCGCTCGTCTGGACGCGTGTCATGAGTCCCCCTTGTCGTGGTTCCTTGTGGTGCTTCGCACGGGTGCCGCGCTCCGCGAGCGCGGCACCCGTTCACACCAACGACGAGCCCGGGGCATGGGCACGGTGTCCGTTCAGTCACCGACCCCGCGCGGCCGGCCCGGGCCGGCCCGGTCGCTCAGCGGAACACGGCGATGTTGCGGGCGACCCAGCTGCTGAAGGGGCGCGGGGCGCGGCCGAGGACCGTTTCCACGTCCGGGCTGATCCGCAGTTCGGCCGGGATGGGGGCGGAGATGATGTCCAGGGTGTCGTCGGCGAGTTCCGCCGGCACGGCCTGCATCATCATGGCCTTGGCCTCGTCGCGGGTGAGTTCGTGGAACCGTACGGGCGAGCCGAGTTCGGATGCGATCGTTTGCGCCTGCCGGCGCGGCGTGATGACCTCCGGCCCGGTCAGCTCGTACACCCCGCCGTTGTGGCGGTCGTCCAGCAGGCAGGCCGCAGCGACCTCGGCGATGTCCGCCGGGTCGACGACCGGTATCCCCACGTCGCCGAAGGGCGCGGCGACCGTCCCCCGGGTGCGGACGGACTCCGCCCAGGCGAAGGCGTTGGAGGCGAAGCCGCCGGGCCGCAGGACGGCCCAGTCCAGGCCGGACTCCCGCAGCGTGTCCTCCAGCGCGCGCATCGCGACCCGCGTCGGGCCGAGCGGCCTGGTCGACACGCCCTGCGAGGACAGCAGGACGATGCGGCGGACCCCACGGGCCGCGGCCATGCCGATGATGTCGGCCGGCCTGGCGTCGAGGGCGTGCAGGTCGCCGGACAGCAGGAGGAACAGTGCCTTCGCCCCGTCCAACGCGGGCGCGAGGCCCGCCGGTTCGGCCAGATCGGCCGCCACGTGCCGTACCCCGTCCGGCATCGCCGCGGCGTTCCGCGACACCGCCGTCACCTGCTCACCCGCCTCGGCCAGGGCCTGCGTCAAAGGTCGGCCCACATTTCCGGTAGCCCCGGTCACCACGATCATGTTCAGCTCCTCGTCAGTTGTGCAGTGCGGTCGTTGACGCTAGGAGCGGGGGCTTACTCTTCGTAAGAACATACCCAGAGGTAAGCTCCGGACATGAATGAAGGCGCGCAGCTTACGCAGGCCGAGGCGGACAGTGGCTATGAGGTGTTTCACACCGACTGCCCCGCGCGTGACATGGTCGACCACGTGACCAGCAGGTGGGGCATCTGGGTGCTGATCTCCCTGCGCGGCCACGACCTTCGGTTCTACGAGCTGCGCAACAGCATCCAGGGCATCAGCGAGAAGATGCTCGCCCAGACCCTGCGCGCGCTGGTCCAGGACGGCCTGGTCTGGCGGGAGGTGGAGCCGACGACGCCGCCCCAGGTCACCTACGGGCTCTCCGAGTTCGGCCGGGACGTCAGCGAACCGCTGACGGACCTGTTCGACCGGATCACACGGTGGCTGCCGCCGCGCGGCCCTTCTGCCGAATCCGGAGAACAGCGGGGGGCCTGGAGACCGACAAGAACGGCGTGATCACCGACTCCGGCCGTAACCCGTCGGTGGTCGGTGGTCGGTGGTCGGTGGTCGGTTACGGAATCAGGAACTCCAGCTCCGGCCGGTCCCACGCCACCGCGGGCGGGTTCGCCAGGGCGGTCCCGGTGGGCAGTGCGCCCACACTGAGGTAGAAACCCTCGGCCGGAGGATGCGCCACCACCCGGACATGATCCAGCCCCGCCGCGCGCGCCTCGGACCTCATGTGCTCGACGAGCAGCCGCCCGATGCCGTTGCCCTGCATCCCGTCCTGGACGAAGAGCAGGTCCAGCTCCGAAGGCACGAGCATCAGCGAGTAGAAACCGAGTACGCGGCCCGTGGCGTCCCTGGTGTCGACGGCGACGAAGACCCGGTGGTTCTCGATGTAGTCGGGCCCGACGCGATAGTCCGCGACCATCGCGGCGTAGTGGCCCTCGTAGGCGCGCGATCCGCGTACGAGTCGCGTGAGCCGCTTGGCGTCCCGCGCGACGGCCCGGCGTATGAGGATCCCGCCACGCGCGGCCGCGACACTTGAATGCACCAAACCATTCTACGCGTCCGCACGAGACCGGGTACGCCGCGCTCCCGCGCCGGGTGGCCAGACGCGTCGCTGCCGTGCCCGGGGTGCGGTGCCGCAGTTCGCACTCTCGCCGCCGTGTCGGCAGGATGGGGGCATGACCGAGATCCGCACCCCTCGTCTCGTCCTGCGCCGTTGGCTGGACGACGACCTCGTTCCGTTGTCCGAGATCCACGCCGACCCGGTGGTGATGCGGAACATCGGCGACGGCGGGCCGCGCTCGGCGGAGCAGACCGCCGAGGACATCGAGGCGTGGGAGGAGGAGTGGGACGAGGAGGGCTTCGGGCTGTTCGCGGTCGAGTTGCTGGGCTCCGGTGAACTGGTGGGTGCCGTGGGCCTGTCTGTCGCCGACGCACCGGCCGAGGCAGTCGGTCAGGTCGCGATCGGCTGGCGGCTCGGGCGAGTGTTCTGGGGGCAGGGATACGCCTCCGAAGCGGCGCACGCCGCCCTGGAGTTCGCCGTGCAGGACCGCGGGCTCGACCGCGTGATCGCCGTGTTGCGGAGGGGCGACAGCGCTTCCGCGGGGGTGGTCGACAAGCTGGGCATGGAGGCGGAGGACACCGCCCCCCACCCGGTCCACGGCTACGACGTGTCGGTGTTCGGCATCGACCTGACGCAGTACCGGGAATAGCTTCAGCGCACGGTGGCCGGGGGACCTGCCCCCCCCCCCCCGCGAAACCGGTGGACACCCTTCGGGGCCGTCGGAGAGCATGCGCGGGTGGCAGATGAAACCGGCCGTCACCGGCCGCCCGCGCAGAGTCCGAAACGCGTCCGTTTCGTCGAGCTGTCCGGCGGGGCGATGTCCGCTTTGCTCGACGGGGACCTGTCCGAAGCCGGCAGGGTGGCCGGGGTCACGCTGACCGAGTACTTCGTGACCGACAGGGCACGGTGGCTGTGGCGGTACCGGCTCGACCAGATGGCCGCCGATCCCGGCCGTGCGCGGTGGATGGCGCGGCAAGCGGTCGTCGGCGACGAAGGTCTCGTCGTCGGGCATGCCGGGTTTCACGGACCGCCGGACGAGTCCGGCATGGTCGAGATCGGCTACTCCGTCGCTCCCGAATTCCGTCGCCAGGGGTACGCCCGAGCCGCACTGACCGAGTTGCTCCGCCGGGCAGCGGCCGAATCCGCGGTCAGGACCGTGCGGGCGACGATCGGCCCCGGCAACGTGGCATCCCTCGCCACGATCGCCGGCTTCGGCTTCGTCGAGGTCGGAGAGCAGTGGGACGAGGAGGACGGGCTCGAACTGGTCTTCGAGGTGTCTGCGGACTTCTCAGCCTCGGGAGCGGGGTAGCGGGTCAGCGGGCGGCGGACCGTTCCGTGTCCGGGACGGCGTCCTGGGTGGCGGCCCAGGACGCCAGGAGACGCAGGCCTTCTTCGGAGGGCGAGCCGGGTTCGGCGGTGTAGACGGTGAGGGTGAGGCCGGGGGCGGCGGCCATCTCCAGGCCCTCGAAGGCGAGGGTGAGGTCGCCGACGGCGTGATGGTGGAAGCGCTTGGTGCCCGTGCCGTGGTGGCGGACGTCGTGAGCACCCCATCGCGTACGGAACTCGTCACTGCGGGTACACAGCTCCCCGACCAGATCGTGCAGCTCCTTGTCGTGCGGGTTGCGGCCGGCTTCGGTGCGCAGAATGGCCACGGCGACGTCCGCGAAGGTGTCCCAGCCCGGGTAGAAGCGGCGCGAGGCGGGGTCGAGGAAGTTGAAGCGGGCCAGGTTCCGCTGGTTGCCGGGCGTGGCGTACACGTCGGTGTAGAGAGCACGGAAGAGCGGGTTGGCGGCCAGGACGTCCATCCTGCCGTTGCGCACGAACGCGGGGCCCGCGGTGATCGCGTCCAGGGTCCACTGCAGGCTGGGGTGGGGCTTCCACTGGTCCTTGGTGCGCCGTCGGCGAGGGCGGGTGAGGACGTCGGAGCCGTCGGCGGCCTGGGCCAGATTCACCAGGTGGGCGCGTTCGGCGTCATCGAGCCGGAGGGCCCGGGCGAGAGCCTGGAGGACAGCCGGGGAGACACCGGCGAGACTGCCGCGCTCCAGCTTCGAGTAGTACTCGACGCTCATGTCGGCCAGCGCCGCGACCTCGCTGCGGCGCAGACCCGGCACCCGGCGCCGGGTGCCGGAGGGCAGTCCGGCCTGTGCGGGGGTGATCTTCGCGCGCCGCGAGGTGAGGAACTCGCGGACCTCCTCACGGTTGTCCATGTCTTCGACGGTACGTCGTGCACGCGGCCACAGGGGTGTACTGCCAGTACACCCCTCGTCAGTGACTCGCTGGGTGCGGGAAGAGGCGGTTGCTTGGACTCAGGGCTCAGGGCTCAGGGCTCAGGGGTGAGGGTCCAGGTCTGGATGGCGTCGGGGGTCGCCGGTTGCTGGGTCAGCGGTGCTCCGTCGGCGGCGGACGCCGAGGTCAGCAGGAGGCGGCTCGACTGTGCGGCGAGGGTGTAGCCGCCGTCCTTCGGCGTGGCGATCCAGCGTTGGTTCGCGGCGCCCGTGCACGTGTACTGGATGACGGCCGCGCCCGCCCGCGTGGAGTTGGCGTCGACGTCGGCGCAGAGGCCCGAGTGCCGGTTCCTCAACGTGTGGGTGCCGTCCGGGTTCACGGTGACGGCCCACTTCTGGTTGTCGCCGCCGTGCCACTGGTACCCGATCAACTGTGTGCTCGGAGCGGTCGAGTTGGCGGGAACGTCCACGGCCTGGCCGCCGGCCGTGATGCGGTGGACGCCGTCGGCGGGCCCTTCGGGGGCCGTGCAGGACGTCGACGACTGGTGGGCGCCGCGGTCGGGAGCGCAGCCCGCCGTGACCGGGTTGCCGAAGTAGTCGCGGGTGCCGGGCGACGGCATGGCCCGGCCGTTGGCCAGCGCGGACGAGGCGGCCCGCAGACGGTAACCGTCGGCGTCCGTACGTGAGGTCGCCGAACCGGGCGCGGTCAGGCGGGGATCGGTGGTCACCTTGCGGGCGTCGGCCGGTTCACCGGCCGGGTGGTTGCCGTAGAAGACGTTCGAGTCGAAGACGAGGGCGGCGGCGTCGACGTAGGCGGCCTCGGACGTGGCCACGTGGAAGATGTTGTTGCTGAAGGCCACGGAGGCACCGGTGGAGCCGTTGGCGTTGTTGATGACGTCGACCGGCCTGGAGAGGAAGAAGGTGTTGTTGTAGATCTGTGTGTTGGTGGTCTTCGCGCAGACCATGTCGAAGAGTTGCCCGCCGTCGTTCTGGCTGATGTTGTAACGGACGACGTTGTCGGCGGTCGTGGATCCGGCGCCGTTGCACAGGAGGATGAAGCCACCCTCGTTGTCGTGGCTGTAGTTGTACTGGTAGACGGTGCCGATGTTGGCCTCGTCGAGGTCCAGGCCCTGGCCGTCGCACTCGCTCTTGCCGCCGCTGACCTCGTTGTACTGGTACAGGGCGCCGTCGGTGTTCCAGCCCCAGATGCCGGCGGCGCAGTGGGCCGGCTCGCGTTCGCGGAAGCCGTCGACTCTGTTGTACTCGACGAGGGCGCTCTCGGTGTGGTGCGGGACGATCGCGTCGCCGCCGATGTCGGTGACGGTGTTGCCGCGGACCACGACTCGGGTCTGCGGCGTCCACGGTCCGCAGGCCGTACCGCAGTTGGGGTTGTTCAGTTCCGGTCGCTGCATCCAGCGGGTCCAGAAGTGGATGCCGTAGCGGTCGACCGTCCGGACCGTGTTGTTCTCGATGACCACGTCGTCGAACCTGGTCGGCGTCGTCTGGCCGAGGACCTCGAAGAAGATGCCCGCGCTGGCGTCGTCGTCCTTCTTGGTCTGGTTGCCGTTGACGTCGTGGACGTCCAGACCGCTGAGGCGGTAGTGCGTCCCGGTGCCGGAGTCGGCGCGGGTGATGTGCACGCCGCGCCGGGTCGCCGCGGTGTCGCCCCGGTTGGAGACGTCGAGGTCGCGGATCTCCCAGTACTGCTGGTCGGCCAGCCGGACCACGTCGGTCACCCGGCCGGCTCCGGCCAGCGCCGGCTTGGCCCCCGAGCCGTACGTGTCGACGGTGATCGGCCGGTCCTCGGCCCCGGATCCCTTGGGGAACAACTGCTGTCCGGTGCACGTGGAACCGCGCTTGAGGAGGATCGAGTCGCCGGGCTGGAAGGTGTGGGCGTTCACCCGCGCCAGGTCGTTCCAGGGGCTTGCTTCAGTGCCGTTGCCCGCTGCCGTGGCGTCGCAGTCCACGTAGAAGGGCCGTGGTTGCTCCACCGCCTGTGCGAGCGGGGCGGTCCCCAGCGGCGTGAGGGGAAGGCACAGGGTCGAGAGGAACAGGGCGAGTCTTCTTCTTGCCTGCACGGATGGCTCCCTGCTGGGTCGTCGTGGACCGGACGGGTGGCGCGCTCGTTCCGTTGTGACGGCTGGCTCAACAGACGTCTGATGTCTGAACCTCTGGGAAGTTAGGCAGCCCGTGCGGTCCGCGTCAAGGGTCTGGACGCCTCCGCGGGTGAACCGTCGCGCCTCGGGCGGCCGGGCTTGTCCGGCTCACGTGCCGGCATCGTCCATGGATCGTGCCCCGGCGGCTAGTGTGACGGGCATGAGCGAACACTCGGAGCGTTCCGTCGTCGTGGAACGCACCAGCAGCGGCCAGTTCACGGCGACCAACGCCCGCGGTGGATCGATCAGTTTCGGCACGTCCTCGGAGAGCGGACAGGACACCGGATTCACCCCTGTCGAGCTGTTCCTGGCCGCGATCGGCGGCTGCGGGGCTGTGGACGTCGACATCGCCACCAGCCGTCACGCGGAGCCCACCCGGTTCTCGGTGACCGTCGTGGGGGACAAGGTCAGCGATGACCTGGGCAACCGCATGACGAACCTCAAGGTCTCGTTCACCGTGGACTTCCCGGACGACGAGGGGGCGGAGCGCGCCCGCGCGATCCTGCCCCGCGCCGTCAAGGCTTCCCACGACCGCCTGTGCACCGTGAGCAGGACCGTCGAGATCGGTGCCCCGGTGACCACGACGGTCGCCGACGCCTGACTTCTCGCTCCCCCTCTCCTCGCCACCCGTTCGGCCCTGAGGCGACGCCCGTGCCGCCACCCCTGCCATACTGGTGCAAATAGGGTGAAATCCTAGAGGGCGAGCCTGCGGAGGCGCAGCGATGCAGCAGCACGCCGAGAACGGCGGCGATCACACGACAGACGCCGAAGAAGAGCCGGAGCCGTACGACGACGAGGTCTACGACGACGAGTCCGAGGACGACGAGTCGGCCTACCAGGACGCGGTGGTCCCGGGCGGCGATGCGACGGCGGCACGCTCCTCGCAGGAGCGCGGCCCCGACGTCTTCCTGGACGTCCCCCAGCTCAAGGTCGACGAGCTGAACCTCGACGTGGAGAACCTGCGGGCCCACGTCTCCCTCCAGGCCGAGGTGCTCGACCTGCTCAAGCTGAACGTGGGCGCCGATGTCGCACTCGGCCAGGTCCATCTCGGCATCTCGGGAGTCGAGGCACAGGCCCGGCTGGAGGTCCGGCTGGACAACGTCGCGCTGATCATCAACCGGGTTCTCACCACACTCGACCGGAACCCCCGGATTCTGGAGGACCTGGCCCGCGGTGTCGGGTCGGCCGTGCAGGACGTGGGCCAGGGCGCTGGATCGGCCGTGCAGGATGTCGGCCAGGGCGCCGGAGCAGCCGTACAGGACGTCGGCAGGGGCGCCGGCTCCGCGGTGGAGGACGTCGGCGGCAGTGCCGGTGAGGCCGTCGGAGAGGTCGGGCGGGGCGTCGGAAGGGGAGCGGGGGATGCTCTCGGCGAGGTGGGTGGAGCGGCGGGCGAGGCTGCCGCGGATGTGGACGACGTGGCCCGGGGCACCGTCCGCTCGGCCGAGCGAGGCGTTGGACGCACCGCGGAGGAAGCCGGTCCGGGGGAGGAGGCGGCGGGACGGATCACCCGTGGCGCCGCCGGGACCGCCGAGTCCACCACACGCTCGGGGCACGGCACGGATCGCGCCGGCCCCTCGCGCCGGACAGGGGCACGGCAGACGCCCGGACGGACCGGAGACGACGCCGCGAGCCGGCGCTCCGCCGTCCGGCGCCGCCGCACGCGCGACGACGACGAGTCCGAGGCGGTGCGACCCGCCAGGCGCGGCATGGTCCGCAAGCGCGACGAGCCGCCGTGAACGGACGCGACGCCGGCCCCGGACTCCGAAGCCTCGGGCCGCGCCCCCGGCCCTGCCATCTCCTTCGACGCGGTCGTCAGCGGTGACCGGCTGCGTTTCGAGGAGGTGCCACGAACGACGGTCTCCTTCCCCGGGACCGGAGCGCGCGAATCGGTGTCGCAGACGGAGCGGACGAACCTTCCGCCTCGGGTCGCCCCGGGGCTGGAGTATCGCGACGTGACCGTGACATACGGCCTCGCCAGCCGTCTCGTCGGACCCGAGCCGGTCGGCGAGGACGGGACATCGGCCTGACAGACGGTGTTCGACCCCTTGAAGGAGTACCCCATGCAGGGACCCGACCAGATCGTCCACGATCTGCGGGCGACCATCGAAAGAGACGACCGGGGCCTCGGGGCATTGATCGAGAAGTCCCTGGTCAAAGCCAGAGAACGCGCCGAGGCCGACCTGAACGCCGATCTGTTCGGGGCACTCGACTGGCCGCGGACCCTACCGGAGTACTACGAGTATCTGAAGCGCTTCATCCGGTGGGTCCCGCGCCAGTCCGCCGCGGCGGCATGGAAGGTCTCGGCTCCGGAGCAGCGATACGCGAGAGAAGTCAGCGACCGGCTCGCCCACTTCTACTGGCTGATCGACCAGAAGGTGGACGACGGCCGCACCGCCATCGCCGAGAACTCGGAGCCCTTCCGGGGATGGCTCACCGCGTTCGCCCGCCAATGGGGGGACTTCTTGGATACGGCGGAGTCCTTCAGCCAGGAGATCCTGGACACGTTCGTCCGAGACGCGCCCGAGTACCACGTGCACGAATCCCTCGTGGGCGGTCGACCGAACATGCCCAGCGGTTGGTTGACGTTCAATCAGTTCTTCGCCCGCGAGCTGAACCCCGGTCTGCGGCCGGTGTGCGACCCCACGGACAACAAGGTGGTGACCTCACCGGCCGACTGCGTGTTCCAGCATGCCTACGGTATCGACCAGTCGTCGAACATCCCGCGCACCACCGTCAAGGAATCGCACCACTACGGCAATATCCGGCAGCTGATCGAGGGAAGCCAATACGCCGATTCCTTCGCCGACGGCACCTTCGTGCACTACATGCTGCCGCCCTCGGCCTACCACCGATACCACGTACCCGTCTCCGGGCTGGTCAAGGAGTCGTACGTGATCAGTGGGAAGGTCTATATGCAGGTCGACCTCGAGAACCACGAGCTGGTCTCCAAGGACAGCGCCCGGAGCGGCTACGAGTTCTCACAGACCAGGGGCGTCCTCACCCTTGACACCTCGGGTTCGGACCACGGCGACCTGGGCGTCGTCGCGGTCGTCGCGGTGGGCATGGCCCACGTCGCGTCAGTGAACCTCACCACGGTCGTCGGCACCCACGTGACGAAGGGTGAGGAGTTCGGCTACTTCCAGTTCGGAGGCTCCGACATCATCGTCCTGTTCCAGGCAGGGGTCACTCCCGAGGTGAGCACCGACGAAGGCTTCCGGCTTGTCGGCTCGGTCATCGCGCGATGCGATCGGACCGTCTGAGCTGACTCCCTGTCTGCCGCGGTCTCCGCTTCGACAACCCCTTCGATCTTCTGGGGGGACCTCGCGGCGTGCGCAGACGACCGGTACAACACCTCCGCGGCATCGACCACCAGGAGCACGCACATGCGCGGCCGCGACCGCCCCTGACAACGGACCCCTTCCGTAGCACGTCACTCCCTCCAACCCGTCGCGCAAGCGAGGAGCAGAGCATGACCGACGAACACCGCCGGGGGCCGAGCGCCGTCGTCGTGGGCGCGGGCCTGGCCGGCCTCGCGTGCGCGCTGGACCTGTGCCGTGCCGGATGGCGGGTGACCCTGCTGGAGGCATCGGACGGTGTGGGCGGCCGGATGCGCACGGACCGGCAGGACGGATTCCTGCTGGACCGCGGATTTCAGGTGTTCAACACCTCGTATCCGCAGGTGAAGCGACGTCTGGACCTGAGGAGCCTGAGACTGCGGCCGTTCACGGCGGGCGTCGTCGCGCACACACCGAAGGGCCGGGTCCGTGTCACCGACCCGACGCGGGAGCCCGGCGCGGTGGGGGAGCTGCTGCCGGGGCGGATCTTCTCGGCCCGCGACCTGGCCGCGCTGGCGGCACTCACCGCGCGCGACGCCGTGCTGCCCGCTTCCGTCACCAAAGGGCGCGGGGACGGCGCCACCTCGGCGGCCCTGACCCGGGCCGGAGTTTCGGACGGCGTGATCGCCGACATCCTGCGGCCGTTCCTGTCCGGCGTGTTCCTGGAAGACCGGCTGGAGACCTCCGCGCGCTTCTTCCACCTCGTCTGGCGAAGCATGGTGCGAGGGTCCCTGTGCCTTCCGGAGAAGGGCATCGGCGCCGTACCCGCCCGGCTCGCCGCCGGCCTGCCCGACGGCGTCCTGCGCCTCGGCACGTCCGTCGCGGAGGTCACCGACGCCGGAGTGCTGCTGAGCGACGGCAGCGAGGTGCCGTCCAGGACGGTCGTCGTGGCCACGGACCCGGCGACCGCCGCCCGCCTGCTCAGGGGCCTGACCGTGCCGGACACCCGTACCGTCACCACCTACTACCACGCCACCGACAGAACCCCGATGCCTGAACCGACCCTGATGGTGGACAGCAGCGGCGCGGTTCTGAACACCTGCGTACTCAGCGAGGTGGCTCCCGCCTACGCGCCTCCCCGCACCGCGTTGGTCTCCACCTCCGTACTGGGAGGAGACCTCCCCGGCAGATCAGAGGCGACGCTCCGGCGTCTGGCCGAGCTGTACGGCACCGACACGGGCGACTGGCACCAGGTCGCCGCCTACACGGTCGAGGGGGCGCTGCCGGCGATGCTCCCTCCCTGGCCGCTGAGCCGCACCGCCCGCCTCGGTCCGGGAAGGTACGTGTGCGGGGACTACCGGGCGACGGGCTCCGTGCAGGGCGCCCTGGCGTCGGGTGCGCGCGCCGCGCGGGAGGTGTCCGCCGACGCGGGACGGCAGCGATGACCGCGAGGATCAGGCGTCGTCGAACTCGGACCGGTCGGCCGGAGCGCGGCCGCGGTCACTCTCGCCCAGGTCGAGGTCCTGACGAAGCGTGGCCGCGGACAGGGGGGAGGCAGCGGTGGTGTCACGGTTGGTGGCCCCGCCGCGAACCCACCGCGCACCGCGCCTCGCCCGGCCCTCGGTCCGCCGGGCGACCGCACCGCTGCCGCCGACGCCTCAGCCCCGGGCGACGCGTCGGTACCGGCCCACGGCCAGGGGCATGAAGACGGCGATGATGGCGGCCGTACACAGCAGCGCGTACCCGGTCGCGTGCTCGACCGGCCAGGAGTCCGGCGGGACCATCGTCGGCGGGGCCTCGTTGCCGAAGAGGGAGCGGGCGGCCGTCGCGGTGGCGGAGACCGGGTTCCACTCGGCGATCGTGCGCAACGGGCCGGGCATCGTGGCGACGGAGACGAAGGCACCCGACACGAAGGTGACGGGAAAGAGCCAGACGAGCCCCGCGCTCTGCGCGACTTCGACGCTTCGGGCCACGAGGCCGATCGTGGCACCGACCCACGACATGGCGAAGGCGAAGAGCAGGATCAGTCCGTAGGCGGCCACGGCACCCAGCACGGAGCCCTCCACCCGCCAGCCGATCAGGAGCCCGCACAGCGAGGTGACGGTGAGCGTGACGGCGCTCATCGTGAGGTCGGACAGCGTGCGGCCGAGGATCACGGAGCCACGCGGCATGGGCAGCGCACGGAACCGGTCGACCATGCCCTTGTCCATGTCCGCGGCCAGCCCGATCGCCGTGAACGAGGCGTTGAAGGTGACGGCCTGCGCGAAGATCCCGCCCATCAGGAACGAGCGGTACTCCGCACCGCCCAGGCTGCCGCCGAAGACGTAGGCGAGCAGCAGGACGAACATCAACGGCTGGACGAGGGCGGCGACGAGCGCTCCGGGCGTGCGGCGCAGGTTGAGCAGGTTGCGCTCGGCGATCAGCAGTCCGTCGCGGACGGTACCGGCCGGTCCGGCCGGCTTCTGCGCGACCGGGTTCACCGTCGCCATGCGTGCGCTCCCTTCCCGGACCCGGCGCGCTGCCGGGGCCGCTCCGTGTCGACGGGATCGTCGCAGGGGCGGGGCTTGCCGGTCAGCGCCAGGAACACGTCGTCGAGAGTGGGTGGCGCCAGGGACACGTCCCGCACACCGAGGCGGGCCTCCGCCAGGGCGCCGAGGGCGCGCTGCAGTGCTGCCGCGCCGAGGTCGGTGGCCACCGAGACCCGACCGGTGCGCCGGTCCGTCTCCGGCCGGTACGGACCCAGCGCGGCCAGCACCTCGGCGATCGCCCCGACGGTCTGCGGCACCGCCGGGCTGAGCGTGATCCGCTCTCCTCCGACGGCCTCCTTCAACTCGTTCGAGGTGCCGCGGGCGATGACGCGGCCGTGGTCGATGACGGCTATGGAGTCCGCGAGCCGGTCGGCCTCCTCCAGGTACTGGGTGGTGAGCAGGACAGTGGTGCCGTCCGCCACCAGGTCCTGCACCGCCTGCCACGTCTCGGCGCGACCGCGGGGATCGAGGCCCGTGGTGGGCTCGTCGAGGAAGACGACGGCAGGCCGGGCGGTCAGAGCACCGGCGAGGTCCAGCCGGCGACGCATACCACCGGAGAAGCCTCCACTGGGCCGATCGGCCGCCTCATTGAGGGAGAACCGGTCGAGCAGGTCGCCGGTGCGCCGACGGGCCGCTCGGCGGCTCATGCCGTACAGACGGGCGACGAGGTGGAGATTCTCGCGCGCGGTCAGGCGTTCGTCGACGGCGGCGTACTGGCCGGACAGACCGATGCGTGTGCGTACGGCCTCCGGCGCATCCGCGATGTCGTGTCCGGCGACCGTGGCGCGGCCGCCGTCCGGGCGCAGCAGTGTCGTGAGGATGCGCACGGTGGTGGTCTTGCCCGCGCCGTTGGGGCCGAGCAGGCCGAGGACGCTGCCCGCCGGGACCCTCAGGTCGATGCCTGCGAGGGCCCGGCGGTCGCCGAAGCTGCGGGTGAGCCCCTCGGCCACGATCATGTCCCGCGTTCCGCCGGGCGCCGCCTCCGAGACGGCACGGCCTGGTCGGGGCAGGGGCTGCCCGACCGGACCCAGGAGGTTCACTCCGGAGGCCTTCACCGGGCGGCCAGCGCGCTGCGGGGGGTGAGGTCCGTCCAGTGGGCGTCGACGTAGGCGATGCATGCCTCGCGGGTCGTGGGCCCGTGGACGGGACGCCAGCCCGCGGGGACGTCGGCGAACTCGGGCCACAGGGAGTGCTGGCCCTCGTCGTTGACCAGGACGCGGTGCTGGACGGCGGGGTTGTCGAAGGGGTTGGTCATGGTGCGGACGCTCTCCTGTTTCGGTGGGGGAACTGGACTGCTCTGGATACCGCTTCGGTAGTCCGGCGGCCGGACGCGGTCGCCCGGTGCGGCCGGTTCAGGTGGCGCGCAGCGCCGCGTCGAGGACGGGTCCGACGACGGCCCGGGAGTCGGGACGGAGCATCTGGGCGTGCCCGCACGGCACGTCGTGCACCACCAGGGCGCCGTCGACGTACGGAGCCCACAGGGCGGGGACAAGGCCGTTCGCGGGGTCCTCTTCCGTGGCGCGGAAGAAGAGCACGTCGCCGCGGAACGTCCGCGGTACGTACCGGCGCATGAGCCGGGCCTGGTCGGCGAAGTTGCCGACCATGGTCCCGATGGCCTCCGGCTCCAGAGCGCCGAGGGGGCTGCCGGTGTCACGCAACGCGTCGCGCACGGCCCCCGCGTCCAGGGGCGCGTCGGCGTCCCAGGCGGACAGGTCGACGCCGAGGGCGGTCAGCAGGGCACGGAAGACGACATCGCGCCCCGCGTCCTCCAGACCGTCGGCGGGCGGCACGGGGAAGGCGTCCATGACGGCCAGCAGCGCCACCTCCTCGCCCGCTTCCTGGAGTTGGACGGCGATCTCCTGGACGACGTTGCCGCCGAAGGACCAGCCGAGCAACCGGTAGGGACCGTGCGGCTGCACGCCGCGCAGCCGGTCGACGTAGTGGGCCGCCATCGCCTCGATGCTGTCGGGGAAGCGCCGCGTACCGGCCAGGTTGGGCGTCTGGAGCCCGTACACCGGCCGGTCGGCGACGTGTTGGAGAAGGCCCCCGTAGGACCAGGCCAGGCCCCCGGCCGGATGCACGCAGAACAGCGGCGGCAGGGCGCCGTTGACACGCAGCGGCAGCAGGCAGTCGAGGTCCGCGCCCGGGCGGCCGGCGTCCGCGTCGCCCTCGCGCGCCGCGAGCGCGGTCGCGAGGCCGGCCGGGGTCGGCGCCTCGAACAGGTCCCTGATGCCGAGCTCGGTCCCGGTGGCCTCCCGGACCCGGGCCAGCAGTCGGGCCGCCAGCAGGGAATGGCCGCCGAGGGCGAAGAAGTCGTCGTCGGACCAGCACCGCTCGACGCCGAGCGATTCCGCGAACAGGGCGCACAGCAGGTCCTCGCGCGGACCGGCCGGCGGCCGGCCGGCCCCGCGTGCCAGATGCTCCTCGCCCGGTGCCGGCAGGGCGTTGCCGTCGAGCTTGCCGCTGGGGGTCAGGGGCAGCGCGTCGAGGGTGACGAACGCGGCGGGAACCATGTATCCGGGCAGTTCCGCGGTGAGGGCCGCGCGCAGCGCGTCACGGCCCGGGGCGGCCGGTCCGTCGGCCGTCGGCGTCTCGTCGTCGGTCACCACGTAGGCGATCAGCTGCGCCGTGCCGTGGGCGTCCGTCGAGCCCACGGAGCGGATCGCCACGGCCGCGCGGGATACGCCGGGCTGCCGCTCCAGCGCGGCGACGATCTCGTCGGGTTCCACGCGGAAGCCGCGCACCTTCAACTGCCCGTCGGCACGGCCGCGGAACTCCAGTCGTCCGTCCGTCGTGCGGCGCACGAGGTCGCCGGTGCGGTACATGCGTTCGCCCGGGGGACCGAACGGATCCGGCACGAAGCGAGCGGCGGTCTCGGCCGGCCGCCCGAGGTAGCCGCGGGCCAGACTCGTACCCGCCAGATACAGCTCGCCGGTCGCGTTCGGCGCGGCCGGCCGCAGGAAGCGGTCGAGCACGTGGCAGCGGGTGCCGGCGACGGGCTCACCGAGCACGGGCCGGTCGGTGTCCCGCACCGACGCGTAGAGGGTGTCCACGGTGGTCTCGGTGGGGCCGTACAGATTCCACACGGTGAGGCCGGGAACGTCACGCAGCCGCCGCCACAGGCCGGGCGGCACGGCTTCGCCGCCGAGCGCGAGGACGGCCGGGCGGTGCCCGGAAGCGTCCTGGTCGCACAGTCCCGCGTCCAGCAGCGCCGCCGCGTGGCTCGGAGTGGTCTCCAGCACGTCGACGCGCTCGTCGCGCACGGCCTGGACGAGAGCGGCCGGGTCGCGGCGGGTGTCGTTGTCGACGACCAGGAGCTCGTGCCCGTCGAGCATCCAGAGCACGGGGTCCAAGGACGCGTCGAAGGACAGCGACGCGGTCAGCGCGACCCGCAGCCTGTGCCGTCCGGTCGCCGCCCGGGCGGGCTCGAACAGCGCTTGCCGGTGGTGTTCCCGCAACTGGGCCAGGGACCGGTGCTCCACGACGACGCCCTTGGGGCGTCCGGTGGAACCCGACGTGTGCAGCAGGTAGGCCGCGTCGCGGGGCGCCGGCATCGCGCCGCGCGGCGGTTCGCTGGGGAGCGCGGCCAGCTCGGCCCGGACGTCGGCGGAGTCCAGCAGGACGGTCTGCCACGGCCCTTCGGGGATCGCGCCGGCGGTGGCCGCGGTCGCCAGCACCACGGCGGGCCGCGCGTCCGTCAGTACGGCGCTCACCCTCGCCGGCGGGAGGGAGTCGTCCAGCGGGGCGTAGGTGCCGCCCGCGGTCAGTACGCCGAACAGCGCGGTCAGCGAATCGGCGGAGCGCGGCAGCAGCACGGCCACCGCCCGGTCGGGACCAACGCCGCGACCCCGCAGCAGGTGGGCGAGGCGGGCGCTGTCCTGGAACAGCTCGGCGAAGGAGAGCGCGTGCGGTCCGCAGCGGACCGCGATGTCGCTGCTCCGCGCCGCCCGGGCGGTGGCCTCGAAGCCCGCGACCACGGTCGGGTGCCGCGGGACGGCCCGTGGGCCACGCCCGTGGTCGAGCTGTTCGGCACGCGGCTGTTCGGCCCGCTCGGGAGGGCCGAGCGGGTCGTGCCCGGACAGCGGGGTGTCGGGGGCGGCCACGACGAGCCGGAGCAGGGCCACGAAGGAATCGGCGAGGCCCTGTGCCGTGGCCGTGTCGAACAGGTCACGAGCGAACTGCAGCTCGCCGGTCAGCTCCTCGCCACCGGACTGCTCGGAGAAGTCGAACGACAGGTCGAACTTGGCGGCGGCCGTGTCCACACCCCGCACCTCGGCGCGCAGGCCGGGGAGTTCGAGGGCGGGACGACCGGCGTTGTTGAGGGAGAGCATCACCTGGAACAGCGGGTGCCGGGACAGCGAGCGCGGGGGCGCCAGGTGCTCCACGAGCGACTCGAACGGCAGGTCCTGGTGCGCGTACGCGGCCAGGTCGGCCTCCCGGGCCCGCTCCAGCAGGGCGCGGAAGCCGGGGTCGCCCCCGGTGCGCACCCGCAGGGTCAGGGTGTTGACGAAGAAGCCCACCAGTCCGGCGAGCGCCTCGTCGGTGCGACCGGCCACCGGGCTGCCGACGACGATGTCCTCGCCGGCCCCGTACCGGTCGAGCAGCGCAGCGAGTACGGCGTGCAGTGCCATGAAGGTACTGGCACCCTCGCGTCGGGCCAGCTCCGCGAGCCGGCGGCCGTCGTCACCGGTGAGCGGAAGGGTGACGCTTCCGCCGCGTCCGGAGGCGACGTCCGGGCGGGGCCGGTCCGCCGGCAGCGCCAGTTCGGCGGGGGCACCGGCCAGGGCGTCCCGCCAGAAGGCCAGTTGCCGTGCGTGCACGCTGTCCGGGTCGTCGGGGCTGCCGAGGAGGTCACGCTGCCACAGGGCGTAGTCGGCGTACTGAACCGGCAGGGGAGTCCACTCCGGTGTGCGGCCACTGGTCCGCGAGGCGTACGCGGCGGCGAGGTCCTGCGCCAGCGGCCCCATGGACCAGCCGTCGGCGGATATGTGGTGCACCGTCAGCAGCAGGACGTGTTCCTCGGCACCGGTCCGCAACAGCTCGGCCCGCAACGGCAGGTCGCGCGTGAGGTCGAACCCCGTGCGGGCCGCTTCACTCAGCAACCGGGGTGCTTGCTCGGGCGTGCTGTGCGTGACGGCGAGCGTCGGACGGCTCTCCCCCGGGGACAGGACACGCTGGACCGGGGAGCCGGTTCGGTCGGCGGCCTCCCGGAAGACGGTGCGCAGGCTCTCGTGCCGGGCCACCACGTCGCCCAGCGCGCTGCGCAGTGCCGAGGTGTCCAGGCGTCCTCGCAGACCGACCGCCATCGGCAGGTTGTAGGAGGCGTCGTCGGAGTGCATCCGGTTCAGGAACCACAGCCGTCGCTGCGCGAAGGACAACGGGAGGTCCACCGGCCGGTCCGGGTGGGGGCGCAGCGACGGGCGGCGGTGCGCGGCGCCGTCGAGGTGCCGGGCCAGTCCGGCGGGCGTGGGGTCCTCGAACAGCGCGCGGACCGGGACTTCGACGCCGAAGGCGCTCCGCACGCGGTTGACGACGCGGGTGGCCAGCAGCGAGTGGCCGCCGAGTGCGAAGAAGTCGGCGTCCCGGCCGACGGGGCCGGTGCCGAGGCACTCGGCGAACAGCGCGCACAGAATCTCCTCCTGCGGGGTGCGCGGGCGCTCGCCTCCTTCCTGTTCGACCGTTCCGGGCTCCGGGAGTGCGGTGAAGTCCGTCTTGCCGTTCACGGTCAGCGGGATCTCCGGCACCAGGGTGAGGTGCGAGGGCGTCATGTAGGCGGGGAGCCGGTCGCCGAGGAACGAGCGCAGTTGCCCGGGCGTCGGCCTCGCACCGGCCTCCGGCACGGCCCAGGCGACCAGCAGGCCGCCGTCCCCGCTCTCGCGGACGGTCACTACCGCCTGGCGTACGGCGGGGTGCGCGGTGAGCGCCGCCTCGACCTCGCCCGTCTCGACGCGGAAGCCACGCACCTTGACCTGGGAGTCGGTACGGCCCACGAAGACGAGGGAGTGGTCCGGCCGTCGGCGCACCAGGTCGCCGGTGCGGTACATCCGGCTGCCCGCAGGACCGTAGGGGTCCGCGAGGAACCGGTCGGCGGTCAGGCCCGTGGCTCCGTCGTACCCGCGGGCCACGCCGGCCCCGGCCAGGTACAGCTCGCCCGTGACCCCCGGCGGTGCGGGGTTCAGCCGGGAGTCCAGGACCCGGGCCCGCATGCCGGTGACCGCGTGGCCGATGGTGGCGGCGGTGGCGGGGGTGACCGGGGCGATCACGCTGTCCACGGTCGTCTCGGTCGGCCCGTACAGGTTCCACACCGTCACGCCGGGCAGGTCCGCGAGTTCCCTCCACAACCTCTCCGGTACCGGCTCTCCTCCGAGGGCCACGACGCGCGGCCAGGGCCTGCCGGGGGCGAACAGGCCGCAGACGCGGAGCTGTTCGAGGAAGGACGGCGTCGTCTCGATCACGTCGATCCGCCGCTCGTGCAGCAGTCGCACCAGCGCTTCCGGGTCGCGGCGGCTCAGGTCGTCCACCAGGTGCAGCTCGTGACCCGCGGCCATCCACAGCAGCGGGTCCCAGGAGGCGTCGAAGGTCGCTGCCGCCGTCAGGGCCACCCGCAGGGGCCGCCCGCTGTTGGCTCGTTCGGCGGGTTCGATCAGGTGGCGTCCGTGGTGGCGCAGCAGGTTCGCGAGCGCCCGGTGCTCGACGACGACGCCCTTGGGCCGGCCGGTGGATCCGGAGGTGTACAGCACGTAGGCGGGGTCGGCTCCCCGCGGTCCGTCGAACGGCGGCGGGCCGGAGGAGGGGCCGGTGCCGGCCGTTTCCTCCAGATACAGGGCGGGCGTGCGGGAAGCGGGGAGCGACGCCGCGCAGGCCCGCTCGGTCAGCAGCAGGGCGGGGCGTGCGGATTCCAAAATCCGCGCGTTGCGTTCGGCCGGATGCGCCGGGTCGAGCGGAACGTACACGGCTCCGACGCGCAGTACGCCGAAGACGGCGGCGATCTGGCGTGCGGACCGGGGCACCGCCACGGCGACACGGTCACGGGGACGGACACCGGCAGCGGTCAGACGCCGGGCGACGGAGTGCAGTTCGGCGGCCAGTTCACCGAACGACACCGTGTTCCGTCCGTCGGCCACCGCGGTACGGCCCGGGGTGACCGCCGCCTGTGTCTCCAGTACGTCGCAGACGCTGTGCACCAGTTCGTGCCCCGGCTCCGCGGAACCGTCGCGCGTCCCGGTGTCGAGGGCCGCGAGGCGCTGGTCCTCCGTGAGCATCTCAAGGGCGCCCAGCCGCGCCCCGGGCGCGTCCAGCGCCGACCGGAGCAGCCGGACGAAGTGGTCGGCGAAGCGGCGGACGGTGCTCTCGTCGAACAGCTCTGCGCTGTACTCCACCTCGCCCGTCAGCCCGTCCGGGCGACCGTCCGGGCCGTGGCTCTCCGTGAAGTCCCAGGTCAGGTCGAACTTGGCGGTGGTCCGCTCGGGCCGGAGCAGGTGTGCGCGGACGCCGGGCAGGTCGAGCCGGGGAGCGGGGGTGTTGTTCAGGGCGAGCATCACCTGGAAGAGCGGATGGCGGGAGAGCGACCGCTCCGGTGCCAGCGCCTCCACCAGCTGCTCGAACGGAAGGTCCTGTCGCCCGTAGGCGCTCAGGTCCGTCGTGCGCACCCGGTCCAGCAGCCCTCGGAAGGAGGGGTCGCCGCCGACGTCGACGCGCAGGACGAGGGTGTTGACGAAGAACCCCACGACGTCGTGGAACTCCTCCTCGTCGCGTCCGGCCACCGGGGTGCCGACGACGATGTCGTCCCCGCCGCCCAGCCGGTGCAGCAGGGTGGCGAGCGCGCCGTGCAGGACCATGAACGGGCTGACGCCCGCCTCCCGCGCCAGCGAGACGAGTGCGCGGTGCTCGGCGGCGTCCAGGCGCACCGGTACCCGGCCGCCGCGGAAGGTGGCGCGCTCCGGTCGCGGCCGGTCGCGGGGGAGGGGCAGCTCGGGCGGCAAACCCGCGAGCGCCGTCCGGGAGTGCGCCAGCTGCCGTGCCGCGAGCGAGTCGGGATCCTCCCGGTCGCCGAGCCGGGCCCGCTGACGCAGTGCGTGGTCCGGGTACTGCGCGGGCAGCGGTTCCCACCGCGGCGTGTGCCCGTCGGCGCGGGCCCGGTAGGCCGTGCAGAGATCGCGCACCAGGGGCCCCATCGACCAGCCGTCGGTAACGATGTGATGGAGGGTCAGCATGAGCCGGTACGACCCGGGACCGTCGCCGGCGCGCTCCGTGCCAGGAGCCAGCAGGGCATGTACCGGGGGGCGCCGGGCGAGGTCGAACTCCGGAGCCGGGAAGTCCCCGGGCCTGCCGTCCGGTGTCGCGGGGACGGTGTGCAACTCGATGCCGCACGCGTCGGGCGGCAGCACGACCTGGTGCGGTCCTTCGGCGTCTTCCGGGTAGACCGTCCGCAGACTCTCGTGCCGTGCCAGCAGGTCGCGGAAGGCCGCCCGCAGAGCAGGAACATTCAGGTCCCCGTCAAGACGCAGGGCGACGGGTATGTGGTAGCGGTCACCGCCCTCGCCCATGCGTTCCAGCAGCCACAGACGGTGCTGGCCCGCCGAGAGCGGCAGTCGCGCGGGCCGGTCGGCGACGCCGTTCCGGCCGTCGGCGGTGTCGCCCTGCCGCGGCGAGCGCCGCTCCGCGTCGACCAGTGCGGCGAGCCCGGCGACGGTGGGCGCCTCGAAGAGCGAACGCACCGGCAACCGGACGCCGGTCCGCTCGGCCAGGGCGGTCAGCAGCCCGCCGGCCAGCAGCGAATGGCCGCCGAGCGAGAAGAAGTCGTCGTCCCGCCCGACCTCGGCCAGGCCGAGCAGGTCCGCCATCACCGCGCGGACCGCTCTCTCGGCGGCGGTGCGCGGCGGGCTCTTGGGGCCCGTGGCGACCGCTGCCGCTTCGGGAAGGGAACTGGTGTCCAGCTTGCCGTTCGAGGTCAGCGGAAGCCGGTCGGTGACCGCGTACGCCGCGGGCACCATGTGCGCCGGAAGGGCCGCTGCCAGCGCGTCGCGGACCGGGCGCCGGTCGCACCGTACGTCCGCGCCCGCGTCGTCCGGGGTAGGGACGAGGTAGGCGGCCAGGGTGTCGCCCGGCCCGTCACCGCGCAGCACGACCGCCGCCTGCGCGATGCCGGGCAGCGCGGTGAGCGCCGACTCGATCTCGCCGGTCTCGACCCGCTGCCCGCGGACCTTGATCTGGGTGTCGCTGCGTCCGGCGAACTCCAGCGAGCCGTTCTCGTGCCACCGCACGAGGTCGCCCGTGCGGTACATGCGCGCCCCCGGTTCCCCGAAGGGGTCCGCGAGGAACCGGTCGGCGGTCAGCCCCGGCTGTCCGGCGTACCCGCGGGCCACCCCTTCGCCCGCCAGATACAGCTCACCCGTCGCCCCGCACGGCAGCAGGCGCAGGGCGGCGTCGAGCACGTAGCAGCGGGCCCCGCGGACCGGGCGTCCGATGACCGGCTCCCGGCCTCCCACCCGTGCGGTGACGGCGTCGACCGTCGTCTCGGTCGGCCCGTAGAAGTTGTAGGCGAGCAGACCCCGCTCGGAGGAGAGCCGCTGCCACAGCTCGCTGTTGACCGCTTCGCCGCCCAGCGCTATCACCAGGGGGCGGTGGAGGGAGCCGCCGTCCGACGCGGGGTGTCCGGCGGTGAGACCGGCGGCCACCATCTGCTGGAGGAAACTGGGGGTGGTCTCGACGACGTCGATCCGCTCGGCGCGCAGGAAGGCGACCAGCGCCTCGGGATCGCGGCGCGTGGCGTCGTCCACGATGTGCAGTCGATGGCCCGCCAGCATCCACAACAGCGGGTCCCAGGAGGCGTCGAAGGAGGTGGCGGCGGTGAGCGCGACACACAGCCGGCGCCCCGCGGCCAGTTCCGCGCTCGCGTGCGACTCCAGGCGGTGGTGGGCCAGCAGATTGCTGAGCGACCGGTGCTCGACCAGCACCCCCTTGGGACGGCCTGTCGAACCGGAGGTGTGGATGAGGTAGGCGGCGTCCTCGGCACGCGGCCCGGCGAAGGGGGCCCGTGACACGGTGCCGTGGGACTGCGACAGGCTACGTACGGCGGTTTCGGCGGGGGCCGTGCCCGCGACAGTGCTGCCCGGGTCGCAGACCAGGATCACCGGAGTGGCTTCGGCCAGCAGACGGGCGATGCGCTCGACCGGATGGGAGACGTCGACCGGCAGGTAGACCGCGCCGCTGCGCAGCACGGCGAGCGGGGCGACGACGGTGTCGACCGAGCGCGGCAGCGCGACGGCCACCGTCGTACCGGGGCCGGCGCCGTCGGCCCGCAGCGCCGACGCGGCCGTGTCGACCGCCCGGTCCAGCTCGGCGAACGTGAGGCTGCGGGTGCCGTCGTCGACGGCCGGCGCTTCGGGTGCCTCCCGCGCCAGTCGAGCCAGGACCTCCGGCAGCGTCGGCTCGCCCGCTCCGGCCGGCGCGGAGAGGGTGTCCGCGGCTGCCGAAGTCCGGGGCACGTGCCTTCCCAGGGCCAGTACCCGGTTCCGCTCGTCCGGACCGGTGAGGTCCAGAGTGCTGATCGGGCGTTCCAGGTCGGAGACGAGTTCCTCGGTCAGCCGCAGGATCCGCTCCAAGTGCCCCTGGGCCGCCGCCTCGTCGTACAGGGCCGCGTTGGCCAGCACATCCACGCGGGCTCCGGCGTCACCGGCGGCCGGGTGCACGGCCAGGGTGAGGTCCTCCACCGGGCCGAGCGAGAGATTGTGCAGGGAACCGGTCGCCGAGCCGAACCGCAGGTTCTCGTCGAAGGCCAGCACGTTCACCGACGGCCCCACCAGGGAGTCGCCCCTGACCAGTCCCAGGCCCCGGCGCAGTTCCTCCGCGGGGAACCGCTGGTGCCGCAGGGCGCCGCGCATCGCGAGGCTCACCTGTCGCAGCAGATCCTGCACGGATGCGGCGGGGGACATGCGCAGCCTCAAGGGAACGATCTGCGACATCATGCCCGGCGTCTGCCGTGCGATCCGGCTCCGGCGACCGGTCACCGGCATGCCGAGCAGGAGGTCCTGAGTGCCCCGCATCCGGTGCGTGTAGGCGGCCGTGCCGGCCACGAACAACGCCGGCCATGCCACCCGGCCCCGCCGGGCCCCGTCCCGCAGCCGCCGCCACCGCGCCCCGTCCAGCACCGCCGACTTCCGCAGCACCTCCGCGCCGGGGGACGCCGTGCCGTCCGTGAGCCGCTCGGCCGCGGGTGCTCCCTCCAGTTGATCGCGCCAGTAGGCCGCGTCCTCGACGTAGTGGGCCGACCGCGTGTACTGACGTGCCTCCGAGACCAGCGGGCCCAGCGGGAGCGGCTTGGCCGCGACGTCCGTCCCAGCGGCCAGGAGACCGTACGTCTCGGCGATCCGGCCGAGGGCCAGGGCGGCACCGTAGCCGTCGAGCACGAGGTGGTGTGTGCGCAGGTACAGCAGGTGGCGCGACGCCGACAACCGGTACAGGACGAGGGCCGTCACCGGTCCTCGCGTGACGTCGACGGGCGTGGCCAGGCCGCGCCGCATCGCCCGATGGGCGTCCGTTTCACCGTTCGCACTCGCGGACAGGTCGACGAGGGAGACGCCGAGGCCAGGGCCGGGACGGACACACTGGCCCGCCGCCCCACTGCTCGAGGCGTCGGTGATCGTGGTGCGGAGGGCCTCGATCTCCCGCGATACGTGCGTGACGGCCCGGCGCAGTGTGCCGAGGTCCAACTGCCCCTCGATGTCGACGTACTCGGCGATCGTGAAGCCGGGGTCCAGTGGCCGCAGGTGATGTGCGAACCACAGGGACTCCTGTGCCGCGGTCAGCGGCAGCCTGACGGTTCCCTCCTCAGCCATGTGTCCGCCTCCGTACCCATGTGACGCTCGCCGACACCGTCGACCACCCTCCCGATCTCACCTCGTCCAGTGCAGGTGCGAATTCCTCGCTGCACTGTCTCTCGTGGTTGATCCGCGACGCATGGGGCCTGTGGATTGGTGTGTGATGCAAGACACCATTTGTTACCAGTGCGTAGCCCGTCCCGTTCGCGCCAGTGGCCGAGGCATTTCAGACATCCGCGGGCTCGCGGCTCCGCACACCCATCCGGATCGGGGGAGTGCTACGGATCAACGCAGTCAGGTGCGGTGTGCGGTCAGCCCGCCGCCGGTCCCGAACGCGAAGGAGCACCTCCCTATGCAGCACCCACGAATCGCCCGGTCACTGCGCGGCATAGCCGTGGCCGGCGGTGCGCTGGCCCTGAGCATCGCCGGCGCCACGGCCGCTTCGGCCCACGGCGGGTCAGGAAAACCGGAAGGCGCATGGTCCCGGCAGGAGGCTCCCGCCCAGCGGGACGCCGCGACGACCAGCGGCTACCGCGGAACGCAGGGCTTCAACCTGTGCCTGCTGTCCCGCTGTTCGACGGGTTCCGCCGACGGCGGCGGAAGGGGCGTCGGCCTCGTGCAGGGCGGCAATCTCTGCCTGCTCTCCTTCTGTGAGTTGCGGCCCTGAGACGAAGCCGCGTCGCTGAGACTCCGTGAGGAGCGACCGGCAACCAGTACACCGGCAGTCCCCAGGCCGTGGAACCGAGCTGGCCGCGCGCGGCGTTCGCCGAGGTCGACCACCTCTACGGCGACTTCGACTCCTACGTAGGAGAGGGACTGCGGCTCGACGCGGAAACCGCGGAGACCTTGCGCGCCAAGCCGCTCACCGGCTGACGGGACCGGCGTCCACGTCTGCGGAGATCCGCCCACCGGAGCAGCCCGGAGCGCCATGGCGTCGGTCCAGGAGAGTGGCGAAGCGGGCCGCTCCGTTTACCTGCCCGGGCGAAGGGCCACCCACAGTCACACAGGGGAATGACCGAGGGAGGCCGTCATGACGCGAGCCACGGACGTCGAGATCACCGGGCTGCCCGGTGCCGGAGACCGGGCGGAGGGAGTCCGGAGCGGTGGGGTGCGAGCGCTGCCGGACGACGGTAGCCGTCGGCAGGACGCCGGGCTGGTGCGGGCCGCGGACGGCCCGGCGTCGCCGACCCCCGGGTGGTGACCGGCGTGCCCGACGGCGTCCGCCCCGAAGTTGTCGTCTTCGACGTCAACGAGACCCTCACCGACATGACCCCGCTCACGACTCGCCTCGTGGACATCGGACTGCCCGGGCGACTGCTCCCCGAGTGGTTCGCCGGTGTCCTGCGGGACGGCATCGCGCTGACCCTCGCCGGCGGCCGGGCCGACTTCGCCACCGTGGCCCGGGACGGCCTGCTCACCCACCTCGGCCAGGCGGGCTCCGACACGGCGGACCCCGAGGCCGCGGCGGCACACGTTCTGGACGCGCTGCCGGAACTCCCCGTCCACCCGGACGTCCCGGACGGCGTACGAGCCCTGCACGCGGCCGGACACCGCCTGGTCACGATGACGAACGGATCGGCGGTCACCAGCCGTGCCGTCCTGCGGCGGGCGGGACTGGAGCAGTACTTCGAGACCCATCTCGACATCGAAGGAGCCGACGGGCACTGGAAGCCCTCCCCGGCCGCCTACGCCTACGCCCTGGGTGCGGTCGGCGTCCCGGCCGGCGCTGCCGTGCTCGTCGCCGTGCACCCCTGGGACATCGACGGCGCGGCGCGAGCCGGACTCGGCACGGCGTGGCTGCGGCGCACACCGGTCCCGTACCCCTCGGCGCGGCGGCCCGCCGACCACTGCGCCGACGGACTGGGAGACCTGGCCCGGCAGTTGGGCGCCGTCTGAAACCGCGTGCGCCGGCGGGTCACTCGTCGTCGGACGGGGCGGGCTGGAAGGCGATGGCGACGAGGTCGTCGCTCAGGGTGGGCGCCCACCGGGCGACGTCCTCCTCGACGAAGGTGACGAGACCGGTGGGGGAGACCGGCCCCGCACTGTCGGCGCAATGGTCCTGGAGGCGTTCGCACAGCGGGTAGAACGTCCCGGTGCTGTCGCGCGCCTCGGTCACCCCGTCGGAGTACGCGAGCAGGATGTCACCCGGGCTCAGCGGAAGCGTCACGCTGCGCGGCGGCGCGGTCAGCAGGTCGCCCATGCCCAGCGGCAGGCTGTGCTCGGTCTCCACGACGGACGCCGTGCCGTGCCGGACGGTGAGCAGAGGCTGATGGCCCCGGTCGAGGATCCGTACGGCACGCGCGTCCGCGGAGAACTCGAGCAGGACCGCCGTGGCGAAGACCTCGTCCGCCGGCCCCGGTGCCCGTCCGGGCGTGTAGGCCGGCCGCCGCCCATCGGCTCCATGGGAGGGTTGTCACGGTCCAACTGCAGGGCCACGTCGATCCGCTCGGCCACCTGGCTCAGCGACGGATGGAGCAGCGCCGCCTCCTGGAACGAGGAGATCACCGTGGCCACGGTCTGCGTCGCGCTGATGCCCTTGCCCTTGACGTCCCCGACGATCGCCCGGATGCCGAACGGTGTCGGGCGGACGCTGTAGAGATCCCCGCCGATGAGCGCCTCGTCGTCGGCCGCCCGGTAGAAGCCGGCCAGACGCAACGGGCCGACCCGGGCGGGCAGCGGACGCAGCAGGGCCAGTTGCACCGCCTCGGCGACCGCCTGTACGCGGCGGAAACGGCTCTCGGCCCGTCGGCGCACCACACACAGCGATGTGGACAGCAGGGTGACGGTGGCCAGGACGGTCAGCGTCACCACGGTCAGTGGACCGACGTAGTCCTCGAGCACCTCGGTGACCGACAGCAGCACGCATCCGGCGGCGCCGACGGCGAGGACACCGAGCGGCGGGTACGTGAAGAGGGCCAGCACCACCGACGCCGTCAGCAGCGAGCCGAAGAAGTAGCGCGGCGGCGTCACCTGGTCCAGCACCATGGTCATCACGATGAGCGCGGGCGGCACCCAGCGGAGCCAACGGGGCGGCCAGGGATGCTGCTCGTCCCACTGTCTGTGCTCCGCCGCGGCCCGCCCCGCACCCACACCGTCACCCCGTTCCTCATGAGCTCCCGTTCCGAAACCCCGGGGAGAATCATGCACGAATCAGGACGTCCTGGACGGCACCAACCCACCGCGCGACGGCTCTCGGCGGAGCACCGGGTACGGAGTCACGGATGGAACCGCCACCGGCCTTCGGACACGACGTCCACCTTGCCGTCCCTCACGCGAACCGCCGTCTCGTCGTCGATGAAGTACGTCGGGAAGTCCGCCCGCGCGACGATGCGGTCGGCCCAGGCGTCGTCCCGCTCCGGGAAGTCCGGTGAGTACAGGTGGGGCTTCAGGTACCAGTCGAAGAGCCCGAACGGCGGCTCCACGGTCGCCGCGCCGAGCACATGAAGGTCCGGGGCGTCCCCGACGACGTCGGCGGAATGAGCGGTGAGGTTACGGCTGAAGATCATCGAGCCGGCGCTGAACCCTACGTAGACCCGGCTCTCCAGCGCCTCGAGGAAGCCGTCGGCCAGACCGTTGCCGGTGATGCTGCGCGCGAGATGGTAGTGGTTGCCGCCGCCGACGTAGACGACATCGGCGTGGAGCAGCCGGTCGAGCACCATCTGCCGGGGCAGGCCGTTCAGCTCCAGGAGGTCGAATTCCCGCCAGCCGAGGTCGTGCAGCCGGTTCATGTCCGCGAGGGACCACCCGTGGTCCCCGGGCTCGGCGACCGATGCCGTGGGCACGTACACGACGTTCGCCGATCCGAACGGCCTGCCCAGCATGTCCCGCAGGGCGTCCCGCAGCGTCTCGTTGCGCAGGCCACTCGCCGTCAACAGAAGGTTCATCCGGCGAGCCAAGCACGCCTCACGGGCCCCGCGCAACGAGACCGGGAGCCACCGGCAGGCCGACCGGGACTCCACGAGCTGTCGGTCGCGGTGAGTATGGTCTGCCCATGGATCACCAGAGGGCAGGAGACATGGGGCAGGCGTGGGGCCGGGTGACCGGGTGGCTCGAACAGCACGGCCCGGACGTTCTCGCAGCCCTCGGCGGTCCGGGGAGCCGGACAGCCCTGTACGAGGCCGAACTGCGCATGGGGCTGCGACTGCCGCGGCAGATGCGGCAGTGGCTGCTGGCCAACGACCTCGATGCCGGCCGGCAGCCTCACTCCGGGTCCGGTCTGGTGGCGCTGGGGTGCCCGGGCGTCGTCCCCGGCGGCGGACTCCTTCTGGGCCTGGTGGACATCGAGCGTGTCTACTTCCACAAGACGGCCCTGGAGGAGACGGCGCCGTCGGGGGACGGCGACTGCCCGTCCTGGCGCAGGGCATGGGTGCCGATCCTCTCGGAGCGCGACGGTGCGTACGGGAAGTTCGTGGACACGAGCACCGGAGCCGTGGGGTCCTGGAGTGAGGGTTCCTTCCCCGAAGTCAGCGAGTACGTCTCGCTGTCCGCCTTCTTCCAGGATGTGGCTGACCAGCTCGAGGGGGCTCCTTGGGGTGACCGGAGCGGACCCGGCGGGGCCCGCAGGCTCGCTCCCAGGCCGGAGGACGAACCCGTACGTCTGTGGGCTCGCGCGAACGGCTACCTCGTGAACGACCGCGGACGTGTCCCCGCAGCCGTCCGTGAGGCCTACGAAGCGTCACGGTGAAGGTCGTCCGCGGGGCCGCGCCGCGGGGCCTACCCCTCCAGGAGGGACGTGATGACGGCGTGCCACCGCTGGTCGGCCGTCGCGGGGTCCTCCGTGCCGGTGACCCGTACGGGGGCGTAGCGGGCCGGGTAGCCGGCGAACACGAAGAAGCGGTCCACGACGTGTGAGTTGAGGCTCCAGGGCGTCCCCCGCGAGAGCCAGGCCTCATGGAGTCGGTCCAGATGGGCGCGGTCGGCCTGGCGCAGTCCGAACACCGCCCGGCTCGTCCACTCGCGCCACCCTCGAAGACCCGAGACGGTCCTGATGACGCCGTCGGTCTGGGCGACGAGGTCCCAAGCCACGGTGGCGCCCCCCGGCGCCCCGGCCCTGCAACGGCGGTCCCCACTATGGCCCACCCGGCGGCGAAGCAGGAAGGATTCGACCAAGAACGCGTAACGCGACGCCGGTTGGATGCTCCGGACCAGGCATGACCACGGTGAACGGGCCGCCGAGGGCAGACACAGGCGGTCTCGGTCCTCGACCCGGCCGTCGCCCTCACCGGCGACCACCTTTCGCACATGTCTTGACCCCCATGATCGCCCCGGATTACGGTTCCCGCGTTTGATCCGATTTGAAACGATTCAATCGGTAGGACTCCACTCCGAACCCTGGGGCGCACTCATGCACGAACCTGTTTCGCAGCGCGGCGGGATGTCCCGGCGCGCGGTGCTGGCCGCCGCCGTGACCGCGGGGACGACCGCCACCGCGACCGCCGCCTCGTCCGGCGCCGCGGCCCTCCCCACCGGCCCGGCCGCCGCTCACGCGACCGGCTCGGCCCGGTGGTTCACCGACCCCGCTCGCGCGGTGCGCCCGAAGTTCCGCTGGTGGTGGCCGGACGGCCTGGTCGACCCCGACGAGGTGGCCCGCGAGATCGACCAGATCGCGGACGCCGGGTTCGGCGGGGCCGAGATCGCCGCCGTCCACCACAGCATCCGGGACAAGTCCCTCCTGGACACCGCCCACCACGGCTGGGGCAGCAGACCCTGGCGCGAAGGAGTCGAGGCCGCGCTGCGCCGGGCCGTACGACGCGGCCTGACCGTCGACCTCACCCTGGGCCCCAGCTGGCCCGCGGCCGTCCCCGGAGTCACGCCGGACGACGAGGCCGCCGCCAGGGAACTCGCCCACGGGCACACCACGCTCACCCCCGGCGCCACCTACCGCGGACCCGTGCCCGCGCCCGTCCACGCGGCGGCGTCCGGCGTCCGCACCCAGCGTCTCCTCGCGGTCCAGGCCGCCCGCGTCGAGACCGCCCACTCCACCCGCAAGGAGACCGGCCTCGACCCCGACAGCGTCCGCGACCTCACGGACACCGTCACCGACGGCGCACTGACCTGGACGGCACCCGCGGACGGCGAGTGGGTGCTGATCTCCTACTGGCAGCGCGGTTCGGGACAGCAGCCGGAATCGGGCCCGCACTCCGCACCCGCCGCCTTCGTGGTCGACCACCTCAGCGCGGCGGGCACCACCGCCGTCACCGACTACTGGGAACGGCACATCCTCACCGGCTCACTGCGACGTCTGCTCAAGGCCGCGGGCGGTGCCTTCTTCGAGGACTCGGTGGAGCTGGAGTCCGAGGGACTGGTCTGGACGGAGCGCCTGCCCGAAGCCTTCGAGCGGCGGACCGGCCGGCCGCTGCTGCCCTTCCTGCCCGCCCTCGTCCTCGACGACAGCGACCAGGTCTTCGCCTTCGAGGCCCAGCTGACCCGGCAGATCCGGCACGACTTCTGGGCCACGGTCTCCGACCTGTTCAACCGGCACCACGTGGGCGCGCTCCGAAACTGGGCGCACTCCCTCGGCATGGCCCTGCGCGCCCAGCCGTACGGCCTGCAGACCGACGCCATCGCCACCGCGGCGATCCTCGACATCGCGGAGGGCGAGTCCCTCGGGTTCAAGAACCTGGACGACTACCGGTGCCTCGCCGGCGGTCGGGACATGGCGGGCCGCACCGTCCTGTCCTGCGAGGCCGGTGCCTACAACGGCTCGGCCTACAGCACCACCTGGGACCGCGTGCTGCGCACCATGGGCGGCGCCTACGCGGCGGGCGTCAACCAGACGGTGCTGCACGGCTTCTCGTACGCGACCGCACTGGAGGCCCAGTGGCCCGGCTTCGCCGCGTTCAGCCCGTACAACGGAGCACCCGGATACGGCGAGTCGTGGGGACCGCGGCAGCCGACCTGGCGGCACGCGGCGGACCTCGCCGGATACCTCGGCCGCGTCCACGCGGTGCTGCAGGCGGGCACGGCCCGCGCGGACGTCGCCGTC
Source organism: Streptomyces lienomycini (assembly GCF_027947595.1). NCBI lineage: Bacteria > Bacillati > Actinomycetota > Actinomycetes > Kitasatosporales > Streptomycetaceae > Streptomyces > Streptomyces lienomycini. The sequence goes on along the minus strand of NZ_CP116257.1, from coordinate 4,240,395 downwards.
TTCCGGCAGACCGGCTACACGGCCACGGGCATCGGCGCCTCCTGGTTCACCTCGACCGGCGTCCCGCTCGGATGGACACACCAGTTCCTCAGCGGCCCGCTCCTCGACCTGCCGAACGCCACCGTCGCCGGCGGGCGGCTCGCCCCGGACGGACCGGCCTACAAGGCGCTCTTCGTCGAGGGTGACTTCTTCCACGGCTCCACCCCGACCCTCGCCCTCGCCGACGCCCGCAAGATTTTGGGCTACGTCGAGGCCGGGCTGCCCGTGGTCCTCCTGGGAGCCTTCGACCAGGCGCTGACCCCGGGCGTGCCGGCGGCGGGCGAGACCGAGCGGCTGCGCGACGTCCTCGCCCGGCTGCTCGCGCTGCCCAACGTCGTCCGCGTCACCGAGAAGCCCGCGGTCGGCGACGCCCTCGCCGCGCTCGGCGTCGCCCCGGACGTACGGCACGCCGCCCCGTCGACGCTCCTGAACGCCCACCGGGTCACGGCGGACGCGGACTACTACTACCTGGTCAACGGCAAGCACGCCGAGACCGTCAAGCCGCCCGTGGCCGCCATCGACCACGACGTCACACTGCGCCGCACCCGCGGCCGCGACGCGGTGCCGTACCTCCTCGACCCCTGGACGGGCACAGCCGTACGGGTGGGCCGGTACACCCGGGACGGTCAGGACGTGACCCTCCGCGTCGCCCTGCGGCCCGGCCAGACGCTCGTCGTCGCGCTGGGGCGCCCGGGGCTCTTCGGCGACCGGCACGGGAACCGCCCGTACGCCCTCTCCTCGGAGGCCGACGAGGTGCTGTTCACCGCGCGCGGCCTCGCCGTGCGGGCCGGAACGGCCGGCACCTACCGGACACGGCTGTCCCAGGGGCGTACCGTCACCACCACCCTCCCCGCGGTGCCCGGCCCGATCGAACCGGGCCGGTGGCGCGTCGAGGTCGAGGACTGGCGCCCCGGTGACGGCCCGACCCGTACCGAGCGGGTGCGCCGCACCCTGACGCTCGACACCCTGCGGCCCTGGTCGGCCCTTGCGGAACTGGAGGACTGCGCGGGCGTCGGCCGCTACCGGACCACGGTCACCCTCCCCGGCGACTGGAGTTCCGCCCACGGGGCCCTCCTGGAGCTGGGGCAGGTGAGCGACACCTTCCGGGTGACCGTCAACGGCACCGACACGGGACCGGCCGACCGGCTCGACCCCGTCGTGGACGTCGGCCCGCTGCTGCGCCGGGGCACGAACACGATCGAGATCGAGGTCGCGACGCCCCTCGTCAACCGGCTGCGGGTGAGCCGCCCGGAGGTGTTCGGAGGACTCACCCGACAGGAGTACGGGCTGGTGGGGCCGGTGCGACTGGTCCCGTACGCACAGAAGACGGTCTGACACCGACGGGATTGAACGATTCAAAACGCGCGGACGGTGCCGAGGCCCGTCCGCGCCGAGTCATGCCCGTTCGGCGCCCGCCGGCTCGCGCCACGAAGGGACTTATGAGGCGTCAGGAGGTTCTTGTGAGAACCCTTGACGCTCCTGAGGGCGCCGCTTAGCGTCTCCGTCGAATCGAGTAAAACGATTCAATCGAAGGGAGCTGAGCCCCGCACCATGCCCGCACCGCACAGCAGACCCGCCCCCTCCCGACGCCAGGTCCTGTTCACCGCGTCGGCCGCCGCGGCCACCGCCGCGATCCCCGTCGTCCCCGCCACGGCGGCACCGACCGCCTCCGGCGCTGCCACCCCGGCGCTCCCCGGGGCGACGTCGTCCCCGCCGTCCGGCGGTGCGCGCCGCCCGCAGGCCGCGGCGGCCGCCTTCCCGCTCTCGGCCGTCCGCCTGCTCGACGGACCCTTCCTCGCCAACATGCGGCGCACCTGCGCGTACCTCCTCTTCGTGGACCCGGACCGGCTGCTGCACACCTTCCGGCTCAACGTCGGCCTGCCCTCCGCCGCCGAGCCCTGCGGCGGCTGGGAGGCCCCGGACGTCCAACTGCGCGGCCACACCACCGGGCACCTCCTCAGCGCACTCGCCCAGGCCCACGCCAACACCGGCGAGAGCGCCTACGCGGACAAGGCCCGGCTGCTCGTGTCGGCACTGGCCGAGTGCCAGCGGGCGGCGCCGGCGGCCGGGTTCCACCGCGGCTACCTCTCCGCGTTCCCGGAGTCGGTCTTCGACCAGTTGGAGGCCGGGGGCAAGCCGTGGGCGCCCTACTACACCCTGCACAAGATCATGGCCGGTCTGCTCGACCAGTATCAACTCAGCGGGAACCGGGAGGCGTTCGACGTCCTGCTGGACATGGCCGCCTGGAGGGAGGCCCGCACGGCCCCGCTCTCGCGCGAGCGGATGCAGAGCGTGCTCACGGTCGAGTTCGGCGGCATGAACGACGTCCTCGCCCGACTCCACCTGGAGACCGGCGACCCGGTGCACCTGCGCACCGCGGTCCGCTTCGACCACGACGCGCTGTACGCCCCGCTCGCCGCAGGCCGCGACGAACTCGCCGGGCGGCACGCCAACACGGAGATCGCCAAGGTGGTCGGTGCCGTACCGGCCTACGAGGCGACCGGCGACCGGCGCTACCTGGACATCGCCGACGCCTTCTGGACCACCGTCGTACGCCACCACTTGTACGCCATCGGCGGCAACTCCAACCAGGAACTCTTCGGACCGCCCGACGAGATCGCGAGCCGCCTCTCGGAGGTCACCTGCGAGAACTGCAACAGCTACAACATGCTCAAGCTGGGCCGGGACCTCTTCCGCCACGACCCGGAGCGCGCGGAGTACCTGGACCACTACGAGTGGGCCCTGTACAACCAGATGCTCGCCGAGCAGGACCCGGACTCGGCGCACGGCTTCGTCACCTACTACACCGGACTGTGGGCGGGCTCGCGGCGCGAACCGAAGGGCGGCCTCGGCTCGGCGCCCGGCAGCTACAGCGGGGACTACGACAACTTCTCCTGCGACCACGGCACGGGCCTGGAGACGCACACCAAGTTCGCCGACACCGTCTACTTCCGCACCGCCGGCACCCGCCGTCCCGCGCTGTACGTGAACCTGTTCATCCCCTCCGAAGTGCGCTGGGACGAACTGGGCGTGACACTCCGCCAGGAGACCGACATCCCCACGGGCGACCGGGCCCGCCTGACCGTCACCCGGGGAGAGGCGCGGTTCGCCCTGCGGATCCGCGTGCCGGGTTGGCTGGCGGCGGGCGACGGCCGCGCCGCGCTGACGGTGAACGGCCGACACGCCGGCGCCCGCCTCCAACCGGGCACCTACACGACCGTGACCCGCCACTGGCGCACGGGGGACCGCGTCGAACTCGTCCTGCCCCGCACCCCCGTCTGGCGCCCGGCCCCCGACAACCCGCACGTCAAGGCGCTGTCGTACGGGCCGCTCGTCCTGGCGGGCACCTACGGGGACACCCCCCTCGCGACGCTGCCGGCCATCCGCCCCGACACCCTGCGCCGCACGCCCGGCGAACCCACCCGGTTCACGGCCCTGACCGACGGCGGGCGGGTCTCCCTCCGCCCCTTCCACGAGATCCACCACCAGCGCTACAACGTCTACTGGTCCGTCGTGCCACCGCGCCCGGCCGCCGGTGACGTGGCCCGCTACCCCCTCGACGACGGGTCCGGAACGTCGGTGGCGGACCGCACCGGGACGTTCGCCGACGGCTCCCTGGCCGGCGGCGCGGCCTGGCACACCGACGGCGACACTACGGCGGTGGCCCTCGACGGCCGTGACGGCCACGTCGTACTCCCCGCCGGACTGCCCGCCGGACTGGCCGAGTTGACCGTGTCCGCCCGCGTCCGCGTCGACACCCTCGCCCCCTCCGTCCGCGTCTTCGACCTGGGCTACAGCAAGGACACCTACCTCTTCCTCACGGCGACCACCGGCGCCGGGCGGGCCCGCGCCGCCCTGAAGATCGCGGGAATGGAGACCGAGGACTTCGTCGACGCCACCGGACCGCTGCCGCTGGGCCGATGGACCCATGTGGCGCTCACCCTCGCCGGCGGCACCGGTGTGCTCTACGTCGACGGAACCGAAACCGGGCGGAACGCGGCCATGGTCGCCGGTCCCCTCCTGCTCGGCCGGACCAGCCGGAACTACATCGGCCGGTCCCAGAACAGCACCCACCCCTACCTGCACGGCGCCGTCCGCGACTTCCGGCTGCACAACCGAGCCCTGTCCGCCGACCAGGTCCGGCGCCTCGCCCAGGGCTGATCACCACACCACCACCGCGGTCCACGCCCCCGCCCCTCGCACCACGCCACCACCAGGAGCACAGCCATGCCCGAACACCCCCTGTCCAGACGCCGTTTCGTCGCCGCCGCCGGAGCCACCGGCGCCCTGGTCGCCGTAGGTCTTCCCGAAGCCGCCACCGCCGCGGGCGCACCGGCCGGACCGGCCGGGCAGGAGCGGGACGCCTGGTCCGCCCGGCACTTCGCCGACCCGCGCCACGACAGCCGTCCCACCGTGTACTGGTACTGGAACGGTCCCGTCACGCCCGAACTGGTGGACCGCCAGCTCGCGGACCTGAGGTCCAAGGGCATGTACGAGGTGATCCTCTTCTCCTTCGACAACGCCGAGATGACGCCGGTGTTCTTCACCGAGGAGTGGTTCGACATCGTCGGCCACGTCCTGCGCACCGCGGAACGCACCGGTATGCGCGTCTGGTTGTTCAACGACGACCACTTCCCCAGCGGGCGCGCGGGCGAGTACATCGTCAAGGGCGGACAGGTCGGCATCCGCACCTACGCCCCCCGTCCCGAACTGCGCCTCAAGGCCCTCGCCCGCTCCACCACCGTGGTGCGCGGCCCCGCGTCGGTCGACCTCAGGCGCAGCACCGGAGTCGGTGTGGACGCGGGGCGGCTGGTCGCGGACGCCGCGGTCCTCGACGGTGCCGCCGTGCTGCGGGACAGCACGGAGTGGGGCGACTGCGCCGTCACCGGCAGCGCGAAGGCCGAGCACGGCGCGGCCGGACTCCTCGTACGCGCGTCCGCCGACGGGCGCACCGGACACGCCGTCTCCTTCGACCAGACCGGCGTGGTCACCGTGGAGCGGCTGGCGCCCGGTGCCGAACCGGCCGAACTGCTGCGGAGCACCCGCACCGACGGCTTCAACAAGACCAAGTTCCACACCCTGCGGGTCACCCTGAGCGGCGGCGGCCTCTCCGTCACCCTCGACGGCAAGGACAAGGGCACCCTGGAGAACCTGGCCCCGGAGTCGGGCGGAGTCGGGGTGCGTGCCGTCGGCGACCAGCGCGCGGTGTGGGAGACCCTCACCGTCGAGTCGGCCGAAGGCACCGCCCTGTACACCGGTGCCTTCGACCGGTCGGCCGCCGCGGGCGACTTCCCCGAACGCGCCCTGCCCGCCGCGGGGTTCACCGTCGCGGCCGCCGCCGCCCGTCCCACGGCAGCCACCGACGGCACCGACGTCGTGGACCTCACCGACCGGCTCGGCGGCGGCCACACCTGGCAGGTCCCGGCCGGGGAGTGGCAGGTCGACCTCTTCGGCGGCGTGCTCCTCGCCGACGACAGCCAGGGGTACAGCCGCAGTTACGTCGACCTGCTCGACGACGAACCCGTCGAGCTGTTCCTGGACATCCTCCCCGGCGAGTACCACCGCAGGTTCGGGCACTACTTCGGCACGGTCGTCCCCGGGTTCTGGGACGACGAGCCGTTCTTCGCGTCGGCCGAGGCCCACTTCAAGCGCCTGCCGTGGTCGCCCACCCTCGACCGCGCCCTGCGCTCCGTCGGCGTCGAGCCCGGGCTCGCCTACGCCGCCGCCTTCGACGACCTCGGCCGCTCGGGCCGCATCGCCCGCGGCAACTACTGGAAGGCCGTCTCCAACCGCTTCGCCACCGCGTTCCGCAAGCAGGCCCAGTGGTACGAGAAGCGCGGCGTCGCCCTGATCACCAACCCCCTCTACGACGAGACCGCCCCCGCCAAGCGCATCGCCTCCACCGGCGACCTGCACAAGGTCAACCAGTGGGCCCAGGTGCCCGGCGGCGACATCATCACCGCCGAGTACGTGGCCGGCGAGCCCACCATGATCCCGCGCAACCCGGTGTCCGTGGCCCACCAGATGGGCCGCGACCGGGCCCTGCTGGAGATGTTCGGGAACATGGGCTGGCAGGTCACCCCCGGCTTCGTGCACGCCACCGTCGGCGCGCAGGCCGCCCGCGGCGTCAACCTGACCGTGTTGCACGCCCTGTGGACCGACGAGACCCGCGTCTACTTCCCGCCGCCCTTCGGACCCCGCGCCCCCTGGTGGTGGGCCATGCGGCCGCTCGCCGAGTGGATCGGCCGGGTCATGGAGGCCGGACGCGGAACGTCCGCCGCCCGCACCGCGCTGCTGCAGCCGCAGCGCGCTGCCGAGCAGTGGGCCGGCACCGACCGGCAGCAGGACGTGGACGCTCCGCTCGCCGAGGCGGCCTACGCGCTGGAACGCGCCCAGGTGGACTTCGACCTGCTGCACGAGGGCGCCCTGACCCGGGACCCCGCGCTGCTGGCCCACGCCGAGGTCCGCAAGGGCCGCCTCGTCGTCGGAGCGGCCGCCTACGACCTCGTCGTCGTCCCCGCCGCACCGGTTCTGGACGCCGACGGCGTGCGGGTGCTGCGCGAGTTCGTCCGGGCCGGCGGCACAGTGATCGCGGTGGGCGCCCTGGACACCGAGGAGGCCGACGGCGGCGACCGCACCCTCGCCCACGGGCTCGCCGACCTGTTCGGCGACCGGGTGCCGGCCCGCAGGCACCTCGGCCGCGGACACGCCGTCCGGGTCGCGGACACCGACGCGCTCGGAGCCGCCGCCGTCGACTCCGGTACCGCCGCCGCGATCCTGGACCCGGCCCAGGACGCCGTTCGGGTGCTGCGGGTGCGCCGGGGCGCCGACACCGTCTTCCTGATCAACAACGAGAGCGCGGCGCACGTACGCACCGTCGCCGCCCTCCCGGTCACCGGCCTGCCCGAGACCTGGGACCCCGCGACCGGCACCGGCGGACCCGCACCCGTCCACCGGGCCACCAAGGACGGCGTACGGGTGCCGCTGGACCTGGAGCCCTACCGGACCACCGTCGTCGTGGTCCGCGGCGGACACCGCGACCGGCCCCACGTCACCGAGTCGACCGTGCCCGTCCTGTCCGTCGAACGCCACGGCCAGGTGCTCCGCGCCACGGTGGAGGCCACGGCGGCCGGGACCCACCGGCTCGTCGGCACCGACGGCGGCCACTCCTACCACGGCACCGTGCGCGTCGACGACACGCTCGCCCCGGTCCCGGTGGACGGCGACTGGACCCTCACCTTCGCACGCGAGGGCGCCGAACCCGTCACCGCGCCCCTGGGCAGCTGGACGGAGCACGACGCTCTGTTCTCCGGCAGCGGCACGTACACCACCGGCATCGACGTCGACGCCGCCCGGTTGCGCGGACGCCGGGTGCTGCTCGACCTCGGGGACGTCCGCGACGTCGCGGAGGTGTCCGTCAACGGCACCGTACTGCCGCCGCTGCTGTGGGCGCCGTTCGTCGCCGACGTCACGGGACACGTCCGGGCCGGGCGCAACACGCTGCGGGTCCGGGTCGCCAACACGCTGTCCAACGAGCGCAAGAAGCCACTGCCGTCCGGCCTGCTCGGCCCGGTGACCCTGCGCTTCCGGCGCCGGACCACGGTCGAACTGCGCCGCGTCTGAAACAGCCCCGGCCCGCGCGCACCGGTCTCAGCCCTGGTTCGTCTGCACGAGCCTCAGCCTTGTTTTGTCCGCCTCAGCCCTGCCCGTCCGCACCGGTCTCAGCCCCGGTTCGTCTGCACGAGCCTCAGCCTTGCCTCGTCCGCCTCAGCTCCGGCCCGTCCGTACCGGCCTCAGCCTCAGCCCGTCCGCCCCTGCCCCTCCGCACCATCCCCACCCCTCCGTCCGCATCTTCCCCCCGTCCGCCCCAGCCGTCCGGCAAGGAGCCGCCATGCCCAGAACCAACCCGCTCGGCAGACACCGAACCGCCGCCGCCCTCGCCGGTGTCACCGCCTTCGTCACCCTGCTCGCCGGCGCGGTCACCGCCGACGCGGCGACCACCGGCACCATCGCCCCGACAGAGCTGCGCACCCAGCACCTCACCGAGGCCCTCGGCATCGACGACACCACGCCCGAACTCAGCTGGCAGACCACCGCCGGCGCCCCGAACACCCGCCAGGCCGCCTACCGCGTCCAGGCCGCCACCTCCCTCCAGCGGCTGCGCTCCTCCCGTCCCGACCTCTGGGACTCCGGGAAGGTGGAGTCGTCCGCGCCCGGCACGACGTACGCGGGGAAGGACCTCGGCTCTCGGGCGAAGGTGTACTGGCGCGTCATGCTCTGGTCCGGCGACGGGAAGCGGCACAGCGGCTGGAGCACGGCCGCCGTCTTCGAGACCGGCCTGACCCGGCAGTCGGACTGGGACGCCCAGTGGATCACCCACCCCGACTGGCGGCTGAGCGACCGGACGGTCGAACCGGTCGTCGTCCACCTGCCCCGCACCACCGCCCGCTACGTCCGACTGGACGTCACCCGGCTCGGCCTGCCGCTCGCCGAGTCCTTCCCCGACCGCACCTGGCGCCTCCAGCTCGCCGAGATCGACGTCCGTGACTCCGGCACCGCCACCAGCGGCCTGGCCCGCGGCGCCGCGGTCACCGCGTCCGAGACCAACACCGTGCGCAAGACCTGGGAACCCGCCCTCACCGTCGACGGCCTGCCCAACAGCGCCCTGCAGACCGCGGCGGGCTACGCGAGCGCCGCGCACACCGGGCCGGACGTCTCCGACGCGCCGATCACCCTGACCCTCGACCTGAAGACCGCGAAGACCTTCGACGAGGTGGCGCTCTACCCCCGCGCCGACGTCCTCACCGACGACGGCCGAATCCCCGGTCTCCCCGTCGACTACACCGTCTCCGCGTCCGACGACGCCGAGGGCCCCGCCACCCGGCTCGCCCAGGTCACCGGCCAACGCCGGCCCACCCCCTACCTGCCCGCCGGACTGCCCCTGCTCACCGACGACTTCACCCTGCCGAAGCGCGTCCGCAGCGCCCGCCTGCACATCGCCGGGCTCGGCGTCTACGAGGCGACCGTCAACGGCGAGCCGGTCGGCGACGCGGTCCTGGAGCCGGCCAACACGGACTTCGCCGAACGCGTCCAGTACGCCACGTACGACGTGACCGACCAACTGCGCACCGGCGCCAACACCTTGGGCGTCGCCCTCGGCAACGGCATGTCCAACGTGGTCAGCACCGCCGACCGCTACCGCAAGCTCTACGGCAACCTCAGCGACCCCAAGCTGATCGCCCGGCTCGAAGTGACCCTGGCCGACGGCCGGGTACGCACCGTCACCAGCGGCGACGACTGGCGCACCACGCTGGGCCCGACCACCTCCTCCAACTGGTACGGCGGCGAGGACTACGACGCCCGCCGCGAGATCCCCCGGTGGGACCAGCCCTCCGGCGACCGGCGCGGCTGGCGGCACGCGGTCGCGGTGGCGGGCCCCGGTCCCGCCGACCGGCCCGCGCAGCTCAGCGCCCGGGAGACCGAGCCCGTCCGCGTCGTCGAGACACTGAACGGCCGCGAGGCCGACGGCGCCGAGGGCAGCCGGGTCTTCGACCTGGGCCGCAACATCGCCGGCTGGCCCGAGATCACCGTCCGCGCGCCGAAGGGCACCGCGATCCGCGTCTACCCCGCGGAGAGCCTGAAGGACGGCCACGCCTTCCAGTCCATCAGCAACGTCGGCGCCCCCCTGTGGGACAGCTACACCACCGGCGGCCGGGGCACCGAGACCTGGCACCCCCGGTTCAGCTACCACGGCTTCCGCTACCTGGAACTGCGCGGCGTGCCCGAGGGCGCGACGGTGAGCGTCCGCGGACACGTCCTGCGCGCCGACAACGCCTCGGCCGGCGACTTCACCAGCTCCGACCCGCTGATCAACGGCATCCACTCGCTGATCCGCCGCTCGATCGAGGGCAACATGATGAGTGTGCTCACCGACTGCCCGAGCCGCGAGAAGCTCGGCTGGCTCGAACAGAACCAGCTCGTCTTCCCCGCCCTCGCGGGCAACTACGACATGCGGGCCTACCTCCGCAAGATCGTCCGGGACATGGCCGACGCGCAGACCACCGACGGGCTGGTCCCGAGCACCGTCCCGGAATACACCAACCTGCCCGGTGCCTACCGCAACGACTCCAACTGGGGCGGCGCCTTCGTCCTCGTCCCCTGGCAGCTCTACCTCACCTACGGGGACCGCCAGACCCTGGAGACGTACTACCCGGACATGCGGCGCTACGCCGCCTTCCTGGAGAACCAGGTCGCCGACGGCATCCTCGACTACGGCCTGGGCGACTGGTTCACCCCCGACCGGACCTTCCCGCGCGCGGTGGCGGGCACCTACGGGTACTGGCGGGTGGTCGACACCCTCGGCCGCATCGCGTCGCTCCTCGGCGACAGCGCCGCGGCCGACGAGTACCGCCGGAAGGCCGCCGCGAGCGTCGAGGCGCTGACGGCGAAGTACTACGACACCGCCACCGGCACCTTCGGCGGCGGCGGACACGGCGCCGAGGCGCTCGCCCTCGACATGGGCGCCCACCCGCGCGGCGAGCGGGACCGCCTGCTCGCCCACTTCACCGGCGCGATCAGGGACGCCGGAAACCACCTGGTCCTCGGTGAGATCTCACTGCCCGCAGCCTTCCGGGTGCTGAGCGAGGCGGGCCGCGACGACCTCGTGCACGCCATCGCCACGCAGACCACCAGCCCCAGCTACGGCTACCAGGTGCTCGCCGGAAACACCACCCTGGGCGAGTCCTGGGACGGCGGACCCGGCCAGTCCCAGAACCACTTCATGCTCGGCGCCATCGACTCCTGGTTCACCACCCGCGTCGCCGGCATCGCCCAGACCGAGGACTCCGTCGGCTACGCGAAGCTCCTGATCGACCCGGCGGTGGAGGGCGACATGACCTCCGCCGCGGGCTCCTACCGCACCCCGTACGGCCTCGCCCGCACCGACTGGCAGCGCTCGGACGACCGCTTCCGCCTCACGGTGGACGTCCCCGCGGGCAGCACCGCGGAGGTGCACGTGCCGGTCTCCGGCAGACACGCCCAGGCGCCCCACGGCGCGCGGATGCTGCGGCTCACCGGAGAGGAGGCCGTGTACGAGGTCGGGTCGGGGCACTGGACCTTCCGGTCGACCATGGCACGCGGCCGGTAGATCGCCGCGGAGCCGGGCGGGGCGGTCGCACCCATGGAGGCGGCAGCCCCGCCAGAGTCGCGGGCCCGGAGGTCAGGCGGTGCCCTCCAGTGACGCGGTGTCGCGGTCGAGTACGGCGACGTCGTGTCCGTCGGCGGCCAGCCGGACGGCGGTGGCCCGGCCGAGGGCACCGCCCGCACCGGTCACGAGTGCGGCCCGGCGTTGGTTCGTGAAGTTCCCCGGCTCGGCCCGAAACGTCCCGGTCCAGTTCGCCGCCGACGGCCTCGCGCACCCCATCGTGCCCAGGACCGAGCACCAACCGCTCGTCACCTCACCCCTCACGCGGACAGAGCCGCACCGGGAGGCCCGCCGGACAGGCGCTCACCAGGATCCGTTCCACCACTCCAGGCCACGGCCACCGCGGCGACGAGCCCCGGGGTGGTGCCGGCACCACCCCGGATTCGGAGGCTGGGTCACCTGCTTCGCGGGCGTCCGCGGAGGAGGGTTGATCCCGTCACCACGCATCCGGCCGACGCGGCCGGACACCGACGACGGAGCGAGGGATCACGATGGCCGGTCACACACGGCGGAAACTCCTCAAGGGCGCCGCGGTCGCGGCAGCGGGCAGTGCGGTCGGCTGCGGCCTCGGACCCGGCCCCCTCGCCACTGCGGCGCGGGCGACTCCCGCGGCCTCGAAGAGCGCCGGGACCGGCGCGACTCCCTTCCTGGAAGGGGCCTTCGCGCCGGTCACCGAGGAGCTGACCGCCTTCGACCTCGACGTCGTCGGCCGCATCCCCCGTGACCTGGACGGCCGCTACCTGCGCAACGGCCCGAACGCGCTGGGCATCGAGGACGTCCGGGCCCACCACTGGATGCTCGGCGACGGCATGGTGCACGGGGTACGGCTGCGGGACGGCCGCGCCGAGTGGTACCGCAACCGCTGGGTGCGCTCCACGCAGGTGACGACGAAGCTCGGCGAGACATATCCGGGCCCGGTACCGCAGGACGACTTCGCGTGCAACACACACGTGATCCCGTACAAGGGTCGCATCCTCGCGACACAGGAAGGCGGCCCCCTGCCGTACGAACTGGACGGCGAGCTCAACACCGTGCGCCCGTACGACTTCCGCTCCACGCTCCGGGGACCGCTCGCCGCGCACACCAAGTACGACGCCACCGCCGACGAGTTGCACGCGATCGCGTACTACCCCACCTGGGACCACGTGCGGCACATCGTGGTCGACCGGACCGGCAGGGCGCGGTCGGCCACGCGGATCCCGGTCGCGGACGCGCCGATGATGCACGACTTCGCGCTCACCGAGAAGTACGTGGTGATCGTCGACGTCCCGATCACCTTCGACACCGCCGCGGCAGAGGCCGGCGCGACCGTGCCGTACGTGTGGAACGACCGGCACCCCATGCGCATCGGGCTGCTGCCGCGCGCCGGAGGCGCCACGCGCTGGTTCGAGATCGACCCCGTGTACTACTCGCACACCCTCAACGCCTACGACCAGGGCGACACGGTCGTGCTGGAGTACATCGGATTCCCCGCGCCCTTCCACGCCGCCGGACGCGGCACGGGAGGGCCCACCGCGACCGGGTCGCCGACGCTCGACCGGTGGACGATCGACCTGCGCGCGGCCCGGGTCCGCAGCACTCGACTCGACGACCGCCCCCAGGAGTTCCCGCGCATCAACGAAGCCCTCGTCTCGCGACGCCACCGCTACGCCTACACCGCGTGCGCCGCCGAGATGTGGCACGCCTACGAGACCGTCGACGGAGCGTGCCCCGACGAGAAGTTCACCAACTACCTGGTGAAGCACGACATGCTGCGCGGCAGCGGACAGCTCCACCGCTTCCCCCGGGGCGCGGCGGTCGGCGAGCCGGTGTTCGTCCCACGACGCGGGGCACGCGACGAGGACGACGGCTACGTCCTGTCGTACGTGAACGACCCCGACCGCGGTGCGAGTGACCTCGTCGTCCTCTCGGCCCAGGATTTCGGCGGCCGCCCGCTGGCCCGCGTGCGGCTCCCCGGCCGGGTACCGCTGGGATTCCACGGCAGCTGGGTCGCGGACGCGTGAACCCTCGCACCTGCCCGGCCAATCGGCCTCCCGCCGTCCACCTGCCGCCGACCACCTGCCGCCGTCCGCCCCGGCCCGCGCACACCGGGCCGATCGGTGCGCTGTTCCGGCCCGGCGTGCGCGTGACCGACGGGTACCACCCCGAGATGACGGTCGGGAAGCCGCGCCGCATCGGCACCCTGCGCATTCCCAGTGCGCTGCCGGCCGTCTGCGGCCCGGACACTCCTCGCTCTTCGCCGCTCGCCGGCTCGAGTGCCCATGACTCACTTGCCGCTGTACACGGGAAACGCGCTGTGCTCGCCGTAGTCCACATCGCGCAGACCCCGCAGGGCGTCCATGTCGTCGGCGGAGATCTCGAAGTCGACCTCGGCGTTGGTGCGCATGTGCTCGGGGTTCGCCGTCTTGGGCAGTGACACCGTGCCCAGCTGCAGGGTGTAGCGGATGCACAGCTGCGGGACGGACACGCCGTACTTCTCTGCCATCGCCCGGACCTCGGCGTTCTGGAGGATCGCCCCGTGTGCGATCGGCGAGTACGCCTCCACGAGGATCTGCTTGCCCTCGCAGTAGTCCAGGAGCTGTGAGGGGGTGTTGCCGGCGTGGACGAGCAGCTGGTTCACGTGCGGCACGACGGTTGCGCCCCGGAGGATGTTCTCCAGGTCCTGCTGCTGGAAGTTGGACACCCCGATGGAGCGGATCCGGCCGGCCTGATGAGCCTCTTCGAGCGCGCGCCACGCTTCGCGGTTGCCCTCGGCGTAGTCGCCGCCACGGAAGTCGTTCCACGGCTGCGGGCTGTGAATGAGCATCAGGTCGATGTACTCGATGCCGAGTTTCTCCAGTGACCCGTCGATCGCGTCGACCGCCTGGCCGTAGTCCTTGATCTCCGCGGCGAGTTTGGTCGAGACGAACAGCTCGTCGCGCGGCACGCCTGCGGAGCGCACCCCCTCGCCGACGCCGCGCTCATTGCCGTAGGCCTGGGCGGTGTCGATGTTGCGGTAGCCGATCTCCACGGCTGCGCGGACTGCCTCGGCCGTCCGGTCGTCGTCGATGAACCAGGTGCCGAGCCCCAGCTTGGGGATCTCGACGCCGTTGGACAGTGCGTAGGCTTCGTCGAGGATGGTCATGCGCTTGCTCCGTTCTTCGGCAGCTCGCCGTACGCCTCGTCGGTGACGGGCTCGAGCCATTCGTTGCTGACGTCTTCGCCCGGGGTGATGAAGGCGAGGTGGGAGAACCAGGAGTCGGCCTTCGCGCCGTGCCAGTGCTTCGTCCCGGCCGGGACGCGGATCACTGTGCCCGGCTCCATGCTGACGGGATCCTCGCCCTCGGCCTGGTACCAGCCGCTGCCCGCCGTACACAGCAGGACCTGGTCACCGCCACCGCCCGTGCCGTGGTGGATGTGCCAGTTGTTCCGGCAGCCCGGCTCGAAGGAGACATTGCTGACCGGAACGCTTCTCGAGACGAGCGGAGCCAGGTAGCTCTGGCCTATGAAGTACTCCGCGTAGGCGTCGTTCTTCTCCCCGAGCGGGAAGACCTGGTCAAATCCGTGGGCAGTCATTTCCTTCTACCTTCTTCCCTCTGCTTCAGCACGTCCCGCCGCATGGCTGAGCAGGCTTCCTGGGGCCGACGTGGGCCGTGTGTTCCACGCTAGGCCGCGAAGCCCGAACGAGGGATGCCCTGCCAGTACGCCCCTCACCAGGGACACCCTCGCCGGGCCTGTCTGACGACGTCCTTCGCTTGCACCTTCGAAGATGGTCCGAGGACGTCGTCGCAGGTAGGGAGAGACCATGGCTGAGAACACGAGCACCGGCCGGTCCGGCGGGAAGGACGCCTTCGGCGACTTCGCCCCGGGGATGGTCCATTACACCGACAGGGTCCTCCTGGTCCAACGGCCCTCCCGACACGACGCGCCGCCCCGGGTGGCGCCCAGCCCGATGTGCGCCGGAAGCCGCTTCGCATCCACCCGACAGGAGAGCGGGGCATGACCGTGGTGGCCATCGCCGGAGCCCGTGGAAGGATCGGCCTGAGTGGCACCTCCACAACCGTTTCGGCTCGGCCGGAGTCCTCTCTGTCAGGTCCCGCTCGGGGCCATCGGATGCGAGAGCCAGGGGAGTGGCGTGGGGATACGCAGGGCAGCGAAGGGCGTAGGCGACTTCCTGATGGAAACGGTGGGAGAAGCCGTCGCCGAGGCGATTCTCACTCTGCTCGCCTGCGTCCTGCTCGGCGGCCTGGTTCTGATCGCCTACGTGAGCTGGTCCGCGAGCCCACGCTTCACCATCGCGGGGGCCGGGCTGATCAGCTGCTTCCTTGCCCACGGTGCCTGGCAGACCTTCCGTACCTCTGCGAAGCGTCCTCGTCTGGGCCTTGCCGCCCTGACCGCTGCCCTCTTCACCGCAACGGCCATGACGGCTCTCTTCCTGCTGCTCTACGCCCCAGGCTGCGGCTGCCTGTGAAATCGTTCGGTCCCTTCGGCGGTGCGAAGCATGAGCGCCATGCCGGGTTCGGCAACACCGATCTGAGCCGGTCACCGAGCGCCCCTTCGGGGTGGCACCGACTTGGCGCACAGACGGCCCGGACGGCTCCTCGGCCCACCCGGTTCATACCGACCTCGCCCCGTGCGTCCCGCACAGGTGGACCGCGACCGATCAGAGCGGTCCGGGCTGAGGAGAGCGGCGGGTGGGCTGGGCCGGCCGAGATTGCGTAGCGGCCCAGATGGCGAGGAGTTCGAGCCGGTCCTCGGACGCGGTACCGGGTTCGGCAGTGTAGACGATCAGGTCGTGCACGGCTCGGTCCGACAGGGGCAGGTCGAGGGACTGGAAGGTCAGTTCCAGGTGGCCGACGGAGGGGTGCTGGAGCCGTTTGACGCCGTCGTGGCGCATCAGGACGTCGTGCGCGGCCCAGTGGCCGCGGAACTCCGGGCTGAAGGTGGAGAGCTCTTCGACGAGTCCGCGCAGTTCCCGGTCGCGGGGCTCGCGCCCGACCTCGGCACGCAGAAGGGCGGCGGTGGCGACGCCGGCGGCATCCCAGTCGACGAAGAAGTCACGTGCGCCATGGTCGAGGAAGATGTATCGGGCGATGTTGGGGCGGCCGCGCTCGTCGATGGTGGCGCTGTCGAACATCGGCCCGAGCAGGGCTCGGGCCAGGGGGTTGCCGGCGACGATGTCCGTGCGGCCGTTGCGCACGAACGCCGAGGACGTCGTCATGGAGTCGAGCAGCCACTGGACCCGGGGCGGGACCTCGACGTCCCTGCGACGCGACGGCGTGCGACTCGCGTGCCGCGACGACCGGGCCAGGCCGAACAGGTAGGTGCGTTCGTCGTCGTCCAGTCGCAGGGCCCGGGCGACGGCGTCAAGGACGTTCTCGGACACGCCGCCGATGTGGCCCTTCTCCAGCCGCGTGTACCACTCCGTACTCACGCCCGCCAGGACGGCGACCTCCTCGCGCCGCAGCCCCGCGACCCGGCGACGGCCACTGGTCGGCAGTCCGGCCTGGGCCGGGGTGATCCTGGCGCGTCGGCTGGCAAGGAAGTCCCGGATGTCGCCGCGGTTCCCCGGCTGCTGATCCATGTCATTCATCGTAGCCACTGGTCACGGCGTGAGGGGGGTTGAGGTTGTACCCCCCATGGACACGGCCTTCTCCGGTGGCGGCGACCACGGTCTCCTGGGGTCGAACGTCGCGACACCATCCCGAGAACGAACAACTGAGGTAGGACATGACGAGCAAAGTGCTGGCTGTGCCGGCGGTGGCGTTGGGCACGTGGGCCTGGGGAGACAGCGGCGAGGCCGGTGACGGCTACTTTGGCAGCCGGCTGAGCGAGTCCGGCCTGCGAGAGGTCGTCGAGAAGGCGCAGTCGAACGGGTTCACCTTGTGGGACACCGCCGTGGCGTACGGCATGGGCCGCTCGGAGTCGGCCCTCGCCCAGGCACTGAAGGGCTGTCACCGCAGCGAATACCAGCTGTCCACCAAGTTCACCCCGCAGATCGCGGGCGACGGCGACGATCCGGTCGCGGACATGCTGGAGCAGAGCCTCGAACGAATGAGTACGGACTACGTGGACCTCTTCTGGATCCACAACCCTGCCGACGTGGCACGATGGACGCCGCCTCTGATTCCGCTGCTCAAGAGCGGCAGGATCAAGCATGTCGGCGTCTCGAATCACAACATGGCGGAGATCGCTCTCGCCGATCAGATCCTCGGCGAGGCCGGCTTCCGCGTGGAGGCCGTCCAGAACCACTACAGCCTCCTGTACCGGAGCTCCGAGCGCGCGGGCATCCTCGACCACTGTCGCGAGCACGACGTGCGGTTCTTCTCCTACATGGTCCTCGAACAGGGCGCGCTGACCGGTAGGTACAGCCCGGCGAACCCGTTGCCGGAGGGAAGCAGCCGGGCGGAGGTGTACAACGGCGTCCTGCCCCAACTGCGGGCGCTGACGGACCGGATGGGGGTGATCGGCAAGGACCGAGGCGCGTCCGCCGCCGACGTCGCCACCGCCTGGGCCCTCGCCAAGGGGACCACCCCGATCGTCGGGGTCACGAAGGCGGGTCACATCGACGGGTTGGTCCGAGCTCACGGCATCGAGCTCGCCGACGAGGAGATCGCGGAACTGGAGGCGCTGGCGGAAGCCGCAGACGTCGACACACGCGGCTGGTGGGAGCAGGAAATGTAGTACTCGCCGGAACCGAGGAAGGGGCCGAAACCGAAGAAGGGGCCGGGGCCGTGCCGAACACGGGCCCGGCCACGCCACCCTTCAACGGCACACTGCCGTCGTCGGTCGTTTCCCGAGGGCGGTGCGCAACCGTCAGACCGGACGCCGAGCGGGTCCGGCGGAACCGGTCAACCGTAGGGCCCCCACCGGCGTTCCAGGGTGTCGTACGTGTACCGGGACAGGCCCTCGATGGCGCTGGTGCGGAACGGGCGGCCGTCGTCGTCGATGCGCACGGTGCCCCTGCGGCCCTGGGAGGACCAGTCCAGCTCGAGGTACCAGCGGCAGTCGCACGAGCTGGTCTCGGCCGTGACCAGCAGCACCTCGGGGTCCGTCGCGGACACACGGTAGGGCATGCGCACGGCCGGGATCGGCGTGCCGGAGTCGTTCCCGGCGACCGCGCGGGCCAGGGGGCGGTCCTTGTCCAGGTCCACGGCGAAGTACCGGGGAGTGAGCGAGCCGCCGCAGCCCTGATCCATGGCGTAGGCGTTGCCCTCGACCGGAGCCGTACGGCCCACCACACGCACGCGTAGCGCCTCCAGCACGACGGCCGTGTCGCTGCGCCCCTGCACGGACACGTGCACGAGTGTCTCGCCGCCGTGTACGGCGTTCTGTGTCGTCGCCCAGGGCGCCGCGTCCTGCGGGGCCGGTGGTGGGGGCACCTGGCCGGGCGGTTTGTCGATGACGTAGTCGTGGCCGCAACCGAGCTTCCACGCCTGTGAGTTGACGGCCCAGGTGAGCGGCGATCCGGCGGGCTGTTCGCCGCGGGGCGAGGCCGATGTCGCGCCGGGTGGGCGGGCGATGCCGGGCTTCCTCTCCAAGGTGGCGGAGCCCGACGGCCGTTCGGTGGTGTCGGTGGTGGGGGTGCGGCTCGGACCTGGCGAGGCGCCACGCCGCTCGGACGCCGGGGCCTCGGCCGAGCTGGACGCCGCCGGTCCGGCGACCTGGGCCGGACCCTCGGCGGACGGACGGCGCCCGTCCGGCAGCGCGGACAGGGCCCCGAGTGTCGCGAGCACAGCACAGACGGAGGCCACCCCGACCACGGGACGTCTGCGCCGGTACCAGGGGCGGCTCGGGGGCAGGGGCACGGGAGTGCCGGGTTGCCCGGGCGCCGCGGGGTCCGTTTCGACGACCGGGCTGCCGCCGGTGGTGGCCTTCGGAGCGGTGTCCGGTTCGGTGGCGTCGTCCACCGTCGTGTCCTCGGGGCCGTGAGCCGCGTCGTTCACGGTCTCCGTCTCCGTCTCCGTCTCTGTTTCCGTCTCCGCGGCGCTGGGCGGGTTTTCCGCCGCCACCCCCGTACGAGGCCGGTGGCGGGTCGCCACTGCCAGGAGCCAACGCCGGTGGAGTTCCAGGCGCTGCTCCGAGGTCGCCCCGCACAGGGCAGCGAAGCGTTCGACGGGGGCGAAGCCGAGTGGCACCGCGTCCCCCGCGCAGTAGCGGTGCAGCGTCGAGGTGTTCATGCCCAGGCGGCGGGCCAGCGAGCCGTAGCTGCGGTCCGTGCGTTCCTTCAGCGCCCGCAGCAGCGCCGCGAACGCCGCCACCTCGTCGATGCCGTCGCCGTCGTCCTGTGCCGACACGGGCCCACCCGTCCTCGTACGACCCCACCGGGCCCGGGACGGTATCCCAGGCACCCCATGTACCAGCACGTCAGACGGGCTGGGATGGTTCCACCCGGCGTGACGGGCCGTCGGCTGTTGCGCCCGGCCCCCGTGAACGCCGATGCTCTTGGTGCCGCACCGGCCGGGCCCGGGGCGGCCGGCGGGACCTTCCCGCGGCATCAGTGCCCGCGCATCCCGAACGTCCACGCATCGTCCATGCCCACGAGGCAACCACCGGGGGACATCCATGTCCATGCTCACGCGAACGAGCACGCTCACCGCGCTCACCCTTGCCACCCTCGCGGCGGCCACGGTCCTCACGGCACCGGCCGCCGGCGCCGCGCCGAAGGCCGTCGCCCCCGCGTTCCTGTCGGCGTCCCAGTTGCCGCCGCACCCGACGTCGTCCTGGACCGCCGGTGCGGTCACCGACGGGTTCCCGGAGGAACTCGGCCTCTGTGTGAGCACGGAGGGGGTGCCCTCCTACGACTACCGGCAGCGGCGGTTCTGGACCGACCTGGACACCGGCGCCGTGCAGTTGACCGTCGTGACGGACACGGCGGCGCGGGCCAAGGCCCTGGCCAAGCAGTACGACGACCTGATCCGCACCTGCGCCGACCGCATCGAGGACTCCTCGCCCGACGTCGACGCCGAGGGCCGGGACTACGGCAAGCTGCCGGTCGAGGAGGGCGCCCGGGTCCGCGGCCTGCACACCGAGACGTCCTGGGGCGCCACCGACATCGCCCTGTTGTCGGTCGGGCGGGACGGCAGGACCGTGACCGTCGTCAAGTGGGGTCAGATGGGCGGCTTCCAGGACGCGCCCGTGGCCGCCTTCAAGAAGACCACGAGCACGGCCGTCGACAAGCTGTACTGACCGGACGGCCACCGAGAAGACCGGGGCCGTCCTCCCGCCACGGGGGTCGGGAGGACGGCCTCATGGCGTCATCTGCGGGGGCGGGTGCCCGAGCACTTCGGCCGCGTTCCCCCGGACCCCGGACGCACGCCGGGACCGCGCACCTACGGGGTGATCAGCCGCCCTGCCGGGGCAGTCCGCCGCTACGCGCGCCGGCTAGCTGCCGCCGCGGCCCACCGTGCCCGAGGCCTCGACCGTGTCCACCACAAGCCAGTACTCCGAGATGTAGTGGACCTCGTCACCCGCGTAACCGAGTACGTACTGGACGTTCCCGGGCTGGTCCGGCAGGACGTCCTCCAGGACGAACGTCCCGTCTGCGGCCACCGGGACCGGCGGCAGGTCGGTGAACTCCGAGCCGTTCAGCCGCCACACCGTGATCTGCGGTGCCTCGGTGGGCGCCAGTCCGTCCAGGTCCAGTCGTCCGCTCACCCTGAACGGCTCCCCGGCGACCGCCGGGCCGTGTGTCACGTCCACGATGCGCGAGGGGGCCAGTGCCTCCCGGGTCTGGATGGTGTGCAGCCAGAATCTGGTGCTCTCGTGGTTGGAG
The DNA here is from genome assembly GCF_027947595.1 of Streptomyces lienomycini. NCBI lineage: Bacteria > Bacillati > Actinomycetota > Actinomycetes > Kitasatosporales > Streptomycetaceae > Streptomyces > Streptomyces lienomycini. The sequence continues at coordinate 4,219,399 of NZ_CP116257.1, read as the reverse complement.
GTCACCACGAAGAGCTGCTCGCCGTCCCCGGAGAACTCCATGCCCCGCGGGACGACGCGGTGGCCCGCGTTCTCGTCCTCGAAGCTGAAGCGCAGCGGCTGCCGTTCGACCGAGGGATCGGCGAAGGCCAGGGTCAGGTCGGCTTCATCGCCAGACGCGGCGCCGCCCTGCGCGAACCACTTGCCGTCGGGACTGAAGGCGACGGCCGTGGGCGCCACGCCCTCCGGCAGCGGCGCGTAGTGGTTCTCCAGGAAGCGGGCGTCCTGGCCGCCGAGCAGCACGGTCCCCCGGACGCCGTCGGCCACCGCGAGGACGGAGCCGTCCGCGGAGAAGTCGGCGTCCCGGAAGTCCATGCCCCGGCCGGTGCCGTCCTCGCCGAACCGGCGCTCGCCCAGGAACTCCAGCACGTCCCCGTCCGCTCCGTCCGTCACCCGGTAGATCCCCAGGTCGGGGTCGTCGGTCGGGGACCAGCGCTCCGGAGCGGTCACCAGCAGACCGCCCGGCCCTCCCTCGAGATGAATCGAAGAGGACGAATACATGACCTCGCCGGCCGTGCCGCCCTCGGCTGTCGCGGCGACGCCGACACTGCCCAGTCCGTCGGCGCAGTTCCCGGGCGACGTGGCCGGGCGGCTGGTGTAGAACAGCCGCCCGCCGGTGTGCACCAACTCCCGACCGCAGCCGTCGGCCGGCGCCGGAATCGGGTCACCGGGGTACAGGTACCCGTTGGAGTGGGAGTAGGTCGCGATGTGGTCGGACTGCCCGGCGTAGACCTTCGAGCCGTCCGGGTCCACCGCGACGCCGGACAGGGGAGCGGCCAGGTGGGCGCTCGCGGTGGCGGGGCCCACGCCCCCGTAGAGATCGCCGATCAGCTCGCCGTCCCGCGACCCGTCCGGATAGACCTGGTCCCCGGCGATCCACAGGCGCCGGCTGGCTTCGTCCACGGTCATCTGAGTGAACGACGCGATCGACAGCTCCGTGCCCCGGTGCGACGGCACCACGACGGCTTCGGGCGCGTCCGGGGCGGCGGCCCCGTGGGCCGCGGACGCGGTACCGGGGGCGGCCACCAGAGCCGACCCGGCCAGGACGCCCGCCAGCAGCGTCGTCGTCAGTCTGCCGCCTCTTCCTAACGTGTTCCGCAACGCTGTTCCCCACCCCTGAAGTCGGCACGCCGCCGCGGATCGGGCAGCGCTCGTGGGGGATACGAAAGCGCCGCTCATGAGCTGAGGCAAGCGGTTTGTTGTTACCGGTACCTCACAGTGGCTCCCGAGGAGCACGTCGCTCAGACGGCTGGTCCCCTCACACCCGGCTCGGTGGGCCCGGTCGTCGCCCGGGGGACGCTCGCGCCATGACTGTCAGCCCGGCGGCTCGGCCGGCGGACCCGCCCAGTTGGGCGCCCACGCGTCGTGCGGGGTCCGCGGGCCCGCGGTGCGCAGGTGGTCGCGTAGCGCGGTCAGCGCGGGGTGCTGGTCTCCGCTGCGGAACAGCAGCACGTGCGGATAGACCGGGGTGGGGCCGTGCAACGGGATGCGTCGCAGGTCGTGGTTGTGGGGCCACAGGTACCGGTCCCCGCTGCCGACGAGGGTGGCCAGCGAGGCCGAGTCGGCCAGCGCGTCCATCAGGGCCTCGTCACCGAAGTTGGGGCCGAGCGCGTCGATGCTCAGGCCGAAGGCCTCGGACAGTGCCCGGTAGAACGCGGCCCACTCCGTGTCCGGCCTGATGCCGGGGATCCAGATGCGGTGGCCGGCCAGGTCAGCAGGGCCGACCCAGGGCGCGTCAGCCAGCGGGTGACCGGGCCCGACCAGGAGCTCCAGGGGAGTGTCCAGGAGCCGTTCGGCGTGGATACCGGCCGGGACCTGGTCTGCCGGGAGGGCACGGAAGGACGCGTCGACGGTCCCTTCGAGTACCGCCTGAGCGGCCTGGACGGCGTTCTCCTTGTCCAGTGTGACTGCGTCCAGGTCCGTTCCGGGGTGGGAGCGGTAGAACCGGTAGACGGCCTGGGCCGGGGCAATGCGCCGATTGAGCACGTCGACGCGCAGGGGGCGGCTTCCGGGGCGGACGGCCCGCTCGGCCTGCTCGACGGCCGCCAGGATCCTCCTGGCGTGCGGCAGGAAGACCTGTCCGTCCAGACTCAGCCGGGAGCCTCGTGAGGTCCGCACCAGGAGCGTCACCCCGATGTGCCTCTCCAGGGCCGCGATCCGCTTGGAGACGGCCTGCTGGCTGACCCCCAGCTCGTCGGCCGCAGCCTGGAACTGCCCGGTCTGAGCGACGGCCACGAACGTCCGCAGCGCTTGAACATCCACGCTCCCACCGTACTTCCACAACCGTTCATTGTGGCTGGTGAGATGAAGGGTTGTTTGATCGCGGGTTCAGCCTGGTGGTGGGATCGGCGCATGTCCACTCGCACACAGCAGGTCATGTATGTCCGTACACCTGAGTTCGCACGTCACGCGGAGCGAATCACGGAGGTGACCGATGCGACGTCTCGGCTGAACGTCCTTCCGTTCAGCGACACCGAACGGCGTGATGCACTACTTTCCGTTGTGTTCGGTGGTCCGTTGCCCGAATCGGTGACGATCTACCCGCCGTTCTTCACCGAGTACGGGCTGAACACGACGTTCGGGAAGAACGTCTTCGTCAACCAGGGATGCACCTTCATGGACAAGGGAGGAATCCGTATCGGGGACGGCGTCATGATCGCCCCGAAGGTCAGCCTCATCACCGGAGGCCATCCACTGCCCCTGGCGGAGCGACGGGAGTACCTCACCTTCGCCCCGATCAGCATCGAGGACCACGTCTGGATCGGGACGGCCGCCGTCATCACGCAAGGGGTGACCATCGGTGCCGGTGCGGTGGTCGCCGCCGGCGCGGTGGTCACGCGTGATGTTCCCGCCGGCACCATGGTCGCGGGAGTGCCCGCCCGAGTGATCAAGAAGATCGACTGAGCGGTCTGCGTCCCTCACCTCACCGCAGTGCTGGTCCGGACTCGCCGATTCCGCAGCGCGCCGGCGCCGACTGACCAATGCCAACTACCAGAGCAGGACGTTCGACACTCCCGGCTCCAACGTCACCTTCAAGATCAAGCTGTGCGTGTCGCTGAACAGCAGCACCGGTAGGTACCACGCGTACGCCAGGGGCAGCTGGAGCGGCGGCGGCGACCACGTCGTCGGCGAGATGGACAAGTTCCTGCTGGACCTCAGGCTGGAGCGCAGCGACGCCCTCATGAGGTACGAGAGCTGCACCGGGCCCGCCCACAGTCCGACGGGCGGGCCCGGCCGCGTTCCGGCCAACGGCGCCCTCGCCTCACTCGGCCAAGGCCAAGCTTGTCGATGTTGGCTTGGGCGTGGCCCGTGACGGTCAGCAGTACGGCGGCTGGTTGGCCAGAGACGCTGCCACCCGCATCCACACTCCGAACAGCCGGTAAAGGCCGGGCAGAGTTCCCTGCGCCTGAACGGTCCGCGTATCCACCGGGGAGACTCCCGGAATTCCCAGAAGCGTCGAGGCCACTGAAGCCGACTGCCAGCGGACCGTGAGGGTGGACGAGGCCGCATGGGCGGCCACCGGAGCCTCCGGCGCTGCGGAGAGACCGGCGGTGACCGCCTTCTCGATCGCCGCGCGTGCTTCGGCCGCCGGTCGCAGATCAGCCGCGAAGCGATCCCGCGCGTATTTCACCGCCACCGTCTCGACAGAGGCGTCCCATTCCGTCATCTCCGTGCAGGCACAGTCGTCACCGGTGAGGACGATCAGGGCGACACCGATGGCGGCCGCGGTCGCGTGGGCCAAGCCGATCTCACCCACAGGCCGGCCGTCCAGCCACATGTCTTCGATCTCATGGCCCATGAAGCTGTGGCTGAGCACGCCGAGCGCACCGGCGCGGGAGTGGTAGCCAACGCAGATCACGGCGTCGTGCTCGGCGGTGAGACCTTCGAGCATGCCCATGTGCTTGGGCCTGCCGCGGATGAGACGGGCCGCCGGGTGCAGGGACTCCGGCAGGATGTTGCGCATCGGTCCGTGCGCATCGTTGACGGTGATGTCCGTGGCACCGGCCGCGACGGCTCCACGTACGGCCGCGTTGACGTCCTCCGCCATCATCAGCCGTCCACGCTCGTAGTCCCGTCCACCGGGCTGGACATCCTGAGCGTCAACGAGTCCCGTGACGCCTTCCATGTCCGCACTGATGTAGATCCGCACTGCGCAGCCCCCTCAAGATTGATCACATGGGAGACGTCCTCCGCAGTTCCTCCGGTTCCTCAACCGGCTTGCGACTGTCTGCTTCGGCCTTGACCGCGCGGCTCGTTCAAGCGCCCGACCCGCGCATCCCCTCCCCGTCTCACGCCTCGCACTGAACTCGGCGGGCAGGTGTCGCCGGTACGACCATTGCACTCACACGGGGGGCGCACTCACCGAACGCCGGACAGCGCCCCCGGCGTGCCGTTATCACCGGAGCATGCTCAAGTCCGTGTTGCGAGGACCTGGCCGACGCGGCGCCTTGAGGCATGCGCCAATGACACGAGCGCCCCCACCGACCTCGTCGCCGGCGCTGCCCGCTCAAAACCGGGCAGCCGGCTGCCCGGACCAGAACGCCCCGTACGAGCCGGTCCCGCCATCGGCGGGGTCGAGCACCGCACGCGAACAAGGAGAGGCTCATGATCGAAGTACGAAGGACACGACTGCGGGCGGCCACCGTCACAGCCGCGCTCACGGCCGCCGGCGGGCTGCTGCTGGCAACCGCGGCGCCCGCGAGTGCCGAAGTGAAGTCCACCTGCGGCACTTACATCTGCGTCGCCACCGCCTATCAGGGCCGGGACTACGTCCAGGACATCACCGTCACCACCAGGGATGGCCTGCCGGGAACGCTCCGTGGGTTCGTCGGTGACTACCGGGGGAGCAAGGCGAACGTCGCGCGGTGGCGGTTCGTCGTCAACCGGGAGATCAGGGCGTACCCGAGGCTGGCCATCTGCGGCGGCCTCGATCGCGGTGGCCGGGTCATCGAGAACCACTGCGTGATGATCCCCTGAAGCGTGCGAGGAGGGCGCCCACTGCGCAGCCGTGCGGCACGGCTTCCCCGCCGCAGGGGAGGGCGTGCCGCCCTGGCGCGGCGGCGTGGTTCAGACCGTCGGCCTCTCTCTGTCGCCGGGCACGTCGCGTCCGCCACTCGCTCGTACCCATCCCGGACACCAGTACCGCGACGAGCTTGTCGGAGACCACCTCGTCCGGGCTCCGTCGACGGTGACATCCCAACGGATGGGTGGTGACCCGCTGCGGCAGTGACGCGAGGAACTCCTCACGGATGGGGGCGGTGATCAACGGTGGCACGACAGGCACATCTCCTCCTGCGAGCCCGGAATGCTCCCCGGCCCGGGGCGGCGGTGCCTGGTCAGCGAGTGGCGTTCTCGGCGACCGGCTTCTCCTCGGCCGCTGGACGTTGCGCTGTGGCGGGGGATCGCAGCAGGGTGGCGGCGAGGAGGAGGGCGACGGCGACGAGGCCCGAACCGATGCGGAAGGCAAGCTGGTAACCACCCGTGAGTGCCGAGGCGTTGCTCACCCCGTCACCCAGCAGGGCATCCGTATGCGAGGTGGCGAGCGTGGTGAGGACCGCGAGGCCGAAGGCGCTGCCGATCTGCTGCATGGTGTTGAACATGCCGGAGGCGATCCCCGAGTCCTGGGGCGTGGCCGCTGACATCGCGAGCGTGGCCAGCGACGGCATCGCGAGGCCGAAGCCGATGCCCAGAGGCAGCAGCGCGGGCAGGACGTCCACGGCATAGCTCCCGCCTGCCGGTACGCGGCCGAGCGCGGCGAGACCTGCCGTGACGAGGGAGAGTCCTGGAAGGAGTACGGCACGGGGGCCGAAGCGCGCGATCAGCTTGGGCGAGAGGCCGAGGGAGAGCGCGCCGATCGCGACCGAGACCGGAAAGATGCCGAGGCCGGTGTGTATCTCGTCGAAGCCGAGGACCTTCTGCAGGTAGAGCACGCACAGGAATTGGAAGCTGAACATCCCCGCCACCATGAGGGCCTGGATACCCATCGCTCCTGAGACGTTGCGCGAGCGGAACATACGCAGCGGCAGGAGCGGGTGGGCCGCCTTCGCCTGTCGGGCGACGAACCCCAGGAGCAGGGCGAGTGCCGCGGCGCCAAAGCTCAGCGTGTGCGCGGAAGTCCAGCCGTAGTCCGACGTCTCGACGATCGTGTAGACGCTGAGCATCAGTGCGGATGTGACCAGGAGCGCGCCTACGACGTCGGTCCCCTTGCCGAGGCCGACAGCGTGCTCGGAGGCGAGCACGCGTCCGGCCGACAGCGCGGCCATGATGCCGATCGGTACGTTGACGAAGAAGATCCAGTGCCAGCTGATGGTCTGCGTCAGGGCGCCTCCCGCGAGGAGGCCCATCGAGCCGCCGGCGGACTGGACGAAGCTGTAGACGCCGATGGCCTTGGCCCGCTCCTTCGGTTGTGGGAACAGGGTCACGACCATGCCGAGAGTGACGGCGGAGGTCACCGCGCCGCCGATGCCCTGGACGAACCGGGAGGCGAGCAGCGTCGCTGGGTCCTGGGACACACCGCACAGCAGCGAGGCAGCGGTGAAGATGCTCAGGCCGGCGATGAAGACGCGCTTGCGTCCGATGAGGTCGCCGAGCCGTCCCGAGAGCAGCAGCAGGCCACCGAAGGGGACCAGGTAGGCGTTGACCACCCAGGCCAGGTCCGACGGGGAGAAGCCGAGGTCCCGCTGGATGGACGGCAGCGCCACGTTCACGACGGTCCCGTCGAGGATGACCATCAACTGCCCGGCACAGAGCACGGCCAGTGCCGACCAACGTGACGTCTGTGCTGATGCGTTGATTCTTCGCACGGGGATTCCTTCCAATGGTGCACGACTTGTTACAGCAGTCATCCTCTGTAACCATGACGTGCGGCGGAAGGAGGCACTTTCATGTCACGCAGTCACACCGATGTGTCCGACCAGGTCAGCAACGAGGCGTGCCCGCTCACCGAGGTCCTCGACCATGTCGCGGGCAAGTGGAGCATCGGAATCCTCGTCGCCGCCGCACACGGGCCAGTTCGGTTCACCGAGTTGGAACGCGCCATCACAGGCATCAGCCGACGCATGCTCACCTTGAACCTGCGCAAGCTGGAACGCGACGGCCTGCTCATCCGTACCGTCTACCCCACCGTGCCGCCCAAGGTGGAATACAGCCTCACGCCCATGGCCCGCGAACTCCACGCAACCCTCGCCGGGCTCGTCGGCTGGGCAGAACGCCACCGAGCCGACATCACCGCCGCCCGCGCCACCTACGACACCGCCACGGCACCGGCCCCCTGACGCCTCTGGAGGACCCAGCCGAGCGCAGCGCGACGTCTCCCCTTCTGCCGACGAACCTGGACCGTTCGATCCGGGCCTGAGTGCTCAGCTTGCCGGACCGCCGACGAGGACCGACCAGCCGCCGTCTACCCGCAGAGTCGTGCCCGTGGCGGGGCGGAGCGCGGGGTCTGCGGCCAGTGCCACCGCGGCGGCGACATCTTCGGGCTCAAGCACCCGGCCCAGCACCGACTCGCGGGCGAGTGCAGCGCCGCGCTCGCCGGTCAGGACTTTTGCGGTGGCGGGCGTCCGGACTGCGCCGGGCGCGACGACGAGGACGCTGACGCCGTCGCGCGCGCTCTCCGCAGCGACGTGGCGGGCGAAGGTGGCCAACGCGGACTTCGCTGTGCCATGCGCAAGCCGGCCTTCGCCGACGTAGTCTGCCGCGGTGCTGCCGATGTAGATGATCCGGCCCGCGCCCTGCGCCCGCATCGGCGCGAGGACGCGCTTGGTGATGTGGAAGGCTCCAGCAAGCTCGCCGGTGACCTTGGCCGCGAAGGCCGCCCACGGCAGGTCGGCCAGCGCGGTGAAGGGCGGCGGAGCGGTATTGGCATTGACGACGACGGTGTCGATCCGCCCGTGGGTGGCGAGGATCCGGGTCACCAGCTCATCGACAGCGGTTGGGTCGGTGACGTCGGCCCTGGCGCTCGACGCGCTGCCGCCAGTGGCCTCGATGTCACGCACGACTTCCGCCGCGTCGGCAGCACCGGTGCGGTAGTTGACGATCAGGTGGTGCCCGCGCGTTCCGAGGTGCCGCGCGATGGCCGCCCCCAGGCCACGGGCGGCACCGGTGATGAGTGTGGTCGGTGACACGCTTCCTCCTTGGTCGTGAACAGGGCACTAACCTAGGGAGAGTGCTGGGGCGGCGGAAGGCGCTCACCATGTGGTGCGGTGCTCTCCCGGCGGTGAGTGCGCAGTCCAGGAGACCGGGAGAGGTGTGATGGGTGACGTGTTCCACAAGGACTGCCCGGCGCGCGAGGTGCTGGGGCACCTCGCCGGCAGGTGGACGATTCTGATCCTCACGGCACTGCTGGCCGAACCGTTGCGCTACCACGAGCTACGCACGGTGGTCGCGGGAATCAGCGACAAGAGCCTCGCGGCCACGCTCCGCTCACTCCAGCAGGACGGCCTGGTGCACCGCCAGGTCGGCACGGGGCAGCCGCCGTCCGTGACGTATTCGGTCACCGGGCTGGGCCGCGGCGCGGCAGCGGCGCTGAACCCGCTTCTGCAATGGATCCGTGCCAACGCGACGGAGATCACGGCACGCCGCGAGAAGTGACCGAGCCGTCGAACGCTGTCGAGGAGGAAAGAAGTACGCGGTCTCACGCGACTCGGACGTTCGGAGTCCTGTACCGGCCGAGCTGCGCCAGCACGCTTTGACCTGCGATTTCCTGATCGCTTCCACCAGGTCGATCAGCCGGGCGTTTTCCTGGCGCTCGAGTCGGCCCCAGAAGTGAACAGCGTCGAGCGGGAGCGTCCCACAGACGGCGGATCTGATGATCGGGAAGGCGCTGATGAGCGAGACCGTCACCGGGCACGAGGCCTTGGGAAATCGTCAGGACGCTCGGCGGCGCAGCGACTGCGCCGCCGTCCTTCAGCACGATCAGCCGAATCGCGCAGTCCTCCGAGGCTCGGACCGTCTCTCCAGCCCAGCGGATGCGCTCACCGTCGATCTCCTGCCGTGAGCAAGGTCCACCGCCCAAGGGCTCTCGACGCCCGCCGGTGGCCGGCCGTCCTCGTCCATCACCAGCCGGAAACGGACCTTCACGTCGTTCCAGCCGGATGGCGCGAGCGCCCGGCCAAGTTGGTACTGAGAGTCGGCGGTGTCGGCGATCAGCCGCCGTGGAGCCCCCACTCGTCGAGGCCGCCGTACACGTGGGCTTCAAGGCAGCGCGGAGCGTCCAAGCCGACCGCCTCGCCCCGGTAGAGGGCGATGAGCGAGTCCTTGCCCCGCCACCACGTGTCCGTAACGCCCTGTACCTCAGGCACCGGCTCGAAGCCGACGAGGTCCAACGACTCGACGGCCTTCCCCTTGATCCTCGTCACGGTCTTGGCCCAGCGACCGGCGTGGGCGGCGAGCGCCAAGGACTCCACCCATCCGTCTGTGCTGGCATGCAGCGGTGTCCAGCGGTAGGCATCGATGCCGAATGCGCCGTCGGAGCCGATCCTGAACCCGTAGGCCATGGACACCCGACAGCTTCCCGCCCGAAACGACCAGCCCTCGTCGGTCGAGCCCTCGGGGCAGCCGGCGCCCAGGATGCGCGGACCGCCCTCGTAGAACGGGGCAGGCGGCAGCGCAAGACCGCCCCAACGGTCCTGGAAGACCGCAGCCCGGTCGATCTCCACGGCCGGGGCCCCGTGCTCGATCCACTTCCGTCGATGCTGCCCGAGGCCCCGCCGAGGAACTCGAACGCTATCCACCTCGACGAACCTTCTGGCCCTGGCGGTCAGGCCGACCGGCGCGACCGGGATGGGCGATATGGAAGTGGCGGCCGTCATGGTGCCGGAGTCTAACGGCGGTTCGGTCGCGATTCGGATGTCAGCCATTGCGACCAGGTGGCATCCACCGCGACCAGTCACGCGTACTTCGTGCCGGTCCGACCCGCGCGGCCGTTGTCAGTGGCCTCTACCAGGGCTCCTCGGTCACCACCATGATCGGGAGAGACTATGGGCACTTGGGACGTCGGCCCCTTCGACGACGCCACCGCAGCGGATTTCTACGCGACACGGCGCAGCATCGCCACCAAAGACGTCACGAACACCATGCGGATCAAACAGCCCGCATCATGGAAGCGCGAGGTCAGCGATGTCGGCGATGTCAGTGCCTGGCCGTAGCCTGCGGGCGTGAGTACAGCACTGACCCAGTCCTACGCCTATGCGGACGCCTCCGCGGTGCGGGAATCGGCATCCGGCCGCAGCCTCGCCCTGGAAACCTCGGGCGGTGCCACACCTGGCGGTGAGCAGGCCAACCCCCGCTTCTTCGACGGGTTCCTGACCGCCCCGACCGCCGCGGCCACGGCACTCCTCGCGGTCGCGGACGTCGCGGCCACCCGCTACTACCGGCCCAGCTCCGCCGCCTCGCTCGACCCGGTGGTCACCGCCAACGGCGACCGCCTGCGGATGGAGTCCTTCTCCGGCTGCTGCGGGGTCTACGCGCGTCTGGACGTCCTCGCTCCCGGCCTCGACGGCGACGATGTCGGCCACGGCACCACGAACGTCGACATCAACGTCCCGCTGCGTCAGGCTCTCGCCAAACTCGGCGGCCTCGACCCGCTTCACCTGCGAGTGGGCCCGGAAGAGGTGGAGGCCATCACCTTGGACGGCCATTTCGTGGAGAAGAAGGTCCCCCTCCCACAGCGCTGGCTGCGCGGCTTCGCCGAGGCCCAGGTACTCGGGGCCGGCTTCGCGCTGCGCGCCGAGGTGCCGCCCGCGCAGGCGGCAGCCGTCCTGCGTTCTCTGCCACGCCTCGCCCTCGGCTCCCGTGCCCGCACCGCGCGCTGGGTCGTACCCACCGGGCGCACCCTGCGGCCCGTCAGCAGACCGGCTCCCGGAGCCCTTTGCCTGCCCGGCGCCGAGCGGCTGACCGGCCTGATACCCGTGCTGCGGCACGCGACCGTTGTACGGCTCTACGCCCCTGAGACTGCCAAGGGCGAGGGCACGGCCGTCGCCTGGGAGGTCGGGCTGCCCGGCATGAGGCTGACGCTGCTGCTCTCGCCGAGCGCCTCGCGCGGGTTCTCCGGGGACGGCGGCGTCCTCGACGACCTCGCCACCGGATCCGCGGCGCGCGACGCCGAGCAGGTGGCGGAACTCCTCGCCTGGGAGCCGACGTTGGACGTAACCATGCTGGCCCCCCAGGCCGGCCTTGCGCCCGAACGGGTCCGCGCGGCACTCACGGTGCTCGGGACCTCGGGGCAGATCGGCTACGACCTCGCCGAACAGACGTACTTCCACCGTCACCTGCCCTTTTCAGCCGGTGACGCGGAGGCCCGCAACCCTCGGCTCCGCGGTGCGCGGACCCTGGTCGCGGAGGACGCCGTCAGGCTCGACGGCGCACTCGCCTGGGTCGGGAAGGACGACCACACCCACATGGTCCGCGTCGACGACGCGGGCCGGTCGAGCTGTACCTGCCTGTGGTGGGCGAAGTACCAGGGCGGACGCGGACCGTGCAAGCACGTGCTCGCGACCCGCATGGTCCGCGACGACATGACGAAGGAATCGGCATGATGAACCTGATCGAACTCGTGGAAGCCGGTGACGTCCAGGGAGTGCTCGGGGCACTCCGTGAACTCACCGCGGAGCAGCGAGCCGCCCAGGCCGCCCCACTCGAAGCCCACTTCGAGCCGGGGCTTGGCAACAAGTGGGTCATCCCCAGCCCGCAGTGGCAGGCCCTGGCCGCCGCCCGCATGGGGAGCAGACCCAGACCCCGGGACGCAGTGGACTGGTTGGTCAACGCCGACTACTTGACCTTGACGTGTGGCTGGATGGTGGACATCACGAACCTCTACTCCACCGAGTGGCGCGCGGAGCTGGTCGCCTGCATCGCCGCGCAGTCGTGGTGGGGAAGCCTCCACAATGGCCTGCTGTTCGAGTTGGCCGAGCACATCATCCTGGACACCGGCTGCCCCCTGCCGACCTCCGACGAGTTCATCAGGCAGTGGCTGATGAACCGGGCCGAGCGCCGTTGGCGGCCCGGGCGCCCCGACCACGTGCTCGGCGGCCCGCGTGACGGCAACCTCCTCGCACGGCTGCGCAACGACCCCTTCACCCCGACACTCCTCCCGCTCGCCGTGGCAAGCCCGAAGGTCGGAGTCTCGGCCTACCGCAAGGATCTCGTCGCCTTCGCTGCCAAGGGCGTCATCGACCGGGACATGCTGATCCGGCGCACCTTCCTGGATCTCACCCGCCGCACCCCCGCGGTCCAGGTGGCGGAGAAGCTGCTGGCCGGGGAGCCCCTCAGCCCCAGCGAACAGGACCTCGTGGCACGCACCCGCGCGGAACTCGCCGGATCCCTGATCTCGGACGTGCTCCGGGGGAGTCCGCGTCCCCTCACCGACCTGCAAGCCCTCGCCCTCACCCCGGCCGAGAACGCGCCCCTGCTCCGTGACCACGTCGCGATGCTCGACCGGTCGTCCCTGATCGCCGCCTACGGTCAGGAGGTCCTCCTCGATCTCGACGGGGCGGGGCTGCTGGAGGCCGACGTCCTCACCGAGATCTGCGAACGCGTCCTGCTCCGCCCGGAGAAGAAACTGGTGGGCGCCCAGCTCGCCTGGCTGAACCGGGTGGCCAAGCGGGACGCCACCCGCACCGGCAGGATCCTGACCGACGCGGCGCTCACCTTCCAGCACTCCGACGTGGGCCTCCAGGAACGCGCTCTCAACCTGGTCGCCCGCCACCTGCCCGCCGTGACCGACGAGCAGGTGCTGTCCGACCTTCGCGAGGCCGCCGCATCCCTCAATCCGGGTCTCACCACGCGCGCCACCGAACTGCTCGGCCCGCCGGGGCAGGACGCCACCGGACCGTCTGCCGGGCCGTCCGACGAGTTGCTGCGCGACATCCTGCCGGAGATGCCCGAGCCGGCACCGGTCCGCCCCATCGACACGGCCGCCGAGGTCGCCCCCGAGGTCGCGGTGCTGCTCGCCGACCGCGAGAACGTGGTGGCCTTCGAGCGTGCTCTGGACGGCCTCGTCCGCCACGCACGCCTCGACCGCGGCACCCTGTCCAAAGCGCTCGAACCAGTCATGCGCCGGAAACGGGACCTGCCGGGCAGCCGCTGGAGCTGGACGCCCCTCGACACGCAGCTCGACGTGTACGACGTCGCGGCCGCGGTGCGCGGCGACGAGCCGAGGACATGGCACGTCCGCCTCCGCCACGAGGACCCGGACCTCCGTGCCTTCTGGGCCGCGATGGCCATCCCACCGACCGACATGCTCAAGGCGCGGCTCACCGAGGCCATCGAACTGATCGAGTCCGACGCACAGCCCTACCTGCTGGCCCTGCCGACCCACGCCAACGGGGCGGTGGACGCCGCCACCCTGGTGGAGCGGATCACCGAGTTCGAAAGCCTGGGCATCACCCCCGCACCCATCGACCTGGCCCAGGCCCTCCTGCGGGTCACCCCCACCGACGACGAGCGGGTGCGGGACGCGGCGGACGCACTCCGCTCGAACGCGGGCCGCCGGCTGGCACGGTGGCTGGACCAGGGAGGCGCACCTCACCGGGACACGACGCCCGAGAAATGGCCGGCCGACAACCCGATCGGCGCAGAGCCGGGGCGGTGGGCTCCCGCGGATCCCTGCACCGACCACGACCTGCCTCTCCCGCCGGTCGCCGCGGCCCTCCTCGGCCCCTCCGGACCGTACACCTCCGCAGGGGGTGCGTTCTGGTTCGCGCAGCTGCCGCATCACCGCGACGAGATGGCCGCACGCCTTGCGAACACAAGGAGTCCCCAGGTGGCCACGCCAGCCACGATCCCGAGTCCCCGCCTGCTCCCGCGACTGATGGAAATGCACGGCACCGCGGGCTACGCGACGCACTGGCAGATCGCGCGGCGGCTCGACGGGAACGCGAAGGAGGAGGACGCGGTAGTGGACGCCCTGCTGGTCCTCGCCGCGCAGGGGCAGCTGGACGCCCGGCTGTTCGCCGGACAGTGGCAGGCCCTGCTGCGAACTCCCGCCCGGGCCACCGCGGTACTGCGCGCGGCGGCCGAGACCGGCGCCTGGGCGACCGTCTGGTCGATACTCGAGGCCGCCCTGCCCGCCCTGCTTCGCGACAAAGCGGTCAACGGAGCGGGAGCGATCCTGGCACTGGCCGTCGAGTGCGCCGCCCGCTCCGGAGCGAAGGGCTCCATCCCCGAGGTCGACGAGATGGCCATGCGCAAAGGCTCGAGCCAGACCATGAAGAACGCCAGACTCCTGCGTGACGTGCTGCGGAGCTGAGACGGCGGCGACCCCGGCAGATCGTGGAGTCGACGTTCACCTCCCACGTGATGAGCCCGGCCGCGTCTGCGCGGGCCTGCAGCCCGGTGAAATGGGCGGTGCTTGCCCGGTTCTTGCGGCACGACGCCCCGAGGCGAGGGTCAGGTCACAGCCGGAGCAGCATTCGGTGGGCGATGCTGCTGTCCCGCAGTGGCTTCAGCGCGAGGCGCACCAGGGTCAGTGCGTTGTCGTCACCGGCGATCCGGTTGGCGCTGAGCTCACCACAGGACTGGCACTGGTGAATGATCATCCACTCACCGTCGGGTCGCACGGACATACTCAGTGCTTCCATCCGTCCACGACAAGCCGCGGCCCGGTCACCCGGGATCCGGCGGTCGACGTGCAGGCTGACCAGGCAGTTGGGGCAGTGATTGCGGTGGGTGGTGCCGGGCGCGTCCAAGGACACATCCAGTCGGCAGCCCACGCACCTGAAATCGTGTCGCCGGTGCCCTCCCTGGCGGTGCAGGACGTCCTTGTGCCGCTGTGGCCGTCGCATCCTCTGCGTACGTCTGCTGGAGTTGTTCGCTCGTCTCGGCACGGGGTCTTCTCCTTACAGGTCGCCGAATGCTTCGAGCGGGAACGGTGGTTGTGCCAGCGGGCGCACGGCCATGCGTATCAGGATGAGCTGGTTGTCGTCGGCGCAAATGGGGCTGGAGGTCAGCTCGTCGCAGTGCACGCAACGATGGATGACCATCCAGTCACCGGTACGCAGCACGGCGACGGAGATCGGCGACATCCGGCCCTGGCATGCGCTGAGACCGCCCTCGACGTGGTCGAGAACGTGCTGGGAGTGCAGGCACGACGGGCAGTGATTTCGTCGTGTGCCGTCGCCGGCGGCGGCGGATACCGTCAGGCCGCACCACACACAGGCGAAAGTGCCGGCCAGAACGGTGTTCGGGGTGTTGGAGAAGGTTTTGTTGGTACTGGACACCCGGAGGGCTCCTTGCTGAGAAGTCGGTCATGACAGCAAGAGCAGGCCGAGCGGCCTCGCCAAAGACGCCCCGTATGCCGCAGCGCGCGGGGGACTACGGGGTGCGTGGGCAGGTCAGAGCACCGGAAAGCCGCGTCCGGTAGCCGTCCGCGTGGGACGGGTCAGGAGGACGGGACGGCTGGAGCCGTGCAGCGAGGCGCGCGCGGCAAGGGCCGGGGCACAAAACTCACTCCCTTCCGGGGCACAGCAGGCCCGAGTAGTTCCGACGGAACGCCCGACAGTAGCAACGGCCCATGAGCGGGCGTCAACGGATTTTCGGACCCGCCGCCGCGGTGAACAGAGAAGATGTCGTGTGGAACCCGAGCCGGCGACGTCTGCCCCGGTTCTCGTCCCTGCGCGAGATCGTCGCAGTCGTCGAGGGGCGTCGCTCGTGCGCATGCGACCGGTGCGGGTGGTTCGGCCTTCCGGAGGGGAAGCCTGCCCCGGGTCGACATGCGCAAAGTCCGAGATGGCCGGAGCGCTGTTTATGAGACAGGTCCCGCGCTGCCCGGGCCGACGCAGAGGTTCACAGGAGATGCTAGGGTTTCTGCCGAAGTGGCGACCAGGCCACTCTTGGAGATCGGAGGAGATGCGCGATGACGGTCGTGGTGACCACCGCTGTGTGCGGTGCCCGACTCGTTCGCATCTCTCGGGTCTCGGCCTGACCTTTCCTCTGCCAGCCTCCCCTGCGTGGGAGTGGTTCCGGCACGTCTGACGTCCGGCGAGACCCCCTCTCAAGGGTCTCTTCAATTGTTTCACCCACACGCTTCACACCCATCTGCTCTTTCCCGTCCTTCGCGCGTCCCGACCTTGGTCGACTACGGCTGGGACACGGAGCGTGAGCGGTCCTTCGGTCCGTCGAGGGACGAGGGCCTGGTCCCGGGCCGTGTCGTGCGGGCCGAGCGCGGTCTGTGCGACGTCGTCGCCGAGACCGGCCCCGTCCGCGCGATGGTCCTCCCACCCTCAGACACCAGTGGCCGGCTGACGCCGTGCACCGGCGACTGGGTGGCCGTCCGGCCGGCCGGCCCGGCGACCTCCGCCACCGTGGTGGAGGTGCTGGAGCGCCGGAGTGCCGTGGTTCGCTCCAGTTCCTCGCGCACCTCCCACGCCCAGGTACTGGCCTCGAACGTCGACACCGTGGCGGTGGCCGTCTCCCTCGCCGACCCGCTCAAGCTCGGGCGGATCGAGCGGATGCTCGCCCTGGCTTGGGAGAGCGGCGCCACACCCGTGGTGGTGCTCACCAAAGCCGACCGGTCCACCGACCCCGCCTCGGCCGCGTCCGAGGTGGCCGAGGCGGCCCCGGGCGTGGAGGTGCTGGTCACCAGCGCCACCACCGGCGAGGGCCTGGACGTTCTGACCGCCGTCCTGTCGGGCACGGTCGTGCTGCTCGGACCCTCGGGCGCGGGCAAGTCCACCCTCGGCAACCGCCTGCTCGGCGAGGACCTCCTGGCCACCGGCGCGGTACGCGGCAGCGACGGCAAGGGCCGGCACACCACCGCCTGGCGCGAACTGGTGCCGCTGCCGAACGGTGGAGTCCTCCTGGACACCCCGGGCTTGCGGGGCGTCGGCCTGCACGACGCCGACGACGGCCTGGAGCACACCTTCGCGGAGATCACCGAGCTGGCCCGCGACTGCCGCTTCACAGATTGCGCCCACACCACTGAGCCGGGCTGCGCCGTGCTGGCCGCCGTCGAAGACGGCCGTCTCACCCAGCGGCGCCTCGACAGCTACCACCGGCTGCAGCGCGAGAACACCTTCGCGGCCTCCCGCACTGACGCGCGGCTGCGCGCCGAGCTGGAACGGCCGATGAAGCAGATCTCGCGCCAGGTGCGCGCCCTCAAGCGGTCCCCCCACTTCAAGGCATGACGGAAAGGAACACGGTCATGGACCTTCCCCGTATCTTCACCATCCGCGAGAGCGGCCACCGTATCCACAACCCGCTGACCGCGGACAAGTTCGCCGCCCTGGGCGAATCCCTCCGTCTCCCCGCCGGGACCCGGGTGCTCGACCTGGCCAGCGGCTCGGGCGAGATGCTGTGCACCTGGGCCCGCGACCTGGGCTTCACGGGCGCCGGGGTCGACATCAGCACGCTCTTCACCGAGCAGGCCCGGGCCCGCGCCGCCGAACTCGGCGTCGCCGACCGGGTCGAGTTCCTCCACGGCGACGCCGCCGGCCACGTCGCCGACCAGCCGGTCGATCTGGCCGCCTGCGTGGGCGCCACCTGGATCGGCAACGGCGTCGCCGGAACGACCGAGCTGCTCCAGCGCAGCCTCCGCCCGGGAGGAGTGATGCTGATCGGCGAACCCTTCTGGCGGCAGACCCCTCCGGACGAGGAGACCGCCAAGGCATGCCACGCCACCTCCATCGCCGACTTCCTGCTCCTCCCGGAACTGATCGAGCAGTTCCAGGATCTCGGGTACGACGTCGTGGAAATGATGCCGGCCGACCAGAACAGCTGGGACCGCTACGCCGCGGCCCAGTGGCTCAGCATGCGCCGCTGGCTCGACGAGAACCCCGATGACGAACTCGCCCCCGAAGTACGGGCGGAACTCACCACCGAGCCCGCCCACTACGCCCGTTACGGGCGTGAGTACCTCAGCTGGGGCGTCTTCGCTCTCATAAAGCGCTGACGCTCCCGTCCCGAGTGGGGTCAGGACGTCAAACCGTCCGGACCCCACTCGGAACACTTGATCACCACGACGATCAAGCCGACGGCAAGGGAGAGCCGACACCCTCCGCCTCCGTGCAGGCCCTGACCTTCTTCCGGACGGGGAAGCTCGGGGCGCTTGCAAACCTACCTATCAATAGGTAGGTTTTCAGTACAGGCAACGTCGCCACCCCAACCATCCGTGCCAACGGGCTCGGCCGGGACTTCGCCGAGCACACCGCGGTGCACCGGCTCGACCTGGAGGTGAACCCCGGAGAGGTCTATGGCCTGCTCGATGGCCTGCTCGGCCCCAACGGCTCAGGCAAGAGCACCACTGTCCGGATGCTCACCACCATGCTCCGCCCCTCCCGGGGCACCGCCCAGGTCGCCGGAGTCGACGTCTCCCGTGACCCTGGAACGCCATGCGCAGCCTGCTCACCGCGTCCTGGAGCGAGCAGAAGCTGCTGCCGGGCGCCCTCGTCGCTCTCGTCCGCCTGGTGGCGGGCGCCGCCGCGGCCCACCTCACCCTGACCCGTCGTACCCGTACAGGAGTCTGACCACCATGCCCCGCCAGAGCGACACCCGCACCCGTGCCCGCGACGAATTCGCCCGCCGACTCTCCGACTACGGCTACCTCGGCGTCTCCCTCGACGACATCGCCAAAGCCGTCGACGTGAAGAAGGCCAGCCTCTACCACCACTTCCCCGGCGGAAAACCCGCCCTGTTCATGGAGGTGGCCGACCACTACACCAAGGAAGCCTCCGCACTCCTCCAGAGCGCACTCGCCACCCCCGGCACCTTGCGCGACAAGCTCCTCGTCCTCGCCGCCTCCTACGCCACGGGCACCTACAACTCAGCGCTCAGCAACCAGATCTACTACGCCATCCGCCACCTCGAGGAGGATCAGCGCGCCGAGGTCTCCCACGCCTACGTGCGCGGCCTCATCCAGCCCGTCACCGACCTCATGGCCCAGGCGGTGGCCACGGGCGAACTACGGCAAGCCGACCCGGGGTTCCTCGCCACTGCCTTCATGGAGCTCGCCGCCACTGTTCACCCCTTGCAGGACGACTGCACTCAGGCGTCCGCCGACCGCCTGGCCCAGGATGTCGTCGACCTCTTCCTGCGAGGGGCTGGCCCAGACCCCCTGACCTGAACCTCAGCCCTCAAGCATCCGGCCAGGCCGCGTGCTTGAAGAGCTGAGGTCGCCCAGGGGAAGTACGGGACCCAGGTCGGGCCCGAACCGGGAGAAGGCGCTCGCCCTGGTCCGTCCACCAGTTCAATCGAAGCCGCCCCCAAGACGGCTGTCATTATCAGCGTGCACGAGCTCAAGCGCCTCGCGCGCAACGCGGCTGAGCTGATGCCGCTGTCCGTCGAGCTCCGAGCCGGCGGATCCAACTCGAGCTGCTCACCGAGGTGAGACTTCCGTGAACCAGTCCTGGCCCAGCGCTGACGTCGGAGCCGGGCCAGGGGGACGACGCCCGCGCTCGCGTCGTCCCCCTGACCTTGGGCCGTAGCTCGGCGTTGGGGTGGGGGCTGGGCCTGGAGCCGTTCGCGAAGGTTGATCTCCTCGGGGGCGAGCGGGTCCTCGGGCCGCCGGATGCGTACGGGCTTGGGCCGCAGCGACAGACCGTCGTGGGCCGCGGCTTCCTCGGCTTCCGCGAGCGCCCGGTACAGCGAGGCGACCGACGGGGACTTGCCCGCGTTCTTGCCCACCTTGATGGTCAGCTTCTTCGCGATGTGGGGGACGGGGACACCCTTGTCCTTGAGTGCGACGGTGAAGGTGAGCATGTCGTCGTCGATGACCTTCGGGCGTCCGCCGTGGTTGCCCTTGGACGCGGCGATGACCTGGCCTTCGAGGGTCTTCTCCCGGATGTAGTTGCGCTTGATCCGCCGGCCACGGCGAGCACGGCGAAGAACATGCGTGTTTCGAGAGGGCTTTTGCTCTCACAGATGAACCGTTGCGAGAACGACCGCGCGCGATGTCCGTGGTCCGAAGATGCCCGGTGTGGCTGAGTTCATGCTGCGGCGGGGGCACGGTGCAGCGTGAACCAGAACGTCGGGACGGGGTTCGTGCCGGGCGTCACGTCGGTCAGCTGCCACCCGGAGAACCTGGCGCTGAGTTCGTCGGCGGTGGCGCCGGACCATGAGTCGTCAAACGCCCCGGGCCCGTACCCGAACATCAGCAGTCGTGCACCGGGGGCGGCCCGCTCGGTGAGGCCGGCGGCGTAGACGTCGCGGCGGTGCGGTGGAATCCCGCAGTAGCAGCTCAGGTCGAAGAACAGGTCGTACGGGCCGGGCACGCCCACCTCGTCGAGTCGGGTGGCGTCTCCGCACAGCACCGTGACGTCCGCTCCGGCCGCGTCGGCCTTCTCCCTCGCCTGCCGGACCGCGCGGTCGACCAGGTCGACGGCCGTCACCTGCCAGCCGTGCCGGGCGAGGTACACCGCGTTGGTTCCGGTGCCGCAGCCGAGTTCGAGGGCCTGGCCCGGCATCAGCGCGTCGGGCGCCTCTATCAGGGCCACGAGCTCGGGTGGCGTGATGCCGCTGTCCCACGGCGGCTTGCCGTCTCGGTAGAAGTCCTCCAACACACCGCGCACAGACGCCTCTTGATCGAGCTCCGCAGCCGTCCGAGTCTTACTCATCGCTACCTCTCCAAGAATCTAGAGTCCAACTCTAGTGACTGACTCTAGAGATAGACTCTCGACATGGATGCGGTCAAGGGATCCGACGGACAGAACACCAAGCGCCCCGACAAGCGGGCCGAGCGCTCGCGGCGCACCCGCGAGAACATCGTCGCGGCAGCGCGGGACCTGTTCGTCGCGCAGGGGTACGGTGCAACAAGCCTTCAGGAGGTCGCGGATCGCGCAGGCGTGGCCGTCCAGACCGTGTACTTCGTGTTCCGAAACAAGCGCGCGCTGTTCAAGGACGTCGTCGACACATCCATCGCGGGCGACGCCGAACCGGTCGCCACAATGGACCGTGACTGGTTCCACGCTGCGTGCGCCGAGCCCTCCGCGGCCGGGCAACTGCGTGCCCACGTGCGGGGCGTACGCGACATCCTCGGCCGGGTCGCCCCGATCGTGCCGCTGATCGCGGCCGCGGCGGCCACGGATCCGGAGATCGCCGCGCAGTGGCCCGCCGGCCCCGACCCCCGCTACACCGTCCAGCACGCCGCAGCGAAGGCGCTGACCTCCAAGCCCGACGCCCGCCCCGACGTCGACACCGCCCGCGCCGCCGACTTGCTGTACGGGCTGCTCAGTCCGGAGCTGTACCTGATCTTTGTCCGAGAGCGGGGCTGGTCCCCCGACGCCTGGGAGGAGTGGGCATGTGGGGCCCTGACTACCCACCTCTGCACAGACCACGAGTAGGCCATCGCCCCTGCGGCGACA
Organism: Streptomyces lienomycini; assembly: GCF_027947595.1. Taxonomy (NCBI): domain Bacteria; kingdom Bacillati; phylum Actinomycetota; class Actinomycetes; order Kitasatosporales; family Streptomycetaceae; genus Streptomyces; species Streptomyces lienomycini. Next base: position 4,198,071 of record NZ_CP116257.1, on the reverse strand, counting down.
GCCGCCGAAGCGAAGCAGAGTTCGCGACCGGCTGCGGTTGCGGAAGCGGACCGGGACGCTCACTCCGCTGCACCGTCGTCGTCATCATCGTCAAGTCCGGCGGCGTCAGGGTCGTGCAGCGGGCGCAGCGCGCCGGCGGACGCGACCCGCGCCAGCGACCGCGCGAACGCCGTGCTCGTCGCCCGCGTTGGCGGCGGCGCAGCCGCTCCAGCTCCGTGAACCGGGCACCTTCCGGCACCGCCGGCGTGGCCACCAGATCCCCAGGCAGCGCCGCGTCCGCCCGGTGCGCGGGCCTGGCGACCGTGGCGTGCAGCCGCTTCTCCGCGACCGCCCGGACCTCCGACATCTTCCGGGCCGGGACCGATACTCCCGGCAGCAGCACCCGGTGCCGACGCTGCCAGCCCACCGCCTGGTTGAACAACGCCACCGGCCCCTCGGTGTGCGTCTACGCCCGCCTGTGCAGTACGCGTCCCGGATCTCCCACGCGTGCTCGTACGCCGTCGGCTTGCGCTCGGTGTACTGCTTCACGCAGCTGACGCCCTTGATGCCGAGCTGTTCCCCGAGGTACTCCACCACCGCCCACGGAACGTCCAGCGGGTCGTCCGGGAGAAACCAGCCGATGTAGCGCACGGTGCACATTTGGAGGGCGAACCCGAACCGGTTGTGGTCACCGCGTCGCTTCGCGACCAGCTTGCGGTCCTCGTCGTCGAGGAAGAAGAACCGCTCCAGCTCTGGCTGGGTCGGCTCCTCGTTGAACTGCCCGTACGAAGTCGCCTGCTCGTCGGTCAAGAACTCCACTGGCATGGACCTGACGCAAACGACGCCAGCAGCCGCTCAACGACCTTCCGCGAACGTCGGCACCAGGCTGATCGACTGTGCTGGAAGCCCGTGATCACCGCTGTACCGCTGTACCGCTGTGCCCCAAGGCCGGGCAAGCGAGTCGACGCCGGGGCGGGAGTACCGCTCCAGGGAGCGGACGGATGCGCCGTCTTGGTGCCGCTCTACCGCGATTCACTGCGGCTGGGCCCGAGTTCATCCCTGCCGACCTTGACGGCTAACGCCAGTAGCCGTAACTTGACGCCTCGTAACTAACGGCGTTAGCCGTGTTGATCATTCCCGAAGTGAAAGGGCTGCAATGAGCACTCCCATGGGCGAAGCCGGGCAGCCCGTCATGGCCGACCGTGCGCGGCAGATCATGGCCGCTGCCCGGGAGTTGCTCGACACTGAAGGGCCGGAGGGGTTGTCGATGCGACGCATTGCCGAGCGCGTCGGCATCCGGGCGCCTTCCTTGTACAAGCACTTTCCCGACAAGGCCGCTGTCGAGGCCGGGCTTCAAGCACAGGGGATGGTTCGCCTGGCGCAGGACATGGAGGCCGCTGAGGCCGAGATCGGCGACGATCCGCCCCTGCTGGTGCTCGCGAGCGCCTATTGGCAGCATGCGCTCGCCGGTCCGCATCTCTACCGCCTTACCCACGCACGGCCGCTCGCCCGCCCCGCGCTCCCCGAAGGGCTCGAAGACCGCGCGGCGATGCCCCTGGCCCGCGCGGTGCATGGCGACATCGATATCGCGCGGTCGTTCTGGGCGTTCGCCCACGGCATGGTGACACTCGAACTCGACGGCCGATTCCCGCCCGGCGCGGACCTGGATGCCGCGTGGCGCACCGGCTGCGAGGCGTTCGCCGACCTACTCCAGAACAAGAATGGCGGCGATGCCCTGTGACGGCCATCGCCAGGCGTTCCGCTCCTGGCCTCCCCCTGCTCCTGCTATGGATCGCCGCACTCGGCACCACGCTCAGGCGCTGGCCCTGAATGCTCGCTCGACCGGGCGATGCGCGGACAACTGCCGCTCGGGATGCCCAGCGATCACAGCTCCTGGACAAGGAGCTCCGGCAGGAAGCCGTCCGGTGCACGCCTGACCAATCCCCTTCACCAAGCCTGCTACGGAGTGACCATGGATCTCGCCTACCTTCCCAGCCCACCAACCGGGGTACTGCACCTGGGCCCGGTGCCGTTGAGGGCGTACGCCTTCTGCATCATCCTCGGCGTGTTCGTGGCCGTCTGGCTCGGCAACCGGCGCTGGGTCGCACGGGGCGGGGACCGGGGCGTCATCGCCGACATCACCATCTGGGCCGTGCCGTTCGGCCTCGTCGGCGGACGGCTGTACCACGTGCTCACCAGCCCGACGCGTACTTCGGCAACCATGGCGAGCCAATCCGGGCTCTGTACGTGTGGGAGGGCGGGCTCGGCATCTGGGGCGCCATCGCCCTCGGCGGGGTCGGCGCGTGGATCGGCTGCCGTCGCCGCCGCATCCCCCTTCCCGCCTTCGCGGACGCCATCGCCCCGGGCATCGCCGTGGCCCAGGCGATCGGCCGCTGGGGCAACTGGTTCAACCAGGAACTCTACGGCCGCCCCACCACACTCCCTTGGGGCCTGGAGATCGACCGCGCACACCGCCCGTTCGGCATGCTCGACATCGCCACGTATCACCCCACCTTCCTCTACGAGTCGCTCTGGGACATCGGCGTCGCCGCGCTGGTCCTCTGGGCGGCCCGGCGGTTCACACTCGGCCACGGCCGGGCCTTCGCCCTGTATGCCGCTGCCTACACGGCTGGCCGATTCTGGACGGAGTACCTGCGCATCGACGAGGCCCACACGTTTTTCGGCCTGCGCCTGAACGACTGGACCTCCGTCGTGGTCTTCCTCGGCGCGATCGCCTACCTCGTCGTATCGGCCCGCCGCCTCCCCGGCATCGAGGACGTGTCGCGGCCCCAGAGCCAGGGCGGAACGGAGAAGGACGACAGGCCTCGTAACACCATGCCGACATCAGACGTCGACGCGTCCACCGGCACCCCGGCCAGGGCGAATACCGACTGACGGCCTGAACGAACTCACTCCGGGAGAGCTACTCCCAACCATTTGGCGCCGCGCCCCAAGTGGATCTCGCCCCCGTCGCCTCGCAAGGAGTGAACGCATGACATCCCCAACGCGCAACAAGGCTAACCGGAGTTCGGCATCGGGCCTGGTCCGCGGTGCCTGGGCCCTGCTCTCTGTGTTTCTGCTGGCCTGGACCGTGCTCGAGATGGTCAACCACGGCGGCGGGACGATTCCGCTGGGCATATTGGGCTTCATAGCTCCCGACCTGACGCTGTTCGTCGGGCCGTCGGGGCCGCGCGAACCCGGGCAGCTCCCACGCGGCAAGGTGCCCGCCTACAACCTCGTCCACCGGCCGATCGTCCCACTTCTGGGGCTCATCGTCGTCCCCTTCCTGCCGGGCGAGGGACCAGGTGCCAACGTCGGGCTGTTCACCTTCGCGCTCGGCTGGCTGCTGCACATCGCCTCGGATCGGACGCTCGGCTACGGACTGCGCACTGCAGACGGCTGGCAGCGTTAAGCGCCGACCGAGCAGCTTCGCGGACACGGACGTGCGCCACCGGCGAGATCATCACCTCCATCCACCGCGGGCCGCCCACGGGTGATCATGTGATGCCCTCCACGACCTCGAACAGGCCACCACGCGCCCGTTCTCAGCGGTGACGGCGTTCGGCTCCCGGGGCGCGATCAGCCCGCGCGCCGCATCCTCGAAGTCCTGCCGGGTCGGAGAACGGCAGGCCCTCCCGCAGCTCGGCCTGCTGCTGGGCGATGAACGGCTGAGCGGGCTTGGATGCCGAAGTCATATCGACACCTTTGTCTCTTGTTCGCTGGAAACAGGCCCCCGCTCCCCGGAGAGCCAGTTGCGGCCTAAACAGCGATCAATGGCTGTCAACTGCTACTCCCGGACACTCGGCATGGCGGTGAGCAGCCGCCCGGAACCCACCGAGGACAGGCCGCCTTGCTTACCGCAGATGCTTCCCGGCAGAAGTGAACGCGCGCAGCAGCTACCGGACACCAACTACGCGCTGTGCACGGACTAGCCCATGATCAATGTCAGCGCCAACGGGCTGTACCGATGTTCCCCGAGGCCGGACAAGCGTATGCCCGCACCGTGACGCCCCGGCTGCACGCTGCGGACGGGCTACGTCATCAACTCGATGTGCGGATGCTCGGGCTCTGCCGGGCAGACGAACAGGTGCTGCCGGTAGCCGCTGCCGATCTGGACCCCGGTCGCGTTGTAGCCACGGTGGCCGGGGTACGGTCCAGCACCTGGGTGGGGGTGCGGAGACCAGCTGTTCCCGGCGTCGTCCCCTTCCTCGAACGTGGCGACGGTCATCAGGACCTCCATGCCGGTGCCGCACTCGGAGCAGGGCCGCGGGCTGGGGTCGGTGGAGTTCCAAGCGGGCCAGCCGCCGACCTTCCAGCCGGGTGCGTTGGACAGCACACAGTCGTAGTACGTGTCCGGGTCCATGTCTTCCTCTGCTGCCTGCGGCACACTCCATTGCTTGAGCTGCTCCCGCAGTTCTTCGCTCAGCTCCAGATGGTCGGGGTACTCGGTGATCTGCTCCGGTTCGAGCACGCACGGTTCCGGTAGATAGCCGTTGAACTGCACTGCGGGCGGCTCGGGGGGCGTGTCGAGGATGTCGGTGACGGCGGCTGCCGAACGCCAGAAGAGCAGGGTCCTGGGCATGATCGGGTGATCGAAGGGGCACCACAGAACCTGCAGCAGGTCCTTGCCCTCCGGCGGGCTCAGGTCGGGCACATCCCGTACGTACAGCTGCGCGACGGGCAGCATCGCTATGGGGCCGTCGTACGACTGGACTGCCAGTCTCACCGGGTACGTCCGAGGGGGCCGGATCCGCTCGAGAGTCTCCCGTTCCTCCGGAGTCATGTCCCGGCCGTGCGAGGCGGCGAAGATCCGTCGTTCCAGCCGCAGATCCGCCGGGGACTGGGCTGGGTTGATGCCGTCCACCACATGCGGTTCCTCGCAATGCGGCCACGGCTCCTCAGCGGGCCACAGCAGAGGCCCGCCGATCGAGCTGTCATGCCACGTCGGCGCCCCAGGGCGGGGGTGCAGGCGGGTCGCCGTGCGGGCCAGCGGGACCAGTTGAGGAAAGACCGCGGCGACGTCGATCGGCCGTGGCGGAGTGACAGGAGTGACCTTCATGACCGCAATCTTGCCAATCGCCTCTGACAACGGGCCTCGTGGCCGCCCCAGGAAGAGCTCCGACACGGGCGCCGCCCGGGAGAGCGCTACCGGCGATCCGTTGTCATCCGCAGTCTTCGATCAATGGCTGCGGGCCGCTCAGGCTCCCCACGGTGATCCACACGAATTGACCATTGCTCCGGTTCGGCTTGCGGTCGGCCTGCTGGTCTGCGACTGACGGGAGTCGGTGAACAGCTCCCTCATGGGCGGGGGAGGAGGGCGTATGGGCGCAGGGGGGAGCGGACGACCCGGAGGACGAGGTTGCGGCGTGCGGAGTGCAGGGTGCGCACGGCGGCCCGGGTCGGGCCGGGCTTGGGCGGGGGGACGCCGGCGTGGTCACGGCCGGGCTGCGTCGGGTTCCACAGGTAGCCGGGGTCGCTGCCTTCCAGTGCCGTGGTGATGCCTGCGCGGACGTCGAGCCGGCGCCGCAGGATGTCCACGGTGTGCTTGTCGAGTGGGTGGTCGAAGTCGGCAACGGTCACGACGGGGACGGACCTGCGGTCCAGGTCGACGTCGGTGACGTCGAGCTTGTGGAGTTGCGGCACGGTGCGGCCGGTGGTTGCGACGAGGGCGGGCGACTGCGGCGGTCCGGACGGTGGGTAGGAGCGCTGCAGTGCGGGCAGGCCGAGGTGGTCGACGAAGCTGTTGTACGTCTGGATGCGGGCGCGCTGGGAGTCGTGGGCCGCGGTGGCGTCGGTCCGGTGAGGGTGTTGCGGCAGCGGGTGCTGCCGGCGTGTGCGGCGGCGGCGAGCCAGGAGTCCGCGCGTTCGGGCTGGACGAGCTCCTGGGCGGTGAGGGGGAGGCGGTCTTCTCTCTCCCATATGGCCCCGGGTGCCGCTTTTGCCATGAGTGGGCGGTCAGGCGCCGGCCTGCCGCCACGCCGCCACCCGCGGCCGAACCGAAGCGCCGTCCACGGTCGGCTGACCGCTTATGGCCGACTGGGTGACGGGTGTTGATGGCAGTACACCGCCGGTCCGTCTTCGGACGCCACAGAGGCTCTCGCCATGTCCTTCTGGACCCGGCACGTCAGGCTTCGCGGACGAGGAGGTTCTTCGCGGATTCACGGAAGTGGGCGACGAGCGGGTTGGCGTCCGCGAAGCGAGTGGCGAGCGCCACTTGGCAGGGTTCGACTCCCTCGACGGGGATGGTGACGAGGTCGTCGCGCAGGGAGCAGCGTCGGTCGTCGGCCGGCACGAGTGCGATGGCCCGGCCGTCGGCGACGACTTCGAGCTTGTCCTCGAAGGTGTCGACGAGCATGGGACCGACTGGCGCAGGGCTGCCGTCCGGACGGGGGTCGAGCCGCCAGAACCCGGTCCACAGCGCGGCCATACCAGCACAGGCCACGAGGGGTTCGTCGGTGAAGTCCTCCGGGGTGACCGACTCCTCGCCGGCGAGGCGGTGGAACGCGGGCACGAGGAGTGCCCGTGGTTCGTCGTAGAGGACGGTCACGTCCAGACCGTCGCTCGGGATCGGGAGCGGCGTGCGGACGACGAGCGCGTCGACCCGGCCCTCGGGCAGGGCGCGGGCCTCGTCCCAGTCCAGGTGACGGGTGCGGACGTGGGCATCGGGGCGACGGCGGCGCAGGTCCCGTACCGCGGGGGTGATGACGAGGTCCTCGACATATCCGATGGTCACCGTGCGCGGCGGCGCGGCAGCGCGCACGGTGAGCACCGCCTGGTGAGCCGTGTGCAGGAGCGTCTGTGCCTGCGGGAGGAAGGCCGCGCCGGCCGCGGTGAGGCGACTGCCCTGATGGGTGCGCTCCAGCAGGCGCACGCCGAGGGTGTCCTCCAGCCGCTGGATCTGACGGCTCAGGGAGGGCTGGGCGACGTGCAGCGCCGCGGCGGCACGGGCGAAGTTCAGGTGCTCGGCGACGACCGCAAAGTACCGCACCAGTCTCAGATCCAGGTCAGGGCCAGGGAGGGGTGCCGTGGAGGGCGAGGCTTGGTCGGACATATCAGCAGCCTACCGTTATGCAGTTTCTGCATGACGAGGTGCACAACAGGTCTTGGACGCCTGGTTCGGACGGCTGTTGACTCGATGTTGTCCAGCTGGGGTCAACCGCTCGGACGAATACCCATAGCCGTTCTCACAGATGGAGTGTGTCCGAAATGGGCAAGCACGAAGGTAAGCATGTGGTGATCACCGGAGGCAGCAGTGGTTTCGGACTGGCCACCGCGCAGATGCTCGTGGACGAAGGCGCACGGGTGCTGATCACCGGGCGTAACCAGACCGCCCTGGACTCCGCACGGGACCGGCTCGGCGACAGGGCGATCGCGGTCCGCAGCGACGCCGCGTCGCTGCCCGACATCGACGCGCTGGCCGACCGGGTGAAGTCCGAGTTCGGCACGGTCGACGCGCTGTTCGCCAACGCGGGCGTCAACGGCTTCGCACCGTTCGAGGCGACCAGCGAAGAACTCTTCGACCAACTGCTGACCATCAACGCCAAGGGCCCCTACTTCACGGTGCAGAAGCTCGCTCCGCTGATGGCGGAAGGCAGCGGCGTCGTGCTCACCACCTCCGTGGCGAACGTGCTGGGACTTCCGATGCTCAGCGCGTACGCGGCCGGCAAGGCGGCGCTGCGCTCGATGACCCGCAGCCTGGCCCGTGAGCTGCTCCCGCGCAAGATCCGCGTCAACGCGGTCAGCCCCGGCCCGATCGACTCCGGGATCCTGGAGAAGTCGATGCCCCGGGAGGCGGCCGAACAGACCAAGACACAGATGGCGGCCGACAACCCCATGCTGCGCATGGGCACCCCCGTCGAAGTCGCCAGGACGGTGGTGTTCCTCGCCTTCGACGCCACCTACACCACCGGCGCCGAATTGGCCGTGGACGGCGGCGGCTCCCAACTCTGACGCCGGCGCCGGGAAGAGAGGAAACGATCCACGCGTGTGTTCGTCACCGGTGCGAGCGGCAACATCGGCTCCGGCCGCGTCCCGAAACTCCGCGCAGCGTGGCATGAGGTCATCGGCCTGGCCCGCTCGGATGCCTCCGCCAGAGCGCTGCGGGAGGCCGGCGCCGCGAACGGACACACGCCGGGCGCTTCGAGGAACGCGACAACCATCGTGCCCCTCGAAGTGCCCGTATCGGCGCTACGGGCGGCTTCCCTGCTAGGCGGTGTCTTCAAATGATCTTGGGTGGTGGATCATGGTGGCGTGATACGTCGCCATGAACTGTCGGATGCCGAGTGGGAGTTCGTCCGGCCGCTGCTGCCCGAGTCGTTGCGGGGACGCAAGCGGCTGGATGACCGCCGGGTCCTGAACGGAATCGTGTGGAAGTTCCGGACCGGGACGGCCTGGCGGGACGTGCCCGAGCGTTACGGGCCGTGGGCCACGCTCCACACCCGTTTTCGCAGGTGGGCGGCGGACGGCACGTTCGACCGGATGCTGCGGGCCGCGCAGGCGAAGGCGGACGCGGCAGGCGACATCGAGTGGCTGGTGTCGGTCGACTCCACGGTCGTCCGCGCCCATCAGCACGCGGCCGGGGCCAGAAAAGGGGGCTCCGCGACCCGGCCCTCGGCCGGTCCAGAGGCGGTCTGACCAGCAAGATCCATCTGGCCTGCGACGGGCGGGGCCGTCCGCTCGGCTTCGTTGTCACGGGCGGCAACACCAACGACTGCACCCGGTTCACCGCCGTGATGGATACGATCCGGGTGCCCCGGATCGGACCGGGACGGCCCCGCGTCCGGCCCGATCACGTCCTGGGCGACAAGGGCTACAGCTCGAAAGCGATCCGCGCCTGGCTCCGCCGGCGGAGCATCGCCCACACGATTCCCGAGCGGGCCGACCAGGCCCGCAACCGGACCCGGCGAGGCCGCCGCGGAGGCCGCCCGCCGGCCTTCGACCGCGAGACCTACAAGCACCGCAACGTCGTCGAACGCTGCTTCAACCGCCTGAAGCAGTGGCGCGGCATAGCCACCCGCTACGACAAGACCGCCGAGTCCTACGAGGCAGCCGTCACCCTCGCATCACTCCTGATGTGGGCGTGACATTTGACGACAGAACCTAGGCCGCCGGGGGCGCGTGGCGAGGCGCGTGCGTCGGTCTTGGAGTCGTTCCGCGTCCGGGTCGGCCTATCGGACTTTCGTCATCCGAACGCGTATCTCGGTCATCCCCCGTCTCTGATCGTCACCAGCAACCGGGGGCCCAGCGACTGGTATCTCCTCTTCCCCGACCCCGTGATCGCCGAGTCGCTTCTGGACCGACTGATCGACGCAAGCCACCAAGCCATCTCGAACAGCCCCAGCTACAGCCCGAACAAGCCGCCCGAGAACCACACCGACAAGCCCGTCAAGCCACCCACCTGACGACTCGACGGGTCAGGATCCGGCGTCGGCAGGCCGCTGACGTCCGCGCGGCGCCGGATGGCCATGCTTGTCGAAGACCTCGGCGTCACTTCCCGCTGGCCTCGGTGTCACTTCCCGCCTTCACCCACACCGCTGCCCTGATCATGAACGACGACGTTGCGGCTCTGCCGCTGATCCCGCGACCTGTCTCCGGGCGAGTGCGAGCACCGCGGGAGCCGAGGGGCGGTCATGCCGACCTGCCACGGGGGCCGGGGCCAGATCCGCCAGGCGTACCGCGAGGGCCGGGAGACCAGCTTGCCGCCCTGGGGCTGGTCCTCAACGCGGTGGTGCTGTGGAACACCTGCTACCCGGACGCCGCCGTGGCCCGGCTCCGCACCGAGGGCCACGAAGCAAGGACGAGGACGTCGCACGCCTCTCCCCGCTCAAGGACCGGCACATCAACTTCCTGGGCCGCCATCTGTAGCGGCCGAGCCGTTGCCGTGGCCCGACGACCATGTCCCGCTGACCACACCACGAGCGCCGGAGGTGGTCTTCGCCTTCCACGGCGACCAGTGCCGCCGTTCGGACCACCCCGTTGCCGGCACGCCCACGGGGTCGTCACGCCGAACCCCTGGGCGACGAACTCGGTGACCTGCGCGGGATCATCCTGCATGTCGTTGAAGAGACCGCACGGCACGCCGGCCACCTGGACACCACCCGTGAACTCCTCGATGGCCGAACGGGACTTGGGCCTCGCTGAGCACCGGCCCGTAGCACCGACCGGTACCAGGCTTCCACTGTCGCCCGCTGCGGTGCGGAGCGGAAGTCAGTTCTTCTGCAGGGCGCGGGTGACGCCCGCGATGACGGCGGTCGTCAACATCCAGCCGAAGGCGATCAGCAGGTATGCCAGCCACTGGAGGCCGTCGTTCGGCCAGTACCAGGCCGTGCGCTGGCCCAGACCGCCGATGGGGATCAGGAGGTCGAGTGTGTAGACGAGCGGCTGGAACGGGGCGCCCTCGCCTTGTTTGACCGGACTGGGGGAGTGAGCGCCGAAGGACAGCGTGCCCAGCAAGGTCAGTGCGAGGAGCCAGACGCCGGCCAGCCAGGGGCGGTAGCCGTAGCCGACGGTCGCATCGAGCAGGTTCCCCCACATGCGCGCGACCCACGGCAGGGTTCGACGCCGATGGCGCTGTTTGGCCAGCAGAACGCGGCGGGCGTCGTCGTTGTGGCCGGCCCTTCGGTACCAGCTCGCCAACTGCTCGTAGGGCTGCGGGTTGTAGCCGGGGCTGCGTCGTACCCACGCCACCCGTCCTGCGACGGAGTCCCGCCGCCCTACTGCCTCCCGGCGCTCTCCGTCCTTGGACACCTTGATGGAGCCGTAGACGAAGCCGTCCAGCTCCACCACGTCCGGCCAGACGTGGTCGCCGTCATGGAGGTTGGACACCTGTGCGCCTCGCAGGTCCACGCTGCCGGACGGAGGCTGGGCGAGGGTGAAGTCGAAGTCGACGGCCTGCATCAGAGGCGCGGCCAAAGACGGACTGGTGCCGTCGGGCGGGCCGTTCAGGACAGCTCCCGCAAAGGTCACGTTGTCCGAGATCCGGGCGCCCCGCAGGCGTGTCGTCCCGTTCGCGGTGAATCCGTCGGAGAAGTCGAGCGTCGAGGCCACGGCGTTGTCCAGGGCGAGGGCCGTCCCGCGTGGACCGGGGCTCACCAACTGTGCCCCCTGCATGAACAGCCCGCCCCCTCTCTGTCAGCCTTGGGTGAGACATCCCGTTCTGCGGGGTTAGCCTGAGAGGGCACGACAGGAGAACCGTCCCTTAGAGGTCCTAACAAAGGCGTTGGACGTGGCGGTGGGTGATGAGGCAGGTGGCGAGTCCGAGGAAGGCTTCGTGGATGTCGTCGCGTCGTTCCCAGCGGATTCGCAGTCGGCGGAAGCCGTGCAGCCAGGCGATCGTGCGCTCGATCACGTAGCGGAAGACGCCCAGGCCGGAGCCGTGTTCGACGCCTCGTTCGGCGATGACCGGTCGGATCCCGCGCTGTCGCAGCAGGCGGCGGTACTTGTCGTGGTCGTAGCCGCGGTCGGCGAGGAGTGCGTCTGGCCGGTGTCTGGGCCGGCCGACGACGCCGGCCACGGCCGGAACCTTGTCCAGCAGCGGCAGCAGCTGGGTGACGTCGTTGCGGTTTCCGCCGGTCAGCGACACCGCGAGCGGGATGCCCTGGCCGTCGGTGAGGACGTGGTGCTTGCTGCCCGGTCGTGCGCGGTCGACCGGGCTGGGCCCGCTTTTGGGCCGCGCCGAGCGGCCCGTACGTGGGAGGAGTCGATCACCGCCCGGGACCAGTCGAGCTTCTTCGCGGCCCGCAGCCTCTGCAGCAGCACCAGGTGCAGTCCGTCCCACACGCCGGCTTCGTTCCAGGCGGCCAGGCGCCGCCAGCACGTCATCCCCGAGCCGAAGCCCAGCTCCTGGGGCAGGTACTCCCACTGGATGCCGGTGTGCAGCACGAACAGGATCCCGCACAGTGCCTGCCGGTCCGGGACCCGCGGCCTGCCCTCCACCAGCTTCGGACCCGGCACGGGCAGCAACGGCTCGATGAGCGACCACAGTTCATCCGACACGACCCAGGGCCGCGACTGTCGTTTCCCCACGAACGGACCAACGACCACCCAAGCCGAAAGTCACATGATCAACAACTTCTGTTAGGACCTCTTATGCCCAGCACAGAGCCCGTCGGGTCCGACCCGGCGCCGAGGCCGAAGCGCCGCACTTTCACCTCGGAGTACAAGCTGCGGATCGTCGCCGAGTACGACGCCGCGCCCAGGAACGAGAAGGGTGCGGTACTGCGCCGGGAGCGGCTCTACCACTCGCATGTCAAGGAGTGGCGGGCTGCCCGGGATGCCGGGGCCCTGGAAAACCTGGTCGACCGCCGGACCAGCCCGGCCCGTGCGAAGAAGTCCGCCGCGGAGGTGGAGAACGAGAAACTGCGCCAGCAGGTGGAGCGGTTGCAGAAGGACCTGGCACGGAACAAGGCCGCACTCGAGGTGATGGGAAAAGCTTCCGCGCTCTTGGACATGATCTCCGAGAGCGCGGACTGAAGCCTGCCGCCGACCCTGTCGTGGACGAAGCGTTCACCGGCGTCGAGACTCAGCTGGGCATCACGGCCGCCTGCCGGCTGACCGGCCGCTCCCGCGCCACGCACTACCGTCGGCTCCGGCCCCCGCCACCACGCAGAGAACGTGCCCCACAGGTGCAGCCATCGGCCCTGACGGCCGAAGAGCGGACTGCGGTACTGGAGCTGATGAACGGCGACGAGTACGCCGAACTGGCACCCGCACAGATCTGGGCCCGCGAGCTGGATGCCGGGCGCTACCACTGCTCCGTCTCGACGATGTACCGGATCCTGCGCGAGCAGGATCAGTCCGGCGAGCGCCGACGGCAGGCCACCCATCCCGCCAAAGCGGTGCCCGAGCTGGTTGCCACCGGGCCCTCGCAAGTCTTCACCTGGGACATCACCAAGGCGGCCGGACCGGTCAAGGGTGTCTGGTATCACGCCTATGTGATCATCGACATCTTCAGCCGGTACATCGTCGGCCATACCGTCGAGCGGGCCGAATCGGCGGTGCGGGCAGGGGAATTGATCCGCGAGACCATCGCCCGCAACGGCATCGTGCCCCAGACCGTGCACGCGGACCGCGGCACCTCGATGACGTCGAAGAAGGTCTCCCAACTACTGATCGATCTGGGTGTGACGCGGTCGCACTCGAGACCGAAGGTCTCCAACGACAACCCTTACAGCGAGGCCCAGTTCAAGACCATGAAGTACATGTCGGACTATCCCGAATGGTTCGATTCGCTGGCCCACGCACGCGAGTGGTTCGACGCGTTCATCACGTACTACAACCATGAGCACCGGCACTCGGGCATCGGCTGGCACACGCCCGCCTCCGTCCACTTCGGGACCGCCGACGAGGTCCGAGACCAGCGCGCGATCACCCTCGCCCAGGCATACGCCCGCCACCCCGAACGCTTCGGCCGCCGCCCCAGACCACCCGCAATACCCCAGACGGCCTGGATCAACGACCCGGCCAAGCGCCAGGAACCCGCACCACAAACCTCATAGCGTCACGACCGTCTCACTGGACTTGAAATCTTCCGGCCCGGCAACTGCGCCCCCAGCAACCGTACTTCGCCTCGCGCTACGAACCCGCCCCTGCAGGTCACGCCTCCCTCCATGACCAGGCCGCCGGCGGCCACGGCCCATCCTCCGGGCGCACTGATCTCAGTGCCGTTGAGGAGCATGCCGCCGGTCACCCGTGCGTCGCTCAGCGACAGGGCGGTACGCACGTGGTTGAAGGGCGAGGACGCGAGGCTTTGCACTACGGAGCGTCGTAGGTCGAGCGTTCCCTCGACGCAGGCCGAATAGGCTTCGATGCCCGGGACATGGCTGCCCGTGATCACGAGCGTCTGGGTCGACGCTCCGAGCAGGTCCACCGACTCCTCGAACCAGCAGTCCTCGAGCCAGAGGGCGTACGCGATCCGCGCGCCGGCCAGGTTGAGGCGCCCGGATATCCGCGCCCCGGCGAGACGCAGACCTGCGACGGCGCCCGGCTGCGTGGTGTTCGCGCCCAGCAGGAGGGCGACGATCACCGCGGCCCGCACGGTCCGCTCGGGGCCCCAGCGCCCACCCCCGGCGACGCGGTCGTCCTCGGGCACACCCGTGCGCAGGTCCACGCAGCGCCCTTCGGGGAACCCGTCCCACAACTCACGCTCCGGTGAAGTCAACTCGTCATATGAGAGCACCCGTGCAGCGTAGTGATCGCTCTTCGTGCTCGCCTCACCCCACGGACTCGTCGGCGCCGTCGTGCCCGTCCCGCTGGGGCTGGGCGCCGTACGCCTCGGCCGCCGGGCTCTGACCCGCTGTCGCGACCCCGTCGACCCGCCGATCGATACCCCTCTGACCGCCGCCCGGTCACGGCGTGCGGGCTGCCACCGCACGCCGGAGCCCGTAGGCGGCGACACCGACGGCCAGCACCGCGGCACCGGAGACCACCGAGGACAGGGGAAGCGCGAAGGCCAGGAGCAGGCAGCCGGTCAGCCCCACGGCGGGGATGATGCGGTGGGGGCGCCCCTCGTCGGGGGCGAGGGTCCAGGCGGAGACGTTGGCGATGGCGTAGTAGACCAGGACGCCGAAGGAGGAGAACCCGATCGCCCCGCGCACGTCCCCCGTCGCGGCCACCACAGCCACGACGGCGCCGACGACGAGCTCGGCGCGGTGGGGAACCCGGAACTTCGGGTGCACGGCGGCCAGGGCATGGGGCAGGTGCCGGTCGCGGCTCATGGCAAGGGTGGTGCGGGAGACGCCGAGGATCAGGGCGAGCAGGGAGCCGAGTGCGGCGACAGCCGCGCCGACGCGTACGACGGGAATCAGCCAGTCGGCGCCCGCGGCCCGCGCGGCGTCCGACAGCGGCGCCGCCGCCTCGGCCAGTCCGTGCGGACCCAGCACCATCAGGACCGAGACCGCTACGACGGTGTAGACGACGAATGTGATGCCCAGCGCGATCGGGATCGCCCGGGGGATGACGATGGCCGGGTCCCGGACCTCCTCGCCCAGGGTGGCGACGCGCGCGTATCCGGCGAAGGCGAAGAACAGCAGCCCCGCCGCCTGGAGCACCCCGCCGGCAGTGGCGTCGGAGCCGACGTCGAGCCGGGCCGCGTCCGCCGCATCCGAGGTGAGGGCGGCGACCACCACGGAGGCGAGGACCGCCAGGACCACGGCCACGACCACCCGGGTCAGCAGCGCGGACTTTCGAACCCCGGCGTAGTTCACCGCCGTCAGCGCCACCGCTGCGCAGGCCGCGACCGCGTGCGCCTGGCCCGGCCACACGTACGAGCCGACGGTGAGCGCCATCGCCGCGCAGGAGGCCGTCTTGCCGACCACGAACGCCCACCCCGCCAGGTAGCCCCAGAAGTCACCGAGGCGCTCGCGGCCGTACACGTACGTGCCGCCGGCAGCGGGGTAGCGGGCCGCGAGCCGCGCGGAGGAGGTGGCGTTGCAGTAGGCGACGACCGCCGCCAGAGCCAGACCGATCAGCAGCCCGGAACCGGCGGCGCGCGCCGCCGGGGCGAGCGTGGCGAAGATTCCGGCACCGATCATCGCCCCCAGCCCGATCATGACGGCGTCGGGCACGCCGAGCGTCCGCCGCAACTCCACCTGCGGGCTGTCGGCGGTCGATGGCTCGCTCACGGGTTCACCCCTCAGCGACACACGGCCGCACACATTCCGGTCTCCGACAGCGGCAGACGATATATGAGGCGGGGGCATTTCCCATTGCCGGAACCTGAAGGACGCGTGGCCCTCGGGCATCCCCTTCGCGCGAGCGGGCCACGTACGTCGCCGGTGGAGAACGTCATCGTGGACGCCTCGTTCGGGGGAGCGGGGGCCCGCCGGCCGGCAGCGAGGCAGGGGGCGGGGTGCTGTCGGCCGCGAGCACGTCAGCGCGTCGGTCTCCGTCGAGGATGTCGACCTTCCGTCGCCACGCGAGCGATTCGTGGACCAGCGCGACCGGGACGGGGACTTCAACAAGCGGGCCGACGACGCCGGACAGGGCCTGACCGGAGGTGACGCCGGAGGGACGACAGTGACCGCGACGGCCGGCTCGGAGTTGTCGCCCGCCGCGGGACTTCATGAGCCAGCGCGGGCGAAGCTCACCGAGGTGGGCGCGAAGCTCGCCGACCACCAGATCGGCCACCTGTCCTCCCCTGACTGACGCCCCATCGCGCAGAGGATGTTGGTCTGTGACGCGGTGACGCGGTGACGCGGTGACGTGGTGACGGATCGGATGAGTCAGCGCTCGACGGCTTGGCGGATGCGGCGGGAGGGTGTGAAGGCGTAGAGGTCGAGGACGCCGGGAGGGTCGGCCAGGCCCGGCCCTCCGGCATCGACCCAGGCCGCGATGTCGTCTGCGGCGCCGCGGTCGTTGACCAGGCCGAGCCAGACGGGCCGTCCTCCGGCCGCGCGGCCGGAGGCGGAGGGCTGGATGACGATGACGTTGGCGTGCTCGCAGGCGTCCAGGCATCCGGTGACACGTAGCTGGGCGGTCTGTGCGAGGGAGGAGCGGAGTTGGTCGAGCTGGGCGGGGTGGTCCGGGCCGGGGATCTTCGCCGTGCCGCAGCAGCAGCCGCGGCAGACGGTGACCGTGCAGCGGGCCGCCCCCGCGCCGGCGGGGGCGGCATTGCGGCCGCGGCGGCTCACGGGGCGTTTCCGCTTCGGGCGCGGCGCCAGGCACCGTCGGCCAGCAGGCGCAGGCCGTTGAGGCCCACGACGACGGTGGAGCCCTCGTGTCCGGCGACACCGAGCGGCAGCGGAAGGGTCCCGACCAGGTCCCAGATGACCAGGCCGGTGATGAAGACCCCGGCGATGACCAGGTTCTGCACCACCAGGCGCCGGGCGCGGCGGGAGAGTGCGACGACGGTGGGGATGGTGGCCAGTTCGTCGCGGACCACGACGGCGTCGGCGGTCTCCAGGGCGAGGTCGGAGCCGGCCCGGCCCATGGCGATGCCGGTGTGGGCGGCGGCGAGTGCGGGGGCGTCGTTGACCCCGTCGCCGACCACCAGCACTTTGCGTCCGGCCTCTTCCAGTTCCTTGACGGCGTTGACCTTGTCCTGGGGGAGAAGGCCGGCGCGGACGTCGGTGATGCCGACCTCTTCCGCCAGGAGGGCGGCGGCGCGCGGGTTGTCGCCGGTGACCAGTACCGGCGCGGTTCCGGTCAGGGCGGTCAGCGCGGTGACGGTGGCGGCGGCCTCCTCGCGCAGCCGGTCGGCGATGCCCAGCACCCCGACCGGCGTGTTCTCGACCTCGATCAGGACGGCGGTGCGGCCCTCGTCCTCCAGCCGGGCGGCGACCACGGCGGCCGCATGATCAGGACCCCCGTTCAGCAGCCGTGCGGGGCTTCCGACGGCGACGGTCTTGCCCTCGACGGTGGCCGTCACACCGGTGCCGGGGGTGGAGGTGAAGTCCTCCCCTGCGGGGAGGATCAGGCCGCGGGTGAGGGCGGCGTCCACGACGGCGCGCGCCAGAGGGTGCTCGCTGGGGTGCTCGGCCGCCGCCGCGATCCGCAGCAGCTCCTCCTCGCTCAGACCGGAGGCGGCCAGCGGGTGGATGTCCGTCACCCGCGGGGTGCCCTCGGTCAGGGTGCCGGTCTTGTCCAGCGCCACCGCGTCGACCTGGCCGAGCTGTTCCATCACCACGGCGGACTTGACCAGCACACCGTGGCGTCCGGCGTTGGCGATGGCGGACAGCAGCGGCGGCATGGTGGCCAGTACCACCGCGCACGGGGAGGCGACGATCATGAAGGTCATGGCCCGCAGCAGTGTCGGCTGCAACGCCGCACCGAACAGCAGCGGCAGCACGAACAGCGCGACCGTGGCGGCCACCAACCCGATCGAGTACCGCTGCTCGACCTTCTCGATGAACAGCTGGGTGGGCGCCTTGGTCTCGGAAGCCTCCTCGACCATGGCCACGATCCGGGCGATCACCGAATCGGACGGGTCGCGCTCGACCTCCACCCGCAACGCGCCCGTGCCGTTCAGGGTGCCGGCGAACACCTCGTCGCCCTCCTGCTTGGCCACGGGCAAGGGCTCCCCGGTGATGGTGGCCTGGTCCACCTCGCTCGCGCCGTCCAGGATGCGGCCGTCGGCGCCGATCCGCTCACCTGGCCGCACCAGAACGGTGTCGCCCACGGCCAACTGCGCGGTGGGGACCGTCTCCTCGGTGCCGCAGTCGGCCAGACGGGTCGCGGTGGTGGGGGCGAGGTCGAGCAGGCCGCGCACCGAGTCGGCGGTGCGGGCGGTGGCGATCGCCTCCAGGGCGCCGGAGGTGGCGAAGATGACGATCAGCAGCGCGCCGTCCAGGACCTGACCGATCGCCGCCGCCCCCAGCGCCGCGACGACCATCAGCAGGTCCACGTCCAGCGTCTTCTCCCGAAGGGCCCGCAATCCGGCCCAGCCGGGCTCCCAGCCGCCGGTGGCGTAGGTGAGCGCGAACAGTGGCCCCCAGGACCACGCCGGCGCCCCCAGCAGGTGCAGCGGCAACGCGATCAGGAACAGCACCAGCGAGGCCGCCGCCCAGCGGGCCTCCGACAGCGCGAGGATCCTCGTGCGGCGCCGGGGCGTGCCCGCGTCACGCACGGCCGCGCCACCGGCGGACGCCGGGCGGGTCAGGGTGGAAGACATCGAACCAGGGATCCTTCGCAGACGTGAGCGGACAGCTCCAACACCACCACCGTAACAGGAATGAATGAACATCGATTCATGAATTCATGGTGCGTCGTACCATGGGCGCATGGGTCACGGAGCCAAACCGCCAGCCGACAGCGTTCCGCGCACACGCCTGGACGCGGCCAATGCCGCCAGGGTGGCCACCACCTTGCAGGCCCTGGCCACCCCGTCCAGGCTGCTGATCCTCGCCCGCCTGCGGGAGGGGCCGCTGCCGGCGACCGAGCTGGCCGCCGAGGTCGGCATGGAGCAGTCCGCCTGTTCCCACCAACTACGCCTGCTGCGCAACCTCGGCCTGGTCACGGGAACCCGTCACGGCCGCTCCGTCGTCTACGCGCTCTACGACAACCACGTGGCCGGACTTCTCGATCAGGCTCTGTACCACGTCGAGCACCTGCAACTGGGCCTGACCGACACCTCTGTCGGCCACGGGACGGCCACGACGGGCAGCAGCAGTGCGGTCAGCGGCGCGAACCCGGCGTAGCCCCAGCCGAGGCTGACAGTGGCGGCGACCGGGGCGACGAGCGGCGGGCCACCCGCATCGCCGAGTTCGGCCGCCCGCATCGTCTGTCCGATCCGTTCCTGCTGGTGCGGGTGAACGAGACCTTCGGCCTGCCACCTGCGGGGCGATGTCACCGCCCTCTCGCACGGTCTGCTTCTCGCGGGAGATCGGCCTGTCGGACACAGTGACCGCCTGTGTGCCGGGAAGCCCCGCGCACCGGTCGTCGACACACTGGAACCTTCGGGTCCCGGTGGCCGGGCTCTTGTCCGGTGATGATGAGGGCGGGCGAGACTTTCGGCCCTGTGCCGACGACGTATGCGTGTCGACGGGGTCGAAGCTGCCGCCGTTCTCCCTTTCACGCGGTCGTCCTCGAAGCCCCCGCCGGTGCGGGAAGGCTGGACGAGACCCCGTGATCCACTTTGTACTTCTTCTTGTCTGCGCAGTGGCGATCTATCTCTCGTGCGAGTGGTTCGTCAACGCCGTGGAGTGGCTGGGCGAGCGCCTCGACGTGGGCAGGATGGCCGTCGGCACGATCCTGGCCGCGTTCGGGACCGCGCTGCCGGAGTCGGTCGTGACGCTGGTCGCGGTGACCACCGGGGGCACCGAGGAGGCCAAGGACATCGGTGTCGGCGCTGCGATGGGCGGGCCGCTGGCGCTGGCCACGGTCGCCTACGGTGTCACCGGTGCGATGCTGCTGCGCAAGCGGCGCCGCGAACGCCTCACCGCCTTGGCCGTGACGGGCATGCCGCCCTCCGCCCCGTCCGCCCACCCGGACAGCGAGGAGGCCACCGGCACGCACCGGGACATGAAGCGCCTGGCCAAGGACCAGAAGTGGTTCCTGCCGATCTTCATCGTGAAGGTGGGGCTCGGCCTGGTGGCGTTCGCGTTCAAACCGGCTCTCGGTCTGCTGTTCTTCGCCGCGTACGCCGTCTACTTCTGGCGGGAGATCCGCAGCAGCCGCGCCGATGCCGGAGACGAGGACGAGGACGAGTTGGAGCCGCTGAAGCTCCAGCCCAAGGCCGCGTCACCCTCCACCTGGGCCGTGGTCGCGCAGACCTCGGCCACGCTGGTGGTGATCTTCATCGCCGCGCACTTCTTCGTGAAGCAGCTCGACGTCATCGGCCCGATGCTCGGTCTGTCCGCGACCGTGACCGCGCTGCTGCTCTCCCCGATCGCCACGGAACTGCCGGAAATCATGAACGCGGTGATCTGGGTGAGGCAGGGCAAGACGAAGCTTGCCCTGGCCAACATCTCCGGCGCCATGATGATCCAGGCCACCGTTCCCTCCGGAATCGGTCTGCTGTTCACCCGCTGGGACTTCGACGGCGCCCTGCTGTGGTCCGGGCTGATCACCATGGCCGCGATCACCTACCTGCTGCTGACCATGCGCGCCCACCGGCTCACTCCCCGGCGGCTGACGGTCGCAGCGGGCTTCTACGTGCTCTTCGCCCTCGGCCTGATCCCGATCCTCTCCTGACGGCAGCCAGGGAGCGCCGGCGGCCACGGCCGACGCCGGCACACTGGCAGCCCCCTCGCGGTCTCCGTCGCCTACGACGGCGCTCCGGCCTGTGTCGCCGAATCCGTCGGGGACCGTACGCGTTCGTCCCGGTATCGGGCTCCCCGACCTGCACCACTGGCTGTCGGACACCGCCGGCGGCATGCAGCACCGCATGGCCGACCACGGCCCGCCTCCTCAGGAACCAGCAGAGCAGACCCCATGATCCCCCCGCCCTTGGACAGCCGTGGGTGAACTGTTTAGACTGCGGTGCAGCGAAGGGGAGTAGTCCCGCAATACCGCTGGTCGACATACTGGACAGCCTGCCTGTCCCGGCCACCGGGCCCCGGCAGCACTGCCGCGGCGGACGAGACCTTCGGCCAAGCATGACCACCGTGCCCGCACACCCGTGCGGGCCGTACCGTCGTGCCGGGCCGAACCGGTTCTCGCCGCCCGCACCAGTGCCGCGCGAACCGGCGGCCCGGCCCAGCAGAAAGCACCGGGATGACCTTCGACCCCCTGGCGATCCTCACTGCCTTCGGGCTCATCTTCCTCGCCGAACTCCCCGACAAGACGATGTTCGCCTCCCTGGCCATGGGCACCCGCATGCGCCCCCTGTACGTGTGGTTCGGCACCTCCACCGCGTTCATCGTCCACGTCGCGATCGCTGTCGGGGCCGGCAGCCTCCTCAGCCTGCTCCCCGGCATGGCGGTCAAGCTCGTCTCCGCCGCCCTGTTCGCCTTCGGCGCCGTCGTCCTGCTGCGCAGTGGCGGCGACGATGACGACGAGGACGGAGCGAAGACCGTCACCGGTTTCTGGCCCGTGTACACGACCGCCTTCATGGCCGTCTTCATCAGCGAGTGGGGCGACCTCACCCAGATCACCACCGCCAACCTTGCCGCCACCAACGGCTGGCTGCCCACCGCCATCGGCTCCGCCCTCGCCCTCATGTCCGTCTCCGCCCTCGCCCTGCTCGCCGGCCGCTTCATCGCCAAACGCGTCCCCCTGAAGACGGTGCAGAGGTTCGGCGGCCTGTGCATGGCCGCCCTGGCCGTATGGACCCTCATCGAAGCCTTCACCGGCTAGGACGCACCCCTCGGTCGCGCCTGCCTGCTGACCGCCTACCGCCGGGCGCAGGGCAGGATGAGGCGAGGACGTCGGCCCCGACCGTCATCACCGGAGTACGGCGTGACTGGCACGCCGGCCACCGCGGCCCGGGCCACGGCCGCTGCCGGGATGTGCCGGGTGCGCAGCCGGGCTCAGGCGGAAGCGCGGGCGAGGGTGCCCGCGGTGAGCGTGGCCAGCATCTCCCGGAGGGCAGTCACGAAGTCCAGCTTGAACGCGGTGAGTGAGGGGTCGGCTTCGTAGGCGGCGAGCATTGCCGGGGAGGGCCGTGCGTGTGTCCACACGGCTCCGACGGTCATGATCATGGCTGCGGTCAACTGCGGTGCGCTGTCGCCCAGCTCGGGAAGGTGCTGGTGGGCCAACGCCGCGATGTCGGCGACGTTGGCCACGGCGGCGCGTTTGTGGCGGGCGGCCACCTGCGGCGAAACGTTGTGCTCCAGTACCCCCGCCTGCGCGCTGAGCAGGTCGCACAGGACCCGGCGTCGGGCGAGGGAGTCCGCGACGACGGCGGCGAACTGCTCTGCACGCCGGCTCACCGGAGCGCCCTGGTCGATGCCGGCGTGCGCGAGGGCAGGCAAGTCGGCCACCCACTGCTGCCAGGCACGGTCGAGCAGCTCCAGCAGGATCGCCTCACGCGACTCGAAGTAGCGCAGCACGTTGGACTTCGCCAGCCCGACGCGGCGGCTCAGCTCGTTCAGGCTGATCTCGCCGATGGGCATCTCCTCGAGCATGGCGGCGGTGGTGTCGAGGATGGCCTGGCGCCGTACCTCACGCTGCTCCTCACTGCGCGCGCGCTGGAAGTTCGTCATGCCCCCAGGTTACAGACTGCCGGTCTTTTGACATCAGGCCGGCGGTCTTCTACGTTTGCTCCCAGTCGAACAGACCGCCGGTCTGAAAAGCGGGCTGTCGCCACGTTGTCGACCGGCTCTGGGCGGACGGCACGGCCTGGCGCGGCGGCGGCCTGGGAGAACACCGCGGCACCGGAGCTCGGGGACGTTCACGGCGGCCCAGTGCCGCCGGGGCCTCAGCGGCATACGTCTGGACATCGTCCAAGTCGTCGCCGAAGCACACGAGATCAACGAACCGAGGAGTGTGACGACAGTGAACCACTGGACCCCCGACGACATCCCCGACCAGACCGGCCGCACCGCGCTGATCACCGGCGGGAACAGCGGCATCGGACTCGAGACCGCCCACGCGCTCGCCCGGCACGGAGCCCGCGTCATCCTGGCCGGCCGCAGCCGGACCAAGCTGGACCAGGCCGCGGAGGCTGTACGCGCCGCGACCCCCGAGGCCCGGACGGGCACCCTCGTGCTCGACCTCTCCGACCTCTCCTCCGTCCGCGACGCGGCCACCCGCATCGCCGAGACCGAGACGGTCGACCTGCTCTTCAACAACGCCGGCGTGATGAACCTGCCCGAGCGGCGGACCACCCACGACGGCCTCGAGATGACGGTCGGCACCAATCACCTCGGCCACTTCGCCTTCGACGCCCAGGTCTGGCCCGCCGTGCGCCGCTCGTCCGCACCGCGCGTGGTCACCGTCAGCGCCACCGCGGCACGGTGGCCCATGGGCAGACTGGACGACCTGATGAGCGAGAGGAGCTACCGCGCCATGGGCGCCTACGCCAAGTCCAAGCGCGCCAACATCGTCTACACCCTCGAACTCGCGCGCCGCACTGCGAACAGCCCCGTCGAGGCGCTCGTCGTCCACCCGGGCTCGGCGATGACCAACCTGCAGCAGCACGGCACCGGCCCCCTGAGCCGCGTGATCACACCGATCGCCGCACGCTTTCTCATGGGCTCGGCCGAGGGTGCCGCCTGGCCCTCCCTGTACGCGGCGACCAGCCCGCAGGTCCAGTCGGGCCGGTTCATCGGCCCCGCCGGACGCGACCAGACCTCCGGCACTCCCAAGCCCGCCAAGCTCCCCACCGGCGCCGACGACCCCGCGGAGGGCAGGCGGCTGTGGACGGAGAGCGAACAGCTCACAGGTGTCCCCTTCGACATCGAAGCCGGGGCCGCCGTCTGAGGCCGTCTTCACAGGCCCCAGAGGGTGGATCACGGGGGCGCGACACGGCGTCGGCGAGCCGGCACGCGCGACGTGCACGAGGGCGCACCCGGGTCGTGCTCCGGGTGCGCCCGCCTGGTGAGGGTCCGACGGGGGAAGGGTCAGTTGGCGAAGCAGAAGCCGAAGCTCCAGCACTGGATGGTGCGGGTGGCGGTGTCGGAGTGGCCCGCGTCGTCGGTGACGGTGAGGGAGGCGGTGAAGTTCTGCTGGGCGGCCGGGTAGCGGTGCGAGGTGGTCACCCCGCTGCCGTTCTGCCCGTCGCCGAAGCTCCAGGCGTAGGAGGCGATGTCGTCGTCGGGGTCGGTGGTGCCGGAGGCGTCGAAGTCGCAGCCGGTCTGCATGCAGAAGGCGGTGAAGGACGCGCTGGGCGTGTCGCCCGCCGGGGGTGCGCCGACCCGTACGGTGCGGGTCGCGGTGTCGGAGTGGCCCGCGTCGTCGGTGACGGTGAGGGTGACCTCGTAGGTGCCGACGGACGCGTAGGTGTGCGACGGGTCGGCGCCGGTGCCGGTCTTCTCGTCGCCGAAGTCCCAGGCGTAGGAGGCGATGTCACCGTCCGGGTCGGTGGAGCCGGACGCGTCGAAGGCGCAGGTCGGCTCCGTGGCGGAGCAGTCGGCGGTGAAGGACGCCGTGGGCTCGCCCGGCGTGGGTTCGTCGTCGCCGCCCAGGCCGGACACGTTGAGCAGGAGGTTGGGCGAGCCGCTGCCCGGGTTGCCGACCTCGCCCTGGTCGGCGCCGTTCACCAGCGCGTCGCGGACCTCCCGCGGTGCGGCGCCGCGGTGGGCGGACAGGTACAGGGCGGCGGCGCCCGCGACGTGCGGGGACGCCATCGACGTACCGTTCATCGTGGTCTGACCGCCGCCGTTGCGGGTGGAGACGATGTCGCTGCCGGGGGCGAACAGGTCGAGGCAGCGGCCGTAGTTGGAGAAGCTGGAGCGGGTGTCACTGCTGGTGGTCGCGCCCACGGTGATCGCGGCGGCGGTGCGGGACGGGCTGTAGTCGCAGGCGTCCCGGTTGTTGTTGCCGGCCGCGATGACCGTGGTGACGCCCGCGTCGACCAGGCCCTGGACGGCCTGGTCGACGGAGGAGTTGGGGTCGCCGCCGATCGACATGTTGGCCACGGAGGGACCGGAGGCGTTGCGCGCCACCCAGTCCATGCCGTCGATGACCGTCGACCAGGGGGCCGTGCCCTGGCAGTTCAGTACGCGTACGGAGACGACACCGACGTCCTTGGCGATGCCGTAGTCCCGCGAGCCCACCGTGCCCGAGACGTGGGTGCCGTGGCCCTGGCAGTCGCTGGCGTCCGGGTCGTTGTCGCTGAAGTCGTAGCCGCTGGAGGCACGGCCCTCGAAGTTCGGGTGGTCCATGTCGACGCCGGTGTCGATGACGTAGGCGGTGACTGCGGAGCCGGTGTTGGGGTACGTGTAGGCGCTGTCGAGTGCGCCGTCGACGCGGTCGATGCCGTACGAGGGCGGGTTGGGCTGGGTGCCGACGAGGCGGGCGGTTCCGTCGGCCTCCACGTACGCGACGCCGTCGGCGGCGGCTAGCCGCTTGGCCTGGGTCTCGGTGGCGGATATCGAGAAGCCCCGGAAGGCCGCCGAGTAGACCTGGCGAACCTGCGCGCCGTACCGCTGGGCGAGGCCCCGGGCGTCGGCCCGCACGTCGGCCTCGGCGCCCGCCCGCACCGACGGCCGGCCCTCCAGGGCCACGATGTACCGGCCCTTGACCGCGCCGGCGGTGTCCGCGTTCCGGATCGTGCCCTCGGTGGGCGTCGGACCCGCCGGGGCGGCGGTGGCCTGTCCGGCGAGCGCCAGTACCGTCGTCGCCGCCGCTCCGACGCACAGCGCGGTCAGCTGATTTCTCCTTATGCGCATACCTCTGCTCCTCCGCTGAATGGGGGGCGGTTCCGGAGGGGGAGCCGCCGGAACCGGGCGGGCTCACCCTCCGCCGGGCGAGGTGCGCGAACAATCCGTGGAGCAGTAGGTATCCCCTACGTATTCGACGCTGTGTCACCGCCACGTCGTCGCACCGACACCGAGACCACTCACGTCCCGTCGGCCGGTACGTCGGCCCGGGAGGAGACACCGAGTTTGCGCAGCACCTTCGCGACGTGCTGCTCGATGGTGCGCGGCGACAGGAACAGCACGTCGGCGATCTCCCGGTTGGTGTGGCCGAGGGACACCAGGCGGGCCACCTCGCGTTCGCGGGGCGAGAGGGAGTCGCCGTAGCCGCGCCGTCCGCGTCGGGACGGTGCCACCACGCCGGTGCCGCGCAGCACCCGGCGGCAGCGGGCGGCGTCCCGGGTGGCGCCGAGGGCGGCGAACTCCTCGGCGACGCCGCCCATGTCCGGCGCCGTCTTCGGGTCGCCCAGTGCCAACGTCTCCCGGGCGGCGGCCTCTCCGGCGCGGGCGGCGGCGTACGGCCGGGGCAGCGCGGCGTATCCGGCACGGGCGGCGCTGAAGGAGTGCGCGGCGTCCTCGTGCAGTTCGCCGGCGGCGGCGAGGATGCCCCGGCAGGCGTCCACGGCGGCCCGGCCGAGCGGCACGTCCAGGCCCGCGACACCGGAGGCGAGTTCCTCGGTCACCGCCTCCGCCTCGGAACGGCGCCCGTCCCGCACGTACGCCGCGACCGCCATCGGCGTGAGTTCCGCACCCCAGGCCCAGATGTCCTTGCGCCGGACGCGGGCCACGGCCCGGTCGGCCAGGGCGCAGGCGGCGCTGGTCTGTCCGCGGGAGAGCAGCAGGCGGACGCGGGCGCCGGACGCGGCCGCGAGGACCGGTGCGGGGGCGTTGTCCGGGTCGGCGAGACCGGCGGCGTCCAGCCGGGTGGCCGCCTCCTCCCACTCGCCCCGGGCCAGCGCCAGCTGACCGAGGACGAGTTGCGCGTCGGCGGCGACCGGGGCCACTCCGGGGTTGTCCCGCAGGATGCCGTGGGCGCGGGCGGACAGCTCCTGCCAGTGGCCGGCGTGCCAGTCCAGGCGCAGTCCGGTGCCGGCCGCGATGCCGGCGACGAACGTCGCTCCGTGCTCGCCGGCCAGCCGCTCGGCCTCCCGGCAGTAGCGGCGGGCCAGAGGGTCCCGGCCCAGCCAGGCCGCGTAGTCGGCGAGGTTGCCCCAGGTGCGGGCCGCCTGCACGCGGACCTCGGGGCCGGTTCGTTCGCCCTCCCGCAGGGCCTGTTCGGCCTCTTCCCAGACGCGTGGGTCGCCACGGCCCGCGCGCAGGGTGAAGTGGTTGCCGCGCACCGCCATCCGCAGTGCCGCGTCCGCCTCACCGGCCTCCACGGACTCCTCGGCGACGAGGGCCTCGGCGCGCGTCACCCACCGCTCGTACACCGGATAGGGGTGGTCGCCCCAGCCGGGCAGCGCGAGGGCCGCCATGCCGCGGGCGGCGAGGGCGGGGCGTCCGCGCAGTTCCTCGACGGCGATCTCGGTGTCGGCGCGAGCCTGTTCGTAGTCGCCGGCGTGGTTGTGCAGCAGCAGTCCGAGGTTGAGCCGGATCTCCCCGCGCAGTGGGTCCGGCAGGCGGTCGTCCTGGACGATGCGTCGCAGCAGCTCGGCGGCCTGCCGGTGGGAGACGCTGTGCACGGCGGCACGGCTGAGCCGGGTCGCCAGCTCGGCCCGTGCCAGGGGCGCAAGGCGGGCGTCCGCCAGCAGGTCCTCCAGCAGCTGGACGGCGAGGGCCAGGTCCCCCATGCGCTGCGCCGCCCGCGCGGCCGCCTCGCCGTAGCGGTGCCACTCGGCGGTGTCGGCGGACTCCTTGGCGTGGTAGGCGAGGTGCACGACGGGCTGCGGCCGGACGCCGTCCAGGGCCCGCACGGCCCGCCGGTGGAGGGCACGGCGGGCGGGTCCCGGGATGCTGCGGTAGACGGCCTGCTGGGCCAGGGTGTGCCGGAACCCGTAGCGGTCGGGCCCCAGTTCGTGCAGCACACCGGCGCCGAGCGCCTCGCGCAGCGCGGGCCCCGCCCAGGGCTCGCCGTCCCGGTCCGTCCCGGCGTCGGTCACGGTCGCGATCAACTCCTCGCCGGAGGGGACGCGCAGCACCGCGGTGGCCCGCACGCAGGCGGTGGCCTCCGGGGACAGCAGGGCCAGCCGGTCGGCCATCGCCTCGTGCAGCCGGGTCGGCACGCCGACGGCGTCCAGCGGGTCCGTGCCGTCCAGGCGGCCCGGCAGGGACCGTACGACCTCCTCCAGGACGAATGGGATGCCGGCGGTGCGTTCGTGCAGCGCCTCGGCGAGGGCGTCCGGTATCCGAGCGTTGCCGGTGAGGGCGGCGGTCATGCTGCGCACGGCCGGCACGTCCAGGGGGCCCAGCGGTACCAGGACCGCCGTCGTGCCCGGCGGTTGCCGGTAGGCGCGGCCCAGCGGCAGCCCGGCGCCCGGCAGTTCCTCGCGGCGGTAGCTGAGCACCACGCCGAGCCCGGCCGGTGGGTCGTCCACCAGGAAGCGCACCAGGTCCCGGGTGCCCTCGTCCGCCCAGTGCAGGTCCTCCACGACGACCACGGTTCCGCCGACGCGGTCCAGCAGCGCCCGCACCGCCCGGAACAGCCGGTGCCGGCTCGCGTCGGGGTCGGCGAGCGGCTCGGGCGCGGGCGGCAACCGGTCGCCCAGCTCGGGCAGGTAGGACCGCAGCGCCCCGCACACCGGGTTGAGGTCCGAGGGCAGACGGCCCTCCAGACGGCGCAGCAGCTCGAACACCGGGCCGTACGGGAAGGGTTCACGCAGTGGGTGGCAGCCTCCCGCGAGCACCGTCCGGCCGCGTACCGAGGCATGTCCGAGAGCCTCCCGGATGAGCCGTGTCTTCCCGATCCCGGCCTCGCCCTCCACCAGCACCACCGCCGGAGGGTGCGCGAGCGCGTCCCGTACCGCGTGCAGTTCTCCCGTGCGCCCCACCAGAACGGGGGTCTCGACGCGTCGGAGAGCAGCGGGGTCGGTCATGCACGGCTCCGGATGCAGGGGCGGCAGAGGGGCGCCGCGAAACTAGCGCCCCGGGCTCGGCACGGCAATACGGCGGGGCGGCACCGGTGCAACGGGGGAGGCGTTGTGTCGCACGGCTCGCCGCATGACTGGCCTCGAACACCGCGGACCGGCCCATGCCCTGGCGCTGACCAAGAAGGAAGCCGCTCGCCCGGACAACGTCCGGCCGCACCAGCCTGCTTGGGGCGGGTTCGGTCCGCCGACGCTTCCCTCCACCGCACCCCGCCGCGGACCGCTGGGCGGTTTCGTTCGGATCAGTCGGCCGTCGATCCGGATGCGCCGTTGACCTGGCTCACTCGATCGTCGCGAGGTCCAGGTCGGACATGTCGAGTACGAAGCGGTAGCGGACGTCATTGCGCCGGAGACGTCCGAGGGCCTCGTTCACCCGCGCCGAGGGAAGCACCTCGACGTCGGCGGTGATGCCGTGCTGGGCGCAGAAGTCCAGCATGGCGGCGGTCGCGGGCCTGCCGCCACTGCCTGCGGAGCTGAGTTTCCTGCGTCCCACGAGCAGGTCGAGGGTCTCCACGGTGACGGGCCCGAGGTGCCCGAGGTGGCTGAGCGTCCCGTCCAGGGCGACCAGGCGCAGGTAGGGGCCGAGGTCGTGCGGGGCGGAAATGGTGTCGACGACCACGTCGAACCGGTCGCGGGCGGCGGCCATCTGCTCCGGATCCGTGGAGACGATGAGACCGCGGGCGCCGAGACGTCGGGCGTCGCCGATTTTGTCCGGTGAGCGGCTGATGACCGAGGTGTCCGCGCCGAGCGCCACCGCGATCTTGACCGCAAGGTGGCCCAGGCCGCCCAGTCCGGCCACGGCGACGCGGGTCCCCGGCCCCACCCCGAGGGCGTGCAGCGGTTCCCAGACAGTGATCCCTGCGCAGAGCAGCGGAGCGGCGGCGGCCGGATCCAGTGCGGCGGGAAGAGTGTGGGCGAAGCGGTCGCGGACGACGTACTCGCGGGAGTAGCCCCCCAGGGTGGTCGAACCGTCGTGCCGGTCGGTGCCGCCGTAGGTCAGGGTCGGAAGGGAGTGGCAGAAGTTCTCCTGGCCGGCCCGGCACATGGCGCACACGCCGCACGAGTCGACGATGTTGCCCACCGCTACGGAATCACCGGCGGTGAAGCGGGTGACCGCAGGGCCGGTCTCGGTCACCACCCCCGTGAACTCGTGTCCGGGCACCAGGGGTCGGCTCCCCGCACCGCCCTGGGCGGCGACGGCGTGCAGATCGGAGTGGCAGACGCCGCAGTAGTCCACCCGGACGGCAAGGTCGTCAGGGCGCAGATCGCGTCGCTTCAGTGGTGTCCGGCGCAGTGCCGACGACGAGCCGTCCACCTGCCAGCCAACGGTGCTCCTCAAGATGTCTCCTCACAGACAGACTGTTCGGTCTATTACTGTAGCGCTTCGACCCGCCGTTTCGACCCGCGGACAGACCAACTGTTCTGTCTGATAGCTTGAGAGCATGGCTGATCAGCCCAGGACCGCACGTGGAGCCGCGACGCACCAGCGCATCCTCGAAGTGGCGACCCAGGAATTCGCCGAGCATGGGATCGCCGGTGCGCGCGTCGAGCGGATCGTGGCTGGGGCACGCACGAACAAGGCACAGCTCTACGCCTACTTCGACAGCAAGGAAGGGCTCTTCGACGCCATTTTCCTCGGCTCGCTGGAGCGGATCGTGAACGTCGTCCCGATCGACGCCACCGACCTCGCGGACTGGGCCGTACGCCTCTACGACGAGTACCTTCGCCGGCCCGACCTCATTCGGCTGGCCACCTGGGCACGCCTGGAGCGACGCCCGGCCGGTCACCTGCTGGACGACTCCGACCGCCTCGACGACCGCAAACTGCGCGCCATCGCCGAGGCGCAAGCATCCGGTCTGGTGCGTCAGGGAGACCCGTTCGACATCATGGCCATGGTGATCTCCATGTCCATGGCGTGGTCACCGGTCAGCAACGTCTACGCGGCGACGGCCCAGGAGCCCCCCGAACTCCACGACCGGCGCCGAGCCCTGCTCCACGAGAGCGTCCACCGCGCCGTGACCGCCGACCACGCCCGACCTTGACTCCGTCGGGGATCTTGGAGTCTCCCGGCGCGGCACGGACCGTGGTGCGACGAGGACCGCAGGGGACGCTTTCGGCTACGGCGTCGCAAACCCACGTGTGCGACATTCAGTAGCAACCCGGTGACCGGGTTCCGCCGTGTGCACCGGACGAGGGAGAGCAGTTGTTACGTCTTCAGTCAGTGAGCAAGCGCTATGGCCGCGGCGACTGGATCCTGAGAGACGTGGACGTGGAGGCCCCGGCCGGTGAGGTCGTGGCATTCGCAGGCGGCAACGGATCAGGGAAGTCGACGCTGCTGCGGATCGCCGTGGGCCTGTCCCGGCCGACCCGCGGCACAGTGGCCGCCCGGCCACCCGTCGTCGGGTACGTCCCGGACCGGTTCTCCCCCAACGAACGCATGTCGGCCGCGGCGTACCTGACACACATGGGCCGCGTCCGCGGGCTGACCACCTCGGCCGCGTCGGCGCGGGCCGACCGGCTGCTGGACCGACTCGCCCTGGTGGGCGGCAAGCACGCCACCCTGCGCAGCCTGTCGAAGGGCAACGCGCAGAAGGTCGCGCTGGCCCAGGCCCTCCTCGTGGACCCCGGGCTGCTCGTCCTGGACGAGCCGTGGTCCGGGCTGGACGCCGACGCCCACGGCGTGCTCGCCGAGATCATGACCGAGGTCGCGGCCTCCGGCGGCACCGTCGTGTTCACCGACCACCGCGAGTCGGTCACCCGGGCCCGCGCCACCCGGACCTACACGGTCAGCAAGGGCCACGTGTCGCTGCGGGGCCCGGAGCCGGGGCCGCTGGCCACCACCGGGCAGCGGCCCGCTTCCGACGTCGTCCTGGCCGCGGGCCGGGACGGGCGCGCACCGCAGGCCCTCGCCTGGGAACAGCTGGACGGCGTCACCGCGGTGCGCCGGGACGTCACCGGCGTCAGGCTGCGCGTGGGACGCGAGTCCACCGACGCCCTGCTGTTCACCGCGATCCAGCACGGCTGGTCCGTCCAGACCGTCACCGAAACGACCACGGACCACCACCGGACGCCGGACGCCGCGACAAACGGAGACACGCGGTGATCGCCCTCATCCGCTACACCCTCGCCACCGTGCTGCACACCCAGCGCTACCTCGCCCCGCTGCTCCTGTTCACGGGCCTGCTGGGCGTACTGACCGTCAACGGCAGCGGCCCGCTGCCTCCGGCCTACGCCTCTTCCGCCGGCGCCCTGTTCGTCTGCTCGACCTGGCTGACGGTCACGCTGATGAGCCTCGACGACCCTCCGCAGCGGGCGATCCTCGTCGTCACCGCGGGCGGCCGGTCGCTCACGGTACTGCTCGCGGCGATCGGCACGGCCCTGCTGAGCTGTCTGGCCCTGATGGTCTTCGGGCTGTTCTTCCCGCTGTGGATGGGCGACTACGCAGTCACCACGGCCGACCTCCTGCTGGGCCTGGAGGCGCAGCTCACCTGCGCCCTCGTCGGCATCGCCATCGGCGTGCTGTGCTCACGGCCGGTCTTCAAACGGCAGGGATACGCGCTGGTCGCCGCCCTCGCGCTGGTGACGGGGACCCTCTTCGCCAAGGACATGCCTCCGGTCAACCGCCTGTTCACCCTGATGGCCACCACCCCCGACGCGGCGGAACTGCTCGCCCCCGCCGGTGTCATGCTGGCGATCTCGGCGGTGATCCTCGCCGTGTGCACCGCCGTCGCCCAGTTCGTCACCGGGCGCCGGGAGTAGCCCGCCGGGCGACGCCTGTCGTTCGTGCCGCCGAACGCGTCCAGTCCGTACCGGAGTTCCGGCCCATACGCGCCCCGGCGCCGGTTCGCAGCGGGCTCCCCAGCTCCTTGCCCCGCTGGTTGCGGGTGCGTCGGAGGGGGAGGGGCAGCGCGAAGTCGATCCGCTGCTCCTCGTCGAACGCGGAGCGCCTGCGGTCACAGTGTCGTCAGCCGGCCGCCCTTGCCTCCGTGGCCGCCAGGTACTCACGCAGTGTCCGGCGGGACTGGACGAGTGTGTCGATCTGCTCGTCCAGTGCGGCTGTGCGCGCCCGCAGCAGGTCCAGGGTCTCCGGGCAGGGCTTCAGATCGGGGTCTCCGCCCGTGACGCACGGTTGGAGGTACCCGATCTCCTGTGTCGACAGCCCGGCGTCCAGCAGTTTCCTGATCTGGGACACGGTCAGTACGGCGTCCTCGCCGTACTCGCGGTAGCCGTTGCCGCCGCGGCCGGGTACCAGCAGGCCCTGAGTCTCGTAGTACCGCAGTTGGTGCCGATTCACCCCGGTCCTCCGGCTCAACTCCCCGATCAGCACGCGGAATCCCCCTTGACCTTCATACCGGTGTGAACGTTGACGATAGTGCCACCTTGCGCCACCGACCAGGGAAGGAGCACATGATGCACACCGCCCCACCTGTCACGGTTCTCGGCCTCGGACTGATGGGCGGCGCCCTCGCCGGGGCGTTCCTGCGCGCGGGACACCCGACGACCGTGTGGAATCGCACGTCGGCCAAGGCGGACGACCTCGTGGCCCGGGGCGCGACGCTCGCGGAATCCCCGGCGGCCGCGATCGCGGCCGCCCCGCTCGTGGTGGTCTGCGTATCGGACTACGACGCCGTGATGAACGTCCTCGAGGGACCACTCGACGATCGGGTCGTGGTGAACCTGACCTCGGGCACGCCCTCGCGCGCCCGAGAGCTCGCCGAGGAGGTGGTGCGCCGCGGCGGCGGATACCTCGACGGCGGGGTCATGGCCGTCCCGGAGGCAGTCGGCACGGCTGACGCCGTACTCGCCTACAGTGGACCACGATCACTGTACGACGCCCAGAAGTCCGCACTGGGCAGTCTCGGCACGGGGCTCCACCTCGGTGATGACCCCGGACTGTCGGCCACACACGAGATGGCCACGCTCGTCCTCATGTGGAGCATGCTCGACGGCTTCCTCAACGGCGCCGCGATTCTCGGCTCGGCCGGCGTGTCCGCTACGGCGTACCTCCCCGTCGCACGGACCGCGATCGACATGGTGGCAGGCTGGCTTCCGGGCTACGCACGCCAGGCCGACGACGGCGTCTACCCGGCCGACGACGGCACCGTGAACACCCACCTGACGGCGATGAGGCAGGTGGTCGAGGAGAGCGAAGTGCTCGGCGTCAACTCCGAGCTGCCGAGGCTCGTCATGGCGCTGGCGGAACGAGCGGCGACCGCCGGCCATGGCGGCAGCGGATACGTGGCGCTGGTGGAACAGTTCCGCAAGCGCTGAGCCGCTCGCAGCGCCAGGTCCTCACCCAGGTCGGCCGGCACTGCCGGCTGGCAGCCGGTTCACGGGCGCTGGAAAGCGACCTCTGAACGGCTCGGGAACGGCGGTGTTCAATCAGAGGGGGCACATAGTCCGCCGCACAGAACCTATCTCCTCTGCCCCGCGAGCGTGTCCAGGACGTCCGCAACCGGGGTGGGATCCAGCGGGCCGACGTGTGACGCCCCGGGGAAATCGTGCACACGGAAGCGGTTGCCGGGTGTGGACGCGTCGGCTTCCGCGATCATCCTGTCCTGGAGCGCGGTGGCGATCGTACGGTCCCTGCCGAAACGCAGGTACGTGCGGGGAACGCGTCCCCAACCGCCGGCCCGGCCGACCGCTCGGCCCGCATAGGCGGCGACGGGCTCGTCGGTCTGCATGCCGGCCAGTATCCGGCGGAAGTCGGCGTCGGGGTAGTCCGCGCAGATCATCTCCTTCAGGAGGGCCAGCTCACCGCTGACACCCGTACGGAAGTTCAGCCGCAACACCCCGAGCCGGTCGGGGTCACCCACCGTCAGCTCCACCGGGCTGACGGCGTTCGCGTTCTCGGGTGCCGCCGTGCAGGCGTCCGCCGTGGGCAGGACGCGGCTGGGACAGAACGCCGCCATGTAGCAGATGTGGTGAAGCAGGTGCGGGACGGCGTCGCCGACACGGCTGACCGACACGCCACCCAGGCTGTGCCCGACCAGCACCACCGGACCGTTCCGTGCGGCCTGCCGCACGATGCCCGTGACGCGCGCCTCGTAGTCGTCCAGCCCGAGGCCCTTCAGCGGGGAGGGCTCGACCGCCATCGCTGTGAGGTCCTGCCGCTGGTACGACTCCGCCACGAAGGCCTCCGCGCCGTGCTGCGGCTGGTCCACCATGATGACGCGGTGGCCTCGCAGCACCAGTTCCCGCGCGATCGGCATCCAGAACGCGCCGGCGCTGTGCGTACCGTGCACCAGCACGTAAGTCACGAGCCCGCGATGCGGGGTCGCCGCAGCCGGCGAGGTTCCCAGCCCGGTGGCCAGCGCCATGCCTCCCACCGCGAGTCCGAGCCCACGCAGCGCCGTCCGTCGGGTGGCGCCTTTTCGTTCTTCGTTCGTGTCATCCATCATGAACACAACGCTATGAACGGCCCGTGCCGCCCACCAGCGGTCCAGCACCCCCCACAGGGGTGGACCCAGAATCACCCTGCCGTGCGGCTCGCAGGCTCCGACCCGCGCGCCGGGAGCGGCCGGACCGCCCGGACGCCCTCCGAGCCTTCCAGCGCGGGTGGCAGCCCCGCCGGGTCCGGCCCGGAGCACCACCGGCGTCAGGCGCCCGAACGCTGTCAGGTCCCAGTCTCGATGTCGGTGGCGGATGGCATCCTCGGCTCCATGGATCACTCCGCGCGGGTCACCGCGTTCACAGGTCTCGTCGGACCGCCGCCCGGCCCGGCGCCCGCCGTCGACTGGGCGGCGGTCGAGGGCTGGCTCGGCACCCCGCTGCCCGGTGACTACAAGGCGCTCGTGACGGCGTACGGTGCGGCCGAGATGGGCGGCCCGGACGCGGCGATCCGGCTCCACCCCCCGTGCGTCAGCACCGACGGCCGCTTCGAGTACGCAGCATGGATCGTCGAGACGCACCGGCACTCGGCGATCCGGCCCGGCATGTTCACCGCGCGTCGGCGCCCCTTCCTGCCCGAGGAGGGCGGCCTGCTCGCCTTCGCCACGACGAGGAGCGGTGACCACCTCTTCTGGAACACGGGCGTGTCGGACGACCCCGACGAGTGGCCGGTCACGCTCATGACCACGAATGTGGCAGTCGGGGCGGGCGAGCCCTGGGTGGACTACGAAGTCCCCCTTCTGGAGCTGCTGTTCACGCTGCTGCGCACGGGCGTGCCGCACCCGGGCGAGCCCGGCGGGCTGCTGGGCCCGCTGTCCTCGCGGATACGGGTCTGGCCGCCGCTGGCCGGGGCCGCACCCTGGTCGCCACCGCCTGCGGGCACCGCCGTGGACGCGCGGCAGCACGCGGCGCTCACCGAGGGCCTGGGCCTTGACGCCGTCATGGCGCTGGTTCCACCGCCCCTGGAGCCGTATCTGGGCGAGGGCACATGGGAGCGGGTCTTCGAGCGGCTCGGGACCCGGCTGCCGCCGGACTTCGTGGCGCTCGCAGAGCGGTACGGGGCGGGCAACTGGAGCTGGTGGCTGGACATGAGCGCCCCACTGTCCCTGGACCGGTCACGGGAGCAGGGGCTCGCGGCCGCAGTCGAGGACATGCTTGACGGATACCGCCAACTGCGCGCCGCCCATCCCCAGTACTACCCGATGCCCGCGTGGCCCGAGCCCGGCGGCTTCCTGCCGTTCGCGTCGACGATCGACGGGGACCAGATCGGCTGGTGCGCGGACGGCCCGCCCGAGACGTGGCGCGTAGCCGTCAACCCACGCCACGGGGACCAAGGACCGCCCCTGACAGGCGACTTCACGGCGACCCTGCTCACGTGGTTGCGCGGCGGCCCCGCCGAATCCGGCTTCCCCGGTCTGACCGGCCGGGACCTGCATCCGCTGGACGTCATGTTCTTCGAACCGTTCGGGTCGGGCGTGCCGTGGTGAAGGCCCCAAGGCGACGGGCTGGGGCCTCAGCACCGTTGCGTCAGGGCCATGAGCGGCTGTTGCGGTCGTGGGCGAAGAACGCGACGGCGGTGCGGACGGTGTAGTCCTGGGTCTGTGGAGGGCTGTCTCGCGTTCGGGCGTACTTGCCCGTCGGGTTCTTTCGGGCGCGGGCAGGAGGTCGCCCAGAGGGTCGCCTCGATCACGCGGACCGGCAGCAGTTCCCGGAGGACGCCGTAGCCGATGCGGGCGAGGGAGGAACCGTCACCCAGGTGCTCGGCCGGGGTGGGGACACGGCGGGCCCCGAAACGCACGAGGAACCTCGCCCCTCGGACTCCGGTCCGAAGGCGGCGGCAACGAGCGCTCGGGTGCCACACTCGACCAGGGTCGGCAGCCACCGTGCGCAGGCCCGGGTGGAAGGACCCGTCCTGCCCAGGGCGGGCGACAGGCCCGGCAAGCGTCTCGCACAGCGCGAGAGCGAGCAAGAAGTACACCACCCGACGCGAAGTCCACGATCCGGGTCAACTCGACCTCCCGGTTAAGCAGCCACTTCGTGAACGAATTTTCGAAGGGGTGCGTGAACACTGTGTCGCCGGGCACAAGGGCTATCGCACCGAGATCCTGGCATCCGGAACGGATCGGGATCCACCAACAAGGGGGCGAACTCAGGCCTTGTGCGGCCTATGTGCGCACACGCCTGAGTCGCAATTGACGATGGAGTTCTGAAATGATCATTCTCGGGCTTATTCTGCTGATCATCGGCCTGCTTGTCGGCATGGGTCTGCTCACGACGATCGGTGGCATTCTCATTCTGGTCGGCGCCATCCTGTGGATCCTGGGTGCGACCGGCCGCGCGGTCGGCGGACGCAAGCACTTCTTCTAATGAGCGAGTCGGCCGGTGCGGAGGGGTGGAGGAAGGACCTCTTGACGAGCTCCTCGCCCTTGCCGCCTCCTACGCCGAGGGCACCCACAAGTCTCAGTTGAGCAACCAGATCTACCACGCGATCCGCCACCTTGATGACGACCAGCGCACCGAGGTCTTACACCTCGGTGCGCTGGTCGTCGCGGCCCCGCCCCGGATGGGCAAGTCCATCTCTCGCCGCACCCCCCTGCGGCGGCACGCTGGAAGGGCGAACAGCGCGCCGATCGTCGCCCACCCACCGTCCCTGCCGGGCGACCGGAGAGTCACCGTGCACAGCAGCGGCGGCCGGTGACACGCCTCCTGCTCCACCGCCCAGCCTGCACACCCCGGCCTGGGTGTGATCGTTCCCGAAGGGGACTCAGCCGGCCCCTCGGGGTCGCGTCGGCGCGGTCTGCGTACGGCACCGGCGCCGGGCCCTGTTCTTGCGGTGCTCATCTTCCGGAACGCGGAGGGCTCGTCGGTAGCTCCACGGTGATGCGGAGGCCGCCGGCGGGGCGGGGGGTGAGGGTGAGGGTGCCGTCGTGGGCCTGAGTGATGGTGTTGACGATGGCCAGGCCCAGGCCGACGCCCGGGTGGCCGGTGTGTACGCGTTCCGTGCCGCGCTGGAACGGCTCGGTCAGGGTCGAGGCCTGGTGGGCGTTGATCAGTTCGCCGGTGTTCTCGACGGTGAGCAGCGAGGTGTGGGCGCCGGGGGTGGTGTGGACCCAGACTCTGCCCCGGCCGGGGATGTTGTGGACGATCGCGTTGTGGACGAGGTTCGTGGTCAGTTGCAGGAGGAGGGTCGGCGAACCGACTGAAGGGGTCACGTCGCCGCCGGTTTCCAGGATGACGCCGTGTCTCTCCGCGAGGGGGAGGAGAGTTTCGGTCGCCTCCTCGGCGAGGAGGGACAGGTCGACGTGTTCCCGGGCGAAGGAGCGCTGGCCGGCGCGGCTGAGCAGGAGGAGGGCCTCGGTGAGGTCGATCGCCCGGGTGTTCACGGAGTGGAGGCGGTCGATGATCTCGTCGGTGTCCTGGTCCGGGTCGGTGCGGGCCACATCGAGGAGGGCTTTCGAGACGGCCAGCGGGGTGCGAAGCTCGTGAGAGGCGTTGGCCGCGAAGCGCTGCTGCTCGACCACGTGGGCTTCGAGGCGGGCGAGCATCGTGTCCAAGGCGTCGGCGAGTTCGCGGAACTCGTCCCTGCGACCCGGCAACCGGATCCGGTGGGACAGCGACCCGGCCTCAGCCGTACGGGTGGCGTGTGTGATCCGGTCCAGAGGGGCGAGCATCCGTCCGGCCAGGAACCATCCGCCCAGGAGGCCGAACACCAGGAGGAACGCCATGACCCCCGCTGCCGTCGGGGCGAAACTGCGGAGGAAGACCGTGCCGGGAGTCGCTCTCACCGCTCCCCGTTCGTTGGTGAGCAACCACCCCTGGCGCAGGAGGAACACTCCCACGGCCGCGAGCAGCAGGGCGCCCGCCAGCATGAGGAAGCCTGCGTAGCTGAGGGTGAGTTTGAGACGGACACTCAAGCCGCGCCGTCTATCCACGGTCACCACCGGCCTGCCCGGCCACGGCCGCCCCTGTGTCGATGCGGTAGCCGACGCCCGGCACGGTGGCGATGGTCCACGGTTCACCGAGGCGCTTGCGCAGAGCCGAGACGGTGATGCGGACCGCGTTGGTGAAGGGGTCGGCGTTCTCGTCCCACGCGCGTTCCAGGAGTTCCTCGGCGCTGACGACACCACCCTCCGCGGCGACCAGCACTTCGAGTACCGCGAACTGCTTCCTGGTCAGCGCGACGTAGCGGCCGTCCCGGTAGACCTCTCTGCGGAACGGGTCGACGCGCAGACCGGCTATCTCGCGCACGGGAGGCCTGCTGTGGGCGCGTCTGCGGTCGAGGGCCCTGAGTCTGAGCGCGAGCTCCCGCAGTTCGAACGGCTTGGTGAGGTAGTCGTCGGCGCCGAGCCCGAAGCCGGAGGCCTTGTCGTCGAGGCGGTCGGCCGCGGTGAGCATGAGGATCGGCATTCCGCTGCCCGAGGCGACGATGCGCGCGGCGATCTCGTCGCCGGACGGGCCCGGGATGTCGCGGTCGAGGACGGCGATGTCGTAGGCGTTGATGCTCAGCAGCGCCAAAGCGGTGTCGCCGTCCCCCGCGATGTCGCCCGCGATCGCCTCCAGGCGCAGGCCGTCGCGAATCGCCTCCGCCAGGTAGGGCTCGTCCTCAACAATCAGAACACGCATGCCGTCGAGGTTACGAGTGGGCGCATATCGTCGGCATATCGAAAACCGCATACGTGTCGGCAACACCGCGCCCCGTTCACTCACCGTATGCGCCAGACCTCACCACCAGCTGCACCTCCAACAACAACACCGGAAGCAGAAGCAACGAGAGGGACCGCCCCAGCAAGAAGTCGGCTGCCGCTCGCCGCGTTGCGTCGGGCTGTCCGGTCGGGAGCCTGGAAGCGGGGCCCGGTGCTCACGGGAGCCGCGCTGCTGCTGGGCCTGGTCATGCTGCTGCACGCCGAGATCCCGAACCGGATCGGGTCTCTCGGCAGTCTCGTGGAGACCTTCCTGCCGTGGTTCGGGCTCTTCGTCCCCGTGCTGGCGGCCGGGGCGTTGTGGCGCCGATCGGCCGCTGCGGTGCTCGCTCTGGTGCTTCCGGTCACGGTATGGCTGAGCCTCTTCGGCGGGCTGCTCGCCGACAAGTCCGAACCGGGCGGCGACCTCACCGTGGCCACCCACAACGTCGGCGCCGACAACCCGGACCCGGCCGGCACCGCCCGCCACCTGGTCGCCTCAGGGGTCGACGTGCTGGCCCTCGAGGAGATCACCGCGGAGGACCGGACAGCGTACGAGAAGGAACTGGCGGGAGCGTACCCGTACCACACGGTGCAGGGCACGGTGGGGCTGTGGAGCCGGCTGCCGCTGTCTCACACGCGACCCGTCGACATCAGGACGGACTACGGGCCGCTGGCCGACACCAAGCCCGCCGACGTCCAGGCGGCCGACGGCCGGGCGCTGCGCGCCACGGTGGCCACGGACCGGGGACCGCTGGTGGTGTACGTGGCCCACCTGGGCTCCGTACGCCTCAATCCCCGGGCGGGCTTCTGGACGGACTCCCGCGACCGGAACGCGCGGGCACTCGGCGATGTGCTCGCCGCAGACCCGAGCGAGCGGGTGATACTGCTCGGTGACCTGAACGGAAGCCTGGACGACCGCGCGTTGGCGGGCATCACCTCGCAGCTTCACTCGACGCAGGACGCGGCAGGAGACGGTTTCGGCTTCAGCTGGCCGGCGACGTTCCCGGTGGCGCGGATCGACCAGATCCTGGTGCGCGGCCTGGAGCCGACCGGTTCGTGGGTGCTGTCCGCCACCGGCAGCGACCATCTGCCGGTGGCGGCCGGCATCAGCTGGTGAGCGTCGCCCGACCGGCGCGTGGGCGGGTGCGGGGCCGCCCGCCCCGCTTCGCCCGGACATATCGTCGATGTATCGAAAATCGCATACGTGTCGGCAACACCGCGCCGACTTGACTGGCGGTATGTCCTACAGCGAACCAGTACGACCAATGGCCCGTTCCCGTCGATTTCCGCCCGGGGCGGCGGGCGTGGACCTGACCGTCCGGCCCATCAGCGCGGCCGAGCACCTGGCGTTCGTACGGGCACAGCGCTCGGTCAGTTTCCTGCAGACCCCGGCCTGGGGGCGCGTCAAGACCGAGTGGCGCAGCGAGTCCCTGGGCTGGTACGACGGCCCGCGACTGGTCGGCGCCGGGCTCGTCCTGCACCGGCCGGTGCCACGGCTCGAGCGTTTCACGCTGGCCTATCTGCCCGAGGGCCCGGTCATCGACTGGACCGGCGACGTCGACGCGTGGCTCGACCCGCTGGCCGCCCACCTCAAGGCAGGCGGCGCGTTCGCCATCCGGCTCGGTGGGCCGGTGCGTACACACGTCTGGAGTTCGGACGAGATCAAGGAGGGCATCGCCGATCCGGGCACGCGGCGGCTCACCGATGTGCCCGCCAGCTGGACCGACCCGGTCGGCGCCCGGGTGACAGACCGGCTCAGGGGCGCGGGCTGGCTGCCGCAGAGCCCGGAGGACGGCTTCGGCGTCGGGCACCCCCAGTTCAAGTACGAGATCCCGTTGGCCGGCAGAACCGAGGACGACCTGCTCAGGGGCATGAACCAGCTGTGGCGGCGCAACATCAGGAAGGCGGCCAAGGAGGGCGTAGAGGTCACGGGCGGTCAGGTCACCGACGGTCAGGTGAGCGGTCGGGAGGATGTGACGGCGTTCCACGACCTCTACGTCCATACCGCCGAGCGGGACCGCTTCACACCCCGGCCGCTGCGCTACTTCGAGACCATGTTCTCGGTGCTCGGCGCCGAGGATCCCGAGCGGATCGGACTCTACCTGGCCCGCCACCGGGGCGACCTGGTCGCCGCCGCCGTCATGGTCCGCGTCGGCACCCACGCGGTGTACGCCTACGGCGCCTCGTCCACCGGGAAACGCGAGGTACGGGGCTCCAACGCCTGTCAGTGGGCGATGATCCGCGACGCGCTGGCCACCGGCTGCGACGTCTACGACCTGCGCGGCATCACCCCGACCCTCGACCTCGACGACCCGCACGTCGGGTTGATCCAGTTCAAGGCCGGCACCGGCGGTCAGGCAGTGCGGTACGTGGGTGAGTGGGACCTGCCGCTGCGGCCACTGGTCTACCGGACCTTCGACCTGTACATGAAACGGCGCGGGCGTTGAGGGCTCACCCCTTACCTTACCGGCCGGTAACGTATCGTCGGGATATAGAAAATCGCATACGCGCCGGCAACACCGCGCCGCCTTGACTGGGGACATGACCTTTTCCCAGGCATCCCCGGCCGCCTCGGCCCCATCGATCTCCTCGGCCGTTCCGGTGACGGGGATCACGGTGTACGGCTGCGGGCATGACGAGGCCGACCTGTTCCGTCAGATGGCACCCCACTTCGGTGTGAAAGTGACCCTGACGGAGGCCGCCCTGACCGAAGGCAATGTCGAGTTGGCCTCCGGAAACCGGTGCATCAGCGTGGGACACAAGGCGCCTGTCACGCCGACCGCTCTTCTCGCGCTTCGTCAAGCAGGTGTGACGTACATATCCACACGGAGTATCGGCTGCAACCACATCGACGTGGAATACGCGGCACGTATCGGCATCTCCGTCGAGAACGTCGTCTACTCCCCGGACAGTGTGGCCGACTACACCCTCATGCTCATGCTGATGGCGGTGCGCAATGCGAAAGCCACCGTCCGCCGCACGGACCTCCACGACTACCGGTTGCCCGAGGTGCGCGGCAGGGAGCTGCGCGACCTGACCGTCGGGGTGATCGGAACGGGACGCATCGGGACGGCGGTCGTGGACAGGCTCCGGGGTTTCGGCTCCCGTGTCCTGGCCCACGGCACTCGGGACAGGGACACGGCCGACTACGTTCCCCTCGACGTGTTGCTGCGGTCGAGCGACATCGTGACGCTGCACGTTCCGCTGGGCGCGGATACGCATCACCTCCTCGACGAGCGACGTATGCGGCAGATGAAGAGGGGAGCGTTCGTCGTCAATACCGGACGCGGACCACTCATCGACACCGAGGCCCTGGTGTCGGCGCTGGAGAGCGGCAGGTTGAACGGTGCGGCGCTGGACGTCATCGAAGGGGAGGAGGGAATCTTCTACGCCGACCGCAGGAACAGGCCCATCGAAAGCACGCTGCTGCCGAGGCTGCAAAAAATGCCGAACGTGCTCATCAGCCCGCACACCGCTTATTACACCGACCACGCCCTGAGGGACACGGTCGAGAACTCCATCATCAACTGCCTGAACTTGGGTCTGTACAGCGAGTGGTGTAACTCGTGGGGTGGTAGTTACAGTTGGGCCGCGGTGAGACGGCCGTCGAAGGTGATGTCGAAAGCCTGGAGAGCCGGCTTCCATCGCCTGGTCCAACGCTTCGCTCCGGTCCCGGTCGGGTCCAGGCTCATTACTGCGAGGTAGACGCACTTCAGGGCGGCCTGTTCCGTGGGGAAGTGTCCGCGAGCACGGACGGCCTTGCGGATTCGGGCGTTCACGGACTCGATCGCGTTGGTCGTGCACACGATCCGGCGGATCTCGACGTCGAACTGAAGGAAGGGCACGAACTCCGCCCAGGCCCGCTCCCACAGCCGGACGATGGCCG
This sequence comes from Streptomyces lienomycini, assembly GCF_027947595.1. Lineage (NCBI taxonomy): Bacteria > Bacillati > Actinomycetota > Actinomycetes > Kitasatosporales > Streptomycetaceae > Streptomyces > Streptomyces lienomycini. Next base: position 4,154,315 of record NZ_CP116257.1, on the reverse strand, counting down.
GGTACTTCGCACCCCATTCCTCCGAGAACTCCAGGAACCTTTCCGTGGCGGCATCCTCCGTGGGCGCGGTGTAGACCGGCCGGAGAGCCTTAGCGATCTTCTCCCAGTCCTGCCGGCCCGCGTATTTGAAGCTGTTACGAAGCAGGTGAACCACGCAGGTCTGCACGATCGTCGCAGGCCAGACGGTGTTCACCGCGTCGGGGAGTCCGGTCAGCCCATCGCAGACAAGCATCAGGACGTCGCGCACGCCCCGGTTCTTGATCTCGGTGAGGACCTGGAGCCAGTATTTGGCTCCCTCGCCGCCATCGCCAACCCATAGCCCCAGGATGTCCCGGGTCCCCTCGGCGGTCACGGCCAATGCCATGTAGACCGGGCGATTGGCAACCTGCCCATCCCTGACCTTGACGTGCACACAGTCGATGAAGACGACCGGATACACCGCGTCCAGCGGCCGGTTCTGCCATTCCACCATGCCCGCGACCACACTGTCGGTGATCGTGGAGATGGTCGACTTCGACACCTCGGTCCCGTACACCTGGGCCAGGTGCGCGGAGATCTCACCGTGCGTGAGACCCTTTGCCGACAGTGACAGCACCATCTCGTCGATCCCACCCAGACGCCGCTGTCGCTTCTTGACCAGCATCGGCTCGAAGGACCCCGCCCGGTCCCGCGGGACGGAGATCCCGACCGGGCCGACCTCGGTGGCCACAGTCTTGGACCGGTGGCCGTTGCGGTAGTTCTCCCGCCCGCCCTCGGCCCGCTCACCGTGCTCATGACCCAGGTGATCAGTCAGCTCACCTTCCAGCGCCGACTCCAGCACCCGCTTGGTCAGCTGCTGCAGCAGGCCGCCCTCACCGGTCAGCTTCAACCCGTCGGCCTGAGCTCGGGTCACCAGCTGACCGATCAGCTCGTCATCCACGGCGGCCGCCAGCTCGCCGACGCCACTCTCGGTACCGGTCTCACGCATCACGTCAGTCATCAACTTCCGCTTCTTGCTCGGGAGTTACACCGGTTACCGTACAGACCCCCGTCCGGCCGTGCTGTCGCCGGACCGGAGCGTCCACGGGCTGCTCGTGCTGGAGCAGGGGCGGTACGCGACGATCCGCCTGGACGTCGTCCTGCCCGTCCTGCACGGAACCCTCGGCGAGGACGGGGCGACGCAGGGCCTGCTGGAACTCTCCGGCATTCCCTATGTGGGCTGTGACGTCCAGAGCTCCGCCGTGTGCATGGACAAGTCCCTCGCCTACGTCGTCGCCGGGAGTGCGGGGATCGCCACGCCGAATTTCCGTACCGTGATGGGAGACGAGCACGTTGATTCCGACCGGCTCACTTACCCCGTCTTCGTGAAGCCGGCCCGTTCGGGTTCGTCCTTCGGCGTCAGCAGGGTGTCCCGGCAGGAGGACCTGCCGGCGGCGCTGGAGGACGCCCGGCGGTACGACGCGAAGGTGCTGATCGAAGAGGCCGTCCACGGCAGCGAGATCGGCTGCGCCGTCCTGGGGAACGACCTGGAACTGGTCACGGGCGAAGTGGATCGCATCGCCCTCTCCCACGGGTTCTTCCGGATCCACCAGGAGGAGGAGCCCGAGAGCGGCTCGGAGAACTCGACGGCGATCGTTCCCGCCGACATCCCGGCCGAGGCACGGACGCGCGTACAGGAGACCGCAAAGGACGTGTACCGCGTCCTGGGATGCAGAGGACTGGCGCGGGTGGACATGTTCCTCAAGGGCGACGGCGAAGTCGTCCTCAACGAGGTCAACACCCTGCCAGGCATGACCTCGTACAGCCGCTATCCGAGGATGATGGCAGCCGCCGGTCTGCCGCTCTCCGAAGTGATCGACCGGACGGTATCGCTGGCTTTGACGGGGAAGCACCGATGACGGGGGACTTCGCCTTCGTGGACGAGTTGGTGTCCGGAATACGGTGGGACGCCAAGTACGCCACGTGGGACAACTTCACCGGCAGGCCGGTGGACGGGTACCTGGCGAACCGGATCGTCGGCACGAAGGCCTTGTGTGCGGCTCTGGGAAGGGCGGCGGAGAGGGCCGAGTCCGTCGGCTTCGGGCTGCTTCTCTGGGACGGTTACCGCCCACAGCGGGCCGTGGACTGCTTTCTCCACTGGTCCCGACAGCTGGAGGACGGCCGGACGAAGGCGAGGCACTATCCGAACATCGGCAGGGACGAGATGTTCGACCGGGGATACGTGGCCGCCAGGTCGGGTCACAGCCGGGGGAGCACCGTCGATCTGACGCTGTACCACCTGGCCACGGGCGAACTCGCGCCGATGGGCGGGGACCATGACCTCATGGACCCGGTCTCGCACCATGACGCACCGGGGATCACGCGGGTCGAGGCGGCGAACCGTCGGCACCTGCGCTCGGTCATGGGCGCCTGCGGTTTCGACTCCTACGCCTGTGAATGGTGGCACTACACGCTGAAGGACGAACCGCACCCGGACACCTATTTCGACTTCCCCATCGCATAGCCAAGCGGACGGTCCGGACCTGGATTCCTCACCCCACCGCGAAGGTGCCACCGGGTACCGCGTAATCGACCGGGCCCGCGCAACGCGTCGCCGCACGCCGTGACGAAAGGCTCAGCCCTGGCAGGCGTGGGTTCGGGCGGCTCCTGTGGTGACCCAGACCGGACGATGGCTCCGGGACGCAGGTCGAGTTCGGCGGCGGGTCGCCGGTTCTGCTCGACTCGCCGCAGAGCCTCTGCGGGGAAGGCGGGGAGGGTGAGAGGTGCGCCGATCGTTGTGCAGGGTCGGCGATTCTGACGTCTTCGAGGGTCACCACCGAGTCGTGGTCGTTGGAGACAGTGCCGAGGATCTCGTCGCGGCAGCCACGGTGCACGGTGACCGGTGACCGGTGACGACCGACTCTGCGGGTCAGCGGGTGCGGTCGTAGACCAGGGCAAGCGTGCCGTCGACATCCGCGGTCTGCCGGACGAGCGCCCACTTGCCGGCGGGCAGGCCGTCGTCGAAGAGGCGCGGCCCGCCGCCGAGGAGGACGGGGAAGACGGTGAGGGCCAGGCGATCGACCTCGTCGGCCTCCAGCAGTGCCTTGATGACGCTGGTGCTGGAGAGTACGAGGGCGTCGCCGCTTCGGGTGTCCCCGAGGTCAGCGGCGCCCCGAGCGGTCGGCGCGTCGAGGACAGGACCACCTTGTCGGCGGCGACGAGCCACTTCGCGAAGCCCTCGTCGCGCGGGTCGGCGCCCTCCGTGCCGATGATCGTGGGCCAGAATCCGAGGACCCCCTCGGCGTTGACACGGCCGAGCAGGGCCGTCGTCGCCGTCTCCCAAAGGCTGGTGAGTTGGTCGCGGGCCACGTCGGACACCGCGTACGGCATCACCCAGCTCATGTCGAGCGATACGCGGCGATCCGGCGGGACCACCGAGCCGACCTGACCATGGGGGAGTTGAGGCGCGAGCACAACGCCGGCCCGGCCGCAGCGACGCAAGCCGCTGCCGTCGCCGGGCGTCGGCGCTGGATCCGTACAGGACGGTGATCGGGCACGATCCTGCGGGCCGACGTGGACGCGCCGCGCAAGCAGCGGCACATGCACTGTGACTGTCCCGTGAAGGGAGCCCCAGAGGGCTGTGGGAGGTGCGAGGGGGATACCTCAGGCGGGCAGTTGGGTGTCGATGACGAAGCTGATTTCGACGACCTGGCCGGGCAAGGTCAGTTCAGTGATGCCCAAGACCGTGCTGGCCGGGCGGTGGTCGCCGAAGTACCCCAGGTTGCCCTCCGCCGTCGCCGCGGCATTCTGCCGCAGGTTCACCACGTACAGGGTCTGCGAGACGACCTGGTTCCGGGTGGCGCCGTAGTGATCCAGGACCTTGTCCATGTTGACGTAGGTCTGCTTGAGCTGGGCGGCGAAGTCGCCCGCGTAGAGGAACTCGCCTGCCTCGTCGAACGAGAGCTGTCCAGAGACGTGGATCAGCTCGCCGGACCTGATCGCCTGTGAGTAGCCGAAGTCGCTCTCGGCCGGCACGTCGTGATTGAAGACATCAATGGTGGCCATGGTGCTCGCCCTTCCGATCTGCTCTCTTGTAGTTACTCGGAAACTGTAGGAGAGTGAAGGCTGACCTGGAAGAACGCACTTTTCGGTGACTAAGGAACCTGATGGTGACCAAGCAACTACTCAAGGGCCTGCCGGAGGACGCCGACCTGCGGCGCGCAGACTCCCTGGCGCGGGAGATCTTCTCGGACGTCGCCAACAAGTGGGCGCTCCTGATCATCGAGGCGCTCGGCGAGCGCACCCTGCGTTTCAGCGAGCTGCGGAACGAGGTCGAGGGCGTCAGCCACAAGATGCTCACCCAGAACCTGCGCATGCTGGAGCGCAATGGCCTGGTCGACCGGAAGGTGTACCCCACCGTGCCGCCGCGAGTCGAGTACACCCTCACCGAGCCGGGCCGGGCCCTTCGCACCGCGGTCGACGTCATCTGCGGCTGGACCCACCAACACCTCGGTCACATCGAAAGTGCACGCGGCCGTTTCGACGCCTGACGGGCATGCGGCAACACCCCCGCGCGTTGCCCGATGCCTTGATCGATCTCACGTTGGTGGCCACCCACGTGGCCCGCGCTTCACCTGATCGGGCTACCGAGCCTTCCCGGGGCACAGGTTCAGCAACAGACATCTCACGGGCGGCGGTCCGCTCCCGTCGATGTCAGACTCGGCCTCAGGCCTCCGTCCCGCATCCCCCCGAGCTGGGGCGGAGGCCGCCCCCGCCGAGGCGGCGTTCTCTGCGCCGTGTTCCCCAGGGGTCCGCTCGTCCCCACTCGGTCGGCCGGGGCTTCGACGGGGATGCCGGCGGACGTCCTCGGCTATGACGAGCGCCCGCCGAACTGCCAGTTGTGCACCTCGATGCCGACGTACCGGTCCGGGGCCAGAATGGCGCGTGCCGTGTCCGGGTCCGGTGCTCGCAGCAGCGCCGCCGTACCCAGCCAGGTGTCGCCGTCGTCGGACAGCAGCGGCCCGTAGGCGATCAGCTCGTTCCGGTCGGGTGGCACCGCGAGGTCGGCGACCTGTCCCGTGCCGAGGCCGAGGCCGAGTACCAGGTACCGGTTGCCGTCGGTCGGGCCGCCGGGGAAGTCCCACATGGTGCGCCCCAGCATGTTGCGCCACCGTCGCAGCAGCACGTCCCGGTAGACGCCGGCCTGGTAGTTCGGCTCGTCGAAGGCGAACGCGCGGGCGGCGGCGGGGTCGGGCAGGTCGACGATGTGCACGCTCCCGGTCGGTGTGTCGCCGTCGTCGGCGAGGGTCGGGCCCCGGGCGATCATCTCCTTCGCGTACCGATCCATGTAGGACCAGTGCTCTTCCAGCAACTCGTCGCGCAGCGTCATGGAGCCGGGCCGGTCGCGGTGGTAGCAGAGGAAATCCATGCCCAAGGATGTCTCCAAGTAGGTGCCCAGGTCGAGCGGGTTTCACGGCGAGGGTTGCTCGGCGGCCTGCTGTAGTAGGGCGCGTGCAGAGCCCGGGTAGCGCGGCGGGCGGCCGAAGCCGGTACCCGGCCGGACTGCGGTCCGGCGACACCGTGAGCGAACACACGGGCAGAGCGGTTCCCCGGCTGTCCGGCCCGCCGCGGCCGTAGGTGTGGTGGTTCACTCGCATCGCCCTCGCCTGTCCTGGTGCGAGGGTGGGGCGACAGCGACAGCGGCAGCGGGCCTGGAGGGAGGTCTTCTCATCCGCTGTGCGGAATTCGGCCATCACCGAGGCCGGGTAGCGGCTGCCCGCGGAGCCCTGGGGGAGGACCTCCCGGATACCGGCCAGGTCGGCTTCGGTGAGTTCTACGTCGGTGGCGCCGACGTTCTCCTCCCTGCCAGCGCTCGTCCCAGCGGCGCAGGTTGACGACAGGCGGTTCGGCCTAAGAACTCCTAACGAAATGATCTACAAGGTGGTTGGATCACTCCGGAGCTGAAAATCCGGGGGTGCGGGGTGGCTCGGGCGAAGCCGTGGGAAGTTGACGACGAGCTGTGGGCGGTGATCGAGCCGCTTGTGCCGAAGATTGAGCGTCGGGCCCAGCATCCGGGGCGCAAGCGGCATCCGGACCGGCTGGTGTTCCAGGGCATCCTGTTTGTGCTGCACACCGGAATCGCCTGGGAGCACCTGCCGCAGGAACTCGGCTTCGGCTCGGGCATGACCTGCTGGCGCCGCCTGGCCGAGTGGACCGAAGCCGGGGTATGGCCCCGGCTGCACGGGGTCCTCCTCGCCAAACTCCGTAGTGTGAACGTCCTGGACTTCTCCCGGGCGGCGGTCGACGGCTCCCACATCCGGGCGTTAAAGGGGGCATCAAGACCGGACGAAGCCCCGTCGACCGGGGCAAGACGGGCAGCAAACATCACCTGATCACCGACGCCACCGGCATCCCGCTTGCCGCCACCCTCACCGGCGGCAATCGCAACGACGTCACCCAGCTCGTCCCGTTGCTGCAGGCCGTGCCGCCGGTGCGGGGCAAGCGCGGCCGGCCCCGGCGCCGACCGGACGTGGTGCTGGGGGACCGCGGCTACGACCACGACAAGTACCGCCGCCTGGTCTGGGATCTCGGCGTGAAGCCGCAAATCGCCCGCCGCGGGACCGAGCACGGCTCCGGGCTCGGCGCTCAACGCTGGGTTGTTGAACGCGCGTTCGCCCACCTGCACTGGTTCCGTCGCCTGCGCATCCGCTGGGAGATCCGTGACGACATCCACGAGGCATTCCTGACCCTCGGATGTGCGCTTATCTGCTGGAGGCGCCTCAGGGCGGCCCGATGAGTCCTGAGTGTGCTCGTCAAATCGATCTAAAGCCATGGAACGCAAGGCGGCGTACCGTAAGAGATCGCGAAGACGGTCGATGAGTAGCGGGGGACGCGGCGTGGCCTATGCGATCGGACTCGTGTGGATGACAGGTGCTGCCTTCATGACGTGGAAGGCGGCCCAGCTCTGGCGCAACGCGCACTTGGTGGACTTCTTCTTGGCTTCCTACACTGTCCTGCCGTTCGGCCAGGAGGTCAGGAGAGGCGAGGTCCGCTCCTTGGGTGTCACCGCCACCTCGCTCTGGGCAATCACTCCTCTTGTCTTTTTGGGACTGCTGGACGCTGAGATGACCGGTGGTCAAGCAGCCGTCGTCCTGATTGCGGTGCTCATCGTGCTGGCATGCATGGCCTGCGAGATCAGCATCATCCTCTTCAACGTGCCCGCGCGTTTCGTGCCGCCACACATGCGCTCTGATCCTGGGACCGTGGTGCTATGGCGTGTGCGCCGGAAGCGCAAGAAGTCCGGTCACCGCTGACACACTCGGCTGTCGCGTACGGCATTTCGTTAGGAGTTCTAATTGCGCTGGCCGCCGGGCAAGCCGTCTCCGGGCTCGCGGTGTTGCGCTCGTTTCACCGGACGCGGATACGAGGGGCCCGCGCCGGTCAAGGGACCTGGACCGCCCCCATTGCATCTTCCAGCTTTTCGCCCTCGCCGTACCGCTCGATCCGACCGCGGACGGCACCGCACTGGAACGAGCGAGGCCCCGTGATGTGCGGGCGCTATCTCTCGGCTTCGGTTGCCGGGGCGCTCATAGCAGCGGTCAGGAAGGTGATCGCCCAGCTGCGGGCGGCCCGGTCGGTCGCAGCTGGGCATGTGGGGGTCGGCTGGTGGTGGGCCTCGACGCGGTCCACGGCCGTCACGGCGAGGATTCCCCGCATGCGAAACAGCAGCTCGGACGGGGTGAGGTCGGGCAGCGCGCGGGCGAACGCCGCCAGGTAGCGCTCACGGATGGCGGCGTCGTCCGGGCCGGTCCAGCCGCGGGCCTCCTCGGCGGGATCGCTGAGGATCGTCATGATCAACCGGGACGCGTGTACTCCGCGGTCGCCATCGGTGGGCATGTCGTCGAACAGGGGACCCGCGAAGGCCTCTACGAGATCGGCGACCCGCGGCTCCCCGGCCCTCGCGAGAAGCTCGTCGAGCCGGGTGCGCTGGGCGTTGGTGATCGGATCGATCACGCGGCGGACGACCGCGGCCATGAGGTCCGCCTTCGACCCGAAGTGGTAGGCCACCGCGGCCAGGTTCGCTCCGGCGAGGCCGGTGATCGCGCGGACCGAGGTTCCGCTGTATCCGTTCTCGGCGAAGAGGCGTTCGGCGGCCTCGAGGACTTTGGTCCGGGTATCGGGTTGCACCATGTCCCGTACTATACGAACGATCGATTGAAACGAACGTTTGACTTATCCGGATGTGATCGCATGAAACTGCTCGTCTACGGCGCCGGGGTGTGCGGGAGCCTGCTCGCCGCCCACCTGTACGAGGCCGGGCGTGATGTCACACTCCTCGCGAGGGGCCCCCGTCTGGCCTCCCTGCGCCGGCACGGCGTGCAGCTCGCGGAGGAGGACAGCCCTGCCGTCCGGCAGGTGCCGGCCCCGGTCGTCGAGGACCCGGCCGGCGGATACGACCTCGTCATCGTCACCGTCCGCACCCACCAGGTCGACGCGGTGCTGGAATCGCTGGCCCGTGTCGACGGCGACGTCCTGTTCCTCCACAACTGGGCCGCCGGTGCGCAGCCGCTGGAAGCAGCGATCGGCCGCGGGCGTGCTCTGCTCGGATTCCCCCCGGCCCTGGCCGGCGGCACCATGGACGGCGACGTGGTCCGCTACCGGGCACTCAGCTTCATGGCCGGCCGGGTCCCGATGCCGATCGGTGAGCCCCATGGGCACACCACCCCGCGGTCGGAACGGATCGTCCGCGAGTTCCGCGCGGCGAACATCAAGGTCAAAGCCGAGCCGCGGATGGACGCCTGGCTCAAAACCCACGCCGCGTTCGAGGTACCGCTCGGCCGGGCGGTACGCGCGGCGGGCGGGCCGGCGGCGCTGGCCGAGGATGGGGACGCCGTAGGCGGCATGCTCCGCCTCATGCGGCAGTCCATGGCCGCCACGCCGACGCCACCGGTCCCGCGCGTGTTCGGCGCACTGCAGACCCTGCCGGAAGGCATGCTCGTCGCCTTGCTGCGGCGCTTCCTGCGCAGCAAGACCGCCGCACGCAGCGCACTCAACGACACCTCCCCCTCGGCGACAGCCGAACTGGATCGACTGGCCGAACAGATGCGCACCCTGGCAGGGGCCCCGTAGGCATCACCGTCGTGGTTGGCCACGAGAGCTGTGCGACTGCCCAGACTCTGGCCCGGCGGTCACGGGTCGTGCTGGAGTGCACCGAAGGCCACTCGATCACGGAGGTGTCCCGGCGGCTGAGGATCACCCCTGACACGGTCCGCACCTGGTGACGCCGAATCCCGGCCGAAACGCCGGAGCTGGACGTGTGTCCAGAGACCGGCCGGGCCCGGCTCCCCTACCGCCGGCCGCCCCGTCCCCCTCCAGCAGGTGCGCGACGAGCTGGCCCGGCGGCCCGGCCGGATCAGCGCCGGCATCAGCCGGACCCGGTGCGGACCCGCCGGCGCGGTGGTGTCCCCGCTGCGCCTGGCTCTCGGAGCGGAGGGCGGCGTCACCGAGCTGTGCGCCGCGCACGCGGGTGACTGGTGCGGCGTACCCGTGCGTTTCACCGGCGGCCACCCCGTACCGTTCCTGCCTCCTGCCTTCTGCCTCCTGCCTCCGCTGAACGCCGTCGAGGACCGGCAGCCGGAGGCGTCCCGTTCCCAGCTGCGCGCCGCTTACCGGGCCGTGCGTGGTCTTCCGTTGCAGCCGTCTCCGTCCGGAAGGTACCGACCATGAACACGTACGCCGTACGACTGGAGAGCGCCGGTGCGGCCGTGACCGTCGTCTGCGCCGAGCAAACCGTCACCCACTGGTCCGCCCGCTACTTCGGAACCTGGTGGAATGCCGCCGCCGTTCATCCGGCGGACATCTGCGCCGGGGCCCGGGTCACCGGGAGCTGGACGACCACGCTTACGACGACCATGCCCTGGCGGTGACGCAGTCCCCGCACACGAGCACTATGTACGCCCGGGAGCAACTACTCCTCGCGGGGGGCGTGTCCGACGGAGTGATCCGTGCCGTGGCGCCGGAGAGCGCGCTCGCCTACCGCCCTCGGCGGCGGCCGTCGGCCTCGGACTGCTGGAGGCGCTGGGCTGGTTCGAAACCGTACGGGAGCGCCTGGAGGCAGGCGAGGCGTTGCATCCGACGCAGGACGAGAGCGTTACGCAGGCTCTGTTGGCCGGAGACCCCACGCCGCTGTGGGAGCGCGGCAAGGAGATGAAGACGCAAGTGTTCCCGGACCAGTTCACCAGTTGGTTCGGCGTTCCCCTGGCGACCGGCGGCGAGGCGGCGGCACTGGTGTTCCCGCGGATCGAGGCCGGCGCGGTCCCGGCCGTCGAGGAGACCGGCCGCGTGCTGGGTAGGGCGGACTTCATGAGTGGCGCGACAGAGGACCGCTATCCGGACGTGTTCGCGCTTCTCGGGGTCGACGGCGGCGGCACCTCAGCTGCCCGCGAGGCGGTCGCCCAGCGACTGGCGAAGCTGCCGCACCACTCGGTCGTCCTCGGCCATGACGTGGCTGCGAACGCCGACTTCCTGGCCAAGGCGACCGGACTCACGGTGTAGTCGACTCCCGCCTCGCCAGGCTCTGGCACGCCGGCCCCGCTGAAGCGCGGCCGGACCGGGTACGCTCCGTACACCCGCGGCACCGGATTCACGGGGAGGCCGGGCGTACGCACCGCACAGGCGGCGGTCCCCTCCCGTTGATGCCAGACTCGGCCTCAGGCCTCCGTCCCGCACCCCCCGAGCCGGGGCGGAGGCCGCCCCTCCGACATGGCGCGCTCCGCGCCGCGACGTTCCCACTCGGTTGACGGGCGAACGATGGTGCCGGGGCCGAGGCTGCGCCCCGGACTGCTCTGGCTCAGCCCAGCGTGTCCATCAGGGCGGTGACATAGGCGTCCAGTCGCGCCTCCACGGCTTGCGGTGTGAGGTCTGTCCGCCCTACCGCTCGCCATGGCCTCGACACCGCATGCACTTCTTCCGAGGACGCCAGTCCGTCCCGTACGAGCCAGTAGAGTCGCTCGCTCGTGGCCGCGGCCAGCACTCCGCCGGCTTCCTCGTACGCCTCGGGGAACCGCAGACCCCACGCAGGGCCGTGCAGCTGCGCGAGTACGGCGGAGCAGTGCGCCACATCGAGATCGGCCGGGCCCCAGGAGGGGGCCGCCCAGTCGACGACGCCGGTGATCCGGGTCCCTGCCGGCCCCGAGGGCGGCACGTCGAACAGCACGTTGCCCGGCTGGAAGTCCCGGTGCAGGAATCGCCCTTCACAGCGTGGTGGCGCGGGCTTACGGATCACGTCGATTGCCGCGGCCCACGCCGCCGTGTCGGCGCCCTTCGGAATCACGACGGTGTCGGGGTTCGTCAGCGTCACGTACTTCGGGGGCTGCTCGGCAGGCTGTACCGCGTGGATGGCCACGAGCTGGCGGGCCAGCTGGGGGACGCGAGTCTCCAGCCCCTCGTCGTCGAGGACCGTCCGGCCTGCCAGATGTGTCATCAGGAGCGACGGATACTCGCAATGTGCGGCGACCGGGTCTGCCGCGACCAGCTCAGGGGCCGGTACGCGGGTCTTCGTGAGCAGGGTCAGGGCGCCGGCCTCCCTGTTCAGCCAGTCTCCGGCGTGCTCCACGTAGAACGGGTCGACCAAGCTCCGCAGCACCAGGTCACGGGTGCCTCCATCCGGCGTGCCGACGGTCAGCCTCCGCATCTCGGCCGTGATACCGCCGTGCAGCACCTCGGCTCCGACGACGCGTTCGCCGACCTCCAGATGCCGGCTCACCCAATCCAGTGTCAAAGGCCGGACGACCGCTGTCTCATCGTGGTTGGTCACCGTGTCACCTCATCATCGTGACAGAGGTACGCGCGAAAGTTTTTGTCTCGGTCACGGACGACGACTACGAGCACGTCGTCCTCGTGGGAGGTGGCGCACCGGCCGTGGTGCCATCGATATGGCCGACAGCGACAGCGTTCGTGACCGACCGACCGACCGCCCGCCGAAAGCCGGTGCCCGGCCGGACTGCGGTCCGGCCGGGCATGGATCGTTCACGTCGCCTGGGGAGCTACTGGGAGCCGCAGTGGCATCAGTAGTACCTCATGTCCCAGTGGTTCGCCCAGCGCTCGTCGGCGTAGTCGACGACCGTCTTGCCGCCGGACGTCACGCGCCGTCGCGGCGCTTGTGGTGCTTCTTGGCGTGGTTCCGGGTGTGGTTGGTGACGCGCGGGGTCCCGGCTGATGCCGGCCGCCTTCAGCCTGGCCGACGCCTGGGCGTCGCTGAGTTTTCCGCCGCCTCCGGGCATGCCGCCCCTGCCCCCGCCCCCGTTACCGCCTCCCGCAGGCGACCCACGATCAGCACAAGCACCCCGGAACAGCGTTACCGGCCCGGGATTGGCTGGGTGAGGTTCAACGGGTTGCCGTCGGGGTCCTGGATGTGGGCGACGCGCTGTCCCCACGGCATGTCGTTGGGGCCGCCGCGGACCGAGCCTCCCAGCGCTGTCACCCGGCCGAGCATCTCGTCGACGTCGTCGACACCGATGCTGAGCAGGATCCGCGGTGTTGCCCCGGTTCCCGGGTCCGTCTTGGTTACCAACCCGAGGTCGGTGTCGCCGATGCGCAATCCGAGGTAGAAGGCCGGGCCTTCCGCCGGCACCCGGAAGATTTCCTCAGCGCCGAACAATTTCGTGTAGAAGCCGCGCAGAACGTCCTGGTCGGCAGTCAGGATCACTGGCTGGATGGTGGACATGGCACTCCTGTCGAGAACGGTCGTGTCGCTGGGTAGACCGTTCGGGGACGGTGAACTCATCGGCCGAACCACCGCGCCGGACGATCTGCAACACAGACTGCCGACCACGACCAGCACGGGCACCCCGATACGAGGTCACGCCACCCATGTCCTATTTGCCGGAGTCTGTAGAAGTTGCTGAAACCACGCCTCTACAGCCATGAACTCGCAGATCAATCAGACTGCTCCCTGCACCCGCGGGGATGGTGGGCAGGGCGACCGCGAGGTCGGGCCGCTGGCAGGCGTAGCGAGTGCAGCCGTTCGGCGATCGTGAACGAGTCGAGGCGTAGGGCGGCGATGTCGCGATCAGGTCCCGCCAGGCCTCGAACTTGGTGTTGACACGCTCTCTGTGGATGCCGAGGTACGCCACGGCCACGCCAAAGCCGTACAGCTCGTTGCGGGCGGGCGGGCGGGCGGGCGGGCGGGCGGGCGGGCGGGCGGCCAGGCCGACGAACACGGAGTAGTCGTTGACCGCGAGGTCGTCCAAAAGTTCGGCTGGCGTCGGGCCAGGGCCCGCAGTGCGTCCGCGGTGGTGTCATCGATTTCGATGCCAGCCATGAGTCGAGTGTGCCGCGCGAGACCACGCTCGGGCCAGCCACCTGGAAGTATCGCTTTGACCTGAAGTTTCCTGATCGCTTCAGTCGGGTCGATCAGTCGAGCGCCTCTTGGCGCTCGACTCAGCCCCAGAGGATGCGCGAGCACGACGAGCAGACGGCCGAGGCCCCAGCGAGCCTCGGAGTACGAGTGCGAGATCGTGGCCGACCATCCGGGACCGGCTCGGCAACGCGGCTGGCGACAACAGCGCGGACATCCTGGCGCAGAGGCACCGTGGTCAGCAGCTGCTGGAGTTCTACGCCGAGGACCTGACCGACACCGTCGACGCCCGCACCGATGGCGGCCGGTCCGCCTACCGGATCGACGTGAAGGCGCCCTCTCAAGCCCTCGCCCCCGTAGGTGCTTCTACGAGTCCGTCAGCCGGTCATAGGAGGCGGTCTCGAAGTGGAGCCTCGTCGGGGCGGTCGACGTGGGATCCTGGACGCCACGCCTGCCGTGAACGAGGAGCACCGAGAAGTTCCACAGCTCCGGATGCGCGTGGTGGATGTTGTCCGACTTGACGTGACCGGCAAGCCGTCGGACCGCTGACAGCACGCTGGGGAACTCCCCGACGCGCCGTCCCGGCAGGTAGTCGTTACTGGGGCGGCCGGCGAACGGGATCTCCTCTCCGAAGGCCAGGTCCGTGGCGGCCGGCAAGTCGCCACCGCCGGCTTCGGTCGAGCCGAGGACGACGAACGTGACCTGGATCGGCCCGGTGACGCCGTGCGGCTCGTAAAGAATGAAGTCGCACGGCAGGTCGGTGAAGCGCGAGGCGGGACCTACCACCCGCGCGGCGTAGCGCGTCAGCGCGATCAGCAGGCTCTGGTAAGCCGAGAGCACCAACAGCACGTCCTCCCGGCTCCCGCCGGCTGTCAGCACGGCCTGCAAGGTCTTCCGGGCAGTCTCCCGGTCGGCGGCCCGCTCCTTCGCCCCGTTCGACAACGGCAGGGTCGCAACCCGCTCGGGGAAGGCCGCGCGCACGATCTCCTCGGCCACGACGTGCAGCCCCCGGCTCGTGTTCACCGCCTTGACGTCGGCCAGCAGCGGCGAACAGGCAGCAACCGCGGCGGCGTCAACGCCGTGCCAGACCGGCAGGACCCGGCGCTCACCGTCGGAGGCGGTGGCGATCAAGCCTGCCAGCTCGCGCTGGGGCCACTGCTTCGCGAAGAACGACTCGCTGAGGACGACGACCCCGTACCGGGATGCCCCGAGCCCGCGATCGATCTCGCGCAGCACCGAGTCGCCCACCCGTAGCGAGAGCTCGTCGTACCAGACTGAGAAGCCGACTGATTGCAGGTAGTGGGCCAGCGGCCCGGCCACGAGCAGTTTGTCCTCACTGGCGTGGCTGATGAAGAAATCCCACTTCGGAGTCATCCCGGCATCTTCGACGAAAACGCTCCGCCCAGCGCCCTGAATCGGCGAATCAAAGCCCTGCTTCACCACCTGACTGGGCCTGGTCATCGCGACGTCGGCGGCGTTGTGCACCCTCAGCTGGTCCGGGCCGGGTCAGTCCGGGCTCAGCGACGTCACCATGTCCACGGCCACCAGCCGGCCTGGACCTTTCTCAGCGGCCGCCGACAGCAGGCGTCGGATGGTGATGGCGCAGGTGCGGCGGGTCGGCGTGTCCGGCTGGCGATGGTGAAGCGGTTCCCTGGCAGTGCTGCGGTAATGCGGGAACACCGCATGGGCCGAGGCCCGAGTCCCGGGGTACAGCCGAGGTACGCGTCAAGGGGGCAGTGCATAGACCTTGATGCGGCTTTACGCGTGGTCAGCACGGAAGTGCGCGGGTTCGCGGAATCTGGCAGGAGTCTGACGGGGAACCCGTCCGCGGGCCTGTGTTGGCGTAGAACGAGTGGGTCCCGGCAGCTGGTCGATGAGGCCTGTCAGTAGTCGCCCGTACGCTCATGCTCGTGAACATCGACGATCTCGAATGGCAGTCACGGACGCTCGGCGGAATATCTCCTCGCCTGGTCTCCATGCTCGTGGAGCGGGGTGAGGTGGAGCTGCTGGTCCAGGCCGCATCGGAGCAGGGGGAGTGGTTCTGCGCCCAGGCGGCGGCTCGCGAGCTGTCCCGGGCGGGCGAGGTCGAGCGGGCCCTGGGCGTCCTGGAGCCGTTCGTCGAGGCTGGGTGGAACCGGGCACGCTGGGAGAGGACCGAGGTCCTGCTCGAGGCGGGGAGGGTGCAGCAGGCACTGGACGCCGTACGCCCGGACAAGGACGGCCTTGCCTCCGAGTGGGTGTGCCACGACTTTGTGGAACTGCTGGCCAAGGCGGGCAGGCTGAACGAGGCGATCACCGTCCTCACGCCGCATCTGGACAGGGAGTGGATCCTGTCCACCCTCGTCGAGCTGACAGAGGGCCAGGACCATGATGAACAGGTCCTGGAGCTGATCGCCCCGCACGCTGAGCGGGCCCGCAGCGCCCGCGGCGAGGAGCGCTGGAACTTTCACCCCAGCAACGCGCAAGATCTCCAAGCCCAGGTCCTGGAGCGTGCGGGCCGGGTCGATGAGGCCGTACGGATGCTTGGAGCAGACGTCGCAGCCGGGCACTACGTGGTCCAGAACACGCTGATCGCCTATGCCGAGCTCCTGCGGCGCCACGGGGGTGTCGAGGAACTGAGCGTGTTGAGCACCGGCGAGCGTGCGGACGAGACGCTCGCGTACTACGCGCGGGCGCTCGAAGACGACGGGCAGGCAAGTGAGGCCGAGGCTGTGCTGCGGCGTTTCATCGCAGTCGCCGAGTATCCGGACCGGTTCCGCTGGCCTCTGATCGAACTGTTGGGCCGCCAAGGTCGGATCGAGGAAGCCATCGAGGTGGGTCGCCCGACGTTCGATTACCACGATGTCTGCCTTTTCGACGACGTCATTCACCTGCTGCACGAGGCAGGCCGGCTGGACGATGCCCTTGCGCTCCTCGACGAGCGCAGTGCTGAGTTCGTCGAGGAGCACCCGTCCTGGTTCAGTTCGAACCGGATCTGGCTGC
Source organism: Streptomyces lienomycini (assembly GCF_027947595.1). Lineage (NCBI taxonomy): Bacteria > Bacillati > Actinomycetota > Actinomycetes > Kitasatosporales > Streptomycetaceae > Streptomyces > Streptomyces lienomycini. Next base: position 4,138,018 of record NZ_CP116257.1, on the reverse strand, counting down.
TGGGCGAGGCCGACCGGCACGAGGAGGCCCTCGCCTACGCGGGAACGCTGCCATCGGACATGTATGGCCTGACGGTCAGCAAGGCGTGGATCCTCGATGAGATGGGGCGCATTGAGGAGGCACTCGCCCTGCTACGGGCGGATACTGAAGTGCGGCCGTCGGAAGTGGCCGAGCTGCTCATTCGGCATGGCCGCGCCGTTGAAGCCATCGCCGGAATGCCCTCCCTCGCCGAACAACATGCGGCCAGCCGAAGGCGTGACGCGGCCGCGCAGGCCGACCGGGGCCCCAACGACCCTCCCTTCTAGAGCGGCGGGCGCTGCTGAGCGTCACCGGGGCAGCTTCGCCGTCTGCTCGGAATGGGCCGCGGTGACATAGCGCATGGCGTTCTTCTCCGTCATCCCGAAGAGCCTCACCAGCCGGAGCGGGACCGCTGTTTCTGCCGCTGCGTTGAGAATGCCGTCCTGACGCAAGCGGACCAGGGTGAGACCTGGCGGCACGTCGACACGGAGCAGGACCTTACCGACGGCGGGGTGGTCGGGGCGAGCGCCGATCCGTCTCGGAGATGGCCCCTTGGCGCCGCACCAGTAGAGGACGGTGCTCAAGATGCGGATGTTGCTGAAGTGACTGGGTGACTGCCGCTCGTGCAGAACCCGGCTGGAGTCCTTGACCAGTTGCGCGGCCGTCCCGGTCATCTCGCCAGGGAAGCTGGAATGGTCCGCTGCAGGTCGCGGTGGTCACGGCCGAGGCTCTTAGAGGTCCTAACAGAAGTTGTTGATCATGTGACTTTCGGCTTGAGTGGTCGTTGGTCCGTTCGTGGGGAAACGACAGTCGCGGCCCTGGGTCGTGTCGGATGAACTGTGGTCGCTCATCGAGCCGTTGCTGCCCGTGCCGGGTCCGAAGCTGGTGGAGGGCAGGCCGCGGGTCCCGGACCGGCAGGCACTGTGCGGGATCCTGTTCGTGCTGCACACCGGCATCCAGTGGGAGTACCTGCCCCAGGAGCTGGGCTTCGGCTCGGGGATGACGTGCTGGCGGCGCCTGGCCGCCTGGAACGAAGCCGGCGTGTGGGACGGACTGCACCTGGTACTGCTGCAGAGGCTGCGGGCCGCGAAGAAGCTCGACTGGTCCCGGGCGGTGATCGACTCCTCCCACGTACGGGCCGCTCGGCGCGGCCCAAAAGCGGGCCCAGCCCGGTCGACCGCGCACGACCGGGCAGCAAGCACCACGTCCTCACCGACGGCCAGGGCATCCCGCTCGCGGTGTCGCTGACCGGCGGAAACCGCAACGACGTCACCCAGCTGCTGCCGCTGCTGGACAAGGTTCCGGCCGTGGCCGGCGTCGTCGGCCGGCCCAGACACCGGCCAGACGCACTCCTCGCCGACCGCGGCTACGACCACGACAAGTACCGCCGCCTGCTGCGACAGCGCGGGATCCGACCGGTCATCGCCGAACGAGGCGTCGAACACGGCTCCGGCCTGGGCGTCTTCCGCTACGTGATCGAGCGCACGATCGCCTGGCTGCACGGCTTCCGCCGACTGCGAATCCGCTGGGAACGACGCGACGACATCCACGAAGCCTTCCTCGGACTCGCCACCTGCCTCATCACCCACCGCCACGTCCAACGCCTTTGTTAGGACCTCTTAGAGGGCGTTAAGTCCGTTTCTGGTAGCGGCCGCGTCCCGGTTGCTCGAGGAATCCCTGGCGGACGAGTCGTCCCAGGCGGGAGCGGGTGACGTTGATCGAGGGCTCGTCGGTGGGCAGGCCGAGGTGCTCATGCAGATCACGGACGCGGAACACCTCCCCGGGGTGCTCGTTGAACGTGGTCACGATGCGCTGGTAGACGGTCGCGATGGCGGTCTCCGCGGGGGCCGGTGCCTGGTCGGGAGGGGTGAGGCCGTCGATGACCTTGCCGGTGGCAGCGAGCTCGGCCAGGCGGGCTTCGGTCTCGGCGAGGTCGGTGGTGAGCCGCTCGATCTGCTCGCGCAGGTGGTCGGCGCGGGCAGCGGTCTCATCGTGCTCGGTCTGCAGCAGCCGCAGGAGTTCGCAGACGTTCACGCGGCCAGCTCCACGTCGTCCCGCCAGGTGGGGGTAGGGGTGGTGAGGCGGCGGAGCATGCCGGCGGTGGAGGCCCAGTAGACGCGGGAGGCCGCGTTGTCGGGCCGGTGGTCGTAGTCGCGGGCGAGGCGCCGCTGCAGCATGAGGGTGCCGTTGACCTGCTCGACCACCCACCGCTTCGGTTGCGGGACGAAGCCTTTCCCCTCGTCGTCGGGGTTGCGGCGGACCACCTCAACGGTGATGTCCTTCACCGCCCCGTGGATGATCACGGCGTCCTTGAAGCCCTGGTCGACCAGGACCTTCTCCAGGCGCATCCCACACCGCTCAGCCGCCTGGTCCAGCAGGGCGATGCCGGCTTCGTTGTCGTGCGCGCTCGCAGCGAGGATCACCACACCGATGACCAGGCCCAGCACATCGACGGCCAGTCCCCGCTTCCTGCCGGGCGTCTTCTTGTTCGCGTCCAGTCCCGTCGTCTCCTTCGGCACCCCGGCCGCCACGCGGACGGACTGGGTGTCGATGATCACCAGGGACGGGTCCTCTAATCGTCTGGACCGTTCCCGCACCTGGCAGCGCAGGATCTCCTGGATCCGCTGGTCAAGGCCGTCCTGGCGCCACAGGGTGAAGTAGTAGAACACTGCCGACCAGGCCGGGAAGTCGTGCGGCAGAAGCCGCCACTGACAGCCCGTCCGGTTCTGGTAAAGCAGCGCGTTCACGACCTCGCGCAGGGCGCAGGAGCCCGGGTCTCCGGTCGCCGACCGCGCCACCCGCTCCTGCTTCCACGCGGTGACCAGCGGCTCGATCAACGCCCACTGCTCGTCGGACAAGTCGGTTGCGTACGGCGTCCGTTCCATGCCCACGACCCCATCATGTACACGCCATGACACGAGGACGGAACTGTCCCATCACCCACGAACGGGCGACACCACATCATCAGGAACGGGACTTAACGCCCTCTTAGAACTCCTAACGAAATGCCGTACGCGACAGCCGAGTGTGTCAGCGGTGACCGGACTTCTTGCGCTTCCGGCGCACACGCCATAGCACCACGGTCCCAGGATCAGAGCGCATGTGTGGCGGCACGAAACGCGCGGGCACGTTGAAGAGGATGATGCTGATCTCGCAGGCCATGCATGCCAGCACGATGAGCACCGCAATCAGGACGACGGCTGCTTGACCACCGGTCATCTCAGCGTCCAGCAGTCCCAAAAAGACAAGAGGAGTGATTGCCCAGAGCGAGGTGGCGGTGACACCCAAGGAGCGGACCTCGCCTCTCCTGACCTCCTGGCCGAACGGCAGGACAGTGTAGGAAGCCAAGAAGAAGTCCACCAAGTGCGCGTTGCGCCAGAGCTGGGCCGCCTTCCACGTCATGAAGGCAGCACCTGTCATCCACACGAGTCCGATCGCATAGGCCACGCCGCGTCCCCCGCTACTCATCGACCGTCTTCGCGATCTCTTACGGTACGCCGCCTTGCGTTCCATGGCTTTAGATCGATTTGACGAGCACACTCAGGACTCATCGGGCCGCCCTGAGGCGCCTCCAGCAGATAAGCGCACATCCGAGGGTCAGGAATGCCTCGTGGATGTCGTCACGGATCTCCCAGCGGATGCGCAGGCGACGGAACCAGTGCAGGTGGGCGAACGCGCGTTCAACAACCCAGCGTTGAGCGCCGAGCCCGGAGCCGTGCTCGGTCCCGCGGCGGGCGATTTGCGGCTTCACGCCGAGATCCCAGACCAGGCGGCGGTACTTGTCGTGGTCGTAGCCGCGGTCCCCCAGCACCACGTCCGGTCGGCGCCGGGGCGGCCGCGCTTGCCCCGCACCGGCGGCACGGCCTGCAGCAACGGGACGAGCTGGGTGACGTCGTTGCGATTGCCGCCGGTGAGGGTGGCGGCAAGCGGGATGCCGGTGGCGTCGGTGATCAGGTGATGTTTGCTGCCCGTCTTGCCCCGGTCGACGGGGCTTCGTCCGGTCTTGATGCCCCCTTTAACGCCCGGATGTGGGAGCCGTCGACCGCCGCCCGGGAGAAGTCCAGGACGTTCACACTACGGAGTTTGGCGAGGAGGACCCCGTGCAGCCGGGGCCATACCCCGGCTTCGGTCCACTCGGCCAGGCGGCGCCAGCAGGTCATGCCCGAGCCGAAGCCGAGTTCCTGCGGCAGGTGCTCCCAGGCGATTCCGGTGTGCAGCACAAACAGGATGCCCTGGAACACCAGCCGGTCCGGATGCCGCTTGCGCCCCGGATGCTGGGCCCGACGCTCAATCTTCGGCACAAGCGGCTCGATCACCGCCCACAGCTCGTCGTCAACTTCCCACGGCTTCGCCCGAGCCACCCCGCACCCCCGGATTTTCAGCTCCGGAGTGATCCAACCACCTTGTAGATCATTTCGTTAGGAGTTCTTAGCAGGCAACCGGGCACTTGGAACTCCGAACGAGATGATCTTCGGGCTGGTTGGATCACTCCGGGACTGACGACCTGGGTGTGCGGTGGCGCGGCCGAAGTCGTGGGAAGTCGACGACGAGCTGTGGCGGTGATCGAGCCGTTGCTGCCCAAGGTGAGCGCCGGACGCGGCATCCGGGACGCAAACGGCGTCCTGACCGGTTGGTCTTCCAGGGCGTCCTGTTTGTGCTGTGCACCGGGATCGCCTGGGAACATCTGCCGCAGGAACTCGGCTTCGGGTCAGGAATGACCTGCTGGCGCCGCCTGGCCCACATCCGGGCGTTGAAGGGGGGTGCCAAGACTGGACGAAGCCCGGTGGACCGCGGGAGGACGGGCAGCAAGCACCACCTGATCACCGATGCCGCCGGCGTCCCGCTCGCCGCCACCCCGACCGGGGGCAACCATAACGATGTCACCCAGCCAACCCCGCTCCTCCGAGCCGTGCCGCCCGTACGCGGCAAGCGGGGCCTGCCCCGACGCCGCCCCGACGTGGTGCTGGTCGACCGCGGCTACGACCACGACGAATACCGCCGACTGGTCTGGGTCCTCGGGGTGAAGCCGCTGATCGCCCGCCGCGGCAACGAGCACGGCTCCGGACTGGGCACCCAACGCTGGGTCGTGGGGCATGCGTTCGCCCAATGACATTGGTTCCGCCGCTGGCGACGTCTGATGCGATCGCGTGGGAGTGCTGGGTGAGAGGATGTGCGGGACTTCCGGACGTCGAAGTTGCGGAGATGCGTCAGGTCGGAATGGCGGCGAGATCGCCTGACGTGTCGCGCCGGTCGGGCGGATCAGCGGGTGAAGGCGACAGATTCAGCGAGATCCTTCTGAGTCTCGAGCGCGGTGAGACGTTCGGTGAGTGCCGCGTGGATTGCGCTATAGGTGTCGGATCCGAGAGTCAGGCGCAATGGCGGGCGCGGGTGGCGGGTGGTGTCGTAGATGGCGGCGGCGAGCTTGGCCGGGTCGCCGGTGAAGACGCTCTCATCTGCGGTTTCCAGGTAGTGCCGGGTCTGGCCGACGGCATTGTCGCGGTAGACGGCCGTTTCGGTGGTGTATTGCAGGGCCGAAGCGAAGCCGGTACGGGTGGCGCCGGGCTCGACCAGAGTGAGGTGAATATTGAAGTCGGAGACCTCGCGGCTGACGCTCTCGGTGAAGCCCTCCAGCCCCCACTTGCCCGCGTGATAGCAGCTGTGAGTGGGGATACCGACCTGGCCGCCCACGCTGGAGATCTGGATGATCCGGCCACCGCCCTGCTCACGCATCGGCTGTAGGAAGGCACGGGTGATCACCATCGGCGCGAGCAGGAGGACCTCGATCTGGTCGCGAATCTGCTCGATGGTCATTTCCTCGGCGGCGCCCACAACCGCGTATCCGGCATTGTTGACCACAATGTCCACCGGCCCGGACCGGAGGGTCCTGCCGACCACCTTGTCCACGTCGGCCGGCCGCGTGAGGTCGAGGATCTCGACAGTCAGCCGGTCGCCGTACGTCTCGCGCAGGTCTCCCAGAGCTGCCGGGCGGCGGACCGTCGCCGTCACGCGGTCGCCGTTCCGGAGGGCGTGCTCGGTGAGATGGCGGCCCAGCCCACCGGAGGCTCCGGTGACGAACCAGTGACGTGATGCCTTGTCGGAGGGAGTGGGCACGGGGTCTCCTGAAGTAGGGTGGTACCGGAATCCGTTCCGTTTAGAGTTAAGCGGAACAGATTCCGGAAAGCAACTGGAGACCGACGCCTAAGGAACCCGCATGCCCGCCACGCCCCGCCGCACCAGGAGTGACGCGCTGCAGAACCGCGAGCGCCTGCTGGAGGTCGCCGCTCAGGCCTTCGCCGAGCAGGGTCTGGACACCTCGCCTGCCGCCATCGCCAAGCGGGCGGGCGTCGGTGTCGGCACGCTCTACCGGCACTTCCCGACTCGGGAAGTCCTCATCGACGCCGCTTACCGGCGCCAACTCACCCAGGTGTGCGCGAAGGTGAAGGATCTTCTCGCACAGCACCCGGCCGCCGGGGCCACCCGAATGTGGATGGAACACTTCATCCACTACGCCACGGCAAAGAGCGGAATGTCCGAAGCCCTCAACGCGGTCATCGCCTCCGGTATCGATCCATACTCCGACAGCCGCGCACTCCTTACCGACGCTGTCGCCACCCTTCTCGCCGCCGGTGCTCGAGACGGAAGCCTGCGAACGGACGTCGCCCCGGACGATGTCCTCCTCCTCATGGGTGGCATCGCCTATTCCGTGCAGCACGGAACCAAAGAACAAGCTCGTCCACTCGTCGACCTCTTCATGGACGCGCTGACCAAGGACTCGACCGCGAGCTGAACCCGATCTCCCGGACCGGCACGCCAACTCGAGCGCAGCCACGGTCAGTGTCCGACGTCGACCATGCCTGGCGCCAGCATGCTTACCTGGGTCGTGCCCCCAGGTGGCCCTCCGTCACGGGCAGGCACTCGGTGAGCAGGCCGACGACGTCGCGCCAGGCGCGCTGCGCGTGCTGTGGGTGGTAGCCGACGCCGGGGACCGTGGGGTGGCCGACCGGCGGGTGGTGGAAGGCGTGCAAGGCGCCGCCGTAGACCGCGAGGCGCCAGTCGACGCCCGCGGCCTGCATCTCAGCGGCGAACGCGTTCCGTTGCGCGGGCGGCATGATCGGGTCTTCCGATCCGACCCCGGCCCACACCGGGCAGCGGATGCGCGCCGCCTCGCCCGGTCGCCCCGTGGTAGTCGCGTTGACTGTCCCGATCGCGCGCAGGTTGACGCCGTCGCGCCCGAGTTCCAGCGCGATGGCGCCCCCGGTGCCGTAGCCGATGGCGGCGATCCTGTCGGGGTCGGCCCGCGGTTCGGTGCGTAACACGTCGAGCGCCGCGTGGCCGATGCCCCGCATCCGGTCAGGGTCGGCGAGCAGCGGCATGCAACGGGCCAGCATCTCCTCGGGGTCGCCCACATAGCGCCCGCCGTGAAGGTCGAAGGCCAGCGCCACGTAACCCAGTTCGGCGAGAGCGTCTGCCCGGCGGCGCTCGACGTCGCTGAGCCCCATGCCCTCTGGTCCGAGCAGCACCGCGGGCCGGCGGTCGACACCGGCCGGCAGCGCGAGGTGCCCGACCATCGTCAAGCCGTCGGCCGGGTACTCGACCGTACGCGTCGTGATCGTCGTCATGAGACTGGACTGTAGTGAGCGCCGAGCCCGGCCCGGCTGCTGCTCTGCCGCTGGCAGAACAGCGTAGGTGTCTCCTCTGAAACACGGGATGGGCCCGGCGCTCAGGCTTCATGAACATCCTGTTGCGCCTTGGTGAGTGTCTCGGTCGCGCCCCATTTCGGGGCGTGGTCGCTTCTCGGGGCCGACCTGGAGCCCGCCGAGCAAGTTGCGCTCGACCAAGGGGCGACCGTACGGCGCGGTCAGGGCTGCACCCTGCGCGTCACGGCCGTGCCAGGGGTCCACCGCCAGCGGCTCCTTGCCCGCTGCCAACCGTTCGACGGCGGCCAGGGTGACCGTGTCGTCCCTGCTTGCCCGGCGCAAGGCCCGACGCGAGTACGAGAACCGCGTCACCGGCCTCGGAACTCCCGCCTGAACGAGAGCACCGGCCTGGCATCAACTGCTGTACCGGTGTTCCCCGAGACCGGACTCAGGCGAGTGCGAGGCTGATCTGGTCGTTGAAGATCGCCCAGTGCTGCCCCTGGTCGGAGGAATTGCACGGCTTGACGGGCACGTCGGGCTTGCCCCAGTCGTTCGCGAGGCAGTAGCGGCCTGCTGCGCGCGTGGCGGAGTGGGCTGTCTCGGCGGCTCGCGTGCTGTCCGTCAGTACGTCGGCCCGGGCCGAGCCGATCCCGGTGAGCAACGTGGCGGCCAGCGTCGCGGCGGCGGCCAGGGCGGCGGTCTTCTTCATACGGTTTCCCCTCATACACGCGGGCGACGGAGTGCCCGGTGCGCGCCGTACGTCGCCCCGACGCGACAGCACTCCGGGGCTTCCCGCTCGCCGACATCGCCGACGCGCCGGCACCGGCGCTGGAGCGCCGCGGCGTCGCGCCCGGAAAAGCACGCTTCATCATCGACGTGGTAGTGGCGATCCACCGGCGTGCAATGCCCCGCTGGCTGGCCGAGCCGGACACCACCCTCGCTCAGCTCATGGCTCAGGCCGCCGCCGAGCTGCGCGAAGTGGTCGCGCCGCCAGCTACAACGATCCGCTGAGTCGGCCGCAAACATGCCTCGCAGGTAAGCGTAGAACCGGCTGTCCGGAAACGGCCTTGGCGCAGTGCGGTTTCCTGGTCCATCTGGTGGGCTCCTTGAGAGAGCGTCGCCGGTAGTGGCGCCGGCTCCCCTCCGGCGGGCACGGCGGTTCCGAGCGAGGATGTCGCAGATGCCGCCCGGCGGGCAGCGGACCGCGCACGAAGTTCTCCGGCTCCACCTGCTTGCCCAGCGATGCGACCTTGATCCACGGCTCGCCGTGCTCGCGGACGGTGTCCACGCCGCCCGCGGTGCCCAGCTCCAGCGCGGAGTCGAGCCGGGTCAGGGGACTCCCGCAGCCGCTTCTTCAGGCCCCGATGAACGCTCCGGGGCTCTGCGGCTCGCGGATCGCGCCGTGGCCTCGAAGTCCGGTGGCAGGTTGTCCTCCGGGTTCTGCCACCGCCCCGCCCCCGGGACCCGGATGTCGCGGCGCCGCAGCGCGTCCCGCAGCGACACCAGTACACACAGCTCGTACAGCTCGTACGGGATGCGCTCGACGCGACCGACCTCGTCCACCACCGCCTTGTCTGTCCCGAGAGGTCAAGGCGCGAGGCCCTCGTCGCTTGACCTACCTCAACTCATTCCGTACGGACTTCTCGAGGAGCGTGAACGACTTGGACGTACCGCCCGGCTGCCGCTTATCCTCCTTGCGTCCCACCACTCGATAGCCGGCGTTTAGGTAATACGCACTCAGGCGTGCGTTGGTGGCCAGGCAGTCCAGACGAACCAACGGTCGGCCCGCCTCGGCCACGCGTTGCTCCGCGACTCGCAGAAGCTGTCGCCCTGTCCCGGCTGGGACACTTCCGCGGTCCACCATCAGCCGATGTATGTAGCCAGCCGTCGGCGGCTGCGGCCCCCAGGCGTCCTCGTCCTCCCACCAGAGCTCCCAGGCCCCGACCACACGATCGGCGGCCTCCGCGAGCCACACCTCCCCGCTCTCCATGATCCGGCGGAAGTGGTCCCCGCCCAGCTCACCAGGCTGCCACTGACCAGTGACACCTTGGGCAAGCATCCACCGGGCCGCGTCATCGCGCAGACGCACGACGGCGGCAAGATCGGCGTCGTCAGCGAGACGGAAGCGTAGATCGTTCACGCCGCGATCCTCGCACAGGGGTCCGCCCCTGCATCGACCAGCCGCAAGGGGGGGGGGGGCACCCATGTGCGCTGAAGCCGAAGACATCACCCGGCACGCACCGCCTCGTCAGAAGCCGAAGGAGTTGTGCGGTTCGGGGTCGGTCCAGAACATCCGAGTCAGCTGTCCGATCGCGCCGTCGGTGTGCGCAGCGATGTGGCCCGCATACGCCAGGTGGTGCGCCGAGACGCCCCCGAAATAGAGAGAACTGAGCGCTGAGAGCGTGATGGTCAGGTCCGCCGTCTCGTCGGTGGGAACGCACGTCGCCACGGGACCGGCTGCCTTTAGATGCCATGTTCTGTTGTTCGCCGGGCACATCCGGTCGTCGCCGATCGTGAACCTCAGTTCGCCGGGCGTCGGATAGGAGCGTCGCGTCAGGGCTCGGGGAACATCGAGAAGGCGTGCCCATAGGTTGTCGGTCTGGCGGGTGATGCGCATCGCCCGCGGGTTGGTGAGCATCCATCGCAGGGGCTCGTCGCGTGGCCGGCCGGCTGCTACGACGGTCTTGGTGAGGTCGAAGTCGATCAGTAGGCCCCACAGGGCACGGTAGGCCACGGGGTTCGTCGACTCCAGGGCTTCCACCACGAGCGTCCCGGCACGGTCCGTGGTCGGTGACCACGGCAGCCGGAAGTTGGCGATGCCGTCCACATTGCCGTGCTGGTCGCGGTGGGTGAGATAGCGCAGCGGCCCGTTGGTGCCGTCTGTTTCGTCGGACAGCCCGTCCCAGCGCCCGGGGAGAGGGCCGAGTTCCCCGACGCGGTGGGCACGCACCTCCGCATGTACCCGAGGCCACGCTTTCTGCGCCTGTGCAGCGTCGACCAGTTCCAGCGACCCGGCATCGGGCTCTGTTGGAAGGAGGGCGGCTTCGTGACGGGCCAGTTCCCATCGGGTGCGGTAGGTCGCGGGCGAGAACCCGAACCGTCCGTAGATGCTGCCCTCGCTGGCACTGAGCATCGCCAACGGCTCGCCTCGCTCCAGGGCCGCATCGAACATGGCCTGCATCATTTGCCGCAGGTACCCGCGTCGGCGGTGCGTCGCGATCACTCCGGTGGCAGTGATGCCGGCCATCCTCTCCATCCCCCCGCCGGGAACCGTCACCTCAAGGGAGAGGGCTGCCGATGCGCCGACGCATCTGCCGTCGACGAACGTCGCGATCGGGTGGAACGCCTTGTCCTTGATGTCTGCTGCGGCCCACTTCTCAAGCTGGTCCGCACCCGCGGGCGTGCGCTGTGGGGGCCACGGCTCGGGGCCGCCGTGCCACGCCGCGTCCGCGGGCTCCCAACTCGGCAAGCCGTTCGCGTACGGCAATGCCCGGTAGTACGCAGCCATCTCATCGTGTCGCGGCGGGCGGACCTCAGTCACCATGCCGGACATTGCATCCACCGCCTTCACAGGCGAGCAACCGAATATCTGCCCGGGGCTCGCGCAAGGGTCTGGCCATGCAGGGGCGGCCAGCGCCGGGACCCCGGAGGTCGTGGTTCCCGCCGTCGATGTGCTGGCGTGACTCGCGGCCGGCGGCTGCGTCATTGAGCTGGGCATCGGGACGGGACGTATCGCGTTGCCGCTGGCCGGCAGAGGCGTGCCGGTCCATGGCATCGAGTTGTCACGGGCGATGGTCGACCGGCTTCGTGGGAAACCGGGTGGTGGCGCGGTCGGTGAACGGTGGGACAGCTGGATGGGAGAGCCGTTCACAAGCGAGAGCCGCCAGCACATCTCGGTCTGGGAGAAACCCACAGAGTAACCGCAGCAACGCGGGCGAGCAGGGCTCGAATAGGGATAGGCCAGAGGGGGACGCATGACGTGCTGGAGTACCACCGCGCCGAATCGATCTGGCGGCAAACGATGCCGAGCTCAAAGCGTCACTGCCTCCGTAAGGGACGGGTGGCATCGGGACGTGATTCACGCGGCAGGCACAGCAAGGAGGGCGACGCCGTCCGGCATCGCCCTCAGCGCCTTCCCATCACAGGAATCAGCGGTGCGGGCCTCGGATTACCAGGTCGCATGTGGAGTCCGGCCCGGTAGTGGACGGCGAGTTCGTCGAAGCGTGTCGCCATGGCGCGGAACTGTTTGAGCCGACCGCTTGGTGCGGCCGCCGTCGGCGTGGATCCCGATGGCCTCGGCGTTCGTTCCGGCGGTGGTCTTGAGCTGGGGCCAGTTGGATGATGCGAGCAGGTCGTCCGGCTGCCGGGGCAGCTTGAGCGTGAAGGCGCGGAACAGCGACCACACCCGCAGGCGCGCTGCAACGCGCGCCTACTCGGAGATCTTAAGCATCGTTCGGGAACGTACGCCCTCTGCGAGAACTTCCGGAACCGATCCACGAGTCCTGAGCAGTGGTCGTTTTCACCGGGAACCACCGTTCCTTCTGGTCTGCCTGCCGAAGACGCCGCACGTTCCCGGTGGCCCTGCGATCGTGCAAGGCGGCGTAGCGCGCGGGCGTGACGCTCAGGTGCCGGGTGAAGTGCCGGTTCAGGTGTGCCTGGTCGTAGAAGCCGACCACGGTGGCGACGTCGGCCGGCCGCTTACCAGCGAGCAGGAGGCGGCGTGCCCGGTCGATGCGCCTGCCAGTGAGGTAGGTATGCGGCGGCATTCCGTATGTCTGTCTGAAACAGCGGATCAGGTGGGTGGGGTGGGCGTGCAGGATCGTGGCCGCCTCGTTGAGGGACACCCCAGCGTGTATGCGTGAGTCCAGCAGTTCGCGCAGAGCGGCAGCTATTCGCCCGGCCTCACGTCCCGGTGTCTTGACCTGCGAGGCATGGAGATGGAAGAGCAGCCGCTCGCGGACGAAGGTCAGCCTGGACTCTGCCTCGAACTGGTCTCCGGAGTGGGCGAGGACTCTGTGCAACTGGTGGATGCGACGGCGCAGCAGTCCATCTCCGTGGATCGGACGGTCGACCGCGGCCCCTGTCAGTCGTTCCGGAAGGACACAAGTGTCGAGGTAGAGGACGCGCTTGCGGAATCCCGACGGTTTGACCGTCTTCCCGTCGTGGGGGACGCCAGGCGGCAGCAGAATGACCGTGCCCGCATCGGCGGCCTCGTGCCGACGGCGATCGACGGCGAAGTCGACGGAACCGTCGTCAAGGATCATCAAGTCCCAGGTGTCATGGGTATGGAGCGGGTAGGCGTGATCAGCGAAGTGGGCGTGGAAGACCTCGGCGATCCCTGCGACCGATGGCCTCCAGGCGCTGATCCGCGTTCGGGGCTGGTGGGCAGTCATGCCAGGAACGTACAAGACAAGGGGCGATCAACGGCCGCAGGCTGATCGCATGACCGAACCCAAGGCACCCGTCAACCTCGCCCACAAGCTCTCGCAGTTCGATGAGCTCTGGACCCAGAAGAAGATCGCCGACCTGAACGACTACGAGGTCAAGCTCGCCAAATTGAAGGGCGAATTCGTCTGGCACACCCACGAGGACACCGACGAACTGTTCCTCGTCATCAGCGGTCGGCTCACCATCCAGCTCAGGGACGGTGACGTCGTGCTCGAACCGGGTGAGCTGTTCGTGGTTCCGCGGGGCGCCGAACACTGCCCGGTGGCGGACGAGGAGACTGCCATTCTGCTGCTGGAACCGGCAGGGGTCCTCAATACAGGTGACGCGGGCGGGCCGCTGACCAAGGCTGCTGAGCCCTTGGACTGATCTCACGGCGTCTGAGCGTCCTCGGGGCAGGGGCACTCGGCGGTCTGCTCGATGCACGGCTTCGTCCGGCTCGACGAGCCGGAGCCACGGCCCCCCGGCGGGCCGACAGCGTCGACGGGGGGCCGCTCGACGTTCCGAACCCTATGTTGCCGGTGTCGGGGGTGCGATCCCCTGCCCCCCCGGACTCCGCCGCCTCCTTCTTGAGCCTCATTCGTCGGCTCTGCGCATTCGTCGGCGAATGCGCAGAGGTGCTGTGAGCGCCCTCGTCTCGTGGTGGTCTCTGGGTCATGGCCGTCGTCGGGAGCGGGTCCGGCAGACGCGTTTTGAGCCCGTTCCGACGTTGAGGTGGCAACCGTGTTGCGGGCCGGGGTATCGGTTCAAGGTCCGCAACGTGAAGATCGATGGCCGGGGCGACATGGTCCGTGTCCGCGGAGGAGGTTCACACACGGTCAGTTTCGATGTGCTGCACGACTGCTCGGAGTGCGGCAACGCCGTCAATCAGGTCATCGTAGGGCTGGCGGGCCAGGATCGAGCCCAGGCGTCGGTGTGGAACGGCAAGCAGCGCAGCGGGGGCGGCTTGAAGGTGGTCAATGCCGGCACGCACGTCGAGGCACTGGCGGAAGACAACCCTGGTCCGGCTGAGTGGGTCAATGTGTCGTGTGACCTTGTTGTTCCTGACGAACCCGGCGTCTACTCGGTTCGAGCACGGTACGCCCAGGCGTATCAGGGGCGTGTGATGACGGTCGAAGGACGTGCGATCTGCCAGCCGGAGTACGAGGACGTGCTGGGCTGGTGGAGGGTCGACCGTCCGGAGGGGCCCGGCCCGGAATCGGCCATAGGCACCGTCATCGTCGAGGCCGAGGCTGCTGGATAGCCTCTGCGGCCGATCCCGTGATCTCGGCCGGGCTCGGCATGGTGTCACGGCCTACGTCGGTGTTGGACATGCCCCGTCCGACGAGGGTCAGTACCTTGTGCTTCCGCTCGGTGATGTTCCGACCGGTTGTGTTCGTGGGGCTGGTTCGGGACGGGCGGTGAACTCTGCGATCAGGCGGCGCGTGACGCTCGGGGCGATCAGGGTGGTCTGGGCGCGACTGTCATCCAGCTCTACGCAGGTCGGCGCATGGACAGACGGCCACAGGCTCTTTTCTTGAGCGCACGATCCAGATACGTTACGGTGAGGTCATGGCAAGGACCCGGGAGTTCGACACGGAAGCGGCGGTGAGCCGCGCGATGGAGTTGTTCTGGACGCGCGGCTACGAGGCCACCTCGGTGCGCGACCTGACCGGGCACCTGGGGATCGGGCAGGGGTCCTTGTACGCGGCGTTCGGCGACAAGGACGGCCTGTACCGGGCGGCGCTGGAGCACTACCGCACCACCCTCGCGGCGGCCGCCCTGCGCAGCCTGGAGGAGGGGTCGGACGCCCGGTCGGCGATCCGCACGATGCTGGTCGAGCGGGTCCGGATCGCCGTGGCGGACAATGGCCGGGGTTGCCTGGCGGTCAATGCCGCCTGCGAGCGCCTGCCGGAGGATGCGGCGATCCGGCGCACCGTGCACGACATGCAGGACGCCAGCCGGGACGCGCTCGCCGAAGTGCTGCGGGTCGCGGCGGAGCGGGGCGAGATCGCGGAGCGGCACGACCCGTACACTCTCGCCGGGTTCCTCGTCACCTTCCTCAACGGACTGCTGGTATCCGCGAAGATCACGCCGGACGTCCGTGCCCTCGAACCCCTTGTGGAGGTCGCGCTGGCCGCCCTCGACTGATTTTTTCATGCCCAGAATCTGTAACAGACGATCCAGAAAATCGGACAGTGACTTCGGAGGACCCATGCCCCGCACATCCGTCCCGGATACGCCCGCTCTCGGCGGAAGCCGCTGGAACACCTTCCCCGCGGCCGGTACCACCCTGACCGCCCGCGAGTTCTTCACCGCCACCGAACCGCTGCTCCAGGGCATCATCGACGACAACGCCCTCACCACCGCAGACCGCGAGGTGCTGGAGGATCAGATCCGCGCGGCACTCGCCCTCGGCACCCGGGAGACCTCCCTCCCGCTGTTCCTCGGCCCGGACAGTGCCCCGGCGGCGCGCGAACTGGGAGCGCAGGCCGAGACGATCGGCCAGGAGCTTGCCTCTTGGGCGACCGAGGCGCTGGAGAGGCTGCTCACCGATCCGATACCGCTGCCCGCCGGCCCGCTGGTCGTCCGCAGCCACTGCTACGGCCACCTGCTCACCCCTCCCGCAGCCGATCTGCTCCTCGGACGCCGCGGCGGACCGGTCACGATGCAGCTCTACAACGAGTGGCTCCACCAGATGGTCCTGCTGCGCGACGCCCTGCTGCCCTTCACCAACTGGCAGGGTGTCCCGCTCCTGATCACCCCGAACGGACTGCGGCACACCGAACCGGCCCGCGACGCGTTCCTCACCGAACTCCTGGTGCGGCAGATCCGGCACACCAGCATCGTGGCCTTCGCCCGCAACGTCGTCACCGGCACCTCCGGCCCGGCCGGCTACGGCTTCGAGGCGAGTGGCGGCACCGCCCTGCCCGCCGTCCTCGACCAGCCACCCCTGACCGCACCCCGGTACCTGCTGACCTGGCGCTCCGACCCGGCCGTCGGTGAAGCCGCCACGTATGTCGCCGAGGTACGGGACTACTACGCCGCACCCCGCACCCTCGTCGAGGACCTGCCGCCCGTCACCACCACGTCCGGCCCGCTCTCCGCCCGTCCCGTCACCGCGCCGGTCGCCGACGGGACCCGCACCGCCCGCATCGAGGTCACCCACGACGGCACCACCGCCCACGTCGACCTCGGCCAAGCCCTGCGCGGCCACCGCTTCACCCGGTGTGAGGATTCCGCCGCAGGCGACGCGTCCGGCACCGCCGACGTCTGGTCCGCGCTGCGCGCGCCGGGGCTGGTGTGGACGGAGAGCGGCGTCGTCACCCTGGACGCCACCGGTCAGGGCGACCTCGCCGTGCTGGCCCTGCTCGGCCGGCTCTACCCGGAGAACCTCACCCTGCGCCCCGCCGACCATTCCGCTGCCCGTTCCTCTGCCCCGACAACCGCGGACGGCACCGGACCGAGCCGCCTGGCGATCCTCGTCGACTCCGCGCAAGCCCACTGACGCCCGCATCGCCACGCACAACAAGAAGGTTGAAGAAGAACATGATGTTCGACCATGAAGGAACGCCCGTCCGCACGGGCCGAGCCGCTGTGAACGGAACGAGTCTGCACTACCGCACAGCCGGGTCCGGCCCCGCGGTGGTGCTCCTGCACGGTGTGCCCAAGACCAGCTACCACTGGCGTCACCTCGTCCCGAAGCTGACGCCCCACTACACCGTCGTCGTGCCGGACCTCCGCGGTCTCGGTGACTCAGCCCGACCGTCGGACGGCTACGACTCCGCCACCATGAGCGACGACATCGCCGCGCTGATGAACCACCTCGGACACCAGACATACGCCGTGGCGGGTGAGGACTGGGGAGCGGTGATCGGCTACCAGCTCGCCGCCCGCCACCGCGACCACGTCACCGCTCTCGTGTTCGCCGAGGCACTGTTCCCCGGATTCGGCTTCGAGGACCACACGGCCCTCACCCCCGAGAACGTCTCCAGCGGCATGCACCTGTGGCATCTGGGCTTCTACTTCCAGCCCGACGTACCCGAGATGCTGATCAGCGGACACGAGCGCGAGCTGATCACCTACATGATCAAGTACGAGCGCAGCCGGCCCGACACCGCCACCCCCGACGCGGTCGACGAATACGTGCGCTGCTACTCCATGCCCGGCGGAATCCGCGCGATGCTCTCCGTCTACCGGGCCATGCTCGTCGACGCCGAACAGAACCGGCAGACCGCACAGAGGAAGCTGGACATCCCGGTCCTGGCGCTGGGCGGATCCGCGTTCATCGGCGACCGCAACGAGTCCCAGATGCGACTCATGGCTCACGACGTCACCGGGCACGTCTTCGACGCCGGCCACGACCTCGCAGAGGAAGTACCCGACGAGATGGCCGACGTCCTCCTGCCGTTCCTGGCCACCCACCAGTAACCGCACCGGGCGCTGAGGTCGACGATCTGAAGCGGCCCGGCACGGCGAGGGCCTCGTGCCTGAAACGAACCATCTGGTTCCGCACAGCCACGAGGCCCCCTCGGCCCCACCAGCCCTCGGCGGGCGCGCTCCAAGTAGCCCTCCGCGAGACGAGGTTGAGCACCACGCGCATCCCTGGAACCCCGGAACGACACCGTCCCGCGCTGATCACTGTCGTGCTCTCCTGAAACCTTGGCGAGCTCAAGCGGTCAGCGCATCACCGCTGTTCAGGAGGTCGGCCTGGTCGAACGTGCGGAGGTCGGCGTCCCGTTCTCGGCGGGTGTGTCGGTGAGGGCAGGGCGTGCCGCCTTGTTGAATATGGAAGTCATTACCGACTACTGTCGGGCTGTCGCACAGACGCCCCGCGTGGGCGGCAGGGGAGGGGGCACTCATGACCGTGGCACGACAGTCGTCCGGAGCCGGGAAGGTCGGCGTGGCGCGGGACCGGTGTGTGGGGGCGGGGCAGTGTGTTCTCGCCGCGCCGACGGTGTTCGACCAGGACGAGGAGGAAGGACTGGTGCTCGTCCTGGACGACGAGCCTCACGCGTCCGACGCCGATGCCGTGCGTGAGGCCGTGTGGGCCTGCCCGTCGGGTGCTCTCACCCTGCGGTGATCGGTGAGCCCCGCGCCGCGAGGGCCGGACGAGGCCGAAAGCGGCGGAACTCCAGCCGAGCGCGCCTCGATTCCCGGCCGCCCGCTCCCGTGCCGCCCGCACCTCCACCGCCGCCGAGTCCTTCCACGGCTCCCGGACCAGTGCGGCGAACGCCATCAGCTCAGCAGAACGTCAAGGAGAAGCATGTCCAGACAGATCGACCGTCGCGCCTTCCTCCGCCGAGGTGCGGCGGCAGCCGGGGCCCTGGCGGTGGGCCCCGGCCTGCTGGCGGCGTGCTCCACCGACGAGCCCGGCACCGACGCGAAGGCCGGGGCCGGCTCCTCGCCCCGCTCGGGCGGCACACTCCGCGCCGCCTTCGTCGGAGGCGGCGCCGCCGAGTCGCTCGACTTCTTCAACGGCCCCTCCGCACTGGACCTCGTGCGTGCCCGCGCCTGGCACGGCACCCTGGGCAACCTGGACCCCAGCGGTCCCGACGGCGTGCGCTACGGCGTTCTCAAGGGCATCGAGGTCTCAGCGGACCTGTCGGCCTACACCCTGCACGTACGGCCCGGCGTCCGTTTCACCGACGGCTCCAAGCTGACCGCCGCCGACGTCCTGCACTCGCTCAGCGGTCTCGCGGCCCGGAGCAAGCTGCCCGTGTACCGGCTCGCCGCCGCCAACTTCGACCTCGCGCACGCCAGGGCCGAAGGCGACCTCAAGGTCGTACTGCCCACGTTGCGGCCCATCGCCGACGGCCGCATGATCCTCTGCCAGGGCAACTTCCTCGTCGTGAAGGACGGCACCCAGGAGTTCCGCGAGGGCATGCCCAGTTGCGGCCCCTTCCGGCTGACCGAGTTCACCGCCGGTCAGGGCTCGGCGTTCGAGCGCTACGACGACCACTACGGACACGTGCCGCGCCTGGACGGCCTGGAGTTGCGGTCGATCGCGGACTCGACCGCCCGGGCCGGTGCGCTCACCAGCGGCGAGATCGACTTCGCCCACGACCTGTCACCCGTCACCGCGCGCACGCTCGACGACAACGGAAGGGTCGAACTCGTCCCCACCGAGAGCCCCTATCTCGTCGGCCTGTCCTTCCAGATGAACATGAGCGCCAAGCCCTTCGACGACCCCCGGGTGCGGGAGGCGTTCAAGCTCGCCGTCGACCGGCAGGCCATGGTGAAGACCGTGTTCTACGGCAACGCCCAGGTCGGCAACGACCTCCCCGCCATGGGCTTCCCCGACTACGCCGAGGGGCTGCCCCAGCGCGCCCACGACCCGGAGCGGGCACGTGCGCTGCTCAAGGAGGCCGGGGCCGACGGCATGAAGGTGACGCTGACGACCGGCCCCGAGACGCCGGGCATGGTGGAGACGGCCACCCTGTTCGTCGAGGACCTGAAGGAGGCCGGCGTCCGGGCGTCGCTCCGGGAACTGCCCGCGGGACAGCTCTACGCCGACTTCCCGGCGTACGCGGCGCTACCGCTGGCCGGGGCGTACCAGATGCCCATCCCCGCCCTGTCGACCTACCAGATGAGCACGGCGGGGGGATCTCCGTCGGCGTTCGGCTGGAACGAGTCCGCCACCGACACCCTCGTCGCCGAGGCCCGCGCCGAGAGCGACCGGGCCGAGGCGAAGAAGCTGGGCACGCAGGCGCAGCGCACGCGCTGGGAGGACGGCAACCAGGTGCTGCCGGTCTTCAAACCGAACCTGAATGCCCAGGCCAAGGGGGTCACCGGGATCCGCGACGACCTCTTCGAGCAGTTCCCCGGCTTCTCCCAGGCGTCGCTGGCGTGAGCCCGGCCGCCTTCGCCGGCCGCCGCCTCGCGGGGGCGGCCGTGCTGCTCGTCCTGCTGTCGGCCGTGATCTTCGCGGCCACGGCGGTTCTCCCCGGGGACGCCGTGAGCGCCGTCGCGGGTGTGGACGCCTCCGAGGCGCAGCGCGCCGGCGTCCGGGCCGAACTCGGCCTCGACCGCCCTGCCGCCGAGCGGTACGCGGACTGGGTGGCCGGCGCGGTCCGCGGGGACCTGGGCCGTGGCTTCGTGGGGGACCGGCCGGTCACCGAGGTTCTGTCGACCCGCCTGCCGAACAGCCTGCTCCTGGCCGGACTCACCCTCGCGGTCACCGTGCCGTTCGCCACGCTGCTGGGCCTGTGGACGGGCCTGCGGGGCGGAGCCGGCGACCGGATCGTCTCCACGGCCGCCCAGACCCTGGCCGCCGTACCGGAGTTCGTCGTCGCCGCGCTGCTCGTCGCCGTACTGGCCGTGTGGCTGGAGATCCTGCCGCGCGTCTCCGTCGTCCCGTTGGGCGGCACGCCGCTCGACGTACCGCACGCGCTGATCCTGCCCGTGCTGACACTCAGCGCGGTCGGTCTCGCGGTGGCCACCAGGCTGCTGAGGTCCTCCGTCGCCGACGCCGCGGCCACCCCTTACTGCGAGGCCGCACGACTCAACGGAGTGCGTGGCGTGAGGCTGGCCGTCCGCCACATCCTGCCCAACGCCGCGGGGCCCGCCGTCCAGGCGCTCACCCTCACCACGGGGGCGCTGGTGGGATCCGCGGTGGTGGTGGAGAACGTCTTCGACTACCCGGGCATCGGCCGGGAACTGCAACTGGCCGTCGCGGCGAGGGACATACCCATGGTGCAGGGCATCGCCACCGCGCTCGCCGGGGTGATGCTCCTGGTGCTGCTGGCGGGGGACATCTGTGCGCGGCTGCTCGTCGCACGGGAGGGACACCGACCATGACGACGGTCCTCGCACCGTGGGGGAGACGGACACGCACCGGTGGGTCGGGCACGCCCCGACGCCCCGGGCCGCCGCTGCTCACCGCGACGTGCACCCTGCTCGTCCTTCTGCTCGCGCTGGCCGGTCCGCTGGTCGCGCCGCACAGCCCCACCGCGCAACTCGCCACCCCCTTCCAGCAGCCCGACGCCCAGTTTCCACTCGGCACCGACGTGCTGGGCCGGGACGTGGCGAGCCGGGTGCTCTCCGGCGGCCGCACGATCGTGCTCACCGCGCTGGCCGGTACGGCGGCTGCCGGAGTGGTCGGTATGACTGCCGGCGTCCTGGCGGCCCTGGCCTCGCGTCGGCTGGGTGACCTGCTGCTCCGCTGCGTGGACGCCTTGGCTGTTCTTCCCGCGCTCCTGGTCGTCCTCGTCCTCGCTGCCGGGTTCCCCGGCAGTCACACCGCGCTGGTGGCTTCGGTCGCTCTGGCCACCGTCCCGTTCTCCACCCGTGTGCTGCGTGCCGCTGCCGACACGGTGCTCGCCAGCGCGTACGTCGAGACCGCGCTGGCCCGCGGTGACACCCGGTGGGCCGTACTGCGCCATGACGTGCTGCCCAACATCGCCGGACCGGCTCTCACGGACACGGCGCTCCGTCTGGTCGCCTCCCTGCACCTCACCGCCACCGCGGGATTCCTCGGCCTCGGACCGGGCGGGGCGACTCCCGACTGGGGGCACATGGTGAGTGAGAACGTCCCCGGAGCGACGCTGGCCGCGACGCCGTTCCTCGCTCCGGCGCTGATGCTGGTGCTGCTGTCGGTCTGTGTCGGCCTGCTGGCGGGGCGGCTGGCGGACACGGCGGGGCGGGGCGCCGGATGACCGGCCGCTCGACGCCCCGGCCGCCGGCCGCCAAACCGCTCGCCGAGATCAGCGGGCTGACCCTGGGTCCTGTGGCCGGAGGGCCGCCCGTCCTGCGCGACGTCTGCCTGTCGCTGCCGGCCGGGCAGGTGCTGGGGGTCGTCGGCCGGTCCGGATCGGGTAAGAGCAGCCTGGCGCACGGCCTGCTCGGGCATGTGCGTCCGGGCCTGGATGTTCGCGCCGGAACCGTCCGGGTCGCCGGCCTCGATCCCTTCGACCGCGCGGACGCCCGTCGGCTGCGTGGCCGGGTGGTTTCCTTCCTGGGGCAGGACCCGGCCTCCTCACTGAATCCCGCGCTGCGGATCGGCAGCCAGATCGCCGAGGCGGTGCGGCTGCGCTCGTCCGTGAAGGGCAGGGACGGTGTCCGCGCGCGGGTCGGCGAACTTCTGCTGTCCGTAAGGCTGCCGGCCGACCGGGAGTTCCGCGGGCGGCTGCCCGGGCAGCTGTCGGGCGGGCAGGCCCAGCGGGTGGCCCTCGCGCTGGCGCTGGCGGGCCGGCCCAGGCTGCTGGTCCTCGACGAGCCCACCAGTGGGCTGGACCCGGTCCTGGCCGACGGGATGCGCGCCCTGCTGGCCGAGGTCCTGTGCCAAGGGGACCGCGCCGCACTGCTGGTCAGCCACGACCCGGCGTGGATCGGGTCGGTGGCCGACGACGTGATCCGCCTGGAAGCGGGGCGGATCGCCGGGCGCGGGATGCCAGTGGCGCCGCCGTCGGTCCCGCGGTCCCGGGCCGCCCCGGGCGATGGCGCCCACGGCGAGGCTGCCCGCGTCACCGCCGCCGGACCCTCCGTCGTCGGTGCGCTCTCCGTGCGGCGACTGCACGCCGTCCACGGGCGCGTCTGCGTGCTGCACGACGTCTCCCTCACCGTCCCGGCGGGTTCCTGCACCGCGATCGTCGGGGCGTCGGGATCGGGGAAGACCACCCTCGCCCGCTGCCTCGCGGGGCTCCACCCGCCGGCGTCCGGGAGCGTCGAGTGGGCGGCCGACGCTGCGAGAGGGGGGCGCGGGGCTCCGGTGCAACTCGTCGCACAGGACACCCGCGGTGCCCTCAACCCGCGCGAGTCCGTGGGCGTCGCGCTCACCCGTCCGCTCAGGGGAGTCGGGGGACTGCCGGGGCGGGCCGCGTCCGACGAGGCGGTGCGGTTGCTCCGGCCGGTCGGGCTGGACACGGACGTACTGGGCCGCCGGCCCGGGGAGTTGTCCGGGGGCCAGCGGCAACGTGTGGCGCTCGTCCGGACGCTGGCCGCCGGACCGCGTGTCCTCGTCTGCGACGAGATCACCTCGGCTCTCGACCCGGAGACGGCGGGCAGAGTCCTCGACCTGCTGGACTCCCTGCGGCGGACGCTCGGTCTGACCGTCGTGATGGTGACGCACGACCTGGCGGTCGCTGCCACCCGCGCGGATCAGGTCGTCGTGCTGGACGGGGGGCGGGTGGTGGAAGCAGGCCGGGCCGACCGCGTACTGGTGCACCCGGAGCATCCCGTCACCCGTCACCTCCTCGCCCGTGGGGACGGTCCGGTCCTCACCGCGCCCGAGTAGGCGCGGGTGCGGGGCTCCTTACGGTGGGCAGGAGGGGCACCCGGCCGGGCCGCCGGCGCCCCTCCGCACCACGCGTCACCGCCGCAGGAGTTCCTGCGCGAGACTGGACTTGTCGACCTTTCCGACGGCGGTGAGCGGGAGGCCGGTGACCTGGACGACCTCGTCCGGCGCCTTGTACGGAGCGAGTCCGCGCTCCCTCAGATGGGCGGCCACCTCCCGCGCGTCCGGGGCCTCGCCGTCGCAGACCACGAAGGCGACGGTCCGCTCACCCCGGCGTTCGTCCGGCACACCCACCAGCGCCGCCGCCGTGATCGCGGGATGGGTGAGCAACTGCTCCTCCACCTCGACCGCGGCGATCTTCTCGCCACCGCGGTTGATCTGGTCCTTGATCCGGCCCACCACCACGAGGTGCCCGGTCGGCAGCCGCCGCACGACGTCGCCGGTCCGGTAGTGGCCGTCCGGGGTGAACGCCGTGCGGTTGTGCTCCTCGGCGCGGTAGTAGCCACGCAGCGTGTACGGCCCGCGGGTGAGCAGTTCCCCCGCCGAACCGTCCGGCACGGGCCTGCCGTCGGCGCCCACCACGAGGATCTCGTCGTCCGGGGAGACGGGCCGGCCCTGGGTGGCGCAGACGAGGTCCTCCGGGTCGTCGAGGCGCGTGAGGTTGATCAGCCCCTCGGCCATGCCGAAGACCTGCTGCACGGTCGCCCCGAGTGCCGGACCGAGTTTCCTGGCGTGCTCCTCGGGCAGCCGCGCCCCGCCGACCTGCACCACGACGAGACTGCCCAGGTCCCAGGCGCCGGAGGCCGCCTCGTTCACCCAGTGGGTGACGAGCGGCGGAGTGAGGGAGGTGAGGGTCACGCGCTCCTGCTCGATGAGCGCGAACGCCGTCTGAGGGCTGGGGTCGGGGGCGACGACGACGGTCCCACCGGCCAGGAGGGTGCCGAGCACGCCGGGGCAGGCGAAGGTGAAGTTGAACCCGATCGGCAGCACCGCGAGGTAGACGGTCCGCTCGTCGAGGGCGCAGACCTCGGCGCAGGCGCGGGCGTTGTACGCGTAGTCGTCGTGGGTGCGCGGTATGAGCTTGGGAAGGCCGGTGGTGCCGCCGGAGAGCAGCAGGAGGGCGACGTCGGCCGGGTCCGCTCCGCCGTCATCGGTACCCGGCCCCCGCACGGCGTCCGGCGAGGTGTCGGCGGGCGTCGGGGAAGAAGCCGTCCGCAGCGCCTCGAAGGAGACGAAGCCGCTCTCCTGGCCGGGATCGCCGACCACGACGACGACCCGCGGCGAACGGCCCCGCCCGTGCTCCCCCCGTACCGAGCGCATCAGCTCCCGGTAGTCGAACCCGGCGTGCCGGTCGGGCACCACGCAGGCCACCGCGCCCGACACGCGTACCAGGTGACCGATCTCCCGGCGCCGGTGGCCGGGCATGGCGTGCACCGGCACGGCGCCGACGCGCTGAAGGCCGAACCAGACCAGTACGAACTCGGCGCGGTTGGGGAGCTGGACGACGACGCGGTCGCCCCGCCCGATCCCGAGACCCCTCAGCCCGAAGGCCACGCGGTCGGCCTCGGCGTCCAGGTCCGCATAGGTCCACCGGCGGTCTCCGTCGACGAGGGCGACACGGTCGCCGTGGGCGGCCGCCGACCGGCGCAGCCGGGCGCCGAACGTCAATCCCTGCCAGTGGCCCGCGGCTCGATAGCGCGCCGATTCCGCCTCGGTCCAGGTCTGTTCGGTCTCGGTCATGGGGTCCTGCCTCTCGTTTCCGGGCCACGGGCTCTGGCGCCGCGGGCCCTTGTGTGACTACGATGCGAACTATAGAAATGATAATCATTTCCATCTAGGGTGATTGCGGCCCCCCTTCGAAGCCCCCGCGCGGCGCAGTCACCCCACCCGAACCCTCCGACCGAAAGGTCCCCGCAGTGAGCGATGAAGCAGTCGTCCAGGCACGAGCAGCGGCAGACGAGGGGGCCCGTCACGCGTCCGGCGCGGTGCGGGAAGCGGTGGCACGCGCGTTGGAGCTGACGCCGCACGAGCTGGACGACGACCGGGACCTCTTCGAACTCGGCCTGGACTCACTGACGTTGATGTCCCTGGTCGGTACCTGGCGGCGCGCGGGCAGCACGGTCACCTTCCAGGACCTCACCCGCACTCCCACACTCGGCGCCTGGACGGCCCTGCTCGCCCATGAGCGCGCCGCCGAGGAAACCGCCACGACACGACCTGCCACCGCCGGCACGCTCGCCTCCACCGAAGCGCCGGGTTCCGACACCGAACCCTTCCCGCCGGCGACGATGCAGCACGCCTACTGGATCGGACGCCAGGACGGACAGCCGCTCGGCGGCGTCGCCGCCCACTTCTACGTCGAGCTCGACGGCCACGACGTCGACCCCGCCAGGCTCGGCACCGCCCTGCGCGCTCTCGTACGCCGCCACGGCATGCTGAGGGCCGTCTTCGACGAGGACGGGCGGCAGCACTACGGCGCACCGGGAGACCCCCTCACCGTGCACGACCTGCGCGAGCGCGATCCGGGTGACGCCGAGGCCGAACTGGAGCTGCTGCGCGAGCGCAACACCCACGCCCGCCCCGACATCACCTCCGGCGACGTCTTCCGAGCGGGCCTGTGCCTGCTGCCCGACGGACGGACCCGACTGCAGATCGACCTGGACATGATGGCCGGCGACGCGCTGAGCCTCAGGGTCCTCCTGTCCGACCTGCGCCGCCTCTACGACTGTCCCGACGACCAGCCCCGCGAACTCGCCCTGGACTACCGCCGGTACCTCGCCGAGCACGACGCCCGGCGGACGGCGGAACGCGAGCAGCACGCGGCCTGGTGGCGCGAACGCCTGCCGGAGCTGCCCCGCGCCCCGCGTCTGCCCATGACCGTCGACCTGCTGACCCCGGTCGACGCCGACGACCCCACGCTCACCCACTCACGGCGCCTGCACCACTGGTTGGGCCCCGCCGACAAGGCCGCCCTGATCAGCGTGGCACGACGGCACGGCGTCACCCCCGCCGCCGCCCTCGCCACCGCGTTCGCCGAAGTCGTCGCCGCCTGGAGCGACAGCCGGCGCTTCCTGCTCAACCTCCCGCTGTTCGACCGGCAGATGATCAGCGAGGACGTCGCCGGCCTGGTCGGGGACTTCAGCAGCTCGGTCCTGCTCGACGCGGACATGAGCGAGTCCCTGCCCTTCTCCCGGCAGGCCCGCGGCCTTCAGGAACGCCTCCAACAAGGCATCGCGCACGGTGCGTACGGCGGGGTGGAAGTGCTGCGGGACCTCGCCCGCGCCGAGGGAGCCCCCGTGCTGGCCCCGGTCGTCTACACCAGCGCCATCGGACTGGGCGAGATCTTCGAGCAGGACGTCCAGAAGTCCTTCGGCCGCCCCTGCTGGATCATCTCCCAGGGCCCCCAGGTCTACCTGGACGCCCAGGTCACCGAGCTGGACGGCGGCCTCCTCCTCAACTGGGACGTCCGCGACGGCGTGTTGGAGGCCGGGGTGCCGGACGCCGCGTTCGACGCCTACCGCGGCCTCATCACCCGCCTGATCACCGACCCCGACACCTGGGCCCGGCCGGTGGACGGCCTCCTCGCCCCCGACGTCCTGCCGAGACGCGCGGTGGCCGCCCTGCCGCCCGTGCCACCGCCGGACCGCGCCCTGCACACCCGGTTCTTCCGGCTCGCCGAGACGGAGCCGGGCCGCGTCGCCGTCGTCAGCACCGGCGGCGACACCCTCACCTACGGCGAACTCGCCGACACCGCCCGCAGGATCACCGCGCTCCTGCGCGAGCACGGGGTACGCGAGGGCGACACCGTCGCGCTGACCCTGCCCAAGGGCGCCGCCCAGATCGCCGCCGTCCTCGGCATCCTGGCCGCGGGCGCCGCGTACGCCCCCGTCGGCGTCGAACAGCCCGCCGTGCGCCGCGAACGCATCCACTCCGTGGCCGGCGCATCCGCCGTACTCACCGACCGGGAGCACGCGCCACTCGGCGAAGGGGTCTTCGCGGCCCCGGTACTCCTCATGGAGGACGCCGTGACCCGGGAACCCGCCCCCGTGGCCCAGCCGGATCCCGCCCTGCCCGCCTACGTGCTGTTCACGTCCGGCTCCACGGGACTGCCCAAGGGCGTCGAGGTGTCGCACCGCGCGGTCGTCAACACCGTCGAGGCGATGGAGGAGCAGCTCGGCCTCGGCCCCACCGACCGCACCCTGGCGGTCTCCGCACTCGACTTCGACCTCGCCACCTGGGACATCTTCACCCCCCTGTCGCTCGGCGGACAGGTCGTCACGATCGATCAGGACCACCGCCGCGACGCCCACCACTGGGCCCGCCTGGTGCGCGAGCACGCAGTGACGCTGGTGCAGTGCGTGCCCGCCCTGCTGGACCTGCTGATGGCAGCCGGGGAGGACGACGGCCTCGGCGACCGCCTGCGCATGGTCCTGATCGGCGGGGACTGGATCGGTCTCGACCAGCCCCGCAGGCTGCGCGCCCTCGTGCCCGGCTGCCGTTTCGTGGCGCTCGGCGGCATGACGGAGGCAGCCGTCCACTCCACGGTCTTCGAGGTCGAGGAGACCGACCACACCTGGAAGTCGGTGCCCTACGGCGTTCCGCTGCGCAACATGCGGGCCCGGGTCGTGGACGGACGGGGACGCGACTGCCCCGACCTCGTCCCCGGCGAGCTGTGGATCGGCGGACGGGGCGTGGCCAACGGCTACCGGGCCGATCCCCGGCGCACCGCCGAGCGCTTCGTCGAGCACGACGGCGAACGCTGGTACCGCAGCGGCGACCTCGCCCGCTACCGGCCCGACGGCGTACTGGAGTTCCTGGGCCGCGCCGACCACCAGGTGAAGATCGGCGGTCACCGCATCGAACTCGGCGAGGTCGAGTCCGCACTGGAGCACGACCCCGCCGTACTGCACGCGGTCGCCTGCGTCCTGGACACCCCCACACGGCACCTCGCCGCGGCCGTCTCCGCGCCCGGGGCCGCACCGGACCCGGACCAGGTACGGCTCCGGGCGGCGCGGCGGCTCCCCGCCCACATGGTCCCCGAGCGGCTCGCCGTGCTGCGCGACCTGCCGCTGACCGCCAACGGCAAGCTGGACCGCGCTGCCGTCCGCCGAGCGCTGACCGAGGCGGCCGGCGACGACGCTCCTGGTACCTCGGCACCGGTCGGAACGGTGGAGACCGCGGTGGCGGCCGAATGGGCCGACCTGCTCGACGCGGCCGAAGTAGGCCGGGAGAGCAGCTTCTTCCTGCTCGGCGGCGACTCGCTCGTCGCGACCCGGATGATCGGCCGACTGCGTGCCACCGGGTTCCCCGGCGCCCGCGTCGCCGACCTCTTCGCCCGCCCCGTGCTCCAGCACTTCTGCGAGACGCTGCACCCCGAAGCGGTCGACGGCGCCGAGACGGCACCCGCCCCCGCCCTGGCCACCGACCCTGACCACGCCCACGAGCCCTTCCCGCTCACGGACGTCCAGGCCGCCTACCACACGGGCCGCGACCCACGCTTCACCCTCGGCGGCGTCGGCACCTGGCACTACACGGAGTTCGACGGCACGAACCTCGACCTGGACCGGCTGGAGCACGCCTGGAACACCCTCGTCCGACGGCACGGCATGCTGCGCGCGGTCGTGGAGGACGGACACCAGCGCGTCCTGCCCGACGTACCGCCCCTGCGCATACCCGTGACGGACGTCCCGAAAGACGACGCCACCGCGGCGCTGGCCGGCCTGCGCGCCCGCCTGTCCCAGCAGGTGCGCGACCCCGCCCGGTGGCCCCTCTTCGCGGTCGAGGCGGTGCGCTACCACGACGGCGTCACCCCACGCACCCGCGTCGGCGTCGGACTGGACTACCTGGTCCTCGACGCCCTCTCCATCACCACGCTCTACGCCGAACTCAACGCGCTCCACGCCGACCCCGAGCACGAACTGCCGCCCGTCGACCTCTCCTTCCGCGACTACCTGACCGGGCTGCCCGCCGACCCGGACTCGGCCGAGCGGGCCCGCGCCCACTGGCAGGCGCGGCTGTCCGAACTGCCGCCCCCGCCCCCCCTGCCCCTCGACCGCGACCCCGCCACCCTCGACACGCCCGTCTTCACCCGGCGCCGGCTGAGCCTGCCCGCCGAGGACTGGCAGGCCGTCAAGCGGGACGCGGCCCGGCACGGACTCACCCCGTCCACCGTCCTGCTGGCCCTCTACGCGGAGGTCCTGGCCGTCTGGAGCGGAACCGACGCGCTGACCGTCACGCTCACCCTCTTCAACCGCCGCGACGTCCACCCCCACATCCACCGCGTACTGGGCGACTTCACCTCGCTCTCCCTGGCCGGGTACCGACGCGACGACGCGACCTGGCTTGCGGCGGCCGGAGCACTGCAACGCCGCCAGGCGGAGGACCTGGACCACCTGAACGTCCCGATCGACTGGCTGCTGCGCGAGTTCGGCCGCCGTACGGGCACGGTGGACGCCGCTGCGCCCGTGGTGTTCACCAGCGCCATCGGCGTCGGCGACGCGACGCTGGCCGGCACGGACACGGGCCTGCCAGCGAAGGTCTGGGGCATCTCGCAGTCCCCACAGGTGTGCCTGGACAACCAGGTCACCGAGGAGTCCGGGAGCCTGGTCGTCACCTGGGACGCCGTCGAGGAGCTCTTCCCCGAGGGCGTGCTGGACGCGATGTTCGACGCCTACGGGGGGCTGCTGCGGTACGCCGTCGCCGGTGACTGGGACGCGCCGCTGCCCGACCCGGTGCCCGCCGCCCACCGTGAACGGCGAGACGCCGCCGCACGGGAGGCCGTCCTGGAGCCGGTGGCTCCGCGTCCCCTGCACGAGGCGTTCTTCGCGCACGCCGAGGCCACCCCCGACCGCACCGCCCTCGTCACGACGGCCGGGGAGGAGGTGACCTACGGAACCCTCGCCGACCAGGCGCTGCGCACGGCCGCCGCGCTCGGTGACGCGGGCGTGGTTCCGGGCGAACTCGTCGCGGTCACCGTGCCCAAGGGACCGGAGCAGATCGCCGCGGTCCTCGGCGTCCTCGCGGCGGGTGCCGCCTACGTACCGCTGAGCCTCGAACAGCCCACCGCGCGGTTGGACCGGGTACGCGCCACCGCCGGGTTCCGCGCCGTGGTGGGCGACTGGCCCGCCGCGGGGAGAGCGGCTCCCCGCGCCCTGTCCGTCACGGCCACGCGGGACCACGAGCCGCTGCCCGCCCCTTGGAAGGTGCTTCCCGAAGCGCTCGCCTACGTCATCTTCACCTCCGGTTCCACCGGCGAGCCCAAGGGGGTCCAGATCACCCACGCGGCCGCCCGGAACACGATCGCGGACATCAACACCCGGCACGGCATCGGCGCGGACGACCGCGTGTTCGCCCTGTCGGCGCTGGACTTCGACCTCTCCGTGTACGACGTCTTCGGGCTGCTCGGCGCCGGCGGCTCTCTCCTGCTGCCCACCGAGGACCAGCGCCGGGAACCGGCCCGCTGGCCGAGCCTGCTCGACCGGTTCGCAGTGACCGTCTGGAACACCGTCCCGGCACTGCTCGACCTGCTCCTCGGCGCCGACGAGCAGGAGACGCCCAATATGTCGGAGGGCGCCCGACTCGCAAGGCTGAGGACGGCACTGGTCTCCGGCGACTGGATCGGCCTCGACCTGCCCGGCCGACTGCGCGAACGGACCGCGGGGCGCTGCGCCTTCGTCGCCATGGGCGGCGCGACCGAGGCCGCCATCTGGTCCAACACGCTCACCGTCGAGGACCTGGACCCCCGTTGGGTCTCCATCCCCTACGGACGTCCACTGACCGGGCAGCGCTACCGCGTGGTCGACCGGTACGGGCGGGACTGCCCCGACTGGACGCCCGGCGAACTGTGGATCGGCGGCGAGGGACTGGCCGTCGGCTACCTCGCCGACCCCGCCCGCACCGCCGAGAAGTTCGTCGAACAGGACGGGCGGCGCTGGTACCGGACCGGTGACCTGGGCCGGTTCCGGGGAGACGGGCTGATCGAGTTCCTCGGCCGCCTCGACAACCAGTTGAAGATCGCCGGTCATCGCATCGAGGCCGGCGAGATCGAGGCCGCGCTGGAGTCCCACCCGGCCCTCGCCCGGGCCGCCGTCGTGGCCGTGGGGGAGCGCACCGCCAACCGCCTGGTCGCCTTCGCCGTACCGAACGCGCCGACGCCACCCGCGGAGCCCGACGGGGCGGTGGAGGCGGAGACGACCGTGCGGGACCCGGACCTCACAGAGAGCCTCTTCGCCCTGCTGGCCGAGCGAGTGCCCGTCTACGCGATCCCCTCGCGCATCCAGTTGCTGCCCGCCCTGCCGCTCACCGCGAACGGCAAGGTCGACCGGGGAGCCCTGGCCGCCGAGGCGGAACCCGACACCGCGCCGGCCGAGGCCGAACCGCCCCTCGGCGAGACCGAGACGGCCGTCGCCGACCTCTGGAGCGAGTACCTGCCGCACGGGACCCCGGACCGCAACGCCAACTTCTTCGCCACCGGCGGCGACAGCCTCACCGCGCTGCGCCTGCTCACCGCGATCGAGCGCCGCCTCGGGGCCGCCGTGCCCGCCCGGCGCTTCTTCGCCGCACCGACCGTCGCCGCGCTCGCCGCGGACATCACCAGAACGCTCGCGGCCCACGGGACCGCCTACGAGACCGGAGAGCTGTGAACATCGCTGAACTGCTGGCCCGTTACGCCGACGACGGCGTGGTGCTGTGGGCCCAGGACGGACAACTGCGCTTCCGCGCCCCCCAGGGCCGGCTCACCGACACGCACCGGGCCGAACTGCGCACCCACAAGGAAGCCATCCTGCGCCACCTGGAGGCGCAGGAACCGGCGCTGCGCGCCGACCCGGAGCGCCGCCACCAGCCGTTCCCGCTCACCGACATCCAGGCCGCGTACCTCGTCGGCCGCACCGACGCCTACGCCTACGGCGGTGTCGGCTGCCACGCCTACGTCGAACTGGAATACCCCGACCTGGACGTGGCCCGCGTCACCGCCGTGTGGCGGGAACTGGTCCAGCGGCACGACATGCTCCGCGCCGTCATCCACCACGACGGCCACCAGCAGGTCCTGGCCGACGTGCCCGCTCTCGACGTCGAGGCCGACGACCTGACCGGCCTCCCGCCCGCCGACGCCGAGGCGGAGGTGGAGCGCACCCGTGCGCGGCTGTCCGCCCGCGAGAAACCCACCGACCAGTGGCCGCTCTTCGAGGTCCACGTGAGCCGGACCGCCGAGCGGGCCGTGCTCCACCTCGCCTTCGACATGCTGGTCGTCGACCACGCCAGCCTGCGCATCCTGCTCGCCGAGTTCCAGCGCAGCCACCGCGGCCGACCCCTCTCCGAGGCGCCGCGGATCACCTTCCGCGACTACGTCCTGGCCCGCCGCGCCCTCACCGACACCGACGCGCACACCCGCGACCGCGCCTACTGGACCGAACGGCTCGACCTCCTGCCGCCCGCGCCCGAACTGCCCCTCGCCGAAACCTGGGAGGCGCGCGTCGGCGAGCCGCAGGCGACGGTTCACCCCGCTGCACCGGCCGAGCCGGGCACCTTCCGCCGACTGGAGGTCCTGCTGCCCGCGGCCGAACGGAACCGCCTCACCGAGCGGGCCGCCCGGCGCGGGCTCACCCTGCCCACGACGCTGCTCACCGCGTACGCCGAGACGGTCGGCCACTGGTCGCGCACCGGCCGGTTCACACTCAACGTGCCGACGGTGGACCGGCCCGATCTGCACGAGGACATCGGCCGCCTCGTCGGCGACTTCACCTCGCTCGAACTGCTCGCCGTGGACCTGGACGCCCCGGCCGCCTTCGCCGAACGGACCCGCTCGCTCGGGGAGCAGCTCCTGGAGGACCTCGCGCACCCCCTGTTCACGGGATCCGAGGTACTCGCCGAGCTGTCCCGCCGGGCCGGGGCCCCGGTGCTGATGCCGGTCGTCTTCACCAGCGCCCTGGGATCCGGCGCCACCTCCGAGGGCGTACCCCCCGAGGTGACCTACGCCGTGACCCGGACGCCGCAGGTCTGGCTCGACTGCCAGGTCATGCACCGCGGCGACACGCTGAGCCTGTCCTGGGACATCCGCGAGGGCGCCCTCGCCCACGGTGTGGCCGACGCGATGTTCGAGGCGTACACGGGCCTCGTACGGGCCCTGGCGGCCGAGGGGGAGGCCGGCGACGCCGCCTGGGACGCCCCGGCCGGCATCACGCTGCCCGAGGAACAGGCCGTGCGACGGAACGCCGTCAACGCGACCGAGGGACCACTGCCGGACTCCCTGCTCCACGAACCCGTCCTCGCACAAGCCCGGGCCACCCCGGACGCGATCGCGGTCCGCACTCCCGAACTCACCCTCACCTACCAGCAGCTCATCGCCCGCGCCACCGCCGTCGCCGACACACTGACAGCGTCCGGACTGCGGACCGGGGAGCCCGTGGCCATCTGGGCGGACAAGGGCTGGGAGCAGGTCGTCGCGGTCTTCGGCACGCTGATGGCGGGTGGCGCCTACCTCCCCGTGGACACGGCCCAGCCGCCGGCCCGCCGGGACACGATCATCGCGGACGCGGGGGCCCGCACGGTTCTCACCCAGTCCTGGCTCGCCGAGATCGACGATCTCCCGGCGGACGTCACCGCCGTCGCCGTCGACCTCCTGCCCCAGGACGCGCGGGCAGCGCCCGACGCGAGCGGAACCCCGCGCGACCCGGACGACCTCGCCTACATCATCTACACCTCGGGCTCCACCGGCACGCCCAAGGGCGTGATGGTCAGTCACCGGGCCGCCCTCAACACCGTCGAGGACATCAACCGCCGCTACGGCGTCACCGCACGCGACCGCGTCCTCGGCATCGCGGGACTCGGCTTCGACCTGTCCGTCTACGACCTGTTCGGGCCGCTCGCCGTGGGCGCCCGCCTCGTCCTGCCCGCCGCCGACCGGCGAGGCGACCCCTCCCACTGGGCCGAACTCGTCCGCGACCACGGGGTCACCGTGTGGAACTCGGTCCCCGGCCAGCTCCACATGCTGTGCGACTGGCTGCGCTCCGATCCTCCCGCCGACGACACCTCACTCCGACTCGCGCTGATATCCGGGGACTGGATACCGCTCGCCCTGCCGGACGAGGCCCGTGAGCTGCTCCCCGGCCTGGAGATCATCTCCCTCGGCGGTGCCACCGAGGGCTCCATCTGGTCCATCGCCCACGCCGTCGACGCGGTGGACACGGCCCGGCCGAGCATCCCCTACGGCAGGCCCCTGACCAACCAGACCTTCGCCGTACTCGACCGGCACCTGCGAGCACGGCCCGAATGGGTGCCGGGGGAGCTGTTCATCGGCGGCGCCGGTGTCGCCCTGGGCTACTTCGGCGACGAGAGCCGCACGGCGGAGCGGTTCCTCACCGATCCTGCCACCGGACGGCGGCTCTACCGCACGGGTGACCTCGGGCGGTACCTCCCCGACGGCACCATCGAATTCCTGGGCCGCGAGGACGCCCAGATCAAGATCCGCGGCTACCGGGTCGAACTCGCCGAGGTGGAAGCCGCCGTACAGGCGCACCCGGAGATCGCGGCGGGCGCCGTCATCGTGGACGACTCGGCGGCAGGCGGCCGGCGCCTGGCCGCGTTCGTGGAGACGGCCCGCAAGGACGGCACACCCGACGCGGACGCCGGCCGCTCCGGTACACCGACGACCCGGGCACAGGCGCGCGCCGCCGCCGCCGACGCCGTACGGGAAGCCTCCACGGCCGTCGACGCCGCACGGCTCACCGAGTTCCTGGCAGCCCTCGACGCGGTGGCCCTGGCGGAGATGACCCGTGTCCTCGACGCCTGCGGGGTGTTCGCCGACGGTGCGTCGCGCACGGCGGAGGAGGTGGGCACGGCGCTCCGTGCCACCCCCCGCCACCGGCACATCGTGCGGCGCTGGCTGCGCGCGCTGGCGGCACGCGACCGGCTCACCCACCGGGAGACCGACGACACGTACACCGGGCTCGTCCCCGTCCCCTCTCCCGACGCGGAGCACGACCGGCAGCGGGCCGCGGAGCTGGAGCACGAGATCGGCTGGAGCACGGAACTGCTCTCCGTCATGCGCACCTGTGCCGAGCGGCTGCCCGAGCTCGTCTCCGGGGAGACGGGCATCCGGGAACTGCTCTTCCCCGGCGCGGCGACCGAGGCGGCCGACGCCGCCTACCGCGACAACCTCGCCATCCGGCACCTCAACCGTGCGGTGGTCGCCGCGCTGCGCGAGATCGCCGCCGGCCACACCGGCGAGGAGCGGCTGCGTGTCCTGGAGGTGGGCGGTGGCGTCGGCGGCACCACCGGCGAACTGGTGCCCGTCCTCGCCGAATACGGCGTCGACTACCTGTTCACGGACGCCTCCGCGTTCTTCCTGAACGAGGCCCGCGAGCGCTTCGCCGACCACACGTGGGTCCGCTACCAGCGTTTCGACGTCGACGAGGACCCGCGCGCCCAGCATTTGCGGCCCAACACCTTCGACGTGGTGATCTGCGCCAACACCCTGCACGCCGCCGCCGACGCGGACGCGGCCGTGGGCCGCATCCGGGAACTGCTCGTGCCCGGTGGGCAGCTGGTGTTCGTGGAGAACACCCGTGACGAGAACCTGCCGCTGATGGTCTCCATGGAGTTCCTGGAGGTCTCGGGCCGGACGTGGACCGACGTCCGCGAGCACACCGGCCAGTCCTTCCTCACCCACACCCAGTGGCGCGAACTCCTCGACGCGCACGCCGCGTCCGAGGTCACCTCGCTGCCCGACCCCCAGGACGCGTTGGCCGCGACCGGCCAGGAGGTCTTCCTCGCCACCCTGAAGGGCGACCGGCACCACGTCCCGGTGGGCGAACTGGCCCGCACGGCGGCGACCCGGCTCCCGGAGTACATGCTTCCCTCGGTGTGGCAGGTCGTCGACACCCTGCCCCGCACGGCCAACGGCAAGACCGACCGCGCCCGTCTGCGGACCTGGCTGCCTCGCGAGAGCGCCCCGGTCGTCGTGGACGAGAAGCCCAAGGACGACCTGGAGCACGCTCTCGCCGACCTGTGGTCCGAACTCCTCGCCGTCGACCACGTCACCCGCAACGACGACTTCTTCGACCTCGGCGGCGACTCACTCCTCGTGGCCCGCATGGTGGGCCGGCTGCGCGAACGCGAATCACGCGCCGCCGACCTGGAGTGGGAGGTCGTGCTGCGCCACATGCTGCGCCGCCCGACGGTCGCCGGTCTCGCCGCGTTCCTGCGCTCCCTGGCCGGCCCCGAGGACGCGCCGGCCGCCGGCGCGGTCCGTACGAACCCCGTGATCCCTCTGCACGGCGCCCGGTCCGACGACGAACCCACGACCGTGCTCGTGCACGCCGGCACCGCGACGATCATGCCCTACCGGGCACTGATCACCGAGATCCGCCGCCGCTCGCCCGGCCTCGCCGAAGTCGTGGGCGTGGAGGTCCCGGACCTGAGCGGCTTCCTCGCCGCCCCGCCGCAGGGACTGATCGAGCAGATGGCGGCCGACTACGCCCGCGCCCTGACGGCCGACGGCCGCAGCCGCTTCCACGTCGTGGGCTACTGCCTGGGCGGCCTGATCGCCACCGAGGTGGCCCGCAACCTCGCCGAGTCCGGCGCGGAGGTGGAAAGCCTCACCGTCATCAGCAGCCACAGCCCCCGCTTCCGGCTCGACGACGAACTGCTCGCCGAGTACTCCTTCGCCGTCATGATGGGCATCGACCCCGCAGACCTCGGCTTCCCCGACGACCAGTACCGGGTGGCCGCCGCGGCCGACGCGGTCCTGGCGGGCAGTCCCGGTGTCCTGCCCGACGGCGGACTCGCCGCGCTGCCCGAGGAGTTCGCGGACGTCGCGGGACGCTTCCGGCACCTGGCCGGCACCCCCCGAGCCACCCGCATCGCCCGGATGTGCGAGGCGGTGCCCGCATCGGCCGGAACCTACGAACCCGACCACATGACACGGCTCTTCCTCGCCTTCCGGCAGAGCGTCTTCGCCATCACCCGCTACGACGCCGAACCCTACGCCGGAGACATCACCTTCCTGCGCCACGACGGGGCCTACCCCTTCCCGGGCAGCAAGGACGCCGTCACCACCTACTGGGAGGAACTCACCCTGGGCGACCTGGACATCGTCGACATCGGCGGCGACCACTACAGCTGCCTGTCCGTCGAGCACGCGCCCGGCATCCTCAAGACCCTCGCCGAGCTGACCCGAGGGGCGATCACCCGATGACCAAGCCTGTGATCGGGGTCCTGGGCGCCTCCGGCGCGGTCGGCCGGGCCGCCGTACGCGAACTGCGCGCCCTCGGCCACACGGGGCTCCGCCTGGGCGGCCGAACCACGTCCGCCCTGTGCGCGGTCGCCGAGGAAGCCCCGGCCGGACACGATGAGACGGTATGGGCCGACGCCACCGCACCGGACGGCCTGCGCGCCTTCACCGACGGCTGCGACATCGTCCTCAACTGCGTCGGACCCACCTACCGGCTCCGCGCCACGGTGGCCTCCGCGGCACTCGACGCCGGCGCGCACTGCGTCGACGTCGCCGGGGACGACCCGGCCGCCGAGGACCTCCTCAAGGGCGACGACCCGGCCCGCGACGCCCGCACCGTCGTCCTGTCCGCGGGCGCCCTGCCCGGCCTGTCCAGCCTCCTGCCCCGCTGGCTCGCGACGCGGGGCGGCCTGGACGGCGCCACCGCCCTGACCGCCTACTGCGGCGGCCTGGAGCCCTGTTCGCCGACGGTCGCCCACGACCTGATGCTCTCCCTCAGCACGGGAGGTGCGGACGGCGCGGCCTACGGCGAGGCCCTCGCCGCCGTCCGCGACGGCCGGCGCGTGTCGCGTGCCCTGCGCACCGACGAGGACACCGTGCACGAGGCGTTCCGCGGCCGGGTCGCCGTACAGCCCTACCTCAGCGGCGAGAGCGAACGCCTCGTCACCGTGCTGGGCCTGGACCGGCTCGACTGGTACAACGTTCACCCCGGCCCCGCCGTACGCGCGCTGCTCAGCCTCCTGCCGGGCCGTCTCGCGGCGGGGGAGGACCCGGACGGGCTGGCCGAGCGGCTGATCCTCGCCGCCGACCTCGACCTGGCCGGGCGCAGACCCTACTACGTCATGGATTTCGAACTGTCCGGCACGGCGTCGGGCACGCCCGCCGCCGCGGGAGCGACCCTGCGCGCGGCCAGCAGCTACCGGCTCACCGCCGCCGTGGGCGCGCTCGCGACGGACGCGGTGCTGCGCGGCGGGGTGCCCGCGGGTGTGCACTTCGCGTGCGACGTGCTGGACCCGGACACCGTGGTGGGACACCTGCGCTCCCACCGGGTCGCCGACCTCCGGCTCTCCGGAACGGCCGCCGAGGCCGAGCAGATCGAGGAGGGTGTCCTGTGAGCACCCCGGAACCCTTGCGTGTCCTGGTCTGCGGCACCAACTTCGGCCGCTTCTACGCCGAGGCGGTGCGCCGGCGCCCCGGATACACCCTGGCGGGCATCCTGAGCAGGGGGTCGACGGCCTCCCGGGCGTACGCCGAAAGCCTGGGCGTCCCCTTCTACGCGGACGCCGACGACCTCCCCGCCGACATCGACGTCGCCTGCGTGGCGGTAAGTTCGTCCATCTCGGGCGGCCAGGGCACCGACCTGGCGCGGGCACTCATGGACCGGGGCATCCACGTCCTCCAGGAACACCCCGTCCACCTGACCGAGTTGACCGGCAACCTCAAGCACGCACGCAGCCGGGGCGTGCAGTACCGGCTCAACACCCACTACCCGCACGTGGCCCCGGTCCGCTCCTTCGTCGAGGCCGCCCGGCGGCTCGTCGCACGCCAGCGGCCCCTGTTCCTGGACGCCGCCACCCCGATCCACCTGCTGCACCCCTTGGTGGACATCCTCGGGCAGGCCATGGGCGCCCTGCGACCTTGGCGTTTCGCGGCCCCGGCGCCGCTGCCCGCCGAGATCGGGCCGCAGCCCTTCCGCTCCCTGCACGGCGTCTTCGCCGGCGTGCCCCTGACCCTGCGGGTGCACCACCAGCTCGACCCGTCCGACCGGGACAACCACGCCCTGCACTGGCACCGGATCTCCCTCGGCACCGAGGGAGGTGTGCTCACCCTGGCCGACACCCACGGTCCCGTCCTGTGGAGCCCGCGCCTGCACATCGGGCGGGACGCCGACCGCCGCTTCGTCCTGGACGGGCCGGGCACCGGCCGACTGGGGCTCGGAAGCACGGCGGTGGTCGGCGACACGGGGACCTTCCGCACGGTCTTCTCCCACCTGTGGCCGGAAGCGATCGGCAGCGCGCTCGACGGGCTGCGCGACGCGGTCGCGCAGGGCGGCGACGCCCTGCGCGCAGGCCAGTACGACCTGGCCGTGTGCCGCATCTGGAGCGACCTCGCGACCCGGCTCGGACCCCCCGAGATCGTCCGGCCGGCCACGCCCCGGCCCCTCGCGGTGAGTGACGTCTTCCCCGCGCCGCAACGGTTCCCGCACGATCCCGGCACCCCCCGCCCCGAATCCGCCCCGCCGTCCGGCGACGCGAGTTCCGGCCCCGGGAGACCGGCACCGGCCCGCCCGGCGGACACCGCCGCGTACTCCCCGTCCGCCGAGTTCTTCGACCTGGTCGCCGCCGAGCACACCGCGACCGCGAGCGCCCCGGCCGTCGCCGCACTTCTCGCCGACGCCGACCTCGGCACCGGGCCGGTGGTGGACATCGGCGCCGGCACCGGACTCGTGACCGAGGCCGTCGCCCGGGCCCGGCCGGACGCGGAGATCATCGCCTGCGAACCGTCCGTCGGCATGCGTGCCGTGCTCACCAGCCGGGTCTTCAGCGACGAGGACCTGCGGTCCCGGGTGACCGTCACCGCGGACGCCGCACCGGACCTCGACCTGCCCGACCGGATCAGCGTCGTGCTGCTCTGCGGAGTCCTGGGCCACCTCGACGCCGAGGGGCGGGCCAGGCTGTGGCGGCGGGTGACCCAGCGGCTGGCGCCCAATGGCCTCGTGATCGTCGAACTCATGCAGTTCGAGGAACCGACGACCCTGGACGAGACCCGGCTCGCCACCGCCACCGCCGGACGCCACCGCTACGAGTGGTCGTTCCGAGGCGCACCCGACGAGGCGGAGGACGGCGTGATGCGCCTGCACTCCACGTGGCGGGTCTACCGGGACGGAGCCCCGCAGGCGGAACGCGAGGTGCACGACTCCTACCGCTGGGAGCCCTTCGGCCTGAAGGACGTGGTCGCCGAGTCCGGCATGACCGCACGCACCCTCCCCACCCGCCCCGGAGCACCCCCGCTGGCCGTCCTCACCCGGGGCCGGGACACACCCGACCCCGCCGCCGCACCACCCCTGCCGTACGCCCGGACCGCGCCCGGAGCCCAGGACACCCCTGGCAGCCCGGCCTCCCCGGACGGCCCGCGCACCGACACCCCTCTCGTCTCCTCCTCCACCGACGGCTAGGACCTCCATGAGAACCCCCGAGACACCCACCCCCGACCGGCCCCGCACGGATGCCGGGCCCCACCCCGAGGCCCCGCCCCGGGACTTCCCCGTCCAGCGCGGCTGCCCCTTCGCCGCGCCCGCGGAGTACGAAGCGCTGCGCACCCACGACCCGGTCGCCCGCGTGACCCTGCCGACGAACAAGGAAGCGTGGGTGATCACCCGCTACGACGACGTACGCGAACTGCTCTCCGACCCCCGGGCCAGCGCCGACATCCGCCGGCCGAACTTCCCCGCCCTCGGTGAGGGCGAACAGGAGGCCGGGGCGAAGTTCCGCCCGTTCATCCGCACCGACGCCCCCGAGCACACCAAATACCGGCGGATGCTCCTGCCGGTGTTCACCGTGCGCCGGGTGCGGGCGATGCGGCCCGCCGTGCAGGCCCGCGTCGACGAGATCCTGGACGGCATGCTCGCCGGCGGCGGTCCCGTGGACTTCGTCTCCGTGTACGCCAACGCGGTATCCACCTCGGTGATCTGCGAACTGCTCGGCATCCCCCGCGAGAACCTGGAGTTCTTCCGGGACGTCACCCGCGTCTCCGGCTCCCGCACCAGCACCGCCGAACAGGTCTCCCAAGCCCTCGGCGGCCTCTTCGGCCTGCTCGCCGAACTGGTCGGCAAGCGGCGCGAGGAACCCCGCGACGACCTGATCTCCCAGCTCGTCACCGAGCACCTCGTCCCGGGCCACGTGACCATGGACCAGCTCCTGTCCACGCTCGGCATCACCATCAACGCCGGCCGCGAGACCACCACCAGCATGATCGCCCTGAGCACGCTGCTTCTCCTGGACCGACCGGAGCTGAGGGAGGAACTCCGCCGCGACCCCTCCCTGATGCCCGCCGCCGTCGACGAACTCCTGCGCGTCCTGTCCGTCGCCGACTCCATCCCCCTGCGCGTGGCCGCCGAGGACATCGACCTGTCCGGCCGGACGATCCCCGCCGACGACGGCGTCATCGCCCTCCTGGCCGGCGCCAACCACGACCCCGAGCAGTTCGACGACCCGGCGCGGGTCGACTTCCACCGCACCGACAACCACCACGTCGCCTTCGGCCACGGCGTCCACCAGTGCGTCGGGCAGCACCTCGCCAGGCTGGAACTGGAGGTCGCCCTCGAGACCCTGATCCGCCGCGTGCCCACCCTCCGCCTCGCGGGGGAGCGGGACGACGTCGCCGTCAAGCACGACTCGGCCACCTTCGGCCTCGAAGAACTGAGGGTCGCCTGGTGACCGCGTCCTCCGCACCCAACGCGTCCGTCCAGCGCTCGGCGCAGCCTCCCGCACAGCCCTCCGCGCGCGCCGCGAAGGCCGACAACCCGTGGATCCGGCGGTGGAGCGGCGCGGCCGCGCCCCGGTACACCCTGATCTGCCTGCCGCACGCGGGTGGCAGCGCGGGCTTCTACCGGCCCTGGGCGGCGCTCACGCCCCCCGAGGTCGAACTCCTCGCCCTCCAGTACCCCGGCCGCGAGGACCGCTTCGAGGACCCGGAGGCGGCCGACATGGCCGACCTGGTGGGAGCCGTGGCGGACGCCGTCGCGCCGCTGCTCGACCTGCCGTACGCCCTCTTCGGGCACAGCATGGGCTCCGCCGTGGCCTGGGAACTCGCCCACGAGCTGGAAAGGCGCCGCATCCCGGGCCCACGCCGCCTGTTCGCGTCCGGCCGGGCAGCCCCCGGCACCGCGGTCACCGGACGGCTGCACCGCCAGGACGACGACATCCTGGGCGCCGAGCTGGCCCGACTGGGCGGCACCGGCCGAGAGGTCCTGGACGACCCCGCACTGCGCTCCCTGGTCCTGACGGCCGTGCGCCACGACTACCGGATCATCGAGACGTACCGTCCGCCCGAGCGGCCGCCGCTGACCTGCCCCCTGCACGTCCTGACCGGGAGCACGGACCCGGAACTCGGCGCGGAACGCACCCGTGAACGGGCGGGCGGCTGGGCGGACCTCACCACCGCGCGCACCGAGGTGCGCGTCTTCCCCGGCGACCACTTCTACCTCACCCCGCGCCGCCGCGAGGTCGTCGCCACCGTCCTGCGCAGGCTGGACCCCTCCCTGACCACCGGCGGCGCGCACACCTGGCCGAGCACCCCGTGAGCCGCCGTCCCACCGCGTCGGCCCGCCCGGCCACCCACGACCGGAGGCCATCGTGATCGACTACTACTCGACCTCGGCCGAGTTCTACGAACTGGTCGCCACCCGGCACACCGCCAGCAGCGGCCCCCCGCTCACCGGAGTCCTCTCCGGCCTCGACGTGTCCCACGGCCCCGTCCTGGAGATCGGCGCGGGCACCGGCCGCGTCACGGAGGTGATCGCCGCCGCCCTGCCGGACGCGGAGATCCTGGCCGCCGAGCCGTCGGCGACCATGCGCGCCATGCTCACCTCCCGGGTCGCCCGCGACCCGGACCTGCGCCCGCGGGTGACCGTCGTCGACGGATCGGCCCAGGACCTCGTCCTGCCCGAACGCCTCTCCGCCGTCGTCGTCTTCGGCGTCGCCGGCCACCTCACCGTTCCCGAACGCGTGACGCTGTGGAAGCGGCTCGCGGACCGCCTGCCCGACGGGGCACCCATCGTCGTCGAACTGATGGGAGTCTCCTCGCCCCGCGTCCTCCCCCCGGTGATGTCCCTCAGGGAGACCATCGGACGCCAGACCTACGAGTGGTGGATCGGCGGCGAACCCACCGAGGGCGACGGCATGCGGTTCACCACCACCTGGAAGGTCCTGCGCGACG
Source organism: Streptomyces lienomycini (assembly GCF_027947595.1). NCBI lineage: Bacteria > Bacillati > Actinomycetota > Actinomycetes > Kitasatosporales > Streptomycetaceae > Streptomyces > Streptomyces lienomycini. The sequence goes on along the minus strand of NZ_CP116257.1, from coordinate 4,094,538 downwards.
GCCACACCGTCCGCGAGGTCGCCGACAGCTACGAATGGCACACCTTCGACGTCGCCCGGCTGGCCCGCGAGGCCGGCATGACCAGCCGCCGCATCACCGAGGCGGGCGGCAGGCCCATCCCCGAAATCGGAGTACTCGTCAAGTGAAGTCACAACCGCCCGGGCCCGGACCGGCCACGGCAGCCGAGGAGGCCGTCGGCGCGGGCACCTCCGCCGCCCCGCCGTCCCCGCTGCGCGGGCTCGCCGAGCCCGTCCGCGGCCGACTGGCCCTCGCCGTCGGCCTCCAGGCCGTCGCCGCCCTCGCCGGAGTGGTCCCGTTCATCGCCGTCTCCCGTATCGCCGAACGCCTCACCGAGGGTTCCGCGGCCGAGGGCGACGCCCTCTGGCCGCTGGTGGCGCTGGCCTGCTCGGCCGGCTTCGCCGCCCTGGTGTGCGGCACGGCGGCCGGCGCCCTCGCCCACCTCGCCGACAACGACCTCCAGCTCACCCTCCGCCGCCGGCTCGCCCGGCACATCGGACGGCTGCCGCTCGGCCGGCTCACCGACCGGGGCACCGGCGAGGTCAAGCAGGCCGTGCAGGACGACGTGAGCGCCCTGCACACCCTGTTCGCCCACACCCTCCTCGACGTCGTCTCCGTCCTCACCGCCCCGCTGCTCACCCTCGCCTACCTGTTCACCGTCGACTGGCGCCTCGCCCTGATCAGCGTGGCCCCCCTGCTGCTCGGCGTGCTCCTGTTCGGCCGGGCCATGGCGGGCGCGGCGGCGCAGATGGCCGAGTTCGGCGCCGCGACGGGCCGGATCTCCGCCGCAGCCGTGGAGTTCGCCTCCGGAATCGCCGTCTTCAAGAGCTTCGGGCGCGGCCACAGGGCCCACGAGCGCTTCGTCCGTGCCACCGAGGGCTTCGCCGACTTCTTCTCCGGCTGGGTCCGGTCCACCCTCGCCACCTCCACCGCCGCGATCCTGGTGGTCGCCCCGGCCGTGGTCCTGCTGCTCCTGGCCGTCCCCGGCGCGGTGTTCGTCACCCAGGGATGGATGACCGGCGCCGCACTCGTCCCCTTCCTCCTGCTCGGCCCCGCGGTCGCCGCCCCCATGGGCGTGGTCGGCCCCCGCATCCAGCAGATCCGGGCCGGCCAGGCAGCCGCCGTACGCGTCACCGCACTCCTGGACACTCCCACCCTCCCCGAACCCACGGCCCCCGCCCTCCCCGACGGCCACCACGTCCGTCTGCGCGCGGTGTCCTTCTCCTACGACGGGAACACCGACGTCCTCAGCGGAGTCGACCTCGACCTCGCGCCCGGCACCGTCACCGCGCTCGTCGGCCCCTCCGGCTCGGGCAAGTCCACCCTGGCCTCGCTGCTGCCCCGCTTCCACGACGTCACGGCCGGCACGGTGACACTCGGCGGCGCCGACCTGCGGGACATCCCCGCCACCGAGCTGTACCGAAGGGTGGGCTTCGTCCTCCAGGACGTACGGCTGCTGCGGGCCGGCGTCGCCGACAACATCCGGCTCGGCCGCCCCGAAGCCACCGACGAGGAAGTCGAACGGTGCGCCCGCGCCGCCCGCATCCACGACCGGATCACGGAGCTGCCCGACGGCTACGCGACCGAACTCGGCACGGCCGTCACCCTCTCCGGAGGAGAGGCCCAACGCCTGTCCATCGCACGGGCGTTGCTCGCCGACGCCCCCGTCCTCGTGCTCGACGAGGCGACCGCCTACGCCGACCCGCACTCCGAGGCACTGATCCAGGACGCCCTGTCCGCGCTCGCGGCAGGCCGCACCCTGCTCGTCATCGCCCACCGGCTGTCGACCGTCCGCTCCGCCGACCGGATCGTGGTGCTGGAGGACGGACGCGTCACCGAACAGGGCCGCCACGACGACCTGCTGGCCGCCGGGGGCCGCTACACCGCGCTGTGGGACGCCCAGCGAAACGCGGACCCGGACGGCGCCGACGGCGTCCCGGACCAGCGGCCCACCCGCGCGGGGGCCGACATCCGAGAGGGAAGCGCACGATGATCCGTCAGCTCTACCGCGTCCTGGGACCGGAAGGCTCCCGGCCGCTGAACCGGCTGCTGCTCCTCCAGTGCGGCGCGGCCGTACTCCAGGGCGCCGCCTTCGCCCTTCTGGTGCCCGTCCTCAAGGCGCTGCTCGGGACCGACCCCGCCGACGTCCGGCCGTGGCTGGCGGCGTTCGCCGGCTGCGTGATCGCCTACGCGGCACTCCAGGGGGCCGCTCTCAGCGGCGGGTTCACGGTCGGCTCACAGCTCTCCCGGGTGCTGCACCGGCGGCTGGCCGACCAGGCGCTGCGCCTGCCGCTGGGCTGGTTCACCGCCGGCCGGACCGCCGAGTTCAGCCGTCTCGCCGGGCAGAACGTCATCCAGGTGATGAGCACACCGGCCCACCTGCTGCGCCCGTTCATCAGCTCCGTCCTCACCCCGGTGACCCTGATCGCGGCCACGTTCTTCTTCGACGTCCGCACCGGCCTGGTGCTCCTGGTCTGCGCACCCGTGCTGTACGCCGTCCAGCAGGGGAGCACGTCACTGATGCGCCGGCTCGACCTCGGCCGTGACGCCGCGATCGGTGAGTCCGCAGACCGGGTGCTGGAGTACACCCGCAACCAGCCGGTCCTACGGGCGTTCGGCCGGACCGCGGAGGGCTACGGCGCGCTGGACGACGCCCTGGTGGCCGAGGCGCGCGCCGACCGTCGGCTCATCGTGCGCGGCCTGCCCGGCCTGGTCTCCTTCACCTTCGCCACCCGGCTCGTCTTCGCCCTGCTGCTGGCCCTCGGCGTGTCCTGGCAGCTCGACGGGTCGCTCACCGTGCCCACGCTGCTGGCGCTCCTGGTGCTGCTGGTCCGCCTGATCGACAGCGTGTCGTCCGCCGCCGAGGCCGGCGCCGGCATGCGCATCGCCCGCAACACCCTGGAACGGCTCGGCGCGGTCCTCGACGAACCGCCCTTCCCCCAGCCCGCCGAGCCGCAGACGCCCCATGACGCGAGCGTGGAGTTCACCGGGGTGACCTTCCGCTACGGTGCGGGTGGGACCGGCGAACGCGCGGTCCTGGACGATGTGACCTTCCGCCTGCCCGAGCGCAGTATGACGGCGCTGGTGGGCCCGTCCGGTGCCGGCAAGACCACGGTCGCCTCGCTGATCGCCCGCTTCCGGGACACCACGCAGGGCACCGTCCGCATCGGCGGCGTCGACGTCCGCGACATCACCGCCGACGACCTGGCGGCTCACGTCTCGCTCGTCTTCCAGGACGTCTACCTCTTCGACGGCACGATCGAGGAGAACGTCAGGATCGCCGCCCCGGACGCGGACTCCGCCGACCTGGCCGAGGCCGCCGCCCTGTCCGGGCTCGACCGGGTGATCGGGGAACTGCCCGACGGCTGGGACACCAAGGTGGGAGAGGGCGGCGCGCGGCTGTCCGGCGGGCAGCGCCAGCGGGTGTCCATCGCCCGCGCCCTGCTGAAGGACGCGCCGATCCTCGTCCTCGACGAGGCCACCGCCGCGCTCGACCAGGAGAACGAGGCGCTGTTCGCCGAGGCCGTGCGCGTCCTCGCCGACCGCAAGACGCTGCTGGTCATCGCACACCGGCTCAGCACCGTCGTCCACGCCGACCAGATCCTGGTCCTGGAGAACGGCCGGATCACCGAGCGCGGCACCCACGACGACCTGATCACGGCGTGCGGCACGTACGCCTCCTTCTGGCAGCGCCGGGCCCGCGCTCACGGCTGGCGCCTGGAGGGAGCACGGCCATGAACCCGCACCCGGAGGCACCGATTCACCCGGATCCGTCGGACCCGGCAGCAGAGGAAGGGCACGACAGGATGGGGCACGACCGGATGAGCAACGGACTCCGTAACACCTGGGACTCCTGGGCGCGCTCCGTGCGGCCTCTCTCGCACGCGAGCACCCTGGAACCCAGCCCCGACCCCGCGGCCACCGCCGCCCGTCTCGCCCGGGCACGCCTGACCGACCAGTACATCGTGTACGAGGCGGAAGGCGGCGTCTGGCACTTCGCGGCGGGTTCCGCCGTCAGCCTCACCGCACACGCGAACTCCGTCACCGCGCGGGCCGCCGGGCGGACCTGGACCTCCCGCACCGAGGGGCGACCGGTGCCCGCGTTCGCCGCCGCGCTGAGCACCCTGTCCGCGACGCACGGCACGTCCGAGGGGGCACGTCCCTTCTACGGCTGGGCAGCCTTCGAACTCGCCCACCTCCTGCACGCCGACCCCGAAGCCGCAGGGGACCAGCCGCTGCTGCATGCCCTCGTCCCGGCCGTCGAGGTGACCTTCACCAGGGAGGGCACCGTGGTGCGCGCAGTGGACGAGGCGTGGCTGCGCAAGGTCGCGGACCTGCTGGCCGAAGAGAGCGCCGAGCAGCCGCCGCCGGACGGAAGGACGCCGGAGGCGGCCGAACGCGTCATCGCCGCGGGCATCGCCGCCTACGGCAGCGCGGTGGCCCGGACGGTCGAGGACATCCGTGCCGGGCTCCTGGAGAAGGCCGTGGTCTCCCGGAAGGTCCCGCTGCCCGCCGCACCGGCCGTGGACTTCGCCGCGACCTATCTCGCGGGACGCCGGTCCAACACCCCGGCCCGTTCCTACCTGCTGGACCTCGGCGGCTACCGGGCGGCCGGGTTCAGCCCGGAAACCGTCCTGGAGATCACGGAGAACGGCCGGGTCAGCACCCAGCCCCTCGCCGGCACCCGCGCACACGGACTCGACCCGGCGGAGAACGACCGGCGGCGTGCGGAACTGCTCAGGGATCCCAAGGAGATACACGAGCACGCGGTGTCCGTACGCCAGGCCTGGGACGAGATGGCCGCGGTGTGCCGGCCCGGCTCCGTCGTGGCCGAGGAGTTCATGGCGGTCCGGCCGCGTGGTTCGGTGCAGCACCTGGCCTCACGGCTGACGGGCCGCCTCCGTGAGAACGCCGGGCCGTGGAACGCCTTCGCCTCCCTCTTCCCCGCGATCACCGCCACCGGTGTCTCCAAGCGCGACGCCCTCCAGGCCTTGGCCCGCCACGAGGAAGGGCCCAGGGGTCTGTACGGCGGCGCGGTCTTCCGCGGCAGCACCGCCGGAGCCCTCGACGCCGCCCTCGTCCTGCGCACCCTCATCGGCGACGGCGAGGAGACCTGGCTGCGCGCGGGCGCGGGAGTCACCGCCCAGTCCAGCCCGGACCGGGAGATCGAGGAGACCTGCGAGAAACTGCGCAGCGTCGCCCCGTACCTGCGGTTCACCACGGATTGACGGGGCGTGGTGCGACCGCGTCCTGCGTCGGCCGGGCGCCGGCGATCTTCCTTCCTGCCGGGCGTATCGAAGTTCGATACTCGGCTTGATACTCGACCGCGTTGGTTCTTTCGAATGAGCATCCCTCTCGCGTGCAATCCGGTTCGCCGTCCAGCGCGGATTACGGTCGCCGCCGCGTTCCGAACCAGAACGGCGACGGCAGGCCCTCCAATGAACGCACACGAGATGGAGAACCAAATGAAGATGCGCGCGATCGTGACTGCCGGTTTCCTCGCCGTCAGCGGTGCCCTGGTCCTGGGCGGAGCCGGAGCCGCGTCCGCAGACAGCGGAGCCCAGGGCACGGCGGTCGGCTCCCCGGGCGTGGCTTCGGGCAACGTGGTGCAGGTTCCGGTCCACGTACCGGTGAATGTCTGTGGGAACACGGTCAACGTCATCGGTCTGCTCAACCCGGCCTTCGGCAACAGCTGCGCCAACGTGAGCGACCACGGCTGGAGCATGGGCCACTGACGGGATCCGCACCTGCCGTCCGCATCCCGGCCGATCCCGGGATGCGGACCGTCAGCGGTGGGGCGTTGAACGGTTCCAGTGACAGGGCACAGCTCACATCGAGCCGGCCGCACCCCACCAGTCCACGCCAGCCTGACGCCGGGTACGGGGCTGACGGAACTCATGCTCGCGACGGCTTGGCTTGATAACCTGCGTCGATGGACGAGGTGTTGGACGAGGGGCCGTTCTTCTACGGCACAAAGGCCGAGCTGCGGGTCGGTGATCACCTCACCGCCGGTTTCCGTTCGAACTACCGACCCGAAGTCGTGATGAACCACATCTACTTCACCGCGTTGCGCGACGGCGCGGGGCTCGCCGCCGAACTCGCCGCCGGCGCCGGGACCCCGCGAGTGTATTGCGTCGAACCGACGGGGGAGTTCGAGAACGATCCCAACGTCACGGACAAGAAGTTCCCCGGCAATCCCACCCGCTCCTATCGCAGCGGGGAACCGCTCCGGATCGTCGGCGAGGTCACCGACTGGACGCGGCAGACACCCGAAGCCCTCCAGATGTGGCGAGACCGGCTGGCCGCGATCCTTCTGGACGGCCGCGGCGAAATCATCAACTGAAGGTTGCCCGGTATCGGCAGCAAGCACGGCCGCAGTGCCCGTGGGCTCCAGCCCCCTACGTCTACCGCAGCCAGAACCAGGCCGCTGTGTGCAGGGCGGCAGCAGAGGCCAGCGCGACCGACACCCCGGCTGCGTGCCGTCTGAGTAGGTCGCGCCGCAGGTGGAGGTAGCGTCCTTCGTACTCTTGGCGCAGTTCTCCCGCGCGTGCCACGGTCGCGCTGAGCATGACGCGCACGAGGACGAGCCGATGGTCGACGTAGTGCCGAGTGAAGTCCTCGGCCTGGGCCGTGGTCATCCACGGCATGCGGCTGCACAGCGCTTCCGCTTCGGTGCGGGCCTCGTCGTAATGAGCCTGGGCCCGCAGATAGCCCTCCGCCTGTGCGGCGATGGTGTCGGTGTCGGCGGGCAGGTGTCGGCGCCGGCTGTGGTTCACGACCGCTCGCCTTCGTGTCCCGCCGCGTCGATGACGTCACGTCGGCCGGTGTTCTCCTTCTGATCCAGAGAGGTGAGGTCGAAGTGGTGCAGGTCGAAGGCGGGCGATTCGGAGCGGATGCGCGGCAGGGTGCAGAAGTTGTGCCGCGGCGGCGGGCAGGACGTCGCCCACTCCAGCGAACGGCCGTAGCCCCACGGGTCGTCCACCCCGACCGGCTTGCCGTACTTGGCCGTCTTCCACACGTTGTAGAGGAACGGGAGCATGGACAGGCCCAGCAGGAAGGAAGCGATCGTCGAGACCGTGTTCAGGGCGGTGAAGCCGTCCGCGGCCAGGTAGTCGGCGTAGCGGCGCGGCATGCCCTCGGCGCCCAGCCAGTGCTGGACCAGGAAGGTGCCGTGGAAGCCGATGAACAGCGTCCAGAAGGTGATCTTGCCGAGGCGCTCGTCCAGCAGCTTGCCGGTGAACTTGGGCCACCAGAAGTGGAAGCCGGCGAACATCGCGAACACCACGGTGCCGAACACCACGTAGTGGAAGTGCGCCACCACGAAGTACGAGTCCGAGACGTGGAAGTCCAGCGGCGGCGAGGCCAGGATGACACCGGTCAGACCACCGAAGAGGAAGGTGATCAGGAAGCCGGTGGACCACAGCATCGGTGTCTCGAAGCTGAGTGATCCCTTCCACATGGTGCCGATCCAGTTGAAGAACTTCACACCGGTCGGAACCGCGATCAGGAAGGTCATGAAGGAGAAGAACGGCAGCAGCACACCGCCCGTGACGTACATGTGGTGCGCCCACACCGTCACCGACAGGCCCGCGATCGCGATCGTCGCGCCGATCAGACCCATGTAGCCGAAGATCGGCTTGCGGGAGAAGACCGGGATGATCTCACTGACGATGCCGAAGAACGGCAGCGCGATGATGTACACCTCTGGATGCCCGAAGAACCAGAAGAGGTGTTGCCACAGCAGCGCCCCGCCGTTGGACGAGTCGAAGATGTGGGCACCGAACTTGCGGTCGGCCTCCAGCGCGAACAGGGCCGCGGCCAGCACCGGGAAGGCCAGCAGGACCAGCACACCGGTCAGCAGCACGTTCCAGGTGAAGATCGGCATCCGGAACATGGTCATGCCCGGCGCGCGCATGCAGATGATCGTGGTGATGAAGTTGACCGAGCCGAGGATGGTGCCGAAGCCGGAGAAGGCCAGACCCATGATCCACAGTTCGCTGCCCAGGCCCGGCGAGTGCTCCGCGTTGGACAGCGGGTTGTAGGCGAACCAGCCGAAGTCGGCCGCGCCCTGCGGGGTCAGGAACCCGCCCACCGCGATCGTCGAGCCGAACAGGTACAGCCAGTAGGCGAACATGTTCAGCCGGGGGAAGGCCACGTCCGGAGCGCCGATCTGGAGCGGCATGATCCAGTTCGCGAAGCCGGAGAACAGCGGCGTCGCGAACATCAGCAGCATGATCGTGCCGTGCATCGTGAACGCCTGGTTGTACTGCTCGTTCGACACGATCTGCAGACCGGGTCGGGCCAGCTCGGCGCGCATGACCAGCGCCATCACGCCGCCGATCAGGAAGAACGCGAACGACGTCACCAGATACAGCGTGCCGATCGTCTTGTGGTCAGTGGTCGTCAACCATTTGATCACTACGTTGCCGGGCGTCTTGCCCCGAAGGGGCAGTTCGTCCGAGTAGTACTCGCCGGCTTCGGGCCTCGGAGGCTCGTGGACTGTGGTCACGGCGCGTATGTCTCCCGCTGCATGAGGTGATGTTCGGGTTCATCCTCGCGATACGGAGCGCGGCACGACTCCTGGGGCAAACGACACGCGGGCCGGTTCACATGGGATGCACTCGGATGGGGGTCGGCCAAGAAGCGCAGTGATCACGTTCACCCCGTCACGCGGGCGAGAGGCCATGCCGGACCACGTCGCCGTCGGGGCCTCGCCGTTGGGCAGCGTTCCGTTCCCCACGGGCCCCGACTCCGGGACCCGTCAGGAGAGTCTGCCGAGCATCCTCTCGATCTCCTCGAGTACCAGGCCGGGGCGGTCGTGAGGGATCGCATGGGAGCTGCCCCACGCGGTGACCAGGGCCCGGTTGGGTGCCGCGGCGGCGAACTCCGCGGCGGCCTCGCGCCAGCGCCGGGCGTCCTGGGGCGATCCGTCGAAGGGTGTCTTCTCGGAGACGACGACGGTGGCGGGGACGGACGAGGGCCAGGTGACCTCGTGGTAGGCCTCGTGCAGGGGGACGTAGCTCTCCGCGGTGGCGATGAGCTGGCGGTTGGCCTTCTTCGAGGTGTCCTTCCTCGCCGCCTCGACCTGCGGTGCGGTGGCGGCGACCAGTCGGGCGATCTGCTCGTCGGTGTAGAGCTGGGGCAGGCTCGCGTCGATGAGGACCGCGCCGGAGACGAGACGTGGGTTGTCCCGGGTGAAGTACGTGGCGACCTCACCTGCCTGGGAATGGGCCACGAGAACCACGTTCCTGGTGACGCCCAGCTCCCGCAGACCCGCCTCGAGGTCGCTGACGGCGTTCTCCACCTTCCAGGGGCCTGGTACTTCGTCGCTGGCCCCCATGCCGGCCCGGTCGTAGGTGATGATCTGCGAGCCGGTGGCCGAGTGGAGCCTCGGCGCGATCTCCTTCCACTGGGAGGAGTCCTCCCCGCCGCCGGCATCCAGGACGATGGCCGGCAGGTGTCCGGGAGTGACGTGGAACGCGAGCCGGTGGCCGCCGTTGGCGATCATGCGAAGTGCCGAGTCGGAAGGTCCTTCCGCGCCGGGTGAGGCCGCCGGCGAGGACGCCCCGGCGGCCGGCGCGGAGGCGGCGGGCGACGACGCCGACGCGGAGGCGTCGTCGTGCCCGTTGCCGCAGGCGGTGAGCGTGCAGGCGGTGATGGCCAGCAGCGCCGTGGCCCGCAGTGCCCGGCCCTTGGGCCGGTGTGCGAGACGAGTGTGGTTCATGAGAGAGGCCCTCTGACTTCCGCGGTTGCCGCTGTGGGCTGGACACGGACCATCTTTCAGAAGCGGGGAGGTGGCGGGCCATCCAGCGAGCTGGCCTCCCGCTGGTGTCGCTGGACGGTGCCGGAAACTGGTGCCACCCCCCCTGCGGAACGGGACGGAGGCAGGGAGAGCGCGCCGGGCGGCGGGGCCCGCAGCCGCGGCATGCGCCGCAACCATGGACTGAACGCATCGGCCCCCAGCCGCCCGACGGGGCGACCTCAGACCCGGTCGGCCAACCACCGGTGGACGGCGAGCGCGGTGGTACGGGCGTGCTCCTCCAGCATGGTGAAGTGATCCCCGGGCACCGTGACTTCAGCGTGCGGCAGACCCCAGCGCGGGGCGGACTCGGTGTCGGGCAGCGGGTCACCCGCCCGTACGTACAAGGTGGGGCAGGAAAGCGGCGCGGGCTCCCATGCATCGAAGAGCTCGAAGTACCCCGCCATGGCGGTGAGCCGGTCGAGGTCTGCCGAGGCGAACTCCGCCGCCCGCCGCAGCATGTCCGACGTCATCGCCGACAGCGCCCGATCCCGGTCGCCGTGACCGGGCGGATACGTGTCCAGGAGGACCACGGCAACCGGCGCGGCGCCCTCGGAGCCCAGCCGCTCGGCGACGGCATGGGCCACCCAGCCACCGGCCGACCGGCCCAGCAGCACCAGGGGGCCCTCGGCCGCGGCCGCGCGAACGGTGGCCGCCTCGGCGGCGACGAGCGCGTCCACATCGGCGGGCAACGCCTCCCCGGGACCGAACCCCGGATGCCGCAGGGCGGAAACCGGCCGCATTCCCCGCAGCCCGGCCCCGAGCCGCGCGTACTCCTGAGGGCCCGAAAGCGCGCTGAGCGCGGGGAGGCAGAGCAGCCGGGGGCCCGCGCCGCCCACCGCGAGCGGGACCGGTTCGTGTGCCGCGCCGACGGTCCCGGCCCGGCCGAACACCGGGCGCAGGCGCGCGGCGACGGTGAGGAGCGCCATGCCGTCCCAGGTCTGCCCACGGGCGCACGCGGTACGGAAGAGCGCACCCAGGGAGTCGGACGTACCCAGGGACTCGGACGTACCCGGGGAATCGGACGCGGCGTCGGTGTTCGCCGCGCTCCCGGCCCGCACCTCGGACCCCGGTCGGGCGGTCGGGGTGGTGACCGGACCTCCGTCCGGGCCGTACGGCGCCGGCCGACCGGGGAGTGCGAAGGGTCCGCGGCGGCGAGCCGTGCCGGGCCCCGGGCCACCGGGCCGGCGCCGCGGGCGTCGCTGGTCGCCGGGCGGCTGGTCACCGACTCGTGAGCCGTCGAAACGTCTTCGGCCACCGAGCCGCCCGCCACGGGGCCGCCGGTGTCGGGGCTGCCGCCGGCCACCGGGGCGTGGTCCGCGTGACCGGCGGGACGCGTCCCGGCGGCACGGCGCCGTGTCAGTTCGGCGGCGAGCGCACGCGCCGTGGGGAAGTCGAACACCAGCGTGGACGGCAGGTCCAGCCCCGTCGATGCGGTGAGCTCATTGCGCAGGTCGACCGCGGCGAGGGAGTCCAGCCCCAGGTCCGCCAACAGCACGTCCTCGTCGATCGCGTTCGCCCCTTCCGGATGGCCGAGCACCCGGGCCGCCAGAGCCCGGACCTCCGCGAGCAGCAGCCCGCCCCGTTCGCCGGGCGGAGCGGACGCGAGTGCCCGACGGAGCCGGTCTCCGTTGCCCTCCCCGGCGACAGGCGTTCGTCGGGTGCCGGCCACCGGACCGCCGTCGTCCGGAGCGACCCGCTCGATGCGGGCCGCCACCACCACGGGGTCGTCACCGGCCACGGCGGCGTCGAAGAGGGCCAGCCCCTCTTCCGGCCCGAGCGGGCCGAACCCGGAGCGGGCCATCCGCATCCGGTCCGCGTCGCCCAGGTGCGCCGTCATGCCGTCGGTCTGCCGCCACGGGCCCCAGACGATCGACGTACCGGGCAGTCCGAGCCGCAGACGGTGCCGTGCCAGGGCGTCGAGTACGCAGTTGGCCGCGGCGTAGTTCGCCTGTCCGGCCGAGCCGAAGGTACCGGCCACCGAGGAGAACAGCGCGAACACGGCCAGGTCCTGCCCCCGGGTCAGGTCGTGCAGTGCGAGGGCGGCGTCGGCCTTGGGCCGCAGTACCCGCTGCAGACGGTCGGTGGTGAGCGACGCGACGACACCGTCGTCCAGCACGCCCGCGGCGTGCACCACACCGGTGAGCGGGTGGGCCGCCGGTACCGTGTCGAGCAGAGCGGCGAGCGCCGTCCGGTCCGCGACGTCGCACGCGCGCACGGTCACCCGGGCTCCCGCCTCGCCCAACTCCCGGACGAGATCCCGTGCGCCCGGCGCGTCCGGCCCCCGCCGGCCGACGAGCAGCAGGTGCCGGACTCCGTGCGCGGCGACCAGGTGCCGTGCCATCAGCACGCCCAGGGAGCCGGTGCCGCCGGTGACCAGGACGGTGCCTTGTGGGTCGAGTGACAGTCGGGTTCTCGGCTCCGGCTCCCCGCCGGCCAAGGACACCAGCTTCGGCACGTACACCGCCCCCCTGCGTACGGCAGCCTCCGGTACCGCTGCGGCCGCCACGGAGGGCACGACCCTCCAGGAGTCCGGGTGTTCGTCCACGTCGATCAGGGCGAAACGGCCCGGGTGCTCCCGCACGGCCGAGCGGACCAGCCCCCAGACCGGGGTGTGCGGCGGTACGGACTCCGTCGTGCCGGGGTCTCCGGCGGCGCCGGACGTCACCAGGACGAGACGGGAGCCGGACAAGTGCGGTTCGGCGAGCCACCGCTGCAAGAGGCCCAGCGCCCAGCTCGCCGTCCACGACAGCCCGGCTGCCGGGTCCCGGCCGGGTCCGGTCCTGCCGGGCGGCGGCGGGCACGGCGCCACGACCACCCCGGCCGACACGTCGCACGTCGCCGGGCCGGAGTACACCGGGACGCCGGAACCCGGCGGCGCCAGGAGGTTCGTCGTCCGGGGGCCCGCCGTTCCCATCACCCCCCACCGGACCGCCGTCACGGGTGCGGGCGGCTCGGCGAGCGGCACCCAGTCGGTCCGGTGAAGAGCAGCGTGAAGAGCAGCGGGGCGTGCGTCCGGCGCCGGTGATCCGTTTCGTGGCAGCGCCCGGAGCACCAGCGAACGCACCGACAGCACCGGTGTGCCCGTCTCGTCGGTCAGCTCCACCGCGGCCCGCCCGTCCGCCGAGGGCGTCACGCGTACCCGCACCCGCTCCACACGGGTGGCAGCCACGCGCACCCCGCTGAAGGAGAACGGCAGAGACAACCCCGCGCCCACCGTCTCAGGCGTCTCAGCCGATCCCGCCACCCCGGCCCGCTCCGTGACGAGACCGTCCAGGGCCACCGCGTGCAGTGCCGCGTCGAGCAGCGCGGGATGCAGGAGAAACCGCGGGCCGCCCGTCTCCGGGTGCGGGCCCCGGGCCGCGTCGGGCAGCACGACGTCGGCGAACAGCTCCTCCCCGTGCCGCCAGGTCGCGCGCAGCCCCTGGAAGGCCGGGCCGTAGCGCAACCCCGAGGCGGTGAGCCGCTCGTACGGTCCGCTTCCCGGGCCGTCGGCGTACGCGTGCAGCGGCACCGCGGCCTCCGGTGGCCAGGGCGCGTGTGGCCGCGGTGGGCCGCCGTGCACACCGGGGACGGCATCCCGGTCCGCGAGCGGCTGCCGCGGCGCGAGCGTCCCGACGGCGTGCCGGACCCAGGCCCGGTCTTCCACCGGTGCGCACGGCCGGGAGTGGAACAGCACCTTCCGCCGTCCCCCGCCGTCCGGTCCCGCCACCTTCACCTGCAACTCGACGGCACCCTCCGGGGGCAGTGCCAGCGGCGCCGTCAGGACGAGTTCGTCGACGACGGCCGCGCCCGCCGCCGCACCGGCGTGGAGGGCCATTTCGACGAACGCGGTCGCCGGCAGCAGGACCTCCCCCGCCACCATGTGGTCGGCGAGCCACGGCTGTTCGGGCACCGAGAGCAGCCCGGTCAGCAGCATCCCGTCGTCGTCGGCCGTCCGGGTGGCCGAGCGCAGGAACGGATGGGCCGGCCCGGCCGGCGAGGACACCGGGCGCTCCGGGGCGGGCTCCTGCTCCAGCCAGTACCGGCGGCGCTGGAAGGCGTACGTGGGCAGGGCGACGCGGCCGCCGCCGCGCCCGGCGAAGACGGTCCGCCAGTCGACGGGGACACCGTGCGCGTGCAGCGCGGCGAGGGTGTCGAGCAACGCCTCCGGCTCCGGCCGGCTCCCGCGCAGTGTCGGCAGGACCTGCGGTGCCGGGCCCGCCCCACCGCCCGGGGCGGCGTCCTGCGGCGCCCCGGCCTCCCCGGGCACGGCGAGGCAGTCCCGTACCAGGCCGGTGAGCACCCCGTCCGGTCCCAGTTCGACGTAGTGAGCCACGCCCCGTTCCGCCAGGTGCGCCACCGACTCGGCGAAACGGACCGGGCGACGGACGTGCTCCACCCAGAACTCCGGTGTGCTCAGCTCCGCGTCGGTGGCCTCCCGGCCCGGCACGGCGCTGACCAGAGGCAGCCGGGGCGCGGCAAGGGAAAGCTGCCCCACCACGTCCGCGAAGTCGGCGAGCACGGGCTCCATCAGGGCCGAGTGGAAGGCATGGCGCACCCGCAGCGGCCGCGCCGCACGACCCCGCTCCCGGAAGTGCGCGACGACGCCGCGGACCGCGCTTTCGTCGCCGGAAACGACCACCGCGGCAGGCCCGTTGACGGCGGCGATCTCCGCGGCGCATCCGCTCGCCGCGAGGTGGGCGGCAACCTCGTCCGCGCCGGCGCCCACGGCGGCCATCGCACCCCCCGGAGGCAGCGCGTCCATCAGCCTGCCCCGGGCCGCGACGAGCGTGCAGGCGTCCGGGAGCGACAGGACTCCCGCCACGTGGGCCGCCGTCACCTCGCCGACCGAGTGCCCGGCCACCACGTCAGGACGCACCCCCCAGGCCTCCAACTGCCGGAACAGGGCCGTCTCCAGGGCGAAGAGAGCCGGCTGCGTGTACCGGGTCGTGCGCAGGAGCGCGTCCGCCCGCAGCCCCGCCCGCCCGCGCGGCTGGGCGAACAGCACCTCCCGCAGGGGCACCGGCAGCAGCGGATCGAGCAGCACACCACACTCGTCGAACGAACGGGCGAATGCCGGATGCAGATCCCGCGACGCGTACAGTTCCCGCCCCATGCCCACGCGCTGACTGCCCTGGCCGGTGAACAGCAGGGCCAGCGGCCCACGCCGACGGGACGTGCCCGCGTGCACCCCGCGTCGGCGGCCGACGTCCTCCGCCCCGGCCCCGACCCCGGTGCCGCTGTCCGCCACGGCACGCAGTGAGCCGAGCAGTTCGGCGCGGTCCCGGGCCACCACCACGGCACGGTGCTCGAACGCCGTGCGCGTGGTGGCGAGGGAGTACGCGACGTCCAACGGGTCCGCTCCGGGGTCGGCGGCCATCCGGTCGTGCAGCCGCCGCGCCTGGGCCCGCAGACCCGGCACGCTCCTGGCCGACACCAAGAAACCCACCGCGGCCGGTCCGGTCCGCGCCGCGTCCCCCGGCACCGGAGCGGGCTGGGCGCCACCGGACCCGGATGAGCCACCACCACGGCGAGTCCTGGCTCCGCCCCGGTCGTCGGCGACGGCGTACGGCGATGCGGCCGCCCCGTGTCGCGGCGCCTCTTCGAGCAGTACGTGGGCGTTGGTGCCGCTGATGCCGAAGGAGGACACTCCCGCCCGGCGCGGACGGTCCGTCGCGGGCCACTCCTCGGCCCCGTTCAGCAGTGCGATCCGACCAGTCGACCAGTCGACCCGGGGCGTCGGCTCGTCGGCGTGCAGTGTGCGCGGCAGCACACCGTGCTCCATCGCCTGCACCATTTTGATCACCCCGGCCACCCCGGCCGCGGCCTGGGAGTGACCGATGTTCGACTTCACCGAGCCCAGCCGCAGCGCCCGCCGCCGCGCCCGCCGCCCGTACGTGGCGAAGAACGCCTCCGCCTCGATGACGTCTCCCAGCCGGGTGCCGGTGCCGTGCGCCTCCACCACGTCGACGTCGTCGAACGCCAGCCCGGCGTCGGAGAGCGCCTGCTGGATCACCCGCTGCTGGGCCGGTCCGTGGGGCGCGGTCAGCCCGTTGCTGGCCCCGTCCTGGTTCACCGCCGAACCCCTCACCACGGCCAGTACCGGCAGGCCGGTCCGGCGTGCTCCCGACAGCCGGCTCAGCAGCAGCATTCCGGCGCCCTCGGCCCACCCCGTGCCGTCGGCCGACGCGCCGAACGCCTTGCAGCGGCCGTCCGGAGCCAGCGCCCGCTGCCGGCTGAACTCGACGAACGACGACGGCCCCGACATCACCGTGGCACCGCCGGCCAACGCGAAGGCGCACTCGCCCCGGCGCAGTGCCTGAGCCGCCAGATGCAGGGCCACCAGGGACGAGGAGCACGCCGTGTCCACGGTCAGGGCCGGGCCCTGGAGACCGAAGGTGTACGCGATACGGCCCGAGGCGACACTCCCGGCGTTGCCGAGGCCGAGGTATCCCTCGACGTGCTCGGGCGTCCTCGTCAGGCGTCGGGCGTAGTCGCTGTACATCAGCCCTACGTACACCCCGGTCGCCGAGCCGCGCAGGGCGGCGGGGAGCAGCCCCGCGTGCTCGAAGGCCTCCCACGCGACTTCCAACAGCAGCCGGTGCTGCGGGTCCATGGCCGGCGCCTCGCGGGGGGAGATGCCGAAGAAGGCCGGGTCGAAGCGGTCCACACCCGTCAGGAAGCCGCCCTCGCGCACATAGGTACGTCCGGGGCGTCCCGGCTCCGGGTCGTACAGCGCGCCGGTGTCCCAGCCCCGGTCGGTGGGGAAGGGGCCGATGGCGTCCCTCCCGTCGGCCACCAGCCGCCACAGTTCCTCGGGCGACGTCACGTCCCCGGGGTACCGGCACGCCATCCCCACGATCACCACGGGGTCCTCGTCCGGGCGGGCCGGGTTCCGGCGCGCGCGCCCGGCACCGGCCGACGCGGCGGCGTGCCGCGCTCCGAGGTGGGCGGCCAGCGCGGCGGCCGTGGGGTAGTCGAAGGCCACGGCCTCGGAGAGCGTCACGCCCGTCGCCGCCGACAACCTCTCCCGCAGCACCGTCGCCGCGAGGGAGTCCATGCCGAGGTCCCGCAGTGCCGTGTCCGGCTCCACCGCCCGGGCCGTGCAGCCCAGCACCGCCGCGGCCTCGTCGCGCACCAGGGTCAGCAGGTCCCGGGCCGGTTTCCCGGCGGTTTCGGCACCCAGCGCCCGCGCGGGCAGACCGCCGAGTTCCCGCCGGACGATCTTCCCGGAGGCGGTGCGGGGGAGGTCCGTCACCTCGTAGAGCTCGACGGGGACCTTGAAGCCGGAGAGCTCCGCACGGCACGCGGTGAGGACGCGCCCCCGGTCCAGCGCGCCGCCACCCGGCTCGGGGACCAGATAGCCGACCGGCACCTCACCGAAGACGGGGTGCGGGCGCTCGGCCACGGCGGCGTCCGCCACCCCCGGCAGGCGTCGCAACACCGCCTCCACCTCCGAGGGATGGATGTTCTCCCCGCCCCGGACGATGAGCTCGCTCACCCGGCCGATCAGTGTGAGTCCCCCCGCGTCGTCGATCCTGGCCAGGTCACCCGTGCGGAACCAGCCGTCGCGCAGGACCTCGGCGGTGGCCTCCGGCCTGCCGTGGTAGCCGGCCATCACCCCCGGCCCGCCGACCCACAGCTCGCCCTCACCCGTGTCCCGTCCGTCGGCGCCTCCGCCGACCCGCATCCGGGTGCCGGGCAGTACTCGGCCGCACGTTCCCGGAGCCGTCGGCCCTCCCGGCGCCGTCATGGTGACCGGGCCCGCCTCCGTGCTGCCGTAGTGCTCCAGGTAGGGCACCCGGCAGACGGCCTCGAAAGTCTCGCGGAACTCGGGTCCCGCCGCGGCGCCGCCACTGATGCACCCCCGCAGCGCGGGAGCGCCGAGCCCGCCGCGGCTCTCCCGGCCGTCCTTGCGGCCGGGGGCGTCGCGACTCACGCCGTCATCCCGGCAGCCGACTTGGCCACCGGCCTCGCCTGCGCTCCGGCTGACGAGCCCGCCGTCGCCCTCGCCACCGCCGGCTTCGCCGCCGTCCTGGTCGCGGGACCCGCCGCCGAGCCCGCCCCCGTCTTCGTCCCGGACCGTGTCGAGCAGGGCCGAGTAAGTCGTCGGGACTCCGCCGAGCAAGGTGAACACGGCGTCCTCACGGCGCAGTTCGCCGAAGACTCCCGCCACCGAGAACCGGGGCAGCAGCACGGCGCTCGCCCCCACGGCGGTCACCCCGAGGACGCACACCACCTGGCTCATCGCGTGGTGCAGGGGCAACGGCCACAGCACCCGGTCCCGTTCGGACAAACCCAGGACGTCGACGAGGCCGGCCGAGACCGGCGCCAGGCGGTTGCGCTGGGTGGACAGCACTCCCTTGGGCGCGCCCGAGGATCCAGAGGTGTACAACAGCCAGGCCACCTCGTCCAGTGCGAGGTCGTCCCGGGCCGGTGTGCGCGGTTCGGTGCCCACCAGCCCCTCGTACCGCAGTAAGCGGTCCCCGGACGAAGACACTTCGTCCCCGTTGCCACCGGCCACCACCGTGCTCAGCCCGGGGCGGGACGTCAGCGCCCGCCGCCGCGCCAGGCACGCGTCATCGGTGATGAGTACCCGCGCCCCGCTGTCGTCCAGCAGACGTGCCAGCTCCGCCTCGGAGCCCTCGGGGTCCAGTGGGACGCCCACCCCGCTCGCCCTGGTGACGGCGAGCAGACTCTCGACCGCCTCGACACGGTTGCCGAGCAGGATCGCCACCCGGTCGCCGCGGACCAGGCCGAGCCCGGCGAGATGACCGGCCAGTCGAGCGGTCCGCTGCTCGAGTTCCCGGTAGGTCACGCGCGTGAACGGATCCTGGAAGCAGACCTTGTCCCCGAGACGTCGGGCGTGGCCCTTCAGCAACTCCGGCAGGGGCATGACGATGTCGGCGTGCAAACCCATAGGTTCTCCCCTTTTGTCGACTCATGCCCCAAGACGTCGACAAACCCCACCGAGTTGCCCGGCAAGAGGGTGAACAGGTCAGAGTGCGATCGCTCCCCGAGCGTGGCAGGACCCGGCCGTCACCCTCGCCCCGCTCCTGATGCGGGCCTGGCGTCCGAGGGCTCTCTCCGGACCGACGGCGTGCTCTCGGGGCTGGTGTACACGCAGGTACCGAAGTCGCTCCACCCGGGCTGGAGCTCGTCCCAGTCACCATGGCTGTAGTAGCCGGTGTCGGCCGCGCTCAGGGTCACGCCGCCGTCCTTCTGACGGCCGACGTACTCCGCGTAGCCTCCGTCTCCGGCAGACTGGAACACGTGCAGTTCGGCACGCCCGTCCTGGTCTTCGTCGGTCGCACGCACCGCGGCGACGAAGAACGAGACCTGAACGCGGATGGTGCCGCTCCGGCTGCCGCTGAGGTCCCGGGCCAGCGGTCCGTAGCGCACCTCATGCACGAGCAGGTTGGGGCGGGGGTTGTCCCCGATGTCCTCCTGGCTGCGGAACAACGCCAGATCGAGATAGCCGTCGCCGTCGAAGTCGCCGAACGTGCCCCTGGTCTCCAGGTCCGACGTCAGCAGACCACGGGCCTTCTGCCATACGCCGAGAGCCTCGCCGACACCGACCTCGACACGGTCATCGGCCCGGCTGAAGAGGACCGTACCCCTTCCCGAGCGGTCGGGGTCGTGTATCTCGTCCAGCCGCCCGTCCGCGTCCACGTCGGCGGTCAGGCTGGTGTTGCCGGTGTCGGTGCACACCACCGTCGGTGCGTGATCGCCGGGCTCGGGCCCGGACCAGAGGACGAGCGTCGTGGCGCCCGCGGCCAGAGCGGCTCCCGTGCCGAGGACGAGCCGCCTTCGCCCGCGTGTGTACGGTCGTCTCAGCCGGGCGGTGAACGCGCGGCTGGCACTGGCCTGTTGTGGACTCACGGGTTCCGCCATGATGGGATTCTAGTGTCCCGTGCCCGGAGTTGATCGTCAGTGAGCCGTCTCCCACCTGACGGTGATCGGGTCGGCTCCGCTACGAGCTGCCCCTGCCCGAGCGGCTCGACGTCAGCGACCCTCGCCAGCTGTCCGTGCACACGCGCGGCGGTTCCCAGGCCGCGCCCACCCGTCGTACGGCCGACTGACGAGCGGCCGGGGCACCGGATCTCCGGGCCCCACCGGCGGGGACGGACCGGGTGACCCACGAGGTCCTCGCGTCGCCGTTTGACCGGGCGGCTTCGGGGGCACTCAGGCCCCGGCCGGCTCGACGACACACGGGCACCGGCGAAGGGCGAGGAGGCCCCGGAGATGACCGACAACACCGAGGCCCCGGTCGGCGGGCCGGGCGGGAACCGGCTGTCCGGTCCGCAGCCGGAGGTGGCGCGTGCCGCCGGCTACCCGGATGCGCCGCCCCGCATGGGCTTCTTCACGGACACCTCCGTGTGCATCGGGTGCAAGGCGTGCGAGGTGGCGTGCAAGGAATGGAACGCGATCCCCGAGGACGGCCTGGAGCTGACCGGCATGTCCTACGACAACACCCAGGGGCTCGGCGCGGACACCTGGCGGCACGTGGCCTTCATCGAACAGCGAAAGCCACTGGGCGGACAGGAACCCGGCGTCGGCCACGAAGCCGTCGACGTCTTCGCCGCCGCCGGTGCGCTGGGCACCTCCCCGTCCTCGCCGGGCCCGGGCGCCACCGCTCCCGCGCCCGGCGACGGGACGCCGACCGCCGCGCCCGCCGGGGACATCTCCCCCCTGGCGCCGGAAGGCCGCACCGAACTGCGCTGGCTGATGTCCTCCGATGTGTGCAAGCACTGCACCCACGCCGCCTGCCTGGACGTCTGCCCCACGGGCTCCCTGTTCCGCACCGAGTTCGGCACCGTCGTGGTCCAGGAGGACATCTGCAACGGCTGCGGCTACTGCGTGCCCGCCTGCCCGTACGGCGTCATCGACCAGCGCCCCGACGACGGACGGGTCTGGAAGTGCACCCTGTGCTACGACCGGCTCGGCGTCGGAATGGAACCCGCCTGCGCCAAGGCCTGCCCGACCGACTCCATCCAGTTCGGCCCGCTGGACGAGCTGCGCGAGCGGGCCGCGGACCGGGTCGCCCAGCTGCACTCCGCCGGGGTCACCGACGCCCAGCTCTACGGTGAGAGTCCCGAGGACGGCGTCGGCGGCGACGGCGCCTTCTTCCTGCTGCTCGACGAACCGGAGGTCTACGGCCTGCCCCCGGACCCGGTCGTCACCACCCGCGACCTGCCCGCCATGTGGCGGCACGCGGCGACGGCCGCCGCCTCGCTCGCCGCGCTCGCCGTCGTCAGCTTCGCCAGGAGGCCGCGATGAGCGGTTCCGACGTCACCCGGAACGGCGTGGAGGGCGCCCGCCCCGGTCGTGAGGCCCTCACCGGGGCCCACGCCGGGCGCCGCCGCCGGCGCAGGGGGCGGGGCCGCGGCGAGCGTGCGATGGTGCCCGACGCCGAGTTCTCCTCGTACTACGGCAGACCGATCCTGAACAAACCGACGTGGAAGCCCCTCGACATCGCGGGCTACCTCTACCTCGGCGGACTCGCGGGCGCCTCCTCGCTGCTGGCCGCCGGCGCGCACGCCACCGCCCGGCCCGCACTCGCCCGGACGGCCAAGATCGGGGCGGCGGGCGCCGTCTCCCTGTCCCTGGCCGCGCTGGTGCACGACCTGGGCCGCCCCGCCCGCTTCCTCAACATGCTCCGGGTCTTCAAGCCCACCTCCCCGATGAGCGTGGGCTCGTGGCTGCTGGCCGGTTACGCGCCGCTCACCGTCGCCGCTGCCGCCGCCGACGTCGCCGGCCGGTACCGCCTGGTGGGCGCTGCCGCCACCGTGTCCGCCGCCGTGCTGGGCCCCGCGGTCGCCACCTACACCGCCGTACTGGTCTCCGACACGGCCGTGCCGTCCTGGCACGAGGGACACCGGGAGCTCCCGTACGTCTTCGCCGGATCCGGGGCCACCGCCGCCGCCGGGCTCGCGCTGGTCTGCGCACCGGCGGGTCAGACGGGCCCCGCGCGGCGCATGGCGGTGCTGGGCGCCCTCCTCGAACTCGGGTCGTTCCGGCTGATGAAGCGGCGCATGGGGCTGGCCGCGGAGCCCTTCGAGAACGGCAGGGCCCACACGCTGCTCCGCGCGGCCGAGACGCTCACCTCCGTGGGTGCCGTGCTCGGGGCGGGCCTCGGCGGGCGCAACCGGACGGTCGCCGCGATCGCCGGCGCGGCCCTCCTCACCGGTTCCGCCGCCCTGCGGTTCGGTGTCTTCCACGCCGGGGTCGCCTCGGCGGAGGACCCCAAGTACACGGTGCTGCCCCAGCGGGAGCGGCTGGCGGCCGAGGCGCGGTCCCCAGAGCCCGGCAACGCTCCTCCGGCGTCCTGAGCCGGCCCGCGCCCAGCTGCCGGGCCAGGTCGGCCACCGAGCCGGCGGTACGGTCGGCGGGCCGCAGCGCCGACGGGTGCGGGACGCCCCGGCAGCGGGTGTACGAGGTCGACGCGGTGACGTCGGCGGTGCTCAGCAGCCGCACCGCGGGGCCGGCGGAGACTCCCGAGGATTCCGGGTGATTGACCCGGGCCCTGTGGGGCACTCGCGCTGGCGATCGGCATGACGGGACACGAAGAGAAGGGCAGGGGTGATGGGCGTACGCACCTGGATCGACTCCTGGCCGGTCTACCGCCAGCTGAAGGGGACCGATCCCCTGGGCCGGGGGGCCGCCGCCAAGAGCGGGACCAGCGCGCGTCTCACCCCGCGCGTCGCCTCCGCCGACCGGGTCGTCAAGTCGATCTGCCCCTACTGCGCGGTGGGCTGCGGACAGAACGTCTACGTCGAGGACGGCCGCGTCACCCAGATCGAGGGCGACCCCGACTCCCCGATCTCCCGCGGCAGACTGTGCCCCAAGGGCTCGGCCAGCCTGCAGCTCACCACGGGCAGTGCCCGTGAGCACCACGTCCTGTACCGCCGCCCGCACGGCACCGAGTGGGAGCGGCTGGACCTGGACACGGCGATGGACATGATCGCCGACCGGGTGATCGCGGCACGGCGCTCCGGCTGGCAGTGGGAGGTCGACGAGACCCGCACCCGGCGCACCCTCGGTGTCGCCAGCCTCGGCGGGGCGACGCTGGACAACGAGGAGAACTACCTGATCAAGAAGCTGTTCACCGCCCTGGGCGCGGTGCAGATCGAGAATCAGGCGCGTGTTTGACACTCCTCCACCGTTCCCAGTCTGGGAACCTCGTTCGGCCGCGGCGGCGCGACCACCTTCCAGCAGGACCTGCAGCACTCCGACTGCATCGTCATCCAGGGCTCGAACATGGCCGAGTGCCATCCGGTCGGGTTCCAGTGGGTGATGGAGGCGAAGGCCCGCGGTGCGAAGGTGATCCACGTCGACCCGCGTTTCACCCGCACCAGCGCCCTGGCAGACGTCCACGTGCCGCTGCGCGCCGGCTCGGACATCGCCTTCCTCGGCGGGATCATCAACCACGTGCTGCGGACCGAGAGCTACTTCCGTGACTACGTGGTCGCCTACACCAACGGTCCGGTCGTCCTGAGGGAGGACTTCCGCGACACCGAGGACCTCGACGGCGTCTTCTCCGGTCTCGACCCCGACAGCCGCAGCTACGACAACGGCAGCTGGCAGTACGAGGGCACGGAGATGCAGGCAGCGTCGGGCCAGCGCGACCAGGGGTACGACAGGCGGACCGGGGGCGGCAGCAGCGTGACGGAGGCCGCCCGTGGCGAGGCGCACGGCTCGGGCGGTGCCGACATCGGTGAGGGCGAACCGGAGCGGGACGAGACCATGTCCCATCCGCGCTGCGTCTTCCAGGTCCTCAAGCGGCACTACGCCCGCTACACGCCCGAGGTGGTCGAGCAGATCTGCGGCGTGCCGCAGGACGTCTTCCGCCAGGTGTGCGAGCTGGTGACGGAGAACTCGGGACGGGACCGGACCACGGCGTTCGCCTACGCGGTCGGCTGGACCCAGCACACGGTGGGGGTGCAGTACATCCGGGCGGCCTCGGTCCTGCAGAGCCTGCTGGGCAACATCGGCCGGCCGGGCGGCGGCATCCTCGCCCTGCGCGGCCACGCCTCCATCCAGGGCTCCACCGACATCCCGACGCTGTTCAACCTGCTGCCGGGCTACATCCCCATGCCGCACGCCCACCAGCAGCAGGACCTCGACGCCTTCGTCGAGGCGGATTCGGCCCGCAAGGGCTACTGGGGCAACATGCGCTCCTACCTCGTCAGTCTCCTCAAGGCGTACTGGGGCGAGGCCGCCACCGACGCCAACGACTTCTGCTTCGACTACCTCCCGCGGCTGACCGGCTCGCACTCCACGTACGAGACGGTCATGGCCCAGCTGGAGGGCGTCTGCAAGGGCTACTTCCTCGTGGGCGAGAACCCCGCCGTCGGCTCCGCCAACGCCAAGCTGCAACGCCTGGGCATGGCCAACCTGGACTGGCTGGTCGTGCGGGACTTCTCCCTCATCGAGTCGGCCACCTGGTGGAAGGACGGCCCGGAGATCGAGACGGGGGAGATGCGCACCGAGGACATCGGCACGGAGGTGTTCTTCCTGCCGGCCGCCGCGCACACCGAGAAGGACGGCAGCTTCACCAACACCCAGCGCCTGCTGCAGTGGCACCACCAGGCCGTGCCGCCGCCCGGCGAGGCCCGCAGCGACCTCTGGTTCGCCTTCCACCTCGGCCGGATCATCCGGGAGAAGCTCGCGGCGTCCACCGACGAGATGGACCGGCCGCTGCTCGACCTGACCTGGGGCTACCCCACGAAGGGCGAGCACGCCGAGCCGGACGCGGAGGCCGTCCTCGCCGAGATCAACGGCCACGACGCCGACGGCAACCCCCTGGCGTCGTACGAGGAGTTGAAGGACGACGGGTCGACGGTCTGCGGCTGCTGGATCTACTGCGGGGTCTACGCGGACGGTGTCAACCAGGCGGCCCGCCGCAAGCCGGGACGGGAGCAGGACTGGGTCGCGAAGGAGTGGGGCTGGGCCTGGCCCGCCAACCGCCGGATCCTGTACAACCGCGCCTCGGCGGACCCGGACGGCCGGCCCTGGAGCGAGCGCAAGGCCCTGGTGTGGTGGGACGCGGACGAGGGTTCCTGGACGGGCCACGACGTTCCCGACTTCAAGCCCGACAAGGCCCCCGACCACCGGCCTCCGCCGGACGCCAGGGGACCGGCGGCGCTCTCCGGTACCGACCCGTTCATCATGCAGGCGGACGGCAAGGCGTGGCTGTACGTGCCCTCCGGCCTCACCGACGGCCCGCTGCCCACGCACTACGAGCCGCAGGACTCGCCCTTCCCGAACCTGCTGTACGGCCAACAGCGCAACCCGGTACGCCACTTGCTGCCGCCGCACCCGGACAACCGCTACCAGCCCAGCGGCACCGAGCCCGGCTCCGGGGTCTTCCCGTACGTCGCCACCACCTACCGGCTGACCGAGCATCACACCGCGGGCGGGATGTCCCGCTGGCAGCCCTATCTCGCGGAGCTCCAGCCGGAGTTCTTCTGCGAGGTCTCACCCGAACTGGCCGCCGCGCGCGGGCTGGAACACACCGGCTGGGCGACGATCGTCAGCGCCCGCGGCGTGGTCGAGGCGCGGGTGCTGGTCACCGACCGCATGGCGCCGCTCACCGTGCAGGGCCGACGGCTGCACCAGGTCGGCCTGCCCTACCACTGGGGTCCCAACGGCTACGCCACCGGCGACGCCGCGAACGAACTGCTGCACCTGTCCCTGGACCCCAACAGCCACATCCAGGAGGCCAAGGCGTTCGCCGTCGACATCAGGGCGGGCCGCCGCCCGAGGGGCCCGGCCGCACTGGAGCTGGTGCGGGAGTACCGGGCCAGGGCCGGCATCGACGAGGACACCGGCACCGAGCCGTAGGGGGAGGGGGAGGTGCCGTGGTCACCCGAGCACGACGGAGTGGGCGCCCTTCGGCACCAGTTCCCCGATGACGGGGGCGCCCGGCACCTCACCCGCCACCAGCAGTCCGCCCGAGGTCTGCGCGTCGGCGAGGAGCAGCCGGGTGTCGGCGTCGGCACGGCCGAAGTCGGTGAACGGGGCCACCCACTCCAGGTTGCGCCGGGTGCCGCCGCTGACGTACCCCTCCCGGACGGCCTCCCGGGCCCCGTCGAGGTAGGGCACGGCGGCGGGGTCGAGCACGGCGGTGACCCCGGAGGCGCGGGCGAGCTTGTGCAGGTGACCGAGCAGGCCGAAGCCGGTGACGTCGGTGGCGCAGGTGGCCCCGGCCGCCAGGGCCGCCGCGGACGCGTCCCGGTTCAGCGCCACCATCGTCGCCACGGCCTCCTCGAACCGCTCGCCGGTGGCCTTGTGCCGGTTGTTGAGGACGCCGAGGCCCAAGGGCTTGGTGAGCGACAGCGGCAGTCCCGGGCGGCCCGCGTCATTGCGCAGCAGCCGCTCCGGGTCCGCGACGCCGGTGACGGCCATGCCGTACTTGGGTTCCGGGTCGTCGACACTGTGCCCGCCGCCCACGTGGCAGCCGGCCTCGGCGGCGACGTCCAGTCCGCCGCGCAGCACCTCGCGCGCGAGCTCGAACGGCAGTACGTCGCGGGGCCAGGCCAGCAGGTTGACGGCGACGAGCGGCCGGCCGCCCATCGCGTAGACGTCCGACAGGGCGTTGGCCGCGGCGATGCGGCCCCAGTCGTAGGCGTCGTCGACGACCGGCGTGAAGAAGTCCGCCGTGGAGACCACCGCCTGGGCCGGACCGCCGCCCGGCGCGGGCAGGGTGACCACGGCGGCGTCGTCGCCGGTGGCCAGCCCGACGAGCAGGGAGCCGTCCGCGGACGCCGTCCCGGGCCGGACGAGGCCGCCGAGCACGTCCTCCAGTTCACCCGGCGGAATCTTGCAGGCGCAGCCGCCGCCGTGCGCGAACTGCGTGAGCCGTACGGGTGTTTCGCGGGCGGTCGTCATGACTGGTCCTTCTGGTGGGTCGGTTTCGGTCGTGGTGGGCAGACGGCGCTCCTGTAGCCTGGCCGGGCGGTGGAGGCGTGTGGGTGCCTGGTGGCCCTCCCGGTCTTCAAAACCGAGGTGTCCGAGGATCTCGGGCAGGCGGGTTCGATTCCCGTCCGCCTCCGCTTCCCGCGGTCTCCCGGCAGCGCCGGCGCTGGTCGTCCACGCGTTCGGTGTGTCCCTGCCGGTCCAGCAGCTCCAGCAGGGGCACGGCGACGCGGCGCGTGGTGTCGAGGGCGCGGCGTGCCTCGCTCAGCGTGAACGGCCGGGGCAGCGACCGCAGTACGGCGGTGGCCTCCGCGTCCGCGCCGGGCAGCAGCACGACGCCCTCGGCGACCCGCAGCAGCGCGCCGGCCGCGACGGCGGCGGCCAGCGTCCTGTGGTCCAGCCCCAGTTCGGCCAGCCGGCCGGCCTCGGGAGCGCGGAACGGCGACCGGCGCAGGTCCTCCCCCAAGGCATCGACGGCCCTGCGGACCGCAGGCGGCAGCGACGGCCGCGCGTCGCCGGGCCCGTGCAGGCGTCCTTGCCGGTGCCTCAGTACGGCCCCGCCGGGCGTGTCGACGAGGGCCTGGACGAGGGCGCGGTCCGGCAGGCCGAGCAGGTGTCTGGCCGCCTCGGTGGGCAGCCCGGGGTCCAGCGGCTGCCGCTCGGCGTGTCGCGCCACCTCCGCTGCCAGGCGCTCGCGCAGTCCGGCCCAGTGCGCGGGGTCGGCCAGCCAGTCGCCCGTGACGGGCGGGCCGGGAGCGGCGATGCCCATGGCTTCCAGGTCCGGGCGGCGGACGAGTCGGCGTCGCCGCAGTTCGGCGGCACCGTCCGGCCGGCCGGTCATGGCCGTCAGCTCGGCCGCCCTGGTCCGGGCCGCCCCGCGCCGTGTCAGCCCCGGCGGTGCGACGTCCAGCACGGTCAGGCCGCACGGGGCACGCCGTCCGCCCGCCTCCCGCAGGACGGCCCGGTCACCGACCCGCAGCGGGAGCCCGCGGGTCAGGGTGAGCCTGGCGGTGTCCTCGCCCAGCGGCCGGACGGTCACCGGTACCGCGGCGGTCCCGATGTGCAGGGTGGCCGTGCGGGGGAGCTCCGCCACGGGTGTTCCGGGCACCCGGACGTCGGTCACGGTGGTGAGCAGCCAGCGGTCGGGGGTGAGCAGCACCTCGCCCCGGCCGAGCCGGGTGTCGGCGCCGCCGTGGACGTTGACCGCCACCCGGGCCACGCCGCTGACCGACGTCCGCTCCTCGTGCAGGCACTGCAGTCCCCTCACCCGCAGGACGCTCGTGCCGTCGCCCGTCACGAGCCGGTCGCCGACGCGCAGGGTCCCCGCTCCCAGGGTGCCGGTGACGACGGTGCCGTGGCCGCGCACGGTGAAGGCGCGGTCCAGCCAGAGCCGTACGTCGGCGTCGGCCGGCGATTCCGGCAGCGCGGCGCTCAGCCGGGCCAGTTCGCCGCGCAGTTCGTCCAGTCCCGTGCCCGTCACCGCGCTGACCGCGACGGACGGCACGGTGCCGAGAGAGGTGGCGGCCAGCCGTTCGACGGCGTCCGCCCGTACCGGTGCCGGGTCCGCCAGGTCTCCACGGGTCACGGCGAGCACGGCGTGCCGGACGCCGAGCGCGTCCAGGATCTCCAGGTGCTCCTGGGACTGCTGCTGCCATCCCTGGTCGGCGGCGACCACGAAGAGCACGCCGGGCACCGGGCCGACGCCCGCCAGCATGGTGGAGACGAAGCGCTCGTGGCCCGGTACGTCGACGAAGGCGAGGTGCTCGCCGCCCGCGCCGCCCGGTGCGTAAGGTTCCAGCCGGGTCCAGACGAAGCCGAGGTCGAGCGTCAGGCCGCGGCGCCGCTCCTCCTCGTAGCGGTCGGGTTCCATTCCCGTCAGGGCCCGTACGAGGGCGGACTTGCCGTGGTCGACGTGCCCGGCGGTGGCCAGTACCCGCATGCCCTACCTCCCCCCTGCCCGTACGCGGCGCACGGCCTCGGCCAGCAACTCGTCGTCCTCGGCAGGCACCGACCCGAGGTCCAGCAGGCACCGCCCGCCATCCAGCCGTCCGACCACGGGAACGCGTCCTTCGCGCAGCGCGGTGGCGTACGGCTCGGGCAGGGACAGCGCGGCGCTCGGCAGTGTCACGCCGGGCGCTCCGCCCCCGCCCACGGTGGCCCGGCCGGCGACCGCCCGCACATCGACGCCGTCGGCTCGCAGCGCGGTGGCCAGCAGCTCGGCACGGCGGGCGAGCTGCTCCGGGTCAGCGTCGAGCGCCTGTCCGGTCGGCGTCTTCGGACCGGTCAGCGTGGCCTCCAGCGCGGCCAGGGTCAGTTTGTCGACGCGCAGCGCCCGGGCGAGCGGATGCCGGGACATGGCGCGGACCAGGTCCTCCCGGCCGAGGACCAGTCCGCACTGGGGCCCGCCCAGCAGCTTGTCCCCGCTGGCGGTGACAAGGGCGGCTCCGGCCTCCAGTTGGCTCCGGGCGTCCGGTTCCTCCGGCAGGCGCGGATGGGGGGCCAGCAGACCCGACCCGATGTCGGCGACCACCGGGACACCGAGCGGCGCCAGTTCCGAGATGTCGGCTGCGCGGGTGAAGCCGGTGATGCGGAAGTTGGAGGGGTGCACCTTCAGGACGAAGCCCGTCTCGGGGCCGAGGGCCCCGGCGTAGTCCTGGACGGTCGTGCGGTTGGTCGTGCCCACCTCGCGCAGCCGGGCGCCGGTGGACACCAGGAGGTCGGGCAGCCGGAAGCCGTCCCCGATCTCCACCATCTCCCCGCGGCTGACCACGATCTCCTTGCCGGCGGCCAGCGCGGTGGCGGCGAGGACGAGCGCGGCGGCTCCGTTGTTGACGACGTGCACCGCGGCGGCGGACGGCACCCGGGCCCGCAGCGCGGCCAGCGCGGTCCGGCCGCGGCGGGCCCGTACGCCGGTCTCCAGGTCCAGTTCGACATCGGTGGGTCCGGCAGCGTCCTGTACCGCCTGCCGGGCGGCGGCGGACAGCGGTGCCCGGCCGAGGTTCGTGTGGAGCAGCACCCCGGTCGCGTTGATCACGGGCCGGAGTCCGCACGCCGTCCGCGGCAGGAGGGCGAACGCCGCGTCGGCCACCGCGTCCGGCGGCAGGGCACCTTCCCTCGCCCGCTGCTGTGCGCCGCGGACCGCCGACTTGACCCGTTCCTGCCCGAGCCGGTCCGCCGCGTCCAGGAGACGGGGGTCGCGCAGCAACGCGTCGGTGCGCGGGATACGCCGCCGTGCGTCCGGTACGGCGCGCGCCGCGTGGCCGGTCTCGGCGGCACCGCTCGCATCCGCCGCCACGCTCTCTCCGCACCGCTCGGCCGCGTCCCGCTGTTCCACGTGTGTCCTCCGCTCCGGCCCGGCCGCGCACTGCCCGGGAACCTGCATCGTTCCCCCAGTGCCCGTTACCGGTTCCGGGACACGCCGGACGACGACGAGGGCGTACGGGCGAGCGGCTTGTCAGACGGTGCGCTCGGAGAGCGTCGGGGGAGCGGTCTCAGCGCTGTCGAGGAAGGTGCCGTCGCCCGGGAGGCCCCGGACGTGCTCCACACGGTGATCTCGCGACGTCCGTCCGCTGCCCGTAATCCCTCAAGTTCACGTACTCCGTTCTGCGTCTGGATACTCCGGTGCGGGAGCCGGTCTGGTCGAAGGAGGCCGGGGCGGTGGTCGGGCTCGCCGAGACGGAGCCCCGGATCGTCAAGTTCACCCCCGGTGAGGACTCCGGACGGCTGACGGCGTGTACCACCCTCTCCGACCGCGTCCCCGGCCTGGGCGAGAACCTGGCCCCGAGCGCGACGGACGGGAACGTGGTCTACGCGCCCCGTCCGGACGCGGACCGGGTCGCCGTCCTCGACGCCGGGACCCTTCGGGTGAAGGGGTCGTTGCGAGCAGGTGAGGCACCGGCCTACGTCACCGTCGACTCCGGCGCGGACGTGCTCCTGGCGTTGTCCCGGGACGGTTCCACCGTCACCGGCGTGGACGTTCAGCCGGACCCCGGTGAGGACCCGGCAGTGGTGACCCGGAACGAGGCCCGGCTCGGCCCCACCGGTGAGGTGGACGGCCCCGAGCGCGGGCGTCTCGTCGAGTTCCATACCGTCGGCCCGGACCTGATCAGCCACTACAAGGGCGCCGTGGGCGGGGTGGAGAAGACCGCCGACATCGCCTTCCGCGCCGAGACGACCACCGGCGACCTCGTCAAGGAGCTCCTCACGGTGGCCCAGTCCCGCCTCGGGGCGCCGGTAGTGCACCTGGGAGCTGACGACAACCGCCTCTACGCCGTCACCGAGGACCGTTCGGTGGTGCTGGAGACGAACAGCTGCGAGGAGGAGCAGGGGAGACGACCTGGCCCTCCTGGCGAGATCCCGGGGCCGTGTCAGGCGGTGGGGCGCATGTGCTCCTGCGCCCACTGCTCGAAGCTGGTCAGTGGGATGCCGAGGTCGCTCGCGTAGTGCGGGCGGCCCGGCTGGCCGGCCACGTTCAGCCACTCGTGGCCAGCCCCCATCGCCGGCATGCCGGCGGAGAGGGCCTCCTCCTCGGTCATGTCCGGCGCGGACAGCCGCGTGTCCAGAACACGAGAGAGGACCTCGGCGATCTCCGTCATAGACAGGTAGTCGCTCGCCAACTCCAGTTCGACCCCGTCGAATCGCTCGGGCGCGGTGATGGCTGCGGCGGCCGCCCTGCCGATGTCGTCCACCGCGACCAGGGACAGTCGGGTCTCGGGGTTGAGAACGCTCACCAGGCCGCCCTCGATGCCGCGGGGGAACAGGAACGCCATGGACGGGAGGAAGTTCTCCATGAAGAAGCCCGGCTTGAGGAGCGTCCAGTGGGGGAAGCCGGCCGCGCGGACCCGGTCCTGGATCGCACTCTTGGCGCCCAGCGTGGGTTCCATCGAAGCCCAGCGACCGTCGGCCCAGCCGGGAGTCTCGGTGTGCTGGCCGGCGCCGGTGACGGATGTGTGCACGAACTGCGGCACTCCGGCGGCCTTCGCGCCCTCGACGAGGTTGACCCCCTGGGCCACCTCCCCTTCGAAATCGAAGCCTTCCGCGGTGATGCCGGGCATCTGCACGGAGAAGACGGCGCGGGCGCCCTCGGCGGCCCGGATGACGGACTCACGGTCATGCAGGTCGCCCGTGACCAGTTCGGCGCCGAGTGCCTCGACGGCCTCGGCCCGGTCGGTGGCCGGGTCGCGCACCAGGGCGCGGACGGGAACGCCCGCAGCAAGCAATGCGCGGGCGGTGGCCCCACCCTGTCTGCCGGTCGCGCCGGTGACCAGGACGGGCGCGGAGTTCGTGGACATGGCGCTTCCTCGGGGTAGTCGCCGATTAAACGGCGAGGCCCGCCGTTTATAGTCCGGGTACGATACGGCGGGGGCCGCCATTTATCAATCCCGGAGGTGACGCCATGCCCGAGCGCCAGCGTGCGGACGCCCGACGCAACTACACGCGCATCCTCGCCGTGGCCGAGAAGGAGGTCGCTGCCCATGGTGCCGACGCCTCCCTGGAACAGATCGCCCGCACCGCGCAGGTCGGCTCAGCAACCGTGCGCCGACACTTCCCCACGCGCCGTGCACTGTTGGAGGCAGTCTCCCGGGAACGGATCGAGGCGCTGTGCGTCCGCGCCCATGACCTCACGGGCAAGGGCGACAGCCGGAACGCGCTCCTGGAGTGGCTTGATGACGTCGTCGCCTACTCCGTCTCCGCCCGGGGGTTGGCGGCCGCGCTCGCCTACGACGGCCCGATGCACGAGAACGGCTGCTCGGCGGCGCTGCAAGAGGCGGCAGGCCCTCTGCTGCGCCGCGCCGTGCAGGACGGCGCGGTGGCGGCCGGCGTCACTGTCGCCGACCTGATCACGCTGATCGTCGGCATCGTCCTGGCCACGGAGCACTACCCCGACCCCGCCGCCCAGGCGAACCGGCTGTTCCGGCTGGCCGTGGCGGGACTGAGTCCGCAGAGCTGAACCAGTCACACGACCGGCTGCACCGAGAACGGCTCGCACCCTCCCGGCGTCCTCCCCACTGAAGCGGCGCGCTTGGACGAGGCGGGGTGCGTTCACGGCCGCCCGCGGGTACCGGGGCCGTCAGGCGCGCATCTTCGAAGGACCACTTGAAAGGGCCGCCGCCCTCGGTATCACTGTGGAATCCGCAGGAGGCTCGTCGCAGCTCACCACCGACTCTCCCGGTGTGCTCTCCCTCCTGACGTGACGGCTGCTGCCGGAGGCCCGACAGCCGCCGTGGGCACGGGTCCCACGGCGGCTTCGAGCAGACGTGCTGGGGCGAGCCGGTCAGTTCTGCCGACTGCGGCGACGCAGAGCGTAGGCGCCCACGGCGGCGATCAGCATCGCGCTGCCGCCCGCGGCGGTCGCGGTGGCGTAGCCGAGGCCGCCGGCCTGGGTGCCTCCCTCTCCCGCGTGGACGGCGCCCTTGGCGGCCATCGTGAGCGGGCCGCACAGGGCGGGATCGGTGGCTTCGGCGGGCAGTTTCGGGTCGAGGTCGCTGGCGCCCAGAACGTCGTCGTACTTGCCGTTGCCGTTGTAGTCGATGCCGTGCACGACGACGACGGCGTTGCCTTCACGGACGCTCTCGGCCGCCTCGTCGCTGAGGGTGATGGTCCGCTCGTACTGGAAGCTCGAGCCCGCCGGGAAGCGGTCGACGGCCAGACCCGAGGCGGGACCGGTGTCGCCCGTGGTGGTGAGGGAGGTGCCGATCATCCCGTAGAAGGGGTGGCCGTCGGTGGTGGTGAGGCTGAGCAGGCCGTTGTGCTTCTTGGCCGCGGAGTCCGGGGGACAGACGCCCTTGGCTCCGATGTGGAAGTGCTGAGCGTGCGGAGCGTCCTTGAGCAGCCCGCTGGTGTGGATCGTGACGTGGGCCCGGTTGCCGTCCAGCACCACGGTGGCCGTGCCGGAGCCGGTCACCTTGTTGACCTTGATCGGGTCGAGGGTCGCGTGGAGGGTCCTGCTGTCCTCGTGCGACATGTCGCCCGCCGCGGCGGGGCCGGCGAGCGCCACCACGGGGGCGGTCGCGGCCAGTGCGGCTATGCACGCGGCGGTGATCCTGTTCATCGATGAGACTCCTGCCTGGGGGCTGGGAAGACGTGTCGTGCCGTGACCCGCTGTCGGTACGGCACGCCTCTCACGGTTGCGCCGCACAGGGACACACGCCC
Source organism: Streptomyces lienomycini (assembly GCF_027947595.1). NCBI lineage: Bacteria > Bacillati > Actinomycetota > Actinomycetes > Kitasatosporales > Streptomycetaceae > Streptomyces > Streptomyces lienomycini. The sequence goes on along the minus strand of NZ_CP116257.1, from coordinate 4,060,667 downwards.
ACCGCTGATGAGGCATCCAGGTGACAGTCGCGCCGCGTGAACGCCCCCGCGCCACCGATGGGATGGCCTGTCAGGCCTGCAGAATGTCCCGTGCCGTGCTCGGCTCGGCCGCGAGCAGCGCGGTGATCCCGTGGGCGAGGTGCGCTCCGAGTTCGCCCCAGCCGTCCTTGTAGCCGTAGGCAGCGGCCAGGGTACGGGCGTCGTAGTCACCGTTGAGTATTTCGATGTCCGTGGCCGTGATGAGCCCCGGGTGGGCCACGCCGACGGCCGCCGAGAGCTTCGTCAGCTCCTTGCGCAGGGTGCGCAGATACACGGCGGCGCGGGTGGCCTTCGACTCCGGGTCGAGGCCGCGGGCCAGCCACGGGTTCTGGGTGGCGACACCGGTGGGGCACTTGTCCGTGTGGCACTTCTGCGACTGGATGCAGCCGATGGACAGCATCGCCTCCCGGCCCACATTGACCATGTCGGCGCCGAGGGCGAAGGCGACCGCCGCGTTGTCGGGCAGACCGAGCTTGCCGGAGCCGATGAACGTCAGCTCGTCGGTCAGACCGCGCTCGGCGAAGGTGCCGTAGACCCGTGAGAAGCCCATCCGGAAGGGCAGCGACACGGAGTCCGTGAAGGTGAGCGGTGCCGCCCCGGTGCCGCCCTCGCCGCCGTCGACGGTCACGAAGTCGACCCCGCGGTCGCCACGCGCCATCAGTGTGGCCAGCTCGTGCCAGAAGTCCATCTCACCTACCGCGCTCTTGATGCCGACCGGCACACCGGTCTCGGCGGCGATCAGTTCGACGAAGTCCAGCATCGAGTCGACGTCGCCGAACGCGGTGTGGCGGGACGGCGAGGCGCAGTCCCTGCCCTGGGGGATGCCGCGGATCTCTGCGATCTCCGGCGTCACTTTCGCGCCGGGCAGCATCCCGCCCAGCCCGGGCTTGGCGCCCTGGGACAGCTTGATCTCTATCGCCCTGACCGGGGCGCCGGCGACCACTTCCTTGAGCCGGTCGAGGTCGAAGCTGCCGTCCTCGTTGCGGCAGCCGAAGTACGCCGTACCGATCTGGAGGACGAGGTCGGCGCCGTTGCGGTGATACGGAGACAGGCCGCCCTCGCCCGTGTTGTGCATCGTCCCGGCCAACGCCGCCCCCTTGTTGAGGGCCGTGACCGCGGCGCCGGAGAGCGATCCGAAGCTCATCGCCGAGATGTTCACGACGCTCTTCGGCCGGAACGCCTTGGCCCGGCCGCGGGGTCCTCCCAGCACCTTGGCGGACGGCACGGCGTCGGGCAGATCCGGTCGGCCGTGGGACTCGGGCAGGCTGTCGGCGAACGTGCGCTGCTTCACGTACGCCCGTCCCTGCACGTGCTCGACGTCGACGTCGGTGCCGAACCCGAAGTAGTTGTTCTCCTCCTTCGCCGACGCGTAGATCCACGTCCGCTGATCACGGCTGAAGGGCCGCTCCTCCTCGTTGGACGTCACGATGTACTGCCGCAGCTCCGGCCCGATGGTCTCCAGCAGGTACCGGGCGTGTCCGACCAAGGGGAAGTTCCTCAGCAGCGCGTGCTTCTTCTGGAGGAGGTCGCGGGCGGCCACCAGGGCCAGTGCCGCTGCGGTCGCGGTGCCGATGCTCCGGGCGCGCATGAGTCTTCCCTTTCTCGATGGCCGGCTTCGTCGCCCCGTCCGTGGACGTCGTCTGGTCACGTGGGGCGGCGGGCATGGCCGAACCGGTGTCAATGTCCGCCAAGGAACGCAGTGTGATGGTAGGGGGCCCGTGGAAGGGGGCATGCGGCCGGGGGTGACAGTCGACGAAGGGGGAGGCTCGCCCCCAACGCCTCGGTCGTCCTCCAGGGTCGTCCGCATGACGATCGGCACGGAAGCCGCCGGTTTGCTCTGCGCGTCCCTCCGGCGGACGCCCTCACCAGCCCAGCCCAGCCCAGCCCAGTCCGGCCCAGCCCAGCCCAGCCCGGCCCGGCCCGGCTCCGCGAGCCGTAGCCGAACCCGAGCCCGTCGGGAGTGCCGGTCAGGCCCGTGCAAAGCCTGGGGACCGGAGCGGCGGGCGCCTGCTGACCCGCAGCCGACCCGCCCACTCGCACGGACGAGTCGTCCTCTGCGACCCGTCATAGCTGAGGCGGAGCGCCCGGATTCGTGCTCGCCCGCCCGGCGGATGTTGTTCGGTCCGTGGCGCGATCCTGACCGGCCTCGCCTGCTGGGAGCCTCGAAGGCGCACGGGCGGGTCCGGCCCGTGGACGTGAGGAGCGCAGATGTTCCAGGCCACGCCGACCACGACCGCCGACGAAGCAGCAAACGCGTCTCGCCGCGAGGGCCGCCTGCCTAGTAGGGCTTGGTCATGTGCAGGTCGTGGTGGCGTGTCTTCTTGATCGGTCGTGTCGTTGACCGGGTGTGCTGAGTGAGGAGTTGGCTGGGGTCCGGTGTGATCTGGAGGGCTTCGCGGCGGAGATGTTCGAGCCGTTCGCGCGGGCGGATCAGCGGCGGTGGGGCGGGGTATATCTGCGGGGCCTGCTGTTGGACGGCGGGCGTAAGTCGGTGGAGCCGATGGCCGCCCGCCTGGGCGAGGACGGTAACCGGCAAGCGCTGGCCCACTTCGTGACCTCCAGCCCGTGGGATGCGGCGCATGTGCGGGCCCGTCTGGCCTGGCGTATGCAGCCGGCCGTCAAGCCCACCGCGTTGATCATTGATGACACCGGGTTCCTCAAGGACGGGGACGCATCCGCGTGCGTGACCCGGCAGTACACCGGCACCGCGGGCAAGGTCACCAACTGCCAGGCCGGAGTCTCGCTGCACCTGGCTTCCAACGGCGCCTCGGCGGCAGTGAACTGGCGTCTGTTCCTGCCCGGAAGCTGGGATCCCTCCTCACCCAAGGCCGATCCGGCCAAAGTGGCCCGCCGTGACACGTGCGCCATTCCTGCCCAGGTCGGCCATATCGAGAAGTGGCAGCTGGCCCTCGACATGATCGACGAGACGCGGTCCTGGGGCATCGACGTGCCCCAGGTCATCGCCGACGGCGGCTACGGTGATGCCGCCGCCTTCCGGCTCGGCCTGGAAGAACGCGGCCTCGACTACGTGGTGGGCATCTCGACCACGACCACCGCGCAACCCGAAGACGCACAGCCCTGCATCCCGGCCTACTCCGGCCGCGGCCCACGGCCGGTTCCTGCCTACCCCGAGCCGGCCCAGCGGGTGAAGAGCCTGGTCATCGCGGCCGGTAAATCTTCCGCGCGGCCGGTGCAGTGGAGGGAAGGATCGCGACCGGGCAACGGCCGAAGCGGATACAAGCGCATGTACTCGCGCTTCGTGGCCCTGCGGATCCGGCCCGCCGGACGTGAGATCCGCAAAGCCACGGCCACCGCCGAGCTTCCGGTCCGCTGGCTGCTGGCCGAATGGCCCGCCGACCAGGACGAGCCCGTGCAGTTCTGGCTCTCCAACCTGCCCGAGACCACCCCGCTGCCCGTCCTCGTGCGCACCGCGAAGCTCCGCTGGCGCATCGAGAACGACTACCGCGAGATGAAACAGGCCCTGGGCCTGGCCCACTTCGAAGGCCGGACCTGGCCGGGCTGGCACCACCACGTCACCCTCGTCTCGGTCGCCCACGCCTTCTGCACCCTCCAGCGACTGAGCCGATCCCCAAAAGAGACGGCGTCGGCCTGAGCCTCTACCGAGTCGTCCGCGAGCTGCAGATACTCCTCGCGACCTGGACCGGCGCCTGCCCCACCTGTCACCGCGACATGCCAGACCCCGCACCAACATGACCAAGCCCTACTAGGCGGTGTCTTCAAATGATCTTGGGTGGTGGATCATGGTGGCGTGATACGTCGCCATGAACTGTCGGATGCCGAGTGGGAGTTCGTCCGGCCGCTGCTGCCCGAGTCGTTGCGGGGACGCAAGCGGCTGGATGACCGCCGGGTCCTGAACGGAATCGTGTGGAAGTTCCGGACCGGGACGGCCTGGCGGGACGTGCCCGAGCGTTACGGGCCGTGGGCCACGCTCCACACCCGTTTTCGCAGGTGGGCGGCGGACGGCACGTTCGACCGGATGCTGCGGGCCGCGCAGGCGAAGGCGGACGCGGCAGGCGACATCGAGTGGCTGGTGTCGGTCGACTCCACGGTCGTCCGCGCCCATCAGCACGCGGCCGGGGCCAGAAAAGGGGGCTCCGCGACCCGGCCCTCGGCCGGTCCAGAGGCGGTCTGACCAGCAAGATCCATCTGGCCTGCGACGGGCGGGGCCGTCCGCTCGGCTTCGTTGTCACGGGCGGCAACACCAACGACTGCACCCGGTTCACCGCCGTGATGGATACGATCCGGGTGCCCCGGATCGGACCGGGACGGCCCCGCGTCCGGCCCGATCACGTCCTGGGCGACAAGGGCTACAGCTCGAAAGCGATCCGCGCCTGGCTCCGCCGGCGGAGCATCGCCCACACGATTCCCGAGCGGGCCGACCAGGCCCGCAACCGGACCCGGCGAGGCCGCCGCGGAGGCCGCCCGCCGGCCTTCGACCGCGAGACCTACAAGCACCGCAACGTCGTCGAACGCTGCTTCAACCGCCTGAAGCAGTGGCGCGGCATAGCCACCCGCTACGACAAGACCGCCGAGTCCTACGAGGCAGCCGTCACCCTCGCATCACTCCTGATGTGGGCGTGACATTTGACGACAGAACCTAGGGCGTGGCGTGCGGCGCACGAGCCCGCCGCAGGGGTGCCGCGCTGGGCCCGCCGGGTCGCCTACGCGGTGCCGCTGGTGGTGCTCCCGTCCGGAATCTGGCGCCTGGGCGTGCTGTTCACCGCGGACAAGCGTGGCGGGTCGATCGAGGACTGGGCGATGAACGGCTACGTCGTCCTCCTCACCCTCATCTCCGAGGTCCTTGCCTTCACGACCGTCGGGCTGGTCGCCCACTGGGACGAGGTGTTCCCGCCCGCTGCTGCCCGTGTCGTTGCGTGGGCGGAAGCGATTGGACGACCGAACCGTGCTCAACGGGACCGTGTGGAAGTTCCGGACGCGTACGGCTTGGCGGGCCGTACCCGAGCGGTACGGCCCCTGGCACATGCTGCGGAGGTGGTCCGACCAGCAAGTTCACCTGGTCTGCGATGCCTTCGGGCGTCCGCTCGCCTTTGTGCTCACGGGCGGCGACACCAACGACTGTACCCAGTTCACCACCGTGACGGAGGCGATCCGGGTGCCTCGCATGGGCCCCGGACCGTCCCCGGGCACGGCCCACCCAGATGCTGGGCGACAAGGGCTACAGCTCCCGAGCGACACGGACTGGCTGCGACGCCGCGGCATCGCGACCCGCTACGACAAGACAGCCGAGTCCTACCGGGCAGCTGTCACCCTCGCCTCGCTCCTGATGTGGGCGTGACACATTGACGACAGCCCCTGGCTAGGAGAGTTTGAGAAGCAGTTCGCTGAGTTCGCTCGGCATGGTGATCATGCAGTCGTGACCGGTCGGCAGCTCCCAGACCTGGGCGGCAGTGCCATTGGGTTGGATCGCGGGGACGGGGCGACGGGTGACGCCCGACGGCATGGCGCCGACATTGTGAATGTGCGTGCGCGGGATCGCGTCAACGGCTGGGTTGTCCAGTCGCACCGGCTGCTGCAGACAGCGCACCGGCTGGTCCGAGAGTATCCCGCGCAGCCAGGCGACGTCGGCCGGGTCGGTGACGCCGAACAGGCCGAAGGGCGCGGGCTGCTCGGGCATCGGCGGCACGCGCCATCCGCTCTCGGACTTCTCAGCGAGGTCGATCAGCTGCCGTGTCACGGGTTGGCAGTCGACTGCGGAATCCCCGTCCTCCGGGACCATCGCGTCGAGGTAGACCAGGTGCGCGATGCGTTCCGGAACTCGGTTGGCCGCGGAGGAGATCACCAACCCCGCGTAGCTGTGGCCGACGAGTACGACGTCGCTGAGGTTCTCCTCGGTGATCAGCCCGACCACGTCGTCGACGTGCGTATCGAGACCCACCTCCGGACCGAGCAGGTGTGCCTTGTCGCCGAAGCCGGTCAGGGACGGCGCGAACACCCGGTGCCCGGCGGCCTTCAGCAGCGGTACCACCCGCTCCCAGCACCGCCCGTTGTGCCAAGCACCGTGTACCAGCAGAAATGTGGACATCAATCTTCCTTCGCAGGAGCAGAAGAGCACGGTCACGCGCATGCCGCTGGTCGCGGCTCTGGCAGTTACCTTTCGTGCCTCGGTACTGTTTGAGTACCAAGAGCATGCTGGTGCACACGACGCGCCGCAGGCAATAAGGCACTTTTCGGTGCCTCGGTTCTCTGGAGGTAACCATGGACGTGGTACAGGGCGATCCGCAGTCGGCGGCGCGGCCCAGCGACGCGTGCCGGACCCGGGTGGTGCTCGACATCGTCGGAGACAAGTGGTCGCTGCTGGTCGTGCGCAATCTCAGGGATGGACCGCGCCGTTTCACCGAGCTCAAAAGGGCCATCGACGGAATCAGCCAGCGCATGCTCACCGTGACGCTGCGCAGCCTGGAGCGCGACGGGATCCTGACCCGCACCGTCTACGACGTGATGCCGCCACATGTCAGCTATGAGCTCACCGACATGGGCATCACCCTGCGCGAGGCCACCGCGCCTCTGCTCGAATGGAGCGTCGGGCACCTCGCCCGGATCGACGATGCCCGCGCCGCCTACGATGCCCGCACGGATCCGCCGGTGCCCTCATAGCGGGACCACAAGCCGAGTGTGACCCGACAATCCCACTTCCAAGACACGGCCGTACTGTAGGGCCCGTTCTTCGGGTCATCTGGTAGTTGACCGAAGTTCCTGCTGACTGGAGTCGTTCGCGGTGCCGATCGTGGCGTGCGCGTCGGCGTAGGAGTTCCGCAAGGACTCACTGGATCAGCTCGATGTGGGGGTGGGAGGGGTCGGTCGGGCAGGCGTGGAGCTGGAGGTTGTAGCCGCCGGCGATGTCGATCAATGTGAAGTTGCCGTCCCGCGCTCCCGGGGGAGACGCGGCCGGGTTCGTCGGCTCCTCCTCGGCGACCCAGGTTCCGCTGCCGCCGTCCCATTCCGAGGAAGCGATGGTGAGAAGCGGCACCTCATCCGTGCCGCACTCAGGGCAGGGTCGGTCGACGGGGTCGCTGAGGCCCCAGCAGGTCCAGCCGCCGGTCTTCCAGCCCGGCGCGTGGCAGAGGTTGTTCAAGTACAGCTCCCCCGGGTCGTACGCGTACTTGCTGTACAGCGCAGGGCCGACGGACGCCCATCGGCTCATGTCTTCCAGCTGGGCGCGCAACTCCTTGGGCATCTCTGAGGGATTGGGATATTCCGTGACCTGTTCCGGTGAGAACAGGCACGGCTCCGGGAGGTACCACTGGGCCTGGATGACCGGTGGCTCGGGCGGTGCGTCGAGGACGTCGGTGACAGTGGCGGAGGAGCGCCAGAAGAGTGCGGTCGTGGGGTGGGCGCGTTCGGCGTGGTCGAAGGGGCACCACAGGACCTGGAGGAGGTCCGCGTCGGGCGGGCACGGGAAGGGGATGTCACGGGCGTAGAGCTGAGCGACGGGGAGCAGGGGGACCGGGCCGTCGAACCACGGGCGTCCCACCTTGATCCGCTCCCAGTTCTCCCGTTCCTCGGGGGTGACCTCGGGCGCCTCGGGATCGAGCCGCAGCCGCTCCTCCGCGGCGGCGAGATCGCGGCGCAGCAGCCTGACGTCGTCCGGCGAGTGGACCGTCTGCGACGCGTGTATGTCGTGCGGCTCGTCGCAGTGCGGCCACGGTTCGTCGGCGGGCCACAGGAGCGGCCCGCCGACGGAGCTGTCGTGCAGGGTCGGCGCCCCCGGCCGCGGGTGCAGCCGGGTCGCCGTGCGCGCCAGCGGGGCCAGCCGGGGGAAGAGCGCGGTGATGTCGAACGGCCGCGGCGGGGTGGTATAGATGGCGTTCACTGCGGTGATGCTGCCAGCAACGTCTGACAGTGGGTGTACCGATCTACGTCAGCTGACACTGCACAGCTTCCCCGAGTCAGCGGGCGGACCAGAGGAAGATGCCAGCGATATGGAGTCCGGCCAGGTAGACGGTCGCGGTCTTCGCGTAGCGCGTGGCGATGCCGCGCCACTGCTTCAGACGGTCGATGCACCGTTCGACGGTGTTGATCGCGTCGATCACCTCACGATGGTCCCGCCAGCGGCCACCCGCACCAACGATCGGCTGATCCAAACGAAACCGTCAAGGCGTTGGGTTCGTCGACGCTGATGTGGCACGCCCGGTCCGGCACACCGGACCGAACGCTCAACTCCCGTCCGGGTCACGGCACGCACAGTAAACTCGGCCTCCTTCAGCCGAATCTCAGCCGAGTAGGAACACGTCGCCCCCTTCGGCGCTGCGTACGTCCTGATCCGCTGAGCCCGGGTGAGGAGGGCAGGAGCCATGAAGCCGCCGACCGCAGCCCCGCCGACCGAGGCCGTGAGCCGGCGCAAGACGCGAAGGATGTGTTGATGACGAACGGCAGCAAGCCTCGTCGGCCGGACGTCACGACGGTCGAGATCATCGGGGGGCCGGAAGCGCTCGAGGTCGGCCTCAGCAGTTACGACGCCCGGTGGGCGGAGGACTACCTGCGTCACCGGCGTCGGATCCTGGACGCGTTGGCGGCAGCGGACGTCGATGTCGAGCACATCGGATCCACTTCGGTTCCGGGCCTGGCCGCCAAGCCGATCGTGGACATCGTCGTCGCCGTGGTCGACATCACGGCAGAGGAGGACTACCTCGACGGGCTGTTGGCCGCCGGCTACGAACTGCGGGTGCGCGAGCCAGGACATCGACTCGTGCGCACGCCGACTCGCGACGTTCATGTGCACGTATATGAACGAGGGAACCCTGCGGTGCACGAGTACCTCCTCCTCCGTGACCACCTGCGCAGCCACGCAGACGACCGCGCCCTGTATGAGAGCGTCAAACGAGCCCTGCTCAACCGGCAGTGGAGCGACATGAACCACTACTCCGACGCCAAGAGCGACGTCATCCTCGCGATCAAGACCCGAGCCAGGGCAGCTCGCCAATAGCGCGGGGAGACGTCACGGGACAGGTTGCCCGGTCGTCGTGGATCCGGTCTTCGCCGCGTGGGTGGTCAACGCCTTGATCCGGGCCACATTCAGCCGTACCGGCACCGCGTCGACGGCCCGAGCGAGCAGCCAGGCGAGCCCCGACAGCACCCTCATCAACCACGCCGCACAGATCGGTGTCACACCGGCTCGGGTCGAGCTCGCCATCGCGTTGGCGCCGCGTGATGCTGTACTGGCTCTGTCCGGAGTCGATCTCGACGAGCTCCAGGGCAGCGATGATCTGACCCACGGCTACCTCGTTGGGTCCGATCGCTCCGATCTTCCGGTCCTCCTTCACCTTCTTCAGCTCACGGATCCGGTCCTCGAACGGCATCGGGGGCGGCCTGGTGCAGCTGGCAGAGATCGATGTGATGGACGCCGAGACGGCGCATGCTCGGCATTCCTGCCGCAGGGATTCCGGCCGGGCGTCATCCGCCGGTGAGGGAGGTCGACCGGACGGCCGCCGCTGCCCGCGTGCACGCGTGCGGTGCGGCGGATCGTGCCGGCTGGCACACCGAACTCGACGCGTGGGCCGACCGACGAAGCGCCGAGGCGATCCGACGGCCAGGACTGCCGGCCGCCACCCTGGCGGCCCGTGTCGCGGTATGTGCCGCCGCCGTCGGTCGTGCCGCACCACCCGTTCGACACCCGGACACCCCTGCGGCAGGTCTTCGGCACCCTGGAGCCCCCGTACGTCGGCGAGCTGCGTCAGCCCACGGAGAGCCGGACCAGCCCGTCGTGCGCGTGCGGGGCTCCCTGCACCGTCAACGCGACGTACCGTACCGAGCCGGCACAGGCGAGCCGGCGTACCCGTCCGCGGCCGTCCAGGATGCCGACCCGCTGGTAGCTCACCCCGTCCGTGCTGAACTCCAGGCGGGCCGCCGGCGCCGCGCCGGTCCTCCACTGCGCCTGCACCCACCGCACCCCGGTGCGCGCCCCCAGGTCGACCACCATGCGGCCGTCGCGACCGGGGCGCCAGGCCGTGTCCGGGTCGCCGTCCACGGCGGCGTCGGGGCTGGACATGCCCGGCGGCAGTGGGGCGGTCGGGAAGGTGTTCCTGCCCAGGGCGTGGTCATGGTGCGGAAATGCCTGCGCCCCGCGCAACGTCACCCGTGTCTCGCGTCCGCCCCGCACGGTCGCGTCGGTGCTGCTGCCCTGCCCCTCGACCCGCAGCCGGCAGTGTGCGCCGGACAGGACCAGGGTCGCCCCGTCGGCCACCCGGACCCGCAACCCGGACGGCACGGTGCCGCCGGACAGCGCGGTGAGGGTGAAGCGGGGCGCGAGCAGCGATGCCGACGCGGCGTCCAGCCGCGCACGGTAGTCGATGCCCTCCCGGGTCACCGTCTGCTCCCCCTCCCAGACCTGCCGGTGTCCGCCCCGCTGCGGCACCGCGACCGGGGTCTCCACCGCGTCCGTCGACAGATTGAACAGGCTCAGGTACCCGTCCACCAGCGCCGCCCGGACCCGGCCGTCCCCGGCGGTGGGCGCGGCGCGAAGCGCCAGTACGCGCAACTCGTCGGCGGACACCCCGCAGTGCCCCTCGATCACCAGCGGCTCGCGGGCCCCTTCGGCCGGGACGATCGAGTCGCCGTACACGGCCAGCGTGTGCTCGTCCGTGCCGCGCACGACCAGCCCGGCACGGCCGTCGACGTCGAGCCACCCGCCGTGGCTGCGCAGCGATGGGGCAGGGCCGGTCACCAGGTCCGTCCACCGCTCGCCGTCGGACGAACCCTGCACCCGGTAGGAGCGACCGGCGGCCGCCTCCCAGCGCAGCGTGACCCGGTCCAGCGCACGCCCGGCGCCGAGATCCACCGCCCACCAGCTGTCCGCCCGCTTGCGGTCCTGGCGCGAAACCGCCCACCGCGTCCCGGCGTCGCCGTCCACGGCCAGCCCCGGCCCCATGCCGGCCGACTGGGAGGAGGCCGTCGCCGTGCCGCCCCGCGCGAGGTCGGGCCCCTCGGCCCCGTCCCGCACCTCGACCGCGTACAGCGAGTACCCGTACGCCGGATCCGGCTGCACGCCCAGCATGCGGACGTACCGCATCGTCACCCGGGCGAAGGAGAGTTCGTCGACGCGCCCGGCGGCCGAGGGGCCGGCGTCCTGCGCGCGAACCGTGGCCGAGCCCTCCGCGAACCGGTAGGTGCGGCTGCCGTCGAGGCCCGCCACACCGGGCATGGTCAGGTTGTGCACCTCCAGCCGCGAACCGCCCGCGACCGGGCCCTCGCAGGCGTAGACGACCGAGCCCGACGGCAGTGTCGCGTACCCGGCGAAGCCCTCGCCCAGCCGCAGCATCGTGGCGCTGCCGTCGAAGCCGTCGCGCAGCGCCGTGTGCACGCGCACTGTCCTGCCGGTGACCTCCGCGGCGGTCGAGGGCAGGAACATCGGGGTGGCGCCACCGAGCCGGAACAGCCAGTCGTCGTGCGCCGGCTGCCAGGCGAACTTCACGAACCCGGGCTTCGTCACCGCACCCGCCCAGGCCGCGGGGGACTGGTGGGACACCAGACCGGGGCCGGTCCCGAAGTCGGTGGCACCCGACGCGTACGCGAACAACTCCGCGCGCGACAGGGGACGCACCCGGGGTCCCGCGTCCGGCCACACGTGCAGCAGATAGCTGATGGCCAGTTCGGCGCGCGCCTCCGGCTCGTACTTCGGCTCGCCCGAGAACTTCGCGAGCCGGTACTCGGGCGGGTACGCCTGGTACGCCTCCAGACGCGAGGCCAGCTCCGTCTCCGCACGGGCCGCCGCGCGGTCTCCCACGACCCGGGACAGGAAGGCCAGCGGTATCACGTCCCTGCCGTACAGGTGCTCGCGGTCGTCCACCATCGGCATCAGCGGCTCACCCGCGTCCGACATGACGCCCAGCAGCGTCCGCCACAGTGGCTCCGCGTTGGGCTGCCTGGTCAGAACCTCGGGTAGCGGTTGGCCCGCGGCCAGGAAGTGTGCCGCGTTGCGCCCGGAGGTGCGCCACATCTCCTCCTGGTAGTGCGGCCCGAACGAGCCGTGGTTCTCGACGATGAAGGTGTCGTACGTGTTGTGCGCGGTGTTGCGCGAGACCGGAACCCCGTCCACCCGCGCGGGGTTGGCGAGGTCCGCCGGCGGCAGTCCTCCCTCGTTGCGCGACCAGGTGCCGTAGTCGGCCGCCCACTCGGAGCGGCGCCGGTCGTCGGGCGCCCAGGCCAGCGCCGGAGCGATGGTCTGCGCGTAGAGCCCCATCTCCTCCAGCTTGGTGTCGCCGACGTGGCCGCCCAGGAGTCCGTTCGGCGTCCAGGAGCCGGAGTCCGGGTCGTCGCCCGTGCCCAAGGAGTGTGTGTAGGCGGCCTGTTCGCGGGTGATGGTGTCGACCGCGGAGCGGGTGGCGGCGTCGAGCTCGTCCCACAGCAGGTGCGCGGCGAGGACGAAGTACGACTGGAAGGTGGTGTCGAAGAACAGTTTGCGGCCCCACTGGGTGCCACCGGTGAGGCGGTTGGAGGCCGCGTAGTGGCGCAGGGTGGCCAAGGTGCGTCTCCTGAGCGTTTCCCGGTCGATGCCGGCCGCGTCCTCGTCGAAGGTCCCGTGCGTCAGCAGCACGGCATGTCCGAGGACGACGGCGAACCCGAAGTCCCGGTCGGTGTACACCCCCTTGGCCTCGTCCCACTGGGTCTCGGACCAGCGGGTGTGCCGCAGGAGCACGCGGTGGTACGTGGCGGCGACGTCGTCCGGCGGGTCGACGGTCCGGGCGGCACCGGACATGGGGGCGGCGGCCGAAGGGGACCCCAGCACCGGCTGGAGGGCGGCCGCGGCGCCGGTCGCACCGAGGAGCTGGAGCAGGAGTCTGCGGCGGACGGGGAGAGAAACGGGGCCCATGATGGTCCTCTTCAGCAGGCGACAACGTTGTCAACGAGGGTCATCCTTGAACGACTCGAATGCGCGTGTCAATGGTCGTTCAGCGCGGTATGCGCCGGCGGTAGGTACCCAGGGGGCGGCGCCGGACCCCCCCGCCCGATTCGGAGTCTGCGCCGCCTGCTTCGCGGGCCACCACGGGGGAGGGGCGATCCCGTCACCACACAAGCGGCCGACTCGGCCGGACACCGGCAACGGACCGAGGGATCACGATGGCCAGTCACACGAGGCGGAGACTGCCCAAAAGCGGCCGCGGTCGCGGCAGCGGGCAGCGTGGTCGGGAGCAGTCTTGGGCCCGGCTTCTTCACGACCGCGGCTGCGGCCTCGGCTGCGGAGCGGGCGGCCCCGCGACCCCGAAGGGCGGCAGGACTGGGGGAATGCCTTCCCTGGGTGGGACCTTCGTGCCGATCACCGAGGAGTTGACCGTCCACTCCGGCAGGTTGTCGAACACGCCAACTGAGATGACCTGTTACTCACCGTCGGCCCCCGGGCACGTCGGGAACCCCATGACAGGACGGGTGAAACCCGCCGCGGGATCCCTCCGTTACCGATCACGGGCAATCCCCGGGGGAGTTCGCGGACGACTCGACGGGCTACGGCTTACCCGTGGGCGAGGTACTCCCAGAAGTAGGCCGCGGCTCCAGTGCAAGCCGTGCCCGACCCGATCATCCAGTACAGGGAAAAGGTGTTGAGGGGGACCTTGTCCCAGGGCTTCTCCTCCTGTTCTCGGATGTCGGCCGCGACCTTCTTGGCGATCGGCGCCAGCATGACGACGAACGTGAGCAGGACACCGCTGTAGATGTAGAGGGTGTGCGGGACGGAGTAGCCCTTCACCGTGGCGTTGGGCAGCAGGAACAGCCAGCCGACCAGCGGGGCGGCGAACGTGCGCAGCCGGGCCTTGCGCGTCGGCATGCACCAGTACATCGCGGCTGTGTAGACGACGGTGACGCCGAAGGCAATCAGCCACCAGTCGTCCGTGCTCAGTCGAACAGACATGATCGCGGCCCCCTTTCGGACGGAAGCCTAGGCAACCCGGCCGCCCGGCGTGAGCGTGTCTTCCGGCACCGGAGGCCGGTCGAAGGCTGCCGTGTTCCGGCAACTTCAGGCACCGTCCTGTCGGGCCCGGGCGGGCGTGGGGTCCGTGGCGGTTCCCGCCGCGCCCAGGGCGTGCAGGATGCGGGTCAGGTCGGCCGGGGCCGCTGCGAGGCGGACCGGCTCGCCCGCGTCGTCGAGGTCGGCGATGTGCCAGCCGCGGGGCACGCCGTCGCCGTCGCCGCCGCGCGGACGCCGTACGCCCTTGACGGTGAGCCGGTGCGCGGGAACGGGCTTCGCCGCGAACCGCCCCGGCCCGGGGTGGGGGACGACGGCGGGCGGACCGTCGCCGAGCACGACATGGGTGCCGAAGTGGTTCGGGTTGTAGTCGGTACTCTCCAGGAAGTGGGCGGCGAGAAACACGTCCTCTCCGGCGGCCTCCCGGGGCACCGCTCCGGTCGCCGTGACCGTCGCGGCGACCTGCGGCGTCCGGATCCGGGTCGCACGCCACGCCAGGACGAGGAGGCCCAGCGTGACCAGCGACCCCGCGGCCGCCCAGGTGAGAGGCCCGGGGGAACTCGGCGGGCCCATGGGGTGGACATAGCAGAACGGCAGCAGCCACAGCGCGGTGACGACCAGAACACCCGCGAACGGCAGCGCAGACGGCAGCACCTCGTCGTCGGGAAGCCGGCGCCCGCGCCGGTGCATCAGCACCCTGGCACCCGGATACCCGGCCGCGAGGGCGAGCGCGGCGGCGAGGACGGCCGCCGAACCTGCGCTGGTGAAGTGCTCGCGCCACACGTTCTGTTCCGCCGCCACCACCCTCACCTGCCCGCGCCACAGGGTGAGTTCGACGCGGTCGCCGGCCCGGAATCCCTGGGCGCCCTCCCGCGAGACCGTGAGCCGGTCCACCGGCCGGCCGTCGGCGAAGTAGAGCCGGCTGGGCTGCTTCGCCCGGCCCACCTCGGTCCGCGCGATCACGGCCGGCAAGGTGGCGAGGCACGCGCCGCGCTCCGCGGACGGCGTCCCCGCGGCGCACGGGACCGCCGAGTCCCACGCCTCCTTCGTAGCCCCCGTGACCGGCACGAACCAAGCGGCCAGCCCCGCCCCCGCGAGCAGCAGCAGGGACAGGAACAGCGGCCCGGCGGCGCCCCGCCCCGCGGTGCGCCTGGAGAGGACGACGAGATGGTCCGACTCGGGGCTCCCATGCCGACGGTGCAGGGCCCGCAGCGCGTCCAGTGTCGCGTCGAAGTCCGGCCGGTCGTCCCGGGACCCGGACACCGGCAGGGGCAGCCGCCGCGTCCGCCCGTCGCGCAGCAGCACGCCGACGCGGAAGTACTCCTCCCCGTGCCGCCCGTACTGGATGTGGACGCGCAGGTCGGCGATGTCGTCCCACGGCATGCTCCGGTGACGGCGCAGCAGCGAGCTGTACCGCACGCCGTACGCGTCGGCGCCCACCTGAAGGGTGACCCCGTGGAGGAAGGCGACGCCCACCAGAGCGGCCAGCAGACCGGCGCCCACCCACCAGTCCACGAACGTACCCGAGTACACCAGGCGCCCCGCGGCCACAACGGCCCCGGCCGCTCCCACCCCGACGCACACCCACAGGGGCCGCCTGCGCGGCGGCCGCACGCTCACTTCCTGCCCGACGGTCATGCGCGCATGGTGCCGCCGGTCCGCGACTGGAAGGCGTTCCCACAGAGCATCGTTCACCTTCACATTGAAGCGCCCCGGCGTCGCTGGCTCCCCAAGCTCCCACAGGTCCGGCAGCACCTTGACCAAACATCATCACCAGGACCAAGGCACTCTTCAAGGAGACCCGCACCCGCGGCTGATGTCATGCTGCTGGGCGTGAGTTTCTCCGATGCGACACCCAAGGCCGAACAGGTGCAGGACCGTTGGCGTGTCCGCGAGGCGCCCGCCGGGGACTTCATCCTGTACGCCGACGGTTCACTGTCGGTGATGAACCTCCTCCAGCTCCACCAGCCCGGCCGACGCCACGACCTCCGTGCTCAGGACTGGCACTGGTCGGAGCTGCTCCGGGCCACTGCGTGGACCGCCAGTGACTGGATGGACGTCGATGTGACATTGGCGTCGTGTGCTCACGCCGGAAGCCGTGCCCTCGCAGGCGAATCACCGGACCACGGCAGTATCGGCTGGGTTGCCCTGACCCGGGACGGCGACGAAGGCACCCTGGAGTGGGTCGCGGTCTCCTGCAACTCCGATCCGTTCGCCGAAGTCACCCTGGACGCCACCACCGTGACCGCCACCAGCACCTCAGGCCGGATCTGGGCCTTCCCACGTAACACTCCTCATCAGGTGGAGATCACCTCCGATCCGGGCTTCCCGTGGCGCCAGGTGGACTGACAGGCCGAGCGAGGGTGGTGCTCAGCGGGTGTGGTGCGTGACGATCTCGCGAACCGCCCACACGGCAGACGATCACCCTCTGCCCGATCACGCCCCTGCCCGGTCTGGCACCGGCGGAGCCAGCGGGGTTGAGCAGCTTCAGGGGCAGCCCCGCCCACTGCGGGGACTGAGTGTCGACCAGGCGCCTGACCAGTGCCTCATCGATTTGGGGGTGGGTTTCGACGGTTCTCGCAGTCACCAAGAGCAGCTCCCGTGGTCGGCCCTGTCCGTGCGACGGGCACTCGCCGTCATCACAGTGGTTCGCGGCTGTGCATGTCGACCGATTTTGCGACGCACGGCAACCGCGTCGAGGCGTGGCTTGCATGCCCGCATCGCAGACTGAGGGGCGATCCACCTCTTCACCGACACCGGGCTGGGCGGTCCGTTCCCGTTGTGTCGTGCGAGGACGGAGCCGGACACGGCTCGCGAGTGGCTGACATGGACGAGAGCCGGTGTAGAGGGGCTGTGTCTCAAGCGGCTGTCGGAGTCGTACCGGCCCAGCGCCAGGACGTGGTGGAAGCACAAGGTCCGGGCCCCCGTCGACGCCCTTGTCGGTGCAGTCACCGGCCTCGTCACCCTGCTGCTCGGCCGCTACGACCGTGCCGGCGCGCCGCGCTACATGGGCCGGACGGGGTTCGCTCGTCCGCGCGGCGGCGGCCTCGCTCGCCGGGTTGCTGCGCCGCCCGTGGGCGGGGTGGGAGTTCACCACGGGGTGGGGCAGCCGCGTGCGCCGGACGTCTTGCTCGTTGCTCCTCGGCTGGTGGGGGTCTGTACAGCGAGTGGTGTAACTCGTGGGGTGGTAGTTACAGTTGGGCCGCGGTGAGACGGCCGTCGAAGGTGATGTCGAAAGCCTGGAGAGCCGGCTTCCATCGCCTGGTCCAACGCTTCGCTCCGGTCCCGGTCGGGTCCAGGCTCATTACTGCGAGGTAGACGCACTTCAGGGCGGCCTGTTCCGTGGGGAAGTGTCCGCGAGCACGGACGGCCTTGCGGATTCGGGCGTTCACGGACTCGATCGCGTTGGTCGTGCACACGATCCGGCGGATCTCGACGTCGAACTGAAGGAAGGGCACGAACTCCGCCCAGGCCCGCTCCCACAGCCGGACGATGGCCGGGTACTTCGCACCCCATTCCTCCGAGAACTCCAGGAACCTTTCCGTGGCGGCATCCTCCGTGGGCGCGGTGTAGACCGGCCGGAGAGCCTTAGCGATCTTCTCCCAGTCCTGCCGGCCCGCGTATTTGAAGCTGTTACGAAGCAGGTGAACCACGCAGGTCTGCACGATCGTCGCAGGCCAGACGGTGTTCACCGCGTCGGGGAGTCCGGTCAGCCCATCGCAGACAAGCATCAGGACGTCGCGCACGCCCCGGTTCTTGATCTCGGTGAGGACCTGGAGCCAGTATTTGGCTCCCTCGCCGCCATCGCCAACCCATAGCCCCAGGATGTCCCGGGTCCCCTCGGCGGTCACGGCCAATGCCATGTAGACCGGGCGATTGGCAACCTGCCCATCCCTGACCTTGACGTGCACACAGTCGATGAAGACGACCGGATACACCGCGTCCAGCGGCCGGTTCTGCCATTCCACCATGCCCGCGACCACACTGTCGGTGATCGTGGAGATGGTCGACTTCGACACCTCGGTCCCGTACACCTGGGCCAGGTGCGCGGAGATCTCACCGTGCGTGAGACCCTTTGCCGACAGTGACAGCACCATCTCGTCGATCCCACCCAGACGCCGCTGTCGCTTCTTGACCAGCATCGGCTCGAAGGACCCCGCCCGGTCCCGCGGGACGGAGATCCCGACCGGGCCGACCTCGGTGGCCACAGTCTTGGACCGGTGGCCGTTGCGGTAGTTCTCCCGCCCGCCCTCGGCCCGCTCACCGTGCTCATGACCCAGGTGATCAGTCAGCTCACCTTCCAGCGCCGACTCCAGCACCCGCTTGGTCAGCTGCTGCAGCAGGCCGCCCTCACCGGTCAGCTTCAACCCGTCGGCCTGAGCTCGGGTCACCAGCTGACCGATCAGCTCGTCATCCACGGCGGCCGCCAGCTCGCCGACGCCACTCTCGGTACCGGTCTCACGCATCACGTCAGTCATCAACTTCCGCTTCTTGCTCGGGAGTTACACCGGTTACCGTACAGACCCGGTCGGGGCGCCGTGTCCTGCAGCGAGTCAACGCCCACCGAGACGGTCGACTTGCGCACCGAACCTACGCGTCGGAGGGACAGTTCGGCCCGACAGCGAGCGGGTTCCGGCGTCCGCACGCACCGGATTCCCGGAACTCGCGCGCTTTCGCCCTCGACCTGCTGCGGCTGCGCGGCACCGACTGTCGGCGTACTCGTTGAAGTGCTCAGTCAGGTACGGATGAACGTGCTCAGCTTGGTGATCGTCGTCAGGATGCTGGTCGTGTGGTGGGAACGTCGGGGTGGACGGCCCTTGTCGTTGGCAGTGGAGAGAACGCATGATCGCCTCATGCGAGGTGCTTTCGACGATGTCCCATTGGCCATGCTTTTCCCCCGCCTGTCACCTGCCGACGTCGAATCCCTGGAGCAAGCCGCCAGTGCAGTCGATGAGGCTCACTCGGACGGAGACAAGGCTGAGTGGGAGTGGGCACTGGATCACGTGGTCTTCCCGGGCCCGCAACCGTGGACGCCGGTCATTCTCGGCCTGGGTGTGATCGAGCATGCGGACGGGGGGGACCAGCTGGAGTTCCTGCTTCAAGTCGTGTGGACAGACCTCGGCCAGCTCGCGGTCGACGCGGCGGTGAACGTGGCCTGCTGGTGCGACACGGATCACGCCAGCCATGACGTCGACGCCCTCGGGCTTGTCGTCGGTCATGAGACCTCATTGCCTCACGCTTTCCAAGCGGGTGCCGAGCGTCTGATCGGATGGCTCACCGACCCTCGCGACCCAGATACCTGGCGTGCACGAGCGGCCCTGCCTCCCCGCCAGCCCGTCTAGTGCTCTGACCGCGTAGGTTCGCCGGGCTGATGGTCTGAGCCGAGGCACGATAGGCGTCACCAAGGCAGGCTGGTGTCACTTCGCGTCGGTGCCTGGTCCGGCGTGGTGGCGGAAGGGCGTTTGCACCGACAATGCTGCTTCCTGACGAGGCGTCATAGGTCCGGGAGGTAGGGAGCCTCAGTGCCCGAGCGCCGCCCTGCGCAGGGATCGCTCGGCGATCCGGGCAGCCAGTGACGCGGGCAGCAGGCGACCGAATACGAAGGTCTGGAAGCCGTTGAGACCGCCATCGACAACTGCCGGGCCCCGGCTGCGCAAGGCAGACATCACGGTGTCCGCGACGGAACCGGGCTCGCGCTTGCCCGGTATGTGCCGCGTGTTCATCGCAGTGTCGGTGGGGCCGGGGCTGACCGCCACGACCCGCACCCCCGTCGCCTTCGTCTCGGCCCACACCGCCTGGGTGAAGGAGAGCACGAACGCTTTCGAGGCCGCATAAGCGGCCACATACGGAGCGGGTGCGTACGCACCGGTGCTCGCGATGTTGACGACAGCCCCCCGCCCCCGCGCGACCATCGCGGGCAGCAAGAGCGCTGTCAGCTCCGCCATCGCGCCGACATTGAGGTTGACCAGGCCCCGAAGCCGCGCGGGATCGCTGTTGGCGACCGGCCCCATCAGGCTCGCGCCAGCATTGTTGACCAGCACGTCGACCTCGGTTCCCGAACCCGTCAGCCACTTGGCCAGCCGAGCTGGAGCACTCTGCTGCGACAGGTCCAGCGCGAGCGTCGACACCTGGGCCCCGTACTCGGCGTGCAGCCGCTTGGCCGCCGCCTCCAGGCGGGCGCCGTCCCGTGCGACCAGGACCAGGTGCATGCCCTGTTCGGCCAGCCGCTCGGTGATCGCGGCCCCAATGCCTGTCGCGGCACCGGTCACGACAGCAACACCCTGCATCGTCTCTTTCTTCGACTTCATGCCCGGAACGGTAAACTCTGACATTAACGTCAATGTCAAGCCTGGCCCGGCGGAGGAGAGAGTATGCGCATCGGAGAACTCAGCAGCGCCACCGGGGCCAGCACCCGTTCGCTCCGGTACTACGAGAGCCAAGGGCTGCTCTCCAGCGACCGCCGCTCCAACGGATACCGGGACTACGGCGAGGAGGCCGTACGCCAGGTCGCCTTCATCCAGGACCTCTACCGCGCGGGACTGCCCTCCCAGATCATCCGGGACATTCTTCCCTGCACCGCACCGACGCCTCCCGAAGGCGAGTGCACCCAACTCCTGGCCCGCGTCCAGCAGGTCCGCGACGAACTCGCCCGTCAGGAGCAGCAGATCACTCAGCGCCGCGAGATGCTCGACCGCTACCTCTCGGGCACGGCGACCCCGGCCGGCCTCGGCGGCCAACCCGTCTGCTCCGCCTGAAGCGACTGGCATCTGGTGTCCGATCAAGCCAGGAAAACCTGGCATTAAGGTCGAACTGTGCTTCACCCCGACCTACGCCTCGTGGGCGAACCCGATCGAGGCGCACTTCGGACCGCTGAGGCAGTTCACCATCGCCCACTCGAACTATCCCAACCAGACCGCGCAGACCCGGGTCCTGCACGCCTACCTGCGCTGGCGCAACGCCAACGCCCGCCACCGCGACGGCCTGGCCGCCGAACGCAAGGAACGCGCCCGCATCCGCAGCGAGAAAGGCATCCGCTGGGGCGGACGCCCCCTCACCGTTACAGCCTGAACAACCCGGCGAACCTACGCGGTCAGAGCACTAGCGTTGTGACCGCATGGGTTTCGCCGGGTTGGTCGTGTACTGCTCAACTCCTCGTCGATCCGGTGCTGATGATGCGCGGAAATCGGTGCAAGGTGACACCTTCCTGATCCATACTCTGTGGCGGCAGCTTCGGGGAGGACATGTCCTTGCAGCACAGCAGTGGGATTACACGAGCAGTCGGGCGAGCAGCGGTCGTTGTCGTTGCCGCTGTCCTGATGAGCAGTTGTTCGTCGGACGATCCAGCGCAGGCCAAGGAGCGACAACGGGATTACTGCACCAAACTGGGGACCTGGCAGGACACGGCACACGCCACGACAACCGGCGAGCCAGACGCCGATGCCGGTGACGGACAGAGTGTCCAGTCGCCCGAGTTCGACAACACCGAATTGGCAGGGCATGCGGTCATCGATGCCTCGAAAAGGCTTGACCGGGCAAGCCTGGAACACGGTGGTGCCGACATCGTCGATGACACCGTCAACGCGGTCGGCGGCGACATCGGGGCTGAGGGTCGTGCAGTGTCTTACTGCGACAGCTCAGGCTTCGAGACCTTGGTCGGTTCGGCTGGCTAGTGCTGTGAGCGCATGGGGTTCGCCGGGTCGTTCAGGCCGCGGCGGCGAGAGAGCGTCCGCCCCAGCGGATGCCCTTCTCGCTGCGGATGCGGGCGCGTTTCTTGCGTTCAGCGGTTAGGACGCACGGGTGGCGGGCGTTGGCGTTGCGCCAGCCGGTCAGCCATCCGCGGTGCCTTCGGCCGCAGCAGCGTGACCAGCCGCCGCCTGCCGGCCTTGCGCATCTGGGCCGGGGACCCGAACCGTTCCAGCAGCGTGAGGACGGCCGGGTGCTGCAACCGCGGCCCAAGGACTCGTTCCAGCGACGGATGGATCTGGGTCAGCAGGCCGTGGAGCCGGTTCGCGACCCTGGTGGCCTCGCCGGCCAGGTCGTCGTCGAAGCCGACGATCATCTCCAGCTCGGCGATCGTCTCGTCCTCGCCGTCGATCGCCCGCAGTGTGTGGGGCATCGCGCGGGCCGCGTCCGCGATGATGAACGCGTCCCTCGCGTCCGTCTTGGCCTCGCCCGGGTAGAGGTCGGCGATCCGCCGCATCGTCAGCCCCGGCAGATAGGCGACCGGGCAGCCCATGTCTTGCGCAACGGCCAGCGGCAGGGCGCCGATCGAGGCCGGCTGGTCGACGACGACCAGCACCGTTCCGTGCTTGGCCTGGAGTTTCGCGAACAGCTCGCAGAGCTTGGGTTCGGTGTTGGGTAGGCGTTTGTCGAACGCCTTCTTGCCGGCCGGGGTGACGGCGGTGGCGTGGTGTTCGCCCTTGCCGACGTCCAGGCCGAGGAAGACGTCGATGTCGCCGGTGTCGATCACGTGCAGGCCCCTCCATCGCGCTTTGGTCCGGCCTTGCCTCGGCATCGAGCTGCCACATCCACGTTACGGAGAGCTCTTCCGACTCGGGTGAAGCCGGTGCTCAAGCCCCTCATCAGCGGTCCGTCGATGCCTCCGGGCCCGGTGACACCACCCCCCGGATCATCAACAACAAGGGGGGAAGTCACGCCGGGCCCGAAGGCCGGTAGCCCCATTGCGGAGCCATGGAAAAGGTAACGGGGGGCTGGGAGGGTGAGCGGTGTGCCGATTGTTGTGCACCGGCGGTCTGTGTCGGGCGGCCGGAGAGCCACCGTGCACCGTGACGGCCGCGACGAGTTCCTCGGCACCGCCTACAGCGATCACGACGTGGTGATGTTCATCGAGGAGGCCGGCATCACCGACCCGGTGTACATCCTCGACGAGCCGCAGTGAATGGAGTGGCGTGATGCCCCGGCCCACGACTGCGGCGCCGCATGACAGCCGGGCCGGCCCGAAGAACACCAGTCGGGTCGTGAACGCTGCCCGAGCCGATGCTCACCACACCCGCGCCAGCCCCGGGCTTCGGCCGGCCTGAGCGGCGGAGCCGAAGTGGGACGGTTCTCCAGACACCTTGGAATGTCTCATCGAGATGCGCTTCGGCAGACGTGAGGACTCGAGCCACGCTCAGAAATAGCGATGCACCTCCACCGCCTGACGCGCGACACTGGGGACGTGCTGATCATGGACGCTGTGCTGGAGACCTACGACGCCACCGACTTCGCACTGTGGCCCGTTGCCGACCCGCCTGCGAAACATCTCCTGTCTCTGTCCGGCCGACTGTCCGTACGAGAGACCGGTACCGCCATGGCAGTTTTGACCAGCTACAACAAGAGCCATCACAAGGCCCGGGCCCGAGGCCCCGAGGACAGCACGGGGCAGGTCAGCCAACTGCTGAGCACTGACCAGGTCATCGCTCCCGGCGGCATCAGGATCCAGGACACTTCGACCGGAGTGACCGCACCGCCCGGCTGCTGCTTCGGCCTGGAGAACTGGCGAGACTGGCTGGACTTCATGAACGCTGAAGAGCCCTGGCTCGGCCACGACCCCACGCCGCGCACCGAGCACACCGGGACGACCGTCCATCTGTGGCCTGACGCAGAGCACCCGGCCGGCGCCCCCATCGCACTACCATTGGCCCGGCTGCCCGAACTCCTGGGCTCCGTACAAGCCCAGCTCATCGCTTTCCTGGCCTCCGTCGAAGAGTGGGCCACCCGGTACGCCCCGCCCCTCGCCGACGCCTTGGTCGCGAAGCTCGACGAAGACCTCACCATCGGAGCCCCACTCCGAGACGGCCAGAGCTGAACCCCGCCTGTCCAGGCGCCGCCCTGCTGGGGGCCATGTGGCTCATGAGACACAGCGAGAGTCTGGAGAAGGACGGCTACCGTGCCCAGCTCACCCACTGGGCCGATGGCCGGGTACTGCTGCTCTCGCGGCAGGGCACGGACATGGCGAACGCCTTCACGTAGATCCGAGTTGCTGCCCTGGCGCGGCTGCCCGCCGACACGGGTCTCGACGGGGAGGGGGGACGGGGTACGTGCGGAGTGTGCTCCGGCGCCCCCGACGCCTATCTGTGCTCGACCTGCGGTTCGGGCCGAGAAGCCGAACGTGGGACACGCTGCGCCGCTGTGTACTGCGCGACCGCCTCGCCACCGAATTCCGTACCAGCCGCGGCGAAGTGCCCGCAGAAGTCCGGCCGCTGCTCGAGGCGTTGGTGCGCGTCCCCAGAGCGCGTTCGATCCTGGTCTGGCTGGACAAGCCGCGCGCGGCGGAGCCGCATGCCCGCGTCGCCTGGTCGATGACGATCTCCCGCTCACCCACGAGACGCTTGACGCGGCCGGGCCCGGGCAGGGCCGGCATCGCTGCGAGCCACTCTGGTCGACCTCGGGGTCCTTCCGGCACGCAATGAGTCCCTGGCAGGCTTGCAGTCCTGGCTGGAGCGCGCGCTCACGCCGCTACCGGCACAACACCGCCGCACCCTGCACATCTACGCGGAATGGGCCCTCTTGCGACGGGCCCGACGGCGGGCGGTCCGGGGCGCTTCACGCTGGCCAGCGCGGCAGAGGTACGCACTGCCATTCGCTGCACTGCCGCGTTTCTCACCTGGCCGGACCACCACGGCCTACTGCTGGCCTGCCTGACTCAAGCCGACATCGACACGTGGCTGTCTCAGCGCCGGGATCGCCGCCAGGTCCGGCTGTTCCTGCGGTGGGGCTCACGAGCGTCGTCTCACCGGGAACTTCGAGATCAGCGACCGTCCCCGCGATGAACCCCACTGCTGGTGGAGCGAGTCCGAGCACTGAACGCACCTGCGGCGCTGTCTGCATGACGAGGCCCTGCCCCTCGATGTGCGGGTGACCGGGGCCCTCATGCTGCTGTACGGAATGCCGATCACACGGATCGTCGTTCTCACACGGTCGGACCTCACGGGCGGCAGCACGCCGCATCTGCGCATTGGTGAGCATCCCGTGCCGCTGCCGCTCGCCCCGCCCGCCCCGTCCACCAGCTTCTGCAGCGTCAGGCCGACCACGCCGAGCCGTTCTCGGCGGTGGGTCGTATCACGCCGCGTCCGGGCTGGCTTCTCCCCGGCTACGCCGCTGGAACCCACCACTCAGCCCCGGCCCTCGCGCGCAAGATGCGTCTCCATTGCTTGCCCGCCCGCCCCAGCAGGAACACCGCTCTGCTCGCGCTGGCCGCGGACCTGCCCGCGTCAGTGCTCAGCGACACCCTCGGCATCAGCATCAGTGCAGCCCTGCAGTGGACCCGCAGAGCAGCCCGCGACTGGAACGGCTACCTAGCGGCTCGTCGTACGGAAGCCTGGTGGGAACGCCTGTCCATGGCGCGGTGAGGCGGCCCGCCATGGAGACGGCAGGGAGGAGGAAGAACAGCGGTCCGTAGCCACCCAGTGGTGTAGTGAGGGCGGTGCCGGCGAAGGGCGCGAGGGCTGCGGCCGTGGTGACCGGTGCGGCAAGAAGCCCGGAAAGTCGGCAGTAGTGGGTGGCGCCCAAGCGATCGGTGATGGCGGTCGCTTGCAGCAGCGTGAGGTTGCCCGGCCATGCCGGCCACGACCGATACTGCGGTGAGCAGGGCTAAGGGCCGGGGACGACAGCGAAGGCGGCGGTGTGGTCAGGAACGAACAGAGCAGCCGAACTGCTCAATCACGCTCTGAAGAAGCGTCGGCCGCAAGCTTCCACATTTCGTAGTTCCCGCATTCTGCCGTGATCTCGGATGCCGCCTGAGCCGCGGCGAAGAAGTCGTCGGCCAGCGGCGAGGTGCGCGATGCCGCCATTGCGACGAATACCTGGTCGGGCGCCAGGTCCGGGACGGGCACGTAGCTGATATCCGGACGTGAGAAGAACACGGTCTCCGAACGTCCCACGAACGAGATGCCGCGGCCGGCCGCGACGTGCTCGAGCTTCTCCTCCACGCCGCGCACCCGGAGTCCGGAGTCCGGGTGCGGGCGCCGGGTGGGCTGCGTGCTCGCGTCGGCATGCCAGATCAGCGGCTCACCGGCCAGGTCGGCCTCGGTGACCTGATCCTTGCCGGCCAGCCGGTGATCGGTGGGCAGCGCCACCATGAGGGGCTCGGTGTAGAGCGGAGTCAGGCGCAGGCCCGTCTCGTCGATGGGCAGCCGCACATAGGCGACGTCGACGCGGCCGTCGAGCAGCATCGAGCCCTGGTCGTCCCATTCCATGCGCTGCACGTCCACGACCACGTCCGGATGCTGCGCCTCGAACACCCGCGTCGCGGGGATGACCGGGATGCCTGCCCGGAAGCCGACCACCAGCCGCTGGCCGCCGCGTTGTGCCACGGAGACTCGGCGCCGGACCGCGTGCGCGGAGGCGAGCAGCGGGCCCGCGTCGTCCAGCAGTTGTCGGCCCGCGTCGGTCAGCGTGACGCCGTGACTGTCCCGGGTGAACAGCGAGGCGCCGAGATCCTGTTCCAGTGCGCGGATCTGCCGGCTGAGCGCCGGTTGCGCGATGTGCAGCTCATCGGCGGCGCGGCCGAAGTGCAACCGGTCGGCGACGGCGACGAAGTAGCGCAGCTTGCGCAGGTCCAGATCCACGGGGCCTCCCGGTCCGGCAATGCCTTAAGGGTATCACCGCGGTTGAAACAGGTCTTGGACACACGATCAGGCTGGTGACATCGTTAATTGGGCCGGGACAACTCGGTTCAAGAATTGGGCATCGTCGTTCGGCGGCTGGGTTCAAAACAAGGATGAGCACATGCGCATCAAGAAATGATGAATTGAGCCCCTACCAGCCCCTTCCTTTCCCGTTTCGGAAATTCATCAATTCAAAGGAGTGGCCGTGGGAAAGCTCGATGCCAAGGTAGTGGTGATCACCGGTGGGTCCACCGGCCTGGCACTGGCCGGGGCCAAGCTGTTCGTCGCCGAAGGAGCGCACGTGCCTTCGCGATGTTCACCAGCTTTGACCAACTGCTCGACTTCGCCGCCCAGGTGATCGAGCGCACCGGCCGGCTGCGACCTCCCAAGAGACGATCACCCAAGAAACGACCATCAGGAAAGAGAGCACTCACCATGAGCAACATCAGTTTCATCGGTCTCGGGGGCATGGCCCACGCCATCGCCGCACGCGCGGTCTCGGGCGGCCACTCCGTCGAGCTCATCGGCCGCGACCCGGCCAAGGCCAGGGGCCTGGCATCCGAACTCGGCGCCGGTGCCACGGCGGGGACGTTCGGCACGGTCCCCGCGGGCGACATCGTCGTCCTCGCGGTGCCGTACACCAGCGCTGTGCCGGTCGTCGCCCAGTACGGAGACGCCCTGGCCGGCAAGGTCGTCATCGACATCTCCAACACCTTCAACGCCGACGCCACCGGGCTCGTCACCCCCGACGGCACATCCGGTGCGCAGGAGATCGCCAAGGCGGCCCCGTCGAGCGCGCATGTCGTGAAGGCGTTCAACACCGTCTTCGGCCACGTCCTGGTTCAGGAGCGCCCGTTGGACGTGCTCTACGCCGGAGACGACGCGGGCGCCAAGGCGAACGTGTCGGCCTTCATCGAGAGCCTCGGACTGCGCCCGCTCGATGTCGGCGGCCTGGAGATGGCTCGTTGGCTGGAAGGGATCGGGCCGCTGCTGATGGGCCTGGCCCGTAACGGCGCGGGCACCTTCGACATCGCCCTCAACGTCGACCTGCCCGGCTGAGCGCACCCCGCATTTCCGCTTCTTCGGCGCCGTACCACTCACGCCGCATCACTCACCAGGAGGAGTAACGTGCACGTCTTCGTCACCGGCGGGACCGGCCACTCCGGTTCGCACATCATTCCCGAACTCATCGCCGCAGGGCACGAGGTCACCGGCCTGGCCCGGTCGGACACGGCCGCGGCGACCCTGTCCGCGCTTGGCGCGAAGGTCCGCCGCGGCGACCTCCGGGATCTCGACGGGCTCAAGGAGGCGGCCGCGGACTCCGACGGCGTCATCCACGTCGCGCACAGGCAGGACCTGCTTCCGTCCGGCGGGATCGACGCCGTGGCCGCCGCCGAGCTCCCGATCGTGCTCGCCTACGGCGAGGCACTCGCGGGAACCGGAAAGCCACTGGTCGCGGCGGGGAGCATCGGCTCGCCCGGGACCGGGCGGAACCTGGGCAGGCCGTCCACCGAGGAGGATCCCGCCCTCCCCGTCGGCGATGAGCACAAGGGCACCCTCCGGGCCCGTAACGTCGTCGAGACCGCGGTCATCGGCCTCGCCGAGCGGGGAGTCCGGTCTTCGGTCGTACGGATCGCCAACATCGCGCACAGCACGGCCGATCGTGCCGGCTTCCTCCCCACACTGATCGCCCTGGCGAAGGAGAAGGGCTTCGCCGGGTACCCTGGAGACGGCACGAACCTGTGGAACGCCGTACACATCCGCGACGCCGCTTCCCTGTTCCGCCTGGCACTGGAGAAGGGCCCGGCCGGCCGCTACTGGCACGCGGTCGAGGACGGGGGCATCCCGGTCCGCGAGATCGCGGAGGCCATCGGCAACCGCCTGAGCCTGCCCGCGGTGAGCGTGCCCCTGGACGAACTGATGCTGCCGGGGCACTTCGGGTTCCTCACCAACATCGTCACGCAGAGCTACCCGACGTCCAACCTCATCACCCGCAAGACCCTCGGCTGGGAACCCGCCCAGCCCGGCCTCCTCGCCGACCTGGACAACGGCCACTACTTCCCGTCATCCGACGTCCCCGCAATCTGATGACCACTGTGGGATTCATCGGAAGCGGGTCCATCGGCAGCACGATCACGCGGCTCGCCGTCGCGGCCGGACACCAGGTCGTGCTCAGCAACTCGCGCGGTCCCGGGTCGCTCGCGGACACGGTCGCGGAACTGGGTCCCCAAGCGTCGGCGGCGACGAGCGAGGAGGCCGCGGCGGCCGGTGACATCGTCGTGGTCACGGTGCCGGTCACGGCCTTCCCCGCCCTGCCCGCCGCACCGCTGGCCGGGAAGACGGTCATCGACACGTGCAACTACGGCCCCGAGCGCGACGGGCACATCCCCGAGCTGGAGGGCACGTCGCTCACCTCGAGCGAGCTGCTGCTGCGATACGTCCCGGACGCCATGCTGGTGAAAGCGTTCAACAACATCTACTTCAAGCACCTGTTGTCGCTCGCCCGCCCGGCGGGGGCGGCCGACCGCTCGTACCTGCCGATCGCCGGGGACTCCGGGCCGGCGAAGGCGGCAGCTGCCGAGTTCATCGATTCCATCGGGTACGGCGTGGTGGACGCGGGACTCCTGGCCGACAGCTGGCGGCAGGCGACGGGCACACCGGTGTGGGGAACCCCGTACGGGCCGCCCTCGAACGAGAAGGGCCGGCCGACCGGCCCGGACGCCATCCGCGCGGCGCTGGCCACCGCAACGCGGTAATCAAGTCGGCGTGTGCCGCAGTATGGTCCGGTCGCGATCATGCTGCGCCGACTGCGACCGATGCGAAGACAGAATCACGACCAGCACGTGAGCACGGTCAGGAGGGGCACATGACCGACCCGTCGCCGGAGATCGCGGTGCCCGACGCAGAACTCGAAGACCTGCGCGCGCGGCTACGCGCCACCCGGTGGCCCACCGGGTGGCCCGTCGACGGCTGGGAAGCGGGCGCCGACACAACTGAGGTGCGCCGCCTGGCGGAGTAGTGGGCCACCGGCTATGACTGGCGCACCCACGAGGCGCGGATCAATGCCCTGCCGCACCACACGGCCGCCATCGGCGGCACGCCCGTCCATTGCCTCCGGTTCGACGGCGAGCAGCCCGGCGTCCTGCCGATCGTCCTGACCCACGGCTCGCCCAGCACCTTCCTGGAGCTCACCGACCTCGCCCGGCGTCTCGCGGAGCCGCCGCAGCACGGCGGCGACGCGTCCGACGTGTTCACGGTCGTCGCCCCCTCGCTGCCCGGCTACGCGTTCCGCCGCAGCGCCCGGCCCTCCCGAGGCCGCTGCGAGGGCGCTCGACCAGGTCGCCGCGGCTGAGCACGGCGTCCGGGTACACCGTGCCGCCGGCCGGCGCTTCCTCCTCGGCCACGATCGAGCCCCGCTCCTTCAGATGGCGATCGACTGCTGGAGCCACCGGCTGACACGGTACGGCAGCCACCATGCGTACGGGCCGACGTCTAGGACGAGGTGTTCGGAGCGGAAGTCGGCCAGCGCGGCCTGGTCGACGGTGTCGGCGAGGGCGCCGTAGTCCAGCAGGCGGACCGCGGTGTCGTACTCGGGTTCGTCGGCGGTGAAGCGGCTCAGCTCTCCCCAGCGACGGTCGCGGATCTGCAGGAAGCCGGGGCCTTTGCGCCACAGGCACTTGCACAGGTAGTGACCGCGCTGCCATGAGCGCAGCGACTCCCCGGCGTCGGCGGGGCCGTGCAGCGCGGCGGGCGGCTGGAGATGGCTGAGCCGTCGCCAGGTCTCCCCGTCCCTCGGGTCGAGACGCAGTTTCCACTCGACCATGACCGCCCGCGCGGTCAGGTCCCGAACCAGGGAGAGCCCGTACACGGCGGCTGCCGGGTCCGCGCCGGTGGAGAGGTCGACGGGGGCGGGCAGCCGCACACGGCGCGCGCCTAGCTCCCACAGGCGTGCAGCCTGGCCGCGCGCCGGGCCAGGCAGGGGCACCTCGCCCAGGAACATGCCAGGCAGCTCGCACGCGACGGGGTCGTAGTCGCGCCAGGCGAGGACCGTCGTCGGCGCGGCGAGGGTGGCGGTCATCGTGCTCCTTCGAAGCGGGGCGGGAGGGGTCAGGCCGGCTCGGGGACGGCGGCACCGTCGGGGGCGTCCTCGGTGTGGATGTGTCGCATGAAGTCCAGGCGCAGCAGGTCCTCGTTGACGGCGGCCGGGGCGATGTGGACGTACTGTCCCGCGTCGGCGAAGACGATGCCGAGGGCGAGCCAGGTGTCGAGGAGCCGCCGGACCCCGTCCTCGTCGCGGGTCGCCTCGGGGACGTGTGCCGCGGCCTTGCGGGTGAGGGCCGACACGTTGTGCGGCTGGTCGAGGAGGCGGAAGAGGGCGAGTTCGAAGGGGTCGGTGAGCTCCTTCACCCGCCAGTCGAAAGCGCGGCGACGGCTGACCAGGACGATGCGATCGCCGTGGTCGTCGTGGGTGAGCCGGGCGTCGGTGTGGTGCTTCTTCCAGTCGGCGAGGGCCTTGTTGAGGGCGCTGACGGTGGGTTCGCCGATGCCGCGGGCGGGCGCCTCGAAGACGTACGCCATGCCGTACAGCTCTTCCTCGGGCAGGTCGTAGGTGAAGCGGTAGTGCGCTTCGGGGAGCAGACCGATGAAGCCCAGTTCGGGGCGTTCGAAGTAGGGGCTGAAACGCTCGATCGCGATGCGCGCGGACAGGTCGACCGGTGGGTCCAGGTGTTCCAGGGCCGGTATCTGGGCGATGACCGGGTCGTAGTCCTCAGCACTCTCCCCGGGGAATCCGTGCAGGTAGTTCCAGGCGACGGAGAGCCCGGTCTCGGCGCCGTCGCGCAGCATCCGCACGTTCTGGCAGCCGCTCACACCCTTGTCCATCAGGTCCAGCACGCGGCTGTTGAGGCTCTCGATGCCGGGTTGCACGTAGATGAGGCCTGCGTCGGCGAGTGTGCGCAGCTGACTGCGCCTCATGTTGGCCTTGATCTCGATGTGCAGGCGCAGGTCGTAGCCGCTCTCGATGATGCGGGGCAGCACGGTGGTGAGGTAGCGCATGTCGAGGATGTTGTCGACGACATACATGTCGAGGACCCGGTGGCGACGGGCCAGCTCCATAATCTCCTCGTAGAAGGTGTCGGGGCTCTTGGAGCGGAACTCCATGAAGGAGCCGTTGAGCCCGCAGAAGGTGCAGTGGTGTTTCTCGCCCCACCAGCAGCCCCGCGCCCCCTCGACGACGAGTTTTGGCTCGACCCAGTTGCGGGCGACGGACGAGGCGAGCCTTTCGAAGTAGCCGCTGTAGTCGGGCGGCAGGATCGCGGTGGGCGGCAGCGGGCGGGTAGCCATCGGGTTGGCGACATGCACGCCGTCCGCGTCGCGGTGGCACAGGCCGGGAATCGAGTCGAGCGGGCCGCCCTCCGCGAGCGCGCCGAGGAGTTCGGGGAAGGCTGCCTCGCCCTCGCCTCGTACGACGTGGTCGACGAAGGGGAAGTTGCGGTGCACGGTGGCGCCCTGTTCGCCGTCGCAGTTGGCGCCGCCCATGACGGTCACGATGTGCGGGGCGAGCTGCTTGACGCGGCGGGCGGCGGCGAGCGCGGCTGTGTTCTGCTGGAAAGTGGAGGTGAACCCGACGACATCCGGCTCGCTCGCCACTATCTGCCGGGCGATCATTTCGACGAAGTCCGATGCGATGCGGTGCAGTTCGCGGGTCATTCTCATCCGCTCGGACTTGAGCTTGCCGCTCATCGTCGCCACGAACTCGTCCTCGCGCCAGGCCGGGTCGTCGTACAGGGCGGAGGAGAAGACCCAGTCGCCGCAGCCCATGAAGTAGGAGGAGAGGGCGTAGTACTCGTAGTCGTCGCCGGTGAACTCGGTGCGTTCGGTGATCCAGTCGGTGAACATGAGGTTGGCGTGCAGCACCTCGGCACTGGCACCGGGCACGCGCTCGTCCACACTCCGTTTGAGGATGCCGAGGGCTAGGGACGGCAGGTCGATGGGCGACCAGGGCATGTTGACCAGCAGTACGCGCATGGGCGCTTCTCTCCTGACGTGGTGCGGGGGCGGGCGACGGTGCGGGCCGGTCGGCCCCGGGGCGCCCTGGGGCCGACCGGTGAGGATCAGTCCTCGACGGTGTCGTCGCCGTCCTCCGCGTTGCGGAACGGGACGGTGATCGTGATGCCGACGCTCGGCTTGCGGTTCGTCTCGTCCTCGGCCAGCGGGTCGTTGTGGATGACGTCCTTCTGCATGGGTTTCTCCTTCTCTCTCAGTGTTCGACTGTGTGGTGCGCCGACCCCTCTCCGGCCGGAGCGGGGCGTCTGGGGGGTGGGGTGGTGCGGGCGGTGCGCCGGAGCGTGCGGTCGAGGAAGCGCACCGCGCGGCGCAGGACGGTCACGTGGTCGCCGCCGTCGTAGCCGTCGTGCCCGGACTCGAGCCACAGGGACTCGTGTGGGGTACCGGCCGTGTCGAGGGCGGCGAGGTAGGAATGGATCTGTGCGGGCGGGCACTTGGTGTCGTTCGTGGCGGCGACGATCAGGAGCGGATCGCGGACGCGTGCGGCGTAGCGGATCGGCGAGCTGTGCGCGTATGCGTGCGGCACCTGTGCGGGTGTGCCGCCGAACAGCCGCTCGTCCAGCGCGCGGAGGGCGGGTGTGGCGGCGGCGTGTGCGGCGGCGTAGTCGGCAACGGGTTTGACGGCGACGCCCGCCTGCCAGAGCCCCGGGCGGGTGCCGAGGGCGAGCAGGACGAGGTAACCGCCCCAGGAGGTGCCCCAGAGTCCGGTGGCGCCCGGCCGGATGAGCCCGCGCGCCACGAGGTCGGCGCGGACGGCGGCGAGGTCGGTGACCTGGGTGTGGCCGACGCCGTCGCGGAAGGCGTGCTGCCAGCCCGGTCCGTATCCAGTGGAGCCGCGGTAGTTGACGCGGGCCACGGCGAACCCGGAGGCCACCAAGGAGTGCACGGTGCCGTCGTAGGCGTCGCGGTCGTGGTCGGCCGGGCCGCCGTGGACGAGGAACACGGCGGGGTGCGGCCCGGGTGTGGACTCGGGAAAGCTGAACAACGTGTGTACCGGGCCGTCCGGTCCCGGTGTGTGTATGTCGCGCAGAGTGCCGGGCACACGGCCGTCGACGGTGCCGAGCGGGGGCAGCGGAGTCCCGGCCGTGGACCTCATGCGGGGCGGGTGAGTGCTGTCCGTCCAGA
The DNA here is from genome assembly GCF_027947595.1 of Streptomyces lienomycini. Taxonomy (NCBI): domain Bacteria; kingdom Bacillati; phylum Actinomycetota; class Actinomycetes; order Kitasatosporales; family Streptomycetaceae; genus Streptomyces; species Streptomyces lienomycini. The sequence goes on along the minus strand of NZ_CP116257.1, from coordinate 4,026,896 downwards.
GGGTGTGCAGGTCGCCGCCGGGGCGCGGGACCGCGTCCAGGAGCGTTCCGGGCGGAGTCTGTACGGGGCCCAGAGTACGGCGGGCGAGGTCGGCGCGGCGGAGCAGGGAGCGGCCGTGCCGGTCCTGCCGGATCAGCACGGCGCCGCCGTCCGGATACCAGCGGGCGGTGAACTGGGTTTCCAGGGCGCACCAGTCGTGCGTGACGGTGCCGGTGGCGGCGGTCCAGGTGGCGAGGGTGTAGCGGTCCCCGCGCTCGCGGACGAGCAGCAGGGTGGGGTGGTCGTCGAGCGCGGGGCCGAAGCCGAGCGCCCACAGTCTGCCGTGCGGGCCGTCACCGGGGAGGGCCGCGACCTCGGTGCCGTCGGGGGTGAGGAGGGTGACGGCGCCGGGCGCGTCGGCGGTGCGGGTGAGAGCGAGGAGGCCGCCGTGCGGGGCGAGTCCGGCGAGCGCGGCGGGGCCGTTCACACGAGCGACCTCGCGTCCGGGGCCGCCGCGTGTCCCGTGCATGACGGTGGTGTGGTCGCCCAGTCCGATGCCGAGGGCGACGGTGGCGTCGGCGGTGACGGCGAGGCCGCGGGCGGTGCCGTCGGGGACGCCGGTCAGACCGGGCCGGCCGGGGCAGCCGGTGAACGGGCCGTCGAACGGCTGAAATTGCCAGTGGCCGACGCCCCGCGCGTCCTCGGCGAACCACCACACGTATGCGTCGGCGTCGATCGCGCCGTGCAGGGTGCCGCCGGGGCGGTCGGTGACGCGGCGGGCGTGGCGGGCGGCGGCATCCCAGGTGAAGACCTCGCAGCGGCCCTCTGCGTCGGCGGTGAACACCATGCGGTGCGGATCGGTGGCGCACACCTCGGGCAGCGCGGCGCGGTACACCTGGAAGCGGCTCATGCGGCGGCCTCCGCGAGGGCAGCGCGCCGGGTGGTGTGCGCGGCGAGCAGGACGAGGAGGGCGGCGCAACCAAGCGCGGGCGTCGCCGGGTTCAGCCGGCCGGCGAAGAGACCGGCCAGGACCGGGGCGAGGGCGGCGGTGGCGCCGGCGCCGGTGGCGATGACGGCGCCGACGCGGGCCTGCAGGTCGGGCTCGGTCGTCAGCAGGGCACGGGCCTGGAGGACGACGGCGGGCAGCGGCACGAGGAGGCCGATCGCGCCGAGCAGTACGCCGTACGCCCAGGGCCCCTCGGCGAGGGCGAGGGCCGCGGTGAGCGGGGCGAGGAGCCAGGTGACGGTGATGAGGGTGCGGGCGGCGCCGAGACGGGCGGCGGCCTTGGGCGCCGCGAGGGACCCGGCCAGCCCCGCGGCGCCGGTGACGGCGAGGACGAGGCCGAGCGGGAGCGCACCACTGCCGGAACGTTGCAGCACGAAGACCGCGGAGTAGTAGAGCGTCGCGGCCACCCCGTTGACCAGCGCGACCCACGTCAGCACGAGGCGCAGCAACGGCCGTCGTCGCACCAGGGACAGGCCGGCGGCGGCCGCACGCCACAACCCCTCGCCCGAAGGAGCCGCCGCGGCCTTCAGATCCGTACGCATGGCCCGTACGCAGCCGGCGACGACGGCGTAGGAGAGGGCGTCGGCCGCGAACGGCAGAGCGCGAAAGAGCTGGTACGCGGCTCCGCCGAGGGCCGGGCCGAGAATGAGTGAGCCCTGGTCGGCGGCGGCGAGCCGGGCCACGGCGCGCGGCTGGTCGTCGGGCGGGCAGATCAGGGCGACCGTGCCGCGCGACGCGGCGTCGTGACAGGCGGTGGCGAACCGTTCGACGAGGACGGCGGCCACGAGGTGCGGAAGCGTCAGGTGTCCGGCGAGCAGGGGCACGGCGACGGAGCCCATGGCGAGCGCGGCGACGACGGCGGACCAGAACATGATCGTCTTGCGCGCGCCGCGGTCGGCGGGGACGGCCGCGAGCGGCCCGAGCAGCAGACCCGCGGCCAGCGAGAGCCCGGCGACGAGCCCAGCGGTCCGCGGTGAGTGCCCGAGACCGAGGAGCAGCAGGGGAAGGACGGCGCCGGATGCCTGGGTGCCTAGTGCGTCGACGGCGTTGGCGCACCAGAAGAGACGGAAGTCCCGGGCGGACTGGTCGCGCCCGGAACCGGAAGCGCCACTGCGACCCCGGAGCAACCGGGGCCGGGGTAATCCACCGCGGGGGTCCGCCGCTCCCGCCTGTGTGAACGACTCCACGATTCCCCCGTTGGATGAAGCGATCGTGCAGGTTGTGTAGAAAGCGAAACGAGGCGGATCGTAGCCAGCGCCTCGAACGGGCTACAAGGTCGCGGATCGGTTGGCTGGAAAGCGCGAGGGGGCGCTGAGGGGGTGGGGATTCCGGGTTCGCAGTAAGGGGAGGCGTGTGTTCCGGTGCGGTCCGCGGTGAGGGCGAGGTGTGAGAGACGCGTGTGACGTGTGAGGCGTGTCGTTGGCATGCCTATGGTCAAGCGCCGAGCCTGCCGAAGCGGTCCGGGAAGACGTCGGACGGGGCCGGTGCCGGGCCGGTGCCGGTGCTTTCCCGGCCGAGGATGGCCAGTTCACGCCGCCGGGTGCCGCCATGGCATGCGTAGTGCCGCGCCCCTGCGGAGCGCGGCAGGCATCGCTGATGACTCACTTCGCCACGGCACGAGCCTCAACGACCGGGACTGCTGCACGGATGGGTGATACCTGACCTGGCTTGCTGAGAGGCCGCCCGGCTGACCACACCCCGCTCTCCGACCACCACCGGGAAGATCGAGAGATTTCAGAGGGCGTTAAGTCCCGTTCCTGATGATGTGGTGTCGCCCGTTCGTGGGTGATGGGACAGTTCCGTCCTCGTGTCATGGCGTGTACATGATGGGGTCGTGGGCATGGAACGGACGCCGTACGCAACCGACTTGTCCGACGAGCAGTGGGCGTTGATCGAGCCGCTGGTCACCGCGTGGAAGCAGGAGCGGGTGGCGCGGTCGGCGACCGGAGACCCGGGCTCCTGCGCCCTGCGCGAGGTCGTGAACGCGCTGCTTTACCAGAACCGGACGGGCTGTCAGTGGCGGCTTCTGCCGCACGACTTCCCGGCCTGGTCGGCAGTGTTCTACTACTTCACCCTGTGGCGCCAGGACGGCCTTGACCAGCGGATCCAGGAGATCCTGCGCTGCCAGGTGCGGGAACGGTCCAGACGATTAGAGGACCCGTCCCTGGTGATCATCGACACCCAGTCCGTCCGCGTGGCGGCCGGGGTGCCGAAGGAGACGACGGGACTGGACGCGAACAAGAAGACGCCCGGCAGGAAGCGGGGACTGGCCGTCGATGTGCTGGGCCTGGTCATCGGTGTGGTGATCCTCGCTGCGAGCGCGCACGACAACGAAGCCGGCATCGCCCTGCTGGACCAGGCGGCTGAGCGGTGTGGGATGCGCCTGGAGAAGGTCCTGGTCGACCAGGGCTTCAAGGACGCCGTGATCATCCACGGGGCGGTGAAGGACATCACCGTTGAGGTGGTCCGCCGCAACCCCGACGACGAGGGGAAAGGCTTCGTCCCGCAACCGAAGCGGTGGGTGGTCGAGCAGGTCAACGGCACCCTCATGCTGCAGCGGCGCCTCGCCCGCGACTACGACCACCGGCCCGACAACGCGGCCTCCCGCGTCTACTGGGCCTCCACCGCCGGCATGCTCCGCCGCCTCACCACCCCTACCCCCACCTGGCGGGACGACGTGGAGCTGGCCGCGTGAACGTCTGCGAACTCCTGCGGCTGCTGCAGACCGAGCACGATGAGACCGCTGCCCGCGCCGACCACCTGCGCGAGCAGATCGAGCGGCTCACCACCGACCTCGCCGAGACCGAAGCCCGCCTGGCCGAGCTCGCTGCCACCGGCAAGGTCATCGACGGCCTCACCCCTCCCGACCAGGCACCGGCCCCCGCGGAGACCGCCATCGCGACCGTCTACCAGCGCATCGTGACCACGTTCAACGAGCACCCCGGGGAGGTGTTCCGCGTCCGTGATCTGCATGAGCACCTCGGCCTGCCCACCGACGAGCCCTCGATCAACGTCACCCGCTCCCGCCTGGGACGACTCGTCCGCCAGGGATTCCTCGAGCAACCGGGACGCGGCCGCTACCAGAAACGGACTTAACGCCCTCTCACAAGTCCCTGCGGCGCGAACTGCTCGGCCACGCGGGTCCGTTCGCCAGGCCAGGCAACAGCCCGGGCCGGCATCGACGCCTGGGGGTACGGCTGCAACCAGAGCGGACCGCACCAGTCGCTCGACATGTGTGCCCGCCGCTGTGTTTCGCCCCGCGGCCAAGGACCCGAAACAGGACTGGCAGGAGGTCCACCTGCCCGAGCCGCAGGGTGAGACCACGCCTGCGACGGCCGAGCTGCTGGCGCCGCAGCTGCCCGCGCTCCTGCCCTCACCGCAGTTGCCCATCGACGAATCCCACCTCAGGGCCGTGGAGTTCGAGGCACTCATCTCGCCGATCGGCAGACTGTGTCTCTCCTCCGGCCAGTAGCTGAAGTTCCCCGCCGCGCTGGGCGGACGCACCGCCACCGTCTGGGCCGACGAGCGCAGCATCCACGTCTTCATCGACGGCGAACTCGCCCGCACCCGCACCTTCCAGTTCACGGCGGCCGATCTGGAGGCGTTGGTGCAGCGCGGCGGGCGGATCGCCGGCCCCGATCCGGCGACGCCCGCCCTGCCCGACGGACCGCAAGCCCCGCTCGTGGTGGAGGTCGACCGGCTGGTCGGCCGGGACGGGGACGTCGGCCTCGGCCTCGGCGGGCAGCGCGTCAAGGTCGCGGCCCCGCTTGCCGGACAGCAGGTCACCCTGCGGTTCGACGGCCAGCTGATGCACGTCATCGCCGACGGCCTCGTGGTCAAGACGCTGCCTGCGCCCATCCCACCGGAGCAACGAGCGCAGATCAGTGGGGTCCGCAGCCCGCACACCGCGATCTCCCGCCGTCGGCGCAGGCCCTGCGGGCTCAGCGCAAAGTGCCGGTGGACGGCGTGGTGATGGCCGGCGGCCGGCGCCTGCGGATCGGCCGCGCTCACGCCGGAAGGACCGTGACGATCATCATCGAGGACGCCGTTTTCCGTGTCATGGACGGTGACGTCGAGCTGTCCACCCGCGCCCGCACCAGCGACAGACCGATCAGGCAGTTCAAGGCGGTCGTGCGCCGGAGGAAGTGGCCGCCGTCAGTCGGCTCACCTTCCCTCGCGCGGAGAGGACCTGGTGTCAGCCGTTGTCGCGGGAAGCGGCTTTGGCGTGCTCGGCGTCTACCCGTGCGGTGACGCCGGTCTCGACGATGGTGCGGGTGGCGTCGACGGTGGCGTAGATCCACAGGATGCGCATCGGCTCGGTGGCGGAGGCGTTGCGGAAGCGGTGGGGCGTGCCGGTTGGGACGTAGGTGGTGTCGAAGCGGGTGACGGGGTGTTCGGTGCCGTCGATCTCCACGATGGCGTTGCCTTCGAGGATCGTGACGCTTTCCGGGCAGTTGTGGGTGTGCAGGGCGATACCGGCGCCGCCATCGAAGAGGGTCTGGCCGGTGAGGAAGACTTCGGCGCCGGTCGCCTTGGTGACGAGGGGGATGGTGCGGGCGCCGCCGCCGCGGCTGAAGGCGGCCAGCTTGGCCGGGCGCAGGACCGCGGGCTCGAAGGGGCGAAGCAGGACTGGTCGGTGGGGTGGTGGTGCACGGGGTTTCTCCAGGTGAGGGTGGTCAGGTGGCCGGGCCGATCCAGACGGTCTTGGTGTTGACGAACTCGCGGATGCCTTCGGCGCCGAGTTCGCGGCCGTAGCCGGACTTCTTGATGCCGCCGAAGGGCAGACGCGGGTCGGAGGCGACCATGCCGTTGACGAAGACGGCGCCGGTCTCGAGGAGGCGGGTCAGTCGGCGGGCACGGTCGAGGTCGCCCGTCCACAGGGCGGCGCCGAGGCCGTACTCGGTCCGGTTGGCCAGGGCGATGGCCTCGTCCGTGTCGGCGACGCGGGTGATGGCGGCGACGGGGCCGAAGGTCTCCTCGTCGAAGGCGGCCATCCCGGGGCGGGCGTGGTCGAGGACGGTGGGCGGGTAGTAGCAGCCCGGCCCGTCGGGGATCTCGCCGCCGAGGAGCAGGTGGGCGCCGGCGTCGACGGTGCGGCGGACCTGGTCGTGCAGGGTGTCGCGGAGGTTGGAGCGGGCCATGGGGCCGATCGCAGTTTCGGGGTCGGTCGGGTCCCCGACCTTCAGTTCCGCGGCGGCGGTCGTGAAGGCGGCGACGAAGGCGTCGGCCACGGCCTCCTCGACGATGAAGCGCTTGGCGTTGACGCAGGATTGGCCGACGTTGACGTAGCGGGCTCTGACGGCGGTGGCGGCGGCGGCCTCGATGTCGGCGTCGGCGAGGACGACGAAGGGGTCCGAGCCGCCGAGTTCCAGGACCTGCTTCTTCAGGGCGGCGGCCTGGGCGGCGACGATCGCGCCGACCTCGGTGGAGCCGGTGAGGGTGACGGCCACGCCGAGCGGGTCGTAGACGACGGCGCTCTCGGTGGCGTTGGAGGCGACGGGTCGGTCGGCGAGCTGCTCGGGGGCGTGCTCGGCGTAGTACTCGCAGGTCATCGCGCACTTCTCGATCTCGGCGTGCGCTTCGGTGATCGGCTTGCCCATCTCGGCGGTGATGAGTGCCGCGTAGTGGTCCGTGTCCTCGCGCAGGACGCGGGCCATCTCGCGCAGCAGGGGGGCGGTCGGTGATGTTACGTCGACGCCAGGCGGCCTGGGCTTCGGTCACCGCGCCGAGGATGCCGTCGACCTCCTCGGCGGACTGCGGGGTGTGACGGGCGAGTTCGGTGCCGGTGGCCGGGTTGGTGGAGACGATCATCAGGCGGTTACCTCGGTGTGCTCGACAGTGCGGCGGATCCTGGGGGCGAAGCCGGGGGTGCCGGGGGTGCCGCCGATGTCATGGGTGCGGGTGGCGGGATTGTCCGGCGCGGTGCTGACGGCGCTGTTCGACGAGGTGCTGGCGGTAGCCGCCGTCGCCCCACACCTTGCGGACGCCGCCGGGATGGTCGGCGGCGGAGTCCTGCATGCTTGCCGCGGTGACCAGCACGGCAAGCGAAGGTCCGAGGGTGTCCCATCCTTCTCCCGTAGCAGCTGCCGGAGCAGGCCGATGAGCTGGGCGAACACACCCTCGTCCGCCCGCTTGGCGAAGTAGCCGTAGACGGTGTTCCAATGCGGGAAGTCGTGCGGAAGGTAGCGCTACTGGGCCCCGGGGCGGTCCACATACAAGATCGCGTCCATGATGTCGCGCAGGTCGTCTTCCGGCGGCCGGCCGAAGTCCGGGGCCCTGCCGCGGCGCTCGAGCCGCCAGGCAGAGAGCACCGGCTCGATCAACTTCCAGCGGGCATCGGACAGATCACTCGGACACGGGCGTCGCGTCGGCATGCTTGCGGCGTACCGCCGCGGACCGAGTGCGCCCAGGCGCACAGCGACCCAACGGAAGCACGCTTCCGTGAAGGCCGGGCGTTCTGGGATGAGGCAGGCACAAGTCACTTCCCGCCTCACCTGCCACCCCACCCGACCAGCAAAAATCAATCCGCATCTCCGGCAGCACGAGCACCACAACCCGACGGCCTAAAGAATCGCCCGCCTAATACACGATAATCCAGATCAAAATGCTCCTTTAGTCGCCGGGGGCGGTGTGTATGGGAAGCAGGATGCGGAAGGTGGCGCCTTGACCGGGGGAAGTGTGGACTTCTATCCGGCCGTGGTGGGCGGTGACCAGGGAGTGGGCGATGGACAGGCCCAGGCCGGTGCCGCCGGTCTGGGTCCGGCCTCGGGCTGTGTCGGCGCGGTAGAAGCGATCGAAGATGCGGGCGGCCTGCTCGGCTGTCATTCCGGTGCCCTGGTCGCTCAGTTCGAGGATTGCCAGTGCGTTGTGTGTGCCCACGCCGATCCGGACCGAGCTGCCGGCAGGGGTGTGTGTGATGGCGTTCCCGATCAGGTTGGACATGACCTGGCGTAGCCTCGCCTCGTCTCCCAGGACGGGGGCAGCGCCCGGAGGACCGCCGCCGGGGCCGGTCAGGGTGGCTGCTCGGTCGGGGGCGAGGGCCCTCAGGTCGTGCAGAGCATCGGCCGCCAGGGTGCGCAGGTCCATTGGGGTCAGCTTCAGTGGCAGCTGGGTGCGTGCGGTGGGGTCCTCATCCAGGCGTGCCAGCAGCAGTAGGTCCTCGACGATGCGCACCAGGCGGGCTGATTCGCGCTCGATGCGGTTCATCGCGGTGTCGACGTCCGTACGCTCGGGCATGCCTCCCATGCTGTACAGCTCGGTGAATCCTTTGATCCCGAACAGGGGTGTACGCAGTTCGTGGCTGGCGTCCGCGATGAAGGTGCGCATCCGGTCGTTGGTGGCCGCCCGTGCCGCGTCGCCGGTTTCGATCCGGTCCAGCATGCCATTGAGGGCTGCGGCGAGGCGCCCCAGTTCTGTACGGGTGGAGGCCAGGTCGGGGACCCGCCTGGAGAGGTCTCCGCCGGCGATGGCGGCCGCGGTCGTCTCGATGCGCCGCAGGGGACGCAGCCCGGCGCGTACGGCGAACCAGCCGATGACACCCAGCAGGATCAGGACCAGGGAATCGATCACCAGCATCCGCAGTCCCAGGTCCCGGATCGTGCCGCTCACTGCTTCCAGCGAGCCGGCCACAACGATGCTTCGCGTTGAAGACGTGTCCCTGTCCTGTCGCGGCAAGGAGCGCACCGGTTGGGCGATCACTCGCCAGTCGCTGCTGCCGCCCGACGCCTGAAAGGGGGCACCGCCGCGGGTCGCGACCGCTGTCGTGTCCAAACGTGGCAGTTTGGGTGCATCGCCCACCGCAGAGCGCAGGGTCTGCGACAGACTACCGTCGGCGTTCAGACGGGCCACGTAGACGTCGCCGGTCATCTGACGCTCCACTGCATCGCGCACCCGCGGTGCAGTGGCTTCGGGATCCTTGCTGAGATCGGAGAGCTGCGCTGCCGCTGCGGCGGCCGTGCGCAGCCGCTCGTCCAGCTGGTCCACCAGCTGCCGCTGGAGGAGCGTGATCAGCAGGGCGTTGCTGGCGAGGAGGGCGGCCACGACCAACAGCAGGCAGATGATCACCAGACGGGCCCGGAGCGACAGACGTGCGGCGCCGCGGAGCATTGACGTGATGGTCATGACCTGGGCCTGCGCAGGACGTAGCCCGTGCCGCGCACGGTGTGGATCAGCTTGGTCTCTCCGGTGTCGATCTTCCGGCGAAGGTAGCTGACGTAGGAAGCCACGATGGAGTCATCGCCGCCGAAATCGTAATGCCAGACCTGATCCAGCAGCTGTTCCCGGGACAGGACCTGCCCGGCGTTCTCCATCAGCACGCGCAGCAGACTGAACTCGGTCGGAGACAGGGGAACCGGCACGCCGCCCCGGGTGACCTGATGGCTGTCGGCGTCCAGTTCCAGATCGCCCACTGTGACGCGGTTGTCGGGTTGATGGCCGCTGGTGCGGCGTAGCACGGCTTGGATGCGCAGGACCAGCTCCTCCAGGTTGAACGGCTTGGTGACGTAGTCGTCCCCGCCGGCCCGTAGCCCGCTGATCCGGTCCTCGGCCGCGTCCCGTGCGGTGAGGAAGAGGATCGGCGGATGTCCTGCAGGCACGTCCGGGCGTGCGCGCAGGCGGCGGGCAACCTCGAAGCCGTCGATGTCGGGCAGCATCACGTCCAGCACGATCAGGTCCGCATGCTGCTTGCGCACCGCTTCCAGCGCCTGTGCGCCGCTCTCGACCGAGGCCACGTGGAAGCCGGCCAGCTGCAGACTCGCTGACAGCAACTCGCGCAAGGTGGGCTCGTCCTCAACGAGGAGCAGGCGTTGTTTCGTCGTCATGGCATCTGTCCCCGACCGGTGATCTACTGCACTCCCAGTGTCCCTGCCGCCTCAGGCATCGCGCTTGCGGAACACGACGAACGCCACGGTAAGCAGTGCGGCCACGCACCCGGCCATGATGCCGAGCCCGGCCCAGGGGCCCAGTACTTCCGGATCCCGGACAGCGGTGATGATCTGTCCACCAGCGATGGGCGGCCAGAACTTCGAGACCCAGTCTCCGAGCGCGCCGGGCAGCGCGGGCGCGAACGCCTGGACGATGAGCATCACGCCGAACAGTGTCGTCACCGTAGCGGTCGTAGAGCGGATCACCGCGCCCAGAGCCAATCCGAAGAGGGCGGCCAATGCCAGATATACGCCACCGCCGAAGATGCCGCGCAGTGCCACACCATCCGCCAGCGCCAGGTGTGGAGCGCCCGCCCCGGACAGCGAAGCCTGTCCGATGAGGAACCCGGCGAGCGACACCACGATCCCGACCGGCAGTGCCACCCCCAGTAACACCAGTGCCTTCGATCCCAGGACCCGCGCCCTTTGCGGCACGGAGGTGAGGGTGGGCACGATCGTGCGCGCCCCGTATTCGGAGGTCATCACCAGGCCGCCCAGCAGGCCGAACGCGATCTGCGCCACCAGGTAGCCCATGAGACTGGTCGCCAGCGGATCGAAAGCGGCCTGCTCGTCGGGCGGCAGGTCCGGGTACTCGCCACCTGCCGACGAACCGTTCAGGGCGGCAAGGCCCACGGCGAAGGCCAGCGCGCCCAGGATCACGAACAGGGTCGACCGCATCGTCCGGATCTTGACCCACTCGGCGTGCAGGCTGTGCCAGAAGGTCGCCCGGCCCGGCCCCGCACTGTTCGACGCGGACCGCCTGCTGCCGACGCGAGAGAGGAGCTTCACCAGAACCGGCGCTGACCCGGGGCGCGTGCGGGGGCGGCTCATCAGTTCGTCTCCTTGTCTGCCTGGTACTCCACCGCATCGCGGGTCAGGTCCATAAACGCCTTCTCCAAGGACACCTGACGCGGGAACAGCTCGTGCAGCTCCACTGCGCCCGCCGCGGCCAGGGCTCCTATGGTGGCGGCTTCCAGGCCGGTGACCACGAGCGTGTCGTTGTCCTCGGCCCGTATGTCGGCGGCGCCGGTCAGCATCGGCCGGAGCGTCTCGGCCTGCGGGGTGCGCACCAGGACCTCGCGCTCGGAGTGCGCTTCGATGAACTCCTTCATCGTGGTGTCCGCGATCAGCTTCCCGCGCCCGACGACGATGAGATGGTCCGCAGTCAGTTCCATCTCACTCATCAGATGGCTGGACATCAGCACGACGCGTCCCTCGGCCGCCATTCTGCGCATGAGCGAGCGGATCCACACAATGCCCTCAGGGTCGAGACCATTGAGGGGCTCGTCAAAGACCAGGACCGGCGGATCGCCCAGCAGCGCGGCGGCAATCCCCAAGCGCTGGCGCATCCCGAGGGAGAAGGTCCCGGCCCTGCGCCGCGCAACCTTCTCCAGTCCCACTTCGGCCAGTGTCTGGTCCACGCGGCTGCGCGGGATGCCGTTGCCGGCCGCAAGGGCCAGCAGATGATGGAAGGCAGTGCGGCTGGGCAGCACCGAGCCGGGATCCAACAGTGCCCCGACCGCCTTGAGCGGAGCGGGCTGGGCGCTGTATGGCCGACCCTGCACGGTCGCGGTGCCCGAGCTGGCAGCGTCCAGACCCAGAATCATCCGGAGGGTCGTCGACTTGCCCGCGCCATTGGGCCCCAGGAAGCCGGTCACCTCTCCCGCACGGACGCCGAAGGACAGATCGTCCACGGCGAGGACCTCTCCGTAGCGCTTGGTCAGTCCACATACTTCGATCATCAAATCTCCACAGGCCAACGGTGGCAGAGATGCCCGCGATGACCACGAGCACCGCGCCAGCGTCGTCTGCGGACATGCGAGCGCATGGGCGAACATGAACGCTGCATGACACTCCTGATCCGGTGACCTGCACCGATCGGATCGTGGGGTGCCTTCGAAGCATTACCTCACATAAAACTCACACGAAGGGGCCGCTGCCGCCGAGGCAAGAAGGCCGCAGAAGTCCTACGCGCGCGTCGACGCGGTCATTCGTCTACCACCTCTGTCGCCGGTCAGGCGGGGCGCCCGCCTCTCCCGGCTCCGGCGCCCGCCCCTGTCCAAGACACCGGTTCAGCGCAGCGCGGCCACGAGTGAGTCGCTCGCCGAGCACCAGATCTGGCGTGCCTCGCTGAAGCCCTGCTCGCGCAGCGTGTTGAGGTGCCACTGGACGGCGGTGGGACGGTCGGGCCGTGCGCCGACGGGCAGGGGTTGGCGTGGGTCGCCGAGCAGGGCGAAGCGGCGGGCCGCCGGTTCCGCGAGGGTGGGGTCGTCGGCGACCCGGCCCCACCAGGCGGCCCAGTCGAGGGCGCCCTCGTCGCGCTGCCGTTGTTGGCGTGCGGTGAGCAGGGCGTTCATCGCTGCGTTGAGGCGGGGCGCGGACTCGTCGTGCATGTGGTCGGCGTTGAGGAACACGCCGCCCTCGCGCAGTAGTCCGGCGAGGGTGCTGAAGAGGCGGCGCAGTGGCTCGGTGTCGAGCCAGTGCAGGGCGGTGGCGGTCACGACGGCGTCAAAGGTGGTGTGGGGGAGGCGTGCGGTCCAGTTGGGGTCGGTGAGGTCGGCTTCGGTGAAGGTGACGCGGTCGTCGTCGGCGAAGTGGCCGCGGGCGATGGTCAGCAGGGCCGGGTCGATGTCGACGCAGACGGTGCGGGCGTCGGGGAGCGCGCGCAGGACGCGGGCGGTGATGCTGCCGGTGCCGCAGGCGAGGTCGAGGACGAGCGGGGTGGGACCCGCCACGGCCTCGACGGCGTCGGTCATCACGCGGAAGCGTTCCTCCCGGTCCGGCATGTACCACTCCTGCTGGAGGTCCCAGCTCGTCTGCCACTGCTGCCACTGCTGCCAGTCGGTGGAAGGGGAAGTGGAGGCGGGGATGGGGGTGGTCGACATGGGCGGGGTGTTCCCTTCACTGGTGGGTGGCGGTGGCGAGGTTTCGGGACCGCAGCAGCAGGCGGGTGGTGTGGGCGGCGGGGGAGGTCAGGACCGTGGCGGTGTCACCGCTCTCCACCACCCTGCCGGTGTCCAGGACGACCAGATCGTCGGCGAGTCGCTCGACGTGGGTGAGGTCGTGGCCGATCCACAGCACGGCTGTTCCGCTCTCCTCGCGCAGCCGCGTGATCTCGGCGGTGACCAGGCCGGTGTTGACGGCGTCGAGGGCTGTGGTGATCTCGTCGCAGATCAGGACGTCGGGTTCGGCCAGCAACGCCCGTGCCAGGGCCGCACGTTGCAGTTCGCCGCCGGACAGGGAGGCGGCGTGCCGGGTCGTGTGCTCAGTAGTGAGGCCGAGCCGTTCCCACAGCTGCCGGGCCTGCCGTTCGGCCTCGACCGGGGTGAGGCCGCGCAGGCGTACGGCGGTGCGGGCGACTTGGTCGAGGATGGTGCGGCGGTCGTCGAAGGAGTTGCGCACCTCCTGCCAGACGTACTGCACGCCGCTGATCTGTCGCGTGGTGCGGCGCCGTAGGACGGGCAGCGGCTCGCCCTGGTGGGTGAGGTGCCCGCGGTGGCGTTCGTGCAGTCCGGCGAGGCAGCGGGCGAGGACGGTCTTGCCGCTGCCTGAAGGACCGACGACCGCCGTGCAGCCGCCCTCGCGTACGCGCACGGTCACGTCGTGCAGGACCTCGCCCCGGTGGCCCGGGTGCAGCCACGCGGTCAGGTTCCGGGCCTCCAGTACGGCCCCGGCCGGTTTCGTGGGTGTGGCCCGTGGCGGGGGAGGGGGTGGTGCCGCCGGGGCGGGGAGAACGTCCTGTGTGGGGCCGGTGGCGGTGACCCGGCCGTGCTTCAGCAGGATCGTACGGTCGGTCACCGCGCGCACCAGGTCGTGGTCGTGGCTGAGCAGGAGCAGGGCGTATCCGTCGGCGGTCAGCCGGGTCAGCTGTTCGGCCAGCCGTAGCCGGGCCACTGTGTCCAGACCGGTGCTGGGCTCGTCGAGGACCAGGACGCGGGGGCCGCAGGCCAGGACCTGGGCGAGGGCGACGCGCTGTCGCTGGCCGCCGGAGAACTGGTGCGGGAAGCGGCGCCGAGTCGCCTTGTCGTCGGGCAGGCCGGCGGTGAGCAGGGCGGCGGCCGCGTGGTCCGTGGCGGTGGACTGGTCACGACTACCGTGGGCCGGCCGGTGCAGCCGGGCGAGTTCGGTGAGGACCGAGCCGATGCGCCGGGCGGGGTTGAGAGCGTGGGACGGGTGCTGCGGCATGTACGACACGACGCCGCCCCGGACGGTGTGTGCGGTCCCCGTCGGGCCCCCGTCGCCCACCACTTCCACGCCGGCGACCCGTACCGTGCCGCTCAGCCGTACGCCGGGCGCGGCCTCGCCCAGCAGAGCCAGCGCTGCGGTGGTCTTGCCGCTGCCGGACGGGCCCACCAGAGCGGCCACCTCGCCGGGCCGAACAGTGAAGTCGACCCCGTCCAGGAGCCGGGCCGTGCCCGCGTGGGCGGTGAGTCCACCGACCTCGATCACCGGCTCCACGCCAGCACCCTCTTCCGGTTCCTCGCCACGCCCGGCAGCAGCCCGTCCGCCAGCAGGTTGACGCCGACCACGAACATCACCAGCATCAGCGTCGGTGCCAGCACCGCCCACGGCTGCACGAACAGTGCCTCCCGGCTCGCGGCGATCACCACACCCCAGTCCGGCGAGGTCGGGTCGAGGCCGAGACCGAGGAAGTTGGCGGCGGCCACCGTGAACACCGCCCCGCCGACCCGGGTGCCGGCGTCGGCGGCGGCCACCGGAAGCACCACCCGCCCCACGTGCCCGAACAGGACCCGCGCCGCAGACTCACCCTGCAACCGCATAGCCTCGGCGACGGGCCCACTGGCCGCGTCCAGCGCCGCCGCCCGCAACAGCCGCGCCACGGCGGGCACGTTCAGCACCGCCACGGCCAGGGTCACCGCGACCGGATGGCCGCGCCAGCCGACCCCGACCACGCTGATCACCAGCAGCGAGGGCAGCGGCAGCAGCAGCTCCACCGGCCGCATCAGCAGATCGTCCAGCCACCGGCTACGGGCCGAAGCCGCCGCCAGGCCGAGTGCGGCGCCCACGGCGACGGCCAGCGCCACCGCGGCACACGCCACGCCCAGCGTGCTCGCCCCGCCCCGCAGTACCAGTGTCAGCACGTCCCGCCCCAACGCGTCCGTGCCGAGGGGATGCCCGTCGCCGAGGGCGTAGGGCATGCCGTCGGAGGGAATGGCGGCGTCCGTCACGAACGGGCCGACGACGGCCGCGGCGACCGGCACCACCAGCAGCAGTGCCCCGACCGCCGCCCGCCGGGTACGTCCACCGGTACTCATCGCAGCACCTCCGTACGGGGAGCCAGGCGGTGGCTGACGAGGTCCGCCGCCAGATTGAGCAGACACGCCACGGCGGCCAGGGCCAGGGTGAGGGCCTGCACGGTGGGCACGTCCCGGTTCTGCACCGCCTCGACCAAAGCGGTCGCGGTACCGGGGACGGCGAACACGGCCTCGACGACGAGTACGCCGCCCAGCAACTGGTCACCGGTCCGGGCCAGTTCCTGTACGCCGGGCACGGCAGCGTTGGGCAGTACGTGCCGCAGCACCAGCCGGGTCGGCGGCACCCCGAGGCGGCGGGCCTGCACCGTGTAACCCGCGTCCAGCGCGGTGACCGTACCGGCGCGGATCTGCCGGGACAGTACGCACACGGTGCGGGCCAGCAGGACCGCCACCGGCAGCACGAACAGCTCCGGCCGCTGCCACCACCCGTCGTCTGCGCCCACCCAGGTCGACGGCAGCCAGCCCAGCCGCAGCGCGAACACCCCCACGAGCAGCAGTGCGAGGACGAAGTCCGGTACGGAGGTGAGGGTCAGGGTCACGGCGGACACGACCCGGTCGGTGCGGCTGCCCGCCCGCAGTCCGGTCAGCAGACCGACTCCGACGGCGAGCGGCACCAGGAGCACGATCGTCACGGCAGCCAGCGCGGCCGTCACCGGCACCGAGGACGCCAGCACCTCGCTCACCGGGCCCCCACCGACCAGTGACGTCCCCAAGTCACCGGTGACCAGTCCGTGCGCCCAGTCGACGAACCGCTCGACGGCCGGCCGGTCGAGCCCCATCTGCTCCCGCAGCTGCGCGACCTGCTCGAGGCCCGCCTGCTCGTTGAAGTCGACGGTCGCCGCGTCACCGGGCAGCAGATCGGTCAGCAGGAAGACGATGACACTGAGCACGGCGAGCTGGACGAGCGTCCACCCCGACCGTCGCAGGGCATAGCGCAGCATCCGGCGTCAGGCCAGCCACACCGTGTCGAACCTGGCCCAGTCCACCGTGTTGGGCGGGGCCTCCTTCACCCCCTGGACGCTGTGGGAGACGGCGTTCAGCCACTCGGGATGCCCCCACAGCACGAGACCGCCCCGATCGCGCAGGGTCGTCTGCACCGACCGGTACCGGGCGGTGCGCTCGTCGTCGTCCACGACGGCTCGCGCGGCGGTGAAGGCGTCGTCGAAGTCCGCGTGTTTCCAGGCGCTCTGGTTCTGCGGGGCGTCGGTGAGCAGCCGTTCGCTGATGTAGGTGGGGATCGTCATGGCGCCGCACCGGTGGTTGGTGACGGTGCCCTTGTCCAGGGCGTCCGTGAAGTACGACTCGGGCGGCCCGTTGACGACCTCCACCTTCAGCCCGGCCTCCCCGGCCTGCTCCGTGAACAGGTGCGCGGCCTGCGTGAATCCGTCGGCGGCGGTGGAGGTGTAGAAGGTGACCTTCTTGTTGTACAGACCGGTGCGCCTGAGGAGACGGCGGGCCTGAGCCACGTCCCGCTCGCGCTGTTCCAGGCCGTCGGGGTAGTAGGTGTAACCCTTGCCGTACAGGTCGTTGCCGGTCTCGGCGCGACCCGAGCAGACCACCTCCACCAGCCGCTTCCGGTCCACGAGCAGCTTGACCGCCATCGTCGCGTCCGGGTCGTCGAACGGCGCCCGGTCCGTCTTCAGCGCAAACCCCTGCACCCCGCTGCGCTTGGTGGCCACCACCCGTACCCGGCTGTCATGGGCGACGGTACGGGCGAAGGTGGGTGTCATCTCGTGCGCGAAGTGCACCTCGCCGCTGCGGACGGCAGCGGCGCGGGCCTCGCTCTCCGCCGAGAGGATGCGTATCTCGTCCAGGTGCGGGGCGCCGTTCCAGTGGTCGTCGAAGCGGCGGCCGGTGAAGGTGCGCCCGGCGGTGAAGGAGACGAACCGGAACGGGCCGGTGCCGACGGGCTTGGCCGGATCGTCCCAACCGTCGCGGACGATGGGCGTGCCGGTCATCGCGAGCTGGCTGGGCAGTTCGGCGTTGGGCCGGTCGAGGGCGATCTCCACGCCTCGCTTGCCGACCTTGCGGCAGTTGGCCAGGTCGATGTGGGACAGGGAGTTCTTCGCCAGGTGGTCTGCGGCATTCGGGTCGAGGATGCGGGACAGGCTGTACAGCACGTCGTCCGCGCTGAGCGCGTGCCCGTCGTGGAACCGGGCCTCGCGCAGTTCGAACCGCCACACCCTGGCCTCGTCGTCGCTGGACCAGGAGCGCGCCAGCCGCGGGACCGGCCGCAGGGTCGAGTCCAGCTCCACCAGTTTGTCGAAGACGGCTTTGTGCCGGGCGATGTCCACGAACTGGCGCTGGGCGTGCGGGTCCATGGTCTCCTTCACGCCCGCACCGGGAAACGCCGCGCTCAGCGTCCCGCCCCTTTTGGGCGAGGAGGAGCCTGAGCCGGCGGACGAGCAGCCCGGAAGAAGCAACCCGGCGCCGGTGGCGACCGCCGCGGCGAGCACACTCCGGCGAGTGGGGGTGACCGGCATGTGGACGTACCTTCCTGCCTGTTGTACTCCAGAACCACGGCACACGCATCAAATCCGCAATTGCAACTACTATGCAATAGGGCTCGTTGTGGAACTGATCACTCGGCTCCGCATTGCCGTCGTGCGTCATGCGTGGCGGTCTGCCCGCGGTCGCGGCGACGAGTTGGGGCTCGCCGACCAACTGGGCCTGCACATGACCGACCTCTTCCGCCGTCCCACAGCCCTGTCGGGAGGCCAACTGAGCATGCCCCGCTGATCCGTGCGGTGGCGGCCCGCCCGCTCAACCTCGTCTGCGACGCGGCGAGCTCCGCGCTCGACCCGGCCGCCGTTCGTGCGACGTTCGGGACGCTCGCCTTCTCCTGGCGGAGCATCTCCCGTCGGCTCGGGGGCCACTTCCGGTGCGCTTCGGATACGCGGCTCTTCGGGGAGGAACGTGACCTGCGGGGCGCCCGTGCGCGGATGGGTGGCGACTTCCGCCGCGACTCCGTAGACGTCGGCCAGGAGCCGGGGGGGGGGAGGAGGATCTCGGCGGGCGGTCCGGAGGCGGTGACTTCGCCGGCGTGCAGGACGTAGAGGCGGTCGCAGTAGTAGGCGGCCAGGTTGAGGTCGTGCAGGGCCAGCAGGACGGTGGTGGGCAAGCGGCGCAGGGTGCCAAGCACGGACAGCTGGGGGCGGATGTCGAGGTGGTTGGTGGGCTCGTCCAGGACGAGGAGGGTTGGCTGCTGGGTGAGGGCGCGGGCGATGAGGACGCGTTGGCGCTCGCCGCCGGAGAGCCGGTCGAAGGGGCGGTCGGCCAGGTGGACGGCGTCGACCGCGACGAGGGCGGAGTCGATGAGTTCGGCGTCTTCGGGGGTGTCACCGGCGAGGAGGCGTATGTGCGGAGTGCGGCCCATGGCGACGACCTCGCGGACGGCCAGGTCGAAGTCGGCGGCCGAGTCCTGGACCACTGCCGCCACGGTGCGGGCCAGAACCACTTGGTCATCTCCAGCGGTGCCACCTCCTGGGTACCGCGCGCCATGGCGAAGTAGCCGTCCAGAGCGTCGCGGGCGACGGCGGCGCGGTGGCGCTGAGGGATCGCCCCGACCATGACCGTGGCGTCCAGGACGTGGTCGTGGTACGAGAAGTCGCCGGTCGGCACCTCGTCGATGCCTGCGTCGGACAACTGCAGCCAGTTCGTACGGCGCAGCTCGGCGGCCGTGGCGCGGAGGGCTCCGGCGGTTCGTGCCGCGTCTTCTTCGAGGCCGAGGGCGTTGGCGGCCTGTTCGAGCGTCGTGTCCTGGCGGGCTTCGTGGGCGGGTCAGTACGCGGCTCGTGCGGCGGTCACTTCGAGTTGGCGTGCTGCCCGCAGGGCTGCCAGCGGTGAGGTCTTTGCCGGCGTTTCGATCTCTGTCACCAGTTGGGCCAGCAGGTTGGTGAAGGTCTCCGGCAGCGGGATGGCAGCCTGGTCCACTTCGGCGGTGTGCGTGTCCCAGTCCTGCGCGCAGATGTCCGCTGTTCCTCCGGCCGCCTCGGCCAGCGCCTGATCACCGACCTGGTCCCAGTCCAGGTCGTGTGCCGGGCCGGTCCAGCCGCAAGAGCACACCCCGCGCAGGGCGGCCGCTCGCGGCACGCGCGGGTAGCGGCCGTCGTAGGCGCTCCACTGCGACACCGCATGCCCGCCGCCTCCGGAACTCATGTCGAAGAACACGGGCGCCGGCACGGAGCCGTCGGCGAGCAGCACACCGACCGCGCCCTCATGGGAGGTCCCGAACTCCTCCGTCGTCCACGTCTCCCGCTCACCCTCACCCATGCCGCCCCTCCAGCGTGTCCTTGTGCCCCGGCACGCCCCCGGAGGGGGCGCTGGCCACGACGATGCCGTAGTCACGGCGAGCCGTACGACCGGAATCACGAAAGAGGGACCGTTCACCATGGGGCGCTCGTAAAGCCGGCCCGAGGTGCCGCCTGTTCTGGTAGGTCAGGGGGAGGGCGAGCTCTACGCGGGTGGGTGCTCGGTGGCGGCCTGCCGCAGGGGGCGGAAGTAGTCCGGAGAGCCACCGAGGATGCCCAGCAGCAAGACGAGGGTGGGCCAGTCGCAGGGCTCGTCGCGTTCCAGGATGGCGGTGACCTGAGGGGCATGTAGCCGCCAGCGTGAGTGGACGCAGATCTGCTGCAGGGTCGGCTGGCCGGCCCGCACGTGGAGGGTCCGCAGGGCAGTAGCCAGTTTGCGGAGGGCCTGCGCGCGGTCGCTCACGCCGGCCAGGGAGTCGATGTCTCTTCGGTCGTCGACCGTGGAGCGCGGGGGCCGGCGACGCAGTTGTTCGGTCTCCCAGGCCCTGCGGACGATCGCGGGGTCGGCCTCGCAGGTCTTGGCTAGGCGTTCGGTGATGGCCCAGGAGGGGACACGCTGGCCGCTGAGGATGCGGCTGAGGTAGGACGGGGAGCACCGGGCGCGGCGGGCGAGGTCCTGCAGGGGGATCTCGGAGGCACGGGCCAGCATGGACAGCAGGGGGCGCGAGGGTGTTGTACGCGGGTCCAGTGGCCTCGGCTTCCGGGGGTATCGTGCCGTCGTTCGGGCTGCTCGTGCTGTAGTGCCGGGCGGGATCGTTCGACAACGCGCTCAGGGACGCGGGGAGGGCAGGGCCTGGGCAAGTTCCGCTACGTTGCCGAGCAGCCCTTCGCCCTGCTCCACCACTTCAGACGTCTCGCCGTCCGATGGGAACAGGGTCTCGAACTCCACAATGCTTTCCTCTCGTTGGCCAGCATCCTGATCTGCTGGGGGTCACTCAGGAAGACCGGGCCGTGAACCTGGCACCAGCTTCTAGGAGTGTCGGCTCACGACTGAGTTGGCGTATGAAGCGAGATCGTGAACCAAGATCTGCAGGCGTCGTCTTCTGAGCGTGTCCAGAAGGGGGAGGGTGTGCCGGTAGATCGCTGACCAGGTGATGTCGGTGCCGCCATCAGGTACTCGGGCCAGGTCCACAGACCCCCGATGAGACTCGAACGGCCCCGCGGCCTGTTCGTAGCTGAACCGCTGGTCGGGGACCAACTCAACGATGCGCTCGCGGCAGAACACACGGCCAGTGCGGGAACTGATGGTGCGCATGTCACCCACGCGTACCGGTCGGTCGACACTCGCAGGGACATCCCACTCGACGTCGGCGTAGGCGGACCATGACGGCCAGGATTCCGCATCCAGGAGCGCCACGTAGACGAGGGCAGCAGACGCCGATGAGTGTGAGAAAGCGGTAAGAGCGAGGGACGACACCTCAGCAAGGGTAGACCGCGCCTCGCCATGACCGTGTTACGACCCCAGAGGGAGGGGGAGGGGCCACGGATAGCCTTCCTCGTGCAAAAGCTTCAATGGTCCTCGTCATCAGCCTTGACGTACGTGCTGATGGCACACCCTGGCTCGCCGGGTTCCGGCCCGTCCCCGATCCGAGAGACCCGCCCCCGCCGGTATGTGGTGTACCGGCGGGGGCATGCCTCATGTCGGACTGCAGGGATGCGGCTGGCTCGCCGCAGTGTGAGGGACCCTCAGCGTATTCGGCGAGGCAATGGGCCTGTTAGCTGAGTGTCTCGAAGTCGAGCCAGCCGTTGGTGCCGACGGGGATGGGTGTTCCGTGGCCTGTGGTGGTTACTGCTGGGTAGAAGTTGAGGCCCTTGGCGGTGTCCGGGCTGGTGGCCCACAGGTCTGGCTTGTTGTCGTTGTCGGCGTCGCCGCCTGAGGTGATGAGGGGCCGGTTCGCAGGTGTCCAGCCCTCGCCGATCTTGATGCGGGTCTCGCCTACTCCCAGTCCTTCTCCGGCGGGTCCGGTGCCGGGGTAGAGGAAGAGGTCGCCGGTGCTGCGTTGGCGGGCGAGGAAGTCGACGTGGCCGTTCTTGTCGAAGTCTCCGGGGGCGATGAGGTCGTAGTCGGGCCAGTTGCCGTCGCCGATGAGGACGGGTTCGGTGGTTTCGTCGAGGTGGTAGTTGCTGGCGCCGTAGTAGAGCCAGAGCAGTCTGCCTTCCTTGACGACGAGGTCGGGGAAGCTGGGGACGTCCGTGGTGCCGTCGTTGTCGACGTCGAGCGGGCCGTCGACGTCGCCGATGGCGATGACTTGGTCGGCGTTGCTCCAGTGGCTGTTGGCGGGGTCGTAGACGGTCAGTTCCTGGCGGCCTGTGGAGCAGGTCCCGCTGCCGGTTGCGACTTCTTCGCCTGTGGTGCTGCAGGCGAAGCCGTAGCCGTTGTTGGGGTAGAGCTGGAGTGTTTTGCTGCCTGCGGGTCCGCTGAGGGAGATGAGGTCTTCGTATCCGTCATCGGTCCAGTCGCCGCGGTGAGTGATGGATGCGCCGTTGAATCGGGTGGAGCTGCCTTCGGAGTAGATGCTCACGGTTCCGTTGCCGGTGCCGGAGTACTGCCGGAGTATTCCGTCGGTGCGTACTCCGTACATGTCGCTGTTGCCGTCGCCGTTGAGGTCGCCGGGCTTGTCGGTGATGTTGAGGCTGTTGACGTAGAAGAGGTAGACAGCGCGGTCGGAGGTGTTGTTCCCCCGGTCGACACTGCGGGCGTACAGGCGGTGTGACCCGGCCGATGAGGGCGTGACTTTGACGCTCGTGGATCCGCCGAGGGCTGAGGGGGCGGCGGTCCGTACGGTGGGGTCCCAGTCGGTCCAGTACTCGTACTTGGCGACGTCCGCGATGCCGCCGTTGCCGATGGAGAAGGTCCCTTCAGTACGGACGGAGCTGGTGTTGTCCGGCCAGCCGTCGGAGCCGTCGGGAAACTGGGTGGATGACAGGGTCGGTGGCTGGCTGGGCCGGGTGCCGTCGAACTGGAAGTGGCATTGGGTGCTGGGGGCGCTGGAGCTGGTGCCGTCTTCGGTTCTGGCATACCACGAGAAGGTGCCCGCATCGGTGACGCCGGCATCCTTGAGCAGCGTGGCCAGCTTGGTTTTGGCGACGACCAGTCTGCCGACCGTCCCGGAAGTGGTGGACACTCTGGTGCGGACCTCGTTGCTCGCTCCGCCGTGGCCGGTGGGCCACAGTACGAAGAGCGCTTTGACACTTCCGCCGTCGGCGTCGCGGAACGTGCCGCCCAGGGTGATGTCGGTGTTCCCGATCACCGTGTACGGGGTGGTCGCTCCGCACTTCGCGCCGGTGTCCGGGGAGGTGTAGAGACCTGTGGGAACGTCGGGAACGGTGTTGTAGGTGGTGGACAGAACGGCTGACTTGGCGTCGAACTTCTTCCAGCCGTACACGTCCGACTCGTTGGTGGCCGCCAGTTCGAACTGCAGCGTGTTCCACTTGCCGGCTACAGCGTCCTTCGCCCCGGCTGTCACGTTGAAGGCAAGGTTGCCGGCCGGGCAGCCGGAACCCCACCCCTTGGCGTCGGTGACGGTGTCCAGCTTCGCGCGCCGGGTGGGGGTCTGTACGGTAACCGGTGTAACTCCCGAGCAAGAAGCGGAAGTTGATGACTGACGTGATGCGTGAGACCGGTACCGAGAGTGGCGTCGGCGAGCTGGCGGCCGCCGTGGATGACGAGCTGATCGGTCAGCTGGTGACCCGAGCTCAGGCCGACGGGTTGAAGCTGACCGGTGAGGGCGGCCTGCTGCAGCAGCTGACCAAGCGGGTGCTGGAGTCGGCGCTGGAAGGTGAGCTGACTGATCACCTGGGTCATGAGCACGGTGAGCGGGCCGAGGGCGGGCGGGAGAACTACCGCAACGGCCACCGGTCCAAGACTGTGGCCACCGAGGTCGGCCCGGTCGGGATCTCCGTCCCGCGGGACCGGGCGGGGTCCTTCGAGCCGATGCTGGTCAAGAAGCGACAGCGGCGTCTGGGTGGGATCGACGAGATGGTGCTGTCACTGTCGGCAAAGGGTCTCACGCACGGTGAGATCTCCGCGCACCTGGCCCAGGTGTACGGGACCGAGGTGTCGAAGTCGACCATCTCCACGATCACCGACAGTGTGGTCGCGGGCATGGTGGAATGGCAGAACCGGCCGCTGGACGCGGTGTATCCGGTCGTCTTCATCGACTGTGTGCACGTCAAGGTCAGGGATGGGCAGGTTGCCAATCGCCCGGTCTACATGGCATTGGCCGTGACCGCCGAGGGGACCCGGGACATCCTGGGGCTATGGGTTGGCGATGGCGGCGAGGGAGCCAAATACTGGCTCCAGGTCCTCACCGAGATCAAGAACCGGGGCGTGCGCGACGTCCTGATGCTTGTCTGCGATGGGCTGACCGGACTCCCCGACGCGGTGAACACCGTCTGGCCTGCGACGATCGTGCAGACCTGCGTGGTTCACCTGCTTCGTAACAGCTTCAAATACGCGGGCCGGCAGGACTGGGAGAAGATCGCTAAGGCTCTCCGGCCGGTCTACACCGCGCCCACGGAGGATGCCGCCACGGAAAGGTTCCTGGAGTTCTCGGAGGAATGGGGTGCGAAGTACCCGGCCATCGTCCGGCTGTGGGAGCGGGCCTGGGCGGAGTTCGTGCCCTTCCTTCAGTTCGACGTCGAGATCCGCCGGATCGTGTGCACGACCAACGCGATCGAGTCCGTGAACGCCCGAATCCGCAAGGCCGTCCGTGCTCGCGGACACTTCCCCACGGAACAGGCCGCCCTGAAGTGCGTCTACCTCGCAGTAATGAGCCTGGACCCGACCGGGACCGGAGCGAAGCGTTGGACCAGGCGATGGAAGCCGGCTCTCCAGGCTTTCGACATCACCTTCGACGGCCGTCTCACCGCGGCCCAACTGTAACTACCACCCCACGAGTTACACCACTCGCTGTACAGACCCAAGCGGTATGTCGGACCCTCGCTTCAAGGCGCAAGCTGAGGCGGCTAAAAAGGCTGCAGATGTCGAAAAGAGAAAGAAGGATGGAATCCTCAGCAAAATAAAGAAGGGTGGTAGTGTCGTCGGTGGATGGGTCGCCGACAAGGGGAAGAAGATCGCCCAGAGCTTTAGTGGTGACACCACAGGAATGTGTTTGAGTGGATCAGCGGGTCTTGGATTCGGAGCGACGGCATCGGTGTGTTTTGTCAGCACAAGGAGGCCCGATGGAAAGACCGACTTCGGTCTCAGCTTGACCAAGGGATCGGAGACACCGTCCGTCGGGCTCAATGGTGGCGTCTCCTTCATGAGCAGCAACGCCACGGACTTCGAGCAGCTCAGAGGAGACGGCTGGGGCGGCACCCTCACCGCGGCATACGGTGTGGGTGCGACAGCCAGCCACGAGAGAGCGATCGGTGCTACGAACAGTCGCGGTGAGCCAGTGGGTGCCACTAGTGTTGGCCTCGTCGGAGGCTTGGGTGTCGAGGCGGGCGCAACCACCTCGCATGGTACGCGTGTTGGTCGAATTGGCGATATATCCAAGTGGATATTTGGTATGGGATGAATCAGGTCGACGTGATTGAACTTGCAGGGCGTGTCTCTTCCGATATGAGTGTGGGTCAGCTCGTGATCTCGGGGATTCTGTTCCCTCTAGGGCTAGTCACCGTTCTTAATATCGGACAGGCGGCGGATCGAATATTTCTGTTCCTGGCGGGTGTTCTACCGGGCCCTACTGAAAGGGCTAGCCCGAGGTCGATACGGTTTGCCGCTGGGATCATCACCTTCCTGGCACTGGTGGGTGCGGTGGTCGAGATTCGGATGGGTCTCACCTGACGCGAGGACCAGGCGAGATCAGGGAGACGGCCACCAGGCTGTCTCCCTGATCGCGCGTCCGGGGCAGGACCCGATGAGGCGCTTCAGTTCCTTTGGCCGTCTACCTGCTCAGGTATTGTGAGCGGTCTGGAACGTATCGAGTGTGCTGGCGCTCGCGAGTGCTGGTCTCACCGAGGACCTGCAGCCCGTGGTGGATTTTGCTGACGCTGGACATTCCGGCCATGCGCACGCTGGACGCCGCGGCAGCCCGTAGCGTGGGCCTGCGGTCCGGTCACACCGGGCCTTCGCCGGACGCTGTTGCTGTTCAGGAGAGTACTGGCGCGGCTTGCGCGCACTCTGCTGATACCGACCGAACGCGCAGAGCGGGCCGCGAAGGCGCGCGCCTCGCTGCAGGCGTGGAAGGGCCTACGCCCCCACGGCAGCCCAGGAGCGGGGCCTCGACCGTGAGCTGGAGTGCCGGCTGGCCCAGGCGGCCGGCCGCTGAACGACGTTCTGTGTACGGCGCGGGCGGCCGCCGCGCGGTCGCGCGGCTGTCTCCACCAGGCGTACCCGGGGAGGCCACCGCCTTCGTCCTCTGGAAGGCGGCCGGAGCAATGGGGCGGGGCCCCACGCCGTGCCTGACCTGGCCTGTTCTCTCCTTTCTTGATCACCCGGTGTGGTGATTTGCTGACGCGTTGTCAGTGCTGCCTGTCAGCATGGGGCGCTGTGCGGTGAGTTGTGACGAGGGGGAGGCGTGCATGTCTTGGGTGAGGCCGTACGTGCGCTCTGACGGGACTCCGGTCCGCGGGCATTCACGGTGGGCTCCGGGGGCCAAACGGGAAACGATGATCTTCGCCGTGGTGGCCCTGGCCGTGGTCGGGCTGGGCAACAGCAACAGCTCGACGGGGGAGGGGAGCACCCTGCGGCCGCAGTCCACGGTCCAGTACCCGATCCGCTTCGACCACGCCCCTGCCGCCCAGGCGCCGCAGCCCCGGCCCACGGTGTCCTACCCGATCCGGTGGGAGCGGTGACCCGGCGACGGCCGGTGCGGCGGCGCAGCCGGCGGCCCGGCCGACGACAGCAGCAGCGCGATGTGCAGCTGCTCGCCTTCGCCGTGGTGACGGCGGCCGGTATCGGGCTGGTGGTGATGGTGGTCAACTGGCTGCTGGCCCACTGGTGGGTCCTCGTCGTCGTCCTGGTCCTCGCCGGTCTCGCGGGCGCCGGCTGGCTCTACAGCCGCCGGCAGAGCGCCCGGTGGGAGGCGGTGCGGGCGCAGGGCCTGCGCTACGGCCTGCCGCAGCTCGACGCGCTGCACCACACCCGCTTCGAGGACGCCATACGGGACCTGATGCAGCGCGACGGCTGCCGGGACGCCCGGCGGGTCGGCGGCCGCGGCGACCTCGGCGCCGACGTGAAAGCCACCGACCCGTACGGGCGGCGCTGGGTGATCCAGTGCAAGCACCGCCGCAACGGCGCCCAAGGCTCACCGGTCGGCACACCGGACCTCCAGGTCCTCAACGGGACCGCCCGCCAGGTCCATGGCGCCGACGTCGCGGTCATCGTCACGAACGGCCGGGTGACCGGCCCGGCGGTCACGTTCGCCAAGCAGCAGCGGCTGCACGTCGTCGACCGCCAGACGCTCGCCGTGTGGGCGTCCGGTTCCCGTCCCCTGTGGGAGTTGCTGCGGGCGGTGCCGCCCCCGCGCCGCCCGACGTCGCTGAGCTGAGTCATTACCTGCGCCGACGACGGGACGGCCCTGCCGACAGTGCCTCAATCGGGTTGTCGGGTTTTGTGTTGGCTGATCCGGCTCCTGCCGCATTGTCAGTGCCTGGTCGTACCGTCGGTGCAACGACCTGAGAGGCCGTTCTCTTTCCGAACCTCGTGTGACGTCTTCGCTGGTCAGGCATGAAGTAGCCGCTGCCGCGGGATTCTCGGCGTGTTGCCGGGTGAGAGGTCGTGGGGGTGGCGGATGCCGTCGATGCGGGCGGTTTTGGAAGCGCGGCAGAAGGCCGCAGCCGCGCAGGTGAAGGAACTCGAAGCCGAGTTGGAAAGAGTGCGGGCGGCTCTGGCGGACGCCGAGGAGGTGCACCGGTGCCGGGTGATCGGCCTGGAGCAGTATCTGGAGGCGCTGGCTGAGGAGGTGTCCGCCGACGTGGCCGGCGAGGTGCCGCGGAGGAAGCCGGTCGGACCGCGCCGGGCGGTGCCTCACCGGCGACACGCGAGTGAGGTGACGGAGTTGTCGCCGGACTATCAGGCGTTGATGGCCGCCGCGGTCGATGCGGGAGGCGACGGACTGGGTGCCCGGCGGGCGGCGGTGGTGCTGGGCTGGGACAGTGCGTCCGCCTCTCGCGTCGAAGGTGCCAGGGCACGGCTGAAGCGACTGGTGGAACGGGGCTGGCTGGTCGAGGCGAAGCCGGGCAGGTTCACGCTGCCCCTGTCGCTGCCGGGCCAAGACGCTGCGGGTGCTGGACGGCCAGGCGGCGGCTCATAAGCGTGGTCATCGACCACAGAATGACGGCCTCGCTGGTATCGATGCGGCGTTCGTAGTCCCGGACCAGACGCCGGCTGCGCAGGCACCAGGCGAAAGACCGTTCCACGACCCAGCGGCGGGGCAGCACCTCGAAGCCGCGGGTGTCGTCGCTGCGGCGGACGATGTCCAGGACGACGCCGAGCTGTGTGGCACTCCAGTCGACGAGGTGGCCGGTGTATCCGCCGTCGGCCCAGACCCGCGCCAGTCGCCCGAAGCGTCCCCGGGCCGCCGGCAGGAGGATGCGGGCGGCGTCCCGGTCGGTGGTCGAGGCCGGGGTGACCAGCACGTTCAGCAGCAGACCGAGCGTGTCGGTGAGCAGGTGCCGCTTGCGCCCGTTGACCTTCTTGCCGGCGTCGAAACCCCTCGAGGTGAGCGCGACGGTGGCGTCCGCCTTGACCGACTGCGAGTCCATGATGGCCGCAGTCGGCTCCTGATCACGGCCTTCGGCAACACGGACGGCATCACGCAGCCGGTCGTGCAGTTCCGCCACCAGCCCCGCATCCCGCCAGCGGGCGAAGAAGGCGTACACCCGCGGCCAGGGCGGGAAGTCCGAGGGCATCGCCCGCCACTTGATGCCGTTGTCGACGAGGTACCGGATCGCGTCCATCATCTGCCGGTGGCAGTAGCCCTCCGGCCGCCCGCCCCGTCCGGCCAGCCAGCCCGGAACGGGCAGAAGATCCCGTACAAGGGCCCACTCGGCATCGCTCATGTCCGAGCCGTACCGGGGCCGGCGCTCCGGCCGGTCGGCTGCGTTTCCGAACCTGTGGGCGAGGCAGTCACACCCAGGAGTGGACCAACTGGACCCGGCAACCGTGACCACGCGACACTTCGACAACAGGGCCTCTTGCTCCTCGCTGGACTCGACATCCGTGAGCTACCAAGAGGCCCTTCTTCCATGCATCCCCGCCGGCAGACTCACCCGGACCGGGTCCCTGTTCGAACCCCGCCGACCACCCGAGCGGATAGAGAACAGCCAGTGAGACGGTGAGGGCGGTGTGAGTTGGCGAATGTCGTCTGGCACAAAAACTTCCGGATTCTCCTGGATCTGACCCGGGACGACCTGGACCATCCGGAGCTCCCCGGCCTGTGGGACCTGATCTACGCGACGGACCGCTTCTACGGCCGCCGCGGTGTGCCGGTCAGCGAGCGGGACCTGCAGTGCGGCGGAGTGTGCCGCGACATGGGCGTCGAAGCGCCGATGCACTTGCGGATGCGCGGCGGCCGGCGCGAGGCCGTCCACGAACGCCGCGAGGACGAAGAACGCCACACCGCCCCGATGAGCGACGAACACAAGGCCTACCAGGAACGCATCCTGCGTGCCGCGCACGAGGGCGGCTTCGGCGGCGACAACGAGGTCCGCACCCGAATCGGCCGCACCTGGATCCAGACCGACACCCTCGTCGAAGGAGCCGACGGCCGCCGCATCGGCTGGGAAGTCCAGCTGTCCACCATCGACGAACGCGGCCTGCGCGGCGTCCGCGCCCGCGCCGGCAAGGCCGCCAAGAACGGCATCACCCCCGCCTGGCACACCGACCGAGCCGCCTACGCCCAGCACAACGACACCCACTGGACCCGCAGCGACCGCCTCCCTGCCGACCTCATCGCCCGCAACGGCGACCTGCGCATTGTCTCCGGCTTCCGCGTCCTCGACTTCTGGCACTGCGACATCAGCGCCGTCTACCCCTGCCCCCACGGCGTCCGGCGCTGCGGCAAGGCTCACGCCACGGCCAAGCCCCGCGACGTCTTCTTCGACGACATGGTCCGCAAGACCGCCGCCGGCACCATCGTGCCCATTCAGTTCCGCGTCGGGAAATCCGTGCACCGCTACTGGGTGACCAGCGCCGACCGCGACCGCCTGGAGGACCTAGACAGCGACGACACCCGCCTGCCACCCGAACGTGAGACCACGCCCGCGACCGGCGCCAGCCGCAACCGCCCCACCTGCCAGCCGACTCCCGTCCTGGCCACTGAACAGACCCCGCCTACTCCGGAAGACCTCCCGCCGGCCTGCTCTCTCCTGACCGCGCTGCCGCCACAAGCCGCCGCACCGGCCGCTGAGACCGCGCCGTCAGACCTCACGACGGTGCCTCCAGCCCTCGGACAGCGCGAAGACCACACCCCGCAGGCGACCGACACCACGACAGGACTACCCACTGAACTGATCACACTGCAGCAGGCAGCCGACGCCGCCCACCACAAGCTCCAACGGCTCGATGACCACCACGAGCGGGACCTCCAACGCCAGGCATGGCGCCAAGCCGCAGAAACCGTGCAAGCCGCGGTGACACGCTACGCTCGCACCAAACGCCTCAACCGGCACGAGGTCGAAGCACGCCTGCGCCGCCTCGTGCGGCACAGCCCGCGGTAGACCAGAACCACTGTGCAGACCTGGCATACCGGCCCGCTGGACAATGCGATCTCGGTCGACCTTCCTACCGGATGAAGAACTTCGCTGCGCCTGTCGGCTACGCAGGGGTGTGCTGTCCGGACCGTCGCGGCTACGCCCGTCGGTACATCAGCCGCACGGTACCCGGACAAGCCTCAGCCTCAACGCTCCGGCACGGGGGACCGCTCGGGCTCATCCCAGATCACAGCCCGATTAAGATGCCTTCACGCCTTCTTCACGCGACGGATGCTGCTGATCACAGCACAACCGTTCAAGGGGGCGACATGTTCAAACGAGACCCGGAGAGAGCCGCAGAGCGGGAAGCCAAGCGGGCAGAGAAGAGACAGCAGCGCGAGGAGTGGGCCGCCAAGCGGAAGGCGGAGAAGGCAGCCCTCGCCGAATGGCGCCAGACTCACCCGGCGGAGAAGACCCTCAACCAGGCATGCATGATGCACCTCTGGCCCGGGTCCAAGTTCGGCCAGACTGATCTCGGGCCCATCCTCGGAGGACACGCCGAGTTCGTCGATGCCGGCGCTCACAAAGCATGGACGGCCACCCGCCTCGTCGCGGGCGTAGCCACCATGGGCGTGACCGCCGCAGCCACCGGCCGCAAGAACAAGGGCGCCGCCGTCATCAACGTCACCTTCGGCAATGGAGCGGCTCAGACATACAACGTCAAGCCCGAGAGCGCCACCCTCCGCGCGGCGAACCAGTACGTCACCGCCTTCAACGCCCTCGCGGCCCAACTCGCCGCCGAGGCAGATCATGAGGGCGGTGCCTCGACCAGCTGAGTACGGGGGCGCCCGTATTGGCACCCACCACACCACCCACAAGGAGCGGGGCAGCGTGATCCGCCGTTACATCATTTGGCGGAACCGCCACACCGACGACCAACGCCTACAGGAGGCCGTCGACAGGGCGAACGCTGCCTGACGCGGCACTAGCCGAGGCCTGGGACAGCGGCGCCTCAGCGTGGTCGGCGCAGTGCCGGGGGGTGTACGCCAACGACCTGGGCGCGGCCACGAGTCTGGTCGCGGTCACGGCTCGTTCGAACCGGTCGAAGTCGGACCAGGACACGGTCGATTGGCTGCCGCCGGCGGCGGAGGCTCCGCTGTCGGTACGTCGCGGAGTGGGTGGGCACGAAGCTCCGCTGGGCCCTGTCGGCGGACGAGACCGAAGTGGCGGCGCTGCGCGAGGTTGCGGACCGCTGCCCGGAGCAGACCGTGACGTATGAGCCCGCCCCGTGACCGGGTGAGGCCGGACATGGTCCTGTTCGCCGAGGCTGGGACAGCGGTGCCAAGAGGTGTTCGGCGCAGCGCCCAGAGGTGTACGCCAACAACCCCGGAGCCGCCACCAGCCTGGTGGCGGCCACTGCCCGCTTCAACCAGTCCAAGTTGACCAGGACCCGGCCGAGGGGCTGCCGCCCGCGGGTGAGGCGCACTGCCGCTTCCGGTGTCCGTGGGATCGGGCACTGAGCCGCCCTTCCTCGGCACATGGTGCGACGGTCGGCCGACGTCTCGTGAGAACGCCCAGCGCAGTGAAGCGACAGTCAGCACACGACAGAGTCCCGCACGGGTGACGATTCGTGCGGGACTCTGCTGCTGTACTCAGAGGATGTACGCTCCGGACGCGTACAATTCGTCCGCCACGGCCGCCAGCAGCTCGTCACTGGCCTTCTGCTCACACAGCGCCCCCACGTCGACCGCGAACTGCCTCACCGTGCTCGTCGAGGGCGTCACGTCCCCCTCGGTACCGTCGGCAGCCTTGGCGTTCAGCAGCAGCTCCTCAGCCGCCGACCACCGCTCGCTCTCGTCCATCTGCCCGACCCAGGCCGAACACGAGCGGGCACCCGGCGCGGGTGCGCGCTGATCGTCGCCGTCGCCCCCGCCGCCGCATGCCGTCGCGAGCAGCACCACGGCGGCCGCCGCCACGGTCAGTTGCACTTTGCGCATCATCCCCACCCTCCTGCCGGGCCTCCCCAACCCGTGCGAGGTCATTGAAGCACTCCGCCGACTTGCTGGCCCTCACCACATCTCCCGTCGCAGACAGGTTCCACTCCACGTCGTTGTCGAAGAGCACCCGGTACGGGCACGGAGACACCTACTGGCGCACCAGCAGCCCCGGCGTCCCGGCAGGCACGTCGTAGTGAAAGCGACAGTCCTCACCCTCCTGTTCCAGGTCCTCGTCGATGTATAAGTCGTGCAGCCGCCGTACCGCCTGCACGTGGTCGCCCTGCTGCAGGCTGACTCTCGCTTCAGCGCCAGCGCCTTCTCGTTCCGGAGTCCGTGAGACCGGGCCCTGAGCCGCTCTTCCTCGGCGCGTGGTGCGACGGTCGACCGACGTCTCGTGAGAACGCCCAGCGCAGTGAAGCGACATCACCGCGCCCGAGGACGGGGTGCCGCTGCTGTTCCTGGAGAGCGACAACTGCTTCGAGTCGGCGCAGGTCCTCGCCGCGAAGATCGACAAGTACATGCGGTTTGGCCAGCGGAAGGTGAAGGACGTCGACGGCCGTGGGCGGTCGATGTGGCGCACCCGCTGGTGGGTGCCCGACGGCCGCCGCGGCGACCGGCCGCACCCGCCGTTGCTGCTCGTCTTCAACCGGATCGGCCCGCGCAACCCCCACACCGTCATCGCGCAGCTGGCCGAGCTGACCGAGCGGCATTGGAAGGGCACCTGGTACGAGGGTGGCTTCCACATGTACGAGGGCAAGCTGCCCATCGTGGCCACCGGCATGAAGCAGCTGAAGGAGCATGGCCCGGCCGGAGCGGTCTTCCGGCGCTTCGGCCGACCGCACCACCGGACACTCATCGAGGCGATCGGCAACCCGCGCAGCGAAGCCCACGACGCCCGCAAGCAGGCCGAGTACGCCGCCCGCCAGCGGGAGCACCAGGAGGAGCTGCGCCGCATTGCCGCACAGCACAGGGCCGAGCGGGAGGCCCGCCGTCCAGTGTGCGCCGACTGCGGCACCCGGTTCACCGACGAACGGTGGAAGGCCATCGAGCCCGCAGGGTGGGGCTCCCCGCGCGAGACCCACCCGCACCTGTGCGACGACTGCAAGCAGCGCGTCATCATCGCCAAACGCCAAGCTGAGCAGGCCGGGCCCGAGCACCAGGAGCACGACCAGGCCGTGCCCGAGAAGAAGACCGGCCGCTGGTTCTCCCGCCGCACCTGACCCCGGGCAAGCCTCCGGCCGGCCCCGTGGGCAAGCCCCAAGCTACCCTGGGCTTGCCCACGGGGCCAGCGACGACGTCAGGGGTGCACATACCGGTATACCGGGAGTCGGCACTGCTCCTGTACTGCGTTCATAGCCGCGCCGAGGCCTCCGTCGGCACCGTCTGGGCGCCCGGCAAATTTGGACTTGAACCAGCCGCATGGCCCCTGCACGGCAGGGCGTGCTGAGGTTCACGACGGCGGGGTCGTTCGGGGCCCGTGCGCCGGCTATCCGGCTTCGGTCGCGGCGTCGGCTTCAGTCTCCTGCTTGAGGAGTAGAACTTCACCGCAGAGGATGTAGACGTTCAAGGCGCACATGTTGGCTGCCCGGAGCGCGACGTCGGCGTGCACACCCTTGCTGGTGAGCTTGTCGAACGCGGCGAATCGGGCGTGGATGCCTTCGGCCATGGCGGTCGTCGCCTCGGAGACGTTCTTGCTCTCGTTCGCGATCTTGATGAACTCGAATAGGCGGCTCCGATAGGAGGCCTGGTCGAGCTTGTAACCTGCGGCGGAGGGCTCTGCCTGAGCCGGGAGGACCTGGCCGACCACTGCCTCCAGGATCCGGCGGCAGGTGGCGAGCGCCTGCGACAGCTCCTCACCCGCCGGACGGGTGTGGTCCTGCTCAGCTGCCTCGTTCAGGCGGCGGTAGACCGTGTTGAACCGTTCTACGAGGTCCGGCGCGTGCACGCTGAGCAGACGGTCCACCACGGCCTTGTAGCCGCCGAAGATCGAGTCGTTGATCGAGCTGTAGCCGAAGCGCCGCTCCCACTCGCACAGATAGGCGAACGTCCGGTGCCTGGCCAGCTCCTGGACGTTCCTGAGCCTTGTCGCGTTCTCGAAGGAACTCGGCGACACATTGCCGGAGGCTAGTTCCGGCTCGAGCATCCTGAGCACATACTCGATCTCGCTGAGGGAGTGTCCTGCGATGAGGGACTCGGGGTTTTTCCTGTCCAGGGCGGAAGATTTCAAGTCCAGTGAGACGGTCGTGACGCTATGAGGTTTGTGGTGCGGGTTCCTGGCGCTTGGCCGGGTCGTTGATCCAGGCCGTCTGGGGTATTGCGGGTGGTCTGGGGCGGCGGCCGAAGCGTTCGGGGTGGCGGGCGTATGCCTGGGCGAGGGTGATCGCGCGCTGGTCTCGGACCTCGTCGGCGGTCCCGAAGTGGACGGAGGCGGGCGTGTGCCAGCCGATGCCCGAGTGCCGGTGCTCATGGTTGTAGTACGTGATGAACGCGTCGAACCACTCGCGTGCGTGGGCCAGCGAATCGAACCATTCGGGATAGTCCGACATGTACTTCATGGTCTTGAACTGGGCCTCGCTGTAAGGGTTGTCGTTGGAGACCTTCGGTCTCGAGTGCGACCGCGTCACACCCAGATCGATCAGTAGTTGGGAGACCTTCTTCGACGTCATCGAGGTGCCGCGGTCCGCGTGCACGGTCTGGGGCACGATGCCGTTGCGGGCGATGGTCTCGCGGATCAATTCCCCTGCCCGCACCGCCGATTCGGCCCGCTCGACGGTATGGCCGACGATGTACCGGCTGAAGATGTCGATGATCACATAGGCGTGATACCAGACACCCTTGACCGGTCCGGCCGCCTTGGTGATGTCCCAGGTGAAGACTTGCGAGGGCCCGGTGGCAACCAGCTCGGGCACCGCTTTGGCGGGATGGGTGGCCTGCCGTCGGCGCTCGCCGGACTGATCCTGCTCGCGCAGGATCCGGTACATCGTCGAGACGGAGCAGTGGTAGCGCCCGGCATCCAGCTCGCGGGCCCAGATCTGTGCGGGTGCCAGTTCGGCGTACTCGTCGCCGTTCATCAGCTCCAGTACCGCAGTCCGCTCTTCGGCCGTCAGGGCCGATGGCTGCACCTGTGGGGCACGTTCTCTGCGTGGTGGCGGGGGCCGGAGCCGACGGTAGTGCGTGGCGCGGGAGCGGCCGGTCAGCCGGCAGGCGGCCGTGATGCCCAGCTGAGTCTCGACGCCGGTGAACGCTTCGTCCACGACAGGGTCGGCGGCAGGCTTCAGTCCGCGCTCTCGGAGATCATGTCCAAGAGCGCGGAAGCTTTTCCCATCACCTCGAGTGCGGCCTTGTTCCGTGCCAGGTCCTTCTGCAACCGCTCCACCTGCTGGCGCAGTTTCTCGTTCTCCACCTCCGCGGCGGACTTCTTCGCACGGGCCGGGCTGGTCCGGCGGTCGACCAGGTTTTCCAGGGCCCCGGCATCCCGGGCAGCCCGCCACTCCTTGACATGCGAGTGGTAGAGCCGCTCCCGGCGCAGTACCGCACCCTTCTCGTTCCTGGGCGCGGCGTCGTACTCGGCGACGATCCGCAGCTTGTACTCCGAGGTGAAAGTGCGGCGCTTCGGCCTCGGCGCCGGGTCGGACCCGACGGGCTCTGTGCTGGGCATAAGAGGTCCTAACAGAAGTTGTTGATCATGTGACTTTCGGCTTGGGTGGTCGTTGGTCCGTTCGTGGGGAAACGACAGTCGCGGCCCTGGGTCGTGTCGGATGAACTGTGGTCGCTCATCGAGCCGTTGCTGCCCGTGCCGGGTCCGAAGCTGGTGGAGGGCAGGCCGCGGGTCCCGGACCGGCAGGCACTGTGCGGGATCCTGTTCGTGCTGCACACCGGCATCCAGTGGGAGTACCTGCCCCAGGAGCTGGGCTTCGGCTCGGGGATGACGTGCTGGCGGCGCCTGGCCGCCTGGAACGAAGCCGGCGTGTGGGACGGACTGCACCTGGTGCTGCTGCAGAGGCTGCGGGCCGCGAAGAAGCTCGACTGGTCCCGGGCGGTGATCGACTCCTCCCACGTACGGGCCGCTCGGCGCGGCCCAAAAGCGGGCCCAGCCCGGTCGACCGCGCACGACCGGGCAGCAAGCACCACGTCCTCACCGACGGCCAGGGCATCCCGCTCGCGGTGTCGCTGACCGGCGGAAACCGCAACGACGTCACCCAGCTGCTGCCGCTGCTGGACAAGGTTCCGGCCGTGGCCGGCGTCGTCGGCCGGCCCAGACACCGGCCAGACGCACTCCTCGCCGACCGCGGCTACGACCACGACAAGTACCGCCGCCTGCTGCGACAGCGCGGGATCCGACCGGTCATCGCCGAACGAGGCGTCGAACACGGCTCCGGCCTGGGCGTCTTCCGCTACGTGATCGAGCGCACGATCGCCTGGCTGCACGGCTTCCGCCGACTGCGAATCCGCTGGGAACGACGCGACGACATCCACGAAGCCTTCCTCGGACTCGCCACCTGCCTCATCACCCACCGCCACGTCCAACGCCTTTGTTAGGACCTCTAAGGGACGGTTCTCCTGTCGTGCCCTCTCAGGCTAACCCCGCAGAACGGGATGTCTCACCCAAGGCTGACAGAGAGGGAGGCGCTCACGGTTCCGCTGGCGGAGAGCTTCAGACAGGAGCTCGGTGATGCCAGCCCGGCGGAGGGCCACGCAGACAGCAGTGATCGCGGTCGTGACGACCGCCAGTATCGCGGTGATCTCTGAGGTGGTCATGTGAAGGGGCGGCCTTTGGCGTCAGTAGAAATAGTTGGAGGTGAGGCGCGCACTCACATCCACTACGCCTCGATCCACCCCCGTGTGCACCCTCATCCCACTGTTTTTGGTATCCGCCTCCCGCCGCCTGCCAGGCTCGGCTGGAGAACGCGGACATCCCGGAACCGTCGCGATCCCGGGGTCTCGCTGTCGGGTGTCATGCCCAGGCGATGCCCAGCTCCCGCAGCGCCTCCAACTGCTCCTGGGTGAGCTTGTCCCGCCGGGTCTTGGTGTTGGAGACCCACACACCCAGCTTCACGGCCACCGGCTCCTCCTGGCCGTCGACCGTGATCTCTTCGCTGTGCCCCCTGGGCACCGGCCGGTCGCCCTCTCGCTCGACCCACTGTTTGAGGGCTGCCAGGCCGCGCTGGAATGCCTGCTGCGCCTTGTTCGGGCCCTTCGTCGCATGCGTGGCCGCCGCAGCGGGAGACGGCGCCTGAGCGGGCGTGATGCCCAGCCGGGACAGCCGCTCCTGTTGCTTGGTCGACAGCTGCGCCCAGGTGCCCGGCTGCTTCTGCCGCTGGAGCCACCGTCCGATGTCGTCGCCGTCCATGAGCACGCCGGGTGCGATGTCGGGCAGGTGGCCGTCGGCGTCGACGAGGTCGGCGAGGACGCGGTAGTGGCGTTGCCAGTCCAGGGGCCACGGGCAGTCCCAGTCCGGGTCGATCGCGGTGAGCTGCGCCGCACGCTGCTCCGCCCGCTTCGGGTCCTTGCCCAGGCCGTTCTTCGCGCCCTTCCGCCGGAGGTTGGCCATGTGCTGCCCGACCGGCACCATCGCCTCGCCCTCGCCCCAGAGGGCGTCCTGGCGGGGGGCGAGGTGGCCGGTGGCCCGCCGGTAGGAGCGCAGTGCGGCGAGCTTGGTCTCCCAGGCTTCTTCGCCGGGCTCCCAGACCGTCCCGGCCTCGGGGGCGTCTAGCAGTTCCTTGCGGTGGGGATCGAGTTCACCGGCGCGCAGCGCCTTACGCTGCTGGTGCACCCACCGCCCGATGGGGAAGTCCTTGGTGACGCCGACCTCGACTTCAACGTCGTAGGGCACGGCGTAGAGGCCGGTGATCTTGTTCTCCGCCCGCCAGCGCAGCAGTGCTTGGTAGCCCTCCAGCCACACCAGGGACTCCGGCCGGTACACCCTCGTGCGCAGGAACGCCGCGATGGTGGCTGCGTCCCGGGGAGAGGAGGAGTGCAGCAGCGCCGACTCGACCGCACCATCGGTGTCGTCGTGCTCCTGGTCCTCGCCCACCTCGCCGCCGGCCCCGACGATCCGCCCGTCTTCGTCACGCCGGAGGTGCACCTTGCGCTGCCCGTGGGTGAGGGCGCGGGAGGCGAGCTGCTCGACGAGTCGTTCATCGTGGGAGCGCAGGCCCTGGAGCACGGCTACGAGGGGGCGGAAGCTGGCGGAGGCGACCATGTCGGTCGGGTCCTCGCCGGGCTGGAGGAAGACGGGCACGATGATGCGGGCGACCTTGGTGGTGCCGTCGCGGTTGGGCCGGAGCGCGCGGCCGATGTTCTGCACGATCTCGACCTGGGAGCCGCGGGTGTCGGCGAAGCAGATCGCCTCCACGCCCCGCTCGCCGGTGATGTCCACGCCTTCCCCGAGCACGCGGACGGACGCCAGGAACGCGCGGTGGACCCGCCGGCCCGAGGCGTCGATGCCGCCTGCGAACTGGCGCAGCACTTCGCGCCGCTCGGACACGAGGTGGTCGCCACACAGCCACGCCGACCACACTCGGACGGGCTCATCGTCCGCGACGCCGGCATCAGCGACATGATCCAGGTCCTCACCGGCCTGGTCGAGAACGGCGAGTTCACGCAGATCCTGCAACGCCTCGAGGACTGACCCCGCTCAGCCCGCCCCTCTCATTCTGAAACGATCAGTAAGTCGCCGCAGCCGTGCCGCCCGACCTGCCCGGCGCTTCCCCGCAATGACACTCCAACGGGCGTGGGGCCGGCCGACAACCTCGCAACCTGGCAGGCGAGCAGGGCACGCCATCCCCTGGTGGGGTGCGTCCGGCCTCAAATGGTCTTGTGCGCGCCACCATCGACCAGCCAGTTGGATCCGATGACGCTGGGCATCGTCGGAGACGCGAGCAGCAACACGGCTCGGGCGATCTCCGCCGGGTCGATCAGCTGGCCGGTCACGATCCCGGCGTGCTCAGGCAACATCTCCAGCATCTTGTCGTGATCGAGATTCATGCGGGCTGCCAGCTCCGCGCCGAAGCCCTCCTTGTCGAGGAGCGCGGAAGTCCGTGTGCCGGACGGGGTGACGACGTTGACTCGCACTCCCGATCCCGCCACCTGTTCGGCCAGCCCGCGGGAGAAGGAGTTCAGCGCGGCTTTGGCCGCCGAGTACGACAGCGGCGCCCTGCGGGGGTCGCGGGCGTTCTGCGAACTGATGTTGACCACCGCGCCCCGAGAGCGCGTCAGAGCCGGCAGGGCGGCCCGAGTGGTCTCAACGGCAACGTTGAGGTTCAAGGCGAAGGTGTCCGACCAAACGGCCGCCGTGCCTCCGAAGGGGTCGGCAAGTGTCTCCTCGGTCGGCACGCCGCCTCCCGCGTTGTTCACCAGCACATCAAGGCGAGGGTCCAAAGCGAGTACCTCGTCGACCACTCGTTGGGGGGTACCCGGTGACTTGAGATCGCCGGATACGAACGTGGCACCGGTGGCCTTAAGTTCAGGTGTGCTCCTCCGGGACACACCGACTACGTCGGCGCCTTCGGCGCGGAATGCCGTGACGATCGCCAGGCCTATGCCTTTGCTTGCCCCTGTGACAAGGACACGCTTGCCCTTGAGATCCAGATCCACGGGATTCTCTCCTGTTGGTGAGTGCCGCCTTGGCACAGCGACGGAATATACGGTTCACGCTAGCCGGGGAGGTGGATGGACCCTGCTCATCCACGTGGAAATGAGAGGCATTGCCGGCCGAGCCGTCTCACATGACGGCTCGGCCGGTTCATACCGGACTTCACTGGCGGGTCTGTCAAGCGCGCGGTGTAGCCAGGGTGGTTGGGGTTACTGGCGGGCTGCCGCCAGGCGGCTGTCGAAGGTGATGTCGAAGGCGTTCAGTGCGGTCTTCCAGTGCATGGTCCAGCGGGCCTGTCCCTTGCCGGTGGGGTCGAGAGACATGATCGTCATGTAGACGCATTTCAGGGCGGCCTGCTCGTTGGGGAAGTGGCCGCGGGCCTTGACCGCCCGGCGGATACGGGCGTTGACCGACTCGATCGCGTTGGTGGTGCAGACGATGCGGCGGATCTCGGTGTCGAACCGCAGGAAGGGAGTGAACTCCTCCCACGCGTGCTCCCACAGCTTCACCTTCGCCGGATACTTCCTGCCCCAGGGGTCGGCGAACTCGGCGAACCGTTTCAGGGCGGCTTCCTCGGTCGCCGCGGTGCAGACGGGCTTGAGGAGCCTGGCGATCTTGTCCCAGTCCTGGCGGGCGGCATAGCGGAAAGAGTTCCGCAGCAGGTGCACGACGCGGGTCTGCACGATGGTCCGCGGCCAGACGGTCTCCACCGCGTCGGGCAGGCCCTTGAGCCCGTCGCAGACCAGCATCAGCACGTCGTTCACACCGCGGTTCTTGATCTCGGTGAGGAGGTGCAGCCAGTGTTTGGCGCCCTCGCCGCCGTCCCCGGCCCACAGCCCGAGGATCTCCCGCCGGCCTTCGGTGGTGATGGCCAGGGCCAGGTAAATGGGCCGGTTGGCGACCGCACCGTCGCGGATCTTCACGTGGATGGCGTCGATGAAGACGACCGGAC
Organism: Streptomyces lienomycini; assembly: GCF_027947595.1. Taxonomy (NCBI): domain Bacteria; kingdom Bacillati; phylum Actinomycetota; class Actinomycetes; order Kitasatosporales; family Streptomycetaceae; genus Streptomyces; species Streptomyces lienomycini. The sequence continues at coordinate 3,986,220 of NZ_CP116257.1, read as the reverse complement.
AGACCGGGTCGAGGGGCCGGCTCTGCCATTCGGCCATGCCTTCCAGCATCTTGCCGGTGATGGTGGAGATGGTCTGGCGGGAGACCTCGGCGCCATAGACCCCGGCCAGGTGGGCCTGGACTTCACCGGTGGTCAGGCCCTTCGCGGCCGGCGAGATGACCATCTCGTCGACGCCGGTCAGGCGCTTCTGCCGCTTCTTGAACGATCTTCGGCTCGAAGGAGCCGTCGCGGTCGCGGGGCACGGTGATCTCCACCGGCCCGACATCGGTCAGGACTGTCTTGGAGCGTGTGCCGTTGCGTGAGTTGCCGCCGTCCTTGCCCGCTGGATCGTGCTGGTCATAGCCGGGATGATCAGTGATCTCACCTTCCAGGGCGGACTCCAACAGCCGCTTCGTCAACTGCTGGAACAGCCCGCCCCCGCCGGTCAACTGCAAGCCCTCGGCCTGGGCCCGGCCCACCAGCTCGTCGATCAACTGATCGTCCGCCCCCTTCGCCGGCACAGTCTTCGAGGGCTCAACAGCCTCGGGCTAAGCCACGTTCTCACTGCTCATCGATGCATCCTCCATGATCGGGAGTTACACCGAACGATTTACAGTCCCCCGACACGGCAGAGGTGAAGACCGAGCCCCTCCGCCGTCCTCGACGCGTCCCTGCCTACCGCGTACGAGCTCGTTCAGCCAGCGCCGCGGCCAGGCGGGTCAGCGATGTGTCGAGTTCGTCGGCGGCGACGACCGGCATTCGCATCAGCTGTGCCGGGTGTGTGACCGCTGCCCAGTCGTAGGTCTGGGTCACCTCGGTGCGACCGTCGTCGGTCGGCGTGAGCTTCCAGGTGAAGCGGTGCCCGGACGGGCGCTGTCCGGGCTGTCCGGGGGCCCAGCCGAGGAGCTGGTTCTCGGTGAAGGCGACGACGCGGTTCTCGATCCGGTAGTCGCCGTGCTCCTCGCTGTGCATGGTCATCATGAAGGTGTCGCCGACGGCGGCGAGCGGCTGGGAGATCTCGGCGCGCCGCAGTCGTCCGGTGACGTCGAGTTCGGGGTGGCGGCGGGGGTCGCGGAGGACGGCGAAGATCCGGTCGGCCGGTGCGTCCAGTACCTGGGAGACGGTGGTGTGGGTCGGGTCCTCCATGGTGACCGGGTCCGGGTAGAACCGGGCCCAGGCGATCCGTTCATCGCGGGTGGTGAGGATGACCGGCCCGCGCAGCAGAACCGTCCCCCCGGTCGGGGCGGTGCCTCGATACTCCCACTCCGACCACAATTCGTCGCCGTTCTGGGCGTGGCGCAGGATCTCGGCATGGAGGTCGGGCAGCCCCGCCAGGATCTTCGTCCAGTTCGCGGCGACCTCGCCGGAACCGATGAATCCTTCGGCCGGTCGCAGAGGTCGTTCGGCGACGTAGTCCTCGGTGAAGCAGCCGGCGATCCGTTCCGGGACATGGGAGTTGATCGCGTCGCGCAGTGATTGAAGGGCCTGAGGGAGCATGGCCTGGATCTCCTAGCGGTGGTTCGTCCTGTCATGTCGATCATGAATATCGGAGGTGCTGTCCGACAACCGGACACTGCCGGGACAACGCCCGGACAGCCGCCCGGACCCGGGGGCCATAATCGGCATCGTGAACGATTCAGCAGGACCGGCACGAAAGGCGATCAGCTTCGCTGCGCTCTTGCGGGATTTACGGGAGGCGAGGTCGCTGACCCAGCAGGAACTGGCCGCCGCCGCCAGGCTGTCCGTCGATGCGGTCAGCTCGCTGGAACGCGGGCGACGGGCCCAGCCCCAGCCGCACACCGTGCGGATGCTGGCCAGAGCGCTGCAGCTCCGGGAGGCCGACCGCATGGCGCTGCTGTCCTCCCTGGGGCGGGCCGGGAACGTGGCGCTCGAAATGCCGTCCCGCAAACGGACGCCCCGCACGCCGTCGCCGTCGAGCGTCGAGGTGGTCGGCCGTGACGACGAGGTCGCGGAAATCGTCGACGTCCTGGGCACTGCGCCGGGCCGGCTGGTGACGCTCACCGGTCCGGGCGGGGTGGGCAAGACCACCGTCGCCCTGGTAGCCGCTGATGTGCTGGCCGCCGAGCGCCCGGGCGCCGTGTACTTCGCCGACCTCACCGACACCGCTGAACCCGACGACGCCCTCGCGGCCGTGGCCCACGCGGCGGCCTGTGCCGCCGACACCGTGACCGGCCTCGCGGAGCATCTCGCCGGGACGTCGGCCCTGCTCGTGCTCGACAACCTGGAGCGTGTCACAGCCTTCGGCCCCCACCTGGCCGAGCTGCTCACGGCCTCCCCCGACACGGTGATCCTTGCCACCAGCCGGGTCCCGCTGCGCGTACGCCGGGAACGTGAGATACGTATCGCCCCGCTCGGTCCGAGCGCGGCGGAGCAGCTCTTCGGCGAGCGGCTGGCCGCCGCCGGGGCACCGCCCATGGGGAGGGGAGACGACAGTGCCGTCACGCAGCTGTGCCGACCGACCGACGGGCTGCCCCTGGCCATCGAACTCATGGCCGCCGCAGCGGCCCGGCTGGGGCCCCCGGCGCTGCTTGAGCGGATCGACACGCTCACGGAATTGCCCGTGGCCGGCCCACAGGACCTGCCGGCGCGGCAACGCACCATGGCGGCCACCGTGGAGTGGAGCTGCCAGATGCTCAGCCCCGCGGCCCAGCGCCTGCTCCCTCGGCTCTCCGTGCTGCCTGGCAGCTTCTCCCTCGATACCGTCGACGCGATCGCCGCGCCGGACGCGGCGGACGCGCCGGATGCGGCGGACGCGCCGGATGCGGCGGATGCGGTGGGAGCGGTGGGAGCGGTGGGAGCGCTCGCCGAGCTGATCGAGCACTCCCTGGTCGCTCGCGCCGACGACGCGGGGCCGGTCACGCGGTACCGGCTGCTGGAACCGATCCGCCGCGCCGTCGAGACCCTTGAACCCGCCGGCCAGGAAAACGTGCGTCGAGGCGTGGCCCGATGGGCCCTGCGGGCGGGACGCGAACACGGTGCACGGATCCGGGGCCGGGGCGACATGGCGGCGGTCGAGCGGGTCGAGACCGACCGCCATGTGCTGCGGCTCGGCTTCGACCACCTCGTTGAAACCGGCCAGTACAACGCCGCCGCCGAGCTGTTGTGGTGGGTGTGGCTGCCGCTGTGGATGACCGGGCACACCCACGAAACCCTCGCCTGGACCAACCGCCTGCATGAGGACGACCTGAGCGAACATGGGCGGGCCCGCTGGCTGATGGCGCGCGCCGGGTCCAATCGTGTAGCCGCGGATCTGTTCACCACCGCGGAGCGGGCGATGCGTCTTGCCGAGCGGATCGACGACACATCGCTGGCCGCGGAAGCGGCGATCTTCGCGTCGGCGGCAGCGTTGCGCCTGGAGGACTTCGACGGTTCACAGACTCTGCTGGCCAGGGCAGAGGTTTTGATGAAGAAGCGCCTTGATGTGGAGCGCGACGTGTGGACGGCCGTAAACGTGCCTATCGGTTACGGCGACGGTGCGCTGTTGCGCGGCGACCGGGCCGCGGCGGCGCGACACTGGCGGACCGCGGCGGACACGGCGCGGAAGCTGGGCAGTGAGTTCTCGGTCCCGGCGGTCCTCGCGGAGTGCGCGCAAGCCGCCCGCAGCGAAGGACGCCTGGACGACGCCGCCGTGATGCTTGCCGCCGCCGCCGAGCTCTCCCCTCTGCAGGACGAGAGGCCGCGGACACACTTGGCGGGCGTGGCCGCAGCCGTGTCCGCCGACCTTGGTGACGTGGCATCAGCACAATGGTGGGAGGGTGTGGCAGGCTCGGAACCAGCCCCGGGCTCCGACCAACTCGGCGAACGGCTCAGGGAACTTGTCCGGCGCGCCGAGACCGTTTCGGGGCGTGACTGAGCCCGGCCGCCAGCCGTACCGGCGACGCCCGACAAGGCTCGCGGCCAGTACGGCCGCGAGCTGCGGCTCCCCCGTGGCCCGCGCGTTTGCGACCACGTTGTCGTGTCCACTTCCGCGCTCAAGATCCAGCACCCGCGCCATACGCCTGGTCGCAGCGGAGCGACAGTGCCTCGCAACCATGCCGGACCAGCTCTTTGGGGTCCCCGTTGTCGACGCTGTGCACGTTACTGACCTTCAAAGCGTGGTGTCGTAAGGGCTGACGTCTCATGGTCCCTGGGGTATGCCGACCGTATGCGGTATGTGCGAGGGGGCGGACTGACCGACGAACGGCGGGCCTTTCGCGATCAGTTGAGGATCGAGGTGGCCGAGCGGTTCGCCCAGGGCGATGAGAACCCGGTCATTGCGCACGACCTGCGGGTCAGCGTCCGGTCGGTTCAGCGGTGGGCGCAGAGCCTGGTCGCAGGACGGGCCCCGGGCCCTGGCCTCCAAGGGCCCGGCATCGCTGCCGCTGCTCAGTGACGAGCTGTTCGCCGTGCTCGAGCGGGAGCTGGCCAAGGGGGCGGTGGCGCACGGCTGGCCGGAGCAGACCTGGGCCCTGTCGCGGATCAAGACGCTGATCGGGCGCCGGTTCCGCAAGAGCTGCCCCGTGCGAGGGGTTGCCGCCCTTCTCAAGCGGCACGGCTGGAGCTGTGAGGTCCTGCCCTGCGGGCAATCGAGCGGGACGAGACCGCGGTGGCCGGCTCGGTGAAGGAGACCTGGTCCCACGTGGAGGGACCATGGCGGCGCTCGATGCCTGGCTCGTCTTCAGGACGAGGCCGGATTCGCGATGACGCCGCCGACCACTCGCACCTGGTCGCGCCGCGGACACACCCCCGTGATCCGCGTCCGATCGGCCCGACGTCGGCCGGCCACAGCCCCGTGCCGATGGAGGAGCCGCGTGACCATCGCCAGCATGCCCCAGCCGACTCTGCCCGCACAGCCGGAAGAACCGCTGCTAGAAGATGTGATCCTGGGAGTGGACACCCACAAGGACGTGCATGTCGCCGCCGTGATCACCGTGCTCAAAGCGTCGTTCCTGGCCCACCAGGAGTTCCCTCCCGGCCACCGGTGCTGGATGCCGTCAACTCCTGTCCTGGGCACACTCTTTCGGCGCCCTGCATCGAGCTGGTGTGGCATGCGCCGGATCCTACGGAGCGGCCCTCGCACGCGTTCCTGAGCCGGGAGAGCGAGCGTCCAGGTCGTCGAGGTCAACCAGCCCGACCGCGCCATCCGCCGCAAGCGCGGCAAGAGCGACCGGTCGGAGGCCTTTCCGTGTCGACCTGCCGCAGAGGTCATGTGGGGTGCACCCTCCTCCATGCCTCCGCAGGCCGTGGGCCGGGCAGGGGCGGACACCGTGGGTACCGGGGGCTTACGTGGATCGGCGTGTGTCGTTCACCGGGCCATCTCCGGGGTGCCGATGTCCTTTCCGTGACCGGCGCGGGCGATGTCGGACAGGCGGGTGACGATCAGTTCGATGTCGTCGCGGGTGGTGCGGTAGTTGGTGACGCAGGCCCGGATGCCGTGTCGGCCGGCGAGCCGCGCGGGGCCGAGGAGGGCGGTGCCGTCCTCGATCAGCTCGGCGAGTACGGCCGTGTGGTCGGCCTCGGTGGCCCCCTTGATCCGCAGGCAGACGGCGGTCAGCGACGGGGACGCCATGAGTTCCAGGTCCGGAGCGGCTTCGACGAGGTCGGCGAGGTACTGGGCGAGGTCGAGCACGTGGTCGGTCACGGCCCGGAAGGTGTCCACACCGAAGGTCTGCAGGGCGCTCCATATCTTGAGTGCCTTGAAGCTGCGGGACAGCTGGGGGCCGTAGTCCATGTAGTCGACCATCAGGGGGTCTTCGTCCGCGGCGATGTACGAGGCGGAGAACGCGTAGGCCCGTGCCAGTCGGGTGCGGTCGCGGACCAGCAGGCAGCCCGCCTCCAGGGGGGCGAACAGCAGCTTGTGCGGGTCGAGGGCGATGGAGTCCGCGCGGTGGCACGCCTCGAATGCCGCGCGCTTGCGTTCGGACAGGACGAACAGCGCACCGTAGGCCCCGTCGAGGTGCAGCCACAGGTCCTCGCGTGCGCACACGTCCGCGACGGCGTCGATCGGGTCGATGGAGCCGCTGGTGACCGTTCCCGGGGTGGCGACGGCGCAGAAGGGATCCAGTCCGGCCGCCCGGTCGGCGCGGACGGTCTCCTCCAGCAGGTCGACACGCATGCGGTACTGGTCGTCGGTGGGGATGTGCCGGACGTTGTCCAGGCCGATGCCCAGGATCGCGGCCGCCTTGTCGACGGAGCGGTGCGCTTCCACGGATGTGTACACGACCAGCTGGGGCCCGGTCGTCTGCAGGCCCTGCTCGCGAAAGTGCGGGCGCCGGACGTGCAGGGCGGTGGTGAGGGCGTTGAGGGTGGCGATCGAGCCGCCGCCGGTGAGGATCCCGCCCGCCTCGTCGCCGTACCCGAAGAGCCCGCCCAGCCACCTGATGACGGAGCGCTCGACCACGCTCGCGGCCGGCGAGAGCTGCCAGAAGTTGCAGTTCTGGTTGATGGTGGCGGCGATTGCCTCGGCGTAGGGGGCGATTCCGTTGGGCGGACCCTGCACGTAGGCGAGGAACCTCGGGTGGGCCACGGTGGTCGAGTTGGGGAGGATCTTCTCCTTGATCTCGTGGAAGACCCCTTCGACGCCGATGCCCTGGTCGGGGAACGGAGTTTCCAGCAGGCCGGAGAGAACCTCCCGGTCCACCTCGGGAACGAGCGGGCGCCGGGCGACGGACTCCTCGTAGTCGTGGAAGAAGGCGTTCAGCAGCCGGCCGGCGGCCTCGCGCTCGTCCCGGGTCAGTCCGAGCAGCGGCTTTTGGGGCATCAGCGTCTCCAGGGCTTCGCGGTTGTCTTCGCCTTGTCCGGCCAAAGTAGCCGTGAAGCCGCCGCACACGATGGCAAGTATGCCCTTTCGAGCCGGTTGCATTAGCGCTCTGTGCCAAGCGAATGGTCGATCGCGCAACTTTCACGCATTCACTGTCCTCTTGGTCGGAGCCTTTGGCCGCCAGGCCACTCACATGTCTGCTCCGCGATCACGTACCGGACGAGCTGAACCCACGGGGGGCTCCCGCCGTTCCTAGCCTCGGGCTCACAACGCCCCACCCCACCACTCACGAAAGGACCGGTCTTCCATGCCAGTCATCAACAACTCTCTGCCGGAGCGCGACCGCGAGACCGCGGGTGCGGCGCTGCAGGCGACTCTGGCCGACCTTCTCGACCTGTCCCTGGTGGCCAAGCAGGCCCACTGGAACCTGTGCGGCCCGCGATTCCGTTCGGTTCACGTCCAGCTCGACGAGGCCGCCACCATCGCTCGGAACCACGCGGACACGGTGGCCGAACGCGCGGCCGCCATGGGCGTCAGCCCGGACGGACGGGCCGCGACCATAGCCGCAACCAGCGGCGTGCCCTCCTTTCCGTCGGGCTGGACCAAGGACAGCGATGCCGTCGCGTCCTTGGTGCACGCACTCTCCGCGGTGACCGAGAGGCTGCGTGAGCGCATCGTCGAGGTCGGTCCGGTGGATGTCGTCACCGAGGACCTCCTCATCGGACTCACGGCGGATCTGGAGCACCAGAGCTGGATGTTCCAGGCCGAGAACCGGGTCTGACCAGCAGCGGGCGGGCGTTCACGCGAGGCGGTCATCACCCTGTGCTCCTGCTGTCGGGCGAAGACCGCCTCGCAGCCGGGGTCACTGGCGGGCCCGGGTCCGGCCGGTTGCCATGCCACGTCGTGGGGTCTGGCGTCAGAGCCGTTGGTATTCTGTGCCATGGACAAGACCGATCGCGCAATTCTCGCGCACTTGATGGAGAACGGACGTCTCGCCAACACCGAGCTGGCCGATCTCGTAGGCCTGTCTCCCTCCCCGTGTCTGCGCCGGGTGAGGCAACTGGAGAACAGTGGTGTGATCACCGGCTACCGCGCGACGGTCGAGCCGGCCGCCGTCGGCCGCGGGTTCCAGGTGCTGCTGCACGTCGAGATGGCCGTGCAGGACAGAGCCACCACCGAGGCGTTCGAGGCCGCGGTCGGCGAACTCGACGAGGTCGCGAACTGCCTGCGGATGTTCGGCCAGCCCGACTACCTGCTGTGGATCGCCGTGCCCGACCTCGATGCCTACGAGCGCTTCTACATGGCCGGCCTCACCGACCTGCCCGGGGTGGCACGCACCCACTCGCAGTTCACCATGAAGACGATCAAGAGCACCCCCGAGTTTCCCATCCGGTCACGGTGACCAGCGGTCCCGTCGGGGGCGCGTCCGCCCAGTCACCGCCCGTCCGTCACGGAATCCTGAGGAGCAGTGCGGTAAGGCCCTCCGGGTCGGTGATCATGCAGTCGTGGCCCGTGTCCAGCTCCCACACCACCGCGGGTTCTCCGTTGGGCTGGAGCGGGGGAACGGCACGCCGCTCCCCTCCGGCACAGTGGATGTGTGTGCGAGGAACCCCGTCGGCCGCCGGGTTCACCAGGCGGACCGGCTGCTGAAGGGTTCGCAGCGGCTGGTCGGACAGAGTGCCGCGCAACCATGCCACGTCGTCCGGGTCGGTGACCCCGAACAAGCCCGCAGGAGGCGGCAGTTCGGGCAGCGGGGGGATACGCCAGCCGTCGCCGGAGCTCTCCGCGAGCTGGATCATGAACTCGGCCTGGTAGACCGGGAGCACGTCGGCCGCGCTCTCGCCGTCCGCAGGCACCAGAGCTTCGACGTAGAGCGCGTGGGAGATTCGCTCGGGGACACGATCGGTTACCGCCGACACGATCATCCCCGCATAGCTGTGCCCCACCAGGATCACCTCGGTGAGGTCTTCGGCGAGGATGAGACCGACGACCTCTTCGACATGTGTGTCGAGCCCCACTTCGGGGCCGAGCAGGTGCGCACGGTCCCCAAGACCGGTCAAGGACGGGGCGTGCACCTGGTGCCCGGCGGACTCCAGCAGCGGGACTGTCCGGTCCCAGCAGGCACCGCCGTGCCAAGCACCGTGAACGAGCACGTACAGGGACATGGAGTTTCCTCTTCCTTGACGGTGTGGCGAAGGCGAACGCTGGGTGCGGCATGGAGCCGCACCTCACGTGTCAGTCGTGGGCTCCGGGGGCTTGCGTCGTGACGCCGCCGGTGTCGGTCCACTGGGCCGGCAGGCGCAGGGAGGTCTCGGACGGGCTCCCGTGCCCGGTGCCGTGGACGAAGAGGGTCTGGTCCGGGTCGTCCACGGGATTGAGGGCCTGGCAGGTGACGGTGACCTCGCCCATGAGGGGTGGTGGTAGGCCCGTGCCGGTCGCTCGCCGGTGGACCTCGGCGTCCGCCCGGAACCGGCTGAAGTCCTTGCTGCGTATGGACAGCTCACCGATCAGGCTGCTCAGGGCGGGGTCGTCCGGGTGGCGGCCCGCGTCGAGGCGGAGCATGGCGGCGGTGTCGGCGGCGACGCGGGACCAGTCCCGGTACAGTTCGCGCGCGTGCGGGTCGAGGAAGACGAAGCGGGCCTGGTTCCGTTCGGCCGTGAGGAGCGCCTGGACGTCCGTGATCAGGCGTCCTGCGAGCTCGTTGTGGGCCAGCACGTCAAGGCGTCGTCCCAGGACGAAGCCCGGGCGGCCGGCCCGCTGGAGGGTGTCCAGCAGGTCCCGGGTGACACGGTGCACTCGCTGGGGGCGGGGCCGGACGGGCCGTGGCCCGGCGAGGGTATGCAGGTGGCCGCGCCCGGCGTCGTCCAGCTGCAGGGCGGTGGCGAGCGCGTCGAGGACCTCTGCTGAGGCGCTGCGGCTGCGGCCCTGCTCGAGGCGGGTGCAGTAGTCCACGCTCACACCTGCCAGCCCGGCGAGTTCCTCCCGGCGCAGTCCGGACACACGGCGTCGGCCCGGGCCGACGCCGTCGAGCCCCGCCTTCTGCGGGGCGAGGCGCGACCTGGCGGAGCGGAGGAACTCCGCCAGCGATGCACTGTCGGGGCACTCACGGTCCATCTGCCCAGGGCCGCAAGGCCGTTGAGGACCCCGCGGCGGGAGGATGGCCCAGTCGGTCCCCCGATGGCCGTCACGGGTGGGTCCCGCGGACCCGGGCCGGAACGCGCGCGGCTCGCGCTCCGGGGCGGCGGGCCAGTCGTGGCCGCCGGTCAGGACAACCCTCCAGTCCGGCCGGCAGGACGGGGCCGGCGCCGCTGCCCGCGACGACGCCGCCCGATCGGCCCGTCCTGCCGGCCGGCCCCTCATCAGCCCCGCTCGGCCGCGAGGATCTCGGCCGCCCGCTCACCGACCACCATGGAAGGGGCCATGGTGTTGGCGACCGTCACATGGGGCAGCACCGAGGCATCGGCGACGCGCAGGCCCTCGATGCCGTACACCTTGAGCCTCCCGTCCACGACGGCTCCTCGTCCCGTCCCATCCGGGACGTACCGCACTGGTGCCAGAAGGTTTCCACGGCGTCGCGCACGAACCCCTCCACCGTGTCCGTCACCGACGACGCCGGGGAGACCTCCCGCTCGACGAACGGCCGCAGCGCCGCGGAATTGCCGATCTCCCGGGCCACGGCCACGGCGGCCAAGGCCGAGCGCACGTCGTCGGGGTCGGCGAGGAAGTTCGTCTCGATGCGCGGTCCGGCCATCGGATCCGTGCTCGCCAGGCGGACCCGGCCACGGCTGCCGTCGCGCGGGCGCATGGCAGGCATCAGGGTGAAGCACCGCTCCGGCGGCGGGTACTGGGCCGCGCTCTCGGCGGAGACGGACGGCGCAGGCGAGAGGTACATGACGAACTCCGGTGCACCCGGCCGTGTTCCGTCCTCCCAGAAGCAGACGGCCTGGCTTCGCGTGGGCACCGGCAGCGGTACGTCCGCCGCCTCCCACATGCAGGGCAGGCGTATGTGGTCGTCGAGGTTGCGGCCGACACCGGGCAGGTGCTGGACCACCGCGATGCCCAGGTCCCGCAGTTCGCGTTCGTCCCCGATCCCGGACCGCATCAGCACGGCCGGGGTGCTCAGCGCGCCCAGCGACAGCACCACCTCCTGCGACGCGTCGACGCGCAGCGGCCTGCCGTCGCGCACGATCTCGACACCGCGGGCCCGGCCTGCGGAGACCAGGACGCGGGAGACCGTCGTGTGCGGCAGTACCGTCAGGTTCGGCTGGCCCACGCGGTCTGCGACGTAGCGGCGGAAGGGGGTCTGCCGCACCCCGTCGTGGATGTTCTCGTCCCGCACGGCGCCACCGGAGTTCGCCTCCATCAGGGCGCCGTTGGCACTGCCGAACCGGGGGATGCCGGTGGCCTCGGCGCCGTCGAGGAAGGCGGTGAAGAGCGGATGCACGTCCTGCGACGGCCGTATCCGCATCGGCCCGCCGGTGCCCCGGCGCTCGGGGTCGGGCGCGCCCTGCCAGTCCTCGATGCCGCGGTAGTGCTCCAGTACGTGCGCGTAGCCCCACGTGGGATCGCCCGTGGCCTCGGCGTAGGAGTCCCAGTCGGTGCGGTGGCCGCGGGCCCACACACCCGCGTTGACGGCGCCTCCCCCGCCCAGTCCGCGGCCTGTGGCATAGGCGAGCCGGCGCCCGTTCAGATGGTGGTTCGGCTCCGTGACATGGTCCCAGGTGCGCCCGGTGCCGAGGTTGGCCGGCCACAGGTCGGGATCGCGGACACGCTCGTCGTCGTCACTGCCGCCGCTCTCGACGAGCAGTACCGTGACGGCCGGATCGGCCGCGAGCCTGCCCGCGAGAACGGAACCTGACGAACCGGCGCCGCACACGATGTAGTCGAACGTTGCACCGTCGTCCAGGTGGTCGGCGAGGGCGAGCCGGTGCGTGGTCGCGGCCGGGGCCGGGGCCGGGGCCGGGGCCGGGGCCGTGGCGGGGGCCGGGGTCGCCGCGGCGTCGGCACGTCCGGGGTGGCTGCTCATGTTCAGCGTCTCCTTGGAGTATCAGCCGCGGTCGGTGTCCCGGGCCTGTTCATAACCGAGTTCGAGCAGGGCGGCACGCAGCTTCCCGCGGCGTCGTCCAGTGCGGACTGGTCCTGCTCCGGCTTGGCCTTGGTGAAATCGAAGTCGGACATGTCCCAGACCGGAGCGACATGGATGTGCAGGTGCGGCACCTCGAAGCCCGCGACGACGAGGCCGGCCCGCGGGGCGTCCCAGGCCCGCTGCACTCCTTGCCCGACGGCCTGGGCGACCTCCACGCATCGCGCCAGAAGCGGGCCCTCGGCATCCGTCCACCGGTCGATCTCGCGCCGGGGGACGACGAGGGTGTGGCCGGGCCGCAAGGGGGCGACGGTGAGAAACGCGGTGACCTCGGGATCCTGCCAGACAAAGCGTCCGGGCAGCTCACCGGCGATGATGCGGGAGAACACAGTGGGCACGGTTGAAGTTCCTTTCGCATACGGCGGACGGCTCCTCCGCAGAGGATGCGGGCCAGTCCTATTGCCGCCCCGGGTCACGGATGAAGTCCGAGGGACGGAAGGGAAGTTCCTCACGCGGCCACCTGGCGTCCCGCTGGAAGGCCTCGTCGTCGAAGCCCGCGAGGGTGTCGCGGAGTTGGCGGAGGTTGCCTTGCTCAAAGTACAGGGCTCGCAAGGTGTACTGCGACACCGCCATGGTGTGCCTGCGGTCCTCGTGCGGGACCAGCCCCATCTCCGCGGCGCGGCGGTGCCCCCAGACCACATCGCGGATGTCCTCGTCCACCCGTCGCAGGCGGGCGTCGACGAGGGCGAGCAGCTTCGGCAGCGGCGCCCCGCGGCCGAGGAAGACACGGAGCAGTACGGGGTCCTTGACCGTCATGGTGTCGTCGTCCCCCTCGACGACCCAGTGCCTGAGCGCGCTCTCGCCCGCCGGGGTGATGCGGAACACCTGAGCGTGGCGCGATCCGCCCAGCGACACCTCACTGTCCTGGACCAGGCCCAGAGCAAGGAGCCGACGCAGTTCGCGGCGGATGTGGCTGACGGCCGGCGCCGAGTAGAAGAACCGCAGGGCGAAGGCCGTCCGTTGCTTGATCTCGCCCGCCGAGAGCATCTCACCGTTGACGAACAGGATTCCAAGGACCGCGTACGCGGTGGCGGTCAGCTCCCCGTCGGCCTGGTGCGGCTCATGCGGCGCCTCGTCCTCCGTGGCTGCGTCGCCGTCGGCCCCCGCCCGGGGCGTGTCGCTGTTGTCCTTCATGACCGAAGCATAGGCGGCAGGCACCCCATCCGTGCACGGAAAGTCACCACCTCGTTCACCTATTAGTCTCATAGACAGCGATCGCTCTCCATGCCACACGCTGATCCGGGATGTGGGAGATTCAGCAAGAGTCAGAAGGTGCACGCCATTTGGCGGGCGGCTCGATACGGGCGAGTTCACGCAGAGGACATAACACCCCCCAGCAATGGGACTAGTAGTCTTATGGAGAGTAGCCGATTGCGAAGAGGGGCAGTGATGACGAACCGGGACACCGAGGATCGGCTGCGTCGGCCGGCACGCATCCGTTCGCTGCGGGTGGGCGAGCTGAGCGTGAGTTACGTGCCGGACGGAGCGGTCAAGATGGTTCCGCGCAGCCTCTTCCCGGCGACGACGGACGAGACATGGGCACGAAACGGCCCGTACGTGGACCCGTCCGGCTGGTTGACGATCAGCGCCGGCGGCCTGCTGATCGAACATGGTGAGCGAGCCATGCTGGTCGACGCCGGCTACGGGCCGTTCACCGAGCCGGTTTCCATGATGGAACACGGCATGGCGTCGATGTACGGCGGTTCGCTCCTGGAGAGCCTCGCCACGCTCGGACGCAGTCCGCACGAGATCGAGGCGGTTGCGATCACCCACCTCCACGTCGAGCACCTGGGCTGGGCCGCGCACCCGGAGCCGGGCGCCTCCCAGCCCGCCTTCGGGCACGCGGCGTACCTCGTCTCGCACCGGGAGTGGGAGGAGCGCCACACGACGTTCGGAGTGACGGAGCAGGTCGCGGACGCACTCGCTCCACGGGTGCGTGCCGTCTCGGACGGGGACGAGGTGTTCCCGGGAGTGCGCGCCGTAGCGCTGCCCGGCCACACGGCCGGGCAGATGGGGTACGAGGTGACCTCCGGCGACGACTGCCTGCTCGCGTTCGCCGACGTCCTGCACTCCCCGGCGCAGGTCGCGCACCCGGACTGGGCGATCGTGGGCGAACCGGCACCCGACGTGTCGGCCGGACTCCGGCGCGAGGTGCTCGGCCGGCTCGCCGACGAGGGCATCGTCGGATTCGGCATCCACTTCGCCGACGTCCCCTTCGGCCGGGTACGGCGTGCCGGGGACGCCTTCGCCTGGCAACCGTTGGCCTAGGCGCACATCTCGACTCGGACGGCGGCTCCGCGCGGCGGCGCGGTGCGCGGGTGCCGCAGGCACGGGGCCGCCGGCACCGCGGTACCCGGTGGGCATGGTCGGTGGGTGTTCAGGAGCGGTGGGCCCAGGGGATGGATTCGAGGAGGCGCTCGAGTCGGAGTTCGCCGTCGCGTGTCTGTCCGCCGTGGTCCATGAGGACGCGGAGGCGGTGGACGACGTCGTCGGGGGAGGGGTAGACCTTGGCGTGGGCGGCGGCTTCTTCGGTGAGGTCGGGTACGGGGCCGCTCGCCTCGGCCGCGTCCAGCGCCTCCTTCGCGGCGGCGGCCACGCCCTGGGGCAGCGCGGCGATGCGGTGGGCGAGGGCGTCGACGAACGCGTCGAGGTGTTCGTCGGGGACGGCGCGGTTGATCCATCCGTAGCGTTCGGCGGTGGTGGTGTCGAAGAGTTCGGCGCCCAGGACGATCTCCAGGGCGCGGGCGCGGCCGACGAGCCGGTTGAGGTACTGGGTGCCGCCTCCGCCGGGGAAGATGCCCATCAGTGACTCGGGCTGGGAGAGCCAGGTCCGGTCCGCGGCGGCGAAGCGCATGTCCGCGGCCATCGCGAGTTCGGCGCCGCCGGCGCGGGCGTAGCCGCGGAGCTTGGCGATCGTCACCTGGGGCAGGGTGCGCAGCCGTTCGTTGAGCTGCTGGAGGGGGTTGAGGGCGGGGTCGGCGTCGGGGTCGGCCAGGGCCATGAGGGTGCTGGGGTCGAAGGACCACTCGAAGTCGGCGTGGGCGGAGAAGAACTCGGGGTTGGCCGACTGGAAGACGATCACGGCGACGCCCTCGTCGGAGGCGACTTCCTCGGCGAAGGCCTTGAGGTCACCGGCCAGGGTGGCGTCGACGGTGTTCACCGGCGGGTTGTCCAGAGTCACCCGGGCGATCCGGTCCTCCACACGGACCACCAGGGACTTGTAACCGCTGTAGCTCATCGCTGCACTCCTGCGGACGGGTGGGACGGCTGGGCCGCACCACGTTGTTTAATGGGTGTTACAGAAGGACCGTAGCACGTTCTTTAGCGTGCGCTAAACTTTGCCTCATGACAGGCAGACCAAGGACGTTCGACAAGGACGCGGTGCTCCGGATGGCGATGCGCGCCTTCTGGGAGCGCGGATACGACGGGGTGAGCGTCGCGCAGCTGTGCAAGGAGGCGGGGATCGCCGCACCGAGCCTGTACGCGGCCTTCGGCGACAAGAACGCGCTGTTCGAGAAGGCGTGCGCGCTCTACACCGAACATCTGGACGATGACCTGGAGCGCGATCTGTCGGCGCCCACGGCACGCGAGGCGGTCGAGCGCCTGCTGCGGTCCTCGGCCGAGCACTTCTCCGCCCCCGGACAGCCCCCCGGCTGCCTCGTCATGGGCGAGCCGCGGCTCGCCGAACGGCGCGGCAGGACACGCGAGATGATCCGGGCCCGGCTGCGCCGGGCCGCCGCCGAGGGAGAACTCGCGTCGGCCGCCGAGGCCGACGGCGTGGCCGCGTTCGTCGACACCGTCCTGGCCGGCATGGCCGCCCTGGCCCGCGACGGCGCCGACCGGGCCCGCCTCCTGGACGCGGCCCGTCACGCGACCCGGGCCTGGCCCGCGTAACACCCTCCTCCCCCGGCTCGCCGGAGCCGCACGCGCACCGCAAAGAGAGCTGGGGCAGAGGGGGTTGCGGGCGGAGTAGACCGGTCGTATAGTCCTGGGTGTCGGAACGCGACAGGCACCGGATTCCCGGAAGGGGAAGGCATCATGGGACGCATCAAGGTCGGCACGGAGAACAGCACCGACATCGAACTGCACTACGAGGACAAGGGGACCGGGCAGCCGGTCGTCCTCATCCACGGCTACCCGCTGGACGGCAATTCCTGGGAGGGCCAGGTCCCGGCCCTGCTGGCCGCCGGCCACCGGGTCATCACCTACGACCGGCGCGGCTTCGGCAAGTCCAGCCAGCCCTCCACCGGTTACGACTACGACACCTTCGCCGCCGACCTCAACACCGTCATGGAGACCCTCGACCTGCGCGACGCGGTCCTGGCCGGCTTCTCCATGGGCACCGGCGAAGTCGCCCGCTACCTGTCCCGCTACGGCTCCGGCCGGGTCGCCAAGGCCGTCTTCCTCGCCTCACTGGAGCCGTACCTGGCCATCACCGACGACAACCCCGACGGCGCCGCCCCCCTCTCCTTCTTCCAGGGCGTCTCCGAGGCCGTACAGAAGGACCGCTACGCCTTCTTCACCGGCTTCTACACCGACTTCTACAACCTCGACGAGAACCTCGGCACCCGCGTGAGCGAGGAAGCCGTGCGCAACGCCTGGAACGTGGCAGCCGGAGCCGGCCCGATCGCCTCGGCGGCCGCACCACTGACCTGGCCCACCGACTTCCGCCCCGACATCCCCAACATCGACGTCCCCACCCTCATCGTCCACGGCACCGGCGACCGCACCCTGCCCGTCGACGCCACCGGACGCCGCTTCGCCAAAGCCCTGCCCACCGCCCACTACGTCGAGATCGACGGCGCACCCCACGGCCTCCTCACCACCCACACCACCGAAGTCAACGAGATCCTCCTCGACTTCCTCGCCCACTGACCCCGGCCACACCATGCGACACCCGCCCTCAACTAGACGACCGGTCTAATGGATGATAGAGTGGTGGCCATGCCTACCGTTCAGGGCGACACCCGCCGCAGCATTCTCGACGCCGCCCAGCGGATCATGGCCCGCAAGGGGTTCTCCGCGGTGGGCATCAACGAAGTCCTCACGGCGGCCGGAGTGCCCAAGGGGTCGTTCTACCACTTCTTCGGCTCCAAGGACGCCTTCGGCGAGGCCATGATACGGGCCTACTTCACCGACTACCTGGCCGACATGGACCGCATCCTCGCCCAGCCCGGCCTGACCCCGGCGCAGCGGCTGATGAACTACTGGCAGAACTGGCGCGAGACGCAGAGTGTCGACGAATGCCAGGGCAAGTGCCTGGCCGTCAAGCTCGGCGCGGAGGTCGCCGACCTCTCCGAAGCGATGCGGATCGCGCTCAAGGAAGGTACCACCGCCGTCATCGACCGTCTGGAACGCACGATCACGGCCGGCCTGAAGGACGGCTCGATCACCGTCGACGCCACCCCCCGCGAGACCGCACAGGCCCTGTACGGCATGTGGCTCGGAGCGAGCGTCATGACCAAGATCCACCGCGACATCGGCCAGCTGGACACCACGATGACGGTCACCCGTCAACTCCTGCACCTGCAGAACGCCTGAACCCGCAGAACCAAGGAACCGGGTCGACCCCGACCCCGAAGATCCACCCGGAATCCGGCCGACTCTCGTACCTTCGAGACGACCGGTCTACTCAAAGGGAGTGCACTTCCATGAAGATTCTCATCGTCCTCACCTCGCACGACGAACTCGGCACCACCGGCCGCAAGACCGGCTTCTGGCTGGAGGAACTCGCCGCCCCCTACTACCGCTTCAAGGAAGCCGGCGCCGAAGTCGTCCTCGCCTCCCCCAAGGGCGGCCGGCCGCCCCTGGACCCCAAGAGCAACGAACCCGCCTTCCAGACCGACGAGACCCGCCGCTTCGAGGCCGACCCCGACGCCATGGCCGACCTCGCCCACACCGTCCGGCTCGACAGCGTCTCCGCCGACGACTTCGACACCGTCTTCTACCCCGGCGGCCACGGCCCCCTGTGGGACCTCGCCGAAGACCCCACCTCCGTCCGGCTCGTCGAAACCATCCTGCGCGCGGGCAAGCCCCTCGCCCTGGTCTGCCACGCCCCCGGCACCCTGCGCCACGCCACCAACCCCGACGGCACCCCCCTCGTCCGCGGCCGCAAGGTCACCGGCTTCACCAACGGCGAGGAAACCGACGCCGGCCTCACCGACATCGTCCCCTTCCTCGTCGAGGACGAACTCAAGCGACTCGGCGCCCACTACACCAAGACCGACAACTGGCAGCCCTACGTCGTCATCGACGGCCTCCTCATCACCGGCCAGAGCCCCGCCTCCTCCGGCCCCGCCGCCGACGCCCTCCTCACCCTCCTCACCCTCGTCAACCAAGTCGACGACGCCCGCGCATAACCCACACCCCCACACCCCCACCACCCACCACCCACCCGCGGACCCACCCCCACCAACCCAAAGGGCCCGCGGGCACACCCCCACCCCCACCAGCACAGCCACCCCCACCCCCACAAGGCCCACCCCAACCACCACCGACCAAGGAAAATGACGCGTCGACATGTGCCTGCAGTGGCGCCGTGCGTCGGCGGAGCGGCCCGGTCCACGCAGTCGGTCCTCAAGGGGAGACTCGGGGGCCGGGGACCCGAAGTTCGACTCAGGCGCCGCCTTCAGGCGTGCCCAGGGACGGCGACGCGGAGATCGAGGAGCTGTTGGGTATGCACGGGCACGTGGTCTTCGGCGAGGCCATCTATGAGGCTTGCCAGCGGAATCGGCTGGTCCAGCACGAGTGCGTCATTGGAAAGGAGGAGCGACGGCACCGGAACCGAGGCGGCTTCCTCGTTGAGTTGATCGGCGATGTCGCACAGGACGGTGGCCTGGCTCCGGACATGATCAATCAGGTCCGCCCGACCTGAGTGCTCGGTGATGATCCGGTCGAGATTCCAGGTGTCGAGGGAGATCCGGTTGTCGAAGGTGGGCCGTGAGCCGGCGACGACGCCCAGAGCAACCGCTGCGATCGAGGCGTCAACGCTGAGGAGATGGGCCAGTATCTGGTCGGCGTTCCATCCTCCATTATCCGCGTCGCCGAGGTCGGGGATGGCCGCCGCATCGAGCAACCTGTCGTAGGCGCTGCGAAGTACTGTCGTGTCCATAGCGTGCTTCCTTCATTCGGGGCGTGTCGCACTCGGATCCCGCTCCGCTGCCTCAGCGACGCGTTTGATGTTCGCCAACCGCCGGTCCCAGTAGGCCGCGAGCGAGGCCATCCACCGTGCCGTCGTGTCCAGCGCCGCGGGCCGTACGGCATACCGCACCTCGCGTCCGACCCGGCCGCCGGAAACCAGCCCGGCGGCCTCCAGGACGGCGAGGTGCTTGACCACCGCCTGCCGCGAGACGGGAAGTCGTTCGGCGAGCGTCGTGGCAGTGGCTTCGTCCTGTGCGGCGAGCAGGTCAAGCAGTTGACGTCGCGTCGGGTCGGCGAGCGCACCGAGGACGCTGTCGACGACCTCAGCGGCGCCGGGGCGTTCTTCCGTCATGTGGAGGGCTGTTCGGCGCGTGTCTTGAGCGCGTCGAGCTCCAGGGGCCAGCCTTCCGTGTGGTCCTTCAGGTTCTGACTGCGCAGCTCCTCGGACCCGGCCAGCGCCGCGAACCCGCTCTCGACGACGCGCAGCCGCGTCTGCTCGCCTTCCGGGGTCAATGTGAACTCCACGAGCGTGCTGTTGTCCTCGCGCAGCTCTTCTCCGGGGAAGGCGCTGGTCCAGCGGTACGCCAGGTACGTGGGCGGCTCGACCTTCTCCACACGCACCGGGAAGTCGCCGTGCTCGGCGTTCCTCGCCATCATCGACTCGCCTTCCTTGGCCACGGTGCCCGGCAGGCTCGCCTTGTCGGCCACCCAGAACCCGGGTTGGGCCACCAGCGACCAGACCCGCTCCAGGGGCGCTGCGATCAGGGTTTCGCGTTCGATCCGGTCCTCGCTCATGGGGGACTCCTTCACCGTCACCATCGGATGCAACCCCAGGGTTGCACTTCAACCGCCTAGGCGCAACCCAAGGGTTGCACCTAGGCGGTCATCGTTGGTTGGTGATGATGGAGAGGGGCTGGGTGAGGGCCGTGAGGCTGCTCAACGACCGTATTGATGGCGTCCCACCAGCGGTCGGCACACCTGCTCACCTCGGCCACGAAACCAACCGCCGCGTCAACCCCCGAAGGACTCCCGGAGCCAACCGCTACTGAGTTTTTCGTTAGTTCTGTGGTGTTTGGGGGTGGGTGGTCAGGCCGGCGTGGGTGAGGAAGGGCCACGGGAGTTGCTCGCTGGAGCAGACTGGGTGGATGCCGCCTTCGGCGGCGTCAGCGGCATCGGCGAGGTGGTCGCCGGTGAGGTTGGTCAGCTCGCGGGTCTTGAACGCCGACCACAGCAGTTCCACGGGTTGGGTTCGGGAGCATGGGCAGGCAGCCGCTCGAGGCTGAGCCAGTCCTGCTCAGCCATCCAGGTCCGCATGCCCCGGCTGCAGCGGGCGGACAGTCCGTCCCATACCAACACCACCGGCTCACCGGCGTAGAAGGTCCTGATCTCTTCCAGCACATCGATCAGGGAAATGATGTCGTACCTGCCCGGCTTGAGGTGGAAGCACAGCCGCGGGCCGCGTTCGGGGTCGGCGGCGTGATAGTCCAGCGCGGCGGCCATCCCGGCTCGCTTCCAATTCAGCCGGTGCCGCAAGAGCGGAGTGCGGCCGCGGGGTGCGTAGGTGCGACGCACCTCGGGCAGCAGCGACACTCCTGATTCGTCGAGGAAGACGATCCAGGCACGTTTCTTCACCGCCCCCTTTTGATGCGCGGCCACTCGTGGGCGATCCATCGGGCGATCTCGGACTCGTTCCGCTCGACGGCTTGACGCCGGGGCCGCTGCAGACTCCATCCCAGCCGCCCGGTCAGCAGGCGTCATACCGAGGCTCGGGCCAGCCTCGCCCCGGTCACCCGCTCAACCACCACGCCGGCCCGTTCCGGCATCCACAGATCCGCCTCGAACCCATGCGCCTGGGCGCCCTCCTCCAAGGCGGCTCGCACCGCTTCGACCTGGGCGTCATCCAGCTTGGGCACCGGTAGCCGGACGCCGCCGCAATGACTCAGTCCCGCCCTGCTCCCACAAGCGTTTCCACCGGCGCACACTCTCGGGATGCATCCCCACTGCCCGGGCAACCTCGGACGAAGGACGTCTCTGCTCGAACAACTCGGCCGCACGCATGCGACGTGTCTCGGTCAACTGCCGCCGCGTCAGCGGCGGAACGGAGACATCAGCAACAGCATTCTGCGGCTTGGAAGACACACCATCATGCTCACACTACCGAAGCCCCAACCACCACAGAACTGACACGAAGACTCAGTAACTGGCTCTAGCAAAGGCTGCTGATCGTGAGGCTGTGCTCGTAGGTCTGGGTATGGGAATCCGTCGGTCGCGGCCGTGGATCGTGTCGGATGGACGCCCCGACGCGCTGCTGGCCGACGTGTTCTTCCTGAGCTGATACTGGGTTCCCAAGAGCATGAGCGGGAAGAAGACGCTACCAATCCCCGTCCACGTCACGGTCCAGGCGCTGTGGTGGTCCTCCGTCAGCGTCATGGCGAGTGCGAACGCTTCGAGAAGCGCGCACCCTGCGAAGACCCAACGGCTGCGTCGAAGCTGTGTGACGGTCCGCTCCGGAAGGGGATATCGAGTCCTCCACTGTGTCCTCATGGTCGCCCGGTGCCCGCAGTCATGCCGGACAGTCGGCCTGCAGCACACCATGGGACCGTTGCGTGACCGGTTCAAGGGGCCGTCTGCTTGCGTCGTGCGGTGCGGTTGGCGACCAGGAGACAGACCCACACGAGAACTTGGCCGGCCGCAAAAACGATGGGACCAGCACCATCACCGTCGGCCACCCGCCACACCAACACGGCGACGCTGATACAGAGCATCGGCCAGTAAACCCACGGCCCCCATCGGTGGCCCGGTTGGGCCCATGGCCGCGGAACGTGAGGGTCAGAGCGTGGCATTCAGCACTCCTTCTGGACAGCTACCGCACTGCCGCAAGATCGCCTTCCCCTCGGACAACGGATACGAACGATCTGTCATATCCACCGCCTCCCCCAGACCGTCTGGGTCGGCGGGATGACGACGCGACCTCAGACGTGGGCTGGTCACTCAACCGTCGCGTGCTGCTGCTTTCCTCCTGGCCCCGCTCGCCACCCACTGCGTCACCACGTTGACCACGCCCACCAGGCCCGCGAACACGAGCGCGTCGAGCCACCTCCTGCCTGTAACAGCCCGCCACACCACCGCGGCCGCCACGTAGACGGCCACAACAGCCACTCAGCGCATCCACCACTGAGACCACCACTCGACCGTCCGCTCCCGCGTCTGCATGCCAACCGGTTACCCGAAAATCGTGTTCGCAGGGTGCCGGACACGTCAGGCGGGGGCGTGGTGGTGAACGCTTGGCGTCTTGTGCGGAGCAGCGTGGTGGACGGGGCGGCCGGTCGCGGGAGCGGCGAGGCCCCGCAGGGACAGGCTCGCGGTGGCCAGGAGCACAGTGAAGACGGCCAGGAGGAGGACGGACACCCACATCTGCCGGCTCCCGGGTGCCTGCCAGCCAGTCCACGCCGCGGACCCTGCCCACAGCACCATGGCCGCAGCGTAGAAGGAGCGGATGCGGCGCAGTTGCCGCGCGGCCCGCAGGAACTGGATGCGTTCGGTCTTCGATGCCATGCCGCCCCGCGTACCCCGAGGCGCGATGCTCATCGGGGCGGGACAAGGTCTTACGAGGAGAGAGCGGATCGCTCAAGGGGGTTCAGGCGGGCGGACGGTTGGTAATGGCCGGCAGGGTTGTCGTCCTGATGCGGCGGTAGGTCCTGAAACCGTGCACGGTCAGCGCTGTCCAGATGACGGTGCTGACCAGGGGCCACCACAAGGTCCGGCCCTGCTCGCCCTGAACGAGGTTGACGACCGAGTTCACCGCCCAGCTGGCCGCGAGGACAAGGGCCACCCACCTGGCCCACTGCCAGTTCCGCATCGTTCCTCGGGCACGGTCTGCCTGTACGTTCTGCTCGTCCTGTCGAAGTGGTGTGCCATCCATACCATTCGCCTACCCCCTGCTTGCCCCTTGCCTCCTGGCTTGTGAGAGAGGGCTGAAAACGGATGGTGGCTTCACCAGGCACAGCGCGATCATGCCCGGCCCCGGACACTCCGCAGGCCAGATCAGCCGACGGGCCCAGACTCTGACCAGATCCAGTGAGCAGCACCGCCTCCAACTCGCTCAGTCGACCTGCGCAGCCTGCGGTCAGAAGCATGCCCGCTACTCAGATTCACCGACTGCCGACTGCCGCCAGTCGCCCTCGCCGCGCCGGGCATGGAATGGGCGGGTGTGGTGCCGGTCGTCGAGGCCGCCACCGCACAGCCCGCCCCGCAGACCACGCCGCCGACGGCCGCGAAGAAGCGGGCCGTTGCGGGAGCACCACGGGGAGCTGCACGAGGGCGGGAACTGCACCTGCCGGTCCATCGAGCGGTTCGGGCCTCCCTCCGAGCGGGAGAGCTACTGGGACGACCTCTGACCACTCCGCTGCCGCCGTGGGACCCCTGGCTCGCCGACAGAGCCCAGGGTCTCGTACGTCACGGCGCGTGGCAGCGGGCTGCTACAGGCGGGCGCGGGATGGTGCCCCGGACTTCCGCCAGGGCGACGCCGGTCACCGGGTCGCTGTGCACCGGGACGTACAGGACCCGGCTGTGTCACCGTCCGAGGCCAGGTCACTGGGCTCGGACGGTGACCAGGACGTGATTTCACAATCTCTCGGAGATCACAGGCCCCGGGGTCGCCGGTCTCCGACCGCCCCACCCGGTCCTGTTTCCACGCCGTGATCATCGGCTCGATCAGCGCCCAACGTTCATCGGACAAGCCGCTTGGGTACGGCTTGCACTCACTCACCCCGCTGCTCCCGCTGAATGGAGCAGCCCCGCCAAAGTCGCGTAGGACCGGTCCCAGGTCCATTGCGTTTGGACCCAGTGGCGGCCCTTCTCGCCCATCTCGTGCGCGAGTTCAGGGTTGCGGAGGAGTCTGGTCAGACGGTCTGCCGTCGCCGCCACGGAGTGGCCGTCGACGACATGGCCGGTCTCGCCGTCGCGTACCGCGTCGGGGGCGCCGCCCGAGTCGCCTGCCAGGACGGGGAGTCCGGACGCGGCGGCCTCCAGGTAGACAATGCCCAAGCCCTCCACCTCCAGGCCGCGTCTGCGGCTGCGGCAGGGCATGGCGAAGGCGTCGGCGGCGGCGTAGAAGGAGGGGAGGGTGTGGTGGGGGTGGCCGCCCGCGAAGACGACCGAGTCCAAGACGTTTTCGGTCAGGGCGAGTTGACGTAGTACGGAGATGTAAGGACCGTCACCGACCAGAAGAAGCATGGCGTCCGGGACCGCCCTGCGGATCCAGGGCAGCGCCCTGATCAGGGTGTCCTGGCCCTTGCGCGGGACCAGCCGGGCCGCGCACAGGATCACTGGGCGGCGGCTCAGGCCGTACCGGGCTCTGACCGGGCCTCCGTCGATGCCGGGGTGAAAGACCGTGGTGTCCACTCCGGGGACGAGGCGTGCGGTCTGGGTCCCGGGGGTGAGGGCCGCCTCGATCGGTCCGCGGGTGCTGGCGCCTAGCCAGGTCAGGGCGTCGGTCTCGTTCCCGATGCGGCGCAGCAGGCCGCGGGCGCCGAGGGTGCGGGCCCACCACACCTCATGGCCGTGCGTGGTGGCGACGGCGGTACGGATGTCCGTCATCCGCCTCAGCCGCGCCGTCATCAGGCCGAGCGGCGCCGCCGCTCCGAACCAAACCCGATCGCAGCCATACCGGCGGGCCACGGACGCGGCGTGCGCGGTGGCCCGGGGGGTGGGCAAGAGAGTGCGCACCCGGTGGCGGATCACCGGGTACGGAAAGGGCTCGTCGGGTGCCGACTCCGCCGTAGCCGGGCTCGACGCAGAGGTGAAGACGACCACCTCGTCGGATGGGAAACGGTCGGCCAGTTCACGAACGAACGTCTCGATGCCGCCCTGCCTGGGCGGGAAGTCATTGGTGACGATCAGCGTGCGAGGACGGGAGTTGTTCGTCATACGAGGGCCTTCTCCCTGGACGGGACGACAGGGGTGACGGTGCTGCCCCGCTGCAACATTCGGAACGCCAGCGCCCCGAGCACCAGCGGATAGACCAGATAGCCGAAACGGGTCGCGGGCATCAGAGCCATCGCCAGGCCCAGACCGAGCGCGAGCCGGGCGGCCGCCGCCCGTGCCGTCCCCGGCGGCCGCACCACCAGCCACACCGCGATCAGCAGCGCGCTCACTGCGAGGAGCGCGAGCGCGATCACCCTGCCGCCGGGGACGTACGTCGCGAGCAGATGCCCGGGCAGCGGGCTCGCGGCCGGCGAGGTGGTGTTGGTGAGGCCCAGCGGGAAGGCGATGACACTCCGGTAGAAGCCGGCGGGGTTGGCGAGGGCGAAGGGCAGCACCGCCGCCGTCGCGGTGGACAGGGCCACGGCCGCGTACCGCAGCGCGGGTTGTCCGCCCCGGCGTACCGCGATCAGCGCCAGCGCCACGGGCAGCGCGGGCCACGCCGTCCACTTGAGCGCGGCGGCGGCGCCGAGCACCAGCCCTGCCCGACCCGGCCGCCCCTGCCCGGCGAGCACGACCCCGAGGCACATCAAGCCGACGACCGGAAGGTCGATCCCGCCCACCGCGAGGGGCAGCGCGACCAGAGGGCAGGCGAGCAGCCAGGATCGGTGCAGGCCGGCCGCCGCGAGGGCCGCCACGAATGCGCCGCCCAGCCACCAGCGCGCATCCCCGGGCAGCACACCGAAGAGCGCCATCCCGGGCAGGTAGGGGTTGAAGTCGGCGACGGCCGTAGGGCCGGCGACGTACGGGCTGCCGGTCGTGAGCAGCAGCTGCCCTGACCGCTCGACGACCGTGACCTCCAGCTGCCCGAGCCCGGCCGTCACCAGCCGCACGAGCGGCACCACGACGGCCCCCGCCACCGCGACCATCCGGGCAGCTGGGCGGGAGCGCGCACCGCAGGCAAAGACCGCCGCGACCGCGTAGCCCGTCCCCGCCATCACCCCCCACACCCGGTGCGGCCCCAGATCCGAGGCCAAGGCGAGCCCCAGCGAGACAACCGCGCAGCCAGCCCACATGTACCGCTCGTGATGTATGTACTGGATGTGTCTCACGTACCGTTCATAACTCTTCGTCATGTTCATCGACGGTAGGAATCCGCAGGTCGGAAGGCATCAACCGAGACTCCGGACCTGAAACTCAACCCGTGGCATGACATCCGGCCACAGGCTCAACCCGTGCGGCGACGCGCGCACCCGCGCGGGCACGGACCATGGATGTATGAGTACGTCCCTTCAGCAGAGGTCCCGCGCCTGGATCGACGCGCCCGCCTACCCATGGGTAACCGGCGGTGCCCTGACCGTCGGTGCCGTGGCGGAGCTGATCATCTTTCCCGGATCCGTGACCACCACGATCGGGGTCCTCGTCTCCTCCGCCTCGCTGATGTGGCGACGGTCGTTCCCACCCGTCGCGGTGCTCACGGTCGCCGCGGGGCTGCTCGGGTTCGCCGGGGACGTCAACCTGTACGTCTCGATCATGGCGAGCGGGCTGATCAGCTGCTACACCCTGGGCCGCAACCGGGTACTGCACCCCGCGGTGACCGTCGCGGGCGCCGCGCTCGGGGCCCTGTGCGTGAACCTGGTGCACATCAACACCTGGTCGCGGATGGACCTGCCGGTGCCCGCGCTCTGGGAGAAGGGATCGCTCAGTCTGTTCGCCGAGTCGTTCCTGCTGACCGTGGTCATCTTCGGGGCCGTGATGATGGGTGACGCGGTACGTTCCCGGGAGGAGACCCGCAAGGAACGGAACCTGGCCCAGGCCCAGTTGATCGCCATGGAGCGGCAGCAGGCCGCCGAGGCCGAGCGGGCCGCCATCGCCCGTGAGCTGCACGACATCGTCTCACACTCGGTGTCGATGATCGCCGTGCAGGCCGAGAGTGCCACGTACACCACCCCCGGACTCACCCCCGAAGCCCGCGATGGCTTCCAGCAGATCGCCGGCACCGCACGCTCCTCGATGGCCGAACTGCGCCGCCTCCTCGGTGTCCTGCGCACCCCCCAAGGCCAGGGTGACACAGCCCTCACCACCCCGCAGCCGACCCTTGACCACCTCGCTGAACTCGTCGAGCAGCACCGGGCAGTGGGCGGCGAGGTCGAATTGAGAATCACCGGGGGGCAGGTGTCGCTGCCCGCCGCATGGGAGCTGTCCGCCTACCGGATCACCCAAGAGGCGCTGACGAATGCGCGCAAGCACGCGCCCGACGCCCGTACCGTTGTGGAGATCGACTACGGCGCCGACCGGCTGCTCAAGCTGCGCATCCACGACGACGGCCCGGGCCCTGCTTCCGCTCCAGGCTCCGGCGCGGGCCACGGCCTGACCGGGATGCGGGAGCGGGCGGCCCTGGTCGGCGGTCGGCTCAGCGCGGGCGCGGGCCCGGACGGAGGTTTCCTGGTGGAGGCGGAGCTTCCCTGGGGAGCCGGGTGATCGACATGAAGAAGGAGTTGGGTGTGATCAGGGCACTGGTCGCTGACGATCAGGCGGTCGTCCGCACCGGCTTTATGAACCTCCTCAACACTCAGGAGGACATCGAGGTCGTGGGCGAGGCCGAGGACGGTGTGCAGGCGGTGCGCATCGCCGCCGAGACCCGGCCCGACCTCGCGCTCCTCGATATCCGGATGCCGCACAAGAACGGCATCGAAGCAGCCCGCGAGATTCTGGCCGCCTCCGGGGGCACGACGAAGGTCCTGATGCTGACGACCTTCGGGCTCGACGAGTACGTGTACGACGCGCTCGCGGCCGGCGCGGGCGGCTTTCTGCTCAAGGACGCCACCTTTCCCGAACTACTGCACGCGGTGCGAGTAGTGGCGGCCGGGAACGCGCTGCTCTCGCCCGAGATAACCAAGCGGTTGATCGGCGCGTTCGTGCGTGCGCGGACCGAGCGACTGCCGGTTCACTCCGTGGGGGAGCTCACGGCGCGTGAGGCGGAGGTGCTTACGTTGATCGCTCGGGGGCTGTCCAATACGGAGATCGCGAGCAGGCTCACGATCACGGATCACACCGTGAAGACCCATATCAACCGGCTGTTCGCGAAGCTGAAGCTGCGGGATCGAGCACAGGCCGTGATCGTGGCTTACGAGTTGGGGCTGGTGCGAGTGGAGGGCAGGGCCGACTGAGGGATTGCTCCCCGGTCTACCGGGCCTCCAGAGCAAACGTGACCCGCCACTTCACCGCACCCACTCCGGCCTGACGCGACACCCTCCAGGCGGCCGCTTGAACATCACCGAACTCCTCACCAACCTCCAAGCCCGCCACGACGCGGCCGACACCTGGGCCGGCGAACTGACGACCTCCTCAGCAATACCAGCTGACGACCCGGCCGTGAACGTCACGCGTAGCCGCCTCAGAGCCCTCACCCGACAAGGCTTCGTCACCCAAGCCGGACGAGGCCGCTACCAGAATCGAACTCAACGCCCTCGGAGGTGCGGGTGCTTGGTGGTGCTGAGTTTTGCTGGGCTCGGCAGCTCGGCGAGCGGATCGTCGGTTGACTATTCGCTCTGGTGGCGGATCCAATGACCAGCATGATCACCCGGGCGCTCCTGCTGCGGCGAGACGTGATGAATGCGGACCGGCGGCCCTGACCAGATGCGATTCGGGCAGACCGTGACCGTATAGCCCCAAGGAGACGTTGACCGATGACCACACCACCATCGCCGTCCGGAGCGGAGCACGCAGAGGGGTCGTCTGTCCGTGTGGGCGTACTCGTCCCTTTGACGCGGCCCGGCTGGGCCGAGGCGGGGCGTCACTTGCTCGCAGGGTTCGAGCTGGCCGTTGACAAGGTCAACGACACAGGCGGGATTGACGGCAGACCACTTGAGCTGGTGGTCCGGGACACCGCGGCCCATCCGGAGCGGGCCTTGGCGGCCGTGGACGAACTGGCCGCCCTGGGCGTGGCTGTTGTGGCGGGCGAGTATCACAGCGTCGTCGCCCGCGCCGCCGCCGGCCGGGCCGACGCCCTGGGCGTGCCGTTCCTCTGCTCGTCCGCAGTGCTTGACGAGCTCACCGAGGAGCCGACGAAGTGGGTCGCGCGCCTTGCCCCGGCGCAGTCTCGTGGCTGGCGGATCTACGCGGACTTCCTCCTCGGTGAGGGACGACGCCGGATCGCCGTGGCGACCCAGCCGAGCGTCTACTGGGCGTCCGGGACCCGCGTCCTGCGGGAGCACCTAGCTCCGCACAGCGGCACTGTGGTCGAACTCGACGCGAGCGCGCTCACCCCCGAGGCCCTGTGCGATGCGCTCGTGGACCACGGCGCGACGGCGCTGCTCCTGCTGGTCGGCCACCCGGAGCCGGGGGTGCCGATCGTCAGGGCCGTACGGGATGACGTGCGGCTCGCGGAGATCCTGATCGGTGCTCCGGCCGGACAACCGGAGTTCCCTGAGTGGGCCGCGCTTCTGGGCGAGGACGGCGCCGGGATCCCGTTTCTGCGTTACCTGCCTGAGGTCCTCGGCCCGCTCGGCGAACGCGTCGAGAAGGAGCTCCGCGAGCGTCTGGGCGAAGCGCCTTCCTTCGTCGCCTTCGAGGGCTGGGACACCGTCACTGTCCTCGCCGAGGTGTTGCGTTCCCACGGCACGGACCGGGCAGCCATCGCCGAGTCATGGCCGCGCGTGGTGGTCGATGGCACCCGCGGGCCGATCCGGTTCTCCCGCACCACGGGCATCAGCGTTTGGCAATGGGCTTGGACACCGATCCAAGTCGTTGACCGGGACCCCGCAGAGCCCGATCGCTTTCGGATCCTGCGCGCCGGCTGAGAGGGCGCGGAGGCTCGACTGCCCAGGAGGCCATACAGATGCCATAGCCATTCGTTGATTACGGCGATGAGGACGGTGACCTCGAAGCGGACCGCGAGTTTGTCGAACCGGGTGGCCACCGCCCGGTTCCGCTTGAGCCGGTTGATGCCGCACTCGACCGCATGGCGCTCGCGGTAGTCCGCCGGGGCGAACTACGGCGGTCGGCCGCCGCGGGAGCCGAGCTTGTGGCGGTTGTGTTGCGCGCCTGGTCGGCCTTGTCCGGAATGGTGCAGTGGATCCCGCGGCGCCGCAGGTAGGCGCGGTTCTTGCGGGAGGCGTACGCCTTGTCAGCCCGCACGCGATGTGGACGGACGCGTGGCCGGCCCGGCCGGATGCGGGGCACTCGGACCTTCTCCAGCACGGGTTCGAACTGCGGAGAGTCTCCTCGCTGCCCGGCCGTCACCAGGATCGCCATGGGTTTCTGGCCCTGCTCGACGGCCAGGTGCAACTTGGTGCTGAAACCGCCGCGCGAGCGGCCCAACCCGTGATCACGAGGCTCGGCGAACACGCCACCCGGCGACTCCTCCTGCGGATCACCCTGCTTGCGGGCCCCGGCCGCATGCTGATGAGCGCGGCAGACCGTGAAGTCGACGTCCAGGTTCCACGTGATCGCACCGTCCGCGTCGGCCAGGGACTGAAGGCGCGTGAGGATGCGGTGCCAGGTGCCGTTCCGCTGCCATCGACGGAAGAGGTCGTAGACCCGATCCCAGGGCCTGTACTCGGCGGGAACGTCCCGCCACGGAACACCAGTCCGGATCCGGAACCGTATGCCGTCGACGAGCTGCCGCCGAGGCCAGACGGGCGGCCGACCCGCCCTTGTGCCCTTCGAGTGGCGCGTCCAACAAGGACGTGGCCGCACAGCTCGGTTCGACACCGCATGCGGTGGGCCGCTGGCGGAAGTCGTCGAACACCGGATCGCCGGGCGGGGTGACATGCCGCGGTCCGGCGGGCCCCGGTCAGTCACCGACGAGCAGGTCGCCTCGGTCGTGAAGCGGACGCTGGAATACGCGCCGAAAAACGCCACGCACTGGTCGACGCGGGCAATGGCCACGGAGATGGACCTGTCGCAGTCGACCGTGTCACGGATCTGGCGGGCCTTCGGCCTGCAGCCACACCGCACCGAGACGTTCAAGCTGTCGACGGACCCTCGACGTCCTCCACCGCGACCACCTCGCCCGCTGCCAGCCGCTCGACGGCGCCCAGGGCCTCCCCGCAGTCCCGGCCCAGCGCAAGGCCCGCCGCGAGTACGCGAACCGGGTCAGCCCACTCACGCCCTGACCGAGATCGTTCTCAGCGCCAACCACTGCACCCGTGTACCGAGTCCGGACTCGGGCCGGAAGTCAATGCGCGGTCCGGCGTCGTCCACGCGGCGCAGGGCCACCCAGTGCACGACCTCGTCGCCGATCGTGGTCCCCATGCCGATGCACTCGAAGTCGCCGTCGGGTGTCATGGAGTTCGACGTGGACGAAGGGCTGGAAGATCCAGGGCCAGTTGCCGAGGTCGGCGAGCAGCCGGTGGACCGCCTCGGCAGGTGCCGCCACCGTGACCTCGTGCACGGCACGCGCCGCCCGCTCATGTACTGCCATGCGTGCTGCCCCTTCCCCCGTCGAGGGCTGTGGTGCACTGCCTCGGTAGAGGGTCGCCAGGGCGTCTGAAGGGCTGGTCGAGGTCCGCGCGAAGCCGTGCGCCGCGGTGCGTGCCGCCGTGAGGCGAACGCCCGTGAGCGCCCGGCAGGCTCGCCGGGGCTCACGGGCGCGGGACGCGAACGGTGCGGGTCAGGAGGCGGCCAGCCGCTGGGACAGGAACCGCTCCAGGGCCAGCAGGCCCGGGTGCTCCTTGCGCAGCGCCGGGATGTCCGCCTGGTAGCCCTCCTCGGCGAACCACTCGAACATGCGGTCCTCGATGGGCTGCGGCTCGAGGCGGGTCAGCGTCCCGGTGAGCCGCTCGTAGATCTCGGCGACCTCGGTGAAGGTGACCTCGTCACCGGCGAGCGCGACCTGCCGGCCGAGGTACTTCTCCGGCTTGTCGAAGGCCTCGGCTGCGAAGTGGCCGATGTCGTCGGAGGCGATGAACTGCATCGGCCGCTCGGGCTTCACCGGCAGCTGCATCACGCGCTCGCCCTGGGCCCCGGCGAAGTGGAGCAGGTTGTTCATGAAGAACACCGGCCGCAGGATGGTGGCGGGAATGCCGAGCGACAGGACGTGCTGCTCGATCTCGGCCTTGGTCTCGAAGTGGTCGATGCCGGAGCCGCGCTCGGCGCCGTCGACAGAGCTGTAGACGAGGTGCGCGACGCCGTTCTCCTTGGCGACGTCTGCGACCGCCGAGTCTCACACCTCAAGCGCGCTTGAGGTCAAGGGAGACCGGGAGGAAGAGAAGTGGCCTGGGTCACTTTGCGGCGAGAGCCAGCAGGCGCGGCACCATCTGGTCGGGTCCCTGGTCCCGGGTCCGCCGCCAGCGCCCTGACGAACCGGGCAGTGACATGCGGGGCCCTTACGTGGTGGGGAAAGCTGAACCTCACGCTGGTGGAGCCCGAGCTGGTGGTGGAAGTCGGCGTCGACGTCGCCCGCGACGCCTCCGGCAGGTGGCGACACCCCGCCCGGCTGGCACCGGGCCCGACCCGACCTCTCCCCCGCCGACGTCCCCCGCCTGACGTCACCGCCGCGCTGACGCGGCACGAGCGCGGAGGCCACGCCGACGCGCAACCGGCTGAGCGCACCCCGATCCCCGGCTGCGTCCGCGCCGCCCATCCCGCCCTCCCTCATCCTCATGAACAATCGCAACGTGTTCGCCTCGCCCTCGCACCGGTGGTCCGATCCGCGCGCCCGGCTCCTGGACGAGGCGGTGTGCGAGGACGTGCTGGCCGGGCTGAGCCTGGACCTGCCCGTCACCGAGCACTTGGCGGAGCTGGTGGGGGCCCTGGACGCGGGCTGGAGGCAGATTGCGAAGCGCCTGGAGTCGGCGGGCAAGGATGCGAAGGTGTCGCTGGACGTCCTGCCGAGCGGTCGGGTGAAGCTGAATGTGGAGAAGCTCGGCGTACTGGGTGAGCCGAAGTCGCTGGCCTGGCTGCGCAAGGGGGTCGAGAAGATGCCCCCGAAGATCAACCTGCCGGACCTTGTGTTCGAGGTCCACTCCTGGACCGGGTTCCTCGACGCCTTCGTGCACCTGGGCGACGGCACCACCCGCATGAAAGAGCTGACCACCTCGGTGGTCGCGCTGCCGGTCTCGGAGGCGTGCAACATCGGCCTGACTCCGGGCAACCCACCCCGGCCACGAGGCCCTGACCCGTTCCCGCCTGGTCCATGTCGACCAGGTCTACTTGCGCGCCGACACGATAGCCGCGGCGAACGCGCTGCTGATCGAGGCCCAGTCCGAGGTGCCGATCGTGCAGTTCTGGGGGATGGGCTGCTGGCCTCGGTCGACGGACTGCGGTTCGTCGTCCCCGTCCGCACGATCAGCGCGGCGCCGTCGCTCGCCGGAGTCCTTCGGGTTCAAGCGCGGCATCACCTGGCTGAACGCCGTCAACGACCAGGTCGCCGGGATCGGGCAGATGGTCGTCCCGGGCACGCCGCGCGACTCCCTGCACATCCTGGACGCGCTGCTGAACCTGGACGGCGGGGTAGCCGGAGATGGTGGCCACCGACAACGCCTCCTATTTGGTCACCTGGACGCCTCAACCTCCGTCGGGAGTTGGGGGCGTCCTCTGAGGCCGTCGGGTGCGATGGCTGCGGGGGTGTCCGTGCGGGTTCAGCAGCGGTGTCTGGAAGGCGGCTCGACGGTTGTCGAGCTGCTCGACGAGGGCGGGGTGCCGGTCGAGGTTGTTGCGGGGTTGTTGCGGAGTTCTTGCGGTTCCTCAAGGCTCGGGACTGTTCGCCGAGCACGCTCGTCTCGTACGCCTACGACCTCCGGCACCTGTGGCGGTTCTTCGAGAGCCGCGGCCTGAGCTGGGAGGGGTTCGGTCCGCCGGACGCGATCGCGTTGCTGGAGTACCTGCGATCGGTGCCGTCCCGTCGTCCGAGCCGCCGGATGACGCTGTCGGTGGTGACGATGGACGCCGACGGCCCGGCGACCAAGCTCGCAGCGAGCACGGTGAACCGGATCCTGGCCGCGGTGTCCTCGTTCTACGAGTACGCGATCCTGGCCGGGCTGCTGGAGCGGGCCAACCCGATCGAGAAGCGCCCGGACCCCGCGTTGCAGCGTGTCTCCGACAAGCATCGTCCGTTCATAGGGCGGGCCAGCCGGCAGCGTCCCGTCCGCCGGGCCGTGCGCGTCAAGACCGTTCAGCGGGTTCCCCGTCCGCTGGACGACGAGCAGATCCAGTTGCTGCTCGCGCAGCTCCGGGGGCTGCGCGACCGGGCGATCGTGCTGCTGATGCTCCACGGCGGACTGCAGCCCGGCGAGGTCCTCGGCCTGCACCTCGATGATCTGGCTTACGGACGGCGGCGCGTGGTGGTCCGGCATCGTGACAACCATCCCAAGGGCGCCCGGTCGAAGTCCCGCCAGGAGCGGGTCGTGGACCTGCATGAGGCGGACACTCTGGCCACGGTCAGCGCCTACGTGATGAACGAGCGGCCGCAGGACGCCGACAGTCGGCTGGTGTTCCTCGTCGGCGGCCGCGGCACCCGTCGGCTGGAGCCGCTCGGTTACGACGGGCTGGTGCGGATGTTCTCCCGGGCCTCTTCCCGGGCCGGCATCCGCGAGTCCTGGGTGACCCGCATGTGGGAAGGAGGGATGCGGGAGCTGACGCTGCAGAAGCGACTCGGTCACGCCTCGCCAGAGTCGACGCGTCTTTACACCCGGGTATCCGATCCTGCCGTCGTCGCCGACCACCGCCAGGCCCTGGACGCCCTGGGCAAGCCGCGCAAGGCCACCTCATGAGAGGCGGCCCGACTTCCACAGCAGCCATGGCCGCCAGCCCGGGTCCGGTCCGCCGACGGCGCCCACGACACTGCCCCGACCATGGGTACGTGAGGTTCGTCCGCGGCCAGGACGGCTTCAACCACCACTACCTCAACGCCAAACTGCGTACTACCGGGCCTTCCGCGAACGATGGCCGGACCTTGCGACGTGGTTCGCCGAGCCGCTGGCCGAGCGGGTGGGGCGACTACCTGGCGAATCCTTCCACGGCCCCTCGTTCCCCACCGCGCACAAGGCCCGGCCCTACCTGGCCTACCTCGGCCTGCGCGGATACGCGACGTTCGACTACCGATGGATGTTCGCCGTCAGCCAGCTGCGCGTCCACGACCAGGCCGCGCTCGCCGGGATCGACCTGGGCACTGCGGCGCTTGTCCAGGAGGCGATCGCCCTCGGTTACAGCAGCCCGGCGGCGAAGCAGGCGATGCACTGGTCGGTGGCCCGGATCGTGCTCCGCAACGGCCTCACCGACGTCGCCGACATCACCAGCGAACATGTCGCCGAGATCCTGGAGGCGATCCGGTTCTTCCCCCAGCTACCGGAGTTCGCTGCCTTCTACCCATCGGCCGAGCAGTTCTACGAGGGCCCGGCCAAGTGCTGGATCACGCACCTGCACCAGCTGGAGGTGGTGCTCTTCCACCCCGGCCAGGTCGCCGCCCAGCCGCGGCAGCACACACCGCCGTCCGGTTGTGTTGCTGTGCGCCAGACCCTCTGGCAGGGTGCGGACATCAAACGGGGAGGGACCCATGCTGAAGCAAGTCGCCGAGGGCGTGCTGATCCACCAGAGTGAGTTGCTCGAGAACAACACCGTTGTCGTGCAGGGCAGGGACGGCGTGCTACTCGTAGACGCCGGGATTACCGGTACCGAAATGACCTGCCTGGCGAGCGACCTTCGAGAGCTGGGCCGGCCCGTGGTGGCAGGGTTCTCGACGCATCCTGATTGGGATCACGTGCTCTGGCACGCCGAACTCGGCGAAGCGCCTCGCTACGGCACAGCCCGCTGCGCGGACTTCATGCGGGATGTGTTGTCGAACGCGGACTGGAAGGCCGGTGTCGTCGAGGGGCTGCCGCCGGAAATCGTCGAGGACACACCGCTCGACCTGTACGGCCTGATCACTGGTCTGCCTGCTGAAACCACGCAGCTTCCCTGGGACGGCCCCAAGGTGCGGATCATCGAGCATCCGGCGCATGCCCCGGGCCATGCGGCCCTGTTGATCGAAGAACGCCGAGTTCTCATCGCCGGCGACATGCTCTCCGACGTCTTCGTTCCCATGCTCGACGACGACACCGACAACCCGATTGAGGACTACCTCGTCGGGCTGGGGCGGCTTGAGGGCGTAGCGGACGACGTCGATGTCCTCATCCCCGGACATGGGTCCGTCGCCAAGGATGAGAAGGTACGCGCAAGGATCAAACTGGATCGAGCGTACGTGGAGGACCTGCGTGACGCCCGGGTCTCCAGCGACCCACGGGTCGTATCACCCAAACCCGGCTGGGAGTGGGCAAGCGGCATTCACGAAGGGCAGGCCCGAAACCTCGCCCGCCGAAGCAAGCGCGAAGGGACGCTCTGACCAGAGAACTGCTTCCGCCACATGACGCCCCTGTCAGGGAGCCCCTTCTCAGCTGGCGGCGCTGAAGGCGAGTTGGGCCGTCTTGCGCAACGACGAAGCTCCTGGTGGACGGGGTCCCGACGAAGGTCATCCGTGTCCGCCAGGAGCTTCGCGTGCTTGTCCATCCGTCCTCTGTCGACTTGTCCGTCCGCATCCTGCGGTTCCCGACCGCACCGTTGACGGCCAGGAGACGAGACATCGGGACGGGGTGGCGGCGGCTTCCCGTGGCACGTCAGGCCCTGCTCGCCCTGACGCACCTGCGGTGCGGTGACACCTACGCCCAGCTCGCAGCCGGGTTCGGTGTCGGGATCGCAACCGTCTACCGCTACAAAAGCGAAGCCATACCGCTTCGGTGACCTTCGTCCGCAGGCGGACGGTGGAGAAGGTCGACTCGATCGGGTTCGTGGTCCGCAGGGGGATCCAGTGCTCGGCCGGGAAGTCGCAGTACGCCAGTAGATCTGCCTCGTCATCGACGCTCTTCTTGGCGGCCTTGGGGAACTTCGCGCCGTACTGTTTGGCGAACGCGGCGACGGCCTTGGTCGCGTGCTCGCGTCCCTGCGTTGAGCCGTCCCGGATGACCTTCTTCGCCGCGGGCTGGGCCGACTACGGGAGGCTGTCGAGGCAGTTGGCCGTTTGTGAACCCAGCACCTTGGAGGCAGGTGTCGGGGAAGACCTCGTTCAGTGCGTTCCAGAAGCCGAGGGCGCCGTCGCCGACAGTGAGGACGGGAACGCGCATGCCGGGCCGCCGGCAGTCCCGCAACAGGCCCGCCTGCCCAGGACTCCGACGATGCGCGGTAGCCGTCCTCCATCGCGATGAGTTCGTAGTCGGTGCGACCGAGGTCGCGCAGGGCGCCTCTCCCACCGACACCGTCCGGCTGCTGCTGCGGCGGCAGGCCTCTCGACGTGCGCGTCGACAGGCGGTGCGAGGTGAGCTTCAGGAGTGGTGGCGCGAGGGGATGGTAGGTGACGGGTACGGGGCTGGGATGTGCTTGGTGGATCTACGGCGTTTGTTGAGAAGGATGAGGCCGGCGATGGTGATGAGCCCGCCGAGAATCGCAATGGGCCGTGCTTGCTCGCCGAGCCAGAGGTAGGAGGCGGCGAGTGTGACCGCGGGGACGAGGCAGAGCGCGGCGGTGGCGACGGTGACGCTGAGCCGGGCGACGGCGTAGCCCCAGATGACGAACCCGGCGGCCGAGGGCAGAAGGCCGAGGAAGACCAGCGCCGCGGTCGCACCGGCCGGGGCATCGAGCACGGCCCGGACGGCCCCGGGGGAGAAAGGGACGAGAAGAGCGGTTCCGGTCCACATCGCGTAGGCGGCGACTTCGAGCCCGGTGTAACGGTGCAGCAAGGGCTTGATCGTCAGGTGGTGTCTTTCTTGTTGGATGTCCGTCGACTCCGTGTGCTGGCCGAGTTCGCCTCGCACGGCACGATTGCCGCCGCAGCCTGGGCTCTGCACCTCACCGACGCGGGGCAACGTCTCGTGGATCACGCACATGTCCTCCTCGGCAACCTCGCCGCCGCCGAGTCGGATCTGACGGCACTGCGTTAGGGCGAACGCGGCACGGTCCGCGTCGCGGCGTTCGCCTCCGCCGCCCGCACGATCATTCCCAGTCTCTGGCCCGATCCCGGCACGGCACCGGCCCCGGAAGAGCCCGCCGCGTTCCTGGTCGAACACGAACCCCCGGCGGCGGAGGCCGCCCTCGGCCGCCGGGAGGTCGACATCGCGGTCACCCACTCCTACAGCCTGCTTCCCCACCCGGTTCCCGCGGGTTGTGAACACACGGCACTGTTCGACGAACCCGTGCATCTCGTCCTGCACCCCGCCGACGCCGCCGGATACCGCCTCGCTCCCGGTTCGCAGGCGGACCTGCGCCGGTTAGCCGACGCCCCGTGGCTGCTTCCCGGCCCCGAGACGGCCTGCCACGAAATGACACAACGTGCGTGCGGCGCCGCCGGCTTCGTCCCGCGAGCCGCGGCGGTGGCGGGCGACTTCGCTGTTCTGACCGCCCTGGTCGCCCGCCGCGCAGGAGTCGCCCTCATTCCCCGCATGGCGCTGCCGGCCCCCGGACCGAACCTGAGCATCCACCCGCTGCGTGTGCCGGTCCACCGGAGCATCCATGCCCTAAGACGTCGTTTCTATTGGTGGATGAGTGCCGGGCATCATGGTCGTCGATGGGAACCGATGGCGAGAGGACGGGTGCGGCAAGTGTCTGGAGGCGTACAAGCGGATTTGACCGAGCTGTGGCAGCAGCACTGGCCCGACTGTCCTCCGGTCGGGTACAAGCTCCGCGACCCGTACCGGGATCTCTGGGTGCGCTTCCACAGCCTGCCGGAGTCGAAGCGATACGCAGAGGTTGAAAGCGAATACGGCGTCGTCCTGGAGCGGTACAACACCGTCCTTGATGAGTTGTTCGCCGGTGGGGATATCTACGTGATCACCCCGGTTTGGGCGACCGAAGCCGAGGTTCCGCCATCCCAGCCAGGCGATGGCTACTGGCAGACCCTGCTGGTGGAGGACGATCCAGACCCGGAGTTCCGTACCTACTGCCACCTCTTCGCCGCCCGCCGACCCTGGCGATATGGCTGCCTCGACGAGCCGCTCCGTGACATCGCTGACGACAAGGTGGCGGGAGTCCTCATCACCGACACCCAGATGCGACGCATCTACCACCCCTACGACGGCGGCGCCGATGTCTTCCTTGCTACGCCCGGGGAACGGGATCGGACGCGCGATCGGCATGCCGACTGGCTTTCCAGCCACCCGTCGGGTCTCTGACGTGGCCAGCTCACCACCCCGCCCCCGTCGCCGGATTCAGGTAGTCAGCCGACGGAAGCAGATGCGGAGTGCCGCTATGCCGACGAAAGCGAGGAAGTGTTCGGCCTTGCGCTCGTAGCGTCGGTGGAGCCGTCGGCAGCCGGCCAGCCAGGACACGGTCCTCTCGACCACCCACCGGTGACGGCCGAGCCGCTGTGAGGACTCGACCCCTTTGCGGGCGATACGGTGGCCGATGCCGCGGCTGCGGAGCCACCGACGCAAGTGGTCGTAGTCGTAGCCCTTGTCGGCGTGCAGCTTCGCCGGGCGTCGGCGACGCGGGCCGCGACGGGAGCGGATGGGTGGGATGCCGCGCACGAGCGGTTCCAGGCCCAGGCTGTCGTGCATGTTCGCACCGGATATACCCAGAGACAGTGGGAGTCCGTTACGGTCGGTAATCAGGTGGATCTTCGATCCCAGCTTGCCGCGATCGGTCGGATTCGGTCCCGTCAAAGGCCCCCTTTTGCAGCCCGGACACTGACCGAGTCGATTGCGCACCGCGACCAGTCAAGCTCACCCCGGGCACCGAGTTCGTCGAGCATGACCCGATACAACCTGGCCCAGACCCGGTCCCGGCTCCACTGAGCGAACCGCCGGTAGACCGTCTGCCAGGCCGGACCGAACACCGGCGGCAACTGCCGCCAGGTGCAGCCCGAGGTCGCCACGAAGATCATCGCGGCCAGAGCCTCACGGTCACCCGCCCGGCGGCGGCCCCCACCCTGCGGGCGCTTCACCTCAGTCGGCGGCACCACACGCCGGAACAGCACCCACAACTCCTCCGGCACTAACCGCTCCACCAGATCCGTCATGCACGGATCAACGAACGATCACGCCATAAGAAACGATGTCTAAACCGCTCGGGAACCGGCCGGCAACCCGGCATCCGGCACGTCCTCGACCGCCTCACCACAACCCTCGACGGCTGAAGGCATCCCCCTGGCTCAGCGACCGCGGCGGGATCCCGCGCCGAGCCGGTCACGGGCTCAGGTCTCGAGCGTCCAGGAGGCAGGGCAAAAGATGCGGACGCGCGGTTCCGGATCGCTGGGGCTCACCGCGACGAAATCAGGTACCAACGCGCCTACTCCGGCTGATCCCGGCGCGAACGGACCAGGCCAAGGGCTCCTACTAAGAGGTCCTAACAGAAGTTGTTGATCATGTGACTTTCGGCTTGGGTGGTCGTTGGTCCGTTCGTGGGGAAACGACAGTCGCGGCCCTGGGTCGTGTCGGATGAACTGTGGTCGCTCATCGAGCCGTTGCTGCCCGTGCCGGGTCCGAAGCTGGTGGAGGGCAGGCCGCGGGTCCCGGACCGGCAGGCACTGTGCGGGATCCTGTTCGTGCTGCACACCGGCATCCAGTGGGAGTACCTGCCCCAGGAGCTGGGCTTCGGCTCGGGGATGACGTGCTGGCGGCGCCTGGCCGCCTGGAACGAAGCCGGCGTGTGGGACGGACTGCACCTGGTGCTGCTGCAGAGGCTGCGGGCCGCGAAGAAGCTCGACTGGTCCCGGGCGGTGATCGACTCCTCCCACGTACGGGCCGCTCGGCGCGGCCCAAAAGCGGGCCCAGCCCGGTCGACCGCGCACGACCGGGCAGCAAGCACCACGTCCTCACCGACGGCCAGGGCATCCCGCTCGCGGTGTCGCTGACCGGCGGAAACCGCAACGACGTCACCCAGCTGCTGCCGCTGCTGGACAAGGTTCCGGCCGTGGCCGGCGTCGTCGGCCGGCCCAGACACCGGCCAGACGCACTCCTCGCCGACCGCGGCTACGACCACGACAAGTACCGCCGCCTGCTGCGACAGCGCGGGATCCGACCGGTCATCGCCGAACGAGGCGTCGAACACGGCTCCGGCCTGGGCGTCTTCCGCTACGTGATCGAGCGCACGATCGCCTGGCTGCACGGCTTCCGCCGACTGCGAATCCGCTGGGAACGACGCGACGACATCCACGAAGCCTTCCTCGGACTCGCCACCTGCCTCATCACCCACCGCCACGTCCAACGCCTTTGTTAGGACCTCTTAGAGGGCGTTAAGTCCGTTTCTGGTAGCGGCCGCGTCCCGGTTGCTCGAGGAATCCCTGGCGGACGAGTCGTCCCAGGCGGGAGCGGGTGACGTTGATCGAGGGCTCGTCGGTGGGCAGGCCGAGGTGCTCATGCAGATCACGGACGCGGAACACCTCCCCGGGGTGCTCGTTGAACGTGGTCACGATGCGCTGGTAGACGGTCGCGATGGCGGTCTCCGCGGGGGCCGGTGCCTGGTCGGGAGGGGTGAGGCCGTCGATGACCTTGCCGGTGGCAGCGAGCTCGGCCAGGCGGGCTTCGGTCTCGGCGAGGTCGGTGGTGAGCCGCTCGATCTGCTCGCGCAGGTGGTCGGCGCGGGCAGCGGTCTCATCGTGCTCGGTCTGCAGCAGCCGCAGGAGTTCGCAGACGTTCACGCGGCCAGCTCCACGTCGTCCCGCCAGGTGGGGGTAGGGGTGGTGAGGCGGCGGAGCATGCCGGCGGTGGAGGCCCAGTAGACGCGGGAGGCCGCGTTGTCGGGCCGGTGGTCGTAGTCGCGGGCGAGGCGCCGCTGCAGCATGAGGGTGCCGTTGACCTGCTCGACCACCCACCGCTTCGGTTGCGGGACGAAGCCTTTCCCCTCGTCGTCGGGGTTGCGGCGGACCACCTCAACGGTGATGTCCTTCACCGCCCCGTGGATGATCACGGCGTCCTTGAAGCCCTGGTCGACCAGGACCTTCTCCAGGCGCATCCCACACCGCTCAGCCGCC
This sequence comes from Streptomyces lienomycini, assembly GCF_027947595.1. Taxonomy (NCBI): domain Bacteria; kingdom Bacillati; phylum Actinomycetota; class Actinomycetes; order Kitasatosporales; family Streptomycetaceae; genus Streptomyces; species Streptomyces lienomycini. Next base: position 3,944,340 of record NZ_CP116257.1, on the reverse strand, counting down.
TGGTCCAGCAGGGCGATGCCGGCTTCGTTGTCGTGCGCGCTCGCAGCGAGGATCACCACACCGATGACCAGGCCCAGCACATCGACGGCCAGTCCCCGCTTCCTGCCGGGCGTCTTCTTGTTCGCGTCCAGTCCCGTCGTCTCCTTCGGCACCCCGGCCGCCACGCGGACGGACTGGGTGTCGATGATCACCAGGGACGGGTCCTCTAATCGTCTGGACCGTTCCCGCACCTGGCAGCGCAGGATCTCCTGGATCCGCTGGTCAAGGCCGTCCTGGCGCCACAGGGTGAAGTAGTAGAACACTGCCGACCAGGCCGGGAAGTCGTGCGGCAGAAGCCGCCACTGACAGCCCGTCCGGTTCTGGTAAAGCAGCGCGTTCACGACCTCGCGCAGGGCGCAGGAGCCCGGGTCTCCGGTCGCCGACCGCGCCACCCGCTCCTGCTTCCACGCGGTGACCAGCGGCTCGATCAACGCCCACTGCTCGTCGGACAAGTCGGTTGCGTACGGCGTCCGTTCCATGCCCACGACCCCATCATGTACACGCCATGACACGAGGACGGAACTGTCCCATCACCCACGAACGGGCGACACCACATCATCAGGAACGGGACTTAACGCCCTCTCAAGCAAGGGGATCGTCACCCCACGGCCTCACTCCCACGACGTCGTTCGGTCCGTCCGGTGGGACAGCCCACCGCAGATTCACCGAGTGGACGAAGGCACGGGTCTGGGCCAAGCTGCACCGCCTGGTCCTCGACGCACTCGGCTCCCGCGGCGAGTTGGACCGGTCGAGGTGCGCGCTCGACTCGGTGAACATGCGGGCCTTGAAGAGGGCGACCTGACAGGTCCCAATCCTGTCGACCGTGGCAAGTACGGCTCGAAGATCCATCTGATCACCGAGCAGACCTGTCTGCCCATATTCGTCGTGATCTCCGACGGCTCCACCGCCGCTACGAACGCAAGGCCGACCATTTCCTGGCCTTCACGAGCATCACCTGCATCCTCATCTGCTACCGCCGACTCGCTGACAAATTCAGGCGTACTCTGTCGCCGGATCGAACACAGGCGAGAGGCAGTTCGCCGGGGGGCACCGTGCCGCGCCTCCAGCTGGGCTGCCCTGGGGGGGAACCATGAACGACGACGACCGTACGGCGCTGCCGCGGCGTGCGACCTGGTGGTGCCGGGTGACAGGGACGGCGGCGCTGGCGGCGGGGGCACTCACCACCCTCTGCCTGCTCTTCCCGACGCCCGAATCGGACGTCGGGAGCGACCTGGTGGTTCGGTACGCGGCGCTGACCGCACTCCTCACCACCCTCTGGTGGGTCGGCGCGCTTTTGGCCCCTCCGCTGATCCTTCCGCCCTTCTCGGCGGAGCCCGGCCGCGCGGCCGTACCCGCCCGGCTACCACGCCGACGCAGGGTGCGGGCGACGCTCGTGCCCGGGCTGATGCTGTCCGCGCTCCCGCTCGTCGTGGCCCGCACGATAGGCGCCCACGCCGGCCCGCTGGAACCTGCCATGAACCTGATTACCATCGTCGCCGGGTTCGTGTCTCTGTACCTGCTGCGACTGTGGGTGGTCAGCCTCTTCGCCGGTGGCGGCCCTCACTCGGGCCCGGCCGAGCTGCGCCGGGATGCCGCCGCCGGTACGGTTGCCGCCCGCCGCGTCCGGGTGGGCAAGGCCCATTGGGACGGCGAGGGCAACGTGACCTGGCGGGCGCGTCGGCTGTCGCTCACGGCCGACGACCAGACCTTCGCACTGCGGACCGCGGACGAGAAGAACATGGCCTTCCGCTGGCTCGACCTGGAACCGGGTATCGCCCTTGAGGGCCGGTACGGCTGGCTTTGCTGGGCCGCCGCCGGCGGATCCTGGGGCGAAACCGACGGAGGCGATGGGCGCGGCCTTGGTCACGGACGACGGGTACGTCGTCTGGGGCGTGACGGATCGCTACGCCGCGGAGTCGGCGTACGCACCGGAGCACGCGCAAGCCACCACAGCCCGCCGCGTCCGCCGGGCTCCGCGCACCTCCCAGTTCCGCGCCGCCGCGCACCTTCCCGCGCTGGCCATGGCCGCGGTGACGCTACTCGCTCTCGTCATGGCCGAACGCGGACCGGGACCCGACGCGGTGGCGTGGATCTTGGCCCTGGTCGCCGCGTACACGGGCGTGCGCGGCATCTACCGTTTCCCGGAGAACTTCGACGCGGCCCCGGGCCCCGGCTGGGTGCGATCGGCGTCCGCGAGGATCCGGCACGCACGCCAGGACCCGTAGGCCGCGATCTCCCGGTGCGGCGCTACAGCCATTCGCGCCGCTTGGAGATGAAATACAAACACAGGCGGGAACCGGGCTGGAGACGACTCGCGCCCTGGCCACCACGGGCGCCCGGCGTCGTCGTTTCCGCCCAGCGGTACCTGCACGTTCACGCCGTGGCGTCGGTGCTTGTGGAGTAGTCGGTGCGTCCGTCGCCCAGGCGGTCGCACTCGCTGAAAGTGCCGTCCAGGAGCACGAAATCGGGGTCGTGCTCGCGCAGGATCTTGAACAGGCCCGGCGCCCGGCCGGCCAGAAGCTTCACGACCGCTGTGGTGTAGGCGTGGGCGGTGCGGACGGATATGCCGAAGCCTGCGCTGATCTGGGCAAGGGTGTCGTGCTTGCACAGGTAGCGAGAGCGGCGAGGGCGCACTGGTGCGGCGGGAGCTTGCAGCGGAGGTCGCCCTCACGGGTGACGATGGGCATCGTGACCCACTCGACCAGCGCATGAGGCCGGTCGAGTGCGGCACGACAGGGGCCCAGCGGCTGTCCGACGAGGCTCCCGACCACCCGGCCACCACCACGGCAGTCCAGGCCGCAGAAGACCTGGCTGCTGCGGTGTGCACATGGTGCGCGGGCGGACCCCCGGTCAATTCACGCCTCTTCGTCCGCGCCCCACATCCCCGGAACCTCGACCCGGAGGCCCGCCCGCCCTGGTCGCACTCGCCACCGCGGTGGCACAACTCCACCGTTCTCTCGGCGCACTGGAACGCGCCTGGCCCGCCAGACAGGCAGCGAAGCCCACACCACCGAGTGGCGGGGGCCTCGCTGGACTCACAGAGCGCTGCCCTGCTGGACCAGCTTCTTCAGGCCCGCCGGGTTGGCTCCGACCATCTCGTCGACCTTGTTCCCGTCCTTGAACACCACGAAGGTCGGCATGGCCCTGATGCCGACCTCCTGCGCGATGTCCTGGTGGTCGTCGACATCCACCTTGTAGAAATCGATCCCAGAGTTCTCTGGTTCCTTCGCGATGCTCTCCAGCACCGGACTGATCTGCCTGCAAGGGCCACACCAGGTGGCCCAGAAGTCAATGACGGCTGGCTTGGAGTCGTTGATGACCTTGTGGAACTGGCTCATGCTCGTGATGGGCGTGACGGGCATGCTCAGACACCTCACTTAGAGGTCCTAACAAAGGCGTTGGACGTGGCGGTGGGTGATGAGGCAGGTGGCGAGTCCGAGGAAGGCTTCGTGGATGTCGTCGCGTCGTTCCCAGCGGATTCGCAGTCGGCGGAAGCCGTGCAGCCAGGCGATCGTGCGCTCGATCACGTAGCGGAAGACGCCCAGGCCGGAGCCGTGTTCGACGCCTCGTTCGGCGATGACCGGTCGGATCCCGCGCTGTCGCAGCAGGCGGCGGTACTTGTCGTGGTCGTAGCCGCGGTCGGCGAGGAGTGCGTCTGGCCGGTGTCTGGGCCGGCCGACGACGCCGGCCACGGCCGGAACCTTGTCCAGCAGCGGCAGCAGCTGGGTGACGTCGTTGCGGTTTCCGCCGGTCAGCGACACCGCGAGCGGGATGCCCTGGCCGTCGGTGAGGACGTGGTGCTTGCTGCCCGGTCGTGCGCGGTCGACCGGGCTGGGCCCGCTTTTGGGCCGCGCCGAGCGGCCCGTACGTGGGAGGAGTCGATCACCGCCCGGGACCAGTCGAGCTTCTTCGCGGCCCGCAGCCTCTGCAGCAGCACCAGGTGCAGTCCGTCCCACACGCCGGCTTCGTTCCAGGCGGCCAGGCGCCGCCAGCACGTCATCCCCGAGCCGAAGCCCAGCTCCTGGGGCAGGTACTCCCACTGGATGCCGGTGTGCAGCACGAACAGGATCCCGCACAGTGCCTGCCGGTCCGGGACCCGCGGCCTGCCCTCCACCAGCTTCGGACCCGGCACGGGCAGCAACGGCTCGATGAGCGACCACAGTTCATCCGACACGACCCAGGGCCGCGACTGTCGTTTCCCCACGAACGGACCAACGACCACCCAAGCCGAAAGTCACATGATCAACAACTTCTGTTAGGACCTCTTATCCCGAGTTGCATTACCTCGGCGTCCTTCCTGCCAAGTGCCCTCCGCAATCCCGTGCCCCGTCCGATTCCCCCGATCGGCATGGTGTGACGGGCGCAGTTCTTGACGCACCTGGGTCTCGTCGGCAGGCGCTGCCGCGCCGACGGCTCAGTGTCCGCCGCGACGGATGCCCCTGACGCCCCGCCGCCGAGCGTATTAGGACGTCGTGGCACGAGGCGAGGGCCCCACACGACCGTAGTGGTTCGGCGGAGGCCGTCGGCCTCATCGACGACCGGCCTTCCGCGGCCGGCCAGGTCGGTTCCTCCTCGCCCAGGAGGAGGTGCTGACCGCGGCCCTCGAGGACGCGGCCTCACCGTCCCTCGGGCCCGACCGTCTTCTTCTGGAACGGGGCCTGGTCCTGGGCCAGCTCCTTGCCGATCTTGTACAGGTCGGCGCTGGCGTGCACGCCCAAGGCCACCAGGTGGAAGCTGCTGGAAGGCTCCTTGGGGTAGTAGAAGACAGTGACGCTCGCGTTTGTACCGGCTTTGCCGGCACTGGCGTGGGAAGACCTGCCGCTGCTCGCCGTCGACGACATGGGTCCCACTGTTCTTCCCTTGGCCGTTGTACGCCTGATTCAGCGCCTGGCCCGACGCGGTGACTCGCCCAGGGCCTACGTAACCCTTCCCCTCCAGGCCCTTCTTCGCCGCGTCCTGATCGGAGTAGGTCTCCAGCTTGCTCGTCATGACAGCTCCTTGCCGATGTCCCTCTATCCCCTTCGGCCGGTCTCCGCATCACGTCCCGGTCTCCGGGCAGGGCAACCGCGCAGTGCCGGCCAGCCAGCCCCGTGAACGACCCCGGCCAGGGCCAGCCGGCCCAGCGAGCGAACGCGCACGGTCTGGAGGGCGGCGAAGTCGGCGTGCGCGGCCTCGACTGCTTCGGGGCGGCTGGGTGACCCGAGCGGCGCGTGGATGACGCACCACTGGGGCAGGCGTGTCCGGGTGCTCCGGCTGCGCGCCGACCGAAAGAATCGGGTTTGTGAGAGAGAATCACGTGCGTACGCCGATCGCGACCGACGGCCGGCTCGACGCGGCCGCCAAGCACCCTGGCCTCAGTGACCCCCGCTACCTGCTGCGGCGTCGGGCCATCGCTTCGCTGGCCCGCGGACACCGGGTCGGTGCCCCCTCCCCACGAGTGGACTACACCGAGGCCGAGCACCGGACCTGGCGGACCGTCCACCAGCGGCTCTGGAACGCCCAACGTGAGCATGCTTGCCGTGCCGCCCTCGACGCCCGTGAACAGGCGCCCGTTCCGGCGGACCACATCCCGCAGCACGCCGAAGTCGGGCTGCACCTGCGCGCGCTGACGGGCTTCGACTTCACCGTCGCGGGCGGTGTGGTCGGCAACAAGAGGTTCCTGGGGTCGATGGCCGACGGCTACTTCCACGCCGTGCAATTCGTCCGCCACCCGGCCGTACCGATGTTCACCCCCGAACCGGACATCATCCATGACGTCTTCGGTCACGGAATCCACCTGGCCTCGCCCGCCTTCGCCGACGTCTACCGGCTGATCGGCGACGCGGCCATGCGCGTCCAGAACAAGGACGTCCTCCAGATGATCAGCGACGTGTACTGGTTCACTTTGGAGTACGGAATCCTCGACGAGGCAGGCATACCCAAGGCATACGGGGCAGCTCTGCTCTCCTCCGCCGGGGAGATCTGCCGCCTGCGGCAGGCCCGGATCCGTCCACTGGACATCCGCGCAATGCTGGCCACCAAGTACGACATCTCCGGGTACCAGCCAGTACTCTTCAGCGCCCGCAGCCTTGACGAGGTCACCACCACCCTGGACGGCTTCCTGTCGGCGCTCGACGACGACAGCGCACCGCGCTACGGACGGACCGCGGAGCCCTGAGACGGCCTCAGAACTGGTGCGCCGTCACCCGACGGCGCGGAGCCGTGCACTGTCGCTCTCCGGGCCTGCTCACCTTGGTTCCAGGCCAGGGAGCGTGTCGGCCGCCTGCGGTCGGGCGCCGCCCCGGATACCTCCCCCGCCTTGACTGGACCGGACGGTATTCGGTAGTACTTCATTATGAAGCACGTAACTAATTTGGCCGAGCTCGCCTGCGACGCGGACGGGCTGCTCCATGATCCCCAAGTCCGCGCGTCGATGGCCGAGTTCACGGCGGGAGGCGACATCCTCCGTCTGGAGACGGCGGCTGCCGCGCGCGCTGCGCACAGGTCCGTCGAGCGGCTTCGCGCACACGGCTCAGAAGGCCGTGGCCTCAGCACTGGAGCCGTCGACGTCCTGATCCGCCTGCGCACTCTCGGGACGGCCGGTGCGCATCTCGGCGACCTCGCACGCTCCGCGGGCATGACTGCCCGCAACGCCACCGGCCTAGTCGACACGCTCGAATGCCAAGGACTCGTCCGGCGCGACCCCGACCCCGCAGACCGCCGATCCGTCGTCGCCCGTATCACCCCCGCCGGCCTGACGTGGCTGGACGACTTCCGAGCGCCGACGCAGAGGGCGATGGCGGCGCTGTTCCACGGATTCACCGACACCGAACTCCACCAGCTCCGCCACCTTTGCCTGCGCCTCGTTCAGAACCAGCAGCGCATCGCCACCCACCTCACTGCTACCGAAAGAAACATCCCCGCATGACAAGGGCCGCGCCCACGACGCGCGCCACCGTCCGCGCCTACCACCAGGCCCGGTTCCGCGGCGACATCCCTGCCGCCGTTCGAACCCTTGCTGAGCCCTTCCACTTCCAGAGCCCCCTGCTGACTTCCGACAGCCCGCACCACCACCTCAGCGGGCTGGACTCGTTCCTGGGGATCGTGAGCGGCGTCGATCTGATCAGCGAACTGTACGGCGAGAGCGAAGCCATCCTGCTCTACGACGTCCACACCTCGGTCTCGGCCATCGGAACCCAGCGCACAGCCGAACACTTTCACTTCACGGACGGCCGGATCGACACCATCCGCCTCATCTTCGACGCCACTGCCTGGCACGACGTCATGCGGGCAGTCACCCCGCCCTGACACCGAGCACAGCCTGGCATCTCAACGGCGCCGGGCGGGCGATCCCACGTGGCTCGTGCAAGACCGAATCAGGCGGGGAACGCGAGCGGCGGATCCCGAACTGCTGGAAGGGATCACCGCGCGCCTTGCGGAACTGGACGCACTCGAAGCCCAGTTGGGCAATCAGCTGGCCGAAGTGCGGACCGAGTGGGACGAACTCGCCGTCGCCGAACGCGTCCTTGAACGGATGACCGGGCAGATCGCCGAAGAACGCGCCTCAACCGGGCCAACGGCCCGAAACTGGCTGCTTCGACACGATCATGCCCAAGAATCTTGCCGGGGCCAGCACCGATCGCCTCATGCACCACGCTCACCTCGTCACCACCTCCGGCGTCTCGCATCGCCTCGCCGACGCCCTCGCCGACAAGGGAGTGGTGCCCTTGAACTGACCTCCACCCCGAGGCACCGGTTACGGGCAACCCCTACCCGCAACCTTCATCTACACCGGCGTCAACGTCACCGACGACGCCCCACGGTTCACCGGCACGCACCCGTGGCGCCCAGCTCGCCGGACGCGCCGCCCTCGACGCCGTACGACTCGACCACCTCGCTGAACAACACAGACGCCCCACCCGCAGCCGCTATCCCCCACCCACCGGCCTGACAAGACGGCGCTGACCAGCCGAAACACCAACCCAGCCATTACACGCTGGCACTACCTACAGCCCACCCCGCCACAGTACGCACAACCCCAGTTCAAACCCCCGCCCATCTCGCCATAACCGACCATCCGACTTCTCAGCGAACCGACAACACCTCAGGCCAGCAAGGACTCAGCACACCGGCCAACCCCTCCGAGCGCTATCCGGCTCGTCCGGCTCAGTGCTGGAGGGCGCGCAGTCCGTCCAGGAGCAGTCGCAGGCCGAACTCGAAGTTCGTCGTGAAGTCCGTGCCGGCGAGTACCGGCAGGGTGGCGGCGAGATGGGGATACGCCCCTGCCGCTACTGCCTCGTGCAGGGCCCCCGCATCGGTGGGCTCCTCGTCCCCTGGGTAGTGGGCGGCCTGTTCCTCCAAAGTGTGGCCGACGGTGAAGTTGGCCACCGTGTAAAGCGCCCGCGCCGCTTCGCTGTCGCTGAAGCCCGCCTCGCGCAGCACGCCGATGAGGCGTTCGGAGAAGCCCAGGGTGTTCGGGCCGGTCGGGTGGGTGCCGGCGAAGACACGTGCGCCGTCGCGGTGGGCGAGCAGGGCTGTACGCAGCGCGCGGATGAGGTCCGCCGCCTTCTCGCTCCAGTCGCTGTCCGTCGTCGGCCCGGCGGCGTCGGCGACGCCGTCGAGCATGCGTTCCGCCATCGCGGTGAGCAGGTCATGTTTGGTCGCGAAGTAGCGGTACAGCGCGCCGGCCTGGACGCCCAGTGCATCGGCAAGCCGGCGCATGGTCAGCGCGTCGAGGCCGGACTCGTTCAGCAGGTCGAGGGCGGTCTGGAGGGTGCGTTCCTGGTTGAGTCGAGCAGGTCGGCCTCTGTTTGGGCTTGACGAGGAGTTCATGGCCGCCAGTATAGTGAACAACGTTCACGTGAACGTTGTTCACTAATTAAGGAGGGCATCTCCGATGGACACCGATGTGATCATCGTGGGCGCGGGACCGACCGGGCTGATGCTCGCGTGCGAGCTGACACTGGCGGGCGTACGGACTCGTATCCTGGAGCGCCGCACCGAACCGCAGCGCGATTCGCGGGCGCTGAGCCTGCACCCGCGCAGCGTTGAACTGATGGACCAGCGAGGGCTGCTCGACCGGTTCCTTCCGCTCGGCCGCACCGTGCCGGGCTGGCACTTCGCGGGCCTGCGCACCCGGCTGGACTTCAGCGCCCTCGACTCCCGGCACGGCTACACCCTCTTCCTGGCCCAGGCGCGCACCGAGGCGGTCCTCGAGGAGCGGGCGCGCGAGCTCGGAGTGGAGATCGGCCGGGGGCACGAGGTCCTCGGCCTGAGCCAGGACGACGACGGGGTCGGGGTGGAGGTGCGTATCCCCGGCGGCGGCACGGAGACCGTCCGTTGCCTCTACGCGGTCGGGTGTGACGGCGGGCGCAGCGTCGTGCGGCAGGCCGCGGAGATCGGCTTCCCCGGCACCGACGAGACCCTGACCGGGGTACTCGGCGACTTCGCGGTCGTCGACCCACAGCCCGGTGCCCTTGATGCGGCACGGGCCGGCGGCGTGATCGTCGCGCCGCTGGAGGGAGGGGTCACCCGTTTGGTCTACCTGGACCCGGAGCGGATACGCGTGCCGGCCAGGGAGCCCGTGACGCTGGAGGAGTTCCGTACGTCACTGGCCCGGATCACCGGCTCCGACTACGGGATCGCCGAGCCTCGCTGGCTGTCGCGCTTCGGCAACGCCACCCGGCTCGCGGAGCGTTACCGCGCGGGACGCGTCCTGGTGGCGGGCGACGCCGCCCACATCCACTTCCCCGCAGCCGGCCAGGGGCTCAACACCGGGCTCCAGGACGCCATGAACCTGGGGTGGAAGCTGGCCGCCGCGGTGCACGGCTGGGCCCCGCCCGGACTGCTCGACAGTTACGACGCGGAACGCCGGCCGGTCGGCCAGTCGGTGACCGAGAACACCGAGGTCCAGACCCTGCTGGCGGAGCTGACACTGGTCGCGCAGTACCAGCGCCCGGCCGCGGCCCTGCGCACACTCCTCGACCAGCTGCTGGGCATGACGGAGGTCAACCGCCGACTCGCCGACCAGGTCTCCGCGCTCGGCACCAGCTACCCGCCGCCCGCCGCGGGCGCCGATCCGTTGGTGGGGCGCCGTATGCCCGACGTCGGGCTGACCACCGCCGGTGCGGAGGCGACGCGAGTGTACGAACTGCTCACCCAGGGCCGCTTCGTTCTGCTGTCCCTGGCCGGGGACCCTGCCCTTCGGGAGTCCGTCGACGCGGGCTGGGACCCGCGGGTCACAGCCGTCACCGCGAACCAGTACGACGAACACGCCGACCTCGACGGTGTGATCGAGGTTCTCGTCCGTCCCGACGGCCACGTCGCCTGGGCCACCCGTACCACCGACTGCGGAGTACGCCGTGACGAGCGGGTCCAGGCACTGACCGCGTGGGCGGGTGCGCCCGGCTGAAAGGAGCTGTTCACCCCTGTGCACCGCGCCGGTCCGCGGTCCGTACACAGCCGTCCGGGGGCGCCGCCGCCCGCGGAAGAGCGGCACAGGGCCGCCCCCGCCCACTGACCGGTCCGCGTCACCTCGCCGGTCCGCGCTCCTGCGCCGCAGGGCGGGGCGGCTCAGACGGCGCGCGTGTCGGCGTAGGCGGGCAGCTGCCAGCCACCGCCGCGGTCCTTCCTGGAGAACCGCGCGACCAGGTCGGGCAGGTGGAAGAAGCAGGCCAGCGCGGTGGCATTCTGGAAGGCGCTGATGGCGTGCCCATGCTTGGGCATGCCCAGGCGCAGGATGCGGGGATCGACCTCGTCCTGGATCTCGTCGACGAAGGGCCGCAGGACTCGTTGGTAGTCGGCCAGCGCGGTCGGCAGGTCGTCCGGGTGCCGGTTGATCTCCCCGGCCAGGACGTAGGCGCCGACCAGACCGCCGGAGATTCCCATGCCGCTGTAGGGGGAAGCGCAGTGCGCGGCGTCCCCCGCCAGGACCACCCGGCCCTTGTACCAGCGGTCGGTGCGCACCTGGACGATCTCCTGGGAGTAGAAGAACGGGCTGTCCTGCATGCCCTCGATGAACCGGCCGGTCTGCCATCCGGCGTCCCGGAACCGGTCGGCCCAGAACTTCTGCTGTTGCTCGACGGGAGCGCGGTGGATCGCGGACGCTTTTGCCGACTCCTCGCGCAGCACGAAGTAGACCTGGGTCTCGGTCGCGTTGTGGCTGCGCCGCATGATCTGCCGACCGCCCGGGACCATGTAGGTGTCACGGATGTTGCTGTCCGAGGCGATACGCGGCACGAACCAGTAGGCCATGTGGATGCCCACGCGCCAGTACGGATCCGCGCCTTCCGGCAGCAGGGCCCGGCGGACGCGTGAACCTTGCCCGTCGGCGCCGACCAGCAGGTCGTACTCGTCACTGGTCCCGTCCGAGAAGTGCGCGGTGACCCGGTCTGCGTCCTGGACGAAACCGTCGACGCTCCTGCCGAAGACGTACTCGGTGTCGTTCCTGGTCGCCTCGTACAGGATGCGGACCAGGTCGCCGCGCATGATTGCGTACTCAGAAGTCAGGGACTGGCGGCCTCTGCCGGAGGTGTTCGCCATGATCGTCGCCTTCGGCTTGCCGCGCGAGTCGATGAAGGCCACACCCGCCTCGTCCACCAGCCGGCCCCGCACCGTTTCCAGCAGTCCCATGCGCGCGACCGCCTCGATGCCCTGGCCGCGAAGGTCGACCTGCGCACCTGCGGCACGCGGCGCCGGGAAGCGTTCGACGACCGTCACCCGGTGACCGTCACGGGTGAGCCAGAAGGCCAGCGCATGCCCGGTGATGCCGCCGCCGGCGACGAGGATGCGCAGCGAACGCCTCGTGATCCCGTTCGTCATGGCCGACCCACCCCAAGAATCTATCGGTGATTGATTCTTCCAACGGTCTTCTATCAGCGATAGATTGTCAACGTGACCAAGATGAACCGTGAGACCGTCGTCACAGAGGCGCTGAATCTCCTGGACGACGTCGGCCTGGAAACGGTCAGCACCCGACGGCTCGCCAAGCGCCTCGGTGTCGAACAACCGTCGCTCTATTACCACTTCCGGACCAAGAGCGACCTGCTCGCGGCCATGGCACAGGCGGCCATGGCCCCGCACGCCAACGCCCCGCTCCCCTCCCCCGAGGACAACTGGCGTGCGTGGTTCCTGGAGAACTCCCGCAGCTTCCGCCGCACACTCCTGATGCGACGCGACGGCGCCCGACTGCACGCCGGCAGCACTCCCACTGGCGACCTCGGCCGGATCCGCCACAAGATGGCCTTCCTGGCCTCCTCCGGCGTACCCGAGCTGCAGGCGCAGATGGCGATGCTGGCCGCAGGCCGGTACACGGTCGGCTGCGTCCTGGAAGAACAGGCAGACGCAGAGCAGCAGACGGGCGACACCCTCCCGGACGACGTCCCCGCACTCGACCACGAGGTGGCCTTCGAGGCGGGCCTCGCGCTCATCCTCGGCGGCCTCGAACAGCACACCACGGCCTCCGGCCCGGCCTCCGCTCCACCGTCGCCGATGTGACCGGCTGCGGGTGGGACGGATCAGAAGAACGCCCCTCGACGACGCTCGGTTCGTCGCTCGCCAGACGTCTCAGGCAGCCTCGCGGCGCCGCCGATACGGGAAGTCCCAGCACGGCAGCCGCTCGCCGAGCCAGAGCGTATCTCTATGGCGGGCTGGTCAGTTGATCGGACGTGTCCATTCGGTTAGTGATCGCTGATGGGTTGTGGGCCGGATCGAGCCGCTGATGCCGACCGATCCGGTCCGCGGCCGGCGGTGGGCAGACAGCCTCCGCGCCCTTGAGGCCCTTGCATGAAAGTGCCGCACGACTCTTGGTCTCCGGTGTTCGGATCGGCCTCGACGAACCGTAACGTCATGGCACTCTCCCCTGCGACGTGGTTACGCATAGTTGCGCGCACTGACCATCACGCAGCCCGGAAGCCGGTCACGAGGACGTGGGGTGGGGCCGACCCGCGGGCCGCGGAGCAAGTCAGCCCTCGCAGGTCAGTTCTTGTCGGTGGTGAGCGGCCGGGCGTCCAGCGCCGTACGCAGGCACCGCGCGAGGCTGGAACTTCTGGGCCAGGCCGAGGTCCTTCACCCGGTCCAAGGGCAGTTGTCTGTGCTGGTCGGGTCACATCGACCCGAAGGCGTCCGGCCCCGCACGCAGCCCAACCCGGTTCGTGTCCCGGCCGACGCCTGTCAGGTAGTCCGTGTCGACGGGCAACTCGCCGTTCGACTGCCGGACCGCCCGTCCAGCCGGATGGCCGGGCTCGGGATGCGGAGGAGGAAAGCCGGTCAGCGTCCCCGCGGCGCAGGACCGCCGCGCTCTGCTCGGGACTCGTTCGTGGCACGCGGTTCGCACGGAAGGGTGGTTTGACGTTGTGGCCGCTCCCTGTCCCGCCTGGCCGGGGTGTTCTGGATCGGACGGCGGGTGCCGTGGATGACGGATGGAGCATGAGATGCGCAGGCAGGTACAGCCATCGGTCGCTTTGCCCTGTGGCGATAGCAGCATCCGGAGAGCCAGAAGACCTGCGAGGAGTCTGTGCGGAGCGTTTGTGCGCGGTACCGAGAGGGTGGCATGAGTACTCCGGGAGGGACGAGTGAGCTCCTGGCCTCCGGGCTCGCGAGCGGCTTGCGTCCGGAAGACGGCCCGGTCGGGGGGCCGGCCACGGTGTGCAACCCAGGCTGGGTCGGTGCCGAGCGTCAGGTGCGGTCCTGGGCGGTGCGGCACGGTCTGGTCGCCGGTGAGGAGCAGAAGCGGCGGCTGGCGCGGACGGGCCACGGGCGTATGGCCGGATGGCTGGTTCCGCGAGCGGGAGAGGCGGAGCTGGGGCTGATCGCGCAGTGGGGTGCGTTCATCGCGCTGGTGGATGACGGCTTCGACCGCCAGGGTCAGTCACCGGCGCAGACGCGTGCAGCGCTGGACGAGTTCCTCGAGGTGCTGGACGGTCCGGACGGAACCCGGCATCCGGCGTCGGCGGCACCTCTGGTGCGGGCGCTCGCCGAGCTGTGGGAGCACACGCGCATCGTGGCCCGGCCTGGCTGGCGGCGGCACTTCCTCGCGCTGTATCGGGACTTCGCCGAGGCCACGTGCACGGAGATCCGGCAGCGCGCCTGCGGCGAACGCCTCGGGCTTGACGAGTATCTGACCTTGCGGCGCCGTACCGTCACCGTGCTGCCGCTGCTCGCCGTGGTGGAACGGGCCCTGCCCGTAGCGGGCGAGCTCGACGAGCTGAGGGACGCATGCGCCGACATCGTCGGCTGGACCAACGACCTGCGGTCCGCGGCGCGCGAGGAGGACGAGGGCGCGGAGAACCTGGTCGGTGTGCTCGCCCGCCATCACGGGTGCAACCGCTTGCAGGCGGCGGCCCACGCCCGCGGCATGCTGGCCGAGCGCATGGACGACTTCGACCGGGCAGCGCACGGCGAGCGGGCTGCGCTCATCCGTCGCGTGCTCGGCGGCTGTCTGGCCTGGCAGCGGGAAACGCACCGCAACACGTGCGGGGAAGCTGTCACGTCCGGCGGTCATGAACGGGGGCTGCCCGCGCTCGTGCAGCATCTGGCCGTCGCCGTGGACGCGGCCGGGCATGTGGAGGACCGGTGCGGCAGCCGGGTGCTGGAGTCCGCGTTGCTGCTGTCCCTGCTGCGGGCCCGGGGCCGCGAAGTAGGCGAGCGGGACCGGTTGGCTCGCTTCCTTGAGCGGCGTCGGCCTGTCGCGAGCAGGCTGGACGCTTTGCTGATCGACGCCTGCCTGGACCCGGCGGGCATGGCCGAACGTGCGCCGTCTGTGGCCGCCGGCCTGCCGATGGCGGTGAGCAGCGGTACGGCCGGGCGTGGTCGGCTGAAGTCTGTGATGCTGAGTACGGTGCTGCATCTGCTGTGCGGCTCGGCGCTGGGCGACAGCGATACGGTTGCCCCGGTCGGGCCGGGAGGCGTCACCACGTTCACCGACGTGCACCTGCTGTCGGCGCGGATCATCCACGCGCACGCCCGCGGCCGCCCGCACGCGATGACCGACGCCGAGCGGGAGCGCCTGGTGTCGCTGCTGTCGCTGGGGCGCCACAGGGTGCTGTGGGAAGCCAGCGCCACCACCTTCCTGCTCGGCCTGCACGCGGTGCGGACCTTCCGGCCCGCCTCCCCCGTTCTCGACGACGGCCTGCTGCGGCTGTGCCTCGCGGTCAACGCCGACGACGGTGTGCCGTTCCTGGACAGCCAGGACGTGTGGCTGACCGCCGTGGCGGGCCTGGCGTTCCAGGACGAGACCCAGCTGGCGCGGTTCGTTCCGCGGATGGCCGATCTCGTGGCATCCTGGCAGGCCGCCGACGGCGGCTGGCCGTTCGCCACCGGCATGCAGCAGACCGATGTGGACACCACCACCCGCTGCATGGAGTTCCTGCACGCCACCGACCCCGACCGCCACCACGAGACGCTCGAGAGGGCAACCCGGTACCTGACCCAAATCGCAGGTCCCGAAGGGGGCTTCCCCACCTGGGTGTGCGGCGACACGCCGGACCTGGACATGACCGCCGGCGCGATCCTCGCCCTGGCCCCACGGGCCGCCCAGCACGAGCGTCTCCTCACGGGCGCGCTGGAGTTCGTGCTGAACGCCCAGCAGACGGACGGGACGTTCGAACGCAGCTGGACGGTCAGCGAGTCCAGCGCCATCCTGCGCGCCCTGGACGCCCTGCACGCCGTCCCCACAGCAGATGCCGGCCTGACGACCCGGATCGCCGAGGCGACCGTGCGGTCCGTGGCACGTCTCACCGCGACACAGAACGCCGACGGCGGCTGGGGGCAACTGCCCGACGAGCTGAGCGACGTGCTCTCCACCGCCCAGGCCGTCCCCGTACTCGCGCGACACGGCGACCCGCTCACCGTGAGCCGGGCGGTGGCCTACCTGCTGGCCCAGCAGGACCCGGACGGCGGGTTCACCTCGCCGCCCGACCAGGTCGGCCCCCGGCCACTGCCGTTCGACTATCCCGTCCTCGCCGACCTCCACACCCTGTCCGCCCTGCGCGCCGCCCGCCTGCCCGCCGTCCCGGCCCCCGTCCCATCCGGGCGAGTCCGGTCCCGGACGCCCGGCCCTCACTGGTCAGCGCTTCAGACGCATCTGCGCGGTGTACTTCTGACACCGGAACAGGCCGCCTACGAACAAGCCCGACTTCTGGTCAACCAGCGCTTCGACCACATCCGTCCGCAGGCGATCGCCTACCCGGCCGACGCCCACGACGTCGTCGAAATGCTGCGGTTCGCCCGCACCACCGGTGTCTCCCTTGCGCTGCGCTCCGGAGGACACAGCTACGCCGGCTACTCCACCGGACCCGGACTTGTCATCGACACCAGCTCCCTGAGCAGCGCCACGGTCCGCGACGGCCGGGCACGCTTCGGCGCCGGCGTCAAAGGCGGGCAGGCCCACCAGACGCTGGCAACGGCCGGAGCCGGCCTGCCGCTGGGCCGCTGCCCCACCATCGGCCTGGCCGGCCTCACCCTCGGCGGCGGACTGTCCGCCTTCACCCGAGCCTGGGGACTGGCCTGCGACCACCTGCAAGAAGCCGAGATCGTCACCGCTGACGGCCGCATCCGCCGCGTCCACGCCGACTCGCCCTGGCCCGACGACGGCCTGTTCTGGGCTCTGTGCGGGGGCGGCGGAGGCAACTACGGCGTCGTCACCGCTCTTCAGTTCGCCACCGAGGACATCCGTGACCTCGCCTTCACACGGTTCCTGGCCAGCTGGCCCACCAGCGCAACCTCGGCAGTCCTGAGGGGCTGGACGCTGTGGAACGCGGACCCGGCCACACCACGGACGATCACCTGCGCCTTCGAGCAGCTCAGCGACTCCGGCATGCCCGCGCAGCCCACCGTGACCGGAACCTTCATCGGAACACCAGACGACCTCGATCCGCTCCTGGACCGGCTGACCGCCACGGTAGGCCGGCCCGAGACCGGCCGGGTGACCGTTCCCTGCGACTACCCGCGGGCCGCCTGTGAAGCGGACCGCTGGGGCGCCGGCACCTTCGGACCGCGCGTCGCCTTCGCCGCCAAATCCCACATCGTGCGCCAGCACCTGAGCCCGGCAGCGGCCACCGACATGGCCTCGGCTCTCGAGCAGCTGCACGCCTTCACCGGCGTGGGCGGCGCCAGCGGCCTGCTCATCGACGCCCTCGGCGGCGCCGTCAACGACCGGCCCCCCGAAGCCACCGTGTTCCCACACCGCAACGCCGTCGGCGTCGTCCAGTACCACTCCTACTGGCACCAGCTCACCGACCGTGCCCATGTCGATCGCAGAACCGGCTGGCTACGCGACGTCCACACCGCCATGCAGCCCCACCTCGGAGCCGGCGGCTACACCAACGGCATGGACCCCGAACTCACCGACTGGCCCACCGCATACCACGGCCGCAACTATCCGAAAATGCAGCACGTCAAGGCCATCAGCGATCCGGAAGGGCTGTTCACGTTCCCTCAAGCCGTCACCGGACCATGACCACGGATCGGCCGCGCGGCAAGCCGACAGTCCGCGGCCTACGGGCAGTCTCTGCAACACAGCCACAGGTCGGCGCATCGATGCTCCAGACCAGCGGTCGGTCGGCGACGCCGACAAGCCATCGATCACCGGCGGCAATCCGTTCTCTCACTTCTCTCACGTACTCACGTCTCCCGATCCGCAGCACGGGAGCGCGGCGAATTCGTGCGTCGCGTCCCGCAGCGCTCGCAGGGCACTGCGGGACGGCCCCCGCCGCACGGCGGATTCGCTCCCAGGCTCGTGACCGGCGAAGCTGGTCGGACAACGTGGCCATCGTGGTGGTCGGGGCGTCCTTCGTAGCCACGGCACCGTAGCTGGCCAGGGCGGGCCCGTTCCTGGTGCGCGGGATCGTGCCGTAGCCCTCGGCCGGTGGCAGGTGAACCGGCATCGTGCAGCGGGTGGTGCGTTCCACGAGCGTACCGATCGCCGACCGGTTCAGCCCGATGACCAGGTCACCTTCCCAGCGGCCGGGCACCGCACGGTCGGCTGCTCCAGCGGGCCGCTGGCTGATCGTCACCTCCGTGGTGTCGCGGCCACCCGGCTTGTTGCGCGCGCTCACCGACGTGGATCCTCCCCCAGTTGGACGTTCCGGAGGTCTACTCCTCCCACGTGCGCGACGTCTCTGCTGCCGTTCCGGTCGTCGGACCGGGTCTGTTCGCACGGCGAGGCTCCCCCGCGGGGAACTTCCCGCTGCTCATACCAGCGGATCGTGGTTGACCCAGATCACCTTGTATGGGTGGCGGGACTGCCAGCGCTTGATGAGGTCAACGGCCCCCGGCATCGTGAAGGTGGCGTTCAGGGCGTCGAGGTCGGCCAAGCGCAACTGCACGACAGCGGAGGCGACGGCAACCGGAGCATGGTCGTCCCCCGGGACACGGATGTGAGGCTGGGCCGCGACCGACTCGACCAGGCCGGAGCCCATCACGAGATCCTCGAACTCGGTCAGGTACTGCTTCAAGTCACTGTCAGGAATCGGATTTTCGAACGATACGATCGTCGTGTGGTGAATCATGCATTCAGTGAACAGGTATTTTCTGGGCGCGTCCAAGATCTACTGGATCTCGTTCGATGCCTGGGAGGAATGGATTGCGCGATAGGCTCAGAGCATGGCCGATCTGGAGACCCGCGAGCTGGAGTACTTCGTCGCCGTGGCCGAGGAACTGCACTTCGGTCACGCGGCAGCCCGCCTGGCGATAGCGCAGCCAGCCCTTTCCAAGGCAGTGCGGCGCCTGGAGAACCGACTCGAGGTCAAGCTGCTGGAGCGCTCGAGCAGGAGCGTCCGCCTCACTCCAGCGGGCGAAGCACTTCTGGAGCACGGTCGACATGCGCTCAATGCCATCGGCGCGGCCGCCGAGAAGACCCGACGGGCACCCGACCGGCAATCCCATCTGCGTCTGGTGATCAAACCCGGTGGTGACGCGAACCTGTTGTCCGCCATCCTGGCCGCCTATGCCGGCCGGCCCGAAGCCCGCCAGGTGGACATCGTCTTCGGCGGAGCAACCGACCGGGCCGACTACGTCCGGGACGGCCGCGCCGACCTGGGACTGCTTTACGTTCCGTTTGACGACATGACCGGCCTGGACCACGAAACCCTCCAGGTCGAAGGACGGGTGGCAATCCTCCCGCCGGATCACCGGCTTGCCTCTCAGACAGCGGTCACCCTCGCCGATCTCACCCGTGAAGCTCTGCCCCGTTGGAAAGGCGTGCGTTGGACCGGAGTACCCGAAACGGAAGGGGGGCCCGAGGTCGCGGATCTGGCCGAAGCCCTGCAAATGATCAGGCTGGGACGCACGATCGCGGTACTTCCCAACTCACTGGCGCAGCCCTTGCAACCCGACCTCGTCTACCGGCCGGTGACGGACGCCCCCCACAACGAACTCGTGCTTGCGTGGTCGCAGGACGACCGCCGCCGCCTGGTTGCGTCCTTCGTTACCGCCGCCGTGGACGCGGCGCGTGCCGCAGGAACGACATGAGAACCGCGCCCCAGGTCGCCGCCCGAATCTCCTCGCTGGAGGCCCTGTCCCGGCCCGCCGGGCCGGGACCAGCGGTGATCGCACGACGGCTGGCTGCGGCACGGAGCGGACGGTATTGCTCCCTGCTCAACTGACAGGCCACCGTACAACTGTCCGAAGTGGAAGGGCAGTTCCACCCCAGAGGGTGCACGGTGACCTTGCCCCAGCATGATCTACTTCGCCTGCTTGAGTCAGTACGTTCGGTCGATGGTCTTGGACTCGTCCGCGAGGTCGCCGAGCGGCTGCTGCAGGAACTGATCGAAGCCGAGGCCACCACAAAGATCGGCGTCGCGTAGGGGGGAGGACACACAGACGCCCGCACCACCTGGCGCAACGGGCGCTGGGAGAAGACGGTGACCACGCAGGCCTGCGCTTGTGGCTGCGGGTGCTTGCCTCTCCGCAGGACGCGGTGTTGATCACGCGGAAGGAGAGAACTGTTCGCGCACTTATCCGGGACCGAGGGTGGTGTGTGGCTGGCCCGCCGCGACAACGGTCGGCACGGTCTCGTTGCCGTCGTTGGCTGCTCTCACCGCTGCGGCTCCTGCCGTGTCGCGCCAGATGTTGACCCAGTGCGACTGGCGGGCGCTGCGGCCCAGCCGGATGCGCAGTCGTATGCAGCACTTGCAGCCCGGCCGCCAGAAGACGACCGGTCGGCTGTCAGCACCGTGGTCGACGTCGTCCGGGTACCGTGCGAGGAGCGCTCCCACATAGCCCGTGATGCGCGACACCAACGCTGCGACGGCCGCGTCCGACTCCGGGTAGTGCTCGTAGAAGTGTTCGTAGACCGCGCCCGTTCTCGCGCACCAACTCGTAAGCGGCGAGAGCGCGGCAGGTCTCAGAACGCGTGATTCAATGCCCGCATGGAGGCGAACGGTACACGGTTGGGACCCTTGGAACTGGTCAGTGGGCGTTGGGCAGTCGGGGATGCCGCACGCCCGGACACCCATTGGGTGGAGTTGCGCCCAGACGGGCTCCACCAGCGCGAGCCGGGCTCCGAGGGGCAGTTGATCCCGTGGTCAAGGATCATGACCGGCATCTGGCTCACTTGGGGCAAGCACTCCCGGAACACGAACACCAGGGGCATGTACACGGTCAAGGGAATGGTTGCTGAGCGCGACGGAGGCTGGATGCACATGACGCTTCGCCACCCGTACGAGGACCACCAGTTGCGCTTCGACCAGCACGCGCGCCCCTACCGGGCGGTGGATGCCCTCCGGCTGGAGAGTCTGCTGCGGCAGCTCATCGACGAGGGGCAGCTACACCTCCTCGGCGACCCAGAGTGGGTGGGCCGCGCTGTGGCCCACCTGACCGGCGGGAAGAACAGCTGGCTCACGCAGCGTGGGCTGCGGCGGGTGGCGACCGAGGCCATAGCAACAGCCGGCCCAGGCAGCGTCTGACGGCCCGCCGTCGCCAACGGCCTGACCTCCCAAAGGGGGAGCATCAGGGCCGCCGGCGGCCATCTGCCGGTGTCGGCGGCCCTGCGGGTCCCGGCCGGGGGGTGGTGGCCTACGGGCGCTGCTTCACCCGGTCGACGATCCCCCAGTCCACTACGTGCGACAGCTGGATGTACTTCTTTCCGGAAGTCGAGGTCCGCTCGTCGCGGAATCCCAGGAACTCGTAGGACACCGGGTCGAAGATCAGGTACTTGTTTTCGTAGGACCCACGCCCGGTATGGGCGATCCCCACCCCGGTCCGCCCGGCGGAGTCCTTCACTCCCGGGATGGTCTTGACGCCGGGCACACGGGCCAGCGCCTCGTACGCTGCGGGGCGCAGCCCCTGGGGCAGCAGCGGGTTCTTCAGGAGCTCACCGAGCAGCCAGTAGGCCTCGTACCGCTCGAGCTTGTCGAGATCGCTGATCGACCTGCCGTCGGGACTGGAACCGAGGGAGATGATGGCCATGACGAGCTGTTCCGGGTCCTGGGGCAGCGTCTTCAGCTCGGTCCACTGCCGGGGCGGCCACACCCCGCCGCCCTTCTCCGCGGGCTGCTCCCACATCTCGCGGCCCAGTTCCATGGCCAAGGAGGGCTTGGAGACGTCCACCGAGTCCCACATCTCGTCGGTGTAGGTCTTGACCTTGCCGGTCTTCTGCTCCGTCTCCTTGATGATCCGCTTCGAGTAGATGAACTGGTCACCGCGCGGCGCCACCGGCTGCTTCTCCTGCTCGCGTTCCCACGCCGCCGCACCGTTCAGCACCGTCGCGGCGGCGTTCTCCACCCGCAGGGTGCTCGCGCCCGGCGTGCCGTCCTCGCCGGAGCCGTTCGTGCCGAACAGGACCGCAGTCCCCGTGACGGCCGTGGCGACCACTGCGGCCGCAGCGAGACGCAGTGCATCGCGGCGACCCGGGTCGGCGGTGACGCGCTGGTCCGCGTGGGCCATCGCGTTGAGCAGCTGGTGCCGGGCCCGGTCCCGGGCCGGACCGGTGAGGGGGGCCGCGTCCGCGTCCCACTTCCTCAGGAGTTCGAGTTCGTCATTCATGGTCGGATACCTCTCGCAGTGCCGTCGGATCGGATCCGCCCAACGCTTCGCGCAGTTTGCTGCGAGCCCGGTGGAGCCGTGATCTGACCGTGCCCACCGGGATACCGAGGGCCTGGGCAGCCTCCCCGTAGCCGAGATCCCCCCAGGCCACCAGCAGCAGCACGTCCCGGTGCCGAGCGGGCAGCGCGGCCAGCGCAGCAGCCAGTTCGCGGCGTACGGCCCTCGCCACCACCCGGTCCGCAGCCCGGTCGGCCAACGGCTCGTCGTGATCGGCGAGGGCCGGTACCCGGGCCATGGCCCTGAACCGGCGGGCCTCAGCCCGCCGGTGCCGGCCGACCAAGTTCGTCGCTATGCCAAGCAGCCAGGGCCGGGCATCGGCGCCGGCGCTGCGGGCCGGGTCGTAGCGATGCCGCTGCTGGAACGCGGTGGTGAAGGTCTCCGCCACGAGGTCATCGGCGACCTCACCGCCGAGGCGGCGGGCCACATAGCGGTGCACGGCGTCGGCGTGCCGGTCGAAGAGTACGGCGAACGCCTCGGGGTCATCCCGGGACCGCGCGATCACTGAGGCGTCGCTCTCCGCATCGGCACGCGCGGCGCCGATGCCGACGCCTGGTCCGACGGTCATCGGGGCTCCTCTCGTCCAACGGACGATGCTCGAATACTCGGGCTTTCACCAGTCCTTCGCCCTTCGCGCCGAAGCGGTTCCCTCAGCGCCCCGGGGCGACACCATCGCCTGCGGTCACATCCACATGCCGATCGTCCTCCTCGCCCACGGCCGGCTGGTGTGCAACCGCTGGCAGCATCGGCAATGCCCCACGGACGGACCGGAACGCACTGGGATCTGCTGGGTCTGGGCATCGAACTCCGCACCACGCACTTCGACATCGAGGCCGCAGCTACCCGACTCGCGCCTCACCGACGGAAAACGGACTCGGCGCAGGTAGGCGGCGCGTTTGCGGAGCGGCCAGCGAGTGAAGGGCTGGCCGAGCTCGGCGGGGCGGGTGGCGGCCGTCTGGATGACGTGGTTCTCGTCGGCAGGGGTGAGCAGGCGGGGCGGCCTCCCGCCCCTCGAGGGTCTGCACGGACGCGTCATCCACATCGGCCGACAAGCCTTACGGTGCCTGCTCCTGCGCTGCGGCATCACCTTCCAGCCCACCTAAACCTGGAAGAAGTCGTCCGACCCCAACCCCGACCCCGAGCGCGACGCCAAACTCGACCGTATCGAGCAGGTGCTGAAACGCTTCCCGGACCGGATCTTCACCTTCGACACCTTCGACGAGTTCGGGCAGTTGGGGATCCGCCCTACCGCAGAGTCATGCTGGGCCGAACGCGGCAAGCCCGACCGGCTCCCTGCGTCCTGCCATCGGACGCACGGCGTCACCTACTTCGACGGCTGTTACTCCTCGGCGACGACCGTCTGTGGGGCGCTAACCGCCGTCGCAAGGGCACCGACACCCTGGCCGCGCTGAAGTCGATCCGTGCCGCCCGACCCGACGGCGCCACGATCTGCGTCATCATGGACAACCTTGGCGGCCTCCAGCGTGGCCCTCCGCAGGCGATGGCCTATCTGGTCGGCGGGCTGCGGGACCATCGCACCTATACCGCGTCAACGGAAGTGCCCACGGAATGAGCGGAAAGAGTACACGCGATCCGCAACAACGGACGCAGCGCGGGTTCCTGGCCTACCGAGGTCGCTCCGCGGGATCGGGATTCCAGCCATGACCGCCTCAAGAAGGCTGGCGCGTCGCCAGCCTGCCCCGTGGTGACGTGAACGGACAGAGGTCGTGCCTGGTTGCCGCTGGCCACGCAAATCTTAGTACCCAAGCCACCGCGGGAGCGTCCGAGCGCGTGATCCTCGGGCTCAAACCGGCCGGGCGTCCCTTTTCCTGGCACCGACCGAATGCTGGTGAGCGCGGCAGACGGTGGAGGCCACCGAGTCTGTCCAGCCCACCTCCTCATCGGCATCCACGACTGCAAGGACCACTGCGAGGACCCGTTGCCATGTGCCGTCCACACCCCATCTGATCAGGCGTTTGTGTGCAGTCTAAAAGGGTCCGAGCTCCTCTGGCAGGTCGCGCCAGGGCGAGCAGGTGCGGTACTTCCACGCGCTGGCTTCCAGGGGCCGACGGCGGTCGGCCGCCGTCGTCCGAGGTGTACGGTCGACTCCTCGCACGTCAGGGACACAAAAGAGGGAGCCCGACAGGTCCCTCGCCGGTTGACCGGGGCCGGGCCGATTCGGAGCACCATCTGATCACCGACGGGCACGGCCCCCGCTCGCCGCTCTAGACGAGTCATTCCGATGTGATCAGTGGTCGTAAGCGATCAGAGACCGCCTGACCGGCTGTCCGGTCTTGTGGTTGTCCCAGATCGCCGCCGCCAGCGCGAGGACACGCTGGGCAACGCGATCGGCGACGCCCTCGAAGGTCCGGCCGCCGTGCTGTTCCAGGTCGAGCTGGCCCTTGAGGGTGTCGTTCACCGACTCGATCAACTGCCGCACCGACTTCAGCAAGGACTCGCCCTTGCGACGCTTCTCCCGCTTGAACGACGGCCGCAGCAACACCGCCCCGCCCAAGGCCAGGTCGGCCTCGAACTTTTTGGAGGCGAAGCCCTTGTCTGCGATCAGCAGTAGCCCGGGCCGGTCGGTGACCGCGTCCGGCTCGCGGTCCAGCATGGCCGTCAGCACCTCGCGCTCGTCCAGCTTCGGGTTCGCCAGGGCCCACAGGATCGGCATCCCGGTCGGGGTGCACACCAGATACAGCCGCAGGCCCCAGAAGAACCGTGAACGATCTTGGACGCCCCGTCTGCGTTCTCGGATGTGACTGAGCAGCACAGTTGGCCACCGCGCTTGTGAGTTGGCCAAGCTGAGTATGCATGACAGCGGTCTTACTGGTCGGTCACGAGGTTCGATGGAGCGCACGGCACCCCAGCCCTCGTTGGGCACGTCGGCAGCGGAGGGGGATGGGCACGCTCGTACTGCTCGTGCCAAGCAGTGATCGTGAAGATCAGTGCAATGGCTGCGATGAGCAGTTGGACCGCTCCGGCAAACGGATGCGCCAAGTACAGGACGATTCCGGCGATCACGAGTACGGCCAGTGTGAACCCGCCAAGCCAAAGGATCGGAACCCAGTCCATGGGGGGCGTCCCGGCCCGCTCGTCTGCACGGCCCCATCCGCGGATTCCCAACGTCAGCGCCAGCAGGAAAGCGACCGGGATCTCGATGAGCAGCGCGATCAGGGTCAGGCAGCCACCCGCGAACCCGTCACCTCGCGAGTCCGGAGGCTGCCCGGACTGACAGCCGTTACCTGGCATGCGCGGTGTACGCGAACTCGGCTCGAAGGGCATGGTCACACGCTCGTACGACGCGCCGTGCAGTCCTTGCGGCGTCCGCGACGACGCTCGGCGTGGCTTACGCCGACGATGACAGCACGCCGGCAGCCCCGGCTGCGGCCACCGACGAGATGCCCCATGCCGTGGAGGACTTCAACTACCCTGGCGCATCCCGAATTCACGAGGAGACGGGTGCCCTCCTCAAGCGCGGTGACGGTCACATCGTGATGACTTCCTGCGACGGCAGTGAAGATATCTGGATCATGAGCCGGACTGGGCAGCAAGATTTTTGCTTCGACATCACAGCCAAGCCCGCCTTCCTCACCGTCGAGATACCCAAGGCGCACGGAATCTGGACCTCGGCCGACCCGGTGAAGACCACTGTGCGTGAAGACGACGGCACCACTACCGTCATCAACGCCCCCGCCAATGACTTCACCGGGTATGGAGAATCCGGCGCCTCTGGGGAACCAACCATGCTCATCGAACTGCGCATCAGCTAACCTCTGTCATCCTGAATACCTTTCAGCCAAACCGCGACGAGCGAGGCCCCCGGGCTGTTGGTCGAGATGTCTGACATCTCCATCACGCTGTTCGGGGACCTCGTCGGCGACCGGCCAACCGGCCGGCATGTGCGTCCCGGTTCCGGCGATTGGTGTGGTCGCGGGCCGCCTTCCGGGCTCAGCTTCCTGGGCCTGGGTCCCCAGCCGCACACGCCCGAATGGGGGACCGTGCTCTCCGGGGGGGTCCACCTGGCGCGCAGTCCCGGGCCGCTTATCGGCTTCCTCCTCCAGGACGCCTGGCCTCCCTCGATCCGCTGCGCCGCGTCGGCGCCGAGATCGCCGAGCCCGTGCGCACCCACCGGTTGCCGCCCCGCGCGGAACTGGGGCCCCGCGTCCGGTCATTGCTCGCCGACGCCGGATGCCACAGCTCCAGGGACTCCGGGGCGCGCTGTTGGGGCCGCGGCGCGCGAGCACCTTCGTCCTGTCTGTGTCGATCCCCGTGCAATGTGCGCGGCCTTGCCGGCAGCCGTCCCCGCCCAGAGCTCGAGCACCCGAGCCGCCCTCGCCGATCGGCTGACTGGTCTCTGCAGACGAAAACGCCGACGTGCCCATACAGAACGACCTCCGTTCGTTCATTCCAATGAGCGGCCGAGTCGTCGCAGGGCACTGGGTAGCCAGTCGGTCAAAGCCACGACCACGGCCTGAACGAGCCAAAGGCACCCCCAGGCCCCTGGGTCTCCCGATTGTGCGAAGGACCGCAATCGGCCCGCCAACAAGTTGGAGGGGCTTGCCAGTTGGACCCTAGGAGCGGCAGGTGGCCCGATGGGGGCGAACGCTGGTTCTGTCCGGTGAGCTTCCGCAGGGGGTGTTGTCGGTGGGTGCTGGCAGAGTGCGTGTATGACGGGATAGCGAGAGCGCCCGTATGCCGCGGACCCTCAGGGGGTTGCCGGCAGTGGCGCAAGAACTGCTGTTGGATACGGACTGGGCTTCTCACCAGCACGCCTACGGCTCGGGCGAGGACATACCAGTCTCTCTGTGCTCCCTCGTGGACGAGGATGCCGAGGTGCGTTCCCGGGCGCTGGCCGCGTTGGACATGAGCGTGCTGCACCAGGGCTCGCTGTACACGGTCACCGCGCCCGCGGCACTGTTCGTCGCCGCGATCCTCGACCATCCCATGGGCGTCACCGAGCACGAGGGACACTTCCCGTGGGCTGACGGGCCGCCGCGTAGTTTGCGCGCCGCTCTGCTCGGCTGGCTGGGTCAGGTGGCTGAGTCGGCGGCCTACGGGGAGGATCCGGCGCGGGATCGAGCCAACTGGGAGTGGCAGCCCTGGGACAAGGACCCGCGCGGCGAGCGCGACCCCGACGAGCTCGCCGCGCTGCAAGCGTGCCGGGACATTCGACCCGCCCTGTACGACGCCGTCGAGCCGTTCCTCTCCTCCTCCGACCCCCACGTCTGTGAGACCGCGCTCGGCGCGGCGATTCCGCTCCTGTACGCCCCGGCCCTCGCCGACCGGATACCGCGTGCCGCCGCGCTACTGAGGGCCCGGCTGGGCTCCATGACGGGCCGACGGGAGCGAGCGGCCGTAGCGCGGGCGCTGAGCCTCTGGGGGACGGACACCTCCGACCTGCTCGCCGACTCCGACCCGGCCGTGCGGGTCTGCGCAGCGCTCGGTCCCGTCCGCATCGATCGGCCTCGCGCTCTCGCCGTGCTCCTCGACGCGCTGAAAGACCCCCGCACGACAGACGGATGGTTCCCGGAGCCGCTGCGGGGGGTCGACGGGCGGTTCCGGTTCACCGTGCTGCGTTCCGCGCTCGACCTGGCCTCGTCGTTCGAGGAGGTCGCGCCCGTGGCCATCGCCATGGTGACCGGCGGCCACAAGTCCATCGTCGACCATGAAAGCGGGCCGATCCTGTTCAGAGCCTTCCCCGGGGGCTACGACCCGACCCGCTCGCTCACCTCCGCCCAACGTGCGCTGCTGCGGGCGTTCGTGCACACCGACGAGGCGACGGGCAGCGTCCGCGGCAACTGGTTGTGGTTCCGCGCGACGGGGCTGCCAGAGAACCGGGAGGGCATCGCTGCGTTGCTGTGCGGGGACCGCCGCCGCTCCACATACCCATGACCTCCCCGCCTGACGCTGAGCACCGAAGCCGCCCACCCGGGCCGCCTACGGGGCTCAGTCACAGTGGCCTTGTCCGCGAGGCGACGAATGCCGTGTGCCGTCCGCGCTGATCTGGTCAATCTCTACTGTTTCGGTCCGCGCTCGGATATCGGACATCGGAAGGGCTCCGCCGCAGACAGGTCGCCGAGTCCGGAACAGGGCGTGGCCGCCCTCGCCCTCAGGGACGAACTCCTCGTGGTCGACTTTTAAGCCCGCCTGCGCCAGCCATGGGCGCGTCGTGGAGGTGTGTCCCGGGGGCGGGCTCCACCCCATCGGGTCGCCCCCCGAGCGGCCGATGCCGCGCCGGCGTTGTGCGGGGGCGAAGACCCTGCGCAGTTCGGCCACGCCGGTGAAGGTGGCCGACGCCGGTTCGGAGTCCAGGTTGCCGGCGTCCGCGAGGAGGCGGGGCGATGGTCGTTTTCCCGATGCAGTCCTGTCCGACGACGCCTTCCAGCTGGGTGGGGCGCAGGCGGTCGGCGAGTGTCCGGGCAGGCTCGTCGTCGAAGAGCGGCAGGGTCGCTTCGGTCGGTTCCGTCGGTCTCTCGGATCCGGGAAGGGCGGCGGAGGCACAGGTGTGTGTACGTGGGTTCGCGAACGGGACGCTGTCCGAGAGGAGTTCAGCCGTTCTGCGCGCTCATCGGGCTGTGGGGCGGTCGCGCCGGGGCAGCCGCCCGACGGCCAGGTCGTAGGAATCCTCGACCGCGTCGGTGACCAGCCGCTTGGTGATGCCAGGGCCGGGACCGAGCGAGATCCAGTGTCGTTTGTCGAGGTAGCGGCCCGGTGTGATCGAGGCATAGCCGTGTTTCAGCGTGCGGGAGTGTTCGGGTTCGCTTTTGACCGTGATGATCTGTTCGTCCGGGTCGTCGGTGACGATCAGGAACACTCTGCCCGCAACCTTGTACACGTCGAGTCCGGGGGTGAAGGGGTATCCGTGGCTGACGTCGGGGAGAGCGAGGGCCGTCCGGCGGGCGGTGTCCTGGAGCCGGTCACCGGCCGCGCTCACCGGGCCGCCCGCATGCCGGTGCCGTAGGTGTGCGGGTCTACGGGCTGTTCCGCCTTGGGCAGGAGGACGACGACGAGCCGGTAGGAGTCGGTGACGAGCTCCCTGACGAGCTCCATGTCGACGCCGTCCCCGCTCTCCAGCGTGATCCAGTGCTTCTTGTTCATGTGGTAGCCGGGGGTGATATGGCTGTACTGCTCCCGCAGGGCGTGAGCCTCGCCGGGGTCCGCCTTGAGGATGACGACGGGACGCCCGGGGACCTCGGTCATCAGCATGAACACCTTGCCGCGTACTTTGAAGACCTCCCAGTCGTCGCCGAAGGGATGCTCAAGCTGGGCTCCGGGAAGCTCCTCGGCGCAGGCGGCTGCGGCCCTGTGCAGGGTCGTTCCGTTCATGGACGTCTCCTCCCTCAGATGGGCGCGGGCTGGGCACCATGTGACGCGAGCGCGCCGCGCGGTCGCGGCGGCACCTCCCACTCTCTCCCCGAAACCGAAATGAGGCGCGTTAGACTGCGGACACGTGATGGTCGACAAGCGACACCTCAGCCTGAGCGGTCAGGCGGGACCCGCCACGGTTCCGCTGTACGCTTTCCAGCCCCCGGTCGGCACTCCGTACGGCCTGGAGGTGAACACCATCGAGGATTTCTTCGTCCAGCACGACGACTGGCCGTGG
The DNA here is from genome assembly GCF_027947595.1 of Streptomyces lienomycini. NCBI lineage: Bacteria > Bacillati > Actinomycetota > Actinomycetes > Kitasatosporales > Streptomycetaceae > Streptomyces > Streptomyces lienomycini. Next base: position 3,914,678 of record NZ_CP116257.1, on the reverse strand, counting down.
AACCCTCCCCGGCCGGGCCGCGCCACCTTCCACTACCTCATCGCGGTCACCGAGGGCGAGCTGCGGCACGATGTCGACCACGTCACGCGGACCGTCGCCCCCGGCCAGTGGCTCTGGGTGCGTCCGGGACACACGCTGTGCTGGCATCCGCCCGGCTCCGCCCGGGGCCCGTTCATCCTGTTCGAACCGGATGTACTACGGCCGGACATCGCCCGTCTGCTGGCCCCGCTCACCGCGCATGACGCCCCGGCCGTGCTGAGCCCGCACGCCGGTGACTCCGCCTGGCTCCAGCAGTCGGCGTTCCAGCTCCTGGACGAACACCGCGCACTGGGGCGCCGCCCCCTCGACATCCACCACGCCCTACGCCGCAGCCTGCTCGAATCCCTGCTGCTGCGCCTGGCCAACGCCCCGGGCATCGCCCCGACCGGCACAGCCACGACCGGCACGAGCCGCACCGACAGGTACGGACGCTTCCTGGACGCCCTGGAACTGCACTTCCGTGAGCTGCACCACGCCGCGGACTACGCCGAGTTGCTCGGCTGTTCGGTCCGCACCCTCAGCCGCGCCGCCCGGGACGCCACCGGCAAGGGGGTACGCGAACTCATCGACGAACGACGCCTCCTTGAAGCTCGGCGCCTGCTGGGAGGTGCCCGGTGGGAAGCCCGGGCCGTGGCCGCTCACCTCGGCTTCACCGACCCCGCGAACTTCGGCCGCTTCGTCCGCGACCGCACCGGTCTCGCCCCGGCCGCCTTCGCTGCCCGCGAGGCGAGGACCGGCGCGTGACGCGAACGCGGCGGACGCCCGCTCGCCCGTCAGGAGGCGATGGCTGTCGTCGCCGCCCGCGGGAACGCCCAGCGGGAGTACCCGATGTGTCACTCGCCGTCGAGCGCCGGAACACCTTGGTGGCGTTCCAGGTGCGCAGGTGCCGTTCGTTGCCGTCGGCGGCGAGAGCGTAGGTGTTCGGGTCGTAGGCCAGGAGCGTGAATTCACCACTGCCGGTGACGCTCATCGCCGGGTTGAGGTACTTGCTGCGGACGATGCGCGGGTTCGAGCGGAGCGAGTCGCTGTGTGCGATGGCCTTGCCGCTTGTCGCGTCACACGATCGGTTCTCAGCCGTCCACGACGACGACGTGCTTGCCCGGCATGGTGCCTGACTCGAGGTCGGCCTGGGCGTCACGGACCTGTTCCAGGCCGTGGTAGACCTTCGCGACCGGAACCTTGAGGTGTCCTGCGGCGATGGCCTGGAGCTGCTGGGCGAAGACGTCGGCCGGGAGGTCGGCGGCCTCACCGCCGTAGGAGGTGAGGCGTACCCCGCCCGGGATCATGAACGGGGTGAAGTCGGGGATGGACCACTGGCCCGCCAGGGCTCCGGTGAAGCAGACCGTACCGTGCAGGCGGACGGTGCGGAGGGTGTCGGCGAGGACCGAGCAGCCCACCAGCTCCAGTGCGGCGTCCACTCCGTCCGGCACCAGCTCGCGCACCTGGCCGGCGAGGGTGCCGTCGTCGACGAGGGGATGGTCGACGCCCGCTGCCCGCAGTTCTCCGGCCCGGCCGGGGCTGCGGGTGGTGGACAGTACGGTCGCTCCGAGGTCTTTTGCGATCGTGGCCGCGCTCAGCCCGACCGTGGAGGTGCCGCCGCGGATCAGCAGCGTCTGCCCGGACTTGAGGTCCAGGCCCCGAGTGAGGGATCCGTAGGCGGTCTGGAACATCTCGGGCAGTGCGCCGACCACGTCCCACGGGAGGGCGGTCTCGAACGGGATGACCTGCGCCTCCGGGACGGTGACGTACTGGGCGTACGCGCCGTCGTAGGAGCGGCCCATACCGCCCATCATCGTGGCTACCTGCTGGCCCGGCCGCAGTCCGCTGTCCTCGTCGGCGACATCGACCACGCCGACGCCCTCGATGCCGGGTACACGCGGGTAGGTGACCACCGCGTCCGACTCGCCCTTGCGGGTGATGACCTCGGACTCGTTGACGCCGAACGCCTTGACCTTGATCCGTACCCAGCCGGGTTTGCGGACGGGTACCGGCACGTCCTCGATCTGAAGTGCGTCCAGGCCGCCGGGCCGGGTGACGATCACGGCCCGCATCGTCGCCTGTGCGGCGCCGCCGGCTGCTGACGACTGACTCATGTGACTCATGCCGAGTTCCTCACTCTGTTCGTCCCCCTTGGTGCGCTGTTCCGTGTCGCCTGCCGGCCGTCAGGGGCGCTCGATGCCCGCCCACAGGTCCAGGGCGGCCTGGTAACGGGCGGTGATCCCGAAGGGAGGATTGCCGACCGTTCCGAGGTGGGCCGGTCCGTGACGGCGGGCCACCGGCGGAAATGCTCGCCGGTGGCGAAGTCGAGCACGATGTCGCGGATACGGCCTGCTCCGCGCTGCGGCCAGGCCGTTCTTCGCCGACCAGGGCGTACATCTCAGTGCCGTGTGCGGCGGGCGCGGCCTCGGCGGGACCGATCATCAGAAGACGGGCACCGCCGCCCGCGGCGGCGTGGGCGAGGGCACCGCGGGCGGTGGGGAGCGCGAAGAGGTAGTCCGGTACGAGCGCGGCACGGACCTCGGTCGGAGTGCGGCCGTCCTGATGGTAAGCGTCGATGAGCCTTCTCGCTCGGGAGCGGGGAGTGCGCCACCCCGCGACCTCGTCGACTGCTTCACCCACCGCCACGCTCGAGGGCGTAGCGGAAGACGCCCGGACTGGTGCCGTGTGGCTCGCTCGCCTGTCTTCGCGATCACGGGGCCGATGCCTCGCTGCCAGGGCGGGCGACGGTACGTGTCGTGGTCGTAGCCGCGGTCGGCCAGGAGTGCGTCGGGGCGTCGGCGGGAATCTTGTCGAGGAGCGGCACGAGTTGGGTGAGGTCGTCCGCGGTCTACTCCGGTCAGCTCCGGTCAGTGACACCGCGAGTGGGATGCCCTGCCCGTCGACGATGTGGTGGTGTTTGCCCGGCCGTGCGCGGTCGATTCGCCCAGCAGCAGCTGGTGGAGCTGGCACGCCGGCGTCGTTCCAGGCGGCGAGGCGCCGCCAGTAGGTCATGCCCGAGCCGAGGCCGACAGTTTCATGATCAGCAGCTTGCCGAGGCTGGTCGGGTCGCCCTGCCGGGCGCGGTGGCCTCCGCGCACAGAGCGACAGCCCGCAGAACGGGTTACGGCAGGCTGAGGCCCTTGCGCGAGCACCCGGACCACCCGCGCGTCCTCGCCACCTTCTTCAACCATGCGCCCAGTGGGTCACGAGCTGCTGCCGAAGAACGTCGAAGGCAGCCGCGCCAAGCTGAAAGGGCTGGTCAAGCTCGACATTCTCGCCGACGTCGGCACCGGCAACTTCATGAGGAGGTCATGGCCGGACATCTACGGCCGGCAGTCTCTGGCCACTATCTGGTGTGCGTACTGGTCGTCAGGACCGATGTCTTGGACTGCCTTCTGGGCTTCTTGCACCCGACCCGTCTCGCACATCAGTCGAACGAGGACGTACAAGGCGCCGCGGTCGCCGTCTTCGGCGCGGTCACGCAGCGCCGCCTCCATGCCCCGCTCTCGAAGCGATCTGTTGAGTCTTCGACGTGCGTGGCTATCGGTGAGGGCGCGCTCCGTAAGCTCTGCTACCCGTTCCGCCCGGGCCAGCAGGTCCATATGCCACAGATGATTGTCGTGCATGTCTGGATCGTCGGAGAAACACTCGGCGTGGGCGCTTACCAGCGCGATCGCCACATCCCATTCTGGGAGCTGTTCCGCCGCCCGAGCTCGCTCCAACCAGTCCACAGGACCAGTATCCCCCGTCGCCCCACCGGACAGCGCGTTCGAAGTAACCGCTGATGAACACCAATTCAAGGCAAGTCACGGCCCAAGGCTCCCAAACCGACCTCTCAGGGGCGCCTTTGCTACGAAGCGCGGCGAGAGGGGGTGGGGATCGTGGCTGCCGTGTCAGCCGGCCGGTCCCTGCGGTCCGCATGGAGGTGGCAGCACCAGGACACCCGCCGACTCGTAGCCGGGGTATGTCCGCACCCGTGATTGCCACCGTGCATCACACACCCCGCCGGACGGAAGGCCGCGCCCGTCCGGCTCCCATCAGGCACTGGCCGTGATCCGGTCACCGGCAAGGAGGTCACCTGCCGCAGCAACGGCCCTCACTCCATGTACGTCTGCATTGTCGGTGCCTGCCACGGTTGTCAAGTAAGGTCCGGGACAAGACCCGTATCCTTACTCTATGGATACACCGAGTGTAGTCCTTGAGGTTCACGTCAGACCGTCACTCAGCGCGCTCTGGTTCCACCGGATGTTCACCAGGCCAGTGGTGCAGGTCGACGCGCAGGAGCACACCGGGAGTTGGGGTGTGATCGAGGTCCCTGTAACGGCCGGGGGACATAGCATCAACGTCTTCTTCCGCTATCGGGGGCAGAGCCGGACTCGACTCGGCGAGGGCAGCCGGGAGTTCGCTGTCGGGCCGGGTGACGGACGCTTGGTCATCACAGCCGTGCTTGGCCCACTCAACGGCAGCAACTTCCGTATCGCGGAGCCCGTCTCTTCCTGATCCTTGCCGTGGGTGACGCCGTCCTCGCGGGCGGATGAGATGTGCAGGTCGTCGGCTGCTGCGAACGAGCGCAGCTGGGTCTGGGTCCAGGTGCTCATGATGGTCTCCGGTACGGGGCGGGGGTGACCCGGCGCGGTGGTGCGGTGAAGCGTGTGTGCCGCGTCCCGGGCCGGGCGCCCCCGTTGGGGGGGGTTCAGTGGGTGGTGTATCCGCCGTCGACGGGCAGTGCGACGCCGATCACGAAGCTGGCTCCGGGGCTGCACAGCCACAGCGCAGCGGCGGCGACCTCCTCGGCCTGGCCGAGGCGCCCGATGGGCTGCTCGTTCATGATCGCGGCCATGGCCTCGGCCTGCCCTTCGAGCATGTCGGCGACCATCGGGGTCTCGATCACGCCGGGGCAGACGGCGTTGATGCGGATGCCCTTGGGCGCGTACTCGACCGCGGCGCTCTTGGTCAGGCCGATCACACCGTGCTTGGAGGCGTGGTAGGCGGCGCGTTCGGGCAGGCCGACCAGTCCGCCGAGGGAGGAGCAGTTGACGATCGCGCCGGAGCCCTGGGTGCGCATCTGGCGCAGTTCGTGCTTCTGGGCGGCCCACACGCCGCGCAGGTTGACGCCGTTGACCAGGTCGAAGTCCTCGGCCGTCTCGTCGGCGGCGTCCGAGGGCGGGACCTGGATACCGGCGTTGTTGAAGGCCATGTCCAGGCGGCCGTAGGTGTCCACCGCGCTCCGGACCATGGCGGCGGCCTGGTTCTCGTCGGTGACGTCGCACACCACACCGATGGCCTGGTGTCCGGCGTCGGTGAGCTCCTTCGCCGCCGTCTGCACGGCGGCCTCGTTCACGTCGGCCAGTACGACGGCTGCGCCGGCCTGGGCGAAGGCACGGGCGGCGGCCAGTCCCATGCCGGAGGCCGCGCCGGTGACCAGGGCGACCTGGCCTTCGAAGTTGTATTGCGGGTTCATGCTCAGGGTTCCCATCTCTGTGGCAGGCGGGCCCGACGTTCGGGGAACCGCCTCGTGCGGGGGGGGTGTGTGACAGTGCGTTCTCGCCACGCCGGAAATGCCCGCATGCTCTCTTCCGTAGGCGCGGGAGGGTGTGCGGGGGCTGGATGGTTCCGGGCGCCCCGGCGAATGTCAGGAGGTACGGGCGGGGCGGCGCTTCGGGCTGCTTGTCCTCCGCCATCACTGACTCCTTTCCGCGCGAAGGCCCGGCTCGTTCCCGCACTCGCAGGGAAGGGCACCGCCTTCCATTTCGCCTTCCCTGTGCGGTGTGTGCCACCTGACGCAGAGGCGGCCGTCTGCTGGCTTGATTTCGATGAAACGGCAGGTCACGCGTGTGCGGAAGGGCCCGCTGTTACGTGTACTGGCAGGGCACCCCTCACTTGCTGCGATCGTCGTAGCCTCGAAGACATGGACAACCGCAGCGAGGTCCGCGAGTTCCTCACCAGCCGTCGTGCGAAGATCACGCCGCAGCAGGCGGGCCGGCCCGCCGCAGGACACCGGCGGGTCAAGGGGCTGCGCCGCGAAGAGGTCGCGATGCTCGCCGGGGTGAGCGCCGAGTACTACGCCCGCATGGAACGCGGAAACCTCTCCGGCACCTCCGAGGCCGTCCTGGACTCCCTGGCACGGGCGCTGCAGCTCGACGAATCCGAGCGCGCCCACCTCATGGATCTGGCCCGGACCGCCGGCACGACCCGCCGGCCCGCACGCCGCCGCACGGCACAGCCCATCCGGCCCCGCCGGTCAACATGGCCCGCTACCAGTTTCTCAACCCCGGCGCCGCGCAGTACATGTCCGAACTGGAGCAGCAAAGGCCGCGGCCGCAGCTCTCCTGCGCACCGAGGCCGGGCAGGATCCGTACAACCGTGACCTGAGCGACCTGATCGGTGAACTCTCCACCCGCAGCGAGGACTTCCGTTCGCTGTGGGCCGCGCACAACGTGCGCCTGCACCACACTGGCGTCAAGCGCTTCCGCCACCCCGCCGTCGGCGACCTGGTCCTCGCCTTCGAAGCCCTGCCCGTACCGACCGATCCGGGTCTGACCCTCACCGCCATGAGCGCCGAACCCGGCACGACGTCGGCCGACGGACTCAAACTGCTCGCCAGCTGGGCCGCCACACTCGACGGGGCCCACGAACCGAAGGGCGAACCCAGCCACTGCCAGGACGCCGCATGCCGGCCCTGAGCACTCGCCCGGCAGCAAGATGGGAGACGCCGGGGCACGACCACGCTCCGCCATGCCTCGATCCTTCGCCTGGATCGCCGGCGAGCGCTCCAGGTACCGCACGGGACCGTCCCAGGGTTCGGCTCCGCGAGGGCCTCGACGAGGACCGCCGGTAGGCCGTGCCCACGCCCACGCCGGTGTAGTGGGCGACGTCGTTGAGCGTTGCCTCGAGCCCGCTGTCTCAGCCGGCTTCCTCGCCCTCGCGGTCGGACTCGGCCCCGTCGGGCTGCTGACCCGGATCGTCTCCGACCTGCGTTTCGGCTGAGCCTTCAGCCGCGCTCCGTACCGCGCGGCGGGTCCTCACCGGGGCCCTTGAGGTCGAAGGCCGTCGAGGAGGATGTCCAGGAGGCGATCGGCTGTGACCGCAGGGCCCGACTGGTGCGCGACGGTGAAGATCCCGATGAGGCTCGCTGCGATCTCTTCGGCGGTGACGTCGGGCCGCAGGTCTCCGGCGGCGCGACCGGCGTCGAGGATCGTCGATATGGCGTTCAGAAGGTTGTCCCTGGTTTGGGCGTGGCCGACCGCGCCGGACTCGATCAGGGTCAGCAGGGTGTCGAGCATGCCGTTCTTCGTCGCGATCCAGTTGCCGAAGAGGTCCATCCAGCGTCGCATCGCAACCGCAGGGGTCTCGGCCGCGAGCAGGTCCTCGGCGCCGTTGGTGAGGCGGACGACTTGGTCGCTGTAGACGGCCTCCACGAGGGACTCGCGCGTCGGGAAGTGGCGGTAGAGCGTCGCGATACCGACACCGGCCTCGCGAGCGATAGCGCGCATGGACGTCTCGGCGTCGGCCGAGGCGAGCATGCGGGTGGCGACCTCGAGCAGTTGTTCGCGGTTGCGGGCGGCGTCGGCCCGTGTCGCACGCGACCTGGGACTCGTCAAACGGATCACGCTCCGGTTATGCTGGATGTCATAAACGGAGCATAGTCCGTTTGAGGTGGCTCACGAACACGACGAAACGAGTAGGACATGCAGCGACATGGCGACACACTCCGAGACGGCGCGAGCAGGGCTGTCCTGCTCGACTCGTTCGGCGGCCCGGAGGTCCTGACACTCAAGGACGTACCCGAACCTCAGGCGGGCGCCGGTCAGATCCGTGTCCGCGTGTCAGCGGCCGGGCTGAATCCCATGGACTGGTTCATGACCGCCGACCCCGAGACGGCGGCACGGTTCGGCCTGAGCCTGCCCTGCGGCTTCGGGACCGACTACTCCGGAGTCGTCGACCAGGTCGGGGCCGACGCGAGCGGCTACGCATTGGGCGACCGCGTGTTCGGCACGGCCCTGTCCCGGGCGGTCGCCGACCACATCGTCCTCGACGCGAACGGGAACATCGCCAGCGGCATCGCCCACCGCACCCCGGACGGCGTCGACGACCGTACCGCCGCCACGCTTGCGATCGCGGGCAGCACCGCGTCCGCCGCCCTCGACGTCCTCGGCCTCGGTCCGGGCGACACGGTCCTGATCGGCGGCGCGGGCGGCGGGGTCGGCGTGTTCGCCGTGCAGCTGGCACGCATCGCGGGCGCGCGTGTCATCGGTACCGGCTCGCCGTCGTCGGCCCAGTACCTGCGAAGTCTCGGCGCCGAACCGGTCGCTTACGGCGAGGGCCTGGCCGGCAGAGTCCGCGACCTCGGTGCGGGCACTGTCACCGCGGCCCTGGACCTGCACGGCACGGACACGGTGCACGTCGCACGCGAACTGGAGGTCCCGGACGACCGTATCTGCACCATCGCGGGCCAGGTCCACGGCATTCCCGCTGCCAGCGGCGCCAACGCCGCGCCCGGCGCCCTGGAGAGCATCGCGCGCCTTGTCGAGGCAGGCCGCCTGCGTGTACCCATCGCGGCGGCCTACCCCGTCGAGGACATCCGCGCGGCCGTCGAACTCCAGGCAGCCCGACACGTCCGCGGCAAGGTCGTCATCGACCTCTGAGGTGCCCGGCTGCGGGCATCCGGCGCAGGGTGAGAACGTACGTCGTGGGGCCGCCGGTCGCCGCCGCTGCACGACGACTGCGGTCCGGGGCGGCTGAACGCCGTCACGCGCGCACGGCTCCACCGGAGGAAGCCCCGGCACCGGAGAACCCCCGCGATGATCGTCGTGAGAGGGCATCGGCGGCGGCCCTTCGCGATCACCGGGCAAAATCCGCGCGCCCTACCCGAACCCGCCCTCTACGATCACCTGGCACGACTGCTGGAGGGGCGGTAATGCTTGACGACATCGAGAACGGCGCAGCGGCAGCGACGCGGCTCGCGGGAGGTGCGCCGCTTCACAGCACGCTTGACGTCGCCAGCCCCGCCGACTGGCTCGCGCTGGACGCGGGAGTGCGCGAGGTGACCTGGCACCACGCCCGGTTCCTGCCCGGGTGGGGGTACTCGGCCTCACTGCCCGCGGACGTCCCTCAGCTCGGCGAGTCCCGGCTCGCACTCGCCCTCTGCCACCGCGACGGGCGGATCCGCGGACCCGGATGCGAAACTGCGCACCTGGGCCGCGCGATCAGCACAGCGCTGGCATCCGTCGCCGGTCGCGTCGCACGGCAACGCGGAGGTGCGTGAACTGCTCGACCGGAGCCAGCACCTCTTCAGCGACGACACGCTGCGCCGGCGCAAGTGGGAAGCCGGGCTGCACAGCTGAGACCGCACCACGTGGCAGCACTCTGCTCGACGCTCACCGCCCGGCAGTCCGGGCGACAGCACGCCTGCCATGGCGACAACCATCGTGCGCCGGTTCGTTCTTCGATTCCGGTGATCGGCCGGGACAGGGTCCGGTCGGTCTGGGCGCACTGGCACGCGTGCCGACCGCAGCGGGAACGCCCGGCGGGATCAGATGCCCATGGAGGCCATCTCGATCGGGGAGCGATAGTTGGCCGCGGCGGTGACGACGCACGCGCGGTACGTCCGGTCGTTCTTGACTACGAGGAAGTAGTCGCGCAGGTTCTTCCAGTAGTTGACCAGATAGCCGAGTCCGGGCACGAAACCGGCCGGGCGCGGCACGAGCGCGAACGCCTCGCTGCACTTGAGGATCTCGCCGGTGGCCGTGGACAGGACGTCGGCCACTTCGGCGTTCATGTTCCAGCCGGCTGCCAGTTCGGGCGTCCAGATGGCGCCGGCGATCGCCCGCAGTTGCTCCTGCTCCTCGAGGCTCGGGTCGCTCAGCGCGATCGCCCGCGCGGTCACCGGCGCACTGGCCGACGGTCTGTCGGCGGCTGCCGCGGCCGGTCCCGTCCAGGCCGCCGCGACCACGATCGCTGTCAGCACGACTGCGACCCGGGTCTCTCGGCTTCCTCTGCGCCCGCTGCCTGATGTCACCATGTGCCCCTCCCGTGGGATGAGTGCCCCCGGCGCGGGGCCGTACGAAGGTGACATGGAACAGACAAGACGGTCAACGGTGACAATGCGCCACGCGGCTTCGCTCACGTCGACACGGTCTGCCTGGACTTCCCGCGCGGCGACGGACGGCGTCACCCATCCCGAACCGGTCGACCTCGCCTTCGGCACCCGCACCTCGCTGCGCTCGGCGTGCGGGCCGGCGTCTCGATCGCCGAACGGAACCGCCGCCGGATGGCGACGCTGAGGCCGTTACCAGCAGCCGGAGGCGGTTCGAGCCGACCCACCGGCCCACGGGTCGCGGCCACCGGTTCGGTGCGATCACCGCCAGGATCGCAACGGGTCCGCCCGCCACCGTGGCAGGCGTAGTCCCCTGCCGGGCAGACCAGGGCGCGTCGGTCCGTCAGGTCCGGGTTGTCGCGGTCACGGCTCGTCCAGCCGCTCGCTCCACCGCTGAGACGCCGTCCCTCATCGACACGTTGCCGTCCGACAGCACGGCGACGAGGTAGTGGTGTCCGTCCACGGTGACCCGGCCGACGCTGTTGACATCCCAGAGCCCGGTGGTCGTGCGCTGCAGCCAGCCGTTCTTCAACGCGTAGTCCGATCGGGAGACCGCCGAGACTCCCCACGCCTGATCGTCCGCGACGCGGGTCATCAGGGTCCGGATGTAGGCCCGGGAGTCCTTGTTCAGCGGAGAGTCGGTCTTGGGCTTCGTGGCACCGTCGAACACGGAGAACAAGAGCCTGATCTGGTCACTCGCCGTTGTCTGGGTCAGCCCCCACTTCGTGCCGGGGCCGCCCTTGGTCGAGGTCAAACCTATGCGCTTGTTGGCCTCTCCGAGGCCCGAGGCCCCGCCGATCTCGCGCCACAACGTGTTCGTCGCCGCGTTGTCGCTGTTCCGGATCATCGGTTCGGCCAGTGCACGTTCTGGGGCGGTGAGGTGCCTGCCCTTGTCCTGGGCCTGCAGCAGCAGTGTCGCCAGAATGTCCACCTTGACGATGCTGGCGGTGTCGTACGGGGCGTCCTCGCCGTCCAGCAGCGGCTTCCGGCTCCCGCCGTCGAGACTGAGGGCCGCCGCTGTCACGCGTACCTTGCTCGGGCGCTGCTTCGTGGCGTTCACACCGGCCGTGGCGTGGGACTGCGCCGACGGCGAGGGCGCGGGCGCGGCGACCGCCGGCGCCACGTGCATCCCGCCCAGGGAGACGAGGGCCGTCACCGAGGCCAGAAGCACGCCGGCGCAGGCACCGGCACGGCTGCTGGCCCTTGACACGCACTTCGAACGCGGAATGTGACGCGGATACGACATCGCAAGCAGACCTCGGCAATTGGATCACAGAATTGAATTCAAATGCCGAGAATATGAGAAATTCGGGCCATGAGAAGTGGCCCCGGTCACTGCGATCCGGTTGAGCACGGAATTGTGAGCAAGTCCATAGCGTCCTGTCCGGCGTCGACGCGGCCGCCGGGGCGTCGTCCACCGACTACGTGGGCAGCTCGACGCGGCGCGAGCCGCGGTGACACAGATCGTCAACTGATCGGTTCTCACGGGGCTGGTCGCCGCGATCTTGCTGCGTAGGGTTTCAGGCAGGCGGGGTGCGGCATTCGCTCACTCCGCCCGCTGTCGCGCCGAGTGTTCAGGCGCATCCCCGAGTGGAGGAATCACATCCATGCGCGCCCTTGTGGTCGATCACGGCGAATCCGGCCCCGTCCGCTTCGCCGATGTCGATGACCCAGTGCCGTCCAGTGACGAGGCGTTGGTCGAAATACGGCACATCGGTCTCAACTTCGGAGAGCTGAATTACGTGGACCAGTGGCCGGCCGGCGCTGTGCACGGTCATGACGCGGCCGGCGTCGTGGTGCGCGCCGCGTCCGACGGGTCGGGGCCACCGGAAGGTACGCGTGTCGCCCTGGGGATGACTTCCCACGCGTGGGCGGAGCGGGTGGCGGTCAGCCCCGCCTCGCTCGGCACGGTCCCGGAGTGCGTGGATCTGGCGGACGGTGCCGCGCTGGGGATCGCCGGGGCCACGGCACTGCGGGTGCTGCGCAAGCGTTCCCTGCTGGCGCGCGATGTGCTGGTCACCGGTGCCAGCGGGGGCGTGGGGCACTTCGCCGTCCAGTTGGCGGCGCTGGCGGGTGCCCGGGTGACGGCCCTCGTGGGTTCGCCGAACCGGGCTGCCGGGCTCCGCGAACTCGGGGCTGACAAGGTGTTGTCCGACCTGGCCGAGGTCGAGCACCGGTTCGACCTCGTCCTGGACACGGTCGGCGGGCCGCTGGTCGCCCGCGCGTGGAACCTCCTCGCCGAGGGCGGCACCGTCCATCTCGTCGGCTACTCCTCGGGGCAGGACACCACGTTCCCGTCAGGGGCCTTGTTCGGCTTCGGAGAACCCCGCAGCATCGCCACCTTCGGCGACATGACGCCGACCAGCGAGGAGCTGACGGACCTGCTGGACCTCATGGCCGCCGGGAGGCTCTCGGCACCGGTCGGACTGCGAGGCGACTGGCGGGACGTGGGCGACGCCGTCCAGGCGCTGTTCGCGCGGAGGGTGCACGGGAAGATCGTTCTTGACGTGCTCTGACGCGCGTCGACGAGGATGGGGCGATGGACGTACTAGCAAAGGCCCTGCGTGTATCGGGTGCGCGAGGTGCGCTCGGGGTCGTGCTGAAGGCCGGAGGAACCTGGGGGCTGCGGCTGGACCCCTGTCACGGAGCGGCACTGCATGTGGTATCCCGTGGCACGATGTGGCTCCATGTCCCGGGTGAGGAACCCTCGAAGGTGCAGACGGGAGACGCCGTCCTGTTGTCGCCGGGCACCTCCCACGGGATAGCCGGCGGCTCCGGTGCGACGATGGGTCCCTGTGACCAGGAGGCGACGATCCGGGCCCTCACGGACGGCAGCGCCCTGCAGTTGGGCTCGTCGCCGGCGCAGACGGAAGTGCTCGTCCTGCGCTACGAGCAGGATCCGGAGGTGAGTACACCGGTGCTCACCTCCCTCGCCCGGCCGATGCACGTGACGAGCCGGGAGAACGCACAGTTCAGAAAGACCGTCGAGCTTCTCACGGCGGAACTCGCGCAGCCGCAGATCGGCACCACCGCCGCCGTCAACAGCATCGTCGATCTCCTGCTCGTCCAGTTCGTACGCGTCTGGTTGGCCCGCCACCCGGAGAAGCGGTCCGGCTCATGGCTGGGCGCGATGCGTGATCCGGTCGTGCGCGACGCCCTGGCATGTGTCCACGCCCGGCCGGAACACCCCTGGACCACCGAGTCCCTGGCGGCCGCGACGGCGGTCTCCCGGACTACGCTGTCCAGGCACTTCCGGTCCGCCCTCGGACAGACCCCGGGCGCGTACGTGACGCAGTGGCGCATGGACCTGGCGTCCGTCCGGCTCCGCGACACCGACGAGCCGGTCGAGTCGATCTCCGGCGCGGTCGGCTACGCCTCTCCGCACGCGTTCAGCCGCGCCTTCCGACGCGCCCGCGGCCTGCCCCCGGGCGAGTACCGTGCTCGACTGCGCGCGTCGTCGCGGGTACGCGATCACCGACAGACCTGAGCACGAGCGCGGGTCGGGGGGCGCGGCCATGCTTTCGTCGGACAGCTCGGACGGCACGGACATGGCGGTGATCAGGCGATGTCACGGTGTTGACGGTGCGGTGGCGCGCAGGAACGCGTCGGTGAGGATCTCGCAGGTCGCATCGAGGTCGGGCAGGTCCAGCTCGGACGACTGGCCCAGGGTGGCGCGGACCATCAGGTGGAAGACCAGTGGCCCGATCATCTGGTGCAGGAGCAGGGGGATGGGCAGCTCGCGCAGGCGGCCGGCGGCGATCTGCCGATGCCGGCGACGCCGATCAGGGATTCCAGGCCCAGGAAGGTGTCGGCGCCGTCGTCGCCATGTTCCTGGGCAACCCGCTCTCCGGCCTGACCTCCGGCCCCCACTGGCTGCCCGATGCCTGGGCGACCTTCGGGCAGCTGCTGCCCCGGGCGCCTCGGGCAGCCTCCTGCGTGCCAACGCCTTCTTCGACGGCACCGGCGCCCCCTCCCCCGCGCTCACCCTCGCCGCCGGGGTCGCCTTCGGTCTGCTAGTCATCCTCGTCGCCGACCGCCGCGGACTCCGCTCCTCCCGCCCCGTCGACCACAACTGACTCCTCCCGGGGGCCGCTGGCTGCGGCCGCCCGGGAAATCACCGTCGCACCCATCCGTATCGGTGGATGCTTGCCAAGAGCTGATGAATCGGAGGTTCCTGCGGTGAGCGAGCAACTGCCCGGCGGCACCGAACTGTCGCCCGACGAGGTCGAAGCCCTTCACACCAGGTGGTCATCCTGCTGGACCCCGAGTCGGGTCGCGCAGCAGTTGGCCGGGATCGGCACACCCTGGTACGTGGCCGCGGGATGGGCACTGGACCTGTTCCGCGGTCGGCAGACACGCGCGCACGGGGACATCGAGATCGCGATTCCGGCCGCGAGCTTTCCCGAGGTGCGCGATCGCTTCCCCGGGTTCGTTCTCGACGCGGTGGCCAACGGCCGGATCTGGGAGGACGCGGCACCGCAGGTGCTGGGCGCCGTACACCAGACCTGGGTACGTGATCCCGCCACCGGCAACTACCTGCTCGACGTGTTCCGCGAACCGCACGACGGCGACACCTGGATCTTCCGCCGCGATGAGAGGATCCGGCTCCCCTACAGCGAAATCGTCCACCACACCCAGGACGGCATCCCGTATCTCGCACCCGAACTGGTCCTGCTGTTCAAGGCCGGGCACCCCCGCCCGAAGGACCGGGCGGACTTCGACGCGTCCGTCCCGCACATGACCTCGACCCAGCGCGAGACCTTGGCCGCGCTGCTCGCCCGAACACACCCGGGGCATCCCTGGCTCACGGACCTGTAGATCCCGCTTCCATCGGCTGACGGATCGAGTCGCGGCCGGATCTGAAGTCGCCGCACGCGCTTCGGTCCGGTCCTGTGGCAACACCGGCCTGGCCCCCGGTTGAAGCCGATCCGCTCCTACGACCGCGGGGTGCTGTCCGAGCGCCACGCGGTGAGACGAGGGTGCCCCGGCAGTTCGGCGCGGCCGGTGGCCCACAGCAGGGTGAGCCAGGGGTCCGCGCCGACCGGAGCCTCTGGAAACAGACGGGCGAGCAGCCGCGAGCAGAGCGCGGAGGGCGGGCTCCAGGCAAGCCCGAAGCCTTCCGCCACATCGTGCATGTGCACCAGTGTTTCCTGCAGCCCCAGGGCCGCGAAACCTTCGGGGTCGGACACCCCGGCGGCGTGGTGGGCGCGGACCCGGGCCGGCGTCGTACGCACCATGGCGACCAGCAGCGCGCCGCACGCCTCCAGCACCTGCACCAGGCCGGCCGGGCCCGCGTCGCGCTCCGCGTGGACGAAGACCGGGGGGCCGTCCGGCCTCTTCCGGCTCAACGCGAAAGGCACATGGGTGTCCAGAGGCGGGCTCTGCGGTCCCAGTTGCACGGCGTAGTACAACAGGTCGTTGGCGAGGTGCTCGACGGTCTCCCAGCAGTCCCACTCCAGCGAACCTGCCTTGCCGTCCCATCCGTTCGGGGGTGCGTCCCGAAGGACGCCCACGGCGAGCCGCACGGCGAGATCGACGTCGTCCGCGGTGACGGGAGACACGACTGATCCGGAATCGACTGATCGAGACATGACAGCACCGTATCGCGAGGGGGATGGCACCGAGCACCGTGTCGGCCGGTGTCAGCCCCAGGTCTTGGCTGCCGGTTCCTTGATGGTGCGGTTGATCCGGTTGAAGAAGTTGGTCAGCGCGATCTCCAGGTTGATCGCGCCGAGCTGCTCTTCGGTGAAGTGGATGGTGGCCCCGTCCCAGATCTCGTCGGTCACGCCCGGCGCACCGTCCTGCAGCCGCGTGGCGGCCTCGGACAGTGCCAGGGCCGCGCGTTCCGCGTCGGTGTAGAACGGTGCCTCGCGCCACGCAGCGACATGGTGCAGCCGCTCGTCGGTGTCACCGGCCCTCTTCGCACCGGCGACACTGGCGTAGACGCACGCCGAGCAGCCGTTGATCTGACTGACGCGCAGGTGGACCAGCGCGAGCAGCTTCGGGTCGACGCCTCCGGCGGCGATCGCCTTCTGGAGGTGCTGGATCGCGGTCCACACGTCCGGGTTACTCGGGTTCTTGTTCTTGAGGCGGTTTTCCATGGGGAGTGTTCTCCTTCATCCAGTTACGTCGCCACGCTCGTGCGCGTCATCCCTATGACGGAGCAGCTTTCACGGAGGTAACAACATGGCCGGCACTCATCCCACGGACCCGATCGTCGATGCCTTCGAGTCCCACCGTGACCGGCTCCGCTCCGTCGCCTACCGCGTGCTCGGGTCGCATGCGGATGCGGAGGACGTGATCCAAGAGGCGTGGCTGCGTCTGTCCCGCCAGGACGCCGACACCATCGACAACCTCGGCGGCTGGCTGACCACCGTGGTCGGCCGCATCAGCCTCGATGTCCTGCGGTCGGGCCGGACTCGTCCAGAGGTCTCCTTCGACGCCCGGCTGCCCGAATGCGTCGTGACGCTCGACGACGCTCCGGGTCCGCAGGATCTCGCGGCACTCGGGGACTCCGCCGGCCACGCTCTCCTCATGGTCCTCGACGCGCTGCGTCCCGAGGAGCGACTGGCGTTCGTGCTGCACGACGTCTTCGCCGTGCCCTTCGCGGAGATCGGCGGCATTCTCGGCAAGTCCGCCGACGCGACGAAGATGGCCGCCAGCCGCGCCCGCAGGAAGGTACAGGCCGCCGAGCGGCCGGCAAGGGCGGGGCGGCAACAACGTGAGGTGGTGCGGGCGTTCCTGGCGGCGGCACGCGACGGCCGGTTCGAGGAGTTGCTGCGACTTCTGCACCCGGACGTGCGCTTCACCGTCCGGACTCCGGAAGGCACGTTCGTCACGCTCGGGGCCACCGAGGTCGCCACCCGCGCGCGCGTGGCCGGCAGCTCGGCACGAGGACATGCGGCGACCGTCAACGGCCGCCCCGGCGTGCTCTCCTGGAGCGAGGACGGCACTCCGCTCTCCCTTCTTGTCTTCACGGTCACCGACGCCCGCATCACCGGGATCGCCGCCGTGGTCGACCCGGCCGAGCTGGCTCTCATGGGGCTGCCGGATCCGGTGTGACGCCTTCGGCGGGCTGCGACCCGGAGGGTCGCACCATGAGCAGGGGGCGTCCAACCGGTTGTACGAAGCGGCATTTCCTGCCCTCGTCCAGGGGCCGCTACGGTCCGATTCATGGATCAGACTCTTCCTACCGCAGAGGACATCACGGCCGCCTTGCGTGCCGGTGAAGTGACCTCGGCAGAAGTGACCGACGAGGCGATCGCCCGAATCGAGCGGGACGACAAGGCGATCAATGCCATCTGTGTACCGGACTTCGACCGTGCCCGGGCCGCTGCGCGCCGCGCCGACCAAGCGCGCGCCCGGGGGGAGGACAGGCCACTCCTCGGCGTTCCGGTCACGGTCAAGGAGTGCTACGACATCGCCGGGATGCCGACGACTTGGGGCATGCGGCAGCACCGGGACTACATGCCGGCCGAGGACGCGGTGCAGGTGTCACGGCTCAAGGCCGCGGGTGCGGTGGTGCTCGGCAAGACCAACGTGCCCTTCGGGCTGCAGGACATCCAGAGCTTCAACGAGATCCATGGCACCACCAACAACCCGTGGGACCACGGCCGCACCTCGGGTGGATCATCCGGCGGCTCGGCGGCGGCCCTGGCATCCGGGTTCGGCGTACTGTCCATCGGTTCCGATCTCGCCGGTTCGCTGCGGACACCCGCACACTTCTGCGGCATCTACGCACACAAGCCGACGCTCGGACTGGCGGCGACCCGCGGGATGGTCCCGCCGCCCGGGCCGGCCCTCCCGGTCGAGCACGATCTCGCCGTCGTCGGTCCGATGGCGCGCAGTGCCCGCGACCTCTCCCTCCTGCTCGACGTCATGGCCGGACCGGATGCGCTGACGCTGGGCGTGGCGCACGACCTGGCCCTGCCGCCCCCGCGCCACGAACACCTCCGCGACTTCCGGGTCCTCGTCCTCGACGAGCATCCGTTCATTCCGACCGGGTCTGCCGTGCGGGCGGGCGTGCAGCGCGTGACCGACGCGCTCGTCGACGCCGGCGCCCGCGTCGAACGGCACAGTCCGCTGCTGCCCGATCTGACCGAAGGGGCTCTGCTCTACACGCAGTTGTTGTTCTCCGGTTCCGTTGCGCGCTTTCCCGTCGAGTCGTACGAGCAGTTGCGGGTGCGGGCCACCGGACTGAGCGCGGACGACCTGAGTCTCGACGCGGCACGGTTGCGGGCCATGGTGTTCAGCCACCGTGACTGGATCGAGGCGAACAGCCGTCGCGAGGTCCACCGCCATGGCTGGCGGCGGCTCTTCGGGGAGTTCGACGCCGTGGTGTGTCCCATCACGCCCACTCCGGCGTTCCCCCACGACCACAGTCCCGATCCGCGAGAGCGCCGGATCGACATCGACGGCGTCGAGTACCCGTACTTCGACCAGCTTGTCTGGGCCGGTGTGGCCACCATGCCCGGCCTGCCCGCCACCGCCGTACCCGCGGGCCGGTCGCCCGAGGGGCTGCCGGTGGGGGTGCAGCTCATCGGCCCGATGTTCGAGGATCGCACCCCGCTGCGGCTGGCCGAACTGCTGGAGCACGAGATCGGCGGCTTCCGGGCGCCGAGGTAGGGCGTAACCACCTCGCCGGTCCTCGCGTGCGATCGCCGCCGTGCCGGCTCGCACGGCCAGCACGGGCTCGGCCGAGGCAGGCTCCGACTCCCCCACCGGGTCCGCGACGAACCGCATCAGGTCGGCGACCGCGAAGGCACCGACTCAGGCGACCGGGCCGGGCCCCCGTGGCCAGCACCCTGGTACGGGTCCGGTGCGGAACGTCGGGATGGCCGACCGGGGTCCGGGCGGCCGTCCGGGCGGAGACCCCGGCGAGCCGAGCGGTCCGGACGGGGTCAGTCGTGCCGGGCTGCCCACGTGCGACGGTGTCGTCGCTCGGAGTCCAGCCTGGCAAGACCCATTGGCATCGATAACATCCTCTGCCATAGTTCCCGCCAACACCTACCTCGAGTGAGCGGATCTCACTCGCCCATGCAGTAGCCGACATCGAGGAGACCGAGCGGCAGCGGGATGGCAGCGATAACACCTCGCGGAGGAAGGCGTCGGGAACCGGACGCCGGAACCGTAGGCGTGGTGCCGCTTGTCAAGCGCTCGGCCCCTCGTGACCCGGTACCTCATCCCACCCGAGGAGGAAGTCAGCCAGTGGACACCAAGGCACCCTCGCCCTCTCGCCCACCCGGACGCACCGGCCGCAGACGAGTGCCCCATCCCGGCGCCGTCGTCGCGGCGCTGGGCCTCACCATCGGCATGCTGTCGACCGCCGCCGTCCCCGCGGGCGCGGCCCCGCCCCGAGCCGTCTCCGCCCCAGCGCCGGCCGGGACGCCGGTGGAGCTGAGCCGGGGCGACCTGACCGTCACGGTGGCGAAGGAGTTCCCCCGGATCATCTCCTACCGGTTGGGGCAGCGCGCTCTCGGCGGTCAGGCGACCGCGCTGGACAGCTTCACGGTCAACGGCGAGGTCCACCGTGCCTCCACCACCATGAAGGCGGAGGGCAGCAGGGCGACCTACACCTCGATCTTCGAGGACCTGCCCGGTCTCACGATCACCTCCACGATCACCGTCACGAAGGACACGACGGTCGTCTTCGCCGTCGAGAAGGTCTCCGGCAAGGCCGCTTCGACCGTGCGCACCCTGGCGATCCCCGGTCAGTCCCTGGTCTCCGTGGACTCCTCCGACCCGGGCGCCAACCTCGCGCGGACGAAGATCTCCACGGATTCGACGACGACCGCCGACCGCTTCATCCCGATCACGGCGGACACGTCCCCGGACAAGGAGCCGGTCGGCACCCCGTACGCGTTCGTCGGCAACACGCAGCTCTCGGCGGGCATCATCACCAACGCGACCGAGGACTCGCCGCAGGACGACAACACCAACTGGAACACCCGACTGCAGTCCCGCATCGTCGACGCGGGCGACGGCCGGCGCCGGGCGGAGCTGTCGGTCGGCACCTACACCTACCACCCGGCCGGGGCCACCGACCCCCGGGTCGACACCTACGAGCTGCCCCGGGCCACCGTGGTCCTCGCCGCCGACGCCAACAGGGACGGCTCGGTCGACTGGCAGGACGGCGCCATCGCCCACCGGGAGCACATGCGCGGTCCGCTCGGTGCGGAGCGGGTGCCCGAGCGCGTGGTCCAGCGGATCCCGTTCAACTTCGCCAGCCAGGCCACGAACCCGTTCCTGAAGACGCTGGACAACACCAAGCGCATCTCCATGGCCACCGACAACCTCGGCCAGTGGGTGCTGGAGAAGGGCTACGCGAGCGAGGGTCACGACTCCGCCCACCCGGACTACGGCGGCAACGAGAACGTCCGCGCGGGCGGCCTGGAGGACTTGAACCGGCTCACTCGGACCGGCGCGCACTACAACGCGGACTTCGCCGTGCACGTCAATGCCACGGAGGCCTACGCACAGGCGAAGACCTTCAGCGAGGACATGGTCGCGGGACAGGCCGACGGCTGGGACTGGCTCAACCAGGCCTACCACATCGACCAGCGCAAGGACTTGGGCACCGGCGCCGTCCTCGACCGGTTCAAGCAGCTCCGCAAGGAGTCGCCGGGCGTGAAGACCGTCTACATCGACGCCTACTACTCCAGCGGCTGGCTGGCCGACGGTCTGGCCGCCGGACTGCGCAAGATGGGCTTCGAGGTCGCCACCGAGTGGGCGTACAAGTTCGAGGGGTCCTCGGTCTGGTCGCACTGGGCCGCCGACAAGAACTACGGCGGCGCCACCAACAAGGGCATCAACTCGAACATCATCCGGTTCATCGCCAACGCCGACCGCGACGTGTGGAACATCGACCCGCTGCTCGGCGGCGCCAACGTCGTCGAGTTCGAGGGATGGACCGGTCACGACGACTGGAACGCCTTCTACCGCAACATCTGGACCGACAACCTGCCGACCAAGTTCCTCCAGCACTACCAGGTGATGGACTGGGAGCCCGGCACGTCGGCGAAGCTCACCGGTGGTGTGGGCGTGGTGTCCGTCGACGGTGAGCGGCGGATCTCCATGGGAGACGCCGAGGTCCTCCGGGGCGACACCTACCTGCTGCCCTGGGGCGACTCGAAGAAGGACGACGGCACTTCCTCGCCCGGCGACGCCGACAAGATGTACTTCTACAGCGGCTCCGGCGGAGAGCACACCTTCGAACTGACCGAGCAGTTCGCGGGCAACAAGAACTTCACCCTCTACGAACTCACCGACCAGGGACGGGCGGAGAAGACCCGGGTGAAGGCCCGCGACGGACGGGTGACCCTCACCGCCGACAAGGGGCAGCCCTACGTCCTCGTGCCCAACGGCGGCAGGGCGCCGCACCGCACCGCCCACTACGGCGAGTACACCGGGCTGTCCGACCCCGGCTTCAACGGCGGGAATCTGGACGACTGGAAAGCACGGGGAGGCGCGGAGATCGTCCGGGCCGACAACGGCGACAACGTGGTGCGCCTCGGCGACGGTGCCTCCGGCATCTCGCAGCGGGTCCGCGGCCTGACCCCGGGCAAGCGGTACTCGCTCGGTGCGGACGTCGAGATCGGCCCCGGGGAGCGCCGGGCCACGACGCTTCGGGTGCGCGGCGGCAAGGACACGGCGACGAGGACCTTCGACATCACACCGGCGCGCAACAGAATGGCCGCCGACGAGAAGCGGGACACGTACTCCCAGCGGGCCTCGGTCTCCTTCACCGCGCCGCGCGGTGGCACGGTCACCGTGGAGCTGGGCGCAGTCCCGGGCAGCGCCCCGGTCGTGCTGGACGACGTACGCGTCATGGCGGACACCACCGCGCCCCTCCCCCGCGGCAAGGACGGCACCGTCATCGCCCACGACGACTTCGAGGGCAACCAGCCCGGCTGGGGTCCGTTCGTCAAGGGCGACGCCGGGGGCGTCACCGACCCGCGCACGAGCATCAGCGACCTGCACGCGCCCTACAGTCAGAAGGAGTGGAAGAACACCTACTCCCCCTACGACTCCGGCACGTTGAAGGGGAAGGCGGTCGACGACGTACTGGCCGGCCGGCACTCGCTGAAGTCGCACTCGGAGAACACGGGGCTGGTCCACCGCACGATTCCCGCCACGGTGCCGTTCGAGGAGGGTCACACGTACCGGGTGTCCTTCTCCTACCAGACCAACATCGAGGGACAGTGGGCCTGGGTGACGGGCGCGGACCGGGTCGCGGACGGCGCGACCACCTCCCGGGACATCACCCGTGACGTCCTGGATCCGGCGCTGGACACGGCGGCCTACTCCCGTGAGATCGTCGCCGGCTGCGGGGACACCTGGGTCGGGCTGCGCAAGCTCGGCAGTGCCCGGGGCACCGACCTGGTCATCGACGACTTCACCGTGACCGACCTGGGCAAGGCGGAGACCGGGCCCGCCTGCGCCGGTCTCACGGCATCGGAGGGCGCCGAGCTGAGCCCGGGCGTACCGGGCGAGTACGTCACGACGTTCACCAACCACGAGTCCGCCGACGTCGTCAACGTCGGCATCGCGATGAAGGGCCTGCCCGAGGGCTGGAAGGCCGAGGTGAAGGAGAAGGACGGCAACCTCTTCGAGGGCGTGAAGCCGGGCGCGACCGTGCGCACAGCCTGGCTCCTGACCCCGCCGGCCGGCTCGGCGGAGACCTCCCCCGCCTGGAAGGTGACCGCCGCCTACGCCCACGGTGGAGACACCAAGACCGTCTCCGCCGACGCGCGGGCCGCGGTGACCGACGAGCCCGTCGTCCCACCGGGGTCGACGACCGCGACCGCCGACTCGGAGAACACCTCCTCGGGGGACGGCGAGGGGCCGGTCTCCAACGTCCTCGACGGTGACGCCGGCACCATCTGGCACACCGACTACACCGCGTCCCAGGCGCCGTACCCGCACTGGGTGACGCTGAAGCTCGACGGCGCCGCCGACGTCGACGGGTTCGGATACCTGGGCCGGCAGAGCGGCGGGCAGAACGGACGCGTCGGCGACTACGAGGTCGCCGTGTCGGACGACGGCAAGGACTGGACGACGGTGGCCGACGGCACGCTGAAGGACGTCCCGCAGACACAGCGGGTCTCCTTCGACCGGGTGCGCACCTCCTACGTCCGGTTCACCGCACTCAACGCGCTCAACGCTCAGCCCTACGCGGCCGCGGCGGAGATGCGCGTGTACGGGGTGCCCGTGGACCTTCCGACGGGCTACCCGCCGGGCGAACGCCCCGCCGACAACCGCTAGTCGACGACCGCAGGCCGACGGCGGTGCGCTCCCCCGAGGCAGGGAGTCGCACCGCCGTCGGCCGAGGTTCCGGGCGGGGCGGAGACGTCAGTCGAAGGTCTCGACGTACTCCTCGGGTGGTCCGAGCTCCGGGCGGTCGTGGAGGGTGACGCGGTCACCGAGGCGTTCGAGTTCCAGCACGGTCAGGGTGTTGTCACCTGGCCCCAGGAGCGGGCCGGGCAGGTAGAGGGTGGTCTGCGGACCGATCTCCCAGTAGCGGCCCAGCAGGGTGTCGTTGACCCAGAGGAAGCCCTTGCCGAATCCGGGCAGGGCGACCCACGCGTCGGCCGGTTCGGTCACGGACAGGACCGCGGTGGCGAAGCCCGCCCGGCCGTCCGACGGGGCCGCGGCCGCGGCGCGGGCGACATCCCGTGACGTCCACCGGTCGAGCGGCAGCGGGCGCATCGTCCAGCCGTGCACCAGTCGGCGCTCCACCCGTACGCCGCCGAGGATGCCCTTGCCCTGGCCGAGCAGCGGACCGTAGTTGATCCGCCCCTGGTTCTCCACCAGCAGGGCCAGCCGGACGCGTGCTCCGGTGCCGGGGACGGTGAACGAGGCGCTCTCACGGTCCAGTACGGCGACGGGGGCGTCGTCGACGAACACCTGCGCGCGGTCGTGCAGGCCCGTGACGGTCAGTTCGTGGTGTCCCGGCGGCAGCAGCGGTGTGGCCTCGTAGAGCACCAGGCCGGAGGCCAGGGAGAGTTCCTCGAAGCTCAGGGGCAGGGGTGCGTGAACCGGCCGGGCCGTCGCGCGCAGCGCGCCGAGCAGGGACGCGTGCCGGGCGACCGGGAGTTCGCGGGACGTCAGCAGCGGCGGGTCGGCCGGCAGGGGGCGCGGGGTTCCCGCGCCGTCGAGCGCGGTCAGCTTCTCCCGCAGGGCGAAGAACTTGGGTGTCAGCGCGCCGTTCTCGGCGATGGGGGCGTCCGAGTCGTAGCTGGTGACGGTCGGCTGGATGCGGTCGCCGTCGTGGTTGGCGCCCGCCCACAGGCCGAAGTTGGTGCCGCCGTGTGCCATGTAGAGGCTCACCGAGCCGCCCTCGTCGAGGATGTCGCCCACGGTCTCCGCCGCGCCGGGCGCCGGCCGGACGTGGTGCTTCTCGCCCCAGTGGTCGAACCAGCCGTTCCAGAACTCCGCGCAGAAGAAGGGCTCCCCGGGACGGCGGGAGCGCAGCAGTTCCGCGGCCTGGGCGGGGCGCGAGCCGAAGGTCGCCGCGGCCAGTTCGCCGGGCAGCGCGCCGCCGTCCTGCATCAGCGGAGTCGGCCCGTCGGCGGTGTAGAGCAGTTCGCGGACGCCTCGGGCGACGAGGGCGTCGCGCACGTGGCGGACGTAGGCGTGGTCGTCGCCGTAGCTGCCGTACTCGTTCTCGATCTGCACCGCGACGACCGGTCCGCCCCGGCCGGCCTGGAGGTCCGCGATGCGCGGGATCAGCTCGTCGAACCAGCGGTCGACCGCTTCCAGGAACGGGCCGTGGGAGGCGCGCAGGCGCATGCCGGGGGTTCCGGTCAGCCAGGCGGGCAGGCCGCCGTTGTCCCATTCGGCGCAGATGTAGGGGCCCGGCCGCACGACGACGTCCAGGCCTTCCTCCTGGGCGAGCCGGACGAACCCGGCCAGGTCGCGGGGGCCGTCGAAGCGGATGTCGCCCTCGGTGCGCTCGTGGAAGTTCCACGGGACGTAGGTGTCGACCGTGTTCAGGCCGAGGGCCGCCAGCCGCCGGAGCCGGTCGGCCCAGTGCCCCGGATGGACCCGGAAGTAGTGCAGCGAGCCCGCCAGGAGGCGGTGCGGGCGTCCGTTGCGCAGCAGGGCGCCGTCGGCGTGGGTCAGGGCGGCCGTCGCGGGCGCGGCAGCCGGAGAGGACGTGGTCATTTGACGGCTCCAGCGGTCATGCCCGCGCGCCAGGACCTCTGGAGCGCGAGGAAGGCGATCAGGAGGGGGACGACGGACACCAGCGACCCGATGACGACCAGTGGCGGCGGCACCGCGACGTGGCTGGCGTTCCAGCCGACCAGGCCCACGGTAACCGGCTGCAGGCGGTCGTCGCCGAGGACCATCGCGGGCAGCAGGTAGTTGTTCCAGATTTCCACGAACTGGAACAGGAAGATCGTCACCAGGGCGGGCAGCATCATCCGTACGCCGATGGTCCGGAAGATGCGGAACTCGCCGGCCCCGTCGAGCCGACCGGCCTCCAGGACCTCGTCGGGCACGGTCTGTGCGGCGAAGACCCGGGAGAGGTAGACCCCGAACGGGCTGACCACGCTGGGCAGCAGGACGGCCAGGGGGTTGTCGATGAGGCCGACGCCGGAGAACATCAGGTAGAGCGGCAGCGTGAAGAGCACCTTGGGGATGAGCACCGCCGCCAGTACCACGCCGAACAGGAAGCCGCGGCCGGGGAAGCGGTACTTGGCGAGGGCGAAGCCGGCCAGCGCGGAGAACGCGGTGCCGAACAGGGCGCCGACGCCGCAGTACAGGACGCTGTTGAGCATCCAGCGCCAGAAGATGCCGCCGTCCTGGCTGCTGAGGCGGGCGATGTTGTCCAGCAGGCCGAAGCCGTCGAACCACAGGCCGGTGCCGGTGAACTGGTCGCCGAAGGGCTTGGTGGCGGACACCAGCAGCCACCACAGGGGGAAGAGGAAGTAGAAGGCGGACAGGACGAGAAGTGTCGTGACCGTCATCCGGCTGGGCAGGTCGGTGTCACGCCGTGCGCGGGCGGCGGGCGTGCTGGTGCTCTTCCTCGTGCTCGTGCTCGTGCTCGTGCTCAGGAGGCTCATTCCTGCTCTCCCCGGCTGGTCAGTTTGAAGAACGCGAACGACACGACGCCCACGAGTACCGCCAGCAGCACCGACTGGGCCGCCCCGTACGGGTAGTTGCCGGCCGCGACCGCGTTCTGCGCGGACATGATCGGGGTGAAGGCCGACGACACGGCACCGTCGGAGACCGGCTGGAGCACCGCCGGCTCGTTGTACAGCTGGGCCGAGCCGATGATGGAGAACACCGAGGTGAGCACGAGCGCGCCGCGCACGGCGGGCACCTTGATGCTCCAGGCGATCCGGACGGCCGAGGCCCCGTCCACCTTGGCGGCCTCCAGCACCTCCGCCGGGATCGACTGCAGCGCCGCATAGATGATGATCATGTTGTAGCCGGTCCAGCTCCACGTGACGATGTTCGCCACCGACCACAGCACCAGATCGCCGTCGAAGAACGGGATGCTGATCCCGACGGGATCCAGCAGCCGGTTGATCGGGCTCGACTGCGACGAGTACATGAACGACCAGACCAGCGCGGCGCTGACGCCGGGGATCGCGTACGGCAGGAAGCTGGACAGTCGGAAGAAGCCCTTGCCCCGCGCGGACCGGGAGTCGATGAGCAGGGCCAGCAGCAGCGCCGCGCCCAGCATGAGCGGCACCTGGACCACGCCGAAGAGCGCGACGCGGCCGAGGGAGTCCAGGAAGGCGCCGTCGTCGAGGGCGCGCGCGTAGTTGGCGAGCGGGTCGAAGACCTTGGTCGGCGCGGTCAGCCCCAGCCCCGACCTCTTCACGGTGTAGAGGCTCTCGAACGCCGCGTAGACGATCGGTGCGATGTACATGGCGGCGAACAGGACGACGAACGGGGCGCAGAAGAGGACCGGGCTCAGCCACGGTCGTGAACGGCGCCGCGGGTGGCGCGGTTTCCCCTCCGGCGGCTGTGTACCGGTCGGACGGCTGCTGCTTCGGGAGTCCGCCAATGCGGCGGCGTTGGCCACGGGTGCTTCCTCACTGTGGTGCGGTGGGGCGGGATTCGGGCCGGCCGTCCGGCGGTCCGGCCCGATGCGGGGCGACTACTCGGTGATCTGCAGGCCCTGCTTCTTCATCTCGCTCACGGTCTTGTTCTGAGCGGTGCCCAGGGCGGCGGTGATCGTTCCGTTGCCGGCCCAGGCCTTGCCGAGCCCGTCGTTGAGATCGGCGGTCGTCTTGGTCATCAGCGGGCCCCAGGTCCAGGACGCGTTGACCCGGCCGGAGGCCTCGGCGAACACGCCGTAGATCTTCTGGCCGCCGAAGTACGGGTCGGCGGCAGTGAGTTGCGGCAGATCGAGGAGGCTCTTGGCGGCCGGGTACAGCGCGGCCTTGTCGACGAGGCCGCCGAACGTCTCGCGGTCGGTGCCGAGCCAGTGGGCGAACTCCCAGGCGGCTTCGGTGTTCTCACAGCCCTTGAGGACCGCGGTGGACGACCCGCCCGCATTGCCGACCTGCTTGTCCCCCTTGCTCCACTGCGGCAGCGGCGCGACCGCCCACTGCCCGGACCCGCTCTTGGCGCCGCCCTTGATGACACCGGCCTGCCACACGGCACCGACGACCGTGGCGATGTCGCCGTTGCCGAGGCCCGTGTACCACGCCTGGTCGTACATGGGCGCGTCGCTGATCAGCCCCTTGCCGACCAGGCCCTGCCAGTAGTCGGCGACCCTTTTGTTGGCCTCGGAGTCCATGGTGACCTGCCAGGCGTCGCCCTCGGTGCCGAACCAGGACGCGCCGGTCTGCCAGGCGAGGCCCGCGTAGTCGTAGTCGAGGTAGGGCGCCGAGACGTACCGCTTCGGGTCCGACTCGTGAATCTTCTCGGCCGCCGTCTCGTACTCGTCCCACGTGGTGGGGGGCTTCAGGCCGAGCGAGTCGAAGACCTTCTTGTTGTAGAAGAGGGCCATCGGGCCGGTGTCCACGGGCGCCGCGTACACACGGTCCGCCAGGGTGACCGACTTCCAGGCGGCTTCCTGGTAGTCGTCCTCGTCGGCGGCGGCGTGATCGGTGACGTCCGTGAGGGCACCCTGCGCGGCGAAGCTGGGCAGCGTCTCGTACCCGACCTGGGCCAGGCACGGCGCGTTGCCCGCCTGGACCGCGTTCAGCATCTTCTCGTAGCCGCCCTTGGCTCCCGGCTGAACGGACTGGTACGACACCTTGATGTCGGGGTGGGTCTTGTTGAAGGCCTCGACCGCGTCCTCGTAGCCCGGAGCCCAACCCCAGAATGTTATCGATGCCTCGCCGGACGACGAGGCGGAGTCCGAACCGGAGTCCGAGCAGCCGCTGACGGCGAGCGACAGGACAAGGGCGCCCGAAACTCCCATGAAACGGGCGGTGGAATGCTGCACAGCTCCTCCTTGAGCAAGGGTGGCGCGGAGGAGACTGGTCTCCGCACAGCCGAGAGGTCGGCGACACGCAGTCACCGCGGGAACCCGGGTCGACTGTCGGTAGCTGGAACTATGGCAGAGAATGTTATCGATGCCAATGGTTGGCCGCGGAGTTCGTCACCGCTTGTCGGCGCCCCCGGGGCACCGTGCGAGAGGATTCAGTGCGGCCCATGATCCAGCCGTGCCCCCACCCGCGCCGCCGTCTCCCGCAGCCAGAGGTGCGCGGCGTCGTGCGTGTGCACCGGATGCCACCACAGCGCCTCCTGCAACGGGACCGCCTCGTACGGAGGCTCCACGACCCGCACGGGGGCGATCGGCGCGAGCAGGCGGGCGAGCCGGGACTGGACCATGGCGATGCGCCGGGTGCCGGCCACCAGCAGCGGCAGCAGCTGGAAGCTGTCGACGGACACCTCCGCGCGCGGCTCCACGCCGAGCATCCCGAGCTGGCGCACGGCGGGTGCGTCGTACGTCCGCTGGTAGGTGACCCACGGCAGGTCCGCCAGGTCCTGTCGGGTGAGCCGGTCCGAGACGGACGGGTGGTCGTCGGCGACCACGAACACCCAGCGGTCGTCGTAGAGGTCGGTGGCGGGGAAGCCGCTGATGACACCGTGCGGCATGAGCAGCCCGTCGACGGCACTGAGCAGGGTGGCGGTGTCGTCGACCACGGTCGGCGGGGTCTGTGCGAAGCGCAGCCGGATCCCGGGGGCCTCCTCGTGGACGACGCGGGCGAGTTCGGCGCCGAAGACGGAGACGGCGTAGTCGGAGGCCACCAGCGTGAACTCCCGGCTCTCCTCGGCCGGGTCGAACTCGGCCTGGCTGGAGAAGAGGCGCTCGAGGACGTCGTAGGCGGTCGACGTGCGGTCGAGCAGCACCCGGCCGAGGGCGGTCAGCTCGTAGTGGCCGCCGACACGGGCGAGCAGGTCGTCGTCGAAATGGCGGCGCAGCCGGGACAGCGCGGCGCTCATGGCGGGCTGGCTGAGTCCGACGCGCTGCCCGGCGCGCGTGACGTTGCGCTCCTCCAGCAGGGCGCGCAGGGCGACGACGAGGTTGAGGTGCAGGCGCGCCAGATTCACCGACTTCTCCTTGCTGTACGGCGCCGGGCGACGCCGACCAGGAGAAATCCGTCTCGTGGATGGCCATTATCCACACAATCGATTTCCCTGATCACCGGGGGCGGGTCCAGATTAGTCCCACCGCAATCAGGAGGACATGTCCGTGAAACCAGCTCCCGCGCCCGCGCCCTTCGCCGGTCCCTTCGCCCTCGCGACGCTCTCGGCTCCGGGCGGGCCGGCGTTTCCCGCTCTGGTCACCGCCGACGGGCTCGTCGTGGACCTGCGTGTCGCCCTCGACGACGATCGGCTCACCGTCCGGCGGCTCCTGGAGGGCTGGCCGGAAGTGCTGCCGCGGCTGCGCGCCCTGGCCGAGGACAGCGACGTGGGGCGCGGGGTCCTGGCGGAGTTCCGGGTGCACGCCCCGGTCGAGCCGCGCCAGGTCTTCCAGTCCGGCGCCAACTACCGCCAGCACGTCATCGACTTGCACGTCGCCCACCGTGCGGCCGGTGACGACCGCCCCGAGGACGAGCGTCGCGCCGAGGCCGCCGAGATCATGGACCGGCGGGCGGACGAGGATCTGCCGTACGTCTTCCTCGGCCTGCCGAGCGCCGTCACCGGTCCCTACGACGACGTCGTACTGCCCTCGTGGGCGGAGAAGCCGGACTGGGAGCTGGAGTTGGCGGCCGTCATCGGGCGCCCGGCGCACGGTGTCCGCGTCGAGGAGGCACTGGAGCACGTCGCCGGCTACACGATCGCCAATGACCTGACCGACCGGGCGGCCGTCTTCCGCCGGGACATGCCGCAGATCGGCACGGACTGGCTGCGCAGCAAGAACGCTCCCGGATTCACGCCGCTGGGCCCGTGGATCGTGCCCGCCGAGTCGGTCGCCGACCCGGGCGATCTGCGTCTGGTGCTCAAGCTGAACGGCGACACCATGCAGGACGAGTCCACCAAGGACATGATCTTCAACGTGGCACGCATGGTGTCCTACGCCTCCCAGAGCGCCCGCCTGCTGCCCGGCGACCTGGTGCTGACCGGCTCCCCGGCGGGCAACGGCATGCACTGGGGGCGCCTGTTGCGCGACGGCGACGTGATGGACGCCTCCATCACCGGCCTCGGCGCACAGCGCACCCGGTGCGTGGCGGAGGTGACGTCTTGACCGCCGGGTCCCTGGACCGCGACGACCCCGAGGGCATGATCGCCGAGGCCGCCCGGGCGTACTCGAACTGGGGCCGGTGGGGCGAGGACGACCGGTTGGGCACCCTCAACTTCCTCGACGCGGCCAAGCGCCGCGCGGGCGCGGAGCTGATGCGTCGGGGCGTCAGCTTCTCCCTCGCGCAGCGGTTCGACATGGACGGCCCGCAGCGGGGCTGGCGGCGGCGCACCAACCCGGTGCACACCATGCTCGACACCGGCACCGACGCGGCCCTCGGCAACCAGGGCTTCCCGCACGGGCTCGGTGGCGCCGACGACGTCATCTCCATGCCCCTGCAGTGCTCCACGCAGTGGGACGGGCTCGGCCACATCTTCGATCACGGCAAGGCGTGGAACGGGCGCCCTGCCGAACAGGTCGTCACCTCCGACGGCGACCTGGTCACCGGCATCGAGCACATGGCCCCTCACGTCGCCGGGCGCGGCGTCCTCCTCGACGTGGGACGCGTCGTGGGCGGGGACGGCGAGCTGCCGGACGGCTTCCCCATCACCGAGGCCCATCTGACCGCGACGGCCGAGGCGCACGGGCTGACCGTCGGCCGGGGCGACATCGTTCTCGTGCGGACGGGCCGGCTCAGCCGCGCCCGGCGCGAGGGCTGGGGGGAGTACGCGGGCGGTCCCGCACCGGGTCTGTCGTTCACGACGGCAGGCTGGCTGCACCGTACCGAGATCGCCGCGATCGCCACCGACACCTGGGGTTTCGAGGTCCGGCCGAACGAGTTCGAGCACGCCTTCCAGCCACTGCACCAGGTGGCGATCCCCAACATGGGGCTGCTCATCGGCGAGATGTGGGACCTGGACGCGCTGGCCTCGGACTGCGCGGACGACGGCGTGTACGAGTTCTGGCTCACGGCCGCTCCGCTGCCCATCACCGGCGCCGTAGGCTCGCCCGTCAACCCGATCGCCGTCAAGTAGTCCTCACCCTCCTCGAGGGGCAAAGGAGTTCTTCCATGAGCACACCCCGCACCGTCCTGGTCATCGGCGGTGGCGCCGCCGGCAACGCCGCCGCGATCCTGCTGCGCCGCGCCGGAATCGCGGTCGATCTGATCGAGGCGAAGGACGACTGGAACGCCACCGCGGGCTCCGGCATCACCCTTCAGGGCAACGCCCTGCGCGTGCTGCGCGAACTCGGCGTGTGGAACCGGGTGGAGAAGTCCGGCTACGGCTTCGACGCGGTCGGCATCACCGCCCCCGACGGCACCGTCCTGCACGTCGCCGAGGACCTGCGCACCGGCGGCGACGACCTGCCCGCCACCGTCGGCATGCGGCGCCCGCGACTGCAGCGCATACTCGGGGACGCCGTCCGCGAGAGCGGCGCCGACGTCCACCTGGGGGTGCGTGCCACCTCCCTGGACCAGTACGGCGACGGGGTCGCCGTCCGCTTCAGCGACGGCACCGAGTCCCGCTACGACCTGGTGGTCGCCGCCGACGGTCTCGGCTCCACCACCCGCGCGGCCATCGGCATCGCGGACGCGCCGGAGCCCACCGGCATGGCCATCTGGAGGATCGAGGTGCCCCGGCCGGCCGGTGTGACCCGCACCGACCTCGCCTACGGCGGCCCCGCCTACATCGCCGGCTACTGCCCGACCGGCGAGAGCACGCTCTACGCGTACGTCGTCGAGGCCCACCGCGACCGGTCCTCCATCCCGGCCGGCTCCTACGCCGACGAGATGCGCGCCCTGGCTCAGCACTACGGCGGCCACTGGCCCGAGATCACCGCGCACATCACCGACCCGTCCCGGGTCAACTACACGTGGTTCGACCGGATGCTGGTCGAGGGTTCCTGGCATCGCGGCCGGGTCGTCCTCGTCGGTGACGCCGCGCACTGCTGCCCGCCCACGCTCGCCCAGGGAGCGGCCATGTCGCTGGAGGACGCCTGGGTGCTCGCCCGGATGCTGTCCGCCACCGACACCTGGGACGACGCCCTCCTTCAGGGGTACTACGAGCGACGCGTCTCGCGTGTGCGTCCCGTCGTGGAGGCCTCCGTCCAGATCGGCCGGTGGCAGCTCGACGGCGTCCGGGACGCCGACGTGCCCGGCCTGATGGGCCGCACCATGAACATGCTGCGGGAGCTGCCGTGACGACACCGCCCACCGTCGACGTGCACGCCCACGTCCTGCTGCCCGGGATCGAGGCGCTGGTGGACGGCCAGCCGGCCCTGGCCGGGGCGCGAGCCCTGGACGCCCGCCGCAACGGTCCGGACGCGTCGCGGGTCAACGGCCCGATGATCGGGGCGCGGATCCCGCGCCTCACCGATCCGGCGGTCCGGCTCGCGGCGATGGACGCCCAGGGTGTGGACGTCCAGTTGGTCAGCCCCTCCCCCTCGCACTACCACTACTGGGCCGACGAGGAGACGGCCGAGAAGGTGTACCGGCTCGCCAACGAGGCGACGGCGTCGCACTGTTCGGCCGACGCCGACCGGCTGCGGGGGCTCGGCCTGGTCCCCCTGCAACACCCCGGGCAGGCGGCGCGCGCCCTCGACCACGCGCTCGAGCAGGGCCTGGCCGGCGTGGAGATCTCCAGCCACGCCCCGGGGCGCGAACTGTCCGACCCGGACTACGAACCTCTGTGGGCCAGGGCGGCGGAGGCCGGGGCGATCGTCTTCCTCCACCCCTTCGGCTGCACCCTCGACGAGCGCCTCGACCGGTGGTACCTGTCCAACTCCGTCGGCCAGCCCACCGAGAACGCCGTCGCCCTCTCCCATCTGATCTTCTCCGGTGTCCTGGACCGCCACCCCGGCCTTCGGATCGTCGCGGCGCACGGCGGCGGCTACCTGCCCGCCCACATGGGACGCGCCGACCACGCCTGGAAGGCCCGCTCCGACGCCGGGTCCGGTTGCGCCCGCCTGCCCAGCAGCTACCTCAAGCGCCTGTACTTCGACTCCCTGGTCCACGACCCGGACGTCCTGCGGGAGTTGGTTCGCGTGGCGGGCGCGGACCGGGTGCTGCTCGGCTCCGACTTCCCCTTCGACATGGGCACCGAGGACCCCCTCGGCGCGCTGAGCGCCGCCCACCTGTCCGACGCCGACTTCGAGGCCGTGCGCGGCGGCACCGCGGCCGCCCTCCTCCGAAAGGACTGATCCGTCATGAACAGCCGTCTGCTCACCCACCTGCGGCACGTCGACCTCGCCGTGCCGGACTACGACAAGCAGCTCGACTTCTACTCCGGCGTCTGGGGCCTGACCAAGGTCTCCGAGGACTCCGGCATCTCCTTCCTCGCCGCCGAGGGAAGCCCGGAGAACTACGTCGTCCGGCTGCGCAGGGCCGACGAGAAACGTCTCGACCTCGTCTCCTACGGGGCCGCGTCCGCCACCGACGTCGACACCCTCGCCGAGCGGCTCCTCGCGGGAGGAGTCCAGCTGATCTCGCGGCCGGGCACGGTGGACACCCCCGGTGGTGGCTACGGCTTCCGGTTCTTCGACGTCGACGGCCGCACGGTCGAGGTGTCGGCCGACGTGGAGGTGCGCCGGCATCGCAGGATCGAGGAGAAGGAGTCCGTCCCGGTCAAGCTCTCCCACGTCGTCCTCAACTCCCCCGACCTGAACCGGACCCGGCAGTGGTACGAGCGTCACCTCGGGTTCGTCCTGTCCGACACCCTGTCGTCGCCGCACATGGGCGAGGTCATGCACTTCATGCGGATCTCGAACCAGCACCACTCCATGGCCGTCGCGCAGGGACCGCACACGTCACTGCACCACGTCTCGTTCGAGATGCGCGGTCTGGACGAGTACATGCGCGGCTCGGGGCGGGTGATGCGCGCCGGGCACCGGAAGATCTGGGGTCCCGGCCGGCACATGGCGGGCGACAACACCTTCACGTACTTCCTCGACCCCCACGGCAACACCGTGGAGTACACGACCGAGCTGGAGCTGCTCGACGAGGACACCTGGCACCCCCACATCTACGACTTCTCGCGGCCCGAGGTCACCGACCAGTGGGGCACCGCCAACCCGATGAACGAACTGGTCGCCAAGGAGTCGTTCAACGACCCCGACCGGGGCGTGTTCGTCGCCCCGCCGGTCTGACCCCCGCCCGTGCCCGTGTCCTGGAGCCCACATGCGATTCGCCACCTACGAACACCAGCACCGCACCCGCGCCGCCGTCGTCGAGGCGGACGGCACCCTCCACCCGCTGGCCGGCAACACATCGCTCACCGAGCTGGTGCGCTCCGGCGGCGGTCTGCCCGCCCTGCTCGCCGCGGGGACCGCCGCGCTCGGCGTCCCGCCCGGTCCGCACGTCTCCCAGGTGCGGCTGCTGCCGCCGCTCCAGCCCGCCTCCGTACGCGACTTCGTCACCTTCGAGGAACACGTGGAGGGCGTGCGCCGCTCGGTGGACGGCGTCAGCGGCGTACCCGACCAGTGGTACGCGGCCCCCACCTTCTACTTCACCAACCCGCACGCCATCTACGGGCCCGGCGACGCCGTTCCGATGCCGCCCGGCTCCGCAGTCCTCGACTACGAGCTGGAAGTCGCCGCCGTCATCGGCCGCGAGGGTCACGACCTGACCCCCGGGCAGGCCCGCGACCACATCGTCGGCTACACCGTGTTCAACGACTGGTCCGCCCGCGATCTCCAGTCCGCCGAGATGAAGGTCGGCCTCGGCCCCTGCAAGGGCAAGGACACCGCCTCCACGCTCGGCCCCTGTCTGGTCACCGCCGACGAACTGGAGCGGTACCGG
The DNA here is from genome assembly GCF_027947595.1 of Streptomyces lienomycini. NCBI lineage: Bacteria > Bacillati > Actinomycetota > Actinomycetes > Kitasatosporales > Streptomycetaceae > Streptomyces > Streptomyces lienomycini. The sequence goes on along the minus strand of NZ_CP116257.1, from coordinate 3,879,173 downwards.
GACCCCGACGGCTTCCTGCGCCTGGCGCTCACCGCCGAGGTCAACGGGCAGGTCGTCGGCGAGGACCTGCTCTCCCACATGAGCTGGACCTTCGAGGAGATGACCGCCTACGCCTCGCGTGGCACCCGCGTCGTACCGGGCGACGTCCTCGGCTCCGGCACCTGCGGCAACGGCGGCTGCCTCGCCGAGCTCTGGGGCGTACGCGGCGAGGGGGCACCGCCGCCGCTGCGGCCCGGCGACACCGTCACCCTCACGGTCGAGGGCATCGGGGCGGTCTCCAACACGGTGACCACCGGCGTCGACCCGGTGCCCCTGCCCACCGGGCGGCGCCGCTCCCGGGGGCGGCCGTGACCGGCCCGCACCCGGGAGGCGGCCCGGGGTGAGCCTGGGCTCACACGCGGTCGGCCGCGATCAGGACGTACTGGAAGGAGCCGTCGCGGTAGGACTCGATGAACGCCTCCTCGATTCCGGTGACCAGTGAGGACGTGGCCCGCAGCTCCCAGTAGGGCAGTGTGTCCGGGGTGAGGTCGACGATGGTGTGCGGCACCAGCCGGTTGTCGGCCATGGCGCGCAGGTACTCGCGGCGGGAGTGGATGTTGCACTCGAAGTGGGCGTTGATCTGGGAGACCCACTTCGACGGCTGGCCGTAGCGGGGGTTCCAGCAGCCGGTGATCGTCACGTACCGGCCGCCGACCTTCAGGAAGCGGGAGTGCTCGCCGAACAGGTCGTGGAGGTCGACGTACATGGTCGACTCGTTGTTCCAGGAGGCCGTGACGCTGCCCTTGTCGAAGGGCGTGTCGAGCATGTTGCACACGCGGGAGCGGACGTGGTCGTCGATGCGCAGCTCTCGAGCGCGCCCGTTGCCGAAGTCGGCCTGGCCGGTGGACAGGGTGACTCCCTCGACCCGGCAGCCGAAGCGGCGGTGGGCCATGACCATGGATCCGCCCCGTCCGCAACCGGCGTCGACGAGGGTGTCGCCGGGGCCGACCGGGCCGAGGTGGTCCATGAGGAACTCCGCCTGTGCGGACTCCAGCCGGTGCAGCTCCGCGACGACCTTCTTCTCGTACTCGCTGTGCGCCGGGTCGCCGAGCGCGGCGTGGTCCACGGCACCGATGCCGTAGTGGTGGTGGTAGAGCCCGTCCACGTCACCGAGGCGGAGGTTGACCGGCCGTGCCTCGTTGTTCCAGTAGCGTGCGATGTCCTCCTGGTAGGGCGTCGCCGGGGCCGGGATCTTCGCGGTGGCGGTGGGGATGGAGGTGGTCTCAGTGGTCACAGATATGTCCGTTCGTTACCAGAAGTCGGGCAGGCTGTAGCGGTAGGTGTTGGTCCGGTGCCAGTCGTGGTTGCCGTCGACCCAGGCGGCGACTCCCTTGAGGAAGCGCAGCACGGGGGGCAGGGGGCAGGCTTCCGCGAGATCGGCCGCGGCGGCCTCGAAGGCGTGCTGGAGTTCGTTGTGGACCTCGACGGCCTTGAGGTAGGCGTCGCGTTCGCAGAGCTGCTCGCGTTCCGCGATCACCACCGGAAGGTTCAGGTGGCGGCCCGGGCTGTTGAGTTCCTTGGTGTAGGAGTAGAGGTCGTTGACGATGGTGGTCGCGTTGCCGGCGAGGGCGATCACCCGTTGCATGTCCGGTTGGGCGTGCAGGTCCGCGGGCAGTTCGTAGCCCCCGACGCTGTCGGTGATCGTGGGGCAGGGGCGGAAGTTGTTGAACTGGCGCATCGCCAGGTACTCCCACACCTCCGGCACGTGTCCGGTCTGCGCCCAGGCGGCCTCGGCGAGGTAGCCCATGTGCAGCCGGGCCATGTCGTGCCGGTAGCGGTCGGCCTGGGAGGGGGTCGCCGCGCGGACGAAGTAGTCCATGGCGCTGTCGTAGGCACGGCGCGGAGCGTCCGAGCTGAGGGATTCCCGCCAGGCCGGTGTGTACTCCGCGGTGGTGTGGAAGTGGTCGATCGCCGTGTGCGCGAGGAGGAGGCGCCCGCCGAGCCCGACGGGTGACCCGCCGTGGTCCTCGCAGTAGCAGTCGTCCACCGCGTTTTCCGCGACCATCAGCCGGGTGGCGAGCATCAGGTGGTCGACGGTCGGGGCGTCGGGATGGCAGCCGACCATGTAGCGGCCGACGGAGAAGCCGTCGAACTGCCCCTCCCACTCCTCGGGGTAGAGCTGGACCTCGTCCTCGGCCCAGCGCTTGATCCGGTGGCTGACCTCCTCGACGCGGACGGGGTCGGGCTCCGGGACGGGGTGGTGGTAGAGGCCGGGGACGGCGCGTCCGGCGGCGGGCGGAGCGGCTGCCGGGGGCGCCGGGTCCGGTCGCTGTCCGTAGGTGTCGGTCAGGGCGAGCGAGGTCGTGCCCGGTCCGGTCGGTCCGCGCAGGATCCGCTGGAGGGCGGAGTCCGCCGCGGTCGTGTCCGGTGCCGCGGGGGCGGGCGTCGGGGACGGTGCCGGGGGTGGTGTCGGGTCGGGGATCGCGACCGGCGGGTGCAGTGCGGCCAGGAAGTCGGAGGCGGCCGACGTGGCCGAAGGGCCGGGGGGCGCCGGGGCGGGGATGTCCGGTGTGGCTGTGGGCGGCGTCGGCCCCTGCTCAGGGGGCGATGTTCCGAGGGGCCCGGGCTCGGGCATCGGCGGCTCCTTGCTGCGGTGGGGTGGGGGCTCTGTCGTACGTGGGGCGTGCCGGACCTGTCCCGCGGGAGCGGTTCGGGGCGTCAGCGCCGCACGGGGGCGGCGATCTGTACGTTCTCCATCACGCCGAGGGCGTCGGGGAGGAGCACCGCGGCGGAGAAGTAGGTGCTGACGAGGTAGGAGATGATCGCCTGCTCGTTGATGCCCATGAAACGCACGGCGAGGCCCGGTTCGTACTCGTCCGGCAGTTCGGTCTGCCGCAGGCCGATGACGCCCTGGTTCTTCTCACCGGTGCGCATCGCGATGATGGAGCTGGTCTGTTCCCTGCTGATCGGGATCTTGTTGCAGGGAAGGATGGGGACGCCGCGCCAGGCGGGGACGGATTGCCCGCCGAGGTCGACGTGGTCGGGGTAGAGACCGTAGGCGTTGAAGCCGCGTCCGATGGCGGCGATGGTCCTGGGGTGGGCGAGGAACAGCTTGGTGCCGCGTCGGCGGCAGAGCAGTTCGTCCATGTCGTCCGGGGTCGGCGGGCCGGAGCGGGTCTGGATGCGCTGCTTGAAGTCGGCGTTGTGCAGCAGCCCGAACTCGCGGTTGTTGACGAGTTCGTGTTCCTGGCGTTCCCGCAGGGCTTCGACGGTGAGCCGGAGTTGCTCCTCGCTCTGGTTCATCGGACCGTTGTAGAGGTCGGCGACCCGGGTGTGGATCCGCAGAACGGTCTGTGCGACGGAGAGCTCGTACTCGCGGGGGTGCGGTTCGTAGTCGACGAAGGTGCCGGGCAGGTCGGGTTCGCCGACATGGCCGGCCGACACGGCGATCTCGGCCTCGCCGTGCTTGTTCTGCCGCTGCCGCGCACGGGAGTCGAACTCGTCCACCTGTGCCCGCAGTTGCGGGGCGGAGTCCCGGACCGCCGCGAAGTCGGCGCGGGTCAGGGTGAGGAGGGTGCCGGAGGTCTCGGCGGTGTAGGTGGAGTCGTGGCGGGCGTCGGGGTCCGACAGCGCGTTCTCGCCGAAGTGGCCGCCGTCCGAGTGCACCGCGATGGAGGTCCGTCCGCCGTACTTGCCCTCGGAGGTCTGGCTCACCCGGCCGTGGGCGATGAGGTGGATCCGGTCCGCGGGGCTGCCGCGTTCGGCGAGGACTTCGCCCGCCGTGAAGTCCCGCTGGGTGCAGCGGTCGGCGAGGGCGGTGAGGACGTCCGTGTCCGTGAATCCGCGCAGCAGGGACAGCTCGGTGAGCTCCAGGGGGATCACCCGGACCGTGGCGCCCTCCTGGACGAACTCGACGCGCCCGTCGCCGAGGGTGTGGCGCAGCCGTCGGTTGACCCGGTAGGCGCCGCCCGCGGTCTCGACCCAGGGCAGCATGCGCAGCAGCCAGCGGGAGGTGATCTCCTGCATCTGCGGCACGGACTTGGTGGTGGTGGCGAGGTTGCGGGCAGCGGCGGTGCTGAGGGCCTGCTGCGGCGCCTCGGGTGGGGTCTGGGCTTCCGGGACGCTGTCGACGGACATCGGGAGGCGTTCTCCTTGCACGACGGGTCGACCGACGCACACGGGTGCGCCGACCGGGAGACAGGGAGGAGTGGACATCGGGCCGCCGGAGGATCGCGGGATCGCTCCGCCCGCAGAAAGCTAACTGTTGGACCGGCTGTATCCACCAAGGTGCCGTGATGCTTACCCCGAAGCAGTGACAATCGGTTGAATGTGGTTTATCGGCCGCCTGGTGCCATCGCGTTGGCAGCAGCGGAGGGGCGGCCGTTGTCCCCTGTGTTGAGAGACTTCAGCCATGGGATCTTGGGGAGCCTTGGGGCCGGCGTTGTTGTCTCTGGCCGGTGTCGCGCTCGGCGCGGGCGGATCACTGTTCGGTCAGTACCTCGTGTCGCGAGCAGGCGCTCGCCAGTTCGAAGCACAGGCGTCGGCCGCGCACCGGGCGGAGGTCAAGAGTGCGGTCCTGAAGTTCCTGGGAGTCGCGGCGCAGGTGGAGAAGGCGGCCCTCGCCGGCTCGCGAGTTGCAGGTGCCGCGGCCGATGCCGATGCCGAGCTCGGCCGGCTCGTCGATGATCTGTGGCTGGCGCAGGCGGAGATCGACCTGGCGGCCAGGGGCGAGTCCCTGCGAGGCGCCGCCTACCGTTATGCGGCCCCCCTCGCGGAGGCGGCCAGGGACGGGGTGTCCGACGGGTCCGCGCTGCGCGGGCCGCAGGCGCGGTTCTTCGATGCGGCGTACGACGACATGTGGCCCGGTCGTCAGCGGGAGACCGGTGGTTCCGCGGCACCTCGGTGAGCGGGTGCGGGGTACGGGGTGCGGCGGATGGAACGGCCTGTCGTGACGACCGGTGTGAGGGACGAGAGCAGGGACTCAGCGATCCTCCGGAGGCTCCGCGGGAGTCTTGTCGGAGACGGGAACGAGCGCGGCGAGGAAATCGTCGAACGCCCGATCGGCTCGCGGAACATCTCCTGTGGTCTCGATGTCCATGATGAGTCCGCGGACGACGGCGAGTACGAGGGTGGCGAGTTCGGGACGGCCGACGCTGCGCATGCCGTCCTCCAGCGGCTGCAGCCAGTCCGTGGTGGACTCGCGGCGGAAGTCCGGCCAGAGCTGCTGCTCGGCGTCCTCGCGGAGTCTGCCGAACATGGTGAGGTACGGCCGGCCGGACGGGCCGGTCATGACCTGCCAAGCCCGTCGCAGCGTGCTCGGATAGGGCTCGCCCGGCCGCGGGGCGACCAGTTCGCCGAAGAAGTCGCGCTGGCGTCTGCGTGCCCGTCCCAGGGTTTCCCGCAGCAGTGCGTCCCGGGACCCGAAGTGGTAGATCAGCATCCGGGCAGAGGTGCCGGAGGCCGTCACGAAGGGCTCAAGGCGGTGGGGAAGCCCGTGCGTGAGGGCGTGGTCGACGCAGGCGTCGAGGATTCGGTCGCGTATCTCGGGCTGCTTGTGTCGACCCATCGCCGCACTTTTTCACGTAACCAACGTTACGTCTACCGTGGAGGCGAGGAGCTTGGCACTCGGATCGAGGAGCAAGAGATGCGTATTGTGTTCGTGCATGGAGCGTGTGTTCGTGACGGGTCGTGGTGGTGGCACCGGACCGCCTCGGTACTGCGGGAGCACGGCATCACCAGTGTTGCCCCGGCGCTTCCGAGCTGCGGCGAGGGTGACCGGCCGGCCGGGCCGGAAGGTCCCGGGCTGCCCGAGGACGTCGCCGCGCTGCGTGCGGTCCTCGTCGAGGGGGACGAGCCGATCGTGGTGGTGGCGCACAGCTACGGCGGGATCGTCGCCGCCGAGGCGGCGGCGGGTGTGGAGACGGTGCGCCACATGGTGTTGGTGTCGAGCTACTTGCCCGAGCCCGGCGAGTCCCTGTCGACGTTCGGAGCCGACGCGCCCCCACCGTTCCTGGACTTCGATCCCGACGGCGGTACGTTCGGCGCCCGGCCGGAGCTGTTCGCCGAGACGTTCGCCCAGGACTGCCCGGCGGACATCGCCCGCGACGCGACGGCCCTCCTGGTGCGGCAGACGCTCGCCGTGACCCAGCAGCCCGTGCGGGCGGCGGCGTGGCACGACGTGCCCACGACCTACGTGGTGTGCACCGAGGACCGCGGTACCCCGGTGGCCGCGCAACGTGAGTTCTCCCGCCGCGCCGACAAGGTCGTCGAGGTGGAAGCGGGCCACCACCCGTTCCTGTCGCAGCCGGGGGCCGTCGCCGACATCGTCGCGAACCTGTCGTCACCGTGACGGCGGGCCTGGGACGTGCCGCCCGGATCGCCCGCCGGTTCGCCGCCGAGGCCCCGCGCCGAGGAAGGTGGGCCACAGCGGTGCCGTTGCCCGGGGTCTCTGGTCAGGCCGGGGGGAAATCCGCGGTGAGGTGGGCCAGCAGTCGGCCGGGGGCGTCCTCCTGGAGCAGGTGGCCGGCGCCCTCGATCCAGTGGAGTTCGGCGTGCGGAACGCGTTCGTGCAGCCACTCGGCGTACTGGGGAGGGAGGATGCGGTCCTCGCGGCCCCAGACGAGCCTCACCGGAAGCGTCATTGTGCCCAGCAGGTGCTCGTACGCCGCGGTGTCCGACTGCCTGATCTGGCTGTACTGGCGGTAGAACGCGGCCTGCCCGGCACTCCCGCGCCACGGTGCGAGGAACATGTCGAGGACTCCCGGTCGCAGGCCCACGTGCGTGGCGTGCCGCAGGTGACTGGCGACGAGCGCTTCGTGCGCGTAGTCCGGAAGTCTCTCGAAGACGTCCCGGTGCTCCAGGAAGAGCCGGAAGAGGCCGCGCTCCCACGCTCCGCCGCTCACCGCGTCGAAGAGGGTCAGATCCCGAAAGCCCCGCTGCTCCAGCAGCAGGGTGCGAAGTGCCACCGCCCCGCCGATGTCGTGGGCGACCACGCTGGGGCGGGGCAGTTCCCAGTGGTCGAGGAGCCCGGCCAGATTTCTGGCGTGCGCCGCCAGGCTGAGGTCCTGCCCCTCGCGCTGGTCCGACTGGCCGAAGCCGAGATGGTCGAAGACGTACACCGTGCGGGTACGGGCGAGGGCCGGGGCGATGTCCCGCCAGAGTAGGGACGAGTACGGGGTTCCGTGCACCAGGACGACCGGGTCTCCGCTGCCGAGGACGCTCCAGCGCACCACCCCGTCAGGCGTCTCGAATTCCTCGCCGAGTGTCCAGTCCGTCCCTGGGCTGCTCTTCTGCCTCATGAGGAGCATGTTTCCCCCGGGCCACGCCCTATGCCTCTCCGCCCGCCCGCGCGTGGTGCCGGTCGACGACGGCGTCGACGATGGCGGCCACGTCCGCGCGGTCGGTGGGACGGGAGTCGACGGAGTTGTGGATGGAGAGTCCTTCGATCAGGGCGTCGAGGGCGCGTGCGGTCAGCGGGTCGAAGTGTCTGGCCAGGGAGTTCCGGCTGGCGCGCATCCAGGACCGCATGACGGCGCGCACCTCGGGATGGCGGGTGGCGAAGGCGTAGAGCTCGTAGCTGAGCAGGAGGTTGTGGTCGGTTCCCCAGACCTTGCCGCAGATGATCTCGACGACGGCCTCCTGAGCCTCCTGGCGGGTCCGCGCGGCCTCCAGCAGGGCGCCGTAGCGGGTGGAGACGGACTCGGCGTGCCGGGTGAAGGCGTCGGTGAGCAGGTGCTGCATGTCGTCGAAGTAGTAGGTGAGTGATCCGAGCGGCACGCCCGCCGCCTCGGCGATCTTGCGGAAGGTCACTTTGATGGCGCCGTGCTCGGCGATGACGTCGAGCGCGGCGTCGAGGATGCGTTCGCGGCGCCGGGGGTCGTTGGGGCCGCGGGTGCTGCCTGTCATCGCCGTCGTCTGCCCTGTCTTCTCGGACTCCCACCGGGTGTGTACATTTGTGCATACTCGGTGGGTGCGGATTCGTTGCCTGCTTGCCCCTCCATTGTGTTGCCCCTCCATTGTCCCCAACGCCGGCGGAGCCCCTCCTTGACAGACCGCGCCATACGCCGACGCCGTCGGGCACTGTTCCTGTTCTTCTTCCTCAACGGCATCGCCATGTCCTCCTGGGTCACACGCACGCCGGACATCCGCGACCATCTGGGCGTGTCCACCGGGCAGATGGGGCTGGTGCTCTTCGGCCTGTCCGTCGGCTCGATGTCCGGCATCCTGTGTTCCGGCCGTCTGGTGTCGCGCTTCGGGACCAGACCCGTGACGGCACTCTCCACCCTGTTGATCATCGCGAGCGTGGTCGTCGTCGGGGTGGGCAGCGCCCTCGTCTCCGCCTCACTGGTCACCGCAGGGCTGTGTGTGTTCGGCGCGGGGATGGGCGCGGGCGAGGTCGCGATCAACGTGGACGGTGCCGACGTGGAACGGCTCACCGGCTCGGCGGTGCTGCCCACGCTGCACGGATGCTTCAGCCTGGGCACCGTCGTCGGTGGCCTGGCCGGCATGGCGGCCACCGCTGCGGCGTTCCCGGCCCACTGGCACCTGTTGGCCGTGGCGGCGGTGGCGGCCGCGATCTTCGCGTACGCCATCGGCGCCGTCCCCGCCGGGACCGGAACCCGCACCGCGTCGCCCGCTTCCGACCCCGCGCAGCGCCCGAGGCCGCGCCTGTGGAGGGACCGGACGCTTCTGATGATCGGAGCCGTCGTCCTGGCCATGGCGCTCGCGGAGGGCGCCGCCAACGACTGGCTGCCGCTGCTCATGGTCGACGGCCACGGGCTCGACGCGACCGCCGGCTCACTCGTCTACGTGGGGTTCGCCGCGGCGATGACCCTGGGGCGCTTCAGCGGCACGTTCTTCCTCAGTCGTCACAGCCGGGCCACCGTGCTGCGGGCCAGCGCGCTCTCCGGAGCCGTCGGCCTGGCCCTGGTCATCTTCTCCGACAACACCGTCGTGGCCGCGGCCGCCGTCCTGTTCTGGGGACTGGGCGCGTCCCTGGGCTTTCCGGTGGCCCTCTCGGCGGCGGGCGACTCCGGACCCGACGAGACCGCCCGGGTCGGCCTGGTGGCGACGATCGGCTATGTCGCCTTCCTGGTGGGGCCGCCCACTCTCGGTTTCCTGGGCGATCACTACGGGCTGCGCGCGGCGATGGTCGTGGTGCTGGCGTTCGTCGCCATGGCCGCCCTCGCGGCCCCCGCCGCCGGCCGCCGCACGTCCCGGCGCCGTGCAAGCAGTGCCGACCTGCCCGTCGAACTCGCCGTGAAACAGCCGAGTCGGAGCCCCGAGGAATGATCCTTTGACCAGCTCACGTCGGCGAACCGAGCGACTCGGCCCGCTCCTCACCCGGCTGGGACGGCCGGTGCCCGCGGCCGTGCTGCTCGCCGCCGCGCTGCACACCACCTGGATGCTGCTGCTCGCCAACGGCGGCGGTGACCTGGCGGCCCAGGACGCCTGGACCGCGTTCGCCGCCAACCACCCGGACTCCGCCTACAACTTCGCCTGGTTCGGCGGCATGCATCCCGCCTCCTACAGCGTCCTGTCCCCGTACGTGATGCATCTTCTCGGCGTCCGCACGACCATGGCCGTGTCCGGCACGGTTTCGGCCGCCCTGCTCGCCCTGCTGCTGGTGCGCAGCCGGGGGGTACGCCGGCCCCTGTGGCCCGCGCTGTACGGCGCCTTCGCCCTCACCTGCAACGCGGTGTCGGGCCGGGCGACGTTCGCGCTGGGCACCATGTTCGGTCTCGCGGCGCTGCTGGTCGTCTTCGGCGACGACTCCTCGGGGGCCGCGACGTCCCGGCGGCCGCACCGGGTCGCGGCGCTGCTCCCGGCAGCGCTGCTGGCCGCTCTGGCGACCATGGCCAGCCCGGTGGCCGGTCTCTTCGTCGGGATCGTCGCCGGGGCACTGTGGCTCACCCGGCGGCGTGCCGTTGCGTACGCCCTCGGGGTCGCGCCGCTCGCCGTCGTCGGTCTGACCTCGTGGCTCTTCCCCTTCTCCGGGGAGATGCCCATCAACGGGTGGACAGCGGCACTGTCCCTGCTGTGCGGTCTGGCGCCGCTGGCCTTCGTGCCGGCCCACTGGCGCACGGTCCGTGTGGCGGGGGTGCTGTATGCCGGGGCAGTGCTGGGCGCTTGGCTGATTCCCTCCCAGGTCGGCAGCAACATCACTCGCCTCGGCATGCTCTTCGCCGGCGTCGTGTTCCTCGCCGCGCTGCCGGGGATCCGGCTGCCTCGCCCGGCCGCGCTGCGTACGACGGCGCGCAAACGCGTCGCGCTGATGGCGGCGATCTGCGCGGCGACGGTCTGGCAGGGCACCGGGGCGGTGGCCGATGCCGTGCGCACCGCGCCCACCGAGGCGTGGTCCGAGGACCTCGAACCGCTGTTGCACCAGTTGGAACGCGTCGAGGTGCGGAAGAAGGGAAGACTCGAAGTCGTGCCGGCCGGCAGTCACCGGGAGGCCTCGGCGCTCCCCGAGTACGCGCACCTCGCACGCGGCTGGAACCGCCAGGCCGACCTGGGACGCAATCCCGTCTTCTACGACGGCACGCTCACGGCGGACAGCTACCGCGCCTGGCTCGACCGGTGGGCGGTTCACTACGTGGTCCTGCCGTCGGGCCCGCTGGACTCGGCCGGCGGGCAGGAAGCGCGACTGATCCGGCAAGGGCTGCCCTACCTGAAGCAGGTGTGGTCCGACGCGAACTGGAAGATGTACGCCGTGCGGAAGCCGACCCCGCTGGCCGAACCGAACGCCACCCTCGCGGACGCCGCCCAGGACCACGTCACGGTCACGGTGGACCGGGCGGGACCGGTGCGGCTGCGAGTCCCCTACTCGCCCTGGCTGGTCCTGGTCGACAGCCGTGGCCACCGGATCGAGGGGACGGATGCCGCGGAGGGCACCGGCGGACCCGCCCGCACCGGGGGTTGCCTGAAGAAGGAGGAGCAGGAGACCGACGGCGGCGGGCCCCAGGACACCTGGACGGTCCTCCTCGCGCCCCGGGCCGGCACGTACCGCATCGAGGCCGACTACGCACTCCCCCGCGGCACCCCCTGCCCCGAGGAGTCCGGAACCGGGTGAGTGCCGCCACGGCGTGCGGACATGGGCGAAACCCCCGGCCCAGGCGCTTCGCAGCGGTGGGGTGTGCACGGTCGCTGTGGACGGCGCGGCGCTCGTGCGGCTAGTCCACGTCGGGCAGGTGATGCGACTCCAGGGCGTGCATGGCGTGCGACGCGTTGAACGGCAGGATCGTGACCGCGACGTGGGGCAGTTGTTCCAGCGTCCTCGACATCTTCTCGCCGGTGCCGCGGTGGAGGAGTTTGCCGAGGGCGTTGGCGTACATCCGCCGGGGCACGAGCACCGTCAGGGAGGTGTCACCGTCCTGGGTGGTCCGGACGGCCAGTTCCCGCATCGCGTGGCGCAGCCGCCGGTCGGGGCAGTCCACCAGTTCCAGTTCGACCGAGGTCGCGGACGTCGACGCCCAGAGGGCCGACAGCCGGCGGGCGTGGGCCTCGTCGATGGCGAAGTGCACCGCGCGGACGGTGTCAGGTCTCAGCTCGTGGGCGTACCGCAGGGCTTTCAGCGTGGCCAGGTCCAGTGTCTCGACCAGGACGAACACCTGGTGGCGGCGGGTACGCGGCCGGTCCGCGCCGGTGGGCAGCCGCTCCAGGGCGGCGGCCTCGCGCCGGTACTCGCGGTTGATCCGGATCAGGGTCCAGACTCCGAGTGGGAAGACCACGACGACCAGCCAGGCGCCCTCGGTGAACTTCGTGACGGCGAAGACCAGCACGACGGCGGCGGAGACGACCGCCGCGAGTGCGTTGACCCCGATCTTCACCCGGCGCAGTGGCTCCCGTCTGCGCAGGTGGTAGGCGGTGAGGCCGGACCCGGCCATGGTGAAGGCGGTGAACACGCCGATCGCGTAGAGGGCGACCAGCTTGTCCACGTTGGCGCCCGTGACGAGCAGCAGGGCCAACGACAGGGCGGAGAGCGTGACGATGCCGTTGGAGAAGGCCAGCCGGTGCCCGCGCCGGGTGAGCAGCCGGGGCAGGAACCGGTCCTGTGCGACGAAGCTGGCCAGGAACGGGAAGCCGGTGAAGGGGGTGTTGGCACCGGTGTAGAGGACCAGCGCGGTCGCCAGCTGGACGAAGACCAGGCCGGCCGTCCCCAGCGTGTCGTTCCCGAACGCGAGTCTCGCCTCCTGCGCGATGACGGTCGGGGTCCCGTCGGTGTACGGGACGGCGTGGGTGTAGTGGGCGAGGGCGGAGACGCCCAGGACCAGGACGGCGAGCACGCAGCTCATGGCGACGAGGGTGTGCCGGGCGTTGCGGCCCTGGGGTTCGCGGAAGGCGGAGATCCCGTTCGAGATCGCCTCGAGCCCGGTGAGGGACGAGCCGCCGTTGGCGAAGGAACGCAGCACGATGAAGAGCGACGCGCCGTGGAGCCAGCCGTCGCCGGGAGTCCCCGAGGGCACGACGCCGGGCGCGTTCAGGTCGGCGTGCGGCAGCTCGCCCGTCAGTCCGCGCACCGCGGCGACGAGGAAGACCAGGCTCATCGCGGCGATGAAGAGGTACGCGGGCAGCGCGAACATCCGGCCGGCCTCGCGGACTCCGCGCAGGTTTCCGTACGCCAGCAGGACGATCACCGCCACGGAGACCGGCAACTGGAGGTGGTCGAGCCCTGTCCAGCCGTTGCCGACCAGGTGGGCGAGCGAGATCAGCGCGCTCGTGCCGGCCGACACCTGGACGGCGACGGTGACGACGTAGTCGACCAGCAGGGCCACGGCGGCGACCTGCGCGACGTTCGGCCCGAAGTTCTCCCGGGCGACGACGTAGGAGCCGCCGGCCCGGGTGTAGATCGTGACGACATCGCTGTAGCAGAGCGTGAGAAGCAGCAGCACCAGCAGGATCGCACCGGTCACCGGGATGACCATGGTGAAGGCGGCTGCTCCGACGACCGGCACGAGGACCCGCAGCATCTCCTCGGAGCCGTAGGCCGACGAACTGATGCAGTCGGACGCGAGTACCCCGAGGGCCGTCCGGTTGTCCAGCTTCTCCTCGCCGGCCCGCTCGGTGGTGAGCGGTGTGCCGAGGAGTCGCCGCTTGACGCGGTACATCGGCCGATCAAGAGTCATGCGTCCATGAGAACGGGCGGCTGCTGCCGAACTGGGCAGCCACCGCCGACGGGTACCACGCATGCCCGCGGGACCCCGCTTTCCGCGTGGCACGGTGAAGGCCCCGACCGGTGGGTCGCATACCGGTCGGGGCCTTCGCCGTGCGGGGCGGGCGGCTCAGCGGGTGGGCAGGGCGTCCGCGCCGTGACCGGTGTCCGTGGTGGCGGTGCCGGCCGGGGCCGGCGGCCGGTTGCCGCGGGCCCTGCGTACCGCGTAGGCGAGCAGGACCACGGCGAGGCTGCCGATGCTGGTGAGCAGTTGGGTGCGCTGGTCGCCGATGACGGCCATGGCCACCAGGACGGCGGCGAAGCCGGCCATCACCACCCAGGTCAGGTAGGGGAAGAGCCACATGCGCAGGGACAGCCGTTCCGGGGCCTCGGCTTCCAGCCGGCGGCGCATGCGCAGCTGGGACGCGCCGATCATGAGGTACATGAAGATGGCGATGGCGCCGGAGGAGTTCACCAGGTAGGTGAAGACGGTGTCCGGGGAGAGATAGGCGAACAGCACCGAGACCCAGCCGACGACGGTGCCGGCGAGGATGGCGCGGGCCGGGACGTTGCGCTTGTTCGTCGCCACGAGCCAGGCCGGTGCGTCGCCGTGCGTGGCGAGGGCGCGCAGCATGCGCGAGGAGACGTAGACCGAGGAGTTGAGCACGCTCAGCACCGCGGTGAGGATCACGACGTCCATCACGACGCCCGCGCCGGGCAGACCGATGATGTTCCAGGCGGCCACGTAGGGGCTGGCGAGGACCTTGGCGCTGTCCCACGGCACGATGGTGACGACCAGGACGATCGAGCCGACGTAGAAGAGGATGATCCGCCAGATGATGCCGGTGGTGGCGCGGGCGACGGAACGTTCCGGTTCCTTGCTCTCGGCCGCGGCGATGGTGACGATCTCCGCTCCGCCGAAGGCGAAGATGACCACGACGATCGCGGAGAAGATCGCGGTGAAGCCGTTCGGGGCGAAGCCGCCGTGCGCGGTCAGGTTCGAGAAGTCGAACGACGCACCCGGCCAGCCGCCGAAGACGTGGAGTCCGCCGACGACGAGGAAGGCGACGATCGCGGCGACCTTGACGGAGGAGAACCAGAACTCGAATTCGCCGAACGACTTCACCGACAGGAGATTGGTCGCGGTCATCACGACCATGAGGCCCATCGCCAGCACCCAGAGGGGCAGTCCGATCCACGCGTGCAGGATCGCCGCCCCCGCGACGGCTTCGACGGCCACGATGATGACGTAGTAGTACCAGTACAGCCAGCCGATGGTGAAACCCGCCCACGGTCCGATGGCGGTGCGCGCGTAGTCGGCGAAGGAGCCCGAGGACGGCTTCGCCACGACCATCTCGCCGAGCATCCGCATCGTGCACAGGACGAGGGCGCCGGCCAGGCAGTACGACACGATCGCGGCGGGTCCGGCGGTCTTGATCACCGAACCGCTGCCGACGAACAGGCCGGCGCCGATCGCGCCGCCGATCGCGATCATCGCCATGTGGCGGTTGCGCAGCGAGCGGCTGAGTTCCGGTTGCGCGCTCTGCGGCTCTCGGTGCGGTGCGGGGGATGTCATGGCAGCTCCAGTCCTGGGCAACGGGTGAGGCGGGCGCGGAGGGGTCCCTCCCGCAGAGGGGGTCCGGCGGCGGAGGTGGTGGGTGCGGCGGTGGCCCGGTCGGGGCCGCCACGCCGTGGCGTCACGTCCAGTCGCCCTCGCGGCCGCCGCCGATCACCCAGGTCAGCGCGCGGAAGCGGCGCAGCGCCTCCCGGGCGTCGGGGGTCTCCATGCGGACGGTCCGGGGGCCCGCCTGTTCGACTCCGGTCAGTGCGCAGGCGCGTTGGACGAGGTGTCGGCTGTCGACGTCGACCTCCACCACGTGCGGCGTCGGGCGTGCGGTGGGGCGGGGCGGGGCGGCGGAGAGGGCCGCGGCCGCCTCCCCGCGGATGTCGGCGGTCGTGGCGGCCGGCGTGCGGCAGATCGCCGCGTGACGCGAGATGGCCGTCTTCACGGTGACGGTCCGGCAGCCCGGGGCGTACCGGGCGGCGTCGTGGCAGGTCACGTCGTCGCCGGTGACCAGGACCACGGGAGAGCCGGACTCGGCGGACACCAGGGCGTTGAACTCCCCCTCGCCGACGGGTTCGCCGTCGACGCGCACGCCGAGGACGCTGTTCGACAGGTAGGTGTGGGCGAGGACGCCCTCCTCCCCCGCGCCGGTGTGGTAGCCGACGAACGCCACGGCGTCGACGCCGGTCTCCAGGCCCTGCATCATGCCCAGCGGCTTGTGCCGGCCGACGATCAGGACCGCCCGGGGGTCGAGTTCCTCGATGAGTATGTTGTCCATGCCGCAGTGCGCGTCGTTCACGACGACTTCGTCGGCACCGGCGTCGGCGAACCCCGCGACGGCGGCGTTGACGTCTGGGTGAGCAGTCGGCGGAACCGTTCGTAGCGTGGCGTTCCCGCCTCGACGTCCGCCGGGAGGACGGTGCCGGTCGCTCCTTCCATGTCGGCGGATATCAGGACGCGTGTCATCCGGTCACCTCCTTCGGCGCTGCCGCGGTGCTGCCTGAGCACAGCGCCACCAGGGCGTTCGCCTGGGAGAGCCCGCTCTCCTCGACCACACCGCGCACGCTCTGGGCCTCCCGCACGAGCGCGAGGGCGATCTGGCCGCCGGAGTCCGTCCGATAGCCGTACACAGCGGGTCGCGGCAGGGAGTTGTAGGAGAAGTGCGAGGAGAAGTAGTACGCCCCGGTGTCGTACAGCGCCACCACGTCGCCCGGTTCGACGGCCGGCAGTTCGCGCCCGGTCGCGGTCAGGTCGCCGGCGAAGCAGCACGGGCCCGCGATGTCGACGATCTCGGTGGGGCCCTGCTTGGGCCGGCCCTCGGCGTCGAACACTCCGACGCGCAGCGGCCAGGCGTCCGGCATGAAGACGGTACGGGTGGCTACCTGGGCGCCGGCGTGGGTGACCGCGATCCGCCGGCCGCCGGCCGACTTGGTGTATTCGACGACCGAGCCGATGGTGCCGCTCTTGGCGAGCAGGGAACGGCCGAACTCGGTGATCAGGGCGTAGCGGCCGTCGAAGAGCCCGGGGGCGGCGGCGCGCAGCTCGGCGACGTAGTCGGCGTACGTCGGGCGGTCGTCCTCGCTGTCGAAGTTGACGGGCAGGCCGCCGCCGATGTCGAGTCCGGTGATCTGGGCGCGGCCCAGTTCCGTGTTGATGCGCTCGGCCAGCTCGTACGCCGCCCGCACCCCCTGGGCGATGAGGGGCAGCGGGCAGCCCTGGGAGCCGACGTGGGCGTGCAGCCGGTTGAGCCACGGCCGGCGCGCGAAGGCCTCGATCACCGCGTCGACGGCTCCCTCGTCGCGCAGTGCGACGCCAAACTTCGATGTGGCGGTCGCCGTGCTCATCGCACCGATGGCTCCCGCCCCCACCTGGGGGTTCACTCGCAGCCCGATGGGACCGGCGGGCTCCCGGCCGGCCAGCAGGCCGTCGACGCGGGCCATCTCCTGGAAGTTGTCCAGGTTGATCGCGATGCCGTGGGCCAGGGCGAACTCCAGCTCCTCGACCGTCTTGGCGGGGCTGTCGAAGACCAGTCGGTCGTAGGTGAATCCGGCCGCCAGCGCCTGCTCCAGTTCTCCGGGCGAGGCCACCTCGCAGCCCATGCCCGCCTCGGCGAGCAGCCGCAGCACCGGGACCAGCCCGCACGCCTTCGCCGCGAACGTGTGCTGCACCGCCGCCGGTCCCTCGAACGCCTCGTTCAGTGCGTCGACGGCGGCCAGCACGCCGTCGACGTCGAGGAGACCCACCAGGGGCGCCTGCGGGCCCAGCAGGCCGTCCTCGACGGCTCGTGCGAGCGCGGCCTCACGGGCCGTGCCGCGCTGATGGGGGGAACCGGAAGTCACTGCACCACGCTCCAGACGCGTCGGTCGTGCCCGGCGCTCGTCGAGCGGCCGGGCGTTGTCCTGTGTCACAGCTTCGGTCCGCGCGGCCCGCCACGTCTTCGTCCCACACGACCATGGATGAGTTCGCTTCCTGTGTGACACGACAATCAAACGATCTTGAACGTGGGTGGGGCCGCCGCGCCCAGAAAGACCGATGCGCTCACTCCGTGCGTCGCGCGAGCCTCAGTCCGATGTCCGCCAGGAGCCGCAGCGTGGGGTCGGCCACGTCGACGCCGAACAGCTCACGGGCCCGCCGCAGCCGGTAGCGCAGGGTGTTCGGATGCACGTTCAGCCGCTGGGCGGCCGTACCCGTGTCACCGAACGCGTCGATGTGGGCGGCGACCGACGCGCCGTACTCGGAGCCGTGCGCGCGGTCGTGCTCCAGCATCGCGTGCACCGGACCCGACAGGCTCTCCCACAACGGCGCGACACGGTCGAGCACCCGCAGCACCGACACCTCGGGGACCAGTTCGCCGAACGCCGCCACCGCGGAGACCACCTCCGCGGCCGGCAGCCGTGCGGCCCGCTCCCGCAGCACCCGCACCACCAGCTCGGCGGCCTCGCGCGAGGCGGGCAGCCCCGACAGGTCCGCGGTCACCGGGCCGACGCCCGCGAACACCACGCCGCGCGGCACCGAGCGGGCCGTCGCCAGCAGGGCACGCGCCGGGTCCGCCTCACCGTCCCCCGCCGGGAGCAGCACGTACAACCGCCGTCCCGACCGCGCCGTCACACAGCCCGGCCGGTACGCCGCCGCCTGCAGCGCGAGTACGTCCAGCACCCGCTGCTCGGCGGCGCCCCCCGCCGCCGGGGCGGGCACCACGTTCAGGTCCCGGCTGTCGTACGCCTCCGCGACCATCACCGTGTACGGGCGGTCCGGCGCGACCCCGGCGTCATGCGCGACGCGAGCCGCCTGTCCGCTCCCGTCGAGAAGTGCGTGCACCGCGCCCTCCCGGGCCCTGGCCGCGGCCCTGCCCCACGTCTGGTGGTGGGACAGATGCGGCACGGCGGCACGGGCCGCCGTGTGCAGCGCCGCCGCCGCGTCCTCGGCCAGCGGCCGGCCGTCGGCGGCGGCCCAGAGCGATCCGAGGATCTCCGACCCGTGGCGCACCGCGACGGCCAGCCGTTCCGCGTACCGGTCGTCCGCGGGCAGCCGGACCACGCCGTCGGTGCTCCACAGGGCCTGGAAGAAGCCGCTCTCCCGCAGTTCGTGCACCCGCCAGCGCGGGACCTCCTGCCCGAGGATCGTCAGCCTGCGCATCGGGTCGGGCTCATGGTCCATCCGGGAGTAGGCCAGCACCCGCGAGCGCGGGTCCTCGATCGTGATCGCGCCGCCGACCAGGGACGCCACCGTGTTGGCGAGCCCGGGCAGGTCGCCCAGCCGCAGCCCCTCCACCCCGGTCGTGCCGGTCGGGGCGCTGTGCGCCAGAGCGGTGCGCAACTGGCCGAGCACCTCCGTCCACCCCTGCCCCGGCCGCCGGGTGAGCAGCGCCGTGCGCCCCGAAGCGGCCGCCTCCAGCAGCGCCGTCCGCGGCCCGTGCGCACCCCGCCTCAGCACCACCGCGGCGGCTCCGGCCCGGTCGGCACCGCGCAGCACGTCGAGCGCGTCCGGGGAGGCGACGTCCACGCCGACCGCGAGCAGGATGAGTCCGGACGCCGCCCACGCGCCGTCGTCCCGCTCCTCCCCCGGGTCGTGCAGCACCACGTCGGCCACCGGCACACCGGGGCCGCGCGGCGCCACGACGACATCGAGCATCCCGGGGGCGATCAGGCCGAGGATCTGCTCCAGCGACGGCCCGCCGTCCTGCCGGACGGGTTCCTGTGTTGCCATGGGTCCATCATGGTCGCCCGCCGGCCGCTGCGGTCGCCCGCCCTCGGCGGGTGGTCGTGCGGCCGGGCCGGAGTCCTTCCCATTCCGGCCCCGGCCTCCTGCCGCGCCCCCTAGACTGCTGCCCCACACGGGTGCCGGCCGGAGGGGAAGCTGTGCCACGGTCCGACGCGGCGGTCAGGACTCGTACCCGCCTGCTGCTGATGTACAACCTCACGCCGCAGGCGCGCGTGCCCGACGACGCGCTCCGTCCGCTGACCGAGGCGCTCGGCCTCGGCCGGTTCGCCACCCACGTCGAGGCCGCCGGACAGCTGCTGCCCCGGCTGGTGCTGCACGAACGTGTCTCCGAGATCACGTTGCCGCCGAACGCGGCCCGGGTCGACGGTGCGACGGTCACCCTGGCCGTCACGCCCCGCAGGGACCCGCTGCTCTTCGTGGACGTCGAGATCGCCGAGGGCGCGGACGACCCGGACGTGATCGCCGAGACCCTGTACGCCACCTGGCAGGACCGCTCCGCGATACGCGTCGCAGGGGTGCCGATGTGCGCATGGCTCGACGAGCGTCTGCGCGCGTACGACGGCGCTGACGACCGGCCCGCCGGCCGGCCGGCGCTCGAGTTCGGCCGCAACGTCCACCAGAGCGTCTTCCCCGGAGCGGCACTGGCACGAGGGCTGTTGGCCGAGCACAGAGTCGGCGACGCGGTCGGCCGGGAGGTGGTGACCATCGTGCTGCGCGGCACGCTGGACAGCGGCACCGGCGCCACGCTGGGCATCCGGCGGCCCGAGACGTTGAACAACGCCGGGCAGACCATGGTCGCGCACGGCAGAGGCGTGTCGTTGATCGTCGGGTACGCGCCCGCGACGGAGAACGCGTTCGCGCTGGCCGCTGCCGGCATCCTCACCGCGGTCGCGTCCGTGCACCGCGTCCGGCGGCAGGCGTTCGAGGCGCTGGAGCTCGACCGGGACGCGGCGGTCGAGACGACGGACGACGCCCGTGCCCTGGTCGCGCAGCTCTCGCGCAGACTCAATGATCTCCAGCTCGACCTGAGCTTCAGCGTCGAGGCGTACGCCGACACGATCCTCATACCGGAGCTGCTGGTCGAGAGCTTCCACTCCTCCTTGCGCGACGTCTCGTCGCTGGCGGACGCGCTGGCCAACACGTCCCGCATCGTCGAGCGCGTGAACGCGGTACTCGCGACGCGCCGCGTCGATCTGGAGACGGCGTCCCAGCAGTACGCCGAGGACCGGGACCGGGTACTGGCCGCGGTGATCGCCGTCGGTTCGCTCCTCGCGCTTCCGCCCGCGCTGCTGCTGGCGTACTTCGGCGTCAACAGCAGCGACGTGGATGCGCGCCGGTCGATCCTGGACCTGCACCATTACGGTGTCGCGTACGCGATCGCCTGGTTGCCGTTCCTGCTGCTGATCGTGGTCGGCCTGGTCGCGCGCCGCCGCATATCGCTGCGCCTGTCCGCCCCCGGCGCCGTCACTCCCGAGCGGAGGCGACGGCGTTCCCCCTTCGGACGGGCCCGGCGACGCGGCAGGTGACGGGGGCGCGGTCAGGCGGCGCAGTCCGGGCAGATGCCGCGGTACGTCACTTCGACCTCGGAGACCGTGAAGCCGAATGACTGGGAGGGCGGGAGGTCCGAGAGCGGGTCGCCCGTCGGGTGCACGTCGCGGATCGAGCCGCAGCGCGCGCAGAGCAGGTGATGATGGGGGCGGTGCGCGTTCGGGTCGTAGCGCTTGGCGCGGCCGTCGGTCGACACCTCGAGGACCTCGCCGCGGTGCACCAGTTCACGCAGCGTGTTGTACACCGTCGCCCGGGAGATCTCGGGCAGCCGCTGCGCCGCTCGGGCGTGCACCTCGTCGGCGGTCAGGTGGACGTGGTCCCCGTCGAGGACCTCGGCGACCACGCGCCGCTGCGCGGTCAGGCGCCAGCCGCGTTCGCGAAGCCGCCCCAGGAGATCACTCATGCGCAGCACCTTAACAGTCTTCGACGTCAGTTCAAGAGCGGATATCGCTCTAGATGGCACCTTGCCTTAGATCGAGTCCAATGTAGGGTGGTGCCGGAACACGCGCGGGGCGGCTTCGCCCCGGGCTGTCGGCCGGCCGGGACCGTCAGGCCCTGAGCGCATGCGAAGAACCACACCGAGGAGCAAGCCTTGCCTGAGAACAACCAGAAGCCGCTGACCACGGTTGCCGGTGCACCGGTTCCGGACAACCAGAACTCCCTGACGTCCGGCCCGCGCGGACCGATGCTGCTGCAGGACGTGTGGTTCCTGGAGAAGCTCGCCCACTTCGACCGCGAGGTCATCCCGGAGCGCCGGATGCACGCCAAGGGCTCCGGCGCGTTCGGCACCTTCACGGTCACTCACGACATCACGCGCTACACGAGCGCGAAGATCTTCTCCGAGATCGGCAAGAAGACTCCTCTGTTCACCCGGTTCTCCACGGTCGCGGGTGAGCGCGGCGCCGCCGACGCCGAACGCGACATCCGCGGTTTCGCCGTCAAGTTCTACACCGAGGAGGGCAACTGGGACCTCGTCGGCAACAACACCCCCGTGTTCTTCTTCCGCGACCCGCTGAAGTTCCCGGACCTCAACCACGCGGTGAAGCGCGACCCGCGCACCAACATGCGCAGCCCGGAGAACAACTGGGACTTCTGGACCAACCTCCCCGAGGCGCTGCACCAGGTCACGATCGTGATGTCGGAGCGCGGCATCCCGGCCTCGTACCGGCACATGCACGGCTTCGGCTCGCACACCTACAGCCTGATCAACGCCGAGGGCGAGCGGTTCTGGGTCAAGTTCCACCACCGCACCCAGCAGGGCATCAAGAACCTCACCGACGCCGAGGCCGAGGCCCTCGTCGGCAAGGACCGCGAGTCCCACCAGGGCGACCTCTTCAACGCGATCGAGGACGGCGACTTCCCGAAGTGGAAGCTGTTCATCCAGGTCATGCCGGAGGCCGACGCGGAGAACTACCGCTTCCACCCCTTCGACCTCACGAAGGTCTGGTCGAAGAAGGACTACCCGCTGATCGAGGTCGGCGAGTGGGAGCTCAACCGCAACCCCGACAACTACTTCGCGGACGTCGAGCAGGCCGCCTTCAGCCCGGCCAACGTGGTCCCGGGCATCAGCTTCTCCCCCGACAGGATGCTGCAGGGCCGGCTCTTCTCCTACGGTGACGCCCAGCGCTACCGCCTCGGCGTCAACCACCACCAGATCCCGGTCAACGCCCCGAGGAACCCGGTGAACTCCTACCACCGCGACGGCGGCATGCGCGTCGACGGCAACCAGGGAGCCACCCCGGGCATCGAGCCCAACTCCTACGGACGCTGGCAGGAGCAGCCCGCCTACCGCGAGCCGAGCCAGGCCGTGGGTGCCGTCGCCGACCGGTTCAACTACCGCGAGGACGACGACAACTACTTCGAGCAGCCCGGCAACCTGTTCCGGCAGATGAGCTCCGAGCAGCAGCAGGTTCTCTTCGAGAACACGGCGCGCGCGATCAACGGTGCCTCGGAGCAGACCATCGAGCGGCACATCCACAACTGCACCCAGGCCGACCCGGCCTACGGTGCGGGCGTCCGCAAGGCGATCGAGGCCCTGGCGGCCGGCAACCTCTGACCCGGCCGGTCAGCGAGACGCGGTTCGCCCGTACCGCGCCGGCGTGGGCACACGTGATGTGCCCACGCCGGCGCGGGCGTGCCGCCACGGAGAGACTTCATGGACATGCACAGCAGTGGTGGGCTGACTCCCGAGCAGACGGAGCGCGTCGTGGCCATCGCCATGGATCTGGCCCGGGAGGGCAGCACCGAACAGCTGGCGGAGTTCCTGGCGCACGGGCTGCCCGTGGACGTACGCGACCCGGCGGGCAACACCCTGCTCATGCTCGCCGCGTACCACGCTCACGCCGACACCGTGCGGGCCCTGCTCCGGCACGGCGCCGACCCGGACCTCCGCAACGACCGGGACCAGTCCCCCATCGCCGGCGCCCTGTTCAAGGGCGCGGACGACGTGGTGACCGTGCTGCGCCGGGCCGGCGCGGACCTGGACTCCGGTACGCCGACCGCGCGGGCAGCCGCTTCCATGTTCGGCCGGGAGCACCTGCTCGCGTCCGCGCAGTGATCGCCACGCACGCGAGCGGTGCCCACGCTCAGGCCGACCGCAGGCAGAACGGGTGGCCGGCGGGGCTGGCGTAGACCCTGCCGCCCTTCCGTACCGCGGGGTCGACGTCCTCGGTGGGATCGAGCCGGCGTGCGCCGGCCGCGAGCGCCGTCGCGTCCGCCGCCGCGAGGTCGTCCGTCGTCAGATCGACGTGCATCTGCTGCGCGCCGCCCGCCGGCCATGTCGGCGGCAGCTGCTCGGGCGCCCGCTGGACGACGATCACCGGGAAGCCGTCCGCCCGGAGGAAGTGATGGGTCTCGGTCCTCGTGACCGAGCCGCCCAGCATCCGGTGCCAGAAGGCACTTTCGGGTTCCGGTTCGGCCGCGTCGATGATCACGGCGCCGAGGCTGATGTTCATGGTCGTCTCCGATGTTCGATGTTGGTTGTTCGTCGTTCGTCGTTCGCTGTCCGGGCGGGGCTCACACGACCGGGATGATGCCGCCGTCGACCCGGAACTCGGCTCCCGTCAGCCACTTCCCGCGCCCGGACGCGAGGAACGCGATCATCTCCGCCACGTCCTCGGGATCGCCGGGCCGGCCCATCGGCACGTTCAGATGGTCCGCGATCTGCTGTTGGACCTGCTCCAGCCCGGTGCCCTGCTGGTCGGCCATCGTCTGAAGATGCCGGACGGCACCCTCGGTGGCCACGAAGCCCGGCAGGACGCACACCACGCGCACTCCGTGCTCGCCCACCTCGGTCGCCAGCTCGCGGCTGTAGGCGTTGAGCGCCGCCTTGGCCGCGGCGTAGGACGCCTCGGTGCGCTGCGGCAGGCGGCTCGCGATCGACGAGACGTGCACGACCACCCCGGAACCCCGCTCGACCATCCCGGGCACCAGGACCCGGTCCAACCGGACGGCACTGAGCAGGTTCATCGCCAGGTCCGCGCGCCACGACTCGTCCGACCGCCGCAGGGTCGGCGCCGGGGCGCTCGCGGCACCCGCGTTGTCGACCAGGACGTCCACCCCGCCGACGCTGTCGAGGACGCGTCGGCCGAGTTCCGCCACGCCTTGCTCGGTGGCGAGGTCCGCGGGGATGTACGTGGCCGGCAGGTCCTGCGGGGGCGCGCTGCGCGAGGCCGTCAGCACCGTCGCGCCCGCGGCGGCGAACCGGCGGGCGGTTGCCTCGCCGAGCCCGCGGCTGCCACCGGTGACCAGCACGCGCAGGCCGTTGAGCCCTTCTTCCACGACTGTCATGGGAGTACCTCTCCAGTAAAGTGAACCTGACTCCGGATACTCTAACCTGAACCTGGTTCACCATAGGGAGGCCCCCCTTGCCGTCATCACGTCCGCTGCGCTCCGATGCGCGGGGCAACCGCGAGGCACTCCTCACCGCGGCGCGGGAGGCGTTCCTCACCGGGGACGCCGACGCCCACGTGAAGGAGATCGCCCGGCAGGCCGGGGTGGCGGTCGGAACGCTCTACCGCCACTTCGACACCCGTGAGGCCCTCGTGGAGGCCGTCTACCGCCAGGAGGTCGACGAACTGTGCGCCGCCCCGGGGGAACTGCTCGACCGGCACGCCCCGGACGAGGCGCTGCGTCGCTTCCTGCTGCTGCTCGTGGAGCACGCGGCCGTGGGCAAGGGGATGGCCGTGGCGCTGGAGAGCATCATGGCGACGGATTCACCGGTCTTCGACGACGCCCGCACGCAGATGGAGAAGGCACTCGACCGGCTCCTCGACGCGGGGACCGCGGCCGGCACCCTCCGTCACGACGTCGGCGGACGCACCCTGCTGCGCGCGCTGGGAGGCATCTGCGCGATGCGCCCCACCGAGGGGTGGCGCGACGAGGCCGCGCACATCACGGCGATCCTCTTCGACGGCCTGCGCTTCGGCGGGCCGGTCCGGCCGGCGGCCACGTGAGAGACTCCCACCGCGTACGGAAGGGAGTCCGATCACCATGGCAGCGCACAAGCTCCGCCCGCACCAGCGCGAAGCGGTGGACGCGGTGCTGCGAGCGCTCGATCTGCCTCCCCGGTCGACGGTCCCCGAGCGGGGTCTGCGGACACAGGCCGTCATGGCGACCGGAACCGGCAAGACCCTCGTCGCCGTGCGCGCCGCGGAGGAGCTGCGGGCCGGCCGGGTGCTGGTGCTCGTCCCCTCGCTCGACCTGCTCACCCAGACCGCGGCCGGGTGGCGTGCGGGCGGCCGCACCGGCCCCGTGATCGGAGTCTCGTCCCTGCGCGGCGAGGACGCGGCCTTCCCCAACACCACGGACGCGGGGGAACTGGTCGACTGGGTGCGGCCGTTCCGCAGGATCACCGTGTTCGCCACCTACGCCTCCCTCGGGCTGGGCACGCTGGAGCGCGCGCACCGGGCCGGCCTCCCTGGGTGGGACCTGATCGTGGTCGACGAGGCGCACCGGACGTCGGGACGGCTGGGCAAGCCCTGGGCGGTCGTCCACGACAACACCCGCATCCCGTCCCTGCGCCGCCTGTACATGACGGCCACCCCCCGCCTGTGGCAGCTGGGCGAGGACGCCGAGGGCGCACCGGGTGGGCTGGTCGCGTCCATGGAGGACGATCCGGACGGGCCGTTCGGCGCCCGCTGCCACACGCTGACGCTGTCGGAGGCGATCGACCGGGGGATCTGCGCGCCGTACCGGGTGGTGTGCGTGGACATCACCGACGCTCAGCTCCGGGCCAGGCAGCTCGCGGGTGCCGAGGACCGCTCGGACGAGGTGCGCGGGGCCCGGCTCGCCGCGCTGCAGACCGCCCTGGTGAAGGCGTCCTCGCAGGAGGGGTTCCGGCGCACGTTGGTCTTCCATCACGTCGTCAAGGAGGCCGAGGCGTTCGCGGCCGGTCTTCCCGGCGTCGCCGCGCGGCTGCACAGCGTTGATCCGGAGCTGTACCCGAGGACCGTCTGGGCCGACTGGCTGTGCGGCGAGCACCGGCCGGGCCACCGGCGGCGGGTTCTCGACGCGTTCGCGGCCGGGATCGCCACGGACGGCACCGCCATGGAGAAGGGCTTCCTGGGCTCGGTGAAGGTCCTGGGCGAGGGCGTCGACATCAGGAGCTGCGACTCCGTCTACTTCGCCGACGTACGCGGCTCCATGCCGGACCTCGTCCAGGCCGTCGGCCGGGCGCTGCGGGTGCGGCCCGGCGAGGGCAAAGTCGCCTCCCTGGTCGTGCCGGTTCTGCTCGGGCCCGGCGAGACGGCCGACAACATGCTCACCAGCCGCGCGTACGGCGGGTTGGCGAAGCTCCTGGAGGCGCTGCGGGCGCACGACGCCCGAGTCGTCGAGCAGCTCGCCGAACAGCAGGCGCGGAGCGACGTCCGGGGGGTGCAGAGCCGTAACGGGGTGGACGGTGAGGACGGCCGGGGCGACGGGCTGTCGGTGCCGGCACGGGAGTTGTTGAAGTTCTCCACTCCCCGTGATCCCAGGCAGCTGGCCGCGTTCATCAGCCTGCGCGTGCTGAACCCGGAGCACGCCCACTGGCGACGCGGCGTCGAGGCCGCCGGCCTCTACAGCCGGCTCCACGGTGACCTGAAGGTGCCGTTCACCTACCGCGTGCCCGCCGTCGGGGGCGGCCCGGCGGTCGAGACGGCGGAGGCCGGGGAGGCCGACGAGAGCGCTGCGTGGCCGGCCTCGCTCGCCGGCTTCCCGCTGGGGCAGTGGATCGCCGACGCCCGGCGTTTCCACGCCCGCGGCGGCATGGACGCGGACCGCGTCGAGCGGTTGGAGGCGTTCGGCATGGTCTGGTCCCACTTCGACGTCGCGTGGGAGGAGGGTCTCGCGGCGGCCCGTGGCTGGGCCGAGGCGAACGGGCACCTGCTCGCGCCACTGGACGCCACCCACCAGGGCCACCGGGTGGGTGTCTGGCTGAAGAACCAGCGGGCCGCCGCCCGCAGGACGCCGGAGGCCGGGCAGCTGCGGGCCGAGGGACTGCCGGTGCGGTCGGCGGCCGGGGGGCTGTCCGAGGAGCGGCGCGAGCGGCTGGCGGACATCGACCCCGCCTGGTGCCCGGCCTGGCCGGTGGAGTGGCAGCGCGCGTTCCACCTCGTCCGCGGGCACCTGGAGACCGGCGGGGCGCTGCCGGTGGAGCCGGGTGCGGTCGTGCGCCAGGGTGAGGATCTCGGCCGGTGGGTCCGGTCGGTCCAGCTCGGTTGGGACCGTCTCACCACCGTGCAGCAGTGGATGTGCGAACAGGTCCTCGGGATCGCGCCCGCCGCCGAGGACGAGAAGCCGGCCCCTCGTCGTACGCAGGCGGACAAGTGGGCGATGAACTACGAGGCCGCCCGGCAGTTCTTCGAGCGTGAGGGGCACCTTCGGGTGCCGAGGAAGCACGTGGAGCGGATCGCCGTCGGCGAGGGCCCGGAGGAGCGCGGGGTCAACCTGGGCGCGTGGATCGGCAACCAACGCTCGCGGGCCGCGGCGCTGTCCCCGGAGCGGATCGAGCGGCTCTCCGCCCTCGGCATGCGCTGGACGTAGGGTCGGGTGACGACATGGCCGGTCGGTGTCGACGCAGGCGCCGACATGGCGTACCCGGCCCAGAACTCTCGCTCGGTACGGGACGCGAGGTAGCGGGCGTGGGGGAAGGTGGGGACCCACTCGCCTTCGGCTTCCCGTGTGTTCCAGCCGTTCCTTGCCGTTGCCGACGCCGGTGTCGACCAGGACGCGCAGGCCGTCGAGGGTGAGGGCGAAGCTGTGGCTGTCGACGCGGAGGATGCCCTCGGCGTCGGCGAAGTGGGGGTGCGACCGGTCCTCGGCGGTCACGAGGCCGGGGGTGGCGCCGGGCAGCGGCCACGGTCCGGTCCCGGACGGCGGAGGAGTCTCGTCGACGCGGTGGACGGTGACGCCGCCCACGGTCCGGGAAGAAGGGGGGGCGGCGGCCGGAGCTGTCCCGAGAACCTCGCGGAAGCAGCTCCGACCGCGGCGCTATGCCCTCTCAGCCGTCGCCGAACAGCACCCACGTCGCGAGGAGTGCCACGAATCCGACCACCGCCAGCGCGGGAGCGCCGAGTATCGAGGCGACCACCCACCACCGGGTCCGCCCTCGCGGCGCCCTCGTCGCCACCTGCTCCTGCGTACTCTCCTGATGCCGTGTCACGCACTCGCCTCTCTGTTCGTCACCACCACGAGGGCCCGCCCGGCGGTCCGGCCCCGGCCCCTATTGTGGCCAGGTGCCGCGTCCTGCTACCGGCCGATCCCGTCCAGTTCCGCGAGGTCCCTCTCGGAGAGCGGAAGTCCCGCGCCTGCGACGTTCTCGCGCAGGTGGGCCACCGACGAGGTGCCGGGGATCAGGAGGATGTTCGGCGAGCGCCGCAGCAGCCAGGACAGGGCGACCGCCATCGGGCTCGCTTCCAGCCGGGAGGCCACGGCCGAGAGCGCGGTGGACTGGAGCGGAGTGAACCCGCCGAGCGGGAAGAAGGGGACGTAGGCGACTCCCTCGGCGGCCAGGTCGTCGATCAGTTCGTCGTCCTGGCGGTGCGCGAGGTTGTACATGTTCTGCACGCACACGATCGGCGCGATCGACTGCGCCTCCGCCACCTGTTCCGGCAGCACGTTGCTCACCCCGAGGTGCCGGATCAGGCCCTGGCGCTGGAGCTCGACGAGGGTCTCGAAAGGCTCGGCGAGAGACTCGGGCCGGGGTCCCTGAGCGTCGCCGAGCCGGAGGTTGACCACGTCGAGCACGTCGAGGCCGAGGTCCTCGAGGTTCTCGTGGACGGCACGGCGCAGGTCGTCGGGGCGCCGGGCGGGGGGCCACCCGCCCTGCTCGTCACGGACCGCGCCGACCTTGGTCACGATGCGCAGCGTTCCGGGACGGGGGTGCAGCGCCTCGCGGATCAGCCGGTTGGTGACCCGCGGCCCGTACGCGCCGGCGGTGTCGATGTGGTTGATGCCGAGAGCGGCGGCCTCGCGCAGGACGGCGAGCGCGCCGTCGTGGTCGGCGGGCGGGCCCATGACCCCGGGACCGGCGAGTTGCATGGCGCCGTAGCCGAAACGGGCGACGGTCATGTCGCCCAGGGTCCAGGTTCCGCCGGGCAGTGACGCGGGAGTTGTGTTCATGCCGTGGTGTCTTTCCTGCTGGGTCGAATCACAGAGGGTTGCTCGTCGTCTGGTCCGCCGTTCGCCGGGGGCCCCTTGTTCGCCGGGGTCGGCGGCGCGGACTCCGTTCCGCTCATGCCGTCGATGTTCGCCCGTCGGCCGGCGGCGCGGCCAATACCGATGCGGTGCCCTGTCATACCCGGCAGGTATCACCGAGTTACGCTCTGGCCATGGACACCTTGGAGATCCGCGAGCTGAGGTACTTCCTCGCCGTCGCCGAGGAGCTGCACTTCGGCCGTGCCGCCGAGCGCCTCGGCATCGCCCAGCCTCCGCTGTCCCGGGCGGTCCAGCAGCTGGAACGGCGCCTCGGTGTCCGCCTGTTGGACCGCGACCGCCGGAGCGTCTCGCTGACCGTCGCCGGGGAGATGCTGCTCCACGAGGGCCGCGCCGCCCTGGACGCGACCATCGCCGCCGCTCGTCGCACCCGGCGTGCCGGTGGTGCGGATCGGCCGGGTGGCCGCCGCGACCACCTGGTGCTGGCGGTGAAGGCCGGCGCGTCCCACGAACTGCTGCACAAGCTCCTCGACGCCTGTGCGGCCGAAACGGACGGCGCCGACGTCGAGGTGCTGCCGAGTGGCACCTGTGACCAGGAGGAGATGCTGCGCGACGGCCGTGCTGACGCGGCGCTGATGCACGCTCCGTTCAACTCCCTCGCCGGGTTCGACAGCGAGGAGCTGATGACCGAGGGGCAGATCGCCGTCCTGCCCGCCGGTCACCCCCTCGCCGCCCGCAGGACCCTCTCGGTGGCCGACATCGAGGACGTCCCCGGTCTTCCGCTCGCCCGCTGGGCCCGCCACGGCACGTACCCGCCCGGCCCGGGGCCGGAGATCCACGATCAGACCCAGTTGGCCCAGTTGATCGCCCTCGGCCGTACGGTGGCGGTCTACCCGGACTCGGCCCGTGCCTGGCTGTGGGCGGAGCACGCCGCCGTCCCCCTGACCGACGCGCCTCCCGTCGTCACCCACCTCGCCTGGCCGGCTCACAGCCGCTCCCCCGCGCTCGCCGGACTCGTCCGCACGGCGACCCGGCTGTGAGCGTCCCCGCCGGGGGGCGTTCCGGGGCGTCGCGGCACACCGCCCCGGCCGCGGGCCGGCCCACCGCTCAGTCGGTGCGGCTCACCGCTCGCGCCTCCGGGCCCGACGACAGCGTCGCCCCGCCGTGCGCTTCCCGACGTCCCTGCCGCCGTTCGACGACCACGGCGGTCAGGCAGAGAAGCGCCGCGAGGACGGAGAAAACGGGGAAGATCGCGGTGTCGCTCCACACGGTCGCGCCGAGGCCGACGAGCAGGGTCGGCGTGATGAGCGCGCCGTAGGCGAGCAGGTAGAACGCGGACATGACGGCTCCGCGGCGCTCGGCGGGGATGTGCGCGGTCAGGTGGCGCAGCGAGCCGCCGAAGGCGAGTCCGTACGCGCCGCCCTGGAGGGCGACGGTGACGGTGATGACGACGGCGTTGCCGGTGGCGAAGCCCGCCACGCCGGCCAGCATGAGGGCGGCGAGGGCCGTGTCGCCGACGAGCGCGACCGTGCGTGCGGGGTAGCGGCCGCCGATCACCTGCGCGACGGCCGCGGTGAGGGTGACGGCGGCGATGATCACGCCGCCGAAGAGCGGTCCGTCGATGTGCGCGGCACGGGAGGCGATCGCGGGCTCCAGCGAGAAGCAGACGCCGAGCACGGCCCAGGCGGCACCGGCTCCGATCACGGCGAAGGTGAAGCGTTGGCGGATCTCCTTGGGGACCTGCGGACGCGGGATGCCCAGGGGCGCGGCACCGACCGACGGGTGCGGCTCCCGCATCACCGCGAGGAGGACGAGCAGGGCGACGGCGACGAGTCCGTCGGCGAGGTAGGGCACGAGAAGGGGGTGGAATCCGGTCTGGGCCAGGGTCGCGGTGCCCAGCGCGGCTACGGCGATGCCCACGTTGAACGCGATGGCGGTGAACGTGCCGCTCCGCGCGGCCCGCTCCGGGCTCACGTCCAGCAGGGCGGCCCCGCCCACGACGACGATGGCGCCGATCCCCAGTCCGTTGAGCATCCGTGCCACGACGAGGTAACCCGGCCCCGCGGCGAAGGTGAAGACGGCGAGCCCGGCCAGGAGCAGCAGGACGGCGACGAGGAGCACGGGCCGACGGCCGTAACGGTCCGACAGGGGCCCGGAGACGAGGATCGCGATCACCGCCACGGCCCCGTACGCGGCGAAGACGACCGTGGTCAGGAAGGGCGGGTAGTCCCACTTCTCGGCGTACAGGGAGTAGAGCGGAGACGGAATGGCGGAGGTCGCCTGCCCCAGAATGAGGAGGGCGAGGAGTGTGGCGTAGCTCCATGGCTGTGGACGGCGGGCAGAGAGAGGGGACCGCACGAGGGCTCCTGGTAAGTTTGATGAAGGTCGTACTTCAGGGATGCTAGGGAGAAGTACGATGAGCGTCAAACTTGGAGTCGCGTCATGCCGTCCTGGGAGATCCCGTCGGACCAGTTGCCGCCCGTCGGCCACGTCCAGAAGCTGCTGCGTGCCCTCGCCGACCCCGTACGCCTGGAGATGGTCCGACGTCTGACGGTGCTCTCCCCCGCCGAAGCGGCCTGCTCGGACCTGTACGAGGGCCTGAGCAAGTCCACCGCGACCCACCATTTCAAGATCCTCGTGGAGGCGGGCATCCTCCATCCGGTCATGGTCGGCACCTCTCGCGGCCACCGGCTGCGCGGCGCCGACCTGGAGGATTCGGTGCCGGGCCTGCTGGAGTCGCTGACGGACGCCCTGGAGCGGGAAGGGCGCTCCGGCTGACGCGTGCTCGGCGAGGGCGGCCGGGGCGCGACCGCACCGCCCCGGCCCCGGTCGCGGCCCCGACCGCTCGTCGGGGCCTGTCCGTCCTCCGCTCCCGCGATCAGTCGGCGGGTTCGCCGAACCAGCGGGAGAGGTGGTCGTCAAGGTCGCTCTGGTCGTCGCCGATCCAGGCGACGTGGCCGTCGGGGCGCAGCAGGACGCAGGGAACGTCCAGTGCCGCGGTGGGGTCCGCGAGGTGGTCGACCCGGCCCGCCCAGCCGCCCACGGTCAGGTGTGCGGTGCGGTCGAGGAGCAGGCCGCGGCCGCGGTGCAGCAGTCCGTACAGGCGGCCCTGTGCCAGGTCGATGTCGGGCAGGCGGCGGCCGAGCAGGTCGGGGCCTTCGCCGAAGTCGTACCGGATGCCGATCGCGGTGATCTTCTCCGTGAGGCGGCGGTTCACCTCGTTGAGGTCCATCAGTTCGGTGAGCAGTCTGCGCACGGCTCGGGGGCCCGGCTCGGTCGAGTGCAGTTCCATCTGGGCGCGGGTGTTGTCCAGTACGTCCTCGGCGACCGGATGGCGTTCGGCATGGTAGGTGTCCAGCAGGGATTCCGGCGCCCAGCCGCGGATCCGCGCGGCCAGCTTCCAGCCGAGGTTGAACGCGTCCTGGACACCCAGGTTGAGGCCCTGTCCGCCGGTGGGCGGATGGATGTGTGCCGCGTCGCCGGCCAACAGCACCCGTCCGACCCGGTACCGTTCCGCGAGCCGGGTGGCGTCCCCGAAGCGGGACAGCCAGCGTGGGGAGTGCACGCCGAAATCGGTTCCGGCCAGGGCGCGCAGTTGTTTCCTGAAGTCGTCGAGGGTGGGCGGTTCCGCGCGGTCACCGACTCCGGCGGCGGGGACCACGACGCGGTACGCCCCCGCGCCGAAGGGCCTGAGTTGGATTCTCCTGGCGGCCGCGCCGACTTCGGCCAGCTTGGCGGCGATCTCCTCGTGCTCCACGCCCACGTGCATCTCGCCCATCAGCGTCTCGGTGCGCGCGGGTTCGCCGGGGAAGCCGACGCCGAGCAGTTCGCGCACCGTGCTGTGTCCGCCGTCGCAGCCGACGAGGTAGCGCGTACGCAGCCGTTCGCCGTCGGCCAGCTCGACGGTCACCCCCTCGTCGTCCTGTTCGAGACCGGCCACGGCGCAACCACGCCGGATCCGCGCGCCCAGTTGGGCCGCGTGTTCTTCCAGCAGGCGGACGACGACCGGCTGCTGGATGCCCAGCAGGTAGGCGTGCGCGGAGTCCAGGCCCTGGGGAACGGGTGCGGCGATGGCGGCGAAGAGCCCACCCGCGGGGCGCTGCCTTCCGTGTTCGCGCAGGCGGTCCAGCAGTCCGCGCATCGCCATCAGTTCGAGGCTGCGCATGTGCAGGGCGACGATGCGGACGAAGGACGCGGGCTCGGTGTCCTTCTCCAGGACGAGTACCCGCACACCGTGCAGCCGCAGTTCGGCGGCCAGCGTCGCGCCGGTGGGTCCGCACCCGGCGACGATCACGTCGAAGGCGGGTGTGCGGTCGGCGGCGGGGCCCTGCGACCGTCGGGGGGTGTCGCCCGCGAGGGCGTGGTGCTCGGCCGTGTCCTGCGACGACGGCTCGGCGATGGGCTGCGAGGAGTCCATGGGTGTGGCCTTCCGGGAGTGCCTTGGATGGAGGCGCTCCCGGCGAGACCTACGTCAGTCGCCGACCGTGACGGAAAGGGGGAGCACCCACGTCGATACTGCGTTCACGGGTCTCACCTCCTCGGGCGGCGTCACGATCTTCCACCGCAAGCTACAAGCCCGCGCGTCACCCCGTCCACCGCGTTTCGTCGGCGGGCAGCCGGGCCCACTCGTCGAGGGCGCGGGCGAAGACGGGTTCGGCCTCGTCGTGGGTCTGCAGCCAGACCGCACGCAGGCCCGCTTCGGTCCTGGCCAGGCGCAGGAGGGCGCCGACGTCGGGGCCGGGAAGGGCGGCGTCGGTGGCCCACAGGTGGTCGAAGGCGTCCGGCAGGGGACGGTCGGGGTCCCAGTGCCTCGGGGTTTCGGCGATCGCGTCGACGCCCGTCGACAGCAACGGCCGTACACGGCTCTCCCCGGTGGCGAAGTAGCACCGGACGGTCCGTGCCGACACCCCGACCGCCTGTCCGACTGCTCGCCGACGGCGTCACGGCGTTCTTCCGCGGCCTCTGTCCGGCCTCTCCCCGGGCCTCATGCCCGGGCGCGTGAGCGGGCGGACCGGTGGCCGGCCTCAGCCGATCCGGACGCTCGTGCCCGGGGCCAGCCGGTGGTAGCGGGCCGGAACCCCGGGGCCCCGCTCACCGAGGAAGCCCTCGACCATCGCGGTGCCGACGTCGTTGAGGGCGCCGTCGTGCACGGCGTAGGCGTCGTGGGGGGCGACCTCGCGCACGTAGTCGATCAGGTTTCCGACGGTGGACCAGGGGGCGTGTACGGGCAGCAGCAGTGTGCCGACCGGGCCGTCGGGGACGGTCAGGGCGTCGCCGGGGTGGAAGAGGGTTCCGTCCACCTGGAATCCGATGTTGGAGATGCGCGGGACGTCCGGGTGGATGACCGCGTGCCAGGTCCCGTGGACCCGGACGTCGAAGCCCGCGACGGTGAAGTCGTCCCCGTCCCCGACGGCGGCGACCCGTGTCCCGAGACCGTCCAGTCGCTTCGCGACCGAGGAGTTGGTCCAGATCCGAAGACCCGGGCTCGCCGCGGCCGCCCGGCGCAGCACCTCCTCCGAGAAGTGGTCGAAGTGCTCGTGCGTGACGAGTACGGCGTCGGCGCCCTCCAGCGCCCCCGGATCGCTCAGACCGCCGGGGTCGATGACCAGGCGACGCCCGTCCTTCTCCAGCCGCACACACGCATGACCGAACTTGGTGAGTTCCATGAACGACACGTCCTTCCGACTCCACTCGAAGCCTGCCTGAAATCTGTTTGTACAACTTAACTGTACAACTCGACTCCGTGAGCCCGGATAGGATGCCCCCATGGACGAAGACGCGCTGGCCGAGGAACTGCGGCACTCGCTCGGTGAGCTGGTCCGGGCGGTACGAACGGTGGACACCATGCCTCCCGGCGAGGCCGCCGTCCTCGGATTCCTCGACCGCGGCGGCCCGCTGACCACGGCCGACGTCGCCCGCCTGCGCGGGGTCACCCACCAGTCGGCGGCCAAGTCGGTCAAGGACCTCACCGCGGAGGGCCTGGTCCGCGGTGAACAGCACCCCGAGGACGGCCGCAAACTCCTGCTGCACCTCACCGACGCCGGTCGCGCCCGCCTCCAGCGCGAACGCACCGGCCGCGCGGGCGTGCTCGGCGCGGCCATCCGCGAGACCTTCGACGCCGAGGAGAAGCGGCGGCTGAGCGAGTCCGTCACCCTGCTGGCCCGCCTGACGGCACGCCTCACCCGGGGCTGACCCGGCCGACCGGTCCCGGCCCGCCGCCGGGTCCGTGTAGCGCGCGTCGTGCCGGGTAAGCGGAGCTACCGGATCATTTGATTCCGCTTCTGTATCTGTCGTCGTGTGAAGCTGGAGAGAGACCGTGAACAAGCCGATGCGACACCTCAGGATCACCGGCATGGTCGCCGCGGCCGTCGGAGGCGCCCTTCTGGTCGGCGGCGGCCCCGCGATGGCGGCCTCCCCTCAGCAGCCCGGCGGGCACACCGACCGGCCCGCCACCGTGACGACCTCCGCACCGCAGGCGCACAGCCCCGCCTCGCACCGGCGCGTCGACCCGTGGGTCCTGGACCAGCTGCGGCAGTTCGACCCCGCCGCCGCTCAGCGGCTCGCGGTGTACGACCCCTGGGTCAAGGACCAGCTGACGCAGTTCGCCGCGCAGGGGCACTGAGCCGGGGGCGGACGGTGCCGTGCCGCAGGCCCGGGTGCGCGACGCTTGATCCCTGCCCGGCCGACCGGCCGTGTCAGGGCGTGGGGATGGCGGCGCCGGTGGGGTCGTCCGGTCCCGGAGTGCCGGGCACGGGTCCCAGGGATTCGCCCTCCCACAGCAGTGTTCGCCATCCCCCCTCGGGCGAACCCGTGAGGACGACGATCCCGGTGTTCGCCAGGGCGTGCTGCGCGGCATGGGCGACGTCCACATTGTCGGCCCGCGCCGCCACCCACATGCGGATCGCGGCACCGTGGCTGATCATCGCCACCGTCTGCGCACCGCTGCCGTGCGCCTCGGCGACAACGGCGTCGAACCGCCCGAGTGCCTCCTCGCCGTTCTCACCCCCGGGCATGCGGAGCCGCACGTCCCCTGCGGACCAGGCGAAAGCGGTGTGCAGGTAGGTGTGGGCCGCCTCGTCGTCGCCGCGCATCTCCAGATCGCCCGCGGTCAGCTCCCGGATCCCGGCCCGGATCCGGACCTCCAGCCCGGTCGCGGCGGCCAACGGTGCGGCGGTCAGCTGGGTGCGTACGAGCGTCGACGCGTACAGCGCGTCGATCTTCTCCGACTCCAGTGCGGCGGGCAGGGCCGCTGCCTGCTCCTGGCCGAGGGCGGTCAGTCCGGGGCCGGGCTCCGCCGTGTCCAGGAGGTGCTTGAGGTTGGACGGAGTCTGGCCGTGCCGGATGAGCAGGAGACGCATACGAAGGGGCCCTTCTCGGGGACAACGGGGCATCTCCACTCTGCCACGCTCCGTCGCCGCCCACCGGTTCCGTCCGGGGTTCGGGCCCGAGGCACGGCGGCCCCGGGCCCTGGTGCCGGACGGGTGGCGTCACGTGATGACGACGGTCCGGTCCGCGACGATGCGTTCTCGGCCGGCGCCCGATCGTTCGCCGCCTTTGCTCACCCGGACACGCCCGCGGTCAGGTGGTCGCCCGCGATGCCGGACTTCTCGGGCCGGTAGTAGTCCCGGATGCCGTCCGCCCAGGTGGCCACGCCGATACGGTCGGCCTCGTCCGGCCCGAAGGCGTCGAACAGCGCCCCGATGTTGCGTCGCTCGAAGCCGATGGCGATCATCAGCGCGACGAACTCGGGGCGGGCGACGAGCCCGTCGCCTTCCGGGTCGCCCATCGCGGCGAGTGCCTCGGCGAACTCGTCCACGGCGGCGTCGAAGCGCTGCGGGTTGAGGACGACGGAGGCGAACTCCTCGGGGCTGATCCGTCCGTCGCCGTTGGCGTCCAGTTCGGTCAGGAGCGTGTCCCCGTACCGGCGGAACGATGCGGCGAGCCGCTCCTTGACGGCGTCGCCGGCCGACGGCACGGCCGCCACGACGCGGTCGCTCATCAGGGCGAAGTCCGCGGACTCCAGGTAGCCGTTGCCATCGGCGTCGAACAGGGTGAAGACCAACTGGACGCGGTCCGTCGCCTCTTTGGTGGGCGTCATGGGGCACCTCGAACTTTCCGGGTGGAGTACTGCCGTCGGAGCACGCCGGGCTCATGACCGGCGCCGAGCCCACTATCGGCCCGTTTCCGCGGTTCCGGGCGGAAAGCCGAGCCCGTCCACACGAACGGACGGAATCCGCGCGACCGCGCATGAAGTACCGCCCTCCTGGAAACCGCCACTTCCGGTCAGGGCCAGACCGTGGCCTGTGTCCGGAACGTCTCGGCGTCGCTCTCCACCGGCAGGACGCACAGCACGTGACCTCCGGGGGCCCGCAGCACGCGGCACTCCTGCCAGTGCGCGATCTCCTGAGCGCCCAGGGCGGTCAAGCGGGCCGTCTCCGCCGCCACGTTGTCGGTCTCGAAGTCCAGGTGCGTGCGAGGGGCGTCGTCGACCGCCTGGACGGCGGTGATCAGACCCGGAAGTGCTCCGTGGAGCGTGGTGAAGTGCGGTGCCGGCGGGAAGGGGGCGGCGGTGGCTCCCAGGGCTGCCGCCCAGAACTCCGCCGCCCGGGCGGCTGTCGACTCGGGGACATCGATGATCACGGCGTACACGCGGCTTCGGTGCATGGCAGATTGTCCCTCTCGACGACGTCGCCCTCAACAGCGGCTCGAGATCCGATGTCCCACCGGCTTCCGCTGTGAGCGGTCGTCAGTCCCGCAACCCGTAGAAGCGGATCGGTGAGTTCGGGCGGAGTCCGATGCGCGGGTACACGGGTGCCCCGGCCTCCGTGGCGTGCAGGGTGGCGCGGGTCAGACCCGTGGCCCGCGCGCCCTCGTGCAGCGCCTTCCTCGTGACGGCTTCGCCGTAGCCCCGGCGCTGCCACTCGGGGGCGGTGGCGACGAGCGCGACGAAGAGACGGCCGTCGGCCGGCACCGCCGCGGCACACGTCACCGGGACGCCCTCACGCAGCCCGAGGTACGCGTACGCCTCCTGTCTCCAGAGTGCGGATCCGGCGAGCCCGTCGCGGCCTTCGTCGAGGCCGAAGCCGTAGGCGCGTGAGTTGAGGTCGGCGTAGGCGGTCAGCTCGTCGTCCGACCTGACGCGCGCGAAGGTCAGGTCGGGGTGGACGGGACGCGGCAGGGGCAGTACGTTCCCGGCCATACCGGTGCCGGGGAAGGCGAGTTGGAGGCCCGCTCGCCCGGCCGCGTCGTCCAGGGCCGATCGCGCCCCGGCGTCCAGGAGGTCCTCGAAGAGCCAGAGGAAGCCGGGATGCCGCTTGGCGCGCATGATGTCCGCGGCCTGCGCCAGACGCCGCTCCACGAGCGGCGCTTCGGCCTTGACGTCGGTCAGCGTGACGCAGTTCCAGAAGGCGAACCGGCAGTCCGCCCAGCGGACGGCGATGCCCGG
Source organism: Streptomyces lienomycini (assembly GCF_027947595.1). Taxonomy (NCBI): domain Bacteria; kingdom Bacillati; phylum Actinomycetota; class Actinomycetes; order Kitasatosporales; family Streptomycetaceae; genus Streptomyces; species Streptomyces lienomycini. Next base: position 3,840,632 of record NZ_CP116257.1, on the reverse strand, counting down.
AAGGTCACGTACGTCTGCCCCCGGATCACGGTCGAGGACCACGGCCCGCCAGACCGTGGCGAGCTGCTCCATCGATTCCACCGAGTCCGCCGGATCCTTCACCGAAACTCCTCGAACAGTCGCCTGCGCGGAATGCTGTCGCAGGGTTGAACGAGGGGAGGGGGCGGAAGGTTCACGCGTCTGCGCGCCGCCGGTGGGCGGCGCGCAGACGCACCGTGATGTGCGAGGTGTCAGCGGCGGTGACCGGTCAGGCCCAGCAGCCGTTCACCGTCGCGGCGAGGCCGTCCATGGCGTCCTTGATGTCGCTCGGATCGGCCGTCGAGTTGTTCTCGATGAAGGAGAAGATCCTCCAGTCGCCGTCCTCGGTCTGTGTGACACCGCTGAGGGCGATGGCACCGGTGAGGGTGCCGGTCTTCGCGTGCACCTTGCCGACGGCGCACTCGGAGTTGGGGTCGTCGAAGCGTCCCCACTCCGGGCCGAGGCTGGCACCGGCCTCACCAGCGATCGGCAGCCCCTCCAGGATGGAGCCCAGGGCGGGGGACTCGGTGATCGCGTCGAGGAGCTGGGCGAGCGTCGCGGCCGGGATACGGTCGGCACGGGAGAGGCCGCTGCCGTCGTACATCTCGAAGTTGTCGAGGGAGATCCCGTACGAGCTCAGCACCTGGCGGACGAGTGCGGTGCCGCCTTCGAAGGTGGCCGGCTTCCCCAGCTCTGCGGCGGACATCCGCAGCAGGGTCTCGGCGATGTTGTTGTCGCTCGTCTTGAGCATCTGCTTGACGATGTCCGACAGCGGCGCCGACTTGTGCTGCGCCACCGGTACGTCGGACTGCTTCGTCGTCGCGCGGCTGACGTCGCCGTCGACGGCGATGCCCTGCGCGGCGAGCTTCTCGGCGAAGACGTTGCCGGCGTTGATCGACGTGTCGTCGACCGCGGCGCCGTCGACGACGAGTGAGCGGACCGGCGTCACCTCGGTGGGGTAGTAGCCCTCGTTCCAGCCCTTGGCGAGACCGGGTTCGGCGAAGAGGCTGTCGTCCACCCGGACCTTGACGTCGGTCCGGCCCGCCGCCTTGAGCCCGTCGGCGGCGGTCTTGGCCAGCTCGGCCACGTCGTCGCTGGTGAGGGTGCGGTCACCGCCGCCGACGAGGGTCAGGGTGCCCTCGCCGTACACGACCTTCGTGGTGAACTCGTGGTTCGCGCCCAGCAGCGTCAGCGCGGTGGTCGCCGTGGCGAGCTTGGCGTTCGAGGCCGGCATGAGGGCGGTGGAGCCGTTGTGGTCCCACAGGGCGGTGTCCGAGTCGGCGTCGAGGACCACGCCGCTGACGTCGGAGCCCAGGCGCTCGTCGGCGAGGCGCTCGTTCAGGTTCTTGACCAACTGCGCGTCGTCGGCCGCGAGGTCGTCGACCGAGATGCCCTGGGGCTTCGCGGCGCTGTCGTCGGCGGCGAACGCCGAGGTGCCGGCCAGCGTGGCGGAGGCCACCGGCACGGCCATCGCGAGCACGACGGCTCGTCGCGCACCGATGCGGCTCACTCTTGCCTTGCGGTGCCGACGGCGTCCGCCCGGGGCGAAGGTGTTCGTGGGGGTTTCGTCTGGCGTACCAGTCATAAAGTGGATTCCAAGGATCGGGTACTTCGTTCTGTGGGGGTGGAACGGCGGGCACGTTACCAGCCGTCATGTGAGTGACTGGGACGAACAATGACCGGGTGTGAATATCTCGCGGCTGTTTATGACCGTCTCGTGAGGGCGTTGCCTGGATGGCCCTTCGCACAGGGACTTTCGAGGCTTTCGAATGCCTTCCCACAAGGGTCGCTTCGGTGCCGTACGGGCAGGCGGACTGCCCTTTCACGCACGTGGCGGGAACCGCGGAGTAGCCGCGACGCCTCGCCCGCTGTCCCGCCACCGGATCGGTGGCGGTACAGCGGGCGAGGGACGGGTCAGACGCGGACGCCGAACTGGAAGGAGCCGATGGTGCTCATCGACTCGTAGCGCACCGAGGTGCCGGGGTACGGAGCGTGGAGCACCTGACCGTTGCCCGCGTAGAGGCCCACGTGGCCGAGGCTGTTGAAGAAGACGAGATCGCCGGGCGCCAGCTGGCTCCTGCCTATCTTGGTGCCGTCGTTCTGCTGGGTGTAGGTCGTCCGGGTGAGCTGGACGCCGGCCTGGGCGTAGGCCCACTGGGTCAGGCCCGAGCAGTCGTAGGAACTGGGGCCGGTGCCGCCGGAGACGTAGGGCTTGCCGATCTGGGTGGCCGCCGCGGCCAGGGCGGCGGAGCCTCGCTGGGACGCGGGGGCCTCGTTGCCGAGCTCGACGCGGTCACTGGCCGAACGGCTGGCCCGCTGATCCTTCTCGGCGAGTTCCTGGCGCTCCTGCGCCGTCAGCGTGTTGAGCAGCTTCTGCGCCTGCGCGAGCTTGCCTTGGACCTTCTCCTTCTTGTCCTTCAGCTCGGTGCGGGTGTCCGCGAGGTCGGTGAGCTTGCCGGAGGCCTCCTCGCGCTGCTGCGCGAGGGTGCGCTGCTTCTGCTGGATCGTCTTCAGCGTCTCGACCTGCTGGCCGCTGAGCTGGTCCAGGGCGGAGGCCTTGTCGAGGTAGTTGTCCGGGTCGGAGGAGAGGAAAAGCTGCAGGGAGGGATCGATGCCGCCGGAGCGGTACTGGGCACTGGCGAGCGAACCGAGGCTGTCACGCAGTGCGTTGAGGTCGGCCTGGCCACGGGCGACCTCGTCCTGGAGGTCGTCGATCTGACCCTCGAGCTTCTCCTGCTTCTCCTTGGCCCCGTTGTACTTGTCGGTGGCCCTCTCCGCCTCCTCGTAGAGCTTGTCGACCTTGGACTTGACCTCGTCCTTGCTCGGCTTGGGGGCGGCCTGGGCCGCCTGGGACGTCAACGCCACGGCTGCGGCGGCGGTCGCGGTGATCACGGTCACACGGGCACGGCCGGGCTGCTTGGGCCGACGGTGAGAGGCCACGTGGGCAGTCCTCTTCTCCTCCAGCCGCCTGCCGGTCACGACGGGCGGTGCGCCTCCACCGTCACCCCCTGCGGGTGATCCCCGAGTGGGGTGCCAGGCAGACCCTAGTGACCATCTTGTGATCGGCTCAAATCCTGATCAGACAAAAGCTGCACAGTATGCGCACATTGACGAATCAACTGGATCGCGCCAAAGGCACACTGACCGGTCGTCACGGCGACGGCCTGCTCCCGGAGGGGTGTTCGGCGCAGCTCGGGGCGGCTGCCGGCTGCACCGGGATGCGCACCGGGTGGGGGGCCGGCTGGAGGGAGGGCAGGGTCAGGTGCCACCAGTCGGAGAGGCGGCCGGTGAGGGCGTGCGGCCCCTCGAGCGCCTCGGTGAGGGCGCAGAAGCCGAAGAAGGCGCGGACCAGGGTGCGGGCGGTGGGAGCCGGGCGGATGTGGGCGGCCAGGTGACCGCTGCTCCGGGCCTGGGCGAGCAGTCGCGTCGCGGCGGCCGTCCAGAGGACGAAGGGGTCGGGGATGTGCACGTTGATGGTGCCGCGTTCGGCCCACAGACGCGCGCCCGCGCGGGTCAGGGGGTCCTCGGACAGGGCGCGGGCGATCTCGTAGCTCAGCGAGACGAGGCGCTCGAGGGGCGGCACGGTTCGGTCGTCGTACCGTGTGGCGAGGCCGGGCCAGGTGGCGAAACCGTCCCGGACGACGGCGAGGGCGATGCCCTCCTTGCTGGTGTAGTGGAAGTAGACGGAGCCGCTGGTCCGTCCGGACCGGGCGCTTATGTCGTTGACGCTGGTCCCCACGTATCCGTGCTGGGCGAAGAGGCAGGCTGCCGCCTCGAGAAGTGATCTGCGGGTTGCTCTGGCCCGTTCCTGCAAGTTCTCGTGCACCTCGGCTCGGGGTGGAATGGACGACGGACAATGTAATGCGCCCGCGTACGCCTGGAGCAATCAGACGTCAACTGCGCGCGGTCATTGAACATTTCTTTCGAATATGCACGCGCGCGAGTGGCTTGTGGCCGTTCTGGGCACCGCTCCCGGCCGATCGGCGCTCGGCGCCGTCACTCAGGACCGGGCGACAAGGGCCTCACGCCGGGGCCCAACTCGTGTTACCGGCAGTTGCAGTGACGGAGCATCAGCTCCGTCCGGCGATTGCCTCTCGCCGGCCGTTACACCCTGAACGCTCAGCGGTCGAGCACTCGAAGTAGTGATTGCGCCGCGTTTCGGATCAGAAATAACGTAGCGGTCGCAATGTTTTCCTTTTGCGGCTGATACCCCGAATTGCGAATCGTCCTGGCCGGTGGAACCGGCGAGGGCAGCGGTGGCGGTCCTCATGTCCGTCAGGGGAGGCCGCATCACCTCACTCCGCGATTCCGCGACCCGCGTGATCGCCCGCCCCCCAGGAGGCCACCGTCATGCCTATGTCAGGTTTTCTGCCGAACTGGTCACCCGAGGCCGTCGTGTTCGACTGCGACGGGACCCTGATGGACACCGAACGTCATTGGCAGGAGGCTCGCGGCAGGTCCTTCCGTGACTTCGGACTGCTGCCTCCGCCGGGGTTCGCCGAACGGGCCCAGGGGGTGCACTACGTCGACTGCGGACGCCTCATGGCCGAGGAGACGAACAAGCCGGACCTGGCCGCGGACCTCGCATCGGCCCTGCTCGGGCACTTCCTGGCCCTCGTCGCGGAAGACCCGGTGACGATGCCGGGCGCCTCCGAGTTCGTACGCCTGTGCTCGCGCCGGCTCCCCCTGGCCGTGGCCAGCAACTGCCCCCTGGAGGTCGTGGACGAGAGTCTCGGCCGCGCCGGACTGCGCCGGTACTTCCGGCACGTCGTCGTACCCACGGAGTCACCTGGAGAGCCCGCCGGGGCCGAACCGGCGACGGACGGCGAGCAGGAGCCGGTGGTCCGGCCGAAGCCGTGGCCGGACGTCTACAGCACGGCCGCACGCCTGTGCGGAGTCCCGCCGCAGGCCGCCCTCGCCGTCGAGGACTCCCTCACGGGGGTCGAGTCGGCCCGGCGCGCGGGCCTGCGGGTGCTCGGTGTGGGGCCGCTGCCCCACCACGGCGACAGTGGCCGGGCGGACACCTGGATCACCGGGCTGGACTCCGAGGAGGTGCTGTCATGGGCGCGGGAACGGATGCCGTCCTAGGCACCGGGCGCGACACCGGCCCAGGAGGGCCACAGAGCCGGGCAGGGGTCGTAGCGGTCCTCGCCGGCCCGGCCGTACGACCGTGGTAGGCAGCCCTCCCCCGACGGGGCGGCCGGTGCGGTCCACGCACCGGCCGTCCGACTCACTGCGGCCGGCCGCAGAAGCCGTCGCGCGGCGGGGTGCGTCACTTCTTGAGCGCGACGCCGCAGAAGGAGACGTCGGCCGTGGACTCCTCGGCCTGCTGCGCGTCCGGGCGCCAGGAAGCCGTGGACACGATCCCGGGCTCCACCGGGTCCAGCCCGGCGAAGAAGGCGGCGATCTCCTGCGGTGACCGCAGGTGGTAGGTGTTGGCCGACTGCCCGTTGTACGCCTCGACCGCCCTGTTGAGCGCCTCGTTGCCGTTCGTGCCGTCGCTCAGGGCCAGGTAGCTGCCCGGAGGCAGCCCCGCGAGCAGCGTGTTCACCAGTTCGGCGGGGCGCTCGGCGTCGGAGATCTGGCCCATGATGCCCAGCATGGTCAGCGCGACGGGGCGGTCGAAGTCCAGGGTCTTGGCCGCTTCGGCCAGAATCCGTTCCGGGTCGCGGACGTCGGCGTCGATGTAGGCACAGGCGCCCTCGTCACTGCTGGTGAGCAGGGCCTGGGCGTGGACGAGGACGAGGGGGTCGTTGTCCACGTACACGATGCGGCTCTCCGGCGCGATGCGCTGGGCCAGCTCGTGGGTGTTGTCGGCGGTGGGCAGCCCGGTGCCGATGTCGAGGAACTGGCGGATGCCGGCCTCACCGGCCAGGTGACGGACCGCGCGCGCGAGAAATCGTCGTTGCAGGCGGGCGACGGCGGCGAACTCCGGGAACGTCGTCAGGATGACGTCGCCGGCCTCGCTGTCGACGGGGTAGTTGTCCTTGCCTCCCAGCAGGTAGTTCCAGACACGGGCGGAGTGCGGGCGGTCGGTCTGCAGCCTCGCCCTGACTTCTTCTCGCGGATGACTCATGGGCAAAGCTTCACACAGAGCTGCACGTTCGTGGGTCAACTACTGCGAACCTTCCGGCTGGTGGCCTCGCCGGACGGCCGAGGAGCCCCCGACGCGGCGACGGAGCCGGGCCGTGCACCACGCCCGTACCCCTCGGTGCGGCCGGGTGACGTGCCTCGGCGGGGGCCCGGTCAGGAAGTGGCGGCCTTGCGCTCCGCCTCGCTCAGGGGCGGCCCTTGCAGGCGCGGCTTCCTCGGGCCGAAGAGCATCGGCACGACCATGTCGGGCGAGAACAGCCGGGCAGGGGATCTCTCCAGGCTCATCACGTCCAGCAGGGCGCCCAGGGCGCGGGGGTTGGCGGCACCGGTCTCGACGGCACGGTCGACGTACCGGGCGAGGAGCCGTTCCGCCCCGGTGAGCGGGGTGTCGGTCGCGCCGGGGTAGAGGGCGTCCTGCCCCACCGCCAGGTCCCAGGCCGCGCTCACCGGACGGGCGGCGGCGCGCTGGAGGCGTCGTGCGGTACCGGGCGCGGTCAGCTCCGTGGTCCGCAGGACGGTGCGCAGGGCGAGCGCGCACTGTGCGGCGACGGTGAGGCCGTGACCGTACACGGGGTTGTAGCTCGCCGTCGCGTCACCGAGGACGACGAGGCCGTCGGGCCAGTGCCCGGCCTTCTCGTAGTAGCGGCGGTGGTTGGCGGTGGAACGCGTGGTGACGACATCACCGAGTGGTTCGGCGTCCTTGAGGAGCTCACCGATGACGGGGTCGCCCAGGCCGAGTGCGAATTCCATGAAGGCCCGGGGGTCGTTGCCGGGTTCGCCGTTGCGGGTGCCGGAGAGGGTGACGATCCACTGGTCGTTCTCCACGGGCAGGATGATGCCGCCCCGGCCGGGCGGCTTGGCCGGGTTGGCCTGCACGTTCACCAGGGGGAAGGCGATGTCGGCGGCGGAGCGGGGGGCGCGGAAGATCCGGGTGGCGTAGGTGACGCCGGCGTCCACCTGTCGTTCGGCGGCTCGGGGCAGGCCCATCTCCTCGAGCCAGCGGGGGGTGCGTGAGCCGCGGCCGGAGGCGTCGACGACCAGGTCGGCCGGCAGTGTCGTTTCCTCGTCGCCGCCGCGGACGCGGACCGCGCGAACACGCCTGCCGACCCGCTCCAGTCCCAGCGCGGTGGTGTTCTCCCGCACGGTGATGCGCTTGTCCGCGAGCACGTGTTCCCGCAGGACGGCGTCCAGCAGGTTGCGGGAGCAGACGAGATTGCGGTGGTGGGTGGACAGGAAGCGTCTGAACCAGACCTCGTTGGGTGCCCGGGAGACCATGTCGCCCATGATGTGCGCGAGCCGTCCGCCACGGGCGACGACCTCGTCGACGCTGCCGGGGAGCAGGTCGTCGAGGGCGCGCACGCCTCCGCTCCAGACGAGGTGCGCGTGCCTGGCCTGCGGTATGCCGCGGCGGGCCGTCGGGCCGTCGGGCAGGAGGTCGCGCTCGACGACGACGACGTCGGCGAACTCGGTGAGCGCGGCGGCGGCGAACAGGCCGGTCGCGCCGGCCCCGATGACGACGGCGGTGGGCCGACTGGTGCTAGGAGGCATCTGTGTTGACGCTTTCTGTGCTGGTCGCTCGTCGGCGGATGCTGTCGATGTGGCGGGGGTGGCGCAGGGCCTGCGAGATCGCGTCGATGTGGTCGCTGAGGTCGGCGCCCCACTGCTGCGTGTCGGAGCCGGCCCGGGCGGGCCTGTCGACGCGGTGGGCGTCGATGGCGGCGCGGACGGTGACGGCGCCGGCGACGCCCCGTGCGGTGTCCTCGCCGAGGCCGTCCGGTACGAGGTTCCGCGCTCGCCGGAAGAGGTCCTGGTCCAGGTGGGGGGCCAGGATGCGCAGGGCGTCGTGGATCCTCTGCTGGCGCTGCACCAGGCGCAGGCCGAGCGGCATCCGACGGCCCGACGAGGGAGGGACCGGGGAGGGCACGACGTCGCGGACGGCCCACCACAGAGGACGCAGTTGCCGGTACTCACGCCGCTCGCGCGCCCGGTTCTGCAGCGAGGGCCCGACCTGGGGCACGATGAACCCGACGGCGACGAAGGCCGCTTCGAGGAGAGCGAAGGGCGGCGCGGCCCGGGTGCTGAGGACGTCCCAGTCGTGCCCCGACCACCGGGCGCCGAGCGCGGCCAGCTTCGCCGCGTCGAACACGAGCCCCGAGGCGAAGCCGGTCTGCAGGCAGACGACGCCCCACTTCAGCCACCGGTTGCCGATCTCGGGGAACCACTTCCACAGCATGTAGGTGGCGACCAGGGACGACACCATGTGCGCCGACAGGTACAGCAGGATGTGCTCGCGCATCCAGGGGGTGCCGGCGTAGTAGGTGTCGAGGTCGTAGATCCGCGGCTCGGGTACGTGGGCGAGCAGGAACGTGGCCCACAGGGCGACCACGATCCCGGCGTAGATCCAGTAGACGTTCCGCATCCGGCGCCGGCGCCGCGGGGACGGTTCCTCCCGCCAGCGCATGATCATGGTCAGTCCGGTGGCGCAGAACGCGGTGAGGAAGCTGTACGCCCAGGGCGAGGCGATGTTCGGCACTCCGGTCAGCCTGTTGAGACGGTCGATGTTGACCGGGGTGATGACCACGAGTACGGCCGTGGCGAAGGTCAGCAGGAGCGCGGTCGCGCGGACGTCGGGGTCGCGCCAGGCTCTCGCCAGGGTGGGGAACTTGAGGACGAGGGCGAGCAGCAGCAGTGCGGTGGGGACCGCGTAGGGGATGTGGAGGTGCGGGCTCACAGGATGTGTCCACCGCGATGGAGGAGGGAGAGGTTGATGCGTCCTTCGACGGTCGCGGCACTGACCGGCCCCCGCGCGTAGCGGCCCTTGGTCCAGGGGCGCACCTCGCGGCCGAAGAGCAACCCGAAGGTCTCCGCGTCCACTTCGTGCTGCGAGGCCGACTCCGCGCGTGCCGCCACGGTGAGGACGGCGTCGGGCGGCACTTCCCGCAGGGCGAGGATCTGTTCGACGGCCCGGCGGACGGCTTCGGGGTGCTGCTCGGCGGTGAGAGTGCGGGCGGCTCCGTGCAGCCCGGCTATGTGATGCCCCCTGTCCTCCTCTTCCTCGTGCCAGAGTTCGTGGCCGAGTATGACCAGTTGGGCCAGGGGGGCGGTGTCCTCCTCGACCACGATGACGGACCGGTTCCCCAGGTCCAGGCGTGCCCCCGACACGTCCACGTCGGCCAGGTCCTTGGGGAACCTGCTGAACCGGAGGTCGACGGGGCGTCCTTTGCGCACGCTCATGGCCCGGCAGAACGCCTCCATGACGTCCCGCGGGTCGGCGGGCCGGCTGAGCGTCCTCGATGCCTCTTCGCCCAGGGCGCTCAGCAGTGACCTCATGGCTCTGGAGCTCATCGCCCGTCGTCTCCCCCCTGAGGCAGCACCGACCTCAGTACTCCCTCCAGGAAGAGGGGCTCCCCACCCTCCACGCGGAAGAACCCCGCCGAGCGGTGCGGGAGTTCCTCGTTCGGCACCTTCTTGCCGTCGCGGGCGGCGCGGGCCCGCACGCCGGAGGCTCCGGTGTGCGCGGCGGCCCCGGCGGCGAGGGTGTGCACGGTTCTGCCGCGGCGTCGCGGGCACGAGTCGCCGAGGGCCTTCCGGAGCGTCCGGCCCGGCGAGGTGTGCGACTCCAACGATCTGCTCCCTGGACCGAGGCGCGTCGGCTGCGTGTGCGTGGCAGCGTACGCAGATCTCCCCCGGGTGACAACGATCGTTTATCGGCCATCGGCGATCGTCGACCTGCGCGGAGCGGCCGGCACGGTCAGCCGGTCGTGTCCGGTGTCAGCCCTTCAGGGCGACCAGGACGCAACTGTCCCCGACCTGCCACACGGGTGTGACGTGGCGGAACCCCGCGCGATGGAGCAGTTCGGTGTGGGCGTCCACGGAGAGGTGCCGGTTGCCGCCGCCCGAGGACGAGCGGCTTCTCTCGCGCTGCTCGAACAGGCCGGTCAGCTCCGGGTCGGCGGCCGCGGCCCGCCACCACGACTCCCAGTCCTCGTCCGCGTGCCCGTGTGCGCCGGTCCGCTCGGCCCGGCGGCGCCCCACGTGGGCGGTCAGGTCCGAGCAGGGCGAGTCGTCCGGAGGGAAGTGGTCCCCGTTGACCAGCGCGCCGCCGGGACGGAGGAGGTCGGCGAGGCCCCGGTAGGTGCGCAGCAGAACGGCCGCGGGAAGGTAGTGCAGGGCGGTGGTCGAGACGGCGGCGTCCACGGTGCGGTCCAGCTCCAGCGCGTCCGTCCAGCCGTCCTCGCCGATCACCGCGTCCACGTACCGGGCGGAGTCCGAGTGGTGGGTACGTCCGAGCTCCAGCAGTACGGGGTCCATGTCGACGGCGACGATCTCCGCCCGCGGCAGGCGCCGGGCGAGCCGGACGGACAGGGAGCCGGGGCCGCAGCCCAGGTCGAGCAGGAGCGGCCGGTCGCGTCCGGCGCAGAGGTGCTCCGTGACGTCCGCGATCACCGCGAACCGCTCCTCACGGTCCACGGCGTAACGCTGCTGCTGCCGCTCCCAGCGCTCCACCCACATGCTGCCCGTTCCCATACTCACGCCCATCCGGCCGTGTCACCTCGTCCGTCTCTCACCCGTCGTGACTACCACGCAATCTACAGGTGGAAACGGTTATCAATAGCCGTTCACTCCAGTGAGCCCAGAACGGCGAGCAGGTGATCGATCTCCTCCTGTGTGTTGTAGACGTGCAGGCTGACCCGCACGGATCCGTCCCGGTCGTCCGCACCGGCCTGGCAGAGGCTGTCGGCCCGGACCATGAAGCCGTGGCTGTAGAGGATGAAGCCCAGGTCGTCGGAGGGGATGTCGCGGTGCCGGAAGGTGACGATGCCGTGCCGTCGCTGGGCGGCGGGCAGCGCGCTGTCGGCGGCGAGGCCGGCCGGGCAGCCGAGGATCTCGTAGCGGTCCAGGCGGTGCAGCCGGTCGGTCAGGCGCGTGGCCAGCCGGGTGAGATGGCGGTCGATGCGTTCGGGGCCCGCCTCGTCCAGCCAGTCGAGCGCCGCGAGCAGCGACACGACTCCGACGGTGTTGGGGGTGCCCTGCCAGCCCTCGGGTCTCAGTTCCGGTCCACGGGTGTTGCGTGCCCAGACCGCTCCGGTGCCGGGCAGCGCCAGCGCCTTGTGGCCGGAGAAGACGACGAAGTCGACGTCGAGGTCCGGGTCGTCGACGCGGACGGGCAGGTGGCCGACGCTCTGCGCGGCGTCCAGGCAGATCGGCACGTCGGGGCCGACGGCCGCGCGCAGGCGGTGCACGTTCATGTCGCCGCCGTAGACGTGGTGGACGTGGGTCGCCGCGACGAACCGGGTGCGGGGGCCGACCACGTCGGCGAGCGCGCGGTGGTCGTAGTCGCCGGAGGACTCCTGCCGGGGCAGGGCCCGCACCCGTACGCCGACACCGCGTTCGGCGAGCAGGCGTCGGGCCTCGAGCCAGGGTTCCAGGTTGGCCCGGTGGTCGGCGTACGGGACGAGGATCTCGTCGCCGTCGGCGAGATAGGGCACGAGCCAGTCGCGGGCGACGGTGCGCAGGCCCTCGGTGGTGCCGCTGGTGAAGTGGACGGTGGAGCGCCGCGGTCGCCCGTCGCCCAGGAACTCCTTGACGCGTTCACGGGTCCGCTCCACCAGTTCCGTGGTGCGGTTGGCCCAGGGGTAGGTGCCGCGGCCGGCGTTGGCGTTGGAGGTGGTGAGGTAGGTTTCCACGGCTTCGAGGACGGCCCGCGGTTTCTGCGAGGTCGCCGCGCTGTCCAGATACGTCAGGTCCGGGTGCGCGGTGACGATCGGGAACTGCGTCCGCAGCTTCCGCTGCCAGTCGCCGTCCTGGTCGGGTACCCGCTCGGGGCCCGCGTCGTCCGGCATGGTGTTCACTCCCTCACCAGCGGTGCGCCGGCGTCCCGCCAGGCCACGATCCCGCCCGCCAGGCTCCTGACGTCCGGGTGGCCCATGCGGGACAGCAGAGCGGCGTGCCGCAGCGACTTCTCCCCCACCGGGCAGGCCAGCAGGACCGGGGTGCGTTTGCTGAACGGCAGTCCGCCGCGGACCAGTTCCTCGAAGAGTTCGTCGACGATGTTGACCGAGCCCTCGATGTGCAGGGCGGCGTAGGCGTGCGGGCCGCGGAGGTCAACGACCAGGGGACGCGGGTCCCCCTCCGCGATCCAGCGCCGTGCGTCGTCGACGCCGACCACCCGGGCCCGCGCCCTGACCTCGTCGTCGGTGAGGGACGACGCCGACTGCCCGCGCCGCATCTTGCCCAGCAGCTCGGGGCGGCGTTGACGCACGTAGCTCAGATAGCTCTCGGCCCGGTCGCACACGATGAACACGGCGCTCTCGCGGCGGCCGGTGCCCGCCAACTCGGCGTCGACGGACGCCAACTGGTGAACGGCGCCCTGGTAGGCGGCGCCGCCGGTCGGTCCCGACAGCAGTCCGCAGCGGCGGATGAGGGTGACCATGCCGTCGATGGCCTGCTGCGAGGTGACCGGGGCCAGCACGTCGTAGGTCGCGGGATCGAACAGGCCGACCTGGTGCACCTCGTCGATGGTGCGGATGCCGGGGATGAAGTCGGACTTGTCGGCGACCAGGCCGAGCACGCGTACGTCGGCGTCGTGCTCGCGCAGGACGCGGGCGACGCCTGTGGAGGAGCCGGCCGTGCCGACGCAGGCCACGAACCAGTCCGGTGCCCGGCCGTCGAGGTCCTTGACGATCTCGGGCCCCGTCCCGGCCGCGTGCGCCTCGACGTTGCGCGGGTTGAAGTACTGGTCGGTGTGCAGATAGGTGTTGCCGGGCTCGGAGAGTGCCTGGTGGAAGCGGGTGAGCGGGTCGTCCGTGTCGGTGGGGTCGAGACACTCGCTCTGTCCGGGCAGTTCCTCGATCTCCGCGCCGAGGAGCAGGAGCAGTTCCTTGATCTCGGGCACACGCATCCGGTTGGTCACGCTCTTGAACCGCAGCCCGTGCATTCCGGCCAGCAGCGCGAGCGCCTTGGCGGTGTTGCCGCTGGACAGCTCCACGACCGTCCCGTCGCCCCCGGCCGCGCCCTCCAGATGGGGGCGGGCCATGTGCCAGGCCGGCCGGTCCTTGACGGACCCGAACGGGTTGAGCATCTCCAGCTTCGCGTAGAGGTCGATGTGGCGCAGCCCGTGCACGGACGGGTCGATGCGGACCAGCGGCGTGTTGCCGATGGCCTCCGTGATGCTGTCGTACCTCATGACGGCACTCCCTGCGGGTGTGTGAGCGGCCAGTAGTTCTCGTCCGGGCACCAGCGCCAGGGCCCGCCCGCCCCGTCGTCCCGCGTGACCGCGACCGTCCGTGCGGACGGCTGGTGTTGCGCGTGGTGGGCGTGGAAGTCCATGACGTATCCAGCGGTGTTGACGAAGGCCAGCAGGTCTCCCGGCCGGGGCAGGCGGGGGAGGAACACCAGGCGCCGGGTGATCAGGTCGGCCTCCAGGCAGAGGTTCCCGACGAGGTGGACCCCCACCGGGGCGTCGTCCGTCGGTCCGTGCCCGGGGTCGCCGCGCGGCAGCAGGACGGGGTCGACGAGGACCCCGTGCTCCTCCAGGCTCACGTCGCCGGCGTTCATGCCGAGGCGCACCAGGTACCGGTCGGGGGCGTCGCCCGCGGGCCGCACCTCCAGCACCCGCGCCAGCGACAGTCCGCACTGGTCGACGAGGGCGCGGCCGGGTTCGATGAAGAGGTCGTGGAGGTGCTCCAGGAGCAGCGTGGCGGGGGGCCGGCCGAGGACGGGCGCCGAGCGGGAGAGGAGGGCGTCGAGGTAGTCGGGGCCCGCGGTGGGCCGGTGCGCGGGGTAGAGGGCGGCGGTACCGCGCACCGTGCCGGCCTCGTTGCGCAGGCCGTACCCGTGGCCGCGCCAGGTCAGGGGCGGGCGGATGCCGAGGACGGCCTCGCTCAGCGCGGTCGTCCAGCGCTGCCACTCGCCGGCGTCCTCGACGTAGCCGACCCCGAAGCCGCCGCCGATGTCCACCGCGCGCGGTGCGAGGCCCCGGGCGCGGCACTCGTCCATGAGCAGCACACAGCGTTCCAGGGCCCGCCCCTTCTCCTCCAGCCCCGTGGTGTCCAGGTGATAGGCCAGACCGACGAGTTCGACGCTGTCCGCATGTCGTTCCAGCGCCCTCCAGAGCCCGTCCGCCTCGGCGGCCGGCGTGCCGAAGCGGCTGCGGCGCGACAGCAGCCGTGTGCCCGCGCCGCCGGGGCCGGTGTCCGACTCGAATCCGGACAGACGCACCAGCACGTCGGTCCGGGCCAGTCGGTACTTCCGTACGAGACCGGCCAGTTGATCCAGTTCGGTGAGCGAGTCGAGGTTCACCGTGGCACCGACCCGGGCGGCCAGCCACAGGAACTCGGCGTCCTTCGGGCCGGTGGCCATCACCCGGTCTCCGGTGAAGCCGCAGCCCAGCGCGTGCCGCAGTTCCTCCAGGGAGGCCACGTCGACACCGACGGCGGCCGGGTCGCAGGCCGCGAGTCTGCGCACGAGGGCACTGGAACGGTTCGCCTTGTGGGCGAAGTACACCCGCCCGGCGAGATGATGACGCCGGTAGACGGACCGGAAGCGTTCCGCGTTGCCCGCGACGACCTCCGGGAGCAGCACGTTCAGCGGTGATCCGAGTGCGTCGGCCAGGGAGTGCAGGAACGGCGCGTCCTCCAGCAACGAAGCGAGCGGCGGGTCGATCCGCGGCCTCAGGTACAAGGGCGCGTCCTTCACGAAGTACCTCCCGCGTCGGTCGATCATCGCGTCTCCCCTCGATGATCAGTTCGTGATAATCGTTTCCAACTACCTACGCCGTTAAGCCTCCTTCTCCGTGCGGTGGCGCCACGCGGCGCCCTCACCGGTCGAAATCGGCCGTACGCGGCCACGCGCTTCGGACCGGTTGCCCGACTGCCGGCTGTCGGAGGTGCACGACGCTCCCCTCGGCCTGTTCGGTTGGGGTGGCCCGCCCCTGGGGCTGCCGTGGAACTCGGAGTGGCCACTCGGACAGGTGAATGGGGAAGCCGTCGTGCCCCGCGGATGAGCGCCCTGATCACCGGTCCCGCGCGGGCCTCTGCCGGGGATGGCCGAATGAGTGACTGTCGTCCGGTTTACCGGCTGTCAGGGAAGGCACTCCAAGAGTGTTTCTCACCCCCCGCCCAGGAGAGCCCGATGGCCCAAGCCGCCGACTACGTCCTCCAACGCCTGTCCGAGTGGGGCGTCCAGCGGGTGTACGGCTATCCGGGTGACGGACTCAACGGTCTGCTCGGCACCTTCGACCGTGCCGACGGGGACCCGGAGCCCGTCCAGGCCCGGCACGAGGAGATGGCCGCGTTCATGGCCCGCGCGCACGCCACGTTCACCGGCGAGGCGGGCTGCCGCGTCGCCACGTCGGGACCCGGCGCGGTCGGCATCGCCGCCAGGGGTGTACGCCGGAAGCTCACCGAGTACACCGAGTACACCGAGCGTCTGCCCGGGCGCCACTGATGCGGCAGGACGCGACCTCGCTGGAGGCGTGCACGGTCGACGCCGTCGACGTCCACGCCTTCGAGATCCCCACCGACGGCCCGGACGGCAAGGAACAGGACGGCACCCTGGAGTGGGACTCCACGACACTCGTCCTCGTCCGGGTGCACGCCGCCGGCCGCACGGGGCTGGGCTACACCTACGGCGACGTCTCGGTCGCCGCGTTCGTGCGCTCGAAGCTGGCCCCGCTGATCGAGGGTGCGGGCGTCTCCTCACCGGCGGCGCTGTGGCACCGGATGGGCGCGCGGATCCGCAACGCCGGCCGTCCCGGTGTCGGGGCCATGGCCCTGTCCGCCGTCGACGTGGCGCTGTGGGACCTCAAGGCACGGCTCCTGGACCTGCCCCTGGTCCACCTCCTGCCGGCCCAGCACGACCGGGTGCCGGTCTACGGCAGCGGCGGCTTCACCAACTACCCCCTGGACCGCCTCACCGACCAGCTCGCCGGATGGGTCGGACAGGGCATCCCCCGCGTGAAGCTGAAGACCTCGCGGCACCCCGAGCGCGACGCCGAGCGGCTCACCGCCGTACGCGAGGCGATCGGCGCCGCACCGGAACTGTTCACGGACGCCAACGGTGCCCTCGGCCGCAAGGAAGCCCTGTACTGGGCGCACCGGTTCCACGACGAGTGGGACGTGCGCTGGTTCGAGGAGCCCGTCGGCTCCGCGGACCTGGAGGGGCTGCGGATGCTGCGCGAGCGGGGCCCGGCCCGGCTGGAGGTGGCGGCGGGCGAGTACGCCTTCACCGCGCAGGACTTCGCCAACCTCGTCGTGGGCCCCGGCGGGCCGGTCGTCGACTGCCTCCAGGCGGACGTCACCCGCTGCGGCGGCATCACCGGGGTTCTGGAGGTCGCGGGGCTGTCGGCCGTACGGCACCTCGACCTGTCCGCGCACTGCGCCCCCGCGGTCTCCGCCCACGCCTTCTGCGCGGTGCGCCGGCTGCGGCACCTGGAGTACTTCCACGACCACGTGCGCGTCGAGAACCTGCTGTTCGACGGCACCCTGACACCCGACGGCGGCGCCCTGCGCCCGGACACCGGCCGGCCCGGCCTCGGACTCGACGTGAAATGGGCCGACGCGGAGCCCTACCGCGTTCACGGGACGCGGCCATCCTGACCAGGCCGGCAGAGGAGACACCCTGGACGCCGACGGCTTCTCCTGCAAGACCCGGATCGAGGACGCGGGTACCGGCCGCCGAGCGCTGCACCTCGCCGAAGTGATGCGGCTGGCCCGCGAGCCGGGCACCCGTGACTCCGCCGGACGGCCCGAGCGGGACGCCGCGCCCAGGCCGGCCCCGCCGTGGCGGGTACGGGCGCTGCGCCTCTCGGCCGCGGCGGCCCTGGCGGCGGCCGTCACCGCCGTCGGCGTGCGCGCGGTCCGCCGCTGACCTCCCGGGGCGGTCCGCCGGCCGACCGGTGCCGGATCAGGGCCCGTCCGGTGCCGCCAGCGACGTCACCGCGCCGGTGGCCAGGCGGACCGCCTGCCGGGTCACGGCCTCGAAGTCGTCGCCGGACTCCACGGCCGTCGTCGCCGCGTTGACGAAGCCCTGCAGCAGTCGCGCCGTGCGGTGCGGGGCGTCGTCACCGAGGTCGGTGAGCGCGGTGATCAGGGGCTCCAGGATCTGTGCGTGCGCCTCGGCCGCGCCCTCCCGGAGCACCGCCGCGTCCCGGTCCCCGGCGAGCGCCTGCGCGATGCGGTGCTCCCCGTCCCGTACCAGGATCAGCTGCGCCCGTACATAGGCCGCCACCGATTCCTCCGGGGTCCGGGCGGTCGCCATCTCGGAACGGATCCGGGCGGTCCAGCGGGGCGTCGCCTCGCGCACCACCTCCGCCAGCAGTCGGCCACGATCCGTGAAGTACTTGTAGACGCTGTTGCGGGCCAGTCCCGTACGGGCGGCCACCGCGGAGAAGGTGACGGCCGAGGCGTCGCCCTCCTCCAGGAGTTCCCGCGCCGCGGCGACCAGCGCGGCGCGCTGCTGCGCCCGGTGGTCGGCGACGGAGGCTGCACGGATCTTCGGCACGTCGCCAGTGTAGGAGCCGGTCGGCGCCGGGAGGGGACGGCCCCACTCGGGGCCCGGCCCGGGACACCACTCGGCACCCCACTTGGGGACGCCATGTCGCCATCTTCTATGTTGGGGACACAGTGTCCCCAACATTCTCCCTGGGAAGGCTCCTCCCGTGTACTTGGCTCTGCTCGAACTGAAGGCGGCCCGTGGCCGCTTTCTCCTGATGGGTAGCGTCGTGGTCCTCGTCGCCGCGCTCGTCGGCATCGTCAGTGGTTTCACCACCGGACTCGGCGACGACACCATCTCCGCGCTGCGCAGACTCCCCGCCACCCATCTCTCCTTCGCCCGCGGAGCCGACTCCGACCAGTTCGCCCGCAGCCTGGTGGACGGCGCGGAACTGGACGGCTGGCGGGGCCGTGACGGGGTCGAGGCCACTCCGCTGGGCGTCTCCATCGCCCGCGGCACCACGGACCGGAAGGTGGAGGTGGACTTCGCCGCCTTCGGCATCGAACCCGGCTCCTTCCTCGACCCCGCAGCCGCGTCCGGCACCGCGCTGTCGGCCGCCGAACCGTTCGGCGTGGTCGTCTCGCAGCAGCTGGTGAAGGACGGCGTACGCGTCGGCGACACCCTCGCCGTCGACCGGTTCGGCATCGACCTCAAGGTGACCGGCACCACCGAACGGTCCTCGTACGGCCATGTTCCCGTCGCCTACCTGCCCGTCGAGACCTGGCAGCGCATCCGGTTCGCCACCCCCGGCACGCGGGCCGCCGACACCGAACCGCCGCGTCAGTACAGCGCGGTGGCCCTCAAGGCAGGTGCGCAGGCGGACCTCGCCGGGGCGGACCGGGCCCTGGCCACCCGGACGGTCACCGTCGAGGACGCCTACGCCGCCGCGCCCGGCTACACCGGCGAGCGCCTGACCATGACCTCGATCCAGGCGTTCCTGTACGCCATCGCGCCGCTCGTCGTGGGCGCCTTCTTCGCGGTGTGGACCGTGCAGCGCCGCCCCGAGCTGGCACTGCTGCGGGCCATGGGCGCCTCGCGGGCGCGGCTGCTGGGGCACACCCTCGCGCAGGCCGCGATCGTGGTGACGGCGGGGGCGGCGGTCGGCGCCGCGCTGGCCGCGGCACTGGGCGTGGTGGTGGGCTCCGAGGTGCCGTTCAGTCTCCCCTCGGGGTCGCTCGCCGCGACCATGGCGACGGTCGTGCTCGTCGGACTCGCCGGCACCGCCGTCACGCTCCGCAAGGTGACCACCGTAGACCCGATGACCATGCTGGGAGCCGGCCGATGAGCCTCGAACTTCTCGACGTCACCGTGCGGCTGGGCCGCGGGGAGTCCCGCACGACCGCGCTGCGCGAGCTGACCGTGGGCTTCGCGCCGTCCGCCCTGACCGCGCTGGTCGGCCCCTCCGGGTCGGGCAAGTCCACGCTGCTGGCCGTCGCCGGCGCTCTGCTGCGGCCCGACGAGGGCCGGGTCCTGCTCGGCGGCACGGATCTCGCGCGGCTGTCCCCCGCCGAGCAGGCGCGGGTGCGCCGTGAGCGGATCGGCTACGTCTTCCAGAGCGGCAACCTCCTGAGCGGGCTCACCGCGCTCGAACAACTGCTGGCCGCCGCGTCCGTCACCGGCCGCTCCCCGCGTTCGGTGCGCGCGCGGGCCACCGAACTGCTCACCGAGGTCGGGCTGGGGCACCGGTTGCGGCACCGGGCCGACCAGATGTCGGGCGGCGAACGGCAGCGCATCGCCATCGCCCGTGCCCTGCTGCTGGAGCCGGAGGTGCTGCTCGTCGACGAGCCGACGGCCGCGGTCGACCGTGAACGCGCCGCCGACCTCGTGGAGTTGCTCATGTCGACGACGCACCGGCACGGCTGTGTCACCGTGGTCGCCACCCATGACCCGGTGGTGGTGGAGGCGGCCGACCACGTCGTCGACATGGCCCTGCTGCGCGCCGGGTCGGACAGCGCGCGCTGACGCCGGCGGGGCCCGCCGCTCACCTGGGCGGCGGGCCCGCGGCGGTCACGTGTCGGTGACCGGGGCGGCGGACATGCGGACGTTGTCGACGGCCCAGTACCAGTTGTTGCCCGCACGGAAGATCCGGAAGGCAGCCTTCGCCGAGGTGGCACCGGCCGGGACGGGACAGGAGAGGCGGACGAGACGGTTCTCCTGGTGGCGGCCCTGGTTGTCGTTGCCGGAGGCGGCACTGCTGTAGTACAGCAGCCGCACCTTGTCGCCGGAGTCGAACTCGACGGTGACCTCGGCCTCCTGCGGACTCTCCTGCCGGTAGTGGGAGTCGAAGGCCAGGTACAGGGTCGAGGTGCCGGGCGGGAGGGGCACCGCGGGTCCGCTCAGGGTCGAGTCGAAGCTGCCCCGGCCCGAGGGGCCGCCGGTGTCGTCCCAGTCGTCGGGGTCGGCGACGGCGACGACGCCGAGCGCGCGCTCGAAGCCGGGGCGGTTCTGCCCGGCGGGGAACCAGAACTGCTTGGACAGGAACGTCCAGCCCTGCAGTTCCCGTGTGCCCTGGGGCATGTCCGGCGCGTTGTCGACCGTCCAGCCCTCGGGGGCCGTCCTGGTCCAGCCGAGCAGGCCGGGGCGGTCGAGGTCGGCGGCCGGGGCGAGCGCGGGGGCGGTGGACTCGAAGTCCTCCGCGAGGAGGTGACCGGTCATGACGGGGCCCGTCCTGACCGGCAGGGACGCGGCTGCCTTCCGGTCGGCACCGCTGCCGGTCCGCCCGGCGGTGACGGTCGCCCCGAGCGTGGCGGAGACCCGCGCGGCAGTGGCGGGGGCGACGACCTCCCAGGCCAGCTCCACGTCCGAGCGCGCCGGAACGGTCTGCGGTGCCGTGCCCCTGGCCTCGGCCCGCCAGCCCTCCGGGAGGTCGGGCGCGGCGGTCAGACCGGTGAGGGGTGTGCCGCCGGCGTTGGTGACGGTGGCCGTCACGGTGGCCGGTCGTCCCGGCGACAGGACGGCGCCGTCGGTGCCGGGCGAGCTTCCCGGGCCGGACAGCGCGACGCTCAGGACGGGGGCGACCTCGCTGCGCACGCGGGCCTCGGCGAGCCGGAGCAGCCCGTCGCCGCGGGCGTGCGCGGTGACGAGCAGCCGGCCGGCCGTGGCGTCCTCGGCGGGCGTCACCGTGAAGCGCACCTCGGCGGATCCGCCCGCACGGAGGGTCCGGGGGCCGGTGCCGTCGCGTTCGACGGTCCAGCCGGGCGGCGCGGTCAGGGCCGTGTCGAGGCCGTCGAGCCGGTCGTCGCCCCGGTTGCGTACGGTGACGACGACGTCGGTGGGGCTGCCCTGTGCGAACGGGGTGTTCAGGGCGGGCGGAGCCGCGGGCAGGCCGATCGTCGCGGCCAGTACCGGGTCGGTGCCGGTCGCCGGGTCGGTGACGCCCGGCCCGTCGTGGGCGAGGCGGCCGGTCATACGGCGCAGGAACGCCGGGTCGTCCCGGTCGACGACCACGATGTCGTACCAGCCGTGGTCCGCCAGGCCGAGCGGCACCGTGCGGGAGGTGCCGGGCCGGAGGGTGACGGCGCGCACCCCGTCCCCCCGGCCGCGGCCCCGGGAGTGGACCGACTCGCCGACGAGGAGCCTGCGGGTGCGGGAGGACGGGTTGGAGCACACGATCCGCACCTGGCCGGTGTTCCGGTGGCCGGCGAGGTGTGCCTCGGCGCCGACGCCGGTGCCCCGCAGCTGCCACACGGACCAGCCGGGCCCGTGCACCTGGAGGTCGTAGCCGTCGGCGTCGTACGGGACCGTGTGGTCGGCGCTCGCGTGCCCGGGGACCGTCCGGGTCTGCGGAGCGTCGCCGTCACCGGGGTAGGCGGTGAACCATGCGGCGGTGGTGCCCGCGTTGCCGAGCCGGAGGCGGACGCCGGTGCGGGTGACGTCGGCGCTCAGGGACAGCCGGTAGGGAAGGGGGCGGGTCCGGCGGGTGCCGGTCTCCTGCCGGGGGAGCGACTGGTCCGTCGGCGGTACGGGGCTCCAGCGGCCGACCGCGTCCGGCACCGGGCCGGGCTGCTCGACCTCGGGTTGCCGGTGGGCGCGGTGGAAGTCGAAGGCGGAGGTCAGGTCGCCGAAGACACCGCGGCGCCAGGCGCTGATGTTGGGCTCGCGCACGCCGGTCCACTTCTCCAGGAACCGCAGGACCGAGGTGTGGTCGAACGCCTCCGAGCTGACGTGGCCGCCGGCGGTCCAGGGCGACACGATCGTCATGGGGACGCGCGGCCCGGGACCGAGGGGTCTGCCTTCGACCCAGTCGTCGTCGTTTCCGGAGGCGGGCCGTGGCGCGGTCGGGGCGGGCACGTGGTCGAAGTAGCCGTCGTTCTCGTCGAAGTTGATGAACAGCACCGTCTTCGACCAGGTCTCGGGGTCGCTCGCGACGGCGTCCAGGAGGTCGTAGACCAGGTTGGCGCTGCCGACCGGGGTGGAGCTGCTGGGGTGCTCGGACAGTGCCGCCGTCGGAACGATCCAGCTCACCGCCGGGAGCGTGCCGTTGTCGATGTCGGACCGGATGCGCCGGACGAGGGTGTCGGGTGCGGAGCGGTGGGCGCCGCGCAGGAACAGCCGGCGCTCGGCGTCGGTCAGCGCGTCGACCCCCTGCTGGAAGTCGGCCAGCGCGGCCCGGCGCTGCTCGGGGGTGCGGTTCCACAGGCTGTCGTAGAACTGCTCGGTGGTGGTGTACGCGCCGCCGACCCTGGAGAGGATCTTCCGCCCGATCTCCTTCCAGGGCCGGAAGTACTCCACCGCGTTGTCGGTGAAGTTGTCCCACTCCTGGTAGATCTGCCAGGAGACGCCCGCGGCCTCCAGGCGCTCCGGGTACGTCGTCCAGGTGTAGCCGGCGTGGCGGTGGTCGTAGGCGGCGTTGGTGACGGCCCGGCCGGAACCGTCCGGTTCGTAGCCGGTGGTGCCGGTCCACAGGTAGTTGCGGTTGGGGTTCGTCGAGCCGTAGATCGAGCAGAAGTAGGAGTCGCAGATGGTGAAGCGGTCGGCCAGTTCGTACTGGAGGGGGATGTCGCGCCGGTCGTAGTGGGCCATGGTGCTCTGGGTCTTGGCGGCGACCCAGCCGTTCCACCAGCCGTCGGCCCGCGCCTGGACGGCGTCGGGGTAGCCGTGCGGCAGCGAACCCAGGTACTGGATGTCGCTCGCCGGGCGGCCCGCGTCCAGAGCCGCCCGGCGGGCCGAGAAGGGCAGCACCTCGCCGCCGCCGGGCCGCGGCTGCCGGAAGACGTCCGCACCCGGGGGCAGGCGCAGGGGGGTGGGGTCGCCGAAGCCGCGCACCCCCTTGAGGGTGCCGAAGTAGTTGTCGAAGGAGCGGTTCTCCTGCATCAGGACGATCACGTGCTCGACGGCACGCAGGCCGCCGCGCGGCATGGGCGTGGCCATCGCCGCGTGCAACGACGGGGGCAGGAAGGAGAGCGCGGCTCCACCGGCGAGGGTGCCGAGGACCTTGCGGCGGGAAACGTCGGACATGCGGGGGACGTTAGGGCGCACCCACCGCACGGCATAACCCCGGGTGGCGGTTTTTCTCCGGCCGTTCACCGGGTGACATCGGCCGTTCCCCTGTTCGTCCGCCCGGTCGCTCGGGGTGTCGCGGGCGTTCGGCCGGCGGCGACCGGCCGCTCAGGACCCGGGTGTGGGCTTTCGGGCCTGTTCCAGTTCACGGACGACGGCGCGTTCGTCCTGTCCCTTGACGTCCTCCTCGAGGCTGTCGTCGTCGAGGCGGGAGAAGCGCTCGCCGAGGGCCACGTCGTCCTCGCTCAGCACCCGCCCGCACCACTCCCCCCGGCCCGCCGTACGGTCGTCGAAGGGCACCGCGGCGCCCTCTCCGAGGACCACCCAGCGGTCGGACTCCCAGCGCAGGGCCAGCACGTAGGTGTGACCGGGCTCCAGTCGGGGCGCCGCGGCGGTGGTTCTCTTGATTCGCGTTCCGCTGTTCCGGTACACCGACCAACCCGCGGCCTCCATGTCGAAGTCCTTGTCCAGGGTGTGCCGGGGGCGCTGCGCGGACCACAGGACGGCGTCGGCCCGGAACGTCACCGTCCGGGAGACGACGAACTGGACCGGTCCGCTGTCGATCTCACGCTTGTCCGCGTCGCGTTCCGCGGTCGTCGTGGCCACGACGACGTGGTCGGCGTTGGTGACCCAGTCCCGCGCGGTCCGTGACGGGTAGTCGTCGGCCGGGCTTCCGCAGCCGACCACGGTGTCCAGACCCCCCTGTCCGACCAGGACGCCCGAGGCGATTCCCACGAGGGCGACGACCGCGGCGATCGGACGGCCGGGCAGGCCGCCGGAAGGTATCGTGCGCACGTTCTCCGAAACTCCCATTCGATGTTCAGGCCGGGGCGTTGGCGCGTTCGGCTGCCGCGCGGCACGCGGGCGCTCCCGCCCCTCCCCGGCGCGGAACCGTCCCGGCGGCCGGCCTCCTCAGCCCCCTCGGCCTCTGTGGCCTCCCCCGACACACTGATCATTTCAGATGAGTTGAGATCAGTGCCCCATACACGCCGATCATGGTCACTCAACAGTCGAACACCGACCAGCAGATGTCGTTCCGCAAGCGCTGGTCGTCGAGTACGAGTGCGCGAATCGCCGCCGGGAGCCGGTCACGCTGCCACCGGCATTCGAGTCGTCCCGCGGCCTCGCTCTCGCCCTCGGGTACGGCGGCGCGGGCGGCCTTGATCGCGTACGCGGCCGCCCCGAGTTCGTGCGCGGCGACGTGCGCGACGACCGCGGCCTGGCCGGCGGCGTAGGCGGCATGCCGTGCCGCTCCGCGCAGATCCCGCGCCGCACCCATCGCATGCCCGCCGGCAGCGCGGGCCCGCATCATCCCGACCTCGCCGCGCGCCCAGGCGCGGCCGTGCTCGATCGCCCGGCGCGGACGCGGGTCCTCGGGCCGAGCCGTCTCGAAGAGGTGCAGGACGTGCTCCGCGCAGGCCGCGGCCCAGAGGGCGAGCAGGTGGTGGTCCGGATCAGTGAGGGTCCCGCCGCGGCGGATCGTGACGAGGCGGGGGTCCCTGATCTTCGGGAGGATCACGGTCGGCCGTTCCTTCCTGCTCGTGTCCGGCTCGCACCGGCCCGCGGTTGCGGCAACTCTCCGCCGAACTTCGGGGTCCTGTAGGGGTTTTGCTCCGCCCGGCGCGGTCGAAGAACTTACCTTGTCGTTAGGATCGGCGAGCGTGACGATTACGGGGAGAAGCCTGCCATGGTCGAGAACAGTGACTCTCTGTGGAACGACGGTGTCGGCGCGGAGGACTACCGCGACGCGAAGGCCGCCTATCACGCGGCGGTCTTCGAGCAGTACAAGCTGTGCGTGGAGATGGCCGACCGGGTCAGCTCCCGGCGCAATCTCGCCAACACCTTCTTCCTGACCCTCCACACCGGCCTGGTCGCCTTCCTCGGCACCTGGTTGTCGCAGGGGCACCACCGCGACATGCCGGCGGTCCTCGCGGTCGCGGCCCTGCTGGTCCTGCTGGGCATGTGTGTCGCCTGGTGGTTCACCGTCCGTTCCTACCACCAGTTGAACCGGGGCAAGTTCGAGGTGATCGGCGCGCTGGAGGAGCGGCTGCCGGCCCGCACCTTCGTGGCCGCCGAGTGGCGTGCTCTCGGGGAGGGCCGGGACTGGCGGGTCTATCTGCCGCTGAACCGGGTGGAGCGGTGGATTCCCCTCCTCTTCGCCGGGGCCTATGTTCTGGGGTTCGTCGCCGCGGCGGCCGTATGACACCGACACTCTCCGCGGCCCGGTGTCCCGTCTGACGGGTGGGCATCGGCCGGGACGAGGCCGAGGGTGTTGACCAGGGCGGTCGGCAGGAACCCGACGAGGAACCAGGGAACCGGCCACGGGACGTTCGGGCGCCGGGCGGTGTGCGGCCGTCCGGCGCCTCTTGCCACGGCCACGGCGAGCACGGGGAACGACCGGATCGGCCGGCTCCTGCGAAGCGCGGGCCGGGCCCCGCAGGGGCGGGCCTACGTCCGGCGGGAGCCGGGCCTCACGCGGGCGGCCCGGTGAGTCTGGCGGCCACACCGTCGAGAACCCAGTCCAGGCCGGTCGCGAAGGTCACCTCGGCGTCCACGTGCGTGCCGTCGTAGACGAGCTTGGCCAGCGCCGGAAAGCGGCCCGTGGCCAGCATCCTCGTCACGTGCGGGCCGCGGGCGCGCTGCCAGTCGCTCTCGGACAGACCCGTGGCGCGCTCGGCCCGCAGGTTCGCGATCTCGCGCCTGATCGCGCCGGTGGAGTAGGCGCTGACCGTCTCCACGGCACGCATCACCGTGTCGATGTCGGCGACGCCGTCGAGGGCGGCCAGCGTGGCCTCGCTGACGGCGAGACCGTTCGGGCCGAGGGCCGGACGGCCGCCGAGGAGGTCGGCCAGCCATGCGTGGCGGAGCGCGGCCTGCCTGGTGCGGTGCGCGAGGCCGTGCAGTGCCTCCCGCCAGTCACCGGGCCGCTCCTCGGGAAGGATCTCGGCGTAGACCTCGTCCACCATGAGGTCGAACAGCTCCGCCTTGGTGGAGATGTAGCCGTACAGCCGCATCGGACCGGCGTTCAGCCGGGCGGCGACCTTGCGCAGCGACACCGCCTCCAGCCCGCCCTCGTCGGCCAGTGCGACGGCGGCGGCGACGATCCGCTCCCGGTCGAGCGGTGCGGGGCGAGTCGGCGGCTCCGGCCGGTCCCAGACAGTCATGGGCACACCGTAACCCTTGCCATGCGTCGTATCACAGAAATACAGTGTATCGATATGAGACGACGTATCGCCGTGGTGGGTGCCGGCCCCGCCGGACTGACCTTCGCCCGTGTCCTGCACCGCCATGACCACCCCGTCACCGTCCTCGAACGCGATGCCGCTGCCGACGCCCGCCCGCCGGGCGGCACACTCGACCTGCACGAGGGGCTGGGCCAGCGGGCGCTGGCCAAGGCGGGGCTGCTCGCGGAGTTCCAGGTGCTGTCCCGTCCCGAGGGGCAGGCCATGCGCATCCTGGACGTCGACGGAACCGTCCTGCGCGACTGGCGGCCACGTCCGGACGAGCGGGCCAATCCCGAGATCGACCGCGGACAACTCCGCGACCTGCTGCTCGGCCCCCTCGACGTGCGGTGGGGGCACGGCGTGACCCGCGCGGCACCGGGGTCCGGGGGCGGCACGGCGGTTCATTTCGCGGACGGGCGAGAGGAGACGTTCGACCTCGTCGTCGGCGCGGACGGCGCCTGGTCCCGGGTCCGCCCGGCGGTCTCACCGGTGACGCCGCGCTACACCGGCGTCACCATGGTCGAGTCCTCCCTGGACGACGTCGACGCCCGCCACCCCGACCTCGCACGCCTGGTCGGCGACGGTTCCGTCGCGGTGCACGGAGTGAACCGAGCGCTCGTCGCCCAGCGCAACAGCGGCGGCCACGTCAAGGTGTACGCCCAGTTCCGCGCCCCGCTCGACCGGCACACGCGAGTGGGCCCGGCCGACGTCGAGGCCGTGCGGTCGGAGCTGTTGACGCTGTTCGAGGGCTGGGCCCCGCACGTCCTCGACCTCCTCCGCCACGGCACCGCCTTCGCCCGGCACCCCCTCCACGCCCTGCCCGCCTCCCACACCTGGGCCCACGTCCCCGGGGTGACCCTGTTGGGCGACGCCGCCCATCTGATGCCTCCGTTGGGCGCGGGCGCGAACCTCGCGATGCTGGAAGCCGCCGAACTGGCCGAGTCCGTCGCCGCCGGGCCCGAAGACCTGGACGAGAGTGTGCGTGCCTTCGAGCAGCGGATGTGGGCGCGGGCCGGCCGCTGGGCGCAGATCACGACGGCCGGCCTGGAGCGCCTCGTGAGCCCCGACCCCCGCGAAGCCCTCGCCCTCTTCGACCGGGTTCAGCCGTCCTGACCGGGCAGCACGCTGCGTCGCCCACCGGTCCTGCGCCGCGCTCCGGATGCACGACCGTGCTCAGCCGCGGCGGCGGTCCAGCCACTGGGCCAGGGCGGCCGCCTCGCTGTGGTCCGCGTCCTTGGTGGCCGTGAGCAGGGTGACCTTGCCGTGTGCCGCCATGTCGCGCAGACGGTGCAGCGCGGCCTCGTGGCCGGCGTCCTCCAGTTCGGCGAAGTAGCGGCGCCGGAACTCCTCGTAACGCTCGGGATCGTGGTGGTACCAGCGGCGCAGATCGGCCGACGGGGCGACGTCGCGCAGCCACTCGTCCAGCTCGGCCTTCTCCTTGCTCATGCCGCGAGGCCACAGGCGATCGACGAGCACGCGCTTCCCGTCTTGCGGTGTGGGGTCCTCGTAGATTCTCCGGTACTCGACCCGTACAGCCATGACCCACCTTCCGAGCAGGGAATCGGACAGCATCCCGTGGCCTGCGCGCCGGGTGATCCGCCCCGGCGCGCTCAAACACACGAGGCCCTCGCGGGCAGCCCCGTTCCGTGCCCCTCCGGGGCGCGTGCGGGCGCATAGGTGCGAGTCGCCCACTTCTGGAGGTGCGGTGCCTGGGCCAGCAGGTTGCGGTAGGTGCGCACGGCATGGTGGTGAAGGGCCTCGACCACCGCCGCGTCGACCAGTTCGCGACGCCAGACGAGCAGGTGCCGCTGCCACAGGGGGTCGCCCGCCAACGGCTTGACCAGGACCCCTTCGACGGGACGCACCGTGGGCTGGACGGCGGTCACCCCGAGCCCCTTGGCGATCATCGACTGCAACTGGTCGAGGACGTGGAACTCGTGCGTGCCGGCCGGTGTGAACCCCGCGGACCGGCAGGCGTCGTAGAAGGCGCCGGGCCATCCCACGCCGTCGTCGGAGGCGACGAACCAGGTGTCCTCGGACAGTTCCTCCAGCGGGACCTCGATGCGGTGCGCCAGCGGGTGGCCCGCGTGGATGGCCACGAAGATCGGGACGGTGTTGATGGCGCGGTGGGCCAGGGCGGAGGAGTGCCGCACCGGCAGCCCGGGGTAGTCGACGCCCAGCGCGGCGTCGAGTTCACCGGCCTCCAGGAGTTCGAGGAGGTGACCCGTGGCGTACACGCTGCTGACGGAGACCGTGAGGTCCGGGCATGCCTCGCGCAGGGCGTCCAGGAGCATCGGCACCACCGGTGTGTTGGTGACGCCGAGCCGCAGTGCGCGGGCCGCCGCGGGCGGGCGTGGGGCGTGCCGTCGTCCGAGAGCGTCGGCGCGGATCAGGATCTCGCGGGCCTGGCTCACGACCTCCGCGCCGTAGGCGGTCAGCTCCACACCCGTACTGCTGCGCACGAACAGTCCCTCGCCGAGCAGCCGCTCGACGCGGCGCAGCTGTGTGCTCAGCGCGGGCTGGGTGAACCCGAGCGCGGCCGCCGCCCGGCCGACGCTCCCGGAATCCGCGATCGCGCACAGCACGCGCAGATGGCGCAGCTCCAGTTCCATCGGTACACCTCGCCGGGTCGCGGAATCGGGGGTCCATTATGCGCGTGGGCGCGGTTCCGTCGACGCTCGGTGATGCCACTCGCCCCGGACGAGGGGTACGGCTCCCCCGTCGGCTCCCGGCCGGGAGGGCGCCGGCGTTATGCATGCCCCGCACGTTCTCTTATGCCCGCGCCCGTTGTCCCGGCGGAACCGGTCGTGGAAATCTCGGCCCAGCGACGCCGTGTCCGCGAGACGGACGCGACGCGCGAGGAGGGTTCGATCACCGTGCGGTGAACCATGACAGGGGGATGCCCGGATGGAAGAGCGGGACGGCCTGCTCGGCAGGAGCAGGGGCGATGACGAGCCGCCGGCCGCGGAGAGCGGCCCCTTCCGGGGAGGGTGGGCGGACACGGACCGCAGGCTGCCGCTCCTGACGGGAGCGGCGTACGCGTCCAAACGGCGCTCGACGGTGTCCGAGCGCTTCCCCGGAGAACGCGTCGTCGTCCCGTCGGGCGGGTTGAAGGTCCGCAGCAACGACTTCGACTACGCGTTCCGGCCGCACTCCGCGTTCGTCCACCTCACCGCGGAACTCGGGACGCAGGCGGTGCCCGACGGCGTCCTCGTCCTCGAACCCACCGGAACGGGGCACACGGTGACCCTGTTCACCCGTCCGCGGTCACCGCGTGACGGCGGGGCGGACAGCGCGGAGTTCCACAGCGACCGGCGGTACGGCGAGTTCTGGACCGGTCGGCGCCGGACGCTGCCGGAGACGTCGGCCACACTCGGCGTCGAGGCCGCCGCACGTACCGACCTGGAGCGGGCCCTTCGCGGGAACGTGCCGACCCGGGTGCTGCGCGGTGTGGACGCGCACGTCGACGCCATGGTGACACCGGTCCCCCGGGCCGACGCCGAACTGGAGGCGTTCCTGTCGGAGTTGAGGCTGGTCAAGGACGAGTGGGAGATCGGGGAGCTGCGTTCGGCCGTGGACTGGACGGTCGCCGGATTCCAGGACGTCGTCGGTGAACTGCGCCACGCCACGCGCCTCGCCCGCGGGGAACGCTGGATCGAGGGCACCTTCAACCGGCGTGCCCGGCTCGGAGGTCACGGGCTGGGCTTCGAGACGATCGCGGCGGCCGGGTCACACGCCTGCGTCCTGCACTGGACGCGCAACGACGGCCCGGTACGGGACGGGGACCTGCTCCTGCTGGACGCGGGCGTGGAGGCCGACTCCTTCTACACCGGCGACGTGACGCGGACACTGCCGGTCAGCGGCCGCTTCACCGATGTCCAGCGCCGGGTCTACGACCTGGTGTCGGCCGCGCAGTCGGCGGGCATCGCCGCGCTGCGGCCCGGTGCCCGGTACGGCGACTTCCACGATGCCGCGATGCGGGTCCTCGCCGAGGGACTCGACGCGTGGGGGCTGCGGCCGCACGGCAGGACGGCCTCGACCTCCGAGTCCGACCTGTACCGCCGGTACACCGTCTGCGGCTCGGGCCACATGCTGGGGCTGGACTGCCACGACTGCGCCGGTGCCCGCAGGGAGACCTACCTGGACGGCGTGCTCGAGACCGGTCACGTCCTCACCGTCGAGCCCGGTCTGTACTTCCAGCCCGACGATCTGACGGTGCCCGCCGAACTGCGCGGCATCGGCGTACGGATCGAGGACGACTTCGTCATCACGGCCGACGGTCCCGTGTGCCTGTCGTCGGAACTGCCCCGCGGCGCCGACGAGGTGGAGACCTGGATGGCGTCCCTGCGCTGACCGCCGAACCGTCAAGGCAACGTGACATTGTATAGTGGGAGGTCATTGGCTGGTCCGGCGGAGGAGCAGGGATGCCTCATCTCAAAACCCAGGCGATCTCCGTCCAGACCCATCTGCGCGACCAGGTCGCCGACGCCCTCCGGGCCGCCCTCATAGCCGGCGACCTCCGTCCCGGTGTCATCTACTCCGCCCCCACGCTGGCGGGGGAACTGGGCGTGTCCGCCACTCCGGTGCGCGAGGCCATGCTGGACCTGGCCAAGGAAGGCCTGGTCGAAGCGGTACGCAACAAGGGGTTCCGGGTCACGGAGATGACCGAACGGGATCTCGACGAGTTCACCGAGATCCGGACCCTGATCGAGGTCCCCACGGTGGGACGCGTCGCCGCGACGACGCCCGCCGAGCAGTTGGAAGCCCTGCGGCCCCTGGCTCAGCGGATCGTCACGGCGGCCCGGGAGCACGACGTCCTCAAGTACCTCGAAGCCGACCACCGGTTCCACCTCGAACTGCTGACCCTGGCCGGCAATCGCCACCTCGTCGAGGTGGTGGCCGATCTCCGCAAGCGCTCACGTCTGTTCGGGCTGGGCAGCCTGAACGGGGCGGGGCGGCTGGTCGCTTCCGCCCAGGAGCACGTCGAGTTGCTGGACCTGATGGTGGCCGGCCGGGTCCACGAGGCGGAGGAGTGCATGCGCCGCCATCTCGCCCATGTCCGCACCCTCTGGGCGGACGGCCGGGCGGACACCGAGGACCAGGAGCAGGCTCTGCGCGTCGGCAGCTGATCGGCACTCGCCGAGTCCCAGCGGACACGCTTCCGCCACGCGCCCAACTCCAGAAGTTCTCAAGCCAATTGGCAACCTCAAGGTTCGGTCGGACGACTTCCCTGAGCCATGTCACCTGTGCAATGGTACATGTCACAGGTCGTGGTCATGCCAATCTCGGCATCGGTCGTCGTGCGCCCGTCAGGTGAGCGGCACGGCCCTCCCCGTTCCACGGCCTTCTCATCCCCCATGGGCCGCGCGTCGCGTGGTCCCCACCCTCATGGGAGGCACAGTGAGAAAGTCACTCGTCCGGCGACGTCTGGGCGCGGCCCTGCCGCTGGCCCTGACCGTCGCCATGGGCTTCGGCCTGCTGGCGCAGCCTGCCGACGCCCGGGCCGGGTCCCCGGTGTCCGTCGCGGAGCCCGCGGCCGGCGGCGACGAGCACGCCGGTCCCCCGCCGGTGGCCCAGTCCCCCACCGCCGACTCCGAGCACGTGGGAAGGGGACGTCTGAAGGCGTCCTCACTCCCGCCGCTGGCAGCGAGCAAGGAGGCTCTCAAGGAGTCCTACGGACGGCACGACGAACCGCCTGCTCCGCCCTCCCGGTCGGCAAACTCGCCGGCCGACGGCAGGGCCGCAGGGAAGGCCGCCGCGGCCACCGCAGCCGCCTGCGACGTCGCCGACTTCACCTCCCGCACCGGCAGCGCGCTGGTGCAGCAGATCAAGGCGTCGACGACCGACTGCGTCAACACCCTCTTCGACCTGACCGGGAGCAACGCCTACCAGGCCTTCCGCGAGGCGCAGATGACCACCGTCGCCTACGCGCTGCGCGACGGCTCGGCGTCCTACCCCGGCGACTCGAGCACCGGCATGCCGCAGCTCGTGCTCTACCTGCGCGCCGGCTACTACGTGCACTACTACAACGCCGGCACGGTCGGCTCCTACGGCAGCGCGCTGCAGTCCGCCGTGCGTGCGGGGCTCGACGCCTTCTTCGCCGCCCCCCGCTCCCGCGACGTCAACGACGCCAACGGTGAGACCCTCGCCGAGGCCGTCACCCTCATCGACAGCGCCGAGGAGAACGCCCGCTACATACCCGTGCTCGAGCGGCTGCTGGCGGCGTACGACTCCACCTGGAACTCCTCCTGGTGGATGCTCAACGCGGTCAACAACGTCTACACCGTGACCTTCCGCGGCCACCAGGTACCCGCCTTCGTGGCCGCCGTCCAGTCGGATCCCGGTCTGATCGACGCGCTGTACGGCTTCGCGGCCGGTCACCTCTCGCTCCTGGGCACCGACCAGTCGTACCTCACCTCCAACGCCGGACGTGAACTCGGCAGGTTCCTGCAGCACTCCGCCCTGCGGAGCAAGGTCCGCCCCCTGGCCTCCGGTCTGCTCGACGCCAGCTCCATCAAGGGCACCACCGCCCCGCTCTGGGTCGGGGTCGCCGAGATGACCGACTACTACGACAAGGCCAACTGCTCCTCCTACGGCACCTGCGACCTCCAGGGGCAACTGACGAAGGCGGTGCTGCCGGTGACCTACACGTGCAGCGCCGGCATCACCATCAAGGCCCAGCAGATGACCTCGGGCGAGCTGTCCGCCAGTTGCGACAGCCTGCGCGGCCAGGACGCCTACTTCCACGGCGTCGTCCGTGACGGCGGACCCGTCGCCGGGGACGGCAACGCCACCATCGAGGTCGTGGTCTTCGACTCCAGCACCGACTACCAGACCTACGCCGGCGCGATCTACGGGATCGACACCAACAACGGCGGCATGTACCTGGAGGGCGACCCTTCGGCGGCCGGCAACCAGCCACGCTTCATCGCCTACGAGGCCGAGTGGGTGCGCCCGGACTTCCAGATCTGGAACCTCAACCACGAGTACACCCACTACCTCGACGGCCGCTTCGACATGTACGGCGACTTCAACGCCAACATCACCACCCCGACCATCTGGTGGATCGAAGGTTTCGCCGAGTACGTCTCCTACTCCTACCGCGGAGTCCCCTACACGGAGGCGATGACGGAGGCCGGTCGCCGTACGTACGCCCTGAGCACCCTCTTCGACACCACGTACAGCCACGACACCACGCGCGTCTACCGCTGGGGCTACCTCGCCACGCGGTACATGCTCGAGAAGCACCGCGCCGACCTGGACAGGGTGCTCGGCCACTACCGCGCCGGGGACTGGAACGCCGCCCGCACCTACCTGACCGGCACCATCGGCACCCGCTACGACACCGACTGGTACACCTGGCTGGCGGGCTGCGCGGCCGGTGACTGCGGCGGGGGCACCAACCCGCCCGGCAACCAGGCCCCCACCGCCGCCTTCACCACCGCCGTGCAGGACGTGCGGGTCACCTTCACCGACCGGTCCACGGACGCCGACGGCACGATCGCCTCCAGGTCCTGGGACTTCGGTGACGGCACCACCTCGACCGCCACCAACCCCGGCAAGACGTACGGCACCGCCGGCACCTACTCCGTGAAGCTGACCGTCACGGACGACAAGGGCGCCACCGCCTCCGCCACGAGGACGGTCACCGTCGGCGGCGGTACCGGGACCGAATGCACCGGCAGCGATCCCAGGGAGCTGGGCCAGAACTGCCGGCGCGGCAACCAGTCGGCCACCACCGGGAACTACGCCTACCTGTACCTCTACGTCCCCGCCGGCACCACCCGGCTGACGATCACCACGTCCGGCGGCACCGGTGACGCGGACCTCTACTACAGCGCCAACGGCTGGCCCGGGACCGGCAGTTACACCCAGCATGCCACGGGCACCGGCAACGGCCACACCCTGACCGTCGACAACCCCGCGGCCGGCGCGAACTACCTCGGCCTGTACGCCGCGAGCGGGTTCAGCGGAGTCACCGTCAGTACCGCCTACTGACCGGCGGACACCGACGGGGCAGGGCTCGGCAACGGCCCGGGGCGGACTCCTCCGCCCCGGGCTCGGGGCTCCCGGCGGCTTCAGCCGGACGCCGGTGCCGCCGCTCCCCCGCCACCGGGCCGCAGCGTGCGGGCGAGGAGGGGCAGCAAACGCTCCCAGTGGAGCCGCAGCGCCGCGGGGTCGAAGGCGTCGGTGTCGGACATGGTGAAGCCGTGGACGGTGCCGGGATAGATCTCGGAGGTGTGGTCGACGCCCGCGGCGTCCAGGGACTGGTTGAGTCCGGCGAGTGCCTCGGGTGTCAGGTCGCCTTCGGCGTGGCCGAAGTGCACCTGGGCGGTGAGCCCGGAGAAGAGCTCGGGCCCGGCCGCGCCCACCGGACCGTGGAACCCGGCGACGGCGGCCACCCGCCCGGGGTGGGCCGCGGCGGTGCGCACCGCGAGAAGGCCGCCGATGCAGTATCCGGTCACGGCGACCGGTCCGGGGGCGACCTCGGGTCGCGTGGCGAGGAAGTCGAGGTAGGCGTGGGCGTCGCTCAGGGCGCGTTCGACGGTGTGCGCCTCGATCATGGGCATCAGCCGGGCGAAGACCGCGGGCCGCTCCTCCTCTCCGATGTGGGCGGGGAGTTCGAGAACGGGTGCCGGGCCGTGCCGGTAGAAGGGATGGGGAACGAGGACGTAGTACCCGTGCCCTGCCAGTTCGCGGGCCAACTCCCGCAGCACGGGCCGGATCCCGAAGCCGTCGGGGTACATCAGCACCCCTGGGTGCCGCTCATCGCCGTCGGGGTGGGCGGCGAACGCGTCGGCACGGCCGTCGGCGGTCGGAATGTGCAGTGTCTCGGTGGGCATCGCTTCTCCTGTCGTGGTTGACGTGTCGAGCTGTGATCAGCACGACAGGAGGCGGAGCCCGGGCGGCGCTCAGTGGAGCACCGGGTCACCGATCCGTGTGTGGCGCGAGGCCGTCCCGGTAGTCATCGCCGCACAACCTAGTCCACCGGTCGGACCGACGCCATCCCCCACGGCGGTGCGCAGTCCGCTCGGCGCACGTCTCATCTCCTTTCCCTACGCACCACGTGACGCTAGTGTCCGGGGGAAGCGAGTCATCCTTCGAGGAGTTGCAGCCATGGTCGGTCGTCCGAGCGCGCGTTGACGTCGAGGGCCTGTCGGCCCGTCATCGCGTGCTGCCCTTGATGTCGCGGCACAGCGAGCCCCCTTTCCGCCCGAACCGTCGGCGCACCTGTGGTGTGCCCGCCGGACGGGCCTCGTTGCCCGCGACCCGAGGGATTCCCGTGCCGTCCGCCTCCTCCGCTTCGTCCGATTCCGACCGTCCCGCTCCGTCGAGTGTGTGGCGGGACAGCGACTTCCGCCGACTCTGGGCCGGGCAGACCGTGTCCCAACTCGGAGAACACACCGGGCTGGTGGTCCTCCCCCTTCTGGCCGTCCTGACACTCGACGCCAGTGCCGCCCAGCTGGGCGTCCTACGCGCGGTGGGCCAGGCGCCGGTCCTGTTGCTCGCGCTCTTCGTCGGCGCGTGGGTGGACAGGTGGCGGACCCGCACGGTGCTGGTGCTGACCGACATCGGGCGCACGCTTGCTCTGGGTGCCGCGGCCCTGGCCTGCTTCTTCGGGCTCCTCGGCCTGCCCGCGCTGCTCCTGACCGCCTTCGTCGTGGGAGCGCTGTCCGTGTTCTTCGACGTCGCCTACCAGGCGTCCCTCGTGCGGTTGGTGCGACCCGAGCAACTCGTACGGGGCAACAGTGCGCTTGAGGGCAGCCGGTCCGCCGCGCAGATCGGTGGTCCGGCCCTCGGGGGTGCGTTGGTGTCGCTTCTGTCGGCGCCGGCCGCCGTCGCGTCCGGTGCGGTGTGCTTCGCGCTGTCGTTTCTTTCGATCCGCCGGATCCAGCGAGCGGAGTCCGCCCCGGTACACCTGGAACGTCCCGGCCGGGTCTGGCGACGCATCCACGAGGGGCTGCGTTTCGTCGTCCGCGACACCACGCTGCGGGCCGTGTGCCTGGCCTCGGCGGCCTTCCAGTTCTCCTTCGCGGCCACGATGACCGTCTACCTGCTCTTCCTGCCGCGGGACCTGCACCTGTCCGCGAGCCAGGTCGGGCTGGTGCTGGCGGCGACGGGGCCGGGTGCGCTCCTGGGCTCCGTGCTGGCCGCCCGTCTGCCGGGCCGGTTCGGCTACGGGCCGGTGCTGGTGGCCGCGGCGGCGCTCGGCGACGGCGTCTTCCTGTGCGTCCCGGCACTGCACGGCTCCACCGCGGTGACCGTTCCGGTGCTCGTCGCGGCGAACCTCGTGTTCGGTGCGGGCGGCCAGTTGGTGAACGTGGCGGTCATGGCCGTACGGCAGACGGTCACTCCGGACGGGTTGCAGGGCCGGGCGGCGGCGACGATCACCTTTGTCGGCATGGGGATGTCGCCGTTGGGTTCCCTGCTCGGCGGCTTCCTGGCCGAGACGTGGGGTCCGCGTGCCGGCCTCCTGGCCACGGCCGCGGGCATGATGCTGTCTCCCCTGGTGATGATCTCGTCCCCACTCGCGCACCTGGGCCGCACGCTCTCGGCCGAGTCGCGCTGACCCCTGCCCCTCGCCCGTTCGACCGGCCCGCCGCAGCGGTCGAGATCAACGCCAGCACCACATCAACCAGGCGCGGTAGTCCGGCGGTTGCAGGAACCACAGCCCTACCGCCGCGGTCGTACCGTGAGTTCAACCCGGTGCGGGACGACCGGGTGCCGGTGCCGACCGTACGTTCTTGGCCCAGCAGCACCGCGGAGCTGATCGACCGTCGGCACCGCGTCAACGGCACCAAGGGCCAACTCGGGGGAACCAACAGGGGGACCCGGCCCGTGACCGGGAAGGAAACCGACCCGATGAACATGCGCAAGCGCTTCGCCCTGTCCGTGGCCGCCGTGGCGGTGGGCTCCGGCCTGGCCTTCGCCCCGACGGCCTCGGCGGCCCCGCAGTCCGCTGCCGCCGCCGGCTGCGCCTACCCGTACGTCTGCTTCTACAAGGGCTCCGCGAAGACGGGCCAGTTCAAGGACGTCACCAGCGGCTGGCAGTCCCTCGGTTCCAGCAAGGGCGCCACGAAGATGGTGAACACCCGGCACGACGACATCGTCTACACCCACTTCACCAACGGCAAGACCCACTGCACCCCGCCCGGCTACGTCACCACGTTCGGCTCCTGGGTGGTCGACAAGGTGCGGATCAGCTCCGCTTCCAGCTGCTGACCCGCGCCACGACAGCGGCGGCCCGCACTCACCTCGGGGTGAGTGCGGGCCGCCCGCCGTGCGGGGGCCACGCTGCTCGTAGGATGACTCGATGCTCAAGCCGATTCGAACGAGCCGCCGTATGCGGGGTGTCGCGTGGGCCGCGCTGTGTGCGGCCGGCGTCGGTGCGGTGACGGCCCTCGCCGTGGACGACCCGTCGGAGCCGGAGCAGCGGCCCGCGCCGCCGCGGGTGTACTCCTCCTGCCTGGCGGCCGACACGAAGCCGTCGGCTGCGGGCGACGACCCCTGCGACGGCCGTTGAGGCAGCTTGCCCTGTGGACGGGTCAGGACGGAACACGGGCCCGGAATCGATCAGACCTGTTCGAAGTGGAACGACTTGATGAAGCAGTCACGGGGCTGGGACACGGCGAACACGATGCAGTCCACCAGTGACTGCGCGGTGAGGGCGGCCGTGGCCTCGCGCGGTGCGGTCTCCCATTCGCCGGAGAGCGGGTCGGGGTTGTCGAAGTCGGGCGGGTAGAGGGAGATCACCCGGACTCCCTGGGGCCGCAGACGCTTGGAGAGGATCTCGGCGAACCCCGCCTGCGCGCTCTTGGCCGCGTAGAAGGCGTCGTGCGCTTCCGAGCGGTGATGTCCGGCCGTTCCACAGGCGGAGACCATGGTCACCAGGTCCGGCTTGTCCGAGTTGAGCAGGAGAGGGAGGAAGCTCTTCACGGTCAGGACGGTGCCGGTGGCGCCGGAGGCGATGGTGTCGACGATGTCGTCGTCGGAGGCGGACCGCAGATCCGGACCGTCGAGGTAGCGGGAGCCGTTGTTGATCAACAGGTCGACGCGGTCGGTGTTCCCGGCGACACCGGCAGCGAAGTCGCGGATCGAGGCCGGGTCCGTCAGGTCGCAGGCGAAGGCGTGGACCTGCTGTCGCCCTCGGCCCCGAATCTCGTCGCGGACGCGTTCCGCGGCGGCGAGGGTGCGCGCGGAGAGGAAGACTTCGGCACCCAGGTCCGCCAGTCGGACGGCCAGAGTACGTCCGAAATCACGGCCTGCGGCCGTGATGACCACGCGGTGGTCGTCAAGTCTCACGCGGGCACTCCCGGTCCATGGATCGCAGACGGTGCTGAAGTATGGGGCCTGCCTCGACAGCATAGGCGGACGGGACGGCATCGCCGCGGCTTCCGCGGGGTGTTCGGGACGCCTGTGCGTGACAGTGCCCTCCGGTACAGCCTGATAGCCTGCGCTCTTCGCCGGCCCCCGGCGGAGAGGACGGGCAACGGTATGCGACGGTGGCAGAGACGCACGACCCCGGCCTGCCTCGCCGTCGCGGTGCTGACGGCGGCGTCGGCCTGTGCTCCTCGGGACCTCGGCCCGCTGCCCCCGCGTTTCTCGGGTGCGCCTCTGCCCGCGGACACGGTGGTGTCGGAGATGCGGTCGATACTCGCGGCGGAAGGCATCGGGGTGGAGAGGAGGCGGCCCCCCTTGGAGCTCGGGGAAGGTTGCCTCGAACAGCTCTCGGGACGGCATGCGCCCGAAACGGTCGACGCCGCGCTCAAGGCGGCCTTCGCGCGGGCCCGTTCCCAGTACGGCTGGCAGCCGGGCCCCGACATGGGCAGCGGGACGCTCGTCCTGGAGAAGAACAACTGGACGGCGACGGTCGCCCTCCCCGGCACACCGGCCCAGGGCCTGCAGGCACCCGTAGGCGTCTCGCTGGTGTGCGTGGACGCCGACAGCGCCGGTGCCCCGTCTGCCACCGGTACGCCCGGACGGTCTGCCGTCGGCCCCTCGTGACGCGGCCGACCGCGCCTGCGATCGGTTGTGCCGCCGGGTCAGCGCGTGAGGAGACCGACGGCGACCTCCAGTCGCTCGAGGTAGAAGTCCCGTGACACGGCCTGGTGCTTGAGGCCGATCGACACGCTGATCATCGTCCGTGCGACGGGGAGGGCCGTCTCTCGCCCCGACTCGACGGCGATCGCCTGCGTGATCAGTTCCTCGAAGCGTCGCGGCGCGGTGTCGACGATGTCCCCGAGAAGGTCGGGATGGTCCTCGACGACGGCCGCGACATCGCGTGCCAACGGGCCGACGTAGCGGCCCGCCCACTGGTCGAACGCTTCGACGAGACGCTCCGCAAGAGGGCGGCCGCTGTCGGCCAGGGCATGTTCGACCGCGGTGATGTCGCCCTCCAACGCCTGGGTGACCGCCTCACGGAACAGGGCCTCCTTGGAGGAGAAGAGGAAGTAGAGCCCGGGCCGGGAGATGCGCGCCGCACGGGCCACCTCCTCCATCGAGGTCTTCCTGTAGCCGAAGCGGGCGAAGGTGGTCATGGCGGAGTCCAGAACCGCGGTGCGGCGGTCGGCGTCGGCGGCCGGCGACGGAGGGCGGCCGGCATCGGGGCTGCTCATGGCACGAGCATACGAGCCGCCACCAAGCTATACAACTTGTGTCCAGCGCGTATAGTCGCCCCATGAGCACTCGCGTCCCCCTCTCCACACCCTTCTCCTCCGCCACCACGGCTGACGAAGCTCTGCGCGGCGCCCACCTCACCGGCGTCCGTGCGATCGTGACCGGATCCTCCTCCGGACTCGGAACCGAGACGGCTCGCGTGCTGGCCACGGCCGGGGCGGAGGTGACCCTCGCGGTCCGGAACACGACCGCGGGCGACGCCGCCGCCGAGACGATCGCGAAGTCGGCGGGCGCGGTCCGACCGCGGGTCATGCGGCTCGACCTCGCGGACAGGGTCTCCGTCACCCGCTTCGTCGACGCGTGGCGCGGGCCGCTCCACCTGCTGATCAACAACGCGGGCGTGGTCACCGGCGGCCTCGAACGGACGCGTGACGGCTGGGAGTTGCAGTTCGCGACCAACCATCTCGGTCACTTCGCCCTGGCCGTCGGCCTGCACGACGCACTGGCCCGGGGAGCGTCCGACCGCGACGGTGCACGGATCGTCTCGGTCAGCTCGACGGCGCACATGCGTTCCGGCATCGACTTCGACGACCTTCACTTCGAGCACCGCGACTACGACCCGCAGATCGCCTACGCCCGGTCGAAGACGGCGAACTCGCTCTTCGCCGTCGAGGCGACCCGGCTCTGGGCGTCCGACGGGATCGTCGCCAACGCGGTGAATCCCGGCGGCGTCGCCACGGGACTGCAGCGGAACTTCACCGCACGGCAGAAGGAGTCGCTGGACGCCGCCGAGGCCGCCGGGGTCTTCACGTACAAGACGGTCGAGCAGGGGGCCGCCACCAGCATCGTCGCGGCCGTCGCCCCCGAGTTCGCCCACTCCGGAGGTCACTACCTCGACGATGCGCGAGAGGCCTACACCGTGCCGAACGACGCCGACCTCGCACAGCACCCGCACGGCGTCAAGGAATGGGCACTCGACCCCGCCACCGCCCGGCGTCTCTGGGCCGCCTCCGCCGACCTGCTCCGCAGCTGACCGCGCGGAGGCGTGGCGGGGCGACTTCCGCCGTCCACGTCGCTACCTTCTAGGGAAGGCTACACAGGGCATAAGCGGCATATCGGCGGCGTGCAGTGACCCACCGGGACGGCTCCGCGCCTCGCTCGCCGTCGACAAGGAGGCGTGTCCGTGATGCATCATCTGGCCGCGGCGCCGTGGCCGGTCGTCGCGCTGGCCGTGGACAAGGTGTCCGAGGGCGACCTCGCCGCGGCCAGGGCGCAGATGGGATTCTCCCTCGCCTGGCACATCGTCGTCGCGTGTCTCGGTGTGGGCCTGCCCGCGCTCACGCTGATCGCCGAGTGGTACGGCATCCGTACCGGCAACCCCGCCCACCGGTTGCTGGCGCGCAGGTGGGCCCGCGCGATGGGGGTGCTCTTCGCCGTGGGCGCCGTGTCCGGCACGATCCTCAGCTTCGAGATGGGGCTGCTGTGGCCGGGCCTGATGGGCAGGTTCGGCCAGGTGATCGGGCTGCCCTTCGCGCTGGAGGGCATCGCCTTCTTCATCGAGGCGATCTTCCTGGGAATCTACCTCTACGCCTGGGACCGGCTGCCGCCCCGACGGCATCTGCTCACCGGCCTGCCGATCGTGGTGGCGGGCGTCGCCTCCGCGTTCTTCGTGGTCTGCGCCAACGCCTGGATGAACCAGCCCCGCGGCTTCGTGCTGCGTGAGGGGAGGGTCGTCGACGTGGACCCGTGGGCAGCCATGCTCAACCCCGCGAGCCCGCCGCAGACCGTGCACATGATCCTCGCCGCCTTCATGGTGGCGTCCTTCCTGACGGCCGCGGTCTACGCGGTCGCCCTGCTGCGGGGCCGCCGGGACGCCTATCACAAGGCCGGGTTCTACATCCCCTTCACCCTGGGAGCGGCGGTGACGCCCTTCCAGCTCGTCGTGGGGGACTGGGCGGCGCGGTTCCTGGCGGAGTTCCAACCGGCGAAACTGGCGGCGATCGAGGGGGTCTTCACCACCGGTTCCCACGTACCGCTGACCCTCGGGGG
Source organism: Streptomyces lienomycini (assembly GCF_027947595.1). Classification (NCBI taxonomy): domain Bacteria; kingdom Bacillati; phylum Actinomycetota; class Actinomycetes; order Kitasatosporales; family Streptomycetaceae; genus Streptomyces; species Streptomyces lienomycini. The sequence goes on along the minus strand of NZ_CP116257.1, from coordinate 3,798,639 downwards.
AATCGCTCGGGACGACGCGCTGCGGTACGGACTGGAGATCCCCAACGGCCTGTCCCTGCTGGTCGGCTACTCACCGAGCACCGTCGTCCAGGGCCTGGACACGGTGCCACGCAGCCAGTGGCCGGCCGTGACGGGGGTGCACTGGGCGTTCGACATCATGGTGGGTGTCGGGCTGTTCCTCCTGGCCCTGGGGGCCTGGCTGCTGCTGTCCTGGTGGCGCGGGCGCGGGCGGCAGGGCGAGCTGCTCGACCAGCGCGGGTCCCGGCTGTTCCTGGGGCTCGCCGCCGTCGGCGGTCCCGCGTCGGTGGTCGCGCTGGAGAGCGGCTGGTGCGTCACGGAACTCGGGCGGCAGCCCTGGATCGTGTGGGGGATCATGAGCGTGCGTGATGCCGTGAACCCGGCACCGGGCCTCATGACCGGACTGTGGCTGGTGCTGGTCGTCTACACCGGCATGACCGTCGCGACCGTCTACGTACTCCGGCGCCTGGCCAAGGGCACTGCCGTGCCGCTGGCACCGCAGGAGCAGGACGTCGAGAGCTACCCCGTCGTATGACCGGCGCGCGGCTTCCCGGCCCTCCGCGCCGTCCGCACCGCCCGGGGCGCTCCCCCGTTCGGTGCTTCCCCCACCCGAACCGCTTCTCGCGCCGCCCAGTCGGCCAGCACCGGAGGTGACCGTGCTCGCAGACACGGCTCTTGCTGTCATGTGGGTGGGCCTCACCTGCTACGCCCTGTTCGGCGGGGCGGACTTCGGCGCGGGTGTGTGGGACCTGCTCGCCGGCGGGTCCCGGCGCGGACTGCCTCAGCGCCGCCTGATCGAGCACAGCATCGGCCCCATCTGGGAGGCCAACCACGTCTGGCTCATCTTCGTGATCGTGCTGCTGTGGTCCGCGTTCTCCCCCGTGTTCGCCGCCGTCATGTCCACGCTCTACCTGCCGCTGACCTTCGCGGCCCTGGGCATCATCGCGCGGGGGGCCGCGTTCGCCTTCCGCAAGGCGAGTACCGAGTTGTGGCAGCAGCGTCTGTTCGGCGCGTTCTTCGCCCTGTCCTCCGTGATCACGCCGTTCTTCCTCGGTGCCGTGGCCGGGGCGGTCGCCTCCGGGCGGGTGCCGCCCGGTCTCGCCGCAGGCGACGTCATCACCAGTTGGCTCAATCCCACCTCGGCCCTCGGCGGCGTCCTGGCCGTCACCACCTGTGCTCACCTCGCCGCGGTGTACCTGTGCGCCGACGCCGCCCGTGACGGCGAACGCGCGCTCGCCTCGTCCTTCGCCCGGCGCGCGATCGTCAGCGGTCTGACCAGCGGCGCCGTCGCGGGCGCCGGTATCGCCGTGCTGCACGCCGACGCCCCCGAACTCTTCCACGGGCTGACCCGTCGCGCGCTGCCCCTGGTCGTGCTCAGTGTCGTCGCCGGTCTCGTCGCGCTCGTCCTGCTGAACCGTCGCCGCTTCGTCCTGGCCCGTCCCGCCTCGGCACTGGCGGTCGCCGCGATCCTCTGGGCGTGGGGCGCGGCGCAGTACCCCGCGATGCTGGTCGGTGGGATCTCGGTCGGCCAAGCCGCCTCGGACCCGGCGGTCCTTACGGCCTGTCTGGTGGTTCTGGCTGTCGGGGCGCTCCTGCTGGTCCCCTCGCTGTGGCTGCTGTACGCCACGTTCCAACGGCGCCCGCCGGCCTCCGTGTCCGACTCCCCGACCTCGCGGGACGCGTGAACTCAGTCCCATTCCCACTCGAGCCCGTACACCCCGGGCGGGCACTTGGCGGGGAGCAGGTGGGCGGTGTGGGAGGCGTCCAGTTCCACCCGGTGGCGTTGGCGCGGTTCGTCGCCGAGGCGTGCCCGGTAGAAGTAGTGGCAGCGCGTCGGCAGGGCCGACGGGTGGAACCGCACGTGCAGGAGATAGGTGCGCAGTGGATGCCGGATACGGCGCTCGTGAGCGTGCGAGGGCGTGGGTGTGGGTGTGCGCCCGATGCGAAGGGTGTAGTCGACCACCGCCGTCTCGTTGCGGGCCAGCGGCCGGCCGAACGAGATGTCGGCCATGACGCTCCGCAGGTCCGGCACGACGTGGCTGCCGGTCATTTCGCCGTTGCGTACGACGATGTCCACGCCGTCGGCCGGCAGTTCGTCCAGGAAGTGGACGACGGTGAGCTGCCGGGCGCCGTCCCTGACGGCCCGCAGGACGCTGGTGACCGCGATCTCGCGGGTGGAGCGGTGCTCGTCCAGTGTCATGGTCTCGTGTGCGACGAGCAGTTGGGTGTCGGTGTTGAACGCGTCGAACGCCTCGCCGAGGGCTTGCTCGAGGTCGGATTTGTCACCGTAGACGCAGCGAGTGGCGGCGGGGTCCTGGAACAGGGCACGGCCCCGGGGGCGGTGGGGTCCGAGCAGCGAACGCAGTGTGCGCGGTTCGAGGCCGAGTATCGGCTCCAGTGCGTCGACGGCCTGCAGTGACCGCGACCGCTCGGGCTGGCTGCGGCCACGCTGCCAGTGGCTGAGGGTGGCGACGCTCACGTTGATTCCCTGGGCGTGCAGGCGGCCGCATACGCGCTCCAGGGGCAGCCCGCGGCGCCGCAGTGCGTCCCGGAGGGCGAGGGCGAAGTTCGTTTCGGGTCGACTGTGTTCGTGGGTCGGGCTGGTCGGCATGACTTCTTTCCACGGGGGGCGCGGCACGGGCCCCTGCCGGCGGTCGCGTCGCACGCCGAAGGGACCGCCCACCGTAGTTGGTGAACGGCCCCTGGTCAGCCGGGTGGGCGGGAATCAGTTGGTGTTCAGCGTCAGGCCGTAGTAGCTGAGCGCGTCGTCGAGGGGCTGGAAGTAGGAGGAGCCGCGGGAGTTCACGCCTCCGGTGCACTGCTGGCCGGTGGGGCCGCCGGATGTCATGCCCTGGGCCTGGTTCCCGGAGATGTAGGCACCGCCGCTGTCACCGCCCTCGGTGCAGACGGTGGAGCTGGCGAGGCCGGTCACCACGGTGTCGGGGCCGCCGTGCTGGTCCGTGTACGTCACGCTGACGTTGTACGAGCCGACCTTGCCGCAGGTCCAGCCGGTGGTCTGGCCGGACTTGCACAGCGCGGCCCCCGAGGCGGCGCGGCGACTGCCGCTGACGGCGACCGGGCTGCTGTTGCCCCAGGTGCCCACGCTCGTCGCGACGGAGTTGCCGGCGTCGATGGCGGCGACGCCCATGTCGACGCTGCGGGATCCGAGCGCGAACCTGGTGTGGGTGGCCCGGGCGAAGCGCACGTTGTCGTAGGACAGTACGGGGAGGTCCTCGACGCAGTGTCCGGCGGTGACCAGGTACTCCTTGCCGTTCCTGTCGTGGGCGCCGTAACCGACCGAGCAGATGTAGCCGTTGAAGGTCATCCGGCTGCCCGGGTAGATCACCGCCTGCGGGACGAGTTCCTGCCGGCCGCGCACGACCTTGACCGCGGAGCCGTACTTCCCGGCCTCGGCGAGGAAGGCCTTCGCGGCGGGCCCGCGGTCGCTGTTGACCTCGACCGTGACGGTGTCCGACGCCAGGTCGACGCCCCAGGAGGCCACGCCCGTCGGCACGCGCTGGGCGGCGAGGGTGTCGAGCTTCGCCTTGATCCGGCCCAGCTCGGCCTGGCCGCGGGAGGGGACGCGGGCGGTCAGGCCCGCCCGCTCCACCTTCTCGGCCGCCGCGGCACTGTCGGTGTTGACGGTCAGCTTGCCGGCTGCGTCGAAGAAGGCTCCGTCGGCCGGTATCCCGCTCTTGGCCAGGCCTGCCAGTCTGGCCTGCTGTGCGTCCTGCTGGTCCAGGCGCTGCTCGGCGGCGTCCTCGGTGACGCCGAGTGACGCGGCGAGTGCCCGCACCATCTCCGGCTGGTACCTCGGGGCCGGGTCGCCGTTCTGGGCCTGGGCACCGCCTACGGCGGACACCGAGAGAAGGACGCCGGCGGCTGCGACGAAGGCATACTTACGCGAAATGCGCACACTGATTCCTTCCGGTAGCAGGCAAGTTCGCACAGGTGGCGGCACTTGCCCGGCGGCGAAGGTTGGGGGGATGTTCGCCGCGCCCCGACTCTGGCCGAGGCCCCACGGCTCATCAAGGCCTGCGGCGGCGAGGGTTTTTAACAGAGACGCCGCAAAACTGTAAAGACCCGCGAACGCGCACCATGGCGGCCGCAGTCAGCCGGTGGACACCGGCCCATTCCCTCGGCACCACGGCCTGCTGCCTCGGGTCCGAGGCGTCTTGCGACCCGTGGCGGGCCGGGGTCGTCCCCGCCGGTGTGGGCGGCTCGCCCCGTCGGCCGCGGAGCAGACCGGATGCGGCACGGGTCCCACCGCTCCCTACGGGGACGCAGCCCGGGCGGGCTCGGGATGGCCTACGCGGCGTGTGAACCGGCCGGCCTCGCGGGCGCCGTCGACGCCCGCACGACGGCTTTCACCATCGCGCTCCGAACACACCGCTGATCACCGGTTCCGAATCCCCCTCTGTCGCTATAGTCACCTTCGCGGCGATATGTCTGCGTGTGACATGGGAACCAACCTGTGTCTCCGGGTCGATGTCCGCGACAGCAGGGCGACGGCGCGTAGGCCTGGGCTCGGACGACGGGAGGAGGCTTCCGCATGCCGGTGGCCCCCGGACCGGTGGCGGCACGACGCACAGGCGTGCGCCGGTCCGCCGTCGATCCGGCCGAGGTGCGGTTCGCCGGTGGGACGGGGCCGTGCTGACCGGCACGAGGCAGCGAGTCGTGCGCGCCCTGGGCGGTGCCGACCGCGCCAGAGCCGTTCTCGTCCTCGGCGCGGTGCTCGGTCTGGACGGCGCGGACAAGGGCACGGTCTCCGCGATGGCCGGTCCGCTCAAGGACGCCTTCGACGTCGGCAACATCGAGATCGGGCTGCTGGCCACGGTGGTCTCACTGGTGGGCGCGGCGTGCACGATCCCGGTGGGGGTGCTCACCGACAGAGTGAACCGCGCCCGCCTGCTCGCGTGCAGCACGGCGCTGTGGGCCACGGCCACCGCCCTGTCCGCGCTGGCTCCCTCGTACCTGTGGCTGCTGATCTCCCGGGCGGCTCTCGGCGCCGTGACCGCCACGGCCGGACCGACCGTCGCCTCCCTCGTCGGGGACTACTTCCCCGTGCGCGACCGCGCCCGGATGTACGGCGCCGTCCTCGGCGGGGAACTGGTGGGTACGGGACTGGGGTTCGCCGTCTCCGGCATGGTGGGCTCCGCGCTCGGCTGGCGGTACGCCTTCTGGTGGCTGGTCGTCCCCGGTGCTCTGCTGACCTGGGCGGTGGCCCGGCTGCCCGAACCGGTTCGCGGCGGCCAGGGGCACCTCCGGACGACGCCGGAGAACTCCCGGCGCGGGCGTTCGGCGCGTTACCGGGCCGAGGACGACGCATCGGCCGTGGAACGGAACCCGGCCGCGCTGGCCGCGCGATCGAGGGGTGTCGAGCCGGACGAAAACCTGGTGCTCCGCGACGATCCCCGCAGTCTGCCGCTGTGGCGGGCGGTCGGCCACATCCTGCGCGTGCGCACCAATCTCGTACTCATCGTGGCTTCCGCGCTCGGCTACTTCTTCTTCGCCGGCCTGCGTTCCTTCGCGACCTTGTTCGCCACCCACCAGTACGGCGTCAGCACCTCCGTCGCCGGCACCCTGGTGCTGGTGGTGGGGCTCGGCGCCCTGGTCGGCGTGCTGCTCGGGGGGCGTGTGGCGGACCGGCTGCTCGACCGCGACCGGGTCAACGCGCGGGTCCTGGTGCCCACGGTGTGCCTGCTCGCCCTCCCCGTGCCGGCCGCACCCGCCTTCCACAGCACCTCGCTGCTGGTCGCCCTGCCTCTGCTGATCGGCGCCACGGCGCTGCTCGGAGCGGCCAACCCCCCTCTGGACGCCGCCCGGCTGGACATCATCCACCCCTCCTTGTGGGGCAGGGCGGAAGGCGTGCGGACGATGCTGCGAACCCTCGGAGAAGCCGCGGCCCCCACGCTGTTCGGGTGGGTTTCGGCTCGGGTGTTCGCGGGTGACGACGGGTTGCAGTACACCCTGTTGCTGTTCCTCCTCCCGCTGATCGCCGCCGGACTCCTCGGACTGGTGGCGCTGCGCACCTATCCCCGGGACGTCGCGACCGCCGCCGCCTCCGCCCGGGCCGTCACGAGGGAGGGCCACTGACACGACGCCGGAGGCGAGCACCAACGACGACACCGACGACACCCACGAGAAGGGAAGGCGGCACGAGGTGCGGTACGCACAGGTGCACGGAACAGGAGCGGAACCGCCATGGTCTACCTCTTCGGGCTGATCTCCGCCTGTCTGCTGGGCGCCGGCTTCGTGCTGCAGCAGCACGCGGCCGAACGGGCCCCCGTCAGCGACATGCTCTCGTTCCGCCTGCTGTGGGATCTGGTGCGGGTACCGCTGTGGCTGGGCGGGATCGGCTGCATGGTGGCGGGGCAGGTCCTCAGCGCGGTGGCGCTCAGCAAGGGTGATCTGTCCAAGGTGGAACCGCTGCTGGCCACCAACCTTCTCTTCGCCATGGCCCTCGCCCGCAGGATGAGCGGTCAGCGGCTGGGCGGCTCGGGCTGGGCCGGGGTACTGCTGCTCAGCGGCGGGGTGACGGTGTTCATCGTCGCGGGCCGGCCCACCGGCAGCGACACCGAGGTCAGCGCCTTGCGGCAGTGGCTCGTCATCGGTCTGCTCGTCGGCCTGGCTCTGGCGGTGATCGCCGTCGCCCGCCACCTGCCGTTCTTCGAGGAGCCCCCGCTGCTGGCTGCCGCGGCCGGGCTGCTGTACGGGCTTCAGGACGCCCTCACTCGTGTCTCCAGCCAGATCGTCGGTGAGCACGGGATTCCCGGCCTGCTGACGCGCTGGGAGCCTTACACCATCGTCGCGCTGGCCGTCACCGGGCTGATGCTGGTCCAGAGCGCCTTCGAGGCGGGCCCGCTGCGCATGTCCCTGCCCGCTCTGACCGCCGCCGAACCGCTCGCCGGCATCGCCTGCGGGATCGGCTTCCTCGGCGACCAACTGCGCACCGGCCCTGCTGCCCTGGCGGGCGAAACCGTCGGACTCGTCGCAGTGGTCGCCGGCGTCTACGTGCTCGCCCGCCATCCCGCCATGCCCGGATCGGTGACCGGTTCGGGCCCCGGAGAAGAAGTCGCTCGCCGACGATGATTTCACGCCGGAGCAGGAGTCTCCTCAGGGAGCGGGAGTGCCCCGGACCGCCCGGTGACCGTCCGGGCCGGGGCAGCACAGACCACGATCCTTGAGGAGCCCAGTCCGTATGACCGATCCGGCCATGACAGCAGACCGCAATCGCGAGACCGGGCTCTGGCCCTTGATCCGTGCCGAGCGGGCGGCGCTCGCCGCCGACCTCGCGGATCTGACGGACGAACAGTGGGCCACGCCCTCGCTCTGTGCCGGGCTGACGGTGCGCGAGGTGCTGGCGCATCTGACCGCGGGCGCCAGTCTCAACACCGTGAGCTGGCTGGCGGGCGTCGTCCGCTGCCGGTTCGACTTCGACAAACAGGTGGCCGTACGGCTGGCCGAGCAGCTCGGCGCGACCTCCGGCGAGACCCTCGATCGCTTCCGGGCCGTCGTCCCCAGTACGACCAAGCCTCCCCTGCCCGCGATCGCGATGCTGGGCGAGGTGATCGTGCACGGAGAGGACATACGGCGCCCGCTGGGCATCCGCCGCGACCGGCCGATCGGGGTCGTCACGCGGGTGGCCGAGTACTACCGGGGGTCGGACCTCGTGGTCGTCGCCAAGGGACGCATCGGTGGCCTGAGGCTCGTGGCGGACGACGGCCCGTTCGCGACGGGTGCCGGGCCGCTCGTGTCCGGCGGCACCCTGGCCCTGGTGATGGCCATGACCGGGCGTGCGACGTACTGCGACGACCTCGAAGGCGACGGTGTGGAGCTGCTCCGCGGTCGCCGCGGCGCGGCCTGACACGGTGTCGCGGCGTGCGGCGCGGGCCGACAGGGCCCGGGCCGCCGACCGCGGCGGGTGGGCCCGGACGGTGTCGTCCGGGCCCGGCACGGGGTCGGGAGCGTCAGCGCTTCATGAGGGCGAAGACGCCCCAGCCGAGGTACTCGCGGATGCCGCGCGCGTAGCGGGCGGGTTCCGTGGTGAGTTGCTCCCGTACCTCGGGAGCCATGCCGTCGTCCGGGTTCCGGTCGAGCCAGCGGCGCATGTTGAGCCACTGCGCGGCGGTGTACCGGTCCCAGCTGTCCTGGTCGGCCAGGGTCATTTCCACGACGTCGTACCCGAGGTCCTGGAACTGTCCGATCAGGTCCCCCAGGGGCAGGAAGTCGGTGACGGCGGTGGCGTGGCAGGCCGTGACGGTCTCCTCGTCCGGAGGGGTCCGCCGCCAGTACGGCTCGCCGATGAGCATCAGCCCTCCCGGGCGCAGGCTGCGGTCGAGCAGTTCGGTGGTCCCGGCGACGCCGTTTCCGATCCAGGTGGCGCCGACACAGGCGGCCAGGTCGACCGGTTCGTCCGCGACGTGCCCACAGGCGTCACCGTGGACGAACCCGACCCGGTCGGCGACGCCGAGTTCGCCGGTGCGGGCCCGGGCCTTCTCGGTGAAGGCGGTGCTGATGTCCACCCCGGTGCCCTTGATCCCGTGATCGCGGGCCCAGGTGCACAGCAGTTCGCCCGACCCGCTGGCCAGGTCGAGCGCCCGGGTCCCCGGGGCGAGGCGCAGTGATGCGCCCAGGGCGGCGAGCTGGGCCGAGGTCAGCGGGTTGTGGATGCGGTGGCTGCTCTCGCGGATGGTGAAGATGCGGGGAAGGTCCATGACCAGGTTCCTTTGCGTCATGCCTCGACGTGCGAGGACGGCTTGAGGGCCTGCCGAACGGCAAGGGAGCGGCGGGGCCCGGTCTCGGTCACGTCACCGCGCGGGGCACGTGCGGGAGAGGAGGACACCCATGGGTGTGAAGTGGGCTGGTGAAACAAGGTGGTGACCCTTGAACGGGGGCCCCGCCGGACGACAGGCGTGCCGCGGCCGCTCTACGGCGGAGGGAGGCAGGCGAGGGTCAGGACGAGGCCCGGGAGGTGGGGATGATCCGGGCGCCGCGCGCAGCGGGCGTCTCCACGACGGTCATCAACACACCTCCTTCGGATCTCCGCGAGCGACCTGGTCGTCGCTCCGGCAGGCACGATAGCACCCCGGGCCGGCGGGCTGCTCCGGCCGCCGGTCTTGATCGCCGCCGGGCCCGCTGATTGGCTGGCGGGCATGACCGCACTCGGATCCGTCGCCTGGCCGTCTGCCCCGATCACGACCGAAAGGCTCGTGCTCCGTGAGCCCGAGGCCAGGGACCGGGTGACGTTCATCGAACTGCTCGCCTCACCGGAGGTGCACACCTATCTCGGCGGTCCCCGGCCGCGTGACGAACTCGAGCGCGAGACGCCCGAGGTGCCCGAGCGGTGGCCCGGCAGCTTCGTCGTCGCGCTCGACGGGGCGATGATCGGCCAGATCCTGCTCAGGAGGGCGAGCGGGCACAGTCGCCCGGCCGTCGCGGGCAGGGTCGAACTCGGCTACCTGTTCCTGCCGCGTGCGTGGGGATTCGGGTACGCAGCCGAGGCGTGCGCGGCGGCGCTCGGCTGGCTCGCCGCCGCGCTCCCCGGCGAGCCGGTGGTCCTCGCCACCCAGACCGCGAACGCCGGCTCGATGCGCCTCGCGGCGAAGCTGGGGTTCACCGAGGTGGAGCGGTTCGAGGCTTGGGGCGCCCGGCAGTGGCTCGGCATGTGGTCCCCGGCCACGGCGTCCGACTGAGTGGGCGCTCGGCGGCGCCGTCCGCACGCGACGCGACGCGGGGCGTGGGCCGCCCCGGCCACGGCTTCCGGGATGAGACGTCAGGCTCCGTGTGCGGTGAGCACGTATCCCTCCGGGCCCTCGAAGGAGAACATCGGCCCGAACGGACTGTCCGTCATCGGCGTGATGATCTTGACCCCGGCGGCGGCGAGCCGGGCGTGGAGCTGATGGGCGTCCGAGGTCGGGAACCAGACGACCACTCCGAGGCCGGGCCGCGCCACGTCGGCGAGGTCGACGCCCGGGAGGGGCTCACGGAGGGCGAAGGCCGTCGGCTTGGTGTCGAACACGACCGCGTGCGGCGGCGAGAAGGCCGCCCTGCGCAGGCCCAGGTGCTGCTCGCAGAAGGCCGCCGCGGCAGCCAGGTCGCGGACTTGCAGGGCCACGAAGTCGGGGCCGTCGATGGCGACGGACATGGGTGCTCCTTGGTTTCGTGTCAGGACTGTTCGTGTCAGGACTTTGACATCGCCGAGGCTAGGACCCCCGGGGTAGCTATGTCAAAATGCTGACATGGAGCAGAACATGCCGGCCGACCCGCCCCACCAGGCCGAGGACGTCACCGAACACGTGGGCTACCTGCTGAAACGCGCCCAGGCCGCCCTGCGCGGCGCCATGGACAGGACCTTGCGCGAACACGGACTGACCGTCCCGCAGTACTCCACCCTCGAACTCCTCGCCCTGCGCCCGGGCCTGTCCAACGCCGACCTCGCCCGCGCGACCTTCGTCACCAGGCAGTCGGGCAACGTCGTCCTGCGGGGCCTGCAGGACGCGGGGCTGATCTCCCGCCCCGCCACCGCCGACCACGGCCGCGCCCGCCCGGCGCACCTCACCGAGGAGGGCCGCGCACGTCTCGGTGAGGTGCAGGCGGCCGTCTACGCCGTCGAACGGCGCATGGTCGAGGCGGTCCCCGCACACCGGATGGAAGCGCTCCTCGCCGACCTCGACCACATCGCGGCGGCCCTGGAGGAATGACCGGGCGGCGCGGCTCTCCGATCGCGAGCCGGGCGAGGCCCACGGGGCCGGGATGAACGCCGTTCGGTGCCCATGCGGCTCCGTCTGGGTACGGATCCCGGCAACAACGCCTCGACGAGAGACCGGACATGACTGGACATCAGCCCGCCCATCACCCACCGCAACGCATCGGCGTCGTCGCCGAGTCCCTACCAGGAGAGACCCGCGTCGCCGCGACGCCCTCGACGGTTCGCCTGCTGCTCGGCCTCGGCTACGAGGTCGTCGTCGAGTCCGGAGCCGGTGCCGCCTCCGGCTTCGGTGACGAGGCCTACGCCGAGGCTGGAGCGGGCGCCGGCGACGCCTGGGCCGCGGACGTCGTACTGAAGGTCAACGCGCCGTCGGCCGAGGAGATCGCCGCGCTGCGCGACGGAACGACGCTGGTGTCCCTCGTCGCACCGGCGCAGCGACCCGAGTTGCTGGACGCGCTCGGTGCTCGGGGCCTCACCGTGCTCGCCCTCGACGCGGTGCCGCGGATCTCGCGGGCGCAGTCGATGGACGTGCTCAGTTCCATGGCGAACATCGCCGGGTACCGCGCGGTCATCGAGGCCGCGCACGTCTTCGGACGTTTCTTCACCGGGCAGGTCACCGCCGCGGGCAAGGTGCCTCCGGCGAAGGTGCTCGTCGCCGGTGCCGGTGTGGCGGGGCTCGCCGCCATCGGGGCCGCGTCCAGCCTGGGCGCGGTCGTCCGGGCCACCGACCCCCGGCCGGAAGTCGCCGAACAGGTACGGTCCCTGGGCGGTGAGTACCTTCCCGTGGACATGGACCAGGAGGAGAGCGCCGACGGGTACGCCAGGGCGACGTCCGCCGACTACGACCGGGCCGCGGCCGCGCTCTACCGCGAGCAGGCGCGCGACGTGGACATCGTCATCACCACGGCGCTCGTCCCCGGACGGCCCGCCCCGCGCCTGCTGACCGCCGACGACGTGGCGGCGATGAGGCCCGGCAGTGTCGTCGTCGACATGGCCGCCGCCCAGGGCGGCAACGTCGAGGGGACCGTCGCGGGCCGGAGTGTGGTGACCGGCAACGGTGTGACCCTCGTCGGATACACGGATCTGGCGTCCCGGCTGCCCGCCCAGGCTTCGCAGCTCTTCGGCACCAACCTGGCCAACCTGCTCGCGCTGATCACGCCGGGCAAGGACGGCCGGCCCGTCATCGACTTCGACGACGTGGTGCAGCGGACCGTGACCGTCGTCCGTGCGGGCACGGTCACCTGGCCTCCCCCGCCGGTCCCCGTCTCGGCGGCCCCGGCCACCGCCACCACTCCGCCGTCGCCGGCGTCCGCCGCCGCGCCGGTGGCGGGCGGGTCGCCGCGGCTCGCCCCGGCCGGACGCTACGGCCTGATCGGCCTCGGCATGCTGGCGGCCTTCCTGCTGGTCGCCTTCGCTCCGGCGCAACTGGCCGAGAACTTCACGGTCTTCGCGCTGGCGGTGATCATCGGCTACTACGTCATCGGCAAGGTCCACCACTCCCTGCACACGCCGCTGATGTCGGTGACCAACGCCATCTCGGGAATCGTGGTGATCGGCGCGCTGGTGCAGATCGGCCACGAGAGCACACTCGTCACCGTGCTGTCCTTCGTGGCGATCCTGCTGACGAGCGTGAACATCTTCGGCGGTTTCGCCGTCACCCGCCGCATGCTGTCCATGTTCTCGAGAGGCGAGCCCCGATGACGTCCATGACCGCCTCCCGCGCCGCCGACCTGGTGGCGGCGCTGCTGTTCGTCCTCAGCCTGGCCGGTCTGTCCCAGCACCGCACGTCCCGCGCCGGCGTGGTCTACGGCATCGCGGGCATGGCGCTCGCGCTGGGCGCCACCGTCGTGGTCTCGGCGCGGAGCGTCTCCGCCGGTGCGGTCGCGCTGGTGCTGCTCGCCATGGTGATCGGTGCGGCGGCGGGGTTGTGGCGCTCGCGCCGCGTGGAGATGACCCAGATGCCCGAGCTGATCGCGGTGCTGCACAGCTTCGTCGGTCTCGCCGCCGTCCTGGTCGGCTGGAACAGCTACCTGGAGGTCGAGGCCCACGGCTCGCGGGGCCGGATCGCCGCCGAGCTGGTCCGTATCCACCACGCCGAGGTGTTCATCGGCGTCTTCATCGGCGCCGTCACCTTCACCGGTTCCGTGGTCGCGTACCTGAAGCTGTCCGCCCGGATCAGGTCCCGGCCTTTGACACTGCCCGGCAAGAACGCCCTCAACCTGGGCGCGCTGGCCCTGTTCGCGGTGCTGACGGTCTGGTTCACCGTCAGTCCGAGCCTCCCGTTGATGGTGGCGGTCACGGCGCTGGCGCTCGCGCTGGGCTGGCACCTGGTGGCGTCGATCGGCGGCGGCGACATGCCGGTCGTCGTCTCGATGCTCAACAGCTACTCCGGCTGGGCCGCGGCGGCGGCCGGCTTCCTGCTCGACAACAACCTGCTCATCGTCACCGGGGCCCTGGTCGGATCGTCCGGCGCCTATCTGAGTTACATCATGTGCCAGGCGATGAACCGTTCCTTCCTCTCCGTCATCGCGGGCGGATTCGGCGTCGAGGCCCCGCCGGGCGGCGACGCGGAACAGGGCGAGCACCGCGAGATCCGGGCGCACGAGGCGGCCGAACTGCTCACGCGGGCACGGTCCGTGGTGATCACCCCCGGGTACGGCATGGCCGTGGCCCAGGCCCAGCACCCGGTCGCGGAACTGACGCGTCGGCTGCGCGAGAACGGCGTCGAGGTGCGCTTCGGCGTCCATCCCGTCGCCGGTCGGCTGCCCGGGCACATGAACGTCCTGCTGGCCGAGGCGAAGGTGCCGTACGACATCGTCCTGGAGATGGACGAGATCAACGACGACTTCGCGGACACCTCGGTCGTCCTGGTCATCGGCGCGAACGACACGGTCAACCCGTCGGCGACCGAGGATCCTTCCAGCCCGATCGCGGGGATGCCCGTGCTGCGGGTCTGGGAGGCGGGGCAGGTCATCGTCTTCAAGCGCTCGATGGCCTCCGGTTACGCGGGCGTGCAGAACCCGTTGTTCTTCCGGGAGAACAGCGGCATGCTCTTCGGCGACGCCAGGCAGAGCGTCGAGGAGATCCTGCGGGCCCTCGACTCCGGGCCCGGGCGGGGCCCGGCACCGGCCGAACGCCGACGAGGCCTGTCGAGCAGTACGAAGCCGTAGCACCGGCCACACCCGCCCGTCCGGCTAGTCGACCAACGCGTCGGCGGCGATGATCAGCAGCCCGATCAGCATGTCCAGGGCCCCGGCGCGCAACGAGGACAGCCGGCCGAGTCCGGCGGCGCGGGCAGCGGAGGCACCCAGTCCGAAGAGGCAGACGGTGTTGAACAGCAGGGCGGTGCCGGCGGCGGTCTCCTCCGCCCACCACCCGGCCTCCGCTGCCAGCAGCATCGCCACGGTGGGCAGCACGGCGGCGGTCAGCGGCCACTCGACGAGCACCGCCCGCAGTCTGCTCGGCCCGGCCGTCCCGTCGGCGGCCGCGCGCCGGGCGATGACGTGCGCGTATCCGTGGGCCGCGCCCGACGCCAGCGCGGTGAGAAGCACCCACAGCGCGTCCTGACCGGGGTTGGGCCCCTCGCCGGGGACGTCCAGTGCGGCCACCAGGGCGCTTGCCAGCACCAGGCCGTAGATTCCCTTGAACAGCCACCGCTCCGGGCGGTGCCGCAGGATTCCTCTCGGCGCAGGATGGTCGGGGCGGGCGGGGTCGGCTCGGTCGGGCATCGCATCGCCTCGGTGCGCACGGAGGGGTGGGTCAGCACATGCTCACCCGCGGGGCGCCCGGACACGGCGACGCCACGCGCGCGGGTCCGGCTCCGTCCGGTGCGCGGAGGACGTCCTGTGCGTGGTGTCACGAACTCCTGAGGTGGTTGTTGTAGAGGCGTCTCAGATGTTTGGCCGCGGGGCATCTCGCGCCGTCGGCCTCGCATTGACGGCAGCTTCGCAGGTGGTTCTCGTAGTCTTCGCGTGCCTGCTCGAGAAGGTCGTGAGGGGGCTTCATCGGGCTTCCTGTCGCTGGTCCGGGCACCGCGTTCGCGGGCGCAGGGGGGCGCCTGCGCACGGGGTCGCGCGAGGCGCGTCTCAGAATGATCTTGTTACTCGAAGTACAGCAAGCCGCGCCGGACATGCTGCCCGTGCGGTCCGGTCGAGGGTGCTCCGTCCGGGGGCCGCCCGCTTCCCGGTCCTGCCCCGCGGTGCCGGCGAGTCTCCACCTCGCGTTGAGTACGAGCTGAGTATCCGCGCTCATGTCCGTCCACGGGGCGAGGGCCACACTCCGAGGCATGACGAACCTTCCGCCCCCGGCCGAGGAGCTGCGCGTCCTGGATGCCGAGCTGCGGCAACTCGACGCCCGCCGTGCCGTCCTGCTGCGACGCCGCGAGTGGCTGGTCCACACGCTGCGGGCGGCCGCCGCCCCGGGGCCGGGATCCGCTCCGTCGGGGCCGGTGCCCGCGCACGCCGGGGCCGTCGCCCCTCGGCCGGAGGTCGAGGCGCCCGGCGTGCAGAACGTGCTGCTGGTCCTCGGTGGAGTCCTCCTGACGGTCGCCGCGATCGCTTTCACGCTGGTGAGTTGGGGGCATCTGGGGATCGCCGGCCGGGCGCTGGTGCTCGGTGCGCTGACCGCGGGGGCGCTGGGCGTGCCCGTCGCGTTGCTGCGGCGCGGGCTGAGGTCGACCGCCGAGGCCGTGTCCGCGCTGGCGACGGCGCTGACCGTGCTCGACGCCTACGCGCTGCACGAGGTGGCGTTCCCCGGCACCAGCGGTCCGGGGTACACGGCCGGCGCGTCCGCCGTTCTCGCCGCGACATGGGCCGCGTACGGCGTGGGAGCGGGCAGGCTCACGCCGTCCTCGACCGCGCGCTCCGAGCCGTCCGCCGGCGCGGGACCCGCGGCGGCGGACGGCTCGCACGGAGCGGGCGCGCTCCCCGGGCTCCGGCATCCGCTCCCCTCGCCGTGGCGACGGCGCACCTTCCCGCGCTGCTGTGGGCCGTCGCCTTCGGAGCGGGTCCGCACACGCTCACAGCGGTGCTGCTGGCGACCGCCGCGGCCGGCACCGCGGTGGCGCTGCGGACGGCCCTCGCGCCGGTGCGCGTCGTCGCCGTCGTCGGGGCGCTGGGCACGGGCGGCGCGGGAGTCCTGACGGCCGCCTGGCTCTGCTGGAGCGCGTCGGGTCCGCAGGCGGCCGCGCGGGCGGCGCTGCTCCTGGTCCTGGCGGCGGCGGTCGCCCTGGTGACGGGGCGATTCGTCCCGCGGGCCGGCATCGCGTGCGGCGCGGCCCTCGTCGCGGGGCTGTGCCCGGTCACCGGCGCGGGTGGGGTCCTTCGGGCGGCGCTGCCCGGCGAGTGGACGGTGCCGGGGTGTCTGGCCTGCGGGATCGCCCTGCTGGCGGCCGTCCGGTCGCCGCTCCCCCGGCCGGTGCGCCAGGGGCTCGTACGGGCCTCGCTGACCGTGCAGGGCCTCGCGCTGCTGTGGTCGGTGCCGTTGGTCGCCGGGAGCCTTCTCGGTCCGGTGGCGTGGAGTGCGCGGTCCTGGTCCGGGGCACCGCAGGACATCCGGGACGCGGTGTTCAGTCAGGCGCCGTGGCCTCCGTACGCGGGCACCGTACCGCTCGTGCTCGCCGTTGTGGCCGGTGCGCTGACGGTGGCCGCGCGCCGCGGGGACCGGCATCCTGCCGCCGCGGTGGGGGCGCTCGTCCTGGGCTGGGCGAGCCTGTTCGTGCTCCCGGCGGTGCTGGAACTGCCCTACGGGGCCGGTCTGGTGGCACAGGCGGTCGTGGTCGCGGCGGCGCTGGGCTTCGCGCAGTGGTCCTTCCGTGCCCGAAGGGGGCAGCGGCTTCTGCCCCTCACGGCCCTCCTGCTGGCCCTCGTCACCGCCGTCGGCCTCGCCTTCCTCGCGCTGGCCTCCGAGACCGCGACGATCGGTGTGCTCGCCGCGATGACGGCCCTGTTCGGGGCGGCGGGCTTCCTCCGGGAGGTCGCGCCGTGGGCCGCGCCCGCCGCCCTCGGCCACGCCGCGGCGCTGGCCTGCGCGACCGGTGCGTCCGCCGACTGGCCGCCGCACCGCACGGCGCTGCTGGTCCTCGTGGTGCCGGTAGTCGCCGCCCTGCTCGCGGCACGTCGGACGACCGGCCCGCGCGCGACCGTGGGCGTGGAGGTGGCGGGTACGGCCGCGGCACTGCTCGCCCTCGCCCTCGCCGTGACGCACCCGCCGATGCTGGCCGCGGTGCTCTCCGTCTGCGGTGTCGTCGCGGCCGGAACCGCGCTGCGCCCCGAGCGGCGCCCGGCCGTCCACGCGTCCGCCGCGCTCTTCCTGCTGGCCGCCTGGGTGCGCCTGGCGGCCTGGGACGTCACCACGCCGGAGGCGTACACCCTGCCGGTGACCGTGCCCGCGCTGGTCGTCGGTCTTCTGGCCCGGCGTCGCGACGCCGGGCTCTCCTCCTGGACGGCGTACGGCGCCGGCTTGTCCATCACTCTGGTGCCGAGTCTGTTCGCCGCCTGGCGCGACCTGGACTGGACGCGGCCGCTGCTGCTCGGCACCGCGGCGCTCGCGGTGACCCTGACGGGTGCTCGGTACCGCCTCCGGGCACCCCTGCTCCTCGGCGGGGGCGTGCTCGCGCTGGTGACGCTGCACGAACTCGCCCCGTACCTCGCACAGGTCGTCGGCGCGCTCCCGCGCTGGGCGCCCCTGGCCCTCGCCGGTCTCGTGCTGCTCGTGCTGGGCGCCACCTACGAGCAGCGGCTGCGGGACGCACGGCGGCTCCGGGACGCCTTCGGGCGACTCCACTAGACCGGCGGGCGGACGCCCCGCTCATGCAGCCGGCAGGGAGGCGCTGTCGAAGCCGGCGATCATGTCGAATCGGTGCAGCTTTGCGGTCGGGGTCATGGAACCCGGACGAGGGCACACATTGTGCCGTGGGCCACTGGTCAACTCCGTGATAACACGAAGTGATCCATCTCGAAAGGGCCTACGACTCATGGGTATCTTCAACCGTCGCCAGACCGCCACCGCGGAGCCGACGCCGCCTGCCGGACCCGGCCGGTCCACCGCCTCGGCCACGACGTCGACGGCCACGCTCGACCCGGCGCTGCGCGCGCTGACCGGGCGGTGGACCATCGACCGCCCCCACAGCCGGATCGGGTTCTCCGTACGGCACGCCATGGTCACCACCGTCCGGGGGGCCTTCACCGAGTACGACAGCATGCTCCACTTCGACGGCGCCCGCCCCACCGAGTCCCACGCCGAGATCGTCATCCGCGTCGCCAGTGTCGACACCGGGGTGGAACAACGGGACGCGCACCTCGTGGGCCGGGACTTCTTCGACGTGCGCCGCTACCCGGACATGACCTTCCGCAGCACCTCCACCCTGCAGGAGAACGCGGAGAGCTTCCGCATGACGGGAGACCTCACGATCCGTGACACGACCCGGCCCGTCGAACTGCAACTGGACTACCTCGGCTCGGTCATGGATCCGTTCGGCTTCGAACGGGCCGGGTTCGACGGCACCACCACCATCGACCGCAGGGACTGGGGCCTGGTCTACAACCAGCGGCTCGACGCGGGAGGCAGCATGGTGAGCGAGAAGGTCCGCCTGCAGTTCGACATCTCCGCGATCCGAGCCTCCTGAGCGACTCGGTTCACTCACGACCCCGCCCTGCCCGCGAACACCCACCGATTGCCGGCCAGCGCGTCGTTCGGTTCCGGCAGCGGGCCCCGTCCGTGCCGGCGGGTGAAGTCGAAGGGTGTGTGCACCGTCGTGGTCCAGCCGTTGGCCTCCAGACCGGCCGCGGAGTCGGGCCGGGGTTCCAGACTGAACAGGCTGAGCAGGTCGATGCCGATCTGTCGGCGCGTCGCGGTGTAGAGCGGGCTGTCGCGGTAGGCCAGCAGGTCCTTCTCCAGCTTCACCTCGTACGCCAGCGCGCTCCCCCGTGCGCTCAGCCGGTCCACCGTGTTCACGAGGTAGGTCTCGGCCGCGCCCGGCAGGTAGAACAGCAGGCCCTCGACCAGCCAGGCCGTGGGCGCCGCCGGGTCGAAGCCGGCGTCTGTCAGCGCGCCGGCCCAGTCGGCGCGCAGATCGGTGGCGACCGGTACACGTGTGGTCCGCGGTATGGCCGACAGTCCGTCGAGCACCTTGTGCTTGAACGCCAGTACGCCTTCCCTGTCGATCTCGAAGACCACGCACCCGGAGGGCCATGCGAGCCGGAACGCGCGCGTGTCCAGTCCGGCTCCCAGCAGCACCACCTGCCGGACGCCGTCCGCGTGCACCGCGCGGAGGAGGAAGTCGTCGAGAACCCGGGTCCGCAGTCCGAAGTAGCGCGCGAACCGGCCCCACAGCGGGTTCGCGTCGCCGTCCGGAACCTGCCACATGCGGACCGGCCAGCCCGCGGACGCCGGTGCGGCGAGGACGAAGTGTTCCGCGTGGACGTCCTGGGCCAGGCTGTCGGGGCGGTAGGTCTCGATCGCCCGGGCCGCCGCGACCAGGAGGGCGGTCCGGCCGACGCCGCCGTCCACACCTTCCACACCGGAGTCTCGACGTGCGGTGTCGGCCATGTGTTCTCCCTCGGGGTGAGTGGCGCCGTCGTCGTCATGCGGGTGGGGGCCGGTCCGGGATCAGTACGGGTTTGACGACGCGGCCCGCGTCGCAGTCCTGTTCGGCCTCGTTGATGTCGGCGAGCGGATACGTACGGATCAGTTGGTCGAAGGGGAACAGCTCGGCCCGCCACAGCTCGGTCAGCCGCGGGATCAGCAGTCCGGGGACCGCGTCGCCCTCGCAGATGTGGGAGACGCTGCGGCCCCGGTCCAGTGTTCCGGGTTCGAGCGGCAGCGTGGCGCCGAGCCGTGCCACCAGGCCGAGGCGACCGGTCGGGCGCAGGGACCGGAGCGCGTCGTTGATCAGCTCGGCGTCGCCCGTGGTGTCCAGGGCGTACCGCGCGCCGCCGCCGGTCAGCCGCCGGACACGGGCGGGCAGGTCGGCCGACGCGGCGTGCACGGGGACCGCGTGGAAGCGCTCGGCGAGGGCCAGCCGCCCGACGTGCCGGTCGACGGCCACGGTCACCGCCCCGGCCGCGGCGGCCGCCATCACCGCGGCCAGGCCCACCGCTCCCGCGCCGAACACCGCGAGGGTGTCGCCGGGGCCGGCGCGGAAGGAGTTGAGGACCGCCCCGGCTCCGGTGAGGAAGCCGCAGCCGAGCGGGCCCAGAAGTTCCAGGGGCAGCGCGGGGTCGACGCGCACGGCGTTGCGGGCGGGGACCATCGCGTACTCGGCGAACGAGGACTGGCCGAACCAACGGGGGGCCAGTGCGCCTCCGGTCGCGTCGGTGAACCGCGCGGCGTTCTCCGCGCGCCCGCCGAAGAGGTTCAGCGCGGCGAAGGAGTCGCAGTAGGCGGGGGCCGCGCCCAGGCAGGCGTGGCAGTGTCCGCAGGAGTCGAAGCTCAGCACGACATGGTCTCCGACGGTCAGGCCGGTCCCCGCGCCGCCCGTCCGCACCACGACTCCGGCGCCCTCGTGACCGAGTACGGCCGGCAGCGGGGAGCGGCCCGCCGAACGCCGGACCGCGAGATCGGTCCGGCACATTCCGCAGCCCGCGATCCGGACCAGGACCTCCCCCTCGGCGGGCCCCGTGTTCAAAAGGACGTCCTCGACGGCGAACCGGTCCTCGTACGAGCGCAGTACCGCCGCACGGAACCTCATGTCAGTCCCCCTCCCGACGGTGCACGACGAAGGGTCTGAGGTTTCCGTACAGGCCCCACGGGCCGCCCGCGACGCCGACACCGCTCTCCTTGGCGCCCGCGAAGGGCTGGGCGAGGGAGAGTTCGGCGTGGTGGTTGACCCATGCCGTCCCGCACTCCAGGCGGTCGGCCACGGCCTCGGCCCGCTCCGGGTCGGTGCCCCACACCGAGCCGCCCAGGCCGAATCCCGTGTCGTTGGCCGCCTCCACGGCGTCGTCGAGGTCGTCGTACGGCAGGACGGGCAGGACCGGGCCGAACTGCTCCTCCCGCACGACGGGGCTGTCGGGCGGCACGTTGGTCAGAATGGTCGGGGCGAAGAAGTAGCCCGGCAGGTCCAGGCGGTGTCCGCCGGCCGCGGCCAGGGCGCCGTCCGCGAGGGCCCCGGCCGCGAGGTGCTCGGTCCGGGCCAGTTGGGCCGCGTTGTTGAGCGGCCCGAGTCGGGAGTCGGGGTCGAGCCCGGGACCGACCACGGTCGTCTTGGCGCGGTGGGCGAGGGCCTCGACCACGTGGGCGTGGAGTCGGGCCGGGGCGTAGACGCGCTTGACCGCCATGCACACCTGCCCGCAGTTGCGGAACGCCGCCCAGAAGAGCCGGTCGGCGATCCGGTCCACCTGGACGTCGTCCAGCAGGACGGCGGCGTCGTTGCCGCCCATCTCGAGGGTGACCCGGGCGAGCGAGGCCGCCGCGCCCGACGCGACGGCCCGTCCGGTGGGCACCGACCCGGTGAAGGTCACGTGGCGGATCCCGGGGTGGGCCGCGAGCCCGGCGCCGAGGGGTTCTCGGCCGGTGACGACCGTCAGTACGTCCTCGGGCAGGGCGTCGGCGACGACGGACGCCAGGAGCCGCGTGGCGAGGGGTGTGTACGGGGACGGCTTGAGGACCACCGTGTTGCCCGCGGCGAGCGCCGGGGCGAACTTCGCCGACGCCAGTTGGAGGGGGAAGTTCCAGGGCACGATCGCGGCGACGGGTCCGAGCGATCGCCAGCGGACCTCGCTGCGTACCGGCCGGCCGTCCGTGATCGGCTGTACGCCCGGGTCTAGTTGGGCGAAGTAGCGCATCCGCGCCGCCGTACGGGCGACCTCCGCGTACGACTCGGCCAGGGGCTTGCCCTGTTCGCGGGTGAGCAGCGCGGCGAGTTCCGCTTCGGCCGCCTCCACGGCGTCGGCGGCGGTCAGGAGCGCGGCGGTTCGGGCGGCGGGGTCGGCTCGCCAGCCGCGCCAGGCGGCGTGGGCCCGCTCGACGACGGCGTCGAGTTCGTGGGGCTGTTGGTCCGGGGCCTCGTCGAAGGCCTCGCCCGTCGCCGGATCGACGACGGCGAAGTGTCCCTCGTGGCTTCCGGGCACGCCGCAGGAGCGCTTCTCCGGCATGGTGGCGGTCAGTTCGCGGGGGCGGGAGTCGCGTGTTCCCGGACGTGCCGGTCCATCTCCGCCCGGAAGGCGGCCACCAGGTGCGGTTGGATGCGGCCGGAGTCGCGGTCGCCTCCCTCGCACACCGCGCCGCGCACGCCGACGATGTCCGTGCCGATGCGCGCCAGCTCGGCGAGGTCGCCCGCCTTGACGCTGCCCGCCAGGGCGGCGAGGAGTCCGGCCGCGTGCGCGCGTCGTACGAACTCCGCGCAGACGTCGGCCGGCAGGTGGTCGAACAGGCGCGTTCCGTCCTTCACCGCGGTGTCGAGCATGGCGGCGTCGGAGCCGGAGCGGCGGGCGATGTCGGGCAGTGCGAGCGGGTTGACGCAGCCGATCCGGTGGGCGTCGGCGTAGCCGGAGGCGACGACGAACGCGTCCGGCCGGTGGTCCTTCACTGCCCGGACGACCCCCCGCATGACGTCGACGGCCTGCTCGGGCGTCGTGCACCCGTAGAGGCCGACCTTGATGTAGGTGGCTCCGGAGACGGCCGCGCCGAGCGCCGCCTGGGCCACCGTACCGGGCTTGTACGGTACGTCTCCCACCGTGGCGGACACCGGCTTGTCCGCCGGGACCGCCGCGCGGATCTCTCTGATGACCCAGGGGTAGTTGGCGCCGAGCGAGCCCTCGTCGGGCTTCTTGACGTCGACGATGTCGAGGTACTGGGCCGCCTTCGCGCACTCGAGGGCTTCCTCGACACTGTCCGGAGATATGAGAAGCAACAAGGTGGGATCCTTCCCCTGCCTCTGTCCACCTGCCCCGTGGCAGGTGCGCGGATTCGCCTGTCTCACGGGCGGTCCCGCACATCATTTCCGGGGCCGTCGGGCCCCGGCAGGGCGCGCGGAGTGACGAAAGGGTCACTGCCACGCTCTGCCCGCGCCCCGCTCAACGCGCCGTCTGCGCCGAGCACACCGGGAGTGGGGCGGGCGGCTCCCCTGCTAGGGTGCGCGGATGTCGACGATCAGGCACTTCCAGGTCACCTTCGACTGCGCGGAGCCCGAGAGGGTCGCTCGCTTCTGGTGCGAGGTGCTGGGGTACACCGTCCCGTCGCCGCCGGAGGGCTTCGCCACGTGGGACGACTTCGACCGCTCCCGGGCTCCCGAGGAGCAGGGGGCGCGGTTCGCGTGCGGTGATCCCTCGGGGGTGGGACCGCGGCTGTTCTTCCAGCGCGTTCCCGAGGGCAAGGTCGTCAAGAACCGGGTGCATCTCGACGTGCGGGTCGGCACCGGACTCGTGGGGGACGAACGCCTGGCCACGCTCGAGGCCGAACGCACACGGCTGGTCGCGCTCGGCGCGGTGCACGTGCGCACCCTGTACGCCGACGAGGACAACGAGTCGTGCATCGTGATGCAGGACGTCGAGGGCAACGAGTTCTGCCTCGACTGAGGTTCTCCCGGAACTCCTAGCCGTCCAACGGCAGTTCGGCGAGACTCCGCCAGCCCTCGGGGGTGAGGGCCACCACGTGCAGGGTGCTGATCGCGGCCGTGATCGGCAGCGCGGCGGCGGCCCGGTCGGCGATGTCGGCGGCGGCCGCCGGATCCGCGTCCAGGGCCACGGTGACGTGCACCGGCGGGTTCGGGCCGAACCGGCCCCCGTAGGGGACCCGCGCCGGGAAGGCGGAACGAACGGCCGCCGCCACGCCGTTCAGTCCGGGCACCGGGACTCCGACGAAGCCGCCGGATCGTTCGACGGTGGACAGGCGTACGGAGAGCGGTCCGGTCGGCAGCACGGCCCGGAGCCGGTGCAGTTCCGGGGCACCGACCTCGTCGGCGGCCAACCACGGGTAGAGCAGCGCGGCGTGCGCGGGCACGCCCGGTCGTACCGCGTGCGCGTCCACCCCGGCGGCCAGTTCCAGCAGCGGTGCGGCGTCGGGCAGCACCGCCAGCACCGCGGTCGTCCCCGTCCGTGCCAAGGTCTTCCTCTCTCCGTCTCCCGGTGCCGCCGGATGCGGGGGACTCACGGCTTGCGGGCCAGTCCGGCGGCGATGAGCCGCTCCCAGACGGTCAGTTCCCGCTCGTCGTCGCCGTCCCAGGGGCCGTCGGCGGCGGTGGACGCGGGCCGCCACAGGGACGCCGGCACTATTCCCGGCTCGAGGATCTCCAGCCCGTCGAGCAGGGTCTCGATCTCCCGGTCGGTCCGCCACCGGCCGCGGCCGAACGTCGCCTGGAGGACCTTCTCGGCCTCCGCCGTCTCGGGGTTGTTCCCGCAGCGGAAGTGGCTGACGAAGAAGTAGCTGCCGGACGGCACGTGTTCGCGCCAGTAGCGGACGATCCCGGCGGGGTCCTCCTCGTCGTTGACGTGGTGGAGGATGGCGCTGAACATGACGGCGACGGGGCGGTCGAAGTCGATCAGCTCAAGGGTGTCCGGGTGACCGCGCACCCCTGCGGGGTCGCGTACGTCGACGGGTACCACCCGCGTCCGGTCGTTCTCCTCCAGCAGCGCCCGGCCGTGGACCAGCACCTGGGGGTCGGTGTCGACGTACACGACCCGGGTGTCCGGCGCCCGGCGTTGCGCGACCTGGTGCACGTTGTCGGCCGTGGGGAGACCGCTGCCGAGGTCTATGAACTGCCGCACCCCGGTCGTCGTCACGATCTGCTCCACCGCCCGGGTCAACGCCGCGCGGTTGGCGAAGGCGATCGCCACCGAACCGGGAAGGTCGCGTTTGAAGACGTCACCGATCTCCCGGTCCACCGCGTAGTTGTCCTTGCCTCCGAGCAGGTAGTCGTAGACGCGGGCGATGCTGGGCCTGGTGCAGTCGATGGAGGAACTCTGTCCCGTCATGGCAGCCATCCTCTCCCGCGACGTGCCGTTCGGGCCACGGCTTCGGGAAGGATCACCACCGGCACCCCGGTGTTCGACGTGCCGCGCCTCGTCGCAGCGGTCACGGCTTGACCTTGACACGGTGACAGGGCCTTCACTGTGGGCCGAGGAGGTGGTCTCCATGACCACGGCGAGGCAGAACGCCAACACGGACACGGACACGAACATGAGCACGGGCGCTGACGGTGACGCGGCAGGTGTGCTCCGGGGCCTGGCGGACGACCGTTCGTCCGTGCGGCTGCGAGCGGCGCTGGCGGCCGGCACGTCGCCCAACCCGCGTTTCGTCGACGCGCTCGTCGAGCGATGCGCGAGCGAACCGGAGTTCTTCGTCCGCGAGATGCTGACCTGGGCGCTCACGCGTCACCCACCGGCCATGACGCTCCCCCCTCTGATGCGCGAGGTCCGCTCGAAACGCCCGCAGGCACGGAGCCAGGCGCTGCACACACTGTCCAAGGCCGGGGACGGGCAGGCGTGGCCGGCGATCACCCGCGCCGTCCTGTCCGACACCGACGACGAGGTGGCCCGCAGCGCCTGGCGGGCCGCGGTCGTGCTCGTGCCGGAAGGCGGGGAGTCCGCCCTGGCCGAGGTACTGGCGACACAACTCGGGCGCGGCGACCGGGAGACGCAGCTGAGTCTCAGCCGGGCGCTGGTCGCGCTGGGCGAGTCGGCCCAGGCGGTCCTCCTGACCGCGACGACCGCCCCCGACCCGGTCGTGCGCACGCACGCCCTGGCCACTCGGCGGTTGCTGCGCGAACCCGACACCGGATTCGAGTTCGCCGTCGAGGAGGCGAAGCGTGGCGTGGCCCTCGGCGGACCGGGCCAGGAGGGACGATAGGACGTGTTGATCGGTGAGGTGGCTCGACGGTCCGGGGTCAGTGCCCGCATGCTCAGGCACTACGAGTCACTGGGCCTGGTGCGGCCCTCCGGCCGTACGGGCTCCGGTTACCGGGAGTACTCCCAGGGCGACATCCGGCGGATCTTCCACATCGAGAGTCTGCGGTCGCTCGGGCTGTCGCTGCGTGAGATCGGTCGCGCCCTCGACGAACCGGGCTTCACCCCCTCGGCTCTCGTCGACGACCTCGTCCGCCAGACCCGTGAACGCATCGCGGCGGAGCAGGAGTTGCTGACACGGCTGCGGCGGATCGACGCCGCGGACCCCGCCGACTGGGAGGACGTCCTCCAGGTCGTCGCGCTCCTTAAGGGTTTGGGCTCGAAGAGCGCCGACGCCCGCCAGCGCGCGGCCCTCTCCTCGGTCCACGAGGTCGCGGTGCCGGTGGAAGCCCTGGTCGAGGCGGCCCTGAGCGAGACGGAACCGAACGTCGCCGGAGCCCTTCGATGGGCGCTGGCCCGGTCGGACGACGCCGGTACGGCACTGCTGGCCGAGGGCCTCGGCTCACCGGTGGCCGCGGTCCGGGAACGCGCGGTGCAGGCACTCGCCGAGCTGCCCGGCGAGGAGGCCACCGCGCACCTGCGGCAGGCCCTCGCGCACTCCGACGCCGTGGTCCGCGGCTACGCGGCACTGGCGCTCGGGGCGCAGGGCGTGGCCGACGCGGTTCCCACGCTCGTCGGCATGATCGTGGCGGGCAGGAACGACACCGACGCGGCCGACGCGCTGAGCGTGCTGGCGACCGACACCGCGATGGCGGACCGGATCGCGAGCAGGCTCCTGGGCCGGCTGTCCGACCACGCGACCGGGGCACCCGCACGCGGACGGCTGACCCAGGCGCTGGCCGGCGTCCCGGGGGCGAGGGCGTCCCGTGCCCTTCTGGAGCTGTCCCGGGACGAGGACCGTGCCGTCGCGGTGACGGCGACGTACCTGCTGCGGCTGCGCGAGGGACGGTGACGCCCGCCTCCGAGCCGGTGGGGGCGCCGGCGGGTAAATGCGTCGACAGCGCCCTTCCGCACCCGGCAGAGTGACGCCCGTGACGAGCAGCGAGCTGTGGACCCGTGCGACCGCCGACCGCTACGACGCCGAGGAGACGGAGATGTCCTCTGCCGCCGTGCTCGGACCGACTCTTGCCTTCCTCACCGAACTCGCCGCGGGCGGACGAGCCCTGGAGTTCGCCGTCGGGACCGGACGCGTGGGCGTGCCTCTCCGGGAGAGCGGTGTGCCGGTGGCCGGAATCGAGCTGTCCGAGCACATGGCGGCGGTCCTGCGGCGCAAGATCGGCGAGGACCGGCTGCCGGTGGCCATCGGCGACATGGCCACGACCGTCGTCCCCGGCGAGTTCACCCTGGTCTACCTCGTCTACAACACGATCTCGAACCTGCTCACCCAGGACGAGCAGGTGGAGTGCTTCCGCAACGCGGCCCGCCATCTGACGCCGGGTGGCCGGTTCGTCGTCGAACTGGGCGTGCCGCCGCTGCGGTTCCTGCCGCCCGGGCAGGTGGCGGTGCCGTTCGACGTCTCCGGGCACCATCTCGGTTTCGACACCTTCGACCTGGTCGAGCAGGTCCTCGTCTCGCACCACTTCACCCGGGACGGTGACGCCGGCGGCTACCGCCGCGACAACTCCCGGCACCGTTACGCTTGGCCGGCGGAGCTGGACCTGATGGCACGGATCGCCGGGCTCGAACGGGAACGCCGCGTCGGGGACTGGGACGGATCACCGTTCACCGAGGACTCGGCGAAGCACATCTCCGTCTGGCGCAAGCCGGAGGCCGCTGCCGGACGCGCGTGACGGAGCAAGGATCGAAGAGGGGGAGTTCGCGTGACGACGTCCTGCGTCATTCTCGACATCGGCGGGGTACTGGAGATCACGCCGGCGACGGGGTGGGTGCCACGCTGGGAGGAGCGGTTGGAGCTGCCGCCCGGCACGGTGAACGAGCGGATGGGCGACGTGTGGCTTGCCGCGAGGATCGGCCGCGTCAGCGAGCGTGAGCTGCGGGAGCAGGTGGCGGTCCGTCTGGGGCTCGACGCGTCACAGGTCGAGGCCTTCATGGCGGACCTCTGGACGGAGTACCTGGGGACGGCGAACGAGGAACTCATCGCCCATGTCCGTGGGCTTCGTGGGCAGTGCCGGCTGGGCATCCTGAGCAACAGCATCGTGGGCGCGCGGGAGCGGGAGACGGAGCTCTACCGTTTCGACGAACTGGTCGAGCGGATCGTCTACTCGCACGAGATCGGCGTCCAGAAGCCGGACGCCCGTGCGTTCGACGCCG
The DNA here is from genome assembly GCF_027947595.1 of Streptomyces lienomycini. Taxonomy (NCBI): domain Bacteria; kingdom Bacillati; phylum Actinomycetota; class Actinomycetes; order Kitasatosporales; family Streptomycetaceae; genus Streptomyces; species Streptomyces lienomycini. The sequence goes on along the minus strand of NZ_CP116257.1, from coordinate 3,770,799 downwards.
TGTGCGCGAGCCTGGAGGTGCGGCCGGAGAGCTGCCTGTTCGTCGACGACCTCGCGGTCAACGTCGAGGCAGCCCGGGCGGCGGGCATGCAGGCGCACCTGTTCGAGGACAACGCCCGCACGATCGCCCGCATCGCGGCCCACCTCGATCCGAGCCCCCGTCCGGCCCCGCTCGCGTAGGAAACGACGCCGCACCGACGGCCAGCCGTTCGCGGAGAAGGTCGTCACGGGCGTCGCGCCGGGGCCGTCGGACGCCCGGGGCGACGGCTTCGCTCGTACCGGCTCCCCAGCCATGCCGCCGTCACCGCGAGGGCGGGGAACACGGCTGCGACCGCGTGCAGCCACCGCTCCACCAGGGTGAACGCGACGGCGCCCAGCACCAGCAGTCCCATCGTGACCAGGACCTGCCGCTGGGGACGCCGCTCGGTCACCGCCTCGACGACGGCCCGGGTCAGCAGGCCGGTCAGGTACGCGGTCGTCACCCGGCCGCCCATGGCGACGCGTACGCCGGCGTTCTGGCACCCCATCGCCGCCGCCACCGTGCCCAGCATCACCGTGCGTGCCCAGCCGCTGGGGTGACCGCCCGTCCCGAGCCACCACGCGGCGACGACCCACAGGAGTACGAGTTCGAGGAACAGGAAGTCGGTCGTGAGGGCCCGCGCGCCCCGCTCGGCGCGGACGGCCGACCAGCCGCCGCCGGCCGCGCCCAGCACATAGCAGAGCACCGCGAGTCCGGCCAGTCCTCCGAGTACCGGATCGACACTCCCCAACCCGATCCCGAACATGGCCGAGTTGGCGGTCACCACGCTGGTGAACACGCCGCCGAGGGAGAGGAAGCCCCACGCGTTGACCGCGCCCGCGGAGAACGTCAGCAGCCGCGCGGCCCGCACGTCAGACCGCTGTGGTGAACGCACCGTCGCGTCCCGACCCCCGCCGTGGTGAGCGCTGTCCGCACCGACCCGCCCTCACCGCGCCCGCCCCCGTTCGCGGGTCCCCTCGGCGACCGGTACCGGCATCGCCAGGTGGGCGAGGTCTCCCGGCGGGGGCGTACTGACCGGCCACAGGGGGGCGGGCGTGCCGTCGGCGACCGCGGCGGGGGCGTCGGTCAGCCGCATGCGCTCCCGCAACCGTCCGTAGAAGTCCATGGGGCCCAGCCGCACCGCGCGCAGTCGGCGGGGAGCGGCGTACACGCCGAGCCAGTCGCCCGGATCGAGTACGCCCCGCACCTGCCCGTCGAGGCTCACGGCGGCCCGGCCGGACCGTTCGAGGATCCGCAGTCCGACGGGCTCGTCGGGCGCGGTGACCACCGAGCGGTCGAACGTCATGTGCGGGGCCACCGCGGTGAAGACGAGTGCTTCCGCCCGGGGAGAGACGACCGGGCCGCCCGCGGCGAAGCTGTAGGCGGTGGAGCCCGTCGGGGTGGCCACCAGCAGTGCGTCGGCGGAGTACGAGGCCAGCAGCCGGCCGGAGACGTAGACGCCGACGGAGATCTGCCGGTCCCTCGACAGTTTCTCGAGGACCACGTCGTTGAGGGCCGTGACGTTCAGGGCGATGCCCCACTCGTCGCCGCTCTCGCAGTCGGTGCGCACCCGAGGTGGCGGCAGCAGCGGGCCCCGCCCGTAGCGCAGGAGCACTTCCATCTCCGGCGGGACCTCCAACGGGCGGGAGGCACGCATGGTGAGCAGCATGCGGCTCTCGGGTTCCAGCCGGTCGTCCCGGACGGCGTCGAGGGCGGAGCGCACCGCCGGCGCGGGAACCTCGGTCAGGAAGCCGACGCGCCCCAGGTCCACGCCCAGGATCAGAGCGTCGTTCTCCGCCGCCAGCCGGGCGCCGCGCAGGAAGGTGCCGTCACCGCCCAGGGTGACGACGAGGTCCGGATCGCCCGCCGCGTCCACCTCCTCGCGGGCGCTGCGCCGGCCCGGACCGCTCCACACGTCGATGTCCGTGCACACGACGGCGTTCGCGGCGCACCACTGCCGGACTTCCCGTGCGGCTTCCGCGGCGCCTTCGCGGCCACCGTGGACCACGAGTCCGACCCGCTCGATCGTCACCACTGCCTCCCCGCCGCTCGGGCCCGGGCGTCCTCGGAACCGCGGACGACGAAATCCTCGCCGACGGTCCCGGCGAGGCGGGCCGCGACATGCCGGGGCGGACGTCCCCGCTCCGGTGAGTCGCACATCAGGTACCGGGTAGGTACCATGCCCGTATGCCATCACTCAACGTGACCTTCACCGAGGAAGAAATGGAAGGCGTGCGCGCCGCTGCCGCGGCCGAGGGCAAGAGCCTCAAGCAGTACATGCACGATCTGGGGGTCCGCGAGATGCAGCGCAAGCGGTTCGTCGCCGGCGCCGCCTCGTGGGCGGACAGGCTGCGCGCCGAGTTCGACGAGGCGTTCCCGGACGAGATCCCCCCGTCCCAGCGCGGCGAGGGGGCCACCGCCGCCTGATGAGCGATCCCCTGTACATCGACGTCCCCTGGCTGCTGGACGTCCAGGACGCCGCCCTCGACAACGAGGACGTGTCGGTCACGGACTACTCGGCCCTGGTCGCGGCCGTGGCACGCCACAGGACCCGCATGCCGACCCTGGCCGCGTCCAACCCGGACAACGCGTGGCGCGCGGCGGCCCTCCTGCACACCATCGTGCGTCTGGAACCGCTCCCCCACCGCAACAGCCTCTTCGCCGCCTTCGTCACCGGTCAGTACATGGACCAGTCCGGGGAGGGGATCGACCCGCCCTACGGTGCCCTGTCGGATCTGATCAGGAAGGTCCGCGACACCCGGCTCAGCATCTACGACATCGCCGGCACCCTGCGTTCCTGGCGCATCTGACGCGGCCGGGCCGTCACATTCCGCGCCAGATGTTGTCGAACGCCGCTTCCTCGATGCTGCGGCGCTGCCTGATGGCGGCCAGCTCGACCACGGCGTCGTGCACGGCGGCGAGCACGACCGCGGTCTCGTCGTCCTCGGGATCCCCCACCTGCTCGGCTGCCTCGTGCCGGATTCCCACGGCTGCCGCGAGGCCCACCAGCACCGGATCGCCCAAGGCCCAGCGGCCGGTGGCCCGCTCGCGGGCCGAGGGGTCGACCGTGGGCTGCCGGTCGGCGGTACGCCGCAGCGTCCACCGCGGACGCCCGCGACCGCCGTCCTCGGCCCCCGCGGCGGCGAGGTACTCCGCCGCCAGGCCCTCTCCCCGGCGCCAGAGCCAGTCCTCCACGGACTCGGCGGGCTCCTTGCCGACGAGGGACGCCGCCGCGTCGAGGAGCCGGTCGCCGGACCGCTCCGCCGGCTCCGGACGCAGGAGGGCTCCGTCCAGCGCCACCGCCCCCGCTTCCAGCAGGTCGACGAGTTCGGCCCCGGCCAGGGCCAGCGAGAGGTCGCCGCGCTCGACGGGGTAGTCGGAGGGCACCTCGAGCGAGACGATCGTCAGGTCGTGCGCTGTGGTCATGGTGAGATCTCCGTATCTGTCAGGTGGGTTGAAGGGACCGCGTCCGTCGAAGGCGTCACCGGGTGCCCGACCCGGTCCACGGCCGCAGCTTCTCCGGGTTGCGGACCACCCAGATGCGGCTGACACGGCCTTCGGCGACATCGAACGCGGCCACGGTCATGACGGCACCGCCCTGGCGGGCGACGAGGCCGGGGGCGCCGTTGACCGACCTCTCCAGGAGTTCGAGCCCCGGCGCCCGGTCGGCGACGGCGAGCATGTACTGGGCGATGCGGGCCCCGCCTTCGACCGGGCGCGGGACGGTACTGGCCCTGCCGCCGCCGTCGGCGGTCATCACGGCGGCCGGGTCGAGGAGATCGACGAGGGCCGCGATGTCCTTGGTCTCCCACGCCTGTTTGACCTGCCGCACCACGTCGGCCCGCGCGGCCGCCGTCACGGGGGCCGGCGCGAGGGGGACCCGCCGCCGGGCCGAGGCCGCGAGCTGCTTGCAGGCCGCGGGGGTTTTGCGCAGGACGCGGGCGATGTCGGCGAAGGGGTAGCGGAAGACGTCGTGGAGCACGAAGGCCACCCGTTCGGCGGGGGTCATCGACTCCAGGACGACGAGGAAGGCCATGGTCACCGACTCGTCCAGGACCAGTTGCTCGGCGGGGTCGGCGGGACGGGCGGGGTCGGTGCCGCGGCCGTGGCCCCATTCGGCGCGGTCGGGCAGCGGGTCGGGCAGCCAGGCGCCGACGTAGCGTTCACGCCGGGCCCGCGCGGAACCGAGTACGTCCAGGCAGATGCGGCCGGTCACCGTGGTCAGCCAGGCGCCCGGGGACAGGACCTGCTCCTGCCGGCTCCGCGGCAGCGCGTACCAGCGGGCGTAGGCCTCCTGCACGGCGTCCTCGGACTCGGCCAGTGATCCGAGCAACCGGTAGGCGACATTGATGAGTTGGCGTCGCTCGCCCGCCGCTTCGTCGATGCCCGTCGCTGCCGTCCCCATGCCCCGACCGCCCCCCTCGCCTTACCTTTCGCCGGCCCGCGTCGTCGGGCTGGTGAGACCTTACCGATCCACTGCCCCCGGGGGCGGAAATGGGGACCACGCATGGCAACCCAGGCGACGGCGCAGCACCGATTCTCCTTCCTGCGGATCGCGATCGCCCTGCAGACCCTGACCATCTTCCTCCAGGCGGTCTCAGCCGGACTGCTGCTGACCTCGTCGTACGGGGAGACACTGCACAGTGCCGGAGCCCGCGTGATGTACGGGGCGTCGATGCTGTACGTGCTGGCGGCGGTGCTGGCGTGGAAGCCGGGCGGCGGCTCGCCCCGGCCTATCCGGCACGCCTGCGGGTTCCTCGTCCTCGCCTCGGCCCAGGTCGTGCTCGGCATCGCACACGTGCCGTCGGTCCATCTCCCCCTGGGTGTCCTGATGTTCGGGCTGAGCCTGCTGGCGCTGGCGCGGCGCTGAACGCCGCCGTCCCGGGCGCGTCGTCCTACCGGGCGGTGGCCGTCCGCCCGGCCCGCTGCCGGGAGTGGTGGAGACAGGAGGCGGCCACCACGAAGGGCCACACCGACTGCAGGGCGGTCACGACGCGTTCCGCGACGCCGGCGTCGCCGTGCCGTCGCAACTCGATCAGGAACCACACCCCGCCCGCGGCCATCGCGGCCGTCACCATGAGCGAGGGAGCGAGGCGCAGCGCCCAGGGAACTGCCGGACCGCCCTTGACTGCCAGCACCGGCCACACCGCCAGGAGCGTGAACCCGACGACCACCACCGCGCCGTGGTGCAGGGAACCCCCGCTGCTCGGCGCGGGAAGCGCCACGACGAGGAGCGCGGCGAGTCCGCCGCCGGCCAGCGCCACGCGGCCGGCGGTCGCGGCCGGCCGCAGCCCCCAGGCGGTCAGCAGGTGGCAGACGCCAAGGGCGAGGAACGCCGTCGTCATCACCCAGAATCCGGCCGCACCGTAGGACCCCAGCACGCTGATCGTCTGGGTGACGGGGTTGTAGGACGCCCCTTCGCACAGCGCGGCGCCGGTCCAGCCTGCGATGAGCACGACGGGGGCACACCCTGAGGAGAGCAGGACCCAACCGGGAACAAATCGCATCAGGCAACCATAAAGCGTACGGCCGCGTATGGCCGTGAAGGTCTTCCCGGTCGCCTCCGCCCGGGGTTCGGGAGGCCGCGCTCACTCCGGCGGGTTGAGCTTCCGGAAGTACGTCCAGCTCGTCTCGTTCGGCTCGCTCCACTTCTCCGGGGCCCGGGCGAACTCCGGGTGGTGGTCGGCGATGTGGCCGCGGGTGCGCTCGGGCACCTCGGTGTACGAGCCGAGCTTGCGGCCCCGACAGTGGTAGGTGAGGCCGCCGGGCCGTTGGCCGCGGGCCATCCACGGGGCCCAGGGGGACATCCGCGTCCAGGACATGGTCGCCGGGACGCTGGGGGCGGCGCCGGCCAGGTCCGCGCGGCGGGCGAAGAACTGGAAGAGCTCCAGGGCCCTGTACGTGTCGCCCGCCGAGTGGAGCGGGTACTGCGCCACCGGCAGCGGCGACGGGTAGGCGAGCGGGATCTCCAGGCTGAAGCAGACCTGTCCGCCGAGATCGGTCGTCGGGATCGGGAAGGGACGCCACTTCTGGTTGGCGGGGTCGTTCCAGATGTGCACCACCGGCAGGCCCCGCCAGGTCTCCAGGATCTCGCCGGTGACGGGGTCGAGGTAGAAGGCGGCCTCGCGGGTGAGCAGCCGGTAGGAGTCCGGGCCGTCCCCGGCGTCCTGGACCAGGCGGGCGACGTTGACGCCTTCGAAGCCGAAGGCGCGCTCGTAGGGCTCGTCGGGGGACCAGGTGTACACGCTTCCGGACCACCAGTACGTGACCTCCTCGCCGTCGAGGGAGGCACGGGTGCGGGCGAGGGAGCGGAGCAGCTCCGCGGGTGTCGTCATGGGACGTACTCTGCGCGGCCGGCGCCGCGACGGGTGGCGAACACCCGGGACGGGGCCGGAAATCGGCCGGAAGCGGCGGTGGGGCACGCGCCGGAGGCGGCGGTCCTCACCGCGGGTGACGACGACACCCGCCCCTGGCGCGGGCCGGGCGCCCCGGAAATCATGAGGCATGCGATCGGACGCGTGGCACCTCACCGAAGACCTCGACGACTTCCTCGCCCGGGCATGGGACTTCCTGCGCTCGCGCCCCGCCCTGCACACCACGCCGCTGACGGCGGTCGAGAAGCTGCGCACGCGTGGCGCGGACGCGTTCGGTCCGGGAGCCACCGTCTTCGGCCGGCTGGAGTCCGGCGGTGAGGTCCGCGCCGTGTTCCTCCGCCCGCCCACCCGACGGCTGACCCTCACCTTCCTCTCCCCCGAGCAGGCCGACTCCCTCGCCGCCCACCTGGCCGGCCTCGGCCGCGGTCCCTCCGGTGTCCTCGCGGACCAGGACACCGCCACCGCGTTCGCCGAGGCGTGGCGGCGCAGGACCGGCGCCGCGCCGGTGCGCGTCTGGGGAGCCCGCCTCCACCGGCTCGGCACGCTCACCCCGCCCGAGCCCGTCGCGGCGGGCCGGGGCCGGGTCGTCGGCGAGCGGGAGCACGAGCAGCTGATGCGCTGGTGCCGTGAGTTCGCCGCGGACGTCGGCGAGACCGTGACGATCGACGCCGCGTCCTGGGCGAACACGCGCTTCGCCGAGAAGCGCTACACCTTCTGGGAGACCCCGGACGGTACGCCCGTCTCCATGGCGGGGTCGAACCCGCTGGTCGGCGGGCAGGTCCGGATCGACCCCGTCTACACCCCCGCCCGGTCCCGGGGCCACGGCTACGCGGGAGCCGTGACGGCCGAGGTCAGCCGGGCCGCACGGGCCGCGGGCGCGGCGGAGGTGGTGCTGTTCACCGATCCCGCCAACCTCACCAGCAACGCCCTCTACCGGCGCCTCGGTTACCTCCCGCTGGCCGACTTCACCGGTTACCGGTTCACCCGCGAACCCTGCCGTTGACGGGCGGGTGCCGCGCCCCTACGGTGCCCTCACCGCGCGACCCGCGAGCGGCGGTCCCGGGGCGTCCCGAGGGGATGGTGGCAGGGCTGTGAGAGCAGTGGTCCAGGAGCGGTTCGGCCCGCCGGACACCCTGCGGCTGCGGGAGATCGAGCCGCCTCGCGCCGGGGACGGCCAGGTACTGGTGCGCGTGCACGCCGCCGCGGTGAACCCGTACGACTGGCACATGCTGCGGGGCGACCCGTACGCGGCGCGACTGCTGGGCGGCATGGGGCTCACCCGGCCGAGGTGCCGGGTGGCCGGGGTCGACGCGGCCGGGGTGGTCGAGCATGTCGGCGCGGGGGTGCGGGGGCTGCGGCCCGGCGATCCCGTACTGGGCTTCTGTCCGGGGGCCTTCGCCGAGCTCGCGCGGACCACCGAGCACCTGCTCGTGCCCAAGCCCGACGCCCTGACCTTCGAGCAGGCCGCGGCCGTTCCGATGGGCGCCGTGACCGCCCTGCGCGGTATCCGGACCGTGGGCCGGGTCCGGTCCGGGCAGCGGGTGCTGGTCAACGGGGCGGGCGGCGGAGTCGGCGCCTTCGCCGTGCAGATCGCGGCGGTCCTGGGCGCGGAGGTCACCGGAGTGTGCAGCGCCCGCAATGCCGATCTGGTGCGCTCGCTGGGTGCCACTCACGTCGTCGACTACGCCCGCGAGGACTTCACCGACGGACGTGTGCGCTACGACGTCGTCCTGGACAACGTGGGCAACCACCCGCTGGGCCGGCTGCGCCGGGTGCTCACCCCGGCGGGCGTCCTGGTGGCCAACGGCGGGGGCTCGCCCGGCCGGGTGTTCGGGGCGGTCGGCGCGATGCTGAGGCTCGCGGCGGTCGACGCCGTCGTCCGGCACCGGCTGCGTCCGATCCTCCCGGCGACCCCGGACGGGCCGGCCCACGAGGACCTGCTCGCCGTGACCGCGCTCGTCGAGGCCGGGCAGCTCACCCCGGTGGTCGGCCGGACCTACGCGCTGGCCGACGCCGCGGAGGCGCTACGGCACGTCGAGGAGGGCCACGCCCGCGGCAAGACCGTGATCACCCTGCCGTAGGCCGGCGGCGGAGCCGGTCCGCGCCCTTCAGCGAAACCCCGTGCGAGGAGCCGTTGCCTCGATGGTGTCCTTCACGAGGGCGAGGGCCGCTCCCAGCGGGCTCGACCGTCCGCCGCTGACGGTCACGTCGCCCGCGTCGGGGCAGCCGAAGACCACGGCCTTCTCGGGACCGGCCAGGGCGTGGAGCGGGTCGCCGGGTTCGGTCTCCTCCAGTCGTACGCGTACGAGGAGGGGTTCGTCCGCCGACGCGACGGCGACCGCGCGCAGGCGCCGGGAGCGCGAGCGGGCGTCCACCGCCCGGCCGGCGGTGCCCGCGTCGACCGGCTCGGCCCGCACGCGCACCGTCGCCGGGTCCCAGCCCCAGGTCAGCGCGGCCAGCAGCCGTACCTTGGTGGCGGCGTCCTCGCCCGACAGGTCCGCCGAGGGATCCGCCTCCGCGATCCCCCGGAGCCTCGCGGCCCGGATCGCGTCGTCCAGCGAGTCGCCCCGGGCGAGACGGTCCAGCACGAAGGTGACGGTGCCGTTGGGGCACGCCCGGATCGTGCGGCAGTCCAGCCCGCGCAGCGCCGTGCGCGACAGGTCGCCCGCGGGCAGCGCCGCTCCGGTCGCACCGGAGATCCTGATCATGGCACCGCCGGACCGGGCGGCCGCGTCGAGTTCCCGCCAGTGCGTGAGCAGGTGGCTCTTCGTGGCGGTCACCACGTGGATTCCCCTGCGCAGCGCGGTCACGGCCTCCAGCGCTGCGTACCGCCGCAGTTCGGGCGAGGACGGGACGGCCTGCACGAAGACGCGCGCGCCGGTTTCCTCGAACGTCTCGTCCAGGGGCTGCCGTGGACCCCAGCACGGGCGCGGCGGCAGCGATCCGTCGCTCTCTGGCCGGCACTCGGCCGAGCTCGCGCGCACGGCGGCCACGCGCGGCCGTACGCCGTAGCGGTGTGCGAGTGCGTCCCCGTGCCGGGCGAGCCGGTCGACGAACGCCTGCCCGACCGGTCCGTACCCGGAGAGGACCACGTCGGCCCCGGTCTCTTCATCCGTCGCTTCGCCCATGGGCCTGGGATCCTCTCACATGTCCCCGGTCACCAGGTGAGCCCGGCCAGGTGGGCGGCGACGCGCGTCCGGTCCCAGGCGCCGTCGGCGACGACCACGCGGTAGGAGCGGGCGAGGGTCTCGCCGGGCGGCAGGACGAGTTCGTCGTGGAAGGCCCAGGAGGGGGCGACCGCGGCGAAGGGTGCGCTGCGTACGAACCAGTGTGCCGGGTGGGTGCCCTCCGTTCCCAGGTGGTCGTTGGAGGGGGCGTGTTCGAAGACGAGGGTGGCGTGGCCGTCCCGCCCGTCGTGCTCACCGACGTAGGCCAGCCAGGCGGCTTGGGAGCCCATCGGACCGGTCTCGGACGACTGGGGCGACTCGGGCGGCACGGCGGGCTCCGCCGTGAAGACGCGGCCGTCGCGGAAGGCGCGGGGGCCGCGCCAGAACAGTCCGGTGTATCCGGCGGCGGGGCGCCCGTGGGTGGTGGGGCTGCCGAACCGCAGTGCTTCGTCACGGCGGTTGGTGACCGCCGACGTCCAGGTGAGCGTCCAGCTGCCGGTCCCCGGGTCGACGTCGCGGGCCTCGATGCGGCGCTCCTCCTCCGCCCAGAGTTCGCCGCCGTGCGGGTGCCAGGTCAGCTTCTGGGCGATGACGGCGCGGTCCGCTGTGGCGTCGACGTTCCCGAAGCCCGCGTGGGCCATCGAACCGACCCTTTCGGGCAGGGCGAGGTAACCCTCGCCGCGCACATAGGTGTTGCCGCCCCACAGGTTCTGTCCGGAGAGGTGGGAGGCGGTCAGCTGGAGCCCCTTGTGCCAGCGGTGGTCGTGGGGCCGGTAGTCGGTGACGACCGCGCCGGACAGGGTCCGGAGCGGGTGGAGGTACGGCTTGGGCGCCTCCCAGTCGGCTTCGGGGCGGTACACGTAGGAGAACAGCTCGGTTCCGGCCGGCCCGTGGGCCACGGTGATGCGGTCACCGTGGACGTGGGTCAGGGAGAGCGTCATGCGTGGTCCTCTTCTCGGAGCGGCCGGCCGGTGCCCTCGCGGGGGGGCATAGCAACCGCTTGCTATCACGGCGCCCCACGTTGTTACCGGCACGCGACCGCGAGGTCAACCCCGGCAAGGCGTTCGGCGGTTCGAGGTAGCCACCGGGCCGCGTGGGCACCGGCGGGGGCAACGAGAAGTGCCCTCGCCGAGAGCGCTCCCGCTCGACGAGACCCTGTGACGCGCACCACGCCGCCCTAGGCTTTTCGACCATGGAAATTCCGAGACGTCTCATCGAACTCCGACGTGCCGTCGAGGCCGCGGACGACCGCTACCGCAACAACCGCGGCGAGAACGCCACGGTAGCCCTCGCGGTCTGGTCCGACGCCACCGCCGCACTCGCCCAGGGCGTCGCCGCCTTCGCGGAGGAGAACGGCCTCTCCCGCCAGGAGGTGGAGTCGGCCGTACGGCGTGCGGCGGAACGACGCTCCCCCGCGGACCGCGGGCTCCGGCCACCCCGTTGACAGCGTTGGCTAATGGCAGTAGCTTTTAGTTAATGCTATTAGCCACACCGGGGAGTGACATGACCGAGTACCTTGCCGTCGACGGCGGCACCCTCGCGTACGAGGTGACGGGTTCGGGACCGCTGATCGTGCTCGCGCACGGCATGGGGGACAGCCGCGACGCGTACCGCGCCGTGGTCCCGCAGCTGGTGGCGGCGGGTTACCGGGTCGCCGCGGTCGACCTGCGCGGCTGCGGCGAGTCGAGCGTCGACTGGCCGGCCTGGAGCCGCACCGACATCGCCGGTGACCTGATCGCCCTGATCCGGCATCTCGGCGGTCCGGCCGTACTGGTCGGCCACTCCGTCTCGGGCGGCGCCGCCACCATCGCCGCGGCGCGGGAGCCCTCGCTGATCACCTCGGTCGTCGAGCTGGCGCCGTTCACCCGCAAGCAGTCGGTCCGACTCGGCGACCTGCGGGTGAAGCGGTTCCGGCAGGGCATGTTGCGCCTGCTCGGCGCGGGAGTGTTCGGCAGTCTGCCGCTCTGGCTCTCGTACCTCGACGTGGCGTACCCGGGCGTGAAGCCGGCCGGCTGGGCGGAGCGGCTCGGGCGGATCGAGTCCCGGTTGCGCGAGCCGGGCCGGATGAAGGCCATGCAGGCCATGGGCCGCAGCGCGCCCACCGACGCCGGCGCCCAACTGGGCAACGTCCGCCGCCCGGTCCTTGTCGTGATGGGCACACTGGACCCCGACTGGGCCGATCCGCACGCCGAGGGGACGGCGGTCGTCGAGGCCCTGCCGTCCGGGCTCGGCCGTCTCGAGATGATCGAGGGCGCCGGCCACTACCCGCACGACCAGTTCCCCGACCGGGTGGTCGCGCTCGTGCTGGCCTTCCTCCACTCGGACGCCGCCCGTGCCTAGGGCGGGCCTGGATCCGGCGGCCGTGGTCCGGGCCGGCGCGGCCCTGGCCGACGAGGTGGGGTTCGCCAACCTGACGATGGGCCTGCTGGCCGAGCGGGTCGGCGTGCGCACCCCCTCCCTGTACAAGCACGTGGGAGGCCAGGACGACCTGAACCGGCGGATCGCGGCCCTGGCCCTGACCGAGGCCGCCGACGCCGTCGGCGGCGCGGTCCAGGGCCGTGCGGGCCGTGACGCACTGGCGGCCGCCGCGCGTTCCTTCCGCGCCTTCGTGCTGGAGCATCCCGGCCGGTACGCCGCGACGATCGGTGTGGAACCGTCGGGTCCGGACGACCCGCTGGCCCGTGCCGGGGAGCGGTTGCTCGTCGCGTTCACCGCGGTCCTGCGCGGCTACGACATCGAGGACCGCGACGTGAACCACGCGCTGCGCCTGCTCCGCAGCCTCTTCCACGGCTTCGCCACGCTGCAGGCGGGGCACGGCTTCCAGTGGAGCACCGACGTCGACGAGAGCTTCGAGTGGCTCATCGCCTTCGCGGACCGGGGCCTGCGCACCCTGTGACCATGCTGCCGCCGGGGCGAGGCGACGGGTCCGGCGTCAGCCGAGCGGGACGTCGGCGGAGCGGCTCCGCACGGCGTCGAGCGCGGCGAGCGCCTCCCCGTCCAGGGCGATCCCGCCCACGGCGATGTTCGCGTCCAGGTGGCCGGGGTCGGCGGTACCGGGGATGAGCAGGACGTTCGGGGCGTGGCGGAGCAGCCAGGCGAGCCCCACCTGGGCCGGCGTGACGCCGAGGGCCTGTGCCGCGGTGTGGACCGCGGGCTCGTCGGCGACCTTGGGCATGGCGGGGAAGGCGCCGCCGAGGGGGAAGTAGGGCACCCAGGCGATGCCCTCGGCGGAGCACAGCGTGAGCATGTCCTCGTCGTCGCGGCTCACGAGACTGTAGGCGTTCTGCACGCAGACGACGCCCGCGGGGAGGGCACGGCGCAGCCCGTCCAGGGTCACGCTGCTCAGCCCGATCGCGCCGATCTTGCCCTCGTCGCGCATCCGCGTCAGCACGGCGAGCTGGTCGTCGAGGGCGACCACCTGGTCGCCCTCGGCGCGCAGGCCGGGGCCGGTGTCGAGGCGGCGCAGGTTCACGACCGCGATCCGGTCGGTGCCGAGGCTCCTGAGGTTGTCCTCGACGCTCGCCCGCAGTTCCTCCGGCCGCTGCGCGGGGCGGAGCGGGAGGGGGCCGCCGGGGTCGGGATCGGCGCCGACCTTGCTCACGACGACGACGTCGTCCGCGGGGCGCAGGGCTTCGCGGATGACCTCGTTGACGAATCCGTCGCCGTAGAACTGGGCGGTGTCGAGGTGGTCGACGCCGCGTTCCACCGCACGGCGTACGAGGGCGACGGCGGCGGCACGGTCGGAGCGCAGGCGTTCGAGCTGCATCGCGCCGTAGCCGATCCGTGAGACGGTGCGGCCGGCGAGCTGTCCCGCTCCGCCGGGGCGAGGGGTCCCGGCGGCCGCGAGAGGGGAGGAGGGGGTGCCGGTTGACGTCATGGGATGTCCGTCCTCGTGGGAAGATGACAGAAGCGGAGGACCCTCCGCCAAACCGACTGTAGCACTACCGGAGGACCCTCCGCTTTGAGTCCGGACCAGGAACCGAACCCTGCCGCCGATCGGCCCGACCGGCTGGCCCCCGCCGCGCGCCCGCTGCGCGCGCACGCGCGGCGCAACCGCGAGAACCTCGTCGCCGCCGCACGGGCCGCGTTCACGGCGGCGGACGACACCGTCCCCCTCGAGGGCATCGCCCGCGAGGCGGGCGTCGGCATCGGCACGCTCTACCGGCATTTCCCCACCCGCGAGGCGCTGGTGGAGGCCGTCTACTCCGCCGAACTGGACGACGTCACGAACGCCGCCGCCGCGCTGCTGGACGAGTTGCCGCCCGAGCGCGCCCTGCGCGCGTGGCTGCGGCGCTACGCGGCGTTCGTCGCGACGAAGCGCGCCATGCTCAACACCCTGCACAGCGGCTGGGCCTCGGGACGCGTGGCGACGGCCGCCACCCGCGAGCGCATCACCGCCGCGATCGGCTCGATCCTCGCGGCCGGAGTGCGGGCGGGCTCGCTCCGCGCGGATGTCGCGCCCGACGACGTCACCGCGATGCTGCTCGGCGTGTTTCTCTCCACGGCCGCCGACGACGAGCCCGAGCGTACCGACCGCCTGCTCGCCCTCGTCGTCGACGCCCTGCGCCCGCAGAGGAGTTCATGAGCCGGACGGGAGCCTCACCGGCGGGCCGACGCCGCCAGCATCGGTAGCGAGACGATGTCGGCGAGGGCCTGCTGGCCGGCGATGTTGGCGTGGACCCCGTCGCCGGTGTCGTACGGCGGGTTGATGCTGTTCGGCCGTACGGGGTCTTCGAGCACCTGGTCGAAGGGGAGGACTCCGTCGCAGGTGCCGCCGCAGCTGTTCCACTTGGAGACGAACGTGCCCACGGCGTGCCGGTCGCGGTTGTTCTGGTCGGTGTAGCCCGGGCGCGGGGTGATGGGCGTGACGTACACCTTGATCCCGGCGGCCCGCAGCCGCTGGAAGACGTCGCGGTAACTGGCCTCGATCCGCGCGGCGTCGCAGCCGGCCGGGAGGTCGTTGGTCCCGTAGTAGTACAGGACTCCGGTCACTCCGTGCAGGGACAGGACGTCGCGTTCCAGCCGGGCCGACGCGTCCAGGCCGCGGACGGCGTCCCCGATGCCCGGGCAGGTCGCGGCGCTCGTGGTGCCGCCGATCCCCGCGTTGGCGACGGCGAACTGCCGTGCGGCGGGGAGCTCCGACGTGATCCGGCGGGCGAGGTCGTCGGTCCACCTCAGGTCGGCGCCCGGACGGCTGCACCCCGGGCCGCAGTCGGTCGACCCGGTGCCGTCGACCACCGAACTGCCGTAGGCGACGAGGCTGCCCCGCAGGCGCGGGTTGCGCACGTCGACGGCGCTGACCAGGTAGGTGGAGCCGGTCGTCTCGGTGAACGCGGTACCGGCCGGGTCGCCGGTGTGGTCGCCCGAGCCGGGCGGGGTCAGGTAGTTGGTGCGGAAGGCGCTGTCGTGCCGGCCCGGAGCCACGGTGCCGGAGACGGAGAGCGACACCGCGATGTCGTCCTGCGCCGACGTCCTGAGCGCGGCGGTGTCGCTCCACACCTCGCCGCCGGGTGGCACGACGACCTCGCGACGGCCGTCGAACGTGACGGGACGCGGGCGGTCCTCCGTCGCGGCGTCCTCGCCGCCGCTGTGCGCCACCGTCGCCGCGTCGACGGTGAGCGGTGTCTCGCCGAAGGTGTTCTGGACGCGTATGCGGATCGCGTCACCCCCCTGGCTCAGGTGGGTGATCATGCGCATCGACTGGTCGCGCAGCGGGGTGGGCGCCACGCTCTGCTGCGAGGCGGCCCAGGACGTGAACCAGGCGCCCGCTCCCGGGCGGCGGTCCGAGCCGCTGTCCGCGGGAGCGGCTGCGCTGCCGGCGGACGCGGCGAGGACGGAGGACGCCAGGGTCAGGGCCAGGACGGCCGCGACCCCTCGGGCCGGGGGCGCCTGGGCACTACCGAGTACTCGGGCGAGAAGACGGTGCATGGACGATGCCTGCCTTTCCGACGTGACGGCACGGGTGCAGCACTGGATCCTTCCCCGGCGCTGCCCCGCCCCACGCCACTCGCGGCGCTGCGGTGCCACGCACACCTCGCGCACCAACCCCGCTCCCCCGAGGGCGCGTTGCGGAGGGCGGCCGTCGGCGCGGCGGTCGCGGCAGACCGCACGGGGCGGAGCGGTGTCGCGCTTGCGACATGTCCCACCTGTGCCACGGGAATCGCATGACTTCCCGACTTCCGCACGTTCATTCTGGCCAACGCGTGGACCAACGCGGGACCAACGCGTGAACGCGCATCCGACGCATGGGAAGGCAGCGCACTGATGAGACGGATCCGCCTGTTGTCAGCGATATCGGCAGGTCTGGCGCTGGCCGCCGGCGCCGTGGCACCCGTACCCGCGTGGGCGGCCGCGCCCGGTCGGGACGCCGTCACGAGCCCGTCGGAGCCCGGCGCGGCGACGGTGAAGCTGATCACCGGTGACAGTGTGACGGTCACGCGGACCTCGGACGGCCGCCAGGCCGCGTCCGTCGCACCGGGCCCCGGCAGGCGGGGCCTCCTCTTCCGGACCCTGGAGCAGGACGGCCACGTGACGGTCCTGCCGTCCGACGCCGACGCCCTGGTGGCCGCCGGGCGGCTGGACCGGGACCTGTTCGACGTGACGGCGCTCATCGCCCAGCGGTACGACACCGCGCACACCGACGCGCTCCCGCTCATCGTGGAACAGGCCCCCGGAGTGGCGGCCTCCTCAGTGAACGCCCTGACCGAGCTGGCGCACGACGCGCCGGTCCGCGAACTCGACAGCATCGACGCGCGTGCGGTGCGGGTCGGCGACGACGACCTCGGCCGGTTCTGGAAGCAGCTCGTCACGTCCGCCGGGCCGCGGGCGAAGGCCGCGACCGGCGCCCCGCGGGTGTGGCTGGACGGCCGGGTGGGCGCGTCGCTGGACCGCAGTACGGCCCAGATCGGCGCCCCGGACGTGTGGTCGGCGGGCTCCCGCGGCGAGGGGGTCAAGGTCGCCGTCCTGGACACCGGGGCCGATCAGAGCCATCCCGACCTCGCCGGGCGGGTCGTCGCGGCCGAGGACTTCTCCGGCAGCTCCGGCACCGGGGACGTCTTCGGGCACGGCACGCATGTCGCCTCCATCGTCGGGGGCAGCGGAGCCGCGTCCGGCGGAAGCCGTCAGGGTGTCGCGCCCGCCGCGCGGTTGCTGGTCGGCAAGGTCCTCGGCGACGACGGCTTCGGCAGCGAGTCGCAGGTGATCGCCGGCATGGAGTGGGCGGCGGACCAGGGCGCCGACGTCGTCAACATGAGCCTCGGCTCCTCGGGGGCCACCGACGGCACCGATCCCATGAGCCGGGCCCTGAACGACCTCAGCGCGAGGACCGGCACGCTCTTCGTCGTGGCCGCCGGCAACGAGGGTGAGCAGGGGCCTCGCACCGTCGGCTCGCCCGGCGCCGCGGACGCCGCCCTGACCGTCGGGGCCGTCGACCGGGACGACTCGCTCGCCCCGTTCTCCAGCCGCGGCCCCCGGCTCGGCGACGACGCGGTGAAGCCGGACGTGACGGCCCCCGGGGTGGGCATCGTGGCCGCACGCGCGGCCGGTTCCGCCATGGGCGACCCGGTCGACGAGCACTACACCGCCGCCTCGGGGACCTCGATGGCCACTCCCCATGTGGCGGGCGCGGCGGCGCTGGTCGCCCAGCGCCATCCGGACTGGACCGCCGCGCAGTTGAAGGACGCCCTGATCAGCACCGCGGTCACGGTGGACGGCCAGAAGGTCACCGAACAGGGCGGTGGGCGCATCGACGTGCGCGCCGCCGGGCTCGGCGCCGTGACCGCCACCGGCACCCTCGTCATGGGCCCGTTCACCTCGCAGGACACCACGCCCGTGACCTCCCGGGTGACGTACACGAACTCCTCGGACGAGGACGTCACCCTCTCGCTCGCCGTCGAGCTGGCCACCGAAGGGGGCAAGGCGCCCGCCGAGGGAGCCGCGCGGCTCGGTTCCGGCTCCGTGCGCGTGCCGGCCGGCGCCTCGGCCGAGGTTCCGCTGACCGTCGATCCCGCCCGTGCCGGGCAGGGCAAGTTCTACGGGTACGTCACCGCCAGGGCGGCCGACGGCTCGGTGGCCGCGCACACCACGGTGAGCCTCGTGGTGCACGGGCCCACGCACCGGATCACCGTGAAGACGATCGACAAGGACGGCAGGCAGGTCGCCGATCTGCCGACCATCTGGGGCGCGGAGGGCTTCGTCGGCTACACCGACCCCGCCGCGGCGGTCGCCGAGGTCGAGGAGGGTGTCTACCAGCTCAACACCAGCTGGACCACGTCGGCCGGGGACGGCCAGGAACTGCGCCACGTGGTGCTGCCCGAGGTGAGGGTCACCAAGGACATGACCGTCACCCTGGACGCCCGCAGGACGGTTCCGGTGGAGATCCGCACGCCCCGGCCCGCGGAGCAGCGCGGAATCCTGAGCTACCAGACCTACCGTGAGATCGGGGGCCGCAGCCTGACGCAGGGCACGATGTACTTCGACATCGCCAAGCGGCTGTACATCAGCCCGACGTCCGAGGTCACCGAGGGCACCTTCGAGTTCGCCTCCCGCTGGCAGCTCGTCGCCCCGCTCGTCCGGGCGCAGGTCTCCCGTACCGGGTTCGACCTGGGTGCCTACTACATGCCCTCCTCGCCGCTTCTGCCCGAGCGCGGCGCGACCCTGACCGCGGTCGACGCGGGTGACGCGGCGAACGCCGACTTCAGCCGTGCCCGCGGGAAGGCCGCGGTGGTGGACAACCCGAGCGGAGCCAGTGAGCGGGCCCTCGTCGAGCGGGCGGCCGCGGCCGGGGTCCGTGCGGTGATCCTGATCCACTTCAACGACACCGGCTGGACCCGCTGGCGGCCGACGGGCGACCGTACGGCCCTGCCCACGCTGCGCATCGGCAGGGGCACGGGCGCCGAGCTGCGCGCACGCATCGCCCGCGGCTCGACCTCGGTCGAGTTCACCGGCACCGCGCGCAGCCCGTACCTGTACGACGTGATGCAGGTGTCCGAGCAGCAGGTGCCCCGAAAGGTCGTGCACACGGTGTCCGCGCGCAACAGCGCGGTCGTTCGCGCCGGTTACGCCGACAACGGTGTCACGGGGTGGGCGAGTGAGCAGCGCTTCGGCTGGCGGCCGTACCAGAACACGGCCTGGCTGCAGTACACCCGGTTCGTGCCGCTCGGCTTCGAGCGCACCGAGTACGTGAGCGCGGGCGACACCGCCTGGCAGCACCTGGTGCACCACACCACGACGTTCGACGTGGACCAGCCGCTCGTCGCCGGCATGCGCGACGCTCCGCGCACCTACCGGGCCGGCGTGCGGCCCCGGGAGACCTGGCAGGGCGCGGTCGTCCGGCCGTCGATCCCCGCCGGCACCACGACGCCCACCGTGCGGGACGGCAACGTGCTGCGGCTGAGGGTCCCGGCGTTCACCGACGCGCAGGCCGGGCACTGGGCGCCGCTCGCCGGCGGTGATGCCGCGAGCGCCGTGCTGTACCGGGACGGCAAGCGGGTGGACGAGGTCGGGAGCGCCTGGCAGAACGTGGCGGTCCCGGCCGAACGCGCCCGCTACCGGCTGGACATGGAGACCTCGCGCCGCTCGGACGACTGGACGAGGGGCGTGGCCACCAGCACGTCCTGGTCCTTCGAGTCGGGCCGGACGGGCACGGCCACACCGCTGTCGCTGCTCCAACTGGACTACGACGTGCCCGTCGACGTGTCCAACACGGTGCGCGGCACCCGTGCGCACCGCGTCGACGTGCGGGTCCGCGCCCAGGACGGGCTCTCCGTTCCGCGGGGCGTGAGCGTCCGGGTCGAGGCGTCCTACGACGACGGCCGCACCTGGACGACGGCGCGCACGCACGGGCACGGCCGCAACGCCTTCCGGGCCTCGATCGCGCCGCCCGCCCACCAGGACGCGTGGGTCACACTCCGCGTCACGGCGCGGGACGCGGCGGGCGACTCGGTGCGGCAGACGGTGCGCCGCGCCTACGCGGTACGCCGGTAGCGGCGCCCGTCCGGGCAGGGGTGTACGGCCGGCCGCGCCGTACACCCCGCCGCGCCCTCCCCGCCTGTGCAGTACGGTGTTCAACCGTCACGGCCCAGGATCCGGGGAGGGCGTTCGTGGTGCTGGAGATCGCGGGGCTGTCCGCCGACGAGGAGTCGGTGTACGCGCTGCTCGTGGGCTTCGGCCGGGCCGGTGCGGCCGACCTGGCGGAACGCGACGGCCTGCCGGTCGCGCGGGTGGACGCCGTCCTCGCGTCGCTCACCGCGAAGGGACTGGCCAGCCCCACCGACGGCACGCCCCGGCTCTACCAGGCGGCTCCGCCCGATGTCGCCCTGCTGCCCCGGCTGAAGCGCAGCGCCGACGCGCTCGACCTGGCCCAGCACGAGGCCGCCCGGCTGATCGAGTCCTACCGCGACACGATGCGCAGGCGCGACGCGGGGCAACTCCTCGAGGTGATCACCGGCGCCGAGGCCCTGCGGCAGCACCTGAGGCAGATCCAGACCAGCGTGCGCGAGGAGATGCTCTGGTTCTGCAAGGCCCAGTACGTGGCCATGCCCTCGGGCAGCAACACCGAGGAGTTCGACGCGCTGGCCCGGGGGGTCCGCTACCGGGTGCTGTACGAGAAGGCGTTCTTCGACGACGAGGGGGCGGTCGACAACGTCGTGGCGGGTGTCCGGGCCGGCGAGGTCGCCCGCGCCGTGCCGGAGTTGCCGCTGCGTCTGGCGATCGCGGACCGGGCCGTGGCCGTCTTCCCCCTCGTCGCCGGCGGGCCGCACGGCAGTCCGGAGGAGCCGACCACGGCACTGGTCAGGGACAGCAATCTCCTGGCGGCCCTGATCGCGCTGTTCGAACGGTACTGGGAGGACGCCGTCCCGCTGGACGTCGACGACACGGGCGAACTGTCGGGGACGGACGGGCCCGCGGCGCCCGACGCGCTGGCGCCCACCGACCGCAGGCTGCTGTCCCTGCTGGTGGCGGGAGTGGCCGACAAGGCGATCGCCTCGCAGATGCAGCTGAGCCGCCGAACGGTCCAGCGCCGTATCCAGGGCATGATGGAGCGCGCGAACGCGGCGACCCGTATGCAGCTCGCCTGGCAGGCGGCGCGGCGGGGATGGCTGTGACCGACGGGGCGGGCCGGTTCGGTGCCCTCGGGCTGGTGGCGGGGGGAACCGTGGACAGCCACCGACCCGCTGTGATGTGATCCCTGCGGCGGCAGGTCCTCGGCCGCCCGTTGCGCCCGCCGGCCCGCGCCGCGTCGTCACGACGAGCGGACGGGTCCGTCCCCCCAGGCCCGAAAGTCCCGTACACATGCAGAAGACCAAGGCCGCACTCTGGGAATTCCTCCAGGGGCTCGGCAAAACGTTCATGCTCCCCGTGGCCCTGCTCGCGTTCTGCGGCATCATGCTGGGCATCGGCTCCTCCCTGTCCAGCGAGGCGGTCACTGACAACGTTGCCTTCCTGAAGGGCGAGGGCTTCCACCTCGTCTTCACCTGGATGGCCAACACGGGGCTGGTCGCCTTCACGTTCCTGCCCGTGCTGTTCGCGATGGCCATCCCCCTCGGTCTCGCCCGGGAGGACAAGGGCGTGGCCGCGTTCTCCGGCTTCGTCGGCTTCGCCGCCATGAACCTCGCGGTGAACTTCTACCTCACCGCGAAGGGCGTCGACTTCGAGGACGAGGGGGCGATCGAGCACTACGGCATCGCCGACGTACTGGGCGTGCAGTCCATCGACACGGGACTGCTCGGCGCCGTGGCCGTCGGCATCGTCGTCAGCCTGCTCCACCGGCGCTTTCGCACCCAGCGGATGCCCGACGCGCTGGCCTTCTTCGGCGGGCTGCGCTTCGTCCCGATCGTCTCGGCCCTGGTCCTGAGCGTGCTGGGTCTGCTCATCCCGCTCGTCTGGCCGACCTTCAACGGCTGGATCACCGCCGTGGGCCGCGGCATCGGACACACGGGTGTCTTCGGGCCGTTCTTCTTCGGCATGGGCGAGGTCCTGCTGCGCCCGATCGGCCTGCACCACATCCTCGTCGCCATGTTCCGCTTCACCGACGTCGGCGGTTCGGGGGCGGTGTGCGGCGAGCACGTCTCCGGCGCCCTGAACATGTTCTACGCCCAGTTGGACTGCTCGGCGGCGCCGAACGCGGCGGTCACCGACGCGACGCACTTCCTCTCGCAGGGCAAGATGGCGGCCTACCTGGGCGGTCTGCCCGGCGCGGCGCTCGCCATGTACCACTGCGCCAAGCGCCGGATGCGCCCGGAGATCAAGGCCCTGCTCGTCTCGGGCGTGGTGGCCTGTGTGGTCGGCGGCATCACGGAGCCGCTGGAGTTCCTGTTCCTCTTCGTCGCCCCGTGGCTGTACGCCATCCACGCGGTGCTCGTGGGTCTGGGCTTCCTCACGGCGGCCGTGCTCGGCGTCTACATCGGCAACACCGACGGAAACGTCATCGACTGGCTCGTCTTCGGCGTGCTCCAGGGCTCGACGACCAAGTGGTACCTGGTGCCGGTGATCGCGGCGGTCTGGTTCACCGTGTACTACTTCCTGTTCCGCTGGGCCATCACCCGCTTCGACCTCAGGACGCCCGGGCGCGAGGACCCGCCGGCCGACGACGCGCAGGGCGAGGAGAAGGACGGGGCGGCCGACGCGGACCAGGGCGGGGACGGGCAGGACGCGGAGGCTCCAGAGCCGCCGCGCGAGCTGGTCGCGGGGAAGTACGACGCGGTCGCCATGCTCCAGGCGATCGGCGGCGCCGGCAACATCCGGTCCCTGGACAACTGCATCACCCGCCTGCGCATGACGGTGGCGGACGCCGAACAGGTGGACGAGGCGCGGCTGAAGAAGCTGGGCGCCGTGGGCGTCATCAAGCTCGACGGGCAGAACGTGCAGGTCGTCATCGGCCCGCAGGTCCAGTCCGTGAAGGACGCCATCGCCTCGATGATCCCGGTGGGCCGATCATGACCCCGCACGCCCCCGCGTCCTGGCCGCCGCCCGCGCCGTACGACTTCGACACGCCGGTGGACCGGCGCGGCACCTGGTGCACGCAGTGGGACTACGTGCAGGACCGCTTCGGCGTGCCGGACCTGCTGCCGTTCACGATCTCCGACCTGGACTTCGAGACCGCTCCGGAGATCCTGGCCGCGCTGCGCCGCCGTCTGGACCACGGGGTGCTGGGCTACTCGCGCTGGCGCCAGGACGACTTCCTCTCCGCGATCGTGCACTGGTACGGGTCGCGGCACGGGACGGAGGTGGACCCCGGGTCGGTCGTCTACGCGCCGTCCGTCGTCTACCAGGTCTCGCGGTTGCTGAGCCTGTGGTCGCGGCCCGGGGACGGGGTGGTCGCCCACACCCCGATGTACGACGCGTTCCCCAAGACGGTGTCGGCGGGCGGCCGCAGGCTGCTGGAGTGCCCCCTGGACGACTGGGCGGAGCTGGAACGGCTGCTGGCGCTCCCCGACACGGCGGTGCTGCTGCTGTGTTCGCCGCACAACCCGACGGGCAGGGTGTGGTCGGCCGGCGACCTGGACCGGATGGCCGGGCTGTGCGCACGCCACGGCGTCGCGGTCGTCAGCGACGAGATCCACTCCGACCTGGCGTACGCCCCGCACGTCCACCGGCCCTGGGTACGGCACGCCCGCGACGGCCGCTGGGCCGTGGTCACTTCGGCGTCCAAGTCCTTCAACATCCCGGCGCTGACGGGAAGCTACGGGATCATCGGGGACCCGGCCTCGCGCGATGCCTACCTGCGCCGGCTCAAGGAGGCGGACGGGCTCTCCTCCCCCGCGGTGCTGTCGCTGGTCGGCCACATCGCCGCGTACCGCGAGGGGGCGCCCTGGCTGGACGCCCTGCGGACGTACCTCGCGGGCAACCTCGCGATGGTGGCCGGCCGTCTCCGCGAGGAGTTCCCGCGGCTGGACTGGGAACCGCCGCAGGCGGGCTACCTGGCGTGGATCGACCTGCGCCCGCTCGGCGTCGACGACGACGTACTGCAGCGCGAACTGGTGGAGGTGGAGAAGGTGGCGGTCATGCCCGGGGCGGCCTACGGCGCTCCGGGCCGGATACGGCTCAACGTCGGCTGCCCCCGGTCGAAGGCGGAGGCGGGCGTGGAGGCTTTGGCGCGCGCCCTGCGGCGGCTCACCGAGGCGAGTTAACAATGAACACCATTTTCATGTAGCGTCGGGGTCCGGATCTCCCCCGGCTCCCTCGACGGACGCCCGGGGGCCGTCGGCCGTCTGTCGAAAGGACCCCTGCCATGGCCGTTCCCAAGCGCAAGATGTCCCGCAGCAACACCCGTCACCGCAGGGCTCAGTGGAAGGCGAGCGTGCCGAACCTGGTACCCGTGACCGTGGACGGGGTGACACTGCGGGTCCCCCGCCACCTGGTGCCCGCCTACCGGCGCGGCCTCCTGCGCCCGCAGGACTGACTCTCCCCCGCGTTGCGGGCGTGCGGGCCGCGGCGGAGACTGGCCGTGGACGACATCGGCCGGAGAGGGCCTGGGTGATGGGCGACTACGCGGACCTTCCCGGCGTCAGGACCTGGTAAGAGACGGAAGGGGCCGGCGAGCCGCTGGTCCTGCTGCACGGCGGCCTGTGCACCAACGACACCTGGGGGGCGCAGCGCGCCGATCTCGCCGCCGCGCACCGCCTGTTCCTGCCCGAGCGACGCGCGCACGGGCACACTCCGGACGTCGAGGGCCCGCTCACGTACCGGGACATGGCCGACGACACCGTGTCGTTCGTCGAGACCGTCGTGGGCGGGCCCGCGCATCTGGTCGGCTGGAGCGACGGGGGCGTCGTCGCGCTGCTCGTCGCCGCCGCCCGGCCCGGCCTGGTGCGCCGGGTCGTGGTGATCGGTGCGAACTTCCGTCCCGCCGCCGAGTGCTTCGTCGAGCCGGGCATGCTCGACGCGATGACGCCCGAGGGACCGGACCTGGCGTTCTTCCGCGAGATGTACGAGGCCGTCTCGCCGGACGGAGGAGAGCACTGGCCGGTGGTGGCGGCGAAGGTGCTCGACATGTGGCGCACCCAGCCGACGCTCACCCTCGACGAGTTGGCCCGCGTCCAGGCGCCCCTCCTCGTCATGGCCGGAGACGACGACATGATGACGCTGGAGCACACCACCGCCCTGTACCGCGGCGCTCCCGACGCGCGGCTCGCCGTCGTCCCCGGCGCCTCCCACCTGGTACCCCTGGAGAAGGCGGCCCTGGTCGACGAGCTGATCCTGGATCATCTCCGGCAGGGCGCCGTCGAGACGATGATGCCCGTCCGGCGTGCGCCCGCACCCGGGACGCGGTCGGCGCGGTGACGCGGCCCGACCCGACCGCGACCGGGCGAGGGGACGTAGCGGACGTCAGTTCCCTGCGACCGGGTCCAGCGCGAGCGCGGCGAAGGTCGCCAGCCAGTGGTCGGTGGTGAAGTCGCCGCGTTCCACGGCCGGCAGACCGGCCGCGAGGTGTGCCTCGGCCGCGTCGCGCAGGCGGGCACGGACCGGGCCGTCGGGCAGGGCGTCCGCGAGGGAGCGCAGTGCGGCGGCCCTGCTGAGCGCCAGGCCGAGCAGATGGCCGATCTGCGGGTCGGCGTGGTCGGAGACCACCGGCACCTCCAGCAGCGCGCAGGGGGCGCCGGTCCCGAGCCCGGGCAGGAAGCGGTCGAGCCACGCCGCGAGCCGTTCCGGTGCGAGGATCCTGCGCATCGCGTCGGCCTCGGTGAGCGCCGGGGACAGGAAGTCCTGGCCCGACGGTTCCCAGTGCGCGGGCGCGTCGTGGTCGTCGGTGAACCAGCTGAGCAGGCGTTCCCGTACGGCCCGCTCGGTGGCGGGCGACAGTTCGCCCGAGTCGAGCGCGAGGCCGAGCGCGAACGCGCTGTTGGGGTGGTTGCCGTGGCGTACCGGGTAGGTGGCCTTGGGCAGCCAGTCGGCCAGCAGGTCGTCGACGGTGTCGACGGCCGGCTTCAGTGCCCCGGCCCAGCGGTCGCCCTCCGCTCCGCCGTGCGCCCGGCACTCGGCGGCGAGCGCGAGCAGCCACGCCCAGCCGTAGGGGCGTTCGAAGGACGGGCGGTCGCGCAGATAGGCGGCCTCGGTGGCGAGGTTCTCGGGGGTGAGGTTGCGGTCGAGCGCGGCGACGGCCGCCGCGGTGTCCGGCAGTGCGGGGGTGCCGCCGTGGCGGCGGAGCAGGCGGACGAGCAGCCAGTGCATGTGCACCGAGGAGTGCCAGTCGTAGGCGCCGTAGAAGGCGGGGTGCAGTGAGCGGGGTTCGAGGTGCTCGTCGGCGGAGGTGATCAGGTGGGCGGGGAAGTTGGGGTACTCGCGGGTGATGTTCGCCCGGGCCAGCTGGGCGAAGGCGGCCGCGTGGGCGCTGAGCGGCATCAGTGGGTGGCTCCTTCGGTGACCTTGAGGTCCTGCTCGGCGGGGGTGCGGGCGGCGGTGGCCAGCAGGGCGCGCAGGCCGTGGGCGACGGTGGCGGGCGGGAGGGCGGGCGCGGTGCCGTCGAGGACCTGCTCCGGCGCCCAGGGCACGTGCGCGAACCCGCCGCGTATGTGCGGGAACTCGGTGGCGATGAGGTGGCCGAGGCCGTACGCCACGTGGTTGCAGACGAAGGTGCCGGCCGTGTTGGAGACGGCGGCCGGGACACCGGCCTCGCGCATCGCGGCGACGCACGCCTTGACGGGGAGGGTGGAGAAGTAGGCGGCGGGGCCGCCCGGGACCACCGGTTCGTCGATGGGCTGCCCGCCGGCGTTGTCGGGGATGCGCGCGTCGTCGACGTTGATGCCGACGCGTTCGACGGTGACGCCCGGGCGTCCGCCCGCCTGGCCCAGGCAGAGCACCAGGTCGGGGGCCTGGGCCCGGACGGCGTCGCGCAGGGCGTCGAGGGACTCGCCGAAGACGCAGGGCAGTTCGGCGGCGGTGACCGTGAGCCCGGCGGGCGGTTCGGCGGCCACCAGGGACGCCGCCTGCCAGGACGGGTTCACGCGCTCGCCGCCGAAGGGGGCGAAGCCGGTGATGAGGACACGGGTCATGGGCGTTCCTTGCCGTGCGGGTGGGATGGCCGGGATCAGAAGGCGAAGAGCGCCATGATGACGGTGCAGCAGCCGAGCAGTGCGATGCCCGTCGGCAGCTGTGCCTTGATCGGCCCGTACTGGTCCTTCAGTTCGAGCAGCGTGGCGGGGACGATGTTGAAGTTGGCGGCCATCGGTGTGCAGAGGGTGCCGGCGAAGCCGGCCAGCATGCCGATCGCGAGGACGGCGGGCTCGTTGCCGTGCATCTGCTGGATGAGCACGGGCCAGCCGATCGCCGCCGTCATCACGGGGAAGGCGGCGAAGGCGTTGCCCATGATGACGGTGAACAGGAACATGCCCACGCAGTACGCGACGACGGCGAAGTACTTCGAGTCCTCGGGCAGGACCTTGTTCATGATGTCGCCGACCTGGTCGCCGACCCCGGCCGCGGCGAAGATCGAGCCGAGCACGGCCAGGAGCTGGGGCAGCAGCAGGGCGGAGCCCATCGCCTCCAGCATGGAGCGGCCGGAGTGGATCGGGACGGAGACCTTCTTCTCGCCGGTGACGAACATGCCGACGACGAGCGCGGCGATACAGCCGACGCCGAGCCCGAGGAGGGTGGCCTTGCCCGACTCGAAGAGCCCGGACTCGTCGAGGACGGAGGCGCAGACGATGGCGACGAGCGGGATGGTCAGCGCGGGGATGAAGATCTTGCTGCCGAGCCGGGCGGCGGCGGCCTCGCGCTGCTCGCCGGTGGTGGTGACCGGGACGCCCTTGCCGAGGAAGTTGAAGCCGGCGAGCACGATCAGGGCGAGGACGGCGACGCCGAGCGGTTCGGCGGGCAGGGTCCAGCCACCGTTCTCGGCGGTGGCGTTGGCGACGCCCGTGCCGTAGGGGAAGGTCAGTCCGAGCAGACCCCAGAACGCGGCGGACGTCCACCGCTTGGGGTTGCTGCGGTCCATGGCCATCTGCACGGCCATGACGACGAAGACGAGGCCTATCAGCCAGTACAGCCATTCGACCTTGATCACTTGTCGGCCCCCTCGGGAAGCGGCAGGTCGTGCTCGGCGGCGGCCTGCGCCATCTCGCGTTCGAGCTGCTTGTCCATGAGCAGCAGCCGGGCGCCGTGGATGAGGAAGGCGCAGACGGCGAGCGGGATCGCCCACAGGGCCAGCTGGGTCGGCTCGATGTCCTGGTGGTAGGTCGAGTTCACGAAGCCGGTGATCAGCAGGATGGAGCCGATCGCGATGAAGCAGTCCTCGCCGAAGAAGACGCCCACGGTGTCGGCCGAGGCAGAGTAGGAGCGCACCTTCTCGCGCCACTTGTCGGACAGCTTGGCCCCGGTGGAGCGTTCGGCCGCGGCCTCGGCCATGGGTGCCACCAGGGGTCGCACGGTCTGCGCCGGGCCGCCGATGCTGTTCAGGCCGAAGGCCGCGGTGACCTGCCGGACCAGCAGGTAGACGGTGAGGAACCGGCCGGCGCTGAGCTTGCCCAGGCGGCCGATGAGATTGCGGGCCTGCTCGCGCAGACCGTAGCGCTCGAGCAGCCCGATCACCGGGAGCACGATGGCGTAGACGGTGACCGAGCGGCTGTCGGCGAAGGACCGGCCGAAGGCCGCGAGGACCTCCAGCGGGTTCATCTTGCCGAGCAGTCCGGTGACGATACCGGCGACGCCCACCACGAGGACGGGGTTGCGGCGCGTGACGAATCCGAGGATCACCACGACCACACCGAGGAGAACGATCATTCGGTGGCCTTCTTCAGGCATGAGGGGGCAGGGCACGGATCCGGAGCTTCGGAACGTGACTCATCGGTCCCGGGGACCATAGCTCCAGATGTGTGGCAGATGCACGGACACTAGCGATCGTTCAACGATCTAACAAGAGGCGCATCCTCATCGTCCCTGGAGGCCACCAGGCGGACATCTCTTGTCGGATCGTTCAACGATCGTCTACTTTCAAGGGGTGATCGACCTCAACGCAGATCTCGGCGAGGGCTTCGGCCGCTGGACCCTCACCGACGACGACGCCCTGCTCTCCGTCGTCACCAGCGCCAACGTGGCCTGCGGCTTCCACGCGGGCGACCCCTCGGTGATGCGCCGCGTCTGCGACCTCGCCGCCGAGCGGGGGGTGCGGATCGGGGCGCAGGTGTCCTACCGCGACCTGGCGGGCTTCGGACGGCGGGCCATGGACGTGCCCCCCGGTGAACTGGCGGCCGAGGTGGCGTACCAGATCGGCGCGCTCCGGGTGTTCGCCGAGGCCGCCGGGGCCCGGGTGGCCTACGTGAAGCCGCACGGCGCGCTCTACAACCGCACCGTCCACGACGACGGGCAGGCCCGTGCCGTCGTGGCCGGGGTACGGCTGGCGGGCGGCTCCCTGCCCGTGCTCGGCCTTCCCGGGTCGCTGCTGCTCACGGCCGCCGCGGACGCGGGGCTCACCGGCGTCCCGGAGGCGTTCGCGGACCGCGCCTACACCGCCCGGGGCACGCTGGTCCCCCGCCGCGAGGCGGGTTCGGTGGTGACGGACGAGGACGCGGTGGTACGGCGTGCGGTCGCGTTCGCCGTGGAGGGCTCCGTCGAGGCCGTGGACGGTACGGCCGTCGCGGTGGCCGCCCGCTCGCTGTGCGTGCACGGGGACACCCCGAACGCCGCCAGGATCGCGGCGCGGGTGCGCGAGGCGCTGGAGGCGTCCGGGGTGGGGATCGGGGCGTTCGCATGAAGGGCGCAGGGCACTCGTCGCCCTCCCGCCCCCTCACGGCACGCCCGGCGGGCCGGGAGGCCCTGCTCGTCGAGTTGCCCGACGCCGAGCACACCGCCGCCTTCCACGCCGAAGTGCTGCGCCGGCGTGCCGCGGGGACGCTTCCGCCCGTCACGGAGGTCGTGCCCGGAGCGCGGACCGTCCTGCTGGACGGTGTGCCCGACCCGCGGGCGCTGGCCCGCGGGATCGCCGACTGGGAGGTGCCGCCGGTCACCGACGACACCGGCGACCTGGTGGAGATCCCCGTCCGCTACGACGGTCCCGACCTGGCCGGCGTGGCGGCCCTGTGGGGCATCGCCCCCGAGGAGGTCGGCGCCCGCCACGGTGCGTACACCTACCGGGTCGCGTTCTGCGGCTTCGCGCCCGGCTTCGGCTACCTCACGGGCCTGCCCTCCCGGCTGCACGTCCCCCGCCGGGCCACACCGAGGACCCGCGTGCCGGCCGGCGCGGTCGCCCTGGCCGGCCCGTACAGCGCGGTCTACCCCCGGGCCACCCCGGGCGGCTGGCAGCTCATCGGCACGATGCCGGACCCGCGGCCGCTGTGGGACCCGGCACGGGAGCGTGCGGCCCTCCTCACACCGGGGACGCGCGTGCGGTTCGTCACAGTCGACGGCGGTGAGGCGGAGGACGGGGCGTCCGCCGGCTCCCGGGCGGAGGCCGGGGCATGACGGCCACGATCACGACGGTGCGTTCCGGGGCGCTCACGACGGTGCAGGACTCGGGCCGGCCGGGCCACGCCCACCTGGGCGTCCCCCGCTCCGGCGCGCTCGACGCCCCCGCGATGCGGCTCGCCAACCGCCTCCTCGGCAACGCACCGGACGCCGCCGTCCTGGAGACCACTCTGACCGGCTGCGCCCTGCGCCCCGACCGGGACGTCACCGTCGTGGTCGGCGGTGCGCCCTGCCCGGTGACGCTCGACGGCCGGCCGGTCGCCTGGGGCGCCCCGGTGCGGGTCCCGGCCGGCACGGTCCTGAACGTGGGGACGGTGACCGGGGGCGTCCGCTCGTACGTGGCCGTCGCGGGGGGCGTCGCCGCCGAGCGCGTCCTGGGCAGCCGCTCCACGGACCTGCTGTCGGGGCTCGGCCCCGAGCCCCTGCGGGACGGGGACGTCGTCCCGGTGGGCGTCCCCGCGGGGCCGGTACCGCTGCCCGGCGCCGCGCCCTGGACCGCACCGCCTGCCGAACTGGTCCTGCCGGTCCGCCTGGGTCCCCGCGCCGACTGGTTCCCGCCCTCGGCCCTGCGCACCCTCACCTCGGCCGCCTACCGCGTCTCGCCGCACAGCAACCGCATCGGCCTGCGCACCGAGGGGCCGGCGCTCGAGCGGGTGTCGACGGGCGAACTGCCCAGCGAGGGCATGGTCCTGGGCGCCGTCCAGGTCCCGCCGGACGGACGCCCGGTGATCTTCCTGCACGACCATCCGACGACGGGGGGCTACCCGGTCGTCGCGGTCGTCGCGGAACCGGCCCTCGCGGCGGCGGCCCAGGCCGCTGCCGGGACACCGGTGCGCTTCACCCACGCCTGACGACGAGGTACCCGGCCGCCGCGCCGACCGCGTACCAGAACAGGTCCGGTGCGTTGAAGGTGGAACCCAGCACCAGGCGGGCCGCCGTGCTCTCCCGGGCGAGGTGCGCCGGGACGTCGCTGAGCTGGAGGAACTCGACACCCCAACTCAGCGCCAGGGCGGCTCCGGCGGCCTTGGCCGGTGCCGTCCTCGGCGCCACCACGAGGACGAGGGCGAACAGCAGCAGGGTGTACAGCGCGTCCCCGCCGTACTTGGCCGCCTCGCCCGCCGCCACGGCCCTGAGCGTCACTCCGGCGCCGACGATCAGCACCGAGGCCGACGCCGCCGCGAGCCGCGTCCGCGTCGGACCGCCCGTCGGCGCGACCGTCGGGCCACCGGGCGCTCCGGCGCGGGTTCTGGAGGGGTCGGCCATGCGCCCATTGTGCATCCGCCGAGCCCGGAGCCCGGCTGCCGGAGGGTCAGCAGGCGGGCACGCCCGGGAGCCAGGAATCGGCCACGTCGATGAAGATGTTGGAGACGTAGCCGCCGTAGTCGGGCAGGTAGGACCAGGCGTCGTTGCCGTAGCCGTCGTAGTTCACGAGTTGGCCGTGGACCTGGCACCGTACTCGCACGCTCGTGGGCCCGGGCAGGCTCGCCACCCGGGTGGAGTCAGTCGTCGCCTGCTGCCGCACACTCACGTCGGTGCCCCAGGTCGGGAACGACGTGGTGTCGCCACCGCCGTCGGTCCACAGGTAGGTGACGGTCACCCAGCCGTTGTCGCTCAGGCCGACGTTGGAGAAGGTGCCGTCGGCGAGGTCGATGCCGGCCGGGTTGGCGACCTGCCGGCCGAACTCGTCGCGTCCGCCGTTGTAGCCGTCCTCGTACGCGGCCTGCGCCTCGGGAAGACCCTGCGGCAGGTCCTTCCACTGCTCGCGCTGTGCCGAGGGGTTCCAGTGGTCGTCGTGCGTGTTCCAGGGGCCGACGTCCCACACCGGTGCCGTTTCGCAGCGGGCGGGGCCGCAGACCCGCACCGAGTACTGACCGCTGCCTCCCGGCGACAGCGCCCGCCGGGAGGGGAGCGCCACGAAGTGGTCGTTCGCCTGGATGACGTGGCCGTTGGCGGTGGTGTGCCCGACCAGGCCCTCGCGGGTCGCGTAGACGCGTGCCGAGAAGGCGGAGGCGGTCGCCTGCCCGGCGGGTGCGCCGCCGCTGTCGTCCGCCGTCAGGGTCACCGCCCGTACGGCCGCGGTGGGTTCGCCCTTGGCGTTCCACAGGGTGAGCCGGGCCTGGACGTCGAGGACGTCACGGGGCAGTTCGGCCGGGGCGCCGGTCGCGGCCCGCCGCCACTCGGTCCAGGTGCCGTCGGCCGCGCGGCCGCGCACGTCGACCTCGACGCTCGCCGCGTCGGGCACCGTCGCGTCCAGGTCGACGGCGACCCGGTTCACGGGCCGGTCCAGACGGTGCGGGTCCAGTACGGCGGAGGCGAAGCCGCGGTCCCGGTCCAGGGAGGCGGGGCTGACGGAGCCGTCCCGCACCCGCAGGGCGCCCGAGCGGTACCGGACGTTGACGTCGTCGGCGCCGGTGCGGGACAGGTCCGCGCGCCAGGACACCGGGGCGGGCGGGACGGCGGCGTCGGCGGACGGGGCGGGCGCGGCGGCGTCGGCGGGCGCGGCGGAGAGGGCCGTACCGGCGAGGGCGAGCAGGCACACCGTGCCGCTCAGGGCGCGGGTGGTGCGCGGTCTGCGCTGCGGGGCAACACCGCGGCGCCGGAGGGAAGAGGTCAGCATGCGGGCACTCCTGGGGGCCAGGCGTCGTCGACGTCGATGAGGAGGGTGGAGACGCGGCCGCCGCGGTCGTGCGGGGACGACCGGGCGTCGTTGCTGTAGCCGTCGTACTCGACGAGGCCGCCGCGGACCCGCCAGGCCACGCGGACGGTCGCCGGTCCGGGCGGACTCGCCACCCGTGCGGAGTCGGTGGTCGGCCGCTGACGGGCGCTCACGTCCCGCCCGAGGTGGGGAAGGGGAAGCCCGTGGGGCCGTCGTCGCCCCGGACCGGACGGGACCCATGGACAGGGTCCGGTCGCGGTCCCGGTTCCGGCCCGGGGCGCGGGGAGTCCGGAGGACATGTGGGGGTGCTCCGCTCTCTCCGGTGCCCACAGTGGTGGGAGCCGTTCACCTGCGGCCGGGGGTCGGTTCCGGCCTCGACGAGGGCGGCCGCGCGGACACCGGGACGCGCGACCGAGCGGAGGGTGAGCCGAACTCGCCCACGAGGCACGGTGGTTGTCCGTGCACCGGTTCTCGCATCATGAATGCCCCGGCTTGACGTACGCAAGTCACTCCGGCCCAGACGGTACCGAACAGAAGGAGACGACACACCACTCCTCCCATATGTACAGCCAAGGCTGTACAGCTCATCCTGTGGAAGCTAGCCTGGAGGCATGAGCGAGAACCAGAGCCCTTCGCCGTCGGCGGTCCAGGCCTCGCGCGAGGTCCGTGCGGTCATCAGCCGGCTGCGCCGCCGCATCCTCAAGGCGTCCGAGGTGGAGGACATCACCCTGGGCCAGGCGTCGGTCCTGGCCCGGCTGTCCGACCGGGGCGGCGTCACCGCCAGCGAACTCGCCGCCACCGAAGGGGTCCGGCACCAGTCGATGACGGCGACGGTCGCCGCGCTCGGCTCCATGGGCCTGGTGGAGCGGCACCCCGACCCGGACGACGGGCGGCGCCTGCTGATCACGCTGACGGCGGAGGGCGTGCGCCGCGTGGAGGAGGGACGGCAGGCCCGCACCGAATGGCTCGCCGACCGGCTGCAGGCCAGGTGCACGGAGGAGGAGCGCCGTGCCGTGATCGCGACCATGGCGGTGCTGGAGCGACTGACCCGTGACTGACGCGGGGGCGGGCCCGAAGGGCAACACGCGGAAGCCGGGCTTCGACCGCCGGCTGCTGCCGCCCATGCTGCTGGGCTCGGTCCTCAACCCGGTCAACTCGACCGTCATCGCGGTCGCCCTGGTGCCCATCGGCAAGGCCCTCGGCGCACCGGCCTCGCAGACCGCCTGGCTCGTCTCCGCCCTCTATCTGGCCACCTCGCTCGGACAGCCGGTCATGGGACGGCTCATCGACCTCTTCGGCCCGCGCCGGCTCTTCCTGCTCAGCACCGGCCTCGTCGGCGTCGCCGGTGTCGTCGGAGCCCTGGCCCCCGGTCTGGGTGTCCTGATCGGCGCGCGCGTCCTGCTCGGGTTCGGCACCTGCGCCGGCTACCCCGCGGCGATGGCACTGGTGCGCAGCGAGGCCGAACGCACCGGACGGGACAGCCCCGGCGGGGTGCTCACCGCGCTGGCGGTCGCCAACCAGACCGTCGCCGTCGTCGGCCCGCTGCTGGGCGGGCTGCTCATCGCGGTGGGCGGCTGGCGTGCCACCTTCGCGCTCAACGTGCCCCTGGCCGTCGCGGCCGTACTGCTGGGGCTGCTGCGGCTGCCGCGGTCGGAGCCGGCGGCGGGCGATCGCGCACGGCACGGGAGTCTGGTGGCCCGGCTCGACCTGCCCGGCATGGGCCTGTTCGCCGCGACGCTCGTCTCGCTGCTGCTCTTCCTGATGAACCCGCACCTGCGCGACTGGTACCTGCTCGCGCTCTCCGCCGCCGCCGCAACCGGCTTCGCGGCACGGGAGTCGCGGGCGGCCACCCCCTTCATCGACCTGCGGGTGCTCGGCGGCAACACCCCGCTGCTGGCGACCTACGGGCGGGCGCTCGTCGCCTACGTCGTGTCGTACGCGTTCCTGTACGGCTTCACCCAGTGGACCGAGGAGGGCTTCGGGCTGACGCCCTTCCACGCCGGTCTGGCACAGACGCCCATGTTCCTGCTGGCGATCGGCGTCTCGATCGTGTCGGGGCGCAGCAGGGGCGTACGGGGCAAGCTGCTGCTCGGCGCGCTCGGCCAGATCGCCGCCTGCCTGGTGATCCTCACGCTGAGCGGGGACAGTCCGTTGTGGACTCTGCTCCTGGTCGCGCTGGTCTTCGGCGTGCCGCAGGGGCTCAACAACCTGGCCCTGCAGAACTCCGTCTACTTCCAGGCCGATCCGCAGCGCACCGCCTCCTCGGCCGGGCTGCTGCGCACGTTCGCCTACGTCGGTTCGATGGTCGCCTCGTCCGCGACCGCCGCCTCCTTCGGCCGGCACGCCGACACCGTCGGCCTGCACCGGCTCGCATGGGTCATGCTCGGCGCCGGCGTGCTCTACCTGCTGCTCACCCTCTTCGACCGCTCACTGGGGCGCGCGGCGGGGACGGACGGGCGAGCGGCGGCCTGATCCGCCTCGCCGCGCCGGTGCCGCAACCCTCAAGGGGCAGGTCCGGGGGCACGCGGGCTCAAAAACTGTTCCCCGCAAGTCCATTGACCACAACGGCGTTTGTGCCTAACGTCCCCGTCAAGCTCCATTGAATCCTTTCAGAGCCCTGGCCCCACGCTCGGGCGGCCCCACGCGACTCCCGTGCATCCGCAAGACCGCCATGGCTGAACGCACCTGGTGAACCTCTTCGGACGCCGCACGTCGACTCACCGAAAGAAGCACATGCACAGAACCCCCTCACGTCGTGCCTCCGTCCTCGTCGCCGCCGTGTCCTCCCTCAGTCTCCTCACCGCGGCGTGCGGCGACGGCGACAGTCCGGCGGACGGCGACGCCGCCACCAACGGCAAGAACGCCGAGGCGTCCCCCAACGCGCCGACCAAGAAGGGCATGACCGTCGGCTTCCTCCCCAAGCAGGTCAACACGCCGTACTTCGACGTGGCCGACGGGGGCGGGGAGGAGGCCGTCAAGTCGCTGGGCTCGACCTTCAAGGAAGTGGGCACGGACCAGGGTGCCGACGCCTCCGAGCAGGTGTCCCACATCAACGACCTGACCGCCCAGAAGGTCGACGCCATCGCGGTCTCGGCGCTGGATCCCGACGCGCTGTGCGACTCCCTCAAGAAGGCCATGGACCAGGGCATCAAGGTCGTCACCTTCGACTCGGACACCAAGCCGGAGTGCCGCTACGCCTTCGTCTCCCCGGCGAGCGCCGAGGACATCGCCGTACGGCAGTTGGAACTGCTCGGCGAGCAGATCGGCTACAAGGGTGACATCGCGATCCTGTCCGCCGCCCAGACGGCGACGAACCAGAACGCCTGGATCAAGAGCATCAGGAAGGAGCTGGAGGACGCGCGGTACAAGGACATGCGGCTGGTCGACATCGCGTACGGCGACGACGAGGCGGAGAAGTCCTACCGGAAGGCCGAGGAACTGCTGGGGGAGCACCCGAAGCTGAAGGGGATCATCTCCCCCACCACCAACGGCATCAAGGCCGCCGCGAAGTACCTCTCCCAGTCGGACTCCAAGGGAGAGGTGAAGCTGACCGGTCTCGGCGCCCCCAACGACATGCGTCCCTACATCAAGGACGGCACGGTGGAGGCGTTCCTGCTGTGGGATCCGGCCAGGCTCGGCAGGCTGGCCGGTCACACCGCGGTGGCCCTCGCCTCCGGGCAGATCAGCGGCCGTGAGGGTCAGATGTTCCTGGCGGGCGACATGGGCTGGTTCCAGCTGAGCGCGGACGGTGTCATCACCCTCGGCGATCCGACGGTCTTCGACGCCGACAACATCGACGACTACGACTTCTGATCCCGGCTCGCGCGTCCCCGGCGGGGCGGCGGTGACGCGGCGGCGGTGCGTCCGCCGCCGCGTCACGGCTTGTCTCCTCCGGGAGCCCTGGGCGTCCCCGAGGTCCCGGAGGTGCCGGGGCCTCCGGCGTTCAGGTGCTGCAACGCCTCGACCAGTTCGTGGCACGCCCGTTCCACCGAGCGTCTGGTGTTGAGCTGTTCGCTGATCACCGCGGAGAGCAGCAGTGCGGTCAGTCCCAGCGTTCCGTTGAACGCCTGGAGCTTCATCATCGTCTCGACCTCGGTGAGCCGCCCGAAGGAGCCGGCCTCCTGCCGGGCCGCGACGGTGGCCATCACCGAGACGAACAGCGCGCACGGCATACCGCCCGCCAGCTGGAAGCGCAGCGCCGACCAGATCAGGAGCGGGTACGCCAGGAACAGCACACTGACCGAGCTGTACATGATCAGCGGCACCAGGACGCACACGACGACGGTGAGCCCGACGGCCTCGGTCCAGCGCACGGACGGGGGCGGCAGACGAGCGCGGTACAGCAGGAGCAGCAGCGGGGTGACGAGGACGACCCCCATGGCGTCCCCGACCCACCAGGCGAGCCAGACGATCCCGAGATGGTCGGTGGGGAGCTTGTCCGACAGCAGGAGCATGCCGACCCCCGCCCCCGAACTGACCAGCATGGCGGTCAGCGCTCCCAGGAAGACCAGCGCCAGGCCGTCGCGCAGCCGGCTCAGGCTCACGCGGAAGCCCACCGCGCGCAGCATCAGCCAGGCGCAGACCGGGGCGGCGGTGTTGCCGGCCACGATCCCGACGGTCTCGGCGTCGGGAACTCCGAGGGAGACGATGACCAGCAGCGCACCGAGGGCGATGCCCGGCACGCACCACGGCCCGAACAGGAGCAGACAGGCGACCGCCAGTCCGGTGGGCGGCCAGATGGGGGTGACGACCGCCCCGTCGGCGGCCAGCCGCTGCGACAGCCCCAGCCGCCCCGCCCCGTAGTAGCAGCCGGCGACCAGCAGCGTTCCACAGGCGAGGACGACCGGTCGCGGCCATGCTCGGATACCCACCACAGCAGCCATCAGACACCGCTGCCGCCGGGTCAGCGAGGTGAGGGCCGCCCCGCCCCGCCCTACGGGGTAACGGCACGCCCGTCATGGGCGACGACGAGCACGGCCGCGTCGTCCTCGTGTCCGATCAGCGCGGCGTTCTCGAGCACGGAGGCCGCCAGCGCGTGCGCCTCCATGCCGGCGACGGCGGCGAGGCCCGCGAGCCGTACCACCCTCTCCAGGCCGTCGTCGACGCTCAGGGACGGGCCCTCCACGACCCCGTCCGTGACCAGGACGAACACTCCGCCGGTGGCGAGCCGGTACCGGGTGACCGGGTACTCCGTTCCCTCCATGACGCCCAGCGGAGGCCCTCCCTCGTCACCGCACACCTCCGCCTTGCCGTCGGCCGTGGCACGAACGCAGGGGACGTGGCCGGCGCGGGCGCTCTCCAGCACGCCGGTGACGGGGTCCAGACGCATGAAGGTGCAGGTGGCGAAGAGGTCCTTGTTCAGGGAGAGGACCAGCTCGTTGGTGCAGGCGAGCAGGTCGCCGGGCTCGCCGGTCACGGAGGCGAGCGCCCGCAGGCCGACCCGGACCTGGCCCATGAAGGCGGCCGCGTCGATGGCGTGGCCCTGGACGTCTCCGACGGAGAGGCCGATGCGGCCGTCGGGGAGCGTGAAGGCGTCGTACCAGTCGCCGCCCACGTTGAGTCCGGCGTACGCGGGCGAGTAGCACGCGGCCAGGTGGATGCCGGGAACCGCCGGCAGGTCGGCGGGGAGCATGTCGCGTTGCAGGGCGATCGCCAGCTCCACCTGGGAGCGCCTCAGCTCGGCCAGTTCCTTCGCCTGCGTGGTCAGCGAGGCCAGTCGGGCGAGCAGCTCTTCACCGTCAGGTGCGGGACGTTTGCGGAACATCGACCACTCCCGGGCCAGGCCGCCCTTCGCGGCAGGAGCCTCTCGGCACGCCGGACAGTGCAAGTCTGTCATCCGGCACGGAAAAGGTCACGCCGGGGCCGCGGAGACCGGACGGGGCGGGGCGGGGCGGGGGCGATGGCAGCGCGCCGTGGTCGGCGGGGCGGCAGACCGCCAGCACCCGTCGGTGGCACGGCGGACGGACCGCGGCACGCCATGAGCGGCACGGCGGACGGACGGCGGCACGACCGGCGGGGCGGCAGACCGGCAGCACCGTCGGCGGCACGCCATGAGCGGCGGAGCGCACGGCCGACCGACGGCACGGCGGGCGGCGGGACAGCGGGCGGTGTGTGCTCCGCCAGGCCGGGGACGGCGGCCGTTCCGTACCCTTGCCGCATGCGCATGCGCCCCACACTGAGCTGGACCCCGGGAGCGGACCTGCCGCCGGGCACCACGGACCTGGCGCCGGTCATCGACGCGCTGCGCGCCGGCGGTGTGCTGGTGCTGAGCGGGGCGGGGATCTCGACCGAGTCGGGCATCCCCGACTACCGGGGCGAGGGCGGCAGCCTGAGTCGGCACACGCCGATGACCTACCAGGACTTCACCGGCTCCCCCGACGCCCGCCGTCGGTACTGGGCGCGCAGTCACCTGGGCTGGCGCACCTTCGGCCGCGCACGTCCCAACGCGGGGCACCGGTCGGTGGCGGCGTTCGGGCGGCGCGGGCTGCTCGCCGGCGTGGTCACCCAGAACGTCGACGGTCTGCACCAGGTGGCGGGCAGCGAGGGCGTCGTGGAGCTGCACGGCAGCCTGGACCGGGTCGTCTGCCTGTCCTGCGGCACCTTCAGCCCGCGCCGGGACCTCGCCCGGCGTCTGGAGGAGGCCAACGCGGGCTTCGCGCCGGTGGCCGCCGGCATCAACCCGGACGGCGACGCCGACCTCACCGACGACCAGGTCGGGGACTTCCGGGTGCTGCCCTGCACGGTCTGCGGCGGCATCCTCAAACCGGACGTGGTGTTCTTCGGCGAGAACGTGCCGCCGCGGCGCGTCGAGCACTGTCGCGAACTGGTGCGCGGTGCGTCCTCGCTGCTGGTCCTGGGCTCCTCGCTGACGGTGATGTCCGGGCTCCGCTTCGTCCGCCAGGCCGCCGAGGCGGGCACCCCGGTCCTGATCGTCAACCGGGACGCCACCCGCGGCGACCGGCTGGCCGTCACCCGGGTCGCGCTCCCGCTGGGGCCGGCCCTCACGGCGGTGGCCGACCGGCTGGGCCTCTCCGTCGAGGACACGGCGACGGCCTGACCAGGCGGCTCGCGTCCCGCGCCGGGTTCGGAATCTCCTCACGCCACCCCCTTGACCGTGGTCCCTCCACTCCATATGGTCCTCGCACCTCACGAGGTACATCGATTAACCAATCGTTAACCGCTTGGTTGGAGACCACCCCTGTGCGCTCATCGCTGACGCGGCGCGAACTGCTCGCCGCCGGTTCCGGTCTGGCCGCGGCCGCTGCCCTGCCCGCTCTGTCCGGCTGCTCGTCGTTGGCGTCGGCGGACTCCGACCCGGACACCCTCGTCGTCCACACCCAGCTCGGCACCACCGCGCCGGGCTCCCCCACGTACCTCGCGGCCGTGGACCGCTTCCGCGAGGAGCACCCGGGGGTGAAGGTCAAGAACCTGGTCAACGGCGACGACCTCGCGCAGGTCTACGAGACCTCACGGCTGGCCCGCAAGGAGGCCGACGTCGTGATGGTCAACCTCTACGACAAGACGCTGGCCTGGACGGACGTGGGCGCGACCGTCGACGTCGGGCCCTACCTCGACGACTGGGGGCTGCGCGGGCGCGTCCTGCCCGCCGCGCTGGCGGACTGGACCGACGACGAGGGCCGGGTCCGGGCCTTCCCCTACTTCGCCACGAACTGGCCCGTCGCCTACAACCGCGCCCTGCTCGACCGCGCCGGGGTCGGCGCGATCCCCACCACCGGGGACCAGCTGATCGCCGCGGCCCGCAAGCTGCGCGCCAAGGGCATCGCCCCGGTGACCGTGGGCGGCAACGACTGGACCGGCCAGAAGCTGATGGCGCAGATCATCCAGACGTTCCTGTCCCAGGAGGAGGCCCGGCACGTCTACTCCACGGGCGACTTCTCCGGACGCGGCGCACGCCTGGGCATCGAGTACTTCACGCACCTGCGGGACGCCGGTGTGTTCGCGGACAAGGCCCAGGGCCTCACGTCCGACTCGATGACCACC
This sequence comes from Streptomyces lienomycini, assembly GCF_027947595.1. NCBI lineage: Bacteria > Bacillati > Actinomycetota > Actinomycetes > Kitasatosporales > Streptomycetaceae > Streptomyces > Streptomyces lienomycini. The sequence continues at coordinate 3,730,186 of NZ_CP116257.1, read as the reverse complement.
CAGTTCAACACCGAGGAGGCGGCCGTCCAGTCGGCGATGTCCTCGGCCCTGGCCAAGGTGCCCGAGAAGGTGGCCGGGCACACGGAGGTCGGCGGCTGGCCGCTGGCCGACGGGGCGGCGCACGACGGTCCCACCGTCATCCGCGCCTACACCCTCATCGGCTTCTGGATCAGCCCCAACGGCGTCCGCAAGATCGAGCACGTCGAGAAGTTCCTGCGGTTCATGTACCGCCCGGACGTCGTGGCGCGGTTCGTGACGGAGAGCGGCCGGGACATGGCCCTGCGCACGGACGCCGTCTCCACCGACTTCCCGCTGGTCGGCGCGGCCCAACGGCTCGGTTCCGGGGTGAGCCAGGTACTGCTGCCCGACGTGTACGTGCCGCCCGCCGCCGCGCAGCCGCTGATCACCGCGACCAGCACGTCGTTCACCCGGGGCACCGGCCCGGCGCGCGTGCGGGCCGCGCTGGAGTCGGCGTACCGGTCCGTATGAGCCGCCCGTCCGCCCCCGGCTCCGCCGCCCGGCCCTCCTCCGCCCCCCTCCCCCGTTCCACCCGTTCTCCGGGAGTCACCGCATGACGACGCTCACGACGACGCCGGACGGGAGCGCGGCCCGCGGGTCCGCCCCGCCCGCCTCCCCGCCCCGGCCACGCGCCGGCCCCGGCAGGGCGGCACCGTCCTCGCGGTGCCCGCGCTGGTGTGGTACCTGGTCTTCATGGTCGGGCCGCTGCTCGCGATCTTCGTGATCGCGGCCCTGCGCTGGCCGGGCATGCTCCAGCCGGTGTCCTTCGCCGGCCTGGACAACGTCCGGACGGTGCTGGACGACCCGGTGTTCTGGGACGCGGTCCGCAACACCGCCGTCCAACTGGCCGTCGCCGTCCCGGTGATGATCGTCTGCGCGTTCATGCTGGGGTACTACGTCGCCCAGCGGCCGCCCGGTCACCGGGTCATCCGGTACCTGCTCTTCATCCCGGGGCTGATCTCCACCCCCGCGAAGGCGATGGTCTTCTACGCGGCCCTGTCCCCGGACGGCCTGCTGAACGGAGGACTGGAGAGCGTCGGCCTCGGCTCGCTCGCCGACGCCTGGCTGGCCTCGCCGTCGACGGCCCTGGCGTGTCTGATCGCGCTGGACATCTGGGCGGGCATCGGCTTCACCGCCGTACTGTTCGCCGCCCGGCTGGGCAGTGTGCCGGACGAGCTGGGCGAGGCCGCGCAGCTCGACGGGGCGGGGCACTGGCGGACGATGTGGTCGGTCCACTTCCCCGTCATCCGCGACTACGTGGGCGTCGTGACGATGCTGCAGTTCCTGTGGACGCTGTTCGGTTCCGCGCAGCACGTGCTGCTGCTCACGCAGGGCGGTCCGGGCACGTCGTCGACGACGCTGTCGTTCCTCGTCTACCAGAAGGCGTTCATCGCCGCCGACCTCGGCTACAGCCAGACCGTCGGCGTCCTCCTCTTCCTCGCCGGACTCGTCGGGCTGCTGACGATCCGCCGCGTCTTCCGCCAGAACTACTGATCGGAGCAGCACTGATGAAGCTCGGCAAGCGCTGGCTCCCGGCCCACATCCTGGTGTGGACGTACGCGGTGCTGCTCGTCGTCCCGCTGTACTACTTCCTCGCGTCGGCGTTCAAGTCGAACGACGAGATCTTCGCGCACCCCTTCGCCCCGCCGTCCTCCCTGGGGTTCGGCAACTTCCGCACGGCCTTCGAGAGCGCCGACCTCGGGCTCGCGGTCGTCAACTCGGCGCTGGTGACGGTGTTCTCGCTGGCGCTCACCCTGCTGCTGGCGATCCCGGCCGCGTTCGCGCTGGCGCGTTCGACCGGGCGGCTGGCGGGGGTGGTCGAGAAGGTCTTCTCCTTGGGTTTCCTGATCCCGACCTTCGCGGCGCTCTTCCCCACCTTCCTGCTCGCGGCGGCCACCGGGCTGTTCCACACCCGGATCTTCATGGTGCTGTTCCTGCCCGCCACGGCGTTGCCGCTGTCGGTGGTGATCCTGGTGCAGTTCATGCGCACCATCCCGCCGGAGATGGAGGAGGCCGCCCGGCTGGACGGGGCGTCCACGTTCGCGGTGCTGCGGCACGTCTACACGCCGATGTGCCTGCCGGGCATCGCGACGGTGCTGCTGCTGAACTTCCTGACCTTCTGGAACGAGTACCTGTACTCGCTGGTCATCATCGGCCCGGACCCGGCGCAGCGCACCGTCCAGGTGGCCCTGCCCACACTGAAGTCGATCACCGGCACGGACTACGGCGTGCTGACGGCGGGCACGGTGCTGACGCTGGTGCCGGTGTGGCTCGTCTACACGCTGCTCCAGAAGCGCATGCAGCAGGCCCTGGTCAGCGGGGCGGTGAAGATGTGAGCGTCTCCACCGAGCGGGCCGGGCGCCGGCCCACGATCAAGGCGGTCGCGGCGGCGGCCGGGGTGTCGACGGCCGCCGTGTCGCAGGCCTTCAACAACAAGGGCCGGCTCTCCGAGGCGACCCGCCGCCGGATCCTGGACGCCGCGCTGGAGCTGGGCTGGTCGCCGAGCGCCTCCGCCGCGGCGCTGCGCAACGCGCGCACCCGCAGTCTGGCCCTAGTGGTGCGGCGCCCCACGGACGTCCTGGGCTCCGACCCGCACTTCAGTGAGCTGATCACCGGCATAGAGGGCGAGTTGGCGCCGCGCGGCTACGGTCTGCTGCTGCACCTGGTCAGCGGTCACCGCGAGGAGAACGCGCTCTACGAGCGGCTCGCGTCCGAGGGCCGGGTGGACGGCGCCGTCCTCACCGACGCCCGCGACGACGACGCCCGGCCCGCGCTGCTCGCCCGCCTCGGGCTGCCCGCGGTGCTGCTCGGTTCGCCCGACGGCAGGGCCGTCGTCCCGCGCGTCGGGCTGCGCGACCAGGGCGCGGGCATCGCCGAGGCGGTCGCGCACCTGCTGGACCTCGGCCACCGGCGCGTCGCGTACGTCAGCGGGCCGCCCGAACTCCAGCACACCCGTGTGCGCAGGGCGGCCTTCGAGGGTGCCCTGCGCGAGGCGGGCCTGCGGCCGTTCGCGGTCCTGCCGACCGACTTCAGCGAGCGGCACGCCGTCGGCGCCACCGAGGCGCTCCTCGGCGCCGCCGACCGGCCCACGGCGATCGTGTACGCCAACGACTCGATGGCGGTCTGCGGCATCGGCACCGCGCAGCGCGCCGGACTGACCGTCCCCGGGGACCTGTCCGTCGTCGGCTACGACAACCTGCCGCTCGGGTCCTGGCTCCACCCCCGGCTGACCACGGTCGACCAGCAGGTGCAGCGGGTGGGCGCGGCCGCCGCGCGCATGCTGCTCGCCCTGTGCGGCGAGAAGGTCGAGGAGACCGCCCTCGCCGAACGACCCCGCCTGGTCGTACGCGAGTCCACGGGACCCGCCCCCACCTGACCCGCCCGGACGCGGCACGCCGTCGCGGCCACGCACCCTCCGCACCCCCACCACCCGAGAAGGACCATGCGACGCCACAGCACCCAGCTCACCCACCAGCCCGACGTCCTGCCCTGGCTCGGCGCCAACTTCTGGTCCCGCACCGGCGGCCCGCTGATGTGGCGCACCTACGACCCGGCGACCGTCCGCGACGAACTGCGTGTGCTCGCCGACCACGGCCTGAACACGACCCGTTCCTTCTTCTACTGGCCGGACTTCCACCCGGAGCCGGACCGCGTCGACGAGGAACTGTGCGCGCGGTTCGAGGACTTCCTCGACGCCCACGTGGAGACGGGCATGGGGACCATCCCGACGTTCATCGTCGGCCACATGTCCGGCGAGAACTGGGACCCCGTCTGGCGCGGCGGCCGCGACCTGTACGAGGACGTGTGGATGGTCGGCCGGCAGGCGTGGTTCGTCTCCCGCATGGCGGACCGCTTCAAGGACCACCCGGCGGTGACGGGTTGGCTGATCACCAACGAGATGCCCGGGTACGGGCGGATCTACCAGGTCGACCCGCCGTCCTCGGACGTGGTGACCGCGTGGGCGCAGGCCATGTGCAACGCGGTACGGGCGACGGGCGCGAGGCAGCCGGTGTCGCTGGGCGACGGGGCGTGGGGCATCGAGGTGACCGGCCGCGACAACGGCTTCTCGCTGCGGGAGACGGCCGAGTACGTCGACTTCGTCGGCCCGCACGTGTACCGCTCGGACACCGACCGGCCGCGCCAGCACTACCGTGCGGCCTTCGAGTGCGAGCTGGCCTCGGTGACCGGACAGCCCGTCGTGCTGGAGGAGTTCGGGCTGTCCACCGACACCGTCTCGGCCGCCAACGCGGGCGTCTTCTACCGGCAGACCCTGCACAACTCGCTGCTGGGCGGTGCCACCGGCTGGCTCGCCTGGAACAACACCGACTACGACGACCTGTGGGACCAGGCCCCCTACGACCACCATCCCTTCGAGATGCACTTCGGCATCACCGACGCCACCGGTGCGCCGAAGCAGCCACTGCGTGAACTGGCCGCGTTCGCCGAGGTGCTGAAGGCGGTGGACTTCCCGCGCTGCTCCCGGGCGGACGCCGGCGCCGCCCTGGTCGTCCCCGCCTTCCTCGAACGGGGCTACCCCTACAGCCGTCCCGCCGACCGGCCGCTCATCTTCACGTCCCTGCACCAGGGTTACGTCACCGCGCGCGCCGCCGACCTGCCGGTGGCCCTCACCCGCGAGGCCGACGGGCTGCCCGGCGAGGCGTCGCTGTACCTGCTCCCGGCCACCCGGCAGCTCACCACCCGTACCCGCAGGGAGCTGGCCCGCCGGGCCGCCGAGGGCGCCACCGTGTACCTGTCGTTCTGCTCCGGCGAGCACCCGGCCACCCGGGGGCCCTGGTTCGACGACCTCGACGGGCTCTTCGGCGTCGAGTTGCAGCTGTCCTACGGCGTCGCCGAGCCGATCGAGGACGACGTGCTGGAGATGACGTTCACCGAGGACTTCGGCGACCTGCGCGCCGGCGAGGTGCTGCGCTTCCCGGTCGCCGGGAACGAGGACAGCCGCGCCTACCTGCCCGTCGTGCCGCGCGCGGGCCGGGTCGTCGCGGTGGACGCCCACGGCCGCCCGGCCCTGATCGTGAACGAGACCGGGGTGGGCCGCACCGTCCTGGCCACGTATCCGCTGGAGCACATGGCTGCCCGCACGGCACGCGTCAACCCCGAGGTCACACACCGTCTCTACGCCGCGCTGGCCCAGGTGGCGGGCGTGCGGCGGCCCGTCACGGTCGCCGATCCACACGTCTCGGCGGACATCCTCGTCCACGCCGACGGCCGCCGCTTCGTGTGGCTGGTGAGCCAGAGTCCCGAGCCGCTCGTGGTCCGTCCGGCCGCCGAGGGGACGCTGCACGGCCTCGCGGACGGCGCCCCGGTCGAGGACGTGCCGCTCGACGCGTACGGCGTCGCGGTGCTGGAGCTGCGATGACCCTCCCGCGCTACCGCGATCCGGCCGCGCCGGTGCCGGACCGCGTCCGTGACCTGCTGGGCCGCATGACCCTCGCGGAGAAGGTCGGTCAGCTCAACCAGCGCCTGTACGGCTGGGACGCCTACGAGCGCGCCGGGGACGGTCACCGCCTCACGGACGCCTTCCGCGCGGAGGTCGCCGCCTTCGACGGCATGGGCGCGCTGTACGGGCTGCAGCGCGCCGACGCCTGGTCCGGTGTGGGCTTCGCGGACGGCCTCGACGCGACGGACGGGGCGCGGACGGCGGCGGCCGTGCAGCGGTACGTCACGGAGAACACCCGCCTCGGCATACCCGTGCTGCTGGTCGAGGAGATGCCGCACGGCCACCAGGCGCTGGACGGCACGGTGCTCCCGGTGAACCTCGCGGTCGGGGCCACCTGGGACCCGGATCTGTACGCCGACGCGGTGGCCGGGGCGGCCGCCGAACTGCGGGCACGGGGCGCGCACATCGCCCTGGTGTCGGCCCTCGACCTGGTGCGCGATCCACGCTGGGGCCGCAGCGAGGAGTGCTTCGCCGAGGACCCGTACCTCGCGGCGCGGATGACCGAGGCGCTGGTCGAGGGCGCGCGGCGGGCCGGGGTGGCCGTGGTCCTCAAGCACTTCGCCGGGCAGGGCGCCACGATCGGCGGCCGCAACAGCGCGGCGACGGAGCTGGGGCCGCGCGAACTGCACGAGGTGCATCTGGCGGCGGCCCGGGCCGGGGTGGCGGCGGGCGCGGCCGGGGTGATGGCCGCCTACAACGAGTTCGACGGCCTGCCGTGCGTCGCCAACCGGTATCTGCTGACCGACCTGCTCCGTACGGAGTGGGGGTTCGAGGGCGTGGTCATGGCGGACGGCACGGCGGTGGACCGGCTGGTGCGGTTGACCGGGGACCCCGTGTCGGCCGGGGCCCTGGCCCTGGACGCGGGCTGCGATCTGAGCCTCTGGGACGACTCCTTCACGCGGCTGGGCGAGGCGGTGGAACGCGGCCTGGTGTCCGGGGCGGCACTGGACGCCGCGGTGGCGCGGGTCCTCACGCTGAAGTTCCGCCTCGGCCTGTTCGAACAGCCCCTGCCCCCGGCCGCGCCCCAGGGGGGCGGCCTCCCGGACCCCGTCGAGCTGGGCGAGCGCATCGCCCGCGCCTCGGTGACGCTGCTCTCCCACGAGGGCGGGGTGCTGCCCCTGTCCCGCTCGGTGCGGCGGATCGCGGTCCTCGGACCCAACGCCGACTCCCTGGCGCAGCAGATCGGCGACTACACGGCGCCGCAGCGGCCCGGTGGCGGGATCACGGTCCTGGCGGGCGTCCGTGCGGCGGTCGCGCCCGGCACCGAGGTCGTGCACGGCCGGGGGTGCGACCTGGCGGGTGACGACGTGTCGGACGTCCCGGCGGCCGTCGCGCTGGCGGCCGGCTCCGACGTGGCCGTGCTCGTGCTGGGCGGGTCGAGCGCCCGCTCCCCGGACACGGTCTTCGACGCGAACGGGGCCGCCGTCACCGGGTCGGGGCCCCCGTCCGGCATGACCTGCGGGGAAGGGGTCGACCTGGCGGACCTGGCGCTGCCGCCCGCGCAACGCGCCCTGCTGGCCGCGGTGTCGGCGACCGGAACCCCGGTCGTGGTGGTGCTGGTCCAGGGCCGCCCGCATGCCCTGCACGAGGTGGACGCGCCCGCTTCGGCGGTGCTCAGCGCCTGGTACCCGGGGCCGCTCGGCGGGCGGGCCGTGGCCGAGGTGCTGTTCGGCGACGCCGAACCCCGCGGCCGGCTCCCCGTGTCCGTGCCCCGCTCGGCCGCCCAACTCCCCGTCTACTACAACGGCAAGGACCACCGCTACCGCGGGTACGTCGACCAGAGCGCCGGACCGCTCCACGCCTTCGGGCACGGCCTGTCGTACACGAGCGTCGAGTACGGGGCGCCGCGTCTGTCGCGCTCCCGGGTCGACGTGCGCGCCCCGCGTCTGCTGTGCCGGGTCACGGTCCGCAACACCGGCTCCCGCCGGGCCGAGGAGACGGTCCAGCTCTATGTCCGCCGCCTGTCCGGAGGTACGGCCTGGCCGCGCGTGCGTGAGCTGCGGGGATTCGTCCGTCTGAGCATCGCGCCCGGCGCCGAGGCCGACGCCCTCTTCGAGGTCGGCGCGGACACGCTGGCTTCGGTGGGGCGCGACCTTGGCCCCGTCGTGGAACCGGGGGTGGTCGAGCTGGAGACGGGTCCCGCCTCCGACCGGACCCGGGGGGCACGCCTGGAGATCACGGACTCGGAATCGAACGTAACTTAGGCTAGCCTTGCCTACATGGCGAAGGTTCGTCGGCTCACGCCGCAGCACCCCGAGATGTTCCGCGCCCGCGTCCTGCGGACCGAGCGGGTCTCCCCGTCCATGCAGCGTGTCACGGTGACCGGACCGGCACTCGGCGCATTCCCGTGGCTGCGGTACGACCACTGGTTCCGTCTGTTCCTCCAGCTCCCCCACCAACGCGACCTCCGCCTCCCGGAGTTCACCGGCTCCCAGTGGTGGCAGCCGTACCTGGCGATCCCGGAGGACGAGCGCCCGCACTGCGCCAACTACTCCGTGGCCGACTACCGCCGGCGAACGGCCGAACTGGACATCGACTTCGTCGTCCACCGGGGGCCCACCGGCGAGATCGAGGGCAGGGCCGCCATCTGGGCCTGCGCCGCGAAGCCCGGGGACGCGCTGGCCCTGCTCGACCAGGGCGTCCTCTTCGACTGCCCGCCCGACGCCTCCGAGGTCATCGTCGTGGCCGACGAGACCGGACTGCCCGCCACCGCGAGCATCCTGCGCTCGCTGCCCGAGGGCACCGTGGGGCGGCTCATCCAGGAGATCCCCACCGACGACGATCGCCGCGAGCTGGACGCGCCGGCCGGGATGACCGTCTCCTGGGTCGTGCGACGCGAGGGTACCCCGGTCCCCGGGGCCGCCGCGCTCCGCGAACTCCGCCGACTCACCCGCGCCGACGCGCTGGGATACGCCTTCGTGGTCGGCGAGTCGACCCTGGCCACCGAGGGGCGCAGACACCTGCACCGCCTGGGCCTGCCGAAGGACCGCATCACCTTCTCCGGGTTCTGGAAGCACGAGGCGATGGCGGCGGCCTGACCCCGGGCCGTCTCCCCTACCCCTGAGAACCCTTGACGCGCTGGTAGTGGCGTCGGGCCTTCATGCGGTTCCCGCACTCGGCCATGGAGCACCAACGGGCGCTGTTGGGCTTGCTCCGGTCCAGCAGGAAGCGCCGGCACTCCGGGTTGCCGCACGGCTTGAGCCGTCCCGGCCTGGTCTCTTCGAGGCGTGCCCAGGTCAACACCAGTCGCACCGCCAGGTGATGGGCCTCGGGCGCCCGAAGGTCCCACTCCAGCCTGCCGTTCCGGACGGCGGGCACGCTGCTCACGCCCCGAAGGAACGCGTCCAGGCAGTCGGGGCCGCGCCGCCCCCAGACGACGTCCTGCACGGCGTCGCGCACGGCGACCAGGAAGGCGACCTCCTCGTCGGACCCCGCTCCGCCGTGTCGGCGTACCCATGCGCGGGCTCCGTCAGGCGTGCCCAGGGCATCGCTCACCGCGCCCTGCACGACCGGGGTCGTGTTGAGCAGCTCCAGGAGGAGATCCTCCTCGGCCCGGTCGGTCACCACATCCACTCCTCACCGATGCATCGGCATTGGAAGGTTACAGGAGCGCACCACACCCTCACCTAACCATCAAAGCGCACTTGACAGGTTACCCGGAGCGTGCTGAACTCAACCTAACCACCAAAGGATACCTAAGGGGTTACCATGAGCGTCGTCGTCCATCATCGGACCGCCACCGTCAACGGCCTGGACGTCTTCTACCGGGAGGCCGGAGACCCGCAGGCGCCCGCCGTGGTGCTGTTGCACGGCTTCCCGACGAGCAGCCACATGTTCCGCGACCTGGTCCCGAAGCTCGCGGACAGCTACCACGTGATCGCACCCGACATGATCGGCTTCGGGCACTCGGCCATGCCCTCGGTCGACGAGTTCGACTACGGCTTCGACGCCCTGACGGACGTGACCGTCGGCCTCCTGGACCAGCTCGGCGCCGACCGGTTCGCGGTGTACGTGCAGGACTACGGGGCGCCGGTGGCCTGGCGGATCGCCACCCGGACCCCGCACCGCATCACCGCGATCATCACGCAGAACGGCAACGCTTACACCGAGGGCTTCGTCAAGGACTTCTGGGACGGGCTGTTCGCCTACACCGACGACCCGACCCCCGAGACGGAGGCCTTCGCACGGGCGGCGCTGTCCCCCGGGATGGTCCGCTGGCAGTACCTGAACGGGGTCGTGGACCAGAGCCTCGTCAGCCCCGACACCTGGGCTCTCGACCAGGCCCTGCTCGACCGTCCGGGCAACGACGCCGTCCAGCTCACGCTGTTCCGCGACTACCCGACCAACGTCACCCTCTACCCCCGGCTCCAGCAGTACTTCCGCGACAGCCAGGTGCCGCTGCTGGCCGTCTGGGGAGCGAACGACGAGATCTTCGGCCCCGAGGGCGCCCACGCGTTCCGGCGCGACCTGCCGGGCGCCGAGATCCACCTCCTCGACACCGGGCACTTCGCCCTGGAGAGCCACCTGGAGGAGATCACCGGACACATCCGTGACTTCCTCGCACGGGTCGGGGCCCAGCGGCGGCGCCCGGCGTAGCCCCGCCGGCAGTTCGGCGCCGACCGCGCCGCGGTGACACCGCACGCTCAGCGGCCGGCTCCCCCTCGGGAGCCGGCCGAGGGGAGCTTCCAAGGTCAGACGCTGATGGGAAGTCGGGCCAAGCGCCAGTGCCCGGGCAGTTGCATCCGGTGCCGCTCTTCCAGTTCCCCGGGTTCGAGGGCGAGCCGCAGGTCCGGGTAGCGGTCGAAGAGCGCCCCGAAGGCGATCTCCGCCTCCTGCCGGGCGAGGGACGCGCCGAGGCAGTAGTGGATGCCGTGTCCGAACCCGACGTGGTTCTCCGCCTGGCCCGGCGGGTGCCGACGCAGGTCGAGGCGTTCAGGGTCCGTGTAGCGGCGCGGATCGTGGTTGGCGGAGACGAAGACCAGGAGGACGGCGTCGCCGCGTGGGACGCGTGTGCCGGCGATCTCCAGGTCCTCGGCGGCGTAGCGCAGCCTGCTCGTGTGGACCGGCCCGCACCAGCGCATCAGCTCGTGCACCGCGCTGGGCATCGCCTCGGGGTGGGCCCGCAGGTGGGCCAGCTGGTCCGGGTGCGAGAGCAGGGCGGCGGTGCCGTTGCTGATGAGGTGCGCGGTCGTCTCGTGACCGGCGAGGACCAGGGTCACCACGAAGGTGACGATCTCCACGTCGCTGATCTCGCCGTCCGCTTCCGCCTGGCCCCGGATGAGGCCGCTGAGCAGGTCGTCACCGAGGTCGGCTCGGCGTTTGCCGATCAGTTGGTGGGTGTGCTCGATCATGGCCGGGAACGAGGTCGCCAGGCGGTCCGGTCGCATGGTGATGAGGTCGTCGCCCCACTGCTGCCACTTGTCGCGCTCCGGTTCGGGCACGCCCACCAGGTCGCAGATCACCTGGATCGACAGCGGATAGGCGTAGTGCGTGAGCAGGTCGGCGGACCCGTCTCGGGCGTGCTCGGGCAGAGCGTCCAACAGCCTCTTCGTGATGTTCTCTATCCGCGGCCGCAGGTTGAGCACCCGACGCGCGGTGAACTCGCGCAGTACTCGCCTGCGCAGCCTGGTGTGCTCGGGCGGGTCGGTGTCGAGCATGGAACCGAGCAGGTAGGGGCGCAGCTCCTCGGGTATCGCGAGCATGTCCATCATCTTCAGCCGCGGGTCGTCGGACGCACCGGGCACGGAGGCCGGTGTGTTGACGAGCCGGCGGTCGTGCAGCAGCGCGCGGACGTCGTCGTAGCGCGTGACGAACCACGCGGGTGTGCCGTCGAGGTAGCGTCCGTGGACGACGGGGGCCAGTTCCCTGAGCCGTCCGTAGCCGCCGAACGGATCGGTCATCAGGTCGGGGTGCATCGCGTGCGGTTCGGCGTCGAGGTCCTCGTGCGGAACGGCTGGAGGCGTGGGCATGCGCTTCGACTTCTCCTCGTGACGTCAGTCCTCGGCGACGGTGATGGCTTGCACCGGGCAGGCCCGTTGGGCCTCGTGCACCAACGGGTCGTCGGTGCCGTCCGCGCCGCTGGGCAGTACGTGGACGATTCCCATGTCGTCCTGGCCGAACAGCTCGGGGGCGGTCAACGCACACTGTCCGCTTCCGATGCAGCCGTCCCGATCGACGCTGATGCGCATGTGTGCGGCTCCTTCCGCGCTCGCCGTGTTCTTCTCGCCATGCGGCCGGTAACGCCGAATGTCTTGTCCGCGCGCCATTTCCGTCGACTACCTCGGTCGACCACGCGCCATTGTGCGGTAATTCACCGCACCCGTCCCAGCACCCTTCACTCTCATCATGTCCGGGCACCGTGTTCGCGACGCTAGTGCAGCGGGATTCATTCGGGCAAGCTGTCCGTGCTTACCCTCGGGCCGGTTCGACCTGTCCCGCCAGCGGGACAGGTAAATGGCACAACCACGCCACGACCAAGCCCGCCGGCGCGAATTGAGAGGCTGTATTTCATGAGTTCCGGTGAAAGCGTCGTCAGCATTGACAACACGCTCGCCGTCGTCGATTCATGGCTGACCGAGTACATCTCGGCCCGCCACCCCGATATCGGACGCATCGGCCCCATCTGCCCATTCGTCGCGCCCTCGCGCAAGAACAGGACCATGGAGGTCCGGATACGTTTCGTAGGGAACTCGCCGACCCTCGAACTCGTCGAGGAGATAGCGCGGAGCAGCCTGCGTGAGTACGAACTGATCTCATGGCAGGGGCGCAACCCCATGCTGCGGGCGATGGTCGTGGCGATGCCCGACCTGAGGTCGCAGGACACGAAGCTGCTGGACGAGGCGCAGACACGCGTGAAGGACGAGTTCGTCGCGCAGGGTCTCATGGTCGGCCAGTTCCACGAGAACTGCGATGTAGCCGCCGCCAGGAATCCCGACTTCGCGGTGAGCAAGGCTCCGGTGCCGGTCCTGGCGATCCGCGCGATAGCCCTGCACGACATCTTCTTCCTGTCCGAACACCGCCACTGGTTCGAGAAGTACCGGGAGAAGTTCGGGAAGTTCTACACACCCGAGTCCATGGAGATCGACGACCGGTTCCGGGTGGAGCACTACCTGCGCGCGGCGCGGGAGTACGGCTACACCACCTAGGTCCGGACCCGGGCACTGGCCAAAGACACCGAGGCGGCGGGCCCCGATGACGTGGCCCGCCGCCTCGTGTGCGCCCTCCGTCAGGCCAGGCGCCGCAGTGCCTCGCCGGCCAGCCGGTGGATCTCGGAGGCGCCGGGGAGGCGGACGTTCACGAAGGAGAGGAGGTCGCCCTTGACTGCGACCGCCCACGACCCCTCGATGCGGTACTCCTCCGACGTCGTCACCCACCGGGTGACGAACGCGCCGCCGTCATTGCTGCCCTCGAGGGGCTCGACGGCGGCCTTGGTCACGTCGAACTGCATGCCGTCGTTCAGCTGCATGCGATAGGACTCGCACTTGTCGAGGGCGTCGACGAACTCCTGGAACACCCGCTGCGCGGCGCCGTCGTCGAACCGGGTGACGTTGTGGAAGACCACCGAGCCCACGACGCTCGTGTACAGCGCGGACGCGTGGTCGGCCGTCTCCGTGTGCGAGCCGTGCGTGAGCATGTTGATCAGGCCTATGAGCACCCGGCCGGAGTCGTCACCGGAGACGAAGACGGGGTCGTAGGCGACGCTGGGCTCCTCCCCGAAGAACGACTCGTCCAGATCGTCCTCGGTCAGCAGGAGGCTCTCCATCGTGGTGTCACCCATCATGCTTCTCCCATCTGGCGTACGAGGCTGAGCGGGCGCATGTCGGTCCAGTTCTCCTCGACGTAGTCCAGGCAGGACTGCCGGTCGGTCTCCGTGAGGGCCACGGTCCAGCCCGCCGGCACCTCGGCGAAGGCCGGCCAGAGCGAATGCTGGCCCTCCTCATTGACGAGAACGAGAAAGGAGCCGTCGGGGTCGTCGAAAGGATTGGGCATTTCTCTGCTCCCTCAGTAGGGCGGCGGGCACACGCTTCTCCGCGGAAACGGCGACGGCAGGGGAATGACGTTCGATCGGCGTCGGCCGGGCCGCGGCCGACGCGATTGCGGGAATCAGATTATCGGGCGCCGACCGGGCGAGGAAGTTCCTCAATCAGGACCGCGGTCCGGGGCGGCCTGGGCACTTGGCGCCTTTTCGGCTGTCCCGCCGGCGGGACGCGGGCCCGGGCTCGTGGCAAGGGCCGGGTGCGCTCGGCCGACCGGGTAGACGAGTTGCAGCAGCGGGCCGGCCATCGCGGTGGTGACGAGGGCCATCACCACCATGGTGGAGTACAGCTCGCCGTCGAGCGCGCCCAGTTGGAGTCCGACCGTGAGGATGACGAGTTCGGTCAGGCCACGGGTGTTGATGAGCAGGGCCAGCGCGGTCGCCGGCCGGTTCTTCATGCCGGTGGCCCGGGCGGCGAGGAAGGCACCGGCGAACTTGCCTCCCACCGCGACGGCCAGGATGAGGCCGAGTTCCACGAGAGCCGCGCCGTTCATGCCGGACAGATCCACCTTGAGGCCCGCGACGACGAAGAACAGCGGCAGCAGCAGGAGGTCGTTCAGGTAGGAGAGGCGCTCGCGCACCCGGCCGGTGACGTCCGGTGCCGCGCACCGCGCGGTGGGGCGCGGCATGACCGCGCCGAAGATGAACGCGCCGAAGATGAAGTGCAGACCGATCCACTCGGTGAAGGCGGCGGACGACAACAGGCCGACGAGGGTCACCACCAGCGCGCCCGGGTGTTCCGGATCCGCCCGTCGCCGGTGTTCCAGGAAGCGGCGCAGCAGCGGCCGTACGACCGTGAACATCAGGACCACGTACGGCACGAGCAGCAGCAGGAGCCACTGCGATCCACCGCCCGCTCCGATGATCGCCACCACCACCGCCAGCAGCGTCCAGGCCAGGACGTCGTCGATCGCGGCGCAGGCCAGGGCGACCGCGCCCAGCCAGGTGCGTTGCATGCCCCGGTCGGTGAGGATGCGCGCCAGCACCGGGAACGCGGTGACGGACATCGCGGCGCCCATGAAGAGCACGAAGCCCGCCCGGTCGTCGGTCGGATGGCCGGCGTGCAGATGCAGCGCGAGCAGCGCGCCCAGCAGGAACGGCAGGGCGATGGAACCGGCCGCCACCGTTCCGGCCACCACCCGGCGTCCGCGCAGAAGGCCCGCGTCCAGTTCGGCTCCGACGGCGAACATGAACAGGGCCACGCCGATGTTCGCCAGGGCGGTGAGGAAGGGGCGGATGTCCGCCGGGAACAGTGTGTCGGACAGGGCTCCGTTCAGGAGTGTGGGTCCCAGGAGCACACCGAGGGCCACCTCGCCGATGACGGCCGGTTGCCGCAGCCGCCGGGCCAGGGCGCCGGCCGCGTAGGCCAGCAGCGAGATCGACGCCAGTGCTACGAAGAGCATGGACACCTGATGGGTACTCACAGCCGAGCGCTCCCGGTGACAGCGGTCCAGTGGTGCGTACGTCGCGGTGCCGTCCGCGGCGGACGGGTGGCGGCGTCAGGTGATGCGTCCCTTCTCGCGCGGCAGCCGGGTGTGGCCGCCGCTCTCCACCAGGCGTCTGGTCCGGTCCAGCGCGTCCCACACGTCGGTGAAGCGCGTGTACGCCGGAGAGGGTCCGATGCGCAGCCGATCGGGTTCCCGGTAGTCGCAGACGACGCCCGCGTCGTCTGCCAGAGCCCGGCAGATCCGCCAGGCGTCCGCGTGCCACAGGGTGACGTGCGAGCCGCGCCGCTCCGGTTGCGCAGGTGAGGCCAGACGGAAGCCGAGCGGTTGCAGCCAGCGCGCCGTGAGGTCCACGGCGAGTTCGCCCAGCAGCCGCCCCTTGGCCCTCAGCCGGTCGACTCCCGCCTCCTCGACCAGTGCGAGGGCAGGCACCAGCGCGGCCGTGGAGAGCATCGGCGGGGTTCCGGTCAAGAACCGGTCCACCGACTCGACCGGTTCGAAGTCGGCCGCCATGGCGAACTGTTCGCGCTGCCCGAACCAGCCCTGGACCGGTTGCCTCAGCCGCGCTTGCAGAGAGCGGCGCACGTAGAGGAACGCGGGGGAACCGGGGCCTCCGTTGAGGTACTTGTAGGTGCAGCCGACGGCGAGGTCCGCGCCGTCCTCGTCGAGGCGGACGGGGACCGAGCCCGCGGAGTGCGACAGGTCCCACAGGACCAGGGCCCCCGCCTCGCGTGCCATGGCGTTGACGGCGGACATGTCGGTGAGCGCACCGCTGCGGTAGGAGACGTGGGACAGGACGACCAGTGCCACGTCGTCGTCCAGGGCCGCCCGCAGCTCCTCCAGGTCCGGTCCCCCGTCCATGTCGGTGCGCAGGACGCGCAGGTCGAGGCCGCGCTGACGGGCCAGACCCTGGGCGACGTAGCGGTTGGTGGGGAAGTCCTCGGCGTCCACCACGAGGGTGCGCCGGCCGGGGGCGAGGTCGAGTGCGGCCCAGGCCAGCTTGTACAGGTTGACGGTGGTGGAGTCGGAGAGGACCACCTCCCCCGGGCGGGCTCCGAGGACGTGCTCCGCCAGTCGGTCGCCGAGCCCGCGGCTCCAGTCGATCCAGTCGTTCCAGGAGCGGATCAGGCCGCGGCCCCAGCCGCCGCGGACCACGTCGGCGACGAAGTCCGGGGTGTCGGCGGGCAACCGTCCGAGCGAGTTGCCGTCCAGGTAGAGCAGGTCGGGCTCGGCGTGTACGAACCGGTCCCGCAGGAATCCCAACGGGTCCGAGGCGTCGTACTGTTCGGCTTCCTCGCGTGTGCCGTCGAAGCGGCTCGACCGGGATGTGGGAGCGCTCGTGGTCATGCGGTCACCTCCGCGGGCCGTTGGCCGCGCTCGTCGTCGGCAAGGCCCATCTGTTCCAGCACCGCGCGGCCGAGCGGCGTCGACGGGTCCGCGAGGTCGTAGGGCAGGTCGAAGTGGTCACGGTCGCCTTCCACGATGTCGGCCGCCAGGGCACCACGGCGGCGCAGTGCCGCGGCCATGAGGTCGTGCTGCCGGACGTACTCGCCGGTCTCGACGCCGCCGCGCGCCAGGACGACCGGGGGTGCGGTGGCCGGCAGCAGGCCGACGGGGCTGTTGCGGCGTACCGCGTCCTCGTCCAGCCGCAGCGCGTCGTTGACGTAGCAGCGGCTGACCGGTTCGAGGTCGTAGATCCCGCTGAGCAGGGTGACCCCGGCGAGCAGATCGGCTGCGGGGGGCTCGCCGGGCTCTTCCGGGACCATGGTCATCGCGGCCAGGTGGGCGCCGGCCGAGGTCCCGCTGAGGTGCATCCGCCGCGGGTCGACTCCGAGGTCGTCCGCTCGGTCGTGGATCCAGCGGACGCACCGGCGCACGGCGGCCACGATCCCGTCCAGCGGTGTGCCGGGGGCGAGGCCGTATCCGACGGCGGCGAACGCGGCGCCCGCCTCGCAAAACGCCGGCGCCGAGAACGCCGAGCTGCGTTCGGTGAGTTCCTGCCAGTTGCCGCCGTGCACGAAGATCTGCACGGGCGCGGGCCCGGACGGCGCCGGCCAGAAGTCGAGGCGGTCGGCGGCGCCCGGCCCGTACCGCAGGCCGGTCCGCACCCCGGGGGCGCGGCGGGCCTCGGCGCTGCGGGCGGCGTACTCGTCGAGGTAGCGGCCGAGGCTCGGCACCAGGTGACTCGGCGAGTACTCGCGGTCCAGTTCGGCCCGGCTCGGGCGGTCGTCGGGTCCGTTCATGTCGCGCTCCTCGCGCGCAGCGCCGCGGAGACGGCGGACCCGATGTGGGCCAGTGAGCCCGGGCGGGACAGCAGGGTGCCGTGGTCGCCGGGGACGACCTCGGTGCGTACCTCGCCGGTGAGGTACGGCTCCCAGGCGGCGGCGGTGGCCTCCGGGTCCTGCTGGTCGGTGGCGGCGAGCAGCAGGATGTCCCCGTCGAACTCGGCGGGCCGGTAGTCGATCATCAGGTGGTTGTTGTTGGCGGAGATCGCCATGATGGAGCGGAGGCGGTCCTCGTCCAGGGCGCCGAGGGCGCTGCCGCGGGTGCGCAGCAGCTTCATGACCTCGTCGAAGACGAACACGTCCTCGTCGAAGAGGTCCGGGTCGAGGCCGACCAGACGCATCAGGAACTCCAGGTGCGGGCGCATGTTCTGGTCGTCGAGCGGGGGCACGTCGTCGTGGGTCAGTCCCTGCCAGCCGGGGTGGACGTCGATCACCGTCAGCAGTTCCACCGTCCTGCCCCGGCGTTGCAGTTCGGTGGCGAGCGCGTGGGCCGCCAGGCCGCCGAAGGACCAGCCCAGGACGCGGTAGGGGCCCTTTGGGAAGGTCGCCTCCAGGTGGTCGGCGTAGTCGGCGGCCATCTCCGTCATGTCCTGCGGACGCTTGTCCTGCGGCCGTGCCAGGCTGCGGGCCTGTACGGCGTGCACGGGGATGTCCGGGTCGAGGTGGCGCACCAGGGCCATGAACGACCAGCCGATGCCGCCGCCGGGGTGGACGCAGAACAGCGGCGGCTCGTTGCCGGTGGCGCGCAGCGGCAGGACGATGTCGTATCCGCTGTCGGAGTCGTCCATGTCGAGCCGCCCGGCGACCCCGGCGGGCGTCGGCGACTCGAAGAGGGTCCGCAGGCCGACGTCCACGCCGAAGGCGGACTTGATCCTCGCGATGAGCCGGGTGGCGAGCAGGGAGTGCCCGCCGAGGTCGAAGAAGTTGTCGTCGAGGCCCACGGAGGGCAGGCCGAGCAGTTCCGCGAACAGTTCGCACACGACTTGTTCGTGCGGTGTGCGCGGGGCCCTGGCGGCGGTTCCCGGGCGGGGGTCGTGCCGCGGCAGGGCCGCCCGGTCGAGCTTTCCGTTCGGGGTCAGCGGCAGCGCCTCCAGCGGGACGAACACGGAGGGCACCATGAAGGCGGGCAGCTTCTCGCGGGCGAACTCCCGCAGGGACGCCACCAGGGCGGCGTCTTCGCGGGCCGCGGTCGGGTCGTTGGTGAAGCGGGCCACCGGTTCGGGCGCACCGGGTTCCGGGGCACCGGCGGCGAGGGGCGCCGATCCGAGGGTGGCCGGGAGGGGGTCGGGCGCCCCGTGGAGCGCGTCGGCGTCGGCGAACACGACGTCGACGCGGTCGCGGGCGGTGTCCGACCAGGTGACCGCGACCCGGTACGACAGCTCTTCCCCCAGTTCGTACCAGTCGTCGACGGTGCCGTCGGCCTCGGGTGCGGGTGCGGCCTCGCCGGAACGCAGTGCGCCGGCGAGGGCCACGTCGGCGCCGACCCTGGGGTTGGGCACGTCGGTGACGACCAGCGCCTCGGGCCGGGTCGCCGCGAGCCGCTCCGCGACGCCGGTACGGCCGCCGGCGCTCGCCCAGTCCAGGGTCCGCGTGGTCAGGGCGGGGGCTGCTCGGCCGTCCCGTTTGCGCAGGACCACGTCGTAGCGGAAGCGGGTCAGCTCCGTGTCGTGACGGCCGCGCTTGAGGCGCACGGAGACCTCGCCGAGGTCGGGGAGGAGGGCGCGCAGGGCGGTGAAGTAGTCGGGGTCGATGAGGAGTTCGTTCTCGAGCCGGGTCGCCTGGGAGACGGCGTCGCGCAGCACGGCCGGGTCGCGCGAGCCGGTCCGGGCGGCCTGCACCCCGGTTTCGAACGCGTCCAGCAGCCGGAGGTTGCGCACGTCGCCGACGAAGACGGAGCCGCCGGGGGCGAGCGACCTCAGTGCGCTGTCGAGGACTTCGGTGAGGTAGTCGGCGTTCGGGAAGTACTGGACCACCGAGTTGATGACGACCGTGTCGAAGTGTCCGTCGGGCAGGCCGGTGTGTTCGTGCGCGGCCCGGGTGTGCAGTTCGACCCGGCCCGCGAGTGCGGGATCGTCCGCCACCCGCTGCCGCAGCGCGTCGACGACCGTCGGGGAGAAGTCGGTGGCGACGTAGCGCTCCGTCGCGGGGGCGATTCGGGCGAGCAGCAGGCCGGTGCCGACACCGATCTCCAGCACCCTGGCGGGGTTCAGTTCGCGGATGCGTCCGACGGTGTGCTCGCGCCACTCCCGCATCGCGTGGGCGGCGATGGGCTGTCCGTTGTAGCTGCTGACCCAGCCGGTGAAGTCCTCGCCGAGGCCCTCGGCCGCGTCCTCCTCGTGCGCGGAGCCGTAGAGGGAGTCGTGGACCTCCAGCCATTCGCCGACCTGTTCGGCCTCCACCCGGTGGTCGCGCTCGGCGCTGCCGGGTACGACGTAGGCGACGAGCTGGGCCTCTTCGGCGAGGTCGCTGCGCATCACCGCCGCGGCCTGCGCGACCCTCGGATGGTCGAGGAGAACCGTCTCGATCTCGCCGGGTTCGATGCGGAAGCCGCGCAGCTTGACCTGCTGGTCGACGCGGCCGGCGTACTCCAGCACATGGTCGGGGGTCCACCGGGCGAGGTCGCCGGTTCGGTACATGCGCAGGCCGGGCGGCCCGTAGGGGCAGGCGACGAACCGTTCGGCGGACAGCTGGGGACGGCTCAGGTAGCCGCGGGCGACTCCGGTTCCGGCCAGGTACAGCTCGCCGACCACGCCGGGCGGGACCGGTCGGAGGGCGGCGTCGAGCACGTAGGTGCCCATGTTCGCCATCGGCCTTCCGATCGGCACGGACGTGCCGAGCGCGGGGGCGTCGGCGGCGGGCACGGGGTGGTAGCTGGCGAAGGTCGTCGCCTCGGTGGGCCCGTAGCCGTCGACCACCAGCAGCCGCGGATGCGCCTCGAGCAGCCGCCCGACGGACGCGACGGACACCGGCTCGCCTCCGGCCCACACCTGTTCGACGGCGGCGAAGCACTCCGGCTCCAGATCGGCCATCAGGTTGAACAGGGAGCTGGTCAGCCAGAGCGAGGTGATGCGCCGCCGCGCTATGACGTCGGCGAGGGTGCGGGTGTCGAGGTCCCCGGGCGGGGCCAGCTCGATCCGGCCGCCGGTGAGGAGCGGTACCCACAGCTCGTAGGTCGACAGGTCGAAGGCCAGCGGCGAATGCAGCAGCACCCTGCGCTGGGCACCGCCGTGCCAGCAGGGATCGGCGACGAAGTCGGCGATGTTGCGGTGGGTGACGACGACGCCCTTCGGGCGGCCCGTCGAACCGGAGGTGTACATGATGTAGGCCGCGTCGTCCGCGTCGGTGCGTACGCGGGGCGCCGGCGTGACCGCCGGGCCGTCCGGATCGGGGCCGAGCACGAGCACCGGGGTACCGGCGTCACCGAGACCGTCCTGCGAGGCGACGTCCGTCAGCACGAGCGCGGCACCGGTCTCCTCCAGGACGAGCCGCCTGCGGGAGGCGGGGTAGCGGGAGTCGAGCGGGACGTAGGCCCCGCCGGCCCGCAGTACCGCGAGGATGGCCGCGACCATGACGGGTGAGCGCTGCATCAGCAGCGCGACGGCGCCTCCCCGGGTGACACCGTGCTCGGCCAGCCGTGCGGCCAGCCGTGCCGACCAGGCGTCGAGCTGGGCATAGGTGAGGGCCCTGTCCCCGTCCGCGACCGCGACCGCGTCGGGGGTCGCCGCGGCCTGCGCGGCGAACAGTTGCGGCAGTCCCTGTGCGGCGGTCGGTACGGCGGGGCCCACCGCGGCCGTGAGCATCTCGTGCCGCTCGTCGGCGGCGAGCAGCTCCAGCCCGCTCACCGCCCGCTGGGGAGCGTCCAGCGCCGACTCGAGGAGCTGCACCCAGCGGGCGAAGAGATCGCGCACGGTCGCCGCGTCGTACAGGTCGCCGGCGTACTCGACGACGCCGAAGACGCCGTCCGCCGTGCCGTCCGGGCCTCGTTGTTCGGCCAGGCTGAAGAACAGGTCGAACTTGGCGGTGCCGGTGCGTCCGGGGGCGATGTCGACACGCAGGCCCGGAAGCTGGAAGGTGCCCTCCGACGCGTTCTGCAGGGCCAGCATGACGCCGAAGAACGGGTGCCGACCCAGCGAACGCGGCGGGTTGAGCTTCTCCACCAGGTACTCGAAGGGCACGTCCTGGTGGGCGTACGCGGCCAGGGCGGTCTCCCGGACGCGTTCCAGCAGCTGCTCGAACGTGGGGTCGTCGGACAGGTCGGTGCGCAGGACCAGGGTGTTGACGAAGAACCCGATCAGCTCGTCCAGGGTCTGGTCGGTGCGGCCCGCGATCGGGCTGCCGGTGACGATGTCACTGCCGGCTCCCAGTCGGCTCAGCAGCGCCGACAGGCCGGCCTGGAGCACCATGAAGAGCGTCGCGCCGGACTGCCGGGCCAGGTCGGCGAGCCGTTCGTGCAGCGCGGCCGGGATCCGGACCGTGACGTAGTCGCCGCGGTAGGACGCGACCGCCGGGCGCGGCCGGTCGGTGGGCAGTTCCAGCGCCGCGGGGGCGCCGGCCAGCTGTCCCGTCCAGTAGGTGAGCTGGCGCGCGAGCAGGCTGTCGGCGTCGTCCTGGTCGCCGAGCAGTTCGTTCTGCCACAACGTGTAGTCGGCGTACTGGACCGGCAGTTCGTCCCAGCCCGGCTCCGTCCCGGCGGTGCGGGCGGCGTAGGCGCGCGCGAGGTCGGCGGCGAGCGGTCCGAGCGACCAGCCGTCCCCGGCGATGTGGTGCACCACCAGCAGCAGGACGTGCTCGTCCCGGGCGAGCCGGAACAGGTCCGCGCGGATCGGCGGCTCGGTCGCCAGGTCGAACGGGTACCGTGCGGCGCTCTCCAGGGCGGGGCTCAGCTGCTGTGCCGTGACCGCGTGGTCGTGGAGCACCATCTTCGCCGACTCGGCCGGCAGGACCGTCTGGCGCGGTACTCCCCCCTCGTCCGGGAAGACCGTGCGCAGGCTCTCGTGCCGGGCGACGACGTCGGTCAGCGCGATCTGGAGGGCCTGCCGGTCGAGGGTGCCGGTCAGCCGCAGCCCCAGGGGGAGGTTGTACATCCCGCCCAGTCCCTCCATCTGGTGGAGGAACCACAGGCGGCGCTGGGCGAAGGACAGCGGCAGCACCTCGGGGCGCTGCCTGCGCTCCAGTGCCGGCCGGGCCGCGCCACCCTCGTCGAGCCGGGCGGCCACACCGGCCGGGGTGGATGCCTCGAACAGCACACGCAGCGGCAGTTCGACCCCGAACATGGTGCGCAGCCGGGCGATGAGCTGCGTGGCGAGCAGGGAGTGGCCGCCGAGGTCGAAGAAGCCGTCGTGCACGCCCACCCGTGGCAGGCCGAGCACCTGCGCGAACAGGTCGCCGACGATGTGCTCCTGCGGGGTGCGCGCTTCGCGGGACGATCCGCTCACGGCGATGTCGGGCGCGGGCAGTGCCTTCCGGTCGAGCTTGCGGTTGGGGGTGAGCGGGAGGGCGTTCAGCAGGACGAAGGCCGCCGGTGTCATGTAGTCCGGGAGCTGCCCGCGCACGTGGTCGCGCAGGCGGCCGATGAGTGCTCCGGTGTCGCGTCCGGTCAGCGGACTGTTGGTGAACGACGACAGTTCGGCCCGCGAGGACGCGGTGACGGCCGGCCGGTACAGCTGCGCCGGGGGCCAGTGTGCGGTCGCCAGGTTCGACGGGGCGCCCAGGTCGGCGAAGAGGGCCTCCAGGGCGTTGGGGTCGGTCGCCGACCAGGTGACCCACACCCGGTAGCCGTGTGCCGCCGCCAGGTCGTACAGGTCTTCGGTACCGACCGGGGTCTCCGCGTCGCCCGTGTCGCCCACCGGTGTGCCGGGCAACCGGGTGCCGTCGGCGACCGCTCGCGCGAGGGCCGCCTCGTGTGCGATGCGGCCGTTCGGAACGCCGGTGACCCGTACCGCCTCGGGGCGGTCGCCGTCGAGGTGTGCCGCCAGGGCGGCGAGGCCGCCCTCGGGCCAGGGCAGCCGCCCCGGTTCGGGGATCCGGTGGGCGTCCGGGCCTCCCGCCTTGCGCAGCACCACGTCGTAGCGGTACCGGGTCATCTCGTTGTGTGCCCGGCCGCGCTTGACCTGGACGCTGTGTCCGGCCAGTTCGGGGACACGATGGTGCAGCACGGTGAAGAAATCGGGGTCGACGAGCAGTTCCTTCTCCAGGATGACTCCGTGCTCGACCGCCCGGCGCAACTCGTCGGCGCCGTCATCGCCGCGTCCGCGGGCTGCCTGGACGCCCGTGACGAACGTGCGCTGGAGGCGCAGGTTGCGCAGGTCGCCGAGGAAGACGGCGCCGCCGGGGGCGAGCAGTCGCAGCGCCTCCTCGATCACGCGCCGGAGGTACCCGGCGTGCGGGAAGTACTGCACCACCGAGTTCAGCACCACGACGTCGAAGTGCCCCTCCGGGAGGCCCTCGGTGTCGTGCGCGGGTCGCACCAGCAGACTCACCCGTTCGGCGAGCCGTCCGTCCGCGGCGACGTGCCCGCGGAGAGTGTCGATCACCGACGGGGAGATGTCCGTACCCCAGTAGCTCTCGCAGTCGGCGGCCAGGCGCGACAGCAGCAGGCCGGTGCCCACTCCGATCTCCAGCACACGGCGCGGCCGCAGTTCGCGGATGCGCTCGACCGTGTGGTCGCGCCACTCGCGCATCTCGTCCAGCGGCACGGGCCGGCCGTCGTAACTGCTGTTCCAGCTGGCGAAGTCCTCGCCGAAGGACGCCGGGGCGGACGAGGCGTACAGCGTGTCGTACAGGTCGCGCCAGGCGTCGACCTGGTCGTGCGCCAGGGGTTGGTCCGTGTCCGGGGAGGTGCCGTCGGAGTCCGGCACGACGTAGGCCACCAGCCGCCGGTCCCCGGGCCGTTCCTCGCGCACCACCGCCGCGGCCTGTCCGACCTCGGGGTGTCCGGCGAGCACCGACTCGATCTCGCCGAGTTCGATCCGGAAGCCGCGCAGCTTGACCTGGTGGTCCGCGCGTCCGGCGAACTCCAGGTGTCCGTCTACCGTCCACCGCACGAGGTCGCCGGTGCGGTACATGCGTGTTCCGGCGGGGCCGTACGGGTCGGGCGTGAAGCGTTGTCCGGTCAGGGACGGCCGGCCCAGGTAGCCGCGGGCCAGGCCGTCGCCGGCGATGTACAGCTCGCCCAGCGACCCGGTGGGAACCGGCTGCAGCCACTCGTCCAGCACGTAGACGCGGGTGTTGCGGACGGGGCGGCCGATCGCGGTGTCGGTTCGGCCGGTCAGGGCGGCTGCGGTCGACCAGATCGTCGTCTCGGTGGGGCCGTAGACGTTGAGAACGTCGCGGCCGGCCTCCCGCAGCCGGTCGGCCAACGGCTGGGGCAGGGCCTCCCCGCCGACGAGCACGCGCAGTCCGCGCAGCGCGTCGAGGTCGTGCGCGGCGACCATCTGCCACCACGACGGTGTCGCCTGCACCACGCTCACCCGGGCCCGCCGGATCAGCTCGACCACGGCTGCGGGCTGCGCGACGGTCTCCTCCTCGGCGAGCACCACCCGCGCGCCGCTGATCAACGGCAGGTACAGCTCCAGCGCCGCGATGTCGAAGGAGATCGTCGTGACCGCGAGCAGCGCGTCCTCGTCACCCAGCGGGGCGAGGTCCCTCATGCCCAGCAGGAGGTTGGTCAGTGATCCGTGCTCGACGACGACGCCCTTGGGCCGGCCCGTCGAACCGGAGGTGAAGATCACGTAGGCGGCGTCGTGCGGGCCGGTCCGGACCCGCGAAGCCCCTCTCGGCGCGTCCGCGACCGCGGCCCTGAGCTGCGGGGCGTCGAGGGCCAGCGGCACCGTGCCGTGCTCGGGCAGCTCCGCCAGGGTCGCCGAGGTGCCGACGAGGAGCGCGGGGCGTGCTTCCCGAAGGATCAGCCCGGTCCGCGCGGCCGGGTGGGCGGGGTCCAGCGGCACGTAGGCGGCACCGGTCTTCGCGATCGCCAGCAGCACGGTGACGAGGTCGGCCGAACGGGGCAGCGCCACCGCGACCAGGCGGCCCGGACCGGCTCCATGGCCGGCGAGCACATGGGCGAGGCGGTCGGAACGCTCGTGCAGGGCACCGTAGGTGAGTTCCTCGTTCCCGGCCAGGAGAGCAGGGGCGTCGGGTGCCCGTTCGGCCTGCCGGGCGAACAGCTCGGCGAACGTGGACCGCGCACCCTCGGCGCGCGTCGCGTTGCGGTCGTGGAGCAGCTCCCGCCGTTCCGCCGCCTCCAGTACGTCGATCTCGCCAAGGCGCTGGGAGGGGTCGGCGGCGGCCTCGGTGAGCAGCCTCGTCCACCGCAGGAACAGGCCGCGCACGGTGTCGGCGTCGAACAGGTCCGCCGCGAACTCGACTGCGCCCTCGATGCCCGACGGCGCACCGGAGTCGTCACGGTGCTCGGCCAGGCTGAAGAACAGGTCGAACTTGGCGGTGCCGGTGCGGGCCTGGGAGACGGTGACCTCCAGGCCGTCGAGGTCGAACGCGGCCTTGGGCGCGTTCTGCAGCGCGAGCATCACCTGGAACAGCGGGTGCCGGCCGAGCGAGCGGGCCGGGTTGAGGACTTCGACGAGGTACTCGAAGGGGACGTCCTGGTGGGCGTACGCGTTGAGCGCCGTTTCGCGCACTCGGCGCACCAGTTCGTCGAAGGTGGGGTTGCCGGAGGTGTCGGTGCGCAGGACCAGGGTGTTGACGAAGAAGCCGATGAGGTCGTCGGTGGCCTGGTCGGTCCGCCCGGCGATCGGACTGCCGATCGGGATGTCGTCGCCCGCGCCGATCCGGGACAGCAGGGCCGCGAGCCCTGCCTGGAGGACCATGAACAGGGTGGCTCCGCACCGTCGGGCCAGGGTGTCCAGGGCGCTGTGGAGTTCGGCGTCCCACTCCACCGTCAGGTAGTCGCCCTGGTACGAGGCGGCCTCCGGACGCGGCCGGTCGGTTGGCACGGCCAACTCTTCCGGGAGGTTGGCGAGTTGCTGTGTCCAGTAGGTGATTTGTTGGGTGAGGAGGCTGTGGGTGTGGTGGTGGGTGCCGAGGAGGTTGTTCTGCCAGAGGGTGTAGTCGGCGTATTGGATGGTGAGGGGTTGCCAGGTGGGTGGGGTGTGGTGGGTGCGGTGGGTGTAGGCGTGGGTGAGGTCGGTGGCGAGGGGGCGTAGGGACCAGCCGTCGCCGGCGATGTGGTGGAGGGTGAGGAGGAGGGTGTGGTGGGTGGGGGTGTGGGTGTAGAGGTGGGCGCGGAGGGGGTTTGGGTGTGGAGGTGGAAGGGTTGGCGGGCTTGGTGGGTGAGGTGGTGGGGGAGGTTTTGGGGGTGGTGTGGGTGGTGGGCAGGGGTGGGGTGGCTTGTTGGGGGGTGAGGATGTGTTGGGTGGGGTGGCCGTTGGTTTCGGGGTAGGTGGTGCGGAGGGTTTCGTGGCGGGTGGTGAGGTCGTTGAGGGCTTGGTGGAGTGCGGTGTGGTTGAGGGGTCCGTGGAAGGTGAGGGCGAGGGGGATGTTGTAGGTGGGGGTGGGTCCTTGGAGTTTGTGGAGGAACCAGAGGCGTCGTTGGGCGTGGGAGAGGGGAGGTGTTCGGGTCGGGGTTGGGGGTGAGTGGGGGCGTGTGGTGGTGTTGGTGTGGGTGGTGAGGTGGGTGGCGAGTTGGGCGGGGGTGGGGTGTTCGAAGAGGGTGCGCAGGGTGGTTTCGGTGTCCAGGGTGGTGCGGATGCGTGCGGTGAGGCGGGTGGCGAGGAGGGAGTGGCCGCCGAGGTCGAAGAAGTTGTCGTCGGGGTGGGTGTGGGGCAGGCCGAGGGTGTGGGCGAAGAGGTCGCAGAGGATGTGTTCCTGGGGGTGCGGGGGTGCGGCCGGTGGTGGTGGTGAGGTCGGGGGTGGGCAGGGCGGTGTGGTCGAGTTTGCCGTTGGGGGTGAGGGGAGGGCGGTGAGGTGGATGTAGGTGGTGGGGATCATGTGGTCGGGGAGTTGGGTGCTCAGGTGGGTGCGCAGGGTGTGGGGGTCGGGTGGGGTGTGGGGGGTGGGGACGGTGTAGGCGATGAGGCGGGGGTCGCCGGTGGGGGTGTGGTGGAGTTGGACGGTGGCCTGGGTGATGTGGGGGTGCTGGGTGAGGGCGGTTTCGATTTCTGCGGGTTCGATGCGGTGGCCGCGTATTTTGAGTTGGTGGTCGGTGCGGCCGAGGTATTCGAGGTGGCCGTGGGTGTTCCAGCGGGCGAGGTCGCCGGTGCGGTACATGCGCCGGCCGGGGGGGCCGTAGGGGTCGGCGGTGAAGCGGTGGGCGGTGAGGGCGGGCTGGTTGAGGTAGCCGCGGGCGAGTCCGGGGGTGTTGGTGTAGAGCTCGCCGGGGGTGCCCGGGGGTACGGGTTGGAGGGTGTCGTCCAGGAGGTAGACGCGGACGTTGTCGACGGGCCGGCCCAGGGGTGGGGTGAGGGGCCAGGTGTCGGGGTCGGTGGGCAGGGTGTGGGCGGTGAGGACTTGTGCTTCGGTGGGGCCGTAGTGGTTGTGGAGGGTGCGGGGGGTGTTCCGGTAGAAGCTGCGGGTGCGGGTGCTGGGGGTGAGGGCTTCTCCGGCCTGGGCGATGTGCCGCAGGTCGGGCAGTGGCTGGTGGGTGTCGAGGGCGGCGTCGGTGACGGCTTCGAGCACGGTGTGGGGGGCGAAGAGTTCGTTGACGCGGTGCTCGGCGAGCCAGGCGGTGAAGGCTTCCATGTCGCGGCGGGTGTCCTCGTCGGGGACCATGAGGGTCTTGCCCGTCAGGAGGGTGGACAGGACTTCCTGGACCGACACGTCGAAACTGATCGCGGTGAACTGCGCGGTCCGGGTCCCCGGGCCCCCGCCGAACTGGTCGTGGTGCCAGCGCAGCATGTTCACCACGCCCAGCCCTGTCATCTGCACCGCCTTGGGCCGGCCCGTCGACCCGGACGTGTAGATCACATACGCCGGACTCAGCAGCCCCAGCACCCCCGTCCGCTGCGAAGCGGTGGGATTGGACTGCGGGCACGCGTCGATCAGTGCCGCCGTCTCCGCATCGTCCAGGGCCAGGAGAGGGGTTGCCTCCGCCCGAGGCAGGTGCTCTGCGATGTCCTGGCTGGTGAGGCAGAGGGCGGGGCGGGCGTCGTCGAGCATGAACCGGATACGCGCGGCGGGATGGCCGGGGTCCAGGGGCAGGTGCGCGGCACCGGCTTTGAGGACCGCGAGGATCGCGACGACCTGCGCGGGTGAACGCGGCAGGGCCAGAGCGACCGTGCTCTCCGGACCCACCCCGCGGGCGATCAACGCGTGCGCGAGACGGTTCGCCCGCACGTTCAGCTCCCGGTACGACAACACCTGGGACCCGAAACACACCGCCGGCTCCCCCGGCGTGGCCGCCGCCTGCGCCTCGAACTGATCCGGCAGCAGCACCAGATCACCGGCCCGCCCGGTCCGGTTGCGCTCCTCCAGCAGCAGACCACGCTCCGCCGCACTCGTCACGTCCACGCGGCCCGTCAGAGCCTGAGGACGCTCGGCGATCTCCCCCAGGACCCGCTGGAGACGCTCCAGCAACGCGCGAGCCGTGTCCTGACCGATGAGATCGTCGCGGTAGTCCAGACGCAGATACAACCGCTCACCCGGCGCCACCACCAGCGTCAGCGGATAATGCGTGGCATCCCTGCCCCGCTCCAGCAACGGCCTCACCACCACACCGCTGCCGAGTCCCGCCGCGACATCCCGCGCCGGACCGTCCCACGGATAATTCTCGAACACCATCATCGAATCGAACAGATCCGGGACACCCGCCACCCGCTGGATCTCCGACAGCCCCAGATGCTGGAACGGATCCAACGCCGACCGGCTCGCCTGCAACCCGCCCACCAACTCCGCCAGCGACTGCGACGGCACCAACCGCACCCGCACCGGAACAATATTGATGAACAGCCCGACCATCGACTCCACACCCGGCACCTGCGGACTGCGCCCCGAAACAACCGAACCGAACACCACATCCCGCCGGCCCGTCGCCCGCCCCAGCACCACCCCCCACGCCGCCTCCAGCAGCGTGTTCACCGTCACCCCCAACTCCCGCGCCCGCACCCCCAGCCCACCCGACAACCCCGCCGACGCCTCCACCACCACCCGCCGCGGCAACCGCGGCACCCGCGCCGCCTCCACCCCCACCAACCGCGTCGCCCCGTCCAGCCCCGCAAGCTCCCGCCGCCACGCCCCCGCGCCGCCCGGACATCCTGACGCCCCAGCCACCCCAGAAACTCCCGGAACGGCGTCACCCGCCCCAACACCGCACCCGCATACAACGCGAACAGCTCACGCGCCACAATCGGCGTCGACCACCCGTCCAACAACAAGTGATGACTCGTCAACAGCAGACAATGCCGCTCCCGCCCCAGCCGCACCACCATCAACCGCAGCAACGGACCAGACGCCGGATCGAACCGCCGCCCGTACTCGCGCCGCCCCAACCGCTCCAACTCCACCCGGGCCGCATCCTCACCCAGCCCGCCCAGATCCACCACCGACCACGGCACACACACCTCAGCCGGCACCACCTGCACCGGCTGACCGTCCGACACCTGCGAAAACGACACCCCCAGATTCGGATGCCGCACCACCAACGCCTGCACCGCACCCCGCAACCGCTCCACATCCAACGGCCCCGCAACATCAAACACCTGCTGCACCATGTACACATCAGGACCATCCACGTCATACAACGCGTGAAACAGCATCCCCTCCTGCATGGGTGTCAGTCGAAGGACGTCGACGATGCTGCCGCGGGTCATTACCGGGTCCTCCACAGGTCTTCGAGCTGTTCGACGTCGTGCTGACTCAGGTCGTCCACCGAGAAGTCGGAGGGGCTGTGGCCGCCGGCCTCCGGCCGCAGGGCGTGCCGGACGATCCCCTGGAGGGCCACCGTCCAACGGCCGGCGAGGTCGGTGAGAGCCTCCCGGGTCCACAGTCGTCGCGCGCCGGACCAGGTGGCGGTCAGGCGGGGGCCCGCCTGGCCGTCGTGCACCACGATGTGGAGCTCGAGGCCGTGCGCGACGGGGAACCGGGGGTCGGCGGCCGTCACCATGACCGCCTCGGGTGCCATGTCCCAGCCCTGCGCGTCGCCCAACGGGGCGCCGGGAGCGGCGAAGCGGCCGAGGTAGTTGAACCCGATCTGCGGTGTGCCGAGGCGGGCGAGCACCTCGCGGCATCCCGGGGCGAGATGGCGCAGCAGGCCGAACCCGATACCTCCGTCGGGCGCGGCCGCCGCCTGCTCCTTGACCCGCTTGAGCGCGGCTCCCAGGCGCGGGGCGCCCGAGGTGACCGCCTGCCCGCCGACGCGGCCCGGATCGACCCTGACGGGGTGGATGGTGGTGAACCAGCCCAGTGTGCGGGAGAGGTCGGCGCCCTGGACGACGTCTTCGCGGCCGTGGCCCTCGACGTCCACGAGGACGCCCCCGGCCGTCTCGAGTCCGTTGTCGCGGCGCCAGGCGGTGACGGCGAGGCCGAGCGCCGTGAGCAGGGCGTCCTCGACTCCGCAGTGGAAGACGGCGGGGACCTCTGTCAGCAGGGGGCCCGTGGTGTCCTCCGGGAGGGTGCCGACGACGTCGACGGCGTCGTTCACGAAGTCGAGCCGGGAGTCGGCCGGTTCCGCGGTGAGCAGCGGGTCGGGTGCGGAGAGGACGTCGATCCAGTCGGGCAGTTCGGCCAGCCGGTCCGGCCGTGTGGCCTGCTCGGTGAGCCGTTCGGACCAGCGTCGCAGCGAGGTGCCGACGGGCGGCAGCACCGGTGTGCGGCCTTCCGCCGCCTGGGTGTGGGCCGAGATCAGGTCGTCGGTGAGGATGCGCCAGGAGACGCCGTCGACCGCCAGGTGGTGGACGACGAGCAGCAGCCGTCCGGCGGATTCCGGTCCGGCGTCGAACCAGACGACGCGGGCGATCCGCCCGGCGTACGGGTCGAGTTCCGCCGCCGCGTCCTCGACCTCGGCGCGGGCCCGCTCGGCGAGATCGGCGGTGCCGAGACCGGTGGCGTCGATGCGCCGGACCGTGTCGTCGACGGGGGCCTTGCCGGGCGGCCGGACTTCCAGACTCCAGGTTCCGTCCTGGTCCACCAGCCGGATGCGCAGGGAGTCGTGGGTGTCGGTCACCGCGCGTACGGCGGTGAGGAGTGCCTCGTAGGAGAGGCCGGCCGGGCAGGACAGCAGCAGGGACTGGGCGAACCGGCCAACGGGTGCGTCGCGTTCACGCAGCCAGCTGACGATCGGCGTGGCCGGCACCGTCCCGGTGCCGATGTCCTCGCCGTCACGGCCCGTGCCGTCGTCCGGCGCGTCGGCGGTCCGAGCGAGGCCCCCGGCCGTCCGGTGCGCGAAGACGTCCCGGACGGTGAAGGTCACTCCTTCGCCGCGGGCGCTGCTCACCAGACGGATCGCGGAGATGCTGTCACCGCCGAGAGCGAAGAAGTCGTCGTCGGCGCCGACCCCGCCCCGCCCGAGCACCCGGGCCATCAGGTCGCAGAGCAGCCGCTCGACCGGTCCGTCGGGGGCGCGTCCGGCGGTCCGGTCGGTGGCGTCGGGCAGTGCGGCCCGGTCGAGCTTGCCGTGCGCGGTGACCGGCAGAGCGGCGAGGAAGACGATGTCGTGGGGCACCAGGTACTCCGGGACGACTTCTTGCGCGAAGGCGCGCAGCGCGTCCCTGGTGGGCCGTTCTCCCTCCCCGGCCACGACGTAGGCCACCAGTCGCGGCTCCCCCGCGTCCTCGCGGCGCACTTCGGCCACGGCCTGGGTGATGGCGGGGTGCCGCAGCAGAGCCGCCTCCACCTGGCCGGGCTCCACGCGGAAGCCGCGCAGTTTGACCTGGCGGTCGGTACGTCCCCGGTATTCCAGTACTCCGTCGGTGCTCCAGCGGGCGAGGTCGCCGGTGCGGTACATCCGCTCCCCCACCGGGCCGAACGGATCGGCGACGAACCGCTCCGCCGTCAGCGCGGGCCGGCCGAGGTAGCCCCGTGCGACTCCGGCTCCGGCGAGGTACAGCTCGCCCGTGGCGCCCGGCGGCAGTGGTTGCAGCCCGCTGTCCAGGACGTAGGAGCGCATGCCGTCGAGCGGTCGGCCGATGGGTACGGCGCGGGCGTCCGGCGCGAGGTCCGACACCGGATGACTGGTGGCGAAGGTGGTGGTCTCGGTGGGTCCGTAGCCGTTGACGACCACCGTGCCGGGGCAGGCGGCCAGCACGCGCCGGACCATCGGCGCCGCGATCTCCTCGCCTCCGGCCCACACCTGGCGCACTCCGGTGAAGCAGTCGGGTCGGTACTCGGCGACGACGGCGAACAGCGCGGCGGTGAGCCACAGCGCGCTCGGCCGGTGGCGGGCGATCAGGTCGGCGTACTCCTCGGCGTCCATCTCGTGCGGCGGCGCGACGATCAGCCTGCCGCCCCGCAGGAGCGGTGCCCACACCTCGAACGTCGACGCGTCGAAGGCCGCGGGCGAGTGGACGAGGACGTCGGCGCAGACTCCGTCGCCGAAGCGGGAGTCGGTCGCGAGGGCCACGATGTCGTGGTGGGTCACCACGATGCCCTTGGGCCGACCCTGCGAGCCAGAGGTGTACATGACATAGGCGGCGGAGTGCGGGTACGGGCCAGCCGGGTGGTCCGGGCCTTCCCCGTCGTCCAGGTCGTCGAGCGGCACCAGGTCGGCCGCGGTCTCGGGGAGCCGGCCGGTGTCGGCGGAACCCGACGTCAGGACGACCGTCGGCCGGGTCTCGTCGAGCATCGAGGCGACCTGGGCGGTGGGGTAACGGCGGTCGATCGGCACGTAGGCCGCGCCCGCCTTCAGTACCGCGAGCTGCGCGACGACGAAGTCGGGTGAGCGGGGCAGTGCCACGGCGACGGTGTCACCGGTGCGGACTCCGCGCCGGGTCAGGGCGCCGGCCCACCGGTCGGATCGTGCGTCGAGTTCGGCGTAGGTCAGTTCGTGCCCCGGTCCGCTCACCGCGACGGCGCCGGGGGTGGCGGCGGCCTGCCCGGCGAAGAGGCCGGTGACGGTGGCGCCGGACGGCGGGACGGCGGCGGTCTGCCGGTCGAGCAGCCGGGAGCGCTCCTCGGCCGAGAGCAGGCCGAAGCGGTCGACGGGCCCCGCGGGGTCGGCCACGGCCTCGGAGAGCAGCCGCACGAACCGGTCGAACAGGGCACGCACCGTGTCCGGGTCGAACAGATCGGAGGCGTACTCGACGTAGCCGTCGAGTCCGGCCGGGGCCCCGTCGCCGCCCCGCCGCTCGACGAGGCTGAAGAAGAGGTCGAACTTCGCGGTCCCCGTCCGGCCCAGCTCGGTGGAGACGGTCAGGCCCGGCAGGGAGAACTCACCGGCGGGCGGGGTGTCCTGAAGGCCCAGCATCACCTGGAACAGCGGGTGGCGGGCCAGTGAGCGTTCGGGGGCCAGGACGTCCGTGAGGTACTCGAAGGGCACGTCCTGGTGGGCGTAGGCGGTCAGGGCCGTCTCCCGGACCCGCTGCACCAGTTCGGTGAACGTGGGCCTGCCCGACACGTCGGTGCGCAGGACGAGGGTGTTCACGAAGACGCCGACCACGTCGTCCAGGGCCTCGTCGAGGCGGCCCGCCACGGGGCTGCCCACGGCGATGTCGTCGCCCGCGCCGAGGCGGGACAGCAGGGCCGCGAGTCCGGCGTGCAGGACCATGAACAGGCTGGCGCCCGAGGCGCGGCCCAGGTCGACGAGCCGGCGGTGCAGGTCCGCGTCGAGACGGACCGCGAGGTGGTCGCCGGCGTAGGAGGCGACGGCCGTCCGGGGCCGGTCCGTGGGCAGCTCGGTCTGCTCGGGCAGGCCCGCCAGCTGCTTGCGCCAGTAGGCGACCTGGCTGTCCAGGAGGCCGCTTCCGGCTCCGTCCGCGGCGAGCAGGTCGTTCTGCCAGAGCGTGTAGTCGCAGTACCGCACCGGTACCGGATCGAACCGGGGGGCGCGGCCGGTGACCCGGGCGGCGTAGGCGCGTTCGAGGTCGCGTGCGACCAGCGGTGTCGACATCGCGTCGCAGGCGCAGTGGTGCAGGACGAGCGAGAGGACGTGCTCGTCGTCGCCGGTCGTGAACAGGTCGGCGCGCAGGGGCGGTTCGACGGCGAGATCGAAGACGCGGCGGGCGCAGGCGACGAGTCGTCCGTCCAGCTCCGCCTCGTTCACGGGTGTGGCCCGCAGGGTGGGCGCGGTGGGCGGCAGCACCTGCTGGAGGAGGCGGCCGTCGACGTACGGCAGGACGGTCCGCAGGCTTTCGTGGCGCGCGCTCACGTCGCCGAGTGCCGCGCTCAGGGCCGCGACGTCGAGGGGTCCGCCGATCCGCAGGACGGAGGGGACGTTGTAGGCGGCGCCGGGACCTTCCATCTGCTGGAGGAACCACATGCGGCGCTGCGCGCGGGATGCCTCGAGAACGGCCGGGCGTTCCCGCCTGACCAGGGCCGGCCGGGCCGCACCGGCGTTGTCCAGGGCGGCCACCACGGCTCGCGGTGTCGGGTCGTCGAACAGGTCGCGCAGGTCCAGTTCGGCGGAGAAGGTCGACCGAATACGGGTGAGCAGTGCGGTGGCCAGGACGGAGTGGCCGCCCAGGTCGAAGAAGTCGTCGTCGGGGCCGACCTCGGGTTCGTCGAGTACGAGCGCGAAGAGCGCGCGCATCACGTCCAGCCGCGAGGCGGGCTCACCGGCGGGCGGCCGCGGCGCTCTCGTCGCCGTGGTCAGCGCGGTCCGGTCGAGCTTGCCGTTGGCGGTCAGCGGCAGGGTGTCGGTCCGGACGATCCTGCTGGGCACCATGTACTCGGGGAGGCGGGCGCGGAGGGCCTCCCTGGTCTTCTCCGGCTCGGGGTCGGCCCCCTCCTCGGCGACCACGTAGGCGACCAGCCGCCGGTCGTCCTCCCGTTCCTCGGTGACGGCGACCGCGGCGAGCGCCACGCCGGGGCACTCGGCGAGCGCGGACTCGACCTCCCCGGGTTCGATGCGAAAGCCGCGGACCTTCACCTGGTCGTCCGAGCGTCCGACGAAGGAGAGGCTGCCCGACGGGTCGCGGCGGGCCAGGTCGCCGGTCCGGTACATGCGCTCGCCGGGGCGTCCCTGCGGGTCGGCGACGAACCGCTGCCCGGTGAGCCCCGGCCGGCCCAGGTAGCCGCGGGCCAGGCCGGGGCCGCGGACGTACATCTCGCCGATCGCTCCGACCGGTACCGGCCGGAGCCGTTCGTCCAGGAGGTGCACCGTCAGGTCGCGCAGCGGGACGCCGATCACGCTGTCCGGGCCGTGTTCGGGTTTCAGCTCGACGTGTGTCACGTGGACCGTGGTCTCGGTGATGCCGTACATGTTCACCAGCGCCGGGCCGCCGGGCGTGTGCCGGCGGCGCCAGTCGGCGAGGCGGGCGGGCTGCAGCGCCTCGCCGCCGAACACGACGAGGCGCAGCCCCAGCCGGCGGCCCGTGTCGGGGAGTTCCTGGTCGGCGGCGATGAGCTGGTAGAACGCCGAGGGCGTCTGGCTGAGCACGGTCACCTGTTCGTCGGCGAGCAGGTTCAGGAGGCGGCGGGGCGCCCGGGTCGCCTCGAACGGCACGACGACGAGTCGGCCGCCGTGCAGCAGCGCGCCCCAGATCTCCCACACGGAGAAGTCGAACGCGGCGGAGTGGAACAGGGTCCATACGTCGTCGGGGCCGATTCCGAGCCGTCCGCGGGTGGTGGCGAAGAGGCGGGCGACGTTCTCGTGGGTGGTGACCACGCCCTTCGGCCGGCCCGTCGACCCGGAGGTGTAGGTGACGTACGCGGGGCAGCCCGGGTCGAGCGGCCGATGCCGTTCCTCGGCCCGCAGCGGCTGACGGGAGTGGTCGGCGGCCTCGGCGAGGTACTCGGGGGTGTCGATGCTCAGGTACTCGTGGCCTGCGGGGACGTCCGCCGCCGAGGAGGTGACCAGCAGCCTGGGTGCCGCGTCGCGGAGCATGTACTCGATGCGGGCGGACGGGTAGTCCGGGTCGAGGGCGAGGTAGGCGGCACCGGACTTGAGCACGCCGAGCAGGGCGACGACGAGTTCGGCGGTGCGGGGCAGCGCCACCGCGACGACGTCCTCGGGCCCTGTCCCCCGTGCCATGAGCACGCGGGCGAACTGGTTGGCGCGCTCGTCGAGTTCCCGGTAGGACCAGGTGGCGCCGTCCGCCGTGAGCGCGGGCGCGTCCGGGGTGTCGGCGACCCGGGCCGCGAACAGCTCGGGCAGGGTGTCGGTGCCCGGTCCGGCGGTGTCCCGCTCCGTGACGGACACCGGGGCGGTGCGGCCGACGCGGTCCACCGGCTGGTCCGGGCCGGCGGCGACCAAGGACTCCAGCATCGCGGTGAACGCGTCGCGGTGGCCGGCCAGTCCCAGGTCGCCTCGGCCGTTGACGTCGATCTGCAGGCCGTCGCCGTCCTGGCGGTCCCAGATCATGAACAGCAGGTTGCCCACCAGGCCGGAGGACAGGTTGCGCATGGTGCCGCGGGCGTCGCCGAACCGCAGGTCGTACGGGTGCGACATGACGTTGACGACCGGCAGCAGGGACGTGGCCGCGTCCATGCCGAGATCGCGTTGGAGGTCCGCCCCGCGGTATCGCTGGTGTGCGACGGCCTCGGCCATCTGCGCGGCCACATGCTCCAGGAGCGCGGCGACGGTCAGGTCCGGTGCGATGGTCAGGCGCAGTGGCAGGACGTTGGCCAGGGTGGCGGGCGTCTGCCGGGCCAGGCGGCTCGCGCGAGCGGTGAGCGGGAAGGCGAGGAGGACCTTCTCCTCACCGGTCAGGCGCTGGACGTGGAGTGCCGCGGCTGCGGTGACCACTACCGGCCAGGGCACGCGGACGGCGCGCGCGGTCGCGCGGACGGCGTCCAGCCCTGCCTCGGACAGCCGGCTCGTCACGCTGCGGAACTCCGTGGCCGTCCCGCGGGCGCGACCGATCAGCGGGGAGGGGGCGGGCCGCCCGCCCAGCTGTGCCAGCCAGAAGTCGCGATCGTGCCGGAAGCCCTGGGAGTCGCGGTACGCGGTGTCCTCGTCGGCGAGTTCGCGCAGCGTGCCGAACCGGTTCGGTCCGGGAGCGTGCCCCTCGCGGAGTGCCGTGTACACCTCGGCCACCCTGCGCGAGACGAGGTAGGAGCCGTAGGCGTCCATGGCGATGTGGTGGTAGTTCTGATACCACAGGTGCCGTTCGGGCCCCAGACGCAGCAGCGCGAAGTCGAACAGCGGGCCGTCGGCCAGATCGGACGGGGTGGCGAGTTCCCGCCGCATCCACGCGTCGGCCTCGTCCTTCGGGTCGTCCGCCTCGGAGAGGTCGACGGTGCGCAGCGCCCAGGGCCGGCTCGCGTCGACGGTCTGTCCGACACCGCCGCCGTTCTCGTGGAACCGGCTGTGCACGGTGTCGAGATCGGCGACGACCGACCGCAACGCCTGCTCGAAGGTCCGCGTGTCGAACTCGCCCTGCACATCGACGTACTCGCCGACCTGATACACCGAATTTCCGGCACCCAGCCTTTGTTCGGCGAACCAGATCTCACGCTGTGCTGCCAGCAGGGGCAGCCTTGTGTCGGCGTTCAACAAGATCGACGACCTCCGAGATTTCCTACTGGAAGCGCGGAACCACCCCGGCACCGAATCGGCTGGCAAGCAAAAGCCGTACGGTCGGGCTTCAGAATGAATACGCGATATCGAGCCCATTCGCTTCGGCCGAACGTAACGGCGGGCGGGACACCGGACAAGCCCGGGGAACGCGCGGCGGAATGGGTCGCGGGCGACCGCGATCGGGACCGAGAGGCAGGTCATGTGCGGTACAACTGCCGCTTGCGGTGTCCCGCCGGCGGGACAGGACGACGCTCTTGCGAGTCGGCGTCCGCGTCGACAATCATTCGGGTGCCCGGTTAGGTTTTGGATCCGCCGGACATCGAACGCATCCGGGACGTCGACACTCCGCTCCTCCGTCATCGCATTGACCGACGTGCCCCGCAACCGTCCACCAGTAATTCGAGGACGCCTCCGGAGAGAATTAAGTATGACACTTGAAACCACGCAGTGGCAGCTCTCGGAAACCGAGCTCGACTTCTTCCACGAAAACGGCTACATCGGGCCGATCACGGTTTACACGCCGGAGGAGATGGACGCGCTGTGGCGCCGTGCCAGGCGCGAGATCCTCGACCGCTCGAAGGCCGCCTACCCGGTCGACGAGGCGATGTCGGGGGCGACGAACATCGCGAACTACGACCGTCACCTGGACGTCGACCTGCTCCTCCAGCACGTGTGCAACCGGAAGATCACCGAACGCGTGGCGTCCATCCTCGGGCCCAACGTCCTGTGCTGGCGCACCGAGTTCTTCCCGAAGTACCCCGGGGACGAGGGGACCGACTGGCACCAGGCGGACACGTTCGCGAACGCCAGCGGCAAGCCGCAGATCCTGTGGCCCGGTGAGACGGAGAGCGAGTTCGGCAAGGGCACCATCACGGTGTGGACGGGATTCACCGACGCCACCCGGGAGAACGGCTGCCTCCAGGTCATCCCCGGCTCGCACCGTCGTATGAACTACGACGAGACCAAGCGGATGACGTACGACACGGCGCAGATCAACGCGCACGTCAAGGACGGCGTTCCGCGTGGCTTCTTCGGGTACGACTACCGGCAGCTCCAGATCGACCCGGACTGGAAGCCGGCGGAGGAGGACGCCTTCGACCTGGTGATGGAGCGCGGCCAGTGCATCATCTTCTGGTCGACGCTGATGCACGCTTCGCGTCCCAACACCACGGCGAAGAGTCACCGGATGGGCTTCGCGACCCGCTACGTCCCGTCGAGCGTGCGGGTCTACCCGGACACCGACCGGGTGGAGGAGTACGGCGGGAGCATCCCTCTCGACAAGTGGGGCGCGGTTCTGGTCCACGGCGAGGACGACAGCGGCCACAACAAGATCCTGCGGGAGTCGCTGCACGGCACCCCGATCTCCGATTTCCTGCGCTGAACCGGACCCCGACCGCCCGAGGCCGGCCGGAGGGACCCCCCGCGGGTGCCTCCACGGCCGGTCCTGTGCTGCGCACCACGCCTGGAGGAGCACTCCCCTATGACCGTCACCCCAAGCGCCGTGACCCTTCCGATCGTCATGGGCGGTCCCGAGTTCGCCGCCGACCCGCCCGCCCACTACGCCTGGCTGCGGGAGCATGCGCCGGTGGGGCGGGTCACGCTGGATTTCGGCGCGTTCGCGCAGGACATCTGGGTGGTCTCGCGGTACGCGGACTGCAAGGCGATGCTCACCGATCCGCGTCTGCTGCGGTCTCCCTACGGTCCTCCGCCGGGCGCGGACGTCCCGGAGCACATGCGTCTGGTCAGTTCCGCCACCCTGGACATGAAGGACGGGGACGAGCACCGACGGCTGCGCACCCTGGTGGCCGCGCCCTTCACGCCGAAGCGGATCGAGCGTCTGGGCGCACAGGTCCGGGTGCTGGCCGAACAGCGGCTCGACGCCCTCCGGGAGGCCGGCGGGCAGGGCCCGGTCGATCTGCGCCAGGAGTTCGCGCTGCCGGTCACCTACACGGTCATCGCGGACCTGGTGGGCGTCGGCGTCGAGGACCGTGCCCGGTTCCAGCAGGGGGTCACGGCGCTGATGAGCGGGTTCAGCGGCTCCCAGGAGGACTGGGAGGCGCAGATCCGCGATCTTGTCGCCGTCACCCGCGACCTGGTGGCCCGCAAGCGCGCCGAGCCCGGGGACGACCTCGTCACCGGACTGATCGAGGCGGAGGAAGCCGGCGACCGGCTGGACGACACGGAGCTGGTCGCCATGGTGTTCAGCCTGGTGACGGCCGGTTACGAGACCACGTACAACCTGATCACCAACGCGGTGGCCACCCTTCTCGACCATCCGGACCAGCTGGGCCTGCTGCGTGCGGCCCCGGACGACACGGCGCTGTGGCGGTCCGCGCTGGAGGAGGTGGCGCGCTTCGTGCCGCCCATCACCGGCACGCGGCCCGCCACGGCGGTGGAGGACATCGAGTGGCACGGGCAGACCGTGCCGGCCGGGGCGTCGGTGATTCCGCTGCTCGCCGCGGCCAACCGGGACCCGGAGGTCTTCACGGAGCCCGACCGTTTCGACATCACCCGCTCCCCCAACCCGCACCTCGGCTTCGGCCACGGCGTGCACTTCTGCCTGGGCGCCAACCTGGCCCGGATGGAGGCCCGGGTGGCACTGCAGGTGCTGTTCGAGCGTCACCCCGGTCTCACGCTCGCGGTCGACCGCGGTGACCTCGCCCTGGAGGAGATGCCGTTGTGGACCCGCTACCGCGAACTGCCGGTCGTCCTCGGATGACCCGCGCGCGCAGACGTCCCACTCCCCCGCCCGTCCAGACCCCGAGGAAACGGTGAGAGGACCATGCCCGACCGCATCGCTGTCGTCACCGGAGGCACCAAGGGAATCGGGGTGGCGCTCAGTCGGCGCCTGGCCCGCCTCGGACACCACGTCGTCGCGGTGTACCGCGCCGACAAGGCCGCCGCGGACCTGCTGAGCGACGAGCTCGGAGACCGGGTCGAGACGGTCCGGCTCGACGTGGCCGACCCCGACGCGGTGGCCGCCTTCGCCGAGCGTGTGCTCGCCGCGCACGGCGCACCCCGGGTGCTCGTCAACAACGCGGGCCGCAACCTCGACGGGCCGTTCCTGGAGATGTCGGACTCCGACTGGCAGCAGGTTCTCGACGCCAATCTGTCCGGTCCGTTCTACCTGACGAAGGCGTTCGCGCCGGCCATGCTCGAACTGGAGGGCGGCGCCAGTGTCGTCAACGTGGGGGCGACGACCGCCATCCGGCCCCGGCTCGACGGCGTCAACTACTGCGCGAGCAAGGCGGGGCTGATGCATCTCACCAAGTGCCTCGCCCTGGAGCTGGCTCCGGCCGTCCGGGTCAACTCCCTGATCCCGGGGATGATCGACACGGAGGAGATGCGCACCCGGTTCCGGGTCGCCGATCCGACGGCGCGCGCCGATCTCCTCGCCGAGATCCCGCAGCGGCGGATCGGTACGCCGGAGGAGATGGCGGACGCCCTGGAGTTCCTGGTGGGCGAGGGGGCCCGTTACGTCACGGGCCAGAAACTCATCGTCGACGGCGGCCAGTTCATGTGGTAGCAGTCATCGTCCTGTTCGAGAGAGAAGAGCCCTGAATGTTCGCACGCCTCGACCGGTATGCCGATTTCCTCAAGATCAGGTATCGCTCGGACTTCCTGAAATCCGGTGAGTACTCGGTCGCCGAGATCACTCCCGATCTCAGGAAGCGCATCGAGAGTGGTCAGTTCCATCGCATCGTCTTCTCCGGGATGGGCTGCTCCGCGATCGTCTCCGATGTCATCGGGACGTTCCTCAACGCGGTGGGCGCGGGCGTGGAGGTGCTGGTCTTCAACGACTACGACTTCCCCTACCTCGTCCCCCAGTCGGTGGTCGACGACGAGGGGACCCTGTTCGTCATCAGCTCCTACAGCGGGCACTCCGAGGAGCCGGTGCGGGTCTTCCACGCGCTGGCGGGGCGCTACCACCGCACGCTGCTGCTGACCTCCGGCGGCCGCCTCGGCGAGCTGGGCCGGGAGGCGGGGGTGTCGGTGGCGCGTTGGGAGCTGAGCGAGCCGGACCGGGAGTACCCGCTCTTCCACGTCGGCCAGTACTTCGCGATCCTGCTGGACATGTTCCCGCGGCTGGGGCTGATCAAGGACGATCACCGTGCGGAGGTCGCGGCTCTCGCAGCCGACCTGGGCACGGACTTCACCCCGGCGCTGGAGGAGGCGGCGCGGACCACCGCGCGGAACTCCAAGGACGCCAACATCATCATGCTGTCGTCGCCGAAGTGGTACATGAGCCTTCTCAAGCTCGCCAAGATGCACTTCAACGAGATGGCGATGGTGCCGGCGACCCGGAACTTCTTCCACGAGTTCTGCCACAGCGAGGTCGCGACCCTGTCCGATCCGGAGCGCAGGCACAGCGTCCTGCTGTTCCGCGACAGCGAGGACGACGCGTACACGCGGCAGAAGATGGACAACCTCGTCCGGCTCCTGAGGCAGGACATCCCGCAGAACCGGAACGTGTCGGTGACCGAGATCGCCCTCGACCAGCCGACGTTCATGCGCAAGTACTTCACGGCGCTGGAGTTCGTCCAGCACACCGCGCTGCACCTGGGCAGGATGTACGACACCAGGTCGCGCGATCTGATCTCCGAGGCCGCCGGCAACCCGTGGTACCACACGAGCCGGATCCGCGCCGAGGCCGCCATGGCGAAGAGCCCGAACTGACGGACGGCGAACGAGGCCGGACGGGCACCGCGGCAAACGGTCCGCGGTGCCCGTCCGGCCTCGCGTCAGGCCCCCTCGGCCACCGGTGCTCCGGGCAGCCCGTGCTGCCGGACGGTGGCCTCGACCCCGTCCAGCAGGACTGCCAGGCCGGCGTCGAACGCTTCCGTGGCCTCCCGCTCCAGGTAGGGCTGGTCCGGGTCGGCCGGCGCCCCCGCCTCCGACTCCGCGGACAGGCGGACCACCATGGGGAAGCGCTCGGCGAAGTCGGGCACGATCTCGGTGAAGGCGGCGGAACGCGCCGACCACCAGTCCTCGTCGGTCACCCCGGTCGCGGCGGCCGCCTGCCGGGAGTCGACGACCGTCTGGGCGGCGCCGCGGATGTAGTTGATCAGGGTGCCGACGACCCGCCGCAGCACGCCGGCGCTCAGCCCTGTGGTGAAGAGGATGCGCAGCACCGTCTCCAGCATGGTGTTCTCGTTCGGGCCGAGGACCGGGCGTGCCTGCGAGACCTGGAGGGTCCAGGGGTGGCGCAGACAGAACGCCCAGTAGTCGTGCATCCAGGCCGCCAGGGCGGACCGCCAGCCGGCTCCGAGGTCGTAGTCGGTGGGGAGTTCGGCGAGGGACCGGTCGTACATGAGGTCGACCAGTTCGTCCTTGCTGGGCACATACGTGTAGAGGGCCATTCCGGTGCGCCCCACACGCCTGCCGACCTCGCGCATGGAGACGGCGGAGATCCCGGAGGCGTCGGCGACGGCGATGCCGGCGTCGACGATCCCGTCCACGGTCAGTCCGGGCCGTGGGCCCGGGCCGGTGCGAGGGGCGGCGGCGCCGGGGGTGCGCCACAACAGGGCCAAGGAACGACGGAAATCTCCCTGCCCGGCGAAAACCATCACCACATCCCCTTGACTTGTACGGAACCGAACGGCGATGACCTTACCGTACGGCTTCCCGGCGGTCCGACCTCGTGCGGGCCGATGAATTCCACAGCGGCCCCGCGGCGATCTTTACTGCATGGACGCTTTACGGCGTTCCGCGACAGCGGATCCGGATTCTTTGCGGGCCATTCGACGTAGCACCACGGGGGCCAGCAGAAATCCGATGGCCGTCCATGCGCCCAGTACGCAGAACGTCTCGACGTACCGCCAGGAATCGCCGATCTCCACCGCGGCGAACGCGTCCGGCAGCAATGCGGCGCGCATGCCGAGTCCCAGCCAGTAGACGGGGAAGACCTGCGCGATCCATTGGAGCCATTCCGGTGCCTCGGTCATCGGGAAGAAGATGCCCGAGATCCCGAAGAGGGCGAGAAGGGGGAACATGACCACGCTGATGTTGCGGGGGCTGGTGAGCACGGATCCCAGGACGGCGCCGATCGGCATCGTGGCGAGCATCCCGAGCGCGAGGACCCAGACCAGCGTGAACCAGGAGCCGAAGCTGTCCAGGCTCACCCCGTCGAACAGCAGCACGCCGGGCACCAGCAGCAGGGCGGTCGTGATCAGGGTCGTCGCGGCCGAGTGGACGATCTTGCTGATCAGATAGGCGATCATGCCGTTCGGAGCGGCCTTGGCCCGCAGGAGGGTGCCGTCCTCGCGTTCCATCAGCAGGTTGAAGGCCACGGCCTGGAACCCGTTGAAGGCGAGGATCATCCCCAGCAGTCCGGCGAGGGTGGTCGAGCCGAGCGAGAAGCCCGTGCCGCCGATGTCCGAACCGCGCCTGAGGAGGGCGACGACCAGCAGGACGACCGGGATGAACAGCATGCCGACGACGTCCTGGGCGTTGGCGAGCGACTGGCGGGTCTCGATCCGGCCCGCCGTCAGTCCGCTGCGTACCGCGGTGGCGGTGGCGGTCACGCTCATGAGGACACCTCCGCGATCGGCTGCGTTCCCGTCCGGGGTCCGCCGAGCACGGCGATCCCGGCGTCGTCCCGGCCCGTCTCGGCGGCGTGCACCATGGCCAGGTAGGT
Source organism: Streptomyces lienomycini (assembly GCF_027947595.1). Lineage (NCBI taxonomy): Bacteria > Bacillati > Actinomycetota > Actinomycetes > Kitasatosporales > Streptomycetaceae > Streptomyces > Streptomyces lienomycini. The sequence goes on along the minus strand of NZ_CP116257.1, from coordinate 3,685,745 downwards.
GTCCTGCAGGGTGGCGCGGCGGACCTCCAGCTTGTCGATCGCGGCGCCGTGCCGCTCGAACAGGTCGCGGACGAAGCGGGTCGGCGTCCGCGTCGACGTCGTGAACGGTTCGTTCTCCTGGACCCAGCGCACCTCGGCGCTGTTCTCCACCTGCCGGATCAGCTCCTGCGGCGTGGCGTCGGCCACGATCCGCCCCTTGGCCAGGATCACGATGCGGTCCGCCAGCTTCTCGGCCTCGTCGAGGTCGTGGGTGGTCAGCAGGATCGTGGTGCCCTCCGTCCCGGCGAGCCGGCGCACCAGCCCGTGGAAGTCCTGGCGTGCCTCGGGGTCGAAGCCCACGGTCGGTTCGTCGAGGAACAGCACCTCGGGCCGGCCGACGATGCCGATGGCCACGTCCAGTCGGCGCCGCTGACCGCCGGACAGCTGCCCGACGAGGCGGCCTGCCTGGTCGGTGAGCCCGACGACGTCGAGGAGTTCGTCCACGTCGCGCGGACGCGCGTACCGCTCGGTGGAGTACGGCGCGTACAAGGAGCCGTAGTGGGCCAGGAAGGCCCGCACCGGCCACTTCGCGTGGTCCCGCCAGGACTGGAGCACCACGCCCAGCCGGGCCCGCCATGCCTCGTCGCCCAGGGCGGGATCGGTCCCGAGGACGCGCACGTCGCCGGCCGAGCGCATGCGGAAGCCCTCGAGGATCTCGATGGTCGTCGACTTCCCGGCGCCGTTGGGGCCGAGCAGCGCGACCACCTCGCCCCGGGCGACCTCGAAGTTCACCCCGTGGAGCACGGTCGTGGAGCCGTAGGTCATGCGCAGATCCGAGATCTCGATGGCGGGTCGGTCCGCCCGGTCCGTCTGCTCCGCACTCACGTCGCTCCCCCTTTCCTCTATCTCATTACAGCGTAAAACGTTAGCACGCGAAGCTCCCCGGCACCGACGGCACGCCGCGGTCCGGGGAGCGGGAGGAGAGGGGTCGGCCGCTTCAGCGGGCCATGCGGTCGGGGAAGCGTTCGAGCAGGTACGCGTGGATCTCGTTGACGGAGTTCAGCAGCGGCAGTTCGTCGAACCGCGGGTCCAGGCGTATGCCGTGGCGGTCCTCCAGACATGCCTGGAGGGTGACCATGGTGAAGGAGTCCATGACGAACTCCCCGTCGTCACCGATGTCGGCGGACAGTGCCAACGAACGGCTCTGGGAGAGGATCTCCCTGATCTCTTCCTTGCTGATCACTGGGTTGCTCCTCCGGGGTCGGGGCACAGGGCGGACCGGATGGCACTCCGGTCGCGGGAGAGCTTGCCGGTCTTGTTGCGGGGCAGGGCGGGGGCCGCGAGGAAGCGTTTGGGGATCTTGACCGCGCTCAGCCGCTCCCGGCACCAGGCGATGAGTTCGCCCGGCTCGGGCGCCGTCTCGCCCCCGACGTACGCCTCGATCACCTCGTGGTGCAGCACGACCGCCTCACGGACGGCGGGGTGCTGCCGCAGCACCGTCTCCACCTCGGCGAGGTCGACCTTCAGGCCGCCGATGGTGACGAGGGAGTCGGCGCGGCCGAGGATGCTCAGTTCGCCGCTGGTGTCGTCCGCGGTGAAACGGTCGAAGGTGCGCAGCCAGCCGTCCGCGTACCGGTCCGGCTGGTCGTCGAGCAGGTACGGGGACCGGTCGAGGCGCACGTGCAGTTCCTGGTCGACGACCTTCGCCTCGACTCCCGGCACCAACGCGCCCAGCGCCGGCGGCCTCGGTCCGTGCAGGCCGGCCGCGAGCAGTCCGGTCTCGGTGACGCCGTACACCTGGCCGAGCGGTACTCCGTAGCGGCGGTGGAACTCCTCGTACACGTCGACGGGCAGCCGTTCGCCGCCGGTGACCGCCAGCCGCAGCGCGGGCAGCGGGGGCGCCTGCGCGGTCCTGGTCAGCAGTTCGAAGTGGGCCGGCACTCCGTAGATCGCGACGGCCCCGGTCCGCCGTGCCGTCTCCAGCACGTCGGACGGGGTGGGCGCGGGCGGCAGCACCACCGTCGCGCCCGCCTGAAGCGCGTACAGCACCCCGGTGACCAGGCCCATCGTGTGGACGAGGGAGTTGAGCACCAGTACGCGGTCGCCGGCGCCCGGCAGTTCCGCCAACGCGGCGTGCCGGCCGAGTTCGGCGAGCAGCGACTGGGGGGTGCGGCCGATCACCTTGGGCCGGCCGGTCGAGCCGGAACTGAACTGGACGAGGCAGGCGTCCGACGTCGCGGGCACCCCGGTCGGCCGGGAACGGACACGGAAGGGGACCTCGTCCGCCAGCCCGGTCGCCGGCCCGGTGTACGCGTCGGAGTCGATGGTGTACTGCGGTCGCAGAAGATCGACGAGCGGTTGGTACTCGGCGCCGGACGACCGGAAATCCACCAGTATCACCTGCGCGCCCCGGCTCCACAGAGCCAGCAGCACGCGCAGACAGGTGAGGCTCGGACGCATCCGCAGCAGGACCGTGCTGCCGGGGCCCATCCCGTGGTCGGCGAACGCACGGCCGAGTCCGGCCACCGCGGAGCGCAGTTCGGAACGGGATTCCTCGGTACGCGAAATAACCCAGGGATACCGGTCCGCACCGGCCTCCAGCAATGATGTGCCCCACCAGGACGCCTTTTCCATGCCTCTCCCTCACCGGCTGGAAGTATCGGGAAGCCAGCATGGCCATTATGGACGGCCGGGTAAAAAGCAGTGTCCCGCCGGCGGGACAACAACGGCTGCCCGCGCCCCGCTTCCGACATTGACTCCCGGAAGCGCCGTGTTAGGTTCGGGCCGTGCCCGGATCGTGAGATCACCGGCTGTCGCACAACAACCGTCTGTATTTCTCCCGCCGGAGTTCTGAAATCAGGTGGCTCTACGCAACCGGAGGCTGAAGATTGTCTGGTCGTGAGCCCGACGGTGCGATTCTTTCCCTGTCGGCCGCACAGCGTGAGATCTGGTTCGCCGAGCAGCGCCTGGAATCCACGAACAGTGTGTACCGGGTCGGGGAATACGTGCGGATCAATGGCCCGCTCGATCCCGAACTGTTCGAACGCGCGGTGCGTCGGACGGTCGGCGAGGTCGACGCCCTGCACGTCCGGTTCGTCGAATCCGGCGACGACGCCCAGCAGATCGTACGGCGGGCGGCCGACTGGCCGCTGCCGCACATCGACGTCGGCGGGCAGGCCGATCCCTCGGCCGCGGCGACGGCGTGGATGGAGCAGGACATCCGCCGGCCGATGGACCTCGCCCGCGGCCCACTGTTCCGGCACGCGCTGATCGACCTCGGCGCCGACTGCCGCATCTGGTACCACAGTTACCACCACATCGTCATGGACGCCTTCGGCGCCCAGCTCATCGCCCGGCGCGTGGCGGACGTCTACACCGCTTTCGCCGAGGGGCGGCCCTGCGGCGATTCGCCCTTCGGTTCGCTACGCGGACTGCTCGACAGCGACTCCGACTACCGCGCCTCCGGTCGGTTCTCCGAGGACCGGAGATTCTGGTCCGGTCTGTTCACCGACCGGCCGCAGACCCCGCGGCTCGTCACCCCCTCGCGGACGACACCCACGCGGCTGCTGCGCAGCACCGCCTGGCTCGACCAGTCCCGCCTGGAGCGCATGCGGGAGGTCGCGCGCCGGGCCAGGGTGCCGTGGTCCCAGCCGGCGATCGCGGCGGCCACGGCCTACGTGCACCGGATGACCGGCGCCCGCGACGTGGTGGTGGGACTGCCCGTCGCGGCGCGCACCGACGTCGTACTGCGCCGCACGCCGGGCATGACGTCGAACGTCCTGCCGCTGCGCGTGTCGGTCCGGCCGGAGCTGAGCATCGCCGAACTGGTCGAGCAGGTGAGCGACCGGGTCCGTGACGTCGTGTCCCACCAGCGGTACCGCGGGGAGGACGTGCACCGGGACATCGAGTTGCCGGACCGGGTCGCGGCCCGCTACGCACCGCTGGTCAACGTCATGTCGTTCGACTACGACCTGCGGTTCGCCGGCCGTCCGGCCACCGTGCACAACCTCTCCTCCGGTCTCGTGGGCGACCTGACGATCGCCGTGTGGGACCGGCGGGACGGCTCCGGCCTCCAGGTCGACCTGACCGCGCACCCCGAGGTCTGCGACCAGGAGACGCTCACGGCGCACCGGGACCGGTTCCTGACCCTGCTGAACGCGGTCACCGAGACCGACCCGCACTCCCCCGTGGGCCGGATCAACCTCCTGACCGCTGCCGAACGCCGCCGGCTGCTGCTGCCGCCCGTCGCGGCACCCGCGCGCGGCGCCACCCTGCCGGAGCTGTTCCAGGTCCGGGCCGCGGCCGCCCCCGACGCACCGGCCCTCTCCCTCGGTGGTATCCGGCTGTCCTACGGCGAGCTGAACCGGCGGGCGAACCGCCTCGCACATCTGCTGATCGCCCGCGGGGCCGGACCGGAACGGATCGTCGCGCTGGCCCTGCCACGCTCCGTGGAGCTGATCGTCGCGCTGCTGGCCGTCACCAAGACGGGAGCGGCCTATCTGCCGCTCGACCCCGCCTACCCGGAGTCCCGGCTGGCGTACATGCTGGCGGACGCCGAGCCGGTCCTGGTCGTCACCGATCCCGGCACCGCACCGTCGCTGTCGGCCGGCATCCGGACAATCGTGCCGGACGAGCCCGCCACGGCCGCCCTGCTCGCCACCCGGCCGGACGCGGACCCCGCCGACGGCAACCGGTTGCGCCCACTGCGGCCGGAGCACCCCGCGTACGTCATCTACACCTCGGGCTCCACCGGCCGCCCCAAGGGCGTACTCGTCACCCATCGCAACGTCGTCCGATTGTTCGACGCGACGCGGGAACGGTTCGCCTTCGACGGCCGGGACGTGTGGACGCTGTTCCACTCGGCCGCCTTCGACTTCTCCACCTGGGAGATCTGGGGCGCGCTGCTGCACGGGGCGCGTCTGGTCGTCGTGCCGTACGAGGTCAGCCGCACGCCGGGGCAGTTGCTGCGGCTGCTGGTCGACGAGCGTGTCACGGTCCTCAGTCAGACGCCGTCCGCCTTCTACCAGTTGATGCAGGCGGATCGCGAGGATCCCGCGCCGGGCGAGGGGCTGGTGCTGCGCACGGTCGTCTTCGGCGGCGAGGCACTGCGCCCGGACCGGCTGCGGCCCTGGTACGAACGCCATGCGGACCGCGCGCCGACGCTGGTCAACATGTACGGCATCACCGAGACCACCGTGCACGTCACCCGGCACGAACTGGACAGCGCGCAGGCGGCCACGGAGACAAGCGTCGTCGGCACCGGGCTGCCCGACCTTCGCACCTACGTCCTGGATCCGGGCCTGCAACCCGTTCCGCCGGGTGCCGCGGGCGAACTGTACGTCGCCGGCGCCGGACTGGCCCGGGGCTACCTGCGCCGCCCGGGGCTGACCGCGCAGAGGTTCGTCGCCGACCCCTACGGGCCGCCCGGCACCCTCATGTACCGCACCGGGGACGTGGCCCGCTGGAACACGGACGGACTGCTCGAGTACCAGGGCCGGTCCGACGACCAGGTGAAGGTCCGCGGCTTCCGCATCGAGCCCGGCGAGGTGGAGGCCGCTCTGGCGGAGCACGAGGGTGTCGCCCAGGTGGCGGTGCTGGTCCGCCGGGACCGGCGCGACGACGACCGGCTCGTGGCCTACGTGGTGCCCGCCCCGGGGACCGGGGCACGACCGGACGACCTGCGCGCCTTCGCCCGCGGCCGGCTGCCCGAGCACATGGTGCCCGCGTCGGTGGTCCTGATCGGCCGGCTCCCCCTGACGCCGAACGGCAAACTCGACCGGGCGGCGCTGCCCGCGCCGGAACACGCCCCCGCGCAGGGGCCGAGGAAACCGGCCCGGACACCGCGCGAACAGGTCGTGTGCGAGCTGTTCGCCGAGATCCTCGGTGTGGCCGAGGTCGGTGCCGACGACAACTTCTTCGATCTGGGCGGTCACTCGGTGCTGGCGACCCGGCTGACCGGACGGCTGCGGGCGGCCTACGGGCTGGAACTGGGGCTGCGCGCCCTGTTCGAGTCGGCGACTCCGGCCGAGATCGCCCGGCGCCTGGACGACGCGGCGCCCGCCCGTCCGGCGCTGGTCCGGGCCGCGCGCCCGGCCACGCTGCCCTTGTCGTTCGCGCAGCGGCGGCTGTGGTTCCTGCACCAGCTCGACGGGCCGAACGCCACCTACAACACGCCGTTCGTGCTGCGGCTGTCGGGGCAGGTGGACCGCGCCGCGCTGCGGGCGGCGCTGGGGGACGTCGTCGCCCGGCACGAGAGTCTGCGCACCGTCGTCCGCGAACGGGACGGCGCCGCCCGCCAGGTGGTGCTGGCCGAGGTCGTGACGCCGTTCGTCGAACGGGAGGCCGGCCGGGCGGACCTGACGGCGCGGGTGGCCGAGGCGTCCCGCCGCCGGTTCGACCTCGCCGTCGAGCCGCCGGTCCGGGCCGAGCTGCTCACGCTCTCGTCGCACGAGCACGTCCTGTTGCTCGTGCTGCATCACATCGCCGCCGACGGCTGGTCCATCGGCCCCCTCTCCCGGGACCTGGCCACCGCCTACGGCGCCCGCAGCCGGGGCGAGCCGCCCGAGCTGCCCGAACTCCCGGTGCAGTACGCCGACTACACCCTGTGGCAGCGGGACCTGCTCGGAGACCCCGAGGACGCGGACAGCCTGTTCGCCGCCCAGGTCGACTACTGGAAGGGGCAGTTGGCGGGCCTGCCGGAGTGCGTCGACCTGCCCACCGACCGACCGCGGCCCGCCGTCGCCTCCCACCGCGGCGACTACGTGGCCGCCTCGATCGGCGCGGACCTGCACCGCAGGCTGCTGGAGACGGCCCGGGCCGGCAACGCGAGCCTGTTCATGGTGCTGATGGCGGGACTGGCCGCCCTGCTGTCCCGGCTCGGCGTCGGCCCGGACGTCCCGGTCGGCAGCCCGATCGCGGGCCGGACCGACCCGGCGCTCGACGATCTGGTGGGCCTGTTCGTCAACACCCAGGTCATCCGCACCGACACGTCGGGCAACCCGTCGTTCACCGAGCTGGTGGCCAGGGTGCGGGAGGCGGCGCTGGCCGCCCACGCCCACCAGGACGTGCCGTTCGAGCACCTCGTCGAGGTGCTCAGTCCCACGCGTTCCCTGGCCCACCACCCGCTGTTCCAGGTCGTGCTGGCGCTGCAGAACGCCGGCGCCCCCGACTTCACGCTGCCGGGCCTGCGGGTGTCGTCGGAGCTGGGCCGCACCGGCACCGCCAAGTTCGACCTCTTCCTCAGTCTCACCGAGGAGTACGACGCCGAGGGCCGGCCGGCCGGTGTCCACGGGCTCGTCGAGTACGCCGGCGACCTGTTCGAACCGGGAACCGTCCGGACCCTGTGGGAGCGCTGGGTGCGTCTGCTCGACGCCGCCGTCACCGCACCCGACGTCCCGGTGGGGCGGGCCTCGCTGCTGACGCCGGCGGAGCGGGAACGGATTCTCCGCCAGGGCACCGGACCGAGCCGTCCGGCCCCCGACCGAGGTCTGCCGGCCCTGTTCGAGGCACTCGCCGACGCCGAACCGGACGCGGTGGCGGTCGTCTCCGGGGGCACCACCCTGACCCGCTCCGCCCTCAACGCCCGCGCGAACCGGCTCGCCCACACCTTGCGGGCTCGCGGAGTGGGGCGGGGCGACACGGTCGCGCTGCGGCTCGACCGGTCCGTCGACGCGGTGGTCGCGATCCTCGCGGTACTCAAGGCCGGCGCCACCTACGTGCCCCTGGACTCCCGGCTCCCCCGGGCGCGACGGGAACTCGTACTGCGCGAGTCCCGGTCCGTCCTGGTGGTCACCGCGGCGGGCGCCGCCGCGCCGGACGGTGTGCCCCACCTCGACGTGGACGACCCGGTCACGGCGACCGGCCCGGCCACGAACCCCGGTGTGCCCGCCGAGCCGGCCGACGCCGCCTACATCATGTACACCTCCGGTTCCACCGGCCGGCCCAAGGGCATCGCCGTCACCCACGCGAACATCGTCGGACTCGCCTCGGACCCCTGCTGGTCGGACGCCGCCCACGAGCGGGTACTGCTCCACTCCCCCCTGGCCTTCGACGCGTCCACGTACGAGCTGTGGGTGCCCCTGCTGAGGGGCGGCCGGATCGTCGTCGCACCCGCTGGCGACCTGGACGTGCCCGCGCTGGCGGAGCTGATCGGCGGTTCCGGGGTGACCGGTCTGTGGCTGACCGCCGCGTTGTTCGACTTGATGGCGGAACACGAGCCGGACTGCTTCGCCGCGGTGCGGCAGGTCTGGGCGGGCGGTGAGGCGCTGTCGCCCTCCGCGGTCGGCAGGGTCCTCGCCGCCTGCCCCGACACGGTGGTGGTCAACGGCTACGGCCCCACGGAGACGACCACGTTCGCCACTTGCCGGCCGACGCGCGCCCCGTTCTCGGACGCCGCGGGCATACCGATCGGCCGCCCCATGGCGGGCAACCTGGTCCGCGTCCTGGACACCGATCTGCATCCGGTGCCCGAGGCCGTCGTCGGCGAGCTGTACATCGCCGGATCGGGTGTGGCTCGCGGCTACGTCGGGCAGCCCGCGCTGACCGCGGAGCGGTTCGTCGCCGATCCGTTCGGGCCGCCGGGCACCCGGATGTACCGCACCGGCGACCTGGTGCGGTGGACCGGCGGGGGCGACCTGGAGTTCACCGGACGCTCCGACGACCAGGTCAAGCTCCGCGGCTTCCGGATCGAACCGGCCGAGATCGAAGCGGTACTCACCGGCCATCCGGACGTGGTGCGCGCGGCGGTCCTCGCCCGCCCGGACCACACCGGCGGCCCGCGTCTGGTGGCCTACGTGGTCACGGGCACCGACACGGCCGCCGTGCGGGCCCACGCCGCCGAACGGTTGCCCGACTACATGGTGCCCTCGGCCTTCGTCGCGCTGCCGGAACTCCCCCTGACGCCCAACGGGAAGGTGGACCGGGCCGCCCTGCCCGAGCCCGCGGCGCCAGTCACGGGCCGCCGGGAGCCCCGCACCCCTCGCGAGAAGCTGCTGTGCGACCTGTTCTCCCAGGCCCTCGGACTCGCCGCGGTCGGCCCCGACGACGACTTCTTCGCCCTCGGCGGGGACAGCATCCTGTCGATCCGGCTGGTCTCCCAGGCTCGCGCCGCGGGCCTGGACGCAGGCGTACGGGACGTCTTCGAGCACCGTACGGCCGCGCGGCTGGCCGAGGTCGTCGGCGACCTGTCCGCGCCGCGCCCGCCCGAGGAGAGCGGACACGGTGACGGAGTCGTCCAGCCCTCCCCCATCATGTGCTGGCTGGAGGACCGGGGCGGTCCCATCGAGCGGTTCTCCCAGTCACTGCTGCTGCGGACCCCGGACGGGTTGGGCCGGGACGCCCTTGTCGCCGCCGTCGCCACGCTGACCCGCCACCACGACGCACTGCGCGGGCGCCTGGCACCCGCCACACCGGGTGAGCGCCGATCACTGGAGATCCGCCCGGCGGGCACGGTCTCCGCGTCGGAGTCGGTGCACGTCGTCGACGTGACCGGACACTCCGCCGGCCAACTGCGGACGTGCGTCGAGCGAGAGGCCGAGGCGGCGACGGCGTGGCTGTCGCCGCGGGAGGGACGGCTCGCCCGGTACGTGTGGTTCGACGCCGGTCCCGGCCGCCCCGGTCGGCTGTTGATCCTGGTGCATCACCTCGCCGTCGACGGGGTGTCGTGGCGGATCCTGGTCCCCGACCTGCTGGCCGCGCTCACCGGAGGCCGGTTGCACCCGGTCGGCACATCGGTGCGCGGCTGGTCGCGTCTGCTGCGCTCGCGGGCCCTGCTGCCCGAGGTGGTCGCCGAACTGCCCTGGTGGAAGCGGACGCTGAGCGGCGCCGACCCGCTGATGACCGCCCGGTCCCTGGACCCCGCGCGTGATGTTTTTGGCACCGCCGAGCAGTTGACCACGACACTGCCCCCGGACGTCACCGAGCCTCTGCTCACCAGTGTGCCGACCGCGTTCCACGCCGGGGTCCAGGATGTCCTGCTGACCGCGCTGGCACTGGCGCTCGGGCACTTCCGCCGCGAGCGCGGACACGGAGAGGACGGCGGCGTCCTCATCGACGTGGAGGGCCACGGCCGGGACGAGGACGGCAGCGGTGCCGACCTCTCCCGCACCGTGGGCTGGTTCACCTGCCTGTACCCGGCCCGGCTCGATCCCGGCGCCCACGCCTGGGAGGACGTGACGTCCGGCGGGGCCGGCGTCGACGCCGCCTGCAAGCGGGTCAAGGAGCAGATGCGCGCCGTACCCGGGCACGGCAGGGGCTACGGCCTGTTGCGCTATCTGAACACCGACACGGCGGCGGAACTGGCAGGACTGCCCCTCCCCCAGATCGGTTTCAACTACGTGGGCCGCTTCCCCGCACCCGGCGCCCCGCTCGTCCCGGAACACCCGCGGTGGCAGGTGGCGGACGAGATCGGCCTGGTCGGCGGAAGCGACCCCGGACTGCCGCTCGCACACGGCCTGGAGGTCAACGCGGCCGTCCGGGACCACGCCGACGGCCCCCGCCTGACAGCCACCTGGACCTGGGCTCCCGGCATGTGGCCCGAGGCCGACGTACGTGCCGTCGCGGACCACTGGTTCCAGGCACTGCGCGGACTGGCACGCCACGGCTCGGGACAGGGGAGCGGCGGTTTCACCCCCTCCGACTTCCCGCTCGTCGGACTGGACCAGCACGACGTCGAACAGCTCGAAGACCTGTGGAGGAGTCGGTAATGAACCGCGCGAACCTGGTCGACATCCTCCCTTTGTCGCCCATGCAGGAGGGGATGCTGTTTCACGCGTTGTATGACGTGGATGGTCCTGATGTGTACATGGTGCAGCAGGTGTTTGATGTTGCGGGGCCGTTGGATGTGGAGCGGTTGCGGGGTGCGGTGCAGGCGTTGGTGGTGCGGCATCCGAATCTGGGGGTGTCGTTTTCGCAGGTGTCGGACGGTCAGCCGGTGCAGGTGGTGCCGGCTGAGGTGTGTGTGCCGTGGTCGGTGGTGGATCTGGGCGGGCTGGGTGAGGATGCGGCCCGGGTGGAGTTGGAGCGGTTGGGGCGGCGCGAGTACGGGCGGCGGTTCGATCCGGCGTCTGGTCCGTTGCTGCGGTTGATGGTGGTGCGGCTGGGGCGGGAGCGGCATTGTCTGCTGCTGACGAGTCATCACTTGTTGTTGGACGGGTGGTCGACGCCGATTGTGGCGCGTGAGCTGTTCGCGTTGTATGCGGGTGCGGTGCTGGGGCGGGTGACGCCGTTCCGGGAGTTTCTGGGGTGGCTGGGGCGTCAGGATGTCCGGGCGGCGCGGGGGGCGTGGCGGCGGGAGCTTGCGGGGCTGGACGGGGCGACGCGGTTGGTGGGGGTGGAGGCGGCGCGGGTGCCGCGGTTGCCGCGGCGGGTGGTGGTGGAGGCGTCGGCGGGGTTGTCGGGTGGGCTGGGGGTGCGGGCGCGGGAGTTGGGGGTGACGGTGAACACGCTGCTGGAGGCGGCGTGGGGGGTGGTGCTGGGGCGGGCGACGGGCCGGCGGGATGTGGTGTTCGGTTCGGTTGTTTCGGGGCGCAGTCCGCAGGTGCCGGGTGTGGAGTCGATGGTCGGGCTGTTCATCAATATTGTTCCGGTGCGGGTGCGGTTGGTGCCGTCGCAGTCGCTGGCGGAGTTGGTGGGCGGGTTGCAGGCGAGCCGGTCGGCGTTGGATCCGTTCCAGCATCTGGGGCTGTCGGAGATCCAGCGGGTGGCGGGTGTCCCGGATCTGTTCGATTCGATGATGGTGTTCGAGAATTATCCGTGGGACGGTCCGGCGCGGGATGTCGCGGCGGGACTCGGCAGCGGTGTGGTGGTGAGGCCGTTGCTGGAGCGGGGCAGGGATGCCACGCATTATCCGCTGACGCTGGTGGTGGCGCCGGGTGAGCGGTTGTATCTGCGTCTGGACTACCGCGACGATCTCATCGGTCAGGACACGGCTCGCGCGTTGCTGGAGCGTCTCCAGCGGGTCCTGGGGGAGATCGCCGAGCGTCCTCAGGCTCTGACGGGCCGCGTGGACGTGACGAGTGCGGCGGAGCGTGGTCTGCTGCTGGAGGAGCGCAACCGGACCGGGCGGGCCGGTGATCTGGTGCTGCTGCCGGATCAGTTCGAGGCGCAGGCGGCGGCCACGCCGGGGGAGCCGGCGGTGTGTTTCGGGTCCCAGGTGTTGTCGTACCGGGAGCTGAACGTGCGGGCGAACCGTCTCGCGCACGCGTTGATCGCCCGCGGGGTGGGTCCGGAGAGCACGGTCGCTCTGGCCCTGCCGCGTTCACCCGCGCAGGTCGTCGCGATCCTCGCGGTCCTCAAAGCCGGTGCCGCGCACCTGCCCCTGGACCCCGGCCATCCCGCCGCGCGTATCCGGTTCATGCTCGACGACGCCCGCCCCGCCCTCTGCCTCACCAGCCAGGACATCGCAGAGCACCTGCCTCGGGCGGAGGCAACCCCTCTCCTGGCCCTGGACGATGCGGAGACGGCGGCACTGATCGACGCGTGCCCGGCCGGTGATCCGACTCCCGAGGAGCGGACGGGGGTGCTGGGGCTGCTGAGTCCGGCGTATGTGATCTACACGTCCGGGTCGACGGGCCGGCCCAAGGCGGTGCAGATGACAGGGCTGGGCGTGGTGAACATGCTGCGCTGGCACCACGACCAGTTCGGCGGGGGCCCGGGGACCCGGACCGCGCAGTTCACCGCGATCAGTTTCGACGTGTCGGTCCAGGAAGTCCTGTCCACCCTCCTGACGGGCAAGACCCTCATGGTCCCCGACGAGGACACCCGCCGCGACATGGAAGCCTTCACCGCCTGGCTCGCCGAGCACCGCGTCAACGAACTCTTCGCCCCCCACACCGTGCTCGAAGCCGTCACCGACGCCGCCCTCGACACCCACCAGCCACTGCCCGACCTGCGGCACATCGCCCAGGCCGGAGAAGCCCTCACCCCCAGCACCCGCACCCGCAGCTTCTACCGGAACACCCCCCGCACCCTCCACAACCACTACGGCCCCACCGAAGCACAAGTCCTCACCGCCCACACCCTGCCCACCGACCCCGACACCTGGCCCCTCACCCCACCCCTGGGCCGGCCCGTCGACAACGTCCGCGTCTACCTCCTGGACGACACCCTCCAACCCGTACCCCCGGGCACCCCCGGCGAGCTCTACACCAACACCCCCGGACTCGCCCGCGGCTACCTCAACCAGCCCGCCCTCACCGCCCACCGCTTCACCGCCGACCCCTACGGCCCCCCCGGCCGGCGCATGTACCGCACCGGCGACCTCGCCCGCTGGAACACCCACGGCCACCTCGAATACCTCGGCCGCACCGACCACCAACTCAAAATACGCGGCCACCGCATCGAACCCGCAGAAATCGAAACCGCCCTCACCCAGCACCCCCACATCACCCAGGCCACCGTCCAACTCCACCACACCCCCACCGGCGACCCCCGCCTCATCGCCTACACCGTCCCCACCCCCACACCCCACCCGACCCCCACACCCTGCGCACCCACCTGAGCACCCAACTCCCCGACCACATGATCCCCACCACCTACATCCACCTCACCGCCCTCCCCCTCACCCCCAACGGCAAACTCGACCACACCGCCCTGCCCACCCCCGACCTCACCACCACCACCGGCCGCACCCCCGCACCCCCAGGAACACATCCTCTGCGACCTCTTCGCCCACACCCTCGGCCTGCCCCACACCCACCCCGACGACAACTTCTTCGACCTCGGCGGCCACTCCCTCCTCGCCACCCGCCTCACCGCACGCATCCGCACCACCCTGGACACCGAAACCACCCTGCGCACCCTCTTCGAACACCCCACCCCCGCCCAACTCGCCACCCACCTCACCACCCACACCAACACCACCACACGCCCCCCACTCACCCCCAACCCCGACCCGAACACCTCCCCTCTCCCACGCCCAACGACGCCTCTGGTTCCTCCACAAACTCCAAGGACCCACCCCCACCTACAACATCCCCCTCGCCCTCACCTTCCACGGACCCCTCAACCACACCGCACTCCACCAAGCCCTCAACGACCTCACCACCCGCCACGAAACCCTCCGCACCACCTACCCCGAAACCAACGGCCACCCCACCCAACACATCCTCACCCCCCAACAAGCCACCCCACCCCTGCCCACCACCCACACCACCCCCAAAACCTCCCCCACCACCTCACCCACCAAGCCCGCCAACCCTTCCACCTCCACACCCAAACCCCCTCCGCGCCCACCTCTACACCCACACCCCCACCCACCACACCCTCCTCCTCACCCTCCACCACATCGCCGGCGACGGCTGGTCCCTACGCCCCCTCGCCACCGACCTCACCCACGCCTACACCCACCGCACCCACCACACCCCACCCACCTGGCAACCCCTCACCATCCAATACGCCGACTACACCCTCTGGCAGAACAACCTCCTCGGCACCCACCACCACACCCACAGCCTCCTCACCCAACAAATCACCTACTGGCGCACGGCGTTGGAGAACCTGCCCGAGCAAGTCACCCTGCCCGCGGACCGGCCGCGTCCGGCGACCGCGTCGTACCAGGGCGACTACCTGGAAGTCGAGCTGGACGCCGAACTGCACCGCGGTCTCGCCGCGCTGGCACGGCGCACCGGCACCACGGTCTTCATGGTGCTCCAGGCGGGGCTCGCGGCCCTGATGACCCGGATGGGATGCGGCACGGACATCCCGATCGGCAGTCCGATCGCGGGGCGGACCGACCAGGCCACCGACGACCTCATCGGCTTCTTCGTCAACACCCTGGTCCTGCGCACCGACACCTCCGGCAACCCGACGTTCATGGAGTTGCTGGGCCGGGTGCGGGAGACGGCGCTGAACGCGTACGCCCACCAGGACGTGCCTTTCGAGTACCTCGTCGAGGTGCTGAACCCGGCCCGCTCCCTGGCGCACCACCCGTTGTTCCAGGTGATGCTCGCGCTGCAGAACGCGCCCACGGCCGCGTTCGACCTCGACGGCCTGGAGGTCACCGTCTCCCAGGCCCGCACCGGCACCGCCAAGTTCGACCTGTTCTTCAGCCTGGTGGAGCGCAAGACGGACGACGGGGAACCCGACGGCATCCACGGCGCGGTGGAGTACGCGAGCGACCTGTACGAACCGCAGACCGTCCGCACGGTGTTCGACCGCTGGCTGCGTCTGCTGACCGCCCTGGCCCAGGCGCCGAACCGGCCGATCGCGGACGTCGACGTGCTGACGGCCACCGAACGCGATCTGGTGCTGCGTTCGTGGAACGACACATCGGTGCCCGTGGGTCCGACACTGCTGCCCCGGCTGCTGGAGGAGCGGGCGGCCGCCACGCCCGAGGCGGTCGCGCTGGTCGCCGACGGCACCACGCTGACCTACCGGGAGCTGGACGCACGCGCCAACCGGCTGGCCGCGGAGATCCTGGCGTCCGGCGGCGGCCCCGGCACGGTCGTGGCTCTGGCGCTGCCGCGGACGGTGGAGCTGCCCGTCGCGTTGCTGGCGGTGCTCAAGAGCGGTGCGGCCTACCTGCCGCTGGACACCGAGTACCCGGCGTCGCGGCTGGACTTCATGCTGCGGGACGCCCGGCCCGCCGTACTGCTCACCACGCAGGCCTCCGGCAAGCTGGTGCCCGACGGTGACGGCCTGCCGCGGATCACGCTGGACGACCCGGCGACCCTGGCCGCCCTGCGGGACCGGCCGGACGTGCCGCCGCGCGTTCCCACAGCGCCTGAGCAGCCGGCGTACGTCATCTACACCTCCGGGTCCACGGGCGAGCCCAAGGGTGTCGTCGTGCCGCACCTGGCCTTGGTGAACTTCCTGCACGCCATGGGCCGCGTCGTGCCGCTCACCGCCGAGGACAGGCTGCTGGCCGTCACCACGGTCTCCTTCGACATCGCGGCGCTGGAGCTGTACCTGCCGTTGATCAGCGGTGCGCGGGTGGTGCTCGCGCCGCGGGAAGCGGTGCCGCAGCCCTCGGCGCTGCTGGATCTGGTGTCCGCGCAGGGCATCACCGTCATGCAGGCGACGCCGTCGCTGTGGCAGGCGCTGGTCTCGCACGACCCCGCACCGCTGCGGGGGCTGCGCATCCTCACCGGCGGCGAGGCCCTGCCGGAACGGCTCGCTTCGGACCTGGCGGGGCTGGGCGACGTACTCAACCTGTACGGGCCGACCGAGACGACGATCTGGTCGACGGCGAGCAGGGAGACCGGCGAGCGGGTGCCGCGGATCGGCACACCGATCGACAACACCCGGGCGTACGTGCTCGACGAGCGGCTGCGACCGGTGCCGCCCGGCGTGGTGGGCGACCTGTACCTCGCCGGGACGGGGCTGGCCCTCGGCTATCTGCGTCGGCCGGGGCTCACGGCCACGCGGTTCGTGGCCTGTCGACACGGGGGGCCGGGCGAGCGGATGTACCGCACGGGCGATCTGGCCCGCCGGACCCCCGACGGCGATCTGGAGTTCCTGGGGCGTGCCGACGACCAGGTGAAGTTGCGGGGCTTCCGGATCGAGCCGGGCGAGATCGAGCGGGTCATCGGCTCGCGGCCCGGCGTCCGGCAGGTGGCCGTGACCGTGCGCGAGGACCGTCCGGGCGATCGGCGTCTGGTCGCCTACGTGGTCGCCGGCGCCGCCCGGGAGTCGCGTGAGCAGGGCGTGGAGCAGCACCAGGTGGAGGACTGGCGGCAGCTGTACGAGTCGGTGTACGCGGGGGCCGCCCCGGCTCCGTTCGGCGAGGACTTCGCCAGCTGGAACAGCAGCTACACCGACGAGCCCATCCCGCTCGCCCAGATGCGGGAGTGGCGGGCGCGCACGGTGCGGCGGATCCTCGACCTCGCGCCCCGCCGGGTGCTGGAACTCGGCGTGGGCACGGGCCTGTTGCTCTCGGGAGTCGCACCGCACTGCGCGGAGTACTGGGGCACGGACTTCTCCGAGCACGTCATCGGGGAACTGAGCCGCCACGTGGCGCAGGACCGGGCCCTGCGCGAGCGGGTCACGCTGCGGACGCAGGCCGCGCACGATCTCGGTGGGCTGCCCGTGGGGCACTTCGACACGATCGTGCTGAACTCGGTCGTCCAGTACTTCCCCAGCGCCGACTACCTCGTCGAGGTCCTCGCCAACGCGGCCCGGTTGCTGGCGCCCGGTGGCACGCTGTTCGTCGGCGACGTGCGCAACGTGCGGCTGCTGCGTGCGCTGAAGGCGGGCGTGCACGCCCATCGGATGTCCGGTCCACTCGACCTCGCCGCGCTGCGTCGAGCGGTCGAGCACGACCTGATGTCGGAGAAGGAACTCCTCGTCGACCCGGACTTCTTCACCGCGCTCGCCGACCGGATCCCGGGCATCGGCGCGGTGGGCGTGTCGCTCAAGGACGGTTCCTACGACAACGAGCTGAGCCGGTACCGCTACGACGTGACCCTGCACCACGAGGACGCCCGGACGACCGACGTGCGGGAGGCGCCCGCGGTGCCCTGGGAGGGCCTCGGCGACCTGGCGGCCGTGCGCGCCCGGCTCACCGACGGCCGGCCCGAGCTGCTGCGGCTGAGCGGGGTGCCGAACGACCGGGTGGCGAGCGAGCTGGCCCTGATCGAGGCGCTCCGCACCGGCGAGCAGCCGGTGGCGCCGGCGCCGGGCGTGGCTCTCGCGGACCTGCACGAGCTGGGGGCGGAGCTGGGCTACCGCACGGCGGCGACGTGGTCGGCGGACCCGCGGCTGGCGGACTTCGTCCTGGCCCGTGCCGACGCCCCGCTCACCGGTACCTGTCCGCCGGTGGCGACACCCGGCCCGCGTGCCTCGCTGTCCGGCCTCACCAGCGACCCCATGGCTCCGCGCACCAGCGGCACGCTGCTCGCGGCACTGCGCCGGCACGCCGAGCAGACCCTGCCGGACTACATGGTGCCCAACGCGTTCGTACCGGTCAGCGCGTTGCCGCTGACCGCCAACGGCAAGCTGAACCGCGCCGCGCTGCCGGCGCCGATGCCGGACACGGGCGGCACCGGCCGGGACCCGCGCACGCCGCAGGAGCAGATCGTGTGCGATCTGTTCGCGCAGGTGCTGGGGGTCCCCCGGGTCGGCGCCGACGACAACTTCTTCTCGCTGGGCGGGCATTCGCTGCTGGCCACCCGGCTGAGCGCCTCGGTGCGGGCCACCTTCGGGGTGGAGCTGGCCCTGCGGACGCTGTTCGAGAACCCGACACCCGCGGCGGTCGCGGTACACCTCGACACCGCGGCGCCGAGCCGGTTGCGGCTCGAACGCCGGCCTCGGCCGGAGCGGGTGCCGCTGTCCTTCGCCCAGCGCAGGCTGTGGTTCATCCACAAGATGGAGGGCCCCAGCGCGACGTACAACATCCCGCTCGCGCTGCGCCTGACCGGTGCGCTGGACCGGGTCGCGCTGCGGGCGGCCCTCGCGGACGTCACGGGGCGGCACGAGAGCCTGCGCACGGTGTTCCCGGAGAGCGACGGCGTGCCGGAACAGCGGGTGCTGGATGCCGCGGAGGCGACACCGGTGGTGGAGGTGGTCGACACCGACCACCGCGGTCTGTCCGCACGGCTGGACGCCGCGGCCCGGCGCGGGTTCGACCTGTCCGGCGAACCACCGCTGCGGGTGCACCTGTTCGCGCTGTCGGCCGAGGAGCACGTGCTGCTGGTCGTCGTGCACCACATCGCCGGGGACGGCTGGTCGCTCAATCCGCTGGCCCGCGACCTGGCCCGCGCGTACGAGGTGCGGTGCCGCGGCGAGGCACCGACCTGGGCGCCGTTGCCGGCCCAGTACATCGACTACACGCTGTGGCAGAACGACCTGCTGGGCGACCGGGGAGACAGGAACAGCGTCTTCGCCACACAACTGGACTACTGGGTCCGTCGGTTGAGGGCCCTGCCGGACGAACTGCGGCTGCCCACCGACCGTCCGCGGCCCGACGTGGCCTCCTACCGCGGCGACTACGTGCCGGTCTCGATCGACGCGGAACTGCACCAGCGGATCACGGACCTGGCCCGGGAGGCGGGGGCCACCGTGTTCATGGTGCTCCAAGCGGGCCTGGCCGCGCTGCTCGCCCGCCTGAGCGGCAGCACGGACATCCCGATCGGCAGCCCCATCGCCGGCCGCACCGACCAGGAACTCGACGACCTGGTGGGCTTCTTCGTCAACACGCTGGTGCTGCGCACCGACACCTCGGGCCGCCCCAGCTTCCAGGAGCTGATCGCCCGGGTGCGCGACACGGCACTGAGCGCGTACGCCCATCAGGACGTGCCGTTCGAGTACCTGGTGGAGAAGCTGAACCCGCCGCGGTCGCTGGGCCGGCACCCGCTGTTCCAGACGATGCTCGCCCTGCAGAACGCGCCGGCCGGTTCGTTCCAGCTGCCCGGACTGCGCGTGGACATCGCTCCGGGGCGTACGGGGACGTCGAAGTTCGACCTGTTCTTCAGCCTCTCGGAGCGGCTCGGCGACACGGGCCGTGCGGAGGGCATCACCGGTGTCGTCGAGTACTCGGGCGACCTGTACGACGCCTCGACGGTGACCGCTCTCTTCGAGCGCTGGACGCGGCTGCTGTCGGTCCTCGTGGCGGCGCCGCACCGCCCGGCGGACGCGGCCGATCTCCTCAGCCCCGCCGAGGGCCTGCTGCTGGAGCAGCACAACGACACCGCCCAGCCTCCGGTGGACAGGAGCCTGCCGGAGCTGTTCGCCGCCCGGGTCGCCGCACATCCCGACGCACCGGCGCTGGTGCACGGGGACCGGGAGCACACCTACCGAGCGCTGTCCGACGCCGCCGACGGCGTCGCGGCCGCGCTGGGCCGCCGAGGTGTGCGCCGGGCGAGCACGGTCGCGCTGCTCATGCCCCACTCCCCCGGTCTGGTCGCCGCGGTCCTCGGCGTGCTCGAGTCGGGGGCCGCGTACGTGCCGCTCGATCCCAGGTACCCTGCGGCGCGGACGCGGACGGTGATGGCCGAGACGGGGGCCCGGGTGCTGATCGCCGACCGGGCCCCGGACCCCCGGTCGCTGCCCGAGGGCACCTCCGTCCTGCTCGTCGGAGCCGGTCTCGGCGAGGTGCGCGCCGCCGGTCCGCAGGACATGGAGCCGGACGAGGACGGCGACGGCGCGGTGGCCGGGCTCGGGGCCGGGGTGTGCCCGGACGACCTGGCGTACATCATGTACACCTCCGGTTCCACGGGACGCCCCAAGGGCATCGGCGTCACGCACCGGAACGTGGCCGAGCTGGCGGCCGATCCACGCTGGCGCACGGAGGCCCAGCAGCGGGTGCTGCTGCACTCCTCGCCGGCGTTCGACGCGTCGACGTACGAACTGTGGGTGCCGCTGCTGACCGGTGGCACCGTCGTGCTGGGCCCGGGCGGCGATCTCGACCTGCACGCCCTCGCCGACACCGTCGTCCGGCAGCGGGTCACCGGCCTGTGGCTGACCAGTTCGCTGTTCTCCCTGGTCGCGGAGAGCATGCCGGAGGTGCTGGACGGAGTACGGCAGGTCTGGACGGGCGGGGAGGCGGTCTCGCCGCAGGCGGTGCGGCGTGTTCTGACGGCCTGCCCCGGTCTGGTCGTCGTCAACGGGTACGGGCCCACGGAGACGACGACCTTCGCCGCCAGCCGGCCGGTCGCCGCCCTGTCCGAGGACGCCGCATCCGTGCCGATCGGACGGCCGATGGCCAACACCAGGCTGTACGTGCTCGATTCCGGGCTGCGCCCGGTGCCGCCCGGCGTCGTCGGTGAGCTGTACATCGCCGGTACGGGCGTCGCCCGGGGCTATCAGGACCGGCCCGGGCCGACGACGCAGCGGTTCGTGGCCGACCCGTGGGGCGAACCCGGGACGCGCATGTACCGGACCGGGGACCTGGTGCGCCGCAGCGCGGACGGCGAACTGGACTACGTCGGGCGCGGCGACGACCAGGTCAAGCTGCGCGGCTTCCGCATCGAACCGGGCGAGGTGGAGAGCGTCCTGCTGCGCCACCCCGCTGTCGGGCGGACGGCGGTGCTGGTCCGGGAGGACCGGCCGACGGACCCGCGGCTGGTGGCCTACGTGGTCGCCGACCCCGACTCCGTCCACCGTGACGAGAGCGCCGAGCACGCCGAGGTCGACGCGTGGCAGGGGATCTACGAGTCTTTGTACGCCGCTCCGACGGCTGCCTTCGGGGAGGACTTCTCCGGCTGGAACAGCAGCTACGACTCGACGCCCATCGCCCTGGAGGAGATGCGCGAGTGGCGCCGGGAGACGGTCGCACGCATCCGGGGGCTGCGGCCCCGCCGGGTGCTGGAGATCGGCGCCGGCACCGGACTGCTGCTGTCGCAGCTGGCCGGCGAAGCGCAGGAGTACTGGGCGACGGACTTCTCATCGGCCGTGGTGGAGACGCTGCGCGGGCATGTGTCGGGCGACGCGGAACTGCGGGAGAAGGTGCGGCTGCGGAACCTGGCGGCACACGACACCGGGGATCTGCCGCAGGGGTACTTCGACACCGTCGTGCTCAACTCGATCGTGCAGTACTTCCCGAGCGCCGACTATCTGATGCGGGTGATCGAGACGTCGCTGCGGCTGCTGGCGCCGGGCGGCGCCCTGTTCATCGGCGACGTGCGCAACGCGCATCTGCACCGCATGCTCACCACCGCGGCACTGGCCCGCAAGGTGCACGACCGGCACGACCGGGCCAGCCTGCGACGGGCCGTCGAGCGCGCCCTGGTGCTGGAGAAGGAACTGCTGGTGGCGCCGGAGCTGTTCACGGTGCTGGGTGAACACGTCGACGGCGTCGCGGGAGCCCGGGTCGTGGTCAAGCGCGGCACGTTCCACAACGAACTGACGCGGTACCGCTACGACGTGACGGTCTTCAAGAAGGGCGGCACACCGGTCGACCCGGCGCACGACGTGCCCGTCCTCGCGTGGGACGACGCGGCGGGCGCCTCCCAGTTGGAGCGTGCGCCGGGCGGGGCCGGGGGCCCCGTGCGCGTCACCGGGGTGCCCAACGCACGCCTCGCCGAGGACGCCGCCGTGGCAGCGGCGATCCGGGAGCAGGACACCGACGTGCCGGCGGACGGACCGTCGATCGCGGCGCTGTACGAGTGGGGCGACCGGTTCGGTCTGACGGCGCACGTGACCTGGTCGGCCGACCCGGGCCGGCTGGACGTGGTCTTCACCGAGCGGGGCGCTCCGCATCCCGTGGTGGACCTGTACCGGCCGCGGACCCTGCCGGACGCCGGTGCACCGCTCACCCGTTGGGTGCGGGCTCCGCTGACCGCGCGGGCGGCGGGCGCACTGGCGGACAGCGTGCTCGACCACGCCCGCCGTCACCTGCCCGAGTACATGGTCCCGAGCGCCGTGGTGCCGCTCGGCGAACTGCCGTTGACGGGCAACGGCAAGCTGGACCGGGCGGCGCTGCCCGCGCCCGATCTCGACCTGGACGTGGACGCCCGTGCTCCCCGGCTGCCGCAGGAGGAGCTGATGTGCAAGCTGTTCGCGGACGTGCTCGGACTGCCCCAGGTCCATGTCGACGACGACTTCTTCCGGTTGGGCGGGCACTCCCTGCTGGCGGCACGGCTCAAGGCCGGCATCCGTGCGGTGTTCGGCGTGGAACTGGGCCTGCGCGCCCTGTTCGAGACGCCGACCCCGGCGGGCATGACCCGGCGCCTGCGGTCCGGTGACGCGGGCGACGGTTTCGACGTGATGCTGCCGCTGCGCCCGAACGGCGGGCGCGAGGCGCTGTTCTGCGTGCACCCGGGCGGGGGCATCGGCTGGTCGTACGCCGGTCTGCTGAGGCATCTCGAGGCCGACCGGCCGGTGTACGGCATCCAGGCCCGGGGCCTGGGGGCGCCGGAGCCCCGGCCGGACACCATGGAGGAGATGGCGGCCGACTACGCGGACGAGATCCAGCGGGTGCAGCCCAGCGGCCCCTACCATCTCCTCGGTTGGTCGTTCGGCGGGCTGGCCGCCTACGCGGTGGCCGTCGAGCTGCGGCGCCGCGGAGAGGCGGTGGGGGTGCTCGCCGTGATCGACGCGTGCCCCGGCTGGAAGGGGCTCACCCACGACGACGTGCCCCCGCTGGACGAGGCGGAGTGGCACGAGCACCTCTCCTATCTCGTCGGCCTCGTCGACGCGGCGTCCGACCTCGGCGACGACGGGGAGCGGCTGACCTTCGAGCGGACCACGGAGATCCTGCGCCGACGGGGCAGTGCGTTGGCCACCCTGAAGAAGGAGCAGTTGCGGGCCGTCATGGAGATCTCGGCCAACAACACGCATCTGCTGGTCGACTACGTCCCCGAGCCCCTCACAGGTGACCTCCTCCTCCTGACGGCCACCGACCAGCAGGACCCGGAGGTGACCCACCGGGCCTGGACCGCCTTCGTGCGGGGCCGTATCGAGCGGCACGCGCTGCCGGGAGACCACGGCACCCTGCTGAACCGGGACGCCTCACTGGCCGCGATCGGCGGGCTGATCGCTGAGAGGCTGGCGGCCCACGACGACGATCGGCACTGATCGGCGTCGCCCCGTATCGTCTCCTTATGGCGTAAAGTATTGTTCTCGATAGGCTCCGGCACACGGTCGGCCTGGCGGTATGCTCGCGAAGCAACGCCGTTCCCCCTCCCGCCCCGATCGCGCGAAGGATTACATGAACAGCTTGCCGATCTGGTTCCTGCGTGTCAGCCACACACAGCAGCTCACCCCTCACATGACACGTATCACTCTCACCGGCGACGACCTGCGCGGCTTTTCCCTCAAGGAAGCCGATCAGCAGGTCAAGCTCTACTTCCCGCGCCCCGGACAGTCACGTCCGCTGCTGCCGGAAGCCGACGGGTCGACCGATCTGACGGCCTGGTACCAGGCGTACAGCGCCCTGCCCGAGGACGAGCGCCCGTGGATGCGCAGCTACACCATCCGCGCCCACGACCCGGCCTCCGACTCCGTCAGCTTCGACTTCGTGCTGCACCGGCACGCCGGTCCCGCCACCCGCTGGGCGATGAACGCCGAGAAGGGCGACTGCCTGGCGGTCTTCGGGCCGACCGACTACTTCGCGCGGCCCAAGCCCTTGTCCGCGTCCGTCGAGGAGGCGGACTGGGTGCTGCTGGCCGGGGACGACGCCGCCGTCCCCGGCATGGCGACGATCATCGAGGCCCTGCCGCCGGGCAAGCGGGCCCTCGCCTTCGTCGAGGTCCGCGACGGCGCCGACGAACAGCCGTTCCGCACCGAGGGGCGGCTGAGCACGACGTGGCTCCACCGGGGCGCGGACGAGCCGGGGCACAGCGACGCGCTGGCCGACGCGGTGCAGGCCGCGGATCTGCCCGAGGGCGGCGGCTTCGCCTGGATCGCCGGGGAGGCAGGCATCGTGCGGCGCCTCAGGAGGCAGCTGGTGGCCCGCGGCATGCCCAAGAGCAGGATCGACTTCTCGGGCTACTGGCGTCTCAAACTCACCCAGGACGACGCCCCCACCGCGGAGGACCTCGCCGAGGCACAGGAACGGCTGGCCGAGGCCCAGGCCGAGGCCGAGGGCCGCGTTTCCTGACCCTCACGCTCCCGGCCGGGAGCGCCGCCCGCCGGCGCTCCCGGCCTCCCCCGCCCCGGGCGGGTTCCGGGGCACGGAACAGATTTCGGCCAATCCACCACCGCGCGTGCAATTGATCGAATACCGTTGATACGCTCGGATCAAGCACGCAGCGATTTGGTAACGGGCGGAAGACTTAGCCAGTTGGCACCACACTCGGGTGTCCGGCTCAGGTTCCCATCGTTGTCTCGCCAATAGCTCGACGGGGGTGTTTCCTTTGGCGTACTTCACCGCAGGCGACCTGACTCACCCGAGATCCGCCGACCGTTAGGCGCACATTTCCCAGCGACGGGCGTCGATCCCCTTACACACGCCCGGCATGCAGCTGTCATCCCCGAAAGAACCTCGGACCGCTTCGGAGCGCGGTTACAGCGCCCGATCGTTCCGACGTTCGGCCGTGGTCAGTACGCCGCCCCATCCCAGGCGCCCTGACCACGCCCTTGCCTGAATCACCTCAACCACGCGGCTTCTGCACCACCAGAGGCAAGAACAACGCCGGAAGAGAGGTTCGTATGCAACACTCCGTGGACCGCGCTCAGCTGGGCCGCTCACGCACCAGCGCGCCCCTTCGGAGGGACGGGACCGGTACGGGGCGGAACGGGAAGGACATCCTCACGACGCGAGTCGGGCTCCGTATCCCAGCCGCCCTCACGTTCGAACGATGGCAACACGCCGGGTCGCAGATCTCACGCATCGTCGACTCCTCGTCCTGGTGCCTCGGCGACTGGCTGGTCTACGGCCAGGAGGAGTTCACCGACCGCTACCTGCGCGCGATCGAGGCCTGCGGACTCGACTACCAGACGCTGCGCAACTACGCCTGGGTCGCCCGCAAGTTCGAGCTGAGCCGTAGGCGCGAGACGCTGAGCTTCCAGCACCACGCCGAGGTCAGCTCCCTGCCGCCCTGCGAGCAGGACAAGTGGCTGGACCTGGCGGACGAGTTCAACTGGTCGCGCAACGAACTGCGCCGGAACATACGCTCGCACCGCCAGCGCGGCGGCAAGGAGGAACCGCCGAAGGACTCCCTGCCGAAGTTCAGCGTCCCCGCCGAACGCGTCCAGCGGTGGCGCAAGGCCGCGGAACTGTCCGGCGACAAGTTCGAGCAGTGGGTCCTGCGCGCACTCGACGAGGCGGCGTTGGCCAAGCTGCCCGGCCAGCCCTAGCGGCCGGGCACCGCGTGGGACGAGGGGTGGGCGGCTCACCGCCCGCCCCGCCCGACAGCGGTGCGGCTACTTCCACGCCCGCAGCACACCGTGCGGCGTCCACGTCCTGCCGGGAAGCCGTTCGACACGCTGGAAGCCGACGTCCCGCAGCCACTCCTCGTACTGCCCCCAGTGGTAGAGCGTGCTGTTCGCCGCCGGCAACGTGGCGAAGTAGACGTTGTCCAGCGCGGCGTACAGCGGTCCGTCCCCGCTGTCGTCGGAGAACGCGTTGAAGATCAGCACCTGTCCCCCGGAGGGCAGGCAGTCGTACGCCTTCTTCAGCAGCGCCGCGTTCTCCTCGGGCGACCAGATGACCAACTGGTTGGCGAACAGCACGCAGTCGTGGCCGTCCGGGAAGTCGTCGGCGAAGATGTCGCCCGGCTTCACGGAGATCCGGTCGGCCAGGCCCCGCTCGGTGATCCTGCGACCGGCGATGTCGAGGGCTCCGGGCATGTCCACGACGGTGAAGGAGGTTCCCGGGTTCACCTCGGCCAGCGCTATCGCGTTGACTCCGTCGCCGCCTCCGACGTCGAGCACCCGGGACACCCCGGCCAGCTCGGCACGGTCCACGAGGACCGGGTTGGAAAGGCGTGACCACGAACGCATGCACTGGTAGAACAGGGCCTCCAACTCGGGCTGCGCGGCGAGCCGGTGGTAGAGGTCGTCGCCCTCCCCCGGGATGCTCCGCAGTCCGACGTTCGTGTTCTGCCGCAGCGACTCGACCAGGTCGGCGGAGGCCGGGAGGGTGATGCGGTCCTCGAACCGGACGATGTCCTCGACGATGCTCCAGGTGCCGTCGCCGATCATCTCCCCGATCAGCTCGGCGTTGCTGTAGCGCCCCCTGCTGCGCACGGTCAGACCGAGCGAGGTCGTGCCCAGCAGGAGGGTCTGCACCGCCCTCGGCTGCAGCTTCGTCCCGACGGCGACCTGCTGGGCGGTCAGCGGCCCCTCGTCGTGCAGCCGGGCGAACAGGCCCAGCTCGCAGCCCGCTTGGAGCAGGCGGAAGGCGGAGGCGCCGAAGAGGATCCGGGTCAGAGCGTCATGGTCGACGGGGCCGGCCTTGGACATGATGCGCTCCCTCATGGGGTGAGTTTTCGAAGAGGACGGGGTGAAAGGGAGGAGAGATCCGCAGGCGACCCCGGAGGCGACCCGGCGGGCGGACCGGCCCCCTGCTCACAGGCACGATCGCGCGGACCACAACTCCGGGAAGAACCGGTGGCCGCTGATGCGCTCCAGCCATGCCACCCCGTCGGTGCCGCCCGTGCCGGGCTTGCCGCCGAGCACACGCTGGACCACCGTCAGATGGGTGTAGCGCCAGCGCGCGAAGGACTCGGCCACGTCGGTCAGCGCCTCGCCCAGCAGGAACAGCGAGTGGTGCGCGGCTCTCTTCTCGTACACCTCGCGCCAGGCCTGCTCCACACTGGCGTCGGGCTCGTACGAGGCATCCACGGGGCGTGAGAGGACGGTGTCCGCCACGGGCAGACCGCGCCGCCGCAGCAGGAGCAGCACGGCGTCGTACAGACTCGGCTCGTGCAACTGCCGCACCACCACCTCGTGGCTCGACGCGTTGAGGTGCGGTTGGACCATCTGCGGGTTCTTGTTGCCGAGGAGGAATTCGAGGCGGCGGTAGGAAGCAGACTGAAAACCGGACGCCGCGCCCAGGGAGTCACGGAACTCGGCGAATTCCATCGGAGTCATGGCACTGAAGAAGTCCCACGACGAGAGCGCGACCTGCTGCACCCGGACGGCCCGGCGCAAAGTCCACAGCGCCTCGTCCACGGCATCCTCGGACAGTCGGTTCCGAGCCGCGGTGAATTCGGTACGGAGGAGTTCGAAGAGCAACTCCATGACCTGGCTCATAATGATGAAACCCGGTTCGGTGGCCGCTGAGGTCCGGGGGTGCTGGAGCGCGAGGAGGGCGTCCATCTCCGCGTACCCGGCGTACGCCGTCGGGGGCGGTGTGCCGGTGCCCCCTCCGTAGGGACACCGCGGCTCCGGCGCTTCGGGCGGGCCGTCGGGCGAGCGGGCGGCGGTCACTCGGTCCCCTTCCCGGGCGACGGGGGCGCGGTGGGGACGACCACGTCGGCCGCTCCCGGGCCGCCCCCGGGGCCGTGCAGGGCCAGCGCCTTGTGGTAGAGCGTGGTCAGCAGCGGGCCGATCCCGTTGGACTCGGAGCGGTACCGCTCGCCGAAGCGGCGGTGGTACTGGGCGAACCAGTCCGCGCGTTCACCGAGGAAGAGGATGTCGTGCACGGCCATCGCCCGCACCGCCACCAGGGGGACGGGTGACCGGCTCACCCGGAACGCGGGGTTGCGGACCGCGGGTTCCTCGCACGCGGGGTGGAACTGGCCGATCATCAGGCCGCGTTCGACGCTGTCGGTCTTGACCTGCGCATGTGCCTCGTCGAGCAGTCCGAGGGCTTCGGGCGGCAGGTCGGGAAGCGCGATGATCAGTGCGCGCAGCGACGGGTTGGGGGTCCTCCACTCAAACCGTTCGAACTCCTCGAGACCGCACCGGATGACCTCTTTGATCAGTGGGAGGCCGGCCGCGGGCCCCAGCAGCCGCACCACCGTCTCGACCGCGCCGGCCCGTCGGGCGGGTGCCACGAACGGGCACACCGCGCCGGAGCGGCCGAGCTGCTCGTGCGGTTGGGTGACATAGGAATTCAGCCATTCGTCGACGCTGTCGAGGGCCTTCTCGACGTCGATCGCCAACGCATCGATTGACATTGCTGTCGATCCCCTCCGACGGCATCACGGAAAAAGGGTGCAGGTATTGTTCGGGCACTCTTCCCGCCCGGAATTATTGGCCTGTGAAACCATATCGGCAGCCATAAAGGCGCATCAAGGAACGGGCTCCCGGACCGGTTTCCGGAATGCTATTCGTGTCCCGCCGGCGGGACGAAACGAGCCGACGGGCACGGCCGTACGTGATGGAATGAAGGTGCCGCCCGCCCTGCCTCGCACAGCACCGCGTCACAGCGTCACACCGCGTCACATCACCTCGGAGGACCCGTGCTCTTCCCGGTCAACCCCTGGATCCGCGGCTTCCGGCACGCGCCGGCCGCGCCCGTGCAACTGCTGTGCTTCCCGCACGCCGGCGGGACCGCGGCCTTCTTCCGGCCCATGGCGACCGCTCTCGCTGCCGAGGCCGACATCCTCGCCGTCCAGTACCCGGGTCGACAAGACCGCTTCCAGGAACGGCTGGTGGACAGCGTCGCGGAACTCGCCGACGGCATAGCCGACGCGGTGGTGCCGATCCTGGACCGGCCGACGTCCTTCTTCGGCCACAGCATGGGGGCCGCCCTGGCCTACGAGGTGACGCTCCGGCTGCGGGAGCGCGGGCACTCGTTGCGGGCCCTGTTCGTCTCCGGGCAGAACGTCCCCTCGGCGAACCGTGACAACGGCATCCACGCGCTGCCGGACGACAGGCTGGTCGCCGAACTGCTGCGGCTCGGCGCGACGGACCCGGCGATCCTCGCCGACCCCGAGCTGCTGGACGTCCTGCTGCCCACCATCCGGGCCGACTACCGGGCCATCGAGACCTACCGGCGCGAGGCCGACACTCCGCTGAACTGTCCCCTGGTCGTCCTCACGGGGAGCGAGGACCCGTACGTCAAGCCGCACGAGGCGGCCGAGTGGGCGCGTCTCGCCGAAGGCGACTTCTCCTTCCACGAGCTGCCCGGCGACCACTTCTATCTCGAGTCCCAGCGCGAGCGGGTGTGTGCCGTCCTGCGCGGGCGGCTCGCACCGCGCCCCTGACGCCGTGCGAGCCGGGCCGGCTCCGCGTCAGGCGCCGACGTAGGCCGCGAGGTGCTTGCCGGTGAGGGTGGAGCGGTCGGCGACGAGGTCGGCGGGGGTGCCTTCGAAGACGATCCGGCCACCGTCGTGGCCGGCGCCGGGGCCGAGGTCGACGATCCAGTCGGCGTGCGCCATGACGGCCTGGTGGTGCTCGATGACGATGACCGATTTCCCCGAGTCCACCAGCCGGTCGAGCAGGCCGAGCAGGTGCTCGACGTCGGCGAGGTGCAGACCGGTCGTCGGCTCGTCCAGGACGAAGACGGACCGGTCGCCGCTCGCGTCGCCCATGTGGACGGCCAGCTTCAGTCGCTGGCGTTCCCCGCCGGAGAGCGTGGTGAGCGGCTGGCCCAGGCTGAGATAGCCGAGGCCCACGTCGGCGAGCCGGCCGAGGACGCGGTGGGCGGCCGGGGTGCGTGCCTGGCCGGCGGAGAAGAACTCCAGAGCCTGCGACACCGGCATCGCCAGCACCTCGCTGATGTCCCGGCCGCCGAGGCGGTGTTCCAGCACGGATGCCTGGAACCGCTTGCCCCCGCACTGTTCGCAGGTGGTGGCGACGCCCGCCATCATCGCCAGGTCGGTGTAGACGACGCCGACGCCCTTGCAGGCCGTGCAGGCACCCTCGGAGTTGGCACTGAACAGGGCCGGCTTGACGCCGTTGGCCTTGGCGAACGCCTTGCGGATCGGATCGAGCAGCCCCGTGTAGGTCGCCGGGTTGCTGCGCCGCGAACCCCGGATGGGCGACTGGTCGACGGAGACCACGCCCGCTCCGGCCGGGATCGACCCGTGCATCAGCGAGCTCTTCCCGGACCCGGCGACACCGGTGACGACCGTCAGTACGCCGAGCGGAATGTCGGCGTCGACGTCGCGCAGGTTGTGCGCCCGGGCACCGCGGATCTCCAGTACCCCGGTCGGCCTGCGCACCGTCTCCTTGAGCTTCACCCGGTCGTCGAGGTGACG
Source organism: Streptomyces lienomycini (assembly GCF_027947595.1). NCBI lineage: Bacteria > Bacillati > Actinomycetota > Actinomycetes > Kitasatosporales > Streptomycetaceae > Streptomyces > Streptomyces lienomycini. The sequence goes on along the minus strand of NZ_CP116257.1, from coordinate 3,655,296 downwards.
GCCGGTCAGGGTGGAGCTGGCGCGCAGCCCCTCGACGGTGCCCTCGAAGCAGACGGTGCCGCCCGCCGTACCCGCGCCGGGGCCGAGGTCGACCACGTGGTCGGCGATCTCGATCGCCTCCGGCTTGTGCTCCACGACGAGCACCGTGTTGCCCTTGTCCCGCAGCCGCAGCAGCAGCTCGTTCATCCGCTGGATGTCGTGCGGGTGCAGGCCCGCGGTCGGCTCGTCGAAGACGTAGGTGACGTCGGTGAGCGAGGAGCCGAGGTGGCGGATCATCTTGGTGCGCTGGGCCTCGCCGCCGGACAGCGTGCCCGAGGGGCGGTCGAGCGAGAGGTAGCCGAGGCCGATCTCCACGAAGGAGTCGAGCGTCCGCCGCAGGGTGGCCAGCAGGGGCGCGGCCGTGGGCTCGTCGAGTCCGCGCACCCAGTCGGCGAGGTCGCTGATCTGCATGGCGCAGGCGTCGGCGATGCTGATGCCGCCGATCTTCGACGCGCGGGCCGCTTCGCCCAGCCGGGTTCCCTCGCACTCCGGGCAGGTCGTGAAGGTCACCGCCCGCTCGACGAACGCCCGTACGTGCGGCTGGAGGCCGTCCTTGTCCTTGGACAGGATCGACTTCTGCACCTTGGGGATCAGGCCCTCGTAGGTGACGTTGATGCCGTCGATCTTCACCTTGGTCGGCTCGCGGCGCAGGAAGTCGTCCCGTTCGGCCCCGGTGAACTCGCGCACCGGCTTGTCCGGGTCGAAGAAGCCCGACCCGGCGAAGACCCGCACGGGCCAGCTGCCCGCCTTGTAGCCGGGGACGGTGAGCGCGCCCTCGTTCAGCGACTTGGTGTCGTCGAAGAGCTGGGTCAGGTCGATGTCGACGACGCTGCCGGTGCCCTCGCAGCGCGGGCAGGCTCCGGTGGGCTGGTTGAAGCTGTAGTGGAACGAGGGCCCGGCGCTCGGTACGCCGAGGCGGCTGAAGACGATGCGCAGCATCGCGTTGGCGTCGGTGGCGGTGCCCACCGTGGAGCGCGAGTTGGCCCCCATCCGTTCCTGGTCGACGATGATCGCCGTGGTCAGTCCGTCCAGCAGATCGACCTCGGGCCGCGCCAGCGCCGGCATGAACGTCTGCACGAACGCGCTGTACGTCTCGTTGATCATCCGCTGGGACTCCGCGGCGATCGTGTCGAACACCAGCGAGCTCTTGCCCGAGCCGGAGACACCGGTGAGCACCGTCAGCCGGCGTTTGGGGAGGTCGACGCTGACGTCCTTGAGGTTGTTCACCCGCGCCCCCTGCACGCGGATCAGGTCGTGGGTGTCGGCGACGTGCGGGGCACGTGAGTGTGCGTCCGTCCTCGTGGCCATGCTCATGGTGTCTCCCTCTGTGACGCGGAACGCCTGCGCGGTCCCAGTCGGCATTGCCCGACCCGATCTAACCAGCTTGCTGGAGGGAGCGGTTCGGCCCGCAAGACGCGCGGGGCGACGGGGCATGGGCGGCGGCCCGGGGCCAAGAGGCCGGGCGATCCGTGCCCGAGTGCGCGGACAGCGGGTCAGCGCGCCCTTCCTCGCGGCTTCAGAGGCAGGTTCGGCAGCTCCGGCGCGGGCAGCGGCGCACCGTCGTATCCGTGCACCTCGCCGAAACGGGTCCCCGTCGTCCAGTCCTCGCGGGCGCGTGCGACGTCCTCGTGCGACCGGCCGACGAAGTTCCACCACATGACGATCTCCTCCGTGAAGGGCGGACCGCCGAGCAGGAGCAGCCGGGCGGCTCCGGGCGCCTCGTTGCGCAGGGTGAGGGTGCGCCGGCCGGGCGCGGTGTACGCCAGTTCGGCGGGCCGTACGGCCGTGTCGTCGACGCGGACGTCGCCGCTGTCGACGAGGACGCCGTGCTCGAAGCCGGGGTCGACGTCGAGGGTTACGGCGGCCCCCGCGGCCAGGGTCACCTCGGCGCCCAGCAGGGGCGTGAAGGTGCCGACCGGGGAGGTGTCACCGGCGAGCGAGCCGAGGAAGACGCGCACCTCGGCGCCGTCCAGTTCCACCGGGACGGGCACGTGGTGCCGGAAGTCCGGGGCGGTGTCGCGGTGCTCCTCGGGCAGCGCCACCCAGAGCTGGACGCCGTGCAGGACCGTCGTGTCCGGTGTGGACACCTCGGAGTGGCTGATGCCTCGGCCGCCCGTCATGAGGTTCACTTCGCCCGGCCTGACGAGCGCGTGGCTGCCCAGACTGTCCCGGTGCTCGATCAGCCCGCTGAACAGCCAGCTGACCGTCTGCAGACCGGTGTGCGGATGCGGGGCGACGTTCATGCCTCCCGACCCGGAGACCTCGTCGGGGCCGTAGTGGTCGGCGAAGCACCAGGCTCCGATCAGGGTCCGGGCCCGCTGCGGCAGGGTACGGCGCACCGTCATCGCGCGCGGACCGCCGAGCGGGACGTCCCGCGCGGTCAGGATCTCCACGTCGGCGGCGGGCACGCCGTTCTCCAGGGCTCCGCACCTCAGTTCGGCGGGGTGCGCTTCCGTGTTGCTCACCGCTTCGTCCTCTCGCTGCCACTCCACTCACCATGAAGTCCCACTTTCAACTTCTAGGGTCGATGATAGGACGCGGCCGCAGGAGCAGGCCCGGGGCCGCGCCGAACGGCACCGTCCCGGCGGGCGTGGGAACGAGTGGCCGCCGGCGGGTCCGGGTGACAGGCGTAGCGTCGGGGCGCATGGAACCACTGCCTCATCCGTACTCCCCGCCCGGCGCCTCCCGCGGCCGGGCGCGTGACCTGGGGATCGTCGTCGGATCCGGCGCGACCGGGCCTCTCGACGCGATCACGGACGTGCCGGGCGTCCGCGTCGGGCACACCACGGTCCGCCGGCCGCCCGACGTGCACAGCGGGGTCACCGCCGTCGTGCCCGACCTCGTCGGTCCTCGCACTCCCCTGCCGGCCGGGGTGTTCACCGGCAACGGCTACGGCAAGCTCGTCGGGACCACTCAGCTCGCCGAACTCGGCACGCTGGAGACCCCTGTGCTGCTCACCTCCACCCTGTCGGCGTTCCGGGTCGCCGACGCCCTCGTCGGCTGGGTGCTCGAGCGGCCGGGATGCGAGGAGGTGCGGAGCCTCAACCCCGTGGTGGGCGAGTGCAACGACGGTTTCCTGTCCGACATCCGGGCCCGGCCGGTCCACGAGGAGCACGTGCGGGCCGCCCTCGACGCGGCCTCGGGCGGGCCGGTGGCCGAGGGATGCGTCGGTGCGGGGACCGGCACCGTCGCGCTCGGTTTCAAGGCCGGTGTCGGCACCGCCTCACGCGTCTGGGACCTGGGCGACCGGCGCTTCACGGTGGGCGCCCTGGTGCAGGCGAACTTCGGCGGCACGCTGCGGGTGCTCGGCCGGACCCTGACCCCGCGGTCCCTGGGCGCAGGGGCCGGTGGTCCGGGCGCCGGGGCGGACGCCGGGTCCTGCGTGATCGTGATGGCCACGGACGCGCCGCTCGACGCCCGGCAGCTCACCCGGGTGGCTCGGCGCGCGGTGTTCGCGCTGGCCCGCACGGGTGCGGCGTACAGCCACGGCAGCGGCGACTACGCGGTCGCCTTCGGCACCCGGCCCGATGCCGGTCGCCCGGTGGCGGACGCCGAGCTGAGTCCGCTGTTCGAGGCCGTCCTGGACGGCGTCGAGGAAGCGGTGCTCAACTCCCTGCTCGCGGCGACCACGACGACCGGTGTCGGCGGCCGTACGGTGCCCGCCCTGCCCGCGGACGCCCTGGTCGCCGCCTTGGCCCGCCCCGCGGCCCCGGGGTTCGGCGACCGCTGAGCGAACGGGCGGGGGCGGCCCGACGAGGTCGGACCGCCCCCGCCGAGCGCGTCGCGCCGGTGTACCGGTGTGCCTGGTGTGCCGGTCAGTGGCCCGCGACGGTGCCCGACAGTTCGTTGGTCCCCTTCGGCAGGGTCACCGACGTGAGCTTCTTGCCGGAGTCCAGATCGATGGCGTGCACGGCCTTCCTGCCCGGCTCGGAGACGTAGGCGGTGTGGTCACGGACGAAGAGGGTGGGCCGGGCCTGCTGCCAGTCCAGCGGTTCCCGCCACTCCCCCACGGCGGGGATCTTCTTCCGCACCGTGCCCTTGTCCGGGTCGATGACGTGGATGGCGCCGTCGGTGCCGAGGACGAGTGCCTCGCCGTGCGGGCCGCGCGCGAGGGAGCGAAAGGAGTAGCTGGTGCCGAGGTCCACCAGACGCAGCTCGGCGGTCCCGGTGTCGATGAGGGACACCCGGGTCGGGCGCTCCAACTCGGCGTCCGGGTCGGTCTTGTAGTCGCCCAGCAGCACGGCGGACTCGTCGCTGCCCGCCTGGTTGCCGGTGCGGCCGTAGTCGTCGGGGGCGTCCACCTTGGTGAACCTGCCGTCCTTGTAGATCAGGACGCCGTCCTCGCAGCCGACGGCGACCGCCTCGCCCTTCGCGGCGGCCTCTCCGTGCACGCCCGGGCAGTTCTCGTTGCGTGCGATCTCCTTGCCGTCCTTGTCGAGGACCAGGGCGCCGGTGCGCTTCTCCTCGTCTCCGAGGGTGGTGAGGAGACGGCCGTCGCTCAGTTCGATGGCGACACCGTGGTGGGCCTCGGCGGTGGTGTAGGTGCGTCCTTCCGGCTTCTTGCCGCCGCCGAGGCCGGCGGGTTCGAAGACGTTGACCTCGCCGGTGCCGTCCGTGAAGAGCACCGTCTTCCCGGCGTGGCGGACGACGTGGCCCGGCTTCGCGCCCCGGTACTCGATGTCGGTGAGCGTCTGCCCGGTGGCGTTCAGGATGCGGAAGCCGCTGTCGGTGGAGACGACCACGTGGTCCTCGTCGCCCGCGGGGTTGACGCGGTTGAAGCCGGGCAGGTCGATGGTGGTGGTCAGTTCGAGGCTCCTGCCGTCCAGGACGTACAGGCCGCCGTCGAAGGTGGCGACCAGGGGGTCGTTCACCGGGGCCGCGGGTGAGGCGGCCCCGGCGTCCTGGGACTTGGCGTCGGACGGGGACGTGCCGTCGCCTCCGCACGCGGTCAGGGCCGTGGCCACCGCGAGGGCGAGTGCCGTCCCCGTGAGGGCCCTGTCGCGTATGGACTTGTTCACCTGTGTGTTCCCTTCGAGAGGCCGACGGTCAGTCCGTCGGTCATGGCGGTGGTGTTGGCGCGCATCATCCGCAGGTAGGTGGCGGCGCCCTCGTTCTTCGCGGTCAGCGACTCGGAGTACAGCTCGACGACCCGCACCCCGGCGCCGAGTTCGGCGCGCAGGACCTCGGCGAGCCGCTTGGGCTGCGAGGAGTCGGCGAACACGGTCCGGACGCCGGCCTCGCGCATGGCCCGGGTGAGTGAGCGCAGGTCGGAGGAGCTGGGGGAGGCCAGCGTCGTGCCGCTGGGGATCACGGCGCCGACGACGCGGAAGCCGAAACGGTCGGCGAGGTAGCCGAAGACGTGGTGGTTGGTCACCAGGTTGCGCCGTTCCTCGGGCACTCGGCCGAAGGACTGCTCCATGAAGGCGGTGAGTTCGGTCAGTTGCTGCTGGTAGCGGTCGGCGTTGGCGCGGATCGCGTCGTCGTCCACGCCTCTCACGTGCTCGGTGACGCGGTCGGCGATGAGGCCGACGGCCGTGCGCACCCGGTCGGGGTCGGTCCAGAAGTGCGGGTCGGGCTGTCCCGGCTCCCTGTCGGGGCCGCCGTCGTCGCCGGTGCGGAAGGTGAGCGGGTCGACGGCCCGGCCGACCTCGAAGGTGGCCACCCCGGCCTGGCGGGCGGCGTCCACGTGCCGCAGCACGTTCTCCTCCAGGCCGAGACCGTTGAAGACCACGAGGTCCGCGCGTTCCAGTTGGGCGGCCTGTACCGCCGACAGTCCGAAGGAGTGCGGGTCCGCGTTCGGTTTCATCAGGACCGTGACGTCAGCCTGGTCGCCGACGACCTGACGGGTGATGTCGCCCAGGATGTTGGTGGTGACGACGACGCGGGGCTGTTCGGGCGTGCTCGTGCAGGCGGTGGCGGTGGTGGCCGTGACGAGGGCGAGCAGGCCCATCAGCAGGCGGCGCAGCCGTGCCACCCGGGTCCGCGCGCGTCCTGTGCCCCTCATCGGCCGGTCTCCGCCATCAGACCCGGTTCGATGTCCAGGTCGAAGGAGCGTGCGACGCGCAGGTCGTCGTTGTAGTCGATCTCGTACACGCGTCTGCCGGCGCGGTCGTTGACGTAGGCGCGGCTGCGGTCCACCTCGACGGCCGGCCCGCTCGCGTCGGTCGGGCCTTCCCCGGCCCCGGTGAGAAGGGTCTTGGTCCGGGAGGCGTGGCGGCCGGTCGCGATGTCGTAGCCGTGCAGGGCGCCGTCGCTCTCCAGGACGAGCAACGGGGCTCCCTCCCCCGCCGTGTTGGCCGCCAGGACCGGCCCGGTCTCCACCCGTGTCCAGGTGCGGTCGGTCACGTCCAGCACCCACACGGCCCGCTCGCCGGCGGGTGCCGTCAGCGTGTCGCTGCCGGCCCGGTGCCGGAAGGCCGCCGCCCGTTCCTTCTCGGGCACGTCCCGTCCGTACGGGATCCTGTCGGCGGTGAACGTCCCGTTCTCGGCGCGGACGAGCAGGGCGCCGTCGGCGCAGCCGAGGACGACTCCCCGGCGGGTTACGGCGTCGCCCCGCGGCCGCACACACGTCGCGTCCGGCGTGGCGACGCGCCCGCCCTCACGGTCGTACACGGTGACCTGCGCGGAGTCGTCGTCCCCGGTGAGCGCGACCAGGTGTTCCGCGTAGGGCACGACGGCGCCGGCGTGCGTCCCGCCGAGCGTCCTGAGGGGCCTGGTCCCGCCCTGCGCCAGTTCCGTCCGGTCGTACAGTCCGGTTCGGCCGTCCCGGCCGGTCACCGCGGTCACCGCGGCGTCGCTGCGGATCTCGGCGCCGTGGTCGGCCGGGAGGGCGCCGACGTCCCGTATCGCCGCGCGGTAGTAGTGCACGTGGTCGCCGTGGTCCACCGTCCAGGAGCCGCCGTCGACCACGCGCGCGTCGCGGGCGGTGTGGTAGAAGCCGAAGCGGCCGTCCGTGGTCAGCCGGGTGGCGTCGGGCACCGGTGCGGTCTCCTGCACCTCGCCGGTGACGAGGTCGAGCACCCGGCTCGCACCGGTGTCGGGGTCGCCGAGGAGGAGCCGGGACTGTTCCTCGGCCGCTTCCCGCGCTCCTTCGACGTAGCCGTGCGGGGCGGCGGACGACTCGGTGGCCGTGGGCTCGGGCCCCGCGCCGGGCTGCCCGGAACAGCCCGCTGCCAGCAGTGTGGCGGTGAGGACGAGGGCGGCGGGGGCCCAGGGGGTCGCTCTGCCGCGGACGGTGGGGTCCATCGGGTCGGATCTCCTTCAGTCGGCTGTCGGGACGGGCGCGGCCCGGCGCGCACGGAGGTGGCGCAGGCCGGACGTCGCGTGGGAGAGGAAGAACAGGGCCACCGCGACGGCCGAGACGGTCGCGCCGGCGGCGGTGCTCAGGTGCCAGGACAGGAGCAGCCCGCCGAACGTGGCGGTGACGCCGAGGAGTGCCGCGAGGGCCATGACGCCCCGGACACCGCGTGCCCAGGGCAGGGCCGCCGCCGGCGGTGCGATGAGCAGGCCGAGGACGAGCAGCGTGCCGACGATGTGGAACGAGGCCACGATCGCGAGGCCCAGCAGGACGAGCAGCACCGCGTGCGCGAGACGTGGGCGCAGGCCGAGGGTGTGGGCCTTGCGCGGGTCGAACGCGAGGGCGAGGAAGGCACGGTGGCCGAGGACGGACACGAGCAGGGCCACCAGCAGCGCCACGCCCAGCATGAGCAGGTCCTGCTCGCGGACCGCGAGGACGTCGCCGAAGAGGAACCCGGTCAGGTCGACGGCGAAGGACTGCGATCGCGACACGACGATCACGCCGAGCGAGAGCATGCCGACGAACAGCAGCCCGATGCCGGTGTCCTGGGAGAGCTTCGGGGTCCGCCCGAGCACGGTGACACCGGCCGCCATGGCGGCCGCGCTCGCCACCGCTCCCAGCAGCAGGTTGCCGCCGAACAGCGCGGCCAGCGCGACCCCCGGCAGCAGGCCGTGGGACATGGCGTCACCGAGGAAGGCCATGCCCCTGAGCACGACCCAGGTGCCGGCCAGTGCGCAGATCGCGGACACCAGGATGCCGCCCCACAGGGCTCGTTGCACGAACGTCACTTCGAAGGGGGCCGTCAACCAATCCATGCGAGGACACTACAATGAAAATCATGTTCAACAAATCCCGTGTCTCCTCCCCCGCTTCGACAGGGCGGGGTGCCCATGTCCGTCTGACGGGGCTGTGCGCCGGCTACCCGGGGCGTCCGGTGCTCCGCCAACTGACCGCCGACATACCGGCGTTGGCCGTCACCGCTCTGGTCGGACCGAACGGCAGCGGGAAGTCGACGCTGCTCGGGGTCCTGGCCGGTGTGATCCGCCCGACATCGGGAGACCTCCGTCGGGACGGCGAGCGTCCACCGGCCTTCGTGCCGCAGCGCGGCGCCGTCGCGGACGCCCTCCCCCTGACCGTCCGGCAGGCCGTGGAGATGGGGCGCTGGGGCGAGCGCGGACCGTGGCGCGGACTGAACCGCCGGGACCGGCTGATCGTGGACTCGGCCCTGGACCGACTCGGCATCGGCGACCTCGCCGGGCGCCAGCTCGGCGAGCTGTCGGGCGGGCAGCGGCAGCGCGCCCTCATCGCCCAGGGGCTCGCCCAGCGGTCCGACCTGCTCCTGCTGGACGAGCCGACCACGGGTCTGGACCCGCAGGCCGGGGGGCGCATCACCGCGATCCTGACCGAGCTGGTGGCCGACGGGGTGACGGTCGTCCACGCCACGCACGACCTGGCGGCGGCACGGTCGGCCGAGGCCTGTCTCCTGCTGCGCGAGGGCACCCTGGCCGGGCACGGGCGCCCCGACCGGGTGCTCACCACGTCGGCGCTGGCCGAGGTCTGGGCCGTTGCCGGACACGCGGGCACTTGATAGGCAGGTGCTGTCCCGGCGGGCACCGGCCCGCCCGAGCGCGTCGTCACCCGACGGCTGGACCCGACACACCGGAGAAGACCCCATGAAGATCCACCTGACCAGCGTCTTCGTCGACGACCAGGAGCACGCCCTGCGCTTCTACACCGAGACGCTGGGCTTCGTGAGGAAGCACGACGTGCCGGTGGGCACGGACCGGTGGCTGACCGTGGTCTCCCCGGAGGCTCCCGACGGGACCGAGCTGCTGCTCGAACCCTCCGGCCACCCCGCGGTGCGGCCGTACCGGACGGCGCTGGCCGAGGACGGCATCCCGGCCGCTTCCTTCGCGGTGGACGACGTGCGGGCCGAGTTCGACCGGCTGCGCGGGCTCGGGGTGCACTTCACCCAGGAGCCGCTGGAGATGGGCCCGATCACCACGGCCGTCCTGGACGACACCTGCGGCAACCTGATCCAGATCATGCAGGGCCAGTAGGACGACGCCCCGCCGCCCCTACGGCGCGGTCGCGTCGGTGAGGCGGTCGGCCAGGGTCTGCGCGAACTCCTCCGCCCGCGCCAGCTTGGTCCGCAGCTCGGCGACACGCTGCCGGGCGGCCCGCTCGAAGGCGCGCACCCGCTCCAGGAGCCGCTCGCGTTCGTCGGCGGGCAGCTCCCCGGCGCCGCGGTCGAGGCGGTCGGTGGCCTCCAGGAGATCGCGCATCTCGTCGAGGGTGAACCCGAGCGGCTTCATGCGGCGGATGACCATGAGGCGGGCCACGTCGGCCTCCGTGTACAGCCGGAAGCCGCCCTGGGAGCGGGCGGAGGGCACGACCAGGCCCGTCTCCTCGTAGTGCCGGATCGTGCGCAGCGACAACTCGGTCCTGGACGCCACCTCGCCGATCTGCATGTGCCCGCTGCTCACGCGCGCCTTCCTCGTCGTTCGTTCCGCCGCCGCCCGAGCGGCTTGGATCCCTACCGTAACGTTAGGGTAGAGTTGCCCGGGTGCCGGGGCCACTGTGCCGCGCGGCACTCCCCGTGGTGCGGGAGACCCGACATGTCGCGGGAGACCCGGTCCGCAATGCCATGCCGGGGCCGAGGAAGCCCCCGGTGGTTCCCGACGTCGCAGGAGAGAGCGAGCGCATGCCCATGATGCCCCGCGCCGCCGTCTGCCCGCCGTGACGCTTCGCCGCTGAGCCGCGGCCGCTCCCGTCGGCTCGGTACGCCGCCTCCTCGTCCTCGCCTCCGGCGCCGGTCCGCCGCCTGCGGCCATCCCCGGGACCGGCCACGGCCCCCGCGTTCCTCCGCACGCCCTTTTTGCCGCCGGGCGTGCCCGACCACGACAGGTACCTCACTCTTGTCTGCTCCCGCGCTCTCCCCCACCGCGCGCCTGCGCGGCCTCAAGCCCGACTGGATCTCCGACCCGAAGGTGTGGCGCACCGAGGTCCTCGCCGGCCTCGTCGTCGCCCTGGCCCTGGTCCCGGAGGCGATCTCCTTCTCGATCATCGCCGGGGTCGACCCGGAGATCGGCCTGTTCGCGGCGTTCACCATGGCCGTCACCATCTCGATCGTCGGCGGCCGCCGCGCGATGATCTCGGCGGCGACCGGCGCCGTCGCCCTGGTGATCGCCCCGTTGAACCGCGAGCACGGCCTCGGCTACCTCGTCGCGGCGGTCATCCTCGCCGGAGTCTTCCAGGTGGTCCTCGGCGCGCTCGGGGTGGCCCGGCTGATGCGGTTCGTGCCGCGCTCGGTGATGGTCGGCTTCGTCAACGCGCTCGCCATCCTCATCTTCATGGCGCAGGTGCCCGAGATCACCGACGTGCCCTGGCCCGTCTACCCGCTCGTCGCGGGCGGGCTCCTGCTGATGGTGCTCTTCCCCAAGGTGACCAGGGTGATCCCGGCGCCGCTGGTCTCCATCGTCGTGCTGACCGTCATCACCGTCGCCGCGGGCATCGCCGTACCGACCGTCGGTGACAAGGGGGAGCTGCCGCACGCGCTGCCGGTGCCGGGCCTGCCCGACGTGCCGTTCACCTGGGACACGCTGACGACCGTCGCCCCGTACGCGCTCGCCATGGCCCTGGTCGGGCTCATGGAGTCGCTGATGACGGCGAAGCTGGTGGACGACATCACGGACACCCACTCCGACAAGACCCGTGAGTCGATCGGTCAGGGCATCGCCAACATCGTCACCGGCTTCTTCGGCGGCATGGGCGGTTGCGCCATGATCGGCCAGACGATGATCAACGTGAAGGTGTCCGGGGCGCGTACCCGGCTGTCCACGTTCCTGGCGGGCTCGTTCCTGATGGTGCTGTGCATCGTCTTCGGACCGATCGTGTCCGACATTCCCATGGCGGCCCTGGTGGCGGTGATGGTGATGGTGTCGTTCACGACGTTCGACTGGCATTCCGTCGCGCCGCGCACCCTGAGGCGGATGCCCGCCGGCGAGATCCTCGTCATGGTGGCCACGGTCGCCGTCGTGGTCGCCACCAGCAACCTGGCCATCGGCGTCGTGGTCGGCTCCGTCACCGCGATGGTGATCTTCGCGAGGCGGGTGGCCCACCTGGCCGACGTCACCGCGGTCACCGACCCCGACGGGGGCCAGGTCGTCTACTCCGTCACGGGCGAGCTGTTCTTCGCCTCCAGCAACGACCTGGTCACCCGCTTCGACTACGCCGGTGACCCGGACAAGGTCGTCATCGACCTGTCCGCCACCCACATCTGGGACGCCTCGTCCGTCGCGGCCCTGGACGCCATCGAGACCAAGTACGCCCAGCGCGGCAAGCAGGTCGAGATCGTCGGTCTCGACGAGCACAGCAGCCTCATGCGCGAACGGCTCGGCGGCGCCCTCGCCGGCAATCACTGACCGTCCCGGCGAGCGTCACGCGCGGGGCGGCCGGAACTGGGGGCCGTAGTTGCCGGGGGCGCCCGGGATGCCGGTCTCCATGAGGTCCAGGGCCGGGCCCTCCAGAGCGCGCATCGCCCGGACGGCGGAACCCAGTGTCCGGGCGTCGCCGTCGGCCCATGCCTGCTCCAGGGTGCTCAGCACCTTGGCGTAGGCGGTGTCGGACCGGTCGAGGAGGTCCTGGACCCGCTTCGGCGGATCGGGCCAGCCGCCGGCCGGGACCCGGGCCATGGGGCGTGCGTCGGGGAAGGGCACGGGGGCGCCGGTGAACCGCCAGCCGTCCTCCTCCTGGCGCAGTTGCCGGCCGTGGTAGATCTCCCCGAACGCGTAGTAGTGGGCCGGGTAGTCGTCGCCGAATGCGTCGTCGGGAGAACTGGTGGTGCCCTCGCCCTGTTCCTTGATGGTCTCGATCGCGCGTTCCACGCCGTCGAGGTCGGTCACGGGCTTCAGCACGTCGGAGCCGATGTGCTCGGACAGCTGCCCGCGGGCCGACAGTTCGGGAGCCGTGGACCTGAAGGCGGCCAGCAGATCGTCGTAGAAGCGGCCGATGCTGGGCGAGTTGCCGATGCCCCGGGCGAGGGGGGCCTCGGGGGCTTCGATCGCCATCATCACGTCGCGCACGAACGGCCGGTCGAGGCCGGAGAGGTAGACGTTCACCCCGTCGCGGACCCCGCCGGGCAACGGGCCGGGGTAGGCGAGGGCCGCGTCCGTGATCCGCGGCCGGCCGCCGACGGCGACCAGCAGGTTGCAGACGACGCCCATGTGGTACATCTCGTCGCCGATGATGCGCCGGATCAGCCGCGCGGCGTGGCCGGTGCGGTCCCCGACGGACCACCATCCGCACAGGTAGGGCGGGATCGTGGCGAGTTCGAGTGCCACGGCGACCTGCAGGGCCTCCCTCAGCCAGTCGGCACCGCGGCCGCCTTCGGGGACGGCGAGCAGCCGTGCCACGGACCGGCAGCCGGACACGGCGGCTTCCGGCCGCTCGGCCGCCCGGGCGGGGGCGGCGGCCGCGACGGGGGCGGCGGCCGTCAGGACGGCCGACGCCATGAAGGTCCTTCGCCCGAACGGGGCGCCCGTCCCCGACGGTTCCTCGCACACACCAGTCACCCGTACTCCTCCGCAAGCGACACCCGCCTCTGTCCGAGACGTCCGGATTCCTCCGACGGCTGGCGAAACTAGCAGCGCCGGCGGCGTTTCCCGGGCGGGCGGCTCCGCGTGGGGCGACCTCTACCCGGTCGGCCCTACCCGCGACCGTCCGGGGCCGCGCCGTGCCGCTCGCGGATCAGGGCGAGGAGCGTCGTGTGGGTCTCCGCGTCGGCCGCCGCCACCAGGCCGCGGCTCCCGGGGCCGACCGGGGTGCCGTCGGCCGCGGTGACGACGCACCCGGCGGCCCGGCACAGCGCGATGCCGGCCGCGGAGTGCACGCTCCCGGTCAGGTCGGCGCCGTCGGTCACGTAGGCGGCGCGCTTTCCGGCGGCGACCCAGGCCAGTGCCAGCGTCGTGGACACGACCCGCGGCCGGAACCGGCGTCCGAAGCCGGGGTGCGCGAGCAGGTCCACCGTGCGGAACGCGGGGGCGCTGGGGAACGGCGGATCGAGGTTCACGTCGACGAGCCCTGTGGCCGCGGTGGGGGTCAGCGGGGTGTCGTGGCCGTCGCGTCGGACCCGGGCGGTGTCGCCGTCGGTGAAGAAGACCTCGCCGCCGAAGGGGTCGGCCACCGCCGCGGGGCCGTCGCGCAACGCCACGTTGACGGCCACCAGCATGGTGCCGGCGGCGTAGTTGAGGGTGCCGCACAAGGGGTCCACCAGCCACTGCCGGGCCGCGCGGGCCTCCCCCCGCTGTCCGCCCTCCTCGCCGAGGACCGAGTCCCCGGGCCGGGCGGCGCGGATGACGTCGACGATCGCCTCCTCGGCGGCCACGTCGGCGTCGGTGGCGAAGTCGCCGTCGCCCTTGTCGAACCGGGCCAGCCGCCGTCCGTACCTGGCCCGCACGGCCTCCGCGCCGGCCTGTGCGGCGGCCGTCGCCACCGCGGTGTCGTCGGGGTTCGCAGACAAGTCGATCACGATGTGCAGGGTAGCGGCCGACAGGCGCCGCGCACCGACGTGATGTGTACCATACACATGGCACAAACGGGCAAGGGCGGCGGAACGGGACCGGGACATGAGCGAGCAGGAGCGCCGGCTGAGCGATCTGGAACGGGAACTCACCCTGCTCTCCCGGCATTTCGTCGCCTCGCGGGGTCCGCGCATCGGCCAGAGCCTGGAGCGCTCGGCGTACGTGCTGCTGACCCGGCTGGAGACCGGCGAGCCGCTCACGCTCAAGGAACTGGCGCACACCTTCCAGGTGGACGTCTCCACCATCAACCGCCAGGTCAGTGCCATGCTCCGCAACGGCCTGGTGGAGCGCATCGCGGACCCCGACGGCGGGATGGCGCGCAAGTTCCGGCCCACCTCGCTCGGCCTGGAGCGGCTGGAGGCGGACCGGGCCATCAGCCGCGCGGGGACCGCGCGGCTCGTCGAGGCGTCCGGGTGGGCGGGTCCGCGGACCCAGCAGTTCCTGGATCTGCTGATCGAACTGAACCAGGGCATCGAGCACCTGGAGGGACTCGCGTGGTCCCGCGAGGGCGGGGCCACGCCTCCCCCCGGCGCCGGCGACTGAGCGGCGGTTCAGCGCAGTTTGATCGCGCCGCCGTCGGCCATGACGGTCTGTCCGGTCATGTACTGGGCGTCGTCGCTCGCGAGGAAGGCGACGATCGGGGCGACATCGCGGTCCGGGTCGCCGAAGCGGCCCAGCGGCACCTTGGCCGCGGACTGCGCGTACTGCTCGGGCCGGGCCTCGGCCCACTGGGCCACGCCCGCCGTGAGCGCCATCGGGCACACCACGTTGACGCGGATGTTGTGCGGCGCCCACTCGTTCGCCACGACACGGCTCAGGCCGCGGATGGCCTCCTTCGTCGCCGCGTACGAGGCCTGGTTGGGCTGGCCGTCGAGCCCGGCACCGGAACCGAAGTTGACGACCGAGGCGTTGCCGGTCCTCTTCAGTTCCGGCAGCGCCGCGAGCATGAAGTTGCGCGTGGCGTACAGGCTGGTGTTCATGGCGAGGTCCCAGTCGTCGTCCGTCTGCTCCTCGAACGGCTTCTGACGCGACACGCTCGCGTTGTTCACCAGCACGTCGAGCTTCCCGAAGTGCTCGACGGCCGTCGTGACGGCGAGGTCGGCCACGGCCCGGTCGGAGACGTCGCCGTGCCGGAAGACCACCGACTCGCCCAGTTCACGGGCGAGGGCCTCGCCCGCCTCCTGCTGCAGGTCGACGACGACGACCCGGGCGCCGCGCGCGACGAACAGCCTGGTGATGGCCCCGCCGATGCCGGAGGCACCCCCGGTGACAATGGCCGACTTCCCCTGCAGGCCGAGTGAACTCATGGGCCGTCTCCTCTCGTGAGCGCCCGGGACACGGACCGCTCCGGTCCTCCGAGCCGTTCTGGCGCCGTGGTGACCACGCCATATGCACTATGCACTATATATGCATAGTACACATCTCCGGCGCGGGGGCGTCCAGCCCACACTCTTGACACGGTCACGTCGACCGCTTGTATGGTCTAGTCCAACAGAACTCGCCGCTCCGTTTGCGGAGTTGAGCCTTGCCGGGGTCCCACTCCCCTGCGAGGACGGCGAGTGCGCGTCACCTTCGCGCCTCCTGGCCCCACCCACGAGAGGCCGTACTCGGCGTGCCCGGTCACCCCCACATCTGACCGCGCGCGCCCCGGAACGGCCGGATGTGAAGGAGTTCCCCATGCACGCACGTCGGAAGACCGCTGCCCTGATCGGCGCGGTGCTCGCCCCCGTGGTCGCCGTGAGCCTTCCCGCCTCCTCGGCGAGCGCACACGGCTACATCTCCGACCCGCCCAGCCGCCAGGCCCAGTGCGCCGCGGGCACGGTGTCCTGCGGCGACATCACGTACGAGCCCCAGAGCGTCGAAGGCCCCAAGGGACTGACCAGTTGCAGCGGTGGCAACAGCCGCTTCGCCGAACTGGACGACGACAGCAGGGGCTGGACCGTCACCCCGGTGTCGAAGAACACGACGTTCTCGTGGCAGCTCACCGCGCAGCACGCCACCAGCACCTGGGAGTACTACGTCGGCGGTCAGCGGATCGCGCTGTTCGACGACGGCGGCGCGAAGCCGGGCGCGGTGGTGAACCACCAGGTCGACTTCGGCGGACTCACCGGGCAGCAGAAGGTCCTCGCCGTGTGGAACGTCGCCGACACGGACAACGCGTTCTACGCCTGTATCGACGTCAACGTCGGGGGCTGACGGCCCGGTCGGAGCGCAAGGGGTCGGTCGCGGGCCCGTCCGGGTGCCGCGGCCGCTCCTCTTCCGCTCCTTCCCTCTCCGCGCCCGTCCCTCCCACCGAGCAGGAGTCGATACCGTGCAGCACCGCAAACTCGCACTGCTGGCCGCCACCGGCGCGGCCGCCGTCCTGTGCACTCTGACCACGGCGCCGTCGGCCGTCGCCCAGAAACCCGGCACCCGTACCGTCGCCGCCGAGTTCGTCGTCGGCGAGGGCCAGTTCGACCAGATGTTCCCGAACAGGAACTCCTTCTACACCTACAGCGGTCTCACCGCGGCGCTCAGCGCCTACCCCGGCTTCTCCAACACCGGCAGCGACACGGTGAAGAAGCAGGAGGCCGCCGCCTTCCTGGCCAACGTCAGCCACGAGACCGGCGGTCTGGTCCACGTGGTCGAGCAGAACACCGCCAACTACCCGCACTACTGCGACGCCACCCAGCCGTACGGCTGTCCGGCCGGCAACGACAAGTACTACGGGCGCGGGCCGGTCCAGCTCAGCTGGAACTTCAACTACAAGGCGGCCGGAGACGCGCTCGGCATCGACCTGCTGGGCAACCCCGACCTGGTCCAGAACGACTCGGCCGTCGCCTGGAAGACGGGTCTGTGGTACTGGAACACCCAGAACGGGCCGGGCACCATGACCCCGCACGACGCCATGGTCAACGGCGCCGGATTCGGTGAGACCATCCGCGCCATCAACGGCAGCCTGGAGTGCGACGGGGGCAATCCCGCGCAGGTCCAGAGCCGGATCGACAGCTACGAGCGCTTCGCCGAGGTCCTGGGCGTCGAGCCCGGCGACAACCTGAGCTGCTAGCGCCCCGGCTCACACCACGGCCCCACCGCGGGCCCCCTCGTGCTCACCGGTTCCGCCGGTCGCGAGGGGGCCCGCGGCCGGTTCGGCGGCCGGATCACGAACGGTACGAGCGCGGCCACGGCACGAACCTACTGGCCGGGTATGCCCTGCTCCCCGTGCCCGGGGCCCCGCCCCGGCTCACCGAACCGCGCGAGTTCGCCGGCGTCCGGCTCCTCCAGCAGGAACCCGGCGCCGCCGTCGAGCATCTCGGCGTAGCGCGCCGAGCGCGGCAGCATCGTCTCCTCGTAGGTGCGCAGGGCGTCGTCGACGGTGGCGGAGCCGGCGAGGGCGAGCGCGAGTTCCGCGGCGTCGAGCATGGCGAGGTTGACGCCGACGCCGAGCGGGGGCATGAGATGTGCGGCGTCTCCCAGGAGGGTCACGCCGGGCGTGTGCTGCCAGGTGTGCGGCGCGGGCAGGGCGTAGAGGGGGCGGTCGACGTAGGGACCGTCGTTCTCGGTGATCATCCGGAGTGTCCGCGGTGACCAGGCCGCGTACTCGCCGAGGAGACGTGCGCGGATGCCGGCGGTGTCCTCCGGGCGAAGACCGCTCGCCGTCATCCAGTCGAGCGGGACCCGCCGCATGATGTAGACGCGCAGGTGACCGCCGCTGTTGCGCTGCGCGAAGAGACCCCGTTCGCCGTCGGCCACGTGGGCGCTGCCCCGGCCCACCAGTGCGGAGAGTTCCGGGTGTGCCGACTCCATGTCGTCGAACCACGCCTCGAGGAAGCCGACCCCGGTGTACCGCGGCACGGCGTCGGACACCGCCGGGCGGACGCGGGAGAAGGCGCCGTCCGCTCCGATCACCAGGTCCGTCTCCACGGTGCTCCCGTCGGCGAACGTCAGTGTCCGGGGTCCGTCGGCCGGCCCGCTCACCGACTCCAGGGTGTGCCCCCAGCGGACCGTCCCGGGGTCGAGCGAGCGCAGCAGGAGCTCCCGGAGCTGACCGCGGTCGATCTCGGGGCGGGCCGTCTCGCCCTCGCCCGGCAGCCGGTGGGCGAGGACGCGGCCCGCGGGGTCGATGCGGCGTTCCTCCTGGCTCTCGCACCTGGCCAGCTCGAAGAACTCCTCCAGCAGGCCCGCTTCGCCCAGCGCGAGCTGACCGTCCTCCTCGTGCAGGTCGAGCGAGCCGCCCTGATCGCGTGCGTCCGCGTCCGGGTCGCGGTCGTACACCGTCGCCGCGATGCCGTGCCGGTGCAGGACTCGCGCACAGGTGAGTCCTCCGGGGCCCGCGCCGATGATGCTGATCCGGGCGCCCGAGGGCGTGGGTGGGTTCACGGTGGCTTCCTTCCGTCGATGGGATCCCCCGCAGGACCCACCAAAGCAGAAGTGAGTGAGAAACTGCAACTGTTCCAGTTTCTGACTGACTCAGTCTTATGCGTGGCTCAGGTTTCTGCACGTTTACAGTTTCTGTGTCGTTCCAGCCGTGCGTTAGGGTGAGGCCATGCCCGACTCCCCCAGCCCCGGCCGCCGCGAGCGCAAGAAGGCGGCGACCAGGCAGGCCATCGCCGATGCCGCCCTGGAGCTCTTCCTCGAGCACGGATTCGACCGGGTCAGCGTCCGTGACGTCGCGGACAGGGCCGATGTGTCGACGACGACCCTCTTCGCGCACTTTCCGAGCAAGGAGGCGCTGGTCTTCGACCGTGAGGACGACGTCGACGCCGCACTGACCGCCGCCGTCCGGGAACGGCCCGAGGGGCTCGGTGTGGTCGAGGCGCTCCGGGCGCACGCCCTGGAGTCCTGGGTGCCGATCGCCACCGATCCGCGCCGGGAGCGATTCACCGCTCTGGTCAACGACACGCCGGCGCTCCGCGAGTACGGGGAGCGGATGTGGATGCGACACGCCGGCACCCTGAGCGCGGTCGTCGCGGCGGAGCTGGGTCGTGAGCCGGACGACCCGGCGTGCGCGGCGCTGGCGCGGTTCGCGCTGGAGGTACCCGCCCTCACCACGGGGCGGCACGATCCGCGGGCGACCGTGGAGACGGTGTTCGACCTGCTCCTGGACGGCTGGCGGGCCCAGGAGGGCGCTTCGGACACGGCGGCGGACGGTTCTCGCGGCTGAGGCCCGCGGCGGCCGCTCCACCGGGGCAGCCGCCCGGCGTCGCCAGGTGACGGTTCCGCACGTCACCCGACAGGTACAGGCGCCGGAGAAGCGCGGTCTCGTACGGCGAGTCGCCGACGCCCACGACCGCCGCGCGAGCGTCATCGCGCCGACCGAAGCGGGCAGGCCGACTGTCCGCGGCCGGACCGCGACGGCCTCACCCGCCTCCTCACCCGGCTCGCCGAAGACGTCATGGCGCGGCCGGGCCCGGTTCGACACCGAGGCACGAGAGGCGGGCGCGGGTCCGGCGGGCCTACCCGGCGGTGCCGGGGCGGGCCCGCCACAGGTCGCGCAGGAGCGCGATCTCGGCCATGTGGTGGATGAACTCGAGGTTGTCCCCGGCCACGACGCCGACGTAGGGGTCGTCGGGATCGGAGCCGTACGGGTACTGGGAGAAGCCGACGGTGTCGAGCTGCTCCTCGGTGACGGTGGCGACGTCCTCGCGCCAGCGGTCGATCAGCGCCCAGAACCGTTCGAGCGCCAGGGCGGCGGACGGAGTGAAGTCGACCAGTTCCCTCGGGTCGCGCCGCCGTTCACCGAAGGTCCACTCCCACTGGCCCGCGAAGCACGAGTGCAGGTGCGCCAGCCGCCAGGCGATGGTGGTGACCGGTGTCGCGTCGGGCTCCGGCGGACCGGTGTGGGCGAGGACCTCTTCGACCCGCTCGACGCCCACACTCCAGTCGTCGGCGATCTTGGCGACCGGCATTCCGCTCGCGGCCTGCCGGGCGACCTCCGCGTACTCGCTCGCCGGGATGTCCGGGGCGCCCTTGTCGATCACCCACTCGCCCGGCCCGTACGCCCTGGGCGTCACCGCTTCGCCCCGGCGCCGGATCGACCAGCACCCGGCCACCGGCTCCCACAGGAACTCCTCGTCACCCAGCCCCGCCAGGCGCACCTGGGCCATCTCCCTGGCCTGGTCGAACTGGTCCAGCAGCAGGCCCAACCGGTCGGTCCGCACGCCCTCGATCTCCATGCCCCGCTCCTTTCGCGGTGCGCCCGCAGCGCAGGGCACTCCGGCGCAGGCTAACGACTCGAGTCCCGCGAGCGCGACCGATTTCCCGCCCGTACGGCGGGCGTCGGGGTCCGGGGGTCAGGCGTCCGCGGATCCGGCCGGCGAACGCGGGCGCAGGTCGGTCCAGTTGGCCTCGACGTACGCCAGGCAGGCGTCCCGGGTGTTCTCCTCGAAGACGGTCGTCCATCCTCCGGGGACCGCTGCGAAGGACGGCCAGAGCGAGTGCTGTCCCTCGTCGTTCACCAGGACGAGGAACCGACCGTCGGCGTCGTCGAAGGGGTTGGTGCTCATACCCGATACCTCCCGATGGATTAGGTTAGGCTCGCCTAATGTGCGATGAGCTTAGCCTTCCGGATTTCCGCTCCACAAGGAGCCGTTCATGAGGCGGGCGGGGGCGGACACGTTCGCCGCGTTCGGACTGACCGGAGAGCCCGGCACCGACGCCTTCTGGGCCGCCGCGACGTCGCCCGTGCCGCTGCCCGACGGCGACGGGTGGACGACCCTGTTCCTGCGGCGCGGAGCGCGTGCGGCGAACATCGTCTTCGAGAGCTGGTCGGCACCGGTGCCGATGCGGCGGTGGGGCGACACGGACTGCTGGTACGCCGAGGTGAGCATGCCGGCACGCCTGCGGGTGACGTACCGGTTCCTCGTGGGCGACACGGCGTACGCCGACCCCCTCAACCCCGTCGGCGCGGGCGGCGACCTGTCCATCGCCGCCACCCCGGACGCCCCCGCCCAGCCGCACTGGCCCCCGGTCGACGCCGCCGACGTCCTGCCCCTGCCCCGTACCCGGCTGCGCTGGACGAGCGAGCGGCTCGGCGGGCGGCGCACCGTGCGGGTCCATCCGGTGGGCGGGGGCGGGCCGGTGGTCCTGCTGCTCGACGGGGACGACTGGCTGTACCTGCATCCGGCGACGGCCGCCTTCGACTCCGCCTTCGCGAGCGGCGAGGCGCCCGCGGTCACTCTCGTGTTCCTCCCCACCAGGGACCGGGAGGCGGAGTTCACGTGCCGGCCCGCGCTGTGGGAGGCGGTGCGCGACGAGTTGCTGCCGCTGGTGGCCCGGAGCGGGGTACGCGCCGAACCGGACCGGCTGGTGGTCGCGGGACAGAGCCTCGGCGGTCTGAGCGCGCTGTACGCGGCGCTGGAGTTCCCCGAGTGGGTGTCGCGCGTCGCCTGCCAGTCGGCCTCACTGTGGTGGACGCCCGACGCCGCGGACCCCGCGGACCCGCTGGGTGGCCCGGTCGGCGGTGCCCTCGCGGCACGCCTGCGCGCGCGTCCGGATCTGTCCGGCCTGCGGATCGCGTTCGACGTGGGGGAACACGAGACCCGGATGCTCCCCCACTGCGCCCTGGTGGAGACCCTGGTCGAACAGGCCGGTGCGACCGTGCGGGTCTCCAGGTCCGCGTCGGACCACGACCGGGCGGGGTGGCGGCAGGCACTGCTCCGGGACGTGGCCTGGGCCCTCGCATAGGCCCCGCCCCGCCACGCCCCGAGCGGTCCGCCCGGTGACCCTGATCGCACCCGGTCACCGGGTCACCGGGTCACCGCCAGGCAGTACTCCGCGTCGGTGGCGAGGAGGTTGCGGTGCGTGTCCTCGGCGGTGACGACTCCTTCGTCCAGGACGAGGACACGGTCGGCGGCGTCCAGGAGCGCGGGGCTGCTGGTGATCACCAGGGTGGTGCGGCCCCGGCGCAGCTCGGCGACGCCCCGTGCGATGAGCTGCTCGGTGACGGCGTCGACGGCGGTCGTCGGGTCGCGCAGCACGAGGACGTCGGTGTCGGCGGCCAGGGCGCGGGCCAGGGACAGCCGTTGGCGCTGGCCCCCGGAGAGGTTGGCGCCGCGGTCGCGGACGGCGTAGTCGAGTCCTTCCCGGTGCAGGGCGACGACGTCGGTCAGCATCGACGCCTCGACCGCTTCGGGGACGCTGCCGCTGGTGCCGGACGGGTCGATGTTGGAACGGAGGGTGCCCGCGAAGATCTCGCCGTCGTACGGGTTGACCAGCAGGTGCGCGCGGACGCCCTCGACCGCCAGGTCCGCGAGGTCCCGTCCGCCGACCCGCACCGTCCCCTCGTACGCGTCGGGCGGGACGGTCAGGGCGAGGATCGCCGCGAGGTCGGCCGCCGCACGCGGCTGGTAGGCGGCGACGGCCACGAACTCGCCCGCGGCCACCCGGAACCGCACCTTGCGCAGTTCCCCGTGGCGGACGCAGTCGACCTCCAGGTCGGCGCCGTCGGACGGCCGCTCCCGTCCCGGTGTCGTCACCGGCGGCGCGGTCAGGAGCAGGGCCATCCGCTCGGCCGAGGCCCGCGCGATCATCACGTACTTCGGCATCTCCGAGAACAGCTTCAGCGGTTCCATGATGAACTGCGCGAGGCCCACGGCCATGACCAGCTCGCCGATGGTGATCCGGCCCCGGAAGGCCAGCCAGCCCGCCGTGAGGGTCACCGCGGCGGCGAGCACCGCGTTGAGGGCCAGCGCCGTGCCCGCGTAGACGCCGTTGACCCGGGCGACGGTGACGGACTGGCGCCTGGCGTCCGTGCTGACCTCGCGGTAGGAGCGGAACGCCGCGTGGTTGCCGCCGAAGCCGTGCAGCGGGCGCAGGCCGATGATGAGGTCGGCGACCTTGGCGCCCGCCCGCGCCACCCGGGCCTGCTGCTCGCGGGTGCTGGAGCCGATGCGCCTGGACATCACGCTCAGCACGGACAGGATCGCGACGGTTCCCACGATGACCAGCAGCCCGAGCCTGATGTCGGCCAGGCCCAGCGCGACCGCCGCGATCACCACCGCCACCAGCGAGCTGATCAGCAGCGGCACCACCTCGATGATGTCGGCGGTCTGGTCGGCGTCCTCGGTGGCGATGGTCAGCACCTCGCCGGACTTCAGGTCGACGTCCGAGGCCACCGGCCGCAGTGCGCGGTCGGCGACCCGGACCCGCCAGCGGTGCGCCTCGGTCGTGTTGGCCTTCTGCAGGATCCGCATCCCGAACCGCCAGGACAGCGACACGGTCGTGATGATCACGGCCAGCGCCGCGAGGGAGAGGCCGAGCGCGTCGAGGCTCCGGTGGCGCATGGTGTGTTCGACGATCAGGCCGAGCGCGATGGGGAAGGCGGTCTCACCGGCCTGGTAGAGGCCCATGAGGACGGTCCCCCAGGCCATCGCGCCGACGTTGCGCCGAAGGGCGGTGCGGAGGATGTCGGACCCCGCGCGGGGCCGCTGGGTGTCAGGATTCGTCATCGAGGTGGCGGGCAATCGCTTCCGGGGTTCGCAGGGTGAACAGATCACGGATGGTGATCACAGGACCGTACTCGCGGCGGAGCAGGCCGGTCAGCCGCACCGCCAGCATGGAGTGTCCGCCGAGGGCCACGAAGTCGCTCACCGCGCTCACCTCGTCGTCGTCCAGGTCCAGTGCCTCGGCGAAGAGTTCGCACACCGTCGTCTCGGTCTCCGTCTGCGGTCCGCGCTCCCCCGCCGTGGTCAGCGCGCCCAGCGGCTTGGCCTCCGGGAGGGCCTTGGTGTCGGCCTTCCCGTTCACGGTCAGCGGGATGCGGTCGACCCGGGCGTAGTGGGTCGGGCGCAGGAAGTCCGGCAGCCCGGCGCCCGCTTCGGCGGCGACGGCGGCCAGGTCGGCGCCGTCCAGCACCAGGTAGGCGGCCAGCCGGTGGGCACCGTCGACCTGCGGGTCGGGCTGGGCGACGGCGGCGGCGAGGCGCACCGCCGGGTGCGCGGCGAAAGCGGCCTCGACCTCGCCGAGTTCGACCCGGTGGCCGCGGATCTTGACCTGCTGGTCGGTGCGGCCCAGATACATCAGGTTCCCGTCGGGCCGCCGCACCACCAGGTCCCCGGTGCGGTACATGCGCTCGCCGGGTGCGCCGAACGGGCAGGCGACGAAGCGGTGCGCGGTCTGGGCGGGTTGCCCGAGGTAGCCGCGAGCGATGCCGATCCCCGCGACGTACAGCTCGCCGGGGACGCCGTCGGGCAGCGGCCGCAGCCACGGGTCCAGCACGTACACGTCCGTGTTGTCGATCGCGACCCCCACCGCCGGGTCGGGGCACTCGAAGGTGCCGACGCCGAGGGTGTTGATGGTGTACTCGGTGGGTCCGTACAGGTTGTAGCCGACGGTGCCCTCGGTCTCGGCGAGCCGCCGCCACAGGGCCGGGGTGACGGCCTCGCCGCCGAGCAGCACCAGTGCGGGGCGGCGGGCCGGGTCGTCGAGCAGCCCCTCGGCGACCAGTTGCTGGGCGTAGGTCGGGGTGACGTTGACGACGTCGATCCCGTGCTCCAGGCAGTAGTCCACCAACCGGGGGGCGTCGCGGCGCAGTTCCTCGTCGCAGACGTGCACCTCGTGGCCGTCGGCGAGCCACAGCAGTTCCTCCCACGACATGTCGAACGCGAACGACACGGTGTGGGCGACGCGGAAGGTGCGGTGGCCGTGCTCCGCCAGGACCGGTTCGAAGATCCGGCGCTGGTGGTTGACCAGCATGTTGGTGAGTCCGGCGTACTCGGTCACGACGCCCTTGGGACGCCCGGTCGAGCCGGAGGTGTAGATGGTGTACGCGGGGTGCCGCAGCCGGTTCGGGTCGTCCGGAGCGAACGTCGCGAACGGCTCGGCCTCGGGCAGCGGCCGGTCCAGCTCGATCAGGTCGGCGCCGGCGGGCAGCCGGTGCGCCACCGTGCTCACCGTGAGCACGGCCTCCGGGCGGGCGTCCGCGACGATCGTCGCGATCCGCTCGTCCGGGTGGTCCAGCTCCAGCGGCACGTACGCGGCACCGGTGCGCAGTACGGCGAAGAGGGCGGTGATCGAGTCGAGGGAGCGCGGGATCGCGAGTCCCACCGTCGTCTCCGGGCCGATGCCGCGCCGGACGAGTACTCCCGCCACCGCCCGGCTGCGGTCGCGCAGTTCGGCGAAGGTCAGGGTCGAGCCGTGGGCGACGAGGGCCGTGCGGCCCGGCTCGCGGTCCGCCGCCCGGTCGAAGCGGTCGACGACGGTGTCCGTGCCGATGTCGGTGCGCGGGGTCGTCCCGGGTGCGGGCTCCAGGCCCGGGAGGGATCCGATCGGCCCGGTGGCTCCGGTGCGCGCGGCCAGGTCGTCGAGTACCCGTACGTAGTCGTCGAGGAGGCGCCGGGCCGCGGGGGTGTCGTGGTCCCGGTACTCCAGTTTGACGGTGAGCCGGTCGCCGGGGGTGACGACCCAGGTGAAGGGGTAGTGGGTGGAGTCGTCGGCCCGCACCGAAGTGATGCCGTGCCGGGCGTTCATCTCGGCGAAGGCGTCCAGGTCCAGGAAGTTCTGCAGGACGAACAGGTTGTCGAACAGGGTGTCGTGGCCGCCGGCCCGCTGGATCTCGCCGAGCCCGAGGTGCTCGTGCTCCATGGCCTCGACCCGGTCCGCCTGTACGGCCGTCAGGTAGCCGCGGACGCTGTCGTGCGGCCGTGCCCGCGTCCACAGGGGCACGGTGTTGAGCAGTACGCCGACGATGCCGGCCAGTCCCTCGCCCTCCCGGCCGGAGACGGTGACTCCGAACACGGCGTCGGCGCGTCCGGTGCGGGCACCGAGGAGGAGGCCGAACGCGCCGGTCAGCACGGTGTTCAGGGTGACGCCGTGCGCTTTGGCCGCGTCCCTGAGCGCGTTGGACCGTTCGGAGGTCAGCGTGTGCACGAGTGCGCTCGGCAGGTCGTCGGGCAGGGCGGGCGCCGGTCCGGCCAGCAGGGTCGGGCCGGGCAGGCCGGCCAGGTGCCGCACCCAGAAGCGTTCCGACGCGGCGGTGTCCCTGGCGGCGAGGGACCTGGCGTGGTCCTCGAAGCCCGGCGTGGCGGGCACCGGGTGGAGGGGCGCTCCCTCGCGGGCGGTCCGGTAGGCGTCGAACAGGTCGCGCAGCACGATCTCCCGCGACCAGCCGTCCCACAGCAGCAGGTGGTAGCTCAGCAGGAGTCCGTCGAGGTCGCCGGGCCGTCGCACCACGGTCAGCCGGATCAGCGGCGGCTCACCGGGGTCGAATCCCCGCTCCCGGTCGCGCAGCCGCAGCGCGTCGACCTCCGTGTCCGTCGCCGCCTCGACCGTGCGGACGTCGACGCGCCGGCCCGGGGCGAGGACCTGGACGGGGTTTCCCTCGTCGTCGGTGGCGAAGCCCGCTCCCACCACCGGGTGCCGTGCGATCACGTAAGCCATCGCTTCGGCCAGCGCGTCGGTGTCCAGGCGCTGTTCGAAGGTGAAGTAGCTCTGGGCCACGTAGTGCCCGGCCGGGCCCGTCAGTTGGGCCTGGAAGAACAGGCCCCGCTGGAGGGGGGTGACGGGTGCCGTGCGCTCGGCCGTCGCGGCGGCCCGCACGATCTGTTCGAGGGCGCGGTGCCAGTGCCCGGTGATCTCGTCGGGGATCCCCTCGGTGAGGGTGAAGGCCGCGTGCAGGCTGCCGGTGGCCGCGTCGGTCCACGCGTTGACCTCGACGGCGTACGGGCCGCCCGGGTCGCCGCCGGTGAGGCGCGGTGCCTCGGACTCGGCGCCCCGGCCCAGGTAGTTGAACAGCACCTGCGGGTGGGCGGCGTCGAGCAGCGGGGCGGTCTGCGGGTTGAGGTACCTGAGCCCGCCGTAGGCGATGTGCGCGCGCTCGTCCGGCTGGCGTTCGGCGACCTCGCGGGCCGCGGCGACGGGGTCGGTGTGCGGGGTGAGCCGGACGGGCGCGACGGAGGTGAACCAGCCGACCGTACGGGTGTAGTCGTGGTGGTCGAGGGCCGGGACCCTGCCGTGCCGTTCCAGGTCGATCGCCAGGTCGGTGGCCGTCGGCTGGACGCGGGTCAGCGCGACGCGCAGTGCGCCGCACAGCAGCTCGGTGAGGCCCAGGCCCAGTGCGGCGGGCGCGGTGCGGGTCAGCAGGTCGCTCACCTCGGGGGCGAGTACGACCGTCGTGTCGCGCGGGTTCCCGGCGGTGGGCAGCGGTGCGGGGGCGCCGAGCGTGGTGATCCAGTGGGCCAGGTCGTCGGTCGCGTGGGTGGACCGGCGGGTGAGTGCCTCCGCGTACTCGGCGTAGGACGTGGTCGGCGGTGCCACCGCCGCACCGCGCATCGCGCCGGCCAGGTCGTCCAGCAGGATCAGCCAGGACACGGCGTCGACGGCGAGGTGGTGGGCGGTGACGACGAGGGTCCGGCTCGTCTCCAGCCAGGTGAAGGCGATGACGTCGCCGGTCTCGGGATCGAGCCGGTCGGCCGCCGCGTCGGCCGCGCCCGCGGCGTCGGTTCCGGCCCGGCGGGCGACCGTCACCTCGCGGACCGCTTCGGTGCGCAGCGACCACGTCCCGTGGTCGACGCGCAGCCGCAGCCGCAGCGCCGGATGTGCGGCGACGACGGCGCGCGCGGCGCGCTCCGCGTCGGCGAATCCCGTGCCCTCGGGTGCCGCCAGCGTCCTGGCCTGGGCGAACCGGGCGAGGGATGCGCCCAGTCTCCGCTGCCGCAGGATGATCGGGGTGGGCGGCAGCGGGCCGTCGTCGTGGCGGGCGGGTGCGGGCGGCGCCTCGGGCCCCGCCGTGCGCGTCGGCAGGTGTTCGGCGAGCGCGCGGGGTGTCCGGAGCAGGAACACGTCGCGGGGCGTGATCGGCAGGCCGAGCGCCCTGGCCCGGTTGATCACGGTGATGGCGACGATGCTGTCGCCTCCGGCGCCGAAGAAGTCGGTGTCG
Organism: Streptomyces lienomycini; assembly: GCF_027947595.1. Taxonomy (NCBI): domain Bacteria; kingdom Bacillati; phylum Actinomycetota; class Actinomycetes; order Kitasatosporales; family Streptomycetaceae; genus Streptomyces; species Streptomyces lienomycini. Next base: position 3,627,524 of record NZ_CP116257.1, on the reverse strand, counting down.
GCGTCCGGCCGCGCACCGGGCAGGGCCTCGGCGAAGATGCCGACGAGTGCGGCGAGTACGGAGTCGTTCAGGCCGTCCGCCGTGTCCCGCGCGGGTGTCGACGCCGCGCGCGCGGTCAGCGCCGCGCGGTCCAGTTTGCCGTTGACCGTCAGCGGCAGGGCGTCCACGGGCACCACCCGGCCGGGCACCATGTGGGCGGGCAGCTTCGCCGACAGGAGGGCGGTGAGGTCCGCGGGCGCCCGGCCCACGACGTGCGCGATCAGGTGGTCCTCGCTGTCCGCCACGGTGACGGCGACGTCGGACACGCCGTCGACGGCGCGGATCGCGGACTCCACCTCGCCCAACTCGACGCGGAATCCCTTGAGCTGCACCTGGTCGTCGGCGCGGCCGGTGAACTCCAGCTCGCCGCCGAGGGTGCGGCGGGCGAGGTCGCCGGTGTGGTACATGCGGGAGCCGTCCGCCCGGAACGGGTCCGCCACGAACCGGCCCGCGGTGAGTCCCGGCCTGCCCAGGTAGCCGAGCGACACCTGGTCGCCGGCGACGTAGATGGCGCCGACCCGGCCCGGCGGCACCGGACGGAGCCGGTCGTCGAGCAGGTGGGTGACGAGGCCGGGGAGCGGACCGCCGATCGGGCTGGCGGTGGCGGCGCCGGGTGTGAAGTCGGCGCCGGTCAGTACCCGGTGGGTGACGTGGACGGTGGTCTCGGTGATGCCGTACATGTTGACCAGCTCGGGCGAGTCGGTGCCGTGCCGCCCGACCCAGTCGTGCAGCCGCCCGAGGTCGAGCGCCTCGCCGCCGAAGACGACGCGGCGCAGTGCGGGCAGCGGCCGGCCCGCGTGCCGGTCGGCCTCGGCGAACCGGTAGAAGGCCGACGGGGTCTGGTTGAGCACGGTCACCCCGCGCTCCCGAACCAGGCGGTGGAAGTCGACCGGGGAACGGGTCAGCGCGTACTCCGGCACCAGCAGCTCGCCGCCGTGCGCGAGCGCGCCCCACAGTTCCCAGACGGCGAAGTCGAAGGAGTAGGAGTGGAACTGGACCCACACGTCGTCCGGTCCGAAGGCCATGGCCGGCCGGGTACGGGCGAGGAGCGTCACCACGCTGGAGTGCGGGACGACGACGCCCTTGGGCCGGCCGGTCGATCCGGAGGTGTAGATGACGTACGCGGGGTCGTGCCGTTCGGGGCCGGTCGCGGGCTCCGCCGCGCTGGGGGGCGGCTCGTCGCCCGGGACGAGTACGCGGGCCACCACGCCGGCCCGGTCGAGCAGCCGCGTGAACCGGTCGCGCTGCTCCGGTCCCACGAGGACGACCTGCGGCGCGGAGTCGGCGAGGACGTACTCCAGGCGCTCGTCCGGGTACGCCAGGTCCAGCGGTACGTAGGCCCCGCCCGCCGCGACGACGGCGACCAGGGCGACGACCTGCTCGACGGAGCGCGGCACCGCCACGGCGACGCGCCTGCCGGGTCCGACACCGGCCGCGCGCAGGACGGCGGCCAACTCGTTCTTCGCCAGGTCCAGTTCGCGGTAGGTCAGCGAGCGGGTGCTCCCGTCGAGGGCGCACTGGGTGACGGCGGTGGCGCCGGGGTGGCGGTGTGCCGCGGTGTCGAACAGTTCGCCCAGGGTCGCCGGGCCGATCGGCTCGATCTCCCCGGCCGCCTCGGACGCCAGGTCGCCGACCGGGGTGTCCGGGCGGGTGAGCAGGCCGGTGAGGTTCCGGGTGAACATGCCGAGGATCTCCCGGGCGCCGGTCTCCCGGAGCAGCTCGGTGTCGTGGATGAGGTTGAAGCGCGGGCGGCCGTCGGGTGTGCGTTCCACCACCAGGGTCAGCGGGTAGTGCGGGGCGCCCTCGTTGGCGATGCCGGTGATGACGAGGGTGTCGCCGGGTCGCCGCAGGTCGTCCGTGTCGGTCGCCACGTCGAACACCACCAGGGTGTCGAAGAGGGCGCCGGCGCCGGCCCGGCGGGCGATCCCGGCGAGCGAGAGGTGCTGGTGCGGCAGTACCGCGCTCTGGTGTGCCCGCAGGGAGGCGAGCAGCTCGCCCCCGGTCGTGGTGGCGGCCCACCGGGCACGCAGGGGAACGGTGTTGATGAACAGGCCCACCATGTCCTCGATGCCGGGCACGTCGACGTCGCGTCCGGACACCGTGGAACCGAACACGACGTCGTCGCGGTGCAGCAGGCCGCCCAGGGTGAGGGCCCAGGCGCTGTGGACGGCCACGCTCAGCGGTACGCCGGCCGACCGGGCGGCGGCGTCGACGTCGGTCCCGGGCGTCACGGCGGTGTCCGCGAACCGGTCGGAGGGGGTGTGCCCCTCGGCGACCAGGGTGGGGCCGGGCAGTCCGGCCAACTGCTCCCGCCACACCCGCTCGCCCTCCTCGTCGTCGCGGCCGGCGAGCCGGCGGGCGTGGTCGGGGAACCCGCCGAGGGCGTGGCCGGACCCGGGCGCGTGGTACTCGGCCAGCAGGGTCCGCAGCATGGGCGGCACCGACCAGCCGTCGGCGATGATGTGGTGCACCGTCTGCACCAGGACGTGCCGGCCGGCTCCGGTGCGGATGAGGGTGTACCGGGTCAGCGGGCCGACGGACAGGTCGAATCCGGTGCGGCGGTCGTGCTCGGCGTGGGCGCGGATCTCGTCGTCGGTGATGCCGGGGCGGTCCAGTGTGGTGAAGGGCGCCTCGACCCCGCTCTCCAGTACGCAGACCACACGGCCGTCGGCCAGGGCCACGAAGCGTGCGGCCAGGTTCGGGTGGAGGGTGAGCAGGCGGGTGGCCGCCGTCGCGAGCCGGTCGGGGTCCACCTCGCCCTCCAGTGTCAGCAGTTGCTGCTCGACGTAGCTGCCGGTGGCGGCGTCGTCGTAGACCGAGTGGAAGTACAGGCCCTCCTGCAGCGGGGTCAGCGGAAGGATGTCCCGCAGCGCCGGGCCGTCGAGGGCGTCGACGTCCGCCTGGGTGAGCCGCAGCGGGCGGAAGTCGCTGGGCGAGTGGCCGCCCTGTTCGAGCGCGGCGAGGCCGGTGAGGGCTTCGCGGTAGTAGGTGCCGAGGGTCGTGATGTCCTCGTCGGTGAACATGCCGTCGGGCCAGGAGATGACGGTGGCCAGCTCGTATGCGCCGGTGGGGCCGGGTTCGGCGATCGCGTTGAACTCCAGGGCGCGGGGCAGGCGCATGCGCGGGTCGCGCCTCTCACCCAACTGGCCTGTCGTCCGTGCGAGTTGCCAGTCCTCCGGCGAGCCCGCGGCGAAGCGGCCCAGGTAGTTGAAGAGCACCTGGGGTGCGGGGGTGTCGAAGGCCGTGTGGGCCAGATGGCGCAGGGCGCCGTAGGAGACGCCGTTGTGCGGTACGCGTGCGAGGTCTTCCTTGACCGCCTTGAGGGCGGCGGCGAGGTAGTCGGGTGCGGTGGGGTCGGGGGCCGGACCGGGGTCGACGGTGGCCGGGAAGAGGGTGGTGAACCAGCCGACGGTCCGGGCGAGTTCGGGCTCGAACCCGGCGGACGGCGCGACGAAGCCGGGCTCGCGTCCGTGGCCCTCGAGTTCGAGGTGGGCGAAGGTCTGGTCCTGGCCGAGGGCGCGGCGCCATCGGGCGAGGGTGACGGCGAGGGCCGTCACGAGTACGTCGTTGACTCCCGCGTGGAACCTGGCGGGTGTTTCGCCGAGCAGTGCGGCCGTGGTCCGGGCGTCGACCGCGACGGTCCGTGTCCGCTCGTGGGCGACGGTGTCGGCCTCGGAGGGGGCGCGTCTGCCCAGCGGCTGGTCCGGGCCCGGCAGCGGGCGCCGGAAACAGGTGCTGTCCGCGTCGAACGCCGCGCGTTCGAGGAGCTGGGTCCAGCGTCTGAACGACGTGCCGACGACGGGGAGTTCGACCGGTGCGCCCGAGGTTAACAGCCGCCATGCCGTGGCCAGGTCCTCCGTCAGCACCCGCCAGGACACGCCGTCGATCACCACGTGGTGGACGACGACGACCAGTTGCCGTGCCGCGCGGCGCCAGACGGCGCGCAGCATGGCCCCGCCGGCCGGGTCGAGTCCCGCGGTGGCGAGGGCGACGCACGCGTCGATCGGCCGGTCGTCCTCCTGCCAGAGTGCCGCGGCCGACGTCGCGGCCGGGTCCGCCTCCGGAATGTCGAAGCTCCATCGCTCGCCGCGTACCAGCCTGGCCCGCAGCATGGCGTGCCGGCGGACGACGGCGGCGAGGACGGCGTCGAGTGCGTCGGCCGTCAGGCCGGCGGGGGTGCGCAGCACGACCGACTGGACGAAGCCGTCGATCGCGTCCGTGGTCTCGCCGAGCCACTGCACGACGGGCGACCCCACGACGGTGCCGGTCGGGACGTCGCGGTGGTCCGCGGTCGCGGTGTCCTCGTGGCTCGCCACCGCGGCCAGCGCGCCCAGCGTGCTGTGGGTGAAGATCTGCCGTGCCGTGACGTGGAGCCCGGCGTCGCGCAGCGCGCTCAGCAGGGAGATCGCCAGGATGCTGTCCCCGCCGAGCCGGAAGAAGTCCTGGTCGACGCCGACCCGGTCCCGTTGGAGGAGCGTCGCGACGGCCGTGCACACGGCGCGCTCGTCGTCGGTGGTGGGCGGGGTGACCTGGGCCGTGCCGAGATCGGGCTCGGGCAGCGCGTTCCGGTCGAGCTTGCCGTTCGCGGTGAGCGGGAACCGGGTCATGACGACGACGTGCGTGGGCACCATGTACGCGACCATGTGCTCGTCGGCCCAGGTCCTGACCGCGTCCGCGCGCAGGTCCTGGTGCCCGGCGGCCGGGATCACGTATCCGACGAGGTAGGTGCCGCCCGCCGCGTTCTTCCTGGCGACGACGCAGGTGTGGCGGACGCCGGGGTGCTCCGCGAGACCGGCCTCGACGTCCTCGATCTCCAGGCGCATGCCGCGGATCTTGATCTGGTTGTCCGCGCGGCCGAGGAAGTCGAGCGTGCCGTCGGGGGCGAAGCGTGCGAGGTCGCCGGTCCGGTACAGGCGGGAGCCGTCGTCGGCGAAGGGGTTGGCCACGAACCGGGAGGCGGTCAGGCCCGGGGCGTTCACGTACCCCCGGCCCAGCAGCAGTCCGCCCGCGTACAGTTCGCCGCCGACGCCGACCGGGACGGGGCGCAGTTCGTCGTCCAGGACGTAGAGCCGGGTGTTGGGGTTGGCCCGGCCGATCGACGTCGACAGGCGCTCCGCCGCTCCCCGGTAGACGACGTGCGAGACACCGATCGTCGTCTCGGCGGGACCGTAGCCGTGGTACAGGGGGATGTCGAGCCGGGTGCGGAAGCGCTCGTACAGCTCCGGCGTGAGCACCTCGCCGCCGCACCAGACGTGCCGGAGGCTGTCGAGGCGTCCGGAGTCGCCCGCCATCTCCAGCAGCACGTCCAGCATGGAGGAGACCAGGTACGTGAAGGTGACGCGCTGTTCGGCGATCACGCCCAGCAGGTGGTGCGGGTCGCGTTCGCCGCCGGGCCGCAGGATCACGAGCCGGCCGCCGCTGACGAGGGGCAGGAAGATCTCGTTGATGGAGATGTCGAAGGACAGGGGCGCCTTGAACAGGGACGCGTCGTCGTGGCCGAAGCCCAGGATCTCGTGGATCTGCCACAGCAGGCGTTCGCTGATCGCCTCGTGCCGGATCATGGCGCCCTTGGGCCGCCCGGTCGACCCGGAGGTGAAGATCACGTAGGCCAGGGCGTCGCCGGGGGCGGTGACGCCGGTGCCCTCGGTGGGGTGGGTGCCCAGCCGCCAGTCGCCGAGGTCCACGGCCACGGCTTCCGGTTCGTCCGGGGCGGGCTCGCCCGAGTGGTTGAGCTGGACGACGATCCCGGCGTCCTCGATGACGACGGCTCGGCGCTCGGCGGGCCAGTGCGGGTCGAGCGGGGCGAACGCGCCGCCCGCCTGGAGCACGCCGAGCAGCCCGATCACCATCTCCGCGGAGCGGTCCAGGGAGATGCCGACGACCTGTTCGGCGGTGAGCCCGCGTTCGATCAGGTGATGGGCCAGCTGGGCGGAGAGGTCCGCCGTCTGGCGGTAGGTCAGTGTCCGGTGCTCGTCGACGACGGCCACGGCGTCCGGCCGGGCGCGCACCTGAGCGCGGAACATCTCCACCAGGGTCGGGCGGACCCGGTCGGCGTCGGTGTCGTTCCACCCGGCGAGTTGCTCCAGCCGCTCGGCCGGGCCGGACGGGCCGACGGTGCCGAGCGGCCGGTCCGGGAAGCGGGCCAGGTCGTCGAGCGCGAGCTGCGCGTCCCTCGGTACGACGCCGGCCGGGACGGCGATGGTCCGGCCGTCCGCTCCGACGTCCCAACCGCCGGGTGCCGTGCCGCCGTTGCCTGCCCAGCCGAGGACATCGGTGAACAGGGTGCTCGGGGTGAGGTCGAGGCCGGCGGGTCCGTGGCCCGAGGCCCAGTAGGACAGTGCGATGGCGCACGCCTCGGCGATGGTCCGGTCGGGGAGGTCGCAGCCGGTCCGCCTGCGTATGTCGGTCGGGTGGCCGGGAGAAAGCCGTACGAGAGAAGCGGTCGGTTCCATCATCGAAGACTCAACGCCCCTTCCAAGGAATCAACGCAGGCTAACCTAACTTAGGCATACCTAACTACCCCGCCCGGCCGCCCTCGCGCCAGGCCCGCCACAGCCGGGCGTAGCGGCCGCCCAGAGCCACCAACTCGTCGTGCGTGCCCTCCTCGACGACTCGTCCGGCGTCCAGGACGGCGATCCGGTCCGCCGCCGTCGCCTGGGTCAGGCGGTGGGCCACGAACAGCGTGGTGCGGCCCGCGCAGGCGGCCAGCACGGCCCGCTCCAGCTCGGCGGCCCCCTCGCTGCCCGCCTCGGCGGTCGACTCGTCCAGCACCACCACCGGCGCCCGGCCGAGCACCAGCCGGGCCAGGGCGAGTTGGGCCACCTTGGTCACGTCGAGGCGCTCACCGCCCTCCCCGACCGGGGTGTCCAGTCCGTCGGGCAGGGCGTCGACCCACTGGCCGGCGCCCACGGTGCGCAGGGCGTCCAGGAGTTCGGCGTCGGTCGCCCCCGGCGCGGCCAGCCGGAGGTCGTCGGCGAGCGGCCCGGAGAACACGTGTGTCTCCTGGGTCAGCAGGCTCACCAGGGCCCGCGCCCCGGCCTCGTCCAGTCCGGCCAGGTCGGTCGGCCCGACGCACACCGTTCCCGAGTCGGGGGTACCGATGCCCGCGACCAGGGCGGCCAGGGTCGTCTTGCCCGCGCCCGTCGCTCCCACCAGGGCGAGCGAGCCGCCCGCCGGGATCGTCAGGTCCACGTCCCTGAGGACCGGCTCCTCGGCGCCCGGGTAGGTGAACGTCAGGCCCCGCACCCGTACCGGGTACGCCCCCGCCGCCGCCGACGCGACGGAGTCGTCGCCGACCAGCCGGGCCTCGGTGTCCTCGCCCAGCACGCCGACCAGGCGGGTGAGGCTCGCGCCCGACTTCTGCGCCTCGTCGAAGGTGAACATGATGGCGCCCAGCGGGGTGAAGAGCCGGTGGAAGAGCAGGGGCGCCGCCGACACCTCGCCCAGGGTGGCCGCGTCCGCCTCCAGCAGGGCGTACCCCACCAGGAGGATGAGGGACAGACCGATGAACTCGGCGCGGTTCTCCCTGCCGACGAACCGTCCGAAGAACCGGAACACCTCGATGCCGAGGTCGCGCACCCGCCACGACTCACGGGTGACCCGCTCGCGGAAGGCGTCCTCGAGGCGGTAGGCCCGGACCGTGTCGATGCCGTTCAGCCCGCTGATCAGGGCCTGCGCGCGGTCGGCCTGGGCCACCCGTTGCTTCCGGTACAGCGGCGCGGACCTCGGCAGGTACCAGCGCAGGGCCAGCGCGTACGCGGGCAGCGCCCCGGCGCCCGCCAGACCGAGCCGCCAGTCGAGGCCGAACATGCCGGCCGTGGCGATGGCGACGAGGACGCCCGCCGAGAACACCGTGGGCACGGCCGTGCGGATGCCCTTGGAGATCACGGCGACGTCGTCACCGACCCGGGACAGCACGTCCCCGCGGCCGACCTGCTCGACGCGTGCGCTGGGCATGCCCAGCACCGCGTGGACGGCGCCCTCCCGCAGCCGGGCGAGCAGGTCGGCGCCCAGCCGTCCGATCAGGTAGGTCGACACCGCGGTCGCCGCCGCGCCGAGCAGCGCGGCGGCGACCATCAGGGCCCCGATCGTGACCAGGATCGACTGCGACCGGCCTCCCGCCACCGCGTCGACCACCCGGCCCAGCAGCAGCACCGGCAGCACCTGGAGCGCCGCTCCGGCCACCGTGGTGAGCACCGTGGCCGCCGTCAGCCAGGGGACGTCGCGGCAGTGTTCCGCGACCCATCGGCCGGCCTCGCGGCCCGTCGCCGTACGCAGGGCGGCCGGGGCGGCGCGGGTGTCGGTGGCGCTCACCCCTGCCCGGCCGCCTTGACGAGTTCGTCGACGGCGTACGGCATGGACAGCAGGGTGCCCTGGGAGATGGCCGCGCCGACCGCCGGGCCCTCGCTGTCCAGCAGGTAGGACACCTTGCCGTTCTTGGCGGCGTCCAGGTTGGTGAACAGTGCGAACTTCTTCAGCGCCTCCTGGTCCGCCTTGTCGTTGATGACGAAGACGCGGTCCACGTCGACCAGGTCGACGCGCTCGGGCGAGAGCGTGGTGTAGAAGTCGCCGCCGGCGACCTTGTCGATCTCGGTCTGGTACGTGAAGCCGATGCCGGTCACGAGCCGTCCGCGCACGTCGGTGGAGGTGAAGGGGGCCACCGAGTCCTTGTACCAGGACAGGACGACCGCCCTCTGGTCCGCGAACTCGGGATGGGCCTGCTTGGCGGCGTCCAGCTTGCCCTGGATGCCGGCCACCATCTTCTTCCCGTCCTCGGCCCTGCCGAGCGCCTTGGCGATGTGCAGCGCGTTGTCCTGCCACGGAGCGCTGAAGGGCTCCTTCTCGCCCTTGGTGCGGCCCACCGTGGGCGCGATCCTGGAGAGCTTGTCGTAGGCGGCCCGGTCGATCTCGGAGTAGACCGCGATGATCAGGTCGGGGCGCAGCGCGGCGATCTTCTCGTAGTTGGGGCCCGTGTCCCCGTTCTTCATGATGACCTCGGGCTCGGTGTCACCCCACTTGTCCTTCACCCAGGGCCACTGGGTGTTGATGTCGGGGCTCTGTCCCGCCGGGTTCGGGTACTGGTCGACCATGCCGACGGGCTTGATGCCGAAGGCGAGGATCGTCTGGTCGTCGGTGTAGCCGACGGAGACGACCCGTTCGGGCGCCTTGTCGATCTCCGTCGTACCGAACGCGTGCTCCACGGTGACCGGGAAGGCTCCGGCAGCGGCCGGGGCGTCGCCGCCGGCCTTGTCCGCCGGTTCGTCCGAGTCGGAACCGCACCCCGCGAGGAGTCCGACGCCGAGCGCGGCCGCGGACAGGGCCGCCGCCAGTCGTCGCCAGGGCTTCATACGCGTCGTTCTGAGGAGCATCCGGAGATCCCTTTGCTGTCGCGCCGTCCACTGCGCCCCGTCTGAGGGCAGCAAACCTTATCGCGGCCGAGTGAGGTTAGCCTACCCTCACTGAGACAACTCCGGGACTGATCCGCCGAGTTCGCTGTGAGTGCGTCCGATCGGCACGATGAGCGGGCGGTCCCCCACCGGGTCGTCGATTACCTTGGCGCGCAGCCCGAAGGCCTCGTGCAGCAGGTCGGCGGTGATCACGTCGCGCGGGTGCCCCTGCGCCAGGATCACCCCCTCCCTCATGACGACGAGGTTGTCGCTGTAGCGCGTGGCCAGGTTGAGGTCGTGCAGCACCATGACCACGGTGCGCCCGGACTCGTGCAGGTCGTCGACCAGGTCGAGCACGTCGATCGCGTGGGCCAGGTCCAGGTAGGTGGTCGGCTCGTCCAGCAGGAGCAGGTCGGTGCCCTGCGCCAGGGCCATCGAGATCCACACGCGCTGGCGCTGTCCGCCGGACAGCGAGTCGACCGCACGGTCCGCGAGGTCCGCCACACCGGTCATGGCCAGTGCGTGCCGTACGACGTCGGCGTCGTCCGACGACCACTGCCGCAGCCAGCTCTGGTGCGGGTGGCGGCCCCTGGCGACCAGGTCGGACACCGTCAGCCCCTCCGGTGCCACCGGCGCCTGGGGCAGCAGGCCGAGCTTCTTCGCCACGTCCCGGGTCCGGAGCGCGGCGATGTCCTCGCCGTCCAGCACGACCGTGCCGCCGGTGGGCCTGAGCAGCCGGGACAGGGTGCGCAGCAGGGTCGACTTGCCGCAGCCGTTCGGTCCGATGACGGTGGTGATCACCCCGGGCGGGATCGTGACGTCGAGACCGTCGATGACGGACCGGGCTCCGTACCCGACGGTGATCCCCCGGGCCGCCAGCCGTGAGGCTCCGTCAACTCCCGTGCCGGTCGCGGTGATGGACTGAACGACCACGTGACCCCCTCGATTAGGCTCGCCTTACTTTGTACCAGCTATCTGCGGTTCGCCCGCACCAGCAGATAGACGAGGAAGGGGCCGCCGATCGCCGCGGTGACCACGCCGACCGGCAGCGAGACGGGCAGCGCGGTGCGCGCGACCAGGTCCGAGCCGGTCAGCAGCAGAGCCCCCACCAGGCCGGAGGCCACCAGTGGCGGCGTCGGGCACCTCGGCAGCCGCATCGCCACCTGCGGTGCCACCAGGGCGACGAACGGCACCGGGCCCGCCGCGCTCACCGCGACGCCGGCCAGCAGCACCGCGCACAGCAGCAGGACCGCGCGCACCGCCCCGTACCGGACACCGAGGCCGGCGGCGACCTCGTCGCCGAAGTGCAGCGGCTTGAACTGGAAGGCGACGCAGGCCACGACGACCAGCAGGACCAGCGTGCACCACAGGGCGACGTGGACCTCCTCCCACGACCGGTTGTCCAGCGAGCCGACCAGCCACGCCTGGGCCCGGGCCACGTCCCTGATGTCGGCGGTGACCAGCAGCCACGTCGTGGCCGCCTGCATCACGGCGTTCACCGAGATGCCGATGAGGATGAGCCGGAAGCCGTCGATCCCCCGGCGCCACGCCATGAAGTACACCAGCAGACCGGTGCCGAGGCCCCCGGCGAGCGCCGCCGCAGACAGGCCCACCGAGTCGACGACCGCCGTCGCGGCCCCGCCGGACACCGTCACCAGGAACACCGCGACCGCCCCGGCACCGCTGGTGATGCCGAGGACGTCCGGACTGGCCAGCGGATTGCGGGCGATGGACTGGGTGAGGGCGCCGGAGACCCCCAGCGCGACGCCCACGACCACCCCGGCGAGGGCGCGCGGCATCCGCAGATCCATGATCACGAACTGGTCGACCTGCTCGCCCCCGCCGAAGACGGTGGCGACGACCCGGGGCAGGGCGATGGGGAAGTCCCCGACCCCGATGGACAGACAGAAGACCAGGAAGGCCGCCGCGGCCAGCAGCAGCGTGACGCCCGCGATCCAGGGCCGCCACACGAACGACACGCCGCCGAACCGCACACCGGGCGCCACCGACGCCCGCACACCCGTTCTCCCGTCCGTTGCCGGTTCCGCCCCGTTGACCTGCATGTCCGTCCCGTCGCCCCTCATGTCCGCCCCGTTCACGCGTTCTTGAACTTGCCGCGCCACACCAGGACGGCGAAGAACGGTGCGCCCAGGAGCGAGACGACGACCCCCGCGTCCAACTCCCCCGGCCTCACGACCAGGCGCCCCACGATGTCGCAGACCAGCAGCACGACGGCCCCGAGCAGACCGGCGTACGGGACCAGCCAGCGGTAGTCCGGGCCGGTCAGGTACCGGGCCACGTGAGCCACCATGAGCCCGAGGAACGCGATGGGGCCGCAGGCCGCCGTCGCCGCCCCGGCCAGCAGGGTGATGGCGACGACGCCGACGGTTCGGGTCAGCGCGGTGTTCACCCCGAGCCCCCGCGCGACGTCGTCGCCCAGGTTGAGCAGGTTGACGGAGGGCAGCGTGGTCAGCGCCAGCAGCAGTCCGGCGGCGACGAAGGCGGACACGGGCCCGATGACGTCGAAGCCGACACCGGTCAGCGAGCCCGCGTTCCAGAACCGCAGGGCGTTCAGCGATGCCTTGTCCGTCAGCGCGACGGCCGTGGTCATCGCCGCGAGGAACACCGTGACGCCCTGACCGGCCAGCGCCAGCGTCAGCGGGTTGCCCGCGCCCCGGCCGATGCTGGAGAGTCCGAACACGACGACACCGGCGAGCGCCGCGCCCAGGAAGCCGAACCAGACGTACTGGAAGGGGCTGGTGAACCCGAAGGCGGCGATCCCCGACACCACGGCGAACGAGGCGCCGGAGTTCACCCCCAGCAGCCCCGTGTCGGCGATCGGATTGCGGGTGTACCCCTGGATCAGCGCCCCGCCGACGCCCAGGGCGACTCCGGCCACGACCGCGAGCACCGTGCGGGGCACCCGCACGGTCTGCACGATGAGGCGGATCTCGGTGAGCCGCTGGTCGGACTCGGGCGCGGCGAACAGCCCGTGCCAGACCTCGGCGGGGCTCAGCGCCCGCGCGCCGACGGCCAGCGACGCCGCCGCCGCGATCACGAGGAGCGCCGCGAGAATGCCCAGGCCGGCAACACGGCGCCTACGGGCATCCGTTGTGCCCCGTGGATCGGACGCGGGGCGCTCAACCGCAGTCGTGGTCATGGCGTCGTACACTAACGCGCGCTGCCGCCGGTTCCGTCGGCGACCGTACGGGCCTCGTCGGAAGCGGACTTGAGACCCCGGTCGAGGAGCGACTCCAGGATCTCGCCGACCCTGACGGCGGTGTTGGAGAGCAGCGAGGACGTGATGCCGTGCGTGTGCTCCGTGCCGCCCTGGAGGTAGATGCCGCAGCGCAGACCGGGGTCCGTCGCGATCCGGTAGTCGCGCTCGACGCGCACCCGGCCCTCGTCGTCGCGCAGGCAGCGGTCCGCGACCTCACCGAGCAGACCGAGGGGGTCGGCCTGCCCGTAGCCGGTCGCGAAGACCACGACGTCCGCGTCCAGGAGTGTCTCCTCGCCGGTGACCAGGGAGGTGACGGTGGCGCGTACCCGGTCCGGCGTCTCCTTGACGTCGGTGAGCCGGGACACGTTGAGGAAGCGCAGCCGCTCGGCGCCTAGGACCTTCTCCCGGTACATCTGGCGGTACAGGTCGTCGATCAGGTCGATGTCCACCACGGAGTAGTTGGTGTTGCCGTGGTAGTCCATCAGCCGGCGTTTGACGCTGCCTGGCGCGGTGAAGTACTCGTCGACGGCCGCCGGGTCGAAGATCCGGTTGGCGAAGGCGCTGTCGTCGGCCGGACTGTAGCCGTAGCGTGCGAAGACCGCGCAGACCTCGGCCCCGGGGAAGCGGCGATGCAGGTAGGCGACGTTCTCCGCGGCGCTCTGCCCGGCGCCGACGACGATGAACCGGGAGGGCGAGGTGCCCTCCAACGCGTCGACCCTGGCGAGCAGTTCGGAGTTGTGCCAGACCCGTTCGCCGCGTTCCACGCCCTCCGGCACCAGGGGACGCAGCCCGGTGCCGACGACGAGGTTGCGCGTGCGGTGGACCTCGAGCCCCTCCCCCGAGCGGACCGTCACCTCCAGGTGGTCCTCCGCTCCGTCACGCACCACGGGTGCGACGCCGACGACCTCGTGGCCGTAGGAGACCATGTCGTCGACCTTGGCGGCGGCCCACTCGAAGTAGTCGTGGAACTCCACCCGCAGCGGGAAGAGGTTCTTGTGGTTGATGAAGTCGATCAGCCGCCCCTTGCTCTGCAGGTAGCAGAGGAAGCTGTACTCACTGGCCGGATTGCGCAGTGTCACCAGGTCCTTGAGGAAGGACACCTGCATGGTCGCGTCGTCGATCAGCATGCCGCGGTGCCAGCCGAAGCGCGGTTGCTGCTCGAAGAAGCGGGCGTCGAGCGGTTCCCGCCCGCCGGGCCGTGCGTTGTGTTCGCGGATCGCGATCGCCATGGCGACATTGGACGGCCCGAAGCCGATGCCAATGAGGTCGTGGACCAGCGGTGCGTCAGCAGGAAGAACCTGTGACATGTCACTCCCATCGTGCGCCGGAAACTTAGGTGAGCCTAAGCTAATGAAATGCGACTGTCGATAGGGTGAACCGTGGGATGATTCCCGCCAACTTGACTGTCTTGCGCGGCTGTTGCGCACTAAGGTAAGCCTTGCTTAACTGCCTGGGTCATTCCCTGCCGCGAGGAGGAAGCCCATGCGGGTCGTCATGTTCGGTTACCAGACCTGGGGGCACCGCACCCTGCGAGCCCTCCTGGACTCCGAACACGACGTGGTCCTGGTGGTGACGCATCCCAGGAGCGAGCACGCCTACGAGAAGATCTGGAGCGACTCGGTCGCCGACCTCGCCGAGGAGCACGGCGTCCCGGTGCTGATCCGCAACCGCCCGGACGACGACGAACTGTTCGCGCGTCTGGAGGCCGCCGCCCCGGACATCATCGTGGCCAACAACTGGCGGACCTGGATTCCGCCGCGCATCTTCGGGCTGCCCCGTCACGGCACCCTCAACGTGCACGACTCGCTGCTGCCGAAGTACGCCGGGTTCTCCCCGCTGATCTGGGCGCTGATCAACGGCGAGACCGAAGTGGGCGTCACCGCGCACATGATGAACGACGAGCTGGACGCCGGTGACATCGTGCGTCAGGAGGCGGTGCCGGTCGGGCCGGCGGACACCGCCACGGACCTCTTCCACAAGACCGTCGACCTCATCGCACCCGTCACCATCGGCGCCCTCGGGCTGATCGCCGCCGGACAGACGGAGTTCACCCAGCAGGACCGCTCCCGGGCGAGCTTCTTCCACAAGCGGTCCGAGGAGGACATCCGCATCGACTGGAACTGGCCGGCCGAGGATCTGGAGCGCCTGGTGCGGGCCCAGTCCGAGCCGTACCCCAGCGCCTTCACGTTCCACCGGGGCAGGCGGCTCGAGATCCTCGCCGCCGTCGTCTCCGAGGGCCGCTACGGCGGTACGCCCGGACGGATCTTCTACCGCGAGGGCGAGGGCGTGGTGATCGTCGCCGGGGCCGGCGCACGGCGCGGCCGCGATCACGGCCTCGCCGTCACACGGGTACGGACCGAGGACGGACGGGAGTTGGCCGCGACGGACTACTTCACCTCCATGGGCGGCTATCTGACCGCCCGCCCCTGACCGCCGCTGATCGCTTCTGGTCGCCCCCGACCCGCCGACCGGGACGGGCGGGGCCCGGCCGTGCTGCCACGGCCGGGCCCCGCGTGGGACGTCGTGTGCGACCTCAGCCGCTCTTGCGCCGGAACGACCGCTGGCTGGCGGCCGGACCGTGGGTGCCTCGGATCTTCGCCACGTCGGCGCCCGCGGCGAGGGCCGCGGCCTCCGCCTGTTTGCCGCGCTTGCGCTCCAGCGCCTCGCGGAACTTGCCCTTCAGGTCGTACTGACCGTTCTCGTCGGGTGTCACGGCGGTGGTGTTCTCGTCCTTGGCCGGTTCCGAACCTGCCTGCGATGAAGACTCTTCAGTCATGGTGACCTCCTGGGGCTCGGACAACAGGAGCACAGCTTGTCACGACCGGCCACCCGGAACCACCGAGAACGTCCCGGGCCCGGCCGGCAGGCGCACCGTGTACTGGCGCAGGTACGTGTCCAGGTACGGCGACCGGTCGCCGGCGGTGGCGACGTCGTCGGCCGGGTCGTCCAGAGCGAGCCCGAGCCTGGCCCCCCTGACCTCGACGGTCTCGCCGGAGGGCGTGTCGCGCCAGGAGCCGGTCTGGATGGAGCCGATCTCCACGGCCAGGGCGTGTCCGGCGGCGAGGGTCCAGTCGGTCGCCTTCAGGTCGACGCCCATCCGGCCGGACTTCACCAGGGAGACCTGTTCGTCGAACATGACGGCGGTGCCGTCCGGGGCGACGTCGTACAGCTTGAGCATGACGTTGCCCTCGCCGCGGGCCGTCAGGGACAGCCGCGGGGTGCCGGTGACGCGGGTGGCCTTCTTCAGCGGCTTCGACCAGACGAAGAAGCTGGAGGCGACCTCGCCGGCTCGCTGACGCTTCGCCGCTTCCGCGGCCAGCCCGGCCGGGGCGGGCTGCTCGGTCGCGGGCGCGTTCTCCATGTCCCAGTTGCCGGTCGGCTGCGGCGTCGCCTTCGCCGCCGGGCCGCCGGACGCGGTCAGCCCGGCTCGGGCGGACGCTCCGCCGTCGTCCACGTAGGAGCCGCCGCCGAGCGGGAGGGTGACCGACCGTTCCGTGACGGGCCACGTGCGCTGGGCCCGCCAGGCACCGGTGGAGTCCTCGACGGCGTAGGCCGGGTAACGCACCGTCGGCCTGACGCCCTTCAGGTACTGGTCGTAGAAGGAGAGGGTCTCGTCGTACCAGCCCTCCCGGCCCATGGCCAGGCGTCCGTCGCCGACGCGGTCGCCGCCGCGCACGTGGTCCCACTGTCCGAGCCAGCCGCGCTCCGGGCCCCGGTGGTTGTCGAGGTACTCCTCCATCTCCTCGGGCTTGGTGTTGTTCTCGACGAAGCCCTGGGTGACGAAGAGCGGGGTGTCGCTGCCCCTGGCCATTCTCGCCAGGTCGCGGGAGGTCCAGTGCTCGTCCCGCTGGTCGGATATCCGGTAGCCGGCCGAGTTCTCCGTCAGGCACTCCGGGTGGCTCTCCTCGTACCGGGCGGCGGCCTGGTAGCGGGGATCGTCGTCCGCCATCGGGGGCATGGAGGCGATGGAGTTGTAGGCGCCCGCGGTACCGGTCACGTTGGGACGGGGCACGCCGTTGGAGTAGATGTACTGGTACATGTCCCACACCGGCTCCTGGGCGACGACGGCCCTGAGAGCCCGCTGGTCCAGGTTGTTGCCAATGAGGCCCGTGACGGCGTCGTACGACTTGCCGTACATGCCGACCGCGCCGGTGGACCACGGCTGCTTCGCGGCCCAGTCGATCGCGGCCTTCACGTCGGCCTGTTCGCCGGGTCCGCCCCAGTCCAGGCAGCCGGTGGAGCCGCCGAAGCCGCGCAGGTCCACCATGACGAAGGCGTAGCCCTGGTCGAACAGGTCGGTGCCCTCGATGAAGTCCTGGAAGCGGGCCGAGGGGCCGGTGCGGGTCCAGCCCTCGGGGCCGGTCTGGCCCGCGTGGGAGAAGTACGGGCCGACCGACAGGATGACCGGAACCTTCTCCTTGCGCTTCAGCCCCTCGGGCAGCAGGACGTCGGCGTGGAGCCGGGTGCCGGAGCGGTCGGAGGACGGGAAGTAGTGCTGGGTCCAGACCGACCCCTGGGGGACGCGGTCGTTCTCCTCGTGCGTGACGGGACCGGTCCCGGTGGCGGCCGGCCCCGCCTCCGCCCCCTCGGCCGCGACGGCCGGGCCGCCGAGACCGGCGGTCAGGGCGAGGGCGGCGACGAGCGCCGAAGCGGTCCGGACGACCGCGCGACGTGGTCTCACATGCTCCTCCTTGAACGGTGGGTGCAGGTGGTACGGGTGGTGCAGGTCTAGCAGCGAAGTCCACGCACGTCGATGGGGCGTCCGGGCAACTCCCCTCCCCACCGCGGGCATTGGCGGACAGGACGGGACGGACCGCCCCGCGCGCACCGTGCGGGACCGGGCCGGGGCCCGCTCGCCCGCCCTCCACCGGAATCGCCCGCCCGGTGATCCCTGCCTAAGGTGGGGCACACCTACCCGACAGGAGACCTTGCCGACCGCAGGAGAGTGGGGCGCCATGGCGCGGGGTGTCGAGTCCATCCGGCGCGTCGCCCTGGGCGTCGTGGGCGCCGTCCTGCTGGTGATCGGCGTCGCGCTGCTGGTGCTGCCCGGGCCGGGCCTGCTGCTCGTCTTCGCCGGGGTGGTGCTGCTGGCGCGCGCCGTCCCGGCGTTGGACCGGTTCGTCGCCCCCGTCCGCGTGCGGGCGATGCGGGCGGCCGAGGAGAGCGTCTCCTCCCGGTGGCGCATCGCGGGCTCGGTGCTGGTGGGGCTGTTCCTCTTCGCCGCCGGCCTGGCGTGGGGCCTGGTGTCCCTGCTGCCGTACTCCGGGTGGGCCGCCGGGGCGAGCCTGATCATCTCCTCCCTCGCGCTGTTCGCCCTGCTCGGGTGGAGTCACCGTCGCGTCCGGGCGACGCGGCGCGGCTCGCCGGAGGCCCCGGAGCGGACGCGTTGACCAAACGGGACAGCGTCCCGTATATTTAACCGGGACAGCGTCCCACTTTGTCGTGCTGACGCGCGCACCCTCAGAACGGCCTCGCCACGCCTGCGCCCGCACGAGCGACGCGGCGGCCGATCCAGCCCCAGAGCACCCGAGTCACCCGAGTCACCCGAGTCTTCGAACGGACATACACCTCATGAACGCACCCACTCCCGTACCCGACTTCGTCGTCCCGCCCGCGCCCGTCCTCTCCGTCGCCCCGGTCGTGCTGCCCGCGCCGGGACGGCCCGTGGAACTCCAGGTGCGGGTCTCCGCGCCCGTGACGGGCACCGACCTGCCGGTCATCCTGCTCTCGCACGGCCAGGGCTACTCGAACCACCTCTCCTCCCTGAACGGTTACGCCCCTCTCGCCGACTACTGGGCGGCACACGGCTTCGTCGTCGTCCAGCCGACCCACCTGAGTTCCAGGTCACTGGCGCTCGATCCCGCGACCCCGGGGGCGCCGCTGTTCTGGCGGTCGCGCGCCGAGGACATGACCCGCGTCCTCGACCGCTTCGACGCCCTGGAGCGGGCCGTCCCCCAACTCGCCGGCCGAGTGGACCGCAGCAGGGTCGCCGTCGCCGGGCACTCGATGGGCGGCCACACCGCGAGCCTGCTCCTGGGCGCCCGGCTCACCGATCCGGACGACGGCACGGAGGTGGACCTGACCGAGCCCCGCATCGGCGCGGGCGTCCTGCTCGCCGCGCCCGGCCGGGGTGGCGACGCCCTCAGCGCGTCCGCCGCCGAGAGCATGCCCTTCTTCCTGACCACGGACTTCTCCGCGATGAGGACGCCCGCGCTCGTCGTCGCCGGTGACAAGGACGACTCCGCCCACCTCACGGTGCGCGGACCCGGGTGGCACGCCGACCCGTACGCCCTCGCCCCCGGCCCCAAGGCCCTGCTCACCCTGTTCGGCGCGGAGCACGGGCTCGGCGGAGTCGCGGGGTACGACGTCGCGGAGACCACCGACGAGGACCCCGGCCGGGTGGCCGCGGTGCGGCGGCTCGCCTGGGCCTACCTGAGGTCCGAGCTGTACCCGGGGGACTCCGCGTGGCAGACGGCGCGGGACGCGCTGAACGCCGGACCGAACCCGGTCGGACGGATCGAGTCCAAGTAGACCCGGAACTGCGGGCCGCCGGACGCCTGGACGCCCGCTGGTAAAATGGGCCCACGCTTCGAAGCGCCCGGGTCCGTACCGAGGGGTACGGACCCGGACGCGTTCCGGGCGCCTGAACAGGAAGGTCCCCCATGAACGCGAAGCCGACCCCGTCCTTCGGCGACCTCGGGCTGCCGCCGGTGCTGGTGGAGACGATGACCGGCCTGGGGGTGACGGAACCCTTCCCCATCCAGGCGGCGACCCTGCCCGACGCCCTGGCCGGGCACGACATCCTCGGCCGCGCGCGGACCGGGTCCGGCAAGACGCTGGCCTTCGGGCTCGCCCTGCTCGCCAGGACCGCCGGCCGGCGCGCGGAGCCGAAGCGGCCACTGGCCCTCGTCCTGGTGTCGACCCGGGAACTCGCCCAGCAGGTGAGCGAGGCGCTGACGCCGTACGCGCGGGCGCTCGGCGTACGCCTGACGACGGTCGTCGGCGGACTGTCGATCAACCGGCAGACCCAGGCGCTGCGCGCCGGCGCCGACGTGGTCGTCGCGACGCCGGGACGCCTGGCCGATCTGGTGTCGCGCCGGGACTGCCACCTCGACCGGGTGCGGATCACCGTGCTGGACGAGGCGGACCAGATGTGCGACATGGGGTTCCTGCCGCAGGTCTCCGGCATCCTGGAGCAGGTGCCCTCGGACGGGCAGCGGCTCCTGTTCTCGGCCACGCTCGACCGCGACGTCGACCAGCTGGTGCGGGACCACCTCCACGACCCCGTACTCGCCTCGGTCGACCCGGCGTCGGCCGCGGTGACCACGATGGAACACCACGTCCTGACCATTCACCCCGCCGACAAGTACGCGACCGCGACCGAGATCGCCGCCCGGGACGGCCGGGTGCTGATGTTCCTGGACACCAAGGCGGGGGTCGACCGGTTCACCCGGCACCTGCGGGCCGCCGGCGTGCCCGCCGCCGCCCTGCACAGCGGGAAGTCGCAGCCGCAGCGCACCCACACCCTCGCCCGGTTCGTGGAGGGCGGGGTCACCGTGCTGGTGGCCACCAACGTCGCGGCGCGGGGCATCCACGTCGACGACCTCGACCTCGTCGTCAACGTCGATCCGCCGGCCGACGCCAAGGACTACCTGCACCGCGGCGGGCGTACGGCGCGCGCGGGCCGGGCGGGGAGCGTGGTCACCCTCGTCACACCCGCCCAGCGGCGCGAGGTGAACCGGATGATGTCCGAGGCCGGGATCCGGCCGACGGTGACCCCGGTGCGCTCGGGCGAGCAGCGGCTGACCACCCTCACCGGCGCCAGGCGCCCCCCGGAGGGACCGGGGAAGGAGAGCGGCAACGCCCCCTTCCGCGGGATGGGCACCCGGCCGGGCCGCGCCGCGAAGGGATCCCGCAAGGCCGTCGAGGCGCGCAAGGCGGCGGAAGCCCGCGCGGCGGCCCGGGTGCGCAGGGGGCGCTGACCCCCGAGGGCGTCTCCCGGTGCGCGGCCGGCGGTTCTGGGCACCAGGAACTTTGAACACAGCGATGACAAAGTATGGACATGCCAAGCGGAAGTCTCCTACCTTGGCGGCGGAACGTCCGTCATACCGCACGAGACCGGAGCGATATCCGGCACGGTCCGGTCCCCATCTTCCGGAGGACCAATGCGCCAACGGCTGTTATCGCGTGCTCGAAGACACCTCATCCTCCTGCTGGCGTCGGCCGTTTCGGCCGGTGGCGCCTGGGCCGCCCCGGCGGCCTCGGCCTCCTCGGCGGCCGCCGCCGACATCCCGCCGCAGGAACCCGGGGTCACGCTGCGCGTGTTCGACGTCCAGACGCCGCTGAACGAGCTGTGCACCCTCAAACCCGGCCAGACCCCCAACCACGACAAGCTGATGCCCACGGTCGACTGGTCCACCACCGAGGACTTCGGCGGCATCGCCGACAACTTCGTCTCCCAGGCATCCGGTTACCTCCAGGCCCCGCGCGACGGCACCTACGTGTTCCGGCTCGTCAGCGACGACGGCTCCCGGCTGGCCCTCGACGGCACCACCGTGATCGACCACGACGGACTGCACGGCGCGGAGCCCAAGGACGGCACCGTCGACCTCACCGCGGGAGCGCACCCGCTGCGCATCGAGCACTTCGACCGCGGCGGCGGTCAGCAGCTCCAGCTGTCCTGGATGCCGCCGGGCGAGAGCGAGTTCACCGTCGTACCCACCGAGGCGCTGAGCACCGACGCCGGGGTCGTCCGGGTGACGGCGCCGGGCCGCAAGGAGTGCGAGGCCGGGCGCGACACCCCGGGCGACGGTCTGCCCCTCACCTCCGTGCGCCCCGACCTCACCCTCACCGACCTGCGCCCCGACGGCTTCGAACCGCAGGTCACCGGCATGGACTGGCTGCCCGACGGACGGCTCGCGATCAGCACCTGGGGCGGCACCGACAACGTTGCCGGTGAGGTGTACCTCCTCGACAACGTCACCGGTGGGACCAGCCGCGACAAGGTCACCGTCGAGAAGGTGGCGAGCGGGCTGCGCGAGCCCATGGGCATCAAGTACGTGGACGGTTCGCTCTACGTCTCGCAGAAGCACGAGCTGACCCGGCTCGTCGACCGCGACGGCGACGACGTGACCGACGAGTACCGCACGGTCGCCACCTGGCCCTACGGCGGCAACTTCCACGAGTTCGCGTTCGGCCTGCTCTACCGCGACGGCTACTTCTACGTGAACCTCTCCGTCGCCATCGACCTCGGCGGCGCGACCACCACCCCCCAGCCCGCGCCGAACCGCGGGACGACGTACAAGGTCAGCAAGAGGACGGGGAAGATCAGCCCGATCGCGGGCGGGCTGCGCACGCCCAACGGCATCGGCTGGGGGCCGGGCGGCAGCCTGTTCGCCACCGACAACCAGGGCGGCTGGCTGCCCGCCTCGAAGCTCGTCCAGATCAAGCAGGACCGCTTCTTCAACCACCACACCGAGCCCGCGGGACCCTTCGAGGACTCCCCCGTCACCGAGCCGGTGCTGTGGCTGCCGCAGAACGAGATCGGCAACTCGCCCTCCACGCCGCTGTACCTGACCAAGGGCAGGTTCGCGGGCCAGATGCTGATCGGCGACGTCACCTACGGCGGCCTGCAGCGCGCCTACCTGGAGAAGGTGAAGGGCCAGTACCAGGGCGCCGTCTTCCGCTACACGCAGGGCCTGGAAGCGGGCGTCAACCGTGTCTCCATGGGCCCCGACGGGGCGATCTACACCGGCGGCCTGGGCGCCGACGGCAACTGGGGGCAGGAGGGCAAGCTCAAGTTCGGTCTGCAGAAGCTGACCCCCAACGGCGGCAACACCTTCGACATCCAGAAGATGCGGGCCGTGCCGGGCGGTTTCGACCTGACGTACACCCAGCCGGTCTCCGCCGAGACGGCCGCCGGCCTCGCGGCCGGCTACGAGGCCGAGCAGTGGCGCTACACGCCGACCTCCGACTACGGCGGCCCGAAGATCGCCGAGGAGGAGCTGGCCGTACGGTCGGCGACGCTCTCGGACGACGGCCGCACCGTCCGGCTGCGGCTGGACGGCCTCCGGCCCGACCGTGTCGTGCACCTGCGCTCCCCGCGGCCGTTCACCTCGGCCTCGGGTGAGACGCTGTGGAGCACCGAGGCCTGGTACACGCTGAACGAGATGCCCGGCAAGCAGCCGCCGGCGGCCACCCTGTACGAGGCGGAGGAGGCACGCCTCACCGGCAGGGCGGGCATCAACACCGACCACGTCGGCTACTCCGGCAGCGGGTTCGTCGACCGCTACGCCACCGAGGGCAGGGCCACGACCACGTTCGACGTGACCGTCCGCAAGCCGGGCACCTACGACGTGGGCCTGCGCTACTCCAACGGCCCGGACCCCTTCCAGGGCAGCAAGTCGCTCTCGCTGTACGCCAACGGGAAGAAGGTGCGCCAGACGCGGCTTCCCTCCACCGGGGACTGGGACACCTGGACCACCCGCACCGAGAGCGTGCGGCTGCGCGCCGGCCACAACACGCTCTCCTACCGGTACGACCCCGGCGACACCGGCCACGTCAACCTCGACCTGATCACCGTGCACCCGCACGGCGCGCGGGTCGCCCTGTTCGACGGCACCGCCGCCTCGCAGGAGCAGTGGCAGCACACGGACGGGCGGCAGGTGGCCTGGCCGCTGGCCGAGGAGAGGTCGATGGAGGTGTGCTGCGGCGACATCCGCACCAAGGACGCCTACCAGGACTTCAAGCTGCACGTGGAGTTCCGGGTGCCGCTGCTGGCGGACGACGTGACCGGCCAGGACCGCGGCAACAGCGGCATCTACCTCCAGGACCGCTACGAGCTGCAGATCCTCGACTCCTTCGGCGACACCACCCCGGACACCAACGAGGCGGGGGCGATCTATCTGAAGAAGGCACCCGACACCAACGCGGCGACGGCACCGGAGACCTGGCAGACGTACGACATCGTCTTCCACGCCGCGCGCTTCGACGACAGCGGCGCCAAGACCGCCGACGCGCGGGTGACGGTGGTGTGGAACGGCGAGACGGTCCACGACGACGTCGTCCTCGACGGCCCGACCGCGGCGGGGCGGGCCGAGACGCCGGCCGCCGGGGCGATCCGGCTGCAGGACCACGGCAACAAGGTCCGCTTCCGCAACATCCGGGTCGAACCGCTGACCTGACCCGCAGCCGTGCGGGGCGGACCTGACGGCCGCCCCGCACCTTGCGCTCCACTGGGTAGGGTGAAACGAGACATGCCCTGCCAGTCGAACAAGGAGCGGAATTGAGCGAGCCGGCGTCCATCGCCCTGCAGAAGGAGATCGCCCGGGAACTGGAGGTCGCCGAGACCTTCGACGCCGAACGGGAGATCGAGCGCCGGGTGGCCTTCCTCGCCGAGCGGCTGACCTCGACGGGTCTGCGCGCCCTGGTGCTCGGTATCAGCGGCGGGGTCGACTCGACCACCGCGGGCAGGCTGTGCCAGCTCGCCGTGGAGCGGGCCCGCGCCACAGGTCACGAGGCGCGCTTCTACGCGATGCGGCTGCCGCACGGGGTCCAGGCCGACGAGCACGACGCCCAGCAGGCGCTCTCCTTCATCGACCCCGACCAGGTGCTGACCGTCGACATCAAGCCCGCGAGCGACGCGGCGCTCGAGGCCCTGCTCGCCGCCGACGTGGCCTTCCGCGACGCCCACCACCAGGACTTCGTGTACGGCAACATCAAGGCCCGGCAGCGCATGATCGCGCAGTACGCCGTGGCCGGTGCGCACAACGGGCTGGTCGTGGGCACCGACCACGCGGCCGAGGCGGTCTCCGGGTTCTTCACCAAGTTCGGCGACGGCGCCGCCGACGTCGTACCGCTGACGGGCCTCACCAAGCGCCGGGTGCGCGCCGTCGCGGACGCGCTGGGTGCCCCCGCCGAGCTGGTGCGGAAGGTCCCGACGGCCGACCTGGAGACCCTCGACCCGGGCAAGGCCGACGAGGACGCCCTGGGAGTGACGTACGAGGAGATCGACGACTTCCTGGAGGGCGGGCCGGTGAACGAGCGGGCCTTCGAGACGATCGTCACCCGCTACCGGCGGACCGACCACAAGCGCCGGATGCCGATCGCTCCCTGACCGCCGGGTCCGCCCCCGCCCGGCGAGCGCCGATCACTCCGACGGAGCACCGCGGGTGGTGAGGCCGGTCCCCTGCGCCCGCTCCGCCCCGGGGCGGGGCGGCGCGGGCGACCCTTCACCACGGATGTCCCTTAAGTGCGGTTCGCCGGAAGTCACCTTAATCTGTCCGAGGAGATGCTCGAACAGTCGACGGCCGGTCAAGCCGGCGGAAGGTGAGCTTCCATGGCTGAGCGGCTCAAAAGATCCGGTCTGCTCGGCGAACTGTCCGCCGAGTTCGCCGGCACGCTGATCCTCATCCTCTTCGGCTGCGGCGTGGTGGCCCAGGTCATCGCGGGCGGCGCCCTCACGGACCCGCCGGGCGGCCTCGGGGACCACGACAGCATCGCCTGGGCGTGGGGCCTCGGTGTCACCCTGGGCGTCTATGTGGCGGCGCGGCTGAGCGGCGCGCACATCAATCCCGCGGTGACCCTCGCGCTGGCCGTGTTCAAGGGGTTCTCGTGGCGCAAGGTGATCCCCTACACGCTGGCCCAGACGGCGGGCGCGTTCGTGGCGGCCCTCCTGGTCCGCTGGAACTACACGGAAGCGCTGGCGAAGGCCGACCCCGGCCACACCCTCAAGACGCAGTTCGTGTTCTCCACGCTCCCCGCCAACGGCAACACCGGGCTGCCGGTCCACGAGTGGGGCGCCTTCCGCGACCAGGTCATCGGAACCGCCATCCTGCTGCTTCTGATCATGGCGCTCACGGACCTGCTCAACGACCCGCCGAAGGCCAACCTCGCCCCGTTCGTCATCGGTCTGGTCGTCGTCGCGATCGGTATGGCCTTCGGCACCAACGCGGGCTACGCCATCAACCCGGCCCGTGACTTCGGCCCCCGGCTGGCCAGCTTCATCACCGGGTACGACGACGCGTGGCGGGACCAGTACGGCAACTTCTACTTCTGGGTGCCGATCGTCGGCCCGCTGGTCGGCGGTGTGCTCGGCGCGGGACTGTACAAGGTGTTCATCGGCCGGTTCCTGCCGGCCGCTGAGCCCGAACCGCCGGGGCGCGTCCCGGCACCGGAAGAATGACACCGGCCGGAGAGGCGGAGCAACCATGGCGGACTTCATCGGCGCGGTCGACCAGGGAACCACCAGCACCCGATTCATGATCTTCGACCACGGCGGCAACGAGGTCGCGAAGCACCAGTTGGAGCACGAGCAGATCCTCCCCCGCTCCGGATGGGTGGAGCACGACCCGGTGGAGATCTGGGAACGCACCAACTCGGTGATGCAGAACGGCCTGCGCAACGGCGGTCTGTCGGGCACGGACCTGGCGGCCATCGGCATCACCAACCAGCGGGAGACCACGGTGGTCTGGGACCCGCGCACCGGGCGTCCCTACTACAACGCCATCGTGTGGCAGGACACCCGCACCGACGCCATCGCGGCGCACCTGGAGCGCTCGGGCCGGGGCGACGTCATCCGCCGCAAGGCCGGGCTGCCGCCCGCGACGTACTTCTCGGGCGGGAAGATCCAGTGGATCCTGGAGAACGTCGACGGCGTCCGCGAGGCGGCGGAGCGGGGGCACGCGGTGTTCGGCAACACCGACACCTGGGTCCTGTGGAACCTGACCGGCGGTCCCGACGGCGGCATCCACGCCACCGACGTGACCAACGCGAGCCGCACCATGCTGATGAACCTGGAGACGCTCGACTGGGACGACGAACTCCTGGGCTTCTTCGGCATCCCCCGCGGCATGCTGCCCACCATCAACCCCTCCTCGCACCGGGAGGCGTACGGCACGACCCGCACCTCCCGGCCGCTGCGCGCCGCCGTTCCCATCACCGGGGTGCTGGGCGACCAGCACGCGGCGACCGTCGGCCAGGTCTGCTTCTCGCCCGGCGAGGCCAAGAACACCTACGGCACCGGCAACTTCCTGCTCCTCAACACCGGTACGGAACTGGTCCGTTCGCAGCACGGTCTGCTGACCACCGTGGCCTACCAGTTCGGCGACAGCCCGCCGGTCTACGCGCTGGAGGGATCCATCGCGGTGACCGGGTCGGCCGTGCAGTGGCTGCGCGACCAGATGAAGATCATCAAGACCGCGGCGGAGAGCGAGGAACTCGCCCGTACCGTCGACGACAACGGAGGCATGTACTTCGTCCCCGCCTTCTCCGGCCTGTTCGCCCCGTACTGGCGCTCCGACGCCCGGGGCGCGATCGTGGGCCTCGCCAGGTACAACGACAACGCGCACCTGGCCCGGGCGACGCTGGAAGCCATCTGCTACCAGAGCCGCGACGTGGTCGAGGCCATGGAGCAGGACTCCTCGGTCCACCTCGACGTACTGAGGGTGGACGGCGGTGTGACCGCCAACGACCTGTGCATGCAGATCCAGGCGGACGTCCTCGGTGTCCCCGTCAGCCGCCCCGTCGTCGCGGAGACCACCGCCCTCGGCGCGGCCTACGCGGCGGGGCTGGCCACGGGCTTCTGGCGGGACACCGACGAACTGCGCACCCACTGGAGTGAGTCCAGGCGCTGGGAGCCCCAGTGGTCCGAGGACCGGCGGGCGCAGGGTTACGCGGGCTGGAAGATGGCCGTTCAGCGGACGCTCGACTGGGTCAAGGTCCCCGAGAGCTGACCCCGGCGGGTCGCCGGCCGCCGGCTGAAGATCGTCGCGGCGACGTTTCCCGCGTCGTTCACCGACCGGGACGCGCTGCTGGTCGGCACGGGGCGGCGGGCACCGACCGCGGCTCAGGCGGCGGCGCTGGGCGGGCCGGCGGCGCGGCTCCCCTTCCCGGTCGGCTGACCGGCGCGTCCGCCGGGGCGGCGGTCGTGCCCGGCCCCGGGCGCGGCGACGGCGGCCTGGGCCGAACGGCCCCCGGGCGGGTCCGGTCGGCCCCTGGTGCGATGCGCCGGCCGGCGGGACGCTGGTGGTGACCACAGACAGCGTGCTCCCGAAGGGAACGACGAGACGGGCCCCGCGGCCGGGCGAGCGGCGTTCTCGTGCCGCCCTCGCACCCCCTCCCCTCCTCGCGCCGTCCTCTCGGGCCACCGGACCGACCGCGGCGCCGAGCGGCTCCTTCGCCGTCCGTCCGCGGCGAGCGCGCGAAAGGAGCCGGAGCGATGACCTCAGCCACCACCCTGTCCGCCGCTCTCCCCGTCGACCACCGCGAGCGACTGATGCGGATCGCCCGGGAGGTCTCCGTCGCGGAGGGCACCCGACTGTTCGAGGAGGGACGGCGGGCCGACCGGTTCTGGATCGTCCGGACCGGCACGGTCAGTCTCGACCTGCGCGTCCCCGGCCGCCGGGCCGCCGTCATCGAAACGCTGGGCCACGGCGAACTCGTCGGCTGGTCCTGGCACTACCCGCCCTGCCTGTGGCAGTTGGGCGCCGAGGCCACGACCCCGGTACGGGCCTGGGAGTTCGACGCGGACGCCATGCGGGAGATGTGCGCCCGCGACCCGGAGTTCGGCCGGGCGGTCGCCGTCTGGGTCGGCCGGGTGGTCGCCCACCGGCTGCAGGCGGCCCGGGTCCGGCTGCTCGACCTGTACGCGCCGTACGGCAGCGGCGGCCTGCTCTGACCGGGGGCCCGCGCCGACCCGGGGCCCGCTCCGAGCGGCGCCTTCGCGATCAGCCCTCGTCCGGCACCGGTGCCCACCACTCCAGGGTGGTGCCTCCGTCCGCCGGGCCGGTGAGCCGCAGCTCGCCGCCCAGCTGCGCGGCCCGTTCCGCCATGTTGCGCAGCCCGCTGCGGCGGCCCCCGGACGGGACGCCCACGCCGTTGTCGGTGACGGTCAGCCGTACCTCGTGGCCGTCGGTCTCCAGGGCCACCGCCACCCGGTCGGCGCGTGCGTGCCGGGCGACGTTGGTCAGTGCCTCGGACAGCACCGCGACGACGTGCTCGGCGACCCGACCGGGGACCTCCGTGTCCAGCAGGCCCTCCATCCGCAGGCTCGGTGCGAAGCCCAGCACCGGGGCCGCCTCGCCCACGACCCGCACCGTACGGCCCCGCAGTCCCCCGCCGGCGGTGCCGCCGCGCGCGCGGAGACCGAAGATCGTCGACCTGATGATCTTGATGGTCTCGTCCAGGTCGTCCACCGCCCGCAGTACCCGCTCCGACGCGGAGCCGTTCTCGATCAGGCGACCCGCGCTCTGGAGCGTCATCCCGGTGGCGAACAGCCGCTGGATCGCCAGATCGTGCAGGTCCCGGGCGATCCGGTCCCGGTCCTGGAGCACGGCGATCTGCTCGGCGTCCCGGCGTCGCTCCGCCAGCTCCATCGCGAGGGCGGCCTGCGCGGCGAACCCCTGCAGCGGCTCGGTCTCCTTCGCGGAGAACACCGCCCGGCCCGCCTGCCGCACCAGCAGCACCACACCGCGTACGCCCTCGCCCGCGGCGCCGAAGGGCACGGCCACCGCGGGTCCGAGCCCGGTGAACCGGGGGGCCGCGGCGGACACCCGCGCGTCCTGCGTGATGTCCGGGCTGCGCACGGGCTCGGCGGTGGAGAACGCCAGGCCGGTGAGGCTGTCGTCGATGGGCAGCACCAGGCCGCGGTGGTCCTCGGCGCCCTGTCCAGTGGCCAGCTCCACCACCAGGGAGTCCGTGTCCGGCATGGGCATGGTGAGCACGGCCAGGGCCGCGCCGGTGATCTCCCGGGCGCGCTCCGCGATCAGGCCGAGTGCCGCGCCGCGCTCGCTGCCTGACATCAGGCTGTGGGTGATCTCCGCGTTCGCCTGCAGCCAGCGCTCGCGCAGCCGCGACTGCTCGTACAGCCGGGCGTTGTCGATCGCGACGCCGGCCGCGACGGCCAGTGTCGACAGGACCGACTCGTCCTCCTCGTCGAACTGCGCCCCGCCCCGCTTCTCGGTCAGGTACAGGTTGCCGAAGACCTGGTCGCGGACCCGGATGGGGACACCGAGGAACGTGTTCATCGGCGGGTGGTGCGGCGGGAAGCCGTACGACGCCGCGTGCTCGGAGAGGTCGGGCAGCCGCAGGGGCTCGGGGTGGCGGATCAGCTCGCCCAGGATGCCGTGGCCCTCGGGGTAGGCGCCGATGCGGGCGATCTGCTCCTCGCCGACCCCGACGGTGTGGAACGCCGAGAGCCGTTTGCCGTCCGGTCCGATCACGCCGAGAGCGGCGTACCGGGCGTCGACGAGGGCCGCCGCCGCCTCCACGATGCTGTGCAGCACATGCTCGAGGTCCAGCTCCCGGCCCACCGAGAGCACCGCCTCGAGCAGGCTGTGGACCCGGTCGCGGGTGCCGCGGGCGGCGTCGAGCCGGGCCTGGAGTTCCTCCAGCAGCTCGTCCAGCCGCAGCTGCGGCAGGCGTACCCGGGCTTCCGCCTGGTCAGGGCTCTCCACGGGTGATCCTCCAGGTCCCTGGGACGCGCCGGCAGCCGGCCGCCCCGGTCACCCACCAACGGTAGCGGTCCCCGCTCGGACGGGGCTCGGGAGGGGTTCGGGCGGCCGGCTCAGTGCCGGTCCTGCCGCAGCCGGTCCTGCGCCTGGGTGGCGATGACGGCGGCCTGGATGCGGCGCTCGACGCCGAGTTTGGCCAGCAGCCGGGAGATGTGGTTCTTCACCGTCTTCTCGGCGAGGTAGAGCCGCTGTCCGATCTGCCGGTTGGTCAGGCCCTCGCCGATGAGGGCGAGGATCTCCCGTTCGCGGTCGGTGAGGCCCGGCAGGGCGTCCGGCACCTCCTCCCGCGTCTGTTCGCCGCGCAGCCGCGCCATCAGCTTGGTCGCCGCGCTCGGGTCGAGCAGCGACTGCCCGGCGGAGACCGTGCGCACCGCGTTGACGAGGTCCGAGCCCTGGATCTGCTTGAGCACGTACCCGGCCGCGCCCGCCATGATCGAGTCCAGCAGGGCCTCCTCGTCGTCGAACGAGGTCAGCATCAGGCAGGCCAGCTCCGGCATGCGGGACCGCAGCTCGCGGCAGACGCCCACGCCGTCGCCGTCGGGCAGCCGTACGTCGAGCACCGCCACGTGGGGGCGCAGGGCGGGCACCCGGACCAGGGCCTGCTCGACCGTGCCCGCCTCGCCGACCACCGTGATGCCGGGCTCGTCGTCGAGCAGGTCGCGCACGCCGCGCCGTACGACCTCGTGGTCGTCCAGCAGGAAGACCCGGATCGGGTCCCCGGGGCCGGGCTGCTCGGTGTCCGCCATGCCAGTACTCCTCGTCTGCGCTCTCGTGGCGAGCCGCTGCCCCCGCGGGGACGACGGCTCCTCCTGCGGAGATCCTCCAGTGCCCGGGGCCGAAGGGCCAGGGCCGGTCGGCCCAGTCTTCCGCGGGCGGCCGGAGCCGAGCCGGGCGGACGCGTTCTGGGGGCCGAACGGCCCTAGCACACGGCTCGTCGGCGGGGCTCCAATGAAGCGACCGAAATCTGTGGACTCCGACGAAAGCATGCCATGACCTCCGAGTACGTCCCCTCGCCTCCGGTGGCCCCTCGCCGCAGCACCGAGCTGGGCGGCGAGGAGGCCCTCGCGCTGCTGGGCAGTGTCTCCCTGGGGCGGGTCGTCTTCACCAGGCAGGCGCTGCCGACGATCCGGCCGGTCAACCACGTCCTGGACGACGGGGACATCATCATCCGCACCCACGAGGGCGCGGCCCTGACCTCCCGTACGCAGAAGGCCGGCGATCCGGGTGTGGTGGTCGCCTACGAGGCCGACTCGATCGACCCGGACACACACCTGGGGTGGAGCGTCGTGGTGACGGGCTACGCCCAACCGGTGACCGATCCCGCGCAACTGGCCCGATACCGGGCGCTGTTGCGTCCCTGGGTCGACCGGTCCATGGACTACGCGATCCGGATCGTTCCCGACCTGATCACCGGCGTCCGGCTCACCGAGGCTCGGCGCTCCACCGTCGTGTGAGACGTCTTCGCGTCGCGGGGGCAGGGCCGGGGGGAGTCCTCTCCCGGGGACCTTGAGCCCCGGCCCGCAAGGCCCTGATGGGGACCAACGGCCCTGTTCGCCCGTCCGTTGGTCCCCGGTGGGGCGCCGAGGGCGCGACGGGGCCGAAACGCGGGCCGCCCCCTGGTACACAGGGACTCACCGCCGCATCCAGTGCCGCGGTCACCAACTCCCCCATCCCCTTACGGGAGGTCCCATGCTGTCCGCAGAGTCCGCGTCCGTGGTCCGGGCCACGCTGCCCGCCGTGACCGGAGCGCTCGACGAGATCGCCTCGCGCTTCTACGGCACGATGTTCCACGACCGGCCGGAACTGCTCGACGGGCTGTTCAACCGGGGCAACCAGGCGAGCGGCGCCCAGCGCAGGGCGCTGGCCGGTTCGATCGCCGCGTTCGCCGGCGCGCTGCTCGACCACCCGGACACCCGTCCGGACACCCTGCTGGAGCGCATCGCGCACAAGCACGTCTCCGTCGGCATCACCGACGACCAGTACACGATCGTCCACAAGTACCTCTTCGCGGCGATAGCCGACGTCCTGGGCGACGCGGTCACCGCGGAGGTGGCGGCCGCCTGGGACGAGGTGTACTGGCTGATGGCGGGTGCGCTGATCGGCATGGAGGCACGCCTCTACCACGAGGCGGGACTGCGGCCCGGCCACGTCTGGCGCCCGTGGACGGTGGTCGAGCGCCGCACGGAGACCCCGGACGTGGTGTCCTTCGTGTTGCGTCCGTCCGACGGCGGGCCGGCGCCGCGGGCCCGGGCCGGGCAGTACGTGAGTGTGCGGGTGGCGATGTCCGACGGCGTGCGGCAGTTGCGCCAGTACAGCCTGTCCGCGGACCCCGGCGGCGACCTGCGCCGGATCACCGTCAAACGGGTCGCCGGCGCGGACGGGTCGCCGGACGGCGAGGTCTCCAACCTGCTGTTCGGCGACGTGTGCCGCGGTGACGAACTGACCCTGTCGACGCCGGCCGGCGACATCGTCCTGGACGACGCGGAGGCGGCCGCTCCGCTCGTGCTGGTCTCGGCGGGCATCGGCTGTACTCCCCTCACCGGAATGCTGGCCCACCTCGCCGCGCTGGAGTCCACCCGTCCGGTGCTGGTGCTGCACGCCGACCGGTCTCCGGCCGAGCACGCCCTGCGTGCCGAGACGCGTCAGCTGGTCGATCGGCTGCCGGACGCCCGTGCCGTGTTCTGGTACGAGCGCCCGGGCCCGCAGGAGCCGGAGGCGCGCAGCGGCCTGATGGACCTGTCCGGCGTCGAACTGCCCGCGGGGGCAGCGGTGTTCATGTGCGGGTCGCTGCCGTTCATGCGGGATGTGCGCGCCCGGCTGATCGCCGCGGGTGTCCCGGCCCGCCGCATCCGCTACGAGGTGTTCGGCCCCGACCTGTGGCTGGCGGACAAGACGGACCGGGCAGGCCGGGAAGACACGGCGGACTCGGCTGCCTGACGGGGAGGCGGTGCCCTGCCCCCGGTCACGCGGCCGACGGGGGCAGGGCGCTGCCCGTCCGCGCCCGTACGGCCTCGACGGCCTCCCACTGCTCGGTGGTCAGGGTCGCCAGGGCGGCCGGGAACACGCCGTCCTGTTCCCTGAGGATGTGGTCGCGCAGTTGGGCGAGGACGTCCAGCAGCCGGTCCGGCCAGGCCGGGTCGGTCGGCACTCCGTGGGCCGCCTCGGCCAGTACCGCCTCGATCCGGCGGTGTTCGGCCTCCAGGGCGGCGATCTGGTCGGGGAACTCGTCGGCCATCGCGGGGAACAGGCCGTGCTCCTCCACCTGGGTGTGGGGCGCCAGGACGGCGGCGATGCGTCGGGCGAGACCGGCGGCGGCGACGGTGTCGCCCTGGTCGCGGGCCGTCCTGACCCGGCTGATGAGGGCCACCACCGCCTCGTGTTCGCGGGTGAGTTCGTCGATCGACGTCAGCGACTGGCAGCCGCAGTACTCGCACATGAGGGTCTCCGGAGGAGGTCGGGGGCGGGACGGGTGCCGGGCCCGGTGAAGGGCCCGGGCGCCTCAGTCGGCGGGCGCGGCCGTGGGCTCGTCCGTGACGGTCCGGCGCAGGCTGGTGGCGGTGTAGGCCAGCGCCGCCGCCGCGACCGCGCCGAGGAGGACCAGGCCGAGCGCGTACGAGCCGTACGTCCCGTAGAGGGAACCCATCACCAGGGGTGGCACGAATCCGCCGAGGCCGCCGGCGGCGCCCACCACGCCGGTGACCGACCCGAGTCTGTTCGCGGGGGCGAGCAGGGCCACCAGGGCGAACACCGCGCCGCTGCCCGCGCCGAGTGCCCCGGCCAGCGACAGGAACGCGGCGGTGCCGACCGGTGTCAGGGCCGGTGCCGAGGACTGGACGAGCGCCGCCGCCAGCACCACCACGAGCGTGCCGGTGACCACCCGGACCGGTCCGACGCGGTCGGACAGCCAGCCGCCGACGGGGCGCATCGCGACCGCGAGCAGGACGAACCCCGCCATGCGGTTCGCGGCGTCGGCCTGGGTGAGCCCGTAGCCGGTCTTGAGGTAGGTGGGCAGGTAGACGGAGAAGGCGACGTAGCCGCCGAAGGCCACCGCGTACAGCGCGGACGCCTGCCAGGTCGTGCCGAGGCGCAGGGTCGCGCCCAGCCTGCGGGCGAGCGGCTCGGTGGGCACGGCGTGCCCGGGGGCGTCCCTGAGCAGGAGTGCCGCCAGGACCGCGTAGGCCGCCAGGACCGCCGCCGTGATGAGGAACGGGGTGGCCATGCCGTGCGCGTCCACGAGCCTCACCGTGGTCAGGGCGCTGATCGCCGTACCGCCCATGCCCATGCCGAAGACGCCGATGGCCAGGCCGCGGCGCTCGGGCGGGAACCAGGCGTTGACGAGGGGCACGCCGACCGCGAACGACGTGCCGCCGACGCCGAGGAGGAACCCGCCCGCCAGCAGCGCGGTCAGCGAGGAGTGCCCGGCCAGGCCGAGGTAGAGCACCGGCACGACGGTGGCCGCCGACACGAGCGGGAACATGACCCGCCCGCCGAAGCGGTCCGTGAGCGCGCCGACCGGGATCCGGCCGAGGGAGCCGACCACCACGGGCACCGCCACCAGCAGCGACTGCTCGAACGAGGTCAGTCCCAGACTGTCCTTGAAGCGGGGGCCGAGCGGGCTCAGCAGCGCCCACGCCCAGAAGTTCACGGCGAAGCCGGCCGTGGCCAGAGCCAGCATCAGCCAGGCCCGGCCGGGCACGGACGCGCCCGCGGGGGCCGGCGGTGGAGTGTCCCGCTGCTCGCTCAACTGGTGGACCATGGTGTCCGTCCTCTTCCGTCACGGTGATCGGTCATGTGACCGGCGCGTCTCGACGCGGGCGTCCGCGGGCCCTGTCGGCCGTGCGCCGGACTCTCTTGATCACTTTCGCGTCGGCCGGCGTCCCGGCGGGATGGGCCGGGGGTCCCGGGCACCGGCCGGAGGGTCCCCGGGAAGAGGGCCGGGGGTCCCGGCGGCGCGCGGGGTGCGGCCGCCCTCCGGCCCGTAGCCGAACCGGATCAGCAGGTGCGGGCAGTGGCGCCGCCGGGGGCCGCTCATCGCCGCCCGCAGATCGGGCCACTCCATCGCCTGGTGCAGCATCGAGGTGCGCACCCCGTGCGCGGTCGCGGTGAGCAGCACGCGTTGCAGGGCCTGACCGGCGCGCAGCCAGTCCTGCCGCCGGTCGTGAGAGGTCCACAACAGGCCCACCTGGACGTGGCGTTCGAACCGCAGGGTCGGCCGGCCCAGCGTGGGCAGTGGGGCGGCGAAGTCCCGCATCGGTACGTGCCCGGAGCTGTCCCGGGGGCCCAGGGCGGTCGCGGGGATGCCGAAGGGGGTGCCGGTTCCGGGTGCGGTGAGCCAGGCACGGGTCTCCGCGGTGCGCTCGGCGCTGGCGGCGTTGCGGGCCTCGGCGGCCGCGGTCAGCCGCAGCAGCCGGCGGCCGGCGACGATGTCGGGGACTTCCAGGTAGGCCCCCTCGGCGCGGGCCGCGCCGGTCATGTCCGCCACGACGGGATCGGGCACCGGGCGGCCGGTGAAGGGCATCCGGCTGGTGTGGCGGCGCTCGACGGCTTCGTACAGGTCGGCGAGGGGCCGCGGCTCGCCGGTCCGCGGCGGCCCGGACAGCCGTACGGTGGCCAGCAGGCTCGGGTCGCCGGCGGGCGGGAGCAGTTCGACGACCGGGGTCCAGCCCAGGTGGTCGGCGGCCACCCGGAGGTTGAGGACGGCCGCGCCCACCGACAGGTGCTGTGCGCGCCGTTCGGGGTCGGCTGCCGTCAGCCACCGTGCGTGGTCGGCGCGTACCTCGACGGTCCGGCTGTCCGCCCGCAGGCCGAACCGCCAGGGCTGGGTGTTGTGCACGGACGGCGCCGCCACGGCCGCGGCGAGCAGCGTCTGGACGGCGGTGGCGTCGACTTCCCGGGTCTGCATGGCGGCTCCTTCGCGAAAGCTCTGCCTGTTCGCCTCAAGCCTGCGTCGTCGTCCTGTCCGGGGGGAGGGTTGAACGGCCCCTCGGTGGCGGGCCGGGTGGCCCCGCACCGG
Source organism: Streptomyces lienomycini (assembly GCF_027947595.1). Taxonomy (NCBI): domain Bacteria; kingdom Bacillati; phylum Actinomycetota; class Actinomycetes; order Kitasatosporales; family Streptomycetaceae; genus Streptomyces; species Streptomyces lienomycini. The sequence continues at coordinate 3,591,356 of NZ_CP116257.1, read as the reverse complement.
GGCCGCGCGGCGCGTTCCGGTGCCGGCTCAGGTCGCGGGCAGGGCGGTGGCCAGCAGGACGACTCCGAGCGAGGCGACGAGGGAGACCACGGCCAACGCGCGGGCCAGTGCGGCGCGGCCCTTGGCGTGGGCGACGCCGTGCCCGGCCGCGGCCAGCATCACCAGGGCGAACAGGCACAGTTTGGCCGCCAGGACACGCCCGTAGCCGGGCTCCGCGAGGGAGGCCCAGGTGACTCCCTTGTGCCAGGCGATGGCCCAGCCGGTGCCCACCTGGGCGGGCAGGAACATCGCCCCGGTGAGCAGTCCGAAGCGGCGGCCGACCTGTGCGCCGAAGCGGTCCTTGGCCTCCGGTGCGAGCAGGTGGCGGGCCAGCGGCAGGACGACGAGCGTCAGGGCCAGCTGGCCGCCGACCCACAGGGCGGCTCCGGCGACGTGCACGAACCGCACCACGGACCACCAGCCGACGAGGTCCACTACTCGCTCACCTCGATCGTGCCCAGGGCTCCGGCCTCGGCGTGCCGCATGTCGTGGTCGAGGAAGGAGTAGTGCCCCGCCTCGGGGAACACGGTCTCGACGTAACCGCCCTGCGCCGGGGCCAGGTCGAGCACCTGGGCGCCGCCCGGGTCGCCGGGCTTCAGCAACCGGACGCCCTCCTTGTACACGGTGTCGAAGACGGTGCCGACGATGTGGAAGGCGACTGTGTCGCCGGGCCCGGCGGCGATCACCCAGAACCGGGCCCGGTCGCCGGCCCGGACGCGCAGGGGCCGCTCGGTGTACTGGCCGGCGATGCCGTTGAACACCCAGGCGTCCGGTTCGTGCCGGCGCAGCTTGGCTACCTGTGCCGCGCTGCCGGGCGTGCCGAGGTACAGCTCGGAGGAGACCAGGACGTACTCGTGGTCGACCCGCGCCAGGCCGGGCGGGTCCACGACGACCGCGCCGTACATGCCGTTGGCCATGTGCTGGAGCATCGGCGCGGTGCTGCAGTGGTAGAGCCAGGCCCCGGCCCGCTCGGCACGGAAGCGGTACCGCAGGCGTTCGCCGGGTTCGAGGGTGCGCATGGCTCGGTCGGGCGCGAGGGAGCCGGCGTGGAAGTCGATGCCGTGGCCCATGGTGTCGTCGTTGACGAGGGTGATGTCGAAGACGTCGCCGACCCTGCCGCGCAGGGTGGGGCCGGGCGCGCTGCCGCCGAAGGTCCACATCTCCTGGGTGACACCGGGCGCCACCTCCACCCGGGTGCGCCCCGCGCGCAGTTCGGCCCGGTGGACCGTGCCGCCGGGGGCCGGGGCCAGGTCGGCGGTGCGGGGACGCCAGTCCGCGGAGAATCCGGCGGACAGGTCGAGGCCGCCCGCCGAGCCCGCGATGTGGCCGTCGTGCGCGTCGGCCTCCACGGTGGTCTCGTCGCCGTGTTCCGCGCCGGTGCGCTCGCCGACGTCGATGTCCAGGGTCATTCCGGCGGCCCTGTGCCCCGGCAGGGTGCAGTAGGCCGTGCGGTCCTCGCTGATCCTGCCGACGTCGAGGGTGTGGCTCTGCCCGGTGCCGAGCATGGGCGTGGCCGGGCCGCCGTCCACCTTCAGGTCGTGGCGCCGGCTGTCGGTGTTGGTCACCTCCAGCCGCAGGGCGGTGCCCGCGGCGACCTCGATCCGGGCGGGGCTGACGTTCATGTCCTCCAGGGTCACTGCGACGGTGCGGGTGACGGCGGTGCCCGCCGGGCCGTCCCCGGCGGCGGTGTCCTGCGGGCCCGGTCCTCCCCCGCTGTTGGCCGCGAGGACGCCCAGCAGCACGAGGGCCGTCCCCGCCGCGGTGCCCCACAGAACAGGCCGGCGCGCGGCCGCCCGTTCCCGGTGTTCCGTGTCCCGGGCCCGGTGTTCGGCGCGGCCCGCGTGGACGAGTACCGGTACGAGGACGGCGAGGAAGGCGATGCCCGCGGCGGCGACCGCGATCGCGCCCGCCAGGCGCAGCGGGGCGGGCAGCGGGAGGGCCCACACCGCCACTCCCGAGTTGAGCAGCACCGGCCGCCACAGCCGGCCCGACTCCAACCGGGCGCGCAGTGTGCCGCGTTCGGCGGGCCCGGTGGCCAGCACGACCGGCAGCAGGTACGTCAGCGCACCGATGAGGACCTGGGCCACGAACCCGACGAGCAGCACCGGCGTCAGGGCCGCCACGTCGTCCCTCACCTCGTCGAGCGGCCGTACGGCGAGCAGGACGAGGTCGGCCGCGACGGCGGCGCAGAGCCAGCCCAGGGCGGCGGCGAGCATCCACGCGGCCGCCGACGAGACCGGTGGCCGGGCCCGTACCGTCCGGGCGAACAGCGCGACGGCGACGGCCACCCCGGCGCCGTACACGGCGACGCCGGCGACGGCGGCCGGCCGCAGGCCCGCCACCAGTGCCGCGACCGCGACGAGCAGGCCCGACCCGGTCAGCGCCAGCACCCTGCGGGCCGCGCGGGTGGTGTGCTCGGGCATGCGTACGCCGAGCACGGTGGGCCAGAGCATGAACAGCGTGCCCAGCACGGGCAGTGCGATCCAGCCGAGCAGGGTGACGTGCACGTGGGCCAGCCGCAGCCCGGTGTACCACTGGGGTCCCGCCGCGCCGTCGACGAGCAGCAGGCCCAGTACCGCGCCCGCGGTCAGTGCCGGGGCGGCCGCGCGGTAGAAGCCGACGACAGGGGCGAGCCGTCCGCCGAGGGCGCCCCGTCCCAGCGCGACCAGGGTGACCAGGTGCGCTCCGATCGCCGTGACGAGCAGTACGCACGCGGCGCCGGTCAGCAGGGGCCGGTCCGCCCACACCCCGGTCAGGATCCCGGCGGCGGCGATGTTGACACCGGCCAGGCGTACGGCGCTGCCCCGCCCTCCGGGGGGACGGGCGTGCAGCAGGGCGACGGCGAAGTGCTCGCTCCAGACGACGATCGCGGTGGTGGCGGCGCCCAGCAGGAGGAGGTGGACGGCCAGCCAGCGCGCCACCGGCAGGTCGTGCTGGACGGCGGCGGCCACCACGGCCAGGAGCAGCCAGGCCGCGACCAGGGCGTGGGCGGCCAGGCGGCGGCCGCGCGGCCGGGACGCCCGGAACCTGCCGGACATCCGGACGGGAGCGGGGACGGGGGTGGGGGCGCGGAGGGGCGCGGGCGTGGGCACAGGCGCGGGCGCCGGGGCGGGCTCGGGTAGGGGCTCGGGCACGGGCTCGTCAGGAGTGTGCGGCACGGTGCTCCTCGCGGCGCGCGGCGTCTGCGGCTCCCGCTCCGGCCAGCAGTTCGGCGAGTTCCCGCTGGTGGGGAAAGGACCCGGGGACGTAGCCGCACCACGGCTCCTCGGCGTACGGGTCGCCGGTCGCGCCGTAGGCACGGGAGCGGGAGCCGCCGCAGACCCGGCGGAACTCGCACCGCCCGCAGCGACCGCCCAGCCGGTCGGGGTCGCGCAGCCCGGTGAAGAGTGCGGAGGTGCGGTAGATCTCGGTCAGCGGTGTCCGGCGGACGTTCCCGGCGCCCAGCGGCAGGAATCCGCTGGGGTGGACGGTGCCGGTGTGGGAGACGAAGACGAATCCCCGGCCGGCGTTGACGTCCAGCGGGGGGCGGCGCACGCGGCGATCGCCGTCGGCCAGACCCAGCTCCGCCGCGCGTTCGCTCAACTCCCGGTACAGCGGCCCGAGTCCGAGCGCGGTCGCGGGGTCTTCGCCGGTGCGTGCGAGGATCCGCCGTTGCAGGGCGACCCGGCGGAAGTGGTGGGCCTCCGTGGTCTTGGCGGGCACGGTGCGGCCCATGTCGTACACGAAGTTGAGTACGTCCTCGGTCTCGCCGGGGGTGAGCGGGCCGAGGTCGCGTCCGCGGCCGGTGGGGACGAGGAAGAAGGCGCTCCACAGCATCGCCCCGTGGTCGGCGACCCGGCGGACGATGTCCGGCAGGTCGTGCAGGTTGTGCCGGGCGACGGTGGTGTTGATCTGGACCTTCATGCCGAGGGCCCGCGCCGTGTCCCAGGCGTCGAGCGTCCAGTCGTACACGCCGGGGACGCCGCGGAAGGCGTCGTGCAGGGCGGGGGTGGACCCGTCCAGGCTGAGCGACAGGCCCACCGCGCCCGCGGCGTGCAGGGCCCGCAGCCGTTCGCCGGTGAGGGTGGGGGTGCCGGACGGCGACACGGCGACGCGGACTCCGGCCTCCCCGCCGTATGCGACGAGGTCCGTCAGGTCGGGCCGCTGGAAGGGGTCCCCGCCGGTGATGACGAACAGGGGCGCGGGCTGCCCGAACCCGGCGACCTGACGCAGCAGTTCCCGCGCGGCGGTCGTGTCCAGCTCCCCGGGGTCGCGGTCGGGCACGGCCTCGGCACGGCAGTGGCGGCAGGCCAGCGGGCAGGCCCGGGTGGACTCCCAGATGACGATGAACGGCCGCTGAGCCGCATCGTGCCGTTGGTGGCGGATCGCACGGGCGGTGCTCATCGCGCGCCTCTCCTGGTCGGGTGCTTGGTCGCGGGTGCTCGGTCGGGTGCTCGGTCGGTGCTCCCGTCGTGGGGGTCGCGTCCGGCCGTGGTGGACGGCCGGACGCGTGACCGTACGGGCGGGTGCCCCGACGTGCCCCTCGCCGCGGGCCGGGGACGGGGGATTCAGCGGCCTGCGGCGGTGGGTCGCGTCGGACCGATGGGCGCCGCTCGTTCGATCACCGCCAGCATGCACCCCGGGGCGTGCCCGGCTCGGCGCCGACCGACCCTGATCGCAGGGCCGTTGGTCCCTGTGCGGGGCGCGGGAAGGGGGCCGGTCGCCCGGCGGGCGGGGGCCGCGCGACCCCGGGTGTGCCGGGCCGGCGCGGCCTAGCGTTTCGAGTCATGGAGAACGATCGCGAGGGGCGGCGCCGGCAGTCGGGCGCCGCGGAGAACTGGCCGCTGGCCGCCCGCAGGCTGCTGACCCGCCGGGAGGTGTCGGCCGACGGCCGCGCCGTGTTCGGCGAGGGCGACGGGCGCTGGGAGGGCTTCTACCGCGACCGCTGGTCGCACGACAAGGTGGTGCGCTCCACGCACGGCGTCAACTGCACCGGGTCCTGCTCGTGGATGGTGTATGTCAAGGACGGCATCATCACCTGGGAGCACCAGGCCACGGACTACCCCTCGATCGGCGCCGACTGCCCCGAGTACGAGCCGCGCGGCTGTCCGCGCGGGGCGTCGTTCTCCTGGTACACCTACTCGCCGAGCCGGGTCCGTTACCCGTATGTCCGGGGCGTGCTGCTGAAGCTGTGGCGCGAGGCGCGGCGGCGCCTGGGCGACCCGGTGGCGGCCTGGGCGGAGATCACCGGCGACCCGGCGAAGGCCCGGGCGTACAAGCGGGCCCGCGGCAAGGGCGGTCTGGTGCGCGCGGACTGGGACGAGGTGAACGAGCTGATCGCCGCCGCCCATGTGCACACCGTCAAGGCGTACGGCCCGGACCGGGTGGCGGGCTTCTCGCCCATCCCGGCGATGTCGATGGCGTCGTACGCGGCCGGCTCGCGCTTCATGTCGCTGATCGGGGGCACGCTGCTGTCGTTCTACGACTGGTACGCGGACCTTCCGCCCGCCTCCCCGCAGGTCTTCGGCGACCAGACGGACGTGCCGGAGGCGGCGGACTGGTGGAACGCGGGCTATCTGGTGATGTGGGGCTCCAACATCCCCGTGACCCGCACCCCGGACGCGCACTTCCTCACCGAGACCCGCTACAACGGCACCAAGGTCGTCGCGGTCTCGCCGGACTACGCGGACAACGTGAAGTTCGCCGACGAGTGGCTGTCCCCCCATCCGGGCACCGACGGGGCGCTGGCGATGGCCATGGGGCACGTGATCCTGCGCGAGTTCCTCGTCGACCGCGAGGTGCCGTACTTCTGGGACTACCTGAGCACGTACACGGACGCACCGTTCCTGGTGACCCTGCGCGAGAGCGGTCACGGGCTCGTCCCGGACGGCTTCCTCACCGCGGCCGATCTCGGCGGCGAGGAGGAGCACGCGCGGTCCAAGACGGTGCTGCTGGACGGGGCCACCGGCGAGACGGTGGTCCCCGGTGGCTCGCTCGGCTTCCGGTGGGGGGAGGCCGGGCGGGGCCGCTGGAACCTCGACCTGGAGGGCGTCGAGCCCGAGTTGAGCCTCCTGGAGACGGCCGAGAACATGGTGGAGGTGGCGCTGCCCCGCTTCGACGAAGGCGCCACCGAGGGCGGTTCGGTCATGGTGCGCGGGGTGCCCGTGCGGCGGATCGGCGGCCGTACGGTCACCACGGTCTTCGACCTGATGCTGGCCCAGTACGGGGTGGCCCGGCCCGGTCTGCCGGGCAGCTGGCCCGCCTCGTACGACGACGCGGACCAGCCGTACACGCCGGCCTGGCAGGAGACGATGACCTCGGTGCCGGCCGCCCAGGCGGCGCGGATCGCCCGGGAGTTCGCCCGCAACGCCGAGCGGACCAACGGACGTTCGATGATCGCGATGGGCGCGGGCACCAACCACTGGTTCCACTCCGACACCATCTACCGGGCGTTTCTGGCGCTGACCACCATGACCGGCTGCCAGGGTGTGAACGGCGGCGGCTGGGCCCACTACGTCGGGCAGGAGAAGGTCCGCCCGCTGACCGGCTTCCAGCATCTGGCGTTCGCCTTCGACTGGCAGCGGCCGACGCGGCACATGGCGGGCACCTCGTACTGGTACCTCAACACCGACCAGTGGCGCTACGAGGCGTTCGGACCCGACGAGTTGGCCTCTCCGCTCGGTGCGGGCCGGTTCAGGGGCAAGGCGTTCGCGGACTGCCTGGCGCAGGCCGTCCGGCTGGGCTGGACGCCGGGGCACCCGGGCTTCGACCGCAATCCGCTGGACCTGGCCGACGAGGCGGCCGCCGCGGACCGCCCGGTGGCCGAGTACGTGGTGGACGAGCTGAAGGCCGGACGGCTGCGGTTCGCTGTCGAGGACCCGGACGACCCGGCCAACTTCCCGCGGGTGCTGACCGTGTGGCGGGCCAACCTGCTGGGTTCGTCGGGCAAGGGCAACGAGTACTTCCTGCGGCACCTGCTGGGCACCGACGCGGCCGTCCGCTCGGCCGAGACCCCGCCCCGGCAGCGGCCCGAGGAGGTGGTGTGGCACGAGGAGGCACCGGAGGGAAAGCTCGACCTGCTGGTCACCATGGACTTCCGGATGACCTCGACGGGGCTGCTGTCCGACGTGGTCCTGCCGGCGGCGACCTGGTACGAGAAGGACGACCTGTCCAGTACGGACATGCACCCCTTCGTGCACGCCTTCACCCCGGCCATCGCCCCGCCCTGGCAGTCGCGCACCGACTACGACACGTTCCTGGGGATCGCCGACCGGTTCAGCGAGCTGGCGGCGGAGCACCTGGGCACCCGCACCGACGTGCTCGCGGTGCCCTTGCAGCACGACACTCCGGACGAACTCGCGCAGCCGGGCGGCGTGGTGCGGGACTGGAGGGCCGGCGAGTGCGAGCCGGTGCCGGGGCGGACGATGCCGAGACTGGTCGTCGTCGAGCGGGACTACGCGGCCGTGGCACAGAAGATCCGCGCCGTCGGCCCGCTCCTGGACACCCTCGGCACGACGACGAAGGGCGTCACCGTCCACCCCGACCGGGAGGTCGAGGAGTTGCGGCACCGCTGCGGCACCGTGCGCGAAGGCGTCGGCGCCGGCCGCCCGTCGCTGGCCACGGCCTCCGACATGTGCGAGGCGATCCTCGCGCTGTCCGGTACCACCAACGGGCGCCTGGCGACCGAGGGCTTCCGGGAGCTGGAGCGGCAGACCGGCAGCGGGGGCCTGGTGGAGCTGTCCGCCGAGCGCGAGGCCGAGCGGATCACCTTCGCCGACACCCGCGCCCAGCCCCGGTCGGTGATCACGTCGTACGAGTGGTCGGGCTCGGAGACCGGCGGGCGCCGTTACTCCCCGTTCGTCATCAACGTCGAGCACAAGAAGCCCTGGCACACCCTCACCGGTCGCCAGCACTTCTTCGTCGAGCACGACTGGGTGGCCGAACTGGGTGAGCAACTTCCCGTGTACCGGCCGCCGTTGAACGCGATCCGGCACTACGGCGACGAGCATCTCCACGAGAGCGGCCGGGCCGAGGTCACGGTCCGCTACCTGACCCCGCACTCGAAGTGGTCCATCCACTCGAACTACCAGGACAACAAGTACATGCTGGACCTGTCCCGGGGCGGTCCGGCGATCTGGATGTCCACCGCGGACGCCGACAAGATCGGCGTCCGGGACAACGAGTGGATCGAGGCCTACAACCGCAACGGTGTGGTGGCGGCCCGTGCCGTGGTCACCCACCGGATGCCGGAGGGCACGGTGTACATGTACCACGCCCAGGACCGGACCGTGAACGTGCCGAAGACCGAGGTCGGCGGCGCGCGCGGCGGCATGCACAACTCGCTGACCCGGCTGCTGGTCAAACCGACCCATCTCGCGGGCGGCCACGCGCAGCTCACCTACGCCTTCAACTACTACGGACCGACCGGCAACCAGCGCGACGAGGTCACCGTCATCCGCCGCCGCGACCAGCGAGTGGAGTACTGACATGCGTGTCCTGGCTCAGATGGCCATGGTGATGAACCTCGACAAGTGCATCGGGTGCCACACCTGTTCGGTGACCTGCAAGCAGACGTGGACCAACCGGACCGGCGTCGAGTACGCCTGGTTCAACAACGTGGAGACCAAACCGGGCATCGGCTACCCGCGCCACTACGAGGACCAGGAGAAGTGGAAGGGCGGCTGGACCCTGGACCGCAGGGGCCGGCTGGTGCTGCGCTCGGGCGGCCGGGTCAGGCGGCTGCTGTCGCTGTTCTCCAACCCGGACCTGCCGGTCATCGAGGACTACTACGAGCCGGTGACCTACGACTACGACAACCTGGTGAGCGCCCCCGCCGGACCGGACCTGCCGGTGGCCCGGCCGCGCTCGGTGCTGACCGGGCGGCCCGCCGACATCACCTGGGGCGCCAACTGGGAGGACGGTCTGGGCGGTGCGCCCGAACACGCGGGCGGGGATCCGAATCTGAGCGGCGAGTGGGCGGAGAAGGTGAGGTTCGAGTTCGAGCAGACCTTCCTGTTCCATCTTCCCCGGCTGTGCGAGCACTGCCTCAACCCGGCCTGTGTGTCGGCCTGCCCGTCCGGTGCGATGTACAAGCGGGTCGAGGACGGCATCGTCCTGGTCGACCAGGACCGCTGCCGCGGCTGGCGGATGTGCGTGACGGCCTGCCCGTACAAGAAGGTGTACGTCAACCACGCCACCGGCAAGGCGGAGAAGTGCACGTTCTGCTTCCCGCGCATCGAGGCGGGGCAGCCGACGGTCTGCTCGGAGACGTGCGTCGGCCGGCTGCGCTACCTGGGCCTGCTGCTGTACGACGCCGACCGGGTGGGCGAGGCGGCGGCGACCCCGGACGAACGGGATCTGCTGGACGCCCAGCGCGGCGTCTTCCTGGACCCGCGCGATCCCGACGTGGTCGCGGCGGCGCGGGAGTCGGGCATCCCGGAGGACTGGCTGGAGGCGGCCCGCCGGTCGCCGGTGTACGACCTGGTCGCGCGGTACAGGGTGGCGCTGCCCCTGCATCCGGAGTACCGCACCCTGCCGATGGTCTGGTACGTGCCGCCGCTCTCCCCCGTCCTGGACGCCGTCACCGTGGCCGGCGGCGACCAGGACGACCCGGACCACGTGTTCGCCGCCGTCACCCGGCTGCGCATCCCGCTGGAGTACCTGGCGAGTCTGTTCACCGCCGGGGACACGGACGTGGTCGGCGGGGTGCTGATGAAACTGACCGCGCTGCGCTCGTACATGCGTGCCGTGACGCTCGGCGAGGAGGGCGACGAGGCGGCCCTGCGCGCGGTCGGGCTGTCCGCCGTCGAGGCCCGGGACCTGCACCGGCTGCTGGCGGTGGCGAAGTACGCCGACCGCTACGTCGTGCCGGCCGCGCACAGGGAGGACGCGGTGGCGCTGACCGCCGTGGAGAGCCGCTGCCCCGTGGAGTCCGCCGGGCAGACGCCCGGCGGCAAGGTCGCCCTCGGCCTGCCCACCCTGCGCCGTACGTCGTCGGAAGGTCCCGCATGAGCCCGCTGCCCGCCACCCTGCCCGCCATCGTCCGCACCCGCGTCCGCGCGGCCGTCCGGCGCCAACCGCCGATGTCCCCCCAGGAGGCGGAGGAACGTGCGCTGCTGCTGCGCCTGCTGTCGCTGCTGTCGCAGTACCCGGACGAGGAACTGTGCGCGCATCGGCCGCGGCTGGCGTCCGCCGTCGCGGCTCTGCCGGGGTCACCGGCCGCGCGTGAACTGAGCGCGTTCATGGACTGGTTCGCCGCCCGGGACCCCGACGCGCTCGCCCGCCACTACGTCGAGACGTTCGACCTGCGCCGCAGGAGCGGCCTGTACCTCACGTACTACCTGCACGGCGACACCCGGCGCCGGGGCATGGCCCTGCTCACCCTGGCCCGGCGCTACCGGGCCGCCGGGTGGGACACCGACGGCGGGGAGCTGCCCGACCACCTGCCGGTCGTGCTGGAGTTCGCGGCACTGGCGGGCCCCGGGGCGGGCGAGGCGCCGCTGCGTCTGCACCGGCGCGGGCTGGAGCTGATCCGGCACGCGCTGGCGGAGTGCGGCTCGCCGTACCGGCATGTGCTGTCGGCGCTGCTCGGTCTGCTGCCCCCGGCGACCGAGGCGGACCGGGCGGCCGTGGCGAGGCTCGCCGCGGAGGGGCCGCCCGACGAGGAGGTCGGGCTCGACCCCTACGGTGCCGGCCCCGGGCACGGGCCGTACGGGGAGGGCGAGTTCGCCCCGCCGTCCGCGTTCGTCCCACCGATGGCCGCCCCGCCGACCCGGGCCCCGCGCACGGCGGCCGGCCCCCGCACGGAAGGCCACTCATGAACACCGCGTCCGCTCCCCTCGCCGCCGCGTCGGCGAACGGCGCCGATCTGCTGCTGTGGGTCGCCGTCCCCTATGTCTGCCTCGCCGTGTTCCTGGCCGGACACGTGTGGCGCTACCGGCAGGACCAGTTCGGCTGGACGTCGCGCACCAGCCAGCTGCTGGAACACCGGTGGCTGCGCTGGGGCAGCCCCCTGTTCCACCTGGGCGCGTTCATGGTGATCGCCGGGCATGTGGTGGGGCTGGCCGTGCCCGCCTCGTGGACCGAGGCCCTGGGCGTCGACGAGCACATGTACCACACGGGTGCGGTGTGGGCGGGTTCGGTGGCGGGCGTGGCCATGGTCGCGGGGCTGGGCATGCTGTGCGCCCGGCGGCTGCTGACCCGGCGGATCCGGCTGGGCACCGACCGCAGCGACAAGGTGCTGTTCCCGTTGCTGTCCCTGACCGTGCTGGTGGGCATCACCGCCACCGCCGCGCACAACGTGTTCGGCGACGGGTACGACTACCGGGGCACGGTGTCGGTCTGGTTCCGCGGCCTGTTCACGCTCCGGCCCCGACCGGAGGCGATCGCCGACGCACCGCTGCTCTTCCAGTTGCACGCGCTGAGCGCCTGTCTGCTCTTCGCCGCCTGGCCGTTCACCCGGCTGGTGCACGTCTGGAGCGCACCGGTCGGCTACCTGGTCCGGCCCTACCTGGTCTACCGGCGGCGCGGCACCCCGGCACCGGCCTCCCCCGACCGGCCGAGGACGAGGACGAGGGCCGGGACCAGGACCAGGGTCTAGCTAGTCCTGCGCGGTGGGGCGGACCACGATGTCGCCCACGTCGACGCCGTCGGGCTGCTCGACGGCGAAGGCGACCGCGCGGGCCACGGCTCGCGGCGGGATCGCGATCCGGTCCCTGGTCTCCAGGGTCCGGGCCCTGGCCCCGGGGTCCGGGATGCCGTCCGCGAAGTCCGTGCGGACGAACCCGGGCGAGACCACGGTGACGCGCAGGCTGTCGCCGGCCTCCTGGCGCAGGCCCTCCGACACGGTGCGCACCGCGTTCTTCGTGCCGGCGTAGACCGACATGAGCGGGCTGATGCGCAGTCCGGCGGTGGACACGATGTTGACGAAGTGGCCCGAGCCCTGTTCCCGGAAGACGGGCAGGGCCTCGGCGATGCCGTAGAGGACGCCCTTCAGGTTGACGTCGATCATCCGCTCCCAGTCCGCGACGCGGAGTTCGTCCAGGGGCGAGATCAGGCCGACGCCGGCGTTGCTCACGAGGACGTCGAGCCTGCCGAAGCGTTCGCGTGCCAGGGCGACGAGCCCGGCGACGTCCTCGCGGCGTGTCACATCCGTGCGGACCCAGGCCGCCTCCCCTCCGTTCTTCTCGATGCGCAGGGCCAGGTCCTCGAGACGCTCCGGACGGCGCGCACCGAGCACGACCTTGGCTCCGCGCTCGGCGAGCAGGAGGGCGCTCGCCTCGCCGATGCCGCCGCCTGCGCCCGTGATCGCCACGACCTTGCCTTCGATTCCCGACATGCTGGGGTTCCTTCCGAACGGGGACGGGGACAGAGCTGTGTCATGCCCTAGAGTGAAAGTGGGGGCGCCGCCACTTCGATCCACAGTAAGCGGGGGCGCCTCCACTTAGCAACCTGCGACGAGGAGCCGCCGCCCATGTCCGATGCCACGAAACGCCCGCTGCGGGCCGATGCGCAGCGCAACCGGGACAAGATCCTGGCCGCCGCCGTGCGGGTGTTCAGCGAGGAGGGGCTGGACGCGCACCTGGAGCGCGTCGCCAAGGAGGCGGGCGTCGGCAGCGGCACTCTCTACCGGAACTTCCCCACCCGAGAGGCCCTGATCGAGGCGGCGTACCGCAACGAGGTGGCGCGGCTGTGCGACTCCGTGCCCGTCCTGCTGGCGGAACTGCCCCCGGCCGAGGCCCTGCGCGCGTGGACCCGCCGCTTCATCGACTACGCCACCGCGAAGTTCGGCATGGCGGACGCCCTGCGGGCCGTCGTCGCCTCGGGCGGCGATCCGTACGGCGACAGCCACGAACTGATCCAGGCCGCCCTGACGGCCCTCATGGACGCCGGCGCGGACGCCGGGGAGATCCGGTCCGACATCGGGCCCACCGACATGTTCGCCGCCCTCGCGGGCATCGCCCTCACCTCGGCCCGTCCCGACCAGCGCGAGCAGGCCGAACGCCTCCTCGACCTCGTCCTGGTCGGGCTGCGCCCCGGGGCGCCGCGCCCGGCATGACAGTGCCTGCCCTCACGTAGACTCCGCGGCATGGGTCGATGGGAGCCGAACGCGCGAGGCCGCCTGGAGCGGGCGGCGCTGGAGCTGTACGTGGAGCGCGGCTACGAGCAGACCCCGGTGGCCGAGATCACCAGGCGTGCGGGGCTGACGGAGCGGACGTTCTTCCGGCACTTCGCCGACAAGCGGGAGGTTCTCTTCGCCGGCTCCGGCGGGCTGGAGGAGCTGTGCGTGGGTGCCGTCGCGGCGGCGCCCCCGGCCGCGACGCCGATGGAGGCGGTGGCCGCCGCGCTCGACGCCGCGGCGGGTGTCTTCGAGGAGCGCGGCGACCTGGTCCTGCAGCGGCAGGGCGTCATCGACGCCAACGCCGAACTGCGGGAACGGGAACTGATCAAGCTCGCGTCCCTCGCGGGCGCGCTCGCCGACGCCCTGGACCGTCGGGGCGTGGACGCGATGACGGCGCAGCTGACCGCCGAGACCGCGATCGCCGTGCTCAAGGTGGCCTTCCGGCGCTGGATCGACGGGGGCCGGGAGAAGCCGCTGCGGTCCCTGCTCGCCGAGTGCTTCGACGTGCTCCGCTCGCTGTCGGCGCGGGGTGCGGCGGGCACCCCCTAACCGCGCGGCCCGGCGGTGCCGCGCCGGGTGGCGTGCAGGGAGCCGAGGAGGTCCAGGGCCTGGGCGCTCGGACTGCCCGGTTCGGCGTGGTAGATGACGAGCTGCTGGCCGGGGGCGTCGCGCACGTCGAACGCCTGGTAGGTGAGGGCGAGGGCGCCGACCTCCGGGTGCTGCAGGTTCTTGGCGTCCCGGGCCTTGCCCCGTACGCCGTGGGCCGCCCACAGGCGGTCGAATTCCGCGCTGTGCGCGGTGAGTTGGGCGACCAGCCGACGCAGCTCCGGGCTGTCCGGGTCGTGGCCGGCGCCCTCGCGCAGGTTGGCCACGGCGGCCTGGGCCGCTCTGTCCCAGTCCGCGTAGAAGTGCCGGCCCGCGGGGTCGAGGAAGATCATGCGGGCCAGGTTGTCCGCCGGGTCGAACGGGGCGAAGAGGGCCTCGGCCAGGGCGTTGGCGGCGAGGACGTCCAGGGCGCGGCCCAGGACGAACGCCGGGGTGTGCGGGTACCCGTCCATCAGCCGGCGCAGCTCCGGACTCACCCCTGCCGCCGTGTGCACGGAGCGTTCCCCGCCGGGTGCGGCGCCGGCCAGCCGGAACAGGTGGGTCCGCGCGTCGCCGTCCAGGCGCAGGGCGCGGGAGAGGGCGTCCAGCACCTGGGGTGAGGGGTTGCGTTCGCGGCCCTGCTCCAGGCGGGTGTAGTAGTCGGCGTTCACCCCGGCGAGGACGGCGACCTCCTCGCGGCGCAGTCCGGCGACCCTGCGCGTCCCGTGGCTGACCATGCCGACGTCCCGCGGCAGGAGGCCGGCCCGGCGGGCGCGAAGGAAGGCGCCCAGGTGGTTCTCGTCCATGCCGTACAGGCTAGGCGGCCGCCGGGCCGCGCTGCCTGGGTGTGCCGCACCCGGGCAGGGACCGTCCTGGTTCGGGTACGCCGACCCGCACAGACTCGGTGGCGCAGTCAGTCGCGGAGACATCCGCCCCACGAGAGGACATCGTCATGACGCGGACCGGCAAGGTCGTCCTGGTGACCGGCGCGAGCAGCGGGATCGGTGAGGCGACGGCCCTGCGCCTGGCGGCCGACGGCCACCGGGTGCTCCTGGGCGCGCGCCGCACCGAGCGGCTGGAGAAGCTGGCCGGGCGGATCACCGCCGGCGGGGGCACCGTCGGCTTCCGGCGGCTCGACGTCACCGACGCCGCCGACGTACGGGACTTCGTGTCGGCGGCGGTCGAGCGCTGGGGAAGGGTGGACGTGATGGTCAACAACGCGGGCGTGATGCCGCTCTCGCCGCTGTCGGAGTTGAGGGTGGACGAGTGGGACCGGATGCTCGACGTGAACGTCCGCGGGGTGCTGTACGGCATCGCGGCCGCTCTGCCGGTCATGCGGGAACAGGGCGGCGGGCATGTCGTGAACATCGCTTCGGTCGGCGCGTACGAGGTGGTACCGACCGCCGCGGTGTACTGCGCCACCAAGTTCGCCGTGCGCGCCCTGTCGGAAGGGCTGCGCCAGGAGTCGGCCGGGGACGTCCGGGTCACTGTGGTGTCCCCGGGCGTCACCGAGTCGGAGCTGGCCGACTCCATCTCCGACCCGCGAGCGCGTGAGGACATGAGGACGTACCGCTCGGTGGCCGTCCCGGCCTCCGCGATCGCCGACGCCATCGCCTTCGCCGTCTCCCGGCCCGCCGAGGTGGACGTGAACGAGATCGTGGTGCGCCCGGCCGCCGGCGCGCAGTAGGCGTCCGGGCGGTTGTCCGGGAGGTCTGCGGTCCGTCGGGCAACCGGTGTACGCGTGGGGGGCGTTGCGACGTAGGTTGTGGTCAAGCACCCATGCCTCGGCTGAAAGACGGACCGCACCCATGAGCGACCCCTCGGCGACCCCGGGCCCCGCCGCGCAGCAGAAGATCGACACCTCGGTGCCGCACTCGGCCCGGATCTGGAACTACTGGCTGGGAGGGAAGGACAACTACCCGGTCGACGAGGAGGCCGGCGACGCGTACACCGCCGTCTTCCCCGGCATCGTCACCATCGCCCGCAGCAGCCGCGCCTTCCTGCGCCGCAACATCACCCATCTGGTCGCCGAGGCGGGCATCCGGCAGTTCCTCGACATCGGGACGGGCCTGCCGACCGCCGACAACACCCATGAGGTCGCGCAGCGGATCGCGCCCGAGGCGCGGATCGTGTACGTGGACAACGACCCGATGGTCCTCGCCCACGCCCGCGCGCTGCTCTGCTCCACCCCCGAGGGGGCGACCGCCTACATCGACTCCGACGTACTCGACCCCGACGCCGTCCTCGCGGCCGCCGCCGAGACGCTGGACTTCGACCGGCCGGTCGCCCTGGTTCTCAGCAACATCCTGGGCCACATCGCCGACTACGACCAGGCGCGTTCCGTCGTCACCCGGTTGCTGGCCGCTCTGCCGTCGGGCAGCTACCTCTCCGTCAACGACGGTTCCCGCGGGACCGATCCGGGCTTCGAGCGGGCCCAGGACGCCTACAACGAGAGCGGTGCGGCTCCGTACGTCCTGCGCACCGTCGACCGGATCACGTCGTTCTTCGACGGCCTGGAGCTGGTGGAGCCGGGCGTCGTCCCGGTGAACCGGTGGCGTCCGGAGCCCGGCTCGCCCGCGCCCGAACCGATCGGTGAGCACGGCGGGCTCGCCCGCAAGCCGTGACGCGACGCCCCTACCGATCCGACCGGAAGGAATCACCGTATGTCCGAGTGGCCGTTGACCGAGTCGTTCCCGAGCAGTTCGGGCACGGTGCGCTGGAACCGGCTGGGTCCGGCGGACGGGCGCCCGCTGGTCCTGCTGCACGGCACGCCGTTCTCGTCGTACGTGTGGCGTGCGGTGGCCCGTTCGCTGGCGCGCGACCACCGGGTGTTCGTCTGGGACATGCCCGGCTACGGGCGGTCGGAGAAGTACGCGGGGCAGGATGTGTCCCTGGCCGCGCAGGGCCGGGTCTTCCACGAGTTGCTGGGCCATTGGGGTCTGGCGGAGCCGCTCGTCGTCGCCCACGACTTCGGCGGCGCGGTCGCCCTGCGCGCCCATCTCCTGCACGGCGCGGGTTACCGGGCGCTCGCCCTGGTCGATCCGGTGGCGCTGGCCCCCTGGGGGTCGCCGTTCTTCCGGCTGGTGCGCGATCACGCCGAGGTCTTCGAGAAGCTGCCGCCGGCGCTCCACCGGGCGCTCGTGGGCGAGTACATCGCTTCCACCGGTGGGCCGGGACTGCGCCCGACGGTTGTGGACCGGCTGGTCGAGCCCTGGCTCGGAGAGTCGGGACAGCCCGCCTTCTACCGGCAGATCGCCCAGGCGGACCAGCGGTACACGGACGAGATCCAGGACCGGTACTCCGGCATCAGTGTCCCGACGCTGATCTGCTGGGGCGAGGACGACGCCTGGATTCCCGTGGCGAAGGGACGCGAACTCGCGGGTCTGGTCCCCGGTGCCCGCTGGGAGCCGATCGCCCATGCCGGTCATCTGGTCCAGGAGGACGCGCCCGCCGAGTTGACGGCCGCACTGCTCGACTTCCTTGGCCGGGTCTCCTGAGGACCGCGCACCGCAAGGCCGCCACGCGGGCGGCACGCCACGGGGCAGGTGCCCGGGAAACGAGTTCCCCGGGCACCTGCCCCGTTCGGCGGTCTCCCGGTCAGGCGGGGGTGATGTTCTCCGCCTGCGGGCCCTTCTGGCCCTGGGTGATGTCGAAGGTGACGGCCTGGCCTTCCTGGAGCTCGCGGTAGCCCTGGGCGTTGATGTTGGAGTAGTGCGCGAAGACGTCGGGGCCGCCGCCGTCCTGCGCGATGAAGCCGAAGCCCTTTTCAGAGTTGAACCACTTGACAGTTCCGCTGGCCATGCCTTTTGCCTTTCAGCCGTTATCGGATTCGCACCGCGCGAACCCGGAGGTGGTCGTCCTGGTCCTCCGGCATTGCACAGCAAACCGCCCGCACTCCAAGGCGGGCGGTCTGGGCGAACCACGACATCTGCTGCTGACGCTACACGGCATGTCCGAGCCTCACCAGTGAGTAAGGGGTGTGAGCAGGAACCATGTTGCCGACCGGGGCCCTCGCCGACCGCCGTGCGGGTGCCCTCTGCGCCATCCGGGGGAGAGGGCGAGGCGGCCGCACACCCCGGTTCCGTATGTGGTCTAGCTATGAGTAGTCCACACACGGAGTCGGAGATCGATATGACCGTCAGGAAAGCGCTGGCCCTGGTGATCGGCGCTGTCATGTGCACCGGCGTGCTGGGAACCGGCTGCGCCCGGGAGCACGCGGGCGCCTCCTCGCAGGCCGCACAGGCGCCCGGCAGTTCCGCGGCGCGGTCCGCGTCGCCGCGCCCCGCTCCCCCGCGTTCCTTTCCCGACCCGCTTCCCGGGATCGGGCCGGCCATGCGGGCGCGTCTCCCGGCCGGCACCCGGCAGGCCCTGGTGGTCACCGGCGAGACCGAGAGTTCGTCGCAGGCGCGGGTGGTGCTGTACGAGCGGTATCCGGCCGAGGGCTGGCGGGCGGTGGGCGGGCCCTGGCCCGCCCACAACGGCCTGCGCGGCTGGACCGACGACCATGAGGCGGGCGACCTGCACACGCCCGTCGGCGTCTTCGGCCTCAGCGACGCGGGGGGCCGGCTGCCGGACCCGGGCACCCTGCTCCCGTACGACCAGGATCCGGGATTCGCCGTGTCGGGCACCGGGTATCTGGGCGAGCCGCTGGAGGGGTCGTTCGACTACGTGGTCGCCATCGACTACAACCGGGTGCCCGGTACGACACCGCTCGACCGGACCAGGCCGCTCGGTGAGGACAAGGGCGGCGGGGTCTGGATCCATGTGGACCACGACGGTCCGACCAACGCCTGCGTGTCCCTGAGCGAGGAGCACATGCGCGCGTTGCTGACCGCCCTGGACCCGGACAAGGAGCCGGTCGTCGTCATGGGGCCGGAAGAGGCCCTGGCGCGTTAGAGCGCCCGGGGCGGGCGCCCGGGCCTCTTCCGGGCGGGCATCGCCGGCGGCGCGGGGGCCGGGCGGCTCGCACGAGCCCGGCCCCCGTGGCGCCGTGGCGCCCTGGCGTCCGTGTTCAGCCCAGCGGCGGCATGTCGGTGGGCGCCGAGTCGAGGCCGGGCCTGCGCTCGCGCCAGGCGCCGCGGGTGAAGTCGGGGATCTCGACGGGGCGGCCGCCGCGGGCCAGGGACGTGACGCTGAGGGGGACGGCCGAGCACCAGGCGGCCGAGTCGTAGACGTCGATGTCCGGCACGAGGCCCGCCCGCATCGACTGGACGGTGCGCCACTGCAGGACGTAGTCCATGCCGCCGTGGCCGCCGTTGTTCGCGGCGTCGTCGCCCACCTTCCGCCACAGCCAGTGGTCGTACTCCTTGCGGTAGCCCTCGAAGTCGCGCCAGGTGTGGCCGCTGTGGTCCGGCTCCACGTAGACGCGGGCGCCCGTCGGTGCCGGACCGGCGTAGTCCTCGACGATGCCGCGGCTGCCGGCGAGGGTGTTGATGCGGCTGTAGGGCCGGGGCGAACTGACGTCGTGCTCCGCGCGGATCGTCCGTCCCCTGGCCGTTTCGATCATGCAGGTGACCAGGTCGCCGTTGACGTAGGTCTCCTTCCAGGACGGATGGTCCCGGGGGACGAAGCGGGCGCGGTAGTCGGCCAGTCCCTTCGGGGCGGTGGCGGTGGCGCTCAGGGTCGTCATGCGGTCGCCGCGGTTGACGTCCATGGCGGCCGCGATCGGGGCGAGCCCGTGCATGGGGTAGAAGGACGCGGTGCTGCGGGTGTGCCAGAGCCGGCGCCAGGAGTCGGTGTAGTAGGTGTCGGAGAACAGGAGTTCGCGCAGGTCGTGGAGGTAGCCGCCGTGGCCGTTGGTGATCTCTCCGAACAGGCCGTCGTGCGCCGCGTTCAGCATGGCCAGTTCGTTGCGGCCGTAGCTGCAGTTCTCGGACAGGAGCAGGTGCCTGCGGGTGCGCTCGGAGGTGTCGACGAGGTCCCACAGTTGGCGCAGTTCGGTCGCGACGGGGAGTTCGACGACGGCGTGCCTGCCGCTGAGCAGGGCGGCCCGGCCGTGCTCGTAGTGGAACTCCCAGGGGGTGGCGACGTAGACGAGGTCGATGTCGTCGCGTCGCAGCATGCGGGCGTAGGAGTCGGCGGAGCCGCCGTACTCGGCGGGGCGCGGGTTGCCCTTGCTCTCCAGGCGGTCGGCGGCGCTCCTGGCCCGGTCGGCGCGGATGTCGCAGACGGCGGTCACGGTGCAGCCGGGCACGGCGGCCCAGCCGGTGATCATGCCGCCGCCCCGGTTGCCGAGGCCGATGACGCCGACGCGGACGGTTCCGTGGACGTCGAAGGGGACGCCGATCATCGACTTCTGGCCGGGCTTGCGGCGGGGCGCCCGCCCGGCCGCCGACGCGGACGGTGCGGCGGCGCCCATCCCGGTCGCGAGCGCGCCGGTGGCGGCGGCCGAGCCCAGGAGCAGACGGCGTGAGACAGCGGGGGGTTCGGACATGACGGCAACACTCCTCGTGGGCTTCGGGCAGCACGGTCGGGGCACGGTCGGGCGTTGTCGAGCACTGTCGGGGCATGACTCTGCGGGGTCAGCCGTGACATGTCAATACGTGCTCGATGCGAAGCACTTCCGAGCACTTCCGCGCACCCGCAAGGGTGGAAGGTGCCGAAGATCCCGAAGGTGCCGCCGTATTCCGCCCCGCACCACCCCGCACGTCGAGAGGGTGACCGGATCCTTGGTGGTGAAGCCCCCGGGCAGCCCGACGGCGACGGCCGACCGCCACCTGGGGACCGGCTTCACCTCGGCGCCCGGCGCGGACACCGGCGACCCGCAACCGCGCTTCCACCCGAGCGACTGACAGACGCTGCGGCAGAGCGACGACTACCCGCTGGTGGCGGCGATCGACGACAGCGCCATCACCTACACCGCGGACGGGCGGCCGTTCGGCACGCATGGCGCGCGGTACCTGCCCGAACGGCCGGGGTCGCGGCCGGGGTCGCCGGGTACCGCGCCGCCTGGTAACGGGTTCGTGGACGAGGTGTCCGGCCCGTGATGCCCGGCGGGGACGGTCAGAACAGCCGCTCCTGACCGGGCGCGGGCCGTCCTCGCCGGTTGCGCGGCCGGGCACTGGGCTCCGGCGCCGTCTCGCCGAACAGCGGGGCGGTGCCGTACTCGTCGGGCTCGGCGGGGACGGTGGCGGGTCCGGTGCCCACGTTGAGGACCAGCGGGGCGTCCCGGTCGAAGTCGCCCGGCGTCATCGCCACCCACTCACGGTCCTGCCGCTCTCCCACGCACCGACACCTCTCTCGCGCCGCCCGCCGCGACCACGCGACGCTACCAGCCCGGTGGAAGCTCGGTGATCACGGCTCCCACCCGGCCCGTATCCATCTTTCCCGGGCGTCCTGGGGCCGACGCATCATGATTGATTCTGCATCGAATAGGCCACCTTCGATCAAGTTCGTGCACCAGCTCTCTCGTTTCGAACTCTTGACAGGGGACGGACCCGGTCGATTTACTCCCGATCAACGCCGATGCCCGTGATCGGCGGCAGAGGTACGCCCAGCCGGTAGCTGGCTTCGCGCCAGGAGCCCGGACTGAGTCGCCAGGACCCGCCACGCGCGTCCGAGGCGGGGACGTGCCCACCACCCTCCGGAGCTCGAACCATGAGCCGTGTCCAGGGGTACACCCCCAAGAAGCCGGTGCTGGCCGGCGTATGCGCCACCGCGGTCCTCGTCACCGCCGCCGCGCTCGTCCCGGGCAGCACCCCGGCCGAGGCGGCCACCTACACCCCGCCTCCCGCGCACGCGGGCTTCGACTACCAGATCGGCGGCGCCTACACCCCGCCGGCCGGTGTGCAGGTGGTCAGCCGCGACCACTCGGCCTCCCCCGCGCAGGGCCTGTACAACATCTGCTACGTCAACGCCTACCAGGCGCAGCCCGGCGCCGAGGGCGACTGGGACGACGACCTGCTGCTGCGCGACGCGAACGGCGACGTCGTCTACGACACCGACTGGGGCGAGGCCTTCCTCGACATCCGCACCGCCGACAAGCGCGAGCGGATCGCCGAGAAGGTCGGCACGTGGATCGACGGCTGTGCGGACAAGGGCTTCCAGGCCGTCGAACCGGACAACTACGACAGCTACACCCGCGCGGGCGACCTGCTGGACTCCGCCGACGCCCAGGGGCTGATCAGGCTGCTGGCGGAGCGCGCGCACTCCGACGGCCTGGCCATCGGGCAGAAGAACACCGTCGAACTGGCCCCGAACCGCGAGGAGAACGGGCTGGACTTCGCGGTCGCCGAGGAGTGCGGCGAGTGGGACGAGTGCGGCGACTACACGGCCGAGTTCGGCGACCGCGTGATCGTCGTCGAGTACACCGCCAAGGGCCTGTCGAAGGCGTGCGCGGGATTCGGCGACGAGCTGAGCATCGTCCGGCGCGACCTGGACGTGTCGCCGAAGGGCAGCAGCGGCTACGTACGTGAGACCTGCTGATCCCGCCCGACGGCAAGTGAAGTCCTTGGAGGTGGAGATGGTTGCGGTCCGACGTGCCGCGCGTCCCTCGCGCAGGGGTGTGCTGCGGGCCGGCGGGGGTGCCGCCCTCGCCGCGGTCGCGGGCACCGCGGTGTCCGGCTGCGGGGCCGGTACGGACGACGGCGTCGCGGCCGACGGCACGGTCACCGTCGAGATGTGGCACGGCCAGGCGGACACGGCGAAGAAGGTCCTGGAGGGGCTCGTCGCCGACTTCGAGCGGGCCCACCCGAAGATCAGGGTGAAGCTGGGCGGCGGGGTGCTGTCGGACGTGATGCTGCAGAAGGTGACCGCCGCCCTCGCCGCCGGCTCCTACCCCGACATCGCCTACATCTTCGGGTCGGACCTGGCCCGGGTCGCCCGCAGTCCGCAGGTCGTGGACCTCACCGACATGGTCGGCTCGGGACCCGTTCCGTGGAAGAACTACTGGGCGGCCTCCAGGGACGCCGTCACGCTCAACGGCAGGGTCAGGGCCGCCCCGGCGGTGCTCGACTCGCTCGCCGTGGTCTGCAACAGGAAGCTGTTCCGCGAGGCCGGGCTGGCGCTGCCGGAGGCCGGCTGGACCTGGGAGGACTTCGTCTCCTCGGCGCGCACGCTCACCGAGTCGGGCCGGGGCCGGTTCGGCACCGGCTGGCCGGGCACGGGCGACGAGGACACCGTGTGGCGGCTGTGGCCGCTGATCTGGGACCTGGGCGGCGACGTCGTCGACGACAGCGGCAAGGGCATCGGCTTCGCCGACACCGGCGCCCGGGCGCTGGAGGTGGTGTCCGACCTGGCCCGCGACGAGAGCGTGTACGTCGATCCCAAGCCCGGCAGCGAGCAGATGTACCAGGTGTTCCAGTCCGGCCGCATGGGCATGGTGGTCACCGGGCCGTGGCAGCTGCCCGACATCGAGACCGCCGGAATCGACTACCACGTCGCTCCCCTGCCCTCCTTCAGCGGCCGCCCGGTCACCATCTCGGGGCCGGACACCTGGACGGTGTTCGACAACGGCGAGGCCCGGTCCGAGGCCGCCCGCACCTTCCTGACCTGGCTGGCCCGGCCGGAGCAGGACGTGCGCTGGGACATCGAGGCCGGCAGCCTCCCGCTCAGCCGCCGCACCGAGGGCCTGCCCCAGTGGCAGGACAAGGTCGCCCGCACGGAGGGCCTGGCCGTGTTCACCACCGCGCTGGAGACGGCGCGTGTGCGCCCCGTCCACCCGGCGTACCCGGAGGTCTCGCAGGCGCTCGGGCAGGCGATCGTCGCCGTGCTCCTGGGGCGCAGCACGCCCGAGAAGGCGCTGCGTGCCTGCGCCGACGAAGCCAACGCCGCCCTGCTCATTCCGCGTTGAGGAGCCACACCGCCATGCCGCGCCTCCCCCGCCCCATCACCGTCGACGGCCCGCCGCCCGACCCGCGCGCCCTGCGCCGCAAGCGCCGGCGCGAGACCGGCACGGCCTGGGCGTTCGTCTCACCGGCGGTCCTGATCGTCCTCGGGCTGAGCATCGTCCCGGTGATCTGGTCGCTGCTGCTGTCCTTCCAGGCCAGTGACCTGGTGACGCCCAGCCGCTGGGTCGGCCTGGACAACTACCGTGCCCTCGCCCAGGACCCGAACTTCAGCCAGGCGGTCCGCAACACCCTGCTCTACACGGTGCTGTACGTGCCGCTGAGCCTGCTGTTCGGCCTGGCCCTCGCCCTGGTGCTGAACCGGCGCATCCGCCTGGTCGGCCTCTACCGCACCCTGATCTTCGTGCCGTTCGTGCTGTCGGCGACCGCGCAGGGCGTGCTGTTCTCCTTCATCCTGGACCCGGAGTTCGGCGCCGCCAACTCGGTGCTGCACCGCCTGGGCGTCTCGTCGCAGGGCTTCCTGTCCGATCCGTCCCAGGCGCTCCTCGTGCTGGTGGCGATCACCCTGTGGAGCGGCACCGGGTTCTGCGTCGTCGTCTACCTCGCCGCTCTCCAGGACGTGCCGCAGTCCCTGATCGAGGCGGCCCGCCTCGACGGCGCCGGGCGCAGGCACCTGCTGCGCCACGTCACCCTGCCCACGCTCACGCCGGTCACGGTCTTCCTGGTGCTGTGGCAGGCCATCCAGTCCCTGCAGGTCTTCGACCTCGTGTACGTCACCACCAAGGGCGGTCCGCTCGGCTCCACCACGGTGATCGTCTACTTCATCTGGGAGCAGGCGTTCAAGAACGCCACCGCCGGATACGGGGCCTCGGCCGCGTACGTCCTGGCCGTCGCCCTCGGTGTGGTCGCCGGGGCCGTCCGCATCGTCCGGCGTCGGGGACGCCACCGTCTCGAAGGGGCCCGATCATGACGGCGACCACCACCCGACCGGGTACGGCGAGCGCTTCGGCCTCGGAGCCGGCCGCCGTCGAACGGCGCCGCCCGCGGCTCCCGTTCAGCCCCTGGCACCTGCTGCTCGCGCCGCTCGCCCTCGTGTTCGCCGTACCGCTTGTCTGGCTGCTGCTCAGCTCGGTGATGAGCAACGCGGAGATCAACCGGTTCCCGCCGGCCCTGTGGCCGTCCGGCATCGACCTGGGCGGCTACCGGTACGTGCTGGGCAACGCGATGTTCCCCCGCTGGTTCGTCAACTCGCTGATCGTCTCCGCCGTCACGGTCGCCGCGAACCTCGTCTTCGGCTCGCTGGCCGGGTACGCCTTCGCCAGGATGCGCTTCGCTGGCTCCCGGGTGCTGATGGGGCTGATGCTGGCCACCATGGCCGTGCCGTTCCAGCTGACGATGATC
The DNA here is from genome assembly GCF_027947595.1 of Streptomyces lienomycini. NCBI lineage: Bacteria > Bacillati > Actinomycetota > Actinomycetes > Kitasatosporales > Streptomycetaceae > Streptomyces > Streptomyces lienomycini. Next base: position 3,566,447 of record NZ_CP116257.1, on the reverse strand, counting down.
CCGACGTTCCTGGTGATGAAGAAGCTCGGCCTCATCGACACCCTGGGCGCGCTGATCGTGCCCTCGCTGGTGACGCCGTTCGCGGTGTTCCTGCTGCGGCAGTTCTTCCTCTCGCTGCCCAGGGAGCTGGAGGAGGCCGCCTGGATCGACGGCTGTTCCCGGCTGCGGGTGCTGTGGCGCATCGTGCTGCCGCTGTCCCGCCCGGCGCTGAGCACGGTGGCCGTCCTGACCTTCCTGACCACGTGGAACGACCTGACCTGGCCGCTGATCGCCATCAACCACGACACGCAGTACACGCTGCAGTTGGGCCTGACCACCTTCCAGGGGCAGCACCACACGCAGTGGGCCGCCGTGATGGCCGGCAACGTCATCACCGTGCTTCCGGTGCTGCTCGCCTTCCTCGGCGCGCAGAAGACCTTCATCCAGTCGATCACCTCCAGCGGACTCAAGGGCTGACGCCCGCGGCTGACGCCGGCCTTCGCCTCCTCCGCTGTCACCTCAGGGAAGACCCATGTCGCACAGTTTCGACCTGCTCGTCGTCGGGGACGCCAATCCCGACGTCGTCCTCGGACCGCTCGACGCGCCGCTCGCCTTCGGCCAGCGCGAACAGCTCGTGTCCGACGGTGCCCTCACCCTCGGCGGCTCCGCGGCCATCATGGCGTGCGGCGCGGCCCGCCTCGGCCTGCGGGTCGCCTTCGCCGGCCGCGTCGGCGACGACGACGCCGGCCGCTACATCCGCGCCGCCCTCGACTCCCGCGGCGTGGACACCCGCGCCCTGCACACCGATCCGGGGCTGCCCACGCCCCTCACCGTCGTCCTGACCCAGGGGGAGGACCGCGCCATCGTCACGGCGCCTGGCACGCTGCCGGCCACCACGGCGGCGGACGTCCCGGCCGAGCTGCTGAGCGGCGTCCGGCACGTGCACGCCGCGTCGTACTTCCTGCTGCCCGCACTCGCCGCCTCGCTGCCCGAGCTGCTGCGCACCGCCCGTTCCCACGGCGCGACGACGTCCCTGGACACCAACGACGACCCGTCCGGCCGCTGGGACCCGGCGGGCCTGGACGCCGTGCTCCCGCACACCGACTACCTGCTGCCCAACGCGGCCGAGGCCCGGCGGCTCGCCGGACTCGACACCCCGGACCTCGGGAAGTCGGCCGCCGCGCTCGCCGACCGGGGGCCGACGGTCGTCGTCAAGAACGGCGCCGAGGGCGCCCTGTGCCACGACGGGCGCACCCTGCTCAGCACGCCCGGCATCCCGGCCCGGTCCGTCGACACGGTGGGGGCCGGTGACAGTTTCGACGCCGGTTTCGTCGCCGCGCTCCTCGCCGGGCTCGCCCTTCCCGAGGCCCTCGAACTCGCCGCCGTCTGCGGCGCGCTGTCCACCCGCGCGCACGGCGGCACCACCGCCCAGCCCACCTGGGACGAAGCGTTCGCCCAGGTCACCCGCAACGGAAAGAACCCCGCATGAGCACCGCCCACCCGACCGCGCCCAAGATCACCTTCGTCGGAGCAGGCAGCGTCGTCTTCACCCAGGGCCTGCTCGCCGACCTCTTCGCGTTCGACGAGCTGAAGTCCGCGCACATCGCGCTGCACGACATCGACGCCGAGCGGCTGGCCACCGCGCGGGCCGCCGCCGAGTACATCGCCGCCGAACGCGGCGCCCGACCGCGCGTCACCGCGCACGCCGACCGCCGCGAGGCCCTGGCCGGCGCGGACTTCGTCATCAACATCGTGCAGGTCGGCATGGGCGAGGCGACCCGTACCGACTTCGACGTGCCCGCCCGGTACGGGCTGCGCCAGACCATCGGCGACACCCTCGGCGTCGGCGGCATCTTCCGCGCGCTGCGCACCTTCCCGCTGCTCGAAGCGCTCGGGCGGGACATCGCGGAGGTCTGCCCGGACGCCTGGTTGCTCAACTACACCAACCCGATGGCGATGAACGTCCAGTACCTCGCGGAGGCGACCGGTCTGACGCGGGTGGTGGGACTGTGCCACTCCGTCTACTGGACGATCCAGGACCTGTGCGAGCTGCTGAAGGTCCCCTACGAGGAGGTCACCTACCAGGCGGCCGGTGTCAACCACCAGGCGTGGGTACTGCGCCTGGAGCACGGGGGCGAGGACCTCCACCCCCGCCTCGACGCCCTGATCGCCGAGGACCCGCAACTGCGCCGCCGGGTCCGCATGGACATGTACCGGCGCCTGGGCCACTACCCGACGGAGACCAGCGAGCACTCCTCCGAGTACGTCCCCTGGTACCTGCACCACGACAGCGAGATCGACCGGCTGCGGCTTCCGGTCGGCGCCTACCTGGGCATCGTGGACGAGAACGTGGCCGAGTACGAGCGGACCCGCGACGCGCTGGCCTGCGGGGCACCGCTCACCGTCGAGGGCACCATGGAGTACGCGCCGCAGATCATCCACAGCATCGTGACCGGCACGCCCCGCACGGTCTACGGCAACGTGCCCAACCACGGTCTGATCGAGAACCTTCCCGACCGGGGCACCGTCGAAGTGCCGTGCCTGGTCGACGCGTCGGGCGTCCAGCCCACCCGTGTCGGCGCGCTGCCCCCGCAGTTGGCGGCCCTCAACCGGGCCTACCTGAGCACCACCGACCTGGTGGTGCGGGCGGCCACTCAGGACGAACCGCGGCACGTCAGGCACGCCGCGATGGCCGACCCGGCGACGGCGGCGACGCTCAGGGTCGAAGAGATCTGGCAGCTGTGCGACGACATGGTCCGCGCCCACGGGGACCTGCTGCAACCGGCGCTGCGCACCGAACTCGCTCTCTGAGCCGGGCACCCGGCCGCGCTGGTGCGGCCCCGCGTACGGGGGAGAACGCGGGGCCGCACCAGCAAGCTATCGGAGTAACCGGCCGCCTGCCAGACCCGGCGCGCGCCGACCGGCGCGAACCTTTCACCCACGCCCCGCCGGGGGACATCCGGCCCCCGAGTCTCGCCCGGTGCCGTCGCCCGGTCGGCGGACGGGAGCATTCCCGGGAGTGGGGGGCGCCGGGACGGCGCGCGCCCCGGGGGACGGGCCGTGCGGGGCGTGTACCGAGGCCCATGGGCTGCCGGCCCGCGGTCCGTCCCGCCCCGGCCCGCGGTCCGTCCCGCGCCGCCCGCCGTGCCCGTTCGGGCAGCTCCTTCTGCCTCCACGGCTCCTGACACCGGCGCGGGGGCGGCGATAGCGTCTCCGCGTGAGCATCACGTCCCGGCGAGCGGCCAGGTGAACGACGAGCGGCTGGCGCAGGCGGCCGACGACACGGACGAAACACGGCCGGAACCAAACCCCCTGGAACAACCGGAACAACCGGCGCCACAGGAGCGGCCCCCCGGGCGAAAGCGCCGCGGGCCGGGCCCCTTCACCCTGCTGGTGCTGCCGGCCCTGGTGACCGTCACCGGCGTGGCCGCCTTCCTCGCGCTGGGCGGTCTGCCGAACCCGTGGCCCGACGATCCCGACGCGAAGCCGTCCACGGCCGTGGACATCGACCCCTCCTACGTCCCGTGGCTGCGCAAGGCGGCGTCGGCCTGCACCGTCCTGGAACCGTCCGTACTGGCCGCGCAGATCGACCAGCTGTCCGGCTGGAGCGACGACTCGGACGAACTGTCGGGCCAGAAGGGGATCGCCGCCTTCACGGACAGCGAGTGGCGGACCTGGGGCAAGGACGACGACGGCAACGGCGGTTCCTCGCCCCGCGACCCGGCGGACGCCATCATGGCGCTGGGCCGGCGGGACTGCTCCCTGGCCGGGAAGGTGACCGAGCTGCGCACCGAGGGCAGGGTCAACGGCGACCTCGTGGAGCTGACCCTCGCCGCCTACGCCGCGGGACCGGACGCGGTGACGGAGGCGGGGCGGGTGCCCACGGAGGCCAAGGCGTACCTCGACGAGGTCCAGGCCCTGATCCCCCGCTACGAGGCACTGGACCGGGACGACTCCGGCGCGGGCGGGTCGGCGGGCGCCCTCCTGACCGCGCCGGTGACGCCGCTCACCATCACCTCGCCCTACGGATCGCGGGAGCACCCGCTGACCGGGGTGACCAAGCTGCACACCGGTGTGGACTTCGCCGCGCCGCAGGGCGCACAGGTCGTGGCCGCACGCAAGGGCCGTGTCGTGTTCGCCGCGCTGACCAGCGCTTACGGCAACCGCATCGTGATCGACCACGGGACGATCCAGGGCAAGCGGCTGGAGACGACCTACAGCCACCTGTCGTCCCTGGGGGTGGCCGTGGGACAGACCGTGGAGGCCGGCGCCCCGATCGGACACGTCGGCTCCACCGGCCTGTCCACCGGTCCGCATCTGCACTTCGAAGTGATCCTGGACGGGTACTACAACGACCCGCGGCCCTGGCTGGTCCCGAACGGCGGATAGCCGCCGCGCGGCGGACGGCCGGGCGCGAGGGGGTTTGATCCGGCGGATCGGGTCGAAGGACTCAACATGACCCAGTCGAAGCGCGAGACAGAGCGAAAGTACGAACCGCCGTCCGGCGGCGTCGCCGGGCTGCCCGACCTCACCGGTGCCGGGCCCGTCGCCTCGGTCGCCGCGGCCGGGCCCGAGGAGCTGGACGCGGTGTACCACGACACCGTGGATCTGCGGCTCGCCGGGAGCTCGGCCACGCTGCGCCGCCGTACGGGCGGCCCGGACGCGGGCTGGCACCTGAAGCTGCCGCTCGGCGGGGACACCCGGGAGGAGGTGTGGGCGCCGCTGTCGGACGACGTGCCGCAGGCGTTGCGCGAGCTGGTCCTGTCCCGCACGCGGGGCGCGGAGCTGCGTCCGGTCGTACGGATCCGGTCCACCCGGACGGTACGGCGGCTGTGCGACGCCGAGGGCGGTGTGCTGGCCGAGCTGAGCCTCGACGAGGTGCGTGCGCAGTCCCTGGCGCCCGGCGGCGGCCGTGCCGAGTGGGGTGAGCTGGAGGTGGAACTCGCCGACGGTGCCGACGCCGGAGTGCTGGACGCCGTCGAGAAGAGGCTCCGCAAGAAGGGCGTCGTCCGCGCCGACAGCCCGTCCAAGCTCGCGCGGGCGCTGCGGGAAACAAAATCGGCGGTGGCACGGGGGCGCCCGTCGGGGGTGGTCGCCGGGTCTCCGGGTGCGTTCGTGCTCGCGTACGTGCGTGAGCAGGTCGGCGACCTGGTGGCGCTGGATCCCGCGGTCCGCCGTGACCTGCCCGACGCCGTGCACCGGATGCGCGTCGCGTGCCGACGGCTGCGCGGCTGTCTGCGCTCGTACCGGTCGGTCCTCGACCGGCGGGTCACCGATCCCCTGCGTGCGGAGCTGAAGTGGCTGGCGGGCGAGTTGGGGGCGGCCCGTGACCAGGAGGTGCTGAGCGAGCGGATCGATGCGGCGCTGGCGGAGCTGCCGGACGAGCTCGTCCTCGGTCCCGTCGCCGCGCGGCTGCGGATCTGGGACGTGTCGCGGGGCGAGGACGGGCGTTCCCGGACGCGGCAGGCCCTGGACTCGCCCCGCTGGCTGCGCCTCCTGGACGCGCTGGACGCGCTGGTCCGGCAGCCGCCCCTGCGCGCCGGGGCCGGTCGGAAGCCGACTCGGACGATGGGCCGGGCGGTGCTCAAGGAGTACGGCCGTCTCGCCGGGCGCATGGACCACGCGCTCGCGCTTCCGGCAGGCCGGGAGCGCGAGGCGGGGCTGCACGAGGCGCGCAAGGCGGCCAAGAAGCTGCGCTACGCGGCCGAGGTCGCGCGTCCGGCGCTGGGCAAGCCCGTCGCCCGGCTCGGCAAACGCGCCAAGGGGGTGCAGCGGCTGCTCGGCGAGCACCAGGACGCCGTGGTCGCCCAGGGCACCCTGCGGGAGCTGGCGGTGGCCGCCCACGGGGCGGGCGAGCCGGCGTTCACCTGGGGGCTGCTGCACGGCCTGGAGCGGGCGGTCGCCGGCAGGCGGCGGGAGGCGCTGCCCGAGGTGTGGCGGGCGGCGTCGGATCCCGCGCTGCGGGCGCCCCTCGCGCACTGAAGGACGGCGCGCGGGACAGGCCGCTCCGGCCTCGCGTGCCCCCGGCCCCGGCTCAGCCCGCCCGCGCCCGGTCCCGGATCACGCCGCGCGTGCCCGGTCCGGCAGCGCGCGCAGGGGTGCCGCCGGAGTGCGGGCGGCGCTGACCCGGTAGGTGATGCGGTTCGGGTCGGCGAGCGGCTCGCCGAGGGTTATGCGCCCCGCGGCGTGCAACGCGTCGCACTCACCGGTCGGCAGCGCGACATAGCAGCCTCCGCGGCCGGTGGCGGAGTCCAGGGGGCGCCAGTAGCTGTATCTGCGCCGCCCGTCCGCCCGCACGGTGACGAAGACGGGTGTGCGCGCGTCGGCGACGATGCGCAGGACTTCGGCCTCGGCGGCCCCGAGCTGTGCGTGGCGCCGGGTCCCACGGGGGCGGGCGGTGAGCGGGCGGGCGGTGAGCGGCATCGGCTGTGGCCTTTCCAGGTCAGTGACTCGAGAACGCCTACCCGGTCCGGCCGGAGTTGATCTCGATGGACCGCATTCTTCAGTACGGCACTGACAAGTCGTGCCCGAAGTCTTGCCGGATTCATGCCTCACCACTTAAATCACACCTTGAACTAAGCCGCTGTGTCCGGCGGTTGCCCGGTCCTGTCCGCTACCGCAGAAAGCCCACGCATGAGACTGAGATCCTTGGGTGTCGCGCTCGTCGCCACGGCGGCACTCGTCACCCTCCCCGCCCCGATGACGGCCACCGCGGCCGACACCCCCCTCTCCCAGGGCCGGACGGCCACGTCGTCGTCGGCCGAGAACGCCGGAACCCCGTCCGGCAACGCCGTCGACGGCGACACGAACACCCGGTGGTCGTCCGCCGCGAGCGACGACCAGTGGCTCCAGGTCGACCTCGGCGCCACCGCCACCGTCACCCGGGTCGTGCTCGACTGGGAGGCGGCCTACGGCAAGGACTACAAGATCCAGCTCTCCCCGGACGGGAGCACCTGGAGCGACGCGAAGACCGTCACCGGCGGCGACGGCGGCACCGACTCGCTCGACGTCTCGGGCCAGGGCCGCTACGTCCGGATGCAGGGCGTCCACCGGGCCACCCCGTGGGGCTACTCCCTCTGGGAGTTCCAGGTCTTCGGCACCGCCGGCGGCGCCACGCCGGGCGGCTCCTGCGACACCGCCGACGCCGCGCAGGGCAGGCCCGCTTCGGCCTCCTCCGTCGAGAACGCCGGTACACCGGCCGCCGCGGCCTTCGACGGCGACCCCGGCACCCGCTGGTCCAGCCAGGCCGCCGACCCGCAGTGGGTGCGGGTCGACCTGGGCTCCGTGAAGGACCTGTGCGAGGTGGACCTGAACTGGGAGGCCGCCTACGCCAAGGACTTCCGGATCGAGGCGTCCTTTGACGGGCAGAACTGGCAGACGCTGAAGAGCGTCACGGGCGCCACCGGGGGCAAGTCCTCCTACGACGTCAGCGGTTCCGGCCGCTACGTCCGCGTCCACGGCACGGCCCGTGCCACCGGCTACGGCTACTCGCTGTGGGAGGTCGCCGTGCACACCGGCACCACCGGCACTCCCCCGGTGGAAGGCGGCGGCGACCTGGGGCCGAACGTCATCGTCGTGGACCCCTCCACGCCGAACCTCCAGCAGAGGTTCGACCAGGTCTTCGCCCAGCAGGAGTCCAACCAGTTCGGCAGCGGGCGCTACCAGTTCCTGCTGAAGCCGGGCACCTACAACGGGATCAACGCCCAACTGGGCTTCTACACCTCGATCTCCGGTCTCGGCCTCAACCCGGACGACACGCAGATCAACGGTGACATCACCGTGGACGCGGGCTGGTTCAACGGCAACGCGACACAGAACTTCTGGCGTTCGGCCGAGAACCTCGCCATCACGCCGTCCAACGGCACCGACCGCTGGGCCGTCGCCCAGGCCGCCCCGTTCCGGCGCATACACGTCAAGGGCGGTCTCAACCTCGCGCCCAACGGCTACGGCTGGGCCTCCGGCGGCTACATCGCCGACTCGAAGATCGACGGGACCGTCGGCCCCTACTCCCAGCAGCAGTGGTACACCCGGGACAGCTCGGTCGGCGGCTGGACCAACGGCGTCTGGAACATGACGTTCACCGGCGTCGAAGGCGCCCCCGCGAGCAACTTCGAGACCGGCCCGTACACGACGCTCGACACCACGCCGATCTCGCGCGAGAAGCCCTTCCTCTACCTGGACGGCGACGAGTACAAGGTGCGCGTGCCCGCCAAGCGCACCAACGCGCGCGGCGTCTCCTGGCCGGCGAACGCCGGGGGCACCTCGCTGCCGCTCAGCCAGTTCTACGTCGTCAAGCCCGGCGCGACCGCGGCGACCATCAACGCCGCCCTCGACCAGGGGCTCAACCTGCTGTTCACGCCGGGTGTCCACCACATCGACCAGACCATCGAGGTCGACCGGGCGAACACCGTGGTGCTGGGGCTCGGTCTGGCCACGATCGTCCCGGACGGCGGCGTGGACGCCATGCACGTGGCCGACGTCGACGGCGTGCGGCTCGCGGGCTTCCTCATCGACGCCGGTCCGGTGAACTCCGACACGCTGCTGCGCATCGGCACCCCGGGCGGGAACGCCGACCACTCCGCCAACCCGACGACCATGCAGGACGTGTTCATCCGCGTCGGCGGCGCGGGACCGGGCAAGGCGACCGACTCCGTCGTGGTCGAGAGCGACGACGTCGTCATCGACCACACCTGGATCTGGCGGGCCGACCACGGCGAGGGCGTCGGCTGGGAGACCAACCGCGCCGACTACGGCCTCCGGGTCAACGGCGACGACGTCCTCGCGACGGGACTGTTCGTCGAGCACTTCAACAAGTACGACGTCTACTGGAACGGTGAGCGCGGCCGGACCGTCTTCTTCCAGAACGAGAAGGCCTACGACGCCCCGAACGAGGCCGCCATCACCCACGACGGCATCGTCGGCTACGCGGCCTACAAGGTCGCCGACTCGGTGAACGTGCACGACGCGGTGGCGCTGGGCAGTTACTGCAACTTCACGGCCGACCCGGGCATCGTCCAGCAGCACGGGTTCCAGGTGCCGGTCAAGCCGGGGGTCAGGATGCGCAACCTCCAGGTGATCTCGCTGGGCGGCATGGGCCAGTACCGCCATGTCGTCAACGACACCGGCGCCGGAACGTCGGGGACGGACACCGTGCCGTCCAAGGTCGTGCAGTTCCCGTGAGCGACGACGCGCCCCGCAGCGCTGCGGGGCGCGTCACCCGCGGGGTCCGGAAACCCCGGTGATCAGGCGAGTTGGACGAGGAGGTCGCCGCCCTCGACCTGCTGGATGCGGTTGATGGCGAGCCTGGTCACCGTGCCGGACGTGGTCGCGGTGATGGAGGCCTCCATCTTCATCGCCTCGATGGTGGCCACGGTGGCCCCGGCCTCCACCGCGTCGCCCTCGGCGACGGCGAGGGTCACCACCCCGGCGAAGGGCGCGGCGACATGGCCGGGGTTCGCCCGGTCGGCCTTCTCCGTCGCGGGCACGTCGGAGGCCGCCGACCGGTCGCGAACCTGGATCGGGCGGATCTGGCCGTTCAGGGAGGACATCACGGTCCGCATGCCCCGCTCGTCGGCGTCGCCGACCGCCTGCAGTTCGATCAGCAGCCGGACGCCCGGGTCGAGGTCGACCGTGTACTCCTTGCCCGGGCGCAGCCCGTAGAAGAAGTCCTTGCTGTCCAGGACGCTGGTGTCGCCGAACGAGGCGCGGTGGGTGCCGAACTCCCGGGCCGGGCCCGGGAACAGCAGCCGGTTGAGTGTCGCCCGGCGGTCCTTCTCCAGTCCGGTGCGGTCCTCGGCCGCCAGTTCCGCGACGGGCCTCGCCTCGGCGCGGCCCCGCAGCGCCTTGGTGCGGAACGGCTCGGGCCAGCCGCCGGGCGGGGTGCCCAGTTCACCGCGGAGGAAGCCGACGACGGAGTCCGGGATGTCGAACCGGTCGGGGTCCTGCTCGAAGTCGGCCGGGGAGACACCGGCGCCCACCAGGTGCAGGGCCAGGTCGCCGACCACCTTGGACGACGGGGTGACCTTCACCAGGCGGCCCAGCATCCGGTCGGCGGCGGCGTACATCGCCTCGATGTCCTCGAAGCGGTCGCCGAGGCCGAGCGCGATGGCCTGGGTGCGCAGGTTGGAGAGCTGGCCGCCGGGGATCTCGTGGTGGTAGACGCGGCCGGTCGGGGAGGCGAGGCCCGCTTCGAAGGGGGCGTAGACCTTGCGGACGCTCTCCCAGTACGGCTCCAGGTCGCCGACCGCCTGGAGGTCGAGGCCGGTGGGGCGCTCGGTGTGGTCGGTGGCGGCCACGATGGCCGACAGCGACGGCTGCGAGGTCGTCCCGGCCATGGACGCCACGGCTCCGTCGACGGCGTCGGCGCCGGCCTGGATCGCGGCCAGGTAGGTGGCGAGCTGGCCGCCGGTGGTGTCGTGGGTGTGCAGGTGCACGGGCAGGTCGAACTCCCGGCGCAGCGCGGAGACCAGGGTCGCGGCGGCCGGGGCGCGCAGCAGACCCGCCATGTCCTTGACCGCCAGCACATGGGCGCCGGCGTTCACGATCTGCTCGGCGAGCCGCAGGTAGTAGTCGAGGGTGTAGAGCCGCTCGGAGGGGTCGGACAGGTCGGCGGTGTAGCAGAGCGCGACCTCGGCGACGGCGGTGCCGGTCTGCCGGACGGCCTCGATGGCGGGCCGCATCTGCTCGACGTCGTTGAGGGCGTCGAAGATGCGGAAGATGTCGATGCCGGTGGCGGCGGCCTCCTGCACGAAGGCGTCGGTCACCTCGGTCGGGTACGGGGTGTACCCCACGGTGTTGCGGCCCCGCAGGAGCATTTGGAGGCAGAGGTTGGGCACCGCCTCGCGCAGGGCGGCCAGCCGCTCCCACGGGTCCTCGGCGAGGAAGCGCAGGGCGACGTCGTAGGTGGCACCGCCCCAGCACTCCAGGGACAGCAGCCCGGGCAGGGTGTGGGCGACGACGGGCGCCACGGCGAGCATGTCCTTGGTGCGTACCCGGGTGGCGAGCAGCGACTGGTGGGCGTCGCGGAAGGTGGTGTCGGTGACACCGATGGTGGACGACTCGCGCAGCCGGCGGGCGAAGCCCTCCGGGCCCAGTTCGGCGAGCAACTGCCGGGACCCGGCCGGGGGTTCACCGGCGGGCACCGCCGGCAGCTTGGTCAGCGGGTCGATCAGCTCGGGGCGTTCGCCGTGCGGCTTGTTCACCGTGACGTCGGCGAGGTAGGTGAGCAGTTTGGTGCCGCGGTCGGCGGAGTGCCGGGCGGTGAGCAGATGGGGGCGCTGCTCGATGAACGAGGTGGTGACCCGGCCCGCCTGGAAGTCGGGGTCGTCCAGGACCGCCTGGAGGAACGGGATGTTGGTGGCGACGCCGCGGATGCGGAACTCGGCGACCGCGCGCCGGGCCCGGTTCACCGCGGTGGTGAAGTCCCGTCCCCGGCAGGAGAGCTTGACCAGCATCGAGTCGAAGTGGGCGCTGATCTCCGTACCGGCGTGGGTGGTGCCGCCGTCGAGGCGGATGCCGGAGCCGCCCGGTGAGCGGTACGCGCTGATCCGGCCGGTGTCCGGGCGGAAGCCGTTGGCCGGGTCCTCGGTGGTGATGCGGCACTGGAGTGCGGCGCCGCGCAGGGTGATGTTCTCCTGGGCGAGTCCGAGGTCGGCCAGCGTTTCCCCGGCGGCGATGCGCAGCTGGGACTGGACGAGGTCGACGTCGGTGACCTCCTCGGTGACGGTGTGCTCGACCTGGATGCGCGGGTTCATCTCGATGAAGACGTGGTTGCCGTCCCGGTCGACGAGGAACTCCACGGTTCCGGCGTTGCGGTAGCCGATCTGCCGGGCGAAGTTCACGGCGTCGGCGCAGATCCGCTCCCGCAGGGCCGGGTCGAGGTTCGGCGCGGGTGCCAGCTCGATCACCTTCTGGTGGCGGCGCTGCACCGAGCAGTCCCGTTCGAAGAGGTGGATGACGTTGCCCTCGCCGTCGGCGAGGATCTGCACCTCGATGTGGCAGGGTTCGACGACCGCCTTCTCCAGGAAGACGGTGGAGTCGCCGAAGGCGGAGGCGGCCTCGCGGGAGGCGGCCTCGATGGCCTCGCGCAACTGGGCGGGTTCCTCGACCCGGCGCATGCCGCGCCCGCCGCCGCCCGCGACCGCCTTGACGAACACGGGGAAGCCGACGTCGTCGGCGGCGCGCACGAGTTCGTCCACGTCGGTGGAGGGCGCGGAGGAGCCGAGCACGGGGACACCGGCCTCGCGGGCGGCGGCCACCGCGCGGGCCTTGTTGCCGGTCAGTTCCAGGATCTGCGTGCCGGGTCCGACGAAGGTGATCCCGGCCTCTTCGCAGGCCCGGGCGAGTTCGGGGTTCTCGGACAGGAATCCGTATCCCGGGTAGACGGCGTCGGCCCCCGCTCGGCGGGCGGCGCGGACGATCTCCTCCACGGAGAGGTACGCGCGCACCGGATGCCCCTGCTCCCCGATCTCGTAGGCCTCGTCGGCCTTCAGCCGGTGCAGCGAGTTGCGGTCCTCGTGCGGGAAGACGGCGACGGTGCGCGCGCCGAGCTCGTAGCCCGCCCGAAACGCACGGATCGCGATCTCACCGCGGTTGGCGACCAGCACCTTGCGGAACATTCTTGATCCCTTCAGCCTGCCGGGTGACGAGACCATGGTGTCGGCGCCGCCCTCGGTACGCCATGTGAGCCGGACCACTCCCGGCACTGTCAAGTACCCGGGCCGCGCCGGTCGGGTGAGGGGCCCGCCTCACCGCGGGGCGGCGGTGAGGCGGTGGCGGACGCGGTCGACGCCGACCGGGGTGCGGAAGGGGGCGGCGGTGGTGCAGCCGGGCAGGCCGGTCCTGGCCAGGGTGCTCAGCAGCGCTCTGGGTCCGCTGTCGAGGTAGGTGGTGAATCCGGCCCGGCGCATCGCGTGCAGGGTTCGCTGGAAGGCCAGGGGTTCGGTGAGGTGGGCGGCTGCCGCGGTGCGCAGTTGGGCCGGGGTGCGCGCGGGGCCCGCCGCACTGGCCGTGTGGACGGTGAGCGTGGGCGGGGCTACGTGCTGTGCGCGCAGGAGGCGTCTGAAGGCCCGGTGGACGTCGGTGAGCAGGGGGTGGTGGTAGGCGGTGCGGCTGGTCAGCGGGGTGGCGCGGCGGCCGAGCGCCCGCACCGAGCGCCGGACGGCGGCCAACTGGTCGTCGGGTCCGGCCAGGACCGTCTGCTGGGGGGCGTTGCGGGCGGCGATCCGTACCTGGGGCAGTTCCTCGGCACGCAGGAGATCGGCCGCCAGTTCGGGGCTCAGGTCGGTGGCCAGCAGGCCCGCCGCGGGGAGCGCGGCGTCGCGCAGCAGCCCGTCGCGCACGTGCAGCAGCCGCACCCCCTGCTCCAGGGTGATCGCTCCGGCCACGGTGAGCGCCGCGAGGTCGCCCACACTGTGGCCGAGGACCGCGTGGACGGACGGGGCCGCGAGGTCGAGCAGGAGAGTGGCGCAGGCGACCACCGCGGCGTAGGTGGCCAGGTCGAAGGCCAGGGGGTCGGTGCGGACGAGTCGTTCGGGGTCGGGTGCCGCGGCGTCGGTGAGGAGGTGGCCGACGGGAGGCCCGGTGCCGCCGAGTGCGCCACTGCGGGCGTCGACCGTCCGCAGCACCCGTGCGACGGACGGGACGTCGCTCAGGTGACGCAGGGCGCCGGGGAGGTAGGCCCCCTGGCCGGGGCACATCAGCACGGTGCGCGGTGTGCCGCCGGTGGGGGCCGTCGGATCGTTCCTCATGAGGCGTCGGCGAAGGCGAGGGCGACGTTGTGCCCGCCGAAGCCCATGCTCGTGGTGACGGCCGCGAGGGGGCCGGAGGGCAGGGCCGCGGGAGTGCGCCCGACGACGTTCAGGCGGATCTCGGGGTCCACGCGTTCGAGCGAGCAGGCGGGCGGTGCGCATCTCTCCCGCAGGGCGAGGACGGTGAGTACGGCCTCGATGGCTCCGGCGGCACCGAGGGTGTGCCCGAAGGCGCCCTTGGTGGCGCTGACGGCCACGTCGTCGATGCCCTTGGCGAAGACGCGGTGCAGCGCCTGCGCCTCGCCCAGGTCGCCCAGCGGTGTGGAGGTGGCGTGGGCGTTGATGTGCTGGATCCGCTCCGGCAGCAGGGCGGCGTCGCGCAGGGCGGCGTCGACGGCGGCCGCGCAGCCCGTTCCGCCGGGCGCGGGCTGGGCCACGTGGTGGCTGTCGTTGGTGATGCCGGCGCCGGTCAGCCGCCCGTGGACGCGGGCGCCGCGGGCGGCGGCGTGCCGGGCGCTCTCCAGGACGAGCATGCCGGCGCCCTCCCCCATCACGAAGCCGTCCCGGTCGGCGTCGAAGGGGCGGGACGCCCCCTTGGGGTCGTCGTGGCGCCGGGAGAGGGCCCGCAGCCGCGCGAACCCGGCCAGGGCCAGGGGATGCAGCGCGGCCTCGGTGCCGCCCGCGACCACGATGTCGGCGCGGCCGTCCCGGATCATGCCGAGGGCCTGCGCGAGGGCCTCGGCTCCGGAGGCGCAGGCACTGACCGGGGCGTGGACCCCGGCCTTGGCGCCCACCATCAGACCCACTTCGGCGGCCGGGTGGTTGGGCAGCATGACCGGGATGGTGCGCGGGCTCACCCGGCCCGCGCCCTGGGTCCGCAGGCGGGTGTTCTGCTCCAGGATGCTGGTGAGCCCGCCGAGCCCCACCCCGACGACCACGGCCACCCGCGAGCCGCCCGCGGCCACCGACGACGCGTCGGGGAAACCCGCGTCGTGGACGGCCTCCCGGGCGGCGACGAGCGCGAACTGCGCCGAGCGGTCGCAGTGCGCCGCCTTGGCGGACGGCAGGACCGTCCTGGGGTCGACCGCGGCCGGGGCCGCGAGATACACCTGCTCGGGCCCCTCCGGCTCTCCGAAGTCGACGCGCTCGACGCCGCACACGCCGCCCAGCAGGGCCCGCCAGGTGGAGGGGACGTCGCCGCCCAGCGCGGTCGTCAGTCCGAGCCCGGTGACGACGGCGCTGCGTGCGCCGGGGGCCCCGTCCCCGGGGGCGCGGTCCCCGGGGGCCGGGTCGGCCGCGTGCCGTGGGCTCACGCGGTGCCGCCCGCGGGGGCGGCGACCGCTTCGGCGAGGTGCGCGGCGATCTGCCGCACCGTCGTGAGGCTCTCCGCCTGTTCCTGGGGCACCTCGATCTGCCAGCGGTCCTCGATGGCGGCGACCAGCTCCAGCCTGGCCAGCGAGTCGACGCCCAGGTCGTCCTGGAGGGAGGCGTCCGGATCGATCTCCTCCACGGACAGGTCCTCGACCGTGGCGGCCAGCAGGTCCCGCAGTTCGTCGAGCAGCTGTCGTTCGTCAGCGGTGGACGGCATGTCCGGTTCCTC
The DNA here is from genome assembly GCF_027947595.1 of Streptomyces lienomycini. Classification (NCBI taxonomy): domain Bacteria; kingdom Bacillati; phylum Actinomycetota; class Actinomycetes; order Kitasatosporales; family Streptomycetaceae; genus Streptomyces; species Streptomyces lienomycini. The sequence continues at coordinate 3,551,120 of NZ_CP116257.1, read as the reverse complement.
CTTCGTCGGTGCACGGCGCGCGCCCGGGGGCGGTGGGGCGGGAGGACCCGGTCTCCTCGGGCGCGCGCCGGCGGTGTCCGGCGACCTGCCGGTTGCACGCCGACAGACTGTCCGGCCCTCCGGCGGGGTAAGCGCCGGGCCCGGGGTGACGGCGGAGCGTCGGGGGCACGTCAGGGGATCCTGCGGACCCCCGTGTCCGCCTTTCACTGTGAAGCGCCCCGCCGCGGACCGAGGGTGGCGGGCGGCGGGAGCGTAGGGGGAGGGGCGACGAGGCGGTGGTGTCGCACTTCCTCAACGGACTTTGGCGGCATCTTTAAGGCTTTCTGAAGATGACCTTCGAACGGCCGTTTCCCCTCCGGACGCGTCCTAGGCTCTCGAACACCCCCCACGGTCCCGGTGGGCGCGGTCGCGTCCACCGGGTACGGGGTTCCGCCGGCCCGACCGACAAACCGAGGTGTTCCGCGTATGGGTTCCCGCCGAGCCGCTCGCCCGTCCCGCTCCCATGCCCGCCCCCGCGGCGGGCTCCGGACCCGCGGTACCGCGCTGGCACTCGGCGCCGTCACCCTCACGGCGGGTGTCGGGATCACTCTGGCCGTCACCGACGGGGACGACGGCGGGGCCTCGGACCGGGTCACCGCGAACGCCGCCGACGAGGCCCCGAACGCCGAGGCGGCGGCGGGCGGGGCGTCGCCGCTCGCGTCCGTGTCGGCGAGCCCGAGCGCCACGGCGAGCGGCTCCCCGAGCGGGAGCGCCGAGCCGAAGGAGACGGCGAGGAAGACGGCGAGCCCGTCGACCAGCGCCGCCAAGGCCCCCGCGCCGTCCTCCAAGGCGCCGGTCAAGGCCGCGACGAAGAGCGGCGCAGACGGATCCGGCGGTGGCAGCGGCTCGGGGTCGGGATCGGGCAGCGGATCAGGAGCGGGGTCCGGCTCCGGTTCGGGATCAGGCTCGGGATCGGGTCCCGGTGCCACGGGTGGGACCGAGGCGCGGGTCCTCGCGCTGGTGAACGAGGAGCGGGCCGCGGCGGGCTGCTCGCCGGTCACCGCGAACGACAGGCTGACCCGGGCCGCGGACGACTACAGCGACGTCATGGCGAGCAGCGGTGTGATGTCCCACACCGGCCCCGACGGCTCCACCATGGCGAGCCGGGTCGAGGCCGCCGGCTACCGGTGGTCCGCGCTGGGCGAGAACATAGCCCAGGGGCAGGCGGACGCCGCCTCGGTGATGGACGCCTGGATGAACAGCTCCGGCCACCGCGCGAACATACTCAACTGCTCCTTCAGGGAGCTGGGCGTCGGCGTCCACTTCGGCGACGGCGGTCCCTGGTGGACCCAGGACTTCGGCACCGGCCGCTGACGCCGGTCACCGCTCTCCGCCCCCACTCGCGCCCCCAGCGGCGTCCGCGCCGGTCAGCACGAACGACACACGCACCCGGGCGCCCCCGAGCGGCGCGCGGGTGATCGTCAGTTCGCCGTCCGCCGTGCGGGCCGCCCGGGCCACGATGTCCAGGCCGAGCCCGGTGGAGCCGCCGACGCTGACGCCCCGGGTGAGGGCCGCCCCGGGGTCCGCGACGCCCGGTCCGGCGTCGTCGACCGTGAGGTACACGTGCCGGTCCTGCCGTTCCACGCGTACGACGAAACGGGTGCCCTGCGGGGTGTGCCGGAAGACGTTGCCGATGAGGGCGTCGACGACGGCCGCGAGGTCGTCCTCGGGGAAGGCCACGGGCGTGGGCCGCGGGGTGAGGGAGCGCTCGAACGGCCGTTCCTGCTGGGTGGCGAGGACCGACCAGAAGTCCAGGCGCATGGCGACCACCTCGGCCACGTCGCACGGTTTCGCCGTGCCCGCCCCGGCCCCGGCGAGCTGTGCCGACGCCAGGGGTGTGCGCGCCGCCGCGATGATCGAGTCGAGTTCGCTCTCGAGCTGGCCGGCCGCTTCCGTGACCCGCCGGGCGCTCGGCGTCGCGCCCATCCGGTCGGCCTCCAGGTAGAGGGCGGTCAGCGGGGTGCGCAGCCGGTGGGAGAGGTCCGCGACCAGTTCGCGTTCGACGGCGAGCAGGTCGACGACCCGGTCGGCCATGGTGTTGAACGCCGCCCCGGCCTCCTGCAGCTCGGGCGGGCCGTCCGGTTCCACCCGTACGCCGAGGTCGCCGGAGCCGAGGGCGAGCGAGGCGCGTTTCAGGCTCCGGGAGGAGCGGACCACACGGGCGCCGAGCCGGTCGGCGACCAGCACCGAACCACCCACCAGTCCGACGGCGAGCAGCGCCATCACGCCCCACGAGGCCGCGACGCCCCGGGTGAGGTCCGCGGCGGGCACGTAGGCCTCGACGACCGCGACCCGCTCGCCCCGCAGGACGACGGGCTGGAGGTACGCCCAGCCGTCCGGGGTGTCCACGGCGAGGGTCTCGCGTCCCCGTACGGCCCGGTCGAGGGCCTCCTCGGGCGCGTGCGGGGTGCCGACGAAGCCTCCGTCGGGCAGCCGCACGACCAACTGGTCCGCGGAGCCGAGTTCCGCGACCGCCTGCTGCACGTCGGCCCGCCGGGTGGTGAGGGCGAGCACCGGTGAGAGGGCGGAGGCGCGCTGCTCGGCGGCGGTGGTGACCCGGTCCCGGGCCTGTTCGCGGACGAGGAGGGCGAGCGGGATGAGGAACGACAGCGCCACCATCGAGGTGACGGCCAGGGCGATCCCGGCGAGGGCTCGTCTCACGGCGCGCTGACCAGCTTGATGCCGATGCCGCGCACGGTGTGGAGGTAGCGGGGCTTTCGCGCCTTCTCGCCCATTTTGCGGCGGAGCGCGGAGAGGTGGACGTCCACCGTCTGGTCCTCCACGTACGGCTGCTGCCACACCTCGGCGAGTATCCGCTGTCGCGAGATGACCTGGTCGGCGTTGGCGGCCAGGTAGGCGAGCAGGTCGAACTCACGTCGCGTGAGGGGCAGTTCCCGGTCGGCGAGGTGGGCGGTGCGCGCGGTGGGGTCGATGCGCAGGTCGGCGACCCGCAGGACGGGGCGCCGGGCGGCCACGAGGTCGGCGGGCGCCGAGCGGCGCAGCACGGCGGCGAGCCGGGCCGCGAGCTGGCCGCCGGAGAACGGCTTGACCATGTAGTCGTCGGCGCCGGCGTTCAGCAGCCGGATGATCTCGGTCTCGTCGTCCCGGGCGGTGGCGACCAGCACCGGGACGCGGGATATGCCGCGGATCATCCGGAGCACGTCGAGGCCGTCGAGGTCGGGCAGCCCGAGGTCGAGCACGACGATGTCCGGCGGGCTCTGGGTGATGTCGCGCAGCGCCTCGAAACCCTGGTGCGCGGTCTTGACCGCGTAGCCGTGCCCGGTCAGGACCTCGATCAGCGCGGCCCGGATCACGGGGTCGTCCTCGACGACAAGTACGGAGGCCATGGGCAGGCACGTTAGCCGGTCCGTCACTATGGTGTCGTGTCCCGCCTCCTGCGCTACCTGATCATCTGGCTGTCCTGCACGGCGGCCAGTGTCACGGCCGTCATCATCACGATCCACTTCGTGGTGGGGTCGACCCGGCCGACCGCGCCGGTCGCGCAGACGGCGCCGAAGGAGCCGCCGCCCTCTCCCCGGCCGACCGTCTCCAAGACCGTGACGGCCACTCCCAGCCCGTCACCCACCAGCCGCCCGCCCAGCGCCGCGCCGTCCCGCACCCGCGAGGAGCCGCCCGCGCCGACGCCGACTCCCACGCCGACGCCGAGCCCGCACACCACTGCCCCGCGGCCTCCGGCGGGCGGGGGCGCCCCGGGCTGCGAGGAGGGCGGGGCGGGCGTGTACACGGTGCCGTCCGAGGGCGGCAAGGCGACCGTGCGGTTCGGTGACGGTGCCGTGTGCCTGATCTCGGCGGTGCCGAACCAGGGCTTCACGGCGAGTACGGAGCAGAGCGCGCCGCAGACGCTGAAGGTGACGTTCTCGGCGGGCCGTCACCGTTCGGAGATCACCGCGACGACGCAGCCGCAGAGCCGGGCCGACGTCCGCGAGGTGTCGTGGTGACGTCGCTCACCCCTGCTCCGCCGCATGTCACCGGCCGGCCGGAGCGGCGGCCGCCCGCCACCGCACCGGCCGGGGCCCGGGGTCAGGCCGTGGCGCAGGAGGCCCCGTCGAGGCTGAACGCGGTCGGGGCGGTGTTGGTGGCGCCCTTCCGGGCGGTGAAGCCCAGGGTGACCGTGCCGCCGGCCGGGATGGTGGCGGTGTAGGAGGCCGGGGTGACGCGCACCGCTCCCGCGTTCTGGGCGGCGGTTCCTCCCCACATGTGGGTGATGCTCTGGCCGTCCGCGAAGGCGAAGGCGAGCGTCCACGGGGTGATGGCGGTGTTCCCGGTGTTGCGGACGGCGATCTCGCCCTGGAAGCCGCCGGGCCACTCCCCCACGACGCGGTAGCCGACGGAGCAGGAACCGACCGGGGTGCCGCCGCCCTCGTCGGTGGTGACCACCACGGTGGCGGACCGGGCCGACCGGTTGCCGGCCGCGTCGCGGGCGCGGACGGCGAAGGTGTAGGCGGTGTCCGCGGTGAGGCCGGTCACGGTGGCGGTGGTGGTCGTCGGGGCGGCGACCACGCTCTCCGCACCGTCGACGACGCGGACGACGTCGTAGCCGGTGACCGCGGTGTCGTCGGTGGCGGCGGACCAGCCGAGCGTGACGGAGGTGTCCGTGACCGCGGTGGCGGCCGGGGCGCCGGGAGCCGTCGGGGCCTGGGTGTCCGGGGCGCCGCCGCCGTACACGGTGGCTTCCTTCGAGGTCTGGGCGATGCCGTCGGCGCCGTGGAAGACCCGGTCGCCCCAGTCGCTGAGCCGGTTCGGGTCGAAGTCGATCGCCAGGTCGAGGACCGGGTCGGTGTTGCCGCTCCACGACCAGGCCAGGTAGCCGAGGCCGAGCTGCTCGGCGGTGGCCATCATGGTGTCCTCGTCCGGGTCGCCGTACTGGTCGGCGGGTCCGCCGAACTCGCCGATGAGGATGGGAAGTTCCGCGTCGACGAACGCGTTCAGGTAGTCGGTGATCTCCTGGGCGGTGTCGAAGACGCTGTACATGTGGATGGAGAAGATCAGGTTGCCGGTGGGGTCGGCGTCGTAGACGGTTCGCGCGTTGGCGCGCATGACGCCCTGCCAGTCCTGGCCCCAGTTGGGCGCGTCCACCATGATCGTGTGCCGGAGTCCGGCGGCGCGCAGCTTCTCGACGGCCGCGACGGTGGGCTCGGTCCAGCCGGCCGGGTCGGTGTTGCCCCAGGGCTCGTTGCCGATGTTGACGACGACGTAGTCCTCCTGGCCGGCCAGCACGTCCTTGAGGCCGATCCAGTAGTCGGCGGCGTGGTCGAGGGTGCCGGCCGCCGCGTCCTCGCCGTAGCCGGTGGTGTCGTGGACCTCCAGGACGCAGATCAGCCGGTTGGCCTTGCACTGCCCGATGACGGCGGCGACGTCCTCGGGGCTGTTCTCGCTCCAGCGGTACCCGTCGGAGAGGACCACCCGGACGCTGTTGGCGCCCAGCGCCTTGACGTCCGCCAGCGACCGGGTCTCGCCGGGGTACCAGGTGTGGGCGTGGTTGACCCCGCGCATGACGAAGTCGTTGCCGTTGCCCTCCAGCAGCCTGCCCCCGCTGATGTGCAGCCCGGCCGCGTCGGCCGCCCGCGCCCCGGCCGGCCGGGCGTCGGCGGTCCGGGCTCCGGGCGGCTGGGCCACGGCCCCACCGGGGAAGAGGGCCCCGACGACCACCAGCCCGATCAGCGCGGCCAGACCCGTCAGCAGACGGGCGAGGAGTGGTTTCGGTGCGGATGTGTCGCGTCTTGCTGTGCGCACGGCGACTCCAGGACTGAGTAGGGCGGACACGATGGGCGATGAGGGTGTGGGAGCGCTCCCATGAACTCATCACGCCGCGTACACGTCAAGACGCCGCACAGAAAACGCTTGCCCGGTTGCGGGCTGCCGCGGCCGGGGCTGAGCCGGCCGCAGCACCACTGGAGGCCCGTGCGCAACGCGTCACTCGCCCACCGGGTCAGGCGTCGACCGTCACCACCACCGAGTGCCATCCGCTCGCACCGTCGGGCACCGTGCGGGTGCGCTTCTCGGTCTGCACCTCGCCGGTCCGGTCGGTGGCCCGCACGGTGAGGGTGTGGCCGCCCTTGGTGGCCTGCCAGGCGTACGACCACTGGCGCCAGGTGTCGCGCGAGTCCTCGGCGGCCAGGGTGGCCTCCTGCCAGGGGCCGTCGTCGACGCGGATCTCGACCTTGTCGATGCCGCGGTGCTGGGCCCAGGCGACTCCGGCGACCATCACCGTGCCCGCCTTCGGCCGGGCGAAGGGCTTCGGGGTGTCGATCCGGGACTGGGTCTTGATCGGCGCCTCGGGGGCCCAGTCGCGCTTGACCCAGTACGAGTCGTAGGCGTCGAACGTGGTCAGCTCGATGTCCTCGATCCACTTGCAGGCCGAGACGTAGCCGTAGAGGCCGGGCACGAGCATGCGGACGGGGAATCCGTGCTCGAACGGCAGGGGCTCGCCGTTCATGCCGACGGCGAGCAGGGCGTCGCGGCCGTCCATGACGTCCTCGACGGGACTGCCGATGGTCATGCCGTCCACGGAGCGGGCCACCAGCTGGTCCGCCGGGCCGCCCTTCGACGGCGGACGGACGCCGCACTCCGCCAGCAGGTCGGCGAGCCGGACGCCGATCCAGCGGGCGTTGCCCACGTACGGGCCGCCCACCTCGTTGGACACGCAGGTGAGGGTGATGTCCCGCTCGATCAGCCGCCGTCGCAGGAGGTCGTCGAAGGTCAGCGTCTTCTCCCTGCTGACCCCGTCGCCGTGGATGCGCAGCCGCCAGGCGGTGGCGTCCACCTTGGGGACCACCAGGGCGGTGTCGACCCGGTAGAAGTCGCCGTTGGGCGTGACGAAGGGGCTGACCCCCTCCACCCCGACCTGTGCCCGCCGGGGCACCGCGGGGGCCGGTGAGCCGGGCGCCGGGAGGGCGACGTTCTTGCGGGAGGCGACCGCGTCCCGGCCGCCGGCCCCGCTCAGGGCCCGGCCCAGGACGCCGGCGCCCGCGGAGGCGGCGGCCGCGGCGGTCGCCGCGACGACGAAACGGCGGCGGTCCCAGCCCTCGCCCCGCTCTCCCGGCTCCGCCCGGCGCGGCGGCGGGAGGAGCCCGACGAGGACGTACAGGAGGACGGCGCCCGCGACCGCCCCCAGGACGGAGGGGAAGGCGTCCGTGACACCGGTGGAGTCGGGCCTGCCGAGCGCCGCCGTCGCGCCGACGACGCCGAAGACCAGGACCCCGGCGGCACCACTGCGCCGGTGGCGGGCGGCGAGCGCTCCGAGGGCCAGGGCCAGCAGCGTCAGGACCGCGAGGATGCCGAGTTGGAGCACCAGCTTGTCGTTGGTGCCGAAGGTGCGGATCGCCCAGTCCTTCAGGGCGATCGGCGTGCGGTCGATGGCGGCCCCGCCCACCGCGACGACCGGGCCCGCCTCCGGGCGTACGGCCGCCGCCACCAGTTCGGCGACGGCCAGCGCGGCGCCGCCCGCCAGGAGCCCGCTCAGCGCGCCCAGCCCGGAGCGGGTCCATGTCGGGGCCGACGGTTTCCGTGGGGTCTTGTCCTCGTCACTCACGCCGGTAATCCGGGGCCGCGGGGCGCGCGGATTGGTGCGCGCCGCCGACGAGGCCCAGCACCGAGCGCATCGCGTGCCGCACCGCCTCGCGGGACTCGTCGGTCGGGTCGACCGTCTCGAAGGAGTGGTGGCCGTGCGGCACGTCGATCACCTCCACGTCGGCCCCGTGCTTCTCGGCCGCGGCCAGGAACTCCTCGACGGTGGCCGCGATCTCGGGCATCTCCCGTCCCACGCGGGTGAGGACGACGGGCGGCGAGCCCGCACCGGCCACCGCGCGCACCGGCTGGAACCGGCTGTCCGGCAGGCCCCAGTTGGGCAGGGGCGCGAGGACCGGGTAGGTCGCCGCCAGGCAGCGCAGCCAGGCGGGGGGCGTGTCCAGCCAGTCGGCGGCGATCAGGCCGCCGCCGGAGAAGAACCACAGCGCGATCCGGTCCGCGTCCACCCGGGGGTCGGACCGGACCAGTTCCACGGCGGCGGCGACGTCGTCGGCCGCGCGCCCGTAGTCGGCCAGGTCGTGCAGACGGTGGTCCAGGACCGCGCCCACCGCTCCCTTATCGGCCGCGTACCGGGCGTACCCCGTCAGGACCGGCCAGTCCCGCGGGGTGGGGCGGGCGTCGGCGGGGACCGGACCGCCGTGCACGAAGACCACCGCCGGGCGCGGCTCCTCGGCGTCGGGCAGGTGGAGGTCGACGTTCCCGTGCCGCTCCCTGGGGACTTCGGGCACCTGAAGCGGGAACGGACGCAGGTGCGGGGGCGTCGCGCCCTTCCCGGCCGGCTCCAGCCGGTGCCCCTCACCGGCCGCGGCCCGCAGCAGTACGTCCGTGAGTTCGTCGGGGCGGGACAGCATCGGCCAGTGTCCGGTGGGCAGTTCGAAGAAGGTCACCCGGGGGTCCAGCAGGGCCTGCAGCGCGGGGTCGCCGAAGCCGACCAGCATCTGGACCATCTCGATGCTCGAACCGTTCCCGGTGCACAGCACGCCGGTGGTGGGGACCCGGGCCACCGCGCCGGTGAGCCGCAGCGGCTGGAGCAGGGTGCCCGGCGGCTGCGGGGCGGCGAGGGCGGTGAGCCGGTCCAGGGCCGGGCCGGGAACGCCCGCGGTGCTGCCCCAGCGCGGCCACTCGTCACGGGCCGGGGGCGGGACCGCGCCGTCGTCCGCCTCGTCCGGGTGCCCGCCGGCCGCGGCCCGGGCGGCGCAGCGCTCTCGCACGGACGGGTCGGGGACGGCGGCCAGGGCCGGGACGCCGTCCCGGGGCAGGCCCGAGTCGAGGTGGACGATCCTGCCGACCCGCCCCGCGCGCCGGTCGGCGGCGCCGACCGCCGGGTGGATGCCGTAGTCGTGGCCGACCAGCACCGTCTCCCGGCCGGGCACCGGGTCGATCGAGTCGATCACCGCCAGGACGTCCGCGATGTGTGTCTCCAGGTCGACGGCGGCCGCCCGCGTCCCGCGCGCGGCCCCGTGCGGAGTCCCGTTCTGGATCCCGTTCGGGGTCCCGTGCGGGCCTTCGAGTCCCGTGAGGGCGACGGTGTGTGCCTCGGCGCCGGCGGCGGTCAGGCGCGCGGCCGTCTCCTGCCACACGTGGCTGCCGGTGAACATTCCCGACACCAGGATGAACACGGTCATGGTCTCTCCTCCGTCCGCGGCCCGGCCGGTCGCCGGCCCGCTGTCGCCGGTACGGTAGGAACTCCCCCTGAGGGAGGTTCAAGTGTCCACGTCGTACGACGGTCTGTGCGGCATCGGGGAACTCGCCGAGCGGGCGGGTGTCACCGTCAAGACCGTCCGCTTCTACTCCGACCGCGGCCTGCTGCCGGAGGTGTCCCGCAGCGCCGGCGGGCACCGGAGGTACGGTCCCGGGGCGCTCGACCGGCTGCGGCTGATCCGTTCCCTGCGTGCCCTGGACGTGTCCGTGCCCGAGGTGCGGCGGATCCTCGCGGAGGAGGACGCGGACGGGCCCGCCGGCGGGGCGAGCGGCGTGCTGGAGTCGGCGGTGGCGGGCCGGCTGCGCGAAGTCGGCTCCGAGCTGAGGGCGTTGCGCTGGCGGGAGGCCGCGCTGCGGCTGGTGCAGGAGTGTCCGCCGGGACAGCGGGCGGACCGGCTGCGGCTCGTCGGTGCCGTGCGGCTGCCGCCCAGTACGGCCCCGCTGGTCCGGTTCTGGCGGGGCTGGCTGCCGGCCCGGATGCCGGCCGGGGCCGCCGCGGCGTTCCTGGACGTGGCGGTGCCGCAACCGCCCGACGATCCCGCCCCTCGCAGGTCCTCGCCTTCGCCCGGCTCAACGCCCTCACGCTCGCCCCCTGCCCCGGCACGGCGCGGCCGCAGCCCGAGGCGCACCGGGCCGCCGGCGCCCGGGGTGCCGCCGTGCTGTACGCCGGGCTGGCGGAGGCGTACGAGCTGGCCGGGGCGCAGCTGCGCCGGGGCCGGGAGCCGCACCCGGGTGAGGCCCTGGAGGGGTTCGTGACCGCGTACACGAGCGCGTACGGGGTCCGGGACACCCCGGGCTTCCGGCACCGGTTGGCCGGGCAACTGGCCGCCGACCCTCGGCTGGACGGCTACTGGGAGCTGGTGGCCGAGGTGACCACCCCGCCGGGCGGGCGCCCCGAGCCCACCCCGGGGTCCGCGCACGCCTGGCTGCTGACGGCGCTGTCCGCCGAGACGGGGGCGGTGCCGGATCAGGGCATGTCGCCCCGCCAGTCGAAGCGGCGGGCGTCGCCCGGCCTCGGGGCGTAGGAGGCGCGGCCGCCCGGGCCGTAGCGGCCTATCTCCGTCGCCAGGGACACTCCCCGGTCGCTCTCCTGTTCCGTGAGGTCCGTGACGTCCAGGAGCAGGCCGTCCAGTGGGCCGCCCACCAGGTGCGCGTAGACGCGCCCGGCACGCGGCCCGGGGTTGTCGTGGTCCGCGCCGTAGACCCTGCCCCGCATGAACTCCACCTCATCCATGCCCCGTAGCCTCGCATCCGCCACTGACAACGGCGGCCCGCGCGGCGGGGGACGGATCTCCGGCTCGTCGCCAGAGGGGTGGGTCGTCCAGCAGTTCGAGCAGGCAGCGGGCGCCCGCCGCGGCCGTCTCGGCGGCGGCCCGGCCCGACGCGGTGGGGAAGAGCCGGCCGTAGGCGCTCGCCCTGCTCAGGGCGCCGAGCCGCCAGGCCAGGCTCACCGCGCGACGCAGTTCCGCGGCCGTCCGGCCGGTGCCCGTCCATGGTTCCAGGTAGGCGTCGCGCAGGCGTGGCAGTACCTCCGGCCCGTGGTGCTCGCGGGCCCGGCGGGCGGGGACGGTGAGGCTGGAGAAGGGGTGGGCCACGACGGCGTCGCCCCAGTCGAAGAACGTGAACCTGCCGGGCGCCGGGCGGAACAGCTGGCCGTCGTGCAGGTCGGCGTGGTCGAGGGAGTCGGGGACGCCGAGCGCGTCGAGTTCCGCGCACCAGTCGACGAGGCGGGGGCGCAGCCGGCGCAGCCTCGCGCGGTCCCGGGGCGGCAGCGGGGTGTCGTCGAGCCGGTCGAACACGGCGGGCAGCGCGGTGGCGGGCGCGGCGGGCACCCCGAGCCGCCGGAGGTCCCGCACGCGGGGGGCCAGGGCGTACTGCACGGCCGCGTACTGGCGCAGGAGTTCTTCCCACTCGCCGGGACCGACCGGCTCGCGGGCGAGTACGTCGCGCAGGAGCGGTCCCCCGTCGGGCAGCAGCGACCAGCCTCGGCGGGTGTCCACCGCCAGCGGCTCCAGTACGTGCCCGGGGACCCAGCGGGCCAGCGCCTCGGTCAGCGCGCCCTCGAAGGCGCCGGCCGGTGGACTCGCCTTGAACCAGACCGGGTCGCCTCCCTCGACGGACAGCCGCAGCAGGACGGACCACGGTCGCAGCCGCACCCGCCACTCCCCCGTCGGACGCAGGTGACGGGCGGCCAGCCCGGCCTTCGCCCAGCCGAGTGCCTCCGCCCGCCAGGCCCGCTCCTCCCAGGGGGTGACGGCGTCCTGGTACAGCCCCCGGTCCACGGCTGTCGGCGCGTCACTGTGCATCACGCCATCCCAGCACCGTGCGCCATCGGCGGCCACCGGTTTCCGACCGGCCCGCGCCGGCCGTACGGGCCGGCCGGTGCGCGACCGGCCGGCCCGGAGCGGCTCGGTCAGGCCAGGTCGAAGCGGTCGAGGTTCATGACCTTGACCCAGGCGGCGACGAAGTCGTGCACGAACTTCTCCTTGGCGTCGTCGCTCGCGTAGACCTCGGCGAGCGCCCGCAGCTCGGCGTTCGAGCCGAAGACCAGGTCGGCGCGGCTGCCGGCCCACCTGACCTCGCCCGTGGCCGCGTCACGGCCCTCGAAGGTGGTCTGGTCCTCGGACGTCGCCTTCCACGTGGTGCCCAGGTCGAGCAGGTTGACGAAGAAGTCGTTGGTGAGCGAGCCGGGGGTGGTGGTGAGGACGCCGAGCTGGGACTGCCGGTGGTTGGCGCCCAGGACGCGCAGGCCACCGACCAGGACGGTCATCTCGGGGGCGGTCAGGGTGAGCAGGTTCGCCCGGTCGAGCAGCAGGAACTCGGCCGGCAGGCGGTTGCCCTTGCCGTGGTGGTTGCGGAACCCGTCGGCCGTCGGCTCGAGCGCCTCGAAGGACTCGGCGTCGGTGTGCTCCTGCGTCGCGTCGACGCGACCGGCGGCGAAGGGGACCTCCACCTGGTAGCCGGCTTCCTTGGCGGCCTTCTCGACGGCGGCGGAACCGCCCAGGACGATCAGGTCGGCCAGGGAGACCTTCCGGGTGCCGGACCCGGAGTTGAACTCCCGCTGGACGCCCTCCAGGACGCGCAGGACCTGGGCCAGCTCGTCGGGCTCGTTGACCTCCCAGCCGCGCTGCGGCTCCAGGCGGATGCGGGCGCCGTCGGCGCCGCCGCGCTTGTCGCTGCCGCGGAAGGTGGACGCCGAGGCCCAGGCGGTGGACACGAGCTGCGAGACGGAGAGGCCGGACTCCAGGAGCTTGGTCTTGAGGGTCGCGACGTCCTCGGCGTCGACGGCCTCGCCCTCGGGCTCGGGCAGCGGGTCCTGCCAGAGCAGGGTCTCCTCGGGGACCTCCGGGCCGAGGTAGAGGGACTTGGGGCCCATGTCACGGTGGGTCAGCTTGAACCAGGCGCGGGCGAAGGCGTCGGCGAACTCCTCCGGGTTCTCGTAGAACCGGCGGGAGATCGGCCCGTAGACCGGGTCGAGGCGCAGCGACAGGTCGGTGGTGAGCATCCGCGGACGGTGCTTCTTCGACGGGTCGTGCGCGTCGGGGATGATCTCCGGGGCGTCCTTGGCCACCCACTGGTTGGCGCCGGCCGGGCTCTGTTCCAGCTCGTACTCGAACTCGAAGAGGTTCTTGAAGAACCCGTTGCCCCACCGGGTGGGCGTGCTGGTCCAGGTGACCTCCAGACCGGAGGTGATGGCGTCGCCGCCCCGGCCCGTGCCGTGGGTGCTCTTCCAGCCCAGGCCCATCTGCTCCATGGCGGCGGCCTCGGGGTCGTCGCCGACGGCGTCGGCCGGTCCCGCGCCGTGGGTCTTGCCGAAGGTGTGACCACCGGCGATGAGCGCGACGGTCTCCTCGTCGTTCATCGCCATGCGGCGGAACGTCTCGCGGATGTCGCGGGCGGCGGCGATCGGGTCCGGGTTGCCGTTCGGGCCCTCCGGGTTGACGTAGATCAGGCCCATCTGGACGGCGCCGAGCGGGTTCTCCAGCTCGCGGTCGCCGGTGTAGCGCCGGTCGTCGAGCCAGGTGGTCTCGGGGCCCCAGTAGACGTCCTCCTCGGCCTCCCAGACGTCGGCGCGGCCACCGGCGAAGCCGAAGGTCTCGAAGCCCATCGTCTCCAGGGCGACGTTGCCGGTGAGGACGAGCAGGTCGGCCCAGGAGAGGTTCTGGCCGTACTTCTTCTTGACCGGCCACAGCAGGCGGCGGGCCTTGTCGAGGTTGCCGTTGTCCGGCCAGCTGTTGAGCGGGGCGAAGCGCTGCTGGCCGGCTCCGGCGCCGCCGCGGCCGTCGCTGATGCGGTAGGTGCCGGCGCTGTGCCAGGCCATCCGGATCATCAGCGGTCCGTAGTTGCCGAAGTCGGCGGGCCACCAGTCCTGCGAGGTGGTCAGCACCTCGGCGATGTCCCGCTTCACGGCGGGCAGGTCGAGGGCGGCGAAGGCCTCGGCGTAGTCGAACTCCTCACCCAGCGGGTTGGCGACGGCCGGGTTCGCGGCGAGGATCTTCAGGTTGAGCCGCTCCGGCCACCACTGGCGGTTTCCGCCGCCCTGCGTGGGGTGCGGGGCGCGTCCGTGGGCCACCGGGCAGCCGCCCGCCTCCTCGGTCTTGGCGTCGGTCACGATGGCGTCGTGGTTCTCGGACATGGGAATCCTTCCGAACGGGGCGGATCATGGTGCTGGGGAACTGCCGGGGGTGGAGCAGTCGGGGCACAGGCCCCGGTAGATGACCTCGGCCTCGTCTATCACGAAGCCGTGGTCGTCGGAGGCGGTCAGGCAGGGCGCGTCGCCGACGGAGCAGTCGACGTCGGCGAGTGCGCCGCAGGAGCGGCACAGGACGTGGTGGTGGTTGTCACCGACCCGCCCCTCGAACCGTGCGGGGCTGCCGGGCGGTTCGATACGGCGCACCAGGCGTGCCGCGGTGAGGGCGTGCAGGGCGTCGTACACGGCCTGGAGGGAGACGTGCCCGACGCGTCGGCGCACTCCGGCCGTGAGGGCCTCGGCGTCGAGGTGGTCTCCCTCCCGTACGGTCTCGAGCAGTGCCACGCGGGCGGCGGTCACCCGCAGTCCCGCCCGGCGCAGCTCGCCGGCGGTGGCCGGATTCCGGGAGTGCCGGGATGCCGTCATGGCGGCGAACCTACTCCCCGGGACACGAACGACTCAAGGAAACGAGCAACTCCAGCGTGGTAGACAACGTGCGTGGTGGGCACTGGCATGGGATGCCGCCCCCTTACAGCGCGACGACAGGAATGAGTGGCCGGTGCTTCTGAAGACGTTCCGCTGGGCTTTCGCCGTGACCGCCCTCGGGCTGGCCGCGGGCGTGCTCTACGACGGCTGGGCCGCTCTGGGCATCGTGGCGATCCTCACCGTCCTGGAGATCTCGCTGTCCTTCGACAACGCGGTGATCAACGCCGGGATCCTGAAGAAGATGAACGCCTTCTGGCAGAAGATCTTCCTCACCGTCGGCATCGTGATCGCGGTGTTCGGCATGCGGCTGGTCTTCCCGGTGGTGATCGTGGCGATCAGTGCCCGGCTCAGTCCGTGGAACGCGGTGCATCTCGCGCTCACCGACAAGGACCGCTATCAGGAACTGGTGACGGACGCCCACCCGTCGATCGCCGCCTTCGGTGGGATGTTCCTGCTGATGATCTTCCTGGACTTCGTCTTCGAGGACCGGGAGATCAAGTGGCTGGGGTGGCTGGAGCGTCCGCTGGCGAAGCTCGGCAGCGTGGACATGCTGTCGGTCTGCATCGCCCTGATCGTGCTGCTCGTCTCGTCGATGACGTTCGGCGCCCACGCCCACCAGCACGGCGGCACGCACGCGGACAAGGCGGAGACGGTCCTGCTGGCGGGCGTCGCCGGTCTGATCACCTATCTGGTCGTGGGCGGTCTCTCCGGTTTCTTCGAGCAGAGGCTCCAGGACGAGGAGGAGCGGGAGCACGAGGCTCAGGAGGCGGCGCAGCGCGCGGGGAGGCGGGACTCCCCGGTCGTGCTGGCGGGCAAGGCCGCGTTCTTCATGTTCCTCTACCTGGAGGTCCTGGACGCGTCGTTCTCCTTCGACGGTGTCATCGGCGCGTTCGCCATCACCAACGACATCGTCCTGATGGCCCTCGGTCTCGGGATCGGCGCGATGTACGTCCGTTCCCTGACCGTGTACCTCGTGCGCCAGGGCACCCTCGACGACTACGTCTACCTGGAGCACGGCGCCCACTACGCCATCGGCGCCCTGTCGGTCATCCTGCTGGTCACCATCCGGTACGAGATCAACGAGATCATCACCGGTCTGGTCGGCGTGGTCCTGATCGGCGCCTCCTTCTGGTCCTCCGTGCGCCGCAACCGGGCGCTGCGCACCGCCTCCTGAGTCGCGGTCTCCCCCGCCCGACGCCGACGCCGCTCCCCCGTCACCGGAGGCGCCTGATGTCGCCGCGCACCCGGTAGAAGCCGCCCGACGCGGCGTGCAGCGCGTCGACCACGTAGCGGGCGCCCGGTTCCCGGATCGCCCTCGGGAACTGGACGTTCCACGAGTGGTCGTACCCCTGCGACACCACGTGGATCCGGGTGCGGCCGTGCTCCTGGACGCACTCGACGACGACGGAGCCCGCGGGCGCGGCGGTCACGGTCGTCACGGAGGCGACCGCGGTGGCGGGCGCGTACGTCGGGAGGGTGGCGGCGAGCTTGACGTCGCGGGCGACGGGCACCGAGCCCTGCTGCGCGGCCGTGACCGCCGTCTCGCTCGCGTCCACGCACACCAGGGAGCCGTCGGTGGTGACGAGGAAGAGCCGGTCGTCGCGGTACTGCATGGACAGTGCGGAGCCGCCGCCCGTGCCGAGCTTCCACAGCCGGGTGCCGTCCCGGTCGAAGCAGTACACCGAGGAGGCGGAGTCCCCGGCGAAGACGAACCGGCCGCCGGGTGAGGTGGCGCACGAGTACACCGGACTGTCGCAGTGGTACGTCGCCTCGACGGCGCCGGTGGCCTTGGACAGCCGCTGGACCGTGTGACGCGCGGTTCCGGCGTACACGGCGTCGTCCTCCTGCCAGCCGAAGAGCACGGCGCCCTGGGTGGGCGTGTGCCACAACTCGGCGCCGCCGTCCGGGGCATGGGCCGTCACACCGCGGGTGTGCCCGTGGTAGACGGCGCGGTCGTCGGCGCGCACCATCCAGGCGTGTTCGCCGCGCCCGCCGCGCGCCCACTGGTGCTCGTCCTCGTGGTCGATGACGGTGAGGCGTCCGGCGCGGTCCGCGACGTTCAGCACGCCCTCGTGGATGTCGAGCCAGAAGATGTCCACGTCGGACGCGATGTCGTAGGCGGCGAACGGCAGTTTGGACGACAGGTCGTACACCCGGCCGTCGTCGCAGCCGGCGTAGATCCAGAAGTCGTCGGCGACCAGGCACTTGACGCCGTCCGGCAGCTGGTAGCGGGCGAGGACCTCGCCGCCGTGGGCGAGGGTGTAGACGTCACCCGCCTGGTTGCCCACCCAGCAGCGGTCCTCGTCGATGTGGATGCCGAACGCCGCGGAGCCGGTGCGGAACCGCCACAGGACGGGGGCGACCGCGCGGGCCGTGGAGGGCGCGGAGGCCACCTGCCGCCGGGTGACCGCGCGGGGCGCGCGCTGTCCCTGGACGGCGGGTGCGTAGCCCTTGCGGATCTTCTCGCCTATCTTCTTGGCCGCCGCGGCCTCGGCCTTCTGGAGGGTGGGGAAGGTCGACGTCTGGGTCTGCCCGGCGGCGCCGATCCGGCCGTAGCGCACCGTCACGACCTGTCCCTGGACGGTGACTTCGTAGAACTTGTGCGCGCTCCCGTCGTCCTGCGACAGCTCCAGGTACGTCCTCGACATGGCAGACCTCTCCCCGGTCGGGTCCCGCGGCGTGTTCCGCGGGTTCCACTGAAAGAACCGTAGAAGGTGCCACTGACAATCGGGCGTGGTGAGCGGCGGGGCCGTCCGGTCGGGACGTGCGGTGGTTCAGGAGACGGTCGCGGGCGGCGGGGTCCAGCGGCGGGTGCGGGCGGCGCCGGAGACGCCGTACTCCTTCCTCAGTTGCTCGGGGATGGCGTAGTGCATGACGCGTCCGCGGGTGAGGGAGGACAGTTCGAGGGCCGTGGTGAGGTGGCCGAGCCGGTCCAGGGCCCACGCGCCCAGCGGTGAGCGGTCCTCGATGGTCTCCAGGACGCCGAGGAGGTGCGGGGCGGCCTTGACCAGGGTGTCCCAGCCGCTGCGGGGTACGTCCAGCCAGTCGGCGCACGTGTCGCCGACGAGGTGGCGGATCAGCGCGGAGACGACCGGGTCGAAGAGGGTGCCGGGGACGACTTCCTCGTACAGGTCGATCAGCTGCCTCGTCAGGTGGGCGCCCTCCTCGGAGGGGCCCATGTGACGCAGCATGTACAGGTCGAGGAACCGGCGTGCCTCGTCGAGCGTGGCGGGGACGGCCGTCTGGTCGACGCCGAGCATGGCACCGACCACGCGCCAGGCGTAGTAGTAGGCGTCCGCGCCCTCCGCGGACATGTGGATGCCGAGTCGGTGCAGGCTGTCCAGGACGAGCAGGGAGAAGAACATCTGCCCGCCGATCATGTCCTCCTGGCAGATCGGCACGCCGAGGGCCTCGGTGTCCCAGCGGTCCTCCCGCTTCAGGTGGTGGCGGATGGCGGCGTGCAGCAGGCGCACCTTCTGGGCGGCCGGGATGAAGCGCCCGCCGGCCTCGAAGGCGTCGGGGCGCATGAGGTAGACGGTGAACTGACCGGTCTCCGCCATCCGTTTGGAGGGGTAGTTCAGCCCGTGGGTGGCCGACAGGAGCCGGGCCACGTGCGGGACGACGTAGCAGGCGGGCATGGACGCGAACGACAGCGCGGTGGAGATGTGCACGTTGTTGTCGATGAAGAACAGGCGGGCCCTCTCCATCTCGTCCCAGTCCACCCAGCCCGGCGGGGTGCCGGTGACCCGCAGGTACTCCCGGGCGACGCCGGGGAGACCGTCCGGGAGTCGCTGCCCCGCGGTGGAGACGTGGCGCATCAGGGAGTTGAAGGTGCCGACCTCACCGCGCTCGAACAGGGTGGCGACGACCGCGTCGGCCAGTTCGTCACCGCTGCGGCGCAGGGCGTCCATCGACTTGTCGGTGTGGTTCATCGCGGTCTCCTCGTCAGTGGACACGGTCAGTGGATGCGGTCGGTGGCCTGCTGGGCGAGTTCGCGCAGCGCCCGGCGCGCGTGCGGTGGCGTCCCGGGGGCGTCCAGGGCGCGGGTGGCCCGCTCCACGCGGTCGGCGATCATCTGCTCGACCCGTTGCGGTGCCTTCAGCTCACGCATGAGGCGGCGCACGTCGTGCAGGTGGGTCGTGTCCAGGTCACCACGGCCCAGCAGGCGCCGCAGCCACTCCCGTTGGGACGCGTCGGCGGCCTTCCAGGTCTCGGCGAGCAGTGCGGTGGGCCGGTGGGCGCGCAGGTCGTCCAGGCCCGCCTTCCCGGTGCGTTCCTGCTCCCCGAACAGGCCGAGCAGGTCGTCGCGGAGTTGGAAGGCCTCGCCGAGCGGCAGTCCGTAGGCCCGGTAGGTGTCCCGCAGTGCGGGGGCGGCGCCGGCCAGCAGGCCGCCGATGAGCAGGGGGTGCTCGACGGTGTACTTGGCGGTCTTGTAGCGGACGACCTTCAGGGAGGTGTCGGTGTCCGGAGGTCCACCGGTGTGCAGGATCTCCAGGCACTCGCCGGCGATGAGTTCACGGGCGAGGGCCGCCCACAGGTCGCGGGCGCGGGCGAGGTAGGCGGCGGGCAGGCCGCTGGTGGTGAACAGGCGGCCCGCGAGGACCATGAGGTGGTCGCCCACCAGCATGGCCAGGGACCGCGCCGCCGTCGCGGCGTCGGGGCGGCCGTCCCGGGCGAGTACGGCTTCCAGGGCGACGTGGGCGGTGGGCAGGCCGTGGCGCAGGCGGCTGTCGTCGATGAGGTCGTCGTGGACGATCGCGGCGGCGTGCACCAGTTCCATGGAGGCCGCCGCCCGTACGAGCGCGTCGCTCTCGGGTTGCCCTGCCGCCCGCCACCCCCAGTAGCAGAAGGCCGCACGCAGCCGTTTGCCGTGTCCGGCGGCCGTCCGCAGTTGGCCGGCCAGGGGCGCGAGGGCTTCGTCGACCGCCGACAGGTGTCCGGCCTCCTCGTCGAGGAAGCTCCGCAGGACGCGGTCGACGCGGGCCTTGAGGTCGGCCTGGTCCCAGCGGTCAGACATCGCCGTCGTCGGCTGCGCGGCGTGCCTTCACGTGCTGCGCGAGGACCTCCAGGTGGGCCGGAGGCACGTGCGCGTACCGGTCCAGGGCCAGCCTGCCCCGGGCCTGGAGATCCTGTTCCGCCTCCCGCACCAGGTCGGTGGTGTCCGAGCGGCCGAGGAGCCCCCGCAGCCCGCCCGCCGCCGAGCCGATCGCGCTCACCGCCAGGTCGGCCAGTCCGGCGACCAGCAGCACGGCCCGGTCGTCCTCTCCCGGCCCCCGGTGTGTCGAGTCCGTCATGCTTCTCCCCAGGAATTCACGTGGCCACGAACGCGCCTGGTCGACGGCGCGTCCGGTCAGAGCATGACCGGACGCGGGCGGCAGAAGATCCCGAATGCCCCTTTGAGTGATGTGGGGAACAGGTGTCGGGCGGTCCGCACGCCGCGGAGTCCCCCAGTGGCGCAACATCACCCCTCCCTCCGTCGGCCTCCGTGCCAGGCTGGCTCCCGGTACACGCAACCGCCGGTCCGTGCCGACCGGCGCGGACAGAGCGGAGACGGTGATGCTGCTCAGTCTTCAGGAGCGGGAGCGACTGATGATCTACACGGCGGCCAGACTCGCCGAGGAACGCCGGGAGCGGGGTCTCAAGCTCAACCTCCCGGAGGCCACGGCGATCATCTCCTCCTTCCTTCTCGAAGGGGCCCGCGACGGACGGACCAAGGCGGACCTCCAGGACGCGGGCCGGAACGTGCTGCGCCGGGACGAGGTGATGGACGGGGTGGCCGACATGCTCGCCCAGGTCCAGGTCGAGGCGACCTTCCTGGACGGCACGAAGCTGATCGCGGTGCAGGGGCCGATCCAGTGAGCGAGCGGCAGCGGCGTCCGGGCAGCGGCAAGTCCCTCGTTCCGGGGTCGGGCAAGGGGGAGTCGACCGGGTTGGTGCAGCCCGGCGCGGAGTCGGCCGACGAGCCCGGGGCGCCGGGCCAGATCATCTACGGTCCCGGGCCGGTGACCATCAACGCGGGCCGTCCGGTGATCAGTGTCTCGGTCCTCAACACGGCGGACCGCCCGGTCAGCGTCGGTTCGCACTACCACTTCGCCGAGGTCAACCCGGCGCTGAGCTTCGACCGTGACCGTGCCTGGGGGCACCGGCTGAACATCCTGGCCGGTGGGATGCGGCGCTTCGACCCGGGCGCCACCGTCGAGGTCGAGCTCGTTCCACTCGGTGGCCGGCGCATCGTGCGCGGGCTGCGCGGCGCGTGCGGAGGAGCCCTCGATGGCTGAGATCGACCGGCGCGACTACGTCGCCTCGCTCGGGCCCACCAAGGGCGACCGGATCCGGCTCGCCGACACCGACATCCTCATCGAGGTCGAGGAGGACCGGTGTGTCGGCGGCGACGAGACCGTCTTCGGCGGCGGCAAGTCCGGACGCGAGTCGCAGGGGCAGTCGCACGCCACCCGGGCCGAGGGAACCCCGGACCTGGTGATCGGCGGCGTCGTGGTGCTCGACCACTGGGGTGTGGTGAAGACCGACGTGGGGATCCGCGACGGGCGGATCGTCGCGCTCGGCAAGTGCGGCAACCCCGACATCATGGACGGGGTCCATCCGGACCTGGTCATCGGGCCCTGCACCGAGATGGTCAACGGCAGCGGGCTGATCCTGACGGCCGGCACGGTGGACACCCATGTCCACTTCGTGTCTCCCGACATGTCGATCGTCGCCCTGGAGGCCGGCACCACGACCCTGGTGGGTGGTGGCACGGGGCCGACCGACGGGTCGAAGGCGGCCCTGGCCACGCCGGGCGGCTGGTGGATGGAACGGATGCTGGAGGGGTTCGATCCGTGGCCGGTCAACGTGCTCTTCCTGGGCCGGGGCAGCACGGTCAACGAGGAGTCCCTGTGGGAGCAACTGCGCTCGGGCATGGGCGGCTTCAAGGTCCATGAGGACTGGGGCGCCACTCCGGCCGTCATCGACACCACGCTGCGCGTCGCCGACGCGGCCGGGGTCCAGGTCGCGATCCACAGCGACACCCTCAACGAGGCCGGGTTCGTCGAGGACATGCTGCGCGCGGTCGACGGCCGCACGTTTCACGCCTTCCACACCGAGGGCGCCGGCGGCGGCCACGCGCCGGACATCATCCGGATCGCGGGCGAGTCCTGCGTCCTGCCGTCCTCGACCACGCCGACCCGGCCCTTCACCGTCAACACGGCCGACGAACAGCTCGACATCTGCCTGATCGCCCATCACCTGAACCCGAACATCCCGGCCGAACTCGCCTTCGCCGAGAGCCGGGTGCGGGCGTCCACGATGGCGGCGGAGGACATCCTCCAGGACATGGGCGCCATCTCGGCGATGACCTCCGACGCCCAGGCGATGGGCCGGCTCGGCGAGGTGGTGCGGCGGACCTGGCAGACCGCCCACGTGATGAAGAGGCTGCGCGGTCCCCTCCCCGGTGACGGCCGGGCGGACAACCACCGCGCCCGCCGCTACGTCGCCAAGTACACGATCGTCCCCGCGACGATCCACGGTCTCGAACGCGAGGTCGGTTCCGTCGAGCCGGGCAAGCTCGCCGACCTCGTCCTGTGGGAGCCCGCACTGTTCGGGGTGCGGCCGACGGCGGTCTACAAGTCGGGCATGGCGGCGATGGCACTGCTCGGCGACCCCAACGCCGCCGTGCCCACTCCGCAGCCGGTGCTGCCGAGGCTGGGCTACAACGTCCACACCAGGGCCGCCGGAGCGACGAGCGTGGCGTTCGTGGCGCCGGCCGCGATCGAGGACGGCCTGGCGGACCGGCTCGGGCTCGACCGCAGACTCGTCCCGGTGGAGAACACCCGCCGCCGGACCAAGGCCGACCTGCCGCAGAACGACGCGCTGCCGGACATCGAGGTCGACCCGGACACGTTCACCGTACGCATCGACGGGGAGGTGGTCGACCACGAGCCGGCGACCGAACTGCCGATGAACCACCGTTACTTCCTGTTTTGACCGGGCCCGTCGACCCAGCTGCCGGGACCGTCGACCCAGCTGCCGGGACCGCCGCCCTGCTGATGCTGGCGGACGGGCGCTTCCCCGCGGGCGGTCACGCCCACTCCGGCGGACTGGAGGCGGCGGTCGTGGCGGGGCGCGTGTCGGATCCCGGCACGCTGGAGGCGTTCCTGCGCGGCCGGGTCGCCACCAGCGGGGCCACCGCGGCCGCCTTCGCCGCCGCGGCCTGCGCGGCGTTCGGCGGGCTGCCGGAAGCCGAGACGGGGTCCTTCGGCGGGCTGCCGGAAGCGGAGACCGGGGTGGTCGGGGAGGGCCGGCTCGGCGCGCTCGACACCGAGTTCGAGGCGCGCACCCCGGCTCCGGCGTTGCGTGCCACCTCCCGCAAGCTCGGCCGGCAACTGCTGCGCACGGCCCGGGCGATCGGCCCCCATCCCGGGCTGGACGCGCTCGCCGCCGCGCTGCCGGGCGGCCCGCACCAGCCCGTCGCCCTGGGCGCGGCGGCCGGGGCGCTGAGGCTCGGCCCCTACGCGGCGGCGGCGGCCGCGCTGCACGACGCCGCGACCGGCCCGGCCACGGCGGCGGTGCGGCTGCTGGGGCTCGACCCCTTCGCCGTGCACGCCGTCCTCGCCCGGTTGGCGTCCGACCTCGACCGACTGGCCGCCGCGGCCACCGGCCACGCCGACGCGCCCGCCGCCGAACTGCCCGCGTACGGCGCCCCGTCGCTGGACATCTCAGCCGAACTGCACGCCACCTGGGAGGTGCGTCTCTTTGCGTCCTGACCGACACGATCCCGAGGAAGAGCACACACACGAGCACCCGCACCCGGCCCCCGCCCCGGGCCGCCTCGCCCGGACTCCGGGGCGGCCGCTGCGGATCGGCCTCGGCGGTCCGGTGGGGTCCGGCAAGACCGCGTTGGTCGCGGCGCTGTGCCGGTCGCTGGCCGACGAGCTGCAACTGGCCGTCGTCACCAACGACATCTACACCACCGAGGACGCCGACTTCCTGCTGCGCAACGGGGTGCTGCCCGCCGAGCGCGTCCGGGCGGTCGAGACCGGATGCTGCCCGCACACCGCGATCCGGGACGACATCTCCGCCAACCTCGAAGCCGTCGAGGACCTGGAGCGGAGCCTGCCGCCACTGGACCTGATCCTGATCGAGAGCGGCGGGGACAACCTCACCGCCACCTTCAGCCACGGTCTGATCCACCACCAGATCTTCGTGATCGACGTCTCCGGCGGCGACAAGGTGCCCCGCAAGGGCGGGCCCGGGGTGACCGCGTCGGACCTGCTGGTCGTCAACAAGACGGACCTCGCCGGTCAGGTGGACGCCGATCTGTCGGTGATGGCCCGTGACGCCAAGGCCAAACGCGACGACCTGCCCGTGTGCTTCCTGTCCCTCGTCGAGGACCCCTCGGCGGGCGGGGTCACCGCCTGGGTGCGCGAACGACTGGCCGACGGCGGCTGAGGAGCGTGCGATGACCGAGGCATCCGCCCGGCTGGCCACCGAACTCGCCGGAGGCGGGCCGGGACGGCCCCGCACCAGGATCTCGGTGCTGCGCTCGGGGTGGCCGCTGATGCTGCGGGCGACGGCACCGCTCGCCGACACCCCGGCCACGGCCTGGGTCGGCCGCACGACCGATCCCGCCCGCGTCCACCTCGCGGCCGGCGCGGCGGGGCCGCTCGGCGGCGACCGGCTGCGCCTGGAGGTCCGGGTGGGACCCGGCAGCGCTCTCGTACTGGGCGAGATCGCCACCACCCTCCTGCTGCCGGGAACCTACGGCGGCCGGTCGCGCCTGGACGTCCGCATCCACGTGGGTGCGGGCGCCGCCCTGGCCTGGCTCCCGGAGCTGGTGATCGCCGCCCGGGGCTGCCGGCACGTCACGGACACCCGGGTGGTGCTGGAGCCGGGTGCCCGGCTCGTCCTGCGTGAGGAAGTGCTGTTCGGCCGGCACGGCGAGCCCTGCGGCGGGTTCCGCCAGCGGGTTCGCGTCGAGACCGGGGGCGGCCCGCTCTACGACCAGGAACTCGGCGCGGGTCCGGCAGCGCCCGGATGGGACGGCCCGGCCGTCACCGCGGGACGGGCCGCGGCCGGGACTCTGCTGGTCGTGGACCCCGGCCGCCCGGTGCCCGACGAGACCGCCGCCGCCGCGTTCCCCGCAGCCGACACGGCCCTCATGGAGCTGCCCGGCGGGGGGACGCTGTTCAGTGCCCTCGCCCCCGACACGGCGGTCCTGCGGCGGCTGCTCGACGGTGCGGCGGCGCGTCTGCTGAGCCGTGCGCACGAGCCCGGGGGCCTCGTGCCGGCCGCCGTGTGACCGGATCAGCGGGACCGCTCGACGCTCCAGCGCGGCAGCAGCTCGAAGAAGGCGACGGCGTCCTCGCGCCACCGGGGCCGCCAACGGGCCGCCACCTGGCGGGCCTGCTCGGCGTACTGCCGCATCTCGGCGCGCATCCGGTCGGGGACACCGGCACGTTCACCGATCGCGCGGATCTCGGCGATGGTCTCCTGCGTGCAGGCGCGATGGCCCAGGGCCTCCTTCACGAAGGCCCGCTCGGCCCCGTTCACGGCGGACAGCAGGCGGACGACGGTGTACGTGTGCCTGCCCTCGCGGATGTCGGTGCCGGTCGGCTTCCCCATCGCCTCCGCGTCGCCGAACAGGTCCAGGTAGTCGTCGCGCATCTGTCCGCAGATGCCGATCAGGCGTGCGTAGTCGCTCAACTCGGCCTCGTGTGCTCCCGGTTGCTCACCGGCGGCCAGTAGTCCCAGGCGCATGGGCGCGAGGACGGAGTAGCGGGCGGTCTTGTGGTCGGCGACGGCGTGCAGGACGGCGTCGCCCGGCGGGGTGTCGGTGAAGTCCCGTTCCAGGTCGACGATCTGCCCCACGAAGGTGTCGGCCGCGGCCCGCGTCTGGACCTCGACCATGGCCTGCCGCACCGCGGCCGGCAGCCCGGCGTCCAGCAGCACCCGCAGGCTCAGGGCGAGCGCGAGGTCGCCCGCGAGCACGGTGAGTCCGAGTGCCGCCCGCGGATGCTCGGGGAACCGTTCCCGGTAGGCGTAGTAGGTGGTGGGGCCGCCCCGGCGGGTGGCGCTGTCGTCGATGAGGTCGTCGTGCACCAGGCCGTGGGTCTGGAGCAGTTCGACGCTCAGCGCGGCGGCGTCCAGCCCTTCGACGGGTGCCTCGGTCACCAGACGGGCGGCCTCGTACAGCAGCACCACCCGCATCCGTTTGCCGCCCCGCATCGACAACGCGCGCAGCAGTTCCAGACACTCCGGTGTGAACCTGCTGAACGCCGGCACGTCCAGCGTCGCCTCGAGCGAGTCGAAGTACTCGGCGAAGCGCTTCTCGAACCCTCGCTGATGTCCGGCCAGCCGGTCCGGCAGTCGCTCGACGCTCACGAAGTCCTCCTGGGGTGGGGCGGATGGCACGCTCGCAGTGTGCCAGGGTGTCCGGGCGCCGAGCGGCGCGGGGCGGGGTCGTCATAAACCGGGAGCAATCGCCACCGAAGTCGTCGTTCGAGTTGAAGGAGTTGTGGACATACCTCCATCCTTTCTCCATGCCTCTCGCGTCTGCCGCCTCCGATCTGTCCGACCTGCGCGACTACGCCCTCGATTGGGCGTTGGTCGACGTGGAGACCTCCGGTCTCGTACCGCGCCGTGACCGGGTGCTGTCCGTGGCCGTGGTGACCCTCGACCCGGACGGCCGGCAGACCGGGGAGTTCTCGACCCTGCTCGACCCCGGCTGCGATCCGGGGCCGGTACACGTGCACGGACTGACGGCCGAGCGGCTGCACGGGGCGCCGGTCTTCGAGCAGGTGGCGGAGCGCGTCGGCGCGCTGCTGGAGGGCCGGGTGCTGGTCGCCCACAACGCCCAGTTCGACTACGACTTCCTCGCCCACGAGTTCGCGAGGGCGGGACTGCGGCTGCCCGTGGCCAGGCGGCTGTGCACCCTGGCGCTGAACCGCCGCGTCGACCCGCCGACCGACGACCTGAGGCTCGGCACGCTCGCCGCGCACTACGGCGTACGCCAGGTCAAGGCGCACGACGCGCTGGACGACACCCGGGTGCTGGCGGGGGTGTTGCGCGCTTCGCTGCGGGAGGCGGCGCAACTCGACCTGCCGCTGCCGCTGGTGGCGTGCCCGCCGCGGCAGGACCCGCGGTTCGCGCCGCTGCCGCCGAAGACACCGTGCGCCTTCCGCAACCCGGGACGGCTCGCCCCGGGCGGGCCGCTGGTGCAGGGCATGAAGGTCGCCGTCACCGGCGAGACGCGAACCGCCCGGGCGGACCTCGTGCTGCGGGGCGTCGCGGCGGGGCTCAACATGATGACCTCGGTCAGCAGGCACACCAGCGCCCTGGTCACCAACGAGCCGGCCGCGGGCTCGGGCAAGGCACGCCGGGCGCGCGCGGAGGGCGTGCCGGTGATCGACGAGTCGGCCTTCCTGCGCCTGCTCGGCGATGTGCGTCCCGGCATCTCGCACGAGGGGGCGGCGGCCCCGGACCGCGTGCCGACGCCGCGCCCCGTGTCGGCTCCGGATCCCGTGCCGGCCGCGGAGCCGGTCACGGCCTCGGAGCCCGCGACGGCCGCGGAGGCGGTCATGGCCCCGGAGCCCGCGACGGCGCCCTCCCCGGGCTGCCGGCCGTGCCGACGCCACGCGAACCGGAGCCCGGCGAGGCCGCCGCCGGTCCGGCGTCCGGCAGGAAGCGCTCCGCGAAGCCGCGCGGGCCGCTCTCCGGGCGGCGGGTCCTCGTGCTCGGCGGCACCCACCCCGACGCGGTGGCCGCCCGCACCCGCGTCGTCGAACTCGGCGGGGCCGCGGCCGTCAACCTCTCCGCCGGCGTCACCGACGTGGTCGTCCTCGACGGCGGCCACGCGGATCGCCGACTGCCCCGGATCACCTCGCTGCTCCTGCCCACGCACGACGCCGCGTGGCTGGTCGCCCCGGTGGTCACCGAGGCGCCCGGGGCAAAGGGCAGGCGCGCGGCCGCCCATGTGCTGCCGCGCGGTGGCGTCGTCGACCTGCCCCTGCCGACGAGGCGCGAACGGGCGCACCGCTGGACGGTCACCGCGTCCTGGGCGCAGCAGACGGCGTGCGAGATCGATGTGGTGGCGTTCGTGCTGGACGAGGACGAACAGGTCTCCTTCGACGAGGACTTCGTCTTCTACGGTGCCCCGGAGAACCCGGGCGGCACCGTGCGGCTGCTGAGCGACGGCCCGACCGAGCAGACCGTCAGCGTGGACCTGGCCACGCTGCCGTCCTCGGCCCGCAAGGTCGTCGTCGCCGCCGCGATCGACGGCTCCCCGGCCTTCGGCGACGTGGGTGCCCTGCACATCGCCTCCGGCCCCGGCACCAGCGCGGCCGCCCTCGCCCAGGCCACGCTGGACGCGGCCACCACCGAGCGGACGATGCTGCTGGCGGAGATCTACCGGCGCGGGCAGAGCTGGCGGCTGCGGGCGGTCGGCCAGGGCTACGACCACGGCCTCGGCGCCCTCGCCCGGAGCTACGGCGTCGACGTGTCCGACTGATCCCGGACGTGTGCGGGCGCGTACACGCCGCGGCCCGGCCCCGCCGATCGCGGGGCCGGGCCGGGAAGCGCGCGTCCGCTCAGCCCTGGCGGGCCTTGAAGCGCGGGTCCTTCTTGTTGATGACGTAGGTCACGCCCCGGCGGCGCACCACCTGGGCGCCGGGCCTGGCCTTGAGGGCGCGCAGGGAGTTGCGGACCTTCACGGCTGCCTCCTCGCTCGTCGGATCGTTCAGCGTTCCTCGCGGAACGGCACGTGCTCCCCCGCCACCGGGTCGTACTTGCGCAGGACGAGCCGGTCGGGGTCGTTGAGGCGGTTCTTGCGGGTGACGTAGGTGACGCCGGTCCCGGCGGACGACTTCAGCCTGACGACCGGGCGTGCGGTGCTGCGTGCCATGGTGCTCCTTCCGACCGCGGCGCGGGCTGCGGTTCTGTCCCGCGCATGTCAGTCACGCGGCACAACGCCGACGGCGGCGGGGACATTCCCCGCGGCCGTGTCCGTGTCCGTGTCCGTGTCCGTCAGCACTCCTGCCACAGCCGGGTCATCACCCGTACCCCGAAGCGCAGGCCCTCCAGCGGCACGCGTTCGTCGACGCCGTGGAAGAGACGGCCGTAGTCGAGGTCGTGGGGCAGCTTGAGCCCCTTGAAGCCGAAGCAGCGGATGTCGAGCTTGGTGAAGGCCTTGGCGTCGGTGCCGCCGGGATTGCAGTACGGCACCGGGTGTCCGTCCGGGTCCTCGGCCCGCACGGCGGCGCACATGGCGTCGACGAGGGGGCCGTCGAAGGAGGTCTCCATGGCGATGTCGTGGTTGACCCACTGCCGGGAGACCGAGGGCAGGAGCAGGGCGTCGATCGTGTCGATCAGCTCCTGCTCGTGGCCCGGCAGGAAGCGGCCGTCGACGCGGGCGGTGGCCCGGCCCGGGATGACGTTGGTCTGGTAGCCGGCCGTGAACATGGTGGGGTTGGCCGAGTTGCGCAGCACGACCTGCATGAAGTCGGCCACGTGTCCGAGCTTGGCCAGTTCGGCGTCGAGGTCCTCGGCGTCGAGGTCGAGGTCGATCCCCTGGAGACGGGCCGCCTCGGCGAGCAGGGCGCGCACCGGCTCGATCAGCCGGACGGGGAAGGTGTGCCGGCCGATGCGGGTGAGGGACTCGGCGAGGTCGGTGACGGCGTTCTCGTCGTTCGGTGAGGACCCGTGCCCGGCGCGGCCCGACGCCGTCAGCTCCATCCACGCCATGCCGCGCTGGGCGTTCTCGATCGGGTAGAGGCGCCGCGTCTCGTCGAGGGCGTAGCTGAAGCCGCCGCCCTCGCCGATCGCCTCGGTGACCCCGGCGAACAGCTCCGGCCGGTGCTCGACCAGCCAGTGGGCACCGAACCTGCCACCGGCTTCCTCGTCGGCGAGGAAGGCGAGGACGATCTCGCGGGCGGGCCGGGTACCGGTGCGGGCGAAGTGGCGGGCGGTGGCCAGCATGACGGCCACCGTGTCCTTCATGTCGATCGCGCCGCGTCCCCACAGGTAGCCGTCGCGGATCTCCCCGGAGAACGGCGGCACGCGCCACTCGGCGGCGTCCGCCGGTACGACGTCCAGGTGGCCGTGGACCAGCAGCGCGCCGCGGGCCGGGTCGGTGCCGGGGATGCGGGCGACGACGTTGGCGCGGCCCGGGGCGCTCTCCACCAGCTCGGAGGCGATGCCGGCCTCGGCGAGGCGGGCCACGACCCAGTCGGCGCAGGCCCGCTCGTCGCTGGTGGGGTTGGAGGTGTCGAAGCGGATCAGCTCCGCGCACAGGTCGACGACTTCCCGCTGCGCCTCCTCGGAGGCCGGAACGGTGGGAACGGGGCCGGGTGCTGGGGTGGTGCTCACGGTGCTCCTACGGTGGCCGTGCCGGAGGCGGCCGGGGTGGGTTCGGTGGTGTCGTCCAGGGCCGTGGTGCCGTACGTCCTGATCCAGCCGGCGAGGCCGAGGACGCAGTACAGGACGAAGGCGGTCAGCAGGGAGTTCAGGGCGGGGATGCCGCCGTCGTAGAACTTGCCGACGCAGAAGGCGACGGCCCAGATGACCAGGGACATCGGCACCCAGGTCGGCGAGGTGGCGGGCAGGGTCTGCGCGTCGCGGGTGGCGTCCAGGGGTGCCCGCATGCGGCGCACCACCCAGTACTCGGCGACGATGATGCCGCCGACCGGAGGGATGGCGACGCCCAGCACGGACAGGAAGTCGGTGAAGTGGGTCATGATGCCGACGGCGGAGAGCAGGGTGCCCGCGATGCCGAGGACGATGGTGACCGCGCCGCGGTGCACGCGCTTGCCGAAGACGACCTGGAAGAAGTTGACGACGCCGAGCGAGGAGCCGTACAGGTTCCAGTCGTTGATCTTCGCGGTGGACATCAGGACGACGAGCACGCCGAAGACGCCGGAGGTGGAGAGCACGATCTGGGAGACCTGGCCGCTGCCGACCATGTGGCCGAGCAGGACGCCGGTCAGGCCGACGATGTACTCGGAGAGGATCATCGACGAGGCGCTCTGCAGGAAGACGTGGCTGCCCCTGCGGTTGTAGCGGGTCATCTCCGGGGAGACGATCGCGCCGGTCATGAAGCCGCCCGCGATGGCGGTCGCGGCGACGGCGAGCGGGATGGTCTCGCCGGGTGGCGGGGAGTGGATCAGCTCGGAGAAGGAGTGGTCGCTGAGCACGTCGGTGACCGACCAGGCGACCATGGCGAAGAACAGCGGCGTGACGATCTTCGCGAAGACGGCCATGTACTTGAAGCCGAAGATGACCAGCACGGTGATGGCGACACCGGCGGCCGTGCACCACAGCCAGGAGGGGCCGCCGACGAGCGCGGAGACGCTGTCGCCGAAGATCGTGTTCTGTACGCCGAACCAGCCGACGAGGCTGACCGAGATGACCAGGCTGACCAGGGCGGAGCCGTTGCGGCCGAAGCCCGCCCAGCGGGTGAGCAGGGGCGTCGCGAGCCCCTCGCGCATGCCGGCCAGGCCGATCGCGAAGATGACGACTTCGAGGATCACCGCGCCGAGGGTGAACGCGAGGAAGGCGTCGCCGAAGGTCATGCCGACGCCGATGGTGGCGCCGAGGGTGAACTGCGAGATGGAGCCCGACTGCGCGAGCCACTGCAGCAGCATGGTCCAGAAGCCGAGCCGCTTGTCGCGCGGGACGCGGGAGAGGGCGTAGTCGTCGCTGCCCACGGCTCCCGTGCCCGCTTCCGCGGCCGCTTCCGCGGCGGTGTTCTTGTCCATGGTCATGATCACGACCCCCCGGGTTCGCGGCCGAGGGTCTGCAGCCGGGTGAGAGAGCCGTAGCGGGACACGAGCGCGTCGAACTCCTGGTCGTCGTGGAAGTCGAGCAGTCCGCCGCCGTAGGCCTTCGCGGTCTCGACGGCGAACCGGGCGGCGGCCGCGATGTCGGTCTCGTGGCTCGCGCCCGTCTGGCAGCCGGGCACCGCGGCCGCGGAGGTGATCGCGAGGCCGACCACCGGTGCGGCCGTCGCCGTGGCGGGCTGCAGAATCGAATTGATGTGGTGTACACCGTTACCGTACGGGGTGATGTCCTGGGTGGTCACGGGGTACGTGACCAAGGGCTCACCGGTCACCACGGCCAGCAGTTCGCCGAGCCGCTCGCTGACCTTGAGCACCCAGCCCTCCTTGACGGTGGGCGACAGGGCGAGGCCCTTGTGGTTGATGATCCGGTTGCCCTTGGTGGTGTCGACGGAGAGCACGGCCTCCATCTCGCCGGTGACCTCGTGCCGGTTCATGGTCGCGATGTCGACGGGCGAGTCCATGAAGGGCACCGGGTCGTGCGGCGCGGTCGGGGCGGTCGGGCAGATGTGGGTGGCGACGATCACGTCGCCGTCGAGCACGTCGCCCCGGCGGCGCATGTCGAGCAGCTTGGCGGCGGTGGCGAGCGCCGCGACGGCGCCGTCCGCGTCGGAGACCAGGCCGACCGCCTCCGGGCGGGCCCCGACGCCGCCGAGCCGCCCCACCACACCGAGCGTCCGCGCCGAACCGCCCCGGGTACGGCCGGCCCGGCCAGGTATCCGCACGAGCACGAAGTCCGTCGAGCCGCGCTCGCCGGTGACGGTGGTGACCTCGGCGCCGGAGCCCTCCGGGCCCGCCACGGAGTCGAGGTGGGCGGCGACGCGCTTGCCGTCGACGTCGGGATCGTCGAGCAGATCCACGAGGTCCAGGACGTACTTCAACATGGGCAGTTCTCCTGATCCGCACCGGGGGCGGTGCTGACAGCAGGTTCGGGATCGACTAGCGTTGTCCGCAACTGTTTCCCGTTATCTGCAATACGGGTCTGCATGGTGAGATGCGTCTGCATGGTGAGATGTGAGGGAGAGGAGCCGCCGTGACCGGTCGCCCGGTTCAGCCCGCGGACCGCAAGACACCCGCCGGGGCGCTGCAGACCGTCGACCGCGCCCTGCTGGTGCTGCTGGCGTTCGAGCGCACCCGTCCGGACTGGGGCGTCACCGAGATCGCCGCCGAGTTCGGCTGGGACACCTCGGTCGCCCAGCGCCTGCTGTCCACGCTCGCGGGCCGCGGCTTCCTGGTCTCCGACCCCGCGACCCGCCGCTACCGGATCGGCCCGGCCGCCCTGCGCCTGGGCCGCCTCTGGGAGCGCTCGGGCTCGCTGGAACTGCTCGCGGAACCGGTCCTCCAGGAGTTGCGGGCGGCGACCGGCGACACGGTGCTCTTCTGCCTGCCCGACAGCTTCCACATGCGCTGCGTCGCGGCCGTCGAGGGCGAGGAGGGGCCGCTGCGCTACTACCCGCTGGTCGGCGAGCTGTATCCGGCGCACGCGGGCGCCACCAGCAAGTCGTTCTACGCCTTCCTGCCCGACGAGCAGCGCCACCGGCTCTTCCGGGGACGCCCGATGGCCCGCTTCACCGAGCGCACGGTCACCGACCCGGACCAGCTGGAACGCGAGTTCCGCACCGTCCGCGCGCAGGGCCACGCCTGGACGGTCGGCGAGTACGACGCCGGCATCGGCACGGTCGCCATGCCGGTCTTCCTCGGCTCGGAGCCCTACGGCAGCCTCAGCCTCGGCGCCGCCAAGGAGCGCTTCCCCGACGGCCCCGAGGACCGGCTGGAGGTGCTGCGCCGCGCCGCCCGGCTGCTGGAGCAGCGCCTGACCCACCCGCCCCAGCACCAGCGGCGCCCGCGCGCGCCCCGTACCGCCCCCTCCGCCTGACCCGCGGCTCCGCCGATGCACTGATCCACTGATCCGCCGATCCACCTGTCTGCGAGGACCGACCCCGTGAACCTCCTGCTCCTGTCCAACTCCACCCAGCACGGCCGCGGCTACCTGGAACACGCCCTCGACACCGTCACCGGCTTCCTGCCCGCCGGGGCACGGCTGGCCTTCGTCCCGTACGCGCTCGCCGACCACGACGCCTACACCGCCCGGGTGCGGGACGCGCTCGCCGGCGCCGGGATCGACGTGCGGGGCGTGCACGAGGGCGGCGACCCGCTCGCGCGGCTCGGGGAGGCGGACGCCGTGTTCGTCGGCGGCGGCAACTCCTTCCGGCTGCTCTCCGCGCTGTACCGCACGGGGCTGCGGGAAGCGCTGATCGAGGCCGTGCGCGGCGGGCTGCCTTACATGGGGGCCAGCGCCGGGACCAACATGGCGGCGCCCTCGCTGCGGACCACCAACGACATGCCGATCGTCGAGCCGCCGTCCTTCGAGGCGCTCGGCCTGGTGCCGTTCCAGATCAATCCGCACTACCTCGACCCGGACCCCGGCTCGACGCACAAGGGCGAGACCCGTGAGGAGCGGCTGAGGGAGTTCCTGGAGGAGAACGACGTGCCCGTGCTGGGCCTGCGCGAGGGTTCCTGGCTGCGGGTCGAGGGCGAGCGGGCCGTGCTCGGCGGCGAGCGCGACGCCCGGCTGTTCCGGCGGGGTACGGCCCCGCGCGAGCCGGCGGTGGGTTCGGATCTGTCCGAACTGCTCGGCGTGCGGGGCGAGTTCGACACCGGCACCCGCTCCTGAGCGCACGCGGCGACGCCGGAGGCCCTTGCGGGTCTCCGGCGTCTTCCGTACCGGTCGCTCAGCGCCTGATCTCCTTGATCTTCAGCATGCGCGTGATGACCTTGTCCAGCTCCTCGTCGTCGAAGACCTTCTTCCAGTCCTCGCGCACGATGGACTCGCGGCCGTAGTCCATGGCGATCAGGCAGGCGTCCGAGAACGGGTTGGAGCCCTTCAGCGTGTTGGCGAGGGCGACCTGGGTGTGGCCGAGCAGCATCGCGCGGGCCGCCTTCTCGGGGACGCCGACGGTGTGCACGGTCTCGTGCAGGGCCTCGGTCAGCAGGGCGCCGACCATGCAGGCGATGGTCTCGACGAGGGTCGGCTCCAGGACGGCGAGCTGCTTGACGGTGACCCAGTGGACGTCGACGACCGGGGCGTACATGACGCGGATGACGGAGTCGGCGAGTTCCTGCTTGGCGGCGTCCCCGCCCTCGTAGGCGGCGACGACCTCCTGCGGGGCGGCGATGCCGCCGAAGGTGTCCTGCCACTCCTCCTTGGTGGTGCGCTCCAGGAACACCGAGGGGTGGCAGGGGTGGGCGCAGGCGTAGTGGATGTCGTCGCGGGCGAAGAGCAGACCGGCGTAGGCGGCGGCCGGGTCGAGGGTCAGGACGACGGTGCCCGGCCTCATCAGCGGCACCAGTTCCTCGGAGACCTTGCCGAGCACCACGTCGGGCACGGCGAGGATGACGACGTCGGCCTCGGCGGCGGCGGTGGCGGACTCGGTCAGCTCGCGGCCCAGGTCGCGGATCAGCTCCTGCCCCTTGGGGGACGCCTCGCTGAAGAGCACCCGGAAGTCGCTCTCGACCAGGTTGTTGGAGACACGCTGGCCCATCTTGCCGGCGGCCCCGATGACGGCGACGGTCGTGACGTCGGCCCGGGTCTGGATCTCGGTGGCCATTACTCGCTCCTCAGGAGGGTGTTGATGCTGTGCTGCGTCCACTGGTGTTCGAGCCGGGCGGTGGCGTCGTAGCCCTCGTCCTGCCACGGGAGCCAGTGCTCCACGATCTGGTTGATGCCGCGGTCCCCCGGCCGGGCGGCGCCCACCGCGGCGATCATGGCGTCGTAGTCCAGGAGGCCCTCGCCGAGCGGGCAGCCGGCGTAGGTGAAGCCGACCCAGCCGTCGCGGCGGGTGAAGGCGAAGTCCTTGACGTGGATGTTGACCGTGTACGGCGCGGTGGCGGCCACGACGTCGGCGGGGCGTTCCAGCCGGGCGACGCTGTTGCCCGGGTCCAGGACGATGCCGAGGTGCGGGTCGTCGACGGCGCGTACGACGCTCACGAGGTCGTCGGTGGCGACCTGCTCGTAGGTCTCCAGACCGAGCGTGACGCCCGCGGCGGCGTAGCGGGGCACGGCCTCCTTCAGGAGGGTCACCGCCTCGGCGGTGCCCGGTCGATGGTCGGCCGTGTTGAGCATGGAGCGGACCAGGGTGACGCCCAGTTCGCCCGCCGTGTCGAGGTAGGTGAGCAGGTGGTCGGGGCGGATGCCGCGGGTGCCGAGTTCCAGGGTCAGGCCCAGGTCGTCGGCGGTGGCGCGGAGGTCGGCGAGGCGTGCGCGGTCGTAGGACTCGATCGGCGCGTAGTCGCAGATCTGGAAGACCTCGCCGCCCAGCTCCGCCGTGTCGCGGAGCATGTCCGGCAGGCTCATCGGCTCGGGGGCCCGGGACGAGACACGCCAGAAGTAGGCGTAGGTGCTGATGCCGTACGCCATCACGCCACCGCCGCCGGGGTCGTGGCCGGGGAGCGGATCTCGTCGAGGATCGCGCCGACGTTGGCCGGGTCGTGGGCGAAGCGCCCGAGGAAGAGGCCCTCGACGGCGCCGGCCAGGCGGGTCAGCAGACCGGGGCCCGCGCTGCCGCCGTAGATGACCGTGGAACCGGCGTGCCGGGGGCGGGAGTCGAGCCAGCCGCGCAGGGCGGTGCAGACGGTGGCGATGTGGTCGGCGGAGGCGGGCTCGGGGGCGCCGATGGCCCACTGCGGCTCGTAGGCGAGGACGACCGCGCCCTCCAGGCCGCCGAGCAGCCGTTCCGCCTCGGCGACCGTGCGGGCGGCGGCGTCGGCCGGGTCGGCCTCGTCGCGTTCGCCGACGCACAGGACGGGCGTGAGGCCGTTGCGCAGGGCGGCGGCGGTCTTGGCGGCGACGACGGTGTCGCCCTCGCCGTAGAGGCGGCGGCGCTCGGCGTGGCCGACCTCGGCGTAGCGGCAGCCGATCTCCCGGAGGAGGGGGCCGCCGACCTCGCCGGTGTAGGGGCCGCTGTCCTCGGTGGCGATGTCCTGGGCGCCGAGGGCGACGCCGTAGGGGGCGAGGATGCCGGTGGCGGGGACCAGGGCCGGGAAGGCGGGGAGGACGAAGAGGCGGGCGGCGCCGGAGGTCACGGCGGGGTGGTGTTCGGCGAGGGCCGCGATCCTGCGGGACCAGTTCAGCGTCTGGTGGTGGCCGAAGTACATCTTGAGGCTCACCCCCAGCAGCACGGGTGACGGTGCGGGGCCGGGCATCAGGCGGCCGCCCCGTCGCCGGCGGTCCGGTCGTGGCCGCCCTCGCCGTCGGCGGTCTCACCGTCGGCGGTCTCGTAGTCGCTCATCAGCTGGACCTTGGCGGCCGACGCCGAGCTCTCGTCGAAGCGGTAGGTGAGCCACTCGGCGGCCAGGCGGCGGGCGAGTTCCAGCCCGACGACGCGCTGGCCGAAGGTGAGGACCTGCGCGTTGTTGGAGAGGACCGCCCGCTCGACGGAGAAGGAGTCGTGGGCGGTGACGGCCCGGACGCCCCTGACCTTGTTGGCGGCGATGGCGACACCGAGGCCGGTGCCGCACACCAGCAGGGCGCGGTCGGCGTCGCCGCGGGCGACCATCTCGGCGGCTGCGATGGCCACCGTGGGGTAGGCGGTGTGCCCGTCGGCGTCGACACCGACGTCGGTGACCTCGGCGACCAGGGCGCTGCCGAGCAGGTCCTGCTTGAGGGCTTCCTTGTACTGGTGGCCGGCGTCGTCGGAGCCGACGACGATGCGGAGCTTGTCGGTCATGGCGGCTTTCCTCAGTGGTGTTCGAGCAGTGCGCCGTGGACGGCGCGGGTGATCAGGGCGAGGGAGTGGGCGCCCGCGTCGGGGGTGCCGAGGGACTTCTCGGCGTGCGGGCGGGCCCGGCCCCGGCGGGGCAGCAGGTCTGCGGTGGCGGCGGCGGCCGCGGTGGCGGTGGCGGCGGCGCGGTCCCAGGCCGCGGTGAGGGGCAGGCCCTCGGCGGTGGCGGCGGCCAGCGCGTCGGCGAAGGGCACCAGGACGTCGACCATGGTCTTGTCGCCGACCTCGGCCCCGCCCAGCCTGCGTACGGCGGCGGAGGCCTCCGTGACCCCGTCGGCGACCCGTCGGGCGTCGGGGGCGTCCCGGTCGCCGAGGGCCGTGCCGAGCGAGCGCAGGATCGTGCCCCACAGGGCGCCGGAGGTGCCGCCCGCCTTGTCGGCCCAGGCGTCGGCGGCCCGGGCCAGGACGGTGCCCGCGCCCGCGCCGAGCCCGTGGGCCTCGGTGGCGGCCCGCCGGGCGGCGGTGGAGCCGCGCCGCATGCCGATGCCGTGGTCGCCGTCACCGGCGACGGCATCGATGCGGCCGAGCTCGTCGGCGTGGGTGCCGACGACGCGGGCCACCGCGTCCAGTGCGGCCAGGACGGTGGCGGCGGCCTCGCGGGAGGCGTCGGAGGCGGGGGGCGGGGCGGCTTCCTGAACGTCCGCGGAGTGCGGTGCCGGTACGGTCCCGGGTGCCCGGTCGTCGGCCGGATCCGGGGCGTCGAGGGCTCCCTTGCGGTAGGCGGGCGTGTCGGCGGGGGCCTGCCACAGCTCCTCCAGCCGGTCGTCCAGCCAGGTCAGGGTCAGCGAGACACCGGCCATGTCGAAGCTGGTGACCAGTTCGCCGACCTCGGGGTCGACGATCTCCACGCCCGCTTCGCCGAGGAGCGCCGCGACCTCGCGGTAGACGACGAACAGCTCCTCGTACTTGACCGAGCCGAGGCCGTTGAGGATCGCGGCGGCACGCTGCCCGGCCGGGGCGGCGACGTCCTCGGGGAGTTCCTTGAGCAGGGTCCCGACCAGCAGCCGGGCCGCCTCGTCGGCGGTGGGCAGCGCCTCCTCGCCGATGCCGGGCTCGCCGTGGATGCCGAGGCCGACGGCCATGCGGGCCTCGGGGACGGTGAACAGGGGATGGTCGGCGCCGGGCAGGGTGCAGCCGGAGAAGGCGATGCCGAAGGAGCGGGTGCGGGCGCCGGCCCGTTCGGCGACGCGCAGCACCTCGTCCAGGGGCAGGCCCTGCTCGGCCGCGACGGCCGCCGCCTTGAAGACGGGCAGGTCACCGGCTATGCCGCGCCGCTTGGCGGACTCGTCGGCGCCCGCGCTGGAGATGTCGTCGGCGACGGCGAACGTCCGGGTGTCGATGCCGTCGGCGGCCAGTCGCTCGGCGGCCTGTCCGAAGTGCAGGACGTCACCGGCGTAGTTGCCGTACATCAGCAGGACTCCGGCGCCGCCGTGCGCGGCCCGGGCCACCGAGTGGATCTGCCGGGCGGAGGGCGAGGCGAAGACGTTGCCGACCGCCGCGCCGTGGGCGAGGCCGCGGCCGACCAGGCCGGAGAAGGCGGGGTAGTGGCCGGAGCCGCCGCCGATGACCACGGCGACCTGGCCGGCCGGGGTGGCCGCGGCCCGGACGACTCCGCCGGTGACCGGCCGCACCCAGCGCCGGTGCGCGGCGGCGAAGCCCTCCAGCGCCTCGTCGGCGAAGGCTGCGGGGTCGTTGAACAGGCGGGTCATCCTATGGCCTCCTTGGCCTGGTGCTCGGCGGCGGCCGGTTCGTCGGTGCGGTGGCGGGCGGCGAGCAGGATCATCAGTGCGGCGGAGAGCAGCATGAAGAAGCCGACGAGGTAGAGCGGTGCGTAGTAGGCGCCGGTCCAGTCCTTGAGCCAGCCGGTGATGTAGCTGGACGCGAACCCGGCGATGTTGCCCGCGGTGTTGATCAGGGCGATGCCGGCCGCGGCGGCGGCTCCGGTCAGGAAGCGGGAGGGCACCGACCAGAAGACCGGCAGGGCCGCGAAGATGGCGCAGGCGGTCACGGTGATGACGGCGACCGTGGCGGCCGGGGAGCCCATGTAGAGGGCGAGCGGGATGGACACGCCGCCGACGACGGCCGGTCCGGCCACGTGCCAGGTGCGGGTGCCGTGGCGGGTGGCGTGCCGGGTCCAGAAGAAGAGGACGACGGCGGCGGGCAGGTACGGGATGGCGGTGATCCAGGCCTTGTCCATGACGCTGAACGTGGTGTCGTACTGGTCCTGGAAGCCGTTGATGATCGTCGGCAGGAAGAAGGCGAGGGCGTACAGGCCGTACACGAAGCCGAAGTAGACGGCGGCGAGGGTCCACACGCGTCCGCTGCCGAAGGCCTTCTTGAGGTCGCCCTTGGCGTGCTTGCTCTCGTGGCCGGTCTTCTGGGCGTTCTCGGCGGCCAGTTCGGTGGTCAGCCAGTCGCGCTCGGCGGGGGTGAGCCACTTGGCGTCGGCGGGCTTGTCGATCAGGTAGAACCAGGCGACGACGCCGAGAATGATCGCGGGCACCGACACGAACAGGAACATCACGCGCCAGCCCTCGAGGCCGAACAGCCCGTGCCGGCCGATCAGCCAGCCCGCGAGCGGGGCGCCGAACACCGTGGTCAGCGGCTGGGCCAGGTAGAACAGGCCCAGGATCTTGGTGCGGTGGCGGGAGGGCACCCACTGGCTGAGGAAGAGGATGGCGCCGGGGAAGAACCCGGCCTCGGCGACGCCGAGCAGGAAGCGGAGCGTGTAGAGCTGCTCGCTGCTGCTCACCCAGGTGAACAGCAGGGAGACGATGCCCCAGGTCACCATGATCCGGGCCAGCCAGCGGCGGGCTCCGAAGCGGTGCAGGGCCATGTTGCTGGGGACCTCGAGCACGATGTAGCCGAGGAAGAAGATCCCGGACGCGAAGCCGAACTGGGCGGCGGTCAGGGCGAGGTCCTGCCCCATGCCGTTCGGTTCGGCGAACGAGACGGCCGTGCGGTCCAGGTAGTTCACGAAGAACATCAGCGCCACGAACGGCACGAGGCGGACTGAGACCTTCTTGATGGCAGTTCTCTCGACTGCCGCGGATGGCGCTTGGGCACCCATGGGCGACTCCTCGGCTCGCCCGGACAGCTCCGTCCGGGTTGGGTCACTCCGGGTGGTCCGCCACGAGGGCGGCCGACCGGTTCGGATTCACGCTAAGCCTCCGGAACCAAATTGGTCACCAATTTACCAGTGTGGCGAGGGTCATAGATCTTCCCATGACCCAACTCTTGACAAACCACACCTGAAAACACCATGAACTGCCTGGTCAGCCGCGCGTGGGCGGCATCTGGTTGACTGGTGACCGTGACCAGTCAGCCTGATCAGCACAGCTCCGCCGCCGCGCCCGACCTCGCGCAGCTGCTGCGTCCCGTGGTGCGCGAGTCGTCCGTCAGCGAGGTCGCCAAGCGGCTCCTCGACCACCTGTCGGCCGGCGACATCCGGCCCGGCACCCGGCTGCCCGCCGAGCGGCAGCTGGCCGAGGCCCTCGGCGTCGCCCGGTCCAGCGTCCGCGGCGCCCTCTCCGCCCTGGACGTCCTCGGGATCATCGAGATCCGCCCCGGCTCCGGGTCCTACGTGCGCGAGGGCACCTCGGAGTTCCTGCCCCGGGCGATCAACTGGGGCCTGATGCTGGGCCAGCGCCGCACCCAGGACCTGGTCGAGGTCCGCACCTACATGGAGGGCGTCTCGGCCCGGCTGGCGGCCGAACGCGCGAGCGACGAGGACGTGGCCCTGCTGGAGCGGCACCTCCAGCACATGCGGGACGCGGGCGGTGACGTCACGGCGTTCATCGACGCCGACATCGCCTTCCACCTGGAGACGGCCCGCATCGCCCGCAACACCGTGCTCAGCGACATCCTGCACAGCATCCGGGCGCTGCTCCAGGTCTGGATGGAGCGCGTCAGCGACATCGAGGGGACGGTCAGCGGCACGCTGTGCGAGCACGACGCGGTGCTCCAGGCCATCCGTGACCGCGACCCGGAGGCGGCGGACCGGGCGATGGCCGAGCACATGCGCATGGCCAGCGCGCGCCTGCGCGCCTCGGTGGACGGCGAGGCCTGAGCGGGCTGCCGCCCGGCCGCGGGGTCTGTCGGAGGCGTCGCGTCGTCAATAGCCTGGTGCGACAAGGCCGTTGTCGACCGAGGAGCCTCATGTCCACCGCGCAGCAGGTCCCCGACATCCTCTCCCCCGAGTTCGCGGCGAATCCGTATCCGGCCTACCGGACGATGCGCGACAGCGCCCCCCTCATCCGGCACGAGGCCACGCGAAGCTGGATCGTCTCGCGCTACGAGGACGTGGAACGCGTCTTCAAGGACCGGGGCGGGCAGTTCACGACCGAGAACTACGACTGGCAGCTCGAGCCCGTGCACGGCCGGACGATCCTCCAGCTGAGCGGCCGGGAGCACGCGGTCCGGCGGGCGCTGGTCGCCCCGGCCTTCCGCGGGGCCGATCTCCAGGAGCGGTTCCTGCCGGTGATCGAGCGCAACTCCCGGGAACTGATCGACGCGTTCCGGCACACCGGCCGCGCGGACCTGGTCGCCGACTACGCGACCCGGTTCCCCGTGAACGTCATCGCGGACATGCTGGGCCTGGACAGGGCCGACCACGCCCGGTTCCACGGCTGGTACACGTCGGTCATCGCCTT
Organism: Streptomyces lienomycini; assembly: GCF_027947595.1. NCBI lineage: Bacteria > Bacillati > Actinomycetota > Actinomycetes > Kitasatosporales > Streptomycetaceae > Streptomyces > Streptomyces lienomycini. Next base: position 3,509,401 of record NZ_CP116257.1, on the reverse strand, counting down.
CCTGGGCAACCTCTCCGGGGACCAGCGGGTCGCCGCCGCCGGTGCGCGCACCCGGACCGAGTTCGCCGAGTACATGCTCCCGGTCATCCGGGAGCGCCGCGAGAAGCCGGGCGACGACCTGCTGTCCACCTTGTGCGCCGCCGAGGTGGACGGGGTGCGGATGAGCGACGAGGACATCAAGGCGTTCTGCAGCCTGCTGCTCGCGGCGGGCGGCGAGACCACCGACAAGGCCATCGCCGGCATCTTCGCCAACCTGCTGGCCCACCCGGAGCAGTTGGCGGCGGTGCGCGAGGACCGGAGCCTGATCCCGCGGGCCTTCGCCGAGACGCTCCGCTACACCCCGCCGGTGCACATGATCATGCGTCAGACGGCGACGGACGTCACGCTCAGCGGCGGCACCATACCCGCGGGCGCCACCGTCACCTGCCTCATCGGCGCGGCCAACCGGGACGAGAGCCGCTACCGCGATCCGGACCGCTTCGACATCATGCGCGACGACCTGACCACGACGACCGCCTTCTCGGCCGCGGCCGACCATCTCGCCTTCGCGCTCGGCCGGCACTTCTGCGTCGGGGCGCTGCTGGCGAAGGCGGAGGTCGAGACCGGGGTCGGACAGCTCCTGGACGCCCTGCCCGAGCTGCGGATCGCCGACGGGGCCGACGTGGTCGAGCGGGGCGTGTTCACCCGGGGCCCGCAGTCGCTGCCGGTGCGCTTCACTCCCGTGGCCTGATCGGCGCCGCGCGTCAGGCCACGACGGGCGTGAAGAGGGCGGGCAGGGCCGTCAGGCCGCGCATCCAGATCGACGGACGCCACGTCAACTCCCCCGGCTCGACCGCGAGGACGAGGTCGGGGAGGCGTTCGAGCAGGGTCTCGACCGCGGTGCGGGCGATGACGTCGGCGAGCAGGGGCGCCGGGTAGGGGCACCGGTGTTCGCCGTTGCTGAAGGACAGGTGCGCGGAGTTCTCGGCGCCGACGTGTGCCTCGGGCCACAGCTGCGGGTCGGTGTTGGCCGCGGCGAGGCCGAGGACGAGGCAGTCGCCGGCCCGGATCTGCCGGCCGCCCAGCTGGGTGTCGCCCACGGCCCAGCGGCCGATGAAGTTCTGCGTGGGGGTGTCCAGCCACAGCACCTCGTTGAGCGCCTCCCCCACGCTGAGGCGGCCGCCGGAGACGTTGAGGGCGAAGCGCTCGTCGGTGAGCAGCAGCCGCAGCGTGTTGCCGATCCAGTTGGCGGTGGGCTGCTGGGCCGCGGCGATGACGGAGATCAGGTCCTGGACGATCTCCTCGTCGGTCAGTCCCGCCGGATGGGTGAGCATCCGGGAGGTGACGTCGGGCCCGGGGCGTTCGCGCTTGTGACGGACCAGTCGGTGGATGCGCTCGCCCACGCGCGTGTAGGCGGCGACCGGGTCGTCCCCCTCGGCGGCGTCCAGGGAGATGCGCAGGTCCTCGACGAGTTCCCTGGTCTCCGCGCCGCTGTGCGGCATCCCGCACATGCGTACGGCGGCGATCATCGGCAAGGGGTGCGCGTAGCCGCTCATCAGTTCGGCCCGGCCGCTGCCCGCGAAGGCGGCGATGAGCCGGTCGGCGAGGTGCCGGCAGTCCCGGGCCAGTTCGAACTGGTCGATGCCGCCCAGCGCCTGGGTGATGACGCCGGCCCGCCGCCGGTGCTCCTCGCCCTCGGTGAACAGGACCGACGGCTGGTGTCCGACGTACGGCAGGAGGGGCCAGTCCGCCGGGATGGCGCCCCACTGGTTCCAGCGGCGGGAGTCGCGGGCGAACAGCTCGTCGTGGCTGGTCACATAGCTGACCTCGGGGTAGCCGAGGACCAGCCAGGCGGGGATGCCGCCGTCGAGGAGCACGGGCGCGACGGCGCCGTGTTCCGCGCGCAGACCCCGGTACAGCTCCGACGGTGTCTGCTGGTACTCCAGTCCGGCCAGCCGTACGGCGTCCGGGTGCGCGGGGCAGCCGGGCGCGGCGGCGGGGCGGGGCGAGGGGTCGAGGTCGGTCACGAGGGGCTCTCCTGGGCCAGGGCCAGTTGGTAGAGGTGGTCCACGAGGGTGACCAGCACGTGCTTGCCCGACGTCCGCACCCGCGCGTCGCAGTCGATCAGCGGCACGTGGTCGGGCAGGGCGAGGGCCAGTCGGATCTCGTCCAGGGAGTGCCGGGCGGTGTCGTCGTCGAAGCGGTTCACGGCCACCACGAACGGGGTCCGGTGGTGTTCCAGCCGGTCTATCGCGTACCAGGAGTCGTCCATCCGGCGGGTGTCGACGAGGACGACCGCGCCGAGGGTGCCGGAGAACAGCCGGTCCCACAGGAACCAGAAGCGCTCCTGACCCGGTGCGCCGAACAGGTACAGGACCATGCGGTCGTTGAGGCTGATCCGGCCGAAGTCGAAGGCCACGGTCGTGGTGGTCTTCGTGGTGACCGAGCCGGTGTCGTCGACGCCGACCCCCGCCTGGGTCATGACCTCCTCGGTGTTGAGCGGCCGGATCTCGCTGACGGAGCGGACCAGGGTGGTCTTGCCGACGCCGAAGCCGCCCACGACGACGATCTTCAGCCCGGTCTCCGCGGCGTGGGTGAGGGGTGTGCGACCGGAGGCCTCGGTGGTGGCGCGGGCCTCGGTGGTCGCGGGGGTCGGGGAGGTCGTCGGGTCAGAGGTTGCGGAGCCCATGGAGCACCTCCTGGAGTAGGGCGGTATCGGGGTGCGACGCGGCGGTCCGGCCCAGGCGCGGGTGGCGGGCGGTGATGGTTCCGGTGGCGAGCAGGTCGCCGAGCAGGATGCGGACCACCGTGATCGGCAGCGCCAGTTCGGCGGCGAGTTCCACCACGGCCGTGGGGTGCCGGCACAGGTCGAGGATGCGGACGTGTTCCGACTGCATGCCGGCCGACGGCGCGCACTCGGCGACCACCAGGGTGACGAGGTCGAACGAGTCGTCGGCGCGGCTGCGTCCGCCCGTGACCGTGTAGAGCCGGTCGGGTGCGCCGGTGTCCACGGGCCTGCGTGTCACGACGGACCGCTCCCGGGGACGGCGTGGCGCGGTTCGGCCCGCAGGTGCTCACCGATCTGCTCGACCATCTCGGTCATCTGGTGGCCGACCACGCCGGGATCGGCGTCCTCCACGGCCACGACGGCCAGGTGCGCTCCCTCACCCGCCTCCACGATGAACAGCAGCCCGCCGTGGAACTCGGTCATGGAGTGCCTGACGCCGCCGGTCCCGTTGCCGAACTCGACGGAGGCGCCCTGGGCGAGGGCCTGGATGCCCGAGCAGATCGCGGCGAGCTGGTCGGCCCGGTCCAGGGTGAGGTGTTCGGTCCAGCAGAGCTTGAGGCCGTCGCGGGACAGCACGAGGGCGTGGCGGGTGCCGGGGGTGCGGTCCAGGAGGTTCTGCAGGAGCCAGGTGAGGCTGTTGTCGGTGGTCTGCATGATGGGTGCGGGGACGGTGTTTCCGCTTCCGCGGTCACCGGCCCGTTCCTCCAATCTCACGAGCGACACGAGCAGTGGGGGACGCCGACACCCGCCGTGTGCTGGGGCGCGGCAGGGCGCGGGCGCGGTCTAGCCGGGGGCGGGCGGTCCGGGCTCCGGCCGGCCGGCCGACCCGGTCCGGCGCCCGCGGTGGAAGGCGCCGAAGCTGGCGCCGGCATCGCGGGAGGCCGTCGCCGTCCGGTCGGCGGGCTGCCCACGGTGGCCGCGTCGTTCCCGCTCGGCCTCGGCCATCGTGCGGCCCGGGGAGCGCACGGGCAGCCCTCCGGGGGTGGCGGACGCAGGGCCGGGTGGTGGGGCCTGCCCGGTGAGGCCGGTGTGCTCCACCGGCCGGACGTCGGGTACGCGCGGTGCGCCCGCAGGGGCTTCCGCGGCGGGGGCGGGGCCGGGGACGGTGGGGGTGCCGCCGCCGAAGGTGCGGCCGGTCGGGGCGGGTCCCGGGTCCCGCTGCTGGGCGAGGAGCTGCGGGGGCACCAGGACGACGACGCCCGTGCCGCCGCGGGACGAGGGCCGGTAGCTGACTCCTACGCCGTACTTGGCGGCCAGCCGGCCGACCACGGCGAGGCCGAGGCGCGTGCCCTGCAGCGAGGCCAGGTCCGTCGTCCGCCCCGACACCGCCTGTTCGGCGTGGCGCATGGCGGCATCGGCCATCTTCAGTCCGCTGTCCTCGATGGTGATGACGATTCCGGCGGTACGTTCCTCCACGTAGACGTGGACCTCGTCGATGGGGGGCGAGAAGTTGGCGGCGTTGTCCATGAGTTCGGCGAGCAGGTGCATGACGCCCTCGGCCGCGTAGCCGGAGATCGCGGCGCCGGTGGAGCAGTGCATCCTGACCCGCTGGTAGGCGGCGATCCGGCCGACGGCACCGCGCAGGATGCTCTCCATCACGATGGGCCTGTTCCAGGCGCGGCTGGAGCGTCCGCCCATCAGCAGGGCCAGGCGGTCGGTGATGAGGCCGAGCTGCGAGGTGCTGTGGTCCAGGCGCAGCAGATCGCCGAGTACCTCCTCGCCGTGACGGTCCTGCATGTCCCTGAGGTCGGCGAGCATGCTGACGGCCTTGGCCTGGACGCGGCTGAGGGACTTGGCCGAGGCGGCCTGGGCCGCGGCGGTGCGCCGTTCGCTGCGGGCCAGCTCCCTGACGAACAGCTCGGCGCAGGCGCGCTGTCCAGCTCCCTGCGGCCATTCCAACTCGGCGAGGACGATCTCCGCCGAGGTGCCGTCCCGCAGTTTCTCCACGGCGGCGGGCAGGGTGCTGCTCGTCAGGTGTTCCAGCTCGGCCGTGCCCCGGCGGGCTTCCCGCAGGGCGTGCCTGCGTCGGGACTCGGCGTCGGTGGCGTGCCGGGCGGCGTCCTCCACCAGGACGGCGAAGCTCTGGGCGACCTGACGCAGGTGCGGTCCGGACGCGGGGGCGGTGTTGGCGACGGCCTCGTCCGCGCCGGTGCCGTCGCGGACCTGCTGCGCGATGCCCGGCAGGGCGACGTTGACCAGGTGCGCGAGGGCGGCGTTGTCCTGCGCGAGCCGGGCCTTGAGGGTGCTGATCTCCGTCCGTCGGTCGGCCGCGGTCCGGCGTGCCCGTCCGATCAGGTGGGAGCCGAGGACGACGGACACGGCGACGCACAGCCAGGAGGTGACGGCGAGGGTCGCGGTCCAGCTCCGGGCGGTCTCCGGAGCCGCCGCCCAGGCGGCGCCCGCGGCCGCGGCGGCCGCCGGCAGCACGAGCAGGGGGACGGCCGGGGCGGAGCGGCGTGGCTTCTGCGTCCGGGTCGGGGTGGGGGGTGCAGACACTGACATTCCGCGGTCCCTCGGGTCCTTGAGAGCGGGGAAAGGGCCGGTCGACATGGGTCGGCCGCGGGCCGGAGCCGTCCCCACGGCTGAGTGGTGATCGCTCCGGCGGGCTTGCGACTGATGCTAGTCATCGTGTTCGGCGCACGGGCCGGACCGACCACAGACCCCACCGAGGAGGGAACTTTCCCGACATCTCACCCATCGAACTGACCCATGTGGTACAGGCGTTCCACATGAGCCGGGTGTTCCTGAGCGAGCGCCCGGGGCACGCGTCCTAGCCGGTCTGCTGTCCGGCGCCGGTCCGCCCGGTCGGGTGCCCGGCGACACCGTCTGGGCGACTGTGGGATGCGGTGGGGCGTGACACCGGATCGGATGGGTGCCATGCGCAGACCCATAGCCGTGGCATCACGCCACTCACGCCTGCTCACCTCAGGCGTCATCCTCGCCGCCCAGTCACTCCTGCTGACCCTGTCCGCGGTCCCGGCCTCGGCCTCCGCCCCGGCCGACGACACCCGGACGCCCGCCCGCGGCTCGGCCCACATGGGCACGGGCGTACTCGCCCACGAGGGGGTCCAGGGCCGGCCCGTCGGCACCCGGGCCGCCCAGACCGAGGGCGTGGACGTCTCCAGCCACCAGGGCAACGTCGCCTGGTCCACCCTCTGGAAGAGCGGGGTGAAGTGGGCCTATGTGAAGGCCACCGAGGGGACCTCCTACCGGAACCCGTACTTCGCCCAGCAGTACGGCGGCTCGTACGACGCGGGCATGATCCGCGGCGCGTACCACTTCGCGACCCCGGACACCGCCGGCGGAGCCGCCCAGGCCGACTACTTCGTCGACCACGGCGGTGCCTGGTCCAAGGACGGACGGACGCTGCCGGGCGTCCTCGACATCGAGTACAACCCGTACGGCGCGACCTGTTACGGGCGGACGCACAGTCAGATGGTGAGCTGGATCCGGGCCTTCCTGGACCGGTACAAGCAGCGCACCGGCCGTCACGCCGCCGTCTACACCTCCACCAACTGGTGGACGCAGTGCACCGGGAACTACAGCGGGTTCGGCGCGAACAACCCGCTGTGGATCGCCCGGTACGCGTCGACCCCGGGGGCTCTCCCGGCGGGCTGGGACTTCCACACGATGTGGCAGTACACCTCGTCCGGGCCGACCGTCGGGGACCACGACAAGTTCAACGGGGCGCTGGACCGCGTCAAGGCCCTGGCCAACGGCTGACGCGCACCGGGTGGGGCGCCGGCCGCGGAGTCAGCGGCCGGCGAGGGGCCCCAGCAGGTCCGCGACCTGATCGCGCACCACCCCCCGGGCTCCGGGCGGCAGCGCGGCGAGGTCCGTCCGTTCCAGGGCGGCGAGGGCCTCCTCGGTACCCGCGTCGCACCCGGTGGTCTCGCTGAGCACCTCGTAGCCGTCGCGGACGGCGATCCGCAGCCTGCGACCGCCTTCCCCGTCGGCGTGCACGGCGGTGGCGACGACCAGGGGCGGGGGTCCGCCGGCCTCGGCGGGCTGCTTGCGGTAACCGCTGGCCAGGGGGGTGCGCCAGCGCAGACCGAGCAGCAGGTGACGCTTCGCCACCACCTCCGCGAGATCGGTCTCGTAGGTCCGGTCCTGGGCCAGCACGGTGGCGCGGGCGTCCAGTACGAGGGCCGCGGGCAGCAGGCAGCGCAGGCTGCTGCCGACGAGGTTGCCGCCGACCGTGGCCGTCCGGCGTACGGCTCCGGTGCCCACCGAGCCGGCCGCCCGGCGCAGCACCCGCGGTACCCGGTCGTCTATCGCGTGCAGCACCACGGCCGCGCCCAGCGCCTCGGGTTCGACGGCGGTGGCCTCCGGCAGGTCGCGCAGCGACATGGCCAGTTCGGGGAAGCCGTCGCGTTGCCAGGTGGCCCACACCAGGGTGGCCCCGCCGATGGGCACCGCCCCCTCCGCCACGCACGCCTGTGCTTCGGACACGGAGGTGGGCAGACGCAGCAGCATGACGATCGACCTGCTTCCCGGAAGGCGGCGGTCGGACGGCGCCGCGCCTCCCGCCGCGTGATCACGGCCACTGGGATTGTCCGTACCGCGCAGGGGGCGCGTACAGGGCTCACTCGTTTCCCATGTGCGCCCTGTACGCGCCGCCGCGTCACACCAGTGGGGCGAGGAACTCCAGCAGAGCGGCGTTGAACCGGTCGGGCCGCTCGGCGCCGGGGAGGTGGCCGGCCCCCTCGACGACGGTCAGGGTGGCGTGCGGGACCATGCGGTGGAGGGACTCCGCCTCCGCGACGGGGGTGTAGACGTCGTCCGCTCCGACGACGATCAGGACGGGTGCCGTCACGGAGGCCAGGACCTCCCGGTAGTCGGGGCGTTCGGCCCGTCCGCGCAGCGCCGCCGCGGCGCCGCGGGGGTCGGTGGCGCACATCATCTCCAGGACGCGGTTGGCCACGTCCGGCATTCCGGTGACGTTGTAGGCGGCCAGCATCTTGTCGATGACCTCGTGCGCGTAGCCGTCCATGCCCTCGGCCAGGAGCCTGTCGGCGAGCCGGTTGCGGAACTCCTTGCCCTCGGGGGTCTCGGCGGGCGCGGAGGTGTCGGACAGGACGAGTGCCCGTACCCGGTCCGGGTGGCGGAGCTGGAGCTCCATGGCGATCTGCCCGCCCATGGAGACGCCGCCGACCACCGCGTCCTCGATCCCGAGGTGGTCGAGGAGCCCGGCGAGGTCGTCGGCGAAGTCGGCGAGCAGCACCTTGCCCGTGGTGACGCTGCTGCGGCCGTAACCGCGCAGGTCGGGGGCGACGACCCGGTGGCCGGCCGCCGTCAGTGCCGCGGTCTGGGGTGCCCACAGGGTGCGGTTGAAGGGGTGACCGTGGATCAGGAGGACCGGTAGCCCGGTGTCGGGGCCGACGTCGTCGTAGTCGAGCGTGGCGCCGCGCACGGTGGTGGGGTTCATCCACGGAACCCTAGCCGGGAGGGGCGCCCGCCCAGGGGGTGGCGGACGCCCGTCTCACTGGCTGAGCAGCGCGTCGGTCAGTTCGGCGCACCAGCGTTCCGCGTCTGTGCCGGCCAGTGCGGGGACCTGGGCGTTCCAGGACGCCGCGGCGCGGTCCAGGGCCTCGGCGAAGGCCCGCCGGGCGCGGCGCCCCAGGACGGCCGTCGCGACGGGCACGAGGGGGCGGGCGAAGGAGCGGCCGCTGACCCGGGCCCGCACCGTCACCCGCCAGCCTCCGTCCGGGGCGGGGTGCGGTACGACGGTCACGGTGACGCGGGCGAGGGCGTGGGTCAGGGTTCCGTTCAGCGGTGCGCGGGAGGGGCGGCGTGCGTGGCCCGCCGCCTGCGGCCACCACCGGCCGAGGTCGAGGCGCAGGCGTCCAAAGCCTTCGAGGTACTTCGCCCGCTTGCCGCCGCCGGACCGCAGCGTCGCCCTCAGCCATGCCTCGCGCGGACGTGCGGCGCTCGTGAGCCCGAGGGCGCAGACCAGCCGGAGGGGGCGGTCCGGTGCGTCGTCGAGGGTCGCGACCTCCAGTGCCGTCTCCCCGCGGCGGTCCCAGGTGAGCACGGTGAGGCACTGGTCGGGGTCCGGTTCCTCGTGCCCCCTCCTTCCGTTCACGGGCCGGTACCGCGCGCCCGGCCGCAGGTGCCGCCCCTCGGCCAGCACCAGGCCGGGCAGCGGACGTCCGTCGGGCAGCCGCAGCCGCGCCTCCTCGACGTCGGTGCCGTCCGCCAGGTCGTACAGCGCGGCGACGCACGACTCGAACCAGCGGCGGGGGACGGGGGCGAGGGTCACGGTGTGCCGGAAACGGGCCATACGGCGAGGATGGCCGCTCGCGGGGCGTCGCGTCCCGGGGGCGTCCGGGCAGTGTGGGGGCGGTGTTGGTTGCCGGTTTCCGCGGTTCTCCTCCGGTGCGGGGGCCGTCAGGGTCCGTCGGTCTCCGGGCGCCGCGCCACGAAGACGAACTCGCGGCCCTCGCGGTCCGGGGCCCCGCGCACCTCCCGTACCGCGTAGCCCTGCTCGACCAGGTCCGCCGCCACCTCCTCCCGCTCGCGAAAGCGCAGCGTCGAGTCGGAGGTCAGGGTCTCGCCGTCCGCGCCGAAGACGTAGGTCCACCGGAAGGTGACCAGCGGACCGCTCACGTCGAGCAGCCGGCACCAGCTCTCGACGGTGCCCGTGCCGGGGACCTCCGTCACCCGGTAGGTGTGCTCGCGGGTCCACTCCTCCCACGCCCGGCGGGCCGGGTCCCGTGTCTCGAACACCAGGTGTCCGCCGGGCCGCAGGGCCTGGTGGGCGCCGCGCAGTGTCCCCTGCCACGCGGCCCGGTCGGTGACGGCCTGGGCGACGTTCGCCGTCATGGTCGCCAGGTCGACCCGCAGCGGGGGCAGCGAGGTGGCGTCGCCCTCGATCCAGCGCACCCGGTCGGCGCCCGTCCTGCCCCGGGCCACGTCGAGACTGGCCCCGGCCGGGTCGACGCCGACGACCTCCACCCCGCGGCCGGCCAGCAGCAGGGCGAACACCCCGGTTCCGCAGCCGATGTCCAGCACGCTGCGGGCGCCGAACCCGTCGGCCATGCGCAGATACGGGCCGAGGTCGCCGCGGTCGCTGTCGAGCACGTCGTGGAGCGCGGCGAGCCGCGGATGCCGGAAGCACTCGTCAGCCATACGGCCGACGATAGCGCCGGGCCGGCCGGGGAACAGGGGTAGGCATGCGCGCACTCGTGATCAACTGCACCCTCAAGCCCTCCCCCCAGCCGTCGAACACCGAGGCGCTGGCCGCCACGGTCATCGCCGCGCTCAAGGGTCACGGGGCGGAGGTGGACGTCGTACGGGCCGTCGACCTGAACCTGAAACCGGGGGTCGAGACCGACATGGGCGACGGGGACGACTGGCCGGACGTGCACGAGAAGCTGCTGGCCTCGCAGATCCTGGTCGTCGCGTCGCCGACGTGGCTCGGCCGCCCCTCCTCCGTCGCCCAGCGGGTCCTCGAACGCATGGACGCCATGCTCGGCGAGACCGACGACGAGAACCGCCCGATCGCCTACAACCGCGTCGCCGGTGTCCTGGTCACCGGCAACGAGGACGGCGCCCACCACGTCATCAGCGAGATCAGCGGCGGCCTCGCGGACATCGGCTACACCATTCCCGGCCAGGCATGGACGTACTGGCACCTCGGCCCGGGTCCCGGTCCCGACTTCCTCGACGACGAGCGGGGCCACGACTGGTCGGTCTCCACCGGCCGGGCCATGGCCTCCAACCTCGTGCACGCGGCGCGCGCGCTCGACGCGATGCCGCTGCCCGCCCCGCCGTCCTGATCCCGGCGCCGCCCGGGCATGTCTGCCACGGCCGATACGGGGCATTCGTGCACGAGCAACGACGTACGAAACGCATTGAGGAGCTGAGGTCCGCCATGACGCACGACCTGACCCCGAAGTACACGGTCCCCGGCATCGAGCGCGAGGCCGCCGGACGGCTGATCGGTGTGCTGCGGCTGCGCCTGCACGCCCTCAACGACCTTCACCTGACCCTCAAGCACGTGCACTGGAACGTCGTCGGCCCGCACTTCATCGCGGTCCACGAGATGATCGACCCCCAGGTCGACCAGGTGCGTGACATGGCCGACGACGTCGCGGAGCGCATCGCCGCGCTCGGCGGGGTGGCCCAGGGAACGCCGGGCGCGCTGGTGTCCGAGCGGAAGTGGGACGACTACTCCATCGGCCGGGCCGACGCCATCGCGCACCTCGGTGCGCTCGACGTGGTGTACACCGGCGTGGTCGAGGGCATGCGCGCGGCGGTCGAGGAGGCCGGCAAGATCGACACGGCGACGGAGGACCTGCTGATCGGCCAGCTCAGGGACCTGGAGCAGTTCCAGTGGTTCGTGCGGGCCCATCTGGAGAGCGCCGGAGGCACCCTGGCGACGGGCAGCGCGACGTCCGAGTCGGAGGCGGCGGCACGCGGCGCCGAACTCGCGTAGCGGGCCGCCCCGGGGGCGCCGCGGCCGTGGGGCCGGGGCGCCCCCGGACGTGTCAGCGCCGGCCGAGTCGGCGTTCGCCGCGGCTGCCCGGCTGGTAGGGCAGGTGGTAGTGGGCGAAGACCGCGCCCTCGTCCTCGGCGGCCAGCTCGCCGTCCGGGTCGATCCCGGGGGCGTCCTTGACCAGGGACTTGTCGTAGGTCACCTTCAGGTACGACGGCCCCACGGTGGCCTTGTCCACCGGGACGAAGACGAGCCGCCGGCGGGTCGGCAGACCGATCGTGACCGTGGCGAACGCGGGCCGGTCGGTGGCGGTGTCGAAGTAGAGGGACTCCAGGGTCCCGATCTTGCGGCCGTCGTAGTCCACGACGTCGAGGCCGCGCCAGTCACGAATGTTTTCGGCTTCAAACATGGCCAGTCTTCCCTTCCGAGGACGCGCTCCCTGTCTAGTTCCCCACTTCGTCCGGCTGTCGCCTGTTTGTCCCCTCGGCGGCCTCCCGCGTGCCCGTCGGGATAGGCTGCCTGGCCGGAAGAGGCGCCCGGACGGTGGTCGGGTGCCCGGTGGGAGTTCCGAAGGGGATCGAGTGTGGATCACGCAGGAGCCGCGGGGGGCCCGGCCCGTACGGGGAGCGGTGGTGTGCTGGACGTGGTCCCGTTGTCCGGCCGCCCCGGCATCCGCGCCAGCGGGGAGATCGGCGTGAGCACCCGGCTGTCGTGGGAGAACGCGCTGACCGAACTGTCCAGGCGGCACACGGACGTGTCGTACGTAGAGCTGTCCGGCGTGCGGTTCGTCGACGTGGCCGGGGTGGCGGCGCTGGCCGTCACCGCCATGAACCTGCCCGGCGGCCGGGTCGTCGTGGAGCGGCCGCCGCCGCAACTGCCGCGGGTGCTGGACCTGTTCTGGCCGTCCCTGCGGCGGATCGAGGTGGCGCCACGATGAGCACGGCGACCACCGAAGGGACCTTCGCCCACCCCGCGCTGTTCTACCGCTCGCGACGCGAGTACACCGACCGGACGACCGCCTTCGTACGGGAGGGGCTTGCCGCTGGCGAGCCGGTGGCGGTGGCGGTGCCCGGCCCCAACCTGGAGCTGGTCAGGGCGGGGCTCGGCACGGACGGACGGGACGTGACCTTCCTCGACATGACCGAGGCCGGGCGCAATCCGGGGCGGATCATCCCGGGCGTGCTGCGGGCCTTCGCGGACGCGCACGCGCACGTACGGGTGCGGATCGTCGGCGAACCGGTCTGGGCCGGGCGCAGCGCCACGGAGTATCCGGCGTGCGCGCAGCACGAGGCGTTGATCAACGCGGCGTTCGCGGGGCGTTCCGCGACGATCCTGTGCCCGTACGACGAGTCCCGGCTGGCCGCGGACGTCCTGGCCGACGCCCTGGTCACCCATCCGACGGTCGTCGCCGACGGGCGGGAGCGGGCCAGCGAGGCGTACGACTGGCGTGCGGTCGTCGACCGCTACAACGAGCCGCTCGGGCCCGTCAGCGACGCCGGGGTCCTCGCCTTCGGGGCCGCCGAGCTGCCCGCGGCACGCCGCTTCGCGGTCGACCGGGCGGCCTCGCTCGGGCTGGCCGGGCGGCGCCTGCAGGACGCGGAGCTGGCGGTGGCCGAGCTGACCACCAACAGCGTGGTCCACGGCGGCGGCCACGGAACGCTGGCGCTGTGGGCGGAGGCGGGACAACTGGTGTGCGAGGTACGCGACGGGGGGCGGCTGGCCGATCCGCTCGCCGGCCGGCGGCCCCCGGAGCGCGGGCAGATCGGCGGCCGCGGACTCCTTCTCGTCCACTACGTCGCCGATCTGGTGCGGATTCACACGGCGATCGACGGCACCACTGTCCGCTTTTATCTGGACATGTGAGGCGGCGTCGGAGGCATGCGTCGAACCCGTCACGCTCCGGTAGGTGTGCGGGGACTGACCCCGGGTAGGCGACCGGTCGTCGGCCGACAAGGTGACAACGACGACCGATTTACTGGAGGGGCACATCATGACGACGACGACCGCACGGACCACTGAGCACACCACCACGGACATGCCGGAGATCGCGGACCCGTCCAAGGTTGCGCCCAAGGACGCGCGGGAGTTGTCGAAGCTGTTCTTCGAGCAGCTGACGGTGCTGGAGGAGGGCACGCCCGAGCACCAGTACGCGCGCAACACGCTGATCGAGATGAACATGTCCCTGGTGCGCTTCGCGGCCGGCCGGTTCCGCAGCCGCGGGCCGGAGGAGATGGAGGACATCGTCCAGGTCGGTATGATCGGCCTGATCAAGGCCATCGACCGGTTCGAGCTGACCCGCGAGGTCGAGTTCACCTCCTTCGCGGTGCCGTACATCGTCGGTGAGATCAAGCGGTTCTTCCGCGACACCTCGTGGGCCGTGCACGTGCCCCGGCGTCTCCAGGAGGCCCGCGTGCAGCTGGCCCGCGCCACCGAGGAGCTGCGCAGCCGGCTGGGCCGCAACCCCACCACCCAGGAGCTGTCGGAGCTGATGAGCCTCCCGGAGGACGAGGTGGTCGAGGCGCGTCTGGCGGCCAACGGCTACAACTCCGCCTCCCTGGACGCGGCCATCAACGGCAGCGAGGACGGCGAGTCGGCCCTCGCGGACTTCATCGGCGCCGACGACGCCGCCCTGGCACTGGTGGACGACTTCCACGCCCTGGCCCCGATGATCGCCGAGCTGGACGAACGCGACCGGCAGATCATCCACTGGCGGTTCGTCGAGGAACTCACCCAGAAGGACATCGGTGAGCGTCTCGGTGTCTCCCAGATGCACGTGTCCCGGCTGATCTCGCGGCTGCTCGCCCGCCTGCGTCAGGGCATGCTCAGCACCGCCTGAGCCGCGGTCCCGGCCCTCAGGACCTGAGCCGCGGTCCCGGCCCTCAGGACCTGAGCCGCGGTCCCGGCCCTCAGGCCGCGGTCGTCCGCTTCTTGCGGCGGCCCGGGGAAGCGCTGAGGGCGTCGACGAGCTGTTCGCGGCTCATCCTCGACCGGCCGGCGACGTCCTGTTCGGTGGCCCGCTGGTAGAGCTCGGCCTTGCTCAGCTCCCGCAGCTCGCCCCGTCCCGGCGGTTTCCGCCGGGACGGGGCGGTGGCCTTCTTCCGCTGCCCGTCCTTCTTCCCCGGCGCGTCCCTCTTCCGGGACGCGTCCTGCATGCCGCCGGTGCCCTTCGCCTGGTCCAGGCTGCCGCGCAGGACCTCCATCAGGTCGACGACGTCGGTGGCGCGGGGCGCCTCCTCGGCGACGGCGACCTCCTCGCCCTCGGCCTTGGCCCGGACCAGCTCACGGACCTTCTCCTGGTAGGTGTCGTGGTAGCGGTCGGGCTCCCATGCGCCGCTGAGGGCGTCGACGAGACGCAGCGCCATGTCCAGCTCCTTGCCCCGCCCCACCCGCTCCGAGGGCAGCTCCGGAAGCTCCTCGACCGGGTCGCGGACCTCGTCGGCCCAGTGCAGCGTCTGGAGCAGCAGGACCCTGTCCTCGGCGCGCAGGGCGGTCAGGTACTGCCGGTTGCGCATCACGAAGGTGGCGACCCCGGCCTTGCCGCTCTCGGCGAGGGCGGTGCGCAGCAGTTCGTAGACCTTGAGGTACTCCTCGCCGCGCGGGGCGACGTAGTAGGTGCGGCCGAAGTAGACCGGCTCGATCCGGTCCAGGTCCACGAAGTCGGTGATGTCGAGGGTGCGGGAGCGTCCGGGCGCGATCTCGTCGAGTTCCTCGGGTTCCACCACGACGTACTCGCCGTCGCCCACCTCGTAGCCCTTGACGATGTCGCCGGCGTCGACCTCCTCGCCGGTGCGCTGGTTGACCCTGCGGTTGCGGATCCGGTCCGAGGTGCCGCGCTGCAACTGGTGGAAGTGGACCGTGTGGTCCTCGGTGGCCGTGAACAGACCGACGGGCACCGAGACCAGCCCGAAGGTGATCACACCCGTCCAGATCGCCCGTGCCATGGCCCTCCGCTCCCTCCGTGCCGCCCGCACCGCCCCATCCCGCCACGCTGCCACCCGGCCCGGGGTCGCGCGCGCCGGGCGGAGCACACGGGTGGGCGACGGGGCGACAGCGCGCGGATCGGGCGCCGCCGTTGTTCTCTGAGGTGCGGGAGACCGCTCGGGCCGACCGCGTCCCGGTCGTCTCCCCCACCGAACCGTCGATCTTCGAACGAAGCCGAACAGAGGGACGCCCCATGAGCTGTCGCCTGAAGCCGATCACCCGCGAGGAACATCTGCGCTTCGTCACGGCCCGGCCTTCCGTGAGCCATCTGCAGGTCCCCTCGTGGGGCGACGTGAAGCCGGACTGGCGGGCGGAGAGCCTGGGCTGGTTCGACGAGGGCGGGGAACTGGTCGGCGCCGGGCTGGTGCTGCTGCGGCCGATTCCGAGACTGCGGCGGTATCTGGCCTACCTGCCCGAGGGCCCGGTCGTCGACTGGACGGCGGCCGGTCTGGAGGGGTGGCTGGAGCCGATGCTGGCCCACCTGAAGGGGCGCGGCGCGTTCACCGCGAGGATGGGGCCGCCGGTGGTGGCACGGCGCTGGAGCGCCGACGCGGTCAAGGCGGCCATCGCCGATCCGGGGGCCCGGCGGCTGGGGGACGTGGAGGCCACGGTGTGCGAGCCCGGGGCGGACGACGTCGTCGAGCGGCTGCGCCGGATGGGCTGGCGGCGCACCGAGCCGGGCGGCGAGGACGGCTTCGCCGCGGGCCAGCCGCGCCACGTGTGCCAGGTCCCGCTCGCGGGGCGGTCGCCGGAGGATCTCCAGCGGGGCTTCAACCAGCAGTGGCGGCGGAACATCAAGAAGGCCGAGAAGGCCGGCGTCAAGGTCGTCCGCGGCGATCTGGCGGACCTGCCGGTCTTCTACGACCTGTACGTCGAGACCGCGGAACGGGACCGGTTCGTGCCGCGCCCCCTCGCCTACTTCCGGCGCATGTGGCAGGCGCTGACGGCCGAGGACCCGGACCGCATGCGCCTCTACCTCGCCCATCACGACGGGGAGGTGCTCGCCGCGGCCACGATGCTGACGGTCGGCGAGCACGTCTGGTACTCCTACGGCGCGTCCACCAGCCGTCGGCGCGAGGTGCAGCCCAACAACGCCCTGCAGTGGCGGATGATGTGCGACGCCCGTGAACTGGGCGCGTCCGTCTACGACTTCCGCGGCATCACCGACACCCTGGACGAGGACAACCACCTGCTGGGCCTGCTCCGGTTCAAGGTCGGCGCGGGGGGCGAGGCCGTCGAGTACCTCGGCGAGTGGGACTATCCACTGAACAAGGTGCTGCACAGGGCTCTGTCCCTGTACATGTCGCGCCGCTGAGAGGCGCGGGCGAGGAGTGCGAAGTGTCGCGGCTGTTGGTCGTGCAGAACCACCGGGGCGGTGGGCCGGGCCGCTTCGGTGACTGGCTGGTCGCGGACGGGGTGTCGCTCGACGTGGTGCGCGCGTACGCCGGTGAGCCGCTGCCCCGGCGTACGGAGCACGACGGCGTCCTGGTGCTCGGCGGCGGCTACCTGCCCGACGACGACGCGCGCGTTCCCTGGCTGGCGCCCACCCGGGCGCTGGTCGCCGGGGCGGTGGAGCGGGGCGACCCGGTCTTCGGGATCTGTCTGGGCGGGCAGCTCCTGGCCCGGGTCGCGGGCGGCACGGTGCGCGGTGAACACGGCGAACCGGAGTTCGGCAGCACCCCGTTGACCCTGAGGGGCGAGGCGGGGGCCGATCCGCTCTTCGCGGGGCTGCCGGAGCGGGTGACGGCGGTCGAGCACCACGTGGACGCCGTCACCGCGCTGCCGCCCGGCGCCACCTGGCTGGCGTCGAGCGAGCGGTGCCCCTACCAGGCGTTCCGGGTCGGCGAGCGGGCGTGGGGCGTGCAGTTCCACCCCGAGGCGGGGGCGGACCGGGTCAGGGGCTGGGACGCCGACCGGTTGCGCGCCCGAGGATTCGATCCGGCGGAACTCCTGCGCCGTGCGGAACTCGACGAGCCCGCGGCCGAGGCGGTCTGGCGCAAGGTGGCCCGGCGTTTCGCCGCGGTCGTGAGGGCGGGAGCCGCCGGACACGAGAGCCGGGGGGCGAGGGCGGTCAGCCCCTGAAGGCGCCGCGGTCGGTGAAGACCGCCCCGGCGAAGCGTTCGCCGATGAGGCGGTGGGTGGCGGCGTCCGGGTGGACGCCGTCGGGCAGGGGCAGATCGGCGGCGTCGGCCTCGCCGTACAGCTCGCGGCCGTCGAGGTAGTACAGGTTCTCGTCGTCGGCGGCCCGTCGGGTCACGATCCGGGACAGCTCGTCCCGGATGACGTTCAGGGTCAGTTTCCCGCTCGCGCGTTCCGCCGGGTCGCCCGTGGCGACGAACCGCACGCGTCCGCCGGTGAAGTCGGGGGCGAGAGGGCCGGGGGTGTCCTCGTGGACGGGGCACAGGAGCGGCGAGACGACCAGCAGCGGGGCGGTGGGGTGGCCCTCGCGGACGGTGTCCAGGAAGCCGTGCACGGCGGGGCCGAAGGCACGCAGGCGCATGAGGTCGGCGTTGACCACGTTGATGCCGATCTTGACGCTGATCAGGTCGGCGGGGGTGTCGCGCATGGCCCGGGCGGTGAACGGGTCGAGCAGGGCGCCGCCGCCCAGGCCCAGGTTGACCAGTTCCGCACCGCCGAGGGAGGCGGCGAGCGCGGGCCAGGTGGTGGTGGGGCTCGCGGCGTCGGAGCCGTGGCTGATCGAGCTGCCGTGGTGCAGCCAGACCCTCCGGCCCGGGTCGGGGGCGGGCTCGACGGGGGCGTTGGCGCGCAGGGCGACGAGTTCCGTGGTCTCGTTGTGCGGCAGCCAGATCTCGATGTCCTTGCCGCCCTCGGGCAGGCCGTCGAAGCGGAGGGTGCCGACCGGACCGGGCTCGACGCCCGTCGCGCCGGTGGTCATGTCGATGGTCAGGGTGTTGCCGCCCGCGACGCTTCCCCGGCCTGCCGGGCGGCCGTCGACGAGCAGGTCGTACACGCCGTCCGGGCGCGGCGGGGCGCCGACGTAGAACCGCTTGGTGGGCAGGGTGTCCAGTTCGAGGGCGGTGGCACGGGTGCGCAGGGCCAGGCGTACGCCGGAGGGCTGGGACTCGGCCATGGCCAGCTGTCCGTCGGTGTTCTGCGCGCGGGCCCGGGCCGGCAGCCGGTGGGGCAGCAGGCCGTGCTCGGTGCGTTCCACGTCCAGGGCGCCCCGCAGGAGGTCCGGGGTGAGGGGCGTGGTGATCCAGTCGTCCGAGGTGTGCATGTCGTCTCCGGGGGGTGGTGCGTCCGACCGCGTCGCGTTGCTTCGTCGATTATGCATTTCCCTAATTCGATTAGGCAAACGTCCGGCGCGGTATGCGGTGCGGGCACGCGACCGGTCCGGCGCACCGTGGCGGTAGTGACAGCTTCCGCCGGAAAAACGCCACCCGGTCGAACCTCGTCCGACCTGCGGTTGAATGGGGGCGGCGGTGGTCCGGACCGGAGCCGCCGGTCTCGCGAGGAGGTTCCTTCCGGCCATGCACACCGTCGCCGTACTCGCGCTGGATCGGGTCGTACCGTTCGACCTGTCCACCCCGATCGAGGTCTTCACCCGCACCCGGCTCCCGGACGGCCGCCCCGGCTACCGGATCCGCGTGTGCGCCGAACACCCCGAGATCGACGCGGGCGCGTTCACGCTGCGCGCACCCTGGGGGCTGGACGGACTGCGCGACGCGGACACGATCATCGTGCCCGGTACGGCCACCCCCGCCGACCCGCTCTCCCCGGCCGTCCACGACGCGCTGCGCACGGCCGCGGGGCGGGGCACACGGATCGCGTCCATCTGCTCGGGCACCTTCCCGCTGGCCGCCACCGGACTGCTCGACGGTCTGCGGGTCACCACTCACTGGATCGCCGCGGACGCCCTGGCCCGCGCCCATCCGGACGTCGAGGTCGACCCGGACGTGCTGTACGTCGACAACGGACAGTTCCTCACCTCGGCCGGCGCCGCCGCGGGCCTCGACCTGTGCCTGCACATGATCCGGTGCGACTACGGCTCGGCGGTCGCCGCACACGCCGCGCGGCTGTCGGTCATGCCGCTCGAACGCGAGGGCGGCCAGGCCCAGTTCATCGTCCACGACCACACCCCCGTGCCCCGCGGCTCCGCCCTGGAGCCCCTGCTCACCTGGCTGCGCGAGAACCTGGCCCGCGACCTCGCCCTCGCCGACATCGCCGCCCACGCGGGGATGAGCACGCGGACACTCATCCGCCGCTTCCGGGAGCAGACCGGCAGCACCCCGCTGCAGTGGCTCCACCGGGCCCGGGTCCGGCAGGCGCAGCACCTGCTGGAGACCACGCAGCACTCCGTGGAACGCATCGCCGCCCAGGTCGGCTTCGGCTCGCCGACGGCCTTCCGCGACCGCTTCAAGCGCACCACCGGTGTCAGCCCGCACGCCTACCGGCGCACCTTCGGCTGACCGCACGGGTACGGGTACGGGTACGGGCGTGGCACCGTGCCCTGCGCCGCGCGGCCCGTTCGGGTCGCGGGGCGACCGGCGCGACCGTAGACAGGAGGCATGAGCCCAGGCAGCGAGGGGGACTCGGATCGCATGTCCCCACCTCATCTGGTCACGTTCGGGCACGGCACCGCGGGCCGCGCCGAGCTGGCCGGACTGCTGCGCGACGCCGGTGTCACCTCCGTGGTCGACGTCAGGACCGCCCCCGGCAGCCGGCGCGACCCCGACCTGCTGCGCGACCGGTTGGCCCGGTGGATGCCCGAGGAGGGCCTCGCCTACCGGTGGGAGCGACGCCTGGGCGGGTTCCGCAAGCCCTCGCCGGACTCGCCGGACGTCGTCTGGCGCAACGCCTCCTTCCGGGCGTACGCCGGCCACACGCGCTCACCGGAGTTCGTCGCCGCCATGGACGAGTTGCTGGAACAGACGGGACGCGAGCGCACCGCGGTCATGTGCGGCGAGGCGGTGTGGTGGCGGTGCCACCGGCGCCTCATCGCGGACTTCGCCGTGCTGGCCCGCGACACCCCCGCGGACCACCTCATGCACGACGGCCGGCTGACGCCCCACTCCCCCACCCCGGGCGCACGGCTGCGGCCCGACGGCCTGCTCGTCTACGACGACGAGGAGGCGGCGGGGGCGGCCGCACCGGCGTCGGGGCGGACCTGAGCGGTCGCGGTCGAGAGGGAGGCAAGGACCATGCGGCGCAAGGGCGGACGTCGCCGGGAGGCGGACGGCCAGGACGGTGGTGCGGTCGAGGAGGTCCTGGACGAGCTCTACGCCATGCCTCCGTCCGGCTTCGTCTCCCACCGCGAGGAACGGGCCGCGGCCGCGAGAACGGCCGGGCGCAAGGAGGACGCCCGCCGGATCCACGCCGCCCGCAGGCCCACACTCGCGGCCTGGGCGGCGAACCTGCTGGCACGCTCCCGGCCGGAGGAGACCCGGCGGTTCCTGGAGTTGGGGCAGGCGCTGCGCGAGGCGCACCGCACCCTGGACGCCGCCGGGCTCAGGGAACTGTCGGCGCAGCGCAGGCACATCGTCTCCGTCCTGTCCGGGCAGGCCGCGCGACTCGCCGGCGAGGCCGGGCAGCGGCTGTCCCAGGCGGCGCGGCGGGAGGTCGAGTCGACGCTGCGCGCGGTCCTCGCCGACCCGGACGCGGCCGACCGGTGGGCCGGGGCGCGGCTGGTGGTGTCCCTCACCCCGCCGTCGGACTTCACGGCGGACGTCGCCCCGGCCGAAGCCGCCCCGAGGGCACCTTCCCGGGCCACGCCCGACACCCCGGGAAGGACGAACTCGCCGAGCGGCGCCGCGGGCGGCGCGACGAACTCGCGCGGGCCGAGCGGGAGGCCGGGCGTGCCGAGGAGCGGCTGCGGGACGCGCGGGCGGAACGGACGGACGCGCAGGAGGCACTCCGGCGCACCGACGACGCACTCGACCGGGCCCGCCGGACGGTGACCGCCGCCGAGGAGCGGCTGCGGGAGGCACGCGAGGAACTCGACCGGGCCGAAGGGGAGCGGCGGGGGGCCGGGGAGCGGGACCGTGAGACGGCGGCCGCGGTGACCGGGGCCGAGCGGGAGGCGCGGGCGAGTGCGCGCAGGGCGGAGCGTTTGGCCACCCGTGCCAGGTAGTACGACTCCTCCGATTGAGTACTCGTACTCATGAGGTGCTTCCCCCCGCCGGGGGACGCTTGCCGTACCAGCCAGCCACAGGGAGCCAATCATGTCCGGCATCAACCGAGTTCACCGCGTGCCGTCCGGGCGCACCGGCGGCGTCGCACGATCCGTCCGCGGTGCCGTCCTGGCCTGTGTCGCCACCGCCGCCGTCCTGACCGGTTGTTCCATGGAGGAGGCCAGTTGCGGCGGCGGAGAGTACCCGGTGATGACGATTGGTGGGACCGGCAGCGCGTGTGTGCCCAACGGCGAGGAACCGCCGAAGGGTTACACCCGGTATCCCGAGGGCAAGGTCCCGGAACACGTCGGCGACGAGTGGGACACCTACTGGCAGACACACACCGTCGACGAGAACGGGAAGGTCGTCGAGGTGCCCGAGGGCGGGTGAGGACCGGTCGTCCGTGTTCCGAACACACGCACTGGGTTGCGGCGGCACATACCATGACGGTGGCCATACGTGGTATACCGACTCGGCAGCGAGCAGGGTGTCAACCGCTGCTGCCAGTCAGCCTTCACGGCCGCGAATCGAGGAGAGTCAACCCATGTCCGAGAGCACGATGCAGTCCGCCACCGAACTGGCGTCGCAGTACAGCGTCCAGGTGACCGACGACCTGGAGCGCAACGTCAAGGAGCAGGAACGTGTCAGCGCGGAGATCACGGCACTCCAGCAGCAACTGGCCGCGCTGCAGCACGACCACGCCCTGCTGGTGAACATGCAGCAGGCGCTCGGCATCACCGCGCCGCCGCCCGGGTCCGCCACCGCGCCGGAGTCCGCGACCGGGACGGCCACCGTGCCCGCGCCCCGCGACGGCGCTCCCGCGGAGTCGGCCACGGGCGGGCGGACGCGGAACAGGAAGGCCGCCGCACCCAAGCGCGCCGCGGCCACCGGGTCGGCTGCCGCCAAGAAGGCGTCGAAGCCGGCGGCCGGGAAGGCCGCCGGGCCGGCGCGCAAGGCCGCGCCCAGGACCTCCGCCAAGACCGCCACCGGGACCGCCACCAAGACGTCCACCGGGACCACCGCCGAGGCCGCCGTCGCGACGCCCGCCGCGACCGCCGCCGGCAAGGACGCGAAGACGGCCGGCAAGTCGCCCGCCAAGGCCGCCGGCAAGACGGTGGCGAAGAAGGCACCGGCGTCGACCGCCGCCCGGCCCACCCTGGTCGAGCTGGTGCGCGGCCACCTCGCCGGGCAGAGCGAGCCGCGCTCCGCCGCCGAGGTCACCACGGCGCTGGGCGAGGCCCACTCCGGACGCACCGTCAAGACCACGGTCGTGCGCACCACCCTCGAAGGGCTCGTCGCCAAGAACCAGGCCCAGCGCACCAAGCAGGGCACCTCGGTCTACTACACCGCCACCGACGCCCCCGCGTCCCGGCAGGAGCAGGACACCGCGGCCGGGGCTCCGGCCGCGAACGGCAGCTGAGCACACCGGCACCCGGCCCGGCGCGGCGAGCGGCCGCCGGGAATCCGGGTGAGTATCGGTGGATGGCTTTCGTACTGCCGGTGCTCTTCGCACTCCTCGCCGCGTTCAGCAACGCGCTGGCCACCGTGCTCCAACGGCGCGCGGCGCTGAGTGTGCCCCAGACCCAGGGGTTCCGTCCGGGGCTGATCCTCGACCTGTTGCGGCGGCCCGTGTGGCTGGGCGGCATGCTGGCGGTCGTGGTGGCCGGCGTGGGGCAGGCGGTGGCCCTGGCGACGGGGCCGCTGTCACTCGTCCAGCCCCTGTTCGTGCTGGAGCTTCCGCTGGCGCTGCTGCTCGCCTCGCTGCTGACCGGCAACCGGCTGCCGGAGGTGGTGTGGCTCGCCGTGGGCGGCGTGGTCGTGGGGCTCGGTGTCGCGCTGGCCTCGGCGGCCCCGCAGGGCGGCAGGACCGAGGTGCCCCTGGACCGCTGGGTGCCGGCCCTGGCGGCCTGCGCCGGTCTGGTCGTCCTGCTGGCCGCGGCGGGCTTCAAGCGCCCGGTCGGCAAGGCACGCGCCGGTTGCCTCGGCGCCGCCACGGCCGTGTGCTACGCGCTGACGGCGGGCCTGATGAAGGACTCCATGCGTGTCCTGGACACCGACGGTCTGGTCGGCTTCCTGACCGCCTGGCAGACCTACGGGTTCGCCCTGGCCGGTGTGTGCGCCGTGCTCCTGCTGGAGCACGCCATGCAGGGCGGTCCGCTCGTCGCCTCGCAGCCCGCCCTCACCCTGGGCGACGCGACGGTGAGCCTCCTGCTGGGCGTGGTCCTGTACCGCGAGGACGTACGCGGCGACTGGTGGCTGCTGCCGCAGCTGGTCGGGGTGGCGCTGATCGTCGTGGGGGTGTTCAACCTGGCCCGGCGCGGCGCGGATCTGCGCACCGCCCAGTGAGCGTTCCCGCGGACCGGGTGGCGAAGTGCCCCGCACTCGCCACGAACCCGCAGGTCAGTCGTTTTCGCAGGTCAATATGGGTGGCGTAACGTCGGCGAAACAAGGTGCGGGTTACCGTGAGCGGCATGGACCAGCACGTGGGACGACCGCGCGCCGAGCGGGCCAGGCAGCTGGCCGACGTGCTCCGGCAGCAGATCACCGACGGCACCCCCGCCGACGGCGTACTGCCGGACGAGCGGATTCTGGGCCGCCGCTTCGGTGCCTCGCGCAACGCCGTGCGGGACGCCCTGGCACTGCTGCGGCAGGAGGGGCTGATCACGCGGCGGCGCGGGGTCGGGACGACGGTGGTGCTGTCGAAGTACGGTCACGGTCTTGAGCGGCTGACCGGTCTGGCCGAGGAGCTGACCGGGCGCGGCACGGTGACCAACGAGGTGCGGGCCGCCGCGGAGGTGCCCGTCCTGCCCGCCGCCATCGCCGCCCGGCTGGAGGTGCCGCCGGGAGCGGGCGGCGTGTACGTGGAGCGGCTGCGGTGGCTGGACGGGCTGCCGCTGTCGCTGGACAGCAGTCATCTGACCGCGGAGACCGGCCGTGCGGTGCTCGCCGGCGACCTGGTGGAGCGGGATGTGTTCTCCCTGATCGAGGAGGCGGCGGGCGCCCCGCTCGGGCGGGCCGAGGTGGCCGTCCACGCGGTCAACGCGGACGCGGACACGGCGCGGCTGCTGGGGATCGAGGCCGGGGCCGCGGTGTTCGCCCTGGAGCGGTTGACCCGGCTCGCGGACGGCCGGCCGGTGGACGTGGAGTCGATCCGGATCCGCGCGGACCGGATGACCCTGCGCTCCACCCTCCACCGCGGCGGGCCGCGGACCACCGTCTGACCGGGGCCGGACACCCGTGTGTGGGGAAGGAGGCCGGCGATGGCCGGTGTGAGTGTGCCCGTACTGATCGCGTTGGGGCTGCTGGGGCTGGTCGGCGGGATCGGGATCACGGCCGTCGGTCCGGGAGGTGTCCTGCCCACGATCGGCCTGTTCGCCCTCACCTCGCTGACGCCCGCGGAGGTGGCCGGTACGGCCATCGTCACCCATGTCGCCACGGGGGCCCTCGCCACCGCCGCCTACACCCGCTCCGGGCAACTGCGCGACCCGCGGACCCGGCGCACGGCGCTGGTCCTGGCGGTGAGCGCGCTGGCCGGTACCCCGCTCGGAGTCATGGTCAACTCCTACGTGTCGAAGCGGATGTTCGGGCTGGTGCTCGGCGTGTTCGTGGCGGGTGTGGCGGGCCTGGTGTGGTTCCGCGAGCGCCGCCGCCCGGCCGCGGCGCGGACACATCCCCGTACGGCGGTGGTGGCCGGGCTGGGTTTCGCGGTGGCCGTCGCGGCCGGTGTCGTGGGCATCGGCGGGCCGATGCTGACCGTGCCGCTGCTGGTGGCGCTGGGCGTGCCGGTGCTGGAGTCGCTGGCTTCGGCCCAGGCGCAGTCCGTCGTCATCGCCGGTGTGGGGACGCTGGGTTATGTGGCCCACGGTGCCGTCGACTGGCCACTGGCCGTGCTGGTCGGCGTCCCCGAGCTGGCCGGGGTGCTGCTGGGCTGGCGGATCGCGCACGCGCTGCCCACGCGCCATCTGAAGTACGCCCTGATCACGACCCTGTTCGCGCTGGCCCCGTACCTGGCCCTGCACGGCTGACCGGCGCGCGCCTCGCATCCCGCGTGCCCGGCGTCGACAAGATGCCCCGGGCCACCGCCTGAGGCACAGTGGTCACACTCGACGCCGGTGTGCTCGCGTACGCCAAGGCCGGGCGCCCACGGCGGGGGTACCCCTCGTCCCGGCCGGCTCCGTGGCCGGCGCGGTGCCCGGCCTCGTCCCGCATCCTTCAAGGAGGCCGTGTGACCAGCAACGAGAGCAGTGCGAGACCCGCGCTCGGCGTCCATTCCGAGGTCGGCAGGCTGCGCAAGGTGCTGGTGTGCTCCCCCGGACTGGCACACCGGCGGCTGACCCCCGCCAACTCCGACGACCTGCTCTTCGACGACGTCATGTGGGTGGAGAACGCCCAGCGCGACCACGCCGCGTTCGTCGGCGAACTGCGCCGGCGCGGCGTGGAGGTGGTGGAGCTGCACGACCTGCTGGCGCGGATCATGGCGATCCCGGAGGCGAAGGCGTGGCTCCTGGACCGGAAGATCACCGCCGACCGGGTCGGCATCGGCCTCGTCGACGCGACCCGCGCCTACCTGGAGACCCTGTCGCCCAGGGAACTGGCCGAGTACCTGGTCGGCGGGCTCGCCACCGGTGACCTGCCCGAGGACTTCCGCTCCCCGCACCTCGCACTGGCCCGCGAGGCCGCCGGCGCGCGCGAGTACCTGATGCCGCCGCTGCCGAACACCCTGTACACCCGTGACACCACCTGCTGGCTGTACGGCGGGCTCACCCTCAACCCGCTGCACTGGTCCGCGCGGCACGACGAGACGTTGCTGATGAAGGCGATCTACACCTTCCACCCCGACTTCAGGGGCTCGACGGTGTGGTGGGGCGACCCCGAACTCGACGGGAGCCAGGCGACGTTCGAGGGCGGCGACATCATGCCGGTGGGCAACGGTGTCGTCCTCATGGGCATGAGCGAGCACACCTCGCGGCAGGCCATCACCCAGGTCGCCGCCGCGCTGTTCCGCAGGGGGGCCGCCGAGCACGTCGTCGTCGCCGGGATGCCGAAGCTGCGGTCCGCCATGCACCTGGACGCGGTCTTCACCTTCGCCGACCGGGACGTGGTCACCCTGTGCCCTCCGATCATGGACGCGGTCCGCACCTTCTCGCTGCGCCCCGGTGACCGGGCCCCCGGCTTCGACGTCGTCGACGAGGGCACGACGCCCTTCGTCGACGTCGTGGCCAAGGCGCTGGGGCTGCCGAAGCTGCGGGTGGTGGAGACGGGCGGCGACGCCCACGCCGGTGAACGCCGGCCGTGGGACAGCGGCAACAACGCCCTCGCGGTGGAGCCCGGTGTGGTGTTCACCTACGACCGCGACACCCTGACCAACGCGCTGCTGCGCGAGGCCCGGGTCGAGGTCGTCACCATCGTGGGCGCGGAACTGGGCCGGGGGCGCGGCGGAGGGCACCGCATGACGTGTCCGCTGGTCCGTGACCCCGTCGGCCTCTGAGGTGCGGCGGCAGCACCCGGACGCCCGCTCCGGCCGCCGGCGGCACGGGACGCGCCGGGCGGGGTCGGACGGGCCCGTCGCCCGGTGGCGGGGCTGCTCGACCCGGCCGGGCAGCGTCCGCGCTGCTCCGTACGAGTGGTGCGTTCCGGAGCACGGCCGTACGGTCGGTACCGGAGGACGGGAAGCGGAGACAAGCGACCCCGAGACGGCCGGGAGCAGACATGGGCAGGAACCCGATGAGGGCAGCGGTCACACTCTGTGCCGCCGCCGCGCTCGCAGTACCGTTCGGCACGGCCTTCGCCGCACCG
Organism: Streptomyces lienomycini; assembly: GCF_027947595.1. Classification (NCBI taxonomy): domain Bacteria; kingdom Bacillati; phylum Actinomycetota; class Actinomycetes; order Kitasatosporales; family Streptomycetaceae; genus Streptomyces; species Streptomyces lienomycini. The sequence goes on along the minus strand of NZ_CP116257.1, from coordinate 3,482,286 downwards.
TCGGCGCAGCCGACAACTCGCACCCAGCAGACGCAGGACCCCGTACTGGTCGACTGCTCCGGGCAGCCGCAGATCGGGCCCGCGTCGTACGTACTGGCCTGCGGTGACGGCAACAGCCGCCTGGTCTCGATCACCTGGTACCGCTGGGACACGCACGCCGCGGTGGGCCGGGGCACCAACGCCGTGAACGACTGCGACCCCTACTGCGCCGCCGGCGCCTTCCACTCGTATCCGGTGACCGTGCGGCTCGACCAGCCCACGGCCGCGGGACAGGGCACGGGCGAGCCGCACTTCACCCGGATCACCCTCACCTACACCGACGGCAGGCCGGACGGGTCGCCCCGCACGGTCTCCTACCCCCTGCCCGGCTGACGGGCCGACGGGCCCGCCGGTCCGTCCGGCAGCACCAGCCGGCACGTGTCGCCCGGCTGGAGGCGCACCTCGCGGTCCGGCAGGCACACGTCGATCGGCAGCGGTCCGGCCGCGGGCACGGCGATCTCCAGTCGGCCGTGCTCCAGCCGGAACCGCACCCCCCAGTGGCCCTGGTAGCGGACGGAGAACCCGTACGACGACAGCTCCGGCAGCGGCACCGGGTCCAGCCACAGGGCGCCCGCGCGGGTCTCCAGGCCGGTCAGACCGCGCTGGACCAGGTCGAGGGTGCCCGCCATGGCGCCGAGGTGGATGCCCTCCCCGGTGGTGCCGCCCTGGAGGTCGGCGACGTCGCCCTTGAGCGCCTCCTGGAAGTACGCCCAGGCCTCGGCGCGGCGGGCACGGGCCAGGATCCAGCCGTGGACGAGTCCGCTGAGGGTGGACCCGTGGCTGGTGCGGGCCAGGTAGTGGTCGACGGTGCGCTGCCAGGTCCGCTCGTCGAGGCCGTAGCCCAACCGGCGGAACAGCGAGCGGAGTTCCGCCGGGGAGAACAGGTAGCCCAGCATCAGGACGTCGGCCTGCTTCGACGCCTGGTAGTTGTTGACGCTGTCGTTCTCGGCCTCCAGGACCCGGTCGAGGCGCCGGATGTCGCCGTACCGCTCGCGGTAGCCCTCCCAGTCGAGTTCGGCGAGTTCGCCGTACCCCTCGAACTGGCTGACGACGCCCTCGTGGAAGGGGACGTGCAGGGTGCGGGAGACGCTGTCCCACTGCTCCAGTTCCCCCTCGCCCAGGGAGGTGCGCTCGACGAGTTCGCGGCGGCGGGGTTCGGGCAGGTCGGCGAGGACGTCGAGGGTGCGGGACAGGACCCAGGCGGCGGTGACGTTGGTGTAGGCGTTGTCGTCGAGGCCCGGCCGGTCGGCGCCCGGGTAGGCCTCGTGGTACTCGTCGGGGCCGACCACGCCCCGGATGCGGTGCCGCCCGAGCCGTTCGTCCCAGGTGGCGGAGTCGGCCCAGAAGCGCGCGATCTGCAGCAGCATCTCGGCGCCCTTGGTGTGCAGGAACTCGGCGTCCCCGCTGGCCTCGCAGTACTGCCACACGTTGTACGCGATGGCGGAGCCCACGTGGTGCTGGAGGTGCGAGTGGTCCGGGAGCCAGCGCCCCGAGCGCGGGTTGAGGTGCAGCTGCTGGGTCTCCTCGCGGCCGTCGCTGCCGCTCTGCCAGGGGTACAGCGCGCCCCGGCGCCCGATCGCGCGGGCGGAGTGGACGGCCCGCTCCAGGCGGCGGTGCCGGTAGTGGAGCAGGGCGCGGGACACCTCGGGGAAGTGCAGGTTCAGGTACGGCAGGACGAACAGCTCGTCCCAGAAGACGTGGCCGCGGTAGGCCTCCCCGTGCAGTCCGCGCGCGGGGACGCCCACGTCGAGGTCGGCGGTGTGCGGGGAGAGCGTCTGGAGCACGTGGAAGAGGTGCAGGCGCAGGATGCTGCCGGCCTCCCCGGGTACGTCGAGGTCGGCCCTGCGCCACAGCTGGGCCCAGGCGGTGCGGTGCGTCACCAGCAGGTCGTTGAAGCCGGGGGCGTCGGCCACCCGGTCCACCGCGGCCTGGAGCGGGTCGCTGATGGCCGGGTCGCGTGAGGTGTGCAGGGCGACGACCTTGTCGACGGTGGCGGTGCGGCCCGCCTCGGCGCGCAGGGTCGTGCGCTGGGTGACGCTCAGGTGCCCGCGTGCCGCGGTGACGGGCGCGGCGGCGGTGGTGGTGCGGGCGGCCATGCCGACCCGGATGTCGGAGGTGCGGGTGCGGCAGCGCAGCCACACCGTGCCGTCGTCGGCGCTGCCGGTGTGCACGTGGACGAGGTGGCGGCCCTCCAGCTCCCGGTAGCGCGGCACCCCGGAGTTGGTGACGCCGCCGTCGAGGGCCGCCTCCACCTCCAGGTCGACCGGTCCGGCGTCGACCGTGAACTCCGTGCGCAGGGCGGCGAGATGGGGGTCGGCCATGTGCACCAGGCGCAGTTGGCGCACGGACAGCACGCCTGCGGCGCCGAGCCCGAAGCAGGTGCGGCGCTCCAGGACGCCCGAGTCCAGGTGCACGGTCTGCCGGTGGTCGAGCACCTCGGCGGTGTCCGGCGTGAGCCAGTCGCCTCCGGCGGCCCTGAAGCGCAGGGGCAGCCAGTTCGGGAGGTTGACCATGTCCTCGTTCTCCACCTGTCGTCCGGCGACGGTGGAGGTGAGGCGGTTGTAGCAGCCGGCGACGTAGGTGCCCGGGTAGTGGGTGTCGTCCGCGTCGCACTCGGGCAGGGCGCCGCGGGTGGCGAAGTAGCCGTTGCCGAGGGCGCACAGGGACTCGCGCAGCCGCTCCTCCGCGGGGTCGTAGTGGTCGTAGTCCCAGGTCGACGGGGTCGCGGTCACCGCGAGCCCTCCCAGGTCCAGTCGGCGACCTCGGGCAGGTCCACGCCGTGTTCGCGGATCCAGTCGTGGTGCCGCAGCCGGGTGTCCTCCATCCGCTGCCGTACGGCCGCCGCGCGCACGGCGAGGCCGGGGACGCGGTCGATGACGTCCATGACGAGGCGGTAGCGGTCCAGGTCGTTGCCGACCACCATGTCGAACGGGGTGGTGGTGGTGCCGATCTCCTTGTAGCCGCGCACGTGCAGGTGCGTGTGGCCGGTGCGCCGGTAGGCGAGCCGGTGGATCAGCCAGGGGTACCCGTGGTAGGCGAAGATCACCGGCTTGTCGGCGGTGAACAGGCCGTCGTACTCGAAGTCGCTCATACCGTGCGGGTGTTCACCGCTGGGCAGCAGGCGGGCGATGTCCACCACGTTCACCACGCGTACGGCGAGTCCGGGCAGGTGCTGGCGGACCAGTTGGGCGGCGGCCAGTACCTCCTGGGTCGGGACGTCGCCCGCGCAGGCGAGCACGACGTCGGGTTCGCGGGTGCCGTCCTCGGTGCCGGCCCAGTCCCAGATGCCGGCGCCGCGCGCGCAGTGCGTCCGGGCCTGCTCCATGGTCAGCCAGTCGAAGCAGGGCTGCTTGCCGGCGACGATCACGTTGACGTAGTCGCGGCTGCGCAGGGCGTGGTCGGCCACCGAGAGCAGGGTGTTGGCGTCCGGCGGCAGGTAGACCCGGACGGCCTCGGGACTCTTGTTGAGGATGTGGTCGACGAAGCCGGGGTCCTGGTGGGAGAAGCCGTTGTGGTCCTGGCGCCACACGTGGGAGGTGAGGAGGTAGTTGAGGGAGGCGATGGGTGCGCGCCAGGGCAGGCGGCGGGTGACGCGCAGCCATTTGACGTGCTGGTTGACCATCGAGTCGACGATGTGGACGAACGCCTCGTAACAGGAGAACAGTCCGTGCCGGCCGGTGAGGAGGTAGCCCTCCAGCCAGCCCTGGCAGGTGTGTTCGGACAGGATCTCCATCACGCGGCCGTGCCGGTCCAGGTCCTCGTCGACGGGCAGCGTCCGCTCCTGCCAGGCCTTGCCGCTGGCGGCGTAGACGGCCTGGAGGCGGTTGGAGGCGGTCTCGTCGGGGCCGACGAGCCGGAAGTCGCGCCGGTCGGTGGTGGCGTCCATGACGTCCCGGAGCAGGTCGCCGAGGACCCGGGTGGGTTCGTGCATGCTCGCGCCGGGTGCGTCGACGGGGACGGCGTACGTGTCGAGCGGGGGCAGGGGCAGTTCCCGCAGCAGCAGTCCGCCGTTGGCGAAGGGGGTGGCGCCCAGGCGGCGCGGCCCCTCGGGGACGGCGGCGAGGACCGCGGGTCGCGGGGCCCCGTCGTCGTCGAAGAGTTCTTCGGGCCGGTAGGAGCGCAGCCACCGCTCCAGCTGCGCGAGGTGGTCCGGGTTGGTGCGCACGGCGGGCAGGGGGACCTGGTGGGCACGCCAGGTGCCCTCCACGGGGACTCCGTCGACCTCGGCGGGGCCGGTCCAGCCCTTGGGGGTGCGCAGGACGATCACGGGCCAGCGGGGGCGGCCGGTGGCGCCCTCCTCACGGGCGGCCCGTTGGATCGCGGCGATCCGGTCCAGGGCGGTGTCCATGGCGTGGGCCATGGCGCGGTGGACGGCGGCCGGTTCGTCGCCGGTGACGTGGACCGGGTCGTGGCCGTAGCCGCGCAGGAGTTCGTCGAGTTCGGCCTCGGGGAGGCGGGCGAGCACCGTCGGGTTGGCGATCTTGTAGCCGTTGAGGTGCAGGATCGGCAGGACGGCGCCGTCGTGCACCGGGTCGAGGAACTTGTTGGAGTGCCAGGACGTCGCCAGCGGGCCGGTCTCCGCCTCGCCGTCGCCGATCACGCAGGCGACCGTCAGGCCCGGGTGGTCGAAGGCTGCGCCGTAGGCGTGCGAGAGCGCGTAGCCCAGCTCGCCGCCCTCGTGGATCGAGCCCGGCGTCTCGGGTGCCACGTGGCTCGGCACGCCGCCGGGGAACGAGAACTGCTTGAACAGCCGGGCCATGCCGGTCGCGTCCCGGGTGATGTCCGGGTAGGTCTCGGTGTACGAGCCCTCCAGCCAGGCGTTGGCCAGTACGGCGGGGCCGCCGTGGCCGGGGCCCCAGACGCAGAGGGCGTCGAGGTCACGTGCCTTGATCACCCGGTTGAGGTGGGTGTGGACCAGGTTGAGTCCGGGTGAGGTGCCCCAGTGGCCGAGCAGGCGCGGTTTGACGTGTTCCGGGCGCAGGGGTTCGGCCAGCAGGGGGTTGGCCATCAGGTAGATCTGGCCGACGGCGAGGTAGTTCGCGGCACGCCAGTGGACGTCCAGGCCCGCGAGCTCTTCGTCGGTGGGCCCGGGCGGCGCCTGCTGCGGGTCGACGGACATCGGGGGTCCTTCCGTGTCGGGACAGCCGGTCGGGGCGCACGGGCACGGGGTGCCCGTGCACATCCCAACCCTGCGCCGACCGGGCGGGTACCCGAGAGGGCCGTTCGGGTCACCCCGCGTACCGAACGGACCACGCGGCGCCGATACCGCGGGGCAGGGGGCGACGGTGCGTGACGAGAGCGGCACGGCCGTCACCGGCGCCGACCCCGGTGTCGACCGTGCCGGGCCCCTTGTACCCCGACTTCGCCGTTCCACACAGGAGTTGTCGAAGGCGGGCGGCGGGAATCCGCGGCGGCGGCCCGGCGAGGCCGTGAGCATGTGAGGAGGCTCTCCATAATACCCCCCTGGGTATGTCTGTTACGGTGGCTGGGAGAGATACCCCCGGGGGTACACAGGAAGGAGAGCCTGCCGTGTTCTTTGTCGAGGTCCTCGAGACCGAGGGACTGGGAAACCGCAGCTACCTGGCGGGCGGTCCCCGCTCGGCCGTGGTCGTGGACCCGCCGCGGGACATCGACCGCGTCATCGCCGCGGCCGCCCGGCGCGGGGTGCGGATCACCGCCGTCGCCGAGACCCACGTCCACAACGACTACGTCACCGGCGGCCTGGAGCTGGCCCGCCTCACCGGCGCACGCTACCTGGTGCCGGCCGGTGCCGAGGTGGCGTACGCGCGCGAGGCGGTGGCCGACGGCGACGTGGAGCCGGTGGACGAGGGCCTGGAGCTGCGCGCGGTGGCCACGCCGGGCCACACCCCGCACCACACCTCGTACGTCCTGCGGGAGGCGGGGCGGGCCGTGGCCGCCTTCACCGGCGGTTCGCTGCTGATCGGCACCGTGGGCCGGCCCGACCTCGTGGAGCCCCGGCTGACCGAGGAGCTGGCCCGCGCGCAGCACGCCTCCGCGCACCGTCTCGCGGATCAGTTGGAGGACGGGGTGAGCGTGCTGCCCACACACGGTTTCGGCAGTTTCTGCTCGTCCTCGGCCTCCGGCGGCGAGCACAGCACGATCGGCGCCGAGAAGGCCGCCAACCCGGCGCTCGTCCAGGACGTGGAGACCTTCGTCCGGGAGCTGCTGGCGGGTCTGGACGACGTGCCCGCCTACTACGCGCACATGGCTCCGGTGAACATCGACGGCCCCGCTCCCCTGGACCTGACCGAGCCCCGGCGGGCCGACGCGGACGAGATCGCGCGCCGTCTCGCCGCCGGGGAGTGGGTCGTGGACCTGCGCTCCCGGATGGCCTTCGCCGCCGGTCACGTCGCCGGGTCGGTCAACTTCGAGGTCGACGGACAGCTCGCCACCTATCTGGCCTGGATGATTCCGTGGGGCAGGCCGGTGACGCTGCTCGCGCACAGCGCGGACGACCTGGCCCGCGCCCAGCGCGAGCTGGCCCGGGTCGGCGTCGACCGGCCGGCCGCGGCGGCGGTGGGGTCCCCGGCCGAGTGGGTCGTGGCCGGGGACCGTCCGGCCTCGTTCCGGCGTGCCACCTTCGCCGAGCTGGCCGCGGCCCGGCGCGGCGGCGAGGAGGCGGTGGTCCTCGACGTGCGCCGGGACGCCGAACGCGCCCGCGGATGGGTCCGGGACAGCGTGCACCTGCCCGTGCACGAGGTGCACCGGCGCCTGGGCGAGGTGCCGCCGGGCACGGTGTGGGTGCACTGTGCGGGCGGGATGCGGGCGGCGATCGCCGCGTCCGTGCTGGACGCCGCCGGCCGCGAGGTGGTCGCGGTCGACGACGGTTTCGCCGCGGCGGCCGAGGCCGGTCTCCCCCTCGTGACGCCCTCGGACGACAGCGCCGCATGACGCCGCTGATCCTCGCCCTGTTCGCCGGCGCCGTGGCCGGCGTCTCCCTGGGCGCGCTGGGCGCGGGCGGCAGCATCCTCACCGTGCCCGCGCTGATCTACCTGCTCGGCTTCACCCCGGCGGCGGCGACGACCGCGAGCCTGGTCGTCGTGATCGTCACCTCGGCCACCGCGCTGGTGTCCCACGCCCGGACGGGGGCGGTGCGCTGGCGGGCCGGGCTGCTGTTCGCGGCGGCGGGTCTGCTGCCCGCCGCCGCGGCGGGGCGCTGTCGGCACGGGTTCCCGAGGCGGTGCTGACGACGCTGTTCGCGGCCCTGGCGGCCGTGGCCGGCCTGCACATGCTGCGCCGGCGCGCACCGCGCCGGGACGGCACCGTGTCGGGGGCCCGGGCGGCCGGGGCCGGGGCCGGTCTCGGCGCGGTGACCGGGTTCCTCGGCGTCGGTGGCGGCTTCCTGGCGGTGCCCGCGCTGGTGGCGGTGCTCGCGGTGCCGATGGGCGCGGCGGTGGGCACGAGCCTGCTGGTGGTCATGGCCAACGCGCTGGTGGCCCTCGCGGCCCGGGCGCACACCGCCGTGCACCTGGACCTGGCGCTGCTCCTGCCGTTCCTGGCCACCGCCGCCCTCGGCGCGTGGGACGGCAGGCGGCTGGCGGCGAAGGTGTCCGCCGTGACCCTGCGGCGCGTCTTCGGCGGCGTGCTGCTCGCGGTCGCCGTGGCGATGGGCGCCACGGCGGTCCTGTGAGCGGCGCGACGGGCCCGGCGGGTCAGGCCAGGGAGAGGAAGAGCTTCTCCAGCCGGGCCCGCATCTGCGCGGAGTCGCGCACCTCGGGGTCGTCACTGGTCATGCACTGCTGCAGCCCCGTCGCGATGATCGAGAAGCCGGCCCGGTCCAGGGCCCGCGAGACGGCGGCGAGCTGGGTGACCACGTCCTCGCAGTCGCGGCCCTCCTCGATCATCCGGATGACCCCGGCGAGCTGCCCCTGGGCACGCCGCAGCCGGTTGAGCGCCGACTTCAGTTCGTCGGCCGACATGTCGAGCTCCACGTTCCCTCTCCTCCTCCACCCGATCCTCTACATACCCCCGCGGGTATCCTACCGCGCGGGGGGCCGAACGACGAGAAAGGTTCTCCCCTCGTGAGTACTCCCATCGAACCGGTCACCGCACTGACCACCGCACTGACCGCCGCCCCGACCACCAACCTGACCACCGCCCAGGCGGCGAGCCGCCTCGGCGAGTTCACCGTGGTCGACGTCCGCACCCCCGGCGAGTACGCCGGCGGCCACCTGCCCGGGGCGCACAACGTTCCGCTGGACCGGCTCGACGAGGCGTCCGACGCCCTCGCGGCGGCCGCCGCGCGTGGACCGCTGCTGCTCGTGTGCGCCTCCGGCAACCGGTCCGCCAAGGGCTGCGCGCGGCTGGCGGCGCGGAACGTCGAGGCATCCACCCTCGACGGCGGAACCGGCGCCTGGGCGGCGGCCGGTCACCCCGTGGAGCGTCCGGCCGGGGCGCGTACGCCGTGGCCGATGGACCGGCAGGTGCGCCTCGCCGCCGGGTCGCTCGTCGCGGCCGGTTTCGTGGCGGGCCGCTTCTGGCGCCCCGCACACTGGCTGTCCGGCGCGATAGGCGCCGGGCTGGTCTTCTCCGGGGTGACCAACACCTGCGGGATGGCCGCGGCACTGGCCCGGCTGCCCCACAACCGGCCCGCCGGGGACGCGGTCCCCTTCGAGGAGACGCTGGCCCGACTGGCGGCCTGATCCGGGCGCACCGTGACGGCGGGCGCCGGTCCCTTCCGGGATCGGCGCCCGCCAATTTTGCATGTCGTGCATCTTTGCATACCATGCAACTTATGTCGGAGAAGGGTACCGCGGGGGGCGGTCTGCGGGAGCGGAAGAAGCGGGCCACGCGTGCCGCTCTCGCCGAGGCCGCGGTACGTCTCGCCGCCGAACACGGGGCGGAGAAGGTCACCGTCGAGGCGATCAGCGCCGCGGCCGGGGTGTCGGTGCGTACCTTCTTCAACTACTTCGACAGCCGCGACGACGCCTTCGTGGTCATCGACGCGGACGCGGGCGCACGCATGCGGCGTGCGGTCCTGGACGCACCGGCCGAACTCTCCCCGCTGGCAGCCCTGCGCGAGGCCATGGCGGCGGAGCTGGCCGAGGCGGAACAGCAGCACGAACTGTGGCGGCTGCACGCCGAAGTACTGCACGCCGCACCGCACCTCCTGGCACGCGGCGTCGGAGCGCACATGGAGGCCGAGGCCGGTCTGGCCGACGCCATCGCCGAACGCCTGCGCGGGCCCGACCGTACGAGCGGCCCGAACGGCACAGGCGGTGCGGGCGGCCCCGGGCCGGGGCCCGGCTCCGGGCTCTACCCGCGGCTGCTGGCCGCGGTCGCGGGCGCCGCCGTGCGCACCAGCATGGACCACTGGTCCGCCCACCAGGACGAAGCCGCCTTCCTGGACGTCTTCCGCGAGGTCTTCACCCTCCTCGCCGCCGGCCTTCCGGCACCCTCCGCGTAGTCTCCGCGCCGGGCTCGCGAACCACCAGACCACCACCGAAAGAGATGTCGTGACCGCATCCCAGGCGCCCGCCGACGCGCCTCCCACCTCCATGACCCACCGGCAGATACTCCAGGCCATGTCCGGCCTGATGGCCGGCATGTTCGTCGCGATCCTGGCCGGCACCGTCGTGGCCAACGCGCTGCCCACGATCATCGCCGACCTGGGCGCCAGCCAGTCGTCCTACACCTGGGTCGTCACCTCCGAACTGCTGGCGATGACCGCCACGGTGCCCCTGTGGGGCAAGCTGTCCGACCTCTTCAACAAGAAGCTGCTGCTCCAGCTGTCGCTGAGCATGTTCGTGGTCGGCTCGCTGCTGGCCGGGTTCTCGCACGGCGTCGGGCTGCTGATCTTCAGCCGGGTCGTGCAGGGCATCGGCGCGGGTGGTCTGACCGCCCTCGCGCAGGTCGTGATGGCGTCCGTGATCCCGCCCCGCCAGCTGGGCAAGTACGCGGGCATCTTCGGTGCCGTCTTCGCCGTGGGCACCGTGGCCGGACCGCTGGTCGGCGGCGTCCTGGTGGACACCTCGTGGCTGGGCTGGCGCTGGTGCTTCTTCATCGGAGTGCCGTTCGCGCTGCTCGCCATCGCGCTGCTGCAGCGCACCCTGCGCCTGCCCACGGTGAAGCGCCAGGTGCGCATCGACTGGCTCGGCGCCTTCCTGATCGTCGCCGGTGTCTGCGCCCTGCTGATCTGGGTGTCGCTGGCCGGCAACGAGTTCGACTGGGCGTCCTGGCAGACCGGCGCCCTCGCGGGCGGCGGCGTGGTGCTGCTGGTCGCGGCGGTGTTCGTCGAGGCCCGCACCGCCGAGCCCGTCATCCCGCTCGACATCTTCAGGAACCGCACGGTCACCCTGACCACCGTCGCCAGCCTCCTGGTCGGTGTCGCCATGTTCGGCGGGACCGTCTTCCTCTCGCAGTACTTCCAGATCTCGCTCGGCAAGACGCCGACCGTCGCGGGTCTGATGAGCCTGCCGATGATCCTCGGCCTGCTGGTGTCGTCCACCGTCGCCGGACAGGTGATCAGCAGGACCGGCAAGTGGAAGCGGTACCTGGTGGCGGGCGCGGTCGTCATGGCCGTCGGCCTCGCCCTGCTGGCCACCATCGACGCCAAGACCAGCTTCGGTCTGCTGAGCCTCTACATGGCGGTCCTGGGTGTCGGCGTCGGCATGCTGATGCAGAACCTGGTGCTGGCCGCCCAGAACGACGTGTCCGCCTCCGACCTGGGCGCCGCGACCTCCGTGCTGTCCTTCTTCCGCAGCATGGGCGGCACCATCGGCGTCAGCGTCCTCGGCGCGATCCTCGCCAACCGGGTCGCCAGCGAGACGGCCAAGGGACTGAGCGACGCGGGCATCACCGTCCCGGGCGGTGAGGGCTCCGGCGGGAGCAGCGTCCCGGACATGTCCACGCTGCCCGCCCCGATGCGGGCCATCGTCGAGCACGCCTACGCCGTCGCCACGGCCGACCTGTTCCTGGTCGCCACGCCGTTCGCCGTGCTGGCGCTGGTCGCCGTGGTGTTCATCAAGGAGAAGCCGCTGAAGACCACCAGCGGCATGGAGCGCCTGGCCGAGGAGTCCGGCGAGGGCCCCGCCACGCCGGTCGACAAGGACCCGGCGGCGCCCGTCGCCTAGGCACACCCGACGACAGCGGGGCCGCCCGTCCGATCCGGACGCGCGGCCCCGCTGTCGTGTGCGGCGGCGGGCCGGGGTCAGCCCCGGGCCATCGCGATCGAACCGGCCAGCCGCTCCCCCGCCTCGTAGATCATGTAGGGCACGCCGTGGTCGGTGCCGAAACTCGGCGCCGCCGCGCGGCCGTTCTCCGGTGCCGAGCCGCGGGAGTCGTAGAAGACGCCGAGGTGCCGGCGGAGCGAGAAGTCGTTGCCGACCTCGGTGATCATCAGGTCGCCGCCGCTCCCCTTGTCCTTGTTGTAGACGACGTACGTGCTGTCGTTGCGGTGCAGCAGGTGCGGGCCGCCCACGTTGACCGCGCCGACGTCGCCGTGGCGCACCAGGGGCTCCTGGGCGAACGTCCAGGTGCGGCCGTCCGCGGACCAGCCCCAGCCGATGTCGCGGTGGTCGGACGTGTTGTTGGTCATGAACACCATGGCGTAGTGCGCGCCGCGCGAGGGCAGTTCGTGCGGGAAGACCCGCGCGTACGAGGTCTCGGTGGTGCCGGAGGGCAGCATCGAGGTGGTCAGCACGACCTTGTCGTAGGTGAAGTGGATGCCGTCGGTGGAGCGGGCGAGCCTGGTCGTGGTGTTCTCGCCGTGGAAGTACAGCCACATCTCCTTCCTCCCCGCGTGCCACATGACGTGCGGTGAGGAGACGTGGCTGACGGAGTAGTGCGGCGACCACTTGTTGGAGACGATCGGGTTGTGGGGGTACTCCGTGAAGGGCCCCTCCAGTGAGTCGCCGTAGGCCAGGCAGATGCCGCCGGGGGCGTCGTGCGGGGCGTAGTAGAGGTAGTAGCGGCCGAGCCGGCCCTTCGCGGGCAGCCGGTCGTAGACGCCGCGGACGGTCGGGAAGATGATCTCGCCGGTGGGGTTGTAGGCGAGCCGGGACGGCGTCAGCAGGGTGCGGACGTAGGTGTAGTCGGGGAATCCGCCGGGCGCTGCGGAGGCGGTGGGCACGGTGGTGGTGCCCAGGGCGAGGGCGGCGCCGGTGACGGCCGTGCCCTTCAGGAACAGACGGCGGTCGAGGTGCGGCTCGTGCATGTCGACTCCTGGGGAGAGGGGGGTGTCACACGTACAGGGCGGCGGTGACGCACATGCCGCCGAGGGCGACCAGCCACACGTAGGGCAGGGTGCGGACCATGACCTGCTGGGGGCTGACGCCCGCGTACTGCGCGGCCCACACGGTCTGGGTGCTGGTGGGGTCGGCGACGCCGAAGACTTGGTTGTAGGAGGTGGCCATGCCGAGGACGGCGACGGCCGGGTAGATGCCGGTGGCGATGAGGACGCCCGCGATGCCGGCGCCGAGACCGAAGACGTTGAGCGGGCCCCGGTACAGGCACAGCGGCACCAGCGCGGTGAAGACGATGACGAACAGCACCGGGTTCTGCGGGCTGACCGCCTTCATCAGCGGCTCGAGCGCGTCGACCGCACCCGGGAGTTTGACGGCCGCGAGCAGGATGCCGATCGCCACGAACAGGGCGAGCGGCGGCGCGGCCACCTCGAAGCCGCCGTAGAGGGTGCGCAGCAGCCGCTTGTTCATCTCGCCGGGGCGGGTGGTGCTGACCAGTGCGTAGAGCACGCCGGCCAGCATGGAGGGGATGATGGCCACGTCCAGGCCGAGGGCCAGGACCAGCGGGATCACGGGGGCGAGCAGCGCGTACCAGGGCGCGTCGCCGAGGCGTTCGCGGCGCGGTGCCGGGCGGGCGGAGACCGACTTGAGCGACCAGGCGTGCTCGGTGCCGCGCCGCCGGTTCTCGATGACGACGTAGGCGACGGCGGCGACCAGCGCGAACGGGAACAGCTTCACCATGAAGCCGCGTACGGTGTCGACGGGCAGGTCGAGGGCGGTGGAGAAGAACTGCCAGACGGGCAGTTCGAAGGGGACGCCGACCGCGATGCCCATCAGCACGGTGCCCGCGGCGGTCACCTTGGGCACGCCGACGGCGACCATCGCGGGGATGCCGATGATGCCGGCCAGCATCGCGGCGGGCGCGGAGCCGGTGACGGTGCCGACGAGCGCGGAGACGGCGAGGACACCGAGGGCGACGACGGTGGGCCGGTCGCCGCCGAACTCGACGATCTTGCGGACGAGGGTGCCGGCGATGCCGGTCTCGTCGAGCAGTCTGCCGAGCCAGGAGCCGAGGATGATCGCGACCATCGTCGCCGCGAGCGCCGGGGCACCCTCCTGGAGCACCGTGTCCAGGACGCTGTTCTCGCCGGTCAGGGGGGCGCCGGAGAGGAAGGCGATGACCACGGCGAGCAGGACCAGCGCGAAGGCGGTGGGGAGCTTGCGGGTGAGCATCGCGGCGACACCGGCCGCCATGACGAGGAGGATGACGACACCCATGGGTCAGTTCTCTCTTCTTGCGTCACGTGCGGGTGAGGGGACGGTTCCGGTCTCGGCCTCGGCGGCCAGGGCGGCGGTCAGCAGCAGGGGGCTGCGGCCGAGTCCGCAGACGGTGCGGGCGTAGGCGTGCGCGGCCACCTCCTCGGCCCCGGCGACGTGGCCGGGAACGCGCAGCCGGCCCAGGCGCAGGGCGTTGTGCCCGAGGGCGCGCTTCAGCGCGGCCTTCGCCGCCCGGTGGTGGAGGTGGACGTGCACCGCCTCGTGGGCGAGGGCGGCGGCCCGTACGGAGCCGGGCGGGTACCAGTCGCGCCAGCCGCGGGCGTCGACGACCCGCTCGGCGAGCGCGAGGGTGTCGGTGAACAGCTCCACCGTGGGCGGTCGGGAGGTGTAGCGGGCCAGCAGTCCGAGTCGCAGCCCGCCGTCGCTCTCCACGGTCCGCGCGGTGCACTCGACGGGCGCGAGCGCGGCGCCGAACGCGTCGGCCGCCCGCGCCCAGTGGCGCAGCAGTTCCGGGTCGCGGTGCTCGTGGGTCGGGGTGGCGGCCAGCAGCCGTACGGCCCAGCCGATGTCGTCGGTGGCGGCGAGGCCGTCCGTCACCGGGGCCCGGGAGGCGCTCATTCGCGCACCTCCAGTACGGCGACCACCGGCTCGTCGGCGGCGCGTGAGCGCAGTTCGCTGCGGGCGAGGGCGAGCAGCGGCTGCGGGTCCAGGACGCCGGAGAGGTCGGCGACGCGGGAGCCGAGGAGCAGCCGTACGGCGGGGGCGCGGACGCCTCCGTCGCCGTAGGAGGTGTGCTCGGTGACCAGCTTGGCGAGGACCTCGGGGGCGGCGGCGACGGTGGTGGCCTCGACCCGGGCGTCGGGGGCGTGGTGGCGTACGACGCCGTCGGCGTCCACGACGCGGACCGGGTGGCGGACGGGCCGGAAGCGGCGGTGGACCTCGGTGCCGTACACGGTGTGGGCGGGGGTGCCCGCGAGGACGTGCACCTTCGACGGGTCGGTCTTGAGGCTGGCGGCGGCCAGCCGCAGGCGCTCGGCGTCGTCGGCGCGGTGGGCCCGGTCCTGGGTGCGCAGTTCGGTGGCGCCGGTGGCGATGGCGCGGACGACATTGGTCTGCGGGTCGACGGTGACCTCGACCTCGACGCCGTCGGCGGCGGCGCCCTGTTCGACGACGGCGCGCTCGGCCTCGGCGCGGACGGCGAGGATCTGCTCCTGGGTGGCGCCCGGCACGATCCGCTCGACCTGTTCGCGGACCAGGGCGAGGGCGACGCCGATGGGGCTGATGACCTCACTGTGCCGGGCGATGCGGCCGGTCATGCCGGTGCGGGCGGCCAGGTGCGGGGTGACCGAGGCCGCGCCGCCGCCTCCGCCGATCAGGACGGCGGTGTCGGTGTCGAGGCGGTACTCGCGCACCAGGTCGTCCACGACGGACTTCACCTGGCCGGTGCCGGCGTCCAGCAACCGGGCGGCGGCGGTGGGTACGTCGGTGCCGAGGGCAGCGGCGAGCGGGGCCAGCGCGGCGCGGGCGGTCTCGGGGTCGGCGTGGGCGAAGTCGCCCTCGGGGACCCGGCCGAGCGCGTTGGCGGCGCAGGTCATGGTGAGCGCGAACCGGCCCCCGGCCGCGTCGAGGACCGCGTAGTCGGCGGCGTCGCCGGGCAGCGGGCTGATCGTGCTCAGCTTCGCGTCCCGCAGGTCGGCCGGGTCGGCGTAGCAGGCGTACGGCAGCCCGGCGATGTGCGCGCTGCGCGGTCCGGTGCCGGTGACCCGGCCGCCGGAGACCCGCACCATGGAGCCGCCGCCGACGCCGACGGTGCGGACGTCGAGGGCGTTGAGGTAGGAGGTCCGGCCGAGCAGCACTGCGTGCCGCACCGCGACCTTGCCGCGCCTGACGACGCTGATGTCGGTGGAGGTGCCGCCGGTCTCCAGGAACACGCCCTCGCTGACGCGTTCCTGCATCAGCGCTCCGGCGACCCCGGCGGCCGGCCCGGACAGCACGGTCAGCAGGGGCCTGCGCCGCATCTCGTCCAGCGACATCACTCCCCCGTCGCAGCGCATCACCATCAGCGGGGCGGTGACGCCCGCCTTGGTGATGGAGGCGTCGACGAGGTCGGCGGTGGCCAGCATGCGCGGCAGGATCGCCGCGTTGACCACGGCGGTGCGGGTGCGTTTGCGCAGCCCGTAGAGGGAGGTGATCTCGTGCGCGGCGGTGGTGGGCAGGCCGGTGACGCGGGCGGCCTCCGCGACCGCCTCCTCGCCCTCGGGCCGGTCGACGCCGAAGGGTTCGCTGGCGACCAGTGCCTGGGCGCCCGCGGCGGTGAGCTGGTCCACGGCGGCCCGTACGGCGGGAGCGTCCTCGGGGTCGGAGACGTGCGCGTAGTGCAGCGGCAGCCGCTTGCCGGGGGTGAGTTCGAGCTTGGCGAGGGTGGCGAGCCGGCGGGTGAAGTACGTTCCGCCGCCGGTGCCGATGCCGAGCAGGCCGACGGTGGCGACGTCGCCCTCCAGCAGGGCGTTGGTAGCCTGGGTCGTGCCGTGCGCCAGGAAGGCCACGTCGGCGGGTGCGTGTCCGGTCTGTGTCAGCAGCCGGTCGAGCGCCTCGACGATGCCGTGCGCGACACCGTCCTCGTGATGGTGGCTCGTGGAGACCTTCACCTGGCCCACGAGCCGGAGCGTCGTGGCGTCGACCGCCACGGCGTCGGTGAAGGTTCCGCCCACGTCGATGCCGACGCGGATGCGGTGGGTGGTCATGTCCGGGCACCTCCTTGTGCTGGGTCGGTCCACGCGCGGGCGGTCACCGGGCGGGGCAGGTGGTGCTGCCCCGCCCGGACTCGCTCCGCGCGCGGGGTCGTTCAGTAGCCCCTGACGTCGGGCCAGTGACGCTGTACGCCGTCGCGGTCGAGTACCTTGGCGAACTCCTCGAACCTCTTGTCCTCGGCCTGCACCTGGTGCGGCTCGACGTCCTCGGCGAGGCAGTGCGCGGCGAGGGCTCCGGCGACCTCGCCGACGTTCCACTCCACCGGGTGCAGCCGGTAGCAGCCGTTGGTGATGTGGGTGGTGCCGAGGTTCTTGCCGGCCGGGAGCAGGTTGCGCACCCGGCGCGGGACGAGCGCGCCGAGCGGTATCTCGAAGGGCACGGAGCCGATGTCGACGTAGCCGTCGCCGCCGGTGGAGGGGTGCAGGTCGATGCGGTAGTTGCCGACGCCCACGGAGTCCCGGTGGCGGGTGCGGCCGTAGGGGCCGATCAGGTCGATGGAGACGTCGTGCTCGGTGACGGTGGTGACGGCCTTGATGCGGCGGGACTCGCGGACGTAGGCCGCCTTGGCGAGGCCGTCGGCGGTGCCGGTGACGTCGGGGCGCGGGCGGAGTCCGGGGAATCCGGTGCCGCCGTCGGTGCGGGGCGCCTCGGTCTGGAGCCAGTACAGGACCGACAGGGACAACTGCCGTGCCTCGCGCAGGGCTTCCGCCTCCTGGCCGATGTAGGGCCTCAGCCAGTAGTCGTTGAGCGGCCAGTTGACGAGGGTGATGTCCGAGTCGAAGGCGCCGTCGGTGTGCAGCTTGCGGGCGAGGATGCGGCGGAAGCCCCACAGTTCCTTGTCGCCCGCGTCCGCGCTCTGGTCGGCGCTGACGGCCAGCGGGTCGAGGTCCGGGTTGGGTTCGAAGGTGCGCGGCACCGGTTCCAGGGTGCGCGGGTCGGGGGCCTCGAAGCCGAGCAGCGGGCCGGGCCAGAAGTCGGGCTTGTAGTCGCGCCAGAAGTCGTAGTCGGCGGGACGGTCGATCGTGTGGTCCTCGCCCTCGTGGTGGGAGAGGGCGAAGCAGACCGTGATGCCCTGCTGATTGTTCGGCTGGGCCTCGTCGGGGGCGTGCGGTTCGTCGAACTCGGCGCGGGACTCGGCGCCGTTGACGTGCTCGACGCCGGCGAGGTGCAGCAGTTCGCCGGTCTCGGTGGCGTCCAGGACGTAGCGGGCGGGGACGGTGCGTCGGGTGCCGTCGCGGACGTCCTCCAGGGTGACGGCGCGTACGACATCGTTGTCCGCCTCGGCGGCCACCGGCCGGTGCTCGGTGAGGACGGTGAGGCGTCCGGCCGCCCGGTGCGGGGCGAGCATGCCCTCCAGGACCGCGAGGGCGACGCGCGGCTCGTGGCAGAGCTTGCTGACCCGGCCGGCGCCGGGGTTGAGGTCGGTGAGGGCCGCGGCCTCGGCGCGCAGGGGGTACCACTGGCGGTAGTACTGCCGGATGCCCTCGCGCAGGCGCCGGTAGGTGGCGGTGGTGCCGAACTGTTCGACCCAGGGGTGTTCGTCGGGCGGTACGGCCTGGCTGGTGAGCTGGCCGCCGATCCAGTCCGTCTCCTCGGTCAGGACGACACTGCGGCCGGCCCGGCAGGCGGCGAGGGCCGCAGCGACGCCGCCGAGGCCGCCGCCGACGACGAGGATGTCGGGTTCCGGTATCACGCTGCTCCTTGGGTGGTGCGGTCGGTTCTGTGGGTGGGGCGAGGTTCAGGGGCGGGTTCGAGGGGCGGTCGGCGGGCCCGCGGTCGCGCCCGGTCTGAAGGCGCAGGCGACGAGGGTGCCCTCGGCGGGCCCGCCCGCGATGCGGGCGGCGAGCAGCCGTACGGCCTCCGCGCCGAGCGCCGGGCGCGGGATGTCGAAGCCCATCGGCGCCGGTCCGTCGGCGAGGTCGGCGGGCGGGCTGCCGAGCAGGGCGAGGGACACCTGGCCGGGGCAGTCCAGGCCCGCCTCGTCGACGGCTGCGCGCAGGGCACGCCAGGCGGCGCCGGTGTCGGTCTCCTCGGCGACGAAGGCGGTGACCCCGTCGGCCAGCCAGCCGCGGAGCCGCTCGGCGGTGAGGTCGCGGCGCGGTTCGCCGGAACGGAACACGGCCCCGGGGCCCGCGGGCAGTCCGCTGTCGGCGAGCCCGTCGAGGAAGCCGCGTTCACGGTCGGTGGAGGCGGGCGCGTCGTCGTCCTCGCGGACGAGCAGGACGCGGCGGTGGCCCAGCCCGGCGAGCGCGGTGACGACCTCGCGGCTGGCGCTGACGTAGTCGGCGCCGACCCAGGCGAGGCCCTCCGGCTCGTCGCGGCGGCCGACGTGGACGACGGGGAAGTCGTCGGCCACCAGGCGGCTCAGTTCGTCGGCGGGGGCGTGGCGGCCCAGGAAGAGGCAGCCGTCCGCCAGCCGTACGCGGTTGAGCGCCCCGGCACCCCCGGCGCCCGCTCCCCCGGTGCTCGACCCGGTGAAGAGCACCAGGTCGTAGCCCTGCGCGGCGGCTTCCTGCTCCACGCCGACGAGGAACGGGTAGTACGAGTGCCGCACGTCGGTCGGGAAGGTCGCGGTGAAGCTGAAGACGCCGAGCAGGTTGTTGCGGGCGGCGGCGAGGCGGCTGGCGGCCGGGTCGGGGACGTAGCCGAGGCTGCGGGCGGCGTCCAGGACCTTGGCCCGGGTCTCCGCGGAGATCGGCCGCCCCGTCGCGAGGTCGCGCCCGGAGAGCACCAGGGACACCGTCGCCTGCGAGACACCGGCGAGCCCGGCCACCTCCGCCTGCCTCGGCCGGGCCCGCCGACCGGCCGGCGCGGGAGCCCTCCCCGGCCTCGCCCGCCCTGCGGCTTCCTTCGCCACCACTGCTTCCCCTCTGTCGCGCCGACGTTGTTAATGCGCATTACCTCATGCGCATTAACCAGTAATGTGGAGGACCGCGGACGTCGGGTCAAGGGGTTGCGCGGAGGAAAGTGCCGCGGGACGGCGGGTGGACGGCGACGGGGGCCGGGCACAGCGCCGGGCGGTCGCCGATGTGGCAGCGGGCCGGCAGGGCGCGGCCGACCGGGAGGCCGGCGTCGTCCACCGCGACGCGGGACAGGCCCTCGGTCCACGCCCCGGGGACGGCGCGCGGCGCGTCGACGAGGGCGGCCTCCTCGGGGGGAAGGCGGCGCGGACGGGTCCGGGACCCCCCGTGCACCCGTGGGAGGGTGGGCTGCGGGCGAGGCCACCGCGGCTTCGCGCGACCCGCGACCAATCCGCGGGGGGCGCTGCCTCGTATTACGCGGGGACCTCCCCGCCGTCGCACATTCTTTTGGAGCAACCGTCGTGAAGGAAGCCGTACACATCGGCAGAAATCCATCGTCCCAACCCGATCTGCAGCAGCTGATCCGTGAGGTGGCCCTGGGCGATCAGGACTCCTTCGCCGCCGTGTACGACGCGGTGGCGGGGTCCGTGCTCGGGGTCGCCCGGGCGGTGCTGCGCGACCAGGCCCAGTCGGAGGAGGTCGCGCAGGAGGTGCTGGTCGAGGTGTGGCGCACGGCGCCCCGCTACCGGCCCGAGCGCGGCACGGTGGTGAACTGGATCCTGACCCTGGCCCACCGGCGGGCCGTGGACCGGGTGCGGTCGGTGGAGGCCGCCGCGGCCCGCGACCACAAGGCCGCCCTGCTCGACCGCACGCCCGAGTACGACGAGGTGACCGAACAGGTCGAGTCCCGCCTGGAGCGGGAGCAGGTGCGGCGCTGTCTGCGCACCCTGACCGAGATCCAGCGCCAGTCCGTGACCCTCGCCTACTACCGCGGCCTGACCTACCGGCAGGTGGCCGAGGCGCTCGCGCTGCCGCTCGGCACGGTCAAGACGCGACTGCGCGACGGTCTCATCCGGCTCCGCGACTGCCTGGGGGTGAGCGCGTGATGCGCACCGAGGACCTGCACAGCCTGACGGGCGCCTACGCCCTGCACGCCCTGCCCGACGACGAGCGGGACGCCTTCGAACGCCACCTGGCGGACTGCGCCACCTGCGGGCAGGAGACCCGGGAGTTCGCCGCCGCGACGGCCCGGCTGGGGCTGGCCGCGACGGTCGTACCCGGACCGGTGCTCAAGGACCGGGTACTGCACCGCATCACCACCGTGCGCCAGGTTCCGCCGGGCGGCGGCACGGCCGGGAAGACGCGCCGCGTCGTGCCCGCGGGCGCGGTCTGGCCCGCTGGGCGCTGGCCGCCTGCCTGGCCGCCGCGGCGGGTCTGGGCGGCACGGCGGCGTGGCAGTACGACCGCGCGCAGGACGCCGGGGAGCGGGCCGCGCAGGCCGAGCGGCGGGCCGAGACCCTCGCCGGAGTGCTGGCCGCGCCGGACGCCGAGTCCCGCACGGCGCGACTGGCCGACGGGGCGAGCGGCACGCTGGTCGTCTCCGAGGGCCAGGACCGGGCGGTCTTCCTCGCCTCGGGCATGGCCGAACCGCCGCGGGGCAAGGTGTACCAGCTCTGGTTCGACGACCACGGCACGATGCGCTCGGCGGGCCTGATGGACCCCGGCAGCACCAGCCAGGCGGTCCTGATGGAGGGCGCCGTCGACGGTGCGGCCGGTGTGGGCATCACGGTCGAGCCGTCCGGCGGGTCGGAGCAGCCGACCTCGGACCCGATCGCGCTGATGAGCATGCCGGCCTGAAGGGGGTGAGGGCCGCGGCCCTCACCCCCTCCCGGGTCCCGTCCTACGCGGACCGGCGCGGCGGACGCGGGAAGAAGCCACTGGTGCGCGCCGCGTACTCGGTCCACCCCGGCCGGTCCGCCATGTGCCGCTCGAGGAGTCGCTTCCCGCTGCCGCCGATCAGCAGGTACGTCATCACCAGCGGGGCGACGACGGACACCGCGGCGGCGGCCGGGCCCGCGTCGCAGGCGATCAGGAACAGGCCCCACCAGACGCAGAGGTCGCCGAAGTAGTTGGGGTGCCGGGTCCAGCTCCACAGGCCGCGGTCCATGATGCGGCCCCGGTTGGCCGGGTCCGCCTTGAACCGGGCCAGCTGGGCGTCCCCGACGGCCTCGAAGGCCAGCCCCACCGCCCACACGGCCGCCCCGGCCCAGGCCAGGACCGACAGGGGCCCCGGCCCGTACGAGGCGGCCTGCACCGGCAGCGACACCAGCCAGACCAGGGCGCCCTGGAGCAGGTACACCATGCGCAGGGCGTAGAGGTTCCGGTTGCCGCGCGCCTTGGCGAGCATGGCGTCGTAGCGCGGGTCCTCGCCGTGGCCCCGGCCGCGCCGCGCGATGTGCGCGGCCAGCCGCACTCCCCATACGACGGTGAGGGCCCCGACCAGGGCCTGGCGCCCGGCATCGCCCTCCCCCCTCGCCGCCGCGACCGCGCAGGTCACGACGGCGACGGCGGCGAAGCCGAGGCCCCAGGCCACGTCCACGACCCGGTGGACGCCCTTGCGCAGGGCGACGGCGAAGGTGGCCAGCATGACGGCGAGCGCGGCCGCCGCGGCCCAGCCGAGGCCCACGGCGAACGCGCCCCACGGGAAGCCGCTCACGGGCGGTCCAGCCGCTCGTACCACTCCCCCGGCGTCGCGGGCATGCCGCTGACGCCCTCGGCGGTGGGCCGGACGCTCAGGATCTGGTCGACGCCCATGCGCCGCTGCTCGAAGGCGAGCGCGCCGCCCACCAGGTAGAGCCGCCACACCCGCGCGGTCTCCTTCCCGACCAGCGCGACGAACTCGTCCCAGCGCTCCTCCAGGGTGCGTTCCCATGCCGTGACCGTGCGGACGTAGTGCTCGCGCAGCGACTCGACGTGGCGCACTTCGAGACCGGCGTCCTCCAGGAGCTGGACCGTCTCGCCGAGGGGCCGCATGTGCATGTCCGGGGCGATGTACGCCTCGATGAAGGCGCCGCCGCCGGGGGCATTGCGGCCCCGGGACATCTGCTGCACCAGGACGCGTCCCCCGGGGCGGACCATGCGGTGCAGGGCGGCGGTGAAGGCCGGGTACTCGGCGTCGCCGACGTGCTCGCCCATCTCGATGGTGGAGACGGCGTCGTAGCCCCCGCTGGTGATGTCGCGGTAGTCCTGGCAGACGACCTCGACCCGGTCCTCCAGGCCGCGCTCCCGCACCTGTTCGCGGACGTGCGCCGCCTGCTCCTCGGCGAGCGTGACGGCGGTGACCTTCGCCTTGTGCCGTTCGGCCGCGTAGAGGGTGAGCGAACCCCAGCCGCAGCCGATGTCCAGGAGGCGGGAGCCGACGGTGAGGCCGAGCTTGCGGCAGATCAGCTCCAGCTTGGCGCGCTGGGCGTCGGCGGCGTCCGCGTCGGTGTACTCGTCCGCCCACACCCCGCACGAGTAGGCCATGGTCTCGTCGAGGAGGAGGCGGTAGAAGTCGTTGGAGAGGTCGTAGTGGTGGCTGATGGCGGCGCGGTCGCGGGACCTGGTGTGCAGGCCGCCGCGCAGCCGGGCCTGCGAGGCGGGCGTCGCGGGGCGCGGGCCGAGGGCGCCGAGGCGGACGGCGGTGCCCGCCGCGCGGGCCCGGTCGGCGAGGGAGAGGCGGGGCGGACGCAGCCGGCGTTCGCGGGTGGCCGCCCACATCCGGCGCAGGCCGTCGGCCAGGTCGCCGTCGACGTCCAGTTCGCCGGTGACGTAGGCCTGCGCCAGGCCCAGTTCGCCGGGCTGCCACAGCAGGCGGCGCAGCGCCCGCCGGGAGCGGACGACGACCACGGGGCCGTCGGCGGGGCCGGTCTCGGAGCCGTCCCAGGCGCGCAGCCGGACGGGGAGCGGGCCGCCGAGCGCGTCCTCGACGAGCGCGGCGAGCCGGTGGGCGGCGCCGGTCCTGGCGGTGCGGGCGGTGCTCATCGGGCGGGGCCCTCCTTGGTGAACAGGTACTGCTGGACGTCGAGGTAGGCGGCGCGGAAGCCGGCCTCGGAGTAGGCGAGGTAGAAGGTCCACAGGCGCCGGAAGGTCTCGTCGAAGCCGAGGGCGTCCACCTCGGCGGCGCGCTCGGTGAACCGCTCGCGCCACAGCCGCAGCGTCTCGGCGTAGTGCGCTCCGTAGTCGTCGCGGCGGGCGACGCGCAGACCGGTGTGGTCGCGGACCGTGTCCTCTATCGCGTCGGTGGAGGGGATCAGGCCGCCGGGGAAGACGTACTTCTGGATCCAGGTGTGGGTGTGGCGGGCGGCGAGCATCCGGTCGTGCGGCATGGTGATGGCCTGGAGGGCGGCCCGGCCGCCGGGGGCGAGGCGCTCGTCGAGGGTGCGGAAGTACACCGGCCAGAACTCGGCGCCGACGGCCTCGATCATCTCGACGCTGACGAGCGCGTCGTAGGTGCCCTTCTCCTCGCGGTAGTCGCGCAGTTCGACCCGGACGCGGTCGGCGAGGCCCGCCTCGCGGGCGCGTTCGAGGGCGCGGTCGCGCTGTTCGCGGGAGAGGGTGAGGGAGGTGACGTGGGCGCCGCGGGCGGCGGCGCGCAGGGCGAGTTCGCCCCAGCCGGTGCCGATCTCCAGGAGGCGGGTGCCGTCGCGGACCTCGGCGAGGTCGAGCAGCCGGTCGATCTTGCGCTGCTGGGCGGCGGCGAGGGACTCGCGGCGGGCCGGGAAGGCGGGGAAGACGGCGGAGGAGTAGCTGAGGGTGTCGTCGAGGAAGAGGGCGAACAGGTCGTTGGACAGGTCGTAGTGGCTGCTGATGTTGGACCGGGCGCCCTCGGGCGTGTTGCGGCGGGCGGCGGGCCGGCGCTGGTGCCACAGGCCGCGCAGCCGTTGGAGCGGGGCGGGGACCAGGTCGGCCGCGTGGGCGGCGAGCACGGTGAGGGCGCCGACCAGGTCCGGGGCGTCCCACTCGCCGGCCATGTAGGACTCGCCGAAGCCGATGAGGCCCTGGGCGCCGATCCGCCCGTGGAAGGCGTCGGGGTCGTGGACCTCCACCAGCGGACCGCCGAGGCCCACGGTGGCGCCGTCGGCGAACCGTACCCGCAGCGGCAGTCGGCGCAGGGCGCGGCCCACGACGGCCGCGGCGATGGCCCGGCGGGCCCGTGAGGTGCGGGGCGGTGCGGCGACGTCGGGCCAGCGGTGCGGGTCGACCGGGGTGCCGCGGCCTTCCGTGACCGGGGGCGCGGCGGCGGGGCGTGGGTGGGTTGCGGTCATGATGCCTTCTCCGTGGTGCGGTGACTCGGGCGCGGCTGGACGGGCAGGCCGCGCAGGTAGAGGCGGATGCCGTGCCTGCGGATGCCGGCCGACACCGCGAGGGTCGACAGGGGGTGCCGCAGCGCCAGCCGCAGGAGGGCGGCGGGGGTCGCCTCCCGCCGGGTGCCGCGGACGGTCGCGGTGAACGGCCGGGCGCCGGGGCGGTCCAGGCGTACGGTCAGGTCGAGGTGGTCGGCGGGCAGCGGCAGCCGCATGCGGTAGGCGCCGTCGACGGGGTTGAACGGCGAGACGTAGAACTCCTTGTCGACGTGCGCGACACCCGCCTCGTCGGGGTCCAGCAGGTACGCGTGACGCTCGCCGTAGGTGTTGTGCACCTCGGCGACCACGCGGCGCGGGGTGCCGTCGGGGCCGTGGCACCAGTACAGGGTCAGCGGGTTGAAGACGTGTCCGAGGACGCGGGCGTGCGTGAGCATCAGCACCCGGCCGCCCTCCAGGTCGACGCCGTGGGAGGCGAGGAAGCGGTCAAGGCCCGCGCGCGGTGAGGGGGCGTCGCCGGTGAAGTGGTCGCGGGCGCGGAAGCCGGCCAGCGGGCGCAGTGGACGCGGCAGTTGGGGCAGGTGGTCGAGGTCGACGAGCCACATGTAGGTCCGGTGGCGCATGGCGTACCGGATCGGGTCGAGGCGTATGTGCCCGATCTCGCAGGGGTACAGGCCGGGGCGTGCCGTCGGGTCCGGGGTCACCAGGTCACTCCGAGCGCCGCGGCGGCCTCCACCCCCGAGCGGCAGCCGTCCTCGTGGAACCCCCAGCCGTGGTAGGCGCCGGCGTAGGCCGTGACCGGGGTGCGCAGGCCGGGCAGGCGGCGCTGGGCGGCGACCGACTCGGGTGTGTAGACGGGGTGTTCGTAGGTCATGCGGGCCAGCACCCGGCCGGGGTCGACACGGTCCTCGCCGCCGAGCGTGACGACGTAGGTGTCGGCGGCGTCGAGGCGCTGCAGCCGGTTCATGTCGTAGCTGACGCGGACCCGGTCGGCGCCCGCGTCGCAGGCCGGCATGAGGTAGTTCCAGGAGGACCGGGCGCCGCGCGAGCGGGGCAGCAGGGCGGTGTCGGTGTGCAGAAGGGTGGCGTTGCGGGAGTACCGGAAGGCGCCGAGGACCTCCTTCTCGTCGGGCGTCGGGTCGGCCAGCAGCGCCAGTGCCTGGTCGGGGTGGACGGCGACGACGAGGTGGTCGTAGGTGTCGGTGGTGCCGTCGGCCGCGGTGATGTCCACGCCGTCCGCGTGCCGGGTCACCGAGCGGACCGGGGCGGCGGTGCGCACGTCGGGCAGCCGCTCGGCGATCCGGTCGACGTAGGAGCGGGAGCCGCCGGTGACCGTGCGCCACACCGGGGAGCCGCCGACGGCGAGCATGCCGTGGTGGTGCAGGAAGCGGAACAGGTAGGCGGCCGGGTAGCGCAGCGCGGTGGCGGCGTCGCAGGACCAGACCGCGGAGACCACGGGCGTCGTGAAGTGGGCCCGGAAGTACGGCGAGAAGCCCTCGCGGTCCAGGAACTCGCCGAGGGTCAGGGACTGGTCGGCGCCGTCGGTGAGCAGCTCGCGGGCGGCGCGGTGGAACCGGGGCACCTGGGCGAGCATCCGCAGGTAGGGGCCGTGCAGGGCGTTGCGCGGGCGGGCGAGCAGTCCGGCGGGGCCGCGGGCACCGGCGTACTCGAGACCGCAGCCCTCGCACCGTACGGACATGCTCATCTCCGACTCCTGCGTGGCCACCCCGAGTTCGTCGAAGAGGCGCAACAGGTTCGGGTAGGTGCGGCGGTTGTGCACGATGAATCCCGAGTCGACCCGGTGGACGCGGCCGTCGGACGCGGTCAGGTCGTGGGTGTGGGCGTGCCCGCCGAGGCGGTCGTCGGCCTCGTAGAGGGTGACGCGGTGCTCGCGGCCCAGTACGTGGGCGGCGGTCAGACCCGCCACTCCGCTGCCGACGACGGCACTGCGGCGCACGGCCTCCCCTGACACTCGCGGCATTTCGCTGCTCCTCCACCCCACTGTGATCAACGCTTGCGTGAGTAATCCGGAGCCGCGGGGCGGGCGGATTGCCGCAGGTTGCGGACCGCTCGGACGACCACCAGTCCGGGGGCGGCCCGGCAACGGATCATCTGGGGCGGGCAGGGGCGGGGAAGATGAGGGAAACGGGAAGGGAAAGGGACCGACATGGGTGTGGAGCAGGATCCGTCGACCGGTGGCGCGCTGGAGGTGCGGCGCCGTCCGGTGCGGACCCGCGCGGCCGTGCTGGTACTGCACGGCGGGCGGGCGGAGAGCCGCAGCGCCGCGCGTCCCTGGCAGCTCGCGGCCCTGCGGATGCGCCCCTTCCTGCGGGCGCTGGAGGCGGGCACCGGCCGCGACGACGTGCTCCTGGCCCGGGTGCGCTACCGCAGCCGCGGCTGGAACGGTGCCGCCGCGGAGCCACTGGCCGACACCCGGCGGGCGCTCGCCGGGTTGCGGGCCCTGGTCGGTGACGTGCCGGTGGTCCTGCTGGGCCACTCCATGGGCGGCCGGGCGGCCCTGCGCGCGGCGGACGCCGCCCCGGTCCGGGGTGTGGTCGCCCTCGCGCCCTGGTGCCCTCCGGGCGAGCCCGTCGCCCAGCTGCGAGGCCGGGACCTGTTCGTCCTGCACGGCACCCGCGACCGCGTCACCGATCCCGCCGAGTCGGCCGCGTACGTCTTGCGGGCCCGCGCCGCCGGGGCCCAGGCGGGGATGGTGCTGCTGGACCGCGGCGACCACGCCATGCTCCGCCACCACGCTCAGTGGCACCGCACCGCGACGGCGGCGGTCGCCCACCTGCTCTCCCCGGAGGCGGCGCCCTCCGAGCTGGTCGCCCGGGCCTTGGAGGCGGCCGAGCCGCCGGTTCTCGGCCCGGCTCGGGGTGCCTCGTCCGACCCGGCGCCGGGTCCGGTGCGGGAGCCCGGCTGCTAGTCTGGGAGAGACGTTGATCGTGCAGCGAGGAGTCGCGGACATGGTGGGTGACGACGACATCTCCGGGTGAGACCCGGTCCCGGTAGGCCGCAGCGGGCGCGTTCGAGCGCCGTCGCAGTGGCCTCCTCGTCGTGCCCTTTTCCCTGTCTCGCTTCCCGGGCAGAGGTCTGTGCCCTGCCCTTCACCGCCACGAGGTCGTCTCCATGTCCGACGCCGCCGTCCGCTGTTCCGACCTGTCCTTCTCCTGGCCCGACGACACCCCCGTCTTCGAGAACCTGTCGTTCACCGTGGGAGCCGGCCGTACGGGCCTCGTGGCCCCCAACGGTGCAGGCAAGTCCACCCTGCTCAAGCTGATCGCCGGCGAGCTGCGGCCCACCGCCGGCTCGGTGTCCGTCTCCGGTGTCCTCGGCCATCTGCCCCAGGCCCTCCCCCTGACGGGCGGGCTGACCGTGGCCGAGGTCCTCGGCGTCGACGCCGTGATCCGGGCCATCGACGCCGTGGAGTTGGGGGACGTGGCCGAGGAGCACTTCACCGCCATCGGCGACGACTGGGACATCGAGGAGCGCACCCGCGCCCAGCTCGACCGCCTGGGCCTGGGCGGTCTCGACCTGGACCGCCGGCTGCGCACGCTCAGCGGCGGCCAGGTCGTCTCCCTCGGACTCGCCGCCCAGCTGCTGAAGCGGCCCGACGTGCTGCTGCTCGACGAGCCCACCAACAACCTCGACGTGGACGCCCGCGGCAGACTCCACGACGTGCTCGGCGACTACCACGGCTGCCTGCTGCTGGTCAGCCACGACCGGGAGCTGCTCGACCGCATGGAGCGCATCGCCGAACTCGATCGCGGTGAACTGCGCTTCCACGGCGGCAACTTCACCGAGTACGAGGAGGCCGTCCGCTCCGAGCGGGAAGTCGCCGAGAAGAACGTCCGCAACGCCGAGCAGGAGCTGAAGCGGGAGAAGCGGGAGCTGCAGCAGGCCCGCGAGCGCGCCGACCGCCGCGCGAGCAACGCCGCCCGCAACCTCAAGAGCGCCGGGCTCCCCCGGATCTTCGCGGGCAACATGAAGCGCGGGGCCCAGGAGTCCGCCGGCCGGGCGGGCCAGACCCACGCCAACCGGGTCGGTGAGGCCAGGGCACGGCTCGACGAGGCGGAGCGGTCGCTGCGCGAGGAGGAGCGCATCGCCCTGGACCTGCCGGAGACCCGCGTCCCCGCCGGCCGCACCCTCTTCCTCGGCGAGGGGCTGCGGATCCGGCTCGGCGACCGGGACCTGTTCGGGGCGCAGGGCGTCGACCTGACGGTCCGGGGCCCCGAGCGGATCGCGCTGACCGGGGCCAACGGCGCGGGCAAGAGCACGCTGCTGCGTCTGGTCCACGGCGGCCTGGAGCCGGAGGGCGGCGGGATCAGGCGGGCCGACGGACGCGTCGCGTACCTCTCCCAGCGGTTGGACCTGCTGGACGACGAGCGCACCGTCGCCGAGAACTTCGCCGCCTACGCCCCGGACCGGCCGGAGGCCGAGCGGATGAACCTCCTCGCCCGCTTCCTCTTCCGGGGCGCCCGCGCCCACCTGCCGGTCGGCCTGCTCTCCGGCGGCGAGCGGCTTCGGGCCACGCTGGCCTGCGTCCTGTGCGCGGAACCCGCCCCGCACCTGCTGCTCCTGGACGAGCCGACGAACAACCTCGACCTGGTCGGCGTGGGCCAGTTGGAGAGCGCCCTGAACTCCTACCGGGGGGCCTTCGTCGTCGTCAGTCACGACCGGAGGTTCCTGCGCGGGATCGGCGTCGGCCGCTGGCTGCGGCTGGCCGGCGGGGAGCTGACGGAGACGGGGGCGCCCGAGGTGTGAGCCGCCGGCGTGCCGACCCGGCCCGCGTCCGAGGCGCAGTGCCCCGCGGGCCGTCCACCGACCACGCTGAACGGACTCCCATGTCTCACCCCGCTCTGCTCGCCCACGACCTCGTGCACACCCTCGGCGCCCGGCGCGTCCTCGACGGTGTCTCCCTGACCGCCTCCCCCGGCCACCGCATCGGCCTGATCGGGGAGAACGGTGTCGGCAAGTCGACCCTGCTGCGTCTGCTGGCCGGCGCCGACGAGCCGGACTCCGGCAGCGTCGTCCGCCCGCCCGACCTCGGTTTCCTGCACCAGGAGATGCCGTACGAGGCCGGGGCCACGATCGCCGACGTGCTCGACGACGCCCTGCGGGAGGCCCGCGCGGACCTCGCCGAACTCGCGGCCCTGACCGAGCGGCTCGCCGTGACCGCCGAGGACGCCCCCGGCTACGCGACGCTGCTCGACACGTACGGCGCCCGGCTCGAACAGGCCCGGGAGCGGGAGGCCTGGGACGCCGACCGGCGCGCGGCCCTCGTGCTCGGCGGACTCGGTCTCGGCGCCGTCGCGCACGACCGTCCCCTCGGCTCCCTGTCGGGCGGGCAGCGCGGCCGGCTGGCGCTGGCCGCGCTGCTGGTGCGCAGGCCGTCCGCGCTGCTGCTCGACGAGCCGACCAACCACCTCGACGACGACGCCGTCGCGTTCGTCGAGGAGCAGGTGCGCGGGCTGCCCGGCGTCGTCGTGGTGGCCGGCCACGACCGGGCGTTCCTCGACGCCGTCTGCACCGACCTGATCGACCTGGATCCGGCGGTGGACGGCCCCGTCCGGCACGGTGGCGGTTACAGCTCCTACCTGGCCGCCCAGCACGCCGAACGGGAACGCTGGGAGCGGCGCTGGGCCGAGGAGCAGGAGGAACTGGCGGCGCTGCGCCGGTCGGCCGGGGTCACCGCGCACCGCGTCGCCCCGGACCGGGGGATGCGCGACAACGAGAAGATGGGCTACGGCCGTCGCGCGGGCCGGGTGCAGCACCAGATCTCCCGACGGGTGCGCAACGCCACTCGCAGGCTGGAGGAACTGGAACGCGGCCAGGTGGCCGAGCCGCCGCGGCCCCTGCGGTTCGCGGGCACGGTGCCGGCCGCCCCGGCCGAGCCGGGCGAGGAGCCGCTGGTGTCCCTGCGCGACACGCGGGTTCCGGGCCGGCTCGCGCTGGACGGGCTGGAGGTGTCGGCGACCGAACGCCTCCTGGTCACCGGCGGCAACGGCACCGGGAAGTCGACCCTGCTGGCCGTGCTCGCCGGGCACCTCGCGCCCGGGGGCGAGATGCGGCGCCGGCCGGGACTGACGGTGGGGCTGCTCGCGCAGGACACGGTCTTCGAGCGGCCGGAGCGGACCGTGCGGGAGACCTACGACGCGGTGCTCGGGGCGCGGCGGGCGGACGCGGTGCCGCTACGCTCCCTGGGGCTGCTGCACGACGCGGACCTCGACCGGCGGGTGGGCCACCTGTCGGCCGGGCAGCGCCGCCGTCTCGCCCTCGCCCTGCTGGTGGCGTGCCCGCCCCAGTTGCTGCTGCTCGACGAGCCGACCAACCACCTCTCCCCGCGGCTCTGCGACGAACTGGAGGACGCGCTCGGCGGCGGGCCCGGCGCCGTCGTCGTCGCCAGCCACGACCGGTGGCTGCGCGGCCGTTGGGAAGGGCGGGAGGTCCGGCTCGCCGGCGGGACGGGACCCGCGGGCCGGGGCGAGGGGCCGGCCGGTGACGGCCCGTACGGGGGCGGTCGTGCCCGGGGCGCCTGTTGCGACGCGCGGGGCCGGGCGGCAGGCTTCGCGGTGTGGCCACTTTGCTGATCGTGCATCACACGCCGTCGCCGAACTGCCGGGCGATGCTGGAGTCCGTCGTGTCCGGGGCGACCGCGCCCGAGATCGAGGGGGTGCGGGTGGTCCGGCGGGCGGCGCTGGCGGCCACGGCCGTCGACGTGCTGGAGGCCGACGGCTACCTGCTGGGCACCCCGGCCAATCTGGGGTACATGTCCGGAGCGCTCAAGCACTTCTTCGACCAGGTCTACTACCCGTGCCTGGACGACACCCGTGGCCGCCCCTTCGGCTACTACGTGCACGGGGGCAGCGACACCACGGGCGCGGTACGCGGCATCGAGTCCGTCACGACCGGTCTCGGCTGGCAGCGTGCGGCGCCCGCGGTGACCGTGGCCGGTGAACCGGGCAGGGCCGACCTGGATGCCTGCTGGGAGCTGGGGGCCGCGCTCGCCGCCGGCCTGACGGACGACTGACCTCCTCCCGGGGTGCCGCGTCCTCGGCCGACGCGCGGCCCCTAGCCCGGCAGGGTGCCCAGGAAGCGCACGTGGGGGCGGTCGGCCGGGGCGGTGCGGGTGATCTCGGCGTGTACCCGGTAGACCTTCGCCACCAGGTGCGCCGTCAGGACGTCCGCCGGTGCGCCGCGGGCCACGACCCGGCCCTCCGAGAGGACGACGAGGTGGTCGCAGTACATCGCCGCCAGGTTGAGGTCGTGCAGGGCGACCACGCTGGTGACGGGCAGGGCGGCGACGAGGGCCAGTACGTCGAGCTGGTGCTGGATGTCGAGGTGGTTGGTCGGTTCGTCGAGCAGGAGTTCGCGCGGCTCCTGGGCGAGGGCGCGGGCGATCTGGACGCGCTGGCGTTCGCCCCCGGAGAGCGTGTGCCACAGCCGGTCGGCCCGACCGGCCAGGGCGGTGCGCTCCAGGGCGTCCGTCACCGCCTCCTCGTCGGCCGCCGACGCCGGTGCCCAGGCGCGGCGGTGCGGGATGCGGCCCAGCCGGACGACGTCGCGGACGGTCAGTTCCACCTGGGTGTCCGTCTGCTGCTCGACCACGGCCACGCGCCGGGCGACGTCCCGGCGGCCCACCCGGTCCAGGGGGCGTCCGTCGAGGGTGACGACGCCCGAGGCCGGGGCGAGCACGCCGGCGAGCAGCCGCAGCAGGGTGGACTTGCCGGAGCCGTTGGGTCCGAGCAGGCCCGTCATGGCGCCGGTACGGGGGCTCAGGTCGACGCCGTCCAGGATGAGCCGCCCGCCGGCGGAGCGGGAGACCCGCTCGGCGCTCAGTGTCACCGTGCCCTCCGGGTGCGGTACAGGACGAGGACGAAGGCCGGGACACCGATCAGCGAGGTCACCACGCCCACCGGGACCTCCTGCGGTTCGAGGACGGTACGGGCCAGGGTGTCGACCCACACCAGGAACACCGCCCCGGCGAGTGCGCACACCGGCAGCAGCCGGGCGTGCCCGGGACCGGTGAGGGCCCGAACCGCGTGCGGCAGCACCAGGCCGACGAAGCCGATCGCACCGGCCGAGGCGACCAGGACGGCGGTGAGCAGGGCGGTGGCGCACAGCAGGACCAGCCGGGTACGGGCCACCTGGACGCCGAGCGTGGCCGCCGCGTCCCGGCCGAAGGCGAAGGCGTCCAGGGTCCTGGCGTACCCGAGGCACACGGCGAGGACCAGCACGAGGACCGCGGCGGTGGTCCACACGTCGCTCCAGCCCGCGCCGCCGAGCGAGCCGAGCAGCCAGAACAGCACGCCGCGGGTGGTCTCGGCGTCGGCGGCGGTCATGACCACGAACGAGGTGAGCGCGGAGAACAGCTGCATCGCCGCGACGCCCGCGAGCACCACCCGGTCCGTGGTGCCGCCGAGACTGTGGCTGAGCAGCATCACCAGCGCGAAGGAGCAGACCGCGCCGATGAACGCCCCGCCGGGGACCGACAGCGCGCCGCCGCCGACGCCGAGCACGACGACCAGGACGGCGCCGGTCGAGGCACCGGAGGAGACGCCGAGGACGAAGGGGTCCGCGAGCGGGTTGCGCAGCAGGGACTGGAGCACGGCCCCGCACACCGCGAGCCCGGCACCGCACACGGCCGCGAGGAGGGTGCGGGGCAGCCGCAGGTCCCAGACGATGCCGTCGCGGATCGGCGACACGTCCGCGGCGGGGGTGCCGGCGCCGAGGTGGGCGGCGATCACGGACCACACGTCGCCGACGCCGATGTCGGCGGGGCCGAGGGTGACGGCGACGGCCAGGGAGGCGCACAGGGCGACGATCCCGGCCGCCGCCCACACGAGGTGGGGGCGGCGGGATGCGCGTATGCCGGAACCGGGGGCCGCCCGGCCCGCGGAGGTCACTTGGTGAGCCCGTACGCGCGCAGCGCGGCCGCCACCCGCTCCACACCCTCGACGGTACGGATGGTGGGGTTCATGGCCTGCCCGCTGAGCAGCACGTAGCGCTTCTCGCGTACGGCGGTCAGGTTCCTGGTCACGGGGTTGGACTCCAGGAACTCGATCTTCTTCGCCGCCGTCTCGGCGGTCTGGGACCTGCGGGTGAGGTCGCCGAGGACCAGGACGTCTGGGTTCCGGTCGGCGACGGTCTCCCAGCCGGTCTGCGGCCACTCCTCGTGGGTGTCGTCCATGGCGTTCTCGGCGCCGACCGCGCGGGTGATGATGCCCGGGGCACCGCAGCAGCCCGCCAGGTAGGGCGAGGTGGAGTTGGCGAACCAGTACATGAGGGTGACGCCGGAGGCGTCGATGCCGGATGTCGCCTTGTCGACCCTTGACCTCAGGTCGGCGACGAGCTTCTCGCCGCGCTGTTCGACGCCGAAGAGGCGGGCCAGGTCGCGGACTTCGCCGTAGACGGTGTCCATGGTGAGGGGCTCGGCCCGGACGCCGTCGCCGTCGCCGCTGTTGTCCTTGCCGGCGCAGTCGGACGGGGACAGGTAGGCCGGTACGCCGAGTTCGGTGAACTGTTCGCGGGTGGCCACGCCGCCGGTGCCGAGGGTGGAGGCGAAGGAGGCGGTGACGAGGTCGGGTTCCGCGTCCAGGACCGTCTCGAAGGACGGCATGTCGTCGGCGAGCCGGGGGACGCCCGCGTTCGCCTTCTCCAGTCCCTTCATGACCGGGTCGGTCCAGGTGGCGGTGCCCGCCATGCGGTCGGCGAGGCCGAGCGAGAGCAGGATCTCCGTGCTGCCCTGGTTGAGGGAGACCGCCCGCCGGGGCGGCGCGGCGACCCGCACCTGGTGCCCGCAGTCACTGACGGTGCGTGGCCGACCGGCGGCGTCGGCCGGGGCGGCCGGGGCGTCGGTGCTCGCGCCGGCGCCGCAGCCGGAGGCCAGCAGGGCGGCGGACAGCAGCAGGGCGGGGGCGCGGACGGCGCGGTGGGGGCGGAGGAGGCGGCGGAGACCGCCGGGGCGCGCTGCGGGCACGGAAGATCCTCTGGCGTCGAGGGCTCGTACGCGAAGCCCGTTCGTACGGTGCGGCCCGCGCCGCACGCGGCACGGGTGCCAGCAGGTCTTCGGACTCGGGTTCGACCGGACGGAACGCCTTCCCGGCCGGCGTACGCCGGCCAGTGGCCCGTGTTCCGCCCGTCCCCCTCACCGCTGCGCGTCAGTTCCGGATTCGCACCGGATTCCCTGACCCACCAGGTGGGTTCGACTGGCTTGCGCAAGCTACCACAGGGTCGGCGCGTGGGCCGGGGGCGGGCCTCTGCCCGACCTGTCCCCGGCCCACGTGTCCGCCCGCCCGCGTGTCAGCTCTTCGGCATGAGGACCGTGTCGATGATGTAGACGTTGGCGTTGGCGGTCTTCACGTTGCCGCAGACCACGCCGGCGGAGTCGTTGACCTTGTAGGACTCGTCCGAGCCCGAGGTGGTCAGCTTCGACTTCTGCAGGGTGTCGAAGGAGCCGTTCTCCAGGTCCTTGGGGGCGAGCTTCTGGCCCACGACGTGGTAGGTCAGGATGTCGGTGAGCATCGCCTTGTCGTTGAGGACCTTGTCCAGGTCGGCCTTCGGGATCTTGGCGAAGGCGTCGTTGGTCGGCGCGAAGACCGTGATGTTCTCGGCGTTGTTGAGCGTGTCGACCAGTCCGGCCTTCTTGACCGCGGAGACGAGCGTGGACAGGGCCGGGTTGTTCGAGGCGGCCGTGGCGACCGGGTCCTTGGCCATCCCGTCGAACGAACCGGCGCCCTCCTTCGGCACCGTGGAACAGGCCGGGCCGAACGGCTCGTCGGAGTCCGCCATGCCGCCGGAGGTGTCGGCCGACTTGTCGTCGTTCGCCGCGGGCGCCGAGGAGGCGGCCTGGGCGGAGTCCGAGGAGCCGCTGTCGCCGTCGTCGGAGCAGGCGGCCAGGGACAGGGGCAGGACGGCGGCCGCGACGACGGCGACGGCGGAGCGGCGGATGCGGGCGTTCATGGAGAATCTCCCTGAAAACGGGCAGCTTGAGGGCTGCGTTGAAGCGGTGTCGTGGTGCAGAGCTGCGGTGGTGTGCGGCGGTCCGCCGAGTACGCGGCGCCGTTACGTGAAGGCCGGCCGACCCGGTTGCGGGGTCAGCCGCCGGTTCGCTGTCGGCGTGGTCTCGGTTCTTCGCTCACACGGGTAATCCGAAGCCGGCTCGGGTCCGGATTGGTCGCCCACCCGATCGAGTGAAGAAATTTCGGGGGCACCTCTGTGACCTGCGGTTTTCCGAAGGGAACTGTGGAATCCGGGACGACCGGCGACGGGGTGACGGGCGCTCAGAGGTGTGTCGCGGTCCGCAGGATGAGGAACATCGTGACGGCGGCGTTCGCGGACGACATCGCCGAGACGGCGGTTCCTGCGGCCGCGGCCCACGCCGCCAGGCCCACCGAGGTGAACACCGGGGGCCAGGTGCGGGCCGCGGGAGCGGGGCCGAGCAGGGCCGCCACCCGGCGCGGCACCGGGCCCGGCGCCGCGAGTCCGGCGAGGGTGGCGACGGGGGTGCCGCGGGAGACGAGGGCGGCCTTGCCGATCGCCGTCGCCACCGACCGGCGGTCGCCGACCGCCCGTGCCGCCGCCTCGTCCGCCCACCGCTCCGCCGTGTAGGCCACGGCCGTCCGCAGGGGGCGCAGGAAGGGGTTGGCCAGGGCGGCGAGCCGGACGGCGAGCAGGAACCGGTGGTGCCGGGCCGCGAGGTGGGCGCGCTCGTGGGCGAACAGCGCCCGCCGTTCACCGGGTTCGAGGCAGTCGAGCAGGGCCGTGCTCACCACCACGCGGTCCCGGCGCCCGCCGGGCAGCGCGTAGGCGTAGGGCACGTCGTCCGGCAGTACGGCCACCGAGGTGCCCGGCAGCCCGGCCAGCGCGCGGTGGGCGCGGCGGCGCACCCTGCCGTGCCGCCACAGGGCCCGGGCCGAGGCCGCGACCACGGCGCACAGCGCGGGGATGGCCGCCTTGCCGGCGACCTCGTCCTGGGGCACCGCCGCCCGCACCTCGGGGTCGGACCAGCCGTCCGGCAGCGGGTTGCCGGGCAGTTGGGCGGTGCCGACCACCATCACCAGGGCCAGGCACAGCGTGCTGCACAGGGCCATCACGGCGGCGACGGCGGTGAGCAGCCGGGTCGCGGTCCGCGGGTGCAGGTGCTGCTCGGCCAGCCTGGCGATCGGCCATGCCGTCAGCGGCAGGACCAGGGGCAGGAAGACGAAGACCCCCATGCGGTGTCAGCCGTCCTCCGCGGCACGCGCGTGCCCCAGCAGTTCGCGCAGCAGCCTCTCGTCGTCCGGGGCGAGACCGGTGACGAAGCTGGCCAGCACCGCCTCGCGGTCGCTCTCCGCGTCCAGGACCTTGCGCATCCTGCGCGCGGCCAGTCCCGCCTGGTCCGAGGCGGGTGTCCAGGCGAAGGACCGGCCCGCGCGCTCGCGGCTGACGACGCCCTTCTCCAGCAGCCGGGTCAGGATGGTGATCACCGTGGTGTAGGCGAGGTCGCCGCCGAGGTGCTCCTGCACCCAGCCGGCCGTCGCGGGGCCCTCCGCCTCCCGCAGTGCGGACAGCACCAGGGCCTCCAGTTCGCCCTGGCCCCGCCGCCGCGGTCGCCGGTCATCCGTCACGGCCCGCCTCCTTCCGCCGCCGATCCTCTTCCGGGGCGCCATCGTATAGAAGGCTTGTCTTCTACAGTGTTGTAGATTGGCGGGCAGGAACATGGACGTCATCGGCAGACGTGATCGGCGGACCTGATCACTGGACGGAACGAAGGAGAACGCAGTGGGAGTTTCCCTGGCCAAGGGCGGCAACGTCTCGCTCAGCAAGGAGGCGCCCGGTCTGACCGCCGTGCTGGTCGGTCTGGGCTGGGACGTGCGCACCACGACCGGTACCGACTACGACCTCGACGCCTCCGCGCTGCTTCTCGACGCGTCGGGCAAGGTGCTCTCCGACGGGCACTTCGTCTTCTACAACAACCTCACCAGCCCGGACGGCTCGGTCGAGCACACCGGTGACAACCTCACCGGTGAGGGCGAGGGCGACGACGAGGCGGTCAAGGTGAACCTCGCCGCGGTCCCGGCCGAGGTGGACCGGATCGTCTTCCCGGTCTCCATCCACGACGCGGAGAACCGCGGCCAGAGTTTCGGCCAGGTCCGCAACGCGTTCATCCGCGTCGTCAACCAGGCGAACAACCAGGAGCTGGCCCGCTACGACCTGTCCGAGGACGCCTCGACCGAGACCGCGATGGTCTTCGGCGAGCTGTACCGGCACGGCGCCGAGTGGAAGTTCCGGGCGGTCGGACAGGGCTACGCCTCCGGTCTCGCGGGCATCGCCGCCGACTTCGGCGTCAACGTCTGATCCGGGACTCCCGGAGGGGCCGGCGGTCCGTGGCGCAGCAGTCGGTCCCTCCACCGGCGGCCCGTACTGTGTCGAGGCGGCAGTAGCAGGACGCCTCGACCGGTACGTCCGCCAGAGCGGCGGCGAGCTTCAGCTGCTGTGCCACGATCCGCGCCTCCCCCGTCCTGCCCAGCCGCACCAGGCACTCGTGGAGTCCGTGCAGGGCCCAGACGTTGTTCGGGTGCTGGAGCGGGCGGGGCAGTGTGTCGTCGAGGCCCAGGTCGGCCCGGTAGACCGCCTCGGCCTCGGCGATCCGGCCCTGTTCGAGGAGCAGGGCGCCGTAGGCGTGCCGGGTGGGCTGCATCCAGCCCCAGGGCTCGTCGTAGGGCAGGTTGTCGTCCAGCTCGATCGAGCGTTCCAGGGCGGCGAAGGCGGCGGTGTGGTCGCCCCTGCGGTACTCCAGTTCGCCGTCGAGCATGGCCGAGGCGACGGCGAGGATGTCGGCGCAGGTGTTGTTGAACAGCGTGCGGGACTCCGGCACCCGGGCGACCGCCGCGCGGAACAGGTCGCGTTCGGCCTCCGCCGCCGGGACCCGGCCGGTGGCCGAGAGGGCGACGCCGCGGGCGTAGTGCAGCATGGCGGTCGTCACGCAGTACAGGCGCGGGTCGGCCGGCAGCGGCAGGGCGAGGATGTCCGCCCAGCGGCCGAACCGGATCAGGACGTGCACCCGCATCGCCAGGAACCCCTCGAGCCAGTCGGCCATCGGCGGGCTCTCCACCCGCAGCAGTTCCTCGGGGACGGACGCCTCCAGCCGCGCCGCGGTGTCGAGGGCGACCTCGTACTGCCCCAGGAACATCGCGCCGTAGATCCTGAAGTGGAGGTTGTGCGAGCGGTAGAGGGTGTAGAAGTTCATCGCGCCCGACCGCGCGCGGTACTTCTCGTCGGCCGCGATCGCGGCGGCGTTGTCCGACACCACGCGGCGGTAGTCGCCGCACAGCACTTCGAGGTGCGACGGCATGTGCTGGAGGTGCCCGGCGTCGGGGACGAGGCCGCGCAGCCGGTCGGCGACGGCGAGGGCCGCCTCGGGCGTGGGGGACATCTCCATCAGGTGGATGTAGAGGTGCAGTACGCCGGGGTGGTCGCGCCCCCCGCCGGCGGCCAGGGCCCGGTCCAGCACCTCCTTCGCCGCCAGGGTGCGGGCGCCCTCGGCGGGCCGTCCCGTGCGCAGGTCCCACAGCCGCCAGGGCGTGAGGTTCATCAGGGCGTCGGCGTAGAGGGTGGCCACGTCCAGGTCGTCCGGGGCCAGTTCGTACACGGCGCGCATGCTGTCGGCGTACGGCGCGTTCCACACCGAGCAGTCCTCGACGGCGCTCGCCCGCGGGTAGCGTGCGCGCAGGGCGCCGATCAGGGCGCGCTCGACGGGGGTGGCCCGGTCGGCCAGGTCGTGAGCGCGTTCGACGGCGGCGTGGGTGCGCCCGACGGTCCGGGTCAGCTCCTCGGCGCCGAAGGCCTCCCACGGCTTGTTGTAGTTGGGGCCCAGCGCGTGGGCGATGCCCCAGTGGGCCATGGCGCAGTCCGGGTCCGCCGCGGCGGCGGCCTCGAAGCACGCGACGGCCTCCTCGTGGTGGAAGGCGTACGTCCACACCAGCCCGCGGTCGAACCACCGCTGGGCCTCGGGCGACGAGGTCGTCACCGGGCGGCCGTGGCCGCCCAGGTCGTAGTAGTCCATGAGGGGACGTATACCGCACCCGCAAGCGGACGCGGAGCGGTTCGGCGGGCCGTCGCACGACCGGTGTCCCCGCCGGGTGCGACGCGCCCGGCGGGGGTGGGGGGCGGGAGTGGCGCGGGTCAGCCGAAGTCGACGTCGGAGCACAGGAAGTACGTCTGGTCCATGTGCGACGCCTGCCAGATCGTGTAGACGACGTGCCGGCCGCTCAGTCCCGAGGTGCTCACCGGGATCTCGTAGTCCTGGCTGGGCCCGTAGCTGCCCGTGCGGGCGACCTGCTGAAGGTCTCCCCACGTCAGGGCCTGCGTGGCGGGGTCGAAGCCCTGCTTGGTGACGTAGACCAGGAAGTAGTCGGCGCCGTGGCTGGCCTGGTCGTGGAGCTTGACGGTGAAGTCGTCGGTGACGTCGGTGGTCTGCCACGCGCCCACGGCGTCGAGGGAGTTGTAGCGTCCGCCCTCGGTCCGGCCGCCGCTGCAGAGCCGGCCGTCGGGGACGACCGCCTGGAAGTCACCGGCCGAGCCGTTGCGGTACAGGCCGTTCCAGTTCCACATGGCGTTGGGGTTGTCCTGCCACGCCTGCCAGCACATGGGGTCCTGGTCGGCCATGGCCGGGTTCTGGAAGTCGTCGCCCCAGCGTTCCCAGCAGCCGTAGTTGCGGGAGGCCGGGTCGACGACCGAGCCGTGGGCGACGGCGGTGCCGCTCCAGGGGATCAGGGTGAGCAGGACCGCCGTGAGGGTGCTGAGGACGAGGGTCGCCGCCCGGCGGGTCGTTCCGCGGGGCGTGTCTTTGGTGTGATCATGACAAGTCATGACGTCCTTCTCTCGCGTGGGGGGACAGCGTGGAGCGGCGGCATCGCGAGCGCATGGGAGCGCTCCCAAAGTCGGCTCGAAGACCAGGCTGCGCCCGGGTAAAGGAATTGGCAACACCCGAATCGAGCCACTCCCCGTGGGCGGGGGCAGCCTCCCCCGCCCACCCGTCGTCATGCCGGCGGGGCGGTCGTCACGGCGCACGCCGCCTGGAACGGATCAGCAGCACGCATCCACCGGCGAAGAGCACGCCGCCGACCGCCGCCGGCCACAGGCCGAGCCCGGAACCCGTCTCGGCGAGCCCGCCCCGCGCCTGCGGTCCGGGCGCCGGCCCGGCACCCCCGGCGTTGCCACCGCTGCCGGTGTCGCCGGTCGCGGCCGCGGCTCCGCTCACGTCGTCCGGGGTGTCGGCGGCCGGCGTAGCGGCCCTGGGCTCGGCGCTCGCGGACGCACCGGTGTCCCGGCCGTCGGCCGGGGGCGCGGGCTCGCCCCCGCCGGTCCGCCCCGCGTTCTGCTCCTCGTTCCGGCCTGGGGCCTTCCCGTCGTTCTCCCCGTCGTTCTTCCCGGCGTCCTTCCCGGCGGTCCCGCCCGTCTGGCCGTCCTGCTGGTCCTGGCCGTCCTGGCCGGTGCCCGCGGGT
The DNA here is from genome assembly GCF_027947595.1 of Streptomyces lienomycini. Taxonomy (NCBI): domain Bacteria; kingdom Bacillati; phylum Actinomycetota; class Actinomycetes; order Kitasatosporales; family Streptomycetaceae; genus Streptomyces; species Streptomyces lienomycini. The sequence goes on along the minus strand of NZ_CP116257.1, from coordinate 3,441,382 downwards.
GCCGAGGCCGTGGCGGTCTGCCCGGCCGGGGGCTCGGCGGTCCGGCCGCCGTCCTCGCCGCCGGGCTGCTCCTCGCCCCCGCCCGGCTCGGACGCCGGGGGTGCGTCCGGGCCGCACGCGCGGCCGGAGTTGATGCATTCGACCATCTCGCGCATCAGGCCCTCGTCGAAGACGTTGATGAAGTCGCTGTGGTCGGTGACCGGCTTGTGCAACTGCTCGGGGAAGGAGTCCACGGCGAACAGCGGCACGGTCCTGCCCCCGTCCTCCAGGCTTGGCGCGGCCACGTCGTAGACGACCCGCTGCACCAGTCGTGGAACGGGCCGGAAGCCCTCGGGGCAACCGCCGTCGGCGGCGGCGAAGGCCATGTGGGTGCGGTGGTTGGCGCTGTCGGTGTTGCGGCCGTCCCAGCAGCTCTGGAAGGTGAAGGTGCGCACCACGTCGCTGCCGGAGGGGCACAGCGGGTACTTGTCCTTCAGCTGCCGGGACTCGAGGCCGGTGCAGCTCCAGGAGGCGTTCGCGTTGGTGTCGCCGTTGACGAACGCCTTGGCGTCGCCGGTGATGATGCGCAGCAGGCGCGGCATCTCGGTGACCTTGCCGCGCTCGTTGCCCTCGAACGTCAGGGTGACCTCGGCCGGCGTGACGATCTCTCCGGCGTTGCCCTCCACGCCGCCGCCGGGCGACTGGGCGTCCTGTTCGGCGGTGCCGTTCTGGAGGCGCAGCACGGGCCAGTAGTACGAGGACTTGTCGCCCTGGTCGGCGCAGCTGGTGTCGCCGGCGGCCAGGTCCTCGTCGCTCGCGAAGGCGTCGTTGGCCTGGTTGCCGACGTAGTCGTGGAAGTGGTGGGCGCCGTTGCCGACGCCGGGGGCGGCGATCAGGTTGTCCGAGTTGAACAGGCCCTCGGCGTTGACGCCGCAGCTGGTGGTGAAGGAGCCGGTCGACGCCTTCTGCTGCCGGGGTGCCCGTACCGGGCCCGGCCGGACGGACTCGATGTCGGCGTAGTCCGCCGTCACGGGGCCGTTGCCCGCCTGGCCGCCGTTGCCGGGCGGCTGTTGCTGCCCCGCACCGGACTCGCCGCCCTTGCCGTCCCCCTGGCCCTGCTCCCGCTTCCCCTCCTTCTGCCCCTGCTCCTGGCCCTGCCGGTCCGGGCTGCCGCTCGTGTCCGCCGACGCGGTCCCGGTGCGGCGCAGGGTGCACTCGGCCAGGGTGTCCAGGCCCTCGGGGCGGTCCCCGGCCTTGTCGACGGCGGCGGCGATGCGTTCGATCGTCGCCGCGCGCTCCTTCTTCAGGGGGTCCAGAATCGCGCCCTCGTCGAGGGTGCCGTCGTCCGCGGTGCGGGCGGCGTCCTGGAGCCCGCGGTAGGCGGCGGCGATCTGCTCGTCGAGGTGCGCGAGTTCGGTGTCCACCTCGGGCCTCGCCTGCTCCGGAACGGCCGTCAGGCGTTCGGTCGGGTCGGGGCAGTCGACGGTGGCCGCGACTCCGGAACTGCCCAGGGGAACGGCCGCGTTGCCGGACTCCGTCGCCGAGGCGAAGACGTTCACGGCCGCCAGGCCGCCGCCTCCCAGTATCAGCGCGACCGCTGCGAAGGTCGCGCGCCGCGCCCCGGTCGGGCGTCTGCGCCTGTCGTGTCCCAAGGCGTGCTCCAGTGTCGTGACGGAACTCGGACGTGAAATGCCCCCGGCTCCATACGGAACCGGGGGCTCAAGCGTTCAGCCGCCGCGGGAGTTCTCGGCGCTCCCTCATCTCACGGGCGGAGCACCAGCCGGATCGGGTCGCCCTCCTTCCGCTCCAGCCGGGCGACCGCCTCGGCGGCCTCGGCCAGCGGCAGCACCCCGCTGACGGAACCGGAGAAGTCCAGCCGTCCGCCCTGGATCAGCCGCAGGAGCTGTGGCAGGGCGACCGGCATGTCGGAGCCGTAGTGGCCGAGGACGCGCTGCTGGAGGTAGCTGAAGCGGGTCCCGTCCGTGACGGTGAGGGGCTTGTCGGTCAGGCCCACCAGGACGAGTCGCCCCCTGGGTGCCAGGACGGAGACCGCCTGCTCCCGCACGGGCGGCACGCCCGCGAAGTCGAAGGCGGCGGCGAGCCCGAGGCCGCCGGTCGCCGCCCGGACCGTCTGCCCCAGTTCGGGGTCGGCGGAGTCCAGGGCGAGGTCGGCGCCCGCGGCCAGGGCGCGTTCGCGGGCGACGGGGTTGGGGTCGACGGCCACGACCGGGCAGGCGCCGATCGCCCGGAGCAGTTGCAGCGCGTGGACGCCGAGGCCGCCGGCGCCCCACACGCCGACCGCCTCGGCGGGCCGGACCACGGCGGTCTCGGTGATGGCGCCCCACGGGGTGGACACGGCGTCCGGGATGATCGCGCCCTGTTCGAAGGGGATGGCGTCGGGCAGCGGTGTCATGGCGTCGGCGGCGGAGAGGGCGTACTCGGCCCAGCCGCCGTCGTAGTCGACGCCACGGGTGTAGGTGACGCCGTCCCGCGTCTCACCGGCGTGCAGCACGACCCGCTGTCCGGGCGACCAGGCGGTGACGCCCGCGCCGGTCTCGGCGACGGTGCCGGAGACCTCGTGGCCGAGGGTGACCGTGTCGCCCCGCAGGAGGAGCGGGGTGAGGGTGCCGTCGATGAGGTGCACGTCGGACAGGCACACGCCGGCCGCCTCGACCTTGACCAGCACCTCCCCGGGGCCCGGCTGCGGGCGGGGCACCTCGTCGAGTCGCAGGGTGCGGCTCGGGACGTGCAGGCGGGCGGCGAGCATCTGCGCCATGACAGGACCTCCTCGGTGCGGCGGCGACCCCGGACGGCCCCAGCGGTCCATCGCAGGTCGACTTGCGTTAACCGTACACCCAACGCAGGGCAACTTGCTTTAGGCTGGTCCGATGAACTCACCGGACCCCGTCGCCCCGCCCCTGCGCCGCCGCGGGGAGCGGATGCGGCGGGCCGTGCTGGCCGCCGCCGTGGACCTGCTGTCGAGTCAGGGCCTGGCGGGCGTGACGGTCGGCGCCGTGGCCCGCGCGGCCGGGGTGCACGAGACGTCCGTGTACCGGCGGTGGGGCACGCGCGAGAACCTGATCCTGGACGCGCTGACCACGGAACTGGACACCGCGCTGCCGGTCCCGGACACCGGACGCGTCCGGGACGACCTGCTGGCGTTCTTCTCCGCCCTGGCCCGGTTGCTGGCCACCCCGCAGGGCCGGGCGCTGCTGCGGCTGAGCGTCGAGGACGACGACACCCTGGCGGACCGGCGCGGCCCCTACTGGCGCGAGCGTCTCGACCGGGCCGTGGTGATGGTCCGGCGCGGCGCCGAGCGGGGCGAGCTGGCCGCGGACACCGACCCCGGGCTGCTGATCGAGGCCGTCAGCGGTCCGCTGTTCGTCCGGGTCCTGCTCAGCGGGGCGCCGCTGGACGACGTACTCGTACGGGGGCTGGTGGACCTGGCCCTGGACGGGGCGCGGCCCCGGTGAGCGGTCCGGCTCGGGCCGGGCGGTGATGTGCGGACGCGGATCGGGGCACCCGGAGTCGGCACGGCGCGGGTGCGCCGAGGACGGAGGAGCCATGGACGGCAGCAGGCCGCTCGCCCTGGTCACCGGGGCGTCCAGCGGGATCGGGTACGAACTCGCCGCGCTGTTCGCGGAGCACGGCTACGACCTCGTGGTCAACGCCGAGGACGAACGGCTGGAGCACGCCGCGCGGCGGCTGCGGGAGACCGGCGTCGAGGTGCGGGCCGTACGCGCGGACCTGCGGACGGCCGAGGGCGTGGACCAGCTGGTCGCCGCCCTGACCGGGCTCGCGGTGGACGTGGCGGCCCTCAACGCCGGGGTGGGGCAGGGCGGCGCCTTCGTCGACACCGACCGCGCCGACGACCAGTCCGTCATCGACCTCAACGTGTCGTCGACGGTGCGGCTCGCCAAGCCCCTGCTGCGGGACATGGTGGCGCGCGGGGTGGGGCGGCTGATGTTCACGTCCTCGGTCGCGGCGACGATGCCGGGTTCCTTCCAGTCGGTCTACAACGCGTCGAAGTCGTTCGTCCAGTCCTTCGCCCAGGCGTTGCAGGAGGAGGTCGGGAACACCGGTGTCACGGTCACCTCCTTCATGCCCGGTCCGACGGAGACGGACTTCTTCCGGCGGGCGGGCATGGCGGACACCAGGGTCGGGACGATGCCGAAGGACGACCCGGCGCAGGTCGCCCGGCAGGCGTTCGACGCCGTCATGAAGGGGCGCGGGAAGCTGGTCACCGGTTCGGCGAGGACCAAGGCCCAGGGGGTGGCCGGCAAGGTGCTGCCGGACCGGGTCAAGGCCGCGGTGCACCGCCGGACGGCCGAGCCGGGGACGGCGCGGGACGACGGCGGATAGCACGTCCCGCCCGGGCCCGCCGCCCGGCGGCCCGTCCCCCCAAGGGCCCCTTGTCGGCGGCTCTGTCCCGGTGGAACGATGCTCCGGGGGCACCCGGCCCACCGCACCGAAGGGACCGCCGTGACCGACGACCAGCAACGCCCGCAGGCCGCCGCCGCGTTCGACGCGCTGGGCGCCGAGTACGAGAGGGCGTTCGCCGGGTCGAAGACGCACCGCCGCTCACTGGAGTGGCTGCTCGCGCGGCTCGCGCCGGGCAGCCGGGTCCTCGACGTGGGCAGCGGCACGGGCCGGCCGACCGCCGAGACCCTCGCGGACGCCGGGCACGAGGTGCTGGGCGTCGACGTCTCCCCCGTCATGGTGGAGCTGGCCGCACGGCAGGTGCCGACCGCCACCTTCCGGTGCGCCGACATCCGCAACGTACCGCTCGCGGAGGGCTCGTTCGACGCCGTCTGCGTGTACTTCTCGCTGCTCCAGCTGGACCGGCGGGAGCAGCAGGACCTCGTGCGGCACCTGGTGCGGTTGCTGAAGCCGGGGGGCCATCTGGTCCTGGCGACCGTGCCGCTGGACGTCGAGGGCGTCGACGCCACCTTCATGGGCCAGCCGGTGCGCGTGACCAGCTTCCCCACGCAGGACCTCACCGCCCTGGTCGAGGACGCGGGTCTGGAGGTGCTGGCGCAGGAGGCGTCGATGTTCACCCCGGCCCACCCGGAGGCCCGGCCGGAGCCGCACCTCTTCCTGCACTGCCGACGCCCGCCGGCCGGCACCCCGGACGCCTGACCCACCGCCCCGTCCCGGGCCGCCCCGGGCGCCTCACCGCGCCGGAGGCGACCCCGGATGGGGTAACTGCGCACGCGGGGACCGGGGTCCGCGGTCAGAGTGGGCAGCATGACAGAACCTGGCGAGCGACGGCGCCGCACGACTTCCACCGCCACGCGCGAGCGCGGCGTGCGGGACGCCCGTGACGCCGCCCGGCACGCGGCCGACGCCCTGTCCGAGCTGATCCGGCACCACCTGGAGGGGGTCTCCGCGGTGTGCCGGAGCCAGGACGGCGGCTGGACCGTCCACGTGGACGTGCTCGAGGTCGCGCGCATCCCCGACACCACCAGCCTGCTCGCCACCTACGAGGTCGGGCTGGACGCGGCGGGCGACCTGATCCAGTACCGCAGGATCGCGCGCTACCGGCGCGGTGCCCAGGACCAGTGAGCGGACCGTGAGGCCCGCACCCGGAAGGACCACCGCATGATCACCTACGACGACGAGGTCGTCTGCGCGCCCCGCGCGGGAACCCTCTACGACGTCCTCGAACTCATCCTCGACCGCGGCATGGTGATCGACGTCTTCGTGCGCGTCTCCCTGGTCGGCATCGAGATCCTCAAGGTGGACGCCCGCATCGTGGTCGCGAGCGTCGACACGTATCTCCGGTTCGCCGAGGCCTGCAACCGCCTGGACCTGGAGCACGACGTGCGCTCCAAGACCGTGCCCGAGCTGTTCGGCGGTCCGGTCGCCAAGACCGTGGGCAAGGCGGGCGCCAGGCGGACGGCGCGCTCCCTGACCGACAAGGTGCGCGACGTCCTCGCGCCCGAGCACGAGCCCGAGCGGGAGGAGGCGGAGGAGGTCCTGCCCCGCGAGCGCGCGGAGCGCGGCCGGGGCACGCAACGGCCCCGCGGCCGGACGGCCGCCCCCGCCGCGACGAGGACGACCGCCCTCGCTCCCGCCCCCGCCGGCGCACTGAGACGGAGGACGAATGACCGCGCCCGCCCCCACCACGGCCACCGGCACGGTCGCGGCCACCGACACCGCCGCGTCCCCCGGCGCCGCCTCCGCCTCCGCCTCGGTGCCGAAGGCGCTGTATGTCTACGGCATCGCCCCCGCCGGGATGCGCGCGCCCCGCTCCCCCGGTGTGGACGGCGCCCCGGTACGGCTGCTCACCGAGTCCGGGCTGTGCGCGGCGGTGTCGGCAGCTCCCCCGCGGATCCGGCCCAGGCGCCGGGACCTGCTGGCCCACCAGGCCGTGCTGGACGAACTCGCCGCGCAGGGACCGGTCCTGCCGATGCGGTTCGCCGTCCTCAGCCCCCGGACCGACACCCTGCTCTCCCAACTGCGTTCCGACGCCGTCCACCTGACGGAGCAGCTCGAAGGCGTCCGGGGGTGTGTCGAACTCAACGTCAAGGGGGCGGTGGTCCCCGGCCACTTCGCCGATCTGGTGCGCCGGGACGACCAGCTGCGGAACCTGGCCCTGCGCACCCGTCGCCGGCCGGACTACGAGGCCAACGTCCGGCTGGGCGAGGCGATCGCCCTCGGTGTGCGCCGTGAGGCGCGGCGCGCGGCCCGGGAGGTCGTCGACCGTCTGGCCCCGCTCGCCGTGCGCACGGTCCAGGGCGCGACCGACGACGAGCAGGTGCTCAGCGCGTCGTTCCTGCTGCGTGCGGACGACGAGCAGCGGTTCCGGGAGGCCGTGGCGGCGCGGGCCCGTGCCTGCGGGGACCGGCTGGCCCTCAGCGTGACCGGGCCCCTGCCGTGCTACAGCTTCGTCGACCCGCGCCCCTCGACGCCGGCCGGCCGGTGACGCGGTGGGCATCGTGAGCGGACTCCTCCTGCTGCCCCTCGCACCGGTGCGCGGCACGGCGTGGATCGCCGACCACCTGCTTCAGGAGGCCCGTCGGCAGGTCCATGACCCGCGCGCGGTACAGGCGCGGCTGGCCGCGCTCAACCGGGCCCTGGACGAGGGCGCCGTCGACGAGGCCGTCTTCGAACGGGAGGAGGAGCGTCTGCTCACCCTCCTCGAACGCCCGGCCCGGACCACCGGCCGTACGACCACCACGAATCGAGCACGGAGAAGGCACGTATGAACGACAGCAGGACGGCCATGGCGGCGGCCGTGGCGAGCGGATATCTCCTGGGGCGCACGAAGAAGGCCAAACTCGCCTTCGCGGTCGGCTCCTACCTCGTGGGCCGGCGTGCCGGTCTCTCCCCCGGCCAGGTACTCAGCCAGGGGCTGGGCGGCCTGCAGCGGACGCCGCAGTTCCAGGAGCTGACCGAGCAGGTCAGGGGCGAGCTGCTGACCGCGGGGCGTGCGGCCGTCACGGCCGCGGCGAACCGGCGGCTCACCGGGCTCGCGGACACGCTTCGCGACCGGACCGACGCGCTCACCGGCGAGGGCCGGCGGGACGAGGGTGCCGACGACGCCCGGGACGACGACTCCCGCCGGGACGAGGACGCCTACTTCGACGAGGAGGACCGGGAGGAAGACCGGCGACCCGCGCCGTCGCCGCCCCGCAAGACGGCCAAGAAGGCCGCGAAGAAGACCGCGGCGAAGAAGGCGGCGGCCGGGAAGGCCGTACCGGCGAAGCGGGCGGTGGGCCCGGGCGTCGGGCGCGGAGGTGGGCGCGGATGACCCCCGACCGGCAGGGCGACGGCGGCGCGTCTCCGCTCGGCGACCTCAAGGACGCACTGGGCGGCTACCTGTCCGCGGCGGGACACGGCCTCGTCGGCAGGGCGGGGGAACGGATCGGGTCCCTGACCGACCGTCTGACCGAATCGTCCGACGGCGGTGGCTCCGGGGGCGGCGGCGGCGGCAACGGCACGGGCGGCGGCGGCTCCAGGAACGGCAACGGCGGTTCCAAGAGCGGTGGTGGCGGTTCCAGGAGCGGTGGCAGCATCAAGGCGACGCACATCATGGAGACCGTCGACATCGGCGTCCCCCTGCGCGCCGTCTACGACCAGTGGACGCAGCTCCAGGACTTCAGCGACTTCACCAAGGGTGTGCAGAGCGTCAGCCCCCACGACGAGACGACCTCGGACTGGACCGCCAAGATCGCCTTTTCGAGCCGCAGTTGGAAGGCGACCGTCCAGGAGCAGATCGCCGACGAGCGGATCGCCTGGACCTCCGAGGGCGCCAAGGGCAGTCCCAACGGGGTGGTCACCTTCCACGAACTGGCGCCCCGGCTGACCCGGGTCGTCGTGGTCGTCGAGTACTACCCGGCCGGCTTCTTCGAGAAGACCGCCAACCTCTGGCGTGCCCAGGGACGCCGACTGCGGCTGGACCTCAAGCACTTCGCGCGGCACGTGACCCTGACGAGCGGCGAGGAGGTCGAGGGCTGGCGCGGCGAGATCCGCGACGGCGAGGTCGTCAAGAGCCACGAGGACGCGCTGGAGGAGGAGAACGCCGACGAACCCGACGACGCCGAGGGGGACGAGGGGGACGAGGGCGAAGAGGACCGGTACGAGGACGACGAGCAGGGCGAGTACGACGACGAAGAGGACCCGTATGAGGACGAGGAAGACGAGGAAGACGACGCAGACGCCGAGGACGAGGACGAGGACGGGGAGTACGAGGACGACGAACGCCCCCGTCGCCGTCGCCGCCACTGACGCTGACGCTCCCTCGGGGAGTACGAGGTGACGGACCTCGACCACCGGTATCCGGGCCCGGAGGCAGAGCCCTACGGGCCCCCCTCCGGCAGCCTCGCCGACCTCCTCGAACGCGTCCTCGACAAGGGCATCGTCATCGCGGGCGACATCAAGATCGACCTGCTCGACATCGAGCTGCTGACGATCCGGCTGCGGCTGTTCATCGCGTCGGTGGACACCGCGAAGAAGGCGGGCATCGACTGGTGGGAGACCGACCCCGCGCTGTCGTCCCGGGCCGCGCGGGACGCGCTCGCCGAGGAGAACGCGCGGCTGCGGGAGCGCCTCGACGCCCTGGAGGGGGCCGCCGGGGAGACCGCGGGAGCCGTGCGATGAGCACGACCGCCGCCACAACGGCGGCCACCGGCATCGTCTGCGCCTTCGCCGTCACCCGCACCCCGCCGGACCCGGCCGGGCTGGCGTCGGTGAGGGGGCACGAGGAGGGCGGGCCGCTGCGTGTGCTGCGCGCGGGCGGCCTGTACCTGGTCGTCCAGGACGTCCCCGCGGCCCTGTTCGACGAGGAGGCGCTGACGGAACGCCTCAACCGGCCGGACGACCTGGAACGCTGCGCGCGTGCCCATCACCGGGGCGTCGAGGCCGCGGCCGGGCGGGGCCCGGTCGTGCCGCTGCCGATGGCGACCCTGTACCGCGGGGACCTGACCGCCGCACGGGCCGTCGCCGCCCGGCAGCCGGTGCTGGACACACTGCTCGACCGGCTCAGGGACCGTACGGAGTGGGCGGTGAAGGTGCATGCCGCCGAGAGCGCGCCGCAGCCCGCCGCGGACACCGCGGCCCCGAGCGACGCCGGCGGCGGGCGTGCCTACCTCGGCCGGGCCAGCGCACGACGGCGCGACCGGCGGACCGCCCACGGCAGGGCGCTGGCCGAGGCGGAGGCGGTCGACGCGGAGCTGCGGTGCCACGCCGTCGCCACGACACGGCACCGCCCGCAGAGCGAGCGGCTGACGGGCCGTCGTGCCCCGCAACTGCTCAATGCCGCCTACCTGGTGGACGACGCGCGGCGCACCGCCTTCACCGAGGCCCTGGCGCGGCTCGCCGCCGACGGCCGGTGTCCGGCCGTGCGGGTCGACGCCTCGGGCCCGTGGATCCCGTACTCCTTCGCCCGCTGGGACCAGGACCCGCAGGCCGGCCCGGAGCAGGAGGTCCGCCCATGACCGTCCCGGACGCCCGTGCGCCGGGTCCGGCCCCGGTGCCCTGGGGCGGCCCGGATCCGTACGCGCCGATCGGCGTGCCCCTGGTCGACCTGCTGGACCGGGTGCTGGCGACCGGTGTCGTGGTGAGCGGCGATCTCGTCCTGGCCATCGCGGACGTGCCGCTGGTGCGGATCTCCCTGCACGCGCTGCTGTCGTCGGTGAACGAGCGGGTGCCCGCTCCCTGGCCGGACAGCGGGCCGCTGTGACCGGGCCCCGGGCCGCGCACGCCCTCGACCTGGATCCCGAGCGGGTCACGAACGACCTGGCCGCCCTGGTCCTGACCGTGGTGGAGTTGCTGCGCCAGCTCATGGAGCGCCAGGCCGTGCGCCGCTTCGACGAGGGCACCCTGAGCGCGGACCAGGAGGACCGGCTCGGCACGGCGCTCATGCTGCTCGACGAGCGGATGGACGACCTCTGCGCCCAGCACGGCCTGAGCCGCTCCGACCTGAACCTCGACCTGGGTCCGCTGGGCCCCCTCCTCGCGGACCCCGAACCGTAGGGACACCGGCACCCGGCGCGGGCGATCGTTATGATGACTCCCAATCGCTCAAACGAACATTCTCGGGTGGGGAGCCCTGATGCGCGAGCCGGTCGATCTCAGGCGCCAGCGGATACTGGCGGCGGTCCAGTCGCGCGGTACCGCGCGGGTCCGTGACCTCGCCGACGAGTTGCAGGTGTCGGTGGTCACGGTGCGCCGCGACGTGGAGGAGCTGACGCGGGAGGGGCGGCTGAGCCGCGGCCACGGGGTCGTGCGGTCGACGCTGCCCGCCCGGGAGACGGCCCACGACCCGGCCCCGGCGGGCGGGGACCGGGTGGCCGTGGTGGTCCCCGTCCGGCACTCGTACCTGACCGAGACCCTGCACGGGGCCCGCACGGTCCTGGAGCGGGCCGGGGTGCGCATGGCCCTGCATCTCGCGCCCCAGGCGTCCGGCGCCGAACGCCCGCTGGTGGAGCGGGCGCTGTCGGACGGCGCCGACGGGCTGCTGATCGCCCCGCGCTGGCGCGGCCGGACCGACGAGGAGGCCGACCACGCGTGGCTGGCCGGGATCGGGGTGCCGACCGTGCTGATGGAGCGCCGCCCGTGGCGCGGCAGCGCGCCGCACGCCCTGGACTCGGTGTGCTCGGACCACTGGTACGGCGCGCATCTGGCGGTGGAGCACCTGGTGGGTCTCGGTCACCGGCGCATGGTGTTCGCGACCCGGCACGACAGCCCCACCGCCCGCTCGCTGCGGGCCGCCTTCACCGAGATCGCCGGGGCGCACCCCCTGGTGGAGGGGTGGGCGTGGACGCTGGTCGCGCCGGAGGCCGGGGCCGACGGGCCGTACTCGGCGGACGAGACGGCGGAGTTGCCCGCGCTGATGCGCAAGGTGGGTGCGACCGCGATGGTGCTGCACGGTGACGTGGACGCGCTGATGGTGGTCCAGCGGCTGGCGGAGGAGGGCGTGCGCGTGCCGCAGGACTGCTCGGTCGTGGCGTACGACGATGTCGTGGCCGGGCTGGCCTCGCCTCCGCTGACGGCCGTGTCGCCGCCGAAGGCGGAGGTCGGGCACGCGGCGGCGGAGCTGCTGCTCCAGCGGTTGTCCGAGGCGCCCGGCGGCAGGCAGCCGGGCCGACGCGTCGAGCTGCTGCCGCGTCTGATGGTGCGGGGGTCCACGGACCGGTGGTCCGCACCGCTCGACGAATGAGCGTTTGAGCGTTTCATTTTCTTCTGATCGATCTATTGACCGTTTGAGTCAGGGCGTTCAGGATTCCGGTGTCTCGAAGAGTCGTGTCCGCGTCCCGCGCGGACCCGCAGGAGCCGCGGAGGCGCCATGCCCGGACGACCCAGCCGTCGCTCCGTGCTCGCCGCGATGACCGCCCTACCCCTTGCAGGAGCCGCGAGCGCCTGCAGCGGGGGGAGCGGCGCATCGTCGGCCCGCACGGGCACCACCACCCGCATCACCTTCTGGTCCGCCCTGCGCGGCAGCCAGGAAGTGGTCGACGCGTTCAACCGCACCCACCGCACCATCCAGGTGGAGTTCCAGCAGATCCCGTCCGGCGGGCAGGGCGGCTACGCCAAGCTCAGCAACGCCGCCCGGGCCGGGAACGCCCCCGACGTCGCCACTCTCGAATATCCGCAGGTGCCGGGGTTCGCCATCGACGGCGTCGCCCGCGACCTCACCGACCTGATGAGCGACGGCCTGCGCCGCAAGCTGCTGCCGCAGGCGCTCGGCCTGACCACCTTCGAACGGCGGGTGTTCGCCGTGCCGCTGGACGTCGAGCCCATGGTGATGCACTACCGCGCCGACCTGTTCGACCACTACGGGCTCGACGTCGCCCGCACCTGGGACGAGTTCGCCGAGCAGGCCGCGACGGTGCACCGCACGGCGCCCGACCGGCGGCTGGTGCTCTTCCCGACCGACGGCATGACGCAGTTCGCCTGCTACGCCTGGCAGGCGGGCGCCCAGTGGTTCGACACCTCGAAGGGTGCCTGGAACGTCTCCCTCGCCGACTCGCCCTCACGGCGGGTGGCCGAGTACTGGCAGGGGCTGATCGACCGGGACGACGTCTTCATGAACGCCGTCGAGAGCAGGCAGTCCGACGCGCAGATCGGCAACGGCCTGGTCCTCACCCGGCTCAGCGGCGCCTGGGACGCCGGCGCGCAGATGAACGCGCGGCCCGGGCAGAAGGGCCAGTGGCGGATCGCGCCGATGCCGCAGTGGGACACCGGCAGCCCCTCGACCGGCACGCACGGCGGCTCGACCTTCGCGATCACCGAGGACAGCAGGCACCCGGAGGCCGCCATGGAGTTCATCGAGTGGCAGGTCTCCCACCCCGACTCCCTGCGCGCCCGGCTCTCCAGCGGCACCAGCAGCCAGTACCCGGCGGCGCCGGGGCTGGTCTCCGTGGGCCGCGAGGCCTTCGACCGCTCGTACTACGGCGGGCAGGACATCTACGCCCTGTTCGAGCAGGAGGCCGAGAAGATCGGCGACCAGTGGCTCTGGGGTCCGCGGATGAGCGCCACCCAGAAGGTCATGCAGGACTCCTTCGCCCGGGTCGGCGGGGGCCAGGGCAGCCTCGTCGAGTCGCTGCGCAGCGCGCAGGAGGGCACCATGCCCGACCTCAAGGCCCTCGGCCTGTCCACCACCCAGCACAGCACCTGAGCCGACGAAAGGCAGGTGACACACCCATGACCACGACCACCCACGCACGGGTGCCGGCCGGCGCCGCCCGCGCCGCCTCCCCGGCACCCTCCGACTCGGGCCCGCGCGCCCGCAGAGCGGCCAAGCGCCGTCAACTGACCGCAGCCGGCGTCCTCATGACGCCGTTCTTCGCCCTGCTGGTCACCGTCTTCCTGATCCCCGTCGGCACCGCCGTCTACCTGAGCTTCTTCAGCGACGACCAGCCGGGCCTCGGCTTCGGCCCGGAGCGCCAGGTCTTCGTCGGGCTGCGCTCCTACGCGGCCGTCCTCACCGACCCCACCTTCCTCGGCGGGCTCGGCACGGTCGCCCTGTACTGCCTGATCTACATCCCCCTGATGGTCGTCGGCGCGCTCGCCCTCGCCCTGCTCCTCGACTCGGGCGTGGTCCGGCTGCGCGGCCTCGCCCAACTGGGCCTGTTCCTGCCGCACGCGGTGCCCGGCATCATCGCGGCACTGATCTGGCTGTACCTCTACACGCCCGGCATCAGCCCGGTGATCGAGCTGTTCGCCAAGGGCGACCTCACGATCGACTTCCTCGGCGTGCACACCGTGATCCCGTCCATCGTGAACATCGCGCTGTGGAGCAACCTCGGCTACAACATGGTGGTCTTCTACGCCGCCCTCCAGGCCGTGCCCCGCGAGGTCATCGAGGCGTCCGTCGTCGACGGCGCCGGCCCGGTGCGCACGGCCCTCCAGGTCAAGACGCCCCTGGTACGCGCCTCGATCGTCATGGTCGCCATCTTCACCCTGATCTGGGCGCTCCAGCTGTTCACCGAGCCGATGCTGCTCAGCCAGTCCTCCCCGATGATCAACTCGCGGTTCTCGCCCAGCATGTACATCTACGACGCTGCCTTCACCCGCAACAACTACAGCCTCGCGGCGGCCGCCTCGGTGGTCCTGCTGGTGTGCACCATCGCCCTGTCCTACGGCGTCACCCGCTTCACCAGCCGCGCCGACTCCGAGGAGGCCCGATGAGCGCCACCGACAGCACCCTGCTCCGCCCGAAGCTCCTGGGCCGCGCCACCGTCAACGTGGTCGTCGCCGTCTCCGTCCTCTACACGCTGCTGCCGGTGCTGTGGCTGGTGCTCGCCTCGACCAAGAACCGCGACGCCCTGTTCAGCAGCGACCTGCTGTCCCTGAGCGACTTCTCGCTCCTGCAGAACCTCAAGGACCTGTTCGCCATGGACGGCGGACTGTACGGCCGCTGGTACGTCAACAGCCTGCTGTACGCGGTGATCGGCGCCGCCGTCGGCGCACTGGTGAGCGTGGCCTGCGGCTACGCCTTCGACAAGTACCGCTTCCGGCACAAGGAGAAGCTGTTCGGCCTGGTGCTCGCGGCGGTCATGGTGCCGCAGACGGTGCTCGCGCTGCCGCTGTACCTGATGGCCTCGGAGGCCGGCCTGGTCAACACCTTCTGGGCGGTGTTCATCCCGGTGCTGTTCAATCCGTTCGGCGTCTACCTCGGCCGGATCTTCGCCCGGGGCTACGTGCCCGACGAGGTGCTGGAGGCGGCGCGCGTGGACGGGGCCGGGGAGCTGACCACGTACGCGCGGGTGGCGCTCAGGATGCTCGGGCCCGGTCTGATCACCGTCTTCCTCTTCCAGCTGACCGCCATCTGGAACAACTTCTTCCTGCCCATGGTGATGCTGTCCGACCAGGACCTGTATCCCGTCAGTCTCGGCCTGTACCAGTGGAACAGCTCGGCGTCCGTGTCCCCCGAGTACTACCCCGTGGTGATCATGGGTTCGCTGCTCGCCGTGCTGCCGCTCATCCTCGCCTTCGTGCTGCTCCAGCGTTTCTGGCGCAGCGGCCTGACCGCCGGAGCCGTCAAGTGACCGTGCACGCCCCCGGACCCGGCCGCCGGCCCCGTGCCGCCGTGGCCATGTCCCCGGACGCCGCCTCGGCCGTCCTCGACCCCGAGTCCCTCGCCGCCTTCCGTCGGGTCTGCGACCTCGCGCCGTTGCCGGTGCTGGACGACCTGACGACGGCGCGGGCGAGATCCGTACTGGCGGACGTGGAGCTGCTGATCACCGGGTGGGGCTGTCCGCCGCTGGACGCTCAGGTGCTGCGGGCGGCGCCCCTGCTGCGGGCCGTGGCGCACACGGCGGGCAGTGTCCGCGGGCATGTCACCGACGCGTGCTGGGAGCGGGGCGTCGAGGTCTCCTCGGCCGCCGCGGCCAACGCGCTGCCGGTGGCCGAGTACACGCTCGGCATGATCCTGCTGAGCGGCAAGCGGGTGCTGGAGCGGGCCCGCGACTACCGGGCCTCCCGGGTGCGCGGCAACTGGCTGCGTACCCCGCGCGGCGTCGGCAACTACCGGCGCACGGTGGGCATCCTGTCGGCCTCGCTGATCGGCCGCCGGGTCGTGGAGCTGCTGCGTCCGCACGATGTACGGGTCCTGCTGCACGACCCGTACGTGAGCGACGCGGAGGCCGCCGAGCTCGGCGTGGAGAACGTGACGCTGCCCGAGCTGTTCGCGCGCTGCGACACCGTCAGCGTGCACACCCCGCTGCTGCCCACGACCCGTGGCCTGGTGAGCCGTTCACTGATCGACGCGATGCCCGCCGACGCGGTGCTGATCAACACCTCCCGCGGGGCGGTGATCGACCAGGAGGCGCTCACCGACGCCGTCCTTGCGGGCCGCATCCGGGCCGTCCTGGACGTCACCGATCCCGAGGCGCTGCCGCCGGAGCACCCGCTGTGGGACTGCGAGCACGCCCTGATCACCCCGCACCTGGCCGGTTCCGAGGGCAACGAGTGGCGTCGGCTGGCCGACCTGGCGCTCGCCGAGACCACCCGTTGGGCCTCCGGTTCCGGTTTCCTCCACCCCGTACGACGCGAAAGGCTGGCGTTCCTGGCATGAGCATCCCGTTCGAACTGCCCACCGAGGACCGTGCGTCGAGCCCGTACACCGGTTACACCCGCGCCCACTGGGAGGCCGTCGCGGACGGGCTGCTGTGGGCCGCGTGGCGCTGGAGCACCCCGGGCCGCGCCCTGCTCGACCTGCCCGGACGGCCCTCGCGCTCGGGGGTGCGCTCCGACGGTCTGGAGGGCTTCGCGCGGACCTTCCTCGCGGCGGGCTTCCGCGTCGCGGGCGCCGGCGGCGCGGACCCGCACGGCTGGCTGGACCGCTACGCCGAGGGCCTCGCGTCGGGCACCCGCACCCCCGGCCGCGACGACACCGAGTCCTGGCCGCTGATCCTCGACCACGACGTGCAGGGCCAGCCCATGGTGGAGTCGGCGTCGGTCGCGCTCGGGCTGCGGCTGACCGCGCCGTGGCTGTGGAAGCACCTCGACTCCGCCGTCCAGGACCGGGTGGAGGAGTGGCTGCGCGGTGCCCTGCGGCACGTTCCGGCGCCGAACAACTGGTACCTGTTCCCGTACACGGTCGCCGGGTTCCTGGAGTCGGTCGGCCGCGGCGACGCCGAGACGGCCGCGGCCCGGGAGCGGGCGCTGGAGCTGATGGAGGGCTGGTACCGGGGCGGGGGCTGGTACGCCGACGGCGACGGACGCGCCTTCGACCACTACAACGGCTGGGCGCTGCACCTCTACCCGGTGCTCGACGCCCACCTCGGCGGCGACACGGACGCGCTCTCCCGGTACGGGGACCGGCTGCGCGCCCACCTCGACGGTTTCGCCCTGATGTTCGGGGCCGACGGTGCGCCGCTGCACTTCGGCCGCTCGCTCACCTACCGCTTCGCCGCGTCGGCGGCCGTGGGTCTGGGCGCGCTGACCGGACACACCCCGCTGACGCCGGGTGCCTCGCGGCGCCTGGTCAGCGGCAGCCTGCGGTACTTCGTGGACCGAGGGGCGCTGACCGACGAGGGGCTGCTGAGCCTGGGCTGGTACGGCCCGCACGAGGCGACCCTGCAGCCGTACTCGGGTCCGGCCTCCCCGTACTGGGCGTCGAAGGCCTTCGTCTCGCTGCTCGCCCCGGCGGACCACCCGCTGTGGACGGCGCCCGAGGAGCCCGCGCCGGTCGAGGAGGCGGACCGGGTCCTGGCGCTGCCCGCACCGGGACTGCTGGTGCAGGCGACGCGGGGCGACGGCATCGTACGGCTGCACAACCACGGCAGTGACCACGTCCGGCCGCACGAGGGCGAGTCGGCGGCCGAGGAGGACCCGCACTACGGCCGGCAGGCCTACTCGACCCGGACGGGACCCACGGCGCGGGAGAACGTGGCGGACAACCACCTGTCGGTCGAGGTGAACGGCCGGTCCAGTGCGCGTCGCCGCGTCCGTCCACTGGGGGCGGGTCAGGGCGAGGGCTGGGGCTGGGCGGCGTCCTGGCACCGGCCGGTGTTCGCCGGGGGGCCGCCCATGGTGCCGGGGCTGCGGGTGGAGAGCGTGACGGTGGTCCGGGGGCCGTACGAGCTGCGCGTGCACCGGGTGGTCGGGGCGCCGGCCGGGGCGCGCGTCACCCACACCGGGTGGGCGACCGGCCCCGAGGAGCCCCTGACCTCGGCGCTGCACGGCCTGTACGGCTGGGATCCCGGGGCGGAGACCGTGCGCGCCCCGCAGGGCACCGCGTACGTGCCGTGGGCGGAGCTGCCCCGGCTGTCCGGCGCGGCCGGCGGCACCTCGGTGCACGTGAGCCTGGCCGCGCTGACCGGTGAACCGGTGAGCGTCGCGGCGGGCGACGCGATCGCGGAGGTGGTGCCCGGTGCGGACGGCGTGGAGGTGGTCTGGGCGGCCGACGGCGCCCGCACCCGGGTCTCGTTCGGGCCGGTGGGGGTGACGCACACCCAGGGGTAGCCCGGTACGGCGGTTCGAGGGCCCCGGTCCGCGGACGCGGTCGGGGCCCTCCGCCATGCTTGCCGCCCCCGTGCACCGCATGCGCGCCCCCGCCGTGCGCGCTCCCCCGCGTGCACGCCCCCGGTGGCGTGCCCGGCCCGGGACGGTGACGCTGGGACGGCACCGGTGAGAAGGAGCCGTCCCCATGCGCAAGTCGTCGTGGACCGCGATCGCGGCCCTGGCCGTATCGGTCCTGTGTGCCGCCGGAGCCCAGGCCGCGGAACGCGGCGCACCGGCCCGTCCGGGCGAGGTGACGGCGACCGAGTGCGTCCGGGGCGGCGGAGTGATCGTCATCTCGGCGGACGGGGACGGAACCGGCTCCTTCACGCGGCTCTGCAGTGGCGGCGCCCACGACGGACAGACCGTCACCTGAGCCAACCGCTCCGGTTCCCCGCGCCCATGCCTTGAGTCCCGAACCCTGGGTACGCGGTCACGGCCCACCACGGCAGTCGGTACTCGAACACGACCGGGCGCGTGCAGCGGCCCGCCCAGAAACGGAGAACGGCCGATGAGCGAGGCCAACCCCCTCAAGCGAGCAGTCCGCAAGGTGACCGAGGGCCTGCACGGCGAGGCCGGCGGGCCGCCGGACGGTATCCCCGGCCGGCCCGCCCCCGAGACGCCGGCCGTGGCCGAGCCCACCGAACCGCGGGAGCCGCTGCCCCCGAAGCCGGACCAGAGCGGCCCGGACACCGTGTCGCCGACCGGTCAGCCCACGGGAGCCGACCAGGCCCGGGTGGCGCAGTCCGGCAGCTATCTGACGGACGCCCAGGGGACGCGGCTGTACGACACCGACCACTCGCTGAAGGCCGGGCCGCGCGGGCCGGTGCTGCTGCAGGACCACCACCTGCGCGAGAAGGTGATGCACTTCGACCACGAGCGCATCCCGGAGCGCGTGGTGCACGCCCGGGGCGCGGGCGCGCACGGCGTCTTCCAGAGCTACGGCACGGCCGCGTCGGTGACCAAGGCCGGGTTCCTGGCCGCCGACGTGGAGACACCGGTGTTCACGCGGTTCTCCACGGTGGTCGGCTCACGGGGATCGTCGGACACCGTGCGGGACACCCGCGGTTTCGCGACGAAGTTCTACACCAGTGAGGGCGTCTTCGACCTGGTCGGCAACAACATCCCGGTCTTCTTCATCCAGGACGCCATCAAGTTCCCGGACGTGGTGCACGCGGCGAAGCCGCACCCGGACCGGGAGATCCCGCAGGCGCAGAGCGCGCACGACACCTTCTGGGACTTCGTCTCGCTGCACACCGAGGCGACGAACCACACCATCTTCTTCATGGGCGACCGCGGTATCCCGCGCTCGTTCCGGATGATGGAGGGCTTCGGCGTCCACACCTTCCGGCTGGTGAACGCGGAGGGCGCCACGACGCTGGTGAAGTTCCACTGGAAACCCAAGCTGGGCGTGCACTCCCTGGTGTGGGACGAGGCGCAGCTGATCAACGGCGTCGACCCGGACTTCCACCGCCGGGACCTCGCCGACGCCATCGAGGCGGGCGCCCACCCGCAGTGGGAGCTGGGCATCCAGACCTTCCCCGACAACCCGGAGCAGACCTTCGAGGGCATCGACCTGCTGGACCCGACCAACTTCGTGCCCGAGGAGCTGGCGCCGGTGCAGCCGGTCGGGCTGCTGACCCTGAACCGCAACCCGTCCAACTACTTCGCCGAGACCGAGCAGGTCGCCTTCCACGTCGGGCACCTGGTGCCGGGCATCGACGTCACCGACGACCCGCTGCTCGCGGGGCGGCTGTTCTCGTACCTGGACACGCAGATCACGCGTCTGGGCGGCCCCAACTTCCCGCAGCTGCCGATCAACCGGCCGCAGGCGCCGGTCAACGACATGCTGCGCGACGGCATGCACCAGAGCGCCGTGCACCGGGGCGTGGCTCCCTACCGGCCCAACTCCCTCGACGGCGGCTGCCCGTTCACCGCGGGCGCGGACATGAGCGCGTTCGTCGAGGCGCCGGTGCGGGTGCCGGAGTCGAAGAAGGTGCGCGAGGCCCCGGAGTCGTTCGCGGACCACTTCAGCCAGCCGCGCCGCTTCTGGCTGAGCATGAGCCCGGTGGAGCGCGAGCACATCATCGGCGCCTACACCTTCGAGCTGGGCAAGTGCTACGAGCAGGCGATCCGGGAGCGGACGCTCCAGGTCCTGGCCAACATCGACCCCGAGCTGTGCGCGGGCGTCGCCGAAGGGCTCGGCCTGCCCGCCCCCGGCCCGACGGTGCCCCTGGCCGACGTCGAGCCCAGCCCGGCGCTGTCCCAGGTGGGCGGTGTCTGGCCGTTGGACGGCCGGGTCATCGGCATCGTGACCGGCGGGGCGGACCTGGAGGGCGTGGCCGCGGTGCGGGAGGCGGTGCTGAACGCCGGGATGGTGCCGCTGGTGGTGGCGCCGACCGGCGGCACCCTCGGCTCGGGCGACGCCGCGCTGACCGTCCAGCGCAGCTACGTCACCGCGCGGTCGGTCGAGTTCGACGCCGTGCTGATCGCGGGGACGCCCGACATGGGCGGCGACGCCTACACCCCGCGCGACTACAAGGCCGGTCCGGCGCCCGCCGGGCCGGGGACGATCGACCCGCGGGTGAGCCTGCTGCTGTCGGAGGCGTTCCGGCACGGCAAGGCGATCGGCGTCTGGGCGGGCGGCGAGCCGGCGCTCCAGGCGTCGGGGGTGCCCGCCGACGCCGCGGGTGTGATCGTCGCCGACTCCGGCACCGCGGCCCTGGAGCAGGTGACGCAGCTGATGGGCTCGCACCGGGTGTGGGAACGCTTCACCACGCCCCGGGGCTGATCCACCGGGCCGTGGGGCCGGGCACCGAAGCGGGCGTCCGGCCCCGCGGTGTGTTCAGCACAGGACGCGCAGCGCGCCGGGCAGCACCCTGGCCGTG
Organism: Streptomyces lienomycini; assembly: GCF_027947595.1. Lineage (NCBI taxonomy): Bacteria > Bacillati > Actinomycetota > Actinomycetes > Kitasatosporales > Streptomycetaceae > Streptomyces > Streptomyces lienomycini. The sequence continues at coordinate 3,420,563 of NZ_CP116257.1, read as the reverse complement.
ACCGGTACGACGGCCTCGACCTCGCCGTCGGCGCCGTAGGGTATCGCCCGGTCCGCCTCGATGCGGACCTCCCGGCCGCGCAGGACGCGTACTTGGGGCCGGTGGACGTGGGCGCCGGTCGACAGTTCGTTCATCAGGGCGAAGAACAGCCGCCGCGGCGCCTGGTGGATCATCACCACGTCCAGCAGGCCGTCGTCCACACGGGCGGAGGGTGCGACGAGGCGGTTGAACCCGTAGTAGCCGGAGTTGGCGGCGACCACCGTGTAGCCGGTGAAGGCGTGCTCGTCGCCGTCGACCGTGACGCGGTAGCGCGTCGCGCGCCAGCCCGCGACGGCCCGGACGGCCCCCGCGTAGTAGGAGGCGGCCCCTCGCAGCAGGCGGGTGGTGTTGGCGTGCCGGTTGGCGAGCGCGTCGACACCGGCGTAGACGCTGCCGAGGACGACGGTGCGGTCGTGGACGGCGGAGGTGACCTCGACGGTGTCGACGGGGCGGGGTTCGCCCCGCAGCAGCACCTCGGCCAGGGCGGCGGACTCGGTGGGCAGTTCCAGGGCGCGGGCGAAGTCGTTGCCGCGCCCGGCCGGGACCAGCCCGAGCACGGCACCGGTGCCGCTGAGGGCGCCGCCGATCCCGCCCGCCATGCCGTCACCGCCGACGGCGAGCACCACCCGCCCCGACTCCCCGGCCCGCCGGGCGAGTTCGCGGGCGTGCGCGAGGCTGTGGCTGTACTCGGTCTCCAGCTCCGCCCCGGCCTCCCGCAGCAGCCGGGCCACCCCGAGGAGCGCGGCGGCCGAGGTGGCGCCGCCCGCGGTGGGGTTGACGACGGCGGTGAACTGTCGCATCGATGTGCCTCCGGGCTGACGGGTGGTGCCGGACTGTTGTCTCACGGGGTGGCGGCGCTCGGCCCGGCGGGGTCAGTCCGCGGGCAGCAGGACGCCCGGGCTGAGCAGTCCGGCGGGGTCCAGGCTCCGCTTGACGGCGCGCAGCGCCTCGACACCGAGGGGGCCCACCTCCCGGACGTACCAGTCGCGGTGGTCGGTGCCCACCGCGTGGTGGTGGGTGATGGTGCCGCCCGCGGCGAGGATCGCGTCGTTCGCGGCGTGCTTGGCCCGGGTCCAGTGCGCCACGGCGTCCTCGCCCTGGGCGGAGACGACCGTGAAGTACAGGGAGGCGCCGTTCTCGTAGACGTGCGAGATGTGGCACATGACCAGGGGCGGGGTGCCGGACTCGGTGAGGGTGGCGGTGAGCGCCTCGCGGACGGCGGCGTAGAGGGCGGGGAGGCGGGACCAGTGGGCCGCCGTCTCCAGGGTCTCGGCGAGCGCGCCCGCGTCGAGCAGGGAGTCGCGCAGGTACGGCGCCGAGTAGCGGCCGTGGGCCCAGCGCTCCCCCGGTTCGTCTCCGGCGAAGGTGCCGCCGCACTCGCTCAGCACGGCGGCGGCGCCCTCGCGGCGGTGGGCGGTGTCCTCCTCGGTGCCCTCGAAGCCGACGACCGCGAGGCAGCCGGCGTCCCGGTTCTCCAGGGAGGCGCCGAGGGCGTCGGGCTGGGCGAGGCCGATCAGGGTCTCGGTCTCGTCGGACAGCCGCAGCACGGTGGGCCGGGGGCCGTCCTGGGCGAGGCGGCGCAGGGCCGCGGCGCCCTCGTCGAAGGAGGCGAAGCGCCAGCCCTCGTAGCGGCGGACCTGCGGCACGGGCCGCACGCGCACGGTGACGGAGGTGATGACACCGAAGGCGCCCTCCGAGCCCAGGACGAGCTGGCGCAGGTCGGGTCCGGCGGCCGAGCGCGGGGCGCGGCCCGTGTCGAGGGTGCCCCGGGGGGTGGCGAGGGTGAGGCCGAGGACCATCTCGTCGAAGCGGCCGTACCCGGCGGAGGCCTGGCCGCTGGAGCGGGTCGCGGCGAAGCCGCCGAGGGTGGCCCACTCGTAGGACTGGGGGAAGTGGCCGAGGGTGTAGCCGTGCTCGGCGAGCAGCGCCTCGGCCTCGGGGGCGCGCAGGCCGGGCTGGAGGGTGGCGGTGCGGGAGACCTCGTCGAGGTCGAGCAGGCGGTTCATGCGGCGCAGGTCGAGGGCGACGAACGCGCCCCCGCACCCCGGGGCGAGACCGCCGACGACGGAGGTGCCGCCGCCGAACGGCACGACGGACAGGCGGTGTTCCGCGCAGGCGGCCAGCACGGCGAGCACCTCGTCGTGGTCGTCCGGCAGGACCACGGCGGCCGGGGTGTCGGCGGTGTCGCCGGCCCGCATCCGCAGCAGGTCGGGGGTGGACTTGCCGCGGGTGTGCCTCAGGCGGCTCTCCGCGTCCGTGCGCACGTCCTCGGCGCGGTCCCCGACGGCCGCCTCCAGCGCGCGGCGGGCGGCCTCGCCCAGCGGCGGGGCGGGTACGTCGATCTCCTCCAGCGGGAGCGCGGCGGCGTCGCGGGGTGTGACGCCGAGCGCCTCGCGCAGCAGCCCGGTCACCGTGTCGGGCAGTGGCGTCGCCCGGGCCGGGTCGCCCCAGCCGTTCCACAGCATGTCCATTGCCTGTCGTCCTCACGGTCGCTTCGAGGGATGCCGTCCGCACCGCCCCACTGGGCGTTACACTGTGACACATGACGCCCAACCGTCACAACCACTCGAGCAGGCCCGCCCCCTCGGACAACGACACGGTGCTGGACGCCGTCCGCGACTGCGTGATGGCCGTCGGGGTGCGCCGCACGACGATGACCGACGTCGCCCGCCGCGCCGGTGTCTCCCGGATGACGCTGTACCGGCGCTGGCCCGACGTGCGGTCCCTGGTCGGCGACCTGATGACCCGGGAGTGGATCGCGGTGGCCACCGGGGCCGTTCCCGAACGCGGGCAGGGCACCGGCACCCGTCCCCGCATCGTCGACGGTCTGGTGGCCGGGGTGGAGGCGTTCCGCGCCCACCCCCTCTTCCGCAAGATCGTCGACGTCGACCCGGAGCTGCTGCTGCCCTACGTCCTCGACCGGCGCGGGGCGAGTCAGGAGGCCCTGCTGGAGCTGCTGGCCGACTCGCTGGAGGAGGGCCACGCCGACGGGTCGGTGCGCGCCGCGCACACCGGCCGGCAGGCCCGGTCGGTGCTGCTGGTCGTGCAGTCCTTCGCCCTGTCGCTGCGAACGATGACCGACGAGGACGACGCCGAGCTGACCCCCGCGGCCCTCCTCGGGGAGCTGCGCACCATCCTGGAGAGGACCCTCGCCCCATGAGCACCGTCGACCGCCCCGCCGCCGGGGCCTCCCTGTCCGCCGCGCGGCGCTCGCGCGAGCTGGCCGACGCCGTCGGCGGCCCCGTCGTGGACGTGCTGGTCGTCGGGCTCGGCGCGACCGGTGCCGGTGCCGCCCTGGACGCGGCGGCCCGGGGCCTGAGCGTCGTCGCGGTGGACGCCCACGACCTGGCCTTCGGCACCTCCCGCTGGAGCTCCAAGCTCATCCACGGCGGCCTGCGCTACCTGGCCTCCGGGCAGCTGGACGTCGCCCACGAGAGCGCGGTGGAGCGGGGGGTGCTGATGGAGCTCACGGCGCCCCACCTGGTGCGTGCCCAGCCGTTCGTCCTGCCGCTCACGCCGCTGGTCTCGCGCGGCCAGGGCGCGCTGGCGTGGGCGGGTTTCCGGGCCGGGGACACCCTGCGGCTCGCGGCGCGCACCGCACGGGCCACCCTGCCCGCGCCGCGCCGTCTGTCCGCCGTGGAGACCCGCCACCTCGCCCCGGCGCTGCGCCCGGACCGGCTGCGCGGCGGCCTGCTGTCCTGGGACGGCCGGCTCACCGACGACGCCCGGCTGGTGACCGCGCTCGCCCGCACCGCGGCGGCCCGCGGGGCGCGGATCCTGACCCGGGTCAGGGCGCTGGAGCTGACCGGGTCCGGTGCCCGCGTGCGCGACGAGCTGACCGGCGAGGAGGGGGTGGTGCGGGCCCGCGCGGTGGTCAACGCCTCCGGGGTGTGGGCGGGCGACCTCGTGGACGGCATCCGGATCCGCCCCTCCCGCGGCACCCACCTCGTCCTGCGCTCCGAGCACCTCGGCCCGCTCCCGGCCGGACTGCACGTTCCGATCCCCGGCGAGACCAACCGCTTCGTCCTCGTCCTGCCCCAGGGTGACGGCCGCGTCTACGTCGGTCTGACCGACGAGCCGGTGGACGGGGACGTCCCGGACGTGCCGGAGGTGCCCGAGACCGACGTCGGCTTCCTGCTCGACGTGCTCGGCTCGGTGCTGGACGTGCCGGTCCACCGCGAGGACGTGGTGGGCGCCTTCGCGGGCCTGCGCCCCCTGCTCGACACCAGCCCGTCGGGCCGGTCCGGCGCCGGGCCCCGCACGGCGGACGTCTCGCGCCGGCACGCCGTACTCACGTCGTCCGAGGGCGTGATCACCGTGGTCGGCGGCAAGCTCACCACGTACCGGCGCATGGCCGAGGACGCCGTGGACGCCGCAGTCGCCGCCCGTGGTCTGGCCGCGGGCCCGTCGCCGACCGCCGCGCTGCCCCTGGTCGGCGCCGCGGCCCCGGGCACGCTGGCCGAGGTCAGGGCGCCGCGCCGTCTGGTGGGGCTCTACGGCACCGAGGCCCCGGTGGTCCGGGCCCTCGCGGCCCGGGATCCCCGCCTAGCCGAGCGTGTCCTGCCGGACCACCCCGTCACCGGGGCCGAACTGGTGTGGGCCCTGCGCCACGAGGGCGCCCTGGACGAGGCCGACCTGCTCGACCGGCGCACCCGCATCGGTCTGGTCCCCGGGGACCGGTCGGCGGCCCTGGCGGCCGTACGCGACCTCGTCGGCGAGGTCGCGGCGGCCCGGGGCTGAGGGGCGACCGCCCGCGGTCGGGGCCGGGGCGGGCACGCCGTCCCGGCCCCGGTGAAGTCGGTCCGGTCAGGTGCTCCGGTCGTCCTCCTGGACGGCCTTGCGGAGCTTCGCCTCGATCTTGTGCCGGGACTGGCCTCCCTCCTTGACGTACTCCGACATCGCGGTCCGCGCGTCCCGGTCCAGGTCGCGCCAGGCCCGTACGGCCGTCTCGTAGGTGTCCGACTGCCGAGGGGTCCACTGATGCTGCGTAGGTGGCCCGTACGAGTCGCGCAGTTCCTCGACCCGGTGCTGTGCCAGGTCCGCCGCGCGACGCTTGTGCACGAGCTCCTCGAATGTGTGTGCCACCACACCTCGACCGTAGTCAGAGGAACGGCGTCGCGCGCGTCGAGCCCGGACCGGCCCGCCCCGCCGATTGCCTCCGGTCCGTTCAAGTGGGCCACGCCGACCGCCGGGGGCCTTAACATCGAGCCACCGACGACGGCCGGGTACCTGCGGCCCACCCGAGAAGTGAGGGCAGCGTGGCGCACATCGAGGGAGCGGCGGTACCGGAGCGGCTGCTGATCACCCGCACCACCACCGGCGGCGGTGTCGGCGTCGTGGTCCTCGCCGGGGAGGTCGATCTCGACGGCAGCGGACGGCTCCGCGACGCCCTGTTGTCCTCGGTGGAGTCGGCGCCGGGCACGGTGGTCGACTTCGGCGAGGTGGGTTTCCTGGACTCCAGCGGCATCAACGTGCTCATCTCGGCCCACCGGGCGGCCGAGTCCCTCGGCGTCTGGTTCCGGATCGCCGCACCGCGTGACGCCGTCGACCGCGTGCTGCGGCTGGTGGGCGTCGACGCGCTCATCCCCTGCTACCCGAGCGTGGAGGAGGCTCTGGCCGCCTGAGGCGAGGGCTCAGAGCAGCGGCAGGCGCGCGGACACCGTCTTCCCGCTCGCGTGCGGTCTGGTGACGACCTCGCCGCACAGCCGCGTCACGATCTCCAGACCGTGCCGGCCGATCCGCAGCGGGTCGCGGGGCAGGAAGGTCGGGAAGCCGTCCCCGGTGTCCCGCACCGCGATCTCCACATGACCGTCCGCCAGTGTCAGTACCAGCCGGCAGGGTCCGGGCGCGTGCCGCAGCGCGTTCGTCACCAGCTCGCTCACGACCAGGCGGGCGGCGTCCGCGAAGGTGTCCGCCGGCTCCACGCCCCGCTCGGCCAGTCGCGCGACGAAGCCGTGCACGACGTCCCGGGAGGCGGGGATCATCGCCGTTCCGCCCCGGAACTCCACCACCGCGGACACACCGGAGGCGTCCGCGGTGCCGGATCCGTGCGCCGGGGTCATAGCGAGCCTCACCGTCGGGTCCGGGGCCGGGTGGAGGGGAGGTGAAGGTCCCCGCCCCTCACGATACGCACCGGGGCGCCGCACACGGCCCCTTCGCCCCGACTTCCGCCGGACACGCCGTTTTCGCACCGGACCGGCTCCGAGTGCGACCGAAACGGCGCCGTCCCTGTCGGTGCGGGACGGCGCCGGACGGGTCAGGAGGCGGTGCAGGTGTTGACCGAGGGCGCGGCGTCGCCGCCGTTCCCGGTCGCGGTGAACCCGAAACCGGTCGACGCGCCGGCCGCCAGGGCGCCGTTCCCACTCGCCCGCACCGTCATGACGTTGCCGCTCCAGGTGGGCGTGCCGTTCCACAGGGCCGAGACGGACTGCTGGGCGGGCAGGGTGACCGTCGTGGTCCAGGAGCTGATCGGTTCGCTGCCCGCGGTGCTGGTGACCCGGCCGTTGCAGCCGCTGCCCCAGTCCGCGGTCCCGGTGCAGGTGGCCGTGCGGCTCGCGGTGCCGTCGCCGGGGCCGCCGGGCTCACCGGGGTCGGGCGGGCCCGCGCGGCGCGTGCGGGGCACCCGCCGCCGCTGGTGCGCCACCCGGACGGACGCACCCGGTCACTCGACCTGCCCGGCGGGGTGGCGCTCGGGGTCGGCCCCCGCGTCCCCTGCCCGCCTACCGGGTTCCGGATCGAGCCCGGTGCCGTCCTCGCCCGCTGCGCGGACCGTCCCGTGGAGCGGCCCGGCACCGACGACGGCATCGCCTCCCCGCGCCTCGCGCCCGCCAGGGCCGGTGCGCCCGCCGCCGGGCCGGGGAGCCGCTCACCGGCGGGCGTCGGGGACCGTGGCGTGGCGACCGCCCGCCACGCCACGGACCGTCCCGACGGCATCGCCCTGCCGCTCGCCGCCCGTCGTGCCCGCCCCGCACGCCCCACGCGCCCCCGGTGGGACACCCGCGGCCCCGGTCCGGCGGGCCGCTCCGGCACAGGGGGTGCCCCTCGCCTCCTGGGGCCCGGCAGTGTAGACATGGTCACATGGTCCGACTGATGGGTCGATCGGGAGCACGGTCACCCCGTCGTCCCGGCGGTCCGCACGTCCGACACCGGCAGGACGCGGACCGGTCACGGCGGGGACCGGACGCGGGGCACGCCTCGGCGCTGCGCTCGGCGCTGTCCGGACGCAGCGTGGCCGGCCAGGTCTTCGTGATGAACGTGGTCATCGTGCTGCTGCTCGTGGTGGCCGCGGCGGTCGCGCTGGTGCTCCAGGTACGGCACGACAGCACGGTCGAGGCCCGCAACCGGTCCCTCTCCGTGGCCGCCTCGTTCGCCCACTCGCCCGGCATCCGCGAGGCGCTGCGCGCCCCCGATCCCACGGCGGTCCTCCAGCCCCGGGCCGAGGCGGTGCGCAAGGCCACGGACGTGGACTTCGTGGTCGTCACCAACACCGCCGGCATCCGCTACACCCACCCCAAGTCGAATCGCATCGGCAAGGAGTTCGTCGGCAACATCGGCCCCGCGCTGGCCGGGAAGACGGTCACGGAGGAGATCGACGGGACCCTCGGACGGCTGGTCCAGGCCATCGTGCCCGTCAAGGCACCCGACGGCACGGTCGTGGGCACCGTCTCGGCCGGCATCACCACGGAGAACGTGGGCGGAGTCGCCGACCGCCAGCTGCCGCTGGTGCTGGGAGCGGCGGCCGTCGGGCTGGCCCTGGCGACGGGCGGCACGGCCCTGGTGAGCCGTCGGCTGCTGCGGCAGACGCACGGCCTGGGACCGCACGAGATGACCCGGATGTACGAGCACCACGACGCCGTCCTGCACAGCGTCCGCGAGGGTGTGCTCATCGTCGGCGGGGAGGGCAGGCTGCTGCTCTCCAACGACGAGGCGCGGCGTCTGCTCGACCTGCCCGCCGACGCCGAGGGCCGGCCCGTCGGCGCGCTGGGGCTGCCGTCCGACCTGGCGGAGCTGCTGGCGTCCGGGCAGGCGGCCACCGACGAGGTGCACCTGGTCAAGGACCGGCTGCTGGCCATCAACCAGCGGCCCACGGACGTACGGGGCGGTCCGGCCGGCAGCGTCGCCACGTTCCGCGACTCCACGGAGCTGCGCGCACTGTCCGGCCGGGCGGAGACCGCCCGGGAGCGCCTGGACATCCTGTACGCCGCCGGTGTCGGCATCGGGACCAGCCTGGACGTCACCCGCACCGCCGAGGAGCTGGGCGAACTGGCCGTTCCGCGCTTCGCGGACTACGTCACCGTGGACCTGTTCGACACCGTGCTGGCCGGCGGTCAGCCGGACGGGCTCACACCGCTGCGCCGCGCCGCGCTCAGCGGCGTCCGCGAGGACGTCCCGCTCTACCCGGTGGGCCGGCGGATCCGCTACGTCGCCTCCTCCCCGCAGGGCCGCACCCTGCAGACGGCCCGGCCCGTCCTCGAGCCCCGCCTCGGCGAGGCCCCGGGCTGGCAGGCACAGGACTACGAGCGCTCCGCGCAGGTGGTGGAGTACGGCGTCCACTCGCTGATCACCGTCCCGCTGCGGGCGGGCACGCTGGTGCTCGGGGTGGTGAGCCTGTGGCGTTCGGTCAAGCCCGAGCCCTTCGACGAGGACGAACTGGCGCTCGCCGAGGAGCTGGTCGCACGGGCGGCCGTCTCCATCGACAACGCGCGCCGCTACACCCGCGAGCACAGCATGGCGGTGACCCTCCAGCGCAGTCTGCTGCCCCGCAGGCTGCCCGACCAGAACGCCCTGGACGTCGCCTACCGCTACCTGCCCGCGCAGGCGGGGGTCGGCGGGGACTGGTTCGACGTGCTGCCGCTGTCCGGGGCGCGGGTCGCGCTCGTGGTCGGCGACGTCGTCGGGCACGGCCTGCACGCGGCGGCCACCATGGGGCGGCTGCGGACCGCGGTGCACAACTTCACCGCCCTCGACCTGCCGCCCGACGAACTGCTCGGGCTGCTGGACGAGCTGGTCGGCCGCATCGACCAGGACGAGGCGGCCGACGACACCGCCGCTCCGGTGACCGGAGCGACCTGCCTCTACGCGATCTACGACCCGGTCGACGGCACCTGTGTGCTGGCCCGCGCGGGGCATCCGCCGCCCGCCCTGATCCGGCCCGACGGCACGGTGGAGTTCCCCGAGGTGCCCGCCGGTCCCCCGCTGGGCCTCGGCGGTCTCCCGTTCGAGACGACGGAACTGCGGCTGGATGAGGGCAGCCGCCTCGTGCTGTACACCGACGGGCTCGTCGAGGACCGCGAGCACGACATCGACGTCGGTCTGGAGCAGCTGCGCCGGGCGCTGGAGACGGCCGGCGAGACACCCGAGGAGACCTGCCGGACCGTCCTGGACGCCCGGCTCCCGGACCGGCCGGGCGACGACATCGCCCTGCTGGTCGCCCGTACCCGCACGCTCGGTCCGGACCAGGTCGCCGAGTGGGACGTCCCGAACGATCCGGCGGCGGTCGCCGAGGTGCGTTCGCGGGTCACCCGGCGGCTGACCGAGTGGGGGCTGGACGAGTCGGCCTTCACCACGGAGCTGATCCTGAGCGAGCTGGTCACCAACGCGATCCGCTACGGCGGCGAGACCGTCCACGTCCGGGTGCTGCGCGACCGCAGCCTGATCTGCGAGGTGTTCGACAGCAGCAGCACCTCGCCCCATCTGCGCTACGCGGCGATGACGGACGAGGGCGGGCGCGGGCTGTTCCTCGTCGCGCAGCTCGCCGAGCGCTGGGGCACCCGCTACACGCCGACCGGCAAGGTCATCTGGGCGGAGCAGCCGATTCCCTGACGGATACGGGGCGGCCGCCGCCCCCGGTCCGTAGCGATTTCGTGCGGGACGGGTGCCCAGTCCGCCCGTTTTCTGGTAGGAAACTTTCCTGTCAGTGCCCGGCACTCCCTGTCCCCCCACCCCACCTGGAGATTCCGTGAGGCACCCTTCCCCCGACCCGGCGCACCCCGCCGGCACCTCGCGCCGTACCGTGCTCGCCATGGCATCCGCGTTCCTGGCGACAGTCCCCCTGACCACCCCCGCTCGGGCCGCGGCACCCGCGCCCGCGGCGGGGCTCGACGACGCGGCGAAGAAGGAGATCGCCATGCAACTGGTGTCGAGCGCGGAGAACTCCTCGCTCGACTGGAAGGCGCAGTACCGGTACATCGAGGACATCGGTGACGGCCGCGGCTACACCGCGGGCATCATCGGCTTCTGCTCCGGCACCGGCGACATGCTCGACCTGGTGGAGTTGTACGCCGCCCGCAGCCCCGGCAACGTCCTCGCGCCCTATCTGCCGGCGCTGCGCCGGGTGGACGGCTCCGACTCGCACGAGGGCCTGGATCCCGGTTTCCCGGACGACTGGCGCCGGGCCGCCGGCGACCCGGAGTTCCGCCGGGCGCAGGACGACGAGCGCGACCGCGTCTACTTCGACCCGGCCGTGCGGCGCGGCAGGGAGGACGGGCTGCGGACGCTGGGGCAGTTCGCGTACTACGACGCGATCGTCATGCACGGCGACGGCGGCGACCGGCTGAGCTTCGGCAGTATCAGGGAGCGTGCCCTGGGCCGGGCCCGGCCTCCCGCGCAGGGCGGCGACGAGGTCGCCTACCTGCACGCCTTCCTCGATGAACGGGTGTGGGCCATGCGGCAGGAGGAGGCGCACAGCGACACCAGCCGGGTCGACACGGCGCAGCGCGTCTTCCTGGACGCGGGCAACCTCGGCCTCGAACCGCCGCTGGACTGGCACGTGTACGGGGACGCCTACCACATCGGCTGACCCCGGGCACGCCACGGGCCGCGGAGCCCGGCCGTGTGCCGGGTTCCGCGGCCCGTGTGCCGCCGGATCCGCGTCCCGGGTCAGTGCCGGAACGCGTCCTTGCCCTTCTCCTTGGCCTGTCGGGCGTCGCCCTTGGACTGTTCGGCGCGGCCCTCGGCCGTCATCCTCTCGTTGCCGACGGCCCGGCCGACCGCTTCCTTGGCCTTTCCCTTGGCCTGCTCCGTCTTGGCCCTGGACTTCTGATTGCCGGCCACAGTGGCTCACCTCTCGGCGTTCGCTTGCGATGTCCTGCCCCTGCGGGTCGCCCGGCGCGGCGGGTTCAAACAGGCGGACGTCCGGCAGGGGTGTCGCGGGGGCGGCGGGGGTACGAGCACGGGCAAGGCAGGTCAGTCGTCGACTCGGAGGAACGTCATGGCCGGAGTACTGGACCGGATCAAGCGGTTCGCGCGCAGCCCGCAGGGCCGCCGGGCGGCCGAGCAGGTGCGCCGGGCCGCGTCGGACCCGCGCCGCCGGGCGCAGGCCCAGCAGATGCTGCGCAGGTTCGGCAGGCGCCGCTGAGCGCGTCCGTGGCACCGGCCGTCGGGAGCCGGTCAGTTCTGCCCGGCGTGGGTGTGGCTGTGGGACGCCTCCGGCTGGCAGCGCCGGTCGCCGCCGGGCCGGTCGCGGTGCCAGTCGCGGACCGCGACGGCCAGTGCGCAGAGCATGGCGGCGACTCCGGTGCCCACGGACAGGGCCACGGCCTCGTGATAGTCGTCGTGGGTGCTGTTCAGCGTCAGGTAGAACAGTCCCGGCAGCGCGGCGGTGCCCACGGCGCCGCCCAGCCGCTGCCCGGTCTGCAGGGCGCCTCCGGCGGCGCCCGCCATGCGCACCGGGACGTCGCGGAGGGTCATCGTGATGTTCGGGGAGATCACGCAGCCGCTGCCGAGCCCGCCGAGCAGCAGGGCCGGGGCGGCGAGCCAGGGGGCGCGCTCGGAGGGCGCGAGCCAGAGCAGCAGCGCGGTCGTGCCGAGGCCGGTCATCACGGCGACCAGACCCCAGACCGTGAGCAGGCGGCCCAGCCGTTCGACCAGTCGGCCCGCGACGGCGGCGGCGACGGCCGACCCGGCGGCGAAGGGCGTCACCGCCAGCCCGGACATGAGGGGTGAGAAGCCCAGCCCGTTCTGGAAGAAGAGCGCGAAGACCAGCCACACTCCGCTGAAGCCGACGAAGTACAGGGCGCCGAGGCCCGCGCCGGTGGCGTAGCCGCGGGTCTCGGTGAGCAGCCCGGGTTCCAGGAGCGGCCGGCCACCCCGGCGGGCCACCCTGCGTTCCCACCGTGCGAAGGCGGCCAGGACGAGCGCTCCCGCCGGGAAGAGCCACCACATCGTGGTGAGGCCGCCGCCCTCGGCCAGGACCAGGGGCAGCATCAGGGCCAGGATCCCCGCGCCCAGCAGCGTCACCCCCACGGGGTCGAGGTGTCCTCGGCCGCCGGGCGCCACCCGGGGCAGCAGGCGGAAGCCGAGCAGGAGTGCGAGCACGCCGACCGGCACGTTCACGTAGAAGATCCACCGCCAGCCCTCGGGGCCGGCGAGGGCCAGGATCAGGCCGCCGACGACCGGTCCCACAGCGCTGGAGACCCCGACGGTGGCTCCGAAGAGCCCGAAGGCACGGCCGCGTTCGGCGCCCCGGAACAGCTGTTGGATCAGTGCGGAGTTCTGCGGTGCGATGCTGCCCGCGGCGGCGCCCTGGGCGAGCCGGGCGGCGATCAGCAGTTCGATGCCGGGTGCGGCTCCCGCGGCGGCGCTGAAGAGGACGAAGGCGGCCAGGGCGAGGAGGAAGACGCGGCGCCTGCCGAACGTGTCGCCGATCCGGCCCGCGGTCACCAGGCTCAGGGCGAACGCGAGCGCGTAGCCGGAGACGACCCACTGCACGGCCGCGGGCGAGGCGTGCAGCCCCTTCTGCATGGAGGGCAGGGCCACGGCGACGATCGTCACGTCCAGCAGGGTCATGAAACCGGCGACCAGGGTCACCCACAGGGCCCGCCACCGGTGGGGATCCTGTCCGTCGTCCTGATGCTGCACGCGGACTCCCCTCGTGAGGCGGCACGGGACGCACCACCGCGCCCCACGCCTGCGTCACCCGTGACCGGGGCTTCAAACCCCTGCCGGGGCCCACCCCGAGCCTGGCCCCAAACCCGAACCATGGGATGCCATAAGATGTGCTTATGACCTCATAGACCGGACCCGCGTACCGACTTAGGCTTGCCTTAGCTTAGGCTTCCCCGAGAGTCGATCTGTCACCGCTCGAAGGGAACCTGAACATGCCCCGCCCTCTGCGGGTAGCCATCGTCGGATCCGGCCCGGCCGGGATCTACGCCGCTGACGCCCTGCTCAAGTCCGAAGTGGCCGCCGACCCCGGTGTTTCCATCGACATCTTCGAGCGCATGCCCGCCCCGTTCGGACTCATCCGCTACGGTGTCGCGCCCGACCACCCTCGGATCAAGGGCATCATCACGGCCCTGCACCAGGTGCTCGACAAGCCGCAGATCCGTCTCTTCGGCAATGTGAACTACCCGAGCGACATCAGCCTGGACGACCTGCGCGCCTTCTACGACGGTGTGATCTTCGCCACCGGCGCCACGGCGGACCGTGCCATGTCGGTCCCCGGCATCGATCTCGACGGCTCGTACGGCGCCGCCGACTTCGTCGCCTGGTACGACGGGCACCCCGACTTCCCGCGCACCTGGCCGCTGGAGGCGGAGAAGGTCGCCGTCCTCGGTGTCGGCAACGTCGCCCTGGACATCGCCCGCGTCCTCGCCAAGACCGCGGACGAGCTGCTGCCCACCGAGATCCCGCCGAACGTGTACGAGGGCCTGAAGGCCAACAAGGCGCTGGAGGTCCACGTCTTCGGCCGTCGCGGCCCGGCGCAGGCGAAGTTCAGCCCGATGGAGCTGCGGGAGCTGGACCACTCCCCCAACATCGAGGTGATCGTCGACCCCGAGGACATCGACTACGACGAGGGTTCGATCGCCACCCGGCGCGGCAACAAGCAGGCCGACATGGTCGCCAAGACCCTGGAGAACTGGGCGATCCGCGACGTCGGCGACCGTCCGCACAAGCTGTTCCTGCACTTCTTCGAGTCGCCCTCGGAGATCCTCGGCGAGGACGGCAGGGTGGTCGGCCTGCGCACCGAGCGCACGGAGCTGGACGGCACGGGCAACGTCAAGGGCACCGGCACGTTCAAGGACTGGGACGTCCAGGCGGTCTACCGGGCCGTCGGCTACCTGTCCGACCAGCTGCCCAAGCTGCCCTGGGACATCGACTCGGGCACGGTCCCGGACGCGGGCGGCCGGGTCGTCCAGGAGTCCGGCGAGCACCTGCGGTCGACGTACGTGACGGGCTGGATCCGGCGCGGTCCGGTCGGCCTGATCGGCCACACCAAGGGCGACGCCAACGAGACGGTGTCCAACCTGCTGGACGACTACGCGAACGACCGTCTCCAGACGCCCGCCTCGCCCGCCCCGGAGGCGGTGGACGCCTTCCTCGCCGAGCGGAACGTCCGCTTCACCACCTGGGACGGCTGGTACAAGCTCGACGCCGCGGAGAAGGCGCAGGGCGAGCCGCACGGGCGTGAGCGCGTGAAGTACGTCGAGCGCGAGGACATGCTCCGGGAGAGCGGCGCCTGAGCCGCGGCGACCGGCACCGGCGGCCTCGTCGAGGGCGCCGGTGCCGGTCGGCCCCGTCGCTGGCGGGGCTCAGCCGAGTTCGTACTCGAACCAGATCCGGTGCGTGCCGTCGGAGTCGACCGCGAGGCCGCCGGAGCCGGTGATGCCGGCCAGGGCGCCGGTGCCGCTGGCCGGTACCAGGGTGAAGAACTCGGCCGTGCGGTCGGCGCCGGTCGTCGTCGCCGAGTGCACGAAGTTGAACGCGCCTTCGCGGCCGTCCAGGGCCCCTTCGAAGGACTCCATGGCCAGGTAGGTGCCGACGCCGGTCTCCTGGTCGTAGGCGGCGGTGAACACGGTCGCCGAGCGGCCCGCGACCGCCCCCTCGAACCGCTTCTCCATCGTCGCCACGCCCACCGGGAGTCCGGTGGTCACGACGGTGCCCGGCGCCACGTCCGCCGGGGTGAAGTCCTTCACTGTGAACGTTCCAGTCGCATGCATACGGCGACCGTACCGCCCGCCACCGACAGTCGCGTCGGGCGGCGACCGGGGCCCGGCGGGAGGACGTCCCACCGGGCCCGCGACGGGTGGGCGCGGCCGGGGTCAGACCTCCAGTTCGTTCTCGACCCGGCGCAACTGGTGGCGGGCCATCGCCAGGTTGGCGCGGTTGGCGTCGAGCACCAGGTAGAGGAAGAGCCCGTTGCCGCCGCGGCCCTTGAGCAGACGGATCATGTGGTACTGGGTGCTCAGGGTGATCAGGATGTCCTCGATCTCGTCCTTCAGACCGAGGTGCTCCATCGTGCGCAGTTTGGACCGCACGACGTCGGTGTTGCCTGCCGCGGCGATCTCCAGGTTGAAGTCCTTGCCGCCGCCCAGGGTGCCGAGCGACATCCCGCTGGTGTAGTCGACCAGCGCGACGGCGGTCGCTCCGTCGATGGAGCTGAGGCATTCCTTGAGCGAGGTCTCCAGGTTGGCCATGGTGGGTTCCTTTCCGGACGTGATCAGTACGCGATCGGTTGTCAGATCGGCCGTTTGTCAGATCGGCCGGTGGTGGCCGCCGGCCTGGGGGGCGGGTTGGTGTGCGGGCCGCTGCGGAGTGCGCACCGGCAGGGTTCCGATGGCGCGGGCCGTGTCCGCGGGGTGCGTCGCGGGCTGGTCGGCGGCCGGGACGGGCCCGCGTTCCGGCCCCAGTTGGGCCGCGACCAGTTCGCCGATCCGCGCGCCGCTGCGCCGGCCCTCCAGGTGCAGCCGGCCCACGTTGACCCGCCCGTCGGCGAGCAGGGTGAGCACGGCGGCCGGGCCGGCGGCGTACGTGGCGACGTAGCCGTCGGTCCCGCGCAGCAGCAGTTCGCGGAATCCGCCGCGCGCGGTGGCCTCCGCCATGCGGTGCGCGACGCCGAGGGCGGCCGCGGTGAGCGCGGCGAGGCCCTCGGGTTCGGTGCCCGGCGCGTCGTGGGCCAGCACGAGCCCGTCCACGGTGGCCGCGAGCGACCCGGTCAGCTGGGGCACGCGGTTGCGCATGCGGTGCAGTTCGTCCAGGACGTCGCTCTCGACGGCCATCAGCAGTCTCCTTTCGTCACGCCGGCGGCGCGCGCGGATCACAGGGCCTCCAAGGCGTCTCGAAGCCGTCGCAGCAGGGCCGTGTCGGGGTCGTCCCACACGACCGCGCGCGCGTCCGGGCCCGATGGGAGGGACGGGGCGGCGGGCGGCGCGGCACGGACGAGGCCGTGGGCGGCGAGGCGGCGCAGTTCCACGAGGGTGTGGTAGGTGCGGCAGGCGAGAGCCGAGGCGATCTCCGCGGCGGTGCGGACTCCGTCGACCTGCGTCAGGGTGCGGCCGCGCCGCGCGGGCAGGTCGGCGGTGTCGGTGCCCGGCACCCGGGCCAGGGGGGCGGTGTCGATGGCGGGGTCGGGCCAGATGCGGTCCAGCAGGGCGCGTCGGCGTCCGGACTCGCGTACGACGGTGTCCACCGGCACGGACCGGACCGCGCCGAGCCAGTGCACCGCGCCGGGCCGGAAGCGCTGCGCGCGCGTGTCGTGGGCGAGGACGAAGTAGGCGGCGTCGAACAGGGCGCCCAGGTGGCAGACCTCCAGCGCGCCGGCGGCGAGCCGTCCGCTGTCCACGAGCCGGTGGCCGACCCGGTGCTGTGTCCCTGCCCGGTCGACCGCGTCCCACCAGCCGTCCGGGGGGACGGCACCGCTGCGGGTGAGCAGCGCGCCGAGGTCGGGGGTGAAGGCCGACTCCACGTGCACGACACGGCCCGCCGACAGGTAGACGATGCCCCGCTCACCCGAGAGTGCGCCGGTCGCTCCTTCGGCGGCGAGCGCGCCGAGGGCGTCGGACGTCGTCTCGTGCGTGGTCCAGGTGGTCGTCACCCGGGTCATCCGAGCACCAGGCGATCGGCCATCTCGGCCAGCCGGATCCGGGCCAGGGCGAGGTTCCCCTCGTTGCGGTCCAGCCACAGGTGCAGGAAGACGGTGCTGTCGAAGGGGGTGCTGACGAACCTGAGCAGGTGGTAGGCGTCGCCGGTGGTGGCGATCAGGTCCTCCACCGGGGGTTCCTTCCCGGGTTCGGCGGTGGGGCCCGCGGTGCCCTCCGCGGCGAGGGAGCCGCTCTCCGCGACGTGCCGGCCGAGCTCCGCCGTCTCGGCGGCCGTCGCCTCCCAGTCGCCGCCCGGCGCCTCGCCGACGGCGCCCAGTGCGAGCCCGCTGATCCAGTCGACCAGCGAAGCGCCCCGAGCACCGGGCAGTCGCATGGCTTCCAGCAGACTCTCGTCGATTCCGGGCACGCCGGATCCCCTCCCCTGCACGGCTGTACCGCGAACGTGACGACGACACTACGGAAGGTGCACGCGTCCGGTGAGCGCTTTGGCATTTTCCAGAGGAACGTGCCCCCGCTGCGGCATACTGCGGCGTTTCACCGTCGGCGACCGTCGGCGCGGGATTCGGCGGGCGTGCCTACGCCGGGACGGGCAACCCGCAGGGGCATGGCCCGACCCCACCTTCCCCGTCGCGGGAAGCACACGAAGGACGAACCGGCCGACGAGAGGGCGAAGGAGGCTGCGGACGCGGACTACGGCCCGGACGCCGCCACCGAGGACGCCGCGCCCGGCTCCCCCACCGAGTTGCCGAAGCGCTCGTGGTCCGCGCTGCTGCGGCGGGTGGTCGCCGAGTTCAAGGACGACGAGCTGACCGACCGCGCCGCCGCCCTGACCTACTACGGCATCCTGTCGCTGTTCCCGGCCATGCTGGTGCTGGTCTCGCTGCTCGGCATCGCCGGGGACTCCGCCACGCAGGAGGTCCTGGACAACGTGCGCAAGCTCGCGCCGGGATCCGCGCGCGACGTCCTCACCAACGCGGTGGAGCAACTGCGGGCCAAGGCGGGTCTGGGCTCCGTGCTGGCGGTGGCCGGTCTGGTGGGCGCCGTCTGGTCGGCGTCCGGGTACGTGGCCGCGTTCATCCGCGCCGCCAACGCGGTCTACGACGTGCCCGAGGGCCGCCCGGTGTGGAAGGTGCTGCCGCTGCGCGTGGCGCTGACCGTGGTGCTGCTCGTGCTCGCGGTGGTCAGCGCGCTCATCGTGGTGTTCACCGGGAGCCTGGCCCGGCAGGCGGGCACCGCGCTCGGCATGGGGGACACCGCGCTCACGGTGTGGTCGATCGCCAAGTGGCCGGTCCTGGTCCTGCTGGTCGTCCTCATGATCGCGATCCTGTACTGGGCCACCCCGAACGCCCGGGTCAAGGGCTTCAAGTGGGTCTCGCCCGGCAGCGTGGTCGCGCTGCTGATCTGGCTGGCCGCCTCCGCCGGTTTCGCCTTCTACGTGGCCAACTTCGGCTCGTACAACAAGACGTACGGCACCCTGGCGGGCGTCATCGTCTTCCTGGTGTGGCTGTGGGTCACGAACCTGGCGATCCTGCTCGGTCTGGAGTTCGACGCCGAGCTGGCCCGGCAGCGGGTCATCGACGGCGGCCACCCGCCCGACGACGAGCCGTACGTGGAGCCGCGCGACACCCGGGCCTGGAACGAGACGGACCGGCGGCGCGCGGAGGAGGACGGGTGAGACCCGGCGGGCCGCGGGACCCGAGGGCGCTCCACGGACGCTCGACGGGCGGTCTACGGCAGGATCGAGTCCACGTAGCCGCCGTCCACGCGCACCGCCGCTCCGGTGGTGGCGGACGCGAGGGGGGAGCCGAGGTACACCACCAGGTTGGCGATCTCCTCCGGTTCGATCAGCCGCTGGAGCAGGGACTGCGGGCGGTGCTCGCGCATGAAGACACGCTGCGCCTCGTCCCAGGGCAGGTCGCGGTCGACCAGCTGGTACACGAAGTCCTCGACGCCCTCGGTGCGGGTGGGGCCCGCGATGACGCAGTTCACCGTGACCCCGCTGCCCGCCGCCTCCTTCGCGAAGCCGCGGCCGACTCCGAGCAGCGCCGTCTTGGACACCCCGTAGTGGATCATCTCGGCGGGGATGACGACGGCCGAGTCACTCGCGATGTACAGCACCCGGCCCCAGCCGCGTTCCCTCATCCGGGGGAGATAGGCGCGCGTCAGCCTGACGCCCGCCAGGACGTTGATCTCGAAGTAGCGGCGCCACTCGTCGTCGCTGATCTCCAGCGCGGGCGCGGCGCCGAAGACGCCCAGGTTGTTCACGAGGATGTCGACGTCGGGCAGCGCGTCCACGGCGGCCCGGGCGCCCTCCTCGGTGCCGAGGTCCGCCGCGACCGGCACGAACACGCCGTCCGGCACCTCGGCCCGCAGTTTCGCGACGCTCTGCGCGAGGCGGCCGGCGTCGCGTCCGTTGACGCCGACGGTGGCACCGGCCCGGGCCAGTCCGGCGGCGATCGCCGCGCCGATCCCCTGCGAGGAGCCCGTCACCAGTGCGGTACGTCCACCGAGGTCGAGGTTCATCAGGTCGCTCCTTGTCGTGCCGTACGGTCGGTCCGGGCGCTCCTTCCCACCCTCGCCCACGACTCGTCCGCGGCCCGGCCTGCCGCACCGTCGCCCCGCCGCGGCACGCCCGGTCGGCGGACCCCGGGTGCTCTCGACTGACCTGCGGCGACGATACTTGCCTACGTCCGTGCCCCTGCTGCCCGATGGACCCATGCCGACCTCTCCCACCGCTCGCCCCACGCATCCGCCCACGCTGTGGGCCGCCCGCGGCCGCCATGTCGGCTCTGCGGCCGAGGACACCGTCCGGCACACGCTGGAGCGGCTCAAGGACGGCCACGTCCTGGACGACTTCCTGGAGCCGCCCGAGGAGCCGGCGGCCGAGTCCGCGTCCGCCGGGGGCCCCGGCCCGCGGGTCTTCGAGGCACGCTGGAAGGCTCCCGGGGCCGTGACGGTGCGCGCCAGGCTGATCCTGGAGCCGGCGTCGGCGGGCGGGCAGGAGTGGACGCTGCTCGCGGAGGCCGAGGAGGCCTGGGACCCTGCCTGGCCCTCCCCCGCCACCATGTTCTGGCCCGACGACCCGGACGTCACCTGGGACCGGGACGCCGCCACCGGACTGCGGCTGCGGGGCATCAACACCCTGCCGGACGACGACAAGGCCGTGCGCCGGCTGCTCAAGGAGGCCGGGCGCAGTCCGTGGAACATCCACGTGGTGGTGCACGAGGCGATGACCCCGGACCACCGCGGCCGGGAGCCGCTGGCGCGGCGGTTGCCGCCCGGTCTGCGGCACCGGGTCGTCGAGCACCGCGCCGCGCCGCAGCAGTTGCGGGTGGTGAACTGGGCCCTGGAGGACTTCGGGGTCCAGGTGCCGCGCGGCGGCGCCGTGGTGCTGCCGGGCACACCGGCCCCGGCCGACTACGCCGACGGGGACTTCTCCGTCCGCACCGTCTTCCTGGACGGCTCCGAGCCCACCGCTCTGATCGGCGCGGTGACGTCCTTCGACGCACTGCCCAGGCCGCTGCCGGACGACGCGGTGGAGGCCCTGCGCTCGCTGCGGGAGGACTGGCGGCTGCTGACGCTGCGGGAGGAGTTGGAGCGCGAGCGCAAGCTGGTGGCGATGTACGCCGAGGCGCTCGAGGCCATGACCCAGTCCCGGGACCTGTACCGGGAGGCGGCGGAACGCGCGGCCGAGGCCCTCTCCGTCTACCGGGAGTCCGCCGGGGCGGACCAGCCCCGCCCCACGTCGTCCGAGGCGCCGACGACGTCCCCCCTGCGGGGCCTGACCCGCACCCTGGAGCGCTTCCGGGGCTCCGCCCGCGCACCCCGTCCGGACCCCACCGACCGCGGCACCGCCGGGCCCCCGACCCAGCCGGGCGACTGACCCCGGCCGCGCCACCGGACCACCGCCGGACTTCGGCACCCCCCACCGGACCTCATCGATACGGGGAGGGGGCACAACGCGTCCGGCCGCCCCGCGCCCCTCCCCGGCCGCAGCCCGGCACAGCGGAACGGCGGTCGAGCCCCCACCACCGCGTCCCGGCACCCCTGCGGACAGCCGACAGTGGTCGGCGGGGGCGTCGGGCGGCGCGCGGGACGGTCGTGGGTGCCGGGGGACGCCGCCCGCTGAGGGCAGCCTCACGTGTCATCCGGCCGGAGGTGGATACGCGGACGGGCACAGGAGCACGGCCCGTCCCGGAAGGTCAGCGACGCCATGGACAGCCAGTACGAGAGCGCCCCCGCTTCCCGCCCACCGGAGTCCTCCCGTTCGGAGACCACGCTCCGTGTCAACGGCAAACCGCACACCCTCACCGTCGACCACCGCCGTGTCCTGCTGGACCTCCTGCGGGAGGACCTCGGGCTCGCGGGTGCCAAGAAGGGCTGCGACCACGGGCAGTGCGGCGCCTGCACGGTCCTGGTGGACGGCAGGCGCGTGAACAGCTGCCTGCTGTTCGCGGTCGCCCTGGACGGCTGCGAGATCACCACCGTCGAGGGGCTCGCCGGGGACGGCGAGGAGCTGCACCCGATGCAGCGGGCCTTCCTGGACCGCGACGCCTTCCAGTGCGGGTACTGCACCCCGGGCCAGATCTGCTCCGCGGTCGGCGCGATCGCCGAGGCCGCGGCCGGACACCCGTCCCACGTCACCGACCCGGCGGCACCGTCCGGCGAGCCGGTCGCGCTGGACCGGGAGGAGATCCGGGAGCGGCTGAGCGGCAACCTGTGCCGGTGCGGGGCGTATCCGCACATCGCCGACGCGGTCGAGGACGTGATCCCGTGAAGCCCTTCGCCTACGTGCGCGCCGACAGCGTCGAGGAGGCCACCGACGCCTTCGCGGCCCACCCCGGCGCCCGCTACCTCGGCGGCGGCACCAACCTCGTCGACCTGATGAAGCTCGGCGTGGAGACCCCGGCCACCCTCGTCGACGTGACCCGGCTGCCGCTGGACGGGGTGGAGGAGCTGCCCGACGGCTCGCTGCGGGTCGGCGCGACGGTCCGCAACAGCGACCTCGCGGCCCACCGCGCCGTCCGCGACCGCTACCCGGCCCTGTCCCAGGCACTGCTGGCCGGAGCTTCCGGGCAGTTGCGCAACGCCGCCACCACCGGCGGCAACCTGTTGCAGCGCACCCGCTGCCCGTACTTCCAGGACGTGTCGAAGCCCTGCAACAAGCGTGAGCCCGGCACCGGCTGCGGCGCGCTGGAGGGCGTGCACCGGGACCACGCGGTGCTCGGCCACTCCGACCAGTGCATCGCCACCCACCCCTCGGACATGGCGGTGGCGCTGGCCGCCCTCGACGCGCGCGTCGAGCTGCACGGCCCCGAGGGCACCCGGAGCGTGCCCGCCGCCGACTTCCACCGGCTGCCGGGGCTGCACCCCGAGCGGGACACGGAGATCCACCCCGGCGAGCTGATCACCGGCGTGGTCCTGCCCGCGGCCACGGCCGGGCTCCCCTCGGCGTACCGCAAGGCCCGCGACCGGGCGTCTTACGCCTTCGCGCTGGCCTCCGTCGCCGTCGTGCTGCACCTGGCAGACGGTGTGGTGGAGCGGGCGGGGATCGCGTTCGGGGCGCTGGCGCACCGGCCCTGGCGGGCGCGGCGGGCCGAGGACGCGCTGCGGGGCGCGGCGCCCACGACGGCGGCCTTCGAGCACGCGATCGACCTGGAGCTGGCCGCGGCCGAACCGCTGCGGGACAACGCCTACAAGGTGCCGCTGGCCCGCCGGCTGGCCCTGGACGTACTGGGTCGGCTCGCCCCGCCCGCCACCACCTGAACCACGGCGTCCACGAGGAGGACTCCATGACCGCCACCGATGCCGTCCTGGGCGCTCCGGCAGAGCGCAGGGAAGGGCGGGAGAAGGTGACCGGGACCGCCCGGTACGCCGCCGAGTTCGACGCGCCGGGCCGCGCCCAGGCCTGGCCGGTGCCGGCGACGGTCGCGCGCGGCCGGGTGACCGGCGTCGACCCCGCGCCCGCGCTCGCGCTGCCCGGCGTGCTCGCGGTGCTCACGCACGAGAACGCGCCCCGCCTCGGCGAACCCGACGACCCGACCCTGGCCGTGCTGCAGGGGCCGCACGTCCCGCACCGGGGCTGGTTCGTGGGCCTGGTGGTGGCCGAGACCCTGGAGGCGGCCCGCGCCGGCGCCGCCGCCGTCCGGATCACCTACGAGGCCGAACCCCACGACGTGGCGCTCACCGCCTCGCACTCCGGGGCGTACGTCCCGGAATCGGCCAACGGAGGCTTCCCGGCCGTCACCGAGCACGGCGACCCGGACGGTGCCTTCGCCGCCTCGGCGGCCCGGGTCGACGTCGAGTACACGGTGCCGCCGCTGCACAACCACCCCATGGAGCCGCACTCCAGTACGGCGCACTGGGACGGCGAGCGGCTGACCGTGCACTCCTCCAGCCAGGGGACGACGGCGGTGCGCAAGGAGCTGGCCCGCCTGTTCGCCCTGCCCGAGGACCGGATCACGGTGCGCGCGGAGCACGTGGGCGGCGGCTTCGGTTCGAAGGGCACGCCGCGGCCGGAGGTGGTGCTGGCCGCGATGGCCGCGCGGGAGACCGGGCGGCAGGTGACCGTGGCCCTGCCGCGGCGCTACCTGCCCGCCGTCGTCGGGCACCGCGCGCCGACCCTGCACCGGCTGCGCCTGGGCGCGGACACCGACGGCCGCCTCGGCTCCCTGGTGCACGAGGTGACGACGCACACCTCCCGGGTGAAGGAGTTCGTGGAGCAGGCCGCGGTCCCCGCCCGCGTCATGTACGGCACGCCCGCCCTGCGCACGGTCCACCGCGTGGCGGCGCTGGACGTGCCCACACCGTCCTGGATGCGCGCCCCCGGTGAATGCCCGGGTATGTACGCCCTCGAGTCCGCCATGGACGAGCTGGCCGCCGAACTCGGCGTCGACCCGGTGGAGCTGAGGGTCCGCAACGAACCGGAGGCGGAGCCCGACAGCGGCAAGCCCTTCAGCAGCAGGCATCTGGTGGAGTGTCTGCGCGAGGGCGCCCGGCGCTTCGGGTGGGAGGACCGCGACCCCCGTCCGCGGACCCGTGAGGCGGGGCCCCTGCTGATCGGCAGCGGGGTGGCCGCCGCCACCTACCCCGTCCTGGTCTCCCCGTGCGTCGCCTCGGCGCGGGCCCTGCCCGACGGCGGCTTCCTGGTGCGGGTCAACGCCACCGACATCGGTACGGGGGCGCGGACCGTGCTCGCGCAGGTC
Source organism: Streptomyces lienomycini (assembly GCF_027947595.1). Classification (NCBI taxonomy): domain Bacteria; kingdom Bacillati; phylum Actinomycetota; class Actinomycetes; order Kitasatosporales; family Streptomycetaceae; genus Streptomyces; species Streptomyces lienomycini. The sequence continues at coordinate 3,396,499 of NZ_CP116257.1, read as the reverse complement.
GCGGCCGACGCCCTCGGCGCCCCGCTGGACCGGGTCCGGATCGAGGTCGGCGACAGCGACATCGGGTTCGCCCCCATGGCGGGCGGCTCCTCCGGTACCGCGTCCTGGGGCTGGGCCGTGCACGCGGCGTGCGACCGGCTGGCGGGGCGGCTCGCCGAGCACGCCGGGCCGCTGCCCGACGAGGGTGTCACGGCCGACGCCGACACCTCCGGCACGGCCGACGCCGAGAGCCCCTACGCGCGGCACGCGTTCGGCGCGCACTTCGCCGAGGTCACCGTCGACACGGTCTCCGGCGAGGTGCGGGCGACCAGGCTGCTGGGCGTCTTCGCGGCGGGGCGCATCCTCAACGCCCGTACGGCGCGCTCCCAGTTCATCGGGGGCATGACGATGGGCCTCGGCATGGCGCTCACCGAGGACAGCACGATGGACCCGGTGTTCGGCGACTTCGTCGAGCGCGATCTGGCCTCGTACCACGTGCCCGCGCACGCGGACGTCGCGCGGGTCGAGGCGCACTGGGTGGACGAGGAGGACGACCGTCTCAATCCCATGGGCAGCAAGGGGATCGGCGAGATCGGGATCGTGGGTTCGGCGGCGGCCGTCGGCAACGCCGTCCACCACGCCACCGGCATCCGCTTCCGCGAACTGCCGCTCACCCCGGACCGGGTGCTCACCGCTCTGCTGGAGCACGGGCACCCGGCGGGCATGCTCGGCACGTGAGAACGGACGTGTGGTCCGCGGCGGGTGTTCTCCCGGCGCGGACCACACGGTGTGCGTGCTGGGCGGGTCGGGCGGTGCTCAGTCCGCGGCGGTGCGGCCCGCGACCGCCACCCGGCGGGCGGGCCGGCGCCGGGCGGAGTCGTGCGAGGCCACCCGCACGCACAGGGCCGTCAGCGCGACGAGCGAGGCGGCCACGGCCACGGCGACCGCGATCGAGGTGGGGGCGAGGGTGAGGTCGGTGACGGGAGACACCCGCGCCGTCGGGGTGGCGCCGCCGTAGAGCTTGGCGGCGGCCAGGGCCGCCGGTCCCACGACCGCCGCGGCGAGCAGCGGCACGGCGGGCCGTACGGTCAACAGCAGTGCCAGCACCAGGCAGAGCGCCGACAGGCCGAGCGCCACTCCGTACGCCGGTGCGGAGGCGTCGGCGCGGTGCAGCGGGAAGTAGGCCACGCCGCATCCCGCCAGGACGGCGACGGTGAGCCAGGCCGGCCAGGCCGGGCCCCGGTCGGCCCTGCGTGCCGCACGGTCGCGGTCGCGTGTCGCACGGTTCCTGGCGCGGTCGCGGTCGGCACGGGCCCCGTCGGTCTCCCGCGCAGCGCGGTCCTTGCCGCGGTCGCGCTCCCGGCGGGACGGGCGGCGGCGTTCGCGGCCGCGGCGGGCGCCCCCGGTGAACGCGCCGGCGAACCCCGGCGACCGGGCGGGGGGTTCGTGTCCGTCGTCCTCACCGGTCGCCTCCTGGGCCGCCCGCAGGTGCCGGGCGTCGGGCCGGTCGGGGCGGACGTGTCCGTCCTCGGCGAGCCGGCCGATCAGCTGGACCAGCTCCTCGACGGGCCGGCCGGTGGCGGCGGCGCGTACGGCCTCCTGCCCGCAGTGCGGCTCCAGTGGCGTGCGGTGCAGCAGCGACATCAGCCGGGTCACGTCCTCCACGGAGCGGCACTCCGCCGCGGCCCGGATCGCCTCGTCCGCGCTGTCCGAGTGGCGCGGCGGGCGGGTCAGCAGGGCGACGAGCCGGGTCACGTCCTCCACGGACCGGTTCACGCCGACCGCGCGCAGCGCGTCGATCGTGGCCTGCGCGTACTGCGGTGACTGCTCGAGCGTCGTGATCAGGTCGACGACCTCTTCCAGCGGCCGGTCGGCCACGGCGGAGCGCACCAGGTCGCCGACGGGGTCGCCGTACGTCTGCGCCGCTCCGTCCTCGAAGGCGGCCTCGTGGGGGCCGGGCTCACCGGGGGCGGGCTCGGACAGGCCCGGTCCGGGCAGGCCGCCGGGTTCGGGACGGGCGGGTTCCCGGAGGTCCGGGTCGGCGAGGTCGGGGTCGTCCAGGTCGACTTCCCAGACGTCCGTCTCCCGGTCGTCGGCCTCCCGGTCGTCGGCCTCCCGGTCGTAGAGGGGATGCTGCGGGGCGGACCGGCCCCGGTCGGGGGCGGGCGGCCGGTTCGCGGAGGTTCGGGCGTCGGGATCCGCGCCGGGCGGTCGCGCCGTTCCGGTGGTGGTGGTCGTCTCCCCGGTGGGCAGGTCCAGGGCGGATATGGCGTACTCGGGCGAGCGGGGTGAGGAAGAGCCGGTGGTCATGATCTCTCCGTGTGGTGGGGGTTGCGGCCGCCCTGCGTCCCCGACATGCGACACGCCTGTGTGCTGCCCATTACTAGGCACGTCCACCGCGCCGTGCCACTCGAGTGGGCCGCAGGGATGAGAGACCCCGCCCGCCGGTCTTGCCACCGCCGTGAACGGGCATCCGGACAGGGAGGCGCGTGCCGCGCGCCGCAAGGGAGGGGACCGTGGATACGACCACAGTGATCGTCGTGGCGGTGCTGCTCGCGGCAGTCGTCCTCGCGGCGGCGGTCGCCGTCCTGGTGCGGCTGGTCCGCACCCGACGGGACCTCAGGCGGGCCGGGCTCCCCACGGGCCCGCGCTGGGTCTTCTGGGGCGCCGTCCTCTACCTGGTGCTCCCGGCGGACCTGTTGCCCGACCCTGTCTACCTGGACGACATCGGTGTGCTGCTCCTCGCGCTGCGCTCCACGCGCGGCTCGCTCGGCGGCCGGCGCTCGGCCGCGGACGGGCGGCGGTCCGGCGGCCCGCCCGGCGATTACGCTGCGTGAGGAAACCATTCACCCGTTCGATTCGTATAAGTCTCTGGAAGCCGAAGGAAGTCGGCGGACCAGGTGGCGGCGCAAAGGGGGCCGTCACCTGATCGGCGCAGCACCGACTAGGGAGAGACGATGCAACCGTTCGCGCTCAACTACGCACGGCCCGCAGTGGAGTTGGAAGCCATCACTCCGTACGTCTACGACTCCGGGCTGCAGTTGAACGTGCTCCTCGACGGGCGGGTGGCCGCAGGTGACCACGCGCTTCTGAGAGAACTGGGGACGACGACCTCCACCGCGGGGTCGAAGACTCACTTCGACGACTGAACACGGGTCGTCGACAATGACCGTGTTGATCCTGACCAGTGAAGAGGACGTCACCGCGGACATGGTGGTGGTGCACCTGAACGCGTCGGGGGTACCGGTGGTGCGCCTGGATCCGGCCGATCTCACCGACTCCGTCGCGCTCTCCGGCGAGTTCGCGCACGGATCGTTCCGGGGTCATCTGTCGTCGGGGGGACGTCTGGTGAGCATCGGCGGGCTGCGGTCCGTCTGGGTGCGCAGGCCGGGCGGCGCGGCCGCGCGGGCCGCCGAACCGTCCGCGTGGCTCACCGAGGAGTCCGGGCAGGCCCTCTACGGCATGCTCCGCGGCTCGGGGGCGCGTTGGATGAACCAGCCCGACGCCGCGCACCGGGCCCGGTACAAGCCCTGGCAGTTGCGTCTCGCCCAGCAGTGCGGGCTGCCCGTGCCGGCGACGCTGATCACGACGTTTCCACGGGCGGCACGCGAGTTCGCCGAGCGCTACCCGGATCTGGTGGTCAAGCCCGTCTCGGGCGCGCACCCGCAGGATCCTCCCCTGGCGGTGCCGACCAGCCGGGTGCCGCCCGAGGCCGACTTCTCCGCCGTCGCGCACGGCCCGACGCTGCTGCAACGCCGGGTCGCCAAGCGGGCAGACATCCGACTGACCGTCGTCGGCGACGCGTTGCTGGCCGCCCGGAAGACGGCGTCGGCGGGCCCGGACCCCGACGAGGTGGACGTCCGGTTCACGGCGCCCGGTGATCCGTGGCGGCCGGCCGAGGTGCCGCCGCGCGTCGCCTCGGGGGTCCTTGCCTACCTGCGGGCGGCCGGGCTGGCCTACGGCGCCCTCGACTTCGCGGAGGACGCCGACGGCACCTGGTGGTTCCTCGAGTGCAACCAGTCGGGCCAGTTCGGCTTCGTCGAGGTGGACACGGGCCAGCCGATCGCCCGCACCATCGCCGAGTGGCTGGCCCGGCCCGGCCCGGCGGATCCGCTGGACGCGGAGGGCCTGGGCGGCGCGGCCGTCGGGTGAGCCGCGGGCAGCCCTTCCCGGAACCGCCCGCCGCCGTGGCGTCCGTCAGTGCGGCCGCGGGCCGGGCAGCAGGGCGGTGCGCTGCCAGCCGGAGCCCGGGGACGGCTGGCGTTCGGGGCCCGGCAGGTGCCCGGGGGCACGCAGCGGGCGCATGACAACCTCAAGCTCCCTGCTCACCCGCTCGGCATCCCGCCGCACCTGCTCGGGGACGTCACCGCGTTCGGCGACGAGTCGGTCGTAGATGGGGGAATCCTGGAACACCCGTCAACGTGCCTTTCGTGTCGTCCGCCCCCGCTCGGAGGCGCGACTGAGCAGTCTAGGCGTCCGTTCACCCGGTGGTGCTCATTCCGCCAGGATGTGAACGGCCGCTCAGGCGCCGGTCGTGGATCCGGGGCGGACGATCATGAGGATCGTCACCGTGGCCCACAGCAGGTTGAACAGGCCCGTGAACATGGCGAGGCGGGCCGTCGCGGCACGCTCGACGGGCTGCCGGCCGGTCAGTTGCTCGAGGAGTTCCTCCTGGCGGGGCAGGACGAAGGCGGCCAGGAGCCCGGCGGCGACGGCGGTCAGGGTGATCGAGGCGATGAGCCACGCGTCCCCGAGGACGCCCATCGCGGCCGCGGTGGCGAACCCGAGGACCGGCACCGCGATGCCGAGACCGGCGTAGACGCGGCAGATGCGGTGCAGCACCCGCACGGTGCTCACACCCGCGTCCCCGGTCCCCGCCTGCGCACCGGCCACCGCCGGGGCGCCGACGGGCAGGGCCACCGTCACCTTCCGCGCGGCCGCCGGAAACATGCTGGCCGCGACGGTGACGGGTCCCACGGCGAGGATGGCCGCCAGGACGTGGAGGGACAGCAGGATCTTGGTCATCGGTCGGGCTCCGGAGGGCGGGATCGGGCGAAACGGTGATCGAGATCCACGGTAGGGAGGCGCCGAGTGATCGCACAGGGGCCGGAACGACACCTTCCGACGGGATCCCGCCAGGCTCTCCAGTGACGGTCTGTCCGACCGGTGGTGCGTGCGCGGGCCCCGCGCCGTGGATCGGCTCGACGTGACCGGTCCGGTTCGGTCCCGTTGGATCCGCGACGCGGGGCCCGGGGTGCGGCGATGTCACACGGCCAGGGACAGGCCGTTCTCCCCGTCGGCGTCCACCGGGCGGGTCTCCCGCGTCGTGCGGCCCTTGGCGAGCAGCAGGCTGTCCGCCTTGGCCACCGCGTCGTGGACGCTGGTCGTCGCCGTCATCACGCACAGTGTGTAGCTGACGTCCGCCAGTTCCCGCGCCGTCGCGGGCAGCTCCCTCTCCGCCTGAGCGATCCGCAGTTCCGCGTAGCGTGTCAGCAACTCCCTGACGACCTTCGGGTCCGGTTCGAGCACGAAGCGCCCCTCTCTCGATTTTCGCTGCGTATGCCCGAACCCGGCGGAACCAATCGCACCATGCCCGTTCCTGCAAGCTTTTGACCGGAATCCTTCGCTTCCGACGGGGCTCCACGGGAGATGCCATCGACTTGGCCGAAATCGGGCGGCTCGATCCGGCGCGACCGACCGCGTCCCCTCCCGCCGGTCAGGCGACCTGGCCGCTGTGCAGTGCCGTGTACGCCCCTTTCCTGGCCAGGAGTTCGTCATGGGTGCCGGTCTCCAGGACGCGGCCCTCCCCCATCACCACGATCCGGTCCGCGCCGCGCACGGTGGACAGCCGGTGGGCCACGACGAACGTGGTGCGCCCGCGCAGCAGCCGGGCCAGCGCCTGCTGGACGAGCGCCTCGGAGCGGGTGTCCAGCGCCGAGGTGGCCTCGTCGAGGATCAGCACCCGGGGGTCCCGGATCAGGGCGCGGGCGATGGCCAGGCGCTGGCGCTGCCCGCCGGACAGCCGGGCGCCGTGCTCCCCGACGAGGGTGTCCAGGCCCCGCGGCAGCCGGTCGACGAACTCCAGCGCGTTGGCGTCGCGCAGGGCGCGGCGCACGGTCTCCTCGTCGGCGTCGTCCATGCCGTAGGCGACGTTCTCCCGTATGGTGCCGTCGAACAGGATGGACTCCTGCGGCACCACCGACACGAAGCGCCGGTAGGTGCGCAGGTCGAGGCTGTTCATGTCGGTGCCGTCGAGCAGCAGCCGGCCCGACGTCGGACGCAGGAAGCCGATCACCAGGTTGAGCACGGTGGACTTGCCGGCGCCGGACGCGCCCACCAGGGCGATGGTCTCACCGGGTTCGACGGAGAGGGTGAAGTCGCTGACCGCGGGCCGCCCGTCGGTGTCGTAGAGGTGGCCGACGCCCTCGAAATCGACGGCTCCGCGCAGCGAGGCCAGCTCCTGCTTGCCCTCGTTGTCCTCCAGTTCGGGCGCCTGGAGCACCTCGCCGACCGAACGGACGGACTCCAGGCCCTTGGTGATGACCGGGGCGAGGCCCGCCAGGGTCGTCGTGGAGTTGGTGAGGGTGGTCAGGAAGGCGCTGAGCATCACCACGTCGCCCGCGGTCACTCCCCAGACGTCGTAGTACGAGACCAGTGCGGCGCCCGCGAGTACCAGGACGCCGACCACGTTGAGCACGACCCAGGACAGGGAGCCGAAGCGGCCGTTGACCAGGTCCAGGCGCATCCCGGAGGTGAGCAGCCGGTCCAGGGTGCCGTCCATGCGGCGCAGCGCCTTGCCCTCCAGGCCGTGGGCGCGGGTGACCGGGATGAGCCGGGTCATCTCCGTGACCCGTGAGGACAGGGTCTCCACCTCGTGGCGGAAGTGCTCGTTGTGGGTGCGCAGCCGCGCGCGGAGCCGGGCCACGAGGAGGGAGGCGGCGGGGACGACGACGAGGAAGACGGGCAGGAACTCCGGGGTGCGCACGGCGATGATGACGAGCCCGCCGGTGAGCACGGTGAACGCGCCGAGCCCGGTCTCGGCCGTCTGCTGCACCATCTGCTCCACCGTCTCCACGTCCCGGACGACCTTGGCCTGTAGGACGCCGGCGCTGACGCGGGAGTGGTAGCCGATGGAGAGTTGCTGCATGCGCGTGCACAGCGCGGAGCGCAGGGCGGTGCCCATGCGGCGCACGCTGCCGTACAGGAGGCGGACGTACAGCAGGTGCAGCGGGTAGTTGACGACCAGGATGAACATGATGATCCCGGTGCTGGTCCACAGGTCGTCGACCGGTCCGTGCTGGACGACGGTGTCGATGATGGAGGCGGTGATCAGCGGCAGCAGCCATACGGGGCTGTGCTTGACGGTGAAGACGGCGACCGCGCCGGCCAGTCGGCGGCGATCGGCGCGGAACAGGTAGACGAGCGTGCGTATCGGGTGTTCGCCCCGGTAGCGGTGATCGAGCGGTTTTTCCATCGACGACGCCATCGGCGTGGTCCTCCTGGTGACCGAGTGGGGCAAGCGCTTACTTCCCGCGCTTTCCTACCCCGTCGGCCGGGAGTACGCCACATCGTTCCGCGCCTCGGAAGGGGACCCGCGCCTTCTCCCCCGTGGAGGGCGCGGGTCCCGGTCTCCGGGCGTGCGGATCCCTCGGCGCCCCGAAGGCGCGGGTCTCATTCCCCGAGGGTGCGGGCGAGTTCGGTGGTGGCGCGCGTGATCTCGCTGTCGTCCTCGGCCAGCAGCCGCTCGAGCCCGTCACGGCGGGCGCGGACGGCCTGCCGTGCCGCGCGCTCCCAGGCCACCGGGTTCTCACGGTGGTTGAGCAGCTTGGGGTAGACGGTGGCGGTGGTCTCCCACTGCCGGGCGTCGGCGATGTTCTTCAGCAGCTGGATGATCTGCGCCCGGCAGCTCACCTGAGGGCGCTGCGCCAGTTCCCAGAGGAAGGGGACGGTGGCGGCGGTCGCCTGTTCGACGACGAAGCCGTACTGGCAGATGCGCTTGCGCAGGTCGTCGAGGGCGGCACGGGCGGTCTCGGCGTCGCCCCGGGCGACCTTGCGCAGCAGCCGGGGAATGGCCGCGGCCGAGCCGCTGGAGTCCTGGATGTCGCTCCAGGGCACGCCGTCGAGGCCCGCGAGGAGGACGGGGCCGCGGGGCGGGCCGGGCGGCTGCGTCTGACGGTCGGTGCGCTGGATGCTCGGCTCGGGTGTCGGAGCGCTGCGCATGGTGTGGGGCCCTTCCGCGGCAGTCGGGTCAGGTGAGGGGGCGGGTCGGCAAGGTGGCCCAGACCGTCTTGCCCGCCGGGAAGCGGGGCGTCCAGCCCCACTCCTCGGCGAGGGCGTCGACGATGCGCAGGCCGCGTCCGTGCTCCTGGAGTGCGGAGCCGTCGGACGGGTCGAACACGGGCTCGTTGTCCCCGGGGTCGGAGACGGTCAGCGTCAGGTGGGCGGAGTGCAGGACGAGTCCCAGCCTGACCTCCGGAGCACCGGCCGCCGCCGACGGCACCGCGTGCTTGACGGCGTTGGAGACGAGTTCGGTGATCACGAGGACCGCGTCGTCCCCGCGGTCGGCGAGGGACCACCCGCGCAGGGTGTCCCGCGCGAAGACCCGGGCCCGGGCGAATCCCTCCCGGCTGCACGCCACGCTCAGTACGACGGAGGCCGGCCGGTCGCCCGGCACGGGGCCTGTCGCGTACGGGCCGGGGAACGGACGGCCGGTGATCTCTCGCACGGTGCGCGGGAGCCCTCCGGACCGGCTCGCCGCGCCTGTCTCCGACACGGGTTCGCCGGGCGACCGGAGCGATGAATGTGCAGGTGACGACACAGCATCTCCCTGATGCGACGTCAGATACAGGCATCGACCCGGGGGTTGACGCCACGGCTATTATCCACGCTGAGAGCGCTCGCGTGCAATTGCACGAGAAATTGCGCGAAAAAAATCGGATGGGGGCGCTCGGGGACCGGCACGGACCGGTCCGCTCCCCCCGAACGGCAAGGAGACCGCGGTGCCACCAGTGCGCAACGGAGTGCAGGCCAGCCTGTTGGACGCCTGCTGGAAGAAGAGCCGGCACAGCAATGCCGAGGGCAACTGCGTCGAGGTCGCCCTCGTGGACGGAGGCATAGCGATGCGCAACTCCCGTGACCCGGACGGCCCCGCGCTCGTCTACACCTCCGCCGAGGTGGCCGCGTTCCTGGCCGGCGCCAAGGAGGGCGAGTTCGACCACCTGGTGTAGGAGCGGGGCCGCGCGACGGCCGCCGGACACACGCGACGACGCGACGGGGCGATGGCTCCCAAGCGGAGCCCAACTACCCGATTTCTACAGGCGGATGCGGCAGGCGACGGTGGGATGAGATAGTCTTCGCCTCAAGTCTGCCGGTCTGCTGGGAGCCAGGATGTCCGCCGCGTCGCATCGCATCTCCCGTCTCGAACCCTATCTGGACCGGTCCGAGCCGGCCCCGACCCTGCTGAAGATGCTCGTCGGCGTACAGCTGGCGGGATTTCGCGAGGACGCCGGCCTCTCCCAGGAACAGGCCGCCCGCGAGATCGGCTTCAGCCCGGCGAAGCTCTCGCGCATCGAGTCGGGCAAGGGCCGCAGGCCTCCGACGGAGAAGGACGTCCGGGCACTCCTCACGCGGTACGGGACGGACCCGTACGAGGCATCGGTGCTGCTCAAGCTGTTGCGGCGGGCCGGTGAACCGGGCTGGTGGCAGCGGTACGACAAGCGCCTGATGCCGGAGTGGTTCGACCGCCTGGTCGGCCTGCAGGAGGCCGCGGCGACCATCCGCACCTTCGAGATCCAGTATGTTCCGGGACTGCTCCAGACCGCCGCCTACACCCGGGCCGTGGTCGAGCGCGGCCTGCCGAACGTTCCGGAGGCCGAGGTGTTCCGCCGCGTCGAACTGCGCAAGCGCCGGACGGAGTTGCTGCACCGCGGCGACCCTCCCCAGCTGTGGGCGATCATCGACGAGTCCGTGCTGTGGCGTGTGCTCGGCAGCCGTGACGTCATGCGCGAGCAGCTCGCGCACCTGGTCACGATGGCCCAGCGGTCCCATGTGACGCTGCAGATCGTGCCGCTGGACGTGACGAACGCGTCGGCGCCCGCCATCCCGGTCACCTATCTCCGCTTCGGCGGCGTCGATCTGCCCGACGTGGTCTATCTGGAGCACATCAGGAGCGCCAACTTCCTCGAGGACCAGGACGAGACCGAGGAGTACCGGGTCGCACTGGACCGGCTGGCCGACGAGGCCCTGACCCCGCGCGAGTCGCTGGACCGGCTGCGCACGACGATGGCGACGCGCTACACCGACGACGAGTAGCGGGAACGGCGCGAGGGGCCACGCGCGGCGCGCGGGACCCCTCATGTACGTACGGGTGGTCCGTCGGTTGTCCCTGCGGCCGGTCCGTCGGTCAGCGCAGGCGGCCCAGGCCGCCGAACTCGATCCACTCGTCGGTGAGCTGGCGGGGCGCGACCTCGGTGTCCGGTCGCCAGGTGGAGACCTCCACCAGACCCGGATCGAGGATGTCCATGTCGCCGAAGAGCGCCTCGACGTCCTTCGGCTCACGGACCCGGCCCCAGTGCCCCTGGGTCGCCTGGTCCATGAAGTCCGTGACGAACTTCCGCACCTCGGCGTCCTCGCTCACCAACTGGCACATCACCGCGTAGCTCCCGGGCGCGAGGCGCTCGGTGACACGGCGGACGACCGCCTGCGGACCGTCGGTGTCGCTGTCCGGGATGCAGTGGAAGACCGAGTTGAACAGGACGGCGACCGGCTGCGTGAGGTCGAGCAGTCGCCGGGTGTCCGGGTGGGAGAAGATCTCCTCCGTGGCGCGCATGTCGGCGTGTATGACCGCGGTCCGGTCGTTCTGGTCGAGCAGCGCCCGGCCGTGGACGAGCACCATGGGGTCGTTGTCGACGTAGACGACGCGGGACTCGGGGTCGATGCGCTGGGCGACCTGGTGCACGTTGTCCTGGGTGGGCAGGCCGGAGCCGTGGTCGAGGAACTGGCGGATGCCGTAGTCCTCGGAGAGCGTGCGCACGACCCGCTGCAGGAAGCGCCGGTTGTTCAGCGCCAGCCGGCGCGTGCTGGGGACGACCTTGTCGAGTTCTCCGACCGCCGCGCGGTCGGCCGCGTAGTTGTCCTTGCCGCCGAGGTAGTAGTCGTACATCCGCGCGGCCGTGGGCACGTTGGCGTCGATCTCCGTGGACACCTGCTTGTCGACCTGCATCGTTCCCCCAGCTCCGTACCGCGCCAACTGCACTGGCATGACCGAGAGTACATCCTAGGGACCATGGCTTCGGGGAAACCACCCCCTGGACGACGCGGCCGCCAAGTCCGCTGCCGAGCAGGTGAATTGGCGGCCGCCGAGCCGGTTCAGCCGCGCGCTGCCAGGTAGGCGTCCACTCCGGGCGCCTTACGGGCCTCCTCCACGCCCACCAGCCCGCCGACCGCCTTGGCGTCGGGCTTCAGCACGTACGTGGACCGGCTCGCCGGCGCGGTCACGTAGGTGAAGTTCTGCGGGGTGCCGAGGCCGGTGTCGGCGTTCTTCTGCGAGCGGTGCGCCTTGACCACGTCCTGGCGGGTGAGGCTGCCGCCCTCGCACGCCTTCTTCAGGTCGGCGCCGATCAGTTGGGCGGCGTTGTACCCGGACAGCACACCCGAGTCGACGGGCTCGCCGGGGTACTCCTTGTTGTAGGAGGCGACCATCTTCTTGACGCCCGGGAGGTCGGAGCTGACCGCCGGTGCCGCGCTGACCACGTGCACCATGGCCTCCAGCGCCGGCGCCGCGGGCGTCTTCAGCAACTGCGGGGAGTAGCCGGGGGCGCTGCTGACGATCGGCACCTCGAGCCCGCGGGCGGCGGCCACCCCGGCGAGGGAGGCGGTCTGGGCGGGGCCCGCGCTGATCAGGATCGCCTTGACCCCGGCCTTGTCCAACGCGGACACCTGTGCGGTCAGGTCGGTGTCCGTGGCCTTGATCTTCTGCCCGGCCACCTCGATCCCCACCTGCTCGGCGGCCCACTTCGAGCCCTCCAGCGCGTTGGCGCCGTAGTCGCCCTCGAAGTAGACGTGACCGATCGTGTCGCCCTTGGCCACCTTCTTGGTGCGGGTCAGGAAGTCGACGGCGGCGATCATGTCGATGTCGTAGGTGGTGCCGAGGACCTGGACGGAGTCCCGGCCGAGCAGTGAGGCCGCCCAGGCCTGCGGGAAGGTCAGCATGTGGTCCCGCTCGATGTCGTCCAGCAGGGCGGCGACCACCGGGGAGCCGATGACCTGGGGCAGGGCGACGACGTCCGGTGCGATGTCGGCGTAGGCGGTGACCGCCTTCTGCACGTCGTAGCCGTGGTCCTTGACGACGATCTCGACCTGGCGTCCGCAGATGCCGCCTGCGGCGTTGGTCTCGTCGGCCCACATCTGCTGGGCCTGCACGATGCTCTTGCCGAGGGTGGCGTAGGGGCCGGTGAGGTCGGTCAGCGCGCCGAGTCTGATGGTCTTCTCGCTGATTCCGGGTCCGGTCTTGACGCCGTCGGCGGCGTCGTCGGTGCTGCCGCCGTCCGCCTTGGAGCTGCAGGCGGTGCCCGCGAGGAGCACGGCGGCCAGTGCCGCGGCCGTGGTGGCGGTCCGGACCGCGGTGCGGGCGGTGCGGGGCCTGGGGTGCGTGACGTTCACGGGGTGTGCTCCTTGGCTCGTGCGATGGTGGCGTCTGGGGCGGCGGCGGCCGGGGTGGTCCCGGTGCCGGGAGGACCGGTGACGGACGGCCGGCGGCGCAGGCGGGCCCGGGCGCGGCGGGCCAGGCCGTGCAGGCCGTCGGGGGCGTAGAGGAGGATCACGACGATCGCCGCGCCGTAGAGGTAGCGGGACGCCTCGGTCGGGCCGATCGAGCCGCCCCCGGAACCCGGCGCCGCCACCAGCGGCAACTGGTCGGCGTAGCGGGTCATCAGCAGGGGCAGCGCGGTGACGAAGACGGCGCCGGCGGTGGCTCCGGCCACCGAGCCGAGGCCGCCGATGACGATCATGGCGAGGTAGTCGACGGAGAGGGCGAGGGAGAAGTAGTCGGGCACCACGCGGCGGAAGGAGAGGGCGAGCAGGACGCCGGCGAGGCCCGCGTACATCGAGGAGACGACGAACGCGGCCGAGCGGTACCGGGCCACGTGCACGCCCATCACGGACGCCGCGGTCTCGCTGTCGCGCAGGGCCACCAGGGCGCGTCCGGGGCGTCCGCGCAGCAGTCCGCGCGCGGTGAACCAGGTGACGGCGAACAGGGCGAGGCCCAGGTACCACAGCCGTTCCTCGGCGCCGAACGGCACGCCCAGGACGGTGAGGCCGGGACCGGACTCGGCGAAGGCGAAGCCGCCCAGCTCCAGGGGTGGCACCGAGCGCCCGTTGAAGCCGCCGGTGACGGAGTCCGCGGTGAGCAGGACGTGGTGGCCGAGGAAGACCAGGGCGAGGGTGGCCACGCCGAGGTAGATGCCCTTCACCCGCCCGGCGACGGGACTGAACAGGCCTCCCGCCGCACCGGCCAGGAGCACGGCGAGGACGAGGGCGAGGGCAGGGGGCAGCCCGGGGCCCGGCTCGCCCGCGAGCCAGACGTAGCCGTAGGCGCCGACGGCGAGGAAGAAGGCGTGCCCGAGGGAGAGTTGCCCGGCGGTGCCGCTGAGCAGCCCGAGTCCGACGGCGCCGATGGCGGCGGCCATGGAGAACAGGCCGATGCGCAGCCAGAAGGCGTCCAGGTAGAAGGGCAGGGCGCACAGGAGCAGGGCGGTCAGCAGGAGCGGGCCCCGCTTGAGGGCGAGGGATCGCGGGTCAGACACGGGCCGCCCCCTTCGCCGCGAAGAGTCCGGCGGGGCGCACCAGCAGGACGAGCACCATCACCGCGTAGGGGGCGACGTCCCCGAAGCCCTCGCCGAGGACGTGCAGGTCGGACTGGTAGCCGGCGACGAACGCCTCGGTGAGGCCGATCAGCATGCTGCCGACCAGGGCGCCGACCGGGGAGGTCATGCCGCCGAGGATGGCGGCCGGGAACGCCTTCAGGGCGATCTGCCCGGTGGTGCGCTCCAGGCCGGGCGCCGGGAAGGCGACCAGGAAGACCGCGGCGAGCGCGGCGAGGCCGCCGGCCAGGCACCAGGCGAGGGTGCGTACGCGGGTGAGCCGTACGCCCATGAGGGCGGCGGCCTCGCGGTCCTCCGCCGCCGCGCGCAGCGACAGGCCCCAGGGGGTGAACCGGAAGAGGGCGAAGGCGCCGCCGATGGCGACGGCGGACACCAGGATCGCGGCGATGCGGCTGTCCGCCATCGTCACCGGGCCGAGGTCGGTCACGGCGGAGCCCCAGGGGTCGCCGAGCGGCAGCAGGTCGCCGCCGATGCGCCGGGCGAGGTCGGTGACCAGGACGATGTCGATGCCGATGGTGACGATGGTCTGGACGTGGGCGGCGCCGGGGTCGCTCCCCCCGACGCGTTGCAGCACCACCCGGTCCAGCACCCCGGCCGCGGCCGCCGTCACGAGGACCGCGACGGCGAGCGCCCCGGCGAAGCCGAGGTCGTCGTGGAGGACGGCGACGAGGTACCCGCCGAGCAGCAGCAGCGAGCCGTGGGTGAAGCTGAGGACGCCGGAGGCCTTGAAGATGGTGACGAAGCCGAGGGCGATCAGCGCGTAGACGGAGCCGAGGGCGAGGCCGCCCACGAGGCTGTCGAGGAAGCCCGTCATGCCGCGTCCTCCCCCGTGCCGCCGGTGCCGAGGTAGGCGCGGAGCACCTCGGGGTCGCGCCGGACCTCGTCGGGGGTGCCGTGGGCGATGGCCCGGCCGAAGTCGAGGACGGTGACGTCGTCGGCGAGGCGCATGACCAGGCCCATGTCGTGCTCGACCAGGACGACGGACAGGCCGAGTTCGGCGCGGATCTCCTTGACCACCCCGGTCATGCGGGCGCGTTCGGCGGCGTTCATGCCGGCCACGGGTTCGTCGAGCAGCAGGACACGGGGCTCCAGACACAGGGCGCGGGCGAGTTCGACGCGTTTGCGGTCGCCGTAGGACAGCAGCGCGACGGGTGAGTCGAAGTGGGCGCCGAGGCCGGTGAGTTCGGCGATCTCTCGGGCCTTGGCGAGGTGTTCGCGCTGTTCGCGCAGGGCGCGCGGCAGGCGCAGGGCGCTGGCGGCGAAACCGGCGCGGGACAGGGCGTGGCGGCCGAGCATCAGGTTGTCGGCGACGGTGCCCTGGGTGGTGACGATGTTCTGGAAGGTGCGGGCGACACCGAGGGCGGCGATCCGGTGCGGGGCGAGCCGGGTCAGTTCGGCGGCGCCGAGCCGTACGGTGCCGGCGGTGGGGCGGTACAGGCCGGACAGGACGTTGAAGCAGGTGGACTTGCCGGCGCCGTTGGGTCCGATGACGGCGTGCACGGTGGCGGGGGCGACGGTGAAGGAGACGTCGTCGAGGGCGAGGAGTCCGGCGAAGCGCACGCTCACTGCGCGTACGCGGAGCGCGGGCGGGGCCGTGGCGGGGGTGGTCACGCGGCCCCCTTGCCGTCGGCGCCGTCGGTGGTCTCGCCCAGGTAGAGGCGGCGTACGGCGTCCGTGCGGGCGAGTTCGGCGGCGTCGCCGGACAGCCCGATCTCGCCGACCTCCAGGACGTACGCGTGCTCGGCTAGCGACAGGGCCATGCCGGCGTTCTGTTCGACGAGGAGGACGGCGGTGCCCTGGGCGTTGATCTCGCGGACGACCTCGGCGATGCGGTCGACCATCATCGGGGCGAGTCCGAGCGAGGGTTCGTCGAGGAGGAGCAGGCGGGGGGCGGCCATCAGGGCGCGGCCGATCGCGAGCATCTGCTGCTCGCCGCCGGACAGCAGGCCGGCGGCCTGGCGGGTGCGTTCGGCGAGCCTGGGGAAGAGGGTGAGGACCCGCTCCCGGGCCTCGCGGACCTGTGCCGGGGCACGCCGGTTGAGGCCGAGTCCGCCGGCCCGCAGGTTCTCGTCGACGGTGAGTCCGGCGAACACCCGCCTGCCCTCGGGCACCTGGACGACTCCGGCGCGTACGGCGGCGACGGGGTCCCGGCCGTCGAGGACCGTGTCGCCGTAGCGGACGCGACCGGCCGTGATCGCGCCGCGGTGCAGGCGCAGGGTGCCCGAGACGGCCCGCAGCAGCGTCGTCTTGCCGGCGCCGTTGGCACCGAGGAGCGCGACGACGGCGCCGCGCGGGACGGTCAGGGACACGGAGCGGAGGGCGGACAGCGCGCGCCCGTACGTCACGTCGAGGCTCTCGACGTGCAGCGCGGGCGTGCCGTCCGGTGGTGCTGCGGGCATCGCGGCTCCTTGGGACCGCGCCGGGAGGGCACGGTGACGGGTGAAGGGGGAGCTCACGACAACACGGGCACGGGTGTCCGTACAGGGGGCTCGGGCAGGGTCGCTGCGGCGTCCCAGTCCGGGGGCGGTGAGTCTGTGCGGATGCCCAGGAGGGCGGTGGCCCGGCGGCGTCCGTCGTGCGCGCCGACGGTGCGGGACGGGGCGTCCGGGAGGCCCTCGGCCGGTGGCGGGCGGGCGCGCAAGGGCGGGGGTGCGGCTGGAGGGTGAGGGGACGCGGCCGTTCCGGGCGGCACACCGGCTGCGCGGCGTACCGCCCGGGGCGGACGGCTTCGGCGGGGCGCGGGCGTCGCCCCGCCGCGTGCGTCAGTCGGGCAGGAGGCGCCGGGCCGTCAGGGCGAGGCTGAACTCGACGACGTCGGCCGGGCGGGCCAGGGAGCGGCCGGTCAGCTGTTCGCAGCGGCGCAGGCGGTTGAGGACGGTGTTGCGGTGGCAGTAGAGGCGTTCCCCGGCGCGCTGGGCCGAGCCGTCGCAGTCGAGCCACGTGGTGAGGGTGTCCAGGAGCACCTCGCGGTCGGCGGGCTCCAGGCGGAGCAGCGGGCCGAGCACCTTCTCGGCCAGCGCCCGGCCCAGTTCGGGGCTGGAGACGACCAGGGCTGCGGGGAGGTGGTCGGCCAGTCGCACCGTGCCGCCGGCCGCGGGGCAGATGTCCAGGGCCGTGTCCGCGAGCCTGCGGGCGTCGCCGACGGCGGCGAGTCCGTCGACCGGGCTGCCGACGCCGGTGCGGAGACCGGGGACGACGGCCGGGGCGTGCGGCCCGGTCCCCGGCTCGTGCGGGTGCGGCAGGTCCTCGCGGGGACCGACGAGGACGATGCCGTAGTCGACCTCCGGCCCGGCGTGCCAGTGGACGCGGGCCCCGGGCGGTACGGCGGCGGCGCGGGCCGCGTCGGAGCGGGCCGGGGGCCCGCCGGTGACGGCGACGACGACGTACCGGCCCTGTTCCGGCAGGTCCAGGGCGCGGGCGGCCTCGGGCAGGTCGGCGATGCGGCCGGTGCCGTCGAGCAGCCCGGCCGCCAGCAGCCGGGCCCGGTTCTCGCGGCGCCGGCCGATCTGCCACTCGGTCTGCCGGTAGGCGTCCGCGACCAGGGTGCAGTGCTCGTCGACGAAGTTCCACACGTCGGCGGCCACGTGCACCAGGAGCCGCACGTCCTCGGGGGCGGCCCTGGACGTCTCCTCGACCAGCCGCTGCCACACCAGCGAGCCGCCCAGGCGGAAGGCGTGGAGCAGGGCGTCCAGCGGGAGTCCCTGTTCGGCGCGGGCGGCGCCGATCCGCCAGGAGCAGCGGCGGGCCGCGTCCCGGGCGCCGCGCGGGTCGAGGAGCGAGGCCACGCTGTGCCGCAGGGAGCGGTGGGCCTCCTGCCAGGTGGCGGTGGGGTCGTGGGCGAGGGCCGCCCGGTACGCGGGCTCCTGCTCCCCCAGCAGGGCCGTCAGCCGGTCGGTCAGGTCGGGCAGGTCGTCGAGCAGGGCGCGGGCGGCCCGGTGCAGGACACGCAGGGCGTCGGCGTCGATCAACGACGTGACGCCGGGTGTCCGCGGGCGTGGAACGGGCGTCAGCCCGGTGCGGATCGCTGCTCGTGACCGTACGGCGTGCTGCATCGCGGTCCTCCCCGGGGCAGGGCTTGCGGAGGCGCCGCTCCGCGACGGGCCGTCCCGCCGCGCCGGGCCTGCCCCCTGACTCGTCCTGCCCCGAAGGATGGCATACCGTCCGGTCGGTCCCTAGGGTTGTGCACCGGTCATTTCCTGCGGTCCGGGCTCCCGGGCCCATCGCGCCGACCGGCCCCGGGGGTCTGTTCCGCCTGCCCGACCACGCGGGCCAGCTCCAGGCGGGACCGTACGCCGAGCGCGGCGAAGACGTTGCGGAGGTGGTAGTCGACGGTGCGGGTGCTCACCGCGAGGGTCAGCGCGACCTCGCGGTTGGTGGCGCCCTCGGCGACGTGCCGGGCGATGCGCAGTTGCTGCGGGGTCAGGCGGGTGAGGCGGGTCGGCGTGCCGTCCCGGGTGTGGTGCGGGGTCGCGCCGAGGGCGCGCAGTTCGTCGCGTGCCTGCGCGGCCCAGACGCCGGCGCCGCACCGCTCGAAGCCGGCCAGGGCGGTGCCGAGGCGGCCGCGGGCCTCGCGCGGTCTGCGGCGCCGGCGCAGCCACTTGCCGTACAGCAGTGCCGTGCGGGCCCGTTCGAAGTCGCCGCCCGCCTCGTCGTGCCGGGCGAGCGCGCGCCGGTAGAGGTCGTCGGCGGCGTCCGGCGGGGCGAGGAGGGCGTGGCAGCGGGCCAGTTGGGCGGCGGCCTGCGGGTCGGCGCCGAACGCCGCCCAGCCGGCGAAGTCCGTGAGGACCCCGGAGGCGTCGTCGTGGCGTCCGGCAAGGACCGCGGCCTCCACGAAGCAGGGCACGGCCAGCCGCCACACCGCGAAGTGGCCCCGCCCGGGGCCGGGGAGGACGAGCAGCCCGAGCCGGTCGGCGGCGTCGTACGGGCGCCCCCTGCCGAGGTCGGCGCGGGCCGCCGCCCACTGGGCGAGAGTGGCCGCCTGGGCCAGCCCGTGCCGTCGGGCCGTGTCCAGCGCCGCCGTGACGTGCCGGGCGACGACCTCCGGTTCCTCCTCGACCGACGCCGCGAGTGCCAGCACCGCCCGGTGGTGGGCCGCCGTGTTGCGCTGCCCGGCCCGCAGTGCGGTGTTCAGCCCCTCCTCCGCGTGGGTGCGGGCCTGCGGGTGCCGGCCGGCGCGCAGTTCGGCGTAGGCGAGGTACTCCAGGGCCCGCGGCACCAGCGTGTCCGCGCCGAGCTGCCGGGCGGCCGCCAGCGCCCGGGCCCCGGCGCCGCGGGCGGCGTCCACGTCGCCGAGCAGCAGCGCGGCCGCCGCGGACCGCAGCAGCTCCTCGGGCCGGTCTCCGGTCCTGCCCCGTGCCACCACCTGCCCGAGCGGTGCGCCGGCCCGGTCGAGCCGCCCCTGGAGCAGTGCCCGCATGCCGACGCGGTGGTCCCGTACGGCGGAGGCCGCGGGTGGCTCGGAGCACCGGTGGGCCGCGCGCCCGTGGGCCGCGGGGTCGGCCCGGCGCGGTGGTTCGGGGGCGAGCGTGGCCAGGCAGGCCGGCAGGTCGCCCGCCGCCCAGGCCGCGTCGGCGGCGGCCAGCGCGGCGGTCGCGGCGTCGGCGGGGGCGTCCTTCGCGAGCAGGGACGCGGCCAGCAGCAGGGACTGGTGGGCGTCGCCGACCGGGCCGTCCCCGAGTTCGGTCAGGCCGCGCACCAGTTCGGCCCGGCCCCGTACGGCGGCGGGGGCGGCGTGGCCGCGCGCCGCCACGAGCAGCGGGCGGGCCCGTTCGGGGCGCCCGGCCAGCAGTTCCTGCTCGGCGGCGGCGGTGTACCGCTCCGCGCGTGTCGCTCCGTCGGCCGTCAGCTCGGCGGCGCGGGCGTACGCCGTCGCGCGCAGCCGGTGGGAGGCGGGTGCGGTGCCGTCGGCCGCCACCGCGGCGAGCCGGTCCGCGGGTGACGGCGCGGGTGCCGGGCCGCCCAGGGCCCAGGAGCGGTGCAGCAGCTCCGGGAGCCGTCGGCCGCCGCTCTCCAGTGCGTCGGCCAGCGCGCGGTGCGCGGCGCGGCGGCGGTCCGGCGCGGCGGTGGCGTGCACCGTGCGGCACACCAGCGGGCTGTGGAAGCGGAGCCGGTCGCCTGCCAGGAGGAGCTGCGCGGGCAGCGGTTCCGGGCCGGGACCCGGCGCCGGTCCCAGGCGCCGTACCGCTTCCCGGGCCAGTCCTGCGTCGACGTCCGGCCCGTCCGAGGCCTGTACGGCCGCCGCCACCGTCAGCAGCAGGTCCCGCGCGTGGGGCGAGCCCCCGTCGGGGTGCCGCCCGCGGCCTCGGCCAGGGTCGCGGCGTCGGCCAGGGGGCGGGCAGGGGCCGGTGGCCGCGCAGCTCGGCGGGTGACAGGCGGCGCACGAGGGCGACGAGGAGGGCCGGGTTGCCGTCCGCCTCGGCCAGGAGCTGCTCGCGGACGGCCGGGGTGGCGGCGCCGTCGGTCGCGTCGTCGAGCAGGGCGGCGGCGCGCGGCGGTGACAGTGGATCGAGGCGGACCACGGGCAGCCGGTCGAACTCGGGGGCGACGGCACGGTCCGTGGCGACGGAGAGGAGGAGGCCGACCCGGCCCGCGGGGTGCAGGCGCTCCGCCGCGCGGCCGAGCGCGGTGCGTGACGGCGCGTCCCACAGATGGGCGTCGTCCACGCACACGAGTGCGGGTGCCTCGTCGGCCGCCGCCCGCAGGGTGGCGAGCAGGTGCCGGGCGTCGACGGGTGCGCCGGGGTCCGGACCGGCGCCGGGGCCGAGGCGCAGTACGGGACCGGCGCGGAAGGAGCGGGCGGCCCACCGGAGCAGCGTGGTCCGGCCGAGTCCGGGTTCGCCGGTCAGGAGGAGCCGGCCGCCGTGGGTGGGCAGTCCGTCCAACAACTCGCGCAGCGCCTTGCGTTGCGTGCTCCGGCCGTGGATCCGCACGGCCGTGCGTACGGTCGTCTCTGCGGTCATTCCCGGGAGGTTACGCGCGCGTAACCCGAGGCGGAAGGCATCGGTCCGCCCGCGTCGGCCGGGGCTTCGCCGCTGCCACCTGCGGTGCTGTGTCCCGCGGGCGGCCCGGTCGCTGTGCCGGCGCCCAACCGGCCTCGGGCGGGGGCGTGCGCCGGCACAGCGCGACGGCGGCGGCCGCGACGTACCCGCGACCGCCGCCGGGCGGGGTGCCCCTGCGAGCGGGGCGTCAGGAACCGTGCGGGCAGTTGCCCCGGTACTCCTCGATGGTCAGGCTCGGCCGGGGCAGCGGGCACAGGAACTGCTCGTAGCGGGTGTCGTTGTCGACGAACCGCTTGAGCCAGGAGATGCTGTACTTCGCGATCGTCGTGTTCGACGTGTTGGGCGAGAAGTGCGTCGCGTTGTTCAGCTCCAGGTAGGCCCGGTCGGTCGCGGACGGCAGGCCGCCGTAGAACGGCTCGGCGTGGGAGGCCACCGGGGCGATCGTGTCGCCGTCGGCCCCCACGATCAGCGTCGGGGTGCTGACCTCCGGCCAGGTCTTGTCCAGGTTCCAGGGGGTGAGGGGGATGGCCGCCTGGAGCGACGGCCGGGACTTGGCGGCCTCCAGGGTGCCGCCGCCGCCCATGGAGTGGCCCATGACGCCGAGCCGGCTGCTGTCGATCCGGCCGCGGACGGAGCTGCGCCCGGTGAGGTAGTCGAGGGCTGCCAGCAGTTGGCGGCCCCGCGAGTCGGGCTGGTCCAGCGTGGTGTTGGTGTCGATGGTGAACACGACGAAGCCCTGGGAGGCCAGACGCGGGCCGAGCCAGGCGATGGAGGACTGGTACGCGGTGAACCCGGGCGCGATCACGACGGCGCCGAACGTGCCGTCGCTGGTGCTGGTCGGGTAGTAGATGGTGCCGCCGCCGAACCCGGTGACGGTGAGCGAGGAGACATTGGTGTCCGCGACGGAGTAGGGGCCGCGCAGCGCCTCGATGCTGGACTCGGTGGGAGCCGGGCCGCGCTCGTACGGGTTGTCGGCGGCCTGGGCGCCCGGGCCGGTGAGGGTGCTCAGCGCGACGACCGCGGCCACGGCCGCCGTCAGCCCGGCGAACCGGCGCCGTACGGTGCGGTGTGCCGGACGCGCGGCGTGGGTGTGGGGGTTGTGCTGCACGAGGGGGGTCCTCTCTGTCGTGGCGGGCGGCCCGGCCGGTGGTCGCACACGGCCCGGAACACGTGGGGTCGCGTTCCGGGGCCTTCTCCGGGCGGGCCTCGCCGATGAGTCGGCGATGCCACTGTCGAGGGGCGGGGCGGCCGGGGGGACCGGCAGAATCACCGGTCTCGTACGGCGCCGGGGTACGGCCCTGCCGGGCGGGGGCACCGCGCCTTCGCCGCCCTGCCCCCGCGCTCCGGCCTCGCGCTCCGGCCCCGCCCTCGCTCCCGCCCCCGACCGCTGCCTCCACCGTCGGCCGCTGCCTCCACCGTCGGCCGCTGCCCCCGCCGTCGGCCCTGTCCGGACCCCCGGCCGGTGTGGCAGGCTCGGTGCGGACCGGGGCGTGTCGTGCGCCGGTCGTCGTGGAGGAACGTCGGTCGGGCCAGGCCCGGACCCGGCACCGTGGAGAGGCGACGGGATGCGCATCGGACTGCTCGGCACCGGACCCTGGGCGGACCTGGCGCACGCCCCCGCCCTCGCCGGGCACGACGCCCTGGACTTCGTGGGGGTGTGGGGCCGCCGCCCCGACGCCGCCGAGGAGTTGGCGGCGCGGCACGGCACCCGGGCCTACGACGACGTCGACGCCCTGCTGGCCGACACGGAGGCGGTCGCCGTGGCGCTGCCCCCGGCCGTACAGGCCGACCTGGCGGTGCGCGCGGCACGGGCCGGGTGCCATCTGCTGCTCGACAAGCCGCTCGCGGCGACGGTGACGCAGGGGCGCGCGGTGGTGGAGGCGACGCGCTCGGCGGGCGTCGCCTCGGTGGTCTTCTTCACCGCCCGGTTTCAGCCCGAGACCGAGGCGTGGATCACCGAACAGGCCGCCGTGGACGGTTGGTTCACCGCACGGGCGCAGTGGCTGGGTGCCGTGTTCGGCGGGGACGACAGCCCGTTCGCCGACTCCCCGTGGCGGCGGGAGAAGGGCGCCCTGTGGGACGTGGGGCCGCACGCCCTGTCCGTGCTGCTGCCGGTCCTCGGTGACGTGGGGCGCGTGGCGGCGGCCGCTCCCGGCCCCGGGGACACGGTCCACCTGGTACTCGACCACACCGGCGGGGCGTCCAGCACGCTCACGCTCAGCCTGACGGCGCCGCCCGCCGCGGCGGGGGCCGCGGTGGAACTGCGCGGCCGGGCCGGGGTCGCGCTGCTTCCGCAGGCCGCGGAGGGGCCGGTGCCCGCCCTGCGGCGGGCCGCGGACGCGCTGCTCGCCGCCGCGGGCGGCGCCCGCCCGCATGCGTGCGACGCCGCGTTCGGACTGCGGGTCACCGAGGTCCTCGCCGCGGCCGAGGGCATGCTGACCGGGCGCGGGTGAGCGCCCTCAGCCCTCGGGGCGCGCGGGCCCGGAGGATTCGTCGCTCCACCGGAACCACGCCCGGTCGCCCCTGATGTGCAGCAGGAACGCGGCGACCGGGCCGTCGGGGGACACCAGCCGCACCCGCCGTTCGATCTCCGCGTAGGCCGCCTCCCACCACTTCCCGCGCTCGGCGTCGTCCCCCTCCGCGAGGGCGAGTTCGCGGGCGAACAGGTCGTGGAGGGCTCCGTAGGCGGGGCCGGCGCGGAACCGGCCCGACAGCCAGGGGAAGTCGGCGTCGTCGATCAGGATCTCCCCGATCTCCTCCGGTTGTGCGCCGCTCTCCCCCGTGTCCCGCGCCCGGCGCACGTGCCAGACCTCGCCCTCGAACGCCATGCCGCCTCCACCGCACCCCGCGCCGCCGATCGCCGTGGGTGGTGCCAGCCTGCCATCCGGCACCGGCATCCGGCTGTCACCGCTCCGCACCCCGGGCCGCGGATTAAGCACGCCTCAAAGACCGGTCAAGCGTTCCGGGTGCGTCGCCACGCACCCCAAGTACCAGCAGGGACGACGGTTTTGGGCCGGGCCGGGACGGTTGGCCGGGACGGGCCGGGCCGTCGCCGCTGCGCTTTCGCCTTCGACGACGTGGCCGACTTCGCCTCCTGCATCCAGGCCACGGCGCCGGCCGGCTTGCGGCTGACGCTCGGCGCCTTCTGGAGCGCCCGTCCGGCCGCGCCGCTCCGCCCGCCCGGCTCTCCGCGTGCGGGCGGGGCGGAGCCGTAGGAGCGTGGTGGTGTGCGAAAGGTGTCCGTCCGGCCACCGCGCCGGGGCGAGGAACGGCGGAGCTGGCTGAGCGGGGCACCGCCGCCCCGCTGGGTGCGGGTGCTGCCGCTGGGGCTCGGACTCGCCGACGCGGGGGCCATCGAGGCGCGCACGGTGTCGCTGCGCCCCGGCGACCGGCTCTTCCTCGCCTCCGACGGCGTGGTCGAGGCGAGGGACTCCGACGGCGCCTTCTATCCGCTGGCGGAGCGGCTGAGCGCCCTCGCGGACGAGAATTCCGCCGCGCTCCCGGGCCTGGTCTGGGCGGACCTCGTGCGCTTCTGCCCGGACGCGCAGGACGACGTCACGATGCTCGTCCTCACTCCCGCGCCGCCGGCCCTCGGGATGCGCGGGACGATTCCGCATTGAATGGTGTTATCGGGATATTCGGGACCGACAACAGCACGGCACCGAAGCAGCTATCCGGATGCGAGGAGCACTGATCATGTCGACGTCACAGCCCGACGCCTCCCGGCCCTCCGAAGCCCGCGCGGGGGACGACCGCGCCACTCCGGACGACCTGCTCCGCGCCCGCACCGGCACGGAGGTGTCCCCGGAGGACCTCGTCCTGGCCGCCGGCCGGGACGTCAACGAGCGGAATCTGGAGTGGGCCAGGCGGAAGCTGGCCGAGGAGGGGCCCGCGGCCCTCGACAAGCTGCTGCCCTGACCGCCGGGAGCCCCTGCCGAACGAAGCTCGTCCGGCCGGGGCTCCCGGCGCCGTCCCGGCGACTCCCGCGGCCGCGCCTCAGGGCTCCGGCAGTTCCGTCTCGTCCTCCACCACGTGCACCGCGGCCTCCTCGGCGCCCGCGGCTCCGCCGTCGATGCCGACGTCCTCGGCCACCGTCTCCTTGGTCGTGTCGGTGCGGACGCCCTCGTCGGGGGCGACCAGGCGCCCCGAACGTTCGGTGCCCGCCTCGGGATCCACGGGTTCGCCCTCGCCGCCGGGCTCGTCGCCCACGCCGTCCCCGTCGGGGGCCTCGACGTCGGGCACCTCCTCGGCCAGCCGCTCGTCGAGGGTCTCGCCCTCGTGCTGCTCGGCGGCCGTGGTGCCGTGCTTGGTCACACCGAGGGGCTTCTCCGGCGGGGAGTAGCCCTCGTCGAGGGTGTCGTCGTAGGTCCGTTCGTCGACGGCGTCCTGGAGGTCGAGGGGCGCGGCGTCCTCCTGCTCCTCGTTGGTACCGGTGGGCTGGTAGGCGTCGTCGGCCATCGGGTCCGTACCCATCGCTGCCTCCCTCTCGCGCTCGCGTCGGCTCGGTCGTCTCGCTGTCCGGTTCGCGTTTCCCGATACGCGATCTCTAACCCGGTGGCGCGACGCGGATCTCCAGGTCGGTGACGCGGTGCGGGGCCCAGTCGCGGGCGTAGTCGGGCGGGGTGCCGCCGGGACCGGTGAGGACCGCGACCGGGATCCGCCGGGCGGTGTCCAGGATCTCGGCGGCGGTGGTGTTCTCGTTGTTGCCGCCGGTGTTGCCGGAGGAGCAGCCGGTGTAGTAGCCGATCGGGATGGACTCGTGCTCGGCGACCAGGCAGGGCGGGCGGACCCCGAGCCGGTGCAGTTCGGCCGCGACGCGGGTCCAGTCCTCGCGGCTGTCGACGTTGCGGTTCACGGTGCCCACGAGGACCGAGACCTGGACCGCCAGATGTCCGACCAGGGCGAGCGCGACGAGTGTCGCGGCCACCGGACGCCACCGGTCGCGCCCTGTCCTGGCCAGGTGCCAGAGCGCGTCGGCGACCGGGAGGGCGAGCAGGGCGTAGGCGGGCTGCAGGAAGCGCGGCGCCGCATAGCCGATCATGAACAGGTAGGGCGCCGCGGCCGTCACGGCGCAGACGAGCGGGACCAGCGTCGCGGCGGCTCGCCGGGCCCGGACCGCGACGACGGCGCCGCAGACGGCGACGACGGGGAGCAGCAGCCACCACAGGGTGACGACGGGGTGCGGCATCGCTCCGGTGCACGGGCGGCACAGACCTCGTCCGCCCAGGCTGCGCATCTGGTCGTCGACCGCGATGTTCCAGCCGAGGCCGCCCTGGATCTCGGAGGCCCGGGCCAGCCGCTCCCCGAGGCCGCCGTACCAGGCGTACGCCTCGATCGCCCACTCCCCTCCCCCGGCCGCCAGGCCACCGGCCAGGGCGAGCAGCAGCGGCCAGTGGCGGCGCGCGAGGACGAGGACCAGCAGGGGGACGGACACCCAGACCGCGTCGGTGGGCCGCATCAGCGCCATCAGCGCGGCGCCGGCCGCCACGCCCCACAGCACGCCCCGGCCGGGGTGCCCGCGCAGGGCCCGCAGGAAGCAGCCGACCGTGATCAGGGCGCCGACGGCGACCCAGTAGTTGGGCATGGCCTGGGGGCCGTAGAAGAGGGTCACCCACAGGGTGGCGAAGAAGGCGCCGGCCGTGGCGAGGACCCGGACGGGGAACAGGTCCTTCCAGGCGCGCAGGGCAAGGTACAGGCCCAGACCCGAGACGGCGGCGAGGTAGACGCGCAGCAGTTCGGTGGAGGACGACCAGGAGGCGACGGGCGCCACCAGCAGGGAGACGCCCCGGGAGCGGGGCGCGCTGAAGAACGCGGCGGGGTGGTGGGCGGTGACCTGGCTGATGTAGACGATCTCGTCCCAGCCGAGCCCCAACGTGGGGTGCACGAGGACCAGTTGGAGCAGGACGAAGACGGCGGCCACCGCGGCGATCGGCGCGTCACCACGCAGTCCGCGGGGGGCGCCGGACGCGCGCGTCGCCTCGCCGCCCCGTCGGCCGCCGACGAGGATGGTGTTCGCGCCGTCGGCCATCGTGCACCCCTCACCCCCGCCCGTCGCGGAGCCGCTCGTTCCTCACCTCCTGCCGCCCGTGGCGGGAGCCCGGAAACCCGGAAACCAAGGTCAAACTAACGCGGTTGCCACCGGTACGCAGGACGGATCTCGGCCAGTCGGGTCGTCTCATCCGCCGTCCGTACCGCCGCCCGCCCGGTCCGCGGCGCCCGGACGGCGGTGCGGCGGCTGTTCGGGGGTGGGCCGCCGCTTGGGCGGGGAGATGGCGAGGGTGACGGGCCCGTCGCCGTTCACGTGCGCCTCGGTCCCGTGGTGGTGGATGGTCAGGGGGTCGCCGGCCAGCAGCGAGTACGTCGCCTTGTCGGGGCCGATCTCCACCCGCAGGCACCGGCCCCGGAACTGCAGCCGGAAGGCGAGGCGGCTGAACTTCTCGGGCAGGCGGGGCGTGAAGCGCAGGCTGTCGCCGTCCCGCCGGGTGCCGCCGAAGCCGGCGACCAGCGCCATCCACGTACCGGCGAGCGAGGCGATGTGCAGCCCGTCGCGGGTGTTGTGCTCCAGGTCCGCGAGGTCCATCAGGGCGGCCTCGGTGGCGTAGTCGTATGCGAGGCGCAGGTGGCCGGTCTGCGCGGCGACGACCGCCTGGCAGCAGGCGGACAGGGAGGAGTCCCGCACGGTGAGCGGCTCGTAGTAGGCGAAGTTCGCGGCCATCTGGTCGTCGTCGCAGTGGGCGTCGAACCAGCTGCCGCAGGTGTACATGGCCAGCACGAGGTCGGACTGCTTGACGACCTGCTTGCGGTAGATGTCGAAGTAGGGGAAGTGCAGCATCAGCGGGTACTGGTCGGCGCCCGTGTTCGCGAAGTCCCAGCGCTGGTGGCGGGTGAAGCCGGCGTGCTGCTCGTGGACGCCGATCTCCTCGTTGTACGGGATGTGCACGGCCTCGGCCGCGTCCCGCCAGGCGGCGCTCTCCTCCTCGTCCACGCCGAGCCCGGCGGCCTCCTCCGGGTGGCGTTCGCACGCGTCGGCGGCGGCGAGGAGGTTGGAGCGGGCCATGAGGTTGGTGTACGTGTTGTCGTCGACGACGGCGCTGTACTCGTCGGGTCCGGTGATGCCGTCGATGTGGAAGACGCCGTGGTGGTCGTGGTGGCCCAGCGAGCGCCACAGCCGGGCCGTCTCCACCAGGAGTTCCAGGGCGGTCTCGCGTTCGAAGGCGGTGTCGCCGGTCGCCGCCGTGTAGCGCACCGCGGCGTGCGCGATGTCGGCGGCCACGTGGAAGGCGGCGGTGCCTGCGGGCCAGTACGCGGAGCCCTCCGAGCCGTCGATGGTCCGCCAGGGGAACGCGGCGCCGCGCAGCCCGAGTTGGGCGGCGCGGTCCCGGGCGGCGGGCAGGGTGGCCTGCCGCCAGCGCAGTGCCTCGGCGACGGCCGCCGGAGCGGTGTAGGTCAGCAGGGGCAGCACGAACATCTCGGTGTCCCAGAAGGCGTGTCCGTCATATCCGGAACCGGTCAGTCCCTTGGCCGGAATGGCGCGCTGCTCGGCGCGGGCGCCGGCCTGCAGCACATGGAAGAGGGCGAAGCGGACGGCCTGCTGGATCTCCTCGTCGCCGTGCACCTCGACGTCCGCGCGGGCCCAGAAGTCGTCGAGGTAGGCCCGCTGTTCGGCCACCATTCCGTCCCAGCCGCCGTGTGCGGCGGCGGCCAGCGCGGCCTCGACCTGGTCGCTCATCGCGGGCCGGGAGCGGGCGCCCGACCAGCCGTGGGCGACGGTCTTCTGCACCCGCAGCCGCTGGCCCGGGTCGAGGACGGAGGTGATGGTCAGGCGGGAGACGTCCGTGTTGCTCTCGCTGCTGGTGGTGATCTCCCCGGGGGCCTCGACGACGTGGTCGGCGGCCACGGCGACCCGCAGGCCGCTGCGCCGGGTGCGGTGGACCAGGCGCAGCCGCGACCCCATGGCCAGGTCCTCCTCCGGCTCCAGGGGGGACTGCAGCGCCTTGGCGGTCCTCGGGTCGCCGTCGGCGGAGGGCAGGCTCTCGTTGGCGACCAGCTCCGACTGGATGACCACCCGGGTGCGGCTGTCGACGGGCTCGACCTCGTACTCCACGGCGGCGATGGCGCGCTGGGTGAGGGAGACGAGGCGGGTGGAGCGCACCCGTACGGTCGTGCCGGCCGGGGAGGTCCACTCGCAGCTGCGCTCCAGCACGCCGCGCCGGAAGTCCAGGGTGCGTTCGTGCTTGCGCAGGCGCCCGTAGCGCAGGTCGAAGGGCTCGTCGTCGACCAGCAGCCGCAGCAGCTTGCCGTTGGTGACGTTGATGACGGTCTGGCCCGACTCGGGGTAGCCGTAGCCCGCTTCGGCGTAGGGCAGCGGGTGGAGTTCGTAGACGCCGTTGAGGTAGCTGCCGGGCAGGCCGTGCGGTTCGCCCTCGTCGAGGTTGCCGCGCCAGCCGACGTGCCCGTTGGACAGGGCGAAGACGGACTCGCTCTGCGCCAGGAGGTCGAGGTTGAGTGCCGTCTCGCGCACCCGCCAGGGCTCCACGGTGTACGTCCTGTTGGTGATCACGCGTGGCCTCCCAGCTCGGCGAGGTCCTTGACGACGCGGTCGGCGCCGTGGGCGTAGAGGGCGTCGGTCTGGCCGACGCGGTCGACGCCGACGACGTAGCCGAAGTGTCCGGAGCGGCCCGCGTCCATGCCGGCCAGGGCGTCCTCGAAGACGGCGGCGCGGGACGGCTCGACACCGAGGTCGCGGGCGGCGGCGAGGAAGGTGTCGGGATGTGGTTTGCCCGGCAGTTTCCGTTCCCTGGCCACCACGCCGTCGATCCGTACGTCGAACAGCCGCTCGGCGTCGATGGAGTGCAGTACGTCGCGGGTGTTGGCGCTGGAGGAGACGATCGCGGTGGCGAGTCCGGCGCCGCGGACCGCGTCGATGTAGCGCAGCGTGCCCTCGTAGGGTTCCACGCCGTCGGTGCGGATCTTCTCCAGGAGGAGTTCGTTCTTGCGGTTGCCGACGCCGTTGACGCTTCGCGTGTCCGGCGGGTCGTCGGGGGTGCCCTCGGGCAGTTCGATGCCGCGGGAGGCGAGGAAGGAGCGGACGCCGTCGGCGCGGGGGCGGCCGTCGACGTACTGGTCGTAGTCGGAGTCGGTGAAGGGACGGAAGTCCGCGCCGTCCCGCTCGCGCAGGAAGGCGTCGAAGGTCGCCTTCCAGGCGGCGGCGTGCACCACCGCCGTCCTGGTGACGACCCCGTCGAGGTCGAAGAGGCAGGCCTGGATGTCGTCGGGAAGTCCGAGCTGCGTCGTCATACCCCCACAGTTCCCCGCCGGGGCGGGTCCGATCAGGTGACACACTGTGGGGTGTGCCGCTGACGTTCGAGGACCTGCTCGCCCGTGCCCGCCGCCTGCCCCAGAGCGGGAGGCGCGCGATCCTGGGCATCGCGGGCGGTCCGGGGGCCGGGAAGTCGACGCTCGCCGAGGAGCTGGTGCGGGGGCTGAACGGCACGGGCGAGCCGTGGGTGGCGCACGTGCCGATGGACGGCTTCCACCTCGCCGACGCCGAACTGGACCGGCTCGGCCGCCGGGACCGCAAGGGGGCGCCGGACACCTTCGACGCGGCCGGGTACGCGGCGCTGCTGGACCGGCTGCGCGCGGAGCCGGACGGCGAGACCGTGTACGCGCCGGGCTTCGAGCGGGTGCTGGAGCAGCCGGTCGCCGGGGCCGTACCGGTGCCGCCCACCGCACGGCTGGTGGTGACGGAGGGCAACTACCTGCTGCTGGAGACCGGGGCCTGGGCGCGGGTGCGATCACGGCTCGACGAGGTGTGGTTCTGCGGGCCGCCGGAACCGGAGCGGATCCGGCGCCTGGTGGCGCGGCACGAGTGCTTCGGCAAGTCCCCCGCGGACGCGGCCGCCTGGGCGCTGGGCCCCGACCAGCTCAACGCCGACCTGGTCGCCGCGACCCGGCACCGGGCCGACCTGGTGGTGCCGGAGGGGGCGGTGCGCGCCCGGCCCCCGGCGTCGCGGGGTCCCGCGCCCTCGGCTCCTTCGTGACGCGGTCGCTCCCCGCCGGTCACTCCTCGTCGTAGTCGTCGGGGCGGACGTGCGCCTCCTCGAGGGCCTCGCGCAGGGTCCGGCCGGTGCCGCCGGGCGGGCGGGGCGGGTTCTCCTCGCCTCGGCTCCGGCGCTGGTCGAGCACGTCGTCGGTGGTGTCGGTCTTCGGCCGGTTCTCTTCCGGGACGGTCATGACGGCTGCTCCTGCTCCGTGTCGGCGGGCTCTTCCGTGCCCGTGGGTTCTTCCGTGGCGGCGGGTTCCCGCCCGGCGCGGTGCTATCCCCGCCCGACGCGTGCTGTCCCCGCCCGACGCGGCGCGATCTCCCCTCCGGCAGGGTGCGATCTCCCTCCGGCACAGCGTGGTCGCCGTCCGGCGCGGTGCCGTCCCGGCGCGGCACGGTCCCGGCGCGGCGCATGCCGTCCCCGCCCGGCACGATGCGATCTCCCTCCGGCACGACGTGGTCGCCGTCCGGCGCGGTCCCGGCGCGGCGCGGTCCCCTTTCCGTGCGTCCGTGACCCGCCCTGTGGGCCCCTGGGGGTGAGCTATGTTGACCTCCGTGGGAGACAGAGGAGGCGCACCCGTGCCATCGCCGCAGCAGGCACGTGCACAGGCGTCGGCGATCACCTCGGGGCGGGCGGCCCCGGAGTCGGAGGTCTCCCCCACGTCGCGGCTCAGGACGCTGTTCGACCGGCCCCGCCTCTCACCGGGGCAGCGCCGCATCGCGCAGTACCTCATCGAGCACCTCACCGAGGC
Organism: Streptomyces lienomycini; assembly: GCF_027947595.1. NCBI lineage: Bacteria > Bacillati > Actinomycetota > Actinomycetes > Kitasatosporales > Streptomycetaceae > Streptomyces > Streptomyces lienomycini. The sequence goes on along the minus strand of NZ_CP116257.1, from coordinate 3,364,848 downwards.
GGCGTTCCTGTCGATCACCGACCTCGCCGAGCGGGTGGGCGTGAGCCAGCCCTCGGTGACGCGGTTCGCCTCGGCGGTCGGCTTCAGCGGTTACCCGGCGTTGCGGGAGCGGCTCCAGGCGATCGCGCTGGGCGGCCGGGGCGGGGCGGGGGCCGAGGAGTACCGGGGCAACGAACTCCAGGCGGCCGTGGACGCCGAGATCGAGAACCTGGAGAACCTGCGGCGCGACTTCGCGGACGCGGACCGGGTCATCCACGTCGGCCGCGAGCTGGCCGCCTCGGCGCCGCTGACGGTCCTCGGGCTGCGCATCTCCGTCTCGCTCGCCGAGTACTTCGCCTACGCGGCACGCCGGGTCCATCCCGACGTACGCCTGGTGACCCGGGGCGGCACCGTCGCCTACGACGCGCTGCTCCAGTCCCGGGAGGCGGGCGGCACCTGGGTGCTGGCCTTCTCGATGCCCCGGCACGCCCACGAGACCCTGGGCGCCGTGCGGGTGGCTCGCGGTGCCGGACTGAAGGTCGCGCTGATCACCGACCTGGCGCTCGGCCCCGTCGTGGACGAGGCCGACGTCACGTTCGCCACCGGGACGGGATCGCGGCTGGTGTTCGACTCCTACGCGGCGCCGGGCGTGATGTGCGCGGCGCTGCTCCAGGCCATGACCGACGCCGACCCGGAACGCACGCAGGCACGGCTGGAGGAGTACGAGCAGGTCGCGGACCGGCACCAGTTCTTCCTGCGCGACTGACCCGGCCCGTTGAAGCAGACATGAATGTTTTCATACGTCTTGCCAAGCGGATGGCATATATAAATACTGCTCACGTGTCGCGACCCGGCCGCCGCGGAGGGCGCCCCACCTGCCGCGAACGCCCCTGGACCGGGGCCGCCCCACCCGTCGCCCGCCCCGTCGACGCCGCACACCCGGAAGCGATGATCATGCCCCTGACGACCACGCGACTCAGCGCGGACTGGCCCTGCCAGGTCAAGACGCCCGGCAGCTACGACTGGGAGCGCTCGGCCACGAGGTGGCTGCGGGAACTGGTCCCGGCCCGCTACGCCGGCTACCCGGCCCTGATCCGCCACCCGGTGCTCCTCGCCCGCCATGCGCAGCTCCAGGTCCAGCAGGAGATCCGGGTGGCCCGCACCGCGCTGCAGACGGCCCGGGCGGACCTGCCGCGGCTCGGACTGCACGAGACGGTCATCGAGCACACCATCAAGCTGTACGCGGCGGAGGTCCTCCAGTTGCAGCACATCGCGCGCAGCGTACGGGCGGTCACCGAGGCGTTGGCCGAGCGGGGCGCCGCCGGGCGCTGACCTCGGGGCAGGCGCTCAGTCCACCGGATGACCCGGGCGGATGGCGCGGGCCCCGTCGAGCCGCAGCAGCGGTCCGGCGGCCTTCTCCCGCCCGCCCCACTCCACCGGTTCGAGGACGAAGCCGACGTGGTCTCCCCCCGCGATCCGCTCCACGACCCGTCCGACGAACCACGCCTCGGCGTCCTCCAGTACGACGGCCCCGCCGTACGCCTCCCGCACGCGGATCCGCCGGAACTTGTCGACGTCGTCACCGCTGTGCCCGCCGAAGAGTTCGGCGGTCTCGCGCTGGTCGCGGGCGAGCAGGTGGACCGCCAGCACGTCGGCGGAGCGCGCGACGCGGAAGGTGCGGTTGACGTCGGAGATCCAGACGGCGTACCGCACGGGCCGGATGGAGCACTGCGAGGAGAAGCCGACCAGGCAGCCGGCCCGCTCCCCGTCCGCGGCGGCCGTGACGACGCACATGTCCGGGTCGAGCCGGTCCAGGAACACGTCCATGCGGCCATGCTAGAGGGTCGGCTCAGGTGGCGAGCAGGCGTCGCAGGGCCGTGCGCAGGGCGGTGACGAAGGCGTCGCGGGCCGGCTCGTCGAGGGCGTCCAGGGACAGGTAGGGGTTGAGGTCCTCCAGCTCCACCAGCAGCAGTTCACCGTCGGGGGCGCGGCAGGCGTCGACGCGCTGGATGCCGTGGTCGACGCCGTTCCACTCGATGAACCGCCGTGCGAAGTCGAGGTCGGCCACGGTGGCTTCGTACGGCTCCAGCCGCCAGCGGCGGTCGGGACGCGGCGCGTGCAGGGCGTACTGGTAGTCGTGGTCGACGAAGTAGAAGGACACCTCGTAGGCGAAGTCGACACGTGGCTGGACGAGCAGGTCCCGGGCCCCGCCCACGGCCTGCGGCACGCGGTCCGCGGGGACGGTCCGCAGGCCCGCCGAGTCCGCGCCGAGCCTGGGCTTGACGACGTAACGGTCCGCGACGGGCAGCAGGTGCAGGTCCTCGGCGCGGTCGACGGTGGGGATGACCGGGAATCCCGCTGCGGTCAGGTCGAGCAGGTACTGCTTGCCGAGCATGTCCGCCCTGCCGGTGAGCTGGTTGTAGACACGCGTTCCGCGTTCCGCCGCACGCTCGCGGAAGGCGTCGTACGCGGCCTTGTACCCCTGCACGGGGCCGCTGTTGCGCACGACGACGGCGTCGAAGGCGTCGAGCAGCGCGGCGGCGTCCCGGGGGTGGCACAGGGCCAGGTCGAACTCCTCGCGCAGCCGGGAGGCGAGGAAGATGTCCTCGTCGCAGTAGCGCCGCCCGCGCGCTTCGTAGGCCAGGTCGGTGACGTACAGGATGCGGGGGCGGGCGAACGGCATACGGGACTCCTCCGGGGCTGACCGGAAACGATCGTATGTGACCGGAGCGGCGAGGGGGCCGGTGCACTCGGTTCCCTCCATCTGCTGCACTGAGTGCCATGGATACCCGGGGCTGCTACGTTCCCCTCCATGAGCACCAGCAGTGCGGCGCCCCGCCGCGGCGACGGGACGGACGCGGCCCCGGTCCGGCCGCCGATGCGGGAGGCACTGGTCGAGGCGGCGTTCCGGCTGTTCCTGGAGCGCGGGTACGAACAGACCACCGTGGACGACATCGTCGCCCTCGCCGGTGTCGGGCGGCGGTCCTTCTTCCGGTACTTCCCGTCCAAGGAGGACGTGGTCTTCCCCGACCACGAACGCTGCCTGACCGACATGAAGGCGTTCCTTGCCCACTCGCCCGAGGACGCCGACCCGGTGGGACGGGTCTGCGACGCGGCCCGGCTCGTCCTGCGCATGTACGCGGAGAACCCGGCGTTCTCGGTGCAGCGCTACCACCTCACCAGGAAGGTCCCCGGGCTGCGCGCCTACGAGTTGTCGGTGGTGTGGCGCTACGAGCGTGCCCTCGCCGCGTACCTGCGCGGACGCCTGGGCGGCCGGCCGGACGGGACCCTGCGCGCCGACGTCGTCGCGGCCGCCGTGGTCGCGGCGCACAACAACGCCCTGCGGTCCTGGCTGCGTTCCGACGGGCGCGACGACGCGGGGGCCGCCGTGGACCACGCGCTGGGGTACGCGCAGTCCGCGTTCGGCGACGTGCCCGTGCCGCCCCGCGGCGAGTCGCCCGACGACGTGGTGGTCGTGGCAGCACGTCGCGGGACGCCTCTGTGGCAGGTGCTGCGGGAGATCGAGACCGCGTTCGCACGCGACTGACCGGCGGGTCCCAGCCCTCACCCGCACCGGAATCCAGGGTACCGAGTGCCTTTACGAGTGACACTGAGTGCCATACCCTGTGGGGCGTGCACGGAGGCACGGCGAGCCGCGCACACGCGTGCCGGGCGACCGCGCATGCGGCATTCCGGCCCGAGCGCAGGGAGTTGACCAGCGTGTACCACTCAGGAAACGTCGCTCGGCAGGCGGTCGGCCCCTCGACGGGAGTGCTCGACCCGAAGACCGAGGACCGGCGCCCGGACACCGAGGCCGTGTTCTACCAGTGCTGCACCTGGTGCGGCACCGCGATGTACCACCGGGTGCTGTGCCCGGTCTGCCGCGGCAGCGAGCTGCGGACGGAACGCAGCGAGGGCACGGGGACGGTACGCCACGCCACGGTGGTGCACCGCAACACCCCGGCCGCGCGCAACGTCTCCCTCATAGAGATGGCCGAGGGCTTCGTGCTGCGCGGCCGGGTCATGGGTCCGCTGATCGGCATCCACAGCGGCGACCGGGTGCGGCTGTCCACGGCCAAGGACCCGGTGCGGGGCGAGCCGGTCTTCCAGCTGGTCGACGAGCCGTACCGGGCCTGGACCTGAGGGCGGGTCAGCTGCCGGCCGGCGGTCCGGGCGTGAGCGTGACGCGGATCCCCACGGTCCCGTCGAGCTTCCGGCGCAGCCGGCTGCCGAGGAGGGTGAGCCGGCCGACGACGCCGTACTTGCGGGCGAGCAGCCGCCGGTAGCGGGCCGTGGTGGCCGGGTCGCAGATCTCCGCCGTGCCCGGCACCTGGTCGCCGGTCGGCCTGCCGCGGACGTCGCAGGGGCCGACCAGGACGTCGGCGCGGTTGCGGACGCGCTTGACCTTCCAGGAGTCGGCGACCGTCCAGACGCCGAGCGCGTCACCGTCCCGGACGACCCACACCGGGGTGGCGACCGGGGTGCCGTTCTTCCGGTACGTGGTGACCAGCAGGTACTTGCCGGCGCCGAGCCGGTCGAGTGACGCGTCGTCGTCCATGCTCCGGAAGTCTAGGCGCCCCGCGTCCGTGCACGGCGCCGCCCCCGCCTCAGTCCAGGGCCGCCGCCATCCTCCGTACCGCCTCCGTGAGGATCTCGGGCGGGGTCGCGAGGTTGAGCCGGACGTGTCCCCTCCCGCCGCGGCCGAAGGGGACGCCGGAGCTGAGGGCCACCCGGCCCCGGGTGAGGAAGACGTCCGCCGGGTCGTCGCCGAGGCCGAGGGCGCGGCAGTCGAGCCAGGCGAGGCAGGTCGCCTCCCCGGGGCGGTGGACGACCCCGGGGAGCCGCTCGGCGAGCAGGGGTGAGCGCCCGCAAGGGGTTCGGCTCACCGGGCTGGTCCCGCGGGATGCCGGTCATGGGCTCAGGACAGGGCGCCGCGGCGGAGCGGGGAACGAGGCGGCGACGCGGTGAACACCGCGGTGGCGGCCACCGTATGTGAGGAGGGCTCTCGACGTCCGGGCCCCCGCGGCGGCGACGTCGCGCGGTCGGGTTCGGGAGCGCAGGCATGAGGCACGCACGACGACGCATCGTCCGGCGAGCGGCACGGCTGGCGGCCGTCGGCGGACTCGTGCTCGGGGGGACGATGGTCACCCGGGCGGTGGCGAGCGAACCCCCCGGCCCGCCCGCCGCGCCGCACACGCTCGCGCGGACCGCGTCCGGCACCGGCGCCGGCCTCGTGGCCCGGCTGGGTGCCGACCGCACGGCGGGCCACTGGACCGGCTCCGACGGGCGGCCGGTCGTGGCGGTCGTCGACGACGGCGCGGCGCGGGAGGTCCGGAGGGCGGGTGCCGAGGCGAAGGCCGTGCGGCACAGCATGTCCGAGTTGAGGTCGGCGGCCTCGGCACTGCGTTCGGCGCCCCGTGTGGCCGGTACGGCGTGGGCGCTCGACTACCGGTCGAACGAGGTGGTGGTGCGCGGTGACCGCACGGTCTCCGGTGCCGACTGGTCGCGGCTGACGGGCGTCGCGGAGGGCATCGGCGGCTTCGTCCGCATGGAACGCACCGAGGGCGCGTTCACCACCCGGCTGAACGGGGCGGAGCCCATCCTGTCCACGGCGGGGCGCTGCTCGGCGGGGTTCAACGTGACGGACGGCACCCGCGACTTCATCCTGACCGCCGGTCACTGCGGGCCGACCGGCTCCGTCTGGTTCGGTGCGGACCGGGGAGACCGGCAGGTCGGCAGGACGGTCGCCGGGAGCTTCCCGGGCGACGACTTCTCCCTGGTGGAGTACGCCGACGGTGAGGCGGGCGACGGCGCCGACGTGGTGGCGGTCGGTGGCGGCAAGGGGGTCCGGATCACGGGGTCGGGTGAACCGGTGGTAGGGCAGCGGGTGTTCCGCAGCGGGAGCACCAGCGGGCTGCGTGACGGCCGGGTGACGGCGCTGGACGCGACGGTCAACTATCCGGAGGGCACGGTCACCGGCCTGATCGAGACCGACGTGTGCGCCGAACCGGGGGACAGCGGCGGGCCGATGTTCTCGGAGGGCGTCGCGCTCGGTGTGACGTCGGGCGGCAGCGGTGACTGCGACAAGGACGGTACGACGTTCTTCCAGCCACTGCCGGAGGCCATGGAGTCGCTCGGGGTCCGGCTCATCGCCTCCGGGCGGCAGGGCGCCGGGCAGCAGGGCGCTGCCGGGACCGCCGCACCGGGCGCCGCCGCACCGGGGGCGTCGGCGCCCGCGACGGGGTCCGGGGGTGCGACCCTGCTCGCCCGGCTCACGGACCGCCGGAACGTCGGCCCGGGGCTGCTGGTCGTGGCGGGAAGCCTGGTGGCGCTGGTCGCCACGCGGTGGATGAGGGCCGAGCAGGACCGCGAGGCGTACCGGCGGCACTACTCGACGACGTGGGGCTGAGCCGGGGCCGGGACGAGGGCCGGTCCGTGGACGCCGGCGGGCCTGGGCACCGAGGAGACTCGGGCGCCGGTCAGGCGGCCTTCACGGACTCCGGGGCCGCGTTGGCCCACTCCATGACGAGCCGCTGGTACTCCGCACGCTGCTCGACGCTCAGTGTCCCGCCCGACCGGAGCCACAGGGCCCGGATCTCCTCGTTGACCTCGTCAGCCGATCGCTCGGAGGAGGGTTCAACAGTGGTGGACATGCTGTGAAGCATACGGCGGCCGGCGTGAAGACGATGTGAGTAATCGCGAGCCAAAGGGACATATCGGACCGTGTTGCTGATCACGTCGATCTTCCCATCTGTCAAGGCCTGCGGGCGAGTTCGTTCCCACCCGATGTGTCCTGCCCCACACGGCACGCCTCTTCACACCTGAGCGGCTCCCGGCCCGGCGCCGGGGTCCGTCAGGTGCCCGGCTTGCGGCCGTACACGTAGACGTCGTCGCCCTTCCTCAGCAGCGACCAGTACTTCTTGGCGTCGGTCTTCGTCATGTTCACGCAGCCATGCGAGCCCGGCGGGTTCCACATGCTGACGCCGACGGAGTGGAAGGCCTGGCCGCCGTCGAAGAACTGGCTGTAGGGCATCGGCACGTGGTAGATCGTCGAGACGTGGTCGATGTTGCGCCAGTAGACCTTCTTCAGGCCGGTGCGGGTCTCGTAGCCGTTGCGCCCGGTACGTACGGGCACCGGCCCGTACACCAGCTTCCTGCCGTCCTGGATCCAGCTCAGCTGGAGGGTGAGGTCGACGCAGGCGATGCGGCCCTTGTTGGTCGGGCACTTGCCGGACTTGTTCGGGCTCTTCCCGACGGCCTTCTGCTTCGTCATGAGATCCATCACGCCCCAGGTGACGGGCCCCGCGTAGCCGGCGTCGGGTGTGATGCCGTGCTTGGTCTGGAAGGCACGGATCGCCTTGCAGTCGGCGGTGGACTGCTTGCCGTCGGCCTTGCGGCCGAGGAACTTCTCCACCTTCTTCTGGTACGGGCCCGCCTTCGCGGTGCAGCTCGCGGCCTGGGCCGGTGCGGCCGTGAGCGCGAGTGTGAGCGGTGCCACCAGTACGGTGATTCCGAGTGCGACGGCTCCCCGTCGGCGTGTGTCCCCCATGGCCGGTCATGCCTTTCGCGTCGAGGCGGTGCGCTGGGCGGAAGGTCGCCTTTGGTGCGATCCCCGCCTGCTAGACCGCCGCCCGACGGCTTTGGTTGCGCGCCGCCCGCCGCCGCGACGAAACAGTGACAAACGCCACCGGGCGGGCCGTACCCGTCAGTCCGTGCGGTCCGCCTCCCGCACGGCCCGCCGGAAGCCGGTGTTGACCGCGGTCAGGCCGCCGTCGACCGCGAGGGTGGTGCCGGTGATCCAGGAGGCGTCGCGCGAGGCCAGGAAGGCGACGGCCGCCGCGATGTCCTCGGGCTCGCCGACCCGTCCCAGCGGGTACAGCCCCTGTACCGCCGCCAGGTCCTCGTCCCGGCCCTCCCAGGCGGTGGTGCGCACCGTGCCCGGCGTCACGAGGTTGACCCGGACGCCGCGCGGGGCCGCGTGTCCGGCGAGGGTGCGGGTCAGGGAGGCGAGCCCCGCCTTGGCCGCGCTGTAGGCGTGGTTGCCGAAGTCCTGGACGCCGTTGACCGAGCCGATACCGACGATCGCGCCGCGCCCGGAGGCGGCGAGGTGGGGCAGCGCGGCCCGGCAGCAGCGGTAGGCGCCGGTCAGGGTGATGTCGAGGTCGCGGGCCCACACCTCGTCCGGCTCGTCCTCGAAGAGCGGGGCGTCGGGCGCGCAGGCGTAGGCGTTGTTGACCAGTACGTCCAGGGCGCCGAAGGTGTCCACGGCGTGGGCGACGGCCGCCTCGACGGACGCCCGGTCGCCCACGTCGCAGGTGAACGCCTCGGCCGTGAGCCCCTGTTCCGCCAGTCGCGCCGCGGTGTCCCGCGCCGCGTCGAGGTCCACGTCGGTCAGCAGCACCCGGGCCCCCTCCGCGGCCAGCCGTCGTGCGGTGGCGGCGCCGATGCCCCGGGCGGCGCCCGTCACGAGTGCCGCGTGGTCCGTGAATCGCCTGGTGTCCGTCATGGGCCCGACGGTACTGCCGCGACGATCGCACCGGCAGACGCCGTGCGTCCGGTCAGCGGTAGCCGGTGACGTCGGCGGGCTTGTCCGGGTCCTGGACCTCGACCAGATAGCGCCAGGCGTCCGGGCGGCTGCCGTCGAGGTCGGTGAAGCCGTACTCCTGGGCGAGGCCGCCGCTGGAGAGCGACTGCCCGTTGAAGCGGGCCGCGTTCGGGTCGGCGGCAAGGGCGGTGACCGCGCGGCCGACGTAGCGGGGCGTCTCGGAGATGGCGAAGTGCGGGACGCGGTCGAGGGCGTCGCGCCAGTTCTCCTCCCGTACGCCGAAGTGGTCGAGCATGATCTCCGAGCGCAGCCAGCCGGGGGTCAGGGCGAGCGCCGTGGCACCGCGCGGGCCCACCTCGTGACCGAGGGAGAAGGCCATGCGCAGGACGGACGCCTTGGCGAGGTCGTAGAAGAAGGAGTTGCGGTAGTGGGCGCGGTTGTACGCGTCGGTGCCGTCGGTGACCTCGACGACCAGTCCGCCGGGGCGGCGCAGCAGCAGCGGCAGGGCGTGGTGGCTGGTGACGACGTGGGTCTCGACGGCGAGCCGCAGCAGCCGGAGGCCGTTGTCCAGGTCGTGCTCCCAGACGGGGCGGTCCCACTCGAAGAGGTTCTCGCCGCCCCAGATGTCGTTGACCAGGATGTCCAGGCGGGCGTGTTCGCTGGCGATGCGGTCGACGAGGGTGGCCACCTGCGCCGGGTCGAGGTGGTCGGTGGGTACGGCGACGCCGTGACCCCCGGCCTCGGTGACCAGGTCGGCGGTGTCCTCGATAGTCTCGGGTCTGTCGTACTCCGAGCGCCGGGCGCGGGTGCTGCGGCCGGTGACGTAGACGGTGGCGCCGGCCGCGCCCAGTTCGACGGCGATGCCCCGTCCGGCGCCGCGGGTGGCCCCGGCGACCAGTGCGACCCTGCCTGCCAGCGGTCCTTTGGGTGACCCTGTCATGTCCGGCTCCCGTTCCTCTCCCTCACGTGTCTCACGTCCCGCACGGTTCGTGTGCCGTACGGGAGATGTCGTGTTCGAGGGTGCACGGGAAGCCGGACATCTTCTGTCACCTTTGGCGCGTGTCCGGGGCGGTCTTGAACGCGACCGCTCCGGTCAGTGCCCGCGTTTGACCCACTCCTCCAGGTGCGGGGCCTCGGCGCCGATGGTCGTGGGGTCGCCGTGGCCGGTGCGGACCTCCGTCTCGGGCGGGAGGACGAGCAGCTTGTCGCGGATCGAGTCGATGATGGTCGGGAAGTGGGAGTAGGAGCGGCCGGTCGCGCCGGGGCCGCCCTGGAAGAGGGTGTCGCCGGTGAAGACGGTGCCGAGGCCCGGGTCGTAGAGGCAGACCGCGCCGGGGGCGTGGCCGGGGGTGTGCAGGACGGTCAGGTCGGCGCCGGCGGCCTCGATGACAAGGTCGTCGGTCAGCCAGGCGTCGGGGTCGCGGTCGGGGTGGGTCTGCCGCCACAGGGGCAGGTCGTCGCGGTGCAGCCAGATGGTGGCACCGGTGCGGTCGGCGAGGGCGGGCGTGGCGTTGACGTGGTCGTTGTGACCGTGGGTGCACACGATGGCGGTCAGCCGGCGGTCGCCGACGGCCTCGGCGATCGCGTCGACGTCGTGGGCGGCGTCGATGACGACGACCTCGTGGTCGTCGCCGACGAGCCACACGTTGTTGTCGACGTCCCAGGTGCCGCCGTCGAGGCTGAACTGCCCGGAGGTGACGAGGCGTTCGATGCGGGGGGCCATCAGAGCACCACCACCGAGCGCAGCACGTCACCGGCGTGCATCCGGTCGAAGGCCTGCTCGACCTCGTCGAGGCGGATGGTCTCGGTGACGAACTTGCCGAGGTCCAGGCGGCCCTGGAGGTGGAGGTCGATGAGCATCGGGAAGTCCCGGGAGGGCAGGCAGTCGCCGTACCAGGACGACTTGAGGGAGCCGCCGCGGCCGAACACGTCGAGGAGGGGCAGCTCCAGCCTCATCTCGGGCGTGGGGACTCCGACGAGGACGACGGTGCCGGCCAGGTCCCTGGCGTAGAAGGCCTGCCGGTAGGTCTCGGGGCGGCCGACGGCCTCGATGACGACGTCGGCGCCGAAGCCGCCGGTCAGTTCGCGGATCGCCTCGACGGGGTCGGTCTCGCGGGAGTTGACGGTGTGGGTGGCGCCCATGGAGCGGGCGGTCTCCAGCTTGCGGTCGTCGATGTCCACGGCGATGACCTTCGACGCGCCCGCCAGGAAGGACCCCGCGATCGCCGCGTCGCCGACTCCGCCGCAGCCGATGACGGCGACGGAGTCGCCGCGGCCGACGTTGCCGGTGTTGATGGCGGCGCCGATGCCGGCCATCACCCCGCAGCCCAGCAGGCCGGCCACCTCGGCGGAGACGCCCGGGTCGACCTTGGTGCACTGTCCGGCGGCGACCAGGGTCTTCTCGGCGAAGGCGCCGATGCCGAGGGCCGGGGACAGCTCCTGACCGGTCGATGCGAGGGTCATCTTCTGCTCGGCGTTGTGGGTGTCGAAGCAGTACCAGGGCCGTCCGCGCAGACAGGCCCGGCACTTGCCGCACACGGCACGCCAGTTGAGGATGACGAAGTCGCCGGGGGCGACGTCGGTGACGCCGGCGCCGACCGACTCCACGACACCCGCGGCCTCGTGTCCGAGCAGGAAGGGGAAGTCGTCACTGATGCCGCCCTGCTTGTAGTGCAGGTCGGTGTGGCACACCCCGCATGCCTGGATCTTGACCACGGCCTCGCCCGGGCCGGGGTCCGGCACGACGATCGTCTCGATCCGCACCGGTTCGTCCTTGCCCGGTGCGATCACGCCGCGTACTTCCTGCGCCATGGTCCTGACCCCTTCCTCGGCCGTTCAGCGTTCCCCCAGACCCTACGCGCAAGTGATCGGGAAGGAGCAGGTGACAGGGCGGTTCGCGGGGTGCGGGTGGTCGCGGGCGCACCGCCGGGCGGTGCCGCCGGACGCCGTCGTAGCCTGAGTGCCCCGTCCGCGTGCCGAAGGAGCGACGTGAGTACCGCACAGCCGGAGACCGACCCGCCCGCCTGGCGGCTGCTCCTGTCGTACGTACGGCCGCACCGCACGGCGCTGTTCGCGGGTGCCCTGCTGTCCCTGGTGACGGGTGCCACGGGACTGCTGCTGCCGCTGGTGGCGCGGGAGCTGATCGACGACCTGGCGCACGACCGGACCATCACGGGGGCGCTGCTGGCCATGTCGGGGCTGGTGGTCGCCAACACGGCGCTCGGCGCGCTGGGTTCGTACGTGCTGCGGCGCACCGCGGAGTCGGTGGTGCTGGGGGCGCGGCGGACCCTGTCGTCGTATCTGCTGCGGCTGCGGATCGCGGCGGTGGACCGCACCGAGCCCGGTGACCTGATGGCCCGGATCACCTCCGACACGACCCTGCTGCGCGAGGTGACCACCGACTCCCTCATCGGCCTCGGCACCGGCGGGCTGACGCTGGTGGCGACGCTGGTGATGATGGGCGTGGTCGACGCGGTGCTCCTCGGGGTGACGCTCGCGGTGGTGGTGGGCGCGGGCACGGTGCTGGGGCTGATCGTGCCGCGCATCAACCGGGCGAGCCGGCGGGCGCAGGACGCGGTGGGCGTGATGGGCGCCGCGCTGGAGCGGATCCTGGGTGCGCTGCGCACGGTGAAGGCGTCGGGCGCCGAGCCCCGGGAGGAGCGGGCGCTGCACGAGGCGGCGGAGGAGTCCTGGCGGCAGAGCGTGCGCGCGGCCAAGTGGTCGGCCGCCGCGGGCAACACGGCCGGCCTCGCGATGCAGATCGCGTTCATCACGGTGCTCGCGGTGGGCGGTGCGCGGGTGGCGACGGGGGCGATCGACGTGGGGACGCTGGTCGCGTTCCTGCTGTTCGTGTTCTATCTGATGTCCCCGATACAGCAGGTCGTCGGCGCGATCACGCAGTACCAGACGGGCCGGGCGGCGCTGGGCCGGATCCAGGACGCGCTGCGCCTGCCCGCGGAGCCGCGGTCCCGGCCGGTCCCGCTGCCGTCGCCCGGCGCGCGGCCGGCGTCCGTCGCCTTCCACGACGTCCGCTTCCGCTACGCCGACGACGCGCCGTACATCCACCACGGGGTGAGCTTCGAGGTGCCGGCGCGGGGGATGACGGCCTTCGTCGGCCCGTCCGGCGCGGGCAAGACCACCGTCTTCTCGCTGATCGAGCGCTTCTACGACCCGGGCTCCGGGGAAATCACACTGGACGGCCGGAGCCTCGCGGAGTGGGACCTGGCCTCGCTGCGGGCCGCGATCGGCTATGTGGAGCAGGATGCCCCGGTGCTGTCGGGTTCGCTGCGGGACAACCTGCTGCTGGGCCATCCGGAGGCGGACGAGGGCTCCCTCGTCGCCGCGCTGAAGACGACCCGTCTCGACGGTCTGGTCGATCGGCTGCCGAAGGGCCTGGACACGCTGGTCGGGCATCGCGGCACCAAGCTGTCGGGCGGTGAGCGTCAGCGGGTGGCGATCGCCCGCGCGCTGCTGCGCCGGCCACGTCTGCTGCTGCTCGACGAGGCCACCTCGCAGCTGGACGCGGTGAACGAGGCGGCGCTGCGCGACACCGTGGCGGACGTGGCCCGGACGACGACGGTGCTGGTCGTCGCGCACCGGCTGTCCACGGTGACGACGGCCGACCGGATCGTGGTGATGGACGCGGGGCGCGTGCGCGCGGTCGGCACGCACCGGGAGCTGGTGACCGCCGATCCGCTGTACGCGGAGCTGGCGGCCACCCAGTTCCTGGCGACCGGCGGCTGACGCGGAGGTCAGCCCAGGGCGGGGACCACGCCGAAGACGGGCGAGACCAGGCCGGTGACCTGCTGGAGCTGCTGGAGGTCGTGCAGCCGGTTCAGCTGCTGGGACGGGAGCGGCATCCGCGCCCGGTCCTCGGCGGGCATGTCGTCGACCGCGAGCGAGTCGAGGGTGTTGGTCACGCTGAGCTTCTCGGAGCCCAGGGCGCCCCCGCCGGCCGCGCTCGCCATCGGGGCCGCGAGGCCGGTGACACCGGCGGCGAGCCCGACGACGGCGGCGATACGTCGTGTTGAGATCATGTGCTGAGCAACGCGGGCGGGCCGGGGCGGACACGGGCGGGCGGCGCCGCTCACCCGTGAGGACCAGTGCCGGGGCGGGCGTTGCCGCGGGCGCCGGGACGGAGGAAGCTCGAAGGAGAGGGCCGGGCGGCCCGTTCCCGCTCCGGGCCGCGGCCCTCGACGTGCGAAGGAGGTCGTCATGAGCACCACGGCAGACCCCGGCTTCGACACCGAAGCACTGCGCCGGGGCATCGAGGGGAAGACGGCGGCACCCCTGCTGTCGCTGTACGCGCGGGACGCGCGGGTCCGCGTCGTCGACCGGTACGACCAGCCGAGCCGTCCGAAGGTGCTGCACGGCCGGGACGAGATCGCCGAGATGCTCGACGACGTCTACAGCCGCGACATGACCCACCGGATGGAACGCTGCGTGGTCCAGGGCGACCAGGTCGCGTTCACCGAGGAGTGCACCTGTCCGGACGGGGTGCGGGTCCTCGCCGAGTCGATGCTGTCGCTGCGGGACGGCGAGATCGTCGAGCAGACCATGATCCAGGCCTGGGACGAGTAGTCCGGGTGTTCGGTCGGGTCCGGGGCGGCCGGACTGCTCCGCACCGCTGCGCGTTCACCCCGTCGGCAGCCGGTGCAGTTCGACGGCCCCGAGCCGGCCGTCGGTGACCGTGGCCGTCATGTAGGTGCGGTACGGCTGACGGCGGCGGTCCGTGGGCGATCCCGGGTTGAGCAGCCGCAGGCCGGTGGCGGCCGTGGTGTCCCAGGGGATGTGGCTGTGCCCGAAGACGAGGACGTCGAGGCCGGGGAACCGGGCGGCGCACCGTGCCTCTCGCCCCTGTGCGGCGCCGGTCTCGTGGACCACGCCGAAACGCAGGCCGCCGAGATCCGCGTACGCCACCTCGGGCAGTCTGGCGCGCAGCGCGGGTCCGTCGTTGTTGCCGTGGACGCCGACGAGTCTGCGGCTGCGGCTCTCCAGCAGGTCGAGGGTGGCCGTGTCGACCCAGTCCCCCGCGTGCAGGACGACGTCCGCGCGCGGGATCTCCGCCACCAGCGGCGCCGGCAGTTCCTTCGCCCGCTTGGGCAGGTGGGTGTCGGACATGATCAGCAGACGCACGGGGCCAGCCTAGCGCCGGAGGGCCGGCGGCGCCCCCGTAATCAGCAGGTAAAACTGTTCAGTTTAGCTGGACAGTCTTGGCTGTGGAATTTACGGTGAGGTCATGAGCGTCACCACCCTCGACCCCCGCACCGCCCTCGTCGTCATCGACCTCCAGGCCGGTATCGTCGCCGCGCCCACCGAGCCGTACACCGGCCCCGAGGTCGTCGCCCGGAGTGCCGAACTGGCCGAAGCCTTCCGGGCCCGGGACCTGCCCGTGGTACTGGTCCGGGTCTCCTTCGCCGCCGACGGGGCGGACGCCGTGCCCGGCCGTACGGAGGCGGGAGGGGCCGGTGGTCCGCGGCCCGAGGGCTGGGACGTCGTGGTCGGTGAACTGGCCGGGCACCCCGGCGACATCACCGTCACCAAGCGCAACTGGGGCGCCTTCCACGGCACCGGTCTCGACGTGCAGCTGCGTCGCCGCGGCGTCACCCAGATCGTGCTCTGCGGCATCGCCACCAGCATCGGCGTGGAGTCCACCGCCCGAGCCGCCCACGAGCACGGCTACCACGTCACGCTCGCCACCGACGCCATGAGCGACATGAGCGCACAGGCGCACCGGGGCAGCGTCGAGCGGATCTTCCCGCGCCTGGGCGAGACGGGCACGACGCGGGAGGTCCTGGAGCTGCTGGCCAAGACGCACTGCTGACCGGGCGGGACGCCTCTCACGCCACGTCGGTGCGCCGCTTGAGCGGCTCCCACCAGGCGCGGTTGTCCCGGTACCAGGCGACGGTCTCGGCCAGTCCGGCCGGGAAGTCGTGCCGGGGGCGGTAGCCCAGCTCCTCGCGGGCCTTGCTCCAGTCCACCGAGTAGCGCAGGTCGTGGCCCTTGCGGTCCGCGACGTGCACGATCCGGTCCGGGCCCGCGTCGCAGGCGTCGAGGAGCAGGCCGGTGAGGTCGAGGTTGCTCAACTCCGTGCCGCCTCCGATGTTGTAGACCTCGCCGGCCCGGCCCCGGGTCCGCACGAGGTCGACGCCCCGGCAGTGGTCGTCGACGTGCAGCCAGTCGCGGACGTTGCGTCCGTCGCCGTAGAGGGGGACCCTGCGGCCGTCCAGGAGGTGGGTGACGAACAGCGGCACGAGCTTCTCGGGGAACTGGTGCGGGCCGTAGTTGTTGGAGCACCGGGTCACCCGGACGTCGAGGCCGTGGGTGCGGTGGTACGAGAGGGCCAGCAGGTCGCCCGACGCCTTCGAGGCGGAGTACGGCGAGCTGGGCCGCAGCGGGTGTTCCTCGGTCGCCGAGCCCGTCTCGACGGAGCCGTAGACCTCGTCGGTGGAGACGTGCACGAAGGTGCCCACGCCGTGGCGCAGGGCGGCGTCCAGCAGGTTCTGGGTGCCGACGACGTTGGTGAGGACGAAGTCGGCCGCGGCGTGGATCGAGCGGTCCACGTGGGACTCCGCGGCGAAGTGCACCACCTGGTCGGCCTCGGCCGCCAGCTTGTCGACGAGCGCCGTGTCGCGGATGTCGCCGTGCACGAACTCCAGCCGTGGGTGGTCGAGTTGGAGGTTGGCGGTGGTCCCGGCGTAGGTGAGGGCGTCGAGCACCGTGATCCGCGGCTCGTCGGGCGCGTCGCGCGCGAGGAGCGTGCGGACGTACCGGGATCCGATGAATCCGGCGGCGCCGGTGACCAGGATGTTCATGAACGGTTCAGTGCCTTGCTGCGGTCGGGGCGGGCGGTGCGGGACGCCCGTGACGCTACCGGCGTGTCCTTCGCCGTCCGGGACCGGCCTCGTGACCTGCCCGGAACGCGCACCGCGCCGGCGACGGGGCCGGCGCGCCGGGCGGTGTCCGCCCTCGGGGCTGCTTCAGTCCTCGCCCCGGACGATGTTCGACTCCTGGCCCAGGTGCGGTGCGCGGGCGGTTCCGCGGTCCTCGACGGCGGGTACGCAGGTACGCATCACTCCCCTGCTCCGCAGGCGACGGGCCTTCGACCAGCCTGTCTCCAGCCTGCGGACAGCGGGTTTCCGGGTGGTGTCCGTGGTCACGAGCATCATCTTCCTTCTGGTTGCGCCGGTCGCGCGTTGCCGCGCTCGGCCCTCCGGGTCCCCCGGCGGGGCCGCCCTGAAACGCCGGGCGCGCGGCCTACGGGTCGGACCGGCCACGCTGCGTGCCACCGCGCGGGGCACTGCGGTGCGGGGCGTCACCTCCCGCCCGCCAGCCCGTCGGCCCGTCGGCCCGTCGGCCCGGAGCCGTCCTCGTGACCTGCGCCCGTGCCGTCCGCCACGCCCGTGTCACCGGCGCCTGTGTCGCCGTCGCCGAGGGTGGCGCCCACGGCGTCCAGCGCGGTGGTGACCGGCTGGAAGAAGGTCTCGCCGCCGACCGTGCAGTCACCGCTGCCGCCCGAGGTCAGACCGATCGCGAGGCCGTCCCCGGTGAACAGGGAGCCCCCGCTGTCGCCCGGCTCGGCGCAGACGTCGGTCTGTACGAGGCCGGTGACCGTGCCCTCGGGGTAGTTGACGGTGGCGTCGAGGCCGAGGACCTGGCCGTCGGCCAGTCCGGTGGTGCTGCCCATGCGGAAGACCTCCTGCCCGACCGTCGCCTCCGCGGCCCGGCTGATCGGGAGGGCCCGGTCGCCGAGGTTCACCTCGCTGGGGGCGTCGGTCGCCGGGTCGTCGTACGTGACGAGTGCGAAGTCGCCCGCCCCGGGGAAGACGGCCCGGTCGACGGTGGCTGTCGGCTGCCCGCCCTGCGCGTCGGACCACCGGTCGGCCGCGACCCCGCAGTGACCGGCCGTCAGGAAGGCGGGCGAGCCGTCGCCGGCGGTGACGTTGAAGCCGAGCGAGCAGCGCGCTCCGCCGCCGAAGACGGCGTCGCCGCCGGACGCGAACGTTCTGAAGGTACCGGCCGACTTCCTGACGGTCGCCATGCCGGAGCCGAGGCGCTCGACGGTGGACTCCAGCCGGTCCCACCGGTCGCCGGTGACGGTGCTGTCGGCGGTCACCAGGATCCTGTTGGTGCGCGGGTCGATCGCCCACGAGGTGCCGGGGATGCTCGCCTCGGACTTCAGGGTCCGGGCGCCGCCGCGCAGTTCGCCCATGCTGTGGTCGACCTCGCGGACGTCCGCGCCCGCCTTCTCGGCGTCCGCGACGACGGGGTTGTCGTCCCCGCCGGCGACGTTGACGACGAGCCGTTGCGCGCCGGAGTCGTAGTAGGAGCCCGCGAAGGTGTCGCCGAGCAGTCCGGCGAGGCGCGAGGCGAGCTGCGACGCGTCCGCCGCCTTGAGGGTCCGGGGCGCCGACGCGGCGTCGTCCGGGGAGCCGCCGCCCTGCGAGGCGTTGGCGGTGGGCAGCAGGATCGCGGCCGCGCCGAGCGCCACCACACCGCCTGCCGCCATCGCGGCCCTGCGCTTCGGAATTCGCTGGTGACTCAACCTGCTCGACCTCCTGGGACCGGGGCCCGTGCCCGCCGGTCCGGCAGCTGTGGGGACGCCTGGACGGCTGTTGGTACGCACGGACCGGGCGGGGTGTTCAGACGGGTCGTCATGTCCCGTCGACCGCCCACGCTCCGCACTCGTTCGCTGACGCACTGTTGAGACCGCGGAACGGATCGTGTGCTTCAGCGAATCTGCACATCGATTGCCCAACCCGGTCACCCTCGCTGGAGGATCTGCACAACCCGGCGGGGCCCGGTACGCGTTTGGGGCGGGAGTGCCCCAATCACTTCCGCGTGGGCAAGGGGTCGCACGGGCCGATGTCGCGCACCGTGTGAAGAAGTCGACCCGACGGCGTGCGCGGTCCTGCACCGTTGGGCGCCCGGTCGTCGCAAGTGCGCTGGTGGGAGGGGTGATTGATTGGAAGCACGGACCGGCCGCGTGCTTTGATCCATCGCACCGCGGGGGCCGCGGAGGGCTCTGGAAACGGGCGCCCGGCGCCCGCGGTCGCGGCCGTCATCTGTCCCCAGAGGGGGCCGCTCCCCCCTTGTGAAATGGCTATACGAAGGGAAGTTCCATCATGAACTCCACCCCCCGGGTCGAGACCGTCGAGATCTCCGACGCCGACCTCGACAACGTCTCCGGCGGCCTGAACGTGAACGCCGCCGGCACCGTCACCGGTCTGGTGGACGGCATCGCCCCGGTCTCCGGCCTGCTCAACACGGCCGTCGGCACCGTCGAGGGTGTCACCGGCCTGAACACGGCCCCGGTCACGGGCCTGGTCGCCGGTCTCTGATCGCGCCCTTGCGTCGCTGAGTCCCGGAGCCGGCCAGGCTCCGGGACTTTTCGGCCGTTGTCCTTCTTCGGCCGTTCTCATCGAGCCCGGGGTACGTCAGTCGTGCAGTTCCGCCAACAGGCCCTCACCAAACTCCAGTCACCGGAGGGGCTCGACCTCCCGGTGCGTTTCGCCCGCCCGCAGGGCTGGCTGGCGCTGTCCGTGACCGTGGTCGCGATGGCCGCCGCGTCCGTGTGGGCGGTGGGCGGCTCGGTGACCTCCACGGTCGCCGCCCCCGCCGTCCTCACCCACGGGCAGGGCAGTTACCTGCTGCAGAGTCCCGTCGCGGGGCAGGTCACCGCGGTCCTCGCGCGCCCCGGTCAGCGGCTGGCCGCCGACGCCCCGGTGCTGAAGGTCCGCACCTCCGAGGGCGAGACCGTGGTCCGCTCGGTCGACGCCGGCCGGGTCAGCGGCCTCGCCGCCACCGTCGGGCAGATCATCGCCACCGGCGCGAACGTCGCCTCGGTGGAGAAGGTCGCCCACGCCGACGATCCGCTCCGCGCCACCGTCTACGTGCCCGCCGAGAGCGCGGCCGCCATCCCCGCGCACGCCTCCGTCGACCTGACCGTGCAGTCGGTGCCGACGCAGCGGTACGGCGTCCTGCACGGCGAGGTGAAGTCCGTGGACCGCTCGGCCCAGTCGGCTCAGACGATCGGTGCGTTCCTCGGGGACGGCGCGCTCGGCGAGCAGTTCACCAAGGACGGCAGGCCGGTCGCCGTGACGGTGGAACTGGCGGAATCGACGTCCACCAGGAGCGGCTACGAGTGGTCCTCGGCCGACGGGCCGCCGTTCGAGCTGACCTCCATGACCCTGGCCGCGGGCTCCATCCGGCTGGCCGACCGGCGTCCCGTCGATTGGCTGCTGCCGTGAGCACCGCACAGGAGACCCGGGGCAGACGCCGCGCCGCCCCGCCCGGGCGCGGCGTGCCCAAGGGCCGCGCGAAGACCGTCCGTACGCCGACCGTGTTGCAGATGGAGGCCGTGGAGTGCGGCGCCGCCTCCCTGGCGATGGTGCTGGGGCACTACGGCCGGCATGTCCCGCTGGAGGAGCTGCGCATCGCCTGCGGTGTCTCCCGTGACGGGTCGCGCGCCAGCAACCTGCTGAAGGCCGCGCGGAGGTACGGGCTCACGGCCAAGGGCATGCAGATGGACCTGGCCGCGCTCGCCGAGGTGACGGCACCGGCCATCCTCTTCTGGGAGTTCAACCACTACGTCGTCTACGACGGCATGGGCCGCCGGTTCGGGCGGCGCGGGGTGTTCGTCAACGACCCGGGCAAGGGCCGCCGTTTCGTGTCCCTGGAGGAGTTCGACGGCAGCTTCACCGGGGTCGTGCTGACCATGGTGCCCGGCGACGGCTTCACCCGCGGCGGCCGCAGGCCCGGTGTGCTCGGCGCGATGCCCGCCCGGCTGCGCGGCACCGCGGGCACGCTGCCCGCGGCCGTGCTGGCGAGCCTGCTCCTGGTGGCGGTCGGCGCGGCGGTCCCCGCGCTCAGCCGTACCTACATCGACCTGTTCCTGATCGGCGGGCAGACCTCGCTGCTCGGCGTGCTCTTCGCGTCGATGGGCGCCTGTGT
Source organism: Streptomyces lienomycini (assembly GCF_027947595.1). NCBI lineage: Bacteria > Bacillati > Actinomycetota > Actinomycetes > Kitasatosporales > Streptomycetaceae > Streptomyces > Streptomyces lienomycini. Next base: position 3,344,372 of record NZ_CP116257.1, on the reverse strand, counting down.
GCTGCTCACGGTGGTGCTGACCTGGCTGCAACAGGCCAACCTCCTGCACGGCCGCATCATCTCCTCGACCCTGTCCAGCGCCCGCTTCCTGCGGCACCTGCTGCGGCTTCCGGTCACCTTCTTCTCCCAGCGCAGCCCCGCCGACCTGGTGCAGCGCCTCCAGTCCAACGACGCGGTCGCCGAGACGCTGGCCCGCGACCTCGCCGCGGCGGGCGTGGACGCGATCGTGGTCGTCCTGTACGCCGTGCTGCTGTACACGTACGACCCGCAGCTCACCTTCGTCGGCATCGGTGTGGCGCTGCTCAACATCCTCGCGATGCGGGTGGTGATCCGGCTGCGCGCGACCCGTACGGCGAAGCTGCGGGCGGACACGGCGCGGCTGACCAACACCGCGTACACCGGCCTCCAGCTGATCGAGACGATGAAGGCGACCGGCGGCGAGGACGGCTACTTCCGCAAGTGGGCCGGGCAGCACGCCACCACGCTGGAGGAGCAGCAGCGGCTCGGGGTGCCGAGCGCCTGGCTGGGCGTGGTCGCGCCGACGCTCGCGACGCTGAACAGCGGGCTGATCCTGTGGATCGGCGGCATGCGCGCGGTGGAGGGCCACATCTCGGTCGGTCTGCTGGTCGCCTTCCAGGCCCTGGTGGTCCGCTTCACGGCCCCGCTGACCCGGCTCAACGGCGTCGCGGGCCGCATCCAGGACTTCGCGGCCGACGTGGCCCGGCTGAAGGACGTGGAGAACTTCCGGGCGGACCCGCTCTACGACCGCCCGGGCGGCGCCGACTCGACCCGCCGGCTGCGCGGCCACGTCGAGTTGCAGAACGTGTCCTTCGGCTACAACCCGCTCGACGAGCCGCTGCTGACCGGTTTCGACCTGACCGTCGGGCCGGGGCAGCAGGTGGCGCTGGTGGGCGGTTCGGGCAGCGGCAAGTCGACGGTGTCGCGGCTGATCTCGGGCCTGTACGCGCCCTGGGACGGGGTGATCCGCGTGGACGGGCAGCGGCTCGACGACATCCCGCGCGGGGCGCTGGCGTCCTCCGTCTCCTTCGTCGACCAGGACGTGTTCCTGTTCGAGGGCTCGGTGCGCGACAACGTGGCGCTGTGGGACCCGTCGATCCCCGACGACGCCGTGGTGGAGGCGCTGAGGGACGCCGCGCTGTACGACGTGGTGACGCGCAGGCCGGGCGGCGTCCACAGCCGGGTCGAGCAGGACGGCCGGAACTTCTCCGGCGGGCAGCGCCAGCGCCTGGAGATCGCGCGGGCGCTGGTGCGCCGGCCCAGCGTCCTCGTGCTGGACGAGGTGACCAGTGCGCTGGACGCGGAGACCGAGCTGGTGGTCATGGACAACCTGCGCCGGCGCGGCTGCGCCTGCGTGGTGATCGCGCACCGGCTCAGCACCGTACGGGACAGCGACGAGATCGTCGTCCTGGAGCACGGCACGGTGGTGGAGCGCGGGCGGCACGAGGAGCTGGTGGCGCGCGGTGGCGCGTACGCGGCGCTGGTCGGGGAGCGGTGAGATGACGACCGTACGGGAGGAACAGGGCGACCTCGTCCTCGGGGCGCTCGGCGCGCTGGGCACGCGCGTCGACTGCGCCGGGTCCAACCGGCTGGACCTGGAGGGGCCGCAGGTGCTGTGGCTGGTGGTGTCCGGCGCGGTGGACCTGTTCGCGGTCGACGCCGGGGAGCAGGGCCACTGGCACCACCTGGGGCGCCTGGAGGCGGGCTCGGTGCTGCTCGGGCCGGTCGCCGGTCCGCAGCACACGCTGGTGGCGCGTCCGCTGCGGGACTGCGTGGTGCACCGCATCGGACTGCGCGAGCTGTACCAGCCGGCGCACACGCAGACGTGGTCGTACGACGCGTACGGCAACCCGCGGTACGTGCCGCCGACGACCAGTCCGCTGGAGTACGCCCTCGCGCTCGGCGTGGGCCGCGGTCTGACCGTGCTGTTCCAGGCGCCGATGGCTTCCGACCGGGCCGCGGCGCCCACGGACGACGACGTGTTCTGGATGCAGGTCCCGCCGGGCAGCGTGCGGTACGGCGCGGTCTACGGCGAGGAGGCGGCCTCCGACCTGCTGATGGACCCGGCGCTGTGGCAGAGCCTGGTCGACCAGCAGTACCGGCTGCTGACCACCCTGGACCGGTGGATCGAGCAGGTGGAGCGCACCCACGAGACCCGGACGGCGGCCGGTATCAAGGCCGGTGAGGCGGTGCGCGCGCAGGCCGACCGGACGCTGCTGGCCTCCCTCGGCAAGCGTTCGGCGGGGCGCACCACGGCAGCCGACGCCGACGCCACGTACGCGGCCTGCAGGCTGGTCGCCGGCGCCGCCGGGATTCCGCTGGCCGAGCCGGGCACGGGCAACGCGGAGAGCGACCGGCTCGACCCGGTGGAGCGCATCGCGCTCGCCTCGCGCGTGCGGACCAGGCCGGTGCGGCTGGAGGACCGCTGGTGGCGCGACGACGTGGGGCCGCTGGTCGGGCACCGCACCCTGTCGGGGGCGCCGGTGGCGCTGCTGTGGCGGCGCGGCGGTTATGCGGCCGTGCATCCGGCGACCGGTCGGGAGACGCCGGTGGAGAAGGCGAACGCCGGGGAGTTCGAGCCGCGCGCGGTGATGTTCTACCGGCCGTTGCCGGATCGCCGGCTCGGTCCGCTGCGGCTGCTGCGGTTCTGCCTGGCGGGCACGCGCCGGGACCTGACGTCCCTGCTGCTCGCCGGTCTGGTGACGGTGGCGCTCGGAGCGCTGGTGCCGATCGCCACGGGCCGGGTGCTCGGCGAGTTCGTGCCGACGGCGCAGACCGGGCTGATCGCGCAGGTGTGCCTCGCGGTGATGCTGAGCAGCGTCGTCGCGGCGGCCTTCATGCTGGTGCAGAACCTCACCATCCTGCGCCTGGAGGGCCGGATCGAGGCGACGCTCCAGCCTGCCGTGTGGGACCGGCTGCTGCGGCTGCCGACGGGGTTCTTCACCGAGCGTTCCACCGGCGAGCTGGCGAGCGCGGCCATGGGCGTCAGCGCGATCCGCAGACTCCTCGCGGGGGTCGGCCCGACGGTCGTCCAGTCGGTGACGGTCGGGGTGATGAACCTGGGGCTGCTGCTCTGGTACAGCGTGCCGATGGCGCTCGCGGCGATCGGCGTGCTGGTGGTCGTCGCCGGGGTGTTCCTGGGGCTCGGACTGTGGCAGGTGCGCTGGCAGCGGCGGCTGGTCAAGCTCACCAACAAGCTGAACAACCAGGCGTTCCAGACACTGAGCGGGCTGCCCAAGCTGCGGGTGGCGGCCGCCGAGAACTACGCCTACGCGGCGTGGGCGGAGCGGTTCGCGCACAGCCGTGAACTGCAGCGGCGCGCGGGCCGGATCAAGAACCTGAACGCGGTCCTCGGCGCGGTCTACCTGCCGCTGTGCACGCTGCTGATGTTCATGCTGCTCGCCGGTCCGGCGCGGGGCTCGATGTCGGCGGCGGAGTTCCTCACCTTCAACGCCTCGGTGACGATGCTGCTGACCTCGGTCACCCAGCTGACCGGCGCGTTCGTGTCGGGGGTGGCGGCGCTGCCGCTGTTCGAGGAGATCCGGCCGGTCCTGGACGCCGCGCCCGAGGTGCGGACGGCGAGCACCCGTCCGGGACCGCTGTCGGGGGCGGTCGAGGCGCGCAGGCTGTCCTTCCGGTACACCGACGACGGTCCGCCGGTCCTGGACGACGTGTCGTTCGAGGTGCGTCCCGGCGAGTTCGTGGCGGTCGTCGGCCCCAGCGGCTGCGGCAAGTCGACCCTGCTGCGGCTGCTGATCGGCTTCGACCGGCCGCTGTCGGGCAGCGTCCTGTACGACGGACAGGACCTGGCCGCGCTGGACCGGTCGGCGGTGCGCCGGCAGTGCGGGGTGGTGCTCCAGCACGCGCAGCCGTTCACCGGCTCGATCCTGGACGTCATCTGCGGCACCGAGCCGTACACGCCCGAGGAGGCGATGGCGGCGGCCGAGATGGCGGGGCTCGCGGACGACATCAGGCGGATGCCGATGGGCCTGCACACCATCGTGTCGGGCAGCGGGGCGGTCTCCGGGGGCCAGCGGCAGCGGCTGATGATCGCGCAGGCGCTGATCCGCCGACCGCGTGTCCTCTTCTTCGACGAGGCGACCAGCGCCCTGGACAACGAGACCCAGCGCACGGTGATCGAGTCCACCAAGGCGCTCCGCGCCACCCGCGTCGTGATCGCGCACCGTCTGTCCACGGTGCTGGACGCCGACCGCGTGATCGTCATGGAGGACGGCAGGGTCGCCCAGCAGGGCCCGCCGGCCGAGCTGCTCGCCGACACCGGGGGCCGGCTGCACGAGCTGGTGCGGCGGCAACTGGCCTGACCGGCCCGCGAATGGGTACCTGTTGCCCTCATGCGGATCAGCGTGGTGGATGTGGGGTCGAACACGGTTCGGCTCATGGTGGCGGACGCCGAGGGCGGGGTCCCGCTGCCGGTGCACACCGCGAAGTGGCGGCTGCGGCTGTCGGAGCAGGTGAGGCCGGGCGGTCCGGTCCCCGAGGAGGCCGTGGAGCGGCTCGTGTCGGCGGTCGCCGACGCGGGCAGGACCGCGGACCGGTGGGGGGCCTCCGGCCCCCTGGCCTTCGCGACCGCCGTGGTGCGCGCCGCACCGAACCGCCAGGAGGTGCTGCGCACGGTCCGGGCCCGTACCGGCGTGCCGCTGTGCACCCTGCCGGGCGAGGTCGAGGCGGAGCTGACGTTCCTCGGGGCGCGGCGCTGGATGGGCTGGCGGGCGGGGCCGCTCGCCCTGCTCGACATCGGCGGCGGCTCGCTGGAGATCGCGTTCGGGCGTGGCCGGCTGCCCGGCTTCGTGGCCTCGCTGCCGCTGGGGGCGGCCCGGCTGACCCACGAGTTCCTCGCGGGCGGCCAGGACCCCGCCTCGCCCGACCAGCTCCGGGCGCTGCGCCGCAAGGTCCGCCACCAGTTGCGGGACGCGGCGGCACGGATCCGCTGGGAGGGGCCGCGCACCGCCGTGGCCACCTCGCGGACCTTCCAGCAGCTGGGGCGGCTGTGCGGAGCGCCGCCCGGCCGGCACGGGCCCTTCATGGTGCGGCGCATGCTCTGCTCCGACCTGGGGGACGCCGTCGGCCGGCTGGCCGCCCTGTCCGCCGCCGAGCGGGCCCGGCTGCCCGGCATCTCCGCGCCCCGCTCGGCGCAGAGTCTGGCGGGCGCCGTCGTCGGGCACACGGCGATGAAGCTGACGGGTCTCGACTCGGTGACGCTCTGCCCCTGGGCGATCCGCGAAGGTGTCCTGCTGCGCCACATCGAGGACGGCCCGTCCTGGTGGGCCGAGGTCGTCCGCCGCAGCGACGAGGCCGCTCCCCCGGCACCGGCGCCGCTGCGCCTGGCGTCCACGTCGAACTGACCGTCCACGTCGAGACGACCGTGGACCGCACGAGATCCACGAGCCGCGCGAACGGCGCAGACCGTACGAGGCGGACTCGAGAACCCGAGAGCGAACCCGCGAGGAGAGGAGAACCCGTTGTCCCGGAACGGCGAGCACGACCACAAGCAGCCCGAGACCGCCGTCGAGGAGGTCCTGCGCGAGATCGAGGAGGACAGGCCCCGCGACGCGGAGTCCGACGAGGGAGAGCACCGGGGCGAGGCGGGGGACGCCACCTCGCCGAACCCCGGGGTCCAGGAGGACGCCGAGGGAGACTGACGCGCCGCCGCGCACGGGCGCGGGTGCCACGGCGCTCGCCGGGTACTCGCGCCGCATGGAGTACGACCGTGAAGGACCACAGCCGCCGACGGCCCGGGGCCCGGTCTCCGGGGCCGTCGGCGCCTATCTGCTCGGCACGGGTGCGCTGCCGGCCCCTGGGGCCGTCGCCGCCGCGCCCGTGTACGGCGACGATCTCCAGCTCGCCCTGTACCAGTGCTACGAGCTGCACTACCGGGGTTTCGCGGGCGTCTGCCCCGACCTCGAGTGGGACCCCGGCCTGCTGCGCGTCCGAGCCGCTCTGGAGCGGCGCTTCCTGTCCGCCCTGCGAACCGACACCCCGGTGCACGGGAGCGTGGCGGACGCGGTCGGGGCGCTGCTCGTCGAACCCGTCCGCGGTGAGGGCGTCAGCCACTTCCTGCGGGACGAGGGCGAGTTGTGGCAGCTGCGCGAGTACGCCGCCCAGCGCTCCCTGTACCACCTGAAGGAGGCCGACCCGCACGCCTGGGTGCTGCCGCGGCTGTGGGGGCGCGCGAAGGCGGCGATGGCCGCGGTCGAGTTCGACGAGTACGGGGGCGGCCGCGCCGACCGGGTGCACGCCCGGCTGTTCGCCGACCTCATGACCGACCTGGGCCTGGACACCACGTACGGGTGCCATCTCGACGCGGCCTCGGCCGAGTGTCTGGCCACGGTGAACATGATGTCGCTGTTCGGCCTGCACCGGTCCCTGCGGGGCGCGCTGGTCGGGCACTTCGCGGCGGTGGAGATCACCTCGTCGCCCGGTTCGAGGCGGCTCGCCGAGGCGATGCGCCGCACCGGGGCCGGGCCTGCCGCCGAGCACTTCTACGACGAGCACGTCGAGGCCGACGCGGTGCACGAGCAGATCGTGCGGCACGAGGTGATCGACGGCCTGCTGGAGCAGGAACCGGGGCTCGCGGCGGACGTCGTGTTCGGCATCGACGCCACCGGGTACCTCGACGACCGCTTCGGCGCCCGGCTGCTCGCCGACTGGCGGGCGGGACACTCGTCGCTGCGCACACCGCGGCCCGCGACGCACCGTGCTCGTGGGGAAATTTCCCATATTTCGTGACGGCCGGGGTACGTGGGTTCCGTGAATTTCATGGTGCTACCGGGCGTCTACGCCCCTCAGGAGGACACCGCCCTGCTGGCCGGGGCGCTGTCCGACGAGTCGCTCCCGGCGGGCGCGGCCGTGCTCGACGTGGGCACCGGTACCGGCGCCCTCGCCCTGGCCGCGGCGTTGCGGGGCGGCCGGGTGACGGCGGTGGACGTGTCGTGGCGGGCGGTGTGCGCCGCACGGCTCAACGCCGCACGGGCCGGACTGCGGGTCCGTGTCCGGCACGGCAACCTCTTCACGCCCGTACGCGGTGAGTCGTTCGACCTGGTGCTGGCCAACCCGCCGTACGTGCCCGCGCCGGCCGGTGGCCGCCGGCCGCGTGGTGCGGCCCGGGCCTGGGACGCGGGTCACGACGGCCGCATGGTCCTGGACCGGATCTGCCGGGAGGCGCCCGGCCTGCTGCGCCCCGGTGGTGTGCTGCTGCTCGTGCAGTCGGCGCTCAGCGACCCCGCGAGGACCGAGGGGCTGCTGCGCGAGGCGGGCCTGAAGGCCGCGGTGACCCGGCGGCGGCGGATCGCGTTCGGTCCCGTGGTGCGGGGCCGGGAGCGCTGGCTGCGGCAGCGCGGGCTGCTGTCCCTGGCCGAGTACGAGGAGGAGTTGGTGGTCGTCCGTGCCGAACTCCCCGTCTGACCCGTCTCGCCCGTCCGAGACCGCTCGCCCTTCCGACGCCCCCCGCTCTTCCGACGCCCCCCGCCCGTCCGAGGCCCCCGCCCGTCCGAGGCCCCCCGCCCGTCCGAGGCCCCCCGCCCGTCCGGGGCTCCTCGCCGGATCAAGGTCCAGCGGCGGGGGCCGCTGCTGGTGGAGGGGCCGGTGGAGGTGGAGTTGGAGGACGGGACGACGGTGTCGTCCGACCGCTTCCGGGTGGCGCTGTGCACCTGCCGGCGCAGTCGCCGCTATCCCTGGTGCGACACCAGCCACCGGGCCAGGTCGTCCGGGTCCGGTGACGGGCCCGCCGGGAAGGAGTGACCGGCGGCGCCCCCGGGCCGGGAGGAGGGCGGCGGACGGCCCCACTCCGTCCGCCGCCCCCGGTGCGGGACCGCGGGACCCGTGCGGCGGCGCTCGCACTCCCCAGTAGCGAGCAGCCGGTCACGCCGCGGGGTCCTGGCGGTCCCGGCCTCAGAACGTGAAGACGCTCGCGCTGCCCGCGTTCTTCACGCACTCGTTGGCGAAGGTGCGCTCGTAGGAGAGGCGTCGGCCCTGCCAGACCCCGTCGACGGTGACGACCACGGGGGCGTACTCCCGGGTGCACATCACCTCGTCCTCGGCCGCGAGGGCGTCGAGGTCGCCGCCCGCCCCGCGCAGTTCGGCGCAGGCCGCCCCGGCGGCGGGGTGGGTCCCGGAGGCCGTCGGGGCGCAGGTCAGGGTGACCGCGCGCAGGGGTGCGGCGGCGGCAGCGCTCTCTCCGTGCCCCACGGTCAGCACCAGGGCCGAGGGGGCGTAGAGCGAGGCGGGGGCGGTGGCCGGGGAGGCGAGGGAGGCCCCGGCGAGGGGCCCGCAGACGGCGGTGGCCGTCAGGCCCAGAGTCGCTGCCCAGCGCGCGGTGTTCCGCATGGTGTGCATCCTTCCGCTCGTTTCGAGGGTGGTGCCGGTCCGGCCCGGTCGGTGCCGGAACGGCGAGCGCGAGTCTGCCGAGTCCGGCACCGAAACTCATCTCGACCCCACGGGTTTCGGTAACCTTGCGTATTGAATCAGTGGCGCGAAGTCACGAAATTAGAACGTTCCAAGTCCGGAACACGGCGGTTCTTGATCGATTTCTCAGTCCGGAACCGGCCGAATGGCGTGATCCACGCCTTCGCCGATAGGCCTGAAACACCCCTGAAACAGCCCCGTCCGCCCTGGCGGCCGACCCCGGCATACCCGCGGGTATGGTGCTGGCGGCGCGAGCCCGACGACGAGAGGCGGACGTGGGATGCCGAAGCACTGGGCGGACTTCCAGTACGAGATCTACCTGAGCGGCATGACGGGCGCGGTGCCGCGGCTGCCCACCGATCTGACCCGGCTGGAGGAGCTGACGGAGCGGCGCCTGGGACCCGGTCCCTTCGGGTACGTCGCGGGCAGCGCGGGGGACGGCAGCACCGCCCGCGCCAACCGGGCGGCGCTGGCCAGGCGCCGGATCGTCCCGCGGATGCTGCGGGACGTGCACGAGCGCGACCTGCGCGTCGAGGTCCTGGGCCGTCCACTGCCCGCTCCATTGGCGCTGGCGCCGGTCGGGGTCCTGTCGATCATGCATCCGGACGCGGAGCCCGCCGCCGCCCGGGCCGCGGCCGCGCAGGGCGTGCCCTACATCCTGTCCTCCGCCTCCAGCACCCCGATGGAGCAGGTCGCCGAGGCGATGGGCGACGCCGAGCGCTGGTTCCAGCTGTACTGGCCAAAGGACCGGGAGGTGGCGCGCAGCTTCCTGGACCGCGCCCGGACGGCCGGGTACACGGCGCTGTTCGTCACGCTGGACACGCCGCTGCTGTCCTGGCGCCCGCGCGACCTCGACCAGGCGTACCTGCCGTTCCTGCACGGGGTGGGCACCGCCAACTACTTCTCGGACCCCGCCTTCCAGGCCGGTCTGGCCAAGCCGGTGCACGAGGACCCGAACGCGGCGGTGATGCATTTCGTCGGCATGTTCTCCGACCCCGGCAAGTCCTGGCCGGACCTGGCGTTCCTGCGGGAGAACTGGGACGGTCCGATCGTCCTCAAGGGCGTCCTGCACCCGGACGACGCCCGGCTCGCCGCCGACGCCGGGATGGACGGGGTGGTCGTCTCCAACCACGGCGGCCGCCAGGTGGCCGGTTCCGTCGCGGCGGCCGACGCCCTGCCGCGCGTGGTGGAGGCGGTCGGCGACCGGCTGACCGTGCTGTTCGACAGCGGCGTCCGCACCGGCGACGACGTCTTCAAGGCCCTCGCGCTCGGCGCGCGGGCGGTGCTCCTGGGCCGCCCCTACGCCTACGGGCTCGGCCTCGACGGAGAGGCCGGCGTCGAGCACGTGATCCGCTGCCTGCTCGCCGAACTCGACCTCACCCTGGCCCTGTCCGGGCACGCGTCACCGCTCACACCGGGGCCCTCGGACCTCGTCGAGGCCCCGGTGTGAGGGGGGCCGGTGGCACCGTCTTCCGCACCGCTGACGACGTCGCGCGGGAGGCTTGCTCAGCCGCCGGACATCTCCACCGCCCGCGCGTCCGGGGCGTCGGTGCGGGCGATCGACAGGGAGCCCTCCGCCGTCGGGACCGGGTCGGTGCGCCAACGCTGCGCCACGGAGCCGTCGTGGACCTTGACGACGATGTCGGCGTCCGGGGCGGGCCTGGTGGCGGCGAGCGCCAGCAGTCTCTGGCCGCGCGGGACCAGCTCCCCCCGGCCGGTGAGGTCGTAGCGCACGTCGTCGCCCCGCTCGGTGCCCTCGTCGGCGCAGGTACCGAGGATGACGACGCCGGCGTCCGCCCGCGAGTCCAGACACAGCCCGGGATCGGCGACGCTGCGCAGCAGTCCGCCGTCCTCGCGGGTCCACTGCTGGGTCCACGCCTCGGAGCACTTCGCCAGCCGGGCGCCCGCCCCGGCCTTCGGCTCGCCCCGCACGTCGAGGCACAGGTCCGCGCCGACGTTGCGCAGCCGCGTGCGGTCGGGCGCCGTGGGCAGCCCCGCCGCGTCGGGCGGTTCGGGGCGGCTCGTCGCGGAGGTCTCGCCCTCGCCGTCGACGGCGCTGGTGGAGGCGGCCGGATCGGCGCCGCCGCCGTCGTACGACCACACGCTCACCACGAGTACGACGGCCAGCACTCCGGCCGAGGCGGCGCCGAACTGCCTGAGCACGGACCGGCCCGAGCGCGGACGGCCGGGCATCCTGCGCACGGGCACGGGAATGCGGGCCAGCAGCCCGGGGCGCCCTCCTCGGTGCCGGGCGGCGCCCTTGGCCTGCGCGCCCCGTGTCGCGCGCGGCGGACGTGAGTCGAGATAGCGCCGGGCGCCCCAGCCGAGCACGGCTTCGGCGATCAGTGTCCCCAGCTCACGTTCGAAGTGTCCGAGCTGGTCGGCCGCGTGTCGGCAGTGCCGGCAGTCCGCCAGATGCCTGCGGACGTCCGGGAGCAGGGCCCCGCCCCGGCGGATCGGGACGTCGAGCAGTCGGCTGTGGAAGCGGCAGTCCTGACTCGGCGCCAACTGCCTGTGGGCGTGCAGACAACCCTCGCGGAATTTCTCCCGCGCCTGCTCGAGAGTGGCCGACGCGGTGTCGGTATCCATGCCGAGCAGACCGGCCGGGACGCTTATGGGCTCGCCTTCGACCTCCGTGTGCCACAGCAAACAACGGGCCGGTCCGGGAAGAGACGCGAATGCCCGCGCGGCGAGGGTGCGGTTTTCCGGAGTCAGGGACTTCGCCGCCCGCATGCCCCGTCCGCCGGCGGGTTTGAGCAACTGCGGCAGAACGCCGGATATCGCGTCCTCCGCGGACCATTGACGGACGGTGTCGCGCACGGCCACCAGCAGCCGCGGACGCAGCGCGGTGGCCGGTTCGCCCTGCGCCAGGCGGGCCAGCACCCGGTGCCAGGCGGCGGCGGTGACCATGGCGGTGACCTGGTCCGAGGTGGCGAGGCAGACGGTCGCGTAGTCGTGCGCGGGCTGCCAGTGGCGGGCCATCAGCAGCGCGGCGATCCGGGCGGCGTCGCTCTCCGGGCCGTCCCGCAGGCGCGCGGCCAGCAGCTCGTCGGACTCCCCGGGGTCTCCGCCGGAGGGCGGGTGGACGGGCCGAGGAGGGTGGGGGGTGGGCACTGAGGTGTTTCCTTCCCACGCGCAGGTGACTCAGAAGTTCCGAGCGCCGAAAAGGATCCACGAATTGGTGTGTACCTCTGGGGCGCGGCACGAGGGGCGTGAATTCGCCATGGCGAAATCGGACCCGGTCCGTCAAAGCGCGTGCGAGACCCGGCCTTTACCCCCCGCACGGGTGCTTCACTCTCGCACAAACCACTCATGGTCAACAAGGCGACCGGGCAACCTCGGCCGCCTTTGAAAGAAGGTCAGAATCCACGGCACGCCACAAGGGCCGCACCGGCTTTCCGCGTTTCCCGCGGAAGCGGCGGCGCGGCCCTCGGGCGCGGGGCGCGGGCGTCAGCCGGTCATGCCTGGTCCGCCACGAAGGAGGCCATCCGGGCCAGCGCGGCGTTCCAGTTGATCGTGTGCTCGTTGGTCGACCAGGACTGGATGTCGTCGATGAAGCAGAACTGGCCTGTGCAGCCCTGGAGTTTGCTCTGCGCGTAGGGGTCCTGGATGCTCGAGTTCGGGCCGCCGGACAGGGTGCCGTCGGGCGGCGCGGGCAGGGTGGGGTCGAGCTGGTGGGCGTACCAGCGGCTGTGCTGGTGGTGCGCGTTGGCCTCGCCGTAGCCGGTGACGTACGACATGTTCAGGGCGTTGCGGCCGAGGATGTAGTCCATGCTCTGGACGGCACCGTCACGGTACGTGGAGCCGCCGGTGATGTCGTAGGCGGTGGCGAGGACGACCGCGTTGTTGAGGACCTGGTGGCTGGAGCCCCAGTCGTACACGTTGCCGTCGGGGGCGTAGGGCATCCCGTAGGGGTGGGCCTTCAGCGTGGCGAGGTAGCCGTCGGCGCCCCGGACGACGGAGCGGCGGACCTGGTCACGGCCGGGGAGCCGGCTGGGGACGGTCGCCAGGTCGAGGCGGGCGGCGGCCGCGGTGCGCGCCCAGTCGAAGCCGGTCGGGCCGAAGATGTCGGCGGTGTGGACCGGGGAGTTCAGCACGTACTCCTTGAAGTCCCGCTCCCCCGTCGTCAGGTACAGCTCGGCCGCGGCCCAGTAGAACTCGTCGGCCACCTCGTGGTCGGGGTAGGCGCCGCCGCCGATGCCGTCGTTCTCGTCGGCGAGCAGGTCCGGGTGGGCGAGTGCGGCGGTCCAGGCGGTGCGGGCCGCGTCGAGGGCCTTCGCGGCGAACTCCCGGTCGTAGGGTCGGTACAGGCGGGCGGCCTGCGCGGCCGTCGCCGCCAGGTTGAGGGTCGCCGCGGTGGTCGGCGGGTGCAGCTCGCGCTTTTGCGGGTCGGCGCTCGGCAGCAGCGGCAGCCCGGTCCACTGCTCGTCGTGGATCTTGTGGTGCGCCGTCCCGGCCAGCGGCTGCCCCTTTGGCACCTGCATCTTCAGCAGGAAGTCCAGCTCCCAGCGGGCCTCGTCGAGGATGTCCGGCACCCTGTTGCCGCTCTCGGGGATGTCGAGCGAGCCGTCGCCGAGCTTGCGGGGCTCCCCGGTGCGGGCGTGCAGCGAGCGCTCGTAGGTGCTGAGCAGCTCCCAGGTGGAGATGCCGCCGTTGACGACGTACTTGCCGTGGTCGCCGGCGTCGTACCAGCCGCCGGAGACGTCCAGGGTGTAGTCGCACACGCCGGGTTGGCAGGGCACCTCGGTGTCGCCCTGGTTGGGTGCCGTGCCCACGTGTCCGGCGGGGCGGCCGTAGCCGGGGCGGAGTTCGTCGCTGATGGCGATGCCGCTGCGCTGCGTGTAGTAGTACTTCGCCGAGTCCAGGCGCAGCCGCTCGTAGGCGGCCGTGCCGATGTCGAACGGGCGGCTGGTCTCCCCGTCGGCGACGAGCGTGTAGCCCTCGCCGCGCTTCTTGTAGCGGCCGAAGTCGATCGAGTGCACGTTCTGACCGGAGGAGGCGTCGACGCCGCGCGGCTTGCTCCAGCCGTGGGCGACGACCCGTCCGGCGTCGCTCTTGAGCTGCCACGGCAGGCGGGTGGTCGCGTCGGTGACGAGCGTGGCGTTCTTCGGTCCCGACGGCAGGTAGGCGACCTGGTTGACCCGCACCCGCGGCCCCGTGTCCGGCACGTACGGCTCGGGCGCCACCCCGCCCAGCAGGGACACGTCGTCCACGCAGAACCGCCAGGCGTCGGGCGTGCCGCCGAGCTGGAAGCCGACCTGGCCCTGGGCGGTGTCGACGGGCGAGGTGAAGGTGTACGAGTAGGTGTTGCCCGAGACGCTCAGCTGCGGGCTGACCTCGAAGTAGGTGTCGTACGGGGACACCGACAGGCCGACGATCGCCCGGACCACGTGGTCGGCGGGCGTACCGGTGGCGGTGAAGGAGAACCTGTACGACTCCCCCGCGACCAGGGCGACGTCGTTCTGGCCGAGGGCGGCGTCCCAGCGGTTGGTGGTGCCGCCGGGGGCGTCGGCGCACAGCCGGCCGTCGGTCACGGCCGCGGTGACATCGGCACTCGCCCACCAGGAGTCGGTGCCGTTGTCGAAGGTGCCGTTCCTGACCTGCTCGGTCTCCTCGGCACCGGCCGGGGCGGCGGGCAGCGCGGTGACGGCCGCCGCCAGCAGGGCCGTCAGGGAGACGAGCGCGGTTCTGCGTCTGTTCACGTCCGGGCTCCTCGGGGGGAGATGGCGCTCCCTCTGGGATGGGAGCGCTCCCAAATGCGGTCGCAGGCCATGCTTGTGGCAGACATGACATGCCGTCAACGGTCCGGACGGGACCGGTTCCCCGACCGGTCTCCGGTCGGGGAACCGTCGAGGTCCCGTCGAGGTCCCGTCGAGGTCCCGTCCGGACCTGTCGTACGGCGGCTCAGGCGGCGGGCGCCTCCAGGCGGCTGACGCGGATCGCGCCCCGTACCTCGCCGGGGTGCCGGCTGGTCAGCGTGAGGCGGACCCGGGAGCCCCGCAACCGGTCGAAGGTGACGACCGTGGGCGTGTCGGAGGCGGTGGCCCAGTCGGTCCGCGTCTCCTTCGCCGCACGCCAGGAACGGCCGTCCCAGACGGCGACCTCGACGGCCGCGGGCAGGCTGTGCCCGTCGTCCACGGTGAAGGAGACCTCCAGCCGGTCGTAGGTGCGTGTGCGTCCGTGGTCGACCGAGATCCAGTCCTCGGCCCGGGCGCCGTCGAAGGCGGGCAGCAGGGCGGTGGCGTCCTTGCGGAAGCCGTTGGACCAGCCCGTGGCCGGGTCGCCGTCGAGCACGGCGGCGGGCAGGGTGTCGGGCCGGCCGGAGTAACTCGCGTCCGCGTGCGGGTGGGCCGCGGGCGCCGGGTGCTCGGGGCGGAACTCCGGGGCCGGTGTGGTCGCCCGGTCCCCGGCCCGGCGGGCGCGCACCGTCGCCGTGTCCGTGCGCAGCCCCTCCGCGCGGGCCGTCACCCGCACCGTGCCCGGCCGGGTGCCGGACCGGACGATGGCGAGCGCCTTGCCGTGGAAGGCGGTGCGGGTACGGGACTGGTAGCGCTCGGCGCTCTCCTGGCGGCCGTTGTCGAGTCCGGCGAGGGAGCCGCCCGCCACCTCGAAGGAGATCAGGTGCTCGGCGCCGGGCACCACCACTGCGTGCCGGTCGACCACCTCGGCGGTCACGAAGACCAGGGAGCGCCCGTCCGCGTCGACGGCCTCCCGGTCCGGGGTGAGGCGCAGGGCGTACGGCGCCCGGGCGGTGCGCACGGCGTCGGTGGCGACCACCCTGCCGCCGCGCCGGGCGACGGCCTTCAGCTCGCCCGCCTCGAAGGGCACCTTCCAGGTCAGGTGGAGCTTGCCCGCGCTGCCGTTCGGGCTGGTGTAACTGCCGGGGTAGGGGCCGTCGGTGAAGGTCTTGTCGTCGCCGGTGGCCTCGGTGGTCTCCAGGTAGGCCCGGCCGTCGACGGTCTTCTTCCGGTCGAAGCGGCGGGTGCCGAGCGACTTCCCGTTCAGGTACAGCTCCACCGTGTCGACGTTGGTGTAGGCCCAGACCTCGACGGTGTCGCCCTCGCGGTGGTTCCACGTCGTCGGCAGCAGGTGGACCATCGGCTCGTCCGTCCACTGGCTGCGGAAGAGGTGGTACATGTCCTTCGGGAACCCGGCCGTGTCGACCGCGCCGAAGAAGGACGCCTTGACCGGGAAGACGTCGTACGGCGTGGGCTCTCCGATGTAGTCGATGCCGGACCACAGGAACTGCCCGGCGAACCACTTGCGGTCCCGGTCCTTCTTGTGGCCGTACTCGCCGCTCATCGTCCAGGAGGCGAGGTTGTTGTCGTAGGAGGAGGTGGCCCGCCCGCCCGGGGTGTGGTTCTCGCCGGTGTTGAGGTGCTCCGGTTCCTGGTAGGTGCCGCGCGTGGAGGTCTCGGAGGACGACTCGGACTCGAAGAGGAACAGGTGGGGGTAGGCCGCGTGCAGGTCGTCCACCGACTTGGCGGTGTTGTAGTTGAGGCCCAGTCCGTCCAGCTTGGCCAGCATCAGGTCGGCCGCGGAGCCCTTGGCGGGCATCCGGCGGTACTTGTCGGAGCCGATGATCAGCGGGCGGGTGTCGTCGGCGGCGCGGATGGCGTCGATGATCCGGTCGGCCATGGCCAGTCCGGCGGTGGCGGTGGAGTCGGGGACCTCGTTGCCGATGGACCACATGACGACGGCGGGCGAGTTGCGGGCGGCGAGCACCATCTCGGTGGCGTCGCGCTCGCACCACTCGTCGAAGAACCGGCCGTAGTCGTAGCGGTTCTTGCCGGTGCGCCAGCAGTCGAAGGCCTCCACCAGCATGATGATGCCCATCTCCTCGCAGACCTCGATCATCTCGGGCGAGGGCGGGTTGTGCGAGGTGCGGAAGGCGTTGACGCCCATCGACTTCATGAGGGACATCTGGCGGCGGATCGCGTCGACGCTCACCGCCGCGCCGAGCGCGCCGAGGTCGTGGTGCAGGTCGACGCCCTTGATCTTGGCGTGCCCGCCGTTGAGGTGGAAGCCCTCTTCGGGGTCGACGTGGAAGGTGCGGACGCCGAACGGGGTGCGGTACGTGTCGACACCGCGGCCGCCGACGCGCAGTTCGGTGTGCAGGGTGTAGCGGTGCGGGCTCGCGAAGTCCCACAGCCGCGGGCGCGTGACGGTCAGTTCGTGGGTCTCGGTCGCCGCGTCGGTGACGTCCACCGTGGAGGAGGTACGGGCCACGGTGCGTCCGTCTGCGTCCTTCACCGTCGACCGGATCTCGACCTCGCGCTCGTCGCCCGAGGCGTTCACCACCGACGTCCGGACCCGGACGACGGCGCTCTCCTCGCTCACCCGGGGTGTGGTGACGTACGTGCCCCAGCGCCGTACGTGCACCGGTTCGGTGACGACGAGGCGGGCCTCGCGGTAGATGCCGCTGCCCGAGTACCAGCGGCTGCTGGGCAGCCGGTTGCGCACCCGGACCGCGAGGACGTTCTCGGTGCGGCCGTCGGTGTGCACCAGGTCGGTGAGGTCGAGGGCGAAGCCGGTGTAGCCGTAGGGGTGGTGGCCGGCCTCCCGGCCGTTGCAGTGGACGCGGGAGTCCATGTAGACGCCGTCGAACTCGACCGAGATCCGCTTCCCGGCCAGCGCGGGCGGCAGTGTGAAGGCGAGGCGGTACCAGCCGAGGCCGCCGGGCAGGAACCCGGTGCCGCTGGTGGTGCCGTGCTCGGTGGTGGGCGTCTGCTCGATGCTCCAGTCGTGCGGGACGGCGACCTCGCGCCACGCCGAGTCGTCGTGGGCGGGGTCGGCGGCGTCCGCGGTGTCCTCGGCCGCTCCGTCGGGATCGACCAGCCGGAAGCGCCAGCCGTCGCGCAGGGCGACGGTGCTGCGGCCCGCGGCGTCGCCGGTCGCGTCCGCGGCCCACGCCGACGGGGCACCGAGCAGCGCCCCGGCCGCGGGCGTGGCGGCGGAGGCGATCAGAACCGATCTGCGCGTGACCGTCATGACGGATCTCCCTCTGTGCAACTCGTCTGGGAACTCATCGGAACCACCCGAACCATTTCGGAACGCTTCAGAACTCTTCGATACTCAGAAGCACTCACAAGCAATCGCGAACAAACAGATTCTGACGTCGAGCCACACGCGCCCGTCAAGGGCGCGGAAAGCTCTTTCTGTCTTGCGCGGTCCGGAACCGTCCGCTGACCCACCCCCCGGGCGGGGCCGCCCGCGCCCGGCGGGTTCGGGTCCGCACCGGGCCCGGACCCACTAGGCTGGGAAGCAGGTGACGCGCTGATCACTGTGGGTGTGCGCAATGGAGTGGCGACGATGAGTCCGGTCAACCCGTTCGACGATGCCGCCACGGCCCGCGTCGTCGTCGACGACTCCGGCACCTTGCGGGAGTGGAACGAGGGCGCCCGCCTGCTGCTCGGCCACCCGGCCGACGAGGTCGTGGGGCACCCCGCCGCCGACCTGCTCGCCGGCGACCGCGACGGCACGCCCCCCGGGCGCGACGACAGGCACTGGAGCGGCACCCTGGCGCTGCGGCACCGCGACGGGCACACCGTGTCGGTGTGGGTGCTCGCGCACCGCCGACCGGCCTCGGACGGCGCCCCGGACACCTGGCTCGCCGTCACCCCGCTGGAGTCCGGCCCCGAGCCGCAGGACGACCCGCTGTTCGAAGCGGCCCTCACCCAGTCCCCCTGCGCCATGATGATCTTCGACGACCGCCTCCTGCTGCGCGGGGTCAACGACGCCATGGCGCGGCTGATGGGGCTCCCCGCCGACCTCGTCCGCGGTCTGCGGGCCACCGACATCAGCGGCCGGCCGCAGAACGTGGAACTGGAACGGCAGATGCGGCGCGTCCTGTCCTCCGGCCGGCGGCACGACATGCAGACCCGTCTCAAGGCGGTGGGCGAGAGCCGCGCCCACGCGTGGAACGCCCGTATCGCCCCGCTCACGGACGCCGACGGCCGGGTGTGCGGCGTGTGCGTGAGCGCCCACGACTTCACGGAGCAGCACCGCGCCCGGGAACGGCTGCAACTCGTCAACGAGGCCAGCGTGCGCATCGGCACCACCCTCGACGTCACCCGTACGGCGCAGGAGCTGGCGGACGTGTGCGTTCCGGTGCTCGCCGACTTCGTCAGCGTCGATCTGCTGGAGCCGCGGGAGCACGGCGGTGAGCCCGCCACCGTGGTCGAACCCCCGGTCGACCTGCGCCGGACCGCCCACCGGTCGGTCACCGCGCAGTGCCCGCAGTCGGTGGCCGCGACCGGGCAGCTCGACTCCTACCCGGCCGGCTCCCCCCAGGCCGAGTGCCTGCTCTCGGGGCAGGTGATCGTGGCCTCGGTGGCCTACGGCGACCTCGAACGCTGGCTCCGCTGGGACCCCGTCCGGCTCCGGCGGGTCGAGGAGTACGGCATCCACTCCACGATGTCGGTGCCGCTCCAGGCCCGCGGCACCACCCTCGGCGTCGCCGTCTTCACCCGGTTCCGGCGTCCCGACCCGTTCACGCACGACGACGTGCTGCTGGCCGAGGAGGTCAGCGCCCGCGCCGCCGTCTGCATCGACAACGCCCGCCGCTACTCCCGCGAGCGCGAGGCCACGCTGACCCTGCAGCGCAGCCTGCTGCCCCGGTGGCTGCCGCCCACCGCCGCGGTGGAGGCTGCGTCCCGCTACCTTCCGGCGGCCCGCTCGGGCGTCGGCGGCGACTGGTTCGACGTCATCCCGCTGTCCGGGATGCGCGTGGCCATGGTCGTCGGGGACGTCGTCGGCCACGGCATCCAGGCTTCGGCCACGATGGGCCGGCTGCGCACCGCCGTGCGCACCCTCGCCGACATCGACCTGACCCCGGAGGAACTGCTCACCCACCTCGACGACCTGGTCGTCCGGCTGTCCGAGGAGTCCGGCGACGACGTGGCGGGCGAACTCGGCGCGACCTGCCTGTACGTGGTGTACGACCCGGTGTCGCGGCGCTGCTCCCTGGCCCGGGCCGGGCATCCGGCGCCCGTCCTGATCCCGCCGGACGGCCCGCCCCGGCAGGTCGAGCTGCCCTCCGGGCCACCGCTGGGGGTGGGCGGACTGCCGTTCGAGTCGGCCGAGCTGGAGCTGCCCGAGGGCAGCGTGCTGGCGCTCTACACCGACGGGCTGATCGAGAGCCGGGACCAGGACGCCGACGCCGGCCAGGAGCTGCTGCGCGACGCCCTGGCCGCCCCCGCCGACTCCCTGGACGCCGCCTGCGACCGCGTACTGCGCACCCTGCTCCCGTCCGGCAGCGCCGCCGACGACGTGGCCCTGCTGCTGGCCCGTACCCGCGGGCTGCCCGCCGGACAGGTCGCCACCTGGGACATCCCCGCCGACCCGTCGCTGGTCGCCCCCGTACGCAAGCAGGTCCTCGAACAGCTCGCCGACTGGGGCCTGCTGGAGGCGACCTTCACCGCGGAACTGGTCGTCAGCGAGCTGGTCACCAACGCCATCCGGTACGGCTCCCCGCCCATCCGGCTCCGGCTGATCCACGACACGGCCACGCTGATCTGCGAGGTCTCCGACACCAGCCACACCGCGCCGCACCTGCGCCGGGCCAGGACCTGGGACGAGGGCGGGCGCGGTCTGCTGCTGGTCGCCCAGCTCACCCAGCGCTGGGGCAGCCGGCACACGACCGAGGGCAAGACGATCTGGGCGGAGCTGGGACTGCTCGACGACGAGGTGTGAGTTCCCCGTTCGCACGGGAGTGCGCCCGCGCCCCGGTGGTGAACGCGCGCGCCCCGTCGGCTCCGGCCGGAGGGGGAATGCGCCCCTCGTTTCCCCGGCCGTACGGCGGGACACTCGAGACACAGGGCGCACGGCCGGTCGGTCCAGGGCCGTGCGCGACAACCTGACGGGAGTGTGGAGAGACGATGCCGAACACGTCCCAGCCGGTGCGCCGGACGGCGCTGCTCGCGAGCGCGGTCGCGCTGCTCGGTCTGCTGACCGCCTGCGGCGACGAGAACGCCACCTCGAGCGGCACCCCGCAGCCCGGGGAGACCACCCGCACCACCAGCGCGGAACCGGGCACGGACACCGCGACCGGCACGGCCACCACCGCGCCGGCGGTCGGCGCCACGCCCAGCGACACCGCGGGCTCGGCCTCGTCCTCCGCCCGCACCGACGGCCGCTGCCACACCTCTGAGCTGCGGGCCTCCGTCGGCCGAGTGGACCCGGGGGCCGGTCAGCGCAACTTCCCCGTCGTGCTGACCAACACCTCCGACCGCACCTGCACGGTGTACGGCTATCCGGGCGCCGCCTTCGTGGACGCGTCCGGCAGGCAGGTGGGCCCGGACCCGGAGCGCGGGCCCGGCTCCCCGGAGACGGTCACGCTGGCGCCGGGCAGGAGCGCGTGGGCCGGGCTGTCGTTCTCCAGCCCGGAGATCAGCGGCGCCCGTACGGCCACTCCGGCGGCGCTGCTCGTCACCCCGCCGGACGAACGGGAGCCCCTGAAGGTGGAGTGGACGGCCGGCGCGGTCCCGGTGGGCGGCAACGCGTCGTCGGTGTCCGTCACCGCCCTGGACGCGGGCACCGGCCCCTGAGGCCTCGGCGGTCCTCGCAGGTGCCGTCCCGGTCGCGCCGGTCCGCCGGTCAGTGGCCGGCGATCGGGTGCGGTGCGTAGGGCCGCTCCAGTTCCTCGGTCTCCTTCTCCGTCAGGGTGAGTTCGACCGCCGCCACGGCGTCCTCGAGGTGTCCCGCCCTGGAGGCGCCGACGATCGGCGCGGTCACCGTGTCCCGGTGCAGCAGCCACGCCAGGGCCACCTGGGCGCGCGGGACGCCTCGCTCGCCGGCGATGCGGGTGACGGCCTCGACCACGGCGCGGTCGCCCTCCTGGTAGAGGGTGCTGCCGAAGGTGTCGGTGGCGCTGCGCCCGGTGGCGGTGTCCCAGTCCCGGGTGAGGCGGCCGCGGGCGAGCGGGCTCCAGGGCAGCACGCCGACGCCCTGGTCCGCGCAGAGGGGCAGCATCTCGCGCTCCTCCTCGCGGTAGACGAGGTTGTAGTGGTTCTGCATGGACACGAACCTGGTCCAGCCGTGCCGCTCGGCGGCGTACTGCATCTTGGAGAACTGCCAGGCGTACATCGAACTGGCCCCGATGTAGCGGACCTTGCCCGCCTTCACCAGGTCGTGCAGGGCCTCCATCGTCTCCTCGACCGGCGTGCCCGGGTCGAAGCGGTGGATCTGGTAGAGGTCGACGTAGTCGGTGCCCAGGCGCCGCAGGCTGTGCTCGATCTCCGTCATGATCGCCTTGCGGGACAGTCCCCCGCCGTTCGGTCCGGGTCGCATCCGGCCGTGCACCTTCGTCGCGAGCACGATGTCGTCCCTGCGGGCGAAGTCGGCGAGCGCCTTGCCGACGATCTCCTCGCTGGTGCCGTCGGAGTAGACGTTGGCCGTGTCGAAGAAGGTGATCCCGGCCTCCAGCGCCTGCCGGATCAGCGGACGCGAGGCCTCCTCGCCGAGGGTCCACTCGTGCGTGCCGCGGGCGGGGTCGCCGTAGGTCATGCAGCCCAGGCAGATCCGCGACACGTCCAGGCCGGTCGAGCCGAGCTTCACGTACTGCATCGTTGCTGCTCCTGTCTTCGCCGATCATCGGGGTACCAGGGCCGAGCGTACGTCTTCGTGCGGGCTCGAACTTCCCGCGGGTCAGCGCCGTTCGAGCAGGTCCAGGGCCCGTTCCCAGCCGAACTCCGGGCGGCCGCCGTCCTCCCCCGCGTCCCCGGTGTACGGATCGCCGAAGCGCACGCCCATCCCGCGCAGCCGCTCCAGGCTCTCCCGGTAGGCGGGGTGGGAGGCCAGCGCGTCGGCCACGCAGGGCAGGACGGCGACGGGGACGCCGAGACCGCACGCCTCGCACAGGGTGGCCACGGCGAGGGTGTCGGCCAGCCCGGCCGCCCACTTGTTGACGGTGTTGAAGGTGGCGGGCGCGACCACGACGGCGTCGGGCGCCGGGAAGGGCCGCGGATCGCCGGGGGTGCGCCAGGCCGAGCGGATCGGCCGGCCGGTGCGTGCCTCGACGGCGGCCGCGTCGAAGAAGCCGCCCATGGCGACCGGTGTCGCCACGACCCCGACCTCCCAGCCGCGCCGTTGTGCCGCGTCGATCAGGGCGCCGACGCCTTCGGCCACGCCCGCGGCGCAGACGACGACGTGGAGGAAGGGTCGTCCGGTGGTACCGCCGGCAGCCTGTTCGCTCACCCGGGCACCCTACTGGGCGGGCCTCGGCCCGAGGATGCGCCGGTCCGCCTCCTCGATGGGTACGTCGTTGATGCTCGCCTCGCGCCGGGTCATCAGGCCGTGCTCGTCGAACTCCCACAGCTCGTTGCCGTAGGAGCGCCACCACTGGCCGTCGGCGTCGCGGGACTCGTAACGGAAGCGGACGGCGATGCGGTTGCCGTCGAAGGCCCACAGGTCCTTGCGCAGCGCGTACTCCCGCTCGCGCTCCCACTTGGCGGTCAGGAACTCGACGATGGCGGCGCGGCCGGTGAGGAAGGAGTCCCGGTTGCGCCAGACCGAGTCCTCGGAGTAGGCGAGGGCGACCTTGTGCGGGTCACGGGTGTTCCAGGCGTCCTCTGCGGCCCGCACCTTGCGTGCCGCGCTCTCGCGGGTGAACGGGGGCAGGGGCGGTCGGTCGGTCGTCGTCATGGCTGAACCTCCGTAAACAGCAGAGGAGAACGAGCGTTCTCCAGCTGACTGCTACCGTAGGAGAACGAACGTTCTCCGGTCAAGGAAGAGGACCCATGGACACCGAGACGGCCCGGGAGCGGGCGCTGGACGCGGCGGAGCGGCTCTTCTACGCGCGGGGGGTGCGGGCCGTCGGCATGGACGAGGTCCGCGGCGCCTCCGGGGTCTCGCTCAAGCGCCTGTACCAGCTGTTCCCCGCCAAGGAGCAGCTCGTGGTGGCCTGTCTGGACCGGCGGGACGTGCGCTGGCGGGGGCGGCTCGCGGAGCACGTCGGCCGGTTCGAGGAGCCCGGTGCGCGCGTGCTGGCCGTGTTCGACTGGCTCGGGCAGTGGTTCGCGGAGCCCGGGTTCCGCGGCTGCGCCTGGATCAACGCGTACGGCGAACTGGGGCCCGCCTCGCCGCCGGTGGCGGAGCGGGTGCGGGCGCACAAGGCGGCGTTCCGCGCGTTCCTCGACGCCCTGGTGGCCGACACGGGGCTGCCCGCCGCGACGGGCGGGCAGCTGTTCCTGCTGGCGGAGGGCGCCATGGTGACGGCGGGCGTGACGGGCGGTACGGAACCCGCCGGTCAGGCCCGGGCGGCGGCACGGGTGCTGCTGGGCGCCGCCGGGGTGGGGAGCAGTGCCGGTGCGGGTGCCGGTGCGGGTACGAGTGCGGGGGTCAGCCCACCCGCTCCGACACGGTGATCGCGCCCACGGGGCACGCCCGGGCCGCCTCCCGTACCAGGGGGCTGCCGCCGCCGTCCTCCCGGCCGGGCACGAGCGTGCTGTAGCCGTCGTCGTCCTGGGTGAACACGTCGGGGGCGGTCAGGGCGCACTGCCCCGCGCCGATGCAGGTGTCCTTGTCGATGCCGATGCGCATGTGCGGAGCCTCCTACCAGGCCACGGGGAGTTCCAGCATCCCCTGGATCGTGTCACCGGGTTTGAAGGGGATCTCGTCCGCCGGGGCGGCCAGGCGCAGCGCGGGCAGCCGGTCGAAGAGGGTGTGCAGGGCGATCTCCAGTTCGGCGCGGGCCAGGTTCTGGCCCAGGCACTGGTGGATGCCGAACCCGAAGGCGACGTGGTGACGGGCCGGGCGGTGCCAGTCGAGGGCGTCCGGGTCGGGGTAGACGCTCTCGTCGCGGTTGATGACGGAGGTCGAGAAGACCACCCCGTCTCCGGCCCGGATGGTCTGTCCGTCCACGTCGATGTCCTCGGTGGCCATCCGCAGCAGCCCCTCCGCGATCGACAGGACGCGCATCAGCTCCTCCACGGCGCCGGGCAGCAGCGCGGGATCCTCCCGCAGTTCGGCCAGCCGCCCCGGGTTGGTCAGGAGGGTGTAGGTGCCCAGCGAGATCATGTTGGCGGTCGTCTCGTGTCCCGCGACCAGCAGGATCACCGCGAACGCGATCAGTTGCCCGCGGTCGATCGCGCCCTCGGCCAGCTGCTGCCGGACCAGGTCGTCCAGCAGGCCGTCGCCGGGTGCCTGTCGCTTGCGGTCGATCAACTCCCCCAGGTACGCCTCCAGTCGGTCGCGGGCGTCGCGGGTGTCGGCCGGCAGCGGGCCGCGCAGCAGCCGACGGGACTGCTCCTCGAAGAAGTCGTGGTCGGCGTAGGGGACGCCGAGCAGCGCGCAGATCACCATCGAGGGCACGGGCAGCGCGAAGGCCGTCACCAGGTCGGCGGGCGGGCCCTGCGCGATCATCGCGTCCAGCCGCTCGTCGACGATCCGCTGGATGCTCGGGCGCAGCGCGGCGGCGCGTTTGAAGGTGAACTCCGGAAGCACCATCTTGCGCTGGGCGCGGTGTTCGGGGTCGTCGACGCCGAGCAGGGCCGGGCTGCGTCCGCGTACGGCGGCCAGCCGCGCCGAGGTGGCGGGGAAGTCGTCGCGGGTGCGGTCGGTGGACAGGCGTTGGTCGGCCAGCAGCCGGCGGGCTGCGGTGTGCCCGGTCACCAGCCAGGCGGGGCGGCCGTCGAAGAGGGTGATCCGGGCCAGCGGCCGGGTGGCGCGCAGCGGGTCGTAGCCGGGGGGCGGCTGGTACGGGCAGGTCCGGTCCTGGGGGAAGGCGACGGGCTGCGCCGGGCCCGCGTCGGTCGTCGTGCCGGTGCCGGTCGTCGTGTTCGTGTCCGTCATGGAAGACCTCGCAGACGAAGAGTGCGGCGTGCCGATCTTCATTAGATGCCTCGGGCATCTATGGGACGACGTCAAGTTCGGCCACAACGGTGGCGGGAGCAGACTGGCCGGGGAACACCGGGTCGGAGGCGACACGTCCCCTCCCCCGCGGTCCGTCGCGTCGCGCGGGTGGCCCGATCACGTCCCCCGGCGGCGCCGGGCGCCCGTCGGAACTGGCCGAGCGGCACGGTGCGGCGGCAGTCGACCGGACCTCTCCCGTCCGGATGTCCGCGCGGCCACCGGGGGTCGGCGGGCAGGATGGGGTAAGGATGGTTACGCGCCGGACGGTGGGCTCACCGGTCCGGCCGGCCTTGTGACACGACGATGGGACGGATGCGCGGATGCCTCTTGACGGCGAGTACGAACCCAGCCCGACGCAGTGGGTGCGCGAACAGGTCGAGCTGTACGAGAGCTCGGGCGGCACCGAGGGGACGACCCTGCGGGACACCGGTCTGCCCGTGATCGTGCTGACCACCCGGGGCGCGCGCAGCGGCAAGCTGCGCAAGACGCCGCTGATGCGGGTCGAGCACGAGGGCCGCTACGCCGTGGTGGCCTCCCTGGGCGGGGCTCCCCAGCACCCGGTCTGGTACTACAACGTGGGCGCCGACCCCCGGGTGGAACTCCAGGACGGCCCCCACAAGCGGGACATGACGGCCCGTGAGGTCACCGGCGCCGAGAAGGCCGAGTGGTGGGAGCGCGCGGTCGCGGCGTTCCCGCAGTACGCCGAGTACCAGGAGAAGACGGACCGGGACATCCCCGTCTTCGTCCTGGAGCCGGCCGACGGGAGCTGACCGGACGGGCTCGGGATCAGCCCGGCCCGGCGTGCATGGACCGGCTCGCGCCGGGAACACGTCGTTCAGGCCCCGCCGCGTTCCCCCGTCGCGGCGGGGCCTTCCGCTGTCGCGGCCCGGCTCTCCGGTGTCGCGGCGGGGCTCTGGGCCGCCTCCCGCGCGAGCCGGTCGGTGACGTCCAGGAAGACCTGGCTCGCCTCCGGGACGGTGTGGGTGATCGACCTCTTGATGCGCACGGCGACCTCCTCCACCCGCTCGCTGTCCAGGCCCGGCACCAGGTCGACGCGGGCGGCCACCAGCGCGGAGTCGAGGCCGGTCTTCATGGTGAACAGCGCCTCGACGCTGTCGATCTCCGGCTGGGCCCGCAGCAGCGCCCGGATCCGGCCGCTGGCCTCGGGGTCGGCGGCCTCGCCGATGAGCTGGTCGCGGGCCTCGCGGCCGAGCCGGTAGGCCACGTAGACCAGCAGCGCGCCGATGGCGAGCGAGGCACTGGCCTCCCACACCACCTGCCCGGTGACCATGTGCAGCGCCATGCCGGTCATGGCGAGGGTCACGCCGAGCACCGCCGTGCCGTCCTCGGCGACGACCGTGCGCAGCGCCGGGTCGCGCAGCCCGACGGCGATCCCGCCCTGCCCCCGCACCTGGTGCAGGGCCCGCAGCAGGGAGCCGCCCTCGGCCAGCAGGGCGACGCCGAGCACGATCAGGCCGGCCACGTAGCCGCCGAGTTCCTCGTCCGCGCCGTTGCGCAGGGCCTCGACGCCCTGGAAGAAGGAGAAGCAGCCGCCCATGACGAAGATGCCGACGGCCGCCAGGAGCGACCAGAAGAACCGTTCCTTGCCGTAGCCGAAGGGGTGCCTCCGGTCGGCGGGCCGGCGGCTGCGGCGCAGGGCGGCGAGCAGGAAGATCTCGTTCATGCTGTCCGCCACCGAGTGCGCGGCCTCCGACAGCAGGGCGGGCGAGCCCGCGAGGAATCCGCCGACCGCCTTGGCGACGGCGATCACCAGATTGGCCGCGAGGGCCACCAGCACGGTGACGCGTGTCCTGCGGTCGGCCTTCGGGCCCGATTTCTCTTCCACGGCTGTCCCACTCACGAAGGCCCGACTGCCCGGGTCCCCGCCGCTCACACCCCGACCGACATGTCCGACGGGTGTCCACCAGTGCCGACGGCCGAAAACGGGGAACGCCTCTACAAGGGCACCTGCGCACAGGAACACCAGTACGAGAGCGCACGGCGCACGGAGACGAACGGCGGGAAGGCAGGGTCATGAGCGGTGACGGCGGGACGCCCGGGAACAGCGGCTACGGAAGGAAGGCGTTCAAACGGTCCCGCAGCCACTTCGCGGACCGGATCACGGCGGACGGCCGGGACGGCTGGCCGGTGGAGGCCGGCCGCTACCGGCTGGTGGTGAGCCGCGCCTGCCCGTGGGCGAGCCGGGCCCTGGTCTCGCGGCGGCTGCTCGGTCTGGAGGACGCCCTGTCCCTGGCGGTCGCCGACCCGGTCCAGGACGACCGCAGCTGGCGGTTCACGCTGGACCCGGACGGCCGGGACCCCGTCCTCGGCATCCGCTACCTGAGCGAGGCGTACGACCGGCGGGAGAGGGGCTATCCGGGCGGGGTGAGCGTGCCCGCGGTCGTCGACGTGCCCAGCGGACGGCTCGTCACCAACGACTACCAGCAGATCACGCTCGATCTCGCGACCGAGTGGGCCTCCCTGCACCGTCCGGATGCGCCCGACCTGTATCCGCACGCCCGGCGCGACGAGATCGACGAGGTGATGGCGGGGGTGTACGAGGACGTCAACAACGGCGTGTACCGGGCGGGCTTCGCGACCGGCCAGGAGGAGTACGAGGCCGCCTGCGCGGGCGTGTTCGGGCGCCTGGAGCAGCTCGTGCCCCGGCTGGAACGGCAGCGCTACCTGGTCGGCGACACGATCACCGAGGCGGACATCCGGCTGTTCACGACGCTGGTCCGCTTCGACGCGGTGTACCACGGCCACTTCAAGTGCAACCGCTGGAAGCTGACGGAGAACCCGGTGCTGTGGGGGTACGTCCGCGACCTGTTCCAGACGCCCGGATTCGGGGACACGGTCGACTTCGACCACATCAAGCGCCACTACTACCAGGTGCACACCGGCATCAACCCGACCGCCATCGTGCCCATGGGCCCGGACCTGTCCGGCTGGCTCACCCCGCACCACCGCGAGGAGCTGGGCGGCCGTCCGTTCGGCGACGGCACCCCGCCGGGGCCGGTACGGGCCGACGAGGAGGTACCGGTGCGGGGCAGGCCCTGACCCGCACCGGTACGCGTACGACCATGCAGCGCACACGAGGCAAGGAGATCCCCATGGCGAAGACCAAGAAGAAGAAGCTCCCCCTCGCCTACAAGCCCGTCGGGTTCGCGCTCGGCTGGCTGGGCGGCACGCTGGCCGGGATGACCTTCCAGAAGACCTGGAAGATGATCCGGCACGAGGACGACGCGCCCGACGCCCTGGACCCGGACCGCGGCTGGGGCGAGATCCTGCTGGCCGCCGCGATCCAGGGCGCCATCTTCGCCGCGGTGCGCAGCGCGGTGGACCGTACGGGTGCCAAGGCCATCGAGCGCTCGACCGGAGCCTGGCCGGTCGGCGGGAAGGGCGGCCGGGACTGAACGCCCCGGCGCCCCTCCCCTCCCCTCCCCTCCGCGGCGCCCGGGCAGGGCCCTTTCCTAGCCCTGCTTGGGCGCCGTCGGTGCGAGGGCCAGGCGCAGGGTGAAGGAGTGGCCGGCCGGGTCGGAGAAGCCGCGCTCCTCGTACGGGCCGGCCGGGTCCTTCGCCTCCACCGGACGGCCGCCGAGCCCCACGATCGCCCGCTCGGCCTCGTCCAGGTCGGCGACCACGAAGTCCAGGTGGACCTGGAGGGAGTTCTCCGGGCGCGGCCAGCTCGGCGGCGTGGCGTTCACGTCCCGCCGGAAGGCCATGCGGAAACCGCGGGGGCCCTCGATCTCGATCCGGTTGGCGCTCACGTCGCTCTCCTCCGCGCCCAGCAGCCCCTTGTAGAACTCGGCGAGCCGCTCGGGTTCGGCGCAGTCGAGCACCACGACGCCCGCGTTGACCAGTGCCATGTCTCCTCCGAAGGATTCGGGGCGCGGGGCGTCGTACCCCGTGCCCTGTACCTTGCTGATATCCCGGCCCGGCCGAATCAGTCGGTGGGCGGCCGCCCCGGGTGGGTGCCGCACCCGGCGGGCCGCACGGGTGAACGCTCGCGGCCGTGTCGCCGCCGGGCAGTTGCGAAGATCACCGACGGACTCCGCGTAGATCATTTAGGGTCGGGGCAGCCTCTTACTGCTTCTCGGTTCAACTTTCGCGTCCGGGAAGCCAGTTCGAGTGTGCGCGGGCGGTCGGACGGCCGTCCGTCGGCAGGGCCGGGGGGACTCTGCGCTCCGTCTCCCGAAAGGAAACACATGTCTCAGGACGTCCGCTTCGACCTCCCCTTCGAAACCCCCGTGAGCCCGCATCTCGACCGGGCCCGTGAACAGCATCTGCGGTGGGTGCGGGAACGGGGGCTGGTGCGCAGCCGGGCCGGGTTCGACGAGTACCGGTCCTGGGACCTCGCCGGGGCCGCGGCCCGCACCTACCCCCACGCGTCGGCGGACGACATGGTCGTCCTGATGAACTGGTTCTCCCTCGCCTTCCTCTTCGACGACCAGTTCGACGCGGCCCGGCCCGACCGCGCGGAGCGCATAGCGGAGGTGGCGCGCGAACTGATCGCCACGCCGCTCCGGCCGGCGGGCACCGCGCCGCGGGTGGAGTGCCCCATCACGCTGGCCTGGGCGGAGGTCTGGGACCACCTTTCGGATGGCATGTCCCTGACTTGGACGTCGCGGTTCGCCGCCTCCTGGGGCCGGTTCCTGGTGGCGCACTGCGAGGAGGTCGACCTGGCGGCCCGCGGCCGTGCCGCCACGCTCGGGCTGGAGGAGTACGCCGTCTTCCGGCGCCGCACGGTCGGCATCCACCACAGCATCGACGCGGGCGAGCGCAGCCGCGGCTTCGAGGTGCCGGCCGCGGCGATGGCGCACCCGCTGATGGAGCGGATGCGGGACCTGGCGGCGGACACCATCGGGTTCATGAACGACATCCACTCCTTCGAGCGCGAGCGCCGCCGGGGCGACGGCCACAACCTCATCGCCGTCCTGCACCGGGAACGCGGCTGCTCGTGGCAGGAGGCCGCCGACGAGGCGTACCGCATGACGACCGCCTGCCTCGACGCGTACGTCGCCTGCGAGGCGCGGGTGCCGGAGATGTGCGCCGAGCTGGGGCTGGACGCCGACGGGCGGGCACGGGTGCGGATGGGGGTGGAGGCCATCCAGCACTGGATCAACGGCAACTACGAGTGGGCGCTGACCAGCGGCCGGTACGCGGCGGCCAAGGAGGGTCCGGTGGCCACGGCGGAACTGGCCGGGCGGGGATCGGTGGACGACCTGCTGAGCGTGTGAGACGGGAGCGCCGCCCGGCCCGGACCCCTCCGGCCGGGCGGCGCCCTCCCGTCCTCCCGCGCGGCTACGCGGCGAACTCCACCGGCAGGCTGTCCAGACGCGACTCCCAGGTGGAGGCCGTGGAGGTGAGGTCGGCCGACGGCACGGCCAGGCGCAGCCCCGGCAGCCGGTGCAGCAGGACGTCGACGGCCGTCTCGATGATGGCCTGGCCGATGCTCTGCCCCGGGCACTCGTGGGGGCCCGCGCTGAAGGCGAGGTGCGAGGCGTTGCCCTGGACGGAGACGGCGGTGTCGGGGCGGATCTCCGGGTCGTGGTTGCCGGCCGCGAGGCCCAGCACGAGCAGGTCGCCCTCCTTGACCGGGCAGCCGCCCAGTTCCAGATCGGCGGTGGCGAACCGGCCCGGCAGCACGGCGAGCGGCGGGGAGTTCCACATCACCTCCTCCACCACCGCGGACATGTTCAGCTGACCGCTCACCAGGCCGGAGAGCCGGGTGGTGTCGGTGAGGACCAGTTGGAGCGCGCGGGCCAGCAGGTTGCTGGTGGTGGTGTGCGCGGTGATCAGCACCAGGCGCAGATGGTTGACGATCTCGTCCTCGTCGAGGCCGGAGTGGTGCCCGATGAGCCCCGAGGCGAAGTCGGAGCCGGGCTCCTCCCGCTTGCGCGCGGCGAGTTCGCCGAGGATGCCCATGATGCGCCCGTTGTGCGTGAGGGCGTCCGCGCCGCCCTTGATCACCTGGTTGCTGGACTCGGCGAGGGTGCGCCCCTCCCGTTCGGCGAGCCCGAAGACACGGGTGAGGACCAGCATGGGCAGGTACTCGGCGAAGTCCCCCACCAGGTCGGCGCGGCCCGCGTCGGCGAACGCGTCGATCTGCTTGTTGGCGAAGTGGGTGACGTGGCGGCGGATGCCCCGGCCGGCGACGGCGTACAGGTTGTCGGTGACGGCTCCGCGCAGCCGGCGGTGCGGTTCGCCGTCCTGGGAGACGCAGTCGGGGCGCCAGCCCACCATCTGCATCAGCGGCGACGTCTGCTCCACCCGGCCGTCGCGGAAGTCCCGCCAGCTCCGCGAGTCGCGGCTGAACTGGAGGGGGTTGTCGAGCACCCGCCGGTTCTCGCGGTAGCCGAGCACCAGCCAGGCGGGGACGTCGCCCTCCAGCAGTACCGGTGCCACACTGCCGTGTTCCTTGCGCAGCCGCGTGTAGATGTCGTGCGGGTCGGCCGCCTCGGGTCCGTAGAGCCGGGTGACGCCCTCGCCGTGGGCGACGGGGCAGCCGCCGCCCGTGGCGGCGGGCGGGGTCTGGTCGTCGTTCATCGGGGCTCCAGGGCGGCGGCCGAGCGGTCCTTCAGATGCCGGATCAGGGTGACCAGCACATCGCGGCTGGCGGTGCGGTCGCGGGCGTCGAAGGAGACGACCGGCGTGTGCGGGGGGATGTCGAGGGCGTCGCGGATCTCCTCGGCCGGGTAGTCGCGGGAGTCGGGGAAGACGTTGAGCGCGATGACGAAGGGGACCTGCTGCCGCTCCATCTCCTCGATGGCCCGGAAGCTGGAGGCGAGCCGCCGGGTGTCCACCAGGACGACCGCGCCGAGCGCGCCCTTGAACAGGCCGTTCCACAGGAACCAGAAGCGCTCCTGGCCCGGGGTTCCGAAGAGGTACAGCATCAGCGTGTCGTTGAGGCCGATCTTGCCGAAGTCCAGGCTGACCGTGGTCTGCGTCTTGTCGGCCACGCCGATGAGGTGGTCGACGTCCACGCTGGCCTGGGTGAGGGTCTCCTCGGTGGTCAGCGGTTTGATGTCGCTGACGGAGCGGACCATGGTGGTCTTGCCGGTGCCGAAGCCCCCGGCGATCATGACCTTCACCGAGCGGGTGTCCCCGGCCGTCGGTGACCCCGGTCGGTCAAAGCCTTTGAAGTCCACTGAGTACCTCCTCAAGGAGCGCGAGGTCGGGCCCGCGACCGGCGTCGAGTGCCGGGATCGGATCACGGGCTTCGACGCGGCCCGCCTGGAGCAGGTCGGACAGCAGCACCGCGAGGATGTTGAAGGGCAGGTGAAGGTGGGCGCCGAGTTCGGCCACCGACAGCGGTTCGCGGCAGCGCCGGAGTATCTCCTCGTGCTCGTGCTGCATGCCCGGTAAGGGCACGGCACGGGAGACGACGAGGGTCGCCACGTCGAGGGTCGACGCCGAACCGCCCGGCCCGCTGCGTCCTCCGGTGAGGACGTAGTAGCGCTCGAGACCGGACGGATCGGTCGGTCGGCGGGGAGCACTCATCCAGAGTGCTCCTCCTGGCGCGGGGTGGTGCCGAGGAGTTCACCCATCCGGCGTGCCAGGTCGCGCATCTGATGGCCGAGCAGGCCCTGGTCGAGGCCCTCGCGGGCGAGGACGCCGAGATACGTCTCCAGGCCCGCGCGGACGACGAACAGGTGCCCGCCGTCCACCTCGATCATGGCGAGGCGCAACTGCCCCGCGTGCTGCGGGAACTGCTCGGCGACCGGCTGGGCCAGCGCCTGCAGTCCGGCCACCACGGCGGCGAAGCGGTCCACGTCGTCGGGGTCTTCGGCGCCGTAGGAGGTGATGGCCTTGCCGTCGCTGGAGGCCACGAGGGCGAAGCGGATCTCCTGGATGGACTCCACAAGGTCGCGGAGCGCCCAGCTCACGTCGGTTCCCTGGTGCGTCATGGGGACTAGTCGCTCTCTTCAGTGCGGTGCCCGGTGGACGGGCCACCGGTGGTCGTGTCGGGGAGGCCCGGGTCGCGGCCCGCGGTGGCGAAGGCGGCGAGACCGGCGAAGGACGCGTCCGGCGGAACGGCGGAGACCGGAGTCCGCCCGGCGGGCCCGGAGCCGGCCGGGAGCGCGGCGGGCCCGGAAGCGGCGGCCGGGGCGGAAGGCGGCCCGGCGGCCGGTTCGGCACGCCTGCTCCGGCGGCGGGGCAGGCCGCCCGGGGTGGTCTCGCCCCCGGTCCCGCCCGTGGGGTCCGGGAATGCCTCGGGACCCGGGGCCGCGCTCGCGGCGGGCACGGCCGGGGGCGCGGTGGCGGTCGCGGGGGCTCCGCGACGGCGGCGGTCGAGGAAGCGGCGGCCGCGGGTAGCGGGCTGAAGTACTTGTGGGGTACGACGACCACGACGGACGTGCCCAGCCACGGCGAGTCGGCGAAGGTGACGCGGATGCCGTAGCGGCGGGCGAGGGCGCCGACCACGCGCAGGCCGATGTTGGCGTCCTCCGAGATGCCGCCGAGTCCCGCGCCGGGTGAGGTGCCCGCCAGCGCGTGCTCGGCCTCGCGCTTCTTCTCCTCGCTCAGTCCCTTGCCGGAGTCCTGGATCTCGATGCCGACGCCGTTGGGCACCTCCTTGCCGGAGACGACCACCGGCTCGGTGGGCGGCGAGTAGCGGGCGGCGTTGTCCAGCAGGTGCGCGAAGATCAGCGTGAGGTGGTCCACCAGGCCGCCGTCGACGCCGAGTTCGGGAAGGTGGCGCAGCTGGACGCGGTGGAAGTCCTTGATCCGGCCGATCCCGCCGCGCATCACGCTCAGCAGCCGCTGCGGTTCCTGCCACTGCCGGCCGGGGCGGTCGGAGCCGCCGAGCACACCGATGCTGGCGGCGAGGCAGTCGGCCGGGCCGATGGCCTGGTCGAGTTCCATCAGGCCCCGGGCGACGGCGGGCAGCCGGCCGTGCTCGCCCTGCATCTCGTGCAGGCGGCCCCGGAGCTTGCTGGTCAGGACGTGGATGCGGTTGCCGACGCTGATGACGGCCTGCTCGGCGGAGGTCGAGCGGTCGAACTCCGCCTCGACGCCGATCAGCGCGGTTCTGAGGACCTTGCGCAGCTCGGCCTGGAGGTCGGCGCCCACCTTGGCGCACTGCTCCATGGTCGGCAGGATGTCGTCGATGGCGTCACCGGCCCGCAGTCGGCGCATCGCGTCGGGCAGCTGCTCGTCGGCGAGCCGGGAGACGGCGGCCAGCTGGTGGCCCAGCTGCTCCTGCCATGCCTCGGTCCGCTCGGCGAGCCGGCTCTCGTGGACCGCGGCCTGCTCGGCCAGCCGGTCCTCGTGGACCCGGGACTGTTCCGTCAGCTGTGCCTCGTACGTCTGTACCTGCTCGGTGAGCTGGGCGTCCAGGGCGGCGCGCTCGGCGGAGAACCGCTGCTCCAGAGCGCTCACGTGCTGCTGCCACTGCTGGGAGTGTTCGGCCCGGGCGGCGCGGTGGGCGTCCTCGGCCCGGCTCAGCTGTGCGCGGGTGCGCAGCAGGAGGCGCACGCACACGGTGCCGGCCGCGGTGGCCGCCGCGCCGGCGACGGCCACGGATATTCGCTCGGAGCTCATGAACGTGGCGGCCACCGTCCCGCCTCCCAGGCCCAGTGGCATCAGCCACCAGCTGTACCAGGCGACGGGGGCCCGCGCCGCCGGTGGCGGAGTGGCGAGTTCCATCTGCATCCTTCGAAGCAAAACGATCGAACAGGGGGGAGTGTTCGAGCGGGGGTGTCCAGGCATGGGGAGAGGAAGGGGGGACCCCACTCGTGAGGGCGCACACTGAGCCGACCCGTCGCGATCGCGTCAACTCGCAGCGCCGCTGGGGAGCTTATCGGTTGTGAAGCCTAAAAGATCAATTTCACCGTCCTGCGGAAGTGAGGATTCCGTCACGACCGGGAGGTCGTTCCGGGTTGGCGAATGTCCTTGCCCGCCAGGCAAGTTGGCGCCGACCCCCCGGGTGCCCCGCCCCGGGTGCCGGACGGCGCCGGGAATGGCACGATCTCCCCGGAGGTTGCAGACCGTGCTGCCCGCCCCTGCCCCAGTTGCGAGGTCTCGATGAACACCATGCGCGCCATCGGCCAGGACGTCCTCGGCGGTCCCGAGGTCCTGAAGGAGGTACGGCTCGAACGCCCGGAGCCACGCCCCAACGAGGTGCTGGTGCGGGTGCGCGCCGCGGGAGTGAACCCGACCGACTGGAAGCACCGGGCGAACGGCGGCTTCCTCGGCGAGCCGCCCTTCGTGCTGGGCTGGGACGTGTCGGGCGTGGTGGAGTCGGTGGGGATCGGCGTCGCCGCGTTCCGGCCCGGTGACGAGGTCTTCGGCATGCTCTCCTACCCGTTCGGCCACGGTTCCCACGCGGAGTACGTCACGGCGCCCGCGCGCACCTTCGCCCACAAGCCGGCCGGCCTCGACCACGTACAGGCGGGTGCCCTCCCCCTGGTCTCGCTGACGGCCTGGCAGGCCCTGGTGGAGCGGGCGGACGTCCGGCCCGGGCAGCGGGTGCTGATCCACGCGGCGGCGGGTGGTGTGGGCCATGCGGCGGTGCAGATCGCCAAGGCGCGGGGTGCCCGTGTGATCGGGACCGCCAGCGCGGGCAAGCACGAGTTCCTGCGCTCCCTGGGGGCGGACGAGACCGTGGACTACCGGGAGACGGACTTCGCCGAGGCGGTGAAGGACGTGGACGTCGTTCTGGACACGATCGGCGGCGACACGTCGCTGCGGTCGCTGCGCGTGCTGCGTCCGGGCGGTGTGGTGGTGTCGATCCTGCCGGTCGGGTCGGACGAGTTCTACGAGGAGGCCGATCGGCTCGGCGTACGGGCGGTGCGGATGCTGGTCGACGCCGACCGGGCCGGGATGGAGGAGATCGCCGCCCTGGTCGGGTCGGGCGAGCTGCGGGCCACGATCGCGCGGACCTTCCCGCTGGCCCAGGCCGCGCAGGCGCACGCGCTGGGCGAGACCGGTCGCACCACGGGCAAGATCGTCCTCGTGGTCGACTGATCTGCCCATCCGGCCATCCGGCCATCCATGGAACGCGGCCGTGAGATTTCGATGACATATGTCAATCGAACATGCTCAAACTCGCTCGATCGGGGTAACTTCTTGAGCGGATTGGGTAGTTGAGCCCCCAGAAGCAGGCCGGAACAGGCTGGAGGCAAGGTTCGTGCGGCAGGAATCCGCGTCGCCCACCCGGCATCTGCGGGTGCGCCGTCACCAAGGTCACACGGTGCTGGAGTTCCGGGGCGAGATCGACATCGCCTCGGCCGCGGAGATCGCCCCGCACCTGGACCGGGAGACGGGGCGTCCCGGCGCCCGGATCGTCCTGGACCTCGGCGGGATCGAGTTCTTCGACTGCTCGGGGCTGCGGCTGCTGTACCGGGCGCGCAGTCAGGCGCTGGACCGGGGCGGACAGGTGCACCTGGTGTGCACCCACCCGCTGACACTGCGCATGCTGCGGATCACCGGCCTGGCCCGGCTGCTGCCGCCCCGGCCGACCCTGGAGGAGGCCCTCGGCGTCAGCCGGCCGGCCGGGCGTCGAACAGGGCGCTGACCGACTCGCCGTTGTGGATGCGGCGCACCGCCTCGGCGAGCGCCGGGGCGATGGACAGGATCCGCAGCTTGTCCGTGTGGTCGTCCACCGGCACCGGCACGGTGTTGGTGCACACGATCTCCAGCACGTCCGGCTGCTCGCTGAGCCGCCCCAGCGCACCGGCCGCGAACAGCCCGTGCGTGCAGGCGACGCGGATGGAGCGCGGACCCGCCTCCCGCAGCCGGTCGAGCAGCTCCAGCACGGTGCTGCCCTTGGCGATCTCGTCGTCGAGCACGATGACGTCCCGTCCGGCGACGTCCCCGATCACGGAGCTGATGCTGACCCGGTCGTCCGCGTACCGCTGCTTCGCCCCGGCCGCCACCTGGGCGCCGAGCATCCGGGCGAACGCGGCGGCCTCCTTGGCGTTGCCCAGGTCCGGGGAGACGACCGTGACGCGGGAGAGGTCGTACTGCCCGAAGTGCGCGGCCAGTTCACGCAGCGCGTGCAGGTGGTCGACCGGGACCGAGAAGAAGCCGTGCACCTGGGGCGAGTGCAGGGTCATGGCGAGGACCCGGCTCGCGCCCGCCGCCACCAGCAGGTCGGCGACCAGGCGCCCGCCCAGCGAGATGCGCGGGGCGTCCTTCTTGTCGGAGCGGGCGTACGAGTAGTGCGGCATGACCACGGTGATGCGGCCGGCCGACGCCCCGCGGGCCGCGTCGCACATCAGCAGCAGCTCGACGAGGTGCTCCTGGACCGGCTTGACCAGCGGCTGGACGAGGAACACGTCCCGCTCGCGGCAGTTGGCCAGCAGCTGCACCTCCAGGCAGTCGTTGGCGAACCGACTGACCCGGGTGGGGCTGAGCGGCACGCCCAGCTGGGCGCAGACCTCCTCGGCCAGCTCGGGGTGGGCACTACCGCTGAACACGGCGATGTCTCGCACGGACCGCTCCTCGCGTGATCCTGTCCGGCCGGGGCCCTCAGCTTACGGAAATCCTGTTGCGCCGCGCCCGGGGCCCCACGCCATGATGGCGCGGTCCGTCCTCGGCGAGGACGGTCGTGTCCCCCACCCCTCCTCACGTCAGGATCCCCCGCATGCGCCGACTCCTCGGAATCCCCCAGTGCCCCTTCCGGCCCACGGCTTTCGAGGACTCCTCCACGCATGCGCACCCTGAACATCGGCATTCTGGCCCACGTCGACGCCGGTAAGACCAGCCTCACCGAACGGCTCCTGTTCGACCACGGCGCCGTCGACCGGCTCGGCAGCGTCGACGCCGGCGACACCCGCACCGACGACGGCGGCATCGAGCGCCGCCGCGGCATCACCATCCGCTCCGCCGTCGCCGCCTTCACCGTCGGCGACACGCGCGTCAACCTCATCGACACCCCGGGGCACTCCGACTTCGTCGCGGAGGTCGAACGGGCACTGGAGGTGCTCGACGGCGCGGTGCTGCTGCTGTC
This sequence comes from Streptomyces lienomycini, assembly GCF_027947595.1. NCBI lineage: Bacteria > Bacillati > Actinomycetota > Actinomycetes > Kitasatosporales > Streptomycetaceae > Streptomyces > Streptomyces lienomycini. The sequence continues at coordinate 3,306,124 of NZ_CP116257.1, read as the reverse complement.
GGCCGTGGAGGGCGTACAGGCGCGGACCCGCGTCCTGATGCGCACGCTGCGGCGACTGCGGCTGCCCACCCTCGTGTTCGTCAACAAGATCGACCGGGCCGGGGCACGCCCCGACGGCCTGCTCGACGACGTCCGGCGCCTGCTGACCCCGCACGTCGTGCCGCTGACCGAGGTGACGGGCGCCGGGACCGCGCACGCGCGGGTCACCCGCCGTCCGCCGGACGGGCTCGCCGCACAGGCGCTCGCCGAGGTCGACCCGGACGTCCTGGCCGCGCTGGTCGACGGCCCCGAGCCGACCGCGGCGCATCTGGCCGCCGCCCTCGCCGCCCGTACCGCCGACGGCTCGTTCCACCCGCTGTACCACGGCTGCGCGCTCGGGGGTCAGGGCGTCGCGGAGCTGGTCGAGGGACTGGTCGGGCTGGTCCCGGCCGCCGATCCCGGCGCGGCGGGCACCGCGGAACCCCGGGGCACGGTCTTCGCCGTACGTCCCGGAGCCACCGGCGAGCGCACCGCGTACCTCAGGCTGTACGACGGCGAGGTGCGTCCGCGCGGGCGGCTGACGTTCCTGCGGCGCGAGGCCGACGGGCGGACCACCGAGGTCCGCGGCCGGGTGACCCGCCTCGACGTGGTCGGCGGGGACGCCACGCTCACCGCCGGAAACATCGCCGCGCTCACCGTTCCCGGGGGCCTGCGCGTGGGCGACCGGCTCGGCGAGCCCGCCGACCGCGCGCCGCAATTCGCGCCGCCGACCCTGCGGACGCTGGTCCGGGCCCGGCACCCGGAGCAGGCGGCCCCGCTGCGCTCCGCCCTGCTGGCACTGGCCGACCAGGACCCGCTGCTGCACGCCCGGCCGGCGGCGTCCGGCGCCACCGCGCTGCTCCTGTACGGCGAGGTCCAGATGGAGGTGCTCGCCGCGACGCTGGCCGAGGAGTTCGGGATCGAGGCGGAGTTCACGCCGGGCCGCGTCCGGTTCCTGGAGCGGCCGGCCGGCCCGGGCGAGGCGGAGGAGGAGATGCCGTGGCTCGACCACACCCGGTACTGGGCGACGATCGGGCTGCGTGTCGAGCCGGGCCCGCGCGGCTCGGGCGGGCACTTCGGGTACGAGACGGAACTCGGCGCGCTGCCCCGCGCCTTCCACCAGGCCGTGGAGGAAACGGTCCACGCCACGCTGCTGACCGGGCTGACCGGGGCCGCGGTCACCGACTACCGGGTGACGATGGTCCGCTCCGGATTCAGCTCGCCGCTCAGCACGGCCGCCGACTTCCGCGGGCTGACGGCGATCGTGCTGCGCCGCGCCCTCGCCCGGGCGGGCACCGTGCTCCACGAGCCGTACCAGTCCTTCGAGGCGGAGGTCCCGCCGGACGCGCTGGCGGCCGTGACGGCCCTGCTGGCCTCGCTGCGCGCGGACTTCACCGGTACGACCGGCGGCGACCCGGCCTGGATCGTCACCGGGGAGCTGGCGGCCCGGCGGGTGCGGGAGGCCGAGCTGCGGCTGCCGGGGCTCACGCGCGGCGAGGCGGTGTGGTCGTCGCGCCCGTCCGCGGACCGCCCGCTGAAGCCGGGGCGCTGAGCCGGCGTCGTACGACCCGGGTGCCCGCTCCGTCCCGCCGCGCCAACTGCTCGGTCTGGCACGGGAGATGGGGGGCATCCGGGTCAGTAGGAAGGAGGGCCGTCGCCATGACGACTCCCGTCAAGAAGCCCAAGAGTCCCGCCGAGAGGCCCGCCAGGCGCATGCCCGGCTGGGCGAAGGCGCTGACCGCGGTGGTGCTGGTGCTGGTCGTGCTGTTCGCGGGGCTCCGGCTGAGTGTCCTGCCGGGGTTGAAGGACCTGTTCGGCTCCGAGACCCGGGACCGCTCCGGTCCCGCGCTGCTGGAGTCCATCCGGGACATCAGCCGCTTCGACGCCGCCTCCGGCAACTTCCAGGTCGTCGTGGACCTGGAGAAGGACGCCAAGTTCCTGCCCGACGCGATCCGCGGCACCCGCACCCTGTACGTCGGGGCGGGCACCGTCGACGCCTTCGTCGACCTCGGGAAGGTGGGCGAGGACGACGTGACGGTCGACGGCGGCCGCACCTCTGCCACGCTGCGGCTGCCGCACGCCGGGCTCGGCGAGCCCGCCCTCGACCCCGACCGCTCCTACGCGGTGTCCAAGCAGCGCGGGCTGTTCGACCGCCTCGGCGACCTGTTCTCGGACAATCCCAACAGCGAGCAGGCCGTGCGGAAGCTGGCGGCCCGGCACATCGGTGAGGCGGCCGAGGAGAGCGAGTTGAAGGCGCGAGCCGAGGCCAACACCACGGCGATGCTCCGGGGGCTGCTGAACTCCCTGGGCTTCGAGGAGGTGCGGGTGACGTACGGGACCTGAGGGGGACGTCCGGGACCCGAGGATCCGCCCGTGGGTGTCGCCCGCTCACCCGGGCAGGACCGCCGGGAGGGCCAGCACCCCCATCACCGTGGCGCCCACCAGCAGCCACGCCACGTAGTCGCCGACGTGCCCGGACTGCAGCCGTCGCAGCACCGTCGCCCAGCCCGGCGCGACGAGCCGCCCCGGGCGGGCGACGGCGACGGCGGCCAGGACCGCGGCCAGGACGGTCGACAGCAGTCCCAAACCGACGCCCACCGGTGTCCAGTGCACGGAGGTGTGGACCAGCCCGGCGGTGGTGGCCTCGCCCATGGCGCGGGCCACCGCGTCGCCGAAGCCGGGGACGGCGCCGGCGGCGAGGGCCCCGGCGAGCAGGAGGGCGGGGACCACCGTCATGGTGTCGGGCACCCGGCCGAGCCGCCGCGTCGTCTCGGGCTGCTCCCCGGAGCCCGTCGTCTCGTCCGGGTCGGCGGCGCCCTGACCGCCGGCGTCCCGCGGGGTGGGGCCGAGGCCGAGGAACACCCGTGCCGCGACCCGCAGTACGGCCGCCGCGGTCACCGCGCTCGCCAGGACGTAGAGCACGGTGAGCGGGCCGCCCACCGCCTCCTCGGCCGCGGACTTGCCGAGCGCCGTGCCGAACGGGGGCAGTCCCGCGAGGCCCAGCGCGCCGACGACGAACATCACGGCGACGCTCCGCAGCGGGCGCGCGCGTCCGTGCAGGACGTGTTCGTCGACGCTGCCGTACCGGTCCAGGAGGATGCCCGCGCAGGCGAACAGCGCGGCCTTCACCCCGGCGTGTCCGACGACGTACAGCGCGATCCCGTCGTCGCCCCCGGGCGCGAGGGTGCCGATGCCGAGCAGGAACAGGCCGGTGTGCGCGATCGTCGAGTACGCCAGCAGCCGCTTGATGTGCCGCTGGTGCCAGCACATCACCGCCCCGATCACCGCCGTCAGCGCGCCCAGCACGCTCAGGACCCGCTCCGCGTCGGCGGCGGGCAGTCCACCGGGACCGGAGAACACGGTGTCGTAGACGCGCCAGACGCCGAAGACGCCCAGTTCGACCATGACGCCGGACAGCAGCATGCAGACCGGGGTGGGGGCGACCGCGTGCGCGTCCGGCAGCCAGAACTGGAAGGGGACGGCCGCCGCCTTGACCAGCAGACCGGTCAGGACGAGGACGAACGCGGCCAGCACCGTCGCGTCGGGCGGACCGTGGGCGTCGAGGGCGTGGCCGATCTCCGCCAGGCCGAGTTCGCCGGTGCGGGCGTAGAGCAGGGCGATGCCCATGAGCAGGGCGTAGGCGCCCAGCGAGTTGACCACGGCGAAGGTCAGCGCGCCCTGGACGGCCCTGGCCTCCTCGACCCGGTGCCCGGTCAGGGCGTACGCGGCGACGCTCATCAGCTCGAACCAGACGAAGGCGTTGAAGAGGTCCCCGGCGATCGAGAAGCCGCACATGCCGGCCTGGAAGACCAGCACGAGCGCGGGGAACGCCCCGGCGTGTCCGGGCGGCGGTTCGTCGAAGGAGCGCCAGGAGTAGGCGAGGGCGGCGAGGGTCAGTACGGACACCAGCGCGGCCATGCCGAGCCCCGGGCCGTCGCCGGTCAGGGCGATGCCGACGCTGTGGCCGTCCACCGGCTCCCAGCCGCCCGCCCACTCGGTCGGCGGCGGGGAGGAGTGCGCCAGCAGAACGACCGCGAGCGCCGCGGTGCCGGCCGCGACGGCGCAGGCGGTGCTCTCCGCGACGACGCGGGGCATGTGCCGGCCGCCGGCGGCGAGCAGGGCGGCGCCGAGGAGGGGGACGGCGACGAGAAGGGGCAGCAGGTGGGGCATCAGCCGCGCAGCTCGCTCAGTTCGTCGGGGTCGACCGTGCCGTGCCGCTTGGCGACCTGCACGACCAGGGCCAGCAGGAGGGCGGTGACGGTCGCGCCGACGACGACGTCGGTGAGGGCGAGGGCCTGGACCACGGGGTCGACCACCGGCCGGGATCCGGGCTCGAGGTCGGAGAACACCGGTGCGGTGGCATCGTCGCGGTAGCCGACGGCCAGCAGCAGGACGTAGGTGGCGGCCTGGCACACGGACAGGCAGCCGACCGCGTGGATCAGGTCGCGGCTGGTGGCCAGGCCGTAGCAGCCGGCCAGGAAGATCCAGGCGGCGACCAGGTAGGGCAGTACGTGCGTGAGGGTGGTCATGGCGCTCTCACTTCCCGCGCGCGTCGGGGTCGTCGGGGCTCCCGCCGTTCCCGCCGCTCTCGCCCTCGTCCACGATCTCGACGGCCTGGTCGAGGAAGCCGGCGAGCAGGACGACGACCGCGCAGGCGACCTCCATGCCGATCGCGGCGTTCAGCAGGGGGACGGTGCCGGCGGAGGCCAGCGTGTTGAAGGTGCCGTACGGGAGCAGGGTGTTGGCGAGGAAGGCCGAACCGCCGAGCAGCGCGGCGAGGCCGGTGACCAGGTAGGCGGAGGCGGCGAGCGCGTCGCCCGCCTCGTAGGGGGCGATGGGCCTGAGGCGTTCGAGGGCGCGGTAGTCGGCGCCGAGGTACAGCAGGTGCAGTGCGGTGGCGGCGACCACCCCGCCCTGGAAGCCGCCGCCGGGGCTGACCTGGCCGTGGGCGACGACGTAGAGGCCGGTCAGCAGGGCGACGGGCAGGACGAGCAGGGCGTAGCGGCGTACGGGCCGGGCGACGGCGGCGGGTTCGGGGCGGGCCCGGTGCTCGTCGCGGGTCTGCCGCAGCAGGATCACGCAGCCGAGCACCGCCGCGAACAGGATGCTCATCTCGCCGAGCGTGTCGAAGGCCCGCTGGTCGAAGGTGACGGACGCGACGGTGTTGGCGGTGCGCCGGCTCAGGGACGCCTCGACGGCCCGGTCGCCGTAGGGGTGCCGGTCGCCGCCGAAGCGGGGCAGCCCGAGGCAGGCGGCCACGAGGAGGGCGGCGAGTCCGGCGCCGCCCGCGGCCACCAGCCACAGCCGCACGCGCCGGCTCATGTTCCGTTCTCCTTGCCCCGGTCCTCGCTCTGTCCGCGCCGCTTCACCTTGCGGACCGTCAGCATCAGCAGCAGCGGGGTCAGGGCGGAGCCCACCGCCAGTTGCGACAGGCCGACGTCGGGCGCCTGGAGGACGGTGAACAGCACGGCGAGGACGACTCCGAGGACCGCCAGGACCAGGGACTGGCGCACGGGGTCGCGGACCGCCACCGCCGCCGTGGCGGACGCGGCGACCAGCAGCAGCGCGACGACGATCACGGCCTCAGTCATCGCATGCCGCCCGCGAGCGCCCGGGAGGCGACCAGGTTGCCGCCGACCAGCAGCGCCCCGACGACCAGGAGCTTGACCAGGGCGCGGCCCGGCCCGGTGGCCACGCCCACCGCCACCACGACCGCGGCGCCGAGGGCGGCGGCCGTCCAGGTGGGGCCCCGGGCGTGCGGCGGGTCGTCGGCCAGTTCGTCGGCGAGCAGCCGGGCGAAGACGAGTGTGCCGGCGGGCCCGAGGAGGGCGAGGACCAGGGCGAGGTCGACGTACGCGGGGCGGTCGAAGCCCTGGGCGAGCAGGAGGAGGACCGGGCAGGCCAGTGCGGTGGAGAGGTTCTGGGCGGCGGCGCGGCGGCGCAGCGGTCCGCTCGCCACGCCCCACACGGTGGCTCCGACGCCGGTGGCCAGGACGACGGCCGCGGCGAGGATCCAGCCGTTCACCGTCCGGTCACCGCCCGCCGCGCGCCCCGGGCCGCGAGCGCCGCCACGGCCGACGCAGCGGCGCCCACGGCGAGTTCGAGGGGGTCGACGGTGCTGATGAGGACCAGCCAGAGCGCGGCGAGCGGGACCCACCAGGCGGCCACCTCGGCCACGGCGAGGAGTGTCCTACGGCCCTTCACACGCCACCTCCACGGCCCTCCACGGCTGAGCCGGACGCCTGGCGCCCCGGATGCCCCTTGTGCCGCTCTTGTTGGTTTTCCTTCCGGTTCGCCGCCATCCAAGCACCGTGCGGGCGGCGGTGGACGGCGGCGCGCGGTGGCGCCCCCGGCCGGAGTGCCCCGGCCGGGGGCGGGGAAACCGCGGGTCGGAAGGCGGGCGGGGTGAGCGCGCCCGGCCCGCCCGGGTCGCCGGGCATCCTCGGCGGATCGGCGGGTAACCGCCCTAGCACGCGGGGAAGTTGACGACTGGAGGACCGACATGGTTCGCATGGCTCGTGCCGCTTCGGGACTGCGTTCGCGCTCGCGTCCCCGCGCCGCGAAGGCACCGGACACCGAGGCCCGCGAACGGCACGTGCTCGCCCTGCCGTTGCGGCTGCTGGCGACGGCGTGCGCGTTCGTCTTCATGGTGGCGTTCGCGGTGGTGCTGGCGCGGCTGACCCTGCACCCCTCCCCCGCGTCGGAGGCGCTGACGCACACCAACATGCACCCCGGCCGCTCGCTGCGGGCGTATCTCGACCAGCCCGCGCTGCGGGACGCGGTCAAGCAGGTCGGCGGGAACATCCTGCTGGGCGTGCCGTTCGGCGTGCTCGTCCCGGTCGTCGCCCCGCGCACCCGCGGGCCGCTGCGGGTGCTGCTGCTGACGGCGGTGGTGATGCTGCTGGTGGAGTTCGCGCAGGGCGCCCTGGTCACCGGGCGGGCCTTCGACATCGACGACGTCATCCTCAACACCGGTGGCGCGCTGATCGGTTACCTGCTGCTCGGCCGGCGGATGAGCCGTACGGTGCACGCACGCCGGGCGCGTACCTGACGGCGGGACATCCGGTCCGTACCAAGGTATTGACCGGCCCTTATCTCACTACTTGAATAAAGAGGCGACACACCCCCGACCCCCCACCTCGGTCGGCGCTCCCCCGCGGGGCGCCGTACGGAAGGGAGAGCCGTGGCCCGCCCACGCCTGCTCCGCAGATGCCTCCTCGCCGCCGCCCTGTCCGCCGGGCTCGCCGCGTCGCTCGTGACCGGCCCCGCCCAGGCGGAACCGGGAGCCGCCCCGACCGCCGGGGCCCCCGGCGCCGCGCCCTCGGCGGCCGCCGCCGTGACCTTCTCCGACACCTTCGACGGCCCGGCCGGTGCGGCCGTCGACTCCTCGAAGTGGCAGATCGAGACCGGTGACAACGTCAACAACCACGAACGGCAGTACTACACCTCCGGCAACAAGAACGCCGCCCTGGACGGCCAGGGCCACCTGGTCATCACGGCCCGCAAGGAGAACCCGGCCAACTACCAGTGCTGGTACGGCACCTGCCAGTACACCTCCGCCCGGCTCAACACCTCGGGGAAGTTCACGGCGCAGTACGGACACGTCGAGGCGCGGATGAAGGTGCCGCGCGGGCAGGGTATGTGGCCCGCGTTCTGGATGCTGGGCACGCCGGTGAACTGGCCGGACTCGGGCGAGATCGACATCATGGAGAACGTCGGCTTCGAGCCCTCCACCGTGCACGGCACCCTGCACGGCCCCGGCTACTCCGGCTCCGGCGGCATCGGGGCGGGCTACAGCCTGCCGGGCGGCCAGGCCCTCGCGGACGCCTTCCACACCTTCGCCGTCGACTGGGCGCCCGACTCGGTCACCTGGTCGGTGGACGGCACCGTCTACCAGCGGCGCACCCCGGCCGACCTGGGCGGCAGGCAGTGGGTGTTCAACAGGCCGTACTTCCTGATCCTCAACCTGGCGGTCGGCGGCTACTGGCCGGGCGACCCGGACGGCTCCACGGTCTTCCCGCAGGCCCTGGTCGTCGACCACGTCTCCGTGACCACGGGCGACTCACCGGCCGGCGGCGCCATCCGGGGCCTGGCCGGCAAGTGCGTGGACGTGGCCGCGGCGAACACCGCCAACGGCACGCCCGTACAGCTCTACGACTGCAACGGCACCGCGGCCCAGCGGTGGTCGGTGGGCTCCGACGGCACGATCCGGGCGCTCGGCAAGTGCCTTGACGTGAACGCCGCCGGCACGGCGGACGGCACGGTCGTCCAGCTCTGGGACTGCAACGGCACCGCCGCCCAGCAGTGGGTCGTCACCGCCGCGCGCGACATCGTCAACCCGCAGGCCGACAAGTGCCTCGACGTCAGCGGCAACGACTCGGCCAACGGCACCCGCCTGCAGATCTGGACCTGCACGGGCGGCGCCAACCAGAAGTGGACGGTCGGCTGAGTCGCCGGGCGGGGACAGGGCGCGTCCTAGTGCAGGGTCCAGGTGAACTTGTCCCCGCCCACCCAGCGGACCACGTCGGGGTCGTCCAGGTCGTGGACCGTGATGCCGAAGGCCGCGGCCGCCTCCAGTACGTCGGTGACCTCCCTGGCCTCGCCGACCACCTGGCCGTCGATCTCCACGATCCGGAACGGGGGCGTGCCCGGCTGCACCCGGAGCACGATGATCCGCGGACTGCCGATGTGCGGGCTGTCGATTTCGGTCATGCCTAGAGCGTAGGCCGCAACCGCCGCGGGCAAGGACCGGGGCGTCGCGCTTCCCGAGCACGGCGGGGGCAAACCGCCGGGCTCGTGGTGCGGCTCCCGGTGTACCGGGGAACCCTGGACGGGCCGGAGGAGGCCGGCCGGGGACCGGACGAGGAGGTGGCGGTGGATCCCGTCGAGGCACTGGAACGGATCGCGTTCCTCCTGGAGCGTGCCCAGGCGCCCACGTACCGCGTGCGCGCCTTCCGCACCGCGGCCCGAGTGCTCGGTGGGCTGCCGGCCGCCGAGCTGCGCGAGCGGGCCGGCTCGCTGGAGTCGCTCAAGGGCGTCGGACCCAAGACGGCGCAGGTGGCGCGCGAGGCGCTGGCCGGAGAGGTGCCCGGCTACCTCGGGAAGCTGGAGGAGGAGGCCAAGGCTCCACCGGCGCGCGGCGGCGAGGGGCTGCGGGAGCGGTTGCGCGGCGACTGCCACCTGCACTCGGACTGGTCCGACGGTGGCAGCCCGATCCAGGAGATGGGCCGCACGGCGGCGTCCCTCGGGCACGCGTGGGCGGCGCTGACCGACCACTCGCCGCGGCTGACCGTGGCCCGCGGCCCCTCCCCCGAGCGGCTGCGCGAGCAGCTGGACGTGGTGGCGGAACTCAACACGACCTGGGCGCCGTTCCGGCTGCTGACCGGTATCGAGTGCGACATCCTCGACGACGGCTCGCTCGACCAGGAGCCGGAGCTGCTGGAGCGGCTCGACGTCGTGGTCGTGTCCGTGCACTCCAAGCTGCGGATGGACGCCCGCTCGATGACCCGCCGGATGGTGGCCGCCGTCCGCGACCCGCACGCGGACGTGCTCGGGCACTGCACCGGCCGGCTGCTGACCGGGCGGGGGCGGCCGGAATCGGAGTTCGACGCCGACGAGGTCTTCGCCGCCTGTGCGGAGTCGGGCACGGCCGTGGAGATCAACAGCCGCCCGGAGCGGCTCGACCCGCCGCGGCGGCTGCTGCGCCGGGCGGTGGCGGCGGGCGTGCTGTTCTCGATCGACACCGACGCGCACGCGCCCGGCCAGCTGGACTGGCAGATCCACGGATGCGCGCGGGCCGAGGAGTGCGGGGTGCCCGCGGAGCGCGTGGTCACCACGTGGTCCCTGGAGGAGTTGCTGGCCTGGACGCACGAGGGCCGTACACCGTCCGGAGTGGCGCGGCGCTGACGTGGTACCCGTTCTTCGATCCACACTCCGCGGACCGGGAAGGGACAGTGCATGGAACGGGCGGCCGTGTTCGACGTCGACGGAACCCTCGTCGACACCAATCACCTGCATGTGACCACGTGGTGGGAGGCGTTCCGGCAGGCGGGGCACCGGGTGCCGATGCACGCCGTCCACCGCGCCGTGGGCCTCCCCTCCGGCGACCTCGTCGCACGGCTGCTGGGCGAGGACCGGGACAAGGACCGGGACGCGGAGCTGAGCGCCGCCCACAAGGCGCTGTACGGGCAGTACTTCGACCGGCTGCCGGCGCTGCCGGGCGCCGGGGACCTGCTGCGGCGGCTGGCCGGTGACGGCTGGCAGGTGGTCCTCGCCACCTCGGCGGGCGGCCCCGAGCTGGGCGCGCTGCGCCGGGCGATCGACGCGGACGAGGCGATCACCGCCACCGCGAGCGCCGACGACGTCGACGCGGGCAAACCGGCACCCGAACCCGTCCAGCACGCGCTGGAACTGGCCGGAGTACCGGCCGAGCGGGCCGTCTTCGTCGGCGACACCGTCTGGGACATGCGGGCGGGCAGCCGGGCCGGGGTGCGGTGCGTGGGCGTGCTCTGCGGCGGCCTGCCCCGCGCCGACCTGGAGGAGGCGGGCGCGGACACGGTCTACGCCGATCCGGCCGACCTGCTGGCCTCCCTGGACCGGGGCCCGTTCGCATGAGGCGCCGGTCCCCGCCCCGCTCGAACCGCCGGTCCGCGCCCCGCGCCGAGACGGGTCCGCCGACCCCGCGGACGCCCGGCACCGCATGACCGCTGGGGCACACACCCTCCGGGAAGCGCTCCGGGGACGGCGGCCCGCGGCCGCGGTGTGGTGGGAGGCGCGTGCCGTCGGGCGGGCCGTCCGGGCCGCCTGGCGCGGACCGGGACGGGAGCGCGACCTCGTCGTCCAGTCCCTGAAGGCCGCCGGCGCGGCCCTGATCGCCTGGGCCGTGGCGGGCGTCTGGCTGGACGATCCGATGGCGCTGATGGCGCCCTGGGTGGCGCTCGTCCTCGTACAGGCCACCGTCTACAGCTCGGTGCGTCAGGCCGGGCAGCAGTTCGCGGCGATCTGCGCCGGGGCAGTGGTGGCCTCGGCGGCGCAGGCGGTCGCCGAGGACAACACGGGGGCGCTGGCGCTGTCCCTGCCGGTGCTGATGCTGATGGCGAACTGGTCCCGCTTCGGGCGGCAGGGCATCTACACCGCCACCACGGCGGTGTTCGTCCTGGCCTCCGGCACGACGGTGTCGGCCGCCGCGGTCGGCCACCGGGTGGGACAGGCGGCGCTCGGCGCGGTCATCGGCGTGGCGGTCAACGCCCTGGTGCTGCCGCCGATCCATCTGCGGGACGTGCGGGAGAACCTCGCGGCGCTGGCCCGGGAGTCGGGCGACCTCCTGCACTCCGTGGCCGCCGACCTGCGGGAGACCGAGTGGGACGCGCAGAGCGCCGCCGCCTGGTCGAGCGACGCCGCGCGCCTCCAGCGCAGGCTGGAGGCCCTGGAGTCGGCCCGCTCCTGGAGCCGGGAGAGTCTGCGCCTGACCTCGCGCACGCTGCGCAGGCTGCACCGCCCGCCCACCGCCCTGCCGCCGGAGGACGAGGACCAGCGGTGGAGCCGGGTCACCGGGAACATCACCGCGCTGACCCGGACCCTGGCGGTGGCCGCCGACGAGAACCGGACCCCTGCCCCGCCCGAAGGGCCCGTGCTGGACCTGTACGCGCGCCTGCTGCGGCTGCTCGGCGACGCCTGCCACGCCGAGGCGAGCAGGCTGGTGGGCGTCAGGCCCGAGACGGATCCGCAGGCGGCCACCGAGGTGACGATGGAGGAGTTGCACCGCAGGTTGCAGGAGGGGCTGCGGGAGCATGCCGGGCAGGGGGCCGCGCGCACGGCGGTCCTCGGCACGCTGCTGCTGCAGGCGGAGAACCTGTGGGCGGAGATCGTGCCCGAGCCCGCCGCGTCCGCAGAGCCCGACGGGCAGTGACACACATCACCCCAAACCGCGACGAACGGTGGAACACCGGCGGGGGTTCCTCCGTTGAACACACCGTGGGTACGGATGGGACAGTGTCCCCGGGCCTCACCATTTGCCCACAGGGACGATCGTTCGGCTGAAGCCCTGTGGAGCGTTTCGCCGAGAGGCGACCGCCATCCGTATCCACCCCGAGCCGCCCCGGCCGTGATTCCCCCGTCGCGGTCGGGGCTTCCCCGTGTCCGCGCCCCTGCCCGGCGCGCGCTTCTCGCGCGTGTCCCTCCCGGGCGGCGGGTACCCGGTGCTCTCCGCACGCGCAGCGCCGCCGGAAGGAGCACAGGGTGAGCAGCACAACGGGCAGCAGGATCGTGGTCACGGGCGCCACGGGCAACGTCGGCACCAGCGTGGTGCGGCTTCTCTCCGAGGATCCGGAGGTGGGGACCGTACTGGGGCTGGCCCGGCGCATCCCCGGGTGGTCGCCCGCCAAGACCGAGTGGGCCGCGGTCGACCTGGCCTCCGAGCAGAGCGACCTGGCCGGCCACTTCGCCGGCGCCGACGCCGTGATCCATCTGGCCTGGGCGTTCCAGCCGACGCACGACCCGGCGACGACCTGGCGCACCAACGTACTCGGCTCCATCCGGGTCTTCGACGCTGTGGCCGAGGCCGGGGTGCCCGCGCTGGTGCACGCCTCGTCCGTCGGCGCCTACTCGCCGGGGCCGAAGAACCACGCCGTGGACGAGTCGTGGCCGACGCACGGCTGGCCGGACGCCGCGTACTGCCGGGAGAAGGCCTATCTGGAACGGACCCTGGACACCTTCGAACGCGACCACCCCGGCGTCCGGGTGGTGCGGATGCGTCCGGCCTTCCTCTTCAAGCGGGAGTCGGCCAGCGAGCAGCGCCGGATCTTCGGCGGCCGGTTCCTGCCGGGTCCGGCGGCGCGTCCGGAGCTGCTCCCCTTCCTGCCGGACATCCCCGGTCTGCGGGTGCAGGCCCTGCACACGGACGACGCGGCCCACGCGTACCGGCTGGCGGCGCGTTCGAAGGACGCCCGGGGCGCGTTCAACCTCGCGGCCGAGCCGCCGGTGGACGCCGCGTTGCTGGGCGAGCTGATCGGGGTGCGTCCGCGGCGGCTGCCCCGGACCGCGGCCCGCTCGGCGATCGCCGCCGCGTGGGGGCTGCGGCTGCTGCCGGCCTCCCCGCACCTGTTCGACGCGGTGCTGCGGCTGCCGCTCATGGACTGCACGCGGGCGCGCGCGGAGCTGGGCTGGCGGGCGACGCGTACGGCCACGGAGGTGCTGGAGGAGTTCCTGCGGGGCCTCCAGGAGGGCGCCGGGACCGACACGGTGCCCATGCGGGGGCGCAAGGTGGGCTGAGCGCCGTACGGCACGACGCGAGGGGCGGCGGACCCGTGCGGGCCCGCCGCCCCTCGCGCGTGTGCGCCGTTCAGCCCGGCGACTCGTCGGGCACCGGGTGCTCGGGGTGCACGGCCGCCGAGTGCGGTGCGCCCTGCCGGCCCGTGCCCGCCTCGTCGGTGTCCGGTACGTCGTCCGCGGACCCGGCGTCCGCTGCTTCGTCGTCGGTGTCGCCGCCGTCGGGTCGTTCGTTCTCCAGGCCCTGGCGGTGCTCCCGCTGCTCGCGGGTGGGCGCGGCGGCCTCCCAGGGGTCGTCGTGGTCCCCGGCCTGCTGGTCCGGCATGTCGCGCGGCACGGGGGCGGCGTTCTCACCCGCTTCGTCGTGGCGGTGGTCGGACACGGCACGCTCCTTCCCGTGGTCGTCCGGTGGTCCGAGCGTCGGCGGGTACCTCCCCGGTGACCGGCGAAACCTCAGTGCGGCGCACGCTCCTCGAGCGCCGTGCGCCAGGCGGGCACCGGGTCCTCGGGGGCCGGTTCGGGGCGGCGTCCGCCCCGTGCGAAGAAGTCGGCCAGCGGCAGGATCGCGGCGCCGACGGTGACCGCGTCGGGGCCGAGCCGCCCGAGGTCGACGGTGACCTTCCTGGCGGGGTGGCGCAGCGCGTACGACACGGCGTGGCGGCGTACGGCGGGCAGGAAGCGGGTGCCGAGCTGGAGGCCGGCCCAGCCGCCGATGAGGATGCGCTCGGGCTGGAAGAGGTTGATGAGGTCGGACAGGCCCGCGCCCAGGTACTCGGCGGTCTCCTCCAGGACGGCGAGCGCGACCGGGTCGGCCGCCTCGCCCCCCGCCGGGTGGGCGGCGGCCAGCATCGCGGTGAGGGCACCCTCCTCGTCGGTGCCCTCCGGCACCCGTCCGCCCTCCTCCCGCCAGCGGGCCAGCAGTGACTCGGCGCCCGCGTACGCCTCCAGGCAGCCGAGCGCGCCGCACCGGCAGCGGCGTCCGCGGACCCGGACCGTCAGGTGCCCCCACTCGACCGCCCGGCCCTGTTCCACGTCGGGGGTGACGAGGCTGGCGCCGACGCCGGAGCCGAAGAGGACCACGACCGCGTTGCGGGCGCCGCGCCCGGCGCCGAACCACATCTCGGCCTGGCCGAGCGTCTTGGCGCCGTTGTCGATGAGGTACGGCACGCTGTCGGGCAGCGGCGAGCCGGCGCGGAGCAGTGCCTCCAGCGGGACCGCGTCCCAGCCGATGGTCTGGCCGTGCACCACGGCGCCGCGGTCGGCGGTGTGCTCGACGATGCCGGGGACGCCGATCCCGGCGCCGAGCAGCCGCTCGGGCGGGAGACCGGTCGCGGCCAGCACCTCGGCGACGCCGTCGCGGATGTGACCGACGATGACGTCGACGTCGTAGCGCTGCTGGGCCAGGGGGCGTTCGGCGCGGGCGAGTTCGGTGAGCGTCAGGTCGAACAGTTCGACCCGCACCCGGGTCTCTCCGACGTCCACGCCGATCATGTGGCCGCTGGCGGGGGACACGCGCAGCAGGGTGCGGGGGCGGCCGCCGTCGGAGTCGACGCTGCCCGCCTCCTCCACCAGCCCGTCGGCGACCAGGTCGGCGACCACGTTGCTGACGGAGCCGGAGCTGAGGCCGGTCGCCGGGCCCAGTTCGAAGCGGCTGAGCGGTCCGTCGAAGTAGAGCCGTTGCAGCACCGCCGTGCGGTTGGCCCTCCTGAGGTCGCGCACCGTGCGCCCGCTCCGCCCCGCCATGTGGTTCCTCCCGTACGTGCCCGGTCTGCAACATACCTCTGCCGGACTGCCGCACGCGACTTCCCTTTGCCCTTAATTCATGCTATGAACTCGCGCTCCGCGGAAATCCACTGGCGGCCTCCACCGTGAGCTACTTACGCTAGGCGGAAACCTAGAGCCCCTAGGTTCACGGTCGCGTCACCGCGCGACTCCGCCATGTCGACACGCAAGGGGAGGCTCCCGTGAGAGCACTCGGCGAGCAGGACATCCGCACTTCCTTCATCAACTGCTCGAAGGGCGAGGCCAAGCGCCTGGCCCTTCCCCGCGATCTCGACGAGCGCCCCTGGGACGATCTCGACTTCCTCGGCTGGCGGGATCAGGGGGCGCCGGACCGCAGCTACCTGGTCACCGAGCACGGCGGGCGGCTCACCGGTGTGGCCCTGCGGTTCCAGCAGGCCCGCAGCGGCTACTTCCAGCGGAGCATGTGCGCGCTGTGCCTGACCACCCATCCGCGGGGCGGGGTGTCGCTGATGACCGCGCGCAGGGCGGGCGCGGCCGGCCGTGAGGGCAACTCGGTCGGCCTGTACATGTGCACCGACCTCGCCTGCTCCCTGTACCTGCGGGGCAAGAAGGTCTCGCAGAGCGGCGCCCGGTTCGAGGAGAGCCTCACCCTGGAGGAACAGGTCGCCCGGACCCTGGGCAACCTGTCCGCCTTCGTCGCCAAGGTGACCGCCTGACCCGTCCGGCGGCGCACGGCGCGTGAGAAGGGGTTGGGCGGCCCGCGTGCGGATACCGTCCTGATCGGACACGTATCGAGGCGCCTGCGGAAGGGAACAGCCCGAGGATGCGGGATGTGCGTGCGGCCGCGGCGTCGGCCCTGCGGCGGGTGAAGTGGCTTCGGGACCCCGTGGTCGTGCAGGCCCTGCGCTCCGCCGCCGCGGCCTCGATCGCCTTCGTCATCGCGGTGCGGCTGACCCCCGACAAGTCGGCGGCACCGCTCACCGCGCCGCTGACCGCCCTGCTGGTCGTCCAGGTGACCCTGTACGCGACGCTGAAGATGAGCTTCCGCCGGGTGAACGCCGTGGTGGCCGGTGTCCTGGTCGCCATCGCCTTCAGTCAGCTGGTCGGGCTGAGCTGGTGGAGCCTGGCCCTGATCATCGTGGCGGCGCTGGGGGTGGGACACCTGGTGCGCGCCGAGGAGTTCACCGCCGAGGTGGCGATCAGCGCGATGCTGGTGCTCGGCGTGACCTCGCACGGGAGCCTGGCGTGGGCCCGGGTGGTGGAGACCCTGATCGGGGCGATCGTCGGACTGGCGTTCAACCTGGTCCTCGCGCCTCCGGTGTGGGTGGAGCAGGCCGGCGAGTCCGTCGTGGGGCTGGCCCGCCAGGTGCGCCAACTGCTGCTGCGCATGGGTGAGGAGGCCGCCGGGAGCACGCCGTTCCACGAGGCGGCGGCCCGGTTGCACGAGGCACGCCGGCTCGACCACGACATCGGCGAGGTGGACGAGGACCTGCGCCAGGCCGAGGACAGCCTGCGGCTCAACCCCCGGGTGCGCGAGGGACTGCTGCACCGGGTGGTGCTGCGCACCGGCCTGGACACCCTGGAGATCTGCACCGTGGTCATGCGGGTCCTCGCGCGCAGCTTCACCGACCTGGCCAAGGAGCGGGAGCCAGAACCCCTGTTCGCGCCGGAGACGGGGGCCGCCGTCCAGCAGCTGCTGTCCGAGATCGCCGACGCCGTGGTGAGCTTCTCGGTGCTGGTCACCAGCAACGCGAGCGAGAACGCCGAGTCCGCGGAGGAGCGGCTGACCGCCGAGTTGCGCCAGGCCGCGGCCACCCGGGACAGGCTGGCCGACCTGCTGCTCGAGGAGGTCAGGCGGGACGCCGGGCAGTGGCAGCTGCGGGGCGCGGTACTGGCCGAGGTGAACCGGATCATCGACGAGATGGACACCGAGCACCGCTCCCGCCGGCTCCTGGAGGAGCTGGACCGTCACACGCGCGAGCAGCGCGAGCGCATGCCGCGCCTGACCCGGCTGCGGGACCGGGTGCGGGCCGGACTCCGCCGGCTCCGCGGACTCGGCCGGCGGAACCGCGGGACCACCGCGCGGCGTTCCTCCTGAGAGACGAGGAACAGTCGACGGGCCCACGCGTCGGTGGGCGGCGATGGAGGGGGCGTTCGGATGACCGACACCGGTGTGCGGATCGACGGGAACCGGCTGGTGCTGCCGGGCGGTGCGGCGGTGCGTTTCGTCCGCACCCTGCGGCTGCCCGAGACGGGCACGCATCCGCTGCCTCCCGGACTCGGCGAGTTCCCGGTCCGCCGGGTCGCCGACTACGCGGACACCGTGCCCGAGGCGTGGCGGGCGCGCGGTGGCGTGATGCTGCCGGTGTACCTGCGGGAGGCCATGTGGCTGAGTTTCGCCGGTACGAAGGAGCCCGCCGCGCTCCAGGTCGGGGCGGGCAAGGTGTGCGCGGTCTCGGGCAGGCCCTGGAGCGACCGGCTGTCCGGGGATCCGCAGAACTACCTGGTCCTGCCCCGCCAGCCCTGGCTGGACGGCATCAACTCCGGGACGGGCACGGTCCGCCAGTTCGTGGCGGTGCCGCTGGGCATGGGGGCGACCGTCGAGGGTCAGGTCACCGGCGAGGAGGTGTGGGGCGGCGTCCAGCTGCAGGCGTTCACCCTCAACGACACGGAGCTGGCCCGCTGGCGCGAGGAGGAGCGGCGCCGCGCCGAAGTGCGGCGCAGGGCGGCCCGTTCGGGCGGGGCCTTCGGCGCTCTCGGGGCCCCTGCGCCGGCGGCGGCCCCGGCCGCCCCGGGCGCGGCACCGGGTTACGCGGGCGCGGCCCGGCCCCGGTCCGCGCCCGCCATGGGCCTGGGCGTCGGGGGGACCATGCGCCAGGAGGTGTACCGCGACGCGCGGCCGTTGACGGACTGGGCCGAGCGGCCGTCCGGCCGGGTCTTCGTGCACCTGGTGACGCCGCCCGAGTGGCGCCGCATCACCGGCGAGGCGCCGCCGCCGTCCCCGGTGGACCGGGCCGCCTACACCCGCGCCGGTCTGCCCTGGTACGACTACTACGACCAGGACGCCCACGATCTCGCGCCCGCCGAACCGCTCCGGGACGTCAAGCCGGTCGGGGACTGGATCGGGGACGACCACGAACCGTGGCAGGCACCCGCGCCCCCGCAGATCAACCCCCTCGGGGACACCCCTGGCAAGCCCGTGCGGGACGGGGACTGGTAGGGGCGGGGACCGGGAGGGGCGGGGACCGGGAGGGGCGGGGCTCAGCCGTCGCCGTCCGTGCGCTGCCGCTGCAGGGACCGCGGGCAGGAGGCGGCGCTCGCCTGGGTGAGGAGCACGTGGACCCGCTCCGTGAGTTGCGCGACGTCGTCGGCGGGCGCGTGGAAGGGCAGGCGTACGTCGCCGTGGCCGCGGGTGCGCTCGACGCGCAGGGTCAGCCCGTGCCGGTCGACCGCGAGCGGCCGCACCCGCACCGCGCCGTGCAGGCTGTCCGGGTCGACGAGCCGCGTCAGCCGCTGTACGGCGTCGCCGTGGCAGTCGGCGAGGTGGGTCAGCAGCCGGGCCTCGGCCAGGGCCAGCGGGTCGGGCTCGGCGGCGGTGAACTCGTCGACGTCGACCACCACGGCACCGGACGGCCGCCGCAGCACCACGCGGGTGGGCCGGAAGGCCAGGTGCCCGTCCGCCACGGCGAACCAGCCCGCGATCCAGAGCCGGGCCCTGATCCGGCCCCGCACCGGGACGGGTGCCACGTCGGCGAACTCCAGCACGGCGGTCGGCTCCCCGCGGGGCGCGCAGACGGCCGCCGTGAGCAGGGCGCTGTCCTCGGGCACGTGCAGGAGCACCCGGCCGTCGTCGGCCACGGTGTGCGCGCCGACGAACTCCTCGCGACCGCCCTCCGCGGTCACCGCGCAGGACCAGGCGGCGGCGAGTACGGAGCGGGCCTGCTCCGCCGCGGCGGGTGCGGCCGTCCAGGCGTGGCTGTCTCCCATCCCGACCTCCGTTCACAGTTCATCCCATGGGGCAAAGGGTCATTAGGTAAGGCTCACCTAACCTATCGGAGATCGGGGGTCCCGCCAACCACGACGCGGGGTCCGGCGGCGCGTTCTCAGCGCGCGATGGCGCCCAGCAGCGCCCGCGCGCACAGATCGCGCACCTGCTCCCGGGCCGGTTCCGGATCACGCAGCCACTCCAGGCAGACCGCGGTGGTGAACGCCAGCCAGCCGCGCACCGCGAGCCGCACGTCCCCGCGCTCCCCGAAGGCCGGGCCGAACTCCGGGTCGGCGGCCAGGGCCGCGAGGATCTGCCGTTCCTGCGCGGCGAGCGCCCGACGGTAGATCCGCCGCACGGCCCGGTCGCCGGTCGCGTCGGCGCGCTGGAAGGCGCGGTAGCCGTGCGCGTGGGCGCGGACGTGCTCCAGATAGGCGTCGAGGCCCGTGGTGAGCTGCTCGCGGACCGGGACGCCGGGCACGGCCGCCGTCAGCCGCAGCATGCGCTCGCTCTCGCGCTCGACGACCGCGGCGAAGAAGTCCCGTTTGTTCGGGAAGTAGTGGTACAGGAGCCCGCGGGAGACCCCGGCGATCTCGGCGACCCGCTCGATGCGGACCTCGTCGTAGGGGCTCTCCGAGAACAGTCGCGCGCCCACCGACAGCAACTGCTCCCGGCGCTCCCCCGTACTGAGCCGGCGGCGGGTCCGCTCGCCCTGGTTCGCGACCATGCCCGCACCTTACTTGACGCCGGTTCAACAACGGGACGAGACTGGGCGCGCTATTGAATCCATGTACAACACGCTTGCCCCGACCCGTGCAACACACCGCTGCGCCAAGGGAGATCGCGTCATGGCCCCGACCGCGAGGGAAACGACCCGGGACGGACTGCGGAAGGGCTTTCGCAGTGCCGAGCTGGACTGGCCCGAACTGCACCGCATACCGCACCCGCCGCACCGGCTCCCGCTGGTCGGCGATGTGGTGGGGGCGAGCACACGCACCCCGATGCAGGACTCGCTGCGGTACGCGCGGCAACTGGGCCCGATCTTCCGGCGCCGGGCCTTCGGCAAGGAGTTCGTCTTCGTGTGGGGCGCCTCCCTCGCCGCCGAACTGGCGGACGAGACGCGGTTCGCCAAGCACGTGGGCCTGGGAGTGGCCAATCTGCGGCCGGTCGCCAGGGACGGGCTGTTCACCGCGTACAACCACGAGCCCAACTGGCAGCTCGCGCACGACGTGCTCGCGCCCGGTTTCAGCCGCGAGGCCATGGCCGGGTACCACGTGATGATGCTGGACGTGGCCGCCCGGCTCACCGACCACTGGGACCGGGCCGAGGCGTCGGGCCGACCGGTGGACGTGCCCGGCGACATGACCAAGCTGACGCTGGAGACCATCGCGCGCACCGGGTTCGGGCACGACTTCGGCTCCTTCGAACGCTCCCGCCCCCACCCCTTCGTCACCGCGATGGTGGGCACACTCGGCTACGCCCAGCGCCTGAACACGGTGCCCGCGCCCCTCGCCCCCTGGCTGCTGCGCGGGGCGACCCGGCGCAACGCCGCCGACATCGCGTACCTCAACCGCACCGTCGACGAACTCGTCCGCGAACGCCGGGCGGACGGCCGGACCGGCGGCGCGGGCGGCGACGGCGACCTGCTGGACCGGATGCTGGAGACGGCGCACCCGCTGACCGGTGAGCGGCTGTCCCCGGAGAACGTCCGCCGCCAGGTCATCACCTTCCTGATAGCCGGTCACGAGACCACCTCGGGCGCGCTCTCCTTCGCGCTGCACTACCTGGCCCGGCACCCCGAGATCGCCGCCCGTGCCCGTGCCGAGGTGGACGCCGTCTGGGGCGACGCCGAGGCACCCGGTTACGACCAGGTGGCCAAGCTGCGCTACGTGCGCCGGGTACTGGACGAGTCGCTGCGGCTGTGGCCGACGGCGCCCGGCTTCTCGCGGGAGGCACGCGAGGACACGGTGCTCGGCGGCAGGCATCCGATGCGGCGCGGCGCCTGGGCGCTGGTGCTCGCGGGCATGCTGCACCGCGATCCCGAGGTGTGGGGGCCGGACGCGGAGCGCTTCGACCCGGACCGCTTCGAGGCGAAGGCCGTACGGTCGCGTGCCCCGCACACCTTCAAGCCGTTCGGGACGGGCGCACGGGCGTGCATCGGGCGGCAGTTCGCGCTGCACGAGGCGACGCTGGTCCTCGGGCTGCTGCTGCGCCGCTACGAACTGCGCTCCGACCCGGCCTACCGGCTGCGGGTGACCGAGCGGCTGACGCTGATGCCGGACGGGCTGCGGCTGCGCCTGGACCGGCGGACCGTGTCCACGCCGGACCGCGCGCCCGGGCCGGAGGCGGCCGGGGAGCCCGCGTCAGAGCCCCGCTGCCCAGTGCACCGGGCGGGTGACTGAGTCCGGCAGCCCGGTGCCCTCGCCGCCCCGGGCCGCGTTGACCTGCGGCTGGGTCAGGAAGAGGGCGCCCGTCAGGTCCGCGTCCGTCAGGTCGGCGTCGCGCAGGTCCGCGCCGATCAGGTCGGCGCCCCGCAGGTCCGCGCCGGTGAGGTCGGCGGCGATGAGGAGGGCCCCGCGCAGATCGGCGCCGGCCAGGTCGGCGCCCCGCAGCCGGGCGCCCATCAGGTCGGCGTTGCGGCGGTTCTTCCTGCGGCCGCGGGCGCCGGCGCGGACCAGTTCGCTGGTGCGCAGCAGAAGCACGTTGGCCCGCTGCCGGTGGGCGGGCACGTCGAGGGCGGCCAGTTCCTCGGGCGTCCCTGCGGCGAGGCGCTCGGTGTCGGCGAGGGCGCGGCGCAGGTCGGCGTGGAGCGGACGGGCGGCGGGCAGGGTCACGGCCTCGGTCAGGTACCGGAGGAGTTCGTGGAGTTGGCGGACGACCGGGAACACGTCGAACATCCGGCGGGCCTGCTCCGGCGGGCCGGTGCGCCAGTCCTGGCCGCCGAAGGTGACCTGCGAGACCCGCTGCCCGGCGCCGAAGCAGTCGTAGACGGTGCAGCCGGTGAAGCCCCGGTCCCGGAGCGTCGCGTGGATGCCGCAGCGGTGGTCGGTGCGCAGGTTCGGGCAGGGGGTGCCGGCGTCCTTGTCGATCGCGAAGTCCGCCGAGCGGGCGAACGGCAGGGCCGCGCAGCACAGCCCGAAGCAGCTCCCGCAGTCGCCGCGCAGTTCCGCCCGGGCCGGGGGCTCCGTCCGGTCCGCCGTGTGTTCTCGCATGTCGTCGAGGATACGGGCCGCCGGAACGCGTCGGCGCAGACGTCCACGGGCGGCTCCGCGCCCCCGGTCAGGCGTCCAGCGCGGACAGGTCCAGCCGGGCCAGCCGCTCCGGGTCGGAGAGGATGTACAGGCCCGTGACGAGCCCGTCGGCGACGGTGACGCAGGTGACCGACCGCGGGCGTCCCTCGGACACGGCGACGGTGCCGACCGCCCCGTTGACCAGGACGACGCGGGCGAGCCCGGCGAGGTGGCGGAAGTGGAACGCCCCGGTGGCGACCTTCCGCGCCCCGCGTACCACCTTCGACGCGGCGATGCCCTCGGCCAGTGCACCGGCGTCGGCCCTCAGGACCACGTCCGGGTG
This sequence comes from Streptomyces lienomycini, assembly GCF_027947595.1. Classification (NCBI taxonomy): domain Bacteria; kingdom Bacillati; phylum Actinomycetota; class Actinomycetes; order Kitasatosporales; family Streptomycetaceae; genus Streptomyces; species Streptomyces lienomycini. The sequence continues at coordinate 3,283,539 of NZ_CP116257.1, read as the reverse complement.
GAGGACGGACACCAGGGCCTCGAAGTCGCCGGCGCGGCTCGCGGCCAGGAACGCCTCGACCACCCGGCGCTGCCGGCCGAGGTCCGGTTCGGTGGCGGGGGTGGCGTCGCGCACCCGGCGCCGCGCCCGGGCGGCGAGTTGCCGGGTGGCGGCCGGGCTGCGCTCGACGACCGGTGCGATGGCGTCGAAGGGCACGGCGAACATGTCGTGCAGGACGAACGCCAGCCGCTCGGCGGGCTCCAGGGTTTCGAGGACGACCAGCAGGGCGATGCCCACCGAGTCGGTGTGCAGGGCCTCCTGCTCCGGGTCGGTCGGCGGCAGCGCGCGCAGTACGGGGTCGGGCACGAAGGAGTCGAAGCCCTCGGTCATCGGCTGCTCGCGGCGTGCGGTGCGTGAGCGCAGGTGGTCCAGGCAGATCCGGCCGGTCACGGTGGTCAGCCAGGCGCCGAGGTTGTCGACGCCGTCCGCGCCGGAGCGGTCGAGCCGCAGCCAGGCCTCCTGCACGGCGTCCTCCGCCTCGGCCAGTGAGCCGAGCATGCGGTAGGCCACCGCCTGGAGCTGTCCCCGGTGCTCCTCGAACCGCTCCGCCAGCCGCTCCCGGCCCGGCACGTCCCGCTCCGCGGACGTGTGCCGCTCCCCCCGCATGCCGCTCTCCCCCCGCACGCCCCGCTCCCCCGTCACGGCGCTACCGTCCGAAGACTTCGAAGGTCACCGCGGGCTTCCCGCCGAACCGCTCCCCCGCCGCCCGGGCGAAGCCGGTGAGGAATCCGCGCACGTACGTCTCCGGGTCCTCGTCGGTCAGCACCTCGATGTACGTGCGGTGTTCGAGCAGCGAGCGCACGGCGCGCTCGAGCCCCGGGGCGGCGTCCACGGCATGGGTGGGCGAGGAGGAACCGGCGACCGCGACCCAGCGCACGCCGTCCCAGGGTTCCAGGCCCCGCTCGGTCAGCTCCGGGAAGATCCACCGGTTGCCCGCGTCGGCCGCCGCGTCGAGCGTGGCGCGGCCGACGGCGACGTGGTCCGGGGTGTTCCAGGCGACGCCGCCCCAGGTGTCCCGGTGGTTCATGGTGATGACCAGTTCGGGCCGGTGGCGGCGGATCGCGGCGGCGATGTCGCGGCGCAGCGCGGTGCCGTACTCGACGACACCGTCCCGGTGGTCGAGGAACTCCACCTCGCTCACCCCGACGACGGCGGCGCTCGCCCGCTGCTCGCGCTCGCGCAGCGGGGCGCACTCGGCGGGCGGCAGCGTGTCGATGCCGGCCTCGCCCCTGGTCGCGAGCACGTAGGCGACCTCGCGCCCCTCGTCGGTCCAGGCCGCGATCGCCGCCGAGCAGCCGTACTCCAGGTCGTCCGGGTGGGCGACGACGGCGAGGGCGCGGCGCCAGTCGCCGGGCATGGGCTCCAGTTGTGCGGGCGTCGGCTCCGTCATGCCCGCACACTAACCCGTGCCGCCCGCCGCCCACCCGGAATTCGGGCGCGGCCCGTCGGCCTTCGCCCCTACGCCTCGTCGCGGGCGAGGGCGAGCAGCCGGTCCAGGACGCGGGGGCCGCCGGCCCGTACGCCGTCGTGCTCGAACTCGTCGGTCACCCAGGTGCGCAGGCCCCGGACCGTGCGGGCGGTGGCGAGGGCGTGGGCGGTGTCGACGTACATGTCGTCGTGGTAGACGGCCGCGGCGGCGGGCACCTCGTTGGCGGCGAGGCGGGCGGGGTCGTACAGCGGCGTCCAGTCGGTGCGGGCGGCGAGCGCTTCGGCCGTTTCGCGCAGCGGGCGCAGCGCCGGGTCGGAGTCGAACATCCAGGGGTGGACGGACTCGCCGGTGAAGAGCAGCGGCTCGTCGCCCGCGAGGGCCTTGGCGGCGTCGAAGCGGGGGAACTCGGCGCGGACCCGCTCGGCGGACCAGGCGGTGGGGCGCGCGTCCTGGCCGTAGATGGCCTCGTGGACGAGGGCGTAGAGGGGGTGGCCGGCGTACGACAGCTGGCCCTGGACCTGCTCCTGGAAGGAGTCGGACAGCTCGGGTCCGCCGGGGGCGGGGACGAAGGCGTCCTCCAGGAGGAAGTGCAGGCGGTGGCTGCCCTCGCTGCCGCCCAGGAGGATGCCGAGGGACTGGAAGGCCTCCACGGTGAGCCGGTAGCCGTTCGGCAGGACCACGTCGTGGGTGAGGAGGTGGTCGGCGATGCGGCGGGCACGCTCGACGTCCTGCGGGTAGCGGGCGTAGTGCGCGGCCACCTTGCGCTCGATGCGGGGGAAGGCGGCCCGGTAGACGTCGTCTGCGTGGGCGTCGAGGGAGGGCAGGCCGCCGGTGATCAGGGCGGTGCTCAGGCCCTCGGGGGCCAGCGACAGGTAGGCGACGGTGCAGAAGCCGCCGAAGCTCTGGCCGAGGACGGCCCAGGGGGCGCCGCCGGTGACCTGGGGGCGGATGGCCTCGCAGTCGCGGACGATGGCGTCGGCACGGAAGTGGGTGAGGTAGTCGGCCTGCTCGGCGGGGCCGCCGCGCAGCGGGAGCGTCTGGCGGTTGGCCGGGGTGGAGGCGCCGGTGCCGCGCTGGTCCAGGAGCAGGACGCGGTACTCCTTCAGGGCGCGGCCGAGCCAGGCGGGACGGCCGATGAAACGGTTCGCCCCGAAGCCGGGGCCGCCCTGGAGGTAGACCAGCCACGGAAGGTCCTGGCCCGCCTTGTCGCTCGCGACGACCTCGCGGGCGAACAGCTCGATCGTCTCCCCGGCGGGGTCGGCGTGGTCGAGGGGCACGGTGAAACGGCGGTCGGTGAGGACGACGCCTGGCTGGCGGTAGCTGACGCTCAACGGGGCTCCCGGGGGCGGACGGACCTGACGGTGCGAAGGTGGCGGCGCAGATCTGGCGGACGGAGGGGACACGGCCGACGCTTTCGGCCGTGTCCCAGTTCAGCACACCGTCCCGAGGCCGCCGACCCCCGGGATCGGGCAAGCGTGCCGGATGCTCTGCTGAGTGGTCGGTCAGCGTGCGGCGAGGCTGGAGCGCCGCACCACCAGTTCCGGCTGGAGCACGACCCGACGGTGCGGGTGGGTGCGGTCGGTGCCCTCGAGTTCGGTCTCCTCCAGGAGCAGCTCGGCGGCCATGGCGCCCATGGTGACGGCGGGCTGGCGCACGGAGGTGAGCGGGACGGCCGCGGCGGCGGCGAACTCGATGTCGTCGTAGCCGACGATCGCGAGGTCGTCGGGGACGCCGACCCCGGCGGCGTACATGGCCTGGAGGACGCCGAGGGCGAGCAGGTCGTTGGCGCAGAAGACGGCGGTCGGCCGGTCGGCGAGGCCGAGGAGGCGGGCGCCGGCGTCCCGGCCGGCGGCGACGTCGAGCCGTTCGGTGGGCAGTTCACGCAGCGCTTCGGGGCCGAGTCCGGCCTCGGCGAGCGCGGCGAGGGCACCGGTGCGCCGGTCGCGGACCTGGTTGAGGCCGGGCGGTCCGCTGACGTAGGCGAGGGAGCGGTGCCCGGCGTCCACGAGGTGGCGCACGGCCAGCGCGCCGCCCGCGACGTCGTCGACGGAGACCGAGCACTCGGTGGTCCCCTCGGCGACCCGGTCGACCAGCACGAAGGGGATGTGGTGGCGCCGGAAGCCCTCGATGTTGCGGCCGGTGGCGTCGGCGGGGGTGAGCAGGACGCCGCGCACCCGCTGCTCGGCGAAGAGCGACAGGTACTCGGCCTCCTCGCCCGGGTTCTGGGCGCTGTTGCAGACCATCACGCCGAGTCCGGCCTGGCGTGCGGCGCGCTCGGCGCCGCGCGCGAGGTCGACGAAGAAGGGGTTGCCCATGTCGAGGACGAGCAGCCCCATGATCCGGCTGCGGCCCGCGCGCAGCTGGCGCGCGGACTCGCTGCGGACGTAGCCCAGCCGCTCGATCGCGGACAGCACGCGCGCGCGTGTCTCGGTGGCGACGGTGTCGGGGCGGTTGATGACGTTGGAGACCGTGCCCACGGAAACTCCGGCGGCGCGGGCGACATCCTTGATACCCACGGAATGGGCCATCGGGCAGGGACCTCCGAGGTCGGGTGGATGTGGGGGGGGGCGGCCGCAGGACCTTCACACAGTACCGGGCCGCCCCGACCGGCACCCGGTCAGGCGAGGTGGAACACCTCGGTGAGGGGCTTCATCGCCTCGTCGGGGCGGGCCCCGTCGAGGGACTCGAACAGGGGGCCCATCTCCGCCTGCCAGCGGCCGTTGACCTCGGTGGCCTCCATGCCGGCCTGGGCGGCGGCGAAGTCCTCGGTCTCCAGGTAGCCGACGAGCAGGCCGTCGTCGCGCAGGAAGAGCGAGTAGTTGTGCCAGCCGGTGGCGGAGAGCGCCTCGCACATCTCCGGCCACACGGCGGCATGGCGTTCGCGGTACTCCGCGATGCGGTCCTGGCGGACCTTGAGCAGGAAACAGACGCGCTGCATGAAGTACCGCTCCCGTACGAGAGTCCCGAGACGGGGACTAGAAGTCGAACTGGTCGATGTTGCCGGCGTTGAAGACGGTCGGCTTGCCGAGGTTGATCACGCCGTCCTTGCCGATGGTGTACTCGCCCAGCGCGCCGGCCTTGAAGGTCTCGCCCTCCTTGCCGGTGATCTGGCCGGAGGACAGGGCGACGGCGGTGCGGGCGGCCAGTTCGCCGAGCTTGGCCGGGTCCCACAGCTCGAACGCCTCGACGGTGCCGTTCTTGACGTAGTTGCGCATGTCGTTGGGCGTGCCGAGGCCGGTCAGCTTGACCTTGCCCTTGTACTTGGAGCCGGACAGGTACTGGGCGGCGGCCTTGATGCCGACGGTGGTCGGGGAGATGATCCCCTTCAGGTTCGGGTGTTCCTGGAGGAGGCCCTGGGTCTGCTGGAAGGACTTCTGGGCGTCGTCGTCGCCGTAGGCGACCTTGACCAGCTTGATGTCCTTGTACTTCGGATCCTTCAGCTCGTCCTTCATGATCTCGATCCAGGCGTTCTGGTTCGTCGCGGTCTGCGCGGCGGACAGGATCGCGATCTCGCCCTTGTTGCCGATCTGCTCGGCCATCTGCTGCACCTGGGTGCGGCCGATGTCGTCGGCGGACGCCTGGGAGATGAAGGCGTTGCGGCAGTCGGGGTTGGCGTCCGAGTCGTAGGTGACGACCTTGATGTCGTTCTTCATGGCCTGCTTGAGCGCGGTGCACAGCGCGCCCGGGTCCTGCGCGGAGACGGCGATGGCGTCGACCTGCTGCTGGGTGAGTGTGTTGACGTAGGAGACCTGGCCGGCGGTGTCGGTGCCGCTGGAGGTGCCGACCTCCTTGTAGCTGGAACCCAGCTCCTTGAGGGCCTTCTCGCCGCCCTTGTCGGCGACGGTGAAGTAGGGGTTGTTGACCTGCTTGGGCAGGAAGCCGACGGTCAGCCCCTTCTTCGTCTCGGCGTTCGGGTCGGCCTTGCCCGCCGTGGCGGCCTTGCCGCCCTCGTCCTTGACGTCCTCCTTCGTGGTGCCGCCGCAGGCGGTGGCGGCCAGGGCGAGGGAGGTGACGGCGGCGAGCGCCGCGCAGGTGCGGCGGATGGACGACTTGCGCATGGTGGGTTCCTTCTGAGGGTGGACGGAGCCGGTGACAGGGTTACGGGGTCGGCGCGGGGGCCTTGGACGGGGGCGCCGATACCGCCCTGCGTCCGGCTCTCGCGAGGGAGATCTGCCGTGCGACCCGGGGGCCGAGCACGGACAGGACGAGCAGGACGCCGGTGACGACGATCTGCGACTGCGCGGAGACGTCCTTCAGGCTCATGACGTTCTGCAGCGCGCCGAGCAGGAACACACCGGCGATCGCGCCGCCGAGGGTGCCCTTGCCGCCGTCGAAGTCGATGCCGCCCAGGAGTACGGCGGCGACGACGGAGAGTTCGAGGCCGGTGGCGTTGTCGTAGCGGGCGCTGGCGTAGTGCAGGGCCCAGAAGACGCCGGTGAGGGACGACATCAGCCCGGTCAGCGTGAACAGGACCAGCTTCTGCCGCTTGACCCGGATGCCGGCGAAGCGGGCGGCCTCCTCGCTGGCCCCGATGGCGAACAGCGACCGACCCATCGGCGTGGCGTGCAGGGCGACGACGGCGATGGCCAGCAGCACCAGGAACGGCAGGAACGCGTACGGGAGGAAGGTGTCGCCGATGCGTCCGGCCGCGAAGTCCAGGTACTGCGCGGGGAAGTCGGTCACCGCGTCGGAGCCGAGCACGATCTGCGCGATGCCCCGGTAGGCGGCCATGGTGCCGATGGTGACGGCGAGGGAGGGCAGTCCGAGCCGGGTGACCAGGAGGCCGTTGACCAGACCGCAGACCACGCCGAGCAGCAGGCAGATCGGGATGATCGCCTCGATGGTCATGCCCTGGTTCCACAGGGCGCCCATCACCGCGCCGGACAGGCCCGCGGTGGAGGCGACCGACAGGTCGATCTCGCCGGAGACGACCAGCAGCGTCATCGGCAGGGCGATGAGCGCGATCGGCAGGGTGTTGCCGATGAGGAAGGACAGGTTGAGGGCGTTGCCGAACCCGTCGACGAAGCCGAAGGAGAGCAGCAGCACGACCACGAGGAGAGCGCCGACGACCGTGTCCCAGCGGACGGCGCGCGCGAGGGAGCTGTCAGCCATGGCGGGCGTTCCTCTTCTTCAGGGCGTTGGCCACGCGCAGCGCGACGATCCGGTCGACGGCGATGGCGAGGATGAGCAGGATGCCGTTGATGGCCAGCACCCACACCGAGCTGACGCCGAGGGCGGGCAGCACGCTGTTGATGGAGGTCAGCAGCAGCGCGCCGAGCGCCGCGCCGTACACGCTGCCGGAGCCGCCGGTGAAGACGACGCCGCCGACCACCACGGCGCTGACGACGGTCAGTTCGTAGCCGTTGCCGGTGCCGGAGTCGACGTTGCCGAACCGGGCGAGGTAGAGGGCGCCGGCGAGTCCGGCGAGGGCACCGCAGAACGTGTAGGCGGCCAGGATCCGCTTGCGGACCGGGATGCCGGCCAGCCGGGCGGCCTCCGGGTTGGAGCCGAGGGCGTACAGCTCGCGTCCGCTGCCGAACTGCTTGAGGTAGTACGCCGTGGCGACGAGCACCGCGAGGGCGATCATGGCCAGCCACGGCACGGCGGAGATGCCGCCGGAGCCGAAGTCGACGAAGCCGCCGGGCAGGTCGGCCGCGGTGATCTGCCGGGAGCCGACCCAGATGGAGTCGATGCCGCGGATGATGTAGAGGGTGCCGAGGGTGACGACCAGGGCGGGCACCTGGCCGAGGCTGACCAGCGCACCGTTGAGCAGGCCGAATCCGACGCCCGTCAGCACGGCGAGCAGCACGGCCACGACCGGGTTGCCGCCGCCCTGGAGGTAGGTGCCGGCGGCGAAGGCGCTGATGCCGAGGGTGGAGCCGACGGACAGGTCGACGTTGCGGGTGATGACGACCAGGGACTGCCCGGTGGCGACCAGGACGAGGATGGTGGCGTTCAGCAGCAGGTCCTTGATGCCCTGCTCGGACAGGAACTCGCTGTTGCCGGCCTGGGTGACGGCGATCATCACCAGGAAGACGAGCAGGATGGCGAGTTCGCGCATCTTGAAGATGCGGTCCACCAGGCGGGTGGCACCGGCCTTGGGCACGTCGGCCACGGGGGCCTGGTCGGGTGCGGTGACCGTCATGCGGCGGCCCTCCCCGTGGCTGCGGCCATCACGGTCTCCTCGGTGGCGTCGGTGCGGGATATCTCGGCGGTCAGCCGGCCCTCGTGCATCACCAGGACGCGGTCGGCCATGCCGAGGACCTCGGGCAGGTCGGAGGAGATCATCAGGACGGCCACGCCGTCGGCGGCCAGCTGCGAGAGAAGCCGGTGCACCTCGGCCTTGGTGCCGACGTCGATGCCGCGGGTGGGCTCGTCGACGATCAGCACCTTGGGGCCGGTGGCCAGCCACTTGGCGAGGACGACCTTCTGCTGGTTGCCGCCGGAGAGGGTGGCGACGGTGTCGGCGATGCGGGCGTACTTGACCTGGAGCTTGACCGCCCAGTCGAGGGAGCGGCTGCGTTCGGCGCCCCGGTCCACGAGGCCGGCCCGCACGGTCGTGCGCAGGCCGGTGAGGCCGATGTTGCGCTCGATGGACATGTCCATCACCAGGCCCTGGGCGCGGCGGTCCTCCGGGACGAGGGCGAGGCCGGCGGCCATCGCGGTGGAGGGGGCGCCGTTGACGAGCGGCTTCCCGTCGACCTCGACCTCCCCGGCATCCCAGCGGTCGACGCCGAAGACGGCGCGGGCGACCTCGGTGCGTCCGGCGCCGACGAGTCCGGCGAGGGCTACGATCTCGCCGCGCCGCACCTCGAAGGAGACGTCGGTGAAGACGCCCTCGCGGGTCAGCCTGCGCACGCTGAGGGCCTTCTCGCCCGGGGTGACCTCCTGCTTGGGGTACAGCTCGTCGAGGTCGCGGCCGACCATGCGGCGCACCAGGTCGTCCTCGGCCATGCCCTCCAGAGGCTCGCTGGCGATCCAGGCACCGTCGCGCAGGGTGGTGACCCGCTCGCAGATCCGGAAGATCTCCTCCAGGCGGTGGGAGATGAACAGCACCGCGGCGCCCTGTTCGCGCAGGGTGCGCACCACGCCGAAGAGCCGGGCCACCTCGCTGCCGGTGAGGGCGGCGGTCGGCTCGTCCATGATGAGGACGCGGGCGTCGAAGGAGAGCGCCTTGGCGATCTCCACGATCTGCTGGTCCGCGATGGACAGGCCGCGCGCGGGCCGGTCGGGGTCGAGTTCGACCCCGAGGCGCAGCATCAGTTCGGCGGTGGCGGCGCGGGTCGCCCTGTGGTCGATGCGGCCGAGGGCGCGGCGCGGCTGGCGGCCCATGAAGATGTTCTCGGCGATCGAGAGGTCGGGAAAGAGGGTGGGCTCCTGGTAGATCACGGCGATGCCGGCGTCGCGGGCGTCGCCGGGGCCGTGGAACACGACCGGCGTGCCGTCGAGCAGCACCTGGCCGGCGTCCGGCCGGTGCACTCCGGCCAGCGTCTTGATGAGGGTCGACTTTCCGGCGCCGTTCTCTCCGGCGAGGGCGTGCACCTCGCCGGGGAACAGCTCCAGGGAGACGTCCCGCAGCGCACGGACCGCGCCGAAGGACTTGGAGACGTCCCTGAGCGCCAGAACCGGGGCCGTACCCGTGTCGGACGGGTGGGTCATTGGGGGCTCCTCGACGACGCCGGGCGGGACGGCCCTCACGGCGTCGTGAAAGGTTTCAACTCGGTTGCCGGGACGTTAGCGCAGTCAGGGCATGTCACGTCAATGGGTTTGGGTCGAAAACCTTTCGATATCCGAAGGTCACAGCCGAGTCACGAACACGTGGAACGGCCGGAAGGGTTGACACCCCATCGGGCGGCTCATAACTTCGCGTTCTGAATCGTTTCACACATGGTCGTGCCTCACCGCTGGTCACGACCCGATGCCACAGGAGCGCCGAAGTGACCGAGCTCGCCGCGGTGAAGGCCGCGCTCAAGACCCAGGCCGTCGAGACGCCGTCGTGGGCGTACGGCAACTCGGGCACCCGCTTCAAGGTGTTCGCCCAGGCCGGCGTGCCACGCGACCCGTTCGAGAAGCTGGACGACGCGGCGAAGGTGCACGAGTTCACCGGCGCGGCCCCGACCGTCGCCCTGCACATCCCGTGGGACAGGGTCGAGGACTACGCCGCGCTGGCCGCGCACGCCGAGAAGCGGGGCGTGCGCATCGGCGCGATCAACTCCAACACCTTCCAGGACGACGACTACAAGCTCGGCAGCATCTGCCACCCCGACGCGGCGGTGCGCAGGAAGGCCGTCGACCACCTGCTGGAGTGCGTCGACATCATGGACGCGACCGGGTCGCGCGACCTGAAACTGTGGTTCGCCGACGGCACCAACTACCCCGGGCAGGACGACATCCGCTCCCGGCAGGACCGGCTGGCCGAGGGCCTGGCCGAGGTGTACGGGCGGCTCGGCGAGAACCAGCGGATGCTCCTGGAGTACAAGCTCTTCGAGCCGGCGTTCTACACGACGGACGTGCCGGACTGGGGCACGGCGTACGCGCACTGCCTGAAGCTGGGCGAGAAGGCGCAGGTCGTGGTCGACACGGGGCACCACGCGCCGGGCACGAACATCGAGTTCATCGTGGCGACGCTGCTGCGGGAGGGGAAGCTCGGCGGGTTCGACTTCAACTCGCGGTTCTACGCGGACGACGACCTGATGGTCGGCGCGGCCGACCCCTTCCAGCTGTTCCGGATCATGTACGAGGTGGTGCGCGGCGGCGGGTTCACGTCCGACGTGGCGTTCATGCTCGACCAGTGCCACAACATCGAGGCGAAGATCCCGGCCATCATCCGGTCGGTGATGAACGTGCAGGAGGCCACGGCGAAGGCGCTGCTGGTCGACGGTCCGGCGCTGGCCGCCGCGCAGGACTCGGGGGATGTGCTGGAGGCCAACGCGGTGTTGATGGACGCGTACAACACGGACGTGCGTCCGCTTCTTCGGGAGGTGCGGGAGGAGTCGGGGTTGGACCCCGAGCCCATGAAGGCGTATCGCTCCTGCGGGTGGGCGGAGAAGGTCGTTGCCGAACGGGTGGGTGGCGAGCAGGCCGGGTGGGGGGCGTAGGCGTCTGCCGGGTTTCCGTCGTTGGCGGGCTGCGGTTGATCGTGGTTGATCGCGCAGTTCCCCGCGCCCCTGAAGGGGCGCACCTCCTCCCCTCCGTCGAAAAGGCACCGTCATGACATCTCACCCTGAAGCCGCCGCCCTCCTCGCCCGTTCCCATCGGCTCGGGGCCGATCCGCGCAACACCAACTACGCCGGCGGCAACGCGTCCGCCAAGGGCGCCGGAACCGACCCCGTCACCGGGGGTGATGTGGAACTGATGTGGGTCAAGGGGTCCGGCGGGGATCTCGGGACGCTCACCGAGGGCGGGCTCGCCGTGCTGCGGCTGGACCGCATGCGGGCGCTCAAGGACGTCTACCCGGGCGTCGGGCGCGAGGACGAGATGGTCGCCGCCTTCGACTACTGCCTGCACGGCAAGGGCGGCGCCGCGCCCTCGATCGACACGGCGATGCACGGACTCGTCGAGGCCGCCCACGTCGACCACCTCCACCCGGACTCCGGGATCGCGCTGGCCTGCGCGGCGGACGGCGAGAAGCTGACCGCCGAGTGCTTCGGCGACACCGTCGTGTGGGTGCCGTGGCGGCGGCCCGGGTTCCAGCTCGGGCTGGACATCGCGGCCGTCAAGGAGGCCAACCCGCAGGCCATCGGGTGCGTGCTCGGCGGGCACGGCATCACCGCCTGGGGCGACACCTCCGAGGAGTGCGAGCGCAACTCCCTGCACATCATCCGCACCGCCGAGGCCTTCCTCGCCGAGCGCGGGAAGGCCGAGCCGTTCGGTCCGGTGATCGAGGGGTACGCGGCGCTTCCCGAGGCCGGGCGGCGGGAGCGGGCGGCGGCGCTGGCGCCGTACGTCCGCGGTCTGGCCTCCCAGGACCGGCCGCAGGTCGGGCACTTCACCGACGCGGACGTGGTCCTCGACTTCCTCGCGCGCGCCGAGCACCCCCGGCTCGCGGCGCTCGGCACCTCCTGCCCCGACCACTTCCTGCGCACCAAGGTGCGGCCGCTGGTCCTGGACGTGGCGCCGACCGCGCCGCTGGACGAGGCGGTGGCCCGGCTCAGGGAGCTGCACGCGGCCTACCGCGAGGAGTACGCCGCCTACTACCGGCGGCACGCCGAGCCGGACTCCCCCGCCATGCGGGGCGCGGACCCGGCGATCGTGCTGGTACCGGGCGTGGGCATGTTCAGCTTCGGCAAGGACAAGCAGACCGCGCGGGTGGCCGGCGAGTTCTACGTCAACGCGATCAACGTGATGCGCGGGGCGGAGGCGGTGTCGTCGTACGCGCCGATCGAGGAGTCGGAGAAGTTCCGCATCGAGTACTGGGCGCTGGAGGAGGCCAAGCTCCGGCGGATGCCGAAGCCGAAGCCGCTGGCCACCCGCGTCGCCCTCGTCACAGGCGCGGGCAGCGGGATCGGGAGGGCGATCGCGCGGCGGCTGGTCGACGAGGGCGCGTGCGTGGTCGTCGCGGACCTGAACGCCGGGAACGCGGCCAAGGTCGCCGAGGAGCTGGGCGGGGCGGACAGGGCGGTCGCCGTGACCGTCGACGTCACCTCCGAGGAGCAGATCGCGGACGCCTTCGAGGCGGCGGTGCTGGCCTTCGGCGGGGTCGACCTGGTGGTCAACAACGCGGGGATCTCCATCTCCAAGCCGCTCCTGGAGACCACGGCGAAGGACTGGGACCTCCAGCACGACATCATGGCCCGCGGCTCCTTCCTCGTCTCGCGCGAGGCGGCCCGGGTGATGACCGCGCAGCAGCTGGGCGGCGACATCGTGTACATCGCGTCGAAGAACGCCGTGTTCGCGGGCCCGAACAACATCGCCTACTCCGCCACCAAGGCCGACCAGGCCCACCAGGTGCGTCTCCTCGCCGCCGAACTGGGCGAGCACGGCATCCGCGTCAACGGCGTCAACCCCGACGGCGTGGTGCGCGGCTCCGGGATCTTCGCGGGCGGCTGGGGCGCCAAGCGCGCCGCCGTGTACGGGGTGCCGGAGGAGAAGCTGGGCGAGTTCTACGCGCAGCGCACGCTGCTCAAGCGCGAGGTGCTGCCCGAGCACGTCGCGAACGCCGTGTTCGCGCTGACCGGCGGCGACCTCACCCACACCACCGGCCTGCACGTCCCGGTCGACGCCGGCGTCGCCGCCGCGTTCCTGCGATGAGCGACTCCGGGGACGTCGGGTCGTACGCCGCGGTCGACCTCGGCGCGTCCAGCGGGCGCGTCATGGTCGGCCGCGTCGGCCCCGACCGGCTGGAGCTGACCGAGGCGCACCGCTTCCCCAACCGTCCGGTCCGTACGCCCGACGGGCTGCGCTGGGACGTCCTCGCGCTGTACGCCGGTGTGCTGGACGGGCTGCGGTCGGCCGGGCCGGTGGACTCGGTGGGCGTGGACAGCTGGGCCGTCGACCACGGGCTGCTGGACGCGGACGGGGCGCTGCTGGGCAACCCCGTGCACTACCGGGACGCCCGCACCGAGGGCGTCGCGGAGCGGGTGTGGGCCACGCTGCCGGCCGAGGAGCTGTACGCGGCGACCGGGTTGCAGTACGCGCCGTTCAACACCCTGTACCAGCTCGCCGCCGCCCGGGGCACGGCCCAGTTCGCGGCGGCGCGACGGCTGCTGCTGATCCCCGATCTGCTGACCTACTGGCTGACCGGCGAGCAGGGCACGGAGCTGACCAACGCCTCCACCACCCAGCTGATCGACCCCCGCACGGGCGACTGGTCGCACGAGGTGGCCGGCCGGCTCGGCATCGACCTGGGCCTGTTCGCCCCGTTGCGCCGGCCCGGCGACCCGGCCGGGGTGCTGCGGCCCGAGGTGCTGGAGGAGACGGGGCTCACGGGGCCCGTGCCGGTGACGACGGTCGGTTCGCACGACACCGCCTCCGCGGTGGCCGCCGTACCGGCCGCGGACGAGCGGTTCGCGTACATCTGCACCGGCACCTGGTCACTGGCCGGGCTGGAGCTGACCGCTCCGGTGCTGACCGAGGAGAGCCGCGCCGCCAACTTCACCAACGAACTCGGTCTGGACGGCACCGTCCGGTATCTGCGCAACATCATGGGGCTGTGGCTGCTCCAGGAGTGCGTACGGGCCTGGGGCGACCCGGACCTCGGCGCGCTGCTGGCCGAGGCGGCCCGGGTGCCGGCGCTGCGGTCGGTGGTGGACGCGGGCGACCCGGCGTTCCTGGCGCCGGGCCGGATGCCGGAGCGGATCGCCGAGGCGTGCCGTGCCTCGGGGCAGCCGGTGCCCGGGACGCCCGCCGAGGTGACCCGGTGCATCCTCGACTCGCTGGCGCTGGCCCACCGCGGGGCCGTGGCGGACGCCCAGCGGCTGGCCGGGCACCCGGTCGACGTGGTCCACGTGGTCGGCGGCGGCACCCGCAACGCGCTGCTGTGCCAACTGACCGCCGACGCTTGCGGGTTGCCGGTGGTGGCCGGGCCGACCGAGGCCGCCGCGCTCGGCAACGTCCTCGTGCAGGCCCGCGCCCACGGACGGGTCGGCGACCTCGGCGGGATGCGCCGGCTGCTGGCCCGCACCCAGTCGCCGACCCGCTACGAGCCGCGCGGCGACACGGCCCGCTGGCGGGCCGCCGAGACCCGACTCGCCGACCGGTGAACCGGGTCTCCCCCGCCCTCGGTCCCGACGACTACCCTGCTCTGGGCATGCGCCCGACCATCGAACACGAGGAGCCGCGATGCGTGTCGCCCTGTTCCTGACCTGCGTCAACGACACGCTCTATCCGCAGACCGGCCGGGCCGTGGTGGAGCTGCTCACCCGACTGGGCGTCGACGTCGACTTCCCCATGGCCCAGACCTGTTGCGGGCAGGCGCACTACAACACGGGTTACCGGCACGAGGCCGAGCCGCTGGCCCGGCACTTCGCCGACGTGTTCACGGACCACGACGCGATCGTGACGCCCTCGGGATCGTGCGGCGCGATGGTGCGGGAGTTGTATCCGCGCATGGGCGAGCGGGCGCGGGCGGAGGGGCGCGGGGACGCGCTCGCGGCCACGCTGGCGCCGGTGGTGCCGAAGACGTACGAGCTGACGGAGTTCCTCGTGGACGTGCTGGGGGTGACCGACGTGGGGGCGTACTACCCGCACGCGGTGACGTACCACCCGACCTGCCACGGTCTGCGCAGCCTGGGCCTGGGCGACCGGCCCCGGCGCCTGCTGGAGGCGGTGGAGGGGCTGGAGCTGGTGGAGCTGCCGGGCGCCGAGGAGTGCTGCGGGTTCGGCGGCACCTTCGCCGTGAAGAACTCCGACGTGTCGGCGGCGATGGGCACGGACAAGGTGCGCAACGCCGAGTCCACCGGCGCGGACGTGCTGTGCGCTGCCGACAACTCCTGTCTGATGCACATCGGCGGGACGATGACGCGGCTGCGCACGGGCATGCGTCCGGTGCACATCGCGGAGATCCTGGCGAGCACGCGGGAGGCGGCCGTATGAGCGGGACGTTCGTGGGAATGCCGGCCTTTCCGGTCGCGGCCCGGGAGGCCGTGGGCAACGAGACCCTGCGCGGCAACCTGCGCCACGCCACCCACACCATCCGGGACAAGCGGGCCCGCGCGGTCGCGGAGCTGGACGACTGGGCGGCGCTGCGCGAGGCCGGGAAGCAGATCAAGGACCACACGCTGCGCCACCTCGACCGCTACCTGGTGCAGGTGGAGGAGGCGGTGACGGCGGCCGGCGGCACGGTCCACTGGGCCGCCGACGCGGACGAGGCCAACGAGATCGTCGCCCGCCTCGTCGAGGAGACCGGCGAGTCGGAGGTCGTCAAGGTCAAGTCGATGGCGACGCAGGAGATCGCCCTCAACGAGGCCCTGGAGGCGCGGGGGATCCACGCCTACGAGACCGATCTCGCCGAGTTGATCGTACAGTTGGGCAAGGACCGGCCCTCGCACATCCTGGTGCCCGCCATCCACCGCAACCGCGGCGAGATCCGGGACATCTTCCGCTCCGAGATGAGCGAGTGGGGCCGTCCCGCGCCCGAGAACCTGACGGACACGCCCGCCGAACTCGCGGAGGCGGCCCGGCTGCACCTGCGGGAGAAGTTCCTGCGGGCCAGGGTCGGCATCTCCGGCGCCAACTTCGTGGTGGCCGAGACCGGCACGCTGGTGGTCGTGGAGTCCGAGGGCAACGGGCGGATGTGCCTGACCCTGCCCGAGACGCTGATCTCGGTCGTCGGCATCGAGAAGATCGTGCCGAGGTGGCAGGACCTGGAGGTGTTCCTGCAGACCCTCCCCCGTTCCTCGACGGCCGAACGCATGAACCCGTACACGTCCATGTGGACCGGCACGACCGACGAGGACGGTCCGCGCGCCTTCCACCTGGTGCTGCTGGACAACGGGCGCACCGACACCCTCGCCGACGAGGTGGGCCGCCAGGCGCTGCGCTGCATCCGCTGCTCGGCCTGCCTGAACGTCTGCCCGGTGTACGAGCGGGCCGGCGGCCACGCCTACGGCTCGGTGTACCCGGGCCCGATCGGCGCCATCCTCAGCCCCCAACTGCGGGGCACTGGCAGCGAGATCGACGCCTCGCTGCCGTACGCGTCCTCCTTGTGCGGCGCCTGCTACGAGGTGTGCCCGGTCGCCATCGACATCCCGGAGGTGCTGGTGCACCTGCGGGAGCGGGTGGTGCAGGGCGGTCCGGCCGTCCGGAACGGCAACCGGGTGGTGCTGAGGCCCGCCAAGGGGCACGCCGCCGAGCGTGCGGCGATGCGGGCGGCGCAGTGGGCGTTCACGCACCCGGGCGCGCTGCGGACGGGGCAGCGGCTGGCCTCGCGCACCCGCCGCCTGCATCCGCGTACGCTGCCCGGTCCCGGCCGGGCGTGGAGCGGCAGCCGGGACCTCCCGGCAGTGCCCGCGGAGCCGTTCCGGGACTGGTGGCAGCGCACGCACGGCGGGAAGGGCGGAGCGAAGTGAGCAGCAGGGAACGCATCCTGGGCCGGGTCCGGCGCGCGCTGGCGGACGTGCCGGGCGACGAGGCGCCCGTCGCCCGGGACTATCTGCGCGAGCACGGGCAGCGGTCCGCCGCAAGGACGGTGGACCTGCTCGCCGAGAACCTGGCGGACTACCGGGCGCTCGTGCACCGCTGCGCGCAGGGGGAACTGCCCGAGTTGATCGCCGGTCTCCTGTCCGCGCACGGGTCCACGAGCGTGGTGGTCCCCCACGGGTTGCCGAAGGAGTGGTCGCGGGCTGTCGACGCGGACCTGGTCCAGGACCGGGCGGCGAGCACCGCGCGGGAACTCGACCGGGTCGACAGCGTGGTCACCGGCTGCGCCGTGGCCGTCGCCGAGACCGGCACCATCGTCCTGGACGGCTCCCCCGACCAGGGCCGCCGCCGCATCACCCTGGTCCCGGACCACCACATCTGCGTCGTCCGGGTGCCGGACCAGGTGGTCGCGTCGGTGCCGCTCGCGCTCGAACGCCTCGACCCGGCCCGCCCGTTGACGTGGATCTCCGGTCCGTCCGCGACCAGTGACATCGAGCTGGACCGGGTCGAGGGGGTGCACGGTCCGCGCACCCTGGAGGTGGTGCTGGTGGAGGGCTGAGGCTACTGACCGGGCCGGGTGGTCACCCGGTCCTCAGGACGACGGCGGGCAGCGTGCCGCTGACGATCGCCTCCCGGGGCAGTGACAGCTCGAAGAGGGCCTCCAGGACCTCCAGCGAGGTCCGGTGCGCCGTACGCGGGTCGAGGTCGTCGTCGGGCAGCCCGGCGGCCGCCAGGACGGCCTCCACACGAGGGGCGATCTCCGGGTCGCCGACGACGCCCCCGGGGCCCCACGAACCGTTCAGATGCAGGTTGAAGGCGCACATGTCGCGCCCGTCGTGGCGGTACGCGAACCGCGGCGGCACCGACTTGACGTTCTGCTCGTCGTACTCCAGCTGGAAGACGTGGGCGCCGCCGCGGGAGAGCGGGGGCTCCTCGCCGAACTCCGCGGGCCAGTCCCCGCACTTGACGGCGAACGACCATTCGCCGCGCTCTCCGTGCCGCAGGGCGAGACCGTCGTGGGGCCTCTCCCCGTAGAACCCCTCCAGCACGTCGTAGACCTGGGTGTGGGTGAGTTCGCCGATGGCGTGTGCCGTGCGCTTCGCTCCGCGTGCGGTCCTGGTGAGACGCGACACCAGTTCGTCGGAGGCCAGTTCGCGGGACATCACCACGCTGTAGCCGTCGCGGGAGAGGCACTGGGGTTCGGCGAGCCACCGTATTCCGTCGGTCATGGCGGTCATGGTGGCGCATGCGGGGGCGGGGTGTCACTGAGTACACCCCCGCATACGGGTTCTGTGCCCAGTGCGGCCCGGATCCGCTCTCCGTAGCGTCTTCCACGAGGCACCGCACAGGGCGTGCCGCACGGAAGGTGATGACGATGTTCCGCTCCGGCGCACGAGGCAACCACGACCCGGGCCCCGCCCCCGAGGCCCTCCGGCTCGTCAAGGTGACCCGGACCTACGGCTCGGCGGAGAACGCCGTGACCGCCCTGGACGGTGTCACGCTGAGCCTGGGGCGCGGCACGTTCACGGCGGTGATGGGGCCGTCGGGTTCGGGCAAGTCCACGCTGCTGCAGTGCGCGGCCGGTCTCGACCGGCCGGACGCCGGCATCGTGTGCGTGGACGGCAAGGAGCTGACCGGTGGCGGCGAGGCGGAGCTGACGAGGTTCCGGCGCGGCCGGGTCGGGTTCGTGTTCCAGCAGTACAACCTGCTGGAGACGCTGACCGTCGCGCAGAACACGGTGCTGCCCCTGAAGCTGGCCGGACGGCGCGTCGACCGGAGGCGGGCACGGGAGATCCTGACGTCGGTCGGTCTCGGGGACCGGCTCGGCCACCGTCCCGACCAGCTCTCCGGTGGTCAGCGGCAGCGGGTGGCGATCGCCCGGGCGCTGGTCACCGAACCCCGGGTGATCTTCGCGGACGAGCCGACGGGCGCGCTGGACACGCGCAGCGCGCGACAGGTGCTGCTGCTGCTCCAGGAGGCGGTGCGGGTGCACGGGCGGACCGTGGTGATGGTGACGCACGACCCGGTCGCCGCGTCGTACGCCGACTCGGTGGTCTTCCTCGCCGACGGCCGGCTGGCCGGGCGGATGGAGGACCCGACGCCGGACGCGGTCGCGGAGCGCCTCGCCCACCTGGGCGACGACGTGCCGGCGGGGGTGTGAGCGATGTTCGCACTGGCTCTGAGGTCGATCCGGCGCCGCCCCGGACGGTTCCTCGCGACGCTGCTGTCCGCCTTCCTGGGGGCGGCGGTCGTCATGACGTTCAACTCGATGCACGACACGGCAGCGCAGGACGGCGTCGACCCGGTCAGCTCGGAGACGCTGGGCACGGCGGCGGGGGTCGTCGGCGGGTACGGGGCCCTGCTGGTGTTCTTCGCGGTGGCCTCGACGCTGACGGTCAACGTGCGTCAGCGCACCGCCGAACTGGACCTGCTGCGCTGCTCGGGGGCGACTCCGGCGCAGATCAAGCGGATGGTCGTGGGTGAGGGGGTGGCCGTGGCGCTGGTGGGCGTGGCACTGGCGATCGGCCCGGCGTCGCTCGGTGGGCGGGCGCTGCTGGACATGTTCCAGGACAGCGGTCAGGTGGCGCGGTCCGTGGACTACTCCTTCGGGCCCGTCGCACTGCTGAGCGGCATGGGCATCACCCTGCTCGCGTCGGCGGGCGCGGCGTTCCTGGCGGTGCGGCGTCTGACGCGGGGCGGCCGGGAGCGGGCGGGGGCGAAGCGCTTCCTGGCCTGTGCGGCGCTCGGCACCGGGGCCGTGGGCGCCGGCTCCACGTTCCTGTTCTCCGCGACGGACGAGGCGCTGATGGCGCCGCCGGCCTACGGGGCGATCCTCCTCTCGGTCGGTTTCGCGCTGCTGTCGCCGCGGCTGCTGAAGGGCGTGCTGGAGCGGCTGCCGCTGAGCGGTGCGAGTGGCTGGCTGGCCGTGCGCAACCTGCGGGAACGGGCGAGTCAGCCGGCCGGGATTCTCGTGTCGTTGATCCTGTTCACAGCGGTGTCGACGGCGACGCTCACGATGCAGGCGGTGGAGAGCGACGCGGTGCGGGCCTCGGGTCTGGTGAAGTCGGTCGACGCCAAGAACCTGGAGACGCTCAACCTCACGGTGGTCGGCGTCATCGCGGTGTTCGTCTGCGTGATGCTGGTCAACTCGCTGTACGCGGCGACGACGTACCGCTCGCGTGAATTCGGTCAACAGCGGCTGGCGGGGGCGACGCCCGGGCAGGTGCTGGGCGTGGTGGCCGTCGAGGGCGTCGTCCTCACGGTGACGGGGGTGTTCTTCGGCACGGTGGCCGCGTTGGCCGGTGTGGTGCCGTTCACGGTGGTCCGTACCGACGCGGTGCTGCCGGACCAGTTCCTCGGGGTGTGGCTCGCCATGGTGTCGGTGTCCGCGGCGGTGACGCTGGGGACGAGTGTGGGCACGGCCCGGCGGGTGCTGCGGACGCCGGCGGTGGGGGCGGTGGGACTGGCCGCGTGAGGCCGAAGCGGAAGGCGGGGGAAGACGGGAAGGAAGGGGCGACCGCCGTGGCGGTCGCCCCTTCCTTCCCGCCGCCGGGCGTCCGGCTAGTCGGCCTTGGCGTACTCCTTCGCCATGCTGCCGGCGAAGTCGTACACCACGCACTGTCCGTCGCCCACGACCCAGGCGTCGTGGCCCGGTGAGCAGACGAAGACGTCGCCGGGGCCCACCTCGCTCTCGGCGCCGTCGTCCATGCGGACGTGCATGCGTCCCTCCACCACGTAGCAGTTGTGGTGGATCATGCAGCTGCCGGTGCCCGCGATCGGCGCCACGGACTCCGACCAGCGCCAGCCCGGTTCGAAGGTCGCGACGGCGAAGTCCAGCCCTTCCATGTGGACGGCCTCGATGTGTCCGCGGGGGAAATCGCGCCGCTCGTCCGGCTTGTCGAGCGTCTTTGCCTCCAGCATGACGCTCCTCCTTCCCTGGCTCCACCACTCCATCGTCCGCCTGTCAACTCGACGGCGCCATCCGGGGGAGGCGGGTGGTCAGCGCGGGGCGGCGCAGAGTGCGGCGAAGCGGGCGGCGTCCACGTTGCCGCCGGAGAGGATCACTCCGACGCGGCCCGGCAGGGCGTCGATCCTCCCGCTCAGGAGGGCCGCGAGCGGGGTGGCACCGCTCGGTTCGAGGACGGTCTTGAGCCGTTCGAAGGCGAATCGCATCGCGTCCCGGATCTCGTCGTCGCAGACCACCACGATCCCGTCGAGGAGCCGCCGGTTGAGGGAGAACGTCAGCTCGCCCGGGGTGGGCAGGGCCTGGCCGTCGGCGATGGTGCGGGGGACGGGCACCGTCACACGCCGGCCCGCCTCCAGGGAGCGCCGGGTGTCGTCACCGGCCTCCGGTTCGACGCCGACGACCCGGGTGCCGGGGTGCAGGCCCTTGACCGCGGTGGCGCTCCCGGCGATCAGTCCGCCGCCGCCGACGGGTGCGACCAGCACGTCCAGCGGTCCGGTCTCCTCGACCAGTTCGAGGGCGGCGGTGCCCTGGCCCGCGATGACGTGCGGGTGCTCGTAGGGCGGGATCAGGGTCAGGCCCCGGTCGGCGGCGAGGGCCTCGGCGAGGGCCACGCGGTCGCCGGTGTAGCGGTCGTAGGTGACGATCTCGGCGCCGTAGCCGACGGTGGCGTCCCGTTTGGAGGGCGGCGCGTCCTCGGGCATGACGATCACCGCGGTGGTGCCCAGCTCGCGTGCGGCCAGGGCGACCGCCTGGGCGTGGTTGCCCGAGGAGTAGGCGGCGATGCCCCGGGCCAGCTGCTCCGGCGCGAGGCGGGAGGCCGCGTTGTAGGCGCCGCGGAACTTGAAGGCGCCGACCCGCTGGAGGTTCTCGCACTTGAGGTGGACCTCGGCGCCGACCAGGGCGTCCAGGGTGCGCGAGCGCAGCACCGGCGTGCGGTGCGCGACGCCCTCGAGGCGGGCCGCGGCGGAGCGGACGTCGTCGAGGGTGACCGGCGTGGTGGTCGTCACGGGTGTCCTCCGGCGGAGTCGGCGGCCGGGCCGGTGACGGCGCGGGCCTGGGAGAGGTAGTGGTAGGCGGAGGCGCGGGAGATGCCGAGCCGGGCGGCGACGTGCTCGACCGAGCGGCGTACGGCGAACACGCCGCGCCCGTCGAGGTCGCGGAACAGCTCCAGTCGCCGGTCCCGGTCCAGCGCCGCCCAGCTGGTGTCCCGGCGCAGCGGGTGGTCGTCGACGATGGCGTCGACCACGGCGTCGATGTCGTCGCCGAACGTGGTCGCGGGCACTTCGGCGGGGGCGCGCGCGGTCCCGGCGAGGGCGCCGAGGAGTGCGTGGGCGCGGTCGACGGCGGTGACGTCCAGGTTGACGCACAGAGCTCCGAACACGGCGTCCGTGGAGTCGCGCAGCACGATGGTGGAGGACTTGAGGAGCGTGCCGTCGGCGGTGCGCGTGACGTAGTTCAGCTCGTCGCGCGCCTCGTCGCCGCGGGCCAGCACGCGCATGCCGATCTCGCTCATCGCCCCGCCCACCGTCCGCCCGGTCACCGATCCGGCGACGGCCACGACCGACTGCTCGGGGTGCCGGTAGTCGTGCAGTACGGCCTCGCAGACGGGCCCGAACGTCGCGGCGATGCCCTCGACGACGGGGCGCAGCGCGGCGAGGACGGCGTCGCGTTCGGAGTCCAGCGCGGATTCGTTCATCAACTCAGACTACACGTCCAGCCTCTGGACAAGGAGTCCATGACGGACGCCGTTTGACATCGGATCATGATCCGATCATGCTTCTACTAATGAATTAATGAAAGCATGGAAGGTGACGTGGTCGAGTACCGGATCGATCGGCGGAGCGGCATCCCCGCCTACGTGCAGATCGTGCGGCAGACCGAACAGGCACTCCGGATGGGTGTGCTGCGGGTCGGGGACAAGCTCCCGACGGCCAAGGAGGTCGTCGCCGCCACTGCGATCAACCCCAACACCGTGTTCCGGGCGTACCGCGACATGGAGCAGGCGGGCCTGGTCCGCTCGCGGCGCGGGCTCGGCACCTTCGTGACGCGGTCGCTGGCGCGGCCCGGCGCGGAGGACGACTCGCCCCTGCGGGCGGACCTCGCCGCGTGGGTCGCACGGGCCCTGGCGGCCGGACTGGGGCGGGACGACGTACTCGCCCTGGTCACGGCGGCCCTCGAAGAGCACGACGAGCAACAACAGGAGGACGCATGACCGGGCCTGACGAGCCCGCCGCGCTGCACGCCACGGACCTCGGGTTCCGCTACCGGGCTCGCGGCGAGTGGGCGTTGCGGGACTGCGGGTTCACACTGCCCCGCGGCCGCATCACCGCCCTGGTCGGCCGCAACGGCGCCGGCAAGAGCACCCTGCTGCACCTGGCCGGCGGACTGCTGCGCCCCGCGCACGGGGAGATACGGGTGCTGGACATCCCGCCGGACACGGCCGCGGCCCGCACCCGGGTCGCCCTGCTGACCCAGGACAAGCCGCTCTACCCCCGCTTCACCGTGGCCGACACCCTGCTCATGGGCCGCAAGCTGAACGCCTCGTGGGACGGGTCGGTCGCCGAGCGGGTGGTGCGCGAGGGCGGCATCGCCCTGACGGCCCGGGTGGGCGAGCTGTCGCCGGGCCGGCGCACTCGCGTGGCGCTCGCCCTCGCGCTCGGCAAGCGGCCGGACCTGCTCCTGCTGGACGAGCCGCTGGCCGACCTCGACCCGGTGGTGCGCGGCGAGATCATGGCGACGCTGATGGCCGAGGCGGCGGAGCGCGAGGTGAGCATCGTGCTGTCCTCGCACGTCCTGCCCGACCTGGAGCAGACCTGCGACTGGGTGATGCTGCTGCGGGCCGGACGGGTGGAGCTGAGCGAGGACACCGACACGCTGCGCGAGGGCCACGCCCTGCTCACCGGGCACGTCGACGAGGAGCCGTCGCTGCGGGGGCACACCGTGGTGCACCGCCGTACGCACGGACGGCAGCTGACCGCCCTGGTGCGGCCGCGCGGTCCGGTCGGCGGTGACTGGCACGTCGAGCGGCCGGGCCTGGAGGAGATCCTGCTCGGCCACCTCCGGGACGGCCCCGGTGCCGCGAAGGAGGCGGTGGCGTGAAGGGCACGCTGTGGCTGGCCTGGCGCCGGCAACGGACGCTGGTCGTGTGCGGCGCGGCGGTCCTGCTGACAGCCGCCGCGCTCGCCGCGTACTTCCGCGCCGGCATGCTCGACGACCTGCGCAGCGGACTGTTCGACCACTGCGACCCCGGTCCGCTGTACTGCTCCCGGCCCCAGGACGGGCTGCCGCAGTTCCTGGACGTCGAGCCGCTCAAGCTGCTCGGCGCGCTCAACCTGGCGCTGCCCGTCCTGGTCGGCATGTTCTGGGGCGCTCCGCTGCTGGGCCGGGACCGGGAGCTGGGCACCCACCGGATGATCCTGTCCCAGGGCGTCGGCCGCGCCCAGTGGTTCGCCTCCCGGTTCGCCCTCGCCGCGCTGGGCACCACGGTGCTCTCCGGGGCGCTGGCCCTGCTGTTCCGGTGGTGGTGGGAGCCCGCCGTCAACCGCAGCTACGGCGTGTTCTGGTACGAGGCCACCGCGCTCACCGGCTCCGGCCCCTCCCTGGTCGCCGCCGCGCTGTTCGGGCTGGCCGTGGGCACCCTCGCCGGTCTGCTGACGCGGCGGGTGCTCTCCGCCATGGCCTGGACGCTGCTGGTCACGGGCGCGGCGGCGGTGCTGGTGCAGTGGACGCACCGGGCCCGCCTGCTGGTGCCGCCGCACCGGTACGTCAGCGACGGCTGGCAGCCCAAGGCGCCGATGGGCGACAAGTGGTCCACCGGGCACTACGGGCTGATCACGGGTTCCGGCCGCCGGGACTCCGTGCTGGAGTGCGCCTTCCCCTCCGGTTCGGAACTGCGGGAGTGCATGACCCGGCACGGGTATGTCTCCCGCTACTACGAGGCCAACCCGGCCGGCGACTACTGGTCCTTCCAGTGGACCGACACGGCGCTGCTCGGCGGCCTCGCCCTCGTCCTCGTCCTCGTCACGGCCCTTCTCCTGCGCCGCCGGGTCTGACAGCCCCGTCCGGCCCCCTCTCACTGCCCGAACCCCTCGTACGGAGGTCGTTCCGCCATGTCCAAGGACGCCAAGTCCCCGAAGAAACTGCGCAGCAACCGCGCCGCGCTCACCCACAAGGTCGGGTACGCGCTGCGCCATCCCGAGCGTGTCGGCCCCTACGTCCGCCGGGCCGGCCGGGACGCGTGGCTGCGGGTCAGGCACCCCGACCACGTCGGCTACTACCGGGCGGTGATGGCCTCCGACACCCGGCGCGATCCCGAGGCCGCGGTGGGCAGCCGGACGCACGACCGGTGGCTGGCGCTCGGGCAGATGCAGTTCGACTACCTCGTCGAGCACGGACTGCGCCCCGACCACCGGATGCTCGACATCGGCTGCGGCAACCTGCGCGGCGGCTGGCGGTTCATCGACCACCTCGACACCGGTCACTACTACGGCGTCGACATCTCGCCGGACATCCTGATCGCCGCGAAGCGGACCCTGACCGAGCGCGGCCTCCAGGCGAAACTGCCCCACCTGACCATCACCGGGGACCTCCGGCTGGAGTTCCTGCCCGACGACCACTTCGACGTCATCCACGCGCACAGCGTCTTCTCGCACTCGCCGCTGAGCGTCATCGACGAGTGCCTCGCACACGTCGGCCGGGTCCTGACCCGCACCGGGTTCTTCGACTTCACCTTCGACCGGACGGAGGGCACCGAGCACCAGGTGCTGCGCGAGGACTTCTACTACCGCACGGACACCCTGCTCACCCTCGCCGCCCAGCACCACCTGCACGCGCGGTTCATGGAGGACTGGGAGAAGCGGCCGCACGGCCAGTCCAAGATCCGGGTGAGCCGCTCGCCGCTGCCCGTGTAGGAGGCCGATCGCGTCACTGCCGGGGCCGGACCGTGCGTCCGGCCCCTACGGGCGCGGGTCGACACGCCGCCAGATGGGCCGGGAGTCCGCGCCCCGGCGCCCGGCCGCGGCGGCGCAGCGGGGGCAGACCCGGCGGACGGCGTCGGCCGCGCCGCCGGACTCGGGCAGGACGTCGGTCCAGACGATCCCAGGGAACCGCGTGAGCCGGGAACGGTGCAGCGACAGTCCGCACACCGTCTCGTTCCTGCCCTGCTCCCACGCGTGCACCTCGCCGGCCGGCAGGCGGCGGTTGTCGTCCTCGTCCCACCAGCCGCCGGACGCCGCAACGTCGTAGCGCCGTGTCCTGGCCATGGCTCCCGGGTGCCCCGGAGGGAGCGCGCCCACACGCGCGTACCTCCTCCTGTGTGATCACTCCGCAAGCCCTGCCCGTTTAGGACGTTTTGTCTGCTTAGCATGCGGGGTCCGCGCATCGCCCCGTTGTACGAGAGGACACCAGATGGCGCCCACGGGCCGTCCCAGCGCACTGGCCGAGCACGCCTTCTCCCCGCACGACGCCGTGCTGGGCGCCGCCGCCCGGCACCTCGGCCGCCGGCGCTTCCTCACCGTGACCGCGGCCGCCGCGGCCCTCGCGTTCTCCACCAACGTGCCGGCCCGCGGCGCGGTCGCCGCTCCCGAACGCGCCGCCCGGATCAGCAAGGACCCCTTCACCCTCGGCGTCGCCTCCGGCGACCCGCTGCCGGACTCGGTGCTGCTGTGGACCAGGCTGGCGCCCGAGCCGTTCCTGGAGGACGGCGGGATGGGCACCGAGCGGGTCGCGGTCGAGTGGGAGGTGGCCCTGGACGAGTACTTCGCGGGCGTCCTGTTCCGGGGCACCGCCGACGCCCACGCCGAGTACAACCACAGCGTCCACGTCGACGTGAAGGGCCTGACGCCCGGGACGGTCTACTACTACCGCTTCCGCGCCGGTGCCTGGCTCAGCCCGGCGGGCCGCACCCGCACCGCCCCGGCGGCGGGCAGCGCCACCTCGTCGCTGAAGCTCGCGGCGGTCGCCTGCCAGGCCTACATGGACGGCTACTACACCGTGCTCCGCCATGTCGCCCAGGACGACGTCGACGTGGTGTTCCACCTCGGCGACTACCTGTACGAGTACGCGGTCGACTCGGCGGGCGGGCAGCGCCGCTACACCGACGTCACGCTGCCCGACGTGTTCAATCGCGAGACGATGACCCTCGCGGACTACCGGCTGCGCTACTCGCTGTACAAGAGCGACGAGGATCTGCGGGCCGCGCACGCCGCGCACCCGTTCGTCGTCGCCTGGGACGACCACGAGACCGAGAACAACTACGCGGGCAGCACTCCGGAGAACGACATCCCGCCCTCCGAGTTCCTGCTGCGCCGGGCCGCCGCGTACCGCGCGTACTGGGAGAACCAGCCGCTGCGCGCCGCCCAGCTGCCGCAGGGTCCCGACGCCCGCCTGTACCGGCGGCTGCACTGGGGCACGCTCGCCCAGTTCGACATCCTCGACACCCGCCAGTACCGCTCCGACCAGGCCTACGACGACCGGCCGCACGCCCCCGGCGCCGAGTCCGACGATCCGGCACGCACCATCACCGGCGCCGAGCAGGAGCAGTGGCTGCTGGACGGCTGGAAGGGCTCGACCGCGCTGTGGAACGTGATGCCCCAGCAGGTGTGCTTCTCCCAGCGCAAGTTCGACGTGACCGCGGACGCCGCGCTCTCCATGGACGCCTGGGACGGCTACCGTGCCTCGCGCGACCGGGTGGTCGCCGGGGCGAAGGCCGCGGGGGTCGACAACTGGCTGATCCTCACCGGCGACGTCCACGTGGGCTACGCCCTCGACGTCAAGGACGACTTCGACGACCCGGCGTCCGCCACCGTCGCCACCGAGGTCACCTGCACCTCGGTGGCCAGCGGCCGGGACGGCGTGGAGCAGCCCGCCAACTGGGACCTGTACATGCGGGCCAACCCGCACATGAAGTTCTACAACGGCAGACGCGGCTACGTCCGGGCCGAACTCGGCCGTCAGGCCACGCACCTCGACTTCAAGACGGTCGCCGCCATCAGCACGCCCGGCGCTCCCGTCACCACCGCCGCGTCCTTCGTCACCGAGGCGGGCGAGCCGGGCCTGAAGCCCGCCTGACCCCGCCCGCCCCGCCGAAGGGGCGGGCGCGTACTGCACATGGCACCCACGACGTCCCCCATAGCGCGAAACGGCCCCGGGTCGGGCATCGCCGCGGATCTTTGCGGCAAGGCCTGTGACTTCGTCGCGGGCACCGTGACCCACGGTCGCCCACCGGACACCGCTGTCTCGCACAGCACTCGAAGGAGGCACATCGCATGGTCGGCAGACATGCCGCGCGCAGCCGCCGCGCGGCCCTCACCGCGCTCGGCGCCCTGGTCCTGACCGCGCTCCCTCGGCCGCGTCGGCCGCACCGCCGCCCGCCCCGGGACCGCGGCCCGCCGTGGCCCGCACCCCGGCACGGGCACCGCGCCGGCGCGGATGCTGAGCGCCATGGAACGCGACCTGAAGCTGGCGCCCGGTCAGGCGGCGGCCCGGCTGGTCAACGAGGCGGAGGCGGGCACCCGCGCGGGCATGCTGCGCAACACGCTGGGCGACCGGTTCGCCGGGGCCTGGGTGAGCGGCGCTACCTCGGCCGAGCTGACCGTCGCCACCACCGACACCGCGGACACCGCGGCCATCGAGGCGCAGGGCGCCAAGGCGGCCGTCGTCGGCAGGAACCTGGCCGAACTGCGCGCGGTCAAGGAGAAGCTGGACGCGGCCGCGGTGCGTACCGCGACCCGGCAGACACCGGTCTGGTACGTCGACCTGCGGACCAACCGGGTCACGGTCCAGGCGACCAGCCGGTCCGCCGCGACCGCCTTCGTCGAGGCCGCCGGAGTGCCGGACCAGGGCGTGGGCGTCCGCGTCTCCCCCGACCAGCCGCGGGTGCTGACCGACCTGGTCGGCGGCGACGCCTACTACATCGACGGCCAGGCCCGCTGCTCCATCGGCTTCTCCGTCACCAAGGACGACCAGCAGGGCTTCGCCACGGCCGGGCACTGCGGCGACCCGGGCGCCACCACCACCGGGTACGACGAGACCGCTCAGGGCACCTTCCAGGCCTCGACGTTCCCCGGCAAGGACATGGCCTGGGTGGGCGTCAACTCCGCCTGGACCGCCACGCCGGACGTGAAGGGCGAGGGCGGCGAGAAGATCCAGGTCGCCGGGTCGGTGGAGGCGCTCGTGGGTGCCTCGGTGTGCCGTTCCGGCTCGACCACGGGGTGGCACTGCGGAACCGTCCAGCAGCACGACACGAGCGTCACCTACCCCGAGGGCACCGTCGACGGGCTGACCGAGACGACGGTGTGCGCCGAACCCGGCGACTCCGGCGGCCCGTTCGTGTCGGGCACCCAGGCGCAGGGCACCACGTCCGGCGGCTCGGGCGACTGCACGAACGGCGGGACGACCTTCTACCAGCCGGTCAATCCGCTGCTCAGCGACTTCGGGCTGACCCTGAAGACCACCTCCGCCGCGACCGGGACTCCCGCGCCGCAGGACAACGCGGCGGGGGACGCCTGGGCCGCCGGCCGGGTCTACGAGGTCGGCACCACGGTGTCCTACGACGGCGCGCGCTACCGGTGCCTGCAGAGCCACCAGGCCCAGGGCGTCGGCTCGCCGGCGAGCACGCCGGCCCTGTGGCAGCGGGTCTGACGGGCGGACTCCGACGGACGGAAGAGGCGCGGGGCCGCTCGACGGGGCCCCGCGCCTTCGCGCGTCCGGCCGCTATCCCTCCGCGAGCAGGGCGTAGGCGGTGGCGATGAACGGGTCCCGGGCGCGGAACCGCCGGGAGCACACCGCGGCCAGGGCCGTGTCCGTGTCCGGCCGGAAGCCCAGGAACGCCTGCTGGCCCAGGGTGGCGCCGCTGTGGAAGTACATCGGCCCGCCGTCGGTGGGGTGCCGGAACCACCCCACCGTGTGCACGTGCCGGTGCCCCAGCCCCCGCCTGAGCACCGGAACCCGCGCCGCCCGCAGCGCCCCGGCGGCCGGTGAGCGGGCCGGGTCCAGATGGGCTTCGAGGAAGGTGAGCAGGTCGTGCGGGGTGGACCGGACGGCACCGGCCGCCTGGAAGCCGCCCGCGTCGAAGGCGGGGACAGGGGTACGGCCGTCCTTGCGGTGGCCCACCGCGTCGGTCAGCGGGCCCTCCGCGCGCAGGGCGGTACCGCTGAGGCCGAGCGCGCGCAGCACCTGCCCGGTCATCAGGTCCTCCCAGGCGGTCCCGATGGTCGCGGACATCGCGTGGCCGAGCACGGAGACGCCGTAGTTGGAGTAGTGCCAGCGGGTGCCGGGGCGGTGGCGGGGACGGTGGCCGAGGAAGGCGCCGGTCAGCCGCTCGGCCGGGTAGCGGGCGTAGGGGTTGGTGCGCCAGGCGGGCAGGCCCCGGCGTACGAAGTCGGCCGGCAGGGCGGGCAGTCCCGCGGTGTGGGTGATCAGGTGCGCGAGCGTCACGGGGTGCGGGCCCGCCGGGCGCCCGGGTTCCAGGCAGGTGACGGCCGCCTCGCCGCCGGTGAGCACACCGCGCCTGATCAGCCGGGTCAGCAGCAGTGCGGTGAAGGTCTTGGAGGCCGACCCGATCTCGTAGCGCAGGTCCTCGCGGGGGACGTCGGGCGGCGGGGCGGTGCCGCCGCTGTGCAGGGTGCGCCGGCCGCGCCGGGAGACGGCGAGGACGACGTCGGGTGCGTCGGCGGCGTCGACGGCCTCGGCCAGCCGTTCGCGCAGCCTCTCCTCGTCAGCCGGTACGGGGGGCTCAGGCGGGGTGTGCTCGTCGGGGGCCGGTTCGCCCGGCCAGGGCGTGCGACGGCCCGTCATGACGCGGAGTGCGCCAGCTCGGCGAGGGCGCGGGAGGTGGCCAGCAGGGAGGCGAAGGCGGCGACCAGCGTCGGGTGGTACACCAGGTCGAACACGGCGTCGGGCTCCCCCTCGGGCATCGTGCGCACGGCGGGCATGGCGCCGTCGGGCTGCTGCGCGGCGGCGAAGCCCTGCCAGGCGGCCTCGTCGAGGGTGGGCCGGGGCAGGCAGGCGTCGACGACGAGGAGTTCGCCGAGCAGGTCCCAGCGTTCGAGGTCCAGCCAGTCGTCGATCCAGACCGGGAGCCAGGTGGCGAGGTAGTCGGCGACGGAGGGCGGCAGGCCGCCGGGGTTCTCGCCCCAGTCGGTGAGGTGGAAGACGGTGTGCGTGATGTCGTACGCGGTGTGGCCCTCGACCGTCCACGGTTCGGGGGTGCCGGCCAGCCAGGTGGCGGCGGCCAGGTCCGCCTCGGGCGGCCGCGCGGTCAGGCCGAAGCGGCGCTGGAAGGCGGACAGGCCCAGGCGCCTGGTCGGGGTCACCGGGAACCGCGCCCAGCTGTCCAGCCGGTGGTTGAGGACCGTGGCGCGCTCCACCTCGGGCTGGCTGTAGCCCAGTTCCTTGAACGGCAGGTACACCTCGAAGGGGACGGGCGAGAAGGGCTCGACGCGCTGGCCGCGCACCAGCATGCGTCCGCCGTCGAGGGTCTCGCGCCAGGTGTGGTCGAGCAGTTGGCGCGCGAGCTGCGCCTGCCGCGACCCGGCCACGCCCTCGCGGAAGAGCACCTTGCAGATGAGGGCGAGTTCACCGATCGGCTTGAAGCGCTCCAGGAACCCGGTCTCGGGGTCCACGTCCGGCTCCAGCCGGAACCCGTCGCGGTGGGCCCACAGCCACTCCAGGGCACCGGCTCCGACGCGGTGGATCAGGCGGGTGTCCGTCATCCCTGCGCTCCTTGTCCGGCGGGCCGCCCGGCGGGCCGCGGGCCCTCGCGCACGTCCCGCGGCCGGGCCGTGGTGAGGGACGCCGCGAACGCGGCCATCAGGGTGGAGTGGTAGCAGTCGGTGAAGGCGTAGGGGTCGGGGCCCGGGTCGGCCCCGGCGGCGTCCTGGGCCGCGCCCTCCTCGGGGACCGCGCCGGAGGTGTCCTGGGCGGCGGCGACACGCTGCCAGGCGTCGTCCAGGACGGCCGGTTCCAGGGGGCGCGGCAGGCTGGCCGCCACCGCGAGCAGTTCGCAGCTCAGGTCCCACATCCGGGCGTCCAGGCAGGTGTCGAGCCAGGGCGGTAGCCAGTGCAGCAGGTAGTCCGCCAGGTCCGCCGGCACGCCCCGGGCGGCGCGTCCCCAGTCGGTGAGGTGGAAGACGACGTGCGTGAGCGCGTAACCGGCCGCGCGTTCGAAGGTCCACGGTTCCGGCAGACCGCCCAGCCAGGTGCGGTCCAGTGCCTGCGGGACGCGCCCGTGCGGGGGGAGGCCGCTGCGCCGCTCGGCCTCGAGCACGCCGAGCCGGCGGGTGGGGTACTGCTCGGTCAGCCGCCATCCGCGGGTGCGGGCCACCACGGCGGCGGACGCCTCGTAGCCGGGGTGCCGCAGTCCGGCCGATGCGAAGGCCGCGTACACCTCCAGCGGGTAGGTCGCGAAGGGCTCCAGCGACTGCATGAGCGGGAAGAGTTCGCCCCGGTGGGTCTGCTGCCAGGCGAAGTCCAGCAGTTCGGACACGCGGGTGTGCAGGGGGTCGCCGGGCGGGGTGCTCCGGGACACGGAGGCGCACACCTGGGTCAGTTCGCCCAGGGGTTTCCAGGTCCGGTTGACCTGGCCGTCGGCCGCCAGCGCGTCGTCGCCGAGCGCGAAGCGGTCGCGGTGGGCCCACACCCAGTCGAGAGCGGCCTCCTCGACGCCCCGAACGCTCGCGCGGCGGACCCGCACGGCGCGGGCCCGCACATCGCGGACGCTCACAGGAGGACCCCGGCCGGCATCAGCCGCGCCGCCTCCAGTTGCAGCGCCACCCGGGGGTCGGAGCCGCCCATGAGGCGTACGAAGTCGAGCCCGGAGTCGAGGCCGAGGGTGTCGGGCACCCCGTCCAGGAGGGTGAGCCAGCGCCCTGCTCCGGCCGCCTGCTGCCAGTCGCGGCGGCGTACTGCCCGTACGAAGCCGCGGGCGACGTCCACGGGACGGCGGCGCGCGGCGCGGGTCACCGCGCACTCCTCGCCGGGCAGCGCGAGCGGGGCGAGCACGGCGAGTTGGTGGGTCAGGAACTGCCAGCTCGCGTCGTCGAGCCAGCGGGCGTCGGGTGCGGCCTCCGGCTCGTCGGCGAGCGGGCCGGCGAGGGGCTGCTCGGTCCGGCGCAGGGCGCGGGCCATGGCCCAGTGGCTCCACACGACGGTGGGTGGTGCGTCCTCGCGCGGCGGATGGGCCGCCACGGCGTCCTTGAACACGGCGAGTTGTCCGGGGTCGGGCGCGATGCGCAGCAGGACGCTGGGCAGCAGGGTGTCGGCGCCCAGGACGCGCACCGCCGCACGCGCGACGCCCTCGCCCGCGCCGCCTGTCGTCAGGGTGCTCCCCGCTCGCACGTGGTCTCCGCTCCGAAGAGCGGAGACCACGTCGGAAGCGAGGTCCAGCACCGTGCCCTGCAGGAGGGCCGACGTGCTCGACTGCTCCATGTCACTCTCCCGTCGGTCCGTCAGCCCTTCTTCGGGCGCGGGGTCGGCGGCGAGAGCAGGAGGCTGGTGCCTCCGGACTGCAGGGCGAGCGCGGCGCACTCGCGGCTGTCGCGGAAGACTCCGTCGGGCTCGGCGGGGTCGAGTGCCGCGTCGATGTCGATGTTCTCGGTGCGGGTGACTTCCTCGAGCACCTTGTCCTTGGAAGGCATTTCACCATCTCCCTCTGGTAGCCAAATGGCCTTCACGTCCAAGGGTGTCCGGGAAGTCTCAAAACATGCCCCTCTTCTCAAAATTCTCAGAAGATAACTTCTTCAACAAATGGGGCATATGTCGCGCGTTGTCGCGGAGGCGCCGGGAGGGCCTCACGCCCGGCGCAGGCGCCACACGTTGTCCTCGCGGAAGCCTTCGGTGCCCTCGGGCGAGACGCTGGGCCGGCGGACGGTCCGCCGGGTCTCGACGGTCCACTCGCCGTCCGGCAGGGCGAGTTCGGCGAGGACGCCGTCCAGGGTGGGGAAGACGGCGTCGAAGGGCGGCTCGGTCTGCCAGGAGGGCCAGCCCGCGTGCATGACGACCAGCAGGGTGCCGCCGGCCGCCACGGCCCGTGCTGCGGCGCCCAGCACCGCCCGCTGGTCGAGTGCGACCGGGGACTGCAGGTAGTGGGCGCTCACCAGGTCGAAGGAGCCCTCGGGGAACGAGGGCCCCAGTTCGTGGCGTTCCCAGGCGACGCGGTCGCCGACCCCGGCCTCGGCGGCGTGTCCGGCGGCGCGTTCGAGCGCGGTGGCGGAGATGTCCACGCCGGTGACCCGCCAGCCGCGGGAGGCCAGCCACACGGCGTCCGCCCCTTCGCCGCAGCCGAGGTCGAGCGCGGTGCCGGGGGCGAGGCCGTCCGCCTCGCGGACCAGCAGTTCGTTGGGGCGCCCGCTCCAGACGTGGCCGGTGTCGCGGTAGCGGGCTTCCCAGAACTCCGCGGCGGGGGCCGGCGCGGGGGTGTCGGTCATGGTGCCTCCTGGGGCGGGCGCGGTCGTCTGCTCGGCAGGGCGCGCGACGGCCGCGCGCCCCGTGTGCAGGCTGCCCCTCACACGACGAGAGACGCAAAGATCGTTGCCGGTTCGGCAAACCGGCATCGCGCGCGCGTCATGCGTCAGCGCGTCACGTCTCGCCCTCGGCGGCTCCGCCGTGCACCCATACCGGCCGCCGCGGGAAGGGGATCTCGACGCCCGCCTCGTCCAGCGCCTCCTTGACCCGGCGGCGCAGCTCGCGGGTGACGCCCCACTGCTGGAGCGGCACCGTCTTGACGGCGAGGCGCACCAGCACCCCGTCGACGTCGAGGGACTGCACGCCCCACACCGCGGGCTCCTCCAGCAGTACGTCGGCGAAGTCCGGCTCCTCGCGCAGCGTGCGGCCGGTCTCCTCCAGCACCCGGTAGACGGTGTCGAGGTCCGCGTCGTGGGACACGGCGACGTCCAGGACGGCGCGGGCCCATTCCTGGCTGTCGTTGCGGACGCGCAGGATCTCGCCGTTGCGGATGTGCCACAGGCCGCCGTTGAGGTCGCGCACATGGGTCAGGCGCAGGCCGACGTGCTCGACCTCGCCGACGGCCTCACCGAGATCGACCGAGTCGCCGACGCCGTACTGGTCCTCGACCATGATGAGCAGCCCGGACAGGTAGTCCGCGACCAGGCTCTGGGCGCCGAAACCGATGGCCAGGCCGACCACTCCGGCGCTGGCCAGCAGCGGGCCGAGGGCGATGCCGACCTGGTCGAGCACCATGGCCACGCCGACCATGAACAGCACGATGGTCACGGCGCTGCTGAGTACCGAACCGATGGTGCGGGCCCGCTGTTCGCGGCGTTGGCGGGCCCGGGACCGGTCGCGGTGCAGGACGGCGGCGCCGCGCGTCGGCCTGCGGGGGCGGCTGCGGTCGTGCTCGCCCGCCGACGGTTCCAGGACCCGCTGGACGACCCGGGTGATGGCCCGCTTGGCCACCGCGCGCAGCACGAGCAGGATCACGACGATGAGCGCGATGCGCAGCGGTATCCCGATCAGTGCCGTGGTGTGGTCGCCGATCCAGTCCGACCAGGAGGCCGCCAGGGCGGGAGGCGGGGACTGGGCGGCGGGCGGGAAGGTGTGCGACATCGGCTCGGGTGCTCCGTTCCTGGGGGACATGTCTGCCGTCGGAGCCGCCTACCCGCGCGCGACACGAACATGACCCGGCACACTCGTCCCCCTTACCGGCACTTGCCCCTTATGTCGGACAGTCGCGTCATCTTCACTCCCCGCGGGCCCATCACCGGCGCCGCCCTGGGCACCCGCAGGGAGTCGTCCACTGCGGAGGGGGACCTGCGGCGTGGTTACCGTTGCCGTCCTGCTACTGCCCGGGATGGGGCTGTTGCTGTTCACCATGACGTACCTGGAGGACCGGCTGTTCGGTGATCCGGGGCCGCCCCGGCACGCGCGCCGGCGGCATCTGCGTCTGCTCCCGGGCGGCCGGGACCGTCGCTCGCCGGGCCCGCGCACGGAACCGGCCGGGGCCCGCGCGTCCGGACGGGACGCCGCCTGACCCCGGTCCCCCGCCGCCACCCGGACCCCACCGGGCGGACGTCCGGTCCGCCGGGCGATCCTTGTCCCGGACGGGGGCACGCGACGCGGACGAGGAGTGCGGATGGACACCGGGGAACGGCACGACGCGGACGAGGAGTTCGTCCGGTTCTGGCAGGAGCGCCGGGTGTGCTTCCTGTCGACGCCGCGGGCCGACGGGACACCCCACCTGGTCCCGGTCGGGGTGACGTACGACCACGCCACCCGTACGGCACGGGTCATCACGGGCCGGGACACCGCGAAGGCGCGCAACGTGCGGCGGGCCGCGGGGGTCGTCGTCGCCGTGGGCCAGGTGGAGGGCAGGCGCTGGTCCACGCTGGAGGGCGTCGCGTCCGTGCGGGACGACGCCGGGGCGGTCCGCGACGCGGAGGCCCGGTACGCCGCCCGCTACCGGCAGCCCCGGGCCAATCCGGAGCGGGTCGTCATCGAGATCGCCGTACGGCGCTTCCTCGGCTCGGTGCGCCCGGGGGCGGGGCGTCCGGACGCCTGACGCCCGGGCCCCGGCGCCCGGACGCCCGGCGCCCCGCTGCGGGGCGGGTCACTCCTCCCGTTCCGGGGTGCGCCGGCCCAGCCGCCCCGGCCACCAGGCGACGGCGCCGATGTCGCGGGCCAGCGCCGGGACCAGCAGCGAGCGCACCACCAGCGTGTCCAGCAGGACGCCGAAGGCCACGATGAACGCGATCTGCACCAGGAAGGCCAGCGGGATCACGCCGAGCGCGGCGAAGGTGGCGGCGAGGACGACGCCGGCCGAGGTGATCACGCCGCCGGTGGCCGTGAGACCGCGCAGGATGCCCTCCCGCACCCCGTGGTGCAGGGACTCCTGCCGGACCCGGGACATGAGGAAGATGTTGTAGTCCACGCCGAGGGCGACCAGGAAGACGAACCCGTAGAGCGGGACGGAGGCGTCCGTGCCGCTGAAGCCGAAGACGTGGGTGAAGACGAGCGCGGAGATGCCGAGGGTGGCCAGGAAGTTCAGCGCCACCGTCGCCACCAGCAGCACGGGCATCAGCAGGGAGCGCAGCAGCGCGATCAGGATGACCAGGATGATGGCGAGGACCACCGGCACGATGAGCGTGCGGTCGTGCTCGGCGGTGTGCTGGGTGTCGTACTGCTGGGCGGTGTAGCCGCCGACGAGGGCGTCCGCGCCGGGCACGTCGTGGACGGCCGACCTGAGGCGGGCCACCGCGCTCTTGGCGGCGTCGCTGTCGGCCGGCGCCTCGAGTGTCGCGTCGATCCTGACCCGCCCGTCGACCACCTTGGGCTCGCCGCCGCCGGGGCGGCCGGAGGCGGTCACCGGGTCGGCGGAGGCGACGCCGCGGGTGTCCCGGGCGGCCGCGAGGACGGGGTCGAGACGGTCGGCCTCGGCGATGACGACGGCCGGGTTGCCGGAACCGCCGGGGAAGTGCCGGGCCAGGGTCTGCTGCGCGGCGACCGACGGCGTGTCGTTCACGAAGATCTCGTCCAGGGGGACGCCCTTGGAGGTCAGGGTCGGCGCGAAGGCGGCGCAGGCGACCAGTGCGGCCAGGGAGATCGCCCAGATGCGGCGCGGGGCCCGGTCCACCAGTGCGGCGACCCGGTGCCACAGACGGTGTCCGCCTGCCGCTTCCGGGTCGCCGGTCGGTGCGGGCCGCGCGGGCCAGTAGGCGGCCCGGCCGAGCAGGACCAGGACGGCGGGCAGGAAGGTGAGCGTGCTCAGGACGGCGCAGACGATGCCGATGGCGCCGACGGGTCCGAGCGCGCGGTTGTTGGTCAGGTCGCTGAGCAGCAGCGCCAGCAGGGCGAGGGCGACGGTCGCCGCGCTGGCCACGACGGCACTCCAGGACGCCCGCAGGGCGGCGCGCACGGCGGTGAAGCGGTCCGGGCGCCGGGCCAGTTCCTCGCGGAAGCGGGCGGTGAGCAGCAGGGCGTAGTCGGTGGCGGCGCCGATGACCAGGATGGAGAGGATGCCCTGGACCTGGCCGTCGACGCGGACGACGTCGCGGTCGGCGAGGGCGTAGACGATCGCGCAGGCCAGGCCGAGGGCGAACACGGCGCCGAGGATGATGACCAGGGGCAGCAGGACGCTGCGGTAGACGAGCAGCAGGATCACCAGCACGGTGATCAGCGCGACGCCGAGCAGCAGTCCGTCGATGCCCGAGAAGGCGTCGGAGAGGTCCGCCTGGGAGGCCGCGGGTCCGGCCAGCTGGGCCTGTGTGCCGGGGACCTGTCCGGCGGCGTCGCCGATCCGCTCGAGGACGTCGGGCAGGGCGTCGCCGAGGCCGGGCTCGATCTGGACGACGGCCTGGAGCGCCTCCTTGTCCTCGGAGGGCAGCGCGGGCGACGCGGGTCCGACGATGCCGGGTTCGCCTTCGAGGGCGGCGAGGGACCGGGTGGCCTGCTCCCGGTGCCCGGTGGCCGGGCCGCCGCCGTCGGCGGTCCACACGACGATCACCGGGAGGGTCTCGTTCTGCTGGAAGGCCTTCTGGGCGTCGATGACCCGGGTGGACTCCGCACTGCGGGGCAGGAAGGCGGCCTGGTCGTTGGTGGCGACCTCGCCGAGTTTCCCGGCGTAGGGGCCCAGCGCTCCGCCGATGCCGAGCCAGACCAGGAGCAGCAGGACGGGGACGAGCCAGCGGGCCCGTCGGGAGGGGATGGACATCGGTGTCGGGTCTCCAGGTCCTAGCGGCGCGGAAAGTAGCTCGATCATAAACAATCTCAATGATCGAATTACTTCGGGTCCTCGTGACACACCGCCTTGTGCCCCGGGCACTCCCCCGGATGCGGTAACCGCCGGGTGGAATCAGCGGTCGTCCGACCGCACGAGGTGCAGTTCCTCGTTGAGGGCCGTCAGGAAGCGGACCACGACCGCCAGCTCGCCGTCGTCGAAGCGCGAGCGGGTGGTGGCGGCGGCCTCGGCCAGCGGCAGGAAGTACGTCCGGGCCGCCTCCCGGGCCTCGGGCACGTAGCGCAGGTGCACGACCCGGCGGTCGGTGCTCTCCCGGACCCGGCGCACGTGCCCGGCGCGCTCCAGCCGGTCCACACACGCCGTCACCGCTCCGGAGGTGAGCCCCAGGTGCTCGCGCAGCCGCCCCGGCGTCATGGGCTCGCGCGCGTCCAGGATCGCGGCGAGCGCCTGGACGTCGGTGGCGTGCAGGGCGTGGGTGCCGGCGAAACCGTGCACGAGCCGGTTGATCTCGCCGTTCATCCGCCGCAACTGTGCGGCGAGGACGTGCAGGTCACTCGCCTCGGGACCGGAGCCGGCCCCCCGCTCGTGCGCGTGCTGCCCGCGCTGGTTCGCTGTCGCCACGCGATCAGCGTATAGAAGGGTCAACCTGCGCCGGAACGCATCCACCGCGGCCCGGCCGGGGGAAGGGGTCAGGGTGACCACTGTCCCGCGAGCGACGGAGCCCCATGAGCCAGGGAAGCGAAGGAACCGGCCGGACGAGCGGCGAGGGCGGCGGAGCGGGTCCGCGGTGCCTGGTCACCGGCGCGACGGGGTACATCGGGGGCCGTCTGGTGCCCGAGTTGCTCGACGCCGGGCACCGGGTGCGGTGCCTGGCCCGCTCCCCGCACAAGCTGCGCGACCACCCGTGGGCGGGGAGGGCCGAGGTGGTGCGGGGCGACGTGACCGACGCCGACTCGGTGGCGCGGGCCATGGTGGGCGTCGACGTGGCCTACTACCTGGTGCACGCGCTCGGCAGCGGCGACGACTTCGAGGAGACGGACCGGCGGGCGGCGCGGGTCTTCGCCGAGCGGGCCGAGGCGGCCGGGGTGCGGCGCATCGTCTACCTGGGCGGTCTGACCCCGGCCGGCGTGCCGGAACGGGACCTGTCGCCGCACCTGCGCTCCCGTGCCGAGGTCGGCCGCATCCTGCTGGCCTCCTCGGTGCCCGCGACCGTGCTGCGCGCGGCGATCGTCATCGGCTCCGGCTCGGCCTCCTTCGAGATGCTGCGCTACCTCACCGAGCGGCTGCCGGTGATGGTCACGCCCAGCTGGGTCCACACCCGCGCCCAGCCGGTCGCCGTCCGGGACGTGCTGCGCGCGCTGGTCGGCAGCGCGGCCATGCCGTCCGAGGTGTCCCGGGCCTTCGACATCGGCGGCCCGGACATCCTCACCTACCGGGACATGATGGTCCGCTACGCCGAGGTCGCCGAACTGCCCAGGCGGCTGATCCTGCCGGTGCCGATGCTCTCCCCCGGCCTGTCCAGCCACTGGGTCGGACTGGTCACGCCGGTCCCGGCGGCCATCGCGCGCCCGCTGACCGAGTCCCTGCGGCACGAGGTGGTGTGCCGCGAGAACGACATCGTCCGGTACGTGCCGCCCCCGCCGGGGTATCCGCTCGGCTTCGACGAGGCGCTGCGCCTGGCCCTGCGACGGGTGCGGGACGCCCAGGTCACCACCCGCTGGTCGTCCGCGTCCGTGCCGGGGGCGCCCAGCGACCCGCTGCCCACCGACCCCGACTGGGCCGGCGGCAGCCTCTACACCGACCACCGCGCGCTGACCGTCGACGCGCCGCCCGACGCGCTGTGGCGGGTCATCGAGGGCATCGGCGGCGACAACGGCTGGTACTCCTTCCCGCTGGCCTGGGCGGTACGGGGCTGGCTCGACCGGCTGGTGGGCGGGGTGGGCCTGCGCCGGGGGCGCCGGGACGCCGCGCGGCTGCGGGTCGGCGACTCCCTGGACTTCTGGCGGGTGGAGGAGATCGTCCCCGGCCGGCTGCTGCGGCTGCGCGCCGAGATGCGGCTGCCGGGACTCGCCTGGCTGGAGATGCACGCCGAGACCGACGACGCGGGTCGGACGCGGTACCGCCAGCGGGCGCTGTTCCACCCCCACGGGCTGGCGGGCCAGGCGTACTGGTGGAGCGTGTCGCCCTTCCACGCCGTGGTCTTCGGCGGTATGGCCCGCAACATCGCCCGCGCCGCGTCCCGGGCCCCGCGGCCGACCGTCCCGGTACCGGACGCGTCCGCGCCCTGACCCCGCGCACCGGCCCCCGCTGCGGGGCCCCGGGCCGGCCCCCGCTGCGGCGGACCGGCCCGGGGCCGCCGTCCGGCACGCGCCTCACCGAGGGGGCCTCACGCCCGTTCCGTCCCCTTTCGCACCCCCGCGCGTCCTCGATCGGGGCGTCCGCCGGTCCGGTACCGTCGCCCGACACCCTCTGCGAGGAGCGCCATGACCACGTCGGTCGTCCTGTTCACCCGCGATCTGCGGCTGCACGACCATCCGCCGCTGCGCGCGGCGCTGGACGGCTCCGACACCGTCGTACCGGTGTTCGTCCGCGACCGGGCCGTGGACGCGGCCGGTTTCGCCGCGCCCAACCGCCTCGCCCTGCTCGCCGACTGCCTGCGGGACCTGGACGCGGGGCTCCGGGAGCGGGGCGGGCGGCTGATCGTCCGCTCCGGCGACCTGGTGGAGGAGGTGTGCGCGGCGGCCGGGGAGGCCGACGCCCACGACGTGCACATGGCGGCCGACGTGAGCGGGCACGCCCACCGTCGCGAGGAACGCCTGCGGTCCGCGCTCGAGGCACGGGGCCGCCGGCTCCACGTCCACGACGCCGTGACCACCGTGCTGGCGCCGGGGTCCGTCACCCCGGCCGCCTCCGACCACTTCGCCGTCTTCACGCCGTACTTCCGGCGCTGGGGCGAGCACTCCGTGCGCGAGCCGCTGGCCGCGCCGCGCAGGGTGCGGGTCCCGGGCGGGGTCGGCTCGGAGCCGGTGCCCGACCGCGGGGACCCGGCCGCGCTGTCCCCGGGGCTGCCGGCCGGCGGGGAGCGGGAGGCCAGGAAGCGGATGGCGGCCTGGCTGCGCACCGGTGTCTTCGGCTACGCGGACCGCCACGACGACCTGTCCGGCGACGCCACCTCCCGGCTCTCCCCCGACCTGCACTTCGGCGCGCTGTCCCCGGTCGAGCTGGTCCACCGGGCGCGGCGCGCGGGCGGCGAGGGCGCCGAGGCGTTCGTGCGGCAGCTGGCCTGGCGGGACTTCCACCACCAGGTCCTCGCCGCCCGCCCGCACGCCTCGGCCGCCGACTACCGCACCCGGCACGACCGCTGGCGCACCGGTGCCGCCGCCGAGGCGGACACGGCCGCGTGGAAGGACGGGCGCACGGGCTACCCGATCGTGGACGCGGCGATGCGCCAGCTGCGGCACGAGGGCTGGATGCACAACCGGGGCCGCCTGCTGGTGGCGAGCTTCCTCACCAAGACGCTGTACGTGGACTGGCGGGTCGGCGCCCGGCACTTCCTGGAGCTGCTCGTCGACGGCGACGTGGCGAACAACCAGCTCAACTGGCAGTGGGCCGCGGGCACCGGCACCGACACCCGCCCGCACCGGGTCCTGAACCCCACGACGCAGGCACGCCGGTTCGACCCCGAGGGGACGTACGTCCGGCGGTGGGTGCCCGAGCTGGCGGGGCTGGAGGGGCGGGCCGTGCACGAGCCGTGGCGGCTGCCGAAGGCGGAGCGGTCCGCGTACGCGGCCTACCCGGACCCGATCGTCGACCTCGCCGAGGGCCTGGACCGCTTCAAGCGGGCCCGCGGACGGGACTGACCCCCGGGCAGGGCGCGGCCCTTCAGGTGAGGGGACTGTCCGGTGCGCGGCTGCCGGGGGTGTCGGGGCGGGGCGTGTGGTCCGGGTGGTCCCGGGTCCGGCGGGCCTCCTTCAGTTCGGCCTCGTAGAGGTGGTGCCGGCCGTCGGCGAGGCGGGACACCGCTTCCCGCTCCAGGTCCCCGAACGGCTGGTAGTACGTGCGGTCGTACGCCTCGACGATCTGGAACGTCCAGTGGCCCGGGATGACGTTGCGGCCCAGGATCTCGGTCCGCACCCGCTCCGCCCAGTCCGCGTGTCCGGCGGCCCGCAGCAGTTCGACCGCGCGGTCCAGCTCGAAGTCCGCCGCTCCGGTGTGCTGGTGGAAGGCGAACAGGTGGCCGCGGGCGCACTCGGTCGTCTCCAGTGCCTTGGACAGGGCCCCGAGCGCCTCGACCGTCTCGTCGCTGACGCCCTCGGGGCGCCGGTGCGGGTCGTCAGCCATGGTGCTCCAGGGGGTCGTGGCCCCAGTTCATCAGCGAGTACCGCCAGCGGGTGTCCTCGACGTCGCCCGACGGGCGCTGGGCGAGGTGCCGGCGGACGTAGCCGACGACCTTGCGCATGTGCTCGTAGTCCTCGTCCGAGAGGTCGCCCTTGTTCTTCCGCAGGATCTCCACGATGCGGCGGCCGGACGCGTGCCCGACGGACTCGCCCCCGTCCTTGTGGTGCCCGGCGTCCCGCGACTCGTCGCTGTCGAGCCACTTGTCCAGTGCGGCCGGTGTCATGTTCACCAGCTCGCGGAACTCGTCCCGGGTCTCCTTCTGCTCGTCGCCGTCCACGGCACCTCACTTCTTCTTCTTGAGCGCGGACGGCTTGTGCACGGCCGACCGGCCGGACCTGTCGCTGCGGACCTGGTACTGCGGGTCGTCGGACGAGGCGTCCACGGTGCGGCCGGCCGCCTCCGTGCGCTCGGTGATCTTCTTCTCCACCGTGCCCTCGGTGCGGGAGCCGTGGCTGCTCCAGCCGACCTTGTCGCCCTTCTTCAGGTTCTCGCCGTCCTCGTGCCTCTTCGCCATGGCCGTGCTCCTTCGCCTGCCGTTCCCCCTCCGGCTTCCTGGAACGTCTGGGTTCCCCGCCGGGGGCGCCCCACTCGGGCCGGGGGCGATCCGGCGCCGACCTATCCTGGTCGCGGCCCCGGCGCCGGCGTCCGGGGGCCGTGTCGTCGTCACCGCCGTCGTTCCAGGAGCAGCCCGTTGAACACCAGCACAGCGACCCCGGACAGCTACTACGAGCGGATCGACGAGCACCGCTACAAGCCCACCCCGCACGCGGGCGGGGCGTGGAGCTCCGACGAGCAGCACTTCAGCCCGCTCGGGGGTCTCATCGTCCACGCCGTCGAACGGCAGCTGGCGGACCGCGTCGGCGCGGCCATGTCGCCGAGCCGGATCAGCTTCGACATCCTGGGCCGCCCGGCGCTGGACGAGTGCGAGATTCGGGTGGAGACCGTCCGGCCGGGGCGCACCATCGAACTGGTCGAGGCGACCGTGCTCATAGCGGGCCGGTCGGTGGCACGCGCGAGGGTCTGGCTGCTGGCGGACGTGGACACGAGCGCCGTCGCCGGGGGCGGTGCCGACCGGCTCACCGCGCCGGACACGCTGGCACCGTGGCCGATGGACACCGAGTGGCCCGGCGGCTACATCGCCTCCCTGGACGTACGGCCGCTCGCGCCGCCCTCCCCCGGCCGCACCACCGCCTGGGTCTCCACCGGCCTCGACCTGGTCGCCGGGGAGAGCGCGAGCCCGCTGGCCTCCTACGTCGCGCTGGTGGACACGGCCAACGGCATCGCGGTGCGGCAGTCGCCGCGGGAGTGGATGTTCCCGAACGTCGATCTGACCCTGCACCTGCACCGGGCGCCGCGCGGCCGCTGGACCGGCCTGGACACCACCGTCGTCTTCGGGCCCACCGGCCAGGGCATCACCAGCACCGTGCTGCACGACGTGGACGGCCCCGTGGGCCACGCCCAGCAGATGCTGACGGTCCGTCCGCAGCCCTGAGCGGGGCCGCCCCGACGCGTCAGCCCGGGTCCCGGCCCGGGCCCGCGGGCGGATCGGCGAGGATGCCTTGCAGCAGCCCGGTGGCCTGGCCGACCTCGATGAGGTAGCCGTCCGGGTCGCGCAGGTAGCACCGCAGTTCGGCCTTGCGGTCGATCGGCGGGGTGAGGAACTCGGCGCCGAGCGCGCTCCACTCGCGGTGGCAGCGCTCGATGTCGGCCACCCGGATGTTGAGGAAGCTCGTCGCCGTCCCGGGGTCCTCCGGCGGACGCAGGGTGACGTCGGGTTTGTCGGGCGTCGGTCCGCCGCCCGGGTTCATGATGAGCCAGCTGTTCGCGAGCTTGACGATGCACGGGTTCTCCGCGAGCACGACCTCGCCGCCGAGCACCTCGGAGTAGAAGGCACGCGAGCGCGGCACGTCGGCCACGGTGAGGAAGTGGGTGAGCAGCAGTCCGGACTCCGGTGCCGGCAGGTCTTCACGGCGCATGTCTGGGCCCCCACACGCTGGTGACGGGATTGTCGGAACACGTCCATCATGGACCGCCGCCGCCCGGTCGGAAAGACGATCAAGAGGGCGTGAGGACCAGACGCCCCCGCACCTTCCCGGCCTCCAGTCTGCGGTGGGCCTCGGCCGTCCTCGACAGGGGCAGCCGGTCGGCGATGCGAGGACGCCAGGGAGTGCCGGTGAGGACGCCCGCGACGCCCCGCGCCGCCTCGGCGAGGTCGGTGGTCGTGGCGTTGCTGATGGCGAACCCCACGATGCTCGCGTC
Source organism: Streptomyces lienomycini (assembly GCF_027947595.1). Taxonomy (NCBI): domain Bacteria; kingdom Bacillati; phylum Actinomycetota; class Actinomycetes; order Kitasatosporales; family Streptomycetaceae; genus Streptomyces; species Streptomyces lienomycini. The sequence goes on along the minus strand of NZ_CP116257.1, from coordinate 3,238,680 downwards.
CCGGGTGTAGAGCCGGCTCACCGGCAGTGCGGCGGGCCCGGTGCCCAGGCCCACCATCGCGACCAGCCGCCCGCCCCGCGCCAGTGAGTCCACCGCGTCGGCGAGCACCCCGTGGCCGGACGTGTCCAGGTGCACGTCGTAGCCGTCGGGCGCGGCCCGGCGTACGCGCTCGCCGAGGTCGGGCGCGTGGTGGTCGAGGACCTCGGCGGCGCCCAGCTCCCGCACCGCCCGGGCGTCCTCGGCGCGCGCCGTGGCGACCACCCGGGCCCCGGCGCGGGAGGCCAGGGCCACGGCGGCGCCGCCCACGTTCCCGGCGCCGCCCCCGACGTACACGGTCTCCCCCGCTCCGAGCCGCCCGTGCCGCAACAGTGCGAGCCAGGCGGAGGCGGCCGGGTGGGCGGCTGCCACGAGGTGCTCCTCGTCGACGCCGGGCGGCACCGGGTAGAGGCGTTCGGCCGGGACGGTCGCGTACTGGGCGAAGGAGCCCTGCCGGCCGGCGTGCCCGAGGCTGTTGCACCACACCCGCTGCCCGACGGTGAAGCCGGCGGCGCCGGGCCCGGCCGCGGCGATCTCGCCCACCAGGTCACGGCCGACGACGAAGGGCAGCGGCAGCGGTGTGGCGTACGCACCGGAACGTACGAAGGTGTCCACGGGGTCGGCGGCGACGGCCGCCACCCGCACGAGGACGTCCGTGGGTCCCACGGGCGGCACCGGCAGTTCCCCGTACCGGACGGCCTCGGCCGGTCCGACGGCGTCGATGTACGCCGCCCGCATCGTGTCGGGGACTGTGCCGTTCATGGCCTCATGCTACGAGGAGGCCGCCGGCTCGGCGACGCAGGTGGCCGCGCGGAACGGCGTGACGGGAGCGGCCCGCGCTGCGAGGCACGCCGGGGCGGCCTACGCTGAGCCGCGAGACCCAGGAAGCACCGCCGGGAGTCCCCATGCGTCTGCGTCATCGTCTGCCCGTCGAACTCCGGCACGTCGCCCCGCGGCTGGCCACCGGAGCCTTCATCCTCAACTCCGGTCTGGCCAAGCGCGGGGCCGACGAACAGGCCGCCGCCATGATGCACGGGATGGCGAAGAACACCTACCCGTTCCTCGGCAGGCTGCGGCCGTCGACGTTCGTCCGGCTGCTCTCGGCCGGTGAGATCACGCTGGGTGCCGCCCTGCTCCTGCCGGTGGTGCCCACGGCCGTGGCGGGCATCGGCCTGACGGCGTTCTCGGCCGGGCTGGTCGGTCTGTACCTCCGTACGCCCGGGATGCGCGAGGAGGGCAGCCTGCGCCCGACGCAGGAGGGCACGGCCCTGGCGAAGGACACCTGGATGCTGGGCATCGGGATCGGGTTCGTCGTCGACGGAGCGACGCGCGGCACCCGCTGATCCCACCCCGGGCACCAGCGGGCGCCGGGGGCGTCGCGCGTCAGGTGCCGACGGGCGTACTCCAGTCCTGGTCGGCGCGGGCCAGCAGGGCGGCGATCGTGTCCTCGTCCGGCAGCGGGCCGTGGTCCCCGACGACCTTCAGCGCGGAGGCGGCCGTGATGTGGCCGAGGCGCAGGGCGCGGGTGAGGTCCGTGCCCCTCGACAGTCCGGCGAGGAATCCGGCGGCGAACGCGTCCCCCGCGCCGACCGGCTCCACCACCTCCGTGCGCAGGGCGGGCACCGTGCACGCGCCGCGCGCGGTGAACGCGGTGGCGCCCCGCCCGCCGTCCTTCACGACGAGGATCCGCGGGCCGCTCAGCAGGCGGCGGACGTCCGTGCCGGTCAGGTCCGCCCCCCACAGGTCCTGTGCCTCGTCCAGGCCGACGAAGGCGATGTCGGCGAGGTCGGCCAGGTCCCGGAGCACCGGGGCGGCCGTGCCCGGCGGCCACAGCGCGGGCCGGTGGTTGACGTCGAAGCTGACGGCGTGGGTCCGCCGCTCCCGCGGGGTGCGCAGGACCGCTTCCACCAGGGCCCGGCAGGACGGGGACAGGGCGGGCGTCACCCCGGTCAGATGGACGAGGGCGGCGTCGCCGAGCCGTTCGTCGTCCAGGAGGCCGGGGCCGAGGGCCGAGGCCGCCGAGCCCGTCCGGTAGTAGTGCACGCGGGTCCCCGCGGCGCCCGGGTCCTTCAGGAGCAGGCCGGTCGGCCGTGCAGGGTCGGTCCGCACACCCGAGACGTCCACGCCCGCCCGCGCGACGGTCGCCCGCACCCGTCGGCCGAGGGCGTCGTCACCGACCGCCGACAGCCAGGAGACGGACAGGCCCAGGTCGGCGAGGTACATGGCCACGTTCGACTCGGCGCCCGCGACCGACAGGCCGAGGGACTCGGTGCCGTCCAGCGAGTGGGGCGGGGCCGGGGCCACGGCCGCCATGGTCTCGCCGAGGCACACCACGGGTCCCCGCGGCGGCCGCCAGGGGCTCGCGCCGCTCGCTTCTTCTCCCACCGCGCGGATGCCGGTGCCCGAGGCGCGGGACGGCCCGGTGCCGGTGCCCGAGGCGCGGGACGGTGCGGTGCCGGTCGCCCGGGTCACGGCCGGGCCTCCCGCACCGCGGCGCGGAAGGCGCGGGCGCGGACGCGGAGGTCGTCGAGGCTGCCTCCGTCCGCGGCGTCGCCGATCAGTGGGGAACCGACCCCGACCGCCGTGGCACCCGCCGCCAGATGGGCGCGGGCCGCCGCCTCGTCGACGCCTCCGACGGGCACGAGGGGGTCGTGCGGGAAGGGGCCGCGCAGGGCCTTGACGTAGGCCGGTCCGCCCGCCTGGGCCGCCGGGAAGATCTTCAACGCGGTGGCGCCGAGGGCGCGGGCCGCGATGATGTCGGTGGGTGTCATGACCCCGGCCAGTACGGGCATGCCGCACGCGCGGGCCGTCGTGACGCCCTCCCCCAGGCCGGGGGTGACGGCGAAGTCGGCGCCCGCGCGGTGGGCGGCGAGGGCGTCGTCGGCGGTGAGGACCGTTCCGGCGCCCAGGGGCCGTCCGGGGCCGAGGGCCGCCCTGGCCCGTTCGATGACCCGAAGGGCGTCCTTGCCGGTCAGCGACACCTCTATGAGCTCCAGGCCCTCCTCGACCAGGGTCAGTACGGTGCGCAGCGCGGCGTCGGCGTCGTCTCCGCGCACGATGGCGACAAGGCGGTGGGCGGCGAGGGCCGCTCGCAGATCCACGGGTTGGTCTCCTTCTCCGGGGGGTGTGAGGTGCTGGCCGCCAGCGTAGGTCGCCACCGCACCTCACCCGCGTCCCGCCCTCCCGTACCCGGCGCGGACCGGACTTTCGCCCGCCCGCACCACCAAGCCCGATTCATGCGTTTTGCCTGATTCCTCATGGTGACCCGGATGGACGACATCCACGTGCGACGAGGTGAGAAACATGCTGGTGCTGGGTCTCCTGCTCATGGCGGGCGCCGCCGCCTTCGCAGGCCTGTTGATCGCGTACAACCTGTCCGGCGGTCCGGACTACACCGTGACCCTGCTGGGGAGCGAGCCATTCACGATCAGCACGCTCGGGGCGTTCCTCGGCGGTATCGCCCTGACACTGATCTTCGGCCTGGGCATGTGGATGCTCCTGGCCGGGACCGTGCTGGCTCGCCACCGCGGCAAGAAGCGGCGCAGGGAACGGGCAACCGCCGAGCGGGCCTCCGCCGAGCGTGACGCGCTGAACGACCGCCTCGAGGGCCGTCCCGGCAGCAGCGCGGACGAGCCGGCCGGACCCCGTCGCCCGACCGGACACCGACCGCAGTGGCTGCGGCCGCACGGCCACCACTGAGCCGTCGCGGCCCCACCGGGCCGCTCGGCCGTCGGTGAGCCGCTCGGCCGCCGCTGACCGGACTCGGCCGCCCGGACCGGCGCACCCGCGCCGGACCGGGCGGCCGACCGGTCGTTTCCGCCGCCGGGGGCGGCCGGGGCGACCCGATACCCTCTCGGGGTGACGCAGCGACCCGTGCCCGGCACCGACACCCGGCGGCCCGCGAGCGGTGGCCCGAGGGCCGCCGCCCGCAACCGGGCCGCACTGGTCGCCGCCGCCCGGGAGGTCTACGCGGAGCAGGGGCTGGACGCGCCGCTGTCGGCGATCGCACGCCGGGCCGGTGTCGGCCAGGGGGTGCTGTACCGGCACTTCCCCGACCGGGCCGCCGTGGCGAGCGCGGTGCTCGAGGAGAACGTCGGGCAGATCGAGCGGACGGCCGGTCAGGACACCGACCTGGCACGCGTCCTCGGCGTCCTGACCTGGCACCTGAAGGAGTCGGCGGCCTTCATCAGCATGCTGCACATCGACGGGGCGGGCAGCCGTGCCGCCGTCCCCGCGTACGCCCTGGAGCTGTCCCGGCGCGTGGAGACGGCCCTGCGCAGGCATCTGCCGCCAAGCCATCCGCTCGCCGCCGAACCCGACGACCTGATGATCGCCGTCGGCATGGTCTCCGGGGCCGTGACCGGCGCGGCCCGCGAGCAGCGGGAGCACCGGGCGCGCGCGGCCTGGCGGCTGCTCGGCGTCGAGGTGGGCCCGGTGCGGCCCGCCGGGGAGTGAGGACGGGCGCGGGCGTCAGCCGCCGTTGGACTGCCGTACCCCCCGCGCCAGCGCGTCGAAGGTGTAGAGGTAACCGCCGTCCGGTCCGCTGACGGTCATGTAGGCCCGGGTCCCGCCGGGCGTGATGGCCACGTTGGTCGCGGATTCCAGCCCGTCGGCGGCGCGGGCCGGGACCTCGACGGTCGCCAGGCGCTCACCGTTCTCGCTGTACACCGCCATCGCGGGGCGGCCGTGCAGTCCCTGGTAGAGGTTGCCGTCCGCGTCCACGGCGATGGAGTCGGTCTGCGCGACGCCGCCGTCGACCCGGACGGCGGTGTGGCGCGAGGAGACGGCGCCGTCGGCGTCCAGGCGGAGGTAGGAGATGCGGTTCTGCGTCAGTTCGCTGAACCACAGCCCCCGGTAGTCCGCGTCGAAGGAGATGCCGTTCGGCGCGGCGAGGCCGTCGGCCAGGACGGTGGCGTCCTTCCCCGTACGGTCGATGCGCACCACGCGGCCGTGGGCCGCGCCGTCGGCCATGCCGCGTGAGTCGCTCACGTACAGGTTGCCCTCCCGGTCGAAGGCGAGGTCGTCCGGGTTCATCGGCGCCCCGTCGACCTCGCCGGAGAAGAAGGTGCGCGGATCACCGCCGTCCGGTGCCAGGCTGACGATGTCCCCGTGCGAGAAGTCGGTCAGGTAGATCCGCCCGTCGTACGGGCTGAACTGGGCCGAGGTGTAGGTGCCGCGGTCGTCGGTGTGGAGCTGCTCCGACGTCTTCTTCCGGACATTCACCCGCAGCACCTTCGGCTCGCCGGCCGGGGCGGTGACGTCCACGACGAGGAGCCGGCCGTGCTCGTCGAGGACGGGCCCCTCCAGGAGGGTCATGCCGGTCTGCTCGTGCACCTGCGTCAGGCGCATGACCTGCTGCGCGCGGATGGTCCGGTCCGCTCCGGGGACGCCGCCCGGGTCCGCCGGGGCGCCTGCCGGCTGCGTACCGCATCCGGCGAGGGCCAGCACCCCGATCGCGGCGAGCACGGCCAGCGGGCGGGTGGGGAGTCGTCGCATGCGAATCACTCTTCCTGTCCGAAAGTATGCGGAAGCAACCGCCACACGAACCGGACAACGCTGTCCGGTTGTTGTTACCGTAGTGCATGGCTGCTCAAGTCCTGTGACGGCGCGCTCTGTTCATGGACGGGACGGCCTCCTGGCAGCGAACCGGAAGGAAGCAGGGCCCCCACATGACACGTTCACAGGAGCTGACACCGGAGGCGCTCGCCGGACTCAGGGAGCGTTACCGGGCCGAGCGGGAGCGACGCGTGCGCCCCGACGGGGTCCGGCAGTACCTCGGCGCCGACGCCCGGTTCGGCTACTACGCCGCCGACCCGTACACGGCCGGGCCCACCGAGCGCGAGCCGGTGCGGGACCGGGTGGACGTCGCGGTCGTCGGCGGCGGGTTCGGGGGCATCCTCGCGGCGGCACGGCTGCGCGGGCAGGGCGTCGCGCGTGTCCGCGTCGTCGAGAAGGGCGGTGACTTCGGCGGCACCTGGTACTGGAACCGGTATCCGGGGATCCACTGCGACATCGAGTCGCACGTGTACCTGCCGATGCTCGACGAGACCGGTTACGTGCCGGAGTGGAAGTACGCGCCCGGGGAGGAGATCCGCCGGCACGCGGTGCGCATCGCCGAGAAGTGCGACCTGTACGCGGACGCCCTGTTCTCCACCGCGGTCACGTCACTGACCTGGGACGACGCCTGCGAGGCATGGACCGTCACGACGGACCGGGGCGACGAGTTCCGGGCCACCTACGCCGTCACGGCCACCGGGACCCTCTCGGATCTGAAGCTGCCTGGCATCCCGGGCATCGAGGACTTCGAGGGCCACACCTTCCACACCTCGCGCTGGGACTACGCCTACACGGGAGGCACCCCGGACGGCGGTCTGAGCGGCCTCGCGGGCAAGCGCGTGGGCGTCGTCGGCACCGGGGCCACCGGCGTCCAGGTCGTGCCGAAGCTGGCCGAGGACGCCGGGCACCTGTACGTCTTCCAGCGCACTCCGTCCAGCGTCGACGTCCGCGCCAACCGCCGCACCACCGCCCGGGACGTCGGCGCCGACCACCACGGCTGGGCGAGCGCGCGGCGCGACAACTTCCTGCGCATCGTCTCGGGCGAGGACGCCGGGGAGGACCTCGTCGCGGACGGGTGGACCGCGTCGGCCGCACTCCTGGAGAAGCTCCTGCCGAGCTTCCGCCGGCCGCCGGGCGACCGGGCCGCGTTCGAAGCGGCCTACGAGATCGCGGACGCCGGCAGGATGAACGGGATCCGGGCGCGTGTCGAGGAGATCGTCACCGACCCGGCCACGGCGGACCGGCTCAAGCCCTGGTACCGGTACGCGTGCAAGCGCCCCACCTTCTCGGACCTGTACCTCGACGCGTTCAACCGGGACAACGTCACCCTGGTCGACACGGCCGACACCCACGGCATCGAGCGGATGACCGCGCACGGCGTCGTGGTCGGCGGCACCGAGTACGCCCTGGACTGCCTGGTCTTCGCCACCGGGTTCTCCGTCGGGGTCTCCGGCGTCCACTCGGGGCGGCTGCCCGTGACCGGCCGGGGCGGCACACTGCTGCGCGACGCGTGGGCCGCGCGGGGCCCGCGCACGCTGCACGGCTTCACGGGCAACGGCTTCCCGAACCTGATCCAGCTCGGCGGGACGCAGAGCGCCAGCAGCGTCAACTACACGCACGTACTGGACGAACACGCCGTGCACGCCGCGGCACTCGTCGCGGCCGCCGAGGCCGGGGACTGCCTCGTCGAACCGTCCCCCGAGGCCGAGGACGCCTGGATCGCCTCGCTCGCCGAGAACGCGCCGGACCACGAGTGGTTCCACGCCGAGTGCACCCCCGGCTACTACAACGCCGAGGGGCGCGGCCGGCCGAACGGCCCCACCGCCTACCCCCACGGCGCCGTCGCCTTCCACGCGCTCCTGAAGCGGTGGCGCGAGCAGTCCATGGACGAGATCCTCCGGCCCAGGACCGCCGCCCGGAGCTGAGGGGCCTGGACGGACGGGCGGACCGGGCGGACCGGGCGGACGCCAACTTGTGGAATTTTCAACCGTACGGCGTGGTTGCAGTGCACCGATGGAGGTCACCAGTGGACACGACGTACTACGACCACGGAACACCGGCGGAGCGCTGGGAGCGCGCGCGGATGTTCTTCGACGCCAAGGACTACGCCGCCGCGGCACGCGTCCTGGACGCGCTGGTCGGGGAGGTGCCCGAGCAGACCGGACCGCGGCTGCTGCTGGCGCGCTCCTACTACCACTCGGCCCAACTGCGTCGGGCCGAGGCCGAGTTGCGGGTCGTCGTCGAGCGCGATCCCGTCGAGCAGTACGCCCGGCTGATGCTGGGCCGCACCCTCGAACGGCAGGGGCGGCAGGAGGAGGCCGACACCCAGCTGCGGATCGCCTCCGCCCTCGCGGGCGACTTCGCCGGCCTCTGAGCGGCGCATGAGTGACGCCTGAACGACGCGTGAACGGCGCGGCGGTGCACGTCACCGCCGCGCCCTCGCGTGTCACCGCCGCTTCGGCGGCGCCGGTGGGTCCGGTACGCCGTGGCATCCTGGCGCGATGGGAACTCCGAGTGATCGTGCCCCGCTCGCCGAGCGGGTCGAGGAACTGCTCGCCGTCGACGGCCCGCTGCCCGTCGTCGCCGCGGGCGACCCGGTACTGCGGCGGGCGGCCGAGCCGTTCGACGGACAGTTGGAGCCCGCGCTGCTCGCGCGGTTCGTCGGGGCGCTGCGCCTGACCATGCACGCGGCTCCAGGCGTCGGCCTGGCGGCGCCGCAGGTCGGGGTGGGGCTCAGGATCGCGGTGATCGAGGATCCGGCGCCGGTGCCGGACGAGGTGCGGGTGGCGCGGGGACGGGTGCCGCAGCCCTTCCGGGTGCTGGTCAATCCGTCGTACGAGCCCCTCGGCGGCGGGCGGGCGGCGTTCTACGAGGGCTGTCTGAGCGTGCCGGGCTGGCAGGCGGTCGTCGCGCGCCACGCCCGGGTGCGGCTGTCGGCGCGGGACGAGCACGGGCGGGCGGTGGACGAGGTGTTCACGGGCTGGCCCGCCCGGATCGTGCAGCACGAGACGGACCATCTCGACGGCACGCTGTACCTGGACCGGGCAGAGTCGCGTTCGCTGGCGTCCAACGCCGCGGTGGCGCACCTGTGGTCCCAGCCGACGCCGGAGCGGGCGGCGTCGGCGCTGGGGTTCGAGCTGCCCGGCCCGGCGGTCTGAGCGGCCGCCGGGCCCGCACCGGCGCGAAGGGCCCGGTCAGTTGTCCCGGTAGGTCTCCAGGAGCCGCAGCCACACCTCGCTGATCGTCGGGTAGGAGGGGACCGCGTGCCACAGGCGGCTCACCGGCACCCGGCCGGCGACCACGACGGTCGCGGAGTGGATCAGCTCGCCGACGCCGGGGCCGACGAAGGTGACGCCGCGGACGATCTCGTCCTCCAGGTCGACGACCATGCGGGCGCGGCCCTTGTAGTCGTCGCCGTACAGGCTGGAGCCCGCCACCGCGATGGGGACGTCGACGGCGCGGACGCGGTGTCCGGCGCGTTCGGCCTCGGCCAGGGTCAGGCCGACGGAGGCGGCCTCGGGGTCGGTGAACACGACCTGGGGCACGGCGTCGTGGTCGGCGGTCGCGGCGTGCGCGCCCCACGGGTCGGACTCCAGGATCGGCACGCCGGAGGCGCGGGCGGCGATGGCGGCGCCCGCGATGCGCGCCTGGTACTTGCCCTGGTGGGTGAGGAGGGCGCGGTGGTTGACGTCGCCGACGGCGTAGAGCCAGTCGTGGCCCGGCACCCGAAGGCTGTCGTCGGCCTCCAGCCAGGAGCCCGGTTCGAGTCCGACGGTGTCCAGGCCGATGTCGCCGGTGCGGGGCGTCCGGCCGGTGGCGAAGAGGATCTCGTCGGCCTCCAGGCGGTCGCCGGTGTCGGTGACGGCGACGACGGTGCCGTTCTCGCGGGTGACGGACTCGACGGAGACGCCGGTGCGGATGTCCACGCCGGCCTCGGTGAGCGCCTCGGCGACGAGTTCCCCGGCGAACGGCTCCATGCGGGCGAGCAGGCCGTCGTCGCCGCGGACCAGCATCGTGACCCGGGAGCCGAGGGCCTGCCAGGCGGTGGCCATCTCGACGGCGACGACTCCGCCGCCGATCACGATGAGGCGGCCGGGCGCGCTCTTCGCGCTGGTGGCCTCGCGGCTGGTCCAGGGGCGCACCTCGGCGAGTCCGGGCAGCGGGGGCAGTGCGGCGCCGCTGCCGGTGCACACGGCGACCGCGTGCCGGGCGGTCAGGGTCCGGCGGGTGCCGTCGGGGGCGGCCACCTCCACGGCGCGCGGTCCGGCGAGGCGTCCCTGGCCGCGGTACAGGTCGGCGCCGATGCCCTCGACCCACTGGACCTGGCCGTCGTCCTTCCAGTGCGAGGTGAACTCGTCGCGGCGGGCGAGGACGGCCGCCGCGTCGAGCGGCTCCTGGAGCGACTGGGCGAGGCCGGGCAGGCGGCGGGCGTCCGCGCGGGCGATGACCGGGCGCAGCAGGGCCTTGCTGGGCATGCAGGCCCAGTAGGAGCATTCGCCGCCGACCAGTTCGCTCTCCACGATCGCGGTGGACAGCCCGGCCGCGCGGGTGCGGTCGGCGACGTTCTCGCCGACGGGGCCCGCGCCGATCACGACGACGTCGTACGTGAGGGAATCCGATTGCGTCATGGGGCCAGTCTGGTGGGTGGTGTGCGACGTGGCCACATGGGTACGTGCGCGGAATACCCACCAGGTCGGCAGTGTTGTGCCGACGGCTACTCCCCCGATACCAGGAAGAGGGATTACCTCATGACCAGCACCGTGGAACTCACCAAGGAGAACTTCGACCAGACGGTCACGGACAACGAGTTCGTGCTGATCGACTTCTGGGCGGAGTGGTGCGGTCCGTGCAAGCAGTTCGGGCCGGTCTACGAGAAGGCGGCCAAGGCCAATCCGGACCTGGTGTTCGGCAAGGTGGACACCGAGGCGCAGCCCGAGCTGGCGCAGGCCTTCGGCATCAGTTCGATCCCGACGCTGATGATCGTGCGGGACCAGGTGGCCGTGTTCGCGCAGCCGGGCGCGCTGCCGGAGGCGGCCCTCACCGACGTGATCGGCCAGGCCCGGAACCTGGACATGGACGAGGTCCGCAAGGCCGTCGCCGAGCAGCAGGCCCAGGCGGGCCAGGAGGGCGGCCAGTAGCGGGCGGTCCGGCCGCCGCTCAGCTCGACTCCCGGTGCACCACCGTCGCGCCCAGCACCTTGTGGCGCTCGGGCGGGGCGCCGGGGTCGTGCACGGCCCGGTCGACGAGGGCGGCCAGGTCCCGGCCGGCGGGCAGCTCCAGGTGGACGGTGCTCAGGCGGGGCCGCAGCAGCCGGCCCAGCATCAGGTCGTCGGCGCCGATGACGGCCGCGTCGCCGGGGATGTCGAGTCCCTCGTCCTGAAGGGCCCGCATCAGCAGCATCGCGTACTCGTCGTTGTAGGCGAAGACCGCGTCGAGCCCCAGAGAGCCCCAGCGGGCGGCGAGACGTGCGGCGTCCTGCTCCTCGTAGGCGAGGGGCAGGACGGTGACGGTGGCGTCGGTGCCCTCGACCGCGTGGCGGGCGCCGGCCAGGCGCGGGGCGGAGAAGACGTCCAGTCCGCTCTCCGCGGGCACGACGACGCCGATGCTGCGGCGTCCTCGGTCGTAGAGGTGTCGGGTCGCGCCGCGGCCGACGCCTTCCTGGTCCGTGAGCAGGGCGTGCGCTCCGTCGACGGGCTCGGGTCCGAGGGTGAGGACCGCCCGGGCCCCGGACCGTTTGAGGACGTCCACGCCGCGCGGGCCGAGGTCGGAGGCGGGTGCGAGGACGGCGACCGGGCGCAGTTCGGCCCAGGCGCGGGCGGCGTCCTCCTCGTGCGGGGCGGCGGTGCCGTACTGCACGACGGTGTAGTCGAGGCGGCCGAGCGCCCACTGCAGCTCGCCGAGGAAGCGGGTGTAGAGCGGGCCCGCGGGGAAGGACGGCGTCGGCATCAGGACCATGCGGCTGTGTCCGGCGCGCAGTGAGCGGGCCGCCGCGTGCGGGACGTACCCCAGTTCCCGGGCGGCCTCGTGGACGCGGCGGCGCGTGGGTTCGCTGATCCGGACGGCGCCGGTGTTGTTGAGGACGTAGGAGACGGTCGCGCGCGAGACGCCGGCCAGGCGGGCCACGTCGGCGCTCGTGGGGACGGAACGCGGGGCCGGGGAGTCGGGGGACGGCGGATTCGGTATCTGCACCATGACGTACCGCATCCTGGCAGAAGCCGGGCGCGGGGCCGCGGGCGGGTCAACGCCGTGTGCCGCGCGCGGAGTTCAGGACGGGGTGGCGGTGCGGGTCACCCTGGCGACGAGGTCGAGCCAGCCCGCCCGGACGCGTTCGGCGGGCAGCCCGCACTGCTCGGTGAGGTGGTGGATGAGGGCGGCGTCGAGGTAGGCCATCAGGGTGTGCGAGAGGAGTTCGCTGTCGGCGTCCGGCACGGCCTCCCGCAGCAGCAGCGCCACGTGCTGGCGCAGGAAGCGGCGCGGGGGGAAGGTGTGGCGGCGTTCGGGGCCGGGCTCCCCGGCCAGGAGCAGGTCGAGCTGGTCGACGGAGCGGCTCAGCAGCGCGCAGCCGAAGGCCCGCAGTCGCTCGACCGGCGGTGCGCCGGGTCCCAGGGGCGGCGGACCGCTCAGGAGCGCGGCCTGGAACTTGCGCTCGGAGTGGTCGAGCATCGCCGCGAGCAGCCCGGTGCGGTCGCCGAAGCGGCGGAAGACCGTGCCCTTGCCCACCGAGGCCGCGGTGGCCACCGCCTCCATGGTGAGGGCGGCCGCGCCGTGCTCGGCGACCAGCCGCTCGGCGGCCTCCAGGAGCCGGGCGCGGTTGCGCGCGGCGTCGGCGCGCAGGCAGGGCTCGCCCTCCTCGGTCCCGGCGCCGAGTTGCAGCAACTCGGTCGGACCGACGTTCTCCTGAGGCTGCGGGAAGGGCGGCAGGGTGGCGGGCATGTCGCCAGCGTAAAGCATCGGGAAGAAAACTGGACCGCGGTCCGTTTGGGATGTTAGAAATTAAACGGACCCCGGTCCGGATTGTTGCGGCGGTGTTTCGGCACCGCCCTGCGTCCGCCGTTTCCGCTGTTCCCGCTCCGCCACCCGTTCCTGCATTGGGAGTACTCATGTCTGTCCGCATTCTCGCGCTCGTCGGCAGCCTTCGCGCCGGTTCGCACAACCGCCAGCTCGCCGAGGCGGCCGTCAGGTTCGCACCGGAGGGCGCCGAGGTGCAGGTGTTCGAGGGGCTCGCCGACATCCCCTTCTACAACGAGGACATCGACGTCGAGGGCAGCGTCCCGGCCGCCGCCGTGAAGCTGCGCGAGGCCGCCCAGGGCGCGCAGGCCTTCCTGCTCTTCTCGCCCGAGTACAACGGCACCATCCCGGCCGTCCTCAAGAACGCCATCGACTGGCTGTCGCGGCCCTTCGGCGTCGGCGCCTTCACCGGCAAGCCGGTCGCCGTGGTCGGCACCGCCTTCGGCCAGTACGGCGGCGTGTGGGCGCAGGACGAGGCCCGCAAGGCCGTGGGCATCGCCGGCGGCAAGGTGATCGAGGACATCAAGCTGTCGATCCCCGGTTCGATGACCCGCTTCGCCGAGACCCACCCGGCGGACGACGCCGAGGTCGCCGCACAGCTCACCGAGGTCGTCGCCCGGCTGCACGGTCACGCCGACGAGGCCGTCGCCGCCTGACCGGCGTCCGCACCACGCACGACGGGACCGGAGCTCGGGCGAGCTCCGGTCCCGTCGTGCGTCCGGGCGGACGCGGTACGTCCCGCGTCCCGCGTCGGGGGCGCGCGTCAGGCCATCGCGGACGCGGCCAGCGTGCGCAGTTCCGCCAGCGCCGCCGCGACCGCCGGGCGCCGGTGACCGCCGCCGCGCGTGCAGGTGAGCAGCTTGCGGTGCGGCCGGTGCGCGCAGGGCACCCGGACGATCGGCAGCTCGGGGGCGAGCCGGGCGAGCCGGGGCACCAGCGCGACGCCGAGCCCGTGGGCGACCAGGTGGGCGGTGACGTTCCAGTCCACCGCGTGATGGACCACGTCGGGGGTGAACCCGGCGGCACCGCAGGCCGACATGACGTGCGTCCGGCAGGGGCTCTGCGGCATCGGCGCGATCCAGGCCTCGTGCGCCGCGTCGGCGAGGTCGGCGCCGTCCCGTCCGGCCAGCGGATGGTCCGCGGGGACGACCAGGTCGAACGGGTCGTCCAGCAGCGGCCGCTGGTCGAAGCGCGCGTCGGCCGACGGCGGACTGGCCGGGGTCGCCTCCACCACCGCCAGATCGCTCTCCCCCTCGAAGAGCAGGTCGAAGCTCTCCGCGACCTCGACCTCCCGGATCCGCACCGACAGCCGCGGGTGGCACTCCCGCAGCCGTGCCGCCAACGGGGCCAGCAGGACGGAGACGGCCACGGAGGAACCCGTCACCCGCAGCGGTCCCGCGAGGGCCCCCTCCCCCGCCCGCAGCTCCAGCTCCGCCTCGTCCCAGCGGGCCTCGATCGCGTCGGCGTGTCCCAGCAGGCTCTCCGCGGCCGCGGTGAGCCGCACCCCGCGCCCCTGCGGCTCCAGCAGGTCGACGCCGAGGTCCCGCGCCAGCTGCCGGATCTGCTGGGAGGCGGCCGAGGGGGTGAAGTGCAGGGCGCGGGCCGCCGCGGTGACGGTGCCGTAGTGGGAGACGGCCCGCAGCACGTGCAGCCTGCGCAGATCAATCATGAAGCGCACGCTTCACGGTGGAGTCCGTAAAGTCAACCTGGACGTGAACGGATCCGTGGCCGCACCCTGTCAGTGGCGCCCCGGTGGGCCCACGATCCGCACCAGCCTTCCGACGTACCACTCACGCACGAGGAGTCGCCATGTCCAGCACGACCGGTGTCGTCTGCCCGCACTGCGGGTGGCCCGACGGTGCCGAGCCCTTCCAGGTGGTGTCCGCGCACCCGACCGCGGCGGGCGGCACGCTGTGGACCCGGTGCGCCTGCGGTTCCCTCCAGGCCCGCGTCGTCGACGGCCACGGCACCCGCGTGGTCTCGCGCGGCAGGCCCACGCCCGCGGGCCGCTGAGGCGTCACCAGGGCAGCGGGCCCGACGCGTCGACGTATCCCCCGGTGGGCCCGTCCGGTCCCAGTCGGGCCATCCGGACGATGACCTCGGCGCCCTCGGCCACGGTCTGCGTGCCGGTGCGGCCGTTCAGGTCGGTCGCGGTGAAGCCCGGCTCGACGGCGTTGACCCGCATCGTCGGGAACGCCTTCGCGTACTGCACGGTCAGCGCGTTGACCGCGGTCTTGGACGCCGGGTAGGCGAGGCCCGGGTAGCCGTACCCGGGGCCGTCCGGCGAGGCGAGTCCGGTCAGCGAGGCCAGGCCGCTGCTCACGTTGACCACGACGGGCGCGGCGGAGCGGCCCAGCAGCGGGAGGAAGGCGTGGGTCACCCGCACCAGGCCGAAGACGTTGGTCTCGAAGACGGTGCGCAGCAGGTCGGCGGTGGTGTCCTGCGCGCCGGTCACGGAGTTGTGCGCGCCGCGCTGCTCGATGCCGGCGTTGTTGACCAGCACGTCGAGTCCGCCGTCGGCGGCCACCGTCCGCACGGCGGCGGCGACGGAGGCGTCGTCGGTGACGTCCAGGACGAGCGGCCGCGCGCCCAGTTCCCCGGCGGCGCGGCGTCCACGCTCGGGGTCGCGGGCGGCGGCGTAGACGGTGTGGCCGGCGGCGACGAGCCGGCGGGCGGTCTCGAAGCCGAGGCCCTTGTTGGCTCCGGTGATCAGTGTGGTGGTCATGGGGCCCAGCCTGCGGCGCGGTGGTGGCGGCAGCCAGGCGTCCCGTCTTCCTGGGACCAGGGGTACCAGGAAGACGGGTCGTCCGCGGTGTTCACTGGGGGCATGACGGCTACGGAGTTCGGGCGGGCGTTGCGGCTGCGCAGGGACCGGGTCTCCCCCGAGGCGGCCGGGCTGCCCGCGGGCGGGCACCGGCGGGCGGCGGGCCTGCGGCGCGAGGAGCTGGCCCTGCTGGCCGGTGTCTCCGTCGACTACGTCACCCGTCTCGAACAGGGGCGGGCGGCCAACCCGTCGGCACAGGTCGTCGAGGCCCTCGTACGGGCGCTGCGGCTGCCGGCCGAGGAGCGCGCGCACCTGTTCCGGCTGGCCGGGCTGGTGGAGCCTGGTTCCGGGGCCGTCCCCGCGTACATTCCGCCGAGCGTCCACCGGCTCCTCGACCGGCTGGCCGGCACCCCGGTGGCCGTGTACGACGCGATGTGGACGCTGCTGCTGGCCAACCCGCCCTACGCCGCGCTGATGGGCGACCCGTCCCGGTGGCACGGGCCGGAGCGCAACGGCGTGTGGCGCAACTTCGTCGGGCCGGGCAGCCGGGCCCGGTACACGCCGCGGGAGCGCCGCGCCTTCGAGGCCGCGCTCGTCTCGGACCTGCGCGCGACCGCGACCCGCTATCCCGCCGACCGGCGGCTCGCCCGGCTGGTCGCCGCACTGAGGGCCCGCAGCGAGCGGTTCGACGAGCTGTGGCGGGCGGACGCCGTCGGCCGGCACGAGGCGGCACGCAAGACCGTCGACCATCCGCGGGTGGGCCCCGTCACGCTCGACTGCGACGTCCTCGGGGTGGCCGGAAGCGATCTGCGGATCATGGTCTACACGGCGGAACCGGACACCCCCGACGCGGAGCGGCTCGCCCTGCTCACGGTCCTGGGCACCCAGGAGCTGGTGGAGTAGCCGCCGCACCGGGGGCGGACGTCACGCCCGTTCCCGTCGCCGGGTGGCCCACAGGCTCGACGCCGTGGTGACCGCGAGGACCAGCACGATGAAGCCGAGCGAGAACGGGATGCCGATCTCGGGGACGTGGACGCCGGACTCGTGCAGCGCGTGCAGCACCAGCTTGACGCCGATGAAGCCCAGGATGACCGACAGACCGTAGGAGAGGTGGACCAGCTTCCTCAGCAGGCCGCCGATGAGGAAGTACAGCTGTCTGAGGCCCATCAGGGCGAACGCGTTGGCCGTGAACACGATGTACGGGTCCTGGGTCAGCCCGTAGATGGCGGGGATGGAGTCCAGGGCGAAGAGGATGTCGGTGAACCCGATGGCGAGCATCACGACCAGCATCGGGGTCATCACCCGCCTGCCGTTCTCCTCCACCCACAGCTTGGTGCCGTGGTACCGGTCGGCGACGCCGAAGCGGCGCTCGACTGACTTCAGCAGCTTGTTCTCCTCGTACTCCTCGTGCCCGTCGGCGCTCCCGCCCCCGCGGGCGTCCTGGATCAGCTTCCAGGCGGTCCAGATCAGGAAGGCGCCGAAGAGGTAGAAGACCCAGGAGAAGGCGGAGATGATCGCCGCGCCCGCCGCGATGAAGACGGCGCGCAGCACCAGGGCGACCAGGACGCCGACCATCAGCACCCGCTGCTGGTACTGCGAGGGCACCGCGAACTTCGCCATGATCAGCACGAAGACGAACAGGTTGTCGACGCTGAGCGACTTCTCCGTGATGTATCCGGCGAAGAACTCGCCGGATGGCCCGCCGCCGCCCACCACGAGCAGTCCCACCCCGAACAGACAGGCCAGGACCACCCATACGGCCGTCCAGATCCCGGCCTCCCGGAGGGACACGTCGTGCGGCTTGCGGCCGATGAAGAAGTCGGCGGCGACGAGGACGCACAGGCCCGCGACGGTCAGCAGCCATGTGCTGAGGGAGACGTTCACCGGTGCTCCTCGTACGAACGGGGGGGGAGGTCGTTGGGGGCGGTGTGCGGGACGGGATCGCGTACGGGTTCTTGGCCAGGGTGTTTCCGGGACGCGGCGCAGGCAACCCGGCACGGTGCGCCGTCCGCGCGCCGTGACCGGCGCGCGCCGTCCGACTCCGACGTGAGGGGAGCCCCGGATGACCACCGCGCCCTCGCGTCCCCCTCCCGCCCGGCCCGGGCCGCGCATCGGTGTGCTGGGTTCCTACGGCGGCTTCAACACCGGCGACGAGGCGATCCTGACCTGCGTCCTGGCCTGTCTGCGCACCCGGCGGCCGGACGCGTGCCTCGTCGTGCTGAGTCGCGACGCGGAGCACACCCGCGCCCACCACGCGGAGGCCGACGAGGTGGTGCCCTGGGAGGGGGTCAGCCGCAACCACGTCCTGGACGTGCTGCCCGGACTGGACCTGCTGGTGCTGGGCGGCGGCGGGATCCTCTACGACGGCGAGGCACGCCGCTACCTGCGGCTGGTGCGCGCGGCCCAGACCCGCCACGTGCCCACCTTCGCCTACGCGGTCGGCGCCGGGCCGCTGAGGGACGCCGAGGACCGGGAAGCGGTGCGCGCGGTGCTGGCGGAGATGGACGACGTCGTGGTGCGGGACGAGGAGTCCCGGCTGGTCCTCGAGGAGGTCGGTCTGGAACGGGAGGTCACCGTCACCGCCGACCCGGCGCTGCTGCTGGCCCCGGAGCCGTTCACCGAGGCGATGATGCGCGACGAGGGGATACCGTCCGGCACCCGGCTGGTGGGGATGTCGGTGCGCGAGCCGGGGCGGGCCGCCGAGAAGCTCGACGAGGGCGACTACCACGCGCTGCTCGCCGACGTCGCGGACTTCCTGGTCCGGCGCCTGGACGCGCGGGTGGTGTTCCTGCCGATGGAGCGGCACGACGTGCGGCACGCGCACGCCGTGCTGTCCCACATGAGCGCCCCGGACCAGGGCCGCATCCTGCACGGCGACTACAGCCCGGGGCAGGTCCTCGGTTTCATGCGCCACCTCGACGTGGCCGTGGGCATGCGGCTGCACTTCGTGATCTTCGCCGCGCTCACCGGCGTACCGGTGCTGCCGCTGCCGTACTCGGGCAAGGTCTTCGACTTCGCGCGCCGGCTGGGTGCCCCGGCGCTGGTGGGTGTGGCGCGCGAGCAGGCCGGGCTGCTGCTGGCGGAGGTGGACCGGCTGTGGGACGAGTATCCGCGGCGCGGGGACGACCTGCGGTCCCGGATGCGGGAGCTGTCCGCCTCGGCCCGGGAGACGTGCGAGCGCTGCGGGTCCCTGCTGGAGGGGATCGCCCCCGTGGACCGGTCGGGCACAGCCGCCGCGGGCGGCGGACCGGCGCGTGAGGGGGCGGCGGGTGACGGGGCGACAGGTGGGGGCGGCCGCCTCGCACCGAGCCCCGGCCGCTGAACGCCTGACCCCGGAGGTGAGCGATGCCGCTCCTCGAAGAGCCCCGCGAGTCCCGCACCGTCGCCCTGCCGCCCCGGCCCGCCCGGCACGGGGGCCGCTGCGACGTCCTGGTGGTGGGCGGCGGTCCCGCCGGGTCCGCCGCCGCGGTCGGCGCGGCCGGGATGTGCGCGGCGCTCACCGTCCGGCACGGTCGCCGACCGCGCGGGCTGCCCTACCGGCCGGTCCAGCGCGAACGGCTGCGGCAGGGGGCGCGGTCGCGGGCGGTGCGGCCCGACTGACGCCTCACCCGGGTTCCTCGTTCCTCGTTCATCGGGTCGGGGCGCCGCGTTCGCCGCGCAGCCGGCGGATCACCACCAGCAGGTCGGCCGCCGCCAGCAGGGCCAGTGCCCCGCACACCACGGTGATGACCACGAGCATGCCGCGGCCCGGGTTGTCGCCGGATCCGGTGTCGGCGGCCCACACGCCGAAGAACACGGCGCCCGCGACGAACAGCGGCAGGAAGACGCCGGAGAGCAGCAGCCTCAGCCGCAGCGGGCTCTGCGCGCGGAGCGGTTCGGTGCCGGTGCGCGGGTGGTGCCGGCCGAACGCGCCAGAGCGTGAACGCGGGACGGGTTCCGTGGCCCGGTGCGGGCCGCGTCGGTCGCTCATGCGGTTCCTCCCCGGCGGTGGGACGGTGCGGACGGCCGGGTGTCAGTGGCCGGGTGCGGCCCGGCTGATGTCCGCGAGCGCGGAGTGCGGGTCGTCGGTTTCGGCGAGGTCGCCGAGGCTGACCACGCCGACCGGGACGCCGCCGTGTTCGACGACGGGGAGCCGGCGCACGGCGTGGCGGCGCATCAGCTCCGCGGCCCGGTCGGTGGTGTCGTCGGGTGCGAGGGTGACGACGGGCGGGGGTGTGCACACCGCGCCGACCGTGGTGGTGTCCGGGTCCCGGCCGTCGGCGACGCCGCGGAGCACGATGTCGCGGTCGGTGAGCACGCCGAACAGGTCGCAGTCGTAGGTCACCAGGACGTCCCCGACGTCCTCCTCGCGCATCAGCCGGGCCGCCCGCGTCACGGTCGTCATGGGTTCGACGGCCACCGCGGCCGGTGACATCACGTCTCGTACGCGCTGTGTCATCGCGTGCCTCCCGGGGTGTCGGTGCGGGATCGCCCGCCCCCCCCACCCGCGTAGCCCGCGCCCGGGGCGGTAAACCGCCGCGCGCCGGCCGGTTCAGCCCAGGTCGATCAGGGCGAGGCCGATGTCGGGACGGTGGGTCCTGGCCAGCTCGGCGGGGCTGTCCCGGACGACGACCTCCAGCGTCGGCCAGACCCGGCCGGACAGCAGGTGGCCGCCGCGGGTGGAGCCGTCGGACAGGCCGAGTACGGCGTGCAGGTGCGGGGTGGGTCCGTCGTCGGCGACGGCGATGTCCCCGACGAGGGACAGCACCTCGCACTGCTCCCGGACCGGGATGCGCCGGTAGTCCTTGGCCTGCCGGTCGAACCAGCCGACGACCGCCTCGGAGAAGGCGCCGACGGCGGTCACCTGGGAGGCGCCCAGCGACCGGTCACGGGCGAAGGCGGTCAGTTCGGCGACCGCGTCCTCGTCCGGGTCGAGCACCACCACGTACACCGCGGACGGACCGTCCTGCACCTGCTGCCACTTCATGGCCCGGCGGGTACCCGGCGGGGGCCGGAGCAACCCCGGTCGGTGTCCCGCCGCGTGGTAGCCGCGGGCGGGATTCCGCTGTCCCGGATCCACATGTCCTCCCTGCGGACGGGAGCGGGACGCGTACCACTACGGCTTCACCGACTGGATGTACGGCCCCACCGCGCCGGCCCCCGACGAGGAGCCCGCGATGTCCACACCGATCCCGCCGCCTTCACGCCCCGAGTGCCCGACGGATCGCGTCGAGCCATCCCGCGACCGGCCCGAAGGTGAGCAGCCCGCTGCCCGCGCCCGCGATCTCACCGGACGCGGGCAGCAGCCTGTCGTACGCCCGCCGCAGGGCCGGGCGGTCGCCGAGGGCGAGGGCGAGCGCGGCCTCGGCGCAGCACAGTGCCTCGTAGAGGAGGTCGGGCGGCGGTTCGGCCAGGGCCCGCAGGGCGTCGCGGGCGGCGGTGTGGCGGCCCTCGGCCAGTAGGGCGAACGGCTCGGCCCAGGGCCGGTACGGCCCCCAGTCCGCGTGCGGGTCCACGTCCGCGGGGCGGCCGCGGGCCAGGCGCAGTCCGAGCAGGGCGAGGGGCAGGAGTCCGCGTTCCAGGCCCGGCATCCCGGCCCCCTCGAGCCCGGCGGCGGCCGACCGGTAGGCGGCCTCGACGCTGTCGTACGGGCTGCCCAAGACGGCCGCGCGCAGGGCCAGGTACCACTGGGTGAAGACGGATACGAGCGGCCGCTCGTGCCGTTCGGCGAGGCGCTGGACGGCCGTCATGTGCGTGTCGGCGGCGGTGAGGTCGGCGAGGGCCGAGCGTGCCTGGAGCCGGACGAGGTGGCCGAGCACCGTGTGGTTGACCAGGTCGTGCCGGGTGCCGAGGGCGACGAGTTCGGCGCCGGTCGCGTCGCGGCGCGGAGCCAGTCCGGCGCGGGTGCACGACTGCATGAAGACGCCGTTGAGGGCGAACGCGAGGAGCGCGGGGTCGTCCAGGCGTCGGGCGAGCCGCTCGGCCTCGGCCGCCGCCCCCGGCCCGCGCGGGGACCGTACGCCCCGCGACTCCAGGGCGACGGTGGCCAGCAGGCGGCAGCGGGCCGCGTCGGCGGTGCGGTCCTCCGGCAGGGCGGCGAGGGTGCGCTCGGCCGCCGCGACGATCCGCCGGGCCAGTTCGGGGTCGTCGCTGCGGGTCCAGTTGGCGGGGACGTCCCAGGCGCCGATCACCCGGGCCGTCAGTTCCGCGTCGCCCGTCTCCTCCGCCGCGGTGACCGCCGTCATCCGGTGCTCGCGGGCCGCCTCCAGGCCGCCGCCACCGGTGACGGCGAGGTTCCGCAGCAGGCCGACGGTGGATTCCAGACGGGCGCGGGCACCGGCGGCGACGGTGCGGTCGTACGCCTCCGTGGCCCGGGCCCACAGCCGGGCCGCCGCTTCCGCCGGTTCGCCGGGCGGGTCCAGGTCCGGGTCCTGGGCGAGGATGCCGGCCTCCAGGCGGCGCAGCCGGGGTCCCGGGTCGATGCCCAGGTCCCGGGCCAGCAGGGCGCGGGCCCGGCGCAGCACGGCGAGGGCGTCGGCCTGCCGTCCGGTCCGGTACAGGGCGAGGGCGAGCAGGCGCCAGGACTCCTCCCGCCAGGGGTGCTCGGTGAGGTGGGCGTCGAGGTCGGGGACCGCCTCGGCGGCGCGGCCGAGGTCCACGAGCAGTTCGGCCCGGCGTTCGACGGCGCGCAGCCGCAGTTCGGTGAGCCGGGAGCGCTCGCCGCGGGCCCACTCCCGGCCGCCGAACTCGGCGTAGGCGGGGCCGCGCCACTCCCCAGCGCCGCCCGCAGCCGTTCGGGGGCCCGGGCGGCCGGCAAGCGGTCGGCCTCCGCGACCGCGGCCTCGAAGCGCCACGCGTCCACGGCGTCCGGCGCCGCGCGCAGGGCGTAACCGGGGCCCTCGGTGACCAGCAGCCGTGCCGGGGCGCGCGGCGGCCGGTCGGGTTCCAGGGCGCGGCGCAGGTCTCCGACGAAGGTGCGGACCGCTCCCACGGCCCGCGGCGGCGGCGCGTCGTCCCACAGGTCCTCGACCAGACGGGCCACCGGGACGACCCGCCGCCGGGCCAGGACCAGCCGGGCCAGCACGGCACGGTGCCGGGGGCCCTTGAGGGCGAGGACATGGCCGCCGTGTCCGGCGGTGACCGCGCCGAGCACACCGAACGTGACCGCTTCCATGTTCCGTCCGCTCCGATCCGCCACCGCGCGTGCGACCACCACGGTACGCGTGCGGGCCTCCTCCCGACGGGGCCGCGGGCCGGTTGCTGATCGGTTGCTGATCCACGCGCGGCAGGGTCGCGGTCGTCGCCCCGGCGACGCGAGCACAGACCGCGGACCGGTCGCGGAACAGAGCGCGGACCGGACCGCGGAAGGACACGGAGAGGCACAGACGAACCATGGAATCGACCATCCCCGGCATCCCCGGCATCCCCGGCTTCACCCACGACCGCGTGACGGTCACGGACGGCATCGACCTGCATGTGGCGGTCGGCGGCACCGGCACGCCGGTCGTGCTGCTGCACGGCTTCCCCCAGACCCACCTGATGTGGCGGCACGTCGCCGCCGACCTGGCCGCCGACCACACGGTCATCTGCCCCGACCTGCGCGGCTACGGCGCCAGCGACAAGCCCGCCGACCCGGACGGCACCGCGTACGCCAAGCGGGCCATGGCCGCCGACGTGGTCGCCCTGGCCCGGGAGCTGGGGCACGAGCGGTTCGCGCTCGCCGGTCACGACCGGGGTGCGCTCGTCGCGGTGCGCGCCGGGCTCGACCACCCCGACGCGGTGACGCACCTGGCCGCGCTGGACGTGCTGCCGACCCTGGACATGTGGGACGTCCTGCGCGGGACGACGGCGGCGGTGGGCTTCCACCTGTATCTGATGGCCCAGCCGCCGGGGCTGCCCGAGCAGTTGATCGGCGCCGCGCCGGACGCGTTCTTCGGTCACTTCCTCGACATCTGGACCCGGGACCCGAACGCCCTGCCCGCCGACGTCCGCGCCGCCTATCTGAAGGCGTCCCGTGAGGCGGTGCCCTCCATCGTGGCCGACTACCGAGCCTCGGCCGGCATCGACGTCGACCACGACCGGGCGGACCTGGCGAACGGCAACCGGCTGCGGATGCCGGTGACCGTCCTCCAGCAGGACTGGGGCGCCGCGCTGGGCTACGACGCCGCCGCCCTGTGGCGCGCGTGGGCGCCTGACCTGCGGCACGAGACCGTCGGCTGCGGGCACTTCATGGCGGAGGAGGCACCGGGCGAGGTCGCGGGGGCGCTGCGGAAGCTGCTGACGCGGTAGGCGTGCGGGCGGGAGGGGCCGCGGGGCGGAACGGGACCCGTACGTCACCGCTGTGGACAACGGATGGTTGTACCCGCGGGCGGGCGGTTGTTTGATCCGCGCGGCCCCGGCTCGCTTGGATGTCCGGCGTGGCGAAGACGGGTGAAGTCGGGTCGGACGTGGTGGCCGGCGGTTCGTTGGGGCGGCGGTTCGGATGGCTGTGGGGCGCGTACGCCGTCAGCACCTTCGGCACGCGGCTCGCGTTCGACGCCTTTCCGTTGATCGCGGTCATGGTGCTGGACGCCGGGCCGGGGCGGGTGGCGGCGCTCGCGGCTGCGGGGCTCGCGGTGGGCGCGGTGGTGGCGGTGCCGCTGGGGCCGTGGGTGGAGTTCCGGCGCAAGCGCCCGGTGATGATCGGCACGGACCTGCTGCGGTGCGCGGTGCTGCTGAGCGTGCCGCTGGCGTACGCCTTCGGGCGGCTCGGCTTCGCCCAGTTGCTCGTGGTGTCGGTCGTCGTCGCCGCGGCCGACATCACGTTCCGGGCCGCCGCCGGTTCCTGTCTCAAGGCTCTGGTACGTCCGCCCGACCTGCTGACCGCGAACGGCCGGCTCGAGGCGACGACGTGGACCGCGACCATGCTCGGGCCTCCCGTCGGCGGGGCCGCGATCGGGCTCTTCGGTCCGGTGGTGACGGTGGCGGTCGACGCGGTCAGCCACCTCCTCTCGGCGCTGGGGATCCGGGCGATCGGGGGCGGGGAGCCGCGCCCGCGGCGCGCGGACGTCCCCCGGTTGCGTGCCGGTGACCTGCTGGACGGCTGGCGGTACGTGCTCGACTCGCCGGTTCTGCGTCCGCTGTTCCTCAACACGGTCCTGGTCAACGCGCTGATCATGGCCACCACGCCGCTGCTCGCCGTGCTGATGCTGGGCGATCTGGGCTTCGCGCCCTGGCAGTACGGCCTCGCCTTCGCGGTGCCCTGCGTCGGCGGACTGGTCGGCTCGCGGCTGGCCCGTCCACTGGTGGCGCGCTTCGGGGAGCACCGGGTGCTGGTCACCAGTGGGGTGCTGCGCGTGTGCTGGCCCGTCGGCCTGGCCTTCGTCGGGCCGGGGACGGCGGGGCTCGTCCTGGTGATGGTGGTCGAGTTCGGGCTGATCACCTCGGTGGGCGTGTACAACCCGGTGTTCGCGACCCGCCGGCTGGAGCTGACGCCGGCGGACAGGGTGGCGCGCACCCTGTCCGCCTGGACGATCAGCGGGAAGTTGACGACCGCGGCCCTGACCGCGGTGTGGGGTCTGCTGGCGGGCTTCGTCGGAACGCGTACGGCGGTCGCGCTCGCGGGTGTCCTGATGCTGGCGACACCGCTGCTGCTGCCGCGGCGGGAACCCGCGTCCGGTCCGTCCCCGGTGGAGCCCGCCGGGGACGGGTGGGACCCCGTCAGCGAGCCCCGGGAACGTCCTGAGTGACACCGTTCAGCGGCGAGGACGGGTCACTGCCGTAGGGGCGGGTGAAGGCCTCCATGCCGTGCCCGGACGGGTCGGTGAAGTACACGCCCCGGCCGCCGTCGTTGCGGTTGATCCGGCGCGGGTGCCGGCCGGGCGGGTCGGCCTGGATGGGGACCCCGCCCTCGACGAGCCGGGCGAGGACGCCGTCGAACTCGTCCTCGGAGACGAGGAACGCGTAGTGCTGCACGACGATGTCGATGTCGACGGTGGCGAAATCGAGGGTGACGCCGTTGGCGGTCTTCACGGGCAGGAACACTCCGGCCGGATCGCCGACCTCGAGGTCCAGGATCTCGGCCAGGAAACGGGCGGACTTCTCCCGGTCGCGGGAGAGAACGATGGTGTGGTTGAACTCGACTGACACGGGTCAATGCCTCCACGGGCATCTCCGCGGCGCCTCCATGCCTCACCCGGACGGTGACCGACACGCGATGCCGCCCGAAGATCATACGCCCGGGTCCGCTCCCGCGTCCCGTCTCAGCCGGACTGGTCGCTGTCCTTCATCGCCCCCCAGCCGTGCCAGCGCTCCACCTCGATCCAGGCGCTGACCCGGGGCCGCTTCCGGTCCGGGTAGGGGTTGCCCGTGTAGTGCCGGGAGAGGCGGTCGATGCCGGAGAGGTCCTCGTCGTCGCGCATCTCGGCGACGCGGCCGATGAGGGTGACGTGGGTGTACCAGTCGTCACCGGCGAGGACGGTGAGGGTGACGCGCGGGTCGCGGCGCAGGTGGCCCAGACGGACCCGGCCCGCGTCGAGGTTGACCAGCACGCGGCCGTCGTCGTCCCACGCGTACCAGGTGGGTGTGGAGACGGGGGCGCCGTCCGAGCGGAGGGTGGCCATGACGCACGGGTTGGGGCGGCGCAGCATTTCCACGGCCTCGGGCGGCAGCGGCGGCTTGGACATGCGGACTCCTTCGGTTGTGTGCGGTTGTGGTGCGGGCCGGGTCCGGGGGCCGGGTCCGGTCTCCGGCGTTCCGTTCGTCTCGTGCACCCGGTACCCCGGGTGGGCTCAGTCGGTCGTCTTCTCCTCGAAACTGGCGAAGTAGGCCGCCGCCATGTCGTCGTCGCCGTGTCCCTGGGCGGCGGCCCGGGCGAAGCGTTCCGCGCCGGCCGCGGCGAGGTCCAGCCGGACGCCGTTGGCCTCGCCCGCCTCCACGATCAGACGGGCGTCCTTCTCGGCGGTGGTGACGGCGAACTGGGCGGGTGTCAGCGCTCCGTCGCGGATCAGAGCGGCCTTGGCCCGCAGGTAGCCCATGTCGAGCGGGCCGCCGGCGATGGCGTCGAAGAAGCCGTCGGGCTCCACGCCCAGCGCCTTGGCGAGTGCCAGGACCTCGCCGACCGCGTTGGTGGCGGCGAGGACCCAGCTGTTGGCCACCAGTTTCAGCCGGGTCGCGCTGCCGGCCGCGCCGTCCTCGCCGGTCCACACGGTGCGGGAGCCGACGGCGTCGAAGACGGGCGCCACCGTGTCCCGCGCCGCCCGGGGGCCCGCGGCCAGCACCAGCAACTGACCGGCCTCCGCGGGCTGACGGGTGCCGAGGACGGGGGCGTCGAGGAAGACGAGGCCGTGCTCGTGGGCGAAGGCGGCCAGGTCGGCGACCGCGTCGACGCCCGCGGTGGTGGACTGCGCCCACACGGTGCCGGGGCTCAGGCCGGGCGCGGCCCGCCGCATGACGTCGAGGGCGGCCGGGCCGTCGTACAGCATGGTGAGGACGACGTCGGCGCCGCGTACGGCCTCGTCCGGGCCGTCGGCGACGTGCGCGCCGTCGGCGGCCAGCGGCTCGGCCTTGTCCCGGCTGCGGTTCCAGACGCGGACGGTGTGCCCGGCGCGGACCAGGTTGCGGGCCATCGCGGCACCCATGATGCCGGTGCCCAGGACGCTCACGGTGAGCTGGTCGGTCATGACGTCGCCTTCTGCCTCGGACTGACTCGTGCGGATGCGTGCGGTCGGTGGCCCGGCCCCGACAGCACGGGGCCCGGGGGCCAGCCTGCCACCGGACGCGGGTCCCCGCGCGTCCGCGCGCGCACGTCCCGTACGGTACGGCCGTGAGCGCCTTTACCGACGACATCGACAGCAACGGCGGGACCGTCCCGGGCCGTTACGGGCCCTTCGCCACCACCGAGGCCGATCCCCGGGAAGTGGGCCGGGTACGGACCGAGTACGCCCCCGCGCACGACGGCGACCCCGATCCCGGCGAGATCGTCTGGACGTGGGTGCCCTATGAGGAGGCCGACGGCCGGGGCAAGGACCGGCCCGTGCTCGTCGTGGCCCGGGAGGCGGCGGGCACGGTGCTGGCGGTGCAGCTCTCCAGCAAGCGGCACGACGGGGACCGGGAGTGGGTGCCGATCGGCAGCGGGCCCTGGGACCGCTCGGGACGGGACTCCTGGGTCGACGTGGACCGGGTGCTGCGCCTGCACGACGCGGGGATGCGCCGCGAGGCGTGCGCCCTGGACCGGATGCGCTTCGACCTCGTACGGCAGCGGCTGCGGGAGCGCTACGGCTGGAACTGAGCGGCGGAACGGCCCGCGCCCTTGGGGAAGGCGTGCTCGAACGCCGCCCGGACGGTGCCGCCCGGGGTGCGGTCCAGGATGCCGAACGCCACTCGTTCGAAGGTCCCGTCGAACCGTCCGCCGGGCCCGAGCAGCGCCCGGAACGCGCCCGCCACCTGGGCGGGGTCGTTGCGGAACACCCCGCAGCCCCAGGCGCCCAGCACGAGGCGCCGGTACCCGTGGGCCGCGGCGGTCTCCAGCACCCGCTCGGCGCGCACCGCGAGCGCGGCGGGGAGTTCCGCGGCGCGTTCCGGGGCCGTGCGCAGCACCACGCCGGCGTTGGGCGCGGCGGAGGTGAGGAATCCGGCCTGGTACGGCTCGTCCAGCAGGCGGCCGCGGTCGTCGCGGAAGACGGGCACGGCGGGCGAGTGGATGACGCGGTCCGTGTAGAACGGGTCGCGGTGGGCGCGGTGGTGGTCGTAGAACTCGCGCGCCCGCAGCAGGCAGGTGTACAGCGCGGAGGCCCGGCACAGCGCTTCCTCCTGGGCCTGGGCGCCGTTGAGGTA
Organism: Streptomyces lienomycini; assembly: GCF_027947595.1. Taxonomy (NCBI): domain Bacteria; kingdom Bacillati; phylum Actinomycetota; class Actinomycetes; order Kitasatosporales; family Streptomycetaceae; genus Streptomyces; species Streptomyces lienomycini. Next base: position 3,210,524 of record NZ_CP116257.1, on the reverse strand, counting down.
GCCGCCGCCGGGATTGCGGGCGGAGGCGAAGTTCAGCACGGCGACCGTGCCGCCGAGCCGCCGGGCGGCTTCCAGGCTGCTCTCGCCGGTGACCTCGATGACCGTCCGCACGGGGGTTGAGGGGGCCGGCTCGACGGGCCCCGGTCCGTGCGTCCGCGTGCCGTCCCGGGCCGCCTCGACGGCGGCCGCGACGGACACCTCGCGGTCGTCGGACGTGCGGTAGGACCCGGCCGCGACGATCTGCTCGGTCCGCTGTGCGATGCCCCGCAGGCGCGCGCTCCCCCCGTCGTGCTCATGCGGGAATCCTGGGTGATGCTGGTGGTGCGCGCAACGGAGTTTCCCGAACGGCGAACGGCGGGGAAGGCCCCCGTGAACAGTCGGATCGCGGAGATTACCGAGCGAGAACGTCCCGATATGCACCCTTGTGCGGAGCGGCATGAAGGTCTTGGGTGGGACGAGTGTGCCGGCCCGGCCCACCACAGAGGGGCCGGCGACATGGTGGAATCTCAGGAGGATCCCGACATGTCCGATTCGGTTGGTGGCTGTATCCGGCCACGCACCGCCGTCAGTGAGGCCGAGGTCGAGGCGCTGGTCCACGGCATCTGCTTCAAGACCGGTCCGCCCGAACGCCTCGGCGTCGAGGTGGAATGGCTCGTCCACGAGCCGCGCGCGCCGCGGCTCCCCGTGTCACCCGAACGGCTGCGCGCGATGTACACCGCGCTGCGGGCCGTTCCCCTGAGGTCGGCGCTGACCGTCGAGCCCGGCGGCCAGCTGGAGCTGAGCTCCCTTCCCGCCGCCTCGCTGACGGAGTGCGTCCGCTCCGTCTCCGCCGATCTCGACGCCGTCCGTGCCGTACTGCGCGAGGACGGTCTCGCCCTGGTCGGCCTCGGCCACGATCCCTGGCACCCGCCGCGCCGCTATCTGCGCCAGCCGCGCTACGACGCCATGGAGGCCTGTCTGGACCGCGCCGGTCCCGGCGGCCGCTTCATGATGTGCGCCTCCGCCTCGGTGCAGGTGTGTGTGGACGCGGGGCACGAGGAGCCCGGGCCGCTGGGGCACGTACGCCGCTGGTGGCTGGCCCATCATCTGGGCGCGGTCCTGCTGGCCGCGTTCGCCAACTCCCCGCTGTCCGGCGGCCGGCCCACCGGCTGGCGGTCCACCCGGCAGCTGCGCTGGGCGCAGATCGGTACCGGCCGGGCGGGCGGCCCCCGGCTGAACACCGACCCGCGCGGCACCTGGGCGCGGCACGTGCTGGACGCCCCGGTGATGTGCGTCCGCCGGGACGGCGGGCCCTGGGACGTGCCGGAGGGCCTGACCCTGCGGGAGTGGACCCGCGAGCTGGTGCCCAGGCCGCCGACCCGGGAGGACCTCGACTACCACCTCACCACCCTCTTCCCGCCGGTGCGGCCGCGCGGCCACCTGGAGCTGCGCATGATCGACGCGCAGCCCGGGGACGACGGCTGGATCGTGCCGCTCGCGGTGACCGCCGCGCTCTTCGACGACCCGGAGGCCACCGAGACCGCCTACCGGGCCGTCAAACCCCTGGCCGAGCGCACGCTGGGCCTGCCCGCGCCGCACAATCCGCTGTACGAGGCCGCGGCCCGGGACGCGCTGACCGATCCCGAGCTGCGCGAGGCGGCCGCCGCCTGTTTCACCGCGGCGCTCGCCGCACTGCCCCGGCTCGGCGCGACGGCCGAGGTGACCGATGCCGTCGCCGGGTACCTGGAGCGCTACGTCCTCAGGGGCCGCTGCCCCGCCGACGATCTGCTGGACGTGCCGGGCGGCGCCGGCCGTGGCCCGCACGGGAGGGAGACCCGCTCATGACCGACCCCACCAACGAGACCGCCACCGCGACCGCCGGCGAGGGGTCCGTGGACGCCGAGGGGCTGCGGGAGCGGGCCCTGGCCACGCTCGTCACCGCCCGGGAGCGCACCACGCTGCTGACCAGTTGCGTGGAGGGCCCCGACCTGACCGCGCAGGTGTCGCCGCTCATGTCGCCCCTGGTGTGGGACCTGGCGCACATCGGCAACCAGGAGGAGCAGTGGCTGCTGCGCGCCGTCGCCGGCCAGGAGGCGATACGCCCGGAGATCGACAGCCTGTACGACGCCTTCGAGCACCCCCGCTCCGAGCGGCCGAGCCTGCCGCTGCTGTCACCCGTCGAGGCCCGCCGGTACGCGGCCGACGTGCGCGGACGGGCCCTGGACGTGCTGGAGAGCACCGCGTTCGACGGGACCCGGCTGACGGAGGCGGGCTTCGCCTTCGGGATGATCGCCCAGCACGAGCAGCAGCACGACGAGACCATGCTGATCACGCACCAGCTGCGCAGCGGCCCGCAGGCCCTGACCGCCCCGGACCCGGACCCCGTGCCGCTGTTCACCGGCCCGGCCGAGGTCCTGGTGCCGGGCGGCCCCTTCACCATGGGCACGTCGACCGAGCCGTGGGCGCTGGACAACGAACGCCCCGCGCACCGGCGCGAGGTGGCGCCGTTCCACATCGACACCACGCCCGTGACCAACGGCGCCTACCAGGCGTTCATCGCCGACGGCGGCTACGACGACCCGCGCTGGTGGACCCCCGAGGGCTGGGACCACGTCCGCCGGCACACCCTCACCGCCCCGCTGTTCTGGCGCCGGGACGGCGGGCAGTGGCTGCGGCGCCGCTTCGGCGTCACCGAGGCGGTACCGGCCGACGAACCGGTGCTGCACGTGTCCTGGTACGAGGCCGACGCGTACGCCCGCTGGGCCGGGCGCCGGCTGCCCACCGAGGCGGAGTGGGAGAAGGCCGCCCGTCACGACCCGGCCGGCGACCGCACGGCCCGCTATCCGTGGGGCGACGCGGAACCGGGCCCGGAGCACGCCAACCTCGGCCAGCGGCACCTGCGCCCGGCACCCGCGGGCAGCTACCCGGCCGGCGCGTCGCCGCTCGGCGTACGGCAGTTGATCGGCGACGTCTGGGAGTGGACGTCGAGCGACTTCGCGCCGTACCCGGGTTTCCGGGCGTTCCCGTACCGGGAGTACTCGGAGGTGTTCTTCGGCCCGGAGTACAAGGTGCTGCGCGGCGGTTCCTTCGCCGTGGACGCGGTGGCCTGCCGCGGCACGTTCCGCAACTGGGACTATCCGATCCGGCGGCAGATCTTCGCCGGGTTCCGCACCGCCCGGTCGGCGGCGGTCTCCTGATGTGCCGTCACCTCGCCTACGTGGGCCCGGCGGAGCCGCTCGGCACCCTCACCGTGGCGCCGCCGCACGGCCTGTACCGCCAGTCCTGGGCGCCCCGCCACCAGCGGTACGGCACCGTCAACGCCGACGGCTTCGGGGTCGGCTGGTACGCCGAGGGCGACCCGGTGCCCGCCCGGTACCGCCGGGCCGGGCCGATCTGGGCGGACCAGTCCTTCGCCGACCTGGCCCGGGTCGTACGGACCGGTGCCCTGCTGGCCGCCGTGCGGGACGCGACGCTCTCGGGCGCCGACGCCGAGGCGGCGGCCGCTCCCTTCGCCGCCGGGACCTGGCTGTTCAGCCACAACGGTGCCGTGTCCGGCTGGCCGGACTCGCTGGCGCAGGTGGCCGCGACGCTGCCGCCCGGGGAGTTGCTGGCGCTGGAGGCCCGCAACGACTCGGCACTCGTGTGGGCGCTGGTCCTGGCCCGGCTGCGCGCCGGCGACGACGAGGGCCGGGCGCTCGCCGAGACGGTGCTGGAGGTCGCCGCGGCGGCCCCCGCCTCCCGGCTCAACCTGCTGCTCGCCAGCGGCACCACCATCACCGCGACCACCTGGGGCGACACCCTGTGGTACCTGTCCCGTCCGGGCGGCGGCACGGTCGTCGCCTCGGAGCCCTACGACGACGACCCGCGCTGGCAGGCGGTCCCCGACCGCACCCTGCTCGCGGCGAGCCGCACGGAGGTGCGGCTCACTCCGCTCAAGGAACCGGGCCGGGCCGTCCCCGCCGCCGGGCCGACAGACGCTTTCGCCTCTCCGAAGGAGCCCCGCCCGTGAGCCAGTTCCGTCTGACCCGGACGCTGCCCGAGGACGCCACGGACGCCGCCCTGCGCGCCGACGTCCTGGCGGGCCTGACGAGCACGCCCAAGCAGCTGCCGCCGAAGTGGTTCTACGACGCGCGGGGCAGCGAGCTGTTCGAGGAGATCACCGCGCTGCCCGAGTACTACCCGACGCGGGCCGAGCGGGAGATCCTCGTGGACCGGGCCGGCGAGATCGCCGCGGCGACCGGCGCCCGGACCCTGGTGGAACTGGGCTCCGGCTCCTCGGAGAAGACGCGCGTGCTGCTCGACGCGCTGACGGAGCGGACCGGGCTGCGCGGCTACGTGCCGGTCGACGTCAGCGAGAGCGCCCTCACCCAGGCCGGGCAGGCGCTCGTCGCCGAGCGTCCCGGCCTCCGGGTGCACGCGCTGATCGCCGACTTCACCTCGGGCCTCACCCTGCCCGACACACCGGGCCCCCGGCTGGTGGCGCTCCTCGGCGGCACCATCGGCAACCTGCTGCCCGAGGAGCGCGCCGCGTTCCTGTCCGCCGTGCGCGCCCGGCTCTCCCCGGGCGACGCCCTGCTGCTGGGCACGGACCTGGTCAAGGACGAGGAGGTCCTGGTCCGGGCGTACGACGACGCGGCCGGGGTGACGGCCGAGTTCAACAAGAACGTGCTGTCCGTGATGAACCGGGAACTGGAGGCCGACTTCGCGCCCGCGGCCTTCGAGCACGTGGCGCTGTGGAACGCCGAGCGCGAGTGGATCGAGATGCGGCTGCGCTCGCGCACCGCGCAGTCGGTGAAGGTCCAGGCACTCGACCTGGCCGTGGACTTCGCGGCCGGGGAGGAGCTGCGCACCGAGGTGTCGGCGAAGTTCCGGCGGGAGGGTGTGCGGGCGGAACTGGAGGCGGCCGGACTGGAGCCGGCGCACTGGTGGACGGACCGCGAGGACCGGTTCGCGCTGTCGCTGAGCGTGGCGCCGCGTTGAGCGGGACGCGATGACCGGGGCGCGCTGAGGCCGGGCCCGCGGCGGGGCGCGTTCCGGCGCCCCGCCGCGGGCCGGTCGGTTCAGCGCGTGTTGACGTCCAGCAGTTCGGTGATCCGGTCGGAGGCCTTGCGAGCCTCCGACTTCGCGTTCGCCCCCTTGAGCACCTTCGTCATGTACTCCTTGATCGGGTTGTCCGCCTCGACCGCGCCCCAGCGGGGCGTACCGGGGGTCGCCCGGCCCTGGGCGGCACCGGCCGCCATGGCCTCGATCCCCTCCTCGCCGGAGACGTCCTTGGCCAGCGACTTCTTGTTGGGGACGTAGTTCATGGCGCGGGCCAGGTCGGTGTTCCACTTGGTGCCCACGAGGGCGTCGACCACGGCGAGGGCGCCGTCCTGCTGGTCGGTGTTCTTCGGGACGACGAGGTCCGAGCCGCCGGTGAAGACGGCGCCGGGCTTGTCGGCCTTCTTGCCGGGCACCGAGAAGAAGCCGATCTTGCCCTTGAGTGCGGGGTTCTCGCGCAGGATGGTCTGCACCTGGCCCGGCACCGCGATGATCTGCGCGACCTGTCCCTTGGCGAAGACCCCGGTCTGCGGCGGGTGTTCCTCGTCGGCGTCGGCCGGCCCGTCGCCCAGGGCCTGGAGTTCACGGTAGAAGTCCATGCCGCGCAGGGCCTCCTCGGAGTCCAGGGCGCCCGACCAGACACCGCCCTCGCCGTCCTGGACGGCCAACTCGCCGCCCTCGTCCCAGATGAAGCCGGAGAGCGTGTACCAGTCCTGGCCGGCCAGGTAGATGCCCTGGTCGCTGCCCTTGTCCAGTTTCTCGGTGGCGCTGAGCCACTCCTCGCGGGTGCGGGGCGGCTCGTTGACGCCGGCCTGCTCGAAGAGGTCCTTGCGGTAGATGACGACGCGGTTGGCGGCGTACCAGGGGATGCCGAACTGCTGGGACATCCACTGCCCGGGTTCGGAGAGGCCCGGGAGCCAGTCGCGGTTGCCCCAGTCGCGCATCGACTCGAGGGTCAGGTCCTGGAGCCGGCCGCCCTCCGCGTACTGCGGGACCTGGGTGTTGCCGACCTCGATGACGTCGGGCCCGTCCGTGCCGTCGGCCTTCAGGGCGCTCTGCACCTTGTCGCCGATCCCGGTCCACTCCTGGATGCGGATGTCCAGGTCGATGTCGGGGTGTTCGTGCTCGAAGTCCTCGGTGAAGCGCTTCAGGAAGTCCTGCGAGGCGCTGTCCTTCATCAGCCACACGGTGACGGTGCGCCGCTCGCTCCCGCCGTCCCCCGAGATCAGGCCGCAGCCGCTGAGCACGGAGGCGGACACACAGACAAGGGCGAGGAGGCGACGTCTCACGAGGGGTCCTTCTGACTGACGAACAGAGAGGGCGGGGGCAGGGGTGTCCTGCGCACGCGAAGGGAGACCCGACGTGGGGGACGAGCCCGAGGCTCGAACGGGTGTCTGGGATTTTGGTATGGACCATTACAAAGGTCAAGGGGCGGGTAGCGGAAGGTAGCGAGGGTTTACGCCCGGAAGCCCGATGCCTCGCGCTCCGTCCCGACTTGGGGCACGGTGGAGTGACGCACGGCACACCGCTGTCGCGGAAGGAGCACCCGCATGTCGAACCACACGTACCGGGTCAGCGAGGTCGTCGGCACCTCGCCCGACGGCGTCGACCAGGCCGTCCGCAACGCCGTCACCCGCGCCTCGCAGACCTTGCGCAACCTGGACTGGTTCGAGGTGACGCAGGTGCGCGGCCAGATCGAGGACGGCCGGGTCGCACACTGGCAGGTCGGTCTGAAGCTCGGATTCCGCCTGGAGGAGTCGGACTGACGCCCCGGGACCGCCCCGCGCCCCGCCCCCTCCCGGCCGGGTCCGTCAGGTACGGCCCTCGCGCTCCTGCGCCGCGCGCAGTTCGGCCGACCGGGCCGCCCAGCGTGCCCGCAGGACGGTGAAACCGGCCCGTTCGGCGTCGTCGCAGACCAGTTCGTCGTCGTCCACCAGGACCCGGACCTCGCGGGTCCGCGCGAGGCGGCGCAGGATCTCCAGCTTGGTGCGCCGGGCGGGCCTGCGGTCGGCGTTGCCGCGCATGTGCACGGTCCCCTCCGGCAGGCCGTGCGCGGCCAGCCAGTCCAGCGTGTCGCGCCGGCAGCGCTCGGGCCGTCCGGTCAGGTAGACGATCTCGCACTCCTCGGCGCTCTCCCGCACCAGAGCCGTCCCCTGCGCCAACGGCGCATCGTGCGGTGCGGCGGCGAAGAAGGCGTCCCAGTCGCGGGGCCTGCGCTCCAGGTACCGCTGCCGGTGCGCGGTGTCGGCGAGGGTGTTGTCCAGGTCGAACACGGCCACCGGGGGCCTGCTGCTGTCGCTCACCCGCCCACCCTAGAACGCACCGCCGGACGGGAGGGCGCCCCGCCGGACGGGGCGCCGGGAATCTGTGCCGGGCGCGGACGTTGAACATCGTGTGACCTCAGCACTCGCCACCGCCCGCTTCTCCGTCCTCGACCGCTCCCGCATCCGGGCCGGCCGCACCGCCGGGGAGGCGCTGCGCGACACCGTGGAACTGGCCCGGGAGGCGGAACGGCTCGGTTACCACCGGTTCTGGGTGGCGGAGCACCACGGTGTGCCGGGGGTGGCCGGGTCGGCTCCGACCGTCCTCGCGGCCGCCGTGGCCGGTGCCACGAGCCGTATCCGCGTCGGTACCGGCGGCGTGATGCTGCCCAATCACCGGCCGCTGGTCGTCGCCGAGCAGTTCGGCGTGCTGGAGTCGCTCTTCCCGGGCCGGATCGACATGGGGCTCGGCCGCTCGGTGGGCTTCACCGACGGCGTGCGCAGGGCGCTCGGCCGGGAGAAGGACGACGCGGAGGACTTCGACGCGCAACTGGACGAGCTGCTCGGCTGGTTCCGGGGCACCTCCCCCACGGGCGTGCACGCGCGCCCCGCGGAGGGGCTGACCGTACCGCCGTTCGTGCTGGCCATGGGCGAGGGCGCGGCCGTCGCCGCCCGGGCCGGCCTGCCGATGGTCATCGGGGACCTGCGCGACCGGGACCGGATGCGCCGCGGCGTCGACCGCTACCGCGCCGGGTTCCGCCCCTCCCGGTGGAGCGCGGAGCCGTACGTCGTCGTCTCCGGCTCCGTCGCGGTGGCCGCGACACCCGGGGCTGCCCGGCGGCTCCTGGTCCCGGAGGCGTGGTCCATGGCCCACGCCCGCACCCGCGGCTCCTTCCCGCCGCTGCCCCCGGCCGAGCAGGTCGAGGCCCGCGCGATGACCGCCAGGGAACGCGACCTGTACGAGGCCGGTCTCGCCGGTCATGTCGCGGGCACCGAGGAGCAGGTCGCCGACGAGCTGGAGACGCTTCTGGAGGAGACCGGCGCCCAGGAGGTCCTGGTCACCACCAGCACGTACGACCGCGCGGCGCTGCTCGACTCCTACCGGCGGCTCGCCCGTGTCACCGGCACGGCACCGGCCGACGTCCCGGCGTAGAATCGCGGAGTTTGTCCCCCCACCGTACGGAGTTCCGCGATGCACAGCCCCCACGACCCGTACGTCCGGGTGCGTGACGCCCGCGAGCACAACCTCAGGGGCGTGGACGTGGACGTCCCCCGGGACGTGGTGGCGGTGTTCACCGGCGTCTCCGGTTCGGGGAAGTCGTCGCTGGCCTTCGGGACGGTCTACGCGGAGGCGCAGCGCCGGTACTTCGAGTCGGTCGCGCCGTACGCCCGCCGGCTGATCCACCAGGTCGGTGCCCCGAAGGTGGGTGAGATCACCGGGCTGCCGCCCGCCGTGTCGTTGCAGCAGCGGCGGGCGACCCCGACGTCCCGCTCCTCGGTGGGGACGGTCACCAACCTCTCCAACTCGCTGCGGATGCTCTTCTCCCGCGCGGGCGACTACCCGCCGGGCGCCGAGCGGCTCGACTCCGACGCCTTCTCGCCGAACACCGCGGCCGGGGCCTGCCCGGAGTGCCACGGGCTCGGCCGGGTGCACCGCACCACCGAGGAACTGCTGGTCCCCGATCCGTCGCTGTCGATCCGGGACGGCGCGATCGCCGCGTGGCCGGGCGCCTGGCAGGGCAAGAACCTGCGCGACGTCCTGGACGCGCTCGGGTACGACGTGGACCGGCCCTGGCGCGCGCTGCCCGCCGAGCAGCGGGAGTGGATCCTGTTCACCGACGAGCAGCCGGTGGTCACGGTGCACCCGGTGCGGGACGCGGGTCGCATCCAGCGGCCGTACCAGGGCACGTACATGAGCGCCCGGCGGTACGTGATGAAGACGTTCGCGGACTCGAAGAGCGCCGCGCTGCGGGCGCGGGCCGAGGGGTTCCTCACCAGTGCCCCCTGCCCGGTGTGCGGCGGCGGCAGACTGCGGCGCGAGTCCCTCGCGGTGACCGTCGGGGGCCGCAGTGTCGCCGAGCTGGCCGCGCTGCCGCTCACCGAACTGGCCGGGCTGCTGCCGACGGAGGGCGAGACGGCCCGGGTGCTGACCGGGGACCTCGTCTCCCGGATCGCGCCCGTGGTCGAGCTGGGGCTCGGCTATCTGAGCCTGGACCGCCCCACCCCCACCCTGTCGGCGGGCGAGCTGCAGCGGCTACGGCTGGCGACGCAGCTGCGCTCCGGGCTGTTCGGTGTGGTGTACGTCCTCGACGAGCCGTCGGCCGGTCTCCACCCGGCGGACACCGAGGCGCTCCTGACGGTGCTGGCGCGGCTGAAGGCGGCCGGCAACTCGGTCTTCGTGGTGGAGCACCACCTGGGCGTGATGCGCGGCGCCGACTGGATCGTGGACGTCGGCCCGGGGGCGGGCGAGCACGGCGGGCGGGTGCTGTACAGCGGCCCGGTCGACGGGCTGGCCCGGGTCGGGGAGTCCGCCACCGCCCGGCACCTGTTCGACCGCTCCCCCGCGCCCGCCCGCGAGGTGCGCTCCGCGCGGGGCGCCGTGACGGTCGGCCCGGTGACCCGGCACAACCTGCGCGGCGTGACCGCGCGGTTCCCGCTCGGGGTGCTCACCGCGGTGACGGGCGTGTCCGGGTCCGGGAAGTCGACCCTGGTCGGCGAGATCACGCAGGACCTGCCGGGAGTGGACCGGCTGGTCTCCGTCGACCAGCGGCCGATCGGCCGCACCCCGCGCTCCAACCTGGCCACGTACACGGGCCTGTTCGACGTCGTACGCAAGATCTTCGCCGCCACCGACCAGGCTCGGGAGCGGGGTTACGGCGTGGGCCGGTTCTCCTTCAACGTGCCGGGGGGACGCTGCGAGACCTGCCAGGGCGAGGGTTTCGTCAGCGTCGAGCTGCTGTTCCTGCCGAGCACGTACGCGCCCTGCCCCGACTGCGGCGGGGCCCGCTACAACCCCGCGACGCTCGAAGTGGCGTACCGGGGGCGGAACATCGCCGAGGTGCTGGACCTGACGGTGGAGGGCGCGGCGGAGTTCTTCGCGGACGCCCCCGCGGCGGCGCGCGCCCTGGCCGCGCTGCTGGACGTCGGCCTCGGCTACCTGCGGCTCGGGCAGCCGGCGACGGAGCTGTCCGGCGGTGAGGCGCAGCGCATCAAGCTGGCGAGCGAGCTGCAGCGGGGCCGCCGCGGCCACACCCTGTACCTGCTGGACGAGCCGACGACCGGTCTGCACCCGGCCGACGTCGAGGTGCTGATGCGCCAGTTGCACGGTCTGGTGGACGCGGGGCACACGGTGGTCGTCGTCGAGCACGACATGTCCGTGGTGGCGGGCGCCGACCATGTCGTCGACCTGGGGCCGGGCGGCGGCGACGCCGGCGGCCGGGTCGTCGCCGAGGGGCCGCCCGCCGAGGTGGCGCGGGCCGGGGAGCGCCACGGCGCCCTACCTGGCGCGGGCCCTGGACGGCGGGAAGCGCCGGTGAAGGGGGTTCACCGGCGCTCGGTCCCGCGTGACGACGGGGGAACGGTCACGTGCCGCCCCGCCGCTTGTCGCCGCGACCGGTCTCGCCCTCGGTGAAGGACTCGGTCTCGGCCTCGATGCGCTCCTTGCGGACCTGGCCGCGCACTGTCTCGTTCTCCGTGTGCTCCTCGGTGGTCATCCGGACCCGTTCCACCGGCACCGTCTCGGTCTCGACGACGGGGCGTTCCGCGTGCAGCGTGACCTCGTGCTCGGCCTCGCTGATCTCCGGTCCGGCCAGTGCCTCGTCGCGGTTGGCCTCCGTGATGGGCTCGCGCACCACCCGCACTTCCTCGTGGGTCACCGGCACGGTCTGCTGCACTTCCTCCGTGACCACGTACTTGTGCAGCCTGGCCCGGCCCGACTCCTGGCGTTCGACGGCGACGTGCATCTGCTCCTCGGAGCGGGTCATGGCCTCGTCGCCGCGCATGGCCTCGCGGTCCATGGCGTCCTGACGGCCGGTCCTGCCGCCCGCCGTGGGGGCCGTGCCCCCGACGCCGGCCTCACCGGTCGTGCCGGCCGTCCCGGCCGCGCCCGCCGCTCCGGCTGCCCCGGCGGCTCCGGCGGCGCCCGCCGTGCCGGGTCCGGCGGCCCAGCGGCCGTCGTCGGTGCGCTCGGCCTCGGAGAGCACACTGTCCCAGTTGATGCCGTAGTAGTCGTAGAGCCGGTGCTCCTCGGTCTCCGACAGATGGCCGCCCGCGTCGACGTCGACATTGGGCGCGCCCTTGACCTGGTCCTTGGCGTAGGGAACCTCGAGATGGTCCTGTACCAGCGCGGCGTCGCGGATGGGCACGAAGGACTCGTTCGCACCGAACATGCCCGTCTTGACACTCACCCACTCGGGGCGCCCGGTCATGTCGTCGAAGAAGACGTGCTTGGCGTCGCCGATCTTGTTGCCGTCCCCGTCGTAGACCGGTTGGTCCAGGACGTTGGCGATCTCTTCACGGGTGATCATCTGCCATCACCCTCCTTTCGGGTGCCTGCCTTCCGGTTGTCCGCATCCAGCGGTATGGAAACTGCACAAAGCTCACAAAGCGCACATACTTTTCGAAGGTGCTTTCCCCTGGTGGCCGTGGGCCGTGTGCGGGCGGCCGTGGGCCGCGCGTTCGGCGGCCCCGGCGAGGGCCCGCCGGTCCCGGTGCGGGCCGGCCCGTACGACCGGGCGCACCTCCACCTCGGCGGTCAGGCCGCGCGCCGACGCCACCCGCCACAGGGAGGCGGGCAGGGTGTCCGCGCCGACGAACGCGGGGGCCGTGCTCACCGCCCGTTGCCCGGCGCGGTAGCGGATGCGGACCGGCTGGACCGGTGCCCCGGCGTCCAGGGCGGCCTGGAACACGGCACGGCGGAAGGGGCCTGCGGCGCGTCCGCACCAGGTGCTGCCCTCGGGGAAGGCGGTGACCGCGGCGCCCGCGCGCAGGATCCGGGCGATCGCGGCGACCGTGTCCGGCAGGGCCCGCAGCCGGTCCCGTTCGATGAACAGCGCACCGCCTCGGGCGGCGAGCGCCCCCGCGACCGGCCAGCGCCGGATCTCGCTCTTGGCCAGCGTCCTGGCGGGACGTACGGCGGCGAGCAGCGGGACGTCCAGCCAGGAGACGTGGTTGGCGACGAGGAGCAGCCCGCCCTCGGGCACCGCGGCGCCGGTGACCCGGACCCGGACGCCCGCGGCCCGGACGATCCAGCGGCACCAGCGACGCACCAGGGCGTCGGGGACCCTCCGGCGGCCGAGCGGCGCCAGCACGACCGCGATCCCGGCCAGGAGGAGCACGGCTACCGCCGTCAGCCGCAGCACGGCGCGCGCTGCGGCCACCGCGTCCCCGACCGGCTCCACACACCGTGCGGGGGTGCAGGGCGCGGCGGGCAGCCAGCCGCTCACCGGGCCGGGGCCAGGGAGAGGAAGTGCCGCAGGTAGCGCGGGTCGATCCGGTTCATCGGCAGCAGCACGTACAGGTCCGCGACGCCGAAGTCCACGTCGTGCGCGGGCTCCCCGCAGACCCAGGCGCCGAGCCTGAGGTAGCCGCGCAGCAGCGCGGGCAGCCCGCTGCGGGCGACGGGCGGCGCGGCGGCCGGCGCGGTGCGCGGGATCCACGGCAGCAGGGGCCGTACCCGGTACTCCTCGGGCGCCAGGTGCCGGTTTCGCACCCGGTCCCAGGTGGCGGCCGCGAGGGCCCCGCCGTCGGCGAGCGGGAGAGAGCAGCAGCCCGCCAGCCAGGCGTGGCCGCGGTCGGTCATGTAGCGGGCGATGCCGGCCCAGACGAGCCCGATGACGGCGCCGTCGCGGTGGTCGGGGTGCACGCAGGAGCGGCCGACCTCGACCAGGCCGGGCCGGATCGGGTCGAGTGCCGCGAGGTCGAACTCGCTCTCCGCGTACAGCCGCCCGGCGACCGCCGCGCGCTCGGGCGGCAGCAGCCGGTAGGTCCCGACGACCTGCCCGGTGTTCTCCTCGCGCACGAGCAGGTGGTCGCAGTACGCGTCGAAGGGGTCGATGTCGTACCCGGGTTGCGGGCTCGCCAGCAGCGCGCCCATCTCCCCGGCGAAGACCTGGTGGCGCAGCCGCTGCGCGTCCCGTACGTCGTCCTCGTCGCGGGCGAGGGTGACGGTGTAGCGGCGGGGCGCGGCGGGCTTTCGGGGGCGGTCTGCGGTCAGTACGCCGGTCATGGGTGCTCTCCTGCTCGTGAGAACGGTGGTCGCGGGTACGGCTCCCGCCACAGTTCTCCCGACGCCGGCTGTACTGCGCGTGACGAGTGCCGGGAGCGCGGATGTGCGCTTCCTGAATGCCGGGCTCCCGGCCGCCGGGGACGCCCAAGCGAAACGGGGCCGGGAGGAGCACCTCTCCCGGCCCCGTCCGTCCGCACCTTTCGGCGAACGTCCGTGGGGGCTACTTCCTCGCCACCTTGCGCGTGGCCCGCAGCCACTCCTTGTTCATGCTGGTGATGGACACCAGCGGGATGCCCTTGGGGCAGGCCGTCGCGCACTCGCCGGTGAGCGTGCAGCCGCCGAAGCCCTCGTCGTCCATCTGCGCCACCATGTCGAGGACCCGCGTCTCGCGCTCGGGCGCCCCCTGCGGCAGGACGTTCAGGTGGTTCACCTTCGCGGACGTGAACAGCATCGCCGCCCCGTTGGGGCAGGCCGCCACGCACGCGCCGCAGCCGATGCACTCCGCGTGCTCGAAGGCGAGGTCCGCGTCGGGCTTGGGCACCGCGGTGGCGTGCGCCTCGGGCGCCGCGCCGGTGGGAGCGGTGACGTAGCCGCCGGCCTGGATGATCCGGTCGAAGGCCGAGCGGTCGACGACGAGGTCCTTGACGACCGGGAAGGCGGATGCCCGCCACGGCTCGATGTCGATGGTGTCGCCGTCCCGGAAGGACCGCATGTGCAGCTGGCAGGTGGTGGTGCGCTCGGGGCCGTGGGCGTCGCCGTTGATGACCAGCGAGCAGGCGCCGCAGATGCCCTCGCGGCAGTCGTGGTCGAAGGCGACGGGGTCCTCGCCCTTGAGGATGAGCTCCTCGTTGAGGGTGTCGAGCATCTCCAGGAAGGACATGTCGCTGGAGATTCCGTCCACCTCGTACGTGGACATGGCGCCGTCGGCGCCGGCGTTCTTCTGCCGCCAGACGCGCAGGGTGAGCTTCATGCGTAGCTCCGCTGGGTGGGGTGGACGTACTCGAAGACCAGGTCTTCCTTGTGCAGGGTGGGGGCGTCGCCGGTGCCGGTGAACTCCCAGGCGGCGGCGTAGCCGAACTCGTCGTCCCGGCGGGCCGCCTCGCCGTCGGGGGTCTGGGACTCCTCGCGGAAGTGGCCGCCGCAGGACTCGGCGCGGTGCAGTGCGTCGAGGCACATCAGCTCGGCGAGTTCCAGGTAGTCGACGATGCGGTTGGCCTTCTCCAGCGACTGGTTGAACTCCTCGCCGGTGCCGGGGACCTTGATGCGCCGCCAGAACTCGTCGCGGATCTGCGGGATGCGCTCCAACGCCTTGCGCAGTCCGGAGCCGGTGCGGGCCATGCCGCAGAACTCCCACATCAGCTCGCCGAGTTCGCGGTGGAAGGAGTCGGGGGTGCGGTCGCCGTCCACGGACAGCAGCAGGTTGAGCCGGTCCTCGGTCTCGGCCAGCACCTCCTGCACCACCGGGTGGTCGTCGTCCACGTCGTCCTTGTGGGGGTTGCGGGCGAGGTAGTCGTTGATGGTGGCCGGGAGGACGAAGTAGCCGTCGGCCAGGCCCTGCATCAGCGCGGAGGCGCCGAGCCGGTTGGCGCCGTGGTCGGAGAAGTTGGCCTCTCCGACGGCGAACAGGCCGGGGACGGTGGTCTGGAGGTCGTAGTCGACCCACAGTCCGCCCATCGTGTAGTGCACGGCGGGGTAGATCCGCATCGGCACCCGGTAGGGGTCCTCGTCGGTGATCCGCTGGTACATGTCGAAGAGGTTGCCGTACTTGGCCTCGACGGCCGCCCGGCCCATCCGCTCGATGGCGTCGGCGAAGTCCAGGTAGACGCCCTGGCCGCCGGGGCCCACCCCCCTGCCCTCGTCGCAGACGTTCTTCGCGGCGCGGGAGGCGATGTCGCGGGGGACGAGGTTGCCGAAGGACGGGTAGACGCGCTCCAGGTAGTAGTCGCGCTCGTCCTCGGGGATCTCGTTCGCGGGCCGGTCGTCGCCCTTGGCCCTGGGCACCCAGATCCGGCCGTCGTTGCGCAGCGACTCGCTCATCAGGGTCAGCTTCGACTGGTGGTCGCCGGTGCGCGGGATGCAGGTCGGGTGGATCTGCGTGAAGCAGGGGTTGGCGAACCAGGCGCCGCGGCGGTGGGCCCGCCAGATCGCGGTCGCGTTGGAGTTCATGGCGTTGGTGGAGAGGTAGAAGACGTTGCCGTAGCCGCCGGAGGCGAGCACCACGGCGTCCGCGTAGTAGGTGTCGATCCGGCCCGTGATCAGGTCCCGGGCGACGATGCCGCGGGCCCGGCCGTCGACGACGATCAGGTCGAGCATCTCGGTGCGCGGGTGCATCTCGACGTTGCCGGCCGCGATCTGCCTGCTGAGCGCCTGGTAGGCGCCGAGGAGCAGCTGCTGGCCCGTCTGGCCGCGGGCGTAGAAGGTGCGGGAGACCTGGACGCCGCCGAAGGAGCGGGTGTCGAGCAGGCCGCCGTACTCGCGGGCGAAGGGCACGCCCTGGGCCACGCACTGGTCGATGATCTCGACGGAGACCTGCGCGAGCCGGTGCACGTTGGACTCGCGGGAGCGGAAGTCGCCGCCCTTGACGGTGTCGTAGAACAGGCGGTGGATCGAGTCGCCGTCGTTGCGGTAGTTCTTCGCCGCGTTGATGCCGCCCTGCGCGGCGATGGAGTGGGCACGGCGCGGGGAGTCCTGGTAGCAGAACTGGACGACGTGGTAGCCCTGTTCGGCGAGGGTGGCGCCGGCGGAGCCGCCCGCGAGTCCGGTGCCGACGACGATGACGGTCTTCCCGCGCCGGTTGGCGGGGTTGACCAGCTTCGCCTCGAAACGGCGCGTGTCCCAGCGCTCGTTGACCGGTCCGGCGGGGGCCTTGGTGTCGGCGACCGGCTCACCGGTCGTGTAGTCGGCGTAGGTTGTCATGTCAGCTCACCACTCCGGTCATGACGCCCACGGGTACGGCGACGAAGCCGGCCGTGAGCAGCAGCGCGAGGACGTTCGCGACGGTCTTCAGGGCGCGGTCGCGGGTACGGCTGCCGGCGCCGAGGGTCTGGGCGGCGCTCCAGAAGCCGTGCCGGATGTGCAGGCCGAGGGCGAGCATCGCGACGATGTAGATGGTGTTGCCGTACCAGGTGGAGAAGGTGTCCACGACGTTCTGGTAGGGCTTGCCGGTCTCGAAGCCGCCGGAGTGCACCGTGCCGGTGGTCAGGTCGAGGATGTGCCAGACGATGAACAGGCCGAGGATGGTCCCGCCCCAGCGCATGGTGCGCGTGGCGTAACTGGCCCGCTTCCTCGTGTGCACGTACTTGCTGGGCCGCGCCCTGATGTCGCGGCGGCTGAGCTGGTACGCGCAGACGGCGTGGGCGACGACGGCGACGACGAGCACGACGCGGATCAGCCAGAGCGTCCACTCGTAGTGCATGAACGGTTCGCCGACCGTGCGCAGCCAGTGGGCGTAGTGGTTGAACTCCTCGGTCCCGAAGAAGATCTTCAGGTTCCCGATCATGTGGGCGACCAGGTAGAGGAGCATGACGAGACCGCTGATCGCCATCACCGTCTTCTTGCCGACGGTCGAGTCCCACACGGTGCGCGCCATGGACGGCCGTCGGTCCGTCCGCGTTGCCAGAGCCATGTCACAGGACGTTACGGGGCCGGAGTCCGATCGGTCCAAGACATGGAACACCTGGTTTCCATAGGGATTGCCTATCGACCGCGTATGCTCGCGGTATGCAGCTGCAACAGCTCCAGTACTTCGTGGCCGTCGCCGAGACCCGGCACTTCACCCGGGCCGCCGAGGTGGTGCACGTGGCGCAGCCGTCGCTGTCGCAGCAGATCAAGGCGCTGGAGCGGGAGCTGGGCGCCGACCTGTTCCAGCGGGCGCGCGGGAACATCACCCTCACCGACGCCGGGGAGGCGCTGCTGCCGCTGGCCCGGCGCATCCTGGCGGACGCGGACACCGCGCGGCACGAGGTGCTGGAGCTGGCGCAGCTGCGGCGCGGCCGGGTCCGGCTGGGCGCCACCCCGAGCCTGTGCACCGGCCTGCTCCCCGACGTGCTGCGCGCCTTCCACGACCGCTATCCCGGCATCCGGCTGCTGATCGAGGAGGGCGGTTCGCACGACCTGGTGCGGGAGCTGGCGCGCGGCGCGCTCGACCTCGCCCTGGTCGTGCTGCCGCTGCCCACCGCGTCACCGGCGCTGACCACGGTGGAGCTGCTGCGGGAGGACCTGGTGGTGGTGTCGTCCCCGGAGTCGCCCCGGCCGGGCGGCGGGCGCCGTGCCGTGCGCATCGCGGACCTGGAGGGCGAGCGCCTGGTGATGTTCCGGCACGGCTACGACCTGCGGGAGCTGACCGTGGCGGCGTGCCGATCGGCCGGGTTCGAGCCGGACTTCGCGGTCGAGGGCGGGGAGATGGACGCGGTGCTGGGCTTCGTCCGGGCGGGTCTGGGCATGGCGGTCGTCCCCCGGATGGTGGCGGCCCGCTCCGGACGCGGACTGCGGGTGACCCCGCTGGCCCGTCCCGGCCTGCACCGCACCATCGCCCTGGCCCACCGCAGCGACGTGGCCCCGCCGCGGGCGGCACGGGAGTTGCAGCGGATGCTGCTGGAGCGGTGACGGGAGCGGCGGATCCGACGCACGCGGACCGCCCGTGCTGCCCCCGTGTCTGCCCCCTCAGCCCTTCCGCCCCTCGCGCGGGGGCGCCCATGCTGGGGGATTACCTCTGTTCGACCCCGAGGGAGACATCGATGCGAGCACACGGGACGCGAGAGGACGAGGCCGTCATGACACCAGGCACCTCGACGCCCAGACGCCGTGAGGCGCTCCCCTTCCTCGGTGGCCGGCCCCTGGCGACACCCGCGACCCTCAGCGCCGTGCAGCGCACCGCGGGCAACTCGGCGGCGCAGCAGGTGGTGGCCCGTTCGGCACACTCCGGCAGCGCACCGCCCGTGCAGCGCGCAGGGGATGAGTCCGCCACCGGGCCGGCTTCGAAGCCGAACACCAACGCCACCGCTGCCTTCCGCAAGGAATTCACCGAGTTCATTTACGGCAAGGACAGCTTGAGCTTCGACGAGGCTTATTGGGCGTTCGTTGACAACCAGGTCATCTACACAAGCGACGTGACCGGCAACGCGACTTTCCAGGAAAAGGTGAAGACCCTTGTCTGGCAGAAGGCCCAGGACAAGGTCAACGATTACAGGAAGGAGGCTCAGCCCATGAACATTCCTGACGGAGAACCGGTACGGCTCTACCGCAAGATGTCCGCAAGGGAGGCCGAGATCTTCCTCAAGGCCAAGAGCCCGAAGGCCGGCATCACCAAATCCATGGAATACGGGGACAAGCAGTACCGGAAGTATTTGACGACCTCCCTCGTCCACACCGCCAGTTTCAATAACGAGGACTCGGCGGACAGGGACAACGAGGCGGTCCTCGAATTCAGGATTCCCGCGAAGGATTACTGGGCCTTCTTCGCGAAGTACGCCAAGCCCAACCAACTGACCGGCGTCTTCAATCAGGCGGATTCCGCGGTGGTGAACCAGGAGGGCCACCGTGTCGGAGACCAGGTCAACTTCCGTAAGCAGGAACAGGTCGACGAGGTCCTCCTGAAGAAGACGCACCACAACGTCGGCATCGGCGGAGGCAACGTCGCCGAATTCGCACGTATGACCACCGCCATCGAGGAAATCGATAAGAGCCGGCTGGACCAGGCGGTCGCCGACTCCAAGGCCGCGATGACGGCGAGTCTCATCTCCGGCCTGAATAGTTCATGAGCCCGTAGGTTCGCCGACGGGCTCATGAACGATCGAGGGCCGTCAAGGGCCCGGGGGCGGGCCCTTACAGGCCCGCCGCGTCCACCAGCGCCAACTCGTGCAGCCGCTCCGGCGGGCCCGGACGGGCGTAGTACCAGCCCTGAGCGGTGTCGCAGCCCAGTATCCGCAGCTGCTCGGCCTGGGCGCCGGTCTCGACGCCCTCCACGGTGACCGCGAGGTCCAGGCTGTGGGCCAGGGCGACGATCCCCTCGACGATCTTCAGGTCGACGGGGTCCGCCGGGAACCGCTGCATGCTCTGGGTGAAGGAGCGGTCCAGCTTGAGGACGCTCACCGGCAGCCGGCGCAGGTTGGCGAGGTTGGAGTAGCCGGTGCCGAAGTCGTCCAGGGCGATGTCCACGCCCATCTCGGCCAGCCGGCGCAGCGGCTTCAGCAGGTCGTCGTCGGCGCCGATCAGCGCCGACTCCGTCACCTCCAGGCACAGCGCGTCGGGCGCGACTCCGGTCCGCTCCAGGATGTCGACGGTGTCCTGGACCAGGCGGGGATGGGTGAGCTGGCAGGGCGAGAGGTTGACGTTGATGCGCAGCGGGCCCGCGGCACCCGCCTCGCCGTACCGCTCGCGCCACAGGCGGGCCTGCCGCACGGACTGCTCCAGGACCCAGCGGCCCAGCGGCACGATCAGTCCCGTGTGTTCGGCGAGCGGGATGAACCGGTCCGGGCCAAGCACCCCGTGCTGCGGGTGCAGCCAGCGCACCAGCGCCTCGGCGCCGCGCACACTGCCGTCGCCGAGGTGGACCAGCGGCTGGTACTCGATGAAGAACTCGCCGCGTTCCAGGGCCGCGGGCAGCGCCGTGGTCAGTCCGTGCCGGGTGATGACGCGGGCGTCGGCCTCCGGGTCGGCCAGCTCGAAGCGGTTGCCGCCCGCCGACTTGGCCCGGTACATGGTGATGTCGGCGCTGCGCAGCACCTCGGCCGGGCTGCGTTCGCCCGCCGGGCCCTCGACGACGCCGATGCTGCCGCGCACCGTCAGTTCGCGGCCGTCGACGCTGACCGGGGCGAGCAGCGCGTTCATGATGCGCCCGGCCAGCTCGTCGACCTCGTGTCCGGTGTCGGGGCCGGTGGTCAGCGCCACGAACTCGTCGCCGCCGAGCCGGGCGACCATCTCGCCGGGCGCGGTGGCGCAGGCCTGGAGCCGGTCGGCGACCTCCACGAGGAGCCGGTCCCCGGCCGCGTGGCCGAGGCTGTCGTTGACGGTTTTGAAACCGTCCAGGTCGAGGTAGCACAGGCCGAAGCGCTGTCCCGGCCCCGCGTTCAGCGCCTTCTCCAGGCGTTCGAAGAAGAAGCTGCGGTTGGGCAGGCCGGTGAGCGCGTCGTGCGTCGCCTCGTAGCGCAGCCGCAGGTTGAGCAGCCGCCGCTCGGTGGTGTCCTCCATCAGCGCGAGCTGGTACTGCGGGGTGCCGTCGGCGTCGCGCAGCAGGGAGACGGTGAGGTTGGTCCACAGGACCGTGCCGTCGGGCCGGTAGAAGGCCTTCTCCACGTGGTAGTGCTCGCGCTCGCCGCGCACCAGCTCGTCGTAGAGCCGCCAGATCTGCGGCGCGTCGTCGGGATGCGTCCACTCCGTCGCCCGGCGCCCGCCGAGCGTGGGCCCGGCGATGCCGAACATGCGCATCAACGCCGCGTTGACCTGGAGGATGTTGCCGTCCAGGTCGGCGATGCCGATGCCTATGGCGGCGCCCTCGAAGACCGCGCGGAAACGGGCCTCGCTGGCGTGCAGGGCCTCGGCGACCACTCCCTGCGCCTTCAGGGCGGCCTGCGCGATGGCCTCCTGCTCGGCGAGGGTCCGGGCGCGCAGCGCCCCGGCGAACCCGGCCGCCATCGCGTGCTGGAGTCGCGCGGAGCGGGCCCGCAGGGCCTCCGGGTCGCCGTCCTCGCCGCAGTACAGCACCAGGTAGGCGTCGACGCAGTCCAGCGTCCGGGAGAGCGCCTCGGGGTCGGTGCAGTGGGCGTCGACGAGCGCGGCGCCGACCGCCCTGGCCTCCGGCGCGTCGAAGCCGCGCGCACGCAGCACCTCGCTCAGCCTTCGGGCCAGCGGCAGCAGTTGGTTCTCGAACTCGGGCCGGGTGGAGGACGTCGAGGTCACCGGGAACACCGCCCGGCTCCAGATCGTCGCGAACCGGCGCAGTCTGTCCTCCGGCCCGTCCGGCTCCGCGCTCACGCCGTACGCCCCACGCCGGCGAACCCGGAGAACGCGTACGGGTCCTCCTCCTCCGGCACGTCCTGCGGACGCCAGCGCGGCATCGGAACCAGTCCGGGTTCCACCATGTCGTACCCCTCGAAGAACCGCGCGATTTCCTCGCGCGAACGCATGATCAGCGGATTGCGAATGTCTTTGTACACGTCCACAGCTCCCCCGGCCCGTTCGGCGGGCAGCGGAATGTTCTCGTACGAGGCGTGCGTGAGGACGAGCAGGCTGCCGGGCGCGAGCGCGTCCCTCAGCTCGGCCACCGCGGCGTACGGGTCGTCCTCGTCTTCCACGAAGTGCAGTATGGCAACCAGCAGCAGGGCGACCGGTCGATTCAGGTCGATCATCCGCTCGACCTGGGGGGCGGCGAGGATCTCGTGGGGCTTGAGGAGGTCTCCCGCCACGACGTCAGCGTCGTCGTCGCCCGCCAGGACGGCCTCGCTGTGCGCGACCGCCACCGGGTCGTGGTCGACGTACACCACGCGGGAGCCGGGGCGGCTGCGTCCGGCCACCTCGTGGACGTTGCCGAAGGTCGGGATGCCGGAGCCGATGTCCAGGAACTGGTCGATGCCCTCGTCGGCCGCGAAGCGCACGGCCCGGCGCATGAACGCCCGGTTCGCCTGCATGATCTTGGGGAGCCCCGGCATGAACTCCATGGCCCGGCGGGCCGCTTCCCGGTCGACCTCGAAGTTGTGCGAACCGCCCAGGTAGAAGTCGTAGATCCGGGACACGCTGGGCACCGAGATGTCGATGCTGCGAGGGGCCCAGGCGGGACGCTCCATCTAGCTCTCCAAGGCATAGGCGATCCGGTGTTCGAGCTGAGGCTACTGATCGCCTGCCAAACGGGCGAGTCCAAACGGAAATTGACCGTCCGTTCCCGGTCACTGCCCGGGGCACGTGCCGTGGGCGAAGGCATGCCAAAACACGCGAACGGGGCCGTCCCCTCCGCCCGTTCGCGGAGGGGACGGCCCGCTGGCCGCGCGCTACTTCTTCGGTGCCCCGACCGGCTTCCCGTCGGGCTTGACGGCGTACCAGGTGCCGCCGACGCCCTGGCCGTTGGTGTCGCCGGCCTTCTTGTCGCCGGCGAAGGTGTAAACGGGCCAGCAGTCGATCGTCTGCTGGACCGTGCCGTCGGGCCGGGTGAAGCTCATCAGGCCCTTCTTCTCCACGCCCTTGGTGTCGTTCGCCTCGACGGGCGCCACGACCGGCCACTTCTCCAGGCAGGCGCCGGTGCACGCCGACACCGGTTTCGGCCAGGCCTCGTCCTTCATGAAGCGGTAGACGGTCATGCCGTTCTTGTCGACGACGATCTCGCCGAGCTTCGGGTCCTCGCGGGTGGACAGACCGGCGGCCGGCTCGGCCTGGGCCTTCTTGCCGTCGGCGGCCAGCGCGAACCACTTCTTGCCGACGCCCTGGCCCTTCGCGTCGCCCGCGGCGGTGTCCTTGGCGTAGCGGTACGCGGGCCAGCCGCCGATGGTGAGCTGCTTGCTGCCGTCGGGGCGGGTGACCTCACCGAGCAGGGCCTTGTCGATGCCCTCTCCGGCCAGGGCGTCGTCCGCGGCCACCGGCGGCCAGGTGGTGGCGCAGTCGTTCTCGCAGGTCGTCTTGGGCGGCTGGGCCGTGTCGGCGTCGAAGCGGTAGAGGGTGCGGCCGGCTCCGTCGGTCACGAGCGCGCCGATCTCGGCGTTCGGGGAGACGGACAGCTTGCCCGCGGGCTCCGGCGCGCTCGCCGACCCCTGCCCTGCGCCCGCGCCCGCGCCGGTACCGAGGCCGTCTCCGGCGCCCGTGCCGAGGTCGCCGACGTCGCCGGGCGCGGCCGTCGCGCCCACGTTCTGGCTGCCGGTGGCGCCGCCGTCCTGGCCGCACGCCGTCGTCAGCGCCAGCAGCGCCGCGGCGCCCGCCACGAGTGAGGCACTCCGCCAGGAGGTCTTCATCGTCCATCCCCGATCGCGTGTAGGTGTTGGGGCGCCCTGGTGGGCCGCCGCACGACACTGGGTACGCGCGGCGGAGCCCGTTGTGTTCAACGGGGGCGCGGGTTTCCTTCCCGTCCGCCCCCGGCACGTGACCCTCCGCACGCGTGTCCGAACCTTCTCGGGTGGGGGTCCTTCCCGGTCAAACCGCTGGTGGGTGCATGTCCCTCCTTCGGGGCAATCGGCGGTCACTCGGCCGTGGGCCGGTGCGCCAGGCCCCATGATCTGCGTCGTGCATGGACCCGAACCGACCCGATCCGCCGCTGCCGGACGGGTGTTGGCCCTGGTGACGCTGACGTTCACGCTCGTCGGCATACCGGTCGGCACGGCGCAGGCCGACGCCTGTGCCTACGCGTCGACCGGGCCGGGCGGTACCGACGCGGTGGCCGTCGCCGGGAGCGCGGCCTCCTGGCCCACCTTCCCGCCCTGTCCCAGGCCGACGCCGACCCCGACACCGACGCCCACCCCGACGCCCCCGCCCACGCCCACGCCCACGCCTCCGAAGCCCACTCCCCCGCCGCCTCCCGCGCCGAAGCCTCCGCCGCCGCCGGCCCCGAAGCCCGAGCCGCCGCCCGCACCGCCTGCGCCGCGCCCGGTACCGCCCCGGCCCACGCCCACGCCGCCGCCGCCCAGCCCCGTGCCGCCGCCCGCCCGGCCCGCGGCGCCCGCGCCCGCTCCCTCGGCCGCACCGACACCGCGCCCGTCGCTCACTCCGGTGCACTACCCGCGCCATCGCACCGCCCGGACGCCTCAGCGGTCCTCGCGCGGGGCGACGTCGCCCCTCGTCTTCGTCCTGCTCATCACGGTGCCCGCGGTGGTCGCCGTCGCCGCGCTCCGTGCGCGCTGATTCCTGGAGGCCTCTCTTGCCGGAATGGCTTGTTCTCACCCTCGCGATGCTGGCCGCCTGTGCCGTGGTGGTCGTCGTCACCCTCCTACGGCACCGCACCGCGTCCGACGACGAGGACATCACCGAGACCCCGGACGTCATCGAGTACATGACGATGTGGATCGGTGTGGTGTACGCCATCGTCCTGGGCCTGGCCATCGCCGGTGTCTGGGAGGCGCGCAGCGCCGCCGAGGACAACGTGCAGACCGAGGCGGTGGCGCTGCACGAGATCTCGGAACGCGTCCGGGTCTATCCGCCGGACGTCCGTGACCGCATCCGGGCGGATGTCAACGCCTATGTCGGACACGTCGTCACCACCGAGTGGAAGTCCATGGCCGACCACGGCGAGGTGACCGACCGCGGCACGGAGCTGCTCGACCGGGTGCGCGCGGACGTCACCGACTACGAGCCGAGGTCGGACTTCGAGGCCCAGGCCTACCAGCCCCTCCTCGACCAGGTGGCCCTCGCTGACCAGGCCCGCAACGCCCGGGCCCAGTCCACCGGGGCGACCATGCCGGGGGTGGTGTGGTTCGGGCTCATCGCCGGGGCCGTCATCACGATCGGGATGGTCTTCGCCCTGCAGATCCGCCGCACACCCCGCGAACTGATCCTCGCCGGGCTGTTCTCCGCGCTGATCGCCTTCCTGCTCTTCCTGATCTGGGACTTCGACGCGCCCTTCAGCCGCGGCGTCTCGGCGTCGACGGACGCCTTCACGAGCCTCTTCCCGGGGGCCGGGGACTGAGACGGCGCCAGGGGGCGGCCGACACGCCGTCACCGTCCCCTGACCGGCCCACGCTCTTGCCCCATTCGCGCGACTGCGATCGCGCCGACGCGCACGGCTTCCTAGCGTTTCGGACATCGAGGTGCGTTCTGGGCGCGAGCGGAACAGGTCCGCCGCCGCTCCTCGGGGACCCGGAGGATTCACCATGCGCGCGATACCCGTCGCCTCGGTCGCACTGCTGGGCGTCGCCACCCTCTCCGCCTGCGTGCCGGCCGGGGCCGTGGGCTCGGACACGTTCGGCTTCACCGTCACCCCCGCCACCGTGGCGCCGGGCGGTGAGGTCACCGTGGGGGTGGGCCGTACCGCCGCGGGCTGCCGGGGCCGGGTCACGGTCACCTCTCCGGTCTTCGACACGGTCACCATCCCCCGGCACGAGTCGTCGGCGACGGCGCGCGTCGACCGGGACGCGCGGCGCGGGGCGGTCTACCAGGTGACGTTCGCCTGCAAGGACAAGACCGGCACGGCGCACCTGACCATCGCGGGCGGCTCGCACCATCCGACGCCCGAGCCCCGCCACCCCAAGGGTGTGCACGCCGGCGAGGGCGGCAGCATCGCCGGATTCGACGTGAAGCAGATCGGGCTCGGCCTGGCGCTCGTCGTGGGCTCGGTGGGCGCGGCGTACCACCTCTCGCGCCGCCGCTCCGGCGAGGACGGCGCCTGATCCCGGGACACCCGGCCGCCCCCGGCACCCCGCGCGCAGGGCTTCGCCCCCGATCCGGCAAGGGTCCGGGGCGAAGCCCTGTCGGCGTGCGGGTGCGCTCCGGCCGTGCGGTGCCGGAGCGCGGTTCCAGGGGTCCGAAGGGGTCCGGACGGGCCCGCCCCCGGAAGGCGGGACCCGTACCGCGGGGGCGGGGACGGGTCAGATCCGCCGCTCGGCGCGGCGGCGCAGCCAGAACAGACCGCCGCCCGCGACCGCCGCGGCGACGAGCCCGCCGCCGATCGCGATGTCGGTCGAGGTCGCCCCGCTGGAGCTGCTGCCGCCGAGGCCGCCGCGGACACCGCCGATGACGGTGAAGGCCGCCGGGCGGGTCAGCCGCCGCCCCGAGCAGTTGACGGAGATGTCGTACGAGCCGGGCCGGGCGTCCTCCTTGATGGTGGCGGTGCCCCGGGAGGTCTCGTTGGCCCCCCTGACCGGGGTCAGGTGGGTGGTCCGGAAGGCGTCCGAGGTCATCGTGCCGCCCTGGGGGCAGCCGTCGACCGTGACGGTCATCTGACCGCCGCGGGCGATGACGCTGGGCAGCGCGACGATGTTGCTCGGCTGGTTGTGGTCGCCTCCGGCGGTGGCCGCGGGGGCGGCCAGTCCGAGGACAGCGACCGCGGCTCCGGCTGCCGCGAGGGCACGAGTGTTGCGCATGTGATCCTCCGCGGAAGACGCCCCGGGACCCGTCCCCGGTCGATCGGCGAGAAAGCGCCTCCCAGCAAGACCCTCAGTTGCCGTGCGCGGAGCCGCATTTCGGGAATGGTCCGTCCTGGTGAGGGCCGTGCCGGGCCGAAACCGCGCGACTGGATATCGCCGCAGGTCACGCACCGTCAGAAAATCTCCACCGGCCGCCTCCCGGATGGCTCACCGGGGGATTCCCGCACCACCCGTTCGCCGCCGCCCCGTCGCCGGTCCCCCGCACGGCGCTTAGCGTGCTCGTATGCGCGGATGAGCGGACGATCCGGCGGCGGCCGGACCGAGAGGGGATGGCGAATGTACGACTCCGAGTTGGCCGAGGAGGAGGAGCGGCGGCGCAAGCGCGCTCCCTGGGGCGTGATAGCGCTTGTCCTGCTGACCGGTCTCGCGCTCATCCGCAACGGCTCGGGAGAGTTCGACGTGGGCCCGCCGCAGCCGGCCTCGGCCGCCGCCTCGGACACCCGGGTGACGGCCGGGGACGACGCCGCCACCGGCGTCGCGCCGCTGCCGTACTCGGTGCCCGACCGGGTCTCCATCCCCGCGATCCAGGTCGACGCCCCGGTCATGGGGGTGGGGCTGGACGTGGACGGCTGGGTGGACGCGCCGCCCCCGGAGGACCCGAATCTGGCCGGCTGGTTCACCGGCGCCGTCTCCCCCGGGGAAAAGGGCACGGCGGTCGTGGTCGGTCATGTGGACAACCAGCAGGGGCCCGCCGTCTTCTACGGGCTCGGCGCGCTGAAGAAGGGGAACAAGGTGGAAGTGCGCCGCCAGGACGGGAAGACGGCGGTTTTCGAGATCTACGGCATCGAGGTGTTCGAGAAGGACGATTTCCCCGGCGACCGGGTCTACGCCTCGAAGGGCGGCCCGGAACTGCGGGTCATCACCTGCGGCGGGGGTTTCTCCAAGCAGAACGGCTACGACGGGAACGTCGTCGCCTTCGCCCGCCTGGTCGAGGCCCGCTGAGCGTGCCCCGGCCGGGCGGGCCCGGCGGCGGTCAGATCAGGCGCCGCCGGGGCACGGTGAGGTGGTAGCCGGAGTCGAGCAGTTCGGGCAGGTAGCGCCGCAGGGCGCGGACACTCTGCGAACGGTCGCCCCCGGCGTCGTGCGAGAGCACCACGACGCCGGGTGCGGCGCCGTCCTCGACCCGGCCGACGATGGTGCCGGTGCCGGGTGTCGTCCAGTCCAGGGTGTCCACGGTCCAGGCGAGCGGCTCCATGCCGAGCTCCGCGCCGAGCTGGAAGGTGGCGCGGTTCCAGGCTCCGTAGGGGGCCCGGAACCAGCGGGGCGCGTCTCCGTAGGCCTCCTCGACGACCTCGCTCGTGCGCTCCATCTCGGAGCGGATGCGGCGCCGGGTCAGTTTGGTCAGCAGCGGGTGCGACCAGGTGTGGTTGCCGACCACGTGCCCCTCGTCGGCCATCCGGGAGAGCAGGTCCCGGTTGTAGTCGGCCATCTCCCCGCACACGAAGAACGTGGCCCGCACGTCGTACTTCGCGAGGGTGTCCAGGATCTGCGGGGTGTACGTCGGGTGGGGGCCGTCGTCGAAGGTGAGCAGCATGGTCTGCCCGCGGCCCGTCATGCGCAGGATCGGTTCGCTGCGCACCGGGGGCTGCCGGGGCTCGGCCCGTGGCGCGGCGTATCCGGTCAGGGGCTGGAGGCGGTAGGCGGAGGGCTTGAACGGGCTGTGCGGCGGGGGTCCGGGGGCGGGGGCGGGCGGCCCGGCCGGTCCGTTTCCCAGCCCCGCGGCGAGGGCGCCGCCGGCACCGGCGGCCCCCAGGGCGGCGACGCCGGTGAGCAGGGTGCGGCGCGTGAGCAGTTGTTCCTTCCTCATGACTCATCAGTCGCCCGGTCACGGTGCGCCGCACCAGAGCAACACCGGGGCGGCGGCACGAAACCACCCGCCCGGCTCAAGATCACGGGAGTCTCCGATAGCCTCGCCGCGTGACGGAACAGCACTCCCATCAGTTCGAACGCGGCACGGACGGTCCCAAGGTGATCGTCGCCGGTGTGGACGGCTCCGACTCCTCGCTGCGGGCCGCGGCCTACGCCGGCGGTCTGGCCAGGCGGCAGGGCGCCCTGCTGGCGGTGGTCTACGTGCAGCCGGTGCTGGCGGGGGGTGCGACGCTGGGGGCGTCGGTGGCGGAGACGACCGACGAGATCGCCGCGGAGCTGGTGGCCCAGATCCGGGAGGCGACCGAGCGGGTCAAGGGGATATTCGACGTTCGCTGGGAGTTCCACACGTTCCGCGGCGACCCGTACAGCGGGCTGGTGCAGACGGCCGACCAGCTGAAGGCCGACGCGGTGGTGGTGGGCGCCTCCGAGCAGGCCGGCCACCGGTTCGTCGGCTCCGTCGCGGTGCGGCTGGTGAAGGCGGGACGCTGGCCGGTGACCGTGGTGCCGTAGCGCCCTGTGGCCGGTGTGTGGGTCTCGGGCCCGTTGTGCGTCGTGGCTTCCGTCGCGGACGTGTGTGCGTCATCATGATCCACCGTCAGCCGTTTGCCGTTCACGAAGAGGTGAGGCGCATGGCCCGGTTCCGTGCGGGTGAGGGTGTTCTCCGCCGCAAACCCATCGAGCACATCGAGGAGACGGAGGGCGGCGGGGGCCTGGTGCGCTCCCTGGGACTGTGGCAGCTGACCGCGATCGGTGTGGGCGGCATCATCGGGGCCGGCATCTTCACGCTGGCCGGGACGGTCGCCAACGGCACGGCGGGCCCCGCGGTCCTGATCTCCTTCCTCATCGCCGGTGTCGCGAGTGCCGCGGCCGCCCTGTCGTACGCCGAGTTCGCCGGGCTGATCCCGAAGGCCGGTTCCGCCTACACCTACGGCTACGCGGTCCTGGGCGAGCTGGTGGGCTGGTTCATCGGGTGGGACCTGCTCCTGGAGTACACGGCGATCGTGGCGGTGGTCGCGATCGGCATCTCGGGCTACTTCAGCTTCCTGGTCGGTGAGATGGGCGCCGACCTGCCGAACTGGATGCTGGGGGCGCCCGGCACCGGGGACGGTCACCGGGTCGACCTGTTCGCGGCCGTGCTGTGCCTGCTGATCGCGTACCTGCTGACGCTGGGCATCCGCAACGCGGCCCGCTTCGAGATGGTCGTGGTCGTGCTGAAGGTGCTGGTGGTGCTGCTGGTGATCGGGGTGGGCGTCTTCCACATCAACACCTCGAACTACCACCCGTTCTTCCCGTTCGGGGTGGGCGGCGCGTTCACGGGTGCGGCGACGGTGTTCTTCGCGGTCTTCGGCTACGACGCCATGTCGACGGCGGCCGAGGAGTCGAAGGACGCCCAGCGGCACATGCCGAAGGCGATCATCTACTCGCTGATCATCTCGATGGTGCTGTACGTCGCGGCGTGCCTGGTGCTGACCGGCATGCAGAACTACAAGAGCATCGACCCGGAGAGCGGCTTCTCGACGGCCTTCAAGTCGGTGGGGCTCGGCTCGCTGGCCGACGTCATCGCGGTGGGCGCCATCATCGGCATCCTGACCGTGATGTTCACGTTCATGCTGGGGGTGACCCGCGTGTGGTTCTCCATGTCGCGCGACGGGCTGCTGCCCAAGTGGTTCGCCAAGACGCACCCGACGCGGCACGTCCCGACCCGGGTCACCTGGATCGTCGGGTTCGCGTCGGCCGCGATCGCCGGGTTCCTGCCGATCGGCGAGGCGGCCGAGCTGACCAACATCGGCATTCTGCTGGCCTTCGTGGTGGTGTGCGCGGCGGTGATCGTGCTGCGCTACCGGCAGCCGGACCTGCCGCGCACCTTCCGTACGCCGTGGATGCCGTTCGTGCCCGCGCTGGGCATCGTGTTCTCGCTCTGGCTGATCACGTTCCTGCAGTGGCAGACCTGGGTGCGGTTCGCCGTGTGGTTCGTGGTCGGCCTGGTGATCTACTTCGCGTACTCGTACCGGAAGTCGGAGCTGGCGGGCCGTTAGAGGCCGCGCAGGAAGCCGGTGACGATCTCCCGGAAGACCTCGGGCCGCTCCATGTTCGGGTAGTGCCCGACGCCGTCGACGGTGGCGGAGCGGCCGTCCGGGACCGTACGGGCGAGCCGTTCCGCCTCGGCGACCAGGTCGGGCGCGTCCAGCGCGCCGTTGACGGTGAGGACCGGCACGTCGATCTTCGGGACGCGGGACCAGGTGTCGGTGAGCGGCACGTGGTGGTTCTCCTCGTCCGGGGTGTGCTTGGAGAGGGTGCCCAGCGCCATCTCGCGCACCCTGCGCAGCACGTCCGGGTCGACGTCGTCGAGGGTGCGGTGCGGCCCCGGCACGAAGCGCAGGAACGCCGTGAGCCAGCCCTCGACGTCGCCCGCGCCCAGGGCGCGTTCCTGGTCGGCCAGCACCTGGCGCACCCACGGGTCGGTGTACTCGAACTCGCTGGTGGAGGCTCCGCAGGCGACCACCGCGCGGACCAGTTCCGGGTACTCGACGACCGTGTCGGTGGCGATGGCGCCGCCCATCGACACACCGACGAGCACCGCCGGTCCGGCGTCGAGGTGGCGCAGCAGCGCGGCGAGGTCGTCCGCCCAGCGGAACGGCCGGGTCGCGTTGGCGGAGGCGCCGTGACCGCGGACGTCGGGGGCGATCACGCGGTACTCGCGGGCCAGGGCCGGGATCTGGTCGTCGAACACGCGGTGGTCGGTGAACCCCGAGTGCAGCAGGACGACCGGGTCTCCCGCGCCGGTGTCGCGGTAGGCGAGGTCACCGTCGGCGGAGGCGAAGAAGCGGAGGTCCGAAGCGGTAGTCATGACAACCAAGGTGTCATGCGAGGGCGGCTTTGGCAACTCAGGTGTCATGATGGCGGGGTGAAGGACATCGACGCACCCCTCCCCCCGGACGCGCTCGCACAGCGGCTCACCGAGGTGTACGACCTCGTCGGCCCCCTCTACCGGCGCGCGCAGCGCGGCGTCGAGCAGGGCCTGGCCGCCGACGGTCTGTCCGTGGGCGTCCGCGCCGTGCTGACGATGCTGCGGCGCGGCGGGCCGATGACCGTGCCGCAGATGGGCCGGGCCCAGGCGATCAGCCGTCAGTTCGTGCAGCGGATGGTCAACGACGCGGCGGCCCGGGAACTGGTGGAGAGCATCCCGAACCCGGCGCACCGCCGGTCCTCGCTGATCCGGCTCACCGCCCGGGGCCGGGAGACGATCGACGAGGTCCTCGACCGCGAGCACCGGCTGCTGCGCGAGGTCGGCCGGGACCTCACGGACGCCGACGTCACCACCTGCCTGCGGGTGCTCGGGGCCATGCTGACGGC
Source organism: Streptomyces lienomycini (assembly GCF_027947595.1). Classification (NCBI taxonomy): domain Bacteria; kingdom Bacillati; phylum Actinomycetota; class Actinomycetes; order Kitasatosporales; family Streptomycetaceae; genus Streptomyces; species Streptomyces lienomycini. Next base: position 3,178,743 of record NZ_CP116257.1, on the reverse strand, counting down.
CCTCGACCCCGTGGACGACGCATGACGCCCCATGGCGGGCGCGGGGAGGGGCACCCGGCCTACTTCCCCATCACCAGGCCGTCCTCGGCGGCGCCCCGGCTGAGCACCACGTCGCGGACGCGGTCGCGCACGGCGCGCACCTCGGCACCCTCGGCCAGCGCCTGGTTGAGGTTCACCACCCGGCCGGCGTCGACGTCGAAGAGCTGCGGGACGAACTCGGCCTTCGTCACCTTCCAGCGTTCGCCGGCCCGGTCGGGCGGGGCGAAGGTGAAGCGGCCGATGGTCGACTGGTTGCCGCGCGGATCGCGGGCGCCCGTGTCGTTGACCATCTCGCCCGCGATCTGGTCCCCCATGCCGTAGACCACCCAGGTGCCGTTGACCTTCTCGTAGGCCTGCGGGACGTGGGCGTGGGTGCCGAGGATCAGGTCGATGTCGGGGCGGTCGCCGGTACGCGCGGCGGTCAGGCTCCGGGCGAGGTCCAACTGGTCCCGGTCGGGCGCGTCCTGCCACTCGGTGCCCCAGTGCAGCGACACGACGACGACGTCCGCGCCGGCCTTCCGGGCGGCCCGCGCGTCCGCCACGATGCGTGCCTCGTCGATCAGGCCGACCGCCCAGGGCTGGTCCGCGGGCAGCGGGTGGCCGTTGGTGTGGAGGGTGTAGGCGAGGTGGGCGACCTGGGCCCGGCCCGCGCGCAGCACCGTCGCGGTGTCCGACTCGGCCTCGGTGCGGGCCGTGCCGGCGTGCCGTACGCCCGCCCGGTCGAGGGCGTCCAGGGTGCGGCGGACGCCGTCCGCGCCGTCGTCGACGCTGTGGTTGGAGGCGGTGGAGCAGCCGTCGTAGCCGGTCGCGGCCAGCGCCTCGGCCACCTCGGGCGGGGACTTGAAGAGGGGGTAGCCGCTGTAGTCGCCGTTCGCGCCGTAGATGGTCTCCATGTGGCACAGGGCGAGGTCGGCGCGCGAGACGACGGGCCGGGCGCCGGCGAGCATGGGGCGGAAGTCGTAGCCGGTGCCGCCGGCGTCGAAGCGGGCCCGCTCGATGATCGAGTCGTGCGGGAGCACGTCCCCGGAGGCGACCAGGGTGAAGGCGCCTTCGGCCGCGGCGGGCGGGGCCGGCGCCGGGGGTTTCGGCGGCTCGTGGTCGCGGGCCTGGCAGGCCGCACCCGCGGTGAGGAGGGCGGTCAGGACCAGGGCCACCTGCCGACTGCGTGTGATCATCCGTTCACTCCGCTGGGTCGCACACACCGATGAAAAGTCACATTTACCTACAAACAGGTAATGAGTCGTTACTCGTCACACGTGGCTCCGACACGCCCATTAGCCCGTCCGGCGTGCGCGAACACGGTCCGCGGAGCGCGCGCCGACCGTTCGTCGAACCGTTCGTCGACGCGATCGACCGTCCGCCGCACACCCGTGCGTGCGCCCTGTCCCCGCGAGGCCCCCTGCGGTGCCATACGGCCATGACGGCCGGAATCACCCTGACGGACACAGCGAACGGGACGACCGCCGAGCACGAGCTCGCCGCACTGCAACGCGAGCACGGCCGGCCGCTCTTCGCGCTGCTCCTGCGGCTCAGCGACGGCGACCGGCAACGCGCCGAGGACCTGGTGCAGGAGACCCTGGTCCGCGCCTGGCAGCACCCCGAGGCCCTGCGCGCCGACGACTTCGACTCCGTACGGCCCTGGCTCCTCACCGTGGCCCGGCGCCTCGCGATCGACGCCCGCCGCGCCCGCCAGGCGCGTCCCCGGGAGGTCGGCGACGCCGTGCTGGAGAACGCGCGCGTGTGCGCGGATCACGCCGAGCGGGCCGCCGCGGCCCTCGATGTGCGCGAGGCTGTGAAGACACTCACTCCCGAGCACCGTGAAGTCCTGGTACTGGTGTACTTCCAGGGGGCGAGTGTGGCGGAAGCCGCGACGGCCCTCGGCATCCCACCCGGTACCGTGAAGTCCCGCGCGTACTACGCGCTGCGCGCCATGCGCAGGGTGCTACCGGGATACGCCGCCGACCTGCGGTGAAACCGACCTCTTGGTCAAGCCTCCGTAAAGCGCCTTGCCCAGGACCCCTGTTGGGTAATCGGCTGTCCTCATCCGTGTTCCGGACGGGGGTCCCTGACCCGGGTCGGGCGACGCGCACGCACCGGAGGAAGGCAGGAAGGGATGCTGCACAGAGGTCAAGAGAGCACGGACGGCGCCGGTGGGGGCGAACTGAGCGTTCCCATGGCGTGGTTGTACGCCGAGTACATCGCCGACGAGCTGCTGCGGACCGGCGACCTGATGCCGCCGACGTCCTTCGAGTTCCGCGCCGGACGCGACGCGCTGGCGCTCACCGTCTTCCTGTCCGACACGGAGAACGAGCTGAGCGGCATCCGGGTCGTCACCCACCTGGAGACCTGGCTGTCCCTGACGGCCTACGACCAGCCCTGGCACGAGTGGGTGCACGGGCGGCTGGCCGAGGCCACGGCCGACGCGGTCGCCGCGGGACGCCACTCGCCGGACCTGGAGCTGGCCCGGGCGGCCTGGCGCTGGCTCCGGGACACCGAACTGCTCGCCCCGGACCTGAACGCGGTCCCCGGCGGCGCCCCGGTGACCGGGGAGGAGGAGGGACCGAAGGTCTGGACGCCGGCGTGGCAGCTGGGGCTGCCGCTCGGGCACCTCGCCATCCACCTGTTCTAGCTTCCCCGGCCGCCCGGGTCGCGATTGCGCGGCGGCTTGAGTGATTCCGCTGTCCGGTGCGTACGGGTGGGAGCAAGGAGTAACCCCACCCGCACCCAACGGTACGAGGATTCGGCATGAGGTCCCTGGAAGGGCATGGCGACGTCGGCGCCTACGCGCTCGGCGTGCTGGACGAGGCGGACGCGTTCCGCTTCGAGGACCACCTCGTGGAGTGCCCCCGGTGCGCGGCCCAGGTGACCGAGTTCGGCCCCGCCACCCGCCAGTTGATGCTCTACCGGCAGGCGACACCCCGCATCGTGCACCCCCTGACCAGGCCGGGACCGCGCCTGCTCGACCGGCTGCTGTCCGAGGTAGCCGCACGTCACCAAACCGGCCGCAGACGGATGCTGTACGCCGTCGCCGCGGCCGTCGTGTGCGCCGTGGCCGGACCCGGCGCCGTGCTGTACGCGCACCAGGGCGGCCCGGCGGCGGCGCTCTCGGCGACCGACGCCCGTTCCGGGGTGTGGGCGCGGGTCACGGCCGAGGACGAGACCTGGGGCACGGACGTGCGCGTCGAGGTCAGGGACGGGGCCGGCCCGCGCTCGTGCCGGCTCGTGGCCGTGGGCCGCGACGGTTCGGAGCAGACGATCACCAGCTGGAAGGTCCCCGGGAACGGGGCGCGGCCGCACACCGTGCGCGGGGGCGCCGCCCTGCATCCGGACCAGATCGCCCGCTACGAGGTGCGGACCGCGGCCGGAGAGCACCTGGTGACGCTGCCGACCGGATGACCCCCGCCCCCGGTCCGGGGGCACCGGGCCGGCGGCGCCGTCACTTCAGCAGCCGGGACATCCTGCGATCGGCCAGCGGTCTGCCGCCGGTCTGGCAGGTCGGGCAGTACTGGAGCGAGGAGTCGCTGAAGGACACCTCGCGGACGGTGTCGCCGCACACCGGGCAGGGCTCTCCGGTGCGGCCGTGGACCCGCAGCCCGCTCTTCTTCTCGGCCTTCAGCCGTCCGGCGGCGACACCCCGGGAGCGTTCCACGGCCTCGGTGAGCGTGACGCGCAGGGCCGCGTACAGCCGTGCGGTCTCCTCGTCGGTCAGGGAGGCGGCCAGCTTGAAGGGGGACATCCTGGCGGCGTGCAGGACCTCGTCGCTGTACGCGTTCCCCACGCCCGCGATCAGGCTCTGGTCACGCAGGGCGCCCTTGAGCTGCCGCCGTTCACCGTCCAGGAGGGCGGCGAAGCGCGCCTCGTCGAAGTCGTCGGCGAGCGGGTCGGGCCCGAGCCGGGCCACCCCCGGCACCTGCTCCGGATCGCTCACGACGTACACCGCGAGCCGCTTCTGCGTGCCCGCCTCCGTCAGGTCGAAGCCCGCGCCGGTCTCCAGGGCGACGCGCAGCGCGAGCGGCCCCTTGCCGGGCCTCGGCAGGCCGCTGGGCAGGCTGTCCTTCCAGTGCAGCCAGCCGGCCCGGGCCAGATGGGTCACCAGGTGCGGGCCGCCGGCGGTCTCGACGTCGAGGAACTTGCCGTAGCGGTGCACGCCGGCCACCCGGTGGCCCTCCAGCGCCGTGAGCGGCGGGTCGTACGTCTTCAGGACGCTGATCGCCACGGGCAGGACCCGGACGATCTCACGGCCGGTGAGGTGTTCGGTCAGGAAGTCGCGGAGCGCCTCGACCTCGGGCAGTTCTGGCATATGTCCAGAGTGCCACCGGTCGCCGGTGGTGCCAGTGGGCTCAGCCGGTGCCGTGGGCCACCACGAACTCGGACCACACGCACTTGCCGCCGCCGCGCGCCTCCACGCCCCACTCGTCGGCGAGCGTCTCGACCAGGAGCAGCCCCCGCCCGGAGACCCCGTCGTCCCCGGCCTCGCGGCGGCGCGGCAGGGCGCTGGAGGAGTCCTCGACCTCGACCCGCAGCCGCCGGTCGGTCCCGGTGAGCAGCCGCAGGGTCACGATCGCGGAGCCCTCGGTGTGCATGAGGGCGTTCGTCATCAGCTCGTCGGCGACCAGTTCGATCTCGTCGCTCTGGCCGCCGGCCCCCCAGGAACGGACCGCCGCGCGGATCATGTGCCGCGCCTCGGTGAGACCCTCCGGGTCGCCCGGGGACACGTGCTGCTGGACCCGCCCGAAGGTCCGGGGGGCGCCCAGGCCGTGGCGGCGCAGCAGGAGCAGCGCGACGTCGTCGTCGCCGCGGCGCTCCTCGGCCACGTCGATGAGCCGGTCGGCCAGGTCCCGGACGTCCTGCGGCCCGGCGCCGATCAGCGCCGTGAGGACGTCCATGCCCTCGTCGAGGTCGGCGCCGGGCTGCTCGACCAGGCCGTCGGTGCACAGCAGCAGGGTGCTGCCCGGGTCCAGTTCGAGGGTGGCGACCGGGTAGGCGAGGCGCCCGAACTCGGCGGACAGGCCGAGCGGCAGCCCGCCCTCGACACGGACGAGGCGGCAGGTGCCGTCGCCGAGCCGCACCAGGGGGTCGATGTGTCCGGCGCGCACCACCTGGACCACGCCGGTGCCCAGGTCGACCTCCGCGTACAGGCAGGTGGCGAAGCGGTCCGTGTCGAGTTCGTGCAGGAAGACGGAGGCCCGGGCCATCACCGTGGCCGGCGGGTGGCCCTCGGCGGCGTAGGCGCGCAGCACGATGCGCAGCTGGCCCATGACGGCGGCGGCGTGCGTGTCGTGTCCCTGGACGTCGCCGATCACCGCGCCGACGCGGCCGCCGGGCAGCGGGATCACGTCGTACCAGTCGCCGCCGATGTCCCGGCCGACGGAGCCCCCGATGGAGGCCGCCCGGTAGCGGACGGCGACGTCGCAGCCGGGCACGCTGGGGATGGTGCGCGGCAGCATGGCCTGCTGGAGGCCCTCGGCGAGGTCCATCTCCTGCTCGTAGAGCATGGCCCGCTGGAGGCTCTGCGCGATGCCGGAGCCGAGCGCGACGAGGACGTTGCGGTCCTCGGGGGAGAAGCCGCGCCGGTCGCTGTAGAGCAGGCCGATGGCGCCGATCGGCCGGGCCTGGGCGATCAGCGGCAGGTAGGCGGCCGAGGTGATGTCGAGGTGGGTGATGTCCTTCCACAGCCGGGGATAGCGCTCCGCGAAGTCCTCCGGCGACTCGATGAAGCGGGGGCTGAGGGTCCGTACGGCCTCGCTCATCGGGTACGGCTCGTCGATCCGGGTGATCCGGGTGCCGGGGACGAAGCTGTTGTCGGGGCCGTCGGCGACCAGCCGGATGCGCCCGGCCTCGACCAGACCCATCACCAGGCTGGTGGCGCCGAGCCGGGTGAGGCCGTGGGTGTCCCGCAGGACCTCGATGACGTCGTCGACCGTGCGGGCGTGCGCGAGGGCGGCGGTGGCGAGCTGGACGACGTTGGTGAGCCGGCGGCGGGCCTCGTCGAGTGCGGCCTGGTCGCGGTTGGCCGCGATCTCGTCGATCTCCTGCGTGGCGTCGCGGACGATGCCGATGATCCGGCGGGGGCGGCCGGTCTCGTCGCGGCGGATGTAGCCCTGGGTGTGGGTCCAGCGCAGGGTGCCGTCGCGGCGGCGCAGCCGGAAGTAGGTGCCGTAGTTCTCGCTGCCGTCCTTCATGGCCCGGGCGACGATGGTGTCCATGCGGCGGCTCTCCGCCGTGGGCACGCGCAGCGACAGCGACTCGGGGCGCCCGTCGTACTCCTCCGGGCGCAGGTCGAACACCTCGTGGGCCTGGGCGTCCATGTGGAACAGTCCGGCGTCCAGGTCCCAGTCGAAGCTGCCCATGCGGTTGAGCGCCAGGATCGGGTCCGGGTGGGCGGGCCAGTCGTCCGGGAGTGACGGGGCGCTCGCTCCCCGATCAGACATGAGGTCCACCTTGCCAGGATCCGCCGGATTCTTCGACTCCTGCTCCGCCGCCCGGGGCCATTGCGCGGGACGTCCCGCCGCCCGGGGTACACAGAGCGTGACCGGAGGGAACCCCGACAGGAGGAGCACGGCCGTGGAGTGGTTCACCGCCCCCGACTACTGGCTGGGCCGGCTGGTCTTCCAGCGGGCGCTGGCCGTGATGTACCTGGTCGCGTTCCTGACGGCGGCCCTGCAGTTCCGGGCGCTGCTCGGCGAGCGCGGTCTGACGCCCGTGCCCCGCTTCGTCGAGCGGGTGCCGTTCCGGCGGGCGCCGAGCCTGTTCCAGTGGCGCTACTCGGACCGCCTGTTCGCGGGCTGCGCCTGGGCGGGCTGCGCGGTGTCGGCGGCGCTGGCGGCGGGGGTGGACGCGCTGCTTCCGCTGTGGGGCGCGATGCTGCTGTGGCTGGTGCCGTGGGCGCTGTACCTCTCGATCGTCAACGTCGGACAGACCTGGTACGCGTTCGGCTGGGAGTCGCTGCTGCTGGAGACCGGTTTCGTCGCGGTCTTCCTCGGCAACGACGAGGTGGCGCCGCCGGTCGTGGTCCTGTTCCTGCTGCGCTGGCTGCTGTTCCGGGTGGAGTTCGGGGCGGGGCTGATCAAGATGCGGGGCGACGAGTGCTGGCGGAAGCTGACCTGCCTGGATTACCACCACGAGACCCAGCCGATGCCGGGCCCGCTGAGCTGGTTCTTCCACCACCTCCCCCGGCCCCTGCACCGCGTGGAGGTGGCCGCGAACCACGTCACCCAGTTGGTGGTGCCGTTCCTGCTGTTCGCCCCGCACCCGGTCGCGACGGCCGCCGCGGCGCTGATGATCGCGACCCAGCTGTGGCTGGTACTCTCGGGCAACTTCGCCTGGCTGAACTGGATCACCATCGTGCTGGCCCTGTCGGTGGTCCGCTTCCCTGCCGACCCGCCGTCCGTGCCGGCCGCGCCGCTCTGGTACGTGGTCGTGGTCCTGGCGGTGGCGGCGCTGCTGCTGTTCCTGAGCCACCGGCCGGTCCGCAACATGATCTCCCGCCGCCAGGTGATGAACCGCTCCTTCGACTCGCTCCACCTGGTCAACACCTACGGCGCCTTCGGCTCGGTGAGCCGGGTCCGGTACGAGGTGGTGATCGAGGGGACGTCCGACGAGGTGGCCCGGAAGGACGGCGACTGGCGGGAGTACGAGTTCAAGGGCAAGCCCGGTGATCCGCGCCGCCGGCCGCGCCAGTTCGCGCCGTACCATCTGCGCCTGGACTGGCTGATGTGGTTCGCCGCGCTGTCGCCCTCGTACGCCGGGCCGTGGTTCGCCACCTTCGTGGAACGGCTGCTGGAGAACGACCGGGCCACGCTGAGGCTGCTGCGCCGCTCCCCGTTTCCGCCCGACGCCCCGCCGCGCTTCATCCGCGCCCGGCTGTTCCGGTACCGGTACACGACCTGGCGGGAGCTGCGGGAGACGGGCGCGTGCTGGGAGCGGACGTATGTGCGGGAGTACCTGCCGCCGACCCGGCTCACCACGTCGGGGTGAGCCGGGTGCGCCGCGGCGCTACGCGCGCTTCAGCCGCAGGGTCATCAGCTGGAACGGGCGCAGGTGTACGGAGATCCGGTCGCCGTCCGCGCGGGGGGCCTCCGCGTCCGCGAGCGGGCGTTCCAGCAGGTCGGTCACCTGCACGTCGGTGGCCGTGAACCCGGTGGTGAGCGTGGCGCGCACCCGGCCGCCGTGGGCCTCGTGGAAGCGGACCACGACGTCGCCGCTGCCGTCGTCGGCGAGCTTGACGGCGGTGACGACGACCGCGTCCCGGTCGACCGTGACGAGCGGCGCGACCTTCCCGGTGCCGCCGGTGACGTGCCGCTCGGGCAGGTTGATCCGCCAGCCCTCGCGTACGGCGTCGCCGATCCCCGCGCCGGGCACCAGTGCGTGCCGGAACCGGTGGACGCCCTGGTCGGTCTCGGGGTCGGGGAAGCGCGGGGCGCGCAGCAGGGAGACCCGGACGGTGGTGGTCGTACCGGAGTCGCCGTCGGTGCGGACGGTGCGGGTGACGTCGTGGCCGTACGTCGAGTCGTTAACGAGTGCGACGCCCCAGCCCGGCTCCTCCACGTGCACGAACCGGTGGTTGCAGGCCTCGAACTTGGCGGCCTCCCAGCTGGTGTTGGTGTGGGTGGGCCGGTGGAAGTGCCCGAACTGGGTCTCCGACGCGTACCGTTCGGCGTGCACGTCGAGGGGGAAGGCGAGCTTGAGGAACTTCTCCGTCTCGTGCCAGTCGACCTCGGTGTCCACCTCCAGCCTCCGCTCCCCCGGCATCAGGGTCAGCACCTGGGTGACGCGCGAGGAGCCGAAGGAGCGGACGATCCGCACCGAGGCGCCGTCGTCGCCGGGGGCGACCTCGTCGGCGTCGGTGAGGTCGGTGACCGTGTTGCGGTAGAACGCGTCGACGTCCCAGGCGTCCCACATGTTCGGGAAGTCGGGGTGGAGCTGGAGCAGGTTGCCCGCCCCGCCCGGCGCGATCGTCTCGCGGTCGGCGGCGAGGTCGTACGCCGAGACGACCAGGCCCCGCTCGTCGATCTCGACGCGCAGCAGGCCGTTGTCCAGGACGTGGCCGCCGTCCGGGCGGGGGCCGAGGCCGGTGCGGCCCTCGGCGGCACGGGACGCGGCGGCACCCGCGGGGACTCCGGCCCGGGGATGCGGGGCGGAGTTGAAGACCAGCGGGGTGTCGCCCTCGCCGGCCAGGGCGCGCTGGGCGGCGGCGATGACCCCGTTCAGTTCGGCGGCCACCCGGTCGTAGGTGGCGCGGGCCTCGCGGTGCACCCAGGCGATGGAGGAGCCGGGCAGGATGTCGTGGAACTGGTGCAGCAGCACCGTCTTCCAGATGCGGTCCAGGTCGTCGTACGGGTAGGGGAACCCGGCGCGTACGGCCGCCGTGGCCGCCCACAGCTCGGCCTCGCGGAGCAGGTGTTCGCTGCGGCGGTTGCCCTGCTTGGTCCTGGCCTGGCTGGTGAGGGTGGCGCGGTGCAGTTCGAGGTACAGCTCGCCGACCCAGACCGGCGGGGCGGGGTTCTCGGCCTCGGCCTTCTCGAAGAAGGCGTGCGGGGTCTCCCACTCGACGGTCGCCGAGCCTTCGAGGTCGCGCAGCCGGGCGGCCTTGGCGACCATCTCGCGGGTGGTGCCGCCGCCGCCGTCGCCCCAGCCGGTGGGGGCGAGGGAGTGCCGGGCGACGCCCTTGTCCTTGAAGTTCTTCGCCGCGTGGGCGATCTCGGCGCCCTTCATGGAGCAGTTGTAGGTGTCGACGGGCGGGAAGTGGGTGAAGATCCGGGTGCCGTCGATGCCCTCCCAGCGGAAGGTGTGGTGCGGGAACCTGTTCGTCTGGGACCAGGAGATCTTCTGGGTGAGCAGGTACTTGGCGCCCGCCGCCTTGATGATCTGCGGCAGCCCGGCGGCGAAGCCGAAGGTGTCCGGCAGCCACGCCTCGTCGTTCTCTACGCCGAACTCGTCGAGGAAGAACCGCTTGCCGTGCACGAACTGCCGGGCCATCGCCTCGGAGCCGGGCATGTTGGTGTCCGACTCCACCCACATGCCGCCGGCCGGCACGAACCGTCCGTCGGCCACGGCCTTCTTGACCCGCGCCCACACCTCGGGCCGGTGGTCGCGCACCCACGCCCACTGCTGGGCCTGGGACATGGCGAAGACGAAGTCCGGCTCGTCCTCCAGGAGGGCGGTCATGTTGGAGGTGGTGCGGGCGACCTTGCGCACGGTCTCGCGCAGCGGCCACAGCCAGGCCGAGTCGATGTGGGCGTGGCCGACGGCGCTGATGCGGTGCGCGGAGGGCACGGCGGGGGCGGACAGGACGTCGGTGAGACGGGAACGCGCCGCTTCCGCCGTGCTGTTGACGTCCTGGAGGTCGATGGCGTCCAGGGCCCTGTCGACGGCGCGCAGGATCTCCCAGCGCCGGGGCGACTCCACCGGCAGCTCGGCCATCAGCTCGCCGAGGACCTCCAGGTCGAGCACCAGGTTCCACACCGTCTCGTCGAGCACGGCGAGGTCCATGCGGGCCAGGGTGTACTGCGGTTCGCTGCCCGCGGTGTCCTTGTCACCGAGCTGGGTGGGCACGAAGGGGTGGTAGTCGAGGATGACGGGGTTGGAGGCCGCCTCGACGTGCAGGCGCACCTGCTCGCCGCCCTCGGCGGGGGCGCCGATCCGCACCCACTGGTTGCGCGGGTTGAGGCCCTTCACGGGGGTGCCGTCGGGGCGGTAGACCAGCCCCTCGCACTGGAACCCGGGCATGTTCTCGTCGAAGCCGAGGTCGAGGATCGCCTCCACGGTCTTCCCGGCCCATGCCTCGGGCACGGTGCCGGTGACGCGGAACCAGCTGGTGCCCCAGGGGGCGCCCCAGCGGGCGCCGACCTCGATGGGCTCGGGTTCGGCCGCGAGTCCCTCCTCGACGGGGACGGGCTCGCCGGGCGCGTTCCAGACCGCCACGTCCAGTGGGACGGACTCGGGGTAGAGGGCGGGGCGGACGCGCTCGTCGAGGACGCGCTTGAGGCGGGCTTCGACCAGGTTGCGGTCGTCATGCATGCGGGTGCTCCGGGGTCGGGTGCGGGTGGTTGCCGGGGGTGGGTGACGAGGACGGGGGCGACGTCAGGTACAGCTCCCCCGCCGGGCGCGGTCCGAACCGTGCGGGCGGGGGTCGGCGCGTACGTCGTCGGGGGTGACGACCTCGGTGATGCCGCGGGCCGCGAGGTGTCCGGGGTCGGCGGCGCGTGTGTCGAGGACGGTGGTGGGGCGGGCGCCGTCGGCGACCAGCCGGAAGAACGCGTCGAAGACGGCACCGCCGGGGGCGCAGGCCGAGCGCACGGCCGGGTCGGCGGGGACGGCCAGCGCGGTGGTGCGCGGGGCGGGGGCGGTGCGGGCGCCCTCGCGGACCGAGCGGGCCGCGCGGGTCAGGGCGTGGGCCGTGTCCTTGGGGCGGCGGTCGTTGGTGAGCAGCCCGAGCCCGTACTCCAGCTCCGGGAAGTCGGCCAGCGTCCGGGACACGTCGTGGGAGCACCACCAGGTGACGCCCCACAGCCCGGGGCAGTCCAGGGCGTTCTCGACGGTCGCCTCGGTGAAGGCGGCGGCGTGCTCGGCGGGGACGAGCGGGGCGGGGGCGCCGACCTCCTGGAGCCAGACGGGGCGGTGCGGGTCGTCGGCCCAGGCCTTGCTCAGCTCGATCAGGTAGGCGGCGTGGTGCTCGCTGGGCACCGAGGTGCGGCCGTGGCGCTGGGCGGTGCCGTTGAAGACCCAGGAGTGCACGGCCGTGACGGCACCGCGCCGGGCGGCCTGGGCCGGGGTGAAGGGCTGGTCGTCCTGGTACCAGGTGGCGTCGTACTCGGCGTGCAGGTGCATGCGGCCCGGGGCGCCCTCCTCGCAGGCGGCCAGCATCCGCTCCAGCCAGGCGTCGATCTGGTCGCCGGTGGCGCGGTCCGGGTCGGGGTGGGGTCCGGCGGAGAACTGGTTGACCTCGTTGCCGAGGGTCATGCCGAGGAAGTTGGACCGGCCGGCCAGGGCTGCGGCGAGGGTGCGCAGGTAGGTGGCCTGGCCGTCGATGACGTCGGGGTCGGTGAACAGGTTGCGGCGGTGCCAGGTGCGGGTCCAGGCCGGCACGAAGTCGAAGCTGCTCAGGTGGCCCTGGAGGCCGTCCACGTTGACGTCGAGGCCGCGTTCGCCCGCCGCGTCGACCAGCGCCGCCAGGTCCTCTACGGCGCGCTCGCGGATCAGGGAGCGGTTGGGCTGGAAGTAGGGCCACAGCGGGAAGACCCGGATGTGGTCCACCTCGAGGGCGGCGACGGAGTCGAGGTCGGCGCGTACGGAGTCGAGGTCGAAGTCGAGCCAGTGGTGGAACCACCCGACGCTCGGGGTGTAGTTGACGCCGAAGCGCACGGCAGAAGGCATGCGGTGTCCTTGTGACGGGGGGGGGAGTGCGGGCGTGGGGCCGGGTCAGCCCTTGACGGCGCCCTCGCCGACTCCGCGGAAGAAGTACCGCTGGAGGCAGGCGAAGAGGGCGATGAGCGGCGCCACGGCGATGATGGTGCCCGCGGCGACGAGGCGTTCGTCGTTGGCGAAGGTGCCGTGCAGGTAGTTCAGGCCGATGGTCAGGGTGAACCTGGAGGGGTCGCTCAGCACGATCAGGGGCCACAGGAAGTCGTCCCAGGCGCCCATGAAGGCGAAGATCGCGACGACGGCGAGGGTGCCCTTCACCGCGGGCAGCGCGATCCGGCAGAACCGCTGCCAGACGTTGGCGCCGTCGACGAAGGCCGCCTCCTCGATCTCGTAGGGGAGGTTGAGGAAGGCGTTGCGCATGAGGAGCACGTTGAGGGCGCTGACGCAGCCGGGCAGCAGTACGCCGACGAGGGTGTTGTTGAGGCCCAGCTCCCGCATGGTGGTGAACTGGGCGATGATGATGCCCTCCACGGGCACGAGCATGGCCAGGATGAACACCAGGGTGGCGACGCGCCGGCCGCGGTAGCGCAGGCGGGCCAGGGCGTAGCCGGCGAGGGCGGCGCCGACGCAGTTGGTGACGACGTTGGCGGCGGCGACCTTCAGCGAGTTCAGGGCGTAGTCCCACACGGGGATGGTGTCGGCGACCCGCTCGTAGTTGTGCAGGGTGGGGTCGGAGGGCAGGAACTTCGGCGGGGAGCTGAAGATGTCCTCGGTCGGGCCTTTGAGCGAGGTCGACAGCTGCCACAGGAACGGGCCGATGGTCAGGGCGAGGACGCCGAGCAGGAGCAGGTAGCGCAGGGCCAGTTCCCACCCCCGGATGCGGCGGCCGTGTTCGTCGGTGATCCGGGGTTCGCGTGCCCCCTCCCGCTTCCGGCCGGCGGCCCGGGGGTTCTCTGCGGGGCGGGCCTTCTCGGCGAGGCTCACGACTCCTCCTTCCGGTCGGCCCGCAGGACGAGCAGCATCAGGACGACGGTGACGACGAAGACGACGACGGAGATCGCGGAGGCGTAGCCGACGCGGCCGGTGAGACCGGTGCCGGTGCGCTGGACCAGCATCACGAGGGTGGTGTCCTCGCCGGCCGGGCCGCCGTTGGGGCCCGCCATCAGGTACACCTCGGAGAACACCTTGAAGGCGGCGACCGAGGAGAGCGCGGCGACCAGGACCATGGTGGAGCGGACGGCGGGCACCGTGACGGTGAGGAAGCGGCGGACCGCGCCCGCGCCGTCCACTGCGGCCGCCTCGTGCAGCTCGCGCGGCACGTTGGCCAGCGCCGCCAGGTAAATGATCATGTAGTAGCCGAGGCCCTTCCAGACCGTGACGCCCATCGCGCTGAGCAGGATCAGCCACTGGTCGCTGAGGAAGCCGACGGGACTCGCGCCGAGCGTCTCCAGCAGGGAGTTGACCAGGCCGCGCTCGTCGAGGAGCCAGACCCAGATCAGCCCGACGACGACGATCGAGGCGACGACCGGGGTGTAGAAGGCCGAGCGGAAGAAGGTGATGCCGGGGATGTTCTTCTGCACCAGCAGGGCGAGCAGCAGCGGCAGCAGGACCAGTGCGGGAACGACCCCGAGGACGTACAGGGAACTGTTGCGCAGGCCGATCCAGAACATGTCGTCGTGGAGCAGCTCGCGGAAGTTGTCGAGGCCCACGAACTCGCCCGGGATCAGCGTGCGGCGGTCGGTGAAGGAGTTGACCAGCGTGGAGACGAAGGGGTACAGGATGAACGCGCCGGTGATCAGCAGGCCGGGCGCGGCGAACAGCCAGGGGCTGGCGGGCAGTTGGCGGCGTACGCGGCGGGCGCCGGGGCCCTTGCGGGTGCCCGGGGTGCCGGGGGTGAGGGTGGTGGGACTCGCCATGACGCCTCAGCCCTGCTGCTGGAGGAGCCGGTCGCACGCCTTGACAGCATTGTCGAGGGCTTCCTTCGGGCTCTGCTTGCCCTGGAGCGCCTTGGCGACCTCGTTGCGCAGCTCGGTCTTCATCTGCTCGCTGAACAGCACGGGCGTGTAGTTGACGGCCGTCTTCAGCGACTTGGCGGCGGCGACCCGGACGCGGGTCTCGTCGGTGCCGTCCTCCTTGGTGAAGTACGGGTCGTCCAGCGAACCGGCGGTGCTCGGGAAGATGGCGACCTGCTTGGCGAACGACATCTGGTGGGCCGCGTCGGTGACGTAGTGCGCGAAGGCGACCGCGGCGGGCTTGCGCTCGCTCCGCGCGTTCACCATCAGGCCCATGACGTACATGTTGACGTGGCCGGTGCTGGTGATCTGGTCGGTGATGCCGATGTTCTCGTACAGGTTCGGCGCCTGCTTCTTGAAGTTGGCGAGGTCGAGGGCGCTGCCCGGGTTCATGGCGACGGCGCCTGTGAGGAACTTCTTCCCCGAGGACTCGGGGGTGGCGGTCAGCGCCTGCGGGTCGAGGGCCTTGGCGTCGTACAGCTCCTTGTAGTGGGTGAGGAGTTCGACGCCCTTGGCGTCGTTGAACGCGAAGGCGGTGCCCTCCTCGTCCATGAGCGGGACGCCGTAGCGGCCGAAGTCCTCGATGGTGGGCACGTTGGCGAGCGTGGCGACCTCGCCGCCGGTCTTGTCGGCGATCCTCAGCGCGGCGTCGAAGACCTCGTCGTAGGTCTTCGGCGGCTGCTCGGGGTCGAGGCCGGCCTTCTCGAAGAGGGACTTGTTGTAGAAGAGCGGGCCGGTGTTGAGGTACCAGGGGAAGGCGTACGTGCCGTCCGTGCCCGGTATCCGGTGGCTGGCCCAGGCCCCCTCCAGGTACTCCTTCTCGTACTGGCCGGCCGCCTTCTCCAGGTCGAGGGCGAGGCCCGCCCCGGCGAGCGGGGCGACGAGGTCCGGGGAGACGTTGACGACGTCGGGCAGGGTGCCGCCGGCGGCGTCGGCGCTGATCTTGTCAGCGTAGCCCTCGCCGGGCTGGTCGACCCACTTGACGTGGGTGCCGGGGTACTTCTTCTCGAAGTCGGCGATCAGGCCCTCGAAGTAGTCCTTGAAGTTGGCCCGCAGGTTCCAGGTCTGGAAGGTGATGTCGCCCTCGACCTTGCCCGAGGCGTCGGTCGAGCCGCCGCCGTCGTCCCCGGAGCCGCAGGCGCTGAGCGGCAGGACGAGGGCGGCGACGGCGGCGGCGAATGTTCTGCGCGAGATGGGCACGGTGACACGTCTCCCTGGAGGACGTCGGCGGTGGGATGCCAGCGACCATGCACGGCGATTGTTCGGAAAGTCAATGGATTGCCGTCAACTAAAGTCCCACCAACAGCATTAGTGCACGTCAGAGCCGTATGGACAGCCACTTGCCACGTATCACTAATGCGCTTTAGGATCTTTCCACTCAAGCGCTTTAGCGCATGCATCGAAGTGAGGAGTGCGCATGCCGGCCAAGCGGCCCGCCGCGCGCCGGCCGACGATGAAGGACATCGCGCGCCGGGCCGGGGTCTCCGAGAGCGCGGTGTCGTTCGCGCTGAACGACCGGCCGGGGGTCTCCGAGATCACCCGGGACCGGGTGCGCCGGGTGGCCGAGCAGCTCGGCTGGCGGCCCAGCACGGCGGCGCGGGCGCTGTCCGGGGAGGGCGCGGCGACGGTCGGCTTCGTCCTGGCGCGGCCCGCGCACACGCTCGGCGTGGACTCGTTCTTCCTGCAACTGGTCTCCGGCATCCAGGAGGTGCTGGCACGGCGTCATCTGGGGCTGCTGTTCCAGGTGGCGCGGGACGTGGACGACGAGTGCGCGGTCTACCGGCGCTGGTGGGCGGAGCACCGGGTGGACGGCGTGCTGGTGGTCGATCCGCGCACCGACGATCCGCGCCCGGACCTGCTGGACGAACTCGGTCTGCCCGCCGTGGTGATCGGCGGTGCGCCGGACGAACGCCACCCGGGGCTGTCGACGGTGTGGGCGGACGACGCGGGCGCGATGGCCGCGCTGGTGGACGGGCTGCACGCGCTCGGCCACCGGCGGATCGTGCACGTCGCCGGACTGCCGGACCTCGCCCACACCGAGCGCCGCATCCGCGCCCTGCGTGCCGAGGCGGGTCGGCGCGGACTCGGCGAGGTCAAGTCGGTGACCACCGACTACTCCGACGCCCAGGGCGCGGCGGTCACCCGCCGTCTGCTGGAGGCGCCCGCGCCCCCGACCGCCCTGATCTACGACAACGACGTGATGGCCGTCGCCGGGGTCGCCGCCGCGGCCGGACTCGGGTTCGGGGTGCCGGCGGACGTGTCCGTGGTCGCCTGGGAGGACTCGGCGCTGTGCCGCATCGTCAGGCCGTGGCTGTCCGCGCTGTCACGGGACAGTGTGGAGTTCGGCCGCACGGCGGCGACGGAGCTGACCGCGCTGCTCGACGGCGGCCCGGCACGCACGGTGCGGGTGCCGGTGCCGAGACTGATCGAGCGGGACAGCACGGGGCCGGCCCGGTCCGCCTGACCCGGGGGCGGGAGGCGGGGCGGGCCGCGCTCTCGACGTGGACGCCGGGGAGGGGCAGAGTGCTGTCCTGCGTACTCGTGAGTAATCCCGATTTCCGTCCCCTCCACCCCCTGGGAGCCTTCCGTGACCGACTGGGCCGGCCGGACCGCCGTCGAGATCGCCGCCGCCGTCCGCGAGAAGCGGGTCGCTCCCCGCGAGGTGGTGGCGGAGCACCTGGCCGGGATCGGGCGTCTCGACGACCGTGTCGGCGCCTTCCGCGCGGTACGGGCCGAGGCGGCGCTCGCCGAGGCGGAGGAGGTGGGAGCCCGCGGCGATCTGGGCGAACTGCCGCTGGCCGGGGTGCCGGTGGCGGTCAAGGACAATCTCGCGGTGCGCGGGGAGTCCACCCGGGTCGGTTCGGCCGCCACGCCGCACAAGCCCGCGGGCGCCGACCATGTCACCGTGGCCCGGCTGCGGGCGGCCGGCGCGGTGGTGGTGGGGCTGACGAACGTGCCGGAGCTGTGTGTGTTCGGCACCACCGAGGGGGTGCTCGGCACGGCCCGCAACCCGTGGGACCCGGCGCGCACGGCGGGCGGTTCGTCGGGCGGCAGCGCGGCCGCGGTCGCCGCCGGGATGGTCCCGGTCGCACTCGGCAACGACGGCATGGGCTCGCTGCGCATCCCCGCGGCCAACTGCGGTCTGGTGACCCTCAAGCCGGGCCACGGCGTCGTGCCGGCCGGTATCGGCGAGGGCGACTGGTTCGGCATGTCCGAGAACGGGCCGCTGGCCACGACGGTCGCCGACGCCCGCCTGCTGCTCACCGTCCTCGCCGGCCAGGCACCGCCGGAGCACGACGATGCGGGCGCCCTGCGCGTGGCCGTCTCGCTGCGCAGCCCGCTGGCCGGGGTCACCGTCTCCCGCCCGTACGCGCACGCCGTGCGCGAGGCGGCCGGGGTGCTGATGAGGGCGGGGCACCAGGTGCGGCGGGCGGACCCGCCCTACCCGGCGTCGCTGGGCGTGACCGCCCTCACCCACTGGACGGCCGGTACGTCGGTGGACGCGCGGGGCCTGGACCGGCGGCTGCTGACCCGGCGTACCCGGGTGCACGCGGCCCTCGGGCGGCGCTTCGTCGGCAGGGTGGCGGGCGGCGAGGACCGGGAGCGGCTGCGCGGCCGCCTGGAGCCGTTCTTCGCCGAGTACGACGTCCTGCTCACCCCGGCGCTGGCCCGCCGCTCCCCCAAGGCGGGCCCCTGGCACGAACGGGGCTGGCTGCGCAACGTGGTGGCGAACTCGGTGTACTCGCCGTTCACGCCGCCGTGGAACCTGACCGGCTGGCCCGCGATGTCGGTGCCGTCCGGCACGCTGGACTCGGGCGCCCCCTGCGCCGTGCAGCTGGTGGGCCGGCCGGGTTCGGAGGCGGCGCTGCTGGAGCTGGCGGAGCGGATCGAGGCGCTGCGGCCCTGGCGGCGGACGGCTCCCTCGCGGTGAGCGGGCCTGCTGGAGCGAGCGGACCTACAGGGCGCGGTGCATGATGTGCAGCCCGACCCGGCCGTGTCGCGGGTGGTCGAAGGCGTCCGGCACCGTGCCGAGGATCGTGAAGCCGAGGGAGGTCCACAGCCGCACGGCCGGGTTGGTCTCGACGACGGCGTTGAAGACCATGCCCCGGTACCCGTCGGCCTTCGCGGCGGCCAGGACGTGTTCGGCCAGGGCCCGTCCGGTGCCGCGGCCGGCCCGGTCGGGGTCGACCATGAAGCCGGCGTTGGCGATGCCCGCGGCGGGCCCCCCGTAGTTGGGGGTGACGTAGGCGGAGCCGACGACGGCACCGGTCTCGTCCTCGGCGACGTAGACACGCTTGGCGGGGTTCGTCCACAGGGCCCGGGCGTCCTCCTCGGAGGTGTCCGGGTCCCAGGCGTAGGTCTCGCCGGCCGCGACGACGCGGTGCCAGAAGGGCCAGATGTGCGGCCAGTCCCCGGCCGTGGCTTCCCTGATCAGCATGGGCGTGAGTGTCGCACGCCCATGCCCCGGACGGTGGCGCCGTTCAGTCCACGCTGGGCAGGATGTGGGGTTCGGCGAGGTCCTCCTCGTAGCCCGCGAGGCGGATCGGGGCGGACCGCGCCCACACGTCGAGGCTGCCGATCTCCCCGGGCCTGCGTCGCGCACGCCCGGTGCGTTCTTCGGGGGGCTGTTCCGTGTTCGTCGTCTCCGGTGTCACCGCGCACTCCTTATGTGTCGGGTCACCCTCGGGGCCTGTGAGCCAGTCTCCTGTACGGCACAAGACGCCCGCTCGAGTGTGAGTAGCCGCTCGGACGCGGTGGCGTCGGTCACGCGTGCGGGAGCAGGCCGTGGTGAACCGGCTTGCCCCATGACGGGCGTTGGGTGTGGGTGGTGCCCGGTGCTGCCGCCCGTCCGCTCCAGGTTAACCAAATGAGCGGGGGTGCGCTCTATGGGGCTCAAAAGATGGGAGAACCATTGCCCTTCGCCCCGCGCGCAGTTGACCCCAGTGTGCCCCGGTTCCTTCGCTTCCGCACCGTGCACAACTCACCCGTTCGGCCTATATCGGCGACCGCACTTGCGAATCCCGGCGGTGGCGGAGGCGCAGTTCAGTTCCCGTTGGCCGCCGCGCAAGCTCGCCATGGTCTGCTGCCCGTCGGCAACGGCTGTCTCGTGGGAGGACCGAGGCATGGAACTGCGCAGCGTCGAGGAGCTGATGGACCTGCTGTACGCCTGCCGGGGCGAGCGGGCCGCGGAGACGGGCGGTGGCCCCCGGGACCCGCACGGGCACGCGCTGCGGACGGCCGCGCTGCTGCGCCGGCGCCGGCCCGCCGACAAGGAGCTCCAGGTCGCCGGCCTGGTCTCCCCGTGGGCCGGCTGCTGTGGCCGGACGGCCCGGCCGCCCGGACCGCCGACGCGGTGCGACCCCTGCTCGGCGCGCGGGTCGCCCGCCTGTTGCGCCGGCAGGACCGCCCCGAGGCCTGGGCCCACGACGACGACCTGACCAGCCTGCGGCAGGCCGACGAGGAGGCCCGCACCGCCGTCTTCGACGCCGGGGTCCTGGAGGACTGGCGCACGGTGCTGGAACTGACGGCGGCGCGGAACTCCCGGCTGGGCCTCGTGGACTGAGCGCGACTACCGGCCGGGCTCCCCGGACTGAGGTCCCGTCACCACTTGCCGGGCGCGTAGTCCTTCAGGAAGACGCCGTACAGGTCCTCGCCCGCCTCGCCGCGCACGATGGGGTCGTAGACGCGGGCGGCTCCGTCGATCAGGTCGAGCGGGGCGTGGAAGCCGGCGTCGGCCAGCCGCAGCTTGTCGTAGTGGGGGCGCTCGTCGGTGATCCAGCCGGTGTCGACGGAGGTCATCAGGATCCGGTCGGTGTCGAACATCTCCTGTCCGCTGGTCCGGGTCACCATGTTCATGGCCGCCTTGGCCGCGTTGGTGTTCGGGTGGCCCGCGCCCTTGTAGCCGCGGGCGAACACGCCCTCCATCGCCGAGACGTTGACGACGTAGGCGCGGCCCGCGGGCGCCTGGCGCGCGGCCTCGGCCATCGACGGGCGCAGCGCGCTGATGAGGATGAACGGCGACGTGTAGTTGCACAGCTGGGTCTCGAGCAGTTCCACCGGGGTGATCTGCTCGATGGTCTGCACCCACGTGTTGGAGTCGACCACGTCGGGGACCAGGCCGCCCGCGTCGATGGCGGTGCCCTCCCGGTGCCGCACCACGCTGGCGTTGCCGGCGACCAGGGCGAGGTCGGCCACCTTCTGCGCGTCGAGCCCCGAGGCGCCCAGCGGCAGCGCGGCCAGGCCGTCGACCGCGCCGGAGTTGAAGGCGCCGATGACGTGGTGGGCGGGCAGTTCCCCGGCGGGCAGCGGGGCGCTCTCGCCCTCGACCAGCGCGGCGTACGCGGAGGGCAGGCGGCGCACGGTCTGGGTGGCGTTGTTGATCAGGATGTCGAGCGGCCCCTGCTCGGTGACCTGCTCGGCGAGGGCCACGGCCTGGGCGGGGTCGCGCAGGTCGATGCCGACGACCTCCAGGCGGTGCATCCAGTCCGCGGAGTCGTCCATGGCCTTGAAGCGGCGGATGGCGTCCTTGGGGAAGCGGGTGGTGATCGTGGTGTGCGCGCCGTCGCGCAGCAGCCTCAGCGCGATGTACATGCCGATCTTGGCCCGGCCGCCGGTGAGCAGCGCGCGCTTGCCGGTGAGGTCGGCGCGGGCGTCGCGGCGGGCCCGGTTCTCGGCGGCGCAGTCCTGGCAGAGCTGGTGGTAGAAGTAGTCGACCTCGGTGTAGCGCTGCTTGCAGATGTAGCAGGAGCGGGGGCGCTGGAGTATCCCCGCGATCGTGCCCTGCTCGGTGCGGGAGGAGGGCAGCAGGCCCTCGGTCTCGTCGTCGATGCGCTCGGCGGAGCCGGTGGCGGTGGCCTCGGTGACCGCCTTGTCGTGGGCGGTCTTGGCGGCCCGGCGCTCCTGGCGGCGGCGCTGCTTGACCATGCGGTAGATGTGCGAGGTGGCGCGGCGGACCCGGATCGCGTCGGGGTGGTCGACGTCGATTCCGTCGAGTTCCTCCAGCACGTCCAGGCAGACGGCGAGCCGCTCCGGGTCGATGCCGGGCCCGTGGGCGGAGGCGGTCAGCCCGTTCGCGGGCGCCTCGTCCGTGGTCGCCGAGCCGTCCTGTGTCACCGTCATCGCCGCTGCCGTTCCCTGGTCACCGTCGCGGCGCTCCGGGAGGCGACCGCTGTCGAACAGCGGATTTTATTCAGCGCGGCGCCCGGATCCAAACCGGACGGGGTCAGGGACGGCAGGCCGTGAGCAACGTCTCCACCTCCTCGGCCAGCGCCCGGGCCAACCGGTCGAGGTCGGGCACCGCCTTCGCGTCGGCCACCAGGCCGTAGTGGACCTGTCCGCGGTACGTCGAGACGGCCACCGCCAGCGAGTGGCCGCGGGCCAGCGGCGCCAGCGGGTAGACCTCGTTGAGCGGGTGTCCGCCGAGCCGCAGGCCGAGGCTCGGCAGGGGCACGCTGGTGACGAGGACGTCGAACCAGAGCCGGGCGGCCCCGGAGACCAGCGGCCCGCCGAGCCGGTGGCCGAGCGCCGGCACGTGGTCGGCGAGCAGGGCGACCGCTCCGGCGCCGCGCCCCGGTCCGGCGTCCTTGTTGCGGTCCATGGCGCCGCGGACCGTGCCGAGCCGGGAGAGGGGGTCCGGGTCGCCGACCGGCAGCCGCAGCAGGTACCCGGAGAGCCGGTTGCCCTGCGGGTGGGCGGTGCGCCCACGGCGTTTGGCAACGGGGATCAGCGCGCGGGGTGCGACGCCCTCGCTGCCGTCGCCGCGCTCGTCCAGCCAGCGGCGCAGGCCGCCGGCGACGACCGCGATCAGTACGTCGTTGACGGTGCCGCCGGTGGTCTTGCGGACGTGGTGCACGTCGTCGAGGTCGACGGCCACGCCCGCGATCCGGCGGGTGCCGGAGGGCTCGGCGGTGAGCGCGGCGCAGGAGCGCACGTCCAGCGTGGACAGGGCCGCCGCCGCGCCGATGTCCAGGGCGCGGCCCACGTCCGACAGGGCGTCGCGGAGCCTGCCGGGCAGCGTGCGCACGTCGGGCAGGAGCCCGCGCGCGGGCTGTGCGGGGCGGGGCCGGGGCGCGGGGAGGTCCATCGGGTCGAGGATCCCGGCGGCGAGGGTCAGGGCGCGCAGTCCGTCGGCCAGGGCGTGGTGGAACTTGAACAGCACGGCGAAGGAGCCGCCGTCCGCTCCCGGCAGCACGTGCGCCTCCCACGGCGGCCGGTCGCGGTCCAGGGGCTGTTCCATGAGACGGCCGGCCCGGGCGTGGAAGTCCGTGGTCGGGGCGTGCAGCCGGACGTGGTCGAGCGGGTCGAAGCGAGGGTCGGGTTCGCGGGTCGCGCCGCCGAACGAGAGGGGCGCCCGCAGGGCCGGCGGGGGCTGCCAGACGTCCCGGATCCGCATCCGCAGTCCGGGCACCGCGGGCGCGCGGGCCGCGAGCAGGTCCGCCGCGAGGGCGCCGGCGGTGGGCGAGGCGGCCTCGAAGACGCCGAGGGCGCCGAGGTGCATGGGGTGCTCGGGGGACTCAATGTTCCAGAACGCCAGGTCGAGGGGAGCGAGCGGATCGGGAGGAGTCAAGGTGCTGCCTCGCATGGACGACGGATGGACAAGCAGTCAATCGCTCTCCGCCGATTACGGTCAAGTACGGTCACGTTACGCTCGGTCAACACGAGGTCGAAGACCCGCCCCGTCCCGCCCCCGTCGGGCGGGGACGGGACGGGGCGACTCATGGGGCGCCTGCGCTTCCACCGGCTCAGGTCAGCGGCGGCGGCACCGCCTCCGCCGAGGTTCCCCACCCGGACGGCTGCGGGCCGACCGTGAACGCGAGCGACCGCGCGGAGCGCAGGGCGTCCGTCGTCAGCCAGGTCCGGGCGTAGGCCGATCCGTCGGTGCGGGCCGACTGGATGTACCGGTCGGAGTCCGAGGTGCCGGGCGCGGTGATCGTCAGGGCGCCGCGCGGGTAGTAGCGCCGGTCGAGGGTGAGGTCGACACGGTCGAAGACCGGGGTGGACAGGCCCCAGGTGTCGTATCCGGGCTGGATCGGGAAGATCCCGATCGAGGACAGCACGTTCCAGGCGGACATGGTCCCGAGGTCGTCGTTGCCGGTCATACCGGTCGGCGTGTCCGTGAACAGGGTGAGCGCCGCGTGCACCACGTCGGTCGTCTTCCACGGCTGCCCGGTCGACAGGTAGGTGTACGGGGCGATGAGGTCGGGTTCGTTCTGCGGGTTGTACTTGTCGGCGTTGTAGTAGTCGTACGGCCCGTTCACCCACACCTCGCGGGCGGTCCTCGCCGGGTCCGCGAGCAGCTGGTCGTAGGCGAAGAAGGAGTCGAGCCGGTCGGTCGCGGCCCCGGTGCCGCCGATGAGGTCGATCATGCCGGGCAGGTCCTGCGGCACCAGCCACTGGTACTGCCAGGAGGTGCCCTCGTGGAAGCCCTCGCTCTGCGCCGGGTCGGCCGGGCCGGTGAAGGCGCCCTCTGCGTCACGGGCGCGGAAGAAGCCGGTGGAGGGGTCGAAGACGTTGCGGTAGCTCTGGGCGCGCTCCGCGTACCGCTTCGCGTCCGCGTCGTGGCCGAGGTCGCGGGCCATGCGGGAGAGCACGGCGTCGGACAGGGCGTACTCCAGGGTGGCGGAGGCGCCGTGGTCGTAGTCGGAGTCGCCGGGCTTGGCGTGCGGGCGGCCCTTGACGTAGGGCGCGAAGCCGTCGGCGAGGTACTCGCGGTTGGCCTCCCGGCCGACGGCGGGCGAGTCGGCGGGCGGGACGCCGTCGGCGTTCTTCTTCAGCGCCCGGTAGGCCCGCTCCTCCCAGCCGTGCAGCAGGCCCTGCTGGTAGGCGTTGGTGAGGAAGGGGGTCACCGGGTCGCCCGTCATGATGTTGGTCTCGACGGTGCCGTAGCCCCACTTGGGCAGCCAGCCGCTCTCCTCGTCGATCTTGATGACGGAGATCGCCATGTCCCGGGCCTCGCGGGGCGCGAGCAGGGACAGGAGCTGGGACTGGGTGCGGTAGGTGTCCCACAGCGACCAGTTCTGGTAGTACGTGAAGCCCTTGGCGCGGTGGATCTCCTGGTCCCAGCCGGTGTAGCGGCCGTCGACGTCGCTGCCGACGTTGGGGGCGAGGAAGGACCGGTACAGGGACGAGTAGAAGGTGCGGCGCAGGGTGTCGTCGCCGCCCCGGACCCGGACGTCGTCCAGCCGCTTCTCCCAGGTGCGCTGTGCGCCCCGGCGTACGGAGTCGAAGGCGTGCCCGCCCTCGGCGCGCAGGTTGAGCGCGGCGCCGCGCGCGTCCACGTAGGACAGGGCGGTGGTGGCCTCGACGGTGCGGTCCTTCGTGGTGTCGAACCGGACGTAGGCGCCGCCGGCGCCGGTCTTCGCGCCCGCGGTCACGGTGCCGTCGTCCCAGGTGCCGTAGGAGGCGAAGGGCCGGTCGAAGCGCGTGATCGTGTAGACGGTGTAGGGCTTCGTGTCCTGGCAGAAGCCGCTGCCGGTGATCGCGGTGCGCACGGTGCGGCTGTCGAGGACCTCGACCTTGGTGGAGATGTTCCTGTGCAGCGACTGGCCGGCGTTGAGCAGGACGTTGGCCTTGTCGGTGGCCGGGAAGGTGTAGCGCTGCACGCCGGTGCGCTCGGTGGCGGTCAGTTCCGCGTCGACGCCGGAGTCGAGACCGACGCGGTAGTAGCCGGGGCTCGCCTCCTCGTCGTCGTGGCTGAAGGAGGCGGCGTACTTCGCGTAGTCCGTCTCGGTGACGTCCCCGGTGGTCGGCAGGACCGGCAGGTCGCCGCCGAGGCCGCAGCCGACGCCGGAGAGGTGGACCAGGGAGAAGCCGCGGATGCGGGTGTCGGAGTGGTCGTAGCCGGTGTTGTGGCCGGTGTCCGGCGAGAACTGCACCATGCCGAAGGGCACGGCGGCGCCGGGGTAGGTGTTGCCCTCGTTCTCCGTCCCGATGAACGGGTTCACGAGGTCGGTCAGGTGCGGGGCGGTCGTCGGGGCGGCCTGCGCCGCCGGGGCGGTGAGCAGCGCGGACGCTGCCACCACCCCGGCCACGCACAGCCGCAGACGCCGGGTGCCTCTCATGTGCGGTGACCTCCGGAAGGCCTGCGGTGTCGTGCGGTCGTTCGTTGAGTGAGGGTGATCAGGCGGTGCAGCCCGCCGGGGTGGGCCGGGACGCGTCGTGGATGAGGGCCTCCTGGGCGGCCTTGACCCGTTCGACGTCCGGCTTGAGCACCTTGCGGTCGTACGTCGTCAGGCCGTTCAGCTCGCCTTCGACGTCCGAGATCTGGGTGTAGACGGCGCCGTTGCTGCCCCGGCAGACCAGGGCGCGCACCTCGTCGAGCTTGGTGAGGTAGTCGTCGGTGTACGTCTGCGGGTCGACGTCGACGTACGACTGCTGCACGGACCAGGCGTGGCCGGGCACCGCCAGGCCGAGGCCGCCGTACTCACCCGTGACCAGGGCCCGTTCGCCGTCCGGGGAGGGCGGCAGCGCGGGGCTCGGGTAGCCGTGCTCGTCCATGATGTCGCCGGCGCCGCCGTCGGCCCCGAGGTTCAGGCCGGACTGGTTGTTGACGAGCCGGGTCGGGTCCCAGGCCTTGGCCTGCGCGGCGACGCGGCCGATGTCGTACTGGCCCCAGCCCTCGTTGAAGGTGACCCACATGATGATCGACGGATGGCTGACGTGTTCGTCGATCATCTCCTTCATCTCGCGCTCGTACTCGGCGCGGGCGGCGGTGGACGGGTTCTTCCCGGCGGTCATCGCGGGCATGTCCTGCCACACCATCAGGCCCAGCCTGTCGGCCCAGTAGAACCAGCGGTCGGGCTCGACCTTGATGTGCTTGCGCACCGAGTTGAAGCCGAGCTGCTTGTGCAGCTTCAGGTCGTACGCGAGGGCTTCGTCGGTGGGCGCGGTGTGCAGTCCGTCGGGCCAGAAGCCCTGGTCGAGGGTGGCCATCAGGAAGGTCGGCTTCCCGTTGAGCATGGTGCGCGGGACGCCGTTCACCTTCTCGACGGCGATGGAGCGCATCCCGAAGTAGCTCTCGACCCGGTCGTGTCCGACGGTGACCTTCAGGTCGTACAGGAACGGGTCGTCGGGCGACCACAGGCGCGGGTCCCGGATCTTCAGGGTCAGCGGCTCGCCGGTGCGTCCGCTGACGGTGGCGACCTTGCGGTGCCCGGCGTACGCCGTGGCCTTGACGCGTACGCCGTCGCGCACGCCCTTCGGCTCGACGGTCAGGGTGCTCGCCGCGCCGTCGACGTGCGGGGTGAGCTTCAGCGAGTCCACGTGGTCCCGGGCGACCGGCTCCATCCAGACGGTCTGCCAGATGCCGGAACTGGGCGTGTACCAGATGCCGCTCGGGTCCAGGCGCTGCTTGCCGAGCGGCGGGTTCTCGCCGTTGGCCGCGTCGGTCGGGTCGTAGACGCCGACGATCAGCTCCTGGGTGCGGCCCGGCTTGAGGGCGTCGGTGACGTCGGCGCTGAACTTGTCGTAACCGCCCTTGTGGTCGGCGACCTTGACGCCGTTGACGTACACCTCGGACTGCCAGTCGACGGCGCCGAAGTTCAGCTTCAGCCGCTGGGCGGACCCGATGTGCCAGTCGCGGGGCACGGTGAAGGTGCGGCGGTACCACATGCGGTCCTCGTGCCGCTGGATGCCGGAGAGCTGGGACTCCACCGGGTACGGGACGAGGATGCGCTCCTTCAGGTTCTTGCCGACCGGCGGCTGCTCGCCGTCCTCGGCGGCGGCGAACTGCCAGCGGCCGTTGAGGTTCCGCCAGTCGTCGCGCGTCAACTGCGGGCGCGGGTACTCGGGCAGGGCGTTGTCCGGCCCGACCTCGTCGGCCCAGTCGGTGCGCAGCTCGTATGTGGACTGGTTGCCGCCGCTGCTCCAGAAGGCGTTGACAACGTTGCCCTGGGCGTCGGTGAGGCCGCCCTCGCCGTCGTAGCGGACGTCGGCGGTGCCGGGGGCGTCACCGTCCTTGTTGCCGACGACGGGCTGGTCGAGGGCGACGAGCAGGGCGCTGGGGTCGGCGGGGTCGACCCTGGTCTCGCCGAGCGGCCAGGTGGCTCCGCCGATCACCGCTTCGAGGTGGTCGGTGAGACCGGCCGGGGCCGCGGCCAGGGGGCTCGCGAAGTCCAGCTTGAGGGTGCGGCCGGTGGACTGGACGGTGGTCGCCGTCGCGCCGTTGTAGTCGAAGCCGTCGGGCAGGCGGAACGCCGACTGCGGGATCGCCTCCTTGCCGCCGCCGGGCTCGGTCCAGCGCAGGTGGAGGTTGGAGCCGCCGTAGTGCTCGAAGTACTCCAGCTTGATGTCGTAGGACTGGCCGGCCGTCAGCTCGACGGGCTGGGAGGTCTGTTCGCGGTCCCAGTCGTCGACCCAGTGGTCGATGGCGAGCTGTCCGCCGACCCAGAGGCGGAAGCCGTTGTCGCCGGTGATCGAGAAGGTGTGGGCGCCGCTCTTCTCCGGGACGAGCTTGCCGGTCCAGCGGACGTTCACGTCGTCCGACTGGCCGGTGGCGAAGGCGAGTCTCGGCTCCAGGGTGTTGAAGTCGAGCTGCGGGTCGAAGCCGGTGGCCTTGAGTTCGTGGAAGTCGAAGGCGCCGGGGGCGGACTGGGTGTAGTACTCGCCCTTCAGGCCGTGGATCTCCGCGGTGTCGTTGTCGTCGGCCGCGTTCGCCGCCGGGACGGCGGCGAGGCCCGCGACGCCGAGTGCGGCGGCTAGCAGCAGCGCGAGTCTGTCTCTGAGTCGTTTGGTGCGCACTGACCCTCTCCTCGAGAACGGGTGGTGGCTGATGGCTCAGGACATCGATGTCATACATCGATGTAACGGCGGATGTGCAGAGGCATGACAACACGGATTCCGCTTGACGTCCAGGGACATGACAACGGCCCCGGGTTGCACCCGCGCCACGCGCCGCCCCGGGGCCGTCGTCCGTCCGTCACGGCACCCGCTGCTCCTTGCCCAGCGCGATCACGCCGCCCTTGGAGACGGTGTACAACTCGCCGTCCCGCTGCGGGTTGACGCCGATCGTCGCGCCCGGCGGCACCTGAACGTTCTTGTCCAGCACCGCCCCGCGCACCACCGCGCCCCGGCCGATGTGCACGTTGTCGTGCAGCACCGAGCCCTGCACGACCGCGCCCGGGTCGACCACCACGCCCGGCGAGAGCACCGACCGGGTGACCTGCCCCCGGATCAGGCAGCCCGCGCTGACGATCGACTCGCCCGCGATGCCACCCCCGTTGAAGCGGGCGGGCGAGAGCTGGGTGGAGTGGGTGTAGACCGGCCAGTCCCGGTTGGAGAGGTTGAACGCCGGCCGCTCGGCGATCAGGTCCATGTGCGCGTCGTAGTAGGCGTCCAGCGTGCCCACGTCCCGCCAGTAGCCCTGGTCCCGGGAGGTCTCCCCCGGCACGTGGTTGGCGCTGAAGTCGTACAGCGCGGCCTCGCCCCGCTCGGTGAGCTGGGGCAGGATCGAACCGCCCATGTCGTGCACGGAGTTCTCGTCCTCGGCGTCCCGGTGCAGCGCCTCGACGAGGGCCTTGGTGGTGAAGACGTAGTTGCCCATCGAGGCGAAGACGCACCCGGGGTCGTCGGCGAGGCCGGGAGGGTCGGCGGGCTTCTCCAGGAAGCCGGTGACGGTCTGCCCGTCGGAGCCGGGGGTGATGACGCCGAAGGACGGCGACTCGGCGCGCGGGACGCGTATCCCCGCGACGGTGACGCCCGCGCCGGACTCGATGTGCTGGGCGAGCATCTGGCGCGGGTCCATCCGGTACACGTGGTCGGCGCCGAAGACGGCGACGTACTCGGGCTGTTCGTCGTACACCAGGTTCAGTGACTGCAGGATCGCGTCGGCGCTGCCGAGGAACCAGCGCGGGCCGAGGCGCTGTTGGGCGGGGACGGGGGTGACGTAGTTGCCGAGCAGGCTGGACATCCGCCAGGTGGTGGTGATGTGCCGGTCCAGGGAGTGCGACTTGTACTGGGTGAGGACGCAGATGCGCAGGATGTCGCCGTTGACCAGGTTGGACAGCACGAAGTCGACCAGCCGGTAGGTGCCGCCGAAGGTGACCGCGGGTTTGGCGCGGTCCGCGGTCAGGGGCATCAGGCGCTTGCCCTCTCCGCCCGCCAGCACGATGCCGAGCACCGAAGGACCTCCACGACGCATGGCCGCTCCCCTCACCCTCGTCCTCGGCCACCCCGGGGCGGGGCGGCTCAAGCCTGCTTGAGGATCTCCTCGTAGAGCCGGACGGTGCGGCGCGCGACCGCGTCCCAGCCGAACTCCTCCACCGCGCGCGCCCGGCCCGCCTCGCCCATCCGCCGGGCGCCCTCCGGGTCGCCGAGGACGGAGTCCAGCGCGTGCGCGAGACCGGCCTCGAAGTCCTCGTCCCCGCCGCTCCCGACGCTGTCCCTGGTCACGAGTACCCCCGTTTCGCCGTCGGCCACGACCTCGGGGATGCCGCCGACCCGGGAGGCCACGACGGGGGTGCCGCAGGCCATCGCCTCCAGGTTGACGATGCCGAGGGGTTCGTACACGGAGGGGCAGACGAAGACGGCGGCGTGGGTCAGGAGTTGGATCACCTCCGGGCGCGGCAGCATGCGCGGGATCCAGTGCACTCCCTCGCGGGCGCGGCTCAGCCCGGCGAAGAGGTCGCGGAACTCCCGGTCGATCTCGGGGGTGTCAGGGGCGCCCGCGCACAGGACGACCTGTGCGGCCGGGTCGATCTCCCGTACCGCGCGCAGCAGATGGGGCACACCCTTCTGACGGGTGATGCGGCCGACGAACAGGACGTACGGGCGGGAGCGGTCCAGGCCGATCCGGTCCAGCGCGTCCGTGCCGGGGTCGGGCCGGTAGAGGCCGGTGTCGATGCCGTTGTGCACGACGTGGACCCTGGAGGCGTCGAGGGCCGGGTAGCAGCCGAGGACGTCCTCGCGCATGGCGCCCGAGACGGCGATCACCGCGTCGGCCGCCTCGGCCGCGGTGCGCTCGGCCCAGCCGGACAGGGTGTAACCGCCGCCGAGCTGCTCGGCCTTCCAGGGGCGCAGGGGCTCCAGGGAGTGCGCGGTCATCACGTGCGGGACGCCGTACAGGAGTTTGGCGAGGTGGCCGCCGAGGTTGGCGTACCAGGTGTGGGAGTGCACCAGTTCGCGGCCTTCGAGGGCGGCGGTCATGGCGAGGTCCACGGAGAAGGTGCGCAGCGCGTCGTTGGCGCCGTCGAGCGCGGACCACGGGCGGTGGCGCAGCACACCGTCGCCGCGGCCCTCGCCCCAGCTGTGCACGTCCAGGTCGACGAGGCGGGCGAGTTCCCGGGCGAGGAACTCGACGTGGACACCGGCACCCCCGTACACGTCCGGCGGGAACTCACGCGTCAGCAGTCCCACGCGCACCCGGAACCTCCCGTCTCGGCGGCTGGTTCCCTCATGGTCACCCAGACCGGGCCCCCGGGGAAGAGCGCGGGGGCCCCGGCGGCCGCGAGAAGCAGCAGTCGCCGCAGACCCCGGCCCCGGGCACCCGGTAGTACAGGCAGCAGCTGCGGCGCCGGAAGGAGATCCCGGCGGGGGTGGCGGTGAGGTCGCCGGTCGCGGCGAGCAGGGGGTGCGCGAGCAGGCCGGCGGTCAGCGACCGGGCGTGGGCGGCGGTGTCCGTGCGGCCGTCGCGGCGGGCCCGGCGGTCCAGTTCCCGGCCGGCGCCGGCCAGGGCCGAGGCCGCGTTGCCCCACAGCAGACCGGTCGCCACGCCGTACCGGGTGTGCACGGCGGCCGTCAGGGGCGCCAGGTGGGCGGTGAGCACGACGTCCGCGACGGTGGCCGTGTCGCCCGGCAGGGGGCGCACCTCGGCGAGCCACAGGTCGTCGGGGGCGCCGGCGTCGGGGTCCCAGCGCAGCAGCTCCGGGGCGAGGTCGGGCACCCGGCCGTACAGGGCGGCGCACGCCAGCGTCACCGACCAGAGGCGTGCCGCCAGCCCCTGCTGGGCCACGGAGGCCGCGACCCGGGCCTCGGGGGCGCCGAGCGCCGCGGCGACCTTCCGTACGCGGAAGCCCAGCGGGTCCCGCTCGACCGGAACGTGAACGTCCGGCACCCCTTCCACGGATGCAGGTGTGTACACGTGTGCGAGAGGCGTGAAGGCGGCCCCTCGCCGGGGCGGCGACGGCAGCCGCGAGGTGTGCAGGACGGAGAAGCCGCCGAGCGGGCGGAGTGCGGCGAGGGCGGGGTCGAGGTCCACGGAGAGCAGTAGTATCAAGGCGGTTGAGGGGCTGAGTCGGGGGTCCCGGGTCGCGAGTCGCCCACCCTGGGGAGGACGGCGGCGCTCTCGTACTCCATCGGTAGTAGGACCCGAAGAATGCTCAGGGACGACGACGGGAAGACCCTGAGACGGCATCGTGTTGTTCATGGATGACGACCGTTCGCCGCGCCGGGCCCCGTGCCCCCGCCCCACGCAGAGGACCAGCCGATGAGCGCCCTCGCGTTGTCCGTGCTGCTGTCGCTCGTGTCCGC
The DNA here is from genome assembly GCF_027947595.1 of Streptomyces lienomycini. Lineage (NCBI taxonomy): Bacteria > Bacillati > Actinomycetota > Actinomycetes > Kitasatosporales > Streptomycetaceae > Streptomyces > Streptomyces lienomycini. Next base: position 3,146,866 of record NZ_CP116257.1, on the reverse strand, counting down.
CGTGGCGTACGCGGGCGGAGCGATCGTGCAGGAGCAGGTCGCGGCGTCGTCACCGGGTGCCCAGTACGCTCCGCTGCGCCGGCCGGGCTGGTGGGCGGCGGTCGCGCTCAACGGCCTCGGCGGTCTGCTGCACGTGGTCGCGCTCGCCCTCGGCCCGCTGAGCCTGGTGCAGCCGCTCGGAGCGCTCACCATCGTGTTCGCGCTGCCCATGGCGGCGTTCTTCGTCGGCCGCAGGGCCGGGGCGACGGCGTGGCGGGGCGCGCTGATGGCGACGGTCGGTCTCGCCGGTCTGCTGTCCCTGGTGGGCGCGTCCGACGCGCAGTCCCTGGGCACGGCGCAGCGCGTCGGGGCGGCCCTGGTCACCGGTGGGGTGGTCCTGGCGCTGATGATCGCCGGGCGGGCCGCGCACCGGCACCCGGCGGTCCGCAGCATCCTGCTGGCCACCGCGTCCGGCATAGCTTTCGGCATGTCCTCGGTCTTCACCAAGACGGTCGCCGTCGACTGGACCGGCGGGGTCTCCGCCGCCGACCTGCCGTCGCTGGCCGTGATCGGCGTGCTCGCCACGGCCGGCATGCTGCTGTCCCAGGCCTCCTACCGGGGCGCGGGTCTCGCCGCCCCGCTGGCCACGCTGACCGTCGTCAATCCGGTGGTCGCCGCCGTCGTCGGCATCACGATGTTCGGCGAGACGTTCCGGTACGGCACGACCGGTACCGTGCTCGCCCTGGGCTGCGCCGTGGTGGCGGCGGGAGGACTGATCCTGCTGACGACGGAGCGGATCGCGCGGGAGGCCACCGAGGACTCCGTCGGGGCGGCCGAGGCCGCGATCCCGGCGGCGGTCGCGACGGCGGCCGGGGCGGAGGCTACGGCGACGGTCGGTCCGGCGTTCGCGGACGTACCGGTCGAGGAGAATCGGTTCCCGGACGGGAGCGGGAGTGAGAACGGGAGCGGGAGTGGGACCGCGGGCGAGGACCAGGGGCGACGCGGGGCCCCGGTGGTCCGGCTGTCCGACAAGGTCTTCGTGCCCTCGCCGGTGGCACCGCCTGGTTCGGACACCGCTGCCGCCGAGGTGGCGTACGACGCCCCGGAGCGGGCGGAGAGCGACGATCTGCCGCTCTCCTACGGCCCCTTCTACGGCGGACCGTTCGTCCCACCGCCCGTGTTCGGCCGCCGGCGGGTCCGGATCAGATCCTGACGCCACCGGCCCGCAGGTACGCCAGTGGGTCCACGTCCGAACCGAAGCCGGGCCCCGTCCGCACCTCGAAGTGCAGATGCGGGCCCGTCACGTTGCCCGTGGAACCGGAGCGCCCGAGACGCTGGCCGACACCCACCGACTGTCCGTCCTTGACGGAGATCGCGGAGAGGTGGGCGTACTGGGAGAAGCGGCCGTCGCCGTGCCGGACCACCACCTGGTAGCCGTACGAGCCGCCCCACCCCGCGCTGACGACCCGGCCGGCCGCGATCGACTTGACGGAGGTACCGGTGGGGACGGGGAAGTCGACGCCGGTGTGGTAGCCCTTCGACCAGGACGAGCCCGCCTTGTGGTACGGCGTGCCGGTGGCGGCGTCGACGGGGGCCACGACGGCTTGGTGGGTGGTGGCTTTGCCGGCCTTCGCCTCCTCCTTGGCCTTGGCCCCGTCCTTGGCCTTGCCGCCGTCGGCGGGGGCCGACTTCTTCGGCGCCTTCGGCTGCTTCTGCTGCGGGGCCTGTTTCCGCTGCTGGGGCTGCTCGGCCGGCTTCTGCCGCTTGGGCGCTTCCGTACGGGGCGCCGTGGTGGCGCCCTCGCCGCGCAGGGACAGGTCCTGGCCGGGCAGGATCAGATCGGGGTCCGATCCGACCGCTTGGCGGTTGGCCTCGTACAGGCGCTGCCAGCCGCCCGGGACCTGGTGGGCGTCGGCGATGCCGGAGAGGGTGTCGCCGGTGACCACGGTGTACATCCGGGCCGTGCCCGCCCGGGACTGCGGTGTCGTCTGGGGGCGGACGTCCTTGACCGGGTCGGACTTCTTCACCGGCTTCTTCGCGGACTTCTCGCGGGTCTGCCCGGTGCCCTTCGCCTGCCCCGTCCCCCCGGCCGGCCGGATGTCGGGCGTGTCGCCGCCCCGGGTCAGTCCGGCCCGCTGCGAGCACACCGGCCAGGCGCCGGGGCCCTGTCCGTCGAGTACCTTCTCGGCGACGGCGATCTGCTGGTCCTTGGTGGCCAGGTCGGCGCGCGGAGCGTACCGGGTGCCGCCGAAGGCCTCCCAGGTGGTCTGGGTGAACTGCAGCCCACCGTAGTAGCCGTTGCCGGTGTTGATGTCCCAGTCGTCGGTGGACTCGCAGGCGGCGACCTTGTCCCAGGTCTCCACGTCGGCGGCGTGGGCCGTGCCGGTGCCGATGAGTGGGAGGGCCAGGCCCGCGCTGCCCGCGGTGACGGTCAGTGAGGCGCGGTTGATCCTGTTCGGCTGATACCGGCGGTGCCGGCCGCGTACGGCCATGGAGGTCCCCCTCGACATTGCGTCAGGAGGGGCAAAAGTAAGCGCCGCGAACTGGCCATGACAAGACGGCAACCGGCCGGTTGGACACGCCGACTGGCCGGTAAGGAGCGGCCGTTGGCCGGATGGGGCGTGCGCCCGCTGAGGCACCGGGCCCCTCCCGCCCGTACTGGAGCCCCGGGAGCACAAAGTGCGACCGGCGTACCGGCACGTCAGCATGGTCGAGCGGCGAAACCGGCGATACTGGCCAGCACCGGCCACACGGACAAAGGACACCCCGGCCACCCCGGCCACCATCCCCACCACGGCCACGGCACCACGGCACCACGAATACTGGCACCACGGACGACACAGGCACCACGGACACCAAGGTCACTAGGAGCCAACCCAATGAGCACTACAGCGCAGATCGGCGTCACGGGTCTCGCGGTCATGGGCCGCAACCTCGCCCGCAACTTCGCCCGCAACGGCTACACGGTCGCGGTGCACAACAGGACCGCGTCGCGTACGCACGCACTGGTGGAGGAGTTCGGCGGCGAGGGCGACTTCGTCGCGACCGAGACCGCCAAGGAGTTCGTGGCGGCACTGGAACGGCCCCGACGCCTGGTGATCATGGTGAAGGCCGGCGACCCGACCGACGCGGTGATCCGGGAGTTCGCCCCGCTCCTGGAGCCCGGCGACATGATCATCGACGGTGGCAACGCGCACTTCGCGGACACCCGGCGCCGGGAGCGCGAACTGCGCGAGCAGGGCATCCACTTCGTGGGCACCGGCATCTCGGGCGGCGAGGAGGGCGCGCTGAACGGCCCGAGCATCATGCCCGGCGGCTCGAAGGAGTCGTACGAGTCGCTCGGCCCGATGCTGGAGAAGATCTCGGCGAAGGCGGCGGACGAGGCGCCCTGTGTGACGCACGTCGGTCCGGACGGCGCCGGACACTTCGTGAAGATGGTGCACAACGGCATCGAGTACGCCGACATGCAGCTGATCGGCGAGGCGTACCAGCTGCTGCGCGACGTCGCCGGGTACTCCCCCGCGCAGATCGCCGAGATCTTCCGCACCTGGAACACCGGCCGCCTGGACTCGTACCTGATCGAGATCACGGCCGAGGTCCTGTCGCACGTGGACGCGGCGACGGGCGAGCCGTTCGTGGACGTGGTGGTCGACCAGGCGGAGCAGAAGGGCACCGGCCGCTGGACGGTGCAGATCGCCCTGGACCTGGGCGTGCCGGTGTCGGGCATCGCGGAGGCCGTCTTCGCGCGCTCCCTGTCCGGTCACGCGGCGCTGCGTGACGCCTCGCGCGGCCTGGCGGGCCCGAAGGCGTCCCCGCTCGGCGAGTCGGAGGCGGCCGCCTTCGCCGACCGCGTCGAGCAGGCGCTGTACGCGTCGAAGATCGTGTCGTACACGCAGGGCTTCCACGAGATCGCGGCGGGCAGCGAGGAGTACGACTGGGACATCGACCTCGGCGCGGTCTCCGCGATCTGGCGCGGGGGCTGCATCATCCGCGCCGCCTTCCTGGACCGCATCCGCGCCGCGTACGACGCCCGGCCGGACCTGCCGAGCCTGCTGTCGGACGAGACCTTCGCCCAGGAGATCGCCGCCGCGCAGGACGACTGGCGCGAGGTCCTGGTCGCCGCGACCCGGCAGGGCGTACCGACGCCGGGCTTCGCCGCCGCCCTCGCCTACTACGACGCCCTGCGCGCCGAGCGGCTCCCGGCCGCACTGACGCAGGGGCAGCGGGACTTCTTCGGCGCGCACACGTACCGCAGGACGGACCGGGACGGCGCGTTCCACACGCTGTGGGGCGGGGACCGGTCGGAGGTCACGGCGTAGTACGGCGTAGTCCGGAGGCGGTGGGGCCGACGGGAGCGGTACGACCGCGAGATCGGCGGGACCGTGGGATCGGCGGCGGCGGTGGGCCGCCCGTCACTGGAGGCGCCCGCCGCACCCGTGTGCCCTACTGCTGCTGATCCGCGTCGACCGCCCCGCCCTGCGCCTCCCTTCGCACGTCCCACGCACCCCGCCGCACGTCGCCGCACCTCGCACGTCGCTCAGGTGAGGGGTGGCCCCGGCTCCGGGCTGGGCACCGGCTCGGGCCCCGGCGGGATCGGTGACGGTGCGGGTCCGGGCGGCCCCGGAGGGTCGGGCGGCGGTTGAGGACCGGGCCCCGGGGGCGGTGGGGTGGGCTGCGGACCTGGGCCGGGAGGCTGGGGGGTCGGCTGCGGCGCGGGCCCCGGGCCGGGTCCGGGAGGCGGAGGGGTGGGTTCCGGGCCGGGGACCGGCGGTGTCACCGGGTCCGGCTGCGGCTGCGGGGGTTCCGGGTCCGGCCCCGGAGCGGGTCCTGGGGTGGGCCCGGGTGGCACGGGATCCGGTTGCGGGTTCGTCATGGCGCTGTCCTCCGGCCAGTCGGTCGACGTCGGCTCTGGACTTGTCCCCCACCTACCCGACGGCCGCGTCCCCACTCACTCCCCCGCACGATCCCCGGAACCCGGGCGGGCGAGGGAACCCGAACGGCCGAGCGGGCCCGGAGGACCAAGCAGGCCCGGATGGCCGAGCAGGCCCTGATGGCCCGCGCGCGCCGCGACCGCCCCGGCGGCCAGCCCGGGCGCCGGGCTGGCCAGCACAGGGACCCGGACCTTCGTCGACTCCCGGGCCGGCGCCATGGATGCCTGCGCCAGAACGATGACGTCGGCGCCGGTCACCGCGTCGGCCGCGTCGGCCACCCGTCTCAGGTACCCCTCGACGTCACCGGCCTCGAACCGCCGCCAGGCGCCGTCCACCAGGTGTGACCGCACCTCCACGGGACGGCCCGCGCGCCGGGCCTCCTCCTCGATCAGTGCGGCCGTCGGGGCGAGGGTGCTCTCCAGCGCGGCGAGGACCACGACGCGCGGCCCGGCGGCGACCGCCCGGGCGGCCATCGGCCGGTCGACACGCAGGACCGGCACTCCGACCTCGGCGGTGGCCGCCTCGGCGACGCCGCCGATGGTCGAGCAGGTGCACAGGACGGCTCGCGCCCCCTCCGCCACCGCCCGCCGCAGCACGGCCACGACGGCGCCGGTCACCGCCGCGGGCCCGTCGCGCCGGGCCTTCTCCAGCAACTCCGCGTCGACGTGGTGCCGCAGTTCCAGCCCCGGATGCGCCTCGTCACGCAGCGCGTCGAAGACCGGAACGTGAACGGGCGAGGTGTGCAGCAGCGCCAGCACGCGCGTCGTCCCCCTGCCGCTCTCTTCGTGTCCGGCGGTCAGAACAGCCCGGGGTGCGCCACGAGCCACTCCTTCGCCGCGCGCAGCAGCTCCGGATCGGCCGCGGGCGCCTCGTCCGGGTGGCGTTCGGCCCACTTCACCACGTACGGGCACAGCGGGGCGACCGTGCGGCCCTCCCGCCGCGCGAGGCCGTACAGCTCACGGGCCAGCGATCCGGCGATGCCCCGGCCCTCGTGGGCCGGCTCGACGATCGTGTGGACGGGGACGAGGGCGGGCCCGGGCGCCTCGAGGACGAAGTACTCGACGCGCCCGACGATCTCACCGGCCGCGACCGCCTCCAGCCGTCCGGCCTCCCGGTCGTCGCGGATCTCGATGTCACTCACGGCCACACTCCTCGTCCCCGCACTGATCGGTACGTACGTCAGGCCGACACGGCCTGCGGGCTGCGCTCCTGGTCCGAACCCGGTACCGGCTCGGAGGGGTCGGCGCCCAGGGCGACGATACGGTTGTCGCCGTCCACGTGCACGACCCGCGGCCGCAGCGACCGCGCCTCGGCATCCTCGACCTGGGCGTAACTGATGAGGATCACCAGGTCACCGGGGTGGACGAGGTGAGCCGCGGCCCCGTTGATCCCGATCACCCCGGACCCCCGCTCGCCCTCGATGACGTACGTCTCCAGCCGGGCCCCGTTGGTGATGTCCACGATGTGCACCAGCTCACCGGGCAACAGATCGGCGGCGTCCAGCAGATCGGCGTCGATGGTCACCGAGCCGACGTAGTGCAGGTCGGCCTGGGTGACGGTGGCGCGGTGGATCTTGGACTTGACCATGGTGCGCAGCATGCTGGACTCCTGAAAGACGGCTCCCTGCCCGCTTTGTGCAGGTCAAGGGCGGTCTTCACTGTACACGCGCACGTTCGTGGATGTCCTTGCCGAGCGGACGGAGATCTGCCCGGATTCCGGGAGCGTCGGCGGCGTCCGCGGAGGAAGCGGCGACCAGCACTGACCGTGAACGAGCGTTGGAGGCCATAGGGGCCGCCGCGACGAGGGCGAGAAGCTCGTCGTGCCTGCCGCCGACCGGCTCGGGGCCTGTCCGAGCTGGCACGGATGGGAGACCGCGCCGTGCAGGCCCTGCGGGGCCGGACGCCTGCGGCCGGTCTCCGCCGTGAACAGATGTCCCCAGCGCCGGCACTCGTCACGCCGTTCATCCGGCCCGCGCGTACGGCGCCCTCGTGGACGGCGTCGACCTGTCCGCCACCCGGCACCGTCGCGCAACGAACGATCAAGGATCGGAGCCCGCAGTCCACTTCCGGTGCGCGGACATCACCGACCACCTGCGACATGTGGAACCGTACGACGCCTTCTCGGCCCGGCACACCGACGGCGACGCGCAAGGCCCCTCCGGCGAGGCGGAGTCGCGGCATGGAGCCGTCCGGCTGCGCGGCGAGGAGACGTGCCCCGCCCCCGCGCCCCTCGTCTCGCCCGCTCAGGGCGTGCCGGTCACTGGATCAGTTCGATGTGGGGGTGGGACGGGTCGGCGGGGCAGGCGTGGAGCTGGAGGTTGTGGTCGCCGACGATGTCGATCAAGGTGAAGTTGCCGTCCCGCGCGCCCGGCACGGGCTGGGCCGGGGTCGGGCGTTCCTCCGCGGCGATCCAGGTCACCCCGGCGCCGTCCCATTCCGAGGAGACGATGGTGAGGAGCGGGATCTCCTCGGTGCCGCACTCGGGGCAGGGGCGGTCGACGGGGTCGGTCGGGTCCCAGCGGGTCCAGCCGCCGGTCTTCCAGCCGGGGGCGTGGCAGAGGTTGGTGAGGTAGAGCTCCTGCGGGTCGTCCGCGTAGGAGCTGTACAGCGCGGGGTCGACCGTCTCCCACCGGCTCTCGTCGTCCAGCTGGTCGCTCAGTTCCTCGTCCAGCTCCAGGGGGTTGGGGAAGTCGGTCACCTGCTCCGGCGAGAACAGGCAGGGTTCCGGGAGGTAGTGCTCGGACTGGATGACCGGCGGTTCGGGCGGAGCGTCGAGGACGTCGGTCACGGTGGCGGAGGAGCCCCAGAAGAGCGCGGCTTTGGGGCTGGCGTGCTCCGCGTGGTCGAAGGGGCACCACAGGACCTGGAGGAGGTCCGCGTCGGGCGGGCACGGGAAGGGGATGTCGCGGGCGTAGAGCTGGGCGACGGGGAGGAGGGGGACCGGGCCGTCGGACCACGGGCGGCCCGCCTTGATCCGCTCCAGGACGTCCAGTTCCTCCGGGGTCCACTGGGCTGCCCCGGGGTCGAGGTGCAGGCGCTCGGCCGATGCGGCGCGGACCCGGCGCACGAGCCGGACGTCGTCCGGTGAGTGGACCACCGGCGAGGCCCTGCTGTCGTGGGGCTCGTCGCAGTACGGCCAGGGCTCGTCGGCGGGCCACCGCAGCGGCCCGCCGACGGAGCTGTCGTGCACCGTCGGCGACCCCGGTCGCGGGTGCAGCCGGGTCGCCGTACGCGCCAACGGGGCCAGTTGAGGGAAGAGCGCGGTGATGTCGAGCGGCCGCGGTGGGGTGGTGAAACGCATGCTGACTCCCGATGCGCCGGTCACGGGACCAGCTCGATGTGGAGGTGGGACGGGTCGGCCGACAGGCGTGGAGCGGGAGGGGTGCGTCTCGGTGCCGCGGTTCGGGGCGGGCCGTGGCGCGCGAGCCACCCGGCCGTCTGGGCCGGCATCGCTGGGTGGTCGAGCGCACGATGTCCTGGCTGAACGGCTGCCGCCGACTCATCCGATGAGGCCCACCTTCCCCGCGGCCCACCGCCGGGGGCGATCTACCAGTGATGCCAGACCTCTGCAGGAGTGATGTCCCATGAGCTGCCCGCGATCTCTCCCGTGTTGTAGAACGATGCCCAGCTCAGGACCGTGTCGCCAGCGCGCTGCCCACCCCGGTCGAACGCGAAGTCAGGCCAGCACAGGTCGCCCGTGAGGCAGTACGAGATGCCCAGACCACGTTCAACAGCGCACGCCTCCATCTCCGCGTCCAGCTCCGACGGCACGCGGCCGATCAGGCGGATCCCCTCGCTGGTGACCTGGGGACCACGCAGCCCGTCGACGAGCACGCAGGTCAAGCCCACGTCTTCGACGAAGTAGCACTTCACAGCAGAGCGATGCCCGTCCGACTCGGCCCTGCGGAACTCCACGCACCACTGGGCCAGTCGCGGATTCCACCGCTCGATCTCACGCTCCTCGGCAGCGAAGCCATGCCCCGCCATGATCGCCACCGCCTCATGTCGATCGTCTCCGAAGCTCAGCGGCCCAACCGTCTGGCAGGGAACGTAATCCCACTGCTCCCGCTCCGAGTCCGCGAGCACCGCCCAGTAGCCCATGTCCATCGAGGCATGATCGTCCACACGGCACCGCCGAAACAAACTGACCGAGGCCCCAGAGGAAGCGCCCAGGCCCACGACCCCGCTCGACCCCTGTCGCAGCCGATCAGGACGAGGTCTCAGTCGATGCTGGTCGTCAGCCGCGGCACGCACATCGCGGATCGGCCGCTCACCTCACGTGCTGCGCTCCCGCGCCCGGGTGAGCTGCTTGAGTTCGACGATCGTGGCGACGGCGCGCAGCCAGGTGGCCGCGGTGTCGTCGGCGGTGATTCCGCCCACGAGTTCGGTGCCGGCCAGCAGCCACTCCCGCATCAGGTCGGCGGTCCCAGGGCGGGGCAGGGGCTCGGTCAGTTCCGCGGCGTGGGCGAGTCCGCCGGCGCGCACGGTGTCGGCGAGGAAGGCGATGGAGCGGGGTTCGGTGCCGAGCCGGTCGAGGACGACGGCCGCGGCGGCGGCGCCGTCGCCGAACAGGGCGGTGCGCCGGGGGCCGGGCTCGGCGGTCAGGCCGTAACGCAGCAGGACGGTGATGTCGAGTCGGGCCAGCTCGTCGTCCGAGCGGTCCGGCAGGTGCGGACGGTCCGGGCGGTCCGGCTGGTGCGGACGGTCCGGGCGGTCCGGCTGGTGCGGGGTGTCGGCGTTCATGGTGGGACCTCGGGTGGCTCTTCTCGGGTGGCTTCTCTGGCCGGCCGGTTCGTCCGGCCGGTTCGTCGGGCCCGTTCGCTGCCGGTCAGGCGACGGTGACCGTGTAGGTGATGCGCTCGGGGGCCTGGGAGGGGGTGGTCGCACCCGGGGTGGGGCCGGCCGAGGGGCCGGTCGTCCCGGGGGGCCGTGTGGCGGTGTTGCCCTGGCAGGTGGTGAAGGTGCAGTGGAGCAGCGTGAACCGGGTGGTTCCCCTGTCCTGGGCCTCGAAGGTGAAGGTGAGCCGGCCGCCGGCCCCGGCCGCCGACTCGTCGCCGTGGTCCGAGGCGTAGTCCCGGCCGCGGCTCACCAGGACCGAGCTGTCGGGTTCGGGGGCGACCAGGTACCAGTACTCGCGGGTGGAGGCGTTCTGGTCGACGGTGAGCGTGAAGCGCTCCCCCGGTGCGGCGGTGATGCTGGTGTCGTCCACCGGCCGGCTCGCGGTGCTCGCGGTGCTCGCGGTGCTCTTGGAGCCGTCGGCGGGTTCGTCGGTGTCCGAGCCGCAGCCGGTGGTGAGGGCGAGGAGCGCGGCGGCCGCGATCGCGGCGGCGCTCCTGCTAGCGCGGAAGGTAGACGCTGTACGCGTTGGGGAGATCACTGTCGGAAGCCTTGCCCATGTGGCCGTTGATGAAGTCGTCCTCGCTGACCCAGGTGGTGGAGCCCCAGGGGTTGTACACCTGAAGCATGTCACCCTCCTGGGCGATGATGGTCATCGCGTGGGCGCCCTCCTCCCCGTTGACGTCGACCGGCACCGGATGTCCCTGCGCCACCGACTTCTCGACCTCGGTGAGGACGGCCCTGCGGTCGGCGGCGTTGTCGAGGTCCTGGCGCTGGTAGTCACTGCCGGTGGCGCTGCCGACGGCGGTGTCGTTGATCCGTTCCTGTCCTTCGGAGCCCATGCCGCCCCAGTTCTCGCCGCCGTCGCCTTCGGTGTGCAGCCGGTGCTGTTCGGCCACCAGGCGCTGCTTGAAGGCCTCGGGGTCTTCCTGCTGCCCGTCGGGGCCGCCGGTGAGGTCGAGCGCGTACAGGGGGTCGACCATGGCGCGGGACGTGACGGTGGACGAGGCCACGCAGGTGCCCTCGGAGCCGTCGCCGCCCTGGACCCACCGCTGGCCGTTGAAGGTGACGAAGTCCTTGTTGTTGTTCGAGCCGTTCGGCGCCAGGCCCTCGTCGTCCATGCTGTCCGTGGCGGTGACCACCGGAGTGAGGTGCCGGCGCAGCCAGTCGGGGTCCTTGCCGTGGATCTTGCCCTGGAACACGCTGATCTCGGCGACGCTGTGGCCGGCGGCCAGGGCCTTCATCAGGTAGGCCCGTTCCTGCGGGGTGTCCGACCTGGCGAGCATCCGCTCCATGGCCGTCTCGTCGTCCAGGCTCAGCAGGTCCATGCGCGTCGAGGCGCGCTCCAGGTCGGCGGCCGTGAGGATCTCGTTCAGCTCGGTGTCGGCGCCCGCGACGCCGGTGTCGGCGAGCATCAGCTTGTCGACGGCGGTGAGTTCGCTGGTCTCCATCTTCCCGGCCCGCGCCTCGGCGGCCCACTTGTTCAGGTCCCGGGCCGCGACGCGGCAGGCCTCCTGGGCCTCGGAGACGGCGTCGTGCATCAGGTCGACCGCGTAGGAGCCGAAGTGGGCGGCGTTCGCGCGGTCCCACTCCTCCTCGTCGTTCTCGTGCAGGTCGTCGAAGAAGCCGTCCTTGCCACCGAGCGTCTTCTTCTGCTCGAGGAGCTGTCCGCGGCCGCGCTCGTCCTTGCGCTGTGCGGCGCCGATCGCGTCGGCCAGCGTCAGCAGCGCCGTCGCGCCGCCCTGGAACGCCTCGCTCATCTGGGTCACGGCGCGTCCGGCGGCGTTCACCACGTCGGAGGCGAGGACGCCCGTGTCGCCGACCCACACTTCCGGAAGGCCCTTGCGGCCCACCCGGTCGACCTGGTCGAAGACGCCGCCCACGGGGTCGACCTGGCCGCGGTAGAGGCTTGCCAGGCCTTCCAGGACGCCCGGGTCCCCACCGGGTGCGGGTACCGAGAGGGCGTCGTCGATCAGGTCGAGGAGCTCGTTCTTGCTCCCGGCACCGAGGATCTTCTTGGACAGCCCGGCGAGCCACGCGAGGCGCAGGGACGGGGAGTCGAAGGGCGAGGAGAAGAGCGACACGGGCCCGTTCCTCAGTAGCTCGACAGGACGGAGGAGTGTCCGCCCCGCGTCGACGTGTCGGTCAGGGCGCTCGTGCCGCCGACGGTGACACCCTCCACGCGGGTCTTCACCAGGCCGTCGGTGCCGTGGTAGGTCTTCTTGGCCAACTGGACCTTGCCCCCGAGGTCGTGCAGCGCCGACGCCAGTGTCTTGGCCTCGGCCTCCCATGCCTTGACGAACGCGTTGAGCGCCGACGCGGCGTCGTGGCCGCCGGCGTCGTCGTACGAGTAGCTCGTGCGTGACTTGACGGCGGAGCCGACGCCGTCCATGTCGGTGCCGGCGTCGTCGAGTTGCCCGGCCTGGCCGGTCATTCCCGCCTTGATCCGGTAGCCGTCGAAGCCCACCGTGCCTCCCCCGTACGCACTCGATCATGTTCGATCATGGCCGCGGGCAGGCTAGCACGCGCGGTGTGTGCGGGAGTTGGCACATCGACCGCCACTCACACCTCCTCCACATCACCCACCCGTGACCCGGACGGGTGTGGACGGGTAGGGGGCGGGGAAGCATCACTGCCCCGCACATCACTGCCCGTTACTGAGAGAAGTCAGGTGATTTCCGACACGTCACGTGGCGTTGTGGCCGCGACACTGCCCGTCGTCGGTGAGCACATCGAGGAGATCGCCCGGCGGTTCTACCGGCGCCTGTTCTCCGAGCACCCCGACCTCATGGACGGTGTCTTCAACCGCGGCAACCAGGTGCACGGCCACCAGCAGCAGGCCCTGGCCGGGTCGGTCGCCGTCTTCGCGACGGCCCTCCTGGAGACGCCGGAACGCGTACCGGAACAGTTGCTGCAGCGCATCGCGCACAAGCACGCCTCGCTCGGCGTCCGCGCCGACCAGTACCAGGTCGTTCACGACCACCTGATGTGGGCGATCGGCGACGTCCTGGACGACGCGGTCACCGACGAGGTCGCCGCGGCCTGGGACGAGGTCTACTGGCTGATGGCCAACGCGCTGATCAACCAGGAGCGCGGCCTGTACAGCGCCCGGGGCGTACGGCCGGAGACGGTGTGGCGGGACTGGCGGGTGGTCCGCCGGATCAAGGAGAGCGACGAGGTGGTGACCCTCGTGGTCCGCCGTGTCGACGACCGCCTCGTGAAGGCCTCGCTGCCCGGCCAGTACGTGACGGTCAGGATGCGCATGCCGGACGGCACGCTGCAGCCCCGTCAGTACAGCCTGACGCGTGCCGACGACGGAGAGCACCGCCAGTTCTCGGTCAAGCGCGTACGCGGTGCGGGTGGCGACCCCGACGGCGAGATGTCGACGCTCCTGCACGACTCCGTGAAGGTGGGCGACGTGCTGACGCTGTCGGTGCCCTACGGCGACGTAGTGCTCGACGACTCACGCCCGGTGGTGTTCGCCTGCGCCGGCATCGGCATCGCGCCGATGGCGGGGATGCTCTCCCACCTGGTGGCGGCCGAGTCCGCGCTGTCCGTCACCGTGCTGCACGCCGATCACGACGAGGCGTCCTTCCCGCTGCGCAGGCAGGTGGTCAACGACGTGCTCGCGCTGAGGAACGCGCGGATGTACCTCTGGTACGAGAACGGCTCCCGGAGCCTGGAACCGGTCGACGGGGTCTTCGAGGGACTGATGGACCCCGGGGCCGTGGAGCCGGCGCAGGACGCCGTGTACTACCTGTGCGGCCCCTTGCCGTTCATGCAGTCCGTGCGCGGCCGGCTGCTGGACGCCGGGGTGGCCGCCCGTGACATCCGGTACGAGGTCTTCGGCCCCGACCTGTGGCAGGCCGACCTGGACTGACTACGCGAGCCCGGGGGCCGGCGCTCACTCGCCCTGCCGGCCCCCGGTCAGCATGGGCACGAGGAACCGCCGGGCGACCTCCCGCAGTTGTGCGTCGTCGTCGAGGTCGATCACATGGCTCGGGGTGACCAGGAAGGACAGGGAGACGCGGACCATCATCTCGGCGACCAGGTCCACCCGCACGTCGTCGGCGATGTTGCCCGCGCGCTGCTCCTGCCGCAGCCGTGAGGCGACGAACTGCCGCACCACGGCCAGGGTGCGGCCTCCGTCACTGGTCATGGACGGCACCACGGCGTCCGGTTCCACGGCCATGAGCCCACCGATGAGGCGGTTGCGGCGAAGGGCCCCGAGTGAGCTGACGAACCCCAGCACCACACGGTCGGCGACGGTCTCGGCCTGCTGGATGTCCACGATGAAGCGGCCGAAGTAGCGCCGGAACTCGCGCCGCACGACCTGCTCGACCAGCTGGTCCTTGGTGGCGAAGCGCCGGTAGACCGTGATCCGTGAGACGCCGGCCAGCCGCGCGACGTCCGTCATGGTGGAGCGCTTGACGCCCATCCGGCAGAACTGCTCGTACGCGGCGTCGAGCAGCCGGGCCGACACCTCGTCCTCCTGGTCCGCGCCCTCCACCGCCTCGGCGAACGTGCTCTCCAGCACCGACGGAGCACCCGTGGGCTGCATGAGTGACGACAGGACGGGTTCCACGATGTGCCTCCCCGATTCTGTGCGGCCCCTGGCGTTCACGACGCTCATGTGCTCCCCTGATGAAACAGCGAAGCAACGTGTGTTTCATCGTATCAATCCCCATGAAGGTGCCGGAGAAATCAAGGACCCGCGGAGGAGTTCGCAGCGATGGACGATCTGAGCAGACGCAGGATGCTGATCACGGGAGGGGCGCTCGGAGCGCTCGGAGCACTGGGAGCCGCCTCGCCGGCCCGGGCGAAGTCCCTGTGGACGTGGGCGCCGAGCGGTTCGGTGGCCGGCAAGGGCGCGGGCGTCGATCCGGACTGGGTCTGGGACGAGGAGGCCGACCCCGTCCTCGCCGCCGTGATCGAGCGCGGCGAAGTGGCCAAGGTCAACGAGGCGCTGCGCAAGTGGACCCGCAACGACCAGGCGTTACCGGCCGGCCTTCCGGCGGATCTGCGCGACTTCATGGAGAGGGCCCGCCGACTGCCGTCCTGGGCGGACCAGGACAAGCTCACGGCCGCGGCCAGGTTCACCACGAAGAAGGGCATCTACACCGGAGCCCTCTACGGCTTGGGCAGCGGCCTCATGAGCTGCGCCATCCCGAGGGAGGCGCGCGCCGTCTACTACTCCAAGGGCGGCGCGGACATGAAGGACCGCATCGCCAAGACCGCCCAACTCGGCTACGACGTCGGCGACCTGGACGCCTACCAGCCGTCGGGCGGGATGATCGTGACCGCCGTCAAGACCCGGCTGGTGCACGCGGCCGTACGGCACCTGCTGCCGCAGTCCCCGGGCTGGTCCGGCACCAGTGGCGGGCAGACGATCCCCATCAGCCAGGCCGACATCATGGTCACCTGGCACAGCCTGGCCACGTTTGTCATGAGCAAGCCAATCGATTGGGGGGTGCGGATCTCCCCCTCCGAGTCGGCCGGCTACCTGCACGTGTGGCAGGTCACCGCCCACATGCTCGGTGTCCTGGACGAGTACATCCCCGCCTCCTGGGACGAGGCCAACGCCCAGTCCCGGCAGGTCCTCGACCCGATCCTGGCGTCCACGCCCGAGGGCAGGGAGCTGACGGACGTCCTCCTGGACCTCGTCGCGGACCTCGACGCCGGGCTCACCCGGCCCCTGATCAACGGGTTCACCCGCTACACGCTCGGCAACCGGACCGGCGACCTGATCGGGCTGGACAAGGAACCGTTCTGGCAGCCGTTGATCAGCGCCGCCTGGCCGCTGCTGGTGGCCTTCCGCGAGGGGCTCATTCCGCTGCCCCTGATTCCGGCGGGCGCCTGGACGGTGGAGGAGGCCCTGAGGAAGTTCGTCCTGTTCTACCTGTCCGAGGGGAAGGGCCCCAGCATCGAGATCCCGGACGCCAACCGGCCGTCCTGAGCCCTGCCCGACGCCACCGGAGCGCGGGGTCCCGTCGTCACGCACCGGACCCCGCGCCACCGGCCGGGCCCCCGCCCTCCCCGACTCCCCGGCCACCGCCCGCGCCCACGTCCGGCCGCGGGTGACGGCACGCCCCCTTCCACCACGAGACCGAGACGGGACGATGACGACACCGCGCGACGAGGGAACGACACAACCGCCTCCGGCGGGGTCCGGCACGCGGCCGTGGGGCAGGCGCCGGTTCCTCGGATACGTACTGGCCGCCCCGACGCTGATCACGGCCGCCCAACTCGTCCCGCCCACCCCGGCGCGGGCGGACAGCCCCTCGCCGGGCATCCCCTCGCCGGAGATCACGGACCTGATCGATCTCAACGACGTGATGACGGCGGCGGCCCTGCCGACGTCCGGTCTGATCACGGTCCGGGTGAACCCGGACGGCACCGTGTCCTTCGCGCTGCCGCGGACCGAGGTGGGCCAGGGCATCACCACGTCCACGGCCATGCTGATCGCCGAGGAACTCGGCATCCCGCTCGAGCGGGTGCACATCACCCTGGCCGACGCGCGACCGGAACTGCTGTTCAACCAGCTCACCGGCGGCTCGAACACGACCTTCTCGACCTACACCCCCATCCGCACCGCCGCCGCCGTCGCCCGAGACCGGCTGCTGCGGACGGCGGCCGCCGAATGGGGCCTCACGACCACCGAACTGACCTGGACGGCAGGAGTCGTCACGGGACCGGGCGGGCACAGCGCCGGCATCGGGGCACTGTCCCGCAAGGCGGCGGGCGTACGGACCGAGCAGGTCTCCGTCGCCCTCAAGCCCCGCGACACGTTCACCGTCGTCGGCACCCCGCGCGGCCGCGTCGACGCCCGTGCGGCGGTCACCGGCGGCAAGCGGTTCACCATGGACCTGAACGTCCCGGACGCCCTGCCGACGATGGTGTGCCGGCCGCCGACCATCAACGGCAAGGTCGGTGCGGTGTCCAATCTCCCCGAGGTCCGTGCCATGCCCGGCGTCACCGACGTCGTCGTGATCTCCACCGGGGTGGCGGTGCGGGCGGCCACCTTCGGCCGGTGCATCGACGCGGTCCGCGCGCTGCGGGTGTCGTGGCGGGCCGGGAGCGCCGAGGGGAAGTCCGACGCGTCCGTGCTCAAGGAGTTGCGGGCCGCCGAACTGCCGCTCGGCCTGCCGCCGCTGACACCGCACGTGGAGGAGCGGTTCACCTTCCACTTCCGCGGCAACAGCGCCCTGGAGCCCAACTGCGCCATCGCCGACGTGCGCCGCGACCGCGCCGAGATCTGGTCGAGTCTGAAGGCGCCCATCGTCGCGAAGGAGGCGATCGCCGCCCGACTGGGCCTGCCGCTGAGCGCGGTGACCGTGCACGTCACCGAGGGGGGCGGCTCCTTCGGC
The DNA here is from genome assembly GCF_027947595.1 of Streptomyces lienomycini. Lineage (NCBI taxonomy): Bacteria > Bacillati > Actinomycetota > Actinomycetes > Kitasatosporales > Streptomycetaceae > Streptomyces > Streptomyces lienomycini. The sequence continues at coordinate 3,129,754 of NZ_CP116257.1, read as the reverse complement.
CGCAAGCTCTTCTTCGACGCCGCGCTGGAGGCGGCCGAGGTCTCCCGGCAGATCGGCAAGCCGGTGAAGCTCATGTGGCACCGGGCGGACGACACCCGCCAGGGGCGCACCCACCCCATGGCCATCTCCCGGGTGCGCATCGACTACCTGGGCAACACCGTCCTCGGCTACCGGCAGCGGCACACCAGTGTGTCCACCGACCTCGGTCACGGCCTCGGTGAGATCTTCACCGCCCTGGCCGCGAGACTGCCGGTCGGCGACATCGGCTTCTCGGAGACCTTCTTCCAGCTCTCCCAGTCGATGCCCTACGACTTCGGCGTGAACAGCCGCCTGCTGAGCGAGACCGACAAGGGCTTCAACACCGGCAGCATGCGCAACGTCTACTCCCCCGACGTCACCTGCGCCCGGGAACTCCTCGTCGACCGGCTCGCCGCCAGGATGGACAAGGACCCCCACCGGTTCCGGCACGACTTCCTGCGGGACGACCGCGCGCGAGCCGTACTGGACCGGGCCGCGGAGGCCGGGAACTGGGGCCGGGACATGCCCGCGGGTACGGCCCAGGGCATCGCCTTCCACAACGAGTACCACTCCGCCGTCGCTGTGCTGACGGAGCTGGACTGCCGTCCCGAGACGGTCGGCCGGACCGTCCGCGACGGTGTCGCGGGGCCCCGCGTCACCAAGGCGGTCGTCGCCGTGGACGTCGGTCTGGCCGTCAACCCCCGTGGTGTGGAGGCGCAGATGATGGGCTGCCTCATGGACGGCATCGCCCTGGCGCTCACCTCCAGCCTGCACCTGCGCGACGGACACTTCCTCGAGGCCAGCTGGGACAACTACTTCTACACCCGGCAGTGGAACACGCCGCCCGAGCTGGAGATCGTCGTCATGCCGGACAGCACCGGGAGGCCGGGCGGCGCCGGGGAGCTGGGCGTCGCCGCCTCGATGGCCGCGGTGGCCTGCGCGTACGCCCGTGCCACCGGCACCCTGCCCACGGTCTTCCCCATCAACCACGGCACGCTCTCCTTCGCGCCCAAGCCCACCGTCCCGCCCGTCCCCGCATCACCCACCGACGGCCTGGACCACGTCCGTTGAAGTCCCCCGACCTCATCACCACCCACTCACGTCCGCCGGACGAACAGGGAGTTCCCGTGCCCGAGCACACGTTCCGCCTCAACGGCGAGCAGGTCACCGTCGACGTCGCGGACGACGAGCGGCTCCTGTGGGTCCTGCGCGACGTCCTCGGCGTCACCGGACCGAAGTACGGCTGCGGCATCAACGTCTGCAAGGCCTGCACGAGCCACCTCAACGGGAGGGCCGCCAACCCCTGTTCCATCCCGGTGAGGGACCTGGCGCCGTCCGACGAGGTCACCACCATCGAGGGGCTCGCGGCCACCGTGGGCAGGGAGCTGCACCCGATGCAGGAGGCCTGGATCGACCTGGACGTCGCCCAGTGCGGCTACTGCCAGCCCGGCCAGATCATGGCCGCCGTGGCCCTGGTCCGCCGCGTCGCGGAGGAGGGCCGCACCGTCACCGAGGCCGACCTGGACGGCATCCGCAACATCTGCCGGTGCGGCACCTATCCCCGCATCCGCGAGGCGATCAGGGCCGGCGCCGAGAACATGTGACCAGAACACTGAGGGGGAGGACCTCATGTCCGCTCGTCGTTCGTCCGTCGTACTCGTCACCCTGGCCGCGGTGTTGCTCGCCGCGGCGGCGGTCGTACGCTTCGTCGTCGCCCCGGGCGCGACGAAGCTGCCCGAGGACGCCGACCAGACCGTGCACTACGCGGGCAAGGCGTCGATGCTGGACAGCGCGGCCCTGCGGTCCGGAGACACCGCCGACGCACTCAAGTCCGGCATACCCGTCACCGTCGACCGGCGGGTCCGGGTCACGTCCACTCACGGCGACACGGCCGTGCTCCAGGACGTGATGACGGTCCGTGTCGGCGGGCAGACCCTGCCCAGCTCGAAGACGTACGCCGTCGACAGAGAGAGCAGGGAGGGCACGTCACCGCCGGCCTCGACGGCCGTGGAACCCTCGCGGGGCGCGCTGAGTTCGGCCTTCCCGCCCGACGCCGCGCGGGACGACTCGTACACGTACTACGACTCGACGACCCGCTCGATCGTGCCGGTCCGCTACACCGGGACCGCCGAACGGGAGGGCCGCTCGGTGAACGTCTACGAGATCAGGATCGCGGCTCCGGTCAAGGACCCGGAGGTGCTCGAACCGCTCCCGGCCGCCCTGCCGAAGCAGCTCCTCACGGCCCTGGTGCCCACCCTCGGCGCCGACGCGAAGGCCCGGCTCACCCCCGACGCGCTGTCCGCCCTGCCCGACCCGGTGCCGCTCGCCTACACGGGCCGCTCCACGCTCGTCGCCCAGGTCGACCGGCAGACCGGTATCGCCATCGACCAGTCGGTGGACAGGGAGATCGTGGCGACCACCACCGTCGCCGGCGAGCCGACCGCGCTGCTGCCGGTGTCGGCCCTCACCTTCGCGGTCACCCCCGACAGCGTGCGGGACCTCGGCGACACGGCGGCCTCGGCCGGTCTGCTCCTGACCCTCGTCACCGACGTGGCCCCGCTCGTCCTGGTCGCCGTCGCCGTCGTGCTCCTCCTGATCCGGTTCGGGCCGAGGCGGAACCGGAGGCCCGGCGCCTCGGCACCGACGGATCCGGCCGCCGCCGCCTCGGCGTGAGAGGACTCCCCCGGCGCCCCCGTCAGTCGGACGGTCCGGCGGACCGGCCCGGCCGCCGGGTGAAGCGGCGCAGACCGCGCCGGGTGGGCTTGAGCGGCTTGTCCTCGGGGGCCACCGGCTCCGGGCCGGCGGTCAGGGCGCGGCGGCCTGGGCCGGTGGCGGCACCGGCCGGTCGCCCCGGGCGAGCCGGTTGCGCACGGCCTCGGCCATCGCGTGGTGGGAGGGCTCCCGCAGCAGGTCAGCCTCGGACAACCGCTCCCACATGTGCAGCAGTTCCTGCCCCCGGGTGGCCACCTGGCCCTCGTCCCACAGCCGCTGCCACGCCGCGGTGGCGCGGGCCACGTCGGGGGCCGCCCGGTCCAGATCGGTGCGGCAGCGGATACGGGCGACGGTCAGCGCGAGGACGGTGGAGAGCATGTAGTCGCCCCGCAGGTACGCGAGGTACGCCTCGATCGCCCGCGCCTCCAGCGAGAGTTCGTCCTCCGCGCCCCGGCGCAGCGTGAGGTGTTCGCGCAACGCGCTGGCGAGGACGAACGCGGCGTGCAGTTCCTCGCGCTGGGCGTGCTGGATGATCCGCTCGACGCGGGCCAGCGGGGGGAACGCCTCCTCCTCCACGGCGGTGCGCTCGCGCCCGGGCGGCAGGTCCTCCTCGTCGGCGATGGTCCGGGCCGAGCCGTCGGGGTGGACCCGCAGCCGCGCCACCTGCTGCGCGGTGCGGTCGATGACGGTGGCGGCGACGGGGGCGCGCAGCGTGCGGGCGAACATGGCGACGGCGTCCAGGATCGCCTCGTTGGGCGGTCGCATGCCGCCCATCTCCAGCAGGTGGCCGTTGACCACCGTCGACCCGTCCTCGGCCACGTAGGCGTCGAGGCGGATCAGCGGCGTGGCGCCGAGCGCGGGCAGGTTCCCCTCGTCACGGGGGGTCAGCGAGTAGGTCATCCGCTCAGGCTCCGGGTCGTACGACGCCGAGGACGGGCATGGAGGCGGCCGGCGCGGTCGTGACGGAGCGCCCTGGCCGGGGGGCGTGGACCATCTGCCCGCCTCCGATGTACATGCCCACGTGGGTGGCGTCGTTGTAGTAGATGATCAGGTCTCCGGGGCGGGCGGAGGACAGGCTCACGCGGGTCAGGCCCGCCCACTGCGCCTGCGACGTACGGGGAATGGGGTGCCCGGCCGCCGCCCATGCCGCGGAGGTGAGTCCCGAGCAGTCGTACGACGAGGGGCCCACCGCCCCCCACACGTACGGTTTGCCGATCTGGGCCATCGCGAAGCCGACGGCCTCGGCGGCGGCTCCGGTCGCCCGTGTTCCGCCGGAGACCTTGCCCCTGCCCTTCCCGGTCCCCGTCGAACCGCCGCCGCCGCCGCTGCCGGAGTCGGAGCCCGTCCACCTGGCCTGGGCCTCCTGTGCCCGCTGCTTCTCCAGGTCGGCGAGTTCGCGGGCCTGTTCCTCCTCGAGTCCCGCCTCGATCCGCTCGGCCGAGGCGATCTTCTTCTCGATCTTCTCCTTCGCCGCGGCCTTGTCCGCGCGGCTGCTCTCCAGGTCCCGCAGTTGTTTCGTGGCGGCGTCGGTCTGCTCGCTCAGTTCCGCGCGGGCGGTCTTCTGGCTCTCGGCGACGTTGACCAGGCCACGCAGGGCCTGGCGGGCCTGGGACGCCTCGTCGAGGGCCTGCTCGGGGTGGTCGCCGAGCAGCAGTTGGATGCCCGTGGCGGCGAGGTCGCCCCCGCGGTACTGGGTGCGGGCGGCCGCGCCCGCGAGGTCGCGCAGGTTGCTCACCCGCCGCTCGGCACGGGTCAGGTTCTCGCGCAGGGACGTCAGCCGCTTCTCCTGCTCGTCCGCCTTCTCGTTGGCGGCGTTGTACGCCTCGGTGGCCACCTCGGCCTCGCGGTAGAGGCCGTCGAGTTCGACGCGGATGTCCTCGATCGACTTCTCGCCGCGCGGGTCGGGTTCGCCCGGCGCCGCGTAACCGGGGCCGGGCGACAGGAGGATCGCGCAGACGAGGGCCGCCGTGGCGCCCCGACTCCGTAACCGTCTGCCGCCGGTCGACACGTTCATGAGCTCCACTTTCAGAGGTCGCGTGCGGGCGGCTCAGACGGACGGCTGTGACCGCGGTCGCCACCGCGGTTCACACGGGGGGCCGTTCGAGCCTTGAACACAGTACCTTCCCCCGAACGGCCGGCCCCGGTCTCCCCATCCGTGTCAGCTTGCTCACACGCGACTGTTCATCCAGCGGTACTCAGTTGCGCCAGGTGTCGTTGAGAGTGATCTTCGTGGTGTTCACCGTGGCGGTGCGGTTGGCGCCGCTCTCCCAGGTCACGTTCCCTGCGGCGTCCTTGCGGAGGTACTTGTACTCGAAGGACGTGCCCGCGGCGAGGTCCACGTCCAGCTTCCACACCGGGTAGGCGGCCGGGTCGAGTTTCAGGGCGCTGCCCGGGTTCCAGTTGCCAAACTCCGGCCGGTTGCCGGTGACGTAGATGTTCTGGCCCCAGCTGGTATCGGCGTTGACGGCGAAGGACACGCCGGAGGTCACCGGGTCGGGGCCGGGGTCTCCCCCGCCCTCGCAGGTGCGGGCGCCCACGTGCAGCGCGACGGCCGTGTTGGCGCCCAGGGTCGCGGTGAACCGGCCGGACCCGTCGACCGTGACGCCGTTGCCGGACTGGACGTCGCAGTAGTCGCCCGCGGGCAGCGACGTCTGGAACGTACGGGTCAGCGAGGAGCCCTCGTGGTTGATGGCGACGTACGCCTTGGAGCCGCGGCCGAAGGCGATCCGGTCGCCGCCGTCGTCCCACCAGTCGGTCACCAACTGGCCGCGGGCGGCGTTGCGGAAGCCGACCATGGAGGAGATCTCGCGCCAGGCGTGCTGGCACTTCCAGCCGTCGCTGTAGCAGGCGTTCACCTGGCCGCCGCCGGGCGGACCGGCGTCGTGGTCGGAGAACTCGTAGCCGGAGTGGACGTCGGGGCTGCCGTACGGCCAGGCCAGCATGAACACGTGCGCCAGCGTGTAGTTGGCGCCGTCCTTGTAGGTGAGGGTCTCGCCGTTGCGTTCGGTGTCGTGGTTGGTGACGAAGACGGCGGACCTGTCCGAGGCCATGTAGCCCCAGGATGCGCCGAAGTTCTTCAGGTACGCGAGGTTCTCGCTGTTGAAGATCCGCTTGAGGTCGCGTGCGTAGCGGAACTCCTGGACGTCGCCGCTGCCGAGGTACTCGGTCGGGGAGACCGCCTCGCCCTCGCCGTAGATCGCCTCGTGCTTCCAGTACACGTCGGGGTTGCTGAGCCGTGACTTGATGTTCGCCAGGTCACCGGCGGCCATGTGCTTGGCCGCGTCGATCCGGAAGCCGTCGACGCCGAGGGACAGCAGGTCGTTGAGGTAGCCGGCGATCCTGCCCCGCACGTAGTCCTCGCCCGTGTCCAGGTCCGCGAGGCCGACCAGCTCGCACTCCTGGACGTTGAAGCGGTCGCGGTAGTCGTTGATCTCCGAGGTGCAGTTGTTGAGGTCGTTCGACGAGTAGAGGCCGGGGTAGTCGTACTTGGTGTACGAGGAGCCGCCGGTGCCCGTGCCGCTGCCGGACGACATGTGGTTGATCACCGAGTCGGCGACGACCTTCACGCCCGCCGCGTGGCAGGTGTCGACCATGCTCTTGAACTGTGCGCGGTCACCGAGGCGGCCCGCGATCTTGTAGCTCACCGGCTGGTACGAGGTCCACCACTGTCCGCCCTGGATGTGCTCCTGGGGCGGTGAGACCTGGACGAAGCCGTAACCGGCCGGTCCGAGGGTGTCGGTGCAGGCCTGGGCGACGGAGGTGAACTTCCACTCGAACATCACCGCGGTGACGTCCTTGTCGCCGGGTGGCGAGGCCTGGGCCGGCGCGGTGGTGGCGAGGAGGCCGCCGGCGACGCCGGCGGTGAGCGCGAGCGCGGTGGCGGTGACTCTCCGCGCTGTGCTGGTGCTCCCGTGCATGGAGTCTCCCATGTGAGGATGCGGGTGTCCCGGGGGTGGTGGGGGTGCCGACGGAGGTCTGGGGAGCCGGCACCCGCTTGCAATGGATTGCAGCAAGAATTCTGCAAGACGTTGCGGTCGTGACCGTAAGGGCGGCGTTCATCCACGGTCAACCCTTCGTGCACACCCGGAAGTTGAAGCGCGACCCCTTTACGGCGCCGCCTCGCACGGGTAACTTCCCACTGCCGTAAGAGGTTTCTGCAACTTTCCGTTCTCGCTTTCAAGGTCTGGGCGGTCGACCGCCCGTGGCCGCGCCGCCGCGCCCTGGTCAGGCACGCACGGAGGGCATCGCCGGCGACATGGCCTTCAAACGCCGCTGCACCGACGGCGGCACGGACAGCTTCGCCCTCGTCACCGTCTCGGGCGGCGCCACCTACGGCCGCCTCACCGTCGCCGCACCCGGCAAGGGGAACCTGCGGGTGTACGTCCTGGACGGGGCCGGGAGGATCGGGACGGAGGGGCCGTACTTGAAGTAGGCCGGCGGTGGCGGTCGGAACTCGAACGCCCGCCCCCTCGTCCTGACTGGTGAACCTGCCGGTGAGGACGAGGGAACGGAGTGCGATGACCGACTGGGCGGTCTGGACGCGCGGGCGTGGACGGGTGCTCGCCGGGGCGGCGGTGGTCACCGCGCTCCTGCTGTCGTTCCACCGGTTCGTACCGAACACCGTGGGCGGCCTAGGCAGTCTGCTGGAGTCCTTCCTGCCGTGGCTCGGTGTGGTCGTCGTGGTGCTGCTCGTGCTGGCGCTGGTGCGCCGCTCGGCGCTCGCGCTGGTGGCGCTGCTGCTGCCGGTGGCTGCTTGGACGTACCTCTTCGGCGGGCTGCTCCTGCCCGCGCCGGATCCCGGCGCCGACGACCTGGTCGTGGTGCAGCACAACGTCAGCGACGAGAACACCGACCCCGAGGGCACGGCGCGTGCCCTGGTCCGTGCCGGGCCCGACCTCGTCGCGCTGGAGGAGCTGGTGCCGCCGGCGCTGGAGGTTTATGCGAAGACCCTCGCCCCCGACTATCCGTACCGGACGGTCCGGGGCACCGTCGGGCTCTGGTCTAGGTATCCGCTCTCCGGTTCGCGTCCCCTGGACATCAAGCCGCGGGGCATCGAGGAGGAGTGGGAGCGCGGGCTGCGGACCGTGGCGCACACGCCGCGCGGTGAAGTCGCCCTCTACGTCGCGCACCTGCCGTCGGTCCGGGTGGGGGCGGGCGGTCTCGCGTCGTCCTGGCGGGACGAGAGCGCCGGCCTGCTGGGGGACGCCCTGGCCGCGGAGGAGCTGCGCAGGGTGGTGCTGCTGGGCGACCTCAACGGCACGGTCGACGACCGGGCGCTGGATCCTTTGACGACCCGGCTGAACACGGCCGAGCGGGGCCTCGCCTTCAGCTTCCCCGCCGGGGTTCCGCTGGCCCGGATCGATCAGGTGATGGCCCGTGCCGGGGCCGTGGGCGCCCTCCGCACCCTGCCCGCCACCGGCAGCGATCACCTTCCGGTCGTCGCACGGGTCACCTGGGACTGAAGCAAACCGCTTGCGGTGTTTGCGTTAGCCTTTCGCCTGTGACGCGACGACTTGCTCAGGTGGCGAAGAAGGTTGGGGTCAGCGAGGCCACGGTCAGCCGGGTGCTCAACGGCAAGCCGGGGGTTTCCGAGGCGACCCGGCAGTCCGTGCTGAGCGCGTTGGACGTCCTGGGCTACGAGCGGCCCACCCAGTTGCGGGGCGAGCGCGCGCGGCTGGTGGGTCTGGTCCTGCCGGAGCTGCAGAACCCCATCTTCCCGGCGTTCGCCGAGGTCATCGGCGGCGCACTGGCCCAGCAGGGGCTGACCCCGGTGCTGTGCACCCAGACCAAGGGCGGCGTCTCGGAGGCGGACTACGTCGAGCTGCTGTTGCAGCAGCAGGTCTCCGGTGTGGTGTTCGCGGGCGGTCTGTTCGCGCAGGCGGACGCCCCGCACGACCACTACCGGCTGCTCGCCGAGCGGAACATCCCCGTGGTGCTCATCAACGCGTCGATCGAGAATCTGGACTTCCCGTGCATCGCGTGTGACGACGCGGTCGCCGTCGAGCAGTCCTGGCGGCACCTGGCCTCCCTCGGCCACGAACGCATCGGCCTCGTCCTCGGCCCCTCCGACCACATCCCCTCCCGCCGCAAACTCGACGCCGCCCACCACACCGCCCACGCCGCCGGCATGGAACTGCCCGACACCCACGTCGAACGCGCCATGTTCTCCCTCGAAGGCGGCCAGGCCGCCGCCACCCGCCTCCTCGACCGCGGCATCACCGGCATCATCTGCGCCAGCGACCCCCTCGCCCTCGGCGCCATCCGCGCCGCCCGCCGCCGCGGACACCACGTACCCCACCACGTCTCCGTCATCGGCTACGACGACAGCGCCTTCATGACCTGCACCGAACCACCCCTCACCACCGTCCGCCAACCCATCGAAGCCATGGGACGCGCCGCCGTCGACCTCCTCTGCGCACAAATCCAAGGCACCGAAGTCCCCCACGGCGAGCTGCTCTTCGAACCGGAACTCGTGGTCCGGGGCTCCACGGCGCAGCCGGCCGCCCGCTGACGGCTTCCCGTTCTCCTTCTTGACCGCAAGTTCCTTGCGGGAAATGGCAGTGGCTTGCGGCCACCCGACGTAGCTCGTGAAAGCCGCTGATCCGGGCATGCCCCGACGCCTCTCCGGCGCTCACCGATACCAACGGGCCCTGCCGCACGGCCACTTCACGCTGCCCATCCTGTAGACGACTCAACATATCTCTGCAACTCTGCGAGCGCTCCGCGTAAATGTCAGAGAACATTGAGTGTCTACCTGATGTGGGGACAGATGAGGAACCGGAACTGGAGATCACGTGTTCTGTGCACCGTGGTCGCGACCAGTCTCCTGGCGTTGGGAGGACCGCTGCTGTCGGCCACGGCAGCCGGTGGTCCCAACATCGCCGTGGGGGACGCCACGGCGGCGAGCAGCTCGCACGGCGAGTACGGCGCCGCCAACATCACCGACGGGGACCAGGATTCGTACTGGCAGAGCGGCGGCGGCAGCCTGCCCCAGTGGGTGCAGACCGACCTCGGCTCCACCGAGCGGATCGACGAGGTCGTCCTGAGACTGCCGGCCGGCTGGGAGAGCCGCGAGCAGACGCTCTCCGTCCAGGGCAGCGCCGACGGCACGAGCTTCGGCACGCTCAAGACCTCCGCCGCCTACGCCTTCGACCCGGGTTCGGGCAACACGGTCACCGTGTCCTTCCCGGCCACGCGAACACGGTTCGTGCGGGTGGACATCACGGCGAACACCGGCTGGCAGGCGGCCCAGCTCGCCGAACTGGAGGTGCACGCGGCCGGGGAGTCGTCCGTGAACCTCGCCGCGGGCCGACGTCTGACGGCGAGCGGTTCCACGGGTGCGTACCCGCCCGGCAACGGCAACGACGGCAACAGGGCCACCTACTGGGAGAGCGCCAACAACGCCCTGCCGCAGTGGCTCCAGGCCGACCTCGGCTCCACCCGCCGGATCGACCGCGTCGTGCTGCGGCTGCCGGACGGCTGGCCGGCCCGGAGCCAGACCCTCAAGATCCAGGCCAGTGACAACGGCTCGGACTTCACGGATCTGACCGCGTCCAAGGCGTACACCTTCGACGCGGCGGGCGGTCAGTCGGCCACGATCACCTTCGACGCGACCACCACGCGCCACGTGCGGGTCCTGGTGACGGCCAACACCGGTCAGCCCGCCGCCCAGGTCTCCGAGCTGGAGGTCTACGGACCGGCGACGGGTGACACCCAGGCTCCCACGGCCCCGGCGAACCTGGCGTTCACCGAGCCGACCACCGGGCAGATCAGGCTGACCTGGAACGCGTCCTTGGACGACACGGCCGTCACGGGGTACGACGTCTACGCCGACGGCGAGCTGCTGACCTCGGTCGCGGGCGACGTCACCACGTACACGGACACCCGGCCCACCGGCGCGACGGTCACCTACCACGTGCGGGCCAAGGACGCGGCCGGCAACCAGTCGGGCGACAGCAACTCGGTCACCCGCCGCGCCGGCACCGGCGACACGCAGGCGCCCACGGCGCCCTCGAACCTCGCCCTCACCGAACCGGCCGCCGGGCAGGTCAAGCTGACCTGGACCGCGTCCACCGACGACAAGGGAGTCGCCGGGTACGACGTCTACGCCGACAACAGGCTCCGCAAGAGCGTCGCCGGTGACGTCACCACGTACACCGACACCCAGCCGGTGTCGGCGAACGTGACCTACTTCGTACGGGCGAAGGACGCGGCCGGCAACGAGTCGGGCGACAGCAACTCCGTGACCCGCACCGGCAGCGGCGGCGACGGATCGAACCTGGCCGTCGGCAAGCCGATCAGCGCCTCGTCCTTCATCCACACCTACGCCGCCGAGAACGCCAACGACAACAGCACCTCGACCTACTGGGAGGGTGCGGCGGGCAGCTACCCGAACACGCTGACCCTGAAGCTGGGCGCGAACGCGGACGTCGACCGCGTCGTCCTCAAGCTCAACCCCGACAGCAACTGGTCGAAGCGCACCCAGAACATCCAGGTGCTCGGCCGCGCCCAGGACGCCTCCGGCTTCACCTCGCTGGTGGCGGCGAAGGACTACGTCTTCGATCCGGCGGGTGGCGGCAACAGCGTGAGGATACCCGTCGGCGAGCGGGCCGCGGACGTCCAGCTGAGGTTCACCTCCAACACCGGGGCGACGGCCGGGCAGGTCGCCGAGTTCCAGGTCGTCGGCACCCCGGCACCCAACCCCGACCTCGAGGTGACGAAGCTGACCGCCTCCCCCGACTCCCCCGTCGAGTCGGACGAGATCACGGTGTCCGCGACGGTCCGCAACAGCGGTGCGGCCGACGCACCGGCCGGCAAGGCCGCGATCCGGCTGGGCGGCACCAAGGTCGCCACCGCCGAGGTTCCCGCCCTGAAGGCGGGTGCGCAGAGCACGGTCAGCGCGTCCGTCGGGGCCCGCGAGGCCGGGTCGTACGAGCTGAGCGCGGTCGCCGACGAGGCGAACGAGATCATCGAGCAGAACGAGACCAACAACACCTACACGCGTCCCGACCCGCTGGTCGTCAGGCCCGTGCAGAGCTCCGACCTGGTCGCCGCCGCCGTCACCACCTCGCCGTCCGGTCCGGCCGCCGGTGACGACGTGACCTTCAAGGTCGCGCTGAAGAACCAGGGCACCCAGGACTCCGCGAGCGGCAGCCACCCGGTGACACTCACCCTGGTCGACTCCAAGGGCGGCACCGTCAAGACCCTCTCCGGCGCGCACTCCGGTGTCATCGCCGCGGGCACGACGGCCCCGGCCGTGAGCCTCGGCACCTGGAAGGCGGTCAACGGCTCCTACTCCCTGAAGGTCACCGTCGGCGACGACGCCAACGAACTGCCGGTCAAGCGGGAGAACAACGCCTCCACGCAGCCGCTGTTCGTCGGGCGCGGCGCCAACATGCCGTACGACATGTACGAGGCGGAGGACGGGACGGTCGGCGGCGGTGCCACGGTGGTCGGCCCCAACCGGACCATCGGCGACATCGCGGGCGAGGCGTCCGGGCGCAAGGCCGTCCACCTCGACAGGACCGGTGAGTACGTCGAGTTCACCACGAAGGCGGACATCAACACCCTGGTGACCCGCTTCTCCATCCCGGACGCGCCGGGCGGCGGCGGCATCGACGCCACGCTGAACGTGTACGTCGACGGCGTCATGAAGAAGGCGCTGCCGCTGACGTCGAAGTACGCCTGGCTGTACGGCGCCGAGGCGTCGCCTGGCAACTCCCCCGGTGCGGGCGCCCCGCGGCACATCTACGACGAGGCGCACCTCATGCTGGGCGAGACCGTCCCGGCGGGCAGCACGATCCGGCTGCAGAAGGACGCGGGGAACACCTCCGACTACGCGATCGACTTCGTCAACCTGGAGCAGGTCTCCGCGGTGGCGAACCCCGACCCGGCGGCGTACGCGGTACCGGCCGGGTTCACGCACCAGGACGTGCAGAACGCGCTCGACCAGGTCCGCATGGACACCTCCGGCACGCTGGTCGGCGTGTACCTGCCGCCCGGCGACTACCAGACGTCGAGCAAGTTCCAGGTGTACGGCAAGGCGGTCAAGGTGATCGGGGCCGGTCCCTGGTTCACGAGGTTCCACGCGCCCACCACGCAGGACAACACCGACATCGGCTTCCGCGCCGAGGCGAGCGCGAAGGGCTCGACGTTCGCGAACTTCGCCTACTTCGGCAACTACACGACCCGCATCGACGGGCCGGGCAAGGTGTTCGACTTCTCCAACACCTCGGACATCGTGATCGACAACATCTGGAACGAGCACATGGTGTGCCTGTACTGGGGCGCCAACACCGACCGGATGACGATCAGGAACTCCCGGATCCGGAACATGTTCGCCGACGGCATCAACATGACCAACGGCTCGACCGACAACCTGGTGTCCAACAACGACGCCCGGGCGACCGGTGACGACAGCTTCGCGCTCTTCTCGGCGATCGACGCGGGCGGCGCGGACATGAAGAACAACCTGTACGAGAACCTGACGACGACGCTGACCTGGCGTGCCGCGGGTCTCGCCGTCTACGGCGGCTACAACAACACGTTCCGGAACATCCACATCGCGGACACCCTGGTCTACTCGGGCATCACCATCAGCTCGCTGGACTTCGGCTACCCGATGAACGGGTTCGGGACCGAGCCGACGACCTTCGAGAACGTCTCGATCGTCCGGGCCGGCGGGCACTTCTGGGGCGGGCAGACCTTCCCCGGCATCTGGGTGTTCTCGGCGTCCAAGGTGTTCCAGGGGATCAGGGTCGACAACGTCGACATCGTCGATCCGACCTACAGCGGCATCATGTTCCAGACGAACTACGTGGGAGGTCAGCCGCAGTTCCCGATCAAGGACACCGTCTTCACCGACGTCTCGGTCACGGGCGCGCACAAGAGCGGTGACGCGTTCGACGCCAAGTCCGGCTTCGGCCTGTGGGCCAACGAGATGCCCGAGGCGGGGCAGGGTCCGGCGGTCGGTGAGGTCACCTTCAACGGGCTGAAGCTCAGCGACAACGCCGTGGACGTCCGCAACACGACGTCCACCTTCAAGATCGTTCGCAATCCGTAGTCCCGTAAGGCGCTGACTGGCGCAAGTCTCTTGCGGAGACTTGCGCTAGTCTTGCGTCTGTGACGCGACGACTTGCTCAGGTGGCGAAGAAGGTTGGGGTCAGCGAGGCCACGGTCAGCCGGGTGCTCAACGGCAAACCGGGAGTGTCGGAGACGACCCGGCAGTCCGTGCTGAGCGCGCTGGACGTCCTGGGCTACGAGCGGCCCACCCAGCTGCGGGGCGAGCGCGCCCGCCTGGTGGGCCTGGTCCTGCCGGAGCTGCAGAACCCCATCTTCCCGGCGTTCGCCGAGGTCATCGGCGGCGCACTGGCCCAGCAGGGGCTGACCCCGGTGCTGTGCACCCAGACCAAGGGCGGCGTCTCCGAGGCCGACTACGTCGAGCTGCTCCTCCAGCAGCAGGTCTCGGGGGTCGTCTTCGCCGGCGGCGGACTGTTCGCCCAGGCGGACGCCCCGCACGACCACTACCGGCTGCTCGCCGAGCGCAACATCCCCGTGGTGCTCGTCAACGCCTCGATACCCGATCTCGGCTTCCCCTGCGTCGCCTGCGACGACGCCGTGGCAGTAGGACAGTCCTGGCGGCACCTGACGTCACTGGGGCACGAGCGGATCGGTCTCGTCCTCGGCCCCTCCGACCACATCCCGTCCCGGCGGAAGCTGACGGCCGCCCGCGAGGCCGCACAGGCAGCGAACGGCACCCTGCCCGACACCCACGTCGAACGCGCCATGTTCTCCCTCGAAGGCGGCCAGGCCGCCGCCACCCGCCTCCTCGACCGCGGCATCACCGGCATCATCTGCGCCAGCGACCCCCTCGCCCTCGGCGCCATCCGCGCCGCCCGCCGCCGCGGACACCACGTACCCCACCACGTCTCCGTCATCGGCTACGACGACAGCGCCTTCATGACCTGCACCGAACCACCCCTCACCACCGTCCGCCAACCCATCGAAGCCATGGGACGCGCCGCCGTCGACCTCCTCTGCGCACAGATCCAAGGCACCGAAGTCCCCCACAGGGAACTGCTCTTCGAACCGGAACTGGTCGTCCGCGGCTCCACCGCACAGGCAGCCGTCCGGTAGCTCGGCACGCGACTTCTTCGGCTGACTGTCAAGCAATTACGAAATCGGCGCGAGATATTGCGTTCACTTGTTCGCGGTGGTTGAGTGAGCGGCGCCCCACAACGCATCGGCGGTGGGGCGCCTTCCACGTTCATGCCCGAAGGGGACCACCCATGAGAAGTGCTCGGTTCCGCCGTACCCGCCGTGCCGGCGCCATCACGCTCGTCTCCGCTCTCACCCTGACCGCTCTGGCCGCCTGCGGCACGAGCAGCAGTGACGACGGCGGTTCCGAAGGCGGCAGCGGGTCCTCCGACCCGGCTGCCCCGCTGGATCCGAAGACCAAGGTGACGATCACCATCGACTGCATGCCGCCCACGGCGAAGGCGGCCGAGCTGAAGGAGTGGAAGGAGGACGTCGAGGAGTTCAACAAGACCTACCCCAACGTCACCATCGAGGGCCGCTCCACCCCGGGCCAGTGTCTGGAGCCGCCGCGCTTCACCGCGATGCTGAAGGCGAAGTCGCAGCCCGACGTCTTCTACACCTACTTCACCGATCTGCCGCAGGTGCTGGACAACGACGGCGCCGAGGACATCACCGCGTACGTCAACGACAAGACCGTCCCGCTGCTGAAGGACATCGACCCCGGCGTCCTCGGCTCGCTCAAGCACGAGGACAAGCTCTACGGCCTGCCCACCAGCAATTACACGATGGGCCTGCTGATCAACCGCAAGCTCTTCGAGAAGGCCGGACTCGACCCGGACACCCCGCCGCGCACCTGGGAGGAGGTCCGCACCGCCGCCAAGAAGATCGCCGGCCTGGGGGACGGGATCGCCGGGTTCGGCGAGTACAGCGCGGGCAACACCGGCGGCTGGCATTTCACCGCCCAGATGTTCAGCATCGGCGGCGAGATGGTGGACGAGAGCGGCAAGAAGGCGGCGTTCAACGACGCGTTGGGCAAGCAGGTCGCCGAGAACCTCCACGCCATGCGCTGGGAGGACGAGAGCATGGGCAAGACCCAGCTGCTCCAGTGGGGGGACCTGCAGAAGCAGATCGCCACCGACAAGCTCGGCATGTTCCTCGCCGCACCCGACGACATCACCTACATGGTCCAGCAACTCGGCGCGGACTACGAGAACTTCGGCATGGGGCCGATACCGGGTGCGAAGAACACGCTCGCCGGCGGCAACAGCTACATGATCAAGAAGGGGATCTCCGCCGACAAGGTCAAGGCGGCCGTGGCGTGGCTGAACTTCGAGAACCTGACCGTGGGCAAGGGGCAGTTCGACTGGGCCCGCAAGAAGTCCGACAAGCTGCCGGTCGGTCTTCCGCAGCCCAACTTCTGGCTGAACGAGTCGAAGAAGACGGACGACGCGGCCCGGGTCGAGCACGCCACCATGCCGGTCGAGAACTTCAAGGCGTTCATGGACAACCCGGTCCCGGGCATGGCCGAGCCGCCGAAGGCCCAGGAGGTCTACAAGGTCCTGGACAACGTGATGTCCGGCCTCCTCACCAACGAGGACGCCGACGTCGACAAGCTGCTCTCCACCGCCGAGCAGCAGGTCAACCAGGTTCTGGCCACGCAGTGACCGGCTCCCTCGGGGGGCGGGCCGCACCGCTCCCCGGGGCCCATGAGACCAGCCCCAAGGAGCGACGATGTCGGCCCCCAGCCTGACCCCGAGCAAGGCGGCGAGAGTCCGCCACGCCCAGCCGCCGGTGGGCGGCCCGCCCCGGCGCGGCGGGTCGTTCGGCAGGAGCCTGAAGCGCAACCTCACCGCGCACGGCTTCCTGATCGGAGCGGTTCTCTGCTTCGCCTTCTTCTCCTGGTACCCGATGGTCCGGGAGTTCTTCCTCGCCTTCCAGAAGACGGACCAGGGCGAGGTCTCCTGGGTCGGCCTGGAGAACCTGCAGACGGTCTACAACGACCCGGCCTTCTGGCAGGCCTGGCGCAACACGGCGCTGTTCACCGTGCTGGCCCTGGTGTTCGGCTTCGCCGTGCCGTTCGTCGTCGCGATCGTCATCAACGAACTGCGGCACGGCAAGGGGTACCTGCGGCTGCTCGTCTACCTGCCGGTGATGCTGCCGCCCGTCGCCTCCGTGCTGCTCTTCAAGTACCTGTACGACCCCGGCTACGGCCTGCTCAACGAGGTGTTCGGCTTCTTCGGACTGCCCGAGCAGCAGTGGCTGCAGGATCCCGACCTCTCCATGCTCTCCGTGGTCATCGCGTCGACGTGGATGAACATGGGCGGCGCGGCGCTCATCTACCTGGCCGCCCTCCAGGGCATCCCCGGCGAGCTGTACGAGGCGGCGGAGCTGGACGGCGCGGGGCTGCTGCGCAAGATCTGGCACGTGACGATCCCGCAGACCCGGCTCATCCTCTCGCTGATGCTGCTGATGCAGGTCATCGCCACCATGCAGGTCTTCGTGGAGCCCTTCCTGCTCACCGGCGGCGCCGGCCCCGAGGGCTCGACGACCACGGTCGTCTACCTCATCTACCAGTACGCCTTCAACTTCAACGACTACGGCGCCGCGGCGGCCCTCGGCCTGCTGCTCCTCGTACTGCTGGCCGGTGTCTCGGCGGCGTACGTGAAGCTCAGCCGCGCCGAGGACGAGTAGAGCCGGGGGAAACCACAGATGTCCACACGCACGCTCATCTCACCGGCCCAGCTCGCCCGGCCCCGCGGAAAGCGGCTGTACTGGATGGTCTTCGGCCTCGTCGTCGCCCTGTTCACCGTGGTCTTCCTCGGCCCGATGTACTGGATGGTCTCCAGCGGCTTCAAGAACACCCAGGAAGCCGTGCAAACCCCGCCGACGCTGGTCCCCGAATCCTTCCAGCCCGACAACTACACGCAGGCGTGGACCGTCATGGACCTGGCCGGCCTGCTGGGGAACACACTGTTCTACGCGTTCGGGGCGCTCGCCTTCCAGTTGGTGTTCGACGTGGCGGCGGCCTACTCCCTGTCCAAGCTCCGGCCGATCTTCGGCAAGGCCGTCCTCGGCCTGATGCTGGCGACCCTGATGATCCCGGCGACCGTGCTGGTCGTGCCGCAGTACCTGACGGTGCTCGACGTGCCGATCTTCGAACGCAACCTGCTGAACACGCCGTGGGCCATCTGGCTGCCCTCGGTGACCAACGCCTTCAACATCTTCCTGCTGAAGCGGTTCTTCGACTCGATTCCCCGGGAACTGCTCGACGCCGCCTCCATGGACGGCGCCTCCCCGATGCGTACCCTCTGGTCGATCGTCCTGCCGATCTCGCGGCCGATCCTCGGCGTGGTGTCCATCTTCGCCATCGTGGGCGTCTGGAAGGACTTCCTCTGGCCCATGCTGACCCTGCCCGACCCGGCCAAGCAGACCCTGAACGTCGGGATCTACTCCCTGTCCAACGGGGTGCCCGTGAACGTGCTGATCGCGGCGCTCACCATGGCCTCGCTGCCGACCGTCATCATCTTCCTGATCTTCCAGCGCAACATCATGAGCGGACTCACCGCCGGAGGGCTCAAGGGCTGAGGGCCCCAGGGCCGAGGCGCTCGCCGCCCGCCCGCCTCCCGGCTCGTCCCGTCAGCCTTCGCCGCCGGCCCGTCCGACGCCCCGCTCCGTCCGGGCCGGCGGCGAAGATCCACCCTGCCCGAAAGGACCGTCACGTGGCAGCCCCCAACTCGCACCGCTCCGAAGACTGGTGGCGCGACGCCGTCATCTACCAGGTGTACCCCCGCAGTTTCGCCGACGGCGACGGCGACGGCACCGGTGACCTCGCGGGCGTGAGGGCGAGACTGCCCCATCTCGCCGAACTCGGCGTGGACGCCGTCTGGTTCACCCCCTGGTACGTGTCGCCGCTCGTCGACGGCGGTTACGACGTCGCCGACTACCGCACGATCGACCCCGCCTTCGGCAGCCTGGGCGAGGCCGAGAAGCTGATCGCCGAGGCGCGGGAGCTGGGCATCCGCACCATCGTCGACATCGTCCCCAACCACGTCTCCGACCAGCACGCCTGGTTCCGGGCCGCGCTGGAGGCCGGGCCGGGCAGCGCGGAGCGGGAGCGCTTCCACTTCCGCCCGGGTCGCGGCGCACACGGTGAACTGCCGCCCAACAACTGGCCGTCCCAGTTCTCCGGCCGCACCTGGACCCGGGTCCCGGACGGCGAGTGGTATCTCCACCTGTTCACCCCGGAGCAGCCCGACCTCAACTGGGCGCACCCCGAGGTGCGCCGGGAGCACGAGGAGGTGCTGCGCTTCTGGTTCGAGCGCGGGGTGGCCGGCGTACGCATCGACTCGGCCGCCCTGCTCGCGAAGGACCCCGCGCTCGCGGACTTCGAGGAGGGCGTCGACCCGCATCCGTACATCGACCAGGACGAGCTGCACGACATCTACCGCTCCTGGCGCGAGGTCGCCGACGCCTACGGGGGCGTGTTCGTCGGTGAGGTGTGGCTGCCCGACGCCGAGCGCTTCGCCCGTTATCTGCGCCCCGACGAACTGCACACCGCCTTCAACTTCAACTTCCTGTCCTGCCCGTGGGAGGCGGGCCGGCTGCGCCGCACCATCGACGACACCCTGGCCGAGCACGCCCCCGTCGGCGCCCCGGCCACCTGGGTGCTCTGCAACCACGACGTGACCCGCACGGTGACCCGGTACGGCCGCGAGGACACCGGGTTCGACTTCGCGAAGAAGACCTTCGGCACGCCGACCGACCTGGCCCTGGGCACCCGGCGCGCGAGGGCCGCCGCGCTCCTGACGCTGGCGCTGCCCGGGTCCGTCTACCTGTACCAGGGGGAGGAACTCGGCCTGCCCGAGGCCGACATCCCGCGCGACCGCATCCAGGACCCCATGCACTTCCGCTCCGGGGGCGTCGATCCGGGCCGGGACGGCTGCCGCGTACCGCTGCCCTGGACCGCCGACGCGCCGTACTGCGGGTTCGGCTCCGAGACCGCGCCCTGGCTGCCGCAGCCGGAGGGCTGGTCGGCGTACGCGGCGGACCTCCAGAGCGCGGACCCGGCGTCGATGCTGTCCCTGTATCGCGAGGCGCTGGCCTTGCGGCGCTCCACCGCGGGGTTCGGCGACGGCCCGCTGGACTGGCTGCCCGCACCGGACGGTGTGCTCGCGTTCCGGCGCGGGGAGGGCCCGATGTGTGTCGTCAATCTGTCCGGCGCCCCCGTCGAGCTGCCCGCGCACCGCGCCGTCCTCCTCGTCAGCGGGCCGCTGGACGGCGACGGCAGGCTGCCGGGCGACACGGCGGTGTGGCTGCGCGCCTGACGCGGTGGGGGCCCGCCGTCGCCGGTCGTCCCGAGGCGAGGCAGAATCGGGGCAGGAAGCCGTGGGAGGAGGCGACGCGTGCGGGAACGACCGTGGCTGGGCGGGCTGCGCCGCCCCTCGAATCCCCTCGTGAGCGGGCACCGGGCGGCGCGGGGCGCCCTGCGGTCGATGACGGAGGCGCTGGGCGCGCGACGCCGCCTGGCGTGGTTGAACGCGGCGGACCTGAGCATCGGCACGACGCTCGACGTGCGGCGCACGGCGGAGGAGCTGGCCGACTTCACCGTGCCGGAACTGGCGGACGGCACCGCGGTGGACCTCCTGGACTCGGTGCTGCGGTTCCAGGAGGGCGACCGGGTCACCGGCGGGGACGCGCCGCGGCTGCGGGCGATGGCGGTGTCGGAGGTCGAGGGCCTGAATCTCGCGCCCGATCCCGTGGGCGAGCTGTCGGTGCACACCGCCGACCGGTTGGGGCAACGGTGCCTCACCACGCGCCGACCGGTGCTGGTGACCCGGATGACGCGGGCGGACTTCGCCGTGATCGCGCCCTCGCGCGAGTCGTCGGACATCATGCGCCGGGCGGGTGTCCACTCTTACCTGGCGGTGCAGCTGATCGCCCGCGGGGTGCTGCTGGGGCTCGCCGACTTCGTCCGGGCCGGCCACCGGGCGCCGTTCAGCCGTACCGACGTGGCGCTGGCCATGGAGCTGGCGTCCAAGGCCGCCGTGTGCATCGACAACGCCCGGCTCTACGGGCGCGAGCGCGAGCACGTGGTCACCCTGCAGCGGGCGCTGCTGCCCCGGTCCAGCCCGAGCACTCCGGGCCTGGACGTGTCCTCGTGCTACGACCCGGCAGCCGATCCGGCCGCCGTGGGCGGCGACTGGTTCGACGTGGTCGCGCTGCCCAGCGGCCGTACCGCGCTGATGGTGGGCGACGTGATGGGGCGCGGCCTGGCCGCCGCCGCGACCATGGGGCGGCTGCGCACGGTGGCCCGGACCCTGATGGCGCTGGACATCGCGCCCGAGCGCCTGCTGGCCCGCCTCGACCTGGCCGCGCGCGACCTGGAGGAGGACCAGGCCGCCACCTGTCTGTGCGCGGTCTACGACCCCTGCGGCGGCACCTTCCGGATCGCCAGCGCCGGTCATCCGCCGCCGCTGCTGACCGGTCCCGACGGTGCCGTCTCCTTCGTCGAGGTGCCCGTGGGGGCGCCGCTGGGGGCGGGGGTGATCCCGTACGACCCGGTCGAGCTGGTGGTGGCCGAGCGCAGCCGGCTGACGCTGTACACGGACGGGCTGGTCAGGTCGCGGACGTCCGACCTGGGCACCCAGCTGGAGCGGCTGCGCGAGGCGGTGGGCGACGGCCTGCCGGACGACGGCACCGAGTGCCGGGCGCTCGCCGGGCGGGTCGGCGGCGACCGGTCGGACGACGCGATCGTCCTGGCCGCGTTCGCCCGGCCGCTCGGCCCCCAGTGCGACGTGTACGTGCGGGCGCTGCCGCCGGACGGCAAGGCGGCCGGGCAGGCCCGTACGGCGGTGCGCGAGCAGCTGGTGCGGTGGGGCCTTCAGGAGCTGGTCGACACGACGGAGCTGGTGGTCAGCGAGCTGGTCGGCAACGCGCTGCGGTACGGCAACGCCCCCGGGGAGCTGCGGCTGCTGCGGCACGAGCGGCTGTCCGTGGAGGTCTCGGACTCCGGTCCCGACCTGCCGCAGATCCAGCACGCGGACGTGAGTGACGAGAGCGGCCGCGGCCTTCAGCTGATCAACATCATGTGCCGGCGCTGGGGCTCGTGCCGCACTCCCGGGGGGAAGGTCGTCTGGGCCGAGCAGGACCTCCCGGTGCGGGCCGGGGTGCCCCGCCCGCAGTAGCCCGCCGTCCGGCTACGCGGCCTTGTCCAGGGTCGGCCGGCCGAACTGGGTGCGGTGCAGTTGGGCGTAGCGGCCGTCGGCGGCGAGGAGTTCGTCGTGGGTGCCGCGTTCCACGATGCGGCCGGCCTCGACGACCAGGATCTGGTCGGCCGCCCGGACCGTGGAGAGCCGGTGCGCGATCACCACGGCGGTCCTGCCCTCCAGGGCCTCGGCGAGGGCCTCCTGGACGGCCGCCTCGGAGGTGTTGTCGAGGTGGGCGGTGGCCTCGTCGAGGATGACGACGCGCTGGCGGGCGAGGAGCAGCCTGGCGATGGTCATCCGCTGGCGTTCGCCGCCGGAGAGCCGGTAGCCGCGCTCGCCGACCACGGTGTCGAGCCCGTCCGGCAGGGACCGTACGAGGTCGGCCAGGCGGGCGCGGTGCAGCGCCTCCCACAGGTCTTCCTCGGTGGCGTCCGGCCGGGCGAGGAGCAGGTTGGCGCGGACCGTGTCGTGGAAGAGGTGGCCGTCCTGGGTGACCATGCCGACGGTGTCGCGCAGCGACCGCGCGCTCAGTTCGCGCACGTCGACGCCGCCGACGCGGACGGTGCCGCCGTCGGTGTCGTACAGGCGCGGCAGGAGTTGGGCGATGGTGGACTTGCCGGCGCCCGAGGTGCCGACGAGGGCGACGGTCTGGCCCGGTTCGGCGCGGAAGGAGAGTCCGTGCAGGACCTCTTCGCCACCGCGGGTGTCGAGGGAGGCGACCTCTTCGAGGGAGGCCAGGGAGACCTTGTCGGCGGACGGGTAGCCGAAGCGGACGTCGTCGAACTCGACGGCGACCGGACCGTCGGGGACGGGGCGGGCGCCGGGCTTCTCGTCGATGAGCGGGGTGAGGTCCAGCACCTCGAAGACCCGCTCGAAGCTGACGAGGGCGCTCATGACCTCCACGCGGGCTCCGGCGAGCGCGGTGAGCGGGGCGTAGAGGCGGGTGAGGAGCAGGGCGAGGGCGACGACGGCGCCCGGGTCCAGGGTGCCGCGCAGGGCGAACCATCCGCCGAGGCCGTAGACGAGGGCCAGCGCGAGTGCGGAGACCGCGGTGAGCGCGGTGATGAAGGCCGCCTGGGCGGTGGCGGTGCGCACGCCGATGTCGGCGACGCGGCGGGCGCGTGCGGCGAACTCGGCGGACTCCTCGTCCGGGCGGCCGAACAGCTTGATCAGGGTGGCGCCGGGGGCGGAGAACCGCTCGGTCATGCGGGTGCCCATGGCGGCGTTGAGGGTGGCGGCCTCGCGCTGCATGCCGGCCATGCGGCGGCCCATGCGGCGGGCGGGGAGCACGAACACGGGGAGCAGCACCATGGCGAGCAGGGTGATCTGCCACGACAGGGTGAGCATGACGGCGAGGGTGAGCAGCAGGGTGACCACGTTGCTGACCACGCCGGACAGGGTGTTGCTGAAGGCGCGTTGGGCGCCGATGACGTCGTTGTTGAGTCGGGAGACGAGCGCTCCCGTACGGGTACGTGTGAAGAACGCGACCGGCATGCGCTGCACATGATCGAACACGGCCGTCCGCAGATCGAGGATGAGTCCCTCCCCGAGCGCCGCCGAGAGTCTGCGGGAGAGGATGCCGAGCACCGCCTCGACGAGGGCGATGAGCGCGATGAGCAGGGCGAGGCGTACGACGGTGGCCTCGTCGCCGTCCGACACGATCGCGTCGACGACCCGTCCGGCGAGGACCGGGGTGGCGACGGCGAGCAGTGCGGTCACCATGCCGAGCAGCACGAAGCGGGCGATGCGGCGGCGGTGCGGCCGGGCGAAGGCGCCGACGCGGCGCAGCGTCGCGCGGGCGAGGGGGCGGCGCTCCCTCTCGGCGTTCATGACGCTGTGCAGCTGGGTCCAGGCTGTGGTCTCCATACTCATGCCGGTGACGGTAGGACCTCGACCGGCCTTGAGGTCAAGGCGGCGCCGCCCGCGGTCCGTAAGCCGGTGTCCGCGCGTCGGTCATCTGTAGGTGGCGCGTCTGGGGGAATGTCTTGTGGTGTGACGACAGCGGTTCGACTCCCCGAGAAGCCACTCCGGCGCCGTGTCCCGGTCCGCCGGGTCCTGTGTGTGCTTCCGCTGCTGCTGGTGACCGTGGTCGCGGTGCGGCACCGGTCCGTGCTGGCCGAGGGCTTCGGCCATCTCGCCACGGCCCGCTGGCCCTGGCTGCTGGCCGCGGCCGGCGCGACCTGTCTGACGTGGGTGGCCGCCGCGTGCACCCGGCAGGGCGCGGTGGTGGAGCGGCTGCCCCGGCGGCGGCTGCTGGCCGCGCAGTTCGCGGCGGGCGCGGCCAACCACCTGCTGCCGACCGGGCTGGGCGCGAGCGCGGTGAACCTGCGGTTCATGACGGTGTGCGGGCTGCCGCTGGCCCGTTCCTCGGCGGCGCTGGCCCTGTACCTGTTGGCGGAGAGCGTCGGCCGCCTGGCTCTGCTGGGCGCCCTGCTGCTCGCGTTCCCCGACGCGCTGCGGCTCGGCGCGCTGCTGCCCGAGGGGGCCGTGGGGCCGCTGCTGGTCGTCGCGGGCGCGGTCCCGGTGGTGGTGGCGGTCGTGCTGGTGTGGCTGCCGCGGCTGCGTGGGGCGGTGGTCTCCTTCCTGCGGACGGCGCTGGGCGAGGCCCGGTCGGTGCACGCCCGTCCGGCGCGTGCGCTGGCGCTGTGGGGCGGCGCGCTGGCGTTCCCCGCGTTGCAGGCCTCGGCGCTGGTCCTGGTGGGGCGGTCGCTGGGGCTCGCGGTGCCGGCCGGGCACCTGGCGGTGGCGTATCTCGCGGCGACGGTGGCGGTGGCGCTGGTGCCCACGCCGGGCGGCGTCGGGTCGGTGGAGGCGGCGCTGGTGGTGGCGCTGGTGGCGGCGGGCGGGCCGGCGGCCGTGGCCACGGCGGTGGTGCTGGCGTTCCGGCTCCTGACGGTGTGGCTGCCGCTGCTGCCGGGGGCGCTGACGTTGGCGGTGCTGGTGCGGATGCGGGTGATCTGAGGGACCGCCGTCCGAAAACGACTCGGCAGGGTACGGACCACGGTCCGGGATACGGCAGGATGAGCCCTCGCGCCGGTCGAACTCGCTTGCGGGCGGGCCGGGTCGCGCATCCCCGACATCCCGCAGGTATCGAGCAGGTGACGACGTGACGAGCATTCGGATCCAGCCGTCGGCGAAGGGCTTCGCCGCGGCGGGGCTTGCTGGCGGTGGCCGGTGACCGACGCACTGACCATGGACCACCTGGTGCCCGCGGGCATCGCGCTGGGGGCGGGTCTGCTGGGGGCGTTCCTGCTGCGGATGCTGCTGCGGTGGCTGGCGGGCCATGCCGGGCGCACCCGCTGGAGCGGCGACGACGTGATCGTGGCCGCGCTGCGCACGGTGGCGCCGTGGGCGGCGGTCGCGGGCGGGGTCGCCGGTGCGGCGGCGGCGCTGCCCCTGACGCGGGCGGTGCAGCACAGCGTCAACCAGGTGCTGACGGTGCTGCTGATCTTCGTGGCGACGGTGACGGCGGCCCGGGTGATCGCGGGTCTGGTGCGGACGGTGACGACGTCCCGCTCCGGGGTCGCCGGGTCGGCCACGATCTTCGTCAACATCACCCGGATCCTGGTGCTGGCCATCGGCTTCCTGGTGATGCTGCAGACGCTGGGCGTCTCCATCGCGCCGATGCTCACCGCCCTGGGCGTCGGCGGTCTGGCGGTGGCGCTGGCCCTCCAGGACACGCTGGCCAACCTCTTCGCGGGCATCCACATCCTGGCCTCGAAGACGGTGCAGCCGGGTGACTACATCCAGCTCAGCAGCGGCGAGGAGGGTTACGTCGAGGACATCAACTGGCGCCAGACCACCGTCCGCGAGCTGTCCAACAACCTGGTCGTGATCCCGAACGGGCAGCTCGCGAAGTCGAACATGACCAACTTCATGCGGCCGGAGCAGCGGCTCACGGTCCTGGTCCAGGTGGGCGTCTCCTACGACAGTGACCTGGAGCACGTGGAGCGGGTGACGTCCGAGGTGGTGGCCGAGGTGATGACGGAGGTGGGCGGCGCGGTGCCGGAGCACGAGCCGGCGATCCGCTTCCACACCTTCGGCGACTCGCGGATCGGCTTCACGGTGATCCTGGGCGTGGGCGAGTTCAGCGACCAGTACCGGATCAAGCACGAGTTCATCAAACGGCTGCACAAGCGCTACCGGGCCGAGGGCATCCGGATCCCGTCGCCCGCCCGGACGGTCGCGCTCCAGCAGGGGGCCGTGGTCCTCCCGCAGCAGCGGGCGGGCGAGGACGCCGCGCCGCTCGTCTGACCCGGGGGTGGGCCCGGGGGTGGCCGGAATCTCCCGGCCACCCCTGTCGAGTCGCGGTCGATCACGAGATATCTTGATGTCGAGCAATGTTGCAGACGTGGAGCGGAGCACCCGGTGACTGACTCGACCATCATCTATACACACACTGACGAGGCCCCGGCCCTGGCGACGTATTCGTTCCTGCCGGTGGTCCGGGCGTACGCCTCGCAGGCGGGTGTCGCGGTCGAGACCCGCGACATCTCGCTGGCCGGCCGCATCATCGCCCTGTTCCCGGAGTACCTGACCGAGGACCAGCGCATCCCGGACGCCCTCGCGGAGCTCGGCGAGCTGGCCAAGACGCCCGCCGCCAACATCATCAAGCTGCCGAACATCTCGGCGTCCATCCCGCAGCTCAAGGCCGCCGTCGCCGAGCTGCAGGGCCAGGGCTACGCGCTCCCGGCCTACCCGGACGACCCGAAGACCGACGAGGAGCGCGACGTCCGCGCCCGCTACGACAAGGTCAAGGGCTCCGCGGTCAACCCGGTCCTGCGCGAGGGCAACTCCGACCGCCGTGCCCCGGCGTCGGTGAAGAACTACGCCAAGACCCACCCGCACCGCATGGGTGCCTGGACCGGCGAGTCCAGGACCAATGTGGCGACCATGGGCGAGAACGACTTCCGGTCCACCGAGAAGTCCGCGGTGATCGCCGAGGACGGCGCCCTGCGGATCGAGCTGGTCGGCGACGACGGCACCACCACGGTGCTGCGCGAGTCGGTGCCGGTGAAGAAGGACGAGGTCGTCGACGCCTCCGTGCTGCGCGTCGCCGCGCTGCGCGAGTTCCTCACCGCGCAGGTCGCCCGCGCCAAGGCCGAGGGCATCCTGTACTCGGTGCACCTGAAGGCCACGATGATGAAGGTCTCCGACCCGATCATCTTCGGCCACGTGGTCCGTGCCTTCTTCCCGAAGACCTTCGCCCAGTACGGCGACGTGCTCGCCAAGGCCGGCCTCACCCCGAACGACGGTCTCGGCGGCATCTACAAGGGCCTGGAGTCCCTGCCCGAGGGTGCCGAGATCAAGGCGTCCTTCGACGCCGAGCTGGCCGAGGGCCCGGAGCTGGCCATGGTCGACTCCGACAAGGGCATCACCAACCTGCACGTGCCCTCGGACGTCATCATCGACGCGTCCATGCCGGCCATGATCCGCACCTCCGGTCACATGTGGGGCGCGGACGGCGGCGAGCACGACGCCCTCGCCGTGATCCCGGACTCCTCCTACGCCGGTGTGTACCAGGCCGTCATCGAGGACTGCCGCGCCCACGGCGCCTACGACCCGTCCACGATGGGCTCGGTGCCGAACGTCGGTCTCATGGCGCAGAAGGCCGAGGAGTACGGCAGCCACGACAAGACCTTCGAGATCCCCACCACGGGCACGGTCCGGCTGGTCGACGCCGCGGGCAACGCGGTGCTGGAGCAGACGGTCTCCGCCGGCGACATCTTCCGCGCCTGCCAGACCAAGGACGCCCCGATCCGCGACTGGGTCAAGCTGGCCGTCACCCGCGCCCGCGCCACCGGCGACCCGGCCGTGTTCTGGCTGGACGAGGGCCGCGCCCACGACGCCAACCTGATCGCCAAGGTGAAGACCTACCTGTCGGAGCACGACACCGAGGGCCTGGACATCCGGATCCTCGACCCGGTCGAGGCGACCAAGCTGTCGGTGGAGCGCATCCGCCGCGGCGAGAACACCATCTCGGTGACCGGCAACGTCCTGCGCGACTACCTGACCGACCTGTTCCCGATCCTGGAGTTGGGCACCAGCGCCAAGATGCTGTCGGTCGTCCCGCTGATGGCGGGCGGCGGCCTGTTCGAGACCGGCGCCGGCGGCTCCGCGCCCAAGCACGTGCAGCAGCTGGTCAAGGAGGACTACCTGCGCTGGGACTCCCTCGGTGAGTTCTTCGCCCTGGTGCCGTCCCTGGAGCAGTACGCCGAGGCCACCGGCAACACCCGCGCCAAGGTCCTCGCCGACACGCTCGACCGCGCCACGGCGACCTTCCTCAACGAGGACAAGTCCCCGACCCGCCGGGTCGGCGGCATCGACAACCGCGGCAGCCACTTCTTCCTGTCCCTGTACTGGGCGCAGGAGCTGGCCAAGCAGACCGACGACGCGGACCTGGCCAAGGCCTTCGCCCCGCTCGCCGAGAAGCTGACCGCCGACGAGCAGAAGATCGTCGGCGAGCTGAACGCCGTCCAGGGCAAGCCGGCCGAGATCGGCGGCTACTACCAGCCCGACCCGGCCAAGGCCGCCAAGATCATGCGCCCGTCGGCCACCTGGAACGAGGCGCTGGCGACCTTCGCCTGATCCTCGCCGGCCCTCGCGCGTCCCACGGGCACCCCGTCTCCGCTCGGCGGAGACGGGGTGCCCGTCTGTCCTCCCCCATACCTCCGGAGCACCTCTGATGACCGACGCCCCCGCTTCCTTCGCACTCCTCCCGGGCGCCGCCGCGTCCCCGGTGATCCTGCACGTGCCGCACTCCTCCCGCGAGATCCCCGCCGACGTCCGCCCGGGCATCGTGCTCTCGGACGCGGAGCTGGAGCGGGAGCTGGACCACATGACCGACTCGCACACGGCCGAGATCGCCGAGCGGGCCTGCGAACTGGCCGGTCTCACGCCCTGGCGGTTCGTGAACGGGGCGTCGCGGCTGGTCGTCGACCCGGAGCGGTTCCCCGACGAGCGGGAGGAGATGACGGCCGTCGGGATGGGCGCCGTGTACACGCGCACCTCGCACCGCGAGGTGCTGCGCGCGGACGGCACGGACCCCGAGCCGCTGATCGAGCGGTACTTCCGGCCGTACGCGCGGGCGATGGCGGAGGCGGTCGCCGACCGGCTCGCGGCCACCGGCCGGGCCGTGATCGTCGACGTGCACTCCTACCCGACCGAGCCGCTCCCCTACGAGCTGCACGGCGAGGGCCCGCGTCCACCCGTCTGCCTGGGCACCGACGGCTTCCACACGCCGCCCGCCCTGCTCGCCGCGGCCCGGGAGGCGTTCGCCCCGTGCGGGGAGACCGGGTTGGACAGCCCGTTCGGCGGGACGTACGTGCCGCTGGACTTCTACGGGACGCGGGCCGAGGTCGGCGCGCTGATGGTGGAGATCCGCCGGGACACCTACATGTCGGAGCCGGGCGGTCCGGCCGGGCCCGGGCTGTCGCGCCTGGCGGCCTCGCTGGCGACGCTCGTCGACGCCGTGTCGGGCTGAGGGCCGTCGGCCGGTCCGGCCACCACCGGCTGGAGCACTCCCGCGCGACAGCCCGGCGGGTGCGCGGCGAGGGTGGGGGGATGACGCAGGAGACCACCACGCTCACCGGCCAGTCACCGCCCCCCGTGCGGGACTGGCCCGCCCTGGACCTGGACGGCCCGGAGTTCGACCCGGTCCTCGCCGACCTGATGCGCGAGGGGCCGTTGACCCGCGTCCGGCTGCCGCACGGCGAGGGCTGGGCCTGGCTGGCCACGCGGTACGACGACGTGAAGGCGATCACCAACGATCCGCGCTTCGGGCGTTCCGAGGTGACGCGGCGCCGGATCACGCGCCTGGCGCCGCACTTCAAGCCGCGCCCCGGCTCGCTCGCCTTCGCCGACCAGCCCGACCACAACCGGCTGCGGCGCGCGGTCGCGGGCGCGTTCACCGTGGGCACGGCGAAGGGGCTGCGGCCGCGGGCCCAGGAGATCCTCGACGGCCTGGTCGACGCGATCCTGCTGGAGAACCCGCCGGCGGACCTGGTCGAGCGGGTCCTGGAGCCCTTCCCGATCGCCGTCGTCAGCGAGGTGATGGGCGTACCGGCCGCCGACCGGGAGCGCGTGCACTCCTGGACCCGGCAGATCATCTCCACGTCCGGCGGCGCCGAGGCCGCCGAGCGGGCCAAGCAGGGCCTGTACGGGTGGATCACCGAGACCGTCCGCGCCCGGGCCGGCGGCGGTGGCGACGACGTGTACTCGATGCTCGGCGCGGCCGTCGCCCGCGGCGAGGTCGGCGAGACGGAGGCCGTCGGACTCGCGGGGCCGCTGCAGATCGGCGGCGAGGCCGTCACGCACAACGTCGGACAGATGCTGTTCCTGCTGCTCACCCGGCCCGAGCTGATGGCGCGGATGCGGGAGCGCCCCGAGGCCCGGGGCACGGCCCTGGACGAGTTGCTGCGCTGGATCTCGCACCGCACCTCGGTGGGCCTGGCCCGCATCGCCCTGGAGGACGTCGAGGTCCACGGGGTCCGCGTCGCCGCGGGCGACCCGGTGTACGTCTCCTACCTGGCCGCCAACCGCGATCCGGACGTCTTCCCCGACCCGGACCGCATCGACCTCGACCGGGCTCCCAACCCACACGTGGCCTTCGGCAACGGGCACCACTTCTGCACGGGTGCCGTGCTGGCCCGGATGCAGACCGAACTCCTCGTCGACACCCTGCTGGAACGGCTGCCGGGGCTGCGGCTCGCGGTCCCCGCGGACCAGGTGGCCTGGCGCCGCAAGACCATGATCCGGGGTCCCCGCACCCTGCCCTGCGCCTGGTAGACGGCGGGCTCAGGCCCGCAGCCACTCCGTGACGACCACTTCCCCGCCGGTCCGCAGCCTGAGCGCGAACGGCCCGGCGGGCGGGGCCTCGCCGCTGAACCGGCCCAGGTCGTCCGCCGTCAGCCGCGCGTGGGCCCGCGGGCCGCTCAGCACCTCGATGCCGGCCGGTCCCGGCGGCAGCAGCTGGCCGATCAGGCCGTCCGCGGTCACCTCGACGTCGACGGTCACCGCTTCGGTGCGGAAGGTCAGCATCCGCGGCGGGGCGCTCGCTCCTCTGACCGGGATGGCGTCGACCAGCGAGTCGAAGGCCAGCTCGGCGACGCGGGCCTCCAGGTCGTGCAGGGCGAAGGCGTCGACGGCGACCTGCCGCAGCCCGGCCGGGACCGGGTCCAGGATCGCCGCGGCCTGCCGCAGTTCCTCCTCCAGGAGGTCGGCGCCCGCCTCTCCGTCCGGGAACGCCCCGTCGTGCCGCCCGCCCTCGCGGGAGTCAGCCGAGTCGCCGCGGTCGCCGCGGTCGTCATCGTCGTCGTAGTCGTCGTAGTCGTCGTTCAGGTCGCTCATTTCGTCCCCCGTGCCTCGAGCCGGGCCCGCAGCCGGCGCAGACAGCGCTGGCGCATCGGCCCGATGCTGCCCACCGCGATACCCAGCGCGGCGGACACCTCCTGATAACTGGGCGGCGGCGAGGCGATCAGCACCCGCAGCAACTGGCGGCAGCGCTCGCCCAGTTCTTCGAACTCCTGCCACAGCAGCCGCACGCGCTCGGTCTGCGCCGCGGCCTCCTCGGAGTCGAGCACCGACTCCTCCGGCGTACGGTCCTCGCTCGGCCGGTCGAGCAGCTGCGGATCGTCGGTCGGCGTCCACCGCTTCGAGGCCTTGAGCAGCTTCAGGCACTCGTGCCGTGCCGTACTGGCCAGCCAGGAGCCGGTCTTCTCCGGTTCCCTGATGCGTCCCAGGTGCTGGGCGAACCGGAACCAGGCGGTCTGGTACACCTCGTGCGCGTCGGCGTCGGAGAGCCCGTGCGCCCGCACGACGGACCACACCAGCGGGCCGAGCCCGTCCACCAGTGACTTCCAGGCCGCCGCGTCCCCGTCGGCGGCCGACTGGACGAGCGCCCCGACATCTGCACGGTCCACGGTCCCACCCCTCGTGTACGACACGTCATCGTACGCCGTGGAGCGGGTGGTTCCGACCGGCAGCAGACCGTTCACGACCCGCCTGCCGACGGGTCGACGGCGACCGGGCGCCAGGTGGGTGGGAGCAGCGCGGGCACGTGCGCCCCGCGCACCTCCGCGTACTCGGTGGTGGCCGCGAGCAGTCGTCTGCCGGCCACGCGCGGGTCGGTCTCCTGGTGCGCCGTCATGCGCGAGGCGACCAGGCCGGCGACCACGGGGGTGGCGAAGGAGGTGCCGCTCCACTGGGCGTGCCCCTCGAACATCACCTGGTCCGGCTTGGCGGGCGCGTCGCCCGGCTCGCTCAGCACCCCGTTGTGCGGGGGGTACTGGCAGGTGCAGGGGTAGGTGAACCCGAACCGGCAGTCGTCGTACGTGGAGTGCTGGTAGACGTAGGGCACGGGTGTCCCGAAGCCGGTCAGCGCGCTGGTGAGCCGCTCGCCGGGGGCGTAGGCCCGGACCCAGGCGCCGTGGTTGCTGAAACAGGCGCCGTGCTCGCCGTCGCAGCGCAGCGCGCCGATCGACAGTACCGAGTCCTCCCAGCCGGGCAGGGTGGCGTAGGCGGCGGGCCAGAAGGGCGTGGCGCTGGCGTTGTTGCCCGCGGCGGCCACCAGGAGGGTGCGCCGGCCGCGGAGTTCCTCCATGAAGGCGTGGACGCCGAGCAGGCCGTCGGTGCGGCCGTTGGAGGTGCCCGCGGAGAGGCTGAGGACCTCGGGCCAGCCGTCGCGGTCGACGGCCTCGAAGAGCTTCTCGCCCAGCTCGGACTCGAGGATCGCGCCCGCGTCGTTGAGCGTGTTGCGGACCGTCACCTCGGTGTTGGGGGCGACGGCGGCGACGAGCCCGGCGATGAAGGTCCCGTGGCCGACGTACTGGCACAGGACGCCGTCGTCGTCGCACTCCTTGATCTGTGCGTCGCCGTCGGTGTGGGCGAGCAGGGGGTAGGACCGGTAGTCGTGCATGAGACCGGTGTCGATGACGAGGACGCCGACGGCCGTCCCGGCGTCGTACGGCGTCCCGTCGGCGGCCGGGTTCGGCGGCTCGCTCAGGGGGACGGGCACGGGCTCGTCGCCGGGGCAGGCGTTGACGGCGATGGAGACGACGTGGTTGCGGCTGATCAGCCGGCGGCCGGCGCGGCCCTCCATCGTTCTCAGGGAGCGCAGGGCGTGGGCGACGGTGGGGTCGCCGCCGCCGTCGCCCTCGCCGGGGTCGGCGACCTGGATGCGGGTGATGCCGGTGCGGTTGGTCTCGGGGCTCGTCCGGCGCACGTGGTCCGGTGTCAGGCCGGCCATGGTGGTGAAGTGGTCGCGCACGGTGTCCTCGACGAGGCGGGCCTCCTCGCCGTCGCGGGCGAGGACGACGCCCTTCTCGTAGAAGAACTCGGCGGAGTCGTCCGGGCCCATCACCAGCGGGACGTCCGGCATCGAGCGCTGGATCTGGTCGAACTGCTCGCGGAATCGCTGTGGTGCCATGGCTTGTCCTCCACTGAGGCGGCGGCGGTGACGACGGTCGCGGCTTCGGTCGTGGGCCGCGGTCGGGACCGCGGCCCTGACCACGGCCGGGACCGCGGTCGTCAATCAGAGTCCGGGGGCGGCTGATTGATACAGACTCGCACCTGTGTGACGTGGTTCCGGAGCACTACCATCCGTGGGGTGACGGCGCGAAACGACTCGGTTCTCGAACTGCTGCCGATGGTGTTCGCCGCCCCGGGCGAAGCGCTGACGCGGGCGGAGGAGTTGCTGGGCGCCGATCCCCCGCCGCTGCACGCCTCGGTCGCCCATCAGGTGATCGGTATCTGGCAGCGGGACTTCGGCGACACCCGCCGGGCCCTGGCCCATCTGCGCCGCGCCCGTGACCTCGCCGCCCGTGCCGACTCCGCCGAACGGGAGGCGGACGTCCTGGCCACGCTCGGGGTGGCGCTGGTGCACGCGGGGCGTACGCGGGCGGGGCTGGCCGCGTTCGAGCGCGGCGTGGCGCGCGGGAGCGGGCACACGCGGGCGCGGGTGCTGTACCGGCGTGCGTACGTGTGGTGGGTGCTGGGCCGGCACGGCGAGGCGCTGGAGGACGTGCGGCGGGCGATCCCGGTGCTGCGGCAGGCCGAGGACGTGATCTGGACGGCGCGGGCGCTGACCCTGCGGGCGACCGTGCATCTGGCGCTCGGCTCGGTGGAGCGGGCGGACGCCGACTTCACCGCCGCGGAGGCGCTGTGGGACACCACGGGCCAGGAGCACGACAAGGCCGACGCGGTGGAGAGCCGGGGGCTGGCGGCGTTCCGTGCCGGTGACGTGCCGGCGGCGCTGCGGCTCCTCGACGAGGCGGAGGAGCGGTACGCGAAGCTGGGCACGCCGACGTTCATGCTCACCATCCGGCGCTGCGAGGTGCTGATGGCGGCGGGTCTCGCCACGGAGGCGCTGACCGAGGCGGACGCGGCGGTCGCCGCGCTGGACGGGATCGGCGGGCAGTCCACCCGCAAGGCGGAGCTGCTGCTGGTGGCGGCGCGGGCGGCCCGGCTGGCGGGCGAGCCGCAGACCGCGCTCGCGCGCGCGGCCGTCGCGGTACGGCTGTTCGCCGGGCAGCGGCGCACCTGGTACGAGACGCACGCCCGGCTGGTGCTGATCGAGGCGCGGGTCGCCACGGGCCGCGGGTCGGGCCGGCTGGTCGCGGACGCGGCCGCGGTGGCGGAGCGGCTGGTGGCCTTCGGGGCGCCGGCCGCGCCGGAGGCGTCGCTGCTGGCGGGCCGGATCGCGCTGGACCTCGGCTGGACGGCGGACGCGGAGCGGCACCTTGCGGTGGCCGCGCGCAGCCGGCACAGCGGGCCGCCGCTGGCCCGGATGACGGGCTGGGCGGCGCAGGCCCTGCGGGCGCGGGCGGCCGGGTCGGCGCGGGGCGTGCTGGAGGCCTGCCGGCGCGGCCTGGACGTCCTCGACGACCACCGGATGACGCTGGGCGCCTCGGAGTTGCGGGCCCGGGCCACCGCGCAGGGCGCGGAGCTGGCGGCGTTGGCGCAGCGCGCGTCGCTGGTGTCGGGCGGACCGCGGCGGTTGCTCGGGTGGAGCGAGCGCTGGCGGGCTACGGTGCTGTCGGCGCCGCCGACCCGGCCGCCCGCCGACCCGGTGCTGCTGAGCACCATGACGGCGTTCCGGGAGCTGGCCTCCCGCGCGGACGAGGCCCGCTCGGAGGGCGGCCGGCCCGCTCCCGCCCTGGAGCGCGAACAGCGGCGCCTGGAACGGGAGATCCGCTCCCGCACCCTGCACATGCGGGGCGAGGCGCCCGGCGACGGCGACCGGTTCGACGTGGCGCGGCTGCTGCGGCGGCTGGGCGACGACGTACGGCTGGTGGAGCTGGCGGTGCTCGACGGGCGGGTGCACGTACTGCTGTGCGGGCAGGGGCGGGTACGACGGTTCGAGGCCGGGCTGCTGGCCGAGGCGGAGGGCGAGGCCGAGCACGTACAGGCCGGTCTGCGGCGGCTGGCCCATCCGGGGGCGGAGGCACGCCTGCCGTTGGTGGAGGCGGCGGGCGCGCGTCTTCAGGAGTTGCTGCTCGGACCCGCCGCGGCGCACCTCGGTTCCGGCCCGGTCGTCGTGGTCCCGCCGGGCCGGCTGCACCGGGTGCCGTGGGCCCTGCTGCCCGCGCTGCGCGAACGGGTCCTTAGCGTGTCGCCGTCGGCGAGCAGTTGGCTGCGGGCGAGGGACACGGCTCCCCCGCCCGGCGGCCGCCAGCTCCTGGTCCGCGGCCCGGGACTGGCGAGCGGCGGTGCCGAGGTGCCGGAACTCTCCGCCCGGTACGCCGGGACGCGGCCGCGGGGAGGGAGCGCGGCGGAGCCGCGACCGCCGGGAGCCCCGGCAGGAACGCGGGAGCCGCTGCCGCGGGGGGACCGCCGGAGCCACGGGGAGCACCTGGACCAGAGGGAGCAAGGGGAGCAAGGGATCCGTGGGGAGCGGTCCCGGACACATGCGGTGCCGCCGGACGGCGGCACGCCGCGGGACCCCCGGCCCGTCGACGGCGGCGCGGGGGACGCTCGGTCCGCTCGGTCCGCTCTCCGGGAAGACGGTGGTTCGGAACGTGGGCGTCCCGGCGGTGGCGGGCGCGGGCTGCCGGACGTACCCGGGGACGGCGCCGCCCCCCGAGGCGGGACCGTCGTGCTGGAGGGCGACGACGCGCGGGTGCCCCGGGTGCTGCGGGAGCTGGACGGGGCCGCGTTGGCACACATCGCGGCGCACGGCACGTTCCGTGCGGACAGTCCCCTGTTCTCCTCGCTGCGGATGGCGGACGGGCCGCTCATCGTGCACGACTTCGAACGGCTGGACCGCAGCCCGTACCGGATCATCCTGCCGTGCTGCGACACCGCACGCTTCGCGTCCGTCGGCGCCGACGAGCTGCTCGGCCTGGTCACCGCGCTGCTGCCGCTGGGCACGGCCGGGGTGGTGGCGTGCACGGCGCCGGTCAACGACGCCGCGGTGGTGCCGCTGATGCTCGCGCTGCACAAGGGGCTGGACGCCGGCCTGTCCCTGGCGGAGGCGCTGCGCGACGCCCGGGCCGCGCTGCCGGGCGACGCGGTGCACCAGGCGACGGGCTGGGCCTTCTCGGCCTTCGGGGCGGCCTGAGAACCGGTCCGCGTGGCCACTCGGTCGCCGGTGCGCGTGGCCGCTCGGTCATCGGTGCGCGTGGCCGCTCGGGAGCCGGTGCGCCAGTCGGCTTGCGAGCCGGTCCGGAAGCCGACGGCTGGGTCAGGCCGCCGGGTCAGCCACCGAGCCAGGTCACCGGGCCAGGTCACCGGGCCAGGCCGCAGGGTCGGACCGCAGGGACAGCCCACTCGACCGAGCGGCAGAATCAAGCCGCCGGATCAGATCATCCGAGCGGGCCGTAGGGGTCAAGCCCCCGGAACGGGCCGCAGGGACAGGCCCACCGGACCAGACCACTGGACCGGGCCGCCGAATCACGCCGCCGGACCGGCCACCCGACCGCGCCGCAGGGGCAGGTCGCCGGGCCGGGCCGCGGGCTCAAGCCGCCGGGACAGGCCACCCACCAAGCCACCCGACCGCGCCCCCGGATCACGTCACCGGGCCGGGCCGCCCGATCAGGCCGGTTGGGGCTCGGGGAGTTCCATCAGCCAGGGCAGGGCACCGCGGTCGCCGGCGCCCAGGCGGGTGTAGGCGCCGTAGAGGTGGTTGCCGACGGTGCGGACGGACAGGGTGAGTCTCTCCGCGATCTGCCGGTTGCTCAGGCCCGCGGCGGCGAGCGTGACGATCTGGCGCTGCCGTGCGGTGAGTTCGCCGAGCACCAGGCCGGACAGGGCGGGGGTGCGGGCGTCCTGGCAGCGCCGGGCGAGGGCGACGGCGCGGGTCCGGGCGGTGCGGGCGGCCCGCGGGTCGCGGTGGGCGCGTACCGCCTGGGCGTGGGCCTCGGCCGCGAACAGCAGGAAGCCGCGCCGCTCCAGTTCCTCGGCCGCCCGGTCGAGCGCCGGTCCGTCCTCGCGGGCGAGGGCGTCGGCGTGGGCGGCGAAGACGCCGGTCAGCAGGCCGGCCGCCCGCTCGGGCGCCCCGAGCCGGACGGCGTCGTACGGGTCGCCCCCGGCGGCGGCCGTCCGGACCGCCTCGTCGAGGTCGCCGCGCGCGGCGGCGGTCCAGGCGGTGCCAAGGCCGCGGGTGCCGGCCGCGCCGTCGCTCACCGTCGGGGCGTCGCCCGACTGTGCTGCGGCCAGGGCGAGCTCGTCCAGGCAGGACGGATCGTCCGGGCTGGTCCGCAGTCCTTCGCGGGCCCAGGCGGCCGCGTCGCGCAGCCGCCCGCGCAACCGTGCGAACCGGGCCCGCAGCGCCGCGTACGGGGCGGGCAGCGGCGCCCCTCGGCGACCAGCCACTCCCCCACGGGCGTCCGTGTCGCCCGTACGTCGGCCCGCTCGATGCCCAGGGCGAGCGCGGCCCGCTCCGCCTCCAGGGCGGGGCCGCACCGGCCCGGGGCGTGGGCCAGGCGCCGGGCCCGCAGCCGCCCGCGGCGGCGCGCAGCACCGGGCCGTGCAGGGGGTGCGCGAGGCGGGTGGCGCCGTGGTCGTCGACGGTGACCAGACCCTCGGCCTCCAGGCGTTCCAGCGTTCCCAGGTCGAGGGCGTCCAGGTCCAGGGGCAGGGGTTCGGCGAAGGCGAGGCGTTCGAGCGTCTCCCGCTCCTCGGTGCGGGGGCGGTCGAGGACGTGGGCGGTGCGCTCGCGCACCGTCGCGGTGATCGGCACCGGTCCCCGCCACGCGCGCCGTCCCGTGTCCGGCACCGGCACGAGCAGCCCTTCCTCGCGCACCGCGGTCGACAGCTCGCGCAGCAGCCGCAGGTCTCCCCGGCACAGGCGGTGCAGCCGGTCCACGGTGAGCGGCTCCAGGTCAGTCTGAGCCCCCGCCGTGAGGAGTTCGGCGGTCTCCTCGCGGGGCAGGGGCTCCAGGGCGAGGCGCGGCAGCAGCTCCCCGGACCACAGCCGGGACACCGCGCCCGGCACGGGGGCGCCGTCGGTGACGACGACCAGGAGGCGGGTGCGGCCGTGCACGGCGAGCTGGTGCACGAGGGCGGCGGAGGCGCCGTCGAGCAGGTGGGCGTCGTCGACCAGTAGCAGCCGTACGCCGGACAGGAGTTGTACCGCCCGGTGCAGGGTGACGGTCTCCGGCAGCAGGTGTGCGAACGCGGCGAAGGGGATGTCCCGGGTCTCGGGCGTCCCGGCGGCTCGGGCGCAGTCCGTGCCGCGCACGGCCTCCGTCACGAGCCGTGTCTTGCCGGAGCCCGCCGCTCCGGTCACCACGAGGCCGCTCCGTCCGGCCGCCACGGACCGGCGCACCAGCTCCAGTTCGTCCGTCCGCCCGGTGAACGGCCAGGGCGTCCGGAGGGTCTTCGCGTTCCGCAGAGAAATCGTCACGGGAACATGAGTCGGCATACTCATCCCTGATACAGGGTGACTTGAGTAGCCCCCGACTCAGGCGCCGGGCGGGCGCGGGCGGCACGCTGGTGGCCATGACCGCACGCTACTGCTCGCTCGCGCAGCAGCCTGCCCCCGTGCCCGCACCGGGGTTGGCCGCAGAGCGCGCCGCCGCGCTCGTCGGCGGGCAGCGCATGTGGGTCAACGGCACCGTGCTGCACTACTGCTTCCTCGGTGGCGACACGGACACGTCGGTGGTTCCGATGCCGGGCACCGGACGGCCGCGGCGGGGTTCGTGGGTGGGGACCGACGAGCAGCGGGACGTGGTGCGCGACTGCTTCCGGGAGTGGCGGGACCTCGGCATCGGGCTCGATCTCGAAGAGGTCCGCGACCGGTCGGAGGCGGAGCTGCGCATCGGCTTCCAGCCCGGCGACGGTTCCTGGTCGGCGGTGGGCAAGGACGCGCTCCGGGTGGGCCTGAACGACCGTACGATGAACTTCGGCTGGGACCTGACCGCGCCGGGTGAGCGCGCGACGGCCCTGCACCAGATCGGGCACGCGCTCGGGATGCTGCACGAGCACCAGAGTCCGTTCGCCGGCATCCTGTGGGACGACGAGGCGGTCTACGCCGAACTGGCGGGTCCGCCGAACCACTGGAGCCGGGAGCGGACGTTCCACAACATCCTGCGCAAGCTCGACGGCGACGAGGCCAACGGCCCGGTCTGGGACCCGCAGTCGATCATGGAGTACCCCTTCCCTTCGGGGCTGATACTGGAGCCCGAGCACTACCGCTCGGGCCTGCACCCGCCCGGCACCCTCTCCGCCGCCGACAAGGAGTTCGCCCTGCGCTGGTACCCGCCCACCGGCCGGCCGGGTCCGCTGGTGCCGTTCCGCTCGGTGCCGCTGGGTCTCGGACCCGGCGAGCAGGCCGACTTCCGGGTGGAGCCGCCGGAGACCCGCGAGTACACGGTGGGCACCTTCGGCGACAGCGACGCCGTCGTCGTCATCTTCGAGGAGCGGGACGGCGTGCCGCGCTACCTCGTCGGACAGGACGACGGGGGAACCTCCCGCAACGCCACGATCAGGGCCCGTTTCGTCAAGGGCCGCCGCTATGTCGTCCGGGTGCGCCTGTACTCCAGTTGGGGCGCGGGCGAGACCGCGGTCATGTGCTGGTGACCGTGCGGCTCACAGTCACCCGGGTGCCGTGGCCACAGTCCGGCGCCGGGGGCCGGCCGCGGAACGTCTCCTTCGGGGGAGGGCGGACGTTCCGCGGCCCATGCCGTGTCCGCCGCTGGGGGGCGGCGGACACGGCCTTTCGTCCGTGGTGATCAGGCGGGACCGGCCGTGAGGTGGCGGCCGAAGGCCGGATGGGCGGTCAGTCGGCGTACGTGGGCCCACAGGGCGGGGTGGGCGGTCGCGCGCCGCGGGGTGTCGCGGTGGACGAGGGCCGCCCACACCTCGACGTCGGCCGCGGTGAGCCGGTCGCCCAGGACGTGGGAGTGCGCGGTCAGGCGCCGCTCCAGGTGGTCCAGTACGCCGGGCAGGGCCGCGGGGTCGGCGGTCCGCGCGCACAGTTCCTCGACAGCTTCCATCTCCGCCTCGGTGCCGCGCGGGTAGAGCGCCGGGCCGGCGGCGGAGGTGAAGCTCCGGGCGAGGTCGCGCATGATGTCGCGGGCGTGCGTGCTCACGATCCGGCCCGACCAGCCGTCGCTGAGCACCGGCGCGACGGCCGGTCCCCGGTAGTGGTGCGCGCTCGCCTCGTACAGGGGGCGCAGTGCGGAGTGTCCGCCGTCGGGGCGGTCGGGCAGCGGGTCCAGAAGGGTCACGGGACAGATCTCGTCCAGGCCGAGGAGGCCGTGCACGACGGCGATGCCCAGACAGTCGTCGTGGCCGGGTGACAGGTGGAGGCGGTAGCGGCGCGGTACGGCGTAGTGGCCGCTGCGCGGGTCGCGGCCGATCCGTCCCCGGAAGGCGGGGGCAGGGGTGAGCGGTGTGACGGTCATGGTTCTCCCCGGGTGCGGGCGCGGAGGCGCCCCACGATTCCCTACCAATTCACTAGGATTACTGGGGAAGTGTCGAACGGCGCCAGGAGGGCGTCAAGAGGGTGTCCACCCACCAAGAGGAACCGCGGGAAGCCATACGAAAAGGGCCCCCGCGAGCTTCCGCCCGCGAAGACCCTTCGCAACCGTCGGGACGACAGGATTTGAACCTGCGACCCCTTGACCCCCAGTCAAGTGCGCTACCAAGCTGCGCCACGTCCCGGTGCGTGATCCGCTTCCGCCGTGATCGCGCTGGTCAAGCCTACCCCATCGGCGGGGCGGGTCGGGGTCGCCGGTACTCCGTCCGCGCCGCGTTCCACGGGGTGGATCACATCGCGAGACGGCCTTGCGTCACGCCGCCCACCAGGCGTTGTCTCGCACGGTGCGTACCGAAAGAACCGAAGGAACAGAACGACCCGGTCGACCCGACCGGGCAGATCGACCCGCGGACCTCGGCGGCGACGGCTCGGGCGACCGCTCCGCGCGGCGTGCCGTGACCGTCTTCCCGGTCCTCGTCCTCCTGGCCGGCGCCCTCGGCCTGCTGCTCCCCGGCAGTTTCACCGGGTGGGGCGAGTCGGTGCCCTACCTGCTGGGCGTCGTGATGTTCTGCATGGGCATCACCATGACCCCGGAGGACTTCCGCGGTGTCGCGAAGCGCCCCTGGGCGGTGGCGCTCGGACTGGTCGCGCACTACGTCATCATGCCGGGGCTCGGCTGGGCCGTCGCCCACCTGCTCGACCTTCCGCCGCAGCTCGCGGCGGGCGTGATCCTGGTGGGCTGCGCGCCCAGCGGTACGGCGTCCAACGTGGTGACCTACCTGGCGCGCGGCGACGTCGCCCTGTCGGTCTCCGTCGCCACCGTCTCCACGCTGGTCGCGCCGCTGGTCACCCCGCCGCTGACGCTGCTGCTGGCCGGCGAGTACCTTCCGGTGGACGCGGGGTCCATGGTCACGGACATCCTCAAGACGGTGCTGCTGCCGGTCCTCGCGGGCGTCGTCGTACGGCTGCTCGCCGGACGGTACGTGCAGCGGGCGCTGCCGGCGCTGCCCTGGCTGTCCGCGCTGACGATCGCCGTGATCGTGGCGGTGGTCGTGGCGGGCAGCGCGGACGCCATCAAGTCGGCCGCGGGGCTGGTGTTCGTCGCCGTCGTGCTGCACAACGGGCTCGGTCTCGCGCTCGGTTACGGTGCGGGGCGCCTCGGCCGACTGGGCGAGCCCGGCAGCCGTGCCATGGCCTTCGAGGTCGGCATGCAGAACTCCGGCCTCGCCGCGTCGCTGGCCACGGCGCACTTCAGCCCGCTGGCGGCGTTGCCGGCCGCGGTGTTCTCCGTCTGGCACAACGTGTCCGGTGCGGTGGTCGCCGCGTGGTTGTCCCGCCGGGGGCGGTGACCTGCGGCCGGCCGAACGGAGTGCGCCGTCTCGCCGGGGACCGCGGTTCGGCCGCGGGTGCGTGGCGACTGGTCGCGCTCACGCGGCGGAGGCGTACGACGTCACTGCCCCGCGCCCTTTCGGGGCGCGGCGGTGGCGTGCGCGGGGCCGCTGAGGAAGGCGGCGCCCGCGTCCGGGTCGGGCGGGAACAGCTCGGCGTGGCCGACACGGGCGCTGTCACCGAGGCGCGGAGCCGTGGCGGCCTCCAGGGCGTTGTGCGGGCCGCGGTGCCGTCGCGGCCGGCCGGGGGAAGACGGCGCCGTCGAAGAGCTTGCGCGCGGTGCGTACGACGGCGGTACGCCGGACCACGAGCGGGCCGGGGTCGAGGTCGACGGCGACCTCCAGGAAGCCGGTGGGGTGTTCCACGCGGACCGGGTCGCCGGACTCGGGGAGCAGGGCGATGCCCTCTCCCGCGCCGCCGGGGACGCGCAGCCCTGCCGCCACGCTCGCGGCGCCCAGGACGCCGATGGAGGTGTGGCAGCGCACGGGGATGAAGGTGCGGGTGGTGACCGCGCCCCCGTCCCGGGGCGGGGCGAGGAGGGTCAGCTTGGGCACGGTGGCGCCCTCGACGTCGCCGAGGCCCATCGCGTGCCCGGCGGCCAGCCGGATCTCGCGGAGCCGGTCGGCGAGGGCGGTGTCCCGCTCCAGTTCCGCGGGCGTCTCGTACCCGGTGACCTCCAGCGCGGCGGCGGGGATCAGGACGACCGGCATGCCGTTGTCGACGCAGGTCACCTCGGTGCCGGCGACGGTGTCGCGGACGTTGCCCGTGGGCAGCAGCGGGCCGGCGCCCCGCGGGAACTCGATGACGACCGCGGCGGCGGTGCCGGGCACGCCGGATATCGCGGTGTCCCCCGTGTAGTCGACGCGGCCGCCCGGGGTCGGGAAGGTCACGACGGCCAGTTCGCCGGTGTTGCGCATGCGGATGCGTACGGACGTCTCGGCGTCCCCGGCCGGCACGAGCCCGCGCTCCACGGCGAACGGGCCCACCCCGGCGAGGAGGTTGCCGCAGTTCTGCCGGTCGGTGACCTCGGGCGCGTCCACGGCGACCTGGAGGAACAGGTAGTCGACGTCCGCGTCCGGGTCGGCCGATCCGGAGACCACGGCGACCTTGCTGGTCAGCGGGTGCGCGCCGCCCAGGCCGTCGATCTGGCGCGGGTCGGGGCTGCCCATGGTCCGCAGGAGCAGGTCGTCCCGGGCGCCGGGGTCGGCGGGCAGGTCGGCGGCGAGGAAGTAGGCGCCCTTGGAGGTGCCGCCGCGCATCAGTGTGCAGCGCACCTCCTCGATTCCCGTGTCGGTGTCGGTGCCGGTCACGACCGCTCCCCGGCGGTGTACTCGTCGTACGACTGGTAGGTGACGCCGAGTTGCCGCAGCTTGTCGCGCAGTCCGTAGCGGTCGAGGCCGAGTTGGCCGTCGACGAAGGCGGCGCGGGTGGCGGCCTCCTTCCTCTCGCGGGCCTCGGACGCCTCGGCGACCTGCCGGGCGCGCTCCCGGGGGACGACCACCACGCCGTCGTCGTCGGCGACGATCACGTCTCCGGGGCGGATCACCCGGCCGTCCACGGCGACCGGCACGTTGACCGAGCCGCCGGTGGCCTTGACGGTTCCCTGCGCGGACACGGCGCGGGACCAGGCGGCGAAGCCCATCTCCCGCAGCTCCTGGGTGTCACGCAGGCCCGCGCCCGTGACCAGGCCCCGCACCCCGCGCCGTTGGAGGGCGGTGGCGAACAGCTCGCCGAACATGCCGTCGGTGGACGGGGAGGTGGTGGTGACGACCAGGATGTCGCCCTCGCCGCACTGCTCCACGGCGGCATGGATCATCAGGTTGTCGCCGGGCCAGCTGAGCACGGTGACGGCGGTGCCCGCGACCCGCACGTCCTGCTGGACGGGGCGGATCTCCGGTCCGAGCAGGCCGGTGCGGCCCATGGCCTCGCTCACGGTGGCCACGCCGTACCCGGCGAGCGCCTCGACGTCCTCGGCGGCGGCCTTGGGCGGGTTGGTGACGACGACGCCGCTCATGCCGACTCCTTCGCGATCTGCGGGTACGGGCGCGGGTACGCCTCGGCCATGGCCCGGTGCGCGAGCCCCTGGTCGGGGCCCGCGTCGTGCTTGGTCTCCGCCGGCTTCCTCCCCTCGCGCCGGGCCCTGGCGGACTCGCCGCGCTCGGCGTAGGTCGGGCAGGCGACGGTGCCCCTCTCCCCGCGCGAGGCGGCCGGCGCGATGGCGGCGGGCGCGTTGCCGTACGTCATGGATGGAATCTCCTCGGTGGACAGG
Organism: Streptomyces lienomycini; assembly: GCF_027947595.1. Lineage (NCBI taxonomy): Bacteria > Bacillati > Actinomycetota > Actinomycetes > Kitasatosporales > Streptomycetaceae > Streptomyces > Streptomyces lienomycini. The sequence continues at coordinate 3,085,206 of NZ_CP116257.1, read as the reverse complement.
TGGCGCCCGCCCCGGTGTGTGCCTCGGTCGCGCGTGTCAGTCGCGCAGCGCCTCGATCACACTGGTGAGGTGGGCCCGGACGGCCGCCTCGGCGGCCTGTGGGTCCCTGGCCCCGATCGCCTCGATCATGGCCAGGTGCTCCTTCAGGGACTGCTGCGGGCGCCCCGGACGCAACGCCAACTGGAAGCGGTGCCGAACCAGTTGGGCGTTGAGCCGCTCCAGCAGCTCAACGGCCGTCAGCTGGCCGGAGAACTCCCGGATACGGGCGTGGAGTTCGTGGTTGAGATCCGAGTAGGCGAGCGGTTCGCCGCCGGCCACGGCCCTGCGCATCGCCGAGCCGAGGTCCTTCAGCCGGGCGATCTGCCCGTCGTCGACGGCGGCGGCGGCCTTGGCCGCGCAGAGCCCTTCGAGGACCAGCCGGCACTCGGTGATGGCGACCGCCTCCTCCACCGTCACCACCCGCACCCGCGACCCGCGGTTGCGGATGCGTTCGACGAGCCCCTGGGACTCCAGGTCGATCAGCGCGGCCCGGATGCTGGCCCGGGTCACGCCGAACTGCTCGGCGAGTTCGTTCTCCACCAGCCGCTGCGCGGGTGCCATGTCGCCGCGCAGGATCGCCTGCCGCAGCTGCCCGAGCGCAAGCTGCTTGGCCTGTTCCCCGGTGCCCGGACGGGCTTGGTTCGGCATGGCCGCCCTCCCTGAGTGAGTGCCTGTCGAACGTAAATCCAGCCAGACAGGATTGTCAACAATTTCGTTCGCATTGCGCAGGGGCTCGGCTCATCTTTGTCCTGTCAAACGGTTGACATGATGCCTGCGCCCGCACAGGGTGGCCTGAACAGATCACGGACAGGTCCGAAGAGGGGCGCTCTCATGGTCGAGGCACTCGGTGTCGCCGTCGTCGGTTTCGGCTGGATGGGCCGGGTGCACACCCAGGCGTACGCCCGCGTCCGGCACCACTACCCGCACCTCGCGCTGCGCCCGGAGCTCGTGACGGTCGCCGAGGAGGTGCCGGGACGGGCCGAGGAGGCCGCCGCGCAGTTCGGGTTCGCCTCGACGACCCGCGACTGGCGGGAGGTGGCCGCGGACCCGCGGATCCGGGCGGTCAGCATCACGGCCCCCAACTTCCTGCACCGCGAGATCGCCGTCGCGATGGCCGAGGCGGGCAAGCACGTCTGGATCGAGAAGCCGGTCGGACTGACCGCCGGGGACGCCCGCGCGGTGGCGGACGCGGTGGCCAAGGCCGGTGTGCAGGGGACGGTCGGCTTCAACTACCGCAACGCGCCCGCCGTGGAGGCGGCCCGCGACCTGATCGCCGCCGGGGAGATCGGCTCCGTCACCCACGCCCGTATCCGGCTCTTCAGTGACTACGCGGCGCATCCCGAGGGCGCGCTGACGTGGCGGTTCGAGCGCGAGCGCGGCGGCAGCGGTGTGCTGGGGGACCTGGCCTCGCACGGCGCGGACCTGGCCCGTTTCCTGCTCGGCGAGATCACGTCGCTGACCGCCGACACCGCGGTCTTCCTGCCCGAGCGCGCACGCCCCACCGCCGCCACGGCGGGCCACTCACGGGCCGCGGGCGGCGAGCCGGGACCGGTCGAGAACGAGGACTACGTCAGCTGCCTGCTGCGCTTCGCCTCCGGCGCCCGCGGCGTCCTGGAGGCCTGCCGGGTGTCGGTGGGCGAGCAGAACAACTACGGCTTCGAGGTGCACGGCACCCGGGGCGCCGTGTTCTGGGACTTCCGCCGCATGAACGAACTGGGCGTCAGCCGCGGCACGGAGTACCAGGACCAGTCCGTCAGCACCGTGTACGTCGGCCCCGGGCACGGCGAGTTCGCCGCCTTCCAGCCGGGCGCCGCCAACGCCATGGGCTACGACGACCTGAAGGTGGTGGAGGCCCACCGCTTCCTGCGGTCGATCGCGGAGGGCACCCCGTACGGCGCCACCCTGCCGGACGCCGTCCACAGCGCGACCGTGCTGGAGGCCATGACGCGGTCGGCGAGGGACGGCAGTTGGGCCCGGGTCCGACAGGACGGGTGACGGCCGCCCGCTGGTCGACCACTGGTCGCCCGCTGGTTGTTCACCGTGTTTGTCAGGACAAGAATGACCGCACCGTGTGGCCCTGTCACCGAAAGGACGACGATGTCCTCCACCCCGGCTCCCTCCCACCGCGCCCGGCTGTCCGAACGGGACTGCGACCTCGACACGTTCCGCGCGCTCGTGGAGCGGCCCACCGACCCCGCCGCGTACCCGGGGGCCTCGGCCGTGGAGCGGAACGTCCCGGTCTACGAGGCCGGCCGGCTGCGCGACGACGGGGAGACGGCGGCCGAACTCGTCCACGCCCTCGCCGACGGCCCCGGCATCGTGGTGCTCAGGGGCGCGTTCCCGGATCCGGCGGTCGTCGACCGGACGACGGCCGTCTTCGACGCCCTGATCGAGCGCCAGCGCGCCTCCGGCATCACCTCCGGCGACCACTTCGCCGCGCCGGGCGCCAACGACCGGGTGTGGAACGCGTTGGAGAAGGCGGCCCTGCACGACCCCGAGGCGTTCGCCGACTACTACGCCAACGACGCGCTCGCGCTGGTCGCCCGCGCCTGGCTCGGCCCCGGCTACCAGGTCACCTCCCAGATCAACGTGGTCAACCCGGGCGGCGCCGCCCAGACCGTGCACCGCGACTACCACCTGGGCTTCCTCTCCGGCGAGGCCGCCGCCGCGTACCCGGCGCACGTGCACCGCCTCTCCCCCGTGCTCACCCTCCAGGGCGCGGTCGCGCACCGTGACATGCCCGTGGAGTCCGGGCCCACGATGTACCTGCCGCACTCCCAGAAGTACGAGCCGGGCTATCTGGCCTGGCGGCTGCCCGAGTTCCGGGCCTACTTCGAGGCGCACCACGTCCAGTTGCCGCTGGCCAAGGGCGACGCGGTGTTCTTCAGCCCCGCGCTGTTCCACGCGGCCGGCACCAACCGTTCCGCGGACGTCCGCCGCATGGCCAACCTGCTGCAGATCTCCTCGGCGTTCGGCCGCGCCATGGAGGCCGTGGACCGGGAGGCGGTGGTGAACGCCGTCTACCCGGTGCTGCTGAAGCGCCGGTCCGAGGGCGTGGCCGACCGGTGGCACGAGCAGGTGATCGCCGCGAGCGCGGAGGGGTACCCCTTCCCCACCAACCTGGACAGGGACCCGCCGGTCGACGGACTGGCCCCGCCCTCCCAGGCGGACCTCGTACGGCGGGCGCTGCGCGAGGAGTGGACACCGTCGGCCCTGCGCGAGGAACTGCGGGCCGGCCACCGACGACGGGAGAGCCGGTGAGCACGAGGGCGACGGGACTGCTGGACGGCAGGGTCGTCCTGGTCAACGGCGGCACCCAGGGCGTCGGCGCCGCCGTCGCGCGGGCCGCCGTCCGCGAGGGGGCGCACGTGGCCGTCACCGGGCGGCGCCCCGAGCCGGGCGAGGCCCTCGTCGCCGAGTTGACGGCGGCGGGCGGCAGGGCGCTGTTCGTACCGGCCGACCTCGCGGACGCCGGGCAGGCGAAGGCGTCGGTGGCGCGGGTCGTGGAGGCGTACGGCCGGGTCGACTGCCTGGTGAACGCGGCGGGGCTGACCGACCGGGGCACGCTCCTCGACACGACCCCCGAACTGTTCGACCGGCACATCGCGGTCAACCTCAGGGCACCCTTCTTCGCGATGCAGGCGGCGGTCGCGGACATGGTGGGCCGGGGCGCGTCCGGCACCGTGGTCAACGTCATCACGTCGTCGGCACACGGCGGGCAGCCGTTCCTGGCGCCGTACGTCGCCGCGAAGGCGGGCCTCGTCGGCCTCACCCGGAACGCCGCCCACGCGCACCGCTTCGACCGGGTGCGGATCAACGGCCTGAACATCGGCTGGACGGCCACCGAGGGCGAGGACGCCACCCAGCGCGCCTTCCACGGCGCCGGGGACGACTGGCGCGAGCAGGCCGCCGCGCGGCTGCCGATGGGCAGGCTCGGTCAGCCGGACGAGATCGCCGACTTCGTGGTCCTGCTCCTGTCGGACCGGTCCGGGGTGGTCACCGGCTCGGTGATCGACTGGGACCAGAACGTCCTCGGCGGCCTGGACTGACCCGCGCCCCGGACCCATCCCCGAGCCACCTGTACAGCACACGGCACCGCACCGCACCGCACCGTCAGCAAGGAGCAAGACCCTCATGCGTATCGGAATCCTCGGCATCGGCCGTATCGGCGCCTTCCACGCCGAGACCCTCTCCGGACTCGACGCCGTCGACTCGCTGGTCGTCGCCGACCCGTTCGCGGACGCCGCGCGGGCCGCCGCCGAGCGGTTCGGCGCCGAGGTCGCCGACTCGCCCGAGGCGGTGCTGGCCGCCGGGGTGGACGGCGTGGTGGTCGCCGCGGCCACCGACGCCCACCCGGAGCTGATCCTCGCCGCCGTCGAGGCCGGCGTACCGGTCTTCTGCGAGAAGCCCGTCGCGCGCACCATGGCCGAGGGCGTCGAGGTGCTCAAGGCGGTCGCGGGCCGTGACGTGCCGGTGCAGATCGGCTACAACCGCCGCTTCGACGCCGGGTTCGTCGCCGCGCGGGCGGCCGTGAGCGGTGGGGAGCTGGGCAGGCTGCACACCGTGCGGTCGACCACGCTGGACCCGGCGCCGCCGCCCGCCGCCTACATCGCCGCCTCGGGAGGCATCTTCCGGGACTGCTCGGTGCACGACTTCGACATCATCCGCTGGGTGACCGGCCGGGAGGTGAGCGAGGTGTACGCGGTCGGCGGCAACCGCGGCGCCGACTTCATCCGGGAGGCGGGCGACGCGGACACCACGGGTGCGATCCTCACCCTGGACGACGGCACCATCGCCGTGGTCTCCAACAGCCGCCACAACGCCCGTGGTTACGACGTCCGCATGGAGATCCACGGCTTCGACGACTCGATCGCCGTCGGTCTGGAGGACAAGTTGCCGCTGCGCTCGGTGGAGCCCGGCACGACCTTCCCCGCGGGCACCCCGCACGACTTCTTCATGGACCGCTTCACGGCCGCCTACCGCGCCGAACTGACCGCGTTCACCGAGGTGGTCGCCGGTTCCCGCACCTCGCCCTGCACGATCGAGGACGCGCTGGAGGCGGGCTGGATCGCCGAGGCGTGCACCCTGTCGCTGCACGAGCACCGTCCCGTGACGGTCGCGGAGGTGCGGCGGGGCTGAGCGGGACGCGCGACCGGCGGGGCACCCGGTCGTCCCGCCGGACTGCGCGCCGGCGGGACGCCCCGCCCGCCGGCGCGGACTGCCTCAGGCGCCGCAGGAGCGCAGGAACCTGCGGGTGCGCACCGCGATGGGCAGCGGCCTGTCCGGCTCGCAGGGGTACATGTCCTGCTCGACGATGGCGAAGAGGTCCACGCCCAGTTCCTGCGCCGCCGTCAGCACCGGGCCCAACTCGGGCACGCCGCCCGGCGGTTCGCACATCACGCCGCGCTGCACGGCCGGCCCGAACGGCACGCCGCCCTCCCGCACCCCGGCGAGGATCCCCGGGTCGACCTGCTTGAGGTGCAGGTAGCCGATGCGCTCGCCGTAGGTCTCGATCAGCTTGACGCTGTCGCCCCCGCAGTAGGCGTAGTGGCCGGTGTCCAGGCAGAGGTTCACGAGGTCGGAGTCGGTGGCGTCGAGGAAGCGCTCGACGTGCTCCTCGGTGTCGATGTGGGTGTCGGCGTGCGGGTGGACGACGATGTCCAGGCCGTAGGTCTCCCGCACCTCGCGGCCCAGGCGTTCCATGCCCCGGGTGAGGTGGCCCCACTGCTCGCCGGTCAGCTCCGGCGGTTCCAGGATCTCGGCGGTCTTGTCGTCGCGCCAGAAGGACGGGATGACGACGAGGTGCTTCGCGTCCATGGCCCGGGTCAGGGCGGCGACGCGGCCGACCTGTTCCCAGGTGGCGTCCCACTCGGAGGGGCCGCGGTGCAGCCCGCAGAAGATGGTGCCCGCGGAGACCCTGAGGCCGCGCCGGGTCACCTCGTCGGTGAGCCGGGCCGGGTCGGTGGGGAGGTAGCCGTAGGGGCCCAGCTCGATCCAGTCGTACCCGGCCTCGGTGACCTCGTCCAGGAACCGTTCCCAGGGCACCTGCCGGGGGTCGTCGGGGAACCAGACGCCCCAGGAGTCGGGGGCCGAGCCGACGCGGATGCGGTCGAGGGCGGAGGACATGCTCAGGCCTTCCCTTCGGCGGTACCGGATGGCGTGCTGTCGTTCTTCTCGGCGGTGCCGGGCGCGTCGACCTCCGTGGCGCCGCCCGCGTCGTCCGGGAGCGCGTCCACGTCGACGCCGCCGACCTGCGCGAGTTCGTGCTTGAGGGCGGCGAGTTCGGCGCCGCCCGCCATGTGGTTGGTGAGTTCCTCGAGGGTGATGTCGGCACGGGCGGCGCTCAGTTCGAGGGTGCCGAGGCGCAGCACGCTGAAGTGGTCGCCGACCATGTAGGCGTGGTGGGGGTTGTGGGTGATGAAGACGACGCCGAGTCCGCGTTCGCGGGCGGCGGCGATGTACTTGAGGACCACGCCGGACTGCTTGACGCCGAGGGCGGCGGTGGGCTCGTCCAGGATGAGGACGCGGGCGCCGAAGTAGACGGCGCGGGCGATGGCGACGGACTGGCGCTGGCCGCCGGAGAGGGTGCCGATGGGCTGTTCGAGGTCGTCCAGGACGATGCCCATGTTGCGCAGTTCCTCGTCGGCGGTGCGCTTCATGCGGGCGATGTCGAGGCGGCGCACGGGCCAGGGGCCCTTGGTCATCTCGGAGCCGAGGAAGAAGTTCCGCCACACCGGCATCAGCGGGATGGTGGCGAGGTCCTGGTAGACGGTGGCGATGCCGCGGGCGAGGGCGTCGCGCGGGGTGGTGAAGCGCACGGCCTCCCCGTCGACGAGGAACTCGCCCTCGGTGTGCTGGTGCAGCCCGGAGATGATCTTGATGAGGGTGGACTTGCCCGCGCCGTTGTCGCCGAGGACGCAGGTCACCCGGCCGGGATGGACGGCGAGGTCGACGCCGTGCAGGGCACGGATGTTGCCGTAGGCCTTGCCGGCGCCGCGCAGTTCGACGAGCGGCCGGTCCCGCTCGGGCGCGGGGTCGGGGAGCACGGCGCCGTGGGTGCCGGTGGTCTTCGCGGTTCCGGGGGTCTTGCTGGTCATTCCGATCATCTCCGGGTCGCGGCGCGGCGGACGTACAGGTTGATGAGGACGGCGCCGAGAAGCATCACACCGAGGAAGGCCTTGAACCAGTCGGGGTTCCAGCCGGCGAAGACGATGCCCTGGTTCACCATGCCGAACATGAAGGCGCCGAAGACCGGGCCGATCGCCGAGCCGTAGCCGCCGGTGAGCAGGCAGCCGCCGATCACCGCCGCGGCGATGTAGATCAGCTCCTGGCCGACGCCTTCACCCGACTGCACGGTGTTGAAGGAGAACAGCTGGTGCATGCCGACGAACCAGGCGCCGAAGCCGACCAGCATGAACAGCGTGATCTTGGTGAACGTGACGGGTACGCCGACCGCGCGGGCCGACTCCTGGCTGCCGCCGACGGCGAAGATCCAGTTGCCGTACTTGGTGCGCAGCAGCACCCAGGTGGCCAGGGCCGCGAAGACCAGCCACCACACCACGGTGATCTTCACCTCGACGCCGCCGACGTCGAAGGACGAGGCGAACAGGGCCTTGGCCTGGTCGAAGCCGTCCATGTCGCTGATGTCGTCGGTGGCGACGTTGCCGGTGACGAGCTTGGTGACGGCGAGGTTGACGCCCTGGAGGATCAGGAAGGTGGCCAGTGTCACCAGGAAGCTCGGCAGGCCGGTCTTCACCAGCACCCAGCCGTTGAAGGCGCCGACGGCGAGCGAGGCGACGAGGGCGACGACCACGCCCATCCAGACGTTCATGGTCAGCTGGTAGCTGAGCATGCCGGCGGTGAGCGCCGAGGTGACGACGGCGACGCCGGCGGACAGGTCGAACTCGCCGCCGATCATCAGCAGGGCGACGGGCAGCGCCATGATGCCGATGGTGGACGACTGGTACAGCACCGTCGCCATGGAGCCGCCGTCGCGGAGCGTGGGGGCGGCGATCAGGAAGAAGACGAACACGGCGACGGCGCCGAGGAAGACCCCGACCTCGGGCCGGGCGAGCAGCCGCAGCGCGACGGGGCGCTCGCGGGTCCGCCCGTCGGTCTGTCCGGGGCCGGGGGCCGGCGGTGCGGTCACCGCCGGCCCGGCCTGCCTGGCGGTGCTCATCACCGGGTGCCCTTCGAGGCGAACTCGGCGACGGCCTTGACGTTGGACTTGTCGACGAAGGCCGGGCCGGTCAGCACCGGCTGCTCGCCGCCACCGCTGTAGTTGCCGTTGTTCTTGTACAGCCACAGTCCGTCGACGGCGAGGTAGCCCTGGAGGTAGGGCTGCTGGTCGACGGCGAACTCGATGTCGCCCTTCTCGATGGCGCCGGTCAGCTCCTTGTTCAGGTCGAAGGTGGCGACCTGGGCCTTGCTGCCCGACTCGTCCACCGACTGCACGGCCGTCATGGCGAACGGGGCGCCCAGCGTGACCACGCGGTCGATGGCGCTGTCCTGCTGCAGTTTGGCCGTGACCGTCGCCTTCACCGAGGGCTTGTCGGCGCCGTTGACGTAGAGGTTCTCCACCGAGCCCTCGAACGTCTTCTTCAGTCCGTCGCAGCGCTGGGTCAGACCGACGTTGCCCTGTTCGTGGATCACGCAGAGGGCCTTCTTGGAACCCACCTCGTTCAGCTTCTTGCCGAACGCCTCGCCCGCCACGCTCTCGTCCTGGCCGAAGAACTCCATCAGGCCGAGCTTCTGCCAGTCGGCGAGGCCGGAGTTGAGCCCGACCACGGGTATGCCGGCCTTCTCGGCCTTGCCCAGCACGCTCCTGAGGGCGTCCGGCTTGGCGAGGGTGACGGCGATGCCGTCGACCTTCTGGTCGACCGCGTTCTGCACCAGGTTGGCCTGGTTGCCCGCGTTCGGGTCGGCGGAGTAGACGAGCTTGATGTTGTCCTTGGCCGCGGCGGCCTCCGCGCCCTTGCGGACGATGTCCCAGAAGGTGTCTCCGGGTGCCTGATGGGTCACCAGGGCGACCGTCATGCGGGGGGTGTTCGCCTTGCCCGCGGAGGCGCCCGAGTCGCCGTCCTCGTCGGCCTTCTTCCCGCCCGAGCTGCTGGAGCAGCCGGCGAGAGTCAGGGCCGCGGCGGCGGCGAGGGCCACGGCGGGGGCGAATCTGCGGGAGCGGCCGTGCGAAGAGCGGTCCATCTTTTCCTGCACCTCACTGTGGGACTGTGCGACTGTGCGACGGGAGAGCCGTGTGCCAGACCAGAGAAGAATGGCTGTTGCTGCGCTGGGACCGGATACAAGTCCTTGAGGCGCCCACTGTCAATACTTTGTCAAGACATCATTTCACTCGCAGGTCCGAATGTAAGTACAAAGTATTGACAGTGTCGTCCAGGAGTCATACACCTGGGAGGCGGCAGGCCCCCGCCCAGCCAAAGGAGCGTCGCACATGGCCGAGTCAGTCCCGCGTTTCGATCTGATCACGATGGGTCGCATCGGGGTCGATCTCTATCCTTTGCAGACGGGCGTGCCCCTGGCGGAGGTTGAGACCTTCGGCAAGTTTCTCGGCGGTTCGGCGTCCAACGTGGCGGTCGCCGCCGCCCGGTTCGGCCGCGCCGCGGCCGTCATCACCCGCACGGGCGACGACCCGTTCGGCGCCTACCTGCACCGGGCGCTGAAGGAGTTCGGCGTCGACGACCGCTGGGTCACCCCCGTCGCCGCCCACCCCACCCCCGTGACGTTCTGCGAGATCTTCCCGCCGGACGACTTCCCGCTGTACTTCTACCGCCGCCCCAAGGCCCCGGACCTGGAGATCCACCCGAAGGAGCTGGACCTCGACGCGATCCGGGCGGCCTCGATCTTCTGGATGACCGGCACCGGACTGAGCGAGGAGCCGAGCCGTACGGCGACGCTGGCCGCCCTCGCCCACCGCGCGAAGTCCGGCACCACCGTCTTCGACCTGGACTGGCGCCCCATGTTCTGGACCGACCCGGACCAGGCCCGCCCCTACTACGCCCAGGCGCTGCGGCACGCGACCGTCGCGGTCGGCAACCTGGACGAGTGCGAGATCGCCACCGGCGTGCGCGAACCCCGCGCCTGTGCCGAGGCGCTGCTGGCGGCCGGTGTGGAACTGGCCGTCGTCAAGCAGGGCCCGAAGGGCGTGCTCGCCGTCCACCGCGACGGCCGGTCCGCCGAGGTGCCGCCCGTGCCGGTCGAGGTGGTCAACGGCCTCGGCGCGGGCGACGCGTTCGGCGGCGCCCTGTGCCACGGTCTGCTCTCCGGCTGGGAGCTGGAGCGGATCATGCGGTACGCCAACGCGGCCGGTGCCCTCGTCGCCTCCCGCCTCGCCTGTTCCTCCGCGATGCCCACCGAGGCGGAGGTCGACGACCTCCTCGCGCGAGCCACTCCCTGAACGGAGCAACGCCTTGTCCCTGAGCATCCCCGACCTCACCGCGGTCAGAGCCCGGCACCCGGAGGCGATCGCCGAGGCCGCGGCCCGCCGGGAGCGCCGCCCGCTGATCGGCGACTCCGGCCGCCTGATGATCGTGGCCGCCGACCATCCGGCACGCGGCTCGCTCGGCGTCGGCGACCGCCGGCTCGCCATGGCCAACCGGGCCGACCTGCTGGAGCGCCTGTGCACCGCGCTGTCCCGGCCCGGCGTCGACGGGGTGCTCGCCACCGCCGACATCCTGGAGGACCTGCTGCTGCTCGGGGTGCTGGAGAACAAGGTCGTCATGGGGTCGATGAACCGCGGCGGCCTCGCGGGCGCCGCCTTCGAGATGGACGACCGCTTCACCGGCCACCGCGCCGAGGACATCGCCCGGCTGCGCTTCGACGCGGGCAAGCTGCTGCTGCGCATCGACTACGACGACGCCGGCTCGCTGGCCACCATGGAGGCCGGCGCCCGCGCGGTGGACGCCATGGCAGCGCGCCGGCTCCCCCTGTTCGTCGAGCCGTTCGTCTCCCGCCGGGTCGAGGGCCGGGTCCGCAACGACCTGTCGGCCGAGGCCGTCACCCGCTCCATCGCCATCGCGTCCGGCCTCGGCGGCACCTCCGCCTACACCTGGCTGAAACTGCCCGTCACCCACGACCCGGACGACATGGCCGAGGTCCTGGAGACCTCGACCCTCCCCGCCGTCCTGCTCGGCGGGGACATAGGGGGCTCGCCCGCGGACCAGAGCGCGGCCTACGAACGCTGGCGCAAGGCGCTGCGGCTGCCCGGCGTGCAGGGCATGGTCGTCGGCCGTTCGCTGCTCTACCCGGCCGAGGGCAGCGTGGAACAGGCGGTGGACACGGCCGTCGGACTGCTGTGACCGGGAAGAGGCGCGAGAAGAGGCGCGAGAAGAGGCGGAGGAACGGACGATGACGTATCACCTTCCCGCGGGCGGGGCCGCGGCGGACGGCCCGTACGCCGTGGACGTGACGCCCGAGAGCGCCGGCTGGGGCTACAGCAGCCTGCGCGTGGTGAACCTGCCCCCCGGCGGCGGCCACACCTTCGACAGCGGCGAGAGCGAGTGGATCGTCCTGCCGCTGAGCGGCGGCTGCACGGTCGCGACCGCCGACGACTTCGGCCGGGAGACCTTCGAACTCACCGGCCGGGACAGCGTGTTCGGCGGGGTCACGGACTTCGCCTACGTCCCGCGCGAGGCGCGTACGACGCTGACGTCCACCGGGGGCGGCCGGTTCGCCCTGACCGGCGCCCGCTGCACCCGCCGCCTGCCCGCCCGCTACGGCCCCGCGTCGTCGGTGCCGGTGGAGCTGCGCGGCACCGGGAACTGCTCGCGCCAGGTCAACAACTTCGGCGCGGCGGACGTACTGGAGTGCGACAAGCTGATCGCGGTCGAGGTGCTCACCCCCGGCGGCAACTGGTCCTCCTTCCCGCCGCACAAGCACGACGAGCACCGCCCCGGCCGGGAGTCGGTGCTGGAGGAGATCTACTACTTCGAGTTCGCGGACCACGACGGCGTCCCGGGCCTCGGCTACCAGCGGGTCTCGCCGTCCGGGCACGGGCGGGGCACGGACGTGCTCGCCGAGGTGCGCGACGGGGACGTCGTGCTGATCCCCGACGGCTGGCACGGGCCGTCCATGGCGGTCCCCGGCCACCACATGTACTACCTCAACGTCATGGCCGGCCCGCAGGACGAGCGCGCCTGGCTGATCTGCGACCACCCCGACCACGCCTGGGTCCGCGACACCTGGCCGGGCCGGCCGGTCGACCCCCGACTCCCCCTGTACACCGCCCCGAAGAGGTCCGCATGAGCGCCGCCACCCGCCGACTGACCACCGCACAGGCCCTGGTGCGCTTCCTGGCCGCGCAGTACACGGAACGCGACGGTGTCCGCCACCGCCTGATCACCGGCACCTGGGGCATCTTCGGCCACGGCAACGTCGCCGGACTCGGCCAGGCCCTCGTCGAGTACGGGGACGTGATGCCGTACCACCAGGGCCGCAGCGAACAGGCCATGGTGCACGCCGCCGTCGGCCACGCCCGCCAGCTGAACCGTCTGTCGGCGCAGGCGGTGACGACGTCCATCGGCCCCGGCGCCACCAACCTGGTCACCGGCGCCGCCCTGGCCACGGTCAGCCGCCTGCCCGTCCTGCTCCTGCCCGGCGACTACTTCGCCTCGCACGCCGCCGACCCGCTGCTCCAGCAGCTGGAGCACCCCGTCGAGGCCGACGTGTCGGTCAACGACGCCCTGCGGCCCGTCTCCCGGTACTTCGACCGCGTCACCCGCCCGGAGGCGCTCCTCGCCTCCGCGCTGAAGGCCGTGCGCGTCCTGGCCGACCCGGCCGAGACCGGCGCGGTCACCCTCGCGCTCCCGCAGGACGTGCAGGCTCAGGCGTACGACTGGCCGGAGGAGTTCTTCGCCGACCGCGTGTGGCGCGTCCGGCGCCCGGCGCCCGACCCGGTGGAGCTGACCGAGGCCGTCCGGGCGGTCCGCTCCGCCGAACGCCCGCTGATCGTCGCGGGCGGCGGCGTCCACCACAGCGAGGCCGAACAGGCGCTGCGGGCCCTCGTGGACGCCACCGGCATCCCGGTCGCCTCCACCCAGGCCGGCAAGGGCGCGCTGCGCCACGACCACCCGGCCGACCTCGGCGGCATCGGCCACACCGGCACCGCGGTCGGCGACGCGCTCGCCCGCACGGCCGACCTGGTGATCGGCGTCGGCACCCGCTACACGGACTTCACCACGGCCTCCGGCACCCTCTTCCAGCACCCGGACGTCCGCTTCCTGAACCTGAACATCACCGCCTTCGACGCCCACAAGCTCGCCGCGCGCACCCTGGTGTGCGACGCGCGGTCGGGGCTCGCCGCACTGACCGGCGCGCTGTCCGGGCACCGGGTGGACGCGGCGTACGAGACGGAGTACCGCACCGGGAAGGCCCGTTGGGACGAGGCGGTCGAGGGCGCGTTCCACGCCGGCGACGACAGCGCCGTGCCGACCCAGACGCAGGTGCTGGGCGCCCTGGACGCGGTCGTCGGCGACGAGGACGTCGTCATCAACGCGGCCGGTTCGCTCCCGGGCGACCTGCACAAGTTGTGGCGGGCCCGCTCCCCGCGCCAGTACCACCTGGAGTACGGGTACTCCTGCATGGGCTACGAGATCCCGGCCGCGCTCGGCGTCCAGCAGGCCGCGCCCGGCACGCCGGTGTGGGCCCTGGTGGGCGACGGCACCTACCTGATGAACCCGACGGAGATCGTCACCGCCGTGCAGGAGAACCTGCCGGTCAAGCTGGTGCTGGTGCAGAACCACGGGTACGCCTCGATCGGCGGCCTGTCCGAGACGGTGGGTGCCGAGCGCTTCGGCACCGACTACCGCCACCGCGTGGCCGACGGCTCCTTCACCGGCACCCCACTCCCCGTCGACCTCGCCGCGAACGCGGCCAGCCTCGGCATGGACGTGCTGCGCGCCAAGACCGTGCGGGAGCTGCGCGAGGCGCTCACGACGGCCCGCGCGGCGACCCGCCCGACGTGCGTGTACGTCGAGACCGCGCCCGCGCCGACCGACCCCCCGGCACAGGCCTGGTGGGACGTGCCGGTGGCGGAGGTGTCGGCCCGAAAGGCCGCCACGCGGGCACGGACGGAGTACGAACGCTCGCTCGCCGAGCGCCGCCACCACCTCTGACACCCGCTCCCCCCGACAGCCAGTCACCTACGCAAGGGAGGTACGTCCATGGCGAAGACCGGCGACCCCGCACGTGCCGTGACCGCCCCCGCGACCGGCACCCTGGACTTCGCCCTCGACCGCGGCAGTCCGGTGCCGCTGTACTACCAACTGGCCCAGCAGTTGGAGGCCGCGATCGAGCGCGGCGTCCTCGCCCCGGGGAACCTGCTCGGCAACGAGGTCGACCTCTCCGTCCGCCTCGGTCTGTCCCGGCCGACCGTCCGGCAGGCCATCCAGTCGCTCGTCGACAAGGGGCTGCTGGTCCGGCGGCGCGGCGTGGGCACCCAGGTGGTGCACAGCCAGGTCAGGCGCCCGCTGGAGCTGAGCAGTCTCTACGACGACCTGGAGGCGGCCGGGCAGGGCCCCGGCACCCGCGTGGTGCGCAACGAGGGCGTGCCGGCCACGGCCGAGGTGGCGGCGGCCCTCGGTGTCGCGGAGGGCAGCGAGGTCACCGTCCTGGAACGGCTGCGCCTCACCCACGGCCAGCCGGTCGCGCTGCTGTGCAACCACCTTCCGGCGGGCCTGCTGGAACTCGACGACGCCCGGCTGGAGTCGACGGGCCTGTACCGGATGATGCGCGCGTCCGGCATCACCCTGCACAGCGCCCGCCAGACCGTCGGCGCCCGCGTCGCCTTGCGCGAGGAGGCCGAACGCCTCGCCGAGAAGGAGGGCGCCGCGCTGCTCACCATGCGGCGCACGGCGTACGACGACACCGGGCGGGCGGTGGAGTACGGGACGCACGTCTACCGCGCGTCCCGGTACTCGTTCGACTTCCAACTGCTGGTCAGGAACTGACCGTGCTCAGTGGACCGTGTCCAGGCGGGTCCGCTGGTCCTCCGTCAGTTCCAGGTCGACGGCCGCCAGGTTCTCCTCCAGTTGCGCCACCGACGACACGCCGGTCAGCGGCACGATCGGCAGCGCGGCGCCGATCTGCCAGGCGAGCACGACCTGGTTGACCGTGGCCCCGGTCTCCCGGGCGATGTCCCGCAGCACCGCGAGCCGGGCCGGGGTGCCCGGGTGGTCGTAGTCCGCGGGCAGCGGCTTGTCCTCGCGGACGTACGCGCCGCCCAGCAGGGGCATGTACGCGACCAGGGTCAGGGCGGGGTCGGCCCGCAGGTAGCCGAGGAGTTCGGCACCGGCGTGGCCGAGGCTGCCGTACGGGGAGAACTCGCCGGGTATGTCGAAGCGGGGCCGCAGGTGGCTGTGCTGGTACTGGAGCACCTCGTATCCGGGGAGTCCGGCCGCCGCGGCCAGGGCGCGGGCCCGCTCGACGCGCCACATCGCCTGGTTGCTGACGCCGAGCAGCCCGACGGTGCCCTCCGCGACCAGTGCCCCGAACCCCTCGACGGTCTCGCGCTGCTCCACGGTGTAGTCGTCTATGTGCGCGTAGAGCAGGTCGAGCTTCTCCACGCCGAGGCGTTCCCGGCTGCGGTCGGCCGCCTCGCGGATCACCTTGGCCGACAGGCCCTCGGGGTTGTCGGTGTAGTGGGTGCCGGGGGCCAGCGGACGCGCGCCCAGCTTGGTGGCGATCACGACCTCGTCGCCGACCCCGCGGCCGCGCCGCCAGCGCCCGAGGAGTTCCTCGCTCTGGCCGCCCTGGCCGCCGTCGGTCCAGAAGGCGTAGTTGTCGGACGTGTCGATGAAGTTCCCGCCGGCCTCCACATAGCGGTCGAGGACGGCGAACGAGGTCTTCTCGTCGGTCAGCGAGCCGAACAGCATCGCGCCGAGCGCCAGCACACTCACCTCGCGGCGGTGCGCCGGGTCGGTGCCTATGGTGCGGTACTTCATGGTGTTCCTCCCCATACGTACCCGGTCGTCCGGGTACAGAGGGGAGTCTTCTCTTTGAAGTGCGCTTCAAGTCAAGCGCTCACTAGGGTCGGCTCCTGTGAACAGGCGACAGCACAAGAAACAGTCCCGGCGGCTGGTCGACGCCGCGCTGGTCGGCGACATCGCCCGGGTGAGGGCCGCCCTCCGCGCCGGAGCACCGGCCGAGACGGCCGACACCGCGGGCAGCACACCGCTGTACCTGGCGTCCGTGAACGGGGACGCCGCCGTCGTCCGCGTGCTGCTCGCGGCCGGTGCCCGGCCCGACACGGAGAGCGGGACCGGCTCGGAGGGCACGCCGCTGTGCGGGGCGGCCTGCTGGGGGCACGCGGAGGCCGTCCGCGCGCTCCTCGCCCACGGGGCCGACCCGAACCTGCGCGAGGACCGCGGCACGGAGTGGACGCCGCTGGAGTGGGCGTCGAAGGGTGCGCACGCGGAGACGGTCGACCTGCTCCTCGCGGCGGGGGCACGGTCGCGGGACTGATCTCGGACGGGAGGGGCGGCACGAAGAAGGACCTTCGCGGACTCGCGTCCGTGAAGGCCCTCCACACCGTCGGGACGACAGGATTTGAACCTGCGACCCCTTGACCCCCAGTCAAGTGCGCTACCAAGCTGCGCCACGTCCCGGTGTGCTCACGCGCGGTGCACCGCGCGATCACGCGGACAGCACTTTACCCCACGCACCGGGCCACACCTAAGCGGGTACGGGCGAGGGACAATCACTCCCATGGACACCCCTGCCGACAGCCCCATCGACGGCCCCACCGACAGCTCCGCCGACGAGCCCCTGGACCGCACCGCCACGGACCGCGCGGCGGCCGGGCGGGACCGTGACGAGGAGGGCCGGGCGCGCAACGCCCGGCCGCGGGACGGGCTGGGGCGCCCGTTGCCGTACGGGGCGGACGGCGTGCCCCGGCAGCCGGAGGGCGTCGTACGGGCCCCGGACGAGACGGTCGCCGAGGCGCAGCGGCTGCTGGACGCGGGGCGGCCGTTCCACGCGCACGAGGTGTTCGAGGACGCCTGGAAGTCGGGCCCCGACGAGGAGCGGGAGCTGTGGCGGGGACTGGCCCAGCTGGCCGTGGGGCTCACGCACGCGGCCCGCGGCAACGTCACCGGCGGGGCCAGGCTGCTGCGGCGCGGGGCCGGGGCCGTCGGCGCGTGGGCGGCGTCGGGGGCCGGGCGGCAGCGGCCGTACGGGATGGCCCTCGGCCCGGTCGCCGGGTGGGCCCGGGAGCTGGCGGACGACGTGGAGGACGGCGTGGCCGTGGACGCGGCGGCGCGGGCGCCCCGGCTGCGCGGCTGAAGCCGGGAGCGCCGCCCGGGGCGGCCCGCGGGACGGCCCGGCCGGGGCGGTGTCGGTGGCGTACGGCAGACTCGTGGCGTGCGGACCATTCATGTGATCGGAATCGGCGCGGGCGACCCCGAGCAGCTCACCCTCCAGGCGGTCGGGGCGCTGCGGAGCACGGACGTGTTCTTCGTCCTGGACAAGGGCGAGGCGAAGGCCGACCTGGTGCGGCTGCGCCGGGAGATGCTGGAGACGCACGTACCGGAGGGGACGTACCGGATCGTCGAGGCGCGCGACCCGGAGCGGGACCGGGGTGCGGGCGGCGCGGCGTACTCCCCCGCCGTCGGGGACTGGCGCACGGCCCGCGCCGGCATCTACGAGCGGCTGATCGCCGAGGAGCTGGGCGAGGACGAGAGCGGCGCGTTCCTGGTGTGGGGCGACCCCGCGTTGTACGACAGCACGCTGGGCATCCTGGAGGAGATCCTGGAGCGCGGCGCGGTGGCGTTCGAGTACGACGTGGTGCCCGGGATCAGCAGCGTCTCCTCGCTGGTCGCCCGGCACCGGACCGGGCTGAACCGGGTGGCGCGGCCGGTGCAGATCACCACCGGGCGGCGGCTCGCCGAGGGGTTCCCCGAGGACGCGGACGACGTCGTGGTGATGCTCGACGCGCACCAGGCCTTCCGGCGGTACGCGGACCAGGACATCGACATCTACTGGGGCGCCTACCTGGGTACCCCGGACGAGATCCTCGCCGCCGGCCCGATCGCCGAGGCCGCGCCGCGCATCGAGCGGCTGCGCGCCGAGGCGCGGGAGCGCAAGGGCTGGATCATGGACACGTATCTGCTGCGCCGCAACCCCGGGGACCGCTGACCGGCCCCTCGGGCGCACCCGGGCGGACCGTCCCCGCATGCGTGGCCGGTGCACCGGTGTGATCGTGGCCGCGTGACAGTCGCCGAGGAAGCGCCACGGACCGCCGCCGCCCAGCCGCCCGTGCTGGACCGGCGGCGCCGCAACGTCGTCTTCGTCACGATCGTGCTCGGGATGCTGCTGGCGGCCCTGGACCAGACGATCGTGGGCACCGCGCTGCCCACGATCGTGTCGGACCTGGGCGGCGCCGAGCACATGTCGTGGGTGGTGACGTCCTACCTGCTCGCGGAGACCGTGGCGACGGTGCTGGTCGGCAAGTTCGGCGACCTGTTCGGCCGCAAGGTGGTCTTCCAGGTGTCGGCGGTCGTGTTCATCACCGGCTCGTTCCTGTGCGGGCTGGCGACGAACATGCCGCTGCTGATCGTCTGGCGGGCGGTGCAGGGCGTCGGCGCGGGCGGCCTGATGGTGACGGCGATGGCGCTGATCGCGGACGTCATCCCGCTGCGGGAGCGGGGCAAGTACCAGGGCGCGATCGGCGCGGTGTTCGGTGTCGCGACGGTCATCGGGCCGCTGCTCGGCGGCCTGTTCACCGACCACCTGTCGTGGCGGTGGGCGTTCTACGTCAACGTGCCCATCGCGATCGTCGTCGTGATCGCCGCCGCCCGCACCATCCCGGTGGTGAAGTCGGCGGCCCGTCCCGTCATCGACTACCTGGGCATCGCGCTGGTCGCGGTCGGCGCGAGCGCGCTGATCCTGGCGACGAGCTGGGGCGGCAACGAGTACGCGTGGGGCTCGGCCGTCATCATCGGCCTGTTCGCGGGCGGTCTGGTCGCGCTCGGTCTGTTCTGCCGGGTGGAGACCCGGGCGGCCGAACCGATGCTGCCGATGCGGCTGTTCTCCAACCCGGTGTTCACGGTCTGCTCGATCCTCAGCTTCATCGTCGGCTTCGCGATGCTCGGCGCGCTGACCTATCTGCCGACGTATCTGCAGTACGTGGACGGCGACTCGGCCACCGTCTCCGGGGTGCGGACGCTGCCGATGGTGGCGGGGCTGCTGATCGCCTCGGTGTTCAGCGGCAGCGTGGTCAGCAAGACGGGGCGCTACCGGCTGTTCCCGATCGCGGGCACGCTGGTGATGGGCGTCGGCCTGTACCTGATGTCGCTGATGGGCCCGTCGACGGGGGCGGGGCTGGAGTCGCTGTACATGTTCGTGCTGGGCACCGGCATCGGCCTGTCCATGCAGGTGCTGACCATCGCCGTGCAGAACACCGTCGACTACGCAGACCTGGGCACGGCCACCTCGGGCGTCACCTTCTTCCGCACGCTGGGCAGTTCCTTCGGTACCGCCGTGTTCGGCACGATCTACGCCAACTCGCTCGGCCCGAACCTGCGGGACGGCGTCTCGGCGGCGGCCCGCACCGGCGCCGCCGATCCGTCGGTGATCGCCACCGCGTCGAGCAGTCCGGAGGGCGTGCACCGGCTGCCGCCCCAGGCGTCGGCGCCGATCGTGGGGGCGTACGCGGACACCATCCAGACCGTGTTCCTGTGGACGGTGCCGGTCGCCGTCGTCGGGTTCGTCGTCGCCCTGTTCCTGAAGCAGGTCCAGCTGCGCGACAGTGCCCGCGCGGGCTCCACGGACATGGGCGAGGGGTTCGCCTCACCGCACGACGCCAGCAGCAGGCGGACCCTGGAGGCGTCCGTCGGGAAGATCGTCGGCAGTACGGAGCTGGACACCGCGCGCCGCCTGATCGCGGACAGCGACACCCGGCTCGACGTCGCCGGTGCCTGGGCGGTCATGCAGGTCGAGCTGTTCACGCGGCTGGTCGGGCACGCGGGCCTCGGTCTGATCGCCGCCCGCCGCCGGGTGCCGCCGGAGGTGCTGCTGCCGGTCTTCGACCGGATGGTCGAGGAGGGGTTCCTGACCCGGGACGGCTCCCTGCTCTCCCACACACCGGCGGGCGCCCGCGAGGCCCGGATCATCGGCCGGGCCTGGGCGGACTGGCTGGAGGACCGGGTGGAGCAGGACATCGGCCGCCCCTCGGACGCGGAGCTGCGCGCCGCCCTCGACTCCATCGCCAAGCGGCTGCTGGTGGAGGACCTGAGCAACGGTCTGCCCGAGCGCGTCAGGCCAGCAGAAGCTGCAGACCGCCCACCACGGTCGCCGCGATCACCAGACGCTCGAACAGGCGTTGGTTGATCCGGTTCACAGCCCATTTGCCGAGGAACGCGCCGGGCACCACGAAGACGACGAGCGCGGCGTCGAGGAACAGCGAGCGGCCGTCGATCAGCCCGAGGCCGGCGCTGAAGGGCAGCTTGGAGACGTTGACGATCAGGAAGAAGAACGCCGAGGTGCCCAGGAAGCCGAGCTTCCTGAATCCCGCGGACAGCAGGTACATCGACATGACCGGGCCGCCCGCGTTGGCGACCATCGTGGTGAACCCGCCGAGCACCCCGTAGGAGCGGGCCTTCACCCGGCCGGCGCGCGAGGCGGTCTCCTCGTCCGGCTGCTCGGGGGCGTCGGCCCGCCTCCGGCGCCACACCGTCACCCCGGCCATGAACAGCAGGATCACGCCGATCGACGTGCGGACGATCCCGTCGTCGGCCCACACCAGGAACAGGGTGCCCACGACCACGCCCACCCCGACCGCCGGGAACAGCCGCCACAGGGTGGGCCAGTGCGCGTGCCGCCGGTAGGTGAGGACGGCGAGGATGTCACCGGCGATCAGGACCGGCAGCAGGATGCCGGTGGAGGCGCGGGCGGGCAGGACCGCCGCGAAGACCGCCAGGCTCACCGTGTTGGCCCCGCTGACCGCGGTCTTGGAGAAGCCGACGAGCAGGGCCGCGAAGGCGAGGGCGGCGAATTCCCAGCCGGTGATGTGCCAGAGCGTCATGGTGTCCATTGCGGGCACCGATGCTATGCGCACACCACCGGCACCGTAAGCACCGTCTCGTCCATCGATCCTCAGCGTCCGGTGTACGTCACCCGCAGCTCCCGCTTGAGCACCTTCATGCTCGGCCCGAGCGGCAGCTCGTCCGCGAACTCCACCCGGCGCGGGTACTTGTGCCGCCCGAGGTGCTGCTTGGACCACTCGGTGACACCGTCCGCGTCCGGCGTCGCGCCGGGGGCACGTACGACCACCGCGCAGACCTCCTCGCCGTGCAGCTCGTCCGGGAGGCCGATGACGGCGACCTGGGCGATGCCGGGGTGGCGCATCAGCACCTCCTCGACCTCGCGCGGATAGACGTTGTAGCCGCCGCGGATGATGACGTCCTTCTTCCGGTCGACGATCCGGAGGAACCCGTCGTCGTCCTTGGTGCCGAGGTCCCCGGTGCGGAACCAGCCGTCGACGAGTGCCTGGGCGGTCGCCTCGGGGCGGCCGAGGTAGCCGGAGAACACGTTGTGGCCGCGTACGACGACCTCGCCCAGCTCACCGGGCGGAAGCAGTTCCACGCGGTCCTCGACCTCCGCGCGGGCGATCTCCACGTCCACGCCCCACAGGGGGTGGCCGATGGTGCCGGGCCGGGCGCCGAACACCGGCTGGTTCACGGTCGCGGCCGGGGAGGTCTCGGAGAGCCCGTACCCCTCGTAGATCTTCGCGCCGAACGCCTCCTCGAACCGTTCGAGGACGGCCACCGGCAACGAGGCGCCGCCGGAGACGCACACCCGCAGGTCCGGCAGGGCCTCGGCGCCGGCCGCCGCGGCGGCGAGGGCCACGAACATGGTGGGCACCCCGTGGAAGGTGTTGACGTTCTCCTTCACCATCAGCTCGATCGCGCGGGCCGCGTCGAAGCGCGGCAGCAGGACGAGGGTGGCACCGGCCCGCCAGGTGGAGTTCAGGGAGACGGTCTGGCCGAAGGCGTGGAAGAGCGGCAGCGCGCCGAGCGCCACGTCGTCGGGCCGGATGTCGTTGGCGTCGAAGGCGTTGACGGTCGCGTTCATCACCAGGTTGAAGTGGCTGAGCACGGCGCCCTTGGGGACGCCGGTGGTGCCGCTGGTGTAGAAGACGACGGCCGGGTCGTCGGCGTCGCGGGTGACGTACGAGGGCAGCGGCTCGGCGTCCGCGGCGAGCCTGCCGAACTCGGCCTCGTCGCCGAGCGTGAGCATCCGGACGCACGTCTCCCGCGCGGCGGCGGCTCCGGTCTCCGCCTGCGCCGGGTGGCACAGCAGCAGGGTGGCGCCGCTGTCGCGCAGGACGTGCTCGACCTCGGTGGCCGACAGCAGCAGGTGCACGGGCACGACGACGGCACCGGACGCGGCGACGGCGTAGTACGCCTGGGGAAAGTCGGCGGTGTTCGGTGCCATCAGCGCGACCCGGTCCCCCGGCCGGACACCGAGGGCGGTGAGGGCGCCGGCCTGGGCGCGGGCCCGCTGCCACACCTCGGCGAAGGTCAGCCGCAGGTCGCCCTCGACCAGCGCCTCCTTGTCGGGACGGCGCCGGGCGTTCTCGGCGAGGACGGCGGCGACGGAAAGGGTTGCCATGAGGGTGTTGCTCCGTTTCCTTGCTGCGACTTTGCAGAGGGTGGTGGCTCTACGGCTGGGCGGGCCTAGTGGCGTTCGACGAGGACCGCGCTTCCCTGGCCCACGCCCACGCACATGGTGGCCAGCCCGCGGGCGGCTCCCGTGCGGCGCATGCGGTGGAGCAGGGTGGTGAGGATGCGGGCGCCGGAGCAGCCGAGCGGGTGGCCCAGCGCGATGGCGCCGCCGGTGGGGTTGACCAGGGCGGGGTCGATGCCGAGCCGGTCGACGCAGGCGAGGGCCTGGGCGGCGAACGCCTCGTTGAACTCGGCCTCCGCGAGGTCGCCGACGCTCCAGCCGGCCCGGGCGAGGACCTTGCGGGTGGCGGGGACCGGGCCGATGCCCATGACGTCCGGGTGGACACCCGCCGAGCCGCCCGCGACGTAGCGGCCGAGGGATTCGAGACCGAGGTCGTTCAGGGCCTCCTCGCTGACCAGGAGGAGGCCAGCGGCGCCGTCGTTCATCGGGGAGGCGTTGCCCGCG
This sequence comes from Streptomyces lienomycini, assembly GCF_027947595.1. Lineage (NCBI taxonomy): Bacteria > Bacillati > Actinomycetota > Actinomycetes > Kitasatosporales > Streptomycetaceae > Streptomyces > Streptomyces lienomycini. Next base: position 3,062,028 of record NZ_CP116257.1, on the reverse strand, counting down.
GTGACCGTGCCGCCGGGGCGGAAGACGGGCTTCAGGCGGCCCAGCTTCTCCAGGGACGTGTCCTCGCGGACGCACTCGTCGGTGTCGACGACCACGCCGTCGGGGCGCTCGACGGGGAGGATCTCGTCGGCGAAGTGACCGTTCCTGCGTGCCTCGGCGGCCAGGCGGTGGCTGCGCAGGGCGAACGCGTCCTGGCGCTCGCGCGGGACGCCGTACCGCTCGGCGACCTCCTCGGCGGTCTCCCCCATGGCCAGCAGGCCGTGCAGGTCCTTCATCGCCGGGTTGACCAGGCGCCAGCCGAGCCGGGTGTCGGCCGTCTCGATGCGGTGCGGCAGTGCCTCGTCGGGGCGGGGCAGCACGAAGGGGGCACGACTCATGGACTCGGAGCCGCCCGCGAGCACCACGTCGGCCTCTCCGGCGGCGATGGTGCGGGCGGCGGTGGTGACGGCCTCGAGGCCGGAGGCGCACAGCCGGTTCACGGTGGCGCCGGGCACGGTCTCGGGCAGGCCGGCGAGCAGGGCGGCCATCCGGGCGACGTTGCGGTTGTCCTCGCCTGCCTGGTTGGCGGCGCCCCAGTACACGTCGTCGATCCGGGCGGGGTCGAGCGCGGGGACCTCGGCGACCAGGCCCCGGATCACCGCGGCGGCGAGGTCGTCGGGCCGTACGGTCGACAGGGAGCCGCGCAGCTTGCCGATCGGGGTGCGGCGGGCGGCCGCGAAGTGGACGGGACGCACGAGGGAACTCCTGACCGTCGTCGCGCGGCCACCGGACGGCGCACCGCCGCCGCGCCGACCACACCTTGATGAGCACTACGACCTGATGAGCGCTACCACTTAATTAGCACTGCTAGTTTTCGACTATAGACCGCCGACCGGCGTCCTGGGAAGATCCTCCGGACGACCGTCACCGACGCAGCCGGAGGAGACATGGCCGAGTCCCGCGAGCACACCCTGACCGGAACGCGCGGACGGATCACCGTCCGCGAGTGGCCGGCCGGGCGTCCCCGCTACGTCGCGCTGCTGGTCCACGGATACGGCGAGCACGCCGGCCGCTACGAAGAGGTGGCCGGCGTCCTCACCGGCCACGGCGCGGCCGTCTACGCGCCGGACCACACCGGGCACGGGCGCTCGGACGGCGAACGGGTGGTGATCGAGGACTTCGAGGACGTGGTCACCGACCTGCACGCCGTGGCGGAGCTGGCCCGGGCCGCCCACCCCGGCCTGCCGGTCGTCATGGTCGGACACTCGATGGGCGGTCTCATCGCCTCCCGCTACGCCCAGCGCCACCCCGGCGAGCTGACGGCCCTGGTGCTGTCGGGCCCCGTCATCGGCGACTGGGAGCTGCCGCGCCGGCTGCTCGCCCTCGATGAGATCCCCGACACCCCGATCAGCCCGGCCTCGCTCTCCCGCGACCCGGCGGTCGGAGCGGCGTACGCGGCGGACCCGCTGGTCTGGCACGGGCCGATGAAGCGGCCGACGCTGGAGGCGTTCGTACGGACGCTGGAGACCGTGGCCGGGAGCGGTGACGTCGGTCCGCTTCCGCTGCTGTGGGTGCACGGGGACGACGACCGGCTGGTGCCGCTGCCCGGCAGCCGCGTCGGCGTCGAGCCGCTGAGCGGCGGGGACCTGACCGAGCGGATCTACCCGGGCGCCCGGCACGAACTCTTCAACGAGACGAACCGGGCGGAGGTCTTCGCGGACGTCACGCGCTTCCTGGACGACGTGCTCGCCCGCTGATCCCGCGTGACGCCCGGCCGGATTCCGCCGGGCGTTTGCCCCTGTGCCCCAGGGGCACCCGCGCCCCCATGGAGTGGTTGCGCCGCGCCGCCTGCGTGGATGAGGACCCCGATCTGTTCTTCCCGGTGGGCACCGCCGGGCCCGCCCTGCGGGACACGGCCGCCGCCAAGCGCGTCTGCGCCGGATGCGGGGTGACGCCCGAGTGCCTGGCGTTCGCCCTGGAGTCGGGGCAGACGTCGGGGGTGTGGGGCGGCACCGACGAGGCGGAGCGCGCCGCCCTGCTCCGGCCGACCACGCCGCACGCACGTACGCACGACGAAATGAGGGACACCTCATGGCCGACGCCCTCGAACTCGACGCGCTGTGGGAGGACTTCCACCGCGCGGTGAACATGACCTCCGCGGAACTCGCGGACTGGCTCCGGGTGCGCGACTCCGGTGAGCTGACCGAACCACTGCCGGACGACGCCGGGCCGCCCCTCGGCCGGCACGTCCTCGCGATCCTGCAGAAGCGGCGCACGGACCTGACGGAGGACGACCTGCGCGCCATGCGCGAGGTCGTGGACACCGTGGCCTCGCGGACCGACCCGGAGAACGAGCCGAGGGCCGACGACACGGCGCTCAGGCACCGGCTCATGACGGTCGGTCACGACCCGCTGAAACCGTAGCCGTGGGCCGCGACCAACGCCGGGTCGTGCGCGCTCTCGTCGACGCCCACGGGCAGACGTACGCCGAGGAGGCGGGCATCCGGCTCAAGGACACCCCGCAGCCGCTGTACCGGCTGCTGGTCCTCGCGCACCTGCTGAGCGCCCGCATCAGCGCGTCCATCGCGGTCGCCGCCGCCCGTGCCCTCGGCGAGGCGGGGCTGCGCGACCCGCGCCGCATGGCCGGCGCCGACTGGCAGGAGCGGGTGGACGCGCTGGGCCGCGGCGGCTACCGGCGCTACGACGAGCGCACCGCCACCCAACTCGGCGACGGCGCCGGGCTGCTGACCGAGCGGTGGGGCGGCGACCTGCGCCGGCTGCGCGAGGAGGCGGACGGCGAGGTGCCCGAAGTACGCCGGCTGCTCCAGGAGTTCCCCGGGGTGGGTCCGACCGGCGCGGACATCTTCCTGCGCGAGGCCCAGCTCGTCTGGCCCGAGGCGGCTCCCTACCTGGACCGCAAGGCCCTCCGGGGCGCGGAACGCCTCGGCCTGCCCGCGGCACCCGACCGGCTCGTCGCCCTGGCCGGGAGAGCGGAGCCCGCCGTCCTCGCGGCCGCGCTGGTGCGCGCGGCGGTCGACAAGGACGTGGCCGAGGACACCCTCGACCGCGCGGACCGACCCGGCGACCGATCCGACGGCTGACCGGCACCTGGGGAACGACTGGTCCCCATGGCCGCACCCCCTCACCCGATCAGCTCCCTGCGCTGGTGCGCCCCCGGCCCCGGTGATGCGCTGAGGACACCGTTTCCCGTCCCTGGAGGCATCCCGCGATGAGCCGTCGTCCGTCCCACCCCGCCCGTCTCCTGGCCTCCGCCCTGGCGGCGGGCGCGCTGCTGACCACAGCGGCCTGCTCGGACGGCGGCGGGTCGCAGGGCGCCTCGGACACCGCCGCCGAACAGGCCGGGATCGCCGAGCGGAACGCGGCGGAGCAGACTCCGAGCGGCTCGCCCAGCGCCTCCCCCGGCACCCTCACGGAGTCCGGCGCCAAGGCCGCGCTGCTCACCGAGGCCGACCTGGAGGACGGCTGGAACCGGGTCCAGGACGCGGACAAGTGGCGCGACCGACTGCTCGTCGGCGAGGTCGACGTGGCCGACTTCCTCACCGCGAAGTCCAAGGCGACGGACTGCCAGGCGCTGCTGGACGCCCTCTACGGAGACGACCTGCTGGGCGAGCCCTCCGGGCCGTCGGCCCTCGCCGGGTTCGAGCAGGGCGACGCCCGTCTGCTGGAGCAGGTCGCCGGTTACGACCGCGCCGGCCTGGACGCCCGCCTGAAGTGGATGGACACCCTGCCGCAGACGTGCGACGAGTTCACCGCGACCGGCTCCGGGGGCGAGAAGCGCACGGTCCAGGTGACCGAGGCCTCGGTGCCCGACGTGGGCGACGCCCGCGAGGGCCTGCACGTGACGGTGCAGGGCACCGCCGACGCCACCCCGGTCACGCTCACCCTGGACATCGCCGCCGTACGCGTCGGCACCTCCGCCCTCACCCTCACGGGCGGCGGCACGGACGGCGGTCAGACCTCCTCCGTCGAACAGGGCGTACGCCAGGGCACCGAGCGCCTGAAGACCGTCCTGGACGGCAAGACCCCCTCGCCGCAGCCCGGCGACCTGGACTGACCCCGGGCGGCCGCCACCGCGTCGTGCGCACATCCGGCGAAACCCGGACAGCGTGATCACCGAACGGCACAATGGTGCGCGACGGACGGCGCAGGCGCGAAGGAGCCGAGACGTGAGCGAGTGCGATCCCGTGCCCGGCGGGCGCCCCGGCGAGGTCGAGCGGGCCACCGCGCTGAGCGGCGAGCTGGCCGGGCGGGACGTGCACGGCGTCGTACTGGCCTACGTCGACACGGCGGGGATCGCCCGGGTGAAGACCGTGCCCACCGCGAAGCTCGCCGCGGCCGCCGCCTGGGGCGTCGGCATGTCGCCGGTGTTCGACACCTTCCTGGCCGACGACTCGATCGTCACCACCGACGTCCTCGGCTCCCCCGACGGCGACCTGCGCCTCTACCCCGACCTCGACCGGCTGACCGTACTGGCGGCGCAGCCCGGCTGGGCGTGGGCGCCGGTCGACCGGATCACCCAGGAGGGCGTACCGCACACGGCGTGCGGGCGCACCGTCCTGCGCCGGACCGTCGCCGAGGCCGCCGAGCGGCACGGCATCACGTTCAGGGCCGCCGTCGAGATCGAGTGGGTGGTGAGCCGGGGCAACGCGGACGGCGACGCCTTCGTCCCGGCGGTGTCCGGACCGGCGTACGGGGCCGCCCGGCAGATCGGGCTGAGCGACTGCGCCGCCGACCTGCTGGCGGCGCTCGCCGCGCAGGGCGTGGACGTGGAGCAGCTGCATCCCGAGTACGCGGCGGGGCAGTTCGAGATCTCGGTGGGCGCGCTCGACCCGGTGGCGGCGGCCGACCGGAGCGTGCTGGTGCGGCAGACGATCCGGGCCGTGGCACGGCGCCACGGGCTGCGCGTCTCCTTCGCCCCGGCGGTCCTCGGGCAGGGCGTCGGCAACGGCGGGCACCTCCACCTCTCCGCCTGGCGCGACGGGACGAACCTGCACGCGGGCGGGGCCGGCCGGTACGGCATGACCACCGAGGCCGAGTCCTTCGTGGCCGGGGTGCTCGGCCACCTCCCGGCGCTCACGGCGCTGACCGCGCCGAGCCCGGCCAGCGGACTGCGGCTGCGGCCCTCGCAGTGGGCCGGGGTGTTCACCGCCTGGGGCCGCGAGACCCGCGAGGCCGCCCTGCGGATCGTCACCGGCACCGCCGGGATCCACGACCGGGCGGCGAATCTGGAGGTGAAGCCGGTCGACCTGGCCGCCAACCCGTACCTCGCCCTCGCCTCGGTGATCGCCGCCGGCCTGGACGGGCTCGTCTCGTCGACGCCGCTGCCCGAGGAGATCACCGGCGACCCGGCCCGGCTCGACCCCGCCGACGCGGCGGCCCGGGGTGTGCGGCGGCTGCCGGTCTCGCTCGCGGAGTCGGTGGCGGCGTTCCGCGCGGACGGCGTGCTCCGGACCGCGCTGGGACCGGTGCTGGCCGACGCGGTGATCGCGGTACGGCTGGGCGAGGCCGGGGTGGCCGAGGGGCTGGACGACGACGGCGTGGCGGCGGCCTACCGCTGGAAGTACTGAGGTGGCCGCGGGGCCCGTGCACGAGCGGCTCGCCGCGCTGGAGCTGGTGGACCACCACTGCCACGGCGCGGTCACCGACGACCTGGACCGTGCGGGCTTCGAGGCCCTGCTCACCGAGGGCGAGGCCTGGCCGGGCGTGTCCCCCTTCGACAGTCCCGTCGGTCTCGCCGTGCGCCGCCACTGCGCGCCCCTGCTGGACCTGCCGCGCCACGCGCCGCCGGACGTGTACGTGGCCCGACGAGCGGAGCTGGGCGCCGCCGAGGTCAACCGGCGGTTCCTGCGGGCCGCGGGCACCGGCGTGTTCTGCGTGGACACGGGGTACGCCCCGCACCCGGTGACGGGTCCGGCCGAGCTGGCGGAGGCGGCCGGCGCGGCGGCGTACGAGGTGGTGCGGCTGGAGGGGGTCGCGGAGACGGTGGCGGCGGGCGGTGTCGAGCCGGACGCGTACGCGGAGGCGTTCCGCACCGCCGCCTGGGAGGCGGTGCGGCGGCCGGGCGTGGTGGGCGTCAAGTCGGTCGCGGCCTACCGCACCGGCTTCGACCTGGACCCGGCCCGGCCCTCGCCCCCCGAGGTCACGGAGGCCGCCGGGCGCTGGCTCGCGCGCGGCGGGGGACGGCTCGACGACCCGGTGCTCGCGCGGCACCTGCTGTGGACGGCCGTGGACCTCGGGCGGCCCCTGCAACTGCACACCGGGTTCGGTGACGGCGACATCCGCCTGCACCGGGTGGACCCCGCTCTGCTGACCGACTGGCTGCACCTGACCGCCGGCACGATCCCGGTCCTGCTGCTGCACTGCTGGCCCTACCAGCGCCAGGCGGCCTACCTGTCCGCGGTCTTCGAGCGCGTGTACCTGGACGTGGGGCTCACCCTGCACCACGTCGGCCCGGCCCGGGCGGGCGCGATCCTCGCGGAGGCGCTGGAGATCACTCCGTTCCGCAAGCTGCTGCACAGTTCCGACGCCTACGGGGTGGCCGAGTTCCACCACCTGGGGGCGCTGGCCTTCCGCGAGGGGCTGGCCGGGCTGTTGCAGGAGCGGCTGGACGCCGACGAACTGTCCCTGCCGGACGCGCTGCGCCTCGCGGACCGGGCGGGGCGTGACAACGCCCGCCGGGTCTACCGGCTGCCCGGCGGCCCGATGGACGACGGCTGAGCGGCGTGGGACGGGTCACAGTCCCGGAGCGCCGCCCGGGACCACGAACGGCTGAAAGTATGATCAAGCGATGTCTGACATGACCGAAACCACGCCGGGCTGGCTGACGACGGACGACCTGGAGATGGCACGCGCCCGCATGCCGATCCTGTACGTCGAGGCGGTGCCCGTGCGCGTCGACGACAGCGGCGAAGTCACCAGCGTCGGCCTGCTCCTGCGCATCGGGCCCGACGGGACGGTCAGCCGGACGCTGGTCTCCGGCCGGGTGCTGCACCACGAGCGGGTGCGCGACGCCCTGCTGCGTCATCTGGAGAAGGACCTCGGGCCGGTGGCGCTGCCCCGGGTGCCGTCCTCGCTCCAGCCGTTCACGGTGGCCGAGTACTTCCCCACGTACGGGGTCACGCCGTACCACGACCCCCGGCAGCACGCGGTGTCCCTCGCCTACGTGGTGCCGGTGACCGGTGACTGCCGGCCCCGGCAGGACGCGCTCGACCTGGTCTGGTTCGATCCGCGCGAAGCCCTGTCCGAGGCGGTGCGGAGCGAGATGCCGGGCGGGCACGGGGTGCTGCTCAGGCAGGCGCTCGCGCACGTGGGCTGCGTGGGCTGACCCCCGCCCGGTGACGGCCCGTTCGGAGCTACGGCTGCTCCCCGGCGCCGCCCTCGTCGCTCAGCTGCGGGTCCAGGTCGTCGCGGAGCAGGCCCCGGGACCCCGTCTGCCCGGTGCGGTAGGCGGAGCGGGCCACCAGGTGGGAGGCGACCGGGCTGGTGAGGAACTGGAAGAAGGCGATCAGCGCGAGGGTGCCCACGTCGGTGCCGTGGCGCAGCCTCAGCCCCACCCCGACCAGGACGAGGAGCATCCCGAGGGTCTGCGGTTTGGTGGCGGCGTGGCTGCGGGAGAGCACGTCGGGGAAGCGCAGCATGCCGATCACCCCGAGCAGGCACTGGAGGCAGCCGAGGAGCATCAGGACCGCCCCGGCCAGGTCGGCGGCGTCCGCCCAGGCGTTCACCGGTGGTCCTGCTTGCCGTCCGCCCGCACGGAGGGCCGGTCGCGTACGGCGATGAAGCGGGCGATGCCCACCGAGCCGGTGAACCCGAGGAAGGCGAGCACCAGCATCACGGGGAAGTAGAAGGAGTCGCGGTCGTGGGCGGCCTTGACGCCGATGCCGGCGATGATGAGCGCCGCGGTCACGTCCAGGGAGACGGCGCGGTCCAGCATCGAGGGGCCGTACCAGATCCGGTACAACAGCAGTGCGCCGGCGGCGAGGATCATCACGAGCGAGGCGATCAGCATGGCGTCTTCGACGGCGTGCGGGGTCACGGCGAGGGGTCACCTTCCGGTACGGGGCGGGCGGCGTCCGCGATGTCCTCGGCGGTGCCGAAGGCGCGGGCGACGAGTTCCTCCATGCGCCACACCCGCTGCTGGGCGCCCTCGATCTCGCCGGGGTTGGCGGCGTCGAGGACGTGCAGGAACAGGGTGGCCGTCGCCCGGCGCAGCTCGATCACGGAGCCGCCGGGGACGTTGGAGACGGCGACTGCGGTGGCCGTGAGCATGAGGTCGCTGCGCACCCGCAGCGGGACGGCCACGACCGCCGCGTGGTAGGGGCCCTTGGCGAAGATCTGCCGGGTGACCTCGACGCTGGAGGAGAACATGTCGTACAGCAGGTAGGTGCCCAGGCGCAGCATGCCCAGGGGGCGCAGCCGCAGGCCGAGGTCCACGGCGGGCAGCGGGAAGGCCAGGCACAGGCAGACGGCGACGAGGACGCCGTTGACGAGGTTGGCCCAGGAGGGGGTGCCCCACAGCAGGATCCAGATGACGGTCAGCCAGCCCACGAGCGGCAGGTCGAGGACGCGCCGGCCGCGGCCCACGCGGAAGGACCAGCTGTAGGGGGAACGGTCGCGGAAGAGGTTGCTCACCGGCCGAGCACCGCCTCGATGTAGGGGGTGCGGGCGAGGAGTTCGGTGGCGGCGGCCTGGGTGAAGGTGGTGAGGGGGCCGCCGAGCACGGTGTAGGACAGGCCGAGGGCGACGGCGACGCCGGTGGCGGCCAGCATGGGCCAGGGCAGCCGTTTGGTGGTGGTGATGGACTGCCCCAGGAAGCCCGCGGCGACGACGGCTCCCGCGGGTACCGGCAGCCCGCCCCCGGTCCCGGCTCCGGTGTCCCTTCGCGGGCCGGTGCCGCTGCCCCGGCCCGTGCCGCTGTTCCCCGGGCCGGTCGGCCTCCCCTCCTCGCCGTCCTCCTCGTCGTCGCCGGGTTCGTCGTCCTCTGCGGACTCCAGTACGACGCCCTCCTCCTCGGCGCCGGGCGGTGCGTCGCGCCAGAACGCGAGGTTCCAGACCTTCGCCATGACGTAGAGGGTGAGCAGGCTGGTGGCCGCCGACCCGGCGACGAGCGCCCAGGCCCAGCCGCCGCCGGCCTCGATACCGGCCCGCATCAGGCCGAGCTTGCCGATGAACCCGGACAGCGGCGGGATGCCGGCGAGGTTCATGGCGGGGACGAAGAACAGCACGGCGAGCAGCGGCGCGGCCCTGGCCAGGCCGCCGAGGCGGGTGAGTTCCGTGGTGCCGTCGCGCCGCTCGATGAGCCCGGCGACGAGGAACAGGGTGGTCTGCACGGTGATGTGGTGGGCCACGTACACGATCGCGCCGCTGAGGGAGCCGCGCCCGGCGAGCGCGATGCCGAAGACCATGTAGCCGATGTGGCTGATGAGGGTGAAGGACAGGACCCGTTTCAGGTCGGTCTGGGCGACGGCGCCGAGGATGCCGACGACCATGGAGGCGAGGGCGGCGAGCATCAGCAGGTCGCCGAGGCGGTGGCCGGGGAAGAGCAGGGTCTGGGTGCGCAGCATCGAGTAGATGCCGACCTTGGTCAGCAGTCCGGCGAAGACCGCGGTGACCGGGGCGGGCGCGGTCGGGTAGGAGTCGGGCAGCCAGGCCGCGAGCGGGAACACCGCCGCCTTGATCGCGAAGACCGTCAGCAGCATGGCCTCCAGCAGGGTGCGCACCCCGAGCGGTACCTCCTGCAGCCGCAGGGCGAGCTGGGCGAAGTTGACGGTGCCCGCGACCGCGTAGGTCATGGCGATGGCGACCAGGAAGAGCACGGAGGAGAACAGCGAGATGATCACGTACGTCGATCCGGCGCGGATCCGGGTCGCGGTGCCGCCGATGGTGAGCAGGACGAAGCTCGCGACGAGCATGATCTCGAAGCCGACGTAGAGGTTGACGAGGTCTCCGGCGAGGAAGGTGCAGGAGACGCCGGCCACGAGGATGAGGTAGGCGGGGTGGAAGACGCCGACCGGCGCCTGGTCGTCGCGGTCGGCCATGCCCTGGCCCAGCGAGTACACGAGGACGAGCAGGGTGACGGCGCTGGACACGGTGAGCATCAGGCCCGCCAGCCGGTCGGCGACGAGGGTGATGCCGACCGGCGGTGCGAAGTCGCCGAGGTGCACGCTGAGCGGGCCGTGCCGGTCGGCGGCCACCATGAGCAGCACGGAGAGCACCAGGACCGCGCCGAGCACGGCGAGGCTGATGAAGCGCTGGAGCCGGTGGAGGCGGGGCCCGATGGCCAGCTTGAGGCCGGTGACGCACAGGGGCAGCAGGACGGGGAGCGGGACGAGCGCGTTCACCTGGTTCCTTCCGTGCCGGCGCCCTCGGGGTCGTCGGGCTGGTCGGGCGGCGGGTGGCCGGAGTCCTCGCCGGGGCGGGAGTCGGGCTCGCGGCCGGTCTCCTCGGGGTCGTTGGAGGGTCCGGCGATCCGGGCCGGGGCCGGTCCCGGGCGGCCCGCGGCGTCGGTGGAGCCCAGTTCCCGGCCCTCCCGGTAGTCCTCGGGGTCGGCGCCGAGGATGTCGTTCCAGAGGTTCCCGGAGACGTCGTTGGCGCGGGCCTGGTAGGCGCGTTCCTGGCGGACCCGCCGGCGCAGCCGTTTGCGGGCGGCGCGGTAGCGGGCGCGCTGCTCGGCGTCGGCGCCGCCGTCCCCGGCGCGGGCCTCGCGGTAGCGGTCGCGGAGTTCGCCGCGCCGGTCGAGGAACTCGGCGCGCAGGGCGACCATCCGGTCCTCGGTGTCGTCGCTGATCTCGTCGGAGCCGGTGACCTGGTGGCTGCGGTAGGCCATGGCGAGCAGGAACGCGGTGGTGGCGAGGGTGATGACGATCGCGGTCAGCGCGATGGCCTGGGGCAGCGGGTCGGTGACGCGGTTGCGGATGATGTGCGCGTAGAGCAGCGGCGCGTCGCCCGCGCTGCCGGTGGAGGCCAGGACCAGGAGGTTGACGCCGTTGCCGAGGACGACGGCGCCGAGCAGGATCCGGGTCAGGGACCGGGTCAGCAGCAGGGTGGCGCCGACGGCGTTGAGGACGGCGGCGGCCACCAGCAGGGAGAGGCTCACGGTCATGCGCGGCCCGCCTCCGGTCGGGGGGCGGCCCGTTCGATCTGGCGGTCGATGCGGGCGCCGAGGGCCCGCACGATGTCCAGGACCACGCCGAGGACGAGGAGGTAGACCCCGCAGTCGAAGAAGACGGCGGTGGACAGGTGGACGTCGCCCCACACGGGCAGGTGGCCGTGCCAGGTCCAGCCGTGCAGCACGGTGCCCTCGCCGAGGCCGCCCAGCGCGACCCCGGTGGACAGGAACAGGCCGAGGCCGGTGAACAGGCCCGGTTTGAAGCGCACGGCGTCGGCGAGTTCGTGCCGCCCGCCGGCCAGGTAGCGGGCGATGAAGGCGACGCCGGCGGTCAGGCCCGCGACGAAGCCGCCGCCCGGCAGGTTCTCCGCGCACAGCAGCAGGTAGACGGAGAGGACGAGGACGGGGTGGAAGATGAGGCGCGCGACCACCTCGAGGACGAGGGAGCGGCGCTCCGGGGCGAGCGTGGCGCTGGCGGCGAGCCAGGTCCGCTCCGGCGCGCTCTCGTCGCCGCTGGGCAGGCCCGCCGACTCGTAGGGCGTCGCAGGCCAGGCGGTGCGCAGGCCGGCGTGCGGGTGGTCGCCGGGCAGCGGCAGTACGGGCTGTTCGGCGCCGTCGGTGCGGCGGTGCAGGTAGATGAGGCTGGTGACGCCGATCGCGGCGGCGGCGAGTACCGCCGACTCCCCCATCGTGTCCCAGGCCCGCAGGTCGACGAGGATCGTCGCGACGACGTCCTTCAGCCCGTGGTGCGCGGTCTCCTCCACCATCGCCGCTCCCGCGCTGTCGGCCCGGCGGTGCCCCGCCATGATCCACAGGACGACGGCGACGGCGGCGCCGCCCGCGAGCGCCACCGGCATCCGCAGCAGGCGACGCCACCGGCTGTAGTTCTCCTCGAAGTGCACCGGCATCCGGCGCAGCACCAGCACGAAGACGATCATGGAGACGGTCTCCACGCAGAACTGGGTCAGCGCGAGGTCGGGAGCGCCCTGCGCGACGAAGAGCAGCGCGGTGCCGTATCCGGTGAGGCCGGCGAAGACGACGGCCTTCATCCGGCGCCGCACGCCCAGGCAGAGCAGGGCCACGGCGCAGGTCAGCAGGGCGACACCGGCCTGGGCGGGGTGGTCCCACAGCCGTGGGGCGGGGACGCCGGTCCAGGGTTCGTCCGCGACGAGCACGGCGATCTGCCCGGCGAGGACCACGCTCATGGTCGTCACCAGGTACACCGACAGCGAGCCGCGCTGTACGAGTCCGGTGCACTGCAGGGCGGTGCGCTCCAGGGCGAGCAGCAGCCGTCCGAAGACCCGGTCCGCGGAGCGCCAGGCGATCACCTGGCCGACCCGCTGGACGGGGCCCGCGGCGAGGAAGAGCAGTACCCCGCCGGCCCAGGCCGCGCCGGACAGGCCGAGCGCGGGACCGGCGCCGTGCCAGAGCGCCAGGTGGTACGGGTGGGCGGGCGCGGGGAACTGTTCGGCGTAGGTGCCGAGGAGGCCCTGGAGCCAGGGCACGCCGGGGCCGAGGACGAGGCAGGCCAGGGCGAGCACGGCGGGCGGTGCGAGGAAGGCCGCCGGGACGGGGTGCGCGCCGGTGTCGGGGAGGCCGGGCTTGCGGGCGAAGGCGCCCCACAGGTAGCGCAGGGTGTAGGCGGTGGTCAGGGCCGAGCCGACGACGGTCGCGGCGAGCGCCCAGCGGTCGCCGGTGCCGCCGTCCAGGAGGGCTTGGAAGGCGGCCTCCTTGGCGGCGAAGCCGAGCAGGGGCGGTACGGCCGCCATGGACGCCCCGGCGATCACGGCGACCGCGCACACGGCGGGCAGCCGGCGTCCGAGACCGGAGAGTTTACGCAGGTCACGGGTGCCGGTGGCGTGGTCGACGATGCCGGTGACGAGGAAGAGCGGCGCCTTGAACAGGGCGTGCCCGAGGATCATGGCGGTGGCGGCGAGGCCGGTGTCGTGGCCGCCCGCTCCGGCGAGGACGGCGAGGAAGCCGAGCTGGCTGACGGTGCCGTAGGCGAGGACGAGTTTGAGGTCGTTCATCCTGAGCGCCCGCCAGCCGCCGAGCAGCATCGTCGCGGAGCCGAGGACGAGCAGCAGCGGGCGCCAGGGCGTGACCTCGGCGAAGGCGGGGGCGAGCCGGGCGATCAGGTAGACGCCGGCCTTGACCATCGCGGCGGCGTGCAGGTAGGCGCTGACGGGGGTGGGAGCGGCCATGGCGTTGGGCAGCCAGAGGCTGAAGGGCCAGATCGCGGACTTGGACAGCGCGCCGACGAGGATCAGCACGATCGCCGTGGACAGCGCCGCCGACGGGGGCGGCGGGTCGGCGAGGATCGCCGAGACGCGGTAGGTGCCCGCCTCGTGGCCCAGGAGGAGGAGGCCGACGAGCATGGTCAGTCCGCCGAGCGCGGTGACCGTGAGGGCTTGCAGGGCGCTGCGCCGGTTCCGCTTGTGGTCGCTGGTCTGGCCGATCAGCAGGTAGGAGAAGACCGTCGTCAGTTCCCAGAAGATGTAGAGCAGGACGAGGTCGTCGGCCAGGACGAGCCCGAGCATCGCCCCGGCGAAGGCGAGGAGGTTCCCGGCGAAGCGGCCGAGCTGCCGCGAACGGTCGTCGAAGTAGGAGGCGCAGTAGACCAGGACGAGGGTGCCCACGCCCGCCGCGAGCAGCACCATGAGTTCGGCCAGGGCGTCCAGTCTCAGGGCCCAGTCCACGTGGTAGGCGGGCAGCCAGCGCCAGACGGTGGTGTCGGCGCCGCCCGCGGCCGTCGTGCTCCACCGGGTGGCCGCCCAGACGGTCGCCGCGGCGGGCGGCAGGGCCAGCACGAGGAAGGCGCGGGTGCCCAGCCCTCGCACCAGCGGCGCGGCGCAGGCCGCGAGCGCGAAGTGGCAGAGGATGAGCACGGACACCCGACAGTGATATATCGGGCATCTCGCCTCGGCGCCCAGGCACGCCGCAGGGAGAACAATCGAGGGGCGGTTTCGGATCTCTCCGAAACCGCCCCTCGATCAACGACTGTCTCCAGTCGGGACGACAGGATTTGAACCTGCGACCCCTTGACCCCCAGTCAAGTGCGCTACCAAGCTGCGCCACGTCCCGATGCCCGTCTGACCTGGGGTTTCCCCTGGTCGAACGCGCAGGAAAACCATACCGCACTCGGGCCGGTGGTCGCGCACCGCTTTTCCGGGGCACGGTCCGGCGGCGTCAGCACTTCTGCGTGCGGGACGGCTCGGCCGCGGCGGCCGCGGTCCCGCTCGAGCCCGCCGCGGCCGCGTCCACCCGCACCAGTCCGCGCACCGCGGGGATCAGGAGCAGGGCGGCGCACACGGCGAAGCTGGTCGCGCCGGCGACGAGCAGGACGTGGTCGGCGCCGAGGGCCGCCGCGGCGGGGCCCGCGAGTGCCTGGCCGACGGGCATCATCGCGAGCGAGCCCGCCACGTCGTAGGCGTGGATCCGGTTGAGGACGTCGGGCGGGACCTGGGTCTGCACGCTGGTCGCCCACATCACGCCCCAGAAGGACATCCCGGCCCCGGCGACGGCGGCCCCGGCCGCCATGGCGGGTACGTCGAGCCCGGCACCGACGCTCGCGGGGAAGGCGGCGAAACCGACGAGGGCGATCGCTCCGGCCCGGAGCATGCGGCGGGGCCGCAGCCGCAGCGCGAGGAGGCCGCCGACGACGGTGCCGGCGCCCAGGGCCGAGTTGACCAGTCCGTACGCGCGCGGGCCGTGCTCCTGAACCACCTCGGTGGCCACCAGCGGAACGGTCGGGCCCCAGACGGCGATCATGTAGACGCACCAGACGGCGATGACGCTCCACAGCCACCGCCGCGCGCGGAACTCCCGCCACCCCTCGACCAGGTCGGCGCGGAACGCCTTGCTCCCGCGACCGGCCTCCGCTCGGCTCCCCGGCACGGGCGCCGGCGCGGGCGGGGGCAGGCGGAGCAGCAGCAGGCACAGGGCGCTGAGCGCGTAGGTGGTGGCGTGGGCGGCGAAGACGCCACCGGGTGAGGCGAAGCCGACCAGGAGCCCGGCCACGGCGGGGCCGGCGAGCTGGGCGGCGGACTCGGCGACGCGTATCGCGCCGTTGGCGCCCTGGATGTCGGAGGCGAGCCGGGGCACGGTGCTGGCGACGCCGGGCTGGAAGACGGCGCCCGCGACGCCGTTGACGAAGCCGATGGCGCAGATCTGCCACAGCACGACGTGCCCGGAGAAGAAGAGCGTGGCGGCCAGGGCCTGGGTGCCGAGCCGCACCAGGTCGGCGCCGATCATCAGCTTGCGGGTGCTGAACCGGTCGGCGAGGACTCCGCCGAAGACGACCAGACCGGCGAAGGCGGCGGCGGTCGCGGCCATGGCCAGGCCGACCGCGCCCGCCCCGTACCCGTGCTGGAGCAGACCGGCGGCGAGCGCGACGGGGAGCATGGTGTCGCCCAGCCGGGCCACGGCGCGGGCGGCGAAGAACAGCGCGAAGTCCCGCGACCACACGGCTCGCACCGCGGCCGGCTCCCCGCCGGCCGGCGCCCCCTCGTGAGTGGACTGCGACGACGTCCCGGCCATCCCGCTCCCGCCTCCCCGGCCGGCCCCGCCGGCGTCCCGTCCCGCGCACCCACCGATCCCGCTCGCGGCGTACGTCCGACGGCCGGAACCCCCCTCCGGTCCCGGCTGTCACGCACGTGTTCGGATCATGCCACGGGGCACGGACAACGCCCGAGGGGTTTTCAGCCCCCGGCCGGCAGCCCCAGCCGGGGGTGGGCCTCCAGCAGCCGGGTCGGGGCCGCCTGGCGCCAGGAGTCGGCGAGGATGTCGCGCAGTTCGTCCTCGCCCTCCAGCGCGGCGAGCCTGGCCCGCACCCAGGCGAACTGGGCCTCGTGCCCCGCGATCCAGAACTTCTCCGGCTCGGCCAGCACCAGTTCGTCGCGCTCCTCCTTGGGGCAGCGCACCGCGAGTGAGGTCTCCTCCTCGGGCAGTGTCGCGAACATCTTGCCCGCGACCCGGAACGTGGGCATGCTCCAGGCGGTCTTCTCCGTCGTGTCCGGAAGGGACAGGGCGATACGGCGTACGTCTTCTGCGTCCGGCATGTCGGGGACGTTATCCGCCCGCACTGACAACGGCCGTGCCCGCGCGGCCCCTCAGGCCCGGGCCGCCTCGCCGAGTGCGTCCAGGACCGGGCGGATCAGCGGGTGCTCCTCGGCTCCGCGGCGTACGGCCGCGAAGACGCGGCGGGTGGGCGCGACCCCGTCGACCGGGCGGACGACCACGCCGGTGAGGTCGGTGCCGAGCAGCGCCGAGCGCGGGACGAGCGCCACCCCGGCGTCGGCGGCGGCGAGGGACACCACGGCGCGGAAGTCGTCCGAGGAGTGTTCGAGGCGGGGCTGGAACCCGGCGCTCTCGCAGGCCAGCACGACCACGTCGTGGCACGGGTTGCCCGGGTAGGGGCCGATCCAGGGGTCCTTGGCCAGCTCGGCGAGCGGCACCTCGTCGGCGTCGGCGAGGCGGTGGGCGACCGGGACGACCGCGTCGAAGGGCTCGGCGTACAGGAAGACGTGGGTCAGGCGCGGGTCGTCGGCGGGCGGTGCCCCGCGGTACTCGACGGCTACGGCCACGTCGACCTGCCGGTCGAGGACCATCGGCAGGCTGGCGTCGCCCTCGGCGTCCTGGACGCGGAGGCGGATGCCGGGCGCCGATGCGGCGAGGCGGGCCAGGGCGGGCGCGACGACGAGGGCGATGCCGGTGGCGAAGGAGGCGACCGTGACCGTGCCGGCCTCGCCGGAGCCGTAGGCGGCCAGCTCGGCCTCGGCCCGCTCCAGCTGGGCGAGGACGGCGTTGGTGTGGCTGAGCAGGATCTCCCCGGCCGGGGTCAGCCGTACGCCCTTGGCGCCGCGCTCGACCAGGCGGTGCCCGGTCTCCTGCTCCAGGGCGGCCAGCTGCTGGGAGACCGCCGACGGGGTGAGGTACAGCGCGGCGGCCGCCGCCGTCACGGTGCGGTGGTCCGCCACCGCTCGGAGGATGTGCAGCCGCCGCGCCTCGATCATGGGATCGATTCTCTCAGGTCACCGGGGGTCTCAGGCGGCGAGCTGCTCCCGGGCGGCGACGAAGGCGTCCACCGCGCGGTGCACGTCGTCCGTGGAGTGGGCGGCGGACAGCTGCACGCGGATGCGGGCCTTGTCCTGCGGGACGACCGGGTAGGAGAAGCCGATCACGTACACGCCGCGCTCCAGCAGCAGCTCGGCCATGCGGCCCGCCTTCGACGCGTCGCCGATCATGACGGGCGCGATGGCGTGGTCGCCGGGGAGGATGTCGAAGCCCTCCTCGGTCATCCGGCGGCGGAACAGGGCGGTGTTCTCGGCGAGCCGGACGCGCAGGTCGTCGGCGGACTCCAGCAGGTCGAGCACCTTGAGGGAGGCGGCGGCGATCACCGGGGCGAGGGTGTTGGAGAAGAGGTACGGGCGGGAGCGCTGGCGCAGCAGGGCGACGATCTCGGCGCGGGCGGCGACGTAGCCGCCGGAGGCGCCGCCGAGCGCCTTGCCGAGGGTGCCGGTGATGATGTCGACGCGGTCCATGACGCCGTGCAGCTCGGGGGTGCCGCGGCCGCCGGGGCCGACGAAGCCGACGGCGTGCGAGTCGTCGACCATGACCATGGCGTCGTAGCGGTCGGCAAGATCACAGATCTCGTCGAGCGGGGCCACGTATCCGTCCATGGAGAAGACGCCGTCGGTGACGATCAGCTTGCGGCGGGCGTCGCCCGCGGCCTTGAGCTGTGCCTCCAGGTCGGCCATGTCGCGGTTGGCGTAGCGCAGGCGCTTGGCCTTGGACAGGCGGATGCCGTCGATGATCGAGGCGTGGTTGAGGGCGTCGGAGATCACCGCGTCCTCGGGACCGAGGAGGGTCTCGAAGACGCCGCCGTTGGCGTCGAAGCAGGAGGAGTAGAGGATCGTGTCCTCCTGGCCGAGGAACGCGGAGAGCCGCGCCTCCAGTTCCTTGTGCACCTCCTGGGTGCCGCAGATGAAGCGCACGGAGGCCATGCCGTAGCCCCAGCGGTCCAGCGCCTCGTGGGCGGCGGCGACGACCTCGGGGTGGTCGGCGAGGCCGAGGTAGTTGTTGGCGCAGAAGTTGAGGACCTCGCCGGGGCGGCCGCCCGCGGTGACCTCGACGGTCGCGGACTGCGGGGTGCCGATGACGCGCTCGGGCTTGTGCAGCCCGGCGGCGCGGATCTCGTCGAGGGTGGTGCGCAGGTCGTCGCGCACGGAGTCGAACATCTCAGAAGCTCCTAGGAAGGGAGATGACTTACGCGGTCCAGTCGAGGATGACCTTGCCGCCGCGGCCGCTCGCGGCGTCGGCGAAGGCGGCCTCGAAGTCGCGGTGGGAGTAGCGGCCGGTGATCACCGGGGCGAGGTCGAGGCCGCCTTCGAGCAGCACGGACATGGCGTACCAGGTCTCGAACATCTCGCGGCCGTAGATGCCCTTGACGGTGATCATGGAGGTCACGACGCGGGCCCAGTCGACCGGGAACTCCTCGGCGGGCAGGCCGAGCATGGCGATCCGGCCGCCGTGCGTCATGTTGGCGATCATGTCGCGCATGGCCTCGGGGCGGCCGGACATCTCCAGGCCGATGTCGAAGCCCTCGCGCAGGCCCAGCTCCCGCTGTCCGTCGGCGATGGTCGCGGCCGACACGTTCAGGGCGAGGCTGACGCCGACCTTGCGGGCGAGTTCCAGCCGCTCCTCGCTCACGTCGGTGATGACGACGTTGCGGGCGCCCGCGTGCCGGGCCACGGCGGCGGCCATCAGACCGATGGGTCCGGCGCCGGTGATGAGGACGTCCTCGCCGACCAGCGGGAAGGACAGCGCGGTGTGCACGGCGTTGCCGAACGGGTCGAAGATCGCGGCGACGTCGAGGTCGACGGGGACCCGGTGCACCCAGACGTTGGAGGCGGGCAGGGCGACGTACTCGGCGAACGCGCCGTCCCGGCCGACGCCGAGACCGACGGTGGCGCGGCACAGGTGGCGCCGTCCGGCCTGGCAGTTGCGGCACTTGCCGCAGACCAGGTGGCCCTCGCCGCTGACGCGGTCGCCGGTCTTGATGTCGGTGACGTCGCGCCCGGTGTCGACGACCTCGCCGACGAACTCGTGGCCGACGACGAGCGGGGTGCGGATGGCCTGCCGCGCCCAGCCGTCCCAGGCCCGGATGTGCAGGTCGGTGCCGCAGATGCCGGTGCGCAGCACCTTGATGAGGACGTCACCGGGGCCGATGACGGGCTCCGGGACGTCCGCGAGCCACAGCCCGGGCTCCGCCTTCTCCTTGACCAGCGCCTTCAACGCTACGGCTCCTGACGGGGGTGAGGTCCCGGCCATGGGCATGCCGAAGCGGCCCGCGTCCGGGAAGGGGAGGGGAATCGCACAGCAATCTGCCGTACGACACCGCCCCGGGTCCATCGAGCCTTTCTTAACCCCGGTCGCAGCTTTGCTTCACGCCTCGCACGCGCCCGCCGCTCACAGGGGGAACCCGTCCTCCGCGCTGCGCTCGATGCGCCGTACGAGGTCGGCGGCCGTCGACTTGATCGTCGCCAGGCCCTCGGTCCCCCAGGTCCGGGGCCGGACGTCGGCGGCGGACACGGTGCCGAGGACCGTCCCCGTGCTGTCGATGAGCGGGGCGCCGAGGTAGGAGCGGATGCCGAACGTGTCGACGACGGGGTTGCCCGCGAAGCGCGGATAGTCGCGTACGTCCTCCAGGACCAGCGCCTTGCGCCGGACCACCACGTGGGGGCAGAAGCCGTGGTCGCGGGGCTGGACCCGGCCGAACTCGGGGCTGGTCCCGTCCCCGCGTGTCACCGGAGGGATCTCGGGCACGCGCAGGCCCGCGAAGAACTGCCCGCCCTCCACGAGGAAGTTGACCATCGCGTACGGCGCCTCGGTGAGGCCGGCGAGGTGGGCGGCGAAGGCGTCGAGGGCGGGGTCGGGGCGTTCCGCGAGACCGAGCCGGCGCAGCCGCCGTACCCGCTCGGGGGCCTCCCGGTCCTCGGGGGTGAGCAGCAGGCGTCCGGCCGGGCGTGGCGGGTCGTAGCTCATGGGCGGGCTCCGGCGCCGAATCCGGTCGTGGGGGCCGGTGTGTGGGCGATGAGGTGGCGTACGAGGGTGAGCAGCGTCTGCACGCCGGAGCTGGAGATCCGGGCGTCGCAGCGCACGATGGGGATCTCGGGGTGGAGGTCCATGGCCGCGCGCACCTCCTCGGGGTCGTAGCGGTGGCCGCCGTCGAACTCGTTGATCGCGACGACGAAGCCGAGGCCGCGTTCCTCGAAGAAGTCGACGGCGGCGAAGGACTCCTCCAGGCGGCGGGTGTCGGCGATGATCACCGCCCCGAGCGCGCCCTCGCACAGTTCGTCCCACATGAACCAGAAGCGTTCCTGGCCGGGGGTGCCGAACAGGTACAGCACGTGTTCGGGGTCGAGGGTGAGGCGGCCGAAGTCCATGGCCACGGTCGTTTCGAGCTTGTTCTCGATTCCGTCGAGGTTGTCGGTCGCGGCGCTGACGGTGGTGAGCAGTTCTTCCGTGCTCAGCGGCGCGATCTCGCTGACCGCGCCGACGAAGGTCGTCTTGCCGACACCGAATCCACCGGCCACGAGGATCTTCAGGGCGGTGGGGAACGGGTCGGCGCCTTCGCCGGGCGCGTAGTCAGAGCTGTCGTCGTAGTCCATCGAGCACTGCCTCCAGAAGGGCCCGGTCCGTGGGGTGGTGGTGGAACGCGGCGGGGGGTTTGGTGGTCAGCGCGCCGCAGTCGACGAGGTCCGAGAGCAGCACCTTGGTGACCGCCACCGGGAGCCGCAGATGCGCGGCGAGCTCGGCGACCGGGAGGGGCGCCCGGCACAGGTCGAGTACCTGCGCGTGTTCGGGTCCGAGGTAGCCGAGGGGGGTCGCCCCGGTGGCCATGACCTGGGACATCAGGTCGAGCGAGACGGTGGGCCGGGTACGGCCGTTGCTGACGGTGAAGGGGCGCACCAGCCGTCCGGCGGCGTCGTCGAGCCAGGGCCCGTCGCCGGCCGCGGCCACGGTCAAGGCCTCATCGCCGGGGGTTCGACGGCGTGCTGCCGGGGCGCGGTGACCAGGTAGGGGCGGACGCTCTTGACCAGCATCGCCATCTCGTAGCCGAGCACGGCCGCGTCGGCCTCGCGGCCGGCCAGCACGGCGAGGCAGGTGCCGGAGCCGGCGGTGGTGACGAAGAGCAGCGTCGAGTCGAGTTCGACGACGACCTGCCGCACGTCTCCGCCGTCGCCGAAGCGGACACCTGCGCTGCGGCCGAGGGAGTAGAGGCCGGAGGCCAGGGCCGCCATGTGGTCGGCGCTGTCGGCGTCGAGGCCGTGGACGGACTTCACCAGTCCGTCGGCGGACAGCAGGACCGCGCTGCTCGTGTGCGGCACGCGCTGGACGAGGCCGCTCATCAGCCAGTCGAGGTCGGACACGTGGCCGGTCGGCGCATCGCTCGCCATGGTGGATCGACTCCTTGGGGTACGCAGGTCTGTGGGAGCGCTGGTCGTGGAGGTGGTGGGGGTGGTCGTGGGGGTGGTCATCCGGCCGGGTTCCCGCGGGTCGGCGTCAACGGGGCGGGGTCCGTGTGCTGCTGCGCCTCGGCGAGGCCGATTCCGCGTTGGAAGGCCGCCATCAGGCCGGGGTCGTGGCCGACGTACTGCTCGGGGTCCTGGCGCGGGGCGGGCCCACCGCGCAGTTGGGGTGCGATGTGCTCCTGGGCGCGGCGGCGCGGCAGTTGGGGCTTGCCCATGGTGCCGCGCACCGTGCTGTGGCGCGGGACGGGCGGGGTGGCCGCGTGTTCGGCGAGGACGCCCCGGTCGTCGGGCCGCACTCCGGGCACGGCGGCGGCCGGGGTGGGCCGGTTGCGGTGCGTGCCCCGCACGGGCAGCGGCCGGGGTTCACCGTCCGCCCCGCGGACCTGGTCCGGGCCGGACGCCACCGCGGGAACGGGCGCCCCGGGAGCCGGAGCCGCCGGTGCGGCGGAAGCCGGAGCCACGGACGCCGGAGCCACGGACGCCGGTGCCAGGTACGCCGGTGCGACCGGGGCGGGTGCGACCGGGTCCGGTGCGACCGGAGTTGGCGGTGCCACGGGCGTCGCGGACCGGGGCTGCGGCACCGGCACCGGCACCGGCACCGGCTCGGCCGCGGTGATCTCGGCCGGCCGGTCCGTACCGCCCGGGAGGGCACCCGGCTCCGTGCCCAGCAGGGCCTGGGGGACGACCAGTACGGCCTGGACACCGCCGTAGATGTTGGTCTGCAGCCGCACGGTGATCCCGTGCCGCTTGGCGAGCTGGGAGACGACGAACAGTCCGATGCGCCCGTCCGCGAGCAGGCGGGCGACGTTGACCTGGTCGGGGTCGGCGAGCAGGGCGTTCATCCGGTCCTGTTCGCCGACGGGCATGCCGAGTCCGCGGTCCTCGACCTCGACGGCGAGGCCCGAGGTGACGAGGTTGGCGCGCATCAGCACCTGGGTCTGCGGGGCGGAGAACAGCGTGGCGTTCTCGACGAGTTCGGCCAGCAGGTGGATGACGTCGGCGACGGCGTGGCCGCGCAGGGTGCCGTCGATCGGCGGGACCAGCCGGACCCGGGAGTACTGCTCGACCTCGGCGATGGCCGAGCGCAGCACCTCGGTCATGTCCACCGGGTGGCTCCACTGGCGGCGGGAGACGGCGCCGCCGAGCACGGCGAGGTTCTCGGAGTGGCGGCGGATGCGGGTGGCGAGGTGGTCGACGTGGAAGAGGCCCTTGAGGAGGTCGGGGTCCTCGATCTCGTTCTCCAGCTCGTCCAGGATGGAGATCTCGCGGTGCACCAGCGACTGGAGGCGCCGGGCGAGGTTGAGGAAGACCTCCAGCTTCTGTTCGCTGCCCGCCTGGCTGGAGAGCTGGGCGGCCCGGACGACGGCGGTGACGGCGCCGTCGTGGGCCCGGGAGAGGTCGGCGGCGAGCAGTTCGAAGTCGTCGGCGTCGGCGGGCGGCCCGCCGCGCGGTTTGCGGGGGGACGGCGTCTCACCGCGGCGCAACGCGTCGACGACGGCCCGCAGCTCGCCCTCCTGGCGTGCGGTGCTGCGGCGCAGGGCGCCGACGCGGTCGTGCACGGAGCGCGCGGCGCGGTCGGCGGCGACGGCCGCGATGGCGACGGCCGCGACGGTCACCGACACCGCGCCGGCGAGTACGCACCACAGGACGGGGCCGGGCCGGGTACCGGTGGACCGGACGGTGAAGAGAACGACCGCGCAGGCGCTGAGGGCGACCGCCACCGGCGGCAGCACGGCGAGCCGGAGGAGTTGGGGTCGTATGTGGGTCTCGGGCAGGGCGGTGGTGGTACGTGGGGCCGGCCGGCCGTGCCGCCCGCCCTCGCGGCGGTCTGCTCGCGCGGCCGGTGCGCGGAGGTGAGACATCGGTGTCCTCGTACTGGTCCGTGTGCTTGTCCGTCGTGCTGGTGTGTCGCGCTGGTGCGTCGGCCCTACGTCGCCCGACGGACACTGACAGTAGTCGCCTGCCCCTCATGTGCGGTGGGCAGTTGACAAAGTCCCGCGGCCAACGTCCCGCTCTGGTATGAGGCCTCGTACGACAGACCGATAAGCCGGTGAAGCACCCGTTCGTGAAGCGTCGAGGATCGATCGAAGCCGATCAGATTCAGTCACGGTGAGTGACAGCGGAGCGGCTCCGGACGCCCGACGGCACCGCTCCCGCCCCCATCGGAGTATTGACGCGCCCACGCGCACATGAAACAAGTAGATAGGTTTTGTATCTTCGATTCGCTGGGGGCCCGATGACCGACACCGCCCCGGACGCCGCACCCCGTGCCGCGACGTCCGCGACGTTCACCACCCGCTCCCCGGCGACGGGCGAACCGCTCGCCGAGCACCCGGTCGACGGTCCCGAGGAGGTCGCCCGTGCCGTGATCCGGGCACGGGAGGCACAGGTGGCGTGGGCCGCGCTGCCCGCGGCTCGGCGGCGTGAGCATCTGCTGCGCTGGAAACGCGTCCTCGCCGCCGAGCTGGACACGGTCGCCCGGACCATCGCCGAGGAGACCGGCAAGCCGGCCGGTGACGCCGAGCTGGAGGTCGTCCTCACGCTGGAGCACCTGGGCTGGGCCGCCCGCAACGCCGACCGCGTGCTGCGCGGGCGGCGGGTGCGCACCGGTCTGTTCACCGTCCACCAGCGGGCCTCACTGGTGCACCGGCCGCTGGGCGTGGTCGGCGTGATCGGCCCCTGGAACTACCCCTGCTACACGCCGATGGGTTCCGTCGGGTATGCCCTGGCCGCCGGGAACGCCGTGGTTCTCAAGCCGTCCGAGCTGACCCCGGCCACCGGCACCCTGCTCGCCGAGTTGTTCGGCAGGGCCGTGCCCGCGCACGCCGGGCTGCTCGCCACCGTCACCGGCGCCGCGGCCACCGGGGAGGCCCTGGCCCGCTCCGAGGTCGACAAGCTGGCGTTCACCGGGTCGCCCGGGACGGCGCGCAGGGTGATGGCGGTGTGCGCCGAGACGCTGACGCCGTTCCTCGCCGAGTGCGGCGGGAAGGACGCGGTGATCGTGACCGCGGACGCGGACCTGGACGCCGCCGCCGACGCGATCGTGTGGGGTGCGCTGAGCAACGCCGGGCAGACCTGTGCGGGCGTGGAGCGCGTCTACGCCGTGCGCGGGATCCACGCGGCGCTGTGCGAGCGGGTGGTGGAGCGGGCCGGTGCGCTGCGGCCGGGCGCCGACGGCGACGCGGACTACGGTCCGATGACCCTGCCGGGTCAGCTCGCGACCGTGGAACGGCACGTGACGGCGGCGGTGTCGGCGGGCGCGCGGGCCCTGCTGGGCGGGCCCGAGTCGGTCCGGGCGCCGTACGTCGCGCCCGTCGTCCTGACCGGGGTGCCGGAGGACGCGGCGGCCATGACGGAGGAGACCTTCGGACCGGTCGTCGCCGTCAACGCGGTGGCCGACGTGGACGAGGCGGTCGCGCGGGCCAACGACTCGCGGTACGCCCTGGGGGCCGCGGTGTTCTGCGGCAACCGGCGCACCGGGGCCGCGATCGCGGCGCGGCTGCGGGCGGGGGCGGTGTCGGTGAACTCGGTGCTGGGCTTCGCGGCCGTACCGGCACTGCCGTTCGGCGGCTCGCGGGACTCCGGCTTCGGGCGGATCCACGGCGCGGAGGGGCTGCGGGCGTTCACGGCGGTGCAGTCGACGACCGTGCAGCGGTTCACGCCGCCGATCGCGCTGACCTCCTTCGAGGTACCGGCGGCCGCCCGGCAGCGCGCCGTGCGGCTGGCCCGGACGCTGCACCTGCGGCGCTGAACCCGGCCGCGTACGGCCGGGGGTGGTGCTCAGGCCTTCAGCAGGGGGGCCAGGTAGCGGCGGGCGAAGGCACGGGCCTGGTCCTCGTCCTCCATCTCGATGCAGCTGACCGGGTTGAGGAGGAAGGAGACGGCCACCCGCACCATGAGTTCGGCGACGGGCCGCGGGTCCTCGTCGGGGCGTCCCTCGGCCTGCTGCGCGCGGCGCAGATGAGCCGTGAGGTAGTCGACGGTGGCGGTGAGCGAGGAGCCGCCGTGCACGGTCATGTACGGCAGTACGACCTCGGGTTCCAGGCGCAGCAGGCCGCCGAAGAGCGGATGTGCGCGGGTGTGGCGCAGGGCGACGACGAATCCCTCGACGACCCGTTCCTCCATGGTCGGCAGTGCCGCGACCGCCGCGTCGAGCCGCTGGAAGAACCGGCTGTTCTCACGCAGCAGGGTCTGCTCGACCAGCGTGTCCTTGTTCTGGAAGCGCCGGTAGACGGTGACCCGGGAGACACCGGCCCGTTTGGCGACGTCGTCCACGGAGGAACGGCGCAGACCGAAGACGGTGAACTGCTCCAGCGCGGCGTCGAGGATGCGCCGTGCCGTCGGGTCCTCCGTCTCGGCCATCGGGACCGTACTCACGAAACCGCCACCTCCGTCCCGAGAACCGAGAACCGAGAAATCAGGGAACAACTGCCACACCCGTCAACACGCACCTGCCAACACTTTGTCACACGACTTCTGGAGGACCTGATGGGCAGCCGTCTCACCGAGGAGCAGTCCGCTTTCGTCGCGGCCGTTAGAGATTTCGCCAAGCGCGAGTGCGGTACCCGTCAGCAGCGCGACGCGCTGACCGGCGGGGGGCGCGAGGCCCATCATCCCGGCCTGTACGGCAGGCTCGCCGAACTGGGCTGGCTCGGGGTGTGCCTGCCCGAGGAGTACGGGGGGTCGGGCGGCGGGCTGGCCGACGCCTGTGTCTTCCTGGAGGAGACCTCCTACGGCATGGTCCCGGCCGGCGGTTTCGTCACCACCGTCATCGCCGCGAAGGCGTACGAACGGTTCGGCACCGATCGGCAGCGGCGGGAGGTGCTGCCCGGCGTCGTGCGCGGCGACGTGCTGTCGATCGCCATGTCGGAGCCGGAGGCCGGTTCGGACGTGGGGGCGCTGCGTTGCCGGGCCCGGCAGACGGCGGACGGCGCCTGGGTCGTCGAGGGGCAGAAGACCTGGATCTCCAACGCGCACTGCGCGAAGGGCATTCTGCTGGTGGCCCGTACCGGTGAGGACAAGCACGGCGGGCTCACCATGTTCCACCTGCCCGCCCGGACGCCGGGTGTGGAGGTGCGGGGCATCGAGACGATGGGCGGCCGGGAGGTCAACGACGTGTTCCTCACCGACGTCCGGTTGCCCGCCGACGCGGTGGTGGGACAGGTGAACGACGGCTGGCGGCAGTTGATGGCCGGTCTCAACTACGAGCGCCTCTTCCTGGCCTCGAACATGCTGGGCCTGGCCCGCCGCGTCTTCGACGACGCGCTCGGCTACGTCCGTGAGCGCGAGCAGTTCGGCCGGCCCGTCGGTTCCTTCCAGGCGCTGCGGCACCGGGTGGCCGACCTCGCCACCGAGATCGAGTGCACCCGGCTGCTGGTGCGGGAGGTGGCCCTGGACTGCGACGCCGAGCCGGACAGGCTGTTCCCGCGGGAGGCGTCGATGGCCAAACTGAAGGCCACCGAGGTCGCCAAGCGGGCCGCTCTGGAGGGCATGCAGATGATGGGCGGCTACGGCTACACCACCGAGTTCGACATGGAACGCCATCTGCGGGCGGCGGTGGTCTCCACGGTCTACGGCGGAACGAGTGAGATCCAGCGGGACGTGATCGGCAAGACGTACGGCCTCTGAGCCCTCCCGCGTGAAGCGGCGGCCGTCCGCCCCCGGTGCCGGGGTGGACGGCCGCCGCTTCGGGCCGGTGGCGCGGGCCCGGTTCAGTCCCCGTAGAGCCCGGACAGCGCGGTGGCGTACTTGTCCCGGATGACCCGGCGCCGCATCTTCAGCGAGGGCGTCAGCTCGCCGGTCGCCGGTCCCCACTCCTCGGCCAGCAGCTCGTACCGCTTCACCTGCTCGGTGCTGCTGAGCCGGGAGTTGGCGGCGGCGACCGCCCGGTCCACCTCGGCCCTGACGGCCGGATGCCCCACCAGATCGGCGACCGTGGCGTCCACCTCGACGCCGTGGGTCGCGGCCCAGGCGGGGGCGGCCTCCGCGTCGAGCACCAGCAGGGCGACGAGGTAGGAGCGCCGGTCGCCGTGCACCAGGGCCTGACCGATCAGGGGGTGCTCCTTGAGCGCGTTCTCCACCAGGGCCGGCGAGACGTTCTTGCCGGTCGAGGTGATGATCATCTCCTTCTTCCGGTCGGTGAGCCAGAGGTACCCGTCCTCGTCGGTGCGGCCGATGTCGCCGGTGGCCAGCCAGCCGTCGGCGTCGAGGGCGGACCGCACCGATCCGTCCGGGCGCAGGTAGCCGGAGAACACGGACTCGCCCCGCACCTCGATCTCGCCGTCGGCGGCGAGGCGGACCTCCACGGACTCCACGGGGCGTCCCACCGAGCCGATCCGGAAGCCGGTCCGGGGGCTGTTGGTGGTGGCCACCCCGGTGGTCTCGGTCAGCCCCCAGGCGTCCATGATCACGACGCCGAATCCGGCCCAGAAGTCGACCACGTCGACCGGCATGGGCGCCGACGCGCTGGCCGCCCAGGTCACCCGGTCGAGGCCGCCCGCGGCCAGCAGGGGCAGCAGGACCTCCTCGCGGGCACGGGCGTACCGCTCCTCCAGCTCGGCGGGCGGCGTCTCGCCCCGCTCGCGGCACCGGACGTGCTCGCGGGCCACCGCGGACGCCGCGTCGATGACCTCGCGCTGTTCGTCCGGCATCAGGGAGAGGACGGCCCGCACCGCGGCGCACAGTTTCTCCCAGATCCGCGGCACGCCGAAGAACTGCGCGGGGCGCACCTTGCGCACGACGGTGCCCACGGCCGTGGGGTCGGCGCAGAGGTAGACGTGCGAGGCGCGGTGGCAGGGCAGGTAGATGCCCAGCATCCGCTCGGCGATGTGGGCGAACGGCAGGTAGCAGATGTGCTCGACGTGCGGCGGCAGTTCCACCACGGCGTCCAGCGCGAGGGCGTTGGCCATCACCTGGCGGTGGGTCAGGACCACGCCCTTGGGCTCCCCGGTGGTACCGGAGGTGTAGACGACGGTCAGCGGGTCGTCGGGGGACGCCGCGTCCAGTTCCTTGGCGAACTGTTCCGGCACCGGCACCGGCACCGGGTCCGGAAGCAGCCCGGCGTACGGGGTGTGCCCGCCCTCGGCGCCCGTCTCGGCCACGACCAGGCGCTCCAGCAGGGTGTCGGCGTCGGCCAGGAGCGGCTCCCACACCTCCACCTGCGTCGCCCCCTCCACCACGGCGACCCGGGCCCGGCAGTTGCGGGCGATGTGGGTGATCTGCTCGGGGGCCGCGGTGCCGTAGACACTGACCGGGACGGCCCCGAGGCGGACGAGTGCCAGGTCGGACAGCCAGTGTTCGGGGCGGTTGGCCATCATCAGCAGCACGTGGTCGCCGCGGCCGACGCCCAGTGCCGCGTAGCCGGCGGCCAGCCGCTCGGTGTGCTGGTGGATCTCCGCCCAGGTGAGCGTCGTCCAGTCGCCGTCCCCGTCCGTCGGCTGCCAGGAGAGACCGGGGAGCCCGGGGTAGTCACGGGCGTTGCGGGCCAGCAGCTGCGGCAGGGTCCGTCGGGCCGTCGGGGCGGCGGGTGGTTCGCCGGCGGTACGGGGCTCGGAAGTCATCGGGGTCTCCTTGCGGGTCGGAGGGAAACGGCCGGAGTCAGAAGTCCGTGCGAAGGTCCGTGCGGGGTGCGGTTCGGGATGCCGTTCGAGGTTCCGTTCAGGAGTCCGTGAAGGTCTCGCCGCGTTCCGCCTTCTCCACCAGCAGCGCGGGCGGTGTGAAACGCTCGCCGTAGCGGTCGGCCAGCTCACGCGCGCGGGCCACGAAGCCCGGCAGACCGCCCTCGTACCCGTTGACGTACTGCAGGACGCCACCCGTCCAGCCCGGGAAACCGATACCGAAGACCGACCCGACATTGGCGTCGGCGACCGAGGTCAGCACGCCCTCCTCCAGGAGCCTGACGGCGTCCAACGCCTCCGAGAAGAGCATCCGCTCCCGCATGTCGGCGAACGGAATCCCATACCCCGGCCTCGTGAAATGCTCACGCAGCCCCGCCCAGAGCCCGGCCCGCCTCCCGTCCTCCCCGTACTCGTAGAACCCCGCCCCACCCGAACGCCCCGGCCGCCCGAACTCGTCCACCATCCGGTCGACGACCGCATCAGCGGGATGCGCGCTCCACACACCACCCGCCTCCACCACCGCACGCTTCGTCTCCTCGCGGATCCTGCGCGGAAGAGTGAGAGTCAGCTCGTCCATCAGCGACAGCACCCTCGCCGGATAACCCGCCTGAGCCGCCGCCTGCTCCACCGACGCCGGCTCGATCCCCTCCCCCACCATCGCCACACCCTCGTTGATGAAGTGACCGATGACCCGCGACGTGAAGAACCCCCGCGCGTCATTCACCACGATCGGCGTCTTCCCGATCCGCCGCACCAGGTCGAAGGCCCGCGCCAGCGCCTCCTCCCCCGTCCGCTCCCCCCTGATGATCTCCACCAGCGGCATCCTGTCCACGGGCGAGAAGAAGTGCAGCCCGATGAAGTCACCCTGCCGCTCGACGCCCTCCGCCAGCACCGTGATCGGCAGCGTCGACGTGTTCGAGCACAGCAACGCGTCCGGGGCGACCACCTGCTCGATCTCCTGGAACACCTTGTGCTTGAGCGCGGTGTCCTCGAACACCGCCTCGATCACCACGTCGCAGCCGGCGAGGTCTCCCGCCTCGGCGGTCGGCGTGATCCGCGCCAGCAGCGCGTCCGCCTGCTCCCGGCTCGTGCGCCCCTTCGCCAGCGCCTTCGCGCACAGCTTCTCCGAGTACGCCCGGCCCTTGAGCGCCGACTCCAGCGACACGTCCTTCAGCACCACGTCGATGCCCGCACGCGCACACGCGTACGCGATCCCCGCACCCATCATCCCCGCCCCCAGCACCGCCACCCTGGTGACCTCGCGGGACTCGACGCCCTTCGGACGGTTGGCGCCCGAGTTCACCGCCTGCAGGTCGAAGAAGAACGCCTGGATCATGTTCTTGGTGATCTGTCCGGTGACGAGTTCCGTCAGGTACCGGGCTTCCACCACGAAGGCCGTGTCCACGTCGACCTGGGCGCTCTCCACGGCCGCCGCGAGGATGTTGCGCGGCGCCGGGGCGGGGGCGCCGCCCGTCCTCTTCCTGAGCAGTGCGGGCAGGGCGGAGAGTTGGCCGGCGAGCTTCGGTTGCGCGGGTGTACCGCCGGGGATGCGGTGGCCGGGCGCGTCCCATCGCTGGGCGGACTCGGGGTGGGCGTCCACGAACGCCCTTGCCTTCGCGAGGAGTTCGTCCGGGTCGGCGGCGATCTCGTCGACCAGGCCGGCTTCCAGGGCCCGGTCCGGCGGGTACTGGGTGCCTTCCAGCAGGACCTTGCGCAGGGCGTCCACGACACCGAACATCCGGACGGTGCGGGTCACTCCTCCGCCGCCGGGCAGCAGGCCGAGGGTGACCTCGGGCAGCCCGACCCTGGCGGCCGGGGTGTCGAGGACCACGCGGTGGTGGCAGGCCAGGGCGATCTCGTAACCGCCGCCCAGGGCCGCGCCGTTGATCGCGGCGACCACCGGCTTGCCCAGGGTCTCCAGGACGCGCAGCGAGCGCTTGACGCGCATGCCCGCGTCGAAGGACCGCTGCGCGGTCTCCGGGGTGACGGAGATCAGGTCGCGCAGGTCCCCGCCGGCGAAGAAGCTCTTCTTGGCGGAGGCGACGATGACGCCCCTGATGTCGTCCCGGCGTTCCGCGAGCCGTGCCGCGACGGCGTCCAGCGAGTCGATGAAGGCGGCGTTCATGGTGTTGGCGGACTGGTTCGGATCGTCCAGGACAAGGGTGACGACGTGGTCCTCGGACTCTTCCCAGCGGATGGTCGAGGGCCGTTCGGTGGTGTCCATGGGTCAGGTCTCCAGTGAGGTCGTGAGGGGCCGTGGCCGCGCGGGGTTCAGACGCGCTCGACGACGGTGGCGATGCCCATGCCGCCGCCCACGCACAGGGTCGCCAGCCCGTACCGCAGGTCGCGGCGCTCCAGTTCGTCGACGAGGGTGCCGAGGATCATGGCGCCGGTGGCGCCGAGGGGGTGGCCGAGCGCGATGGCGCCGCCGTTGACGTTGACCTTGTCCAGTGACAGGCCCATGTCCTTCACGAAGCGCAGGACGACGGCCGCGAAGGCCTCGTTGATCTCGACGAGGTCGATGTCGTCGATGGTCAGCCCGGCCTTGGCGAGGGCCTTGCGGGTGGCCGGTGCGGGGCCGGTGAGCATGATGGTGGGCTCGGAGCCGGAGACGGCCGCGGAGACGATCCGGGCGCGCGGGACCATGCCGTTCCGCTCGCCGGCCTCCCGGGAGCCGACCGCGACCAGGGACGCGCCGTCGACGATGCCGGAGGAGTTGCCCGCGTGGTGGACGTGGTCGATCTTCTCCACCCAGTGGTACTTCTGCAGCGCGACCGCGTCGAAGCCGCCCAACTCGCCGATGTCGGCGAAGGAGGGCTTGAGCCCGCCGAGGGAGTCGGCGGTGGTACCGGGGCGCGGGTGCTCGTCGTGGTCCAGGACGGTGAGCCCCGCGCGGTCCCTCACCGGGACGACGGACCGCTCGAAGCGGCCCTCCTTCCAGGCGGTGGCCGCCCGTTCCTGGGAGAGCGCCGCGTACTCGTCGACGTCGCGGCGCGAGAACCCCTCGATGGTGGCGATCAGGTCGGCGCCGATGCCCTGCGGAGCGAAGCCGGTGTCGTGGTTGGTGCGCGGGTCCAGCGCCCAGGCCCCGCCGTCGCTGCCCATCGGGACGCGGGACATGGACTCCACGCCCCCGGCCAGTACCAGGTCCTCCCAGCCGGAGCGGACCTTGGCGGCTGCCATGTTGACGGCCTCCAGGCCCGACGCGCAGAAGCGGTTCTCCTGCACTCCCGCCACCGTGTCGGGCAGTCCGGCGGCGACGGCGGCGATGCGCGCGATGTCGGAGCCCTGATCGCCGACCGGGCCGACCACACCGAGGACGATGTCGTCGACGGCCGCCGGGTCCAGACCGGGGAAGCGGGCCCGGATCTCGTGGATGAGGCCGACGACCAGATCGATCGGCTTGGTGCCGTGCAGGGCGCCGCTCGCCTTGCCGCGTCCGCGCGGGGTGCGGATCGCGTCGTACACATACGCTTCGGTGCTCACCTCGGGTGTCCTCCAAGTAGGTGTGTGACAGGCCGCGGCCGCGGCACGGGCGTCGGTAGGGGCGCTCGGCGGCTCAACCGAGGAGGGAGCGGCCGATGATCTCCTTCATGATCTCGGTGGTGCCGCCGTAGATGGTCTGGATGCGCCCGTCGAGGAACGCCCGTGCCACCCGGTACTCGCTCATGTAGCCGTAGCCGCCGTGGAGTTGCAGGCAGCGGTCGACGACCCGCTTCTGCAGTTCGGTGGCCCACCACTTGGCCATCGAGGCGTGTACGGCGTCCAGCCGGCCCTGGTTGTGCTCGGCGACGCAGCGGTCGAGGAAGGTGCGGGTGACCGCCGCCTCGGTGGCCATCTCGGCGATCTCGAAGCGGACGTGCTGGAGTCCGGCCAGCGGTCGGCCGAACGCCTCGCGCTCCTTCACGTACCGGGTGGTGACGTCGAGGATCTCCTCGGCCGCCGCGGCGGCGCCGACCGCGATGGCCAGCCGTTCCTGGGCGAGGTTGCCCATCAGGTAGGTGAAGGCCCGGTTCTCCTCCCCCAGCAGGTTCTCCTTGGGCACGCGGACGTCGTTGAAGAACAACTCGGCGGTGTCCTGGGCCTTCTGGCCGATCTTGGCGAGGTTGCGGCCGCGTTCGAAGCCGTCCGTGCCGCGTTCGACGACGAGCAGGCTCTGCCCGGCGCTGCCGCCCTCGGGTGTGGTGCGGGCGACCACGACGACGAGGTCGGCGAGGATGCCGTTGGAGATGAAGGTCTTCGAGCCGTTGAGCAGGTAGTGGTCGCCCCGGTCGGTGGCGGTGGTGCGGATGCCCTGCAGGTCGGAGCCGGCGCCGGGTTCCGTCATGGCGACGGCGGTGACGATGTCGCCGGAGACGAAGCCGGGCAGCCAGCGCCGCTTCTGCTCCTCGGTGGCGAGCCGGGTCAGGTAGGGGCCGACGATGTCGTTGTGCAGGCTGAGGGCCAGCCCGGAGGCCCCGGCGCGGGCGAACTCCTCGATGAGGACGGCACTGTAGCGGAAGTCGTCGGTGCCTCCGCCGCCGTACTCCTCGTCGACGGCGAGGCCCAGCAGGCCCTGGCGGCCCGCCGAGCACCACACCTCGCGGTCGACGACGCCGTCGCGCTCCCAGCGTTCGTGGTGCGGGGCCACCTCCTTGGCGAGGAAGGCCCGCACGGTCTCGCGGAAGGCCTCGTGGTCGGGGCCGTACAGGTCTCGCGGCATGGTCACAGCCAGCTCCTCACTCGCTCGATCAGCCGGGCGGGTTCCGCCCCGACGGGCGTGACGTTGAGCATCGTCACGCCCGCCTCGCGGAAGGCTTCGACGCGTTCGCGGACGTGGCCCTCGGGACCGGCCAGGCAGATCCGTTCCAGCAGTTCGGCGGGTACGGCGGCCTCGGCGTCCTTCTTGCGGCCCGCCAGGTAGTGCTCCTGTACGGTGGCCGCGGCGGCCTCGTAGCCGTAGGAGCAGATCAGGTCGTGGTAGAAGTTGCGGCCCGGGGCGCCCATGCCGCCGACGTACAGGGCGACGGTGGGGCGCATCAGGTCCCGGGCCTCCTCGGCGTCGTCGCCGATGGCGAGCAGTCCGCCCGCGACGACGGAGAGCGGTCCGAGCGCGGGGTCGCGTGTGGCGGCGCCCTCGGCCAGGGCCGGTCCCCACACCTCGGCGGCGTGTTCCGGGGCGTAGAGGAAGGGCAGCCAGCCGTCGGCCAGTTCGGCGGTCATCCTCACGTTGGCCGGGCCGAGCGCGGCGACGTACACGGGGATGGTGTCGCGCACCGGGTGGGTGAGCAGCTTCAGGGGCTTGCCGAGGGTGCCGCCCTTCTCCGGCGGCAGGGGCAGGTCGGTGATGCCGTGGTGCTCGATCACCTCGCGCCGCCAGATCCGCCGCGACAGCTCGATCACCTCACGGGTGCGGCCCAGCGGGCGGTCGTAGCGGCGGCCGTGCCAGCCCTCCACGACCTGGGGTCCGGAGGCGCCGATGCCGAGGAGGGCCCGGCCGCCGGTGAGGGCGTCGAGTCCGGCGGCGGTCTGGGCGATCAGGGCGGGGGTGCGTGAGTAGACGTTGAGGACGGCCGAGCCGATGCGCATGCGGTCGGTCTTCGCGGCCAGGTATCCCAGGATCGTCGGGGAGTCGAAGCCGTAGGCCTCCGCCACCCAGACGGCGTCGAGTCCGGCGGTCTCCAGGGCGGCGGCCCGGTCCGCGGCCTCGCGCGGGTCGCCCGCGTACGTCAGTGGTGAGGACAGTTCCATCAGCTGCCGTCCTTCGGCTGTTCGGCCAGGTGGGGCAGGTTCCAGTCGCGGGCCACCTCGGCCTTGTGCGCGCCGGGGACGGCGGGTGGCAGGCGGAGGGTGCCGGGCGTGGCGGAGAAGCGGGGCGCCGGGGCGGGCTGGGTGACGCCGTGCGCCTCGGTGTAGGTGCCGCGGCCGCGCAGGTGCGGGTGGTCCGCCGCCTCGCGCAGGGAGAGTACGGGCGCGACGCAGGCGTCGGTGCCCTCGAAGACGGCCGTCCACTGCGCGCGGGACGCGGTCTTGAACCGGGCGGCGAACAGGGCTTGCAGTTCGGGCCAGTTGCGCGGGTCCGCGCGGTCCGGCAGGTCGTCGCCGTCCAGGCCGAGCAGGGCGACGAACGCGGTGTAGAACTGCGGTTCCAGGGCGCCGACCGCCATCCAGCCGCCGTCGCCGGTCTCGTACACGCGGTAGTACGGGCAGCCGCCGTCGAGCAGGTTGCTTCCGCGGGCGTCCCGCCAGGTCCCCTCGGCGAGCATGCCCCACAGGAGTGCGGTGAGGTGGGCCGTGCCGTCGACGATCGCGGCGTCCACCACCTGGCCCCGGCCGGTGGCGCGGGCGCTGAGCAGCGCGGCCAGGACTCCGGTGGTCAGGTAGAGCGAGCCGCCCGCGTAGTCGCCGAGCAGGTTGGCGGGGACGGCGGGCGGACCGTCCGCCG
Source organism: Streptomyces lienomycini (assembly GCF_027947595.1). Classification (NCBI taxonomy): domain Bacteria; kingdom Bacillati; phylum Actinomycetota; class Actinomycetes; order Kitasatosporales; family Streptomycetaceae; genus Streptomyces; species Streptomyces lienomycini. The sequence continues at coordinate 3,026,346 of NZ_CP116257.1, read as the reverse complement.
AGCCGATCGCGGAGAGGACGCCGGCCGTGGCGATGTAGCCGATGTCGTGACCGGCGCGAGGTGCGAGCGGTCCCTGCTGGCCCCAGCCGGTCATCCGGCCGTACACCAGGGCGGGGTTGGCGGCCATGCACTCCTCGGGGCCGACTCCGAGCCGCTCGGCGACACCCGGCCGGTATCCCTCCACCAGGATGTGCGCGCGCGCCGCCAGGGCCCGTACGGTCCTGGGTCCCTCGGGGGACTTCAGGTCGACCAGGACCGAGCGTTTGTTGCGGTTGGTCACGTCGTGGGCGGGGTCGCCGGCGAGCGGACGGGGCCCGGGGCGGTCGACGCGCACCACGTCGGCGCCCAGGTCGCCGAGCAGCATCGTGGCGAACGGGCCGGGGCCGATGCCCGCCAGTTCGAGCACGCGCACGCCGTCCAGCGGGCCGGCACCGGTGCGGTCCCGGGTGTCAGGGGGGTGGTGGCTCATGGGTTCCTCTCTCGGGGCGCGGGCGACTCGCCGTCGCGCGACCGGGACCTTACTGAGCGTTCGCTAAGAACGTAGAAGTGTCCCGCCGATCGGTCAACGCCCTGAACGAGAGGAGGTTCTGCGGTACTTGACGGGACAGGGAGGCGGGGTCGCACACTGGACCCGGGCAGATCTTCCGCGGATCTCCCTCGAATCCCCGCGGTCGCTTATCGATCGCTAAGCTCCCCGGAGGCACGGATCCGGACGCACGGCCGTACGATGTCGCCCGTCGACGCATGTCCCGAGGAGAGTCGTTGAGCACCGAGCCGAGCCAGGACACCAAGGCCCCAGCGCAGCACTGGCGCTCCTATCGGCCGCTCGACCTGCATCCGATCCTGGTTCACGCCATGGAAGCCTTCAACGAGCAGGGCTACCACGGCACTTCGGTCCGCAACATCGCGGGCCGGGTCGGCGTGACGGTACCCGCGCTGTACTACCACTACGAGAACAAGCAGGCCCTGCTGGCGACCCTGCTGGAGACGTCCATCAAGGACGTCCTGGACCGCTGCCGGGCGGCGGCCGCCGAGGCGGGGCCCGCTCCGCTGGCGCGGTTCTGCGCGATGGTCGAGTCGATCGTGCTCTACATGGCCCACCGCAGGTCGCTGGCGTTCCTGGACACCGAGATACGCAGTCTGGAGCCGGCCAACCGGGCCCGCTACGTGGCCCTGCGGGACTACCTCCAGCACATGCTGCTCGACACGGTCGAAGCCGGCCGCGCCGAGGGCGTGTTCACCACCGAGATCCCGGCCGACGCCGTCCGTGCGGTCCTCATCATGTGCCAGGGCGTCGCCAACTGGTTCCGCCCCGACGGCCCGCTCACCGCGGAAGAGGTCGCCGAACGGCACGTCCTGCTGAGCCTGGGCACCGTGGGGCACCCTGTGCGTTCCCCCGCCCGCCGGGACCCGGCGCCGTACAGCTCCTGACGACACCGAAGAGAGGACACCGCATGGACCCGCTCCAGGCCCGTACCCGCTTCCAGGCGCTCCGCGAGACGAAGGGCCGGGTCGAGGCGGCCGCACTGGACGAGGTGTGGACCGAACTGGACACCGTCCGGCCCGAGGAGATCCTCGGCGAGTGGAAGGGCGGCGAGTTCGACACCGGTCATCCCCTCAACGGCGAACTGGCGAAGGCGAGTTGGTACGGCAAGACGTTCGACTCCGTGCACGACGCCAAGCCCCTGATGTGCCGCGACGCGGCGGGCGAGCTGTACTCCAACCTCGAACTGGGCAAGGGCGAGGCCAGCCTGTGGACCGTCGAGTTCCGCGGCGAGCCGACGGCCACGATGGTCTACGACGGCCGGCCGGTCCTCGACCACTTCAAGCGGGTCGACGACACCACCCTCATGGGCATCATGAACGCCAAGGGCGTCCCCGCCGACGGCCCCTACTACTACTTCTTCCTGGAGCGCCCGTGAGGCGTGCCCGTGCCGCGGTCGTCCGCGTGCCGGGTGCGCCGTTCAGCCTCCGGGAGGTGGAGCTGGAGGACCCGCGGCCGCGCGAGGTGCTGGTCGGGATGACGGCGGTGGGGGTGTGCCACACGGATCTGGGGATCCAGGCCGGCTGGCCCCGACGGCTCACCCCCATGGTCTTCGGTCACGAGGGCGCCGGCCGGGTCGAGGCGGTGGGCGCGGAGGTGACCGGCCTCGCGCCGGGGGACGCCGTCTGCCTCACGTTCGCCAGCTGCGGCGCCTGTGCGCGGTGTACGGCGGGGCAGCCGGCGTACTGCGACGCGGCGCGGTCCCTCAATCTCTCCGGCGGGCGCGGCGACGGCACCACCCCGCTCCGTCTCGACGGTGCCCCGCTGCACGGCGGCTTCTTCGGGCAGTCCAGCTTCGCCACGCACGCCGTGGTGCACGAACGCGGGGTGGTCAAGGTCCCCTCCGACCTGCCGGCCGTGCTCGCCGCGCCGCTGGGCTGCGGGGGTCAGACGGGTGCGGGGACCGTGCTCAACCGGCTGCGTCCCGAGCCGGGGACGTCGCTCGTGGTCCTCGGGGCCGGCGGGGTCGGGCTGAGCGCGCTGATGGCCGCGGTGGCCGTGGGCTGCGACCCGGTGGTGGCCGTCGACCCGGTCGCCTCCCGGCGGGACCTGGCCGTCGAGCTGGGTGCCCGCTCGGCGCTGCCCCCGGGCGACGGTCTGGTCGCGGCGGTCCGCGAGTTGACCGGCGGCGGGGCGCACCACGTCGTGGACACCACGGGCCGGCCCGAGATGCTCGACCGTGCCGTCGCCGCGCTGCGCCCGTGCGGCGAACTCGCCCTCCTCGGTCTCGGCGGCGAGGTGACGTTCGACATGATGCGCCTGATGACCAAGGGCGTCCGCCTGCACGGGGTGATGGAGGGCGACTCCGACCCCGCCCGCTTCGTCCCCGAACTGATCGACCTCCACCGGCGCGGGCACTTCCCGCTGGAGCGGCTGGTCACCGCGTTCCCCTTCGAGGAGATCGGCGCCGCCGTGGCCGCCATGCGCGACGGCAGCGTGGTCAAGCCGGTCCTCACCTTCGGCTGAACCGGCCCGGGCGGGGTGTGGTTGACTGAACGGCATGGTCCCGCCTCCGCACCCGCCCGTCCGCCGGTGACCGCCGATCCGACCACCGCTGCCCGACCCCGCAACCGCAAGCGGCTCATCGTCGAGGCGGCGGGCCGGGTCTTCAGCGAGCGCGGCTACCACCGGGCGTCCATGGAGGAGATCGCCACCGGCGTGGGCATCACGGCGGCGGCCCTGTACCGGCACTTCCCGAACAAGTACGCGCTCTTCGCCGAGTGCGCCGACGGCATGGTCGACGGGCTGGTCGCCGCGCTCGACGAGGTGCCGCCGGGCGCTCCCCTGACGGACGTGCTCGCCGCCGCCACCCGGGTCACCGTCGCCCATCGGGCCTCGGGCGGCGTGTACCGGTGGGAGGCGCGGTACCTCAACCGTGAGGACCGCCGGCGTCTGCGGACGAAGTTCGGGCGGGTGGTCGAGCGGGTCGACGAGGCGGTGCGGCGCGAGTACCCGCCGGCCGACGAGCGCCTGCGGGCCGTGGCCGCCCTCGGTGCGATCGGCTCCATCACGATGCACCACACCTCGATCGCCGGGCGCCGGGCCGAGAGCCTGCTGTCGGCGTCCGCGCTGCGGGTGGCCGCCACCGATACCGCCGCGTTCCACGGGGGCCCGGGCCCGGCAAAGCCGCCCGGACGGCCGGTGCCGCGCACCCGGCGCGCGGAGATCCTGGCGGCCGCCATCCCGCTGTTCGCGCGGGACGGGTTCGCGAACGTCACGAACGGCCAGATCGCGCGCGAGGTGGGCCTGGCCCCGTCCGCGCTCTACCGTCACTACCCCGGCAAGGTCGACATCCTGGCGGCGGCGTGCCTCCAGGCGGCGGGGCTGCTGGCCCAGTGGGTCGAGCGGAGCCTGCACGAGGTGGCCGGCCCGCGCGAGGCCGTGGTCGCGCTGGCGGCGACGTACGTGGCCTACTGCTTCGAGTACACCGCGCTGAACAGCGTCGCCGAAGCCGAGTTGGCGGGTCTGCCGGCGGATCTGCGGCGGCCCCTGGTCCTCGCCCAGCGGGAACACATCGCCGTCTGGGAGCAGCAGTTGCGCCTCGCCCGCCCGGAGTTGGACCCGCGTCAGGCGCGGGTGCTGGTGCATGCGGGGTTCGGTGTGGTGGTCGAGGCCGGGCGCAGCCTGCGGTGGCAGGACGGCCCCGACCACCGTGACGCCGTGACCGCCCTGGTCGTCGGGGCCCTGGGGCTGTGAGGGCTGTGAGCGGGCGTCGTCGCCGGGCGGACCGGCGGCTCAGCCGGGCCTGTTCCCGGTGGGGATGGTGATCGGCGTGGTGGTCCCGGAGGAGCCCTTGTTGAGGAACAGCATGGCCAGGGCCCGGATGAACTGGTCCACCATGTAGAAGGTGCCGGGCATGATCGGCGACAGCCCCTCGCGGAACCTGATGTACGCCGGCCACGCCGTGCGGACCAGGGCCGCGGCCACGTAGTCGCGGCGCAGTCCCAGCCAGTCGCCGACCTCGTCGCTGAGGACGTGGCGCACGAACTCGTTCAGGAACCCGCGGGTGACTCCGAGGTCGATCTGCGCGGTCAGGCCGAGCAGGTCCTCGGCCAGTGCGACGCCCTCGGTCGTCGGGGTGAGGATCGGGGTGAGCACCTGCGCCGACTGCGCGTGCGCGGCGGCCCACGTCTTGGGGATGTACTCGTCGGGCACGCCGAGCAGGTGGAGGGCGACCTGCCAGGAGTGCAGGAACGCCTCCTGGTCCTCGGCCGAGAACGGGATCTTCCACTCGGTCAGCTTGCTGTGGACGTAGGTGCCCAGGCTGTGGAAGGTGACGAGGATGTCTGCGGCGCTGATCGGGATGTCCTGGTCGGCGCCGGAGGTCCAGTGCGGCGACTGGGGCAGCAGGTGCCGCACGGCCGCGTGCACCAGTCGGGTCTTGTTGGCGGTGACGACGAACTGGCCCGTCGGCTCGAAGGCCTTCAGCTGGGAGAGGTCGTAGCCGAACGTGAAGGTCTTGGCCGCGCGGTCCTGCATGTCGGCGCCGCCCGCCGACCAGTAGACGCTCCTGGCCTCGCGCGGGATCACGGTACTCATGATGCCGCTGCCGAGGCCGTACAGCATGAACAGGTAGGTGTCCCTGCGCCGGTTGAAGTCGGCCGCGCGGGTCAGCTTGGCCTGGTCGGCCCAGGAGGGCAGCCTGTTGACCTGGCGCAGATGTGCGGTGAGGGCGGACGGCAGACCGCCGGGCAGCGGGTCGCCGTTGTTCACCCACCCCTTCATCGCGGTGTTGATCACCGGGACGCTGCCGTTCTTGATCAGCGTGGCCATCAGGGGGTCGGTCGCGTCGTCCCAGACGTACTCCGGATCGGCCCCCGTGCCGGAGCCCGCCACCGAGCCGGCCGACGGCCACGCCCACGCCTTCGCGCTGTCCGCCACGCCCACGAGCCCGAGCGCGACACCGAGCGACAGAACTCCTCGCCTGCTGAGATTCTCCATTGACCAAACCCGCTTCCCTGAGGGTCAGACGGTGCTATGAGTCGTTTCCGCACGTCAGTTGAGTACCCACCACGCGTCGGGCCCTGCCGAGTGATGTGATTCTTCATTAACATAGCGAGGCGAGTCACCGTGAGCAATGGGGGCGACCAAGGGATGTCAGGTGAACGGCGAAGGGGCCGGCAGGAGCCAGCCGGCCGCCGCCGCGCCGGCCACCAGGGCCGCCACCCGAGCGTGAGCGAACGGTGCGTTCGGTAACGGGCGGCGATGCAGATCGCGTCCGACGCCCGCGGAGCCCGCGGTTCTCGAAGCCGAGAAGTGCGGCGCACCGGCCGGCGGTGTTCGGCGATCCGGGCGACCCGGCCGCAGACACTCGGCTACGGCCTCGGCGACTCCCGACGGGGCGGGCCGCCTGCAACCCGCCCGTCGAGGCGGGGTGGTTCCATCAGTCCACCTTCAGCGGAGTCCGCGCGCCATCCTCGGCGAGGGCGATCACGTGCTCCCCCTGCACGCCCGCGATCCACCGCCGGAAGCGAGCCTCCAGCCGCCGAGGGCAGGGTAGATCTTGCTCCACGTGGCCAACCCACGGCTCCGCAGCCCGCGTCAGGCCGGCGCGCGGCACCGGGCGGAACACGCGACCGGTCCGACTCGGGGGATCACAGCGCGCGGTGGTACTGGACGGGCCAGGCGACCCGGTCCGACGCGCGCCGGCGCAGGGCGAGGTAGGGGTCGCGCAGCAGCGCGCGGCCCAGCATCACCGCATCCGCCCGTCCGTCCGCCACGAGCGCGTAGGCCGAGGACAGTTCGCCGATCTGACCGACCGGGGCGATGGGCAGTCCCGAGGCCTCCCGCAGCGTGTTCGCCAGGTCGACGTGGACCGCCTCGCGCACGGGCGGGCGGGCCTCCTCGTCCCGTACGGCCAGGCCGGAGGAGACGTCGAGGAGGTCGACGCCCGCGGCCGCCAGCTCCTTGGCGAACAGGGCCGACTCCTCGATGGTGATGCCGCCCTCGATCCAGTCGGTGGCGGTGATGCGGAAGAGGACGGGCTTGCCGTCCGGGAACGCCTCCCGCACCGCGCGGGCCACCCGCAGGGGCAGGCGCGTCCGGTTCTCCAGGCTGCCGCCGTACTCGTCCGCGCGGTGGTTGGTCAGCGGCGAGAGGAACTCGTGCAGGAGGTATCCGTGCGCCCCCTGGATCTCGACGGCGCCGTACCCCGCCAGGTCGGCCATCCGGGCGGCGTGGGCGAAGGCGCCGACCACCTCGTCGAGCTCGGCGTGCGACGCCGGGCGGGGAGCGCGCAGGTCACCGAAGGGGGCCGCCGTCGTCCCGATGGTCTCCCAGCCGCCGTCGGACGGGCCCACCGAGCCGTTCTGCCCCGCCCCCACCCACGGAAGCTGATGGGATCCCTTGCGCCCCGCGGCCTGGAGTTCGACGGCGGGGACGGTGCCGCGGCCGGACAGGAACGAGGTCAGACGCCGGTGCGCGGCGGCCTGCTCCTCGTTCCACAGGCCGAGGTCGGCCGAGGTGGCGCGGTGGCCCGGTCCCACGGCGGTGGCCTCGACCACGAGCAGGCCCACGCCGCCGACCGCACGGGACCCGTAGTGCACCAGGTGCCAGTCTCCGGGCTTGCCGTCCGCTCCCGCCGCGTACTGGGCCATCGGCGACATCCATACACGGTTGGCGACGGTCACGTCCCGCAGCCGCAGGGGGCGCATCGCAGGCACGGGGGATTCTGGGCTGGACACAGGTGAACTCACTTCCCGAGAAGCAACTCGCAATGATTACTGCTTTTGAGGGTTCAAAGTAACACAAACGCAGTTATCAGTGCACTTAAAAAGCAGCGATCAATGCGACAATGGCGTCATGACGTCGTCGCCCCCGTCCTCGCCCAACGCCGGTTCCCGTCCCGGCGGCCGCTCCGCCAAGGTCCGCGCGGCCGTCCACCGGGCCGTCCAGGAACTCGTGCGGGAGGACAACGCCGATGTGCTGACGATCCCCGCGGTGGCCGCCCGCGCCGGGGTGCACGCCACCACGGTCTACCGCCGGTGGGGCTCCATGGGCGACCTGCTGGCGGACGTCGCCACCAGTCGCTTCAGCGGCGACATCGTGGTACCGGACACCAAGAGCCTGCGCGAGGACCTGGAGCGCTACGCCTACGACCTGGCCCGGGACCTCGGCGACCCGGACACCCTCGCGCTGGTCCGCGCCACCATCGGCACCGGTGGTGAACAGGGGGCGGCGGCCTGTCGCGGCGAGCGGCAGGCGGGGCTCGAAGCCATGCTCGAACGCGAGAAGGCCCGCGGCGGACAACCGCCGACACTGGAACGCACCACCGACGCCGTGCTCGCCCCCCTCTACTACCGGGCGGTCTTCACCAACGAGCCCCTCTCCCCCCGATGGGCACGCGACCTCGTCTCCCACCTGCTGCCGGAGTGACGAACCTGCCCCGCGGCGGCTCTGGGCCCCTGGAGGGGCACCCGTTTCCCCTGGTCGGCATGGTGGAGGACCCGGCAGCGGCCTCCGGGCCCGGCGCGAGCCGGGCCCGTGGGAACGGCCGCACCGAGCACTCGGGACGGGGGTACGTGACCGTTACCGGGCCATCACCTCGGCGAGGAACCTGGCGGTCGCTTCGGGGGCCTCGACGGGGAAGTGGTGGCTGCCGAGGTCCGTCAGGACGATGTCGAAGCGGTCCCGGTAGCGCTCGAGCGCGTCCCGGCCGGTGAGCGCGCGTATCGCGAAGACGGTGATGGGCTGCCGGGTCTCGCGCAGGACGGCGTCCATGTCCCAGTCGATCAGACCCTCGATCGCCCGTCGTCCGGCGGGCTGTCGCACGGCTGACATCTTGCCGAAGTAGACCTCACCGAGGGCGGGATCGATGCCGGCCGGTGTGCCGCCCTCGACCAGACCCCGTACCGCGCCGTCGAAGTCCTCCCGGAAGGCACGTCGTGCCTCCTCCGCTTCCTTGTCCCCCTGTGCCGGGAACAGGCCCAGGTAGTGCAGGGCGTCCAGGGCGACGATGTGCGAGACGGTGTCGGGCAGCAGCCGGCCGAGTTCGACGGCGACGGCGCCGCCCATGGAGTGTCCGGCGACCACGGCCGAGCCGACCGACTCGGCCTCCAGCACGGCCGCCACGTCGTGGGCGAACTCCTCGATCGTCCAGATGTCCCGCGTGGAGCGGGACTCACCGTGCTCGGCCAGGTCGACCGCGAGCACCCGGTGGCCCTTCGGCAGATGGCGGGTCACCTCGTCGTAGTCGTCGCGGCTGAGGGCCCAGCCGTGGATCAGGACCAGTGTGGGGCCGTCGGCCGGGCCGCTCGCCGTGTACCGGATCGTGGTGTGGTCGCCGCGCTGGACCCGGCGGTGCTGCCCCGTGGTGGTTTCCGTCGTCATGGTGTGTGTCTCCTTGGTGATGGGCGGGGTGTGACGCCCCCGTCGCGGAACGGTTCGTGGTGGGCGGCGCGGCGGGGCGGGCCGGGGGCTCACTCGACCGGCGCCTCGGTGGTGCGGCGCCGGGCGCGCGGTTGATTGAGGCGCAGGGTGAGGGCGGTGAGGGTGATGGCCGCGATGGCGGTCGCGTAGATCTCGGTGGCGGTCCGCAGGCCGAGGAGGGTGACGGCGATGCCGCCGAGGACGGCGGGCACGCTGTTGCCCAGGTAGTTGATGATGTTGGCCAGAGTGAAGACCGCGCTGCGCTCGTACGGGCGGGCGATGCGGGTGAAGGTGCCGAAGGATGCCAGTACCGAGGCGCCCACGCCGAATCCGGCGACGACGGTTCCGGCGGCCGAGAGCAGGGCCTGGTTCTGGGTCACACCGGCCAGCGAGACCAGGGTGCCGAGGCCGAGCAGGACGGACGCGGGGGCGAGCAGCGCGGATGCCGGGCGGGAGCGGAGCAGGAAGATCGCGAGCGCTCCGGTGCCGGCCAGCAGTGTGACGACGACGCCGCCGATCAGGTGGCTGCGCACGCCGAAGAGCTGGGCCGCGACGGACGGCCCGAGGGAGAGGTACATCCCGGTCAGCGCCCAGCTGGCGATCATGACCGGGATCACCGGGACGATGTCCGCCCGCAGATGGGAGGGCATGGCGACCTTCGGGCGGAGCGAGGCCAGGGCGCCGGGCCGGCGCTGCGCGGTCTCCGGCATCCGGGTCACGAGCAGCGCGGCGAGGACCATGCCGGCGATCAGCATCCCGTAGACGAGGCGGGTCGGGGCGGGGCCGTACTCCACCAGGACGCCGGAGCCGAGGGCACCGAAGGCGAGGCCGGTCAAGGGGGCCACCGAGTTGATGACACCGGCCCGGCCGCGGGCACGGGCCGGTTCCAGGTCGACGAGGGTGGCGCTCAGGGTCGTGGTCGCGGCGCCGGTCGCGATGCCCTGCAGCACCCGGGCGACGGACAGTACGACCACGTTCCCGGCGGTGAGGAACAGAACGAGGGCGATCATCTCCAGGCCGATTGCCCCGGCCAGGACAGGCCGCCGGCCTAGGTGGTCGGAGAGCCCGCCGACGGTGAGCAGCGCGCCGAGCAGGCCGACCACGTAGAGGGCGAAGACAACGGTCAGCACCCAGGCGGAGAAGCCCCACTGCTGCTGGTAGATCACGTACAGCGGGGACGGTGCGCTGGAGGCGGCCAGGAAGAGAACGAGTACGGCGGCGACCGCGGCGAAGGCGCCTGTCCCACCGCGGCGGTGCTTGTCCTCCGGCGGCGGGCGGTGCGGGCGGTGCGGGCGGTGGGGCCCACCACCGGGTCGGTCGACCACAGTGCGGGTGACGGCGGTGAGGGCGGCGTACAAAGACATGCGAACCTCGCAGTGATCATTGCCTTTAGATGGAGAGCCTAACCCAAAACGCAGCGACAGCTGCAATATAAACGCAGTGTTGACTGCGTCACGTAGTCGGCCCGAGAAACCCTCCGGGCGGGCGGACTCTCGTGCGTCACACGCGTCGTCACGCCGCCGACCTGGAACGACGCCGTTCTCCTGGAAGGTCCGTGAACGCTTCGCTGCCGCTACCGGTGACCGTCGGGCAGCAGTATCTGTGCATGCGTCTGGAGACCCTGCGCGAGTGGGCCCGCACGGAGCGGACCCACTTCGAGGCTGCGGAGGGCGGGGGCGGCAGCGCGGGTCCGCAGCTGTCCGGCGCGTGCTCCACGCCAGCTGCGCTGTGGCCCGACCAGACGCTGATACCCGGCATCTCGCGGTTGACCCGGCGCTGATGGCCGGCCATGCCGCCGCGCGCCGGGGCTGTCAGATGGCTCCCCCAGCAGTCAGCGCTCGTGCCGCACAGAGGTCGTATCGATGTCCGCGGACCTGCCGTGCACGTCGACAGGACGGAGCTCCGGGAGCGGGACACCGCTCTCATCAACGAGAACTGAATGCGTTTCGGCCGGTGCGAAGGCGTGCCGTTCACCCCACTGACGCGCGGCCACGATGACGGCGAAGAGGTCTCGGCCCGCGGCTGTGAGGACGTAGTTCTGTCGCCGTCCGGTCGGGGCGGTCTGCCGCTCGAGGATTCCTCGTTCGACCAAGCGTCGCAGGCGGTCGGTGAGGATGTTTCGCGCGATTCCCGTGCGGTGCTGGAAGTCGGTGAACGCTCGCGCGCCGTCCATCGCGTCGCGAATGATCAGCAGGCTCCACCGGTCTCCGACCAGGTCGAGCGTGCGTGCGACGGGGCAGGCGGGGTCGGTCCAGGACATCTCCTTCGCACGGGACACAGTGCGAGCCATGATGACTCCTCCTGAAGAGTTGCGGATCGAAACCATTCTGCCGTACCTTCATTTTGGTTTCAATTTGCTACTCATCGGGGGGTGTGTCAGTGAGTCTCACGTCTGGCCGGAGGATGCTGTTCGCCGTGATCTGCGCGGTCACAGTCGCGACGATCTACGTGGCGCAGCCCGTACTGGCCCAGATCGGCGGTGACCTGGGCCTGCCGGAAGCCGACTTGGGATGGATCGTCACCACCGGGCAGCTCGGCTACCTGATCGGCTTGGCTCTTCTTGTCCCTCTGGGCGACATGTTCGACCGGCGCAAGCTCATCGCCGGGCACCTTCTCCTCGCCGCGGTCGGCACGGCCCTGGCCGCGGTCGCTGCCCAGCTGTGGCTCCTGCTTGCCGGGCTGGCCCTCGCCGGCCTCTTCGCGGTCGTTGTTCAGACCACGGTCGCCTTCGCCGCCGACCTGTCCACCGCAGCGGAACGCGGCCGCACACTCGGAGCCGTGACCTCCGGTGTCATCATCGGCATTCTCGGAGCGCGCGTGGTCGCCGGCAGTCTCGCTGCGCTCTGGGGCTGGCGAAGCATCTACGTGGCGATCACCGTGCTCCTCCTCGCGCTCGCCTGCTTCGTGTTGAAGCTCCTGCCATCCGACCCGCGCGACCGCCAGGCCTCGTATGGCGCGGTCATGGTCTCGCTGGGGCGCCTGTTCCGTGAGCGCCTGTTCGTCTCACGTGGACTGATCGCGTTCTTCCTGTTCGCTTCCTTCGGCACGCTGTGGAGCGGCCTGGCGCTGCCGCTCGCAGCCGAACCATGGCATCTGAGCACGGCCCAGATCGGTCTCTTCGGGATCGCCGGGCTCGCCGGGGCGCTGGGCGCCTCCCGAGCCGGGCAGGGGGCCGACGCCGGCCGCGCCCACACCATCACCGGCGGTGCGCTTGCCCTGCTGGCTGCTTCATGGCTGGCGACGGGACAAGCGTCCTGGTCGCTCTGGCCGGTGATCGTCGGCGTGATCGTTCTCGACTTCGCGGTGCAGGCAGTACACGTCAGCAATCAACACCTGCTGACGGCCGCGTACTCACACCAGACGAGCAGCGTCATCGGCGGCTACATGCTCTTCTACTCCTTGGGCTCTGCCCTCGGAGCAACCGGCACCACCGCGGTGTACTCGGCCGCGGGGTGGGCTGGATCCAGCCTTCTCGGCGCCGCCTTCGCCCTGTGCGCACTCCTTGTCTGGGCCGTCAACCGGCACCCAGCGGCCGATGCGCGACGAGACGCGCTCGTGTAACTGCCCCATCCTGTCCCGCGCAGCCCAGACCCGTGGGGAAGGCGAATCAGTACATGACCCATGCGAACGCACCGCTGTCCACCGGGGGTACCGGTAGTTCTTCGACCGCTCGGCGTCGGTGTGGTCGCGGGTGGGTACCAGGGTGCCGTCCCCGATGAGCACGGTGTCCTTGGCGAACCGCTTGCGGGGCTGGAGTGCGAGCAGGGGTCCGAGGTGGTTGTTGACCCGACCGGCCGTGGACTTCGAGACGCCGAACAGCGGAGCGAACTGCCGCAACGTCAGATTGGTGCGCCAGTAGGCCGTGACCAGCAACATCCGGTCCTCCAGCGGCAAACTCCATGGCCGTCCTCGATGGACCGCATCTGCTCCATCGCGCCGCAGCGTGGTCAGCAACTTGCCGAAGCAGCGCGGGTTCAGCCCCGTGAACGGGGTTGTCCAGGAAGGCTCCGATGCCGTGATCACACTCGCCACATCATGATGATCACTCAGGCCGGCTCAATGCCGAGACAACCCCACGACTACGCTGATCGGGGCAGTCCACAGTGCGCAAGACCGGGGGAAACCGTGAACCGACCGCTGCTGTTCCTCGACGTGGACGGGCCGCTCAACCCCTATGCAGCCAAGCCGGAGAGGCGTCCCGACGGCTACACCACACTCAGAGTCCCCCGAAACGACGTCGATGAGGACGACAGTGGCTTCTCGTCCCGACGGCGCCCCCTGCGTGTCTGGCTCAACCCGGAACACGGACGATTCCTGCTCCAGCTCGGTTTCGAGTTGTGCTGGGCCACCACATGGATGGACGACGCCAACCGGTGTATCGCCCCGGTCCTCGGCCTTCCGGAACTTCCCTTCGTGGACTTCGGCGACGTCCTGCTCCAAGAACGCCCTGATGGAGTGCACTGGAAGACCGGGCCGCTGGTGGACTACGCGTACGACCGTCCCTTCGCCTGGGTGGACGACGAGCAAAGCGAGCTGGATCAGACCTACGTGACCGTCCACCACCAAGGGTCCGGGCTTCTCCACCACGTCGACCCGCGGATCGGCCTCCGGGAGAACGACTTCCACACACTCGCCGGCTTCGCCCGCTCCCTGGACACCTCACGAACCACCGGCTGAACACCTCGCCAGCTCTCCAGACTGCTCCGTACTCGGAGCCAAGATCTTTGCGGGACAGCCCCTGGCTCCGCGTCGGCGACGGTCGTGCCGGTCAGGCGGCTGGACATCATAGGTGTGTCCGCTCCAGAAGGACGCCTTGATCTCATCAAACTTCATCGGCTCCTGCGCTCGGGCCGGCGTGGCGAATCAGCTGGTCAAGCTCTTCGGCGGAGTCGGCGGCGAGGCGGTGGATGCCCTGAAGGCTCGTTGCACGGATCAGGCGCCCGTCCTCGACGTGCTTGAGCAGTCGCTCGCCCCGGCGGGATGTGTACGTCAGCCGCTCCAGCAGGTCCCCTGGGACCGGGACGACCGTGTCGAACCTGAGCGGGAAACCTGGCGGCCCGATGAGCACTTCGGTGGCACGTCCGAGCCGGCGTTCTCGTAGGGGACGATGCGAGCTACGTGACGGGCCCCTCTCAGTGATACCTCCCCGGTATCCGCCGTCATTGGGGACCGGGGACCCTTCTAGAGGTTGCGCAGATAGGTGCTGTGGGGGCCTCGGCGGCCCTGCACGGCTGGGCGTGGACACCGTCCGCTTCGGCCGGATCGACACCCCACTCTTGCACTCGCGGCCGGGGCTGGACTCCGACGACGCGATCATCGCCGCCGGGCCAATCACTCCTTCCGGCCGCTTCGGCACCGCCGAGAAGCCGCCGCCTCGGCCCTTTACAGCGAAGCGGCCGTCTGCTGGCGTGCCGGGGGCGAGAAGGCGGCGAACGCAGCGTCCAGCAGGTCGCCAAGGTCTTCTTGGCCGCCGCTCGCACTCCACTGCCCGAGGACGATCCACAGGCATTCGAGTGCTGCTGCCGCGCGCACGTTGGCGATGACCGGTGATCCGTCGGCCGAGGAGGCCGTCTCCCGCAGCCGGGCGACGATCTCCGGCCGCCATTCAGTCTGCTTCTCGCGGAGCCGTGCGCACAGGGCCGGGGTCTGGTCGACGAGGCCGAGGACCGTCACCAGTTCCTGGACATCGCGCACGAGGAATGTCACGGCTGATTCCAGGGCGTTGCGCAGCCTGTCCCAGTCGTCCTCGTTACCCCGGTCGGCGTCGAGCGCGTCGGTGATGACGTCACCGACGGGGTCGAAGACGAACAGGACTACGTCCTCCTTGGTTCCGAAGTAGCGCAGGAAAGTGCTCCGCGACACTCCGGCGGCCTCGGCGAGGTCGGCGAAGGTGACCTGGTTGAAGCCGGTGAGGCAAAACCGGTTGAACGCCACGCGGGCCAGCTCTGCTCGTACCGCGTGGCGGCCGATCTCACGGGTACCGACGGGTGCTGCACTCATGGAGCCAAGTGTACTGCGCCACACTCGTTTGCCTTTATGCGCCTCGATTCCTACTCTGATACTCAGTGTCAGTCGCGACACTGAAAGTCGCGACGCTTGCCTGGTCGGCGGCACGGTCATGCGCCGGCCCTCATGTGAAGTGGAGCGCCCCATGAGCTACGACGACCTCTCCGCCCTGACGATCGACGTCTCGGACGGGGTCGCGACGGTGACAATCGACCACCCGCCGCTCAATCTGATGGACGCGGTCCTGCTGCCGTCCCTGCGGGCGTTCATCGCGCGGGTGCGGGACGACGCCGACGTCCGCGTCATCGTCTTCGAGAGCGCCGACTCGGAGTTCTTCATCGCGCACGGTGACATGGCCTACCTCACCGACCCGGACGCGCTGCCCGAAGCCACCCGCGCCGCGATCGCGGCCGCACCGGACGCGACCATTCCCGAGGGGCTGAACATCCTCCAGGCGCTGAGCGAGGAGGTCCGCTCGCTGCCGCAAGTCACCATCGGCAAGCTCGCGGGTTTCGCGCGTGGCGCGGGCAACGAGTTCTTCATGTACTTGGACATGCGCTTCGCGGCGATCGGCAAGTCAGGGCAGGGACAGCCGGAGTCCTTGATGGGGATTCTCCCCGGAGGCGGTGGCACGGTGAACATGACGCGCCTCGCGGGCCGCGCCCGCGCGCTGGAACTCATCCTCGGCGCCGAACTCGTGGGCGCGGAACTCGCGGAACGCTACGGCCTGATCAACCGTGCGCTGCCCGCCGGGGAACTCGACGCATTCGTCGGCACCCTGGCCCGACGGATCGCCGGCCTGCGACCGGAGGTCATCTCCATCACCAAGGCCGCGGTCGACGCGATCGCTCCTCCGATTCCTCACACGGCGTACGCCGTGGAGAACGAGGGCCTGTACGCGGCGTTCGGCGACGACGTCACCGAACTCGCCCACAAGCTGCTCGCTGCCGGTATCCAGACCCGCGAGGGTGAACGGGACCACGAGCGCATCGCCAACAGCATCTGAATGCCCAAGCTCTCGCCATCCGTGGACAGAGGCTGCGCGGGAAGAGTTCCTCAGCCATCGCCGGCACGCGCGTTGACGAGTGGTCAGGTCGACGACCTCCATTCGCCGGGCCTGTCGGTAACACGACCCGCTGAAGCGCCGGAAGCAGCGACCAGAGGGGTGGATGGCACAAGCAGCCGTAGGTTTGACAACGCCGTTCGGCCCGCGCATAGGCGCGGTTGGGAAGGCAGGTAGCCGAGCGGGCACAGGCCCCGTTGATCATGGAGGTGTTGACGCTCTGTGATCACCGAGGAGACCTGTGCCCGCGCTTCCATCATGGCTGACCGAGCCGCTCTGGGACCAATTCGCGATCCTGCTGCCCGAGCGGCCGGAATACCACCCGGACCATCCACTTGGCTGCCACCGGCGACGCATCAGCGACCGGATCATCCTCGACAAGCTGCTGCGACTGCTGCGCTTCGGCTGTTCTTACGAGGCGATCGCTGACGCAACCTGCTCGGCCACCACGATCCGCAGCCGCCGCGACGAATGGATACGACTGGGCGTCTTCGCCCGACTCAAGCAGATCGCGCTCGACGCCTACGACCGGATCGTCGGTCTCGTCCTCGACCAGATCGCCGTAGACGCTCGGGCATGACGGACGGACACGGCATTCCACTGGGGCGTGTTCTGGCCGGTGCCAACCGCCATGACTCCCCACTGCTCGCCCCGACCCTGGACCACCTCGACGACCCGGGTCCGTTGCCCGCCGAGGTCACCGTCCACCTGGACGCCGGCTACGACTCGAACAAGACCCGCACGATGCTCGACGAACGCGACCTGCACGGCCGCATCGCGCACAAAGGCGAGAAGGCGCCCGTCCAGGCCAGTCAACGCTGGCACGTCGAACGCACCCACGCATGGCAGAACGCCTTCCACCGCCTCGCCCGCTGCTACGAGCGGCGAGCCACCGTCATCGACGCCTTCTTCGACCTCACCGACACAATCATCACCGTCCGCAGCCCAATCCGGCGAGCATGGGTGACTCACCGCTGGGACGAACGCCCGAACCGCCGACCATGACCGCACCCCTTTCCGCGTCATCTCTTAGCCGCTGCGGTCGGTCAACAAACCGGTCACGACCCTGATGCCTCGGTCGCGGCCCGGGTCTGGGCACGGCGTCCGACGCGGTACGCACCAGTTCGAGTACGAGCCTCAGCGCTCCACGATGCGTGTTCGGACGACAATCCGAGCCGACGCTTCCAGCGACGGCAAGGGCCTGACCCGCTGAGCAGCGACTTCACACTCCATGCGGGAGGCTCCGTCCAAGGCACGCAGCAAACGCTCCTCCTCGTCGGCAGGGAGACGGTGCAGCATCTGGACCATCTCCCCCAGCTCCTGCCCGACCGGCCTCACCGCTCCCCCGCGAGGCCGAGTTCCCCCTTGCTCGTGCCGGTCAGGCCCTCGGTGATCCGCGGACGACGCCACGGGTGCGCGATCGGCTGCGACACCGCCCGCCACCACGCCTCCCCCGGCAGCTCCCCCGCCGGCTCGAACGGCTCCCCCGGCCGCGGGAACGCCACCGCCTGCCCGGACTCGTCGGCCGCGTCCTTCGCCCACTCACCCGGCTCCGCCCACGCGTGCGGCGCCAGGTTGAACGTCCCCCAGTGGATCGGCAGCAGCGCCCCGCGGGGCGTGCCTCCCTGGAGGTCGAGGTGGGCGCGGACGCCCTCCTCGGGGGTCATGTGGATGTCCGGCCAGAACTCGGCGTACGCGCCCAGCTGGATCATCGTGGCGTCGAACGGGCCGTGGGCGGCGCCGATCTCCCGGAAGCCGTCGAAGTAGCCGGTGTCCCCGCTGTGGTAGACGCGGTGTTCCTCCCCGGCGACGACCCAGGACGCCCAGAGGGTGTGCTGCGTGTTGCGCAGCCCGCGTCCGCAGAAGTGCCGGGCCGGGGTCGCCGTGAGGGTGAGGCCGTCGACGCGCGTCGACTCGTGCCAGTCCAGCTCGCGCAGCCGGTCGGGGGAGACACCCCAGTGTTCGAGGTGGGCGCCGACGCCCAGCGGCACGGCGAACACGGTGTCCGTGCCGGCCAGCGCCTTGATGGTCGGCATGTCCAGGTGGTCGTAGTGGTCGTGGGAGACGACGACGACGTCGACCGGGCCGAGGGCGGCCAGTGGCAGCGGCACCGGATGCAGGCGCTTGGGGCCGGCGAAGGGGACCGGGGAACAGCGCTCGCCCCACACGGGGTCGAAGAGCACGCGCCGCCCGTCGATCTCGGCGAGCACGCTGGAGTGGCCCATCCAGGTCAGCCGGAGTCCGGTGGCGGGCGGCCGGGCGAGATCGGCCACGGTGGTGGCGTGCACCGGCACGGTCCCTTGCGGCGCCCGGCGCAGCCGCGCCGTCCTGTCGAAGTAGATCTTCGCGAATTCGGCGGCCGATCCGGAGGGCCGGGTCCGGGCGGGCGGCCCGGGGTTCTGGAAGACACCGTCACGGAAGTTCGGCGATCTGCGGATGCGCGCCATGCGCTCGCCGCTCGGGTCCGCGCCGAAGGTCGCGGGTCGCAGTGAGCGGATCCCGGGACTCGGGGAACGGAAACCGGCCACGGTACCTCCAGGTGCAGTTGTTCAGGTTCTCATTATGGTCGTCACGTCCTACGTCACCTCGAACGACGGAGGTCACATCCGTGTTCCCCCCGGCCGGGGGCCCGCCGGCCCTGTATAGGGTGACGTGCGTGGGGAGAGTCCGGTTGAGCGTGGCGGAGCGGCGCGAGGAACTGCTGTGCGCCGCCATCGAGCAGATATCGGCGCGGGGTGTGGCGGCGTTGCGCATCGCCGACGTGGCCGCGGCACTCGGTGTCAGCAACGCCCTGGTGCTCTACCACTTCTCCACGAAGGAGAGGCTGGTCGCCGAGGCGTTCACCCATGCCGCCGAGGACGATCTGGCCCGTCTGCGCAAGCTGCTCGGCCGTCGCACGTCGGCGCTGCGCCGGCTGCGGGCGGCCGTGCGGTGGTACGCCCCCACCGGGCAGGCCAAGGGCTGGCGGCTGTGGATCGAGGGCTGGGCGGTGGCACTGCGCGAGCCCGCGCTGCGGGAGGTCAGCCGGGAGCTGGACCGGCAGTGGAAGGCGGCGATCGCCGAGGTCATCGCCGAGGGGGTGGCCGCCGGCGAGTTCCCGTGCCCCGAGCCGGACGCGGCCGCCCTGCGTCTGACGGCCCTGCTCGACGGGCTGGCGGTCCAGCTCACGTCGCACGCGGGCACGGTGTCGCGGGCCCGGGCGCAGGAATGGGTGGACGAGGCGCTGGCCCGCGAACTGGGCCTGGAGCCGAGGGCGTTGGCACCCGTGCGACGCCAGGGACCGTCGCACGGGCACCGGCCGCCCGCCGCCGGGCTCAGGCCACCGAGGCGATCCGCGTCTTGATGTCGTCCGGCGACAGCGTCCCCTTGGCCGTGACGTGGTCGCCCGACGACTCGCCGCGCAGCCGGCGCCCGATCCACGGGACCAGGTACTCGCGCGCCCAGTGCACGTCGTCGCGCCGCACGTCCAGCGTGCCGCGGGGCGGCAGGGGCGGCCAGGGCTGGTCGGGGTCGGCCGGGACGCGCAGGCCGAGCGCCTTCCCCGCGCGCAGCGCCACCCGGGTGTGGCCCTCCGGCGACAGGTGCAGCCGGTCGGCGTCCCATGCCCTGCGGTCCTGGACGCTGCGCAGCGACCACAGGTCGAGCACCGGGCAGCCGTAGCGGTCGGCGATGGCCCGCACATGTCCGTTGTACGTGGCGATCTTGCCGCGCAGGTGCTTGAGGACGGGGACGCCCCTGGTGTCGAACCCGGTGGTCACCAGCACGGTCCCGGCGGCCGAGGTCAGTGCGGCCACCGCCAGTTCGAACCGTTCGGCGACCTCGTCGGGGTCGGTGCCCGGCCGGATGATGTCGTTGCCGCCCGCCGCGAACGAGACCAGGTCCGGCGCGAGGGCGACGACCCGCGGGACCTGTTCCGCCACGATCTGGTCGAGCAGCCTGCCGCGCACGGCGAGGTTGGTGTACGTGAAGTCGCCCTCGGGGCGCCGGTCCGCGAGCAGTACGGCGAAACGGTCGGCCCAGCCGACGAACGACCCGTCGGGGCCACAGTCGCCGACGCCCTCGGTGAAGCTGTCCCCCACCGCCACGTACGACCCGATCACTGCTCTGCTGTCACTCTTCGAATCGTCTGCCACGTCGGCCCATGATTCACCGCGCGTTGTGACCTACGCGACCGTAGGAAGGGGTTGACGGGCGGTGAGAAAGGCCACGCCTAAAGTATTCGTCAATTCCGGAATACACCGAAGGCCGGACCCGGGGATCGGGGTCCGGCCTTCGGTGGCGCGAGGGCAGCCTTCGGGCCGCCGTCAGATCGGTGTACCGGGGGTCAGACGGAGACGCCGTGCGAGCGCAGGAACGCGACCGGGTCGATGTCCGAGCCGTAGTCCGGCGTGGTGCGGATCTCGAAGTGCAGGTGCGGGCCGGTCACGTTGCCGGTGGCGCCCGAGAGACCGACCTGCTGGCCCGCCGTCACCGACTGGCCGGCGGAGACGGAGAGCGAGGAGAGGTGGGCGTACTGGGCGTAGTGGCCGTCGGCGAGCTTGATGACGACCTGGTTGCCGTACGCGCCGCCCCAGCCCGCGGAGACCACGGTGCCCGTGCCGACGGCCTTCAGCGAGGTGCCGGTCGGGACGACGAAGTCCGTGCCGGTGTGGTAGCCGCTGGACCACATGCTGCCGGACTGGTGGTACGGCGTGCCGACGGTGCCGCCCGCGACGGGGGAGGTGTAGCCGCTGGTGGTACCGGCGGACTGGGTGCCGGTGTCCGAGGACGCCGAGGAGTCGGAGGAGTCCGAGGAGGAGGTCTTCTCGGTGTCCGCGGACTTCTGGGCCGGCTTCTCGGCGGCCGGCTTCTCGGCGGGCTTCTGCGTCTTCGCGGAGGACGGCGCCGACGCCTTGGCGGCCGGTCCGTCGATCGAGAGCTCGAGGCCGGGGTGGATCAGCGACGGGTCGGAACCGACGGCCTCGCGGTTGTCCGAGTAGAGCTTCTTCCAGCCGCCGTCCACGTCCTGCTCGTCGGCGATCTTCGAAAGGTAGTCACCGCTCTTCACGGTGTACGTCCGGGAATCCGAGTTCTTCTCGGCGCCGTTCGCGGCGGCCTTCTTGGCGGACGTCGGAATGGACTGCGCGGCCTGCTCGGAAACGGAGTGCGCGGGCGCCGCGTTGGCGCCGGCGGCGCCTATCAGCGGGAGCACGAGCGCGGCGCCACCGGTTCCGGCGACGGCGATGGTGCGGGTCAGGCGCATGGCCCTGGTACTGCGGTGCTTACCCTTCGCGGGCATGGCGAATTCCTCTCCGGCGCCTGCGAGGTGAGCTGTCGGGTGCGGGCTGGAGATGCCCGGCCGCGCCGAAACGCGGCTTTACCCCAAGCCGTTCCGGGAACCGGAACAGGCAGTTCTACCTGTGGGTCCCCCGCTCCTGCCGTGTACGGGTGGTGGATGAGTGCGGGCTCCGGTCGGCGGCAGGATTAGGCGTCCGTCCGGATCGGTGGTGAACGTAAGGGACCGGGACGCGCAGGGACAAGCGCGGGGTTCCCCTGGCGGGTGTTTTGATTGATCCTTTGCGGGAACAGCCGGTAACACTGCGTCGATTTCGAGGGCGGCCAATTCCGCGAATTTCCTTGAATGCCAACCGAATTACGTGAACATGACGGGCAACGCACCGTTACGGATATGACGCTGCTCACGCGTCACCCATCCACCTCTCGCCATTTCAGGCGCAGTTGTCATCAAGGCACCAATTCGGACAGACGGCTCTTATCGTCACGCAATACCCCTTGCGGAGCGGCTGCCGCGTCGAGGCGATGCCGTATCGTCGGGTGGTGCGCCCGCCTGCGAGCAGCGTCGGCGGGGCGGAGTGGGAGGAGTCCCCGTGACGCAGCAGGTCCCGTCGACCGAACCCGAGCTGACCGGTGTGCGCAACTTCCGGGACGTGGGCGGACTGCCGACCGTGGACGGGCGGCGGGTGCGGCAGGGGGTGCTCTTCCGCAGCGGTCACCTGGCGCACGCCACCGGCGAGGACGCCGCCTTCCTGGCGTCGCTGGGTCTGCACACGATCTTCGACTTCCGCAACGCGGCCGACCAGAAGCTCGAGGGGCCGGACGTCGAGCTGCCGGGCGTGCGCAACGTGAACCTGCCGCTGAGCGATCCGGCCGACGGCGCCGAGTTCTGGAAGATGGTCCGCGACGGGGACCTGGACCAGCTGCGGGAGATCCTCGCCGACGGCAAGGCCGCCCACCGGATGATCGACTCCTACCGCGTGATGGTCACGGAGCGCACGGCGGAGCACTCCCGGATCCTGCACGCGCTCGCTGAGGACAGCGTCCCCGCGCTGATGCACTGCGCGGCCGGCAAGGACCGCGCGGGCCTGTCGATCGCGGTCGCCCTGCTCGCCCTGGGCGTCGAGCGCGAGGCCGTCGTCGAGGACTACCTGAAGTCGAACGCCGCGCACCGCCGCTACAAGGTGCGCCGCAGCGGTTCCGCCGCCTCCGCGTACTCCCCCGAGGTCATGGAGCTGCTCAGCCCCCTGTTCGACGCGCGCGCCGAGTACCTGGCGGCGGCCTTCCAGACCGTCGACGAGACGTGGGGCGGGGTCGACGCCTACCTGGAGAAGGGGCTGCGGCTCGCTCCCGAGACCCGGGAGCGGCTGCGCGAGCGGATGCTGGACTGAGCCGGACGCCCGCGGCCCGCTACTTGGCGCCCACCTCGAACAGCAGGTAGAGGAAGCCGCCGAAGACGTGCCCCAGGGCGATGTAGACGAGCAGGCGCACCCACAGGGCGCGCGGGAACTTCTCCTGCATGGCACTCATGGCATCTCTCCGGGGGTCGGGCCGAGGCACAGCGCGGCCGTCGGGCTCTGCAACAGGGTGTGGACGAAGAGCAGCTCGACCCCGTCGGGGTCCTGGGCGGCGATCCGGTGCGGGGTCATCGAGTCGAAGTGGGCACTGTCCCCCGCGGCGAGCCGGTGCTCGCTGTCCCCGAGGCGCAGCCGCAGGCGGCCCTTGAGGACATGGAGCCACTCCTCACCGGGGTGTACGCGCACGACGTCGCCCTGGGAGCCGTACGGCACCTGGACGCGCAGCGCCTGCATGCCGCGGCCCGGCGCTCCGGCCTGGTAGTACGTCCAGCCGCCCGCGCTCGTGGGTTCCATGTCGGCACCGCGCACGACGGCGTCCCGGTCGGCGGCCGTCTCGCCCAGCAGCTCGGCGACGGTCGTACCGTAGACACGGGCGAGGGAGAGCAGCATCGGCAGCGAGGGCTGGCGGTGCCCGGTCTCCAGCCGGGAGAGGTGGGCCGGGGACAGCCCGGCGGCGCGGGCCGCGGTCTCGAGGGTGAGGGCGGCCCGCCGCCTCAGCTCACGCAGCTGCGGCGCGACGGCGGCGACCGCCCCCTCGGCGGGGCCGGTCTCGGAGGAGCTCATGCCTCCATTCAGCCCGAATCTTGCCTGTTGGGCAAATTTCTTGCCTCACAGGCAAAGAGTCGGGCTCAGCGGTTGGCCACCGCCTGCTTGACCAGGGTCTTGCCGAAGTCCCACATCAGCCCCCCGCCGTTGTGCGCGTCCTCCATCACCTCGGTGAAGGCGTCGACGAACCGGTCGGCGTCGTCGGTGTCGATGATCAGCGGCGGGATCAGTTTGATCACCTCCAGGTGGTCGCCGGAGACCTGCGTCAGGATCCGGTGCCGTTGCAGCAGCGGCACCACCACCATCTGCGCGAACAGCCCCTTCCGCGCGGCCTGCAGCATCGTCCAGCGGCTGCGCAGCCCGAGGGAGCTGGGCCGGCCGAACTCGATGCCGATCATCAGCCCCCGCCCCCGTACGTCGGCGAGCAGTTCGTAGCGGTCCACCAGCGCCGCCAGCCGGGACTTCAGCCGCTCCCCCACCGCGGCGGCGTTCGCCACGATCTCCTCGTTCTCCATCACCGACAGCACGGCGAGCCCCGCCGCCATGGCCTGCGCGTTGGACCCGAAGCTCGCCGAGTGGACCTGGACGCGGTCCATCGAGGAGTACACCTTCTGGAAGATCCACTCCTTGCCGAGGGTGGCCCCCACCGGCACGTATCCGCCGGACAGCGCCTTGGCCACGCAGACCAGGTCGGGTTCGACGCCGTCCTCGTGCTGGTAGGCGTAGAACCTGCCGGTCCGGCCGAGGCCCGTCTGCACCTCGTCGGCGATCAGCAGCGCCTTGTGCCGGTGCAGCAGTTCCTGGGCGGCGAGCAGATAGCCGGGCGGCGCCTCGTGCACGCCCTTGCCCTGGACCGGCTCCACGATCAGCGCGGCGACGTCGCCCTTCTTCAGCTCCCGCGCCAGGGCCTCCAGGTCGCCGAGCGGCACCGCGGTGTCGGGCAGCAGGGGCGCGAAGCCCTTGCGGAACCCGTCCTCCCCGTTGACGGAGAGCGAACCGGCGGTGAGTCCGTGGAAGGCGTGCGCGCAGTACAGGATCCGCCGTCTGCCGGTCGCGTACCGGGCGAACTTCAGGGCGGTCTCGACGGCTTCGGTGCCGCTGTTGCCGAAGAAGACACGGTCCAGGTGAGGGCTGTAGGAGAGCAGCTTCTCGGCCAGCAGGCCGGGCAGCGGCGGGCAGTCGAAGCGGGTCAGGTCGGCGAGGGAGGCGTCGAGGACGTCGTGCAGCGCCTGGCGGACGACGGGGTGGTGGCGTCCCAGGCCCATGACGGCGAACCCGGCGAGCATGTCCAGGTAGTCGTTGCCGTCCGCGTCCCAGAAGTGCGCGCCCTCGGCCCGCTCGTAGACCTTGTCGAAGCCGATGGTGCGCAGCATGCGCGGCTGCTGGTGGTTGAGGTGCTTGGCGTGCAGCTCGTACCGCTCGGCTCCGCGCTCGGCCAAGAGCGCGGCGAGGTCGAACTCCTTGGTCATTCAGTTCTCTCCTTGCGCTGGCATGACGATCCGTCCGTCCCCGGACTCTTCCACCGCCTGCCGCCGGACGGCCAGACTCGCGCCGATCCGGCCGGCGATGTCGACGGGGGTGAGTCCGATGTCCGCGAGCAGTTCGGCGCGCTTGGCGTGCGCGAGGAACTGCTCGGGGATGCCGAAGCGGCGCACGGGGACGTCGACCTCGGCGTCGCCCAGCGCCAGCGCCACCGCCGAACCGACTCCGGCGGCGCGGCTGTTGTCCTCGACGACGGCCACAGGGCGTGCCCGGCGGCCAGCGGCGCGAGCGCCGGGTCGACGGGTTTGACCCAGCGCGGGTCGACGACGGTGCAGCCGATGCCGCGCGCCTCGAGCAGCTCGGCGGCCCCCAGGCACACGGGCGCCATCACGCCGACGGCCACGAGCAGCACCTCGGGCCGGTCCGCGGCGCGCAGGACGTCCATGCCGCCGACCCGGTCGACGGCGGGTACGGCGGGTCCGACGGACTCCTTCGGGAAGCGCAGCAGTGTCGGCGCGTCGTCGACGGCGACCGCTTCGCGCAGTTGGGCGCGCAGTTGGCCGGCGTCGCGCGGCGCGGCGATGCGCAGGCCCGGGACGGCCTGGAGGACGGACATGTCCCACATGCCGTTGTGCGAGGGCCCGTCGACGCCGGTGACGCCGGCCCGGTCGAGGACGAAGGTGACGCCGCAGCCGTGCAGCGCCACGTCCATCAGGAGCTGGTCGAAGGCCCGGTTGAGGAAGGTGGCGTAGACGGCGACGACGGGGTGCAGTCCGCCGGTGGCGAGGCCCGCGGCGGACACGGCGGCGTGCTGCTCGGCGATGCCGACGTCCCAGACCCGGTCGGGGAACCGCTCGGCGAAGGGGGCGAGGCCCACGGGGTGCAGCATGGCCGCGGTGATCGCCACGACGTCGTCGCGCTCCTCACCGATCCGGACGATCTCCTCGCCGAACACCGAGGTCCAGGACGGTCCGCCGGCCGGGCTCAGCGGCTCGCAGGTGAGGGGGTCCATCACGCCGACCGTGTGGAAGTGGTCCTCCTCGTCGCGCAGGGCGGGTTCGTAGCCGCGGCCCTTCTCGGTGAGGCAGTGCACCAGCACCGGCCCGTGGAAGCGCTTCGCGCGCCTGAGCGCCGACTCGACGGCACCGATGTCGTGCCCGTCGATGGGGCCGAGGTACTTCAGCCCGAGGTCCTCGAAGAGCCCCTGCGGGGCGAAGGCGTCCTTGAAGCCCTTCTTGGCGCCGTGCAGGGCCTCGTAGACGGTGTGGCCGACCACGGGTGTGCGCCGGAGCACGTCCTTGCCCCACGCCAGCACGCGCTCGTAGCCGTCGGTGGTGCGCAGGGTCGCCAGGTGGTTGGCGAGGCCGCCGATGGTCGGCGCGTACGAACGTTCGTTGTCGTTGACGACGATGATCAGCGGCCGGTCCCTGGCCGCCGCGATGTTGTTCAGCGCCTCCCAGGCCATGCCGCCGGTGAGGGCGCCGTCGCCGATGACGGCGACGACGTGGTCGTCGCGCTCCCTGACCTGGTTGGCCTTGGCGAGGCCGTCGGCCCAGCCCAGGACGGTGGAGGCGTGGCTGTTCTCGATGACGTCGTGCTCGGACTCCTCTCGCGAGGGGTAACCGGACAGGCCGCCCTTGCTCCGGAGTTTGGAGAAGTCCTGACGGCCGGTCAGGAGTTTGTGCACATAGCTCTGGTGGCCGGTGTCCCACAGGATACGGTCGTCCGGCGACTCGAAGACCCGGTGCAGGGCTACGGTGAGTTCTACCACGCCGAGGTTGGGTCCGAGGTGACCTCCGGTGCGGGCGACCGCGTGCACCAGGAAGTCACGTATCTCGTCGGACAGTTCACCGAGTTCCGCCTCGGACAGCGCCTTCAGGTCGCGTGGTCCCCGGATGGTCTCCAGAATCGTCACGCTCGGGCCCCCTTCGGTCCGCGTTTCAGCTCACGGTGACGGCCGGCTCCCCCGAGGCGCCGTCCTTCTCCATCTGCTCCGCGATCCTCATCGCCTCCTCGATGAGGGTCTCCACGATCTTCGACTCGGGTACGGTCCTGACGACCTCGCCCTTGACGAAGATCTGCCCCTTGCCGTTGCCGGAGGCGACACCGAGGTCGGCCTCGCGGGCCTCGCCGGGACCGTTGACGACGCAGCCCATGACGGCCACGCGCAGCGGGACCTCCATGCCCTCCAGACCGGCGGTGACCTCCTCGGCCAGCTTGTACACGTCGACCTGGGCACGGCCGCACGACGGGCACGACACGATCTCCAGCCGGCGCTCCCGCAGCCCCAGCGACTGCAGGATCTGGATGCCGACCTTGACCTCCTCGACCGGCGGGGCCGAGAGGGAGACGCGGATGGTGTCGCCGATGCCCCGGGAGAGCAGCGCGCCGAAGGCGACCGCCGACTTGATCGTGCCCTGGAACGCGGGCCCGGCCTCCGTCACCCCCAGGTGCAGCGGGTAGTCGCACCGGGCGGCGAGCTGCCGGTACGCCTCGACCATCACGACCGGGTCGTTGTGCTTGACCGAGATCTTGATGTCCTGGAAGCCGTGCTCCTCGAAGAGCGACGCCTCCCACAGGGCGGACTCCGCCAGCGCTTCCGGCGTGGCCCTGCCGTACTTCTCCAGCAGCCGCTTGTCCAGTGAACCCGCGTTCACGCCGATGCGGATGGGCGTGCCGTGGTCCTTCGCCGCCTTGGCGATCTCCTTGACCTTGTCGTCGAACTGCTTGATGTTGCCCGGGTTCACCCGGACCGCCGCGCAGCCGGCCTCGATCGCGGCGAACACGTACTTGGGCTGGAAGTGGATGTCGGCGATCACCGGGATCTGCGACTTCTCGGCGATCACGGCCAGGGCGTCGGCGTCGTCCTGGGTGGGGCAGGCCACGCGCACGATGTCGCAGCCGGACGCCGTCAGCTCGGCGATCTGCTGGAGCGTCGCCCCGATGTCGGAGGTGCGGGTCGTCGTCATGGACTGCACCGACACCGGGGCCCCGCCGCCGACCGCCACCGGCCCGACCTGGATCCGCCGCGACACGCGTCGCTCGGCGATCGGCCGGACCGGTACCTCGGGGAGGCCCAAGGAGATGGCGGTCACCTGGTCACTCCCGGTTCGAGGAGACGGTCTCGCGCATGGCGCGCAGGGACTCCTTGAGCGAGCCCATGGTGGCCAGGACGGCCGTGGGCTCGTACCCGCAGTGCGCCATGCAGTTGTCGCAGCGCGGGTCCTTGCCCCGGCCGTACTTGTCCCAGTCGGTCTTCTCGATCAGTTCCCGGTACGTCGGCACGTAGCCGTCGCTCATCAGGTAGCAGGGGCGCTGCCAGCCGAAGAGGGAGTAGTTCGGGATCGCCCACGCGGTGCACGGGAAGTCGACCTTGCCCTCGAGGAAGTCGAGGAACAGCGGGGAGTGGTTGAGCCGCCAGCGGGCCCGGTTGCCGCCCGAGAACGCCTTCTTGAACAGCTCGCGGGTCTGCTCCACGCCCAGGAAGTGCTCCTGGTCGGGTGCCTTCTCGTAGGCGTAGGCGGGCGAGATCATCATCTCGTCGACCTTGAGGTCGTCGTTGAGGAAGTTGAGCACCTCGACGATGGTCTGCGGGGTGTCGGTGTTGAAGAAGGTCGAGTTGGTGGTCACCCGGAAGCCGCGCCGCTTGGCCTCCTTGATGGCCTCCACGGCCTCGTCGAACACGCCCTCCTTCGCCACCGACTCGTCGTGCCGCTCGCGCAGCCCGTCGATGTGCACCGCGAAGGCGAAGTACGGCGAGGGCTTGAACTTGTCCATCTTCTTGCGCATGAGCATGGCGTTGGTGCAGAGGAAGACGTACTTCCGCTTGGCCACCAACTGCCGGACGATCTCGTCGATCTGCGGGTGCATCAGGGGTTCGCCGCCGGCGATGGAGACCATCGGCGCTCCCGATTCCAGCACCGCGCCCACGGCCTGGGCGACCGGCATGCGCTGTTTGAGCACTCCGGCCGGGTGCTGGATCTTGCCGCACCCCTCACAGGCCAGGTTGCAGGCGAAGAGCGGCTCCAGCTCCACGATGAGCGGGAACTTGTCCCGTCGGCGAATCTTCTGTTCGGCCAGGTATGTAGCGACCTTGATGGACTGGCGCAGCGGCATGGCCATCTGGGCTCACCTCCGGGGAAGCAACAAAGAACGGTGCCATTCGAAAAATGCGGGGAGAACGGATCGAAGGACGCGGAAGGCAGATATTCCACCGCGCACCGTGCCGATCCGGACGAGTTCGTGTTCTGGAGCGTCCACGACCACTCGGACGGCCGCAACCGGGCGCGGGCCCGTACGGACGGCGCCCAGGAGCGTGGCCGCGGACTCCATGTCCACGGCGATCGCGCCGGTCGCGAGCAGGTCGGCGCGTTCGGGGCCGCGGACGACGTGGTCCGAGCCGGTCAGCGGCCCGGTGTGGACGGTGCGCCCCGGTGCGGCTCGCGCGAGTTCCTTGACGAGCCGGTCGGTGCCGACGCACGCGACGGTGGAGCGCGGGTCCCGGGTCTCCTCGGCGACGACCAGGTCGCCGGGGTGCATCCCGGGGGCGAGTCCCGCGCAGAAGCCCGTGGCGAGCACGGCGGCGTCCTCGAGCGCCGGGTCGGCCAGGACCCGGGCGACCGAGCGTTCGGCCGCCTTCGGACCCATGCCGGTGCGCAGGACGGTGACCGGCCCGCCGGCGCCACCGGGGTCGCCGGTGCGCAGGGCGAGGTGCTCGATGCCGAGCGCGCAGGCGATCAGCAGCGGGGTCGGGCCGGTCCGCGGGTTCATCAGCTGCCCTTCACCTCGGTCACGGAGGCTTCGCCCACGGCGGGCCCTGGCGCCTTCTTGGCGAAGGGCTCGCCGTGGACGTACCGGCCGAGTGCGGTGAGCGGGAAGACCTGGCGGTAGAGGTTGTAGTTGATGGAGAAGTCCCACGGGAAGCCGGTGCCGGTGAAGTAGGGCTCGTCCCAGGAGCCGTCCTCCCGCTGGGTGGCCGCGAGCCATTCGACGCCGCGCTCGACGGTCTTGGAGTCCCGCTCCCCCGCCGCCAGCAGGGCCATCAGCGCCCAGCCGGTCTGCGAGGCGGTCGAGGCGCCCCGGCCGCTCCACTCCCGGACGTAGCGGTAGGAGCGCAGGTCCTCGCCCCAGCCGCCGTCCTCGTTCTGCACGGACTCCAGCCAGCGCACCGCGCGGCGGATGGCCGGGTGCGAGGTGGGCAGTCCGGCGGCGGTCAGGGCGGGGATCACGGATCCGGTGCCGTAGACGTAGTTGACGCCCCAGCGGCCGAACCACGAGCCGTCCGCCTCCTGGGCGTCGAGCAGCCACTGGATGCCGCGGCGGGTGCGCGGGTCGTGGGCGAGGCCCTCGACGGCGAGCATCTCGACGACGTGCGCGGTGACGTCCGCCGAGGGCGGGTCGATGACCTCGCCGAAGTCGCAGAACGGCAGCCGGTTGGGGAAGGCGCTGGTGTTGTCGACGTCGAAGGCGCCCCAGGCGCCGTTCTTCGACTGCATGCCGAGGTTCCAGCGCACCCCCCGGCCGATGGCCTTCTCCACCCGCTCCGGGTCGTGGTGCTTGACGCGGCGCAGGGCGAGGACCACTTCGGCGGTGTCGTCGATGTCGGGGTAGTTGTCGTTGTGGAACTCGAACGCCCAGCCGCCGGGCGGGAGTCCGGGGCGCTTCACCGACCAGTCGCCGGGGCGCACGATCTGCTCGCCGAGCATCCAGTCCGAGGCCTTGACCAACTGCGGGTGGTCCTCGGGCACTCCGGCGTCGGCCAGGGCGATGGTGGCCAGGCAGGTGTCCCACACCGGGGACTGGCAGGCCTCGATCATCCGGGCGCCGTCCTCGCGCCACACGGCGAAGCGGTCCAGCGACTCCAGGCCCGCGCGCATCACGGGGTGTTCGAGGTCGTAGCCCAGCAGGTAGAGGGCGATGACCGAGTACACGGCGGGAGGCTGGATGCCGCCCCAGCAGCCGTCGTTCTCCTGCCGCTCGATGATCCAGCGGCCGGCGCTGTTCATCGCGGCCTTCCGCAACCGGCGCGGGGCGACCTTGCGGTAGGCGTGCAGGGCCTTGTCGATGCGCTGGAAGGCGCCGTCCCAACTGGCCGCGGGTGCCAGGGGGCGCGGCGGGTTGGGGCGGGCCGGGTCGGTGTGCAGTTCGTCCAGCGCGAAGGGCGCGGGACGCACCGGACGCTTGGCGGAGACGACGGTGAGCGGCACGATGGTCTGCCGGGCCCAGCAGCCGAAGTCGTAGATGTTGAGCGGGACCCAGGTGGGGAAGTAGATGAGCTCCGGCGGGAGTTCGGGCAGGTCGTCCCACTTCCACCAGCCGAACAGGGCCAGCCAGATCCGGGTGAAGACGCGTGCGGAGGCGATGCCGCCGCGGGACCTGATCCACTCCGAGGCCCGCGCCATGTGGGGCGCGTCTGGCGAGTCGCCGGCCAGGCGGAGGGCGACGTAGGCCTCGATGGTCGTGGACAGTTCGCCGGGGCCGCCGTAGAAGGTGGCCCAGGTGCCGTCCTCGCGCTGCTCGCCGCGGATGAACAGCGCGGCGGCGCGGGTGGTCTCCTCGTCCTGGGTGCCGAGGAACTGACGCAGGAGCAGGTCTTCGGCGTCCATCGTGACGTTGGTCTCGAGGTCGCCCTTCCACCAGCCCTGGGCGTCCTGCTGGGAGAGCAGGAAGTCGGTGGCACGCCGGGTGGCGCGTGCGGCGGCTTCGGGTACCCCGGCCGCCGCGGCGGGGATCGTGATGTCGGTGTCGCTGGCCGAGGCTGCCAGGGGCCGCAGGGAGGCCCCGGTGCTTCCGTCGGTCGTCGCTGTCATGGCTTCCCCTTCGTGCAGTGTGCATACGGTGGTGCGTCTGCTGCGGGTCCGCCGTCGGCCGGTGATCGTGTGTCCACGACACCGGCCGGCGACTACGCGAGGGCTATTCGACCGATAATGATCATCTCTTTCGTACGACGACGAAGTCCGCGAGGGCCGTGAACCGGTCCCGAACCCGGTCGGGCATGTCGACGGCGTCGAGGGCTTCGATGGCGATGGTGTGCTGGCGGCGTGCCTCGTCGGCGGTCCACTCCCGCCCGCCCGCTTCCTCGATGAGGGCGGCGCGGGCCGCGAACTCCTCCTCGGAGAAGTTCGCGAAGTCACTGGCCTTGGCGTCGGCGGCGAGGATCTCGCCGAGCCGCTCGGAGGCGGGCCCGCCGGCCGCGAGGGCGGCGACGACCGGCAGCGACTTCTTGCGCTGGCGCAGGTCGCTCCAGGTCTGCTTGCCGGTGGCGTCCGGGTCGCCCCAGATGCCGAGCAGGTCGTCGACGGCCTGGAAGGCGAGACCCAGGTGGTAGCCGTACTTCTCGAGGATGTCGGCGGTGCGCTCGTCGGCGCCGCCGAGCACCGCGCCGATGGAGCTGGCGCAGGCGATCAGGGCGCCGGTCTTGTTGCCCTCCATCTCCAGGCACTCCTCGACGCTGACGCGGTCGCGGTGCTCGTAGGAGATGTCCTGGGCCTGACCGTCGATCAGGGACCGGCTGGCCGTGGTCAGCCGGCGGGTGGCGCGGCCGGCCTCGGCCGTGCCCAGTTCGAGCAGCACCTCGTTGGCGAGGGCGAACAGGGCGTCGCCGACCAGGATGGCCTGGGCGGGGCCGTGCACCTTCCAGACGGTGTCGCGGTGGCGGCGCTGCTCGTCGCCGTCCATCAGGTCGTCGTGCAGGAGGGAGAAGTTGTGGACCAGTTCCACGGCCACCGCTCCGGGCACGCCGGCCTCGGGCGAGGCGCCGGTGACCTCCGCGGACAGCACGGCGAGCGCGGGGCGCACGGCCTTGCCGCCGTCGCCGTCCGCGGGGTTGCCCTGGGCGTCGATCCAGCCGAAGTGGTAGGCGGCGACGGTGTCCATGGGAGGGGCCAGGCGGTCGACCGCCGCCCGCAGAACCGGCGTGGCCAGGGTCCGGCCGCGCTCCAGAAGCGCGGTCACGTCCACCGTGGTCCGTCGATCGGCCGTCGGGGCCGGGGGCACAGTGGGCACAGTCTTTCCTCCAGTTGCGGTACCGGGAGTGCGGGAGTCGGTCCCGCGCGGATCGGCTCTCACGCCGCCTCCTCGAAGAAATCGGGAAGGAGGCCGCGGGACCGGCCCAGGGTGCCGAGCGCGGCGGCCGCCGCCCCGACACCGCTGCGAACCGCACTCTCCATGGTCGCGGGCCACCCGGTGGCGGTCCACGCTCCGGCCAGATAGAGGCCGGGTGCCTTGGTACGGGCGCCGGGCCGGAGGCGGCCGACGCCGGGGGCGGGGGCGAACGTCGCGGTGCGCTCCCTGGTCACGAAGAAGTCCTTGACCTCGGCACCCCTGGTGCGCGGCAGCAGCCGCTCCAGTTCGGGCAGGTACCGCTCGCGCAGCGCGGCGACGGGCGCGTCGATCTCGTCCTGCGCGGTCGACTGCGACAGCGCCAGGTACTGCCCCTCCTTCAGTCCGGAGGCCTCGGTGCGGTCGAACACCCACTGCACCGGGGTGCCGAGGGCCGTGAGGAACGGTGTGGCGAGCACCTTGCGGTCGTAGACCACGTGGACGTTGAGGATCGGCGCGGTGCCGATCTCCAGAAGATTCTCCGGGGCGTCGAGCGCGCCGTCCGGCAGCAGGTCGTGCGCCTCGCGCTGGGGTACGGCGAGGACGACGGCGTCCGCTTCGAGCGTCTCGTCGGGAACCTGAACGCTCCAGCCGCCGTTCTCGTTTACGGAGACGGAGGTGACGCGTGTACGGACCTCGGTACGGACGCCCGCGGAGTCGAGCGCCTTGCGGGCCAGCCGGTCGTGCAGTTCGCCCAGCGGGACGTGGGCCCAGCCGATGTCGGCCGCTCCCGGGTCGGACAGCAGACCGGTCTTGAACACCATCGCGGCGAGCCCGAGCGAGGCGTCGCCCGCGACCGCGTTGAGGGTGGCGACCCCGACCAGGTCCCACAGGGCCTCGACGGCACGCGCCGACTGACCGTGCGCGGTCAGCCAGCTGCCGAAGTCCTGGGTGTCCAGGGTCGGATCGGCGAGGTCGAGTCCCTTCAGCGCGAGCGCGGCGCGGCCGACCGCGGCCCGTTCGGCGAGGGAGAGGTGCGGGTAGGTCGCCAGGCTGCGCCCCAGATGCAGGGGCACGGGCAGCGCGTCGCGCCGCAGTCTGCCGAGCCGGCGCCCTTCGGGCCGGTCCAGGTCGACCACGGGCACGTCGAGGCGGTCCTGCACCGGCGCGAGCGCCGCGCCGCCGATCCGGTCGAGGAACCAGCGGTAGGCGGTGCAGCAGCGCATGTACACGTGCTGGCCGTTGTCGACGGTGAGGTCGCCGCGCTGGAAGGAGAAGGCGAGCCCGCCGAGGCGGGGGCGCCCTTCGAGCAGGGTGACGCGCACACCGGCGTCGGCGAGCGCGAGCGCGCTGGTGACTCCGGCGAGTCCGCCGCCGACGACCACGGCATGCCTGCCGGGGCGGAGGGCGGAAACGTCCGCGAGCTGCCCGCCGTTGCCCTGCGTCATGGTGCGCCCTTCCCTGTCCGGTCGGCGTGGTGTGTGAACGGCGTACGGCTGACCGTCTCAGTCAGGGACGCCGACCGCCACCGGAGGGTTGCCCGCCGCTGCCCGACGGTGGTTGCGCGAGGGCCCTGGGTGTCGAGTGTGCCCGGTGTGTCCGTCACGCGCGCCTCCTGACGGCTCGCCGGGTGACATGCCGGGTGTCGAGCCCGGACAGGCCGCGCACGGCGACGTACGCCTTCTCGCGTCCGGGGAGCGAGACCCGGCCGCGCAGCACGGCCTCCGGGTCGCGCTCGATGCGGTCCAGCAGGCGGCGGTAGATGCCCGCCATGGCGGCCACGCAGGCCCCGCTGCGCCGGTCGAGCATGGGCAGCAGCCGGTATCCCTCGGCGAAGAGGGCGCGGGCCCGGCGCACCTCGAAGTGCACGAGCCCCGCGAAGTCGGAGCCCGCGGGAGGTGTCGGCCCGTTGAACCCGGCCGAGCAGCCGAACTTGGCGAGGTCGTCGGCGGGCAGGTAGGTGCGCCCGCCCTCGGCGTCCTCCCGGACGTCGCGCAGGATGTTGGTGAGCTGCAGCGCGAGCCCGAGCGTGTCGGCGTACTCCGGCGCGCGTTCGGCGCCGCGCGCCCCCGGTTCGGTGCCGAACACGCCGAGCGAGAGGCGGCCGATGGCGCCGGCCACGCAGCGGCAGTAGACCTTCAGGTCGTCCCAGGTCTCGTAGGTCTCGCCGCGCAGGTCCATCTGGACGCCGTCGATCAGCTCGTCGAGACCGCCGAGCGGGATCGGGAACTGGCGGGCCGCGTGGGCGAGGGCCACGGCGACCGGGTCCGTGTCGTCCTCGTCGACCGCGCCGTCGTGGATCCGGGCGAGGACGGTCCGCGTCTCGTCCAGCCGGGCGACCTTGACGTCGGCCGGCAGGACCCCGTCGCCGATGTCGTCGACGCGGCGTGAGAACGCGTACAGCGCCGACATCGCCCGCCGCTTGGGCGTGGGCAGCAGCCGGATGCCGTAGGCGAAGTTGCGTGCCTGCCGGCCGGTGACGGCCTCGCAGTAGCTGTAGGCGGCGAGCACCGGCGCCGGCATGTTCGCTGACGACTCCACGGGCTGGATCACCCCTCTCCTCGCAGGACCAGGCCCGCTTCGCGCAGCAACCGGACCTTGCCGGGCTTGGGCGGGCCGGGAAGTACGTCGTATCCCGCCGCGGCGATCGCGTGGAGCGCCGCCCTTCCTCCCGCCACGAACCCCGCCAGCAGCACCCGCAGCCTGCCGTGGACGCTACCCACCAGGGGGGCTCCTTCATTCAGCAGGTCGCGTGCGCGCCCGGCCTCGTAGGCGATCAGCGCGCGCACGGACGCGTTGGCGGTGGGGGCGGCGAGGTCCGCCTCCCGCACGTGGAAACGTTTCATGTCCTCGGCGGGCAGGTAGATCCGGTCCCGTCCGAGGTCCTCGGCGACGTCCTGGAGGTGCTCGACGATCTGCAGGGCCGTGCAGACGGCGTCGGAGCGGCGGATCCGTTCGGGGGTCGCGGTTCCGGTGACGGCGAGGACGAGGTGGCCGACCGGGTTGGCGGACAGCTCGCAGTAGGCGAGGAGGTCGTCGTAGGTCTCGTACCGTGCGACCAGCTGGTCCTGGCGGTTGGCGGCGATCAGGCCGAGGAAGGGCGCGGGGGTCAGCGAGCGGCGGCGCACGGTGGGCGCCAGGCGGCGCAGCAACGGGTGACGGGGCGGGCCGTCGGCGCCGTCGAAGACCCTGCGCAGGTCCTCCTCGAAGGCGTCCAGCATCAGCACCCGGTCGTCGGCGCGGTCCCCGGGGACGCCGAGGAGGCGGGCGTCCGCCCCGCCGGGCGCGAGGTCTCCGTCGCCGATGTCGTCGACGAGGCGGGCGAAGCCGTACACGGCCATGAGGTCGGTGCGCCAGTCGCGGGGCAGGAAGAAGGGGGCGACGGGGAAGTTCTCGTCGGCGGCCTTGGCGAGGGTGGCGCGCTCCGGGTCGGCGGCGTGCGCCGTGTCGGTGACCGTCATCGCGGGCTGCCCTGGACGGGGACGGCGCACGTTTCGCGGAGCTGGGGAGTTTCCGTCGCCATTGCCGTCACATCTCCCGTTCTACACTGCCGACCCAATACACACTATTTCGGACACGCCGCCCCGCCACCCGCGCGGCAGGCCCGCTCGAGGGTGTCGGGCATTATCGCCCCATGTGCCGCGTTTCAGGACCGGTACAGCTTACGTTGTACAACTCACGGGCGTCCGTCGGGGTGCACAGCGCATCACAACAACACACCGATTGACTTCAAGATTCCTGAGAACGCCAGGAGTTGACGTTTCCTTTGCAGACGCCGGGCCCCGCCGGAACAGTTGCGGCGAGGCCCCGGCGTGTCGGACTACTTGCCCGTGAACTTCTCGTACTCCTTGAGCACCTCGTCGGTCGGACCGTCCAGCCGCAGCTCGCCGCGCTCCAGCCACAGGACCCGGTTGCAGGTGTCGCGGATGGACTTGTTGTTGTGACTGACCAGGAAGATGGTGCCGGCCTTCTTCTTCAGTTCCCGGATGCGTTCCTCGGAGCGGGTCTGGAACTTGCGGTCGCCGGTGGCCAGCGCCTCGTCGATCATCAGGACGTCGTGGTCCTTGGCGGCGGCGATGGAGAACCGCAGCCGGGCGGCCATGCCGGAGGAGTACGTGCGCATCGGCAGGGTGATGAAGTCGCCCTTCTCGTTGATCCCCGAGAAGTCGACGATCTCCTGGTAGCGCTCCTTGATCTGC
This sequence comes from Streptomyces lienomycini, assembly GCF_027947595.1. Lineage (NCBI taxonomy): Bacteria > Bacillati > Actinomycetota > Actinomycetes > Kitasatosporales > Streptomycetaceae > Streptomyces > Streptomyces lienomycini. The sequence goes on along the minus strand of NZ_CP116257.1, from coordinate 2,989,248 downwards.
TCGCGGCTCATGCCCATGGCGAGGCCGCCGAGGATGACGTTGCGCTCGCCGGTCAGGTCGTTCATCAGGGCCGCGTTCACGCCGAGCAGCGAGGGCTGGCCGTCGGTGTAGACCTTGCCGCGCTCGGCGGGCAGCAGGCCGGCGATGGCCCGCAGCAGGGTGGACTTGCCGGACCCGTTGGAGCCGATCAGGCCGATGGCCTCGCCCCGGTAGGCGGTGAAGGAGACGCCGCGCACGGCGTGCACCTTGCGCACGCCCCGCTCCTCGCCCCTCTTGAGTATGCGGCTCAGCGCGGCGGTCGCGCTGCCCTTGCCGGACTTGGCGCCGTTGACGCGGTAGACGATGTGCACCTCGTCCGCGATGACCGTCGGCACCCGCTCGTCCTGCTGCTGTTCAGCCACGGCCGTACCTCTCCTCTGCCTTCCAGAAGTACACGAAGCCGCCGACGGCGAGGACCACGGCCCAGCCGAGCGCGACCGCCCACACGTGCGGCGGCAGGTTCCCGGAGCCGTACCCGTCGATCAGGGCGAAGCGCATCAGGTCCATGTAGACGGCGGTCGGGTTCCACTGGAGCATGTCGGCGATCCAGGACGGCTTGCCCTGCAGCATGATCGGGATGGAGAACATGACGCCCGACGCGTACATCCAGGTCCGCATGATGAACGGCATCAGCTGGGCCAGGTCCGGTGTCTTGGCCCCCATCCGGGCCACGACCAGGGCGATGCCCACGTTGAAGAGGAACTGCAGGACGAGCACCGGGACGGCCAGCAGCCAGGACAGCGACGGGTAGCTGCCGAAGCCGATGACCACGGCGAACAGCACGATCATCGAGGCCAGCAGTTGCTGGAGCTGCTGGAGCGCGAACGAGACCGGCAACGAGGCGCGCGGGAAGTGCAGGGCCCGCACCAGTCCCAGGTTGCCGGAGATCGCGCGCACGCCCGCCATCGCCGAGGACTGGGTGAAGGTGAAGACGAAGACACCCGTGACCAGGAACGGGATGTAGACGTCCTTCGACATGCCGCGGCCCGCGTCGAGGATCAGGCCGAAGATCAGGAAGTAGACGGCCGCGTTCAGCAGCGGAGTGGCCACCTGCCACAGCTGGCCGAGCTTCGCCTGGCTGTACTGAGCGGTCAGTTTCGCCTGGGAGAAGGCGATGATGAAGTGCCGCCGCCCCCAGAGCTGACGGACGTACTCCACGAGGGAGGGTCGGGCACCGCTCACCGACAGCCCGTGCTTGGCTGCGAGCCGGGCCGGTGTGAGGCCCTCGTCGGGCGACACGGGCTTGGCCATGGCGACCGTGCCGTCGTGCGTTGTCTCACTCACTGGTGGAAACTTTCGTCTTCGAAAATGCTCGGCCGCGCGGGCCTGGCATGGACCTGTTGGCCCCGGGCGGGGCCGGAACGCTCGGTACGAGCTTGTCAGATCACCGGGGGACGGCCCAGCCGGGTCAGGCGCCACACCGTACGCCACCGCATGGGGCGGCGAGGACCGCAGGGCTTGGCCCAGCCCTCGCGGAAGCCGCCGAACCATGCCTTCAGGGCCGGCCGGGAGGGGCGGCGCAGCAGGGTGAGCAGCATCCAGACGCCGAGGTAGACCGGGACCAGGAGGGCGGGCAGGTTGCGGCGGGCAAGCCAGACGCGGTTGCGGGCGACCATGCGGTGGTAGACCGCGTGCCGCGAGGGCGCCGTGGTCGGGTGGTTGAGCACCATGTCGGACCGGTAGTCGATCATCCAGCCCGCGTCGAGGGCCCGCCAGGCCAGGTCGGTCTCCTCGTGTGCGTAGAAGAACGCGTCCGGCAGCCCGCCGACCTGCGCGAGGACGCGGGTGCGGACGGCGTTGGCGCCGCCGAGGAAGGTGGTGACCCGGGAGGAGCGCATCGGGTCGGAGGCGCGCAGCCGCGGGACGTGCCGGCGCTGGGTCTCACCGGTGTCCGGGTCGGCGATGCGGAAGCTGATGATGCCCAGCTCGTCGTCGGCCGCGAAGGCCTCACGGCACAGCTCCGCGGTGTCGGCGCGGGCGAGCAGGCCGTCGTCGTCGAGGAAGAGCAGGACGTCGACGTCCTGGCCGCCCGGTCCGAATGCCTCGATGCCGACGTTGCGGCCGCCGGGGATGCCCAGGTTCTCGGGCAGCTCGACGGTGCGCACGCCGTCCGGCACCTCGGGGACGGGCGAGCCGTTGCCGACCACGACGACCTGGACCGGGTCGCCGTCCTGTCCCGCCACCGAGTCGAGCAGGGCGCGCAGTTCCTCGGGGCGGTTGCCCATCGTGATGACGACGGCGCCGACCTTCATGGGCGTACTCACTTCAGCCTGCTGGAGGCGAGGACGGACACCAGGTGCAGCAGGGTCTGCAGGAGCGCGATGCCGGCGAGGACGGCGGTGCCGAGGCGGGTGAAGAACAGGTCGCCGCGCACCTGGTCGACGATCGCCAGGAGCAGGATCAGCAGGGACGCCTCGATGCCGAGGATCAGCCGGTGGAACTTGAGCGCCCCGGCGGCCCGGCGGGCCAGCGCCATGCCGGAGGAGCGGATCTCGGAGGCGGCCTCCTTGACCGGGGGCATCCCGTTCTGGTGCCGGGCGACGCCCACCAGGTCGGTCTCGGCCTTGATCAGGATGGCGCCGAGCGCGGCGAGGGTGCCGAGGAAGGCCCACAGCCAGTCGATGCGGCCGGTGCCCCAGATGTCGGCGGCGCGCATGCCGAGGCCGACCAGGACCGCGGCGTCGGTCAGGTAGGCACCGACCCGGTCCAGGTAGACGCCGCCGAGGGAGTACTGCTTGCGCCAGCGCGCGATCTCGCCGTCGACGCAGTCCAGCAGCAGGTACAGCTGGACGGCGACCACGCCGAGCACGGCGCCCGGAATGCCCGGCACCAGCAGGGCCGGGGCCGCGAGCACGCCGCAGACGGTCATCAGGTACGTGAGCTGGTTGGGCGTGATCCTGGTGTTCACCAGGTAGCGGTCGATCCGCAGCGAGACCTCGCGCATGTAGAGGCGTCCCGCCCAGTGCTCGCCGCTGCGCCGGTCCTTGACCCCCGCGGGATGGACGACCGGGCGTAGTTCAGCTACCGATGGCCTTGACATAGTCGGCGTACAGGTCCTTGATCTGGTCGGTTTCGAGGTCGAGGTGTTCGAGGATCGTGTAACGGCCGGGGCGCGTCCGGGGGGCGAACTCCACGGCCCGGAAGAACTCCTGGGGCGTGAACCCCATCTCCTCGGGCAGCACCGGCAGGCCGTGCCGGCGCAGCACCTCGGCCATGTGGGAGGACTCCTCGTGGGCTCCGCGCAGGAACATCGCGAAGGCCGCGCCCATGCCGCACTGCTCGCCGTGGGCGGCAGCACGCTCGGGGAAGAGCAGGTCGAAGGCGTGGTTGATCTCGTGGCAGGCGCCCGAGGAGGGCCGTGAGTCGCCGGAGACCGACATGGCGATGCCGCTGAGCACCAGTGCCTCGGCCAGCACCTGGAGGAAGTCGTGGTCGCCGATGCCGCCCGGGTGCCGGAGCACGGCCTCGCCGGCCTGGCGGGCCATCGCGGCGGCCAGGCCGTCGATGCGCTCGCCCTTGACGCGGTTGGCCAGCTCCCAGTCCGCGATCGCGGAGACGTTGGAGACGGCGTCGCCGATGCCGGCGCGCACGAAGCGGGCCGGGGCGGCGCGGATGACGTCCAGGTCGATGACGACGGCGATCGGGTTCGGCACGCCGTACGAGCCGCGGCCCGCGTCGTTGTCGAGGGTGGCGACCGGCGAGCACAGACCGTCGTGCGCGAGGTTGGTGGGCACGGCGACCAGCGGGAGGCCGATGCGCGCCGCCGCGAACTTGGCGCAGTCGATGATCTTGCCGCCGCCGAGGCCGACGACCGCGTCGTAGTGGCCGCCCTTCATGGCGCCGGCCAGCTTGATCGCGTCGTCCAGGGTGCCGCCGCCGACCTCGAACCAGTCGGCGCCGGGCAGGGACGGGGCGACGCGCTCGCGCAGCCGGGCGCCGGAGCCGCCGCTGACGGCGACGGCGAGCTTGCCCGAGTGGGAGATGCGCTCGTCGGCGAGGACGCATCCCAGGTCGTCGAGGGCACCCGCGCGGATGTCCACGACGACCGGCGACGGGATGAGCCTCGTCAGTACTGGCACGCGATCTCCCTGCCCTTGGCGAGGTCGTCGTGGTTGTCGATCTCGACCCACTTGACGTCGCCGATCGGGGCCACGTCGATCGTGAAGCCGCGGTTGACGAGCTCCTGGTAGCCGTCCTCGTAGTACAGCTGCGGGTCGCGCTCGAAGGTGGTCTTCAGCGCGTCGGCCAGCTCCGCGGCGGCCTCGCCCTCGATGAGGGTGACGCCGATGTACTCGCCGGTCGCGTCGGCCGGGTCCATCAGCTTGGTGATGCGCTGCACGCCCTTGTCGGGGTCGACGACGACCTTCATCTCCTCCTCGGCGAGGTTCTTCACCGTGTCGAGGGCGAGGATGATCTTCTTGCCGTCGCCGCGGGCGGCGAGCAGGGTCTTCTCGACGGAGACCGGGTGCACGGTGTCGCCGTTGGCGAGGATCACGCCGTCCTTGAGGGCGTCACGGCCGCACCACAGGGAGTAGGCGTTGTTCCACTCCTCGGCCTTGTCGTTGTCGATGAGGGTGAGCTTGACGCCGTACTTCTGCTCCAGCTCCTCCTTGCGGTCGTACACGGCCTCCTTGCGGTAGCCGACGATGATCCCGACCTCGGTCAGGCCGACCTCGGCGAAGTTCGCCAGCGTCAGGTCGAGGACCGTGATGCTGTCCTGAGCGTCCTCGGGGCCGACCGGGACCAGTGCCTTGGGCAGGGTGTCGGTGTAGGGGCGCAGACGGCGTCCGGCGCCGGCCGCCAGCACGAGGCCGATCATGCGGGTTCTCCTTCGTCGTGTACGGCGGGTGCGCCGACCTTGTGGGCGGCGACCCAGAAGCGGATGCTCTCGACGAGCACCACGAGTGCCACGGCCACGGCGAGGACCGTGAGCGCGACCTTGAACTGTGTGGCGGTGAGCAGCAGGGCCAGCACGGTGATCACCAGCGTGCGGCCCTCGTGTCCCCCGACCGTCCGCACCAGCCACCGCGGCGGCGCGCCCGCGTCACCGCGGATGCGGTAGACCGTGTCGTAGTGATGGTAGGCGACCGCGGCCACCAGCCCGAAAGCCGCCGGAAGGGCCCCGTTCACGTCGGCCTTCGCCGCCAGCACCAGGACCGTGAGGTACTCGGCGGCCCGGAAGAACGGCGGGACCAGCCAGTCGAGGGCGCCCTTGAGGGGGCGGGCGACGGCGAGGGCGGAGGTCAGTACGTAGACGACGGCGGCGACGAGCAGCCAGGGGGTGCCGAAGTCGGTGAGCGCGGCGGTGGCGACGACGGCGGCGCCGCCGAGGAGGGCGACGGCGGGGGCGGTGAAGCCGGGCAGGCGGCGCGCGGTGCGGCGCAGGCCGTTGGCGGCGGCCTCGGCGAGCGGTCCCGAGTCGGCGAGGTCGGCCAGTGCCGCGGCGGCCCGGTCCGTCCGGGTGGCCTTGCGGGTCAGCGAGCGCAGGACGCGGCCGGCGGTGGTGTACGTGGCGGCGAACGCGCAGCCGACGAGCAGTGCGTAGAAGGTGACGCGCGGCGTGGTGAGCGCGGTCAGGACGGCGATCATGGCCCAGCGTTCGCCGATCGGCAGGACGATCATGCGGCGCACCCAGACCGTCCAGCCGACGCTGTCCAGCTTGTCGGAGAGGGCGGCGGTGGGGCTGGTGTTGGCCGAGGCGTCGTGATTGGCCTCGTTGAAGGAGAAGTCGACGACGTGCCGGCAGGTCTGCAGGACCATGGCGCCGAGCGCGAGGGCCCATACGTCGTCGCCGCCGCGCGCCGCGCCGAGGGCGAGGCCCGCGTAGTAGGCGTACTCCTTGGCGCGGTCGAAGGTGGCGTCCAGCCAGGCACCGAGTGTGGAGTACTGCAGGGAGTAGCGGGCGAGCTGTCCGTCGGTGCAGTCGAGGACGAAGGAGGCGATGAGCAGGACCCCGGCGGCGACGAACCCGCCGCGGGTACCGGTGGCGGCGCAGCCGGCCGCTATGAGCGCGGTGATCAGCGAGGCGGTGGTGACCTGGTTGGGCGTCAGGCCCCGGCGCGCGCACCAGCGGGCGATGTAGCGGGAGTAGGGGCTGATGAAGTGGGTGGTGACGAAGCCGTCGCGGGCCTTGACCGCCGACTTCAGGCGTACGGCCTCGTCGTCCACGGCGGCGACGGCCTGCCGTGACTCGTTGCGGGCCTGCGGGTCGGCGGGGACGGCGGCGACGAGGCTGCCGAGTTCGGGGCGGTGCACGTCGGCGCCGTCGGCGTCGAGGGCGGCGGTGATCCGGTCGGCGAGGCTGTCGACGTCCAGCGCGGTGCCGCCGCCCGAGGAGTTCTCGCGGGCCATCGCACGGGTCAGCGCCTGGCGGGCGTCCGGCTGCGCGGTCACGGCGCCCGGTACGGCGGCGAGCGGGAAGCGGGGGTCGGTGAGGCCGAGGCGCAGCGCGTGCACGTGGCCCACGAAGCGGGCGTCGACCACGGCGACGCGTTCCCCGCCGGGCACCCGGGCCAGCAGGGTCTCGGTGTCGGCGGCACCGGTGGCGAGGTGCACGTCGAAGCCCAGGGACCGCAGCTCGTGCTCGATGGACGAACCGGGGACCGGCTGACCGGTGAGGATGGCGGTCGACAACCGAACTCACTCCCTGGTGCCGGCGCCTCGGCGCCGGTCCTGTGCATGGTGGAGCGCCCGTGCCTGCGGCACCCGGGCGGCATGTCGGCAGAGGTTATCGGATGCCGGGAACGCCGCGTTCACCGCCCGTTTCACGGTCGGTCGACGCCACGTGCGCCCGCCTTTGCCGCGATCATCATCGGGGATCCGGGGCTCGCCCCACAAACCGCGCCCCCAGACCGGGCATCCCGGGCATCGCACAGTGTCGACGGGTGTGCGCACACGGTCAGGGCGGCTCCCGGCGGCTCGTCGCCCCGATGGCGGAGGCCGCACCTGCGGCTGCCGTCCGACGCTCCGGCCCGACGCTCTGACCTGCGGAACGTTTTCGCAGGTCAGGGCACATGACAACGGTGTTCAGTGCCGCGTTGCCGTATACCCCCTACCCGTAGTTGACTGTCATCCGGGCGCCGGATGACGGACGCCCGTCCACACAGGGAGGCAGGCTTTCTCATGGGGGCTGGGCACGATCACGGGCACGCGCACGGGGCGCGGGCCGGCGGGACGGCGACCTCCGCGTACCGGGGCAGACTGCGGGTGGCGCTGGCGATCACCCTCACCGTCATGGTCGTCGAGATCGTCGGCGGCCTGCTCGCCGACTCGCTCGCCCTGGTCGCCGACGCGGCGCACATGGCCACGGACGCGCTGGGCCTCGGCATGGCGCTGCTGGCCATCCACTTCGCGAGCCGGCCGCCGAGTGACCGGCGGACCTTCGGTTACGCCCGCGCGGAGATCCTGGCGGCCCTGGCCAACTGCCTGCTGCTGCTCGGGGTCGGGGGCTACGTCCTGTACGAGGCGATCGAGCGGTTCGTCACGCCCGCCGGCACCGACGGCGCACTGACCGTCGTCTTCGGTGCGATCGGGCTGGTCGCCAACGTGGTGTCGCTGTCCCTGCTGATGCGCGGCCAGAAGGAGAGCCTCAACGTGCGCGGCGCCTTCCTGGAGGTGGCGGCCGACGCGCTGGGTTCGCTGGCCGTGATCGTCGCCGCACTGGTCATCCTGGCCACCGGCTGGCAGCCCGCCGACCCGATCGCGTCGCTGCTCATCGGTCTGATGATCGTGCCCCGCACCTGGCGGCTGCTGCGCGAGACCCTCGACGTGCTGCTGGAGGCGGCTCCCAAGGGCGTCGACATCGCCGAGGTACGCGCCCACATACTGGCGTTGGACGGGGTCGAGGACGTGCACGACCTGCACGCCTGGACGATCACCTCCGGCATGCCCGTGCTGTCGGCGCACGTGGTGGTGAACGGCGAGGCGCTGAACGCGATCGGCCACGAGAAGATGCTCCACGAACTGCAGGGCTGCCTGGGCGACCACTTCGACGTGGAGCACTGCACCTTCCAGCTGGAGCCGGGCGGTCACGCGGAGCACGAGGCGCGCTTGTGCCACTGAGGCACCGGGCCGCGGGGGCGCCTGTCACGCCGCTGCGGGGGGCGCGTTCGCGCTCGGACGCGCCGTCGAGCGCCCTCGTCCGCCGTGCGTGCGCGTCCGGTCGCCGCGGCCCCCTCCCGGTCGTGGCACACCGGAAGGTTCCCCGAGGGCGGGGCCGGGCACGCTCACCCATCGGACCCCTCCTCGGTGTCCGACCGGTCACACCCGGTGCCCGCGGGGGCACACAGGACATGCGGGTGCGCCGGGAAGTGCCGAGAGTGCCGGATTCGTACGGCACACTTGGGGCGCGAGGACCGATGTGAAGGATGGGTATGCCGATCACTCCTGCCACCGCGACGCCCAGCTCGTCGAACGGCACCGCAGACGAGATCTTGCTGGAACTGGTCGACGAGAACGGCGTGACGATCGGCACCGCGGAGAAGCTCTCCGCGCACCAGCCGCCGGGGCGGCTGCACCGCGCCTTCTCGGTCTTCCTCTTCGACGAGCGGGGGCGGCTGCTGATCCAGCAGCGGGCGCTGGGCAAGTACCACTCCCCCGGCGTGTGGTCCAACACCTGCTGCGGTCACCCCTACCCCGGTGAGGCCCCGTTCGCGGCGGCGGCCAGGCGGACGTACGAGGAGCTGGGGGTCTCGCCCTCGCTGCTCGCCGAGGCGGGCACGGTGCGCTACAACCACCCCGACCCGGACTCCGGGCTGGTCGAGCAGGAGTACAACCACCTCTTCGTCGGTCTGGTGCAGGCCGAACCGCGTCCGGACCCGGAGGAAGTGGCCCGGACGGCCTTCGTGCCCCCGGCCGAACTGGCCGAGCGGCACGGCAGGGACACCTTCTCGGCGTGGTTCATGACGGTGCTGGACGCGGCCCGGCCGGCCGTCCGCGAGCTGACGGGCACGTCCGCGGGCTGGTGAGCGGGCGTCCCACCGCGGGGCGTCCCGGTCAGGGGCGTCCCACCGCGGGCCGTCCTACCGCTGGGTGTCCTACCGCGGGACGTGTTTGAGGGGCAGGGCGGCCCAGATCACCTTGCCGCCGCTCGCGGTGTGGGCGACGTCGCAGGCGCCGCCCGCCTCGCGGGTGATCTCGCGGACCAGGAGCAGACCGCGCCCCCCGGTGCGACCGTGGTCGGTCTCCAGGGCGGTCGGTCGGTAGGGGTGGTCGTCCTCCACGGCCACCCGCACCCACTCGGGGCCGACGGCGACCTCCACGGCGAGCACCGGCGAGAGCACGGCCGCGTGCCGGACCGCGTTCGTGACCAGTTCCGAGACGATCAGCAGCAGGGCCTGCGTGACGTCGTCGGAGACCGGCACGCCCTGGCGCGTCAGCAGGTCGCGCACGGCGTGCCGGGCCTGCGGGACGGACGCGTCCACGGCCGGGGCGGTGAACCGCCAGACGCCTTCGTACGGCAGCGGCCCGGCGGGCCCGGTCTCGTCCATCGTCCGGTCGCCACCCCTGGGCTCGATTGTCACCACACCCCGAGTGTTGGTAACCCGCCCCTCCACTCCGCCGCACTGAACGCAAGTCAGCATGTATCGAGCGGTTTTTGATCGCCGGTGCCCGACACGGTCGATGGTGAGACCGTTCCTGTCCTGCTCGCCCCGTCCGCTCGGGGCGATGGGGCCGGTGGGTAGCATCCGCCCCATGGAGCCGCAGCTGCTGCACCGGGTCGCCGACTCGGTCGCCACCGTCGTCGTCCACCACCCGGCCAAGCGCAACGCCATGACGGCCGCGATGTGGCGGGCGCTGCCCGAGCTGCTCGGTGCCCTGGCCCGGGACACCGGGGTGCGGGCGTTGGTACTCACCGGCGAGGGCGCGACCTTCTGCGCCGGGGCGGACATCTCGACGCTGCGGGAGTCGTCCGGCGAGGCCCAGGAGCTGGCGGTACGGGCCGAGGAGGCCCTCGCCGCGTTCCCGAGGCCGACGCTGGCGGCCGTCCGCGGTCACTGCGTGGGCGGCGGGGCGCAGTTGGCGGCGGCGTGCGACCTGCGGTTCGCCGAGGAGACGGCGTCGTTCGGGGTGACCCCGGCCAAGCTGGGGGTCGTGTACCCGGCGTCCGCGACCCGGCGGCTGGTGGCGCTGACGGGGCCCGCCACCGCGAAGTACCTGCTGTTCAGCGGCGAGCTGATCGACGCCGCGCGGGCGCTGCGCACCGGCCTGGTGGACGAGGTGCTGCCGGACGGCGAACTGGACGAACGGGTGGCGGAGTTCACCCGGGTGCTGGTCTCCCGCTCACAGCTGACGCAGGCCGCGGCGAAGGAGTTCGCGAACGGACGCACGGACCGGGACGCGTACTGGGCCGCGCAGGCGCAGGCGAGCGGCGACACCGCGGAGGGAGTCGCCGCCTTCCTGGAACGCAGGCAGCCGCGTTTCGGCTGGAGCGCGCCTACGACGGGATGAACCGGTTCCTGGTGTGGAACTCCTCGACGAGATGCGCGGGCGCCTTCTGCGGGGACCCCGCGTCGTAGGGCGGCTGCGGGTCGTACTCGGTCAGCAGCTGGACCGCCTGGGCGTGCTCGTCGCCGGCGATGCGGCCGACCAGGGTGAGCCCCATGTCGATGCCGGAGGAGACGCCGGCCGCGGTGACGTACTTGCCGTCGGTGACGACCCGTTCGCCGGTCGGCTCGGCGCCGTACGCCTTCAGGAGGTCCAGGGCCAGCCAGTGCGAGGTGGCCCGGCGGCCGCTCAGCAGTCCGGCGGCGGCGAGCAGCAGGGAGCCCGAGCAGACGGAGGTCGTCCAGGTACTGGTGGCGTCGGCGGCGCGCAGCCAGTCGAGCAGGGTCTCGTTGCCCATCTGCGCCTCCTGGCCGGGGCCGCCCGGCACGACGACGACATCCGCGCCGGGCACGTCCGCCAGCGTCCGGTCGGCGGTCAGCGCCAGGCTCCCCGTGTCGTTGCGGACGGGACCGGTCCGCTCGGCGACGAACACGGTGTCGGCGCCCGGGATACGGCTCATGGTCTCGTAGGGGCCCACGGCGTCCAGGGCGGTGAAGCGGTCGAAGAGGACGATGGCGATCTGCACGGGGTTCCTTTCGGAGCGGGCGGTGAGCCCGGGTCGGAGGTGAAGCCGGGTCGGAGGCGAAGCCGGGTCGGAGAACAAGCCCAAGTCGGGCGTTGAGCCCAGCTCGGACGGTGAGCCGGGGACGGGCGGTGAGCCCGGAGTCGGGCTGCGGGCGGGCGGGCGATGAGCCCGGGGCGGCGATGAGCCAGGACCGGCCGTGAGCCGGGCAGGAGTGGTGAGCCCGGAGTCGGGCAGCGGTTCGCGGACACGGTGAGCCGGGACGGGGGTGAGGCCGGGGCCGTGGTGAGCCCGGGCTCGGGGCGGTGGTGAGGCCGGGACGGACGGTGAGCCGGGGCGGTGGTCAGGCCGGGACGGGGCCGTGATGACGCCGGGGACGGGCGGTGAGTGTTGGCGGGTGTCCGGGGGTTTCAGTGGGGTTGGGCGGCGGGCCGGAAGCGGCGGCGGTACTCCGCCGGTGGGGTGCCGAGGGTCTTGACGAAGGCGCGGCGCATGGCCTCGGGCGTGCCGTAGCCGCTGGCGCGGGAGACCTCCTCGACCCCGTCGCCGCTGTCCTCCAGCAGTCGGCGGGCGTGTTCCAGGCGGACCCGGTCGACGTACCGGCCGGGCGTCGTGCCGGTCTCCGCCTGGAAGGCGCGGGCGAAGTGGCGCGGCGAGAGACGGGCGCGGGCGGCGAGGGACTCGACGCTCAGATCGGCGCCGGGCTGTTCGGTGATCCACTGCTGGATCTCCCGAAGCGGCTCGCGGCGCGCGGTCTGGGCGGCGAGCTGCGCGCTGAACTGGGCCTGGTTCCCGGGCCGGCGCAGGAACACCACGAGGTGGCGGGCGACGGTCAGGGCGGCGTCCCGGCCCAGGTCCTCCTCCACCAGCGCCAGGGCGAGGTCGATGCCGGAGGTGACGCCGGCGGACGTGGCCACGTTGCCGTCGCGGATGTAGATCGGGTCGGGGTCGACGTCCACGGCCGGATGGTCGCGGGCGAGGCGGGCGCTGTAGGCCCAGTGGGTGGTGACGCGGCGTCCGTCGAGCAGGCCCGCACGGGCGAGCAGGATCGCCCCGGTGCAGACGGAGACCAGGCGCCGGACGCCCGGTCCGTTCCCGCGCAGCCAGTCGGTCAGGCGCGGGGCGGGACTCCGGGTGCCCTGGCCGCCGGGGACCACCAGGGTGTCCGGCCGGGGCGCGTCGGCGAGCGCGTGGTCCGGTACGACGGTCAGTCCGCTGGACGTGCGCACGGGAGCACCGTCCAGCGAGGCGGTGCGGATGCGGTACGTGCCCGGCGCGTGCTGCTCGGCGCCCGCGAAGACCTCCACGGGACCGGTGACGTCGAGGCTCTGGACGTCGTCGAAGAGGAGGACCAGGACGGTTCGCACGGTTCGCTGCGCCATGCCGTCGATTCTCGGCCCGCAGCCGGACGGCCGCAATGACGAGCATCCCACCTTTCCTGCCATGCGTCCGCAGGCCTGGAGGGACGTACTGAGCGGTTGGTAACGTGCGCGGCATGACAACTGCCGCCATCGACGCCCGCGCGGGCCGCCGCTGCCACAACGCGCTCAACTCGCTGCACTCGACGCACTACTTCTCGCCCGACCTGGGCCGGGAACTGGGCGCCCTCGGTGTCACCGACGCCCCGGCCGTCAACTTCGCGGTGCGCGCCGCCGCGCTGGGACCGGTCGGAGCCGGTGCCGTGACGGCGGCGTTCTACAACTACAAGCACGACCTCGTCGCCCGGTACGTGCCCGCCGTGTGGGAGACGGTCACGCCCGAGCAGGCCCTGGCCGCACGCGCGCGTGCCGTCGACGCGACGCTGCGCCGGCTGCTGGGCGAGGAGACCGTGGCCTCGGCCGAGATGGCGGAGGCGGCCGCACTGGCGCTGCGCGCCGCCGAGGGCTGTACGCGCGGCGCCCGCCCGCTCTACTCGGCCCACGCGGACCTGCCCGTGCCGGACGCGCCGCACCTGGCGTTCTGGCACGCGGCGACGCTGTTGCGCGAGCACCGGGGCGACGGCCACCTCGCCGCGCTGGTGGCGGCGGACCTGGACGGTCTGGAGGCGCTGGTCACGCATACCGCGACCGGCAAGGGCCTGGCGCCTAAGTGGGTCTTCACCACGCGCGGCTGGACCCGGGAGGAGTGGGACGCGGCCGTCGGCCGGCTGCGCGAGCGCGGGCTGATCGACACGGCGGGCGAACTGACTGAGGAGGGCACGGCCCTGCGCGAGGGGATCGAGCGGGAGACGGACCGGCTCGACGCGGCCCCTTACGCGCACCTGGGGGCGGAGGGTGTGGCACGCCTGACGGAGCTCGGGACGGCCTTCGCGCGTGCGGCGCTCGGCGCGGGCGCCTTCCCGGCGGACCTGCTCGCCAGGCGCTGAGGACACCCCCGGGGCGCGCGCCCCGGCGCACCGACGGGCACGCGCAGGGGCCCCCGAAGGGGCATGCCGGGCCGATACGGAGGTACCCGTAGGTCTTCCGGCCGGAGGGGCCGGAAGACGAAAGGGGCTTCCCGTGTTCCGTGCCATCGCCGACGTACTGCGCCAGATCGGTGGCGCTGTCGCCACCGTGGTGACGCTTCCCTTCCGGGCCCTGGCCCGGCTCTTCGGCGGGGCCTCGTCCGCCACCCGGGGGCGCAGGGCCTGATCGCGCCCCCGCTCGCCGGCGGCCGCGACCGGCCCGGACGGCGCCCTGATCCCGGATTGTCGGCGCCACCTGCCACAATTGCCGCGCAACCTCAGTGAGAAGGCGGTACGGGATCGTGACGACACCCGGGTCCAGCGCGTCCAGCGTGAGGTCCATCGAAAGCAGGATCGCCGACGAGCTCGGCGTGCGGGAGCGGCAGGTGAAGGCCGCGGTGGAGCTGCTCGACGGCGGCTCGACGGTGCCCTTCATCGCCCGCTACCGCAAGGAAGCGACCGAGATGCTCGACGATGCGCAGCTGCGCACGCTCGAGGAGCGGCTGCGCTATCTGCGCGAGCTGGAGGAGCGGCGCACCGCGATCCTCGACTCGGTGCGCGAGCAGGGCAAGCTCACCGAGGAGCTCGAGGGGCGCATCCGCGCGGCGGAGACCAAGGCGCGCTTGGAGGACATCTACCTGCCGTTCAAGCCGAAGCGGCGCACGAAGGCGCAGATCGCGCGCGAGGCGGGCCTGGAGCCGTTGGCCGACGGCCTGCTCGCCGACGCGTCGGTCGACCCGCTCGCCGCCGCGGCCGCGTTCGTCGACGCCGGCAAGGGGGTGGCCGATCCGCAGGCCGCCCTGGACGGGGCGCGGTCGATCCTCACGGAGAAGTTCTCGGAGGACGCCGACCTGATCGGCGAGCTGCGCGAGCGGATGTGGGGCCGCGGACGGCTCACCGCCAGGGTCAAGGACGGCAAGGAGGAGGCCGGCGCCAAGTTCGCCGACTACTTCGACTTCGCCGAGCCGTTCCCCCAGCTGCCCTCGCACCGGGTCCTCGCGATGCTGCGCGGCGAGAAGGAGGACGTGCTCGACCTCGTTCTGGAGCCCGAGGAGGCCACCGAGGGCCCGTCGTCGTACGAGGGGATCGTCGCGAGCCGGTTCGGGATCGCCGATCGCGGCCGCCCCGCCGACAAGTGGCTGCGCGACACGGTCCGCTGGGCCTGGCGCACCCGCATCCTCGTGCACCTCGGCATCGACCTCAGGCTGCGGCTGCGCACGGCCGCCGAGGACGAGGCGGTCGACGTGTTCGCCGCCAACCTGCGCGACCTGCTGCTGGCCGCCCCGGCGGGCACCCGCGCGACGCTCGGCCTCGACCCCGGTTTCCGTACCGGTGTGAAGGTCGCCGTGGTCGACGCGACGGGCAAGGTCGTGGCGACGGACGTGATCCATCCCCACGTCCCCGCCAACCGGTGGGACGAGGCGATCGCCAAGCTGGCGCGGCTGGCGAAGGAGCACGCGGTCGACCTGATCGCCATCGGCAACGGCACGGCCTCGCGCGAGACCGACAAGCTCGCCGGGGAACTCATCTCCAAGCACCCCGAGTTGAAGCTCACCAAGGTGATGGTGTCCGAGGCGGGCGCCTCCGTGTACTCGGCCTCCGCCTTCGCCTCCCAGGAGCTGCCGGACATGGACGTCTCGCTGCGCGGCGCGGTCTCGATCGCCCGGCGGCTGCAGGACCCGCTGGCCGAGCTGGTGAAGATCGACCCGAAGTCGATCGGCGTCGGCCAGTACCAGCACGACCTGTCCGAGGTGAAGCTGTCGCGCTCGCTGGACGCGGTGGTCGAGGACTGTGTGAACGGCGTGGGGGTGGACGTCAACACGGCCTCCGCGCCGCTGCTCGCCCGGGTCTCCGGCATCACCTCCGGGCTCGCCGAGAACATCGTGGCGCACCGTGACGCGAACGGGCCGTTCGCGTCGCGGACCGCGCTGAAGAAGGTGTCGCGGCTCGGCCCCAAGGCGTACGAGCAGTGCGCGGGCTTCCTGCGGATCCGGGGCGGCGACGACCCGCTGGACGCGTCCAGCGTGCACCCCGAGGCGTATCCGGTGGTGCGCCGGATGGGGAAGACCGCGGGGCAGGAGGTGGCGGGGCTGGTCGGCAACACGTCGGTGCTCCGGTCGCTGAGGCCGGACCAGTTCGTGGACGAGACGTTCGGTCTGCCCACGGTCACGGACATCCTGCGGGAGCTGGAGAAGCCGGGGCGCGATCCGCGGCCCGCCTTCAAGACGGCCACCTTCAAGGAGGGCGTGGAGAAGATCTCCGACCTGTCGTCCGGGATGGTGCTGGAGGGCGTCGTCACGAACGTCGCCGCGTTCGGGGCGTTCGTGGACGTCGGTGTGCACCAGGACGGGCTCGTGCACGTGTCCGCGATGTCGAGGACGTTCGTGAAGGACCCGCGGGACGTGGTCAAGCCCGGGGACATCGTGAGGGTGAAGGTGATGGACGTCGACATTCCGCGGAAGCGGATCTCCTTGACGTTGCGCTTGGACGACGAGGCCGCTCCGCAGGGGCCGCAAGGAGCGCAGGGGGAGCAGCCGAAGCGGGACCGGGGCGGGAAGCCGCCCCGGCAGCGGAAGGCCGCCGGCGGCGGCAAGGGGCGGCCGGCCCCGGCGCCCGCGCCCTCCAACGGAGCGATGGCCGACGCGTTGCGGCGGGCCGGGCTGGCGTAGACCTCCGGCGGTCGCGGCAGGGTGGGTGGGCAGCCGTGTCGGCTACGTGCGTTCCACCACCTTGCCGTCCGTCACCTCCAGGCGGCGGGTCACCCGTACCGCGTTCAGCATGCGGCGGTCGTGGGTGACCAGCAGGAGCGTGCCCTGGTACGCGTCCAGGGCCGACTCCAGTTGCTCGATCGCCGGAAGGTCGAGGTGGTTGGTCGGCTCGTCCAGGACCAGGAGGTTGACGCCGCTGCCCTGGAGGAGGGCGAGGGCGGCCCTGGTGCGTTCGCCCGGGGAGAGGGTGGATGCCGGGCGCGTGACGTGGTCCGCCTTGAGGCCGAACTTGGCCAGGAGCGTGCGGATCTCCGCCGGTTCCGTGTCGGGCATCGCGGCGCGGAAGGCGTCGAGCAGGATCTCGGGGCCGTGGAACAGCTCGCGGGCCTGGTCGACCTCGCCGAGCAGGACTCCGGAGCCGAGCGCCGCGTGTCCGGCGTCGAGCGGGACCCGGCCCAGGAGGGCGCCGAGGAGGGTGGACTTGCCCGCGCCGTTCGCTCCGGTCACGGCCACCCGGTCCGCCCAGTCGATCTGGAGGGAGACCGGGCCGAGCACGAAGTCGCCGCGCCGGACCTCGGCGTCGCGCAGGGTGGCGACGACCGCGCCCGAGCGCGGTGCCGACGCGATCTCCATGCGCAGGTCCCACTCCTTGCGGGGTTCCTCGACGACCTCCAGGCGTTCGATCATGCGCTGGGTCTGGCGGGCCTTGGCGGCCTGCTTCTCGCTGGCCTCGCTGCGGAACTTCCGGCCGATCTTGTCGTTGTCGTTGCCCGCCTTGCGCCGGGCGTTCTTGACGCCCTTGTCCATCCAGGCGCGTTGGGTCTGGGCCCGGTCCTGGAGGGACGCCCGCTTGTCGGCGTACTCCTCGAACTCGTCGCGGGCGTGCCGGCGGGACACCTCGCGTTCCTCCAGGTACGCCTCGTAGCCACCGCCGTAGAGGTTGACCTGCCGCTGGGCGAGGTCGAGTTCGAGGACCTTGGTGACGGTGCGGGTGAGGAACTCCCGGTCGTGGCTGACGACGACGGTGCCGGCGCGCAGGCCGGTCACGAAGCGTTCGAGGCGCTCCAGGCCGTCCAGGTCGAGGTCGTTGGTCGGCTCGTCGAGCAGGAAGACGTCGTAGCGGGAGAGGAGGAGGGAGGCGAGTCCGGCGCGGGCCGCCTGGCCGCCGGACAGCGAGGTCATCGGCTGGTCGAGGTCGACGGTCAGGCCGAGCGCGTCGGCGGTCTCCACCGCCCGGTCGTCGAGGTCGGCGCCGCCCAGGGCCAGCCAGCGCTCCAGACTGGTCGCGTACGCGTCGTCGGCGCCGGGCGCTCCGTCGACCAGGGCCTGGGTGGCCTCGTCCATGGCGCGCTGGGCGTCGGTGACGCCGGTACGGCGGGCCAGGAACTCCCGGACGCTCTCGCCGGGGCGGCGCTCCGGCTCCTGCGGGAGGTGTCCGACGGTGGCGGTGGACGGGGACAGGCGCAGTTCGCCCTGTTCCGGCGCGCTCAGCCCGGCGAGCATCCGCAGCAGGGTGGACTTGCCCGCGCCGTTGGCGCCGACGAGGCCGATGACGTCGCCGGGTGCGACGACGAGGTCGAGCCCGGTGAACAGGGAGCGGTCGCCGTGGCCGGCGGCGAGGTTCTTGGCGACGAGGGTGGCAGTCATCAGACCGTAGATTTTAGCCGCGGCCCGGCGCCCGCTCAGCCGGGTCCCGCCGGCGCCCGCTCAGCCGGGCCCCGCCGGTCTCCGCTCACCCCGGTGTCCCCCGCGTCACCGCCGTCACCAGCACGCTTCCCGGTGTCCGCGCCACCAGGAAGGTGTCCCCGCGCACCGCGCCCGCGTCCAGGGCGATGCGGTGGCCGCCCGGTGCGAGGAGGCCGTCGAAGACCTCGCGGACGTGGGTGCGGTGGAGGCGGTCGAGGCGGTACGCGGTGAGGCGTACCCGGCAGGGCGAGGTGACCTCGACGTCCGCGGCGGCGCGGGTCGCCGTGAGGCGGGTCAGGCGGCGGCGTTCGGCCGGAAGGCGGTCCAGGGCGTGTTCGATCTGGGCGACGAGCACCGCGACGATCGGGGCGAGGCCGTCGACGTGGGGCACCTCCACGCCGGCGTCCGCGAAGGCCCGGCGTACGGTCGTGCGCTGTTCGTCGGTGACCGCGCGGCCGAAGGCGACGGCGCCGTAGGTCCGCAGTTCGTCGGCCGGCACGTCGCGGGCGTCGTGGGTGATGTCGGCGCCGATGCCGATGGTGCGCAGGGCTGCGGCGAGCCTGGCGAGCAGGGCGACGCGGGCGCCGATGAGCAGGACCCGGCGGCGGGGGTGCCCGGGGGCGTCGAGCAGGGCGGCGAGCGCGGCGCGGTACTCGGCGCCGGGGAAGCGGTACGGGCCGATGCCGTGGTAGCCGTTGAACTCCAGGTCGGCGTGGTCGCCGGTCTGCCAGGCGAAGTCCCGCCAGACGAAGTCGTCGCCGTCCCGCAGGATCACGGCGGTCACCGCTCCGCAGGCGAGGTCCGCGCACTCGGGGCAGCCGTAGATGACGTACCGCCCGCCGGGCAGGGGCGCGTCGGTTTCCAGGAGCAGGCTGCGGACCTGCGCGGTGAAGATCGCGGGTGGTACGTCGGAGGCGAGCGGGGAGACCGCGTCCAGGTCGCAGAGGCGGAACAGGAGGGGGCGTCCGTCGACGACGAAGTCCATGAAGTCGCGGTGGATCCGGAAGTCGCCGTCGGCATGGACCCCGCCGGCGCGCGTCGCCGGGGCCAGACCGAAGGTCGCGTACTCGGCAGCCATGCGGTGAGTATTCCCGCGGCGGGGCCGCTTGGAGCACGGCGTCGGGCGTTCGGTTAACGTCCTGGTGTGGAAACCGAACTGGATGACGAGGTCGTCGTGGTCGGCGGCGGGGTGATCGGACTGACGACGGCGGTCGTCCTCGCCGAGCGGGGCAGGCGGGTGCGGTTGTGGACCCGGGACCCCGTGGAGCGGACCACCTCGGTGGTCGCGGGCGGGCTGTGGTGGCCGTACCGGATCGAGCCGGTCGCGCTGGCCCAGTCCTGGGCGCTGCACTCCCTCGACGTGTACGAGGAGTTGGCGGCGCGGCCCGAGGAGACCGGCGTACGCATGCTCGAAGGGGTGCTCGGCGAGACCGGCCTGGACGAGGTGGGTGCGTGGGCCTCGGCGCGGCTGCCGGGGCTGCGTGCGGCGACGGCCGCCGAGTACGCCGGGTCGGGATTGTGGGCACGGCTGCCGCTCATCGACATGTCGACTCATCTGCCGTGGCTGCGGGAGCGGCTGGTGGCCGCGGGCGGCACGGTGGAGAACCGTGCGGTGGCCGACCTGGCCGAGGCGGACGCGCCGGTCGTGGTCAACTGCACCGGCCTGGCCGCCCGGGACCTGGTGCCGGACGCGTCCGTGCGGCCGGTGCGCGGGCAACTGGTCGTCGTGGAGAACCCGGGCATCCGCGACTGGCTGGTCTCGGCCGATCCGGAGTCCGGGGAGACGACGTACTTCCTTCCGCAGCCCGGCCGGCTCCTGCTGGGCGGCACGGCGGAGGAGGACGCCTGGTCGGTCGAGCCGGACCCGGCGGTCGCGGAGGCCATCGTGCGGCGGTGCGCGGCCCTGCGGCCCGAGATCGCCGGGGCGCGGGTGCTGGCGCACCTGGTGGGGTTGCGGCCCGCCCGGGAGGCGGTCCGGCTGGAGCGCGGGACGCTGCCGGACGGGCGGCGACTGGTGCACAACTACGGTCACGGCGGCGCGGGCGTGACCGTGGCCTGGGGCTGCGCCCAGGAGGCGGCCCGGCTCGCCTCCTGAGGCAGGTGTTCCGGTCGGGCCGCCCGCGCGCGGTCAGTGCTCGTGGTGCTTGCCGATCGGGTCGCCCTCCACGTCCGTGCCGGGGCCGGGGCCGATGCGGATCTCGAAGTCGCCCTCGTACTGCTTGTGGCCCTCCACGACGGCCAGTTCGACGGCTTCGGAGGCCATCTCGCCGCGCACGATGAGCGGGTCGCGGCGCAGGTCGCGCATGAGGGCGACGCACATGAAGATCATCACGATGACGAAGGGCGCCGCCGCGAGGATCGTGAGGTTCTGCAACCCGGTGAGCGCGTCCCCCTCGCCGCTGCCGATCAGCAGCATGATGGCCGCGACGGCGCCGGTCACCACGCCCCAGACGACGACCACCCAGCGGCTGGGTTCGAGCGCGCCCCTCTGCGAGAGCGTGCCCATCACGATGGAGGCCGCGTCGGCGCCCGAGACGAAGAAGATGCCGACGAGGATCATCACGAGCAGGCTGGTGGCGGTGGCGATGGGGTACTCCTGGAGCACGCCGAAGAGCTGGCCCTCGGGGGTCGAGTCGTCGCCCAGCCGGTTCTGCTCCTGCAGCCGCATCGCGGAGCCGCCGAAGATCGCGAACCAGATCAGGCTGACCGTGCTGGGCACCAGGATGACGCCGCCGATGAACTGACGGATGGTCCGGCCCCGGCTGATGCGGGCGATGAACATGCCGACGAAGGGCGTCCAGGAGATCCACCACGCCCAGTAGAAGACGGTCCAGCTGCCCAGCCAGTCCGCGACGCCCTTGCCGCCGCTGATCTCGGTGCGGCCGGCCATCTGGGGCAGGTCGCCGAGGTAGGCGAAGACGGAGGTCGGCAGCAGGTCGAGGATCAGGATGGTCGGGCCCGCGACGAACACGAAGACGGCGAGCACCAGGGCCAGCACCATGTTGGTGTTGGACAGCCACTGGATGCCCTTCTCGACGCCGGAGATCGCGGAGGCCACGAACGCCACCGTCAGGACCGCGATGATGCCGACGAGCAGCCCGGTGCTGACCTTGTCCATCCAGTCGAGCTTCTCCATGCCGGAGCCGATCTGCAGCGCGCCGAGGCCGAGGGAGGCCGCGGAGCCGAAGATCGTGGCGATGATGGCCAGGATGTCGATGACCCGGCCGCCGGCGCCGTTGGCGTGCTTCTCGCCGATGAGCGGGGTGAACACGGCACTTATGGTCTGCCTGCGGCGCCTGCGGAAGGTGCTGTAGGCGATGCCGAGGCCGACCACGGCGTAGATCGCCCACGGGTGGAGCGTCCAGTGGAAGAGGGTGGTGGCCATGGCCGTCGCCATGCGGTCGCCGGAGTCGGCCGGGCTGGTGCCGGGCGGGGGCGTGGTGTAGTGCGCCAGCGGCTCGCTCACGCCGTAGAACATCAGTCCGATGCCCATGCCCGCGCTGAACATCATGGCGACCCAGGACACGGTGCGGAACTCGGGTTCCTCGCCCTCCGCCCCCAGGTGGATGCGGCCGTAGCGGCTGGCCGCGAGCCAGAGGGCGAAGACCACGAAGCCGGAGGCGGCCAGGGTGAAGGCCCAACCGCCGTTGTGCAGAAGGCCGCCGAGCATGCTGCTGGAGACGTCCTCCAGCGAGTCGGTGGCGGCGGCGCCCCAGATGACGAACGCCAGGGTCAGGGCGGCCGTGACGCCGAAGACGACGCGGTCGGTCCGGGGCTTGTGCTCGTGCCCCGGCAGGCCTGCTTCCGAACCCGGAAGCGTGCCTCTTTCGTGTTCTTCCTTGTCGCTTGGTCGGTCCTGCGTCACAGGCGGCACCTTTCAAGTCGATGAGGCCGAAAATACCCCTCCGCTACGCCATTACCACGTAGGACGCGGAACTCACTCCGTCAGCAGCGGGTATCGGGTTCACCCGCTGCCACGTGGTATGTCGCGCGCTCGTCCAGGAGCAGCGGCACCAGGGCGCGCTGCGACTGGCGCAACGGCACGTAGACGCCCTTCTCCCCGGCCGGGAGCACCTGTACACCGTGCAGGGCGAGTTCGTCCCGGACGTCGATGTACTGGGCAGGTGTCAGCCGGTAGCCGCAGGGCGGGTCCTGGACGACCTCGGAGGCCTCGGCCGGGTCGTTGTCCGCGCCGCCCAGGTACACGGGTCCGGTGTCGGCCAGTCCGGCGCGGCGGGCGGCGCCGGTGGCCGCCTCGACGTGTCCGCGCCGCCGGTCCGCGAAGCGGAACATGCCGTCCAGGGCGGCGAGCTGGGAGTCCACCCGGCGCCGGTGGTTCAGCGCCGGGTCCTCGCGCTCGGCGTCCGTGAGGGCGTCGACACGGCTCTCGATGAGGAGGCCGACCGCGTGTTTGACGCCGGACATGTTGCGCAGGATGCGTTCCTGGCCGTCGCCCGCGGTCTGTCTGACCGGGTCGCCGGTGGCGGGGTCGGTCCAGATGCCGTAGGTGCCGGTGGAGTACCCGGCGCGTTCGGCGGCGGGGCGGACGTACGCGCCGGACAGGGTTCGGGCCTCGTCGTGGACCGCCGGGCGGGTGTTGAGGTTGCGGGGCCAGAGGTCGAAGAGGTCCTTGTCGTAGTACGGGGGCGTGGCGCCGTACTCGTGCAGGTCGTAGATGACGTCGGGGCGGCGGTCGCGGATCACGGCGGCCATGGCGCGGGCCTCGGCCGTTCTCAGGGCGAGGTGGTCGCGGTTGACGTCGACGCCGTCGCTGTTGCCGCGGGTGTCGGCGGCCCGGCCGTCGGGGTTGGCGGTGGGCACGACGAGCACGGCGGTGCGGTCCAGGAAGCGCCGGGTCGCCCGGTCGGTGGCGTGGGCGAGGTCCCGGACGGTGGACAGGCAGGCCTCGCGGCCGGAGGGTTCGTCGCCGTGCTGGCTGCACACGAGGAGCACCTTGTTCGGCGCGGAGGGCCGGCCGAGGGTGACGAGTCGGAGGGGGCGGTGCTGCTTCGTGGTGCCGATGCGGTCGACGGTGACGCGGTCGCTCGCCCGGTCGGCGGCGGCGAGGAGCGCCTGTTCCTCGGGCTGGGTGGTCCAGCGGGCGCCGTGCGTCTTCTCGAAGCCGGTACGAGGCGGGTGGGTCGAGGAGTCGGTGGCGTGGGCGGGCGCGGTGAGCAGGGAGGGGGCGAGGAGGGACGCGGCGAGCGTCGCGGTGGTCGCGGTGAGGATGCGCAGGCGGTTCATCGGGCTCCCTTCGGGACGCGGTGCGTGGGATGCGGCGTGCTCACCACGCCGTCGGCCGGCGTGGATGCCGGGGCGGCGCTTCCCGTACCGGCGGCGGCTCGGGCGGGCGCGGCGGTGCAGCCGGTGAACGGTACGTGGGGCGAGGTGCGGGAGGGGGCCGGCGTGGGCGCCGGCGTGTCGGTGGGAGGGCCGCCGGGGCCCTGGTCGACGCGCCCGGCGGACAGGGGGGCCGGGGCCGCCGTCGCGAGCGGTCTCCGGATCGTGAGGCGCATGCGTTTCGGCATGCGCGGGACGGTACATCGGTCGTCTCCAGCGCATAAGGGGGCCGCGGGCGGCTCATGACGGCCGGATGGCGATCGTGTGACGGGAGTGGCCGTGGACACGACAGTGCGTACCGGGGCTGAATAGGCTCCGAACAGACTTCGTGCCCCTAGGACTTGGAGCTTTCGTGCACCGCAGATTCATCGTGCCGGGCGCACTGGGCGCCGCCTCCCTCATGCTGGCGATCCCGGCGTCGGCGGCGGCCCACTCCCCCGGCGCTCCGGGCATCGGCGACCCCTACTACCCGGCCTACGGCAACGGCGGATACGACGTCTCGCACTACGACCTGCGCCTGAAGTACCAGCCGGCCACGGACCGGCTGGAGGGAACGGCGACGATCCTGGCCCGCACCACCGAGGACCTGTCGCGGTTCAACCTCGACTTCCTGCTGGACGTCGGCGAGGTGCGGGTGAACGGCGCGAAGGCGGCGTTCACGACGTCGGGCGAGCAGGAGCTGGAGATCACCCCGAAGAAGCCGCTGGACAAGGACACGCCCCTGACCGTCGTCGTCCGCTACAGCGGCGTGCCGTCCTCGAAGGAGGCGTTCGGCTTCACCAGCTGGCACCGCACCCCGGACGGCGGGGTGGGCGCGAACGAGCCCGAGGCCGCGGCCTGGTGGTTCCCCAGTAACGACCACCCGCTCGACAAGGCGACCTACGACGTGTCGGTGCAGGTCCCGGACGGCACCCAGGCGATCTCCAACGGCACCCTTCAGTCGACGAGTTCACGGCTCGGCTGGACGCGTTGGAACTGGCGCTCGGACAAGCCGCAGGCCACGTACCTCACCACGCTGGCGATCGGGAAGTTCGACCTCACCACCGGCACCACCGAGAGCGGCATCCCCGTCGTCAACGCCTACAGCGAGGACCTGGGCGCGAACGACGGCGCGGCGCGGGCCAGCGTCGAGCGCACCGGGGAGGTCGCCGACTGGCTGAGCGACTACTTCGGGCCGTATCCGTTCAACGCGCTCGGCGGCTATGTGCCGAACACCACCACCGGGTACGCGCTGGAGACGCAGACCCGGCCGTTCTACAGCCCGCGGCAGTTCGCCAACGGGTCGAACGTGTCCGTCGTCGTCCACGAGCTGGCCCACCAGTGGTACGGCGACCTGGTCTCGGTGCGCGGCTGGAAGGACATCTGGATCAACGAGGGCTTCGCGCGGTACGCCCAGTGGCTGTGGTCCGAGCACGAGGGCGAGGGCACGGCGCAGGAACTGGCCGACTACACGTACGCCTCGCACCCGGCCGACGACGCGTTCTGGACGGTGAAGCCCGGTGACCCCGGTCCGGAGAACCAGTTCGACGGCGCCGTCTACGACCGGGGCGCGCTGGCCGTGCAGGTGCTGCGCAACGAGATCGGGGACGACGCCTTCTTCACCGTGCTGAAGGGCTGGCCCGCGAAGTACGCCCACGGCAACGCGTCCGTCGCCGACTTCCGGCGGTACGCCGAGGAGGTGTCGGGCAAGCCGCTGGCCGCGCTGTTCGACACCTGGCTGTTCCAGCCGTCGAAGCCGGACGCCCCGGCGGCGAGCGCCCGGTCCCTCGCGAAGGCCCCCGCGGCGCCCGTGCAGCCCCGCTCCTGGCGGAAGATCGCCGCGACGAACGACGTGCACGAGCACTGAGCCGGCGGCCGGTCCTCAAGCGGCGTCCCCGTGGTCGTAGACCGTCACGGGGATGCCGCGCCGGGTGAGACGGTCGGATATGAGCGGCTCCACGCGCGACCACGTGCCGCCGGCCAGGCCGCAGCCTATGCGGGGCATGTGCACGGACGCCTCCAGCTCGGCCGCCCGGTCGGCGACGCGGCCGAGCGCGGTGCCGACGGCTTCGTAGCGCACGGGGACGCCCTTGCTGCCGGTCCTCATGCCGCGCTGGCCGATCATGTTCGCCACCCACACGTACGGCTCGACCTGGACGAACTGGACCGCGCCCAGGGCGAAGTCGTTGGAGGCGCGGCCGCGGTGCCAGGCACGGTAGGCCGCCTCGGGCTCGGTCCACCGGCGGGAGACGGCCAGGACGAAGCCCTTGCCCCAGCCCCCGAGGTCGTTGCACACGTGGGCGATCACCTTGACGCCCTTGACCGACGGCGCGGTGGCGTCACCCCGGACATAGCTGATCTCCGACATGTCGCCACCGTAGGGGGTGCCACTGACAGTGGTCCCGGGTCGCTACTCCTTCGGCGCCGACAGCTCCCGCTCGGCCTGTCGCGCCACCCGGCGCCGGACGCCGAACCAGCCGGCCACCAGCATCACCGCGATCACGGGCACCAGCAGCACGGTCTTGCGGCCGACCTCCTCGTCGTTCCACATCAGGCCGATGACCGCCAGCAGGAAGGCGATCGTGACGATCTCCGTGACGGGGCTGCCGGGCAGCCGGAAGCTCGGCCGTTCGACCAGGCCGGCACGCGCCCGGCGGACGAACACCAGGTGGCAGATCATGATGATCACCCACGTGCTGATGATGCCCAGCGAGGCGACGTTCAGCACGATCTCGAAGGCCTTGCTCGGCACCAGGTAGTTCAGCCCGACGCCGAGGACGCAGACCGCGCAGGTCAGCAGGATGCCGCCGTAGGGGACCTGGCTGCGGCTCATCACGCCGGTGAATTTGGGCGCGGAGCCCGCCATCGACATGGAGCGCAGGATGCGGCCGGTGGAGTACAGGCCGGAGTTCAGCGACGACATCGCGGCCGTGAGCACGACGAGGTTCATCACGTCGCCGGCGGCCGGCACACCGATCCCCGACAGCACCGTGACGAAGGGGCTCTCGTCGCCCGAGTAGAGCGAGCTGGGCAGCAGCAGGGCCAGGAGCACGACCGAGCCGACGTAGAACAGCGCCACCCGCCACATGATCGAGTTCACCGCGCGGGGAACGATCTTGTGCGGCTCGGCGGTCTCGCCGGCGGCGACGCCGACCAGTTCCAGCGCCGCGTAGGAGAAGATCACGCCCTGCATGACCAGGACGACGGGCATCACACCGTGCGGGACGAGGCCGCCGTGGTCGGTGATCATGCCCACGCCCGGGGTCTGCCCGCCCACCTCGTGCTGGGTGGCGAGCAGGAAGATGCCGATCAGCATGAAGCCGACGAGGGTGGCGACCTTGACGATCGCGAACCAGAACTCCATCTCGCCGAAGATCTTCACGGAGATGAGGTTCACGGCCAGGACCACGGCCAGGGCGATCAGCGCGAGCACCCACTGGGGGATGCTCGTGAACATGCTCCAGTAGTGCGTGTACAGCGCGATCGCGGTGATGTCGGCGATACCGGTCGTCGACCAGTTCAGGAAGTACATCCAGCCGGCGACGTAGGCGCCCTTCTCACCGAGGAACTCGCGCGCGTACGACACGAATGATCCGGAGGAGGGCCGGTACAGCACCAGCTCGCCCAGTGCCTTGACGACGAAGAAGGCGAAGACGCCGGCGACGAGGTAGGCGATGGCGAGCGCCGGTCCGGCGTCGCGCAGACGCCCGCCGGCGCCGAGGAAGAGGCCGGTGCCGATCGCGCCGCCGATGGCGATCATGTTGACGTGGCGGGCTTTGAGGTCCTTGCTGTAACCGGCGTCGCCCGCGTCCGCGGGGAGGGTTCCGGTCGCCCGGGGGTGGGCGGCCTGGGCCGTGTCGACGGCGTCCTTGCTCACGGGTGGTTCCACTCTCTGGTGCGCTCGGGCGGTGTGCGCCCGAGTCGTCCGTACCTGTGTCTCGGGCCCGCACCACCCTTTGACGCGGCACAGACCAAGACCGCACCTTCCCACGACGCCGCGTGGGCATGCGGTGGGTCATGTCACACAGCGTGACTTCTCACAAGATCCGCCGATGGTCCGCACGGGGTGCGCAAGAGGCGCGCGGGAGGTTTCACCGTGCTGGTTTCACAGTGCTGGTGAGACAGCGATACTGCTGCACATGACGACGACCGACACCGAGGAGCCGACCCTCACGATCGACGAGCTGGCGGCGCGCACGGGCGTCACGGTGCGCACGGTCCGCTTCTACGGCACCAGAGGGCTGCTGCCGCCGCCGGTGCTCGGTCCGCGCCGGGTGGGGCACTACGGCCGGGAGCACCTGGCCCGGCTGGCGCTGATCGAGGAGTTGCAGCACCAGGGCATGACGCTGGCCGCCATCGAGCGGTATCTCAAGCGGCTGCCGGACGATCTGAGCCCCCACGACCTGGCGCTGCACCGTGCGGTGGTGGCCTCCTGGGCGCCGGAGACGGTGGAACGCGTCACGCGCGAGGAGCTGAACCGTCGGGCGGGCCGTCCGCTGACCGACGAGGAGGTGGAGCGTCTGACGGCGATGGACGTCCTCGTCCGGGGGGCGGACGAGGACGTCCAGGGCGGCGACGCCTACCGGGTGGACGCCGGACTGCTCCGGCTCGGCGTCGAACTGCTCGACGTGCCCTTCTCGCCCGAGACGGTCCTCGCCGCCCGTACGGCCCTGCTGGAGCACTCCCGCGCCGCCGCGCGCGACCTCTCGCGGCTGCTGCGGGACGCGGTCGCCGAACGGGACGCGCGGGACGTGCGGTCACTGTCCGCCCACATGCACCCGCTGGTGGTGCAGGCGCTGCTGACCACGTTCCAGCGGTCCCTGCGCGAGGAGCTGCGGGAGTGGCTCGACAAGGAGGCCGGTGAATGATCCGGCGGCTCAGCGGCCGTCCGTGAAGACCTCCCCGTTGTCCGCCTTCTCCACCAGCAGGGCGGGCGGGGTGAAGCGCTCGCCGTAGCGGTCGGCCAGTTCGCGGGCCCGGGCCACGAAGCCGGGCAGGCCGCCCTCGTAGCCGTTGACGTACTGCAGGACGCCGCCGGTCCAGCCCGGGAAGCCGATGCCGAAGATCGAACCGATGTTGGCGTCGGCGACGGACGTCAGCACGCCCTCCTCCAGGAGCCGGACGGTGTCCAGCGCCTCCGCGAAGAGCATCCGCTCCTGCATGTCGGCGAACGGGATCTCGTACCCGGGCTTGGTGAAGTGCTCGCGCAGCCCCGGCCACAGCCCGGCGCGCCTGCCGTCCTCGCCGTACTCGTAGAACCCGGCGCCTCCGGCGCGTCCCGGGCGGCCGAACTCGTCGACCATGCGGTCGATGAGCGCTTCAGCGGGATGCGCGGTCCAGGTGCCGCCCGCCTCCTCCACGGCCCGCTTCGTCTCCTCGCGGATCTTCCGCGGCAGGGTCAGCGTCAGCTCGTCCATCAGGGACAGCACCTTGGCCGGGTAGCCGGCCTGGGCCGCCGCCTGCTCCACCGAGGCGGGCTCGATGCCCTCGCCGACCATCGCGACACCCTCGTTGATGAAGTGGCCGATGACCCGGGAGGTGAAGAAGCCCCGCGAGTCGTTGACCACGATCGGCGTCTTGCTGATCTGCCGGACCAGGTCGAACGCGCGGGCCAGCGCCTCGTCCCCGGTCCGCTCCCCCCTGATGATCTCCACCAGCGGCATCTTGTCCACGGGAGAGAAGAAGTGCAGCCCGATGAAGTCGGCCTGGCGCTCGACGCCCTCGGCCAGCGCCGTGATGGGCAGCGTTGAGGTGTTGGAGCACAGCAGGGCGTCGGGGGCGACGACGTGCTCGATCTCCTGGAACACCTTGTGCTTGAGCGAGGTGTCCTCGAACACCGCCTCGATCACCGCGTCGCAGCCGGCGAGGTCGGCCGCCTCGGCCGTGGGCGTGATCCGGGCGAGGAGCGCGTCGGCCTTCTCCCGGCTGGTACGGCCCTTCCCGACGGCCTTCGCGCACAGCTTCTCGGAGTACGACTTGCCCTTGACCGCCGACTCCAGCGAGACGTCCTTGAGCACGACCTCGATGCCCGCGCGGGCACACGAGTAGGCGATGCCCGCGCCCATCATCCCCGCGCCCAGCACGGCGACCTTGGTGACCTTGCCCGGCTCGACGCCCTTCGGGCGGTTGGCGCCCGAGTTGACCGCCTGGAGATCGAAGAAGAACGCCTGGATCATGTTCTTCGAGGTCTGCCCGGCGGCCAGTTCGACGAAGTAGCGGGCCTCGATGACCTGGGCGGTCTCGAAGTCGACCTGGGAGCCCTCGACGGCTGCGGCCATGATGTTGCGCGGTGCCGGGTAGGGGGCGCCGTTCGTCTGCTTGCGCAGGTTGGCGGGGAAGGCGGGGAGGTTGGCCGCGAACTTCGGGTGGGCGGGGGTGCCGCCGGGGATGCGGTAGCCGGGCCGGTCCCAGGGCTGGGCGGACTCCGGGTGGGCGTCGATGAAGGCGCGGGCCTTGGCGAGCATGTCCTCGCGGCTGTCGGCGACCTCGTCGACCAGGCCGTTCTCCTGGGCGCGGCGCGGGTTGTACTGGGCGCCCTGGAGGAGGACCTTCAGGAGGGCGTCGGTGATGCCGAGCATCCGGACGGTGCGGACGACGCCGCCGCCCCCGGGGAGCAGGCCGAGGGTGACCTCGGGGCAGCCGATCTTGGAGCCGGGCGCGTCGAGGGCGACGCGGTGGTGGCAGGCCAGGGCGATCTCGTAACCGCCGCCCAGGGCCGCGCCGTTCATGGCGGCGACGACGGGCTTGCCGAGGGTCTCGATGCGGCGCAGGTTCCGCTTGATGGCCATGCCGCCGTCGAAGAGGTCCTGGGCGGTCTCCGGCGTGACGCGGATGAGGTCGCGCAGGTCGCCGCCCGCGAAGAACGTCTTCTTGGCGGAGGTGACGATGACGCCGCGGACGGAGTCCTTCTCGGCCTCCAGGCGGTCGGTGACCGCCGCCAGGGAGTCGCGGAACGCCTGGTTCATGGTGTTCGCGGACTGGTCCGGGTCGTCGAGGACGAGGGTGACGACACCGGTGTCGTCCTGTTCCCAGCGGATGGTGGTGGGCTCGGTGCTCATGAGGGTGTGCTCCAGGTGATCCGTCGTGGCCGTCGTGTCGGTCGTGGCCGTCGTATCCGTCGGGAGGGCGTCAGATGCGCTCGACGACGGTGGCGATGCCCATGCCGCCGCCCACGCACAGGGTCGCCAGCCCGTACCGCAGGTCGCGGCGCTCCAGTTCGTCGACGAGGGTGCCGAGGATCATGGCGCCGGTGGCGCCGAGGGGGTGGCCGAGCGCGATGGCGCCGCCGTTGACGTTGACCTTGTCCAGCGACAGGCCCATGTCCTTCACGAAGCGCAGGACGACGGCCGCGAACGCCTCGTTGATCTCGACGAGGTCGATGTCGTCGATGGTCAGCCCGGCCTTGGCGAGGGCCTTGCGGGTGGCCGGTGCGGGGCCGGTGAGCATGATGGTGGGCTCGGAGCCGGAGACGGCCGCGGAGACGATCCGGGCGCGCGGGACCATGCCGTTCCGCTCACCGGCCTCCCGGGAGCCGACCGCGACCAGGGACGCGCCGTCGACGATGCCGGAGGAGTTGCCCGCGTGGTGGACGTGGTCGATCTTCTCCACCCAGTGGTACTTCTGCAGCGCGACCGCGTCGAAGCCGCCCAGCTCGCCGATGTCGGCGAAGGAGGGCTTGAGCCCGCCGAGGGAGTCGGCGGTGGTACCGGGGCGCGGGTGCTCGTCGTGGTCGAGGACGGTGAGCCCCGCGCGGTCCCTCACCGGGACGACGGACCGCTCGAAGCGGCCCTCCTTCCAGGCGGTGGCCGCGCGTTCCTGGGAGAGCGCCGCGTACTCGTCGACGTCGCGGCGCGAGAACCCCTCGATGGTGGCGATCAGGTCGGCGCCGATGCCCTGCGGGACGAAGTTGGTGGCGAGGTTGGTCATCGGGTCGTTGAACCAGGCGCCGCCGTCCGAGGCCATCGGGACGCGCGACATGGACTCGACGCCGCCCGCGAGGACCAGGTCCTCCCAGCCGGAGCGGACCTTGGCGGCTGCCATGTTGACGGCCTCCAGGCCCGACGCGCAGAAGCGGTTCTCCTGCACTCCCGCCACCGTGTCGGGCAGTCCGGCGGCGACGGCGGCGATGCGCGCGATGTCGGATCCCTGGTCACCGACCGGGCCGACCACACCGAGGACGATGTCGTCGACGGCCGCCGGGTCCAGGCCGGGGAAGCGGGCCCGGATCTCGTGGATGAGGCCGACGACCAGATCGATCGGCTTGGTGCCGTGCAGGGCGCCGCTCGCCTTGCCGCGTCCGCGCGGGGTGCGGATCGCGTCGTACACGTACGCTTCGGTGCTCACTGGCAGGCCTTTCACTGAGGGTGGTGCACTGCGGGGTTCGGGAGGGGCGCCGGGGGCGGGCCCGGCTCGCGGGGCAGGCCCCAGTCGCGTGCCACGGACTCGGCGTCGGCGCCGGGCTGTGCGGGCCCGGTGCGTACGGCGGTGGGGGTCGCGGAGAAGCGGGGCGCGGGGGCGGGTTGGGTGATGCCGTCGTGGTCGGTGAAGGTGGAGCGGGCGGCGAGGTGCGGGTGGTGCGGGGCCTCCCGCAACGACAGGACGGGTGCCGTACAGGCGTCGGAGTCGGCGAAGACGGCCGCCCACTCGTCGCGGGTGCGGGACCTGAACCGGGCGGCGACGGCCTCGCGCAGCTCGGGCCAGCGGGCCGGGTCGTCGCGGGCCGGTGCCTGATCGGGGAGGCCGAGGAGCCGCGTGAACTCGGCGTAGAACCGGGGTTCCAGGGCGCCGACCGCCATGTAGCGGCCGTCGGCGGTCTCGTAGGTGCCGTAGAAGGGGCAG
Source organism: Streptomyces lienomycini (assembly GCF_027947595.1). NCBI lineage: Bacteria > Bacillati > Actinomycetota > Actinomycetes > Kitasatosporales > Streptomycetaceae > Streptomyces > Streptomyces lienomycini. Next base: position 2,957,147 of record NZ_CP116257.1, on the reverse strand, counting down.
CCGCCGTCGAGGAGGTTGGCGCCGCGCCGGTCCTGCCAGGCGCCTGCGGAGAGCATGCCGTGGATCATCGCGGAGAGGTGGGCGGTGCCGTCGACGATGGCGGCGTCCACGACCTGCCCGGTGCCGGTCGCGCGCGCGTGGTGCAGGGCGGCGAGGACGCCGACGACCAGGTAGAGGGAGCCGCCCGCGTAGTCGCCGAGGAGGTTGGCGGGGACGGCCGGCGGGGCGTCGGGGGCGCCGATCATGCCGAGGGTGCCGGTGAGCGCGATGTACCCGATGTCGTGCCCGGCGCGCTGGGCGAGCGGGCCTTCCTGGCCCCAGCCGGTCATGCGGCCGTAGACGAGGCGCGGGTTGCGGGCGTGGCAGTCCCCGGGGCCGACGCCCAGCCGTTCGGCGACGCCGGGGCGGTAGCCCTCGATCAGGACGTCGGCGCGTTCGGCGAGGTCGAGGACGCGGGCCGGGCCGTCCGGCGCCTTGAGGTCGACGAGCACCGAGCGCTTGTTGCGGTGGGTGACGTCGTGGGCTGGGTCGATGCCGAGGCCCGGTCCGCCGGGGCGGTCGACGCGGACGACGTCGGCTCCGAGGTCGGCCAGGAGCATGGCGGCGAAGGGGCCGGGTCCGATGCCGGCCAGTTCGACCACGCGCACGCCGGTGAGCGGCCCCACGCCCGGCGTCGGCGCCGGTGTCTCGGCATTCGGCATCGGGCCCCCAGCTCTGTGACACAACCGATGTAACACCAGTGATGCTAAGAACGTGTTCCACTGGACACAAGACCCGGGCGAGCAAGCGCTTAGCCAATTATGGTGCAGGCACCCTCCGGGGCTTCCCGAGCCTCACGCTAGCCTCAGCCACCGGCGACGGCGCGCGCTGCGGACCCGGGGACCGCCGGCGGATGACGAAGGGATGTCATGAGCGGGCTGAAGACGGCCGACCGGCCGTACGACATCGTGCTGTTCGGGGCGACGGGGTTCGTCGGCGAACTGACGGCGCGGTACCTCGCCGCGCACGCGCCGGACGGGCTGCGCTGGGCGATCGCGGGCCGCGGCGAGGAGAAGCTGCGCCGCCTGCGCGACCGGCTGCCCGCCGCGCGGGACGTCGGCGTGCTGGTCGCGGACGTGTCCGACCCGGCCTCGCTGCGCGCACTCGCCGAGCACGCGCGCGTGGTGGCCACGACGGTCGGTCCCTACGTCCGGTACGGCGACGCGCTGGTCGCCGCCTGCGCGGAGGCGGGCACGGACTGTCTCGACCTCACCGGTGAGCCCGAGTTCGTGGACCTGACGTACGTCCGTCACGACGCCCGCGCGCGGGAGACCGGCGCCCGGCTGGTGCACGCCTGCGGCTTCGACTCCGTCCCGCACGACCTCGGCGTGTACTTCACCGTGCGGCAACTGCCGGAAGGTGTCCCGCTGACCGTGGACGGCTTCGTGAGCGTCGGCGCCGCCTTCTCGGGCGGTACGTTCGCCTCCGCCCTGGGCCAGTTCGCGCGTGGCAGGCAACTGCGTGCGGCCGCGCTGGAACGCCGGCGGCACGAGCCGCGCCTGGTGGGCCGCCGCGCGGCGGCGCCGACGGGCGCTCCGCGCTTCGCCGGGGAGGTGGGCGCCTGGGCGCTGCCGCTGCCGACCATCGACGCGCAGGTCGTGCGGCGTTCGGCGAAGGCCCTGGACCGCTACGGCCCCGACTTCCGCTACCGCCACTACGCGGCCGTGCGGCGACTGCCCGTCGCGGTGGGCGGGGCGGCCGCTGTGGGCGCGCTGGTGGCGGCGGCTCAGGTGCCGGCCGTTCGGCGCTGGCTGTCCGGCCGGCTGGAGCCGGGTTCGGGGCCGAGTGCCGAGCGCCGGGCGAGGAGCTGGTTCTCGGTGCGGTTCGTCGGCGAGGGCGGCGGCCGCACGGTGTTCACCGAGGTCGCGGGCGGCGACCCCGGGTACGAGGAGACCGCCAAGATGTTCGCCGAGGCGGCGCTCTGCCTCGCCCTCGACAGGTTGCCGCCGACGGCCGGGCAGGTCACGACGGCCGTGGCGATGGGTGACGCGCTGACCGGGCGGCTGCGGAGGGCGGGCATCGGCTTCCGCGTGGCCGCGAGCCGCTGACGGGCGTCCGGAGCGGGGTAGGGGGACCCGCCCGGGCGAGCCCCTGCCGGCCCGCCCGGGTGGGTCCCCCTACCCCGTCCAGCCGACGATCGTGTAGATCATGCCGCCGATCCAGGCCAGTCCCGCGCCCACGGCCAGCACCAGCCCTCCCGCCACGGCTCGCCCGACCGGGCGGCCGGAGTGGGCGGGGATTCCGGGTGCGTGGTGTGTCGTCATGCGGTCCAGCATGGCGGCGGCACGGAGGACGGCACATCCGTACGGGTACTCAGATCGTCCGGCACTCGGCTCGTCCGACACTCAGATCGTCCGACACTCGGCTCGTCCGCTTGACCGTGACGCGATCCGACCCGACCGCTCCCCGACGCACTCCCGCGGTGCCGCCGGAGTCAGGACGGGTGGTGGGCGGCCGCCCGCAGGGCCTCGCGGCACAGGGCGTCGGCCCTGCGGGTGGTCTCCGGGAGCCGGTAGGCGGGGGTCAGGGCCAGCGTGTGCGCGCAGGCGTTGTCCAGGCTCACGCGGTGGCCGACGGAGACGAAGACCGGTTTGACGGCGTCGCGGGTGCGCACCGCGCGCCCGACCTCCTCGGCGCCGGCGAGCAGCGGGGACGTACTGCCGCGCGGGAGGTCCGGGGCGTCGTGCGTGAAGGTGAAGGGGTTCTTGGCCACGCCGATCGTGGGCAGTCCGGTGAGGACGCCCAGATGGCTCGCGAGGCCGAAGCGGCGCGGGTGGGCCAGGCCGTACCCGTCGCACACGACCAGCCCGGGCGGACAGGGCAGCGCGTCCAGGGCGGCGAGGACGGTCGGGATCTCCCGGAAGGCGAGCAGACCCGCCACGTAGGGGAAGGAGATCCGCCCGACGGCCGTGGCCTCGGCGACGACGGCGAGGGTGGCGGCGTCCAGCACGACGGCCGCCGCCGCGACGACGTCGCGTTCGTCGTCGTAGGCGACGTCCACGCCGGTCACCCGGCCGGTGCCGGGCGTCGGACCCGGCTCGTCGAGGACGACGCGCGCCCGCAGTCCGTCCTGGACGGCGCGGGCCCGCGCCTCGGTCGTGGGCCAGTCGGCGGGGATCGGCACGGTCACGGTCGTCATGGTGGCCGCAAGCCTACGGGAGCCCCGGAGTAGGCTCGCGCTCATGTTCGTACTGGAACTCTCCTACACCGCCCCGCTCGAAGCCGTCGACGCCGTCCTCGAGGAGCACATGGTCTGGCTCGACGGACTGTACGAGCAGGGCGTCTTCCTGGCCTCCGGGCGCAAGGAGCCCCGCGACGGCGGGGTGATCCTCGCCGTCGCGGCGGACCGGGCGCGGATCGAGGAGATCACCGCGGGCGACCCGTTCGTCCGGGCCGGCGTGTGCGCGTACCGCGTCACCGAGTTCATCGCCACGAAGACGGCACCGGCGCTGGAGGGGTACCGGGAGACGCTCGGCTAGCGGGACGTTCCTCCTACTTGCCCAGCGCGCGCCGCAGCTCGCCCTTGTTCATGCCCGAACGGCCGTGGACGTCGCGGCGCTTGGCCTCCTGGTACAGCTGGTCGTAGGTGGGCCCCTGGGGGCCCTGCCGCTTCCCGGACCGCTGGCCGCCGCGCCTGCTCGGCGACTTGTCCTGCGTCGACGTACGGCTGGCGGTCTTCGACTCGCCGGACTGCGCGCGCTCCTTGTTCACCGTCCGCGCCGCGATCTCCTTGGCGCGGCCGGTGCTCTCGCCACGGTCCTTGGCGCTGTCCTTGATGTGCTCGTACTGCCGCTCCCGTTTGGAGTTCGAGCCGCTGGGCATGTCCGCTCACTTCCTCTCACGTTCAGCGAACGGTTACCCACGTTACGGACAAACACCCCGCCCCGCCCGGCGTCAGCGCTCCAGACGGGCGACGCGGCCCTGCTCGCCCGCGGCCCAACAGCCCCGGTCCGGGGTGCAGTCCACGGTGTCGTAGGACCCGGTGTCGACCGTCCGCCAGGTGTGGCCGCCGTCCGTGGTGAGGTCGGTGCCGGTGGGGCCGACGGCGAGGGCGGCGGTGCGGCTGTGCGGGAGCCAGGCGACGCCGGAGCGGTAGGCGGGCGGCGGGTGGCCCGCGGGGCGCCAGGTACGGCCGGCGTCGGTGGTCCGGGCGGCGGCCCGCGGGAGCCCTGCTCGGGGCGGAAGTCGCCGCCGACGGCGAGTCCGTGGGCGCGGTCGCGGAAGGCGAGGGCGAAGACGCCGCGGGCGGGGTCGCCGGCCGGGACGGGGGCGTCGGTGGCCGTCCAGGTGAGCCCGCGGTCGGCGGAGTGCAGCACACGCGCGCGTGCCGCCCCGCCGGTGGCGAGCCACACGTCCCTCGGCCCGGCGGAGACCAGGCACTGCCCACTGGCCGCGAACCCGGCCTCCCCGTCCTGCGCGGCGGGCATCCCCCGGTCCGGGAGCACCTTCCAGGAGCGGCCGCCGTCGCTGGTCGACAGGATGCGGAACCTGCCGTCCACGGGATCGCTCATGGCGAGGCCGTGGCGGCGGTCGAAGAAGGTGAGGCAGTCGTAGAAGGCCCGCGCGTCGGTGTTGCGGAAGGACTCGGTCCAGGTCGCCCCGCCGTCGTCGGTGCGGTAGACCCGGGAGTCCTCGCCCTCGCCGATGGACAGGGCCACGGCCCGGCGGGCGTCGAAGGCCTCGATGTCCCGGAACTCCAGTTGGTCCGTGCCCGGCGGGGAGACGTCGCGCCAGGTGCCGCCGCCGTCGGTGGTGCGCAGGACGGTGCCCCGGGTGCCGGCCACCCAGGCGGTGTGCCGGTCGACGGCGGCGAGCCCCCGGAACCGGACGTCGAGGACGCCGGTGTCCTTCACGTCCCAGTGCGGCCGCTGGTGTGCCTGGGCGGGCACGGCCGTCAGCGCGGCCAGCGCCGCCGCGCAGGCCGCGCCCGCGAGCACCACCCGCCCCGCGCGCCTGCCGCCGGTCCGAACGGACCCCGTCGTACGTCGCATGCTCCCCAAGCGCCTCATGGCGGGCGAAGCTAGCCCACCGCCCGGGCGCCGTCCAGAGGACCGGGCACGACACACGCGCGTGGCCCTGGAGGACCGGGCACGGCACGCGCGCGTGGCACGCGAGGGGCGCAAGTCCCCCGCGGGGCAGGCGAGGAGAGGCGCGTCACTCCGGTGCATGAACGCGGTGACAGAGGTCACTCGATGGTCGTGTGCACGGATTGGTTGATTCCGTCGTCTCTTCCAGTGCCCGGCCCGCACCACCCCCGAAGCCCGTCCAGCCGTCACGAGGGAGCAAGGCGTTGTCAACCGTCATCGAGCAGCCCGTCGAGGCGCGTCTCGTCGCCGCCGCGCCGCGTATGCCGAGCATTCCCGCGACCCTGCACTACGACCGCGACGACCCGTTCGCGGTCCGCATGACCTTCCCCGCCCCCGCCACCCTGGAGGGCGTGGAGGTCTGCTGGACCTTCTCCCGCGAGCTGCTCATCGCCGGGATGCGGGAGCCGGACGGTCACGGCGACGTCCGCGTGCGCCCGTACGGGTACGACCGCACCGTCCTGGAGTTCCACGCACCCGAGGGCACGGCCGTGGTCCATGTGCGCTCGGGGGAGCTGCGCCGCTTCCTGCAGGCCACCGGCGAGCTGGTGCCGGTGGGCCTGGAGCACCTCCAGCTGGACCTGGACCACGACCTGGCGGAACTGATGCGCGGGAGCCACTGACCCCTCCCCCGCCCCGCACGGGGACGCCGCTCAGCCGCGTGCCGGGGCCATCGCCTGCGCGGTCTCGGCGCTCACCGCGTCCCGGACCTCGCCGACGATCTTCCGCAGCCCGGGTGCCGCGGCCCCGCTGCGCCCGGTCAGTTCCGCGATCCGGTCCCGGCCGCCCGCCCCGTCCCCCGCCGGGACGCCCAGTCCGGCGGCGGCCACCAGCGCGGCCAGGGCCGCGTCCCGTTCGGAGACCTCCGCGGCCGGCAAGGGCCCCTCCAGGACGTACCGCGTCTCCTCGCGGAGCGCCCGGGGCACGGCGGCCCGCGCGAGGGCGTACTCCACGGACGGGAACACGCCGAGGACGCGTTTCTTCTCGGCCCGCAGACACCCCTCGGCCACCAACTGCTCCCGGACGGCGTCGAAGGTGACCCGGGCATGCAGCCGCACCCAGGTCCGCCACCGGTGCGGCAGCGACTCGCGCACCAGTTCCAGCAGCCCGTCGAGGACGGGGTCCCCGGCGCCGGAGTCCAGGTCGACGGGCGTGGCGATGCCGTCGTCGTCCGTGAGCAGGCCGCGCTGGGCCAGTTCGGTGAGCGCGCCGGCGCGCACCAGGTGGTGGACCCGGGCGGTGTCGGCGGCGCCGGGCCGCGCGGGGTCCCAGGCCAGCAGGCAGAGCCGGGCCGGCAGGGAGAGCGGGTCGTGGGGCACGGGGGGCCTCCTGGGGCGTGGGACCGGGACCGCGTAAATGCGTTGACAGCCCATCCGGTCGCTCGTACGGTTCGTAGCGCTTCTGTTGCCGCCGATTGGAGAAGGACGTTGCTCGTCTGAGGTCCTGAGACACCGCGTCACACGTATCTCATCTCACGTGTGCACGCCGCGTGCGACCTCGGCGTTCGAGCCGTCCTTGCGGAGCGGGGCTTTCGTGCCCGGCATTCCCCGGGACCCCTCTCGGGACTTCTCCTCCCTCGTCCGACGGCGGCCGCCCGCTTCCGGTGTCTCGATACGCGTTTGCCCCTGACCGCTTCGAGCAACCGCGGAGACCCCGTATGTCTACTTCCCTCACCTGTACCTCCCTCTCCTTCGCCTGGCCCGACGGCACCACCGTCTTCGAGGGCCTCGACGCCGCCTTCGGACCCGGCAGGACCGGACTCGTCGGCGTCAACGGGGCGGGCAAGTCCACCCTGTTGCAGCTGATCGCCGGGCGGCTCACCCCGGCCGACGGCTCCGTCCGGGTGACCGGCGAGGTGGGCCACCTGCCGCAGAACGTCACGCTCGACACCGCCCTGCGCGTCGACGAGGCTCTCGGCATCGCCGGGCGGCGGGCCGCGCTGCACGCCATCGAGGCGGGTGACGCCAGCGAGGAGCACTTCGAGAACGTCGGCGACGACTGGGACGTCGAGGAACGCGCGCTGGCCGCACTCGGCGAACTGGGGCTGGGCCACGTCGGGCTCGACCGCACCGTCGGCGAGATCTCGGGCGGCGAGTCGGTGCTGCTGCGGCTGGCCGCGCTGCTGCTGCGCCGACCGGACGTCCTGCTCCTGGACGAGCCCACCAACAACCTCGACGTGTACGCCCGCAGACGCCTGTACGCGGCCGTCGAGTCCTGGCCGGGCGTGCTGGTCGTGGTCAGCCACGACCGCGAACTGCTGGAACGGGTCGACCAGATCGCCGACCTGCGGTCCGGCACGATCACCTGGTACGGCGGGAACCTCTCGGCGTACGAGCAGGCGCTGGCCGTGGAGCAGGAGGCGGCCGAGCGGATGGTGCGGGTCGCCGAGTCGGACCTGCGGCGGCAGAAGCGCGAACTGGCCGACGCCCAGGTCGTCCTGGCCCGGCGCAGGCGGTACGGCCAGAAGATGTACGACACCAAGCGCGAGCCCCGGGCGGTGATGAAGCTGCGCGCCCGCACGGCCCAGCAGTCGGCCGGCAAGTACCGCATCATGCACGAGGAGAAGCTGACCGAGGCGAGGGAACGGCTGGACGACGCGGTGGAGGCCGTACGGGACGACGACGAGATCCGCGTCGACCTGCCGTACACGGCCGTGCCGCCGGGCCGGACCGTACTCACCCTGCGGGACCTGGAGTTGGCCCACGGCGCCCGGGTGGCGGGCGGCCTCGACGTGCACGGTCCCGAGCGGATCGCGCTGATCGGACGCAACGGCGCGGGCAAGACCACGCTGCTGCGCACCGTCGCCGGGGAGCTGGAACCGGTGGCGGGCGAGGCGACGGCGCACGTGCCGTCGCGGTTCCTGCCGCAGCGGCTGGACGTCCTCGACGACGAGCTGACCGTCGCCGAGAACACGGCCCGGTTCGCGCCGGGCGCCACCGACAACCGGATCCGGGCGCGGTTGGCGCGCTTCCTGTTCCGGGGCGCCCGGGCCGACCAGCGGGCGGCCACGCTGTCCGGCGGCGAGCGCTTCCGGGCGGCGCTGGCGGCACTGATGCTGGCCGAGCCCGCGCCGCAACTGCTGATGCTGGACGAGCCGACCAACAACCTGGACATGGCGAGCGTGCGGCAGCTCACCAGCGCGCTGGAGGCGTACGAGGGGGCGCTGATCGTGGCCGGACACGACATGCCGTTCCTGAAGTCGCTCGGCATCACCCGCTGGCTGCTGTTCGAGGAGGGAGAACTGAGGGAAATCACGCCGGACGCTGTCGGGTATCCCGCCTAGCGTCCCCGGTATGAGCGAGTTCATCAGCATCACCGGGGCCAGGGAGAACAACCTCCAGAACGTCACGCTCCGCATCCCGAAGGGCCGGCTGACCGTGTTCACCGGCGTCTCGGGGTCGGGGAAGTCGTCGGTCGTGTTCGACACGATCGCGGTGGAGTCGCGGCGCCAGCTGAACGAGACGTTCACCTGGTTCGTGCGCAACCGGCTGCCCAAGTACGAGCGGCCGCACGCGGACGCCATGGAGGACCTCTCCCCCGCGATCGTCGTCGACCAGCGGCCGGTCGGCGGCCACTCCCGCTCCACGGTCGGCACAATGACCGACATCCACTCGGTGCTGCGGGTGCTGTTCTCCCGGCACGGCACTCCCAGCGCCGGAGGGGCGACGGCGTACTCGTTCAACGACCCGTCGGGCATGTGCCCCGGCTGCGACGGCCTGGGCCGCCGGGTGCAGCCCGACTGGGACCGGATCCTCGACCCGGCCAGGTCGCTGTCCGGCGGTGCGGTGCGCTTCCCGCCGTTCGCGGCCGGGACCTGGCAGGGGCAGGCGTACACCAACACGGAGGAGCTGGACACCGACAAGCCGGTCGGTGACCTCACGGACGCCGAGCGGGCGTTCCTGATGCGTGGGCGGCCCGGCAGCAAGGTCACCGTCAACGGCTCCGGCGGGACGTGGAGCACCGAGTACGAGGGACTCGCCGACCGGTTCGAACGGCTGTACCTCAAGCGGGACCTGTCCGGCATGAGCGAGAAGACCCGGGATCTCGTGCGCGGCTTCCTGGTCGAGGCCCGCTGCCCCGACTGCGGCGGGGCCCGGCTGAACGCGGCGGCGCTCGCGACCCGGATCGACGGGCACTCCATCGCCGACTGCTCCCGGATGCAGATCACCGACCTGATCACCGTACTGAAGGAGATCGACGACCCGGTGGCCCTGCCCGTCGCCGGCGCCGCGGTGACCGCGCTGGAGCGGGTGGAGGCGATCGGTCTCGGCTACCTCGCCCTGGACCGGGAGACCGCCACCCTGTCCGGCGGCGAGGGGCAGCGGCTGAAGACCGTGCGGCACCTCGGATCCAGCCTGACCGGGATGACGTACATCTTCGACGAACCCAGCGTCGGACTGCACCCGCGTGACGTCGGACGCCTCGGCGACCTGCTGCTGCGGCTGCGCGACAAGGGCAACACCGTGCTGGTGGTCGAGCACGACCCGGACGTCATCGCGCTGGCGGACCACGTCGTCGACATGGGTCCGCGGGCCGGTGCCGGCGGCGGCCGGGTGGTGTTCGAGGGGACGCCGGACGGGCTGGCCGCGTCGGGCACCCTCACCGGGCGGTGCCTGGGGCGGCGCACGGCGGTCAAGGAGACCGTGCGGGCGGCCACCGGGGAGCTGTGGGTGAAGGGCGCCGACCGCCACAACCTGCGGGAGGTGACGGTGGCGTTCGCGACCGGGGTGCTCACCGCGGTCACCGGGGTCGCCGGGTCGGGCAAGAGCACGCTGGTCGCGGAGCTGACCGCCGCCCACCCGGACGCGGTGGTCGTCGACCAGTCGGCCATCGGCGTCTCGGCGCGCTCCACCCCGGCGACGTACCTCGGGATCATGGACACGGTGCGGAAGGTCTTCGCGCGGGAGACGGGTGCCGAGCCGGGGTTCTTCAGCTTCAACTCGGCCGGGGCGTGCGGCACCTGCGAGGGGCGCGGGGTCATCCACACCGACCTCGCGTTCATGGACCCGGTGACGACCCCCTGCCACGCCTGCGAGGGGCGGCGCTTCCGGGAGGAGGTGCTGCGGCTGACGGTCGACGGCAGATCCGTCGCCGACGTACTGGCGATGACGGCCGGCCAGGCGCTGGACTTCTTCGCCGACGCGGGCGTACGGCGCAGGCTGCGCGCCCTGCGCGACGTCGGCCTCACCTACCTCACTCTCGGGCAACCGCTGTCCACGCTCTCCGGCGGGGAACGGCAGCGCATCAAACTCGCCACCCGCCTGCACCGCACCGGCGCCGTCTACGTCCTGGACGAGCCGACCACCGGGCTGCACATGTCGGACGTCGAGGGGCTGCTCGCCCTGCTGGACCGGCTGGTGGACGGCGGCAACACGGTCGTGGTCGTCGAGCACAACCTGGACGTGGTGGCGCACGCCGACCGGGTGATCGACCTCGGTCCGGACGGAGGGCGGGACGGCGGCCGGGTGATCTTCGAGGGGACCCCGCGGGAACTGCTCGCGGCCCGCGGCTCCAGCACGGCGGAGCATCTCAGGAGGGCTACGACGGGCTGAGGGGGGTGAGGGGGGTTCCGTCCGCGCAGGTCCGCGCCGCATGATGGCGAACCGGCGCCCGCCCCGGGCGCCGGAGAGCCGACGACGCCCCGCGCCCGTACGAAAGGCCCCGCGTGCGAAGCAGGAAAGCCCTCGCCCGTCCGGGACGGCGGACCCACGAGCCAGTGCTCGTGGACATCGGCGAGTCCGAGAAACTCGAAGGCCGTGTGACGTGCCTCTCGGTCCGGCGGCGCCGGCTGTACGCCTGACACCTCGCGCAGGTCACCCGTTCGGCCCTGGACCTGCGCGTCTCGAGGCGTCGCCGCTCCCGCCGAACGGCTGCTGATCAGCGACCTTTACAGTGTGTTTAACCTACGGTCTCGTAACCTACGGTTTCGTAGCCTACGATCCCGTAAGTTTCCGGCACCGCTCGCCGGCCGCTTCGCACTGTCGCACGTCCCCCTGGAGTTCTCCGTGACGATCGTCTCCCCGCACCTCGGCACATCCGCAGAATGGACCGACGCCCGGCTGCTGTACGCGCTGGAAGAAGTGGTCGAGCAGGAACTCGACCGGCACCTGAAGGTCGCGAAGGACTGGATGCCGCACGAGTACGTGCCGTGGACCGACGGCCGGAACTTCCCGGGGGTCTTCGAGGACGGCGAGGCCTGGGAGAAGGGCCAGTCCAAGGTCACCGACATCGGCCGGATCGCCCTCGTGGTGAACCTCCTGACGGAGGACAACCTCCCCAGCTACCACCACGAGATCGCCAGCCTCTTCGGCCGCGACGGCGCCTGGGGCACCTGGGTGCACCGCTGGACCGCCGAGGAGGGCCGGCACGGCATCGTGATGCGCGACTACCTGCTCGCCTCTCGCGCCGTCGACCCGGACCAGCTGGAGCAGTTCCGCATGGCCCACATGAGTGAGGGCTTCGAGTCGGACAACCGGCACTCGATGCTGCACTCGGTGGCGTACGTGGCCTTCCAGGAGCTGGCCACCCGCATCTCCCACCGCAACACGGGCCACCAGTCGGGCGACCCGGTCTGCGACCGCATGCTGGCCCGCATCGCGACCGACGAGAACCTGCACATGGTGTTCTACCGGAACCTGCTCAAGGCGGCCTTCGAACTGGCCCCCGACCTGACGATGCAGGCGGTGCGCGACGTGGTCGTGAACTTCCGGATGCCGGGCCACGGCATGCCCGGCTTCGAGCGGGCCGCCGCGCAGATGGCGATCGGCGAGGTCTACAACCTGCGCATCCACCACGACGACGTGATCCAGCCCGTGCTGCGCTTCCTGAAGATCATGGAGATCGACGGTCTCGGCCCGGAGGGGCAGGCGGCACAGGAGGAACTCGGGCTGTACATGGGCGGTCTGGACGCCGAGGCCGCCAAGTTCGACGAGAAGCTGGCCGCACGCAAGGCCCGGATGGCGGCCCGGGCGGCGGGCTGACCGCCGCCGGGGCGGGAGCGGCCCGGCGCATCACCGGCAGGCGGCGCCGCGCTCAGGGCGCGGCGCGGCGCAGGGCCAGTCGTTCCTTCTCCGAGAGGCCGCCCCAGACGCCGAAGCGCTCGTCGTTGCTCAGCGCGAACTCGAGGCAGGTCGAGCGGATCGGGCACAGGGCACAGATCCGCTTGGCGTCCCGTACGGAGCTGCCGGGCTCGGGGAAGAAGAAGTCGCCCCCGGTCTGCGCGCACAACGCCTGCTCCTGCCAGCTCAGGTCGGGCGTCGCGGTCATCTCGATGTGCATGTACAGGAGGGTGCCGGGGGGCGAAAAACGTCCGATCAACGCGGGATCAATGCGGGATCAACGCCGCGCGCCCCGCGTCCCCGGCCCCTCAGATGGTGCTGCCCCGTGCACGGCGGCGCACGGCGGCGCGCGGAAGCGGTTGTCGGTGGTCGGTGCAAGACTCGTCAGTGAAGGCAACGGGAACCTTCCGAGGAGGGCGATCATGCTCACCACCCGTTTCGTCACCGGCGCTCCGAACTGGCTCGATGTCGGCACCTCCGACCTCGACGGCGCCACGTCCTTCTACGGCGCCCTCTTCGGCTGGCGGTTCCGGTCGGCGGGGCCGGAGGCCGGCGGCTACGGCTTCTTCGAGCTGGACGGCCGGATCGTGGCCGGCGGCATGCGTACGACCGCGGAGCAGGGCCCCCCGTCCTGGACCGTGTACTTCCAGGTGCCGGACGCGCGGTCCGCCGCCGAGGCGTCCGAGCGGGCCCACGGCGGTGTCCTCGTGCAGCCGATGGACGTCATGGACCAGGGCACCATGGCGATCCTCACCGACCGGGCCGGGGTGCCGTTCGGCATCTGGCAGCCGGGGCGCCGGGCCGGTCTGGACGCGGCCGGCGAGACCGGCGCGCTGTGCTGGGTCGAACTGCACACGGCGGACGTCGCGGCCGCCGCCGCGTACTACCGGGCGGTGCTCGGTCTGGAGACCTCCGCCGTCCCCTTCCCCGGCGGCTCGTACACCTGCGTCAATCCGGCCGGCGAGGGCGAGGAGGCCATGTTCGGCGGTGTCGTCCCGCTCGCCGACGACCCGGCGGACAAGGACGCCGGGTGGCTGCCGTACCTCGCGGTCGAGGACGCGGACGCCGTGGTCGCCCGGACCGCCGAGCTGGGCGGCACGGTGCGGGTGCCCGCGACGGACATCGAGGGCGTCGGCCGTATCGCCCGGCTCGCCGACCCCTACGGTGCCGAGTTCGCCGTGCTCAGGCCGAGGCCGCGTCAGGCATAGACGGGAGGGACCGGCCCACCGTCCGGGCCCGCCGTCCGGGCCTGGCTGCCGGGGCGCGGCGCCCCTTCCCGCGTCCGCGCTCGCGGCGTGACGCGGCGGACCCGGGTGGGCGGTGGTGCGGCGGACCCCGGTGGGCAGGGCCGACGCGTGTGTTCGGGGCGAGGTGCCGGGGCCCGGGACGCCCGGACCCGCGCGGCGACGCGTCCGGTGTCGGTGCTCGTGCCCCGCGCGCCGTCCGGGCTCACGCGGTGGCGCGGTGGACCAGGGTCGTCGGCAGGACCAGTGCGGACGGGCCGGTCTCCGGGGCCCCGGGGTCGTCCCCGTCGTCCCGTCGGGCGCCGCCGGCCGGACCGTCCTCCAGGCCGCGCAGCAGCAGACGGGCCATCAGCCGGCCCATTCCCTCGATGTCCTGGCGGACGGTGGTCAGCGGCGGGTCGGTCTGTTCGGCGACGGGCAGCATGTCGTCGAAGCCCACCACGGCCACGTCGTCCGGCACGCGCCGCCCGCGCTCGCGCAGCACCCGCAGGGCGCCCGCCGCGGTGAGGTCGTTGGCCGCGAACACGGCGTCCAGGTCGGGGCGGCGGTCGAGCAGCTCCCGCATCGCCCGCTCCCCGCCCCCCGCGGTGAAGTCCCCGTGCGCGACCAGCCCCGGGTCGGTGTCGGCCCGGACGTCGAGGAAGCCCGCGAGCCGGTCGGCGGCGGAGGTCTGGTCGAGCGGGCCGGTGATGTGCGCGACCCGGGTGCGGCCGAGCCCGGCCAGGTGACGGACCGCCGCTCGGGCCCCGCCGCGGTTGTCGCTGTCCACGTAGACCACGTCGTCCACACCGTCGTCCCAGTCGGGGCGCCCGCCGAAGACGGTCGGCACGCCGGCGCGGCGCACGAGTCCGGGCAGCGGGTCGTGCAGGTGCAGGGAGAAGACGAGGGCGCCGTCGACATGGCCGCCGGCCAGGTAGCGGCCCACGCGGGCGTGGTCCTCGCGGCCCTCGGTGAGCAGCAGGACCAGTTGGTTGTCGTGGGCCGTCAGTTCCTTGCCGATGCCGCGCAGTTGCTGGGCGAAGTAGGGGTCGGAGAAGACCCGCGTCTCCGGTTCGGCGGCGACGACGGCGACGGCCCGGTGCCGTCTGGTCACCAGGGATCGGGCGGCCTGGTTGGGCACGTAGCCCAGCTCCTCCACGGCACGCCGGACCCGCTCGGCCAGTGCCTCCCGCACTCCGTGCGCCCCGTTGACCACGCGGGACACGGTGGCCCGCGAGACCCCGGCGCGCTCGGCCACGGCCTCCAGCGTGGGACGCGGCGCGGTCTGGGTCACGGCACTCCTCCTGGGCGGCTGCGGCTCAGGATAGCGGCATGCCGTCGGGCGGGAGGGGGCGTTCCCGGCGTGGTGAACGCGCTGGTGCGGGCCCGGTGCGGGCCCGGTCGGCCGACGCCGGATCAGTGTTCGTGTTCGTGGGCGGGTGTCTCGCCGGCCGCCTCTCCCGCGCCCTCGGCCGTCGCACCGTGCTCGTGCGGTTCGTACCCGGGGATCGTGCCGTCCGGCTTCTTCACGAGGAAGAGGCCCACCATCCCCATGTCGGAGTGGCTCTGCACGTGGCAGTGGTACATCCACGCCCCGGCGCCCACCCCCTCCCCGGCGATGATCTGGAAGCCGAAGGAGTCGGCCGGGCCGGTGATCTTGTTGTCGATGACCCGGGACGGGTCGTCGGGCCCGGTGAGGATGCCGGTGCGGTTGTCCGCCCAGCGGTGACCGTGCATGTGGAAGGTGTGGTAGTACTCGCCGTGCGTGATCATGACGATCTCGACGCGGTCGCCCACGGTGGCCTCGAAGTCGGGGCCGGTGTGCGGCGCGCGGTTGTTGATGGTCATGTCGTTGAAGACGATCGTGTGCGTGGCGTCCGGGAGCACGTCGCCCTTGCGGCGCACGATCACCGGCCCGTACAGGCCCTTGCGGATGCCGCCGGTGCCGTGTTCGGTGCCGACGACGTGGTCGTGGTAGTGCCAGTAGCCGGCGCTGCCCGGCCGCCAGGTGCCGTCCTCGCGGCGGCCCGGTTTGTGGGTGCGCCAGGTGTAGGTGCGGGTGCCGCCGGGTTCGACGTCGCTCTTGTTCATGGCGGTGCCGTCGCTGGAGATCTCGTAGTCCAGGCCGTGGACGTGCAGGCTGGCCCGAACGTCCATGGTGTTGGTGAACTCGATGTGCAGCGTGTCGCCCTCGTTGACCTCGATCAGCGGGCCGGGGACCGACGCCTTGCCCTTCTCGAAGCCGTAGCCCATCTGCCCGTCGGGCAGCTTCTCGGCGTACATCTTGAGGTGTCTCACCTCGCCCCCGGCCGGTGCGGTCCTCGCGGTGACCTCCTTGGCCGCCGCTGCCGAGCCCGCGGCCTCCGGTGCGATGGACAACGATGTCGCGACGGCCGCGCCACCCAGCAGTACCCGCCGGTTGAAGCCTCGCCTGTCCATGCCGAACTCCCCACGCTGAAACGGATGTTGCCCAGACGCAGTACCGATTGGCTGTGATGAACCTGTGGGACCGTACCGGTTGCCGCCGTGTTTATCCACACTCAGGACAAAGTTCGTCGGATCCCGGTCATACCTATTGGCGAACCGCGCAAAGAGGTCTAGCTTCCTTGGCGCTGCTGCCGTGACCGAGGAGGTGCCCATGCCCTTGAGAGGGTTGAGCGCGAGAAGAAGAGGCTGGGCGGCGTGCGCCACCGCCGCTTTCGTCGCCGCGGGACTGCTGGCTGGCCCTGCCGCCAGCGCACGTCCGGCGCCGGATCCATCCCTGACAACGATGTCGATCAAGTCGCCGCCGGGCGGCTCCAACGTACGTGTGCTGATCTTCTACGGGTCCGCCGCGGCCGGGGACGAGTCCCCGGTCGTGAACGCCGGTATCGCGGCGATCGAGCGGATCGGGCTGTCCGGCCCGGCCAAGGAGCAGTTCAAGGTCGAGGCCACGGACAACGCCAACGTCTTCACCAACGAGAAGAAGCTCGGCCGCTTCAACGCGGTCGTGTTCCTGACCGGTGGCGGTGACGTGCTGACGCCCGCCCAGGAGGCGGGTCTGGAGGCGTACATGGAGGCCGGCGGCGGGTTCGTCGGCGTCCACGACGCGGCCCGCGCCGAGCCGTACTCGGACTGGTTCACCGGTCTGGTCGGCGCGCGCCCGGCCGCGGGCAGTCCGACCGGGGTCCAGCGGGCCACGGTCGAGGTCGGTGACCGGCGTCATCCGGCCACCAAGGACCTGCCGCTGGAGTGGAAGCGCCCCGACGAGTGGCTGAACTGGCAGAAGAACCCGTCCGGTGAGGTCCACACCGTGGCCCGGGTGCGCGAGTCGACGTACGCGCCCGGGGCGAGCGCCAACGGGGCGGACCACCCGGTCAGCTGGTGCCGGGACTACGACGGCGGCCGGTCGTTCTACACCGGCATGGGCGGCACGGTGTCGTCGTACGACGAGACCGACTTCCGCACCCATCTGCGCGGCGCCCTGATGTGGACGACCCGCCTCTCGCAGGCCGACTGCAAGGCGACCATCAACGCCAACTACAAGGCCGAGCGGCTCACCGACCCCAACCAGCCCGGCCAGAACGACCAGATCGGCGAACCGCACGGCCTGGTCACCGCCCCCGACGGCCGCGTCTTCTACATCGGCCGCGGCGGCACGGACTCCTCCCACCCCGTGGTGACCGACTGGAACGACCCGAACGTCGGCAAGGGCACCGGGCAGATCCACGTCTGGGACCCGAAGACCGACAAGGTCACCCTCGCCGGTGAGCTGACCGTCTTCGGCAACAAGGGCGGCGGCGACGAGCTGACCAAGGTCGAGGAGGGCCTGCTCGGCATCGAACTGGACCCGAGGTTCGAGGAGAACGGGTGGGTGTACCTGCACTACACCCCGCACTCCCGGATCAACCGGGACACCCACATGGCCGAGCGGCGGGTCTCCCGCTTCACGCTCGACCGGGCCACGAACAAACTGGACCTGGGCAGCGAGAAGACGCTGCTGAAGTGGCCGGTGCAGATCCACAGCTGCTGCCACGCGGGCGGCGGGATGGCCTGGGACTCCAAGGGGAACCTGTACATCGCCACCGGTGACAACAACTCCAGTGGGTTCAGCGACGGTTACTCCGGCAACAACCCGGAGCCCAACTTCAAGGGCGTGTCCTTCGCCGACGCGCGCCGCACCGCCGGCAACACCAACAACCTCAACGGCAAGATCCTGCGCATCCACCCGGAGTCGGACGGGACGTACACGCTCCCGCAGGGCAACCTCTTCACCGGCGAGGAGACCGCCGAGGGCGGCGGCAAGACGCGCGGCGAGATCTACGTGATGGGCGTGCGCAACCCGGCGCGCATCTCCGTCGACAAGAAGACCGACACCCTGTACGCGGGCTGGGTCGGCCCGGACGCCGGTGCCCCGTCGACGACATGGGGTCCGGCCAAGTACGACACGTTCGCCACCATCACCAAGGCGAGCAACCGCGGTTGGCCGTATTGCATGGGCAACAAGCAGCCGTACCGGGACCGGAACCTGCCGGACCCGTCGAAGCCGCTGGGCTGGTACGACTGCGACCACCCGAAGAACGAGTCGCCGAACAACGACGGCCTGGTGAACCTGCCGCCGGTGACCGGCAACAACATCTGGTACTCGCCGCAGGGTGGCGGCCCCGACTTCCCGCGTGACGAGAACGGCGTCCCGTCGTACGACCAGGACGAGGCGGTCTACCGGCTGCCCTGGCTCAAGGGCGGCGGCCAGGCCGCGATGAACGGCCCGGTCTACCGCTACGACGCCGACAGCGCCAGTGACACCAAGTGGCCGGCGTACTGGGACGGCAAGTGGTTCGTCGGTGACTTCTACGACGCCGACCAGCCGCGCAACGCGGTGCTGATGGACCCGAAGACGCAGGGCGACGGCGGTCTGCCGGTGCACTCGGAGTCCCTGAAGAAGATCGTGCCGGTCGGCAACGACGGCATCAAGAACCTGATGGGCTGGAAGTTCGGCCCGGACGGCGCGCTGTACGTCCTGGACTACGGGCGCGGCTTCTTCACCTCGGACTCCAAGTCGGCCCTGTGGCGGGTCACCTACGAGGGCGGCGGCCCGACGCCGGCCGCCGGACAGCTGGCGAGGGGGACCGAGTGATACGCCAACGAAGAATGTGGGCCGCGCTGCTGGCCGGTCTGCTGATGGTGCTCGGACTGCAGGCGACGTCCGCCTCCGGGCAGCCGGCGGCGGCACCCGCCGCGGCCGCCGCCGACCAGGTGCTGACCTGGACGGCGGGCGACGACATCACCAAGTACGTGTCGGCGCCCGAGACGGCGGTGGCCGGTCCGGCCACGATCGTCTTCGAGAACAGCGAGGCCACCGGCAACACGACCGGCATGCCGCACACGCTGACGTTCATGACCAGCGATCCCGAGTACAACCAGGACGTGCAGCTGAACATCCTGGCCAACCCGTTCGACGCCGAGGGCGGCAAGCACACCGCCGAGGTCACCCTCACCCCCGGCACGTACATGTACCACTGCACGATCCCGGGCCACGGCCAGATGACGGGCGTGCTCGTGGTCACCGAGGGCGGCGGCGAGGACACCACGGCGCCCGCGACCTCGGCCGAGGTGGGCGGCACGCAGAACGCCGACGGCGCGTACGTCGGCTCCGCGACCGTGACGCTCGCGGCCACCGACGAGGGCGGCTCGGGCGTCGAGCGGATCGAGTACGCGATCGGTGCCGACGGCGCCTGGCAGCCGTACACCACGCCGGTCGTCGTCGACCAGGTCGGTGAACACACGGTCCGCTACCGGGCGTTCGACAAGGCGGGCAACGCCGCCGAGGAGAAGAACGTCACGTTCGCCGTGGCCGCGCCGGACACCGACGACACGACGGCGCCGGAGACCTCGGCGACCCTCAGCGGTGAGAAGAACGCGGACGGCGCCTACATCGACATGGCGACGGTGACCGTCACCGCCTCCGACACCGGTTCCGGCGTCAACACCATCGAGTACGCGGTCGGCGACGGCGCCTGGACGGCGTACACGGCGCCGGTCATGGTGCACCAGGTCGGGGAGCACACCGTGCGCTACCGGGCCACCGACAAGGCGGGCAACGTCGCGGCGGAGAAGAGCGTCGCCTTCACCGTGGCCGCGGCTCCCCCGCAGGACACCACCCCGCCGGTGACCGGCGCGACCGTGGACGGCACCAAGAACTCCGACGGCGCCTACGTCGGCAGCGCGAAGGTGACCGTGAACGCCGCGGACGAGGGCGGTTCCGGCGTCGCCGGTGTGGAGTACTCGCTGGACGCCGGGCCCTACCTGGCGTACACCGACCCGGTGGTCGTGGACCGGGTGGGCCGGCACACGGTGGCGTACCGGGCGAGCGACAAGGCGGGCAACACCTCCGAGTCGCTGACCGTGAGCTTCACGGTGGTGGCCGGCGGGGTCCCGGCGCCGCCCTGCCCGGAGTACGACGAGCGGCTGACGGTGATCGTCGGCACGGTCGACTCCGGGGTGCCGAACCGGGTCACCAACAACCGGTGCCGGATCAACGAGATGATCGAGGACGAGAAGGAGTGGACGTCCCAGGCGCTGTTCCTCAAGCACGTCGGGAACGTCATGGACGCGCTGCGGGCCGAGGGCGTCGTCGACAGGCGTGAGGTCAAGGCGATCAACAAGGCCGCCAAGCAGTCGAAGATCGGGCTGCCCGGCCAGACCGAGGGCTACCGCACGATCCTCGACGGCAGCCAGGAGTCCTTCGCCCAGTGGGAGCAGGTGGGCGGCGGTTCGTTCGGGCTGAACCCGGACGGGTCGATCACGTCCAGCACCAGCACGCCCGGCATGGGCATGCTGTGGTTCCCCGAGCGCAAGTACGGCGACTTCTCGCTGAAGCTCCAGTGGCGTGACGACGCGGCGGGCACCGCGAACACCAACGGCGGCGTCTTCGTGCGCTTCCCGCAGGTGCACGACCACCCGGAGGAGTCGCGACCGGAGTGGGTCGCCATCAAGTACGGGCACGAGGTACAGGTGTTCGACAGCCCGACCGGCGACATGTACAAGACGGGTTCCCTCTACGGCTTCGACCGGGTCGGCCTGGCCGGCGCGGGCGTGACGGAGAAGGGGACCTGGAACGACTACGAGATCCGCGTGGTGGACCAGCACTACTCGATCTACCGCAACGGCGTGCTGATCAACGAGTTCGACAACTTCGGCGGCCAGACCTTCTACCCCGAGCGCTCGGACGACCCGGGCACGGACGGGCGGCGGTTCGCCTCCGGCTACATCGGACTGCAGGTGCACAGCACGTCGGACGTGGTCTCGTACCGCGACGTCCGGATCAAGGACCTGTAGGTCCCCGACCGTTGGGGCTCAGTCCGGGCCGGGAGCCTTCTTCCTGGCCCGGCTGGGCTGGACCCGGCTCGGCTCGCCCGGCATCTTCGGATACTCCGGCGGGTACGGGAGATCACCGAGCCCGTGATCGTGCTCGTCCTTCGTCGCCAGCTCCAGCAGCGCGTCGAGGGAGTGTCTCGTGTCGTCCATGCCCGCGTGCACGTCGCCGAGTTCGGCGAAGCGCGCGGGCATGGACGTGATGTCGAAGTCCCGCGGGTGCGCGACGCCCACCTCGTCCCAGGTCAGCGGGGCGGAGACGGGGGCGTTCGGGCGGGGGCGCACGGAGTAGGCGGAGGCGATGGTGCGGTCGCGGGCGGTCTGGTTGTAGTCGATGAAGATGCGCTCGCCGCGCTCCTCCTTCCACCACTTGATGGTGACCCGCTCGGGCATCCGCCGTTCCATCTCCCGGCCCACGGCGATGGCGGCACGCCGCACCTGGGTGAAGGTCCAGCGCGGCTCGATCGGCACGAAGACGTGGATGCCGCGCCCGCCGGAGGTCTTGGGCCAGCCGCGCAGGCCGCCGAACTCGTCGAGTACGGCGCGCAGTTCGTGGGCGGCGCGGGCGGCGTCGTCGTAGTCGGTGCCGGGCTGCGGGTCGAGGTCGATACGCAGTTCGTCGGGGTGGTCGACGTCGTCGCGGCGCACCGGCCAGGGGTGGAAGGTGAGGGTGCCGTACTGGGCGGCCCACACCACGGCGGCCTCCTCGGTGGGGCACATCTCGTCGGCGCTGCGTCCGCTGGGGAAGGTGATGTGCGCGGTCGGGATCCAGTCGGGCATCCCCTTGGGCGCGCGCTTCTGGTAGAACCACTCGCCGGTGATGCCGTCGGGGTAGCGCTGGAGCGTGGTGGGCCTCTCGCGCAGGGCGCGCAGGATGCCGGGGGCGACGGCCTGGTAGTACCGGGCCACGTCGAGCTTGGTGTACCCGCACTCCGGGAAGAACACCTTCCCCGGGCTGGACAGCCGCACGGCCCGCCCGCCCACCTCCAGCTCCACCGCTTCCGCCATGCGAGCCACGGTAGGCGCAGCGCGGAAGCTTCGCATATCAGGCGTCCGGGGGCGGGGGCGTTCAGAATCGGACCATGGATCTCCCCGTCATGCCGCCCGTGAAGCCGATGCTCGCCAAGTCCGTGGCGAGGATTCCGCCGGGGATGCACTACGAGGCGAAGTGGGACGGCTTCCGGGCGATCGTGTACCGCGACGGGGACGAGGTGGAGCTGGGGAGCCGGACGGGCAAGCCGCTGACCAGGTATTTTCCGGAGTTGGTGGCGGCGGTGCGGGAGCGGTTGCCGGGGCGGTGCGTGGTGGACGGGGAGATCGTGATCGCCCGGGAGGGGCATCTGGACTTCGACGCGCTGACCGAGCGGATCCATCCGGCGGACTCCCGGGTGCGGATGCTGGCGGAGCGCACGCCGGCCTCGCTGGTGGCCTTCGATCTGCTGGCGCTGGACGACGCGTCGTTGCTCGACGTGGGGCTGGCCGACCGGCGGGCGCTGCTGGTGCGGGCGCTGGACGGGGTGACGCCGCCGGTGCACGTGGCGCCCGCGACGGACGACATCGAGGTGGCCCGCCGGTGGTTCGAGCAGTACGAGGGGGCGGGGCTGGACGGGGTCGTCGCCAAGCCGCTCGACCTGCGCTACCGGCAGGACGAGCGGGCCATGTTCAAGATCAAGCACGAGCGTACGGCGGACATGGTCGTCGCCGGATACCGCTTCCACAAGAGCGGACCGGTGGTCGGCTCGCTGCTGCTCGGGCTGTACGACGAGCGGGGTGTGCTCCAGCACGTGGGGGTGTGCGCGGCCTTCACCATGAAGCGGCGGGCCGAGCTGGTGGAGGAACTGGACCCGCTGCGCATGGACGACGCCGGGGACCATCCGTGGGCCAGGTGGGCCGAGGAGGCCGCCCACGAGTCGGCGCGGCTGCCCGGCGCCCCCAGCCGCTGGTCGGGCAAGAAGGACCTCTCCTGGGTGCCGCTGCGGCCGGAGCGGGTCGTCGAGGTGGCGTACGACCACATGGAGAACGGGGCTCGCTTGCGGCACACGGCCCGCTTCCGCCGCTGGCGCCCGGACCGGACCCCGGAGAGCTGCACCTTCGCGCAGTTGGAGGAGCCGGTCCGGTACGACCTCGCGGAGATCCTCGGCGGGCCCTGACCCGCGCGGTGGACGCTACGGCTTCATCAGCACCTTGACCGCGCCGTCCTGCTTCTTCTGGAACATCTCGTACCAGTGCGGCGCCTGGGCCAGCGGCACCCGGTGGGTGGCGAAGTCGTCGACGCCGAGCGGGTCGTCGTCGGTCAGGTACGGGACGATCTGGTCGCTCCAGCGGCGTACGTTGGCCTGGCCCATGCGCAGCTGGATCTGCTTGTCGAACATGGTGAGCATCGGCATCGGGTCGGCCATGCCGCCGTACACGCCGGAGAGCGAGATGGTGCCGCCGCGGCGGACCAGGTCGATCGCCGTGTAGAGCGCGGCGAGCCGGTCGACGCTGAACCGCTCCGCCAGGGGGCTGCCGATGGCCCGGGGCATCACCGCGGCGGTCTGCTGCACCAGCTTGGCCACGACGCCGCCGTGCGCCTCGGTGCCGACGGCGTCGATCACGGCGTCGGGGCCGCGACCGCCCGTCCGGTCCTGGATCGCCGAGACGAGTTCCTTCTCGTTGTCGAAGGATCGCAGGTCGAAGGTCTCCACACCCCGTTCGCGGGCCCGCTCCAGCCGCTCCGGCACCAGGTCCACGCCGAACACCTTGTCGACCCCCTTGAGGCGGGCGATCCGGCACGCCATGTCGCCGATCGGGCCGAGGCCCAGCACCGCGAGGCTGCCGCCCTGCGGGACGGCGGCGTACTCGACCGCCTGCCAGGCGGTGGGCAGGACGTCGGAGAGGTAGACGAAGCGGTCGTCGGCCGGGCCCTCGGGCACCTTGATGGGTCCGTACTGCGCCTGCGGCACCCGCAGGTACTCGGCCTGGCCGCCGGGCACCGCACCGTACAGGCGGGTGTAGCCGAACAGCGGGGCGCCCATGCCCTCGCCGGTGACCTGGGTGGTCTCGCACTGGGTCGGCAGACCTGTACCGCACATGTAGCAGTGGCCGCACGCGATCTGGAACGGCACCACCACCCGGTCGCCGGGCTTCAGGCCGGTCACCTCCGGACCGACCTCCTCGACGATGCCCATCGGCTCGTGGCCGAGGATGTCGCCCGGTGTCATGAACGGTGTGAGCACCTCGTAGAGGTGCAGGTCGGAGCCGCACAGCCCGGAGGACGTGACGCGGATGACGGCGTCCGTCGGCTCCTGGATCCTCGGGTCGGGCACCTCCTCCACCCGCACGTCCCGCTTGCCCTGCCACGTCACTGCCTTCATCGCCCCGCGCTCCCTCCGTCGCCGTGCGCGTCGGTTCTGCGTGGCGGCCGGGTACCCCGCGGCTCCCGCGGCCGAACCCGGCGGTCTTCTCGGCCGAACAGCGGATTATCAGCCCCGTTCCGTGTGCCGTATCGGATTCCTCCAGGTATGGCACTAAATCCTCTGAGAAACGCACAATCATGACACGGGACGGATGGACGGATGATCACGATGCGACGAGGGACGCGCACAGGACGGTGTGCCGCACTGCTGACGGCGGCGGTGGCGGTCTCGCTGGCCGCGGCGGGCTGTACCGCGGGGCCCGCCGCGAAGGAGGACAGACGGGCGCCGGAACCGGAGCGGTCGCACAGCGCGGCCCCGGCCGCCGGACCGGTGCTCGCCGTGAAGGTCGACAACGTGCCCGCGGCCCGCCCGCAGACGGGCCTGGAGGACGCGGACGTCGTCTACGCCGAGCCGGTGGAGGCCGGGCTGAGCCGGCTGATGGCGATCTACGCCGGCAAGCTGCCCGAGTCGGTGGGTCCGGTGCGCAGCGCCCGCGAGTCGGACCTGGAGCTGCTCGGCCAGTTCGACCGGCCGGTGCTGGCGTTCTCCGGCGCGCAGAGCAAGCTGCTGCCGCTCATCGACAAGGCCCCCCTGCGCGCGGAGCCGCCGGGCGAGGACTCCGACGCCTACGTCCGCGCCCAGGACCGGCAGGCCCCGCACAACCTCTACCTGCGGCCCGGCAAGCTGCTCGGGAAGCCCTCCGGGAGCGCGGCCCTCACCACCGGGTTCACCTACGGCAAGGCGCCCGCGGGCGGCCGGGCGCAGTCGTCGCACACGGTGCGCTACCCCTCGGCGCGCTTCACCTTCACCTGGTCCGGGACCCGGGACCGGTGGCTGGTCTCCATGGACGGCGCACCGGCCCGCACGGCGGACGGCGGGCGGCTGGCCCCGGCCACGGTCGTCGTACAGCACGTGACCGTGCGCGAGTCGGCGTTCCGCGACTTCCGCGGCAGCAACTCGCCCTACGTCGAGTCGGTGGGATCGGGGCGGGCGGAGGTGCTGCGCGACGGACGCGTGTACGACGCGACCTGGAAGCGGGGAGCGGCCGACGACGGCACGGCCTTCACCACCGAGGGCGGCCGGCCGCTGAACTTCGCCGAGGGCCAGGTGTGGGTGGTCTTCACCGGCGGGTCCTGACCCATAGGGCCCCGGCCCCCGGCCCTCGCTCCGGCCCCGGTCAGCCGGAGGCCGCCGTGGGTTCGGCCGGGTTGCGGAGCCCTTCCGCCGCGTCCGCGACCCGGCGGATCAGGTCGAAGAACACCGTCTGCTCGTCGGGGGCGAGCGGGGCGAGGAGCACCTGGTTCATGCGGGCGATGCGCACGCCCAGCCGGCGGTGGACGCGCAGCCCCTCGTCGGTCGGCCGCAGCAGGGAGCGGCGGCCGTCCTGCGGGTCGCGGACCTTGTCGAGGAGTCCGCGGCGGCCCATGCGGCTCACCACCTCCGCGATGGTGGACCGGTCGAGGCCCACCCGCTCCCCCACGGTGCGCTGGTCCAGGCCCGGCTCGGCGACCAGGGCGTTGAGGACGGCGTACTGCGGCGAGGTGGTCTCCTCGGAGACCATCGTGTTCCACAGCAGGTAGTGCGCCTGTTGCAGCCGCCGCGCCAGATGGCCGGGGTGGGTGGTCAGATCGACCGCTGCCATGCGCACACTCCCGTGGTCACTTTCATCGGTGCACTGACGATACAGGGTGCGGACGACAGTCACCCCCGTCAGCGCATCATCCGTTCTACCTCGCATTTCGTGGGTCTTGACGCCCCAGCCGTCCGGTGGCAGCGTGTGGGAAACCTCGCTGGAATACTCAGTGCCCTGACTATCTGTTCCGGGGCGCGCGCGGAAGAGATGGGGCGTCTCGCATGGACAAGGTGGTGGCCACGGCCGCGGAGGCGGTGGCCGACGTGCCCGACGGCGCCTCGCTCGCGGTGGGCGGTTTCGGACTGAGCGGCGTGCCGAACGCGCTGATCCAGGCGCTGCACGAGCGCGGGACCGGCGGACTGTCGGTGGTCTCCAACAACTGCGGCGCGATGGAGTCCGGGCTGGCCGTCCTGCTGGCCGCCGGGCGCATCGCCCGCGTGACCGGGTCCTACATCGGCGCCAACAAGGAGTTCGCGCGCCAGTACCTCGGCGGGGAGCTGGAGGTGGAGATGATCCCGCAGGGCACCCTGGCCGAGCGGCTGCGGGCCGGCGGCGCCGGCATCCCCGCCTTCTACACCCCCGCCGGGGTCGGCACCCAGGTTGCCGACGGCGGGCTGCCCTGGCGGTACGACGGGTCGGGCGGCGTCGCGCTGGCCTCGCCGCCGAAGGAGGTCCGCGAGTTCGACGGGACGGAGTACGTCCTGGAGCGCGGCATCCGCACCGACTTCGCGCTGGTCCGCGCGGCCAGGGGCGACCGGCACGGCAACCTGGTCTTCGCGAAGTCGTCCCGGAACTTCAACCCGCTGGCCGCGATGGCCGGACGGGTGACCCTCGCCGAGGTGGAGGAGCTGGTCGAGCCGGGCGGGATCGACCCGGACGCGGTGCACCTGCCCGGGATCTTCGTCCAGCGGGTGGTGGCCCTGACGGCCGAGCAGGTCGCCGACAAGAAGATCGAGCGGCGTACGATTTCCGCGCCTCCGGCACGAGGAACGGTGAGTTCCTGATGGCGTGGACGCGTGAACAGATGGCCGCGCGTGCCGCGCTGGAGCTGGCGGACGGCCAGTACGTCAACCTCGGCATCGGCCTGCCGACCCTGATCCCGAACCACCTCCCCGAGGGCGTCGAGGTCACCCTGGAGTCGGAGAACGGCAT
Source organism: Streptomyces lienomycini (assembly GCF_027947595.1). NCBI lineage: Bacteria > Bacillati > Actinomycetota > Actinomycetes > Kitasatosporales > Streptomycetaceae > Streptomyces > Streptomyces lienomycini. The sequence continues at coordinate 2,930,207 of NZ_CP116257.1, read as the reverse complement.
CCTGGGCACCGGCCGCTACCCCACCGAGGCCGAGGTGGACCCCGACCTGATCAACGCGGGCAAGGAGACGGTCACGGTCCGCCCGGGCGCCGCCTTCTTCGACTCGGCGCTGTCCTTCGGCATGATCCGCGGCGGGCACATCGACGTGGCGGTGCTGGGAGCGATGCAGGTCTCCGCCACGGGTGACCTGGCCAACTGGGCCGTTCCCGGCAAGATGATCACCGGGATCGGCGGTGCGATGGACCTCGTCCACGGCGCGCGCACGGTCATCGTGGTCATGACCCACACCGCCAAGGACGGCTCCCCCAAGATCCTTGAGCAGTGCGCGCTGCCTCTCACCGGCAAAGCATGTGTGAACCGTGTCATCACCGACCTCGGTGTCCTCGACGTCACCGCCGACGGCCTGGTCCTGGTGGAGACCGCCCCGGGTGTGGGCGTCGACGAAGTCGTCGCCAGGACCGACGCCAAGCTCGTCGTCGCGGAGAGTGCGGAGGGACCGAAGTGAGGGGCGTCTACATCGTCGACGCGGTGCGCACCCCGTTCGGCAGGTACAACGGGGGCCTGGCGGGCGTACGCCCGGACGACCTGGCGGCGCACGCGATCCGTGAACTCCTCGGCCGCACGCCCGGCCTGGCCCCGTCCCGGATCGACGACGTGTACGTCGGCAACGCCAACGGCGCAGGTGAGGAGAACCGCAACGTCGCCCGCATGGCCGCGCTCCTGGCCGGCCTGCCCACCACCGTCCCCGGCGTCACGGTGAACCGGCTGTGCGCGTCCGGCCTCGAAGCGGTGATCCAGGCGGCCCGTGCCATCGCCGTCGGCGACGCGTCGGTCGTACTCGCGGGCGGGGTGGAGTCGATGACCCGGGCGCCGTACGTGCTGCCCAAGTCGGACCGGCCCTTCCCCGCAGGGCACACCGAGATGTACTCCACCACCCTGGGCTGGCGCATGGTCAACCCGGCGATGGACCCGCGGTGGACGATCCCGCTCGGCGAGTCGGCGGAGCTGATCGCGGACAAGCACGGGATCACCCGCGAGCAGCAGGACGAGTACGCCCTCGCCTCGCACCACAAGGCCGCCCGCGCCCGGGCCGACGGCCTGTTCGACGCCGAACTGGCCGCCGTCCCGGTGCCGCGCCGCAAGGGCGACCCGGTGGACTTCGCCACCGACGAGTGCGTACGCCCGGACGCGTCCCTGGAGGCGATGGCGAAGCTCAGGCCGTCCTTCCGGACGACCGCCGGCACGGTGACCGCCGGGAACGCCTCCCCGCTCAACGACGGCGCCGCCGCGCTGCTGCTGGTGGACGAGGAGGGCCTGCGGGCCACCGGACGCGAGCCGCTCGCCCGGGTCTCGGCCACCGGCGTCTCGGCGACCGACCCGCAGTACTTCGGTCTCGCCCCCGTCGAGGCCGTGAACCGCGCGCTCGGCAAGGCCGGGCGCGGCTTCGCCGACCTGGACGTGCTCGAACTCAACGAGGCCTTCGCCGCCCAGGTACTGGGCTGCGTCGCCGAGTGGCCCGAGTTCGACCCGGCGATCCTCAACCCGCAGGGCGGCGCGATCGCGCTCGGTCACCCCCTCGGCGCCTCGGGCGCCCGCCTCGCCGGCACCGTCGCCCACCAGCTGGCCCGCAGGGGCGGCGGCACCGGCATCGCCACCCTCTGCATCGGCGTCGGCCAGGGTCTCGCCCTGGTCCTCGACCGCTAGTCACCCAGGGAATCCCCATGACGCTCACCCAGCACGACATCGACGCGGAGATCGCGGCCGAGCACGCCGCCTACGAGAAGCGGGTCGCCGACGGCGGCCCCGTCGAGCACCACCCGCGCCGCGACTACGCCCCGTACCGCTCCTCGGTGCTGCGCCACCCGAAGCAGCCGCCGATCGCCATCGACGTCACCAAGGACCCGGAGCTGGTGGAGCTGTCCTCCCCCGCCTTCGGGGAGCGGGACGTCACCGACATGGACAACGACCTCACCCGGCAGCACACCGGGGAGCCGGTCGGCGAGCGCATCACCGTCTCCGGGCGTCTGCTCGACCGGAACGGCGGGCCGGTGCGCGGGCAGCTCGTGGAGATCTGGCAGGCCAACTCGGCCGGCCGGTACGCGCACCAGCGCGAGCAGCACGACGCGCCGCTGGACCCGAACTTCACCGGCGTGGGCCGCGCCCTCTCCGACGACGACGGCTTCTACCGCTTCACGACGGTGCAGCCCGGCCCGTACCCGTGGCGCAACCACGTCAACGCGTGGCGTCCGGCGCACATCCACTTCTCCGTGTTCGGCTCGGCGTTCACCCAGCGCCTGGTCACGCAGATGTACTTCCCGAACGACCCGCTGTTCCCCTACGACCCGATCCTCCAGTCGGTGACGGACGACGCGGCGCGGCAGCGGCTGGTCGCGACGTACGACCACAGCCTGTCGGTGCCGGAGTTCTCGCTCGGCTACCACTGGGACATCGTGCTCGACGGCCCGCACGCCACCTGGATCGAAGAAGGACGCTGACCCGCCATGACGAAGACCGACACCAGCGGCCCGGAGCAGGTGCCGCCCACCCCGTCGCACACGGTCGGCCCCTTCTACGGGTACGCGCTGCCCTTCCGCGGCGGCGAGGACATCGCGCCCGCCGGGCACCCGGACACGGTCACCGTGCACGGGTACGTGTACGACGGCGAGGGCAACCCGCTGCCGGACGCCCTCCTGGAGCTGTGGGGGCCGGACACCGAGGGCAACGTGCCCACGGCCGACGGCTCGATGCGGCGCGACCCGGCCTCGGGGGGCTTCCTCGGGCGCAACGGCGTGGAGTTCACCGGTTTCGGGCGCCTCCAGACCGACGCGAACGGCCACTGGTACGCGCGGACGCTGCGGCCGGGGTCGCGCGGGCGGAGCGCCCCGTACGTCAGCGTGTGCGTGTTCGCGCGCGGACTGCTCGTGCACCTGTTCACCCGGATCTACCTGCCGGGCGACGAGGCGACGCTGGCCGCCGACCCGCTGCTGGCCCGGGTGCCGGACGGGCGCCGCGACACGCTGGTCGCGGCGGACGAGGGCCACGGGACGTACCGTTTCGACATCCGCCTTCAGGGCGAGGGCGAGACGGTCTTCCTGGAGTTCCAGTGACATCACCAGCCGACCCCGCCGGCACCGGCACCGCTGCCGCCGCCGATGCGGATGCGGATGCGGATGCGGATGCGGACGTGAGTCTGCTCGCCCCCGGGTGGGCGGGCTCGCCGGTCGCGTCGGCGACCGGCGACCGGGCGTATCTGCGGGCCCTGCTCGACGCGGAGGCGGCGTTGACCCGCGCCCAGGCCGCGCTGGGGCTCGCCCCGGCCGAGGCGGCGGACGCGGTGGGCGCGGCCGTCGCCGACCCGGCCGTCTTCGACACGCGCTCCCTCGCGGAGCGTGCCCGGGGCGGCGGGAACCCGGTCATCCCCCTGGTGGCCGACCTGACGAAGGCGGTGGGTGAGCCGTACGGGCCGTATGTGCACCGGGGCGCGACCAGCCAGGACATCATGGACACGGCGTCGATGCTGGTCGCCGCCCGCGCCCTGGACCTGCTGCTGCCCGACCTCGCGCGTACCCAGCGGGCGCTGGCCCGGCTCGCCGCCGAGCACCGGGACACGCCGATGCCGGGCCGGACCCTCACCCAGCACGCCGTGCCGACGACGTTCGGACTGAAGGCGGCCGGCTGGCGCCTGCTGGTGCTGGACGCGCGCGACCGGATCGACGCGGTGCGTGCCGCGCTTCCCGCCCAGCTCGGCGGCGCGGCGGGCACGCTGGCGGCCTTCGGCGCGTACGGCGCCACCGACCCGGTCGAGCTCCCGGCGGCGTACGCCCGTGAACTGGGCCTGGCGGCACCGCTGCTGCCCTGGCACACCCTGCGCACCCCCGTCGCCGACCTGGCCGGCGCGCTCGCCTTCGCCGCTGGGGCGCTCGGGAAGATCGCCGCGGATGTGCTGACGCTCTCCCGCACCGAGATCGGCGAGGTCGCCGAGGGCGGTGGCGGCGGTTCGTCGGCGATGCCGCACAAGGCCAACCCGGTGCGGTCCACGCTGATCGCGGCGGCAGCCCGGCGTGCTCCGCTGCTCGCGGCCACGCTGTACGGCTCGCTGATCGCCGAGGACGAGCGGCCGGCCGGGGCCTGGCACGCCGAGTGGGAGCCGCTGCGGGACCTGCTGCGCCTGACCGGCGGCGCCGCCCGTGACGCCGCCGAGCTGACCGAGGGGCTGCGGGTACGTCCGGACGTGATGCGCGCGCACCTCGGTCTCACGCACGGGCTGATCGTGTCGGAGCGGCTCTCGGCCGAACTGGCCCCGGTGCTCGGGCGGGCCCGCGCCAAGGAGCTGCTCACCGAACTGGCGGCCCGTACGTACGCCGAGGAACGAAGCCTTGGCGAACTGCTAGCCGATGTGCCCGAGTTGCGGGGCACAGATCTGGCCTCCCTTACCGACCCGGCCCGCTGCACGGGTGCCGCTGCCGCCCTCACCGACCGTGCTCTGGAGCGACGTTGACGACTCTCCTCAACCATCTGTCCGAAGGCCCCGCCTCCGCTCCCCCGCTGCTGCTCGGGCCCTCGCTGGGCACCTCGTACGCGCTGTGGGACGCGGTGGCGCCCGAGTTGTCCATCGGGCACCGCGTGATCCGCTGGGACCTGCCGGGGCACGGTGGTTCGGCGGCGGACCTGATCGGCCCCGGCGCCACCGTCGGGGACCTGGCCGAACTGGTACTCGCGCTCGCCGACTCGCTCGGGGTGGAGCGGTTCGCCTACGCCGGTGTCTCGCTGGGCGGTGCGGTGGGCCTGCATCTGGCCGTGCACCGTCCGGAGCGGGTGTCGTCGCTGGCGGCCGTCTGCTCGTCGGCGCACTTCGGCGGTGCGAAACCGTGGGAGGAGCGGGCCGCCCGGGTGCGCGAGGAGGGCCTGGCCCGGCTCGCGGAGAGCGCGGACGCGCGGTGGTTCACCCCCGGGTTCACCGTGCCGCGGCTGGTGCGGGACCACCGGGAGGCCGATCCCGGCGCGTACGCCGCCTGTTGCGACGCGCTGGCCGCCTTCGACCTCCGGGACCGGCTCGGGGAGGTTTCCGCGCCGACGCTGCTGATCGCCGGTCGCGAGGACCCGGCCACACCTCCCGCGCATCTGCGGGAGATCGCCGACGCGGTGCCGGACGCGACGCTGACGGAGATCCCGGGTGCCTCGCACCTGGCGCCGGCCGAGCGGCCGGAGGCGGTGCTGACGGCGCTGCGGGCGCACTTCGACGGCGGCGCCAGGCGGGGCATGGCGGTGCGGCGCGAGGTGCTCGGCGACGCGCACGTGGACCGGGCGCAGGGGCGGCAGTCGCCGTTCACCTCCCGCTTCCAGGACTTCATCTCGCGCTACGCGTGGGGCGAGATCTGGACCGACGAGACCCTCTCGCGCCGCGAGCGCAGCATGGTCACGCTGACGGCGCTGGTCGCGCACGGCCACTACGAGGAACTGGCCATGCACGTGCGGGCGGCGCGGCGCAACGGGCTGACGGCGGACGAGATCGGCGCGGTGCTGCTCCAGACGGCGGTGTACTGCGGTGTCCCGGCCGCCAACTCGGCGTTCGCGACGGCGCAGCGGGTGCTGGCCGAGGAGGCGGACGGCGCCGCGGGGTGACCTCGGGGGCGTGTTCCCCCGGGGTGCCTCAGCCCGTGCGGCCCACCGCCAGGGCCTCGCGGGCCCGGGCCACCAGTCCGTCGGCGCCGCAGGAGTCGGCCAGTGCCAGGCCCCGGTTCAGCTCGGCGGCGGAGCGGGCCGCGATGCCGTACTCCACACGCGCGGCGGCGTGCTCGTACTGGCAGGGCGAGGCCTCCAGGTAGGTGACGGCCTGCGCGGCGAGCCGGACCGCGCGCTGGCCGGTCTCCAGTGCGGCGGCGCAGCGCAGGGCTTCTCCTATCGCCGTGTCGGTGCCGAAGCGCTCGGCCTGGCGGCGGGCGTCGGAGGCCAGCCGGGCGGCGCGGCCGGGGTCCTCGGCGGCCAGCGCCCGGGCCAGTTCGGTGGCCCAGGGCACCACCACCGGGTTGTGCCGGCCCCGCGCGGCCGCCGCCTTCTCGGCCGCCTCCAGTTCGTTGACGCCCTCCTTGGTGCGGCCGGTGGCGAGCAGCAGCCGCCCACGCACCGAGCGGGGGTCGGGCAGCACGATCGTCGACGGGTAGGGCGGTGCGAAACCGTACTGGTCGGCGAGGGTCCGGGCCTCCTCGACGTGGCCGCGGGCGAGCAGGGTGTCGATCAGGTTGCAGATCGCCGACCAGTACAGGGGCAGGCCGCGGCCGACGCGTTCGGCGATGCGCAGTGACTCGCGCAGGGACTGCTCGGCCTCCCTGAGGCGTCCCCTTCTGCGGTGGCCGAGGCCGACGTAGGCGTGCGCGAGGGAGAGGTGGCCGCCGCTCCAGCCGGCGGTCTCGTAGGCGCGCAGAGCCTCGGTGAACAGGGCCTCGGCGCGGTCCAGCCGGTCGGCGTAGGCGTAGGAACTGGCCAGCATCATCGGCAGTTCCAGGCCCCACTCGGTGTCGGTCCAGCCGAGTCCGGGTGCGAGGCGGCCGTTGACGAGGGCGCGGTCGCACAGTTCGACGACCTCCTCGGCGCTCTCGCCGTGGGTCATGGCGTCGAAGCCGCGCAGGATGAGCAGCGCGCGCTCGGCGTTGTCGCGGCCGGTGCAGGTGGCGGCGAGTTCGGCGAGGCGCGCGGAGCGGCGGGGCGAGGAGGTCTCTCCGGCGTGGATGCCCTCCCACATGTACTGGGCGGCCTGGAGTCGCAGCCGCGCGGACGGGTCGGGGGTGCGGGCGGCCTCCGCCTCGACGGTGCGGACGGCCTCCTCCAGCTGGTCGTTGTGGAGCAGGGCCTGGGAGAGCCGGAAGACGGCGTCGACGCGCTGCTCGCCGCCCAGGCCGGGCATGGCGAGCGCGGTGCGCAGGTGGCCGATGGTCGTGGCGGGCGCGGTGAGGAGGGTGGCGCAGCCCAGCTCGAACAGCACGCGGGCGTGGGCGTCGGGCAACGGCGGTTCCTGGAGCGCGCGTTCGAGGCAGCGGCGGGCGGCGTCGGGGGCGCCGACGGCGAGCAGCTCGCGGGCGGCCTCGCGCAGTTGCTCCACGACTTCCTGGTCGTCGTCGGGATACACCTCGAGCAGGTGGCGGGAGGCGGCCGCGGCGCCGAGTCCGGAGTCGGTGACCAGCTGGGCCGCTATGCCGTGCATGGCCGTGCGCAGCGCGTCGGGGATGGAGTTGTAGACGGCGGTGGCGATCAGCGGGTGGACGAACTCCAGGTCGTCGCCCGCGCCCTGGCGGCCGGCGGCGGGGTCGGGCACGGACAGGATCCGGGCGTTGCACAGCAGTTCGGCGCAGCGGGCGGCGTCGGCGCGGTCGAGGGTGGCGAGCGCGGCCACCATGTCGACGGTGATGCCGCCGCCGAGGATGGCGGCGGCCCAGGCGAAGCGGGTGGAGTCGACGCCGAGTTGCTCCAGGCGGGCGACGAGTCCGCCGCCGCGGGCGGAGCGGTTCAGGTCGCGCAGTTCGGCGGCCTCCGCCTCGATCGGTTGCATTTCGCTGTCCTGGACCTTGGCGAGGAGTTCGACGGTCTCGTAGGGGTTGCCGCCGGTGACGGCCCACACCTCGCGGCAGAAGGCGGCGTCGGCGTGGCCGCCGAGGGTGGCGCGGGTGAGCCCGGCGGTCGCGTCGGGGGTGAGGGCGTTCAGCGGGGCGAGGGGCCGGCCCACGGCGGCGGCCGCGTCCAGGTGGCGGGCGCTGTCGCCGCTGACGTCGCCGGGGCGGCGGGCGATCACCACCAGGACGGAGGTCTCGTCGAGGCGTTCGGCGAGCGCGGCGAGCCAGCGCAGGGTCTCGTGGTCGGCCCAGTGGGCGTCGTCGATCAGCAGCACCAGCGGCCACTCCCGGCGGGCGAGCCGGCGTACGGCGGCGACCAGGCCGTCGCACACGCCCTGCGGGTCGGCCTGCCGCTCACCGGGGTCCACTATGCCGAGGGCGGGTCCGGCGATGTCGTACCAGTCGCCGAGGTACTCGCGGGCCTCCTCCGGCAGCATGGACACCAGCGCGGGCTGGAGCAGTTGGCGTACGACGTTGAAGGGGACGGACCTGAGGGTCTCGCCGCCGCGTGCCGACCAGACGGTGCAGCCGCGGGCCTCGGCGATGCGGCGGGTCTCGGCGAGCAGGGTGGTCTTGCCCACCCCGGCCTCGCCGCGGGCCTCCAGCAGGGTGCCGGGGGACGAGCGGTCCGCGCACAGGACGTCCACCGCCCGCGTGATGGTGGCGACTTCCTCGTCGCGCTCCCAGAGGGAGGCCGAGGCGGCGCCCGTCCGCCGTACCTCCGTCATCCCGCTACCTCCCCGAGTCGCCCGAATGACGTACAGGTCCTGGGCCTAGTCCTCCGATCGCGCGCGTGGTGGATGCTCCGCGGACCAGTTGCCGTGACGGGTGACATGCGGTAAAGCGCGGACGACGCGCCGGGCCCGTCATCAGCGGCGGGGTGGTCCGGTCCCCGTCAACTCCCCGTGTTCCGGGCGTCGGCCCGGCCGGGACGGGGCGTGCGGCCGGGCCTCTCATCCGGCTTTCACCGACGCCTCATACGGTGTGTCCATGACGCAGGCGACTCCTCCCGGGTGGTACCCGGACCCCGGACAGCAGAATGACGGTCCCGCCACCGAGCGATGGTGGGACGGCACGGTGTGGACCGACCAGGTCCGCCCCGCGGGTCCGGCCGCGGCGTGGGCTCCTCCCTCGCCTCCTTCCGCCCCGCCCGAGGACCGGGCGCGGGACCAACCGCAGGGCCCGGACGACGCGCCCGGGCCGTATCCGGCGCATCCGGGGTATCCGGTGCACCCCGGGTATCCGGGGATTCCCGTGCAGCCGCCGTCCGCGCGGCGGCGCCGGCTGCGGGCGGGCATAGCCGTCGCGGCGGTCGTGGCCATGCTGACCGGCATCGGGGTCGGGGTGTACGTGCTGGCCGGTGACGGCTCGGGCGACGACAGCGCGGGAAGCTCGCGGCAGGACCGGCGCGGCCCCGGCGGCGAGAACGACCCCTTCGGCGATTCGGGCGGTGGCGGTGGTGACGAGCGGTCGCCTGCGCCGGACGGGTCGGAGCCGCCCACGATCGACAGCGGGTCGGTACCGGACCCGGTCAGCGGGATCAGCCTCCCCGTCCCGGACGGCTGGTCCGGGCAGCAGTTGCAGATCGGCGCGTCGGTGACGTCGGACGACAGCTACAAGTGCCCCGGCGACACCTCGAAGACCTGCACCAAGGGCGGCGCCTACTCGGCTCCGGCGATCGTGCTCGGCACCAAGGGCGGCACCGCCGAGGAGGTCGCGAAGGCCGACATCGCGGCGAACGCCGAGGAGTCCTACGGCGGCGCGTCCTACGGCGAGATCACCTCGCACGACGAGCTGGCCTCCAAGGCGGTCACGGTCGCCGGGCAGAAGGGCTACCTGGTCCGCTGGAAGGCGGTCACCGCGAAGGGTTCCGACGGCTTCGTCGAGTCGCTGGCCTTCCCCTCGCCCGCCGATCCCGAGCGCATCGTCGTCGTCCGCTTCGGTGTCGACGTGGAGGAGCAGCAGAAGGTCATCGACGAGATCACCGAGGGCATCGAGGTGTCCTCCGCCGGCGGCGGCAACGGGCAGGACGTCTGAGGGTCCGGGGAGCGGCCGACCCGGCCCGGTGACGACCGGGCCGGGCCGGCCGGAGAGGATGATCGGCCGGGTGGGGCGCCCTTCCGCTCAAAGGGAGCCCCACCCGGCCGGGGGTGCGCGCCGCCCCCGTCCCCACGGTGCGGCGCGGGCAGGCCACCGTCCAGTCATCCCGTGGACGGCGACCTGAGTCTCAGGGGAGGCCGAGCGCCGGCAGCACGACGGCCTCCACGAACCGGACGAGGTACCGGGCGTCGGCCTGCCGGCCCTCGAGGACGGGCCGCATCCGGATCATGCCGAAGAGCTGTGCGGGCACGTACTCCAGCGCCGGGTGGCCGGGGGGCACCTCGCCGCGTGCCACACCGCGCGTGAGGATCTCCCGGAGCGCGGCGATCTCCGGCTCGACGAGCGCCTCGCGCAGCGCGCACTTGAGTTCCGGGTCCTCCATGACCGCGTGGCCGAGCGCCTGGAGCAGCCCGGTGTCCTTGCCCGCTCCGTGGGCCGCGGCGCGGGCCACCTGGCGCAGGTCCTCGGCCAGCGACCCGGTGTCGATGTCGCTGAAGCGCACCCGGCGCTGTGAGCGCAGGGCGGCGGCCACGAACTGGGGCTTGGTCTTCCACTGCCGGTAGAGCGTGGACTTGCTGCACCGGGTGCTGGCGGCGATGCCCTCCATGGTGACGGCGTCGTAGCCGCAGGAGCGGAGCTGGTCGAGCACGGCGTCGAAGAACTCCTGCTCACGCTCGGGCGTGAGCTTGGAGCGGCGCGAGGCGACGACCGTGTCGGGTCGGTCCGCGTCCTGCGACGTCATCGGCCCTGCTCCTTCTGCTCTCGGCCGGGTCCGGTGTGGGCCGGACCCGCGCTCCAGTGTGTCGTATGTCCACCGGTCTATCGATACGCCAGTGTACCGGTACACCATCGTATCGGTACACTGGCGTATCGGAACGAGGTCGTATCGATGACAACCGTCACACGCCCCGTACCCGATGAGCCACACGCACCACCGTCAGCGAAGGGGCCGGGGGATGAAAGCCCGCAGCGAGCCTGCAGAAGCGGGACCGGACGCGCCCGCGCGTCCACCGCTCGTCCGTGAGCTCCTGCTCGTGGCAGGACTCTTCCTCATCTACAAGTTCGGCCGGCAACTGGCCACGGGTCACACCGCCGAGGCCTTCCGCAACGCCCACCACGTCTGGGACTGGGAACGCGCGCTGCGGCTGCCCGACGAGGGTGCGGTGCAGTCGCTGCTCCTGCACGGCGACACGCTGATCCACGTGGCGAACACCTACTACGCCGCCGTTCACTTCCCCGCCACCCTGGCCTTCCTCGTCTGGCTCTACCTGCGGCGGCCGGCGCACTACGTCTGGGCCCGCCGGGCGCTGGCCGCGGTGACCGGCGCCGCGCTGGCGCTGCACCTCCTCTTCCCGCTCGCCCCGCCCCGGATGCTCGGCGCCACCGGCCTGATCGACACGGCCCGGCTCTTCGGCCCCTCGGTGTACGGCCCACCGCGCACGGACGAGTTGTCGAACCAGTTCGCCGCGATGCCCTCGCTGCACTTCGGCTGGGCCCTGATGCTGGCGATCGGTCTGATCGTCGCGACGCGCTCGCGGTGGCGGTGGCTGTGGTCGCTGCACCCGCTGGTGACGCTGCTGGTCATCGTGGGCACCGCGAACCACTACTGGCTCGACGTGATCGTGGCGGCGGCCCTGCTCGGCCTCGCGCTCACGGTCCTCCGCCTGCCGCACCGGCCGCGGTGCGCCCTGCCGCACCGCAGGGCGCAGTCGCGTCGCCGTTCGTCGGCGGAGCGGCCCGAGCTGGTCGGGGCGGGCCGATGAGCGCCGCCCTGATCGCCGTGCTGCTGTCCCTCGTCTCCGCCTGCGCCTACGCGGCAGCGGCCGTCGCCCAGGAACGGCTGGCCGCGCGCGCCTCCGCCGCCGGTGCGCTGCGGATGCTGGCGTCCAGCGCCTGGTGGTGGGCGGTCGCGCTCAACGCCTCGGCCGCGCTGCTGCACGTCGTGGCGCTCAAGTACGGTCCCCTCACCGTGGTCCAGCCGCTCGGTGCGCTCACCCTGGTCACGGCGGTGCCCCTGGGGGCGCGGCTGGCGGGCCGGCGGGTGAGCGCGGTCGAGTGGCGGGGCACCGGGCTGACGCTGCTGGGTCTCGGCGCGCTGCTGCTCACCGCGTCCGGGCCCGCGCCCGACGACGTGCTGAGCGTGCCCGAGGCGCTGACGGTGTCCGGCGCGACGGCGGCGCTGATCGGCATGCTGTCGTGGCCCGGCGCCCGCCCGGGACTGCGGCACGCGACGGCGTCCGGCATCGCCTCCGGTGTCGCCTCGGCGCTCACCCAGACCGTCACGGTCGCCGTCACCGATCGTTCGGGCCCCCTGCTGAGCGTCCAGGTGATCGGCGTGGCCGTGCTGGTGGCCGCGTTCGCGGCGGGCGGGCTGCTGCTGTCCCAGACCGCGTACCGGGGTGGTCTGGGCGCCCCGCTGGCGGTGGTGACCCTGGCCAATCCGGTGGCCGCCGCGGTGATCGGCCTGTCCCTGCTCGGGGAGCGCCTCAGGGGCGGCGCGGGCGGCGTGCTGCTCGCACTGACCGGCGCGGGGCTGGCCGCCTGGGGCGTACTCCAGCTGAGCCGCGCGACCCCGGCGGTTCCCGAACGCGCCGGTCCGGTGACCGCCGTACCGACCCCGGAGCCACAGCCGGCGCCTGATCCGCAGCCGGATCCGGAGGGACCGAGGCAGGTGGGTCCCGTGCTGGTGCCCCGGCAACCGGGGCCCGGGCACCTCACGCGACTCTGAGGCGGGCGTCCGGTGGCGGTGGTGTGAAAGTCACCGGCACGTGAGGTGTGCCGGGCCCCACGTCCGGGGATGGTCGCGATCATGACAGGCATGCGCACGGACGCGCCCCCCGCCCGACGGCCCGTACGCCAGCTTCTCGCCGCCTCGGTGGGCAACGCCGTGGAGTGGTACGACTGGTACGCCTACACCTTCCTGGCCACCTACATCGCGGACCAGGTCTTCCCCGAGAGCGCGGACAACTCGCTGGTGCCCCTGCTGTCGACGTTCGCCGTGTTCGCGGTGGGCTTCTTCATGCGGCCCGTCGGCGGACTACTGATGGGCGCGATCGCGGACCGGCGGGGGCGGCGCTCCGCGCTGACCGTCACCATCCTGCTGATGGGCGGCAGCAGCCTGCTGGTCGGGCTGACGCCGACGTACACGGCGGCCGGTGTACTGGCCCCGGTGGTGCTGGTGGTCGCGCGGCTACTCCAGGGGCTGTCGGTGGGCGGCGAGTTCGCGGCCTCGACGACCTTCCTCGTGGAGTCGGCGGGACCGGGCCGGCGCGGCCTGTTCTCCAGTTTCCAGTACGTCTCGACCACGGCGGGGCAACTGGTGGCGTCCGGGATCGCCACGCTGCTGGTGGACACGCTGAGCGAGGACCGGATGAACGGCTGGGGGTGGCGGATCCCCTTCGTGTTCGGCGCCGTCCTCAGCCTGGTCGGCTTCTGGATCCGGCAGGGCGCGCGGGAGACCCGCAGCACCGAGCAGCAACGGGCGCCGCGTCCGGCCCTGTTCGAGGCGCTGCGCCGCCATCCGCGCGAGTCCCTGCTGATCTGCGGCATCACGGCGGGCGGCACCATCGCCTACTACACCTGGACGTCGTACCTGCCGACGTACGCCGAACTCAACGCGGGCGTCGCCAAGTCGGACGCGCTGCTCGCGGGGACGATCTCGCTGGCCTTCTTCGGGCTGCTCCAGCCGCTCGGCGGCATGCTCTCCGACCGGTTCGGGCGCCGCCCCCTGCTGCTCTTCTTCGGCGTGGGGTTCGCGCTGCTGAGCGTGCCGATGCTGCACTCCCTGCGCGACTCCTTCGCCGTCCTGCTGCTCGTGCAGTGCGCCGGGATGGTCCTGCTGACCGGCTTCACCTCCATCAGCGCCGCCGTCAACGCCGAAATCTTCCCGCCCCGGGTGCGGGCGGCCGGGATCGGCTTCCCCTACTCGCTCACGGTGGCGCTGTTCGGCGGCACGGCACCGTACGTGGGCACGCTCTTCAAGGACCTGGGCCATTCCGGGCTCTTCCCCTGGTACGTCGCCGTGCTGTGCCTGCTGTCCTCGCTGGTGTACCTGAGGCTGCCGGAGACGGCGCACAAGGAACTGGAGCGCTGAGCCGAGCCCGGCCTTCCCGCCGTGCCTTCGCTGCGGGTGTTCCGGTTCATCCGTGCCAGAGGCCGCGTCCCAGGGCGGCCTCCGTACCGTCGAGGTAGACGGCGGCGGCCAGCCACTGGGCCGCGTAGTGGTCCCGGTCGTCCCCGGACGGGCGGCCGAAGGCGTCGCGGGGGCGCCGGGCGGCGACCGCGCCGAGTGCGGCGAACAGGTCCGCGCCGGTGGTGAACCCGCCGCGGCGCAACGCGGCGGCATGGCCGTCGCGGTCGCTGTCGCGCGCGGGTTCCGCGGCGGCGCGACGTCCGCCGACGACCGCCAGTTCGACCAGGTCGCGCAGGCGCCGGAGCGGAGGGTCGACAGGGCGGGCCCCGGTCCCGGGGGCGGGGGCGGGGGCGGGGGCGGGCAGGCAGCCTCGGGCGGGAAGTGGTCGTCGCGCAGCCGGTCGTAGCCGAGGTCGGCGCGGTCCTGCCACTCCTCGGGCAGGCGCAGGGTCGCCGCCCCGGCACCGGGGGCCGGTCCGACGGCCAAGGGGCGCAGAGTCGTGACCCGGTGGGGGTCGAGGCGGCCGAGGAGGCGCACCCGCAGTCCCGGACGCGCGCCCAGCCGCCGGAGGTTGGCGGTGTGCGCGAGAGCGGGATGCCGGTGCGCCGGTGCCAGCCGGGCGGTCGGTCCGGGCACGTCCTGCGTGAGGACCCGGACGAGCACCTCCTCGCCGTCGACGGCGACGATCTCCACGTCGCAGCCGGTCAGCGGCGCGGCGTGCCCGGTCCGGCCGGACGCGGCGCGGGTCCACGGGCGTCCTGCGGCGAAGGTGGCGCGGACGCCGCGCTCCGCGAGCAGGCGGCCGTCCGGGGCGACGACCGCCCCGGTGACGATCAGTCCGCCCCGGGACAGCCGCTCGTGGTCGCTCAGGAAGGACCGGAGGGCGACGTGGGCGGTACCGGCGCGGCGGGCCCGCTCCACGCCGCCCGGTCCGACGTCGCGGAGCGTGTACCAGCGGTCGTCGTCGTCCACGAGATGGGTGACGACGCCGCCCGCTCCACCGGGTCCGACGACCGGTTCCCGGCAGACGCCGTAGAGGCGCAGGGGACCGTCGGGCCGGTGGTTGTGGCGGACGGCGCCGATCAGCTCCGGGTCGGCGGCGGCCGCCTTCAGGCGGTGCGTGACGAGGAGGAGTTCACGCAGGACGGCCACCGACTCGGCGGGGTGGTGCATCGCGTGGGGGCGGTGGGCGCCGGGGCTGCCGTCCGGGTCGCGCGCGTCGCGCACGTGGCGTACGACGTCGAGGGCGGCGCTCTCCGCACGGTGCAGGCCGGCCAGCCGGGCCGTGTGCGCGGCCCGGAGCAACTCGGCCTGCGGGACCGCGCCCGCGGCGTGGACCCCGGCGGCCAGGACCGTCGCGGCCGCCGTCCACAGGTCCCCGGCGGCACGGATGCGGCCGGCGGACGGGCACCGCTCAGGGGGGACACAAGACGCCGGGCCCCCAGCGGACGCCGGCCTCGCGGGAGGGGTGGACGGTGCGGTGGGCGAGGTGGCGTCCGCGACCGGACCGGCGGCCAGGACCGCGGCGCGGTGCAGGCAGCGCGGGGCGAGGAGGCAGGTG
Organism: Streptomyces lienomycini; assembly: GCF_027947595.1. Lineage (NCBI taxonomy): Bacteria > Bacillati > Actinomycetota > Actinomycetes > Kitasatosporales > Streptomycetaceae > Streptomyces > Streptomyces lienomycini. Next base: position 2,914,810 of record NZ_CP116257.1, on the reverse strand, counting down.
CAGTGTGCCTGGTCGGGGGAGGTGATCGTGCCGGACGGGCCGGGGGTGAGGGTCACCCGCGCGTCCTCGCCGCAGCGGACGCCGTACGTGCCGTCCTCGGGTGTGTCGACGGGCGTGCCGGCGAGCGCCTCCACGGCCGCGTCGAGTCTGCCGCGCAGCCGGGTGGTCAGGCTCTCGACCGCGGCGGCGCACACCTCCGGTGCGACCGGGGGGAGCGAGGGGGCGGTGCCCGCGCGGGTCGGGGTCATCGGGCGGCTCCGCGGACCTGTTCGCCGACCCAGCGGGCGAGCGCGAGCGGGCTGAGGGCGGCCACCGGCATTCCGGCGGCGACGAGTTGCCGGGCGATCGGCACGGAGTAGCAGGGCGTTCCCTCGCCGTCCAGCGCGGCGCAGCCGAGCAGCCGGACACCGGAGGAGACCAGGGCCCTGGTCTCGGCCAGCAGTCCCTCGACGGCGGCCCCTTCCTCGAAGTCGCTGACGACCACCATCAGGGTCCGGTCGGGCACCTTCACCAGGGACCGGGCGTGGGCGAGACCCGCCGCGACGTGCGTACCGCCGCCGACCCTCACCTCCAGCAGCAGGGAGAGGGGGTCGGCGACGAGGCCGGTGAGGTCGGCGACCTGGGTGCTGAAGGTGAGGAAGTGGGTGGAGAGCATGGGTGCGCCGCCCAGGACCGCGGCGGTGAGCGCCGACCACACCACCGAGTTCTCCATGGACGCGGAGACGTCGACGACGAGGATCAGCCGCCAGTCGTTCCGCCGCGCGGTGCGGGTCTTGAACACCGGCCGTTCGGGGACGACCTCGACCCGCCCGTCGACCAGTCGGCGGGTGTGCGCGAGGTTGGCCCGCAGCGTGCGGGGCAGGTCGAGGGGGCCGCCGGGACGCCGGGTGGGACGGGGGCTGGTCAGGCCCGTCGATGTGGGGCGCAGTCGCGTGGCGAGTTCCCGGGTGAGTTCCTCGACCAGTCGCTTCACGAGTGGCCTCAGGCGTGCCACCCGCTGCTCGGGCATCCCCCTGGCCAGCGACAGCACGGTGGAGAGCAGTTCCACGGAGGGGCGCACGGTGGCCGGGTCGAGGAGGTCGAGGGCGTCCGTGCGTCCGGCGGCGACGGCACGGCCCAGGACTTCCTCCCGGATCTCCGCGCCGAAGAGCGCCTGGAGGTCCTCGGCCCAGTGCCGGACGCCGGGGTAGCCCCGGGCCCGGCCGCCGGTCCGGTCGTCGTCGGCGGCGCTGCCGCCTGCGGTGCCGGTCGCGCCGGGGGCGTGGGCGCCGCCGTCCCCGTCGCCCTCGCCGTCCCCGCTGCCTTCACCGCCCTCGCCGGCTTCCGCTCCTTCCCGCCCGAACAGTTCGTCGAGGGCGCGGACGTAGGGCCACAGGGCCGAGGGGAGTCTCGCGGTGTCGCGGCCCAGCAGCAGCCGCCAGCGGTCGGCGGGGCCGAGCCGCGGGGCGGACTCGGCGGACGCGACGGCCTCTGCGGCCTGGCCACTCTCGGCGGACGGGGCGGACGGGGCGGACGGGGCGGACGGGGCGGACGGGGCGGACGGGGCGCCAACGACCGAGGCGACCGACGCGAGGGCGGACCGCTCCGCCGGCGCCGTGGGCCCCGACGCGGCCCCGGCGTGCACCGGCTCCTGAGTGCTCACCAGGCCCGCCAGCCCCCGGTCCCGCAGCAGGGCGAGCCCCTCGGCGTCGGCCGTGGACCACCGCCCGACCAGCTCGGCCGGGGCGGGGAGCCGCAGGTCGGGCCGGTCGCCCAGGCGGTCGGAGACGGCAGCGAGCACCCGGCTCCGGCCCTCCGGCGTGAGCGCCAGGAAGCCGCCGCGCAGCGCGTACAGCCGGTCGAGGAAGGCGCGGTCGCTCATGGTCTCCACGCGCTCGATCAGCGGGTCGAGTGCGGTGGACGCGGACTCGATCAGTGGTCCGGCCGCGACGAGCACCCCGGTGAGCCGGCGTTCCAGTCGGCGTCGGCCGTCCGGTCCCGTCGCCGTGTCCACCCAGCCGGCGAGCCGCGCGCCCAGCAGGTCCGAGCCGTCGAGGTCCAGCAGTACCCGGGCGGCCTGCGCCGCGCCCTGGAGGAGCGGGGAGCCGGTGCGGGAGAGCGCGTACAGCTCCCTGTCCAGCCGCAGGCCGAGCCGGTCCTCGGCGGTGCGGACGGCGAGGGTCACGACGGCGACGGCGTCCTTCGGGTCGTCGCTGCCGGCCAGCCCCGGCAGGACACGGACGGCGGCTTCCGACAGCAGGTCGGCGAGCCGGGCCGCCCGGACGCGGACGCGTGCGGTGGTACCGGGCAGGTGGCCTCGGCGCAGTGCCTCCAACAGGCCCAGGGCGTCGAGCAGTTCGGGCAGGGTGGCGGCGTCCGGCAGGACGCGCCCGGCCTCCGTGAGGCCGTCGTGGAGCAGGTCCGGGAGGGCGCACCGGGCCGCGGCGCCCAGCAGGGCGACGACCCGGGCCGGGGTGAGCAGGCCCGTCTCGGCCGCCCTGCGGTGGTTCTCCCGGAGGGTGCCGTCGGCCGCCTGGGCGGCGGTGACGCCCCGGACGCCCGCGAGGTCGAGGCGGGCGGCGACGGACGGGGTCCAGGCGGCCCGCCAGCGGGTGGTCAGCGCGCTTCCCTCTCCGGCCGCGGTCACCTCGGCCGGCTCCGCGTAGCCCACCCCGCATTCCCCGAGGCGCTGGAGCAGGATCTCGCGGCGGGCGTCGAGGGCGGAGCGCAGCGGCGTGAGCCGCAGGTCCCGGCCGGCCGGGTCGGCGGGTCCGGGCAGCCGCAGCGCGGCCAGTTCGGCCTCCGTCCAGGGGCCGAGGCCGGAGCGGGGCGTGCCGGGCGCGAGGTGGCCGCGGCCGGTACCGACCAGGACGGCGCCCAGTTCCGGGCCGAGGGACCGGCCCTGGCCGAGTACGGACGTCACCGCCTCGACGAGTTCGGCCCGGCCGGGTGCGGGCAGGCCGCGCAGGGTGGCGAGGTCGCAGGCCAGCCGCAGTGCCTCGATGGCCTCGCCGGTGCCCGCCGTGTCGCCGGAGGCGCGGATCTCCCGGCACAGTTCGGTGATGGACCGGGCGGCGGCGTCCCGGATGCGGCCGGGCTCTCCCCCGGCTTCGAGCAGTGCCTGCTGCCAGCGCGGGGCGTGGATGCCGGCCGGGTAGCCGGAGCGGGGGTCCAGCAGGGCGAAGGCGTAGGGCACGAGGGACGTGACGACCGGGGAGCCCGGCCCCGGCGTTCCCCCGTCCCCGGGCGCTCCCTCCTCTCCGGGCGTTTCCTCGTCCCCGGTCTTCGCCGACGTGTCCCCCGCGCCCGCGCCGGCCAGCGCGGGCGCGTGGAAGGCCCCGACCACCGCCGCGGCCCGCCGCCGTCCCACCCCGGCGAGAACGCGCCGCATGTGTGCCTCGCGGGCGAGGTCCCCGGCCGCGATCCCTCCGTGGGTCGCGGTGTCGTGGCGCAGGGCCCGTCCGAAGGCGAGGGCGGCACGCCGCACTGCCTCGGGATCGCTGCCGGGCGCCAGTGCCTCGACGGTGCGGTGCCACAGCCCGTCGGCGCCGGCGTCGGACGTACCCGCCGTGCCGTCGTCCGGTGGCCCGTACGGTGGCCCGGACGACCACTCCGGCGACGCCAGGGGCAGATCGCAGCACACCACTTCCGCGCCCCGCTCGCGTGCCCAGCGGACGGCGGCCAGTTCCGGCGAGAAGTCGGCGAGGGGGTAGAAGTGCAGCCGTCCGTCCTCGTACGCGCCGCTCAGGGCCACCGGCGCCACGGTCCGCGGATCGGCGAGGTACGGCAGCCACGGCTGGAAGTCGGCCGGCAGTTCCACGCAGACGACCTCGGCGTCCGCCGCGTCCAGCAGCCGGGGGACGGCGAGGGCCAGTGCCGGACTGTGGTGGCGTACGCCGATGAGGCAGGGCTTCGTGCGCGCTGCCGGTGCGGTCGGCCGGGTGGCGGTCTCTTCGTGTGCGGTCATGGGCCCAGGTGCGTGGGTGTACGGCGACGGGCGGCGCGGCCGGAGGGGGCGGCCGCGACGGGCGCCCCCTCCGGTGGCGGAAGTCAGCGGCGGCGCTTCCGCGGGCGCGGCACCTCCAGTTCCTCCAGGCGCGGTCCGTCCCCGTCCTGGACGCGCTGCCAGGCCGCGCGGTAGAGACCGGTGACGGGCCGGGTGGGCACGATCACTCCCATGACGGGCGCCTCGCCCTCCAGCAGGTCGTACATCGGCAGCTTCCACCGCTCCAGCGGGAGGTGCGGGTTCGGCGGCTGGGTCCAGCCGCCGGGCAGGAACAGCGAGCGCCCGGCCTTGGAGCGGCTGCCCTCGACGACGAGGTCGGTGGCGGCGAGTTCGGCGCGGGCGGCGCGGAGCCTGGCCGTTCCGCCGCGCTGCCCGCCCCAGCCGGTCCAGCGGGCGGTGTTGCGGTCGGTGGGGTCGGGCATGGCGAGCAGCATCAGGTAGAGGACGGCGGCGTCCTCGCCGATGCCGTACCGCTTGGCGGCCTCGCCGACCAGGTCGGGCACCGAACGGGCGGGGTCCTGGGGCCACCACAGGCCGTCCGCGTCACGCTCGCCGGCCAGCGGGTTGCCGGGGTCGGCGAGCAGCTCGGCGAACGGCCGGTCGTGGACCAGGCGCAGTGCCGTCTCCTGGGCGTTCGGCCGCTCTCCGGTGAACAGGGCCGCCAGGTGGGGGTCGTGACCGGCCGCGTCCAGCAGGGCGGGCCGGATGGCGGGGACCGGGTCCGTCCGCTCGGCGCCCAGGACGACCGCGCCGTGGCGTTCGTAGCCGTCGCCGGTCTCCGCGGGGTCTCCGGCGGCCCGCAGGAACGCCTCCCAGTCGATTCCCCGCCTCTCGAGGGCGAGCAGCAGGCCGGGGTGGGCCAGCCGCTCGCGCAGCGCGGTCAGCACGCCGGGCAGGGCGGCCCGGAGGGGATCGCCGGACGGAAGGCGGTGGGCGAGCCATGCGGCCAGGGCCACCGATCCCTTGAGGACCGAGCCGTCGAAGCCGGGGGTCTTCTCGGCGGTCTCCAGGTAGTAGCGGCCGAAGCTCCAGGTCCGGTCCTCGGTCAACCGCGGCTCGGTGGCGAGGTCCACGAAGCCTCGCAAGGCGTCGGCGGGAGCCCAGCCCACGGCTTCGACGGTGCGGACGGCGTCGTGGAGCACCTCCTCGGGCAGCGGGGTACGCCGGCCCAGCCGCTCGTTCCAGACCGCGGCCGCGCGGGCCGTGTCGGGGCCGTGCGTCCAGAGGCGGGACGGTTCGGCGGGCAGCAGAGCGGCCACGACGGCCCGCAGGGCTCCCGTGTCGAGGGACCTCAGCTCGTCCTTGGCCACGCGGGCGTCGGCCGACTTCACCCCGACGACCTTCATGGTCGCCGAGGGGACGCTCACGCGCTTGTCGTCGATCTGCGGCAGGCCGGCCAGCACCAGCCGGGCCGTGGTGGGGGTGATGCCGGTGAGCCGGGCGAACTCCTCGGCGGCCTCGGGACGCCAGGGCGCGGGGCCGCGCTCGGCCAGTTCGGCGCGGAAGGCGGCGACCCAGCCGGGCGCCCGGGTGGGGTCGGCCTGCGGCACGAAGGGCTCCTCGGACACCAGGGTGTACGGGGCCGGTGTCTCGAAGCGGCCGGACGGGTCGTAGTGGAGCGCGCCGTAGTGCCTGCCCTTGATCTCGTAGTGTCCGTACTCGCGGACGAACTGGTACCAGTCGTCGGGGAAGACGAGGAACGCGCCGCCGTCCAGGTCGAGCACGGTCCCTCTCCCGTATCCGGGCGTGCCGCCCGGCCCGTCGAACGTGTCGGGGTCGAAGGCCAGGTGGACCCGGCGCCAGTGGCCGGGGTCCAGCTCCGTCAGCCCCTGCGCGTCCACTTCGTCCAGGAAGGCGTCGAGGGCCTGCCGGTGCTCCTCCACGGTGGCCTGGGAGGCGGCCCTGAGCGCCAGGACGGCGGGCAGTTCGGGCAGGGCCAGCGCGTTCAGGTACTCCAACGGCCCCCGCTTGTCGAGCGACAGGTGCACGATGCCCGCGGGCGCGGGCTGGGCCAGGCCCTTCATCGACCGGGCGACGAGTCGGGGCAGTTCGAAGAGGTAGTGCTGGAAGTCGTAGTACGCACGCTCGTCGCGTTCCGTCAGGCCCACCCCGTTCAGCGCGGAGGCGAGCAGGCGGTCGCCGAGAGCCGGCCGCGGTTCCTCCGGGGCCTTGCCCTGGACCGCCGAGTCCAGCCGGGCGAGCGCGGCGTCCAGGACCAGTTGCTGCTCGGCGGCGTGCCGCGTCACGCCGGTGATGCCCTTGAGCAGCGCCTCGTGTCCGACCTGCGGCAGCAGGGTGCGGACGGGGGCGAGCACCGGGTCCCGGTCGTCGTCGCCGGGCGCCTCGGCGGCGGCCGCCGCCAGCAGGGCCGCCGCCGTGTCGTCGCCGACCTCGCGAAGCGCCGCGGAACCCTGGAGGTCGCGGGGCTGGAGCAGGGGCCAGTAGCGCAGGGGCGGCAGCAGGGGGGTGCCCGCGGAGAAGGCACCGGCCGTCTGACCGCGCCCGACCTCGGCGAGCAGCGCACCCTCGGCGTCGAGCAGTCGGATGTCGCTCGACGATCGCAGCACGGCGACGGGCCGGTCGGTGCTGGGGAACACCAGCGCGTGCTCCGGGTTCCCGATGGCCTCGTACGGTACGACGACCGAGCGGCCGGCCAGGTCCTCGCCCCGTCGCGTGCCGTCGGGCAGCGTGATCACACGCCAGCCGAGCACCCCGTCCACCGGTGCGCACAGCGGCCCGGAACCGGCGGAGGGTACGGGCAGCAGCCAGGCGGTGCCGAGGGTGCTGCCCTCCGGCGCGGCGCTCAGCCCCTCGCCGAACCAGTCCGGCACGCCGCGCTCCCGCTCCGTCGCGCCGGCCGGGTCGTAGGTGAACCACGCGCTGTTGCCCTCGTCGGACCAGTCCCTGACCCAGACCCAGTACGAGGTGCCGTCCCCGATCACCGGCCGCCGGTACGGGATGTGGGTGTCCCCGCGCCGCAGCACGCCCCCGCCGGTGGCCCGGCCGCCGCCGGGAAGCGGGAGGGAGGTGGGCGGCATGCCGTTGTTCCCGCCGCTCCCGTCGGCGTGGCAGGCGTACGGGGAGTGGACGTCGCCGTCCAGCTCCATGGGTGAGGAGGCGCCGTTGTCGGCGTCGTACCAGTAGCCGTGCGAGCCGTCCTGGTAGGAGTGCCCCTTCCAGAAGACGAGCAGTCCGCCGTCCACGAAGCGGGCGTCGGCGCCCCAGCGCTCCGACCGGGGCGGGAGGCGCATCTCGTGGTCGAGGACCGTGCCCTCGGGGCCGACCACCCGGGCTCGGCCGCCGCGGAAGACGATGAGGTGCGGCCATGCCTCGCCCACGAGTGTGCCCCGCGCGTCCTCGGACGACGCGGGCGAGCCGATCGCCTCGTCCCAGGCGGGCCAGCCGAGTTCGTCGATGATCCCGCTGCGCAGGCCCCTGGCGAGCCCCGGCGCCATGCCGGTGCCCAGTGCTTCCCGCACCTCGTGCTCGGCCGTCGCCAGGACCTCTCCGGGCAGCCACCTCAGCGACTCGAACACGTTTCTGAAGCCGGTGTACTCCCCCAGCCCGCTGGTGAGGTACCTGCGGGCTTCCCGGGCCACCCACTCGGCGAGCATCGGGCGTCCGCCCGGCGACTCGGCCAGCCGGGTCACGGTGCGCCGGTCGATGCCCTCGCGCTCGTAGGTGGGGCAACCGTCCAGGAAGACCCGGCGGAAGCGGGGGTCGGCCTCCAGGGCGACGAGGTCGCGCCGCTCGTCGCGGGCCGCCCAGCCCTGGAGGTTGAGCCACGGGCGTTCCGCGGGGTCGGCGACCGGGATGCGCAGGGCGAGGAGCTGGTCGAGGAGGTCGACGTCGCTGACGGGAGGCGGCAACGTAGCGCCCTCGGCCGTCAGTTCGGCGCGCAGGGTGTCGGCCATGCGGTCGAGGAGGGGGTACAGCCCGGGCGGTGCGAGGCGCCAGTCGTCGGTGCGGCACAGGGCGAGGAACCTGCGCGTCCAGCCGGCCGTGCCGTCGGGTGGGCGCACCTCGGCGGGCAGCGCCGCGTCGCAGAGTCCCTCGGTGGCGCCGGACTTCTCCAGCAGGTCGAGCCACTGGCCCAGCTCCTCCTGCTCCCAGCCCGAGGGCAGCAGTCCCAGCAGGGTGCCGCGGACGGCGGGTTCGCGCCGGGTCAGTTCGAGCAGGGCCGCCCGGTGGGCCTTCCACCAGCCGGGCGGGGCCTTGAGGGTGCCGGGCAGCGGGAGGACGTCGCGCAGGTAGGCCATCTCCTCGGCGAGCGCGTGCTTGCCCGCGACGGCCTTCGCCAGCCTGCGCAGATCGCTCGCGCCGGGGCTGGACGGGGCCACGCCGTGGGCGGCGAGCCGGACGAAGAGCCCGCGCAGGTGCCGGAAGGCGGTGGCGGCCGGCACGCGGGACGACAGCCCCTTGGCGTAACTGGACAGCACCTTGGTCGGCATGGCGTCGGCGAGGGCGAACTCCAGGAACACCGCGTCCATGCGGGCCTCGTCGAAGGGCAGGGCGTGGGCCGTCTCGGCCTTGCGGGCGTTGACGAACATCTGGGAGGCGTACGCCTGCTGCCCGGCGGCCAGGAACACCCGGCCGGCCTCCTCGTAGAAGGTGGGCAGGAAGTGCGGCACGGAGCCCGCGAGGCGCTCACCCATCGACTCGTAGGTGGCGCGGGCCTTCTTGGCCCGGGAGCGCACCGTCCGCGCGACCTTGTTCATCTCGTCGACCAGGGACATCGCGAGGTGGCCGTCGGACGGGTGCCGGACCAGCACCCATTCGGGGAAGCCCATGGCCCGGTGCTGTCCGACCCCGACCTCGACCGGCTCGCCCGCGGGCAGCAGCCCGAGGAATCCGCCCCCGGTGTCCCCGGCGGGCTCCGCCCCGGCCGGAGTGGCCGCGGTCGGGTCCGCGGGCGTCAGGCGTACGACGATCCGGCCGTCCAGGCCCGGATGCCGGTAGGCCCGGGTGAACACGGGCACCGCCCGTTCGCCTCCCCCGGTGGTGCCCGGCGGCAGTACCGCGCCGGCGCGCAGCAGCTCCTCCACCTCGGCCCTCGCCGCGTCCCGTGTCGTGCCGTCGCTCATGCTCGCGTGCCTTTCGTGGGTGTGCGTACCGTCGGCGTTCACTGGGCGTCGTCCTCGGGCACGGGGCGCCCGGCGTGCAGGGCCGCGGCCATGCGCATGCCCTCGGACCAGGCCACGGGGCCGACCTCGGTCAGCGGAAGAGTCCGCTGCTCGCCCTCGACGCTCCACGTCAGGCCGCCGGTCCAGGCCTTCTCCTCGGTGTACGGATCGCTCATGCCGACGACGGCGTTGACGATGCGTCCGGCGTCCCGGACCGGGCCGACGACACTGCTGCCGGAGATCCGGTAGCCGAGGGACGTGGCGCGGGCGGAGAGGTGGAACCACGAGCGGTACTCGGCGCCCTCGAACTCGGTGACCACGTCCTTGCCGCCGCCGTCGGTCTCCCCGGGCGTCGGCCAGGTCGCGCGGTGGATCTGCTCCACGCCCTGGACCACCCCCAGTTCGGCGGCGAAGGTGCGCAGTTCCTCCAGGCCGGGGAGGAGGACCGGGTGCGGCATGGTGATCGCAGGGGCGGTCAGGCGGACGGTCTCGCCGTCCAGGTTCACCACGCGCAGTCCGTCCGACGCGTCCGCGTCGCGCAGGAAGCCGACCTCGTCGGGGGCCTCGCCGACCACGACGATGTCGCGCAGCGCGGCCTGCCACGCCTCGTCGGGCCAGACCTGCGCGAGCAGCCCGGTCGGCACCGGCAGCGAGGACACCATCCAGTTGTCCACCTGCGCCGCGCACTCGGCGGCGTGCCGGTCCAGCCACTCGGCGAAGCGCTGGAGTTCGATCACCTCGGGACGGTCCCGTATCTCCGCGGGCAGGGAGCGCTCCCACTTCCCCTCCGCCGAGGCCGTCGCCGACCGCGCCACCACCCGGCCCTCCACCAGAGCGACTTCGTACCTGTCGCCCGCTGTCAGCCAACCCATCAGCTCTTCGCCTCTCTCACCATGAGGAACACACGGCACAGCACGCGACGCGCCCCGGATTCGGCACGCTCCGCTGTAGCGTTGGCCAAAGACTAGGGGCACCCACCGACAGGCCCGAGCGCCGCTCGGAACGGTACGTTTCGCGCCAGATTGGGCAGCGACGGTTTTCGGCCGGGCCCGACGGCGGCCGACGTGCCCCCCTGCCGGGCCCGGCACGCGGGCGCGGCCGGGCCCGGTGGGCGGAACCTGCGCTGGCCAGGACGCCAAGGGGCCGGGACGCGGAAACGGCTGCCGGTCGTCGCTTCCGCTCCGGACCGGAGGCGTCCGCGGATTGGTGGGTTATCCGCCCTCTTCACGTCGGTGCCGGGCCCCCGCCTCCCCCGGACGGAGCGCTGACGACGGCGAATTGCCTCCGGTGGGGTTCGCACGTGCGTACGCGTCGTGTTCCACCGGGCCGGATGGGGGCACATGGCCGGTGGCGAGGGGCGCGGGAGACCGGCTGTCCGAACGGGACCGCCGTCGGCAAGAGGGCTGACAAGAGGTGGGGGAGATGGTTCGCATTGTCGTGGTCCACGACGAGAAACTGCTGCGGTCGGCGCTGGTCGAGCTGCTGAGATCGGACGACACGCTGGACGTCTGCGCGCTGTGTCCCGATGCCGACGTCCCGGACCGCGAGGCGCCGTCGGCCGACGTCTGTGTCGTGGACGGCGAGTGCCTGACGGGAGGCGACGACGGACGCGGCGCGCGCCTGCGGGCCCGGTACGGAGACCGGCTCGTCGTCCTGACGACCGCCAAGCGGCCGGGGGTGCTGCGGCGGGCGTTCGACGGCGGCGCCCTCGGGCTGGTCGACAAGAACGCCCCGGCGAACCGGCTGATCACGGCGGTGCACACGGTCGCCAAGGGTGAGCGGTTCCTGGACGAGACGCTCACCGTGGCCCTGCTGAAGGGCGCGGAGATGCCACTGACCACCCGGGAACTGGGCGTCCTGACGCTGGCTTCCCAGGGGGCGCCGATCGCCGAGATCGCGGCCCGCCTGCACCTGTCCCGGGGGACGGTCCGCAACTACATGGCCACGGCGATCCGGAAGGTGGGCGCCCGCAACCGGGTCGACGCGATACGCATCCTCCAGAGCGCCGGCTGGACGTGACGAGGTCCCGCCCGAGGACGGCGGTCAGGGGCGCTGCCGTCGAGCCGGTGCGCCGTGCCAGTGCCCCGTCAGGTCCCGGTAGAGAGGGGAGCGCTCCAGCAGTTCGCCGTGCGTGCCGCACACCGCCCGCACGCCGTCCAGTACCAGGATCCGGTCGGCGCGTACGGCCGAGGACAGCCGGTGCGCCACCACGAGCAGCGTTCCGGGCCGCCGCGCGAGGGCGTGCTCCGCGCGGGCCTCGGACGCCGGGTCGAGGTGGCAGGTGGCCTCGTCGAGCAGCAGCAGCGGGGCGGGCGACAGGTACGCGCGGACCAGCGCGATCAACTGCCGCTCCCCCGGTGAGAGTTCGGCGGGCCGCACCGCGGCGTCGAGCCCGCCCAGGCGTCCGACCAGCGGCCCGAGTCCGAACACCGCGACGGCCGCGTCGAGTTCGCCCCGGGCCGCGTCGGGGCGCAGATACGCGAGGTTGTCACCGACGGTGCCGGAGAACACGTAGGCCTCCTGCGGGACCAGCACCCGCAGTGCGGCGAGTTCGGCGGGGGCGTGCCCCGCCACGGCGCGTCCGGCCACGCGGATGTCGCCGCGGGTCGGCGCGAGCGTTCCCGCGACGAGGCGGGTCAGGGTCGACTTGCCGATGCCGCTCGGGCCGACGACGGCGAGGTGTTCGCCCGGGGCGACGCGCAGGTCGAGCGAGTCGAGGACGGGTTCGGCGCGGACGCCGTAGGAGAGGGTGACGGAGCGCAGCTCCACCGCCGGGGCCGCCGGGGCCGCCTCGCGCGGTGCCGGGGGCGCCCGGTGGCCGTCTGGGGCGGTGTCCGCCTCGGAAGCCGCCGTCTGCGGCGGGTCGGCGGTGCTCGGTGCCGCTTCCGGTTGCGGGCCGAGGACCCGGTCGAGGACGACCAGCAGGCGGGCCCCGGCCGCGCCGAGCGCGGTCATCAGCGTGTGCAGGGCGGGCAGCAGGGACTGGACGAGGTAGGTGAACGCGCCGAGCAGCGCGCCCGCGCTCACTCCCCGCCCGCGCAGCCACGGCACCGCCGTCAGCAGCGCGAGGACGGGCAGGTGGCCGGCGATGCCGAGCGCGGCCGTGCGCACCGCCGCCCACCCGGCCAGCGTGCGGGCGTGAGCGGCGGCGTCGGCGACCAGGTCCGCGCCGCGCCGCTCCTCCTGCGGCCCGGTCCCGCAGGCGGTGAGGTCCCGCAACCGCGCCCGCGAGCGCGCCGCGTGGTCGCCCAGTGCCTCGTCGGCCGCCAGGGCGCGGCGCTGGGCGGCCGCCATGGGCCGCAGCGTCACCAGGAACAGGGCGAGACCGGCCGCCAGCGGCGGCAGGACCACCACGAGCAGCGCCGGATGCAGGGACAGCAGGCCGAGCAGTGCGCCGACGGCGGTGAAGACGAAGGACCGCAGGGTCAGGACGAGACCGGCGAAGCTGTCCCGGGCGATCTCGACCTGGTTCGTCAGCCGCGAGACGGCCGCCCGGTCCGTCCCGCCGGGCCCGCCCGCCGCCGCCCGGGCCATGGAACGGTCGACCGCACGGCGTACCAGGCCGTCGCGCAGCGGCTCCGTCAACCCGGCGAGCTGCGCGAACACCCCCCGGACGACGGGGGCGGCGGACAGTACGGCCACCAGGGCGACCGCGAGCCACAGCAGCCCCCGGCGCGGGTCACCGGCGAGGAACCCCTCGTCGACGGAGCGGGCGACCCCCTGGCCCACCAGGAAGGCCTGCGCCGACTCGGCCAGCGACCAGAGCGCGAGCCGCGCCAGGACGCCCTTGCGGTGGGCGAGGAAGCGACGCGCGGGCGGGGCGAGACGCCCCAGCGCGCCGGTTCCGTCGTCCCGGGGAGCGTCGTCCTCCCGGGGGGTGTCGTCCGGGGACCGGGCGGGGCGGGACGCGGCGGGCGTCACGGACGTACCTCTTCGGAATCGTGACGGCGTACGGGCACCTCGTCCGGCGCAGCCGCGCCGGTGCCGTCGGCGTCCGCGCCGAAGACCGCCCGGTAGTCGCCCGTGTTCCACAGTTCGCGGTGCGTCCCGACGGCGCGCACGCGTCCCTCCTCCAGCCAGAGCACCAGGTCCGCCCGGTCGGCGACCGACGGACGGTGTGCGACCACGACCCGGGTCCCGGGCCGCACCGAGCGCCGCAGTGCCAGGTTCACCTCGTGTTCCGTGGCCGTGTCGAGACTGGACGTCGCGTCGTCCATGACCAGCAGCCGTCCGGCGTGTGCGAAGGCCCGCGCCAGTCCGAGCCGCTGGTGTTCGCCGCCCGAGAGCGGAGCCCGCGGCAGCGGGGTGTCGTATCCGTAAGGCAACCGGCGTACGAAGCCGTCGGCGCCCGCCGCCCGGGCCGCCTGCCGTACGTGCTCGCGGGACGGCTGCCGCGACCCGGTGGCGACCGCTTCTGCGACCGTGCCCTCCCCCAGCGCGGGGCGTTCGAAGGCGTAGGCGACCTCGGTGCGCAGCGCCTCGCGGGTCAGCCGGTCGAGCCGGACGCCGTCCAGCAGTACGTGCCCCTCGTCCGGGTCGATCAGCCGCCCCGCGACGGCCGCCAGGACGGACTTCCCGGCACCGCTGCGGCCGACGACCGCGACCGTGCTGCCGCCGGGCACGCGCACGCCGTCGGCGCGCAGCACCTGCCTGCCGTCGCGGACCACGCGCACACCGCGCAGTTCCAGCTCCCCCGGGCCGTCCGGAGGCAGCCGCCGGGTGCCGTACGCCAACGGGGGCAGCCGTTCCAGCTCCAGGGTCCGGTGCCGGGCCTCGCGGGCGCGCACGATCGCGCCGAGCAGTGCGGCGGCGCCGCCGACCCCGGCGGTGAGCTGCGCGTACCGGCCGACGGCGAGCAGGTCCCCCACGCTCAGGTCGCCGGCCGCGAGGCGCAGTCCGCCGACGGCGGTGGCGGCCAGCATCAGCAGCGGGACGAGGACCCCGCTCCTGCCGAGCGCCCGTCCGTGCAGCGTCCACATGTGCCGGCCCTGCGCGGCCAGGTCCGCCAACGGTGCCAGGATGCGGGCGCGTTCCCGGTCGGCGGTCCCGGCGGCGCCGATCGTGGCCGTGCCCTCCAGGGCTTCGAGGAGCCGCGAGGCGATGAGGGACTGGGTGCGCTGGTAGGCGGCGACCGAGGAGCCCGTGTCGCGGGCGAAGGCCCGCAGCACCAGCGCCAGGGCGGGCAGGCCGGCCAGTACGCAGGCCGCGACCCACAGGTCGACGAAGACCAGCGCCACGAGTGCGCCGAGCGGCGTGATCAGTGAGGCCGCCAGCGCCGCCCGGGCCGCCGGGGCGCCGCCGGCGTCCGCGGCGTTGAGGGTCAGGCGGGTCCCGACGTCGCCCGGCGGGTGGGCCCGGACGTGGTCGGGGGTGGTGCGCAGCAGCCCGCGCAGGGCGCGGGAGCGGACGGACGCCGTCCACACGGCGTTGCAGCCTCCGGTGAACAGCGAGGTCAGGCTGTCCAGCAGCAGTTCGCCCAGGAGCAGTGCGGCGCTCAGCGGCAGCCACCGTCCGGCGTCGCCGTCGCGCAGCAGCAGGTCCAGTGTGCGGCCGAGGACGAAGGGCTGGGCCACCGCCGCGACGGCCGCCGCGACCGAGCACAGCAGCACGAGCGCTTCCCGTGCGCGCCCGGGTCCCGAGCCGTCGGTCCCGTCCCGCCTCCCGGGCGCCCGCGACCCGGAAGTCCGCTTCCCGGACGTCCGTGCCGCGGGTCTGCTCGTTCGCACCAGCGCAATCCTCCGTACGTAACCGAGCGGGCGGGCGCCGGCGCCCCGGGGGGTGGCCCGGGGCGCCGGTGTCCGGCGGGATGGCTCACCACGTCGCCGTGGCCGTCAACCCCTGCGTCAGTTACAGGTGGTGATGCTCAGGCTGCTGTCGCCGCAGAGCAGGAGGCTCGCGCGGCTCCCGGTCTCGACGTCCCCCATGGCCTCTTCCTTGGGGGTCTCCATCGACTGCAGGTCGAACAGGTTCATGACGTCTTCCTTTCGTACGGCAGCGGGTGTGCTCTTCTCACGACCCCGGGTGGGGCCGAGTCGGGGGCCGCCGCGCGGACGCGGCGGCGGCAGGAACGGCAGGTGGACGGGTACGTCGCCGAGGACGGAGGCGACGGCCAGCAGGCATCCGGCCGTTCCGGTGGAGAGGTCCATGGACAGGCGCATCATCTGCTCGCCGGGGAAGGCGAGCCGGCCGCGGTAGGACATGGCGTGCCAGGACAGGGCGTCGAGTTGGCGCCGCACGGCCTCCGGGCCGGTGCCGGGCGCCGTGGCCGTGGTGCGGCCCAGGTACAGGACCATTCCGGCCACGCCCCGGTAGAGGCCGGGCTGGGCGTAGAACATCGCCTGGGCGGCGGCCACGATCTCGGTCCTGGCCCGCGCGAACTCCTCGTCCTTTCGGTGCGCCAGGTAGTCGTCGAGGACCATGCCGATGCCCACGCTGCCCGCGCCCAGGTAGGGCATGGTGCGCCAGCCCTCGTCCACCTGCAGCGCGCCGCCCGCGCCGCGGACGCAGCGGGCGAGGTCCCGGCGCAGCGCGTCGCGGGCGAGGTCGAGGAGGGCGGAGTCCCGGGTGCGTTCGAAGAGCCGCAGGAAGAGGAGCGCGCGTCCGGCGCCGCCGTACAGCAGTCCGGCGCGGGTTCGGCCGCGGCCGGCGCGGTCGGCCGGCCCGCCGTCGGCGGTCAGTTCGGCGCAGCGCAGGGCGGCGGAGCGCGCCGCGGCCTCCCCGGTGGTGCCGGCCAGCGCGTCCAGGGCCAGGCCGATGCCCGCGGTGCCGCCGTGCAGGTCGGGACCGAGGTGGTCGAGGGGCTGGTCGAGGAGGAGTTCGGTGAGGTCGAGGGCGCGGTCGCGGTGCCCGAGGTGTTCCAGGGTCCAGGCGATTCCGGCGAGTCCGTCGTGGAAGCCGAGCGGCATGCCGGAGGGCGGCCGCTTGGTCCGTTCCAGCAGCCACTGCTCGCCGTCCTCGTCCCGTCCGGCCCCGCTGCGGGCCAGGGCGTACAGGACTCCCGCCGCTCCGTGGGCGAAGGCCAGCCCGCCGCCGGCGGTGGCGAACTGCGCGATGTCACCGGGGAAGAGCCGGTCCGTGCGGGTGGGCGTCGCGGAGGCCCGGATCGCCGCGGCCATGGAGTCCCGGCTGCGCGGCCAGTCGTCCGGCCGTACGGGCACCACCGGCCCGGGGGGCCGCCGGTCCGCGGGCCCGGCGGTCCGCCGCGCCGAGGGGGCGTCGTCGACGCGGGTGATCTCCTCGACCGCCGCGTCCAGGAAGGCCCGGTCCACCGGGAACCGGTCGGCCACCACGTCCGCGAGGTGCGCCGCCTTGTCCCGGTCGATCGCCAGCAGACTGGTGAGCGGGAGGAACAGCGCGAGCCGCAGACACGCCAGCGCGTACCGGTCCACCGCCACGCCCCGCCGGTCGGCGGGCGCCACGAACCCCGGGTTCGCGACGGTCTGCCGGCCCGCCTCGTCGACGTGGTGGGCGGCCTCGAAGTCCAGCAGGGCGACGCGGTCGTCGTCCCGGATCATGATGTTGAACAGGTGCAGGTCGTTGAAGACCACGCCCCGGGCGTGGACGTCCGCGACGGCGCGTTCCACCCGCGCGTGGACGTCGAGGGCCCAGGCGGTGTACTCGGCGAGTCTTCGCTCGCCCGGGTCGGCCTCGATGAGCGGGTGGCGGCGGGCGAAGAACGTGTTGAGCGGTTTGCCGTCGATGTGCTCGAGGACGAGGAAGTGGTGCTCCCCGACCGTGAGGTGGTCGAGCACCTCGGGCGTGCAGTCGAGGCCCGACAGCCGCTGCAGCGCCCGGCGTTCACGGTGCAGCCGGGTCACGGCGTCGGCGCCGTCGGCCGCCAGCCCGGCGTGGGGGCGGGCCTCCTTGAGGACGACCTGCTCACCGGTGCGGGTGTCGCGGGCGAGGTAGACGCCGCCGCCGTTGGAGAAGTGCAGCGCCTGCTCGACGGTGTACGGCAGGCCGGTCACGGTCACCGCGGAGCGGGCGTCGAGGTGCGGGCGCAGGAAGGCGGGCGGGGTCACCCAGTCCGGGACGCGGAAGACCGGGCCGCGCAGGTCGGGGACGAGTACGCCGTCGGGGCCGGTCACGGCCGGCCTCAGTTCCCCGTCCGCGTCGTAGCAGTCGCGGCGGGTGAAGCCGCCGTAGCGGACGTGCACGGGTCCCGCGCCGATTCTGAGGTCGCTCAGGATGTGCGGTCCGGGCTCGCCGGCCAGCAGCTCGGACAGCTCCCCCACGAGTCGCTCGAACTCCGCCTCGTTCGCGGGGTACACGGTGACGAACTTGCCGCTGCCGGCCCGGTCCGCGTACTTGGCGTTGCGCTGGTGCAGCAGGTAGCGGCCGGGCACGAACTTGAAGGCCGTACCACCGGCGACGCAGTGCCGCCACACGCGGTCGAGCACGGACTCGGCGTTGTCCAGGCAGGCGGAGACGTGGATCTTCCACCCCTGGTCGGGCAGGTCGGCGTCGACCGGGCGCAGCGCGAGCCAGTCCCCGCTCTCGTGGCGCTGCCATCCCGTCGGCACGGGCGAGGACGCCGCGGCGTACCGGGAGCGGGCGGCCCCGGTCCGGGGGGCCGTGCGGTGCGGGGCGTCGTAGAAGTACGGATCCGCGTCGCAGTACACGGCGTAGCCCTTGTTCACGCCTTCTCCCTCCCACGGTCGCTGACGGAGACGACGCTGTCACGCGGCGTACGGCCCCGCACAGTTGCCGCTGTCATCACTCCGACGTGCGGAACGCACGGGTAACTTCGCGTGGGAGGGAGTCGGAACGGGAGGATTCCCGCCGGGCGGAGGCCCGGTCACCGCCGGGCGCGGCCCGCCCGGTTCGGCGCGGCGCAGGGGTGCGCCGCCGCTCACGTCGTGGGCCCCGCCTCCTCTCCGGCCCCGGCCGCCCACAGTCCGCGTACGTGTCCCAGGTGCCGGGTCATCACCGCGCGCACGGCCTCCTCGTCGCGGCTCAGCAGCGCGTCGAGGATCTCCAGGTGTTCCCGCGCCGACGCCTTGAGCCGCCCCTGTTCCACCAGCGCGGTCAGCCCGTACAGCCGGGAGCGCCGGCGCAGGTCCCGTACGACCTCCACGAGGTGGGCGTTGCCCGCGAGTTCGAGCAGGCCGAGGTGGAAGCGGAGGTCGGCGTCGACGTACGCGATGAGGTCGCCCGCGGCCGCGGAGGTGACGATCTCCTCCGCGACGGGCCGCAGCGCCTCCAGGGCGACGGCGCCGGCGGTGGTGGCCAGTGCGGCGGTGGTCGGGATCTCGATGAGCGACCTGATGTGGGTGTACTCGTCGAGCTGCCGTTCGGAGACGGCGGTGACCCGGAAGCCCTTGTTGGGCACGGTGTCGACCAGCCCCTCCTTGGCCAGGTCGAGCATCGCCTCGCGGACCGGGGTCGCGGAGACGCCGAAGCGGGCGGCGAGGCCGGGCGCCGAGTGGACCTCGCCGGGCCGCAGTTCGCCCGCGATCAGGGCGGCGCGCAGCGCCTCGGCGACCCGCTCCCGGTGGCTGGGCCCGCGTCCGCCCAGGGCGGGCAGGCGGGGGCCGGGGGCGGTCACAGGACGAACCCGGCGGGGAAGGGGTCGTCGGGGTCCAGCAGGTACTGGGCGGTGCCGGTGATCCAGGCGCGTCCGGTGAAGCTGGGCAGGACGGCGGGCCGGCCGGCGACCTCCGTCGTGCCGAGCAGCCGCCCGGTGAACCGGGTGCCGATGAAGGACTCGTTCACGAACTCGGTGTCGAGGGGGAGTTCGCCCCGGGCGTGCAGCTGGGCCATGCGGGCGCTGGTGCCGGTGCCGCAGGGCGAGCGGTCGAACCAGCCGGGGTGGATGACCATGGCGTGCCGGGAGTGGCGGGCGGTGGCGTCGGGCGCGGTCACCTGCACGTGGTGGCAGCCGTGGATGGACGGGTCCTCCGGGTGGACCGGTTCGTCCTCCTTGTTGATGGCGGCCATCAGGGAGAGTCCGGCCGCGAGGATGTCGTCCTTGCGGGAGCGGTCGAAGGGCAGCCCGAGCCGCTCCAGCGGGAGCACGGCGTAGAAGTTGCCGCCGTAGGCGAGGTCGTACGTCACCGTCCGGCCGTCGGGCAGGGTGGCCTCGCGGTCGAGGCCGACGGCGAAGGAGGGCACGTTGCGCAGGGTCACCGCCCTGGCGGCGCCGTCCTCCACCGCCACCTCGGCGACGACGACTCCGGCGGGCGTGTCGAGGCGGATGGTGGTGACCGGTTCGACCACCTCGACCATGCCGGTCTCCACGAGGACGGTCGCGACGCCGATCGTGCCGTGGCCGCACATGGGGAGGTAGCCGGAGACCTCGATGTAGACGACGCCCCAGTCGCAGTCGGGCCGGGTCGGCGGCTGGAGGATCGCGCCGCTCATGGCGGCGTGGCCGCGCGGCTCGTTCATGAGCAGTTGCTTGACGTGGTCGCGGTGTTCGCGGAAGTACAGCCGCCGCTCGTTCATGGTCGCGCCGGGGATGGTACCGATCCCGCCGGTGACGACGCGGGTGGGCATGCCCTCGGTGTGCGAGTCGACGGCGTGCAGGACGAGTTTGCTCCGCACGGCGGTGTCCTCCTTACGCCAGTCCGGCCGCGAGGGCCTTCTCGGTGGCGGCGCGCACGGCGGCCTCCTGGGCGGGCAGCAGCGGTACGCGCGGCGGGCGGCAGGCTCCGCCGGGCCGTCCGGCGAGGTCCATGGACAACTTGATGGCCTGCACGAACTCGACCTTCGAGTCCCAGCGCAGCAGCGGGTGGAGCTGCCGGTACAGCGGCCCGGCCGTCTCCAGGTCCCCGGCGGCGGCCGCGCGGTACAGCTCGACGCAGGCGGCGGGCAGCGCGTTGGGGTAGCCGGCCACCCAGCCCTTCGCGCCCGCGACCGCCAGCTCCAGCAGGACGTCGTCGGCGCCGATCAACAGGTCCAGTTCGGGGGCGAGTTCGATGATCCGGTAGGCGCGGCGGACGTCGCCGGAGAACTCCTTCACGCCCTGGATGTGGCCCTCGCCGTGCAGCCGGGCGAGCAGTTCGGGGACCAGGTCGACCTTGGTGTCGATGGGGTTGTTGTAGGCGACGACCGGCAGGCCCGCCTTCGCGACCTCGGCGTAGTGGGCGAGGACGGAGCGTTCGTCGGCGCGGTAGGCGTTGGGCGGCAGCAGCATCACCGCGCCGCAGCCCGCCTCGCCCGCCTGCTCGGCCCAGCGGCGGGCCTCGGCCGACCCGTAGGCGGCGACGCCGGGCATGACCCGCTGCCCGCCGACGGCGGCGACGGCGGTCTCGACGACGCGGGTGCGCTCCTCGGGGGTGAGCACCTGGTACTCGCCGAGGGAGCCGTTGGGGACGACGCCGTCGCAGCCGTTCGCGACGAGCCAGGCGCAGTGCTCGGCGTAGGCGTCGTAGTCGACGGACAGGTCGTCGCTCAGCGGGAGAGCGGTGGCGACGAGGACGCCGCGCCAGGGGCGGTGATCGGTCATGAGTGTCCTTCCTCGGGGTGGTTGGCCGGGGGCTCGCGGTGGCCGGCCGGGGGCTTCGGCTGCTCGATCGGGGGCTCGGGGTGGCCGACTGGGGGCTCGGGGTGGCCGACTGGGGGCTTCGGCTGCCCGGTCGGGGGCTCGGGGTGGTCGGCCGGGGCCTGGGACTGGCCGGCCGAAGGCTCCGGCTGGTCGGCCGAGAGAGCCCGGCGGTCGACCGGGGGCTTCAGCGGCTCGGCCGAGAGCTCCAACTGATAGGCCGAGGGCCCGCGATGACCGGTCGAGGACTCCGGCTGCTCCACCGGGGACTCCAGCCGGTCCTCCGGGGGCTCGCGGCGGTCGACCGGGGACTCCAGCCGGTCCTCCGCCGGGAGCTCGCGGCGGTCGACCGGGGACTCCAACTGCCCAGCCAGGGACTCGCGATGGTCGGTCGAAGGCTCCGGCCGGTCCACCAGGGACTCCAGCCGGTCCTCCGGGAGCTCGCGGCGGTCGACCGGGGACTCCAGCGGCTCGACCGGGGACTCCAGCGGCTCGGCCGGGGACTCCGGCTGCCCGGCCGGGGAGCCCGCGAGGACGCCGAGCGGTACCGGGCGGGCGAGGGGGCGGCGGGACGGTACGGGGTCGCAGCCGGCCAGACCGGCGACGGCGGTGGCGCACATCCGGCCCTGGCACCAGCCCATCCCGGCGCGGGTCAGCAGCTTCACGGTGCGCACGTCGCCCGCGCCGAGGCTGCCGGCGGCCTCGCGGACGGCGCCCGCGGTGACCTCCTCGCAGCGGCAGACGACGGTGTCGTCGTCGACCTGTTCGGTCCAGTGGGCGGGCGGGGCGAAGGCGGTGGCGAGGGCGGCGGCGGTCTTCCGCAGCGCCTGGCGGGAGCGCGCGGCCGGTGCCCAGTCGTCCGGGTCGGGTTCGGTGCCGCGCAGCCGGGCGGCGATCGAGCGTCCGGCGATGTGCCCCTCGGCGAGGGCGAGGGCGGCTCCGCCGACGCCGGTGGCCTCTCCGGCCGCCCAGACGCCGGGGACGCTCGTGCGCTGCTCGGCGTCGACGGCCACCGTCGGCCCGTCCAGGCGGCAGCCGAGGCCGTCGGCGAGGTCGGTGTGCGGGAGCATGCCGTGGCCGACGGCCAGGGTGTCGCAGGGCAGGTACCGCCCGGTGCCGCGCCGGACGCGGCCGTCGGCGTCGAGGGCGGCGACGGTGACGCCGGTGAGGCGGTCGTCGCCGTGGGCGCGGACGACGGTGTGCCGGGTGAGGGTGCGGACGCCGTGGCGCAGGAGCCGGGCGGCGTATCCGGCGCCCTCAGGCATCTTGCCGGCCAGGGCCCGGGTGTGGCGGGCGACCTGCCTGGGGTCGGCGGACTCCACGAGCGCGGACACGCGTGTCCCGGCGGCCGCGAGTCCGGTCGCCACGGGCAGCAGCAGCGGGCCGGTCCCGGCGACGACCGCGGTCCGTCCGGGCACCACCAGGCCGCCCTTGAGCATGGCCTGGGCGCCCCCGGCGGTGACGACGCCGGGCAGCGTCCAGCCGGGGAAGGGCAGGACGTGCTCGTAGCCGCCGGTGGCGAGCAGCACGGCGCGGGCGTGCACGGCCGCCGGTTCGTCCTGCGCCGGTCCGAGCAGCGCGTGCACGGTGAACCCGTCGTCCGTCGTCTCGGCGAACCACACGTGATGGCCCGTCAAGACCTGTACGTGACCGGCGGCGAGGCCGTCCCGCAGGCGCTCCCAGGTGTGCCACTGGTGGTGGAGCGCGCGGGGGCGCCGGGCGCCCAGTTCGGCGGCGGGCTGCCGGTAGAACTGCCCGCCGGGCCCGTCCGCCGCGTCCACGAGCGTGACCCGCACCCCGCGCGCGGCCGCCGCGAGCGCCGCCGCGAGTCCGGCCGGGCCCGCCCCGACGACGGCCAGATCAGTCCTCATGACCGGTCCCCTCCTGGGTGCGGATCACGTCGCCCGGTCGGACGGGGACCAGGCAGGCGCGTTGGCCGGGGCGGTCGTTGACCGTGACGAGGCAGTCGAAGCAGACGCCGATCCCGCAGAACACCCCGCGCGGGCTGCCGCTGCCCCGGGTGGTGCGCCAGGAGGTGATGCCGGCCGCCCACAGCACGGCGGCGACCGTCCGGCCGGGCAGCGCCTCCACGGGCCGGCCGTCGACGGTGACCGTGACGGCGGGCGCGGGCCTCGCGCGTACCAGTCGCAGTGGGTTCACCGGTCCTCCTCGGGGAAGCGGTCGGGGCGGAAGGGGGCGAGGTCGAGGGCGGGCCGCTCGCCGGTCAGCAGCCGGGCGATCAGGTGTCCGGTGCCGGTGGACAGGCCGATGCCGGCGCCCTCGTGCCCGCAGGCGTGGAAGAGCCCGGGGGCCCTGGGGTCGGGGCCGATGGCCGGCAGGTGGTCGGGCAGATACGGCCGGAACCCGGCGTAGGTGCGCAGCGCCCGCACCCCGGAGAGGAACGGGAACAGGCGGGTGGCGCCCGCGGCCAGGGCCCGCAGGGCGGGCAGGGAGACCGAGCGGTCGAAGCCGACCCGCTCCCGGCTGGCCCCGACGAGGACCGGTCCGGCGGCCGTTCCCTCCACGACCGGGGAGGTCTGCAGGGCCGCCGAGTCGCTGGCGACGTCGGCGACGTAGTCCGCGGCGTACACCTTGTGCCGGATACGGGGCGGCAGCGGCTCGGTGACGAGGACGTAGCCGCGCCGGGGCAGCACCGGAAGCCGCACCCCGGCCAGGGCGGCCAGTTCGCCGCCCCACGGTCCGGCGGCGTTGACGACCGCCGGGGCGTGCACGTCGCCGCGGTCCGTTCGCACCCCGCGCACGGCTCCGCCGGGGTCGCGCAGCACACCGGTCACCGTACGGCCGGTGCGCAGCCGGGCCCCGGACGCGCGCAACAGGTGGGCGGCGGCCAGCGCGGGCATGACCTGCGCGTCCTGCGGGTAGCGCACGGCGCCCGCGAGGCCGGGGGCGAGGTGGGGTTCGAGGTCGTGGAGCCGGTCCGCGGGGACGGTCTCCGCCTCCACTCCGGCACCCCGTTGGCCGTCGGCGAAGGCCTCCAGGCCGGCCAGCGCCTCGGGGGTCTCGGCGACGACGACACCGCCCTTGGGCTCGTACTCGACGGCGCGGCCCAGTTCCGCGGCGAGCGCGGTCCACAGGCGGGCGGAGAGCAGCGCGAGTTCCAGTTCGGGGCCGGGTTCCTTGTCGGAGACGAGGAGGTTCCCCTCCCCCGCTCCGGTGGTGCCGCCGGCCACGTGGCCGCGGTCCAGCACGAGGACGTCGAACCCTTCGCGGGCGGCGTACAACGCGCAGGCCGCGCCCACCATCCCGGCCCCCACCACCACGACATCGCAGGTCAGAGACTCGATCACATCAGTACTATGTCACACACCACTGAACGTGGGAAGAGTCCCGGAACCGGTGCGGAGACGGTCTCGTGAACGGTCCCGTGAACGGGCACGGGCCCCGGTGGGCGGCTGCCGGCGCCGCCGGTCACTCGGCGGCGGGGACCACGCGCAGGTGGGAAGGAGTGCGGCGGGCACGCGGCGAGCGGTGCGCGGTGCGGCGCGGCTCCCGCAGGACCAGCGTGAGCCGGGTGTAGCCCAACTCCTCCAGCACTCTGGGCGTTTCGATCACGACCCGGCACTCGGTGGTGCCCCGGCGCGGGTCGGGGTGGTGCAGCGGCCGTACGGCTCCGTCGTGTTCGACGGCCCGGGCGCCGACGGCACGGATCCAGTGCGGCAGGCCCTGCCGGTAGGCGGCCTCCATGATCGGATCCTGGGCGATGTCCCGGCGGACGGCCTGCAGGGCGGGATCGTGGCCGTACCGCTCGAGGGCGGCGGCGAAGTGCGCCAGCATGGGCAGGCACCAGCTCGACTCGTGCTCGCCGAGGACCGCGGAGGCGTCGGGGTGGAAGAGGACGAACCGGAGGAAGTTGTCGTCCGGCATGGCCGTCGGGTGTGGTCCGGCGCCCTGGAAGAGTGTCCGGAAGGCGCCGTTGGCCAG
The DNA here is from genome assembly GCF_027947595.1 of Streptomyces lienomycini. Lineage (NCBI taxonomy): Bacteria > Bacillati > Actinomycetota > Actinomycetes > Kitasatosporales > Streptomycetaceae > Streptomyces > Streptomyces lienomycini. The sequence continues at coordinate 2,890,275 of NZ_CP116257.1, read as the reverse complement.
CACCACGTCCCAGCGGTGGTCGACGACGAGGGAGGGGAAGGGGACGGCTTCCAGGAGCGCCGTGTAGTCCTGGAGGTAGGCCTGGGCCTCGGGGGTCGCGGGGGCGGGCCGCGGCGCCGGCCGCTGCCCTCCTGCCTGAAATGCCATCGGGAGGTCACCCCTCTTGCCTATGCGGCCTTCTCGCGGCGTCCCGCATCCTGCTGCCCCGACGCGAGGTGTGTCAACTATCGTGGCATTTCGTGCCTGTTGACGGCTGAAATAGGCCACAGTTGTGGCGATGCCTGGATGTGAGTTCGAGCGGCAGGCTACTCTCCGGGAAGTTCACGGCAACCGCTTGTGAGAAGCCTGTGAGGCCTGTGAGAGACGTGGGAGAGCTGTCGGTGACGGGTGGCTTCGAAGTTCCGGGTGCCATGCCGACCACCGCGCTGACCGCGGTCGTCGCCCGGGTCGCCGCACTCGCGGACCGCCTCGGCGTACCCCACACCGAGGTCTTCGACGTCGCCCGGCTCTCCGCCGCCTCCGGCGCCCCCGAGTCCGTCGTCGGGGCCCTGCTCGGCGGCCGGCCCGCGGGGGAACCCGATGTGCAGGCCCGTTTCGTGCAGCGTCTGGACCTGCTGCGCCGCACCCGGTTGAAGGCGAACGGGCGCAAGTACACCCAGCAGGAGATCGCCGACGGCGCCGGCATGTCGCGGCAGCAGGCCGGCGCGCTCATCAACGGTGACCGGCGCCCCACCATGGAGCACTGCGACGCCATTCAGCGCTTCTTCCGGGTGCACGCCGGTTTCCTCACCGCCGAGGACCCGGAGGCGCTCTCGGGCGCCCTCCAGCAGACGGAGCAGGAACTGCTCCAGCAACTCGCCGACCGGGAGCGGGAGGCGGCGGCCGACGACGACCCGCTGGAGCGGCTGTTGCAGGACCACGGTGTGCGGGGCATCGCCTGGCGGGCCGCTCAACTGCCCACCGACAAGCACCGCGACAAGGTCGCCGAATGGCTGGACATGCTCCTGGAGAGCGTCAAACCGCCCGAGTCCTGAACCCGAGTCCTGAAGGAGACGCGCCGGCCGCGCGGCGGTCCGGCCGCTGACCCGATCGGGCCGGGCCGGACGGGGCACGGAGCGCGGCTGGGCGGGATTGTCAGTGGGGGACGGCAAGGTGGAAGTGTGCCGCCGCTGTGCGGGGCGCGTGACCGCTGACGTCGTTGTGGGGAGAGCCGACCGATGACCACCGCCGTACTGACCGACCACGAACGCACCGCCGTCCAGGCTTATCTGCGGCTCCTGCAGACCGTGCGGGCCGGCTTCGACACGGGGTCGGATCCCGGCGGTCCTGCCCGGCCTCCCGTCGTCCCGCCCTCCGTGCTGGCCGAGGCGGAGCGTGCGCTGGAGGCCGCGGGGCTGGCAGGTAACGAGGAGGCGTTCTTCCGGCTGCTGCGAAGCTGGTGCCCGCGCCCATGACGCCCTGGGGGCGGCGCGGTTCACCTCGGTCCCGGCCGTGCCGGGCCGGGTCGCCGTTCAGGTGTGCGGGACCGTGACGGCCGTGGCGACCAGGCCGTCCCGGGCGGTCCAGCGGCCGTCGAAGTGGCCCACACGCCTGCCGGACACGGTCGGTCCCGGCACCAGGAGGGTGGCGTGCAGGGTGCCGCGGCGCCGGTCGTGCGGGTCCGCGGTGATCTCGATGTCCGCCTCCGCGAAGTCCAGCCACTGCCCGGTGAGGGGGAACCACGCCTTGTAGACCGACTCCTTGGCGCTGAACAGCAGCCGGTCCCAGTGGACGCCGGGATGCTCCTCGTCCAGTCGCCGCAGGCGTGCCGCCTCGGCGGGCAGGGCGATGCCGTCCTGGACGCCCTCCGGGAGCGGCCCGTCCGGTTCGGCGTCGATGCCGAGGGAGGCCAGGTCCGTCAGGCGCACCAGGGCGGCGGCGCAGTAGCCGTCGCAGTGGGTCAGGCTGCCCGCCAGACCGGCCGGCCAGCGCGGGGCCCCCCGTTCACCGGCCGGCACGGCCTGCGCGGGCACGCCGAGCTTCTCCATGGCCCGGCGGGCGCAGGACCGGGCTGCGGTGAACTCCCGGCGCCGCTTGGCGACCGCCCGCGCGACGACCGCCTCCTCCTCCGGGTAGAGGGGCAGGTGTCCTGCGTCCTCGTCACCGTGTGCCTCCACGGTGACGACGGTCTCGGGCAGCAGTTCCCCGATCAACGGGCCGCCTCCGGTCGCGAGGGCGCCGGCGACGGCAGGATGCGGCGCAGCCGTGCGGGCGGCCCGGGCCGCTTGCGCCACTCGCGGGGGTAGCCCACCGACACCTCCTCGAAGCGGACCCCCTCGTGCCAGGTGGTGCGCGGGATGTGCAGGTGTCCGTAGACCATGGTGTCGACCCGGAACCGGCGGTGCCAGTCGGCGGTCGACGCGGTGCCGCACCACATGGCGAACTCCGGGTACCACAGGACGTCGGTGGGATGACGGTCCAGGGGGTAGTGGTTGACGAGGACCGTCGGCAGCCCCGCGGGGAGCGCGGCGAGCCGGCGTTCGGTCTCGGCGACCCGCGCCCGGCACCAGGCCTCGCGGCTGGGGTACGGGTCGGGGTGGAGCAGATGCTCGTCGGTGCACACGACGCCGGTGGTGCGGGCGTGGGCGAGACCCTCGTCCTTGGTCGCGCAGCCCGCGGGCAGGAACGAGTAGTCGTAGAGCAGGAAGAGCGGTGCGACGACCACCGGGCCGCCCGCGCCCTGCCACACCGGGTAGGGGTCCTCGGGCGTGGTCACGCCCAGCTCGCGGCACATCTCGACGAGGTGGGCGTACCGGGCGGCTCCGCGCAGGGTGACCGGATCCCTGGGGTGCGTCCACAGTTCGTGGTTGCCGGGGACCCACACGACCCGGCGGAACCGGTCCGCGAGGGTGCCGAGGGCCCAGCGGATGTCGGCGACGGTCTCGGCCACGTCGCCGGCCACCAGGAGCCAGTCGCCGTCGGACCCGGGGCGCATCTCCTCCACCAGGGCCCGGTTCTCCGCGTATCCGATGTGCAGGTCACTGATGGCCCACAGCTGCCCCGGAGCATCGGCCGCCGACGTCATCCTCCACCCCTTTCCGGGCGCGCGCTCGAACGCCACGAGATCACATCCCCCTCCCCGCCACAAGGAGCGGCCGGTCGCGCCGGAGCGGGGCCGAAGGGCCCGCGCACGGCTGGGCCGGCGCATCCGTGTGACGCGCGTTGCGCTCGGGGGCACGCCTACCCCTATGATCGCCCCAACACCACCGCCACGACTCTCCTTTCGCGCAGAGCGGCCCGGTGTCCCTCCAAACCCCTGGCCGGGCACGGCCCGCTTCGCCCTGCCCGCGAACCCCGGAAGGCGGCTTGCATGGCTTCTCCCGTACGCGTATGGCTCAACCGCACGTACGCGGAGAACGTCTTCTTCATGGATCAGCTGCGGAGAAATCCCGCCGACCGGGCCGTCGAGATCCATGCCACGCACGGCGACCCCGACTCCCCGGTGCTGGCCGCGGCCGACACCGCCGACCTGGAGCCCGAGGGCCTCTCCCCGGCCGGTTATGTCGAGTACGCGCTGGCCCAGTGCGCGCGGCGCGGCATCGACGTGTTCGTGCCCCGGCTGCACCAGTCGGCCGTCGTCGCCCACCACGCCGAGTTCGAGGCGGCGGGCACGGCCCTGCTCGCGCCGCCGCCGGAGGCGGTGGCCCTCTTCCGGGACAAGGTGATCGCCTACGAGGCGGTCCGGGCGATCGGCGTGCCGGTGCCGCCCTGGTGGCGGGTCCGCACGGCCGACGAACTCGTCCTCGCGGTGGAGGAGCTGGAGGCGGGCGGTCACCGGGCGTGCTTCAAGCCGGCGTCCGGCGCGGGCGGCGTGGGCTTCCGGATGGTCACCCGGGACCCCTTCTCGCTCGCGCACCTGAACGGTTTCCCGAGCCCGTCCGTGCCGCTGCCGCTGGTCGTCGAGGCGTTGCGGGCCGCCGAGGAGCCGGTGGACTGGCTGGTGATGCCGCGTCTGGAGCAGCCGGAGGTCTCGGTGGACTGCCTCACCGGGCCCGACAGCCGGGTGCGGCTGGCCGTGGGCCGCACCAAGAACGGCCGCCGGCGGGGCTTCACCCTGCACGAGCAGTGGCTGGCGCCGGCGCGGCGGATCGCCGAGGCGTTCGGGCTGCACCACCTGTCCAACGTGCAGTTCCGGATGTTCGGCGACCGGCCCGTCCTGATGGACGTCAACACCCGACCGGCGGGCGGGCTGCACCAGCTGGCGCTGTGCGGGATCAACGTGCCGTGGGCGGCGGTCCGGCTGGCCCTCGGCGACGACCCGGGCGAGCTGGAGCCGCCGTTCCTGGGCCAGGACTACGCGGTGGTGTCCGGGCCGCGCCCCCTGCGCCCGGTCTCCCTGCCCCACCAGCGCCCGGAACCGGCCGCCGTCACGACACCGACACCGACAGCCGCGCAGGCACCGGCCACCGCTCACACACCGGCACCGGCTGCGGCTCATGCACCGGCGACGTCCGCGCCGGTGGGGCTCACCTGAGGTAGGCAAGCCCCGGATGCACCGCCCGGTAGCCGTCGACGAGACGGCGGGCGACGTCGACCGAGTCGACGAGGGGGTGCAGGGCGAAGGCGCGTACCGCGGCGGTGCGGGAGCCGGTCTCGGCGGCGGTCAGGATCTCGCGTTCGACGGCCTTGACGGCGCAGACCAGTGCGGTGGCGTGGCCGGGCAGCGGGTCGACGGCCACCGGGTGGGCACCGTTCGCGTCGACCAGGCAGGGGACCTCGATCACGGCGTCGCGGTCGAGGACGGACAGCGTGCCGCGGTTGCGGACGTTGAGGATCAGGGTGGCGCGTTCGTCGCGGGCGACGGCCCGCATCAGCGCCAGCGCCACCTTCTCGTAGCCGCCGGACAGGTCGTCGGCCTCGCGCTCGCCCGCGCCCGCCGTCTCACGGTTCTCCGCCATGTAGGTGGCCTCGCGCTCGGCGCGGGTACGGTCCCACGTCGCCAGGGCCGGGGCGTCGGGGCGCCGCATCTCGTCGTAGAACCCGGACTGCTGGTCGCGCAGGAACGCGCCGCGGGTGCGGTCGGCCTCCTGGTAGGCGCGGACGGTCTCCCGGTTGAAGTAGTAGTAGTGCAGGTACTCGTTGGGGATCGCGCCGAGGGACGTGAGCCACTCGGGTCCGAAGAGGCGGCCCTCCTCGAAGGAGCCGAGCAGCGCCGGGTCGGCGAGCAGCCGCGGCAGTTCGTCGCGTCCGGCGACGCGCAGGCCGCGCAGCCAGCCGAGGTGGTTGAGGCCGACGTAGTCGACGAAGGCGCGGTCCGGGTCGGCGCCCAGCACCCGGGCGACCCGGCGGCCGAGGCCGACCGGCGAGTCGCAGATGCCGATGACGCGGTCGCCGAGGTGCCGGGACATGGCCTCGGTGACCAGGCCCGCCGGATTGGTGAAGTTGATGACCCAGGCGTCCGGTGCCAGCCGGGCCACGCGGCGTGCGAGGTCGACGGCGACCGGGACGGTCCGCAGCCCGTAGGCGATACCGCCCGCGCCGACCGTCTCCTGCCCGAGGACGCCCTCGGCGAGCGCCACCCGTTCGTCGTCGGCCCGCCCCTGGAGACCGCCGACGCGGATCGCGCAGAACACGAAGTCGGCACCGTGCAGCGCCTCGTCGAGGTCGGTCGTCGCGCTCACCGCGGGCGCGTCGGGCACGCCGGACGCCTGTTCGGCCAGTACCCGGGTCACCGCCGTCAGCCGGGCCGGGTCCGTGTCGTGCAGGACGACGTCGGTCACACGCCCCTCGGCGCGGTCCCCGAGGAGCGCCCCGTACACGAGCGGCACGCGGAATCCGCCGCCGCCCACGATCGTCAGCCTCACGTCCGCACCCTTCCGTCGCCGAACCGTGCCTCACGTCCGGCGCCGATCATGGCACGGCCGGACCCCCGCCCGCGTGCTCCTCCCTCCCCCGCCCCTGCCCGAGGGCCGGGCCAGGCCCCACTCACCCGCACCCGGCACTTTGGTGACGTTCGAGACGTTCACGGGGTGAACTCCCCATCCCTACAAGGGGTTTGTCGGCTTCACCTCTTGACGGCGACGGCGACCGGGAGCACATTGGCCGCACTCTGAGAGCGCTCTCAACGGTCCCCCCGGGAAGCGCGCTCGGAGCGCACCGCTCCCGCTTCCCACTCCCGCATCCGAGAGGCGACCCCCACATGACAGAGACATCCGGCAACCCGTCCAGACGCAGGCCGCTGCGCCGGGCGCTGGTGGCCGTCGTCGGCACGCTCGGTCTCGCCGCCGCGGCGACGGCCGTGACGGGACCGCCGGCGGGCGCGACCGTACCGCCGCCCCCGTCCGGCTGGACACAGGTCTTCGCCGACGACTTCGACGGCGCGGCCGGCTCCGGCGTGAACACCGCGAACTGGCAGTACGACACCGGCACCTCGTACCCCGGCGGCCCCGCCAACTGGGGCACCGGCGAGATCGAGACGATGACGTCGTCCCCGGAGAACGTCTCCCTGGACGGCAGCGGCAACCTGCGCATCACCCCGCGGCGCGACGGTGCCGGCAACTGGACCTCGGGCCGCGTCGAGACCAAGCGGGCCGACTTCGAGCCCCCGGCCGGCGGCAAGCTGCGCGTGGAGGCGCGCATCCAGGTTCCGAACGTCACCGGGGCCGCGGCCAAGGGCTACTGGCCGGCGTTCTGGATGCTCGGCTCGCCCTACCGGGGCAACTACTGGAACTGGCCCGGGGTCGGCGAGATCGACATCATGGAGAACACCCAGGGCCTCAACACGGTCTGGTCCACGCTGCACTGCGGAACCTCGCCCGGCGGCCCCTGCAACGAGACCAGCGGCATCGGCGGCAACACCCCGTGCCCCGGCGCCACCTGCCAGGCCGGCTTCCACACCTACCGGGTGGAGTGGGACCGTTCGACGAGCGTGGAGGAGATCCGCTTCTCCGTCGACGGCAACACCTTCCACACCGTCCGCGCCGATCAGGTCGACGCGACGACGTGGGCGAACGCCACGAACCACGGGTACTTCGTCATCCTCAACGTCGCGATGGGCGGCGGCTTCCCGGACGCCTTCGGCGGCGGCCCGGACGGCGGCACCCAGCCGGGGCACTCCATGCTGGTGGACTACGTCCAGGTGCTGTCGGCCGGTGGGAGCGGTACCACTCCCCCGCCGACCGGCGGTGACCGCGACGCGTACGGCACTCTCCAGGCCGAGTCCTACGACGCCCAGTCCGGCACGATGACCGAGGCCACCTCGGACTCGGGCGGCGGGAGCAACCTCGGGGCGCTCGCGAACGGCGACTGGGCCCAGTACAAGGGCGTGAAGTTCGGCTCCAGCGCGGCGACGCAGTTCAAGGCCCGGGTGGCGAGCGGTGCGGCGGCGGGCGTCAGCGGTCTGGTCGAGGTGCGCCTGGACAGCCGTACCAGCGCGCCGATCGGCAGCTTCGCCGTGGGCAACACGGGCGGCTGGCAGTCGTGGCGCACGATCCCGGCGAACATCGCCTCGGTGACGGGCACCCACGACGTCTACCTCACCTTCACCAGCGGCCAGGGCGCCGACTTCGTGAACGTGAACTGGTTCGGCTTCGGCCACTGAGGAACCGACCGGCACCCCCGCAGGGGGGCGAAGGGGCGCCACTCTCCGTGGGGCCCCTTCGCCGCTCCCGGGGCCGGTCCGCTCAGCGCAGCTCGGTGCGGAACGCCGCCGGGGTCTGGTCCGTGTGCTGCTGGAAGAACTTGGAGAAGTTGGCGGCGTCCGGGAAGCCGACCGCCGCGCCGACCCGGCCGATCGGCAGCTCGGTGTGGGCGAGGAGCCGCTTGGCCTCCAGGACGACCCGCTTGTCGATGAACCCCTTGGGCGTCTCGCCGGTGGCGGCGCGCACCGCGCGCACCAGGGTGCGGCGCGAGTAACCGAGCGCGTCGGCGTAGGCGCTGACGCTGTGATTGGTGGCGAAGCCCCGCTCGACCGCCTCCCGGAAGAGGACGAAGGTGCTGTCCCCCGGCGCCTCCTCCCGCCCCGCTCTCCCCTCCCGGGCCTCCCGGGCCGAACCGGCGGCCAGGTGCGCCAGCCGCAGCAGGAACGCGGACAGGGTGTGACGCAGTACGGCGGTGTGCAGGCTCAGCGGCAGCGTGGTCGCGTCCTCGTACTCGCGCCGCAGTTGGTCGAGCGCCGCCGTCAGCGCCGCGAGCCGCGCCTCGTCGGGGTGGAGCAGGGGCGGCAGGTCGTAGCGGTAGAGGCCGGTGGCCTCGACGGTGGCGCGGGGCAGGAAGCCGGGCTGCATGGTGAGCACCGTTCCGCGGTACTCGCTGTCCGGGGAGAAGCGGTGGACCTGTCCGGGACGGATCCACAGCAGATCGCCGGCCGTCGCCTCGTACTCGGCGAAGTCGATCATGTGCCGGACCGGGCCGCCGCCCGTGAACAGCATGACGACGTGGAAGTCGATGCGGTGCACGCGGTGGAGCGGGACCTGCGCGTGCCAGGTGCGGCCGGCTCCCATGGGACCGACCTGCATGCCGACACCGAGGAGGCTGAGATCGACCGGGAAGGGGAACGTTCTGATCCCGTCGCCGCCGTGGCCGCTGCCGCCGTCTTGAGTGCTTTCGTCCGCCATGTCGTTCTCGTGCCGTCCCGCCCGTGCGCCCCGGAGCCGGGGCGTGTCCCAGTTTCACCACAGGCTGGCACACCGCGACCTTCACTCTCAAAAGTCAGACTTTTAAGTTTGAACACGTCAGACCAGTTCTCTCGCTCCGATCGAGGATTTCTTGAAGATGAGCACGCACACAGTGGACAGCGCGGACCGCTTCGAATGGACCGAACTCGACCGGCGTGCCGTCGACACCGCCCGGGTCCTCGCGGCCGATGCCGTGCAGAAGGTCGGGAACGGCCACCCGGGCACGGCGATGGCCCTCGCGCCGGCGGCGTACACGATCTTTCAGAAGGTGATGCGGCACGATCCCGCAGATCCGGAGTGGACCGGCCGTGACCGCTTCGTCCTCTCCCCCGGCCACACCTCGCTGACCCTGTACACCCAGCTGTACCTCGCCGGGTACGAGGTGGAGCTGGACGACCTCAAGGCGTTCCGCACGCACGGCTCGAAGACGCCGGGCCATCCCGAGTACGGGCACACGGCGGGTGTGGAGACCACCACGGGTCCGCTGGGCCAGGGTGTGGCCAACGCGGTGGGCATGGCGATGGCCGCCCGCTACGAGCGCGGCCTGTTCGACCCCGAGGCACCCGAGGGCGCCTCGCCCTTCGACCACACCGTCTGGGCGATCGTCTCCGACGGCGACCTCCAGGAGGGCGTCTCCGCCGAGGCGTCGTCGCTGGCCGGCCACCAGAGGCTCGGCAACCTGGTCTTCCTCTACGACGACAACCACATCTCCATCGAGGGCGACACCGCCACCGCGTTCTCCGAGGACGTGCTGAAGCGGTACGAGGCGTACGGCTGGCACACGCAGCGCGTCGAGCCCGCCGAGAGCGGCGACGTCGACGTGCACGCGCTGTACGCGGCGCTGACGGCGGCGAAGGCCGAGACCGGGCGGCCCTCCATCATCGCCATGCGCACGATCATCGCCTGGCCCGCGCCGAACGCCCGGAACACCGAGGCGTCCCACGGCTCCGCCCTCGGCGCGGAGGAGGTCGCCGCCACCAAGCGCCTCCTCGGCTTCGACCCGGAGCGGTCCTTCGCGGTCGAGGACGAGGTCCTCGGCCGTACCCGCGCCGCCCTGGACCGGGGCGCCGAGGCGCACGCCGCCTGGGACAAGCGGATCGCCGCCTGGCGTGACACGGCGCCCGAGCGCGCGGCGCTGTTCGACCGCGTGGTCGCCGGCCGGCTGCCCGAGGGCTGGGAGGACTCCCTGCCGGTGTTCGAGACCGGCAGGGCCGTCGCCACCCGCGCCGCCTCCGGCAAGGTCCTCCAGGCGCTCGGCGCGGTGCTGCCCGAGCTGTGGGGCGGCTCGGCCGACCTGGCGGGCTCGAACAACACCACCATCGACAAGAGCAGCTCCTTCCTGCCCGCCGGGAACCCGCTGCCGGAGGCCGACCCGTACGGCCGCACCCTCCACTTCGGCATCCGCGAGTTCTCCATGGCCGCGGAGATGAACGGCATCGCCCTGCACGGCAACACCCGCATCTACGGCGGCACGTTCCTGGTCTTCTCCGACTACATGCGCAACGCCGTGCGCATGTCCGCGCTGATGCAGCTGCCGGTGACGTACGTGTGGACGCACGACTCCGTCGGCCTCGGCGAGGACGGCCCGACCCACCAGCCGGTCGAGCACCTCGCCGCCCTGCGCGCCATCCCCGGCCTCAACGTCGTCCGCCCGGCCGACGCCAACGAGACCGCGACCGTGTGGGCCGAGATCCTCAGGCGTCACTCCACCCACCCGGCACCGCACGGCCTCGCCCTCACCCGCCAGGGTGTGCCGACCTACGCGCCGAACCCGGACGCGGCGCGCGGCGGGTACGTCCTCGCCGACGCCTCCACCGGCACCCCGGACGTCGTCCTGATCGCCACCGGCTCCGAGGTGCGGCTCGCGGTGGCCGCGCGGGAGGCGCTGGAGGCCGAGGGCACCGCCACGCGCGTGGTGTCGATGCCGTCGGTGGAGTGGTTCGAGGAGCAGCCGAACGCGTACCGCGAGAGCGTACTGCCGCCCTCCGTGCGGGCCCGGGTGGCCGTGGAGGCCGGGATCGGCCTGACCTGGCACCGGTTCGTCGGGGACGCGGGCCGCATCGTCTCCCTGGAGCACTTCGGCGCCTCCGCCGACGCCAAGACCCTGTTCGCCGAGTTCGGCCTCACCGCCGAGCACGTCGCGGCCGCCGCCCGGGAATCCCTGACCGCCTCCCGCGGCTGAGCCGACGGCACACCATCACCGGACACACCACCGGACACCACCGCAGAAAGAGAAGATGATCACTGTGACCGAAGCAACCGCGACCGCGGGAGCGCTGAGGCGCCTGACCGACCAGGGCGTCTCGATCTGGCTGGACGACCTGTCGCGGCGGCGGATCGAGTCCGGCAACCTCGCCGAACTGGTCCGGACGAAGAACGTCGTCGGCGTCACCACCAACCCCTCGATATTCCAGGCCGCCATCGGCTCCGGCGAGGGGTACGAGGAGCAGCTCGCCGACCTCGCCACCCGGGGCGTGACCGTGGACGAGGCGGTCCGCATGATGACCACCGCCGACGTCCGCGCCGCCGCCGACGTGCTGCGCGAGGTGTACGACACGACCGGCGGGCGGGACGGCCGGGTCTCCATCGAGGTCGACCCCCGTCTCGCCCACGACACGCGGGCCACCGTCGCCGAGGCGCGTCAGCTGGCCTGGCTGGTCGACCGCCCCAACGTGATGATCAAGATCCCGGCGACGAAGGCCGGCCTTCCGGCGATCACCGAGGTCGTCGGCGCCGGCATCAGCGTCAACGTCACGCTGATCTTCTCCCTGGAGCGCTACCGCGAGGTCATGGACGCCTACCTTGCCGGCCTGGAGCGGGCGCGGGCGGCCGGGGCCGACCTGGCCGGCATCCACTCGGTCGCCTCCTTCTTCGTCTCCCGCGTCGACAGCGAGATCGACAAGCGCCTGACGCTGCTGGGCACCGACGAGGCGCTCGCGCTGCGCGGCAAGGCGGCCCTGGCCAACGCGCGCCTGGCCTACGAGGCGTACGAGGACGTCTTCGCGGGCGACCGCTTCACCGCCCTGTCGGGGGCCCGCGCCAACCCGCAGCGCCCCCTGTGGGCGTCCACCGGTGTGAAGGACCCGGCATTCCGGGACACCCTGTACGTGGAGGAGCTGGTCGCTCCCGGCACCGTGAACACGATGCCGGAGGCCACCCTGGACGCCGCCGCCGATCACGGCGACGTACGGGGCGACACGGTCACCGGCGGGTATGCGCAGGCCAGGGCCGACCTCGCGGCCGTGGAGCGGCTCGGCATCTCCTACGACGAGGTGGTGGAGCAGTTGGAGCAGGAGGGCGTGGCGAAGTTCGAGGCGGCCTGGGACGACCTGCTCGCCGCCGTGACGAAGTCCCTCGACAGCAAGGGAGTTGACGGGGAATGAGCGAGGAGCTTCCCGCTACGACGGTCCGGGAGACCAAGGCGACGAAGGAAGCCAAGGAGGCGCGGACGGCCCGGGAGGCCGCGGGGCCGCTGCACGCCGAGGAGGCCGAGGAGAGCCGGGCCGCGGAGGCGGCGGAGGCAGCCGAGCCGTCGAAGGCGTCCCGGAGCGCGAAGAAGACCGGGACGGCCCGTGCCGCCAAGGGGACGAAGGGCGGGGACGGGGCCGGGAAGGCCGTCGAGCCGGTGGCACCGCTCGACTGGAGCAACCCCCTGCGCGATCCCCAGGACCGCCGTCTGCCCCGTATCGCGGGCCCCTCCGGGCTGGTCATCTTCGGCGTCACCGGCGACCTGTCGCGGCGCAAGCTGATGCCGGCCGTGTACGACCTGGCCAACCGGGGTCTGCTGCCGCCGGGCTTCTCACTGGTCGGCTTCGCCCGCCGGGACTGGGAGGACCAGGACTTCGCCCAGGTGGTGCACGACGCGGTCAGGGAGCACGCGCGCACGCCGTTTCGCGAGGAGGTCTGGCAGCAGCTCTCCGAGGGCATGCGGTTCATCCCCGGCGACTTCGACGACGACGACGCGTTCGAACAGCTGCGCAAGGCCGTGGAGGAGCTGGACGCCTCCCGCGGCACCAGCGGCAACTACGCCTTCTACCTCTCCGTGCCGCCGAGGTTCTTCCCGAAGGTCGTGCAGCAGCTCAAGAAGCACGGGCTGACCGACGCACCCGAGGGCTCCTGGCGCCGCGCGGTGATCGAGAAGCCGTTCGGGCACGACCTCGGCAGCGCCCGCGACCTGAACGCGCTGGTCCACGAGGTCTTCGATCCGGACCAGGTCTTCCGCATCGACCACTACCTGGGCAAGGAGACGGTCCAGAACATCCTGGCGCTGCGCTTCGCCAACCAGATGTACGAGCCGATCTGGAACCGGTCCTACGTCGACCACGTGCAGATCACGATGGCCGAGGACATCGGCATCGGCGGCCGGGCCGGCTACTACGACGGCATCGGCGCGGCCCGCGACGTCATCCAGAATCACCTGCTCCAGCTGATGGCCCTGACCGCGATGGAGGAGCCCGCCTCCTTCGACGCGTCCTCGCTGCTCACCGAGAAGCTGAAGGTGCTGCGGGCCGTGCGGCTGCCGGAGGAGCTGGGCGAGCACACCGTGCGCGGCCAGTACGCGGGCGGCTGGCAGGGCGGCGCGCGGGTCCCCGGCTACCTGGAGGAGGAGGGCATCGACCCGGCCTCCACCACCGACACCTACGCGGCGATCAAGCTGGGCGTCGACAACCGCCGCTGGGCCGGGGTGCCCTTCTACCTGCGCACCGGCAAGCGGCTCGGTCGCCGGGTCACGGAGATCGCGGTGGTCTTCCAGCGGGCCCCGCACTCCCCCTTCGACTCGACGGCGACGGAGGAGCTGGGCGAGAACGCGATCGTCATCCGCGTCCAGCCGGACGAGGGCATGACGGTGCGGTTCGGCTCCAAGGTGCCGGGCACGTCGATGGAGATCCGGGACGTGTCCATGGACTTCGCCTACGGCGAGTCGTTCACGGAGTCCAGCCCGGAGGCGTACGAACGGCTGATCCTGGACGTCCTTCTGGGTGACGCCAACCTGTTCCCGCGCCACCAGGAGGTGGAAGAGTCCTGGCGGATCCTCGACCCGATCGAGGAGTACTGGGCCTCGCACGCCAAGCCGGCGCAGTACGCGTCGGGCGGCTGGGGGCCGCGGGAAGCCGACGAGATGCTCGCACGAGACGGACGGAGCTGGCGCAGGCCATGAGGATCGACCTGACCGACACCACGGCAAGCAAGATCAACAAGGCGTTGGTGCAGGGCCGCCGGGCCATCGGCACCCCGGCCGTGGGCATGGTGCTCACGCTGGTCATCGTCACGGACGAGGAGAACGCCTACGACGCGATCAAGGCCGCCGAGGAGGCCTCGCACGAGCACCCCTCGCGCACCCTGGTCGTCATCAAGCGCCACCCCCGCAACCTGCGGGACCGCACCCGCTCGCACCTCGACGCCGAGGTCCGGGTCGGCTCGGAGGCCGGGACCGGCGAGACCGTCGTCCTGCGCATGTACGGCGAGGTGTCCGAGCACGCCGACTCGGTGGTGCTGCCGCTGCTGCTGCCGGACGCGCCGGTCGTCGTGTGGTGGCCGGTGGAGGCGCCGGACAACCCCGCGAAGGACCCGCTGGGCGCGCTGGCCCAGCGCCGGATCACCGACCTGTACACGGTCGAGCGGCCGATGGAGGTGCTGGAGCGCCGGGTCCGCGCCTACGCGCCCGGCGACACCGACCTCGCCTGGACCCGGCTGACGCTGTGGCGCTCGATGCTGGCCGCGGCCCTGGACCAGGCGCGGGTGCCGGTGACCTCGGCGGTGGTGGAGGCGGAGGCGGACAATCCGGCCGCCGAGCTGCTGGCCCGCTGGCTGGAGGCCCGCCTGGCCGTCCGCGTGGACCGCGTGGTCACCGACGGTCCGGTGGTGACCGCCGTCCGTCTCGGCACCGCGAACGGCGAGATCGTCATCGACCGGCCGGACGGCCCGCTCGCCACGATGACCCTGCCGGGTCAGCCGCCGCGCTCCCTCGCGCTGAAGGTGCGCCCCACCTCCGAACTCATCGCCGAGGAGCTCAGGCGCCTCGACGCCGACGAGATGTACGCCATCGCCCTGCGCGGCGAGGCCGACAAGGAGACCCCTGTCCATGTCTGACACCCCGAAGCTCAACCGGCGGCCGGAGTGGACCGCGCTCGCGGACCACGCCAAGGGCACGCTGCCCCACCCCGACCTGCGCGAGCTGTTCGCCCAGGACCCGGGTCGGGCGGAGCGGTACGTCGTGCGCGTCGGCGACCTGCGCATCGACTACTCGAAGAACCTCGTCACCGACGAGACGCTGGCCCTGCTCCAGGAGCTGGCCGCCGCCACCGACGTGTTCGGGCTGCGCGACGCCATGTTCCGCGGCGAGCGGATCAACATCACCGAGGACCGGGCCGTCCTGCACACCGCGCTGCGTGCCCCGCGGGACGCGGTGATCGAGGTCGACGGCGAGAACGTCGTCCCCGAGGTGCACGCGGTCCTCGACAGGATGGCCGGCTTCGCCGACCGGATCCGCTCCGGCGAGTGGACCGGCCACACCGGCAGGCGCATCAGGAACGTCGTCAACATCGGCATCGGCGGCTCGGACCTCGGCCCGGCGATGGCCTACGAGGCACTGCGCGCCTTCACCGACCGCTCGCTCACGTTCCGCTTCGTCTCCAACGTCGACGGCGCCGACCTGCACGAGGCCACCCGCGACCTGGACCCGGCCGAGACGCTGTTCGTCATCGCCTCGAAGACCTTCACCACCATCGAGACGATCACGAACGCCACGTCGGCGCGCTCGTGGCTGCTGGCCGGGCTGGGCGGCGACGAGAAGGCGGTCGCCAAGCACTTCGTGGCCCTGTCGACGAACGCCGAGAAGGTCTCCGGCTTCGGCATCGACACGGCCAACATGTTCGAGTTCTGGGACTGGGTCGGCGGCCGCTACTCCTTCGACTCGGCGATCGGGCTCTCCCTGATGATCGCCATCGGCCCGGACCGCTTCCGCGAGATGCTCGACGGCTTCCGCATCGTCGACGAGCACTTCCGCAACACCGAGGCCCCGGCCAACGCGCCGCTGCTCCTCGGTCTGCTGGGCGTCTGGTACGGCGACTTCCTGGGCGCCCAGTCGCACGCGGTGCTGCCGTACTCGCACTACCTGTCGAAGTTCACGGCCTACCTCCAGCAGCTCGACATGGAGTCCAACGGCAAGTCCGTCGACCGTGACGGCGACCCGGTGGAGTGGCAGACCGGGCCGGTGGTCTGGGGCACGCCGGGCACCAACGGGCAGCACGCGTACTACCAGTTGATCCACCAGGGCACCAAGCTGATCCCGGCCGACTTCATCGGCTTCGCCCGGCCCGCGGCCGAACTGAGCGACGAGCTCAAGGCCCAGCACGACCTGCTGATGGCCAACTTCTTCGCCCAGACCCAGGCACTCGCCTTCGGCAAGACCCCCGACGAGGTACGCGCCGAAGGGGTGCCCGAGGAACTCGTCCCGCACAAGACGTTCCAGGGCAACCACCCGACCACGACCGTCCTGGCCGCCGAACTGACCCCCTCCGTCCTCGGCCAGCTGATCGCGCTGTACGAGCACAAGGTGTTCGTCCAGGGCGCGATCTGGAACATCGACTCCTTCGACCAGTGGGGCGTCGAGCTCGGCAAGGTGCTCGCCAAGCGCGTCGAGCCGGCCCTCACCGAAGGGGCGGACGTGCCCGGCCTCGATCCGTCCACGGCCGCGCTGGTGGCCGCCTACCGTGAACTGAAGGAAGTGCACTGACATGCAGATCGGTCTTGTGGGTCTCGGCAAGATGGGCGGCAACATGCGCGAGCGTCTGCGCAACGCCGGCCACACCGTCGTCGGATACGACACCAATCCCGAGCGGGCCGACGTCGACAGCCTGGTCGAACTCGTCGACCAGCTGGAGAGGCCCCGCGCGGTCTGGGTCATGGTCCCGGCCGGCGGCGCCACCCAGCACGTCATCGACCAGCTGGCGGCGCTGCTCAAGCCCGGCGACACCGTCATCGACGGCGGCAACTCCCGCTGGACGGACGACGAGAGGCACGCCGAGGACCTCGGCAAGCGCGGCATCAACTTCGTCGACGCGGGCGTCTCGGGCGGCGTGTGGGGGCTGAAGAACGGCTACGCCCTGATGGTCGGCGGCGACAAGGAGACCGTCGAAGACCTCGAGCCGATCTTCGACGCGCTCAAGCCGGACGGCCCCTACGGCTACGTCCACGCGGGCCGGGTCGGCGCCGGGCACTTCTCCAAGATGGTCCACAACGGCATCGAGTACGCCATGATGCAGGCGTACGCCGAGGGCTGGGAGCTGCTGGAGAAGGTCGACTCCGTGGACAACGTCCGCGAGGTCTTCCGCTCCTGGCAGCAGGGCACCGTCATCCGTTCCTGGCTCCTGGACCTGGCCGTCAACGCCCTCGACGACGACCACCACCTGGAGAAGCTGCGCGGCTACGCGGAGGACTCCGGTGAGGGCCGCTGGACCGTCGAGGCGGCCATCGACAACGCCGTGCCGATGCCCGCGATCACGGCCTCCCTCTTCGCGCGGTTCGCGTCCCGGCAGGACGACTCCCCGCAGATGAAGATGATCGCCGCGCTGCGCAACCAGTTCGGCGGCCACGCCGTGGAGTCGGCCGAGAAGTAGGCGGCGACGAAGCAGGCGGCTCCGCAAGCGCGTTGACGTGATCGGCCGGTTCGGGTCAGAGTCCCTCCCTGATGGAGATCAACGACCTGACACCGGCCGAGTCGCGCGTCCGGCGGGCGTTCGCCTCGGGCACGGCGGTGGACTTCCGGACCGCCGACCCGAACGCCGCGACCGCCGACGATCCCGCCGACGGCGGCACCTGGGGCCCCGAGCGGACCGTACGCGCGCGGGTCCTGCGGTCCCTGCTCCTGGACGGCCCCCGGGAGGACGGCGAGGTGCCCGTGCTCAGCCTGTCCGGGGCACGCGTCACCGGGCGGCTGGAGTTGCAGAACGCCACGGTCGACCACCCGGTGCGGCTGCGGCACTGCCACTTCGAGGAGACGCCGACCTTCCACGCGGCGAGGCTGCGCGAGCTGAACCTGAGCGAGTCCGTACTGCCCGGTCTGATCTCGCACGCGGTCCGGGTGGACGGCGTACTGCGGCTGACCCGGACCCGGTTCGCCGGGACGGTGCGGCTCTCGGGCGCGGAGGTCACCGGCAGCCTGTACCTGGAGAGCGCCCGCGTCGAGGCGCCGGACACCGAGGGGCCGGTGCTCCAGCTCAACCAGGCGGTGCTGGGCGCCGACCTGTGGGCGCCGGGGCTGCGTGCGGTCGGCGAGGTCCGGCTCACCGGCGCCCGCGTGGCCGGCACGGTCAATCTCAACGACGCCGTCCTCGACCGGCCGGGCGGCACCGCCCTGAACGCCGAGACGCTCGCGGCCGAGGCGGACGTGGTGATGCGGCGCGCGGACGTCCGGGGCCGGCTGGAGCTGCGCGGCGCCCGGATACCCGGCCGACTGGACCTGTCGCACGCCCGGCTGGCCAACGCCGGGGACACCGCGCTGCGTGCCAGCAGTTGCGTGATCGGCGAACTCTGGCTGCGGGAGGGCCCGGTGGTGCGGGGCTCGCTCAACCTGCGCCGCACCCAGGTGGACGTGCTGTTCCTCCAGCCCGAGGTGGTACCGGCCCGGGTCCAGCTCAACGACCTGACCTACACGTCGCTCATTCCGCACGAACCCGCCGAGCGGCGGCTGCCGATGCTGGAGAGGGGCAACGGCTACCTCCCCTTCACCTACGAGCAGTTGACGGCCTCCTACCGGCGGATCGGCGACGACGACGCGGCCCGCCTGGTACAGCTCGCCAAGCAGCGGCGGCGCCGGCGCACCCTGCCCTGGTACGGCCGCCTGTGGGGGCACCTCCAGGACCTCACGGTCGGCTACGGCTTCCGGCCGGTGCGGGCGGGCGGCTGGCTGGTGTCGCTGCTGGCGGTCGGCTCGGTCGCGTACGGACTGCATCACCCGCCGGCACTCAAGCCGGAGGAGGCCCCCGACTTCGACCCGGTGTTCTACACCCTCGACCTGCTGCTGCCGGTGATCTCCTTCGGCCAGGAGACCGCCTTCTCGCCCGGGGGCTGGTACCAGACCCTCGCCCACGTCCTGATCATCACGGGCTGGCTGCTGGCCACCACGGTGATCACCGGCCTGACCCGCACGGTCAGCCGCCAGTGAAGGCATCCGTACGGAGGCAGGAGTTCCGAGAAGGCGGGTACGGGGTATGCCGCACGCGTCCCGGACGAACGATCAAGGAGAGCGATGGCGATGCCACCCCTGCGGCATGAGGTCGAAGCGGGCTTGGCCGGGCTGGACCCCGAGGCCCTCGACCGGCTCGACCGGCACTTCGCGCGGCAGGTCGAGGAGGGCGGGCTGCCCGGCTTCCTGGTGGCCGTCGCGCGCGGCGGGCGCGTCGCGCACCTGACCGTGCACGGGCTGCGGGACGTCGCGGCCGGGCTCCCGGTGACGGCCGACACGCTGTGGCGGATCTACTCCATGACCAAGCCCGTCACGTCCGTGGCCGTGCTGACCCTGGTGGAGGAGGGCCTGCTGTCGCTGGACGACCCCGTGGACCGGTACCTGCCTGCCTTCGCGGAGCCCCGGGTGTACGTGGAGGGGACCGGGGAGGACGTCGTCACCCGGCCGGCCTCCGGTCCGGTGCGCGTCCGGCACCTGATGACCCACACGGCGGGGCTGACGTTCGGCTTCTACCACTCCCACCCCGTCGACGGGCTGTACCGGGCGGCCGGTGTCGAGTCGTCGGTGCGGCCGGGCGCGGACCTGGCCGAGACGGTCGACCTGTACGCGCGCCTGCCCCTGCAGTTCGAGCCCGGCACCGAGTGGAACTACTCGGTGGCCAGCAACGTGCTCGGACGACTGGTGGAGGTGGTCTCGGGGCAGCCGCTCGACGTGTTCTGCGCCGAGCGGATCTTCGGGCCGCTCGGCATGACGGACACCGGGTTCCAGGTGACCGACGAACAGGCGGACCGACTGGCCGAGTTGTACGGCGAGACGGACGACGGCGGCATCGCACCGGTCCCCGGGCTGCCGCTGCGGGGGCGGCCCCGGTTCCTGTCGGGCAGCGGCGGCCTGGTCTCGTCCGCGTACGACGTGCACCGCTTCGCGGAACTGCTGCGGCGCCGCGGCGCACTCGACGGCGTCCGGCTGCTCGCCCCGGCGACCGTGGACCTCATGACCCGCAACCACCTCTCCGGCGGCGCCGACCTGCGTGCCTTCGGCAGCCGCCCGGCGCACGACGAACCCGGCAACGACGGCGTCGGATTCGGCCTCGGCGTCTCCGTGGTGACCGACCCCGGCCGCACCCGGTCGCCCTCCGGGCTCGGCACGTACGGCTGGAGCGGAGTGGCGACCACCACCTTCTGGGTCGACCCGGGCCGGGACCTGACGGTGCAGTTCATGACCCAGGTGCGGCCCCGTGCCTCGCACACGGTCTACCCGGACCTGAAGCGGCTGGTGCACGAGGCCCTCACGGACTGACACCGTCCGCCTTGGCCGGTCACGACGGCACGTGCGCCATCGCGTCCAGGTGCGGCAGGTGGTGGTCGAGCCGTTCCCGCTTGGTGCGCAGATACGTGATGTTGGACTCGCACGGCGGTATCAGCAGCGGCACCTGCTCGGCGACCTGGATGCCGTGCCGCACCAACGCCTCCCGTTTGCGCGGGTTGTTGGACATCAATCGCACGGACCGTACCCCGAGGTCGTCGAGGATGCGGGCGGCGACGCCGTAGTCGCGGGCGTCCACGGGCAGGCCGAGGGCGAGGTTCGCCTCGACCGTGTCCAGCCCTTCGGCCTGCAACGCCATCGCGCGCAGCTTGGCGAGCAGCCCGATGCCGCGCCCCTCGTGACCGCGCAGGTAGACGACGACACCGCTGCCCGCGTCGGCCACCTGACGCAGGGCGGTGACGAGTTGGGCACCGCACTCGCAGTGCTGGGAACCGAACGCGTCGCCGGTGAGGCACTCGGAGTGGAGCCGGGTGAGCACGCCTTCTGCCCCCGGGTCGCCGTGGACGAGGGCCACTTGCTCGTCGCCGCGCTCGTGGTCGAGATAGCCGTACGCCCGGAATTTCCCGTACACGGTGGGCAGCGGGGTCACCACGATCCGCTCCACGTCCGTGCGCTGTGCGGTCTTCTCGCCGAGTACACCGAATGCCTCTGTCATGATTCTCGCGTTCCTCGAAGAATTACTCAACCGAGCTGAAAGGCCGTGCGGGAATGGATGCTTCACTGGTGCCGGCGGACACGAGCGAAGACGTGCGCGAACGCGGCTCCAGGGTCGCGGTGCTGCCGGTCGGGAGTTACGAACAGCACGGCCCGCACCTGCCGCTGGCGACCGACACGCTCGTCGCGTGCGCCGTCGCCCGGGAGATCGCCGCCGCGTATCCGGTGCACCTGCTGCCGCCGGTCACGATCGGCTGCTCGCACGAGCACGCGGCCTGGCCCGGCACCGTCAGCATCTCCTCGGTGACCCTGCACGCGGTGGTGCGGGACATAGCGGACTCCCTGCGCCGCTCGGGTGTCGAGGCCCTGGTCGTGGTCAACGGGCACGGCGGGAACTACGTGCTGGGCAACGTCGTTCAGGAGGCCTCCGCGCGCGGTGAGCGGATGGCGCTGTTCCCGGCCGCGGAGGACTGGGAGACGGCGCGGCAGCGAGCGGGGGTGACCACGTCGCTGCTCACCGACATGCACGCGGGGGAAATCGAGACCTCCATTCTGCTGCACACCCATCCCGAAACGGTCCGGCCCGGATACGAGGCCGCCGATTTCGTCGCTGACGACCGGCGTCATCTGCTCTCCCTCGGTATGTCCGCCTATACCGCTTCCGGTGTCATCGGGCGTCCTTCACTGGGGACGGCGGAAAAGGGGAAGGAACTGCTGGCGGGCTTCGCGGATTCCTTCGCGGAATGCTTCGCGCTGCTGACGGCGGTGACGGTCGCCGTGTCGGAGGAATCCGACGATGCCGGCGACTCCGGCGACGGGCGCGCGTAGCGCACGGTGTTCCGGCGGGCGACGAGGACGACGGCGCCGGGCAGGCTCGCCACGAGGCTGAGCACGCCGTACACCACCGCCGCACCGAGGCCGGTGCCCGCGCCCAGCCCCGCCGCGCCGAACGCCCAGGCGGTGACGCCCTCCCTGGGCCCCCAGCCGCCGACGTTCAGCGGCAGCCCCATGGCGAGCAGGGCCAGCACGGCCAGCGGCGTGAGCACGACGACGGAGGCTCCGCTGCCGGCGACCCGGGCGGCGAGCACGAACATCGTGAGGTGCCCGGCGAGTACGACGACGGAGGAGACCGCGACACCCGGCAGGTTCCGCCGGGACAGCAACCCGTCACGGGCCTCGCCGAGGACCGCCCGCAGGGCTCGCCCCCGGCGTGCGGGCGTCCGGTTCATGCGCAGGGCGAGCACGACGGCGACCGCCCCGAGCAGGGCCGGGGCCAGGAACGGGGCGAGGTGCCGGGCGTGGGCCAGCACCGGCGAGGGCATGGTGAGCAGCACGGCGACACCGACGCCGATCAACGCGAGCTGTCCGGCGACCCGTTCGATGACGACGGCGCGCACGCCGCGCCCGAGGTCTCCGGCGCCCTGCCCGTGCCGCACCGCCCGGTGCACGTCGCCGAGGACGCCGCCGGGGAGGGCCGCGTTGAGGAACAGGGCGCGGTAGTAGTCGGCGACGGCCGGTCCGAGCGGCAGCCGGATGCGCAACCCCCGGGCCACCAGGGCCCAGCGCCAGGCGCTGAGCACGGTGGTGACCAGCCCGATCCCGAGTCCCGCCAGCACCGTTGGCCCGTCGATCCGGCGCAGCCCGTCCAGCAACGCGCCGGTGCCCAGCCGCCACAGGAGTACGGCGAGGACGGCGGTGCCGGCGAGGGCACCGAGGCGGGTGCGCAGGGCGCTCACGAGTCCCCGCCCGTCGGCCGGCACAACGCCAGCAGGTCGGTGTGGTGGACGACCACGCGCAACTCCCCGGCCGCGCAGGCCGCGAGGCGCTCGTCCAGGTACCGGTCGGCCCGCGTGCGCAGTTCCGGGCGCTGTTCGACGGCCGCTCCGACCCAGCCCCGCAGCCACGGGGCGGTGAGTCCGGCCTCGTCGGGGCCCAGCCGCCAGGGGCTGGGGTGCAGGCGTACGGAGGCGCCGTGCCCGGTGAAGGCGTCGGCCGCGGCGGCGACCGCGTCCGGGCCGAGCATGCCGGTGCGCCGCTGGTGGTCGTTGAACGCCTCGGTGATCTCGGCGTCCAGGGGGTGTGCGGGGGTGAGGTCGACGCGTCCGGCGACGGAGAGGGTCAGCAGCGCCGGGCAGCCGGCCGCGGCACAGGCGGCGGCGAGTCTGCCGACCTCCTCTCCGGTGAGGACGTCGAGCAGCGCGGACGCCGTCACCAGCACGGCCCCGGTCAACGCGTCCGGGGTGAGGCGGGCGAGGTCCCCGCGCCGCGTCTCGATGGTGACGCGACTGCCGTCGGCGGCGGTGCGCGGAGCGGCGACGGCGGCGAAGTGCAGGAGGTAGGGGTCGCGGTCGTGCAGCACCCAGTGCTGGGCACCGTCGAGGAGCGGGGCGAGCCAGCGTCCCATCGACCCGGTGCCGCAGCCCACGTCGTGCACCACGAGCCCGTCCGCCCGCCCCGGCAGGTCGGCGAGCCGGCCCCGCAACGGGTCGAGCAACTCTCGCGCCCGCGCGGCTGCGTCGACCGGCTCCCGAAGACGCAGCCACTCAGGGGCGTAACGCGGAGGACCGTCGGGGCGCTCCCCCGCCGGGGCCTGGCGGAGTGGGACGACGGCACACTCGGCGTAGGCCGCCCCGGAAGGACCGGTGGACTGCACGGCGGACGACTGGACGCCCGCGGAGTCGGGGGCGGCCGTGGAGTCGGGGGCGGCCGTGGAGTCGGGGGCTTCGGTGAAGTCGGGGGCTTCGGTGGAGTCGGAGACCTCCGTGGAGTCGGGGGCTTCGGTGGAGTCCGAGACGCCCGCAGAGTCGGGGGCGTCCTGCGGGCCGAGGTCGGCCACCGGGCCGGGGCCATCCTGCGAGCTGAGGTCGCCCTGCGAGCCGGGGGCGTCCAGCAGGTCACGGGCGGCCTGCGAGCCGAGGGCCCCCATCCGGCCGGAGGCGCGCTGCGAGCCAGGGTCAGCCAGCATGCCGCGGGTGGCCCCCGGCCGGGGGCGCTCTGCGGCCCGGGGGCGTCCTGCGGGCCGAGGGCGTCCTGCGGGCCGAGGGCGCCCACCCGACCTGAGGCGCCCTGCGGCCCGGGGCTGGCCGGTGTGACGGCATCGGCCGGTGTGGGCGGGTGGCTCTTGCTCATGCCGGCCTCCTCGTTTCGCCCGGGAGCCGGTGCAGTACTCCGGCGAGGCTCTGGGCCGTGCTCGCCCAGCCGTTCAGGGCGGCGCGACGGCCGCGGGCGGCGGACTTCAACCGGCGTCGCACGTCCACCTCGCCGAACCAGCCGCGCAGTTCAGAGGCGAGGGCGGCGGGGTCCTCGGGCGGGACGAGGATGCCGGGCACCCCTCCGTCCGGCGCGCGTCCGACCGCCTCCGGGAGGCCGCCGACATCCGTGGCCAGCACGGGGATGCCGCGCGCCAGGGCCTCCGTCACCGCCATGCCGTACGTCTCGGCGTACGAGGTGAGGACCATCAGGTCGGCGGTGGCGTAGGTGGCGTCCAGCTCGGCGCCCGTCCGGGGTCCGGTGAGCACCAGCCGGTCCTCCAGACCGTGCCGCGCGATCAGCGACCGCAGCCGGCCGACGTAGCGCGGGTCCTGTCCGAGTCCGCCGACGCACACACAGCTCCACGGCAGGTCGGCCACGGCCGCCAGCGCCTCCACCAGCCGGTGCTGGCCCTTGCGGGGAGTGACCGCGGCGACGCACACCAGCCGGGAGACGCCGTCGGTGCCGGGCGCGAGGGGCGAGATGTCGGCGCCGGGCGCGGCGACGTGGACGCGGGCCGGGTCGAGACCGTGGTGGGAGACGAGGCGCCGCACCGCCCAGTCGCTGGTGGCGACGACCGCCGGAACGGCACGCAGCACCGTGCGCTCGCGGGCGTCCAGGTCGGCCGCCACGGCGGCGTCGAGCCCGGTCTCGTCGCCGAGCGGGAGGTGGACGAGGACGGCCATGCGCAGCCGCCCGGCCTCCGGCACGGCGATGTCCGGCACGCCGCAGGCGACGAGGCCGTCCAGGAGGACGACGGCGCCGTCCGGCAACCGCCGCAGGACGCGGGCGAGTTCCGCGCGGGCGGCGGCGTTCGGCCGGGGCCAGTCACCGGGCACGGGCAGGCCCCGTACCCGCCAGCCGAAGCCGGGCAGGTCGAGCCGTACCCGCCGGTCGTACGCGTTGCCGCCGCTGGGCGCGGCCGGGTCGTCGACGCCGCCCGGCATGACGAAGTGCACGGGGCGCAGGGACATGGGGACGGTCCCGCCGTTCCTCGGGGAGGGCCGCAGGGCGGAGGTCTGGGCCGGGACATGGGTGAGCCGGGTCCGCCCGGCGGCGGTCGTGCCGGTCACAGCGCCCGCTCGTAACTCGCCCAGGCGACGTGCGACTCGTGCAGGGTCACGGCGAGACCGGCCAGCCCCCGGGCACCCTCACCGAGCGCCCCCTTGTGCACGCGCTCGGCGAGCCGGTCGGCGACGACCTTGGCCAGGAACTCCGTGGACGTGTTGACGCCGGCGAAGTCGGGTTCGTTGTCGAGGTTGCGGTAGTTCAACTCGGCGACGACGGCGCCCAGTTCCCGGGTGGCCAGACCGATGTCGACGACGATGTCGTCCTCGTCCAGCTGCTCGCGCCGGAAGGTGGCGTCCACGAGGAACGTGGCTCCGTGCAGGCGTTGCGCGGGCCCGAAGACGTCGCCGCGGAAACTGTGGGCGACCATGATGTGATCGCGGACGGTGATGCTGAACAACGGACGACCCTCCAGGTGTGGCGCGTCTGGTCCCCCGCCGGTCGCTGCGCGGGGTGCCGTCCAGTACGGCTGGAGGTCTTCCCTTGTTCAGCGTCCCGGGCGTCTTTCCTCAAGGTCAGGCGCCACGGCCGCCACCGGTGCCGTTGCCGATGTCGATGCCGCTCCGGTCGTACCGGATGCGGTGGCACAGTGCGGGGATCTCGCCGGAGGTCAACCGTGGCAGCAGGTCCGGAAGTTCGGCGAACGCGGACTCGCCGGTGACGAGTGCGTCGAGTGCCGGTTCGGCGAGCAGTTCGAGGGCCAGGGCGAGCCGGTCGGCGTAGGTGCGGGTGGCGGCGCGGGCCGGGGAGACGGTGCCGACCTGGCTGCCGCGCAGGGTCAGGCGCCGGGAGTGGAAGGCCTCGCCGAGCGGCAGGCGGACGCCCCGGTCGCCGTACCAGCTCAGTTCGACGACGGTGCCCTCGGGGCGCAGCAGCTCCAGCGACCGGGCGAGCCCCGCCTCCGTCGCGCTGGCGTGCACGACGAGGTCGCGGTCGCCGGCGGCGTCGGCCGGGGAGGCGAAGCCGACGCCGAGCGCCTCGGCGACGCCGGCACGGGCCGGGTCGGCGTCGACCAACTCGACGCGGACGCCCGGGAAGCGGGACAGCAGGGCGGCCACCGAGCAGCCGACCATGCCTCCGCCGACGACGGTGATCCGGTCGCCGACCAGCGGCGCCGCGTCCCACAGGGCGTTGACGGCGGTCTCGACCGTACCGGCGAGCACGGCCCGCCCGGCGGGGACCGAGGGCGGCACCGGGGTCACGGCGGCGGCGGGGACGACGTACCGCGTCTGGTGCGGGTAGAGGCAGAACACGGTGCGCCCGACGAGACGCTCGGGCCCCTCCTCCACCACGCCCACGTTGAGGTAGCCGTACTTGACCGGCCCGGGGAAGTCGCCGTCCTGGAAGGGCGCGCGCATGGCCGCGTACTGGTTGGCGGGCACCCGGCCGCCGAAGACGAGGGTCTCCGTGCCCCGGCTCACGCCGCTGAACAGCGTACGCACGAGCACCTCGTCCGGGCCCGGTACCGGCAGCTCCACCTCACGGATGCCGCCCCGGCCCGGCGCTTCGAGCCAGAACGCTCGCGCCGTGCGTGCTCTGCGTGTCATCAGAACTCCTCCTGAACGATCGGGAAGCCACCCACGTACCGAGGGATGCACGAGCCGCGGACAAGGTAGCGGCGTTGATCGACTCTGTCACACGGCCGGAGGGTGTTCGGTGGCCCTGAACAACACGTACGACGCACACGATTCGTACGACGCGAGGCCCGTTCAGCAGGAGACCGCGGTGGGGGCGGGCGCGCAGGTCCTGCTCCTGGTGCTGCTCGGACCCGCGACCGGGATGGGCACGGCGGGCTGGCTGACCGGCCTCGCGTTCGCGTTGGCGAGCTGGGCCGTGCTCTCCCGCGCCCTGCACCGTTCCCGCCTGCCGGTGTTCGGCCCGGCCAACCGGGTCACGCTCGGCCGGGCCACCCTGGTCGGCGGGGTCAC
The DNA here is from genome assembly GCF_027947595.1 of Streptomyces lienomycini. Lineage (NCBI taxonomy): Bacteria > Bacillati > Actinomycetota > Actinomycetes > Kitasatosporales > Streptomycetaceae > Streptomyces > Streptomyces lienomycini. The sequence continues at coordinate 2,863,210 of NZ_CP116257.1, read as the reverse complement.
CGCCCTGGTCGCGGACTCCTTCCGGAGCGCGCCGCCCGCCGCCCTCCTGGTCGGCCTGACGGCCGCGGCCCTGATCCTGGACGGTGTGGACGGCCGGGTCGCCCGCCGCACCGGCACGTCGACCGCCCTGGGCGCCCGCTTCGACATGGAGGTCGACGCGTTCCTCATCCTGGTGCTCAGCGTGTACGTCGCGACGGACCTGGGCCCGTGGGTGCTCCTGATCGGCGGCATGCGGTACGTGTTCGTGGCCGCGGCCCGGGCGTGGCCGTGGCTGACCGCCTCGTTGCCGCCGAGCACGGCCCGCAAGACGGTGGCCGCGCTGCAGGGCGTCCTGCTCCTCCTGGCGGGTGCCGACCTGCTGCCGCGTGGGGCGAACGCCGGGGCGGTGGCGCTGGCGCTGGCACTGCTGGTGTGGTCGTTCGGGCGGGACGTGGTGTGGCTGTGGCGGCGGTCGCGGGTGGTCGCCGCTCCTGTCCGGGCGGTGCCTGAGCTCGTCGCCCGCTGAGCCGCCGGGGCGGGGCGCGTCGCGACGGTGAGCGCGGCTACGCCGCAGCACCGACCCCTGCCGAGGAGCGGGCCGAGACGCGCCCACTGATCAGGACGGTGCGGCGGCGGGTGAAGAGACGGGGCAGGGAGACCATGACCGCGTTGCGGCGGCCCGACTGCACGCTCGGCCGCCGTCCGCGGTCCAGGGTGCGCATCGCGGTCGCGACCACCTGTTCGGGGGTCTCGTAGCTGCCCTGGTAGGCGCCGCCCTCGAAACGGTCGAAGAACTCGGTGCGGGTGAGGCCCGGGGCGAGCGAGAGCACGCGCAGGCCGGTACCGCGGGACTCGTACCACAGGGCTTCGGTGAAACTGAGGACGAACGCCTTGCAGGCGGCGTAGACCGCCATGTCGGGGCTGGGCGTGTAGGCCGCCGCGCTCGCGACGTTGACGAGGACGCCCCGGCCGGAGTCGCGGAGCGGCTCGATGAACGCCCGGGTGAGGTCGACGAGGTTGGCCACGTCGACGTTGATCTCGTCGGTGAGGCGGTCGGGGTCCTCCTGGTGGAAGGCGCCGTTGGTGCCGAAACCGGCGTTGTTCACCAGGCCGTCGACGCGGATGCCCCGCCCGGCCAGGTCGGCGGCCAGCCGGCGTCCCGCGCCCGGTTCGCTCAGGTCGAGCGGCGCGGCCGTGACCCGCACGCCGTGCCGCGCCCGCAGCTCCGAGGCGAGGTCCTCCAAACGGTCGCGCCGCCGTGCGACGAGGACGACGTCACTGCCACGGCGTGCCAGTTCGCGGGCGAAGGCGGCACCGATGCCGGAGCTGGCGCCGGTGACGACGGTGGTCTGGCCGGAGAAATCGATAGATCCCATACGTTGCACTGTACGCAGCACGTTGCACTGAGTGCAAGAAGTGCATGGGATGCAAGCTATAGGCTGGGCGCATGGCCGAGACCCCCACGCTTCGAGAGCGCGCACGCCGCGCCGCACGCGCGGAGATCGCCGACACCGCCATGCGGCTCTTCGCGGAGAAGGGCTTCGAGGCGACGACCATCGACCAGATCACCAGCGCCGTGGGCATCTCGCGCCGCTCCTTCTTCCACTACTTCGGCAGCAAGGAGGACCTCGTCCTCGGCGACACCGAGGCGCTGGGCGAGGCGGTACGGGCCGCGCTGGAGGCACGCCCGGACGACGAGTCGGCCTGGACGGCCATCCGGGCGGCCTTCCTGGCCATCCGGCCGGCGGACAGGACCCCGGAGCAGCAGCTCATCCTCGCCCGCATCCACCACGAGGCGCCCTCCATACGCGCCCGGCACCTGGAGAAGCACCTGCGCTGGCAGGAACTGCTCGCCCCCGACATCCAGCGCCGCCTCGGCCTTCCCCCGACCACGACCCCGGACCCCCGGGCCCTGGCTTTCGTCGCCGCCGCCCTGGCCTGCTTGGACGCGGCCGTCGACGCCTGGTACCGCTCCGGCGGCGCGGAGGACCCGGAGCACCTCTTCGACGAGGCGGTGGCGACGCTGCGCCGCTAGGAACCGCTCGTCCCGGGCGGGGGCGCGGGCGAGGGCGTGGGCGTGGGCGTGGGCAGCGTGGACGCCGGCGTCGCGGCCGTGGGCTCCCGGCGCGACCGCCGCGGCAGCACCCCCACCGCCGCCAGTGGCACGGCGGCCAGCACCAGCCACGGCACGGCGACGGGCAGTCCCGTGTCCAGCAGCAGCCCGGTCGCGGAACTGCCGGCCAGCACGATCACCCCCGACACGGAGGACAGCGCTCCCGTGTACAGCCCGAGCCGCCCGTCCTCGGCGAGGTCCGGCACCCAGGCGCGGGCGACGGGCGCGACCAGCATCTGCCCGAGGGTGAGCAGGACGACGAACCCGGCGGCGGGCACCAGCCCACCCGTCCCCGTCCACCCGGCGGGCCGCGCCAGCCCGACGACGGTGAACCCGGCGGCGATCAGCGCCAGCCCCGCCACCATCGACCGGCGCGGAGTCAGCCGCTCCCCCGCCCACCGGGTCACCGGCAACTGCGCGGTCACCACCAGCAGCGACGACAGGGCGAACAGCCAGGCCAGCGGCGCCTGCGAACCGGCCGCCCGCTCCACCTCGGCGGGCAGGGCGAGGTAGAGCTGGTTGTAGGCGAGGAGGTAGGCACCGTAGGCGCAGCACAGCGCGAGGAAGCGCCGGTTGCGCAGGACGAGCCGGGCTCCGCCCTTCATCGGGACCTGGACCCGCCCGGGGACGCGCTGCGGCAGCAGCCACGCGTGCCCGGCGAGGACGAGCACGAAGACCCCGGCCCCGGCGAGGCACACCGTGCGGAAGTCGACGGCGAGCAGCAGCGCGCCCAGCAGCGGCCCGACGAAGGCGCCCGCCTGACCGGCGACGGTGAACAGCGCGAGCACCCGCGTCCGGTCCCCGCCTCCTCCTTCCTCCCACCCGACCGCCTGGCGGGCGACCTCCGACTCGACGGCCGGTGAGAACAGCGCGGCGGCGAACCCGATCAGCAGTACGGCACCGACGACGGCCCAGGTCCGCTCGGCGAATCCGAGCCAGGCGAACCCGGCGATCCGCAGCGCGCAGCCGGCGAGCACGACGGGCCGGATGCCGTACCGGTCGGCGAGCGCCCCGCCGACCACGAACAGCCCCTGCTGGCTGAAGGTCCGCAGCCCGAGCACGAATCCGACCAGCCACCCCGCCATGCCGACGGACTGCCCCAGATGCTCGGAGAGGAAGGGCAGCACGGCGAAGAAGCCGATGTTGAAGGCGAGTTGGGTGAGGATCAGCAGCCGGAGCAGCGGCGAGAGGGTGGCGAGCGGGGCGGTGCGGCGGCCGGATGCCTTTCCGGGCCGCCCGGTGGAGGTGGAGGTGGAGGTGGATGCGAGGGCCGGGGTCATGTCATCGGGCTCCGGCAGGTTCCTTCTCCGACTCCGCGACGGCCCGCCGTTCGACCGCCCCCGCTGCACGAGGGGACGGCCGCCGGGGCAGACGCAGGCCGCCCGCGGCGCTGACGGCCAGCGCGCCGAGCAGGGCGAGTACGGCGGCGGGGGCGAGGACGGCCCAGGGGGCGCGCTCGGCGTAGGGCTGGTTCTCGGCGAGGAGCAGGCCCCACTCGGGGGACGGCGGCTGGGCACCGAGCCCGAGGAACCCGAGGGAGGCGAGCGCGAGGGCGACTCCCGGAAGCCGCAGCAGGGCGTGCCGCAGGACCGGCGGCAGTACGGCGGGCAGCAACTCGCTTCGCAGCAGCCGCACCCGCCCCGCACCCAGCCCCCTGGTGGCGGTGATGTGCAGGGTGGCGCGCTCCTGGCGCAGCAGGGAGGAGGTGTGTGCGGCGAGCGGCGCCCAGGCCACGGCCCCCACGGCGAGCGCGGGCGTGGCCGTTCCGCTCCCGGCGACGGCGGTGACGAGGAGGGCGACGAGTACGGGCGGTACGGCGTTGACGGTGTCGACGAGCGGCGCGGAGACCCGGGGCAGGAGCCCGAGCAGCACGCCCACCAGCAGGGCGGCGGCACTGATGGCGGCGGCGAGGAGCAGGGTGTCCAGCGCCCCGTGGCCGACGCGGGCGAGGAGGTCGCGGCCGAGGGAGTCGGTGCCGAAGGGATGGTCGAGGGAGGGCGCCCGCAGCCGCTCCCCCGTGTCCAGGGCGAGCGGATCACGGGCCAGCCCGAACCCGACGACGGTGAACAGGACGGCGCCGTAGAGGAGCGGCAGCAGCCCTCCGGCGGGCGGTGCGGGCCGGTGCAGCGAGGACAGGGCGCCGTCCCGCAGCGCGGGCCCGGTGAGCAGGCGGGCGGCGAGGCGGGTGGCCCCGGTCGCGAGCGCGGCGAGGAGGACGAGGGCGAGGGTGCCGGTCTGGAGGACGGGCAGGTCCTGGGCGAGGGCGGCCTGGAGGGTGGTGCGCCCGAGCCCCGGGATGTCGAAGACCTGCTCGACGGCGACGGCCCCGCCGGTCAGCCCGACGACGAACAGCCCGAGGTTGGGCAGCAGCGCGGGCACGCAACGCCGCACGGCCTGACGGGCGATGGACCGCCCGGTCAGTCCACGCGCCGCGGCGGCCAGCGCCCACGGCTCGCCGAAGGCACCGGGCAGCAGATCGTCGAGCAGCCGCCCGAGCACGGCCCCGGCGGGCAGTCCGAGGGCGAGCGCGGGCAGCAGCGTCCACTGGGGCCCGTACCACCCCAGTGCGGGCAGCCACCCCAGCTGCACCCCGACGACGGTGGCGAGCACGGACGCGACGAGGAACTCGGGCAGCGAGGCGAGCACCGCGGACACGCTCCCGCCTCCGCGCCGCCCACCGAGCCGCCGCCGGGCGCCCAGCCGCAGGGTGCGTACGCAGATCAGCCCGGCGGTGACGACGGCGACGAGCAGCGCGACGCCCATGAGGAGGAGGGAGGCGCCGAGGGCCTGGAGCACGTCGGGCAGCACGTCGCCGCCGGAGATCCACGACTGCCCGGCGTCCCCGCGTACCAGCCCGCCCAGCCAATGGCCGAGGGTGTGCCAGGGACCGCCGTCGATCCCGAGCTGCCGCCGGATGTCGGCGAGCACCTCGGGCGTGGGCTCACGTTCGGCGGACCGTGCCTTGAGGACCGTGTACGCGGGGTCGGTGTGCGTGAGTCGGGGCAGCAGCCCGATCCCGCACACCAGCCCAGCCGCGAGCACGATCCGCCAGGCCGCGCCGGCCACCCGCTGCCGCACGGTTCAGCGCCGGGTGCCGGTGCCGACGAGGGTGCGCTCGTACGGGTCGAGGATCACACCCTGCACGGAGTCGGCGACGCCGGTGATGACGCGCTGGTGCACGAGCGGCAGCACGGCGTCGCTGCCGAGGATGCGCGCCTCGGCGGCCATGGCGGCGTCCTGTCGCTTCCCGGTGTCGGCGATCTTCTCGGCGTCGGCGACGGCTCGGTCGACGCCCCGGTCGCAGAGCTGGGCGATGTTGAACCCGCCGTCGCAGGTGTAGTCGCCGGCGAGGACGGCGACGGGGTCACCGGTGTCGAGGAGTGTGTTCCGGGCGAGCACGAAGGCGTCGAACTTCCCGTCCAGCGCGTCCCCTTCGAGCCGCGAGTACTCCCGCACGGTGAGTTTGACGGTGAACCCGGCCTTCTCCAGCTGCTGTTTGACCACCTGGGCGACCTCGGGCAGCTCGGGCCGGTTGTCGTAGGTGGCGAGGGTGATGGTGTCACCCTCGCCGGGTTTCCTCGCCGCCGCCCGCCCGACGGGCGCGGTGCGCTTGCCTTCCGCCCAGGTGACGGCGGGCCCGTAGACACCGGCACCGGGATCGGCGTACCCCTCGTACACGTCCTCGGCGAACACGGAGGTGTCGAGGGCGGAACGGGCCGCGGCCCGCAGACCGGCGTCCTCGAAGGGACCGGAGGAGGCGTTGAGGAGCAGGCTGGTGGTCCGGGTGGTCGCGGTGTCGCGCCGGGTCTTCTCGTCGAGCGAAGCGGCCTGGGCGACGGGAACGGCCTCGGCGATGTCGAGCTCGCCGGTCCGCAGGGCGTTGGCGCGTGCGGTGCCGTCGGCGATGAAGCGGGCGTCGATGCCGGAGGCCTGGGCGCGGCCGCCCCAGTAGTCGTCGAACCGGTCGAGGGAGGCGGAGGTGGCGCCGTTCACCTTGGTCAGCTCGAAGGGGCCGGTGGCGTGGCCGACGGGATCGACACGGCCGTTCCCCTTCTCGTAGGCCTTCGCGGAGAGGATGGCGAGGCTCGGGCTGGAGAGCCGCAGGGGCAGTACGGGGTCGGGCTCGGCGGTGGTGATCCGGACGACCCGGTCGCCGCTCGCCTTGGCACCGAGGGTGACGCCGGAGAGGGCGGCGGGCGCGGGCTTGGCGTCGGTGGCGCGGGTGAGGGATGCGGCGACCGCGGCGGGGGTCACCTCGCCGCCGTCCTGGAAGTCGGCGTCGCGAAGGGTGAACTCCCAGACCTTGTCCCCGTCCCGGCGCCAGGACTCCGCGAGCGCGGGCGCGGCGGAGCCGTTGGCGTCCAGCGCGGTGAGCCCCTCGGTGACTCCGAGCCGGCTGAGCAGGGTGGCGTCGGCGCCGTACGGGGAGAGGTTCTCGGCGGGCGGGAAGGCGAGGGCGACACGGAGACGAGCGCCGTCGCCGTCCTTCCCGTCACCGGACGCGGAGTCGCCGCCGCCTCCGGAGGCGAAGCAGCTGGATATCAACGGGATGAGCAGGAGCGGGGCGAGCAGCCGGGGGCGGCGGTGGGAGCGCATGGTCCTCGGATCGATCGGGTGTGCGGGAGTGGTTCGGGCGATGGCGGCAGCGAAGAGGAGCCTACATGGCAACCGTTTCCATTACCTGGCTGCCCTTCGCTCCATCGGCACGTCGAAGTGCACGATCCCCTGCCCGCCCCCGGCGTCCTCCCGCTCGTCGTGCACGACCTTGGCGAGCGACCGCCAGAACGGCTCGGCCCCGGTGACGGCGGGGTCGGTGTGCAGGTACACGGCGCGATACCCCCCGTCCGCGGCGGCGAACGCCAGCAACTCGTCGACAAGCCGACGCGCGAGCCCCCGCCGCCGGTGCTCCGGCCGGACGTACACCCGCCGCAGTTGCGCGGTCACACCGGAGGGGTACCGCTCGGCGACATGCGCGGGGTTCGGCGGGTGCGCGGGCCCCCGGGAGTCGAGGGCCCCGGTGGCGACGACCTCACCGTCCGCGTCCACGGCTACGAGGAGGGTGTGCCGGGCGGGGGCCAGGTAGGCCCCGGCCGGGTCGATGACGTCGCCGTGCCAGCGGGGGACGTAGCCGGTGCCGAAGTCGCGGTAGACGGTGTCGAGCATGACGGCGCGGGCGGCGTCCACGTCGGCAAGGGTGGCGGGCCTGAGGGTGTAGTCATTGGTGCGCACTTGCACATCATATGCAGCAAGGTGCCGTGTGCTGGTCACATCCCCACGGCCCCCCGGTCGGTTGATACGCGCCTGGTGACGAGCGAGCCGTCGCCCGGCCGTCCAGGGCGCCGCGCCGACGAACTGGACGATCAGCGGTGCCGCCAGAGCGGGTAGAGCTGGAAGGCCTATGTCCGCCAGTCCGTCTCCGGGGACTCCTCTGCTGCACGCCGCCAGGACGGGGATCTCACCCCTCCCCCGGAGGCGCGCGAGTGGGCGCAGCGCTTTGCGGCACCCGGCCGTCGTTGGCGGCTTCCGCGAACGGACGATCTCCGTGCCGCGGAAGGAGACACGGCGGAACTGCCGCGGGGGATCGGTCATCGCCCGCGGCAGTCCGGCCTGACGTGCGGCCGCGCGGCAGCCGAGACGTCGTCGGCTGCCGCGCGGGCGGGCGTGGAGCTGCTACTTGAGCTTGACGTCCGTGCAGTTGACGTCCTCGTCCGGCAGACGGCCGGTGGTCAGGAAGTCGACGGTGGCCTTGTCGGCGCATTCGGAGCCCGCGTCGTAGACGTAGTGCCCACCGTTGTCGACGCCGAGGAAGGCCGCACTCTCACCGAGGGCCTTGTGCAGGCCGACGCCGCCCTCCCACGGGGTGGCGTTGTCCCGGCGGTTCTGGAGGATCAGGACGTTGCGGGGGCCCTTGCCGGTCACGGTGACGGGCTCCTCCACCGGCTTCTCCCAGTAGGCGCAGGTCCAGATGTTCGCCGGCATGCCCGCGGTGAGGGGCCATGCCTTGCGGTCGGCGGCGACGCGGTCGGCGTAGCCGGCGACGTCGTCCGGCCATTCGGCGTCGCCGCAGGTGAGTGCCAGGAACAGGGTGGCCTGGTTGTCCGCGGGGACGCCCGGGGACGTCGGGGTGTCGGCGAAGACCTGCTCGAGAACCGCCTTGTCCTCCTTGGTGACCTTGCCGTCGGCCAGGTCGGCTGCGGCCTTCCAGAAGGCGGTCAGCGGCGGGAGGGAGTCGTTGTGCAGGAGCATGCTGTACGTGACGTTGCGCAGGAGCGGCCCGTCCAGTGAGAGCGGGGTGCCGGGTACGGGGGCGGGCTTGCGGTCGAGCCGGTCGGCGAGGTCGAGGTAGGTCTGGGTCACCTTCTCGACGCTGTCGCCCAGTCCCAGGGTGCTGTTCTGCGCGGCGGCGACGGCGGCCGCGTCGGGGAACCGGTCGGCCATTCCCTTGCCCCAGGTGTCCGCCACCTCGTCGGCCCACACCTTGGCGGGATCGACGTTGCCCTCAAGGATCATCCGGTCGGTCCGGTCGGGAAACAGGGACCGGTAGACGGCGCCGAGGTACGTACCGTAGGACTGGCCCCAGTAGGAGATCTTCTGCTCGCCGAGCGCCTCGCGTACGCGGTCCATGTCGCGGGCCGTGTTGGCGGTCGTGAAGTGCTTCAGCTTGTCGCCTGCCGATTCGGCACACTTGTCGGCGTTGGTCTTGGCCAGGGTCACGTTCTTCGCGATCGAGCCGTCCGCGGCGGGGTAGGGGAAGAGCGAGGCCACACTGGGGTCTTCGAGACCGCAGCTCTGCGGGGTGCTGTGTTCGACACCGCGTGGATCGAAGCCGATCAGGTCGTAGCCGTCCAGGACGGACTTCGGCAGGGTGGACGCCATGGTCGCGGGCATGTCGAGACCGCCCAGGGCCGGTCCGCCGGGGTTCAGCAGCATGACGCCGCGCCGCTTGTCCTTCTTCGCGGTGGCCAGCCGTGAGACCATCACGTCGATCTTCGTGCCCTCCGGGTTCCGGTAGTCCAAAGGAACCTTGAGGGACCCGCACTTCAGGTCGGAAGCTCGGCTCGCGCCCTTGGCGGGCTCGGGGCACTTGCCCCAGGCGATCTTGGCGATGCTCTCGCCCCGAGATGCCTCCTCGCTCTTCGTGGCGGTCGTGCCCTGCGCCGACGACGTGTCCTCGGTGTCTCCGTCGCATGCGGTCAGCGTGGCTCCCGTCAGCGTCGCCATGGCCAGTGCCGCGACGAGCCGGTGGCGACCTCCTCGGAACCCGGCCGGTCCGGAACTGCGCGTCGTACCCATGGTGTTGCCCCTCTGCTGCTCTGCTCGGACGGACCTGCGGTCCGCCGCTGTGCTGACAGTCAGTGAGCCAACCGGACTTCACCCGTGCGGCGCTTCACCCTGGAGTGGACACTTGCGTAGCTCTCTCGGGGGACAGCTCGTGCGACGACAACGTACGGCGACGATCCCGGCGTAGAGGCTCCGGCCTCGTCCGGGGAACTGCCTCGCGTTCAACCGGGCCGCCGGGATGGACGGAACAGGGTCCGGCCCCCTTGGCGCCCCCTGCTGTCGGAGGCGGCTCCGGACGCTCAGCCCCGTTCGCCGTTTCCATGGCCTCCTGAGCCTCGCCCCACCGGGCCGGGCGACTCGGTGAGGTACTGAGCCCCTGCGACCTCACCACCGTCGCGGACAGGTAGCGACGCACAACCTCCTGCGCCCACTGCCTGCGGATGGACGCGCCCACGCCCATCCCGTCAAGGCCCTCATCTGTCCTTGGACATGTCCGTGCCTTCCGGGGCACGGTAACAACGTGAGTTCACGTCCACGGAGATGATCTGCTTCAGGTTCCCTGATCGGTTCTTCGCCCACTCGATCGTCGCCGTGTGATGACTCTTCTCGTTGACCGCGACGATCTCCGGGTTGCGGGCGGCCGAATCCGTGTGGCCGTCCCTGGTGATCTTCCATCCATGCTTGGGAAGCTCCCGCCTGATGTTCTCCATCGCCTGCTGGAAGGAGCCGTCCTTCACGTCGTACACGGACCACGGATGATGAATCAGGTAGTACTTCTTGAAGTCGGGATCAACGGCTTCGCAAATGCCGGCTGCAGCGCTGGCCTCTGTGGTCTTGCCTGTCACGCCCATCCAGTCCAGTATCCGACTCGAGATGTCGTTCACCTGGTTCTTCGAAGTCTGAATCTCCTGCACCTTCGGAGTGTAGCCGAGCTTCTCTTCGCTGCTCTTGTTTCCCACAGACCCACAACCCGTCAATACTAGAGAGATGGCCACGGTCGCGGAAACCCCCAGCATCGACCGGCCTCTTTGCTTCGCAGTCACCACATCAACGTTCAACGGTTACACCCTGATAGTCACCTACGATTACACGAGCCTGATTCTTCAGGGCTTCGGACGGATTCCCCGAACCGTCCACGTCCCAGTACGCCCCGTGATTGCCACCGTCCGTTTTCATGACCGTCGACCCGAAACTGTCGTCGGTAGGAATGGTGGCGTTGTCCCCAAGCCCGACGAGTCTGCCACCGATCGTCACGAAGTCGTCGTCTCCGGATCCGTCCATGGCCCACATGTGGCCCTTTCTGATTCCGAGATCGCCTGCGTGATCCGCCTGCATTCCCGGACTCCCTGCCACGACAACGTCATCGGCGGCCAGCGGTCCGTCGAGAAGGCCTCCCGACTTGGCCGCGTCCCCGATCACGGTCGACCCGTAACTGTGACCGATCACCGTTGAATGTCCGAAATTGTTGGGCCCGGACTCGGCCTGGTGCGCCATGCGATTTCCATACAGGAATTCACGCAGCGTGGGACCACCTTTCTCCGCATACGAGTCGCTTATGGCTTCCGGGATGGCGTCGCCCTTGTCACCAGGGTATGCGGACCGTGGGGCGTCGTAGTCGAACCAGGTGATCGTCGAGATGTTCTGCCCCGGGGCTTGTGCCGTGCTGGCCGCCCAGAGTCGCTCGCCACGGACGATGTCCTTGTCGATACCGCCCAGATGGGTGCCCGTGCCAGGGACGTAGACGGCGGTGTGGTCGGCGGTGTCCGGGTTGCCGTTGGCCAGGATCACCTTGCCGTCTCCCTTGCCGACGGGGTCGAACCCGAGCAGGTAGGCCTCAGGCGTTCCGTCCACGCCGGTCCGGTCGAAGCGGTTCTCGATCGCCTTCATTCCGTCGACTGAACTCTGCAGATCGTTCTTGCGGCCCTCGTACTTGTCCCTCCATGCCAGCCACTCGTCGGAGTGCACCTTCATGGGCCCGTTGATGGTGTTGATCGTCGTGTACTTCTTCTCCGGCTCCGGTGGGATGGAGTCGAGTTCCATCTGGTACTTGGCATGCGACTCGGCGAGCACCGTGCGGTTGGCGTCGTCGCGCGTCACGGCGGGAAGCCCGTCGAGCGCCCCGACGACTTCGGGGTGGAGCGAGAGGTACGCCGCGCGCTCCTCCGGGCTGAGGTCCTTCCACCACAGGGCGTTGTCCTCGGCGTCGCCCTCCTTCGGCGGAGGCTTGATGCTGTCGAGGTAGCTGTCGGCGGCCTGGGCGACGCCCTTCGTGTCCGCCTTCACGTCCGTCCAGTCCCGGTCGGAGACGGTGAGGTCGTCGTCGGCCTTCAGGGCCCGAATCTTCGGCTCCCACTTGTTGTCCGCCTCGGTTGCCTCCTGCAGAGCGGCAGCAATCCGGTCCGCGATGGCCAGCGCCTCGCCGTGGTACGGGTTGGGATCGAAGTTGGCCGACTGACGGCCCACCGCCTGGGCCGTCGGATCGGTGGCACCGCTGACTGAACCTCCCGTGTGCGGTTCCTTGGCACCGGCGGCCGGCGGTGCCGCCGGGTAGGACACGCTGCCGTCGGGGTTGACCGTGAACCCCCGTGCCTCCGCGTCGTCCAGCGCGGACAGGAGCTTCTTCCGTGCGGAGTCCATATCGTGGGCGAAGCCGTTGAGGGCCGTGCTGACCAGGGCGCACTCGGTCTGGGTGTAGTGGAAGTTGGCTGCGAGCTTCCCGAGTTCCCCTATGGCCGCTTCCAGGGCCTCGCCCTGCAGTGCCTTGTTCATCCCGGAGACGATGACCCGTTCTATCTCCTCCTTGGCGGCGTCGGCCATGTCCCCGGTCGCACGGTAGCCGTCGGCGGCCTGCTCGAATTCCGACGGCTTGAGGTTCTTGAGTGTGGTGACGTCCATGGCCGCCGTCACCGCCCCGCGTTCTTGCCACCGACGGCGGTCGTGTCGGCGTACTTGAGGTCGATGTTGCCCAGCGCGGCCCGGACGCCCTCGTCGGTCAACAGCAGGTCGTGCCCGACCTGTTCGAGGACTTCCTTCAGGTCGCCGCACCGCCCCTTCACGGACTTCACGTAGCGGGCCCAGGAACGGTAGACCTCCTGCTGTGCACCTGCGGTCACACAGCCGGCGTCGCCACCCAGCCCTTTCTGCCCGTCGGACAGCTTGGTCAGTGCGGTGTCGATCTCGTCACGCAGACCACCGACTCCCCCGCCGGCCTTGTTCCACGCGGTCCTGCTCGTCTTGAGACCGCCCGTCACACTGCTGGTACTGCTCCCGCCGGGATCGGCGACTTGATTGATCTGCGTATGCACCGAACCGCCATGCTCGGCAGCTTCAGCTTTGAGCTGTTCCCACTCGTCCCAAGCCATGCTCGTTCTCTCCCCGTGCCCTGATCCCCTGTCGAGGGACCCTTCGGTCCCCTCCATGAGCGTCGGCAACATTACTGGCTCACATGCCATGAGCCAGTGGCTCTGCGCTGCTTCCTCGCACACGCGTCCCGCGTACGAGGAAATGAGTCACCGGGGGACGGCCGCCAGGGCGACGGGCTTCACGAGCAGTGTCGCGAAAGCCACGAGGTGGTCCGGGCAGCCGGACATGCGCAGGGGTGAGCGTGCGGTGCACGCGTCTCAGGGTGAGCGGAGCCAGGCCAGTCTCTCCTCGGCGGTTCGCAGGCGGGGGTGTCCGGGGCCGTGCAGTCGCTGGTAGTCGCGTACGCAGCGGTCGAGCAGTTCGGCGGCCTCCTCGTGGTGGCCCGCGTCGATCAGCACGTTGGCGAGGTTGTCCCGGGTGACGACCGTGATCGGGTGACCGTCCCCATGGAGTGCGACGCGCCCGCCGAGGATCGCGCGCAGGATGGGTACGGCGTCCGCGTAGCGCCCCTGGGCGTGCAGGACGGCCGCGAGGTTGTTGCGGGCGGTGAACGTGGACTCGTGGTCCGGCCCCGACGTAGCCTCGGTCGAGCGTACGACGGCACGGATCTGCTCTTCCGCCTCGGCGTGGCGGTCGAGTCGGACCAGGACGGCGCCGAGGTTGCTCCGGGCGGCGATCGTCTTCTCGTGGTCGGGTCCGTAGCGGTGGTCCAGTTGGGGCACGAGGGTGCGCAAGGCACGCTCGGCCTCCGCGTGGCGGCCGCACTTGATCAGGGACCCCGCATGGGTGTTGGTGGCGGACAGGACGTCGGGGTGGTCGCGGCCGAGGTGCCGGATCCGGCGTTCCAGTACGTCCCGCAGCAGCGGCTCCGCTTCGGGCGCGCGACCGAGGTCCTCCAGGACCGCGGCGAGCCCGCAGGCGCTGCGCAGCGCGTCCGGGTGGTCGCGGCCGAGCGTCTCGGCCTGGGCCCCGAAGGTGTCACGCCACGCTGTTTCGGCCAGGCGCAGCTGGCCCGTGGTGTGGAGGGCGCCGGCCAACTCGGCCGAGATGCTCAGGGTGTCCTCGTGGCGGTCGCCGAGCGTGGTCCACCGGGTGCGCGCCACATGCTGGTAGAGCTCGATCGCCTCCTCGCCCCGTCCGGGGATCGTCACGAGGACCTGGGCGAGTTCACGGATGGCGGTGAGGGCGTCCGGGTGGTCGGCACCCAGGGTGTCGATGGCGGACCGGGCACGCATGGTGTGGAGTTCTTCGGCGGAGATCTCCACACGGGCGATCTCCCGCTCCGGTCGGCCCTCGGTCACCTCCGTGACGGTGAGGTGTCCGCCGACCGGCCGTCGCCCGATTCCGGGCCCTCTTGCCTGCTCCTGCTCGTTCGGGCCCGGCGGCGGCTGTACGCCGGTGCCCTCGTCGTCCGACTCGGCTCGTCGCCGCCACCATCGGGTCATCGTGACCGCCTCCTCGTTACTGCGGACTTCTCGTTACTACCGGACTCCTCGTTAGTGCCTGTCTCTTCGTCAGTGCCGGTCTCCTCGTTGCTGCCGGTGCCGTCAGGCGCCCGCGTGCACGTGTGCCGCCCACAGACTGGGGCTGGCCGCGAAGGTGGTACGGCATCGCAGGATCGCCTGATGCAGCGCGTGGGCCGTCCTCGTGTCGTCCAGCCCCGGTGCACCGTCGGCTCCTTCGGTGCGTAGCTCCCCGTAGAGGAGGCGGGTGACGCGGACGGCCACCGCGTCGTGCACCGGCCAGAGCGTTCCGACGGCGTGGGCATAGCCCGCGAGTTGGAAGGCGGAGGTGATGTGGATGGACTCGTCGGCCAGTTCTCCGCCGCCCCGCGCCGTCTCGCACGCGGACATCACCGCGAGGCGGGCCGCCGGCAGTTCCAGGTGGGAGATGGCCCGGACCGTCAGCGGACGGGTCGCGTGGTCGTGTACCAGGAGCCGACCGTTCGAGGGGTCGGCGGGCTCGCTGACCCCGTGGCAGGCGAAGTGGACGCAGGGGTGGCGGGGCAGGGCGTCCATCACCTGTTGGAAGGTGGCGTGCTCCTCGTACAGCACGTGGGTGGGCAGGAGGCCGCGGAGTACCTCCACCTCGCGCCGCGCGCCACCGAGGGGCCGGGCACCGGGTGTTTCGGGGAGCGCCACGGCGAGCAGTGGGCCGTGCGGGCGGGGGGCGGCGGCCCGGGTGCGGGCGTACCGGAGAGCTCCGACGGTCGGTGTGTAGGAGGAGACCACGCGGTCCAGTACCGTCCGTGGTTCCGGCGCGACCGCCGACGGAGTGGGTTCGGGGCCGTCGTCCGGTGCTGCCCCGGGTGCCGCGTCCGGGGCCTCCTCGTGGTGCCCGGCGGCGTGCAGCGGCAGCGAGGCCAGTGCGCCTCCCGGTGACCACCACAACCGGGACGGCCCGCCGCCCGGCGCGGCTCCGCGCATCCCGAGCCGATCGAGCACGGGCCCGGTGACGTGGTCCCAGGTCCAGGCCAGTACCTCGCTGACGGTCTGCTGGGCCGCCCGGTCGCGGGCGGGGTCGGCCGCGTCGGCGAGCGCCCGCTCCAACCGGTCCGCCTGTTGGCCGACGGCCTGAGGGGTGGCGTACGGCAGGGGGACGAGGAGGACTTCGCCGTCCCGCAGCACCAGCGCGTCACTGCGGAACTCGCTGCAGTAGGCCAGTACCACCGGTCCCTGGTCGGCGCAGGCGAGCAGCGCCCGCAGGTCCGGCACGCCGAGGAAGTCGGAGAAGCCGGGCCGGGCGCGGATCTCGGCGACCAGGTGCTCCAGTTCGGCCGCGAGGCTGTGCCGCAGGTCGGTGGTGTCGGCCGGCAGCCGGCCCTGGGCGGTGTCCGCGGCGTCGGTGGCCTCGAGCGCGTCCAGCCGTTCCCGCAGGCCGGCGAAGCGGTGGGCGAGGGCGGGGTGGGCGGCGCGCAGCCGTCCGAGCCCGTCGCGGGTGGCCATGGCCCGGCCCAGCAGGACACCCCGGCCCTGTTCGAGCAGGAGCACCGCGTGCTCCTGCCTCCCGGCGTTGACCGCGCACGCGGCGGCTTCGGCGGCCAGGCCGCGGACCCGGGACAGACCGCGTTCCTGGTCGCTGCGGACCAGGCGGCCCGAGGCGGCGAACGGCAGGAGTTCCAGTGCCAGTTCGTACCCCGGCAGCGCCTCGTCCCAGCGGTGGCCGTCCGCGGCGGCGGCGCCCCATTCCCAGGCCGCGAGGACCCGCTCGTAGGCGGGCAGGGAACTGGTTTTGGCGGCCTGCCGGTAGGCGTCCTCGGCGGCACGGAGCACCCCTGGGTCACCGTCCCGGTGGTGCAGGGCGCGCAGTGCGTCGCCGTACCACTTCAGGTAGCTGCCCTGGGTCGAGGTGTGCTCGATGACGGCCCACACCGCGCGGCCCAGTTCGCTGACCGCTTGCTCCAACTGGCCGGGTTCGCCGGTGGTGTGGTGCTTGGTGAGTCGGGCGGAGCCGAGGTTGGAGAGGGTCAGCGCGAGCATCGGATCGCCGTAGGGGACCTGTTGGACGGCTTGTTCCAGCAGGTCGACGGCCTCGTCGAGGTCTGCCACGTCGGCGGTGGAACCGAAGCGGGCGCGCAGGGCGTTGGCGAGGCCGTTCAGCCGGTCGGCGCGGGGCTGTCCGGTCGCGGGTGTCAGAGCGAGCGCCTGCCGGGCCACGTCGATCGCCTCGTCGATCGCCGTGGTGTCACCGGTCACGGTGTGCCAGCTCTGCAGGACCACTCCCAGGTTGGCGAGCCGGGCTGCTTGGTGGGGTGGCTGGTCCTGTGCCGCGTGGAGCGCCTCCCTGGCCAGTCGGGAGGCCTCTCGCAGGGAGGCCAGATCGTCGGTCTGGAGGGCGCGCTCGCGCAGGGTGACGGCGAGGTTGGCGAGGGTCCCGGCGTACGAGTCCGTGCCGCGCTTCTCCTCGGCGACGGCTGTGCGCAGGGTGGTGACGGCTTCGTCCAGCAGCACCGCGTCCCCGGTGCGCTGCGCCAGCCTGTGCAGCGTGTTGCCGAGGCTGTTCAGTCTCCTGGCGTGTTCCGGGGTGCCGGGGCGGAACAGCGGCAGGACCGCGCGCAGTACGGCTGCGGACTCCTCGAGCAACGCCTGCGCGTCGGTGGCCTCGCCGGCCAGGCGCAGCGCGGCACCGAGACCGGCGAGCAGTTCGGCGCGGTCCGGGTGGCTGGGCGGGCACTCGGCCAGGGCCATGCGGTGGATCCGCAGCATCTCCGAGCGGTGAGCCTCCTCCGGGACGTGCTCGTGCCACTCTCGCAGGGCCTGGGTGAGATTGCGCAGGACGAGCAGGCGGGCGGACTCGCCCCTGGGAAAGGCTTCCGCTACGGAACGCCACAGGTCGAGCGCCTCGCGCAGGGCGCCGAGATCCCCGTCGAACTGGTATGCGCCGTGGCGCATGCCGGCCAGGTTGCTCAGGTAGCCGGGGCGCTCGTCCGATTCGTCCGGGAGTACGTGGAGCGCGCGCCGTTGGACGTCCGTCGCGCGCAGGAGATCCGTGGGGAGGGGCGCGGCGGGGCTCCCGGGCCGAGGCCCCGTGGCTTGGGGTCCCGTGGCCTGAGGTCCCGTGGCCTGAGGTCCCGTGGCCTGAGGTCCCGGGGCTTGGAGTCCCGGGGCTCGGGGCCCCATGGCTTCGAGTCCGGGTTCCGCGGGGGCGGTTCCCAGGCCGACGGCGATCCGGTGCCGTTCGTGCAGCGCCTCCGCGAGTGCGCCGAACGACTGCGCCGCGGTCTCGGCCTTCTGGGGCAGGCGGGATGCCCGGTCGAACGTCTCCACCGCTCGGTCGAGGTCGTCGGGCCGCCCGAACAGCGCGAACCGCTGCCGGTACGCGAGTCCCAGAAGCCGTACGTCCTGTGGTTGAACCGGTTCGCGCGCCGCCCGTCCCCGGCCCAGGTCGACCAGGGCGTCCACGTCGTCCGGACGGCGCAGCAGTTGATAGCGCAGTTGGAGGGCCACCATGAGGTTGGTGGCCCGGGCGCCGGTCCGCGCGGTGTCCGGCGCCGCGGAGGCGGACAACTGCTGGTAGAGAGCGATCGCCTGGTCGAGGGCTTGGCGGTCGCCTGTTTGGAGATGGCGGGACAGCAGTGCGTCCGCGTGCGCTTCCTCGTCCGGTCCGTCCGCCGCTCGAGCGCGACTCGCGTTGATCACGCGCACCCCCGGTGTCACACGGCCGGACCGAGGTCTCTCGGCGCTGCGCGGCCCCTCCTCACGATAGCGAACGGGCCGACGGAGCAACGGCGTACAGCGAACCGCGCCGCCCGGGGGAGGCGGGCTGCGGAACCTCGGCATACACCTGACGACGCCGACGACGTCCGACAGCCGATTCCCGCCAGCCAACAGCCAACAGCTCCCAGCCCCCAGCCTCCAGCCCTCAGCCCTCAGCCCTCAGCCGACGTACAATCGCGGCCGACCGACATCCGGCGTCCGAGGGGGACCGGTGGGGATCGAGACCGACGGACGAAGTGGGCCCGGGCCGCGAGGCGGACACGCCCGGCTGGGGGAACTCTGCCGACGGCTGACGGACGCGCCGGGATCGCTGGTGCTCGGTGAGCGAGGGCTGCGGCTCGTCGAGTCCATCACCGCGGAACTGCGTGCCGGTCGGGCGGCCGAGGAACTCGACGACATCTTCGACGAGTTGGAGGAGGAGTTGCTCGCGGCCGGGCACAGCGCCGGCCTGGGTTCCTACCGCACCACCCCACCGCCGGGCACGCCCGCCTACCAACGGCTCCCGGTCTCCGGGCCGGTACACCCGGCGCTGCACGTACTGGCCTGCCCGCGGGGGCACTGCGGGCGCGTGGAGGCGCCCGGCGACGACGCCCCGCACCCCGACTGCCGGGTCTTCGGCCAGCCGCTGCGTACGGTCCCCCTCCGGTGACCAGCGCGTTCCTCAGCGCGCTGGGCGGCCGTATCGCCGAACGATGGCTCGCCGCGCTGGCCCTGCCCGGGCTGCTCTTCCTCACCGCCGCCACCGCGGCCACGCTGCTCGGCCACGAGCACTGGTCCGACCTCGAGCGGCTGCGGGACTGGGTCGACACGCTGTCCGACTCCCCCGCGGCCCGCAGCGCCGGCACCGTCGTCCTGGTGGCGCTGGGGGTGCTGGCCGGTGCCGCGGCGACCGGCGCGGCCGCCCAGGCCTTGGGCACGGGTGTGGAACTTCTCTGGTGTGCGGAGCCGCACGGGCCTGTACTGCGGTATCTCGCCGACCGTCGCTCGCGCCGCTGGCGCGTGGCGGATGCGGCCTTCCGCACCGCGTTGGTGGCGGCGGGTCGGGCCCGCATCGAGGGAGCGGCCGAGGCCGACCGGCTGGCCGACGTCGCCGAGCGGCGCTACGCGGACCGTGCCCGCATCGCCTCGGCGCCGCCCCGCCACCCCTTCAGGATGGGCGACCGTCTCTCCGGACCCGCACAACGGCTGTGGCAGGCCTACCGGTTGGACCTGACGGCCGCCTGGCCGCACCTGTGGCTCCTGGCCGCCGACGGCACCCGTGCCGAACTGCAGGCCGCCCGACTCAGGTTGACCGCGTCGGCACGTCTGTGCGCCTGGGGTCTGGGATATCTGGTACTGGCGGTGTGGTGGTGGCCCGCGGCACTGGCCGGGGGCGTCGCCGTCACCTCGGGAGTACTCCGCGGCCGCGCGGCCGCGGATGCCTTCGCCGAACTCACCGAGGCCCTGGCCGACCTGCACGTACGTGACCTGGCCGCCGCACTGAACGTCGAGTACGAGGGGAGGGACGACCGAGTGCTCGGCGAACGTCTCACACGGCTGCTGCGCAAGGAGTCGGGGGACCCGTAGGAGCGGTCGTGGCGCCGTGGGCGTGCCGAGCGGCGCACTGTGCCCCAGCCCGGCGAGGAGAACGACAAGGTGTGTCGCTCTGCTCCCCCGCCGACGTCCCCTCCAGGGGGATTTGACCGGCGAACGCCTGACGCACCGTCGCTTCGAGCGTCATGATGTGGCGCTGGTGTCACACGCCGCGGCCGTCGGAGGGCATATGGGAGTCAGCAGCGCACGGCGCGAAGCCGCCACAGCCGCGCGAACTCCCGGCCAGCGGCCGGTCACTGGGGGAACGCTCATCACCCTGGGACGGACACTGCGGGCTCTCGGGTTCGCCCTGGGCGCCGGTGGAGGGGGAGGACTGGGGAGCAACTTCTTCTCCGATCCCAGTCCCCAGGTCGCGGGGATCCACTGGTCCGTGCGCGTGCTGATCATCGTGGTCGTCGTCTCCATCGGCTGGCTCCTGTTCGACGTCGGGCGGAAACTCCTCGTACGCGGACAGCGGCACCGGGTCAGCACCATCACGTCCTTCGACCATCTGAAGGGCGAGCGGTACCTGCTCTACCTACGGCCGTTCGCCCTTGACCAGCCGATGGCGAGAGCCCCCTCGGGGACGCCCGGCTGGGGATCCCGGTCGCCGTTCGACGTGCCGGGTCTCACCGCGGAGCAGTTCCTGCTCGGCCAGTTCTCGGAGCACGGGCGGGTCGTGGCGGTCGGACGGCCCGGCGAGCAACTGCCGCTGCTCGGCGCCCAGCGGGGATATCTCCCGCTCCAGGGGTGGGAGTACACGGTGAGTGAACTGATCCAGGGGGCCCACGTCGTCCTCATGTCCGTCGCACAGGGCCCGGGCACCGCATGGGAGTTCACCGAGGTGCTTCGCACCACCACCCCCGAGCGACTGATCCTCGTGATCAGCTGCGACGAGCGGGAGTACAACGCGTTCCGCACAGCGGTGGCCGGGTTGTACGAGGCGAGGAAGAAACGGGAGGGCGGCAGTCCGTGGGCTCCTCTGCCCGTTCTGCCCGACTGTCCGGTGGTACCTCGTGCCACCGGACGAGAGTGGGACGCGCCTCTCAGAGCCTTCGTCACCTTCGACCAGGAGTGGCACCCGACCCTGTTCCCCTTCGTCGTCACCGTGCCGCGACTGCGTCACTACCGCACGGTCCGGAAGCTGGTGGGCCAACAGATGGCACCGGCATTGAGCCCGCTCCGTGCCTTGCCCCGGAGGACGGCGGCGGGCACGGTCCCTCCGCCCCTGCCGGCCGACTCGCAGTCCTCCGCCGCCCCCTCGACTCCCGCTCCCTCTCCACGTCCACATCCGAACGAGCCGCTGATCGGCAGTGTCCTCGTCCATCACCAGGCCGCCACCCGGCGGAGACGCGGATTCCCGTGGCGCAAGCCGATGTGAAGTGCTCTGGTGCGGCGTACCGGACCTGTGATCCCGGGCTGCGTATCGCAGGCGTCTTCCCCTGGTCCGCACGCAATCCGAACGAGAGTGCCGAGGGGTCGCTTTACGGCCATCGTTGACGCATGTGTCATACTCAGCGCCGCTCGTAGCACTATCGGACCGGGGGGCCGCAGCCGCATGCACGCCGTATCTCTGCAAGCCCCTTACCTGGATACGGCCGCGGATCAGCTCTGCTTCTCCCTGGACCTGACCGAACGGCCCGCGCTTGCCGAACGTGAGGTGTCCGTGGGAGGGCTCGCCGTGCGTCTGAGGCTGCTCGGCGCGTCCCATCAGGTCTTCGCGGGTCCGGTGCGGGAGACCGTGGCGTGCCTGCCGGAGGCGGTCAGGGGACTGCCGGCGACGCACACCCGGTGGTTGGCGGGGTGGACGTACGACTTCAGCGCGGCCACGGAATGCCTCGGGCCCGAGGAGTTCAGCGCCCGGGTCGCGGACGCCCTGAGCCGCGCCAACGAGGCGGAGCACAGCCTGTGCGGGGTCTTCCCCGGGTCTCCGGAAGCGGTGACGGCGGTGGTCGTCGAGGCGTGCGGCAAGCGGTCCGGCGCGGGGCTGGCCTGGCGAACCTGGCACAGCTATCCGCAGGACGGGCACATCGTATCGACGTACAGCCGGCTGGAGGCTCGATGAACAGCACCCGACTCTTTCGCGGGGCGGTGGCGGCCGCGCTGGTCACGGTCCTGCTCTCCGCCTGCTCCAGCGACGGCGAGGACGGCGTCCCGCGCAGCTGGATCGGCAAGACGTACTCGGCCGGCGGGAGCGGGTGGCTCGACAAGAACAGTTCGCCGGCCAAGGTCGCCGACGCGATCGACCACCACCGCGACGCCCTCGACCGGGCGTCCGGCGGCGGCATGGAGTTCCTGCGCTACGGCGACGACATGGTGACCGTCTCGCCGTACCAACGGGGCAGCACGATCGAGATCGAGGACTACCGCAACGGCTACCGCCGGCATCAGCAGCACCTCACCTACTGGCCCAACCCGAGCAGCTTCCGCGGCGGCGGCCCCGGTTCCGGCAAGTGACGCCCGGCGTCCCCCGACCCCGACGACGACGCCCTCCACAGACGCCCTCCAGAAAGGCAACGCAGTGACCGAGATCTTCGAGTCGGCCGGGCAGGCCCTGCTCTACGGGGTCGTGGGCCTCGCCGTGATGGCCGTCGGCTTCGTCGCCCTCGACCTCGTCACCCCCGGCAAGCTCTTCCACGTGGTGTGGCGGGACCGCAACCGCGGCGCGGCCGTGCTCCTCGGCAGCCAGTCCGTCGCGGTCGGCCTGGTCATCATGTCGGCCATCCGGGCCAGCGAGTCCGAAGAGGGCCTGGGATACGGCCTGTTCAGCACGCTGCTCTACGGGCTGGCCGGGGTGCTGGTGATGACGCTGGTCGGCATCGTCATCGGCATGCTGACGCCCGGCCAGATGGGCGCGGTGGCCCTCGACGACGGCGACGACCGCCGCCCGCACCCCGCCGCCTGGGTCCAGGCCGGCATGTACCTGGGCACCGCCGTCATGGTCGGCGCGGCCCTCTCCTAGAACCACCCCGAGGACCACCCCGAGGACCACCCCATGAGCTCCACCCTGGACGACCGCGCCACCGCGACGCCCCCGCGCCCTCCGGCCGACCGCCACACCCGGGGGGCGCGGTTCCTGCTGCTGCTCGCCGTCTTCCTCTGCGCCGCCTGCGGCCTCGTCTACGAGCTGGCCCTGACCGCCCTGGGCAGCTACCTCATCGGCAACTCGGTGCTCCAGACCTCCGTGGTCATCTCCGTGATGGTCTTCGCGATGGGCGTGGGATCACTGGCCGCCAAACCGCTGCGCAGCCGTCCCATCGTGGCCTTCGCCGTGGTGGAGGGGGTGCTCGCGCTGGTCGGCGGCCTGTCCGTCCTGATGCTGTACGCGGCCTTCGCCTGGCTCCAGCTCTACATGCCCGCGATGATCGTGGTGTCCCTGGTGGTGGGCCTGCTCATCGGCGCCGAGATCCCGCTGCTGATGACGCTGCTCCAGCGCATCCGCAAGCAGGAGGCGAGCAGCGCCGTCGCCGACATGTTCGCCGTCGACTACATCGGCGCCCTCGTCGGCGGCCTGTGCTTCCCGCTGTTCCTGCTGCCGACGTTCGGCCAGTTGAAGGGCGCGCTGGTGGTCGGCGTGGTCAACGCGGTCGCCGGAGTCATCGTCGTGGTGTTCATCTTCCGCCGCCAGACCGGCCGACTGGTCAAGGCCGGACTGCTGGCCGGCGTCACCGTGGTGCTCGCCGCGCTCGGTACGACGTACGTGCTGGCGGACGACCTGGAGGTGACCGCGCGGCAGCACATGTACGCGGACCCGATCATCCACTCCGAGACCACGCAGTACCAGGACATCGTGGTCACCCGCTCCACCGCCTTCACCGGGGAACCCGACGTACGGCTCTTCCTCAACGGCGACCTCCAGTTCAGCTCGGTCGACGAGTACCGCTACCACGAGTCGCTGGTCCACCCCGCGTTGTCCGGCCGCCGCTCCAACGTGCTGATCCTGGGCGGCGGTGACGGGCTCGCGCTGCGCGAGGTGCTGCGCTACGACGACGTCCGCCATGCCACCCTGGTCGAACTGGACCCGGCGATGACCCGGTTGGCGCGGACCTACGAGCCGCTGCGGAAGCTCAATCACGGTTCGCTGGACGATCCGCGGGCCAAGGTCGTCAACGCGGACGCCTTCACCTGGCTGCGCGCGGCCCGGCAGCGGTACGACGCGGTGATCATCGACTTCCCCGACCCGGACTCGGCGTCGCTGGCGAAGCTGTACTCGGTGGAGTTCTACCATCTGCTCGGCCGGGTGCTGGCGCCGCACGGCCAGGTCATGGTGCAGAGCGGGTCGCCGTTCTTCGCCCCCAAGACCTACTGGTCGATCGCGAAGACCATCGAGACCGCCGGGTACGCGACGACGGAGTTCCAGGTCGACGTGCCGAGCTTCGGCAACTGGGGTTTCGTCCTCGCCACCCCCGGCACCGAGGCCCCGCCGCTGCGGCTCGCCCCGGACCGGCCGAAGCTCCGCTACCTGGACGCGGCGGTGCTGAAGGCGGCCACCGTGTTCCCCGTCGACCGCCGCCGCACCGACGTACGGCCGAGCACCCTGATGGATCCCGCGGTGCTCGAGTACGTGCAGGACGAGTGGCGCGACTACTGAGTCAGGACGGGGTGCCCGCCGCAAGGGGCAGTGACCTTCCGTGATCTCCCGCGGCGGTCCCCCAGGCGGCCCGCTGCTCCTGGGTCAGCCCGTGGCATCGCCGCAGTCGCGCAGGACGTTCAGAGCCCTGTCGAAGGCCGAGTCCGCGTCCCTCTTCTGGTCGGACTCCTCCGCTTCACGCCTCGCCATGAACAAGTGTCTTGCCCAGCAGTTCCACCAGTTGACGCAGCTCGTCGTGCGACAGCCGGGCGAAGGGGGTCAGCGCGAGGGTCGCCTCGATGACGGCCGACCGGACCCGGCGTCCCTCCTCCGTCAGGGCCACGACGCGTGAGCGGCGGTCGGCGGGGTCGGGTGAGCGTTCGACGAGGCCCCGGTCGGTGAGTTGGTTCATGACGAAGCTGAGGTTGGGCGCGTTGCAGTACAGGCGGCCGGCCAGTGCCTTCATCGAGGGCGGCGCCTGGGCCGGGTCGATGGCCCAGAGGGCCTGAGCGGTCACGTGGGTCAGGCCGTGTTCCGCCAGGACGGCCTCGATCCGGTCGCTGGTCCGCATGAACAGCTCGTGGTTCGCCGCCACCGCCGCCTCGAGGGTGCTTCGCGTCATGGACTCATCCTACGCCTGTTTACTTCGAGGCTCGAAGTGTATGTTGGCATCAATTCCTTCGAGCCTCGAAGTATCTGCGGGCCCTTCCCTGCCCGCATCCAGTCGGACAGAAAGCACTCACCCATGCACGACTACACGGACACCACCGCCCTGGTCACCGGCGCGTCGAAGGGTCTCGGCGAGGCCTACGCACGCGAACTGGCCCGCCGGGGAGCACATGTGATCCTGGTCGCCCGTTCGGCCGACGCACTCCACGCCCTTGCCGGAGAGATCCGGACGAAGCACTCCGTACGCGTCGACGTGATCGCCGCGGACCTCGCGGACCGCCGGTCGCCGCAGAGGATCGTCGACGCCGTCGACGGCCTCGGCCTGGACGTGGATCTTCTGGTCAACAACGCCGGGATGGGCTCCGTGGGGCCCTTCCTCGGCCGTCCCCTCGAGCCCAATCTCCAGTCCGTCGACCTGAACGTCACCGCGTTGGTCGGCCTGGTCCACCTCCTGGGCGCCCGCATGGTCGAGCGCGGTCGCGGCGGCATCGTCAACATCGGCTCCACCGCCGCCTTCCAGCCCATGCCGTACCAGTCGAGCTACGCCGCCACCAAGGCGTTCGTGCTCTCCTTCACCGAGGCGCTCGCGGAGGAGGTCCGCGGCACCGGCGTACGCGTGATCGCGGCGCACCCTGGAGCCACCGCCACGGGATTCTTCGACCGGACGACCGCGTCCATGGACCCGAAGTTCACGGATGCCCCCGCCGACGTGGCCGCCAGGACGCTCGACGACTACGCCCGCGGCCGGTCCGTCTCCTTTCCCGGGCGAGTGTCCCAGCGCGCCGGGGTCTGGGCCTCGCGGGTGCTCCCCCGCACCACGGTCACGCGTCTCACGGGCGCCCTCAACCGCCGGCTCGGCCTCCACGACGTCAGCGATCTCGACCCCGCCACCGCCCGTGGGCAGTGAGGGCCGAGGGCGGGTGGTTCACCTGGGCGGGCGGGGTGGGGAGCCGGCGCGAGCGGGCGGCACCGCGGGGCTGCTCCCCGCCGACGCCTCGTCGCCGCGCCGGTTGGCGCGGTCCACCTCGGCCATGTGCGCCTCCGCCCACTCACGGAGCGCGGCCAGTGGTTCCTCCAGGGACCGGCCGAGCGGGGTGAGCCGGTAGTGGACGCGGGGCGGGACGGTCGCCTCGACCCGGCGGGCGACGAGGCCGTCGCGGGTGAGGCCCTGCAGCGTGGCCGACAGCATCTTCTGCGAGATGCCGGTCATCCTGCGCTGCAGTTCCGCGAACCGCACCTCCTCCGGGGACGCCTCCGCCAGCACCTTGACGGCCATGGACGTCCACTTGGTGCCGATCCGGTCGAGCAGGCGGCGGGTGGGGCACCCCGGGTCGAACAGGTCTCCCCGGGCGCTGTTCGGGGAGCGTGATGTCGAGGAGGGGGTCACCTGCGGCTCACCACCTGTCGCAAAAGTGCGGTCTTGGACCGCCCACCCTAGTTACCTATCGTTCTGTTGTCACCATTGGTAACTGACTCACTGCCCCTCTGCCTCACTGCTGCCACCGACCCGAGGGATTCCTGTGCTCGTGCCCGCCGCCTCGCCCCACCCCTCCGATTCCCGCCCGTCAGACGTCGAGCTCCGGCGCGTCGCGGTGAACGGCGTCGAACTCAACGTGGCCCTCCAGGGCGAGGGCCCCGCTGTGCTCCTGCTGCACGGCTTTCCGCACACCTGGCACCTGTGGACCCGTGTCATGGGCCCCCTCGCCGAACGTCATCGAGTGATCGCGCCGGACATGCGAGGGGCGGGGGCCAGTACGCGCGCGGCGGACGGATACGACGCCGGCACGCTCGCGTGCGACGCCGAAGCGCTGCTGGGCGCCCTCGGAGTGGGCTCGGCGGCCGTCGTGGGCATCGACGCCGGTACCCCACCGGCGTTCCTTCTCGCCATGCGTCGCCCCGACCTCGTGGGACGACTCGTGGTCATGG
Organism: Streptomyces lienomycini; assembly: GCF_027947595.1. Lineage (NCBI taxonomy): Bacteria > Bacillati > Actinomycetota > Actinomycetes > Kitasatosporales > Streptomycetaceae > Streptomyces > Streptomyces lienomycini. Next base: position 2,836,521 of record NZ_CP116257.1, on the reverse strand, counting down.
AGTCACTGCTGGGCGGGCTGCCGGGGGCCGAGGAGTTCCTCGCGCAGGGGGCGCCCTGGTGGTTCGGCTTCCACGGGGTGCCCGGTCTCGCGGAAACCGTGCTGACCGGGCACGAGGCCCAGTACGTCGACTGGTTCCTGGGCACCGGTTCCCTCGGGGAGGGCGTGGACCCCGCCGTCCGGGACGCCTTCGTACGGGCGTACACCGGGACCGATGCCCTGCGCTGCGCGTTCTCGTACTACCGGGCGCTGCCCACGAGCAGTGAGCAGATCGCGGAGTCCGTCGCCGGGGGCCGGTTGACCGTCCCCACCATGGCCGTCGGCGCCCATCCGGTGGGCCGGGCCCTCGAACGGCAGCTGCGGCCGGTCGCCGATCACCTCGTCGGGCACGTGATCGAGGACTGCGGGCACATCATCCCGCTGCATCGTCCCGAAGGGCTGCTCGGCCTTCTCGAACCCTTCCTCGGGAACCGCCGGCCGGCCCACCGATGATTTCCGGGCCGCCCGGCGGTCGTTACGGAGGAGACGCATGAGAGAGCGATGAGACGGATGAGAGAACCAGGAGTCCGCCATGTCCGTACGACGACCTACCGCGAAGCAGCCCTCGACCGAACTCGACGCCCGCTACAGCTCCGCACTCCAACCTCGTCCGGGCACCGCGGACGTCACCGCCACCGACTGGGACGAGGCCCGGCGGCGTCTGGAGGCCGCCGAGATCTTCTGGGTGGCCACGGTGCGGCCCGGTGGCGGACCGCACGTCACACCGGTGATCGCGGCGTGGCACGACGGGGTGCTGTACTTCTCCACCGGTCCCGGTGAGCAGAAGGCCCGGAACCTGGCGCACGATGCGCGCTGCGCGCTGATCACGGGCGGGAACTCGCTCACCGAGGGGTTCGACCTCGTGGTCGAGGGCGAGGCGGAACCGGTCGCCGATCCGGCGGTGCTGGAGGAGGTGGTCGCGGCCTACGAGAGGAAGTACGGGGCGCACATCACGTCGGCCGAAGGCACCTTCCACGGCATCGGGGACGCCATGCGGCGCGGAGACGCGGTGCTGTTCGCGGTGGCCCCCGTCACCGCGTACGGGTTCGGCCGGGACGAGGGGGTCTACAGCCATACGCGGTGGGGGTTCTGAGCCACCGGGCGTGCAGGGTTGAGGATCAGCCGCCGTCGATGCCCAACGCGCCCAGCAGCATCGGCAGCGACGCGTGCAACTCCCTTTCCCAGTACGCCCAGCCGTGGGTCCCCGGACCGTAGAAGTTGGTCGTCAGGTGCCTCGCGCCCACCCGGTTCAGCTCGGCCGCGAGCGCGTGGTTCTGGCGGTTGAAGTCGGCCTCCAGGGCGCTGGTGGCACCTGGCTGGTCCAGGGGGCCGGTGGTGCCGTCGCCGCAGGAGAGGTAGACCGGGATGGACCTCAGCCGCTTGGCGAGGTGGAAGGGGTCGTGGGCCTGCCAGATCCGGCGTTGGGCCGTCGGGTCGCCCCAGACGCGGAGCGGATCGTCGCCCTGGCCGGCGAAGAAGCCCATGATGCGGTCGATCGACTCGTCGTTCAGGAGCGGGTGGGCGGATCCGGAGTACGCCGCCGTCGCCCTGAACATGCCCGGGTGCCGGGCGGCGTAGAGGAGGGCTCCCTGGCCGCCCATCGAAAGGCCGGCGACCACACGGTCCGAGCCCGCGCCCCAGTCGCGTTCCAGGAGCCGGCGCAGCTCCTTCGTGTGGAAGGTCTCCCACGCCGGGTCGCCGCCCTGCCCGTGGTTCCACCAGTCGCTGTACCAGCCGTTCCAGCCCGCCTCGGGCATGACGACGAGGACGTCGCGCAGGCTGGCGGTGTCCGCCACGTCCGTCATGCTCGTCCAGGACGTGTAGTCGCCGCAGCAGCCGTGCAGCAGCCAGAGGGTGGGCCAGTGCTGTCGGCGGTGCCGGTCGTGCGGGTTCCAGCCGTCGGGGGTGAGGAGGCGGACGTTGACCGTGCGGCCGCCCAGGGCGGTCGACCGCACGGACAGGTCGACCTGCCGGTCCGCGACCCGGGTGACGTCGACGACTTCCGCGCCGGGGCGTGCGGCCGCGTCCGGCTTCCCCGCGGCCAGCGCCCCGGGCGCGGTCGGCGCCAGGACGGCCAGCAGTACGGCGAGGATCAGGAGGACCCTGGCCCGCGCGGGGCTCAGGACGGTGTGGGGCACGTTCGCGAACACGGCGGCTCCCTGGGTGGGTTGCTGGCTCTCGCGCGGTGGTGCGGGTGCGTACTCAGTTGGTCGGCGATCGGCGTTCGGCGTTCGGCGTTCGGCGTTCGGCGCATGGCACGGGCGGGTCAGATCACATCAGGTCAGGTCAGGTCAGGTCAGGTCAGGTCAGGTCAGGTCAGGGTCCGTGTCGGCGCGGCAGGATCAACAGCGCGTCGCCGACGGGGCGTTCGCCCGTGGCGTCCGAAGGGGTGTTGAGTACGGAACCGTCGGCCACCATGGTCGTCGAGCCGCCGCCGTCCAGGTTGACCGCGTCGCGCAGGCCCAGTGACTTCGCCACCCGGGCGCTCTCGGTGATGCTGAGTCCGAGGGAGCCGGTGTCGCGTCCGTCGGCGGTGACCAGGACGGTGCGGCCCGCGCCGTCGACTCCGGCCAGGGTGCGCGGGTTGCGCTTGTGGACCCAGCCGTAGTACCAGCTCGGATCGTCGGGGCGCACCATGCCGTCGGTGGCGGGGGTGACGTGGATCCGACCGTCGCGGAGCAGTTCGGGGCCCGCGTTCACGATGTCCGTGCGGAAGGAGGGGGAGATCCTCCGGCCGCGTTCGTCCAGCAGGGTCGTGCTCGGACGCAGTCGCTCGCCCACCCGGGCCAGGGCGGTCAGGTCGGCGACGCGTTCACCGGTCGCCTGGACGGAGCTGCCGCCCGCGGGGAGCGTTCCGCCTCGTGGCGAGCGCAGTTGGACGACCCGGTCGTCGGCGTCGAGCACGGCTTCCAGTCCGTCGCCCCCGGGTGTGTGTCCGCCGTACTCCGGGGTGAAGGCGACCAACTCGTCGGGGTTGGTGCAGGTCACGTCGTGCAGGGGCAGCGAGGTCGGGGTGTCGCCGGCGCTGCCGCCGCAGTTCCTGATCAGGCCCGGTACGCGGTTGATGCCGTTCAGGCGGAGGGCCGAGGCCCGGCTGGTGATCCGGCCCTGCCAGGTGAGGCGGGTGATCTCCGTGCGGCGGGCGTTGTCGTGGAGGACGAGGGCGGGGCGTCCGGCCACCGGTTCGCTCAGCAGGCGTCCGTCGTACACGCCCACTCCGGCCGGGTCTCCCGGCGCGCCCGCCCTGGGGTCCAGGACGAAGAACCCCGCGTTGACCGCGGCGGTCGCGGCGGCCGAGGCCGAGAGTTCACTGGTCGTCTCGCGGTTCTCCAGGTCCGGGCCGTACGAGGCGTCCAGGGTGCCGCGGAATCGGCGCGGGTCGACGGTGAGCACGTCGACGTGCCAGGGACCGCGGTCCGTGGCCTCGCCGTCCCAGCCCGTGTAGACGGCCGATCCCGCGTGACCGGCCGCTCTCAGGCGGGTGCGTTCGGCCGTCGCGGTGGACTGCGAGTCGAACGTGCCGACGCGGACCCTCCAGCCGAGGGTGCCGCCCGTGTAGTCGGCCGTCCGGGGCGTCCTCACCTCCTCGGCCCGGGCGTCGAAGCCGTCCTGCCGCAGATCGGCGACCAGTTCGTCGGCGCTCGGCCGGTCCTTGAGGGCCGTGGGCGGTGCGTCGGGGTCCGGGGAGGTGTCGCCGCCGGGGATGGAGACCTCGACGGTCCAGTGGAGAGCGGGGTCGTCGGCGTTCCCGCGCACGATGCGGGTGAGGGTGACACCGGGCTGCAGGGTGGTCGTGGTGCGCCGCTCGGGGAGGTCGGCGGGGCCCAGCGGGAGCACCTGCCGGGTGGACGCCGGGTACCCGCGAGGATGCGGGGACGCCTCGGCGGCCGGTGGAAGTGCGGCCGACGTGGTGAGGACGCCGAGCACGGCACCCGTGGCACACAGTCTCTTCTTCATCTGTCCCGCCTCGCGCCGACCACGGACTCCACGGACACCGACCGACCCATGCTGCGCACAAGTATCGGCCGGTTCCGGCTCACGTCAAGGCGGCGTGGCAGGCGTCGGCGGCCCGTCCGGCCCTCGCTCCCGACCGGCTCAGGGGATCCGTGCGACGCCCACGTAGAAGCCGCTGCGTTCCCGTGCCGGCGCGGGCTCCTGCTGGTACCAGTCCGTGGCGAACACCAGGCCGGGCGGGGCGAGTTCCAGTCCCGCGAAGAAGGGCTCGACCTCGCTCCTGGTGCGCATCCGCAGGGGGATCGCGCCCTTGCGGTACGCGGCCTCGGTCTCCTGTTTCAGCTCCGGGTGCTGGTCGGCGGTGCCGTGCGACAGGAGCAGGTGGCTGCCGGAGGGGAGCGCCGCCACCAGGGTGCGCACGACGGCGTAGGGGTCCTCGTCGTCGGGCAGGAAGTGCAGGAGTGCGATGAGGGAGAGGGCGATCGGCCGGTCGAAGTCCAGTACCTCGGCGGCGCGGGTGAGGATCGTCGCGGGCTGCCGTACGTCGGCGTGGAGGAAGGCGGTGACGCCCTCCGGGCTGCTGGTCAGCAGTGCTTCCGCGTGCCGGAGGACGATGGGGTCGTTGTCCGCGTAGACGACGCGGGCCTCCGGCCGGACCTTCTGCACGATCTGGTGCAGGTTGGGTTCCGTGGGGATGCCGGTGCCTATGTCGAGGAACTGGTCGACGCCGCTCTGCGCCAGCCAGGCCGCCGCGCGGTGCATGAACGCCCGGTTCCGGGCCGCGTTGCCCCGGGCCTCCTCGGGAAGCGTCTCGCCGACCTTCTGGTCCACGGGGTAGTTGTCCTTGCCGCCCAGCAGCCAGTCGTAGACGCGTGCGGGGTGCGGCTTGCTCGTGTCGATGCGGGGCTGGGGCATACCGGCGGTCACAGGACACTCCTCCGTACACGGAACGGCATCGGCAGGTCGTCAGCCTATCCGGATCGGGCCCGGGTCACGGGGGTGCCGACGGGGCCGGTCGACGGGCTCGGCCCCGCCGCGCCGAGGTGCCGTGCCAAGATGACGTTCCGACAGTCGCCCGTCACGGTTTTCCCTGCGTGGCACCCGAGTTGAGGACGGAGTCAGGCTGCATGACCTCCCCGAGCGGTGACGACAACGCCGCCCACCCCGACTGGATCGACACCGGCAAGCCCCATCCTGCCCGGATGTACGACTACTTCCTCGGTGGGAAGGACAACTACGAGGTCGATCAGCGGGCCGCCGAGCAGTTCATGAAGGCGGCGCCCGAGGTGCGGGAGGGGGTACTCGCCAACCGGCGCTTCATGCACCGGGCGGTGCGGCACGTGGTGGCCGAGGGCGGCGTCCGCCAGATACTCGACGTGGGGACGGGCCTGCCCACCGAGCCCAACGTGCACCAGATCGCACGGTCGCTGGCCCCCGGCACCCGTGTCGCCTATGTCGACAACGACCCCGTCGTCGGTGCTCATTCGAGGGCCCTCGCGGACGATCCGGGCACGGCCGTCGTCCTGGCCGACCTGCGCGATCCGCGGGCGATCCTCGACCATCCCGAGGTGCGCGAGGTCATCGACTTCGACCAGCCGGTGGCCCTGCTGCTGGTGGCGGTCGTGCACTTCGTCACCGAAGCGGAGGATCCCGCGGGCATCGTCGCCACGCTGCGCGACGCGCTGCCGGCCGGTTCCTACCTCGTGCTGTCGCACGCGACGGGTGACGTCCACGAGGACCGGCGTGCGGACGCGGCGGCCGTCTACGACAACGCTTCGGCGTCCCTGAGTCTGCGGTCGCACGCGGCGGTCCTCGACCTGTTCGGCGACTTCGCGATGGTCGAACCGGGGCTGGTCCGGGTCACCGACTGGCGTGCCGACGAGGCGCCGCGCCCCGACGCCCCGCCGATCGGTATCTACGGCGGAGTGGCGAGGAAGGGCGCCTGAGGACACACGCGGACCGTGGTGGGCGCGGACTCCCGCGTCCGCGCCCACCGCGGGTTCTCAGGCGGCCCTGCGCTCCCTCCCCCGCGCCCGGCCGATGATGTCCGCGTAGTGGTGCCCGCTGCCCTTGACGGTGCGTGCCTGCGTCTCGTAGTCGACGTGGACCAGGCCGAAGCGCTTGTCGTAGCCGTACGCCCACTCGAAGTTGTCCAGCAGCGACCAGGCGAAGTAGCCGGCCAGCGGGGCCCCCCTGCGGGCGGCGGAGGCGCAGGCGGCGAGGTGGGCCGTCAGGTACTCCTGGCGCTCGGGGTCGTCGATGGTGCCGTCCGGGCGGATCACGTCGGGGAAGGAGGAGCCGTTCTCGGTGACGTACAGCTTGCGCGGCCCGTACTCGTCGGTGAGGCGCAGCAGCAGGTCCTCGATGCCACCCGCGTCGATCTCCCAGTCCATGCCGGTGCGCGGGACGCCGGCGCGGCGGACGGCGCGGACGTACGGGGCGGGCTCCGCGGGGTCGGCGGCGACGGTCTGGGGGAAGTAGTAGTTCAGGCCCAGCCAGTCCAGTGGGGCGCCGATGAGCTTCATGTCCCCCGGCTGTTCCGGGAGTTCGACGCCGTAGACCTCGCGCATGTCCTGGGGGAAGCCGCGGCCGTGGATCGGGTCCAGCCACCAGCGGTTGGTGTGGCCGTCCATGCGGCGGGCGGCGGCCAGGTCCTCCTCGCGGTCGGTGGCCGCGTGGATGGTGGAGAGGTTGTTGACGATGCCGACCTGGGCGTTCGGGGCCGCCGCGCGGATGGCCCGCATCGCCAGGCCGTGGCCCAGGAGCAGGTGGTAGGAGGCGCGGACGGCGGCCGTCAGGTCGGTCCAGCCGGGGGCCATCTTGCCCTCCAGGTGGCCGATCCAGGCGGAGCACAGGGGCTCGTTGAGGGTGGCCCAGTGCTGGACGCGGTCGCCGAGGCGTTCGGCGACGACGGAGGCGTATGCCGCGAAGTGTTCGGCGGTGGCGCGCTCGGGCCAGCCGCCGCGGTCCTGGAGCACCTGGGGCAGGTCCCAGTGGTAGAGGGTGACGGACGGGGTGATGCCGGCCGCCAGCAGGTCGTCGACGAGCCGGTCGTAGAAGGCGAGGCCCTTCGCGTTGACGGGTCCGTCGCCGCCGGGCAGGACGCGCGGCCAGGCGACCGAGAGGCGGTAGGCGTTGGTGCCCAGTCTCCGCATCAGCTCGATGTCCTCGCCGGTGCGGTGGTAGTGGTCGCAGGCGACGTCGCCGTGGTCGTTGTTGTCGATCTTCCCGGGGGTGTGCGAGAAGGTGTCCCAGATCGACGGCGAACGTCCGTCCTCCGCCACGGCTCCCTCGATCTGGTACGCCGATGTGGCCGTGCCCCACAGGAAGTCGTCCGGGAGTGCGGCGAAGTCGATGGTCACGAAGGTCCTTTCGGGTTGGGGGTGATCGTGCCGGGGTGCGTCGGTCACTTGACGGCTCCGGCCGTGAGGCCCGCCACCAGGTAGCGCTGCAGCAGCAGGAAGCCCGCCACCACGGGGACGCTCACGACGAGCGAGGCGGCCATGATCTGGTTCCAGTACACGTCGTTCTGCGTGGAGTAGCCCTGGAGTCCGACGGCCAGCGTACGGGTGGCGTCGTTGGTCATGACGGAGGCGAACAGGACCTCGCCCCAGGCGGTCATGAAGGCGTAGACGGCGACCGCGACGATGCCGGGGACGGCCGCGGGCACGACGACCTTGAAGAGGGCGCGCAGCGGTCCGCAGCCGTCCACGAGCGCCGCCTCGTCCAGGTCGCGGGGCACCGAGTCGAAGTACCCGATCAGCATCCAGATGGAGAAGGGCAGGGAGAAGGTCAGGTACGTGAGGATGAGGCCGCCGCGGGAGCCGAACAGGGCGATGCCGGTGGTGTTGCCGATGTTCACGTAGATCAGGAACAGGGGCAGCAGGAAGAGGATGCCCGGGAACATCTGCGTGGACAGGACGGTCACCGAGAAGACGCGCTTGCCGCGGAACTCGTAGCGGCTGACGGCGTAGGCGGCGAAGACGGCGATCACGACGGAGCAGACGGTCGCGGCGCCCGCCACGATGAGCGAGTTGAGGAAGTACTTCGCCAGCGGGACCGTCGACCAGATGTCGATGTACGGACGGATGGTGAGGTTGCTCGGCAGCCAGTGGAACTGGCTGGAGACGTCCTCGAGCGGCTTCAGCGAACTGGACACCATGACGTACACCGGCAGCAGCACGAATCCGGTGAGCAGGGTGAGGAAGACGCGGCGGGTCCAGGTGAAGGAGCGCGGCGCCGCCATCGGGGACCTAGACATCGGCCGTCCGCCTTTCCTCGTGCTTCCGCGGCGCCCGCGGGGTCCTGGTGACCCGGGAGGTCAGGAACAGGTACACGCCCGTCACCAGCAGCAGGAAGAGCAGCAGCAGGACCGACATCGCGGAGCCGGTGCCGAAGTTCCAGGTGACGAACGACGACTGGTAGATGTGGATGGAGATCAGGTCGGCGGCCTCCGGAGCGGCCTTGCCGAACAGGACGAACGGCGTGTTGAAGTCGTTGAACGTCCACAGGAACAGCACCAGGACGAGGACCTGGTTGACGGGGCGCAGCGACGGCAGGGTGATGCGGCGGATCTGCTGCCAGACGCCGGCGCCGTCGAGGGCTGCGGCCTCGTACAGCTCCTTGGGGATGTTCTGCAGCCCGGCCATGACGATGAGGAAGGCGAACGGCCAGCCCTTCCAGACGGACACCACGAGCAGGGCGACGAAGCTGTTGTCTCCGATCAGCCAGAAGGAGGGCTTGTCGGTGAGGCCGAGCTGGTCGTGCAGGACGTGGTTCACCAGGCCGTTGTCGTGCTGGAACATGAAGGCCCAGGTGATGACGGCCGCGTAGACGGGCAGCGCGTACGGCACCAGGAAGAGCGCGCGGAGCAGGCCGCGGCCGCGGAAGGCGTCCTGCATGCAGATCGCGGCGGCGGTGCCGATGAACCAGCACAGGCCGACGGAGAGGACGGTGAACGCGCAGGTGACGAGGAAGGAGTGGAGCAGCGCCTCGCCGACGGGGGCGTCGAAGTCCACGGACATGGTGAAGTTGTCGAGGCCGGTCCACGGAGCGGTGGTCCAGTCGCGGATGTAGAACTGGGTGAGTTCCTTGAAGCTCATCGCGATGCCGATGACCATCGGCACCAGGTGGACGAGGAGTTCGAGCAGCAGGGCCGGCAGGAGCAGCAGGTAGGGCAGGCCGATGCGGCGGATCCGCCCGGGACGGCGGCGGGGCCCGCGCGCCGTCCCGGGGGAGCTCTTGCCGACCGTCCGCTCGCCGGGCTGCGCCGAGGCGGTGGTGGTGGTCATGGCTGGGTCCGTGTCCGTGTCGGAGTCGGTGGGGCTGGGACGGGAGTCAAGGCGCTCACTTGTTGGGCATCTGCTGCTGTGCCTTGGCGAGCTTCTCCTTGACGGACTCGGTGGTCACCTCGTGTCCGTTGGCGGCGTCGGCGAAGAGTTCCTTGACGGCGGTGCCGACCGCGGTCTCGAACTGCGACTCGTCGGCCACCTGGGGCAGCGGGGCGGCGCTGGTGGCGAGGGTCTCGCGCAGGACGGCGGTGGCCTGGGTGTTGAACGCCGGGTCGGTCTGGGCGGCCTTGACCGGCGGGATGGAGCCGTACGCCTTGTTGAGGATCTTCTGCTCGGCGTCGCCGGTCATGAAGTTCACGAACTCGGTGGCGCCGTCGATGTTGTCGGTGTTCTTGAAGACGGCCATGTTGATGCCGGCGACCATGGAGTTGGTGGCGGTGCCCGCGCCGGGGGTGCCGGACGGGACGGGGGCGGGGGCAACGCCCCACTCGTCGTCCTCCATGCCCATGGTCTTGAAGGTGGCGGAGGCGGTCTGCCACAGCACCATGGCCGTCTTGCCCTTGGCGAAGTCGCTGAGGGACTGGTTCTGCGCGTACTCGGCGTTGCCGGGCGCGATGACCTTGTCCTGGGCCATCAGGTCGACGTACTGCTTGACGGCGGCGACGGCGCCCTCGGAGGTGAAGTCGGGCTTGCCGTCGGCGGTGAAGAAGTCGGCGCCGTGCTGCTTGGCGAGGACGAAGACCTGGTGGATGTTGTTGGACAGGTTGGAGCCCTCGGCGCCCAGGCCCCACTTGCCGCCCTTGGAGATCTTCTTGCCGGTCTCGACGAGTTCGTCCCAGGTGGCCGGGGGCCTGGTGATGCCGGCGTCGGCGAACATCTGCTTGTTGTAGTAGAGCGCGTAGGCCATCGAGTACAGCGGGACGGCGGCCGGGTCCTGGCCCTTGACGCCGGTCGAGCCGAGCGCGGAGTCGACGAAGCGGTCCCTGCCGCCGATCTTCTCGAAGTTCTTCGCGTCCCAGGGCAGCAGGGCGCCGGTGGCCTGGAGCGAGGCGCTCCAGGTGTTGCCGATGTTGAGGACGTCGGGGCCCTGGCCGGAGGTGGTGGCCGTGAGGATCCGGTTCAGCAGGTCGGACCAGGGCACGACCTCCAGCTTGACCTTGATGCCGGTCTCCTTCTCGAACTTGTCGAGTTCGGGCTGGAGGACCTTCTTGTCCACCTCGACGCTGGCGCCCTGGTTGGACGCCCAGTAGGTGAGTTCCTTCGGCGAGTCGTTTGATCCGCCGCCCGAGGAGGAGCCCCCTCCGCAGGCCGTGGCGGCGAGTGCGAGAGACATGGTGACGGCGCCTACGGCCGCGGCTCGGATGCTGCGCATGGCTCCTGGGTTCCTTCCGGGAGTCGGTCGGGAAGTCCCGACGGCGGCTTCGGCTGCTTCCCGTCCGAAGCCCCTCATGGCTTAATTTAGGACGTGAGTTAAACCCCGAGAGAAAGACTCGTCAAGGTCTCGCGCAGGTTCTGCGGTCGCGGGAGGACGGGAGAGGAAGGGTCCTGATGGCGAGGCACGGCGGGCGAACGGTCCGTGACCTGCGGCGGGAGAGCCGCGGCGCCGTTCTGCAACGGTTGTATTTCGACGGGCCGATGAGCAGGCTCGCACTGGGCTCGGCGGCGGGTCTGAGTTCGGGTTCCGTCAGCAACGTGGTCGCCGAGTTGCTCGCCGACGGACTGGTGGAGGAGGCGGGCAGCCTCGGCACGGACGGCGGCCGGCCGCGCACCCTCGTCCGCGTCGCGGCGGCCCGGGGCCGCCTCGTCGGGGTGGACGTCGGCGAGACCCGCGTACGCGTCGAGCTGTTCGACCTGTCGATGTCCGAACTGGCCCGGACCGAGCGTGTGTTGCCCGGTCACGGGTCGCGCTCGTACGACGTCGGGGTCGTCGCCGGGCACATCCTCGACGGCGTCGCGGAGGTGCTCGCCGCCGACGGCCCCGCACCGGGCCCCGGTGAGCTGCTGGGCGTCGGCATCGGTGTCCCCGGCATCGTCGAGCGCACCGCCGACGGCGCCCTGGTGCACGGCCAGACCATCGGCTGGGACGCGGTACCGCTGGAGGCGCTGCTGCGCGGCTCGGGTCGACTGCCCCCGCACGTACCGCTGTTCATCGAGAACGGCGCCAGGACGCTGGGGCAGGCCGAGATGTGGTTCGGCGGCGGACGCGGCGCGCACAACGCCGTGGTGGTGCTCTTCGGCTCCGGGGTCGGCGCGTGCGTCGTCACCGACGAGGTGGAGCAGGGGCGTGCGGTGGAGTGGGGGCACCTGACGGTACGGGTGCGGGGGCGCCGCTGCCGTTGCGGAGCGCGGGGGTGCCTGGAGGCGTACGCCGGTGCGGAGGCGCTGCTCGCGCGGTGGCGGGAGGCGGGCGGGGAGCCGCCGCCCGGCGCCGACGAGGAGGCCGCGCTGACCGCCATGCTGTCCGCCGCCCGACCCGGCGACGGGGGCGCACCGGACCCGGTGGCGGCCCAGGTGCTCGCGGAGACCGCCGAGTACCTGGGCGCGGGCCTGGCCGACCTGGTCAACCTCTTCCAGCCCGAGCGGGTCCTGGTGGGCGGCTGGGCCGGGCTCCAACTCGGCCCGGCGTTCCTGGCGTCGGTGCGGGCCCACACGCTGGCCCACGCCCTGCGCCACCCGGCCGGACGGGTGGGCATCGCGCTGGGCCGCCTCGGCTCCGACGCGGTGACGGTGGGCGCCGCGATCCTGCCCCTGGCGGCGTTCTTCGCCCGCGGCGGTCAGCGCGTGCCGGTCGACTCGCCCGCGCCGGTGCCCGCGTGGCGGGCGGCACTCGGGGGGAGGCTGGCGGGGCAGCGGGGCGGGGAGTGAGGGCGTGCGCGCGGCGCGTGCGGCGGCAGGTGCGTGGACTAGGCTGAGCCGAGCGGGAGGGGTGAGAGCGACAGGGAGAACGACGAGATGGCAGGCCGAAGGCGTTGGTCGACCGAGCAGATCCTGGACGCGGCGGCGGAGCTGCTGCTGACGGGCGACGCCGAGACGTTCAGCGTGCGCAGGCTCGCCGCCGCGCTGGGGACCGACTCCTCCAGCCTCTACCGGCACTTCCGCAACAAGACCGAGCTGCTGCGCGCGGTCGCCGACCGCATCCTGCTGTCCGCCATGGACGGCTACCGGCCCGAGGGCGACTGGAAGCAGCGCCTCACGGCGGTTGCCCTGCGCCTGCGCGAGGCCTTCGGGCAGCAGCCCCAGCTCGCCGCGGTCTGGGGGCGCCACGGTTCGGGAGGCGACGGTTCCCGGCTGATGATGGAAGAAGTGCTGCAGGCCCTGCGCGCTTCGGGACTGCCCGACGACGAGGTCCCGGCGCGCTACCACCGGCTGGTGATCCTGATCGCCTCGCTGATCACCGCCGAGGGCGGGTTCGGCGCCGTCGGCGCACAGGAGCACGAGCAGGGCATGGAGCAGTTCCGGGTCGCGGTGCTGGGCGCCGACCCCGAGCGCTTCCCCGCGCTGGCCCACTTCGCCCGGGAGATCCGCCCGCTCGGTGCGGACCGCCGCGCCGCCTTCGACGAGATCCTCGCCGTCCACCTCGCGCACATCGAGGCCGCGCTCCCCTGACGCGCGTACCAGCCGCTACGTCGAGTCCCGCACCACGAGTTCCGGGTCGAAGACCGCCGACGCGGGTTCGGTGCGCGTGCCCGTGATGTGTTCGTCGAGGAGGCGTGCCATCGTCGCCGCCATCTCCTCCACCGGCTGCCGGACGGTGGTGAGCCGGGGACGGCAGGTGACGGCCACGCTGGAGTCGTCGAAGCCGACGACCGCGACGTCCTGCGGCACCCGGCGGCCGTGGTCGCGCAGCACCTGGACCGCGCCCTGGGCCATCAGGTCGTTGGCGGTGAAGACGCCGTCGGTGTCGGGGTGTTCGGCGAGCAGCGACGTCATGGCGGCCATGCCGCTGTCCACCGTGAAGCCGCCCTCGGCCACCGGTACGTAGGGGTGCCCGTGCCGGGCCAGCGTGTCGCGGAAGCCGGCCAGGCGCTCCTGGCTGGCCGCGACCGCGAGCGGACCCGCGACGGTGGCCATCCGCCGGCAGCCCCGCTCCAGCAGGTGTTCGGCCGCGAGCCGGCCGCCGGCACGGTGGTCCAGGTCGACGTGGCTGAGCGGCACCGGACGGCCCGGCCGGGCGAACAGCACCGCCGGCAGCCCCGCCCCGGCGAGCAGCGCGGGCAGCGGGTCGTCGGGGTGGGTGGACACCACGAGCGCACCGTCCGCCCCGCCCTGTCTGAGGTAGGCCACGACCTCCTGCCGGGCTTCGGGCGTCTCGGCGAACATCAGCACCGGGTGCATTCCGCGCGGCCGCAGATGCCCGACCACGCCGCCGACGACACGGCCGAAGAAGGGGTCGGCGAACACCCGTGTCGCGAAGGCGTTCTGCTCCGAGTCCGAGGCGTCGCCCGCCCCCGAGACGACCAGGGCCACGGTCGTGGTGCGCCGGGTGACCAGTTGCCTGGCGGCCTGGTTGGGTGCGTACCCGGTCCGTTCGATGGCCCGGCGGACCAGGTCCTGGATGGCCGGGTCCACGTTGCGGACGCCGTTGACCACCCGCGAGACGGTGGCCCGGGAGACGCCGGCCTCCCGGGCCACGTCCTCCAGGGTCGGGGCCTGTCTGCTCATGCCCGCACCCTAACCGGCGGGGTCCGGCACGTGGTAGAGCGCTCTCCTCGCCCTCACGCGCCCCTACGCGGACGACGCGTCGACCACCTCCAGGTCCGCGACCAGCGGCACCTCCCCCGCGGACCGCCCGGCCAGCGCCCGCCAGTGCCCGGCCTCCGTGCGCCAGGCGTGCTCCTCCACCGACCAGTGCCGCAGGGCCCGCGCGGGGACCCTCACCGTCGCCGTCACCGTCTCCCCCGGGTCCGCCCGCACGGCCGCGTACCCGGCGAGCCAGCGCGTGGGCCGGTCGAGCGCCGACGCGGGCCGGGCCAGGTACACCTGCACGACCTCCCGTCCCCTCCGCGCGCCCGTGTTGCGCACCCGTACCCGCACGGTGAGGTCGTCGCCCGCCCGGGTCCACGGCGGCACGGTCAGTTCCTCGTAGGCCCAGGTGGTGTAGCCGAGCCCGTGGCCGAACCAGTAGGCGGGCGTGCGCTGGTGGCGCAGCCAGCCCCGGTAGCCGATGTGCAGGCCCTCGGCGTAGTCGAGGCGGCCACCGTCCGGGCGGGTGCGGGTGACCGGGGCGTCGGCGAGGGCGGCCGGCCAGGTGGTGGGCAGCCGCCCGCCGGGCTCGGCGCGGCCGAGGAGTACGTCGGCGATTCCCCCTCCGCCCTCCTGTCCGGGGAACCAGGCCAGCAGCACCGCGCCCGTCTCCTCGCGCCAGGGCAGTTCCACCGGGCCGCCGCTGTTGACGACGGCGACGGTGCGCGGGTTGGCGGCCGTGACGGCGCGGACGAGCGCGTCCTGGGTGGCACCGAGCGCGAGGCCCGTACGGTCGTGGCCCTCCGACTCCCCGTGCTCGGTGGTGCCGACGACCACGATCGCCGCGTCCGCGGCACGCGCCGCGCGGGCGGCCTCGGCCAGCGACGCGGTGACGTCCGGGGCGGGCGGTGCGGCGACGACGACGGTCGCCCGGCCGGTGCCGGGTGCCAACTCTCGGCGGGCCACCAGCAGGACGTCCCTGCCTTCGGCGAGGTCGGCGGTGGCGCACCGCGCGGGCGGGTTGACGTGCACCACCGCCGGATCGTCGGTGGACGGTGCGAACTCGCCCTCCAGCAGGGTGCGTCCGTCCAGGGTCAGGCTCATCCGGCCGAAGCCGGCCACGCCCAGCGTCCAGTGGCCCGCGGTACGGGGGCGCAGCCGGGCGCCGATCTCGACGGTGTGCGCCCCCGGCACCAGGCGGGGTTCCAGCTGACGTCCGCCGCGCCGCCGTTCGGCGTACAGTTCGCGGCCGTCCGCGTCGAGCATCCGCAGCAGGACGCCGGGCCGTCCGGAGCGCGGGTCGGTGCAGTCGTCCGGGTCCAGCGGAGGTGCCGGGCCGTCCGGCCGGGGGCCCGGCACGTGGACGACGTGGGCCCGGCCGCGCAGGGCGTCCCGGATGCCGTCCAGGAGGGACACCTCGTCCTGGGGGAAGACGCCCGCGCTGCCGCCGCCCTGGGTGCGGGTCCGCGCGGCGTGCGCGCCGATCACGGCGACCGTCCCGAGGCGCTCGGGGTCGAGCGGCAGTAGGTCCCTGTTGGCCAGCAGGACGGCCCCGGCGGCGACCGCGCGGCGGGCCAGGGCCCGGACACCTGCCGGAGACGCGACCGCGGAGGTCTCCACCGGAGCCGCAATCGCGGAGGTCTCCGGGGAGCCGGAGCCGCGCGGCTGCCCGTCGGCGCCGGCGCCGGGGCCGCAGGGCGTCCCGCCCCTCGCCGCTCGTCCGGCGCGGGCGCGGTGGTGGACGCCGTGGGTGCCGTGGGCGCGGTGGACGCCGCGGGCGCGGTGGGCGCGGTGGACGCCGCGGGCGCGGTGGGCGCGGTGGGCGCGGTGGGCGGCGCGGGCGCCGTCAGCACCGTGGGCGCGGTGGACGCCGTGGGCCCGGTGGGCGGCCGCGGCGACGGAAGTGGCGGAGGCGGCGGGGGCTCCGGCGGCGAGTCACGCCCGCCCAGCGCGTCCAGCCACGCCGCGAGCCTCAGCAACCGCCGTGCCTTGTCGTCGACGGCCGCCGCGGGTGCGCCGCCGTCGGCCGCCGCCCGGGCCAGCGCCTCGCCCCAGGGGCCGTCGGGTCCCGGCATGGCCAGGTCGAGACCGGCGAGGGCGGCGCCGACCGTCGCGCGCACCGCGCCCCAGTCGGAGACGACGACGCCGTCGAATCCCCACTCGCTCTTCAACGGGTCGGTGAGCAGGGTGCTCGCGGTCATGGTGGCGCCGTTGACGGCGTTGTACCCCGCCATGACGAGCCGCACCCCCGCGGCCACCGCCGCCTCGAAGGGCGCGAGGTAGACCTCCCGCAGTGCCCGCTCCCCCACCCGCACGTCGACGGTGAGCCGGTCGGTCTCGGAGTCGTTGGCCACGTAGTGCTTGGCGGTCGCGGCCACCCCGTGCGCCTGGACCCCGCGGATGAACGCGGCGCCGATCCGGCCGGTCAGTTCGGGGTCCTCGGAGAAGCACTCGAAGTGCCGGCCGCCCAGCGGGCTGCGGTGCAGGTTGAGGGTCGGGGCGAGCAGGACGTCCACGTCCTTGCCCCGGGCCTCGGCGGCGAGCAGGCCGCCGAGGTCTTCGACCAGTGCTTCGTCCCAGGTGGCGGCGAGCGCCGAGGCCGAGGGAAGCAGGACCGAGGTGTTCCGTTCGTCCCAGGTCTCGCCCCGTACGCCCGCCGGGCCGTCCGACATCACCAACCCCCTCAGCCCGACGGCGGGTTCCGCCTTCGTGCGCCAGGTCGTGGCGCCGCTGAGCAGCAGCGCGCGGGCGCGTGGTGTCAGTTTGCCGAGCAGCCGTTCGAGCTCTGCGTCACTCGTCCCCACCCGGGTCTCTCCCTTCCTGCTCGCCCGTCGGACGTCAGCCGTAGATGCCGAACTCGTACAGCGAGTAGCCGTAACCCGTGCCGCGTGCGGTGCCGTTGACGCGGACGTAGCGGCCGGTGCCGGACACGTCGAGGGTGTCGACGCCGCCGTTGCCGTCCGTCACCGTGGACACGGTCCGCCAGTTCTGGCCGTCGTCGGAGGTCTGGACGGTGTACGCCTTGGCGTAGGAAGCCTCCCAGTACAACTGGACGTGCCGGAAGGTGGTGCGGGTGCCGAGGTCGACGCGGAGCCACTGCGGGTCGTTCCAGTCGCTGGCCCACCGTGTGTTCGGGTTGCCGTCCACGGCGTTGGCGGCGGTGCAGGGGCAGTCGCCGTAACTCGGCTGGAAGGAGGAGGCGGTGACCGGCCTGCCCAGGGCCACGTTGGTGCCGTCGACCGCGGGTGGCACGACCCGCGCCGAGAGGCTCTCGACGCCGACGTTGCCCCTGCCGTCGGTGGCCTTGACGTACAGCTTCCAGACGCCGGGCCGGTCGGGGGCGGTGACCTCGAGGCGTCCGCCGCCGAGGTCGGTGACGGGCAGCGGGGTGAGTTGCTTGCTCTGGTCGATGTAGTTGCTGTTCGCGAGCACCTCGTACGCGATCGGGTCGCCGTCGGGGTCGGTGGCGCGGGTGGTGAGGACCAGGTCCTTGCCGGCCTGCACCTTGCCCGCGTCGCCCTCGACGTCGAAGGCGGAGACGACGGGCGGGGTGTTGTCCCGCGAGGTGTCGCCGCCGTAGGCCCGCTTCACGGCGTAGTACGACAACCGCTTCTGTCCGGCGGGCAGCAGGTTGAACCAGATGCCGCCGAAGTCGTACTCGGTGCCGTAGTGGAACAGGGTCGCGCCCAGGGCGACCCCTCGGTGCCCGGTGACGCAGTTCCAGGCGTCGGTGTACCCCTGCGCCTTGGCCTGGTCGCCGGGTTCCTCCGGTACGCCGTTGGCGTCGTCCGGCACCTCCCACTCGCCGGCCGGGCCGGACTCGGTGACGATGTACGGCTTGGTGTAGCCGCCCTGCTCCCAGGCGGAGCGCACGTCGCAGACGGCGTCGTAGGAGTTGACGGCGTACAGGTCCAGGTCGGGGGCGTTCCTCTTGTAGTACGGCCAGGCGCCGACCCAGGCGTCGGTGGAGGTGACCGGGTGGTTCGGGTCGACGGCGTGGATCTTCTTGGTGACGTCGTTGACGAAGGTGGTGTACGCGTCGCGCTGGCGCTCCAGCTCGTCACCGCTGTAGCAGTTCTGGAGGCCGAGCACCGACTCGTTGCCGACGTTCCACATCAGGACGCCGGGGTGGTCCCTGTACTCCTGGACCCAGCGCGGGAACTCGGCCAGCATCTGGTCCTTGTACGCGGTGTCGGTCAGGTAGTCGACGCAGCCGCCGCTGCCCGGTCCGCCACCGGGCTGGAGCCAGAATCCGGCGATGACCTTGACTCCGTGTGCGGCGGCGGAGTCGAGGAGCGGGCGGCTGCTCGCGTCGGTGCCCCAGGTGCGGATGGTGTTGACGCCCATGGACGCCAGGTCGGGCATGTAGCGGTCGGCGTCGGCGGGTGACGGGCCCCAGGTGAGGCCCTTGACCGTGTACGGGCTGCCGTCGACGGTCAGTTGCCAGTCGCCCTGGCTTCCGGTGACCTTCACGACGCTGCCGGCGGCGTGCGCCTGTGCCGCGGGGAGGGCGGTGAGGGCGCCGACGGTGAGCAGGCCGGCGGTCAGGGGGGCGGTGAGTCTGCGGGTGGGGCTGAGTCTGCGGGTGGGCGTGCGGGGTCGGCTCATGGGGGTGCGTCTCCGGTCTGCCGCTCGTGCGGGGAGGGGGCCCGGCCGTGGCGGGGCGTGGACGGCCGGGCCGGTTCGGTGGGATGGGGCGCGGGTGGGTGGGGAGTCGGGGGAAGTGGCGCGGTGGGGTCAGGGCAGTTCGTAGTGCTCGTTCAGTGCCGCTCCGGCCTCCGGGTGGGTCTGGTCGTAGCCGCGCGCGTCGCACTGCAGTCCGCCGACGATGCAGTGGCCGACCATGGCGTCGAGGGTGGGCGCGTCCCAGGCGTTGAAGAAGTCGTAGTGGAACGAGTAGCTCGCGCCACTGGCCAGCCGCACCTGGGAGAGATCGCCGTTGACCGGGAAGGCCATCTTGAACTCGATCATCGGCAGGGCGACCGGGTGGTCGGCCGGGCAGATGTTGTTGTTGGTCCCCGGGTTGACCACCGGATACGCCATGTGGCTCTTGTGGTCCGGCGTGTCCAGGTTCCTGCCGTCCCAGCAACTGGGGGCCTGGAAGCGGATGTTGACCTGGACGTCCTGGCGTTCGGGGCAGTCTGCCGGGAAGTCGACGTTGAAGAAGCTGTCGCCGCACTCCCAGCCCTCGACGAAGCCCGGGTGGTCGCGGAAGTCCTGGGCGCTCTGCATGGGGCTTGCGACGACGTAGCGCAGCCCCTTCGGGAAGGGCCGCACGCTGGTGTAGTCGGTGACGCCGGCCTTGTAGTAGATGGTCTGGGGGCCCACGGGAAGCACCGGACGGTCGCCGTCGTACATGGTCGGCATCCAGTACCCGGACCGGTCGCCGGGCGCGAGGCAGGTGGTGGCCCCGGCGTCGAGCGAGGCCGTGGTGCTGTTCGCGTCGGTCGTCGTGTTGCCCATGAACGTGTGGTCGTGCGACTTGCCGGGCTGCTGCGGGAAGACGATCGGGTCGTCGGGCGCCGTGTGACTGACCGCGCAGTTGGCCTGGAACTCGTGGAAGTAGCGGTGGGGCGGTTCCGCGGTCGACGGGGTGACACCGGTGACCGGCGGGTTCGCGGGGATGTAGCCGTCGCCGTCCGGGTCTTCGGGCGAAGCGGCGTTCGAGACGGCCATGGTGTGCCCCACTCGGGCCGCCTGCACGGCGTGCGCGGGATGCGCGGCACCGGCCGAGGAAGCGGGCGCCGGGGTGTCCGCGCCGGCGGCGACCGTGCCGATGCCGACCGAGGCCAGCAGTAACGCGCTCGCGACGAGGGTGCCGGACAGAACTTTCGATCTCCGTGACATGGAGACCTCCTGGAAAGGGGTCGGGGGGACATTCTCGGAGAGCGCTCTCCCGAGTCGGAGTGTTGGGGCCCGGCGGGAAGGTGTCAAGGGATTCGACAGAAGGAACGGCGGGCCGATCAACCTGCCCCGCGCCCCCACTTGTTGAACACAGCGCACCCGAAGCGGTCGCAACTCTTGACGTGTCCGTGCCGACAGATGAAGCATGCACATCCAGAGAGCGCTCCCCCCACCCCCACATCGTTCACTTTCCGAACAAGGAGAGCTGCCCCCCATGCCCTCTTCCCCCACGCCCTCCTCCGCCTCCGAGCCTGCCGGAGTACGGCGCCGCAGCCTGCTCGGTGCGGCCGCCGCGGCACCCGTGCTGGCGTCGCTGGCCGGCGCCACGTCCGCGTCCGCGGCCGTTGCTTCCGGCTCCGGCTCCGGCTCCGGTTCGGCCGACTCCCCCCACGGCCCGCGTGCCCTGCCCGGCGGCGGCGACCTGGGTCCGAGTGTCATCGTCTTCGACCCGTCCACGGCGAACATCCAGGGCCGACTGGACGAGATCTTCAAGCAGCAGGAGTCGGCCCAGTTCGGCACCGGCCGCTACGCGCTGCTGTTCAAGCCCGGCACGTACAGCGGCCTCAACGCCCAACTCGGCTTCTACACCTCGATCGCGGGCCTCGGCCTGTCCCCCGACGACACCACCATCAACGGCGACGTCACGGTCGACGCCGGATGGTTCGACGGCAACGCCACGCAGAACTTCTGGCGTTCGGCGGAGAACCTCGCCCTGGTCCCGGTCAGCGGCACCAACCGCTGGGCGGTCTCCCAGGCGGCGCCCTTCCGGCGCATGCACGTGCGCGGCGGCCTCAACCTCGCCCCCGACGGCTACGGTTGGGCCAGCGGCGGCTACATCGCCGACAGCAGGATCGACGGCGAGGTCGGCCCGTACTCGCAGCAGCAGTGGTACACCCGGGACAGTTCGGTCGGCGGCTGGCTCAACGCCGTGTGGAACATGGTCTTCTCCGGCGTGGAGGGAGCGCCCGCGCAGAGTTTCCCCGAGCCGCCGTACACCACGCTGGAGACGACGCCCGTCTCCCGGGAGAAGCCGTTCCTGTACGTCGACGGCGACGAGTACCGGGTGTTCCTGCCGGAGAAGCGCACCGACGCCCGCGGCGTCTCCTGGGGCAACGGCACCCCGCGCGGCACCTCGCTGCCACTCTCCCAGTTCTACGTGGCCGGGCCAGGGGACTCTGCGGCCACCCTCAACCAGGCCCTGGAAGAGGGCCTGCACCTGCTGCTGACACCCGGGATCTACCACCTGGACCGCACGCTCGACGTGAACCGCGCGGGCACGGTCGTCCTGGGTCTCGGCTACGCCACGCTCATCCCCGACGACGGCGTGACCGCTCTGAGGGTCGCGGACGTGGACGGCGTACGCCTGGCCGGGTTCCTGGTCGACGCGGGCCCGGTCAACTCGGCGACGCTGCTGGAGGTCGGGCCGGAGGGCGCGTCCGCGGACCACTCGGCCAATCCGACCACGGTCCAGGACGTGTTCGTCCGGATCGGCGGGGCGGGCCCCGGCAGGGCGACGACCAGCCTGGTCGTCAACAGTCGGCACACCGTGGTCGACCACACCTGGGTGTGGCGTGCCGACCACGGTGACGGCGTCGGCTGGGAGACCAACCGGGCCGACTACGGCGTGGTCGTGAACGGCGACGACGTGCTGATCACCGGCCTGTTCGTGGAGCACTTCAACAAGTACGACGTGCAGTGGAACGGTGAGCGCGGCCGCACGGTCTTCTTCCAGAACGAGAAGGCGTACGACGCCCCCGACCAGGCGGCCGTCCAGAACGGCTCGGTCAAGGGGTACGCGGCCTACAAGGTCGGGGACGGCGTCACCGAGCACGAGGGCTGGGGTCTGGGCAGCTACTGCTACTACAACGTGAACCCGTCCATCGTGCAGCACCACGGCTTCGCGGCGCCGAACCGGCCCGGCGTGCGCTTCCACGGGCTGCTCGTGGTGTCGCTGGGCGGCCAGGGGCAGTACGAGTGCGTCATCAACGACACGGGGTCGCCCACGTCGGGGACGGACACGGTGCCGTCGAAGGTGGTGCAGTACCCCTGAGCCGTGCTGCCCCGGGCGCCCCTGAGCGGGGGTGCCCGGGGCAGGCGGGGGCGGCCGTCTCCCGCGGCGCTCGCAGGTCTCAGCGGCGGCAGGTCATCCGGCGTCGCCCGGGGTCGCGTTCGGCATGCCCGGTGACTGGGCGATCTCTCGTTCGGCGGCTTCGATCAGGGCCAGTGCGGCCTCGGCCGCGGCCTCGGGGTCGCGGGCCTCGACGGCCCGGACGATGGCGCGGTGCCCCGGCAACGAGGCTTCCACCGCTCCCGGGGTCTGCGTGCTGATGAGAAAGCTGTGCTCCAGGGCGATCTCGACGGCCCGGCCGAGTGAGCCTATGAGACGGTTGCCGCTGGCGGCGAGCAGGGCCCGGTGGAAGGCGAGGTCGGCCTCGACGTAGCCACTGCGGCCGGGTGCCGCCGCCGCGGCCTCCATGGCGGCCAGCGACTCGTGCAGGACTCGCAGGTCGTCGGCTCCGGCCCGGTGGGCGGCGAGCCGGGCCGCCTTCGGCTCGACGATCAGGCGCAGTTCGCCCGTGTCGCGCAGCAGGGACGCGGCGTCCCCGTCCTGCTTCCAGCGCAGGACGTCCCGGTCGAGATGGTTCCAGTGCTCCGGAGGCAGCACCCGGGTGCCGGTGCGCGGTCGTACGCGCAGCATCCCCTTGGCCATCAGTGCCTTGACCGCTTCTCGCACCACCCCGCGGCTGACGCCGAGTTCGGCCGCGAGCGCGTCCTCGACGGGCAGCGGGTCCCCCGGGTTCCAGACGCCGCCCACGACGCGCCGCCCCAGCTCGTCGACCACACGCTGGTGCGTGGTGGGGAAGTGTTCCACGATCTCTGCCCGCCCCCTGGACGCCATTCATCGAATCATTTAATGATTGTGGCACAGGGTACGGCCCGCGGACCTTCACCCGAGAACGCCCCTTCGTGAGACGCACGACGCCACAGCCGACGGGAGTGACCGCATGACCGACGGGCAGAGGACGAGCCGACGCAGCCAGGCATGGTTCGGCGCACAGGGCCGCAGCGGGATGATCTACCGCTCCTGGATGCGCAACCAGGGGTTCGGGCACGAGGTGTTCGACGGGCGCCCCGTCATCGGCATCGCGACCAGTGCCTCCGAACTCGCCCCGTGCAACGCCCATCTGACCCACGTCGCCGAAGCCGTCAAACGCGGCGTGTGGCAGGCGGGCGGGCTGCCGCTGCAGTTCCCCACCATGGCCACCGGCGAGACCCTGATGCGCCCCACCGCCATGCTGTACCGCAATTTGATGGCGATGGAGGTCGAGGAGCTGATCCGGGCCAACCCGCTCGACGGGGTCGTGCTGCTGTCCGGCTGTGACAAGACGACCCCCGCCATGCTCATGGGCGCCGCCAGCGTCGACCTGCCCGCCGTGATGGTCACCGGCGGGCCGATGCTCAACGGCAAGTACCGGGGTCAGGACGTGGGGTCCGGCACCCACGTGTGGAAGTTCGAGGAGGATCTCAAGGCCGGACGGATGACGGAGGAGGAATGCTTCTTCGCGGAAGGCTGCATGGCCCGCTCGAACGGGCACTGCATGACGATGGGGACCGCCTCGACGATGGCCTGCGTGGCGGAGGCGCTCGGCATGCAGCTGCCCGGTTCCGCGGCCTGGCCCGCGGTCGACTCCCGCCGGATGGAGACCGCGCAGGCGGCCGGGCGACGCATCGTGGAAATGGTGGAGGAGGAGCTGCGCCCCTCGCGGATCCTGACCCGGGAGGCCTTCGAGAACGCCGTCCGGGTCAACGCGGCCGTCGGAGGCTCCACGAACGCCGTCATCCACCTCACCGCCCTCGCCGGGCGCGTCGGCGTCGAGTTGAGCCTGTCGGACTTCGACGACCTGGTCCGCGCGGTGCCGACGCTGGTCAACCTGATGCCCAGCGGCAAGTACCTCATGGAGGACTTCTGCTACGCGGGCGGCCTGCCGGCCGTCCTGGCCGAGCTGCTCAGGGGCGAGTTGCTGCACGGCGACCAGATCACGGTCACCGGACGCACCGTCGCCGACAACACCGAGCACGCCGAACGCGTCGGCTCCGACGTCATCACCCCTCTCGACGCCCCCTTCCAGCCGGCCGGCACCGGCATCGCCGTGCTCCGCGGCAACCTGTGCCCCGACGGGGCCGTGATCAAGCAGTCCGCCGCGTCGCCCCACCTGCTCACCCACCGCGGCCCCGCGCGCGTCTTCGACTCCCCGGAGGCCTACCACGAGGTCGTCGACGACCCGGAGCTCGACGTCGACGAGAACACCGTCGTCATCATCCGCAACGCCGGTCCCAAGGGGTACCCCGGTATGCCCGAGGTCTCCAACGTCCCGCTCCCCGCGAAGCTGCTGAAGGCCGGCGTCAAGGACCTGGTGCGTGTCTGCGACGGCCGGATGAGCGGCACGGGCTACGGGACGGTGGTCCTGCACGTGGCGCCGGAGGCCGCCGTCGGCGGACCCCTCGCCCTGGTGCGCGACGGCGACCCCGTCGTCCTCGACGTTCCGAACCGCACCCTGCACCTGGACGTGGACGACGCCGAGCTCGGTCGGCGCCGGCAGCTGTGGAGGGCAGCCGCCGAGCAGTACGCCGGCGGCTACACCTGGCTCTACACGCAGCACGTGGAACAGGCCGACCGGGGAGCCGACTTCGGTTTCCTGCGCGGACGCCGTGGACACGGCGTCCCCCGCGACTCCCACTGAGGCCGGCCCCGGGAACCGTACTCCCCGAACCCAGGAGAGCATCGATCGTGGAATCGGCAGCAGTACACCCTCGTCCGGTCCTCACCGGCTCCTGCGTCCTGCCGGAGGACGCGGACCGCGCGGCCCTCGTGGCACGCGTCCACGCCCCGGAATGGGACGGGCCGTGTGTGGCCGCGGTGCGCGGAGAGCGTGTCGTCGACCTGACGGCCGTCGTTCCCACCGTCTCCGACCTCCTGGAACGCGACGACGCGGCGGCCGTCGTCCGCGAGGCCGACGGAGGACGCGTCTGGCACCTGGACGAACTGCTCGAAGCACCCCACGGCCGTCGTGACGTTCCCCATCTGCTCGCGCCCGTCGACCTTCAGGTGATCAAGGCCGCCGGTGTGACCTTCGCCGGGAGCCTGCTGGAACGCGTCATCGAGGAGCGCACGGGCGGCGATCCGTCGCAGGCCGCCCGGGTACGGGCCCGTGTCGAGCGGGCGGTGGGCGGCGCGCTCGACGGTGTCCGTCCCGGATCGCCCGAGGCGGACCGGGTGAAGGAACTGCTCGTCGCCGAGGGTCTGTGGTCGCCGTACCTGGAGGTCGGCATCGGGCCGGACCCGGAGGTGTTCACCAAGGCGCCGGTCCTGTCCGCGGTCGGCATCGGCGCCGACATCGGAGTGCTCGGCGCCTCGGTGTGGAACAACCCCGAGCCCGAGGTCGTCCTCGTCGTGGACTCGCGCGGCCGCGTACGCGGCGCGACGCTCGGCAACGACGTCAATCTCCGTGACGTCGAGGGACGCAGCGCGCTGCTGCTGGCCCGTGCCAAGGACAACAACGCCTCGTGCGCCATCGGCCCGTTCATCCGCCTGTTCGACGACGGCTTCGACCTCGACACCGTCCGCGGGCTCGACGTCGGCCTGCGGGTCGACGGCCCGGAGGGCTACGCACTGCACGGCAGCAGCTCCATGCGCGAGATCAGCCGCGACGTCACGGACCTGGTGGCCGCCACGCACGGTCCGCACCACCAGTACCCCGACGGCTTCGTGCTGTTCACCGGGACGCTGTTCGCCCCCACCGAGGACCGGACGGCACCGGGGTCGGGTTTCACCCACGAGCACGGCGACGTCGTACGCATCTCCAGCCCGCGACTCGGCACCCTGGTCAACACCGTCGTCACCAGCGAGCAGGCCGCGCCGTGGACGTTCGGCATACGTGCGCTGACGCGCAGTCTCGCCCGGCGCGGCGTGCTGTGAGCCACCGGGGCGTCAGGCGGCTCCCGGCGGGCGGCCCGGCTCCCGGCCGAACATCGACCGCAGGCGTCGCGTGTGGTCCGGGTACCGTGGGGACCCGGTCAGCGTGACCCCGGCGACGAGGCGGTGATCCGCGCTGGAGGCGGCCAACCGCAGTTCCAGCGCTCCCGGTTCGACCACGCGCCGGCCGTCGCGTCCGGTGAAGGAAGCGAGGTCGGCCGGGACCGTGGCACGCAGACGTACGGCCTCGCCCGGCTCCAGGTCGACCCGGGCATGGCCGACGAGACGCTGCACCGGCTGGACGACGGAGGCGACGGGGTCGTGCAGATACAGCTGCACGACCTCGGTTCCGGACCGTTCGCCCGTGTTGCGGACGGTGAAGGCGAGACGGAACTCGCCGTCCGTCGGCGCCTCCTGCACGTCGACCCTCAGGTCCGTCCAGTCGAAGCGTGTATAGGACAGGCCGTGGCCGAAGGCGAACGCGGGCGTCGGGTCGACGTTCGACACTGCTCCGGCGTGGGCGAGCCGCGCGCCGAGGTAGGTGGTCGGCTGCGAACCCGGCCCGCTCGGCACGCTGACCGGAAGCCTCCCGGAGGGATTGACGCGGCCACTGAGCACACCGGCGATCGCGTGCGTGCCCTCCTCCCCCGGGAAGAAGGACTGCACGATCGCGGCGCCCTCCCCCACGGCACGCCCGAGTGCGTACGGCCGCCCAGCGAGCAGCACGGTGACCACGGGGGTCTGCTGGTCGAGCAGGGCGTCGAGCAGCTGTTGCTGCGCCCCCGGCAGTGCCAGCGTCTCGGCGTCGCACCCCTCCCCGCTGGTGCCCCTCCCGAAGAGCCCGGCGCGGTCCCCGAGCACCACGACGGCGATGTCGGCCTCGCGTGCCACGCATGCGGCCTCCGGGATGCCGGTGAGCTCCCCGTCGTCGATCCCGGTGCCCCGGGAGAACGTGATCTCGGCCTCGGGGAACTCTGCGGCGAGGGTGTCGTGCAGCGTCGGCAACTCGATGCCGTGCGGGGTCCCGGGGTGGCGGACGCCGATGTGCTGGGGGAAGGAGTAGCAGCCGAGTACGGCGGTGGGCTCGTCGGCGTTGGGACCGAGCAGGGCGATGCGGCGAGGCCGGTCCAGCGGCAGGGTGCCGTCATTGCTCAGCAGCACCACCGCCTCCTGAGCGATCGTGCGGGCCAGTTGCCGGTTCTCCGGCCCGTCCAGGTCGATCCGGCCCCTCAGGGCTTCCGGATGGTCGAGATCCGCCCCCTCCAGTGCGGCCGGCACCGGGTTCCAGTCCGGATCGAGCATACCGAGCCGCGCCTTCTGCGTGAGTGTCCGGCAAAGGGCGCGGTCCACCAGTGCCTCCGGGACGCGCCCGTCCGCGACGGCCTCGGCCAGGGGAGCGCCGTATGTCTTGACGTTGGGCAGCTCGACGTCGACGCCCGCCCCCAGCGCCAGTCCGGCCGCGCCGGCCCAGTCGGCCGCCACCCCGTGCAGGGTCCTGAGGAAGGCGATGGCGAAGTAGTCGGCGACGACGGTGCCGTCGAAGCCCCAGGTGTCGCGCAGCAGCCCGGTGAGCAGGTCCTCGTCGGCCGCGGAGGGGATGCCGTCGGTGTCCGTGTACGCGTTCATCACCGACCGGGCGCCGCCTTCGCGTATCGCCATCTCGAACGGGGGCAGCAGGACGTCCGCCCGCTCGCGGGGCCCCACGGAGCAGGGAGCGAGGTTGCGGCCGGCGCGTGAGGCCGAGTAGCCGGCGAAGTGCTTGAGGGTGGCGACGATCCCGGCCGACTCCAGCCCGCGCACGTAGGCCGTTCCGACGGTGCCGACGAGGTACGGGTCCTCCCCGATGGTCTCCTCGACCCGGCCCCAGCGGGCGTCCCGCACCACGTCCAGGACGGGAGCGAGTCCCTGGTGGACGCCGACGGCGCGCATGTCGCGTCCGATGGCGGCGGCCATGCGCTCGACCAGGTCCGGGTCGAACGTGGCGCCCCAGGACAGCGGGACCGGGTAGGCGGTCGCGCCCCAGGCGGAGAAGCCGGCCAGGCACTCGTCGTGGGCGAGCGCGGGAATGCCGAAGCGGTTCCCGGAGGCGATCCGGGTCTGCGTGCGGGCCAGGGAGAGCGCCCCCAGCGCCGGGTCGACCGGGACCGTCCCGAAGGGCCGGGTCAGCTGGCCCAGCCCGGTGGGCACAAGCGCGTCGAGATCCACGGCCTCCTCCATGTCGTGCTGGTGCGGGGCCACTTCGTCCCCTTCGTCGGAGGCGCCCACCCAGACTCCGTAAAGCTGGGCGGTCTTCTCACCGAGCGTCATCGCGGCGACGAGCGCGTCGACGCGCGCGGTGACGGAGGCGGTGGTGTCGTTCCAGAGCGGGGCGGTGGTGGTGTTCTCGTTCTCTTCGGCCACGTTGGCGTTCACTTTCCTCCCACGTCGGCGTCGGTCAGCGACTGAATCCGGCGGTCAGACCGCTCAGCAACTGGCGGCGGCCGAAGGCGTACAGGATCAGGACGGGCAGGGTGGTGAGGACGACGGCGGCCAGGACGGCGGGGACGTTGACCCCGTACTGGCCCTGGAACGTCCACAGCGCGAGCGGCAGGGTCCGGCGCTGCGGGCTCTGGGTGAGCACCAGTGGCAGCAGGAATCCGTTCCAGATGGTCAGTGCGTTGAAGATGGTCACGGTGAGGATGGCCGGTCGGGTGAGCGGTGCCGCCAGCCGCCACATCGTCGTCCATTCGGTAGCGCCGTCGACCCGCATCGAGTCGAACAGTTCGTTGGGCACGTCCCGGACGAAGTTGGCCAGCACCAGCACCGACAGCGGGATGGCGAAGGCGATGGACGGCAGGATCAACGCCAGCAGGCTGTCGTACAGCTGGAGCTTGATGATGATCAGGTAGACGGGGATCACGGTCGCCTGCAGCGGGATGGCGAGGCCCATGAGGAACAGGCCGTTCATCGCGCGCAGTACCCGCATGCGCCGGCCTCGGACGATCGCGTAGGCCGCCATGAAGGAGATCACGACCGCCGGCACCACGGCGCCGACCGTAACCACGACGCTGTTCGCGAAGTAGCGGAGGAAGTCGGACTCGATGACCAGCCGGTAGTTGTCCAGCGTCGGGTCGGCCGGAGGCACCAGCGGGTTCTCGGCGTAGTAGCGGCTCTGGGCCTTGAGGCTGGTGATGAGGGTCCAGTACAGAGGCACGGCGACGACGAGCAGCCAGAGCCATCCCGCCAGACCGCCGGCCCAGTTGCGCCGGCCGGTCACCCGGGACGAGCGCTGTGGCCGGTCGCGGCCGGCGGCCTCGGGCGGCCGTCGTGCCTCGGACAGTGTGGTGGTCACCTCAGACTCCCTCGAGTTGGCTCGCGCCGGCGTCCCGGCCGCCGAGCCGGCGCAGCAGCAGCGCGAGGGCCAGACCCACCAGGACCAGGATGACCGCGATGACGCTGGCCGGTCCCATCAGACTGGCCTGGAATCCCCGCTTGTACATGTCCAGTGCGAGCACCCGGGTGGCGTCCCCGGGACCGCCCTCGGTCAGCACGAAGATGAGATCGAAGAAGGTCAGCGACCCCACCACCATCAGCGTGGACGAGGTGATGACGGTGTACTTCAGCTGGGGCAGGGTGATGCTGAAGAACTGCCGGACGCGTCCGGCCCCGTCCAGCTGTGCCGCCTCGTAGAGTGACGTGGGAATCTGCTGGACGCCACCTTGGTAGATCAGGGTGTGGAACGGGACGAACTGCCAGGAGACGACGAAGACGACGACACCGAACGCGAGCCCCGGCCGCCCCAGCCAGTCCTGGACCAGCAGCGGCAGGTTCAGTCCCGCCCCGAGCCCGAAGTTGGGGTCCAGCAGCGCCTTGTACGCGATCGCGATGGCGGCGGAGCTGAGCATCAAGGGGATGAAGTAGACCACGCCCAGCACCGCGCGGTACCGCTGGCGGCCCGCCAGGAACGTGCCGAGCAGAATGCTCAGCGGTGTCTGAACGGCCCAGGACACGGCCATCACCAGGAACGTCACCCACAGGGCGTGCGGCAGCCCGGGGTCGGCGAGCACCGCGCGCCAACTGTCCAGCCCCGAGCCGTGGATGGTGCCGATGCCGTCCCAGGTGGTGAAGCTCAGCGCGAAGACACCGACGAGCGGAACCACCGCGAAGCCGACGTAGACCACCAGCGCCGGCGTCGCCAGCCACGGCAGGATGCTGCGCGGTGGGCGACCGGGCGAGTGGGCCGTGTGCGGGCTCATGTGCCGATGACCGCGTTGAGGTTGGCGGCGAACTGCTGCGGCGAGACGGACAGCTGGAACAACTTGGCGACGTTGTCCAGCAGCGTCTCGGCGGCCGTCGGGCTGAGGGCCTGGTCCCAGGACTGCACGAACGTCTTGGCCTTGCTGGCGATGCCGTAGTTGAGCTGGAGGAAGTCGGCGCTCTTGGAGGCGGCCAGGAGCTTCTCCGTGCCGACCCGGACCGGAACGGACCCGTTGTCGATCCACGCCTTCACCTCGGCGTCCTGGAGGACACCGGTCGCGAAGAACTCCTTGGCGATCTTCTTCTCCTCCTCGGTGGCCTTGGCGGAGAGGGAGAGGTACTGGGCGGGGTTGCCGACCGCGTTGCTCGGATCGCCCTTGCCGCCGTCGACGGGCGGGAAGTTCATGTAGCCGAGGCCGCCGCTGGAGACGAAGTCGCCGCCGTCGGCCTGCTGGATGCCGTACGACCACGCGCCGTGCAGCATCATGGCGGCCTTGTCGGTGTAGAGCAGCGCCTGGTCCGCGTTGGAGTCCGCGGTGATGGACGAGAAGCCCTTGATGAACCCGTCGGCCTCGACCAGCTCCTGCACCCTGGTCAGCGCGGTGATGGCGTCCGGGTGCGACCAGGCGTCCTTCTGGCCGTCGATGACGGCCTGGAACACCTCTGGACCGCCGATGCGGTCGAACAGGAACTCCAGCCACATCATGTTCGTCCACCGGGACTGCCCACCGAGGGAGAACGGCGCTATGCCCTTCGCGTTGAACCGGGGCACCAGCGCCATGATGTCTTCCCAGGACTCCGGCGGCTCCGCGCCGACCTTCTCGAAGACCCTCTTGTTGTAGTAGAGGACGATCGGCTGCACGGCGTCGCACGGCACCGCGTAGATCTTGCCGTCCACGGTCGCCGCGCCGAAGGACGACGGGAACCGCGCCTTCTTGACCTCGGGATGCTGGTCGAACCACGAGGTGAGGTCGTCGACCTGGCCGGCTTCCGCGTAGGTGCGCAGCGTCCCGCCGCCCCAGCCCCAGATGACGGTGGGCGCCTGCCCCGCGCCGATGGCCGTCTTGATCTTGGTCTTGTAGGCGTCGTTCTGGAACGTGGTGTCCTTGATCCGGCCGTCCGGGTGGGCCTTGTTGAAGGCGTCCACCGCACCGGCTCGGACGCCTTCCTGCGGCTGGCCGTTCAGGTACCAGTACGTGGCTCCGCCACCGCTCTTGCCGGGTCCGGACGAGCCACAGGCCGCCAGCGCCGCGGAGACCGGCACACCGGCGGCCATGCCTAGGAGAGTACGTCGGGAGAGCGCCATGTCTTTTCTCCGCACCCGAGAGCCGTCGGCTTCTCGTGACTCGTGGTGAAAGGTTTTCGAAATCGCCTTCTCCGAGCTCTGGTCATGCAAGTTAGGGAGCAGACTGACCGGGTGTCAAGGCATGTGCGGGAGCGTTCTTCTGCTTCGGAAACCGTTGCCACTACTGGGGTTTGACGGCCGGAAGGCAGTCCCGACAGCTCCGAAACAGTTTCGAAAGGCATGGCTGCGGGGCAGAGAAGATGAGGTGACACGAGTCGCGTTGCCGTACTGTTGACCGGTTCCACCCGCGTTGCCGGCCCGAGCGGCGACTCACCACACGGTGGACGTACCCGTGGGAGGGAACCGATGCGACCGGACGCGAGGCGCACCACGTTGGCGGACATCGCACGAGCGGCCGGGGTGTCCGTGGCGACGGTGTCCAAGGTGGTCAACGACCGTGGTGACGTGGCTCCGCAGACCCGCACTCGGGTGCAGGAACTGCTGCACCAGCACCACTACCTCGCCCCCGTTTTCCGGCACACGGAGGCGGTGGAAAGCCCCACCATCGAGGTGCAGTTCAGGGGTGGACTGAAGTCGTACGTGGCCGAGACCCTGGAAGGGATCATCGATTCGGCCTCCGAGTCCGGGGCCTCGGTGGTGATCAGCAAGGCATCCGGTGCCCCGCACTGGGCCCGGGACCTGGTCTCGGCCGGGCGTCGTGCCGTCATCGCGGTCACCAGCGTGTACACCACGGCGCACCTGAACGAACTGGCCCGGTCCGGGCTGCCGCTGGTGGTACTGGACCCGTTGCACCTGCCGGACAGCCGGATCCACAGTGTCGGGGCCACCAACTTCGCGGGCGGCCTGGCCGCGACCCAGCACCTGCTCTCCCTCGGCCACCGCCGAGTCGCCTATCTCGGCGGACCCGCCATGGCCGTGTGCAACCAGGCACGCCTGCACGGCTACCGCGCCGCCATGGAGGCGGGCGGCCTCCCCGTACCCGATGCCTACACCCGGCCGGGAGAGTTCACCTACGAGACCGGACTGCTCGGAGCCGCGGCGCTGCTGGACCTGGACGAGCCACCCACCGCGGTCTTCGCG
The DNA here is from genome assembly GCF_027947595.1 of Streptomyces lienomycini. Classification (NCBI taxonomy): domain Bacteria; kingdom Bacillati; phylum Actinomycetota; class Actinomycetes; order Kitasatosporales; family Streptomycetaceae; genus Streptomyces; species Streptomyces lienomycini. The sequence continues at coordinate 2,804,055 of NZ_CP116257.1, read as the reverse complement.
GGCAACGACGAGATCGCCGTCGGTGCCGTCGAGGCCGCCCGTGCCCGAGGCCTGCGCGTCCCGGAGGACCTGAGTGTGGTCGGCTTCGACGACACGAGCCTCGCCCAGATGGCGTCGCCGCCCCTCACCACCGTCCGCCAGCCCTTGCGCGAAATGGGCGGTGCCGCCCTGCGCACCGCCCTCCGGCTCGCCAACGGTGAGCGGGTCGATTCCCACCACATCGAGCTCGCCACCGAACTCGTGGTACGCGCCTCCACGGCGCCGCCCCGCGCGGTGTCTCCGGAGCGCGGGTAGCCGGAGAGGAAGGGGCCGGGTCTCGAAGACCGACGCCACACGGGAGTGCACGGTTCGGCACCCTCATGCCCGGGGCGTGAGGGTGCCGCGCCTCGCCTACCGCGTGGTCGTGACGGTCGTCACGGCCGGCGCCGGTGCGTAGCCGGTGGGCCGGGCGGTGAAGGTGCCGCGGCCCTGGGTGCGGCTGCGCAGCCGGGTCGCGTAGCCGAACAGCTCGGCCAGCGGCACGGTGGCGGTGACCACCGCCGCGCCGCCGCGCGTGCCGGAGCCGGTGACCCGGCCGCGGCGCGCGGCGAGGTCACCGAGCACGCCGCCGACCGCGTCCTCGGGCACGGTGACCGTGACCTCCACGACCGGTTCCAGCAGGACCATCTCCGAGGCGCGCAGGGCGTCACGGAGACCGAACCGGCCGGCGGTGCGGAAGGCCGTGTCCGAGGAGTCCTTCACATGGGTCCGGCCGTCGGTGAGCGTGACCCTCAGGCCGGTCACCGGGTGCCCGCCGAGCGGACCCTCGGCGAGGGCGTCCCGGCAGCCCGCCTCGACGGCCCGGACGTACTCCTGCGGCACGCGTCCACCGACGACCGTCGAACGGAACACGAACCCTCCCGTTCCTTCCGTGCTGTCGTCGTCCTCCTGCCACGGCTCGACGTCGAGCACGATGTGCGCGAACTGCCCGGCGCCGCCGTCCTGTTTGACGTGCCGGTGGACGAAGCCAGTCACACCCGCGCCGACCGTCTCGCGGTGGGCCACGCCGGGACGGCCGACGGCGACGTCGAGTCCGTGCTCGCGCCGGACGCGCTCCATCGCGACCTCCAGATGCAGTTCGCCCATGCCCGACAGCACGGTCTGCCCGGTCTCCGGGTCGGTCCGCACGGCCAGTGAGGGGTCCTCCTCGGTCAGCCGGGCGAGCGCGGCGGCCAGCCGTTCGGTGTCGGTGGAGCGCCGGGCCTCCACGGCCACGTGCACGACCGGTTCGGCCACGCCGGGCGGTTCCAGGAGCAGCGGAGCACCCGGTGCGCACAGGGTCGAGCCGGCGCGGGCCGACTTCAGTCCGACGACGGCGACGATGTCCCCGGCGACCGCGCGTTCCAGCGGGTCGTGCCGGTCGGCCCGTACCCGCAGGATGCGGCCGATGCGCTCGGTGCGGCGCGTTCCCGCGTCCCACACGGTGTCTCCCTTCTCGATCGTGCCCGAGTAGACCCGCACGTACGTCAGCCGTCCGGTCGGGGTGGCGTTCACCTTGAACGCCAGTGCCGCCATCGGTGCCGCCGGGTCGGCGGGCCGTTCCTGCTCCGTGCCGTCGTGCGTGCCGCGCACCGGCGGTACGTCGAGCGGCGAGGGCAGGTACGTCACCACGGCGTCGAGCAGCGGTTCGACACCGCGGTTGCGGTAGGCCGAGCCGCACAGCACGACCACGCCGTCCCCGGTGCGCGTCAGGTCGCGCAGGGCGGTGGCGAGGGTGGCCGCGGTGAGCGTCTCCCGGTCGCAGAACTCCTCCAGCGCGGCCGGGTGCCGTTCCGCCACCGCCTCCTCCAGCAGCCGGCGCCTGTGTGCCGCCTCCTCGCGCAGGGCGTCGGGCACCGGCCCCTCCTCGGCCGCGTCCGCGCCGGCGGCCCAGACGAGGGAGCACATGCGCACCAGGTCGACGACGCCGGTGAAGCCCTCCTCCGTGCCGATGGGCAGCTGCACGGCCAGCGGCACGGGGTGCAGCCGTTCGCGGATGGAGGCGACGGCGGTGTCGAGGTCGGCGCCCGCCCGGTCCATCTTGTTGACGAACGCGATCCTGGGCACACCGTGCCGGTCGGCCTGCCGCCACACCGACTCGCTCTGCGGCTCCACTCCCGCCACCGCGTCGAACACGGCGACCGCGCCGTCGAGTACGCGCAGCGAGCGCTCGACCTCGTCGGCGAAGTCGACGTGCCCCGGGGTGTCGATGAGGTTGATCCGGTGACCGTCCCACGAGCAGGAGACCGCCGCGGCGAAGATGGTGATGCCGCGGTCGCGTTCCTGCGGGTCGAAGTCGGTGACGGTGGTGCCGTCGTGGACCTCGCCGCGCTTGTGGGTGGTGCCGGTGGCGAAGAGGATCCGCTCGGTGACGGTGGTCTTGCCGGCGTCGACGTGGGCGAGGATGCCCAGGTTGCGGACTCCGGCGAGCGGGTCGGTGCGGGTGTTGACGTGGGTGCGCACGGCCTGTGGCCTTTCGCTGCTCGGTCGAGCTCATCTGTGAACAGGGCGGCGCGATTCCCGTGACCGGACGTGCGGGGACAGGGCCAGGGGCCCCACGAGGGCGGGGCGGGAGTGGCGTCGTGTCAGATGCCGGTCGCGGGCATCCGGTGCCGGCCGCGCAGCGGACACCGGACGGCCGAAGACACCAGGATCACCTCGTACCGGGACGGGGGAACGACGGCGGCGGTGCGGATACGCACGGTCCTGCTCCCCTCACTCGATCCGATCTCGGTGTGGTGAGTGTAGGGAGGCCGGGTCCGGCGCCGCACCGGGTTTTTCGTCCGGGAACGCGAAATGCCGGCCGGGATCTCTCCCGACCGGCATCATGCTCTGCCTGTCTTGTGTCCGAGGGGGGACTTGAACCCCCACGCCCGATAAAGGGCACTAGCACCTCAAGCTAGCGCGTCTGCCATTCCGCCACCCGGACCAGGTGTCTGTCGCCGTGCGGGGGGTGTTCCCCGCGGCGACATGGACAACCATACCAAGGTTTCGCGGCGCCTTTCACCTGCGTTTCTTTCCCCTGGGCGGCGGTCCGGGACCGCCGGCTCCGCTGCACCCGGGGTCGCACCATGGGTGACCGGACGGTCACCCAGTGCCCGCTTCCGCGTCGTCGGCCGTGGGCGCCGCTCGTGCCGCCGGAGCGGCGCGCGCCGCTGCTGGGCCACCGCGAGCTGCCGCGGCAGACCGTCGAGCGGAACGCGCCTCCTCCGGCGGACCGGGCCTTCGCCCTGCTGCCGGACCGGCGGGGCGTCGGCTGACCGGCGGCCCGGAGGGTCCCGCCGCCCCCGCCCGTTATGGCATGAGGTGGTGGTCCGGGAAGTTCCCCGGCAGCCGCTCCCCCGCCGGGCCGCGTGTGACGGCGCGCACCAGCAGTTCACCGCCCACGAAGGCACCGCGCCAGGATCCGCCGTGCCCGCCGAACAGCTCGTCGCGGTCACCGCGGGACCGCGGGACGCCGTGGCCGACCTTGAACGCGCGGATCTGCGGCGCGAGCCTGTCGTACGTCGCCGGGTCGTCCGTGGACAGCGTGGCCACCAGCGCGCCGTTGGAGGCGTTCATCGCGGCGAGCAGCTCCGCCTCGGTGTCGACCAGGACGACGGTGTCCACCGGTCCGAACGGCTCCGCGTGGTGCAGCGGTGAGGACCGGGGCGGGTTCAGCAGCGTGACGGGCTGTACGTAGGCGGAGGTGTCCTGGCCGGGCAGGAACCGGGCGTCGGCCGCGCTGCCGCGGTGCAGCGGGACGGCGCCCCGGTCGACGGCTTCGGCGACCTGGTCGTGCAGCTCCTTGGCCTTGGCGGCGTTGATCACCGGTCCGAAGTCCAGCGCCGGGTACGGGTCGTCCGGTGCCGCGACGGCGAGCGGGTGACCGACGCGCAGGGTGCGGACCGCCGGGAGGTACGCCGCGAGGAACGCGTCGAACAGCTGCCGCTGGACGACGAAGCGCGGGTAGGCGGTGCAGCGCTGCTTGCCGTAGTCGAAGAGCTTCGGGACCGTCTGCGTGAGCGTGTCCCAGCCCGTGAAGTTCCAGATGCCCCAGGTGTTGAGTCCTTCCTGTTCGAGGATGTGCCGCTTGCCGAGGTCGGCGACGGCGGTGGCGACTGCCGCGCCCGTGTCCCGGCCGCCGACGAAGGAGACGCAACCGATCTCGGGTGCCCGCACCAGCGCCTGGGACAGCTCGCCTCCGCTGCCGCTGACGAGGGTGACGGGAAGCCCCTCGCGGGCGGCGAGCGCGCAGGCCAGGGTCAGGCAGGCGACGCCGCCGTCGGTCGGGGTCTTGGCGATGACCGCGTTGCCCGCCAGTACTTGGACCAGCAATGCGTGAACGAGCACGCTCATCGGGTAGTTCCAGCTCGCGATGTTGGAGACCGGGCCGTCCAGCGGGGCCCGGCCGTCGGTCATCGCGTCGATGCCGTCCACGTACCAGCGGACACCGTCGACGGCCCGGTCGACGTCGGCCTGCGCCGACCGCCAGGGCTTGCCGATCTCCCAGACCAGCAGCAGCGCGAGCAGTTCGCGGTGCTGGGCGAGGGCGTCGAGGGTGGCGGCGACGCGGGCGCGGCGTTCGGGCAGGGGGACGTGGCGCCAGGCGCGGTGCTGGTCGAGGGAGGCGCGGACGGCGCGGTGGGCCGTCGTCGCGTCCAGTCGGGGTGGTCCGGTGATCGGGGTGCCGTCGACCGGGCTGGCGGCCGGCAGGACCCGGCCGTCCGCCCGCCAGCCCGCGTCCCAGAGGTTGAGGACGCGGTCCTCGCGGAACGCCTCGGGGGCGACGGTGCGGCAACGCTGCCAGCAGGCGGTCCAGGAGGTGCCGGACTTCAGGGTGAGCGGCCCGGTGTCCGGAGCGCCGACGGCCGTCATGCGCGGGCTCCGTCGCGGGCCGCGCCGTCCTGTGCGGCACCTGCCCTTGGGCCGAGTGCCTCGAGTACCTGTCGCGCCGTCTCGGTCGGCGTACTCCCGACCCGTACGCCGGCCGCCTCCAGCGCCTCCTTCTTGGCCCGCGCCGTGCCCGACGAGCCGGAGACGATCGCCCCGGCGTGGCCCATGGTCCGGCCCTCGGGCGCGGTGAACCCGGCGATGTAGCCGACGACGGGCTTGGTGACGTGCTCGCGGATGTAGGCCGCCGCGCGCTCTTCCGCGTCGCCGCCGATCTCGCCGATGAGCACGATCAGCTCGGTGTCGGGATCGTCCTCGAAGGCGGCGAGGCAGTCGATGTGGCTGGTGCCGACGACCGGGTCGCCGCCGATGCCGACACAGGTGGAGAAGCCGATGTCGCGCAGTTCGTACATGAGTTGGTAGGTGAGCGTGCCCGACTTGGAGACCAGGCCGATGCGGCCGGGCTTGGTGATGTTGGGCGGGATGATGCCCGCGTTGGACTGGCCGGGGCTGATCAGGCCGGGGCAGTTGGGTCCGACGACGCGGGTGCCCTTGGCCCGGGCGTGGGCGGTGAGGGCGACGGAGTCGTGGACCGGGATGCCCTCGGTGATGACGACCGCGAGGCCGATACCGGCGTCGGCGGCCTCGACGACCGCGGCCTTGGCGAAGGCGGGCGGTACGAAGACGACCGTGACGTCGGCGCCCGTGCGTTCGATGCCCTCGCGGACCGATCCGAAGACCGGGACGGTGCGGTGGTCGAAGTCCACGGTGCGGCCGGCCTTGCGCGGGTTGACGCCGCCGACGACGTCGGTGCCCGCGGCCAGCATGCGGCGGGTGTGCTTCATGCCCTCGGATCCGGTCATGCCCTGGACGAGGACCTTGCTCTCCTTGGTGAGGTAGATCGCCATGTCGTCCTGTCTCCTTATCCGGCTTGTCCGGCGGTGGCCGCCGCGGTGGCGAGCCGGGCGGCACGGCGGGCGGCGCCGTCCATGGTGGTGGCCTGTTCGACGAGGGGGTGCGCGCGGGCGTCGAGCAGGGCGCGGCCCCGGGCGGCGTTGTTGCCGTCGAGGCGTACGACGAGCGGTTTGGTGAGCCGGACCTCGTCGAGGGCGCGGACGATGCCGTCGGCGACCGCGTCGCAGGCGGTGATGCCGCCGAAGACGTTGACGAGGACGGACCTCACGTCGGGGTCGGAGAGCACGACGGACAGCCCGTCGGCCATGACCCGGGCGGAGGCGCCCCCGCCGATGTCGAGGAAGTTGGCGGGGCGGGCACCGCAGCCGGCGACCACGTCGAGTGTCGACATGACCAGCCCGGCGCCGTTGCCGATGACGCCGACCGCGCCGTCCAGCTTGACGTAGTTGAGGCCCTTGGCGCCGGCCCGCGCCTCCAGCGGGTCGGCGGACATCGACTGCTCGTCTCCCCAGCGGGACTGGCGGAAGCGGGCGTTGTCGTCGAGGGTGACCTTGCCGTCGAGGGCCACGATCCTGCCGTCAACGGTCCTGACCAGCGGGTTCACCTCGACGAGGAGGGCGTCCTCGCGGACCAGCACCTTCCACAGCCGCACCAGGGTGTCGACGGTCTGCGGGGGCAGTCCCGCGGCGTCGGCGATGCGTACCGCGGTGGCCGTGTGCACGCCCACGGCGGGGTCGACGGGAATCCGGGCGACGGCTTCGGGGCGCTGGGCGGCGACCTCCTCGATGTCCATGCCCCCTTCCGCGGAGGCGATCGCGAGGAAGCGGCCGGCCGCGCGGTCGAGGACGTAGGAGACGTAGAACTCCCGCTCGATGTCGCAGGGTTCGGCCAGCATGACGGTGCCGACCGTGTGCCCCTTGATGTCCATGCCGAGGATGTGCCGCGCCGCCTCCTCGGCCTCGGCGGGGTCCGCGGCGAGCCGCACTCCGCCCGCCTTGCCCCGCCCGCCGGTCTTGACCTGCGCCTTCACGACGGCGCGTCCGCCGAGCGCGCGGGCGATGTCGCGGGCCCGTGCGGGCGAGTCGGTGACCTCGGCCCTCGGCACCACGATGCCGTGTTCTTCGAAGAGTTCCCTTGCCTGGTGTTCGTACAGGTCCATTTCGGCTCCTGACTGAAAGTGCCGCACGCCCCCTGGACACCACCCACCGGATGCGGGATAACAAGCTTCATACAGTATTCGTCGACTGTATGCAATGTACCGCGAGAGCGACCCAACCCCTCGTGAAGGGACAGGACTTCGTCATGCCCGACGACACCCAGGACGTCATTTCCGGCGGTCACCTCGTCGCCAAGGCACTCAAGGCCGAGGGGGTCGACCGCATCTACACACTGTGCGGCGGCCACATCATCGACATCTACGACGGCTGCGTCGACGAGGGCATCGAGGTCGTCGACGTACGCCACGAGCAGGTCGCCGCGCACGCCGCCGACGGCTACGCCCGCATCACCGGCAAACCCGGCTGCGCGGTGGTCACCGCGGGTCCGGGGACCACCGACGCCGTCACCGGGGTCGCCAACGCCTTCCGCGCCGAGTCGCCCATGCTGCTGATAGGCGGCCAGGGCGCCCACACCCAGCACAAGATGGGTTCGCTCCAGGACCTGCCGCACGTCGACATGATGACGCCGATCACCAAGTTCGCGGCGAGCGTGCCCGACACGGCGCGGGCGGCGGACATGGTGTCGATGGCGTTCCGCGAGTGCTACCACGGCGCCCCCGGGCCGTCCTTCCTGGAGATCCCGCGTGACGTCCTGGACGCCAAGGTGCCGGCGGAGAAGGCACGGGTGCCGCAGGCCGGGGCCTACCGTGCCTCCACCCGGTCGGCCGGTGACCCGGAGGCGGTCGAGAAGCTCGCCGACCTGCTGGTGCACGCCGAGAAGCCTGCCATCCTGCTCGGCAGCCAGGTGTGGACGACCCGGGCGACCGAGGCCGCCGTCGAACTGGTGCGCACGCTCAACGTACCGGCGTACATGAACGGCGCCGGCCGCGGCACCCTGCCGCCGGGCGACCCGCACCACTTCCAGCTCTCGCGGCGCTACGCCTTCTCCAACGCCGACGTGATCGTCATCGTCGGCACGCCCTTCGACTTCCGCATGGGCTACGGCAAGCGGCTCTCCCCCGAGGCGACCGTCGTGCAGATCGACCTCGACTACCGCACCGTCGGCAAGAACCGCGACATCGACCTCGGCATCGTCGGCGACGCGGGGCTGGTGCTGAAGTCGGTGACCGAGGCCGCGTCCGGTCGGCTCAACGGGGGCGCGTCGAAGCGCAAGGAGTGGCTGGACGAACTGCGCGCGGCCGAGCAGACGGCGCTGGACAAGCGGCTGCCGCAGCTCCGGTCGGACGCCTCGCCCATCCACCCGTACCGGCTGGTCAGCGAGATCAACGACTTCCTCACCGAGGACTCGGTCTACATCGGCGACGGCGGCGACATCGTCACCTTCTCCGGTCAGGTCGTGCAGCCCAAGTCACCGGGCCACTGGATGGACCCGGGACCGCTCGGCACGCTCGGCGTCGGCGTCCCCTTCGTGCTGGCCGCCAAGCAGGCACGCCCCGACAAGGAGGTCGTCGCCCTCTTCGGCGACGGCGCCTTCTCGCTCACCGGCTGGGACTTCGAGACCCTCGTCCGTTACGACCTCCCCTTCGTCGGCATCGTCGGCAACAACTCCTCGATGAACCAGATCCGCTACGGCCAGGCCGCCAAGTACGGCAAGGAGCGCGAGCGGGTCGGCAACACGCTCGGCGACGTCCCCTACGACCGGTTCGCCCGGATGCTGGGCGGCCACGGCGAGGAGGTCCGCGACCCCGCCGACATCGGCCCGGCACTGCGCCGGGCCCGCGAGTCCGGCAAGCCGTCCCTGATCAACGTCTGGGTGGACCCGGACGCGTACGCCCCCGGAACCATGAACCAGACGATGTACAAGTGAGGTGAAGGCCCATGACAGCGAAGGCTCTTGAGGGCGTCCGCGTCCTGGACATGACCCATGTGCAGTCCGGGCCGTCGGCGACCCAGTTGCTCGCCTGGCTCGGCGCGGACGTCGTGAAGCTGGAGGCGCCGAGCGGTGACATCACGCGGGGGCAGCTGCGCGATCTGCCGGACGTCGACTCCCTCTACTTCACGATGCTCAACTGCAACAAGCGGAGCATCACCCTCAACACCAAGACCGAACGCGGCAAGGAGATCCTCACCGAGCTGATCCGGCGCTCGGACGTCATGGTCGAGAACTTCGGGCCGGGCGCGGTCGACCGGATGGGGTTCACCTGGGACCGCGTCAAGGAGATCAATCCACGGATCGTCTATGCCTCCGTCAAGGGGTTCGGCGAGGGCCCGTACACCGCTTTCAAGGCGTACGAGGTCGTCGCGCAGGCCATGGGCGGATCGATGTCCACCACCGGATTCGAGGACGGGCCGCCGCTGGCGACGGGGGCCCAGATCGGGGACTCGGGCACGGGCGTCCACGTCGTGGCGGGCATCCTCGCCGCCCTCTACCAGCGGGAGCACACCGGACGTGGTCAGCGGGTGAACGTGGCCATGCAGCACGCGGTGCTCAACCTCTGCCGGGTGAAGCTGCGCGACCAGCAGCGCCTGACCCATGGTCCACTCGCCGAATATCCCAACGAGGACTTCGGCGACGAGGTTCCCCGGTCCGGCAACGCGTCCGGCGGCGGGCAGCCCGGGTGGGCGGTCAAGTGCGCCCCGGGCGGCCCCAACGACTACGTGTACGTCATCGTCCAGCCGGTCGGCTGGCAGCCACTGTGCGAGCTGATCGGCCGGCCCGAGCTGGCCGACGACCCCGAGTGGGCGACCCCGCGGGCGCGGCTGCCGAAGCTGGGCAAGATGTTCCAGCTGATCGAGGAGTGGTCGTCGACCCTGCCCAAGTGGGAGGTGCTGGAGCGGCTGAACGCCCACAACATCCCGTGCGGGCCGATCCTGTCCACGAAGGAGATCATCGAGGACGACTCGCTGGTCGCCAACGAGATGGTCGTCACCGTCCCCCATCCCGAGCGGGGCGAGTTCGTGACCGTCGGCAGCCCGCTGAAGCTCTCCGACTCCCCCGTGAAGGTGACCAGCTCACCCCTGCTGGGCGAGCACAACGAAGAGGTCTACGTCGGCGAGCTGGGGCTCGGTGACGAGGAACTGCGGCTGCTCAAGTCGAGCGGGGTGATCTGACGTGATGGCCGAGGACCGCCGGACGCGGGTGCGCGAGCTCCTGGACGCCGTACGGGGCGAGGGGCGTACCGCGCTCACCGCGCCCGAGGGCAAGGTGCTCGCCGACGCCTACGGGATCGCCGTACCGGGCGAGGAGCTGGCGCGGGACGTCGACGAGGCGGTCGCGTGTGCGGCGCGGTTCGGCGGACCGGTGGTGATGAAGATCGTGTCGCCGGACATCCTGCACAAGACCGACGCCGGCGGGGTGGTCGTCGGCGTGGACGGCGCGGCGGACGTGCGGGCGGCGTTCTGCCGGATCGTCGACAACGCGCGCGCGTACGACGCCTCCGCCCGGATCGAGGGCGTGCAGGTCCAGGAGCTGCTGCCGCAGGGGCAGGAGGTCATCGTCGGGGCGGTCACCGATCCGACGTTCGGGAAGGTGGTGGCGTTCGGGCTCGGCGGGGTGCTGGTCGAGGTCCTCAAGGACGTCACCTTCCGGCTGGCGCCCGTGGACGCCGACGAGGCGCTGTCGATGCTGGACTCGATCCGGGCGGCCGAGGTGCTGCGCGGGGTGCGGGGGCAGGCCGGGGTGGACCGGTGGGCGGTGGCGGAGCAGATCCGCCGGGTCTCCGAGCTGGTCGCCGACTTCCCGGAGATCGCCGAGGTGGACCTCAACCCGGTGATCGCCACGCCCGAGGGCGCGGTCGCCGCCGACATCCGGGTGATCCTGGCGACCGGCACGCCGAAGGAACGGCGCCGGTACACGCGCGAGGAGATCCTCACCTCGATGCGCCGCCTGATGCAGCCCACTTCGGTCGCGGTGATCGGCGCGTCGGGCGAGCCGGGGAAGATCGGCAACTCGGTGATGCGCAACCTCGTCGACGGCGGTTTCGCGGGTGAGATCCACCCGGTGAACCCCAGGGCCGATGACATCTTGGGCCGCAAGGCGTACAAGAGTGTCACCGACGTTCCCGGTGAGGTGGATGTGGCGGTCTTCGCGATCCCCGCGCGGTTCGTGGCGGCGGCCCTGGAGGAGGTGGGACGCAAACGGATCCCCAACGCCGTGCTCATCCCCTCCGGCTTCGCCGAGACCGGTGAGCAGGCGCTCCAGGACGAGGTCGTGGCGGTCGCCGAGCGGCACGGCATCCGGCTGCTCGGCCCGAACATCTACGGCTACTACTCGACCTGGCAGGACCTGTGCGCCACGTTCTGCACGCCGTACGACGTGAAGGGCGGAGTCGCGCTGACCTCTCAGTCGGGCGGTATCGGGATGGCGATCCTGGGCTTCGCGCGGACCACGAAGACCGGCGTGTCGGCGATCGTGGGCCTGGGCAACAAGTCGGACCTGGACGAGGACGACCTGCTGACCTGGTTCGGCGAGGACCCGCGCACCGAGTGCATCGCGATGCACCTGGAGGACCTCAAGGACGGCCGGGCCTTCGTCGAGGCCGCGCGGGCGACCGTGCCGAAGAAGCCGGTCGTGGTGCTCAAGGCGGGCCGTACGGCGGCGGGTGCGAAGGCCGCCGGATCGCACACCGGGGCGCTCGCCGGGGACGACGCCGTGTACGACGACATCCTGCGGCAGGCCGGCGTCATCCGGGCGCCGGGGCTGAACGAGATGCTGGAGTACGCGCGCGCGTTGCCGGTGCTTCCCGCTCCCCGGGGCGACAACGTGGTCATCATCACGGGGGCCGGCGGCAGCGGGGTGCTGCTCTCCGACGCGGTGACGGACAACGGGCTGTCGCTGATGGAGATACCGCCGGACCTGGACACGGCGTTCCGCGCCTTCATCCCGCCCTTCGGGGCGGCGGGCAACCCGGTGGACATCACGGGGGGCGAGCCGCCGTCGACGTACGAGGCGACGATCCGGCTCGGCATGGAGGACCCGCGCATCCACGCGCTCGTCCTCGGCTACTGGCACACCATCGTCACGCCTCCCATGGTGTTCGCCGAACTCACCGCGCGCGTGGTGGCCGAGTTCCGCGCGCGCGGGATCGAGAAGCCGGTGGTGGCCTCTCTCGCGGGCGACGTGGAGGTGGAGGAGGCGTGCCAGTACCTCTTCGAGCGCGGGGTCGTGGCGTACCCGTACACGACCGAGAAGCCGGTGGCCGTCCTGGGCGCCAAGTACCGGTGGGCGCGGGCCGCATCGAAGCTGGGGGCCGAAGGCCCCTCCGTCAGGCGGCGGCGGGAGACGGGCGGGACGTCGGGGGGCGGTTCATGACGTGAGACGGCGAGGGGCCGGCCGACGGGTGCGCGTCGGCCGGCCCCGGGGTCCCGCGCGCGCACGAAAGGCATTGGACAGGGGGCGCTGGCCAGAACTTTCGACGCAAGGGGTGCGATTGACATGACAACCACCGATGTCACACGGGTCGCCGGCTACCGGGAGGTGACCGACCGGAACGGACGCGTCTATCGCGTGGGCGAGTCCGACATCGACATCATGGGGCGCAAGCGCAAGTGGATGGTGATCCTGCCCTGGATCGGCATGATGGGCATCTCCTCCGCCGAGTACGCGTTCGCGTCCGCCGAGGACACGTTGCACGAGGCGCACAACTGGTCCAGCGGCAGCATCTACTGGATGATGACCGCCTGGGTGTTCTGCCAGGCCGCGGTCGCCTTTCCGGCGGGTCGGCTGCGTGAGAACGGCAAACTGCCGGCGCGCTGGGCGATGATGCTGGGTGCGGCCGGCACGCTGCTCGGCTATCTCTCGCTGGCGTTCGCGCCGCACGTCGCCTTCGCCTTCATCGGCTTCGGTGTGTTCAGCGGCATGGGCGCGGGCATGGTGTACGCGACCTGCGTCAACATGGTCGGCAAGTGGTATCCGGAGCGCAGGGGCGGCAAGACGGGATTCGTCAACGGTGGCTTCGCCTACGGTTCGGTGCCGTTCGTCTTCATCTTCCACGGCTACATGGACGGCTCGAACTTCCGTTGGGTGCTGGTCTCGGCGGGTGTCTTCCTCGCCGCGATGGTGGCCTTCGCCGGCTTCTACTTCCGTGACCCGCCGAAGAACTGGTGGCCGGCCGCCGTCGATCCGCTGAACCCGCCGAACGACCCGCGGGCCCGGCGTTCGCTGGCGAAGAACCCCCCGGCCGTCAAGCAGTACTCCCCGCTGGAGGCCTGGCGGACCGGCCGGGTGGCGCTGATGTGGTTCTGCCTCGCCTGTACGTCCGGCGTGAACATCTTCGGTATCGCCTTCCAGGTCGACATCGGCGAGGACGCGGGCTTCGCGGCCGGGATCGTGGCCACCGCGATGTCGCTGAAGGCGATCGTCAACGGCACCGGTCGCGGCGTCATCGGCTGGCTCTCCGACCTGTACGGCCGCAAGCAGTGCCTGCTCTACGTGTGCGCGATCCTGGGCCTCGCCCAGTTCGGCATCATCCTGGCGGCCGAGACCAAGAACCTGCCGCTGTTCCTGGTCTTCTCCGCGATATCCGGTTTCGGCGGCGGCGCCATCTTCCCGATGTTCGCGGCGCTGACGGCGGACTACTTCGGCGAGAACAACAACGCCACCAACTACGGGATGGTCTACAGCTCCAAGCTCGTCTCCGGTCTGGGCGCGGGCATGGGCTCCGTGGTGGTCGGTGCCTGGGGCTACAACGGCGCCTACACGCTGGCGGGATGCATCTCGATCTTCGCCGGGTTCGTGGCGCTGTCCCTGCGGCCGCCGGGGCGTTCGAAGGACAAGCGCGTCACGCCCAATCCCCGGCCGCTCGGCGAGGGGTGAGGTGAGGGGCGACCTGACGAAGCCTGCTTCGCACGGACCGGGCGGTCCCTCCCTCAGTACGCGGAAGGGACCGCCCGGTCCGTGTCGTGGTGCCTCGGATCAGTGGCGACGCTTGCGCAGGGCCGCCAGGTTGTCGTAGCTGATCTTGGCCTCCCGCAGGGACTGGGAGGGGTCGGTGGCGCTCGGTGAGTTGTCGTCCTCGATCATCGGGTTGTGGTAGTTGCGCTGCCCGACCCTGGAGAAGAAGGTCGTGTAGTCGATGACGCCGGTCCCGAAGGGCACCATGTCGTAGCCCTGGCCGTTGGTGGTGCTGACGACGCCGTCCTTGGCGTGGAACAGCGGGTAGCGCCGGTTGTGGCGGACGACCAGGCCCGCCGGGTCGAAGACGTTCTTCCTGGTGGAGCCGTCGTGGGCGGTGTACTCGCGGAACTTGTACTGGGCGACGTGCGCCCAGAAGATGTCCATCTCCAGCCACACGACTCTCGGGTCGGTGACCTTGAGGAAGTACTCGAGCTTCCGGATGCCCGAACTGCGGGTGGGCCGGCCCTGGCCGTCCAGCGGGCCGCCGTCGAGCAGGAAGCCGTAGGCGCTGTCGTGGTTGTGGGTGTAGAGCTTGATGCCCTCCCGGTGGGCGATCGCTCCGAGGGCGTTCCACTTGTCGGCGGCGACGTCCCAGTCGGCACGGTACGAGCTGCCGGTGGGGTCGCCGCCGGTGCCCATGTGGTCCATGCCGAGGATGTTGGCGATCTCCAGGTGCTTCTTGAAGGTGTCCTTGTCCGCCGTGGTCAGCGGCCAGGAGGACGGGATGAAGCCGTGGTTGCCCTGGGCGCGCAGACCGTAGTCGTCGAGCCAGGAGCGCAGCAGCCGGGCGCCCTTGACGGACTCCAGGCTCGCGCCGCCCGGCGCGTTGGCGTGCTGGTTGTACCCGGCGAACTCCACCTGGCGGTAGCCGTGCCGGGCCAGCTGCTTGAACACCTCGCGGAAGCCGGAGGGCAGGTCGGAGGCGAGGGGGTCGCGGGCCGTGGCGTCCCGGACGGTGTAGAGGATGATGCCGCGCTTGTCGGCGGGGACGAGGATCTGCCCGTGGCCGTGGCCGTGTCCATGGCCGTGGTCGTGGTCGTCGTCTCTGCCCCGGCCGTGGGCGAGGGCCGGGGAGGCGCCGAACACGGGGGCCGCGACGGCTCCGGCCGCCACGGCGGTGCAGGTGCTGAGGAAGCGGCGCCGGCCTACGCCCAGGCTGCGGCGCAGGCTCTCGTCCGGGCCGTCGGCGGCCGGGGCGGTGCCGGCGTCGGTGCGGGAGGGGTCGGTGAACGGGGTCACGGATGCCTGCCTTCAGGGTCGTGGCCTGCGCCGATGCGGCTCGGGCGGGCCGTTGTCAGTGCCGTGTGCTTCACTCTCAGTAGTCGGATGGAGGCGGGTGCACCGGGTGGTGCGTCAGCCGAGTCCGGCCAGCCGGAGCAGGAGTTGTTTCACGTCGGTGGCCGCGACGCGGTCTCCGACAGCGCGGGGGGTGGAGCAGATGAGGAGCGGACCGTCGTCGTCGCTCGCGGGGAGGCGGCCGTGGCTGCCTCGAATAGGTGAGGCGTCCAGGGGCACGACCGCCATGCGGTAGCGCATGCCGAGTTTCTTGCGGGCCAGGGCGCCGGCCGCCTTGACCTTGACGTAGGGGTCGAGTGGATCCATGAACAGCTCGACCGGGTCGTAGCCGGGTTTGCGGTGGATCTCGACGAGCTGCGCGAAGTCGGGCGCGCGGTCGTCGTCGAGCCAGTAGTAGTACGTGAACCAGGCGTCCGGCTCCGCCACGGCGACGAGTTCGCCGGCGCGCGGATGGTCGAGGTGCTGGGCCTTCTTGCCCTCGTCGTCGAGGAGTTGCTCGATGCCGGGCAGTCCGTCCAGGGCGGCGCGGGTCGCGTCGAGGTCCTCGGGGCGGCGGACGTACACGTGGGCGATCTGGTGGTCGGCGACGGCGAAGGCGCGGGAGGCCATCGGGTCGAGGTATTCCATGCCGTCCTGGGTGTGCACCTCGAGGAGCCCGGCGCGGCGCAGGGCGCGGTTGATGTCCACGGGCCGGCTGACGGGGGTGATGCCGTACTCGGAGAGCGCGACGACGGTGCGGCCCTCGGTGCGGGCGTCGTCGAGCAGCGGTGCCAGCGCCGCGTCCAGGTCGGCGGCGGCCTTCAGGGAGCGCGGGTCGTCGGGGCCGAAGCGCTGCAGGTCGTAGTCGAGGTGAGGGAGGTAGCAGAGGGTCAGGTCGGGATGGCGGGTGGCCATGATGTGCCGGGTGGCGTCGATGATCCACTGGCTGGAGACCAGGTCCGCGCCGGGTCCCCAGAAGTGGAAGAGGGGGAAGGTGCCGAGCTTGTCGGTGAGTTCGTCGTGCAGGGCCGGGGGCCGGGTGTAGCAGTCGGGTTCCTTGCGGCCGTCGGCGTAGTAGACGGGACGGGGGGTGACGGTGATGTCGGTGTCGGCGCCCATGGCGTACCACCAGCAGATGTTGGCGACGGTGTAGCCGGGGTGGGCGCGGCGGGCGGCGTCCCAGAGTCTGTCGCCGGAGACGAGGCCGTTGTGCTGGCGCCACAGCAGGACGTCGCCGAGTTCCCGGAAGTACCAGCCGTTGCCGACGATGCCGTGCTCGGACGGTGTGGTGCCGGTGAGGAAGGTGGACTGGGCGGCGCAGGTGACGGCGGGCAGGACGGTGCCGAGCGGTGCGCGGGAGCCGGACTGGCCGAGCTGCTTGAGGTGGGGCATGTGGTCGAGGAGACGGGGGGTGAGGCCGACGACGTCCAGGACGAGGAGGGGGGTCGGTCCGTCGGAGGAGGTGGGTCGGGTCATGGCAGTTCCTTCAGGCCGAGGTCCGTCAACAGGTCGCGGGCGAGGGTCAGCTCGGCGGCGATGCCGTCGGTGAGCTGGGCGCGGGCGCGGGGCCGCAGCTCGGGCGGGAGGGCCTGCCAGGTGTAGGTCTCGACCTCCAGGTGGTGGGTGAGGGGGTGCGGCCCGCCGACGAGCCGGGTCAGCGCGGCCTTGAGCACGGGGAGGGTGGAGGTGAGGGGCGCGGCGGGGGCCGCGTGGAGGGGGACGTGGAAGTGGGAGCGCCACGGCGCGGTGCGGGGCAGGGGGCCGCCGTCCGTGAGTGCCTCGTCGAGGTCGTCGGTGCCGTGGAGGCCGCCGGAGGGGGTGGTGGTGCGGGTCTGGTGCAGGAAGCGCGGTTCGGCGAACGCGGCGAGGGCTTCGCGGACGGCGGGGTCTGCGGGGTGTTCGGCGTGCAGTGCGGCGGACAGCTGGGACTTGACGACGGGTACGCGGGCGGCGGTGAGGGCGTCCAGGGCGGTGTGCGGGTCTTCGAAGGAGGTGGCGAGGTGGCAGGTGTCGACGCAGATGCCGATGCGTTCGTGGCCGATCGCGGTCAGGGGGGCGATGGCGTCGTGGGTGGTCTCGACGACGCAGCCGGGTTCGGGTTCCAGGCCGATGCGGATGGAGCGGCCGGTCAGTTCCTGGAGCGCGTCGAGGCGTTCGGCGAGCGTGGCGAGGGCGGCGCGGGCCTTGTCGGCGCGGGTGTCGTCGTAGGCGGTGCGCCAGGCGAGCGGCAGGGTGGAGATGGTGCCGTCCGTGACGTCGTCGGGCAGGAGTCCGGCGAGCAGTCGGGCCAGGGAGGTGGTGTGGTCGAGGCGTTCGGGGTCGGCCCAGTCCGGTTTGTAGACGCGGTGCTTGACCTCCTCGGCGCCGAAGCCCTCGTACGGGAAGCCGTTGAGGGTGACGACTTCCAGGCCGCGCCGGTCGAGTTCGGTGCGCAGGGCGCGCAGGGCGGCGGGGTCGGTGACCAGGGCGTGGGCGGCGTCGCGGGCGAGCCACAGTCCGATGCCGAGACGGTCGCGGCCCAGGCGCCGGCGGACCGGCTCGCAGTGGTCGCGGAGCTGGGCGAGGACGCCGTCGAGGGTCTCGGCGGGGTGGACGTTGGTGCAGTAGGCGAGGTGGACGGTGGAGCCGTCGGGGTGCCGGAAGCGCATGGCTCACTCCCCGCCGCGCAGGATGGAGTTGCCCTCGTGGGTGGCGTCGCCCGAGGCCACGTCGAGTTCCAGGCGTCCGCTGAGTCCGTAGAAGGCGACGGGGTTGCGCCACAGCACCCGGTCCACGTCGTCCTCGCCGAAGCCCTCGGCGAGCATCAGGTCGCCGACCTTGCGGGTCTTGAGCGGGTCGCTCCTGCCCCAGTCGGCTGCGGAGTTCACCAGGACCTGTTCCGGGCCGTACTCGCGCAGGAGGGCGACCATCCGGGTCTCGTCCATCTTGGTGTCCGGATAGACGGAGAAGCCGAGCCAGGCGCCGCTGTCCTTGGCCTCCTTGACGGTGGTCTCGTTGAGGTGGTCGACGAGTACCCGGTCCGTGGGCAGGGCGGACTCGCGGACCGCGTCCAGGGTGCGGCGCAGGCCGGCGAGCTTGTCGCGGTGCGGGGTGTGCACGAGGGCGGGCAGGCCGTGGTCGGCGGCCAGTTGGAGCTGGGTGGCCAGTGCGGTGTCCTCGGCGGGTGTCATCGAGTCGTAGCCGATCTCACCGACGGCGACCACCCGGTCCTTGACGAGGTAGCGGGGCAGTTCGTCGAGGACGGGCAGGCAGCGGGGGTCGTTCGCCTCCTTGGGGTTGAGGGCGATGGTGCAGTGGTGGGCGATGCCGTACTGGGCGGCGCGGAAGGGTTCCCAGCCGAGGAGGGCGTCGAAGTAGTCGCGGAAGGAGTCGGGAGAGGTGCGGGGCTGGCCGAGCCAGAAGGAGGGTTCGACGACGGCGCGGACACCGGCGGCGTGCATGGCCTCGTAGTCGTCGGTGGTCCGGGAGGTCATGTGGATGTGGGGGTCGAAGATGCGCATCAGGACTCCTTGCCGTGGGGGTCGGCCGTGCCGGGCGCGGGGCGTCCGGACTCGGTCAGGGCCAGGACGCGGTGCAGGTCTTCGGGGACGGTGCGGTCCGCGGCGGTGCGTTCGGCGGCGTAGTCGGCGAGCATCCGGGCGAGTTCGTCGTCGTCGTGGGCGCGGCGGGCGAGGTCCGCCACGCTGTCGACGGGGACGCCGGTGAACAGGCACTTGAGTACGGCGTGCCGCCACTGGTGCGGGTCGAGGTGCCGGGCGGCGTACGGGCCGAGGGCGGCGGCGACGAGCCGGGTGTCGTTGGTGCGCAGCGCGTCCTCGACGAGTGGGAGGGCGTCCGGGCCCGGCACGAGGTGGGGCAGGGCGTGCAGGACGGCGCGGCGTTCGTCGGCGGTGCCCTGGGTGTAGACCCGGGTGAGGGCGTCCGTGTCGGCGCGGGCGGCGTGCAGGACGAGGACGCGGGCGGCGTCGGCGTGGGCGGGCCCGCAGCGGCGGCCGGCCTCGGCGAGGCGCAGTTCCCACACCGAGATGGGGCCGTGGGTGCCGGGGTGGGCGGTGGCCTCGTCCAGGGCCTGGTCCAGCCAGGCGCGGGCGGCTCCGCCGAGCCGGGCGGAGAGGGCGGCGCGCAGGTCGGCGGGCGGGGTGTGGGCGGGGGTGGTGCCCTGGAGGTCCTGCCCGCCGCCGGGGGTGCCGTCCGCGTCCTGGGTGTCGGGGGTGACGTGGGTGGCGTGTGGCTGCGTCATGGGGGTGGCTCCCTTCAGTGGGTGGCGGAGGGCGGGCCCGAGCGGTTGGTGCGGGGTGGCGGCGCCGGTGCGGCGCGGCGCAGGAACGGGAGGGAGTGTGCGGCGAAGTGGGGGCCCGCGTGGGAGTGGCGGGGCAGTTCGACGACGGTCAGGCCCTGGTAGCCGGTGGCGGCGAGGGCCTCGAGGACGGGCGGGAAGTCGATCTCGCCGTCACCGAAGGGGAGGTGCTCGTGGACACCGCGGCGCATGTCCTCGATCTGCACGTGGCGCAGCCAGGGGCCGGCGGCGCGCACGCAGTCGGCGGGAGGGAGGGGTTCGAGGCACTGGCAGTGGCCGATGTCCAGGGTGAGACCGAGGGCGTCGGGGTCTCCGAGGGTGCGGCGCAGGGTGTGGAAGTCGGCGAGCGTGGCGAGGAGGTGGCCCGGTTCGGGCTCCACCGCGAGGGGGACGCCCGCGGTGGCGGCGGCGTCCAGGGCCGGGGCGAGGGACTCGGCCAGCCGCTTCCATGCCGTGTCCTCGTCCGTTCCGGCCGGGGTGATGCCGCTGAAGCAGTGCACGGCGTGGGCCCCGAGGTCGGCGGCGACGTCGACGGCACGGACGAGGAGGTCCGCGCGGCGGGCGCGGTCCGCCGGGTCCGGGTCGAGCAGGGAGGGGCCGTGCTTGCGGCGCGGGTCGAGGACGTAGCGGGCGCCCGTCTCCACGGTGACGCCCAGGCCGAGGGCGTCCAGTCGTCGCGCCACCCGCCGGGTGCGGGCGGCGAGGTCGTCGGCCAGGGGGTCGAGGTGCATGTGGTCGAGGGTCAGGCCGACGCCGTCGTATCCCAGGTCGGCGAGGAGGGCGAGGGCGTCGTCGAGGCGGAGGTCGGTGAGCCCGTTGGTCCCGTAGCCGAAGCGGAGCGGGTGGGGGGCGGGGCCGTCCCCGGGTTCGTTCGGGTGCTGGTTCGGGTGCTGGTTCGGGCCCTGATTCGAGTGCTGGTTCGGGTGCTGGTTCGGGCCCGGGTTCGGGTGCTGGCTCATGTGATGCTCACCCTCCGCATGGCGGCCCTCCGCGCGAACAGCCGGCCAGCCGGGGCGAGGGCCGCGACCAGGAGGGAGGTGGCGCTCGCGCCGGAGCGGGCGGCGAGTGCCGCCTGGAGCGGGATCGTGGCCCGGATGCCGCCGCCCACGGCGCGTTGGGTGAGTGGGGGCGACGGGTTGAGGGCGGCATGGAAGTAGGGGCGGGCCGCCGTGGCGGCGTAGGCGGCGCCCAGCGCGACCGTGAGGGCCTCGGCGGCGGGTGACGGGGCCGCAGTGGAGCCCGGCAGGCCGGGGGCGGCTGCTGCCCGCCGGCCTGCCGGGAGTCGGGCGGGGCGGTGCGTGACCAGGCGGGCCAGCACCCCGGTCGTCGCGAGGGCCGCCAGCGGGGCCAGGACCGCACCGCCGGTGGTCTCGCGGCGGGAGACGGCCGTGACCGCGAGGGTGTGGCCGCCGAGCAGGGCGGCTGAGGGCAGCGCGGCCCGGGTGCCTCCGCCCGTGGCGGCCGCGCCCAGGAGCAGGTCGAGTCCGCGGGCGGCGGCCATGGCCGCGGGACCGGCCGGTGTGTGCTTCAGGGCGAGGTCGTAGGCCCAGACGGTGGCCGCCAGGGGCGCGGCGACGGCGAGGGCCGGTCGTCCCGCGCCGGCGGCCATCGCCAGTCCGGCGCCGGTGAGGACGCCGGCCGCGGTGAGCGCGGCGGCAGGGCGGATGCGGCCGGACGGGAGGGGGCGGTGGGGTCGCTCGGCGGCGTCCTCGGCGCGGTCCGCCCAGTCGTTGAGGGCCATCCCTGCCTCGTACAGGCACAGGGAGGAGCCGATGGCGAGCAGGGTGCGGGGGCCGGGGCGGACACCGGCCGCCGCCGCCCCGGCCAGGGCGTCGCCGGGGACGGTGAACAGGGCCGGCAGGCGCAGTAGTTCGGCCCAGGCGCCGGCGCGGGAGGCGAGGCCGCCGTGGGGGCGGGGCCCGGCGCCTTCGGGAGGCGGGCCCGCGTTCTCGGCGGAGGCCGGGCACCGCGCGGCCGTCGTGCCGGTCGTGCCGGTCTCCGCGGGCGTGTCCGGGGCCGTGGCGGCGGCGCGGTTCATCGTCGCGCCCCGTGCTCGTGGATGTCGTCGCTCTGCCGATCGGCCGTGGCGTCACCGGTGTCGCCCCCGGGTGCCCAGGCCGCGCGCTCGGCGACATCGTTGCCCTCGCCGTGCCCCGCGGTTGCCACGTCGGCCGTCACGACGCCCTGAGCGGCGGCGTCGGCTCCGTCGGCCCGGGTCTCTCCCCCGAGCCGTCCGGCGAAGCGTTTCAGCTCGGCGTACTGCTCGGCCAGGGACGACGGCCCGTCCCCCACCGGGTCCTTGAAGAAGAAGCCCAGTTCACCCAGCGGCCCGGACAGCCCCTTCTGCCGGGCGCGGGCGACCAGCCGGGCCAGGTCCAGCACGAGCGGGGCGGCGAGGGACGAGTCGCAGCCCTGCCAGGTGGTCTGGAGGAACATGCGCGCGCCGAGGAAGCCGTCGAACGCGATGTGGTCCCAGGCGGTCTTCCAGTCGCCGAGCGCGGGGACGTCGTCGATGTGGACCTCGCCCTCGACGGGCGCACCGAGGGTGTCGGCGAGGACGCGTTCCTTGCCGGCGTTCTTGGCGGCGGCCGCCGCCGGGTCGGCCAGCGCGGCACCGTCGCCGCCGCCCAGCAGGTTCGTGCCCGACCAGGCGCGCACGGCCAGCGCCCGCTGTGCGAACATCGGGCCCAGCACCGAACGCAGCAGGGTCTGACCGGTCTTGCCGTCGCGGCCCGCGTACGGCAGGCCGCTCGCGGCGGCCGGTGCGGCCAGTGCCGGATGGTGCAGGCCGGTCGACGGGGTGAAGTTGACGTACGGGCAGCCGGCCCGCAGCGCGGCGGCCGCGTACAGGGAGCTGGCGGGGAGGGTGCGTCCGGTGGGGGCGGGCTCGGTGGAGGCCACGTTCACCACCACCGTACGGTCGGCTCCGCAGCGTCGGGCGAAGTCGGTGATGTCCGCGGCGAACGCGGCGATCAGTTCCTCCTCGTCCCGGGTGTCGCCGGGCAGCGGGCCGCCGGGGCGGATCTCGCGGTCGGCCGCGGCCAGTTCGGCGTGTACGGCCGAGGGGAGTCCGTGTGGCAGCACGCCGCCCGCGGCCAGTGCCTCCGCCCGCTTGGGCAGGGGGCAGTCCACGGTGTCGTGGCCGCCGAAGACGAGGGACGAGAGGGCGGGCAGCCCCGCGCCGGCGAAGTCGGGGGCCTCGGTGACCATGCCGGTCGGGGGATGCAGCCCCGCGGTCACGGCGGCGCAGCCCGCCACCACCGTGGTGGCGACGGAACCGCGGGCTCCGATCAGCCAGACACCGGTACGGGAGCCGTGGGAGGAAGCAGAGGGGGACGCGGACATGGGCAGCCTCCTTGTCGAGCGCGTCGGGCACACACGAGCGGTGGTACGGCCGGGGGGGGTGTTCCGTCGGGGTGACGGCGGGCGGAGGTCCGGCGTCCTCCGCCCGCCGCCGTTCCGGTTGCCCCGGAGGGGCGGGGCGCTCTAGGAGGGCAGTTCCTTGAGCTGGATGTCGCGGAAGGAGACCTGGTCGTCGGCGCCGTGGTTCTGCAGGCCGATGTAGCCGTCGGTCAGGCTCCGCTCGGGGTCCTTGTTGGTGAAGTCGTTGATCTTGACTCCGTTGAGGAACACCTGGAGGCGTTCGCCCTGGACCTTGATCTCGTAGGAGTTCCACTGGCCGGGCGGCCGCAGAACCTGGTCACGGGCCTTGATGTTCGCCGCCTTGAAGGTGTAGATCGCACCGGTGGTGCGGTCCACGGCGTCCGTGGCGTCGATCTGGATCTCGTAGCCCTTGTTCACGGCGGACCAGGGGTCGTCGGAGGCCGGGAAGCCCACGAAGACACCGGAGTTGTCGTCGCCCCGCATCTTCCAGTCGAGCTTGAGGGAGTACGACTTCAGCTCCTTGGCCTGGTACCAGAGCAGGCCCATGCCGCCCTCGGACTGCAGGACGCCGTCCTTGACGTTGAACTTGCCGGGGCCGGCCTGCTTCCAGCCGTCCAGGGTCTGGCCGTTGAAGATGTCCCGGTAGCCCTTGCCGGGCTTGCAGTTGGCCTTGACCTGGCCGGTGGCGTACTGCATGCCGCCGAGCAGGTGGCCGCGGAAGGCCTCGTCCGCGTAGGACTCCTTGGTGTGGCCGAGGCCGGTGTAGAAGGAGCGGCCGCCGCCGTAGTTCTGGCACCAGGCGATCGGGTGGTCGCCCTTCATGTTCCCGCCCTCGTAGGTCGTCTCGTCGAGGGTGGCGAGGACCTTGGCCTGCTCGCGCGGGTTGGTGCGGTAGTTGTACAGCTCGTCGGTGCGCTCCCAGGTGTCGTCGAGGTGCGCGGTGGCCGGGTGGTCGTGGTCCTCGACGCGGACGGTGGCCTTCTGGATGGCCGGGTGCGAGTCGAAGTAGGCGCCGACGAGGCCGCCGTAGAACTCCCAGTCGTACTCGGTGTCGGCGGCGGCGTGGATGCCCATGTAGCCGCCGCCGTTCTTGACGTAGTTCTCGAACGCCTTCTGCTGATCGGCGTTGAGTACGTCACCGGTGGTGGACAGGAAGGCGACCGCGTCGTACTTGGCGAGGTTGGCCGTGGTGAACTGTCCGGCCTCCTCGGTCGCGGTGACCGAGATGCCGGCCGGGGTGCCCAGCTCCTTCAGGGCGGCGATGCCGGCCGGGATGGAGTCGTGGCGGAAGCCGGCGGTCTTGGAGAAGACCAGGACCTTCTTGCCGGCGTTGAACGGCTCCTTGGAGAACTCGAAGTCGTCCACGTCGAACAGCGCGCCCTCGCCGCCCTTGAAGACCAGGTAGACGTCGGTGGTCTTCTTGGGCAGGGACCGCAGCGGCACGTCGACGTTCTGGAAGGTCTCCCAGCTGCCGGTGGGCGGGATGTACGCCGAGCCGTGCAGCTTGCCGGTGGGCGAGCCGGTGCGCACCTCGATGTAGCCGCCGGCGCCGCCGGAGGAGGCGCGTACGGTCAGCTTCTTCTGCCCGTCGAACTTGTAGGGGCTGAAGGAGATCCAGTCGCCGTCGTTGATGTCGCCGACGGTCTTGCCGCCGTTGGCACCGGTCTTGTCGATGGGCGACACGCCCTGCTGGGTGGTGAAGTGCTCGGCCTGGCGGTGCGGCGGCTGGATGACGGTGCGGGCGGTGCCGGTCAGGGCCTCCTGGCCGTTGGCCCCGCCGTCGGTGTAGCTGGCGCCGACGACGCCGTAGATGTTGGCGTTGGGGTCGTGGCCGCCGTCACCGGGCGGCGGGTTGAGGGTGCCCTCGCAGCCCATCTCGCTGGTCAGCTCGTGGGCGTGGGAGTCGTGGCCGAGGCTGTAGGCGACCTTGACCCTGGAGCAGTCGATCGTCTCCTCGGGGTCGGTGACCTTCACCTTGAACGGGATGGGCTGGCCCATCGGGAGCAGGGTGCCGTTGCCGGGGGTCTCGATGACCACCGTGGGCTCGGTGTTGCCGACCACGATCCGGACGCTGGCGTTGCCGGTGTTGCCCTCGGGGTCCTTGGCGGTGAAGGTCGCGGTGTAGGTGCCGACCTTCTTGTACTTGTGGGTGGGGTTCAGCCCCTCGCCCTTGGTGCCGTCGCCGAAGTCCCAGGCGTAGGTGAGGTCCGGGGAGTCGGCGTCCTTGGCGGTGGCGGTGAAGGCGACCTTCAGGCCGGCCGCGCCGGAGGTCTTGTTGGCGCTCACCTCGGCGATCGGGGAGAAGCCGTCCGCGGCGTTCTCGATCCGGTAGAGACCGGAGTCCTTGTCGCCCTGGAACCAGGACAGGCCGTAGTCCAGGACGTAGAGCGCGCCGTCGGGGCCGAACTCCATGTCCATGATCTGGGTGCCGGTCCACGGGAAGTCGTTGATCTTCGCGACCGCGCCGTCCTCGGTCTGCTCGATCCGCTTGATCCACCGGCGGCCGAACTCACCGGCGAAGAAGTCCCCGTCGTACTCCTCGGGGAACTTCACGCTGGACTCGAGCTCCGGGTCGTAGCGGTAGACCGGGCCGCCCATCGGGGACTCGGAGCCGCTGCCGAACTCCGGCACGGAGTCGTCGTCGTAGGGGATCCACGCGGCCTGCGCGGGCGGCAGGTCGGTGAGGCCGGTGTTGTGCGGCGAGGTGTTCTTCGGGGCGGCGCAGTCGAAGGTCTCGCCGGAGGTCTTGGTGGCGAAGTCGTAGTCGACGTAGGGGTCGTTGTCGCCGGTGCAGAAGGGCCAGCCGAAGTTGGCGGCCTTGGTGACCTTGGCGAACTCGACCTGTCCGGCCGGACCGCGCTTCGGGTCGGCGGCGCCCGCGTCGGGGCCGTAGTCGCCGACGTAGACCGTGCCGGTCTTCTTGTCGACGCTGATCCGGAACGGGTTGCGGAAGCCCATCGCGTAGATCTCGGGGCGGGTCTTCTCGGTGCCGGGTTCGAAGAGGTTGCCCTCCGGGACGGTGTACGAGCCGTCCTCGGCGACCTTGATGCGCAGGATCTTGCCGCGCAGGTCGTTGGTGTTGCCGGCGCTGCGGCGGGCGTCGAAGGCCGGGTTGCGGTCCGGGCGCTCGTCGATCGGCGTGTAGCCGTCGGAGGCGAACGGGTTGGAGTCGTCGCCGGTGGAGAGGTAGAGGTTGCCCTCGGCGTCGAAGGCGATGTCGCCGCCGACGTGGCAGCAGGTGCCGCGGGAGGCCGCGACGTCCAGGACCTTCTTCTCGCTGGCCATGTCCAGCGTGCCGTTGCCGTTCAGGACGAAGCGGGAGAGGCGGTTGACGCCGTCGAACTTCTTGAAGTCCTCGGCGGTGCCGTTCTCCGGGGCGTCGCCCGCGGGGGTGTCGAGCGGCGGCGCGTAGTAGAGGTAGATCGCCCGGTTGTTCTCGAAGTCCGGGTCGATGCCGACGCCCTGCAGGCCCTCCTCGTCGTGGTTGTAGACGGGGATCTTGCCGACGACCTTGGTGACGCCGCCCTGGTCGGTCAGGCGCAGTGTGCCGTCGCGGGCGGTGTGCAGGACGCTGCGGTCCGGGAGTACCGCGAGCGACATCGGCTCGCCCATCTCGGGCTCGCCCTTGGCGAGCGGAACCTGCTGGAACTGTCCGTCGGCGACGGCTGCCGTGTCGTCGTGTTCCGGGTGGCCGGGGTGCGCGCCCGCGACGGTCGCCGGGGTGCCCACGGCCAGCAGCAGGCCGGTGAACAGGGCGAGGGTGGTGCGGAGCCTGGGGCGCCTGGTGGTGCTGGTGGCTTTGAGTCTGGTTCTGTGCACGAAGTCCCTCCGGGAACGGGGGTGGGCCGTACTGGGATGGGTGCGGAGACGTGCGATGCGGGCGCCGGGGTGCGCCGTCACCCCGGAGGTGCGAGTGTCCTGAACACTTCAGGGACGGTAACCGCGTTCTTCCGGGCTGGACACCCCTTGGACCGCGACCGGTTGAACTTTTTCCCAACTCAGGACAAAGCAGGATTCGGGCAGCCCGGACCGGGCACCGGCGTCTCGGCCGGTCCCCGGTCCTGACCTGCGGTCGGGGCTGCGGTCAGCTGTTGAAGGCCGCGTCGAAGGACGCGCTGGGCGGTTCGAAGTCGAAGGCTTTCAGCCGGGCGAGGGCTTCGGGTGCGCCCTGCAGCCGGTCCATGCCGGCGTCCTCCCACTCGACGGAGACGGGGCCCTGGTAGTCGATGGAGCGCAGCATGCGGAAGACGTCCTCCCAGGGGACGTCGCCGTGCCCGGCCGACACGAAGTCCCAGCCGCGCCGCGGGTCGCCCCAGGGCAGATGGGAGCCGAGCCGTCCGTTGCGGCCGTCGAGGCGCTTGCGGGCCTCCTTGCAGTCGACGTGGTAGACGCGGTCGCGGAAGTCCCACAGGAAGCCGACGGGGTCGAGGTCCTGCCACACGAAGTGGGAGGGGTCGAAGTTGAGGCCGAAGGCCGGCCGGTGGCCGACCGCCTCCAGGGCGCGCTGCGTGGTCCAGTAGTCGTAGGCGATCTCGCTGGGGTGCACCTCGTGCGCGAAGCGGACGCCCTCGGCGTCGAAGACGTCCAGGATCGGGTTCCAGCGGTCCGCGAAGTCCTGGTAACCGCGCTCGATCATGGAGTCCGGGACCGGCGGGAACATGGCGACCAGGTGCCAGATGGCGGAGCCGGTGAAGCCGATGACGGTGTCGACGCCGAGGAGGGCGGCGGCGCGGGCGGTGTCCTTGATCTCGGCGGCGGCGCGCTGCCGTACGCCCTCCGCCTCGCCGTCGCCCCAGATGCGGGCGGGGAGGATCGCCTCGTGGCGCTCGTCGATGATGGCGTCGCAGACGGCCTGGCCGACCAGGTGGTTGGAGACGGCCCAGCACTTGAGGCCGTACTTGTCGAGCAGTTGGTGACGGGAGTCCACGTAGGACGGGTCGGCGAGGGCCTTGTCGACTTCGAAGT
The DNA here is from genome assembly GCF_027947595.1 of Streptomyces lienomycini. Taxonomy (NCBI): domain Bacteria; kingdom Bacillati; phylum Actinomycetota; class Actinomycetes; order Kitasatosporales; family Streptomycetaceae; genus Streptomyces; species Streptomyces lienomycini. The sequence continues at coordinate 2,776,316 of NZ_CP116257.1, read as the reverse complement.
GGTCGCCCCAGCAGGCGAGTTCCAGGCCGTCGTAGCCGAAGTCCCGGGCGAGGCGGCAGACCTCCTCGAGCGGCAGGTCCGCCCACTGTCCGGTGAAGAGCGTGAAGTTGCGTGGCATGGCGCTGCCGGCCTCCTCAGGGGGTGATCGGGGTGTAGACGGAGTTCTTCTCGGCGCTCTCCTCGACGGCCGCGAGCACGCGCTGCACCTGCAGCCCGTCGGCGAAGGAGGGTTCGGGGCCGCGGCCCTCGGCGACGGCGTGGACGAGGTCGCGCGCCTGGTGCACGAAGGTGTGCTCGTAGCCGAGTCCGTGGCCGGGCGGCCACCAGGCTTCCAGGTAGGGGTGTTCGGGTTCGGTGACGAGGATGCGGCGGAAGCCGGCGTGCTCCCCCGGTTCCGTCCCGTCGTGGTACTCCAGCTCGTTGAGCCGCTCCAGGTCGAAGGCGAGCGAGCCGCGCTCCCCGTTGAGTTCGATGCGCAGGGCGTTCTTGCGGCCGGTGGCGTACCGGGTGGCCTCGAAGGAGACCAGCGCGCCGGAGGTGAGGCGGCCGGTGAACACGGCGGCGTCGTCGACGGTGACCTGCCCCGTCACCCCGTCCGCCGAGCCCGCGGACAGACCCCGGGGGGCTCCGGCGGGCAGCGGGCGTTCCCGTACGAAGGTCTCGGTGAGGGCGGAGACGCCCGCGATCCGCTCCCCCGACAGGTACTGCGCGAGGTCGACGATGTGGGCGCCCAGGTCGCCGAGCGCGCCCGACCCCGCCAGCTCCTTGCGCAGCCGCCAGGTGAGTGGGGCCTTCGGGTCCACCAGCCAGTCCTGGAGGTACGTCACCCGCAGGTGTCGCAGCCGGCCGACGCGGCCCTCGGCGACCATCCGCCGGGCCAGCGCGGTGGCCGGTACCCGGCGGTAGTTGAAGCCGACCATCGCGAGCTGGCCGCGTGCTCCCGCCGCCTCGGCGGCACTGGTCATCGCCCGCGCCTCCTCGACGGTGTTGGCCAGCGGTTTCTCGCACAGGACGTGTTTTCCGGCGGCGAGCGCGGCCAGGGCGATCTCGGCGTGGCTGTCGCCGGGGGTGCAGACGTCGACGAGGTCGATGTCGTCCCGTTCGACCAGGGTCCGCCAGTCGGTCTCGGTGCTCTGCCAGCCGTGCCGGTCGGCCGCGAGGCGCACGGCGTCGGCGTCCCGTCCGCAGATCGCGGCCAGCACCGGGTTCAGCGGCAGGTCGAAGACCCGGCCGGCGGTGCGCCAGCCCTGGGAGTGGGCGGCACCCATGAAGGCGTAGCCGACCATGCCGACCCGCAGGGGCGGTCTGGACGCGGACGCCCCCGTAGGCCCGGTCCCGGCCCCGCTGTCGGTGCCGGCCGCCTCCTCGGCGTCGGCCCCCTCGGGCTGCTGCGGCTGTCCCATGCGGATGTCCTCCTCGTCGTGGTGGCGCGGTGGGGGTGGGCCCCGCCCCGGCCCGGCTGGTCAGGCCGGGTCCGGGGCGGCGGCCGTCACTTGAAGCCGGTGGACATGTACTGGTCGACGTTGTCCTTGTCGACGACGGCCGAGTAGCAGGTGACCGTCGAGGGGATCTCGAACTCGGCGAGACCGCCGATGCCCTTGCCCTGGCCGAGGGCGCGGGCCAGGTCGATCGCGGAGGCGGCCATGGTCGGCGGGTAGAGCACCGACGCCTTCAGTACGCCGCTGTCCGCCTTGATGGCCTGGAAGGCGGAGAGCGCGCCCGCGCCGCCGACCATCAGGAAGTCGTCGCGCCCGGCCTGCTCGATGGCGCGCAGGGCGCCCACGCCCTGGTCGTCGTCGTGGTTCCACATGGCGTCGAAGTCCGACTGGGCCTGGAGCAGCTGGGACATCTTCGCCTGACCGGACTCGACCGTGAACTCGGCGGCCTGGCGTGCCACCTTCTTGATGTTCGGGTAGTTCTTCAGGCCGTCGTCGAAGCCCTGGGTGCGCTGCTGGGTCAGTTCGAGGTTGTCGATGCCGGCCAGTTCGATGACCTTGGCGTCCGGCTTGTCCTTGAGCTTCTCGCCGATGTAGTGGGCGGCGTTGAGACCCATGCCGTAGTTGTCGCCGCCGACCCAGCAGCGGTAGGCCTGGGGGCTGTTGAAGATCCGGTCGAGGTTGATGACCGGGATGCCCGCCCGCATCGCCTTCAGGCCGACCTGGGTGAGGGCCTTGCCGTCGGCCGGCAGGATGACCAGGACGTCGACCTTCTTGTTGATGAGGGTCTCGATCTGGCCGATCTGCTGCGCGGTGTCGTTGGAGCCCTCGGTGATCTCCATGGTGATCTCGGAGTACTTCTCGGCGCGCTTCTTGGCCTGGTCGTTGACGGCGTTGAGCCAGCCGTGGTCGGCCTGCGGGCCGGCGTAGCCGATGGTGACCGGCTTGCCCGGCTTGTCGTCGGCGGCCGGCTGCGTGTCCGCGGCGGCCTTGTCGTCGCCGCCGTCGGGGTCGTTGCTGGTGCACCCCGTGAGGACGGCACCGGCGGACACGGCGGCGGCTCCGAAGAGCAGCCCTCTGCGACTCGTGAGCTTCGTCATGACGGTGAACCCTTTCCTCAGTGCGTGCTTGCGGTACGGCGCTGGACCAGCACGGCGGCGACGATGATCGCGCCCTTGGCGATCTGCTGCACGTCGGTCTGCAGGTTGTTCAGGGCGAAGATGTTGGTGATCGTGGTGAAGATCAGGACGCCGAGCACGGAGCCGAGGATGTGGCCCCGGCCGCCGGTCAGCAGCGTTCCGCCGATGATGGCGGCGGCGATGGCGTCGAGTTCGTAGAGGTTGCCGTTGGTGTTCTGGCCGGAGCCCGCGAGGGACACCAGCAGGAAGGCGGCGATGCCGCAGCACAGCCCGGACAGCAGGTAGAGGTAGAGCCGCTGGCGGCGGACGTCGATGCCGGCCAGCCGGGCGGCCTCGGCGTTGCCGCCGACGGCGACGGTGCGGCGGCCGAAGGTGGTCCGGTTCAGGACCAGCCAGCCGACGACGGTGACGGCGGCGAAGACCAGGACCAGCGGCGGGATGCCGAGTACGTACGAGTCGCGTTCGGCGAGGTCGAGGACGCCGGGGACGGTGACGACCTGGGTGCGGCCGTCGGTGATCTGCAGCGCGAGTCCGCGTGCCGAGGCCAGCATGGCGAGGGTGGCGATGAAGGGGACCATGCCGCCGAAGGAGATGAGCAGGCCGTTGACCAGTCCGCAGCCCAGTCCCACGACGATCGCGGTGAAGAGGATGCCGACGAACCCGTACTCCTGGGTGGCGACCGTGGTCGCCCACACCGAGGCGAGGGCGACGATGGCGCCGACGGACAGGTCGATGCCGCCGGAGACGATGACGAAGGTCACGCCGACGGTGACGACGCCGATCACGGACGCCTGGGTGAGCACCAGTTGCAGGTTGCGGGTGTCGAGGAACGCGTCGGGCTGGGTGATGCCGCCGATGAGGACCAGTGCGGCGAGCACGCCGAGCAGGGTGAGGGTGCGGACGTCGGCGCGGCCCAACTGGACCCGCCAGGCGGGCGGACCGTCCACGGGGGCCGCCTTGCCGGTACCGTCCCGCGGCGGGGAGACGTGCTGCGTCATGACGCCGGGCTTCCTTCCATCACGAGGTCGAGTACGCGGTGTTCGTCGAGTTCGCGGGCGGGGGCCTCGTGCACGACGCGGCCCTCGCGCAGCACCAGTACGCGGTCGGCGAGGCCCAGCACCTCGGGCACCTCGCTGGAGACCAGCAGCACGGCGAGGCCCTCGTCGGCGAGGCGCCGGATGACGGCGTACAACTCGGCGCGGGCGCCGACGTCGACACCGCGGGTGGGTTCGTCGAGCAGCAGGACCCGGCAGCCGCGCAGCAGCCAGCGGGCGAGTACCGCCTTCTGCTGGTTGCCGCCGGACAGGGTGCGCACGGGCACGGCGGGGTTGTCGGGCCGCAGCGACAGCTCGCGGGTGGCCTTGCGGGCCGCGCCCAGTTCGGCGCCGCGGTCGATCCAGCCGCCGTGCGCGAAACGGGACATGGCGGAGACGGACACGTTGCGGGTGACGGACTCCAGCATCAGCAGGGCCTGGGCCTTGCGTTCCTCGGGGGCGAGCCCGAGCCCGGCGCGGACTGCGGCGCGCACACTGCCCGGCCGCAGCGTCCGTCCGTCGACGACGACCTGGCCGGTGCTGGGTTTCCGGGCGCCGTAGACCGTCTCCAGGATCTCGGAGCGGCCGGAGCCGACGAGTCCCGCGAGGCCGACGATCTCTCCGGGGCGCACCTCCAGGTCGAGGGGGGCGAACTCCCCTTCCCGGGACAGGCCCTTGACGCTCAGCACGGGTTCGCCCGCCGGCCGCCGCGTGGGCCGCTCGGGGAAGACGTACTCGACGTTGCGTCCCGTCATCAGCGCCACGACCTCGCGGGTCGGTGTCGACTCGGCGGGCAGTCCGCCGGCCACGGCGCGGCCGTCCTTGAGGACGGTGACCCGGTCGCCGATGCGGCGGATCTCCTCCAGGCGGTGCGAGATGTAGACGACGGCGACACCGTCGGCGGTGAGGTCGGCGACGATGCGGAAGAGGTTGTCGACCTCGTCCGGGTCGAGGGCGGCGGACGGTTCGTCCATCACGATGAGCCGTACGTCGTGCGAGAGCGCCCTCGCCATGGAGACGATCTGCTGCTGCGCCGCCGACAGGTCCCCGACCAGCCGTCCCGGGTCGACCTCGGGATGCCCGAGTCGCCCCAGCAGCGCGGCCGTCGACGCCTTGGCCGTCCTTGCCCGTACGACGAAGCCGGCGGCGGTCGGCTCATGGCCGAGGTGGACGTTCTCGGCGACGGAGAGGTGCTCGACCAGGTCGAGTTCCTGGTAGATGGTGGCGATCCCCAGGCGCATGGCCGCGATGGGCGAGCGCAGGGTGACGTCCTCGCCGCGCCAGCGGATGGTGCCGGTGTCGGGCTGGTGGGCGCCGGCCAGCACCTTGATGAGGGTGGACTTCCCGGCGCCGTTCTGGCCGAGGAGGCAGTGCACCTCGCCGGCCTGGACGTCGAGGTCGACGCCGTCGAGGGCCCGGACGCCGGGGAACGACTTGGTGATGCCGGACATGCTGAGCAGCGGTGGTTCTGGTGCCATGTGAGGTCCCCTCGGCGGGCGTGCGGGCCGGTGTCAGGGCAGAGCAGAGCAGGGCGTGGCGGAGCAGGGTGACGTGGGTCGGGGCGTGGTGACGTGTGTCGGGGCACAGCGGGGTAGAGCGCCGTGCCGGGCGGGGTGCGAAGTCCGAACGGTGCCTACGCGGGCGAGAACAGGTGGTCGCTGATCAGCCGGGCCGCGCCGATGACTCCGGCGGTGGGGCCCAGCTCCCCCAGGACGATGGGCAGGTTGCCGGTCGCCAGGGGCAGCGACTGGCGGTAGACCTGGGTGCGGATCGCGGCGAGCAGGTTGTGGCCGAGGCCGGTCACCCCGCCGCCGATCACCACCAGGCCGGGGTTGAAGAAGCTGACCAGGCCGGCGATGACCTGGCCGGTACTGCGGCCGCCCTCCCTGATCAGGTCCAGTGCGGTGGCGTCGCCCGCGGCGGCCGCGGCGGCGACGTCGGCGGCGCTGAGGACGCCGTTCGCCTCCAACCGGTTCGCGAGTTCGGCCGAACCGCCCTGTTCGGCGGCCTCCGTGGCGTCGCGGGCCAGTGCCGCGCCGCTGAAGTGGGCCTCCAGGCAGCCCCGGTTGCCGCAGGCGCACTGGCGTCCGTCGGGCACGGCCTGGATGTGCCCGATGTCGCCGGCGCTGCCCGTGGTGCCCCGGTAGACGTCACCGCCGACGACGATGCCGCAGCCGATGCCGGTACCGATCTTGACGACGAGGAAGTCGTGCTGGGTGCGGGCGACGCCCGCGTGCTGCTCTCCCAGCGCCATCAGGTTCACGTCGTTGTCGACCATGACGGGGCAGCCGAGTTCCTGGCTGAGCGCCTCCCGTACGGGGAAGCCGTCCCAGCCGGGCATGATCGGTGGAGCCACCGGCACACCCTCGGGGAAGCGGACCGGCCCCGGGACGCCGATGCCGGCGCCGTCGAAGCCCTCCGCGAGCCCTGAGACCCGCAGTTTCGCGGCCATGGACAACACCTGCTCGAAGACCGCGACCGGGCCCTCGCGCACGTCCATGGGCTGGTTGATGTGCCCGAGGATCTCCAGCTCGGCGTTGGTGACGGCGACGTCGACCGAGGTCGCGCCGATGTCGACGCCGAGGAAGCGCAGTTCGGGGTTGAGGCGGACGTTGTGGCTGCGGCGCCCGCCGCGCGAGGCGGCGAGTCCGTCGGCCACGACGAGACCGGTCTCCAGCAGCCGGTCCACCTCGACGGCCAGTTTCGACCGGGAGAGATCGACCTGATCGCCCAGTTGGGCGCGGGAGTTGGGCCCTCCGTCGCGCAACAGCTGGAGCAGTCGCGCTTGGTGGGCGTTCGCGGGTCGTGCGGTCATGCGTCTCACGAGCCCCTCCCCGCCTCAATCGGCTGTGAGTGTGCCGGTTTCCCGGCCTCGTCCAGTGGCTTGCTTTCGGAGGGAACGTAGCAGTGGGCGCCGGGTGTGGGAAGAAGTCACGCACGAATTGCTGCGAACTTTCTCCACTGAGTGGACAAAGAAGAGCGTGCCATCGGCACACGAGCCTCCTGGTCGCGGACGCCAGAAGGCCGCCCGGCATCACGCCGGGCGGCCACCGAGCAGGCGCTGAACAGGCTCTGACCTCAGGATTCTCCGCGCTCGTGGTACGAACGCCGGGTGTGCTCCGTGTGCTCGCGCATCAGCCGGGTCGCCGCCTGCTCGTCCCGGCCGGTGATGGCGGCGATCAGCCCCCGGTGCTCGATCCAGGACTGCCGGCCGCGCTGCCGGGCGACCGGGGTGTAGTACCAGCGGACCCGGCGGTCGACCTGTGCGGCCAGTTCGGCGAGGACGGCGTTGCCCGCCAGCTCCATGACCTTGCCGTGGAAGCGGGCGTTGCAGGCGACGGCGGCGTCCACGTCCTCGGCGGCGACGGCCCGCTCCCCCTCCTCGCACAGCTCCTCCAGGGCGGCGACGCCGACACTGGACGCGTTGGCCGCGGCGAGCCGCGCCGCCTCGGCCTCCAGGAGCGTACGGACCGTCAGGAGCTGGTCGGCCTCCTCCTCCGTCGGCTCGTGCACGAACGCGCCCTGCGCGGGGCGCAGATCGACCCAGCCCTCGGTGTTGAGCCGCTGCAGCGCCTCGCGCACCGGCTGCCTCGACACCCCGAGGTGACCGGCGAGTTCGCTCTCGACGAGGTGCTGGCCGGGCTGGAGAGCCCGGGTGGTGATGAGTTCGAGCAGCGCCTCGTAGACCCGGTCCCGCAGCGGGCCGGGCCGCTCCAGCTTGGGCACCGCGCCCTGCGGCAGTCCTGCGGACAACATCGGTCCCCCCTCGACGGCCGGAACACAATCGGTACCCGGAAGTATCGATTGTCTTTCGTCTACAGTCTACGGCGCGCTCCACGCCCGGAACCGGGCGTGTAGGGCACGTCACATCGGGGGCGCCGGGGCGTCAGGGGCAGCGGACGACCTGTCCGGCGTAGGAGAGGTTGCCGCCGAAGCCGAAGAGCAGCACGGGGTCCCCGGCGGTGATCTCGCCCCGCTCGACCAGCTTGGACAGGGCGAGCGGGATGCTCGCCGCGGAGGTGTTGCCGGACTCGACGACGTCGCGGGCGACGACGGCGTTGACGGCGCCGATCTTCGCTGCGAGGGGTTCGATGATGCGCAGGTTGGCCTGGTGCAGGACGACCGCGGCGAGGTCGGCCGGCTCCAGACCCGAGCGCTCGCAGGCCCGGCGCGCGATGGCGGGCAGCCGGGTGGTCGCCCAGCGGTAGACGCTCTGGCCTTCCTGGGCGAACCTCGGCGGTGTCCCCTCGATGCGGACCGCGTTGCCCATCTCCGGCACCGATCCCCACAGCACGGGGCCGATCCCCGCCTGCTCCCCGGGCGCGGCGGCCTCCACCACGGCGGCCCCCGCCCCGTCGCCGACCAGCACGCAGGTGGTGCGGTCGGTCCAGTCGGTGACCTCGGACATCTTGTCCGCGCCGATGACCAGCGCCCGGCTCGCGGAACCGGCCTGTACGGCGTGGTCGGCGGTGGCCAGCGCGTGGGTGAACCCCGCGCACACGACGTTGACGTCCAGCGCGGCGGGGCCCGGGATGCCGAGGCGGGCCGCGACACGGGCCGCGGTGTTCGGGGAGCGGTCGATCGCGGTGGAGGTGGCGACCACGACCAGGTCCACGTCGGCGGGGGTCAGCCCGGCAGCGGCGAGTGCCTTCGCGGCGGCGTGGCCGGCCAGCTCGTCGACCGGCTCGTCGGGTCCGGCGATCCGGCGCGACCGAATGCCCACCCGGCTCCTGATCCACTCGTCGCTGGTGTCGACCATGCCCGCCAGGTCCTCGTTGGTGAGGATCCCGGCGGGCTGGTAGTGGCCGACGGCGGTGATGCGGGAGCCTTGGTGCATGGGTGGAGTCCTCGCTGCCTCGGGTACGGGATCCACCAGTGTGATCAGTGACCGACGGGTACGACGGCAGGTGATACGACAGGAAACGGGCGCCTGGGTTGTCGGCTTCGGTCAGCATCCTCCGCCGCCCTCGGCCGTCCCCGCTTCCCCGTCCCCGCCGTCGCGGGCGGCGTCACCCGGTGAAGAGCTGGGTCGCCTTCCTGACGAGTTCGTACAGCCCGTAGGCGAGCGGTGCGCCCACCCAGAGCCAGGTGAAGGCGATCAGCGGCCGCCGGTCGGGCAGGTCGGGCGCGTCAGGCGGACTCTGGCTGCTGTCGGACGACATCGTTGCCCTCCTTCTCCGTCGGGGTCGCGGGTTCGTGGTGCCGGGCGTGGACGGGGCGGACGAGTTCATTGGCGACGAAGCCGACGACCAGCAGCCCGATCATGATGAGGAAGGACGTGCCGTACAGGTCCGAGCCGTGCCGACCGGCCTCCTCCTGGTGATCGGCGATCCAGTTCACGATCAGCGGCCCGAGGACACCGGCCAGCGACCAGGCGGTGAGCAGCCGGCCGTGGATCGCGCCGACCTGGTAGGTGCCGAAGAGGTCCTTCAGGTAGGCGGGGGCGGTGGAGAAGCCGCCGCCGTAGAAGGAGAGCACGACCAGGGCGCAGAGGACGAAGAGCGGCTTGGAGGAGTCGCCGAACAGCGCGATCAGGGTGTACATGAGGGCGCCGACACCGAGGTAGACGCGGTAGATGTTCTTGCGGCCGATCAGGTCCGAGGTGGAGGACCAGCCGATCCGCCCCGCCATGTTGGCCGCCGACAGCAGGGCCACGAAGCCTGCCGCGGCGGTCGCCGACACGGGGGTGGGGGTGTCGGCGAAGAAGTCCGTGATCATCGGCGCGGCCTTCTCCAGGATGCCGATGCCGGCCGTGACGTTCATACAGAGCACGATCCACAGCAGCCAGAACTGCGGGGTGCGCATCGCCGAGCGCGCCGAGACCTGGACCCCTTCGAGCGGGGCGGGCCGGCCGTCCGCCCCCTCCTTCGGCCGCGGCACCCGTACCAGCAGCACGCCGAGCAGCATGAAGACGGCGTACGTCAGTCCGTGGACGAGGAAGGCGAGGGCGATCCCGGAGCTGTCGGTGCCGAAGGACTTCAGCATCTGGGCGGACCAGGGCGAGGCGATGAGGGCGCCGCCGCCGAAGCCCATGATGGCGATGCCGGTGGCCATGCCCGGCCGGTCCGGGAACCACTTGATCAGCGTCGAGACGGGCGAGATGTAGCCGATACCGAGGCCGATCCCGCCGACGAAGCCGTAGCCGAGGACGATCAGCCAGTACTGCTCCGCCGCCGCACCGAGCGCGGAGAGCAGGAAGCCCGAGGAGAAGCAGACGAGGGCGACGGTCATCGCCCAGCGCGGCCCGCGCCGTTCCACGAGCGTGCCGCCGAACGCGGCCGAGAGGCCGAGCATGACGATGCCGAGCTGGAAGGGCAGCGCGCTCTGCGTGCCGCTGAGGCCGAGCGCGGACTCCAGGGGCGGTTTGAACACGGACCACGCGTAGGCCTGGCCGATGGAGAGGTGGACCGAGAGAGCGGCCGGGGGGACGAGCCAGCGGCTCCAGCCCGGGGGTGCGACGGGGGGACTCATGGGTCCCCAACCGTAGGCATCGGGCAAGCGCTTGAGAAGACTGTTGAGCGGACAACTACAGACCACCACTACTGCTGCACAAAGCCTTGCCGCCCTAACCTCCATACTGTAGACAATATTTCGTCGACATCATTGGGTGGCGTCGGCAGATTTCCCGAAGTCTTCCGGTTCCTCGGTATCCCTCGACCGAACGGAGCTCCCCCGCCATGAAAGTCGCAGTCCTCGGCGCCGGGGCGATCGGCGCCTACGTCGGCGCCGCGCTCCACCGTGCGGGCGCCGACGTGCATCTCATCGCCCGTGGACCGCACCTGGCGGCCATGAGGCAGTACGGGGTAAGGGTGCGCAGCCCGCGCGGCGACTTCACCGCGCACCCGCGCGCCACCGACGACCCGGCCGACGTCGGCCCGGTCGACTACGTGTTCCTGGGCCTGAAGGCCACCTCGTACGCGGCGTGCGGGCCGCTGATCGAGCCGCTGCTGCACGACTCGACGGCGATCGTGGCCGCCCAGAACGGCATTCCGTGGTGGTACTTCCACCGGCACGGCGGCCCCTACGACGGACGCCGGCTGGAGAGCGTGGACCCGGCCGGGACGGTCAGTGCGGTGCTCGCGCCGGAACGGGCCGTCGGCTGCGTGGTGTACGCGGCCACCGAACTCGAACAGCCCGGCGTCGTACGGCATGTCGAAGGCACCCGGTTCTCGGTCGGTGAGCCGGGCCGGGACGTCTCGGCACGGTGTCTGGCGTTCAGCGAGGCGATGCGGGCGGGCGGCCTCAAGTGCCCGGTCGAGCCGGACCTGCGGGGCGACATCTGGCTGAAGCTGCTGGGCAACATCTCCTTCAACCCGATCAGCGCCCTGGCCCGCGCCACCATGCGGCAGATGTGTCTGCACGGCGGCACCCGCGAGGTCATCGAGACCATGATGACCGAGACGCTGACGGTCGCCCGGGCCCTCGGCTGCGAGGTCGACGTCTCCATCGAACGCCGCCTCGCGGGCGCCGAACGGGTCGGCGACCACCGCACCTCCACGCTCCAGGATTTGGAGCGCGGCAAGCCGCTCGAACTCGACGTCCTGCTCGCGGCCGTCGTCGAGCTGGCGGAGATCACCGGGGTCCAGGTGCCCACCCTGCGCACCGTGCACGCCCTGTCGGACCTGCTCGCGCTGAGGAGCGCCGCATGAGGAAACGCGACCGAACCCCCAAGACCTACACCCGCCTCACCCACCCCCTGGTCCGGGACTCCCGCGACGAGCCGTTCCGCCGGGCGACGTGGGAGGAGGCCCTGGACCGCACGGCCCGGGGCCTGGCCGCGGCGCGCGGCGCGTTCGGGATGTTCTCCTGTGCGCGGGCGACCAACGAGATGAACTACGTCGCGCAGAAGTTCGCCCGGGTGGTCATGGGCACCCACAACGTCGACTCCTGCAACCGCACCTGTCACGCACCGAGCGTCGCGGGCCTGTCGGCCGCCTTCGGCTCGGGCGGCGGCACCTCCTCCTACGAGGAGATCGAGCACACCGACGTCATCGTGATGTGGGGCTCCAACGCGCGCTTCGCGCACCCCATCTTCTTCCAGCACGTGCTGAAGGGCATCCGGGGCGGCGCCCGCATGTACGCCGTCGACCCGCGCCGCACCTCCACCGCCGAGTGGGCGGAGAGCTGGCTCGGCCCGAACGTCGGCACGGACATCCCGCTGGCGCACGCGGTCGGCCGGGAGATCATCCACGCGGGCCTGGCCAACGAGGCGTTCATCGCCCGCGCGACGACGGGCTACGACGCCTACAAGGCCCTGGTCGAACCCTGGACGCTCTCCCTGGCCGAGAAGGTGACCGGCGTACCGGCCGCCGCCATCCGCGAGTTGGCCCACGCCTACGCCCGCGCCGAGCGCGCCCAGCTGTGCTGGACCCTCGGCATCACCGAGCACCACAACGGCACGGACAACGTGCGCGCCCTGATCAACCTCTCCCTGCTCACCGGCCACGTCGGCCGCTACGGCTCCGGGCTGCAACCCCTGCGCGGCCAGAACAACGTGCAGGGCGGGGGCGACATGGGCGCCATCCCCAATCGCCTCCCCGGCTTCCAGGACGTCCTCGACCCGGAGGTCCGCCGGAAGTTCGAGACGGCCTGGGACACGGTGGTCGAGCCGCGCCACGGCCTCACCCTGACGGAGATGTTCGAGGCGATGGACACCGGGGAGCTGCGCGCCGTCTACTGCGTCGGCGAGAACCCGGCCCAGTCCGAGGCGGACGCCGAGCAGGCGATACGCCGCCTGCGGGCCCTGGACTTCCTCGTCGTCCAGGACATCTTCCTGACCAGGACCGCCGAACTGGCCGACGTGGTCCTCCCGGCGACCGCCGGCTGGGCGGAGACGGACGGCACCACGACCAACAGCGAGCGGCGCGTGCAGCGGGTCCGCAAGGCGGTGAGCCCGCCGGGCGAGGCCCGGGAGGACATCGACATCCTCTGCGACCTCGCGGCCCGCCTCGGGCACGACTGGAAGTACCCGGACGCGGAGGCGGTCTGGAACGAACTGCGCTCCCTCTCCCCCGACCACCACGGCATGACGTACGCCCGCCTGGAACAGCACCAGGGCATCCAGTGGCCGTGCCCGAGCACGGAGGAGCTGGAACCGACCTACCTCCACGGCAGGTTGTGGGCCCGGGACCCGGACCGCCGCGGCCGCCTCGCCCCCTTCGGCATCGTCCGGCACGACCCGCCCGTGGACCTCACCGACGAGCACTACCCGATCCGGCTGACCACGGGACGGCGCCTGGACTCCTACAACACGGGGGTTCAGAGCGGCGGTTACGCCTCTCCGCTGCGTCGCGGCGAGGCCGTCGAGCTGTGCCCGGAGGACGCCGAACGCTACGGGGTGGCGGTCGGCGAGGAGGTCCGGGTCACCTCCCGGCGCGGTTCGCTTCTCGCGCCCGTGTGGGTCGACACGGCCCTGCGCCCCGGGCTCGCCTTCATGAGCTTCCACTTCCCCGACGAGGTGGACACCAACCAGCTGACCATCGAGGCCAACTGCCCGATCGCCGGGACGGCGGAGTTCAAGGCCTCGGCGATCCGGATCGAGAAGGTGAGCACCGGTGGACCTGCGCTTCGGTGACGGCAAGCCCACGGACGAGGAACGCGCCGCCGTGGACGCCCTGCTCGGCCCGCCCGAGTCCTCCTGGGAGGGCGCCGACCGCTCCGACGCCGACCTCAGGTGGGCACGCGGCGGCCGGGAGGCCCGGAACCGCCGCGACCAGCTCCTGCCGGCCCTGCACGCGCTCAACGACCGCGTCGGCTGGATCAGCGAGGGCGCCCTGGACTACGTGTGCCGACGCCTGACCGTCCCCCCTGCCGAGGCATACGGGGTGGCCACCTTCTACGCCATGTTCTCGGTCCGCCCCCGCCCGGCGACCGTCCTGCACGTCTGCACGGACCTGGCGTGCACCGCGGCGGGGGCGAGTGAACTGTGCGCGGCGGTGGAGGCACGCCTGGGCCCGGAGAGCGGCGTGAAGGTCGAGCGATCTCCCTGCCTGGGCCTGTGCGAACGGGCGCCGGCAGCGTTGGTGATCCGGGCAGGTGCTCCAGCTGACGCCGCGCAGGGGGCCGTTACAGCCCGTCCGGCGTTTGAGGACGAGGCCGTCCAGGCCGACAGCGAGGGGCCGGGAGCGGCAGCCCCCGGGGTCGGGACAGGGAAGGGGCGGCGGGGGCGAAACACCCTCCACGCGACGGCCGTATGCGCCCCCGCGACCCCGGACACGGCAGTCCACACCGCCACCGGCCCCGAATCGGCCCCCGCCGAACCCGCCTCCGCCCTGGCGGTCCCCCAGACCGGCGCCCCCGACCTCACCCTCCTCAAACGCGTCGGCACCGTGGACCCCACCTCCCTCGACGACTACCGCGCCCACGGCGGCTACACCGCCCTCCGCCGCGCCTTCGCCCTCGGCCCCGCCGCCGTCATCCGCGAGGTCACCGACGCCGGCCTGGTCGGCCGCGGCGGCGCCGCCTTCCCCACCGGCCGCAAGTGGCAGGCGACGGCCGCCCAGCCCGACCACCCGCACTACCTCGTCTGCAACGCCGACGAATCCGAACCGGGCACCTTCAAGGACCGCGTCCTCATGGAGGGCGACCCGTACGCCCTCGTCGAGGCCATGACGATCGCCGCGTACGCGACCGGCGCCCACCGGGGCTACCTCTACCTCCGCGGCGAGTACCCCCGCGCCACCGCCCGCCTCACCCACGCCATCGAGCAGGCCCGCACCCGCGGCCTCCTCGGCGACGACGTCCTCGGCCAGGGCTACGCCTTCGACATCGAGATCCGGCGCGGCGCGGGCGCGTACATCTGCGGCGAGGAGACGGCCCTGTTCAACTCCATCGAGGGCCGCCGCGGCGAGCCCCGCTCCAAGCCGCCGTTCCCGGTCGAGAAGGGCCTGTTCGGCAAGCCGACGGTGGAGAACAACGTCGAGACGCTGGTCAACGTCCTGCCCATCCTGACGAGGGGAGCCGAGGCGTACGCCGCGATCGGCACCCCGGCGTCCACCGGCCCGAAGCTGTTCTGCGTGTCCGGCAGCGTCGCCCGCCCCGGCGTCTACGAGCTCCCCTTCGGCGCCACACTCGGCGAGCTGCTCACCCTCGCCGGGGTCCGCGACGGCCTCCGCGCGGTCCTGCTCGGCGGCGCCGCCGGCGGCTTCGTCCGCCCCGACGAACTGGACATCCCGCTCACCTTCGAAGGCACCCGCGAGGCGGGCACGACGCTCGGCTCCGGCGTCGTCATGGCCTTCGACGACACGGTCCCGCTCCCCCGCCTGCTCCTGCGCATCGCGGAGTTCTTCCGCGACGAGTCGTGCGGCCAGTGCGTGCCCTGCCGGGTCGGGACCGTACGCCAGGAGGAGGCGCTGCACCGGCTCGTCGACCGCACCGGCGCCGACGCCGACGGCGACATCACCCTCCTGCGCGAGGTCGGCCGCGCGATGCGGGACGCCTCGATCTGCGGTCTGGGGCAGACCGCGTGGAACGCCGTGGAATCCGCCATCGACCGTCTGGGGGCGTACGAATGACCGCGATACCGCTCGGAGTGCCGCGCCGCCTGGTGGAGTTCACCCTCGACGGGCAGGAGGCCCGGGTCCCCGAGGGGTCCACGATCCTCGACGCCTGCCGGGCGGTCGGCACGGACGTGCCGACCCTGTGCGAGGGCGACACGCTCACCCCGAAAAACGCCTGCCGGGTCTGCGTGGTGGACGTCGAGGGCGCCAGGACCCTGGCACCCGCCTGTTCGCGCACGGCGGAGCCGGGCATGGTGGTGCGCACCGACACCGAGCGCGCCCGGCACAGTCGCAAGGTGGTCCTCGAACTCCTCGCCTCCTCGGTCGACCTCTCGACGACCCCCTCGGTCGCGCGGTGGCTCAAGGAGTACGAGGCGAAGCCGGACCGCTTCGGCCCGGACGCGGCCCGCGTCGACGAGGAACCGCGCGTCGACAACGACCTCTACGTGCGGGACTACGGCAAGTGCGTCCTCTGCTACAAGTGCGTGGACGCCTGCGGCGAGCAGTGGCAGAACAGCTTCGCGATCTCCGTCTCCGGCCGCGGCTTCGACGCCCGGATCTCGGTCGAGCACGACGGCCCGCTCACCGACTCGGCGTGCGTCTACTGCGGCAACTGCATCGAGGTGTGCCCCACGGGCGCCCTGTCCTTCAAGTCCGAGTACGACATGCGGGCGGCCGGGACGTGGGACGAGGCGCGGCAGACCGAGACGACTACCGTGTGCGCGTACTGCGGAGTGGGCTGCAACCTCACGCTCCACGTGCAGGACAATGAGATCGTGAAGGTCACCTCACCGCACGACAACCCGGTGACCCACGGCAACCTGTGCATCAAGGGCCGCTTCGGCTACCAGCACGTACAGAACCGGGACTGACCGGCACACCGACCGGCGCAAGGGGCACGAACATGGGACGAGTCACGGAACGACGCAAGGTCATCCGCATCAGGGACGGGGCGGTCTCCACCCGGCCGGACACGCTCGTCGCCGAGGAACCGCTGGAGATCCGGCTCAACGGCAAGCCCCTCGCCATCACCATGCGCACCCCCGGCGACGACTTCGCGCTGGCGGCGGGCTTCCTGGTGAGCGAGGGGGTGCTGGCCGAGCAGGGCGACCTGCGGAACATCGTGTACTGCGCGGGTGCGACGGCCGACGGCTCCAACACCTACAACGTGGTCGACGTGAAGACCGCCCCCGGTGTGCGGGTCCCCGACATCACGCTGGAGCGGAACGTCTACACCACCTCCTCCTGCGGCCTGTGCGGCAAGGCGAGCCTGGACGCGGTGCGCACGACGGCCCGCTGGCCCATCGCCGACACACCCCCGCTCCGCGTCACCCCGGAACTCCTCGCGGACCTTCCCGACCGGCTGCGCGCCTCCCAGCGGGTCTTCGACCGGACGGGCGGGCTGCACGCGGCGGCGCTGTTCACCGAGGACGGCGAGCTGGTGGACGTACGCGAGGACGTGGGCCGGCACAACGCGGTCGACAAGCTGGTCGGGCGTGCCTTGCAGAACGGGGACCTGCCCCTGTCCCGGTCCGTGCTGCTGGTGTCGGGCCGGGCCTCCTTCGAGCTGGCGCAGAAGGCCGTGATGGCCGGTATCCCGGTACTGGCCGCGGTGTCGGCGCCGTCCTCACTCGCCGTGGACCTTGCGGCCGAGACGGGGCTGACGCTGGTGGGCTTCCTGCGGGGCAGCTCCATGAACGTGTACGCGGGTGAGGACCGCGTCGCCCTGCGGGCCGCGGCCGTCCAGGGCTGACTCCCCTCTCCCCGCGGCACGGCGGCGGGGTCCCGGCCGGCGGGGAGCGCCCCCTGCGCCGCGGGGCCCCGCCTCGAACCGCGGACGGCCGTGCGGGCGTCGGCCGCGCACGGCCGGCCGGCCCGTCCGGCGGCACTCACCGGCCCCGCCGGGCCGGTTCAGCCGGAGCCGCTCCCGGCCCCCGCGCCGGTACCGGCGATGGTGCGGACACGGGCGCCCGGCGCCTCGGCGGGGACCGCCTCCGGGTCGTGCGACCGGCGTTTGGCGATGACCGCGCACACCATCAGCTGCATCTGGTGGAAGAGCATCAGCGGCAGCACGGCCAGCGAGGCCTGGGCGCCGAACAGGACGCTCGCCATGGGCAGCCCGGCGGCCAGCGACTTCTTGGACCCGGCGAACTGGATCGCGATCCGGTCCTCCCGCCCGAAGCCCAGCCCCTTCGCCCCGTACCAGGTCAGGACCAGCATCACGGCCAGCAGTACCGCCTCGACGGCCAGCAGCCCGGCGAGGCGCACCGGGCTCACCTGGTGCCAGATGCCCTGGACCATGCCCTCGCTGAACGCGGTGTAGACGACCAGCAGGATCGAGCCGCGGTCCACCAGCCCGAGCACCTTCTTGTGCCGGGCGACGAACCCCCCGATCCACCGGCGCAGCGCCTGCCCGGCCACGAACGGCACCAGGAGTTGCAGCACGATCTCCACCACCGAGTCGGCGGAGAACCCGCCCCCGTCGCCCCCGAGCAGGGCGGCGGCGAGCAGGGGTGTGACGACGATGCCGACCAGCGAGGAGAAGGACCCGGCGCAGATGGCGGCGGGCACGTTGCCGCGGGCCATGGAGGTGAAGGCGATGGACGACTGGATCGTCGACGGGACCAGGGTGAGGAAGAGCAGGCCCTGGTAAAGGGGGTCGGTCAGGAACACCGGGACCAGACCCCGCGACGCCAGGCCGAGCAGCGGGAAGACGACGAAGGTGCAGGCCAGCACGGTGACGTGGAGCCGCCAGTGCCGTACGCCGTCCATCGCCTCGCGGGTGGAGAGCCGGGCGCCGTAGAGGAAGAAGAGGAACGCGATCGCGCCGGTGGAGGCGCCGGAGGCGACGTCCGCGCCCGTGCCCCGGGCCGGCAGCAGCGCGGCGAGGCCCACCGTGCCGAGCAGCAGCAGGATGTACGGGTCGATCGGCATCCGACGCGGCGGGCGTAGGCGTTTCACGGTGCTCCACTTGCTCGGTACTCGCTCGGTGATCGCTCGGTACTCGCTCACCCGACGGGGCCACGGGTCCCCGCTCCATCGTGCTCTCCCGTCCCGTGATCGGGAATCCGGTATACCGCTCTGACTGTCATCACGATCGCCGATCACCGCTAGGCTGGAGGGATGTACGAGCCGTCCCACCTGCGCACGTTCCTGTCGGTGGCCCAGACGCTGAGCTTCACGCAGGCCGCCCGGCGGCTGGGGCTGCGCCAGTCGACGGTGAGCCAGCACGTGCGGCGCCTCGAGGACGCCGCCGGGCGGCAGCTGTTCAGCCGCGACACGCACTCCGTGGAGCTGACGGAGGACGGGGAGGCGATGCTCGGCTTCGCACGCCGGATCCTGGAGGTGCACGAGCAGGCGACCGCCTTCTTCACGGGCACCCGGCTGCGCGGGCGGCTGCGGTTCGGGGCGTCCGAGGACTTCGTGCTGACCCGGCTGCCGGAGATCCTGGAGGGCTTCCGGCACGACCACCCCGAGGTCGACCTGGAGCTGACGGTGGAGCTGTCGGGCACGCTGCACGAGCAACTGGCGGCCGGGAAGCTGGACCTGGTGCTGGCCAAGCGGCGGCCCGAGGACCCGCGGGGCGAGCCGGTGTGGAGCGACCGGCTGGTGTGGATCGGCGCGGAGCGGCTGCGCCTCGAACCGGACCGCCCGGTGCCGCTCATCGTCTACCCGCCGCCGGGCATCACCCGCGCCCTCGCCCTGGACGCCCTGCGACGGGAGGGCCGCGAATGGCGCCTCGCGTGCACCAGCGGCAGCCTGAACGGTCTGATCGCGGCCGCCCGCGCGGGCCTGGGCGTGATGGCGCACTCGCGTGGCCTGATCCCGCCCGGCCTCGTACGGGTGCCGGACCGGGCCGGGCTTCCCGAGCTGGGCCGTGTCGACTTCGTCCTGGTGCACGGCCGGCGCCGTCCCTCGGCGCAGGAAGCCGCGGACGCGCTGGCGGCGGCGGTCCTGGCGGGCGGCGACCGGCTGCACCGGCCTCGACGGACCGGCCTCGGATAGGCGGGCCGCTCGGCCCGGCGCGACCGGGACGGGAAGTGGAGGGATTCGCTCCGGCGGCTTCGTACCGGCGGTAACCGCGCCGTACAGATTCGGTGGAGATTACGCCACCGAATCTCGCTCAACCCTCGGGAAACTGTCCGACCCTTCCCCATGTGAGCGCATTTCCTCTCGCTGACCAGCGCGAACATGAGCCCTGTTCGATTTTGACGCCCCTCCCGCCCCCGCGTCGGGTGGGGTAGCTTTCGGCGCTGTGCGGGGAGGCCATCGGAAGCGGGGAGCGGGGTTTGCGCGAGTTCACCAGTCCTCCGTCGACGTCGGCACCACCGGTGGGCGGTCTGGCCGACGTCGTCTTCCAGTACGCCGAGGAGGATCCGCGGCACATCGCGCTCGGCCGCAAGGACGACGCCGGGCAGTGGCGGGACGTCACCGCGGGCGCCTTCCGCGACGAGGTGCTGGCCCTCGCCAAGGGACTGCTGGCCCAGGGCATCCGCTTCGGCGACCGGGTCGCCATCATGTCCCGCACCCGCTACGAGTGGACCCTCTTCGACTTCGCCCTGTGGACGATCGGCGCCCAGGTGGTGCCGGTCTACCCGACCTCCTCGGCCGAGCAGTGCATGTGGATGCTGTACGACGCCGAGGTGACCGCGGCGGTCGTGGAGCACGAGGACCACGCGATGACCATCGCCACGGTCATCGACCGGCTGCCCCACCTGCGCGGGCTGTGGCAGCTCGACTCCGGCGCCGTCCAGGAGCTGTACGACGCGGGCGCGCACCTCGACGACGAGGTGGTCCACCGGCACCGCAGGGCCGTCACGCCGGAGTCGGTCGCCACCGTCATCTACACCTCGGGCACCACCGGCCGCCCCAAGGGCTGCGTCATCTCGCACGGCAACTTCATGTGGGAGGCGGACACCGTCATCGAGCGCTGGGAGCCGGTGTTCCACTCCAAGCGGGGCGACGAGGCGGCGACCCTGCTGTTCCTGCCGCTCGCCCACGTCTTCGGACGGATGGTGGAGGTCGCGGCGATCCGCGGCCGGGTCCGCTTCGGCCACCAGCCGCAGCTGAACGCCGCGGCTTTGCTGCCGGACCTGGCGGCCTTCCGGCCGACCTTCATCCTGGCCGTGCCGTACATCTTCGAGAAGGTGTTCAACGCGGCCCGGCGCAAGGCCGAGAAGGAGGGGAAGGCCGGTCCCTTCGAGAAGGCCGTCGAGGTGGCCGTGAAGTACGCGGACGCGGTGGAGGCCAGGGCCTGGGGCACCGGGCCCGGCCCGTCGGCGGCGCTGCGGATGCAGCACCAGCTCTTCGACAAGCTCGTCTACGCCAAGGTGCGGGCCGCGATGGGCGGACGCATCCGCAACGCCATGTCGGGCGGCTCGGCGATGGACCGGCGGCTCGGGCTGTTCTTCGCGGGCGCGGGCGTGCAGATCTACGAGGGCTACGGCCTGACCGAGTCCACGGCGGCCGCCACCGCCAACCCGCCCGAGCGCACCCGCTACGGCACCGTCGGGCAGCCCGTCCCCGGCATCACCGTGCACATCGCGGACGACGGCGAGATCTGGCTGAACGGCGACAACGTCTTCGAGGGCTACCTGAACAACCCGAAGGCCACCGACGAGACCCTGCACGACGGCTGGCTGGCCACCGGCGACCTGGGCTCACTGGACGAGGACGGGTACCTGACCATCACCGGCCGCAAGAAGGAGATCCTGGTGACCTCGGGCGGCAAGAGCGTCTCGCCCGGTCTCCTGGAGGAGCGGGTACGCGACCATCCGCTGGTCAACCAGTGCATCGTGGTCGGCAACGACCGGCCCTACGTCGCCGCCCTGATCACCCTCGACCAGGAGGCGGTCGAGCACTGGCTGACGATGCGCAACAAGCCGCGGATGTCCCCGGCCGACCTGGTGCACGACGCCGATCTGGAGACCGAGGTGCGCCGCGCGGTCGTGGCGGCCAACACGCTCGTGTCGCAGGCCGAGTCCATCCGCACCTTCCGCATCCTGGCCCAGCCGTTCACCGAGGAGCACGGGCTGCTGACGCCTTCGCTGAAGCTGAAGCGCAAGGCCATCGAGAACGCCTACGGCACCGAGGTCGAGGCCCTCTACACCGCGTGAGTCCGAGGGTCAGGAATGCGTCGGGGCTCGCGATCGTTGACGATGGGAGTACCACCTGACCACAAACGAAGGATCAAGAGCTCGTGAGCAGCAAGGTCCCCCCGATCACCCTGAACAACGGCGTCGAGATGCCCCAGCTGGGCTTCGGCGTCTGGCAGGTGCCGGACGCCGAGGCCGAGACGGCCGTCGCCCGGGCGCTGGAGGCCGGGTACCGCAGCATCGACACAGCGGCGATCTACGGCAACGAGGAGGGCACCGGCAGGGCGATCGCCGCCTCGGGGCTGGCCCGTGAGGACCTCTTCGTCACCACCAAGCTCTGGAACAGCGACCAGGGGTACGACTCCACGCTCCGCGCCTTCGACACCTCGCTGGCGAAGCTCGGCCTGGACCACGTCGACCTCTACCTGATCCACTGGCCCGTGCCGGCCCGGGACAAGTACGTCGACACCTACAAGGCCCTCGAGAAGCTCCTCGCCGACGGCCGGGTCCGGGCCGTCGGCGTGTCCAACTTCCTGCCGGAGCACCTGGAGCGGCTGATCGCCGAGACGTCGGTGATCCCGGCCGTCAACCAGATCGAGCTGCACCCCCACCTCCAGCAGCACGCCGCCCGCGAGGTGCACGCGGAGCAGGGCATCGCCACCGAGGCCTGGTCCCCGCTCGGCTCCGGCAAGGGCATCCTGGACATCCCGGCGATCGTGGCGATCGCGCAGAAGCACGGCCGCACCCCGGCCCAGGTCGTGCTGCGCTGGCACCTCCAGCTGGGCAACGTGGTGATCCCGAAGTCGGTGACGCCGTCCCGGATCGAGGAGAACATCGACGTGTTCGGTTTCGCCCTGGACACCGAGGACCTCGCGGCGATCAGCGCGCTCAACGAGGACCGGCGGCTGGGTTCGCACCCGGCGGAGGTCAACTCGTAGGCGGTCCCGCAGCGCCGAAGGGGCCCGGCCGCACTCGGCCGGGCCCCTTCTCCCGTCTCGTCTCCCGTCTCAGTTGGGCTGCCCCAGCGGCCGTACGACCACGGTGTTGACGTCGACCCCGGCGGGCTGGGTCATGGCCCAGACCACCGAGTCGGCGATCTGGTCGGCGGTGAGCAGGTCACCCGGCGGCAGGCCGCCGGTGGTGTCCCAGAACGGGGTCTCCACCCGGCCGGGCGCGATCAGGGTCACGCCCACTCCCCACTGGGTCACCTCCCGCCGGGTGTTCTCGGCGAGGCCGGTCACCGCCCACTTCGTGGCGCCGTAGATGTTGCCCGGCGTGTTCACGAACCCGGCGACGCTGCCGACCAGCACGATCCGCCCGCGCGTCGCCCTGAGCGCGTCGATGGACGCCCTGATCAGCAGGGCCGGGCCCAGCACGTTGGTCAGCACCATCTCGGTCCAGCCCGCCGGGTCGCCCTCGGCGACCGAGTCGTGGGTGGCGAAGCCGGCGTTGGCGACGACCGTGTCGAGGCGGCCGAACTCCTTGAGCGTGGCCTCGACCGCGGCGCTCACCTGGGTGTGCTCGGCGGCGCTGCCCCGGATCGTCAGCAGGCCCTCGGGGTCGCCGAGTTCCGCGCTGAACGCCCGCAGTCTCGCCTCCCCGCGCCCCGTGACGGCCACCCGCTGTCCCGCGTCCAGCAGCCGCCGGGCGACAGCGGCTCCGATGCCGCTGCCGCCGCCGGTGATGAGCGTGACCGGTGCGTCGGTCATGGTTCCCCCCGTGTGTGTTCCCGCTTCTTCGTCGTACGGATTCGTACGGATGGCGGGGAGTCCATCACTTGGAGCGCTCTCGAAGTCAAGTGCTCACGCGGGACCGTCAGACGGGCCGTACCGCCGTGTAGACGGTGTGCGCCACCAGGACGAACACGTCCTGGCGCCTGTGCACGCCCGCCTCGTCCGCCGGATCGAGCAGCCGGTCCAGGGTGGCGAGGTCGTCCGCGTCGAGACCCTCCCCGATCCGCTCGCGCAGCCGCGACAGCGACGTGGTGACGTAGTCACGGGCCGCGTCGGAGACGGGCGCGGGCAGGTCGAGCAGGAAGCTGCGGGTACCGGTGTGCTTCAGCCCGGCGGCGGTCAGCATCGCCGGCCAGTCCTCGGTCTCGGCCACGGAGTCCGGCAGGTCCGCGCGCATCCCGGCGAACACGTCCTCCTCGACGGCGCGGAGCCTGGCCTGGAGCCCGGGGCGCCCGATGCCGATGTCGCGGGGCAGGAACCGGGCGGGCAGCCCGCCCTCCAGGATCGCCAGCGTGCCGCCGGGCGCGAGGTACCCGCCGAGGGCGGCTAGGGCCGCGCGCTGGTCGGGAAGGTGGTGCAGGCTCTGGCTGGCCCAGATGAGGTCGGCGGGGTAGTCCAGCTCGGCCAGCGCGTCGGGCAGGTCGCCGGCGAGGGTGCCGAAGCGGTCGCCGAATCCGAGCCGCTCGGCGCGGGCGCGGGCCCGCTCGAGAAGTGGCGGGGCGCCGTCGGCGGCGACGACGCGGGCGCCGGCAAAGGTGTCGGGGAACAGGCTGGAGACGACGCCGGGTCCGCTGCCGACGTCGACGATCAGGCCGGGATCGCCCACTTCCCGGGCCAGCCAGTCCAGGGCCTGCCGGTACAGGGGCGTGTACAGCTCGGCCTGCGCCTCCAGGTGCGGGGCCATCTCGGCCCAGTCGATGTCGCCGTGGTCGTGCGCCTGTCCGTGGTGGTGCCCATGGCCGTGCTCGTGGGCGGGTCCGTGTGTCTCGTGGTGGTGGTCGTGCGCCATGCCGGTCAGCCTCCCGTTCGCGGTGCCGCCAGGGTGCGACGACTCACCGCCGCGGTGCAACCGATGTTGCCGCTTCCGCAAATCGGGGGAGGCCACCGGGGCCCGGCCCGCACGGACCGGACCCCGAAGACTCACCCGCGCGTCGCGCCGCGCGGGAACCCGCTCACGACAGGGGCGGGTAGGCGTTCTTCATGAGCTCCTGGAACTGCGCGGAGAACCAGGCCCCGGAGATCGGGGCGTCGGGCAGGGCGCCCGACATGCTGTTGCCGTTGCGCTCGTTGCCCGTGTAGGTGGGGTCGCACATCCGGTCGAAGCCCTTGCCGTCCGGGTTGTCGATCAGCTTGCTGGAGCCGTCGGACTCGCCCGGGGGCTTCATCCACACGTACGCGTCGATCCCGGCGGCGGGGCTGGCCTGCGGACGCTCGCCGAGGCCCGCGCCGGACTGGTTGCACCAGTTGCCGAGGTGGATGCGGCGGTCGTAGCGCCCGCCGTCCACGTAGGTGTTCACGTCGGTCGACGCACCCGGTCCGCTGGGCCGGTCGGCGCCGCCCCAGCCGTTGCGGGAGGTGTCGATCAGCATGCCCAGGTTCGAGTCGAAGCCGATCGAGACCAGCTTGTCGCGCATGGCCTGGGCGTAGGACAGCTCGTCGGTGTACTGGTTCCAGTCGACCCAGTCGGACTGGCGCACGGAGGTCCCGTTCACCGAGTCCGTGATCGTGAAGTTCTCCTCCTTCAGGGCGCTGTAGTTGGCGGTGTTGACGATGAAGCCGTGCACGTCGTCGAGGGTCGCGCCCTCGGTGGTGGCGGCGGTCTTGAAGATCTCGGCCGAGGGGCCGAAGTTGGTGTCCCAGCCGAGCCAGCCGTGGTGGCCGGCGTCGACGTAGTTGTAGACGTTGCCGACGCCGCCGAGCTTGTTCAGGGCGTAGCCGACGCCCTTCTGGTAGTTGCCGTTGGCCTTCATCACGTCGCAGTTCTCCGTGACGGTCGGCCGCCCGGAGACGTTGGTGATCAGGTTGGGCAGCGAGTCGATCTCGACCGTGGTGACGATCCGGAGGTCCGCGTACTTCGCGTCGGAGAGGATCTCGGCGATCGGGTCGATGTACTCGGTCTTGTACCGGTCGATCTCGGTCGGGCCCAGTTCACCGTTGGAGGCGAGGGCGGAGCAGTCGCGTCCCGGCAGGTTGTAGATGACCAGCTGGACCACCATCTCGCCGGAGCCCTTCTGCTCCAGCGCGGCGTCCAGGTGGTCGCGCAGGCCCATGCCGCCGTTCGCGCCCTCGATGGCGGCGATCCGGTCGAGCCACACACCGGTCGGCTCGTCGGCGATGCGGTCGCCGCCCGGTTCGGCGGCGGCGTTGGCGGACCACTCGGGGTTCACGTAGACCTGGGCGCCGTCATAGGGGTTGTCCACCCGGTCGCCCGGGCCGGTGGGGTCGGTCGGCGGGTCGGTCGGATCGGTGGGCGGGTCCGTCGGGTCGGTCCCGCCGTCGACGTTGCAGGTCACGCCGTTGAGGGTGAAGGTGGCCGGGACCGCGTTGCTGCCGCTGTAGGTGCCCTGGAAGCCGAAGCTCGCCGAACCGCCCGTGGACAGGGTGCCGTTGTAGGACTCGTTGGCCGCGGTGACGGCGGCACCGCTCTGGGTGACCTTCGCGTTCCAGCCGTTGGTGACCTTCTGGCTGCCGGCGTACGTCCATCCCAGCGACCAGCTGGAGGTGGCGGCGCCGTTGTTGGTGACGGTGACGGCAGCGGTGAATCCGCTTCCCCAGTCGTTCTGCACCTTGTAGTCGACGGTGCAGGCGGCGGCCGCGGCTCCGGCGCTCGCGGAATGAGCGGCCAGTGCCGTGCCGGAGGCGCCGGCGACCAGGGTCAGGGCGGCGAGCATCGCGGTTCTGGTACGGGTCATGAGTGCGGGTTCCTTCTTTCGTGGGGGTGCTGTCGTCCCGGGCCGCGCGTGAGTCGACGCGGCCCGCTGCCGATCGGCATGGGGGTGCCGTCGTGATCGGAGGTCAGGAACGGCCCGCGGACACGGTGGTGTCGTCCACGGGGTGTACAGGCCGGCGGGCCGGCCGGGGAGGGGACGGACGTACCGCGGCTGGAGCCGCGGCTAAAAGTCCTGAACACGGAACGTGGAGCGGGGGGTGTCGCATGAGCGACTCCTTGCAGTTCAAGCGCGTCGTGACGAACGCGTCGACTGATGGAACCGCTCCCACTGGTGCAGCGAAGGTAGCGCCAAGTGACGGCAAAGAACAGAGGAGTAACCGACTTTCTCCCCGCCGCACCCGTCGAATCTTTTCGACTCTTCACACATCTTGACCGCACTGGGCACCCTCCTCACTATGGGAGCGCTCCCACTGGTTCAAGGCTTGTTGCTCCTCCCCCCGCACCCTCCCCGAGCCGCAAGGAGGAACCAGCACCATGCACTCCGGACACAGACGCAGACGCAGACGCCGCACCGCGCGGCGGCTGTGGACCGCCGCGCTGGCGGCGCTCGCCCTCCCCCTCACGATGCTGGGCACCGGCTCGACCCCCGCCCAGGCGGCCGCACTCCGGTGCAGCGTGGACTACAAGACCAACGACTGGGGCTCCGGCTTCACCGCGGAGCTGACGCTGACCAACCGGGGTTCCGACGCCATCGACGGCTGGACCCTCACGTACTCCTACGCCGGCGGACAGAAGCTGACCAACGGCTGGAACGGCGCGTGGTCGCAGTCCGGCCGGAACGTCACCGTGAAGAACGCCTCCTACAACGCGCGGATCGCCGCCGGGGCCGCCGTCTCCACCGGCGGCCAGTTCACGTACAGCGGCAGCAACGCCGCACCGACCGACTTCGCGGTCAACGGCACCTCCTGCACGGGTGCGCACCAGCCGCCGATCACCGTGCTGACCAGCCCGGAGGCGGGCGCGGTGTACTCGCAGGGCGAGGCGGTGCCGCTGGCGGCCTCGGCGGCCGCCGCCGACGGGGCCACGATCAGCAGGGTGGAGTTCTACGACGACACCACCCTGCTGGGCACCGACACCAGTTCGCCCTACACGTACTCCGCCCCTGGCTTGACCGTGGGCAGTCATTCGCTGGTGGCGAAGGCCTACGACAGCATGGGTGCCTCCGCGGACTCCACGCCGGTCGGCATCACGGTCGCCTCGGGACCGACCGTGGTCGCCTCACCCGGTCAACTGGGCGTCCAGCAGGGTGAGTCGGGGACGTACGAGGTCAAGCTGTCGAAGCAGCCCACCGCGGACGTCACCGTCACGACCTCCCGCGCGAGCGGCAACACCGGCCTGACGCTCACCGGCGGCGCGAGCCTCACCTTCACCCCGTCGAACTGGGACACCGCCCAGCGGGTGACCGTCTCCGCGGACGCCGCCGGCAGCGGCTCGGCGGTCTTCGAGTCGACGGCCCCGGGCCACGGCAAGGCGGCGGTCACCGTGACGCAGTTGGCGGCGGCGAAGGACTACGACGCCCGCTTCCTGGAGCTGTACGGCAAGATCACCGACCCGGCGAACGGCTACTTCTCGCCCGAGGGCATCCCGTACCACTCGGTCGAGACGCTCATCGTCGAGGCGCCCGACCACGGGCACGAGACCACGTCGGAGGCGTACAGCTACCTGCTGTGGCTCCAGGCCATGTACGGCAAGGTCACCGGCGACTGGGCGAAGTTCAACAACGCCTGGGAGATCATGGAGACGTACATGATCCCCACCCACGCCGACCAGCCGACCAACGCGTCCTACAACGCCTCGAAGCCGGCGACCTACGCGCCCGAGCTGGACACGCCGAACGAGTATCCGGCGCCGCTGGACGGCACCGTGTCGGTGGGGTCGGACCCGATCGCCGGTGAGCTGAAGTCGGCGTACGGCACGGACGACGTGTACGGCATGCACTGGCTCCAGGACGTCGACAACACCTACGGCTACGGCAACTCGCCCGGCAAGTGCGAGGCGGGTCCCTCGGACACCGGCCCGTCCTACATCAACACCTTCCAGCGCGGCGCGCAGGAGTCGGTGTGGGAGACGGTGCCGCAGCCGACCTGCGACGCCTTCAAGTACGGCGGGAAGAACGGCTACCTGGACCTGTTCACCGGTGACGCCTCCTACGCGAAGCAGTGGAAGTTCACCAACGCCCCGGACGCCGACGCGCGCGCCGTGCAGGCCGCGTACTGGGCGGACATCTGGGCCGGGGAGCAGGGCAAGGGCGCCGAGATCTCCGCGACCCTGGACAAGGCCGCGAAGATGGGCGACTACCTGCGCTACGCCATGTTCGACAAGTACTTCAAGAAGGTCGGCGACTGCGTCGGGCCGTCGGCCTGCCCGGCCGGCACCGGCAAGGACTCCTCGCACTACCTGCTGTCCTGGTACTACGCCTGGGGCGGCGCGGTCGACACCTCGGCGGGCTGGGCCTGGCGTATCGGCTCCAGCCACACCCACGGCGGCTACCAGAACCCGCTGGCCGCGTACGCGCTGAGCACCGACCCCGACCTGAAGCCGAAGTCGGCGACGGGCCAGTCCGACTGGGCCAAGTCCCTGGACCGGCAGGTGGAGTTCTACCGCTGGCTGCAGTCCGACGAGGGCGCCATCGCGGGCGGCGCCACCAACAGCTGGGCGGGCCGGTACGCGACGCCGCCGGCCGGGACGCCGACCTTCTACGGCATGTACTACGACGAGAAGCCGGTGTACCACGACCCGCCGTCCAACCAGTGGTTCGGCTTCCAGGCCTGGTCCATGGAGCGGGTCGCCGAGTACTACCAGCAGAGCGGCGACGCGGACGCGAAGGCGGTCCTGGACAAGTGGGTCGACTGGGCCCTGTCGGAGACGACGGTCAACCCGGACGGCACCTTCCTGATGCCGTCGACGCTCCAGTGGTCGGGACAGCCCGACACCTGGAACGCCTCGTCCCCGGGTGACAACGGCGGCCTGCACGTCACGGTCGCGGACTACACCAACGACGTCGGTGTGGCGGCGGCGTACGCCAAGACCCTGACGTACTACGCCGACCGCTCGGGCGACACGGCGGCGGCCTCGACCGCCAAGGCGCTGCTCGACGGAATGTGGGAGAACGACCAGGACGCGCTCGGCATCGCCGTCCCGGAGACCCGCGCCGACTACAACCGCTTCGACGACGGCATCTACGTCCCGAGCGGCTGGAGCGGCACCATGCCGAACGGCGACACCGTCGACGCGTCGTCGACCTTCGCCTCGATCCGCTCCTTCTACCAGGACGACCCGGCCTGGTCGAAGATCGAGAGCTACCTCCGGGGCGGTGCCGCGCCCACGTTCACGTACCACCGGTTCTGGGCCCAGGCGGACATAGCCCTCGCCATGGGTTCGTACGCGGAGCTACTGGAATAGCCCCCGCGAAGCGCTCCGCGGGTTGGGCGGTTCGATTTCGGCTGCGGGCCGTGTGTGGCTGGTCGCGCAGTCCCCCGCGCCCCTTTCAGGGGCGCTGGGGGCACCGCTTCTTCCTCGGTGCGCTTGACGGCTCCGTGTGCACGGTCTTGTCACCGGACGACGAGACCACCTGACCGGGCGGCCCCGACCACGCCGGGGCCGCCCGGTCCTCGCATGTGTTCTGTTCCTGACGGAAGGACGGTCCCCCACCGTGCGAAGAACCCGGATCCTCACCGTGCTGCTGGCCCTCGCGGCCGGTCTTCTGGCGGGCGGCCCGCCCGCGGCGCTGGCCGCCGATCCAGCGCCGCGGGCGGCCGCCTCCGCCGACAGCTACACCTGGAAGAACGCCCGTATCGACGGCGGCGGCTTCGTCCCCGGCATCGTCTTCAACCGGTCCGAGAAGGACCTGGCCTACGCCCGCACCGACATCGGCGGCGCCTACCGCTGGCAGGAGGCGTCCCACACCTGGACGCCGCTCCTCGACCACGTCGGCTGGGACGACTGGGGCCACACGGGCGTGGTGAGCGTCGCCTCCGACTCCGTCGACCCCGCCCGGGTGTACGCGGCGGTCGGCACGTACACCAACGACTGGGACCCGGCCGACGGCGCGGTGCTGCGCTCCGCCGACCGGGGCGCGACCTGGGAGAAGACGGACCTGCCGTTCAAGCTCGGCGGCAACATGCCGGGCCGCGGCATGGGCGAGCGCCTGGCCGTCGATCCCCACGACAACGACGTGCTGTACCTGGGGGCGCCCAGCGGCCACGGCCTGTGGCGGTCCACCGACGCGGGCGTCACCTGGTCCGAGGTGACGGCCTTCCCGAACCCGGGGAACTACGCGCAGGACCCGGGCGACACGTCCGGCTACGCCTCCGACAACCAGGGCATCACCTGGGTCACCTTCGACGAGTCCACGGGCGGCGACGCGGGCACGGCCACCGGGACGGTCTACGTCGGGGTCGCCGACAAGGAGAACGCGGTCTACCGCTCGACGGACGCGGGCGCGACCTGGGAGCGGCTCGCCGGGCAGCCCACCGGCTACCTGGCCCACAAGGGCGTGCTGGACGCGGAGAACGGCTACCTGTACCTCGCCTACAGCGACACGGGCGGCCCGTACGACGGCGGCAAGGGCCGGCTGTACCGGTACGCGACGGCGACCGGCACGTGGACGGACATCAGCCCGGCCGCGGAGGCGGACACCTACTACGGGTTCAGCGGCCTGACCGTCGACCGGCAGCACCCGGGGACGGTGATGGCGACCGCGTACAGCTCGTGGTGGCCGGACACCCAGATCTTCCGCTCGACGGACAGCGGCGCGACCTGGACCCAGGCGTGGAGCTACACCTCGTACCCGAACCGGGAGAACCGCTACACGATGGACGTGTCCTCGTCCCCGTGGCTCACCTGGGGCGCGAACCCGACGCCGCCCGAGCAGACCCCGAAGCTGGGCTGGATGACGGAGGCGCTGGAGATCGACCCGTTCGACTCGGACCGGATGATGTACGGCACGGGCGCCACGATCTACGGCACCGAGGACCTGACGAACTGGGACGACGAGGGCGGCATGTTCGCCATCGAGCCCATGGTGCGCGGCCTGGAGGAGACGGCGGTCAACGACCTGGCCTCGCCCCCGTCGGGTGCCCCGCTACTGAGCGCGCTCGGTGACATCGGCGGCTTCCGGCACACCAGCCTGACCGAGGTCCCGTCGATGATGTACACCTCGCCGAACTTCACCTCCACGACGAGCCTGGACTTCGCGGAGAAGAAGCCGGACGTCGTCGTCCGGGCGGGCGACCTCGACTCCGGCCCGCACGTCGCGTTCTCCACGGACAACGGCGCCAACTGGTTCGCCGGCACCGACCCGGCCGGGGTCAGCGGCGGCGGCACGGTCGCGGCGGGCGCGGACGGCGGCCGCTTCGTGTGGAGCCCGGAGGGCGCGGGCGTCCAGTACACGACGGGCTTCGGCACGTCCTGGCAGGCGTCGTCGGGCATCCCGGCGGGCGCGGTCGTCGAGTCGGACCGGGTGAACCCGGCGACCTTCTACGGCTTCAAGTCCGGGACCTTCTACGTCAGCACGGACGGCGGCGCGACCTTCACCGCCTCGGCGGCGACCGGGCTGCCCGCCGGTGACGGCGTCCGCTTCAAGGCGCTGCCGGGCGGGGAGGGCGACGTCTGGCTGGCCGGCGGGGCGGCGGACGGCCCGTACGGACTGTGGCACTCGACGGACGGCGGCGCGGCCTTCACCAAGCTGGCGAACGTCGACGCGGCGGACACCGTCGGCTTCGGCAGGGCGGCCCCGGACGCCGCCTACCAGACCCTCTTCACCAGCGCGGAGATCGGCGGCGTCCGCGGCATCTTCCGCTCCACCGACGCGGGCGCGACCTGGACCCGCGTCAACGACGACGCCCACCAGTGGGGCTGGACCGGCGCCGCCATCACCGGCGACCCGCGGGTCTACGGCCGGGTGTACGTGGCGACCAACGGCCGGGGCGTCGTCTACGGCGACACCTCGGACACCGGAGGGGGCGACGACGACGGCACCGATCCGGGCCCCGGCCCGACGCCGACCGGCGCCTGCGAGGTGGCGTACAGGGTCACGAACCAGTGGCCGGGCGGCTTCCAGGCGGACGTACGGCTCACCAACACCGGCACGTCGGCCTGGAGCGGCTGGTCCCTCGACTGGACGTTTCCCGGGGAGCAGAGGGTGACCCGGATGTGGAACGCCGAGCACACCCGGTCCGGCACGACGGTGACGGCCGGGGACGCCGGCTGGAACGCCCGCGTGGCACCAGGTGCCTCGGTGAGCTTCGGGTTCACGGGGAACTGGTCGGGGGCGAACGCGGAGCCCGCGTCGTTCCGGCTGGGCGACCGGGTCTGCGGTCGGGCGTGACCGTCCGGGAGGGGGCGTGCCGGTGACGCCTCCTCCCGTCTGCGTGACCCGTGTGCCCGCTTCACGCCCTTGTGGCCCTGCCGCTCTTCTTCGACCGTTGGGTGAGTGGGAATGGTGGCGTACAGGGGGCGCGGCATGGGACGAACGTGGGAGGGACCGGCGGGACGGCTGCTGCTCGGGCTGGCGGTGCTGCTGCACCGGACGGTCACGGACAGGGCCGCCAAGAGAAGACTCGAGCACTGGCGCAACGCCGCTCTGCGCGCCGCGCACCGCAGGGGCGTACCGGTGCCGGTGCTCGCCTCCCGGACGCGGCTGACGCAGAAGTGGGTCAAGACGGTGGTCACCGGCGGGAAACCCCCGCCGGTGGACGAGGCCGCGTGAGGATCAGGGCGTGTACACCGACGGCCGCGGCGCCGTCGGCATGCCGCTTCCGAGGAAGAAGCTCGGGTGCGGGGGCTGGTTGTAGGCGGTGTTCTGCCAGGCCAGGGCGGTGCGGTACTGGGTGTCGTGGAGGAGGGTCGTGATGCGGGTGTCCGTGTCGTACGGGGTGGAGTAGACGCGCAGGGCCGTGTTGTCCGAGGTGCGCCAGACGACCTCCTCGCGCCAGTCGCCGAGGATGTCCCCGGCGAGGACCGGGGTGGCCTTGGTGCCGTTGTTGGAGGCGACGCCGGAGCCGGTGAGCAGGCGGGTGTCGCCGGAGGGGCCGTACTTGTCGACGCGGGTGCCGTCGAGGAGTTCGCGGACGGTGTCGCCGTCCCACCAGGACAGGAAGTTGGTGCTGGAGGGCTTGCGGCTGTTCACGACGGTGCCCTTGGGGTCGCGGATGCCGCTCTCGGCGGACGACCAGGACTCGGCGCCCGCGCTGCCCGACCAGATGTCCCCGGAGACGCCGCGGCCGTTGTCGCCGCTCGCGCCGGTGGACCACAGGATCTGGCCCGTGCGCGCGTCGGCCATGTACGACGAGGGCTTGGATCCGTCCTCGTCGACCTTGAACTCCTCCAGGCCCGCGCGGGACGGGTCGAGGTCGCCGACGTGCAGGGCGTCGCCGTGGCCGTTTCTCGTGGTCCACAAGGCGTAGCCGTTGTCGTCGACGGCCATCGCGCCGTACACGATCTCGTCCCTGCCGTCGCCGTCGACGTCGGCGACGGACAGCTGGTGGTTGCCCTGGCCGTCGTATCCCTTGCCGCTGTTGGTGGAGGAGTTGGTGTCGAAGGTCCAGCGGCGGGTGAACCGCCCGTCGCGCCAGTCCCAGGCCGCGATCACCGTGCGCGTGTAGTAGCCGCGCGCCATGATCACGGAGGGGCGGGAGCCGTCCAGGTACGCCGTGCCGGCGAGGAAGCGGTCGACGCGGTTGCCGTAGGAGTCGCCCCAGGAGGAGACCGAGCCGCGGGCGGGGACGTAGTCGACGGTGCCCATGGCCCTGCCGGTCGTGCCGTTGAACATGGTGAGGTACTCGGGGCCGGAGAGCACGTAGCCGGAGGAGTTGCGGTGGTCGGCCGAGGAGTTGCCGACGACCCCGCCGGTGCCGTCCTTGGTGCCGTCGGCGGTCTTCATGGCGACCTCGGCCGTGCCGTCGCCGTCGTAGTCGTACACCTGGAACTGGGTGTAGTGGGCGCCGGAGCGGATGTTGCGGCCCAGGTCGACGCGCCACAGGCGGGTGCCGTCGAGCTTGACGCCGTCGACGATCGTGTTGCCGGTGTAGCCGGACTGGGAGTTGTCCTTGGCGTTGGTCGGCTGCCACTTGAGGACGAGGTCGAGAGCGCCGTCGCCGTCGAGGTCGCCGACGGAGGCGTCGTTGGCCTCGTAGGTGTAGGAGACGCCGTCGGGGGTGGTGCCGCCGGCCGGCGGGCTGATCGGGACGTCCTTGTAGCCGGCGCGGAACTGGATCGCGTGGACGGAGTCGGCCTGTTCCGTGCCGTTCACGACCGCGCGGACGGTGTAGTCGGCGTGCGAGGGGGCGCCTGCGTGGAAGTAGGTGGTGGAGCCGGTGATCGGGGCGGAGTTGACCTTCGTGCCGGCCCGGTAGACGTTGAACGCGACGTTGTCCGGGTCGGTGCCCAGCCAGCGCCAGCCGACGAGGTTGCCGTCGCCGGTGTGGACGCTGACGACACCGCGGTCGAGGGCCTCGACCTGGCGTGCCGTGGCGGCCTGGGCGGTGTCGGGGGCCAGCGTCGTCAGGCCGGCACCGAGGAGCCCGGCGGCGAGGACGGCGGCCAGGGCGAGCGGGCGTCTGCGGCGGGGGCGGGTGTGGGGGTCGGTGCGGGGGTGCCTCACGGGACGAACCTCCTGGAGGACGGATGGGTTCCGTCCCTCAGTCGCCGCCCGGGGCGGGCGGGTTGCCGCCCCGGGTCTACGACTTCGCGAACGCCGTGAGCGTGAAGACGGGGTCGGGCCGGGGCCGGTCCTGGTCCGGCAGGGCCGCAAGCCGCACGGCGAACTCCTCCGCGAGCGGCTCGCCCGGCGGCAGCGTGACGAACCAGCCGCGCCGCAGGTCCGCGACCGTCCGGCGGGGGCTGCGCCCCTGGCCGTGACCGGTGAACCGGGCCCGGCCGGCGAGGGTGAGACCGTGTTCGCGGGCGTACGCCTCGACGAGGTGGGCGGCGTCGTGGGCGGTGCTGGGCGGCCGCGCGGCGAGCACGGCGTCGATGTCGCTGCCCACGTTGTGCGAGGCGCCCTTGCCGACCGTGGTCACGTACACCCCGCCGGGCCGCAGCACGCGGGCGCACTCGCCGACGATCGCGCGCACGTTCCCCGCGCCGCCCGCGAGGTGCAGCAGCCACACGCTGGTGACGGCGTCGAACCGGCCGTCCGCGAAGGGCAGTCGGCGGCTGTCGGCGAGCACGACCGCTCCGGGCAGCCGGGCGGCGGCGCGGCGGACCATGGCGGGGGCGAGGTCGGCGCCGGTCACCCGGACGCCGTCCCGTCCGGCGGCCAGGCGCCGGGTGACGATGCCGGTGCCGCAGGCCACGTCGAGCAGCCGGCGGGCCTGCCGGGGCACCAGGCTCAGCACGGCCTCCGCGGCTGCCGCGGCCCGGGGCTCGCCGCCGCGGGAGTCGTCGTACCGTTCCGCTTCCTTGTCGTAGTCGAGCACACCGTCAGTGTGCCCCGTGACCGGCGGCCAGGTCCTCCACCCTGCGGGCGAGCTCGATGTCCTTCTCGGTGACGGCGCCGCCCGCGCTGTGGGTGTGTACGGCGAGGGCGACCGTGTTGTAGCCGAGGGTCAGGTCGGAGTGGTGGTCGAGCTCCTCCTGGACCTGGGCGATGTGCACGACCATCGCGGTGGCCGCGAAGTGCGAGCCGAGCCGGTAGGAGCGGGTGAGGCGGCCCTCGTCGAGGGACCAGCCGGGCAGCCCGGCCAGCCGTTCCCCGAGCTCCTGCGGCGACAGCGGTTCGACGGGCATGTGCTGCGCTCCTCTGCTGACGGTTCCCGACCGGCGGGGTTCGCTTCAGCCTGCCACAGCGCGGCCGCTCCGGCGCGGCCCGGCGTCGACTACCGTTCCGCGTATGACCGCACTCGTGTCCGGTACGTCCCCCGCCACCGACCGCGGGGTGGGCCCGCTGCTGCGGGCCTGGCGGGAGCGGCGGCGGGTCAGCCAGCTCGAGCTGGCGCTGCGCGCCGACTCCTCCGCCCGCCACATCAGCTTCGTCGAGACGGGCCGCTCCCGGCCGAGCGAGGAGATGGTGCTGCGCCTGGCCGAGCACCTGGACGTGCCGGTGCGCGAGCGCAACGCACTCCTGCTCGCGGCCGGTTACGCCCCGCACTACCCCGAGACCCCGCTGGACGACCCCGCGCTGGGCGCGGTGCGCGAGGGCATGGAGCGGCTGATCCGGGGCTACGAGCCGTATCCGGCGCTGGTCGTCGACGGGACCTACCGGGTGCTGGCGGCCAACCGGGGGATCACCATGCTGATGGAGGGCGTCGCGGAGCACCTGCTGGAACCTCCGCTGAACGCGATCAGGCTGACCCTGCACCCGGAGGGCCTGGCGCCGCGCATCCGCAACCTGAGCGAGTGGCGCGGGCACCTGCTGGAGCAGATGGGACGGCAGATCGCCCTGTACCGCTCGCAGCCGCTGCGGGAGCTGTACGACGAGGTGGCGGCGTATCCGGTGCCCGAGACCGCGCCGGGCGGTGAGCCGGCCGGGCCGGTGCCGTACTTCGCGCTGCCGATGCGGATCGAGCACCAGGGCCGCACCCTGTCGTTCGTCTCGTCGATCTCCACCTTCAACACGCCGATGGACGTGACGGTCGCCGAGCTGGCCATCGAGACGCTGCTCCCGGCCGACCCGGCGACGGTCAAGCACCTTCACACGCTGCTGTCCTGATGGGCCCTCAGGGCCCTGTACTGGAGCAGCGCGAACCCGGTGACGACGACGGCCTGGAGCACCGTCCACACCGCTCCGGCCGTGGTGGGCGCGAGAAGGACGAGGGCGACCAGGCTGACGGCCGCCCAGGTCAGGTTGGCCTCGACGACGGCCCTGACGGCGAGCGGCGGGGGCCCGGGGCGCGCGGCGAGCAGGCCCACGCACCCGGCGTACACCGCGAGGAAGGCCCCGAGGCCGAGGAGCAGCCCGGGGCCGGCGCCGAGGTAGCGGCCCAGCGGGCCGGAGAGTGCGAGGTAGGCGAGCGCGTTGGCGCCGGTCACCGCCGCGTCGAGGGCGAGGAAGCGGCGGAGCATCAGGCGCGGCTCGGCCGTACGGGCGAGTGCGGCGAGCTGGTGTGCGGACATGACGGGTCACCCTCCGTCGGGTCGGGGACGCTGCGGGGAGCCGGGTTCCGGGCCGGAGTGCGCCGGCCCGGAACCCGGTGGCTCCACGATCCCGCCCGGCACGGACGCGGTCGATTACCCGCCAGGTAATGCGTTTGATCCACGAACACCCCTGTGAGACTGACAGAGGAACATGACAGACTGCGGTGTGACTTGGGCGCGTTGGGGAGGCGTGGCGTGAGTGAGCGACGGGCCGCGCCCACGGTGGGCCAGGTGGTTCTCGGCAGGCGGATCCAGGAACTGCGCGAGGCCGCGGGCCTCAAACGCGAGGAGGCCGCCAAGGTGCTCCGGGTGGCCCCGGCGACCGTGCGGCGCATGGAGATGGCCGAGGTCGCGCTGAAGATCCCGTACGTCCAGATACTGCTGACGGCGTACGGGGTCGCGGCGGACGAGGTCTCGGCGTTCGTCGCGCTCGCCGAGGAGGCGAACCAGCCCGGTTGGTGGCAGCGTTACCACGACGTGCTGCCGGACTGGTTCAGCATGTACGTGAGCCTGGAGGGCGCGGCGCGGATCGTCCGTTCCTACGAGCCGCACTTCGTGCCGGGCCTGCTGCAGACCGAGGACTACGCGCGCGCGGTCCTGGACGCCGGGACGATCGGCAACGCGGGCGCGGAGGCGGTGGAGCGGCACGTGTCCCTGCGCATGGAGCGGCAGCGGCTGCTGGAGCGCCCGGGCCGGCCCCACCTGTGGGTGGTGATGGACGAGACGGTGCTGCGGCGCCCGGTGAGCATCCACGGCCGGGTGATGCGCGAGCAGTTGGACAAGCTGCTGGAGTTCGCGGCCCAGGACCGGGTGACGCTCCAGGTCGCGGAGTTCGAGGACGGGCCGCACCCCGGGACGTACGCGCCGTTCACCCTGTTCCGGTTCGCGGAGCCGGAGCTGCCCGACATGGTCTTCACCGAGTACCTGACGGGTGCCCTGTACCTGGATTCCCGGGCCGAGGTCTCCGCGCATCTGGAGGTCCTGGACCACATGACGGCGCGCGCCGCCTCGACCCAGCGCACGGAGAAGATCCTGCGCGAGTACCGGGAGAACTACTGACCGTCCGACCACCGGACGAAGCGACCGACGGACGAGTGACGACCCGCCACCGAGACCCGAGGAGAAGACACCGCATGACCGGATCCGACCCCGCGCCCGCCCCCATCGACACCAGCCGGCCGCACCCCGCCCGGGTGTACGACTGGTGGCTGGGCGGCAAGGACAACTACCCGGTGGACGAGGAGCTGGCCCGCAAGATACTCGCGGCGGACGGCACGGCGGTGCGCGGGGCGCGCGCGAACCGCCGGTTCATGCACCGGGCGGTGCGTACCCTCGCCGAGGCCGGGATCCGGCAGTTCCTGGACATCGGCACCGGCATCCCCACCGAGCCGAACCTGCACCAGGTGGCCCAGGCGGTGGCCCCCGAGGCGCGGATCGTCTACGCGGACAACGACCCGATCGTCCTCCGGCACGCCGAGGCGCTGCTGCACGGCTCGGCGGAGGGCGCCACCGAGTACGTCCACGCGGACGTCCGGGATCCGGACCTGATCCTGCGGCTGGCGGGCGAGTCCCTGGACTTCGACCGGCCGGTCGCCCTGTCCCTGGTGGCCCTGACGCACTACCTCGGCGACGCGGCCGACGGCGACGACGTGCACGGCCTGCTCAAGCGGTACGCGGACGCGCTCGCCCCGGGCAGCTACCTGGTCCTCTCGCAGGTCACGCCCGACCTCAACCCGGAGGCGGTGGGCCGGGCCGCGGGACTCTTCGCCCGCGGCGGCACCCCGTTCTACCCGCGTTCCCTGACCGAGTTCGCGCGCTTCTTCGACGGCCTGGAGCTGCTGGGCCCCGGCATCATCCCGGTCACGGGCTGGCGGCCGGACCCCGAGGACGTGGCGGCCCAGACCGAGGGCATCGTGCCGGTGTACGCGGGGGTGGCGCGCAAGCCCTGAGCGGTCCGGCCCGGCCGACGCGCCCTGACCCGTACGGGCGCCGCGAACGGGTGCGCTCCCCCGCCCGGCCCTAGGTTCGTGAACCAGGGCCCGGCGAGCACCAGGGCCTGGTGAGCAAGGGAGCGCACGTGACCGACACGCGGACACCGCCCACCGAACCGGGCGCGGCGCTGCTGCGCGCGGGACGGTTCTTCCGGCCGGGCACCGCCGCACCCGACCTGCACAGCATCGGGCTCGTCGGCGGCCGGGAGGCGGACGCCTTCTACCGGGACCGCTGGAGCCACGACAAGGTCGTGACGTCCACGCACGGAGTGAACTGCACCGGTTCGTGCCGTTGGAACGTGTTCGTCAAGGACGGCATCATCACCTGGGAGACCCAGGCCACGGACTACCCGTCGGTCGGCCCGGACCGCCCCGAGTACGAGCCGCGCGGCTGCCCCCGGGGTGCGGCGTTCTCCTGGTACACCTACTCCCCCACCCGGGTGCGGTACCCGTACGTGCGCGGCGTGCTGCTGACGATGTACCGCGAGGCGAAGGCCCGGCTGAAGGACCCGGTGCTGGCCTGGGCCGACATCCAGGGCGACCCGGAGCGCCGCACGCGCTACCAGCGGGCGCGCGGCAAGGGCGGCCTGGTGCGGGCGACCTGGGACGAGGCGGTCGAGATGATCGCCGCCGCCCACGTGCACACCATCCGCACCCACGGCCCCGACCGCATCGCGGGCTTCTCCCCCATCCCCGCGATGTCGATGGTGTCGCACGCGGCGGGCGCCCGGTTCCACTCGCTGATCGGCGCCCCGATGCTGTCGTTCTACGACTGGTACGCCGACCTGCCGGTGGCGTCCCCGCAGGTCTTCGGCGACCAGACGGACGTGCCGGAGTCGGGCGACTGGTGGGACGCGGCGTACCTGATCATGTGGGGCACGAACGTGCCGGTGACCCGCACGCCGGACGCGCACTGGATGGCGGAGGCCCGCTACCGGGGGCAGAAGGTGGTCGTGGTCTCGCCCGACTACGCGGACAACACCAAGTTCGCCGACCAGTGGCTGCATCCGCACCCCGGGACGGACGCCGCGCTGGCGATGGCGATGGGGCACGTGGTGCTCAGGGAGTTCTTCGTCGACCGCGGGACCCCGTTCTTCGACGACTACGTGCGCCGCTTCACCGACCTGCCGTTCCTGGTGACGCTGGCCGAGCGGGACGGGGCGCACGTCCCGGACAAGTTCCTGCGCGCCGCCGACCTGGGGCAGGGCGGCGACGACGCCCGCTGGAAGACGGTCGTGCTGGACGAGGCGACGGGCCGCGCGGTCGTCCCGAACGGCTCGCTGGGCTTCCGCTGGAACGAGGCCGACCGGGGGAAGTGGAACCTGGACCTCGGTGACGTACGCCCCCGGCTCAGCCTGCACGGCCACGAGATGGCGTCCGGGGTGGAAGTGCTGCTGCCCCGCTTCGACACCGAGGGCGGCACGCACGGGCAGGGGCGCGGTGACGTCCTGCGCCGGGGTGTTCCGGCGACCCGGCTCGGCGGGGCGACCGGGCCGCTGGTGACGACGGTGTTCGACCTGCTGCTCGCCCAGTACGGTGTGGCCCGGCCGGACCTGCCGGGCCACTGGCCCGCGTCGTACGAGGACGCGGACGCACCGGGCACGCCCGCCTGGCAGGAGACGCACACCTCGGTGCCCGCGGCGGCCTGTGTGCGGATCGCCCGGGAGTTCGCGCGGACGGCGGAGCGGTCCAAGGGCCGCTGCATGATCCTGATGGGCGCGGGCACCAACCACTGGTTCCACTCCGAGACGATCTACCGGGGCTTCCTCGCCCTGCTCC
The DNA here is from genome assembly GCF_027947595.1 of Streptomyces lienomycini. Classification (NCBI taxonomy): domain Bacteria; kingdom Bacillati; phylum Actinomycetota; class Actinomycetes; order Kitasatosporales; family Streptomycetaceae; genus Streptomyces; species Streptomyces lienomycini. Next base: position 2,735,585 of record NZ_CP116257.1, on the reverse strand, counting down.
AGCTCACCGGCTGCCAGGGCCGCAACGGCGGCGGCTGGGCGCACTACGTGGGCCAGGAGAAGTGCCGTCCGGTGACCGGCTGGGCGTCGCTGGCCGCCGCCTCCGACTGGTCGCGCCCGCCGCGCCAGGCGATCGGCACCGGGTACTGGTACCTGCACACCGACCAGTGGCGCTACGACCGCTTCCGCGCCGACGTCCTCGCCTCCCCGCTGGGCGAGGGCCGGCTCGCGGGGATGGCGGGCGCGGACTGCCTCGCGCTGTCGGCGCGCACGGGCTGGATGCCCTCGTACCCGACCTTCGACCGCAACCCGCTGGAGCTGGGCGAGTCCTTCGGCGACCCGGTGGCGAACGCGGTGGCCGAACTGCAGGCGGGAACCCTCAAGTTCGCGGGCGAGGACCCGGACGCGCCGGAGAACTGGCCGCGGATCGTGACGCTGTGGCGGGCCAACCTGCTCGGCTCGTCCGGCAAGGGCGCCGAGTACTTCACCAAGCACCTGCTGGGCACCCAGTCCTCGCTGCGGGCCGAGGAGGCGGCGCCCGGCGAGCGGCCCCGGGACGTGGTCTGGCACGAGGAGGCGCCCGAGGGGAAGCTCGACCTGCTGCTGTCGCTGGACTTCCGGCACACCTCGTCGACCCTGCTGTCGGACGTGGTGCTGCCCGCGGCGACCTGGTACGAGAAGCACGACCTGTCCAGCACGGACATGCACCCCTACGTGCACGCCTTCTCCCCGGCGGTGGACCCGCCGTGGCAGGCGCGCACCGACTTCGACACGTTCAAGGTGCTCGCGGAGAAGCTGAGCGAGCTGGCCGAGGACCACCTCGGGGTGCGCAAGGACCTGGTGGCGGCCCCGCTCCAGCACGACACACCGGGCGAGATCGCCCAGCCCGGCGGTGTCGTACGGGACTGGCGGCGCGGGGAGTGCGATCCGGAGCCCGGGAAGTCCATGCCGAACCTCGTGGTCGTGGAGCGCGACTACACGGCGATCGGTGCGAAGTTCGCCGCGCTGGGCCCGCTGGTGGAGGCCAAGGGGCTGCCCGCCAAGGGCATCACGCTGAAGCCGGACGAGGAGGTGGCGCGGCTGCGGGACCTGAACGGCACGGTGCGCGGCGGTCCGGCCGACGGACGCCCGGCGCTGGACACGGCGGTGAAGGCGGCCAACACCATCCTGTCGCTGTCCGGCACGACCAACGGGCGGCTGGCCACCCAGGGCTTCCACACGCTGGAGGCGAAGACCGGGCAGCAGATGGCCCACCTCGCCGCCGAGCAGGAGGGCAGGCGGGTCACCTACGCCGACACCCAGGCGGCGCCCGTGCCGGTGATCACCTCGCCGGAGTGGTCGGGCAGCGAGGCGGGCGGGCGCCGCTACACGGCGTTCACGCTCAACACCGAGCACCTCAAGCCTTGGCACACCCTCACCGGCCGGCAGCACTTCTTCCTGGACCACGACTGGATGCACGAGCTGGGCGAGGCGCTGCCGGTGTACCGGCCGCCACTGGACATGCACCGGCTGTTCGGTGAGCCACAGCTCGGTCCCGACGGCCACCGCGAGGTGACGGTCCGCTACCTCACCCCGCACAACAAGTGGTCCATCCACTCCGAGTACCAGGACAACCTGTTCATGCTGGCGCTGTCCCGGGGCGGGCAGACCATCTGGATGGCGCCCGCGGACGCGGACGCCATCGGGGTCTCCGACGACGACTGGATCGAGGCGGTCAACCGCAACGGCGTGGTCGTGGCCCGCGCGATCGTCTCGCACCGGATGCCGGCCGGCACGGTCTACATGCACCACGCCCAGGAACGCACGGTCAACGTGCCGCTCACGGAGACGACGGGGAAGCGCGGCGGTGTCCACAACTCGCTCACCCGTCTGCTCCTCAAGCCGACCCATCTCATCGGCGGCTACGCCCAGTTGTCATGGGCGTTCAACTACCTGGGCCCGACGGGCAACCAGCGCGACGAGGTGACGGTCATCCGGCGCCGCTCCCAGGAGGTCGAGTACTGATGCGCCCGATGGCCCAGGTCGCGATGGTCATGAACCTCGACAAGTGCATCGGTTGCCACACCTGTTCGGTCACCTGCAAGCAGGCGTGGACCAACCGGCGGGGCATGGAGTACGTCTGGTTCAACAACGTCGAGACACGCCCCGGACAGGGCTACCCGCGCCGCTACGAGGACCAGGAGAAGTGGCGGGGCGGCTGGGAGCTGAACCGGCGGGGCGCGCTGAAACTCAAGGCGGGCGGCCGGTTCAAGAAGCTCGCCGGGATCTTCTCCAACCCGCGGCTCCCCGAGATCAAGGACTACTACGAGCCCTGGACGTACGACTACAAGAACCTGACCGACGCCCCGCTCGGCACGGACTACCCCGTCGCGCGGCCCGTCTCGCAGCTCGACGGCAAGCCCATGAAGATCGGCTGGTCCTCGAACTGGGACGACAGCCTGGGCGGCGCCCCCGCCTACGGCGACCTCGACCCGATGGTGGAGCGGACCCGGCAACAGGCGTCGGAGAAGGTCAGGTTCGCGTACGAAGAGACGTTCATGTTCTACCTGCCGCGCATCTGCGAGCACTGCCTCAATCCGTCGTGCGTGGCGTCCTGCCCGTCCGGGGCGATGTACAAGCGCGTCGAGGACGGCATCGTCCTGGTCGACCAGGACCGCTGCCGGGGCTGGCGGATGTGCGTGACCGGATGCCCGTACAAGAAGGTGTACTTCAACCACCGCACCGGCAAGGCCGAGAAGTGCACCTTCTGCTACCCGCGCATCGAGGTCGGCCAGCCCACGGTCTGCTCCGAGACCTGCGTGGGCCGGCTCAGGTACCTGGGCGTGGTCCTCTACGACGCCGACAAGGTGACCGAGGCCGCCGAGACACCGGACGAACACGATCTGTACGAGGCGCAGTTGGGTCTCTTCCTGGATCCGGAGGACCCCGGGGTGCGGCGGGCCGCCGAGGAGGCGGGGATCCCGTTCGACTGGATCGAGGCGGCCCGCCGCTCCCCCGTGCACGCGCTGGTCAGCAAGTACAAGGTGGCGCTGCCGCTGCACCCGGAGTACCGCACGATGCCGATGGTCTGGTACATCCCGCCGCTGTCCCCGGTCGTGGACGCGCTGACGGAGACCGGGCACGACGGTGAGGACGCGGACAACCTGTTCGGCGCGATCGACACGCTGCGCATCCCGCTGGAGTACCTGGCCGAGCTGTTCACGGCCGGGGACACGGGGCCGGTGCGGGCGTCGCTGGAGAAGCTGGCGGCGATGCGCGCCCACATGCGGTCGGTCAACCTCGGCGAGGACCCCGACCCGGCCGTCTGCGCGGGCGTCGGCATGCGGCCCGAGGAGATCCAGGAGATGTACCGGCTGCTGGCGATCGCCAAGTACGAGGAGCGGTACGTGATCCCGACGGCGGCCGTCGGGGACGCGCACCGGCTGGAGGCGTCGGCGCTGCCGGACACGTGCAGCCTCGACACCGACGGCGGTCCGGGCATGGGCGGCGACGGGCCGTTCGGCCAGGACTCGGGACGCAGGCGGCTGCCGCTGGTGCCGGTGGAGAACTTCCACATCCTGCGCCGGCGGCAGACCGCGGACGACGAGAGGGAGGTCTGATCCGATGCCCGGCTTCGAAGTGCTGTACCAGGCGGCGGCGCTCTGTCTGACGTATCCCGACGACGACTTCCGCGCCCGGTTGCCCCTGCTGCGCGAGGCGGCGCCGCAACTGCGCGGTTTCACCGACCACGCGGCGGCGACCGGGCAGGGCGAACTCCAGGCGCACTACGTGGAGGTCTTCGACTTCAAGAACCGGCACAGCCTGTACCTGAGCTGGTGGACCGACGGCGACACCCGCAACCGGGGGATGTCCCTGGTCCGGTTCAAGGAGCTGTACCGCGCGCACGGCCTGGAGTTCACCGGCGAGGAGCTGCCGGACTTCCTGCCGGCGGTCCTGGAGTTCGTCTCCCGCACCGGGGACATGGGGATGCTCACCGAGCACCGCGACGCCCTGGACCAGCTGCGCGCCCGGCTCACCGCCTTCGGCACGCCCTACGCGTGCGTCCTGGACGCGGTGTGCGCCACCCTGCCGCCCGCACCCACCGGAGCCCGCCGATGAACGTCTTCCTGTGGGGCGTCCTGCCCTACGCCGCCTTCGCACTGCTGATCGCGGGCCTGGTCTGGCGGCACCGCTACGACCGCTTCGGCTGGACGACGCGCTCCTCGCAGGTCTACGAGTCGAAGCTCCTGAACATCGCGTCGCCGGTCTTCCACTACGGCATCCTGTTCGTGCTCGCCGGCCATCTGATCGGTCTGTTCGTCCCGGCGTCCTGGACGCAGTCGATCGGCATCAGCGAGCACGCCTACCACCTGTTCTCGCTGTACGGCGGCACCGTCTCCGGGGTCCTCGCGGTCGCGGGGATCGGGATGCTGGTCTACCGGCGCCGCACCAAGGCACCGGTCTTCCGTGCCACCACGGCCAACGACAAGTTCATGTACGTCTTCCTGCTCGGCGCCCTGCTCCTCGGCATGATCGCCAAGCTGTCCGACACCTCGGGCAACGGCTACGACTACCGCAGCACCATCGCGCCCTGGTCGCGCAGCCTGTTCACGCTGAACCCGAAGACGGAGCTGATGGCGGGCGTCCCGGTGCTGTACCACATGCACGCGGTGGTCGGGATGGTGCTGATCGCCCTGGTGCCCTACACGCGGCTGGTGCACATGTTCAGCGCGCCCCTGCAGTACCTGACCCGGCCCTACGTGGTCTACCGGTCGCGCGACCCCAGACAGCTGGGGCCGCGCCCGGACCGGCGGGGCTGGGAGCGCGCGGGCTCCTAGCGTCCTGTCCGACTGTCCGACTGTCCGACTGTCCGACTGTCCGACTGTCCGACTGTCCGACTAGGCCAGCTTGGCCGACAGGGTGATGGTCGTGCCGGTCAGGGCCTGACTGACCGGGCAGTTCTTCTTGGCGTCCTCGGCGGCGGCGACGAACGCGTCGTTGTCCAGGCCGGGGACGGTGCCCTCCACGGTGAGGTGGATGCCCGTGATGCCCTCGCCGGGCTGGAAGGTGACGTCGGCGGAGGTGGTGAGCTTGGTGGGCGGGGTGCCGGCGCCGGCCAGGCCGTTCGACAGCGCCATGGAGAAGCAGCTGGAGTGGGCGGCGGCGATCAGCTCCTCGGGGCTGGTCTTCCCGTTGGCCTTCTCGGCGCGCGACGGCCACGACACCGGCTGCTCGCCGATGCCGGACGAGTCGAAGGTGACGACACCGTTGCCCTCGAGCAGGTTGCCTTCCCAGACGGTGTGTGCGGAGCGCGTGGTTGCCACGGCGGGTCCTCTCGAATTCGCTTGCTGTACTGGGGCGGTGGTTGCCCGTGTGTGCGGGTTCCCGCCCCCATCCGATCACACTCCGGCTCAGCTCACCCGGAAGACCTGCCCTCGGGCCGTGAACGGCAGCCGCGCGCCCTGCGGAATCAGGTAGGCGTGCTCGCGCCGCACCCGCAGGACGTCGCACCAGCCGTCGGTGATGACGAGGACCGGCGCGGTGGACGGGAAGTCGTCCGCGCGCAGCAGCAGGTCGACGCCGGGCTGCAGGACGGTGCCGCCCCGGCCGTGCACCCGCACCCGGCCGGCGATGTCCGTCACGGGCAGGTACCCGGCGTCGTGCGGTGCGGCGTCGCAGAACACGACGCGGGCGGCGGGGACGTCGCGGGCCCCGGCGTAGGAGGCGATGGCGCCGAGCGCCTTGCCGAGCAGGGTGCGGTCCATGGAGCCGGAGGTGTCCAGGACGACGCCGAAGGTACAGCGTGCGATCTCCTCGGGCGGGAAGTACCGTCCGGCGCGCGGGATGTCGGGGGTGGCGGCCTGGCGCCGCGAGGGCCGCGCGTAGGAGCGTACGGGCTCGGGGCGGGGCACGAACTCGTCGAACCAGCGGGCGAGCCGGGCGTCCCAGGGCAGCGGCGGATGGCTGAGCGCGCGGATCTCCTCGACCAGGCCGCCGGGCAGGAACCCGCGCCCCTGCCGCTGGTGCAGATCGAAGCCCTGGGCCAGGCCCCGGCGGTAGAAGCCGTCGAGGTCGACGTAGTCGCGGGGCGAACCGAGCGGGGCGCCGAGCACGTCGCCGACGCCCTTGCCGCGCGGGGTGGACAGGCGGCGCAGGCGGCGCAGGTCGTCGGCGATGCGGTCGTAGACCTCCTCGGCGGAGAGCCCGGCCAACTCCGGGTCGTGCAGCAGACCCTCGGGCATGGTGCCGACCTGCATCTCGACGAGCCAGCCGTTGATGACGTAGTCGCAGGCCACGTTGAACAGGTACGGGTCGCGGGTGCCGCAGCGGTCGCCGTGGCGCAGGGCCGCGTGCAGCATCTCGTGGGCCAGGACGAACCGCCATTCCTCGTCGTCGTACTGGCGCAGCGGGTTGACGTAGATCTCCCCCGCCTCGGCGTTGACTGCGGCCACGGAGATGCCGTGGGCGCGGGCGAGTTCGGCGTCGGCGACGAGGGTGATGCCGGAGGCGATGCCGCCGAGGAGGGGATAGGAGGAGACGAACCAGCTCAGGGCCTGCTGCCAGGGGTGCCGGCGGGGCGCCTCGCCGTCCATGGAGTCTCGGCGTCCGCCCGCCATGTCCAGCGCGGTGGAGACGGTCCGGGTCAGCGCGCTCGCGAACGTCGTCTGCCAGTCCGGGACCTGCCCCAGCCAGCCGTTCCACGGCACGAGGAGCTGGTCGGTGCCGTGGCCCGCGGTGCCGCAGTGCTCGTACACGGCCGGTACGCCGTCCCGGCGCCAGCGCGCGGCGAGCCGCTCCTCGTCGCCGTCGGGGTAGGAGGCGGGAAGGTCGTCCGGGGCGCGTCCGACACGGAAGCCGAGCAGGAAGCGGTTGACGACGGCGCAGCGTGCGGCCAGGTCGGCGCGGTCCGGCTGGGTGCGTTCGCCGGTGGCCGCGGGGACGTGGCCGAAACCGAGGTGGAGGGCCGCGTGGGCGAGGGCCCAGGCCCACAGGGCGGGCTCGGTGAGCCGGTCCGGGTGGGCGTGCGCGACGCCGTCGGAGTCGACCCGGACCAGCCCGCCCCGGGGCGCGACGGGGCACTTCTCCCGGCGGCAGACGGTGAACCGGACGGCGCCCAGCGCGGGGTCGGCGCGGACCAGCCGCAGCCCCTCCTCGAAGGCCTCCGCCGCCAGGTCCCGCTTCTTCTTCCCCTTGGCCGGGGAGCGGCTCATCGGCGGGCCTCCACCAGCCGGGGCATGTCCCGGGCGGCCTCGACGAGGAACCAGGCGGGCAGCACCGGGTTGCCGTCGGCGTCGGAGGCGATGACGCTCTGAGCGACCTCCACGGAGATCTCCGCGAGCTGCACGAGCAGCGACTTGGCGCGGTAGGCGGTCTGGCGGCCGTTCGCCGACATGTGCTCCTTGCTCGCGGGGAGTTCCTTGACCAGGCGGCCGCGGAAGGACTCCGCGAGGTAGTAGAGCAGGTCGCGGTCCTGGAGGCGGTGGGGCCAGCGGGCCTCGCCCTTGAGGATCGCCTCGATGCCGAACCGGCTGCGGACGATCTTGACGTAGCCGCGGAAGGCGGTCGCGTGGGCGGGGGTGAGCGTGCCGTGTGCGAGGACCTTCAGGGTCTCCTCGTCGAGGTCCTGGCCGAAGGAGTGCAGGGCGTCGGAGAGCATGTGCCAGGAGCGCGGCGTGGAGAACGGTTCCTCGGTCTTGGGCGGCTTGGACCACAGGTGGTCGGGGCGGTCGGTGAGGTGGTCGGTGATCCAGGGGTGGATGCCGTTCTCGGCGGCCCAGACCAGCCAGTCCTTCGCTGAGGCGTCCAGGTGGACGTGGGTGAGGCGGTTGACCAGCGCGGAGGCGATGGGGCGGGCCAGCGCGTTGTCGGTGGCGCGGTTTCCGGCGCCGATGACGATGGAGCCCTTGGGCAGCTCGTAGGTGCCGATGCGGCGGTCGAGGATGAGCGAGTAGAACGCCTTCTGCACGTCCGGGGTGGCCGCGTTCAGCTCGTCCAGGAAGAGGCAGTACGGCTCGTCGCGGGCGATGGACTCCGGCGGGCAGAACACCGACCGGCCGTCCCGGATCTGCGGGACGCCGATCAGGTCCTCCGGCGCCAGCTGCGTGCCGAGCAGGCTCACGCACTCCAGGCCCAGCGAGTCGGCGAAGTTCCTCACCAGGGAGGACTTGCCGATGCCGGGTGCGCCCCACAGGAACACCGGCCGCACGGTGGCGAGGCCGAGCAGCAGTTCCGGGAGGCGGGCGGGAGTGACGGTGACGGCTGCCTGCACGCAGGGGCTCCTTGGCGGGAACGGGTCGGGAGGTGACCGGCCCAGTGTGCGGGCCCCCGGTGTCCCCGCGCAGCCGAATTACGGGCCGGCGGGCCCCTCCGCGCGCCGCCTGCGGGCCGCCATCACCGCGTACACGAGCACGCCCGCGAAGAGGAACAGCACGCCCTGGTAGACCGCCGCGTACCCGGCGCCCGCTACCAGCCACAGGGAGAAGGCCGCCGCGACCGCCGCGATCACGCCGTCGCGGGCCAGGCGGGCCCGGTCGACCTTCTCGCCCTGTCCGGAGACCAGGTGGAAGAGCTGGGCGGCGGTGGCCAGCAGGTAGGGCACGGTGGCGGTGAAGGTGGTGACGAGGACCAGGACCTCGAAGACCTTCGCCGAGCCGGACGTGTAGTTGTAGACGGTGAGCAGGGAGGCGAGGACGACGGTGACGCCGACGCCGACGGTGGGGACACCGCGCCGCTTGCGGGCGAACGCGGCCGGGAAGAGGCCGTCCTTGGCCGCCGCGTAGGGCGTCTGGGCGCTGAGCAGGGTCCAGCCGTTGAGGCAGCCGGTCATCGACACCAGGGCGGCCAGCGCGACGGCCCAGCCGCCCCAGGCGCCGCCGAACATGGCGTTCACGGCGTCCGAGAAGGGCGCGGCCGAGGCGATCAGGCGGTCGTGGGCGACGGTGCCGAAGACGGAGAGGGTGCCCAGCAGGTAGACGAGGGCGGCGCCCGCGGTGCCGATGACCGTGGCGCGGCCGACGGTGCGGCGGGGGTCCTTGACCTCGCCGGCGCTGACGGCGGCGGACTCCACGCCGAGGTAGGAGAAGAGCAGGATCGCGGCGGCGGCGGAGACCGCGCCGATGCCGCTGGAGCCGCTCGCGTTGAACGGGCCGAGGTTGTCCGCGTCGAAGAAGAACAGCCCGCCGACGGCGACGAGCAGCAGCGGTGCGAACTTCAGCACGGTGGACACCAGCTGGACCGCGCCCACGTAGCGGCTGCCCGCGAAGTTGGCGAGCGCGGGCAGCCACTGGATGACGAGGGCCGCGAGGCAGGCGGTCCAGCGGTGGTCGTTCACCGGGATCAGGACGTCGAGGTAGCCGACGGCGGCGACGGCGAGCGCCGCGTTGGACACCCAGGTGGTGATCCAGTACGCCCAGGCGGCGAGGAACCCGGCGAAGTCGCCGAAGGCCTCACGGGCGTAGACGTAGGGGCCGCCGGTGCGGGGGTCGCGGGCGGCGAGGCGGCCGAAGACCAGGGCGAGGGCGATCGCGCCGACGGTCAGGACGCCGAAGGCGAGGAGGCTGATGGTGCCGAAGGGCGCGACGGAGGCCGGGAGCAGGAAGATGCCGCCGCCGATGATGTTGCCCATGACCAGGGCGGTGGCGACGGGGAGCCCGAAGCGGCGGGCGTGCCGGGTGGTGTCGGGTGCGGGCGCCGCAGGTGTCTCCTGCGGGTCCGGAGCCGGTGGGGGGACGGTCCCGGTGACGTGCATGGGGTGGTGCGCCTCTCATGGAACGGGGCCCGGGATCGCCGGACCCGCCCATGGTCGGACACTGTCCGGCCTTGTTCCAAATCAGGCGCTTTTGTCCTGTACGAGCCCGTCGGCGACGGGAAATGGTGCGCCCTCGACGACGTTCGGCCGTGATTCCTCCGCGCCCACGGGGACCTGCGGGCCGTTCGACTCGCGCAGCCAGTGGCGCAGCACCCGGTGGACCTGTTCCGCGCCGACGATCTCCTCGCCCTGACCGGCCGGCGCGGACAGCACGACCGGCGACAGCAGGAAGGCGCGCGACTGGGCGCCGCCGAGTCCGCCGTGGGAGCCGATCTGCTCCTCGAAGGCGAGGACCTCGCCGTCGGCCGGGTCGTGGAAGGAGTTGACCATGATGTCGGCGGTGTGCGGGAAGGAGTGCGTTCGGCGTACGGCGTCGGCGGCGCCGGGCCCGAAGGGGGCGAGGGGGCCGGGGTTCTCGTCGAGCTTCTCCAGGGGAACCTCGGTGCCGTGCGCGCCGAGCACGACGCCGCCGTGCTCCTCGCTGCGCACCAGCAGGAAGCCGATGCCGGGGTGGTTGGCGAGGGTCGGCAGCAGGGCGGGGTGGCGGGCGTCGATCTCCTCCCGGGTCATCCGGTGCGGCACGTCCGGGAAGGAGACCAGGCCCAGGTTGCCGGAGGCCAGCACGATCGGCTCGGAGCGGCGCCCGGAGGGGGTGTCGGCGGGGCGCTGCTGTCCGGCGCCCTCCTCGACGGGGCGGTGCAGCGCGGCCCGTACGGTGTTGCGCGCCTCGGCGCCGCTGCGGGTGCGCCGGGCGCTGCGCGGCACGGGCAGTCCGCAGCCGGCCCGCACCAGGTCGCCGAGGTTCAGCCCGTAGCGGGCGCGGAAGGTCTCGCCGGGACTCTGCCCGTGGTCGGACAGGACGACGATCCGGTACGTGCGGGGGGCGTGGTCGGCGACGTTCTCGATCAGGGCGAGGGCCCGGTCGAGGCGCCCGAGGACCTTCGCGGCATCCCGGCCGCCCGGCCCGGAGTGGTGCGCCACCTCGTCGTACGCCACCAGGTCGGCGTAGACGGCGGTGCGTCCGGCGAGCATGTCGCCCATCACCGCGGCGACGACGACATCGCGTTCGACGACGGTCGCGAAGGCGCGGACGAGGGGGTAGAGGCCACCCCGGGAGACACGCGGGCGGACCTTGTGGACGCGGGCGCGGGTGGACTGGCCGATCTCGCGGCACACCTCGGCGACGAAGGACATCGCGGTGCGCACGGCGTTGGCCGGGTCGGAGAAGTAGGCGAAGTAGCCGGCCCGGGAGCGGGTCTCCCGGCTGCGGCGGCGGGCGGCTATGGACAGCACGAGGGCCTGTTCGTCGGCGCCGCCGCCGAACAGGTTGCCGCGGCTGGCGCCGTCGAGGCTGAGCAGCCCGCCGTCGCCGGTGCGCCGGACCGCGCGGTACTGGAGTTCGGCGGCGCTGGTCGGGCGGTTGCAGACCATGACCTCGCCGCTGTCCTTCTCGTACCAGCGGAACGCGGGGATGTCGTGGTTGCTGCCGTGCAGGATGCCGAGCTGGCTGGCGCCGGTCTGGCTGGACCAGTCGGTGCGCCACAGGTCGAGCCGGTGGGTGGCGGAGGCCCCGTCGCGGCCGAGCCAGCGGGCGACGGTGGGCATGGTGCCGTTGTCGACGGCCTCCTTCAGGACGTCGTGGCCGACGCCGTCGAGCTGGAGGAAGACGGTGCCGGGCCCGGCCGGGCAGGGCGGCCCCGATCTGCGCCGGCGGTCGGCGAGGCGGTAGAGGCGGCGCCGGTAGGCGTCGTCGTCGCGCACGGCCAGGGCACCGCCGGTGGCGGAGGCGACGGCGGACATGACGGCGGCCACCACGACCGCCGTCTCGGGGGCGACACCGCCGCGCCCGGCCGGGTTCACGTCGATCGCGAGGAGCAGCAGCCCGCCGTTGAGGAAGAAGACCAGCAGGCCGAGGACGAGGGCCGGCACCAAAAGCAGCATGCGCACCAGGAGCGGCCACACCAGGGCGGAGAGCAGGCCGAAGGCTCCTGCGCCGATCGCGGCGGTCATGGCGATGTCGGTCGCGCTGTCGCCGTCGGGCGACTGCAGCCGGAAGTCCGGCAGGATGCCGGCGAGTACGAGCATGGTGAGGGTCGACACGGCCCACACCGCGACACTCCGCCCGATCTGACTGGCGACCCGGCGCCAACGGCCTCCGCTCACGTCCCGCACACCTCACGTCCCCGGCCCGTCGTCCGTGCGGGCCCTCCCCACCCTGCCACAACGCTCCGGGGTGCCCGTTTGTCCCCCGGGGTCCGGTTCACACCCCGCGCGGGCGGTCAGCGGCCGTCGTATCCGGCGGTGGGCATCGACAGTCTGCGGTGCACGCAGGCCTTCATCCGGGCGTCGTAGGAGGGTTCCGCGTGGCCGACGGTCTCGACGCGGACGCCGCGCCGCGCGCACTCCGCGGTGAATTCCGCCACGGACGACAGCGCGCTCTCCAGCACCCGGCGGCTGGGCGCGACGAACAGGTCGCCCGCGCGCACGCCGTCCCACAGGGCTCCGTGGTCGTGCCGCAGGCCGCGCACCAGCAGCTCCCTGGCGACGACGTAGCCCTGCTCCGCGGCCCAGCGGGCGCACATGGCGTACTGGCTGCGGGAGTCGACCAGGAAGGGGTCGTCGTCCAGTTGTTCCAGCGGTGTCAGACTCGCGATCGCCGTCACTCGCACCGGCCCCATGGTGTCCCCCCTCACCTCCCGTCACCTCCCGTTTTCGCCGCCGACCCTACTCCTGGACGTAGGCTTCGGGGAGTCGCGCGAAGGAGGCAAAGGAGTGCCGGTGGAGCTCACGTGGTGGGGTCACGCCACCTGCACGGTCGAGGACTCGGACATCCGGGTGCTCACCGACCCCTTGTTCGTACGCCGGCTCGCCCACCTGCGCCGCAGGCGGGGCGCGGTGCCGCCGCCGGACGCGTGGCGGGCGGACGTGGCGCTGGTGTCCCATCTGCACGCCGACCATCTGCATGTGCCGTCGCTCGCGCGGCTCGCGCCGGGCACGCGCCTCCTCGTGCCCCGGGGCGCACGACGGGCGGTGCCGGGGTTGCGCCGGCTCGGGCACCTGGAGGTGACCGAGGTGTCCGCCGGTGATGTCACGGACGTCGGTGACCTGCGCGTACGCGCGGTGCCGGCGCGGCACGACGGGCGGCGGCTGCCGGTCGGACGGCATCGCGTCCCCGCGCTCGGCTTCGTCGTCGAGGGGGAGGCGCGGACGTACTTCGCCGGGGACACGGGCCTGTTCGACGGCATGGAGAAGGAGGTCGGGCCGGTCGACGCGGCCCTGCTGCCGGTGGGCGGCTGGGGCCCCTACCTGGGCGCGGAGCACCTGGACGCGGGGCGTGCGGCCGAGGCGCTCGCCCGGCTGGCGCCGCGCACGGCGGTGCCGGTGCACTACGGCACGTACTGGCCGATCGGGATGGACTCCGTGCGCCCCCACGAGTTCCACACGCCGGGCGAGGAGTTCGTGCGCCTGTCGGCACTGCGCGCGCCGGGCGTGGCGGTACACCGGCTGGGGCACGGCGAGAGTGTGCGGGTGGAGGTCGCGCGGTGAGTTGGCTGGGGGCCGCGGCGGTGAACATTCCGACGGAGCCGACGCAGCAGGCGTTCGGCTATCCGTCGCTGTTCCTGCTCGTCCTCATCGGGGCGCTGGTGCCGGTGGTGCCGACGGGCGCGCTGGTGAGTTCGGCGGCCGTGGTGGCGATGCACCAGACGGTGCCGTTCGCCATGCTGACGGTGTTCGTGACGGCGTCGCTGGCCGCGTTCTGCGGGGACATGGCGCTGTACTGGCTCGGCCGGCGCGGGGTCGGTTCGAAGAACGGCTCGCGCTGGCTGGAGGCGATCCGGTCGCGGGCGCCGGAGGACCGGCTGGAGCAGGCGCAGGAGAAGCTCGCCGAGCACGACGTCGCGGTCCTGGTGCTCTCCCGTCTGGTGCCTGCCGGGCGGATACCGGTGATGCTGGCCTGCCTGCTGGCCCAGTGGCCGCTGCGCCGGTTCGCCCGGGGCAACCTGCCGGCCTGCCTGGCCTGGGCGGTGACGTACCAGCTGATCGGAATTCTCAGCGGCGCGCTGTTCGACAGACCGTGGGAGGGGGTGGCCGCGGCCATCGCGCTCACCGTCCTGGTCAGCGTGGCGCCGGGCGTGTGGCGGCGGTTCCGGGGCCCGGCCAAGGCGTAGGGCTGCGGCGGGCGCGGGGCGCGGCTAGTCCAGGACCCGGGAGCCGCCGACCGGCAGGTCCCAGAGGTGTTCGCGGGGCAGGCCCGCCCGTTGCCAGGCGGCGCGTACGCGGGTCAGCGGCTCCAGTACCGGTTCGGCCGACAGGACGAACGTGCCCCAGTGCATCGGCGCCATGCGGCGCGCGCCGACGTCCTGGGCGGCTCGCACCGCCTCCTCCGGGTCGCAGTGCACGTCGCTGAGCCACCAGCGCGGGTCGTAGGCGCCGATGGGGAGGAGGGCGAGGTCGATGCCGGGGTAGCGGCGGCCGATACGGGCGAACCAGTGGCCGTACCCGGTGTCGCCGGCGAAGTAGACGCGCCTGCCGTCGGGGGCGGTGAGCACCCAGCCGCCCCACAGCGTGCGGCATGTGTCGGTGAGGCTGCGCTTGGACCAGTGGTGGGCCGGTACGAAGTCGAGGCGGGTGCCGTTCACCTCGCTCGCCTCCCACCAGTCCAGCTCGGTGACGCGCGTGAAGCGGCGCCGGTGGAACCAGTGGCCGAGTCCGGCGGGCACGAAGACGGGGGTGTCGCGCGGCAGCCTGCGCAGCGTGGGGGCGTCCAGGTGGTCGTAGTGGTTGTGGCTGATGACGACGGCGTCGACGCGGGGCAGGGCGCTCCAGGCGACGCCGACGGGGGTGACGCGGGCCGGGGTGCCGAGGATGCGGCGGGACCAGACCGGGTCGGTGAGCACGGTGAGGCCGCCGATCCGCACCACCCAGCTGGCGTGTCCGGCCCAGGTGACGGCGACGGTGCGCGCGTCGCCCCGGGGCAGCGGGGCGGGGGCGTAGGGCAGCCGGGGAATGTCGGCGAGGCCGGCGGGGCCGGGTCTGACCGCCCCCTCGCGGGCGAATCTGGCGAAGGCCTTCAGCCCCGGAAGGGGCGCCGTCAGCCGGTCGTGGAAGGTTCGCGGCCAGACCCGGCGCTCGGCCGGCGGCCGGGGTGCGGCGAGCGGCGGGTACGAGGAGGCGGCGGCGGGCGGAGAGGGAGCGGACGCGGTGCCCGCCGAGGCTTCGGTGTCCTCGGTGTCCGCTGCTTCTCCGGTGCCTCCGGTGCCTCCGGTGGCTCCCTCGGCTTCCGTGTGGCCGGTGTCTCCGGTGGGGGCGGCGGAGGTGGGGGTGCTCGTGGTCGACCGGGGCTGCTGCGTCATCGAGGGGGCTCCCTTCGCCGAGCGTCGCGGAGATCGTCGAAGACCGACTTCAGACCGGTCAACGCGCGTCGCACGTGTGGCAGTTCCAACGGGTCGGGGGACGTGAGGCACTCGGCCCGCTGGTCGTCGGTGCCGGCGCCGAGCAGCGGGCCGGTGGCGAGCCGGACCCGCAGGGCCGGCAGGTCGTCGCCGAAGCGGTGTCCGCCGGGGGCGGGCATGCCGAGTCGGGCGGTGAGGAAGTCCTCCAGTTCCTGGGCGTCGCCGACGCCCTGCGCGCCGAGCGCGTCGCGCAGCGGGCCGAGGTCGGCGTACAGGTGGCGGCCGGCCTGCGGTGGCCGGGCGGTGGCTCCCGCGGTGACGACGGCCGTGTGCACGGCGGCGGCCACGCGCGCGTGCAGGTCTACAGCGGCCGTCCGGCGTGCGGTGACCGGCTCGGGTTCGCCGAGCGCGTATCCGGCCGCGGCGGCGACGGGGGCGGCGATGCGGGCTCCGAGCGCGGTGAGCACGTCGAGCACGCGCGCGTGCAGGCCGTCTCCGGCGGCGGACGCGGGGAAACGGGCCACGGCGGCGGGCCAGGCCGAGGGCAGCAGCGCGCCGGCCAGGTCGGTGACGACGGTGACTCGCTCGGGCAGCATCTCGGCGGGGCTGAGGATCACGGTGGCGTGCGGGTCGTGCAGGGTGTCGCGCCAGGTCTCGTCGCTGACCAGGTGCAGCCCCTCGCCGGCGGCCGCCTCGACGGTCTCGTGCAGCAGTTCGGGCGGGGCGACGGTGCCGGTGGGGTCGTCGGCGACGGAGAGCACGAGCAGCCGGGGGTCGCCGCCCTCGGCTCGGACCCGGCGGACGGTCTCCAGGAGGGCGTACGAGTCGGGCACCCCGCCCGACTCGGCGGGTGTCGGGACGTGGAAGACGGGTCTGCCCAGCAGGCGCGCGTACGGTGCCCACCAGGCGGCGCAGGGGCGGGGCACCAGGACGTCGCCGCCGAGCGCGGCGGTCAGCGCGAGCAGAAGGGCGCCCGCACCGGGGGCGGCGGCCAGGTGGCCGGGCTCGGTGGTCAGGCCGCGGCGGTCCCAGTAGCCGCTCGCCGCGTCCAGGAGAGCGGCGGCGCCCCCGGCCGGTTCACCTCGGGCACGGCCCGCGGCGGCGGCGAGTACGGCCGACAGTTCGGGCAGCACCGGCAGCCCGTCGTCGGAGAAGTGGGGTCCGTACCGGACGGGGCCGTGCCCGACGGGCCTCTGTCCGACAGGGTCTTCGGTCCCGGTGGCAGAGCCGTCGTGGCCGGTGCCGGGGTCCTCGTGGCCGGTGGCGGGGTCCTCGGGGTCCGTGCGCCGCATGCGTACCTCCGCGCGGTCCGTGGTGCCTGTCCGTGCCGTGCCGTGCCCTGTCGCTTTCGGGCCGGGTGCCCGCTCGCCGGCCGTTGATCCCCGTACCCACCGAGGGACTCGTCCCCCACCGTGGTCCCCGTACCCACCGTGTCCTCGCGCCATGGCTCCGGCTTCCGTTGCGCGCGTCACACGTGGGCCCGCGACCGTGCCGCCGGTCAGTGCTCGCCGCCCTCCCCGCGCAGGCGGAGCCGCAGTCGGTGCGCGGCCGCGCCGCAGGCGCCCGCGATCAGGACAGCACCGGCGACCAGGGCGGGAACCGAGTCGCTGAAGGTCCCGCCCGTACCGGCCCGTACCCCGTGCTCCGCCGTGGCACCGCCGCACGACCGGCCCTGCGCGGACGGCTCGGCGCGCGGGGCGGTGGACCCAGGGCACGGGGGCTCGGTGGTGGCGCAGGGCGTGCCGTGCGTCGAGGTCCCCGCGCGCGGGGCGGCGGATTCCCGGCACGCCGGCTCGGCGGCACCGGCGCCGCTCTCCCCCGGCACCGTCATGGTCGCGCTCCACGGGTCGCCCTCGCCTCCGGAGGCGTCCGGGCAGGCGCCGTCGACGGTCCAGTCGTCCGCAGCACCTTCCGGAGCCTCGCTCAGGCCCTCGTCCGCGCCCACCGGGCCCTCGTTCGGGCTCTCCGTGTCCGCCGCGTCGTCTGCGGACCGTTCGGCCCGGAAGTCCTCGGCGGCGGCTATGCGCGCGGTGCCGCGGTAGGCCGTCCCGGACGCCGTTCCGGCGTCGGCCGCCACCTTGCGCAGCGCGACGGTGCCTTCGTCGAAGGCCGGTGAGGTGGCTTCGAGGGTGTCCGGCGCGGTCCCGCCAGTCGGGCCGCAGGAGACCGAGACGGTGACGGTGCCGCCGGGGGCGACGTCCGCCGGGCTGACCTGCGCGCTGGCCCGCCCGGTGGCCGGTGGGAGGGCCTCCTCGGCGGAGGGCGGGGGCAGGACTCCCGCGTCGTCGCCGGGCGGCGGGGGTACGGCTGCCGCGTCGTCGCCGGGCCGCGGGAGTACGGCTCCCGGGTCGTCGCCGGGAGGCGGGGCGACGGGATTCCCGGCGTCGCCGGGAGGCGGGGGGACGGGATTCCCGGCATCGGCGGGCGGCGGGGGGACGCCCGGGTCGGCCGCACCTGATCCCGCGAAGACACCGAGGGCGGCACTGGCCAGAACGGCGACGGACACGGCGCGGGCGGTGCGGCGCATGGGGCGGGCTCCTTCGAGCGACGGCGGCGGGGGCACGGCACTCGCGCCCCCGCCGCCATCACAGCCCGCCCGGCACGGGCACGCGCGTCACCGTGCGCCGTTCGCGCGAACGGACCGCCCGAGCGGGTGAGGCCGAGGTTTCGGGACACCCGCCGCCGGCTGTCCTCTCCGCCGCGCCCCACGCGCCGCGGTGCCCGCCGCCGGTTCCGGCACGGACCCCGTCACGCCTCCTGGTCGGGGTCCCGCAGTACCTGCTCCCGTACCCGGTCGCAGCAGCGGGAGATCAGGCGGGAGACGTGCATCTGCGAGATGCCGAGCTGTTCGGCGATGCGGCTCTGGGTCATGTCGTCGAAGAAGCGCATGTAGAGGATGGCGCGCTCGCGCGGGGGCAGTGCGGCCAGCCTGTCCTTGACGGCCTCGCGGTCGACGACCGTGTCGAGAGCCGGGTCGGGGGCACCGAGCGCGTCACCGAGCGAGTAGCCGTCCTCGCTGCCGGGGAGTTCGGCGTCCAGGGACAGGGCGGTGAAGCTCTCCAGTGCCTCCAGCCCGACCCGGACGTCCTCCTCGCTGAGGTCGGCGCGCTCCGCGATCTCGGTGACGGTGGGCCTGCGGCCGGGGGTGGTCTGGGACAGGTCCTGGCCGGCGAAGCGCACGCGGTTGCGCAGTTCCTGGACCCGGCGCGGCACGTGCAGGGTCCACATGTGGTCGCGGAAGTGGCGCTTGATCTCGCCGGTGATGGTCGGCACGGCGTAGCTCTCGAAGGCGTTGCCGCGCTCGGGGTCGTAGCGGTCGACGGCCTTGACGAGGCCGAGTGCGGCGACCTGGCGCAGGTCCTCGTAGCTCTCGCCGCGGCTGCGGAACCGTCCCGCGAGCCGTTCGGCCATGGGCAGCCAGGCCTCGACGACCCGGTCGCGGACCGCGTCCCGCTCGGGACCGTCGGGAAGGGTGGCGAGTCGGCGGAACGCGTCGGTGGTGTCGGGGGCGTCGTCGTGCGGGTGCTTCACACTGGCGTGGATCGGCATGGTGCGTCGCAACTCCCTCGGAGCGCGGGGCCTGGCCGTCGCGCCGGACGGGGATCCGGTCGGCGCGACCCGCACGGGGGCGGCCGGAGGTTCGCAAAACCACCGGCGCGCGGGGCGGGCTGCACCGGTACGACGACACGACCCTGGGGTCGGGCGGTCACCGTGGGAGGACGTCCGGCCCCGGACGGACGCATCCGTGGCGGCGTCGCGCCGCTCCCACGGACGTGCCTCCTGTCCGAAGCACTGAACTTGCACCTGCCCCCTGTTGCCCACGGCAAACACCCGAATGCCCGCTCTTTGGCTCAGCCCTTGCGCGGCTGGTTGAAGCGCAGCATGTTCCCGGCCGGGTCGCGGAAGGCGCAGTCGCGGACGCCGTAGGGCTGGTCGACCGGTTCCTGGAGGACCTCGGCGCCCGCGGCACGGATGTGCTCGAAGGTGCTGTCGACGTCGTCGGTGGTGAGGATGACGCCGCGCAGCAGGCCCTTGGCCAGCAGTTCGGCCATGGCCTCCTTGTCGGTGGCTGAGGCGTTGGGGTCGGCGAGCGGGGGTTCGAGGACGATGTCCACGTCGGGCTGCGCCGGGGATCCGACGGTCACCCAGCGCATTCCCTCGAAGCCGACGTCGTTGCGGACCTCCATGCCGAGTACGTCCCGGTAGAAGGCGATCGCCTTGTCGTGGTCGTCGACGGCGATGAAGCACTGCGAGAGGTTGATGTCCATGTGCGTCACGCTACGGGCGGCGGCGCGGGCCGCGCTTCTCCGTTCCTGACCGACTCGCCGTTCCTCACCGGTCGGGTGCAGACCTTGGCGACGCAGGCCGGGATGGCGGCGCCGTCGGCGTGGTCGCGCTCGCGGTAGGCGCTCGGGCTCTCACCGACCAGTTCGGTGAAGCGCGAGCTGAACGACCCCAGCGAGGTACAGCCGACCGCGAAGCAGACCTCGGTGACGCTCATGTCGCCGCGCCGCAGCAGGGCCTTGGCGCGCTCGATGCGGCGCGTCATCAGGTAGCTGTACGGGGTCTCCCCGTAGGCGGCGCGGAAGCTGCGGGAGAAGTGGCCCGCCGACATGAGGGCGACGCGGGCCAGCGCCGGCACGTCGAGCGGTTCGGCGTACTCGCGGTCCATCAGGTCGCGGGCCCGGCGCAGCCGGGCCAGGTCCTCCAGGGTCGTCACACGACCACGATCCCACAGCGCCGGCCTGCGCCGGTACCGGCGCCGTGGAATCGGGGCGTGCTCAGGCGCCGACGTACGCCGCGAGGTGTTCGCCGGTGAGGGTGGAGCGGTCGGCGACGAGGTCGGCGGGGGTGCCTTCGAAGACGATCCGGCCGCCGTCGTGGCCGGCGCCGGGGCCGAGGTCGACGATCCAGTCGGCGTGCGCCATGACGGCCTGGTGGTGCTCGATGACGATGACCGACTTGCCGGCGTCGACCAGGCGGTCGAGCAGGCCGAGCAGTTGCTGGACGTCGGCGAGGTGCAGGCCGGTGGTCGGCTCGTCGAGGACGTACACGCCGCCCTTGCCGCCCATGTGCGTGGCCAGCTTGAGCCGCTGCCGTTCGCCTCCGGAGAGGGTGGTGAGGGGCTGGCCCAGGGTCAGGTAGCCGAGCCCGACGTCGGCGAGCCGGTCGAGGATCTTGTGTGCGGCGGGCAGACGCGCCTCGCCTTCGCCGAAGAACTCCCCGGCCCGGTCCACCGACATCGCGAGGACCTCGCTGATGTCCCGGCCGCCGAACCGGTACTCCAGCACCGAGGGCTGGAACCGCTTGCCCTCGCAGTCCTCGCAGGGAGCGGCGACGCCGGCCATCATCGCCAGGTCGGTGTAGATGACACCGGCGCCGTTGCAGGCGGGGCAGGCGCCCTCGGAGTTGGCGCTGAACAGGGCGGGCTTCACGCCGTTGGCCTTGGCGAAGGCCTTGCGGATCGGGTCGAGCAGTCCGGTGTACGTCGCCGGGTTGCTGCGGCGCGATCCCTTGATGGGGCTCTGGTCGACCGACACGACGTCCGCGCCGGCCGGGACGGAGCCGTGGATCAGCGAACTCTTGCCGGAGCCGGCGACCCCGGTGACCACGCAGAGCACGCCGAGCGGGATGTCGACGTCGACGTCCTGGAGGTTGTGCGTCCCCGCGCCGCGGATCTCCAGGGCGCCGGTGGCCTCACGCACCGTCCCCTTGAGCGAGGCCCGGTCGTCGAGGTGGCGGCCGGTGACGGTGTCGGCGGACCGCAGTTCCTCGACCGTGCCCTCGAAGCAGACGGTGCCGCCCGCGGTGCCGGCGCCGGGTCCGAGGTCGACGACGTGGTCGGCGACGGCGATCGTCTCCGGCTTGTGCTCGACGACGAGGACCGTGTTGCCCTTGTCCCGCAGCCGCAGCAGCAGGTCGTTCATGCGCTGGATGTCGTGGGGGTGCAGTCCGATGGTGGGCTCGTCGAAGACGTACGTGGTGTCGGTGAGCGAGGAGCCGAGGTGGCGGATCATCTTGACGCGCTGTGCCTCACCGCCGGACAGGGTGCCCGCCGGCCGGTCGAGCGAGAGGTAGCCGAGGCCGATCTCCACGAAGGAGTCGAGGGTGTCCCGCAACGCCGTGAGCAGCGGCGCCACCGAGGGTTCGTCGAGGTCGCGGGCCCATTCCGCCAGGTCCCGGATCTCCATGGCGCAGGCGTCGGCGATGGAGATCTTGCCGATCCTGGACGACCGGGCGCCCTCGCTCAGCCGGGTGCCCTCGCACTCGGGGCAGGTGGTGAAGGTGACCGCGCGCTCCACGAAGGCCCTGATGTGCGGCTGCATCGCCTCCTTGTCCTTGGACAGGAACGACTTCTGGATCTTCGGGATGAGACCTTCGTAGGTGAGGTTGACGCCGTTGACCTTCACCTTGACCGGGTCGCCGTACAGGAAGTCCCGGAGTTCCTTCTCGGTGTACTCGCGGATCGGCTTGTCCGGGTCGACGAAGCCGGACTGGGCGTAGACCTGCACGGTCCACTGGCTGTCCGACTTCCAGCCGGGGATGGTGAACGCGCCCTCGGCGAGCGACCTGGAGTCGTCGTAGAGCTGGGTGAGGTCGATGTCGGAGACGGTGCCGCGGCCCTCGCAGCGGGTGCACATGCCGCCGGTGCGCTGGAAGGTCGCCTTCACCGCCTTCTTGTTGCCGCGCTCCACGGTGATCGCGCCGCTGGCCCGGACCGAGGCGGTGTTGAAGGAGTACGCGCTGGGCGGGCCGATGTGCGGCTCGCCGAGGCGGCTGAAGAGGATGCGCAGCATCGCGTTGGCGTCGGTGGCGGTGCCGACGGTGGAGCGGGGGTCGGCGCCCATCCGCTGCTGGTCCACGATGATCGCGGTCGTCAGGCCGTCCAGGACGTCGACCTCGGGCCGCGCGAGGGTGGGCATGAAGCCCTGCACGAAGGCGCTGTAGGTCTCGTTGATCATCCGCTGCGACTCGGCGGCGATCGTGTTGAACACCAGCGAGCTCTTGCCCGAGCCGGAGACTCCGGTGAAGACCGTCAGACGGCGTTTGGGGATCTCGATACTGACGTCCTTGAGGTTGTTCTCGCGGGCGCCGTGCACGCGGATCCGGTCGTGGCCGTCGGCGGCGTGCGGCTCGGGCGCCTGCGTGCCCGTCCTCTTGGCGCTGCTCATCGTGTCTCCATCTGTCGGGGGCTCGGTGAAGGTGACGCCCTCAGTGCCTCGGTGGTCACACGCTAGAGGGGGCGCGACCGCCCGCGCTTCTCGATTACTGATCTGTGTTCTGTTCCGTCTTCGACCACCTTTGGGACCGGACCGGGCGCATACCGCCCCCCGGGAAATCGGAACGGACGCGTCCGGGGGAATCCGTGTCGGCCCGCGGTGTCCGGGTACGCGGTCGACACCCTGAAGAGCTGGAGGGAGACATGCAGCGAGGCAGCGACCGGATGAGCGTCCACCGCGACGACGAGATGAAGCACGAACTGCAGGGTCTGCTCAGGTCCGGGCACCCCACCCGCAGCGAGGAGTGGAACGACCCGGAACCGGCCGCCGAGGACGACCCGGACGTCACCTACGGACCGGTGACACCGGGCCGCGGGCCGACGTACCTGGAGGCCCTGCGGCTGGAACTGGCCCGGAACCTGACCCGGGGCAGCTTCCCCGCGGGACCGCGGGAACTGACCCGCACGCTGCGCCGCGGCCACGCGCCGGACGCCCTCGTCGAGGGCCTGGACCGGCTGCCGCACAAGGCGCGCTACGACAACGTCCAGGAACTGGCGGTGGCCCTGACCGAGAACGGCCCGCCGGGTCCTTCCGGACCGCGGGGCGCGTAGGCGCCGGGAGGCGGAAGCCCCGACCCCGCGGACGTGGTGACACCGACGCGCGAGCACGCCGTACGCCTGCTTGCCCGGTCCAAGTGGCCAGTCCACATGTGGCCGGTCACCGTGTGGCCGCACCACACGTGCCGGTCACCGTGTGGCCGGACCACACGTGGTCGAACGACACGTGGTCGAACGACACGTGGTCGAACGACACAACACGGCCGTAGGGCGCCTGCGGCCGCACGACACCCACGCCGAGCGGCGACACCGGCCGGCGTGCCGGGAAGAGAAGGGAGTCCCCATCGCATGCGTATCGCATTTCTCACCGCGCCCGAGGGCGTGGAACAGGTGGAGCTGACCGAGCCGTGGCAGGCGGCGAAGGACGCGGGGCACGAACCCGTGCTGGTCTCCACGCAGTCCGGCGAGATCCAGGGTTTCAACCACCTCGACAAGGCGGACACGTTCCCGGTCGACGAGGTGGTGGGCGACACGTCCGCGGACTCGTTCGGCGGTCTGGTCCTGCCCGGCGGCGTGGCCAACCCGGACTTCCTGCGGACCGACGCGAAGGCCGTGGCGTTCGTCAGGGACTTCTTCGAACAGGGCCGTCCGGTGGCCGCCATCTGCCACGCGCCGTGGACGCTCGTCGAGGCGGACGTGGTCCGGGGCCGGACCATGACCTCGTGGCCCAGTCTGCGGACGGACCTGCGCAACGCGGGGGCCACCTGGGTGGACGAGCAGGTGAAGGTCTGCGACCACGGCTCCAACGTGCTGGTCACCAGCCGCAAGCCGGACGACCTCAAGGCGTTCTGCGAGACCTACCTCGCGGAGTTCGCCAAGGCCGTCGGCTGAGTCACGGGCCAGCGCGGCGACGGGCCACCGGTGGCCCGTCGCCGCGCTCAGCCGCCACCCGGGGCGGGCGGGGCGAGCCGGTCCTCAGCCGCGTTCGCGGGCGCCCTCGCGGGTGCGGCCCGCGGCGACCGGGCGCCGGGGATTGCGGCGCAGCCACTCGCCCTCCAGCCGGGCCATGCGGTCGTTGTGGGCCCGCAGCGCGTCGTTGGACCCGTACAGCAGGGTGTCGTGGCGCGTGCGGTGGATGGTCTCCAGCTCTTTCATCAGCTGCTGGTCGTCCAGGCGGCCCGGGTCCACTCCGGTCCCGCCACCGCCGTCCCGCGTGTCGTGTTCGTTCATGCGTCCCGGGTACCCGCCCCGCAGCACTACCACCCCCGAGCGGCACCCGGGAGGGCAGCCACATGGATCTCGCGTTTCTGCACCCCCTCTACGAACACCAGGGACCCTGGGCCTCCGTCTACGTCGACCTCTCCCGGCACACGGAGGACACGGCCCACGAGCGTGAGCTGACGGCCGCCGCGGTGGCCCGGGAGCTGGCGGAGCAGGGCGCGGACGACGCCACCTGCCGGGCGGTGCGGGAGGCCGTCGACGGGCTGCGCCACGCCACCGACCCGCACGGGCGGGCCCTGTTCGCGTGTGCCGGGCAGGTGGTTCTCGACCCGCCGCTGGCCCGGCCCCCGTACGGCGGGACCACCGCCGACTGGGCGCCGCTGCCGCATGTCGCGCCGCTCCTCGACCTGGTCGGCGAGGACCCGGTGTGCGTGGTGGCGTACATCGACCGCAAGGGCGCCGACTTCGAGCTGCGCAGCGCGCTGGGCAGCTCGAACGCGGGCGGTGTGACCGGCCGGCAGTGGCCGGTGCACCGCACGAGCAGCGTGGACTGGTCGGAGCGCCACTTCCAGCTGCGCGTGGAGAACACGTGGGAGCACAACGCGGCGGAGATCGCCGACGCACTCGCCGTGTGCCAGGAGGAGACCGGCGCCGACCTGCTGATCCTGGTGGGGGACGACCGGGAGCGGCGGTCCGTGCACGAGCGGCTGCCGAGCCGTCTCCAGGAGCGGATCGCCGAGGCCTCGCGCGGCGCGGGCAGCAGGCTGCTGGACGACGAGGTGGAGCGGCTGCGCGACGACCACGTCCGCTCGCGCGCGCGGGAGGACCTGGACCGGTTCCTGGCCGCCCGCTCGCGGGACGACGAGGGCCGGGCCGGCGCGGCGGAGGGCGTGCCCGCGCTGGTCGAGGCCGCCCGGGAGCACCGCATCGACGAACTGCTGGTCATCCCGGACGCCCCCGACACGCACCGCGAGGTGTGGATCGGGGAGGACGCCGACCAGCTGGCGGTGCGCCGTACGGAGCTGAAGACCCTCGGCGAGCAGAACTCCTGGTCGGCCCGGGCGGACGACGCTCTGCTGCGCTCGGCGGTGATGACCGGTGCCCCGGCGATCTCGGTGACGCCGGCGCTGCCGTCGGAGGCCGCGGAGAAGGCACCGGTGGGCGGCCTGGGGGCGCTGCTGCGCTGGAAGTGACCCGGCGGCGGTCGCCCCGGCTCCGGGCGCCCCGGGACGTCAGCGCGCCCGCTCCACCCGCCGCTCGTCCCAGACCGGCTCCGCCGTCTCGCGCACGCGCCCGTCGCTGCCGAAGACCAGGTACCGGTCGAAGGAGCGAGCGAACCAGCGGTCGTGGGTGACCGCGAGCACGGTGCCCTCGAAGCCCTCCAGGCCCTCCTGGAGGGCTTCGGCCGATTCCAGGTCGAGGTTGTCGGTGGGCTCGTCGAGGAGGAGCGCGGTGACGCCCTGGAGTTCGAGCAGCAGGATCTGGAAGCGGGCCTGCTGGCCGCCGGAGAGCCGGTCGAAGGACTGCTCGGCCTGCTGGGTCAGCTCGTAGCGGCGCAGCCGGGACATGGCGGCGCCGCGGTCCTGGGCGTGCTCGGTCCACAGGATGTCCAGGAGGGCGCGGCCGAGCAGCTCGGGGTGGGCGTGGGTCTGCGCGAAGTGGCCGGGGACCACGCGTGCCCCGAGTTTCCAGTTCCCGGTGTGCGCCACGTCGTCGCCGGCCAGCAGCCGCAGGAAGTGCGACTTGCCGGAGCCGTTGGAGCCGAGGACCGCGACCCGTTCGCCGTAGAAGACCTCCAGGTCGAAGGGTTTCATCAGGCCGGTCAGTTCCAGCTGCTCGCAGGTGACGGCTCGGACGCCGGTGCGGCCGCCCTTCAGACGCATCCTGATGTCCTGCTCGCGCGGCGGCTCGGGCGGCGGTCCGGCCTCCTCGAACTTGCGCAGCCTGGTCTGGGCGGCGGCGTAACGGGACGCCATCTCGTGGCTGACCGCGGCCGCCTGACGCAGCGTCAGGACCAGTTTCTTGAGCTGGGCGTGCTTCTCGTCCCAGCGGCGGCGCAGTTCCTCGAAACGGGCGAAGCGTTCCCGGCGGGCCTCGTGGAAGGTGGCGAAGCCGCCGCCGTGCATCCAGGTGTCGGCGCCCGCGGGTCCCGGCTCGACGGAGACGATCTTCTGCGCGGCGCGGGCGAGCAGTTCGCGGTCGTGGGAGACGAAGAGCACGGTCTTGCGGGTCTCGGCGAGCCGCTCCTCGAGCCAGCGCTTGCCGGGCACGTCGAGGTAGTTGTCCGGCTCGTCGAGCAGCAGCACCTCGTCGGTGCCGCGCAGCAGGGCTTCCAGGACGAGGCGTTTCTGCTCGCCGCCGGAGAGCGTGCTCACCTGCCGCCACTGGGCCTTCTCGTACGGCGTCCCGAGCGCGGCGGTGGTGCAGATGTCCCACAGGGTCTCGGCCTCGTACCCGCGCGCCTCGGCCCAGTCGGCGAGTGCCTGCGCGTACGCCAGCTGGGCAGCCTCGTCGTCCACCGCCATGATCGCGTGCTCGGCGGTGTCGACGGCCCGCGCGGCCTCGCGGATACGGGGCTGCGCGACGGACACCAGCAGATCGCGCACGGTCGTCTCGTCCCGTACGGAGCCGACGAACTGGCGCATGACGCCGAGGCCGCCGGTGACGGTGACGGAGCCGCCGTGCGGCTTCAGCTCGCCGGCCAGCAGGCGCAGCAGGGTGGTCTTGCCCGCGCCGTTGGGTCCGACGAGGGCCACGACGGCCCCCTCCCCCACCCGGAAGGAGACGTCGCCGAGGAGCGCCCTCCCGTCGGGAAGGTAGTACTCCAGGTGCGCGGCTTCGAGGTGACCCATGGACCGGATTCTGCGGCTCCGGACGCGCTTCGGGCAAACCGTTTTCGGCCGCGCGACGGGGACGCGCGGCACGTGGGGCACGCCACCGGCAGGAAACGCCGTCCGCAGGGTAGGCGGGAGCCATGAGTCCCGACGTAGACCTCACCGCCACGACGCCCGGCCCGCATCCCCTCCGCGACGGCTTCCTGCGGCTGGACCAGCGGCTGTTCGAGGCCGTCGCCGCCCGTACCTGGCCCGGCGCGGACCCTCTGCTGCCCCGGTTGAGCCGCAGCGCCAACCACGGGCTGCTGTGGTTCGCGGCGGGCGCCGCCCTGGCCGCGTCCCGTACCCCGAGGGCCCGGCGTGCCGCCGCGCGTGGGCTCGCCTCGCTGGGTCTGGCCTCACTGACGATCAACACGCTCGGCAAGCGCTCGGTGCGCCGGCCGCGGCCGGTGCTCGACCCGGTGCCGCTGGTGCGTCAGCTGAAGCGGCAGCCGATCACGACGTCCTTCCCGTCCGGGCACGCCGCGTCGGCCGCCGCGTTCGCGACCGGTGTCGCGCTGGAGTCCCCGGCGTGGGGTGCGGCGGTGGCGCCGGTGGCCGCCGCGGTCGTCCTGTCGCGGGTGTACACCGGCGTCCACTTCCCGAGCGACGTACTGGCCGGTGCGGCCCTGGGCGCGGGCGCCGCCTTCGCCGTACGGGGCATGGTGCCGACGCGGGCCCAGCACACCCCGCCGGCCCGGCCGCGGGCCGAGGTGCCCGCGCTGCCCGGCGGCGAGGGTCTCGTCATGGTCGCCAACATCGGCTCGGGCACCTCGGACCGGGTGCGGGCGCTGTGCGACGCGCTGCCGGACGCGGAGGTCGTGGAGTGCGAACCGGGAGACGTCGGGGCCGAGCTGGAGAAGGCGGCCGGACACGCCCGGGTGCTCGGCGTGTGCGGCGGCGACGGCACCGTGAACGCCGCGGCCGAGATCGCGCTCCGCCACGGGCTGCCCCTCGCGGTCCTGCCCGGCGGCACACTCAACCACTTCGCCTACGACCTGGGCGTGGAGGACGTACGCGATCTGTGCGGGGCGCTGGAGCGGGGCGAGGGGGTGCGGGTGGACGTGGGCCGGTTCGCCTCCGGCGGGCGGCGCGGCGTCTTCCTGAACACCTTCAGCCTCGGGGTGTACCCGGAGCTGGTGAACGAACGGGAGCGCTGGTCGCCCCGGATCGGCGGCTGGCCGGCCGGGGTGCTGGCGGCCGTACGGGTGCTGCGTGCCGACCGGCACCCGCTGGAGGCGGAGGTGCGCGGCCGCCGGCGCCCGCTGTGGATGCTGTTCGCGGGCAACGGCACATACCACCGCCGGGGTCTCGCCTCCGGCCGCCGGCTCGATCTCGCGGACGGACAGCTGGACGTGCGGGTGGTGCACGGGGGCCGCCGTCCGGCCCTGCGGCTGCTGTCCGCGGCCCTGGCGGGACCGTTGACGCGCTCTCCCGCGCACGCGGCGGTGCAGGTGCCGCGGCTGCGCCTGTCGGGGGTGGCACCGGGCACGCTGATGGCGTTCGACGGCGAGCTGACCGAGACGGAGGGCGACCTGACGCTGGAGAAGCTGCCCGAGGCACTCACCGTGTACCGGCCGCTGCCCGGTGGCGGCCTGCTCTCCTGACACCCCCGAAGCTCCCGGCTCTCCCGAAGCTCCCCAGATCTCCCGGCTCCCCAACTCTCCCGACGCCTGTCCACCTGGCCGACCGACCGACTGACGAGCCGTCAGTCCATATCGCGAAACGCACATCTCACCATGCGAGTGGCGGGCGTACCGTGATCCCACTGTCGGGAGAGGGGATCCACCATGCCGAAGCCGCATGAGACCGCCGTCTACACGCACGGGCACCACGAGTCGGTGCTTCGCTCGCACACCTGGCGCACCGCCGGGAACTCCGCCGCCTACCTGCTCGGATCCCTGCGGCCCCACATGCGCATCCTGGACATCGGCTGCGGGCCGGGCACCATCACCGCGGATCTTGCGGAACTGGTTCCGGACGGCCATGTCACCGGCGTGGACCGGTCGCCGGAGATCGTGGAGCGGGCCCGGACCACGGCCGCCGGGCGGGGACTCGGCAACACCGACTTCGCGGTGGCGGACGTGCACGCGCTGGACTATCCGGACGACACGTTCTGTGTGGTCCACGCCCATCAGGTGCTCCAGCACGTGGGCGATCCGGTTCGGGCGCTGCGTGAGATGAAGCGGGTCGCGCGGCCGAACGGGATCATCGCCGTCCGCGACTCCGACTACGGCGCCATGACCTGGTATCCGGCGTCCCCGGGCATGGACGGCTGGCTGGACCTGTACCGCCGGGTGGCCCGCGCCAACGGCGGCGAGCCGGACGCCGGGCGCCGCCTGAAGGCCTGGGCGCTCGAGGCGGGGTTCACCGACATCACGGCCACCTCGGCCACCTGGACGTTCACCACACCGGAAGAGCGGGAGTGGTGGAGCGGCCTGTGGGCGGACCGCACCCTGGCGTCGGCGTACGCCGAACGGGCCACCGAAGGCGGTCACGCGACGACGGAGGAACTGCGGGCGGTGTCGGCGGCGTGGCGCGCGTGGGGAAAGCGGCAGGAAAGCTGGTTCAGCGTTCTGCACGGGGAGATCCTGTGCCGAAAGGAAGCGTGAGCGGCGCCTGTCCGGTGCGTTTCGGGAAACCAGTACGACAGGAGGTTCAACACTATGGTTCCGCTTCTGCTCGTACTGCTTCTCGCGATCGTCCTTTTCGGTATCGGATTCGCGGTGAAGGTTCTCTGGTGGATCGCTCTGGCGGTCCTGGTCCTGTGGCTGCTGGGCTTCCTGGCCCGCGGGACGAAGACCGGTGGCGGCAGGGGCCGCTGGTACCGATGGTGAGCGACTCGACGACGCACTACAGGTGACGCACAACAGATGACGAGGCTGCTGCCCCGGGAGTGATCACTCCCGGGGCAGCAGCGGTCCGAGCGGCCCGAGGTCCAGGTTCAGGTCCTCGGGCCGCAGTCCGTAGCGGTCGCGAAGTTCGGTCATGCGGTCGTCGAGGAGCATCAGGGTGAGCCCGATCCGCTCCTCCTGGTCCTCGCTCAGGTCGCCCTCGTCGACGCGGCGCAGCGCCTGGCGTTCCATGAGCTGGCGGAGCAGTTCCACGACCGTCAGCACCAGTTTGATCAGGTCGCGCTCGACCGTGTCGGGTTCCAGGTCGAGGCGTTTGCGGGGCTCGGGATGGTCGCTCATGTCAGTCCCCGAACGGCGACGGGACGTTGCGGTTGACCGAGCTGATCAGCGCGTTCAGGTCGATGCGCACCAGGTCGACGTCCGCGATGCGCAGCGTGACGTCGCCGGTGATGACGACCCCGCCGGCCAGCAGTCGGTCGAGCAGGTCCACGAGGGCGATCTCACGGCGTTCCACGACGGTCATGACGCGTCCCCTTCGCGCGTTTCCGCCCCGTCGGCCCCGTCGGCGCGCTCGTCGCCGGCGAAGGAATACGCCGCCCAGGGACCCGTGAGTTCCACCCGAATTCCGGGGGCGTCGTCTTTCGTCCGGTCCACCCTTTCGACGAATTCCTCGGAGGCGTCGCGGCGCACCAGATAAGCGGCGTTGAGGACGTTCCGCCCCGCGGCACCGGAAAGGCGGGGATTCTGCGGCGCGTGCAGCCGTGCGTCGTCGGCCCGCTCGGACAGGGTCCGGTGCAGGCCCGTGGCGAACTCCTCGGCCCTGGTCCACAGGTCCTCGTTGGCCCGGGACTGCCGGCGGCGCTGCCGCAGGTAGTCCCGGCCGGAGGCGGGCTTCGGCGCGGGCTGCGCCGGGGCGGCGGCCTGCTCGGGCTCCGCCTCGACGAACACCTTCACACCCCACTCCACGCGCCCGTCCAGCCTTTCGAGGGTGCGCCGGAAGGCCGTCTCGCGCTCCTCCAGCATGACGCGTACGCCGCTGTCGTCCCGGAAGACGGTGGCCAGTCGGAGCGGCAGCGGGGTGGTGACGGCGGTGAGCGCGTCGACGACCTGCTGGTGGGCGCGGGCGGTGCCGGTCAGCCAGTCCAGGTCCTCCAGATGGGCGCGCAGGGCCTCCTCGCCGAAGTCGGCCTCGGGGACATGGCTGACGACGGCCACCAGGTCGCCGTGCGGCAGCAGCCGCGGCGGATCGCCCGCCACCCCCGTGAGCTGGGTCTGGAGGGCCGCGTCGAAGGGGCGGCAGACGGCGTAGACGTAGCGCAGTCCGGTCACGGCGCCTCCTCCCTCGGTACGCGGCCCGGGTCCAGCTCGCGCAGGCGTTCCCGCAGGGCGGCGTTCTCCCTGGTCAGTTCGTCGTGCCGGGCACGCGAGGACAGCGCGGGGTCGCTCTCCCACCAGTCGATGCCCATCTCCTTGGCCTTGTCGACGGAGGCGACGACGAGTCGCAGCTTGATGGTCAGCAACTCGATGTCGAGCAGGTTGATCTTGATGTCGCCCGCGATCACGACCCCCTTGTCGAGCACCCGCTCCAGGATGTCGGCGAGGTTGGCGCTCTGTCCCTGGCCGTAGGGATCGGGCAGGCGGCTGGGGGTGGTCATCGACGGCTCCCGCCCTCGGCGTCCTCGTACTCCTCACGGGACGCGTACTCGTCCTCCCCCGCTTCCTTGTCCTCCTCGTACGCGTCGTCCTCCGGTTCCTCCTCGTAGGGCTCCTCGGACCCGTCCTCCGGCTCTTCCTCGTCCTCGTATTCGCCCTCGGGCTCCTCTTCGTACTCGCCCTCGGGCTCCTCCTCGTACTCGGTGTCCGCCCCGTCCTCGGGCTCCTGATCCCCGTCCTGTCCCTGCTCCTGCTCCTGGTCCCGCTCCTGCTGCTCTTCCTCCTCCGCCACCGCGTCCTCGTGGCTGCGGACGACCTCGCCGTCGCGGATCTCGCCGCGCCAGCCGTCGTCGGCCTCGCCCTTGAACGTGATGTGACGGACGTAGTTCTTCAGGTCGAGCCGGGCCCGGCGGCCCTGGGCACGCCAGATGTTGCCCGTCTTCTCGAACAGGCCCTTGGGGTAGTACTCGATGACCAGGACGACGCGGGTCAGGTTGTCGGCGAGCTTGTGGAAGCTGACGACACCCTTGGTGGAGCCCTTGGCGCCCTCCGACGTCCAGGAGATCCGGTCGTCGGGCACCTGCTCGGTGGTCGTCGCCTTCCAGCTGCGGTTGGACCAGAACACCTTCAGCTGCCAGTCGGAGGACGTGTCGTCGGCGCGGTTCGCGCTCTTGACGCCCTTGGCGAAGGTGCTGAAGTCCTGGTACTGCGTCCACTGGTCGTAGGCGGTGCGCAGCGGCACGCCGACGTC
The DNA here is from genome assembly GCF_027947595.1 of Streptomyces lienomycini. Taxonomy (NCBI): domain Bacteria; kingdom Bacillati; phylum Actinomycetota; class Actinomycetes; order Kitasatosporales; family Streptomycetaceae; genus Streptomyces; species Streptomyces lienomycini. Next base: position 2,703,276 of record NZ_CP116257.1, on the reverse strand, counting down.
GACGTACTCGATGATGACGGTCGGCTTCTGACCGCCGCCGCCCTTCTTCCTGCCCTTGCCGCCGGTGAGGTTCTTGAAGGCGCCGACCACGTTGTCCTTCACCTTGCCGGCGCCGACCTCGAAGGCGGCCCGCATCGGGCTCTTGCCCTCGGCGAGCTTGCGTCCGCCGTCGAGGGCGAGCTTGGCGAAGCCGGGGCTGTTGCCCTCGGCGATGTCGTTGAGCTTGCCCGTGGTCTCGCCGAGCTTGGTGCCGACGCCCGTCAGCAGCCGGGTGGCCTGCGCGGCGAGGTAGTCCTGCACCTCGCCCTTGAGGCGGTCGGCCGCCTCGCTCTGCGCCACGTCGGCCAGCGGGTTCTTCTTCGCGGCCTTGCCCGCCGCGGAGGCCGCGGACCCTGCGGTGTCGCTCATCGTTCACCACCGCCCTTCGACTGCCGGGTTCCGGCACCGCGGGCGGCACTCCTGGCCCCCGCGGTCTTCTTGCCCGCCGCCTTCTTGACGGGCTGGGCGCGCTTCGCCGCCGCCTTCTTCGCGGGCGCCTTGGCCGCGGCCTTCTTCGCGGGCGCCTTCCTGGCCGCCTTGCGCGCCTCGGGCGGGGCCTTCTTCGCGGTCCGCTCACGCCGTGGCTCGCGCCGCCGCTCGGGCTCGTCGGTCTCCTCCTCGGGCTCCTCCTCCGCCCGCGGCGCCGCCTGCCCGTCCTGCTCCTCCTGCTCCTCCTGGCCGTCCTGCTCGTCCTCGTACTCCGCGTCCTGCTCCGAGTCCTCCGAGTCCTCGGAGTCGCGGGAGTCGTCGGATCCGACGCCGGTGGCCTTGGACGCCACGCCGGAGAGCTGGTCACGCACCTCGGCGGTGCGTCCGTGCAGCCGGTCGGCGAGCGCGTCGATCTGCCGCTCGACCATGGCGCCGGATGCCGCCTTGCCCACCCCGCGCAGGTCGGTGCGCAGCTGGTCCCCGATCTCCTTGAACTGCGGGTTGTTCTGCAGTTGGCCGGAGACCAGTTCCGCTATGCCCTTCGGGGTCAGGTTCATCTTCTTGCCGGCCACCATGGTGCCGACGGCGACCGCGAGCTTCAGTTTCTTGGTACGTCCCAGCAGATATCCGGCCCCTACCGCGAGGCCCAGTCCCACTCGATTCATCGTGCCGTCCCGTCGCCCAATCCCGCGCTCGTGCGCGTAGCGATCTCCAGCCGGTCCAGAAGTTCGTCCTCCTGTCGGTCGAACTCCTCCTCGGTGATGTCGCCGGCCTCCAACTGCTCTTCCAGACGGGCGAGTTCGGCCCGGACCGTGGCGGGGTCGTAGTAGATCCGCTCGGCCTCCTCAAGCACCTGTCTGATGGCCCAGGCGCCGCCGCGCGCCGGAGCGAGCGGCAGCAGCAGGACCTCCGAGATCAGTCCCATGTCGTCACCCCGCTCCGGCGTCCGCGCCGCCGGCCGCCGTGCCCGCGGGCTCGGCGGGGCCCGGCTCCACGAAGCTGTACGGCGGCAGCGGACCGTTCACCCTGATCTCCAGGTGCGGCATCCGGGTCCGGGCCTGCTCGACCGCGGCCAGGAACTCGTCCGCCGATTCCCGGTTGACCAGGAACGACACATTGGCCAGCCAGCCGGTGGACTCGGGGCCCACGCTCACGGAGTCCGCGGACGGTTCCAGGGCGCGCTCCAGCGTGGTGGCGTCCTCGGCCTCCTTGTCCTTGACCGCGGCCGCGACCATCTCGCCGAGCTGGATCTTGGTCTCGTAACTGCCGCCTCCAGCCTTCCGGTTGGACTCGGCGAGGGCGCGGATCTCCGGGTTCTGGGCCATCACGTGGTGCAGTACGGCGTCTTCGACGTGGTTGGCCTTGATGTTGTACTCGACCCGGCCGTCCAGCGCTCCGAGGCGTTCCTCGTAGTGCTCGGCACGCTCGGCGAGCACCCCGGTGACCGCCTGGTCGTCCGGAGCGACGCTGCCGAAGCGCATGGGCAGCACGCAGCCGTTCGCGCCGATCTCGCTCAGCACGTTCTGGTGGGCGAGCAGCTCCCTGCGCTTGGGGCGCAGCCCTTCGGGGGCGTCGCTGACGACGGCCGCCAGGTCGCCCTCCTTGAGGATCCGCACCCCGCGCGGCGGGTCGCCGACTCCGCCCGTTCCCTCGGGGAGCGAGGGATGCGTGGCGGCGGTGATGCCGTAGACGTACGTACTCACTCCTGCTCCTCCTTCCGGCGCGAGGGCGCGGCCTTGCGGGCGCGCGGACGCGATGAGGTCTCGCGCTCGGAGCCGCCCTCACCACGGGCCTGCTGGAACGCGTCGGAGATGGTCTCGGCGGCGCCGGACAGCGCCCCCTTGGACTTGCCGCGGGCGCCGGACTCGGTCATCTCGCCGACCAGGTCGGGCAGGCCCGGGTCCTTGCGCGGCCCGGCCTCCAGGTCGAGCCGGTTGCATGCCTCGGCGAAGCGCAGATAGGTGTCCACGCTGGCCACGACGACACGGACGTCGATCTTCAGGATCTCGATGCCGACCAGGGAGACGCGCACGAATGCGTCGATGACGAGCCCCCTGTCCAGAACAAGCTCAAGCACGTCGTAGAGGCCGCTGCTGCCGCCTCCACCGCCGGTCTGTTGTGCCGGTACGACAGTCATGCCGGTTGTGCCTCCATCTTGTGTGGGGGTGCTTTGTGTGGGGGTGCTTGTGTGTGGGTGCTGCGTATGGGTGTCTGTGTGCGGTGCGAGTGCGTTCGGTTTCGCGGCGGGCGACTAGCGGCCGCGCGCGTCGGACCGACCTCGCTCGTAGCGCCGGACGCGCCGGTAGCCCGTGAGCTGCCCCTCGGAGTCGAGCTCCACCTGGTAGCTCGCCATCAGGCTCATGGTGTCGGGCACCCGCTCGAGTTCGAGGACCTCGACCTCCAGTGCCCATCCCTCCTCCGTCTGCTCGAAGGACGACACGGACTCGGCGGTCATACCGGTCAGCTCCGCGAGCTGGGCGCGCGCCTCACGGAGAACCTCCATAGGCTTGGGTCGGCGCGACTTCTGTGGTGTGTGTGACTCGCGAGACTCCTGTGAACTCTGTTGCGCGTCTTGCGATTCGGGCGTCTTCTTCGTGTTGGACATGGCCACCTCGTCACTCGGGTGGCCGCATGTGTGTTCGTCAAACCTCGTTCAGCCGTGCAGGGCGTTCAGCCGCCGCCGCGCGGGGCCCAGAGCCCTGGCGCGGTTCATGACCCCGGACCAGGGGCGGGTGCGTGCCTGCTCCACGGCGTCCGCGACGGTCCAGCGCCGGGCGTGCAGGGCTGGATCGTCCAGTTGGTCCCAGGAGAGGGGGGTGGCCACGGGCGCTCCCGGCCGGGCGCGGACGGTGAAGGGGGCGACCGCCGTCTGCGCGTAGGCGTTGCGCTGGATGTCGAGGTAGAGCCGGTCGCCGCGGTCCTTCTTGCGAGCGGCGGTGGTGAGTCGGTCGGGGTGGGCCGCGGCCAGGACGTCGGCGACGGCTCGCGCGAACTCCCGTACGTCGTCGAAGCCTTGGCGTCCGTCCAGCGGCACGACGACGTGCAGTCCCCGCGACCCGGTGGTCATCGGGGCCGAGGGCAGCCGCAGCTCGTCGAGCAGTTCGCCCAGCAGCCGGGCCGCCGTGCGGACGGTCTCGAAGTCGTCACCGGCCGGGTCGAGGTCGAAGACCATGCGGTCCGGCCGGTCCACGTGCCCCGCCCGGGACAGCCAGCGGTGCAGGGTGAGGGCGGCCTGGTCGGCGAGGTGGACGAGGGTGGCCGAGTCGTCGCAGACCGTGTGGCAGACGGTGCCGCCCTCCTTGCCGACCTCGACGCGGTGGACCCACTCCGGGTAGTGCTCGGGGGTGTTCTTCTGCATGAACCGGGGTCCGTCGATCCCGTCCGGGTACCGCTCCAGCATCAGTGGGCGGCCCCGCAGGTGCGGCAGCATGAACGGGGCGACGGCGCGGTGGTAGTCGACGAGGTCGCCCTTGGTGTACTCCTTCGCGCCGTCGCCGCCGGGGAACAGCACCTTGTCCAGCCGGTGGACCTCCACCGTGTGCCGGCCGGCCCGCACGGTCCGCGAACCGGCACCGCCACTGCCACTGCCACTGCCACCGCTCACGGAATGATCGCCTGCTCCACGAGCATCCGGGCGGCCGCCTCGATGGACTCGGCGTCGATCCCCGCGGCGTGCAGCTCCTGCGCCGGGGTCGCGGAGCCCGGCATCGTCGTGACCGCGAGCCGCACCAGCCGGGGCACGGGCCGTCCGTCCGTGAACGCGTCCAGGACGGCGTCGCCGATGCCGCCCTCCTGGCGGTGGTCCTCCACGGTCACCAGGCAGCCGGTGTCCTCGGCGGCGGCGCGCAGGGTGGCCCGGTCGACGGGCTTGACGGAGTACAGGTCGATCACCCGGACCGGGATGCCGTCCCGTCCGAGGGCGTCGGCCGCGGCGAGCGCCTCGTGCAGGGTGACGCCGGCCGCGACGACGGTGAGCCGGTCGGCGTCGGAGGAGCGCAGCACCTTGCTGCCGCCGACGGGGAACTCCTCGTCGGGCCCGTAGATCACCCTGCTCTCGCCGCGCGAGGTGCGCAGGTAGCGGATGCCCTCCAGGCCGGCCATCTCGGCGACGAGGCGCGCGGCCTGGTTGGCGTCGCACGGGTACAACACGGTCGAGCCGTGGATGGCCCGCATCATCGCGAGGTCCTCCAGGCCCATCTGGCTGGGCCCGTCCTGGCCGATGGCCACGCCCGCGTGGGAGCCGACGAGGTTGATGCCGGCGCCGCTGATCGAGGCCATGCGCACGAAGTCGTAGGCGCGGGTCAGGAAGGCGGCGAAGGTGGTGGCGAACGGCACCCAGCCGCGTGCCGCCATGCCCACCGCGGCGGCGACCATCTGCTGCTCGGCGATGTAGCACTCGAAGTAGCGCTCGGGATGTTCCTTGGCGAAGAACTCGGCCCGCGTGGAGTCGCCGACCTCGCCGTCGAGGGCGACGACGTCGCCGCGCGCGGTGCCGAGTGCGGCCAGCGCCTCTCCGAACGCGTTGCGGGTGGCGATCTCGTCGCCCTTGTCGTAGCGGGGCAGCTCGGTCCGTCCGGTGCCCGTGGAGTGCGGTGCCCGGGCGTCCTCGGGCGCGTGCACCCGCACCTCGATGTCACGGGGGCCGCCGAGTTCGGCGACGGCCTCCTCTGCCTCCGGCAGCGGCTTGCCGTGCTGTCCCTCGCGGTCCTCCACGGCCTGCACGCCCTTGCCCTTGAGGGTGCGGGCGATGATCGCGGTGGGCTGGCCCTTGGTGGACAGGGCCTCGCCGTAGGCGCGGTCGATGGCGTCGACGTCGTGGCCGTCGACCTCGATGGTGTGCCACTCGAAGGCGCGGAACCGGCGCGCGTACGCGTCGAGGTCGTGGCCGTGCCGGGTGGGGCCGCGCTGGCCGAGCCGGTTGACGTCGACGATCACGGTGAGGTTGTCGAGGTGCTCGTGCCCGGCGTGCTCGGCGGCCTCCCACACCGATCCCTCGGCCATCTCGCTGTCGCCGCACAGCACCCACACGCGGTAGTCGGTGTGGTCCAGCCGCTTGCCGGACAGCGCGATGCCGACGCCCACGGGGAGCCCCTGGCCAAGCGAACCGGTGGCCGTCTCGACCCAGGGGAGCCGCTGGGGCGTGGGGTGCCCCTCCAGGCGGCTGCCCTGCTTGCGGAAGGTGAGCAGTTCCTCGTCGTCGATGGCGCCGGCCGCCTTGAAGGCGGAGTAGAGCAGGGGTGAGGCGTGCCCCTTGGACAGTACGAAGCGGTCGTTGCCGGGGTGGGCGGGGCGCGCGAAGTCGTAGCGGAGGTGGTTGGCCAGCAGTACGGCCATCAGGTCCGCGGCGGACATCGACGACGTCGGGTGCCCGGAGCCGGCTGCGGCGGACGCCCGTACGCTGTCGACGCGCAGTTGCTGTCCGAGGTCGACGAGTTCACCGGTGTTCATGAGTCTCCTTCCGCGGCACGTCCGTCGGTACGCCTGACGGGGCCGGGGGCGATGTCGGGTCCGGGGGGCGGCTGGTGCGCCGGGGGACCGGGGTCGGCGGGCGGGCCCGCGGAGCGGCTCGGTCCGGACGGGGCGGTGGACCGTTGACCGGCGGAGCCCGCCCCGGAGGCCCGGGATGCCTTGCCCGGCTTGCCCGAGGCTCCCCGGCCGGGACGTGGTCCGGCGGCTTCGACGGCGCGGCGGGGCTTGCCGGACGCGCGGGGCGAGCCGGACTGCCCCCGCTTCACACGCTCACCGTGCGGCTGGTTCCTGGCCGGTTCACCACCGGGCTGGTTCTTGGCAGGCTCACCGCCCGGCTGGTTCTTGGCAGGCTCACCACCGGGCTGATTCTTGGCGGGCTCGCCACCGGGATGGTTCTTGGCAGGCTCACCGCCCGGGTGGTTCTTGGCGGGCGGTGAGCCCCCGTTGGTCTTCGCGGGCTCACCGCCCGAGTGAGTCTTGCCCGACTCACCACCCGCCTTGGTCTGGGCGGGCCGACCGCCTCGCTGGTTCTTCGCCGCCCCACCGCCCGGCTCGCCGCTGGCCTGTTCGGTGTCCGGTGCGGTGTCTCCCGCGGTGTCCCGCCCGGCGTCGCTTCCGGCGTCGCCCCCGGTGTCCGTCCGGGCCCGCCCCGGGTGCCCGGGCACCCGCGCGACCTCGGGCGACGACGACTCCAGCGGCACGGACCAGGACCGTACGAGTCCGAGCTGGACCGCCTGGCGCGGCAGCACCGCGTCGAGCAGCCAGTCGGCGGCCACCCGGACGCGGTTGCCCGGCATCGCGGCGAGGTGGTAGCCGCGGGTGACCGCACCCGCCGCCGGACCGGACATCGGCAGACCGAGCGGGTTGGCGGCGGCCTTGGCGCCGCCGAGGTCCACGACGAACCCCATGTCACGGTGGCGGTAGGCCCGCCGCCGCCCGATCCCGAGCGACGCGGCGACGTTCTGGGCGCAGACCTTCCCGTGCCGCCAGGCGTGCTGCGCGGTCATGGGCGTGTACTGGCCCGGCCGGGTCAGGTCGGGCACCGCGGCCACGTCGCCGCAGGCGAACAGCTCGGGCCGCCCCGGCACCTGGAGGTGGGGATCGACCAGCAGCCGACCACGTTCCATGGGCAGCCCGAGGGACTCCACCAGCGGGTCGGGCCGCACCCCCACGCACCACACCAGGGTGCGGGTGTCGACGGTCGACCCGTCGGTCAGGACCACCCCGTCGTGCGTGGCCTCCTTCACGGAGGTGCCCATCCGCACGTCGACGCCCCGCTGCCGCAGCACCCGCTCGGCGGTGCGTGAGAGCCGTTCGTCCATCTCGGGCATCACCCGGGGCGCCACGTCGAGCAGCATCCAGCGGGGCCGCATCCCGGTGCGCATCGGGTGTTTGCGGACCTGCCCGTCGGTGTACATCGCGCCGTGCGCGGCGACCTCGGTGCCGGTGTATCCGGCGCCCACCACGACGAACGTGCACCGCGCGGCGCACTCGGCCCGGTCGTCGGCCGCCGCGGCCAGCTCCACCTGCCGGGTGACGTGGTCGCGCAGGTAGAGCGCCTCCGGCATCCCGCGGAAGCCGTGGGCGTGCTCGGCGACGCCGGGGATGGGCAGCAGCTTGTTGACGCTGCCCGCGGCGAGCACCAGCCGGTCGAAGGGCAGCGTGCCCTCCTCGCCCTCCGGGCCGGTGTAGTGCACGGTGTGCCCGTCCAGGTCGATGCCGTCGGCCTCGCCGAGCACCAGCCGTACGTGCGGCAGCGTGCCCGACAGGGACACGCTGACCCGGCGCGGTTCCAGGATTCCGGCGGCGACCTGGGGCAGCAGCGGCAGGTAGAGGAAGTAGTCGGTCGGGTTGAGCAGGGTGATGTCGGCCTGGTGCCGGGTGAGCCGGGACAGGGTGCGGGCCGTCCGGTACCCGGCGAAGCCGGCACCGACGATCACGATGCGGGGTCGGCTCACGGTTCGCCTCCGGGCTGTCGCGTACCTCGTGAGCCTTCCGCGTCCCCTTGGCCGCGGCACCCAAACGTCCACCGGGAGACCGCGGACGTCCGCCGCGACGCCACCGCGCCGCCGGTTTCCGGCCCCCCGCCCGGGTACCCGGCCCAGGACCCACCCGCTCCCCTGTCCGGAGGCACCCCCTCATGCCCGAGTACGGCTATTTCCTCTCGTGCGAGCAGTACGGTCCCGCGGAACTGATCGAGCAGGCGCGAATGGCCGAACAGGCCGGATTCCAGGCACTGTGGATCTCCGACCACTACCACCCCTGGAACGGCGAACAGGGCCAGAGCCCGTTCGTCTGGTCGGTCATCGGCGCCCTGTCCGACGCCGTCTCGCTGCCCGTCGAGACGGCGGTGACCTGCCCCACCGTGCGCATCCACCCGGCGGTGGTGGCGCAGGCCGCGGCGACCAGCGCGGTGATGACGAACGGCCGGTTCCGGCTGGGCGTCGGCACCGGCGAGGCGCTCAACGAGCACATCTTCGGCGACGCCTGGCCCGCCGCGCACGTGCGCCTGGAGATGCTGGAGGAGGCCATCCTCGTCATCCGCAGGCTGCTCGGCGGCGAGGAGGTCAACCACCACGGCGCCCACTACACGGTGGAGAACGCCCGCCTCTACACGGTGCCCGACGAGCCCGTCCCGATCGACATCTCCGGCTTCGGCCCGGCGGCCACGAAGCTCGCGGCGCGGGTGGGAGACGGCTACATCACGATGATGCCGGACGCCTCGATGGTCGAGCAGTACCGCAAGGGCGGGGGCGGCGGGAAACTGGTCAGCGGGGGGACCAAGGTCTGCTACGACACCGACAAGGACGCCGCCGTACGCACCGTGCACCGGTTGTGGGCCAACGAACAGCTGCCCGGCGAGCTGGGCCAGGTGCTGCCCTCGCCCAAGCACTTCGAGCAGGCGCAGACGCTGGTCACCGAGGACATGGTCCGCGACAACCGGGTGTGCGGCGCCGACGTGGACGAACACGTCGCGGAGCTGAAGCAGTTCGCCGACGCGGGCTTCGACCGCGTCTACGTCAACCAGATCGGCCCCGACCTGCGCGGCTTCTTCGACCTCTACCGCACCCAGGTGCTGCCGCAGCTCCAGCAGAGCGCCTGACGCACGCGACGCGCAGGGGTGCGCCCGCACGGATGTCCGTGCGGGCGCACCCTGCCCACGTGCTCGCGGCCGGTCAGCCGCGCCCGCGCCTGCTCTCGGGGTCGATGTCGTCCTGGCGCGGCGCCGCCGCCCGGTGCCGCCCGGCGCGGGCGTGCCCGCGCCCGGGGCGCCGGTCGCACCGCCCACGCCGCCGGGCGCGACCGGCGGCATCGGCGGGTACGGCACGCCGAGCCCGCCCGGCGGAGCGGTGGGCGCGTCGCCGCCGACGACGTGCTCGTGCCCGGTGCCATGTGCGGAGCCCGGCCCGGAGGTGTGCGGCCGGGCGGCACCGCGCAGCAGGTAGGCCGCGACGCCGAGGAGGACGGCCGTGATCAGCGCGGCGGCCCAGGCCGGGAGTACGAGGGCGAGCGCGAGGCCCACCGTGAGCGCGACGGCGGCGCCCGCGTACAGGGCGGCGGTGCCGGACGCGGCGTACAGCGTGGCCTTGCGGCGCTGCCTGCGGGTCTGTTCACGCAGTTCGTCGCGCACGGTCTCGCGTGCCACCTGCGCCAGTTCGTCGACCAGTTGCCTGTCCAGGTGTTCCAAGTGATCCATGCGTTCCATGCGTTGCGGGTACCCGCGGGCACCGCTTCCATGGCCGGACCGCCGCACGCCGTCGCGGCTCCCAACTAGGCTCGTCCGTATGGACATTCTGGGAGCCACACTGCGTATCTACGTCGACGACCTGGACAAGGCGATCCCCTTCTACGAGGGCCTGGCCGGCGGCGAGGCCCTGCGTTTCGAACGCGGCGGCGTCCATGTCGCCGCCATCGGCTGCTTCTTGCTGATGAGCGGGCCCGAGTCCCAGCTCGAGGTGTTGCGCAAGGTGACCGCGACGATCGCCGTGTCGGACGTGGAGGAGACCCGTGGGCTCCTCGCCTCGCTGGGCGCGGACATCATCGCGGGGCCGGTCGCGACGCCCGTCGGCCGCAATCTGATCGCCCGGCACCCGGACGGGGCGATCTACGAGTACGTGGACCGGCGGTCGGCGTAGCCCCCGGGCCGGGCGGCGGGCTCACCCTCCGTCCGGCCGCATCCGGAAGTCGTGGCGGGCCGGGAGCGGTGCGTCGTCGAGCCGCGCCCACAGGAGGCCGATACTCTCGGCGCCCTCCCTCAGGTCGGCGACCTCGAATCCCTCGTCGAAGACGGCCCGCGCCTCCTCGCGCCGGCCCTCCGCGGCCAGCAGCTCCGCCTCGGTCAGCCGGAACCGGCCGCGGGCCCGGGTCGCGGGCTCCAGCCGTTCCCACACGGCACGGGCGTCCGCGGTGCGCCCGACCGCGAGCAGCGCGCCGATCGCCTCCCGGCCGAGCGCGGCGGCGACGGCCGTCCACCGCCCCTCCCGGCCCGGGTCGTCCGACCCGCCCGACGCGGCCGGTCGGCGTGCGCACAGGTCGTCGAAGGCCTGCGCGTACTGGTCGGCGGCGCGCTCGTGGTGGCCGCCCTCCTGGTCGGCGACGGCGAGGCAGCGCAGCAGCGGCCAGCGGTCCGCGGCGGTCTTGAGGCCGCGCTCCCAGCTGCGCACGGCCTGGGCGCGGTCGTCGCCGTGCCACTGGGCGACACCGAGGTGGTACTCGGCCAGGGGTGTGGCGGCCGTGGTCTCCAGCATGTCCCGCCAGGGCCGGGCGACCAGTGTCCCGCCGGGAGGCTCGTGGTGCTGCGGCTCGGGCAGCGAGCCGGCGCTCAGCAGGTGCCGCCACGGCCGCTGTTCCTCGCCGAGGGTGTCCTCGTCGAAGGGTGTGCCGGGCAGTTTCCAGCCGGCCCGCAGCACTTCGAGGGCGCCCCAACCGGAGCCGGTGGCCAGGCGCTCGCCGGGCTCGGCGTCGGCGTACGGCCGCCAGGCGGCGTGGGCGGCGTCGACGGCGGCCCGCGGCAGGGCGGCTTCCAGCCGGTCCTCGGCCCCGCGCAGCACGGTGTGCCAGTCGCCTTCGCCGGGCGCGTCGAGCGGCCCGTACGCCTCCAGCCAGGAGACCTCGCTCTCGGCCTCCAGCCTGACGTGTTCGAGCTGGGTGCGGACGAGCCCGGCCTGGATCTCGCAGTAGCCGCCGGTGCCGGGCTCGGTGAGCCACTCCTGCCAGCGGCGTCCGCCGGGTCCGGTGCCCCACACGAACAGCTTGCGGCCGCGCAGCGCGTCGGTCGAGGTCTGCACCAGCCCGTGTCCGTGTGGGTCGAGGGCGGCGATCCAGCGGCGCCGGTCGTCCGGCACCTCGTAGAAGTAGTCGGCGGCGTAGGTGCTGTTCCGCGGGTACGTCCGGTCGACGCCGTCCCACTGCGGCACCGGCACCCGCCGCAGGCGGCGCTCGTAGCCGAAGTGCCAGGCCTCGTCGGCGGGGGCGAGGACGCGGCGGTCCTCGGGGACGGCGATGTTGGACCACCAGTAGGTGGGCACCGGGCGTTCGTGCGGGTTGCGGATCCGGGCGCCGACGTAGAGGAAGTCCGAGCCGTCCGGCAGCCACAGGTCGACCTGGAAGGGCAGGTCGCGCAGCCGTTCCCACTCCCACAGGCGCAGCATCTCCCCGCCGTCGGGGGCGGGGACGCGGGCGGCGTGCAGGGGTGAGCAGGAGAGGGTGGTGTGGCCGGTGGCGCCGATGTTCCATTCGATGCCGCCGGAGAACCAGGCGCCGTTGAGGGCGAAGTTGGCGGGCTGGAGCACGGGGTTGGCGTAGAGGAGCTCGCGGCCGGTCGGCTTGTGGTGGAGGGAGGCGATGCGGCCGCCGAGACCGGGCAGGACGGTGGCCCGCAACCGGTCGTTCTCGATGACGAGCGCGTCCAGCTCGCGGGGTGTGCGCCCGCGGTCGTAGCCGTCCCGGACCTGGGCGGGCAGCAGGCTGCTCAGGGGCTCGTAGCCGACCTGGCGGGCCATGTCGCGCGGCAGGTCCGCCCGGTCCCGGTCGTCGATGCGGTGGGCCTCGTCCAGGGGGCGCAGCGGCGGCAGCGGGTTGTCCGGTCCCAGTGGCGCGGCGGGCAGGGTCAGTACCTCACGTCGGATCGTCGTCACGGTTCCCCATGGAAGCCGCTCCCCGGCGTGGTGAACAGGGGCTCCGCCCCTCGGACCGGGGCGACGTGGCTCACGTTTAATTCCCTGGGGCGCGGTGCCGGTGGGGACGTAGGGTCGGCCGGTCGGCGCGCGCACGAAGGCGAGGGCCGGGACGACGGAGGGGAGCGGCACGTGGGTGAGCAGCATGTGAGCGAGCGGCACGTGGGTGAGCAGCATGCGAGTGGGCAGCACACCTACCGGGTGATCGTCCGGGGCACCTGGGAGGGGTTGACCGAGGGGGCGCGTGCCCGGCTGCTCGGTGAGGCGGGCGAGCACGGGATGGCGAGCATGCGGTTCACCGAGGACGGTTCGCTGTCGTACGAGCCGTCGCCCCTGAAGCACTTCTCGATGCGGTACGTGGTGGTGTCGGACGCGGCGGACGGCGAGGAGATGGCCGGCGCGATCGCGGAGGACCGGGCGGAGAGGGCGCTGCGCGCGCTCGGTTACGGGTTCCGCGATCTCAGGTCGACGGTGACGGACCTGGACACGATGAAGATCAACCGGAGGTCACGGACTCGGCGGTGATCGCCCAGCGCTGGTGGTCGCGCCAGGCGCCGTCGATGTGGAGCATCCGCGGTGAGAAGCCCTCCAGGCGGAAGCCGCAGGCGCGGGCCAGCGCGATCGAGGCGGCGTTGCCCGGCTGGACGTTGATCTCCAGCCGGTGCAGGCGCATCGGCCCGAACGCGTACCGCACCACGAGGCCGAGTCCCTCGCGCATCAGCCCGCGCCCCGCCGCGTGCGCGAAGGCGCCGTAGCCGAGGGCGCCGCTGAGGAAGCCGCCCTCGACGATGTTGTTGATGTTCACGAACCCGGCGATGGCGCCGCCGAAAGCGCCCCCGGCCGTCCCGTCCGCGTCCTTCTCGCACACCAGGAACCCGGCCTTGGTGCGGTCCTCGATCAGCCGGGCGGCGTAGGCCTCGTACGCCTGGGCGCTGTCCGGCGGGAAGAGCCAGGGGTGGTGCAGGTCCTTGCTCTGCCGGGCCCGGGCGGTGAACTCGGCGGCGTCCTCGTGGGTGAAGTGCCGGATGCCCACGCGCGGGCCCTCGGCGAGGTGGCGGGGCGGGGTGTGCGGCATGGGGCCAGCCTACGTCGGGTCAGCGCAGCGCGGGCCGGTCCAGGGTCAAGGTGCCCGCGTCCGCGTCGAGTTCCGCGGGCACGCCGAACGGCACGGTCAGCGCCCCCTCGCAGTGCCCGAACCCGAACTCCTCGGCGACCGGCACGCCGAGGCCGCCGAGCCGGTCGGCCAGCAGGGGCCGCAACCGCTCGTAGGGCCCGCAGCCCTGCCAGGAGCCGAGCAGCACACCGCCGACCCCGTCGAGCCAGCCGGCGCGCAGCAACTGGGTGAGGTAGCGGTCGACGCGGTACGTCTCCTCCCCCACGTCCTCCAGGCACAGCAGTCCGCCGCGCGCGGAGGGCCGGGCGTGCGGGGCGCCCAGTTCGGCGGCGAGCAGGGCGAGGCAGCCGCCGAGGGTGACGCCCCGGGCCCGGCCGGGCACCAGCGGCGTGCCGCCGGAGGCGATCACGCGGACCGTCTCCGGGGCGAACAGGGTGGCCTTCAGGTGATCCTGCGCCCGCGCGTTCTTGACGAAGTCGATCCCGGCCGCCATCGGCCCGTGCAGGGTGACCAGGCCGAGGCGGGTGGCGAACGCCTCGTGCAGCGCGGTGATGTCGCTGAAGCCGACGAAGACCTTCGGACCGGCCGCGCGCATCGCCTCCCAGTCGAGCAGGTCGGCCATGCGCTGGACGCCGTACCCGCCGCGGGCGCACAGCACCGCGTCCACGGACGGGTCGCACCAGGCGGCCTGGAGGTCGGCGGCCCGGTCGGTGTCGGTGCCCGCGAGGTAGTCGAAGGTGCCGTGCCGGTCCAGGACGTGCGGTGCCACGACCGGGTCGAGGTCCCAGCCGCGCAGCACGTCCAGGCCCGCCTGGAGCCGCTCCTCGGGCACGGGTCCGCTGGGCGCGACGACGGCCACCCGGGCGCCCGGGGCGAGCCGGGCCGGCCGGACCGGCTCGCCCGCCCGGCTCATCGGGTCAGCTCCAGGGCGGGGACGCCGGGCGGGGTGAGTCCGAAGACCTGCGCGTAGAGGGAGAGTTCGGCCTCCAGGGCGCGCACCATGGTCTCCGCCCGGCGGAATCCGTGCCCCTCGCCCTCGAAGGTGAGGTAGGCGTGCGGCACCCCGCGGCCCGCCATCCGCTCCAGGAACCGCTCGCACTGCACGGGCGGGCAGATCACGTCGTCCAGCCCCTGGAGCAGCAGGAACGGGGCGGTGACGCGGTCGGCGTGCTCGGCGGGCGACCGCTCGGTGTAGCGGTCCGGGACCTCGGCGTACGGGCCGATCAGGCTCTCCAGGTACCGCGACTCGAAGTCGTGGGTCTCCCCCGTGCCCCAGCCGGTCAGGTCGAGGATGGGGTAGCTGATCGTGCCGCAGGCGTAGACGTCGGTGGCGGCCAGCGACGCCGCGGAGGTCCAGCCGCCCGCGCTGCCGCCGCGCACCGCGAGCCGGTCCCGGTCGGCGGTGCCCTCGTCGGCGAGGGCGAGGGCGACGGCCGCGCAGTCCTCGACGTCGACGACGCCCCACTGCTCGCGCAGCCGGTTGCGGTACTCCCGGCCGTAGCCGCTGGAGCCGCCGTAGTTGACCTCGGCGACGCCGATGCCGCGCGAGGTGAAGTAGGCGATCTCCAGGTCGAGGACGAGCGGGGAACGGCTGGTGGGCCCGCCGTGCGCCCAGATGACGTACGGCGGCAGTTCGCCCTCGGGGGCGCGGCAGCCGGGGTGGTGCGGCGGGTAGAGGTGGGCGTGGATGTCGCGTCCGCCCGGGCCGGTGAAGGTGCGGATCTCCGGCTTCGGGTAGTACGCCGGGTCCGTGGCGTCCTCGTGCGGGGCGCCGATGACGCGGGCGCGGCCGATGGGGGTTTCCCCGCGCGAGTCGGTTCGAGCGTCGGGGAGGGTGGCCAGCTCGACGACCTCGTAGCCGCGGTGCGGGCCGGCGCCGACGCCGACGACCCGCTCCCCGTGGGCGGCGAGGGCGGGCGCGAACTCGGTCCAGGGTCCGGCCGCGTCGACGACCTCACCGGTCTGAGGGTCGAGTAGGCCGAGGACGGCGGCGCCCCGGCCGTGCAGGACGGCGATCAGGCCGCTGTCCAGGGGTGCGAACCAGCGCTGCCCCAGTTTCCACAGCGGCCCGCCGAACTCCTCCTCGCGGGCGCACAGGGGCTGCCCGTCACGGTAGAGGTTCCACCAGCCGGTGCGGTCGGAGGCGTACAGCAGGGTGCCGTCGGGGGCCCAGTCGACCTGGGCGATCGACTCCTCGGGCCCGCCGGCGACGGTCCGGGCCTCCCGGAACGTGCCTTCGGGTCCGACCTCGGCGACGAGCAGCTCGGTGCCGTCCCAGGGCATGCGCGGGTGGTCCCAGGCGAGCCAGGCGGCGCGGCGCCCGTCGGGCGAGAGGCGGGGGCCGGTGACGAACCGGTGCCGCTCACCGGTGAGTTCGCGGACGGCGCCCCGGTCGTCGGCCGCGGAGCCGTCCAGCGGCACCGCCACCGGCACCCGGCGCACGTCGGTGGGGCCCTCGCCGGTGAACTCCTCCAGGACGCACCACACCTCGCCGCGTTCGGGCCGCGGGTCCGGTTCGATCCAGCGCAGGCCGCCGCCCACCGTGGACAGCGGGGTCAGCGGACGCGGTTCGCCGCCGCCCGGGGTGAAGGCGTAGAGGCGCTGGTCGGCGAAGTCCACGAAGACCACGAGCGGGCCGCTGTCGGTGGTGGCCGCGCCCCAGGGGCGGCCGCCGTACTCGATGACGCGGCTGCGCACGTTCCACGGCACGGGCAGCACCGGTTCCTCGGTGCCGTCGGCGTGCCGCCGCACGAGTGTGCGCCGTCCGCCCTCGGTGGGCCGGGGCGCGGTCCACCACACCTCGTCGCCGACGAAGCCGACATCGTCGGGCCGTCCGTCGTGCGCGGCGGCGAGGGCCGCGTCGACGGGCGAGGGCCACGATCCGTACGAAAGAGTCCGCACTGACTCCTCCACTCCCACTTCTCCTCCAGCTCCTTGTTCGGGCGGTGTCTCGGCTTCAGGCCGTGCGCAGGAATCGGTCCAGGACGCGGACTCCGAAGTGCAGCGCCTCGACGGGAACGCGTTCGTCCACGCCGTGGAAGAGGGCCTGGTAGTCGAAGCCCTCGGGCAGCTTCAGCGGCGCGAAGCCGTAGCCGGTGATGCCCAGCCGGGAGAACTGCTTGGCGTCGGTGCCGCCGGACATGCAGTACGGCACGACGTGCCCCTCGGGGGCGAACTCCTCGACCGCCGCGCGCATCCGGGCGTACGTCGGCGAGTCCACCGGCGCCTGGAGGGCCACCTCCCGGTGGGCGTACTCCCAGTCGACGTCCGGGCCGGTGAGCCGGTCGAGGGTGTCGCGGAACTCGTCCTCGCCGCCGGGCAGGAACCGCCCGTCGACGTGGGCGACGGCCTCCCCGGGGATGACGTTGACCTTGTACCCGGCGTCCAGCATGGTCGGGTTGGCGCTGTTGCGGACGGTGGCCTCGACCAGCTTGGCGGCGGGGCCGAGCTTGTCCAGCAGCGTGTCGGCGTCGTCCAGGTCGGCCTCGATCCCGTAGACGGCGGCGATCTCGGTCAGGGAGGCGCGCACGGTCGGGGTCAGGCGCAGCGGCCACTCGTGGGCGCCGATGCGGGTGACGGCGGCGGCGAGGCGGGTGATCGCGTTCTCCCGGTTCACCTTCGAACCGTGCCCGGCACGCCCGCGCGCGGTGAGCTTCAGCCAGCCCGTGCCGCGCTCGCCGGCGGCGATGGGGTAGAACTGCCGTCCGCTCCCGTCGTGGAAGGTGAACGCCCCGGACTCGCTGACGCCCTCGGTGCAGCCCTCGAACAGGGCGGCGTGCCGGTCGGCGAGGAAGCCGGAGCCGTCCTCGGCGCTGGCCTCCTCGTCCGCGGTGAACGCGATCACCACGTCGCGCCGGGGTCGTACTCCCCGTCGGGCCCAGTCGCGCGCGACGGCGAGGATCATCGCGTCCATGTTCTTCATGTCGACCGCGCCGCGCCCCCAGACGACGCCGTCGCGGATCTCCCCGGAGAACGGGTGCACGCTCCAGTCGTCGGCCTCGGCGGGTACGACGTCCAGGTGGCCGTGGACGAGCAGCGCGTCGGCGGACGGGTCGGTGCCCTCGATGCGGGCCACGACGTTGGTGCGGCCCTCGGTCCGTTCGAGGAGTGTGGGCTCGATCCCGGCCTCGGCGAGCCGCGCGGCGGCGTACTCGGCGGCCGGGCGTTCCCGGCAGTCGCCGCCGCCGCGGTTGGTGGTGTCGATCCGGATCAGCTCGGAGGTGAACCGGACCACCTCGTCCAGCGCCCGCGCGCCCGTCTCCGCGGCCGCGTCCGTGTGCTCAGCCATACTGCTCCTCCACCGCCGCCGAGACGATCGTGGTGACCGCCTTGAACGTGCGGACGGCCTCGTACATCGTGTCGTGGGTGTAGGCCACCTTCCGCTCCCCGACCTGCGCCACGCCGGGCACGACGGTCGCGGCCGCCGCCAGGTGCTCGGCGTCGAACTCCATGGCGACGGTGAACGGCCCACCGCTCACCGGCTCGTGGCGCACCGCGAGCGCGGTGGCCTCCTTGGCGGCGGCCCGGATGTCGGCAGCGGTCCTGGCGGGCGTACGGCAGACGGCCGCGTACCGCGACACGTGGTCCTTGACCGCGACCTTCCGCGCCTCGGGCGCGTACCCGAGCGCGTCCTCGCAGGCCACGTCGTCCCCGGTGACCAGCACCACCGGCACCCCGTACTCGGCGACCACGTGGGCGTTGAGCAGTCCCTCGCTGGCCCGTACGTCGTTCAGCCAGACGCCGGTCAGCTGGTTGGCGAGGTAGGTGTGGGCGAGGACGCCCTCCATGCCGGCGCCCGCGTGGTAGCCGATGAACGCGATGCCGTCCACGTCACCGTGCTGGACGCCCTCCACCATGGAGAGCGGCTTGTGCCGCCCGGTGAGCATCTGCGTCCGCTCGTCGAGCCGCTCCAGGAGCAGGTTGCGCATGCTCCAGTGCGCCTCGTTGACCAGTACCTCGTCGGCGCCGCCGTCGAGGAACCCCAGCACGGCCGCGTTCACGTCCGAGGTGAACATCGAACGGCACCGCTCCCACTGCGGTGTCCCGGGCAGGACGTCGGCCGGCCAGGTGACACCGGTGGCGCCCTCCATGTCGGCACTGATGAGGATCTTCATGCGGATGACGCTACATGCCGCCGAATATGCTGGCCAGGGGCCACACGACAGTCAAAGGTCCACACCACTGACCGGGCTCCGGGCCGCCCGTCCGGCGGGTGGCCGGCGGGGCCGGGAACAGCCGGGCCGATCCGCGCCGTTGGACCCGGCGGAGAGACCCGGGGGCGCCGCGCACCCGAAACGATCATCACGTCCGCAGGAGGACTGCTTCATGACTGACCGGCCCTTGACACTCATGGCCGTGCACGCCCACCCCGACGACGAGGCCACCAGCACCGGTGGAATCCTCGCGCGGTACGCGGCGGAGGGAATCCGCACGGTTCTCGTGACGTGTACCGACGGCGGTTGCGGTGACGGACCGGGGGGTGTCAAGCCGGGCGACCCGGGGCACGATCCGGCGGCCGTCGCCTCGATGCGCCGTCGGGAACTCGACGCGAGCTGTGCCGCCCTCAAGATCAGCGATCTGGAGACCCTGGACTACGCCGACTCCGGGATGATGGGCTGGCCGAGCAACGACGCCCCCGGGTCCTTCTGGCGGACCCCCGTGGCGGAGGGCGCCGCCCGGCTCGCGGAGCTCATGCTGCACTACCGCCCCGATGTGGTCGTCACCTATGACGAGAACGGCTTCTACGGTCACCCCGACCACATCCAGGCCCACCGCGTCACGATGGCGGCGCTGGAGACCACCGGGCTGACGCCGAAGGTGTACTGGACGACCATGCCCCACTCGGCGATGCGGCGCTTCGGGGAGATCATGAGCGAGTTCCAGGAGGACATGCCGGAGCCGGATCCCGCCGAGGCCGCCGCGCTGGCCGAGATCGGTCTCCCGGACGACGAGATCACCACCTGGGTGGACGCCACCGCGTTCAGCGGCCAGAAGTTCGACTCGCTGGCCGCACACGCCAGTCAGGGCGAGAACATCTTCTTCCTCAAGATGGGCAAGGAGAGGTTCGGCGAGTTGATGGGCGTGGAGACGTTCCTCCGTGTCCGGGACACCACCGGCGCGGCCGTACCGGAGAACGACCTGTTCGCCGGCCTGCGCTGATCCGGCCCGGGGCTCAGCCGCTCGGCCGCGTCGACCCCGCCCCCGCCACCACCCACGTGGACGGCAGCTCTATCCGGGTGCCGTCCGCCGTGTACTCCGTGGTGATCAGCGGGAGTTCCCCGCTCGCCAGGACGGTGAGACCGGCGGCGCGCAGGTGCTCCGGTATCGCCTCGTCGGGGACCGCCGCCGGAGTGAGGCCGTGGCGGAGGACGGGGGCGAGTTTGGCGGGCGGGCCGGCGGGGCCCCGGGCCAGGTCCGTCAGCACGGCCTTGGCCGTCGGGGAGGGCTCCACCAGGAAGGCGCGACCGTGGGCGCCGAGGAGCACGGCGAGCGCGTCGGCCAGTGGCTGCCGGTCGTCGGGCTCGCACTGGTGCAGGACGCCCCGTACGTAGACGTTGGCGTCGCCCAGCTCCGCGTGCAGTGCCTCCGCCTCGGCCCGGTCGGCGGCGTCCAGTCGCCGGTACGCGGCCGACCCGCCCGGATCGGCGCGGCGGGCGTGGTCGAGTGCGGCGCCGGACAGGTCGGCGCCCACCACGTGCGGGAAGCGTTCGGCGAGGTAGCGGGTCTGGGTGCCGTTGCCGCAGCCGAGGTCGATCAGTGGCAGCGCGGGGTGGGTCAGGTGCGGCTCGAAGTCGGCGAGGTGGCGGCCCGCGGTCAGCACCGGTTCGGCGTCCCAGAACACCGCCCCCCGGTCCTCGGGTGCCTCGCTCCAGAAGCCCTCCCAGGCTCCCCGGTACCGACTCGTCACGCTCATGCCCGTGCCTCCCCAGGTGCGACGCCGTACGGACCCGTCGACCACGACGGGCCCGTACGGTGTATCGCGCCCCGCGCACGGCCACAAGCGCCCGGCGCGTTCCTTCACGACTCGTGCGAAGTGCGCGCCCCCCGTGAGTGCGGCCCTCCCCAGGGGAGCCGGCGGTCAGCGGCGGGGAAGCGTCAGTTCGAACCAGACCGTCTTGCCGGTGCTGGTGCGGCTCGCGCCCCATTCGCGGGCGAGGGTGCTGACGACGCGCAGGCCGCGTCCGGTCTCGTCCTCCGGGCCCGCGCTCTTCAGGTTCGGCAGGTCGTGGTCGTCGTCGTCCACCTCGCACAGCAGCGTGTCGGCGCGCACCAGGCGCAGTGCGACGGGGCGGGCGCGGGAGTGCCGTACGGCGTTGGTGACCAGTTCGCTGACCAGCAGTGCGGCGGGGTCGGCCAGCTTGGGCAGCCCCCAGTCGTGGAGTTGCTCGCGGACCGCCGCGCGGGCTCGGCCGACCTCGGCCGGGTCGCGGGCGAGGCGCCACTCGGCGACCGCGTCGGGTCCGATCCCGGTCAGCCGGGCCATGAGCAGGGCGACGTCGTCCTTGCGTCCGCCGCGGGTGCCCAGGGCGCGGATGATGGTGTCGCAGGCGTCGTCCATGGACGCGGCCGGGTGGGCGGCGGACTCGCAGAGGGTGGCGAGGCCGACGCCGATGTCCTCGCCGCGCATGGGTGCCCCCGTCGGCAGGTCGATCAGCTCGCTGGCGCCGTCCTCGGCCCGGACCAGGACGGGTGGGATGTGCCCGGCGTTGGCGAGGTGCAGTTCGCCGGCGATCGGGTCGTAGACGGCGTACAGGCAGGTCGCGAGGTGGGTGTCGCCGAGCCGCTGGGCGAGGTCGTCGAGGTTGCGCAGGAGCTGGGCGGGCGGCAGGTCGAGGCCGGCCATGGTCTGGACGGCGGTGCGCAGTTGCCCCATCATCGCGGCGGAGCCCAGCCCGTGGCCCATGACGTCGCCGACGACGAGGGCGGTGCGGGCGCCGGGCAGTTTGACCGCGTCGAACCAGTCGCCGCCGACCCGGCCGAGCAGCGTGCCCGGCAGGTAGCGGGTGGCGATGTCGCAGCCGGCCATGCGCGCGGGGATGTGCGGGAGCATGCTGTCCTGGAGCGTCTCGGCGACGTTCTCCTGGTGGGTGTACATGCGCGCGTTGTCCAGCACGAGGCCCGCGCGGGCGGCGAGTTCGGCACCGGTGACCCGGTCCATGTCGTTGAAGACGGGCCGCTCGGGGTGCCGGAGCAGGATCATGAAGCCGAGGACGACCTGGCGTGCCTTCAGCGGCACCAGCAGCATCGAGCGGCCCGTGATGAGCGGGCGGATGTCCCGCTTCTCGAACTGGGAGGCGATGGCGTGGCCCATCTCCTCGGTGATGCGGGGCACCAGGACCGGCTCGCCGCTGGTCATGCACTGGAAGAACGGGGTGTGCGCGGGGAACGGCATGGCCTCGCCGACCGGTACGACGTCGTCCCAGCGGCCGGGTTCGTCGGTGTGCTCCAGGGCGACCCGGTGCCACATCGTCGTCGTGTCGGGCACTCCGTCGGGGAAGCCCTCCCCGGCGACGACCTGCTCGCGCAGATAGGTCCCGGCGACGTCGGTGAAGCGCGGGACGACGGCCCGGCTGACCTCGACGATGGTCCGCGAGAGGTCCAGCGAGGTGCCGATCGCGCCGCTGACCTCGTTGAGGAACTCCAGGCGCTCGCGGACGGCCGCGTACTCCAGGTCCTCGGCCTCGTCCCGCAGTTCGTCCGGCACCGGCTCGCCGGCCGCCAGAGCACGCGCGGCCCGCTCACGGCGTGCCCGGCGCTCGACCCGCCGGGGCACGCCCCAGTCGGGGGTGACGGGCACCCGGTCGTGCCGGCTGAACTCGAGGACGGGGTAGCCCAGTTCGAGGACCTGGGCGACGATGCGGGCGCTCTCGCCGACGCTCGTGCTGGGCAGGATCTCGGGGAGGCGGCGAGCGAGTTCTCCGGCGCCGGGGAAGTCGGTGTGCAGGGCGAAGCCGGGTGCGATCCGCTCGACGACGGCCGCCCCGGCGCTCCCGTCGGCGTCGTCCCGCGGCAGTCCGTCGGCATGGTCCCGTCGCAGCCCGTCCGCGTCGGCGGCCAGCACGAGCAGCCGCTCGCGGCCGGGTCCCACGAGGGGGTACGCCCACCAGAGCACGTCGATGCGGTCGTCGGCCCGCACGGTGAGCCGGGCGCGTCCGGCCGCCGGGTAGGACAGCCGTCCGTCGAGGGAGGACTCCAGGCCGGGCCCCAGGCCGTCGTGGGCCGCGTACGAGCCGTACGCCGTGTCCTCGTCGCCTGTCCCGTTCCCGGTCCCGTCCTCGGGGAGCACGGCCGAGACGGGCAGCAGGTCGGCCGCGGGCCGGCCGATGGCCTCTTCCTTGGGCAGCGCGAACAGCCGTCGCGCGCCACGGCTCCAGTGGGACACCAGTCCGTCGCGGTCCACCACGACGACGGCCAGCGGCACACGGCCCGCCACGGGGCCAGCCGGCACGGGGTCGGCCGGCACGGCGTCAGGTCCGGCCGGGTGGCCGGGAGGTGCGTCCCGCTCGGTGCCATGGTCCATGGCGTCAGGCCCTCTCTGCCCACGGCTCCGCAAGATCTGTGTCGCCGTCACCACCGTACGGCGGTGCCCGGTGACCATGTGCGGCAACGGGGGAATTGGTGGCGCGCGAACACACCGGCGCGCGCCCGCGCGCCGGTGTCCGGGTCTCAGTCCTCGTGGCCGAGCTGGAGGTCGCGTTCCGTGCGGCCGCCGCCGGCCACCTGGAGCACGGTCGCCACGGGCGGGTATCCCGCCGCGATGACGGTGTACTCGCCGGACGACAGGTCGACGAACCGGAACGTGCCGTCCGGGCCGGTGGTCAGGGTGTCCACGACGTTGCCCGCCGCGTCCAGCAGCGTCACGCGCGCGTCCTCGACGATCCGCCCGCCACTGGCCCGTACGGTGCCGCGCAGCACGGCGCCGCCGGCCAGTTCGACGTCCTGGCGGGTCTCCCGGGCGGCCTGGACGCTGACGGGCAGCGCGGCCGGGCGGAAGGCGGGGGCGCTGGCGGCGAGGGTGTACTCGCCGGCCACCAGCTCCGTGATGACGTAGCCGCCCTCACGGCCGCTGCGGGTGGTGGAGACGACTTCGCCGTGGACGTTGGTGAGGGTGACGATCGCGTCGCGCACGGGGCTGCCGTCGGCGGTCATAACGCTGCCGGCCAGGCGTCCGGCGCCGCCGAGGACCACGTCCAGTTCCACCGGGCGTTCGCCGACGGTCACGGAGACCGCCTGCGGCTGGTGGCCGCCGGCCGCGGCGATCAGGACGTACGCCCCGGATCCGGGCGTGGCGAGGGCGTACCGTCCGTCGTCGCCGCTGGCGCCCCGGCCGATCTGCTGTCCGCCGACGTCGATGAGGGTGAGCGCCGCGCGGGGGACGACGGTGCCGTCGGGGTGCTGCACCGTGCCGCAGACGGGGATGCCACCGGCGTAGGGCGACCGGGCCGGCGGGACCTGGGCGCCGTTGGCGGGCGCGGACGGTGCCGGCTGGGGGTGCTGGGTGTGCTGTGCGGTCTCCGGCTCGGTGACGGGGGCGTTGTGGGACACCAGGGGTTTCTCCTTGAGGAAGAGGGCGATGAGGAGCCCGAGGACGAGCACCGGCACCAGGTAGAGGAAGATCCGCGGCATGGCGTCGGCGTACGCCCCGATGTAGGCGTCGCGCAGCGCCGGGGGCAGGGAGTGGACGAGCTGTGGGGTGATGGCCTCGGCGTCGGGGAGCCCGGCGCCCGCGTCGGCGGGGATCCGGTCGGCGAGGGCGTCGGTGAGCCGGCCGGCGAAGAGGGTGCCGAAGATCGCCGCGCCGACACTGCCGCCGATCTGCCGGAAGTAGTTGTTGGCGCTGGTGGCGGTGCCCAGGTCGGCGGGGCGCACGGAGTTCTGCACGGCGAGGACGAGGACCGGCATCACCATGCCGATGCCGGCGCCGAGGACGGCCATCCAGATGCTGTACTGCAGTCGGGGCGTGTCGGTGTCGAGGTGGGAGAGCAGCCACATGCCGACGACGGACAGCGCGCTGCCGAGGATCGGATGGACCCGGTAGTGGCCGGTGCGGCTGATGAGCTGGCCGGAGATGATCGAGGCGACGACGATGCCGCCCATCATCGGCAGCATCAGCAGTCCGGACTCGGTGGCGCTGGCACCGTCGACCATCTGCAGGAAGGTCGGCAGGTAGCTGGCGGCGCCGAACAGGGCGACGCCGATGACCAGGCCGACCAGGGCGGTGATGTTGAAGACGGAGTCCCGGAACAGCCGCAGCGGGATCAGCGGTTCGGGCGCGAAGCGTTCGGCGACCAGGAAGAGCAGGGTGGCCCCGACCGCTCCGGCGGCCAGCCCGAGGATCGTCCTCGAGCCCCACGCGTACTCGGTGCCGCCCCAGCTGGTGAGCAGCACCAGGCAGGTGGAGGCGGCGGCGAGCAGCAGGGCGCCGAGGATGTCGAGGCGCGGCTTGACCCGCGGCCTGGGCAGCTTGAGGACGACGGCGACGACGGCCATGGTGACCAGGCCGAAGGGCACGTTGATGTAGAAGCACCAGCGCCAGGAGAGGTGGTCGGTGAAGTAGCCGCCCAGCAGGGGGCCCGCGACGGAGGCGAGGCCGAAGGCGGCGCCGATCAGGCCCATGAAGCGGCCGCGCTCGCGGGGCGGCACGATGTCCGCGATGATCGCCTGCACGCCGATCATCAGGCCGCCCGCGCCGACGCCCTGCACGGCGCGGAAGGCGATCAGCTGGTCCATGGTCTGCGCGCGTCCGGCGAGCGCGGAGCCGACGACGAAGACCAGGATCGCGAACTGGAAGACGCCCTTGCGGCCGAAGAGGTCGCCGAGCTTGCCGTAGATCGGCAGGCCGACGGTGGAGGTGAGCAGGTAGGCGGTGATCGCCCAGGACATCTTGTCCAGCCCGTGCAGCTCGCCGACGATCTTCGGCAGCGCCGTGGCGACGATCATCTGCTCCAGCGCCGCGAGCAGCAGCGCGAGCATCAGTCCGACGAAGACCAGCCGCACCCGGCGCGGGCTCAGCCCGGTGTTCGGCTCCGGCTCGGGAGCGGGGGGTTGGGGTGGCGCCTGGGGTGCGGCGACCGGTTCGTCCCGCACCGGGTCCTGCACCAGAGTGATCCCGCCCACGTACCGCTCCCCTCGTCACACCTGCTCACATTTGCCGCCTGAGGCGACAACTGCGAACAAGTGCGACGAGTTACGGAAGTACGGCGGGTTCGTGCGGAGATCACTCGAACCGGTGAGGCGGCCAACGGCCGCCCCGGGCCCGTCCTTTGGCTACTTCTCGACCTCGGCGGCGAGCTTGCCGAGCATGGCGTCGTAGATGCGCGCGAGGCCCTTGGGCGCGAAGGTCTTCTCGAAGAAGCCGCCGACGCCGCCGGCGCCCTGCCAGGTGGTGACCACGACGACCCGGGACTTGCCCTCGCCCGCCGGGGTGACCCGCCAGGTGGTGACCATGGAGGAGTTGCGGTCCTTCTCGACCAGCTCGCCGTCGGCCGGCTCGGTGACCTCCAGCAGGCAGTCGCGGACGCGCTTGCTCGTGGCCTGGAGCTTCCAGTGCACGAGGGTGCCCTCGCCGTCGCCGCCCTCGCGGACCTCGTACTCGCTGAAGTGCTCGGGCAGCAGCTTCTCGCGGGTGCCGCTGTAGTCGGCGAGGGTGTCGAACACCGTCTCCGCGTCCGCTGCGACGATCCGCTCCGTCGTCGCCTCGACCTGCGCCATCGGGTTCCTCCAGGGCCTGGTTCTCGGGTTCGGGGCAAGCCAACCACCCCACCGCCCGGCCACCAAATCGGGGGGCGTGAAGCGGCCCCGCACGACTCACGGGCACGATCAAGGGAACAAGTGTTCTATTGTGTCGGACAGTGCTACCGAGGAGGCCGCAATGCGCTGGGAGAACCTCACGGACTCCGACCACGCCCGGGCCGCGGACACCGCGCTGTTCGGCGCGGACGCCGTCACCACCCGCACCTTCGACACGCCCGAGTTCAGAGGCATCACCTTCCACGAGGTGCGGGCCCGCTCGATCCTGAACCGGGTGCCGGGGGCCTCGCGCATGCCGTTCGAGTGGACGGTGAACCCCTACCGGGGCTGCACGCACGCGTGCGTCTACTGTTTCGCCCGCAAGACGCACAGCTACCTGGACCTCGACACGGGGCTCGGCTTCGACTCCCAGATCGTCGTCAAGGTGAACGCGCCCGAGCTGCTGCGCCGCCAGCTCGCCTCGCGCCGCTGGCAGGGCGAGCACGTGGCGATGGGCACCAACGTCGACTGCTACCAGCGCGCGGAGGGCCGCTACCGGCTGATGCCGGGCATCATCGAGGCCCTCACCGAGCGGGCGAACCCCTTCTCGATCCTGACCAAGGGCACGCTGATCCTGCGCGACCTGGACCTGCTGACGCGGGCGGCGCGGGTGACGGACGTGGGGATCTCGGTCTCGGTCGGCTTCACCGACGCCGAGCTGTGGCGCACCGTGGAGCCGGGCACCCCGGCACCGGAGCGCCGGCTGGAGGTCGTGCGGACCCTGGCCGGGCGCGGCATCGGCTGCGGGGTGCTGATGGCTCCGGTCATCCCCTTCCTCGGCGACGAACCGGCCCAGCTGAGGGCCACCGTGCGCGCCGTCGCCGCCGCCGGTGCCACGTCGGTCACGCCGCTGGTGCTGCACCTGCGCCCGGGCGCCCGCGAGTGGTTCATGGCCTGGCTCGGCCGGCACCACCCGCACCTGGTCCGCCGCTACGAGCGGCTGTACGCGGACGGCGCGTACGCCCCGAAGTGGTATCAGCGCCGGATCACCCGCCAGGTGCACGATCTGGCCCGGGAGTACGGCATCGGGCCCACGCGCGCGGGGATGCCCCGCCGGATCGCGGAGCCGGAGCACGCTCGGCCGGCGGCACCCGCGGCCACCGAGCCGGTGCAGCTCTCGCTCATCTGAGAGCCTCCGGGTTCCGGACTCGTCCGACGAAGCCGGCCTCGCGCCGACGGAAGGGATTCTCCCCGTGACCTACGGCTGCATCGCCTCGATGAAGGCCCGGCCCGGCCTCCGCGACGAGGTCGTCTCCCTCCTGCTGGGCGCCGCCGACGGGCTCCGGCAGGCCGGATGCGATCTCTACCTCGTGGGCCTGTCCGAGGACGACGAGACGACGATCTGGGTGACCGAGGTGTGGCGGACCCGGGAACAGCACGACGCCTCGCTGGAACTGCCCGAGGCGAAGGCCGCCATCGGCAGGGCCGTGCCGATGCTCACCGGGGAGTTCACGCGGCAGGACATGGCGGTCGCGGGCGGGCTCGGGCTCTGACGGCCGGTGAACCCGCCGAGGGCGGCGGCCCCGGAGCATTGGAGGGCATCTTCCGGCCCAATTGGGTCACGTATGGACTGCTCGCGTTCTCTTCGAGGCGCTCCCCGGGACGATCCGGCGAGGACCGCGACCCGCGCGGACCGCAGCCGCTCCGTCCTGGGAGTCCTGGGAGAACGCCATGAGACAACGCGCAGCCGTGCTGTGCGGCGCCGCCGTCATCGCCGCCGGGGCCGTCACGGCCGTGCCCGCCGAGGCGGGCGCACCGCGGCCTCCGCACCTCGGGCCCGCCGCACTCGCGGCGCCCGCGACGGGCCCGCACTGGAAGACGTGCGCCTCGGACGACTATCCGACCCTCCAGTGCGCGTCCCTGAAGGTGCCGCTGGACCACGCGCGCCCGCGCGGGGAGCAGATCACGCTGGCGCTGTCCCGCGTCCCGCACACCGCCGAGACGTACCAGGGGCCCCTGCTGGTCAACCCGGGCGGCCCCGGCGGCAGCGGTCTGACGCTCGCCGGGTTCGTGGCGTCGTCGCTGCCCGCGAAGGTGGCGGCCCAGTACGACGTCATCGGCTTCGATCCGCGCGGCGTGGGCAGGAGCAGCCCCGCGCTGGACTGCCTGCCGGGGCACTTCGACCCCGTGCGGCCCGACTCGCTGCCGGACACCCCCGGTGTCGAGCGGGCCAATCTCGCGCGCGCGAAGTCCTTCGCCGACGCGTGCGGCGAGAAGTACGCGGACGTGCTGCCGCACATCGGCACGGTCGCCGCGGCGCGGGACATGGACGCGATCCGCGCGGCGCTCGGCGCGGAGAAGCTCAACTACTTCGGCTACTCGTACGGCACCTACCTGGGCGCCGTCTACGCCAGGCTCTACCCGGACCGCGTACGGCGGCTGGTCCTGGACTCGGTCGTCGGCCCGGACGACGTCTGGTACGACGCCAACCTCCGCCAGGACCTCGCCTTCAACGACCGCCACCGCGCGTTCCTGGCCTGGATCGCCGAGCACGACGCGGCGTACGGGCTGGGCACCGACCCGGAGCGGGTGGAGGCCGCCTGGTACGCCATGCGGGCGGCGCTGGCCGAGCGTCCGGCGGGAGGGAAGGTGGGCGCCTCCGAGCTGGAGGACACCTACCTGCCCGGCGGGTACTACAACGGCTACTGGCCGTACCTGGCCGAGGCGTTCGCCGCGTACGCCGACGACGGGGACACGGGCCCGCTCGTCGAGGCGTACGAGAACTTCGGGGCGCCGGACGCCTCCGGGGACAACGGGTACAGCGTCTACACCGCGGTGGAGTGCCGCGACGCGAGCTGGCCGCGCGACTGGGACGAGTGGCGCGACGACAGCTGGGACCTGTACGGGAAGGCACCCTTCATGGTGTGGAACAACGCCTGGTACAACGCCCCGTGCGCGTTCTGGCCCACTCCCTCCCGGCAGCCCGTGGACGTCGCCAACGGCGAGCTCCCCCCGGTCCTGCTGTTCCAGGCGACCGGCGACGCGGCCACGCCGTACGAGGGCGGCGTCACCGCGCACCGGTCGTTGCGGGGCTCCAGCCTCGTCGTCGAGGAGGGCGGCGGCAATCACGGCATCACGCTGAGCGGCAACGCCTGCCTGGACGAGTACCTGGCCGCCTACCTGACGGACGGCACGGTGCCGCGCGGCGAGGGCGGCGAGGCGGACGCGGTGTGTCCGGCGCTGCCGGATCCGAAGCCGCTGGAGTCCAAGGCCGCTTCCACGTCCTCGCGCGGTTCGACCCTGCACGGGCTGCTCGGCTTCCGGGGCTGATCCTGCCGTCCGGCACACCCGTCGGGGGCGTTGCCGGTGCCATGGTCCACGATGGACGCATGAGTGAGCTGACCAGGATCCCCGCCCCCGAGGGCGTCGCGCCCGCAGCGCAGTACACCCATGTCGTCCTCGGCACCGGGCGGTTCGTGGCCGTCTCGGGGCAGCTCGCCCTGGACGCGGACGGCGGGGTCGTCGGCGAGGGCGACCCCGCGGCCCAGGCCCGCCAGGTGTTCGAGAACCTGCGCCGGTGCCTGGCCTCGGCCGGCGCGACCTTCGACGACGTGGTGAAGCTGACCTTCTTCGTCACGGACATGGCCCACATGGGCGCGATCCGCGCGGCCCGCGCCGCGCACATACCCGACGACCGGCTGCCCGCCGCCTCGGCGGTGCAGGTGGGCGCGCTGGTGCGGCCGGAGTTCCTCATGGAGATCGAGGCGTTCGCGGTCGTGGCCCCGTGAGCGGTCCCGGGGCGCGCGTGCGGGTGCGGGAGATGACGCTCGCGGACTGCGACCGCGTGTCCCTGATCCGCGTCCGCGGCTGGCAGACCGCGTACCGGGGGCTGATGCCGCAGTCCCACCTCGACGCGATGGACCCGGCCGCCGACGCCGGGCGGCGCCGCACCCTGTTCGCCCGGGCCCCGGAGGGCACGGCGAACCTGGTCGCCGAGGACGAGGCCGGCGAGGTCGTCGGCTGGGCCTGCCACGGCCCGTATCGTGACGGTGAACTGCGTACCGCCGACGCCGAGTTGTACGCGCTCTACGTCGACGCCGAACGGTTCGGCGCGGGCGTCGGGCGGGCCCTGCTGGAGGAGTCGGCACGCCGGTGCGAGAGCGCCGGGCACGCGCGCATGCTCCTGTGGGTGCTCAAGGGCAACGCCCGCGCCCGCCGCTTCTACGAGCGGGCGGGATTTCGCCCCGACGGCGCCGAGGAACCCTTCGAGGTGGAGGGCGTCGCGGTGCCCGAGGTGCGCTACGTCCGGGCACTGCACGACTGACGGCCGGTCACCGCTCCGGCGCCGGCAGCCCGCCCCTCACCGCTGCCCGGGGATGCGCGCCAGGGCCCGCACCGCCGCCTCGGCCAGCGCCGGGTGGGCGAGGGCGTCGTGGAGCACCGGCCCGGCGCGGTCGTCGCCGAGGGTGCCGAGGCCCTCGACGCAGGCGAGCGCGACGCGCCGGTACGGGTCGTGCGGGCGCAGCCGCCGCTCCAGCGTGGTGATCAGCGCGGGCACCGACTCGGGGGCCCGCAGCTCCACCAGCAGCCGCACCGGGTGCAGGGCGTAGGCGACCCGCAGTTCGTTGGTGGCGAGGGCCGCGGCGGCGCGGGCGGTGCGCGGGTCGCCGAGCCGGGCCAGGGCGTGGGCGGCCGAGGCGCAGCGCGGCGGGTCCCGGTGGTTGAGCAGCAGCACGAGGGACTCGAAGGCCCGCCGGTCCCCCGCGGTCCCCAGCCGGAAGGCGGCCAGTTCCCGGGCCCAGAGCGGGTGTCCCGGCTCGGTGAGCACCCCGGCCAGCTCGTCGTGGTCCCCGCTCACCACGAGACGGTCGTAGGCCGCCAGGGCGCCCGGGGCACCCGACGCCGCCGACTCGGCCCGTAAACGCTCCGTGAGCGTTCGCAACTCTTCGTCCATGACATCGAGGTTAGGGGCGTCACACCGGGTCTGGGACCTACATCACGAACACCGGGGGCTGGCGCGCTCGTTACCCGCGAGTTAATCTCAGACGAGCGGGTCACCCACTCGCAGCAACTCCACGGTGGTCTGGTGACGCAACCACCGGGAGCGCAGTCGGTCCGGTACCTCGGGTACCGCATCAGGACTCGGCCTCGGGACAGGGCCGGTCACAGGCCGCCGGACGGGCGTGTGCACGCCCTCCGCGACGGCACCGGGCGTGTGCGCGCATCGGCCCGGCAACACCCGCACTCCCTCTCCTCCCTTCCTCACGCACCCGACGCGTCGCACGGCGTGTCCGGGCGTGCTCCTGTCGTCACCTCATTCCTGGAGTCCCGCGATGGCCGCTCCCCTGTCCGACACCCCTCTGTCCCCGCTCCGGACCATCGCCGTGGTCGGCCTCGGCACCATGGGCACCGGCATCGCCGAGGTCCTCGCCGGGGCCGGCCGCGATGTCGTCGGCATCGACATCAGCGAGGCGCAGGCCGTCAAGGCCGTCGCCGCGCTGGAGTCCTCCACCGCCCGTGCCGTCGAGCGCGGGCGGCTGACCGGGCAGGAGCGCGCCGCCGCCCTCGCCCGGGTCCGCACCTCCACCGACCTGCGGGCGGCGGGCGACGCCGACCTGGTGATCGAGGTGGTTCCGGAGTCGTACGAGAGCAAGCAGCGGGTCTTCCGTGAGCTGGACGCGATCGTGCGTCCGGAGGCGATCCTGGCGACCGGGACCAACGCGCTGTCGGTGACACGGCTGGCCGCGGAATCGTCCCGCCCGGAGCGGGTGCTCGGCCTGCACTTCTTCAATCCGGCCCCGGCGATGAAGCTGGTCGAGGTCGTCTCCTCGGTGCTGACCGCGCCCGCCGCCGTCACGGCCGTCACCGATCTCGCCCTCGACCTCGGCAAGGAGCCGGTGGCGGTCGGGGACCGGCCCGGGTTCGTGGCGGACGGCCTGCTGTTCGGTTATCTCAACCAGGCCGCGGCGATGTACGAGGCGAACTACGCCTCCCGCGAGGACATCGACGCGGCGATGCGGCTCGGCTGCGGACTGCCGATGGGTCCGCTGGCCCTCCTCGACCTGGTGGGCGTGGACACCGCGCGCACGGTCCTGGAGGCCATGTACACCGCCTCCCGGGACCGGCTGCACGCCCCCGCGCCGATCCT
Organism: Streptomyces lienomycini; assembly: GCF_027947595.1. NCBI lineage: Bacteria > Bacillati > Actinomycetota > Actinomycetes > Kitasatosporales > Streptomycetaceae > Streptomyces > Streptomyces lienomycini. The sequence goes on along the minus strand of NZ_CP116257.1, from coordinate 2,671,172 downwards.
GCGGCAGCTCAGCGAGGCGGGCCTGACGGGGCGCAAGGCGGGGCGGGGTTTCTACACCTACGAGGCGCCCGGCAGCGCGGTCGTGGTGCCGGACGCGCTGACCCCGCGCGAGGACGGCACCCCGGTCGCCGGGCGGCCGGTCCGCGCGGTGGGGGTCGCCGGTTCGGGCACGATGGCGTCCGGCATCGCGGAGGTGTTCGCCAAGGCCGGGTACGAGGTGGTGCTGGCCGCCCGCAGCCCCCAGAAGGCGCAGACGGCGAAGGCCCGCGTCGGGAAGTCCCTGGCCCGGTCGGTCGACAAGGGGCGGATGACCGCCGAGGCGGCCGCGCGGACCCTGGAGCTGATCACGCCGTCGGGCACGTACGACGACTTCGCCGACGTCGACCTGGCCGTGGAGGCCGTCGCCGAGGACCTGGAGGTGAAGCGGCAGTTGTTCGCCGCGCTGGACAAGGTCTGCAAGCCCGGTGCGGTGCTGGCCACCACCACGTCCTCGCTGCCGGTCGTCGCCTGCGCCCGCGCCACCTCGCGCCCGCAGGACGTGATCGGCATGCACTTCTTCAACCCGGCCCCGGCGATGAAGCTGGTCGAGGTGGTCCGCACGGTGCTGACCGCCGACGACGTGCACGCCACCGTCCACGAGGTCTGCGCCAAGGTGCGCAAGCATGCCGTGGACTGCGGCGACCGGGCCGGTTTCATCGTGAACGCGCTGCTGTTCCCGTACCTCAACAACGCGGTCAAGATGGTGCAGGAGCACTACGCGACGCTCGACGACATCGACGCGGCGATGAAGCTGGGCGGCGGGTACCCGATGGGCCCCTTCGAGCTGCTCGACGTGGTCGGGCTCGATGTGTCGCTCGCCATCGAGAAGGTCCTGCACCGCGAGTTCCGCGACCCCGGGCTGGCCCCCGCACCGCTCCTCGAGCACCTGGTGGCCGCGGGCTGCCTCGGCCGCAAGACGGGCCGCGGTTTCCGCGAGCATGCCCGCCGCTGAAGGGCTGGGCGACTGGTTCCGGTCCGAGGAGGACTGGGGCGGGCTGCTGGGTCCGGCCGGGTCTCCCCCGCCCCGTGCGGGCGGGGGAATCCCCGGTCACGCGCATGATGGCGCACACATGCAGTACGTTCGGGTCATGCCCCAGCCCGCCAGGTCCTCACGTACACCAGCCACGCCCGACGCGCCGGAGAGCGCGGCCGGCAGCCGGGCCGCCGCACAGCGGCTCAAAATGCGCCGGGAACTGGCGGCGGCGGCGATGGAGCTGTTCGCGACCAAGGGGTACGAGGCGACCACCGTCGACGAGATCGCGGCCCAGGCCGGAGTCGCCCGGCGCACCTTCTTCCGCCACTTCCGCTCCAAGGAGGAGGCGATCTTCCCGGACCACGACGACACCCTGGTGCGCGCCGAGGCGGTGCTCAACGCGGCGCCCGCGCACGAGCATCCGCTCGACACCGTGTGCCGCGGCATCAAGGAGGTCATGAAGATGTACGCGGCCCGGCCGGAGATCTCGGTCGCCCGCTACAAGCTGACGCGCGAGGTTCCCACCCTGCGCGAGGCGGAGATCGCGTCGGTGGCCCGTTACGAGCGCCTGTTCACCCGCTACCTGCTCGGCCACTTCGACGAGCACGCGCACGACGACGACGCCAACGACGACCCGCTGCTGGCGGAGGTCGCCGCGTCCGCCGTGGTCACCGCGCACAACCACGTGCTGCGGCGCTGGCTGCGGGCCGACGGGCAGGGTGACGTGGAGGCGCAGCTCGACCACGCCTTCGCGATCGTGCGGAAGACCTTCGGCACGGGCATCGGGGCCGGGCGCAGCACCGCCTCCACCGCGCCGCCGGCCCCCTCCACGGCCTCCGTGCGGGGCGAGGTGCTCGTGACGGTGGCGCGTACCGACGCGCCGCTGCACGAGGTCATGCGCACCATCGAGCAGGCACTCAAGGAGCGCTGACCGCCCAACCTCGCACCGTTCCGCTCTGTGACGACGGCCACCCACCGGGTGGCCGTTTTCGCATGTCGGCGCCCGTTTTTCACCGTCTCCGAGAGATGATTCGATCGATCATCGCTCATCTGTCGCGTAAAGATTTCATCTGAGAACAGTTTCTGGCACTCAGTGCCTTGCGGGGTGACACGCGGTGTCATACGTTGAAGGTGTTCGGGCTGTCCCCGCACCTCATCCCCTGCGCGCCCGAACGCCTGCGTCACAGGCACCCACCCTCACCTCAGCAGCACCGACGCACCCCTCAGCGCCCCTCCCTCAGGGCGCTCACCGCCGGAGGCAACACCGTGACCGTGAAGGACATCCTGGACGCGATCCAGTCGCCCGACTCCACCAAGGCCGACATCGCCGCGCTGCCGCTCCCCGAGTCGTACCGCGCGATCACCGTGCACAAGGACGAGACCGAGATGTTCGCGGGCCTCGAGACCCGCGACAAGGACCCCCGCAAGTCGACCCACCTGGACGAGGTGCCGGTGCCCGAGCTGGGCCCCGGCGAGGCACTGGTGGCCGTCATGGCCTCCTCGGTCAACTACAACTCGGTGTGGACCTCGATCTTCGAGCCGATGTCCACCTTCGGGTTCCTGGAGCGCTACGGCCGGGTCAGCGAGCTGACCAAGCGCCACGACCTGCCGTACCACGTCATCGGCTCCGACCTCGCGGGCGTCGTCCTGCGCACCGGCCCCGGCGTCAACGCCTGGCAGGCGGGCGACGAGGTCGTCGCGCACTGCCTCTCCGTCGAGCTGGAGTCGTCCGACGGCCACAACGACACGATGCTCGACCCCGAGCAGCGCATCTGGGGCTTCGAGACCAACTTCGGCGGCCTCGCGGAGATCGCGCTGGTCAAGTCGAACCAGCTGATGCCCAAGGCGGAGCATCTGAGCTGGGAGGAGGCCGCCGCTCCCGGTCTGGTCAACTCCACCGCGTACCGCCAGCTGGTCTCCCGCAACGGCGCCGGCATGAAGCAGGGCGACAACGTGCTCATCTGGGGCGCCAGCGGCGGACTCGGCTCCTACGCCACCCAGTTCGCCCTCGCAGGCGGCGCCAACCCGATCTGCGTGGTCTCCAGCGAGCAGAAGGCGGACATCTGCCGCTCGATGGGCGCCGACGCGATCATCGACCGCAACGCCGAGGGCTACAAGTTCTGGAAGGACGAGCACACCCAGGACCCCAAGGAGTGGAAGCGCTTCGGCAAGCGCATCCGCGAACTCACCGGCGGCGAGGACATCGACATCGTCTTCGAGCACCCCGGCCGCGAGACCTTCGGCGCCTCCGTCTTCGTCACCCGCAAGGGCGGCACCATCACCACCTGCGCCTCGACCTCGGGCTACATGCACGAGTACGACAACCGCTACCTGTGGATGTCCCTGAAGCGCATCATCGGCTCCCACTTCGCCAACTACCGCGAGGCCTGGGAGGCCAACCGCCTCATCGCCAAGGGCAGGATCCACCCCACGCTCTCCAAGGTGTACTCCCTGGAGGACACCGGCCAGGCCGCCTACGACGTCCACCGCAACCTGCACCAGGGCAAGGTCGGCGTGCTCTGCCTGGCGCCCGAGGAGGGCCTCGGCGTGCGCGACCACGAGAAGCGCGCCCAGCACCTCGACGCCATCAACCGCTTCCGGAACATCTGAGGACGGCGGAGGCCACCCATGACTGAGCGTCAGAAGGACCGGCCGTGGCTCATGCGCACCTACGCCGGTCACTCCACGGCCGAGGCGTCCAACGAGCTGTACCGGCGCAACCTCGCCAAGGGCCAGACGGGTCTGTCGGTCGCCTTCGACCTGCCGACCCAGACCGGCTACGACTCCGACCACGTCCTCGCCCGCGGCGAGGTGGGCCGGGTCGGCGTGCCGGTCGCGCACCTCGGTGACATGCGCCGGCTGTTCCAGGACATCCCGCTGGAGCAGATGAACACCTCGATGACCATCAACGCCACGGCCATGTGGCTGCTGGCGCTCTACCAGGTCGTCGCGGAGGAGCAGGGCGCGGACGTCACCAGGCTCCAGGGCACGACCCAGAACGACATCGTCAAGGAGTACCTGTCCCGGGGGACGCACGTCTTCCCGCCGGGGCCCTCGCTCCGCCTGACGACCGACATGATCGCGTACACGGTCTCCCACCTGCCCAGGTGGAACCCGATCAACATCTGCAGCTACCACCTCCAGGAGGCGGGCGCCACGCCGGTGCAGGAGATCGCGTACGCGATGTCCACCGCGATCGCCGTCCTCGACGCGGTGCGGGACGGCGGGCAGGTGCCGCAGGAGCGCATGGGCGACGTGGTCGGCCGCATCTCCTTCTTCGTGAACGCGGGCGTCCGCTTCGTCGAGGAGATGTGCAAGATGCGCGCCTTCGGCCGCATCTGGGACCGCGTCACCCGCGAGCGCTACGGCATCGAGAACCCCAAGCACCGCCGCTTCCGCTACGGCGTCCAGGTCAACTCCCTCGGCCTGACCGAGGCGCAGCCGGAGAACAACGTCCAGCGGATCGTCCTGGAGATGCTGGCCGTCACCCTCTCCAAGGACGCACGCGCGCGTGCCGTGCAGTTGCCGGCCTGGAACGAGGCGCTGGGCCTGCCCCGCCCCTGGGACCAGCAGTGGTCGCTGCGCATCCAGCAGGTGCTGGCGCACGAGAGCGACCTGCTGGAGTACGAGGACCTCTTCGAGGGCTCGAAGGTGGTCGAGGCGAAGGTCGACGAGCTGGTCGAGGCGGCTTTCGCGGAGATCGAGCGCATCCAGGAGATGGGCGGCGCGATGGCCGCCGTGGAGTCCGGCTACCTCAAGTCGCAACTGGTCGCCTCGCACGCCGAGCGCCGGGCCCGGATCGAGTCCGGCGAGGAGAAGATCATCGGTGTCAACGCCTTCGAGGGCACCGAGCCGAACCCGCTGACCGCCGACCTGGACACCGCGATCCAGACGGTCGACCCGGCGGTGGAGGCCCGCGTCGTCGCCTCGCTTCGGAACTGGCGGGACACGCGGTACCAGCCGCCCTTCAACCACCCGCGCCCCTGCAAGGCGCTGGAGAAGCTGAAGGAGGCGGCGCGCGGCACCGGCAACCTCATGGAGGCCACCCTGGAGTGCGCCCGGGCCGGCGCCACGACCGGCGAGTGGGCGGGGGCGCTGCGCGAGGTGTTCGGCGAGTTCCGGGCCCCGACCGGGGTGTCCTCGGCGCCGGTCGCGGTCACCGCGGAGGAGGGCTCGGCCCTGGCGGAGGTGCGCCGCAAGGTGGAGCTGACGGCCAAGGAGATGGAGGTCGGCAAGCTCCGCTTCCTGGTCGGCAAGCCCGGCCTGGACGGCCACTCCAACGGCGCCGAGCAGATCGCCGTGCGGGCCCGCGACGCCGGGTTCGAGGTGGTCTACCAGGGCATCCGGCTCACTCCGGAGCAGATCGTGGACGCCGCCCTCGCGGAGGACGTGCACGCGGTGGGCCTGTCCATCCTGTCCGGCTCGCACGCGCAACTGGTGCCGGACGTGCTCGAACGGCTCCGTGTGGCCGGTGCCACAGACATCCCGGTGATCGCCGGTGGCATCATCCCGAACGGTGACGCCGAGGAACTGCGGGCCGCGGGAGTGGCCGCGGTCTTCACCCCGAAGGACTTCGACATCACCGGCATCATCGGCCGGATCGTCGACGAGATCCGGTACGCGAACAAGCTCGACCCCCTGGAGGTCCCCGCATGACCACGGTCAACCGTCTCCGCCCCCGGCGTTCCTGCCTGGCGGTACCGGGCTCGAACCCGCGCTTCCTGGAGAAGGCCCAGGGCCTCCCGGCGGACCAGGTCTTCCTGGACCTGGAGGACGCCTGCGCGCCGCTCGCCAAGCCCGAGGCGCGGCACACCATCGTCAAGTTCCTCAACGAGGGCGACTGGACCGGCAAGACCCGTGTCGTGCGCGTCAACGACTGGACGACCGAGTGGACGTACCGGGACGTCGTGACGGTGGTGGAGGGCGCCGGCCCGAACCTGGACTGCATCATGCTGCCGAAGGTCCAGGACGCCCAGCAGGTCGTCGCCCTCGACCTCCTGCTCACCCAGATCGAGAAGACGATGGGCTTCGAGGTCGGCCGCATCGGCATCGAGGCGCAGATCGAGAACGCGCGGGGCCTGAACAACGTCAACGAGATCGCCCAGGCCAGCCCGCGCGTGGAGACCATCATCTTCGGCCCGGCCGACTTCATGGCGTCCATCAACATGAAGTCCCTCGTCGTGGGCGAGCAGCCGCCCGGCTACCCCGCCGACGCCTACCACTTCATCCTGATGAAGATCCTGATGGCGGCCCGCGCCAACAACCTCCAGGCGATCGACGGCCCCTACCTGCAGATCCGCAACGTGGACGGCTACCGCGAGGTCGCACAGCGCGCCGCCGCCCTCGGCTTCGACGGCAAGTGGGTGCTGCACCCGGGCCAGGTCGAGGCGTCCAACGAGATCTTCTCGCCCTCCCAGGAGGACTACGACCACGCCGAGCTGATCCTGGACGCGTACGACTACTACACGTCCGAGGCGGGCGGCAAGAAGGGCTCCGCGATGCTCGGCGACGAGATGATCGACGAGGCCAGCCGCAAGATGGCGCTGGTCGTCTCCGGCAAGGGGCGTGCGGCCGGGATGCGGCGCACGTCGAAGTTCGAGATCCCGGAGGGCTGAGCGCCATGCAGTTCGGACGCACCTACGAGGAGTTCGAGGTCGGGGCGACCTACAAGCACTGGCCCGGGAAGACGGTCACGGAGTACGACGACCACCTCTTCTGCCTCCTCACCATGAACCACCACCCGCTCCACATGGACGCCAACTACGCCGAGAAGACGACGGACTTCGGCAAGAACGTGGTGGTCGGCAACTACGTCTACTCGCTCCTGCTCGGCATGTCCGTCCCGGACGTGTCCGGAAAGGCGATCGCCAACCTGGAGATCGAGTCGCTCAGGCACGTGGCGCCGACCTTCCACGGCGACACGGTCTACGGCCAGACGACCGTGCTCGACAAGTGGCCGTCCAAGTCGAAGAACGACCGCGGCATCGTGCACGTGGAGACCAAGGGCTACAAGCAGGACGGCACGCTCGTGTGCGTCTTCCGCCGCAAGGTGATGGTGCCGACCGAGACGTACACCAAGGAGCGCGGCGGCGAGCAGCCCGGCCGGCCCGAGCTGAAGGAACAGGGGAAGTAGAGATGAGCCGTCTCGCCCAGACCCACGGCCTCACGGACGTCCAGCGGGAGATTCTCTCCACCGTCCGGGACTTCGTGGACAAGGAGATCATCCCGGTCGCCACCGAGCTGGAGCACCGGGACGAGTACCCGCAGGACATCGTGGACGGGCTGAAGGAACTCGGCCTGTTCGGCCTGATGATTCCCGAGGAGTACGGGGGCCTGGGCGAGTCGCTCCTGACCTACGCCCTGTGCGTGGAGGAGATCGCCCGCGGCTGGATGTCGGTGTCCGGCATCATCAACACGCACTTCATCGTGGCGTACATGCTCAAGCAGCACGGCACGCAGGAGCAGAAGGACCACTTCCTGCCCCGCATGGCCGCGGGCGACATCCGGGGCGCCTTCTCGATGTCCGAGCCGGCGCTGGGCTCCGACGTCTCGGCGATCTCCTCGAAGGCGGTGAAGGACGGCGAGGAGTACGTCCTGAACGGCCAGAAGATGTGGCTGACGAACGGCGGTACGTCGTCGCTGGTGGCCGTCCTGGTGAAGAGTGACGAGGGTCACCCCGAGGGCACCGCCCCGCACAGGTCGATGACGACCTTCCTGGTGGAGAAGGAGCCCGGCTTCGGCGAGGTCCGCCCGGGTCTGACCGTCCCCGGGAAGATCGACAAGATGGGCTACAAGGGCGTCGACACCACCGAGCTCATCATGGACGGCCTGCGCATTCCGGCCAATCGGGTCCTCGGCGGCGTCACCGGCCGAGGTTTTTACCAAATGATGGACGGCGTCGAGGTGGGACGCGTCAATGTGGCGGCCCGTGGCTGCGGCGTCGCTCAGCGTGCCTTCGAACTCGGCGTCCGGTACGCCCAGCAGCGTCACACTTTCGGCAAGCAGATCGCCCAGCACCAGGCCATCCAGTTCAAGCTCGCGGAGATGGCTACCAAGGTGGAGGCGGCGCATGCCATGATGGTGAACGCTGCACGCAAAAAGGATTCGGGCGAACGAAACGACCTGGAAGCGGGGATGGCCAAGTACCTCGCCTCCGAGTACTGCAAGGAGGTCGTGGAGGACGCCTTCCGGATCCACGGCGGGTACGGCTTCTCCAAGGAGTACGAGATCGAGCGCCTCTACCGCGAGGCGCCGATGCTGCTCATCGGTGAAGGCACCGCCGAGATCCAGAAAATGATCATCGGCCGCCGACTGCTCGAAGAGTATCGATTCCAGGGTTAGATGTCCGGATACGGGGTGTTTTCTTGGAGAAGAAGGTCACACCCCGTAGGCACTGTTCGGCCGCCGACTCGGCTTCCTGGCTTACCCAGTTGCGGCGCGGAGCCGCTACGATCGCCGGAAAGCCGCCGTCCCCCGTCATAGCGCGGCATCATCCGCTACGAAGGTCATCCATGCCCCACAGCCAAACCTCTGCACCTCGCGACAGCCTCGCCGGCGTACGCCTCGCGCGCGGAGCCTCGCCGTGGCTTCTGCCGACCGTCGCCACCGCAGCCGTCAGCCTTCTGCGTGCCCGTCGCTCCGGTGCCGCCAAGGCCGTCGCCGTCCCCGCCACCGCCCTCGCGGCGGGGATGCTGTGGTTCTTCCGCGACCCCGAGCGCGAGATCACCCGGGGCCGGGTCATCTCGCCCGCCGACGGTGTGGTGCAGAGCATCATGCCGTGGAAGGACGGCCGCACCCGCGTCGCGATCTTCATGAGCCCGCTCAACGTCCACGTCAACCGTGCCCCGCTGTCCGGCACCGTGACGTCGGTCGAGCACGTGCCGGGCGGCTTCGTTCCCGCTTTCAACAAGGAGAGCGAGAACAACGAGCGCGTCGTGTGGCACTTCGACACCGAGCTCGGCGACATCGAGATGATCCAGATCGCCGGCGCGGTGGCCCGCCGCATCGTCCCGTACGTGCCGCAGGGCACCAAGGTCGAGCAGGGCGAGCGGGTCGGTCTGATCCGCTTCGGCTCCCGCGTCGACCTGTACCTGCCGGAGGGTGTGGAGGTCGACGTCGAGGTGGGTCAGAAGACGGTGGCTGGGGTGACTCGAATTGACCGTGATTGATCCACAGACCCAGGCCGGATGGGTGCCGGAGGCCGACGAGGTGGACGACGACGAGGAGATGCCGCTCTCGCTCCGCCTGTCGATAGCGGACACGCTCACGCTCGGCAACGCGACGTGCGGCTTCATGGCGGTGTACTTCACCACCACCGGAATCCTCATCCCGCACCTCATGGGCAGCGACGAGTCGGGCATGGCCCGGCACAGCGCGGCCACCGCGGTCATCCTGATGCTGTGCGCGGCGATCTTCGACCTGTTCGACGGTCTGGTCGCCCGCAAGCTGCGCAGCTCTCCGATGGGCGCGGAGCTGGACAACCTCTCCGACCTGATCAGCTTCGGCCTCGCACCCGCGTACTTCGTCCTCGTCTACGGCATGGTCGCGGACGACGCCTACCAGCGGGTGGCGGCGGTGGGGGCGATCGTGGTGCTGCTGGCGGTGGTGCTGCGGCTCGCGCGGTTCTCCTGCGTCACCGTGAAGGACGGCACCTTCCAGGGCATGCCGTCGCCGTTCGGGGCGCTGACGGTGGTGTCGATCGTGCTCCTGGAGCTGCCCTTCGTGGCGACGCTGCTGGCGATCCTCGGCACCGCCTGGCTGATGGTGAGCCGGGTCGAGTACCCGAAGCCGCGGGGGCGGCTGGCGGTGGCGATGCTGTCGTGGATCGTCCTGTCGATGGGGCTGCTGGCCGGCTGGGCGTTCGACGCGCCGAGCGGGCAGCTGCTGCTCCAGACGGGGTGTGCGCTGCAGTTGGTGATGGGGGCGGTGATTCCGCTGTTCGCCACCGCGCGCAGGGTGAACAACTTCCGTGACAATCGGCGGGAGGCGCGGGCCGCGCAGCTTCCGTGACGTGTGAACGTCGGTGGGGCCCCGGACCCGGGTCGGGTCCGGGGCCCTTCTGTTTGTGCGTGCCCGGCGTCGGTGTGGGCCTGGCTGGGGGCTCCGCCCCCAGACCCCCGGGGGTCGGGAACGGGAAGGGGCGGCGGGGGCGAGACTCCCCTACGCGACGAAGTCCCGCGCGATGGACTCCGCCACCCGCTCCAGGATCGGCCCCGCGTCCGCGATGCACTTCGCGACGTCCGGCTCGACATCCGTCAGCGGATACGCCCGCCGGATCCCGGCCCGCCCCAGCGCCTCCGCCGGCAGCGCGAGGCGCCCGCACACCGCGACGACCTCCTTGCCCGCCGCCCGCGCCGCCGCCGCGACACCCGCCGGGGCCTTCCCGTGCAGGGTCTGCTCGTCCAGCGAGCCCTCCCCCGTGATCACCAGGTCCGCCCGCTCCAGCGCCGGCGCGAAGCCCAGCACGTCGAGCATCACCTCGATGCCGGGCCGGAACCTCGCCCCCAGCAGCATCGCGCCGAACCCGATGCCGCCCGCGGCGCCCGCGCCCGGGGACGCGGCGTAGTCGGCGGCCCGCGCGCCCACGCCCTCCGTGCCCTGAAGCACCTTCGCGAAGTGGGCCAGCGCGGCGTCCAGGGCCGTCACGTCCTCCGGAGAGGCACCCTTCTGCGGGCCGTAGACCGCGGGGGCGCCCTTGGGTCCGGTCAGGGGATTGTCGACGTCACTGGCGAGCACCAGCTCCACGCCCGACAGCCGGGGGTCCAGACCGGACAGGTCGGCCGAGGCGACCCCCGAGAGGCCGCCCCCGCCCGGCGCGACGGGCTCACCGTCGCCGCCCAGGAACCGCGCGCCCAGCGCGGCCAGCATCCCGGCGCCACCGTCCGTGGTGGCGCTGCCGCCGACCCCGAAGACGATCGTCCGCGCCCCCGCGTCCAGCGCCGCCCGCAGCAGCTCGCCCGAGCCGTACGTCGACGCGGCCAGCGGCGCCAGTACCCCGGCGGGCAGCCGTTGCAGACCGCTGGCCTCGGCCATCTCCACCACCGCGGTGCCCTCGCGCAGCGCGTACGCCGCCGTCACCTCGTCGCCGAGGGGTCCGGCGACCCGTACCTCCCGGCGTTCGAACCCGGCCGCGACCGCGGCGGCCACCGTACCGTCGCCGCCGTCGGCCACGGGCAGCGCCTCCACCCGGACGTCCGGCACGACACGGCGCAGCCCGGCCGTGACACGCTTGGCGACCTCGACGGCCGTCAGCGAGCCCTTGAACTTGTCCGCGGCGACGAGGACCCGACGGGCCCCGTCCACAGCAGCGTCAGCCACCTTGATCTCCCCTTGCTCTCCGAGCCTTGCGCACGTCAAGGCAGTCGCGCCGCTGCGACCCTAACCGGAGGACTGCCGCGCCGTCATGCCCCTGCCCACACCGTGGAACCGGGGAGTCACTCGGCCAGGAAGGCCAGCAGGGCGTCGGTCACCTCCTGGGCGTGGGTCCACAGCAGGCCGTGCGGGGCACCGTCGAGGACGACGCACTCGGCCTGCGGGAGCGCCTCGTGGAACCGCTCCCCCGTGGTCTCGGGGAAACACAGCCCCCCTTTGAGTTGTGTGCCACTTAGTTGACCACAACTCAATTGCTTTCACCCGTGTTTCGCTCCCGCGCCCGGCCCCCGGCTCGTTAGGCTTCCGGGATGACCACTGCTGACTACGCCACCTACATCGCCGGCCTCCCCCGCGTGCTCGCCGGTGCCGCCGCGGTCTTCCGGGACGCCGACGGCCGGGTGCTGCTCGTCGAGCCCAACTACCGTGAGGGATGGGCGTTGCCGGGCGGGACGATCGAGTCCGACGACGGGGAGACCCCGCGCCAGGGCGCCTGGCGGGAGACGGTCGAGGAGATCGGCCTCGACCTGCGGATCGGCCGGCTGCTCGCGGTGGACTGGGTGAGCGGGGTGGGCCGGCCGCCGATCGTGGCGTACCTGTACGACGGCGGGGTCCTGTCCGAGGACGACCTCAAGGCGATCCGGTTGCAGGAGGAGGAGCTGCTGTCCTGGCGGCTGGTGCCGCGCGAGGACCTGGGCGACCATCTGCTCGGCACGCTGCACGGCCGGGTGCTGGCCGCGCTGGACGTCCTGGCGGACGGCTCCGGGACGGCCGAGTTGGAGAACGGCGTCCGGGTAGACCGATAGCCGTTCGCCGACCGCTCACCGGCGCCCCACCCTCGACCGCGTGATCGGCAAGCCCCTCGTCGCCGTCCTCAGCGGTGCCGGCGTCTCGACCAACCTGGCTGGGCAGTACAGCTAGAACAGGGCTTCCGGTCCCGCTTCCCCTCGTTCGAAGTCCAGCAGCCGCTGCTTGCGCTCCAGGCCGCCGCCGTAGCCGGTGAGGCCGCCGCTCGCGCCGATGACGCGGTGGCAGGGGACGATGATGCCGATCGGGTTGCGGCCGTTGGCGAGGCCCACGGCGCGGGAGGCGGCCGGGTTGCCGAGGGCGTCGGCGAGTTCGCCGTAGGTGCGGGTCTCGCCGTACGGGATCTTCTGGAGCTGTGCCCAGACCGTGCGCTGGAACGGTGTGCCGTTCAGCCGCAGGCCGAGGGTGAAGTCCTTCAGTTCGCCGGTGAAGTAGGCCTCCAGCTGCTCCTCGGTCTCGGCGAAGGGGCGTTCGTCGCGTGCGCCGAAGGTCTCCTCCGCCGGGCGGTGGCGCTGGTCGGTCATGTAGAGGCCGCACAGGGCGCCGTCCTCGGCGACGAGGGTGAGTGCGCCGTAGGGGCTGTCGATCACGGTGTGCTGTTTCACGGGTTTCGCTCCGGCTCCTCGAACGGATTCGAACGGGCTCGTACAGGCTCATACGGGCAGGAAGTTGATCGGGTGGTCGTCGGTCGCCCACAGGTACTGGACGGCGTACGCCCGCCAGGGCCGCCAGGTCGACGCGCGGGCGGTGAGCGCGGCGGGGGTGGAGGGCAGGCCCAGTTCTCCGGCGGCGCGGCGGATGCCCAGGTCGGTGGGGAGGAAGGCGTCGGGGTCGCCGAGGGCGCGCATGGCGATGACGTCGGCGGTCCAGGGGCCGAAGCCGGGGAGGGCGAGGAGCCGGGCGCGGGTCTCGGCCCAGTCGCACTCGACGCCCAGGGTGAGCGAGCCGTCGGCCAGGCGGGAGACCAGGGTGGTGAGGGTCGTACGGCGGGTCCTGGGCATCGCCAGGGTCTCCGGGTCCACCGCCGCGAGCGCGTCGGTCGACGGGAAGAGGTGGGTCAGGCCGCCCTCGGGGTCGTCCACCGGTTCGCCGTGCGCGGTGACCAGGCGGGCGGCGTGGGTGCGGGCGGCCGCGGTGGAGACCTGCTGGCCGAGCACGGCCCGCACGGCGAACTCCGCCTCGTCCACCGTGCGGGGCACCCGTCGGCCGGGGGCCTTGTCGACGAGCGGTGCGAGCAGCGGGTCGGCGCGCAGCTGGCCGTCGACCGCCACCGGGTCGGCGTCCAGGTCGAGCAGCCGTCGGCAACGGCTGATGGCGACGGTCAGGTCGCGCGGGTCGGTGAGGGTGAGGCGGCAGGCGACGTGGTCGGGATGCGGGGTGAGGGCCACGATGCCGTGACCGTACGGCAGGCGCAGGGTGCGCCGGTACGCGCCGCCCCTCCACTCCTCCACGCCGGGCACGGCGGTGGCGGCGAGGTGGCCGAAGAGGTTGTCGGGGTTGAGCGGGGCCCGGAACGGGAGGCGCAGGCAGAGGGTGCCGGGGGTGCCGCCGGCCGTGGGGGCGTCCGGGGCGGGGCGGCTCCGGGGGGCGCGGGTGCGCAGTTCGCCCGGGGAGAGCGCGTAGACCTCGCGGACGGTCTCGTTGAAGGTGCGGATGGAGGAGAAACCGGCCGCGAAGGCGATGTCCGCCATGGGCAGCGGGGTGGTCTCGATGAGCAGCCGGGCGGTCTGGGCGCGCTGGGCGCGGGCGAGGGCGAGGGGGCCCGCACCCAGTTCGGCCAGGAGCTGGCGTTCGACCTGCCGGGTGCTGTAGCCGAGGCGGGAGGCCAGGCCGGGTACGCCCTCGCGGTCCACGACGCCGTCGGCGATCAGGCGCATGGCGCGGGCCGTGAGGTCGGCTCGCCGGTTCCACTCGGGCGAGCCGGGGCTGGTGTCCGGGCGGCAGCGTTTGCACGCCCGGAACCCGGCCTGCTGGCAGGCCGCGGCGCTCGGGAAGAAGGTCATGTTCCCGGGCTTGGGCGGTACCACCGGGCAGCTGGGCCGGCAGTAGATCCCGGTCGTCAGGACGGCTGTGAAGAACCAGCCGTCGAACCTCGCGTCCTTCGAGCGAACGGCCCGCACGCAGCGTTCGGTGTCGGTGTGCATTCCCGTCTGCATGGGTCCAGGATGGCCCGCGGAACGGGTGGGGGCTGGCGGGAATCCGACATGGACGTCACGCTTCCTGGCCTCTCGTGTGCCGGTCCGGCCTACTCGGTCGCCGTGCGCCGCCGGGAGGCCGACATGGCGTCACGGACGTCGGTGAGGGGGCGCAGCCGGTAGGTGTAGGCGTAGTCCCGGGCGGCGAAGAGCTTGAACTCCTCGTGGGTGTGCGCGCCCCAGCTGTTGTCGCCGCCGACACCCATCTGGCGGTGGTTGAGGCGCAGGACGACCTCGTCCCTCGGGGTGAGCTGGTAGTCGTGCCGTACGCCGGTCGACAGGTCCTCCGGGGTGAAGTGCGAGGCGTTGGCCTCCAGCAGGGGTTCGCCGCAGGCGAGCAGGCCGACGCCGTGGCGGTCGGTGAGGGCGATCCAGCGGACGTCGGTCTTGTTGCCGTTCTCCTGGGGGCGGATGTACGGGGTCCACTGGTCGGCGACGGTCCCGGAGTACAGGCCGACGTCCGTGCCGTCGTTGCGGTCCCAGTGGTTCTCCTCGGGGCCGCGGCCGTACCAGTGGACGCGGTCCAGGCGGCCCGGCAGGAACAGCATCGTGCCGACCTCGGGGATGTAGGGCAGGCTCGCGGCGCCCGGGTGCAGGGTGTTGTCGACCTTGATCTCGCCGTTGCCGAACACCGTGTACGTGGTGGTGTACGCCGACTCGGTCGTGGTCGGCAGGGTGCCGGTGACCCTGACCTCGACGGCGCGGCCGCCGAGGGCGCGTACGGCGACGTCGGTGACCTTCCGGCGGGCGCCCGCGTCGCGCCAGGTCTGGTTGCGGGTGTGCTGACCGTTGCCCTTGTCGTTGTCGGTGGGCGCGCGCCAGAAGTTGGGCACGGGCCCGGAGGTGATGAGGGGGGTTCCCTTCGCCTCGTAGGAGGTGAGGGTGCCGGTGGTCTTGTCGACCGTGACCGAGAAGCCCTTGCCGCTCACCCGGACGTCCTTCGCACCGTCCTGGTGGCGCAGGACGGGGACGCTCTCCAGGCGTGCGGGGGCCGGGGCGGCGGAGCCGGTCTCGACGGGCAGTTGCTGCCGGGCCACCTCGAAGCCCGCCTTCGCCCAGGGCGTGGACTCCTTGGTGGTGAAGGCGAGTTGGAGGAAGTACTCGGTGCCGGGGGCCGGGTCGTCCGGCAGCCTGACGGGGACGGTGATGTTCTTGTCCGACCTCGGGGACACGTCCAGTTGTTCCCGGGTCAGCTTCCCGTGCCGTACGACCTCGCCGTCGGCGACGAGTTCCCAGCGGCCGTCGAACTCGCGCAGCGAGGTGAACAGGTACTCGTTGGTGAGGGTGACGTCACCGGGTCCGCCGCCGGGGGTGCGGGCGGCGTTGATCGCCTGGTAGACGCGTTTGACCTCGGCGGCCTTGCCGGTGTGGCCGCGGTCGGCGGTGATGATGCCGTCCGCGACGAAGGCGCCGTCGTTGGGGTTGTCGCCCCAGTCGCCGCCGTAGGCGAGGAACGTCCTGTCCCGGGGCCGCTTCTTCTCGCTCTTCACGGTGGCCGCGTCGAACCAGAACCGGACGCCGTCGTCACCGGGTCCGCGGCCGTCGGAGGCGAGTTCGGCGGCGTCGAGGGCGCGGGCGTAGACGCGGGCGTGGCGGATGGTGCCGCTGAACTCGCGTACCTGGTTGTCGGCGTCGGTGGCGAGCGCGAGGGGCGCGGTGTTGCTGCTGGGGCGCCGGTCGGTGGTGCGGGTGGCCCGCTCGACGCCGTCGACGTGGAGGGTCAGGGTCCCGGCGTCGGCGTCGAAGACGCCCGCGAGGTGGTGCTCGCTGCCGGTCCAGTCGTCCGGCAGCTGCCAGTTCGCGGTGATCCACTGGCCGGCGGAGTGGATGAAGAACTCCAGTGTCCGGCCGTTCTGCTTGAGCGCGTACTGGGTGTCGCCCTTGGCGAGGATCGGCTGGTGGTACCCCGTCACGTGCGGGGTGATCCAGGCTTCCAGGGTCAGGGAGCCGGTGAGGTCGAGACTGTCGTCGCGCTCGAAGACCGTGATGCCGGACAGGCCCTTGTCGCGGTCGAGGGTGCCGCGGGTGGCGAGGATCTCGCCGCGCAGCCCGGCCGGTCCCGCCTCGGTGAGCAGGGTGCGGGCGGGGACGGGGGTGTGGAGGGACTGGTCGACGAAGTCCCAGATCCAGCCGCCCTGGAGCACGTCGTGGGCGCGCACCAGGTCCCAGTACTTCTTGAAGTTGCCGGTGGAGTTGCCCATCGAGTGGGCGTACTCGATCATCACGTACGGCCGGGTGTCGGACGTGTCCTTCGCCCGCTGCTCGACGCGCTGCGGGCTGTCGTACATCTCCGAGCGGATGTCGCTGATGCCGGGGCGGTCGTCGCCCTCGTACTGGATGACGCGGGTGGTGTCGTAGGAGCGGATCCAGTCGTGCATGGCGTTGAAGGTGGAGCCGCCGCCCGCCTCGTTGCCGAGCGACCAGATGACGACCGAGGCGTGGTTCTTGTCGCGGTGGACCATGTTCTGGGCGCGGGCCACGCAGGCGGCGGTCCAGTCGGGGTGGTCGCCGGGGTACTCGTCGCGGATGCCGTGGGTCTCGAGGTTGGTCTCGTCGACGAGGTAGAGGCCGTACTCGTCGGCCAGTTCCAGCCACTGCGGGTTGTTCGGGTAGTGCGAGGTGCGGACGCTGTTCATGTTCATCCGCTTGATGATCCTGATGTCCTCGACCATGTCCTCGCGGGTGAGGGCGGTGCCGCGGGACGGGTGCATCTCGTGGCGGTTGGTGCCGCGGAAGGAGACCGGCTCGCCGTTGATCCGCATCAGCCCGTCCTTGAGCGCGAACTCGCGGAAGCCGACCCGGTGCGAGAGGGTCTCCGTCACCTTGCCCGCCGGGTTCCGCAGGCGCAGCACGGCCGTGTAGAGGTTCGGGTGCTCGGCCGACCAGAGCCGGGGCCCGGGCACGGCCCTGGCGGCCCGGACGGTGACGTCCTGCCCGGCGCCGGCCGCGCCGACCTCGACGGGCTGCTGGAGGGGCCGGGACCAGACGGCGTGGCCGCGCGCGTCGTACAGCTGGGTCTCGACGGTGTAGCGCCCGGTGCCGCCCTCGCCGTACGCCCGCACGCTCGCGGTGACGGCCAGTTCGGCGCCGGTGTAGGTGTCGTCGAGGTGGGTGTCGAGCTTGAAGTCGCGCAGGTGCACGGCCGGGGTGGAGTAGAGGTGGACCGAGCGGAAGATGCCGCTCAGCCGGATCATGTCCTGGTCCTCCAGCCAGTCGCCGTCGGAGTAGCGGTAGACCTCGACGGCGATCTGGTTGGTGCCCGGCTTGAGGTGGTCGGTGACGTCGTACTCGGAGGGTGTGTAGGAGTCCTCGTCGTAGCCGACCAGTTCGCCGTTGATCCAGACGTAGTGCGCGGACTTGACGCCCTCGAAGTGCAGGAAGGTGCGGCGGCCCTTCCAGTCGCGGGGCACGGTGAAGGTGCGCCGGTACTGGCCGACCGGGTTGTAGCGGGTCGGCGCGGCGGGCGGCTGCGGGTCCTCGCCGAGGCCGTTGGGGCCCATGTACGGGTAGGTGATGTTCAGGTAGATGGGGTGGTCGTGGCCGTGCAGCTGCCACACGGAGGGGACGGGGATGGTCTCCCAGTCCGTGTCGTCCACGTCGGTGCGGTGGAAGTCGGCGTCCCGGACCTCGGGGCGTTCGGCGTAGGCGAACTTCCAGGTACCGTCGAGGCTCAGCCGGTAGGGCGAGCGGGTACGGTCGCCGGCGAGGGCCTGCTTGTCGTCCGCGTACGGCATGAGCGTGGTGTGCGGCGGTTCGGTGCCGAGCCGGAAGACCCCGAAGTCGTTCCACTCCGGTGCTTCGCCGGCGGCCTGGCGCCGCCCCGCCGCGGTGACGGGCGACGGTGAGAGGGTGAGCGCGACCAGGACGGCGGCCCCGCCCTCCAGGAGGCGGCGGCGGCTGACGACCGGGCGGGGCGGGCGGGCCGGTGATTCGGCGGGGGACGCGGGCGAAAGCGGCATGACCGTGGCCTTCCGTGGACTTCGGGGGCGGCTCGACGCACGATGCCGCGAGAGCAGTTGGCGTTGGGGCGGTACTCAACTGCCGATGCCGCGGCGACTACTGAGTCAGGGGTCACCCTAGGACCCGAACACAACCGAATCAATTATCCCGTCGGACTTTGTTCGTTCCTGGTGAGAAGGGAGGGGTTCGGTGCGACGGGTCATCCGGCCCGGCCCGTTGGGGCAGCCAGGAGTGCCCGAAGGGCCCCTGACGAGGGCTCGGCGCCCACGTAACGTCTCCCTGTGAGCCTGTGGACTTCCCTGGAGCCCGTGTCCGCGACCGTGGACCCCGGCAGCAGTACGCGCGTACGGCTGCGGGTACGCAATACCGGTGACGTGGTGGACGAGTACCGGTTCGAGCCGGTCGGGGACACGGCGCCCTGGACGACGGTCGAACCGCAGACCCTGCGGCTGTATCCGGGCACGACCGGCACGGTGGAGCTGACGTTCGCCCCGCCGAGGACGCCGGACGCGGTGGCCGGCCCCAACCCGTACGCGGTGCGGATCACGCCGACGGAGCATCCGGACGCGGTGACGGTGCCGGAGGGCAACCTCACCATCACGCCGTTCACCGAGGTGCGGGCCGAGCTGGTCCCGCCGACGGTGAAGGGCAGGTTCCGGGGGCGTCCGAAGCTGGCGGTGGACAACCTCGGCAACACGAAGGTGACCGCGTCGGTCGCGGGCAGCGACACCGGCGACCACCTGTCGTACGAGATCCGGCCGTCGAACGTGCAGATCGAGCCCGGCCGCGCGGCGTTCGTGGAGACGACGCTGAAGCCGAAGCGGGTCATCTGGTTCGGGGCGAAGGAGGAGCGGCCGTACACGCTGGCCGTGCGCCGCTCCGGCGTCGACCCGACCGACGTGGAGGGGACGTACGTCCAGCGGGGGTTCCTGCCGCGCTGGCTCGCCACGTTCTTCGGGATCTTCGTCGCCCTCGCCATCGCGTTCGTGATGATCTGGATCGCCTACAAGCCCCAGGTCCGCACCAGCGCCACCGAGCAGACGCAGCAGGCGGGCGCCGCGCTCGCGCCCAGCCCCAGCGCGAGCCCGGAACTCCTGCCCAGCACCGCCGAGTCCGCGCCCGCCGAGCAGCCGCAGGCGCAGCGGCCCGAGGCCACGCAGGAGCCGAAGGACGACGGCGGCGAACAGGCACCGGCTCCCGAGAAGCCCGAGAAGGAGACGTCGGGCGGAGGCGGAGGCGGAGGCGGAGGCGAGGAGAAGCCGAAGGCCGAGACGCCCGAGGAGCCCGTCGCGCCCGGCACGACCATCTACGGTCACGCCTCGAACCGCTGCATCGAGGTGGCGGGTCACAAGTGGAGGGACGGTGCGCCGCTGCAGATCGCGGACTGCACCGGCAAGAACTGGCAGAAGTGGGACTTCCGTCCCGACGGCACGATCCGTTCGCTGGGCCTGTGCATGGACGCCACCTGGGGCGGCACGGCCAACGGCACGGTCGTCCAGGTCGCCGTGTGCAGCGGCAACCCGGCCCAGCAGTTCATCCTGGCCGGCCCCCGTGACCTGGTGAACGTGCAGGCCAACAAGTGCGTGGACGTCGTCGACGAGAAGACGGGCAACGGTGCCAGGCTCCAGCTCTGGGAGTGCAGCGGCCGCGACAACCAGAAGTGGAGCACCCGCTGACGCACCCGAGGCGGGTCAGTGCTCCGCCGGGGGTACCAAGGAGGCCCACTCGACGGTGCGGTCGCACCAGCGGTCGAGGAGCGGACGGTCGTGGCCGACGGCCAGCAGGCCCGCGCCACTGGCGGCCCGGTAGTCCTCGACGACCCGCACCAGGGCGGCCGTGGTCGACGCGTCGAGCATCGCCGTCATCTCGTCGCACACCAGCCAGCGCGGGCGAAGTACCAGGGCGCGGGCCAGGCAGGCGCGCTGCAACTGGCCGTCGCTGACCTCGTGCGGGCGCCTGGTCAGCAGGTCGGCGGTCAGGCCCACGGTCGCGGACAGGTCGGCGACCCGGTCGGCGGCGCCGTCCCGTCGGCCGGTGGCACGCAGCGGCTCGGCGATCAGGTCGGCCAGCGTCAGCCGGGGGTCCGCGGAGAGACGTGCCTGCTGGAAGACGACGCCGAAGGCGGTGCGCCGGGCGCGGGGGGCCCGGTGCCGCCAGTGACGCACGGGTGCGCCGTCGACGACCAGGGTGCCGGCGTCGGGTGGGTGCAGCAGGGCCGCGACGCGGGCGAGGGTGGACTTGCCGCAGCCGCTGGGGCCGAGCAGCCCGACCGCCTGCCCCGGCTCCACCGACAGGGAGACGTCCCGGAACACGGGCGCCTTCCCGTCGTATCCGGCGGTGACGGTACGCAGTTCAAGCACGGTCGGCGGCCTCCGTGAGCGCGGCGTGCGGATGGTGGCAGGCCACCGCGTGGCGCAGCGGGGGCAGGTCGGCGCAGGCGTCGGTGGCCCGCCCGCAGCGGGCGGCGAAGGCGCAGCCGTCGGGGAGGGCGCCGAGTTCGGGCGGCAGGCCGGGTATGGGGACGAAGGCGCGGTCGGGCAGCGCGTCGAGCAGGCCCCGGCTGTAGGGGTGGCGCGGGCCGGGGGTGCCGAAGAAGGCGGCGACGTCGGCGAGTTCGACGATGCGGCCGGCGTACATCACGGCGATCCGGTCGGCGATGCGCTCGGCGGCGGCCAGGTCGTGGGTGATCATCAGCAGGGCGCGGTCCTCGTCGTCGCGCCGGGCGCCCGGGCCGTCCGCCCGGTCGACATGGCGTCGTAGTTCGTCGACGGTGCGGTCCACCAGGTCCCGGTCGAGCCCGGTGGTCGGCTCGTCGGCGAGCAGCAGGGGGGGCGTCCCCCACGAGGGCGAGGGCGGTGGCGGCGCGCTGGGCGAGGCCGCCGGAGAGTTCGTGCGGGTGGTGGTCGAGGTGGTCCGGGGGGAACGCGGCGCGCTCGGCGGCGGCCTCCGCGGCCCGGCGCAGGGCGGTGCGGCCGCCGCGGACCGCGGTGAGCCGCGCGACCGTCTCCTCCAGTTGTGAGCGGACGGTGCGGACGGGCGTGAGGTGGGCGGCCGGGCTCTGCGGGACGAGGCCGATCAGCCGGCCGCGTACGGTGCGGGCGAAGGTCCGCTCGTCGGCGGCGAGGAGGTCGAGGTCGCCGAGGAGTGCGCGTCCGGCGGTCCGCGCGTTGCCGGGCAGCAGCCCCAGCAGGGCGGAGGCGAGGACCGACTTGCCGCAGCCGCTCTCGCCGATCAGGGCCAGGCACTCGCCGGCCGCCACGTCGAAGTGCGCGTCGGTGACGGCGGCGACACGGCGCCCGCCCGGCATGAGGAAGCGCACCGACAGGCCGCGTACCGACAGCACGGGGGCTCGCCCGGTCACAGCATCAGCTCCGATCGGCGGCGCGGGTTGATCCGCTCCCGCCAGGCGCCCGCGAGACCGGCGACGGCGAGGGTGGGCACGATGATGAACAGGCCGGGGAAGAGGGTCGGCCACCACTGCCCGGCCAGCAGTGAGCCCCGCGCCTCCTGGACCAGGTTGCCGAGGCTCGCGGTGTGGGTGGGCAGGCCGAGGCCGAGGAAGGACAGCGCCGACTCGTGCCACATGGCGTGCGGCACCATCAGTACGGCGGCCAGCGCGGCCTGGGGCAGCACGCCCGGCAGCAGATGCCGTACGGCGACCCGCCACCGGGAGGCGCCCCCGGAGACGGCGGCGTCGACGTAGGGGCGGGAGCGCAGGGACAGCACCTCGGCGCGGACGATGCGCGCGGTGGACAGCCAGTGGGTGACGGTGACGGAGGCCACCACGGGCCAGACGCCGGGCCGGAACATCGCGACGACGAAGATGCCCAGCAGCAGGTGGGGCACGGCGGAGAGGGTGTCGACGACCCGCATGGCGGCGCGGTCGACCCAGCCGCCGAGCGCTCCGGCGGTGGCGCCCACGGCGGTGCCGACGACCGTCGCCGTCAGGGCCGCCGCCACCCCGACGAGCAGGGAGACCCGCAGGCCGTACACGCAGCGCAGGAGCAGGTCGCGGCCGACGTCGTCGGTGCCGAACGGGTGCTGGAGGCTGGGCGGCCGCAGCTTGGCGGCCAGATCGACGGCCTGCTGGTCGAGTCGCACCAGCGGCGGCACGAGCAGCACGGCGAGCACGGTCAGGGCCAGCAGCACGGCCAAGGTGCGCAGGCGCAGGGTGCGGGTGGAGCGGCGGTCGCCGCCGCGGGAGCGCCGGACCGGCCCGGTCGGCCGTGTCTTCTCGGCAGCGGTGTCAGCCATGGACTTCACATCTCACTGTGCTTCACCCTCGGGTCGAAGAGTCCGTAGAGCAGGTCGGCGAACAGGTTGCCGACGAGTACGGCGGCGGTGGCGAGGACGGTCAGGGCGGCGAGGAGCGGGAAGTCGACGGCGGTGGCCGCCTCGACGGTGGCGGCGGCGATGCCCGGCCAGCTGAAGACGGTCTCCACCAGCAGGGCGCCGGTGATGAGTTCGGGGACGCGGGAGCCGATCAGGGTGAGCACCGGCAGCAGTCCCGAGCGCAGGGCGTGTCCGATCAGGACGGTGCCCTCCCCCAGCCCGCGGGCCCGCGCGCCGCGCACCGGGTCCTCCGCCAGGGCGTCGCCGACGCCCTGGCGCACGTAGAGGACGAACCAGGGCAGTTGGGAGACGGCGAGCACGCCGGCGGGCAGCACGAGGTGGCTCGCGACCTGGCCCGCGGTGACCTGTTCGCTGGCGGTGTCGGTCAGGCCGCCGGCCGGCAGGACGTCCCACTGGAGGGCGAACAGCCACACGGCGAGCAGCGCGGTCCAGAACACCGGAGCCGCTTCCAGGATGTACGCGAGGGAGGTGACCGCCCGGTCGAGCGGCGAGCCGGGGCGGCGGGCGGCCAGGACGCCGA
Source organism: Streptomyces lienomycini (assembly GCF_027947595.1). Lineage (NCBI taxonomy): Bacteria > Bacillati > Actinomycetota > Actinomycetes > Kitasatosporales > Streptomycetaceae > Streptomyces > Streptomyces lienomycini. The sequence continues at coordinate 2,647,957 of NZ_CP116257.1, read as the reverse complement.
GGAGCGTGCCGAGCGTGACGGCGAGGGCGAAGGCGACGGCGCACAGCAGCGCGGACCAGACGAGGCGTTCGCCGATCACCTGGGTCACCGGCTGCCGCAGCACGCCGGAGTGGCCGAGGTCTCCGGTGAGGGCGGAGGTCAGCCAGTCCCACCAGCGGGTGACGAAGGACTGGTCCACACCGAGGTTCTCCCGCAGCCGGTCCAGGGTCTCCTGGTCGGCGCCGAGCGCGGCGGTGCCGGCGTAGGCCTTGACGGGGTCGAAGGGGGAGGCGGCGGCGATGGCGAACACGCCGAAGGTGACGACGAGGACGACGGGGACGGCGAACAGGGCCCGCCGCCCCGCCAGCCGCGCCATCGGGCCCCAGGGCAGCCGTCGGGCGGTGCGGATCACTTCTTGGGCTGCCAGTCCTCGATGTTCCACCAGGGCCCGCTGGCGAAGCCGTGCTCGTGCGGCTCCAGTTGGGTGGTGAGAGCGTCCCAGCGGTCGGCGAGGACATAGAGGTGGTCGATGTGGGTGAGGAAGGTGTACCCGGGATCCTCGACGAGGGCCTGCTGGATCCGGTCGTAGGCGGCCGCCCGCTCGCTCGGGTCCTGGCCGCGGCGTCCGGTGTCGAGGGCCTCGTCCACGGCCGGGTTGGCGTAGTGGGCCATGTTGTTGAAGCCGTCGCCGGCGAGCGAGGAGTGCAGCAGGGTGTAGAGGCCGAAGTCGGGGTCGCCGACGCTGCCGAGGCCCGCGAGGACCGCGTCGGTGCTCAGCCGCGGTTCGATGACTTCCCAGGTGGCGCCCTCGACCTTCACCTCGATGCCGGCCTTCTTGGCGTCGGAGGCGTAGGCGAGCGCGTGGTCCTGGCGGACCTTGTCGCCGGACGGGTAGTACAGGGTGAAGGAGGCGCGCTGTCCGTCCTTGGCGCGGACGCCGCCGGAGCCGGGCTTCCAGCCGGCCCCGTCCAGGATGCGCTTGGCCCCGGCGAGGTCGTGCGGGCGCTCGATGCCGCGCCGGTACCAGGGGTCGTCGACGGGCAGCGGCCCGTACGCCGGCCTGCCCGCGCCGTCGAGGATCTTGTCGACCATGGCCTGCCGGTCCACGGCGGCGTCCAGGGCCCGGCGGATCGCGCGGTCGCCGGTGACCTTGCCGCCGGTGGGCAGGGTGACGGCCCGGAAGTCGTAGGACCTGGCCCGATACGTGCGTCTGCCGTCGTCCTTCTCGAAGGTGGCGGCCAGGTTGGGCGGCAGGACGGCGCCGTCGAGGTCACCTGAGCGCAGCCGGGTGGCGCGTACGTTGTCGTCGGCGATGACGGCCATGGTGAACGACTTCACCGCGGGCCTGTCGCCCCAGTAGTGCGGGTTGGCCTTGAAGCCGAGCTTCTCGCCCTTGCTCCAGTGGGTGAGCACATACGGTCCGGTGCCGACGGGCTCGGTGTTGAACTCTCCGGTGTTGGGGTCCTGCCGGCCCGCGACGTGTTCGGGGACGATGGGCAGGACGGTGCGGTCGGCGAAGGGCGCGTACGGGTACTTGAGGGTGAAGACGACGGTGTCGTCCCCGTCGGCGCGGACGTTCTGGACGGCGTCGAGTTCGCTGCGGGCGGTGTTGTTGGTCTTCTCGTCGAGGACGGTGCGGTAGGTGTAGACGACGTCCGCGGACGTCAGCGGTTCCCCGTCGCTGAACTTCACGCCGTCGCGCAGGGTGTAGGTGTACGTCCGGCCGCCGTCGGCGATCTCGGGCAGTGCGGTGGCGAGCGCGGGCTCGAGCTTCAGGTCGGTGTCGCGGGCGAGCAGCCCGTCGAAGATCTTGGAGTTGCCGTCCTTGCCGTAGCCGAGGAGCGGGCTGAGCGTGTCCGGCTCGGAGCCCACTCCGATCACGACGGATTCGGCCGCCTCGCCCCCGTCGTCCGTGCCGCCGTCCCCGGGCGCGGAGCAGGCGGAGACGCCGGCGACGAACGCCGCCGCGGCGGCGGCACTCCGTAGCGGACGGGTCCGATGGATCCGACGGGCTGTCATGTCTCCCCCACGCTTGTTGTCGATGCGAGGTTATTGCACATCAGTTGCAGTAGTGCGTCAAGCTGGTGTTCGGTCAGACGTCGGACCAGGTCGGGGAGCATGCGTCGGCGAAATCCGGATGCCCCGGCCGGTGCCGGTGGGGTAGCGTGCGGCTCATGTCGAGTCCTGTGTCGGACAAGGTGGGGGCTTTCGGTCACGCCGTCAGCCCCCTGAACCACTGAGCCCGTAACCCCTGTCGTCGTACCGCGTCCGAGCGGTCCGACAGGCGTACCCTCCCGGGGCGGCGGCGGTGACGAGATGCCCCTCGTACCCCCTCTCGCCCCGGAGCCGACTCGATGCTGCCCCTCCCCCTCTACCTGCTCGCCCTGGCGGTCTTCGCCATGGGCACCTCCGAGTTCATGCTGGCCGGCCTGGTGCCGGACATCGCCGCGGATCTCGACGTCACCGTCGCGACGGCGGGCACGCTCACCTCGGCCTTCGCCGTCGGCATGGTCGTCGGGGCCCCGCTCATGGCGGCGCTCGCCCGTCACCGTCCCGGCCGGTCCAGCCTGCTGGGCTGCGTCCTGGTCTTCCTGACCGCCCACGCGGCGGGCGCCGTCGTCTCCGACTTCGCCCTCCTGTTCGCGACCCGGGTGGTCGCGGCCCTGGCCAACGCCGGTTTCCTCGCCGTGGCCCTGACGACGGCGGCCGCGCTCGTCCCGGCTGACCGCAAGGGCCGCGCGCTCTCCGTCCTGCTCGCGGGCACCACGGTCGCCACCGTCGCCGGTGTCCCCGGCGGCGCGCTGCTCGGCACGGCGCTCGACTGGCGGGCCACGTTCTGGGCGGTCGCCGCCCTCTGCGTGCCGGCGGCCCTCGGCATCCTCACCGGTGTCCCCGCGCGCCCCGCACGGCTGGACGCGACCGACGCTCCTGCGCTGCGCACGGAACTGGCCCGCCTCCGCGATCCGCGACTGCTGCGGGTCATGCTGCTCGGCGCCCTGGTCAACGCGGCGACCTTCGCGAGCTTCACCTTCCTCGCGCCCGTCGTCACCGGCACCGCCGCGCTGGACGAGTTGTGGATCTCCGTCGCCCTGGTCCTCTTCGGCGCCGGGTCCTTCGCCGGCGTCACCGTCGCGGGCCGGCTGTCCGACCGGCGCCCCGGGGCGGTCCTCGCGGTCACCGGCCCGCTGCTGCTCCTCGGCTGGCCGTCCCTGGCCCTCCTGGCCCACAGCCCCGTCGCGCTCCTCACCCTGGTGTTCACGCAGGGCGCGCTGTCCTTCGCCGTGGGCGCCACCCTGATCACCCGGGTCCTCTACGCGGCGTCGGGCGCCCCCACCATGGCCGGTTCCTACGCGACCGCGGCCCTCAACACCGGCGCCGCCGCGGGCCCCCTGCTCGCCGCGACGACCCTCGGCACGGCGGCCGGTGAGCTGGGTCCGCTGTGGGTGAGCGGGGGCCTGGTGGCCGTGGCGCTGGCCGTCGCGGGGTGGGGGCGGTGGACGGTGGTCCAGGCACCGGAGACCGGGACCCGCCCGCTGCGGTGAGGCGTGTGCCGCGCCGCGGTCAGCCCACCCGCTGCGCGAACGCCGCGTACGCCCGGTCGTCGAAGAGGACGAAGCGGGCCTCCGTGACCGAGGTGTCGGTGGTCCGCACGGTCTCCACGGCGATGCGGGCCGCGTCGTCCAGCGGCCAGTGGTAGACGCCGGTGGAGATCGCCGGGAAGGCGACCGTGCGGGCGCCCAGCTCGTCGGCGACGCGGAGGGATGCGCGGTAGCAGGAGGCGAGGAGGTCGGAGCGGTCCTCGGTGGTGCTGTGCACCGGGCCGACCGTGTGGATCACCCAGCGTGCGTCCAGGTCGCCCGCGGTGGTGGCGACGGCTCGGCCGGTGGGGAGGCCCTTGCCGAGGTGCCCCGCGCGCAGTTCGCGGCAGGCCGCGAGGATGGCGGGGCCGCCGCGCCGGTGGATGGCCCCGTCGACGCCGCCTCCGCCGAGGAGGGAGGAGTTGGCCGCGTTGACGATCGCGTCGACGCTCTCACGGGTGATGTCGCCCTGGACGAGGGTGAGGGTGGGCATGGACGGTCCTCGTTCGGCTCGGTATGGCTCGGTCGGGGGTGGGGTGGGTCGGGTCAGTCCGGGTCGGGGCCAGGTCCGGTTCGGTTGAAGCCCGGTCCGGGCCGGGTCTGGTTCGGGGTCGGTCCGGTTCGAGGTCGGAACCGGTTCGAGGCCACGTCCGGTCCGAGGCCACGTCCGGTCCGGGGCCAGGTTCGCGTCGGGGCCAGGTTCGCGTCGGGGACAGATCCGGTACGGGGTCGGGTCGCGTCCGGAGTGGGGTCTGGTCCGGTTCGCGGTCGGGCCCGGTTCGCGGTCGGGCCCGGGTCGGAGCCGGTTCACGGTCCGGACCCGGGCGGGGGCAGGTCCGGCTCGGGGGCAGGTCCGGTTCGGGGGGTCAGGTCTGGCGGAGTCTGCGCCAGACGGCCTTCGCCGCGTTGTGGCCCGACATGCCGTGGACACCGGGGCCCGGCGGCGTGGCCGACGAGCAGATGAAGACGGCCGGGTGCGGCGTCGAGTACGGGAAGAGGGACAGCTTGGGGCGCAGCAGGAGTTGGAGGCCGGACACCGCGCCGGAGGCGATGTCGCCGCCGACGTAGTTGGCGTTGCGGGCGGCGAGTTCGGGCGGGCCCGCGGTGGCGCGGGCGAGGACGCGGTCGCGGAAGCCGGGCGCGAAGCGCTCCAGTTGGCGTTCGACGGCGTCCGTGAGGTCGCCGGTCCAGCCGTTGGGGACGTGGCCGTAGGCCCAGAAGACGTGCCGGCCGGCCGGGGCCCGGGTGGGGTCGGCGACGCCGGGCTGCACGGTGATGAGGAACGGCCGCTCGGGCGCGCGGTCGGTGCCGGAGGCGGCGTCCAGGGCGGCGCCGATCTCCGCGCTGTCGGCGCCGATCTGTACGGTGCCCGCGCTGCGGGGCTCCTCGGCCGTCCACGGGACGGGGCCGTCCAGCGCGTAGTCGATCTTGAAGACGCCGGGGCCGTAGCGGTAGTTCGCGTAGTGGTTGCCGAGGCCCGCGATGCGGGCCAGGGCGGTGGGCGAGGTGTCGAAGACGTACGCCCGGGCGGGCGGCAGGTCGTCGAGGCGTTTGACCTCGTAGTCGGTGTGGACCGTGCCGCCGAGGTCCTTCAGGTAGGCGGTGAGGGCGTCGGAGATGGACTGGGAGCCGCCGCGGGCCACGGGCCAGCCGCGGGCGTGCGCGGCGAGGGCGAAGACCAGGCCTATGGCGCCGGTGGCGAGGCCGCCGAGCGGGGCCATGACGTGCGCGACGAGCCCGGCGAAGAGGGTCTTGGCCCGGTCGTCGCGGAAGCGGCGCATCAGCCACGTCGACGGGGGCAGCCCGACCAGTCCGAAACGGGCGAGGGTGACCGGGTCGCGGGGCAGCGCGGTCAGCGGCAGGGACATGAAGTCGCGGGCCAGCGTGTCCCACCTGGGCAGGAAACGCTCGACGAGTCTGCGGTACGCCCCCGCGTCGCGCGCTCCGAAGGAGGCGGCCGTCTCGCCGACCGACCGGGACAGCACCGCGGCCGAGCCGTCGAGGAAGGGGTGCGCCATGGGCAGCGCGGGGTGCAGCCACTGAAGGCCGTACCGCTCCAGGGGGAGGTCGCGGAAGGCCGGGGAATTGATGCCGAGCGGGTGCGCGGCCGAGCACGGGTCGTGCCGGAAGCCCGGCAGGGTCAGCTCCTCCGTGCGCGCGCCGCCGCCCACGGTGCCCCGCGCCTCGAACACGGCGACCGAGAAGCCGCGGCGGGCCAGCTCCACGGCAGCGGTCAGCCCGTTCGGCCCCGCACCCACTACGACCGCATCGAGCATCGACGGCACCTTCGGACCCCTTCGTCAGCCGATGGCCACTCGGGATCAGGATAGGCCCGGGGTCCGACAGCGCGCCGTCGCGGGGCGCACCCGCCGGCCCCCGGGGAGATCAGGCCTCGCCCGACAGCAGTGCCACCACTCGGCGGGCCGTGGCGGCGTCGCGGGCGGCGGTGAAGGGCAGGTCGTTGCCCCCCGTGATGCGGAAGGGCTCGCCCGAGCGGGTCAGGTGGGTGCCGCCCGCCTCCTCGACCAGCAGAATCCCCGCCGCGTGGTCCCACGCCGCTTCCCAGGAGAAGGCGGTGGCGTCGGACTCGCCCAGGGCGACCGCGAGGTACTCCAGGCCGGCCGAGCCGCAGGGGCGGGGGGCCAGGCCCGGGGTGCGCAGGGCCAGCAGGTCGCGCTTCTGCTCGTCGGTCGTGTAGTCCGGGTGGGAGGTGGCGATCCGCAGGTCGCGGCCGGGCTCGGGCGGTCCGGCGTACAGCCGCCCACCGTCCAGGAAGGCGCCCCGGCCCCGCACGGCCGTGGCGAGCCGGTCGTCGGCGGGGGCGTAGGTCCAGGAGGCGTGGACGACGCCGTGGTGGGCGAGCGCGACCAGGGTGCAGAAGCCCGATTCACCGCGCACGAACTGCCGTGTCCCGTCGACCGGGTCGACGATCCACACCGGTGCCTCGCCGCGTATCGCCTCGTACGACGCGGGGTTCGCGTGCACGGCCTCCTCGCCGACCACCACCGAGCCCGGCAGCAGGCCGGGCAGGACCTCGGTGAGGTACAGCTCGGCCTTGCGGTCGGCGTCCGTCACCAGGTCGTGCGGGCCGGCCTTCTGGTCGACCTCGTGGGCGGCGAGCCGGCGCCAACGCGGCATGATCTCCTGCGCGGCCGCCTTGCGGACGGCCTCCTCCACGTCGTCGGTGTGCCGGGCGAGAAACTCGTCGATGGTTTCGTTGGTCTCGATCATGACTCCATGAGAGCACGCGCCACTGACAATCCCCACCCGGGTGGTGTACTCCGGGCGGAATCGCCACGAACATCCGGTGCACGGGCGTGCGGGCCGGTCAGCGGCCCACCGCGTACCCCTGCATGCCGCGCGGGTTCGCCGCCGCCGACAGCACCCCGGTCGCCGGGTCCCGCGCGACGGCGCACAGCCGGCCCTCCGACCACGCCTCTCCCACGGTCACGTCGTGTCCGCGGCGCCGCAGCTCCTCGACGACCTCGCCCGGCATGCGGGACTCGACGGTGACGCTTCCCGCCCGCATGCCGCGCGGGAAGAAGGAACCGGGGAAGCTGTCGTTGTGCCAGTTCGGGGCGTCGATCGCGCCCTGGAGGTCGAGACCGCCGCGCACCCGCGCGCGCAGCGCGACCGCCAGGAAGAAGTGCGTCTGCCACTGGTCCTGCTGGTCGCCGCCGGGGGTGCCGAAGGCCATGACCGGCACCCCGTCGCGCAGGGCGACGGACGGGGTGAGCGTGGTGCGCGGGCGGCGGCCCGGCGTGAGCGAGTTAAGCAGGCCCTCCTCCAGCCAGGCCATCTGGAGGCGGGTGCCGAGCGGGAAGCCCAGTTCGGGCACGACCGGGTTGGACTGGAGCCAGCCGCCGCTGGGCGTGGCCGAGACCATGTTGCCCCAGCGGTCCACGATGTCGAGGTGGCAGGTGTCGCCTCGGGTGCCCCCGTCGGCGGTGACGTCCGGCTCGCCCGGGACCGGGGACGTCGGGCTCTTGGCGACCGTCGGCTCGCCCACCCCCAGGGCGTCGAGGCCCTCGCCCTCCACGGCCGCGACGAGCGCGTGCGCGCTGAGCCGCGGGGTGCGCCCGCCCGGGGCGCCGGGCCGCAGTTCGAAGGACGCCTTGTCACCGACGCGTTGCCGCCGCTCCGCGTTGTACCCGGGCGACAGCAGGTCGTCGAGCGGCACCCGGTCCGCGCCGTCCGCGTCGCCGTACCAGGCCTCCCGGTCGGCCATGGCGAGCTTGCAGCCCTCCACCAGCAGGTGGACGTAGTCGGCGGAGCCGTAGGCGGGCAGTTCGGGCGGGAGCAGCGCCAACTGCTGCAGCAGGACGGGCCCCTGGCTCCACGGGCCCGCCTTGCACAGGGTCCAGCCGTTCCAGTCGTACGTCGCCGGGGCCTCGTAGTGGGCGGACCAGTCGGCCAGGTCGGCGGCGGTCAGGGTGCCGGTGTGGCGTTCACCGCTGGTGTCCATGGTGGGCCGCCCGGCCTGCCGTACGAGGGCCTCGGCGACGAATCCCGCGCGCCAGACCTCCCGCGCCGCGTCGATCCGCGCCTCCCGGTCGCCCGCGCCGGCGGCCTCGGCGAGCAGCCGCTTCCAGGTCGCGGCGAGGGCGGGGTTGCGAAACAGCTCGCCGGGGCGGGGCGGTCGGCCGCCCGGCAGGTAGACGTCGGCGGAGGACTTCCACTCCGTCTCGAACAGTTCCCGGACGGTCTCGACGGTCTCCGTGAAGCGCTCCACGGGCGGGTGCCCGTGCTCGGCGTAGCCGATGGCGTACTTCAGCACGTCGGCCAGGGACTTGGTGCCGTGGTCGCGCAGCAGGAGCAGCCAGGCGTCGACGGCTCCGGGGACGGCGGCGGCGAGCGGTCCGGTACCGGGAACCAGGCCGAGTCCGAGCCCCTTGTAGTGCGCGACCGTCGCCCCGGCCGGCGCCACGCCCTGCCCGCAGAGCACCCGCACCTCTCCGTCCGCCGGCGCGAGCAGGATCGGGGCCTCTCCGGCGGGCCCGTTGAGGTGCGGCTCGACGACGTGCAGCACGAAGGCCCCGGCCACGGCGGCGTCGTAGGCGTTGCCCCCGTCCTCCAGCACGGCCATGGCCGACTGCGAGGCCAGCCAGTGGGTGGAGGCCACCATGCCGAAGGTGCCCTGGAGGGTGGGGCGGGTGGTGAACATACGGGCTCTCACCTCGCTGTTTACGCGCGTCGGACGGTCGCATCTCCACTCAGGATCGGGCCTGGGGGAGAATCTGGGGAGTTTGGGCCGGAACTCTCCTCCGCCCGCTCCCCCAGCAGGCTATCGATTGCCCTGCGCCCCTTCTTCCCCGCCTCCGGCATGAAGTGCGCGTAGTGATCGAGCGTGATGGTCGGCGATGAATGCCCCAACCACTTGGCGAGGGTGACGACCGACTCTCCTGCCTCCAGCACGAGGGATGCGTACGTGTGCCTCAACACATGGAACCCGTCCTTCGGCGCCGCTTGCCACTGCCAAGGTTTCGCCCCCTTGACACGCGGAGGGATGACACCTGCCCTGGCCAGGGCAGGCTTCCAGATCTCGGTGTTCCACGTGTTGGCTGCGATCGCGTTCCCGTACTTCGTTGTCAGTACGAGGCCGAACTTCTTCCGCTCCCTGTCCGATTCAGGACCGCCCCAGGGAAGCTCGACCTTGTCACCGGGGTATGCCCTGGCATGCTTCACCAACTCGTCGGCCACGGAACGTGGCATGTCCGCAACGCGGGTTTTGCCACCCTTTGGAAGGGTAAAGTACTTCCGGCCATTGACTATTTGCACCTGACGTCGGACGTGGAGGACTCCGCGCGCGTGGTCCACGTCCTCCATGCTCAGGCCAAACACTTCCCCCTGACGCAGACCGCACCCAAGCCCAAGAATTACCGCTATACGGTGCCTCTGGCTGATCTCATCACGCACGCTCCGTGCCAGCGCCTCAGGCCACGCCTCACGACGCTCATCAGGCAGTTTCGGCCATCGGACCGACTTGGACCTCATCGGGTTCCGAGCAAGACGCTTGTCATCAACCGCTGTCTCCAGGACGCTCGACAGCGTCGAGAGGATGCTGCGGGCGTACTGCGGCGAGCACGAGGATTCGAGCCTGACTATGTAGGCACGAAGCTCGGCCGCAGACACCTCGTTCAGCGATACATCGCCCAGGTGTGGTATCACGTGTAGCCGAATCCGCTCATCGATGCCCTTGCGCGTCTTGGCCTCACCACGCACACCCGGCATCCAGTACCGCTCGACGTACTCAGCGACGGTTAGGGAGCCGTCCCGTGGATCGACGAACTCGCCGCGCTCCTGGTCGGTACTTGATCGCCGGAGCCACGCCTTGGCGTCCTCCAAGGTGTCAAAGGATCGGTCTCGGACTCCGGGTATGCCAGCGGCCTTGTATCGCTTGCCCTTGCCGTAGCGGGCGGTTCGCTCTCGTTTCCCGGTGACCGGGTCCTTCTTCTTCTTGATCCAGCGGTCTTCGATGTAGCCGGCCAGGGGAATCTCCTTTTCGACGGGGGTACAAACGGTGCTCAATGACGGACGGAACGTCAGGCGCTGGGGCGGATGCGTTGCTGTGGATCTGCGCTCAGCGGGTTCAGGGCCAAGTTGGAGCGGGAGTCGGCCTGCTCCTGTTCGCGGACCCAGGCATCGAGGGCTTCCACTCGGTACATGACGCGACCGCGGGGGCCCATGCGGAAGCTCGGCGGTCCCTGACGGCGGTGGCGCCAGACGTAGAGGGTGTGGTGTGAGAGGCCGAGGTATTCAGCGGCGTCTTGCACGGTCAGGAAGGCCGTACGTACTGCTACGGAGGAAGTCGTGGGGGCAGGCGGTATCGCCGATCGGTGCATGGCAGGGTTTCCTTGCTGGGAGAGCGAGGAGCGACAGAGGCATGGCAGCATCACCTCGCGCGGAGTGCGCCAGGACGGCCACCTGTCGGCGGCGCACGCTGCCTACGGCAAGACGCCGCAGCAGAACTGCCCCGCGCCTCCTCTTGCCATCGCGAAGCTGCCCGCGTCCGCCACGACTCCACCGCCAAGCGCAGTCGAAAGGCGAACGTCTCAATGGTCGCGGCAATCGCCGGTTTGGCTAACCGGCGATCGTCGGCTATGTTGCCCGACCGTCACGCGCCCGATGTCTGCTTGACCTTCCTGCCGACAGGGGAAGTACGTACGAGCTAAGGGCTGCGGGCGCGCTGCCCGAGGCGGCCGTAAGCCGGTCCAGATTCACCGTGCCGCGGCGCTCAGGGATCTTGGGGGCCCGGGCCACCGGGTTGTTGCACCCGGATGGCGTGGCACGTGCGCATTGACGACACGATCGTCGCGGTAGCTCGCTACAGGAGATCCTCACCGAAACGTCCGGCCGCGCAGACGGAAACACAGAGCCCCGTGGAGACCGCAGGGTAGTCACCGGCCGTTTGGCCGCGCCCAGTCGTTCAGCCACCGAGGGCGAAGTGAAGCGAGTAGATGAGATTAACAGAAGCAGACGGACGAGCCTCCCAAGGTGAGTTGCGCTAGCTGGCCAACCCTCGCGACGCCCACCCCAACCGGTTTAGGGGGAAGTGAGCGCTGAGGAGCGGTGGCACCATCTGGCCTGGATTTCCACGGGACGTTGTACGTTGACATGCCCTCGCACAGCTATCCAGTCTTTCTGCGGCATTTCTTGTCTGCCGTCGGCGAATACGTCACTTTGGCAATTCGGAAGCATCGCGACACCGAGTCAGATTGACGGATCAGGCATTGCATCTAAACTGGGTAAAGCCACCTATAAGACGAGTTGCACTCGTGAGTCACTGGTAGTGGGCTACATGATCCCCTTCCATCGCCACGGCGGCACCCCGGCCCGGCCGCGCAAGCAGTCAATGCGGTATTGCGCCTCGCGTCGCCATTCAGGGCGGCTGGCTGCATGCTGCGCGGCGTACGTCACCATACGCAACTCGCGTGCGCCAGCCAGGATTTCATACCCTTCCCACTTCGTAACGTCAACGCCGTAGGTCTCGCAGAATGCTGCGTATTCCTCGGCAGATACTGCGCCGGTAGTGGTGAGCTTCACTGCGGTCGACACGAGATCCCACTCCGGGGGACCGAACGAAGAGCGCTCGAAGTCGAGCAACATCGGGCCGGCCTCCGTACGCGCCACGTTGCCGACCCATGCATCCCCGTGGATTACACACTCCGGCCGACCCTTGGGCCTCGAAGCCCATTGCTGCTTGAGATCTTTAAGCCGGCCCTTCAGCCACAACCGGTCATCGGCAGAAGTCGTACTCGCTGCGTCGATGCGCTCAACGAGCCGGACGAACGGGTCCAGCTCACCCAGTGGCAGGTCTGGTATCGGCAGGGCGTGCAGTTGCTTGAGGAGCACGACGACGTCGGTGATGGTCCCGATTTCGTGTGGCGGCAGCTCTTGCCAGAACGTCACAGGGTGCCCGCTGGCTATTACCGGCTGCCGCAGGCCAAGGGCGCGTACGGCGGGCACGCCCTGGGTGGCCAGCCAGCGGGCGACCTGAACCTCGCGTGTTGCGGCGGCGGACTGGCCAGGGCGGGCGATACGCACCACCGTGCCCCCGGGCAGACGCCAAATGGCGTTCTCGGCGATCCGTATCGGTTGGGCGTTGGTCGCGTCGAGGCCGGCGGCGAGGCACGCCTCCTTAAGTACGGCTTGGGTGGGCGTGGGCGAAGTAGTCACGCCTGCACCGTAGCTGCGATGCGCTCGCGCAGGTCGCTGGCCTCGGGGAGGCTCCGGTGTCGGCCTGCGAACCGGGCGAGTTCCCGCAGGTCCTCGGCGGCCCGGCAGGAAGTCAGCTTGCCGACGTCATCCAGCGCTCGGTGGCCGAGTACGACCGCGTGCCGCGGATCATCGCCTTTGGCCATGACCAGGGAAGCGAGTTTTGTCTCGGAGATGGCGCGCGAGCGGGCGAAGGCGTTGCCGTGTCCTTTGACCGCGATCTCGAAGCGGCGGGCCGCCTGCCCGGGGTCGTGGTCCGCGTGGACCGCGAGGTCGAACAGCGCGTGGGCGGTGTCGCCGTGGTGCTGGGCGTAGTCGTAGTAGGCCATCCACGGCGGATCCTGTACCGGGTCCGAGTGTTCGAACGCGGCGTCGGCCTCTCCGACCGCGCGCAGGGTGTTGGCTACGTCGTGCATCTTGCCGAAGGCACGGGCGCGTGCCGTGTGCAGCATGGCACGCTCGGTCGCGGTGAGTCGGTCGGAGCGCACCAACCCCTTCTCTGCGTGGGTTAGGCCAGTATCCGGATCTCCGATCCAGATTTCCTGCCGGGCCATGAACGAGTACGTCTTGGCGCGCAGATGCCACTCACCGGCTTCTTCCGCGCACTCAGCGGCTAGCCGGAAGCTGACTCGGGCATCGTCGTGAGCGTACGCGTCGAACTGCGAGGCGCCGACGACAATCCCTAACCGAGCCACAGAGGCCAGGAGTTCAGGCCGCAGGGGCTCGGGGCAGGGCACCGGCAGCAGGAAGGCTCCCCACATGATGGCGCCGCGGGCGAGTTCACGCACCGCGCCGCCGCCTCCGTACTCGTTGTCCTGGCGATGGATGACATCGGCCAGCGACTTCACCTGCCTGATCTCGCGGGGGCGGATCTGAGTCGGGATCTCCCGGGGGGCTGCTGGGGTCACGAGGTGGACGAGGTCTATGGGGGCGATGGCGGCAAGGCCGCTCGTGGCGAGGAAGGCGCGACGGTCCACAGAGGCAGGGCTCCCGCTTGGAGGTGTTGTACTACCTCTGCCCAGGATGCGGCCTTCATGGACCTGAACCGGCACCTCCGCCCTGCGAGGGGGTGCACTTTCCGTTTCAGGACGGGCTTTTTCCGTTTGCCCGAACACCATCCCCCACGCCCGGGTGAGGACTCCCCCCGTCTGCAGGACCTCGTCCAAGCGCTCAGCCAAGTCTTTCGAACAGGTAGCAGTCCCCTTCTCGATCTTCTCAATGAGTGAACCGCTGACCTGCACATTCGTGCCCAACTCGGCGTGCGTGAGAGGGCCGCGCTTCTTACGCCAGGTCCGCAGTTCATGGCCGAACCAGTCACGCGGGGACGCGTCCGGAGTCAATTGCTTCTCGGGTCTTGGCATGGGCTGTTCCTCGCTCGCGAAACGGAAGATCGAGGTTTCCGTATCAAGATCTACACGCGGTTCTGTCGGCCTGGCTCAATGGTTGCTCACGGCCGCCGCCCCAGTACACACCGCATCCGGCGCCGGTTGGAGAGATTTCGTCGAACGAGGGACTCCCCGTGAAGGCAGACCTGATGGAGGCTCAACAGCCCCTTACGGACGGCACAAGCGCTGCGGTCCGGACGCGTTCCGGAGCATGCGAAATCGACGTCACTCTGACTGCCGCTGCCGTCTCGGGCATGCGTGGCCTCGTCAGTGCGTGCCTCCGTCTGTGGGGCCTGACCGAACTCGACTGGAGGGTCACTCTCACTGCGTCCGAGCTACTGACGAACGCCTTCCAGCACGCCCGCAAGGAGGATGAGTCCTCGGTTCCAGTGAAGGTCGTCCTCACCCGGACCCCCGACGGAGTCTTCCTGTGCGTCAGTGACCCGCACCCCTGGCCCCCAGCCCCCGTCCCGGCAGGCGACGACGACGAGGGCGGTCGCGGGTCTGTACGGTAACCGGTGTAACTCCCGAGCAAGAAGCGGAAGTTGATGACTGACGTGATGCGTGAGACCGGTACCGAGAGTGGCGTCGGCGAGCTGGCGGCCGCCGTGGATGACGAGCTGATCGGTCAGCTGGTGACCCGAGCTCAGGCCGACGGGTTGAAGCTGACCGGTGAGGGCGGCCTGCTGCAGCAGCTGACCAAGCGGGTGCTGGAGTCGGCGCTGGAAGGTGAGCTGACTGATCACCTGGGTCATGAGCACGGTGAGCGGGCCGAGGGCGGGCGGGAGAACTACCGCAACGGCCACCGGTCCAAGACTGTGGCCACCGAGGTCGGCCCGGTCGGGATCTCCGTCCCGCGGGACCGGGCGGGGTCCTTCGAGCCGATGCTGGTCAAGAAGCGACAGCGGCGTCTGGGTGGGATCGACGAGATGGTGCTGTCACTGTCGGCAAAGGGTCTCACGCACGGTGAGATCTCCGCGCACCTGGCCCAGGTGTACGGGACCGAGGTGTCGAAGTCGACCATCTCCACGATCACCGACAGTGTGGTCGCGGGCATGGTGGAATGGCAGAACCGGCCGCTGGACGCGGTGTATCCGGTCGTCTTCATCGACTGTGTGCACGTCAAGGTCAGGGATGGGCAGGTTGCCAATCGCCCGGTCTACATGGCATTGGCCGTGACCGCCGAGGGGACCCGGGACATCCTGGGGCTATGGGTTGGCGATGGCGGCGAGGGAGCCAAATACTGGCTCCAGGTCCTCACCGAGATCAAGAACCGGGGCGTGCGCGACGTCCTGATGCTTGTCTGCGATGGGCTGACCGGACTCCCCGACGCGGTGAACACCGTCTGGCCTGCGACGATCGTGCAGACCTGCGTGGTTCACCTGCTTCGTAACAGCTTCAAATACGCGGGCCGGCAGGACTGGGAGAAGATCGCTAAGGCTCTCCGGCCGGTCTACACCGCGCCCACGGAGGATGCCGCCACGGAAAGGTTCCTGGAGTTCTCGGAGGAATGGGGTGCGAAGTACCCGGCCATCGTCCGGCTGTGGGAGCGGGCCTGGGCGGAGTTCGTGCCCTTCCTTCAGTTCGACGTCGAGATCCGCCGGATCGTGTGCACGACCAACGCGATCGAGTCCGTGAACGCCCGAATCCGCAAGGCCGTCCGTGCTCGCGGACACTTCCCCACGGAACAGGCCGCCCTGAAGTGCGTCTACCTCGCAGTAATGAGCCTGGACCCGACCGGGACCGGAGCGAAGCGTTGGACCAGGCGATGGAAGCCGGCTCTCCAGGCTTTCGACATCACCTTCGACGGCCGTCTCACCGCGGCCCAACTGTAACTACCACCCCACGAGTTACACCACTCGCTGTACAGACCCCATCCTGGCCGACCATGATTGGCCCGGCCATCGCCTCGTCGGCCCCGACGGCGCCCGCGCCGCCTGGAGCATCGCCCTGCACAGCGACGACAATTACGCCCTTCAACGCGCCGCCACCACCCTGCTCGGACGCGCTGTCCAGGCTGGCGACGCACTCGTCCAGCACTGGGCTCACCTGCACGATCGCGCCCTCGTCACCAGTGGAAGCGCCCAGGAGTACGGCACCCAGTTCCTGCTGAGCACCGATGGGATCGAGCTGTGCCCGCTGCGCGCCCCTGGGTCCGTCGACGCACGCAGAGCCACCGTGGGTCTGCCGCCCCTTGCCGTCGCTCTCAATGCGGTGTGCCGCCGCTACACACCGGACAGCTCCGCCGACGAAACCCCGACCGTCCTCCTCGCGGGGGCCGCGTGAACCAGCAGAACCCCGGGTTCTCCGTCCGCCAGCCCACCTGCCGCAAATCTGCTCTGGGAAAGGTTCCTTGACCGATGAAGCTCACCACCGCCGTCCTCGCCGCCGGTGCTGCCGTCTCCCTCACCACCGCCGTGGTCGGAGCCACCCGGCTCAGGCAAGACGCACGGCACCAGGCCGAGCGTAACGAGGTGTTCCTCACCGGCAACCAGCTCGACTGGCTGGCCCAGGTGTCCACCAGCCCCGACCTCGCCAAGCTCTCGGCTCCCGAGGACCTGGACGTCGAGGAGTACATGCAGCTGCTCGCGGCCAACCGGCTCATCTGCATGCTCAGCGTCCGCGACCGCCTCGGCTTCATCCGTACCGGACACCTGCCATGGCACGCCGCGAAGCTGATGGAGAGCGATGCCTGCCAGCGTTATTGGAAGCGGTTCGGCGGCCTCCGTGCCGAGGAGGCCGAGGGCGATGAGCAGGCCGAGCACTTCACCCGGGTGCTGGACCAGGCCGCCAAGAATCGCCCGCAGGCGCAGCGCCCAGCTGCCTGACGGCGTATCTCGGTCCCGTCACCCTTCTTCGGGCTCCGTGTCCGTCCCCAATTCTTCAGCCGGACAGCAGTTCTCGTGTCTGGCGAGGTAGCCGAGGAGGCCCGAGCGGCGCAGGGCACACCACTGCCGTCTATCGGACAGAGCCAGCCGTACAGCAACACACCGAATCGAAGAGTTCCACCACATCGACCAGGAGGGTTCCCGTGACTCCCAGGGTGACCGACCAGCGCGTGAGGACCGTCTCGGCCTCTGCCGCGCAGGACCCGTTCGACCTCGACATCAGCGTCATCGAATCGGGTGGCACGGTCGGGGCGGGTATCGCCTCCGACGGCGGCTGCGGCTCGACCTGCGGTGGCAACGCCTGCATCTCCAGCGGCTCCTGACCGCACCAGACCACCGGCACGACGCCCATGTCGCGCCGGCGCCGCCAACGCGGCACGTCCCCTCGCGGCTCAATCGGAGCCGCGCACGGCAACGGAGGAATCAGCACATGCAGAACGACGAATTCGACCTCGACATCAGCGTCCTGGAGTCCGACGACGGCTCCGCCACGCTGATCAACCTCACCGACGACGGCTGCGGCAGCACCTGCTCCAGCCCGTGCGCCACCAACGTGGCCTGATCATTTTCCACCGCACGACGAGTAGGGAGAAACCTGCATGAACGCGAACACGATCAAGGGCCAGGCGCAGTCCCCGGCCGCCACGGCGGAGGGTGATGCGTTCGACCTGGACATCAGCGTCCTGGAGTCCGGCGACGGCTCCGCCACGGTGATCAACCTGACGGACGACGGCTGCAAGCCGAGCTGCCAGGGGTCCTGCGCCACCAACGTGGCCTGACGCCGAGCGCGCCAATCTGCCAGCCCGTGCGGCCTTGTGCCGCGCGGGCTGGCACCCCAACGCGCCACAACCAGGGAGGGTGCATGGATTCCCGGAAGGACGGCCCGCTGTACCGGTGCGCGGACGCTGCGCTGGTGCGCGCCGCCCATTACTCGAAGGTGCCGCTTCCCGCGTGGCCGGACCTCGCCGACGACGCCCCGGATGGTGAGGTGCGGTGGCAGACGTGGCTGCGCGACGTCTGGTCGCTGTCCGAGGCCGCCGAAGCCATCGAGCAGGGCAGTCCTCTGCTCGCGCAGCAGGTTCAGGCCCTGTGCTCGGTGGCCAGCCCCGAGACCCGTCAGTTGCGCCGCGCAGTGGTGTCGGTCATGCGGTACCTGCTGCGTATGACGGGCCGAGCGACCCCGAATGGGCTGTTCGCCGGCGTCGCGCCCGCCTCATTCGGGGAACGGCCAGGATGGTCCTGGGGCGAGTGGCACCAACCCGTCATCCGCGCCGATGGCGACTGGATCGCGGACCTGATCGCCCGCCTGGAAGCACACCCTGAAGTCCTGCGGCACCTGCATGTGATGGCCAACAACACCGTTTTCGTACGGGGCGATCGCCTGATCGTGCCCTACCCGCCCCGCTCACGCCGCACCGAAGGCAGCCCGGCGGCCGAAGTGTCCGTCCGGTACACCAACGCCGTACGTATCGCCGTCGATGCCGCCGCCTCGCCCGTCCCCGTCCATACCCTCGTGGAACTGATGAGGACCGAGTACCCCGACGTTCCCGCTGACCGGGTGGAAGGGCTCGTCAGCAGCCTGGTCGAGCGCGGTGTGCTCATCAGCAGCCTGCACGCGCCCTCTGCCGCCCTCGATGCCCTGGACCACCTGGTCGAGCAGGCCAAGGCCGCCGGCGCGCCGTCAGCTGCGGACCTCGTGGCCGACCTGCGGGCAGTCCGCGACGCCATCGCCCAGCACAACCAGGTTTTGGCTCCGGCGGACGGACAGCGCCTGCGTACTGCCTTACGTCAGAAGATGACCGCCTTGAGCACCGTCAAGGCCCAGCCGCTCACGCTGGACCTGCGCATGGACTGCTCTCTCACTCTGCCCCCACAGGTTGCCCGCGAGGCTGAGAAGGCGGCCACGGTGCTGGCCCGGCTGAGTGCGTACCCCTTTGGCACTCCGGCGTGGAAGGACTTCCACAACCGGTTCTTCGAGCGGTACGGCATCAACTCGCTCGTCCCGGTCCGGGACCTGGTGGACCCGGACGTCGGCCTCGGCTTCCCGGCCGGATACCGCGACGCGGAACCTGAGCAGCGCGAGGCCCTGACCACCCGCGAACAGCGGTTGCTTTCCCTCGCCCAGGCGGCTGTCCTCGATGGCCGCGACGAAATCAGCCTGGACGAGGACCTGATCCGCACACTGACAGTCGGAGACCGAGACGCCCCGCAGGTACCGGCCCACACGGAGCTGCGCTTCCAAATCCGCGCCACATCACAAGAGGCCCTAGAAAAGGGAGACTTCGTCCTCCACGGCATCGCCCCCTCCCGCGGGATCGGCACCACGATCGGCCGCAGCCTGGGCTTGCTCACACCAGAAGATCAGGCTCGCGCCGCCGCCATGCTGGAGAAGCTACCGGTCAACGCGCCCGGCTCGGTGCCCACGCAGGTCTCCTTCACTCCACTCGACCGGGGCGACACCAACGTCACCCGCGTCGCCGAACTCCTGCCGGCCGTCATTAGCCTGGCGGAGCACCGTCCGGTGGACGAGCGCACCGTCACGCTCGACGACCTCGCCGTGGGCTGCGACCGCCGCAGGCTCTACCTCGTCTCCCTCTCGCGCGCGTGCCTGCTGGACCCCATGACCCTGCACGCGCTGGACCTGCGAGGCCACACGCCGCCGCTCGCACGCTTCCTCGCCGAGATCAGCCGCTCCCAGACCGCCGTCCTGAGCATCTTCCCCTGGGCGTCCGCCACCGCCCTGCCGTACCTGCCGCGCGTGCGCTACGGGCGCGCGATCTTCTCGCCGGCGAGGTGGCGACTGGACCGGTCGGAGCTGCCCGACCGCCGCGCCCCCTGGAAGGAGTGGCACAAGGCGGCCGACGAGTGGCGCACACGCCGCCGGGTCCCGGACGAAGTCTCGCTGGCTGAAGAGGACCAGCTCCTGCCGCTGGACCTCTCCGAACGTGCGCACCTCGCGCTGCTGCGCGCCCACCTGGTCACCCACGAATCGGCGCTCTTGACGGAAGCGGAATCCGACGGAGGCTGGTTCGACGGACGGGCCCACGAGGTCATCGCCCCGATGACGGCCGTGCGTCCGCCCCAGTGGCCGACTGTCCCGCCCGTGACCGCCGACCAACTCATCACGCGCGAGCACGGTCATCTTCCGGGCGCCGCCTTCTGGCTGCTGGTCAAGCTGTACGGGCACGTCGACCGGCAGCCCGAGATCCTTGCCGACCATCTTCCCGCGCTGCTCGGCCAGTGGGATGAGCCGCCGACCTGGTGGTACATGCGCTACCGCGACCCTTGCTGGCACCTGCGGTTGCGCATCGCGGTCCCCAGCGAGCAGGACTTGGCCCTCACCGCGCGGCGCGTGAGTTCGTGGGCGAACGGCTTGCGCCGTGCCGGGCTCCTCACCGACATGCAGTTCGCGACCTCTTACCCGGAGACTGGTCGGTGGGGTGCAGGGCCGTTGATGAGTCTGGCCGAGGACGTCTTCGCAGCCGATTCCCGAGCGCTGGCCGTCCAGTTCGCCCAGAGGACCCGTCCGCACCGACAGGTCCTTGCCGCAGCGAACTTCGTGTCCCTCGCTGCCGCCTTCACCGGCGGCACCGCGGCCGGCATGGACTGGCTGATCACCCACGGCCGGATCATCGACCCGCGTCCCTTGGACCGGACCGTGCGTGGTCAGGCGGTACGTCTGGCCGATCCGACCGACGGCTGGGCGGCCCTGCGTGCCGTCCCCGGCGGCGCCGCCGTCGCCAGAGCCTGGAGCGGGCGCGACGCGGCCCTGGCTTGCTACCGGCAGAAGCTGGACGCGTCCGGTGGTGGCATCGACCCGGACCTTGTTCTCGACTCGCTGCTGCACGCCCACCACATCCGCGCCGCCGGCATCGACAAGGACGACGAGCGGATGTGCATACGGCTGGCCCACGCCGCCGCAATGGCCTGGACTCACCGAGGAGATCACCAATGAACGTGCGTGACAGCGCACTGGCCACCGCCGACGTCCTCGCCGAGCGACTCGCCTCACCGCAGGACGTACGGGGGCTGCACCACCGCCAGGGTTGGTGGCCGCAGTCGCTTGCGCACGGCGCGGCCGGTGTCGCGCTGCTGCACATCGAGCGGGCCCGCACCGGCCAGGGGCCGTGGCAGCGCGCCCACGACTGGCTCGCCTGCGCCGCAGCCGAACCCGTCGTCGGCGGCCCGGACAGCCACCTCTACTACGGGGCGCCCGCGCTCGCCTTCGCCCTGCACGCCGCTGCCGACCGCCCCGGACGCTACGCCCGCGCCCTGGACACCCTCGACCGGTACGTCACGAAGGCCATCCGGGACCGGCTCGCCCATGCCCACGCACGCATGGACCGCGGCGAGATGCCCGCGCTGGCCGAGTTCGACGCGATCCGCGGCCTGAGTGGAATGGGCGGGCTCCTGCTGCACCGCGACGTCCACACCGACGTCCTCCGCGAGATCCTGACCTACCTGGTCCGCCTGACCGAGCCGGTCAGGCACGACGGGGAAGTTCTGCCCGGCTGGTGGAGCCACCTCGCCCCCTCCGGCACGATCTCCCCGGACTATCTGGAAGGGCACGCCAACAACGGCGTCGCCCACGGCATCGGCGGCCCCCTCGCCGTGCTCTCCCTTACGGCCCGCCGCGGCGTCACCGTCGACGGCCACCTCGACGCGATCACCCGCATCCTGACCTGGCTCGACCACTGGCAGCAGAACGGCCCCGCCGGACCGTGGTGGCCGTACTGGATCACCCGCGAGCAGCTACGATCCGGCACGACCGGGCCCGGCCCCTCCCGGCCGTCCTGGTGCTACGGCACCGCCGGATTCGCCCGCGCCCAGCAGCTCGCCGCCCTCGCCCTCAAGGACCCGGCGCGCCAACACGCCGCCGAATTCGCCCTCCTGCGCGCCATGACCGACCCCGGCCAACTCGACGCCACCGTGGATGTCTCCCTGTGCCACGGCTTCGCCGGCCTGGCGCACATCACGCAACTCACTGCCACCGACGCCCTCACACCCGGCCTCACCGCATGCCTGCCCCGGCTCCTGGCCCCGATCACCGACACCGCTCCGGGCACCCTGGCGGACTCCCTGATCAACCCTCCCGGCGGCGGCGACATCGGGCTCCTCGAAGGTGCCGCCGGCACCGCACTCGCCCTGCACTCCTTCCACACCGGAACGCCGTCCGCGTCCGGGTGGGACACCTGCTTCCTGACCAACTAGACGACGAGAAGAGGGAACATGACTGCGGACGAATGGCCGCAACGCCTCATCCGGTTCACCGACTGGAGTCACGCGGAGGCCACCGCCGTGGAGTACTTACTCCCGGTATTGATCGCCCAGGAGTCGGAACTGGCCCAGTGGTCCTTCCTGCGGAAGCACCCCTGGTGGCGGTTGCGGTACCGGCCCGCGGGCCCGGACTCGGCAGAGGTCCTCGACGCTGCCCTGGGCGAGCTGGTCGACGCCGGCGTCCTCGCCTCCTGGACGCGAGGCATCTACGAACCGGAAGAAACGGCCTTCGGCGGCCCCGCCGCGATGAAGATCGCGCACACCCTGTTCCACTACGACAGCCGTCATCTGCTGGACGAGGCGGCCCGCCAGCAGACAGTGAGCGGCCCCCAGCTCGGCCGCCGCGAGCTGGCGGTCCTCCTGCTCAGCGTGGCGATGCGAGCGGCGGGCCTCGACTGGTACGAGCAGGGCGACGTTTGGGCGAAGATCACGGCCGAGCGCCCCGGCGACGAGGTCCGCACTCCGCAACGGCACCGGGCCGCCGTCCACCGGTTGATGACCGTCGACGTCAGCACCACCAGCCGCAGCGTCACCCAGGACCGACTCGCGCCGCTGGCCGAGTGGATAGCCACCTTCGAGTGGTTCGGCCAGCAGCTCGCCGACCTCAACCGCCAGGGCCGCCTGGAACGAGGGCTACGGGCCGTAATCGCCCACCACGGCATCTTCCACTTCAACCGCCTGGGCCTTGCCGCCCAGGACCAGCACACCTTGTCAACACTCGCGAAAGAGGTAGTCATGGGAACGAGCGACAACACCGCGTCCACCCAAGCTGAGAGGACACCGGGCGCTACGGTCAACGGGGTGAACAGTGACACCATCGAAGCCCCTTCCGCCGACCGCCTGCGCGCCCAGCTGATCGACCACCTGGTCGAGACCGGGTGCGTGCTCACGCCCCGCGTGGAGGAGGCCATGCGGACCGTGCCCCGTCACCTCTTCGTCCCGAACGCCCCGCTGGAGAAGGCGTACGGGAACGCACCCGTGGACACGAAGTTCGACGGATCGGGCCGCTCCATCAGCTGCGCCTCCCAGCCCGACATCGTCGCCATGATGCTGGAACAGCTCGACGTCCAGCCCGGCCAGAAGATCCTGGAGCTGGGGGCCGGCACCGGCTTCAACGCCGGACTCCTGGGCTACCTCGTCGGCGAGACGGGACACGTCACTACGATCGACGTGGACGAGGACATCGTGGCCGGAGCGCGCGGCGGCCTGGCCGCCGCCGACATCCACAACGTGGAAGTGATCCTCGGAGACGGAGCAGTCGGCCATACCCCCAACGCGCCGTACGACCGCATCGAAGCCACCGTCGGCGCCCACGGCGTCCCGCACGCCTGGCTCGACCAGCTCGCCCCTGGCGGACGGCTCCTCACCCCGCTGCGCCTGCGCGGCAGCGTCTCCCGCTCGATCGCCTTCGAGAACCAGGACGGAGCCTGGCGCAGCGTCGGCAGCCAGATGAACACGTTCATGCCGCTGCGCCGGGGCATCGCCGACGACCCGCGCCTCTTCGTCCCCCTGGACCCCGACCACACCGTCACCCTCGTCACCAACGGAGACCAGAAGGTCGATGCGGACGCCTTGAGCGACATCTTCCGCCAGCCGCGCACCGAGGCGTGGACGGACGTCACCTTCCGCGGCCCGGAGTCGGCGGAATACCTGGAGCTGTGGCTCACCTGCGCCATGCCCAACGGCCTGAGCCGGATGCCCGCCAAGAACAAGGCCATCGAGAAGGGGCTGGTCACCGCGCCCTACCCGTCCTCGACCGCGGTCTTCGAAGGCGGCACCCTCACCTACCTCACCCGGCGCCCGTACGCGAAGAAGGCCCCCGACGGCGCCACCCTGTACGAGTTCGGTGTGATCGGCCACGGCCCCGACGCCGAAGCCCTCGCCTCGGACGTCGCGGACCAGATCCGCACCTGGGACCAGGACTTCCGAGCGCTCGACGTCGGTTTCGAGATCAAGCCGCT
Source organism: Streptomyces lienomycini (assembly GCF_027947595.1). NCBI lineage: Bacteria > Bacillati > Actinomycetota > Actinomycetes > Kitasatosporales > Streptomycetaceae > Streptomyces > Streptomyces lienomycini. The sequence continues at coordinate 2,624,174 of NZ_CP116257.1, read as the reverse complement.
CGACTCGGCCCCGCTCGCGCCGAAGCCCGGCCGCTTCGCCTTCGACAACCCGCTGAACCGCATCGTCATCGAATGGCAGTGACATGGACGTCAGCCAGATAGCGAAGCGGTTCCCGCTCGTTGCCCGTCCACGTCCAGCGTGCCCGCCCCTCGCTGAACGGGTCCGCGAGATCACCGACCTCGCAGCCGCCGCCGAGCGCGACGGCAACGTGACCTCCGCGACCGTCGCCCTGAACAAGGCGGCGCTGATCGCGAGCGACTGCAGCATGCCGGACCTGGCGCGCACTCTGTGCTGGCGTCACGCCGAGGCCGTCCTGCGCGCCCAGCCCCTGGGCGCGCAGGAAGCCCGGTACGCCCTGGAACCCCTGGTCAACCTGGCCCGACTGCGCATCCGCGACGGCGACGGGCACGGCGCATACCACCTGCTCGATTCCCTGAACCGAGCAGTCAGATCGAAGACGGAAGCGGTCATCGACGGCCGCACCAAGTCCTTCCAGCACCTCACGACGTCGGCAGCCGACCATGAACAGGTGTGCCAATGGCTGTGGACCGTCCTCCTCGGCGACGGAACCCGTGCCCTCGTCGCAGCAGGCGAATGGGACCGCGCACGGGCGCACAGCAGGCAGCACCGGGGCATAGGCCAGCGCCTCTTCGACGGGCGTCAAGTAGAAGTGCTCGTCCGCTGCCTCGGCGAGCAGCCCAGCGATGCGCTGACGTTCCTGCACGCGAGCCAACTGGTGGAGCCATGGGAGCAATCCGTCGCGGCAGCGCTCACCGTCCTCTGCCACAGGGCAGCCGACGAGCACCCGGTCGAGCCGATCGACAAGATGGTGCAGCACTACTTGGCCCTCGACTCGGACCCCGAACTTGCGGTCTTCCGCTCCCGTGTGGGGCTAGTCGTGCTCGACCTCTCCCCAAAGACCCAACAGGCCGAAGCAATGCGCCGTCTCACTTGCGAAGCGATGGCGCAGGCAGACGGGTACGTCGCACGGGACGTCCTGGCCCACCCTGTGTGCCGCGAAGCGCTGAGCTACGGCGAGCACCGTACGCTTTCCGCCGCCATCGCCTCAGCCGGCCTCGGTCAGGGGCACATCCCCGAACCCCTGGCACAGGCCCTGCTGGGTGCTGCGTCCGTCTCGGCGGATGTCTGGGAGCGCCACGTCACCCGTCGAGCCAGCTCCGGCTCGTCGCACAACCTCGACTCTTGACCGCGGTGGCGAGCCCCTTGGCGTTACGTCGCCTGCACACCGAAGGAGCTGAAGTGCCTACCCGCAGGTCCGACCCTGGGACCCTAGCCTCCCGAATGGAGATCACCGTGGCAGCCAGTACCGCCCCCACCAACCCGGACGAGGCCCTGGCCAAGCGGCTCATCGGCAGCGGCCACCTGCGCAGCCAGGCGGCCATCGACGCCTTCCGCACCACCGACCGGCACGCCTTCCTGCCCGGCGTCGCCCTGGAGAGCGCGTACGAGGAGGACGCGGTCCCGATCAAGCACAACGAGTACGGGGAGATGATCTCCTGCATCTCCGCTCCGTCCATCGTCGCCACCCAGCTCGAACAGCTCGGCGCCCAGCCCGGTCACAAGGTCCTGGAAGCCGGAGCCGCCACCGGCTACAACGCCGCCCTCCTCGGCAAGATCGTCTCCCCAGGCGGGCAGGTGTGGACCGTCGACGTCGACCAGGACCTCGTCGCCGGCGCGAGCCGGCACCTCGCCGAGGCCGGCGTCGACAACGCCACCGCGGTCATGGCCGACGGCGCAGCCGGGCTGCCTGAGCACGCCCCCTACGACCGGATCATCTTCACCGTCGGCGCCGGCGACGTCCCCGTGGAGATCCTTGATCAGCTCGCCCCCGGTGGGCGCCTGGTCCTGCCGATGCGCGTCCGCGGCAGCATCTCCCGCTCCTTCGCCTTCGAACGCGACGGGGAGACGTGGAAGACCGTCTCCTGCAAGATGGCCACCTTCATCCCGCTGCGCAAGGGCGTCTGCGACGACGTCTACACTCTCGTGCCGATGGCCGGCGAGGGCAACGTGCGCCTGGAGACGTTCAGCGAGCAGGACGTCGACCACAAAGCCCTGCGCTCCGTCCTCGACCAGCAGCAGACCAAGATCTACACCGGGGTGAAGTTCCGCCAGGGCTCCGCCTGGGAGTGGCTGTACCTGTACCTGGCCTGCGTGCTGCCCAACGGCCTCTCACGCCTGCCGGGCCAGCGCCCCGGGTTCACCCCGCACTTCGGGTGGGGCTCCATGGCAGCCCTCGACGCCGGATCGCTCGCGTACTTGACCATCCGCGAGGGGCACGAGAAGGGCCGGTACTGGGAGGTCGGCGTGATCGGCCACGGCGAGGGTGGCGGCGACCTCGCCGAGCGCGTCGTGAGCGAGATCCGCGCCTGGGACGCCAGCGGCGGCAATGACGCCCCCGAGCCGAGCTTCCGAATGGCCACCGCCGACTCGCGCGACCGGCTGACGGCGGACGACGCCCGCTTCGTCGTCGACAAGCCCTACAGCCGACTGGTCGTCGACTGGGCGCGCAAGGGCTGAGCCGATGATCCCCGCGATAGCCAGCCGCATCCCCTTGACCCGCCACACGCGCTCCCGCTTCAGGAGCGCATCAACCATCTCACCGGGCTGACCGTCGCGCCCGCAGGTACCAGCGGTCTCTGAGCGGGTCCGTCGCCCTCGGCGAAGCCGAGCTGCAGCGACTTCTCCGATACGACAGGGCGGCTTCAGGCAATCCCCTGAAGGAGGTACCGCAACCCACATGAGTGATCGAACACGGCATCACAGCCCGTCCCGCTCGGCCACAGAAGGAGTGGGCCCTGTATTCGAATTCAGGTTCTAGATTTCGCCCGTCTCCACCCGTTACGGCGACACAAGGGCGCCCGTTATCCGATCACTAGTCCGCATCTCTCCCGAGGAGCCCCCATGAATGCCGTACGCCTTCCTGCCCTCGTTTATCCCGTGTTCGAAAACACGACCGGCTCGTCGGGCGCCCCTTCGCACTCCGCCGTCGACCGCAACGCGGTCCACCCGTAGGTCGCGGCTGGATACGAGGTATCAGGCATGAATCACGCCACCAAGCCGCTGAGGCCGACCGATCCGAGCATGGGGTACGGCCGGCGTTTGTCCGAGACGGAGGCCCCGGCGTTGACCGCGTTCGCCGTCACGGAGACCGCGTGCGTCATCGCCTACGGTCCCCGGCAAGGCAATGTGCTCGTGACTGCGCGGGGCCCGCGCATCGTGAAACGCATGCGGCAGGAGGGCCGTCCGTGAGCGAGTCGCCTCACCTGCTCATCGCCGACGTCGCCCAGGTCCTGCTCCGGTCCAACGGCACCGCCCTGTGCGTGCGCCGCAATCCGGGCACCGCGCTCGCACCGGGACAGCTCACCGTCATAGGCGGCCACCTGGAGGCCGACGAACCACTCGATCATGCCGCGCGGCGCGAGGCGAAGGAGGAGACGGGCATCCTGCTCAGCGCGGAGCAGCAGGAGTTCTGCGGCCTCATCCACCACTACGACCCCGGTGACGGACTGGACCGGGTCACCGCCGTGTTCGTCGCGCAGTCCTGGACGGGTGCGCCGTACAACGCCGAGCCAAACAAGCATGAAGGGTTCTACTGGGTGCCGATGCAAAGACCGTCGCCGGACTGCCACCCCTACACCGCCACGATCTTCCACCTGCTCACCCACGGCCCGTGCTTCCGGGCTACCAACTGGCCTGCGGGAGGCGCCCGGTGAAGAGGTTCTTCGGGCCGGTCTCGATGGCCGAACCGCAGGTCTCCGACGCCGAACAGGAGTTGTTCGGCGGGCCCCTGCGCTACGACATGGGCTGGTCCCAGCACGAGCACGCGACCTTGGACCTGACCATGCTGTCGGCGCTTCGCTCCATGCCCGGGCTCGTCGGCTCCACTCTGCGCATGGCGTGGCAGGCCGACCGGCGTGCCCTGCTCTCGGTCGGGGTCAGCGAGATCGGCCAGGGCATTGCCGCAGCCGCCGGCCTACTTGCCGTCAACGCCATCATGCACGCGCTGCTCGCCGGCACCGGCAGCGGCGCCGACCGGCTGCACGCCCTGCTGCCCGGTCTCCTGGCTGCGGCCATTGTCGGCGTCGTCAACTCTGCCTTGTCGGCCTGGTCCACTTCCCGAGCCGGGCGGCTGGAACCCAAGGTGGAACGGATCGCCACCACCCAGTACCTGGCCGCCGCAGCCCGCGTTGAACTGGAAGCCATCGAGGATCCCGACTTCCGGCGGCTCGTGGACATCGCCCAGCTCGGCCCCGGATCCGCTCGCCGCATGATCGGCTCCTGCGTCGCGGCGCTGAACGGCCTCATTTCCCTGATCACCACCGCCGGCGTTCTCGCCGTGTTGCACCCCGCGCTGCTGCCCATGCTGATCCTCATCGCCGCCCCGCGCGGCTGGGGCGCCATGCGCGTGGCCCAGGAACGGTACGTGTCGGTGATGAGCTGGATCGAGCACGTACGGGCCAGCCGCCTGATCGGCAACCTGCTCACCGAACGCACCGCCGCGCAGGAGGTCCGTCTCCACGCGGTCGGTGCCTTCCTCCTCAGCCGCTACGAGCGCATGGCCGAGAGCGCCGAGGCCGAACAAGAGCGCCTCGCCTCCAGCAAGGCCCTCACCGAATGGGTCGCCTCCGCACTGTCCGGCCTGGCCATGGCCGCGACCTACGGCGCCATGTTCTGGCTGATCATGGCCGGGCACATGAGCCTCGCCGTCGCCGGGACCGCCGTCATCGCCGTACGGACCGGCTCGGCGAGCCTGGGCGCGCTGGTCATGAACATCAACCAGCTCCACGAGGAGAGCCTCTACGTCCGCGACCACGGCCGCTTCCTCACCGAGGCCGGCCAGCGGACACTGCCCGCTGGCGGGGCGCCCGTACCGGAACGCGTCAAGGAGATCGTTCTGGACCAGGTCACCTACCGCTACCCCGACCGGGACACCGCCGCCCTGGACGGAGTCTCCCTGACCTTGCCGATGGGCTTGGTGACCGCGGTGGTGGGCGAGAACGGTTCCGGCAAGAGCACCTTGATGAAGATTCTCTCCGGCATGCTGTTGCCGGCCTCCGGCACGCTGCGCTGGGGCGAGGCGGATCTCACCGGCCTCGACCGGGCTCAGGTCTTCGAGCGTGTCTCCCTGCTCACCCAGGACTTCCAGCGCTGGCCCGTGACCGCCGCGATGAACATCCGCCTCGGCCGCCCCGACCACTCGGCAACCGACGACGACCTGAAGCCCTCGGTCGACTACGCCGCCGCCGGCCCCGTCATCGCCAAACTCCCCGACGGACTGCGCAGCCTGCTGGCTCGCATGTTCCGTGGCGCCATCGAACTGTCCGGCGGCGAATGGCAGAAAGTCGGCCTGGCCCGCACCCACTGGCGTAGCTCAACATCACAGGCAGACGGCGTCCTCATCGTGGACGAGCCGACCTCCGCCCTCGATCCCGAAGCCGAGATCGAAGCCTTCGACCGCATCCGCCGCCTCGCTGCCCCGAACCGGGCCGTCGTCCTCGTCACCCACCGCATGTCCGGCGTCCGCCACGCCGACCACATCTACGTCCTCAACAACGGGCACCTCGCCGAGCACGGCACCCACGACGAACTCATCACCGCCCGCGGCCGATACGCCGCCATGTTCGACGCCCAAGCCGCCCAGTACGCCCCGACCGCGACCATCCCCCACCCCGCCGCGCCCACCGTCCCGGAAGGCAGAGCTACGTGACCTCTCCCGTCTCCCCTTCGGATCACGACACACCGCGTGCCGTTCCGTCGCCAGCGCAGTACGCCGCGTCCCGGCATGCCGCGTGGCTCGGGGCCGCCGCTGTCATCACCAACGAGGTTGGACAGGTTCTGCTGGTGCGCCCCACCTATCGCGAGGACGGCTCGTGGGTGCTGCCCGGAGGTGTCGTCGAACACGGTGAACACCCTCACGTCACCTGTCGGCGCGAGATCACCGAGGAACTGGGCCTGGACCTGCCGCTGTCGGCCGTGCTCGCCGTCCACTCCTTCTCCGCTCACCACCCCGACCTGCAATCCGGCACGCACTGCCCTGGAGAGGTCCGGTTCGTCTTCGACGGGGGAACCCTCACCCCCGACCAGGTGGAGGCGATTCGCCTGCCGACCAAGGAGCTGTCCGAGTACGCCTTCCTGGAGACCCGGGACGCGGTCCAGCGGCTGCGCCCCGTGGACGGGCAGATCATGCTCGCCGCCTACCGTGCCCGGCTCGGCAACACCGCCACCGCGCACCTCGCCGACGGCCGGCACATCCTTGACGTCCCGGCCCTGGACCGGCACGACGTTCACGTCCGCTTCCGGCCCTTGTGGGACAGCCCGCTCCACCCCGGTCCCGTGCCCGAGCGGCTGCCCGTGCGGCAAGCCTGGGCGTGGTGCTTCATCCTCGACGGCCGGGTCGTCGTCGTTGCCGACCCCGGCCCGCGGGGCGCGCTGCCGATGCTAACTGGAGTGCGCGCGGGTTCCTGAACGGTCGGCGGCGGACCGTTGCGCCATGTCGGCAGGTCAGGGGAGTGCGATGAGGCCGCGCCCTCACACCCTGGAATTCTGGTGCTACTGGCAGAATCTCAGAGTAATTCCTGTAACCTCGTGGATCGTGACGGATTCCGGGACTCGCGTGCTGTCCCTGGTCCCGCCGCTCATTGACGAGGTGCTCGATGAGTCTTCGGGCGTGCGGGGCGGGGATCAGGGCCTGGTCGACGTGCTCTCCCTGCAGCGCCGGTACGCCGGTGGCGCCTCGCTGGAGGACGAGCAGGCATTCTTCATGGACACGCTGGTGGAATACCAGTGGGCACGTGACTTGGCGGGGCTTGCCTCCTCGACGCTGGACGCGCTGACGAAGCCGGTCATCGAGGTCTGCGACCACTACCAGTTGGTGCCGTGGCGGCTGACCCCGCGGCATGTCGACGCGTACTTCGCGGGGCCGGGCAAGCGGCAGGCGCCGACGATCCGGTCCAAGCTCAACAAGATCGACCACTTCTTCGCGTTCCTGGAGCAGCGCTACGCTCATGAGATCTTCCAGCAGTTCGGGGCGATGGTCGAGTCCCCGATCGATCCGTTCAACCGGCAGGCACATCGCGGGGACTTCGGGCTGCGGGTGCCGCCATCGGCGCGGGCGACAAAAGAGTTCTTCGCCGCATGGCGGTCGGATCTGCCGAACGCCCGCAAGGAGGCGGTGGCCTGCCGCGATTACGTGATGTCGAAAATGATCTATATCTCGGGGGTGCGGGCGGCCGAGCTGTGCGGCATGAAGATGTGCGATCTCCACTGGGAGTCCGGGGAGTTCGGGCGGTTCCTGGTGCAGGGCAAGGGTGCTCGCGGGTCGGGGCCAAGACCGCGGGAGGCGTACATGTTCGCCGAGGGGCGGGCACTGATGTGGTGGTACGTCTCCGAGGTCCGCGGTCTGTTCGCGGACGATCCCGAACATCCCGAGGCGCCTGTGTGGCCCTCCGAGCGCCTGCCCAGGAGCATCGAGGATCTGAATATGCCGGTGGCGCCGGCGGTGACACCCTCCACGCTGCGCAAGGCGTTGAAGCGGGCCTCGGCCGGCCACCTGCACGGCCCGGTACGGCAGTTGTTCCCGCATCTGCTGCGGCACGCGTGCGCCACGCACCGCTACGAGGGAGGGATGAGCCTGTGGGAGGTGCAGAAGTTGCTGGGGCACGAGTGGACCACGACAACGGTTCGCTACATTTTGTCTGCCCAGGGCGACCCGGAGGTCGCCAGCCGGCAGTCGTCGGCGCGGGCCACGCAACGCTTGAGGGTCGACGCGGGGAGTCTGTCGTGAAGTGGAATCTGCGGTGGGCCGCCGCCAAGCAGAACATCTGGCGGCCCAGCGAGCTACTGCCGCGGTTCGCGGAGTACGGGTTCACGCCGTCACTGTCGAAAGTGTCGGCACTGTGGTCCGGCATCCCGGTCACCGTGCGCCTGGATGACCTCGACAAGATGTGCGCAGCACTGAACTGCACGGTCGGCGACCTGATGGAGGCTGATCCTGTCGAGCGGGTGGCACCCGGCGCGGAGCAGGGGCAGTCGCAGGAGCGGGCGGTCGGGGACGACGGCCCGGGGAGCGCAGGACCTCGCCCGGTGCCGCAGCGCGGTACGGGACGGCCTCGTTCACTGCCGCCGAACTGAGCGGTTTCGTAGATGGGCAAGCCGAAGCCGCGGACGGACGAGTGCGTGGGCTGCAACGGGTGGGGACGGCTGGCGCAGCCGCCGTACTGCTCTCCCTGTCACCAGTGGCGCTCGAAGCGGCACAATCCCGCAGCCGTATGCCGCCGCTGCGGACGCGACTGGCGGGTCAACATCGACGGATTCTGCCGCGCATGCGTCCTGGTCATCATCGACCACGACGCCGACTGGTACTACGACCCCGCTGCGGCCGTGAAGCTGCAGGTCGTGACGCAGCTCGCCCTGATCGTGCCGGGCGTCACGCTGACGGCCGCACCGTTCGGCGCGTACCGGCAGCGCAGTGACGGCCGCTACCACCCGCCCGCCTGGGCCCGTGCGCAGCGCCCTGACCCGGTGCGCGACGATCCGCGGATCTGCCCACCCACCTTGTCCGGGCAACTGGCCCTGTCCCCGGCGCCGTACCGGATGCGCCACGATCACGCCGCCGCGATCGTCGACCGCCCCGAGGATGAACTCCCGGAGTTACTCCGGGTGATGGAGGTACTGAACGCCTATACAGACGGTCACGCGTGTGCGGCGCGCTCGCGCAGTCTGGCGCTGCGGGTGCTGCGTCTGGCTCTGGCGGCCAGCCGTGCGGCCGGGGGCTGGCCGATCGACGGCCGCCTGATCAGGGCGCTGCCCGGATCCCGGCCCATCGTGACCGCAGTCCTCGACCGTGCGGGGCTACTGGCTACAGGCGGCGACGCGTACGCGTCGCAGACGGCCGAGCGTCACCGGGCCCGTGCCGATGCGCCAATCTGTTGCCCGCAGTGCCAGGCGTGGGGCTGCGGGCACAAGGGGCTCTGCCGGGGCTGCTACATCTGGGGCGCTCGTGCTCGCCCGGTCGGAGACTGTGTGCGTTGCGGCGGGGGTCCCCTGCCGTTGCGGGAGGGTTGGTGCCACGGCTGTTTGCGCCACCGCGCCCTCCTCGGCCCCGCATACGACCACGTGTCATGGCGGCAGCTACGCCTCACCGAGGAGTCGTTGGACCGGCACGCCGCGCGAACCAACCTCTGCCCACCCGGGCGCAAGCGCGCCAAGACGAGCGCGCAGAGCCACCCGAGCGAGGTGATCACGCCCGGTGTCGTGCCGTACGGGCAGCAGAAACTGTTCCCCGCTGAACGCGACTGGTCCGCTCTGCGCAGGGCCACCCTTCCCGAGCCGCAGCCGGAGGCCGTCCGGCTGCTGGCCACCTTCGACGCCCACGCCCGGGCACACGCCTGGACAAACCATGCCCGCAAGGCCGCCGCCCACGTCCTGCGAATCGCGGCCACCTGGCTCGGCACCCATGATCCTTTCGCCGAATACGATCTGCGCGCGATCAGCGCCGCCACCGGCCGCGGAAGCAGTTGCCGCCCCCGTGCGCTGAACGCCTTCCTGGCCGAACGCGGCCTGCTTCTCCCGCAGCCCCGGCCCGCCATAAGCAGTGTCGAAGCCTTCGTGGAACAGGTCATTGCCGGCTATCCGCCCCGGATCGCCGATGAGCTCGCCTCCTGGGCACGCCGGTTGCGCAGCCACTCCGACCGGCCGCCCACCGAGTGGCACACCCTGCGCCGATACCTCTCCTACCTCCGGGCACCGCTTGCCGACTGGACCGGCCGCTACCAGACCCTCCGGCAAGTCACCGCCGACGACGTCCACGCCGCCGTCACCGCAGTCAAGGGCGACCGCGCTCACGAACGCGCCGTCGCCCTGCGCTCGATCTTCCGCGCACTGAAACAGGCAAAAATCGTATTCACCGACCCCACCCGCGGCCTGAGCGTCACCCGCAACGAACCCCCGCCCACAACGCTGCCCCCTGACCGCCTCGCCGGACTCCTCGACATCACCGACCGGCCCGCCATCCGCTTCGCCCTGGCCCTGGTCACCCTCCACGCCCTCAACGGCACCGACCTCAACCGTCTCACTCTGGGCGACGTGATCTCGGCTCGCGCCCAGCTCCTCGTCCGCCGACCGCACAGCCGCCACACCGTCCACCACGACGAGGTCACCCTCCGCCTCCTGCACACTTGGCTCCGCCACCGCCACCAGCGCTGGCCCCGCACCGCCAACCCCCACCTCTTCGTCACCCGCCAGACCGTCATCCACACCGGCCCCGCCAGCAACAACTACTTCCCCGCGGCCTTCCAGCGTCTCGGCCTCACCCTCAACGGCCTGCGCACCGATCGCATGCTTGACGAGGCCCGCGACACCGCCGACCCCGTCCACCTCGTCCGCGTCTTCGGCATCTCCATCGCCACCGCCATGAAGTACGTCCACACCGCCCACCCTCACCGTGTCGGCGTCATCCCCCGGTGAACGGGCCGCCGGGGGCGCACCTTCTTCCGGTACGCCGGGTGAGAAATGCCATGGATGACACGCGTGGGTATCCGCCGGCCGTCGCATCATGGGCCGAAGGTGTGGCAGGTGGTGGTCGTGCCGCTGTCCGCCGGTGGCTCGGGGCAGCAGGGGGAACGCTGGGTTCGGTCAGCGGACGGACAGCATCAGGGGAAGTGGGAGCCGTGAACGAGTGGGATGTGATCTTGGTTGAGCAGTTGCCAGACTTCGGACCGGTGTGAGACTGAAGGGGACACGCTTTCGCCGTTGCGTCACGGAGAGCGTGACAACTCCGCTCACCGGGTCCAGTCACCCAACAGTTTCGCGGGGGCGACACGCGAAGTGAGGCGATCTAATGGACCGGGTTCCCGAGGTGGCCGTGGTAGGGGCTGGCATCGTCGGCCTGTGCACCGCCTATGCACTGGCCGAACGCGGAACGACTGCGCGGGTGTACGAAAGCGGCGTACCAGGCCACGGGCAGTCCAGTGGTCAGTCCCGCATATTCCGCCACGCGCACGACGACGCTCGCCTGGTCGAATTCGCCCGGCAGGGCCGGGCCGTTTGGGACGAGTGGGCCGACCGGTTGGGCGCCGAACTGATCTCCCAGGACGGAGTGGTCGCACTGGGCGGTCCCGTTCCTGAGAGACTGCGCATTCTGCAGGATGCCGGCGGTATACCGGTGCGAACCGTGGACAACGCCGAGCTTCACGCCCGTATGCCGCTGTTCGCCGACTACCACGGTCCCGCGATGCTCGAAGGGGACGGTGGCGCCATCCGCACCCGTGTGGCGATCGAGAGCCTGGCCAACGCGCTGGGTGACTCGGTGGTCACCGACGAGGTCATCTCGCTGCATCCAACGGGCCACGGCACGGTGGAGGTGCTCAGCGCGGCCGGCCGCGAAGAGTACGCAACGGCCGTGGTGTGCGCGGGCCTGGGCACCGCGCGGCTTGCGCGCAACGTGGGGCTTTCGCTGCCGGTACAACCGGCGGCCCACGTCCGCCTCACCTTCCAGGTCAGGGGAGCGCCCCCGGAACGGGTTGCCTGCCTGCAGGACAGCAGCGGGGAGTTCGGCGAGGTCGGCGTCTACGCGGCCCCCTACCCAGGCAACAGCCGGTACGCGGTGGGCCTCAGTCAAACGGTCGAGGTACGCGAGGACGGCAGCTTTGCGGATCCCAGTGCACTGGTGGCGCTCAACGACCGCGCCCGCGCGTATGTCTCCCACGCATTGCCCGGCCTCGACCCCGAGCCCGTGGAGTACCTGCACTGCTGGGTGACAAGCCTGCCGTGGAGCGAAGACGGCATGGCAGTCTGGGAAGCCGACAGAATCTTCTTCGCCGCCGGACACAACCTGTTCAAACAGGCACCCCGACTGGGACGGGCATTGGCCAGCGCGGCCATGGGCGAAGAACTCGAGGAGAACCTGTGGCCAGCGGCAGCACTCGGCCAGCCCCGCTGAACGCCCCGCCCAATCGGCTCCTTGCTCAGCCGCGGCACACCGCTGGCATCCGCGTGGTGGGTGACCGTGACCAAGCGGGAATCCTCGCCCGTGCCACAGAGAATCCCATTCCGGGCTGAGAGGATTCCGTTCCAAACTGAGATCGTGGTGCAGGTGGTGGTTGGCAGTCTTGGCCGCCGTTACACCTAGGAGGAAGCCATGGCGGATCCGCGGACGGTCGTCCTTCCTTGCGGGGTTGCGGTCCCGGCGCTCGGTCAGGGCACCTGGGGGATGGGGGAGGATGCCGGGCGCCGCGTGGCCGAGGTGTCGGCCCTGCGCTCCGGGCTGGACCTGGGGATGACCTTCGTCGACACCGCGGAGATGTACGGGGACGGCGCGGCTGAGGAAGTGGTGGCCGAGGCGGTGTGCGGACGGCGGGACGAGGTTTTCCTGGTCAGCAAGGTGCTCCCCTCCCATGCGGACGCCGGTGGAGTGGCCGAGGCATGCCGGGGGAGCCTGCGTCGTTTGCGCACGGACCGGATCGATCTGTACCTGCTGCACTGGCGTGGAGCCGTGCCGCTGGAGGAGACGGTCGAGGCGTTCGAGTCCCTGGTGCGGGAGGGTGCCATCCGCTCCTGGGGGGTGAGCAACCTGGACGTGGATGATCTCGCGGACCTGCCGCCCGGAGCCGGGCCGCAGACCGACCAGGTGCTGTACAACCTCAGCCGTCGAGGGCCTGAGTACAGTCTGCTGCCCAGGTGCCGTGAACTGTCGATCCCCGTCATGGCGTACTCGCCGGTCGAGCAGGGCCGTCTGCTCGGTCACGCGGCGCTGCGGGACGTGGCAGCCGCCCACGGTGCGACGCCCGCGCAGATCGCCCTGGCCTGGGTCCTGCGGCACGAGGACGTCATCGCGATCCCGAAGGCGTCCTCCCGCGCGCACGTCGAGGAGAACAGAGCGGCTCTGGAGGTGGACCTGACCGCCGAGGACCTCGCGACCCTGGACCGGGCGTTCCCGCCGCCGGGGAGCAAACGGCCGCTGGAGATGCTGTGACACCCCTGCAGCGCGCCCGACCGGGCTCCGCCAGGAGCCGGGTGGCCCGACCTCACCGATGGCGGCAGAGGGCGTCGTACTGTTCCTGCAAAACGCGGGCATTTTCCACAACGCCCTGGACATCGCCGAGATCGTCCGCCAGGTGCTGGAGGAGGGCTGGACGATCGAGCCGAAGGATCTGACGCGCATCTGGCCCCGAACACCCACAGAACTTGGTCAAGTCAAGTTCGGGGTCGGCGCGGCCGTTAGAGCGGAGTCCAGAGAGTCGCCGCCTGGTCCACGAATCGGACGCGGGTCACCCGCGGACTGCGTTTGCACGTGAGGCGAAGCCAGGTGACGGTGGAGATAGCTCGAACACTTCCACGGCGGCTATCCGGCTTCGCCCCCGGAGCGGAGCACGCGATGAACGGCAAGGCACTGACGTTGTGCGGCCTGGCTGTGGGCGGCGGGGCAGCGGTGATGATCCGCCGGTGGAAGGGTGAGTCGAGCGGGGCCGCCAGCGGGCACAGCGATCGCTGGCACACGGTGACGATCAACCGTCCCCCGGACGAAGTCTCTGCGAACGGACGGCTCCCCGAGCCGCTCGCGAAGCTCGGCGACAAGATCGAGGTCCAGGTGCGGCCGGCTCCCGGAGACCGCGGCACCGAGGTCGCCGCCCGCCTGCGCGAACCCGTGCCCTTCGGACCGGGAGGCGCCGCGGCCCGGCTCAAGGGCCAGGACCCGCGCGGGTCGGTCCGCCGTGCTCTGCGCGATTCCCGGGCGCTGCTCGAGTCCGGGCGGAAAGCTGATCTCTGCCGCCACCGCGCGCGCACGCGAGGAGGGAAGGCTGTGAGAGCACTCACCTGGAACGGGGTCAACGACCTGACCGTCGAGCGGGTCCCTGACCCGCAGATCATCAACCGCCAGGACGCGATCGTCAAGGTGCGTCTGAGCTCGGTCTGCGGCTCGGACCTGCACCTGATCGGCGGCTACATGCCGGCCATGGAACGCGGTGACGTACTCGGTCACGAGTTCCTCGGCGACATCGCCGAGGTCGGCTCGTCGCGCACCGCGCAGGAGAGCACAGGAGTCGTGCGAAAGCCGCGTAGGAGAGCAGAGGAGTCGTCATGACGGGCAAACGCGGGTGTGCCGCCACCTCGGCCGACGTTGATGATGATCTTCGTTTGTGGCATCCCGCTCCCCCACGACGGCCAGGTCCTGGGGCTCGGTAGGAGTGATGGGGGGCAGCGGCGAGCAAGATCAGACGGTCGCCGAGGCGGCCATAGCGGCGTTCTGATGATCGCGGCGACGCGAACCAAGGAAAGGGAAGAGGAGAGACCCAAGATGGCAACACAGGTCAGCAAAGCACTTCTGGTACGCCTCGAAGCACTGCCCGGCAGGGAGGACGACGTCCAGGACTTCTTGAACCAGGGGCTGTCGATCGTCGAGGGGGAACCCAAGACCGTCAGGTGGTTCGGAATCCAGTTCGGACCCTCGTCGTTCGGAATCTTCGACGCCTTTCCCGACGACGACGGACGCCAGGCGCATCTGTCGGGCGAGGTCGCGCAAGCGCTCGCTGAGAACACGGGTGAGCTCTTCGAGGAGCCCACGATCGAGCAGATCGATGTCCTCGTGGAGAAGCCGCCCGCCTAGAGCAGGTGCTGCCCGCGGGGCGGCGTGGTCAGCCGTAGCTGTCGCGGATAGTTGGTGGAGAGCCAGGGCTTGGTTGACGTTCTGGTGGGGCGGTGCCGGATGTGGGGAGTCCGACGAGGGCTTCAGGGTGGGGCGAAGGGCTGGGGGCCGTGCCACTGGAGGAGGACGGTGGTGGCGTCGTCGCAGAGGTGTCCGTGGTGGCTGTGCATGAGGCGGCGCAGAGTCTCGGGGAGGGGCACGCCTTCATCGAGGTGGCCGGTGAGGGAGGCAAGGAAGCGGTCGAGGCCGAATTCCTGGCCGGTTCGGGAGCGGGCTTCAGTGATGCCGTCGACGACGTATCGGATCGCGTCGACGATTTCGCGACGGGAGTGCTTCCCCGGCAGGCCACCGCGAGCCGTGTCGCAGGCCGCCGGCGGCAGCAGCGGTTCGGCCAGAGCCCAGTGGCATCAGTGGTATCCGACGGATAGCGAGGATGACGCATGACGGCCGCCCCAGCGATGTGACGGAGGCCGCCCGATCGCGGACGGTCCCCTTGCGGATCCCTGCCGTGGTTTGTCGTGGGCCGGGCAGGCCGGGTTCCCGGCGCGTCACCGGCCAAGCGAGACAACTCGCACCTTTTGACGTGTCTTGTGAGGGTGGGACAGTGGGAGTGGTGAGGTCGTTTCGTGGGTGACGTGCCCACCAGACATGGGGACGGGCCAGGCCAACCAGGCTGATCGAGCAGGGCAAGGACCAAGGTCCTCCTCCCCGACGGCAGCTGAGCGGAGGGCACGGACCCGAACCGGTCCTCCGCCGATCACCGGAAGGAACAGCACCATGACCAACGAACTGCACGGCAGGAAGGTCGCCATCCTGGCCACCGACGGCGTGGAGCGCGTCGAGCTCGAAGAACCTCTCGGCGCACTGCTGGGCGCCGGAGCACAGGCCGAACTCCTCTCCCTCCACACCGGCGAAATCAACGCGCGCCAGATGGACATCAACCCGGCCGGAACCTTCACCGTGGACAAGAAGGTCGCCGACGCACGCGTGAGCGACTACGACGCGCTCCTGCTGCCCGGCGGCACCATGAACCCCGATCAACTGCGAACCGACCCCGACGCCGTCGCCTTCGTGAGGGAGTTCGTGGAGACCGGCAAACCCGTTGCCACCATCTGCCACGGACCCTGGACCCTGGCAGAGGCTGACGTGCTGCACGGTCGCCGCCTCACCTCCTGGCCCAGCATTCGTACTGACCTGCGCAACGCCGGCGCCGAGGTCGTCGACGAGGAGGTCGTGATCGACCGCCAGCTGATCTCCAGCCGCGGCCCGCAGGACCTCCCCGCCTTCTGCGCGGCGATCATCGAACACTTCGCCAACGCACCGCAACCCGCCTGATCGGCAGAAGACGCGCTTGACCGGGCGCGTGGCACGCAGCGTTAGTGCGATGGCAAGCAAGAGGGTGTGGCGCTGGCCTGCATACCTCGGGTGTAGCCCTACGTTTAGGAAAGCCGACGTCGCAAAGTCGCCCAAATGACCGCCGACACTCACTCGGCCGAGTCACCGTGAATCAGCAGAGGAGATCGTCATGGCAAGCAGCAACCGCGCTATCACCTTTCAGAACCCGAAAGACATGCGCGTCGAGTCGCTCGACTTCCCGAAGCTTCAGATGCCGAACGGGAAGAAGGCCCCGCACGGAGTCATCCTCAGGATCGTCGCCACCAACATCTGCGGGAGCGACCTGCACATCTACCGCGGGTCCTTCCCCGTGCCCCAGGGCATGGTGATGGGGCACGAGATGACCGGTGAGGTCATCGAGATCGGCCCCGACGTCGAGTTCCTCAGTGAGGGCGACCTCGTCTCCGTCCCGTTCAACGTCGCCTGCGGCCGATGCCGCAACTGCAGGGCGCGCCGGACCGAAGTCTGCGAGACCGTGAATCCCAAGGTGTCCTGCGGAGCGTACGGCTTCAACCTGGGGGACTGGACCGGCGGCCAGGCCGAGTACCTGTTCGTCCCGTACGCCGACTTCCAGCTCCTGCGCTTCCCGGACAAGGACCAGGCCATGGCGAAGATCCGTGACCTGGCGCTGCTCTCGGACATCCTGCCCACCGCGTTCCACGGTCTCATGGAGGCCGGTGCCAAGCCGGGCTCGACCGTGTACATCGCGGGCGCCGGCCCCGTCGGCCGCTGCGGCGCCGCTGCGGCGCGCCTGCTCGGGGCGTCCTGCATCATCGTCGGCGACTACCACAAGGACCGGCTGGAGCTGGTGAAGAAGAACGGCTGCGAGACGATCGACCTGAGCCAGGAAGCGGCGCTCACCGACCAGATCGAGGCCATCCTGGGCGAACCCATGGTCGACTGCGCAGTTGACTACGTCGGCTCTGAGGCACACGGCATCGGGCGTGAGGCCGAGGACATGGACCCGGCCTACGCCCTCAACCAGGTGCTCGACGCCACCCGCGCGGGCGGGGCCACCGGAGTCATCGGTGTCTACGGCGCCGACCCGCTCGCGAAGTCGAAGGCTGAGCAGGAGGGAACGTACCCGCTCGACTTCGGCAAGGCTTGGATCAAGTCGCCGCGGATCACCGCCGGGCAGGCACCGATCATGCACTACAACCGCGAGCTGATGATGGCGATCCTGTGGGACCGCCTGCCCTACCTGAGCGCCATGCTCAACACGAAGGTGATCAGCCTCGACGACGCCCCCGACGCCTACGCGACCTTCGACACGGGAGTATCCGAAAAGTTCATCATCGACCCCCACGGCCTCATTCCCGCCTGAGGTCCGCCTTCCCCGGCTCGCAGTCCCCGTTCGGGGAGGCTGCGGGCCGGACCCCTGCCTTGCCGACGCACAGTCGCGAAAGGACCTCGGAACATCCCTGCTGCGTACGCTGGGACAGCACTCCGTGAGCCTCGGGCTCGCCACGAAGCGGTCAAGAGAAGAGCACGGCCAATGGCTCTGGGTGGCAGCGGGTGGCGCCGCAGGCACCGACGCGGCTGCAGGGTGGTGGTCCGCAGGTACCGCTCGGTGGACAGCTGAACCTCCGGCTCTCCCCTGCCGTAGAGAAGTCCGCCCGACTCGGTGTGGCCGGAGACCGTGGCGCCGGAGCCCAGCCACGGCGAGCAGTGCAACCCGCCATACTCTTTCTCATGGAGCGGCCACTCACGCGTGGGTTCCGCGGATTCCAGCTTCAGTTCGCGACGAACCCGCTCGCTTCGCCCGGCGGCACCATGGAAACAACCGACCCGACGCCCGAGGACACCCTGCACCGCGAAGCCGCCGAGGAGGCCCAGCTCGCCCTGACCGACCCGGTGCGACTGGGCTGGGTGCTGGACAAGACCGGCGAGGTCTACGGCGGCGTGGGACCCAACGCCCGGCTCCGCCTGGCCGCCCGGGTCACCGCCATCGGGCCGGCGGCCGTCGACCCCGCCACCGGGCACCCATTCGCCCGCCTGCTCGCCGCCCCCGCCCAAGCAGCCGCCCTGCTGGGCTGGGGTCCGCCCGGTGCACGCCAAGCCCAGCTCGCGGCGGAGACGGCACGCCAGAGATGGGGCCTGCCCACCGCTCGCGCCGCCGCTATCGACGCGATCCCCGCGCAGGGGATGCGGCTGAGCTGACTCGCACGCCCGGCCCGCCTCGACTTGTCCCGCACACACCCCTGAGGTAGCTCCATGCCGCTGTCGCACGAACACATCCGCACCACCGTCGAGACTTACCTCGCTCGTCACCCTCACGAGCGCGAGCAGCTCGGCGCCCTCTTGGACGCTCTCGAACGTCCTACCGACATCGCCAGCCGCTCCACGTTCACCGGACATGTCACCTGTGGCGCGATCGTCCTCGACCCGCTCGGCCGCGTGCTGCACGTGCTGCATTTGGCGAGCGGGAAGGTCCTCGCTCCCGGCGGACACGCCGAGCCCTCTGACGAGTCCCTGGCGGGAACGGCGCTGCGGGAGCTGTACGAGGAAACCGGGATTCCTCCCAAGGCAGTCACGCCCTGGCCCGGCTACGAGACGGTCCCGTTCGACATCGACATCCACGACATCGATGCAAACCGGGGCAAAGGCGAACCCGGCCACCAGCACTTCGATCTCCGGTTTCTCTTCCGCCTGCACACCCCGAACGAGGTGGAGGTGATGCTGCAGGAAGAGGAGGTCGGCGGCATCGAGTGGCGTCCCGTGGACAGGGCGGCCTCCCCATCCCTGCGTGAGAAGCTCCTGAAGCTCCCGCTACAGGTGGGACCTGAGATGGCCAACGCCTCCGCGCTGATCTACAACGACCGCGGCGAGTACCTGCTCCACCTACGCGACTACCTCCCCGGCGAGATCTGGGAGCCGGGCATGTGGTCCCTTCTCGGTGGTGGCCAAGAGCCGCAGGACGCCACGCTGGAGCACACCGTGCGGCGCGAACTGGCCGAGGAAGCCGGCCTCGATCTCGCTGACCTGTTCCCGTTCGGCACCGAGTACGCCTCCCACGACGACGGCACGACCGTAGCCATCGCCATCTACGCAGGCCGCTGGAACGGCGACCCGCGCGAACTCCACCTGACCGAAGGAGTCATGCTCGCCTGGTTCGCCCCCGACGACCTTCATCGCCTGCGCATCGCGGACACGACCAGCGACCTCGTACGGCGCCACGCCGCCAGCCTTCCGGCGGCGCAGAGCAGGCCCGAACCCGTAGAAGAGCGTCTGGCTTCGCCGCACGGAACAGTCCCCAACATCATCGGCGTCCACCTCTACCTGGAACGCCCCGACGGAACGATGCTGCTCGGACTGCGCCACCCCGACTCCGCGTTCGCGCCGTCCACCTGGCATGTCCTGGCCGGCCACTGCGAGCAGGAGAACGCCATCGACTGCCTGATCAGGGAGGCGAGGGAGGAAGCCGGGCTGCACATCGACCGGAAGGACGTCGAACTCGTCCACGTCGTCCACCACATCGGTCAGCCCAGGAACCCGCCCCGCATGGGCCTGTTCTTCCGCGCCCGTACCTGGAGCGGCGAGCCGGTGCTGCGCGAGCCGGACAAGTGCACCCAGTGGAAATTCTGGGACCCCACCGCCCTTCCCGACGACCTCGTCCCCTATACCCGACTGGCTATCGCGAAGATCCAGGACGGGGAGCTGTACAGCGAGACGGGATGGCCCGCATGACCGGCTCCCCGAGCAGCGCAGCCTGTCGCGCATCCACTGCAACTGCAGCCGGACGTTCGGACACCCGTCTGGTGGTGATCCGCGGCAACTCGGCATCGGGCAAGTCGAGCGTGGCCCAGAGCCTTAGAGGTCGTTTTCTCCCGTTGTTTCATCCCGGAATCTGCTGTTTGGTCTGCGGTGCCGGGCCGCGCCAGGAGATGGTGTTTTCGCTGGTTAGGCGGCGGGCCATGAGGTCTGTCATCGCTATGTGGATCATGGCTTCGGAGCGGGCGGGCCGGGTTTCGTAGTCGCGGGCCAGGCGGCGGTGGAGCATGAGCCAGCCGTAGGTCCGCTCGACCACCCACCGCTTTGGGATCGGGGTGAATCCCCTGGTCCCGGGCTTGCGTTGCGTGACTTCCATGTCGATGCCGAGGCTGGCTGCGTGCTCGACGAGGTGCTGGCGGTAGCCGCCGTCGACCCAAATCTTGCGGATGCGCGGATGTTCGGCGGCGACCCGGTTCAGTAGCTGGGTGCCGGCGATGGAGTCCTGCACGCTCGCCGCGGTGACCAGCACGGCAAGGAGAAGGCCCGTCGTGTCGGTGACGATGCTCCGTTTGCGCCCGACGATCTTCTTCCCGGCGTCGATGCCCTGACTGGTGGCGAGCACGCTGGTGGAGGTTTTCACGCTCTGCGCGTCGATCACGCAGGCCGACGGTTCGGCCTCTCGGTTTTCCTTCTGCCGTAAGAGTTGCCTCAGCAGGCCGTTGAGCTGGGCGAACACGCCTTCTTGTTGCCACCTGGCGAAGTAGCCGTAGACCGTGTTCCAGTGGGGGAAGTCGTGCGGGAGGTAGCGCCACTGAACCCCGGTGCGGTCGACGTACAAGATCGCGTCCATGATGTCGCGCAGGTCGTGCTCGGGCGGCCGGCCGAAGTCCAGGGCTCGGCCGCGGCGCTCGAAACGCCAGGCCGTCAGGACCGGCTCGATCAACTCCCAGCGTGCATCGGACAGATCACTCGGATACGGGCGTCGCTTCGACATGCATCCGGCGTACTGCCCCGGGCCGAGTGCGCCCAGTCGCGCTGAATCGGCGCTCGAAGCACACAACCTCAAGGACCGGACACTCTGGGATGAGACGGGATTGAGGCCCATTCCGCCCCGTCAGCAACATCCCCTGCCCCGCAGGTATCGACGGCCTCCAAGACCTCGCCGGCACCATCATCCATCACCCAGAGAATCGCCCAATTACGACGCAAGAAAGGTGAAAACGACCTCTTAGTGATTGTTTTCAATCCTTTCGGGTGCTTTGAGCGAAAGCGGCGTGCGGAGAGGGGGCACCGTTGCAGAACTTGAGGGATGTGACGATCTGGTTGCGGGTGGCGGGGCCGCCGTGGCTCCGGGGAGAGAGCGTCGTTGGACTGGATATGGATCCGCATAACCAAGCCGGGTTGTCTGGTGGCCATGGCGCCCAGTTGACCGGTGCGTACTGGCTCGACTCTCCTGTTCACGAACAGGACGACTGCATGTGGTGTCGTCAACTGCTGGGACCTGGTGTCGGCGCCCAGAGTGGCGTATCGAGTAGGCAGAAAAACGTTCCTCTTCATGGGCTGTCCGTGGTCCGAGCTGCGATGATCGGTCTCGCCGTGGTCACCATTGTGGTGGGAACTCTGTCAGTCGCGGTTGCCTGAACCCGCGGGGGTAGCCCTCTTCGTCCACCGGGGCCGCTTGCGAGTGAGCCGCCGCGTCATCAAGGTAATGGCGGCCCAGGTGATCAAGGTCTCGGAGTGCTGGATCAGCCGTTCGTAATCGCGGGCATGGCGGCGGGCGTGCATCATCCAGGCCAGGCTCCGCTCAACCACCCAGCGGCGGGGCAACAGGACCCAACCGGAGGTGTTCTTCGGGCGGCTGACGGTCCTGATCGTCAGGTTCAGGTGCTTCTTTGCCCAGGTCACGAGCTTGCCCGCATAGGCGGAGTCCGCCCAGACGAGGGTGATTTCGGGGTGCATCAGGCGGAGGCGGAAGAGGACTTCCTTGGCGGCGGCGGCGTCGTGCAGGTCGGCCGGGGTGACCATCACCATCAGCGGCAGGCCTTTGGTGTCCACAACCATGTGCCGTTTGCGGCCATTGATCTTTTTGCCCGCGTCATAGCCCCGGCTGTCCTTGCCGACGGTCGAGGCGGCTTTCACCGACTGGGAGTCGATGATCGTCGCGACGGCTCTCGGGCCTCTGCCCATGTCCCGGCGGATCCGCTGGGACAGGGCGTCACGGATCTGGCCGATGACCCCGGCCGCCGCCCAGCGGGCCATGAAGCCCCAAACGGTCCTCCATGGAGGGAAATCCGCAGGTAAGGCCCTCCATTTGCAGCCGGTGTCCCAATGCCGTTGCTTGTATGCCACAGATACCCGTGTCCCGGCCGGGACGCCGGTCGTTGAAGCGGGCATGCATCCATGGGTGGGGTTATCGGATGAGGTACGGCTCGGGTTGCTTACCGAGTGGATCACTCCCGAGCTGGTGGACGAGGTACTGGCCACGTGCGGCCGGCAGGACGCCAATCCCCGTCCCTTGTCGCGTCGGTTCATGGTCTACTTCGTGTTGGCTCTGGCGCTGTTCCAGCAGGACTCCTATGACGATGTCGCGGAGAATCTGGTTGGGGCGCTGGGTGAAATGGATCAGTCGATCCCGAACAAATCGTCGTTCACCAGGGCCCGACAGCAGCTCGGTGCTGCGCCACTGGAGGCGGTGTTCCGTCGGGTGGCAGGGGCGATCGCCCCGCCCACGCTTGAGGCGGCGTTCTGGCGCGGGATGAGAGTTGCCGCGGTCGACGGGTTCGTGCTGGACGTGCCGGAGAACGATGTGACACGTGCCGCGTTCGGTGGGCGGGCGGACAGCGCTGGCCAGCCTGTCGGGTTCCCGCAGGCCAGGGTAGTGACGCTGACAGAGACCGGCACGCACGCGACGATCGACGCGCGGATAGGCACCTTCAAGGGCGGTGGAGGCGAGCCCGCGCTTGCGACGGAGATGGCCGACAGTGCCGCCGGCATGATGGTGATCATGGACCGGGGCTTCCCCAGTGTCGCGCTGTGGAAGGCCTACACACAGGCCGGGGCGCACCTGCTGATCAGGGCTCGTACCTTCATCGCCGCGAAGCCCATGGAGATCTTGCCCGACGGGACCTATTTGACCCGGATGAACCTCGCCGGCCAGCGGAGATCTCATCCGGGCGGTGTGACGGTGCGGGTGATCGACTATCAAGTCGATGGTGGCGAGACCATCCGGCTGCTGACTGACCTGCTCGAACCCGAGGCCGGGCCCGCCGCTGAGCTGGCAGCCCTGTATCACGAGCGATGGGAGGTCGAGTCCGCCTACCGGCAGTTGAA
The DNA here is from genome assembly GCF_027947595.1 of Streptomyces lienomycini. Classification (NCBI taxonomy): domain Bacteria; kingdom Bacillati; phylum Actinomycetota; class Actinomycetes; order Kitasatosporales; family Streptomycetaceae; genus Streptomyces; species Streptomyces lienomycini. The sequence goes on along the minus strand of NZ_CP116257.1, from coordinate 2,601,075 downwards.
GACCTTCCAACGCGGGAAGGCCGAAGTGCTGCGGTCGGCGTCGCCCGAACTGATACGGCAGGAGATCTGGGCGCACCTGGCCCTCCACCACTGCTTGAACCGGATCATCATGCGGCTGGCCGACGGTGATGGCCTGGACCCTGACCGGATCTCCTTCGTCAAGATCCTCAAGCACACACGACGCAGTGTCGTCCTCCAAGCCGGGAGGTCGACCCGCCGACTCCGCCAGTTCACAAAGCAGATGACCACGAAAGTCGCACGCAAACTCGACAACGGCCTCCGGCGGCTACGCGCGGCGGACCGCTACACCAGGCGGCCGATCTCGCAGTACGTCGCCCGCAGGAAAGACCAGGTCAGGCATGCTACGCGACGAGTCTCAGCAAAGATGATCACCCTCGCGCCCCCGATACTTCAGTAGGCGAAGCAACGGCATTGGCCGGTGTCCACGACGTATCGGATCGCGTCGACGATCTCCCGCCGGGGATGCTTCTCCGGCCGCCCGCCGCGGGCGGTGTCGCAGGCCGGCTGCGGCAGCAGCGGTTCGATCAGTGTCCATTCGTCGTCCGTCATGTCCGAGGGATATCGGCGGTGACGCACTTCTCCTCCCGTCACTGACGTGCGGCGGGGGCCGACCGGCTTCGCCGGTCGGCCCCCGCGGGATCGGTCAGGCGCTGGCGATGAGGTCGAGGGTGGACTCGATGGAGTTGAGCTGGGCGACGATGTGCTTGACCCACTTGTCGTTCGGATGGGCCGCGGCATGCGGGGCGACGGTGCCGGTGATGAACCGGCGGAACTGGGTCAGCTTCTCCCTGACCACCGCCCGTTCGTATGCCTCCAGCGCGGCCCGTTCGGCGCCGAGCTGATAGCCGTCGGCCCGGGTCCAGATCAGCGGCGGCCAGCCCTTGGACGCCGCTTCGTCCCGCAGGGCCGCAAGCCCCGATCTGACCTGGCTGTCCGACAACCCGCTGGCCCGGATCAGCTGGTGCATCAGCAGACCGGCGGGCCTGGCCTCGAACAGGACGAACCGGATGGTGTCCGCGTGCCGCCGGGCGGCATCGCCCTTGCGCCGTGAGGCGCGAGGCACGACTACTCGCCCCGCAGCATGCGGGCCAGCTCGCTGTCCATGTCGACCTTGCCGGTGTCGACGGCGGTCTCGATCCAGTCGAGCGTCGCCCGCACCTTGGCCACGTTCTCGTGGACGATCGTGCGTTCGTCCTCGCCCAGGGTGCGATCGCGCAGGCCGGGGACCGCCCGGCCGGCCGCGGCCACGAACGAGTGGCAGGCGGTGACCAGGTCCAGGAACTCCACCGTCCGGTCGATGTGGCGGACCGCCGGCGCGACCGGGCTGGTGTCCTCGAAGTGCTCGCGGGCCTGCCGGCCCCGCTCGACCTGGGCGTGATTGACCTGGTGGCGGGCGGTGTCGTCGCTCATCGCCTTGAACGCGACCTCGGGCCGACGCAGCAGACCGGTGGTCACCTGGGTGGCGACGTGCTCGTCTCGGGTGAACTCCTCCACCACCCGGACCTTGTCCTGGTCGGAGACCTTGGCTGCCACTGAGATGCCCCCGGATTCGTGGAGTCCTTGAAGCCAGGCTTATGATCCTGGCCCGAAGGAGAACCACGAGCAGTGCCAGCACCACGTAAGTACCCGGACGAGCTCCGCGAGCGGGCCGTCCGCGAAGTCCGCACCACCGGCCGTCCGATCGCGCATGTCGCGAAGGACCTGGGCATCCACAAGGAGGCCCTGCGCGGCTGGGTCCGTCAAGCCGAGGCGGACACCGGTGAACGCGACGACCGGCTGACCACCGCCGAGCAGGAAGAATTGAGGCAGCTCCGCCGGGAGAACGCGGAGTTGAGGCGGGCGAACGAGATTCTGAAGGCCGCAAGCGCGTTTTTTGCGGCGGAACTCGACCGTCCCCGGACGAGGCCGACCAGGTGATCGAGCACCTCAGGGACAAGGGCCTCGGGGTCGGGTTCGCCTGCCGGGTGCTGGGGCTGTCCGAGTCGGCGTACTACGCGCGCAAGAAGCGGCCGAAGTCGGCCCGCCGGCTGCGCGACGAGCAGCTCATGCCGCTGATCGAACAGGTCCATGCCGAGTCCGGCGGCACCTACGGCGTCCGCCGGATCACCCGCGCGCTCAAGCGCAAAGGTGTGCAGGTGGCCCGCTGCACCGTCGAGCGGCTGATGGACGAGCTGGGCCTGGAGGGCGTCATCCGTGGTCAACGCCGGAGGACTACCGTGCCGGAGCCGTCGGCGCCCCGACCGCCGGACCTGGTCGACCGCGACTTCACCGCCTCGCGGCCGGATCAGCTGTGGGTGGCGGACATGACCTATGTCCGCACCTGGTCTGGGTGGGCGTACGTGGCGTTCGTCCTGGACGTGTACTCGCGGATGATCGTCGGCTGGCAGGTCGCGAACCACATGCGGACCGAACTTCCCCTGGACGCACTGGAAATGGCGTTGTGGAGACGGAGGATCAAGAAGGACTCCGGCCTCATCCACCACAGCGACCGCGGGTCGCAATACGTATCAATTCGGTATACCGACCGGCTCGCCGAGATCGGGGCTTCAGCCTCGGTCGGCTCGGTCGCGGACAGCTACGACAACGCGATGGCCGAGGCGCTGAACGGCACCTTCAAGGCCGAGCTGATCGAGATGCAAGGACCGTGGCGGAACGTCGACCAGGTCGAGCGGGCGATCTTCCAGTGGGTGACCTGGTACAACGAGGAACGGCTTCACTCCGCCCTCGACTACGTACCTCCCGCCGAGTACGAACGCGACTGGTGGCGACAACAGGAAGCCACCCCACAGTCCGCCTGAAACAAGATCCGCGGACTCTACGAAACTCGGGACAGCTCACCCGTGGCGGGAAGCTGGGGATCAGGCCGTCATGTGCAACCGATCGTCCCAACAGCAGGCATTACCCACCCATCCGTTGTCGTGCCGACGCGCGGTGGCCAGAAGGATCTCCTTCCGGCAGAACTTGCAGGTCTCCAGCTCGACGTCGACACCGTGCTTTTCGAGCACCAGGGCGATCTGCGCGTCGGTGGGATACCCGTCAAACGATTCGTCTTCGGTGAGGATCTGGCCGTCACGGCGGCGCACCAGATCGTAGGAACGGCCGTCGATGCCGTTCCAGAGCAGTTCCTGGACGAGGTACTGCTCTCCGTCCACCTCGAAGGGGTCATGGTCGATTTCACGGGCAACGACGCTTCCGGGCTTTGAGGTGTTCCCCATAGTGGCCAACTTCCGTTTCGGGTTCTGTTGCTCTTGCGGTTGTCCCGCTCAGTGCTTGCGGTCGGACACTGCTCTGGGTGGGACCAAGCCGCGCAACTGCCGGGAAGTACCGGTGCGGAGCGCGGGCCGGGGTGCCGAGAGCAGAGGGCCTGAGGCCGGCCAAGGCTGGCTGGATCCTGGACAGGGGGTTGGCACGAGCCGGAACAATGGTGGCGAGCCGGTGGAAGAAGCCGCCTGTGAGAGAGACGGCACCAGCGGGGCCGGGACGTGGCGTCGCTGCTTCTCGTCGGCAGGCGAGTCAGGTCCGTGCGGGCCGCTATGGGGCAATGCGGTGCGGCCCGTCCCGCCAGCGGTGGGCGGGACGGGCCTGTCGTGTTGTCACCCGCGTGAATCGGCGTTCTTGCTGTGGGGTGCCTCGGCTTCGTCCATCAATGTCCGGTAGAGGCGAGTGGCGAGGTCAGCAGCCTCACTCGTGGTGCGATGCGCGGCGGGTACGCTGCCGCCGCCGGGCAGATGGGCGTAGACGCTCGCCAGGTCAAGCCTGCGCTGCCACGGACCTTGACGGGTGCTGACGGACTGCACGCGGTGGGCGGGGCAGACCGTGGTCACGTTGCGGAGGAAGAACCCGCTCCACACGGTGAAGTATTCGCCGATCCGGGCCGGGTGGGCGGTATGGCGTCTCGACATCGTGCTCGCGCCGCGGGAGGAGGGCGGTGTCCCTCCTGATTCGCGGCGCGATGCAGGTGCCGACGGTCGTCAGGTCTGACCGGAGTGAGGACATCTGCCGCCGCTACCGAGGCATCAAAGTCGTGGGCCGGAAGGGCTTCCAGGGCACACGGAACAATGCCCTGTTTGTTGCCGGGATCCGGCAACAAACAGGGCAGAGTCCTGTGTCACGTGTCGCCCTCTGTCTCCGGCGACGCCTCTGTCATCACTTGTCGGTGAAGACCGCGACGGTGCGGGCCGGCACGGTGAAGGTGCCGGTCTTCGCCGCGTAGGCCGACTCCTTCACCACCGGGTCCGCGCCCGCCGCCTGCACCGGGTGCAGCCGGTAGCCGGTCCCGGCCGCCGCGCCGACGCGCTGTTCCTGCTTCTCGGGCGTGGCGTTGAAGACGACGACGAGGTCGCCGAGGCTCATGGTGATCACCCCGGGTGTCTCGTCCTTGCCGGAGAGCGGGAAGGAGAGCCGGGACTGCACCTGCGCGGCCGTGGCGAGCGAGAAGTCCTTCTCGCCGCTGCGGATCCTCAGCAGGTCCCGGTAGGCCGCCGAGGCGCCGTTGATCTGCGGGCAGCCGACCTGGACGTCGCTCAGCAGGGGCTTGGCGTACGGCCACTTGTCCTGGTTGTCCGCGGCCGGTGGCAGCCCCCGGCCGAAGCCGTTGCCGTCGGCGCAGTTCCAGTGCAGGGCGTTGAACCAGTCGCCGCTGTCGTAGGAGTTGCGGTCCAGTGACTTGGAGCGCAGCAGGTCGGTGCCCGCCTGGGAGAGCGCCGGGCCCTGCGAGAGGGCGGCGGTCGCCATGGCGAGGACCTGCATGCGGGCCCGGTCGTCGGCGGAGGTGTCCTTCGGCAGCTTGAAGGTCAGCGCGTCGAAGAGGGACTCGTTGTCGTGCGCGTCGGCGTAGGCGAGGGCGTCGCCGGGTGCCGCCGCGTATCCGGCGGGGGCGCCGTTGTAGTCGACCTCGGAGCCCTTGACCTCCTTGCCGTCGGTGTCGGTGAAGGCGTAGTCGGCGAGGTTGCCGGTCAGGCCGACCTTGATCAGGTCCTGGTAGTGCAGGAGGCGGGCCTTCTGCTCGGCCTCGGTGCCGTTGGCCTTCGAGGAGTTGGGGTCGGTGTAGAGGCCGGAGGCGAAGCCCTGCACGCCGGGGTCCTCGTCGAAGGGGCCGCCGCCGCGCACGGCGTCGCGGGCCCGGTCGGAGAAGGTGGCGACGCCGGTGCCGGCCATGTTCTTCTGGGTGGCCTGGACGAAGCGGGCGTCGTCGGCGACCTCGCCGAAGTTCCAGCCCTCGCCGTACAGGATGATCTTCTTGCCGTCGACGCCGTCCTTCTTGAGCGTCAGCTCGTCCAGCGCCTTGCGGACCGCGAGGATGTTGGCCTTGGGGTGGTGGCCCATGAGGTCGAAGCGGAAGCCGTCGACCTTGTACTCCTTGGCCCAGGTGACGACCGAGTCGACGACCAGCTTGCCCATCATGGCGTTCTCGGTGGCCGTGTTGGCGCAGCAGGTGCTGTTGGCCACCGAGCCGTCGGCCAGCAGCCGCTGGTAGTAGCCGGGCACGATCCGGTCGAGGACGCTGGTCTTCGCCTGGCCGCTCGCGGCCGTGTGGTTGTAGACGACGTCCATGACGACGCGCAGGCCGTCCTCGTTGAGGGCCTTGACCATCTTGCGGAACTCGACGGTGCGCTCGGTGCCGTCCGGATCGGTGGCGTAGGAGCCCTCGGGGACCGTGTAGTGGTACGGGTCGTAACCCCAGTTGAAGGCGTCCTTGGCGGCGGCCTTCGTCACGCACTCCTGCTGCTTCTCGGAGTCGGCCGGGAGGGCGGCGAGGTCGCAGTCGGGCGTCGTCCGCTCGGACTTCCTCTCGGGGATGGTGGCGATGTCGAAGGCGGGCAGCAGGTGCACGTAGGAGGTACCGGCCTCGGCCAGCTCGCGCAGGTGCTTCGAGCCGTCGCTCTTCTCGTCGGTGAAGGCGAGGTAGGTGCCCCGGTGGTCCGCGTCGGCGGTCGGGTCGGCGACGGAGAAGTCGCGGATGTGCAGCTCCTGGATCTGGGCGTCCCTGAGCGGCACCGCCTCGGGCTTGCGGTAGTGCTCCCAGCCGCGCGGGGCGAGGGAGCGGTCGTCCAGGTCGACGACGAGGCTGCGCTCGGAGTCGGTGGACAGGGCGAGGGAGTACGGGTCGGTGACCTTGTTGGTGACGACCTTCTGGACACTGGGTGCCCACACAGTCACCGCGTACCGGTACTCCTTGCCTCGCCAGGCGGCTGCGGGGCCGGTCACCGACCAAGCACCGCTCGCGTCGTCACGGCGCATGGGGATGGTTCTGCCGTCGAGTTCGAGGGACACCTTGTGAGCCGTCGGTGCCCAGACCGTCAAGGCCGCGGTGCGGCCCTTGAACACCGGCCCGAACACCGTCCGTTTCGCCTTCCCCGCGTACACGTCGTCGAGGACACCCTGGATCTGGACGCCGGTCGCGGTGGCCAGAGCACCGTTCGCGAGGCGTTGGGTCAGGATGAGCTGCCCGAAGAGCGCGTCACGCACTCGGTCCCGGTCACGTGGGTCGACCGTGAACGCCGTGTACGCCTTCAGGTGGGGATACGCGGCTTTCTGGGACTCGGTGAGCTGCGCGGGCAGCAGCCTCAGCCAGCGCCCCTCGCTGCTGAGCGCACCGTCGTCGACGGTGATGCCGCCGTCGCGGGAGTACACCAACTGGGTCGACGCGGCGGCCTTGACGTTCATGGAGGGCGGCAGGGCAACGGTGTCGGTGTCGATCCACTGCGCCTGGGCCTTGGTGATGTCGAGGTCCGGGGCCGAGCCGACCGAGGGCAGCAAGTAGCCGCTCTCCCCCGCGTTCAGCCAGACTTCGTTGCCGTACACGGCCAGGTCCAGGGACCGGTCGCTGGGGATGTCCTTCTCGTCGCCCTTGTGCAGGATGTAGCTCAGTGAGGTCGCGCCGTCGGACAGCGGCACCTCGAAGGTGACCCCGTATGCATCCTTGCCGACGGGCTGCAGTGGCTTCGTCCAGTCCGTCTCCTTGGCGGAGCCGGTCCAGGTGTGCAGGCCCCATCCGTCGTAGTCACCGTCGGAGCGGTGGACGTGGATGACCGCCTTCGTCTTGTCCGGGGACGGGTACACCCCGTCCGGCTTGGTGGTCGCCTGGCCCTCCTTGCCCTGCTCGACCCAGACCTCACCGGTCTGCGCCAGGTCGATGGTGCGCTCGCCGCCCTCCGCCGTGCCGGAGTCCTCGATCGTGTACGTCACCGAGTCCGATCCCTCCGGAACCCTCACCCAGGCGAAGGCACCGTAGGCGTCCCGGCCGACGAAGCGTGCTTCCGTGTCCCCGGACTTGAGCAGGACGTTGTCGTAGTCGCCGTTCGCCCGCTTGTAGTGCACGACTGCGTGTGCGCGGTCCACGGCGCTCGGCTTCTTCGGTGTCGGTACCTGCCCCGTCACGGTGTCGGCGAGTGTGCTCGCGGTGCGGCCGGCACGGTCGACCACCACGGCCTTGTAGCGCAGAGGCGTCCCGGCTGCCACCGAGTCGGGGATCTTCTGCGTGAACTTGTACGGAGCGTGGTCGGCGGAACCGAGAGTCTGCCATCTGCCGTTGCCCACCTGGGCGGCCAGGACGACCCGCGCACCCGCCGTCCGCCCCGGATCCGCCGAGATCGTCACCGTGCCCGTGGCACCCGCCTCCGGCGCCTGCAGCGACACCGACGGCCGCACCGACGGCCGCTTCAGCTTGTTCTGCGCACGCAGCACCACCGACGACAAAGCCGGCACCGTCACCTCGATGCGCCCGTCCTTCGCCCGCACCTTGCCCGAACCGCCGTACAGGAACCGGAACTTGCCCGACCCACGACTCTCCACCGGCAGCTCGACCGTCTTCGCCGCACTCGCGTTGTTGACCGCGACGACATACTCCCGGCCACCCCCCGTACGCGAGAACGCGTACACGGAATCCTTCGCGTACAGCTCCTTCTGCACCCCGTCCGCCAACGCCGGATTCGCCTTGCGCAGCTTCGACAACGCCGCGATCGACCGGTACAGCGGATGCCGCACGTCATACGCGTCACTCGCATGCGTACGCTCCGTACCGATCTCGTCGTCGTCCAGGTAGTCCGTCACCTTCGACGCGAACATCGTCTGGCGGGCGTCCTTGTCCCCGCCGGCGCCGGTGAAGCCCTGCTCGTCGCCGGAGTAGATCACCGGGTTGCCCCGCGACAGGAACATCAACTCGTGCGCCAGCCGGTCCCGCCGCAACAGTTCCGCGTCCCCGGCCCCCGGGTGATCGGACTTCAGGAAGGAGCCGATGCGGCCCATGTCGTGATTGCCGAGAAACGTGACCTCGTTGTATGCGTTGGCCTTGTCCGTGGTGTACCGGTAGTCCTGTGCGAAGACGTCCGACAGGCCGGAGGCCGACTTGCCCTGCGAGGCGTAGCCGCGGATGGCGTTCTGGAGCGGGAAGTCGAGCGTCGCGTCGAGGCGGCCCTCGGTCACGTACGGGGCGATGACGGACGGGTCGGCGGAGAGCGTCTCACCGAAGATGAAGAAGTCGTCCCGGCCCCGCTTGGCGGCGTAGGCGTCGAGGGCCGTGGCCCACTGCGTCCAGAACTTCATGTCGACGTTGCGGACGGTGTCCACGCGGAAGCCGTCGATGTCGAAGTCCTTGACCCACCTCTCGTAGATCTTCTCCATGCCCTCGACGACCTCGGGCCGCTCGGTCCACAGATCGTCCAGGCCGGTGTGGTCGCCGTAGAGGCCGCTCTCGCCGACGAAGGTCGAGTCGCCGCGGTTGTGGTACATCGTCGGGTCGTTCAGCCACGCCGGGACTTTGGCCGTCTTCTCCGCAGCCGGGATCTGGGGCGTGTAGGGGAACGAGTCCTCGTCGACCTTGCGGTCGGTCTCCTCGGTGTCGTCGAACGGACGGCCCTCGGTGTCGAGGTAGGGGTAGGCGCCCTTGCTCCGGTAGCCGTACTTCTTCTCGGTGTTGGTGAGGACGTCGGCGGTGTGGTTGGTGATGACGTCGAAGTAGACCTTCATACCCTTGGCATGGGCCTTGGAGACGAGGTTCTTCAGGTCCTGGTTGGTGCCGAAGTGCGGGTCGACCCGGGTGAAGTCGGTGATCCAGTAGCCGTGATATCCGGCGCTCTCGCCGTTGCCCTGGACCGGTTTGTTCTTGAAGATCGGCGCCATCCATATCGCGGTGGTGCCCAGGCCCTTGATGTAGTCGAGCTTCCGGGTCAGACCCTTGAGGTCGCCGCCCTGGTAGAAGCCCTTGTCCGTGGGGTCGAATCCGGTCACCGAGCGGCTGCCGGTGAGACCTCCCCTGTCGTTGGACCGGTCCCCGTTCGCGAACCGGTCGGGCAGGACGAAGTAGAACTGTTCGCGGGTCACATCATGGCGTGCGGGCTCCGCGGCCAGTTTCGCGTCGGAGGGCGGCTTGGGCGGTGTCGGGGCCGCCGAAGCCGGCGTGGCAGTGTGCAGCGCTGCGCCGAGCAGCGCCGCCGCGACCGCTGCGGCGGCCGCCTTCCGTGAGGCGCCGTGCGCGCCATGTCTGCGGTTCACCTGGTCGAACCCTTCTGGACCTGCTGGGGCGTGGAGAACAGTGCTGTCACGCTCGTTGCACCCAACAGAGCTCCGTTGTCGGAACGTTGGGTGGCGATGAGCTGCTTGGCCCGGCGTGCTTCGGGGATGCGGTCGCGGTCGCGCGGGTCGATGGAGAACGCCGTGGTGTCGGCGAGTTCGGGGTGCGCCGCCTGCTGAGCCGCGCTCAGCTCGGTGGGGACGAGACGTAGCCACTGCCCTTCGTCGGACAGGACGCCGTCCCGCAGAGTCAGACCCCCGTCCGCGGCGTAGACGAGTTGCTGGGCGGCGACGCCCGTGCCGGTGCCGTGCCACACGACGGTGTTCTCGTCGATCCAAGTGGCCGCGGAGGCCGCGGGATCGAGATCCATCGGGAAGGCACCGCCGAGGGACGGCGTCAGATAGGGCGCCTCGCCCGCGACGCGCCACACCTCGTGGCCGTACAAGGAGAAGACAAGTGCCTCGTCGGCCGGGACGTCCTTTTCTTCCTTCTTGTGGAAGACGTAGCTCAGGGAAGGCGCACCCGCTTTGAGAGGCACTTCGAATACGAGACCGTAGGCGTCGCGGCGTACCGGCTGGATCGGTTCGTTCCACTCGGACGGGTTCGCGGCTCCGGTCCAGGTGTGCAAGCCCCAGCCGGCGTAGTCGCCGTCCGGACGGTGGTAGTGGAGGACGGCCTTCGTCGTGTCCTGAGGTGGATAGGCGTCCGCGGGACGGACGGCGTCCACGAGGTCCGCGTTCTCCTTCGTCCATACCTCACCGGCCGCGGCGACGTCCACGACACGCTCGGCGCCTTCGGGTTTACCGTCACGCTCGACCGTGAATCGGATCTTCCCGGTCCCCTCCGCGGGGCTGAGCCATGCGAACGCTCCGTAGGCGTCCCGTCCCGAGAAGTCGGCGGTGGTCCCGTTCGCGGTGTGCAGCGTCAGGCCGGCGTAGTCGCCGTCGGCGCGGTGGTAGTGCACGACGACGTGGCGGCGTTCGGCCGTCGGCTTCTTCGGCGTCGGTGGCTGCCCCGTCACGGTGTCGGCGAGTGTGCTCGCGGTGCGGCCGGCACGGTCGACCACCACGGCCTTGTAGCGCAGAGGCGTCCCGGCTGCCACCGAGTCGGGGATCTTCTGCGTGAACTTGTACGGAGCGTGGTCGGCGGAACCGAGAGTCTGCCATCTGCCGTTGCCCACCTGGGCGGCCAGGACGACCCGCGCACCCGCCGTCCGCCCCGGATCCGCCGAGATCGTCACCGTGCCCGTGGCACCCGCCTCCGGCGCCTGCAGCGACACCGACGGCCGCACCGACGGCCGCTTCAGCTTGTTCTGCGCACGCAGCACCACCGACGACAAAGCCGGCACCGTCACCTCGATGCGTCCATCCTTCGCCCGCACCCTGCCCGAACCGCCGTACAAGACACGGAACTTGCCCGACCCACGACTCTCCACCGGCAGCTCGACCGTCTTCGCCGCACTCGCGTTGTTGACCGCGACGACATACTCCCGGCCACCCCCCGTACGCGAGAACGCGTACACGGAATCCCCCGCGTACAGCTCCTTCTGCACCCCGTCCGCCAACGCCGGATTCGCCTTGCGCAGCTTCGACAACGCCGCGATCGACCGGTACAGCGGATGCCGCACGTCATACGCGTCACTCGCATGCGTACGCTCCGTACCGATCTCGTCGTCGTCCAGGTAGTCCGCCACCTTCGACGCGAACATCGACTGACGACCGTAGACGTCGTCCCCGGCGCCGGTGAAGCCCTGCTCGTCACCGGAGTAGATCACCGGGTTGCCCCGCGACAGGAACATCAACTCGTGCGCCAGCCTGTCCCGCCGCAACAGTTCCGCGTCCCCGGCCCCCGGATGATCGGACTTCAGGAAGAAGCCGATGCGGCCCATGTCATGGCTGCCGAGAAACGTGACCTGGCTGTACGCGTTCGTCTTGTCCGTGGTGTACCGGTAGTCCTGCGCGAAGACGGTGGCCAGGTCACCGGCGGGGCCGCCTCGTGAGGCATAGTTGCGGATGGCGGACTGGAGCGGGAAGTCGAGAGTTCCGTCGAGGCGGCCCTCGGTGAGGTAGGGAGCGGTGATGGCCGGGTCGGCGGAGAACGCCTCGGCGAACAAGAAGAAGTCCTCACGGCCCTTCTTCGCGGCGTAGGCGTCGAGTGCCGTGGCCCACTGCGTCCAGAATTCCATGTTGACGTTCTTGGCGGTGTCCACGCGGAAACCGTCGACGTCGAAGTCGTCGACCCACTTCTCGTAGATCTTCTCCATGCCCTGGACGACCTCGGGCCGCTCGGTCCACAGATCGTCCAAGCCGTAGAAGTCGCCGTACAGCGCGCTCTCGCCGGCGAAGGTCGAGTCGCCGCGGTTGTGGTACATCGTCGGGTCGTTCAGCCACTCGGGAACCATCTCGCCGGTGTTCTCCGGCGTGTACGGGAAGGAGTCCCGGTCGACCTTCGACATGGCCTCGGCGTCGTCGAAGGGCCGGCCCGACGCGTCCAGGTACGGGTAGGCGCCCTTGCTCCGGTAGCCGTACTTCTTCTCCGCGTAGTCGACGGTGTCGGCGGTGTGATTGGTGATGACGTCGAAGTAGACCTTCATACCCTTGGCATGGGCCTTGGAGATGAGGTCGGTGAGATCGCGTTCCGAACCGAAGTGCGGGTCGACGCTGGTGAAGTCGGTGACGGCGTAGCCATGATAGGAGGCGGTCTTCTTGCCGCCCCGTTCCAGCACCGTCTTGTTGCGGAACACCGGCGTGAGCCAGATCGCGGTGGTGCCCAGTCCCTTGATGTAGTCGAGCCTGCGCGCGATGCCCTTGAGGTCGCCGCCCTGGTAGAAATTCTTGTCCGTCGGATCGTAGCCCGTGCTGTAGCGGTCGCCGCTGAGGCCTCCCCGGTCGTTGGACGGGTCTGCGTTCGCGAAGCGGTCCGGCATGAGGAGGTAGAACTGTTCCCTGCTCACTGAAGGGCGTGCGGGCTGCGCTGCCAGCCATGCGTCGGGTGGGGGCGCGGGTGCCGTGGGTGCGGACGCCGCGTGCGCGGGTGCGGGCAGGGCCGTGGCCAGAACGGTCGCCAGCGCCGTGGTGAGAACGGATCTTCGCAGAGAGCCGGTCACGCGTGTGTGCTCCTCGTCTGTGCGGTCGGTTGGGATCCGGGGCACGTCCGGCCGCCCGGCGCCTGCGGCGAGGCGCGGCACCGGGCGGCCGTGGGTCGTGGAGGTGCGGGTGTTCAGTCGCGCCAGGTGTCGCCGAGCACGACGGTGCCTGACGACGAGACGGTCGCGGTGCGGTTCGCGCCGCTCTCCCAGGTGACCTTGCCGTTCGCGTCCTTGCGCAGGTACTTGTACTCGAAGGAGGTCCCGGCCGGGAGGCTGACGTCGAGCTTCCAGACCGGGTAGGCGGCCGGGTCGAGCTTGAGTGCGTTGTCGGGGTTCCAGTCGCCGAGCCGGGTGTTGTCGCCAGTGACGTAGATGTTCTCGCCCCAGCTGGTCGTGGCGTTCACGCGGAACGAGGCGCCGGCGGCCGGCTCGGGGTCGGTGCTGCCGCCACCACAGGTCTTGGCACCGACGTGCAGGGCCAGCGCGGTGTTCGCCCCGAGCGTGGCCGTGAACTGGCCGGCGGAGTTCACCGTGACGCCCTTGCCGCTCTGCACGTCGCAGTAGTCACCGGCGGGCAGGGAGGTCTGGAACGTGCGGGTCAGCGATCCGCCCTCGTGGTTGATGGCGACGTACGCCTTGGATCCGCGGCCGAAGGCGATCTGGTTGTTCCCGTTGTCCCACCAGTCCGTCACGGCCTCGCCGTGGGCGGTGTTGCGCCAGGCGACCATGCTCGCGACCTCGCGCCAGGCGTGCTGGCACTTCCAGCCGTCGGTGTAGCAGGCGTTCACCTGGCCGCCGTTGGGGCCGCCCGCCGCCGTGTCGGTGAAGGAGTAGCCGGAGTGCACGTCCGGAGCACCGTACGGCCAGGCCAGCGAGAAGACCTGGGCGAGCGTGTACGTGGCGCCGTCCTTGTAGGTGAGCGTCCGGCCGTTGCGTTCGGTGTCGTGGTTGGTCACGAACACGGACGCCTTGTCGCTCGGCAGGTACCCCCAGTCCTCCCCGAAGTTCTTCAGGTACGCGAGCTTCTCGCCGCTGAAGACCCGCTTGAGATCATAGGCGTACGTGAACTCCTGCGGGTCGCCGACGCCCAGGTACTCACTGGGCTGCACGGCCTCCCCCGGGGCTCCGATCGTTTCCAGCTTCATGTACGCGTTCGGGTCGGTGAGCCGCGACTTGATGTCCTTGAGATCGTCGACGGCGATGTGCTTGGCGGCGTCGACGCGGAATCCGTCGACGCCCAGGGAGAGCAGGTCGTTCAGGTAACCTGCGATGGTCTTTCGGACGTACTCCTCGCCGGTGTCGAGGTCGGGCAGACTGCCCATCTCGCAGTGCTGGACGTTCCAGCGGTCCCGGTAATCGGTGATGTCGGTGCGGCAGTCGTCCATGTCCGCGCCGGAGTAGGTGCCCGGGTAGTCGTACTTGCTGTACGTGGAGCCGCCGGTACCCGTGCCGGAGGAGTTGGCCATGTGGTTGATGACTGTGTCGGCCACGACCTTCACTCCGGCCGCGTGACAGGTCTCGACCATGCTCTTGAACGCGGCGCGGTCACCGAGCCGGGTGGCGATCTTGTAGCTGACGGGCTGGTAGGCGGTCCACCACTGGCTGCCCTGCACCCGCTCGTTGGGCGGTGAGACCTGGACGTAGCCGTAGCCGGCGGGGCCGAGCGTGTCGGTGCACTCCTTGGCAACCGATGCGAAGTTCCACTCGAACATCACCGCGGTGACGTCCTTGTCTCCGACCGGCGCGGCCTGCGCCGGGGCCGGGACCGTGACGGCGGCAGCGGCTCCCGCCACGACGGCGAGTGCGGCAGCCACGGACTTTCTGGCCATGGTTCCTCCTGAGTCGAAGGGCAACGCGCCATGCCCGTGGGGTTGGTGGGGGGATGGAGTCAACCATCGCATCGATGAATCTTGCTGCAAATGGTTGCGGGCCGACCGTATGGGGAGGCGCCTTCATGGTCAACCCCTTCGACCCCACTCTCGCCAAACCGCCGCATTCAATGGGGAATTCTTCTTGCAAGGACTTACGCAAGAGTTCCGACGGTGTTACCTTCAACCACGCTTCCGGTCCGGTGCCGGTGGCCCGGTCCGCACCGGGCCACACGCGCCCGGCCCGGACCGGAGCGGTACACACCGGCCCCGTTCACGGATCTAGGCGTGCGCCTGGCTCCGCGCCACCTGCGCCGTAGAGCCCCGCACCACCAGCTCGGGCTGGAACACGTACTCCGTCCGCTGGACCGGCGTACCGCCGATCTCTTCCAGGAGCGCTCCCACCGCCGCGGTCGCCATGGCCTGTACGGGCTGGCGCACCGTGGTCAGCGGTGGATCGGTGAACGGGATCAGCGGTGAGTCGTCGAACCCGATCACCGACACGTCCCGCGGCACGTCGAGGCCTCGCTCGCGCACCGCCCGGATGACGCCGAGCGCCATCGGATCGCTGCCGCAGACGATGCCGGTGCAGCCCTGGTCGAGCAGCGCGCCGGCGGCCGCATGGCCGCCCTCGACACTGAACAGCGTGCGCTGGATCAGTCTTCCGGCCTCGTCACCGGGAGTACCGAGGAAGGAGTGCAGCGCGGCCACGAAGCCCTCCGCCTTGCGCCGGGACGGTACGAAACGGGTCGGCCCGACGGCCAGGCCGATGCGCTCGTGTCCGAGATCCACGAGGTGACGCACGGCCATTCGCGCCGCCGAGCGGTCGTCCGGGGACACGAACGGCGCGTTGACGTGTTCGTTGAACCCGTTGATGAGGACGAACGGCACCTTCCGCTCGGCGAGCCGGGCGTAGCGCAACGCGTCCGCCGTGGTGTCCGCGTGCAGCCCGGAAAGGAACACGATGCCGTTGACACCGCGCTCCTCCAGCTGTTCGACCAGTTCGTCCTCGGTCGCCCCGCCCGGCATCTGGGTGCACAACACCGGGGTGTACCCGTATCCCGCGAGGACCTGCTCGATGACCTGGGCGAACGCGGGGAAGATCGGGTTGGTCAGCTCGGGGATGACCAACCCGATGAGTCCGGCGCTGCGCCGGCGCAGCCGTGTCGGCCGCTCGTAGCCGAGCACGTCGAGCGCGGCGAGGACCTTCTGCCGGGTACCGGAGGCGACGCCGGGCTTGCCGTTGAGCACCCGGCTGACGGTGGCTTCACTCACCGCCGCCTGGGCCGCGATGTCGTGGAGGCGCAGCGTGCCGGTCTCGGTTGCGCGAAGCGGCCGCAAGGCCGTCATACCTCCCACCAGACGGCCGTGTCGGCGGGCAGTTCGAACTCGTCGCCGCTTGCCCTGACCGGGCTCGATGCGAGCAGTACGCGGCCGGGTGCCGCGATGCGGACCGCGCTCCCCGTCGTATTGACGGTGCACGCGAAGCCGGGCCGGTCGAACCTCAGGGTTCCGGTCGGGGCGTCGTCGTGCCAGACCACGTCGGTGCCGGCGCCGAGGCCCGGCTGCTCGCGGCGCACGGCGAGGGCGGTGCGGTACAGCTCGAGAGTGGAGCCGGCGACGCCGGTCTGCGCCTCGACGCTCAGCTCGCCCCAGCCCGCCGGCTGCGGCAGCCAGCTGCCGCCGGCGCCGAAACCGTATGAGGAGCCCTCGCGGGTCCACGGGATCGGCACCCGGCAGCCGTCGCGGAAGCCGTCCTGGCCCTGGGCCCGGAAGAAGGACGGGTCCTGGCGCAGTTCGTCGGGCAGGTCGGTGACGTCGGGCAGGCCGAGTTCCTCGCCCTGGTAGATGTAGGCGGAGCCGGGCAGCGCGAGCATCAGCAGCGTCGCGGCGCGGGCACGACGCAGGCCCAGCGCGCGGTCACCGGGAGTGCGGATCTGCGTGCCGAGGCCGGGCGGGTTGGCGTACCGGGTGGCGTGCCGGGTGACGTCGTGGTTGGACAGCACCCAGGTCGCCGGGGCGCCGACCGGGCGCATGGCGTCGAGGGAGCTGTCGATGATCGCGCGGAGTTCGGCGGCGTCCCAGGGTGCGCCCAGGTACTGGAAGTTGAAGGCCTGGTGCAGTTCGTCCGGACGGACGTAGTTGGCGGTGCGCTCGACGGTCGGGGTCCATGCCTCGGCGACGAAGATCCTGTCCCGGTCGTACTCGTTGAGGATGAGGCGCCAGGCGCGGTAGATGTCGTGGACACCGTCCTGGTCGAAGAACGGCATGACGTCGGTGCCGAGCAGCTTGAGCTGGTCGCTTCCGCCGAGGTCGGGCAGGCCCTCGGCCTTGACCATGCCGTGGGCGACATCGATGCGGAAGCCGTCGACGCCCATGTCCAGCCAGAACCGCAGGATCGAGCGGAACTCGTCGGCGACGGCGGGGTGTTCCCAGTTGAGGTCGGGCTGCTCGGGCGCGAAGAGGTGCAGGTACCACTCGCCGTCCGGCAGCCGGGTCCAGGCGGGGCCACCGAAGATGGACTCCCAGTCGTTGGGCGGCAGTTCCCCGTTCTCTCCCTTGCCGGGGCGGAAGTGGTAGCGCTCCCGCAGCGGCGACCCGGGCCCCTCGGCGACCGCGCGCCTGAACCACTCGTGCTGGTCCGAGGAGTGGTTCGGCACCAGGTCGACGATGATGCGCAGGTCCAGGGCGTGGGCGTCGCGGATCAGCGCGTCGGCGTCCAGCAGAGTGCCGAACATGGGGTCGACGGCACGGTAGTCGGCGACGTCGTAGCCGCCGTCCGCCTGCGGAGAGGCGTAGAACGGGCTCAGCCAGACCGCGTCCACGCCAAGATCGCGCAGATACGGGAGGCGCTGCCTGATGCCTTCGAGATCACCGGTGCCGTCGCCGTTGCTGTCGGCGAAGCTGCGCGGGTAGACCTGGTAGATGACGGCGTCTCGCCACCAGTCCGCGGCTTCGCGGGTGGAGGTGACGCGGGCAGGTGCCATGTCGGTCGGGTACTGGCTCATGATGTCCCTTGAGACGTGAGGGGCCGGACAACGGGTCAGTGGTGCGGGCGGGTTCTCAGCCCTTGGTGCCACCGGCTGTCAGACCGGTCACCAGGTTCTTCTGAACGAGGTAGAAGACTGCGGAGATCGGGATGGCGATCAGTACGGCCGTCGCGGCCATGTACTGACGCTGCGCGTCGTGCTCGCTGACGAAGCTCTGCAGGCCGACGGCGAGGGTGTACTTCTGGTCGTCGAGCATGAACGTGGTGGCGAACGCGACCTCGCTCCAGGCCGTGATCATGGTGTAGAACCCAGCGACGGCCAGGCCCGGGCGGGCCAGTGGCAGGATCAGACGGAAGAACGTGCCGAACGGCGAGAGCCCGTCGACCCGGCCGGCCTCGTCGATCTCGACGGGGATCGTGTCGAAGTAGCCCTTCATCAGCCAGGCGCAGTACGGCACCGCGGTCGTGAGATAGACCAGGATGAGCGCCGCGTAGGTGTCGATGAGGCGGAGGTCCGAGAGGATCACGTACATCGGGACCATCAGGACCGCGATGGGGAACATCTGCGTGATCAGCAGGACCCACATGAACTTCTTGTAGCCCGGGAAACGCATCCGTGAGACGGCGTACCCGCTGGTCGCCGCCACGAGTACCCCGATCACGGTGGTGCCGAGGGACACGATGAGCGTATTGCCCAGCCACTTGAGGAAGTTGGTGTGCTCGAGCACGAACGAGTAGTTGCTCAGGGTCGCGGTGTCGAGGATGCGGGAGGGGTGGAGGTAGTCGTCCTTGCCCGGGCCGAGCGAGAGGAACACCAGCCAGCCGATCGGGAACAGCGCGACGAGGCTCGCGACGACCAGCACGGCGTGCGTGGCCACCGAAACCCCGCGGCTGCGCCGGCCACGGCGCGGAGCGTTGCGCGGCACGGACGTCTCGACCGGGTCCAGGGCCGGTGAGGTGGAAAGGGTCTGGGTGCTCATGATGGTGGCTGCTCCTGCGGCGTCAGATGGCGGCTTGCACGTCGTTGCGGTTCAGCCAGCGGCGGTAGACGGAGGTGAACACGATGAGGAGGGACAGCAGCAGGACGCCGTACGTCGCGGACTGGGCGTAGTCGCGCGGAGTCTGTCCGAAGCCGAGGTAGTAGGCCCAGGTGACCAGGATCTGCGCGTCCGGCGCGGTGTTGCCGAAGAGCAGGAAGATGATCGCGAACTGGTTGAACGTCCAGATCACGCCGAGCAGCACGACCGTGGAGCTGACCGACCTGAGCCCGGGCAGGGTCACGTTGCGGAACTGCTGCCAGGCGTTCGCGCCGTCCATCTCCGCTGCTTCGTACAGCGTCGAGTCGATCGACTGCAGGCCGCCGAGGAGCGAGACCATCATGAAGGGCACACCGCACCAGGTGTTGACCATGATGGCGGCGATCTGCTGGAAGAGCGGATCCTCCAGCCAGGCCGGCGAGGGCATCCCGAGCGCGTCGAGCGTCGTGTTGACGACGCCGGCATCGGCGAGCATGAAGCGCCAGGCGAAGACGGTGACGAACGTCGGCACGGCCCACGGCAGGATGAGCATCATCCGGTAGGCGGTGCGGCCGCGCAGCCCCTTCTGGTTGA
Source organism: Streptomyces lienomycini (assembly GCF_027947595.1). Classification (NCBI taxonomy): domain Bacteria; kingdom Bacillati; phylum Actinomycetota; class Actinomycetes; order Kitasatosporales; family Streptomycetaceae; genus Streptomyces; species Streptomyces lienomycini. The sequence goes on along the minus strand of NZ_CP116257.1, from coordinate 2,581,988 downwards.
GCAGCAGGGCCAGGCCGAGACCGAGACCGTAGTGCAGCGCGACGCAGGCGGCCGTCCAGACGATGGTCCAGATGAAGTGGGACCAGAAGCGGTCGTACGCCGTCGGTCCCCACAGGATGTCGGCGTAGTTGTCGAGGCCGATGAACTTGTAGGTGGCGTCGATGTGGTTGACGCCGATGGTGCGGGCGGAGTTGAGGCTCGTGGCGTCCGTCAGCGTCAGATAGAAGCCCCGGACCAGCGGATACAGCACGATGACGGCGAGCACGACAACGACCGGGGCGATCATCGCGTAGGCGTACCAGTGCTTCTGGTAGCCGCTCTTGAGACGGGTGATGAGGCCCGGACGCCGGCCGCGGTCGTCACCACTGGGTGCGGCCGGGCGCTCCACGGCGACAGTCATGAGGAAACACCTTCTGGTCTGGGGCGGGTGTAACGGGTGCCGCGGCCCGCCACGCGGGGCGGGCTGTTGGGGCGGGGCCGCGGCACCTGATCGGGGAGCGCTCGATCAGCGCGTCACTTGCTGAAGCCGTCGGGCAGGAGCTTGCCGTACTGGACCTCGACGGAGGACAGGACTGCGTCGAGGCTCTCCTTGCCACTGGCCGCCTTGGGCAGCTCCTGGTCGAGCGGCCCCCACAGCGAGCTGTACTCGGGCAGCTCGGGCCGCGGCTGGGCGGCGGAGAGCACCTTCTGGAATCCGGCGAGGCCGGGGTCGGCGGTCACCTTCTCGGTGTACGCGTCCGAGCGCGTGGGCAGCGTCGAGTTCTTCAGGGCGATCTGCTCCTGCGTCTTCGCGGAGGTCATCCACTTGACGAACTGCAGGGCCGCGTCCTGGTGGGCCTTGTCGGATCCGGCGTAGACGGACAGGTTGTGGCCGCCCGTCGGAGCGGCCGCCTTGCCGGTGGAACCGGCCGGGACGGTGGCGACACCGAGGTTGTTCTTGTCCTTGAACGCGGTGCCCTTGTAGAAGTTCGTGATCTCCCAGGGACCCTCGATGGTCATGGCGACCTTGCCGTTGACGAACGCGTCCTGGCGGTGCGCGTACGAGTCGGCCGTGACGTCCGCCTTGTGCAGGCCCTTGCCGTTGAACAGGCTCAGCCAGGTCTCGGCCGCCTTCTGTCCCTTGGCGGAGTTCACCGTGATCTTCTTGGCCTCGGCGTCGACCGTGTCGGTGCCCTCGCCCAGGAGGAACGGCTCGAGGTAGTAGCCCTTCTCGGAACCGAAGAACCCGTCGACGCCGGTCTTGTCCTTGATGGTGGCGGCGGCCTTCTTCAGCTCGTCCCAGGTCTTGGGCGCCTCGCTGATGCCCGCCTTCTCGAAGAGCTCCTTGTTGTACACGAGCGCGAGCGTGTCGGTGAGCAGCGGAACACCGTACGTCTTGCCCTCGTACTGGGCCTGCTTCATCAGGTTCGGCTGGAACTTGTCCTGCTCGTCGAGCGCCACGGTGCCGTCGAGCGGCAGCAGGTAGCTCTTCTTCGCGAAGGCCGGGGTCCAGCCGACCTCGGCACGAATCACGTCGGGTGCGCCGCTGGCGCCGGCCGCCGTGTCGAACTTGTTCTGGGCCTGGTCGAAGGGGACGTTGACGTATTTGACCTTGACGTCCGGGTTGGCCTTCTCGAAGTCCTTGATCAGGGCCTTGTACGTGGGCGCCTCGTTGGTGGCGTTCGACGTGTCCCACCATGTGATGGTCACGGGGCCGGAGGCCTTGCCCCCGTCATCGCTTCCGCCGCAGGCCGTCGCCGCGAGTGCGAGGGACGCCACCACCGCGGTGGTCACTATGCCACGCCGCATGAGATCTCCTAGAGGGTGAAGGCCCGTGAGTGGGCGAGGAACGGTCCCGTCCGTACCTCTGGCCGACTTGCCGACTGAGCCGTCGCGGCCACCGGGCGACGTGAACGTAACAGTGGAGAAAGACTGGCGAAAGACGTTGCGCGAATTTTCTGCAAGAACTGCCCATCGTTACTTCTTCGTATCCCATCGGTTGCCGACGGAATACTTGACGTGGCACGCATCCTTGAGACGCAGTGGCGCGAATCACCGCAAAACAGATGATGATGGGCCCGGTCCGCCCAACAGCTTCCCTCTTCGTGCCGCACGGGGCTGCAAGGTCTTCCGCAAGGACACCGGCTACACCATCACGGTGGCCGTCCGGTGCTGGTGGGCTTTCCCCCTGGTAACGGGTAGAGTCCCTGTCCATGACCGCGCGGCTCTCCGACATCGCAGCCCAGGCGGGAGTCAGTGAAGCCACCGTCAGCCGCGTGCTCAACGGCAAGCCAGGAGTGGCCACCGGCACCCGCGAGTCCGTCATGGCGGCACTCGACGTACTCGGGTACGAGCGACCGCCGCGGTTGCGCACCCGAAGCGCCGGCCTGGTGGGCCTGATCACCCCCGAGCTGGACAATCCCATTTTCCCCGCGCTCGCCCAGGTCATCGGCCAGGCGCTCACACGCCAGGGATACACGCCGGTCCTCGCCACCCAGACTCCGGGCGGCTCGACCGAGGACGAACTCACCGAGATGCTGGTGGAACGCAGCGTTTCCGGCATCATCTATGTCTCAGGGCTGCACGCCGACACCACCGCCGACACCCAGAGGTACGACCAACTCCGCGGTCAGGGCATACCGTTCGTGCTCGTCAACGGGTTCTCGGCGCACATCGAGTCCCCTTTCGTATCCACCGACGACCATGCCGCGACGCGCCTGGCCGTGCAGCACCTCGCCTCGCTCGGCCACACGCGGATCGGCCTCGCCGTCGGCCCGCGCCGGTTCGTCCCGGTGCAACGCAAGATCGCGGGCTTCCTGGCCGGGATGTCCGGGTATCTGGGCCTGAGTGAGGAACAGGGCGAGGAGCTTGTGCAGCACTCCCTCTTCACCATGGAGGGCGGCCAGGCAGCGGGTACCGCGCTCCTTGCGCAAGGTTGCACCGCCATCGTCTGCGCCAGCGACATGATGGCGCTGGGCGCCATCCGAGCCGCCCGCCAAGCCGGCTGCCGGGTCCCCCAGGACGTCTCCGTGGTCGGCTTCGACGATTCTCCGCTGATCGCTTTCACCGACCCGCCCCTCACCACCATCCGTCAGCCGGTGCACGCCATGGGCCAGGCCGCCGTCCGCGCGGTTCTCGAGGAGATCGGCGGAACCCCCGCGCCCCACACCGAGTTCATGTTCATGCCCGAGCTCGTGGTACGCGGCTCGACCACCGCGGCGCCCATCACCCGCCCCCGCTGATCCTTCCCGGGGAACCGGTCAGGCTGCCTCGTACAGCGGTCGCCACCAGTGCGGGTGCTCGCGGTACCAGGCCACGGTCCGCGTGAGCGCCCGCTCGAAGTCGCCGGACGGTCGGTAGCCGAGTTCCTGGGTGATACGCGTGTGGTCCACCGCGTAGCGGCGGTCGTGCCCCTTGCGGTCCTCCACGTGCTCAATGCGGTCGGGGCCCGCACCGCACAGTTCGAGCAGCCGGTGAGTCAGGTCGAGGTTGGTCAGTGAGGTACCGCCACCGATGTTGTAGACGCGACCGGCGCGGCCCGCCGTGCGGACGAGTTCGATGCCCCGCACGTGGTCGTCGACCGACAGCCAGTCCCGCACCTGCAGCCCGTCCCCGTAGACCGGGACCTTACCGCCGCTGAACAGCGCCGCCACAAAGCGCGGGATCAGCTTCTCGGGATGCTGGTAGGCACCGAAGTTGTTCGAACAGCGTGTCACCCGGACGTCCAGGCCGTGCGTGCGGTGATGAGCCAGTGCCACGTGGTCGGCGGCGGCCTTGGACGCCGCGTAGGGCGAGTTGGGGCTCAGCGGGGAGTCCTCCGTGGCGGCGCCGGCCGGCAGGTCGCCGTACACCTCGTCGGTGGAGACCTGGACGAAGGTGCGGGTGCCCTGTCGGAGCACGGCGTCGAGGAGAGTCTGGGTGCCCATGACGTTGGTGCGGGTGAAGGCCGCGCCGGAGGCGATCGACCGGTCGACGTGGGACTCGGCCGCGAAGTGCACGATGTCCTCGTGTTGAGCGGCGAGCCGCTCCACCGAACGGGCATCCAGCACGTCGCCGTGTACGAAGGACAGCCGAGGGTCGCCGGTGACGGATTCCAGGCGGGTGAGGCTGCCGGCGTAAGTGAGGGCGTCGAGCACGGTCACCTCGATGCCCGGTGGCCCGGCCGGCCCCAGCAGGGCACGAACGTATGCGGAGCCGATGAAGCCGGCTCCGCCGGTGACGAGGATGCGTCGGGTCATGAGGTCGTGTGCACCTTGTCCTTGGAGTGGTCGTCGACGGTGGCGGGGCGCATCGGTGCGTTCCGGCCGGCAGGCTGTCACGAAGTGAGGTGGACCCTGCTGTCGTCCCCGATGACGAGCCTGTGCGAGCGCGACAGCCGCGGGGACGCCACGACGACCGCGCCGCGGCCTATGAGGGAGTCCTCGATGCGTGGGGCGCCCGCGATCCGTGCCCCGGGCAGCAGCACCGAGTGGGCGATCGCGCTGTCCTCGATGCGGCAGTCCTCACCGACCGCGGTATAGGGCCCGATCATGGAGTCGGTGACCACTGTTCCGGCGCCGATGATCGCCGGACCTGTGATCCGTGAGCCCCGCACCACGGCTCCCTCGGCGACGAGGACCCGTCCGCGTACCGTGCTCTCGGCGTCGACCTTGCCCTCGATGCCTCCGGTCACGGTGTCCAGGACGTGCCGGTTGACCTCAAGCATGTCGTCGACGCTGCCGGTGTCCCGCCAGGGCGCCGCCGTGGTCTCCGCGCGCACCGGGAGCCCCTGGTCGATCATCCACTGGACGGCATGGGTGATCTCCAGTTCCCCGCGGGCGGAGGGGGAGATGGACCGGACCGCCTCGTGCACGGCGGCGGTGAAGGCGTAGACGCCCACGAGGGCCAGATCGCTGCGCGGGTGTTCGGGCTTCTCCTCCAGCCGCAGCACCCTGCCTTCGTCACCTCCCTCGACTTCGGCCACACCGAAGGCGGTCGGGTCGGCGACCCGCGTCAACAGCAGCCGGGCCGCCGCCCGTTCGGTCCGGGCTCGCCGCAGGAAACCGGTGACCCCTTCGGGCAGGTAGTTGTCACCGAGGTAGAGGAGGAAGTCGTCGTCACCCAGGAAGTCGCGGGCGATCCGCACCGCATGGGCGAGGCCCAGGGGGCGGTGCTGGCGCAGGTAGGTGACCCGCAGGCCGAAGGCCGAGCCGTCTCCGACCACCCGGCGGATCTCCCTCTCGTGGGAGCCGACGACGATGCCCGTCTCGGCGATTCCGGCGGCCGCCAGCGCGTCGAGCGCGTAGGAGAGAACCGGCCGGTTGGCTATCGGCATCAGCTGCTTGGCACCGGTGTGGGTGAAGGGACGCAGTCTGCTACCCGTCCCGCCCGCCAGGAGCAGGGCCTTCACACGGACCTCCGGCGGGGCGGTACTTGCGGTGAGTGCGGTCGCACTGACTCCTCCTCGGTCCAGCTCGGCGAGCGGGCGCGTTTCGACTCAAGCAGAGTTCGCAACACCGTGCAAGGCGCTTCTGAAATTTTCAGAAACTACTTGCTGAGATCGTCGCCACGGTGTTTCACTCGGAGTCCTCACCAACCAAAACCCTTGCTCCACAGCTCAGTTCACACGTAGGGAGCCGCCGTGAGGCACCAGCACCACCAGCTCGACCAGTTGGAGCGGGAGGAGTTGCGCCTGGCACCCGGAGCCTCCGAGGAGGCGACCGCGGGACGGCGGGTCTTCGCCGAAGGACGCGGCCCCGTACTGACCGACCTGGACGGCAACCAGTACCTCGACTTCGCCGCCGGCACCCTCACTCAGTCCCTCGGGCACACCCATCCCGAGGTGGTCGAGGCGCTCACCGCCCAGGCACACCGGCTGTGGAACGTGCACGACACCGCCACGCCCGACCGGGCGCGACTCCTCGACACCCTGGCCCGGCTGCTTCCCGAACACCTCGACACATACGCGCTGTTCTCCACCGGTGCCGAGGTGGTCGAGGCCGCCCTGCGCGTCGTACAGGCGACCGCGCCGCCGGGACGCAACCGGATCGGCGCGCTGCGGCACGGCTTCCACGGCAAAACGCTGGGGGCACGGATGCTCGTGCACTGGGACATCGGTCACCAGTCGTTCGCGGGCAACAGCGTGCTCGGCTACGCGCCCTACTGCTACCGGTGTCCGCTGGGCCTGGAGTACCCGTCCTGCGGTGTGCGCTGCGCGTCGCTGGTGCGCCGGCACATCACCGACAAGGCCAGCACGTCGGCTCTGGTCTTCGAGCCGGTGCTCGGCGCGGCCGGCGTCATCGTTCCGCCGGCCGGCTACTGGGACCAGATCGCCGACGCCTGCCGGGCAAGCGGTGTGCTGCTCGTCGCCGACGAGGTGCTCACCGGCGGCGGTCGCACCGGCGCCTTCCTGGCCAGTGACCGCGTCGGGGTGGAGCCGGATCTGGTGGCCATGTCGAAGGGCATGGCGAACGGCTTCCCCTTCGCCGTGCTCGCGGGCCGCCACGACCTGCTGCACGATCCCGCCGCGGCGACACCGGGTGCGTACGCCTCCACCTATGCGAGCAACCCGCTCGGGATAGCGGCCGCACGCGCGACCCTGGAGGTCATCGAGCGGGACCGCCTGATCGAACAGGTGGACCGTCTCGGCGAGGTGCTCGGTGACCGGCTCCGAGCACTGCACGACCGGTTCGAGAACCTCGGGGAGGTGCGCGGGCTCGGGCTGCTGTGGGGCCTGGAGTTCGTGACCGACCGGGCCAGCCGCACCCCCTCCCCCGCACTCGCCCGCTCCGTGTACACGACCGCGCTGGATCTGGGGCTGCGGGTCGCGCTCGGCGGGCACGTGCTGCGCATCGCACCGCCCTTCACGATCGACGAGGCGCTGGTGGACGAGGGTGTCGGACTGCTCGCGAAGGCGATCGAACAGGCGGTGGACGCGTGATCGTCGCACACGAACTGGTCAAGGAGTTCAAGATCCCGGAGCGGCGGCCGGGCCTGGCGGGCTCGCTCGCCACCCTCTTCACCCGCAGACACCGGGTGGTACGCGCCGTGGACGGCGTCTCCTTCGAGATCCCGGCCGGCTCACGCACCGCCTACATCGGCGCGAACGGCGCCGGCAAGTCCACCACCATCAAGATGCTCACCGGCATCACTACGCCCACGGCGGGGTACTGCCGGGTGCGCGGCATAGAGCCGTATCGCCACCGGCAGCGCAACGCCCGGTCCATCGGGGTCGTCTTCGGGCAGCGCAGCCAGCTGTGGTGGGACCTGTCCGTGCCGGACTCGTTCCGCATCCTGCGGCGGATCTACGACATCCCGGACCCCGTCTACCGGCGCAACCTGGCCCTGTACCGCGACCTCCTCGACATCGATGCGCTCGGGACCACACCGGTGCGGCAGCTGAGCCTCGGACAGCGCATGCGCGCGGAGATCGCGGCGAGCCTGCTGCACGACCCGGCGGTGGTGTTCTGGGACGAACCCACGATCGGGCTCGACATGGTGCTCAAGGAGGCCGTGCGCGAACTGGTCAACCACGCTCACCGCGAGCTGGGCACCACCGTCGTACTGACCAGTCACGACATCGCCGACATCGCGGCCATCTGCGACAGCGCCCTGGTGGTGGACCGGGGCCGGGTGGTGCATCAGGGCAGCATCCAGGACCTGTTGCGCTCGGCCGACCGGCGTGCCGTCCTCTTCGACCACCGCGACCCGATCGCGCCGGACACTGCCTGCGCGATCGTGGAGCAGGGACTGCCCGGGGTGCGGGCCACGGTGGTCGACGGCGGCCGCGTCCACGTCGACTACCCCGCGACGGAGTTCACCTCCCGCCGCGTACTCGCCTTCCTCCTGGAACGCTTCGACCTGGCCGACTGCTACGCGCCCGAGCCCGACCTCGAGGACGTGCTGCGCCAGATCTACGGGCAGCGACGTGACGCGGCCCTCCGTGAGGTGGACGCCGCGTGAAGCCACCCACGACGCGCGCGGTGCGGGCCTACCTCCCGTTCGCGACAGGAGGGCTGCAGTCACTCCTGCAGTACCGCTCGATGTTCGTGATCACCGGCATGACCGCGGCCGCGGGCGCGGCCGTCACCGTGTTCCTGTGGCGCGCCGTCTACGCGGACACTCCGGCGGACGGTGGGCCGGGCGGCTTCACCCTCACGGGCATCACCACCTACCTCCTGGTCGCGCAGGTGCTCCAGGTACTGCACACCAACCGGGTGGACGACGAGGTCGCCGCCGAGGTCTACCGCGGGGACGTGGCCGTGATGCTGGTGCGCCCGGTCAGCTATCCGCTGGTGCGGTTCTTCGCCAGCCTGCCGGTCGTCGCGGCGAACGCGGTGCTCGTCGCGGTGCCGGTCCTGGTCCTCTTCGCCCTCCTGGTACCTCTCACGGTGCCACGTCCCGGTGACGTGGCCCTGTTCGCGCTGTCCACCGTGTTCTCGGTGCTCATCGCGTTCTGCGTCAACCTGCTCACCGGCATGACCGGCTTCGTCACCACGAACACCTGGGGCGTCCGCATGGTCAAGCAGAGTGTGGTCGCCTTCTTCGCCGGGCAGTTGGTGCCGATCGCGCTGATGCCGCAGCCACTGGCGGCCCTCGCCCGTTGGCTGCCGTTCCGGGGCATGGTCGACGGCCCGCTCACGCTGCTCCTGGGCCGCTACGACGGCGCCGCCGGGGCACTGCAGGTCCTGGTGCAGCAGGTGGGCTGGGTCCTGGGGCTCGGGGCCGTGTGTGCCGTGCTGTGGCGGGCGGCACTCGGCCGGCTGGAGGTGCTCGGCGGATGAGCGCACGGAGCACGGCGGCGCGGTACGCGCGTCTGTCCTGGTTCCTCGGCGGTGTCGGTCTGCACCGGCTCACCGCCTACCGGTTGGACTTCCTGCTCGGTGCCGGCGCGTTCCTGGTCCGGGTCGGGGTGCAGACGGCCGTGGTCGGCCTGGTGTTCCGGCAGGTGCCGGTGGTGGGCGGCTGGTCGTACCACGAGGTGGTGTTCCTGCTGGGCTTCTCCCTGCTGCCGCGGGGCCTCGACCATCTCTTCACCGACCAGCTGTGGGAGCTGAGCCGCAAGCTGGTGCAGCGCGGTGAGTTCTACCGGCACCTGGTGCGGCCGGTCAGCCCGCTGTTCTCACTGCTTTCCGAGCGGTTCCTGCACCCGGACGGGTTCGGCGAACTGATCGTCGGCGCGGCCCTCGTGGGCTGGTCCGGATCTCATCTCGACCTGGACCTGACCGCCACCCAGTGGGCACTGGCCCCGCTGTTCGTCCTGTGCGGGGCGCTGATCCACTCGGCGGTGAAGCTCCTGTTCGCCTCGCTGTCCTTCTGGACGGTCACCAGCCTGCCCGCCATGTACGCGGCCAACCAGGTCTCCGAGTTCACCTCCTACCCGCTGGACATCTACCACCCGACCCTGCGGGCCCTGCTGACCTGGGTGCTGCCCTTCGCCTTCACCTCGTACGTGCCCTGCACCTATCTGCTGACCGGCGACACCGGGCTGGTGGTGTGGCTGCCGGTGGTGACGGCGGGAGCGGTCGCGCTCGCACTCGCGGTGTGGCGGCGAGGTCTGACCATCCACGACACGACCGGGAGTTGAGAGCCCATGCACGGTGCCGAAGCGGATGCGGGCCTGGACGGGCTGCTGCGCGCCGCCCCCTGGATGCCCGAGGACGCGCGCGCCGCCGAGCGTTTCGAGCGGATCGATCACGCGGTACTCGGCGGGGCGGCGTTGCTCCTGATCGTGGCGGCCGTCGGCGGTCCCGCGTCAGGTCGCCGGTTCTTCGTACCGGTGCGCGGAACCGACGGCGGCGGCTTCGAAGCGGCGCACGGCAGCGAGGCATTCGACGTCGCCGCGGTGACCCGCACGCTGACCGGCGGAAAGCTGCCTACAGCGCGAGGCGGGTCCGTCGAGTTCCGGGGACCCGGGCGCGGTCCGATCGGGGTGCGGCGCCTGCCGTTCGAGCAGGGCTGGTCCTCCAACGCGCTGTCGCTGGTGGACGTGTCGGGCACGGCCTGCATCCACAAGACGTACCGCCGTCTGGACGAGACCATCCACGAGCCGGAGCTGCTGCGCCGCATGAACGGCACCGGCCGCACCCCTCAGTGGGTGGGCGACTACACGTACGTGGCGCCGGACGGCACGTCCCGCAGTCCGCTCGGCGTGATCTACCAGTACGTCCAGGGCGAGGGCATCGACGTCCCGCTGCGCGGGAACCTCCGCTCGATGTGGCCGCGGCTCACGGACACCACGTCCGTCGAGGAGGTCGTCCACGCCCACCTCCAGCCGCTGGAGGAACAGTTGCGCCGGGCCGGCGAGTTCCTGGACGACTTCCACCAGGACCTGGCACACCGGCTGGGCGGCGCCGCCGAGTATCCCGTGCGCGAGGCCCTGGACGACGCGGTGGACCGCGCCGACCGTCTCGCCCGGCACGGCACCGGACTGGCACTGCCGAAGTCCGCGCACGAGGCCGCCTTCGAGGCCCTGCACACGGAACTCGCCGCGCTGGCGGCGGAGTTCGACGACGGGAACATTCCCGCGTCCGGACCCTGCCACGGTGACCTGCACCTCTCCCATCTGCTGTGCGCGGCCGACGGCGACAGGGGGGCCGGAACCGGCTGGCGCATGACGGTGCTCGACCTGTCCACGCCGGCGCTCGGCCCCGACGACCCGGACTGGCCCCGGCAGTCGCCCCTGCAGGACCTGGTCGCTCTCGAGCGCGCTCTGGAGTACTTCGCGGCCGACGAGGCGGCGTTCGAGGCCGCGCGGCGACTCGGCGTGGACTCGCTGGAGACGATGCTCGGCTCTCTGGACGGCGCTCCGCACTGGCCCGAAGCCCGGCGGGCGGTGCTGCGGCAGGTGTTCGCGGCGACCGACGCGTGGCGGCGGCACGTGACGCGGCTGCTGCTCGGTTCCGCCTCCGACCACCCGCTGCGCCGCCTGCTGTACGTCCGCAGGCTGCTGCACGAGCTCACCTACAACCAGGCCCATGCCCGCCCCTACCACGCGGCGATCGACCTGCGTCACGCTCGCGCGCTCGCGCCGGCCGCCGCGTTCGCGAGGAAGTGACCGAGCTATGGAACCGCGTATGCACATCATCGAGACGTACTTCGAATGCTGCGGCTTCGACCACACCTTCATCCAGGGCGGCACGTCCGTCTATCTGTGGAATCTGTCGAAGAAGTTCGCCCAGAGCGGCCACCGGGTCTCCATCGTGACCCCGGCCCACGGGCGCCTCGACGACCTGCGCACCCGTTACGAGGTCGAGGACCTGCCGTACGAGGACGCGTACACGCTGCCCGTCCCGCTCGACCCGGAGGTGTGGCGGGACTTCCCCGCCGAGGCCGCGCTGGCGCTCACCACCACCGCGCACCGCATCCGCCTGGACGGCGTCGACCTGTACTTCCTCGCCAACGACTGGCTGAACCGGCTGCCGGACACCTTCTACCCGCCGTACGAGAGCAAGGGCAGCGACCTGGTCTTCTTCAAGCCCTTGGTCTTCCAGGTGGACGCGGTGCGGTTCCTGCGTACCTGGTTCGGTGACGAGAAGGCGCTCGTCCACGCGCACGAGCCCTACTACCACTATCTGCTGCCCGCGGCGCTGCGCGACGACCCTTCGAAACTGGTCGTGAGCAACGTGCAGAGCAACATGCCCATCGCGAAGAAGGTGTACGAACCCGAGGTGCGGCGGTTGCTCGAACTGCTGGGTGCTCCGCTTCCGGCGCGTGCTCCCGAACCGCCCGTCGCCGCGCCCGCGGCTATGGTCCAGTACCAGCAACTCACCCATCTGCACTACGAGTACGGGCCGGACAACCTCGCCGTCTACGAGCTGACCGCCGACCACTCCGATCTGATCGACTTTCTCTCGCCGGGCCAGCTGGACTTCTACGCCGGTTTCCGTGACACCCCGTTCGAGGATCTCTTCGGACGGCTGCCGATCGCCGACGTGGTGCGTCGCAACGCGCACAAGATGTTCGTCGGCGGCTGCGCCGTCTCGGACCAGTGGCTGGCCTGGGACCCCGCCGGAGTCGACCGCACCGAGGTGCTCGAAGGGCTGGGCCTGGACCCGGACCTGCCGGCCTTCTTCCACAACGCCCGCTACGCCGTCCACCACAAGGGTCAGCTGGAGCTGGTCCGTGCCGTCGACCGGGTGCTGAGCGAGGGACTCGCGGCCGGCTTCGTCATCCGCTGCATCTCCGGCAGCGGCATCGACGACCCGTTCTTCCACGAGGTCGCCGCCCGGCACAAGGGGAGGCTGCACCTGGAGTGGGAACGGGTCCCGGAGCGGCAGGTGTTCGGGTACGCGGCCGCCTCCGACTTCTGCCTGTTCCCCTCCAAGTTCGAGATGGACACGTTCCTCATCGCACAGGGCGAGGCCATGGCCGTCGGCTCGGTGCCGATCGCCACGGACCAGCGGGGCATGGCGCACTTCGGACACGCGGACCCTCCGGACTCCGCCACCGGCTTCGCCGTGAACCGTTCGTTCGCCGAGGACGACGAGTTGCTGGTCGCCGCTCTCGCCGCCCGCATCCGTCAGGCGGCCGCCCTGTGGCGGGAGGAACCCGAGCGGTACCGGGAGCTGGCCCGGCGAGCGTCCGCCGTCGCCCGAGTGTTCACCTGGGCCCACTGCGCCGATCTGCACCTGACGGAGTTCGCCCGGCTGTGGCAGGGCGAACCCCCTCGGCTCGATCCCGAGCTCGCCCTGCGGCACGGCTGGTTCGACCTGGTGGAGGACCCGGCACGCACTGCGGACGCGGCCCTTGCCCGCGGTGATGTGGACGCCTACGAGCGCCGTGCGCCACTGGACGACGCCGCGGTCCGGCAGTTGTTCGACGCGGCCTGGGCACGCGCCGACTTCGCCGCGTGCGAGCGCGCCGCGGAGCGCGGCCGGCCGGGCGTGATCGGCGCCGACGACCTGACTCGGCTGCGCACGCGCGCCCGCCTCACGCCGGACGGCTCCCTGCTCTACCGGCTCCCGCAGGCGGTCCGGGTCGAGGTCGTGTCGCCGGCCTCCGACAGCGGCCCGCGGGCGCGGCCCGGCGTACGCGCTCTGGAACGCACGGCCCCGGGCACGTTCACGGGTCCGGCACCCGGGCCGGGCGCGCTGCTGCTGCTCACCCTGGACTCCGGTCGCGTGGTCTGGGACGAGGTGCGCCGTGGCTGACCGTACCGGGGTACGCGCCGTCCTCCTCGCCGGTGGGGAGGGCCGGCGCATGGGGCCGCTCGGCACCGGCCGCCTCAAGCCGCTGATCCCCTACGGCGGCGCCTGCCGGCTCATCGACTTCAGCCTCGCCAACGCGCACCGGTCCGGGCTGGGCGAGGTGTTGCTGCTGTCGCAGTTCGAGGAGCGGCAGCTCATGGACGACCTGCACCAGGTGTGGAACGCCCGGCCCGGCCTGCGGGTGCACTTCGGGCCGTACGACTCCGCCTACCGGGACGCGCCCGCCGGCCTCCTTCCACGCCGCCTCCCGCCCCGCTCCGGGGCACCGGAGCGGGGCACGGCCGATGCTCTGATCCGCAAGGCGCCCTACATCTTCGGCCCGGGCACGGAACAGGTGCTCGTGCTGCACGCCGATCACGTCTACCGCTTCGACTACGGCCCTCTCATCGCCTCGCACAGGGCGTCGGGAGCCGCCCTGACCATCGCCTACCAGCGCATCGAGCAACGTTGGGTGCATCTGTTCGGGATGGTCGACTTCGACGCGGACAACCGCCTCACACAGTTCGTCGAGAAGCCCGAGCAGCCCACCTCCGACCTGGTGTTCGCGGCGTTCTGCGTCTTCGACGCCGAGGTGCTCCACCGCCACCTCGAACAGCTCGAGGGCACCGACTGGCAGCACGACATCAGCCGCGACGTCATCCCGGCCATGCTCGCCGCCGGCGAGGACATCCGCGGCTACGAAGTGCACGGGCACTGGGCGGACATCGGCACCGTCGAGCGGTACCACCGGGCGCACCTGGCCCTCGCGGACCATCCGCACGCCGGTCTCCCGGCGGACCGGATGCCGTGCACCGTGCGCCCCGACGTGCGGCGCGCCTGGATCTCCGACTCCCCCGGCGTTCGTTCGTCCTGGGTGCCCCAGGATCTGGTCAACGAGGGGCAGGTGGAACGCAGTGTGATCTTCCCCGCGGTCCGGATCGGTGCGGGCGCCAGGGTGCGTCGCAGTGTCGTCCTTCCGGGTGCCGCTGTGCCCGCGGGCGCCGACATCGATGCGTCGGTCGTTCTGGAGAACGGGACGATCCAGCCCATAGCGCGGACAGAAGGAGTACTGACGTGACCGTTTCCTCGAGCATGTACGACATCCTGGTGGCGGGCGGGGCCGGTGTGGACACCATCGTCCGGGTGCCCGAACTCAGGGTGCCGCCCGGCGACTCCGTGTTCGTACCACCGGTGCGTGACTACGTGGCTCACACCGGCAACGGCGTCGCCCGCGGCACGCACGCCCTGGGGCTCACCACCAAGTTCATCGACTTCCTCGGCGCCGACGCACAAGGCCACCAGATCCTCGCCGCGTACGCCACGTCCGGGCTCGACTTCAGTCACGTCGTCTCGCCGCACGGCACTCCGCGCGGGGTCAATCTCGTCGACGCGCAGGGGCGGCGCTTCTCCTTCTACGACGGCCGCCATCCGGCCGACCTGCGGCTGCCCCGCGCCTTCTACCTGCCCTTCCTGGAGCGGGCCCGGCACGTGCACCTGTCCATCACGGGCGTCACGCTGGACATGTATGCCGACATCCACCGCCTCGGCGTCCCCTGCTCCACGGACCTGCACGACTGGGACGGTGCCAACCCGCACCACCTGGCCTACGCCGTCGCCTCCGACTACGTCTTCATGAGCGCCGCGGCGGTCCACGAACGTCTCGACGAGGTACTGCGTTCCATCCTGGACCGGGGCCGCGCGCGCCTCGTCGTCGCCACCGACGGGGCAGCCGGCTGCCACGTCCTCGAACGCGGCGACACGAGCGTGCGGCGCTACCCCGCCGTAAGACCGGAGCGTCCCGTCGTGGACAGCAACGGCGCCGGGGACGCGTTCGTGAGCGCGTTCCTGTACGCACTCGCGCAGGGAAGGCCGGTGGCCGACTGCGTGCTCGCCGGATCGGTGTCCGGAGCGTTCGCATGCACGAGCGCGGGCACGCACACCGAGTTCATCGACCGGGACGGGCTGCGGGCGGGCTGTGCGCGCGCCGGGGCCGACGGCTGACGACGGGAACGCACGACGTGCACATCATCACCTTCTCCTTCGAATGCGGCGGCTTCGACCCACGCCTGATGCGCGGCGGACTGTCTCCACTGGTGTGGCAGCTCTCCCGCCGTTACGCCGCGCAAGGCCACCGCGTCTCGCTGGTCACGCCGGGACACGGGCACGTGGACCGGCTGCGGGCCGCCCACGGCATCGAGGACCTGCCGCACCTCACCCGCACCCGCACGGTGCCTCTGGCGCTGGATCCCGAGGTCTGGGCCTCATGGCCGGCCGACCTGGACGTGGACGTGACGACCACGGTGCACCGGCTGCGTCTGGACGGCGTGGACGTGTACTTCCTGTCCAATGCGTATCTCGACCTGCTGCCCGACCGGCTGTATCCGCCACCGGGCGTCGAGGGCAGGGACCTCTCCCACTTCAAGCCGCTGGTGTTCCAGGCCGAGGGACTGCGGTTCGTCCAGGAGTACCTGCGGTCGGAGGACGAACCCGCCGTGGTGCACGCCTTCGAACCCGCCTATCACTACCTCTTGCCCCCGGTTCTCGCCCCCGATCCATTCCTCCACACGGTCAGCACCGTCGCCGCGAATGCCCCGATCGGGCAGAAGGTGTACCGGCCCCAGGTGACGCGGATGCTGAAGCTGTTCGGCGTGGCCGACGTGGACCTGGACGCGCTGGACGGCCCGCCGCCCGAGGAGCGCTCGACGCGGGCGGTACTCTCGCGCGCCCTGGCCGGGACCCGGATGCACGTCGAGTACGGCCCCGACCACGTCGGCCTGTTCCCGTTGATAGCCGCCCACGCTGATCTGGTCGACTTCGTGTCGCCGGGACAGCGCGCGTACTACAGCACATTCCGGGACACGCCCGTGCAGGCGCTCTTCGAGACGCTGCCGGTGGCCCGGACGCTGCGGCAGCGCGCCGACCGCGTCATCACCGGTGGCTGCGCCGTCACGGACTCCTGGCTGGCGCGCGACACGGCCTCGGTCGACCGGCACCAGGTGCTGCGCCGTCTGGGTATCGATCCGGCACTTCCGGTCTTTTACCACGCGGCGCGCTACGCGGTGCACCACAAGGGCCAGTTGGAACTGATGCGGGCTATCGAGGAACTGCTGGACGACGGAGTGGAGGCCGGGTTCCTGCTCCGCTGCTCCACGGGAGACGGCGCCGCGGCGAACGCGTACTTCCAGTCCGTGGCCGACCGCCACCCCGACCGGCTCCGGCTCGCGTGGGATCTCGCGGACGAGGACACCCTCTTCGAGGAGGCGGCGTGCGCCGACTTCTGCGTCTACCCGTCCAAGTTCGAATTGGACGGCTTCCTCATCGCGCAGGCCGAGGCGATGGCCTGCGGGGCCGTGCCGATCGCCACCGACCAGCACGTCACCCGGCACTTCCGGCACGCTCTGCCGAGCGGACATCCCGAGGCGACGGGCTTCTCGGTGCCCGGCTCGTTCCACGACGACGACCCGGCGCTCGCCCGCGGCCTGGCCGCGCGGATCCGCACGGCGGTCGGTGTCTTCGCCGCGCACGTCGACGGTTCCGACCCCACCTATGCCCGACTGTCCGCCAACTCGCGCGCCCTGGCCCGGAGGTTCACCTGGGAACGCGCCGCGCGCACCCGGCTGGACGCCTTCGAGGGGCTTCTCCATGGCCGGGTCCGGCCGTTCCCCGTGCGCGAGGCGATCGCGTACGGCTGGTTCGACGACCTGCCCGCGAGCGCCTGGGACCAGCACCCCGAGGAGATCCGGGAGGCGGCGCTCACCCGCGGGGACCTCGGCGCGTGGGAGCGCGCGGGCGGGGCGGTGGACGCGCAGGCGTGTGAACGGCTCTTCGAGGCCGCGTGGCGGGAGGCCGAGTTCACCACCGCGCTGCACAACGCCGTGGTGGCCGGACGCTCCGACCTGACCGCCCGGGTTCACGGCCGGGGCACCGTTCGACGTACGGCGAACGGCCGGTGGGAGGTGACGTACCGGCACGAGCACGTGGCTCGGGTGGAGGCCGTGCTGGAAGGTCGGAGGGGCGCTCGCACCGGACCGGACGCCGTCTCGGGCGGCTCCCGGCCGGCCGCGGGCGAGACCGCCGCGGAGGCCCTCGCGTCCGACGAGCCGGTGCCCCCCGGCACCGGCGCCGTGTTCCACGCCCTGTCTCCGCAGGGCGGTCGGCCCGGTTCCTTCCGGGCCGTACTCGACGCCGCTCCGGCGGGGCGCGACCTGTCCGTCATGCTCACGCTGGCCTCCGGTCACGTCCGCTGGGACACCCTGCCGCTGCGCCGGCCACCGTTCCGGCTGGTCGCAACCGATCTAGACGGGACCCTGTTGCGTGACGACCTGACCGTCTCTCCACGAACCCGTGCCGCCCTCGCGGCGGTGACCGACGCGGGAGCGCACCACCTCGTGGCCACCGGACGCCCGGCCTCGGCCTGCGCGCACATCCTCGACGCCCTCGGATACCGCGGTCTGGCCGTCTGCGGACAGGGCGCCCAGCTGTACGACGCCGGCTCGCGACGGCTGCTGTCCTCGGCCTCTCTCGGCCGTACGCTCGCACGCCGCGTCGTGGCGGGCGTGGAGGAGAGGCTCGGTCCCGTCGAGCTGGGCGTCGTCACGGCGCCGCCGGACAGCCGGTTCAAGGTGACCGAAGGCTTCGGGCAACGTGTGCGCCACGGCTGGGACGTGACCACCGACCGGGATCTGTTGTGGGACAGTCCCGTCGACAAGCTGATCCTGCACCATCCCGAGGTCGACGAGGACCGGCTGGCCGCGCTCACCCAGAGTCTGTTCGGCGACGAGGTGACGGTCGTCCACTCCGTGAAGGGCATGGTGGAGGTCCTGCCGCCGGGTACGACCAAGGCCGCCGGGGTCGAACGCGCCGCCCGGCTGCTGGGCTGCGCCGCGAGCGACACCATCGCCTTCGGCGACATGCCCAACGACGTCCCCCTGCTCACCTGGGCGGCGCACGGCGTCGCCGTGGCCAACGCCCACCCGGCCCTGCTCACCGCCGCCGACGAGATCGCACCGCCCAACGAAGAGGACGGGGTTGCGGTGGTCCTGGAGCGGCTCTTCACCCCCGGGGCGCAGAACCGCCGCACCCCCTCCGAACGTCACGCATGACCGCCCAGAAAGGGCACTTGACCATGGCCGACGCCCTTGTCCGCCTTGCCCGCGCCCACGGCGTGGCGACCTCCTACACCACCGACCGCGGTGTCCGCGTCGACGTCGCGCCCGACACCCTGGTCGCCGTTCTCGCCGCGTGCGGGGTGGACGCCGCCACCCCCGCGGCGGCGCGGGACGCCCTGGCCCGGCACGAATTTCGCTCCCGTACCCGCCTTTTGCCCCCGTGCGTCGTACTCCGGCAGCCCGAGACCGTACGGCTGGAGGCGCTCGGCCTGCCGCGTGACACCGAGGGCCACGTGGAACTGGAGAACGGTGCGGGAAGGGCCGCACTCGACGATCCGCTGCCCGCCGGACTGCACACCCTGCACGTCCAGGGCCCGACCGGTGTCGGCGACTGCGCCCTGCTGGTGGCCCCGGCACGGCTCGCGGTCCCCGAGGGCCGACACTGGGGCTTCCTCGTCCAGCTGTACTCCGTGCTGTCGCGACGCTCCTGGGGCATGGGCGACCTGGGAGACCTGGCGGACCTCGCCGCATGGTCGGGGCGCGCGCTGGGTGCCGGATTCCTCCAGTTGGGTCCCCTGCACGCCGCCGAGCCGGGACCGCTGACCGACCCGTCGCCCTACCGGCCCAGCTCACGCCGCTTCCCCGATCCCCTGCACCTGCGGGTGGAGGCGATACCCGAGTACGCGTATCTGGACCCGGCCGAGCGTCGCGACGTCGACGCCTGCGTGGCACAGGCGCGCGCCCTCAACGACAGGGTGCTGCGGGGACAGTCCCTGATCGACCGGGAGACTGTACGCGCCCTCAAGCTGCGTGCCCTGCGCGGCATCCACGGGGCGGCGCCGCTCAGTCCCGGCCGCGCCGCTTCCTTCGCCTCTTTCGTCCAGCGCGAAGGTGATGAACTCACCGACTTCGCCACCTGGTGCGCCCTCGCGGAGGTACACGCCGGCGACTGGCACACGTGGCCTGCCGACCTGCGCGATCCACGCTCGGCAGCAGTCGCCCGAGCCCGCACCGAACTCGCCGACGACATCGGCTTCCACCAGTGGCTCGCCTGGCTCACCGACGAGCAGCTCGCCGACGCCCAGCACCAGGCCCGCACCGCGGGCATGCCGATCGGGCTCGTGCACGATCTCGCTGTCGGCGTCTCGCCCCACGGCGCGGACGCCTGGGCGTACCAACGCTTTCTCGCCGCCGGCATGAGCGTGGGCGCGCCACCGGACGACTTCAACCCGCACGGCCAGAACTGGGGACAACCCCCCTGGCGGCCTGACGCGCTGGCGGCCGCGGCCTACCGCCCGCTGGCGGGTCTGCTGCGCGCCGGGCTCCGGCACGCCGGCGCGCTCCGTGTCGACCACGTCATGGGCCTGTTCCGGCTGTGGTGGATCCCCGACGGCTGCGCGCCGGACGCTGGCACCTATGTCCGCTACGACTCCGACGCACTGCTCGCCACACTGATGCTGGAGGCCAACCGGGCCGGCGCCGCCGTCATCGGGGAGGACCTCGGCACGGTGGAGGCCGGCGTCCGGGAGCACCTGGCGGACCTCGGCGTGCTGGGCACCTCCGTGCAGCGCTTCGAGTACGTCGGCGGGTCGGAGGGCCGGCATGGACCGCTTCCGCCCGACCAGTGGCGTCAGGAGTGCCTGGCCACACTCACCACCCACGATCTGCCGACCACCTCCGCGTGGCTGAGCGGCGAGCATGTGGAACTGCGCGCCGGGCTCGGCCTGCTGACCCGCCCCGAGACGGAGGAGAAGGCCGAGGCCGCCGCCGAACGCGATGGCTGGCTCGCGGAGCTGACCCGGCTCGGCCTGCTGCCGGACGGCGCCGATTCCGAGGACCGGGATGCCGCCCTCGTCGCACTGCACGCCTTTCTGCTGCGTACCCCGGCGCGGCTCCTCGGTGTGTGGCTGCCGGACGCAACAGGGGACCTGATGCCGCAGAACCTGCCGGGGACGTCGGCCGCGGTGCACCCCAACTGGAGGCTTCCCGTGGCCGACGCCACCGGGTGCCCGGTCCCGCTGGAGGATCTGCCGGACCACCCGCTGCTCCGGAGAGTCACCGAGTTGTTCACGCCTTCC
This sequence comes from Streptomyces lienomycini, assembly GCF_027947595.1. Taxonomy (NCBI): domain Bacteria; kingdom Bacillati; phylum Actinomycetota; class Actinomycetes; order Kitasatosporales; family Streptomycetaceae; genus Streptomyces; species Streptomyces lienomycini. Next base: position 2,561,657 of record NZ_CP116257.1, on the reverse strand, counting down.
CACCGTTCACGAGTCCACTGAGCAAGGAGAGAGATGTCAGGCCAGGTTCTTGCCCCGGTCGAGCCGGGCGTGCGCGAGGACGCCACCGGCTTCGACCTGCTGGCGCCCGAGGGCACCGCCTACCGCGTGGACCTCACCACAGGGGTGTTCGACCAGGAGAATCCGCTCCTCGCGCGCGCACTCATGGGCCGCAGGGTCGTCGCATTCGTCAGCCCCACGATCGAGGGACTGCACGGTGACCGGCTGCGCGCCTATCTCAACGCCCATGTCGATCCGGGGGACTGGAGTGTCCACACGCTGCGGACCGGCGAGCAGCACAAGACGCTCGCCGCCGCGGAGGACGTCTGCGCCACCGCCAAGGCCGCCGGACTCGACCGTCATGGGGTGATGCTGGCGGTGGGCGGCGGAATAGTCGCAGACGTCGTCGGCTTCGCCGCGTCCATGTACGCGCGCGGTGTCCGCTACGTCAAGGTCAACACGACGCTGGTGGGGCAGGTGGACGTCGGTGTCGGTGTGAAGACCGGTGTCAACGCCCTGCGCACGAAGAACATGCTGGGTGCCTACCACCCGGCTCACGCCTCCATCAATGATCCCGCGTTCCTCACCACGCTGCCCCCGCGTGAGATCCGCTGCGGACTCGCGGAGATCGTGAAGATGGCGGTGATCCTGGACGAGGAGCTGCTGCGGACCCTTGAGGATCACCCGGACGTCTTCCTCGGCCGGTCGTCCGCCGACGGCCGGCTGGAGGAGTATGTGCTGCGGACGTCGATGCGCCTGATGATGGAGGAGCTCTGCCCGAATCTCCGCGAGCACGAGCTGGCGCGCCTCGTCGACTTCGGGCACACCTTCAGTCCGGTGATCGAGACGGCCGGCAACCACCGCCTCGAGCACGGGGAGGCGGTCGCCGTCGACATGGCCCTCTCGGCACACATCGCACGGCTGCTCGGGCTGGCGGACGCGGACACGTGCGAGCGGATCGTGCGCCTGCTGCGGCGCATCGGGCTTCCGGTCTTCGACACCCTCACCTGCACACCCGAACTGATGAACCATGCGTTGCGGGCATCCTGGGAGCGGCGCGGGCGCAAGCTGCACCTGGTCGTGCCGACGGCACCGGGCAAGGCGACGTTTGTCGAAGAGCTGGGGGACGTCCCCGAGTCGTTGCTGCGCACGGCTCTGTCAGCGCTGGCGCGGGATACGGAGGGGCACCATGTCTGAGGCCGTGGACGGCGGGGCGGTGCGCAATCTGCGCGAACTGTTCGCGCCCAAGGAACACGACCACGGTGGCCTCGGCACCATCCTGGCGCACCGGGTCTACGCCCGTCGGAGCGGGCGGCGCGGGGCCGAGTTCGTCGATCTGGCCGTACTGCCGCCCGGCACCTCGATCGGCCGGCACCGGCACGGCGCCGACCGGGAGACGTATGTCGTACTCGACGGCAGCGGGTTGATGTTCCGGGACGGCGAGCACTTCCGGGTCGGCGCGGGCGATGTGATCGCCAATCGCCCGTTCGGCGAGCACGGCCTCGTCAACGACGGCCCGGGGGATCTGCGACTGCTCGTGTTCGAGGAGCCGGAGGCGGCGCGGCCGCGCACCTCCCCCGCCGCGTCCGGGGAGGCGACGGCGTGAACGTCATCGACACCGAGGCTCCTTTCGTCGTGGTGGACGTGGGCGGCACCACCCTGCGCATCGCGGACTACGATCCGATGACCGGCGCCCTGTCCGGTACACGCCGCACGCCCGTCGATGGCATGGCCCGCGACCCGAACGCTCCCGTGCCCGTGCTGCAGGAACGCGTCGTCGAACAGTTGGCCCGAGAGATCGGTGCCCGAACCGCGCGGGACGGCGGCCGTTGCGCACCGCGCACCGTCGGCGTGGCCTTCGCCGGGCCGGTCACCGCCGACGGCCTCGTTCTGGCCGCCCCCACGGTCTGGGGCGGACGGAGCGAGCCACTGCCCCTCGGTGCCCTGCTCACGGCGCGCGTCGGCGCCCCGGTCGTCGTCGTCAATGATCTGACGGCTGCCACCTGGCGCTACGCCGCCACCGAGAGCCGGCCCTTCTGCCTCATCACGGTCAGCTCCGGCATCGGGAACAAGGTCTTCCGCAACGGCGAGGTCCTGCTGGACCCGGGCGGCCACGGCGGGGAGTTGGGGCACTGGACCTACGACGCCTCCCCTGACGCCCTGCCGTGCGACTGCGGGGGCCGCGGCCACCTGGGGGCGATCGCCTCCGGCCGCGGTGTGCTCGCCGCCGCGCGACGGGCCGCGGTGACCGACCGGGGGGCGTTCGCCGCCTCCCGGCTGTCGGCTCTCGCCCACGGCCGTCCCGAGGCGATCGACAACCGTGCCATCGCCTCGGCGGTTCGGGCGGGCGACGCCTTCGCGACTGCCGTCCTGCGCACCACCGTCACTCCCCTCGCCCAGGCGATCGGGTCCGTCTTCACTTCGATCGGCATCTGCCGCTACCTCTTGATGGGCGGCTTCGCGCTGGCCGTCGGTGAGCCCTACCGCAGGCTGCTGGTGGCCGAGTTGACCCGGCTCGGCTGTTTCGGTCTGGACGCGGACGCCATCGACGCGATGGTGGCGCTCGGTGCCGCCGATGACGATCACGGCCTGCTGGGCGTCGGCCGCCTGCTCGGCGCGCGCCTGCCCGCCGGGGCCGGGCAGGTGGTCGGATGAGCACCGTCCTGGTGATAGGCAGCGGCTTCGTCGGTACCGGCATCGCCCGGCATCTCGCAGCCCACGGGCACACCGTCACCCTGGCGTCGCGCGGGCGGCCCTCAACGTCGCCCACGACGTACGGGGCACGCTGGGCGGCGCTGGACGCCACCGTCCCCGAGGCGTGCGACAGGCTTCTGACCCGACTGCGTCCCGACGGCGTGGTCCTGGTGCACGGCCCGTCCGACGTGACCTGGTGCGAGGAGCATCCGGGTGAGGCCGAGCAGGCTCACGCAGCGGTAGCGGGCAACGTGGCATCCCTGGCCCCGGGGGCCCGTGTCGTGCTCATCTCCACGGACAACGTCTTCGACGGCTCCTTGCCGCACAACACCGAGTCCACGCCGGTACGGCCCGCGAACGCATACGGCCGCGCCAAGCTCCGTGCCGAGCAGATCCTGCTGGCCACGGCGGCCGACGCCGTGGTGCTGCGCGTGAGCCTCGTCTACGGCCACGAGCCGGCGGACGCGGGGAAGTGGCTGAACTTCTTCGCGTCCTGCGCTCATCAACTGTTGCTGGGTGAAGCGGTGCACGCGCCCGACGACCATTGGACGACCCCGGTGACCGTCTCCGACGTGGCCCGGGTCACCGCCTCCGTGCTCTTCGCCCCTGCCCCGCTGCCCGAAGTCCTCCACCTCGGCGGTCCGGACCGGGTCACCCGGGCCGAGTGGGCGCTGACGATCGCCGACCTGCTGGGCGCGCCGCGGAGGTTGGTGGTCCCGGTCCCGAAGGCCGCGACGCGGTACGCCTCCCGGCCCGAGAACGCGTGTCTGACAAGCGCGTCGCTGCCCGGCCTGCTCGGTCTGACCCCGGTCGACGGTGTCGCCGCCGGGGCGCGAAAGCTCGTCACCGCTTTCACGGGGCGCCACGCGATCAGCCGGACACCTCCGGGGACAGGGCCGGTGTCGACGGAACCGGACCGGGAACGCGGGTGAAGCGGGCACCGGTGAGCTCGAGGGCCGCCGGCCGCCCGTCCTGATCCCGGAGCACCCGCAGTTCCTCTCCCACGTACGCGCCGTCCAGTCCGGTCAGACCGCCCTGCGGAGTGGTACCGAACCGGCTGGCCGGAGCGCGGAAGCGGGAAGGCTTGGTGCGGGTGCTCACCGGTTGCAGCAGCACGCTGCCGTCCGCCTCCATCTGGATGGCGTGCGGACGCGGGCCCTGGTACCAGTAGCCCGTGAGGTCCAGAAGGTGGGGCGGCAGGTTTTGCGGCGCCCACTCGTCGGGCAGGGGCAGCGTCTGCTCACCCACGATGTCGAGCAGTTCCAGGGCCCGGCTCGGGCTCAGCCCGGTGCTGGCGTTGCCGACGATCACTGCCCCCGTCCGGCGTTCCCGGTCCACCCAGATCGTGGCCAGGAATCCCGGTATGCCGCCGGGGTGTCCGATCAGAGTGCGTCCCTGGTGCCGTACCGCCTGCAGGCCCAGTCCGAATCCGGCGCCGGGCTCGTCCTCGTGGGCGGACAGCCGGGTCGGTTCGGCCATTTCGGCCAGCGTGTCCGGGTGGAGCACCTCGGCGCAGTCGCCCAGGAGGAACTCCGCCCACCTGGCGAGGTCCGCCGGCGTGGACCACAGCGCCCCGGCGGCGGCCATGGCGCGGGCGTCCTGGACCTCTTCGGCCACGAGCGTCGGCGCCCACGGGTGCACGCTCCATCCCGGAGCGGCCTCGGCACCAGGGTCCGTGCCCGTCCCTCTCATGCCCAATGGGGCGAGAACCTCCCTGGCCAGCACGTCTGCCCAGGGCTCCTGCCGAACCCTCTCGATCACCGCGCCCAGAAGGGCGTACCCGACATTCGAGTAGTGGAAGCGCTCCCCCGCCGCGCAGAGAACCCCGGCCCCGCGCCGCAGCGGCTCGGCCGGCCCCTGTCCGCTGTACGGCCAGTCACAGCCTGGCGTCATGGTCGTCAACCCCGCGGTGTGACTCAGGAGTTGCTCAAGGGTGCGGTCTCCGATTCCGGTGCCCGGCAGATACCGGTCCAGCGGGTCGTTCGTCCTGAGCTCACCCCGGTCCCGCAACCGCATCACCAGAACGGCTGTGAAGGACTTCGTGAGCGACCCGATCCGGTACTGCGTGTCCAAGGTCGGCGACCCGCCACCCACCCGTCCCCGGACGCCGGTCCAGGCCGTCCGTCCTTCGACCAGGGCACAGCCCGCGACGGACGGGACCCGCCCCAGGGCTTGGGCACGAGCGAGCCGGCTCAGGAGCAACTTCCCGGTTCCGCCCATCGGTTGGGCCGTGGGATCGGCGGACGGCTGAGGCAACGGAGCCATGGGGGACACTCCCGTCGTAGGTCTCGCACGGACGCCCCGACTTAACCAGCGACAACACGCACACTGCAAGAGATTCCCAAAAGATGCAGCAAGAACTTGCTCTCGACCATCCACCTCGCGCCCACTCCGGACCGTGACGCAATCTCCGACGGGTCTCGACGTGAGGTAGCAACCAGTTGAAGCGGGACAGTCCATCACCCATGGCCGAAAGTTTTTGCAGTAACTTGCGCAAGGGCGGTCACCGGCTCAAGGATTCGTCGCATGTCCCGCATGAAGCGCGTGAAGCGCACCCTCGCCCTCGCCGCCGTGAGCGCGGCCGGCCTGCTGATGACCGTGGCCGCCACCCCGTCCGTCGCGGCACCCGCCCAATCGCCCGCTCCGGCGTGCGTGGAGTACTACCAGAGCTGGCGTTACACGGACGTCGTCAACAACTGTGCCGAGACCGTGGCCGTCACCGTCGAGTACACGAACGGCCAGGACGCTCCGTGCCGCGTCATCGCACCCGGCGCCTGGGCGACCTTCGCCGGCTACGGCACGGACGGCAACTACGCGATCGCGGTGCGAACGTGCGAGCCGTCCGTTGCCGAGGTAGCCCCGTAAGAACTGCTGAAGCAACCATGCGACTCACTCGGCCGTCGATGACCGAAGCCGCCTCCTCCTCAGCGTTCGCCCTGCCGGCCAGTGCGGACGCGGGCGTCGCGACGGCGGCTGGTCATCCGGCCAGGTGCTTGCCGAAGAAGTCGGTGAGCTTGGCGACGGCAGCTGCGACGTGTTCGTCCCTGTCGTACAGGTCGATGTGCGTGGCGCCGTCGATGACGAACAGTTCCTTGGGTTCGGCCGCCCGTTCTATCGCTTCCCGGCTGAAGTACGCGGTCTCCGCCTCGGAACCCACGATCATCAGCAAGGGGCGGGGGGCGATGAGCCGGATCATCGCGTAGGAGTCGTACTGGGCCAGTTGGTCGGCGCTGCGCAGGACCCACCCCTGGACCGCTCGAGGGTGGTATCCGCGCGGGGTCCGGTAGAACTCGTAGGTCTCCCGGAACTGCCGGGTGCCAGTCGCCGGCAAGTCTTCGGCGTCGTCGGGGATCCAGGCCACTGTCTCCGGAGCCTCGCCGCGAGCCTCGGCGGTACGCGCCGCCGCGGCCCGGTCGAGCAGGGCCGTGAGGACCGCGGGGTCCTGGGCGCGGCCCAGCCCTTCACGGATCACGGAGCCCATGTCTCCGGCACTGACCGTGGCGACGGCTTTGACCCGGTGGTCGGTCTGCGCGGCGTAGGGGACGTATCCGCCTGACGCGCAGATGCCCAGTGCACCGATCCGGTCAGGGTCGATGTCGTCACGGGTGGTCAGGTGAGTCACGGCGGACTTGATGTCCTCGGCCCGCTGGAAGGGGTTCTCCAGTCCTCGCGGCTCGCCCTCGCTCTCCCCCTGGTAGGCGGCATCGAAGACGAGCGCGGCAAATCCCTCCCGGGTCAGGCGCTCGGCGTAGACACTCGGGCTCTGCTCCTTCACACCACCCCCCGGGTGGGAGATCACAATGGCCGGCAGGCGGGCGTCGATGCGCTCGTCGGGGGTGAAGAGAGTCCCGGCGACGGCCAGATCGTTGCTGGGAAACGTGACGTCGGTCTTCACGGTGTGTGTCTCCTGTCGTGCGGGTGGGTAAGGAAGTGGCCGCGAACGCTGGGAACGCTCCGTGCAGTCCTCGTCCTCACCGACAGTCGCACGCGGCTCAGGGTCGGGTAAGGGGCTTCTTCTGTCCCAGGACTGTGCTGTCCTGGGACACGCCAGGCCCCCTGTCACAGGGTCGGCGCGCTGTCACACTGGGGCCCATGAGCAGCAGTAACGGCCATGTCAGCGAACTGGGCGCTTTCCTGAAGGCGCGGCGTACGGAGCTGAGCCCGGCCGAAGCGGGACTCCCTGGTTCCGCCGGCAGGCGCAGGGTCAAGGGTCTGCGCCGCGAAGAGGTGGCGTTGCTCGCGTCGATCAGCCCGGACTACTACACGCGCCTCGAACAGGGCCGCCGCCGGGCGTCCGAACCGGTACTGGATGCCCTCGCGCGTGTCCTGCGGCTCGACGACGGTGAGCGCGCCTACCTGCTCGAGTTGTCGGGCCGGGACACAGCGCGGCCGCGTCGGCGCACCTCGCAGAAGGTCCGGCCGCAGCTACGGCGCCTCCTGGACGACCTCTCCACCACACCGGCCGTCGTCCTGGGCCGGCGTACGGACATCCTCGCCTGGAACGCCATGGCGTCCGCCCTGTTCATCGACTTCGCGCGGATTCCGGAAAGGGACCGCAACTTCGTACGACTGATCTTCCGTGAGCCGGCCGTCAGAGCGCTGTACGCGGACTGGGAGTGGGCGGCACGGATGACCCTGGCACAGCTGCGCATGGAGGCCGTCCGCGATCCCGAGGACCCACGTCTCACCGAACTTGTCGGCGAACTGTCGGTGCAGGATCCCGACTTCCGGCGCTGGTGGGGTACCCACCGGGTCGCGGCCCAGAGATCCGGCACGAAAGTGCTGGACCATCCGGTCGTCGGCCCGCTCACCCTCGACTGGTCCTTCCTCACCTCCACCGACGATCCCGACCAGCAGCTCATCACCCTGACCGCCGAACCCGGCACGACGAGTCACGACCGCCTGCGCACCCTCGCCTCACGGACCTCGGGAGCCCACGACCGGCCGTAGGCAGAAGTGCTCGCCCGGACAGCTCCTCCGCGATGGCGGGGGCCTCATGGCCGTCCGCCAGCAGGGTGAGAACCTGACGCTCTCGTCCCGACAGAGGCGGCATCGCCTCGGGGCCCGCCGCCCGGTGACGCAGCGGCGTGACCGGGGGCAACCTCTCCAGCACGACGACGAGCCCTCCGCGCAGCACGGTTAACGGCATGCGTTCCGGGCGGCTGGCGCCGCTCCCCCTCCCTGGCCGGCGAACCACTGGTCAACGGTGTGCCGGAATGCCGCGCGGTCCGGATCAAGTCCGTCTGCACAGGCGACCCTGCGCCGGGAGCCGGACGGCACCTTCCCTCATCCACTGGGACACTGCCGTCCGCGAGATCGCCGCCCGGCTGAAGACCGTGCGGCACCTACGGCGGCCAACCGATCTTCTTCTACGGCGGCGGACAGGGCAACCAGCGCGCGCTCCGGAGGGGTACGAAGGACTGAGCCTCCTCGTCAGTGGGAACTCGGCCTCGGCCAGGACCAGGCCTTGAGAGGGCGTTAAGTCCGTTTCTGGTAGCGGCCGCGTCCCGGTTGCTCGAGGAATCCCTGGCGGACGAGTCGTCCCAGGCGGGAGCGGGTGACGTTGATCGAGGGCTCGTCGGTGGGCAGGCCGAGGTGCTCATGCAGATCACGGACGCGGAACACCTCCCCGGGGTGCTCGTTGAACGTGGTCACGATGCGCTGGTAGACGGTCGCGATGGCGGTCTCCGCGGGGGCCGGTGCCTGGTCGGGAGGGGTGAGGCCGTCGATGACCTTGCCGGTGGCAGCGAGCTCGGCCAGGCGGGCTTCGGTCTCGGCGAGGTCGGTGGTGAGCCGCTCGATCTGCTCGCGCAGGTGGTCGGCGCGGGCAGCGGTCTCATCGTGCTCGGTCTGCAGCAGCCGCAGGAGTTCGCAGACGTTCACGCGGCCAGCTCCACGTCGTCCCGCCAGGTGGGGGTAGGGGTGGTGAGGCGGCGGAGCATGCCGGCGGTGGAGGCCCAGTAGACGCGGGAGGCCGCGTTGTCGGGCCGGTGGTCGTAGTCGCGGGCGAGGCGCCGCTGCAGCATGAGGGTGCCGTTGACCTGCTCGACCACCCACCGCTTCGGTTGCGGGACGAAGCCTTTCCCCTCGTCGTCGGGGTTGCGGCGGACCACCTCAACGGTGATGTCCTTCACCGCCCCGTGGATGATCACGGCGTCCTTGAAGCCCTGGTCGACCAGGACCTTCTCCAGGCGCATCCCACACCGCTCAGCCGCCTGGTCCAGCAGGGCGATGCCGGCTTCGTTGTCGTGCGCGCTCGCAGCGAGGATCACCACACCGATGACCAGGCCCAGCACATCGACGGCCAGTCCCCGCTTCCTGCCGGGCGTCTTCTTGTTCGCGTCCAGTCCCGTCGTCTCCTTCGGCACCCCGGCCGCCACGCGGACGGACTGGGTGTCGATGATCACCAGGGACGGGTCCTCTAATCGTCTGGACCGTTCCCGCACCTGGCAGCGCAGGATCTCCTGGATCCGCTGGTCAAGGCCGTCCTGGCGCCACAGGGTGAAGTAGTAGAACACTGCCGACCAGGCCGGGAAGTCGTGCGGCAGAAGCCGCCACTGACAGCCCGTCCGGTTCTGGTAAAGCAGCGCGTTCACGACCTCGCGCAGGGCGCAGGAGCCCGGGTCTCCGGTCGCCGACCGCGCCACCCGCTCCTGCTTCCACGCGGTGACCAGCGGCTCGATCAACGCCCACTGCTCGTCGGACAAGTCGGTTGCGTACGGCGTCCGTTCCATGCCCACGACCCCATCATGTACACGCCATGACACGAGGACGGAACTGTCCCATCACCCACGAACGGGCGACACCACATCATCAGGAACGGGACTTAACGCCCTCTGAGAGGGCCGTCGAAGACATCGACGCTCAAACGGAACAGGGCTCGATCAGCTCGCGGCATGGTGAATGATGGACTGGCCGTCGGTGGCGGTGATGTCGATGTCGGACAGGTCCACGTCACTTGTGCCCACCCGGACCGCATCCGCTTCTCGTCCCGTGGCGTGGATGCCGCCGGTGACCCTCAGGGTCCCCACCTCGCCGTCGATCTCGACCGTCGTCAGGTGGTCCCCGCTCGTGGCGATGCGCCCGTCAACCGTGGCCGTACCGATCCGACCACCTTGTTTGACGCTCAGGGCCACCGCGGCCAACTCCGCCTGCATTCCCCGCACCAGGCTGAGCGTGGTGATCGGGGCCTGCACGTCGAGGCTGCCGAGGACGCCGAAATTGACGAACCCGATTCCGCTGGGGCCGTGCGAGGTCACCGGTGCGGTCGCCGTCCACGTCTGCACCTGACCCCAGTTGTCCAACACCATGTCGTTCTGCCCGTACGTGGTAACCGGCCCGCAGTTGAGCACTTGGCCGACCACGGCACCCGAGATGACAAACACCCCGCCGCTGATCAGGTCCGTTGTCCCGGCGGGGATCCCGCCGTCGGTGTGGATCTCTCCGGTACACAGCGTGTTCACCCGCACGGTGCCCCCGTCTGCGACCCCGTCCCAGTCGCCGTGCCCGCCGACGAAGACGCCGCTGCCGAGCACCGGACGCTCGGGGCAGCGTACGGTCACGCTCTCCAGAATGTTGTCCCGCGTCAACCGCACGCCCTTGGCGCCGAACTCCAGAACGCCGCCGCGCAACCGTACTCCTGGTGCAAGCGTCACCATCGGCATCCCGCGAACCACACCGTTGACGGACCCCTCACGCTCACGGGAGCGAACACGACCCTGTCGCCGGTATCTCCCTCCGTGTCGAGCTTGTCGTCGGGCGATACAGCGTTGATACGGGCCCGAGCCGTGCCGGATGCCCCGAGACCACGGTTGGAAGGCACAATGCCTACGGAACGGGATGTCGTCGCGCGCCGACGGTGTCCGGCCGTGGGTGACAGGGAAGGAAGGGCCGGAGTCGGTGAGTGAAGGTGATGCCCCGGTGCCCGTGGCGATTCTCCTGGTCGAGGACGACGAGGTCATCCGCAGGTCGGTCACGATGGCTCTGGAGCGCTACGGCTACCGTGTCGCCTCCGCCGGTGACGGGCTGACCGGGCTGGAGCTGTTCCGGGAGGGCCGCCACGATCTGCTGCTGCTCGACGTGATGCTGCCCGGGCTCGACGGCATCGGCCTGTGCCGTCGCGTCCGGGAGACCAGCATGGTTCCCATTCTGATGATGTCCGCCCGGGGCGATGCCCTGGACGTGGTCTCCGGCCTGGAGGCGGGCGCCGACGACTACGTGGTCAAGCCCGTCGACACCGCCGTGCTGGTGGCCAGGATCCGCTCGCTGCTGCGGCGGGCCGTCTACTCCCCCGGCGCCGCCCCGCCAGCCGCGAGCCCGGAGGAACCGGCCGGCGATCGAGCCGGGGAGCACAACCTGCTCGTCTTCGGCGACCTGTCCATCGACACCGCGGGCCTCGACGTCTCCGTGGCCGGCCGGCCGGTCGCGCTGGCCCCCACCGAGCTGCGCCTGCTGCTGGAGTTCGCCGCGCATCCCGGCACCGTCCTCGACCGGCAGACCCTGCTGCGCAACGTGTGGGACTACGGCTGGGACGGCGACAGCCGCGTCGTCGACCTGTGCGTGCAGCGGCTGCGCAAGAGAATCGGAGCCGAGCGCATCGAGACCGTGCGCGGGTTCGGCTACAAGCTACGGCGCTGACGTGAACGCCGTGCGTGACCTGCTCAACTGGCGTTCGCTCCGCTGGAAGATCGTTCTCCTCGTCGCTGTGTGCTGCGGCGCCGTCGCGCTGACCGTCGGGAGCCTGGTGCACTCCAGCACCCTGGCCCGGTCGATGAACGACGGCGGCGCCAAGGCCGTCACGGCTCTGGCCCGGGCGCTGGAGGACTACGAGCGGGACGGCGTCCCGCCCACCGCACTCAAGGTGTCGCCCGGGGAGATGCCCGACGAGCTGCTGCGCGAGCTCCGCGACCGGCAGGACTTGAGCGACGGATACGCCACCTGGTACGACGCGGACGGCCCAGGCGACCATCCGTCGATGTGGGCGGCGCGGACGTATCGCGGCGAGCCCGTCGCGCTCGAGGTCGACATGACGTCCGACCTGCTCACGAGGCGCGCTTTGGACCGACACATGTGGAAGTACTCGCTGTTCGCCCTGGCCGCCGTCGTCCCCGTGTCGGCGCTCGCCGCGGAACTGCCGCACCGCAGACTGCGGAGGGTGGCACAGACCACACGCCGGATCGCGGCCGGTGACCTGACGGCCAGGACCGCGGACAACCGTGGCAGCGACGAGATCACCGACATCTCGGCCACGGTCGACTCGATGGCCGACAGCCTGCACCAGAGGCTGCTGAGCGAGCAGCGCTTCACCGCGGACGTCGCCCACGAGCTGCGCACCCCGCTGATGGGCCTGCTCACCGCGAGCGAGCTGCTTCCCGAGGGGGAAGCCACCGATCTCGTTCAGGACCGAGTGCGGGCCTTGCGCACGCTGGTCGAGGACCTGCTCGAAATCTCGCGCCTGGACGCAGGTGCCGAGCAGGCCGAGCGAGAGCGCGTTCCGCTCGCCGAGGCGGTTGCGGACTCGCTGGCCCGTACCGGTCTGGAGACCGGCCTCGCCGCGACCGGTGCCGGGTACGCCGAGACCGACCCGCGCCGACTCGACCGGATCGTCACCAACCTGGTCGTCAACGCCCACCGGCACGGCCGCGGACCGGTCACGGTGACAGTCGCGGGCACCACGGTCACGGTGCGCGACCACGGTCCGGGGTTCCCGCCCGAGCTGCTCGCCGACGGACCGCAGCGCTTCCGTACCGGGACGCCGGAGCGCGGTCGGGGACACGGACTCGGGCTGACCATCGCGCTCGGCCAGGCCCGACTCGTCGGAGCCTCTCTGACCTTCGGCAACGCGCCCGACGGCGGCGCCGTCGCCACCCTCCGCCTGCCGGTCGCCGGCTGACGCGGGTGCCGGGGGCCGAGCCCCGTGGCACATCCCTGCCTCGGCACTGAGTAGCTGTTTCTGATCCCCGGTTCTGAGACGTCGTTTCTATTGGTGGATGAGTGCCGGGCATCATGGTCGTCGATGGGAACCGATGGCGAGAGGACGGGTGCGGCAAGTGTCTGGAGGCGTACAAGCGGATTTGACCGAGCTGTGGCAGCAGCACTGGCCCGACTGTCCTCCGGTCGGGTACAAGCTCCGCGACCCGTACCGGGATCTCTGGGTGCGCTTCCACAGCCTGCCGGAGTCGAAGCGATACGCAGAGGTTGAAAGCGAATACGGCGTCGTCCTGGAGCGGTACAACACCGTCCTTGATGAGTTGTTCGCCGGTGGGGATATCTACGTGATCACCCCGGTTTGGGCGACCGAAGCCGAGGTTCCGCCATCCCAGCCAGGCGATGGCTACTGGCAGACCCTGCTGGTGGAGGACGATCCAGACCCGGAGTTCCGTACCTACTGCCACCTCTTCGCCGCCCGCCGACCCTGGCGATATGGCTGCCTCGACGAGCCGCTCCGTGACATCGCTGACGACAAGGTGGCGGGAGTCCTCATCACCGACACCCAGATGCGACGCATCTACCACCCCTACGACGGCGGCGCCGATGTCTTCCTTGCTACGCCCGGGGAACGGGATCGGACGCGCGATCGGCATGCCGACTGGCTTTCCAGCCACCCGTCGGGTCTCTGACGTGGCCAGCTCACCACCCCGCCCCCGTCGCCGGATTCAGGTAGTCAGCCGACGGAAGCAGATGCGGAGTGCCGCTATGCCGACGAAAGCGAGGAAGTGTTCGGCCTTGCGCTCGTAGCGTCGGTGGAGCCGTCGGCAGCCGGCCAGCCAGGACACGGTCCTCTCGACCACCCACCGGTGACGGCCGAGCCGCTGTGAGGACTCGACCCCTTTGCGGGCGATACGGTGGCCGATGCCGCGGCTGCGGAGCCACCGACGCAAGTGGTCGTAGTCGTAGCCCTTGTCGGCGTGCAGCTTCGCCGGGCGTCGGCGACGCGGGCCGCGACGGGAGCGGATGGGTGGGATGCCGCGCACGAGCGGTTCCAGGCCCAGGCTGTCGTGCATGTTCGCACCGGATATACCCAGAGACAGTGGGAGTCCGTTACGGTCGGTAATCAGGTGGATCTTCGATCCCAGCTTGCCGCGATCGGTCGGATTCGGTCCCGTCAAAGGCCCCCTTTTGCAGCCCGGACACTGACCGAGTCGATTGCGCACCGCGACCAGTCAAGCTCACCCCGGGCACCGAGTTCGTCGAGCATGACCCGATACAACCTGGCCCAGACCCGGTCCCGGCTCCACTGAGCGAACCGCCGGTAGACCGTCTGCCAGGCCGGACCGAACACCGGCGGCAACTGCCGCCAGGTGCAGCCCGAGGTCGCCACGAAGATCATCGCGGCCAGAGCCTCACGGTCACCCGCCCGGCGGCGGCCCCCACCCTGCGGGCGCTTCACCTCAGTCGGCGGCACCACACGCCGGAACAGCACCCACAACTCCTCCGGCACTAACCGCTCCACCAGATCCGTCATGCACGGATCAACGAACGATCACGCCATAAGAAACGATGTCTAAGGAATCTTCGGTCGCCCGGCCGAACCCTCGCCCAGACCTCAACTTCACCCCAGTGCGCAATGGCATGGACTACCTCTCGAGGGCAGTCGATGAATTGACCGAACGCGCCGGCCCTCCGAGCGATAGTGACCTGAAATACGCTGTACTCCACCTACAAGCAGCGACAGAGGTTCTACTCAAGGCAAGGCTGGTCGGCGAACACTGGAGTCTTGTCTTCAAGAACCCCGGCGGGGCAACTCTCGAAAACTTCAAGAAAGGAAAATTTGAGAGCTGCACCATCGAGGCGACCTTGGATCGGTTGCACAATATCGCACAGGTAGAAATCTCTCCATCCGACCGCGCCGCAATCAAAGTGCTGTCAGATGACCGAAACGCGCTCACACACTACGGTCACACAGCGAACGCATTCCAAGTCGAGGCTCGATCAGCGCGAGTTCTCAGCTTTTTGCTGCAATTCATTACCGAACACCTTAGACCGATGCTGTTGGCCGAGTTCGCCAAGTTGGTGGCGTACGACCCTACTGACTCCCCGTTGGTCGCCGTGGAGAAGGGCCTCCAGCAGCCTGGTGCCGTAAAAGCCCGGCGCGAACTGGAGCAGGTCGACCAAACCATGGACGAGCTGCGTATGAAGCTGGGAAGGATTCAGAAGTACGTCGAGAAGCGCTTGAATGATATATCGACCGAGCTGGCGCCCTGTGCAGCCCATACAGTGCAGTGTCCCGAATGCCGCCAGTGGGCGTTGGTAGTTAACAATGACGCAAGCTGGAAAGCAATCAAGTGCCGTTTCTGCTTGGCCACGTATAAGGGTGAGATGGCAGCTCTTCAATACGTGTGGAGCCTGCTCGGCGAGGACAACGGAACTGTGCAGCCTTGCCCAAACTGCAAAGCAGCAGACACCTTGGTAATTGGCGCTAGCACTGCCGCCCAAAAGACTGCAGCTATGGCCATCTGCTTCAACTGCGCCCACACGCCTTATGAGGAAGGGTCTGATGTTTAGCGCTGCCCTTACCCCGGACCGAACCACTTCGAGCAAGGATGCGTCGTCGGCATGACGCTGCGGGACCAGGACGAGGAGATCGTCGACGCCGAACTCGTCGAGGACGGGGAGTTGGTGCGCGCCTCGCCGGCTGCCCGTCCGCTCGTCGACGCGCACACGGTGCTGATGCCGGGCGAGGAGATCCCGACCAGCGACGACCCCCGCACGACGTACACGAAGCGGGACCTGTACGTCAGCGAGGAGACCGCCCAGGCCCTCAAGGAGGCGGAGCGGGAGGGGGCGCCGCAGCGGCGCACAGCGATGCGGTTGTTCGAGGCGTGGTGTGCGCAGCAGGGGCGCGTGGCGAAGCCCTGCACGACGGCGACGTACACGGAGTACGGCCGGCACCTGATGGCGAAGGGCCTCAAGGTCACGACGATCCGGCACTACATGTCCCTGATCCGGACGGCCATGCCGCCCGGGAAGAAGCCGGACAACAGCCTGTTCCTGCTGCTCCTCGGGCAGTACCGGAAGAAGAACAAGCGGGCGCTGCGCAGGAGGAAGCGTTCCCGATCACGCTGCCGTACCTGGTCCCGATGATGGAGAAGGCGGAGGCGGACCGGCCGATCGGCTGGCGCGACTCGGCGATGTTCGCCTTCGGGTACCGGTTCCTCGGGCGCAGCATCGAAGACGTCGACCTGAACCTCGAGGACCTGACGATCACCGACGACCGCGTGTTCGTCTGGCTCGCCGAGGACAGGACCCACCAGGGCGAGGAGCAAACGATCATCCTCCATGACCGGGAAGATCTGCGCCTCGTCTTCCGTCTACGCCGGTACGTCAACTGGCTGGCCGAGCAGGGCATCACCACCGGGCCGGTGTGGCGGGAGATCCTGCGCAGCGGAAGGGTCGCGTCGCCAGAGACCCGGGCCACGAAAGGGGGCGGGGCCACCAAGCGCGGCCTCTATCTGCGCCCGCAGACCGTGAACGACCGGGTGAAGCACTGGTTCGCCACGGCCGGGCTCAAGAGCGACGGGCGCCCCGTCTCCTCGCACGGCCTTCGCGCCGACGGCGCCACCGGCCTCGGCACAAGCGGCGCGACGGACGAGGAACTGGAAGCGGCCGGCCGCTGGAAGAAGGGCTCGCGCATTCCTCGGGAGTGGTACGTCCGGCCGACCAAGAACGCGGCCCGAGACCTCTTCAAGAAAGTGCCGGTGCACGACCCGAACGCCCAGGCACAGGAGTGACCTGAGCATGTGACGGGGGCCCGCACAGCCGTGTACGGGCCCCTTCGGACGTGCTCAGGTGGCAGGGGAACACGGCGCGCATAGCGGCCGCAGTGAGGACGAGGACGCAGAGGATGCCCGCAGGACGTCGCTCAGCTCCCCCAGGGCGTTAAAGGGCGGGCTGCCGTTCGGGGCAACGTCGAGCACGGACTGGACGGCGGAGCGGGCGCGGCCGGTGGCGTCGATCTGCTACTCAACGTCGGCCATCACTTCGGCGGGGAGGGCTGGAAGGTGCGGGACAGGGCGGCAGCGTTGTCGAGGGCGATGAGCGGGTCGACGGTGAGGGGGACTATCTTACCGAGGTCGACGGTGCTCGCCGCTGTGCGCGTGTGCAGCTGGGCGCCGAGGCAACCGCACGCGGCCTACTCGAGCTGGTTGTAACCGCGAGCCGCACTCGCTCATCCCTGATTCCCTGGGGTGGGGGACGCATCTTCGGGTTGCGCCCACCAAATCGAGCAGGACGAAGATCCGGACCACACACGGGCCAGCATCCGGCTCACACTGAGCCCAATCTACGCTTCCCTGGTCACGGCATCGCTCACGATGTACCACCATCAGACCAGGAACCTGCTGGACCCTCTGCTGATGCGGCCGAGCATGGCTGCTTGACACCAAAATTTCCGGCGCCCCTGCCTCGTGAGCTTCCTTATCTGGCCAGCCGACCAGCGACGCAAGGCACCTGACACCCCATCAGAACGAGCGTCACGAGCGTCACTTCAGCGTCAAGACATCGCCCGGAACGCCCACACCGCACATAATGCGCACGGGTAAAGTCGCAGGTCAGAACCCCTTCGCGACCGGTTCAAGGATCGCGACACACTCCACGTGATGCGTCATCGGAATCACATGGAGCCGATCAGCAAACCTCCTCTGCGCATCACGATCCTCCCGGACTTTCCGGTCCGTAGGGACTCCACCCCCTCAGGTATGCCTTGAGCTCGTCTGGCATCGCTCCCCTGGGAGTGGGCATCCCTGGAAGCCGGTTCAAGGGGTCGATCGACCTCGCGAATACGCATGCCCAGTCCAACCAGCGTCTGGCCGATTCCAGAATCGGCTCCTCCACGGCGCCACCCAGTTCTACAGGCGACGATCCAGAGCGTCGCAATAGACACCGAGTACGGCAGCCTCCTGCCAGCGTCCCACCTGTTCACGAAGCGCCTCTGCGAGTTGATCCCGAACGGCTCGCTTCTTTCGTCGTCATCGGGGTCGGGGAGACTGGCACGACAGTGATGACCGTCTCAGAGCGCCTCAGCCCCTTGGCGGTCACTGATCGTGTCCACCGCAGGGGTGGCCTTCACCTCGTCGCCGCAGGTGAACCCGGCTTCCCGTGGGGAGAATCTGGGGAGTATCCGCGCCGCTGGGGAGCGCATGGGGAGGATCGGCGACATAACGCAGCACGAATCTGAAACGCCCTGAAAGACGCATCCGCACAGGTCAGCGGCTGATGCGGCCACATCAATGCAGGTCAGCCCCATCCCGTGGACAACTCCATGCCGAAGGTGCCCTGGAGAGTGGGTCGGGTGGTGAACATGGGCCTCTCACCTCGCTGTGTCTCACGTGTGCCGTCCCGGACGACGGGCACTCACGACGGGTCCTGGGGAGTGTTCGGAGAGTTCGCGCCAGTGGCCTCGCCCTCCTGCTCCCCGAGCAGGCTATCGATCGTCCCGAATCCCTTCCTCCCCGCCTCCGGCAGGAAGGGGCGGTCGATAGGGTCGGAGGACGGCCTCTGAAGAGGGGCCGCGGGCAAGGCATTCGGAGGTAGTGGGCAGCATGTGTGGACGACCCGCTTCCCGCCTGCCGTGAGCGGTCGTCCACACCTCGGGAGGCTTCGACATGGTGCACGCTCTGGCATGCGGGGCCGTCGTGGCACTCTTCGGGCTCTCCTACGTCGTGTACGTGGCCCTCCGGGCGCTGTGGGACCTCTTCGCCGGCAAGGTACGACTCAGTGCACGGGGGGTGCGTGCCCGAGGGACGTGTGCCGGACATACGAGCGGCCGTTACGGCACCGGTGTCGTCGTCACGTTCGCGGACTTGTCCGGCATGACGCATCACATGGTTGCCAGTGCGTGGGAGGGTGTTCTGCCGGAGAGGGGCAGCGAGGTGGAGATCGTCTACTTGCCGCGGAACCCGAAGGTGGCGGGGGTCTGGCCGGTGCGCGCACTCGTTCCCAACGCCCTCTACATGGCAGTGGCGGTCCCGGTGCTTCTTGCGGCGGGCACGGCATGCCTGTTGGCCGCAGCCTGGATCGCCAGAACCGTGTGGTTCTCCGGTTGACCTCGATCCCGGCGTGGCGCGACTCCGAACGGCGGGGCCAGGAGGGTGTCGCAAGGATCACGGGCGCCCCGATGCCGTCCGGCGACGCGCGGGCTCTGTACGAACTCCGTTTCCCCGTTGTATGACTTCTCCCTATGTGATGGCGGAGGCGTTTTCCCGAGGCGCGCGCTTCGGGTGTCGGTTGACAACGTTGTCCACAGGGAGAGGGTCCGTGCTCGTCATGCCTGACAGATCCAAGAGACCGCCGATACGGCCGGCCGGGCCCCGGGCCCTGCGTTCCGCGGTCGCCGCCGTGGTCGCCGGGGCGCTGGGCCTCGCCGCGTTGACGGGCGGCGGCACCGCCGCGGCGGTGCCCGGCCCGACCGCGTCCGCCGCCGAGGGGGCGTCGGGCGGGACGGACTACACGAAGCTCGTCGACCCGTTCGTGTCGACCGCCGGCGACGCCGGCAACGACCTGCCCGGCGCCCAGGCTCCGCACAGCCTCGCCAAGGTCAACCCGATGACCGTGCCGGACCGCAACCACTCCGGGTACGACTACGACGAGGACCACATCGCCGGGTTCACCGCCACGAACCTGGACGGTGTGGGCGGTTCGGGCGGCGGCGGCGACCTGCTGGTCGTCCCGACCTCGGAGCAGTACGGCACGCGCCCGGCCCCGAGCACCTACGCGCACCCCTACAGTCACGACGACGAGAGCGCCACGCCCGGCTCGTACCGGGTGGGGCTGGGGTCGCCCGCCGGGACCATCGACGCCGAGATGACCGCGACGACGCGCACGGCGCTCGAACGCTACAGCTTCCCCGCCGGTTCGCGGCCCCAGCTCGTCCTCGACCTCGCCAACAACTTCACCAGCCGCACCCGCGCGACCCTGGACGCCACGGAGCTGAAGGACGGGACCACCGCGATCAGCGGTCTCGTCGCCGGGTCGTTCAACGGCGCCTCGTACCGGCTGTACTACTACGCCACCACGAACGTCCCCGTGACCTCGCTGCGCAGCTGGGGCGACGACGGCACGCTGAGCGGGGCGAGCACACAGGACGGCACGGACACCGGCGCCGTCCTCGGCTTCGACGAGACCGACGGCGACGACGTCGAACTGCGCGTCACGCTGTCGCCGATCAGCGCCGAGCAGGCCGCGACCGACCAGCACCACGAGGTCGCAGGCCGCACCTTCGAGGAGGTGCGCGCGCAGACGCGGGCCGACTGGAACGACACCCTCGGCGCCGTCGCCGTACAGGCGTCCCGGAAGGCCGACCCGGACTCGACGCTCACCAGGCAGTTCTACACGCACCTGTACCGCATGTACGCGCTGCCGGTGAACGCCACCAGCACCAGCGGCACGTACCGCGGCGTCGACGGCGCGGTACACGAGGCGAACGGCTTCACGTACTACGACGGCTGGTCCACCTGGGACGACTTCCGCAAGTACTCCGTCGAGGCGTACATCGACCCGGCGACCTACCGTGACATGGTGCAGTCCGCGGTGATCCTCTTCGCCGACGCGCACGCCGCGGGCAAGAGCCTCGGCAGCCTCACCCACTCGGTGCCCACGGTGCGCTGGGAACGCTCGGCCGTGGTGATCGCCGACGCGCTGTCGAAGGGGTTCAAGGACTTCGACCGGCTCGACGAGGCGTACCCGGCGCTGAAGTCGTACACCGGCTACTACACGGGCACGCAGCTGCGGCAGGGGTACGTCGCCGGTGATCCCGGCACGACGGTCCAGCGCGGCTACGACCAGTGGGCGCTGTCCGTCATCGCGGACGCGCTCGGTGAGGACGCGGACGCCGAGAAGCTGCGCGGGCAGGCGACGATGGCGATCGACAACCTGGTCAAGCCCGGCGCCTGGACCGCGGACGACGGCACCGAGGTCGGCCTGCTCACCCCGCGAGACGGTGACGGCGCCTGGCAGCAGGCCGACTACGAGAAGTTCGAGGAGGCCAGGCTCTACCAGGGCACGCTCTGGCAGTACCACTGGTACGACGCCTACGACATGGGCGGCCTCATCGAGGCCATGGGCGGCGAGAAGGCCGGCCGGGCGGCGATCCGGCACATGTTCGGCGAGGACTCGGACGCCGACGACGGATCGACCATGCTGCACTCCAACGCCAACGAGATCGACCTCCAGGCCCCCTACCTCTTCAACTACGTCGGTGAGCCCAGCCTGACGCAGAAGTGGGTGCGCGCCATCTACACGGGCGAGACCTGGAACCGGTACATCGCGACGGGCTCCACGGGCGAGGCCCCCAGCTCCGGCGGCGAGTTCAGGCCGCCGGTGAAGACCAGGGCGTACGAACTCGCACCGGACGGCTTCCTGCCGACCATGGACAACGACGCCGGCACCATGTCGACGATGTTCGTCGCCGCCGCCCTGGGGCTGTTCCCGGTGACCGCGGGTTCCAGCCAGTTCCAGATCGGCAGTCCGTTCTTCGACTCCACGACGATCAGTTACGCGGGCGGCGCCACGTTCACGGTGCGGGCCGACGGCGTCTCGCCGAGCGACTACTACGTGCAGCGTGCCACGCTGAACGGCAAGCGGTTCACGAACACGTGGCTCGACTACTCGCAGATCGTGTCCGGCGGCACCCTGAAGTTCGACATGGGTTCCAAGCCGTCGTCCTGGGGCTCCCGCACGGAGCCCGCGTACTCGCTGAACACCGACTCGGGCGACGACGACGGCGACACCGGGCCGGGCAAGGGGGCGACCGTCGTCTCCGCCCGCCCCGAGACCGTCGCCACCGCCGCGGACGGCACCGTCGACGCGAGCGTCCGGCTCCGCCTGTCGGGGAAGGCGTCGTTCGCCGCGCGCGAGGGGACCAGCCTCACCGGGAGCGGCGCGGCGAGCGTCACCGGCCTCCCGGAGGGCGTCACGGCGGACCTGCGGGTCACCGGCAGGCGCACGGCGTCGCTGAGACTCACCGGCACCACGAGGACCGACGTACGGTTCGGGCTCACCTTCCGCGACCGTGCCTTCGCCCACGGCGTACCGGCCTCGACGGTGACCGGCACCGGGGTGTCGGTCACCGACCCGCTGGTCGTGTCGGCCGCGGCGGTGCACCGCGCGAGCCTGGACGCCCTCGTCGACGAAGCCTCCCTGGTGCGCGAGGGCAACTACTCCGACGGTTCCTACAGCCTCTTCCGGGCCGCACTGGACCGCGCGCGAACCGTCCTCGCCGACTCCGCCTCCGGGACCGGCACGCTCATGGCCGCGCACGACGCGCTGCGGTCCGCCGCCGACGCGCTCACCCTGGACGAGGGCGGCTACGCCGTCCTCCAGGCCGAGGACCCCGACAGCATGGAGGGCCCCAGCCTGGTGAAGGAGGCGTACTACTCGGACGGCGACCTCGGTGGCGTCACCGAGGGGGCCTGGGAGCAGTACACCGGGCTCGACTTCGGCGGGGTCGCCCCGCGCAGCGTCTCCGTGCGCTACGCCAACTCGCAGGCCACGACGGCGGAGCCGAGCAGCGTCGACGTCCACGCCGGAGACGCCGACGGGCCCGTCGTCGCCACCGTCTCCCTGCCCGGGACCGGCGGCTGGCAGTACTACACGACGGCGCGGGCGGCCGTCACCGATCCGGACGCCCTGCTCGACGCGTCGAAGGCGACGTTCGTCTTCCACGCCCCGTCGGGCCGGCAGTGGGTGTCGAACTTCGACTGGTACCAGTTCTCGCCGGAAGAGGCCGACCCGGCCTCTCCGATCACCACGCTCGCCACTCTCACCACGGCCAACGCCTCGGCGAGCGGCGGCGGTTCGCTGCCGCTGAAGACCTCGGGCGGGGTCTTCGAGAACGTGACGAACGGCGCGTGGGCCCAGTGGCGGGGCACCGATCTCGGTGAGGGCGCCGACACCGTCGCCATCAGCTACGACAAGCCCCGTTCCCGTGCGGCGTCGGACTCGCACATCGAACTGCGCCTGGGTACGAAGGACGGCCCGGTGGCCGTCGACATCCCCCTCGACTACACCGGCTCGGGCTGGGGCACCGTCGCCTCCACCAGCGTGCGGGTCGACCCGGACGCCTTCGGCGGCGCCCAGGACGTGTTCGCCGCGTTCGTCTCCAGCACCCACACCGACGCCCAGCCCTACGTGGCCAACGTCCACTCGCTCACCTTCACGCGGGAGGCGGACGCCCCGGTGGTGTTCGACGCGACGGCGTTCGAGGGCAGCAGCGGGGGCGGTCTCAAGAGCGAGCCGGCCACCTGGAGCGGCGCGGGTTCCGCCACCAGCCTGGGCGGCACCTACGACGGGGCCTGGCTCGACTACGGGGACGTCGACTTCGGCGACGCCCCGAAGAACACGCTCACCCTCACCTACGTCAACAACTCCGCTCGCTGCGGCACCGGTTCGGCCGTCCAGCTCTATCTGGACTCCTTCGACGTGGACGACCCGGGCACCCCGTACGCGACCGTCCCGCTGCCGGTCACCGGCAGCTCGTGGTCGTCGGGAGGGACGACCAGCCTGACCCTGCCGCGGGCCGTCACCGGCACCCACGCCGTGCACCTGCGGCTGACGACGAACGCGGACTCCTCGCACCCCTACGTCGCCAACCTCGGCCGGGTGACGGTCGCTCACGTGGCGGCGCCCGCCGAGACGGACCTGTCCGCCCTGCGCAAGGCGGTCGAGCAGTACGTCGGTACGGCCGACGACGCGGACCGGTACGGCGCGATCGACTTCGGGGTGTTCGCCCGCGAACTCGCCGCCGCCCGCGATCTCCTGGAGGCCGACGACGCGACGCAGCTCGAGGCGGACCTGCGGACCCGGGCCCTGACCCTCGCCGCCAACCAACTGGTGCCCCTGCCGCGGCTGAAGCTGGAGAACCTGGTCGGCGCCGCGTCGGCGCTCCCCTACGCGCGCTACACGGATGCCTCCTGGAAGGCGTTCACCACCGCGCTCACCGCCGCGAAGACCGCCGTCGCGGACGACGCGGCGACGGACGGGACCCTCACGGCACGGTACGAGGCCCTCGGCGACGCCGTGTCCGCGCTCACGACGAAGCGCAGGACGGTACCGGCGGCGCCCGCCGCGGTGTCGGCGACCGCGTCCGGCACGAGCGTGAAGGTCACCTGGTCGGCGCCCGAGGACGACGGCGGTTCGCCGGTCACCGGCTACGAGATCACCCTCAGTGGGGGTCGGCAGGTCGTGATCGACGACCCGGACAGCCGGAGCACGGTGTTCACCCGGCTGGCGGACGGCACCTCGTACACGGCGCGCGTCCGGGCGGTGAACGCACTCGGCGACTCGGCCCCGAGCACCGCGACCCAGCCCACCGTCACCGGCGACAACAGGCCCCGGACGCCCACCGTCACGGGCGTGGTCACCGACGGCAAGCGGGTCCGGGTGAGCTGGCGGCCCGCCGGCGACGGCGGCTTCCCGGTCGTCGGCTACACCGTGGCCCTCGACGACGGAACCACCGCGCATGTGTCCGGCACCACGGACACCGCGCTGCTGACGACCGCGGGCCGGGCGAAGGGCCACTCCGCCACCGTGACCGCGGTGACCCTGGCCGGCAGCTCCGACGACCCGGACCCGACGGCCACCCCCGCCAGCACGGCGACGACCACCGCCACGGCCGTCAGCGCCTCCGACCCGTCGGACTACGAGCCGTCCCCCTTCCCGGACGACGTGCTGGGCGCCGCCTACCCGTCGGACTCGTGGCCCGCCACCGACGACGGAGGCGACTACTTCAACCGGCTCCTCAGCGGCTTCGACGACCTCGCGCCCGGCACCCTCGGAGCCAACGGGAAGCTGTCCGAGGGCACTTCGCCCACCGCGGAGAACGACACGATCACCCTCGGCATCAACAACGCGGCGACACGGAAGCAGGTCGACCGCGCCATGGTGGACGCCTCCCACAGCGCCACCGTCACCCTGGCCGACGGGCTGGGCTCCCGGCTCGGGCCGCTCTACCGCGAGGCCCTCGACGGAGGCCGACTGCCCAAGACCAGCGCGCTGTTCTCCCGCGTCACCAAGAGCCTGGACACCCACGACGCGGCGAAGAACCACTACCAGTACCCGCGCCCGTACGTCCGGCTCGGGTTCGTCGGCGACGGCGGCGGCGTCTACGAGTCCCAGGACGGCTCGTACGCGGGCCTGGCCACCAGCGGCTCGTACCCGAGCGGCCACACCTACGGCGGCTACGAGGCCGGGACGATCCTCGCCACGCTGCTGCCCGAACTGGCTCCGTCGATTTTGACGCGCGCCTCGGAGTACGGGAACAACCGCATCGTCCTCGGGTTCCACTACCCGCTGGACGTCATGGGCGGCCGGATCACGGCCCAGGCCACCGTGGCGCACCGCTGGGCGGACCCCGGCTTCGAGAGGCTGCTGACCCAGGCGCACACCGAGATCCGGAACGTGCTGCTGGCCCGGTGCGAGGAGAAGGGCTACGGCGACACGCTCACGGCCTGCGCGGGAGACCCCTACGCCGGTCTGAGCACGGCTCAGCAGATCGATCAGTACACGCAGCGCCTGACGTACGGGTTCTCCCGGACCGGCAGGGCCGGACAGGCCCTCGACGCGCCGTCCGACGCGGCGGCGCTGCTGATCACCGCGTTCCCCGGCCTGACCGCCGAGCAGCGCACCCAGGTGCTGGAGCAGACCGCGACGGACTCCGGGTACCCGCTCGACCTCACCGGGTCCGGGGCGCCGAGCTGGCAGCGGATCAACCTGGCGGCGGCGATGGCGGCGGACGTGGTGGTCGACGCGGACGGGTCGGTCACGGTGACCAACTCCCCCGACGCCACGAAGGCGAGCGTCGCGGACGCCTCCGCGATCACCGTGGGGGGCGTCGCGCTCGACGGGTTCGACCCGGAGGTGTCCACGTACGTCGTGGACTGGCCGAAGAACAGGCGGACCCCGGCCGTCGGTGCCGTGACGGCCGCGTCGGGCGCGCGGGTGAAGGTGACGGCCGGGAGCCCGACGGTCTCGTCCTCCCAGCGCGGGTTCACCACCCGCACCGTCACGGTGACCTCGGCGAACGGCGCGTTCACCCGCACCTACACGGTCGGCTTCCGGCCGGCGGAGCAGCGTCCGCACCGGCCGGGCGCGGTCTGGCACGCCGACGGCGGGACGGCCGCGGGCGGTGGGACGGCCGCGGGCGGTGGCGGTCTCTGGTCGCCGGCACGGGAGTGGGAACTGACCGTTCGATGACCGGGGTGGACCGCCGCCGTCACGGCACGTCCGTGGCGGCGGCGGTCCGCCGTTCTCACGTCGGGCTCGGCTCCTGCGTGCGCGACCCGTTGCCCTCCTCGGCGCGGCGCAGGGCGTCCTCGTCGGTGCGGGCGTCGTAGGCGACGAGTCTCGCCAGCGCGGCGGTGAGCAGTCCCACGGCCGCGACACAGGCCACCCCGCCGGTCCAGATCGCCGGGCGGGCGCCGGTCCAGCCGGTCGCGCCGCACACCACCAGCTGGCCGTGGCACCGGGTGCGGGACACCGAGCCGCTGGTCAGGCTGACCAGCAGGGAGCCGACGGCACCCGCCGAGTACATCAGGCCCAGCGCCCAGTCGGCGTCGAGTTCGTCGGCGAGGGGGTGACACGCATGCGGCCCAGGCTAACCGGCGGGTCCGGTGCGGAGCGGAAATGGGTGTGCGAACCGATGGACGCCCGTGCCGTGCGTCGCCGACGCTGCTGCGGTGCCCTTGTTTTGGAGAATCTCCCTGTTCAACGCGGTGGTGCTGATCGCGGCCACCGCGCTGCTGCTGGGACCGGTCACCGTGTCGACGCCCGTCCTGCTCACCGAGGCCGCGATCCTCACGGTGGGTCTCGTGGTGATCCTGACCGCCAACGTCCTGCTGCTGCGGATCGGTCTCGGGCCGCTGCGCCGGCTCGCGCACGCCATGACCACGACCGACCTGCTGCGGCCGCGGGTCCGTCCGAAGGTCGACGGCGACGGCGAGATCGCCGAGCTGATCACCACCTTCAACACGATGCTCGACCGGCTGGAGGCCGAACGCGCCCTGAGCGCCGCCCGCACGCTGAGCGCGCAGGAGTCGGAACGCCACCGGGTCGCCCAGGAGCTGTACGACGAGGTGGGGCAGACCCTCGCCGCCGTGCTGCTGGACCTGAAACGGGTCGCGGACCAGGCACCCGACTCCGTGCGCGAGCAGCTCTCGCAGGTGCAGGAGACGACCCGGGCCAGCCTGGACGAGATCCGCCGCATCGCCCGGCGGCTCCTCCCGGGGGTCCTGGAGGAGCTGGGCCTGAGCAGCGCCCTGAGGTCGCTCTCCGACGAGTTCACCGGGCCTTCGCTGACCGTGCGCCACGACATCGCCCCCGGGCTGCCCGCCCTCGGTGACAACGCCGACCTGGTCCTCTACCGGGTCGCCCAGGAGAGCCTCACCAACGTGGCCCGGCACGCCGGTGCACGCGTGGTGCTCCTCACTCTGCGGCGGGCCGGGGACGCCGTCGAACTCCGGGTGCGCGACGACGGCCGGGGCTTCGACGACTCCGGCGACGCCGAGGGGGCCGGTATCCGGGGCATGCGCGAACGCGCCCTGCTGATCGGCGCCGACCTCGTGGTGGGCCCCGCGCGCGGGGGCGGGACCGAGGTGCGGCTGGCCGTACCCGTCGGCGACCGGGTGGCCGGCCGGATCGGGTGAGCGACCGGGTGACACCGTCGGGAGCGGCGCCGGGCGGGAACACACCGGTCGGGCGCACTGTTGTCCCCGGAGGCGAAACGGAGGCACAACGGTGCACGGTGAGTACAAGGTCCCCGGCGGCAAGCTGGTCGTCGTGGACGTGGAGGCCGAGAAGGGTGTGCTGCGGCACGTACGCGTGGCGGGCGACTTCTTCCTGGAACCGGACGAGGCGCTGGACGCCGTGAACCGCGCCCTGGAGGGCGCCCCGGCCGACACCGACGCGGCGGGACTGGCCGCCCGGATCGACGCGGCGCTGCCCGAGGGCACCGTGATGTACGGCCTGACCTCGGAGGGCGTCGCGATCGCCGTACGCCGCGCGCTCGCGCACGCCACGGACTGGACGGACTACGACTGGCAGCTGATTCACGAGGGCCCCCAGGCCCCCGCGCTGCACATGGCGCTCGACGAGGTGCTGACCGCCGAGGTCGCCGCGGGCCGGCGTCCGCCGACGCTGCGCGTGTGGGAGTGGGGCTCCCCGGCGGTGATCATCGGCAGTTTCCAGTCGCTGCGCAACGAGGTGGACGCCGAGGGGGCGGCCCGGCACGGCGTCGACGTGGTGCGCCGCGTCTCCGGCGGCGGCGCGATGTTCGTGGAGCCCGGCAACACGATCACCTACTCCCTGTCCGTGCCGGAGGCACTGGTGCAGGGGCTCTCCTTCCAGGACAGCTACGCCTACCTCGACGACTGGGTGCTCGGCGCACTCGGCGAGATGGGCATCCGCGCCTGGTACCAGCCGCTGAACGACATCGCCACCGACCAGGGCAAGATCGCGGGCGCCGCGCAGAAGCGCGTGGTGGGGCCCGGGGGCGGGCCCGGCGCCGTGCTGCACCACGTGACCATGTCGTACGACATCGACGCGGACAAGATGCTCCAGGTGCTGCGCATCGGGCGGGAGAAGATGTCCGACAAGGGCACGAAGTCCGCGAAGAAGCGGGTGGACCCGCTGCGCCGGCAGACCGGCCTCGCGCGCGAGGCCGTGATCGAGCGGATGATCTCCTCCTTCGGCGGCCGGTACGGGCTGTCCCAGGGCAAGGTGACGGACGAGGAACTGGCGCGGGCCCGGGAGTTGGCGCGCACGAAGTTCTCCTCCGCCGAGTGGACCGCGCGGGTGCCCTGACGCCGGTGGCGGCCCTCGCCCCGGTCACCGTGACGGCGGCCGCGAGGCACCGGCGGCGTCCGTTCGTCTGCGTCACCACGCGGGCACGGACCGAGTTCGCCCTTCCGCCGCACGGGGAGTCGTGTGAGACTGGCGTCCCGTTCGCCGTGCGGGCACCCTCCGCACCCTCCCCCACGAGAAGTGCGCCGTGCGTTCTCTTCCCCTGCCGCTCGCCCTGACCGCCCGTCTGGCGCCGGTCGCCGTGCTCGCCACCGCCGGCTGGGCGCTGTCGTCCGGGCCGGACACCTCACCGGCCGCGAAGGACAGGACGCCGCCCGACACCGCCGGGAGATCCTCCTCCGCCCCGGCGACACAGGCGGAGACGAAGACGTACGCCGCCGCCCCGGCACCGTGCGCGAGCCTGGCCGAGAAGACGGTCACCTCGCTGGTGCCGGGTGCGAAGGCGGCCGGCAAGGAGATCCCCTCCACGGACACCAAGGCCCGCCGCACCTGCTCGTGGAACGCGCTCAAGGGGTACGACTACCGTTGGCTCGACGTCTCCTTCGAGGTGATGAAGAGCGACGAGTCGGCGCGGAAGTCGTACCAGGAGCGGGTCGCCGACCGGAGCGGCGGAGGCGAGGTGCCGGGGCTCGGCGACGCGGCGTACTCCATCGTGGACCTGACCACCGAGGACAAGCAGCAGACGCGCGAGGGCACCGTGCTGGTCCGCGCGGCCAACGCCCTGGTGGTGATCACGTACAACGGCAGTGACTTCGAGTCGAAGAAGGCACCCGGCACCACGGAGATCAACAAGGGTGCCATCAAGGCGGCCAAGGAGGCGGTGGCCGCCTTGCGGGGCGGTCAGGGCTGACCGGTGGCACCGACCGCCTCGGCGCGGGGCCGGGTGGCCGGCATCAGCATCAGCGCCAGGTGGAGCACCAGGGCCGTGGTCAGGCCCACCGCCCAGCCGTAGTCGGCCAGCGGTTCGAGGAAGGGCACGGGCCGGCCGTCGACGAGGGGATGGAAGTCGGCACCCCCGACGGCCAGGACACCGCCGACGGCGAAGGCGACGACGGCCCGCCAGTTCCAGCCCTTGTCGTACCAGTAGCGTCCGCCGGCGCGGTACAGGTCGACGAGATGCAGCCGGGCGCGGCGCAGGATCCAGTAGTCGGCGATGAGGATGCCGGCCACGGTGCCGAGCAGCCCGCCGACCAGGCCGAGCCAGGTGAAGATGTAGCCCTGTGGGTCGGAGTACAGCTTCCACGGGCAGATCAGCACGGCGAGGACGGACGTGATGAGCGCGCCCGCCCGGAAACTCACCCTTCGCGGTGCGACGTTGGAGAAGTCGAAGGCCGGGGAGACCAGGTTGGCCGCGATGTTGACGGACAGGGTCGCCACCAGGACGGTCACCAGGGCGAACAGCAGTCCCACCACGTTGTCCGTCTTCGCGGCGAGTTGCACCGGGTCCCAGATCGGCTCGCCGTACACGGCCTGCGAGCCGGAGGTGACCATCACGGACAGGAACGCGAACAGGGTCATCGTCGTCGGCAGTCCGAGGGCCTGGCCCCGGGTCTGCGCCTTCTGGCTCTTTCCGTAGCGGGTGAAGTCGGGGATGTTGAGGGACAGCGTGGACCAGAAGCCGATCATGCCCATCAGGGAGGGCCAGAACAGCTTCCAGAAGTCGCCGCCCCAGCCGAGTCGCGACGGCTGGTCGAAGAGCGGGCCGAACCCGCCCGCCTTGTCGCTCATCCACCACAGCATCACGAAGGCACCGACGAGGACGAAGGGCGCGGCCCAGTTCTCGAAGCGTCGGATGGTCTCCATGCCCCGGTAGATGATGGCGACCTGGAGCGCCCAGAAGATCGCGAACGACAGCCACATGGTCCAGGCGTGGCCGCCGATCGTCGCGGCGCCGGTCCAGCCGTCGCCGATCAGCTTGCCGGCCAGGAAGTAGATGGCCTCGCCGCCGATCCAGGTCTGGATGCCGAACCAGCCGCAGGCCACCAACGCCCGTACGACGGCGGGCAGGTTGGCGCCCCGGATGCCGAAGGAGGCGCGGGCGAAGACCGGGAAGGGGATGCCGTACCTGGGTCCGGCGTGCCCGGTGAGCAGCATCGGGGCGAGCACGATCAGGTTGGCCAGGGCGATGGTGAACACCGCCTGCTTCCAGTCCATGCCGACCGCGATGAGACCGGAGGCGAGTGTCCAGGAGGCCGTGTTGTGGGCCATGCCGACCCACAGGGCGGAGAAGTTGTACGTGGTCCAGGTGCGCTTGCCGACGGGCACGGGCAGCAGGTCCTCGTTGGCGTAGCGGCCGCTCGGCGGCGCGGAGCCCGGGGCGAGCTCCACGCGCCCGTCGGGGAGGGTGACTTGGGCGGACGGCGGTATGGCCGTGGGCGCGGTGTCGGTCATGGGCAGGCCAATCATGCGGTGGGACGGGAGAGGCCGTGCGGGGAGTGCCGCGGGGGGTGCGCGGGTGCGCCCTGGGGCCCGCCCCGGGAGCGGGGCGGGCAGGGGGTGGGTCAGGCGTTGACGGCCGGGATGACCTGTGTGCCGTAGGTGTCGATCACGGCTTCCTGCGCGTCGTGCATGGCGTACAGCGCGAACTGGTCGACGCCGAGGGCACGCAGGGCGGTCAGCTTCTCGATGTGCTTCTCGACCGGTCCGATCAGGCAGAACCGGTCGACGATCTCGTCCGGCACGAACTGCGTGTCGGGATTGCCGCTGCGCCCGTGGTGGGCGTAGTCGTAGCCCTCGCGGGCCTTGATGTAGTCGGTGAGTTCGTCGGGTACGGCGCCGGTGTGGGCGCCGTACTTGGCGACCAGGTCGGCGACGTGGTTGCCGACCATCCCGCCGAACCAGCGGCACTGCTCGCGCGCGTGGCCGAGGGCCTCGGGCGAGTCGTCGGCGGTGACGTAGGCCGGGGCGGCGACGCAGATCCTCACCTCGGAGGGGTCGCGTCCGGCGGCCTCGGCGGCGTCCCGGACGGCCTTGACCATGTACTCGGTCAGGTAGAGGTCGGCGAGTTGGAGGATGAAGCCGTCGGCCTCCTCACCGGTCGTCTTCAGCGCCTTCGGACCGTACGCGGCCATCCACACGGGGACTTCGGCGCCCGGTTTCACCCAGGGGAACCGGACGACGGTGCCGCCGCCGAGGTCGGCCTCCTCTCCCCTGCCCAGCGCGCGGATGACCTTGATGGCCTCGCTGATGCGGGCGAGGGTGTTGGGTTTGCGTCCCGCGACGCGCATCGCGGAGTCGCCGCGGCCGATGCCGCAGACGGTGCGGTTGCCGAACATGTCGTTGAGGGTGGCGAAGGTGGAGGCCGTCACCTCCCAGGTGCGGGTGCCCGGGTTGGTGACCATCGGGCCGATCTTCAGTGTGCTGGTGTGGGCCAGGACCTGGCTGTAGATGACGAACGGTTCCTGCCAGAGCACGGCGGAGTCGAAGGTCCATCCGTGGCTGAAGCCGTGGTGCTCGGCCCGTTTCATCAGGTCCACGACGCGGGAGGCCGGCGGGTCGGTCTGCAGGACGAGTCCGAAGTCCATCTGCACCGCTCCTCGTTGTCTAGTCGATGTACTGACAGGTGGCGCGCGGGGTGTAGAGGCCGTGCCCCTTGCGCCCGGTGTACTCCCGCTCGGTGACGACGGGTTCGCCGCGCGAGAGCACGGTCTCCACCCGGCCGGTGATCCGCCTGCCCTCGTATGCCGAGTAGTCGACGTTCATGTGGTGGGTCTCGGCGGAGACGACCTGTTCGGCGTGCGGATCGTAGACGACGATGTCGGCGTCGGCGCCGGGCGCGATGGTGCCCTTCTTCGGGTAGAGGCCGAACATCCGGGCAGGGGTGGCGCAGGCGATCTCGATCCAGCGGCGGCGGCTGATGTGACCGTCGACGACGGCCTGGTGGAGCAGGTCCATGCGGTTCTCGACACCGGGCATCCCGTTGGGAATCTTGGAGAAGTCGCCGCGGCCCAGCTCCTTCTGCCCGCTGAAGCAGAAGGGGCAGTGGTCGGTGGAGACCACCTGGAGGTCGTTGGTGCGCAGCCCCCGCCACAGCGCCGCCTGGTGCTCCCTCGGCCTGAGCGGCGTGCTGCACACGTACTTGGCGCCCTCGAAGTCCGGCTCGGCGAGGTTGTCGGTGGACAGGAACAGGTACTGCGGGCAGGTCTCGCCGAAGACGGGCAGGCCCTCGTCGCGGGCCCGGGTCAGCTCCGCCAGCGCCTCGGTCGCCGAGACGTGCACGACGTACAGGGGCGCCCCGGCGACCTGGGCGAGCCGGATGGCGCGGTGGGTGGCCTCGGCCTCCAGGAGGGCCTTGCGGACCTCGCCGTGGAAGCGGGGGTCGGTCTCCCCGCAGGCGAGGGCCTGTTCGACGAGGACGTCGATGGCGATGCCGTTCTCGGCGTGCATCATGATCAGGCCGCCGTTGCCGGCGGCGCGCTGCATGGCGCGCAGGATCTGGCCGTCGTCGGAGTAGAAGACACCGGGGTAGGCCATGAACTGCTTGAAGGAGGTCACCCCTTCCTCCACCAGCAGGTCCATCTCCTTGAGCGTCTCCTGGTTCACGTCGGAGACGATCATGTGGAAGCCGTAGTCGACGGCGCAGTTGCCCTCGGCCTTGGCGTGCCAGGCGTCCAGGCCCTCGCGCAGGGAGTGTCCGACGCTCTGGATGGCGAAGTCCACGATGGTGGTGGTGCCGCCCCAGGCGGCGGCGCGGGTGCCGGTCTCGAAGGTGTCGGCGGCGTAGGTGCCGCCGAAGGGCATCTCCATGTGGGTGTGCCCGTCGACGCCGCCCGGGATGACGTACTTGCCGCTCGCGTCGATGGCGTTCTCG
The DNA here is from genome assembly GCF_027947595.1 of Streptomyces lienomycini. Lineage (NCBI taxonomy): Bacteria > Bacillati > Actinomycetota > Actinomycetes > Kitasatosporales > Streptomycetaceae > Streptomyces > Streptomyces lienomycini. Next base: position 2,528,344 of record NZ_CP116257.1, on the reverse strand, counting down.
GCCGTGAACGCCTCGGCCGCCGGGGTGCCGGTCGCGGCGAGGGCGGCGACGCGGCCGTCCTCGATCAGGACGTCGGCGTGGATCTCGTCGGACGCGGTGACGACGAGGCCGCCGCGGATGACGGTACGGCTGCTCATGCTGCTGTTCCCTCCTGTCAGGGGCCCGGTTCGGTCAGGGCGCGGTCAGCGGGGAGTACGCGCCCGGCGCGCGGTCGCGGTAGAACTGCCAGCGGTCGCGGACCTCGCGCAGCTTGCCCATGTCCAGGTCGCGGACGACGAGTTCGGTCTCCTTGTCGCTCGCCACCTCGCCGACGAACTGCGCCTCGGGGTCGACGAAGTAGGAGGTGCCGTAGAAGTCGTTGTCGCCCCACTCCTCGACGCCGACGCGGTTGATGGCGCCGACGAAGTACTCGTTGGCGACGGCGGCGGCCGGCTGCTCCAGCTGCCACAGGTAGCCGGACAGGCCGCGGGAGGTGGCGGACGGGTTGAAGACGATCTCGGCGCCCTCGAGGCCCAGCGCCCGCCAGCCCTCGGGGAAGTGCCGGTCGTAGCAGATGTAGACGCCGACCTTGCCGACGGCGGTGTCGAAGACCGGCCAGCCGGAGTTGCCGGGGCGGAAGTAGAACTTCTCCCAGAAGCCCCGCACCTGCGGAATGTGCGTCTTGCGGTACTTGCCGAGGTAGGAGCCGTCGGCGTCGATGACGGCGGCGGTGTTGTAGAGGACGCCGGGCTGCTCCTCCTCGTACATGGGGAGCACCAGGACGATGCCGTGCTCGCGGGCGAGCCGCTGGAAGCGCTCCACGATCGGGCCGTCCGGGACGCTCTCGGCGTAGGCGTAGAACTCGGGGTCCTGGACCTGGCAGAAGTACGGTCCGTAGAACAGCTCCTGGAAGCACATGACCTGTGCGCCCTGGGCGGCCGCGTCGCGCACCGCCTGCTCGTGGACCTGGATCATCGATTCCTTGTCGCCCGTCCAGGCGGTCTGGAAGAGCGCGGCACGGATCACTCGGCTCATCTTCGGCCTCCACTCGCTCGATTCGCTCGCTGTGGCGCTCGCTGTGGCGCTCGGTGTACGGCGAGACTAGGGACGGCGGGTGGCCGAAATGAGTGGCACGGTGTCACGTCTGCGGGGGTCGGGCATTGCACGGTGTCACCCCTGCTGTGCGTCGTGGGCGAGGAGCGCGATGTGGACGGAGGCGGCCTGCTCGAAGTCGTCGAGGTCGACGCCGAGCCGGCCCTGTATGGCTTCGAGGCGCCGGTAGAGGGCGGGCCGGGAGACGTGGTGGAGTTGGGCGGTGCGGGACTTGTTGCGTCCGGTGGCGAGGTAGGTCCGCAGGACGGACAGCAGGTCCTCGTCGGGGCCGCGCAGCAGCCCGTCCAGCTCGCGTTCGGCGAAGGACTGCACGTGCGGGTCGTCGCGCAGCAGCCGCACCAGTCCGCGCAGATGGATGTCGCGCAGTCGCACCACCGGCGGCAGGTCCATGGGTGCCGGGGCGTCGGCCACGGCGTCGGCGACGTGCTGGGCCTCGCGCAGTCCGGCGGGGACGTCGGCCCAGTCGGCGCGGGCGTCGGCCGCCGCGACCAGGGCGTACGTGGCGTCCGGTTCCGAACGCAGCCGGGTCGCGAAGTGGTCGGTCAGCGCCCTGGCGTCCTGGTCGGGGGCGAGGCTGAGCAGGACGGCGACGCGGTCGTCGGCCAGCCCCGCGGCGATCCCCGGCAGTCCCAGCCGCCGCAGCACCCGGGCCGGGCGGGCGGGCTGCCGGTCGCGGACGACGAGGGGGACGAAGACGCGCCGGTTGACGGGCAGTCCGGCGGCGCGCGCCCGGGGCAGCAGGTGCCGCGCCGGTACGGCCCCGGTGACCAGGTCGGTGAGCAGGCTCCGCGCGGACTGCTCCTCCCAGGCGTCCCGGGAGCCGCCGCAAGCACCCCCGCGGGTTCCGTCACCGGCGAGCATGCGGTGCAGGACGAGGGCCTCGGCGGCCCGGTCGGCCAGCAGGCGTCCGGCGGCCCGGTCGCCCCGGTAGCCGCACAGCACCAGTCGGCCCCAGCTCTCTCCGCGGCAGCTCAGTTCGGCGCGGACCCAGCCGTCGGCCGATCCGGCACCGGCCTGGCGGGCGATGCGCTCCCAGTCCCGCAGCACGTCGTCGACCGCCGCCCGCTCCCCCGCCGTGGCCAGGACGCGGTGGGCGAGGTTGGTGACGACGACGGGGCAGCCGGCGTGCCGGGCCACCTCGTCGAGGAGGCGCTGCACCGGGGCGCCCGCGGTGATCAGACCGGTCAGTTCGGTGCGTACGGCCTCGGAGAGGCTGACGGCGGCGAACTTGCGCCGCAGCAGCCGGGACTGGACCTCTTCGGTCAGCTCGGCGAAGGGGAAGGGCCGGTGCAGCACGACCAGGGGCAGCCCGCAGCGCTCGGCCGCGCGCCGCATCACCTCGGGCGGGGCGGGGAAGGCGCGGCCGAGGCCCAGCACGACGGCCGCGGCCTCGGCACGGTCCAGGGAGCGGATGTACTCGCCCTGCTTGGCCTCGTCCCCGGCGAGGAGCACGCCGGTGGTGAGGACCATCTCTCCGCCGCTGAGCATCACGCCGACGTCGGCGGCCTCGGCGACGTGCACCCAGCGCACGGGCCGGTCGAGCCGGTGGGCGCCGGCCACCACCTCGGGCTGTCCCGCCCGCACCCGTTCCAGGCCGAGGACCTGGCGGACCGACAGGGCCGGCTCCCAGGGTTCCCGGGGCTGCGGGGCCGAGGTCTCCGAGGTGGTGGTCATGGCGGCGCCTCCTGGGCTCGGGACGCGGAACGCGCCGGTCAGATGCTCCGCAGGGCGCGTTCGAGGATCGCGGCGCCCTCCTCGGCCTCCGCGACGGTGAGGGACATCGGCGGGGCGATGCGCAGGACGCTGGTGTCGTGGCCGCCGCCCTTGCCGACGAGCAGCCCGCCCGCGCGGGCCTCCTCGAGCACGGTGGACGCCGCTTCGGGGGCGGCCTCGTCGGTGCCGGGCCGGGTCAGTTCGACGCCGATCATCAGGCCGCGCCCGCGCACCTCGCGTACGTGCGGCACCTGGGCGGCGACGGCGCGCAGCCGTTCGATGAGCAGTCCGCCGACGCGCCGGGCGTTGCCCTGGAGGTCGTGCTCCAGGAGGTGGGCGAGGTTGGCGAGGCCCGCGGCCATGGTGATCTGGGTGCCGCCGAAGGTGGAGATGCTGTTGGCGTCCAGGCAGTTCATGATCTCGGCGCGGGCGACGACACCGCCGATCGACATGCCGTTGCCGATGCCCTTGGCGAAGGTCACGATGTCCGGCGGCCCGCTTCCCGCGTGGGCCTGCCAGCCCCAGAAGTGCTCGCCGGTGCGCCCCCAGCCGGTCTGCACCTCGTCGGAGATCCACAGGATGCCCCGGTCCCGCAGCACCTCGCGGAAGGCCGCGTACAGGCCGTCCGGCGGGGAGGTGAAGCCGCCGACGCCCTGGACGGGTTCGGCGATCAGCGCGGCGGGGGCGCGGGTGTGGCCGAGCAGGTCCTCGAGGTCGGCGACGCAGGCGTCGATGAACTCGCGGTCGTCCAGGTGCGCGTAGGGCCCCCTGGAGCGCACGCCGCCGTGTACGTAGAGGGTCTGGAGCGGGGTGAGGGAGGTCGGGGACCAGCCGCGGTTCCCGGTGATGCCGACGGCGCTGAAGGAGCGGCCGTGGTAGCTGTTGCGCATCGCCAGGATCGCGTTGCTGCGGCGGTGGGCGGTGGCGAGCAGCAGGGCGGTGTCGTTGGCCTCGGTGCCGGAGGTGGTGAAGAAGACGCGGGCGTCGGGGATGCCGGACAACTGGGCGACGCGTTCGGCGAGTTCGACCATCGAGCGGTTGAGGTAGAGGGTCGAGGAGTGGACGATCCGCCCGGCCTGCTCGGCGACGGCCTTGGTGACCTCGGGCAGGGCGTGCGCGGTCATCGTGGTGAGGATGCCGCCGAAGAAGTCGAGGTACCTGTTGCCGGCGGCGTCCCAGACGTGGCGGCCCTCGCCGTGGGTGATCTCCAGCGGGTCCTCGTAGTAGAGGGCGAGCCAGTCGGGCAGGACGGCGCGGTGGCGGGCGAAGAGATCCTTGGTCACGGCCGCACCAGCCCCTCGTAGGCGTCGGGTCGGCGGTCGCGGTAGAAGGCCCACTGCTGCCGCACCTCGTCGATGAGGTCGAAGTCCAGGTCGCGGACGACGAGTTCCTCCTCGCTGTCGCTGGCCGTCTCGCCGACGAACTGCCCGCGCGGGTCCACGAAGTACGACGTGCCGTAGAAGTCGTTGTCGCCGTACTCCTCGACGCCGACGCGGTTGATGGCGGCGACGAAGTACTCGTTGGCGACGGCCGCGGCGGGCTGCTCCAGCTGCCACAGGTGGGCGGAGAGGCCGCGGTGGGTGGCGGACGGGTTGTAGACGAGCTGGGCGCCGCCGAGGCCGAGTTGGCGCCAGCCCTCCGGGAAGTGCCGGTCGTAGCAGATGTAGACGCCGACCTTGCCGACGGCGGTGTCGAAGACCGGCCAGCCGAGATTGCCGGGGCGGAAGTAGAACTTCTCCCAGAAGCCCTTGACCTGGGGGATGTGATGCTTGCGGTAGGTGCCGAGGACGGTGCCGTCGGCGTCGATCACGGCCGCGGTGTTGTAGTAGAAGCCGGACTGCTCGACCTCGAAGACGGGGACGACGATCACCATGCCGGTCTCGCGGGCCAGTGCCCGCATGCGGCGGGTCGTGGGTCCGTCGGGGACGGGTTCGGCCCAGCGGTAGTGCTCGGGGTCCTGGACCTGGCAGAAGTAGGGGGCGTTGAACACCTCCTGGAACCCGATGACCTTGGCACCGCGCCGGGCGGCCTCGCGGGCGTGCTCCTCGTGTTTCGCCACCATGGACTCGGTGTCGCCGGTCCAGGTGGCCTGGACGAGAGCGGCACGAACGACGTTGGCCATGAGCTGCTCCTTCGACACGACGTCAGAGCCTCTACGCCCGTAGAGCAGGCCGTAGAGGGACGAACGTAAGCCTGGCCGGACGGGCTTGCCAAGACCATCGTCGTCAAGGCGCGGTGTCGATCACGTTTCGCACTCCGGTGGGTGAGTGCCGGCGCCTCAGGCCATCGCGGGCGCGCACCGCCCCACCAGCTCGTCCATGGACAGCCCCAGCGCGCCGGCCAGCGCGGCCACCGTGAAGAACGCCGGGGTGGGCGCCCGGCCGGTCTCGATCTTGCGCAGGGTCTCGGCGGAGATTCCGGCCTCGGCGGCGACCGCGGTCATGCTCCGTTCGCCGCGGGCCGCGCGGAGCAGGCGGCCGAGCCGCTCGCCGCGCTCACGCTCTTCGGGGGTCAGAGGAGTGCGCACCATGACGTCATTCTAATACCGGGTTCCCGTACCGGTCCCGGGTGTGCCCCACGTCGCGAACCCAATTCAAATACCGGTATAGTAATTGGCATGGTGGAACTGAAGACGGACACATCTATCGATGCCATGCACGCGGCCGGCCAGGTCGTCGCGCAGGCCCTGACCGCCGTCCGGCAGGCGGCGGACGTGGGGGTGTCGCTGCTGGAGCTGGACGCGGTGGCGCACGAGGTGCTGCGGAAGGCGGGCGCGGGCTCGCCGTTCCTCGGATACCGGCCCTCCTTCGCGCCGACCCCGTTCCCGGGCGTCGTCTGCGCGTCCGTGAACGACGCGATCGTGCACGGCATCCCGGACGGTTACCGGCTGCGCGACGGGGACCTCGTCTCCATCGACTGCGGCGCGCTCCTGGACGGCTGGGCCGGCGACTCGGCGCTCAGCTTCGTCGTGGGCACCCCGCGCCCGGCCGACCTGACACTGATCGAGACCGCGGAGCGGGCCCTCGCGGCGGGCATCGACGCGGCCGTCGTCGGCAACCGCATCGGCGACATCGCGCACGCCATCGGCACCGTGTGCCGGTCGGGCGGCTACGGGATCATGGAGGACTTCGGCGGCCACGGCATCGGCCGGCACATGCACGAGGACCCCGGGGTGCCCAACGAGGGCCGGCCGGGACGCGGACTGCCCCTGCGGCACGGCATGGTCATCGCCATCGAGCCCATGCTGATCGCCGGCGGCCGGGACGACTACCACGCGGCCGCGGACGGCTGGACCCTGCGCACCAACGACGGCTCCCGCGCGGCACACGTGGAGCACACCGTGGCGATCACGGACGGCGGTCCCCGCGTCCTGACGTCCAGGAACGGCCTCTGAGTCCCCTTCCCGCCCGCCCCGTCCTCCCGGCTTCCCGGCATGCCCACCCGAACAGAACGTGTCATGTTGGGCATGACCGCGCCCCGTCCGGGTTACCCGGCCCCGGCACGCCGATCAGCGAAGCAGCGGAGGACCGGAAACGATGACCAGCGGCTTCATGGGCCCGGAGGGCGACCCGTTCGCGGAATTCCTGGCACGCTTCTTCGGCGGGCCCCGGCCCCGGCAGATCGACATCGGACGGCTGCTCAGCCAGCCAGCCCGGGAGCTGGTGCGCGGCGCCGCCCAGTACGCGGCCGAGCACGGCAGCCGGGACCTGGACACCGAGCACCTGTTGCGGGCAGCGCTCTCCACCGAGCCGACCCGGGGGCTGCTCAGCCGGGCCGGCGCCGACCCCGACTCGCTGGCGTCGCAGATCGACGAGCGGACCGGCCCGGTGCAGCACCCGCCGGGCGAGGTCCCGCCGCCCACGTCGCTCTCGCTCACCCCGGCCGTCAAGCGCGCCCTGCTGGACGCGCACGAGCTGGCCCGCTCCACCGGCACCGGGTACATCGGCCCGGAGCACGTGCTCAGCGCCCTGGCCGCCAACCCGGACTCGGCCGCCGGGCACATCCTGAACGCGGCCCGCTTCGCACCGTCCAGCATGCCCACGGAGTCGCCGGAGGCCGCGAAGGCCCGCACCGAGAGCACCCGGACCACGAACACGCCGACCCTCGACAAGTACGGCCGCGACCTCACCGATCTGGCCCAGCAGGGCCGGATCGACCCGGTGATCGGCCGGGAGGAGGAGATCGAGCAGACCGTCGAGGTGCTCTCCCGGCGCGGCAAGAACAACCCCGTCCTGATCGGTGACGCCGGCGTCGGCAAGACCGCCGTCGTGGAGGGTCTCGCCCAGCGCATCACCGACGGCGACGTGCCCGACGTCCTGGTCGGGCGGCGGGTGGTCGCCCTCGACCTGACCGGCGTCGTCGCCGGAACCCGCTACCGGGGCGACTTCGAGGAGCGGATGAACAACATCGTGGGCGAGATCCGCGCCCACTCCGACCAACTGATCATCTTCATCGACGAGCTGCACACCGTCGTCGGTGCCGGCGGGGGCGGCGAGGGCGGGTCGATGGACGCCGGGAACATCCTCAAACCGGCCCTCGCCCGCGGCGAGCTGCACATCGTGGGCGCCACCACGCTGGAGGAGTACCGCAGGATCGAGAAGGACGCCGCCCTCGCCCGCCGCTTCCAGCCGATCCTGGTGCCCGAGCCCACCACCGCCGACGCGATCGAGATCTTGCGCGGACTGCGCGACCGTTACGAGGCGCACCACCAGGTCCGCTACACCGACGAGGCGCTGGTCGCCGCCGTGGAGATGTCCGACCGCTACCTCACCGACCGGCGGCTGCCGGACAAGGCCATCGACCTGATCGACCAGGCGGGCGCCCGCGTCCGCCTCCAGTCACGCACCAAGGGCACCGACGTACGGGCCCTGGAGCGCGAGGTGGACCAGCTGGTCCGGGACAAGGACCAGGCGGTCGCGGACGAGCAGTACGAGCAGGCCACCCAGCTGCGCGACCGGATCGTCGAGCTGAAGCAGCGGATCACCGAGGCCACCGGCGACGGCGAGGCCGACGAGGGGCTGAACCTGGTCGTCGGCACGGAGTCCATCGCCGAGGTGGTCTCCCGCCAGACCGGCATCCCGGTCAGCAGCCTCACCCAGGAGGAGAAGGAGCGCCTGCTGGGTCTGGAGTCCCACCTGCACGAGCGGGTGGTCGGCCAGGACGAGGCCGTACGGGTCGTCTCCGACGCCGTGCTGCGCTCGCGCGCCGGGCTGTCCAGTCCGGACCGGCCCATCGGCAGCTTCCTCTTCCTCGGCCCGACCGGCGTCGGCAAGACCGAGCTGGCCCGCGCGCTGGCCGAGGCGCTGTTCGGCAGCGAGGACCGGATGGTCCGCCTCGACATGAGCGAGTACCAGGAGCGCCACACCGTCAGCCGCCTGGTGGGCGCCCCGCCCGGGTACGTCGGGCACGAGGAGGCCGGTCAGCTCACCGAGGTGGTGCGCCGGCACCCGTACTCGCTGCTCCTGCTGGACGAGGTGGAGAAGGCCCACCCCGACGTCTTCAACATCCTGCTCCAGGTCCTGGACGACGGCCGGCTCACCGACTCGCAGGGCCGGACCGTGGACTTCTCCAACACGGTTGTCGTGATGACCAGCAACCTGGGCTCCGACGTGATCACCCGGCGCGGCGCCGGGATCGGTTTCGGCGCGGGCGGTTCGGAGGCCGACGAGGAGGCCCGGCGCGAGCAGGTGCTGCGCCCGCTGCGCGAGCACTTCCGGCCCGAGTTCCTCAACCGCGTCGACGAGATCGTGGTCTTCCGCCAGCTCAGCGGCGAGCAGTTGCGGCAGATCACCAGCCTGCTCCTGGAGCAGACCCGCCGCATGGTGCACGCGCAGGGCATAACCGTCGACTTCACCGACGCGGCCGTGGACTGGCTCGCCGAGCGCGGCTACCAGCCCGAGTACGGCGCCCGGCCGCTGCGCCGCACCATCCAGCGCGAGGTCGACAACGAGCTGTCCCGGCTGCTCCTGGACGGCCGGGTCGCGGAGGGCGGCCGGGTGACGGTCGACGTCGAGGACGGGCGGCTGGCGTTCCGGACGCCGCAGCACCCCGTCCCCGAACTGTGACTACCGCTGCCGCACCGGCTCGACCACCATCGCCGAGCCGCCGCCGCGCCGTTCCTTCTCGGCCGCGGCCAGCCACGTGCCGTTCGGCAGCCGTTGCACGGCGGTCGCGGCGCCGATCTCGGGGTTGAGCTTGAAGGAGTGCCCGAGGGCCTCCAACTCCGCCCGTGTGCCGCTGTCGTAGAGGCCGGGTTCGAGTTCGGTCTGCGCGGCGTTGCGCTGGCTGGCGCGCGGGGCGGCGATCGCGTCGACGAGCGGGAGTCCGCGGTCGAGGAAGCCGGTGAGCGTCTGGAGCACGGTGGTGATGATGGTGGCGCCGCCGGGCGAACCGAGCGCCACGACCGGCTTGTGGTGGCGGTCCAGGACGATCGTCGGCGCGATCGAGGAGCGGGGGCGCTTGCCGGGACCGGGCAGGTTGGGATCGTGGACCGCCGGGTTGGCCGGGGCGAAGGAGAAGTCCGTCAGCTCGTTGTTGAGCAGGAAGCCGCGCCCCGGCACGGTGATGCCGCTGCCGCCGGTCTGCTCGATGGTGAGCGTGTAGGCGACGACGTTGCCCCACTTGTCGGCCACCGTGAGGTGCGTGGTGTTCTCGCCCTCGTACGTCGTCGGCGCCGCCGTCCCGCCGCCCGCGCAGTGGGCCGGGTGCCGCGGGTCGCCGGGGGCGAGCGGGCTGGTGAGCACCGCGTCGTCCATGATCAGGCACTCACGGGAGTCGGCGTACCGCTGGGACAGCAGCTCCTTCGTGGGTACGTCCTCGAAGGCGGGGTCGCCGACCCAGCGGCCCCGGTCGGCGAAGGCGATGCGGCTGGCCTCGATGTAGCGGTGCAGGTAGCCGGCCTTGTCCGCGGCGGAGAGGTCGGTGCGCTCCAGGATGTTGAGGGCCTCGCCGACGGTGGTGCCGCCGGAGGAGGACGGTGCGATGGAGTACACGTTCAGGCCGCGGTAGCCGGTCTTCGTCGGCGCCTGGAGCTTGGCCTCGTAGGCCGCGAGGTCCTTGGCGGACAGGTCGCCGGGGCGGGCGTTCCAGCCGGAGTCCGGGTCGACGGGCGGAGCGTTGACGGCGGCGACGATGTCCTCGCCCAGTGCGCCGTGGTAGATCGCGCCGACGCCCTTGCGGCCCAGCTCCCGGTACGTGCGGGCCAGGTCGGGATTCTTGAACGTCGAGCCCACGACCGGGAGTTCGCCGCCCGGCAGAAACAGCTCGGCGGTGTCCGGGAAGTGGCGGAAGCGCTCTTCGTTGGAGGCGGTCTGGGAGCGGAAGGTCTCGTCGACGGTGAACCCGTGCCGGGCCAGTCGTTCGGCGGGCTTCAGCACGGAGGAGAGCGGGCGGCTGCCCCACCGGTCCAGCGCGGTCTGCCAGGTGGCCGGAGTGCCCGGCGTGCCGACGGCGAGGCCGCTGGTGACGGCGTCGGCGAAGGCGAGCGGCTCGCCGTTCTCCGTGAAGAGCTTCTCGTCCGCGGTCAGCGGTGCGGTCTCGCGGCCGTCGATGGTGCGCACGGTACGGGACCTGGCGTCGTAGTAGACGAAGTAGCCGCCGCCTCCGACCCCGGCCGAGTAGGGCTCGGTGACGCCGAGCGCGGCGGCGGTGGCCACGGCGGCGTCGACGGCGTTGCCGCCCTTGCGCAGTACTTCGATACCGGCGGCGGAGGCGTCCTGGTCGACGCTGGAGACGGCGCCGCCGTAGCCGACGGCGACCGGGGTCTTCCGGTCGGCCCGCCCGCTCTGCGGCGTGGGCGGCGCGGCCGCCCCCACCGACACCACCACGGCGGCCGAAACCGCCAGGACCGTCAGATTCCGAGCGACAGGGCGACGCATCCGCACCTCCAGGGAAAGGCCGTTCGGGCAGCTTAGTTGATCGTCATGGCCGCGTCAGGAGCATGGGGCGAGCCCGTCCCCCGCGGCCCGTCGAACACGAGTACGTGGAGGACCGCTAGCATGCGCGCCCATGACCGACGACGTACGCAACATCGTCCTGGGTGTGGTCGCGGCAGGCGTCAGCGCCACGCTGGGCTGGCTCGCCCGCACCTACCTCTGGAAGCGGAAGCTCCGCCGCAAGCAGGCGTTCTTCGGGCTGCCGGACGGTTCCGACTCGCTCCTCGTCGTCAACCGGGACCCCGCCTCCCCGGAACCGGCGGTCCACCGCTTCGACGTCTTCGCGCTGCTGGAACTCTCCGCGCTCATCAAGGACTGCGGCGCGCACGCCCAGGTGGTCACCCAGGACATGGTCGGCCAGGGCTTCGGCGAGCGCACGGAGTTCTGCGTGGGCGGCCCCGGTTCGAACCGGCGGATGGTGGCCCACATGGCCGCCATGCTGCCCGGCGTGCGGGTCAACGTCGACCCCGAGCCCGGCCCCGAGCGGGGCGCGTTCCAGATCGGCGGTGAGCGCTACCGGCTGGAGTCGGGCGTCACGGAGTACGTGCTGCTGGCCCGTCTCACCGCCGGGGAGCGGCGCGAGGCCCGGCCCGCGTTCCTGTTCTGCGGGCAGCGGGCGATCAACAACCAGGCGGCCACCCGCTACCTCGCCCGGCACCACGAGAAGCTGGCCCGCAAGCACGGCGACCACTCCTTCGTACTGCTGCTCAAGGTGGTCAACTCCCAGGCGTACGGTCCGGACGTCGTCGAACTGGTCGGGGACGTCACCCGGGCGGCGACCAGTCCGCTGCCGACCCCGGCGCCGAACTCCCGCACCTCCCACCGGGCCTGAACGCCCGACGGAGGCGGGCACCCGCCCCTCTGCCGCCGTCGGGACGGACGGCCACCCCTCGCCCCGCTCCACCACTTGGGAACTTACCTGCGCCACAAGGGCGTTGAGGCCGAGTGCGGGGCTGAAGAGGAGTGGACATGACACAGGAGCTTGCGCGGAATCCGTGGCGGCTGCTGCTCATAGAGGACGACCGGGAACTCGTCGTCCTGCTGTGCGAGGTGTTACGGGACGAGGGGTACGCGGTCGACGTCGCGGCCGACGGCCAACGGGGCCTGCACCTCGGCCTCACCCGGCGCTACGACGTGTTCGTCGTCGACCGGCGGCTGCCGGTGCTGGACGGCCTCGACCTGCTGGGCCGGTTGCGGGCCCGCGCGGTCCGCACACCGGCGCTGATGCTGACCGCCATGGGCACCCTGCACGACCGGGTCGACGGCCTGGACGCCGGGGCCGACGACTATCTCGTGAAACCCTTCGAGCTGGACGAACTCGGCGCCCGGCTGCGGGCCCTGTGCCGGCGTTCACTGGAGGGCGGTGACGTCCTGCCGATCGGTTCGGGGCGTCTGCATGTCGCCCGGCGCGAGGTCGAGTCGGCGGACGGCGAGCGGATCGCGCTCGCGGCGCGGGAGTTCGCCCTGCTGTGGGTGCTCGCCTCGCACCCCGACGCCGTCCACACCCGGGCCGAGCTGCGCCGGCTGGTGTTCCAGGAGGCACCGGCCTCCTCCATCGTCGACACCTACGTCTACTACCTGCGCCGCAAGCTCGGCCGGCAGGTGGTGCGCACGGTGCACGGACTCGGCTACCGGCTGGGTGCGCTGTGAGCGTGTCGGCGGCGAGCGAGCGGGACGCCGTCCGCCGGGCCCGCCGGCGCATCGCCGTACTGACCGGCGTCATCATCACCCTGCTGGTCACGGTCGTCGGCGGGGTCGCCGACACCGTCATGACCCGCGCGCAGAGCGACCAGGTGTGGCGGGAACTGCGCTACGGCGCGGAGCGCGGCGACCTGTCCAGTCCGCCGGTGTGCACCTGGCTGTTCGCGCGCGGCGCGACCGCGCTGCCCAACGCTCCGGCGGGCTTCCCCGTGGAGGCCGACATGCGGCAGGTCCGCCGGACCCGCGAGACGGTGGAACGCACCGTCCGACGCGACGACACCCGGTACCTGGTGCGTACCCAGGTCAGGGCGGACGGGCGGGTCGTGCAGGCGGTGCTCGACCTGCGCTTCCAGTTGGCCGACCGCCGGCACCTGTGGTTCGCGCTGGCCGTCGCCGAGGTGGTGGGACTGCTGGCCGCCGCCGTCACCGGGGTGGTGCTCGGGCGGCTCGCCGTGTCCCCGCTGGCCGAGGCGCTCGCCCGGCAGCGCCGGTTCGTCACGGACGCCAGCCACGAACTGCGCACCCCGGTCACCCAGGCGTACACGCGGGCCCAGTTGCTGGCGCGGCAGGCGGCCGCGCACGGTATGCCGGCCCGGCACCGCGAGGGGCTGGCGCGGCTGGTCGGCTCGGTCGGCCGGCTCGGTGAGGTGCTGGACGACCTGCTGCTGTCCGCCAGTCTCGCGGCGGGTCCGGCGCGGCCGTCGGACCACCGGCCGGTCGACCTGGTGGCGCTGGCCCGTTCGGTGGTCGCGGAGGAGGCGGACCGGGTGCGGGAGGGCCGCATCACCGTCGTCGTGGACGGGCCGCCGCACCCCCTGTTCGTCGACGGCGTCGGATCGGCGCTGCGCCGGGCCGTCGGGGAGCTGCTCTCCAACGCCGTCGGGCACACCCCGGCGGGCGGGCGGATCGAGGTCGTGCTGGGAGGGGCCCGCGGCACGGTCACCCTGACCGTCGCGAACACCGGGGCGGGCTTCGAACCCGCCGAGGCGGAGCGGCTCTTCGAACGGTTCCACCGGGGTGGGGCCGCCGGCCGGTACGGGCTGGGGCTCGCGCTGCTGCGGGAGGTCGTCACCCATCACGGCGGGACGGTCGACGCGACCGGGCGGCCCGGGCACGGCGCCCGGTTCACCATCAGGCTCCCGCTGGGCGGTTCCCCGCCCGCCGCCGTCGCGCCGACCGGAAGACGGGCGGTCCGCCCCGGCGCGCGCCGGGTCAGGGCCGGACGTACCTGACCAGCAGGCGGGCGGCGGCGCGGACGTCCGCGGCCAGCGGACGGTCGGGGTCGACCGGGGGGATCGCGTCGGCGAGGACGGTCAGGAGTTCCCCGCACCGGGGCGCGGTGGTGCGGCGGGCTCCGACGTGGGCGGCCTGGCGCAGGCCGAGGGCGAGCGACCCGCACAGCAGGCCGAGCAGCTCGGCCGAGTCGTGGGCGCGCAGGGCCGCCTGCGTACCGAAGGGGACGACGTCCTGGTTGTGCAGGTTCGTCGGCAGGCTCTGCATGCCGGCCGGGGTCGCGGCGCGGCGGATCTCCGCCACGAACGCGGTGGTGGCCAGCTGCACGCCCTGCAGACCGTGCTGCGCTCCGGGTTCGGTGGCGAGCATCGGTGGCAGGCCGCCGTTGCGGGCCGGGTCGACCAGGAGATCGAGCTGGCGTTCGGCGAGGTTGCCCAGCTGGGCGGTGACGGAGGCGAGCAGGTCGGCGGCGAACGCGGCGGGCTGCCCGAAGAAGTTTCCGCCGTGCACGGCCCTCCCCGCTTCGTCGTCGCGATCGATGCCGGTGCCCGTGCCGGCGTCCGTGCCCGTGCCCGTGCCCGTGCCCGGAATGAACAGGGGGTTGTCGCTGACCCCGTCGAGGTCGGCGGCGACGACGCCGTCGACGTAGCGCAGTGCGTCCTCGGCGGCGCCGAGCAACTGCGGGGCGCACCGGATGCTGTACGGCTCCTGCAACGGCCGGGTGCCCGAGGGCACGGCGCCCTCCAGGGTGTGCCGCATCCGGCCGCCCGCCTCGACGGCGCCGGGGTGGCCGTAGGCCCGCAGCAGGCCGGCGTCGAGGAAGCCGGTGTCGCAGCCGAGGAGGTCGGTCAGCAGGCAGGTGAGCGCGGTGAGCGAGCGGTGGGCGGCGCGGACGGAGTCGAGGGCCAGCGCGAGGGCCGCGGTGGTGACGGAGGTGCCGTTGACCAGGGCGAGCGCGTCGCGTCCGTCCAGGGTCAGGGGGCTCAGTCCCGCGGCGGTCAGCGCGTCGCCGGCCGGCATCCGGGTGCCGTCCAGGTAGGCGTGGCCCCGGCCGCGCAGTGCCTGTGTGGCGTAGGCGAGCGGGATGAGGTCGCCGCTCGCGCCGACGGAACCGTAGCGGGGGACGGCGGGCGTGAAGGTGGTGGCGAACATCGCCGCGAGCCGGTCGACCACGTCGGTCGAGACGCCCGACAGTCCCGAGGCGAGGGAGCGGGTGCGCAGCAGCAGGGCGGCGCGGACGATCTCGGGCGGCAGGTCGGGGCCCTGGCCGGCGCCGAGGTGCGCCAGGGTGTTGTCGCACTGATCGGCGTCGTCGGCGCGGCCGGCGTAGCCGACGAGGGCGCCGAAGCCGGTGTCGGCTCCGTAGATCCGGCGGTCCCCGCCACCGGGTCCGCGGCGCAGCGCGTCGAAGAGACGGCGCCCGCGTGCGACGCGTGCGCGGGCCTCCTCGTCCACCGTGACGGTGACGGGGAGCGCCGCGCGGCGCAGGGCGGCGGCGTCCGGAGGGGCGGTGAGGGCGACGGTGTCCGTGGGAGTGAGCACACCGGGGAACGTAGGCGCGGGATCTCAGAGCGCTCTGAAATCCCGTGGCTACCTTCCGTGCCATGAGCCATGACTACCTGATCATCGGAGCGGGCCCCGCCGGCCTGCAACTCGCCTCGCTCCTGGAGCGGGACGGCGCGGACTACCTCGTCCTGGAGCGCGGCAGCGTCCCGGGCGCGTTCTTCACCCGGTTCCCCCGGCACCGGTACCTGATCTCGAACAACAAGGTGCACACCGGGTACGACGACCCGGAGCTGCGGCTGCGGATGGACTGGAACTCGCTGCTGAGCGACGACCCGGAGCTGCTGTTCACCCGCTACAGCCCCCGCTACTTCCCGCCCGCCGACGACCTGGTGCGCTACCTGGCGGACTTCGCCGACCGGACCGGGGTGCGGGTGCGGTACGACACCGAGGTCCGGCACGTCACCCGCGACGCCGAGGGGTTCACCGTCACCGACCGGGACGGGACCGTGTACCGGGCCAGGCGCCTGGTGGTCGCCACCGGCATGCCGGTGCCGAACGTGCCGTCGATCCCGGGTGTCGAACTGGCCGAGCGGTACGACACGATCGACACCGACCCGGCGGCCTACACCGATCAGCGGGTGCTGATCATCGGGCGGGGCAACTCCGCGTTCGAGACCGCCGAGAACCTGATGGAGAACGCGGCGGTCATCCACGTGGCCGGCTCGGGCTCGCTGCGCATGGCCTGGCGGACGCACTACGTGGGGCATCTGCGGGCGGTCTACAACAACTTCCTGGACAGCTACCAGCTCAAGTCCCAGAACGCCCTCCTCGACGGCCGGGTGCTCGACATCGGCCGGGACGCGGACGGGTACCGGGTCCAGGTCGCCTTCGAGCGGAACGGGGACGTGGTCAAGGACCTGCGCTACGACCGGGTGATCGTGGCCACCGGGTTCCGCTGCGACGTCTCGGTCTTCGACGAGACCTGCACACCGGACCTGATCGTCGACGGCCGCTTCCCGGATCTGACACCCCTGAGCGAGTCGGTCAACGTGCCCGGCCTGTACTTCGCCGGGACGCTGATGCAGGGCCGCGACTTCCGCAAGGCCACGACCGGTTTCATCCACGGCTTCCGCTACATGGTGCGGGCCCTGCACCGGGGACTGCGGCAACGCCACCACCAGGAGCCCTGGCCCACCGCGGAGTTGGGCGGGTCCACGGAGCGGGCCGTGGACGCCGTGATCGCCCGGGTCAACCGGTCCTCGGCCCTGTGGCAGCAGTTCGACGTCCTCGGCGATCTGCTGACGCTCGCCCCGGACGGCACGCTGCGCTACGCCGAGGAGGTCCCGGTCGCCCACGTGCCGGGCGCCGTCGCCGCCGGGGACTTCGGGGACGTCGAGGCGCACGCCGTGATCACCCTGGAGTACGGCAAGGACCACGACCTCGTCGACCCCTTCGACGTGACCGCCGGCCGCAAGTCCCAGTACGACGTCTCCGGCCTGGACGGCCGCTACCTGCACCCGGTCGTGCGCTGGTACCGGCAGGGCGCGTTCGTCGCCGAGCACCATCTCGCGTCGAACCTGGAGAACGAGTGGGACAGCGAGGAGTACCACCGCGCCCCGCTGCGGACGTTCCTCGCCGCCCACCGCGACACGGTGGCCCCGGTGGCGCCGTGACCCTCCGCGAGCTGCACGACGCGGCGCGGGCGGCGCTCGACCCCGTCCGCTACGACTTCGTGGCGGGCGGCGCGGGCGAGGAGCGCGCGCTGGCGGCCAACGGGCGGGCGTTCGACCGGTACGCGCTGCTGCCCCGCGTGCTGCGCGGTGCCGCCGAGCGGGACACCGCCGTCGATCTGCCGGGCGCCCGGCGGACGGCGCCGGTGCTGGTCGCGCCGACGGCGTTCCACCGGCTGCTGCACCCGGGCGGGGAGCGGGCGGCGGCGCGGGCCGCGGCGGCCGAGGGCGCCGTCCTGGTGACCGGCGTCGCCGCGACGACGTCGGTCGCCGCCGTCGCCGCGGCGGCCCGCGAGGCGGACCCGGACGCGGCGGTGTGGTTCCTGCTCTACCCGCACCCGCGCCGGGAGGTCACCGAGGCGCTGGTGCGGCGGGCGGAGGAGGCCGGCTGCTCGGCCCTGGTGGTCACCGCCGACTCGCCGCTCCTCGGGCGGCGCACCCGGGACCTGCGCAACGGGTTCACGGACCTGCCGCCCGGCTACGCCGCGGAGAACATGCGCGACCTGCCGGGCGCCCCGCCGGGCGCCCTCACCGACATCCCGATGCACCCTGCGGCGTCCTGGCGGGACTTCGCCGAGACGGTGGGTATGACCTCGCTGCCCGTGTGGGTCAAGGGCGTCCTGCACCCCGAGGACGCGCGGCTGGCCGTCGGGCACGGTGCGGCGGGCGTGATCGTCTCCAACCACGGGGGCCGCCAGTGCGATGCCGCCGCGGCGTCGCTCGACTGCCTGCCCGCGGTCGTCGACGCGGTCGACGGTGCGGTGCCGGTCCTCCTGGACGGCGGCGTACGCCGGGGCGGTGACGTGGCCGTCGCCCTCGCGCTGGGTGCGGCGGCCGTCGGCGTGGGGCGCCCGGTGCTGTGGGGGCTGGCCGCCGCGGGCGAGGCGGGCGTGCGCGAGGTGCTGCGGACACTGCTCGCGGAGTACGACCACACGCTCGCCCTGTGCGGCGGGCGCCGCAACACCGATCTCGGCGCCGACATGGTCGTGCGCGGGAACGCGCCGTGGTGAGCGGCCCGGGGCGGCCCGCCTCGTGGTGGCTGCCGCGCGCGGTGGTGGCGTTGCGCGTGCGCGTCTTCGAGAAGGTCAACGGCGACCGGGTGGTGACCCTGCCCAACTCCACCCATGGCCCCGAGGTGTTCGAGCGGGTGTACGCCCACCCCGCCGTGAACGGCCGCAGCGCGGGCGCGGGCCTGTCCGACCTGTTCTGGTACTGGCTCGCACCGGGCTCGGACGTGCACCAGGAGCACCTGGAGCCCGGGGAGCGCTACGACGAGGTCGCCGCGACGACGCGGCGCATCCTGGCCGGGTCGTCCGCCGGGCTCGCCGGGGCGGCCGGGCGGGCCGTCGCGGACGTCCTCGACACGGTGCCGGGCACCCGCGTCAGCCTGGTCCGGCTGCGCGACCTGCTGATGCCCGCGTGGGCCGCCTTCACCTACGAACTGGTCTTCGGCCAGGCGTGCCCGCCGCACGCCCGGGACCTGATCACCGCGCACGCCGACGACGTGGTCAGCGCCCTCAAGTGCACCGGGCTGCGGCACCCGCGCCGCCGGGCCCGGCTCACGGCGTACCTCGACGACCGGGTCGCCGCGGGCGAGGTGCCGCACCGGCTGCCGGACTCCCTGTCGCCGTCCGAGCAGGCGCTGTATCTGCAGGGGACGTTCTTCAACACGGCGGTCGTGCAGCTGTCCGAGGCCACCGCGCACGTCCTGCTCGCCCTGGCCCGCCACCCGGAGGTGCAGCGCCGCCTCGTGGAACACCCGGACGACGACGGGTACCTCACGCGGGTGATCGACGAAACGCTGCGCCTCTACCCGCTGTTCGGGATCGCCCATCGCATCACCACGGGCGAGGTACCGCTCGACGACACGACGGTGCTGCCGACCGGGTCCGTCGTCTGCTTCAGCTACCCCGACTACCAGGCCACGGGCCACGAACGGCCCGACGCTTTCGACCCGGACCGCTGGTCGGACCCCGCGGCCAGGAAGTCCCGGTACATCCCGTTCGGGGTGGCCGCCAACCGTCCCTGTCCCGCGTGGCGCGTGTCGCCGATCGTCCTGCGCGCCGCCGTGCGTGAGGTGCTGGTCCGGTTCCGGCTCGACTCGACGGCCTCGCACACCCGCTCCAACCCGCACCGCGCGCCCTGCCTGCTGATCCCCCGTCCGCTGGCCCCCGGCCGGCGCCGGCTGGCGGCCCTGCGCCGGTTCGTCCGGCTGCGCGACGGCGTGGAGGACGTCACCCGGGGCCTGCGTCAACTGGTCCTCGGCACCGTCATGGTGCTGCACGCCCGGTGGCTGCGCCCGGCGGCCCGGCACTTCGAGGAACCACGCACCGGACGCTGTCCGGTCGTCCACCACGAGGAGAGCAACGGATGAGCACCACGGAACTGGGCCCCGCCTTCTTCCTGGCGGTCGTCGTGATCCTCGTCGTCTGCCGGGTCGTCAGCAGGTTGCTGCAGACCGTCGGTCAACCACCGGTCGTCGGTGAGATGCTCGCCGGCGTGGTGCTGGGCCCGTCGGTCCTGGGTGCCCTGCTGCCCGGTGTCGAGTCGGCGCTCTTCCCCACGGAACTGCGGCCGGTGCTGTACGTCGTGGGGCAGATCGGGCTCGTGGCGTTCATGTTCCACGTCGGCTGGGACTTCCGCGCGGACCGGCTCCGGGGCGTCGCCCGCCCGGCCGGGCTGGTGTCGGCGGCGGGGCTGGTGGTGCCGCTGCTGCTCGGTGTGGTGCTCATCGCCGCCGTCGGCGAACGCACCGGCGCGCTCGCCCCGGACGTCTCGGTGACCGTGTCGGGCCTGTTCGTCGGCGTCGCGCTGGCGGTGACGGCGTTCCCCATGCTGGCCAGGATCATCGCCGAACGGAACCTGGCGAAGACCCGGTTCGGCGCCCTGTCCCTCGGTGCCGGAGCGGTCGACGACGCCGCGGCCTGGGTCCTGCTCGCCGGGGTCTTCGGCATCGCGGGCGGCAGTGCCGGGAAGATCTCGGTGGCCGTCGCCGGAGGCTGCGGCCTGGTCGCGGTGATGGCCGTGTCGGTGCGGCTGCGCGCCCGGGCGACGCTGCTCGCCGAGCGGACGGGGCCCGACCAGCTCCTGCTCGCGCTGGTCGGCGTACTGTTCCTGGTCGCCTGGTACACCGACGTGGTCGGACTGTACGCCGTGTTCGGCGCGTTCAGTCTCGGCGTCGTCTTCCCCCGCTCACCGCGCCTCGACGACACGGTGCGGACACTGCAGCCCGTGGGCGCGGTCTTCGTGCCGCTGTTCTTCACCTACTCGGGGCTGAACACCGACTTCACCCTGCTGGGTTCGGGCCCGGTGCTGCTGTTCACCGCGGGGTGCGTGGTGGTCGCGGTCGTCGGCAAGTTCGGCGCCTGCTGGCTCGCGGCGCGGGCGGCGGGCGAGCCCAACCCGGTCGCCCTGCGGGTCGGGGCTCTGATGAACGCGCGCGGCCTGATGCAGTTGGTCGCCCTCAACCTGGGGCTGGCGGCGGGCATCGTGACGCAGGCGATGTTCAGCGCCCTCGTGGTGGTCGCCATCACGACGACCGTGATGGCGACACCGCTGCTGGCCCTGCTGGACCGCCGGGACCGCCTGCGCACCGGACGCCCGCGCGAGGCCGTCGTCACCGGCGGCACCTGAGGGACGGGGCGGGGCCGTCGGCGGGGGCCGTCGGCCGGGGGCCGGCGGCACGGGTCCGGTCCGTGGGCGCGGGGCCGGACCCTCAGCGCGGGTGAGCCCGTCCTGCCCGCGCGACCGCGTCAGCCGCCGCTTGTCCGGCTCAGGTCGACCGCGTCAGCCGCCGCTTGTCCGGCTTTCCGGCCGCGGTGAGCGGTACCTCGTCGATGAGGGTGAGGCGGGTCGGCGCGCAGGCCTCCCCGAGTCGCGCCGCCACCAGGGCGCGCAGCTCGTCGAGGACGGGTACGCGTCCGGGCGCGGGGACGACGAAGGCGTGCACGGCCTCGCCCGTGGCGTCGTCGGGCACCGCGACGACGTGGGCCTCGGCCACCGACGGGTGGCGGGCGAGCAGTCGCTCCACGGGGCCGGTGTAGTACACGTTGGCGTCGACGATGACCACGTCCCGGGTCCGTCCGGAGAGCCACAGTCGTCCCTGGGCGTCGAGGCTGCCGAGGTCGCGCGTGCGGACCCAGCCGTCCACGAACACCTCGCCGCCGAGTTCGGGGCGACCCCAGTAGCCGCACCCCTGCGAGGGCGTACGGACGAAGATCTCCCCCTCGGTGCCGGCCGGCACGGGGCGGCCGGAGGGGCCCCGGACCTCCAGGTCCACGGGCGGCACGCCGAGCGAGCCGGGCGGGTCGGCGGGCGTGGCCATGGAGATCATGCCGGTCTCGGTCTGCCCGTACCCGTGGAAGACGACCGGGCCGAGCACCTGCGCGGCCTCCCGGGCCCGGTCCGGTTCGAGCGGTGAGCCGGAGACCATGAGCGCGCGCAGGTCACCGAGGTCGGCGGGCGCGGAACGCAGGGCCGTCACGAGCCGGTTGAGCCGCCCGACCGTGATGACGCTCGCCGTCGCCCGGTGGCGCGCGAGGGCCCCGGGGAGGTCCGGCGGGTCGGCGGCGACCAGGACGCCGCCCGCGGCGAGGGTGAGCAGCCCGTACTCGAGCATGACCTGGCTGGCCAGAGTGCCGAAGACCAGGAACCTGTCCATCCGGCCGGCCAGCTCCCGGACCGCCGGCGGCCAGTCCTCCGGGCGCAGCGTCCAGGCCGCCGTCATCGCCCCGTACGTCTGGGCGCACGCCTTGGGAACGCCGGTGCTGCCGCTGGTGTGGATGAGCCGGGCCACGTCCCGCGGCCGCGCGGAGACGCGGGGCCGCCGACCGTCGTCGGACGCCGCCAGCAGCCCGTCGAGCGACAGCACGTTCCTCTCGGCCGTCCCGGCGTCCGCCGGGCCCGCCTCGCCGGGCCGGTCCGTGACGGTGACGTCGACGCCGGCGTCGCGCAGGAGGGCGGCACGCTGGTGGTCCGTCAGTCCGGGCCGCACCCCGACGACGCGGGCTCCGACCGTGTACGCGGCGACGACGGCGGCCAGGGCCTCCGGACCGACGCCGAGCAGCAGGGCGACGGCGTGCCCGGGTCCGACCCCGCGCTGCCGCAGAGCCGCGGCGACACGCCGGGTCATGCCGAGCAGGTGCCGTCCGCTCACCTCGCGGCCCCGGTACTCGAAGACGGTGCGGTCGCCCGCCGCGTCGAGCAGGTCGAGGACTGCACCGGGGAACTGTTCGGTCATGGCGCTCCTTCGCGGGGCCCGTTGCGGCGCGGGGCGGGGCGACGACCGGTTGGTCGCGCACCACGGGCCGGACGCTAACGGCGCGGTTTCAGAGCGCTCTGAGAACCGGGCCGAAGCGCGCGTGGGCCGGCGCACGCTCCGCACGGTGCGTGCGGGGCGTGCGCCGACCGGTCGCGTCGTGCTCGGGTGGCGCGATGGCGGGGTGCGCCGGTCTAGCAGGCGCCGAGGTCCTCCCAGACACCCCATTCGCCGGTGGTACCGGGCTCTTCGCCCGTCACCCACCACTTGGCACGCCAGGTGTGTCCCGCGTGGGAGACGGTCTCTCCGCCGTCGTAGACACTCCCCGCGCTCCAGGCTCCCGCGGCGCAGTCGCCCGGCTGATCGCCGCCGCCGTCACCACCGCCGCCGTCGCCCCCACCTCCGTCGTCGCCCCCGCCGTCGTCGCCCCCGCCGCCGATGCTGACGTCGATGCAGGCGTAGAAGGCGTTGGCGGTGTCCGCGATGTTCCAGACCGCGAGCACCTTCTGCCGCCCGCTGAACCCGCTGAAGTCCAGCTGGTGGCTGACCGAGGCGGGCGGCAGGGCGCCGCGGCCGTCGAACTGGGCGATCTTCCGGTCGCCGATGAAGTACTGCCAGTTGCTGGTGGCGTGCCGCGCCTCGATGGTCCAGGTGAAGGTGTGGTTGGTGCCGATCGGCGTGACCCGCCACCCCTTGGCGTCGTCGTCCAGGTCGGCCCACCGGGGGTCCCCGCCACTGCAGTTGCGCAGCCCCTTGGGGCCCTCCACGCTGGCCGGTTCCCACTTGATCTGACCGCACTGCACCACGCGGTTGGCGCACTGGTCCTGTCGGCTGCCCGGCGAGACCACCCAGCCGTGGGCGCTCGCCGTGGGTGCCGGCAGGCTCAGGGCCACCACAGGGGCGACCAGCGCCCCCACGGCTGCCGCTACTCGTCTCTTCATGCGCATGACATCACGGATCCCTTCGGTACACGTCGAACCAGCCTGCCCCGGCGTACGTACGACGTTGCCGATGAGGCAACACCCGCACCGCAGGTCTAGACCTGCGCTTGCAGGTCTAGACCTTAGCGGAGGAGTGGAGGCCGTCAAGGGGGCCGGAGAGACCGGCGGCGGCACCCGGGTGCCCGCCCTCGACGAGGCCGCTCATCGGTGTGCAGCTGACCTTCTCCTCGCCCGCGAGCAGTGATCTCCGGCTGCACCCTGCGTAGGCCCCCGTGCGTTCGTGTCCACTCCGACACGGCACGGTATAGGCACAAACGCCACACACGCCATCGACACGCATCTTTCGGGCATTACCCCTATTTAACGCGCCCGGTCTCGGCTCACGTCTCGGCGACCTCGCCGTACAGCTGCGAGAGTTCGGGCACGCCGCCCTCCGCCCACGCGTGACCGTTGGCCACCACGTCGAACTCCCGGCCGGAGGCGAGCCGGACGACGGGCTGGCCGTCGGACCGGATGGTCCATACGGCGCCGGGCACGGTGCGCACGATCACGGTGCCGAGGTACAGGCCCGCGTCGTTGCCGAGCCAGGTCAGGATCTCCTCGTCGCCGCGCCAGCGCGGCAGCACCTGGTCCAACTGCTCCAGTGAGAGCGCGGAGTCGTCGAGCCGGACCCCCTCCCGCAGCGCCTGGGAGCGCAGCAGGTCACAGTCGGCGAGCAGTTCGCCGATGCCCTCCGCGTCGTGCGCTCGTGGATCTTCGCGCCGCTTGCCCAGGAAGGGGAAGTTCATACCTCCACACTGTCATTCGTACCGCCATGTGCACCACAGGGCGCGCGGAGGTGCGCGGGCGGCGCGAACCGGCTACAGGTCCAGGTCCACCACGACCGGCGCGTGGTCCGAGGCGCCCTTGCCCTTGCGCTCCTCGCGGTCGACGTAGGAGTCGGTGACCGCCTTCGCGAAGGGCGCGTTGCCGTAGACCAGGTCGATGCGCATGCCGCGGTTCTTGGGGAAGCAGAGCTGGCGGTAGTCCCAGTACGTGTAGGGGTGGTCGTACTTCAGCGGGCGCGGGACCACGTCGGACAGTCCGGCGCCGCGCAGGGAGGCGAGGGCGGCGCGCTCGGCGGGGGTGACGTGGGTGGAGCCCTCGAAGGCGGCGCGGTCGTACACGTCGTCGTCGGTCGGCGCGACGTTGTAGTCGCCCATCACGGCGAAGGGGCGGTCGCCGGAGGCGTCGCTCTCGACGGCGGCGCGCAGCGCCTCGAACCACTGGAGCTTGTAGGCGTAGTGCGGGTGCTCGACCTCGCGGCCGTTGGGCACGTACACCGACCAGACGCGGACCGGGCCGCAGGTGGCGGAGACCGCGCGCGGTTCCTGGACGCCCTCGTAGCCGGGGTCGCCGGGCAGGCCCTTGACCACGTCCGCGAGGCCGACGCGCGAGAGCACCGCCACCCCGTTCCACCGGCCGGTGGCGTGGACGGCCGCCTCGTAGCCCGCCTCGCGCAGCTCGTCGAAGGGGAACTGCGCCTCGGCGACCTTGGCCTCCTGGAGGCACAGCACGTCGGTACCGCTGCTCTCCAGCCAGGCGAGGAGCCTCGGGAGGCGGGCGGTGATCGAGTTCACGTTCCAGGTCGCGATGCGCATGTCCCACAACCTACCGGGCGGGACTGACAACCCGGCCCCGCCCGGGGCCCACCACCCCCTTCCGGCTCCTTGCGGATCCGTGCGGCTCCGTGCGGCTCCGTGCGGCACGGTGGTGGGGCTCACACCCGGGCGGAGCCGCCCGGGGTCAGCCGGAGGTGCTCGGCGCCGCCCAGTTCGCCGATCTGGCGGTCGTAGATCGGGCGGGCGAGGTCGGTGAGGAGCGCGTCGTGGATGTCGTAGGCCCGCTGCGGCCGGACCTCGCGGACGTAGTCGATGACCTCGGAGATCTTGTTCCAGGGGGCCATGACCGGCAGCATCAGCGTCTCGACCGGGTGGTCGGGCACGGTGAGGGCGTCTCCGGGGTGGAAGACCTTCCCGCCGTCCACGAGGAAGCCGATGTTGGTGACGCGCGGGATGTCGGGGTGGATCACGGCGTGCAGTTCCCCGTGGACCTGTACGTCGAATCCGGCGGCGGTGAAGGTGTCGCCGTGGCCGACGGTGTGGACGCGGCCCGGAAACGCCGCCGAGATCTTCTCCGCCACGGACTTCGCCGTCCAGATCTCGGCGGCCGGGTTGTCCTCCATCGCGGCGCGCAGCCGCAGCTCGTCGAAGTGGTCCGGGTGCTCGTGGGTGACGAGGATCGCGTCCGCGCCGAGCGCGGCGTCCTCCTCGCTGAACCCGCCGGGATCCAGGACGAGCGTCCGCCCGTCGTCGTTGGCGAGGCGGACACAGGAGTGCGACTTCTTGGTGAGCTTCATGGGCCCATCCTGCCGCCGCCCGCCCGCTCCCGGCCCGCAGGGCTCACTCCGGTGGTGTCGTCTCCTCGCGGATGACCTGCTGCGCGACGCGGAAGGCGCGGTCCGCGGCCGGCATGCCGCAGTAGACGGCGGCCTGGAGCAGCACTTCCTTGATCTCGGCCGGGGTGAGGCCGTTGCGCAGAGCGGCCCTCAGGTGGGGCGCGAGCTCGTCCTGGTGGCCGCCGGCGACGAGGGCGGTGAGCGTGACACAGCTGCGGGACCTCCGGTCCAGGCCCGGCCGGTCCCAGATCTCGCCCCACGCGTACCGGGTGAGGAACTCCTGGAAGTCGCCCGAGAAATCGTCCGACTGCGCGAGTGCCTGGTCGACGTGGGCGTCGCCGAGCACCTCGCGGCGGACCTTGAGCCCCGCGTCGTACGGGTCGGGCCGCACCTGCGCCTGTGGCGGCACGGCGGCCGGGGCGATCTCGGCGATGGGCGCGGTCTGCGGCGGCGGCGCGAGAGCCGGCTGTACGGGGGCGGCGGAGTGCCCGGCGACCGGGACGGGGGCCGCGGTGGGGTGGGCCGGGACGGGGAGCTGGCCGGTGGCGGTCGCGTCGGGGGCGGTCTGCCAGGCCGTGGTGAAGTGCCGCACCAGCAGGTCGGTGACGGCGGCGGGCTGCTCGACCGGAACCAGGTGCGAGGCGCCGGGCACGACCGCGAGCCGGGCGTCGGGAATGCCGGCGACCAGGGTCCGGGCTTCGGCGGGGCCGGTGACCTGGTCGTCGGAGCCGACGAGGACCAGCGTCGGGACGCCCACCCGGCCGAGTTCGCCGCGGACGTCGAACGCGGCGAGGGCCTCGCAGGCGGAGATGTAGCAGCCGGGGTCGGTGGTCCGCACCATCTGCACGGCCCACTCGGTGATCGCGGGCTGGGCGGCGGCGTACCCGCCGGTGAACCAGCGCTCCGGCGAACTGCGGGCGATGGGGTCGAGCCCGTTGGTGCGCACGATCACGCCGCGCTGGCGGAACTCGTCGGCCGTCCCGAACCGGGGCGAGGCGGCGATCAGCGCGAGGGAGGCGAGGCGTTCGGGGTGACGCAACGCCAGTTCGATGCCGACGGCGCCGCCGAACGCGCAGCCCGCGTACCCGAAGCGCTGCACGCCGAGTCCGTCGAGGGTGGCCAGCAGACGCGTGGTGAGCTCGGCGACGGAGCCCGCCGGGTGGGCGGGGGCGCCTCCGTGTCCGGGCAGGTCGAAACGGAAGATCCGCCACTGCTGAGCCAGTTCCGGCACCTGCCGGTCCCACATGTGCCAGGTGGTGCCCAGGGAGGGGCCCAGGATCAGAACCGGAGCGTCTTCTGGTCCGTCGAAGCGGTATTGCAGGGTGTTCGGTGGTGTCTCGCTCACTCCCCGACCCTCTCATGTCCCACGGACACCCCCGCAACGAAGGGGGCCGGAAACCGATCTGCCCAGGTTGAGGACCTCGCGGACGGTATACCGCTTGAGGCGTCGGATGACTTCAGGGCGATTTTGCCCTGCTGGGTGCGGCGTTCGTCATGCGCCTGGGTGCGCGGGTCGTGGCGCAGGCGGGCGAAGACGATGCCGGACCAGGTGGCGACCTGGGTGAAGTCGGCGACCCACCGCTCGTTCGGACAAGATCTCGTCGGCCCGGCGCAGCCCGGCGGTCTCGGCCCGCAGGACGGGCCGTGACTCGATCCTCTCAGGGAATCGAGCCACCATCAGGCTCGGAGCGCTTCATTGAGCAGTTCTACGGCGCGTTCCATGCACCGCACGCGGGCGGGGGAAGCGTCGTAGGGCATCTTGCCGATGGCTCGGAGCGCGCTCATCGTCGCTTCACCGTCCTCCGGGCCCGCCAGCTGATCATGCTGGTGGGCCGCGAGTTCGTCCAGAGATTCGTCGAGTCCGGCCTCCTCGATGGCGGATTCCACAGCGAGCTCGTGGGCGCACCACTGCTCGGCGATCTCTTCCACACGGGGATCGTCGGGGTCGACGCCGTCGTCGAGGGCGGTCTCGGCCTCAGTCAGGCGGTCGTCCTCGGCCCGCAGGTCGGGGTGGGTGGCCAGGACGATGAACCGGTCAGCCTGAACGGCCGCGCCAAGTGGTCCGAGAACGCGCTCAGTGACGAGGAGGGTGTCCAGATCCGACCGCCGCAGGGCGCCGAGGGGCAGCTGGCGCACGCGGCCGGTGACGAGGGGGGAGAGCAGGCCGAGGGGGTTGCCGGTCTCGCGCCAGTTGCGCACCGCGGCCCGCC
Organism: Streptomyces lienomycini; assembly: GCF_027947595.1. Taxonomy (NCBI): domain Bacteria; kingdom Bacillati; phylum Actinomycetota; class Actinomycetes; order Kitasatosporales; family Streptomycetaceae; genus Streptomyces; species Streptomyces lienomycini. Next base: position 2,500,590 of record NZ_CP116257.1, on the reverse strand, counting down.
GGCGTTCGATGACGGCTGCCTGAGCGGCCAGGGATTCCTCCAGTCGGGCGAGGGACTGCTCGATGCCGGTGGTGGGCTCGAAGGTGGCGCGGATGTCCTCCAGGGCGATTCCGACGTCTGCCATCTTGCGGATCCACAGCAGGCGGATCATGTCGTCGTAACCGTAGCGGCGGCGGTCATCGGCGCCCCGCTCCGGCTCGGGAAGCAGCCCGATGGCGTGGTAGTGGCGGATGGCCCGGGGGGTCGTCCCGGCGAACGCGGCGGCATCGCCGATCTTGACCCGGCGGGGAATCACAGGAAGGTGCATGAGGACCTCTCGACGTCTCACTCACCAGCCACTGGACCACATGCCGTTACGGCATGTGCAACCCGCCTCCACCGACGCCGAACGCAGCACCCGCCCGCCGGAGCCGGGGAGGGGGACGTGCAGCAGGTCGATGACGGTGCTCCCGAAGCTGAACACAGCCGAGTTGTCGTCCTCGTAGGTCACCGGCAGGCCGGACACATCACGGTGGAACCGCTTCGTGCGGCTGTTTCACCAGCGTCTCCCCCCGGGGCCGCCGAGCGCCGGTTCCGGCGCCTCTCCGGCGGCAGGCGGCCTGCCGCGTCGCCGGACGCGGCAGGCCGGGTGGTGGTCACCGCCGGACGGCGGCCGTCACCAGCGGTGCGTCACCGGACGGTGGTGACCCGGTGTTCGGCGAGGGCGGCGCAGTTGGAGCCCGTGATCTGGACGCTGACGTTGGCGATGCTGCCGCCCCAGTCCACGCAGTGGGCCTTGCCGTAGACGTAGGTGGGACCGGCGTACGAGGTGTACCTCCCGTAGTCCTGGTCGTACGCGTCGGTGTCGTGCACGTAGATCCACGCGTACATGTCCGTCGCGGTACCCGGAGTGCTGCGGATGGTCGCGACGCAGTTCTTGCCGTTGGAGGCGTTGTAGGTGAGGTAGACGGTGCCGAGCGAGCCGACGGCGGCCGAGTTGACGGTCTTGTAGCCGCTGCCGCAGACCTTCCCGGGCGTGGTGTTGGGAGCGGCGGACGCAGGCGCGGCGAGCGCCGTCGCGGTACCCAGGGCCAGGGCCGCCACGGCGGTGGCGGACAGGACGGGGCGTGCAATGCGCATATTTCCCCCTTGCGGTCGTAGGAGTTGTTTGCTCCTGTCTGGTGTGACCACGGGCAGTGGGGATTGGTTGTGCTCCGGACGCGCCCTTTCCGTCAATTCACCAGAGACGGAAGGGTGTTCGAATGAAGAGCGGTACCGCGGTGTCCCTTCTCACTGCGGTCACCGAGTCGCACCGCTACCCGCGCCGGCGCAATCAGGTCGCCCGCCACCCCGACGCCCCGGCCTGACCCGACAGGGCACGTCTGCTACGAAGCCAGACTGGTCCGGACGGCACGGAATGCGGTCGCCGGATCCGCCGCTCGCGTGACTGTGCGGCCGACGACGACATGCGAGGCTCCGGCAGTGATCGCCGCACGCGGTGTGCCGGGACGGGCGTGCTCGGCCGGCGACTGTCCGGACAGCGTGACGCCCGGAGTGATGATCAAGGCATCGGGGCCAAGGACGCCACGCAAGGCCGCCACGTCCTGCGGCGAGGCGATCACGCCGTGGCAGCCGGCCCTCTGCGCCAACCGGGCCAGTCGGAGCACCTGCTCGTCCACCGCATCGCCGACACCGATGTCGGCGAGATCCGCGTCGTTCATGCTGGTGACCACAGTCAAAGCAAGGACACGCATTCCGGGGAAGTCGCGGGCAGCCTCGACTGCCGCGGACATGATGCCGCTGCCGCCCATGCCATGCACGGTGATCATGGACACGCCCAGCGCCCCCGCGGCGCGAACCGCCCCAGCAACCGAATGCGGGATCTCGAAGAGCTTGAGGTCCAGGAAGACCTCCTTGCCCTGGGCGACAAGACCCTTGATGACATCCGGCCCCGCTGCGGTGAGCAGCTCCAAGCCGACCTTGTAGAGGCGGCACTCGTCACCCAGCCGCTCGACAAGGGCATCCGCGGCCGCACGGTTGTCGCAATCCAAGGCGACGATGATCTGGCTGGTCGGATCCACAACGACATTGTGCCGTCGCCCTGCCACGGCCAGTCGCCGGGGCGACCTGAGCCGGTGATCGCCTGAGGTGGTCGATCGCGTTCTTGAGTGCGGCGTTGTGGCCGTAGTTGTACTCCGGCACCACGAACACGAAGGCGTCCGCCTTCGCGACCTTGGCGCTCCAGTCGCGCGTGTGCTGGTGGGTGCGGCGGCCGAGCCTCGGGTGGTGAGGTTCGTTCATGAACGGCAGGTTCACCTCGGCGAGGTCGGCCACCTCCCTCTCGTCGACGCCGTGGGCGCGGGTCGCTGGACCCGTCGCGGTCCCGGCTGCACTCGACCGGCTCGACGCGAACGGCAACCCGGACGGCGGCGTCCGCCGGTCTCGCCGAGGGACAGGGGCTTCAGCCACCAACTGCCTGCTCACCGCCCACTGGTAGAAGGCCGGCACTAGGATCTCCGGCATGGCGAAGGGCAAGGTGCAGCGGCGGGCGCGGAAGATCCTGGGCGAGGAACCCGTGGCCTTGGTCTGGTGTGAGATCCACAAGCCCATCCCCGCACCGCCCAAGGACGTTCACCGTGCGGCAGGCAAAGGGCGCCTGAAATCGCGCCACCACTGGTTGCTGTACGCCGGGGCTGTGGTGTTCTTCTTCGTGGTCGTACCGATGATCTTGATTGACCATCTCGGCCGCAGGCTTGACCAACGGCTGTCGGGACGGAGCCGTGGCGGTCAGACCGGACAGGCGTGCCCACCCGACACACAGCGTTCCGGCCGTGGCCGCTCTCGTGAGAGGGATCGCGGGCAGGACCCGGCCAACGGGGTCTTCGACGGGGACTGGAACCTGACCGCGGGCCAGCTGCTGCTGCGTTGGTACGGACACTCGCCCAGCCCCAAGCGCCTGGTCATGCTGACCCGCGACCGCGTCTGCGTGGCAGCGTCCCCTCGCCGTCGGCTGTCGCCGACCAAGGCCGACGATTTCCGGACCGTCACGGAGTTCACCCTCGACCAAGCACGGATCGAGGGTGAGGCGGGTCAGCCGCGCGGGTACGCCACCTTCCGGCTCGCGTTCGCCGACGGTTCCTGGCTGGAGATGGGCCGACTGGGCGAGCCGGAAGACGCCGATCACTTTCTGCGCACGGTCAGCGGCTGATCAACCCTTCCGGCTGCCCCGGCCGCTCAGCCCGAGTCTTCACGGTGGCCGGCAGCTCGCCGACGCGGCTCACGGAGTCCCCCCGGCCGATTGCGAGAAGGATTCCTCCGGTTGGCCGGCGAGTTTGGCGGCGATGCGGCCGAGAACCGCGAGCTCCTGGGGGTCGAGCTGGTCGACGAAGTGGCGCCGCACTGATGCGACATGAGTGGGAGCGGCCTGCCGGAGAGTATCCCGTCCCCTCTCGGTGAGAACCAGGAAGCAACCTCTGCCGTCGGCCGGGTCCGGTGCACGGCGGATGAGCCCACGTGCCTCCATGCGGGTGGCGTGGCGGGACAAACGGCTTCGGGACCACTCCATCTTGGCGGCCTGCTCACGCAGGGTGCCGGTGCCGTCGGCGCGCTCGGACAGGGTGCTGAGCACCTCGTAGTCGGGCTCGGACAACCCGAGTTCGGCCAGGTCCTGCGCGGTGCGGGCCTGCACGACGGTCACCATACGGCGGTATGCCCTCCAGGCGTGCTCCTCTTCCGAACCGAGCCAGCGGGTAGCAGCATCCGACCTTTTCGTTGACATGTAATCAATTTACCAGCTAGCTTCATTTCCATGTCAACGAAAAGAACGCGCGTTCTCGTACTGATCTGCAGTACGCGTCCCGGCGCGCTCGGCCCGGCAGTCGGCAACTGGCTGACCGGGACGCTCGCACCGAGCGCCCTCACCCTGGATGCGACCCTGGCGCCCCTGGCGCTCGGTGATCTGCAACTGCCCTTCCTGGACGAGGAGGAGCACCCCTCGACCGGCGTCTACCACCACGAACACACCCGCCGGTGGAGCGCGATCGTCGATGAGGCCGACGGCTTCGTCGTCGTGACGCCGGAGTACAACTACGGGATGCCCGCGACCCTGAAGAACGCGCTCGACTACCTTGGCCCCGAGTGGGCCTGGAAGCCGGTCGGGTTCGTCAGCTACGGCAACACCTCGGCGGGCACCCGGGCGGTCCAGCACGCCAAGCAGGTGATGACCGCTCTTCGCCTCGTCCCCCTGGGCTCCACCGTCGCGATCCGGATCGCGGACGCGATGCGAGAGGACCGCTTCCAACCCGGGGCGCCCCTCGGTGACGCCGCCGAGGGGCTGCTCGCGGAACTGGTGCGGGTCGCTCAGGCCCTGACCCCGCTTCGCGAGCGCGGACGCGTGAGCGCGGTGGCAGGACCCGTCGCGGGCTCGTACGCACGGCGCCTCGCCCCGGACGACGCGCCGGAGGTTACGGTGCTGCAGCGCTGCTGTTGGGCCGAGGAGGCGGTCGCCAACAGCACCCTGGCGATACCGGCCCTGCACGAGTCGCCCCACCAGGTGCGCGCATGGCTGGCCGACTGGCAGGCGACGGGCCTGTGGCGGGACGGGCGGCTTCTCGGGATGGTACGGACGCGTCGCAGCGGAGCCGAGCTGCACGTGGGGCGGCTCGCCGTCGTCCCCGACCTGCGCGGACTCGGTCTGGGCCGATGGCTGCTCCGCATGGCCGAGTCCGCCGGGGAGGGCTGCCGTCGTATCGTCCTGTCCACCGGCGCCGCCAGCAGCCGGAACCTCGCCCTCTACGAGAGTCAGGGGTACGCTCCGCTTCGCGTGGAAGCGGACGCCGGTGTGGTCCACCTCGCCAAAACCGTCCCCGCCTGAGCGCTTCGGGGCCCACACCCGCCCGCGGCCGTGGATCATGTCGGACGAACTGTGGTCGCCGGTCGAGCCGTTGCTGCCGAAACCGGGACCGCTCACCGCTGCGGGGCAGTCCCGGACTCCCGCCGGGTTCCCTCTTCGGTCTCGGTCAGGGGCCGGCTGCCGTATCGGCGTCATGACAGTCCGCGCGAACGCACATGCCATGTCAGGAAATCAAGGCCCGGCTCATGCGGAGTGACATACGACGTCCGCCTCGCATCTGCGGCGAGGCTTCACCGAGCGGGGTCACCCGGGCGGAGGCACTCCGGTCCAGGTGCGGCAAGCCTCCCCGCGTTCGGTATGTCAAGCAGATTGGATGATCGAGGCCGCCCGTCTGTCGCGGCATGTGGCATTCGCACCGTCCGATCACCCCGCCACTGGAGGATGCTCGCATGTTCGGTTCGTCGCGTGCGGCGCCGGTTCCCGCGGAGGGCGGTGCGGAACGCGACGACGGCGCCACGATCCGCACACCCCCGACGCGTGCCGTCGTCCTGGTGACGGTCGCGGCGACGGTGGTGACCCTCGTCGTGGGCGCGGCGACCGGGACGGCCGTGCTGCTGCTGGGACTGCTGGTGTTCCTCCCCGCGTTCGCCGCCGCGCTGTGCACCCCGCGGCAGACGGCGCTGGTCTCCTCCTGGGTGAGCGTCCTCGTCATCGTGCCGGTGGCGCTGTCCGCGGAGCGGCTCGGCGACCGGGTGGTCCTGGCCCTGTTCGCCCTCGGCTTCGGCGCGCTGGCCGTCTACGGGTCCTGGCTGCGCACCACTCGCGAGGGGGCTCTGGTACGTCTGCGGTCGACCGCTGCCGCGATGCAGCGGCAGATCCTGCGTCCGCTTCCGCTGCTCACCGACGACGTACTCGTGGACGGCGTGTACGAGCCGGTGCAGCAGGACAAACTCGTCGGGGGCGACATCTACGACGTGGCGGCCACGCCCTGGGGCACCCGGGTGCTGATCGGCGACGTCCAGGGCAAGGGGCTCGCCGCCATCGGCATGGCGATCGACGTGGTCGGTGCGTTCCGCGAGGCCGCTCACCGCGAACCGACGGTGACCGCGCTCGTGGACTCCCTCGAGGCGGCGGTGGTCCGCCACAACGGGTACGCGGAACAGCGCGGCGAGCCGGAACGGTTCGTCACCGCCGTCGTCCTGGGGGTGGGCACCGGCACCGAGACCCAGCTCGTCATGTGCGGCCACATCCCGCCCTACGTGCTGCACGACGGGACCGTCACCCCCGTCACCGGAGGGACGGAGCATGCGCCGCTCGGCCTGGCCGACCTCGTCGACGAGCCGCGCACGGTGTCCTGGTTCCCCTTTCCCGCCGGGGCGACGCTGCTGCTGTGCACCGACGGCCTCACCGAGGCCCGCTCCCCCGCGGGCGCCTTCTATCCGCTGGAGACTCGCCTCGCCGGCCACGCCGACATCACCGCGGGCCGGCTCACCCACGCACTCGTCGACGACGTCCACGCCTTCACCGAGGGCGTGCAGCAGGACGACTTGGCCGTACTCGCCGTGCGCCGGTCGCCCGGATGACAGTCCACGGGCGAGTGCACGCTCCTGACTGGCACGCCAGTCAGGTTCTCAACAACTTACGCAAGGCTCGTACCGGTACCTTGCACCAGCAGTGTCAACCCGTGACTTCTCACTTCCCCACTCGGGGATGTTGAGTTTTCCGCAACACACCCCTAGGGTCGGGTCCCGTGGAAACCGACGATGTCCTCGACGGCGGCGCACCGGCCGCCGACACCGCCGCCCGCGTCCGCGAGGTCATCGCGGCGGCGGGCGTCAGCCAGCGCGAGTTCGCGCGCCGTGTCGTCCTGGATCCGTCGAAGCTCTCGCGTTCGCTCAGTGGCACCCGCCGCTTCACGGTCGCGGAGCTGGCACGGATCGCCGACGAGGGCCGGGTCGACGCGGGCTGGCTGCTCGGCACCCGGCCTCGCGAGGAGGACCCGGCGCCGACCGTCGGCATCGAGGGCGGACGACCGTTGCAGATCGTCCGCGAGACGGTCCGGCTGATCGCGGAGCACGGCTTCCACGCGGTGCGGGTCGCCGACATCGCCCGTGCCTGCGCCACCAGCAGCGCCGCGATCCACTACCACTTCCCGGGCCGCGCCGAACTCCTGGAGGCCGCCGTGCGCTGGTGCATGGACGAGGACACCTCGCACCGCGCCGCCCGTCTCGCCGGGGCGGACGACGCGGCGGCGGAACTGCGCCAGCTCCTCGCGCTGCAGACGCCGCGCACCGAGCAGCAGCGCCGCCAGTGGGCGGTGTGGCTCGACCTGTGGGCCGAGGCCGCGCGCTCCACGGCGGTGGGCCGGCTGCACTCGGAGTACTACCGGCAGTGGCGGGAGACCGTCGCCGACGTCGTACGCCGAGGTGTCGGACAGGGTGTGTTCCGCGCCGGGGTCGACCCGCAGGCGGCGGCGCTGACGCTGACCGCGCTGATCGACGGCCTGGCGACACACGTCCTGTCGGTGAGCGGGCCGTCGGCCGCCCGTGCCGCGGACGCCATGCACGCGGCACTGACCACCCACGTCACCCACACGATCCTGACCCCGTAGTCCGTAGTCCGTAGTCCGTAGTCCGTAATCCGTAATCCGTAATCCGTAGTCCACAGCCCGTAGCTCATAGCTCGTAGCCCGAAGCGGCGGAAGCTCGGCAACCCATGCCCCGCGCCCCGCTCCACCATCACCGAGCGGCAAGAACCCGGGAGGCCCCCACATGCCCATGACCGAGAACGTCATCATCACCTGTGCGCTCACAGGCGCCGGTGACACCGTTCGCAAGAGCCCCCACGTCCCCGTCACTCCGGAGCAGATAGCCCGGAACGCCGTGGAGGCGGCCGCGGCCGGAGCGGCCGTCGTCCACATCCACGTGCGCGACCCGGAGACCGGCGACCCGTCCCGCGACCCGAAGCTGTACCGGGAGGTCGTCGAACGCGTCAAGGAGACCGGTACCGACGTCGTCATCAACCTCACCGCCGGCATGGGTGGCGATCTGGTCATCGACCCGGACGACCCGCTCACCCACCTCCCCGGCACCGACCTCGTCAGCGGGCTGGACCGCCTCCCCCACGTCGAGGACCTGCTTCCGGACATCTGCACGCTGGACTGCGGCTCGCTCAACTTCGGCGACGGCTCGAACCTGTACGTCTCGACGCCCGACATGCTACGCGCGGGCGCCCGGCGCATCCAGGAGCTGGGGGTGCGGCCCGAGTTGGAGATCTTCGACACGGGTCAGCTGTGGTTCGCCAAGCAGTTGCTCGCGGAGGGGCTGCTCGACGACCCGACCGTCTTCCAGCTGTGCATGGGTGTGCCGTGGGGGGCGCCCGCGGACCCCGGAGTACTTCAGTCGATGGTGAACATGCTGCCGGAAGGGGCGCGTTGGGCGAGCTTCGCGCTCGGCCGGATGCAGATGCCGTGGGTCGCGCAGTCGATCCTGCTCGGCGGGCACGTCCGCGTGGGCCTGGAGGACAACCTGTACCTCGGCAAGGGCAACAAGGCGACCAACGCCCAGCTCGTCGAGCGGGCGGTGACCCTCACCGAGTCGATCGGCGCCCGCGTCGCGACACCGGACGAGGCCCGCGCCACCCTCGGCCTCAAGCCGCGCAAGTAACCCGCCGCGACGACGAAGGAGCCCCTCTCATGAACACACCCGAGACGACCCCGCCCGAGAACGTCCGCCGCGTCGCCTGCGTCGGCGCCGGAGTCATCGGTGGCGGCTGGGTCGCCCACTTCCTGGCCCGCGGCTACGACGTGACCGCCTGGGACCCCGCGCCCGACGCCGAACACAAGCTGCGCCGCCTGGTCGACGCGGCCTGGCCGGCGCTCACCTCGCTCGGTCTCGCCGAGGGCGCCTCGGCCGACCGGCTGACCGTGGCCGCCACCCTCGAACTGGCCGTGGCAGAAGCGGAGTTCGTTCAGGAGAGCGCACCCGAGAAGCTCGACCTCAAGCGCGATCTCCTGGCCCGTTTGGACGCGGCGACACCACCCGGCGTCGTCATCGCCTCCTCCACCTCCGGCTATCCGATGACCGACATGCAGACGGCGGCCGCCGACCCGTCGCGTCTGGTCGTCGGCCACCCGTTCAACCCGCCCTACCTCATCCCGCTCGTCGAGGTCGTCGGCGGTGAGCGCACCGACGCGGCGGCGGTCGCCTGGGCCTCCCGCTTCTACGAGGTCGCGGGCAAGTCCGTCATCACGATGGACGACGAGATACCGGGCTTCATCGCGAACCGCCTCCAGGAGGCCCTGTGGCGCGAGGCGTTGCACATGGTCGCGAACGGCGAGGCGACGGTCCGGGACATCGACCTGTCGATCACCGAGGGGCCCGGGCTGCGCTGGGCGGTGATGGGGCCGATGCTGACGTTCGCGCTCGCGGGCGGCGAGGGCGGCATGGCACACATGCTGGACCACTTCGGCCCGTCCCTCAAGTCGCCGTGGACCCGACTCGAAGCGCCCGAGCTGGACAAGGAGTTGTACGACGCCGTGGTGGCCGGCTGCGAGGAGGCCGCGGACGGCCGCTCCATCGCGGACCTGGTGGCCGAACGCGACCGGGGCGTCATCGACGTGCTGCGCGCCACCGGCCGCCTGGACCGCGAGGAGGGCACCCGATGACGCCCCTCCCCCTGTTCCACAGCACGGTCCGCCCGGAGTGGATCGACTACAACGGCCATATGAGCGAGGCCTTCTACGTCCTCGTCTTCGGTCACGCCACGGACGCGCTGATGATCGAGGCGGGCCTGGACTCCGGCTACCGCGCGTCCACGGGCTGCTCCCTCTACACGGTCGAGTCGCACATCCGCTATCTGCGCGACGTTCCCCAGGACGCCCATCTGGCCGTCCGTACGCGCGTGTTGGGAGCGGCGCCGCGCAAAGCGCGCTTCGTGCACGAGATGTACGTGGTGTCCGAACCGGAGTCCGGGCCGACGCCCGACGCCGCCCCGGTGGCGACGACCGAACTGCTCGCCGTCCACGTCGACCAGCAGGCGGGCCGGGCCGCCGAGTTCCCGGAAGCGGTCCGGCGCCGCTTCACGGAGCTGACCGAACCGGCTCCCGACTGGGCGGGCCGCTCGATCTCAGCCGTGGGCTGAAGCGCGCGGGGGCCCGGCCCCATCCCCGTGGCGGGCCCCTGCCCGCGCCTGGGCCTCGGTGCGTGGCTCACGGTCGTCGGCCGCACCCGTCGGTCAGAGGTCGTCCCGCGTGCCCAGGCCGGTGAGGGCGCCTACCGGGTCGAGGTCGGGAGTGCCGCGCGGCCACCAGTCCTCGCGGCCCGGCTCCGATTCGTACGCGTACCACAGGCCTGCCCGGCCGAGTCTGAGCTGGACGTGGCCGTGGGGGTGGGTGAGATGGTTGCGCCAGGGGCGGAAGGCGGGGAGGTCGGCGGCGAGCAGCAGCGGGCGGGCACGGTCGAAGCGGCCGGCTGGCGGGTCCCAGGGCTCCTCCAGTACGTCGAGGCCCTCCGGTCCGCCCTGGCGCCAGGCGGCCACGGCGCGGGCCAGCTCGGCCGCGTCGCGGCCGGCGGCGGAGGCCAGGGACGCGTAGAGCGCGCGGGTGCCCGCGGTGAGACCGGAGCCGGGGCGTGCCGCGGCGAGGCGGACGGCGTCCTGCCACAGCGTCAGACGGCCGACCGGGTCACGTCCCGTGGTGAGCAGGGCGTGGGCACGGGCGGCGGCGTCGGTGGCCAGTTGGTCCAGCGCGAAGGGGTCGGGGCCGCCCGGCGCGGCCGGGTAGGCGGGCGGCTGCTCGGGGTGCGGGAGGGCCGCCTGCGGCGCCGGGAGGGGCGGGAGGGCGCCCCGGGTGAGGGCCTCGGTCGCCCGGACGCCGGGCAGGGGGGCGGGTCCGCGGTCCTGGGCCGCACGAGCCGCGCGGGCCGCGTTGAGCCGGGAGAGGGCGTCGAGCAGCTCGCGTTCGCCCCGGCCGCGCAGCAGGAGCAGCACGAAGGGGTCGGCGTCCAGCAGACGTGCCGTCTGGTAGCACACGGCCGCGGCGTGCTTGCAGGGGTGCCCGGAGTCGGGGCAGCTGCACTGCGGGGTGAGGTCGCCGGGGCCGGGGAGCAGCGGGACGCCGCGGTCGGCCAGGTCGGCCAGGGAATGGGGAAGCTCCCTGTCGAGGAGGGCGGCGATGTGCCCCGGCCGTTCGACGGCGGCGTCCAGGAACCGCTCCCAGTCGGCGTCGCCCAGCGTCCGCAGCCGCACCTGCACACGGTACGGCCGGGCGCGGCTGCCCTGCACGTAGGCGAGGACCAGGCCGGGCGTCACGGTGATCGCGTCGACGTGTCCCCGTTCGGCGTACCCCCGTCCGCGCTCCAGTCGCGCGGCGTCCAGAGCGCCCTCCTCCAGCGCCCTCACCCACGCGTTCCCCCACCACGTCCCGGCGAGGCCCTCCTCCGCGGCCGCCCGGGGCGGGAGCGCGGGGAAGGTGCGCCGAAGCTCGCCGTCGCGGTCCGGGGCCGCCATCGAGCGGGGGGCGCGGGGTGTCGCGGGCGGGGTCGCAGGTGGCGTGGAGGGTGGTGTGGCGGGCCTGCGGCCGTGCGCGGCCGGCTGCCGTGGGCCCGGCTGGGGGAGGTCGGCGGCGCGTGGGAGGAGGTGGCCCAGGGCCACGGCTCACCGGCGGACGCCGAGGCTTCGTCGGAGGGTGTCCGCCCGGCGGAAGCGGGCGCGGCGGGGAAGCGGCGGCTTCGGCGGCAGGGTCCGGGCCGGGCGACGGACCGGGCTCCGGGCGCGCGGCCGCCCGGCTCTCGGCCGGGGACGCGCCGGGCGACCCCTCCGAGGTCGGGACCTCCTCGACCTGGTCGTCCTCCGGCGGCAGACGGAAGGCTCCCGCCACGAACTCCCGTACGGCGCGGGCGCGGGCGTCGGCGGTGCCCGAACCGCCGGTCCCCCGTGGACGGCCCGCGGGACGGGGCGACCGCCGGGTACTCCCGGCACCCTTGGTCTCGGCGTCCGCCCGCGCCTGCCGACGAGCGGCACGCAACGCCTCCCGCGCCACGTCCGCGGGCCGACTGTCGCCCCCGGCCCCGCCTCCCGCCCCGCTCCCCGTGCCCGGGCGGGGCGTCTCCGGCTGCGGCTCCGGGTGCGAACCCGGGTGCGGGTGCGGGTGCGAACCCGGGTGCGGGTGCGGGTGCGAACCCGGGTGCGGGTGCGGGTGCGAACCCGGGTGCGGGTGCGTCCGGTCGACGGAACCGTCCGCCGCCTCGTCGCGGGGCTCCGCCACGGCAGGAGCGGCCGTCCCGTCGGAGACAGGCGGCGCGACGGACTCGGGCACCTCGTGGGGCCGGTCCGCGGCCTCTGCCGCCTCCATGGTCCCCGGGACCGCCAGGGCCGCCGTAGTCGTGCCCGTCTCGGCGAACCCGTGGGCCTCCGCTCCACCCACCGCGTTACCGGCGTCGGCATCCGCGTCGGAAGGCGCGTCGGCTTCCGACGGCCGTGCGGTCCGGGCGCTGCGCAACGCGGCGCGTGCGACGTCCCCGGGGCGTGGCCCGGTGTGCGCCTCCGGATTCCGCCCCGGACCGTGCTCGTCCGTCTGTGCGGGCCCGGGAGCCGCCACGGAGTCCGCGTCGGCGTCAGCGCTCGCGGTGGCGTCGACGGCGCGGCCGGGTGCGCCCTCGCCCCGCTCGCGTGCCTCCCGCAGGGCGCGACGGGCCTCGTCGGCGGGCCGGGGGGTCATGACGGCCTCCGCAGGGAGACGAGGTCGGACAGTTCACGGGATGTCAGCTCGGTGAGGGCCGACTCCCCGGAGCCGAGGATCGCGTCGGCCAGGGCCCGCTTGGACTGGAGCATCTCGGCGATGCGGTCCTCGACCGTGCCCTCGGTGATGAGCCGGTGCACCTGGACCGGCTGGGTCTGGCCGATGCGGTAGGCGCGGTCGGTGGCCTGCTCCTCCACCGCCGGGTTCCACCAGCGGTCGAAGTGCACGACGTGGCCGGCGCGGGTGAGGTTCAGGCCGGTACCGGCGGCCTTCAGGGACAGGACGAGCACGGGGGTCGCCCCGCTCTGGAAACGGTCCACCATGCGCTCGCGCTCCGGCACCGGTGTGCCCCCGTGCAGCAGGTCGACCGGCACCGCGCGGGCGCCCAGGTGGGAGGTGATGAGGCGGGCCATGCCGACGTACTGCGTGAAGATCAGCACCGAGCCGTCCTCCGCGAGCACCGTGTCCAGCAGCTCGTCCAGCAGGGCGAGTTTGCCCGAGCGGGCGGTCATCCGGTCGGCCCCGCCCGGCGGGTGGTCCTCCTTCAGGAACAGGGCGGGGTGGTCGCAGATCTGCTTCAGCGAGGTCAGGAGCTTGAGCACCAGTCCCCGGCGGCCCATGCCCTCGGCCGACTCGATGGCGAGCATCGACTCGCGCACCACCGCCTCGTACAGTGCGGCCTGCTCGCGGGTGAGCGGCACGGGGTGGTCCGTCTCGGTCTTCGGCGGCAGCTCGGGGACGATGCCCGGGTCGGACTTCCTGCGGCGCAGCAGGAAGGGGCGGATCAGCCGGGCGAGGCGTTCCACCGCCTGTTCGTCCTCCCCGTTCTCCACCGCGCGCGCGTGCCGGGCGCGGAAGGACTTCAGCGGGCCGAGGAGACCGGGTGTGGTCCAGTCGAGCAGCGCCCACAGTTCGGAGAGGTTGTTCTCCACGGGTGTGCCGGTCAGTGCCACGCGCGCCGGGGACTCGATCGTACGCAGGGCTTTGGCGGTCGCCGAGTAGGGGTTCTTCACGTGCTGTGCCTCGTCCGCGACGACCATGCCCCAGGGCTGCTCGGCCAGTGTGGTGGCGGCGGACCGCATGGTGCCGTAGGTGGTCAGGACGAATCCGCCGGTGAGGTCGTCGAGAGTGCGGTCGGGGCCGTGGAAGCGGCGGACCGGGACGCCGGGCGCGAAGCGGTTGATCTCCCGCTGCCAGTTCCCCAGCAGGGAGGCGGGGCAGACCACCAGAGTCGGTTCGGTGCGGGCACGCCGAAGGTGCAGGGCGATGACGGTGACGGTCTTGCCGAGGCCCATGTCGTCGGCGAGGCAGCCGCCGAGGCCGAGGGAGGTCATGAGGTCGAGCCAGGCCAGGCCGCGCAGCTGGTAGTCGCGGAGGGTGGCGTGGAGGCCGGGCGGGGGTTCGGCGGGGCGTACGCCGGCCGTGAGCCGGTCGCGCAGGGTGGCCAGCGCGCCGACGGGCACCACGTCGACCGTCTCGCCGTCGGCCTCCGCGCTGCCGGTCAGGGCGACGGAGAGCGCGTCGACCGGGTCGAGCAGGCCCAGGTCGCGTTTGCGGGCCCGGCGGACGAGTGCCGGGTCGACCAGCACCCACCGGTCGCGCAGCCGGACCACCGGGCGGTGGGCCTCCGCGAGCGCGTCCATCTCCGCCTCCGTGAGCGGGTCGCCGCCGATCGCCAGTTGCCAGCGGAACTGGAGGAGGTCCTCGCTCTCGAAGAAGCCGGTGCCGTCGGTCGCGGAGCCGGGCGCGGACCGGACCACCGCGGTCGCGGTGAGGTCCTGGGCCAGGTCGCGGGGCCAGTGCACGGCGACCCCGGCGGCGGCGAGGCGGCCGGCCGCGACGCCCAGCAGGTCGGTGACCTCCTCCTCGGACAGGGCCAGTACGTCGGGCACGTCCTGCTCGGTGAGCCGGTCCAACGGCGGCCAGACCCGCGCCGCGCGCCGCACCGCCAGAGCGGCGTCCACGCGCGCGCGGGTGCCGAACGCCTCGTCGGCCGCCCCGGACCACAGGTCCGCCGCGTCGGCCACGAGGGTGGGGTCGGCGAGGCTGTGCACTTGGACGACAGCCGCGCCCGCGTTGCGCAGGGGGCCGCGGCCTCTGGCCTCCCCTCCCGCGCCGCCGTCTCCGTCACCGTCGAACAGGTCGTACGCGGACAGGTCCAGGCGGAGCGAGATCCGCACGCCCGCGTCCATGCCGGCGGCGACCTCCGCGGCCCAGTCGTGGGCGTCGGGCATGCGCTGGGCGCCGCGCGCGGCGAAGGGCCGGCCCGAGGCGTGGGGCGCGGCCGGGGTGCGGGGCAGGGTGTCGGCGACCGCGTCCAGGAAGGCGCGGACCAGCGCTTCCGGCTCCGGCAGCCGGATCGGGCCGGGGCCGTCCAGCGGGACCGCGTGGCCCTCCGGGGGCAGGGCGGCGGCGACGGCACGCAGGTGCGCGATGTCGTCCGGGTCGAGCGGGCCGGCCCGCCAGGCGTCGTGCCCGGTGGCGGTCAGGCCGGGCAGCAGCCGGCCGCGTGCGGTGAGCCGCAGGGCGTGCAGGGCGGCCGCGCCCCAGCAGGCCGTGGCCGGGTGGGCGGCCGGGTCGTGCCGGGCGCGCACCAGGAGGGGCAGCGCGTCGCCGAGCGGCAGCGCCAGCGCGGGCGTCGTCGCGCGCCGCACTGCGGTCCCGTGCCGCCGGACCACGGTCAGCTCGGTGAGTCCGGGCGCTCGGTCCGCGTCCTCGCGGGCCCCTTCGGGGGCGGGGTCTGCACCGTACGCGGGCGGTCCGGGGGTGAGGGGGCCGTCGTCGGGGTCCCAGAAGGCGATCCGTCCCTGCCGTGGGAGCGGTGCGGGCAGGAAGACCGCGGCGAGCCGGACGGGGACGGACGCCGGCTCCCCCTCGGACCGCTCCCCGTCGGACCGCTCCCTCTCGCCCGGCGCGCCGAAGCGCCCGGCAGCCGACGGATCCGTCGTGTCCGCCACGGCCATGTCGCCCATACGTCCTGTCACCTCCCGCCCGTCTGCCCGATCAGATGTCTTCGACTCTACGGGCGGGGTCTGACAATCGGCTCCGACGGCGTCCCGGGACGGGACGGAGCGGGCCCTACGGGACGGTGTGCGAGACGACGTACACCATCGGGTAGTCCGGATCCTCCATGTTCACGACGACGTCCTGGGTCGGCGCGGGGTCCCGCTGTTCCTTGACGACGCCCCACCAGGGGCCGGATCCGCCGAACTCCCATCCGGTAACCCGCTGGGCACGGTCGCTGATCGCGATCTTGTCCTGCACCAGCGCGTCCCGGGTGACGCCGAGCCCCGCCAGGAAGACGTCGAGGCCGGCGTCGGTGGTCTCGAACTGGACGTAGAGCCGGCTGGTCTTCCAGTTGTTCGTCTCGTAGTACGCGACCTCGTCGGACGGGACCGGGACGGGCACCTCGTAGATGCGGCGCTGCAGCTTGGACGGCCAGCCCTCGGTCATGCCGGTCGCCGCGTACTTCGCCTCCTTGTCCCGTCCGCTGTCGCGGCTCTGGCCGGCGGAGATCGCGAGGTAACCGGCGGGTACGCCGATGAGCAGCACGATGGTGAGCAGCGTCAGCGCGCGGCGCCGGATCATGTGCCGGCGGCCCTCGCCCGGGGGCCCGGGGTCCCCGGGCGGTGCCGCCCGGTGCGGCAGTGCCTCGGTCACAGCGACTCCCCGGACTCGCGGCGGGCCTCGGCGTACCGCTCGTAGCGCTCGTAGCGCTCCACCCGGCGCCGCTTGGCCCGGCGGAACCGGCGGGCGACCAGCCGGGCCAGGTCCGCCGCACCGACCATGCCGGCGTCGGGGCCGAGCTGGGCGCGGACGATGCGGGCCTCGGGGCGGTAGCCGCGGCCGGTGAGCTGGCGCTTGAAGGCGTCGCGCGCGGGGCCGATCAGCAGGTCGTCGGCGGCGCTGACCCCGCCGCCGATCACGAAGCAGGACGGGTCGAGGGCCGCGGCGAGGTTGGCGATGCCGACGCCGAGCCACTGGCCGATGTCCTGGAGCAGCTCGATGCACATGGCGTCGCCGTCGCGGGCCAGCTCGGTGATCATCGGACCGGTGATGTCGCCGATGCTGCCCTTGACGTGCTCGATGATGCCGTAGGCCACCGGCGAGTCGGCGGCGGCCAGCTCACGGGCCTCCCTGACCAGGGCGTTCCCGGAGCTGTACTGCTCCCAGCAGCCGCGGTTGCCGCACGGGCAGCGGTGGCCGCCGGGGACGACCTGCATGTGCCCGAACTCGCCGGCGACGCCGTACTTGCCCCGCTTGACCTGGCCCTCTTCGAGGATCGCGCCGCCGATGCCGGTGCCGAGCGTGATCATGACGAGGTGGTCCTCGCCGCGGCCGGCACCGAACCGCCACTCGGCCCAGGCGGCGGAGTTGGCGTCGTTGTCCACCAGGACGGGGACGGCGAGGCGGCCGGCGAGGCGGTCGCGCAGCGGTTCGTTGCGCCAGGACAGGTGGGGGGCGAACAGCACCCGGTTGCGGTCGGCGTCGACCCAGCCGGCCGCGCCGATGCCCACGGCGTGCACGTCGTGCCGGTCGGAGAGGTCCAGGACGAGTTCGACGATCGTGTCCTCGACGACCTTCGGGCTCTTGGACTTGTCCGGGGTCTCCGTGCGGAGCTTCTCCAGGATGTTGCCGTCGGCGTCGACCACACCCGCCATGACTTTCGTGCCGCCGATGTCGATGCCGACCGTCGGCACGCGGGGTGCCGTGAGGTGCGAGCGGCGTTCCCTGGTGCCCACGGTGCGCAGGACCGGGGCGCGGCGGGAGCCGATGGGGGCGGTGAAGTCGCGGTAGGTGCTCATCGGGTGCGATTGTGCCGCACGGCTGTGCCGGGTGCCGAATGGGACAGGGGGTGGTGTGATCGGTTCGTTGCCGGGTGCCGGTGCATCGTGGTTACTCGCGCAGTTCCCCGCGCCCCTGGGTCCGTTGCAGCTCATGGCGCAGATCGTCCAGTTCGTTTCCGCCTGCCATCTGGCGCGTCAGCTCGTCCAGCGTGATGTCCTCGCGCTCGTGGTTGCCGACCATCGTGCCCCGCTTCAGCAGCACGAACCGGTCCCCCACCAGGTACGCGTGGTGCGGGTTGTGGGTGATCAGGACGACACCCAGGCCCTGGTCACGTGCCGCCGCCACGTATTTCAGGACCACACCCGACTGCTTCACGCCCAATGCCGCCGTCGGCTCGTCCAGGACGAGTACCTTCGCGCCGAAGTACACCGCGCGGGCGATCGCCACGCACTGGCGTTCGCCGCCGGAGAGGGTGCCGATGGGCTGGTCGACGTCGCGCAGGTCGATGCCCATGCGCAGGAGTTCCGCGTGGGTGGTGCGGCGCATGTGGTCCACGTCCATGCGCTTGAACGGGGCGACGCCCTTGCGCGGCTCGGAGCCCAGGAAGAAGTTGCGCCAGACCGGCATGAGGGGGACGACGGCGAGGTCCTGGTAGACGGTGGCGATGCCGCGGTCCAGGGCCTCGCGCGGGGAGGAGAGGCGGGTCTCCTCCCCGTCCAGGCTCAGCGTGCCGCCGTCGTGCTGGTGCAACCCGGAGATGATCTTGATGAGGGTGGACTTGCCCGCGCCGTTGTCGCCCAGTACGCAGGTGATCTCCCCGGCGCGGACCTCCAGGGACACGCCTTCCAGGGCGCGTACGTTGCCGTAGTTCTTGCTGACGCCGGACAGCTCGACGAGCGCCGTACGGCCTTCGGTCTGCGTCACTTGGTGGCCTCCGCGCGCTTGCGGACCCAGGCGTTGAGCAGGGTCGCGAGGAGCAGCATCGCTCCGAGGAAGAACTTGAACCAGTCGGGGTTCCACTCGGCGAAGACGATGCCCTTGCTGGTCATGCCGAAGATGAACGCGCCGACCGCCGAGCCGACGGCGCTGCCGTAGCCGCCGGTGATCAGGCAGCCGCCGATGACGGCCGCGATGATGTAGATCAGCTCGTTGCCGACGCCCTCGCCGGACTGGACGACGTCGTAGGAGAAGAGCAGGTGCTGGCCGGAGATCCAGGCGCCGAGGCCGACGCCCATGTAGAGGCCGATCTTGGTCCTGGTGACCGGGACGCCCACCGCGCGCGCGGCGTCCTTGTTTCCGCCGACCGCGAAGATCCAGTTGCCCGCGCGGGTGCGCAGCAGGATCCAGCTGGCGACGGCGACCAGGGCGAGCCACCACAGGATGGTGACCTTGAAGCCGACGCCGCCGACGGTGATCGTGGAGGCGAAGACGTCGCGGGCGGAGGGGAAGCCCTCCATGTCGTCGATCGACTTGGTGGAGACGGTGCCGTCGACGAGCTTGGTGAAGCCCAGGTTCAGGCCGGTCAGCATCAGGAAGGTGCCGAGCGTGATGATGAAGCTGGGCAGATTGGTGCGGGTGAGCATGAAGCCGTTGAAGGCGCCGATGGCCAGGGTGACCAGCAGCGACACGCCGACACCGACCCAGACGTTGGCGGTCATCTGGTAGCTGAACATCGACGACACCAGCGCCGACGAGGTGACCATGACGCCCGCGGACAGGTCGAACTCCCCGCCGATCATCAGCAGCGCCACCGGGACGGCCATGATGCCGATCGTGGAGGCGGCGTAGAGCACCGTGCTGAGGCTGGAGGCGCGCAGGAAGCTGTCGGCGAGGAACGCGAAGAAGACGAAGACGGCGATCGCGCCGACGACGGAGCCCAGCTCGGGGCGGCCGAGGAGTTTCCGCAGCGGAGAGGTCTGCAGAATCCTTTCGTCAGCTCCCTTCACCTGGGTGGCGTTCATCGCGTGCCCCGCTCCGTGTAGTCGGCCAGCGCGGCGGCGTCGTCCTTCGTGATGATCTGCGGGCCGGTGAGCACCGGCCGGCCGCCGCCGAGGACGTCGGCGTTGTACCGGTACAGCCACAGCAGGTCGACGGCCTCGTAGCCCTGGAGGTAGGGCTGCTGGTCGACGGCGAAGCCGAGGGTGCCGTCCTCCAGCCCGGCGGCCACCTTGGCGTTGAGGTCGAAGGTGTCGATCTCGGCCTTGCTGCCCGCGCCCTGCTTGGCCTTGACGGCGGTGTCGGCGTAGGGGGCGCCGAGGGTGACCACGGCGTCGACGGACTTGTCGGTCTGGAGCTTGGCCTCGATGGCGGACTGCACGTCCGGCATGCTGGTGCCGTTGACGTAGAGCCGCTGGACCTTGCCGTCGAAGGTCTTCTCGACGCCGTCGCAGCGCTGCTCGTGGCCGACGTTGCCCTGCTCGTGCAGGACGCAGACCGCCTGCTCGCGGCCCCGCTCGTTCAGCTCCTCGCCCACGGCCTCGCCCGCGATCGTCTCGTCCTGGCCGATGTGGGTGAGGGCGCCGAACTCCTTGGACTCCTCGGAACCGGAGTTCACGGTGATCACCGGGATACCCGCCTTCCGCGCGCGGGCGAGGGCGGACTTCATCGCGTCGGGCTTGGCGAGCGTGACGATGATCCCGTCGACCTTCTTGTCGATGGCCGCGTTCACGAGCTGGGCCTGCTGCTGCGCCTCGTCGTCGTGGGAGTAGAGGAAGTTGATGTTGTCCTTGAGCGCGGCCTGCTCGGCGCCGCTCTGGACGATGTCCCAGAAGGTGTCGCCGTCGCCCGAGTGGGTGATCATCGCGAAGGTCCAGCGGGGGGTGTTCACCGCCGCCCTGCCCTCGGCCGACGCGGCCTTGCGGGCGTCCTCGGCGCGCTTGCCGCCGGTGCTGCTGCAGCCGGCCAGGGACACCGACAGTGCCCCTGCCAGCGCGATGCCCACCCATGTCCGAAACCGTGCCACGAGGCCGTGCCCTTCTTGCCGTGCTGTGCCGTGCCGTGCGTGCCGGGGCACTCACGGCCCCGGCCGGGTTCTGGGAACCCCAGGGGTTCTGGAAACCCCAAACGCTCCATTGTCCGACACACAAACGGAGCGCATGCCTCCGGGGATCGGCCGACGGTCACATTGTCCGGACATTGCGACGAACCCGCACGGTGGGAGCCGCCGCCGGAAGGTGCCGTTCGGGAACCGCGTCAGGACCGTACGAGCAGCTGGAACTCGAAGGAGTAGCGGGAGGGCCGGTAGGTGTGCGTGCCGAACTCGACCGCGCGTCCCGTGTCGTCGAAGGTCGTGCGTTCCATGGTGAGCAGGGGGGCGCCCTCGCCCTCGCCGAGCCGCTCGGCCTCGTCGGTGGTGGCGGCGCGGGCGCCGATGGTCTGACGGGCGCTGTGCAGGGTGATCCCGGCGGCGCGCATCAGCCGGTAGAGGCCGGTGGCCTCCAGCTGGCCGGTGTCGAGTTCGAGCAGCCCGGACGGCAGGAAGTTGCACATGTACGCCATCGGCTCCCCGTGCGTCAGCCGCAGCCGCTCGACGCGGTGCACGTCGCTCCCCTCGGCCACGCCGAGCGCGGCGGCGACCTCGGTGGTGGCGGGGACGACGGTGTTGACCAGGACCTTCGTGGCCGGGCGCTGTCCGGCCGCCTCCAGGTCGTCGTAGAGGCTGCTGAGTTCCAGCGGGCGCCTGACCTTGCTGTGCACGACCTGGGTGCCGACGCCCCGGCGGCGCACGAGCAGGCCCTTGTCGACCAGCGACTGGATGGCCTGGCGGACGGTGGGCCGGGACAGACCGAGCCGTGCGGCCAGCTCGATCTCGTTGCCCAGCAGGCTGCCGGGGGTCAGCGCGCCGTGCTCGATCGCCGCCTCCAGCTGCTGCGCCAGCTGGAAGTACAGCGGCACGGGGCTGCTGCGATCCACGCCGAGGTCCAGCGACACGGTCGGGTCCACTTCTGGTTTGGGCACGCGCCGAGCGTAGCTCTGTGCGCAGGTGACGGGAAGTTGCGCAGTCCGATTGTCCGGACATACGCATTGACAGGGTGTGGGCTGTGAGCCCACTTTGATTCCATGCGCATCGGGGTCATCGGAACGGGCCGCATCGGCACCGTTCACGCCAACACGCTCAGCCGCCATCGCGACGTGGGATCCCTGATCCTCACGGACGCCGACCTCTCGCGGGCCCAGGACCTGGCCCACCGGCTGGGCGAGACGGCGGCACCGGGGGTCGACGAGATCTTCCAGTGGGGCGTGGACGCGGTGGTGATCACCACGGCGACGCCGGCCCACGCCGAGCTGATCGGCCGGGCGGCGCGCTCGGGGCTGCCGGTGTTCTGCGAGAAGCCGATCGCCCTCGACCTGCCCGGCACGTTGCAGGCGATCGCCGAGGTGGAGGCCGCCGGGACGATCCTCCAGATGGGCTTCCAGCGCCGCTTCGACACCGGCTACACGGGCGCCAGGGAGGCGGTGCGGTCCGGGCGGCTCGGACGGCTGCACACCGTACGGGCGGTGACGAGCGACCAGGCTCCGCCGCCGGCCGGGTACCTGCCCCAGTCCGGCGGGCTGTACCGGGACACGCTCATCCACGACTTCGACGTGCTGCGCTGGGTGACCGGGCGGGAGGTCGTCGACGTGTACGCCGCCGGGTCCGACGCCGGTCCGCCGATGTTCCGCGCGGCGGACGACGTGGACACGGGTGCCGCCCTGCTCACACTGGACGACGGCACGCTGGCCACGGTGACGGCGACGCGGCTGAACGGGGCGGGGTACGACGTCCGCATGGAGCTGGCCGGGGAGCTGGACCAGATCGTCGTGGGCCTGGACGACCGGACGCCGATCGCGTCGACCGAGCCGACCGGCCCGCCCGCCGCGGACAAGCCGTGGACCGGTTTCGTGGAGCGTTTCGGGCCCGCCTACGAGGCCGAGCTGACCACGTTCGTGCAGGTCGTACGCGGTGAGCGGGCCAACCCCTGCGACGGGCGCGAGGCACTGCGGGCCCTGCGCATCGCGGAGGCCTGCGACATCTCCCGGCGCGAGCGCAGACCCGTACGGCTGACGGAGGTTCCCGAGGTGCTCACCGGCTGAGTCACGGCCGTCCGGTCCCGTCGTCCTGGTAGTCGTCCAGGAGTCCCGCGTCGTGGGTCAGCAACGCGATCTGGACCCGGTTGTCGAGGTCGAGCCGGGCCAGGATGCGGGAGACGTGGGCCTTGACCGTGGCGACGCTCATGAAGAGGTGGGCCGCTATGTCGGCGTTGGCCATGCCCCGGCCGACCGCGACCGCGACCTCGCGCTCGCGGTCGTTGAGGGTGTCCACGCGTGCACGCGCGCGGGTGCGCCGCGTACCGGGCGTGGTACCGGCCGCCTGCTCCATCAGCCGTCGGGTCACGGCGGGCGACAGGACGGGATCCCCGGCCGCGACCCGACGGACCGCGTCGAGGATCTCCGCGGGCGGGGTGTCCTTGAGGACGAACCCGGCGGCGCCGGCGCGCAGCGCCCGCAGTACCTGCTCGTCGGCGTGGAAGGTGGTGAGGACGATGATCTGGGGGGCGTCCGCGCGGCCCCGTAGCCGTTCGGTCGCCGTGAGGCCGTCCACCACCGGCATCCGGATGTCCATGAGGACGACGTCCGGACGGGTGCGGTCGACGAGCGCCCCGACCTCGTCGCCGTCGGCGGCCTCGCCGACGATCTCCACGTCGTCGGCGCCGCCCAGCATGAAGGACAGCCCGGCCCGCACGAGCGGGTCGTCGTCGACGAGGAGCAGTCTGATCGCAGTCATGGGTGACACGTAATCACGGGCGCGGGGAGAGGGGCCGCCCCGGTGGAGACGGCCGCCCGGCGGCCGGTTGCCGGCCTCAGCTCCACGGCAGCCTCGCCCGCACTTCGAACCCGCCCGCGGCCGTGGGCCCGTGCTCCAGGGTGCCGCCCGCGAGCGAGGCCCGCTCGGTCAGCCCGATCAGCCCCTGCCCGGACCCGGGCACGTGGGGCACCTCGCCCGCGGGCGGGGCGTTGCGCACCGACAGCGCGAGTCCGTCGCCCGGCGCTCCGGTGACCGAGACGGTGACCTCGGTGCCGGGGGCGTGCTTGCGCGCGTTGGTCAGGGCCTCCTGGGCGATGCGGTAGGCGGTACGGCCGACGGAGGCGGGGACCGCCGCGGGGTCGGCGGCGCGGCCCGTGAGGACGACGTTCATGCCGGCCTCGCGGGACTCGGCGACCAGCGCGTCGAGTCCCGCGAGCGTCGGCTGGGGGCGGCCCGCGTCGTCGGGTTCCGCCGCCCGCAGGACGCCGATGATCTCCCGCAGGTCCTGGAGGGCCTCGTGCGCGCTCTCCCGGATGACGCCCGCCGCCCGCGCGATCTCCTCCCGGGAGGCGTCCGGCCTGAATTCCAGGGCGCCCGCGTGCACGCTGAGCAGGGTCAGCCGGTGCGCGAGGACGTCGTGCATCTCACGGGCGATGGCCTCCCGGGCCAGCCGCTGGGCCTGCTCGGCCCGCAGCCGCGCCTCCGTCTCGGCACGCCGGGCCCGGTCGCGCAGACTGAGCAGCAGCAGGCGCTTGGACCGCGCGAGCATGCCCCAGCCGACGACCGCGACGGTGAGCAACGCGCTGATCACGACCGACGCCAGGAACGGCAGGCCGGGTTCCGGACGCATCCAGTAGTAGAGGAGCTGCACCAGGAGCCCGGCGCCTCCCACCCAGGCCACGTACCGGAACGGCCGGTGCACGGCGACCGTGAAGAGGGAGACGAGGGCCGCGCCGCCCGCGGTGGCCGAGAGCGGGGTCACCGCAACCATCACCACGGCCAGCCCGACCGGCCACCGGCGCCGTAGCCAGACGGCGGCGCAGGCCAGGGCGCCGGTCAGCTGGTCCACGACCGCCAGGGGCGGCGAGAGGTCCGCCTCCTGGTCGAGCGTGTCGGCGGCCAGCAGGCCGATGACCACCGCGACCAGGAAGCACGTGAAGTCGACGATCCAGTCGCGCGCGGTGCGCCGCGGCCGTCCACCGGGCCGCGCGGGCCCCGGGTACAGATCCTCGACCACGGCCGCGGGCAGCGCCCAGCGGCGCCCTGCGTACGCGGGGGACGTCATGGTCTGTTCGTCGCTCTTCACAGTCGACGAATCTACGCAGCGGGCCCGCCCACGTCCCCCGCCAGAAGGAGATCACCGACCGAAGTCGCGGGGCCGGCGACTTTCGGCGCGGCGGCTCACGCGCGGGCGAGCCCTTCGGCGGGCGGGGACCGCCCCGCGGCCGATGCGGGCGACGGCTCCGCGGGGCGAGAGTCGGCGGCATGAGGAGATTTCTGGAGTTCCTGGGTTTTCTGGCCGTGGTCCAGGGAGTGATGGCCCTGTTGCAGGAGTTCACCGACTGGGACAAGGGGGTGGTGCACAGGGTCGACTTCCTCGACGGTCACGAGCTCTACGCCGGTGTGGTCCTGCTCGCTCTCGGTTTCGCGCTGTTCGTCGCCGCCGCGCACCGGAGGCCGGGGTGAGGTCGACGTCCGTTCACCGCCAGCGGGGGTGCGGCGGGGCCGCTGGGATGGAGTCATGAACACGAACACGAACACGAAGTCACTGGCGCACTTCCCGGCGCCCCTGTCCGGCCGGACGGCCCTGGTGACCGGCGGCAGCCGGGGCATCGGTGCGGCGACCGCGCTGCGGCTGGCGCGGGAGGGCGCGGACGTGGCCCTCACCTATGTGAACGGCAAGGACGCGGCGGAGGACGTCGTACGGGCCGTCGAGGCGCTGGGGCGCCGGGCGGTGGCCCTGCGGTCGGACGCCGCCGACGCGGAGGAGGCGGCGGGGGCGGTCGAGCGGGCCCAGGCGTTCGGCGGCGGCCTCGACGTACTGGTCAACAACGCGGGTCTCGGGTTGCTCGGGCCGGTGGAGAGCTTCTCCGTCGCCGACGTCGACCGGCTGCTGGCCGTGAACGTCCGCGGGGTCTTCCTGACCTCCCAGGCGGCCGCGTCCCGCATGAGCGACGGCGGGCGGATCATCACCGTCGGCACCTGCATGTCCCAGCGGGTGCCGGGACCCGGCGGCACGCTCTACACGATGAGCAAGTCGGCGCTGATCGGGCTGACCAAGGCGCTGGCGAGGGAACTGGCTCCGCGCGGGATCACGGCGAACATCGTGCATCCGGGGCCGATCGACACCGACATGAACCCGGCGGACGGCCCCTTCGCGGACGCGCAGGCGGCCCTGACGGCGCTGGGCCGCTTCGGCACGGCGGACGAGGTGGCGTCGACGGTGGCCCACCTGGCGACCGCGTCGTACGTCACCGGCGCGGAGTTCGCGGTGGACGGCGGCCACGCCGCTTGACCGCCCCCGCGACGTGCGCGCGGGGCGCACCGGTGCTGTCCTGCCGGTGCGCCCCGCGGGTCGGTGAGCGGCGGGGTCAGCCGCCCAGTTCCTGGTGGCGGGCGGCGAGGTGGGCCGCGCCGTCCTCCGTCAGGGTGCCGAACAGGCGGAGGCGGGAGATGCCGCCGTCGGGGAAGATGTCCACGCGCGCGTGCGTGCCGACGGCCGTCTCCGGCAGGACGAAGCGGTGGTTGGTGTCGGGCTGCATCCGGGTGCGCGGGAGGACCTCGTTCCACTCCCCCGACTCGCCGTCCTTGACGGAGAGGGACGCCCAGCCGGCGCTGTTGCCCTTCAGGTACGCCGTGTCGATCTCGATCGCGCGGATCCGGGCGCGGTCCACCAGGCGGTACTGGATCCAGTCGTTGCCCCGGTCGCGGCGGCGGCGGGTCTCCCAGCCGTCGTCCATCTTGCGGGAGCGGCCCGGCTGGATGGTGTTGGTGGCCGGTGAGTAGAAGAGGTTGGAGGCGTCCTCGACCTGGCCGCCGTTCTCCAGGGCGACCACGTCGAAGGTGCCGAGGGCGGTGAGCCAGGCGGGGTCCGGGACGACCTCGCCGTGGACGCGCAGGCGGGCGATGCCGCCGTCGGGGTGCTGCCGCAGGCGCAGGTGGGTGAAGCGCTGCTCGGTGGAGACGGCGAAGCCGTTGGCGGCGTGGCCGCCGACCGGGGTGCGCGGGACGAGGGTCGTCCACTTCACGTCGTCCGCGAGCAGTTCCTCGGGGGACGGCGAGCCGGCGAGCGAGGCGCCCTCGACGGAGACGGCCTGGGGGTAGTTGCCGCGGAAGTGGGCGGTGTCGACGACGATGCCGCGGATCACGCCGGGGGCGCCGAGGCGGATCAGCGCCCAGTCGTGGTCCTCCTCGGTGGGCCAGGGGTGCTCGGCCGAGGCGCCGCGGCGCCGGCGGGTCTCCCAGCCGTCCATGACCTTGCCCTTGTGCCCGAAGTGCTCGGGGTCGAACTCGGCGGGCCCGGGCACCAGCAGGTTCTCGCGCTGGGCGAAGAACTCGTCGTTGGCGGCGACGACACCCGCGCCGAGCTGCCGGTCGGCAAGGTTGGCGTACTGGGTGAAGGGGAGGTCGGCCGTGCGGTAGTCCGCGTACGGGTCGCCCCCTCCGTAGGGGTTCGCGTCGCCGGTGAAGCTGGCCAACGAGGTGTTCTGCCGGTCGGTCACGGTGATCAGGTGTTCCTTTCGGGGCGGTTCTGGATGTACTGGATTCAGGGGGTGTCCGGGCGCGTGTCAGGCCCGGTCGAGGAGCTGTCCCTTCGGGTCGGTGAACGCGCCGTCCGACGCGACGCGCGTGCCGCGCAGCCAGGTGGACTTCACGACGCCGTACAGGGTCTTGCCCGCGTACGCGGTGACGCGGTTGCGGTGCTGGAGGGCGGCCGGGTCGACGGTGAAGGTCTCGTCGGGGGCGAGGACGGCGAAGTCCGCGTCGCGGCCCGCCGCGATGGCCCCCTTGCGTGCGTCGAGCCCGACGAGGGCGGCCGTGCGCGCCGACATCCAGCTCACGACGTCCTCCAGGCCGAGGCCCCGCTCACGGGCCGCGGTCCACATCGCGGGCAGGCTGAGCTGGAGGCCCGCGATGCCGCCCCAGGCGGTGGCGAAGTCGTCGGTCTTCAGGTCGGCGGTGGACGGCGAGTGGTCGGTGACGACGCAGTCGATCGTGCCGTCCGCCAGCGCCTGCCAGAGCAGGTCCTGGTTGGCGGCCTCGCGGATCGGCGGGCAGCACTTGAACTCGCTCGCGCCGTCCGGCACTTCCTCGGCGGTGAGCGTCAGGTAGTGCGGGCAGGTCTCGACCGTCACCCGGACGCCGTCGGCGCGGGCCTCGGCTATCAGCGGCAGCGCGTCGCTGGAGGAGAGGTGGAGTACGTGCACGCGGGCGTTGAGGCGTTTCGCCTGGGCGAGGAGGGTCGCGATCGCGGTGTCCTCGGCGTCGCGCGGGCGGCTGGCGAGGAAGTGGGCGTACTCGGGGCCGCCCCGCTGGGGGGCGGCGGCCAGGTGGTGCGGGTCCTCGGCGTGCACGATCAGCAGGCCGTCGAAGGCGGCGATCTCCGCCAGGGACCGGGCGAGCTGCTCCTGGTCGAGGTGCGGGAACTCGTCCACGCCGGACGGGGAGAGGAACGCCTTGAAGCCGAAGACCCCGGCCTCGTGCAGCGGGCGCAGGTCCTTGACGTTGTCCGGCAGGGCGCCGCCCCAGAAGCCGACGTCGATGTGGGCCTTGTCGGCGGCGACCTCGCGCTTGGTGCGCAGGTGGTCGACCGTGGTGGTCGGCGGGATGGAGTTGAGCGGCATGTCGACCAGGGTGGTGATACCGCCGGCCGCCGCGGCGCGGGTGGCGGTCCAGAAGCCCTCCCACTCGGTGCGGCCCGGGTCGTTCACGTGCACGTGGGTGTCGACCAGACCGGGCAGGACGACGTGGTCGCCGACGTCCTCCAGCCGGGCGCCCGCCGGGACGGGGGCGTCGTACGGCAGGACGGCGGTGATCTTCTCCCCGGTGACCGCGATCGACGCGGCGCGGGTCCCCTCGGGAGTGATGACGCGCGTCGAGCGCAGCACCAGTTCAGCTTCGGACACCCGGATCCCCTTCTCTGCTTGTGCTTCTGGTTCTGCTTCGCTGCCGCCGGAATTCAACGTTCTGTTGAAGGAGTCTTCACTCCCGCTTCCGGGCAGTCAAGAGGCACCCTTTGTGGTGGCATGCTCAACGAGCAGCTCTGGACGTTTCCACAAAGCGGAATTAATATTCCAGCAAGCAGAACGTAGCTACGTACAAGCCGGTAGTCAACCGGCCGCCGGGTACGCTTCTTTCCTCCCGCCAGCCCCGAAAGGAACGTGCCGTGCCGACGTCCAGCGCCAGCACCACCGACTCCGCCAGGTCCGCCACCGGTGGCGTCCAGTCCCTGGAGCGCGCCTTCGACCTGCTCGAACGGATGGCGGACGCGGGGGGCGAGGTCGGCCTGAGCGAGCTCTCGGCCAGCAGCGGACTGCCGCTGCCGACCATCCACCGCCTCATGCGCACGCTCGTGGCCTGCGGATACGTACGCCAGCAGCCCAACCGCCGATACGCGCTCGGCCCGCGCCTGATCCGGCTCGGCGAGTCCGCGGGCCGGCTGCTCGGCACCTGGGCCCGCCCGCACCTGGCCCGCCTGGTCGAGGAGACCGGCGAGACGGCGAACATGGCCCTGCTCGACGGCGACGAGATCGTGTACGTCGCGCAGGTACCGTCCAAGCACTCCATGCGCATGTTCACCGAGGTCGGACGGCGCGTCCTGCCGCACTCCACGGGTGTCGGCAAGGCGCTGCTCGCGGACTTCCCGGCGGACGAGGTGCGGGCACTGCTGGGCCGTACCGGCATGCCGGCCGCCACGGACAAGACGATCACGACGCCGGACGGCTTCATCGCGGCGCTGGAGGACGTGCGGCGCCAGGGCTACGCGATCGACGACAACGAGCAGGAGATCGGCGTCCGCTGCCTGGCCGTCTCGGTGCCGGACTCCCCCACCGCCGCGGCCATCTCGATCTCCGGCCCCGCAGGCCGCGTCACCGAGGCCGCGACCGACCGGATCGTGCCGCTGCTCCAGCAGGTGGCGGCGGAGTTGTCGGAGGCCCTGCTGGCCTCGAACGGCAGCACGGCCGGCTGAACCGCGCCCGCGCGGCGGGACTCAGCCCGGGGCGCACGCCCGGGGTGTACGCCCGGAACGCACGGCGGAACTCGCGCCCGGGGGCGCACGGCGGGCGGCCCGGCTTCCGGGACTCAGCGGCGCGGCGGGTCCCCGAACAGCTCGACCGCGTGACGGACCTCCGTCAGCCCCGGCCCGAGGGCGCTGACGGAGCCGATCGCACCGGCCACCAGCAGCAGGGAGCGGCGCAGTCGCGGCACCTCCGGGGCGCCGCGGCCCGCCATCGCGGCGAGGTCGGCCAGTTCGTCCTCCGCGATCACCCGGTCCGGGAAGTCCGCGGGCAGCAGGGCGAGTTGACGGCGCAACCGGGACACCGCGGTCCGCAGCGCCACCACCCTCACATCCTCGTCGCCGACGACCACTCGCTTCTGCTCCGAGCTTCGCAACACAGCCCTCCCCCTCACGCGCCCCACCCCGTCGTGCGCGGGCCAGTAAACGCCACCCCGTGCGGGACGCGCCACCACGCGGACCGAAATTCAGCCTCCGGAAAGCCCGCGCACGCCGGAGCGTTTGGCACACCGTCAGGTATGCAGGACGCATGACCGACGACGAAGACCAGACAGAACGCCAGGTGGCTGGCCCGGTGGCGGGACTGCTGCTCGCCGCCGGGGGCGGCCGGCGGCTCGGCGGCCGCCCCAAGGCCCTGCTCGAACACCGTGGACGCCCACTCGTCGAACACGCGGTCGAGGTACTGCGTGCGGCCGGTTGCGCCCGCGTGCACGTCGTCCTGGGGGCGCGCGCCGACGACGTACGCGCGCGGGCGGCGCTCGGCGACTGCGTCCTCGTGGACAACCCCGACTGGGAGCAGGGCATGGGGTCGTCCCTGAGGGCCGGGCTGGACTCGCTGGCGGGGACCGGGGCGCGGGCGGCGCTGGTCTGCCTGGTGGACCAGCCCGGCATCGGCGCGGCGGCGACGGCCCGGGTGCGCACCGGATACCGGGACGAGACGTCGCTGGTCTCGGCGGCGTACGCCGGCGTGCGCGGCCATCCGGTGCTGCTCGGCGCCGCGCACTGGGCGGGGATCGCGGCGACCGCCACCGGGGACCGGGGTGCGCGTACGTATCTGAGGGAACACGAGGCGCAGATCGCCCTCGTCGAGTGCGGGGACGTGGCGCGGCCGTACGACATCGACACCGAGGCGGACCTGGTCCACCTTGAGTGAGGGAGGTGGCACCCAGCGCCACCTTGCCTCGACCCGGAGAATCTCGACATCAACAAACCATTGAAGTTCCACGATGAGGAAACTACTATCCACTGACCAGAAGCACTCCGCTGCACGGCGAGTGCGTAATGCCCCCTACGCACCCTCTGGCACCCGGTGCCACCGCTGAAGGAAGTGACAGCTCATGTCCGCACCAGCGCCGTCCCCGCTGGCCATCGTCGACGCCGAGCCCCTGCCCCGGCAGGAGGAGGTCCTCACCGACGCGGCACTCGCCTTCGTGGCCGAGCTGCACCGGCGGTTCACGCCCCGGCGTGACGAACTCCTCGCCCGCCGTGCGGAGCGCCGCGCCGAGATCGCCCGCACCTCCACGCTCGACTTCCTCCCGGAGACCGCCGCCGTCCGCGCGGACGACTCCTGGAAGGTGGCCCCCGCTCCGGCCGCGCTGAACGACCGCCGCGTCGAGATCACCGGTCCCACCGACCGCAAGATGACCATCAACGCGCTCAACTCGGGCGCGAAGGTGTGGCTCGCGGACTTCGAGGACGCCTCGGCGCCGACCTGGGAGAACGTGGTCCTCGGTCAGCTCAACCTGACCGCGGCCTACACCCGCACCATCGACTTCACCGACGAGCGCACCGGCAAGTCCTACGCCCTGCGCCCGGCCGAGGAGCTGGCGACGGCCGTCGTGCGCCCGCGCGGCTGGCACCTCGACGAGCGCCACCTCCAGGTGGACGGCCGTCCGGTCCCCGGCGCCCTGGTCGACTTCGGCCTGTACTTCTTCCACAACGCCCAGCGCCTGGTCGACCTCGGCAAGGGCCCGTACTTCTACCTCCCGAAGACGGAGTCCCACCTGGAGGCCCGCCTCTGGAACGAGGTGTTCGTCTTCGCGCAGGACTACGTCGGCATCCCGCAGGGCACCGTCCGCGCCACCGTCCTGATCGAGACGATCACGGCCGCGTACGAGATGGAGGAGATCCTCTACGAACTGCGCGACCACGCCTCCGGGTTGAACGCGGGCCGCTGGGACTACCTGTTCTCCATCGTCAAGAACTTCCGTGACGGCGGTGCCAGGTTCGTCCTGCCGGACCGCAACGCGGTGACGATGACCGCCCCGTTCATGCGGGCGTACACCGAACTCCTCGTCCGCACCTGCCACAAGCGGGGCGCGCACGCGATCGGCGGCATGGCCGCGTTCATCCCCTCGCGCCGGGACGCCGAGGTCAACAAGGTCGCGTTCGAGAAGGTGCGCGCCGACAAGGACCGCGAGGCCGGTGACGGCTTCGACGGCTCGTGGGTCGCCCACCCCGACCTGGTGCCGATCGCCATGGAGTCCTTCGACAAGGTCCTCGGCGACAAGCCCCACCAGAAGGACCGGCTGCGCGAGGACGTCGACGTCAAGGCGGCCGACCTGATCGCCGTCGACTCGCTCGACGCCAGGCCGACGTACGCGGGCCTGGTCAACGCCGTCCAGGTCGGCATCCGTTACATCGAGGCGTGGCTGCGCGGCCTGGGCGCGGTGGCCATCTTCAACCTGATGGAGGACGCGGCCACCGCCGAGATCTCCCGCTCGCAGATCTGGCAGTGGATCAACGCGGAGGTCGTCCTCGACAACGGTGAGCAGGTCACCGCGGAGCTGGCCCGCAAGGTCGCCGCCGAGGAACTGGCGAACATCCGCGCCGAGATCGGCGACGAGGCCTTCGCGGCCGGCAACTGGCAGCAGGCGCACGACCTGCTGCTGACGGTCTCGCTCGACGAGGACTACGCCGACTTCCTGACGCTGCCCGCGTACGAGCAGCTGAAGGGCTGACGCCGCAGGCGCTCGACGAGCCGCGCCCCCGGTGCCGGAGCACGGCACCGGGGGCGCGGACGTGTGCCGGGCCGGGGGGTCAGCCCAGGTGCACGGACCAGTCCTGCTCGGCGGGCGGCTTGCCGTGCAGGTCGGGGACCCGCTTGAGCCAGTCGGGGCGGCCCCGCCGGGTGCGTGCCGCGCGGGCGGCGTTCTCGGCGGCGAGTTCCTCGCGGCTCGGGAATCCGGTGGGCAGCCACTGCCGGGATGCCTGCACGCGCGCGTGCAGGTAGGCCACGTAGGCGGCGCGCACCTTCTCCGGCGTGTCGAGGTCGCCCTCGCAGGTCAGCCACGGCTCCGGCACCCGGTCCACCACCTCGCGCAGCAGCTCCCGAGTCACCTTCGGCGCCAGCTCGGCGTCGGCGGCCGGGACGTCGGGCGCGCAGTGGCCGAGGGCGTGGTGGCGGAAGTCGTACGCCTTCTCGGGCGGGGAGGCGCCCCAGCGGTGGTGGAAGACCAGGGCGGCGCCGTGGTCGATCAGCCACAGGCGCGGGGGTGCGGTGCCGAGGGTGGGCCAGACCATGAGGTTGGAACTGTGCACCGTCCGGTCGACGTTCACCGTGAGGGCGTCCAGCCAGACGACGCGCCCGGCCTCGCCCGCGTCCACCGGGAACACCTCGGCCAGCTCGGGCGTGAGGTCGGCGCCGCCCGACAGGTAGTCCATGCCGAGGTTGAGCCCCGCGCTGGCGTCCAGCAGGTCACGCACCTCCTGGTGCGGTTCGGCTTCGCCGAGCGCCGGGTCGAAGTGCGCGAGCACCAGCTCAGGCACCCGCAGCCCCAGCTCCCGGGCCAGCTCCCCCACGACCACCTCGGCGACCAGCGCCTTGCGGCCCTGCGCGGAGCCGGTGAACTTCAGGACGTAGGTGCCGAGATCGTCGGCCTCGACGACGCCGGGGACGGAGCCGCCGGAGCGCAGCGGCTCGACGTAACGGGTGACCCCGACCTCTCTCAGTGTTCCCACGACCGGCCTGCCTCCCCATCGCCTCAGGGTGACCATAGTAACCGAGTGTGATCGACGGCGGCCGGGTGAGCGAGCGGCGGTCAACTGAACGGAACGTTCCCTCGCCCCGCTTGACCCTCGCGGTGAACCTTCCCGATCGTCCTTTTCGCCCGGCGCCGGGCGGGCGACGCTTCCGTTCGTGCCCGTGGACGATCGAGAGGAGACCGCAATGCAGTCCGGGGAACAACCTGGCTGGTCACCGGATCCCGTCGCGCCGGGGCCCGACCCGCACGAAGTGCCGACGTCCTGGTTCAACATCGTCCCGAACCTGCCCGCCCCGCTGCCCCCGGCCCGCGATCCGGAGGACGGCAAGGGGTCGCGGCTGGAGGTGCAGAACCGCATCCGGCTGGACGCGATGCGCACCCAGGACGCCGCGACGGACTCGTTCCTGCCGATCCCCGAGCGGGTGCGCGAGGAGCTCGCCGGGCTCGGCCGCCCGACCCCGCTGCTGCGCGCCCGGGCGCTGGAGGAGTACCTCGGCACCCCGGCCCGCATCTACCTCAAGCGCGAGGACGTGCTGCCCACCGGAAGCTTCAAGCTGAACTCCGCCGTCACCCAGGCGTACTTCGCGGCCCGGCAGGGTGTGGGGACCCTGGTGACGGAGACCGGGGCCGGTCAGTGGGGGCACGCCGTGGCCTGGGCCGCCCGGCGCTTCGGACTGCGCGCGATCGTCTTCTGGGCCGGCATCTCGGCGCGGCAGAAACCCGGCCGGCACACGGTGATCGAGATGCTCGGCGCCCAGGTGCACCCCTCGCCCAGCGAGCTGACCGCACCCGGCAAGGCGCTGCTGCGCGACGGCCGGCACGCGCTGGGCTCCCTGGGCACGGCCATCGGCGAGGCCATCAGCTACGCCGCCGAACACCCGGAGACCCGCTACATCTCGGGCAGCAACCTGCCGCACGTGCTCGCCCACCAGACGGTCATCGGGCAGGAGGTCAAGACACAGCTCGACGCGCTGGGCGAGCGGGTCGACACCCTGATCGCCTGTGTCGGCGGCGGCAGCAACCTCGGCGGGCTCATGGGCCCCTTCCTCGCCGACAAGGCCGAACGGGGCGACGGGCTGCGGCTGCTCGGGGCCGAGTCGGCGGCGGCGCCGCGACTGACCCGGGGCCAGTGGCGCTACGACCACGCCGACCCCGAGGGAGTCACCCCGCTGAGCAAGTCCTACACCCTCGGCCGGGACTACGAACTGCCCGAGACCCACGTCGGGGGCCTGCGCCAGCACAGCGGCTCCTCCGTGATCGGCGTCCTGCGGCAGCAGGGCCTGCTGGACGCGGTGGCCTACGACGAGGGCGAGGCGTTCGACACCGGCCGGACGGTGCTGCGTACCGAGGGCATGCTCATCGCGCCCGAGTCCTGCCACGCCGTACGGGCCGCCGTGGAAGAGGCCGTACGGGCCCGGGAGACCGGCACGGCGAAGACCATCGTCGCCTGCGTCAGCGGCAACGGCGCGCTCGACCTCGACGGATACACCGCCCACTACGGCGGTCGTGCCGCCCACGCCTGAGCGGCTCCCCCCGTCGGGCGCGGGCCCGACACCCATCCGCACCACCGGATCCACCGGAGGACGAACGTGGCCAGTGGCACCATCATCGAGCTGACGAGCGGCGTCAGCCCGAGCTGTCCGTACCACCTGGGGGACGGCATCGCCGACCGGCTGCCGGAGCACCTGCGCCGGCACGACTTCGACGAGCTCTACCTCGTCACCAGCGACGCGCTGTACACGCGGTACGGCGAGGAGCTCGCCCGCGGTCTCGGCGGCGACGGCATACCGGTCAACGTGCTCACCGTGGCGGAGGGCGAGCGGGCCAAGGGCTGGCCCCAGCTCACCGACCTGTGCGAGCGGCTGGTGGCCGCCGGGATCACCAAGGACTCGGTGGTCGCCGCCCTCGGCGGGGGCATGATCAGCAACCTCGTGGGGCTGGCCGCCGGGCTCATCTACCGCGGGGTCCGCTTCGTCGACATCCCCACCACGATGCTGAACCTCACCGACGGCACGCTCAGCAACAAGCAGGCCGTCAACGGGGCGCTGGGCAAGAACCAGTTCGGCATGTACCACGCCCCGCTGTTCATCTGGGCGGACGTCGCGTATCTGCGCGGCGAGCCGACGCGCCAGCACCGCAGCGCCATCGCCGAGGCCGTCAAGAACGGACTGGTGCACGACGCCGCCTGGTTCGCGCGCCTGGAGGGGCTCCTCACCCCCGGTCTGGAGGCCGTCCGGGACGACCTGCTCGGCTTCTGCCACGAGGTGGTGCGCAGCAAGCTCGGCATCCTGGCCCTGGACCCCGGCGAACGGCGGGCCGGGATCATCCTCGAGTACGGCCACACGGTCGGCCACGCCGTGGAGTTCCTGACCGGCGGCCGGCTGCTGCACGGCGAGGCCGTGGGCATCGGCATGTGCGCCGCGGCCAAGGTGGCCATGAAGCTCGGCATCGCCGGTGCGGAGGTGCTGGAGCGCCAGGAGTACGTGCTGCGCGACCGGCTCGGCGGCACGGTGCGGCTGCCGGACGACCTGACGCCCGAGCAGATCGTCGAGGTCATCCACAGCGACAACAAGCGACGCTCCGGCGCCGCGGTCCGCTTCGTCCTCGTCCCGGCCGTCGGTTCCGTGCACGTGGTGGACGGGGACTGGGAGACGCCGGTGCCCGAACCGTTGCTGAAGAGCGTACTGAGCGAGGGGTGAACTCCATGGACACCACGACACGCACGCCCGAGGTCGACGAGACCGTCTACCGGCTCGACGGGCCGCTGCGCTGGGCGCTGGGCGAGGTGCAGGACCTGCTGCGGGCGGCGGGCGCCGGACCCGGGCAGCGGGTGCTGGACGTCGGGGCCGGTACCGGGTACGCCACCGTGCCCGCCGCGCGCGCGGTCGGTGCCGAGGGCGGCGTGCACTGCGTCGACGGCAGCGCGCCGCTGCTGGAGGTCCTCGAGAAGAGGGTGGGCAGAGAGGGGCTCGACGGACGCGTCACCACGCAGGTGGGGCCGCTGGTCCCGCTGCCGGTCCCGGACCGCGGCTACGACCTCGTGGTCTGCACCTACGTGCTGCACGAGCTGGCCGAGCAGGCCCCGGCGGCCGTCGCCGAGATGTACCGCGCGCTGCGGCCCGGCGGGCGGCTCGTCGTCGCCGACTACCGCAAGACCTCCGATGCGGACCGCAACCGCGAGATCGAGGCCTGGTACGCCCGGCAGCCGGACGGCGCGGGCCCCGACGAGCGCCACCTGCGGTTCACCCTCGCGGACCTGGAGGAGATGCTGCGCGCCGCCGGATTCCAGCAGACGCACCTGAGCACCTGGCACGACTTCCACACCCACGCCATAGCCACGCGGTGAACCGGCCGCGCAGAAGGGGGATCCCCGTGTTCCGACTCAGCTACAACGCCAACGGACTGCGCAACCTC
This sequence comes from Streptomyces lienomycini, assembly GCF_027947595.1. NCBI lineage: Bacteria > Bacillati > Actinomycetota > Actinomycetes > Kitasatosporales > Streptomycetaceae > Streptomyces > Streptomyces lienomycini. The sequence continues at coordinate 2,463,813 of NZ_CP116257.1, read as the reverse complement.
ACGATCGAGAGGGCGATCGAGGAGGTCGCCGACGCCGGGTACGACGGCATCGAACTCTCCCTGCACCCCCGGCACATCGACCCCTTCGACTTCGGCGCCGACCAGGCCACCGTCGTGCGCAAGGCGCTGGAGCGCGCCGGTCTTCAGGCGTGCTGCCTCGCCGCCGGTGCCGACAACCTGCTGAGCGAGGAGCGGTTCGAGCCGTCCCTGGTGCACCCCACCGCGGAGGGCCGTGCCCGCCGTGTCGACCTCGTCAAGCGCGCCGTGCGCATCGCCGACGAACTCGGCGTGCCGCTGATCAACTTCGCGACCGGCAAGCGCAAGCCGGAGGTCGCCCCGCAGGAGGCGCACCGGCTGCTGGTCGAGGGCGTCCAGCAGATCCTGGAGGGCACCGACAGCGACGTCGTGCTGTGCATGGAGCCGGAGCCGGAGTTCTTCCTGGACACCAACGCGGGTGTCGCGGCGCTCGCCGCCGAGCTGGGCAGTGAGCGGTTCGCGCTCGCCCAGGACCTGGGCCACTGCAACGTCGTCGAGGAGGACTACCTGGTCTCCGTCGAGCGGCATCTGCCGGTCACCCGGGTGATCCAGGTCGAGGACATCAAGGGCCGGGTCCACTACCACGAGATCCCCGGCGACGGGGACCTCGACTTCACGGAGTTCTTCCGCATCCTGGGGCGCGGCGGCTTCGACGGGCACGTCAGCGTCGAGCTGTACAACCACGTGGACACCTACCGGCACGCGCTGCGCCGCAGCCACGAGGTGCTCACCGCCGCTGCCGCCGCCGCGTCCGAGCAGGGCTGAGGCCGTGCCGCCCGTCCCCGGCCCCGCGTCCGGTCCCGGTCGGCCGCTGCCACTGCCGCTGCCGCTGTTCGACCACCACATCCACAGCGACCTGCGGAACGCCGACGACTACGAGTTGATGGCGGTCAGCGGTGTCCTCACCGCGCTGGCCCCCTGTTCCAGCTCGCACGAGTCCCGCACCACCGGCCAGGCCTTCGCGACCCGCTTCGACCGGCTGCTGGACGTGGAGACGGGCCGGGCGGCCGCCTACGGCGTGGACCTGTACGTCGGACTGGCCGTGCACGCCGCCGACATGACCGACCGGGAGAGCGCGCTGGCCGGGGTCGACGAGTTGGAGAAGCGCCTGGACCATCCCCGGGTGAAGGCGATCGGCGAGGTGTCGCTGCGCCGGCTCACCCGCGAGGAGACGGAGGTGCTGGAGGCCCAGCTGCGGCTGGCCGCCCGCACGGCCACTCCGGTGATGGTGGAGACCCCGCCGCCGCCGGAGGCGTTCACCGCGATGCTGCCGGTGCTGGCCCGGGCCGTGGAGCGCTCCGGCGTGGACCCCGCGCTTGTCGCGGTCATGGACCTGGACGAGCACAAGCTGGACCTGGTGCGCGCGTCCGGGCCGCTGGCGGAGTGCGGCGGGTACGGGCTGGCCGTGTCGCCGCGCCAGGACGCCCTGTTCGCCGTGCGGGAGAAGATCACGCACCGCGAGGTGACGGAGATCCTCGACCGCTGGGGACCGGACCGGCTGATGCTCAACACCGGCTTCCACTTCGGGTCCGCCGACCCGCTGGGCCTGGCCAAGACCGTCCACCGTCTCCGCCTCGGAGGCGTCCCCGAACCGACCGTGAGGGCTCTGGCTCATGGAAACGCTGCTAGGTTCTTCGACATCCCGGGCTGAGACCGGGTCCCTGCCCGAGCGCGGCCGCGGCGACACCGTGCTGGACGAGGTGCGCGACCTCTGCCGCGACGACCACGCCTACACCGACGGCACGGTCTTCAACTCCATCTGCTCCGCCCCGCTGGAGATCGCCCGCCGGGTCTACGCCGAGCACCTGGACGCGAACCTGGGCGACAACCGCATCTACCCGTCGCTGCGCCGTGCCGAGGCCCAGCTGAGCGCGATGCTCGGTGAACTGCTCGGTCATCCGGGCGCGGTGGGCGTGACCACCTCCGGCGGCACCGAGGCCAACCTGCTGGCGGTCCTCGCGGCCGTACGCCGGCACCGGAGCCGTTCCGGAGGCCGGGGCGGACCGGCGCGGATCGTGCTGCCCGAGAGCGCGCACTTCTCGTTCGACAAGATCGTGGGCCTGCTGCCGGTCGAGCCGGTGTACGCGCCGCTGGACGAGCGGCTGCGGGTGCGGCCCGCGGAACTGGCCCGGCTGGTCACCGCCGACACCGCGCTCGTCGTCGCCACCGCCGGCACCTCCGAGGCCGGTGCCGTGGACGACGTCCCCGCCGTCGCCGAGCACACCGCGGCCCTGGGCGTGCCGCTGCACGTGGACGCGGCGACGGGCGGTTTCCTGATCCCCTTCGCCCGTGAACTCGGCCACGAGCTGCCGCCGTTCGCCTTCGACGTGCCCGGCGTCACCTCGGTGACCCTGGACCCGCACAAGTACGGCGGCGTGCCCATCCCCTCCGGTCATCTGCTGCTGCGCGACGGCGCCGACGCCGAGCTGCTGCGCACCGCCTCCCACTACCGGGGCACCGTCGACCACCACGGCCTGCTCGGCACCCGTCCGGGCGCGGCCGTGCTCGCCGCCTGGGCGGCCCTGCGGGCGCTGGGCCGCGACGGCTACCGCGATCTGGTGGGCGGGGTGTTCGCCCGCCGCGACCTGCTCCTCGGGCTGCTGCGCGCGGCCGGTTTCGAGGTCGCCGTCCAGCCCCAGCTGACCGTCGTCACGGTGCGCCACTCCGAGCCGGAACGGCTGGTGGACGCGCTGGAACGGCGCGGCTTCATCGCCTCGGTGGCCCGCCGCTACGGCCTGCTGCGGCTGGTCGTGCACTGGCACCAGACGGAGGAGCAACTGCGCGCCCTGGTCGCCGCCATGGCCGACGCGGACGCCCGGGCGGAAGGGGGCGCGGCGTGAAGGTCCTGTTCGTCTCCGTCAACAAGCTGAAGTCCTTCCGCCCGGTGCTGCCCATCGGCATGGTCACCGTGGCCACCCAGGTGCGCACGGCCGGATACGAGACCGAGGTGCTGGACCTGATGTGGGAGGAGGAGGACGAGGAGGCCGTCCGGGCCGCCGTCGCCCGGCTGCGCCCCGACGTCGTGGGCATCTCCGTGCGCAACGTCGACTCGCAGAACATGCTGGAACCGGTCATCTACACCCCCCTCGCCCGCGAGGTGGCCGACTGGGCGCGCGAGGAGCACCCGGGAGTGACGGTCGTCCTGGGCGGGCCCGGGTTCTCCACCGTCCCCGAGGACCTCATGGACTTCGTGCGGGCCGAGTACGGCATCACGGGTTTCGCCGAGGAGTCGATGGTTCCCTTCCTCACCCGTCTGGCGCGCGGCGAGGAGCCCGAGGACGTGCCCGGCGTCATCTACCGCCGGCCGGACGGCTCGTACCACCGCCGGGAGCCGGTCTTCCGGATCGACTACCGCAAGGCCGCCCGCCCCGACCCGGCCCTGTACGACCAGCGCTACTTCACCTACTCCTACGAGACCCACGACCGCAGCGAGAAGGTCCCGGCCACCGTGCAGACCAAGAAGGGCTGCGTGCTGGAGTGCGTCTTCTGCAGCAACTTCCTGGTCGACGGCACCGGGGTGAAGTTCGACGAGGTCTCCCGGGTCGCGGACGAGGTGGAACGGCTGCGCGACGAGGGCCTGGAGGTCATGGAGATCGTCGACGGGGTGTTCAACCTGCCGCTCAACTACTCCCTGGAGATCCTCAAGGAGTTCGTGCGGCGCGGCATCGAGATGCCCTGGTCCTGCATGGTCAACCCGGGCAACGTCACCCCGGAACTGGTCGACCTGATGGTCCGGACGGGCTGCTACTACGTGGAGTTCGGCACCGACTCGGCCTGTGACCGCGTGCTGCGCCGGCTGAAGAAGAACTTCCGGCAGCGCCAGATCGTCCAGTCCCACCGGCTCTTCGAGCAGGCCGGGATCAGGGTGGAGCACTGCCTGTTCATCGGCAGCCCCGGCGACGACCGCGACTCGGTGCGGGAGACCTTCGACGTCATGGAGGAACTGGTGCCCTCCGGGGCGCCCGACGCCCACGCCTACTGGACCCTCGGACTGCGGGTGTGCCGCGGCACCTCGCTGCACGCCACCGCCGTGGCGGAGGGGCAGCTCACCGGTGACGAGCGGTTCATCGTGCCGAAGTACTACGTGTCCCGGGACGTCATCGGCGACGACGCCCTCCTCGACGAGATCCAGGAGCGGGTGCTCGCCAACGACAACTGGTACCTGTGGTGGGGGCTGCGCACCATCGGTCTGCGCGAGCGCATCCGGATGGCCCGCGAGGAGAGCCGCCGCATCGAGGCCGAGCTGCTGACGCACCTGCCCCGGCCGCGCCCCGTACCGGTGTCCGTGGCGCCGGTTCCACGGCGGGAGGCCCGGCCGTGACCGACGTACGCGATCTGCTCCTGACCGCGCCGGGCGAGCTGCGGTCCGCCGACGCCTCGCCGCCGCTGGCCGCGCTGCGCCCCGACGACGTGGTCGTCGAGGTCGACCGGGTGACGCTGTGCGGCAGCGACCACCGGCTCTACGACGGCACCTACGGGGGGCCGCGCAGCTATCCCATCCGCTTCGGCCACGAGTGGTCCGGGCGGGTGGTGGACGCCGGACCGGGCGCACGGCCGCTGCTGGACCGCCTGGTGACCGGCGACTGCTCCCGCTGGTGCGGGCGCTGCCCGCGCTGTGCCGCCGACCGCAACGTCTGCCACCGCATCCAGAAGTTCGGAATCACCGTGGACGGATTCTCCACCCGCCTCAGGACGGTCGACAGCCGCTACCTCTACCCGGACGACTTCGACCTCGGCGCGGGGCTGCTGGCCCTCAGCGAGTTCTTCGCCGTCGCCCATCACGGGCTGCGCCGCGTCCCGCCGCACGAGGGCGACGACGTCCTGGTCATCGGCGCCGGGGCGCTGGGGCTGGCCAGCCATCTGCTGCTCGTCCACGCGTACGGGGTGCGCTCGGTGCACGTGCTGGAGTCGGACCCCGCCAAGGCGGCCCTGGTCACCCGGCTGTTCCCGGACGCCGTGGTGCACACGCCGCCGCCCGCCGGGGAGCACGGTCCCGCCGACTACGCCGCGCTGACCAGGGACGCCCGGTATCCGGTGGTCGTCGAGTGCTCCGGCAGCGAGCACGGCATGAACACCGCCCTGGCGCTGGCCCTGCCGCTCGGCCGGGTCCTCTGCTTCGGCCTGCGGTCCTCCGCGAACCTGCGGACCGACCTGCTGGTCGCCAAGGGCCTCACGCTCAGCGGATCGATCGGCGGCACCGGCAGCTTCCGCGACGTCCAGGCGTTCCTGGCCGCCCACCGCGAGCAGGCCGCCCGGTTCGTCACCCACCGCCTGCCGGCCGACCGGGCCGCCGAGGCCTTCGCACCCGCACCGCACGGCACCACCCCTCGCATCAAGACGCAGATCCTCTTCGGGGAGGAGACCCAGTGACCGCCGCACCGCCGCACCTGAGGTACGAGGAGATCCGCCGCTCGGCACTCGCCGACCTCGACGCGTACGAGAAGCTCACCCGGGACCAGGCGGCGCGGCTGCGGCTGGACCGCCTGCGCGACCACGTCGCCTACGCGCTGTCCGCCTCGCCGTACTACCGCGAGCGCTGGGCCGCCCACCGGGCCACCGCGATCGACCACCTCGACGACGTCCGCAAGCTGCCGTTCACCACCAAGGCGGACCTGCGTGCCGCGTACCCCTTCGGCCTGGTCGCCGTCGACCGGCGGGAGATCGTGCGCTACGGGGAGTCCACCGGCACCACCGGCAGCCCCACCTCCTCGGTGATCACCTACGAGGACTGGATCCGCGGCAACGTCGCCGTGGAGCGCTCGACCGGCCACGTCTTCGGCCCCGGCGACCTGGTCTTCATCGCCATCCCGTACGAACTGGCCTTCGCCTCCTACGACATCGACCGGGCCCTGGAGCAGGCCGGCGCCGGGGTGGTCGCCGTCGGGACGCTGAGCCGGGTCTGCCCCTTCGAGCGCATGGTCGAGATGATGTGGCAGGTCGGCCCGACCGGCCTGGTGTGCACCCCGAGCCGCGCGCTGCGGCTGTACGACATGCTGGCGGACAGCGGCCGGGACGCGCTCGCGGTGGGCCTGCGCACCTTCCTGTACGTCGGCGAGACCTGCTCCCCGGCCAAGCTGTCGAAGATCGCCGACCTGTGGGGGGTCCGGCTCTCCAACGCCTACGGCTCCACCGAGACCAACTCGCTGGGCCTGGTCTGCGCCGAGGGAAGCCTGCATCTGACCGAGGACCGGCACCTGTTCGAGGTGCTGGACCCCGAGACGGCGCAGCCGGTGCCCGACGGCACCGCGGGCGAACTGGTGCTGACCACCCTGGTCGGCCGCGCGATGCCGCTGCTGCGCTACCGCACCGGCGACTACGTGACGGTGTCGCCGCGGCCCTGTGCCTGCGGCAGCCCGAACCGGGTGCTCGCCCACCACGGCCGGGTCGGTGAGCAACTCGTCCACGACGGGCGGCGGATCAACAAACTGGCCCTGGAGGACGTCGTCCTGTCGACCGAGGGGTCGGGGCTGTACTGGGCCGCGGGCATCACCGACGAGGGACTCGTGGTGAAGGTGGAGGCCGAGGACGGCGACCCGGGCGGGCTGTGCGCGGCCGTCGCCCGGCGGGTCGAGGACGCCTTCGGCCTGCGCCCCGCCGTCTCGCCCATCGACCGCGCGCAGGTGCGGCGGGCCATGGACCGGATGCTCAAGCCCGGCAGCCTGAGCCTGGACGACCTGGCGGCCGTGTCATGACCGCCGAGCGCGTCCCGCGGACCCTGGGGATCGCCGGGACGGGACGGCTGGGAGAGGTGCTGGCCACCCGGTTGCGGGACCGTTTCCGCACCGTCCTGTACGACAGTGACGCGTCGGCCGCACGGCGGGTCGCGACGGGCACCGGGACGCGGGCCGTCGACGCGCCGGAACTGGTGCGCACCGCCGACGCCGTGCTGCTGTGCGTGCCCCCGCACTCCGCTCCGGACGCCCTGACGCACCTGGCCCGGCTCGCGGCGGGGACCGGGCACCGCCCGGTGTTCGTCAGCCTCGCCACCGGCCTCGGCACGGCGCGGCTGCGCACCTTGGTCGCCGCCGGGTCCGCGGCGGGGACCGAGGTGCTGGGGCTCAAGCCGGTCTGCCAGTACACGGCGCTGGCGCACGGCGTGCCGGCGGTCTTCGTCACCGCCGACCGGCACCGCCTCGGACTGCTGCGGGCGATCACCGCGGACCTGGGCACCGTGGTGGTCGGGGACGAGGAGTCGGTCGGCCGCGTCAACCGCGCGGCCACCAAGGCCGCGCTGGCCGCGTGCGAGGACCTCGCCCGCACCCTGTCCGCCGCCGGCACGGACCCCGTCCTCGTCCGCTCCGCGATCCGCAACGTCCTGGCCGGCACCGCCCTCGACCATCCGCCGCAGCCCGGCAACGCCTACACCCGCTCCGTCCTGGACGAACTGGCCGCCGAGCGGCGTGCCGAGCCGATCGGGGGTGCCGCGTGACGACCGCCGGCACGGCACCGCCGTTCACCCGCTACGGCGGGGCCAACTGCGAGACCTCCGCGTTCCACAAGATCCTCGACTTCCACGGGGTCCAGGTGAGCGAACCGCTGCTGTTCGGCGTCGCCGGAGGCATCAACTTCATGCACATGCCCCCGGCGCCCGGCGGCGGCCGGTCGTTCACCGGGGGGCGCAACGGGCCGTTCCCGGAGTTCACCCGCCGCATGGCGGACGGGGTCGGGCTGCGGCTGGACGTCGACGTCACCGAGGACCCGGAGCTGGCCTGGCGCGAGCTGCGCGGACAGCTCGGCCTGGGCCGCCCGGTCATCGTCTACGGCGACCTGTTCCACCTGCCGTACTTCCAGGCCACCCGGCACTTCGGCGGCCACGCGTTCGTCGTGCACGGACACGACCCGGACCGCGGCACGGTCTCCGTGTCCGACCGCTGCTCCCGCCCGCGCACCCTCACCCTGGCCGAGCTGGCCGCCGCCCGGGGCTCCGCGCACCACCCCTTCCCGCCCCGGCACGCCCGGCTCGCCGCCGACTGGTCCGCGGCCCGCGAGCCCGCCGAGGACGACATCAGGGGCGGCGTCCGGTCCTCCTGCCGGGCCATGCTCCGGCCCCCCGTGCCGACCTTCGGCCTGCGCGGACTGGCCGCCTACGGGGCGGGTCTGGACCATCTGGTGCGCCGCTCGCCCGCCGACGACGTGGTGGCCGAACTCACCGGCGCCTTCGTCGACTTCGAACTCGCGGGCACCGGAGGCAGCGCCTTCCGCGTCCTGTTCCGGGACTTCCTGGAGGAGGCCGCCGCCCGCGTCCGCGACCCGCGCCTGCGGCGGGCCGTACCGCTCGCCCAGGACTGCGTCGACGCCTGGGACCGCTTCCTGGAACTCCTCGTCCCCGCCTGGACGCCGCTGTTCACCGAGCTGCGCGACACCTACCGGGAGCGCGACCAGCGGCTGCTCGACGGCAGCGAGGAGGCCCTGGAGCGCGCCGCGGGGCTCGGGGCACGGCTGCCCGGACTGCGCGAGGGTGCCGCCGCCGAGCTGGACCCGCTGCGCGATCAGCTCGGCGCCGAACTGCGCGGTTCCGTACGCGCGCTCGTCGCCTGCGAACGGGCCCTGTTCGACGAACTGAAGGAGGTGTGACGCCCATGGCCGCGGCCGTTCCGCTCTTCTTCGCCGACCGGATGCCGGCCGACCACCCGCGGGCCACCGCCACGGAGCGCGCCGCCTACGACCGCTACCTGGCCGCCCGCAACCACTACAAGGAGGAACTGCTCGACGAGGTGGTGGCCGCCGTGCGGGACGGCCGCGGCGGCCCGGTGCTGGAGGTCGGCACCGGCTACGGCGGCCTCGGCACCGAACTCCTGCGCCGCACCGCGCCGGACCCGGCCGGTACGCCCGACGCGCCCGGCGCCCCGTTCGAGCTGTACGCCGTCTGCGAGTCGGAGGCGGCCCGCGAGCTGTACGCACGGCGGCTGCGCGAGGCGGGGCTCACGGCGCGGCTGTGCGTCGCGCCGGGCGGCGTTCCCGACCCGGACGACGACTTCTGGCGGGGGCGGCGTTTCGGCACCGTCTACAGCGCGAACGCGTTCAACGCCTGGCCGGACCCGGCGGGCGTCCTGACCCGGCTGGCCGCGCTCACCGCGCCCGGCGGCCGGGTGCTGGTGAACGACCTGCGGCGCGACCCCGACCCGTTCATCCTCGAGTACTCGCTGCGCGAGATGGCCGACGACACCTCGTCTCAGGGCCGCTACCGGCTGTGCACCTACCTGGCCTCCCTGCAAGCCGCCTACACCTGCGCCGAGGCCGGGACCCTGCTGCGCGACGCGGGGCTCACGGCCTGGACGGTCAGCCCCGACGGCCCCATGGCCCTCACCCTCCGGCGCGCGCCGACGCACCCGGGCCCGCCGGCTCCCACCGCCCCATCCGACCCGTGGAGGTCCCCGTGACCCAGGAGACGATCACCCGCAACTTCCTCGACACACCGAGTTTCTGGCGCGAGTATCCCGAACGCGACATCGAGTTCGTGCGCTGGTACCCGTGCGACGTGGGGCCGCTCAGCCCCGAGCAGGTGTACTCCAAGCAGGAGAAGTTCCCGCGCACCACGTCGTTCTACGTGCACATCCCGTTCTGCAACCAGGTGTGCACGTCGTGCCCCTACAACAAGTTCAACACCCGCAACACCCTCGTCCAGCGCTACATCAAGGCGCTCAAGGCGGAGATCGACCTCTACTCGAAGTCGCCGTACCTGCGGGACGTCGTCTTCACCTCCGGCTACTTCGGCGGCGGCACGCCCACCACGCTGCGCGCCGAGGAACTCGACGACCTGCTGGGCTACATGAAGCAGCGGATGAACTTCAGCGACGACTGCTCGATCACCATCGAGTCCACCCCGGTCGACGTGGACCAGCAGAAGCTGGACGTGCTGCTCAAGCACGGGGTCAGCCGGATGAGCCTGGGTGTGCAGACCTTCCACGACCCGATCCTGCGCTACCTGGGCCGGGCCCGCGCCCACACCGGGGAGTCCGCGACCCGCACCATCGAACTCATCGCGCGCAGCGGCATGGAGAACCTCTGCATCGACTACATGATCGGCATGCCGGGTCAGACGCACGAGCTGTGGGGCCAGGACCTGCGCACCCTGATGGACCTGCCGGTCACCTCGTTCTCCGTGTACAACTACGCGGTGCTGCCGGGCTCGGAGGTCTTCTTCGCCCTGCAGTCCGGTGCGACGCCGCCCTGCCCGAGCACGCAGGACGCGGACGAGATGTACCGGTACATGCACACCACGCTGATGGACGCCGGGTACCTGGCCCTGACGTACAACGACTTCCTGGAGCCGATGCGTCCCGAGTGGCGGGCCGAGGGTGCCACCACGTACCCGGTCCTGCTGGACGGCTCCAAGCCGTACCAGGGGATGGAGACCGACACCTTCCGGCTCACCGACCACCTCTCCCAGGTGTGGGGCCGCTGCGGCGACATGGTGGCCATCGGCTCCGGCGCCTACGGCTACCTCAACAACCACATGTACCTCAACCAGCCGGACATCAACGCGTACATCGACACCTGCAACGCGGGCCGGCTGCCGGTGGTCATGGGCGCCTACACCGACGAGCACGAGCAGCGGTGCCGCAGTCTGGTCCTCGGCCTGAAGCTGCTGCGGGTCAAGCGCTCGGTCTACCGCGAGCGGCACGGCGTGGACCCCTACGAGTACTTCAAGGACAAGGTCGACTCGCTCGTCGCCAAGGGACTGCTCGTCGTCACCGACGAGGCCCTCCAGGTCACCTACCCGAAGGGCTGGTACTACATCGACAACATCTGCAAGACGTTCTACTCCGACGCCAACTACCGGCTGCCGCAGCCGACTTCGGCGAGCACGGAGATCCTCAACTGGCAGCTCGACCGCACCGACGGACGGAAGGGACTTCCCATTGTCCAGTCCTGAGACCACCGCCACCGCACCCGCCGACGACACCGGGGCGCCGCCGCCCGCGCTGCGGCGTGCCCGCCGGCAGAAGATCTTCGACCTCGGCGAGCGCGTCCCGCGCAAGGACGTCTTCGGGGACGTCGACGAGTGCCGCGCCTACGACCGCAACATCCGCACCTCGATGATCATCCCGATGCAGCACATGATGAAGCTGATCGGGCCGTACTGCGCCGGCGGCAAGGACGTCCTGGAGATGGGCTGCGCCAGCGGGCTGATCTCGCTGCGTCTGTCGGCCCAGCACCCGGACTCCGTGTTCACCGGGGTGGACGGCAACGACGCCTTCCTGGAGGTGGCCCGGGAGAACACCATCTTCGCCAACCTGGTCGGCTACGGCGGGGACTTCGGCTGCGAGTGGGCCCGGCTCAGCAGGCTGCCGTACGAGGACGACTCCTTCGACGTCGTCTTCAGCTTCTGCGCGGTCGCCCGCTGGGACAAGCCCGAGCGGATCGTCGCCGAGTGCGCCCGGGTGTGCCGGCCGGGCGGCATCGTCGTCCTGTACGACCTGGCCCGGGACGCGGAGGAGGGCATGGTCTCCTTCGTGCTGCAGTACGCGGACGGTGACGCCGCCGAGTTCATGGACTCCCTGCGCGCCTCCTACAGCGAGCCGGAGATGCGCCGGGTGCTGGCGGAGCGCGGCCTCGGGGACTGGACGGTGGCCAAGGAGAACATCAACCTGATCACCTCCTCCCGTCCGCTCAACGTCGGCTACACCGTCGGCGAACCCGGCATCTACAACAACGACCCGGTATGACCGCCTCGGCACCGCGCAGGAGGGCGCGCGTCGGTCTCGTCCAGTTGTCCGTGGCCACCAACCGCCGCGCGGACAACCTGGCGCGCGCCGACGCGCTGCTCGCCGAGGCCGCCGACGACGGCTGCGAACTCGTGGTGCTGCCCGAGGCGTTCGCCACCGCCCTCAACCTGCCCAGGAGCCACGAGGTGGCCGAGCCGGTGCCCGGCCCGGTCACCGACTGGCTCGCCGCGAGGGCCGCCCGGTACGGCGTCTGGCTCGCCGCCGGGGTGCTGGAACGGGCGGACGGGCGGGTGCACAGTTCGGCCGTCCTGCTCGACGACACCGGCCGGATCCGGGACGTCTACCGGCGCACCGTCGTCTACGACCTGGAGGCCCACTTCCTCACCGGGGAGGTGGGCGCCCGGGCGGTGGACACGCCGTTCGGGCGGGTCGGCCTGCTGGTGGGCTACGACGTCCAGTTCCCGGAGGTGCTGCGCACGCTGTTCGCCGACGGCGCGGAGATCATCGTCTGTCCCTCCATCCTGCTGCGGCCCTTCGCGGAGCCGGTGCGGCAGATGGTGCTCGCCCGGGCCGCGGAGAACTGCGCGTACGTGCTGTTCGCCGCGGCCACCGGCGAGAACACCCTGGCCGGGCTCACGTACATGGGCCGCACCGCCGTGGTCCGCAGCCCGATGGCGATCGGCGCCTACTCGCGCGACTTCCGCAAGCAGGCCCCGGTGCTCGCCGAGGCCGACCGCGAGGAGTGCGTCGTGGCGGCCGAGCTGGACCTGCACGAGCTGCGCCGGATGCGCGACGCGGCTCCCTTCCTGGCCGACTTCCGGCGGTGCGGGCTGAGCACGGCACTGGCCCGTGCCACGTCCGCGCCGCACCCGTCCGTGGCGGACGCCGCCCCGCCCCCTCACGCCCCGGCAGTTGGAGAGTCACGGTGAAGCCCACCAACCGGCCCCGAGTGGCCCTGCTCCAGACCCTGTGGGACCTCGATCCGGAAGTGAACCTGCGGCGCGTCCTGGCGCTGCTGGACACCATCGACGAGGCCGAACTGATCGTGCTGCCCGAGTTCTTCCTGGGACCGCCGTTCTACTTCCCCGGCCGGGCCCATCTGAAGGGCGTCATCGACCAGCCCGTGCCGGGGCCCGTCTTCGACCGGCTCGCGCAGGCGGCCCGCCGCACCGGGGCGTACATCCTGTGCGGCACCGTCGTCGAGCGCGAGGGCGACCGGTACTACAACACGGCCGTCCTCCTCGACGACCGGGGCGAGGTGGTCGTCAAGGCCCGCAAGACCCACCGGTTCGCGGCCGAGATGGTCTCGGTGACGGCGAGCGACGAGTTCACCGTGGTGGACACGCCGTTCGGCCGGCTCGGGATCTGCGTGTGCTCGGACTTCTGGATCCCGGAGGTGCCGCGGATGCTCGCGCTGCGCGGCGCCGAGATCATCGCCGTGCCGGGCGCGGCCCTGCGGGGCAACATCCAGATCACCCGGCCCTGCCTCCAGGCCAACTCCTCCTTCAACGTCTGCTACACGCTGCTGGCCAGTGCCGTGGGGTCGGTGACCGGGGAGCGTGCCGGGCGCCAGGTGTCCATCGAGGTGGCCGGCCACAGCACGGTCGCCGCCCCGGAGGAACTGCTCGGATCCCTCGACGAGGAGGAGGGCGTGCTGCGGACCGAGCTGGACATGGACCACCTGCGGAGCCTGCGCGAGGTGGACCTGTCCTTCCGCCGCAGCCTGTACTTCTGCCTGCACGGGCGGCGCCCCGAGCTGTACGACCGGCTGCGCGAGCCCTACAGCGGCCACCAGGACCTGCAGACCCTGCTCACCGACTACCTCACCAGGAGGTGACTCACGTGATCTACCCTGCCCCCGCCGCCCTCCCTCCAGAGGAGGAGCAGGAGGCGTATCTGGACTCCGTGCTGGACTGGTTCGACGACGCGGCCCGCACGACGCCCGACGCGGCCCTGACCGGCTTCCTCGGCCACCCGGTGGACCTGCGCACCCTGCGCATCACCGGCCTGCACCACGTGGCGGTCTACGTCGGCGACTACGACCGGGAGGAGGACTTCGACCAGTGGCTCGCCCTCGTCGGGAAGAGCCCCGGCACGGAGGACGTGCGCACCGGGCCCTCGCACATCGCGCCGCGCGAGTACGGCACCCCCGGGCACTGGATCAACTGCCGGGCGGGCGGCCGGGAGCTGGAGCTGTTCACGTGCCGTTCCCGCGGGGACTGGGCCGGCCGGCCCGCCGGGGAGAAGAACGCCCTCATGTCGCACTTCGGGCTGGCGGTCGACGCCCCGGACCACGTCCGGCCGCTGCTCGACTACCTGGCGACCTTCGACGGGGTGGAGCTGCTGGCGTTCGCGCCCGGTGACGAACTCGGCCACACGTACGGGCACCTGCTGCGCCGCGACACCGGACGCGTACTGGAGCTGGTGCATCCCGGCGCCCCGCCCGCGAGGGGGTGAGCTGCCGTGGCCGTCCAGCCGCCCGCCCGGCTGCCCGACAACGCCGCGGGGCGGTTCTACGTGAACGAGGAGTGCACCGACTGCGACACCTGCCGGTGCATCGCCCCGGACTTCTTCCTCCGCAACGACGACGCCGGATACACCTACGTCGCCGTGCAGCCGCGGTCCGAGGACGACGAGGACGCCGTCTACGAGGCGATGGACTGCTGCCCGGCGGACGCCATCTGCGAAGAGGAGTGAGTGTGATCCGGATCCTGGGCATCGGCGGCAGCATGCGCCCCGGCTCGACCAGCCAGGTGCTGCTGCGCCGGGCCCTGGCCACCCTCGCCGCCGACGGGTGCGAGACGGAGCTGCTCGACCTGCGCGAGCTTCAGCTCCCGTTCTGCAACGGCGACAAGAAGGAGCCGTGGCCGCACTTCCCGGACGTGCGGCGGCTGCGGGAGGCGGTCCGGGCCGCGGACGGGGTGATCCTGGCGGGGCCCGAGTACCACGGCACGGTCGGCGGGGCGCTGAAGAACGCCGTGGACCTGCTCGACTTCGAGCACGCCGAGGGCAAGGTCCTGGGCGCGATCGTCGCGCTGGGCGGGCGCAGCAACTCCAACGCGCTCAACGACCTGCGGCTGATCGCCCGCTGGCTGCGGGCCTGGATGGTGCCGCAGCAGGTGGCCGTCCCGCAGGCCCGCCGGGCGCTGGTCGACGGCGAGCCGGTGGACCTGGCGGTGACCGAGCGGGTGGACGAACTGGCCCGCGCGGTGGCCCGCGCGGCGGGGCTGCTGCGGGTGCGCGACGACGAGGCCGTCACCCGCGGCTGACGGGCTGGCGCAGGATGGTGCGCAGTTCGTGCGAGGGCGCCGTCGTGGCCGGGACCAGGTAGATCTCGTGGTGCCGGCCGGCCGGCACCAGGCCCTGACCGTCCAGGTACCGGTGCAGGGCCCGGACGGAGGCGGGCTCGTTCTCGATGGCGCCCTCGTGCAGCAGTTGGACGCACGGACCCTCGTCCAGGGTGTGTTCGCGCAGTGCGGCCGCGGCGGCCTCGGCGTCGGGGGTGTCGGCCTTGGCGCCCAGTTCGGCGCGGACCGCCTCCAGGCGGTCCCTGTCGACCGGCTCGGCCTGACGCAGCAGCAGGGTCCAGCGCCAGCTGGTGCGGTCCTGCCACAGTCCGGGGTCGCCGCTTGCGAGGTCCAGTCGCGGGTCGGTGCTCCACCACAGCCCTTCGAGGGGGCACGGCCCGGTGGCCGCGCCGTCGGCGGGGTCGCTCTCCACGGCCACCGCCTGCGTCGCGATGTAGAGCGCGGCGACGGCCGCCGCGAAGGACTCGGAGCCCTGCGGGTCGCCCTCGCCGTCCACGGCCAGGTAGCGCAGGGGCGGCACTTCCACCAGCGCCGGGTCCGGTGTCGCTTCGTACAGCTTCTGGAACGGGTGGCCGAAACCGCTGTTGCCCATCGCACCTGTCCTCGTGACGGCGGAGATCTGACGCCGTGAAGAACGGCACCGGGCCGGGAAGGACACGGCGGACGAATTGGCCATCCCGGTCAACGCCCCGGATGCCGTACACGCGGCCCTTGACCGCCGCGGCGAAGGACTCCGGCACGTCTTCCGCGCCGCCCCGCACGCGGTGAGTCTTTGCCCTGCCCGTGCCCGTACCGGGCCCGCGACCCCCGACGGAGGCGAAGATGGCAACGTTCGTGCTGGTTCCCGGTGCCTGGGCGGGAGGCTGGATCTGGCGCTCCGTGAGCGCACGGCTGCGCGAGGCGGGTCACGCCGTGCACACCCCGACCCTCACCGGCCTCGGTGAACGCCGCCACCTCGGCGGCCCGCACACCGGGCCCGGCACGCACGTCGAGGACCTGGCGGGCGTCCTGACGTACGAGGGGCTCGAGGACGTGGTGCTGGTCGGCCACAGCTACGCCTCCGCGGTGCTGCCCGGCGTCGCCGACCGCTGCCGGGAGCGGCTGCGGGGCCTGGTGTACGTGGACAGCGCGCCGCTTCCCTCGGGGATGGCGCCGGCGGAGCTGCTGCCGGCCGGTCTGCGGGAGTCCTTCGCCGAGTCCGTGGCGCGGGACGGCGACGGCTGGGCCCTGCCGGTGCCGGACTGGGAGGACCTCACCCGCACCTTCGGCACCGCCGGCATCGACGCCGCGGGGCGCGAGCTGATGACGCTGCTGCAGACCCCGCATCCGTGGTCCTGCTACACCCGCGCCGTCGAGCTGGAGCACGGCAACGACCCCGGTGTCCCGCAGACCCTGGTGTGCTGCGCGATGCCCGCCCCGCAGCGGGACTTCTTCCGCGGCGAGCACAGTCCTCTGGTGGGCGACTGGACCTTCCGGGACCTGCCGACCGGGCACTGGCCGATGCTCTCCGCCCCGGCCGACCTGGCCACCCTCCTGACCACGACCACGGACGCCTGACCCCGCCTCCCCCACCACGCCCGGCACCACTCCGGACACCGTCCGCCAACTCCCCCGGATCCGGGCCACCCCGGGACGCCGCCGGCCGACTTCCCCAGATCCGGGCCACCTCGGGACGCCGCCGGCCGACTTCCCACGCCCAGCACGCCCGCCGGACGCCTCCGGCCGACCCCTGCGTCCAGCACCACCACCAGCGCCTCCGACCGGCTCCCCGCGTCCGGCGCGGTCCGCTCCGGGCGCCCGTCCGGCCTCGCACGGCTCCGGGCCGCCCCGGACGCCCCGCGCGCCCTCTCCCCCCATGTCAGCCCGCCACTCGGCGCCTCCCCCGCCTCCCCGCCTCCCCGCCTCCGGCACGATCCGTGCCAGGCGGCGCCCCAGCCCTCGTACGGCTCCGGGCCGTCCCAGACGCCTCCCGCCGTCTCCCCGCGTCCAGCACGATCCCCGCCGCCTTCCCGCGTCCGGCGCGGTCCGTTCCGGGCGGTGCCCCCGGCCCGCGCGGGTTCGGGCCGTCCGTGGTCCGGGGCCGTGGTCGTGTGTCTTCGCGGCGTTCCGCCGGGCGGTTCACCATCACGGTCAACTGCCGCCGGGGTCCGGGAGAAGTAAGTGACCTCCCCGGCCCCCTTGCCGCCGGCCGCGGGTTCCCGTCGGCGCCCGCTGGAAGACTCCGCTCCACGGGCCGCCCCGGCCCGTCACGCCCGTCCGGACGAGAGGTGAGACGGTGGACACAGCCCCGCGGTACGACGGCGGCCCGCCCGCACTGGACCCGGCCTGGGAGCACGAACGCCTGCGGCTGGACCGGCTGGCGGTGATGACGGACCCGGCGACGCGGGAGGTCCTCGACAGCTGCGCGCCGGACGATCCGCGCGAGATCGTGGAGATCGGCGCCGGCCGCGGGTCGGTCGCCCGTGCGCTGGCCCGGCGCCACCCCGGGGCCCGGGTCTGGGCGACCGACGTCGACCTGCGGCACCTGGACACCGGGGGCCTGCCCAACCTGGTGCCCCTGCGACACGACGCGAACGGCGATCCCGCACCTGTGACGGGCGTCGACCTCATCCACTGCCGGTCCGTCATGATCTTCCTCGACGATCCGTACGCCGCGCTGGAGCGCCTGGTCGGCTGGCTCGCGCCCGGCGGCTGCATCGTCGTCGAGGAGCTCGCCGGATTCCCGCCGTACGACCCCACCACCGTCCTCGGCGGCGCCCTCGACGCGGTCTCCGAGGTGCTGCGGCACGACGCGGGCGCGGACCCGCAGTGGGTGCGCGATCTCATGACCGACCCGCCGGGTCCGCTGGCCCGCCACGGGCTGGTGGACTGCGGGGCGCAGATGCGGGTCTACCCGTTCCAGGCCGGCAGCCCGGCCTCCGAGTTCTCCCGGCTGACGCTGGAGCAGCTGCGCCCCCGGCTGCTGGGGCAGGGCCGGCTCACCGAGGACCGGCTGGACACCGCGGTGGCCCTGTTGCGCGACCACGACCTCGACGACCCCGCCAGCGCGGTGCTCAGCGTCTGGGGCCGGCGCCCCCGCTGAGATTCCGCCGTCGGCACGAGCCCGTTCCCGCAGACGAACCGAAGGAGTGGACCACGATGACCGTCCAGGACCGGGGCCACGAGCAGAAGATGCTGACCACGTACCTCCTGCGGCCCGGCGGCCTCGACCGGGCGACGGACGTACTGGAACGGCACTGGCCCACGCTGCGGCGCAAGGGGCTGGTCACCGGCGAGCCCTCGTGGATCGCCGAGGGAAGCGGCGACGACGGCCCGTTCGTCGTCGAACTGGTCACCTGGGGGGTGCCCGACGCCGTCGACCAGGCGTATCTCGACCCCGACGTCAACGCGATCTGGCAGGAGATGTTCTCGCTCACCGAGAGCCGCGGGGCCCGGCCGCCCGTCGACTGGCCCGCCGTCACCCAGCTCGCCGGCG
The DNA here is from genome assembly GCF_027947595.1 of Streptomyces lienomycini. Classification (NCBI taxonomy): domain Bacteria; kingdom Bacillati; phylum Actinomycetota; class Actinomycetes; order Kitasatosporales; family Streptomycetaceae; genus Streptomyces; species Streptomyces lienomycini. The sequence goes on along the minus strand of NZ_CP116257.1, from coordinate 2,445,325 downwards.
ACCCCGCGCACCCGGCCGTCGAGGGGGCGGCCGCGCAGACCCTGACGGCGTACCAGGTTCTGGAGGGCCGCGAGGGGCAGCTCGCCGAGCTGCTGCCCCGTTGCTGGGCCGCGCTCCGGACGGCGGGCCTGCTGATCCCGGAGGCGGAGCCCCGGCTGTACGCGGGGGAGAACCCGCACGGCCCCTTCCTCGCCGAGCACCTGTCCTGGAGCGACCCCGGGGGCCCGGCGAAGGCCGCCGCCGACAGCGCGGCGGCCGAACTGTACGGACAGGCCGCGGCGCTTGCCGAGGAGCGCGGCGACCGGCCCGGCGTGGAGCGGTGTGCCGTGCGGCCGCTCCGCCTCGGGTTCATGACGCACACCCCGACTGGAGAGAACACGTGACCTCACCGACCGACACCAACTCCGGAGCGGCGGGGGTCAACCCCTGGGCCGCGCTGGGCATGCTCTGCCTCGGTGTCTTCATGACCCTGCTCGACGTGACGATCGTCAGCTCGGCCACGCCGAGCCTGATCGAGACGTTCGACGCGTCGATCGACCAGGCGGTGTGGGTCTTCAGCGCCTACATCATGGCCTTCGCCAGCACCCTGATCGTGGCCGGCCGGCTCGGTGACCTGTACGGGCCGCGGCGGACCTACCTGGTCGGCCTCACCGTCTTCGTGGTCGCCTCGGTGCTGTGCGGCCTGTCCCAGGCGCCGTGGCAGCTGATCGTCCTGCGGGCCGTGCAGGGTGTGGGCGGCGCGCTCGTCGTTCCCCAGCTCATGCCGATGATCACCACGCTGTTCCCGCCGCAGAAGTGGGGGGCCGCGTTCGGCTTCACCGGAGCGCTCTCCGGGCTCGCGGTTCTCGCCGGTCCGCTGGTCGGCGGGGTGCTGGTGACGGGCGTCGGCTGGCGCTGGATCTTCTACGTCAACCTGCCCATCGGCCTGCTCACCTTCGCGCTGGTGACGCGGTACCTGCCCGATCCGCGGCCCGCCCGCCGCCAGCCCCTCGGGGTGGGCTCCGTGGCCCTGATGCTGGTCGGTATCGGTGCCGTGGTGTTCGCGCTGGTGGAGGGCGAGCGGCTGGAGTGGTCGGGCACGGTGTGGGCGATCCTGGCGGCCGGGCTCGGGGTCCTCGCGGTCTTCCTCGCCGACCAGCGGCGCCGGCAGTCCGGCGTACCGCTGGTGCCCTTCGCGCTCTTCCGGATCCACAACTTCACCGTCATGAACCTGATCGCCGTCACCGTCGGCTTCGGGGTGGTGGGCGCCTTCCTGCCGCTGACGCTGTACCTGCAGTCGGTGCAGGGGCTGTCCGCGTCCGAGGCGGGTCTCGTCATCGCCGTCATGCCGCTGGTGTCGGTCCTGGCGGCGGGGGTGAGCGGGCGTCTCATCGAGTCGGCCGGCCCCAAGCGGCTCCTGATCTGCGGCATGGTGTGCTTCTCGGCGGGCCTGGGGCTGGTCGCCTGGCAGGCGACCGCCGACGCCTCGGTGTGGCAGCTCGTCGGCCCGCTGGCCCTCGCCGGGGCCGGCACGGGCTTCACCTTCGCGCCGATGTTCGGTGTCGGGCTGCGCGACGTGCCGCCGGAGCGCAGCGGCGTGGCCTCCGGCACGGTCAACACCGTCCAGGAGTTCGGGGGGCTGCTCGCCAGCGCGGTCATCGGGGTGGTGCTCCAGACCCGTCTGGGCGCCGGCCGGAACATCGCCACCGGTCAGCCGGTCGAGGGCGGCGGGGAGCAGTCGCGGGCGGCTCTGGACGCCTTCCACGACACGCTCGCGGGCGCCATCCGTACCAGCCTGGTCATCCAGATGTGCGTCCTCGCGGCCGGTGCCCTGTGCGCGCTGGCCGTCCGCAGCGCCGCGCCCGCCGCCCCCGCGCAGGACCGGCCTGCCGGGCAGCAGGAGCCGCGGCCGGCCGGTATCGACTGACGCGGCGGATCCCCCGACGCCGCGCGCCGACCGGCCCCGGCCCCGCTCCCGCCCGGGAGCGGGGCCGCCTCGCGGTGCGTCGTCCTAGCGTCGGCGGACGAACCGTGCCCGTTCCTCGGGGCTCAGGCGTTCGGTCGCGTAGCGGACGGTGACGCGGGGCAGGTCGGGGGCGTGCCGGTCGAGGAAGTCGACCATCGCCCGCTCGTCGCGGCGGCCGATCTCCCGGAGCATCCACCCCAGCGCCTTGTGGATGAGCGGCTCCGGGTCCCGGCGCAGCGTCAGCACCAGGGAGAACGTCGGCTCGTAGCGGTCGGCCCTGATCAGCGCCAGCGTGCCCAGCACGGCGATCCGCCGCTCCCACAGGGAGGGCGACCCGGCGAGCCGGTCCAGGACGTCCAGCGACTCCTCCAGCAGCCACGGCCCGAGCACGACCGGCGCGGAACCGTCGACCAGGTCCCAGTTGTCCACGCAGTCGGTCCGCGCCAGGTAGAAGTCCACCAGCGCCCCGCGCTGCGCGCCGCGAGCGGTCCGGACCTGCTCGGCCAGCACCAGCAGCCCCGCGAACCGTTCGTCGTGCACCCGGCTGCGCAGCAGCGAGTCCAACTCGTCCGGCGTCAACTCGCGGTAGCCCCGGGCGAGTCGACGCAGCACCGGGACCCGTACGCCGAGCAGTTCGTCGTCGTCCGCGGGGCTGAGCACCCGCTCCTGCTGGGCACGCACCTGCGGTTCGGCCAGCTCCCGGAGTTCGGCCCGCAGCCGCTGGAGTGAGGTAGGAGTCATGCACCGGGACGCTAGCGCAGCGCCCCGGCCGCTCGCCCGGCCGCCGGGTCCGAGGGCGGGCCTGGTCAACTGCCCGCCGCGCGCCGCCGCACCCGTTGACCGTGGCGGCGAAGTCTCACCGCATGCGCTTGCCGCCCGCACACGTGTCCGCAGACGCTGCCTGGAACACCCGCTCGCGCACCGGACGACCCCGGCACGATTCCCACGACGGCCCCCGGGACGAGGAGAGATCCGACATGGCGAAAGAGACGTTCAAGGTGGTGGTCATCGGCGCGGGCCTAGCCGGGCTGACGCTCGCGCAGGGCCTGCGCACACGGGGCGTCGACGTGGAGGTCCACGAACGCGACACCACTCCCGCCGACCGGTCCCAGGGGTTCCGCATCCATGTCAACCCGACCGGGACGCGGGCCCTGCGCTCCTGCCTGAGCGACGAGTTGTTCGAGCTGTTCCTGGACACCAGCGGCGACGGCGGCGACGGCCTGCGCTTCACCGACCACCTGCTGCGCCCGCTGCTCAGCCTGGACGGCCCCCGCGACGCGGACCCGCTGCTGAACCACCAGTCGGTGTGCCGGGTCACCCTGCGCCACCTGCTGCTGCGCGGTCTGGACGACGTGGTGCGCTTCGGCCGGCACTACGAGCGGTACGAGGAGCTGGCGGACGGCACCGTCGTCGCCCACTTCAGCGACGGTTCCACGGCCCGCGGCGACGTCCTCGTCGGCGCGGACGGCTGCCGTTCCCGGGTGCGTGCCCAGCGTCTGCCGCAGGCCCGGGTCATGGCGACGGGCGCCGTCGGAGTGGCCGGGAAGCTGCCCCTGGACGAGGAGTTGCGTGCCTGGGTGCATCCGCCGCTGCTGTCTGCCGCGCACATCGTCATGGGCCCGCACGGCGCCCGCATGTTCGCCGCCACCCACCAGTACCGCAACCGGCCCAGCAAGGCTCTGGACCTTGGGGCGGCTCCCGCGGGCGGGCTGCTCTTCGACACGGACACCGACTACCTGATGTGGGCCGTCACGGCCAGTCCCGGGCGCTTCGCGCTGCCCACGGACACCACGTCCAGCTCGCCGCGGCAGCTCGGCGAGGCGGTGCTGCGCCTGGTCGACGGCTGGCATCCGGTGATCCGGCGGGCCGTCGCCGACGCCGACCCGGAGACGCTCACCGGACTGCCCGTGCGCAGCGCCGTCGCGGTGCCCGACTGGGCGCCCTCCCGGGTCACCCTGGTCGGGGACGCCGCGCACTGCGCGACCCCGCTCGGCGGCATGGGCGGCAACATGGCGCTGCGCGACGCCGAGTTGCTGTACGGCGCGCTCACCCGGGCGGCGCGCGGCACCCGGGTGGAGGAGAGCGTCGGTACGTACGAGGCGGCGATGCGCGCCTATGCGGCGGACGCGGTGACGAAGTCGAAGAAGAACCTGGACCGCTCCCTGTCCGAGAACCGGGTGAGCCGGGCCGTGACCCGGGCGACCTTCCGGATGATCGACCGTATGCCGTCGGTGAAGCGGCGTATGGCGAGCGAGGCAGGTGGCTGACGGATCATCCTGCCGGGGCGGGCCCCGGCTGCGCCGGCCTCAGCGGAAGGCTCACCCATGCAGTGGTCCTGACCTCGGGCAGGAACCACGGCATCCGCTCGTACTCGACCAGGTACGGCACCGGCGGGTGGGTGCCGTCGTACAGGCCCAGCATCACCGCGCTCACCGCGAGGTGCATGAAGGTGTACGGGATCAGGTGCACCGGTCCGTGATGGGTGATCCGCAGCCGCCGTTGGCCGGGGACGACCTGGAGGCCGATGCCGTCCGAGGGTGCGAACGACGGGGGTACGGCCATTCCCACGTCGAAGCGGATCGAGCCGTCCCGGTAGAACTCCGGGTCGTCGTGGGTGATTTCCAGCGGCTGCTGGGCGTCCGGTTCATGGCCGTGCACTTCCAGCCAGTCGCGGAGGTGCTGCCACCTTCCGGCCAGCGAGGCGTGGGTTCCGAAGTGCCGCAGGAACGCCACCAGCCGGCTCTGGGTGTCGACCTCCTCCAGTTCCGAGCAGCCCGGGCCGGACTTCGGCCACGGCCCGGTCGGCTCCCGCCGCCGCAGCTCGGCGGGGGTGCTGCCGAACGCCTCCCGGACGGCCCGGGTGAACGGGGCGTGCGCGGAGTACCCGCAGCGCGCCGCCACCTCGTACACCGGCCAGTCGGTGAACACCAGCCGGTAGACGGCGATTTCGAGGCGGTACCGGCGCACGTACCGCTGGACCGATTCTCCGGTGGTGTCCCGGAAGATCTTCCGGAAGTAGTGGGGTGCCGTGTGCACCTGCCGCGCGATGACGTCGACGTCCACACCGTGGGAGGCGTCGCGCAACGCGGCCACGATATAGGGAATGGCCGAAAGTACTCGACTGTCGTGGAGTGCCGCGGTGGTGGAGCGCATCGCGCCGCGTGCCGCCGCACCCTCATGCCTGAATTCCTGCACTGGGAGCCCCCGTATCCTCCAGGCAGACACCGCCTCGTCGTTGAGACGGCGCGAAATATAGGCGTCGAACGAATGGGTAACGTCCTTCTGAGTTGTGAAATCCTGTCACAACACGGCGCTCGGTCAAGACATCCGGTGGCCAATATGAAACACCCGCGGTAGTTCAAAGCCCAACTGAATCTGGGATATTGTTCCGGCCCTTCCAGCAAGGACAGCCACGGCCCACGGGCCGCCGAGAGCGAGAGGGACATGGCCGTGCACCGAAGAACCGACCCGCTGACGGCGCCCGCCCGCGACACCGTCGTCGCTTCGGGCCAGCAGCTGTACACCTTCGACCAGTTCGGCCCGTTCTCCGTCGTCTGCCTGCGCCACTCCGGTTCGTTCCGGACGCTGGACCGCACCTGGAGCCGGCTGCTGGCCTACACCGAGAGCCACGGTCTGGCCGACGGCGCCCGGCTCGTCGGCGTGGTCTACGACGACCCGGCCGACGTGCCGCCCGAGCGGCTGCGCTACGACGCCTGCGTCTGCGCCCCGGACACCGTCCTGCGGCCGGACTCGCGCGACCTCCTCGACGCCGGTGACCTGCCGCTGCGTTACGAGACCCTCGGCGGGCTGTGGGCCTGGCGCACCACCCACCGCGGCGCCTTCGACACGCTGTCCGCCACCTACCGGCGGGCCCTGCACACCACCGCCTTCCGGCAGCAGGGCGTGGTCGCCCCTTGCCCGCGGCCCCCCTTCTACGAGGTCTACCGCTCCGGGCCGGGCGCCGCCGCCGACGCCGAGGCGGAGATCGACATCTACCTGCCGGTTCCCTGAACCGGCCCGCGTGGCCATCCCGGTCAACACCGGCCCCGTCCCACCCGCCCGAGGTGACCGTTACGCAGACCCGCTCCCCGCGCGTATGGGTCGGTCACCGCCCGCTCTGCAAGACTCCCGGCGTCAGCGCGGCGACAGGCCACCGGCGGCCCGCACGGGCTCGCGGGGAAGGGAGCAGGCATGGCGACGGCCTCGGCCAGCGGCAACACACGGGACCCCGCGCCGGGCACGGACGGCACGGTCCGTCTGTACGGCGGCGAGCACTGCGAGACCTCCGCGTTCCGCAAGGCGCTGCACGCCCACGGGCTCGGCCTGAGCGAGGAGATGCTGCTCGGGCTCGGCGGCGGCATCGGCTTCATGTACGTGCCCAAGGCCCCCGGTACACCACCGTTCCTGGCCACGCGGAACGACCCGTTCCCGGTCTTCACCCGCCGTATGGCCTCGGGTGTCGGTCTGGAGCTGTCCGTCGTGACCACCACCGACCCCGAGGAGGCCCGGGGCCGGCTCGACCGTGAACTGGCCGACCAGGGGCTCGCCGTCGTCTACGCCGACATGCACTACCTCCCCTACTTCCGGGCGCACCACCACTTCGGCGGCCACTGCCTGGTCGTCACCGGGACCGACCCGGACACCGGCCGGCTGCGGGTCTCCGACCGGCCCGCCGGCCCCCGCACCCTGGACCCCGGTGAGCTGGCCGCCGCCCGCGGCTCCCGGCACCAGCCGTTCCCGCCCCGGCACGCCATGCTGCGCGCCCCGTGGTCCGCGGCCCGCCCGCCCTCGGAGGGCACCCTGCGTGCCGCGCTGGGTGCCGCCTGCCGCGCGGGGCTGGAACCGCCGAACGCCTCCCTGGGCATCCAGGGGCTGCGGATGCTGGCCGAACGGCTGGTGGCCACCGTCCGCGACGAGGCGGCGCCCGAGGCGGTGGTAGACACCCTCGTCCAGGCCTTCGTCGACCTGCGTCTCGCCGGGACCGGAGGTGACGGCTTCCGCTCCATGTTCCACACCTTCGTCGCGGAGACCGCCGCTCTCCTCGACGACGGCGCGGTCGCCGACGCGGTGCCCCTGGCCGCGGCCGACGCCGCCGCCTGGCGGCACCTCGTCGCCACCCTGCTGCCCGCGGGCACCGCGCTGGGACGGCTCGGCGAGGCGCACCGCTCGCGGGAGGAGCACCTGCTCGCGGCGGCCCCGGACCGGCAGGCAGAGGCGTCCGCCGTGGACGCGGAGCTGCCGGGCCTGCGCGACGAGGCCGTCACCGAGGTCAAGGGGCTGCGCCAGGATCTGGCCACCGCCCTGCACGACGCCGTGGCCGACGTCATCGCCCGCGAGAGCGCACTGCTCGGGCATCTGCGGCCCGCGGCCCACGAACACTGAACGCACGGAATCGACGACGGCGTCCAACCGCGAAGGAGCACGCTGTGAGCGCAAGCCCCGCCGACACCTCCCCGGACACCGACGAGAGGATCGGTGTCCTCACCGACCTCGTGACCCCCTGGGCCGTGCGCGTGGCGGCCACCCTCATGATCGCGGACCACCTCGGTGACTCCGCGGCGGCGGTCGAGGACCTCGCGAAGCAGTGCGGCGCCGACGCGGACGCCGTCGGCCGACTGCTCGAACACCTCGCCGTCAAGGGCATGTTCGCGCCGGACGGCCCCGGACGGTACCGCAACAACCCGCTGTCCGACCGGCTGCGCCGCGACCACCCGATGACGATGTATCCGTGGCTGGACATCGAGGGCGGCATGGGGCAGTACGACCGCGGGCTGATCGCACTGCTCCTCGCCGTCCGCACCGGCGCGGAGGCCTACGCTCCCACCTTCGGCCGGCCCTTCTTCGAGGACCTCAACACCGACGCCCGCCGCGGTGCCGCCTACGACGAGCTGATGGCCACGGTCACCGCGTGGACCCTCCCGGAGATCCTGGGCGCCTACGACTGGAGCGGCGTCCGGCACGTCACCGACGTCGCCGGCGGCAGCGGCGCCCTGCTCACCGGGCTCCTCCAGGCGCAGCCGGGGCTGCGCGGCACCCTCGTCGACGATCCGCGCGCCGTCCGCACGGCGGGCGAGCGTTTCACCGCCGCCGGTGTCGCCGACCGGGCCACCGTCCACCCCGGCTCCATGTTCGATCCGCTGCCCGGTGGCGCCGACCTCTACCTCGTCAAGTCCACCGTCATGGGCTGGGGCGACGAGGGGGGAGCGGCGATCCTGCGCCGCTGCGCCGAGGCCGCCGGGCCGCAGGGGCGTGTCATGGTCGCCGAGTTCCTGCGCGGCGCACCCCGGCTCGTGCCCTCCCTCGACCTCTACATGACGCTGCTGGGCGGCAAGGAGCGCACGGAGGACGAGTTCCGCGCGCTGGGCGCGGCCGCCGGTCTCACTCTGCTGGCGACGCACCCCACACCGTCCGGATACTGCCTGCTGGAGTTCACGGTCGATGCATAGGGTGGGCCGATCGTCCGACCCACCGGATCGTCCGGCCCACCGGATCTGCCGGTCACACCACCGACGGGACCCCCCACGTGCAGCACGCGACCATCCCGAGAAGCCACAGCCGTACCGCGCCGACGGTCCCGGACCAGGCGGGCGGCCTCCGCCCGCAGGACTGGACGGCGGTCCGCGCGCGGCCGCTGCCGGTGCTGAGCCTGCGACACCGCGGCTCCCCGGACACCCGCACGGACACCTGGCGCAGCCTGACCGCGCTGGTGTTCGGCTGCGGGCTGGCGACCCGTCAGACCCGCGCGATCGAGGTGCACTACGACGCGGCGGGCGGAGATCTGGCCCTGCGCCGCTTCGACGCCTGCCTGACCCTGCCGCACCTGGAGACCGCGGCCGAGGTGACCGCGGAGGACCTGGCCCACGTGCCGGGGGTGCGCTTCGAGACGATCATGGGCCATGGGCCGTTCCTGCATCGCAGGCCCGCTCCCGCCGAGTCGTGGGAGGGGCCGCCGCCCACCGCGGGCGCCCACTCCCCGGGGAGCGTGCACACCGCGACCCACAGTGCCGCGTGGCCCTGCTACTACGTGTACGAGTGCAGCCCCGCCCTGGCCGCCGGAGTGCCGGTGGTCACCGACGTCTACGTGACCCTGAGGCCGGCCGCCTCCTCGGGCCGGCCCCGCTGGTAGGACTTCGGGGCGTCGCGGGCGGGGCCGACCGGGGTGGCACGGCGCACGGCCGTGCCCGGACCAAGGACGGAAGCCGCCATGACCACCACCACGCTCGACTGGAACCGCACCTACCGCGCCGGTGACCACCACAAGTACTGGGAGTTGAGCCGGCCGTCCGCCGAACTGGTGGGGCTCCTCGCCGCGCTCGGTCCCGGCGGGGGGCGTGCCGCCCTGGACATCGGGTGCGGTACCGGCTGGGACACCCTCGCCCTGGCGGGTGCCGGGTACCGGGCGACGGGCGTGGACCTCAGCGAAGTGGCGCTGGGCCTGGCCCGGGACCGTGCGGCCTCCCAGGGCCCGGAGGGCGGTGCTGCCGGGGGCGACGGGCCCGCGTTCGAGCAGGCCGACGTCCGGCGGCTCCCGTTCGGCGAGGCGTCGTTCGACCTGCTGGTCGACCGCGGCTGCCTGCACCACCTCGGCGAGGAGGACCGCGAGGAGTACGCCCGGGAGGCCGCCCGCGTGCTGCGCCCGGGAGGCGTCCTGTACCTCAGGGGCAGCCGCGTGGAGACCTTCCCCTTCAAACCGCTCACCGCCGGACTGCTGCGCCGCCACTTCGTCCCGCACGGCTTCGAGGCGGGCCCGCTGCTGCCCTTCCAGCTGGAGACGGACGCGATGTCGCTGCCGGCCCACGCCTGCGTCCTCACCCGGACCACGTCCGCCGGGCCGGTCGCCGACCGGTCCGCGGCACGGTGAGTGCCGCCGCGTCCGCCGGGTCGCACGCGCGGGAGTTGCGCACCGCGCGGGAGTTGCGCACCGCGCTGGAGGGGCGCGCGGTGCCCGGCCGGGCGGCCGGGGAGAAGCGCTACCTGCGCAGCGAACTCGACCACATCGGCGTGCCGCTGCCCGCCATGCGCGCGCTCGCCCGTGCCCACGTCCGCGCCCATCCCCGGCTCACCCATGACGAGCTCCTCGCTTTGGTAAGGGAGTTGTGGAGGGAGCCGGTACACGAGTCCCGCTCGGTGGCCCTGATCCTCCTCGACCACCGCGCCGACCTGCTGGACGCGCGGGACACGGCCTTCCTCGAGGGACTGCTGCGCGACTGCGGCACCTGGGCCCACGTGGACCTCCTGGCGCCCTTCGTCGCCGGCCGGCTGCTGCTGCGGGAGCCGCGGACCCAGGACGCGGTGCGCGGCTGGGCGGCCGACGAGGCGCAGTGGGTGCGGCGGGGCGGCGTCCTCTCGTTCCTCCTGGGCGTCCGTCAGGAGTCCGACTGGCCGGACTGGTTCCCGGTGTTCTGCGAGGTCGCCGATCCGCTGTTGGCCGACGACCGGTTCTTCGTGCGCAAGGCCATCGGCTGGGTGCTGCGCGAGGGCACCAAGCACCATCCCCGGCAGGTCGCCGACTGGCTGGAGCCCCGGCTCGACCGCGTGTCCGGGCTGACGCTGCGCGAGGCCGTCCGGCGCCTGGAGGACCGGGAGCGACGGCGGCTGATCGCCGCACACCGCGCATGAGCGAAAGGCTGTGAGTGGAGATGACGCATGTCAGCACGGTCGAGGACGGCCGCTACCGCACCGTGTGCCGGATGTGCCACGGCGGGTGCGGCGCCCTCGTGGATGTCGCAGGGGGCCGGCTGACCGCCGTCGACGGGGACCCCGACAACCCCAACAACCGCGGGTTCCTGTGCGCCAAGGGACGCGCCTCGCTCGCCCAGCTCGACGACCCGGACCGGCTGACCCGGCCGCTGCTGCGCACCGGGGCCCGCGGCAGCGGCTCGTACCGGAGCATCGGCTGGGACGAGGCCCTGGACCGGGTGGCCGAGGCCCTCGACACCGCCCGCCGGGAGCACGGGCCCGAGTCGCTGGTGGTCGCCCAGGGAACCGACCGCAACTACCAGGAGTGGCTGTTCCGGTTCGCCAACAGCTACGGCACGCCCAACGTGCTCGGCCCGGCCCACGTCTGCTTCTATCCCCGGGTGATGGCCGGCATCCTCACCATGGGCGCCTTCACCTTCTGCGACTACGAGGGCTCCCCGGACCTCGTCCTGCTGTGGGGCTGCAACAAGTCCATGACCCACGGGGACGGCGTCATCGGCACCCGCCTCCTCGACGCCGTACGGACCGGCACCCGCATGCTCGTCGTCGACCCGCGCCGCACGGCGCTCGCCGGTCGCGCCGAACACCACCTCCAGGTGCGGCCCGGGGGCGACGCCGCCCTCGCCCTGGCGATGATCCACACGGTGATCGAGGCGGACGCCCACGACCACGACTTCGTGGCCCGGCACACCGTGGGCTTCGAGGACCTGGCCGCACACGTCGCCGACTACGCGCCGGAGGCCGTGGAACACCTCACCGGCATACCGGCCGCCCGGGTGCGCGAGGCGGCCCTCGCCTATGCCGCGGCTCCGGCGGCGGCCATCGAACTGGGCACCGGCGCCCAGCAGAACCGGAACTCCTTCCAGCTCTGCCGGGCCGTGCTGATCCTCTCCGCCCTGTGCGGCAACATCGACCGGCCCGGCGGCGACGTGATCTGGGACCCGCCCGGCATCATCGGCCGCCGCGCGCTGCCCCTGACCGAGGCACTGCCCGAGGAGCAGGGCGGCCGCAGGCTCGGGGCCGACCGCCACCGCGTCCTGTCCATGGCGGGCTGGGCCCACCCCCGCGCGGTCTGGGACGCGGTCCTCGACCACCGCCCCTACCCCGTCACCACCATGCTGGTGCACGGAAGCAACCTGCTGGTCAACTACGCGGACTCCGACCGGGTGCACGCGGCCCTCGAACGCCTGGACTTCCTGGCCGTCGCCGACCTCCATCTGACGCCCACCGCCGCCATGGCCGACGTCGTCCTGCCGGTCGGCGGCTGGCTGGAACGCGACCAGATCGTCGAGCACGCCCACTACGTCGCCGCGCGCCGCAAGCTGGCGCAGGTGGGCGACTGCCGCTCGGACGAGTACATCCTGACCGAACTGGCCCGGCGGCTCGGCCTGGAGCACCACTTCTGGCCGGACACCGACGCGTCCCTGGACGCGCGTCTGTCCCCCATCGGCCTGGACTGGAAGACCCTGGCCGACCGCTCGTACCGCCCGACCGAGCTGCGCTACCACAAGTACCGCACCGACGGCTTCGCCACCCGCAGCGGCCGCCTGGCGCTGCGCAGCGACGCCCTGCGCGCCTTCGGCTACGACCCGCTGCCCAGCCACAGGCCCCCGGCCGACGGCCCCGAGGACGGCCCCTACCTGCTCACCTCCGCGCACTCCCCGTTCTTCTTCAACTCCGAGTTCCGCAACATCCCGGCGCTGCGCGACAAGGAGCCGGAGCCTGTCGTCGAGCTGCATCCGACGGCCGCCGCCCGTGAGGGCATCGCCGACGGCGACTGGGCCCGGGTCCGGGCCCGAGGCCGCGAGATCCGCCTGCGCGCCCGGGTCACCGACCGCATCGCTCCCGACGTCGTGGTGGCCTCGGCGTGCTGGTGGTACCCGGAACGCGGCCCGGAGGGGGGCTGGCGCGAGAGCAACGTCAACCGCCTGACGGCGAACGTCGACGAGAACGAGGAGATGGGCTCCTCCAACTTCCGCGGCATCCGCTGCTCGGTGCACCGGGCGGACGACGCCTGAGCGGCCGCGTCGCGGTCACCTCGGGGGCAGGTCCAGCTCAGCGCGGACCGTCTTGCCGACGGGCACGCGGTCGAGCACGCCCCACCGGTCGGCCAGCGCGTCCACGAGCAGGAGCCCCCGGCCGTGCTCGGCCTCCGGCGGTGCGGTGACGGTGGACCCCGGCCCGGCCGGACGGCGCTCCCTGCGGCTGTCGGACACGTCGATCCGCAGCGTGTACGCGTCGAGCCGCAGCAGCACCTCGATGTCCCGCCCCGGCGCCCGTCCGTGCGTCACGGCGTTCGCCGCCAGCTCCGCGACGAGCAGCGCGGCCGTGTCGGACACCGCCGAACCGTACGGGACGCCCCACGCGTCCAGCCGGTGCACGACGAGGTGCCGCGCCAGTCGGGCACCGCGGGGGGTGGAGCTGAACCGCTGGACGAACATCCGTGCGGTGACCGGGAGTCGGGGGGTGGAGGCTGGTCTCATACCGCTCATCCCACCTGCGGTGACGGCCCTTCACCAGGTCGGCCACCGGTACGCGGAGCAAGCGTACGAACACGTGGAGTGGGCGGTGGGGGGAGGGGCTGTGGTGCCCCGGGCGTTCGAGTCCCGGGGCACCGCAGGAGGGGTCAGACGCCGAACGCGGCGGGGTACTGGATGGTTCCGCCGGGTACCGTGCGGGTGTCGTCGAGGGCCATGGCCATCATGGCCTCGTCCGGCACCTCGAAGGGTGCGCGGATACCGAAGCGGGAGGCCGGGGTGAAGCCGAACCGCGGGTAGTACTCGGCGTGTCCGAGGACGAGGACGAGGTTCTCGCCCATGGCCCGGGCGGCGTCGAGTGCGGCGCGGATGGCGGCGGAGCCGGCGCCGGTGCGCTGGGCCGCGGGCAGCACCGCGCAGGGCGCCAGGGCGAGAGCGGGTACGCCGTCGACGTGGCAGCGGGTGAGCAGCGCGTATCCGGTGGCGGTGCCGTCGGAGGCCGCGGTGACCATGGACAGTCCGTCGATCCACGCCTTCGGGTCGGCGCGCAGGGCGTCGACGATGTCGGCCTCCAGGGTGGTGGGGAAGGCCGCGAGGAGGATGTCGCGGATGGCGGGGATGTCCTCGGTGGTCTCGGAGCTGACGGTCCAGGTCGTCATGGTGTCGTCCTCGGTCGTGTCGGGGGTGTGGTCGTGGGCGCGGAGGATGTAGACGGCGTAGTGGTAGTCGCCGCCGTGTTCGCGCCGCATGTCGATCTCTGTCCGGTGCGCGGCCAGGGCCTGCGGCATGCCGGGGTGCTGCGGGTCCGCCCGGTCCATGCGCTGGGTGAGCGGTGTGTAGTACTCGTCCCACCAGTCGCTTTCCGGCAGCACCCGGTGCGCGTGGAGACGGTAGCCCGCGGCCTGTGCGGCGTCGGTGTTCGCGGCGTGGGTGCGCAGCGGGTAGACCGCGTCCCAGTAGGCGCGCACCGGGGCGGCGGGGCTGGGCACGGTCCATTCCATTTCGGTGACGACGAGGACGCCGCCCGGGGCGAGCAGGCGGCGCCAGGCGCGCAGGGCGACGTCGAAGCCGATGGTGTAGACGGACCCCTCGGCCCAGATCACGTCGAAGCTGTGATCGGGGAAGGGCACCTGGTCCATCGAGCAGTTGACTGGCGTGATCCGGTCGCCCAGGCCGCTTCGGCGGCGAGGCCGTCCAGGTACGGCTGGTGCAGGTCGACCGCGGTCACGTGCGCGCCGGCTTCTTCGGCCAGCAGCAGTGCGGAGCGGCCGGGGCCGCAGCCCGCGTCGAGGACCCGAGGGTGCTCGGGCAGCGGTCCGGCCGTCTCCAGCGCGTGCCGTGTGGTGGCGTCCGAGCCCGGTCCCTGCCGGGGCAGGTCGTGGTGCAGGGCGAAGAACGCCTGCGTCACCGGGTCGCCGCCGGGGGCGGGGGCGTCGTTGATGTTCACTGGCGCTCCCGGAACCGGTAGGTGGCGCGCAGGTGGCGCGTGATGTCCTTCTTGGTGGCCTCGCGGTCGGCGCGCAGCCGCGAGTCGGTGCGGGAGGCGGCGTAGGCGTTCTCCCGCAGCAGCCGGTGGTAGCTGTCCAGTCGGCGTTGGGGGATCTCGCCCGCGTCGACGGCGGCCAGCACCGCGCAGCCGGGTTCGTTCGCGTGTGCGCAGTCCGTGAACCGGCAGTCCTGTGCGAGGTGCTCGATCTCGGCGAAGGTCTGTTCCAGCCCGCTCTGGGTGTCGTGGAGACCGATCGCGCGCAGGCCGGGGGTGTCCAGCAGGACCCCGCCGCCGGGCAGCGGGAGCAGTTCCCGCCAGGAAGTGGTGTGCCGGCCCTTGCCGTCCGCCTCGCGGACGGCGCCGGTGGCCAGCAGGTCCTCGCCCAGCAGCCGGTTGCCCAGGGTGGACTTGCCCGCTCCGGAAGGGCCGAGCAACACGATGGTGCCGTTCAGGACGGCGGTCAGGGTGTCCAGGCCCTGTCCGGTCACGGCGCTGGTGACCAGTACGTCCACACCGGCGGCCACCTGGGACACCTGCGCCTCGGCGGAGGGCAGGTCCGCGCACGCGTCGGCCTTGGTGAGCACCACGACCGGCTGGGCGCCGCTCTCCCATGCGAGGGCGAGCATGCGTTCGGTCCGACCGTGCTTGAGCGGTGCCGCGAGCGACACCGTCACCACGACGGTGTCGACGTTGGCGGCCAGGACCTGGCCGTGCGAGGTACGCGAGGAGGACGAGCGCACCAGGGCGGTGCGACGTTCCAGCATCGCGTGCAGCACCGGCGGGCGGCCGGTGGTGACGGGGCGCAGTGCCGCCCAGTCTCCCGTGCACGGCGCCGACATCGGATCACTGTGATCGGCGGTGCCGGGAATCTCCGCGCGGACGATTCCGGCGTCGGTGACTGCTTCGCACGAGCCGCGTTCGGCCCGCACGATGCGGGCGGGGATCAGTCCGGCGGCGCGATGGGGTGTGAAGGCGTGCTCGCACGCCTCGTCCCAGCCGTAGTCCGCGAGGGAATGCGGCTGAGCTTGATGCCAAGTTGATTGAGACAACGTAAGGACCCTTGAAAGGGGGCCCCGATCGGCACGGTGGATCGCCTTCCGCGAGCTGTCGGAGCTCCTGCGGGGCGTCTACGTCAGGTCAGACCGGGGCCCGGGACGTGAGGATGGTCCGGCGGGCACTGCACACGGCAGTGGCCTTGGCGACAGACATCAACTCACCTCCCGATTCTGGTCCTGCAGTGACCTGGTTGTCTCTGCACCAGTGAGGTTAGCACCTTCCGCCCCGTGCCGGCGCCGGACGGGCACACCGGTCCAACCCTGGTACGCAGGGTCAGCGTACGGGCACGGAGAGTGGACGGTAGGGGTAACCATCCGTGACCATGGGCGCGTTGGACGGGTTGGGCCGGGTGTGTGTACGTGCGGGAGGTGGCCTGGATGTCGGACGGTACGGGCGGGGCGGGTGGCGCGGAAGCGCCCTGCGGGGGCGGGGAGCCGGAGCGGTCGGACAGTCTCCGGACCTTCGGCGAGGTCGTCAAGGCGTTCCGCAAACGGGCGGGGCTGACGCAGGAGGAGTTCGCGCCGCGGGTGCGGTACTCGGTGCCGACGGTGGCGTCGATCGAGCAGGGGAGGCGCTTCCCCCCGCTGGATTTCGTGGAACGCGCGGAGGACGTCCTCGACGCGTTCGGCGCGTTGCGGGGTGCGGCGCGGCATCTGTCGCGGCAGCCGGGGCTGGCGAGCTGGTTCCGCCAGTGGGCGCGGTTCGAGGCGGAGGCGGTGAGTCTGTACACGTACGAATGCCGGGTGGTGCCGGGGCTGTTGCAGACGGAGGGGTACGCGCGCACGCTGTTCACGAACCAACTGCCGCCGCTCGGTGACGACCAGATCGAGGCACGGTGGGTGGCCCGGGCGGAACGACAGCGGCTGCTGAGGGAGCGGCCGAACACGGCGTTCAGTTTCATTCTGGAGGAGCATCTGTTCCTGCGACGCACCGGCGGGACGGAGGGGACGCGGGAGCTGATCAGCCACGTACTGGATCTGGCGGAGCTGCGGAACGTGGAGGTGCAGGTGATGCCCTTGGTACGGAACGCCCACGCGGGGATGGCCGGCCCGATGCAGCTCCTGGAAACGCCGGAGGCACGCTGGTTCGCCTACAACGAGGGGCAGCGCGGGGGCATGTTCGTCTCTGAGCGGAAAGAGGTCAGCGTTCTCCAGATGAGGTATGCCAGGATGCGGTCACAGGCCCTCTCCCTCGACGACTCCCTGGGCCTGTTGCAGCAGATGCGAGGAGCCTCATGAAGACGACGGAACTGGCCTGGTTCAAAAGCTCGTACAGCAGCAGTGGCGACGGCGACTGCGTCGAGGTCGCCTCCTGCCCCGACACGATCCACGTCCGTGACTCGAAGGTGCGGCAGGGAGACCAGCTGGCCGTGTCCCCGGCGGCCTGGACCCGCTTCCTCACGTACACGACCAACCGCTGACAGGGCGGCGACACGGTTGCCCGGCCCGGAGGGCGTGGCCGGTCACAGCCCCGCGAGGAGGTCCGCGAGCGGGGCCGGGGTCCGGCCCGGGGGCAGGGCCTCCACCAGGAGGCGGCCGTAGCGGATCTTGCGGCCCTTCTTGGTGCTGAGGAAGCGGCGCACCTGCTGGTGCCGGTCGCGGCCGTGCTGGGCGGGCTGGCCCAGGAAGGTCTGCCAGGGGCGGAGTTCGTCCTCGGACCGTATGACCTCCTCGACCCGCTCCGGGCCGAGTGCGCGGATCAGCTCGTCCTCCAGGTCGGCCACGCAGACGAAGAAGTCCCGCGGTGCCCGGGCGCGTTGCCAGCCGCGGTCGAAGAAGGGTTCCTCGCGGACGTCGCACAGTCCGGTCAGGCGCAGGCCGAGACCGGGCGGGCCGAGGAGACCGGCGTAGCGGCCGACGCTCATCGCGCCGCCCATCGACACCACGGCCACGCCTTCGGCGGTCAGGTCGCGGTCCTCGCGCGCCGCCAGTGCCTCGACGGCCGCGAGGTCGCTCGGGCCTTCCAGCAGCACCGCCGTGCGCAGCCCGAGGTCCGCTGCCAGAGCCGCTGCCAGGTCCCCTGCCCGGTCGGCTGCCGGATCGCCTGCCGTGCCGCCGGGGGCCCCGGCCGCCCAGCGGGCGATCTCGTCCCGGAACGCGTCCATGTCAGCCATGCGGTGAGTGTGCACCCCGAAGGGCTGCCGCGGCACCGGATTTCCGGTGCCGTTCACGTCCCGCGCAGCGGGTTGGGCAGGGGCCGGTAGCGGGCGTCGGCACCGTCCGCGCCGGTCCAGCGCAGCAGGAGGTTGGTCTTGGCGGGGAGGGTGGGGGCGGCGAGCAGGGCGGGGATCTCGGGGAGGTCGTGGCGGGCCAGGACGCGGCGGACGGCGGGCCAGGGGGCGAGGCCGGGGTGGTGTTCGGTGAGGGCGGCGGCGATCTCGTACAGGTGGTTGACGAGCAGGCAGTACACCAGGCGTTCCCAGCCGGCCGCCCGAGGGATGTCCGGCAGGAGTTTGACGCCCTCCGCGTCCCGGAAGAGGGCCTGCACCGGGGTACCGTCCCCGTCCACGGCGACCAGGGTGTTCTGCAGGTGCGCCTCCAGGACGACGCCGTCGTCGTCGAAGGCGGTCAGCACCGGCGGGACGACGGCGGCGAGGTACGCCTCCCACCAGGCCGCCGGGTCCGTGGTGCGGGCCAGCGGGCTGCCGGGGAAGCCCTCCACGAGCGCTGCGGCGAGCAGCGGAGTCGCGCCCGGCAGGACGCGGTCGCGCAGTCCGTCGCGGACGACGACGGCCAGTTCCTCGAAGGCGAAGTCCGCGGTGCGGTAGCCGCGGTCGCCGAGCCAGGCGGCGGGAGGTCCGGCGGAGGCGAGGGCCTCGGTGGCCGCCGTGTCGGTGCGGCGCAGTCTCAGCAGGTCGTGGCGCCACAGGCGGCGGATGTCGTTGGTGATGCGCACGTCGAGGCTGAACTTGAGGAAGAGGTCGGGGTCGGGCGCGTACACCGTGCGGACGGCCGCCGTCGGCCAGGCGAGGAAGCCGGTCGTGCCGACCCGCAGGAGACGGCCGTCGGCGAAGGCGGGGGCGAGGGCCGCCGCCGTCAGGGCCAGCTGCCAGGGATGGGCGGGCAGCAGCCGGTAGCCGGGCGGGGCCTTGCCGAGGGCGTCCAGGACGGCGGTGTCGCCCTCGTCGACGACGGTGTCCTCGCGCGCGGCGAGCAGCGTCAGCGGGAAGCGGGCGTGCGCCTCGGGCGCGTAGGGCAGCCACCCGGAGTGGGGGCCGCCGCCGCGGGCCTTGGGGGCGGGATGGTGGGTGTGGCCGGTGAGCAGCGCCTGCTCGGAGCGCAGGTACGGGTCCGCGGGCGGGGTCGCCCGTGCGCGTGCCGTCAGCAGCGCGGCCACGGCGTCCCGGCTGTCGGTCATCTCGGTGGGCAGTTCGTGGTTGGGCACACCGGTGTGGCGGCGCAGTGCCTCGGCGACGAGCTTCACCAGTTCGGCGTGGTCGACGCGGTGCCATCCGTCCGCCGTGCGGACCTCCGGTTCGGCGGGCCGGCGGCCCTGCCGCACCCGCAGCAGTCTGCCGCCGGGCAGCCGGTACACGGGGCGGGTGCCGGGGCCCGGCAGCGGCTGGGCCACCTCGCGCAGCAGGCAGTTGAGCAGCGGTACGGCCGCGTGGGCGTCGGCGCGGCGCGCGACGTCGTCCCGGGAGTCGGCGCCGGTGGGCGGGGGCAGGAGATCCACGCGTTCCACTCGTTCCCTACGGTCGGTCCATGGCGGAGAGGACGGAGACGGGCAGGACGATCAGTATGTCTGTCGCCATGTCCCTCGTTGTGCCACTCGTCACGGCCTGCCCTCGTCAGTCCTCCGCCGTGGTCCCGTCCTCGTACCGGCCCTGTACCCGACCCGTACCCGCCCTGCTGTCCGACTCGTACCCGCCCCGTACCCGAGGAGCCAGCCCGTGCATCGTCCCCCCAGTGCGGCGGCCGAGGTCGCCGACGAGTTGGCGGCCGTCCGTCCCGCTCTGACCGCCCGGTTCGCGGCCGAGGGGCCCGGCGCCCGCGCGGCCGTGCTGTCCCGGCTGTGGCGTGCCCTCGCCTTCGAGCCGCTGCCGTGGATCGGGGGGCGGGAGCGGGCCGGGGACGGGCTCGTCCTGCGGCTCCGGGACGGCCGCCGGCTGACCGGTCCGGCCGCCGACCCGTACCGCACGGACGCGTACGTCCCGGTCGTACGGCTGGACGAGGTGGCGTACGACGACCCGGAGCGGCTGCTGACCGACCTCGCCGTACCGCACTCGGCGGGGTTCGCCGCCGAACTCGGGCACAGCGCGGCGTCGTTGGCGCTGTCGCGGGCGGCTCGGGAGGGAGCGCCGGAGAATCACCCGGACGAGTGGCCGGACAGTGACTGGGGCTGGGAGCGGCGGGTGGTGGACGGGCACCCGTACCACCCCGGCTGCCGTGCGCGGCCGGGGTTCTCGGTGGCGGAGCAGCTCGCGTACGGGCCGGAGCACGGGCCGGTGGTGGAGCTGGGGCTGGTGCCGGTCGCGGCGGCGGAGTGCCTGGTGACGGGGGTGTGGCCGCGGGAGTGGCGGGAGGGGGCGCGGGTGCTGGTCCCGGTGCATCCGTGGCAGGCCGCGCATGTGCTCGGGCGGCCCCGCGGGCAGGGGGTGGCGGCGCACCCGCTGATGTCCCTGCGGACGCTCGCCGTGCCCGGCGGGCCGCACGTCAAGACGGCGCTGAGTGCCCGGCTGACGTCCTCGGTGCGGGACATCTCGGTCGCCTCGATCGCCGCGTCGGACGCCTTGTCGTCGTTCGGGGAGGCGGTGGCGGCGCGCATGGACGGGCTGCTCCACGTGACCCGCACGCTGGGCGCGGCCACCGCCCACTCCCCCGACCTGGCCGCCGTACTGCGCGAGTCGCCGCGGGGGTACGCCGCGCCGGGCGAGCACGTCGTCCCGGTGGCCGCGCTGGCGACGACCGGACTGCCCCGCTCCCCCGCGTGGCTCGCCGCGTTCGCCCGGCTCGCCCTCACGGCCGGTCTGCGCGCGCTGGAGCTGGGTGTGGCTCTGGAGGCACACGGCCAGAACCTTCTGGTGGTCCTGTCGGCGACGGGCGACCCACTGCGTCTGGTCTACCGCGACCTGGCCGACATCCGCGTCTCCCCGGTCCGCCTGGCCCGGCACGGGATCGCCGCCGCCGGTCTGCCCGTACGGGTGCTCACCGACGAACCGGCCGCACTGCGGCGGAAGTTGTTCGGTTCGCTGGTGGGCGGGGCGCTCGCGGCCACGGCGGGGTCGGGTCCCGCGCTGCGCAAGGCGCTGGAGGCGGCCGTGCCCGAACTACCGCGCGGTGAGGACCTGACGGCCCTGTGCGAGGAGCCGCTGCCGGTGAAGGCGCTGACGCTGATGCGGACTTCACCGGGGAGTGCGGGGGATCTGTGGACGGAGCTGCCCAATCCGCTGCACGGGAGGTGAAGTCGGGGCATCGGCGCGGTCTCGTTTTGGAGCGCGGCACCCCGGCTCAATAGGATCCGCCGATGATCACAAGAACACGGCTGGCGGCGGGTGCCTGTGCCCTGCTCGCCGCGCTGGCGGCCGGGATGGCGTTTCCCGCCGGGGCGGTCGCCGGTGAACCCACGGGTGAGGACGCGCCGAAGGTCGACCTCGTGCTCGACGTCAGCGGTTCGATGCGGACGCGGGACATCGACGGCGGTACGCGCATGGCCGCGGCGAAGCAGGCGTTCAACGAGGTGCTCGACGCGACGCCGGAGGAGGTGCAGCTCGGCATCCGCACGCTCGGCGCCGACTACCCGGGCGACGACCGCAAGACCGGCTGCAAGGACACCGCGCAGCTCTACCCGGTGGGTCCGCTGGACCGCACCGAGGCGAAGACGGCGGTGGCGACCCTCTCGCCCACCGGTTGGACGCCGATCGGCCCCGCGCTGCTCAAGGCGGCCGACGACCTCGACGGCGGCAACGGATCCAAGCGGATCGTGCTGATCAGCGACGGCGAGGACACCTGTGCCCCGCTCGACCCGTGCGAGGTGGCCCGCGAGATCGCCGCCAAGGGCATCGGGGTCACCATCGACACGCTGGGCCTGGTCCCCAACACGAAGCTGCGCAAGCAGCTCAGCTGCATCGCCGAGGCGACCGGCGGCACGTACACGTCGGTCCAGCACACCGACGAACTGACGGACAAGGTCAACCAGTTGGTGGACCGGGCGGCCGACCCGGTGGTGACGCCGGTCGCCACCGAGGGCGCGGACGCGTGCGCGAAGGCGCCGACGCTCAAGTCGGGCCTGTACACCGACCGCGAGGAGTTCGGGCAGCAGCGCTGGTACCGGGTGGACGTGGAGCCGGGCCAGGAGCTGCGCGCCTCGGTGAGCGTGGGCGCCGACCGGGCCGTGAATCCGTCCTACGGGGTGCTGCTGCGGGCGGTGACCGTGCACGGCCGGGAGATCGTGCGCGGCGAGGCGGCGGGCAACGGCCGCACGGACGTGCTCTCGACGGGGCTGCGCTACCCGAAGGCGGAGAGCGACGACGACGACGCCGCGGCCGAGGCCGTGTGCCTCCAGGTCACCAACTCCTTCTCGGTGGCCTCCGGGGTGAAGACCTCGCCCGGTCTGCCGCTGGAGCTGACCGTCGACGTGGTGGACGGCCCGAGCGACTCCGACGACGTGGCCGCCTTCGGCCTCGGGCGCGGCTGGTGGCTGCTCGGCGTGCTGATCCTGGTCGGCTTCGTGGCCGGTCTGCTGTGGGGCTGGCTGTCGCGTTGGCGGCTCGCGGTCTGGAGGACCAACTGATGCGATTCACCCGAGCGTTGAGTGCCGGGCTGCTGCTGCTCGGCGTCGCCGCGGCCCCCGCCGCGGCCGACTCCTCGCCCTCCGCGAGCCCCTCGGGCGACGGCACCGCGCCGACCTCGGCGGGCACGTCCTTCCGTACGGCGACCGAGATCGAGCAGGGGCAGACGGCCACGGCCGGCGGCTCCGCGGGCGACTACCTGTACTGGTCGTTCCCGGCCGACGCCATGCAGCGTCCCACCGTGAAGGGCACGGTGAAGCTGCCCGAGACGCACGCCGCCCAGACCTGGCGGATCGACGTGTACGACGGTCTGCGCCGCCGCCAGGCCTGCCAGTGGGGCGCCCAGACCCGCACCGCGCAGGAGGGCGCCTCCTCCCTGGAGCTGGCCTGCGTCCTGCGCACCGTGCGCGCCTGGACCGAGCCGTGGGCCAACGACCCGCTGCCGGGCACGTACTACGTCCGGCTGACGGCGGTCGACGTGCCGGCGTCCGACCTCGGCGTCCCGGTCTCCACCGAGGTCCGGGTGGACTCCAAGGACATGGGCGGCGCCGCGGCGGTGGACGGGTCGCTGGCCGAGCCGCTGGTGCCCGGCATCGCGATGACGTCCGGCGAGGACGCGGGGGACAA
This sequence comes from Streptomyces lienomycini, assembly GCF_027947595.1. Classification (NCBI taxonomy): domain Bacteria; kingdom Bacillati; phylum Actinomycetota; class Actinomycetes; order Kitasatosporales; family Streptomycetaceae; genus Streptomyces; species Streptomyces lienomycini. Next base: position 2,422,301 of record NZ_CP116257.1, on the reverse strand, counting down.
GGCCGACGACGCGGACCGCGGCGCCGTGCTGTCCGCGATCGAGCCCGAGGACGGCTGGTCGTCGGGCTGGTGGTCCGACCGCTGGGTGTGGACCGGGATCGCAGGCGTGCTGGCCGCGCTCGCGGGAATCGGCGGCTACGCGCTGACCCGCGGGTCGGGCCGCCCGTCCCGGGTGCCGCCCGGCGTCTGACCGCATCCCGGAAGGCCCGCCGTGGGACAGCGTGCCCCCAAAAGGCCCGCCATGGGAAGGCCCGCCCCCGGCGGGCCTTCCGTCGTCTCAGCCCTCCCGCAGGGCCTTGGCCGGCGGTCCGTCGCCGGTCACCCGGACGCGGCCGTCCCGCACCGCGTCCCGCAGCGCGATCTCGCCGCGGCCGAGCGCCGCGCAGGTCACGGCGTCCAGCACGAGTCGCGCGTCGGGCTCCGCGGGCGCGGGCCCGTCGCCGTACACGGGGCCCTCCCCCGGGCCCTCGCCCGTCGTGTCGGCGTACAGGTGGAAGTCCCCCTCGTCCGACCGGACTTCGACGAGCCCCTCGCCCGCCCCGGCCGCCCGCAGGGCCCGCAGCAGGGGCAGGGCGAACCAGTGCGCGCGTACGGCGTCCGTGGGCCGCCGCTCCCCCAGTTCGCCGGCGCCCCACGCGCCGAGCGCCTCGAGGACGGGCAGCAGGGCCCGCCCGCGAGCGGTGAGTTCGTAGACGTACGCCGCGCCGGGCGGGGGCAGCCGGCGCCGCGTCGTCAGGCCGTCGCGCTCCATGTCCTTGAGCCGCGAGGCGAGTACGTCCGTGCTGACGCCGGGCAGGTCGGCGTGCAGGTCGGTGTAGCGCCGCGGACCGGCGAGCAGCTCACGGACGATCAGCAGGGTCCAGCGGTCGCCGACGGCGTCGAGCGCGCGGGCGGCGGAACAGTACTGGTCGTAGCTTCGGCGAGCGCGAGGTGACATGCGACGCAGTGTAGACAAGTTGTTGGACTTTCCAAGCTCCTACTTGGTAAAACCAAGCAACACCAGATTCCGGAGGGGAAGCCGCGCATGGAGTTCCGGCAGTCGAACAAGCTCAGCGAGGTCTGTTACGAGATCCGCGGCCCGGTCATCGAGCAGGCCAACGCGCTGGAGGAGGCGGGGCACAGCGTGCTGCGCCTCAACACCGGCAACCCGGCCGCCTTCGGCTTCGAGGCGCCGGAGGAGATCGTGCAGGACATGATCCGCATGCTGCCGCAGGCGCACGGTTACACGGACTCGCGCGGCATTCTCTCCGCCCGCCGTGCCGTCGCCCAGCGCTACCAGGCGCTCGGCCTGGAGGTGGACGTGGACGACGTCTTCCTGGGCAACGGCGTCTCCGAGCTGATCTCCATGGCCGTGCAGGCCCTGCTCGAGGACGGCGACGAGGTCCTGATCCCCGCTCCCGACTTCCCCCTCTGGACGGCGGTGACGACCCTCGCGGGCGGCAAGGCGGTGCACTACCTCTGCGACGAGCGGGCCGACTGGTACCCGGACCTGGCCGACATGGAGTCGAAGATCACCGACCGCACCAAGGCGGTCGTCATCATCAACCCCAACAACCCCACCGGCGCCGTCTACCCCAAGGAGATCGTCGAGGGCATCCTCGACCTCGCCCGCCGGCACGGCCTGATGGTCTTCGCCGACGAGATCTACGACCAGATCCTGTACGACGACGCCGTGCACCACTCGGCCGCCGCCCTCGCCCCCGATCTGGTGGTCCTCACCTTCTGCGGCCTGTCCAAGACGTACCGGGTGGCGGGTTTCCGCTCCGGCTGGCTGGTGGTGACGGGGCCGAAGCAGCACGCGAAGGACTACCTGGAGGGCCTGACCATGCTGGCCTCCATGCGCCTGTGCGCCAACGCGCCCGCCCAGTACGCCATCCAGGCCGCGCTCGGCGGCCGCCAGTCCGTCCACGAGCTGACCGCCCCCGGCGGACGGCTGCGCGAACAGCGCGACGTGGTCTGGGAGAAGCTGAACGAGATCCCCGGCGTCACCTGCGTCAAGCCCAAGGGCGCCCTGTACGCGTTCCCGCGCATCGACCCGAAGGTCCACAAGATCCACGACGACGAGCGCTTCGTCCTGGACCTGCTGCTCCGCGAGAAGATCCAGGTCGTCCAGGGCACCGGCTTCAACTGGCCGAGCCCGGACCACTTCCGCATCCTCACGCTGCCCCACGCGGACGACCTGGAGGCGGCGATCGGACGGATCGGCCGCTTCCTGAGCGGCTACCGACAGTAGCCGCGCCCCGGGTCGTAGCCTGGACGGCATGGGTGATCTTTTTCTGGTCCGGCACGGCGAGACCGAGTGGTCGCGCTCCGGGCGGCACACCGGGCTGACGGACGTACCGCTGACCGAGAGGGGGCGGGAGCAGGCGCGGAGCCTGGTCCCGTTGATCCGCTCGCACCGGATCGGGGCCGCGTTCGTCAGCCCGTTCCAGCGGGCCCGGGAGACGGCCGAGCTGATCGGGCTGCACGAGGTGCGCGTCGACACCGACCTGCACGAGTGGGACTACGGCGGCTACGAGGGGATCACGACCGTCGAGATCCACCGGAGCCGGCCCGGCTGGTTCCTGTTCGACGACGGGGTCGCGCCCGGGCCGCCGGACCACCCCGGGGAGACGCCCGAGCAGGTGGGCGAGCGGGCCGACCGGATGCTCGCCAGGGTCGAGGCCGCGTTCGCCGACACCGAGGGGTGCGTCGTGCTGGTGGCGCACGGGCACTTCCTGCGGGTGCTGACCGCCCGGCACCTCGGCCTGCCGGCGTCGCACGGGGCGCTGTTCCAGCTCGGCACCGGCACGCTGTGCCGACTGGGCACGGAGCACGGACGGCCGGTGATCGCCGCCTGGAATGTCAGACCTCCGTCGTAGTCTTCGAAGGCGTCTCGGGTGAGCCGACGAGGAAAGGGGGGCGTGCCGTGGCCCTGTCGCCCACCGCCGCTCAGCGGCGCCTCATCGCCGCCGCCGATCCCGCCACCGGGCGCCTGAAGGGCCCGCCGGCCCAGCTCGCCGCGCTGGTGAAGCGCGGGCTCGCCTTCCGGCACCCGCGCCCGCCCCACGACCACTTCCTCACCCCCGCCGGACACCGGGTACGGGAGGCGGCCCCCGGTCCGCAGGCGGTGGCGGTGGCGCCCGAGGTGCCCGCCGCGCCGGACACCGGGGTGGGTTCGCCGCACGGGTCGGCGGGGAGGACGCCGCCCCGGGCGACGCGGGGCCCGCGCGGCTGCGGGAGGTGCGGAGCGCCTGGGAGGGCCTGCTGGAGCTGCGCCGGATGACGCACCCCGACGGGAGCACGGACCGGCCGTGCGGCTGGGAGCGGTCACATCTCGTGCGGGCCGCCGCGCTCGCGCTGGAGGCGGCCGGGCACCGCCCGGCGGGCCCGGACGGGGGCGACGGATACCGGGTGCGCGCGACCCCGCAGCCGGAGGCCGTCGCCGTGCACGCCCCGGACGACGCCACGCTGCGGGCCTGCGCGACAACGCTGGAGCACGCCGGCTGGCAGCCCGGAGAACACACCGACCCCCGCACCCGGACCCGGTACCTCCTGGCCTCCCCGCGGAAGGTATGACACCTCCGTGCCGGGATCGGTGCGATCAGTCCACGCGCGAGCCGGGACAGCGGCCCTGAGCGAACCGTTCCCCTTCCGGGCGCGATGCGCGCTTCGCCCGCAATGGGCGCCGAAATCAGATCCGACCGCACCCAACAGCGCTGCTGTAACGAACTCCTGACGTCTCGTCACCACACACGTAAGATCATGCGGCCTCATTGATCGGCAGCCGAGGGCTGCCTTGAGCGAGACGAGTGTCCCGTGAATCGAAGAACAAGAGGGCCGGACGGCCCGCGCAGACCCTTGCGCGCGATACGTGCCTCGGCGCTGGGTCTGTTGTCCCTGACTCTGACCGTGGGCCTGCTGGGTTCCACACCCGCCCCGGCCGAGGCGGCACCGACGACGTCGGCGGGGCAGCTCGCCGCCCTGGCGGAGGCCACTCCCACGGACCGCGGCCGGGTCGTCGACTACTGGAAGGAGGGCGGCCCCGGGGTCAAGGCCGCGGCCGAGGCCGCGCTGACCGGGACCGACGCCGACCTCCGGACGTTCCTCACGGCCGTGGACGGCATCGCGTACCAGGACGATCGCGTCACCGCCGCCCAGATGGCCAGTGTCGGCGGTACGGAGTTGCTGACCGCCGCCCGAGCCGCCCTGGCCGACACCCCGGCCGCGCTCGAGGACTTCCTGGACGACGGCTGGCAGGACCCCCTGGAGGAGGATCAGCGGGTTCAGGTCGCCCGGGTCATCAGCACTGCCGGGCCGGGCGTCCAGGACGCCGGGCGGGCCGCGCTGAACGGTACCCCGGACGACGTCACCGCGTTCCTGCGCCAGGGCCAGTACGCCGCGCGTGAGCAGGACGAGCGTGTGCAGGTCGTCCAGATCATCAGTGTGGGCGGCCAGAACGTGCAGGCCGCAGGACGCCTGGCCCTGCAAGGTACACCGGAGGACCGCCGGGAGTTCCTGGACGTCGGCCAGTTCGTCGCGCGCAACAAGGACACTGAGCACGCCACGGTCGCCGAGCTGGCTCGGCAGACGAAGGAGGCGGGCCGGCAGGCGGCCGAGGAGACCGAGGCGGCCAAGGCGGCATCGGCCGAAGCGGTGGAGGCGTCCGAGCTGGCCAAGGAAGCGGCCCTCAAGGCCCAGGCCGAGGCCGAGGCCGCCAAGGACGACACGGACAAGGCCGCCCGTGCCGCGGGCCGTGCCGCCAAGGCGGCCGCCCAGGCCGCCGCCTCGGCCCAGAAGGCGATCGACGCGGCTCGTGCCGCGAACAACTCCGCGCGCATAGCCGCGAACGCCGCCTCCCAGGCCGCCGCCGCCGCAGCCGCCGCTTCCCAGGCCGCGGCCCGTGCCCAGTCCGCGGCGGCCGACGCGGCCGTGGACGCGGACAACGCGCACGCCGCGCGTACCGCCGCGGAGAGCGCGCGCGACATCGCCAAGGGCGCCGACCTGGCCGCTGACGCCGCCGACCAGGCGTTCAAGGCCGCCACCGCGGCCGGTAACGCCGCGGCCTCCGCCATCAGCGCGGGCAGCAACGCCGATGCGGCGGCCGACGCCGCGATGAAGGCGAGCAGCTACGCGGGTGACTCCAGCGCCGCCGCCGCCGAGGCGCGTGCCGCCGCGGCGGCCACCAAGCGCCACGCGCAGGAGGCCAACCGCGCGGCCGCCGAGGCCGAGAGACTGGCCCGCAAGGCCGCAACGGCGGCGGCGGACGCCCGCGACGCAGCACGGTCGGCCGCGACTCACGCGAGGAACGCCGCAGCCGCCGCGGACGATGCCGCCGACCACGCGGGCGATGCCGCCAAGGCGGCCACCGAGTCGACCAAACACGCGAATGCCGCCTCCGAGGCCGCGAACACGGCTTCGGCCACCGTGGTCAAGGCCCAAGAGATCTACCAGCTCGCCCGCGAGGTAGAGGCCGAGGAACTGCTCGGGCGCACCAACGCCGGTATCGAGCGTGCCAAGGACCAGGCGGCGGCGGACGCCGCCCGCACCGCCGGCCTGGCGGAGCTGGACCAGGCGGCCCGCGACCGGGACACCGAACGTGACCGGCTGGTGGCCCTGGCCGCCGAACCGGGCGCCGACCGGGCCGCGACGGCCGCCCAGGGGCGCACGCTCGCCGTGCTGACAATGAAGAACGGAACGGCCTGGGGACGCGCCGCGGCCGAAGCCGCACTGGCCGGTGACGACGACGTCGTCCTCGACTACCTGAAGAACGGCTGGCAGACCGCCAGGGAACAGGACGAGCGCACCTACGTCGCGCGCCTCGCCGAAGAGAGCGCGACACCGGAGATCCGAGCCGCGGCGGAGACCGCACTCGCCGGAGATGCCGCAGCCGTCACCGCCTTCGTCCAGGAGGGCCAGTACCAGGCGGCCTCCCAGAGCATGCGGATCGCCATCGCGCAGATCGTCTCCGCGGCCGGCCCGGTCGTCACCGAGAAGGGCCGGGCGGCACTCGGCAGCGGCGACCCGAAGAAGTTCAGCGAGTTCCTGGTCGCGACGCAGTACACCGCGCAGACCCAGGACGAGCGGGTCAGAGCCGCGCAGTTGGTCTCCGTGGGCGGTCCCGAGGTCAAGTCCGCGGCCCGCGTCGCGTTGGCGGGCTCACCCGCGACGCTGCACGCCTTCATCGCCACCGGCCAGTACACGGCGGCACGCAAGGACCAGCTCACGGCCACACACGTGGCGCAGGTCCAGAAGCTGATCGCGGACGCGTCGAAGATCGCGGCGACCGCCCAGAAGGACGCCGCGCTCGCCCAGAAGGTGGCCGCCGAGGCCCGCAAGGCGGCCGACGACGCCAACGGCTGGGCGCAGAAGGCGGACGAATACGCCGACCAGGCCCAGGGCTACGCCGACGAGGCGGCCCGGCACGCCAAGGACGCCGAGGCGTCGGCCGCCAGCGCGGCCCAGTCCGCCGCGACCGCGCGCGCCGCGGCCAAGGACGCCGACCGGGCCGCCAAGGATGCCGCCCTGTCCGCCACGGACGCCACCCTCTCCTCGGAGATGGCTCAGGTGTCGGCGTCCAGCGCCTGGGTCGCCGCCGAACAGGCACGCGCGTCGGCGACCGCGGCGGGCAAGGACGCCGAGGCCGCGAACAAGGCCGCCACCGAGGCCCTGGTCATAGCGACCAAGAAGTACCGTGAGGAGGAGGAAGCCCGCCGCAAGGCCGCCATCGCCGCCAAGGAGAAGGCGATGAACGACCCCGGCGCTCGTGCCCGCGAGATCTACCGCTGCGGGCAGGCCCTCGTCCCCTGCGACCCCCAGGGTTTCGCCCGCTGGTGCACCCACAACGAGGTCTACTGCCAGATCCTCGCCTACGGGGACGAGTTCAACGACGCCATGCAGGGGCTCTGGGGAGTCACCGCGGAACTCACCGGCCTCACGGAACTCGAGGCCTGCCTCGACAACAAGGACCTGGAACACTGCTGGTCTCTCGCGGCGGATGTCCTCGTGTCCGCCAAACTCAAGGCACTGAACAAGGCCTTCGACAGCCTCAAATGGGTCAAGCGCGGCTGCAAGGTCGTCTCCCGTCTGACCACCCTGTCGGCCGCGCAGGCGGCAGGGGCCGGCAAGGGGTGCCTCGAGGGTGAGACGGACTACGACGTGTTCGACCCCGACACAGGGAAGAAGATCACTGACATCGACCTCTTCGAGGACGACATCCTGTGGGAGGACAAGAGCGTTCTCGGGTCCTGGACCGACGAAGGTTGGCTCGACAAGCACATCGACGCTAAATTCGAGAAGTACCTGAAGGCTCGCAAGCAACTTCCCGGGGAGTACCAGGGCGCCTCGATCGGCTTCAGGTTCACCCGGCCGGACCAGGATGCGCGGTTCGTGGCGGCGGTCGAGGCCCGGTTCAACAAGTTGCGGGAGAAGTATCCGGATGTGCACATCATGACGAAGTGGTTCTGATGGGTTACCCGTTCCAGACCGCCGACGGGTCAAGGATCCTCTGGGATCCGGCACTCAGGGTGGGCCAGGCCTACGTGGCACTCGCCCGGGAGGCCGCTGAACTGCACGGCCTGCCGACGGGCTTGACCGAGAACGAACGACTCGGTGGAAGCGATGTCGACCCGGCCGCGTTCCAGCGGTTCACCCAGGGGCTCTACGACCGGTACTGCTCCACCAACAACTTCGTGCTGCACGGCCTCCTGCGAGGTCTCCTGCTGTCCTCGATCGTGATGCTGGAGAAGACCGGCGGATCGATCGTCCGGACCCCGGGGAGGGAGGACGGTCTGCTGGAAGACCTGGACTCCTACGTGCGGGCCATGTGGACGGACTGAACCGGCCTACGAGACGTCCGGCGCCGGGCCCCGTGACACGGGGCCCGGCGCCGGGCTGTCGGCGTCAGGGCGCGGCCACGGCCCGGGAGGACTCGGTGATCTCCGTGCCCGCCTCCATCGGGTGGGTGACGTCCTCCGCCTCGCGTTCCCGGCCGCCGATGTGGTTGAAGACCAGGTTGAGCGCGACGGCGGCCACGCAGCCGGTGGAGATGCCGGAGTCCAGGATGATCCGCGCGTTCTCCGGGAACGAGTGGTAGAACTCCGGCGCCGCGATCGGGATGATGCCGACGGCCAGGGAGACCGCCACGATCAGGACGTTGTTGTCCTTGTCGAGGCTCGCCCGGACCAGGGTCTGGATGCCGCTGGCCGCGACCGAACCGAACAGGACGACGCCGGCGCCGCCGAGCACGGGGCGGGGGACGACGGCGATGAGCGAGGCGGCCATCGGGCACAGCCCCATCAGGACCAGGAAGCCGCCGCCCACGGCGACGACGTAGCGGCTGCGGATCTTCGTCATCGCGACCAGGCCGATGTTCTGCGCGAAGGCGCTGCACATGAAGCCGTTGAAGACCGGGCTGAGGGCGGAGCCCAGGGTGTCGGCGCGCAGGCCGGCGGCGATGGTCTTCTCGTCGGCCGGACGGTCCACGATCTCGCCGAGGGCGAGCATGTCGGCCGTGGACTCGGTCATCGAGACCACCATCACCACGCACATGGAGAGGATCGCGGCGACCTGGAACTGCGGGGCGCCGAAGTGGAAGGGCGTGGGGAAGCCGACGACGTCCGCGTCCGCGACCGGGCCGAAGTCCGTGACGCCGAACGGGATGGCGATGAGCGTGCCCGCGACCAGGCCGAGCAGCACGGCGATCTGCTTGACGAAGCCGCGGGTGAAGCGGCGCAGGACCAGCACGATGACGAGGGTGATCGCGGCGAGGCCGAGGTTGGTCGCCGACCCGAAGTCGTCCGCGGTGGGGCTCGGTCCCTGCGCCCAGCCGAAGGCGACGGGCAGCAGGGATATGCCTATCAGGGTGATGACGGTGCCGGTGACGACCGGCGGGAAGAAGCGGATCGCCTTGCTGAAGAAGGGGGCGGCGACGAATCCGAGGAGTCCGGCGACGATGACCGCCCCGAAGATGATCGGCAGCGTGTCGGACTTGTCGTCGGTGGAGGCGACGACCGCGGTCATGGGGGCGACACCGGCGAAGGTGACGCCGTTGACGAAGGGCAGCCGGGCGCCGATCTTCCAGATGCCGAGGGTCTGCAGGAAGGTGGCGAGCCCCGCGGTGAAGAGGCAGGCGCCGGTGAGGAAGGTGAGTTCGGTGGCGCTCAGGCCGATGGCCGCGCCCACGATCAGGGGTGGGGCGACGACTCCGGCGTACATGGCGGCCACGTGTTGCAGGCCGGTCGTCGCCATCTTGAGTGGCGGGAGTTTCTCGTCAACAGGGTGGTCGGCCACGGCGGCGTTCCTCCGGTCGGTTACACGTCGGCTCTGACGCGGGTGTCTTGGAGGTGGTGCGGGTGGGCATGGGGGCACCTCCCGCTCGAGCGAAGTCGAGAGTGGGGGAGGGACCGGGACGGACCGTTCGGGGAAACGGGAGACCGCTCCGGGGCGTGCGCGCAGGGGCGCACGCCCCGGAGTCGGTCACCGTGGACCCCGCTCGGGTCCACGGTTACCGGCCGGGAGCCGTCCCTCCCGGCCGGAGATCAGGTGGTGTTCCGTCGTGCGGGGTTCAGCTCTGTGCGGCGATCTGCGCCAGGCGTCGCGCCGCGTCCCGGGTGGAGCGGGCGACGGCGTCCTCGTCGACGGTGAGCAGCCTGCCGTCCTCGACGATCCGGCGGCCGTTCACGAACGAGGCGGTGACCGGGGCGGCGGCGCCGAAGACCAGGGCGGTCACCGGGTCGGCGATCGAGGAGTGGGCGAGGGTGTCCATGCGCCACAGCACCAGGTCGGCGAGCTTGCCCGCCTCCAGGGAGCCGGTCTCGGCGGCCCGGCCGAGGACCTGTGCGCCGCCGTAGGTGCCCAGCCGCAGCGCCTTGCGGGCGTTCAGCGCGGCCTCGCGGTGGGCGCCGAGGCGGTTGATCAGCAGGGCGTTGCGGAGTTCGGTGTGGAGTTCGCCGGACTCGTTGGAGGCGGTGCCGTCGACGCCGAGGCCGACCGGGACGCCGGCGGCGAGCATGTCGGGGACGCGGGCGATTCCGGCGGCCAGGCGGGCGTTGGAGGACGGGCAGTGGGCGACGCCGGTGCCGGTGCGGGCGAAGGCGGCGATGTCGGAGTCGTTCATGTGGACGCAGTGCGCCATCCACACGTCCTCGCCGAGCCAGCCGGTGGACTCGAAGTAGTCGGTCGGGCCCATGCCGAACAGCTCGTGGCAGAACTTCTCCTCCTCCACGGTCTCCGAGCCGTGGGTGTGCAGCCGCACGCCGAGCCGACGCGCCAACTCGGCGCCCTGGCGCATCAGTTCGATGGAGACGGAGAAGGGTGAGCAGGGGGCCACGGCGACCTGGGTCATGGCGTCGAAGGAGGCGTCGTGGTGTTCCCTGACGGTGGCCTCGGTGGCGGCGAGCGCGCCGTCCAGGCTCTCCACGGCGAAGTCCGGCGGCAGCCCGCCGTCGGACTCGCCGCGGTCCATGGAGCCGCGGGCGAGGGTGAAGCGGACGCCCATGTCGCGGGCGGCGCGGATGATCGCGCCGGACAGGTCGCCCGCACCCCGGGGGTGGATGTAGTGGTGGTCCGTGGCGGTGGTGACGCCGCCTCGGGCCATCATCGCCAGCGAGCCCTGGGCCGCGGCGTGGGCCATCGGCTCGTCGACGCGCGCCCAGGTCGGGTACAGCGCGACCAGCCAGTCGAAGAGGTTGTGGTCGGTGGCCAGTCCCCGGGTGATCCACTGGTAGAAGTGGTGGTGGGTGTTGACCAGACCGGGCGTGACCAGGTGTCCGGTCGCGTCGATCCGGGCCGTGACGTTCTCCAGGCCCTCGGGGGCTCGTCCCGCGCCGACGGACTCGATCCTGTTGCCGGCGATCACGACGTGGCCGCTGGCGTACTCGGTGTCACCCGCGTCCACGGTGGCGATCGCACAGTTCTCGATGACGGTGCGCTCGGCTGCCGTTGCTGCTGCCATGCTGCTTCCTTGTCTTTCAGTGGGGCCCATGGGCGGGGAGTCGAGTACCCACGGGGAGGGCACGGCAGGACCCTAGGAGGATTTGAGTGCCGGAACGGTGGTGCGGCTCCGGGTGCCGAGATGGTGGAAGAACAGGTTGAGGGCGACCGCGACGATGGCTCCGGCGCTGATGCCGGAGCCCAGCACGGTCTGCGCCCAGGCGGGGAACTGGGCGTAGAAGGTCGGCGCGGCCAGCGGGATGATGCCCGCGCCGAGCGCCACGGCGACCAGGATGATGTTGGAGCTGTCGTCGAGTCCGGCCTCGGACAGCGTGCGGATGCCGCTGACGGCGATGGAGCCGAAGAGGACGATGCCCGCGCCGCCGAGGACCGGCATCGGGACCAGCGAGACGACCGCGCCGAGGACGGGGAAGGCGCCGAGGACGAGCAGGGTGGCGCCGGCGACGGCGACGACGTAGCGGCTGCGCACCCGGGTGAGGGAGACGACGCCGACGTTCTGGGCGAAGGCGGAGGTGGGGAAGCCGCCGAAGACGGGGCCGATCAGGGTGGCGAGGCCGTCGGTGCGCAGGCCGCGGGTGATGACCCCGGCGTCGGCGCGGCGGTCGCAGATCTCGCCGAGGGCGAGCATGCCGGCGGACGACTCCGTCATCAGGACCAGCATGACGATGCACAGCGAGAGGATGGCCGCGGGCTGGAACTCGGGGGCGCCGAAGGCGAAGGGCGCGGGCAGGGCGGCGATCGGCGCGGAGTCCAGGGCGCCGAAGTCCGCCATGCCGAAGGGGATGGCGGCCAGGGTGCCGATCAACAGGCCGAAGAGCAGTGCCACTTGCTTGACGAAGCCCTTGCCGAAGCGCTGGATGACCAGGATGACGGCGAGGGTGGAGGCGGCGAGCGCGAGGTTGCGCATCGAGCCGAAGTCGGCGGCGGTCTTGTCGCCGCCCTGGGCCCAGCCGACCGGGACCGGCATCAGCGTGACGCCGATGAGGGTGATGACGACGCCCGTCACCAGCGGCGGGAAGAAGCGCAGGAGCCGCCCGAAGAACGGGCCGACGGCGAGGCAGAAGACACCCGCGACCATCACCGCGCCGTAGACGGCGGGGAGTCGGCTGCCCTCGGTGTTGGTCTCGACGATGGCGAGGATGGGCGCGATACCGGCCGAGGAGGCGGCGTTGACGAACGGCAGGCGGTTGCCGACGAAGCCCTTGACGCCGAGGGTCTGGAGCAGGGTGGCGACGCCCGCGATGAGCAGCGAGGCCGCGATCAGCCGGGTGCGGCCCTCGATGTCGAGGCCGCAGGCCTGGCCGATGATGAGCGGAGGGGTGACGACGCCCGCGTACATGGCGGCGATGTGCTGGAGCGCGGCGGGGACGAGCCGCGAGGGGTGGAGCTTCTCGTCGACCGGGTGCACGGACGTGACGGCGTCCTCGGTGTGCACCGGCGGGGTGGTGCCGGGGCCGGTGGCCGGGGTGGAGTCCGGGCCGGTGGCGGCGGAACCCGGGCCTGTCGCGGGCCCTTTCGCAGGCAGTGCCATGGTGTTTCCTCCGGTGTGGCGTGCCTCCGGCCCCGGGGGGTGGGGCCGGCGGCACGCGTCCCGCGTCAGAGGTTGGTCATGTCGACCGGGATGAGTTGCTCGGCGCCGTCGCGCAGGATGGTGGCCTCGATCAGACCGTAGGGGCGGTCGGCGGCGTAGTACACGGCGCCGTCCTTGGCGTCGTTGTCGATCCCGAAGGGCGACAGGTCCGAGCGGAAGTGGTGCTTGTTGGGCATCGAGAAGCGGATCTCGTCGACCTCGTCGCGGGAGTTGAGCACCCGCACACCCATCTCGAAGAGGGTCTGCTGGAGCGAGTACGAGTAGGTCTCGGCGAACGCCTGGAGCGCGTGCTTGCGCACCCCGCCGTAGGAGCGGTCCCAGTCGGGGGCGTGCGAGTCGATGCCGTCCCAGTTGTGCCGCCACCAGGTGGAGACGGTGGTGGCGAGGATGCGGTCGTGGTCCTCCTGGAGGGTCGTGTACTTGTCCTTGAGGAAGCCGAAGAACTCGGAGTTGGTGGAGTTCAGGACGGTGAGGTCCTTGAATCCGGAGAGCACCTGGATGCCGTGGCCGTCGTAGGTGATCTGGGCAACGCGGGTCTCCTGGCCGGTGCGGACGAAGGAGTGGGCGATCTCCTCCGAGCCGACGAAGCGGGCGCCGCCCTTGGAGGTCTCGATCCGCTCCCAGCCGTACTCCTCGACGCGGATGCGGGCCCGGTGGATGGGCTCGTTGTCGTCGACGAAGTGGCGGGCGAGCTTGACGCCGAGGTCCTCGGCGCTCTCGATGCCGTGCTCCTTGGCGAAGGCGAACACCGTGTTCTTGGTGGTGTCGGTCGGCAGGACGTTGGCGTTGGAGCCGCTGCGGTGGACCTCCTCCATGTCGCCGGAGAGGGCGACGGAGACGTTCAGGTCCTTGATGTGGTGCGTGTCGCCGTCCCGCGTGATCTTGACGACTCGGTTCTCGGCCTTGCCGTACTGGTTCTGTCCCAGGACGAAACGGGTCATGATTCGGTCAGCTCCCTCGGTAAACGGAGTAGCCGAACGGGTTGAGCAGCAGCGGAACGTGGTAGTGCTCGCCGGGCACCACCGCGAAGGTGATGGTGACCTCGGGGAAGAACACGGGCCGGCCGTTCTCGCTGTCCCGGAGCGCGGGGGCGTCCTGCTGGGCCGCGGCTTGTTTCTTGGCGAAGTACGTCTCGGTGTCGAAGTCGAGCCGTACGTGGGTGGTGCCCTCCGGCAGGGCCGGGAGGTCCTTGCACCGGCCGTCGGCGTCGGTCGCGGAGCCGCCGAGTGCCTGCCAGTCCACTTCGCGGCCCGCACGGGCGGCGAGGCGGACGGCGACGTCCCCGGCGGGGCGGCCGACGCTGGTGTCCAGGATGTGCGTGGACACGGAGGCGGTGGTGCTGGTGCTGGTGCTCATGGTCAGGCGTCCTGTTCGACGAGTCGGGTCAGGCGGATGCGGTTGATCTTCCCCAGTTCGGTGCGGACGATCTCCCGCTCCTGCTCGGGCGAGTTGCCGATCCGCTCCAGAGCCGCGTCCCGCATCTGCTCGCCGGTCCGGCCGGTGGCGCAGATGAGGAAGACGTGGCCGAACTTCTCCTGGTAGGCCAGGTTCAGTTCGAGCATCTCCGCCTTGAGGCCCTCGGCGGCGCCCGCCATGCCCGCCTGTTCGCGGGACGAGGTCGGGTCGCCCGGCTTGGGGCGGCCGATCGGCGGGTGCCCGGCCATCGCCTGGGCGAGGTCGTCCGCGGTCAGCTCCGCCGTGGCGGCGTCGCTGGCGGCGTGGAGGTCCTCGAGGGTGGCGAAGGGGCGGGCGGTGAGCAGTTGCCGGGCCCACGCCGTGGAGGCGCACGCCTCAAGGAGTCCGGCGCGTGCCGAGGTCTCCTCGAGGGCGTTGAAACGGGCCAGGCCCGACGCGGAAGTGGACGTCACGGGAGCCTCCGTGGCCTTGTGCTGAGCGGGCGTGCCGATAGCTAACGCCCTCGGAAACAAGCCGTCAACACTTTGTTGAAAATTCGGGGTCGGAAAAGCCGCCGCCCGGTTACCGGACGGCGGCTGGGGACGCGGGGGAACCGTGCGGGTCAGGTGCCCTTCTCGCGGTTGAGGTAGTTGTACACGGTGAAACGGCTGACGCCGAGGGCGCCCGCGACGGTCTCCACACCGTGCCGTACGGCGAAGGCGCCGCGCGCCTCCAGGGCCCGTACGACCTCCTGCTTGGTCCGGCGGTCGAGGTCGGCCAGCGGCCTGCCCTGCCGGCGTTCCATCGCGGCCAGGATGTGGTCGAGGGAGTCGGCGAGTTGGGGCAGGCGCACGGCGACGACGTCGGCGCCCTCCCAGGAGAGCACGACGTCCTCCGCACCGGCCTCGTCCGGCGGCAGCATCTCGCCGCCCATCGCGTCGACCAGGGGCTTGACGGCCGCGATGAACGGCTCCTCGGCCGGGCCGGTCACCGCTCGCCCTCTTGCGCGCCGTCTTCTCCGACCACGTTGACCTGGAGCGAGATCCGGGTGGCACCGGCCTCCAGGGAGCGGCGCAGCAGCGCGTCCACGGCGGTGAGCACCTGGTCGGCGCGGCCCTCGGCGGTGTTGCCGAAGGGGCCGACGTCCACCGCGTCCAGCTCGGCCGCCTCGACGACCTCCCGGGCCACCACCGCGTGGGCGGGCGCCTCGTCCAGGTCGAAGGGCTCGGTCGTGAACTCCACTCTCAATCGCACGCGGTCAACCTAACGCGGGGTGACCGCTTTGCGCCGCCCCCTCTTGACAACAGCCGCACTCCCCGGGCAACCTTCCATCAAGCAGAAACGAACTTCCGTAATGCGGAATATCGATCGAAACGGAAGGGAGCGCGGCACCCGATGGGCTTCGCAGATCAGCGCTTCAACGTCAACCTGTCGATCCTCTTCACGGAACTCCCGCTCCTGGAGCGCCCCGCGGCCGCCGCGGCGGCCGGCTTCACCGCGGTCGAGCTGTGGTGGCCCTGGATCGACTCGCCCACCCCCGAGCAGTCCGAGCTGGACGCCCTCAAGGCGGCCGTCGAGGACGCCGGCGTCCGGCTCACCGGCCTGAACTTCTACGCCGGGCGGCTGCCCGGACCCGACCGCGGCGCGCTGTCGGTCCCCGGCGAGGAGTCGGACCGCTTCCGCGCCAACATCGACGTGGCCGCCGACTTCGCGAAGTCGCTGGGCTGCACGGCCCTCAACGCGCTGTACGGCAACCGCGTCGAGGGCGTGGACCCGGCCGAGCAGGACCGGCTCGCGCTGGAGAACCTGGTCCTCGCGGCCCGCGCGGCCGACCGGATCGGCGCGGTCCTGCTGGTCGAGGCGCTCAACAAGCCCGAGTCGCCGCTGTACCCGCTGGTGTCGGCACCGGCCGCGATCGCGGTCGTGGACCAGGTCAACGAGGCCACCGGGCTCGGCAACGCCAAGTTCCTCATGGACCTCTACCACCTGTCCATGAACGGCGAGGACCTGGCGCAGGTGATCGACGCGTACGCCGCGAAGACCGGCCACGTCCAGATCGCCGACAACCCGGGCCGCGGCGCCCCCGGCACTGGCTCCCTCCCGCTGGAGGACCTGCTCGACCGCCTTCGGAAGGCCGGGTACGACGGCTGGGTCGGCCTGGAGTACAAGCCGGGCGACGTCCCCAGCACCCAGTCCTTCGCCTGGCTGCCGGCCGAGGCCCGCGCGGCCCGCTGAGCGCCGCCCCGCAGGAATTCTCCACAGATTTTCAGAGAGGCACCCATCATGAGCACCCTCCCCAAGGTCGCCTGGATCGGTCTCGGCATCATGGGCTCCCCCATGTCCGAGAACCTGATCAAGGCCGGTTACCGGGTCACCGGCTTCACCCTGGAGCAGGACAAGCTGGACCGCCTGTCCGCCGCCGGCGGCACCGCGGCCGGCTCGATCGCCGAGGCCGTGCGCGACGCCGACGTGATCATCACCATGGTGCCCGCGTCCCCGCAGGTCGAGGCCATCGCGTACGGCCCCGAGGGCATCCTGGAGAACGCGAGGTCCGGCGCGCTCCTGGTCGACATGTCCTCGATCACCCCGCAGACCTCGGTGGACCTCGCGAAGGCGGCGAAGGACAAGGGCGTCCGCGTCCTGGACGCCCCCGTCTCCGGTGGCGAGGCCGGTGCGATCGAGGCCGTGCTGTCCATCATGGTCGGCGGTGAGCAGGCCGACTTCGACGAGGCCGGGCCGCTCCTGGAGGCGCTCGGCAAGACCATCGTGCTGTGCGGTCCGCACGGCTCGGGCCAGACCGTGAAGGCCGCCAACCAGCTCATCGTCGCCGTCAACATCCAGGCGTGCGCCGAGGCCGTGGTCTTCCTGGAGAAGTCCGGCGTGGACCTGAAGGCCGCCCTGGACGTGCTGGGCGGCGGTCTGGCCGGCTCGACCGTGCTGACGCGGAAGAAGGACAACTTCCTGGCCCGCGACTTCAAGCCGGGCTTCCGCATCGACCTGCACCACAAGGACATGGGCATCGTCACCGACGCCGCCCGCAACGTCGGCGCCGCGCTGCCGGTCGGCGCCGTGGTGGCCCAGCTGGTCGCGTCGCTGCGCGCCCAGGGCGACGGCGGCCTGGACCACTCGGCCCTGCTGCGGGCCGTGGAGCGCCTGTCCGGCGACCGGGTCTGACCGCCGTACGCACCACCTCATGACCTCCGGGTGGCGCCGCCGCTGACACCTGTCCTGTCGCGCCCGAGCGGCGGCGCCGCCCGGAACCCACTTCAACAAACTGTTGACGTGCTACCGCCCCAAACTTAGGCTCCACGAAGCGGAAACACATTTCCACTCACTGTTTCCCTGCATGTTTTCGCTGAACCCTCGTCTGCAAGGCCACGGAAGGTCCACGATGTCGCAGCGCGTACTCACCACCGAGTCCGGCGCCCCGGTCGCCGACAACCAGAACTCCGCTTCCGCCGGCATCGGCGGCCCCCTCCTGATCCAGGACCAGCACCTCATCGAGAAGCTCGCCCGCTTCAACCGCGAGCGCATCCCGGAGCGTGTGGTGCACGCCCGCGGCTCCGGCGCGTACGGCCACTTCGAGGTGACCGACGACGTCACCGGCTTCACGCACGCCGACTTCCTGGACACCGTCGGCAAGCGCACCGAGGTCTTCCTGCGCTTCTCCACCGTGGCCGACTCCCTCGGCGGCGCGGACGCGGTCCGCGACCCGCGCGGCTTCGCGCTGAAGTTCTACACCGAGGAGGGCAACTACGACCTCGTCGGCAACAACACCCCGGTGTTCTTCATCAAGGACCCGATCAAGTTCCCCGACTTCATCCACTCGCAGAAGCGCGACCCGTTCACGGGCCGTCAGGAGCCGGACAACGTCTTCGACTTCTGGGCGCACTCCCCCGAGGCCACGCACCAGATCACCTGGCTGATGGGCGACCGCGGCATCCCGGCGTCGTACCGCCACATGGACGGCTTCGGCTCGCACACCTACCAGTGGACGAACGCCAGGGGCGAGTCCTTCTTCGTCAAGTACCACTTCAAGACGGACCAGGGCATCCGCTGCCTGACCGCCGACGAGGCCGCGAAGCTCGCGGGCGAGGACCCGACCTCGCACCAGACGGACCTGGTGCAGGCGATCGAGCGGGGCGTGTACCCGTCCTGGACGCTGCACGTGCAGCTGATGCCGGTGGCCGAGGCGGCGAACTACCGCTTCAACCCGTTCGACGTGACCAAGGTGTGGCCGCACGCCGACCACCCGCTCAAGCGGGTCGGCCGGCTGGTGCTCGACCGCAACCCGGACAACGTCTTCGCGGAGGTCGAGCAGGCCGCGTTCTCCCCGAACAACTTCGTCCCGGGCATCGGGCCGTCCCCCGACAAGATGCTCCAGGGCCGCCTGTTCGCCTACGCGGACGCGCACCGCTACCGCCTGGGCGTCAACCACACCCAGCTGGCGGTGAACGCGCCGAAGGCCGTGCCCGGCGGCGCCGCCAACTACGGCCGCGACGGCCTGATGGCGGCCAACCCGCAGGGCCGGTACGCCAAGAACTACGAGCCCAACTCCCACGGCGGCCCGGCCGAGACCGGCACCCCGCTGGCGGCCCCGCTCGCGGTGTCCGGCCACACCGGCACCCACGAGGCGCCGCTGCACACCAAGGACGACCACTTCGTGCAGGCGGGTGCGCTGTACCGGCTGATGAGCGAGGCCGAGAGGCAGCGGCTGGCGGCGAACATCGCCGGCGGCCTGTCCCAGGTCTCCCGCAACGACGTGGTCGAGAAGAACCTCGCGCACTTCCACGCCGCGGACCCCGAGTACGGCAAGCGCGTGGAGGAGGCGGTCCGCGCCCTGCGCGAGGACTGATCCACCGGCTCGCGCACGGAACCCGGCGGGGAGGCCGGGCCGTGTGCGCGGCCCGCGCAGGCACCGAAGCGCCCCGGATGAGGGGTGAGCGCCCAGGTGCCGGCGCGGGCAGGGCGAGGACCGCGGCGGCCAGCGAGCCAGTGCGGTGGTGAAGGGCACGGACGCTTCTCCTACGACCTGAGGGGAGGAGCCGTTCCGGCCCGTCGCACCGCCGCGGTCCCAGCCACCCGCCTCTCGTGACCGAGAGGCCCCCCTACCCCGTCCGGCGGCGCGAACGACCTGTCGCGCCCAGCCTCGCGCCGCCGGACGGACACCACGTGCGGCGTTCCTCACCAAGAACCTTCACCGGCCGACGAGCGCCGGATGCGGACGGTCCCGCATCCGGCGCTTCTCGGCGTTCACCCGAGTGCTCCGGCGTGCGGATCGACCGCGCGCGCAGCAGCCTGGAGTCATGGCTACGGCACACCCACCCGAGCGTCCGCACATCGTCGTCCACTCCCCCGCCCTGGACGGCTCCCGCCGTGTCACTTCCGGCGAGGAGACCCTGGGCGTCGCCTCGCACGTCGACGACGTCGCCGAACTGCTGCGGCTGGCCGACCTGTACGTGACCGACGTCGAGGACAGCGACCTGGTCGAGTGGCAGGGCGGCGGCCCGGAGGACTGGCCGGGGCTGCACGAGCACCCCGGTGGCTGAACGCGCGTAGGAGCCCCCGGCAGCGGGCACAACCCCGGGAACGCGGGGATGCACGGGGGAGGTGCGTGTCGTGGGCGGTGGCACGGAGATCGGGTGGGAGCCGCACCAGATCGCGCTGCTGGGCGGTGGTCCGCGGGCCGCCGTCACGGTGGCGGTGGTCGCCCTGCACCTGCTGGGCGCCGTGGAGACCGGCCCACGCGGGACGCTGTGCGCGGCCGGTCCCGAGCCGGAGGGACTGGAGCCGTTCGAAGGGACCGTCCTGGACTGCCTGCACGAGCCGCTCACCGTCCGCGAACTGGTCCGGCACCCGGACGTCCGCCTGGCCCTGGCCCTGACACGCATCCCGCTCGCCGAGGACGGGCTCCTGGGCCGCCCCTGGCTGAGGCCGAACCGCGGCGCCCGCCGGCGCGTGGCGTTCTGGCGGGAGCGCCATCCCCTGCCGGTCGTCAGGCACGGTCTGACCGACGACGACACGCTGCTCGCGGTCGCCCTGCACGGTGATGCCGCACTGCGTCTCCTGCTGCCCCGTTTCGCCGAGCGGGCCTGGCTCGTCGAGCGGGTGGAGGTGGAGGACCGGGACACGCGGCGGCACTCACCGCGCGGCGGTCCGAACGGTGCGTCCGGCCCCTTCTCCTGCGGCGGCGGGGGCGGCGCGGACTGAATGCGCCCCGCGGGGGCCCGCTCGCACGGGAGCGGCCCACCCCCGGGGGGGACGGGCCGCTCCCGGCGCTCGGGTCTCGGCGTCAGACCTTCAGCGGCCTGATCGCGGTCGGGGCGTGCCCCGGCTCGGTCGCCGGCTCCTCGAACTCCGTGACGTTGCCGATGTCGTTGGTGCCCGACATGGAGATGTTGGTGACGCGCTCCAGGATCGCCTCGACGACGACCGGCACCCGGTGCTCGGCGGCCAGCTTCTTGGCCTGCTCCAGCGCCGCCCCCAGCTCGTTCGGGTCGGTCACCCGGATCGCCTTGCAGCCCAGGCCCTCGGCGACCTTGACGTGGTCGACGCCGTAGACGCCCAGCTCGGGCGAGTTGATGTTCTCGAACTCCAGGTTGACCTGGAAGTCGATCTCGAACGCCCGCTGCGCCTGGCGGATCAGGCCCAGGTAGGAGTTGTTGACCAGGACGTGCACGTACGGGATCTTGTGCTGCGCGCCGACGGCCAGTTCCTCCAGCATGAACTGGAAGTCGTAGTCGCCGGAGAGCGCGACGACCTGCGCGTCCGGGTCGGCCTTGGCGACGCCGAGGGCGGCCGGGACGGTCCAGCCGAGCGGTCCTGCCTGGCCGCAGTTGATCCAGTGCCGCGGGCGGTAGACGTGGAGCATCTGGGCGCCGGCGATCTGGGAGAGGCCGATGGTGGAGACGTACCGGGTCTCCGGGCCGAAGGCCTTGTTCATCTCCTCGTAGACGCGCTGCGGCTTGATCGGGATGTCGTCGAAGTGCGTACGGCGCTGGAGGGTGGCCTTGCGCTCCTGCGCGGAGGCGGCCCACGCGGAGCGGTCGGGCAGCTTCCCGGCCGCCTTCAGCTCCTTCGCCACCTCGACGAACAGCTCCAGGGCGGCCCCGGCGTCGGAGGCGATGCCGTAGTCCGGGGCGAAGATCTTGCCGATCTGGGTCGGCTCGACGTCGACGTGGACGAACTTCCTCCCGGCCGTGTAGACGTCCAGCCTGCCGGTGTGGCGGTTGGCCCAGCGGTTGCCGATGCCGAGGACGAAGTCGGACTCCAGGAAGGTCGCGTTGCCGTAGCGATGCGAGGTCTGCAGGCCGACCATGCCGGCGTTCAGCTCGTGGTCGTCGGGGAGCAGGCCCCAGCCCATCAGGGTCGGGACGACCGGGGTGCCGGTCAGCTCGGCGAACTCCACCAGCAGGTCGGCGGCGTCGGCGTTGATGACACCGCCGCCGGCCACGAGCAGCGGGCGCTCGGCGGCGTTGAGCAGGCCGATGGCCTTCTCGATCTGGGCGCGGGTGGCGGTGGGCCGGTAGACCGGGAGCGGTGCGTAGGTCTCCGGGTCGAACTCGATCTCGGTGGTCTGGACGTCGATCGGCAGGTCGATGAGGACCGGGCCGGGGCGGCCGGAGCGCATCAGGTGGAACGCCTGCTGGAACACGCCGGGGACCTGCGCGGCCTCCAGCACGGTGACGGCCATCTTCGTCACCGGCTTGGCGATGGAGGCGATGTCGACGGCCTGGAAGTCCTCCTTGTGGATCACCGCGGTCGGCGCCTGGCCGGTGATGCACAGGATCGGGATCGAGTCGCCGATCGCCGAGTACAGGCCGGTGATCATGTCGGTGCCGGCCGGACCCGAGGTGCCGACGCAGACGCCGATGTTGCCGGGGTGGGTGCGGGTGTAGCCCTCCGCCATGTGCGAGGCACCCTCGACGTGGCGGGCGAGCGTGTGCTGGACCCCGCCGGACGCCTTGAGCGCCGCGTAGAACGGATTGATCGCCGCGCCCGGCACACCGAACGCGTCGGTGACGCCCTCGCGCTTGAGAATCTCAACTGCCGCTCGGGCAGCGGTCATACGAGCCATCGAGTACTCCTGCTCCGGCTGTCGGATTCGCACTCCCGTCGCGCCCCGCGGTGAGCTTCTTCCGTAGCAACTTCCGTATAGCGAAATTTGTTTTCTACGATCTGGAAGTAATGTAAGTGGGCAGCCGAAGGCCGTCAAGGGAGGACGATGGGGGTCATGTCCGAGACCATCTCGGTGTGCTGCACCGCCTGCGGGCGTCGGCACCGCTACACGGCACCGTCGTATCCGTGCGCCTGCGGGGCGCCCGTCGCACCGGAGCTGGATCCGTGCCGGGCCGCGACCGCGGTCACCCACCGCGCGTGGGACGAGGAGTGGATCGGGGTGCGCTGCGGGGCCTGCGGTGCCGAGAGCCGGTGGCCGCGGCCGGAGCTGGGGTGCCCGTGCGGGACGGTGCTGTGCGTGCCGGTGGACCCGGCCGCCGCGGGCCGGGCCGGGCGGGCCCCGGGCTCACGGGTCCCGGCGCACCGGGCCGTGCCGATCCGCACCGCCCGCGACGCGGTCACCGCCGCCGTCCTCTACCTGCGCGGCCTGGGCCACCGGGACGTGCGCCGCGCCGACCAGCGGCCCCTGTCCGGCATCGGGCTGGCCTCGCCGGGCCTCGTCGTCCAGGTGGATCCGACGGTGGGCCCGGCCTCGGTGCGGGACGTGGAGTGCCTGTGGCTGACGGCGATGTCGGAGTCCGCGCGGTGCCTGTACTTCTCGCTCGCCGGGTACGCGCGGGAGGCCCGCGTCCGCGCCGACCTGCTGGACGTGCCGCTCTTCGTGCTCGAACCGTACGGTGTGCCGCGCCCGGCAAACGCGCCGGCCGCGGCGTTGGACGCCACGGCCGGCTGAGGGGTGTCGCGGGGTGCCTACCTCGCCACGTACCCGAAGGTGGTGCCGACGGCCGGGAGGCCGCCCTGGCCGGGCTGGTACACGGTGGGCTCGGCGTTGGGCTCGCCGAGGGTCACGTTGGACATCGGCAGGGCGTACATGGCGCCGGTGCTGGTCGGGCCGTAGGGCATGCCGACGTACAGGTGGCTGCCGGTGAAGTGGAGGCTGGAGCCGAGGCGCTGGTTGGCGCCCGGCGCCCCGGGGATGCCGTCGCCGTCGCCGGACTCGATCCACTTGTCGTTGACGCCGGGCGAGCCGAGCATCGAGAAGACGTGGACCGCGCCGGCACTGGCCGTGCTCCCGATGGCCTCGTCCGGGATGCCGACGGCCAGCTTCATCGTCGCCACGGTGCTCACCGCGCGGGGTGCTGTGTTGACGGCGGTGAGGGCGGCGCCGAAGTGGTCGCCGGCCTCGGCGGTGCCGGACACGTCGTCGTCGGCGGTGCCCGACCAGATCCCGTTGGTCTGGCTGTAGGTGCCGGACGCGGTGACGCGGAAGACGAGGACGTTGCCCGCCTCGGCCTTGCTGACGCCGTTGACGTTCAGGGCCTCGCCCGGGGAGCCGACCGCGAGGAGCGACTCGTCGGCCGTCGCCGAGCCCGACGGACGGTAGGGGGCGAGCGCCAGTGCCGCGCCGAAGCGGTCGCCCTTCTCGGCGCCGCCCGAGACGGTGTCCAGGTCCTGGTCGAGACCGAACAGCGGGGTGGGCCGCTTCTCGCTGTTCAGCGCGTGCGAGAAGACCGCGACCATGCCGGCGGCGTCGTCTCCGGCGATGTTCTCGTTGGGGGTGCCGATCGCGAGGTGGTTGGCGTCCGCGGCGAGCACCGCGCCGAAGCCGTCGTTGGTCTCCACCGTGCCGGGCACGTCCAGCCTGTCCTGGTGCACGCCGACGTTGGTGCCGCCGCGCACGTAGTACACCTGGCCCGCCTTGGCGACGGTGCCGAGCTTCTCGCCGGGCGTGCCGATGGCGATGAAGGGCTCACCGGCGGCGGTGGTGCCGGCGGCGAGGGCGTCGCCCATGAGGTCGCCGGTCTCCGAGGCGGAGGCGGCGAGGGTGCCGTTGCCGGTGCCCTGCTCGAAGTGGGTGGCCTTGGTCGCCGAGGTGCCGAGGCCGCCCCGGCCGCCGTGCAGGACGTCGACCATGCCCGTGTCGACGGCCTCGCCGAGGTTCTCGCGCGGAGTGCCGACCACGAGGTCGGTGCAGCCGTCCTCGTCGTAGTCGACGGTGGCCAGCGCCGTACCGAACTGGTCGTTGCCCTCGGAGCCGCCCGGCACCCAGTCGAGGTCCTGGGTGATCTCGGCGGTGCCCTTGCCGCCGCCGTAGACGACCCTGACCAGGCCCGCCTTGGCGTCGCCGCCGACGGTGGCCATCGGGTCGGCCACGGCGACGTCCTCGACGCCGTCGCAGTTGAAGTCGGTGATCCGGTTGGCGCCGGCCTTGGACGCCACCCAGGAGCCGAGGTCGTCGACGCGGGTGACGACGCCGCCGGTGCGCGTCTCGGCGGCGTCGATGCCGAGACAGCCGGCCTGGTAGGAGCGGCTGCCGAGCGCGGCCAGTTGCGCGGCACCGTTCACCGTACGGACCAGGGGGCCGCCGGTGTCGCCCATGCACGCGGCCACGCCGTCCTTGCCGGTGACCGTGGCGGTCGTGGCGTCGGCCGCGTCGACGGAGAAGGCGCCGGTGTGCAGGTTCAGCGGAGCCCACTCGGTCTGGGTGCGGCCGTAGCCGGCCAGGGTCAACTCCTCGCCCGTGGTGGGCGCGGCGCCGGCCAGGGCCACCGGGGCGACGTTGGTGACCGGGCGGTTCAGCCGGGCCAGGACGGCGTCGCGGTCGGTGCGGGGCACCAGCTCCACGACCGTGCGGACCGCGCCCCCGGTTCCGGCGAGGTCGGCGCGGCCGATGGTCGCCGTGGTGGTGAGGGCGGGCTTGCCCGCGGGGACGGCGAGTGACTCGGCGGGGTTCTCCGCGAAGCAACTGGCCGCGGTGAGCAGCCACTCGGCGTCGACCAGGACGCCGGAGCAGCCGCGGTCGTGGTCACCGACGGTGAGCTGGGCGGCGAAGGAGTACGTCGTGTTGGAGTCGGGAACTGCGGGGCCGGTCACGGCGTTCGCCGGGGTCGCGGTCAGGACGACCGGCCCGGCGAAGAGCGTGGCGGCGAGTGCGGCGAGCCGCGAGGATCTGGTGTTTCGCATCAGCACTTTCCTGCAGACAGTCGGAAGGGACGATGTGGGCCGGCACCTCACTTGGTGGTGCGAATCTCCACCAGCAGGTGTTCGCGGCCCTGCTCGTCCGCACTCTCGCCCACCGCGGTCCAGGTGTTCTTCTCGATGTCGAAGGACTTCTCCTCGTCCCCGACGGTCATGTCCACCTGAGTGGCGTAGTCGTTGCCCCTGACGAGGTAGACGGCGGGGATCTCCATGGTGAGCCAGCCGGAGGTGCCCACGGTCCGGAAGCAGATGGGGTCCCCCGCGCGCCTCGCCATGACTTGGATGAGGTCAGTGCCGGAGGCGCAGTCGGCGAGAGTGATGTGACCGTCACCACGCTTGAGCACGATGCCCCGCTCCTCAAGGATCCGGTCGGCGCCCGGGTAGTTGAAGTCCTCCACCGCATAACCGGGACCCTCGTCGGCCACGGACACCGCCGGGCCGCTGCCCTCGTCTCCGCTCTGCGTCCCGGCCGCCAGGACTCCGAACGCCACGGCACCGGTGGCCATGCAGGTGATCAGGGTGCGCGCGACGATCCTCTTGCGGTGCGACTTGGCCGTGCTCACGACGTGTGCCTTCATCTCATTCCTTCGTCGATCCGTGAATGGCTGCGCCCTCGACGACCGGGGTGATACGTCGGGCCGCCCCTGTAGCGGGCAGTATCGGGAATCGCTCTCAACCGGCCTTTTCGAGGGGCTGCGGGAATCGTCTGCCTTTGAAGTTCCCCATGTTTCGGCAGCTTTCGAACCCGGCGAACATCAACCCCCACCCCCCTCGCTCCGACCTCGTCGAAAAGGTGCGGAAACGTCGTCCTCCAAGATCCCGATTTCACCGTGCCCATACATGTCATCGCCCCCTGGCGATCTCGTCCACCGCCTGAACCTGAGCAAAACGGACCGGACTTGGAGATCGAGTGTGAGATCCGTCACTCCACGTGGAGATGGTGTGACCAAATGCGAAGAAGTCGCACAGAGCAAATAGTGGCATTCACGACCCATCGCCTGACTACCTCTCAATTTTTATCGGGTGCAATTGATTTCCACATGACGGCGCGTTGGAATGGTCTGGTCTGAGCTTGCATTCGCTGCCCGTCAACCACTGACGACGAGGACAACACTTCTATGCAGACGACGTACTGGAGTCGCAGACGACTCCTCGGCGCGGTTGCCGCTACCACCGCCGCAGCCGCCGCCCCCTTGTCGCTCGCGCTTCCGTCCCCCGCCCTGGCCGCCGACGCCGATCCCGCCGACTCACTCACCTTGCCGGACACCGACCGCGCGAAGGTCGTCAAGGCGTTCATGACAGGCGGCCGGGCCACCAAGGCCGCGGCCACGTACGCCTTGTACGGCACCGACGCGGAAGTCCAGACGTTCCTGACCGAGACGCTCCCCAAGGTCAGGGTGGAGGACAACCGCGTCGCCATCGCCAGATCCCTCGTCCGGGCCGGCAAGGGCACGCGCCGGGACGCGGTGGCCGCCCTGGACGGCGGTGACGACGCGATCGCCGCGTTCCTGGCGCAGGGCTACCAGCCCGCGCTGCTGGAGGACCTGAGCGTGGCGACCGCCATCGTCTCGTCCACCGGCGACAAGGCGGTCAGGCGAGAGGCGTCCACTGCCCTGAACTCCGGCACCCGCCAGGCCTTGGAGACCTTCCTCACGGACGGTCAGTACGATGCCGCGCTGGAGGACGCCCGGGTTCAGGTGGCGGCCATGCTGGTCAGCGCCGGACCCGAGGTGCGCAAGTACGCCGATCGCGCGCTGAACGGCTCGGCCACGGACGTCCAGTGGTTCCTCGACACCGGCCAGCACATCGCCCGGGCCCGGGACCAGGAGTCCGCGACCATCGCCGAACTCGTGGCGGTGGTGGAGCGGGAGGGCAAGCGCGCCCGGGCCGAGACCGACCTGGCCGTCGAGGCGTCGGAACGTGCCGAGACCGCCGCCCAGAAGGCGAAGGAGGCGGCCGAAAGGGCCGCCGCCGAGGCCGCGGCCGCCCAGCAGGACGTGAAGAAGTCCGCTGCGGCCGCCCGTAAGGCGGCGAACGCCGCGAAGGGCGCGGCGAACGCCGCCCGCGACGCCATCAGCGCCTCGAACGCGGCCGTCACCGCCTCCCGTCGCGCCTCCTACGCGGCCACCGCCGCCTCGCACGCCGCCGCGTCGGCCGGCAACGCCGCCGCGCGCGCCTACAACGCGGCCATCGCCGCGTCCAAGGACGCCGGCAAGACGCAGGCCGCCAAGAACGCGGCCGTCGCCGCTCGCGACGCGGCCGCGAAGGCCCAGTCCGCGGCCAAGGCCGCCGACTACGCCGCCGCCGCCACCGCCCAGTCCGTCAACGCGGGCATCGCCGCGGCGGGCGCCGCGCGCAACTCCGCCGCCGCCGCACGGGCCGCCGTGCAGGCGGCCGAGGCCTCCGGCGCGGCCCAGTCCGAGGCCGCCGAGGCCAAGCGGCAGGCGGCCATCGCGACGGCCGCCGCCAACCGCGCCACCAACTCCGCCTCCACCGCTCAGGCGCTCGCCAACACGGCGGCTTCCGCCGCGCGTCAGGCTCGCGACGCCGCCAACTCCGCGGCCGCACACGCGTCCAAGGCCGCCGACGCCGCCGAGGAAGCGGTGAAGAACGCGGGCAAAGCCATCGACTACGCCAACAAGTCCACCGCGCACGCCGCGGAGGCCGTGAAGGCCGCCGACACCGCCACCAAGGCGGTGACGGACGCCATGACCGTGGAACAGAACGCCCGGGACGCGGAGCTGGCCCGCATCGAGCAGGAGAAACTGCAGGGCATCGACGAGGCACGCCAGCTGGCCCAGATCGAGGCCGCCGAGAGGGCCGACTACGAGGACAAGCGCACCCAGGACGCGCAGACCGAGCAGGCCCTCAAGGAGGTCATCGCCGCGGCCGAGAAGGCGTTGTGGGAGACCGGTGACCTGACGCTCGCCGCCACACTGGGCCGCAAGGCCGCCACCGGGCTGCTGGACAGCAAGGGCCCGTGGACGCGGCAGGCCGCTCAGTTCGCACTCGCCGGCAGCGACGAGGACGTGCTCTCCTGGGTGGACCTCGACCGAACCCTCGCCATGAACCAGGACGACCGGGAGACCGTCCTCTACCTGGCACAGATATCCAGCCCCACCATCGCGGAAGCGGCTTACGCCGCCCTTCAGGACTCCAGTTCGACCGCGGTGGGGGACTTCCTCACCTCGGGCGTCATCCGGGCATCGCAGGACGACAACAAGGTCCAGATCGGGCGCATCCTCGACGACGATCCGGGCAAGGCCGTCATCAAGGCCGCCAACGACGCGCTCGACGAGAACACGCCCGAGGGTTACCAGGACTTCTTCGACCGTACCTACCCGGCCGCGGTGCGGGAGGACGACTCGGTGGCCACCGCGACGTTGACGGCCACCGGCGGCGAGTACGTGAAGGCGTACGCGGAGGTGGCCCTGGAGGGCCCCACCTGGATGCGCCGGAGTCTCGTGCAGACCGCGCAGTACAAGGCGGCACGACTCGATCACGACTCCGCCACCCACGTCGCCGCGATCCGCGGGTCGATCGCGGCCGCCGCCAAGATCGCCTACCAGGCGCAGAAGGACGCGGCGGATGCCTCGAAGGCGGCAGCCGACGCGCGCAAGGCAGGCGAAGAGGCGCAGGAGTGGGCCGACAAGGCGCTGGACGCGGCGGACAAGGCGAGCGGCTACTCCCAGCAGGCCGAGGACAACGCCGACGCCGCCGACCGTTCGTCGGCTGCCGCCCAGGCTTCGGCCAACCAGGCCAGCGCGGCGGCCGCGACCGCGCGCCAGGCGTCCCGGTCGGCGAACTACTCCGCGAACAAGGCCATCGACGCCGCCCGTTCGGCACTCCAGTCCTCCTACAGCGCTCAGGCGTCCGCGGCGGCCGCCCGCCAGTCCGAGCTGCAGGCGGGCCGGGACAAGGCGGCGGCTGCCGCCGCCGCCAGCCAGGCACACCAGATCGCCGACCAGAAGCGCCGGATCGAGATCCAGGAGAAGGCCCGTGAGGCCGCCGAGAAGGCGAGGGAGCAACGCCAGCAGGGCAGAAACCCGGCCGACAGCGGCACCAACGACGAAGTCCGCCCCAACGGCACCGACACCGGCACCGGAGGGGAGGGCGAGGACTGGTGGTCGGACGCCGGCTGGTGGGCCGACACCGCCAACAAGGTCAGCGTCGCCTCGGGCCTGATCGCCGCCGGACTTGGTGCCGCCAGTCTGGTCTTCCCGCCGCTCGCCGCGGGCGCGGCGTTCTTCGGCTATGTGTCGCTGGGCGCCGGCGCGCTGAGCGCTCTCTTCACCGGTATCGAACACGGCTTCCTCAGCGGCGAGTTCGTCAGCTCGGTCGGAAGCGCCGCCCTCAACCTGGCCACCTTCGGCCGCGGCAAGGCGGTGAAGTCGCTCGTGAAGAAGGCCTCCCCCGTGGTCAGCAAGATCGCGCACGAAGGCAAGGAGCTGGTCTCCGACTTCGTCGACGACCTCGTCCCCTTCTGACGAGGACCCCCCACTCGCGCAACGGGTGATGCCCCGCCCCGCCGGTGCCCGGCGGGGCGGTCCCGTGCGTCCCCCGGGCCCCGCTCACCAGGCAGCACGTCACATCCGAAAGGCATGTACGACAATGCGACCATTCTCGCTGTTCACCCGGCTCCAACGGGCGGCCGTCCCGTTGCTGGCCGTCCTGGCCCTCGGTGTCACCACCACCGCGATGGCGCCGGTCTCCGAGGCGTCCGCCGCGGCCCCCCGCACGGTGGACCGGATCAAAGCGGCAGCCCCGGCCAACCCCCCGGCCCCGGTGGAGACGGAGCCCCTCCGCGTCACCCCCGGGGAACACTGCACGCCCACTCCCACCGGTTCCCGCGAGCGCAGGGCGGGCGCGGTGGAGTCCTGCGTCACCATGAGAGCCGCGCCGAAGGCGCCGACCGGGGCGCAACAGGACCTCGCCGGAGCGCAGTCGACGGCCGCGGCCGACCCCGTCGACTCGGCCAGCTGTGCGATCACCAAGCCGGGAACCTGGACCTTCAACCGGTTCGGCTACTGCGTGACCGGCCTCACCGTCCTGTACGTACTCAAGGACAGCAACGGCAAGGAGGTCGGCACCGGCACCCTGGAGGTGCTCACCAGTGCCCTCCTGCCCGCCGCGGACACAACGTGGAACGAGCACGTCACCGTGACGATGACCGGCGCGACCGGCGCCGTGACGTCCCTGATCGCGAAGTTCAGGTCCTCGTGCTCGGCCGGCTGCACGGCCACCAAGAACGCTCCGTGGTACGGGGGCGCCATGGTCAAGGGCGACTCCCGCAACGGCCATGTCTCCTACTCCTCGTCACCGGCCCCCGGCACGAAGACCGAGTTCACGACGTCGTACATGCTGTACGTGTCCTATCCCGGCGCCACGATCACGGACCCGAGCGCCTCCTGGAGCAATCCAAAGGAGATCCGCTGCGACGACGACGTCCGCGACGCCACGTCCACCGGCACGCCCAGCCCCGGCTGCGTGGTGCCCAGCATCATGCCGACCGTCGAGATGGACGGCACGGCGGGTGCCGCGGCGGTCGGATACCAGTGGGCTCAGCAGAACCTCGCCGACGGCTGGGGGGCCGCCAAGCCGCTGACGCGTGCGAAGAGCGGCATCTCCGACCGCACCAGTCGCACCTGCGGGGGGTCCGACCCCTTCCAGCCGATGCCGAACGTCGTCGCGAACGACAGCTGTGGCACGTTCCCCTTCGCGGCCACCCATGAGGGAGGAACCGACGGTTCCCTGTGCAGCGAGATCGTCCTCAAGGACACCGGTGGCGGCTGGGCCGTCCAGCAGTTGGGGAACGCGGACCCCAGCAGGCCCTGCGTGCGCGCCCACATACCGCAAGCTGCCAACCAGGCCGCCGAGGCCCAGCTCTCCGACGGCTTCGTGGACCAGCGGGTTCTGGAGGCCGAGCAGTTCCTGTTGAAGATCACGGACTCCACCGCCGTCCGGCAGGGCGCCTGTCTGCAGACCTTGCCGACCGGATCGGTCCGGGCCGGTGACGGATGGATCGAGAACACCACCCAGGCCGTCGACGAGGTCAACAAGACCACCACACCGAACGGACCCGGCACCCGCGCGGCCAAGGCGACGGCCTGCCTGGGGAAGAACCTCGACGGCGGCTCCGACGCCTCCGGTGACATCACCGGATGGCAGGACGCGCAGCTGTACCGCGACACCTACGCTCCGAAGGCCGGCCTCGCCCGCTGTCACCTGATACCCAACGTACTCGGCGGCAAGGGCCAGATACTGGACGGCGGGCAGGACAATCTCGTCCCCTGCTGGCAGTCCGGCATGAACACCGGCACGCCCAGCATGCGGACCTTCGAGCAGGCGGCACAGAAGCTGGTGAAGGAGGACACCAACTTCAAGGCCACCGACGCCCTCTTCTACCAGGTGACACCCGACTACCGGGACGACACCAGCACCATCCCCCTCGGGGTCACCATGACCGCTACAGTGCAGCGGGCGGACGGGACGTCGCAACCGCTGTTCCCCGAGGTCTACATCCCCAACACGAAGGGCAACACCGGGACACTCAACCTCGGGAACTGAACCCAGCCGAATCTCGCCATCGGGAGCCAGTATGAGTCGCACCACCCCACCGCGGCCGTTCGACGTCACCGCGGTCTTCCCCCAACTGGCCCCGCTGGCCCGCACGGCGACCCGGCTGCACCCTCGCGCCGGGTCGCCGACGCCGGACGACAGCTCGGTCGGCGGGCCGCTGCGGTGGCCCGCCGACGAGCCGTGGCCGTACTGCACCGGACCGCACGAGTGGGACCAGTTCAACGACCCCTCGTCACCGGAGGACGTGCGGGAACAACGGCGCATCCAGACCGCTGCGGCGAACCGGTCGCGCGGCAACCCACGGGGAGTCGAATACACGCCCGAGGAGAAGGCGGTCCTCACCCGGATCTACGCCGGGCACCCGTGGCCCGAGGGCCCGATCGCCATGGTGCCCGTGGCCCAGCTGTACCGGCGTGACATTCCCCTGCTGGCCCGGCCCGGGGGGTCCGACGCCGATCTGCTCCAGGTGCTGTGGTGCCCCTTCGACCACCCGGAGCACCCCAGGACCGCGCTGTTCTGGCGGTCCGCCACCGCGGTCACCGACGTCCTCGCCACGCCTCCCGAACCGCCCGCGGTCCAGACCTCCGACTACGTGCCCGCGCCGTCCCTGCTCTCGCCGGAGGAGGTCACCGAGTACCCCCACTTCATGGAGCTGGACAAGGAGTTGCGGGAACAGCTCGCGGACTGGGACCGGTGGCGGGCCGCCGGGCCCGCGGTGGACGACTCCTACGCCGTGGCGCCGCAGGAGTTCTACGGGAACAAGCTGTCCGTCGCCCCCGGCTGGAAGGCCGGTGGCTGGTCCCGTTGGGGTCTGACCGATCCCATGCCCCGCCTCTGCTCCGTGTGCGGCGCCGCGATGGACCCGCTGCTGACCATCGCGTCGACCGAATGGAACGCCGGCTCCACAAGCTGGGCCCCCGAGGGAGACCAGGCGCGGGATCCGCTCCCGCCCGGCGTTCCCCCGGCCAACTACACCCGCGTCGTCGTCGCCGGCGGCTACGGCCTGCAGCTCCACGTCTGCCCGGCGTCCACGGACCACCCGCACCTCGAGCTGATCCAGTAGGCCTCGTCAGGCGCGCTCTCCGTACCGCTCCCGCAGCTCCACCTTGCGCACCTTCCCCGAGACGGTCATCGGGAAGGAGTCCAGGAGTTGGAGGCGGGTGGGGACCTTGTAGTGGGCGAGCTGCCCGTCGCAGTACTCCCGCAGCTCCTCCAGGGTGAGCGGGTCGGCCGCGTCGCGCACGACGACGCAGGCGAGGGCCTCCTCGCCGTAGCGCTCGTGCGGTACGCCGACGACCTGGACGTCCGCGATCTTCGGGTGGGCGTACAGGAACTCCTCGACCTCGCGCGGGTAGATGTTCTCGCCGCCCCGGATGATCACGTCCTTGATGCGGCCGACGATCTCCACGTACCCGTCCTCGCGCATCACCGCGAGGTCCCCGGTGTGCATCCAGCGGCCCTGGTCGATCGCCTCGGCGGTCCGCTCCGGCTCCTGCCAGTAGCCGAGCATCACGCTGTAGCCCCGGGTGCGCAGTTCGCCCGCGTCGCCGCGCGGCAGGGTCGTGCCGGTGACCGGGTCGACGACCTTGACCTCGATGTGCGGCAGGACGCGGCCGACGGTGCCGGTGCGGTGTTCGAGGTCGTCGTCCATGCGGGTCTGCAGGGAGACCGGGGAGGTCTCGGTCATGCCGTAGCAGATGGAGACCTGCTCCATGTGCATCTCGGCGACCACCCGCTTCATCACCTCCACCGGGCAGGGCGAGCCCGCCATGATGCCGGTGCGCAGGGAGGTGAGGTCGTAGGAGGCGAAGTCCGGCAGGTTCAGCTCCGCGATGAACATGGTCGGGACGCCGTACAGGGACGTGCAGCGCTCCCGCTGCACCGCCTCCAGCGTGGCCACCGGCTCGAAGGACGGGGCGGGGATGACGATGCAGGCGCCGTGGGAGGTGGCCCCCAGATTCCCCATCACCATGCCGAAGCAGTGGTAGAAGGGCACCGGCAGGCACACCCGGTCCTGCTCGGTGTAGCCGACCGTACGGCCCACCCAGTAGCCGTTGTTGAGGATGTTGTGGTGGGAGAGGACGGCACCCTTGGGGAAGCCGGTGGTGCCGGAGGTGTACTGGATGTTGACCGGGTCGTCGCAGCTCAGCTCGGCGGCGAGGGCGTCGACCCGCTCCTGCTCCACCGCGGCGGCGCCCGCGGTGAGCGCGTCCCAGGACGGGTCGCCGATGTGGACGGTCTCGCGCAGCGCGGGGCACCGGCCGCGGACCTGGTCGACGATCGCCCGGTAGTCGCTGCTCTTGTGGGCGAGGGAGGCGACCAGCAGGGTGGCGCCGGACTGCTGGAGGACGAACTCCAACTCGTGCGCCCGGTAGGCGGGGTTGACGTTCACCATGATGACGCCGATGCGGGCGGTGGCGTACTGGACGAGGACCCACTCGGGGCAGTTGACCGCCCAGATGCCGACCCGGTCGCCCTTGGTGACGCCCTTGGCGAGCAGTCCCCGCGCCACCTGGTCGACGGCGGCGCCGAACTCGGCGTAGGTCCAGCGCCGTCCGGACGGTACGTCGACCAGGGCCTCGCGGTCCGGGTGGGCGGCGATCGCACGGGCGAGATCGGCGCCGACCGTGTCGCCGAGGAGCGGGGTGGTGCTGGTCCCGTGGGCGTAGGAGGGTTCGGTCACCGGAAGTCCTCCTCGCGGTGCTCGTCGGTGGAACCGGCGGCGGTGGCCTCGCGCAGTTCGATGCGGCGGATCTTGCCGGAGACGGTCTTGGGCAGTTCGCCGAACTCCAGGCGGCGCACCCGCTTGTAGGGGGCGAGGACCCGGCGGGAGTGCTCGAAGAGCACCTTCGCGGTGTCCGGGCCGGGCTCCCAGCCCGCCGCCAGCACGATGTAGGCCTTGGGTACGGCCAACCGCAGGTCGTCGGGGGCCGGCACGACCGCCGCCTCGGCGACCGCCTCGTGCTCCAGCAGGGCGCTCTCCAGCTCGAACGGGGAGATCTTGTAGTCGGAGGCCTTGAAGACGTCGTCGCTGCGTCCGACGTACGTCAGGTATCCGTCGGCGTCCCGCGAGCCGATGTCCCCGGTGCGGTAGTAGCCGCCGGCCATCGCCTCGGCCGTGCGGTCAGGGTCGCCGTGGTAGCCGGTCATCAGGCCGACGGGACCGGCGGACAGGTCCAGGGCGATCTCGCCCTCGTCGACGCCCGGTGCGCCGGTCACCGGGTCGAGGAGCTCCACCCGGTAGCCGGGACTGGGGCGGCCCATGGAGCCCGTCTTCAGCACCTGTCCGGGGCTGTTGGAGACCTGGACGGCGGTCTCGGTCTGCCCGAAGCCGTCCCTGATGGTCCGGCCCCAGGAGCGGCGGACCTGTTCGATCACCTCGGGGTTGAGCGGCTCACCGGCGGCGACGACCTCCCGCGGCGGGGTGGCGAGCTGCGTCAGGTCGGCCTGGATGAGCATGCGCCACACGGTGGGCGGGGCGCAGAAGGTGGTCACGCCGGCCCGGTCCATCTCGGCCATCAGCCGGGCCGCGTCGAACCGGGTGTAGTTGTGCAGGAAGACGGTCGCCTCGGCGTTCCACGGCGCGAACAGGTTGGACCAGGCGTGCTTGGCCCAGCCGGGCGAGGAGATGTTCAGGTGCACGTCGCCGGGTTTCAGCCCGATCCAGTACATGGTCGCCAGGTGCCCGACGGGGTACGACACGTGGGTGTGCTCGACCAGCTTGGGCCGGGCGGTGGTGCCGGAGGTGAAGTACAGCATCAGCGGGTCGTCGGCGGCGGTCGGGCCGTCCGGGACGAAGGTGTCGGAGGCGGTGTACACGTCCTCGTACCGCTGCCAGCCGGGTGCCGTCGCACCGCCGCCGACCGCGACGCGCGTGTAGTCGCCGGGTACGTCGTCGAACTTGCCGGTGTCCTCGGAGCGGACGATCACGTGCTTCACCCGGCCGCGGTCGACGCGGTCGCGCAGGTCGGCGGGGCCGAGCAGGGTGGTGGCCGGGATGACGACGGCGCGCAGCTTCATCGCCGCGAGCGCGGTCTCCCACAGTTCGGCCTGGTTGCCGAGCATGACGAGGACCCGGTCCTCCGGGCCGACGCCCCACTCGCGCAGGCGGTTCGCGACGCGGTCGGAGCGGGCGGACATCTCGGCGAAGGAGACGCGGACCTCTGTGCCGTCCTCCTCGACGATGTGCAGGGCGGTGCGCTCGTTGCCGTCGGCGATGACGTCGAACCAGTCCAGCGCCCAGTTGAAGTGGTCGGGGCGGGGCCAGGTGAAGCCCTCGTAGGCGGCGGTGTAGTCCTCGCGGTGCTCCAGCAGGAAGTCCCGTGCGCTGCGGAACAGCTCCGTGGCCGTCGTCATCTGTCCTCCTCGGTGCCGGGCCCTGCCGGGCGGCTCTGTGCCATCGTGTAGTGCGTGATGTGGGTCTCACTACCCCCGAACGGGGGTGTGCGTCCCGGGTCGGGCACGAGGGAGGGTGGAACGAGTGGCGGTGGACTCGGCGGACGCGGCTGAGATCCGCAGCGCGCTGGTGCGGCTGCGGCGCACGACCGGGCTGCCGGTGGCCTTCGGCGGCCTCCTGGAGTCCGGGCGGCGCCAGGTGCGCATCAGCGAGCTGAGCGGTACGGCCACGGCCGCGCTCAGCGCCCTCGCGGTGACCTCGGGCAACGGCCTGGGCGGCAGGGCGGTGGCGCTGTGCCGGCCGTGCGCCGTGACGGACTACTCGGTCTCCCGGCAGATCAGCCACGAGTACGACCTCCCCGTCGCCGTCGAGGGCCTGCGCTCGGTCCTGGCGGTGCCGGTGGTCGTACGGCGCCGGGTGCGCGGCGTGCTGTACGGCGCCCTGCGCACGGCCCAGCCGCTGGGCGACCGCACGCTGAGCGCGGCCGTGGCGGCGGCGCGGGACACGGAGCAGGCGCTGCTGCTGCGGGACGAGGCGGACGAGTTGCTGGCGGCGGCCGCACCGCGGGCGGCGCACGCGCCCGCGCACGATCCGGCGGGCGGCGCGGCCTGGGAGCAGGTGCGGGAGGCGCACGCGGCGCTGCGGGCGCTGGCGCCGAGGATCACGGACCCAGCGCTGCGGGAGGAGTTGCTGCGCGCGTGCGGCCTGCTGGCGGCGGGGACCGGGCCCCTCCCGGGGCCGCGGCTGGCTCCGCGCGAGGTGGACGTGCTGGCCTGCGTGGCGGCGGGCGCGACGAACGGGACCGCGGCAGAGCGCCTCGGGGTGGGCCCGGAGACCGTCAAGAGCTATCTGCGCTCGGCGATGCGCAAGCTGGGCGCCCGCACCCGCACGGAGGCCGTCGCGACCGCCCGCCGGACGGGGTGGCTGCCGTAGGAAGCGGCGGCCCGGGCGGAATTCACCGGCGTCGGCGGTGTGTGATTTCCGTGCTCCCCGTTTGTTGTTCGGCTCACCTCTCCGTACCTCCGTAAGGCATTGCGCCATTGCCTAATATTGGCCCGGACACGACACACGGAGGGGAGCGGTCACCGTGCCACGGGACTTCGCGGAGGCTGCCGGATGCCGCTCCGACCTGGTCATCGGGCGGGAGGACTCGTTCGGCGCGGCGCGTGAGCAGCTGGCCCGGGGCGGCAGCGTGTTGCTGCACGGTCCCGCCGGAATTGGAAAGTCGACGGTCCTGCGGACCCTGGCCGGGGAATACGCCCGCACGGCGCGCACCGTGTTGCGCTGCTCGGCCACCGAGTCCGAATCCCATCTCCCCTTCCTCGCCCTCGCCGACCTCCTGGGCCTGGTCCTCGACGAGGTGTCCCACGCGCTGCCCGCCGCCCAGCGCACCGCCCTGGAGTCGGCGCTCACCGGCCGCGGCGAGTCCACCCTCCAGCGCGACGGTCTCGCGCTGCGGCTGGCCGTGCTGTCCGCGCTGCGCGCCCTCGCCGCCGACGGACCCGTCCTCGTCGTCGCCGACGACCTCCAGTGGCTCGATCCGGCCAGCGCGGAACTCCTCGGCTTCGCCGCCCGCCGCCTGGGCGAGACCCCCGTACGGCTGCTGTGCGCGGTACGGACGGAGGGGCCCGAGACGGACGACGCCGAGTACGACCGCCATCTGCGCGCCTCCCCGCCCGACACCCGCGCGGTCCGCCTCGGGCCGCTGACCCGCGCCCAGGTCTCGGCGCTGCTCGACGAGCGCGGCTACTCCGGCCTGCACCGTTCCACCGTCCGGGACATCCACCGCACCAGCGGCGGCAACCCGCTCTTCGCGCTGGAACTGGGCAGGGCCCTGGCCGAGAGCCCCGCCGCACCGCGACCGGGCGAGCCGCTGCCGGTGCCGACCTCGCTGCGGGCCCTGGTCCTGTCCCGGCTGGAGATGCTGTCGGACGAGGCACGCCGCACCCTCCTGGTGGCCAGCGCCGGTGCCCGCCCGACCCCGGCGCTGCTGCGCGCGGCCGGCCGGGAGAACGCCGAGGCGGAGACGGCGCAGGCGGCGGCGCTCGGGCTGCTGGCGCCCGACCCGGAGGGTCCGACCGTACGGTTCGCGCATCCGCTGATCTCGGCCGCGCTGTACGCCGAGGCCCCGGCGCCGGAACGGCGGGCCGCGCACGCCGCGCTGTCCACGGCGGCCTTCGACCCGATCGAACGCGCCCGGCACCTGGCGCTGGCCACCACCGGCACGGACCCGCGGGTGGCGGCCCGGCTGGCGGAGGCGGCCGCACTGGCCCGGGACCGCGGGGCACCCTCGGTGGCCGCCTCGCTGGGGCTGCTGGCCGCCCGCCACACCCCGGCGGACGGCGCACCGGGGCCGGACGAGCGGCGGCTGGCGGCGGCCGAGGACGCCATCACCGCGGGTGAGCCCGACCTCGCCCGGGACATCGCCCGCGAGGTGCTGACCCGGGCCGCCGCCCCCGGCGAGCGGGTACGGGCGTGGATGGTGGTGATCGAGGCGGCCGGGCAGGCCATCGGCGAGGTCGACGCGGTCTTCCCGCAGGCCCTGGCCGACGCGGGCGACGACCCCCGGCTGCTCGCCCTGGTCCACTACCAGCTGGCCTGGCGCTCCCTGGTGGTGCAGGGCGACTTCGCCCAGGGCCGGGAGGAGGCCGCGCACGCGGCCCGGCTGGCGGCGCGGGCCGGGGACCGGCGCACCGAGCTGCTGGCGCTGGCCTTCCAGGCGCAGTCGGAGACGCTGATGGGCCATCCGGGCGCCCCGGCGACCATCCAGCGGGCGCTCCAGGAGCCGCAGGACCCGCGGGTGGCGTGCCACCACAACGGGGCGGGCTCGTCCCGCTTCCGGTGGCTGGTGATGAGCGACCGGCTGGCCGAGGCGCGGACCACCGTCACCGCGCTGCTGCGCGAGGTGCGCCGGCGCGGCATGGCCGAGAGCGAGGTGCACTACCTGCGTTTCCTCGCGGAGACCGAACTGCACTCGGGCCACTGCGGCCGGGCCCTCGAACTGTCCCGGGAGAGCCTGACCCTGGCGCGCGACGCGGGCATCGGGGAGGGCGCGGGCGTGATGCAGGCCGCGCTCGCCGAGGCCGCGGGCGGCGATCCGGACCGGGCGCTGGAACTGGCGCGCGAGGCGGTGCGGCGCACGGAGGAGGACGGCGACGCCGTGTACCTGTCGCGGGCGCTGGCCGCGCTCGGTCACGCGCAGCTGGTGGCGGGCGACGCGGCGGCGGCCGTACGGGCGCTGCGCCGGGTGCGGGAGCTGGAGGCCGGGGCGGGCATCACCGACCCGGCGCGCGGCCGGTGGCAGGGCGACCTGGCGGAGGCGCTGGTGCGCACCGGGGAGCCGGCCGAGGCGCTGTACGTCATCGAGGCCGCCCGCGCGCACGCGCTGCGGCTCGGGCGCGGGAGCGTCCTCGCCGTGCTCGACCGGTCCGAGGCCCTGGTGCGGGCGGCCCGGGGCGAACACCGGGCGGCCGTCACCCGGTTGGCGTCGGCGCGGGAGCGGCTGGCCGGGCTCGGCTTCGGCCTGGAGGAGGCGCGGGCGGCGTTCGCCCTGGCCGAGCTGCACGCCGAACGGCCGGGGCGGGTCCCGGAGTCGGCGTCGTACGACGAGGCGGCGCGGCTGTTCCGGCGGTGCCGGGCGCTGCCCTGGCTGCGGCGGGTGGAGGCGGCCGTCGCGGCGCGGGCGGCCGGACCGCCCCGGTGCCGTCCGCCGAGCCGGACGGGCTGGCGGGGCTCGCCCCGATGGAGCGTCAGGTGGCCGCGCTCGTCAGGGAGGGCGCGACCAACCGGGAGATCGCCGCGCGTCTGTTCGTCAGCGTCAAGACGGTCGAGGCGACCCTGACCCGGGTCTACCGCAAGCTCGGGATCCGGTCCCGGGTGGACCTCGTGCGACTGGCGGCGGGCCGCCGAACCGACTGAGCGCGGACGTCCGGGGCCGCCCGGCCGGCGACGACCGGGTTTACCGGCGGTAAACCGAGGGTTTTCCCTGCCCGACGCCCTTAGGGGGTTCCCTCATTGGGCGGCGCCGAGCGCCGGTTCTAGCGTGAGCACGTGCCGCTCGCCCGGGCATACGGGGGCCTGTCCCGAGACCCCCGTCCAACCCCCCACGCCCGTGCGACCCCCCACCGGCAACCACCTGAGGAGACTCATGTCCGGGCTCCACCGTTCCAGACCGGCAACCGCCTCGACTCCCTGAGTACCCCTCAGGCGCAGAACCGGGGGCGTTGCGGGCCTCCACGAGCGGCCCGCAACGCCCCTCTCCATGCCGGTCCCGTCCCCGTCTCCTGGTCAGCCGCGTACGGTCCCGACGCGGATGTCGTACGCGGCTGAGGTGTGCATCGTCGCGAGCATCCGCTCGCCCTCGGCCGTGATCTCGTCCCACTGCCGCTTCGTGGGACGGTCGAAGGGTTCGACGACGAGGGCGTCGTCCTCGAGCTTCCACAGTCCGGCCACGAAGCCGTCGACGAGCAGGACGCGGTAGGCCTGGTTCTTCCGCCAGGTGCGGCCCTTGTACGCGGGCGGGACGAGGCGGGTGCGGTCGGCGTGGGAGAGGAGCAGGTTGTCGAACTCGGGCAGGAACCGCGGCGGGGCCGGGGTGTCCGGGTCGGGGCGCGGCGCGTCGGGGAGGTCGAGGAGTTCGGTGCCGTCCGGGGCCCGGAAGGTGAGGAGGCGGGGCCGGAGGCGTTCGAAGGCGTCCCGGAGGCGGGTCAGGCCCGCCCAGGTCTGCATGTCCTTCACGGACGCGGGTCCGAAGGCGGCGAGGTAGCGCAGCACGGTGTCGTCCGGCGCCGGTGCCGGCGCGGATGCCGGCCGCGCGGGGCGTCCGAGCCAGTGCTCGGCGGTGGTGAGCGCGACCTGGCCGCTGCGGCCCCACAGTCCGCGCGGCGTGACCTGCACGAGCGGGAGACGGCAGCGGGCGGCGACGGCCAGGGCCTGCGGGTCGGCGTCGGGCCACTCGGCGAGGAGGGCTTCGCGCAACTGCCCCATGGTCCGCGGCTCGGCCTCGACCAGTTCGCGGGCCAGGCGGGCGAGGCGGTCCAGGTCGACGCCCGTCAGGCCCTTGCGGAAGGTGCCCAGCTCCCGGTCGCGAGCGGCCTGCACCAGGGGCCGCAGGGTGAGGCAGTCGTCGGCGGTGTGGGTGTGGATGGTGGAGCGCAGGGTGACGAGCCGGGCGACGCGGCGGTCGGCCATCGGCACGGACAGGTCCTCGGGCGTGAAGCCGTCGAGCCGGGCGGCGAGCGCGTAGTACGGGGGCTTCGCGTTTTGGGCCTGGAGCCCGACGAGGTGCGCGACGGCGGCCTCCGTCGGCATCGACGCGCGGCGCAGCAGCAACTGGCGGGCCAGGGTGGCCCGGTTGAGGGCGCGGATGCCGAGGACGGGGGCGGTCGTTCCTGCCTTGGTCGTCATGCGGGGCACGGTAGCGCTCCTCTAGGACGGTTCCTGTCCGCGAGGGGCCCGGCGGCCCAGCTCCACGGCGAAGCGGGCACCGGCCAGGAGGGCCAGGTGCGACACCCACAGCCACACCAGGAAGACGACGACGCCGGCCAGGGAGCCGTACAGCCGGCCGTAGGTGCCGATGCCGGAGGCGTAGAGGGAGAAGGCCGCGGAGGAGGTCAGCCACAGCAGCGCCGCCAGGGCGCCGCCGGGGACCGCCTGCCGGGTGCGGCGGGCCGGTGCGGGGCCGGTGCGGAACAGGACCAGGACCAGCAGCGCGACCAGGCACAGCAGTACCGGCCAGCGCAGCAGGGACCAGGCGGTGGTCGCCGTCGGCCCGATTCCGAACCATCCGCCCAGGGTTCGGGCCAGCGGCCCCGTCAGCAGCAGTACCAGGGCGCTGGCGACGAGCAGCCCGAGCAGGCTCAGCGCGGTCGCGACGATGCGGTGCAGCCGGTGCCACAGGGGGCGCCGGTCGGGCACGCCGTGCATCTCGTGCAGGGCGCGACGGAAGACGGCCAGGTAGCTGGAGGCGGACCACAGCGCGCCGAGGCCGCCCGCGACGGCCACGGTCAGGGCGGCGGAGCGCTCTCCGGCCGCCTCGTGCAGGGTGCGGTGCAGTTCGGCGCCGGACTGGGCGGGCGCCCAGGACGTCACGTCGGCGATGAGGCGGTCCGTCAGGTCCGGGGCGACCAGGCCGATGACGGACGCGGTGACGACGAGGGCGGGCACCAGGGCGAGGACGGCGTAGTAGGTGAGGGCGGCGGCCCAGTCGGAGACGTTGTCGTCCCACATCGCGCGCGGCACCCGGCGCAGCGCGCCCGTCCAGGGCACCGAGCGGTCCCGGAACCGGGTCAGGCGTGCCTCCAGGTGGGTCGTCATCGCGCCCGCCGTTCGCGGGCGGACCGTACGCCCACGCGGACGCGGGTGCGCAGCGGGTGCGGGGCCAGGGAGGCGCGGGCCTCGTCGAGGGGGCCGTGGGCGAGCCGTTCCAGGACGGGCCCGGGGGCGGCGCCGGGTTCGAGCAGCACCCGTACCCGGGCCCGTGACCGCTTCTTCCCGGCGGGCAGGTGTACGTGGGCGCGGTCGACGCCGTCCGTCGCCTCCGCGCGCCGGGCCACGGCGTCGGCCAGTGCGCGGGTACGCAGGGTGAGGGGCGGTCCGGCCAGCGGCAGCCGCCGCCCGCCGCCGCGGCGGAGCTGGGCCAGGAACCAGGCGAGGCACAGCAGGAGCGCGAGGGCCGTGCCGGCGACGACGACCGGCGTCCACCAGCCGTGTCCGCGCGGTTCGGCGAGGCCGGGACGGTCCAGGAGCACCGTCCCGGCGTCGGGGGCGGGCCACCCTGCGGGCAGCCGCCCCGCGACCGCGTCCGCCGTGAGCGCCAGCCATCCACCGCCGGCCAGCAGGACCGTCCCGGTCAGCGCGAGCAGCGTGCGGTTGACGGCGTTGCGCGAGGGGTTCACGAGTCGTCCTCCTTCGACGGCGCCGGAACGTGCGGAGCGTCGGTCTTCGACGGCGCCGGGTCGGGCGGAGCGTCGGTCTTCGACGGCGCCGGGTCGGGCGGAGCCTCGCCGGCGTCCGGGCCGGGCGGCGCGGCCCGCTCGGGGGCGGGGCCGGTGGTCGTCGGTCCGGGCCCGGGTTCCGTGCCGGGCGGGCGCCAGTGCGGTTCGGTCCGGAGGGTGACGCGTGGTGTGAGCCGGCGGGACAGGCCCAGGGTGGTGAGGGCGGCGTCGGTGGTGGTGCGCAGGGCGGTGCGGGCCGTGGCGCGGTCGCCGAAGGCGAGGCGGGCCCGCAGGCGCACGCGGCGTCGGCCGCAGCGCACCCGGACGTGTGTCACGCCGGGGACGGCCGAGGCGGTGTCCCGCACGAGTTCGGCGGCGGCGGTGCGGTCCAGTACGGCCCGCTGGTCGGGGTGTCCGGGGACCGGGGCCATCGGGAGGACGCCGCGCAGGCCCGGGGTGAGGGCGAGGCCCAGCAGCCAGGCGCCCAGCACCGCGGCCGCGGCGCCGCCCGCGACGACGGCGGTGTCCCCGGGGCCGTGCGTCGCCAGCCAGTCGATCGTGCCGGTGCGCCACCGCGCCGGACGCCGGTCGGCCAGACGCACCGACAGGACGTCGTACAGGAGCATCGCGCACGCGGCCGTCGCCACCAGTGCGCACAGCGCGGCCGGGGCCCGGCGGGCCGACCAGGGGCGCCGGGACCGGCCGCCGGACGGGCCGGTGCCCTCGGGCGGGGACGGGGGCGGAGCCGCCCGGTTCGCGCTCAGCGACTGGACGCGGACGGTCGCCGCCCGCACGGTGAGGCCGCTCAGCTCGGCGACCCGGGCCGCCATCCGGCCGCGGACCCGCTCCCCCGTCTCCCCGAGCGCCGCCGGGTACGGCAGCCGCACGTCGACCGCGACGTCGGCGCGGCTCCCGCGCACCGTCGCCGTGCCGCGGGTCACCCGGGCGTGGCGCCCGGCGAGGTCGGCCTCGCCGGCGGCCCGTTCCGCGATCCGGCGTACGGCGCGGTCGGCGACGACGGTCCGACCCCGCTCGGCCGGTGCCGGGCGCGCGGGCCCGCCCGCGGCCGGTGTTCCCGTCACCGCGGCCTCCGGTCGCCGGGGGCGAGGAACTCACGCCAGTCCGTGCCGTTGTCGACCAGGCGCCCCAGCACACCGCCGACCGTGCCCAGCGCGGCCACCAGCAGGAACGCCCCGAAGCCGCCGAACCACCCGGCGAAGGCCAGCGCCATGCCCACCAGCATGCCGATCACCGCTCCGCTCATCACTCACCTCCGCCTCGAAGCCTGCTCCGGAAACCGTTCGTCACTCCACGCGCGCCTCCACCGGGCGCTCGGGGTCCTCGTCGTCCGGCAGGTGGACGTCGTTGACCGTGATGTTGACCTCGACCACCTCGAGGCCGGAGATCCGCTCCACCGCGTCGATCACGTTCTCCCGCACGTCCCGGGCGAGGTCGGCGATGGGCACGCCGTACTCGACGACGAGGTCCAGGTCGATCGCGGTCTGCCGCTCGCCGACCTCGACCTTGACTCCCCGGCCGACGTTCGGGCGGCCGCCGGGCACCCGGTCGCGGACCGCGCCGATGGTGCGGGACAGGCCGCCGCCCATGTCGTACACGCCGGGGATCTCGCGCGCCGCCATGCCCGCGATCTTGACGACGACGACGTCGGCGATGGAGGTGCGGCCCCGGGTCGCGGCCGGTTCGGCGGCACCGGTGGCGCCGCCGCTCACGGTCGTCGCGCCGCCCTGTGCGGTCCGCCCGTTCTTCTCGGACTTCGTCTCGATGGTGGCCGTCTGCGCTGCCGTCGTCATGGTGTCCTCCGTCAACCGTGGTCGTTTGGTGCTTCTGGGCGTTGGACACGCGGAGCCGCCGGGCGTTACGCGGTTCCGGGAAATTTCCTTTCCCCGTGTTCTCGCGTAACGCCCGGGGCAGTCGGTG
The DNA here is from genome assembly GCF_027947595.1 of Streptomyces lienomycini. Taxonomy (NCBI): domain Bacteria; kingdom Bacillati; phylum Actinomycetota; class Actinomycetes; order Kitasatosporales; family Streptomycetaceae; genus Streptomyces; species Streptomyces lienomycini. Next base: position 2,377,378 of record NZ_CP116257.1, on the reverse strand, counting down.
TGTCCAACGACGGGAACGGTGGAGTGGGAAGGAGCACGTGTGCCGGGGGACGACGGACTGCTCGCGGTGCGGGCCGCCGAGGGCGACGAGGACGCCTTCGAGGTGCTGGTACGCCGCCACGCGCCGGGACTGCTGCGGCTCGCGGCGAGCATGCTGGGCAGTCCCTCGGAGGCGGAGGACGCGGTGCAGGACGCGTTCGTCAGCGCCTGGCGCAGGCTCCCCGAGTTCCGCGGGCAGTCGGCCTTCGGCACCTGGATGCACCGCATCGTGGTCAACCGGTGCCTGAACATGCTGCGTTCCCGGCGCCCCGTGGCCGATCTCGACAGCGTGCCCGAGCCCGAGGCACCCGATCACGCCGTCTCCCCCGCGCGGGCCGCCGAGTCGCACGCCGCCGCGGTGGCGCTGGGCCGGTCGCTGTCCGAGCTGTCTCCCGAGCAGCGGGTGTGCTGGGTGCTCAGAGAGCTGGAGGGCCAGTCGTACGAGACGATCGCGGAGACGGTCGGGATCAGCCCGGAGGCTGCCCGCGGCCGGGTGTTCCGCGCACGACGCTGCCTGACGGAGGCGATGACCGCATGGCGATGAACACCGGCGCGGAGCTGCCCGAGCCCGGCACCGGTCCGGGCGGGGCGCGGGAGCCCGCCGACGACGAACGGCTGGCCTGCGGGCGGCTGCTCTCCGAGGTGTGGGAGTCGGGGGAGGCGGGCGCGGACGACCCGCACCTGCGTGCCTGCCCGTACTGCTCGGCGGCCGTGCGGCAGTTGGACCTGCTCGGCGCCGCGGTGCGCGAGGCGGGCGGCGGACGGGAGCCGGAGTGGGACGCGGGGGCGCTGACCGAGCGGGTCATGGACGTCGTACGGGTGGAGCTGCGGCCCGGTCGGCCGCTGCCCCTCGGGGAGCGCGACGAGGACCTGTGGGTGCGGGAGGCGATGGCCGCCAAGACGCTGCGGGCCGCCGCCGAGACCGTGCCGGGGGTGCGTGCGGGCTCCTGCCGGATCCGGCCCGCCGAGTCCGGCGGCTCCCCCTCCCGGGGCGCCGTCCGGGTGCGGCTGGAGGTCGTGGTGCCGCTCACGCCGCGGCTGCCGGACCTCGCGGAGCGGATCCGGAGCCGGGTGCACGGGGCGGCGGACGACGCCCTGGGACTGCCGGTGGACCACGTGGACGTCCACATCACCGATGTCGTCGCCGACGCGGCCGCCGACGTCGACACCGATGAAGGGAAACTGCCGTGACCGCTGCCGCCACCGGCCGTGACGCACTCGCCGGCACCGTCGCGCGGGTCGCCGCCGACGTGCCCGGCGTCGCCTTCCTGCGGCCGGGCCTCGTGGACCTGTTCCGGGCCTCCGCCCGCGGGGACCGCCGCGTGCCGCCGGGCGGTCCCCCGCGGGTGTGCGGGTGAGCCGGGCCTCCGGGGCCGGGCCGTGGGAGGTGGACGTCCAGATCGTCGTGCACCGCGGCCGCCGCGCCCTGACCGTCGCCCGCGCGGTGCGCGACGCCGTGACCGACGCCCTGGCGCGGACGGCGCCGGGCGCCCAGGTGACGGTGACCGTCACGAACGCCGTGTGAGGACCGCTCCCGGCGGGGCACCCGGGGCCACTGTGTACGGACGGGACGCAATCCTGGTGACCGGCTGGTTCAGCTTCCTGCACGGGGAGGCGACGGCGGGGGACGTGCTGGCGCTGGCGCGGGTGGAGCGGGTGCTGCGGGAGGCGGGGCTCGCCTACGACGTCGTGTGGAGCCCCGGTTTCCGTGCCGACGGCACGCACTTCGCGGACGTGGACCCGGCCGCGTACTCGCGGCTGGTGTTCGTGTGCGGTCCGGTGCACGGACCGCAGGTCGAGGAGTTGCACCGGGTCTTCGCGCACTGTGCGCGGATCGCCGTGGGCGTCTCCGTGGTCGACCCGGACTCCCCGGCCGTCACCGGTTTCCACCGGGTACTGGCCCGGGACGCCGCCGGGGCCGGGCCCGGAGTGGACCTCGCGGCCCGCGCCCCCGCGCTGCCGGGTGTGCCGGTGGTCGGGGTGGTGCTCACGCACGGGCAGCACGAGTACGCGGGGCGGCGCAGGCACGAGGAGGTCGCCGCGGTGCTGACCCGCTGGCTGGGCGGGCGGGACTGTGCCCGGCTGGAGCTGGAGACCCGGCTCGACGCGCACGACTGGCGGCTGTGCGGCACACCGGCCCAGCTGGAGGCCGTACTGGCCCGCCTCGACCTGGTCGTCACCGACCGGCTGCACGGGCTGGTCCTGGCGCTGCGGGCCGGTGTCCCGGTGCTGGCGGTGGACCCGGTCGAGGGCGGGGCGAAGGTGACCGCGCAGGCCGGTGCCTGCGGCTGGCCCGCGCTGGTGGCGGCCGAGCGGCTGGAGGAGGCGCTGCGGGAGGGGACGCTGGAGCACTGGTGGCACTGGTGCCTGACCGAGGGGCGGGACGAGGCGGCACGGATCGGCGCGGCGTTCCGGACGCGGGGCGCGGTGCCGGACGCGGCGGACGGCCTGGTGGCGGCGCTGGAGGCGGTGGCCGGACCGGCCGGTTAGTCCGGGGCGGCGCGGGCACTCGGCGGAGGTCGGTCCCGCCCCCCCGGGAGGAGACAACGTGTCCATCGGCCGTCTCCCCGAGCACGAGCAGCGCATCCTCGACGAGGTCGAACGCGCGCTGCGCCGCGACCGGCGCCTCGACCGGCGCCTGCGCACGCTGCGGCTGCACCGCCGTCCGGACCTCACGCGCGTCACGGCGTACCGCCCGCGCACGGCGACCGTCCTGCTGCTCCTCGCCCTGTCGGTGACCCTGATGGCCGTCGGCATCGCCACCTCCGAGCCCGGCGTGATCTGGGCGTTCGCCGCGGTGTGGCCGGTGACGCTGTTCACGCTGTTCCGGCTGCTGTGCCGTTGGACGGAGGGCTAGCGGGCAGGGGGTGCCCGCCCGCCGCGCCCGTCGGTGTCAGCCGGTGTAGCTGCGGGCCGTCGAGCCGCGCTGGGCGGGCTCCAGGGAACGCAGGCGTGCCTCCACCTCCGGCGGCAGCACCCGGCGTTCGCGCAGCACCCAGGGCAGCGCGGCCGTCGCCTCCGCGAAGGCGCGCAGGGAAGCGGTGTCGCGGGGGACGGTGCGGGCCAGGTGGAGGGTGCGGCGCAGGGCGGGGCGGAGCGGGCGGCGCAGCCAGGTGAACCAGAGGGTGTTGCGGATGCCGTGGGCCCGGCGCAGCGTCGAGTCCCGCATCTCTGAGGGGTGGTGGTGGATCGTCAGGTGGTCGGCGTACGTCAGCCACCAGCCGTTCGCCGCCAGGTCGGCCGCGAGCAGCTCCTCCTCGCCGCCCAGCCACAGCCGGGGGTGGAAGCCTCCCGCGGTCCGGAAGGCGTCGGTGCGCAGGACGGTCGCGGCGGCCAGGAAGGAGCCGAGCGCGGGTCCGGGGAGCCAGTCGGGGCGGGGTACGGGCGAGTCGCGCAGTTCCTTGACGATGGGGTCCTCGGTGCCGTCCGGTTCGACCAGGATGCGGGCGGTGACGGAGCCGACCGCGGGGTGGCGGTCGAGCAGGTCCGCGGCCCCGGACAGGGAGCCCGGCGCCCACCAGGAGTCGTCGTCGCAGAAGGCGACGTAGGGCGTGCGTACCTGACGGATGGCCAGGTTGCGGCCGACGGCGCCGAGGTTTCGGCCGGGGCTCAGGAGCCGTACTTCGGGGTGGTGGCGGGCGACGGCGGTGGCCGTGCCGTCGGTGGAGCCGTTGTCGGTGACGATCACCGGGGGCTTCTCGGGGAGTTCGGCGAGCCGGTCGAGGGTGCGCAGGAGTTCGGGGCGCCGGTTGTGGGTGATGACGACGACGGTGGTCCGGGTGTCCGTCACGAGGCCGCTCCGTGGGCTCCGTGGGCTCCGTCGGCGCTGTCGGCTCCGTCGAGGAGGCGGGCGGCCCGTTCCACGTGGGGCGGCAGGGGCCTGCGGGCACGCAGCGCGGCGGGCAGGCGGCTGAGCGTCTCGCGCAGGGCGTGCCGCGCGTGCGGGTCGCGGCGGGCGTCGGCGGCGAGGGCGCGGGTGCGGGCGAGGGCGTGCGGGAGGGGGCGGCGCAGCCAGGCGGTGAGGAGTTCGTTGCGGCGTACGACGGCCGGACGGCCGGTGCGGGGGCCGGGGTCCGGGTGGTGGTGGGCGACCACGTCGGGGCAGTGCGTGACGCCCCAGCCGCGGGCGGCCAGGTCGTAGGCGAGGAGGGTCTCCTCGGCGCCGAAGAAGAGCAGGGGGTGGTAGCCGCCCGCGTCGAGGTAGGCCGTGCGGCGGGCGACGGCCGCGCAGCCGAGGAAGCCGAGCACCTGGGTGCCGGGAAGGTCGGTGGCCGCGCCGAGCGGGGAGCGGGCGAGCAGGTCGTTGAGGGGGTCGGCGGCCTCGGCGGGGCCGACGAGGGTGCGGGCGGAGACCAGCCCGAGCCGGGGGTGCTCGTCGAAGTGCCGGGCGGCGGTGCGCAGGGCGCCCGGAGCCCACCAGGAGTCGTCGTCGCTGAACGCCACGTACGGGGTGTCGAGGGCGCGGACGCCGTCGGTGCGGGCGAGGGCCCCGCGGTTGACCGGCAGGGTGAGGACGCGGACCTGGGGGAAGTCGCGGGCCAGCATGGCGCGGGTGTCGTCGGTGGAGGCGTTGTCGACGACGAGGACCTCGGGCCGCTCGGGCAGGGCGAGCAGGTTCCCGACGGTGACGGCGAGGCTGGCGCTGCGGTCGCGGGTGGCGATGACGATGCCGACGGGGGCGGGCTTCGTGGGGTCCTGGTGCGGCCGTTCACGGGTGACCGTCGGGCCGTGGTGCGCGGCGTGGTTCATGGTCCCTCTTCCGGGGCGTCCGAGGTGTCCAGGGCGTCGAGTGCCCGCAGCACGGCGTCGGGGGTGATCCGCAGCAGCGCGGGGTCGGTCTCGTGGCCGTGCGGGTCGCCGTCCGGGCCCGGGTGCCACAGCGCGCGGTGCCGGGGGTGGGGCGGGGGGCCCCAGCGGCTGGGCGGGACGGGGCCGAAGAGCGTGACGGAGGGCGTGGCGTGGGCGACGGCGAGGTGGGCGATGCCGGTGTCGCCGCTGACGACGGCGTGGGCGTCGGTGACCAGGGCGGAGAGCCGGTCGTGGGGCAGGCCGCCGCCGAACACGTCCGTGTCGGGCAGGTCGGCGAGCTTGGCCAGCCGGGCCACCAGGTCCGCCTCGTCCGCTCCCCCGGTGACGACGACCCGGTGTCCGCGGGCGCTCAGCGCCTCGGCGACGGCCGCGTACCGGTCCACGGGCCAGCGGCGGGAGGGGGCGCCGGCACCCGGGTGGAGGACGACGGCGCCGGGGGCGGGGGACGGTGCGTCCGGGGGCGGCAGCCGCAGGTCGGCGGGGTCGGCGGGGATGCCGTACGCGCGCAGCAGCCGGCACCACCGCTCCCGCTCGTGTTCCTCCGCGTACCAGGGCGGGCCGTCCACCTCCGGGGTCTCGGGGTGCGCGAACGCGATCAGTCTCGCCGGGTGCAGGCGGGCGAGGAGGCGGTGGCTGGGCGGCCCGTTGCCGTGCAGGTCGACGGCGACGTCGGGGGGCGGGCCGGTCCAGTCGAGGGTGCGGGGGACGGCCCGTCCGGGTTCGGCGGCGGGCAGCACCCGGTCGACGGCGCCGGTCGCGGCGGCCACGGGGGCGAGGTCTGCGGGGGTGGCCAGCACCAGTTCGTGCCCGGGGTACGCCCGTCGCAGCGCCCGCAGGGCGGGCACGCCGGCCAGCAGGTCCCCGAGCCCGAGGGCACGCAGGACCAGCACGCGGGGCCTGTCCTCGCCCTCGCCCCGCACCGGTTCCGGTCCGCGCCGCGGCGCTCCGGCCCCGCTCGGGCGCGTCGCTCCGGTGACCGGCGGGTGCACGGGGTCCCCGGTCACCGGCCCACCCGCCGACCCGGGGGACGCGAAGCCTCTCTTCCCGGTCCCCGGCCCGAGCCGGGCCGCCGGCACCGCCACGCCCACGCCGGGCCGGGGGCGTCCCCGGGCTCCGGGGCTCATCGGGACCGCTCCGCCGCGCGGGCCAGCAGGGCGGTGGAGGAGCGGCCGTCCAGGTAGGGCAGGAGGACCGCCTGGCCGCCCCACTCCTGGAGGAGCGCGGCCTCGGGGAGGTCGGCGCCGGCGTAGTCGCCGCCCTTGACCCAGACGTCGGGCCGCAGGTCGCCGAGGAGGCGCTCGGGGGTGTCCTCGTCGAAGACGGCGACGGCGTCGACACAGGCGAGGGCGCGCAGGACGCGGACGCGGTCGGCGAGGGGGTTGACGGGGCGGCCGCCTCCCTTGCGGCGTCGGACGGAGGCGTCGGAGTTGACGCAGACGACCAGGCAGTCGCCGAGCCGACGGGCGGCCTGGAGGAGGCCGACGTGCCCGGCGTGCAGGAGGTCGAAGCAGCCGCCGGCGGCGACGACCGTGCCGTGCTCGGCACGGATCCGGGCGGTCAGGGCGCCCGGATCGTCGGTGTCGGGCGGCGAGGCGGGCGCCGGGCCGGAGTCGGCCGGGGGCACGGCGGCCGCGCCGCCCGCCGCGACGAAGGCCGTGGCGGCGCTCACCGCACCCTCGACGGCCTCCCCGACCAGCGCCGCGTCGGCGAGGAGCCCGGCCGCGGTGGCCGCGAACCGGTCCCCGGCGCCGCAGGAGTCGCCGTGGTGGGCGGCGGGCGCGGGCACGAGGAGGGGTGCTCGCCGTAGGACAGGAGGGCGCCGCGCGGGCCGAGGGTCACCGTGACGGCGGCCACCCGCCAGTCCCGTACGAGGGCGGCGGCGTCGAGTGCGGCGGCGCGCAGTCCGCCGCCCGGGTGGCCCTGCCGGGGCCGAAGCCGTGGGCCTCCTTCTCGGCGGGCGTCACCAGACGGGTGCCGGGGACCGGCGGGCCCCGCGCGGGTGCGGGTCCCAGACCAGCGGCGGGCGCGCGGCGAGCACGTCGCGCAGGGCGTCCGCCGCGCCCCGCCCGTAGTCGGAGACCAGGACGGCGCGGGCGGAACGCAGTGCGGCGCGGGCCTCGTCGGTGGCGCCGCGGGCCCGGCCGCCGCCCCGGTCGAGGCGGACGACGGGACGGTCCCGGGCCAGGACGCGGGTCTTCTCCGACAGTGTGCCGGTCAGCGGCAGGGGGATCAACGTCAGCCAGGGGGCGAGCAGTTCGCGCAGGGCGAGGCTCGCCGGGTCGTCGCCGACGCCCGTGATCAGGGTGACCTCGCGGCCGTCGCGGGCGGCGAGGTACGCGGCGAGGGCGGCACCGCCCGGGCGGGTCCGCTCGGCGCACTCGGAGACGACCGGGACCGGCGCGTCCGGTGCGAGCCGGTCGGCCGAGCCGGTCAGGTCCCGGTCGAGCAGCGCGTCACCGACCACGACCAGCGGTGTCCTGTCAGCCATGGCAGCCATACGTCCCGTCACCTGCGCTTCCGCTGCGTCGTGCGCCGTGCGCGTCCCGTGCTCCCGGCGCCCCGCACGCCGCCGCGGGCGCCGCGGGCGCCGTGTTCCAGGGTCGCGTCGAAGGCCGCGCAGATCATGTGGACGGCGACCAGGTGGAGTTCCTGGACGGTGGCCGTCGACGGGGCGTCGACGCACAGGGACTCGTCGCTGCCCGCCATCAGCGGGTTGGGGGCGCAGCCGGTGAGTGCCCACACCCGTACGCCGGCCGTGCGGGCGGCGTCGGCCGCGGAGAGCAGGTTGGCGCTGGCGCCGCTGGTGGACAGCAGCATCAGGACGTCGCCGTCGCGGCCGTGGGCGCGGACCTGGCGGGCGAACACCTCGTCGACGCCGTAGTCGTTGGCGATGGCGGTGGTGGAGGAGGTGTCGGCGTGGAGGGCGATCGCGGAGAACGGGGGGCGGTCGTCGCGGTAGCGGCCGACGAGTTCGGCGGTCAGGTGCTGGGCCTGGGCGGCGCTGCCGCCGTTGCCCGCGGCGAGCAGGCGGCCGCCGCTGCCGAGGACGGTCGCGAGCCGCTCGCCCCAGCGCTGGGTGACGGGTGCGGAGGCGCGGAACGCGTCGAGCGCGTCCTGGAGTTCGTCGCAGTGGCCGACGGCGGGCGGATGGACGGTCATGACGCCACCTCCGTGGACACGGCGTGGTCGGAGAGGGTGAGGCGGTACACCTGTTCCGCGCCGTCGGCGACGCGTGCCCAGGTGTAGTGGCGCAGGACGCGTTCGCGGCCGTTCCTGCCGTACTGGCGGCGCAGGCGCTCGTCGGCGAGGAGTTCGCGGGCGGCGTCCGCGACGGCCCCGGGGTCCTGCGGGGCGACGAGGCGTCCGGTGACGCCGTCGGACACGGAGTCGCGGTGGCCGCCGACGTCGGTGGCGAGGACGGGCACCCCGCACGCCATCGCTTCCAGCGGCACGATGCCGAACGGCTCGTACACCGGGGTGCACAGCACGAGGTCGGCGCTGCGCAGGAGGGCGGGCATGTCGTCCGGGTCGACGGCGCCGAGCAGCCGGACCCGGTCGGCGACGCCGGCGCGGCGGGCGATCCCCATCAGGCGCCGTGCCTCGGGTTCGGCCTCGACGGCGCCGGCGGGCGGGCCGCCCGCGATGAGCAGTTCGGCGTCGGGGATGTGGGCGAGGGCGCGGACGGCCTGGTCGTAGCCCTTGCGGGGGACGAGCCGTCCGCAGGCGAGCAGCCGGTGCCGCAGGCGCCGTTCGGGGGTGCGGCCGGTGTCGGCGAGGGGGTGGAAGTGTTCGGCGTCCACGCCGCAGGGCACCACGGAGACCTGTCGGGGCGGGACGCCCATGTCGCCGAGTTCGACGACCTCGTCGGTGCAGGTGGCCAGGACCCGTGCGCAGGCGCGGCCGAGCTGCCGTTCGATGCCGATGCGCTCGTAGGGGCTGGTGTCCCGCATGCCCTGGTGGCGGCGCTTGACGGTGCCGAGGGCGTGGAAGGTCTGGACGAGGGGGATGCCGTGCGGTCGTGCGCCGATCTGCGAGGCCATGCCGGACATCCAGAAGTGGGCGTGCGCCACGTCGGGCCGTTCCCGGGCCCAGGCGCGGGCCAGATGCGCGCCGAACGCGGGCATGTGCGGGAAGAGTTCGTCCTTGGGGACCGACACGGGTGGCCCGGCCGGCACGTGCTCGACGACCGCGCCGCCGGGCAGGGGCACCCGGTCGGGCGGGCCGGTGGCGTCCCGGCGGGTGTAGACGGTGACGTCGTGGCCGCGGGCCGCCAACTCCTCGGCGAGACGGGCCACGTAGACGTTCTGTCCCCCGGCGTCGACGCCGCCGAGCGCGGCGAGGGGGCTCGCGTGCTCGGACACCATGGCGATCCTCATCGGGTCACCTCCTTGAGCAGCCGCTCCCAGTCGTCCAGGAAGCGGGGCAGCCCGTAGTGGGCCAGGGCCGCCGCGCGGGCCTCCTCGCCGACGGCCCGCGCGTGCGGCGGGTCGGCGAGGAAGTCGCGTACGGCGTCGGTCAGTACGTCGATGCGGTTGGAGACCACCCCGGCGCCGGGTGGCACGGCCTCGGCGACCTCGGTGGTGGCGAGGGCGACGACGGGCATGCCCAGGTGCATGGCCTCCAGCAGGGACAGGCCGAGCGAGGTCCAGCGGACGGGGTGGACGTAGACGCGGCGGCGGGCCAGTTCGGTGTGCAGGTCGCCCTGGGGGACGTCCCGGGTGCGGCAGCGGCCGGGGTCGACGCCGAGGTGCTCGGCGAGCCCTTCGGTGCGCATGCCGAACACGTCGAGGGGGGCCGCGCGGGAGAAGGCGGGGAGCAGGTCGGTGCCGGTCGTACGTCCCCGCCGGATCGGCTCGTTGACGACGACGGCGGCGCGCTCCAGCTCGCCGGTCCAGCGGTGGCCGGGGTCGACGATGCCGTGTTCGACGACGGCGGTGTCCGTGGGGCCCGCGTCCCACATCAGCCGGTTGAAGTGGGTGACGTGGACGAGGGTGACGCCGGGGAGGGCGGCGGCCGGGTGGCGGGTGCGGGGCACGTCGCCGTCGGGGGCGTTGTGCTCCAGGTAGACCAGCGGCGGGCGGCGGCCCAGCCAGCGGTCGACGAGGTCGAGTTCGTGCGGACGCTGGAGGATCACGAGGTCGATGTGCTCCTCGCGCAGCCGCTCGGGCGGTACTTCGACGACGGAGTCGGGCCAGTCCCAGGTGCGGGCGCGGCCGAGGCCGTCGGGTCCGCGGTCGGGGGTGACGGGGACGAGGTAGGTGTGCGGGCCCTGCACGAAGGCGGTGGTCCACGACCCGTGCACGTGCCAGATGAGAATCCTCATGTCTCCCCCATCGGTCTCTCGACGGCCAGTTTCTCGACGGCGGCGGCCACGTCGGTGGCGGTGACGGTGTCCAGGCAGGGGTGCCCGGGGACGGGGCAGTCCCGGGCCCTGCTGTCGGCGCAGGGCGCGTCCTGGTCGCCGAGCAGGACGTAGGGGACGCCGTACGGCCGCCAGCGTTCGGCGGGGACGACGGGCGCGAACAGGGAGACGACGGGGGTGCCGACGGCGGCGGCGAGGTGGGCGGGCGCGGTGTTGCCGGTGACGACGACGGCGGCGCCCGCGAGGACACCGGCCAGTCCGGGGGCGTCGGTGCGGCCGCCGAGGTCGGTGCCGTGGGCGCCTGCGACGTGGGCGGTGAGGTCGCGTTCGTCGGGGCCGCCGGTGACCAGGACGCGGTGCCCGGCGGCGGCGAGTTCGCGTACGGCGTCGGCGGCGCGCTCGGGGCTCCAGGCGCGGGCGGGGACGCTGGCGCCGGGGTGCAGGACGACGTAGGGGCCGGGTCCGGTGAGGGCGTCGGCGGGGGGCGGGGTGTGCACGCGCAGCCGTCCGTCGTCGGGGCGGGGGAACCCGGCCGCCTCGGCGAGGTCGAGCGCGGCCTCGGCCTCGTGGGCGTGCGGGGCGCGGTGGTGGCGCAGGTCGAGGAGGGAGCCGGGGTAGTCCTCGCTGTCCGCGGCGAGGTACCGGACGCCGGCGAGGCGCAGTACGAGGGCGGTGGGCAGCGGGGACTGGTGGAAGGAGGTGAGGATCAGCGCGGTGTCGGCGTCGACGCGTGCCACGAGCGCCTCGATGTCCTCGCGGCTGACGTCGGGCGGCTCGAACCCGCCCCAGGGCGCCTCCCACACCAGCACCTCGTCGACGCCGGGCAGCAGCCGGGCGGCGGGAGCGCCGCGGGGTCCGCACAGCAGGGTGACGTGGTCGGCGCGCGCGGCGACGGCCCGCACGGCGGGCCCGGCGAGCAGCACGTCGCCGAAACTGTCGAGCCGGGTGACGAGCGCCTTCATGCCGGCCTCCCGGTGCCGCCCACGGGACCACACCCCCGGTCCGCCCCGGCACGCGCCCGCCCCACCACGGCGCTGCCCCCGCCAGACCCGGGACGGGGGTCCGGGGCCGGGGAGCGGCCGGTGCGGGCGTCCGGGGTCGACGACCCACCGGCACAGGCATCCGGAGCCGACGACCCACCGGCACGGGCGTCCTGGGCCGGTGGCCGGCTCGGCCCGGTGGTGGGTGGGGCGGCGCCGGTCACGGGCGTGTCCGGGTCCGGGGTGCGACCGCCCCGCTGCGCCGCGGCACGGCCCGGGCCGTCCTCGGCGTGCGCCGGGCGCGGGTCCCGGGGCGAACACGCCCCGGCCGGGGTGGTGGCGGCCGGGCCGTCGGGGGAGCGGGCCGGTCGGCGGCCGGGGCCGCGGTGAGGGGCGGGGGTCTCCCGGGCCCGTGCCGTACGCCGCCTCGATGGGCCGCTCGTCGGCCAGGACCCGGCCCCTGGGCGGGCCGTCGAGAACGGCCCGTACGGCGGTGAGGAGGTCCGGGGCGAGGTGGGCCGCGGCGGCCGTCTCCTCGGGGCGGGTGCGGTCGTTGGGGACGAGGATGCCGTGGGCACCGGCGCGTTCGGCGGCCTGCGTGTCGGCGCCGATGTCGCCGATGACGACGCAGTCGGCGGGGTGGGCGCAGACGCGGCCCGCCGCCCACAGGACCATGCCGGGCTGCGGCTTGCGGCAGTGGCAGCCGTCGTCGGGGCCGTGCGGGCAGATCGCCCAGACGTCGAAGGGACCGATCAGATCGTCGATACGACGGTTGACGCGCCGGACGTCGCCGTCGCTGATCAGGCCGCGGGCGACCCCGGACTGGTTGGTGACGACGCCGACGCGGATGCCGTGTGCGCGCAGCAGCGCCACCGCCTCGCGGGCGCCTTCGACCGGTCGGACCAGGTCCGGGTCGCCGTTGTAGGGGACGTCGTGGACGAGGGTGCCGTCGCGGTCGAAGAGGACGGCCTTCACCCGGTTCCCGGCGGGGCTCATGCGGCCACCTCCCGCCAGGCGGGGGCGGCCCGGTGGTGCCAGAGTCCGCTGAGCCGGTGCCAGGTCGCGGCGGGTGGGATGAGCACGCTGGTGACCAGCATGGTGGTGACCTCGTGCCGGGTGCGCGGTCCGGGTGCGATGCGGGCCCAGGCGAACTCGGCGGTGCCCGCGGCCCAGCCGAGCGCGGCGAGGGCGGCGGCCCGGGGGCGTCCGGCCGCGGCGAGGGCGAGGGCAGCGGTTCCGGCGGCGGTGATCGCGGCGTGGCGCCGGATGCGGCCCCGGGGCGCGACGGCCTTGGCCCACCAGTCGGGGCCGTGCAGGCGCCGCATCAGGGCGTCGTCGGCGTTGCCGCGCTGCTGCTTCAGCGAGACCCAGCGTGCGGCGGGGCGTACGGGGTGGCGGGTGGTGCGGCGGCCCCGCCGGATGCGCCAGCCCGCGTCGAGGACGCGCAGCGCGAGGTCGGCGTCCTCGCGGAAGGCGCGGGTGAAGCGTTCGTCGAAGCCGCCGACCTGTTTGAGCACGTCGGTGCGGTAGGCCATGTCGGCGGTGATCCACCGGGCCCGCGCGAGCCCGGCGGTGCCGCGTTCCCAGTCGGTGGGGCGGCGTTCCCCGGGCAGCGGCACGGCGATCACCCCTTGCACGGCGCCGGTGTCGGGCGCCGCCTCGGCGAGGTCCTGGATCAGCTGGTCGCACCAGTGCGGGCCGACCTGGACGTCGTCGTCGAGGAACGCGGTCCAGGGCGAGGCGACCGCCTGGATTCCGGTGTTGCGGGCGGCGGCGGGTCCGCGTCCGCCGCTGCGCAGTACCACCGTGCGGGCGCGCAGGTCGCCGAGGACGGTCAGCGCGTGCTCCAGCGCGCCGGGGTCGGCGTCCGGTCCCGGCCGGTCGTCGACGAGGACGATCTCGTCGGGGTCGGGCCCGTGCGCGGCGACCAGCGCGGCCAGGCAGTCGGCGAGTGTGTCGCGTACGAGGGTCGGGACGACGACGGCGTAGCCGGTGCGCGGGCCGCCGGCCCCGGGTGCGGTGCTCATGCGAACGCCCGTCCCCGGCGCACCGCGAAGGGGCCGATGGCGAGCAGGTCCACGGGGGCGGAGCCGAAGCACTCCAGTGCGTCGCGCGGGTCGTCGACCATGGGCCGCCCGGCGGTGTTGAGGCTGGTGTTGACGACGACGGGCAGCCCGGTGCGGCGTTCGAAGGCGGCCAGCATCCGCGCGACGAGCGGTTCGCGGCGTTCCTCGACGGTCTGGATGCGGGCGGTGCCGTCGATGTGGACGACGGCCGGGATCCGGTCGCGCCAGGCGGGGTCGACGTCGTGCACGAAGAGCATGTACGGGCTGGGGAGCGGCCCGGTGAAGAGGCCGGCGGCGCGGTCGGCGAGCACCATGGGCGCGACGGGGCGGAACTCCTCGCGGCCCTTGACGTGGTTGAGGCGTTCGAGGTTCTCCGCGCGGCCGGGGTGGGCCATCAGGGAGCGGTGTCCGAGGGCGCGCGGCCCGAACTCGCTGCGGCCCTGGAACCAGGCGACGACGCCGTCGCGGGCGAGTTCCTCGGCGACGGTCTCGGCGATGTCGTCCGGTTCCTCGTAGGGGACGGCGGCGGTCTCCAGCCAGGCGCGGATCTCGTCGTCGCTCCAGCCGCGGCCGAGGTCGGTGCCGGGCATCGGCTCGGGCGCGGTGCCCTCCTGGGCGGCGGCCACGTGCAGGGCGCCGCCGAGGGCCGTACCGGCGTCACCGGCGGCGGGCTGCACCCACACGTGCCGGTACGGGCCGCGCGCGGCGATCTTCGAGTTGGCGACGCAGTTCAGCGCGACGCCGCCGGCCATGGTCAGGGCCTCGCCGCCGGCCTCGCCGTGCAGCCAGTGGACGAGTTCGAGGAGCAGTTCCTCCAGGGCGGCCTGGGTGCTCGCGGCGAGGTCGGCGTGGTCCTTCGTCCAGTCCTCGCCCCTGGCGCGGGGCGGGGCGAGGGCGGCCCAGTCGACGCCGTGGGCGCGGAAGCCGCCGTCGCCGGTGGCGTGGACGCGCTCGCGCAGCCGGTCCGTGAAGCGGGGGGTGCCGTAGGAGGCGAGGGCCATCACCTTGTACTCGTCGCTGCTGCGCAGGAAGCCGAGGTGCTCGGTCAGTTCCTCGTAGACCAGGCCGAGCGAGTGCGGCAGCGCCTGCGTGGCGAGGACGTCGAGTTTGCCGTCGCGGTAGCGTCCGGCCAGGTGGGAGGCGGACTCGCCGCGCCCGTCGAGGACGAGGACGTCGTTGTCGGGGTGGGGCGAGGCCGGTCCCGCGGAGGCGGCGTGCGCGACGTGGTGCGGGACGAAGACGACCCGGTCGGGGTCGAGTCCGGGCAGCGCGTCGGCGAGGAACCGGGGGGCGCGGCGGGCGTACTCCAGGCGCAGCGGGTCCCAGGGGTCGTCCAGGCCCATGTCGCGGGCGGGCCGGGCCAGCTTGGGGTCGAAGGAGTAGGCGACGGCGTCCAGCTCCTCCGGTCGCACCCCGGCGTGTTCCAGGCACCACCGCGCCGACAGCTCCGGGACCTCCCAGGCGGAGAAGGGCACCGGGCGCTTGCCGTGCTTGCGCCGGCTGAACCGCTCCTCCTCGGCGGCCGCGACGGTCCGGCCGTCGACGACGAGCGCGGCGGCCGGGTCGTGGAACAGTGCGTTGATACCAAGGATGCGCATGGGGCGGGCTCCTCTCTCGGCGTCGCGGGTGCCGCGGCCGAGTTGCCTCAAACACTTGGAGACAGGTCACTTCCGGACAAGCACTGACTTGTCACGCTATGTGTTGCTTCTGGCCTCGGGTCAGGCGGCGACGGCGTGCGCGAACCAGCCGATGGTCCGCTCCAGCCCTTCGTTCCAGCCCACGCTCGGCCGCCAGCCCAGCCGTTCCCGGGCCAGGGTGGTGTCCGGCCTGCGCCGGCCGGGGTCGTCGACGGGGCGTTCGACGAAGCGGATGCGGGAGCCCGAGCCGGTGAGTTCGACGACCCGGCGGGCCAGTTCCAGCATGGTGATCTCGTCGGCGCCGCCGATGTTCACCGGCCCGCTCTCCCCGGACGCGGCGAGGGCGAGGACGCCCGCCACGGTGTCGTCGACGTAGCACAGGGAGCGGGTCTGGCCGCCGTCCCCGGCGACGGTGAGCGGCATGCCGTCCAGCGCCTGCGCGATGAAGGTGGGCACGGCGCGGCCGTCTCCGGTGCGCATCCGGGGGCCGTACGTGTTGAAGATCCGGACGATGGCGGTGTCGGTGCGGTGCACCTGGCGGTGGGCGGTGACCAGGGCCTCGGCGAAGCGCTTGGACTCGTCGTAGACGCTGCGCGGGCCGATCGGGTTGACGTTGCCCCAGTACGTCTCGCGCTGCGGGTGCTCCAGCGGGTCGCCGTAGACCTCGGAGGTGGAGGCGAGCAGGAAGCGGGCGCCGTCGGCATGGGCCCGCTCCAGGGCGTTGCGGGTGCCGGTGCTGCCGACGTCGAGGGTCTCCAGGGGCAGCCGGAGGTAGTCGACGGGCGAGGCGGGGCAGGCGAAGTGCAGGACGAGGTCGAACCGGCCGGGCAGACCGCGCAGCGCCGCCGCATCGGTGGCGTCGGCCCGGACGAACCGGAATCCGCGTCGCCGTTCCAGGTCGGCCACGTTGGCGCGGGACCCGGTGGCCAGGTTGTCGAGGCAGACGACGTCGGTGCCGGCGTCGAGCAGGCTCCCGCACAGGTGGGATCCCACGAATCCGGCTCCGCCGGTCACCAGGGCGCGGCGCCAGGTGCCTCCACGCGGAGGGCTGCCGCCCTCGGGGCTCTCGCTCACGGGCCTCTCCTCACTCCGACCGTCACGTACGTGTCGGCTGAGTAACCCGGCGACCGCCCCCACTACCCCGAACTCGCATTCGAGGGGGCGCTGTGAGCTGGCTGTATACACTCTGTGTATAGTCCCCGCATGCCTTCGCTGACCAGGAAGATGACAAAACCGGGGACCAGGTTGCCTGCGGTCGCGACCTTCGCCGCCGCAGCGGCGCTGACCCTCGCGCTGAGCGGCTGCACGAAACTGGAGACGACCTCACCCAGCTCCGTCCGGGGCGCGGCGGGTTCCGAGGCCCGGGCGGCCTCGTTCGGCACCGTCGACTGCGCGCACGCCAAGTGCATCGCGCTGACCTTCGACGCCGGACCGAGCGAGAACTCCGCCCGGCTGCTCGACATACTCAAGGAGAAGCAGGTCCCGGCGACCTTCTTCCTGCTCGGCAAGCGGCACATCGACACCTACCCCGAGCTTGTCAGGCGCATGGCGAATGAGGGCCACGAGGTGGCGAGCCACACCTGGACGCACAAGATCCTCACGGACGCCGAGCCGGACGAGATACGCGAGGAGCTGGAGCGCCCGAACAAGGAGATAGAGCGCCTGACGGGCAGACGTCCCACCCTGATGCGCCCGCCACAGGGCCGCACGGACGACACGGTGCACGACATCTGCCGCGAGCTGGGGCTGGCGGAGGTGCTGTGGAGCGTGACCGCCAAGGACTACAAGACGAACGACTCCGACCTGATCACCGAGCGTGTCCTGGACCAGTCGTCCAGGGACGGCATCATCCTGCTGCACGACATCTACGACGGCACCGTGCCCGCCGTGCCCGGGATCATCGACGCGCTCAAGAAGCGCGGGTACGTCTTCGTGACGGTCCCCCAACTGCTCGCCCCCGGAAAGGCCGAGCCGGGCACGGTCTACCGGTAGGCGGTGTGCCTACGATCGTCCCGTGGCCACCTTCTCCTTCGAACGCACCGCCCCGCTCCCCCCGGACGAGGCCTGGCGCAGGCTCACCCGCTGGGAGCGGCACGGCGACTCCGTGCCGCTGACCCGCGTCACCGTCGCCACGCCCGGCCCCACCGGCCCGGGCACGGTGATCGTGGCCCGCACGGGTGCCGGCCCGCTCGCCTTCGACGACACGATGGAGGTGACCGTCTGGCGGCCGCCCGGGGACGGCGCCCCCGGTCTGTGCCGGCTCGACAAGCGCGGCCGCCTGGTGCGGGGCCGGGCGGAGATCGAGGTCCGGCCGGGGCCCGGCGGCCGGGCACGCGTGGTGTGGCGCGAGGAGCTGGACGTCCGGCTCCTGCCCGCCCTCTTCGACGGCGTCCTCGCCCGCTCGGGGCGGTACGTCTTCGGCCGCACGGTGAACCGGCTGCTGCGCAGCCCGTGAACCTCCGGGGGCCGGCGCGGGTCCGGCCGGCGTCGAAAGGGCGCCGCGGGCTCCGCCGGGGCGGATTCCCGCGTACCGTGCCGACATGTCTGTCAGAGCGCGCACCCTCATCCAACTGTCCGTGACCGGCGCCCTGTTGACCCTGGCCGTGGCGGCGCCGCCCGCCTCCGCCGGCCAGGGCCGCCCGGTCCCGCTGCGCATCGCCACCTACAACGTCCACGCCGGTACGGGTACGGACGGCGTCTTCGACCTCGAGAGGCAGGCCGCCGCGCTGCGCGCCCTCGACGCGGACGTGATCGGCCTCCAGGAGGTCGACGTGCACTGGGGAGCGCGCAGCCAGGGGCTCGACGTGGCCGGGGAGCTGGCGCGGCGGCTCGGCATGCGGGTGTCGTTCGCGCCGATCTACAGCCTCGATCCGGTGACGGCGGGCGGGCCCCGGCGCGAGTACGGGGTGGCGGTGCTGTCCCGCTTCCCGATCCGTTCCGCGACGAACCACGAGATCACGCGCCTGTCCACGCAGGACGAGAATCCGGCGCCGGCGCCCGCGCCCGGGTTCGGCGAGGTGACGCTCAAGGTGCGGGGTGTGCCGGTGCAGGTGTTCGTGACGCACCTCGACTACCGGGCGGACCCGGCGGTCCGGGGGGCGCAGGTCGCCGACACCCGGCGGATCATGGCCCGCGAGCGGGCACGACTGCCAGGCGCCCGCCAGTTCCTGCTGGGCGACTTCAACGCCGAGCCCTCGGCGCCCGAGCTGGCACCGCTGTGGCGGGAGCTGCGCGACGCGGGAGCCGGGCCCGGATCCCCGGGGACGTATCCGGCCGAGGCACCCGTGAAGCGGATCGACTACGTGGCCGTCGGCAAGGGCGTCCGGGTGCGCGGCGCCTCGGTCCCGGTGGAAGCCGTCGCCTCGGACCATCGCCCGGTGGTGGCGGACGTGTCGATGACCAGGTAGGGGCGGGGCCGTCCGGGTCCGCCAGACGCCTCCGCGGCAGGCCACCGGAGAGCGTGCCCGGCACGCCTGCCGTCCCCTCGTGAAGCCAGGGTGAGCCGGACTCTCGGCTCACGGGCCGTCGAAGCATCCCAGGACGGCCACCCGGTCGAAGCGCCGCGCCTCCAGATCGTTCCTCGCGACCGTCCAGAAGACGTCACCGCCGATGTGCAGGTTCCCAAGGTCCAGGACGCCGCCGTACCACTGCGCGAGAAGCGCCCAGTCGTCGGGGCGAGGCCGTGCCCATGGACTGGCCCGCCTGCCCTCCGGCTTCCCCGCACTCTCCGCCGCCATGGCGGCGGACGCGGTGACGGGGTCGTCCTCGCCGAAGGAGTCCCTGGAATACCCGTCGATCTGCAGGTGGGTCGCGTCGCGATGGTGCCGGTCCTCGTACAGCACGTCCGACCATGCCTGGCGCAGTTCCTTGGCGTGCGGGTGCTCGACGGGGTCGATGAGCACCTCGTTGTCCGGCAGGGAGAGGTCGTACCTCAGCCTCAGTTCCGCGCGCTCATGGCCGTCGGCCCCGGGGTGTTCGTCGAGGGGCGTGCCGGCGGGGACGTACATCACCCGGCCGGAGGCGTCGAGGTCGTCGGCGTGGAGCCGGGCGAAGAAGAGGAGCCGGCCGTCGGGGGGCAGTGCCAGGGTCGTCGCGTCGCCGGGCAGCGCGGCGAGGTCCAGCATCGCGATCAGCTTCAGCCCTGCCGGGAGTCGGGGAGCGCCGACGGGGAGCAGGTCGGGCCCGCCGAAGTGGCCCACGACCGGCCCGTCCACGGTGGACGCCAGGGTGGCGCAGGGACGGGCGGCCTCGAGCCACCTCTCCACCTCGACGGACGGGACGCCGCCCGCGAGCGCCTTCGCACGGAACCGGTTCGTCTTGCCGAGAATCTCGGGTTTCATGCGGTGAACATAGTGGCGGGTACGGACACATGGGCCGGGCCAGGGGCTTCGGCAGTGATCAGGCCACCGAGCCGATCCGGCCCGTGGGTGCCGTCGGGCCGTCGTGGTGGATGGGGGTGTGGGCGCCGGTCAGGGAGGCGCCCGTGCCGCCGTGGCGGGTGGCGACGATCTCGGCGGCGATGGAGAGGGCCGTCTCCTCGGGGGTGCGGGCGCCGAGGTCGAGGCCGATGGGCGATCTCAGTCGGGCCAGCTCCAGGTCGCTCACGCCGACCTCGCGCAGCCGGGCGTCGCGGTCCAGGTGGGTGCGGCGGGAGCCCATCGCGCCGACGTACGCCACCGGGAGGCGCAGCGCCAGCCGGAGCAGCGGTATGTCGAACTTGGCGTCGTGGGTCAGGACGCACAGCACCGTGCGCGCGTCGACCTCCGTGCGCCGCAGGTACTCGTGGGGCCACTCGACGACGATCTCGTCCGCGTCCGGGAAACGGGCCGGGGTCGCGAAGACGGGGCGGGCGTCGCAGACCGTCACGTGGTAGCCGAGGAACTTGCCGGCCCGGACCAGCGCCGAGGCGAAGTCGATCGCACCGAAGACGATCATGCGGGGGGCCGGGACCGAGGACTCGATCAGCACGGTCAGCGGTACTCCGCAGCGCGAGCCCTGTTCGCCGATCTCCAGCGTGCCGGTGCGCCCGGCGTCCAGGAAGGCGCTCGCCTCGGCGGCGGCCGTGCGGTCCAGTTCGGGGTGGCCGCCGAAGCCGCCGGCGCGGGTGCCGTCCGCGCGGACGAGGAGCGCGCGGCCCAGCAGGTCGCCGGGGCCGCTCACGACCCGGGCCACGGCTGCCGTCTCGCCGTTCGCGGCGGCGGCGAGCGCGGCGGCCAGCACCGGCCGGGCGGGATCCGCCGCCCGTACCGGTGTGACGAGGATGTCGATGACCCCGCCGCAGGTCAGCCCCACGGCGAAGGCGTCCTCGTCGCTGTAGCCGAAGCGTTCGAGGACGGTTTCGCCGTCCTCCAGGGCCTGCCGGCACAGCTCGTACACGGCCCCCTCCACGCATCCGCCGGAGACCGAGCCGATCACCGTCGCGTCGGCGTCCACCGCGAGGGCGGCGCCGGGGCGGCGGGGCGCGCTGCCGCCGACGGCCACCACGGTGGCCACGGCGAAGTCGCGTCCCTGCTCGACCCACCGGTGCAGCTCTTCGGCGATGTCCAGCATCTTTCGGTCCTCCTTGGACAACAGGTACGTGAAGGGTTCCCGTCGTGGCGGCTAGTGCACGCCCAGCCAGCTCTCGATCGGGTTGAGGGCGAAGTAGACGACGAAGATCACCGTCAGCACCCACATGAACGCGCCGATCTCCCGGGCCTTGCCCTGGGCGGCCTTGATGGCGACGTAGGAGATGACACCGGCGGCGACACCGGCGGTGATGGAGTACGTGAACGGCATCAGGACGACGGTCAGGAAGACCGGGATCGCGGTGGCCCGGTCGGCCCAGTCCACGTGCCGGGCGTTCATCATCATCATCGCGCCGATGACCACCAGGGCCGCCGAGGCGACCTCCTGCGGCACGATCGCGGTGATCGGCGTGAAGAAGAGGCAGGCGGCGAAGAACACGCCGGTGACGACGGAGGCGAGCCCGGTGCGGGCCCCCTCGCCGACGCCGGTCGCGGACTCCACGAAGACGGTCTGGCCGGAGCCGCCCGCCACGCCGCCGATGGCACCGCCGGCGCCGTCGATGAACAGTGCCTTCGACAGGCCCGGCATCCGGCCCTTGTCGTCGGCGAGCTTCGCCTCGGTGCCGACGCCGATGATGGTGGCCATCGCGTCGAAGAACCCGGCGAGCACCAGCGTGAAGACGATCATGCCGACCGTCATCGCGCCGACCTCGCCCCAGCCACCGAACTCCAGGCCGCCGAAGAGCGAGAAGTCCGGCATGGAGACCGCGCTGCCGTGCAGTTCGGGGGCGCCGTTGGCCCACTGCTTCGGGTCGATGACCCCGGCGGCGTTCAGGATCGCCGCGACGATCGTGCCGGTGACGATGCCGATCAGGATCGCGCCGGGCATGTTGCGCGCCTGGAGCATGAAGATCAGCAGCAGGGTGCCCGCGAAGAGCAGGACCGGCCAGCCCGCGAGTTCCCCGGCCGGGCCGAGGGTGAGCGGGGTCGCCTTGCCCGCGTGGACGAAGCCGCCCTTGACCAGGCCGATGATGGCGATGAACAGGCCGATGCCCATGGTGATGCCGTGCTTGAGGGCCAGCGGGATCGCGTTCATGATCATCTCGCGGAGCCCGGTGACCACGAGCAGCATGATCACCACGCCGTACATCACACACATGCCCATGGCCTGCGGCCAGGTCATCTGCGGGGCGACCTGCCCCGCGATCACCCCGGACACCGAGAGCCCGGCGGCCAGGGCGAGCGGCACCTTGCCGACGAAGCCCATCAGGAGCGTGGTGACCGCCGCGGCGAGCGCCGTCGCGGTGATCAGGGCCTTCTGCCCCAGGGTGTCCCCCGCGGCGTCCTTGCCGGACAGGATGACGGGGTTGAGCAGGACGATGTACGCCATCGCCATGAAGGTGGTGACGCCGCCGCGCATCTCGCGCGCGACGGTGGATCCTCTGTGCGATATGTGAAAGTACCGGTCGAGCCAAGACCGGCCGGAGGGGACGCGGGAACCCGCGCCCGCGTCCTCGGCGGTGGTCTTGGGCTCCAGTGACTGCTGGGTCATGGGGCCGTCTCCCAAGGTTCATAGGTGCACCCGTGCCGCTCGCCTTCGGCGAACGCGCGGGATTTGGGATATGCACGACCCGGGGGACGGCCCGAGACGAACGCATGTGTGGTGGTACGTCAAGCACCGCGAGCGGAGCGGGACTTGGGCTGTGCTCCGGGCGGCGCGGAGGGTGTGACGTTCCGTGCGCCGCCCGGAGGGTCTGCTACGCCGTACCGGTCAGGTGCTCCGGTCGTACGGGCGTGCGGTCGAGCGCCAGCCCGGTCGCGTTCCGGACGGCCGCGAGGACCGCCGGGGTGGACGACAGGGTGGGGGCCTCGCCGATGCCGCGCAGCCCGTACGGCGCGTGGTCGTCGGCGAGTTCGAGCACGTCGACCGGGATGGTCGGCGTGTCGAGGATGGTGGGGAGCAGGTAGTCCGTGAAGGAGGGGTTGCGGACCTTCGCCGTCTTCGGGTCGACGACGATCTCCTCCATGATGGCGATGCCCAGGCCCTGGGTGGTGCCGCCCTGGATCTGCCCGATGACGGAGAGCGGGTTGAGCGCCTTGCCGACGTCCTGCGCGCAGGCCAGTTCGACGACCTTGACCAGGCCGAGTTCGGTGTCGACCTCGACGACGGCGCGGTGCGCGGCGAAGGAGTACTGGACATGGCCGTTGCCCTGGCCGGTGCGCAGGTCGAAGGGCTCGGTCGGCCGGTGCCGCCACTCCTCCTCGACCTCGACGGCCTCGCCCTCCAGGACGTCCACGAGGTCGGACAGGACCTCGCCGCCGTCGGTGACGACCTTGCCGCCCTCCAGGAGGAGTTCGGCGGTGGCCCAGGCCGGGTGGTAGGAGCCGAACTTGCGGCGCCCGATCTCCAGGACCTTCTCGCGCACCAGCTCGCAGGCGTTCTTCACGGCGCCGCCGGTGACGTAGGTCTGCCGGGAGGCGGAGGTGGAGCCGGCCGAGCCGACCTGGGTGTCGGCCGGGTGGATGGTGACCCGGGTGACGCCCAGTTCGGTGCGGGCGATCTGCGCGTGGACGGTGACGCCGCCCTGGCCGACCTCCGCCATCGCGGTGTGCACGGTGGCCACCGGTTCGCCGCCGACGACCTCCACGCGGACCCGGGCGGTGGAGTAGTCGTCGAAGCCCTCGGAGAAGCCGACGTTCTTGATGCCGACCGCGTAGCCGACGCCGCGGACGACGCCCTCGCCGTGCGTGGTGTTGGACAGGCCGCCGGGCAGCTGCCGTACGTCGGAACCCTCGCTGGACTCCCACTGGCGCTCCGGCGGCATCGGCATCGCCTTGACGCGGCGCAGGAGTTCGGCGACCGGCGCCGGGGAGTCGACGGGCTGCCCGGTGGGCATGATCGTGCCCTGCTCCATGGCGTTGATCCGGCGGAACTCCACCGGGTCCATGCCGAGTTCCTTCGCGACCTTGTCCATCTGCGCCTCGTAGGCGAAGCACGCCTGGACCGCGCCGAAGCCGCGCATCGCGCCGCAGGGCGGGTTGTTGGAGTAGAGGGCGATGGCCTCGATGTCCACGTCGTCGACGACGTACGGGCCCACCGCGAGCGAGGCGGCGTTGCCGACGACCGCCGGGGAGGCCGAGGCGTAGGCGCCGCCGTCCAGGACGATGCGGCACTTCAGGTGGGTGAGCCTGCCGTCCCTGGTGGCGCCGTGCTCGTAGTGCAGGCGGGCCGGGTGGCGGTGGACGTGGCCGAAGAAGGACTCGAACCGGTTGTAGACGATCTTGACGGGCTTGCCGGTGCGCATCGCCAGCAGGCAGGCGTGGATCTGCATCGACAGGTCCTCGCGCCCGCCGAAGGCGCCGCCGACGCCGGAGAGCGTCATACGCACCTTGTCCTCGGGCAGGCCGAGGACCGGGGCGATCTGCTTGAGGTCGGAGTGCAGCCACTGGGTGGCGATGTAGAGGTCGACGCCGCCGTCCTCGGCGGGCACCGCGAGGCCGGACTCGGGGCCGAGGAAGGCCTGGTCCTGCATGCCGAAGTAGTAGTCGCCCTCGACGATCACGTCCGCCCGGGCGGCCGCCGCGTCGGCGTCGCCGCGCACGATCGGCTGGCGGTGCACGATGTTGGGGTGCGGGACGTGGCCGATGTGGTGGTCGTCGCGGTTCTCGTGAAGGAGCAGCGCGTCGGGGGCGGTCGCGGAGGCCTCGTCGGTGATGACGGGCAGCTCCCGGTACTCCACCTTGATCTTGGCGGCGGCGCGGCGCGCGGTCTCCGGGTGGTCGGCGGCGACGATGGCGACCGGCTCGCCGTGGTGGCGGACCCTGCCGTGGGCCAGGACGGGGGTGTCCTGGATCTCCAGGCCGTAATGGCGCACCTCGGTGGGCAGGTCGTCGTACGTCATGACGGCGTGGACGCCCGCCGTGGCGAGGGCCTCGCCGGTGTCGATGGAGACGATCTCGGCGTGCGCGACGGTGGAGCGCAGGATCTGGCCCCAGAGCATGTCCTCGTGCCACATGTCGGAGGAGTACGCGAACTCGCCGGTGACCTTGAGGGTGCCGTCCGGGCGGAGCGTGGACTCGCCGATGCCGCCCCTGGTCCGGGAACCCTGCGTGATTGTGGTGGGTGCGCCGTTGGCAGCCATGCTCAGACCCCCTCGGACTGGCGGGCGGCCGCCAGGCGGACCGCGTCCATGATCTTCTCGTAGCCCGTGCAGCGGCACAGGTTGCCCGACAGCGCCTCGCGGATGTCCGCGTCGGTCGGGTTGGGGTTGCGCTCCAGCATCTCGTCGGCGGCGACGAGCAGGCCGGGTGTGCAGAAGCCGCACTGGACGGCGCCGGCGTCGATGAACGCCTGCTGGATCGGGGCCAGTTCGATGCCCTCGCCGGTCTGCGAGTCGGTCCCGTGCGCCTGCCAGCGCTTGGCCCCGTCGAGCGAGGCGCTCGCGCCGCCCCGGCCGCCGTCCCCGCGGGCGCCGGTGGCGCAGCCCTCGGCGCGGTCCTCGGCGCGGTCCTCGGCGCGGTCCTCGGCGCGGTCCTCGGCGCGGTCCTCGGCGCGGTCCTTGGCGAACTCCGCCAGGCCCTCGACGGTGACGACCTCGCGGCCCTCGGCCTGTCCGGCCGCGACCAGGCAGGAGCACACCGGCACGCCGTCCAGGCGGACCGTGCAGGAGCCGCACTCGCCCTGCTCGCAGGCGTTCTTGGAGCCGGGCAGGCCCATCCGCTCGCGCAGCACGTACAGCAGGGACTCGCCCTCCCACACGTCGTCGGCTTCCTGCGGACGTCCGTTGACAGTGAAGTTGACGCGCATTACGCGGCTCCCTCCGTGGTGTGGCGGGTGCCGCGGTACGACTCCCAGGTCCAGGTGAGCGTCCGGCGGGCCATCACGCCGACCGCGTGGCGGCGGTAGCTCGCGGTGCCCCGGACGTCGTCGATGGGGTTGCAGGCGGCGGAGCACAGGTCGGCGAACTGCTTGGCGGCCGACGGGGTGATGATCTTCCCGTTGTCCCAGAAGCCGCCCTCCTCCAGCGCCGCGTTCAGGAACTCCTCGGCGGCGGTGGCGCGGACCGGGGTGGGCGCGGCCGAGCCGATGCCGGTGCGCACGGTGCGGGTCTCGGGGTGGAGGGCGAGGCCGAAGGCGCACACGGCGATGACCATGGCGTTGCGGGTGCCGACCTTGGAGAACTGCTGGGGTCCGTCGGCCTTCTGGACGTGGACGGCGCGGATCAGCTCGTCGGGTTCCAGCGCGTTGCGCTTCACGCCCGTGTAGAACGCGTCGATCGGGATGCGGCGGACGCCGCGCACCGACTCGGCCTCGACCTCGGCGCCGGCGGCGAGCAGCGCGGGGTGCGCGTCACCGGCCGGGGAGGCGGTGCCGAGGTTCCCGCCCACGCCGCCGCGGTTGCGGATCTGCGGGGAGGCGACCGTGTGCGAGGCCAGGGCGAGTCCCGGCAGCTCGGTGCGCAGGTTCTCCATGATCCGCGTGTAGGGCACGGAGGCGCCGAGCCGTACGGAGTCGTCGCCGACCTCCCACTCGGTGAGGTCGCCGATGCGGCCGAGATCCATGAGGTACTCGGGCCGACGGTGGTCGAAGTTGATCTCGACCATCACGTCGGTGCCGCCCGCGATCGACACAGCGGTGGGGTGCTCGGCCTTGACGGCGAGCGCCTCCTCCCAGCTGGCGGGGCGAAGGAAGTCCATGACCGGCTCTCTTCTTCGTCTACTTGGGGGCGTACAGATTGAGCCAATCCGTGTGCGGCGGTCCCGGCTCGTTCATGTGGTGTTCACGTGGAGTGGGCTCAGTACACCGCTCTGTCCTCCACCGGGGTCAGTCGCAGAAACCATGAAGGAGTTGGCTGGCCAGCGCGGGCATCTTGTAGATTCGTATGAAAGGAGGTCCTCATGCACCTCCTCGTTTTCCTCCGGTAACGGGCGCCACAGCCGCGTGACCTGGAACACTTCGAGACAAAGAACGGCGGCGACGAGAATGCGGCTGCGCGCACTGCTGGACACCGACGCGCTGGGCCTCAAGCTGCTCGGCGGCGAGGACGAGCTGGACCGCACGGTCCGCGGGGTGATGACCACCGACCTGCGGGACCCGAGCCGCTACCTCTCGGGCGGCGAACTGGTCCTCACCGGCCTGGCCTGGCGCCGGGACGCCGCCGACTCCGAGCCGTTCGTCCGCCTCCTGGTGCAGGCCCAGGTGGCCGCGCTGGCGGCCGGTGAGGCGGAGCTGGGGAGCGTGCCGGAGGATCTGGTGGCGGCGTGCGCGCGGCACCGGCTGCCGCTGTTCGCGGTGAACGAGTCGGTGGCGTTCGCGACGATCACCGAGCACGTCGTGCGGCAGGTGTCGGGCGAGCGGGCCGGCGACCTCGCGGCCGTGGTGGACCGCCACCGCCGGATGATGACGTCGGGACCGGCGGGCGGCGGCCCCGACGTCGTCCTGGACCTGCTCGGCTCCGACCTCGACCTGCGGGCCTGGGTGCTCTCCCCCACCGGACGGCAGGTCGCCGGGCCGAAGGACGCGGAGCCCGCGCTGTCGGCCGAGGTGTGCGCCAGACTGGCGGCGGAGCACCTCGCGGCCACCCGGACGGGCCGGCGGGCGCCGTACCGGGTGCCGGTGGGCGGCACGACGTACAGCCTCTTCCCGGTGCGCGGGCGCGGGCAGCTCCAGGCGATGGCCCCGGGGGCGCGGGCGCCGCAGGGCACGGGCCGGGACGGGCGCGAGACGGTGCTGTCCGACTGGCTGCTCGTGGTGGAGGCGGACGCCGGGGAGTGGGCCGAGGAACGCCTCGACCTGCTGTACGGCGTCACCCAGCTCATCGCGGTCGAGCGCGACCGGCGCGACGCGGCCCGCACGGTGCGGCGGCGGCTGGCGCAGGAGGTCCTGGAGCTGGTGCAGACGGGCGCCGCGCCCGCCGAGATCGCGGCCCGGCTGCGGGTGGCGGCGCCGGTGCTGCTGCCGGGCCTCGGCGCGGCCCCGCACTGGCAGGTCGTGGTGGCCCGCGTGGAGTGGGAGGACGGCGCCGGGGAGACCGGCCGGGTCGCGCAGACCCTGCTCGAGGAGATCCTCGTCGACCCGCACGCCGCCGGCCCCGAGCAGTCCGACCGGATCGCCGTGGCGCACACGGGCGACGAGGCCGTCGCCCTCGTACCGCTGCCCGCGGTCTCCAGCGAGCACGACGGCTCCGAGACGGGAGTCCTGGCGGACGCGCTGCTGGAGTCCGTACGGGAACCGCTGTCGGCGGGTCTCGACGGCGACGGGCGCCTCACGCTCGGTGTCAGTGCGGCCGTGCACTCGGCGGAGGGGCTGCGCGGGGCGCTGGAGGAGGCCCGGCACGCGCGCCGGGTCGCCGCCGCCCGCCCCGGCCGGGTCTGCGCGGCCGGCCACCAGGAGCTGGCCTCGCACGTACTCCTGCTCCCCTTCGTGCCGGACGACGTCCGCCGCGCGTTCACCGCCCGGCTCCTCGACCCGCTGCGGGACTACGACCGCCGCCACCGCGCCGAGCTGATCCCGACGTTGGAGGCGTTCCTGGACAGCGACGGCTCCTGGACGCGCTGCGCGAACCGGCTGCACCTGCACGTCAACACGTTGCGCTACCGCGTCGGGCGGATCGAGCAGTTGACGGGGCGTGATCTGTCGCGGCTCGAGGACAAGCTGGATTTCTTCCTGGCCCTGCGCATGAGCTGAGGCGGGAAGCGCGGGACGGCCCCGGCGCGAGCCCGGGGGCGTCCCAAACCTCGGAGCGGGAAGTCCCACCACTTTGTGAAATCTTTCACCCATCCCCTTGGCCGGGCCGCCGGATCCGTGCTGAGATGCGGCCACCACTCGAGAGCTCGATGGCGTGCTAAGGGGAGGGCGACGTGGCGCATTCCGCCATGGCTGGTTCTGGCTGGGGAACGACCGAAGGTGACGATCCGCTCCAGACCGCGGTATGGCGGTTGCGCTCGCGCGGCTGCTGGGCCGACGCGGCGGCCCTGCTGGAGCCGGTCACCGCGGACACCGCGTTGCAGCGGACCGCGCTGCTGGTGGAGCGGTGCCTGTACACGGAGCAGGGCTGGGCCGAGGCCGAGGACGCGCTGCGCACCGCGGAGGCGCTGGCCGACAGCGACGACGAACGCGGGGCCGCCGCCTGTGAACGGGGGCAACTCGCGTACGCCGCCACGGTGCACGGGGTGCGTGACCGGGCCGACGAGGCGCGGGCCGCGCTGGGCCGGTCGGCTGCCCTGATCGCGCCGGGGGCGAAGGGGCGGGCCCTGCTGGACTTCCGGCGCGGGCTCCTCGCGGAGAACCTCACCCGGTCTCCGCAGGCCGCCCGCGCGGCCTACCGGCGCGCACACGCCGGCGCGACGGCGCACGCCGAGCCGCTGCTCCTGTCCTTCACCTGGCGGCATCTGGCCGGACTGGCCCTGCGCGAGGGGGAGCTGACGGAGGCGCGGCACGGTTTCGCCGAGTCGCTGCGCATCCGCGAGGAGCTGGGGTACCTCGTCGGTACGGCGCCCGCGCTGGCCTCGCTGGCCGACGCGGAGAGCGAACCGGAGGCGTCCCGGCTGCGGGAGGAGGCGCGGCGGCTGTTCCGGCTCCTCGGCGGGGTGCCGACGTGGCTGGCCCGGCAGTTGGCACCGCCCGCGGCTGGCGCGGCGACGGCGTGAGGGGCCGTACCCGGCGAGGCGTCACGGGAATCCGCACCAGCGCGGGGCCGTGTTGGCCCAGGCCGCGTCCCACTGGGCGAGGTTGCGCCGGTGGAGCACGAGACCGGTGACGGCGTGGGCCGCGAGTCCGGTGAGGACGACGCCCAGGAAGGCGAGGATCGCCCAGCCCATCGTGCGGCTGCGGATCTGCTCCGCGGTCAGCGGCGGCTCGGTGATCCTGCCCCGCGCGTCGACCCAGACCAGGACGGTGCTGTCCGCGGGCAGCCCCGGTGCGACCTCGGTCGTCCCGGTCCGGGGCGCCCCGTCCGGGCCGGTGAAGCGGACCGGCACCGGGTAGCGGGCCTTCTTCGCCTCGTCCGACCCCGGCTCGGGGTGGCGCGGGGCGTCGTGGGTCAGGACGGCGGGACGGTGGTCCCGGGTCCGCGCCTCGTGGTCGGCGGTCGTGCGGTAGTGGCGGTAGGCGCTGTCGCCCACCCCGAACATCGCCGCCGGGGCCGCCACCAGCACGGCGAGCACGAGCCCGAGCGAGACCCACGCCCGCAGCCGGTCGCTGGGCCGGCGCAACGGGTTGCGCCGCCATCGCCACAGCACGAGGTAGGGGTGTCCCACGGTGTCGGGGACGGGATCGGGACCGGGAACGGCGGGTGGTGGCTGGGCTGGAGGAATCTCACCGGCCACGGTGTGCCTCCTTCCTGGCTCGGGACGGGGCGGCCTGTCGTGTCGAACGAGCGAGCGAGCATGTGAGGGACGGGGCACGGCCGACACCGGGGCGGGCACCGGCCGCACGGGCGGGGGGTGGGGCAGGGTATGGGGACGGGGCGCGGGCGGACGGACGGGCGCGGACGTAGGGACGGGGGCTGCGGGTGCGGGGTCGGCCGGGCGGGTCGTGGACGGGCTGAACGCCGGGGACGCGTGCCGAGTGGCCGGATCCCCGGTGCTCCGGCCGGGGCGCCGGCCCGGGGCCACCGGGCGCCGGAGGTGCCGCACCGTGCACCGGCACCCTGATCGGCCCCGCGCCCCGGCACGGCAACCGCCCCGACGGCAGGGACGAGCGGACCCCGGCCGCCGGGACGGTCGGCCCACCCGCGGCACCCCCGCGCACCGGCGGTACCACCACCCGGAACTGGCACCACGCACCACGCACCACCCACCGGCCACCGCACCACCCCGACGGCAGGGACGAGCGGACCCCCGCCGCCGGGGTGGTCGGGCCCACTCCGGAGCCCCGGGCCGGTGACGACCCGTCGAGGCGGAGACCGGTGCCCGGTGGGCAGGCCGTGCTCCGCCGTCCCGGCGTCCGCGGGGCGGGGCCCGGGGACGCGGTGGCTCGGCGCGGTGTCAGTGCGGGTGGGCGGACGGGGGTCCGTGCCCGTGGTCGGCGGGTGGGAGTGAGCCGCCTCCAGGAGCCGGGCGGCGCCGCGCACGGCGGCCGTGTGCGGCGCCGGCACCGCCCGCAGCGGCACGTGCAGCAGGTCGGCGAGCCGGCAGGTGATCTCGGGGCGCAGCGCGCCCCCGCCCGCCAGCAGCGGTCCCCTGCCCAGCGCGTCCACGGTGAGGGACGTCTCGTCCTGCCGCAGCATCGAGGTCGTCATGTCGGCCAGCGCCTCACCGATCCGCGCGGACGGCGTCGCGTCGTCGATGTCCCCGGTGCCCAGCGCCGTGCGGCGCGCGTCGAAGACGGCGCCGTCGACCAGCAGCACCACCTCCGTGAGATGGGCGCCGATGTCCATGACGAGCAGCGGGCGGGACAGGTCGGCGCCCGCCGCGAGGGCCACGGCCCGCGCGCTGGGTACGGTCAGCACGGTGCGCGGGCGCAGCACCTCCACGGCCGTACGGGCCTCGCTCCGGTAGGCCGGCCCGCCCAGCACCGGCGCGGTCACCACGACCACCGGGCGGCCGAAGCGGGGCAGCCGGTGGCCCAGCAGCCGGTCCAGCATCCGCGCCGTGCCCTCGGTGTCGACGATGGAGCCGCGCTGGATGGGGTACACCGCGCCCGTGCCGGGGAAGGTCACTGTCGGCACGTCGAGGATCATCCCGCGCCCGGCGACCCAGGCGCGGGTACGGGCGCTGCCCATGTCGAGGGCGACGCCGCCGCACTGCCGGCACAGGGGCCAGGGCCGGTGCCGGGACAGGGCGGCGCGGGGCCGCCGAAGGAGTGTCATCGTCCGGCCTCCCGCACCTGCTGGCAGCGGGCGCAGTAGCGGGCCTGCGGCACGATCATCAGGCGGTCGCGGTCGATGGCACGCCGGCACAGATGGCAACGGCCGTAGCGGCCCTCGGCCATGCGGTCGAGGGCGGCCTCCACGTCGGCGAGGACCATGCGCGCGGAGGCCGCGAGCTTGACCCGGACCTCGGTCTGCGCGGCGGACCGACGCCGGATCAGCTCGTCGGCGCGGGACGGGACGGCCGTGATCTGCCGCAGCTGGTCCTCGCGGAACAGCCGTTGCTCCCGGAGGTTTTCCCGGAGCGCGGCCAGGTCCTCGGGCGACAGGGGCGACAGACGTGTGTCGCGGTCGCCGATGGTCTGGTGGTTCACCACTTCACCCCTTGGGCAGGGCGGGAGGGACGTGACGGGGGACGGAGGGGACGGAGCGCGCCGTCAGGCGGCGGCGCGGCGCTGGCAGGCGACGCAGTACCGCGTGTAGGGGAGGATTTCCAGACGCTCCCCCGGGACGGGCTTGCCGCAGCCCAGGCAGGTGCCGTAGGTGCCGTCCTCGATGCGGGCGAAGGCCTCTTCGATCTCCTTGAGCACGCGCTCGATCGCGGCCTTCTGCGCGGACATCAGCTGGTCGTCCGCCTGGCCGCTCTCGCCGAGGGCCTGGAGCTGGGTCATGCGGGTGTTGCGGGCGTGTTCGAGACGCTGGCGTGCCTCGTGAGCGGTCAGCCGCTCGGGGCGGGGTTCGATGCGGGAGGCGTCGAGCGACACGGTGAGTGGTCCTTTTCTGGAAAGGTTCTGCGGGTATGCCGAGTGCCGGGCCGATCCGGCCCGGTCGTCCTCAACCCTGGACGGGCCGTCGGGGGAATCCCATCGGGCGCAGGACCCATTTGCCCGGGGACGCGGGATCCACTCGGCGGTGCGCCGGGGCGGCCATATGGGTGTGCCGCGACGCGGAAATGGGGGTCGGGCCCCATCGACCGGAGGGGCCCGGGCGGGGCACGCTGGTCGCTTGCTCGGTCGCTACCTGGGCCGCAGCTCCCACCGAGGGTGCGCGATGACCGACAGTAGAGGCGTACCAGTCGACACGTCGCTGAAGGAGGCGTACCCCCCGGTGTCCCTGTTCTGGCGGATCTTCGGGCTCAACGCGGTGGTGCTGGGCTTCGCCACGGCGCTGCTGCTGTGGGCCCCGGTGACCGTTTCCGTGCCGATCCTGCTGACCGAGGCCGTCGTCCTCGTGCTCGGTATGGGCGTCATGCTGGTGGCCAACGGCGCGCTGCTGCGCTGGGGGCTGGCCCCGCTGGGGCGGCTCACCAAGCTGATGACCACCGTCGACCTGCTGCGCCCCGGCCAGCGGCTGCCGATCTCCGGCGGCGGTGAGGTGCCCGAGCTGATCCGCACCTTCAACGCGATGCTGGACCGCCTGGAGGCGGAGCGGGCCACGAGCAGTGCCCGTGTGCTGCTCGCCCAGGAGGCGGAGCGGCGCCGTATCGCCCAGGAGCTGCACGACGAGGTCGGGCAGAGCATGACCGCGATCCTGCTGGTCCTGGGGCGGGCGGCGGACGACGCCGACGAGCCGCTGCGCGAGGAGCTGCACCAGGCGCAGGAGATCACCCGGGAGAGCCTGGACGAGGTCCGCCGCCTGGTGCGCCGGCTGCGGCCCGGGGTCCTGGACGACCTCGGCCTGATCAGCGCGCTGTCCTCGCTGACGCACGACTTCGCCACCCACACCGGTCTGCGGGTGGTGCGCCGGTTCGACGCCGACCTGCCGGTCCTGGACGAGGAGACCGAGCTGGTGCTCTACCGGGTGGCGCAGGAGAGTCTGACCAACGCCGCCCGCCACGCGGACGCCGAGCGGCTGGAGGTGGGTCTGGCCCGCGTCGACGGCGCGGTGACGCTCACCATCGCCGACGACGGCCGCGGCATCGAGGCGGCGCACGAGGGCGCCGGCATCCGCGGCATGCGTGAACGGGCCCTGCTCATCGGGGCCGCCCTCGACATCACGTCGGCGCCCGGCACCGGCACCCGCATCCGGCTCACCGCACCCCTTTCCAGGAAGTAGCCCTGACCATGTCCGACCCGTCCCTGTCCGAACCGGCCGAACCCTCCGCGTACGGCCGGTCCGCCGCCTACGGCACCTCCGCGACGTCCACGGCCTCCGCCGCGTCGGCCGCGTCCGGCGCTCCCCGGTCGTCCGCCCCGGCGAAGATCCGCATCCTGCTCGCCGACGACCACGCCCTGGTACGCCGCGGGGTGCGCCTCATCCTCGACCGGGAGCCGGACCTCGAGGTGGTCGCCGAGGCCGGGGACGGCGCGGAGGCCATCGACATGGCGCGGGCCCACGAGGCCGACCTCGCGGTCCTGGACATCGCGATGCCCCGCCTCACCGGACTGCAGGCGGCCCGCGAACTGGCCGCGCTGAAGCCGGGGCTGCGCATCCTGATGCTGACGATGCACGACAACGAGCAGTACCTGTTCCAGGCGCTGAAGTCGGGTGCCTGCGGCTACGTGCTCAAGTCGGTCGCCGACCGGGACCTGGTCGCCGCCTGCCGGGCCGCGATGCGCGACGAGCCGTTCCTCTACCCGGGCGCGGTGACGGCGCTCATCCGCAACTACCTGGACCGGGTGAGGCACGGCGAGGAGACCTCCGACCACATCCTCACCCCGCGCGAGGAGGAGGTCCTCAAGCTCGTCGCCGAGGGCCACTCCTCGAAGGAGATCGCCGAGATCCTCTTCATCAGCATCAAGACCGTCCAGCGGCACCGGGCGAACCTGCTGCAGAAGCTCGGCCTGCGCGACCGCCTGGAACTGACGCGGTACGCCATCCGCGCCGGGCTCATCGAGCCCTGACCCACCCCACGAACCGCCCGTGGCTCTGGCCGCCCACTCCCCGGCCGGAGCCCCGGGCTCCTCCGGTCCGCCCACACATCACGGAAGGGGACGGCGCATGCGCCAGCGGCTCGCGACCGTGCTGACGACGCTGCTGGCCGTCCTGCTGCCCCTGGTCCCGGCCTGGCCGGCGGCCGGCGCGCACGTCGGCCCCAGCGGCCCCCTCGCGGCCGCCACGGCCACGTCCGTGCCCCACCCGGCCCTCGGCCTCCACGCGGACGACGGCTGCACCCCGGTCTGCGCCGCCCAGCCCCGGGCCCGCCACGATCTGCTGGGCGAACGCCCGACGGCACCGGACCAGCACGCGGCCACCGGAGCGCACGGCGCGGGCCCCGCCCCCGGCGCCCGCCCACGTACCTCGGCCGCGCCCGGCCCGGTGCCGGTCTCCCCCGGCCGCGCGAGCCACGACAGCGGCCGGGCACCGCCCGTCTCCTCCGGCATCTGAGACACCTCACCCCCGACCTCTCACCTTCTTCCGCCGCGGCCGCGCTCGGCCGCCGCCGCGGCGTGCCCGCCGGAGGCCCGTGTTGAAACGCTCCCGTCCCCCTTCCCGTCCTCGTTCCCGTCCGCGCTCGCGCGGGCGGTCCCTGAACGTCCGTGCGCTCGTCGCGCTCGCCGTGCTGGCCGTGTCCGTGGCCATCGCCCTGACCATGCCGGTCCGCCTCGGGCTCGACCTGCGCGGCGGTACCCAGATCGTGCTGGAGACCAGGTCCACCGACACGACCAAGGCCGACCGCGAGGCCACCGACCGCACCGTCGAGGTGCTGCGCGGCCGCATCGACGCCCTCGGTGTCGCCGAACCGACCATCGTCCGCTCCGGCGAGAACCGCGTCGTCGTCGAACTGCCGGGCGTACAGGACCCCAAGAAGGCGGCCGACGTGCTGGGCCGCACCGCGCAGCTCACCGTCCACTCGGTGCTCGGCGCGGCGGAGAACCCGCCCGGCGAGGACGGCGCGGACGGCGCGGTCGCCAAGGACGGCGAACGGGTGCTGCCGGACGAGTCCGGGCAGTCGCTGCGGCTGAAGGACGCCACGCTGACCGGGCAGGACGTCAAGGGCGCCGACGCCCGCTTCGACCAGCAGAACGGCGCCGGGTGGCACGTCACCGTCGACTTCAAGGACGCCGGCGGCGACCGCTGGGCGCAGGTGACGGGCGAGGCGGCCTGTCACCCGGCCGGTGATCCCCAGCGGCGGGTCGCCATCGTGCTCGACGACAAGATCATCTCCTCGCCGCAGGTCGACCCCTCGGTGGCCTGCGGAGCGGGTATCTCCGGCGGCTCCACGCAGATCACCGGGTCCTTCGACGACGCGGAGGCCCGCGAACTGGCCCTGCTCGTCAAGGGCGGCGCCCTGCCCGTGCCGGTCGAGACGATCGAGCAGCGCACCATCGGTGCCACCCTGGGCGACGAGGCCATCTCGGCCGGCGCCTGGGCCGCCGTCATCGGCACCGCGCTGACCGCGCTGTTCATCATCGTCGTCTACCGCCTGATGGGCGCCCTGGCGACCGTGGCCCTGCTCTGCTACGGCCTGATCTCCTACGCCGCCCTGGCCGCCGTCGGCGCGACCCTGACCCTGCCCGGCCTCGCCGGGTTCGTCCTGGCGATCGGCATGGCGGTGGACGCCAACGTCCTCGTCTTCGAACGGGCCCGCGAGGAACAGGCGGCCCGCACCCGCCCGAGCACGCGGTCGGCGCTGACCGCCGGTTTCCGCAGCGCGTTCAGCGCGATCGCCGACTCCAACATCACCACGCTGATCGCCGCGGCCCTGCTGTTCTTCCTGGCGTCGGGGCCCGTCAAGGGCTTCGGTGTCACCCTCGGCATCGGTGTCCTGGCGTCGATGGTCAGCGCCCTGGTGATCACCCGGGTGCTCGCCGAGTTCGCCGCGGGCCGCCCGGCGGTCTTCCGCCGCCCCCGGATCACCGGCATCTCTTCCACCGGTCCGGTCCGCGACGCCCTGCTGCGCCGCGACCCGTTCCTGATGAGCAGGCCGCGCCGCTGGCTGGCGGCCTCGCTGGTCGTCATGGTGGTGGCGGGCTCCGGCATCCTGGTGCGCGGTCTGAACTTCGGCATCGAGTTCACCGGCGGCCGGCTCATCGAGTACTCCACCGCCACCCAGGTCGATCCCGACCGGGCCCGGGACGCCCTCGCCGACGCGGGCTTCCCGCGCGCCGTCGTCCAGTCCTCCGGCGACAGCGACCTCACCGTGCGCACGGAGGAGCTGACCGACGCCGAGGCGGCGACCGTCACGAAGGCCGTCTCCGAACTGGGCGGCGAGACGGAGAAGGTCCGCGACGAGCTGATCGGCCCGAGCCTCGGCGAGGAACTGCGCCGGGACGCCCTGATCGCCCTCGGCCTGGCCCTGGGCGCCCAGTTGCTGTACCTCGCGGCGCGGTTCCGGCTGCTGTTCGGCACCGCCGCGGTCAGTGCGCTCGCCCACGACGTGGTCATCCTGGTCGGCGTGTTCGCCTGGCTGGGCAAGCCGATCGACGGGGTGTTCCTGGCCGCGCTGCTGACCGTGATCGGCTACTCGGTCAACGACTCGGTGGTCCTCTTCGACCGCGTCCGGGAACTGCTGGGCAAGGAGCGCAAGGCACCGTTCGACCGGCTCACCAACGACGCGATCCTGCAGACCCTGCCGCGCACGGTCAACACGGGCATGGGCGCGGTGCTCATCCTGGCCTCGCTGGCGGTCCTGGCCGACGACTCGCTCACCGACTTCGCGCTCGCGCTGCTGATCGGCGTCGGCGTCGGGACGTACTCGTCGGTGTTCACCGCGTCCCCGCTCGCCATCGAGCTGCACGGGCGCGGCGCCGGGTCCCGCTCCGCGCGCGGCAGGAGCCGCGGCGGGGGCGGGCCGCAGAAGGCCGGCGGGAAGGAGAAGGGCGGCAGGACGGAGAAGTCCGGTGGACCGGGCAAGCGGGTCCCGGCCGGGCGCGAGGACCGGCAGGAGGTCCCGTAGCGGCGGCGGCGCCCGCCCCCGCTCAGCGGGACCCGGTGAAGTGCTCCCCCACCAGGTCCCGCACCACGTCCGGGTCGCCGGCGATCAGCGCGTCCAGCAGGGCCGTGTGCTCGTGCGCGTCGGCGACCAGGTCGGCCCGCCCCCGCGCCGAGGGGGCACCGGCCGGCGGCCACTGGGCGCGGCGGTGCACGTCACCGGCGATCCGGACGAGCTGTTCGTTGCCGGCCAGCGCGAGCACCGCGCGGTGGAAGGCGCGGTCGGCCTCGGCGTAGGTGGCCGGGCAGCCGGAGGAGGCGGCCCGGACGGTGGCCTCGGCGAGGGGCCGCAGCCCGGCCCAGCGCTCGGCGGGCACCGTACGGGCCAGCCGGAGCCACACGGGGACCTCGATCAGGGCCCGGACCTCGGCCAGCTCGGCCAGTTCGCCCGCGCCCCGCTCGACGACGCGGAAGCCGCGGTTGGGCACGACCTCGACGGCGCCCTCCAGGGCGAG
The DNA here is from genome assembly GCF_027947595.1 of Streptomyces lienomycini. Taxonomy (NCBI): domain Bacteria; kingdom Bacillati; phylum Actinomycetota; class Actinomycetes; order Kitasatosporales; family Streptomycetaceae; genus Streptomyces; species Streptomyces lienomycini. The sequence continues at coordinate 2,339,839 of NZ_CP116257.1, read as the reverse complement.
CTGCTGCATCGCCTCCCGCACCGGGGTGGCGGAGACGCCGAACCGGTCCCCGAGCACGGGCGCCGAGTAGACCTCACCGGGCCGCAGCTCGCCGGTGGTCAGCGCGGAGCGCAGGGCGTCGAGGATCTGCCCGCGGACGGAGGAACGCCGGACGAGGGCACGCGGGCGGGGCGCGGGCGGAGGGGCCGTGGGCGGGTGCGGGGCGGAGGGTTCGCCGTGGGTGTGCTCGCCGCGCGCGGAGCCGTCCGGTTCCCCGGTGTCACGGACCCGGTCCCGGTCCCGGGCCACGTCCGCCGCCCCGGGCTGCGCCGGGATCCGCGCCGCCTCGGCCGCGACGGCCGCACGGACCCGCCCGGTTCCCGTTCCTGCGGCGCCCTGCGCGCTGGGCTTCACGGGTCCTCCTGCGGGACGTGTCGGTACTTGAGGTCATTACGGCGGGTTGTCACCTGTCCGTCAAGCACCCTAAGGGCACGGGCCGTCAGTTCAAATCCGGAGCATTATGGGTAAGGTAAGGCTTACCTTTAAGCAGCCCGTTGTCCTGACGTGGATCGGTGGTCCCGCATGCCTGTCGCCCGCTCGGCCTTCACGGACGCCTACGCGCGCCTGTCCGAGGTCCTTCCGGGGCTGGGCGTCACCGAGCTGGACGCGGCCGAGGAGGCCCCCCGCGGCGGCGGCTGGGTCGCGGCCGACGCGCTCGCCGCGGGCGGCACGGAGCTGGCCGCCTTCCTCGCCTGGGACGAGGCCCAGGTGCTGCGGGACTACGGACAGCGGGCCCGGCCGGACGTGATCGCGAGCTTCGGCCTGCACCGGTACGCGTGGCCGGCCTGCCTGCTCATCACCGTGCCGTGGTTCCTGCACCGCCGGGTGCCCCGCTACCCCGCGACCCACGTGTCCCACGACCGCACGGCCGCCGGATCCCCCCTCGGCCGCATGGCCGTACGCCCCGCGGGCTTCGCCTGCCTCCCCGGCGATCCGGCCGCCGCCCTGCCCGGCGCCCGGGTGGTCGCCGACGAGGAGGCGCTGCGCGCCGAGGTGCGCGCCTCGGTCGCCGAGCACCTGGAGCCGGTCCTGGCCGGATTCGGCCCCCGGATGCGGCGGCGCGGCCGCGCCCTGTGGGGCATGGCGACCGACGAGGTCGTCGAGGGCCTGTGGTACGTCGCCCACCTGCTCGGCGAGCAGGAACGGGCGCGGCACGAGCTGGAGCTGCTGCTGCCGGGCGCGACCAGGCCGTACGTCGGGGACGCGGCGTTCCGCGAGCTGAAGGGGCCGGACGGCGAGCCGCTGCACACCCGGGACCGGGCGAGCTGCTGCATGTTCTACACCCTGCGCCCGGAGGACACCTGCGCCACCTGCCCGCGCACCTGCGACGCCGACCGCGTCGACAAGCTGCTCGCCGCGGCGGGCTGACGGGCCGTCGGCTAAGATCGTCCGCGTTGTTCCACAACTCCCCCACACGTCGCGGGAACTTTCCGTGGAACCACCCGTACGGGTAGTCTTAATCGAACTCAACTCCCGCCCCTCACGCGGCAGTTCGAGCAGAACGCCGCCCTGGGCATCCCCTCTGCACTCCCTTGGCGGCCTCTTGCCCCGAAACCCCCTGAGGGCCGCTGGGTTTGGGCCACCATGGCGGGCGTTACGCCCTATCCCACTGCAAGGGACCCCAGATGAGATTGACCGACATATCGCTGAACTGGCTGCTTCCGGGCGCCGTGCTGCTCCTGGGCATGCTGGCGGCGGTGGCGGTGCTCGCGCGCGGCAAGCGTTCCCCGGGGAAGGACGCGGGCGCGGACGACTCGTGGGAGCGCATGGAGGAGCGCCGCCGGCGCAAGGAGGCCCTCTACGGCACCTTCTCCTACGTCCTGCTCTTCTGCTGTGCCGCGGTCGCCGCGGCGCTGTCCTTCCACGGTCTGGTCGGCTTCGGCGAGCAGAACCTCGGCCTGAGCGACGGCTGGCAGTACCTGGTCCCGTTCGGCCTCGACGGCGCGGCGATGTTCTGCTCCGTCCTCGCGGTGCGCGAGGCCAGCCACGGTGACGCGGCGCTCGGCTCGCGGATACTCGTGTGGGCCTTCGCCTTCGCCGCGGCCTGGTTCAACTGGGTGCACGCGCCGCGCGGCCTGGGCCACGCGGGCGCCCCGCACTTCTTCGCGGGCATGTCCCTGTCGGCGGCGGTGCTGTTCGACCGGGCGCTGAAGCAGACCCGCCGGGCCGCGCTGCGCGAGCAGGGCCTGGTGCCGCGTCCGCTGCCGCAGATCCGCATGGTCCGCTGGCTGCGTGCTCCCAGGGAGACGTACCGCGCCTGGTCGCTGATGCTCCTGGAGGGCGTGCGCAGCCTGGACGAGGCGGTCGAGGAGGTCCGCGACGACCGGCGCCAGAAGGAGGAGAAGAAGCTGCGGCGCCGCGAGCAGGAGCGGCTGGAGCGGGCTCAGCTCAAGGCGATCAGCCGGGGCCACGGCCACCGCGGCTTCCCCGGCCGCGGCGGCCGTCAGGTCGAGGTCGAGGTGCAGCAGGTGGAGCGGGGCTCGGAACGCGCCGCCGCGGAGCCCGCCATATCGACCCCGGAGCAGCTGCCCGCGGCGAGCAGGCGGCCCTCCCTGCAGCCCGTACGCAGGGGGTCTGACCAGATGTCCGTGGAGACCGTGGACCTCACCGCGGAGGACGACACCCAGGCGCTGCCCCGCCTGGACTCCCTGGAGCGCAAGCTCAAGGACCTGGAGCAGCAGTTCGGCTGAGTCACCGTACGGAGCGCGGCCTGAGGCACCGGCACCCCCGGTGCCTCAGGCCGCTTCCGCTCCCGCCTCCGGCTCCGGGGCCGCCCCGAGCTCGAACCAGACCGACTTGCCCCCCTCGTAGGGCCGTACGCCCCAGTCGTCGGCGAGCGAGCGCACCAGGACCAGCCCTCTGCCGTTGGTCCCCTCCGTGTCCGGGGCGCGGGGGGCGGGCAGCCGGCCCGTGAAGTCCCGCACCTCGACCCGCAGCGCGCGCGGCCCGACCGTCGCGGTCAGGACGGCGCCCTCGTCCGTGTGCACGAGGGCGTTGGTGACCAGCTCGCTGGTGAGCAGCTCCGCGACCTCCGACCGACCCGGCCCGCCCCAGTGCCGCAGCAGTTCACGCAGGGCCCGCCGGGCCTCGGGCACCGCCCGCAGGTCCGCCCTGCCCAGCCGCCGCCTGAGTTGTGGCACCGCCCGCTCCTTCGTCTCCCCCGTCTGCGCGCTGATGTCGTACCCCTCCCACTCGAACGTCTTCACGGGGAAGCCTTGCCCGTTCGGACCCCGGCCAGTCATCCGGTTTCGCGGGAGGTGCTCATCCGGTCAGGGCCGCGGCACGTTGCGCAGGTTCGAGCGGGCCATCTGGACCATGCGTCCGACGCCGCCGTCCAGGACGATCTTCGAGGCGGACAGGGCGAAGCCGGTGACCATGTCGGTGCTGATCTTCGGCGGGATGGACAGGGCGTTGGGGTCGGTGACGACGTCGACGAGGGCGGGCCCCTTGTGCTTGAACGCCGCCTTCAGCGCCCCGGCCAGGTCCTTGGGCTTGTCCACCCGTACGCCGAAGACGCCGCAGGCCTCGGCGACGGCGGCGAAGTCGGGGTTCTTGTTGGCCACGCCGTGCGAGGGCAGGCCGGCCACCAGCATCTCCAACTCGACCATGCTGAGGGAGGAGTTGTTGAAGAGGACGACCTTCACCGGCAGGTCGTGCTGGGCGAGGGTGAGGAAGTCGCCCATCAACATGGTGAACCCGCCGTCGCCGGACATCGAGACGACCTGCCGGCGCCGGTCGGTGAACTGGGCGCCGATCGCCATCGGCAGCGCGTTCGCCATCGAGCCGTGGGAGAAGGAACCGATGATGCGGCGGCGGCCGTTGGGCGAGATGTAGCGGGCGGCCCAGACGTTGCACATCCCGGTGTCGACGGTGAACACCGCGTCGTCGTCGGCCAGGTCGTCCAGCACGGCGGCCACGTACTCGGGGTGGATCGGGACGTGCTTGTCGACCTTGCGGGTGTACGCCTTGACGACGCCCTCCAGCGCGTCCGCGTGCTTCTTCAGCATGCGGTCGAGGAAGCGGCGGTTCTTCTTCTCCTTCACCCGCGGGATCAGGCAGCGCAGCGTCTCCCGCGCGTCGCCCCACACCGCGAGGTCCAGCTTGGAGCGCCGGCCCAGGTGCTCGGGCCGGACGTCGATCTGGGCGATCTTCACGTCGTTCGGCAGGAAGGCGTTGTACGGGAAGTCGGTGCCGATCAGGAGCAGCAGGTCGCACTCGTGGGTGGCCTCGTAGGCGGCGCCGTAGCCGAGCAGCCCGCTCATGCCGACGTCGTACGGGTTGTCGTACTGGATGAACTCCTTGCCGCGCAGGGCGTGCCCCACCGGCGCCTTGAGTTTCCCGGCGAACGCCATGACCTCGGCGTGCGCGCCCGCCGTGCCGCTGCCGCAGAACAGGGTGACCCGGTCGGCGTCGTCGATCATCCGCACCAGCCGGTCGATCTCCTCGTCGCCGGGGCGGACGGTGGGCCGGGAGGTGACCAGTGCCGTCTCGGCGGCCCGCTCCGGTGCGGGCTCGTCGGCGATGTCGCCGGGCAGCGAGACGACGCTGACGCCGCCCTGGCCGACGGCGTGCTGGATGGCGGTCTGCAGCAGCCTCGGCATCTGCTTCGGGCTGGAGATCAGCTCGCTGTAGTGGCTGCACTCGCGGAACAGCTGATCGGGGTGGGTCTCCTGGAAGAAGCCCAGGCCGATCTCGCTGGACGGGATCTGCGAAGCGAGGGCGAGGACGGGGGCCATGGAGCGGTGGGCGTCGTAGAGCCCGTTGATGAGGTGGAGGTTGCCGGGACCGCAGGAGCCCGCGCACGCGGCCAGCTTCCCGGTGATCTGCGCCTCCGCCCCGGCGGCGAAGGCGGCGGTCTCCTCGTGCCGGACGTGCACCCATTCGATGCCGGAGTGGCGGCGCACGGCGTCCACGACCGGGTTGAGGCTGTCTCCGACGACTCCGTAGAGGCGTTCGACCCCGGCGCGAGTGAGGATGTCGACGAACTGTTCCGCGACGTTCTGTTTGGCCATGGCTCCAGCTATGCCACAGCGGGCGGCCTCACGCCTCCCAAACGGCGGCGGCCGTACGGTCGTCCGCGTATCCCTTGACCCGTACACCGCTGTCGCCGAGGAACTCGCCGAGGCCGGGCGGGGTGCGGTCCGCCCATCGCCGCGCCAGGAGTTCGCCCAGCTCCGGCTCGCTGAGCAGCGGCTCGGCGAGGCCCGTGGTGCACATCAGCAGCACGTCACCCGGGCGGGCTACGGAGGCCCGGAAGCGGAAGGGTTCGCGCTGCGGCTGGACGGGCGGGCCGTCGTGCGGACCGGGGGCCGCGGTGATGCCGAGGTCCATGGTGAGCCGGTCGCCGTCGGGCGTCTCGCTCGGCGCGTCGTTCACGTCGGGGGGCGTGCCGCCGGGCGGGCGTCGCGGCGCCGACCCGAAGCCGAGCACCGGCTCGCCGGTGACGTCGCCGACGCTCGGCTCCATGTTCCGCCAGGCGCCGTCGCGCAGCCGGAGCAGTCCGCCCGCGCCGACGCCGAAGAAGACCCGGGTGCGGCATCCGGGGTCGGCGGGCAGCAGCAGGCAGCGCAGGGACGCCGCGTACTCGTCCGGGGCGAGGCCCTGTTCGGCGGCGCCGGCGCGGAGCCGGCCGAGGCTGCGGTCGGTGAGGCGGTGCAGGCCGGACTTGAGTTCGCCGCGCCGGGCGGCCCGCAGGTCCTCGGCGAGCCGGGCGTGGCTGCGGCCCACGGCCCGGCCGATCCACCGGCACACCTCGGCCGCCGCCCGGTGCGCTCCGGGGTCGCGCGGACGCCGGTCGCCATCGCCACCAGGACCAGCGCCTGATCCCCGGCGCCGAACCGGGCGACGAGCAGCGCGTCGCGCCGCGGCTCGCCCCGGTAGCGCGCGGAGTCCCCGCGCACGGAGACGGCCCGCAGCGTGCACGTCCCGTACCGGGCGCCGTCGAGCACGGTGTCCGGAACCAGCCCGTCGAGACCGTCCGGGTCGGCGGGCGGCAACGCGGTCGGCTCGGCGTCGTAGGTGGGCGGCCCCGAGCCGACGTGACCGGGCTGCGAGGGGAGGAACGGGGGCGGCAACGGGGGCAGGTCGAACACGGTCCGGGGCGGCGGACCCACGGCGTCCGGCTCGGTGAGATCCGCGGCGCCGGTCCCCGAGGTGGTGAGCCCGCGCGGGCCACCGCGCCGCCCGGCGCTGCGCGGGGGCGCCTGGGACGCTGGGGACGGCGACGGAGGCGAGGGTGGCGGCGGCTGGAGCGGGGGCGGCGGCGCTTCCCCACCGGACGCCGGCCGGTCCGCCGGCTTCGATGTGCCGCCGGGCCACTCGTCCCCCGAGGACCCGGCGCCGACCCCGGGGCTCCTCGACGCCGCGGTGCCGGTCCGAGGCTCCCCGGCGGCACGGCGCGGGACCAGGGCTCCCCGGCGACGGCAGGCTGCCGGGCTCACGCTCCCCGGCAACGGCGGGGCACCGGGCCCCTGGCCCCCCGACGACACGGTGCCGGGCTCACGCTCCCCCGACGACACCGTGCCGCGCCGGGACTCCCCCGGCGGCACGGCATCTGGCCCCCGCTCCCCGGGCGACGCGGCCCGAGACCAAGGCTCCCCCGGCAACGGCAGGCTGCCGGGCTCACGCTCCCCCGGCAACGGCGGGGCACCGGGCCCCTGGCCCCCCGACGACACCGTGCCGGGCTCACGCTCCCCCAACGCCGCCGTGCCGGGCCGGGACTCCCCCGACGACACCGTGCCGCGCCGGGACTCCCCCGGCGGCACGGCATCTGGCCCCCGCTCCCCGGGCGACGCGGCCCGAGACCAAGGCTCCCCCGGCAACGGCAAGGTGCCGGGCCCCTGGCCCCCCGACGACACGGTGCCGGGCTCGCGCTCCCCAACGCCGCCGTGCCGGGCCGGGACTCCCCGGCGGCACGACATCTGGCCCCCGCTCCTCCGGCGACGCGGCGCCCGGCCCCGGCTCCCCGGCGGCACGGTGCCGGGTCGGCCCGGGCCCGGCGGGAAGCTCGCCGGGGCGGGGGTGTCGTGGGCGGGGGTTCCCAGGGGGCCCGGGGCGGGGCGGGTCCGCAGGGGGCGGTGGGGGCGCCGTGCTGCGGGGGCCGGGGACTCCCGGGGGCTTCGCCTGGGCCCACCAGGGGGCCCGGGGTTCGGGTGGGGGCGGCGGCGCGTCCCCGGTGTCGTGGTCCGGTCGGCGGGCCACCGTGCCCGATGCCGAGGCGAAGCGGTCGTCCAGGGAATCGGGCGCGACCGTCGGGCCGGTGTCGTCGGTGGAGCCGTCGTACAGCTGCCCCCACCAGTCGTCCTCAGGACCGGTGGGACCCGTGGGACCGGTGGGACTTCCCCCCTGCTGACTCATGCTCCTGATTGTCCACCGACGGAGCCGGATGGAAATGGGGCATCGGAGAATTCGGGCGGATCGGCGCGCGTCGGGCGGCGTTTCGGGGGACGCGTCGAACGGTTCTACGAGGTGGGGTGGCCGAGCGGTCCCACCCCCCACGGGAGAACCGCCCGGCGACGCCACCTTGGCAGAGTGACCGACGGTACGGCGATGATGTCCCGAGGCGGGTTTGCGCCGTGGCCGTTTTCCGCCACGGGTGTCCGCGCGGCCTGGTGGTGGTCATGGTTCTGGGGAGGGGCGACACCTGATGCTGGGAGTGCTGGGGCTGGAGGACACGCACGAGGCGGCGTACCGGGCGCTGGTGTCCGTGGGCGCGGCCGACGTGCCGGATCTGGCGCGGCGGCTGACGCTGGGCGAGCGGGACACCGAGCGCGCGCTGCGCCGGCTGGAGCAGAACGGGCTCGCCGCCCAGTCCTCGGCCCGCCCCGGACGCTGGGTGGCGGCCCCGCCGGGCGTCGCCCTGGGCGCCCTGCTCACCCAGCAGCGGCACGAGCTGGACCGGGCGGAGCTGGCGGCGGCGCTGCTGGCGGAGGAGTACCGGGCGGCGGCGGCCGAGCCGGCGGTGCACGACCTGGTGGAGGTGGTGACCGGCGCCGCGGCGGTGGCGCAGCGCTTCCTCCAGCTCCAGCTCGGCGCGAGCGAGGAGGTGTGCGCGCTGGTGACGGACAAGCCGGTGGCCGTGACCGGCATGGAGAACGACGCGGAGGAGCAGGCCACCGGGCGCGGCGTCCGCTACCGCGTGGTGGTCGAGCGGTCGGTCCTCGACCTGCCGACCGGCATCACCGAGCTGACCGCCGCCCTGGGCCGCGACGAGCAGGTGCGGGTCGTGGACCGGGTGCCGACCAAGCTGATCGTCGCCGACCGGTCGCTCGCGCTGGTGCCGCTCACCGCGCGCTCCTCGGAGCCGGCCGCGCTGGTCGTGCACGCCAGCGGCCTGCTGGAGCTGCTGTCGGGGCTGTTCGAGGCGGTGTGGCGGGAGGGCCTCCCACTGCGCCTGGGCGCCTCCGGCGTGAGCGAACACGGCCGGGACGCCCCCGACGCCACCGACCTGGAGATCCTCTCCCTGCTGCTCGCCGGGCTGACCGACGCGAGCGTCGCCAAACAGCTCGACCTGGGCCTGCGGACCGTGCAGCGGCGGGTGAAGCGCCTGATGGAGCTGACCGGTGTCACGACCCGCCTCCAACTGGGCTGGCACGCCTACGAGCGGGACTGGGTGGCCAGAACCCACTGACCGGCCACCGTCCACCACGGCGGACTTCTGCGGACCGCGCCGGACTCCGGCACCCTGGACAGATGGGAGCGTGGGACCTCCTGCTGGCCGGCCTGGTCATCCTGCTCGGGCTGTGCGGCGTCCTGCTCCCCGGCGTGCCCGGGTCGTGGCTGGTGTGGGCCGGGGTGCTGTGGTGGGCGCTGAAGGATCCGCGTCCGCTCGCGTGGGCGGTGTTCGTGGGCGCCACCGTCGTGCTGCTGCTGTCCCGGGCGGTGCGCTGGGCGCTGCCGACCCGCAGGAGACGCCGGGACGAGGCGATGCGTCGGCTGACGGCGTACGGGGGCGCGGGCGCCGTCCTCGGCTTCGTGCTGCTCCCCGTGCTCGGCGCGGTCCCCGGCTTCCTGGGCGGCATCTACCTCGCCGAGCGGCTGCGGCTCGGGCGGCACGGCGAGGCGATGGCGTCGCTGCGGACGGCGATGCGCACGGGTGGCGCCGACACCCTCGCGGAACTGTTCGCGTGCCTGCTGATCACCGGGGCGTGGGCCGGCGCGGTGCTGGCGGGGTGAGCGGGGCGCCCTCCAGGGACAGCAGCCGCGTCTTGCGGTCCAGGCCGCCCGCGTACCCGGTCAGCGAACCGTCCGCGCCGATCACGCGGTGGCAGGGGCGCAGGATCAGCAGCGGGTTGGCGCCGATCGCGCCGCCGACGGCGCGGACCGCCGGCCGGGAGGCCCCGATGCGCGCGGCGATCTCGCCGTACGTCGTCGTCGACCCGTAGGGCACGTCGTCCAGGGCGGCCCACACGCGCTCGCGGAAGGCGGTGCCCTCGGCCCGCAGCGGCAGCCGGAAGGCGGTCAGCTCCCCGGCGAAGTAGGCGGTGAGCTGCTCCTGGGCCGCCCGGAACGGCCCGGCGTCGTGCCGCCAGCCGTCCTGGACGTTCCGGCCGCCCTTCTGCCCGGGCACGGACAGGGAGGTGATCGCCCCGTCCGGGCCCGCGGTCAGCAGCAGCCGCCCGACGGGACTGTCGATCTCGTGCCAGTGGACGGAGGCCGTCGTGGTCGTCGTGGTCGTCATCGGTCGTTCTCCCACTCTCCTGCTGCGCGCAGGTGGTTCAGTGCGTACGAGCGCCAGGGGCGCCAGGTGTCGGGCAGGGCGGCGCCGGGCGGGGCGACGTCGGGGTCGCCGAGGGCGCGGGTGCGGACGGCGGCGGCGGTACGGGCGTCCACGCCGGGCACGGCGAGCAGGGCGCGCTCAGCGTCGTCCCGGTCGGCGCCCGGGTCCAGGCGTACGGCGCCGTCGGCGAGGGCGGCGGCGAGCGCGCCCGCGGGGCCGTCGGGCTCGGCCTGCGCGAGGGCGGCCGGTTCGGGGAAGAGGTGGGTCAGGGAGCCGCAGGGGGCGTCGAGCGCCTTGCCGTACCGCTGGACGAGCCGCTCGGCCTCCGTCCGCCCCACCAGGGCCCGCACCGCCAGTTCCTCGGGGTCGGCGGTGCCCGGTGAGCGCAGCCCGGGGCGGGCGGCGACCAGCGGGGCGAGCCGGGGATCGGTGCCGAGCCGCTCGTCGACGGCGTAGGGGTCGGCGTCGAGGTCGAACAGGCGCCGCAGCCGTTGCACGGCGGTGGTCAGGTCGCGGAGGTCGGTGAGGTGGAGGCGGGCCTCGAGCCAGCCGCCGCTGCCCGGGTCCGGGCGGCCCGGCCGTTCCTGGACGGCCACGATCCCGGTGCCGTGCGGCAGGCGCAGGGTGCGCCGGTAGACGCGGTGGCCGGGTGCGCCGCTCACCTCCTCGACCCCGGCGACGGCCTCCCGCTGGAGCAGGTCGAAGACGGGGCCGGGCTGGTAGGGGCCCCGGTGGGCGAGGCGCAGCGGGACGCCGGCCGAGGGGTGGCCGCGCGCCGGGCGGCCCGGTCGCGTGCCGGGGCCGTGGCGCGCAGCTCGCTCGGGGTGGCCGCGTACACGGCCCGGATCGTGTCGTTGAACTGGCGCACGCTGGCGAACCCGGACGCGAAGGCGATCTCGGTGACCGGCAGGCCGGTGGTCTGGAGCAGGACGCGCGCGGTGTGGGCCCGCTGGGCGCGGGCGAGGGCCACGGGTCCGGCGCCCACTTCGGCGGTGAGCTGCCGCTGCACCTGGCGGGCGCTGTAGCCGAGCCGGCCGGCGAGTCCGGTGACGCCCTCGCGGTCGACGACGCCGTCGCCGATCAGCCGCATGGCCCGGCCGACGACGTCGGCGCGGACGTTCCAGTCCGCGGAGCCCGGCACGGCGTCGGGACGGCACCGCCGGCAGGCCCGGAAGCCGGAGCCCTGCGCGGCGGCGGCCGTCGCGAAGAACCGCACGTTGTGCCGCTTCGGGGTGACCGCGGGGCAGCTGGGCCGGCAGTAGATGCCGGTCGTCTCGACGGCGAAGAAGAACGCGCCGTCGAACCGGGCGTCCCGGCTCCGCACGGCCTCGTACCTGCCGTCCTCGCGCGTGCTCGCGTACGCCGCGGTCGCCGCCGCCTCCGCGGCCCGCACCGTCTCCGCCGTCTCCGCCGTCTCCGCCGTCTCCGCTGTCCGTGTCACGCTGTCCAGTCTCCGCCAGACCGGAGGGCCGGGCTGGCGGGAATCGGACATCGCGTTGGACACGGCTGCCGGCTGTCGGGCTACCGCGGGCCGCCCCTCTTGGCCTCCATCGCGGCCTTGCCGATGGCGCCCCGGCGCTTCCACTCCTTGCGGATCTCGGCCCGCATCCGGGCGTCGGTCTTGGCGACGATGCGCTGGTTCTCCCGCATCAGCTTGCGGTAGCTGTCCAGCCGCCGCTCGGGCAGCGCACCGCTGTCGATGGCGGCGAGGACGGCGCAGCCGGGCTCGCTCTCGTGGGCGCAGTCGTGGAACCGGCATCCCTCGGCCAGCTCCTCGATCTCGGCGAACACCTGACCGACCCCGCTGCTCGCGTCCCACAGCCCGACGCCCCGCAGCCCCGGGGTGTCGATCAGCACTCCCCCGCCGGGCAGGGCGAGGAGGTTGCGGGTGGTGGTGGTGTGCCGGCCCTTGCCGTCCACGTCGCGGGTCGCCTGTACGTCCATGGCGTCCTCGCCGAGCAGTGCGTTGGCGAGCGTGGACTTCCCGGCGCCGGACTGCCCGAGCAGCACGGCCGTACCGCCGCCGACGACGGCGTTCAGGACGTCGAGCCCTTCCCTCCGCTCGGCGCTGACGGACAGCACCGGCACGCCGGGGGCGGCGGTCTCCACGTCCTGGACGAGGTACGCCAGGGTCACCGGCTCGGGAACGAGGTCGGCCTTGGTGAGGACGACCACGGGCTGCGCCCCGGACTCCCAGGCGAGCGCCAGGAAGCGTTCGATCCGGGCGAGGTCCAGTTCGACGGCCAGCGACACGGCGACGATCGCGTGGTCGACGTTGGCCGCCAGGATCTGCCCCTCCGACCGCTTGGAGGAGGTGGAGCGGACGAAGGCGGTACGGCGCGGCAGGTACGTGCGTACGTAGCGCGGGGTGCCGCCCTCGGGGTCGACGGCGACCCAGTCGCCGGTGCAGACGACGCGCAGCGGGTCGTGGGGGGTGACGAACGCGGTGTCGGCCCGCAGTACGCCGTCCGCGGTGACGACGTCGCACTGCCCGCGGTCGACCCGGACGACCCGGCCGGGCAGGCAGCCCTGCTCGGCGTACGGGGCGAACTCCGACTCCCACTGCGCGTCCCAGCCGTACGGGGCGAGCGGATGCGAGACACCGCAGAAGGCGGAAGAAGAGGCGGAGAGGGACGAGGAGGACAGGGAGGACGGGGAGGAGGAAGACGGGAGGTTCAAGGGAGACCCTTCACAGGGCGGCCCCGGCGTCCGCGTGCCGTACGCGGGAAGTGAGGTGGGTGTCAGCCGGTGGCCACGGAGGTGGACGTGACGAACTTCCGGATGCGGGCAGCGCCCGTCTCAGCGACAGTCATCGGTCGACACCTCCCGGGTCTCACACAGCGAAGGGCGGTGGCGCGGTGGCCACCGGAACGCGGCAACTCTAGCCACCCCCTCCTGGACGCGCCAGCCATTTACCTCGGTCGCGCCCAGCCGTTCAGGACGCGCCCTTCTTCGCGGCGGCGAGGATGTCGACGACGGTGTGGAAGAAGCGGGTCGTCGCGTCGCCACCGAGGTGGCGTTCCTGGAATCCCTTGGCGGCGGGCGCCCTGCCCTTGATCAGGTGCCACACCACGAAGGCCTCGTACCCGGTGGTCCCGATGATCTCCATGTCCTTCTTGGGGGAGAGCAGCGGCAGTTCCAGCGCCGGATCGATCGGCTCGGTGGTGAACACCACGCAGCAGCGCGTGCTGTCGGTGACGTCGACGTCCTTGAAGGGGTCGAGCGCGACCAGTTCCTCCATCTCGGGGACGGTGCGCAGGCAGACCGCGACCTCGTACCCGAGGGCCTCCCGCAGGTGGGTGCCGATGGTCCGGCTCAGCACCGACCGGTCCTCCTCGGGGGTCTCGAAGAAGACGTTGCCGCTCTGGATGTGGCTGCGGACCGCGTCGAAGCCCATGTCCCGGAACAGGCCGCGCAGGCGGTCCATCCTCACCGAGCGTCCGGGGACGTTCAGGCCGCGCAGGAATGCGAGATACAACAAGGGACCAGCCATCCTCTTCGCGGGGGATCGTGACGTCCGGGGAGCCAGGCTACGCGCACTCCCGGCCGTTCAGGGCGAAGTCGTACGGCGGTGCGTTCCTGCCGCTCCAGGAGGCGACGAAGCCGAAGGTGAGGGTGCCGTGCGCGGGCACGGTCCGGTTGTACGCGGCGGCGGTGGCGGTGATGCGGGAGCCGCTGCGGGTGTGGCTCGCGTCCCACATCTGGCCGATGCGCTGGCCGTCCGGGAAGGTCCAGGCCAACTGCCAGGAGTCGAGGGCCTCGTCGGTGGTGACGGTGACGGCGGCCTGGAATCCGTCGGGCCACTGGTTGACGAGGTCGTAGCGGACGCGGCAGGAGGCGGGAGCGGGGCCCGGGGCGAGGGGCTCCCCGGTGGGCGCGGTCGGTGTGGCGGTGCCCTGGGGTTCCGGGTCGGGGTCCTCGCGCGGCGGGGTCCTGTCCAGCGCGGGCCCGGTGACACCGATGGAGGGGGCGGCCCGGCGGGCGTCGACCGGCCCGCCGGGCCGGCCGTCGTCGGCGGTGCGGGCTCCGGGACGGCGATCGCCCGGCCGTCCACGGTGTCGGTGGCGGGCGGTGCGGCGTCGCCTTCGGTGGTGCCGAAGGGCATCAGGGAGACGGTGAGCGCGAGCAGGGAGACGAGGACGGCGGTGGCGAGCAGGCTCCCGCGTACGAGGCGGCCCCGACGGGTGCCGTCCGAGCCGTCGGGGGTGCCGTCCCCGCGGGCGTCGTCGGCCGGGCGCCCCGCCCCGAGCCGTGCCTCGGCGGCGCCGCGGCGGCGTTCCAGGTAGGCGCGGCCGCCCCAGCCGATCACGCCGTCGGCGAGGGCCGCGGGCGGTCCGGCACCGTCCGGGCGCAGGCAGGCGGCGGCCTCGGCGCAGTTGGGGCAGGCGGCCAGGTGGTGGGAGAGGTCGTCGGGGGTGTCGGCGGCGGGCGACCTGGTGACGGCGTCCAGCAGTCGGGCGTAGCCGCGGCACTCCGTGGCCGAGGGGGCGTCGAGGTGCCCCCGCCGGCAGCGGTCCCGGAACAGTTCGCGCACCTGGGCGAGTTCGTCGGACGCGGTGGCCGGGTCGAGCCCGAGGCGGCGGGCCACCACGGGCAGCGGCAGGGCCTCCACGTCGGCGAGCCACAGCAGTTCCGCGTCCGGTGTCTGCATGTCCCGCAGCCCGCGCAGCGCGAGCGGGCGGCGCGGCGGCGGTCCGGCGTGGCGAGCGGCCCGCTCGGAGCGCAGCCACAGCCGCAGGCCGGCGTCGAGGTCGTGGCCCTGCCCGGCGTTCTCCCAGGCCGCCGCGGTGGTGCGTACGGCGGTCAGGAGCAGCGCGATGCGGGGCAGCCGGGAGGCGCGGCGGGCGACGGTGCCGACCGCGTCGGCGGCGCGGACCTCGCGCATGCCGTGGGCGAACGCCTCGGTGGCCAGCCGGACGGCCGCCTCGGACCCGGCCGCGCACAGGTCGGCGTAGGAGAGCACCGTGTCCCAGCTCTCGGCGTGCAGGGCGGCCTCGGCGGCGTCCTGGGGGCTCGGCAGGTCGGGCATCGGACTCCTGCATCCACTGCGTCCAGAGGTGAGGCCAACTCACCGCACGGGTGACGCAGTTGGGTGGGGCCTCACGGCAGGCGCAGAGCTTCGCACGTCCTCGGCACGACTGACAAGCGCCGGGCTCACACCTCCACGGGCGCGTCCTCGGGCAGGCTGTCCATGAAGGAGCTGACCGAGAAGACGGCGTTGCCGGCGCCGGGCGGGCCGTAGCCGGGGGGCGAGGAGAGGCCGAAGTCGTCCATGGTCTGGCGGTAGGCCTGGAGCAGCCGGATGTGGTACTCCAGCGGTGCGCCGTCGGGGTTGGTCTTGCCGAGCGGGGTGGTGGGCTCGGGGCACCAGGTGGTGAAGCGGGGCGTGATGCCGTGCGACATGAAGAAGCGCAGGCCCTCGGTGGTGGACGCGATGGCCTCGTCGACGGTCTTGAAGCCGAAGGGCTCGGCCATCTCCACTCCCGCGACGAAGTTGGGGATGACGTTGCGGGCGCCGAAGACCTCCGTCGAGTCCAGGATGCGCTTGTGCCACTCGTCGCGGCCGACGTAGCGCTCCTTGCCGGGGCAGTACATCTTGAACAGGTACTCGTCCCACACCTCGAAGTTGGGGTGGTAGATCTGCACGCCGTAGTCCTTGAAGCGCTGGACGTCGGGCTTGGGCAGGGCCTGGGCGACGACCTTGCCGATCCAGCGGCCGGGGAAGTGCTCCTCGATGGCCTTCGCGTACCGCCCGTAGAAGTCGGCCTCGTCCAGGCCCTGGACCTTCGACGTGATCGCGCCGCCGGTGAGCGTGTACGCGGTGGAGATCTTGGCGGTGTCGTACTTGTCGATGATCTCCAGCGCCTCGAGGACCTCGTCGACGTCCTTCACGCCCGTGTACGGCCGCCCGGCCGCCTTGTGCTGGCGCCAGTTGTGGTTGATGTCGCAGTACTGGCACTCCTCCTTGGCGCCGAAGTACTGGCAGACGCGGAACGCGGTGAGGTAGATCAGGTAGCCCCACTGGATGGTCGGGGCCACCTCCATGACGGACTTCCCGTTGGAGAGCTTGTGCCGGTAGTACTCCGGCATCGGCGGCACGCCGACGTCGGAGATGCGCCTGCCGTCGAGGTAGAGGCCGAGCCGGCCCTCCTCGTCGGCGGCGACGCGGTAGGGGGAGGCCGGGTTCACGCGGACCGAGACGACGGTGCGGCGCAGGTCGTAGGGGCCGCCGGTGAGGATGATCTCCTCGGGCGGGCGGCGCAGGGCGGCCTCGCCCAGCTCGGGCAGGGTGCCGTGGTCGAAGGAGAAGATGAAGTACGACTTCGGCTTGACCTCGCCGTCCTCGTTGTCGCTCAGCGCGGAGGGGTCGAAGGCGACACCGCCCCGCAGCAGGTCCTCCTTGAAGACTGCCTCGCGCGGTACGTTCGGGAACCGCTCCATCAGATCCTCGACCAGCGCGGTACGGCTGTCCATCCCGTGTCTCCTCCCAGCTCCGGCGTTCGACTTCTCACGGTATGCCCCCGCCGGAGCGGCTTCCCGCCCGGGGCCCCCTCCAGGCGTGCCGGGTAGGTTTCCGCACCATGAGCGACATCACGGTGACCAACTGGGCGGGCAACATCACGTACACGGCCAAGGAGCTGCTGCGGCCGCGGTCCCTGGACGCCCTGCGGGCCCTGGTGGCGGACGGCGGCCGGGTGCGGGTGCTGGGCAGCGGGCACTCGTTCAACGAGATCGCCGAGCCGGGTCCGGAGGGCGTCCTGCTGTCGCTGGCGGACCTGCCGTCCGAGGTGGACGTGGACACGGGCGCCCGTACGGTGCGGGTCGGCGGCGGCGTGCGGTACGCGGAGCTGGCCCGGCTGGTGCACGCGCGGGGGCTGGCGCTGGCGAACATGGCGTCGCTGCCGCACATCTCGGTCGCCGGTTCGGTGGCGACCGGCACGCACGGCTCCGGGGTGGGCAACGGTTCGCTGGCGTCGGTGGTGCGCGAGGTGGAGCTGGTAACCGCCGACGGTTCGACGGTGACCGTCGCGCGGGGCGAGGAGCGGTTCGGCGGCGCGGTGACCTCGCTGGGCGCGCTGGGCGTGGTGACCGCGCTCACCCTCGACCTGGAGCCGGCCTACGAGGTGGAGCAGCACGTCTTCACCGAGCTGCCGCTGGCCGGCCTGGACACGGCGACGTTCGACGCGGTGATGGGGGCGGCGTACAGCGTCAGCCTGTTCACCGACTGGCGGGCGCCGGGCTTCCGGCAGGTGTGGCTGAAGCGTCGCACCGACCGGCCGCTGCCGGACTTCCCGTACGCGCAAGGGGCCACCGGGAAGATGCATCCGGTGCCGGGCATGCCCGCGGTGAACTGCACGGAGCAGTTCGGCGTGCCGGGGCCCTGGCACGAGCGGCTGCCGCACTTCCGCGCCGAGTTCACGCCCAGCAGCGGTGCCGAACTCCAGTCGGAGTACCTGATGCCGCGGGAGCACGCCCTGGCCGCCCTGCACGCGGTGGACGCGATACGCGACGTGCTCGCGCCGGTGCTGCAGACCTGCGAGATCCGCACGGTCGCCGCCGACGCGCAGTGGCTGAGCCCCTCCTACGGCCGGGACACCGTGGCCGCGCACTTCACGTGGGTCGAGGACACGGCGGCGGTGCTGCCGGTGGTGGGGCGGCTGGAGGAGGCGCTCGCCCCGTTCGCGGCCCGCCCGCACTGGGGCAAGGTGTTCACGACCCCGGCGGACGAGCTGCGCGCCCTCTACCCGCGGCTGGCCGACTTCCGGGCGCTGGCCGGGGCGCTGGACCCGGCGGGGAAGTTCACCAACGCGTTCGTGCGCGGGGTGCTCGCGCTGGCCTAGCATGAAACCTAGGAGCCCTAGGAAGCCGGAAGGTGGCCCATGCCCCGAGTGGGTCTCACCACGGACCGCGTCGTCGCGGCCGCCGCCGATCTCGCCGACGAGGCCGGGTTCGAGGCCGTCACGGTCTCCGCGCTCGCCCGGCACTTCGGGGTGCGGGACGCCAGTCTGTACACGCACGTCCGCGGCCTCCAGGACCTGCGCGTGCGGGTGGCGCTGCTGGCCGGCGGCGAGCTGATCGACGAGATCGCGCAGGCGGTGGCCGGCCGGGCCGGGAAGGAGGCGCTGGTCGCGTTCGCGGGCGCCTACCGCGCGTACGCCCTGCGCCACCCCGGCCGCTACGCCGCGACCCAGATCCGTGTCGACGAGTCCCTCGTGGCGACCGTGGCCGACTCCCCCGCCATGCGCCGCACCGCCGAGATCACCCACGGCATGCTCCGCGCCTACGGCCTGGGCGAACCCGACCTCACCGACGCGGTGCGCCTGCTGCGCAGCACCTTCCACGGCTACTGCGCCCTGGAGGCGGGCGGCGGTTTCGGCGCCCCGCGCGACGTCCGGGCGTCCTGGGACAAGGCGGTCGACGCCCTGCACGTGGCGTTGGAGAACTGGCCCCGGGAGGAGAGGGCGGCGGGCTAGCCTGCCGGGTCGCGCACCTCGTCGTACGTGGGTGTCGGGCCGTCCGGGGCCCGGCCCGCGCGGATGCCGGTCGCCGCGTCGAGGGCGGCGCCCAGGGCCCGCCGGTAGAGCAGCGAGCCGAGGCTGACGCGGCGCACGCCGAGGTCGGCGAGGTGCGCGAGGGTGGGTCCCGCGGGCGTGTACAGGATGTTGAGAGGCACGTCGAAGCGGGCGGCGAGGGACGCGATGCGGGCGGGGTCGGTGAGTCCGGGGACGAAGAGGCCGTCGGCGCCGGCCTCGCGGTAGGCCTCCAGGCGCCGGGTCGTCTCCGCGGCGTCGCGGTCGCCCGACCAGTACGTGTCCGTGCGGGCGTTGACGAACAGACCGGGGGCGGCCGACCGGACGGCGGCGATCTTCGCGGCGTGCCGGTCCGCCAGCCCCCCGCCGTCCTCCAGGTTGATCCCGACGGCTCCGGCCGCCGCCAGCTCCCGCGCGAACTCGCCCACGGCGTCGGGGTCGTCGCTGAAGCCGTCCTCCGCGTCGACGGACAGCGGGAACGCTTCCGCGCCCAGGACGCGCGCCAGCCGCAGTGTTTCGCCGCGGGTCGCCGACGCCCCGTCGGGCAGCCCGTGCGCCGCCGCGACGCCCAGGCTGGTCGTGCCGACCGCCGCGAAACCCCGTCCGGCGAGGGCGAGGGCGGAGGCGTGGTCCCAGGCGCACGGCAGGAGCAGGGGGTCGCCTTCCCGGTGGAGTGCGGCGAAGGCGGTCACGACAGGTCCCCGATCGCGTCGGCGTAGTACTCGGATTCCGTGAGGTGCGCGGCGAGTTCGCGGAAGCTCCAGCCCTCGCCGGGCGAGTGGTCGAGCTGTTCGTCGGTGAGCGCTTCGAGACGGTTGGCCCAGATCCGGGCGAGCCGGGTGAGGCGGCTGCGGGCCTCGTCGAGGTCCTCGGGCGTGAACGGTGCGCGGTCCGCGTCCGTGGTGGTCGTGGAGGCGTGCCAGTGGTCGGGCTGCGTCTCTTCTCCCGCCAGCCGGGCCTCCAGCTCCGCGAGATGGTCGATCAGGTGGTCGGCGACGCGTCGGATCGCCTTGTGCGGGGTGTAGAGGCGGTCGCCGGCGTGTGCGGGCCGCCCGTCCCAGCGGGTCCAGGTGGCGGCGAGGGCCAGGACGTGGTCGACCGTGCCGGTGACGGCCTCGGCGGGCGTGCGGGTGGCGGCGGCGGTGGATGTGTCGCTCATGTCCCGCACGCTAGGCGCCGGTTGCTTCGGCGCCGGCCGAACTGTTCCCGGCGAACGCGGGTACCCGGTCTTCACCGCACGTCCACGCCTTCCCCCCTGGGACATGAGAGGTGACATGGCAAGCGCAGAGAGAAGCGACGACCGTCCGCGGCTGCGGTGGCAGGACAGCCTGTGGGGCATCGGGGTGATCGCCGCCCTCGTCGTGGGCGTCGGGGTCCGACTGGTCCTGGGCGGCGTGTCGGCGTGGCCGTCGGCCGTGCTGGGCACGGTGCCGCTCGCCGTCTGGATGGTGTGGTGGGTGCGCCGTCGGCGCGTGCGCGACGCCCGAGCGGTCGGTACGGAGCCGGACGACGTACCCGCCATGGAGCGGCGGATCCTCAAGGGCGGACCGGCGCCCCGGGACCCCGGGGAGCGGCGGGCGATGGCGGCGCTGGTCGACTCCCGTCAGCGAAAGCTGCGGCGCAACCGCTGGTGGGCGTTCCCCATGCTGGCCCTGATCTTCTTCGGCACGTCCGCCCTGTGGTTCTCGTCCGGCTCGGTCGGCGCCGGAAGCCTGATGCTCGGCCTGGCGGTCGTGTTCATGGGCTGGCTGACCTGGTACCACCTCCGCTTCGACCGGCGTCTGTCGCGGATGCGCGACCGGTTGCGGAGTTGAGCGGCCGTACGTCGCGTCAGGTCACCAGCCCGTGGCGGTAGGCGAAGACGACGGCCTGGACGCGGTCGCGGAGGTTGAGCTTGGTGAGGATGCGGGACACGAACGTCTTCACGGTCTCGGGGCTGATCACGAGGGACGCGGCGATCTCGCTGTTGGACAGGCCGTCCGCGATGAGGCGCAGCACCTCCATCTCACGGGGCGTCAGCGGGATGTCCCGGGCGGCGCCGGCTTCGGCGGGCCGGATGCGGGCCGCGTACCGGCCCACCAGGCGCCGGGTCACGTCGGGGTCGAGGAGTGCCGCGCCCATGGCGACGGTCCGGATGCCGTGCAGCAGCCGGTCGGGCGGCGCGTCCTTGAGCAGGAACCCGCTGGCGCCCGCGCGGAGCGCCTCGTAGACGTACTCGTCGAGGTTGAACGTCGTCACGACGAGCACCTTGACGGGGTGCTCCACCCCGGCGCCGGCCAGCAGGCGGGTCGCTTCGAGGCCGTCGAGGACCGGCATGCGGATGTCCATCACCACGACGTCCGGGCGCAGTTCACGGGCGAGGTCGACTCCCGCCTGCCCGTCTCCGCACTCGCCGACCACCTCCAGGTCGGGCTGGGCGTCGATGATCGTCGCCAGCCCGGTGCGGATCAGCACCTGGTCGTCGCAGATCACGACCCGGACCGGCGTGCTCATGCCGTGCTCCCCCCGGGTATCCGGGCGCGGACGACGAAGCCGCCGCCGTCCGCGCGGTCCGCGCTGAACTCCCCGCCCAGCACGTCGACCCGTTCGCGCAGGCCGGCCAGGCCCCGCCCGCTCCCGCCGGGTGACGCGGCCCCCGTGCCCGAGCCGTCCGTGCCCACTTCCACCGTGATCTCCCTTTCGCCGTGGCGCACCAGGACCGAGGTCTTGCCGCCGTGGTCGTACTTGAGGGCGTTGGTCAGGGCCTCCTGCACGACGCGGTAGGCCACGAGGTCGGCGCTCCCGGTCGAGGCCGCCGGTGTGCCGTCCTCGGTGAACTCCACCGGCTGCCCGGCCCGGCGTGTCTGCTCGACCAGGGTGAGCACCCGGCCGACCGGTGGCGTCCTGGGCTCGGCGGTGCCGTGGTCCGGGTTGAGCAGTTCGAGCAGGTGCCGCAGGTCGGTGATGGCCCGGCGGCCGGTGTCGCTGACGGCGGCCAGTGTGTCGTCGAGCCGCTCGGGTGCGGCGGTCAGGTACCTGGCGGCCTCGGACTGCACGACCATCGCCGTCACGTGATGGGTCACGACGTCGTGCAACTCGCGGGCGATGCGGGAGCGTTCGGCGGTGCGGGCGTCCTCGGCGGCCCGGCTGCGGCGTTCGGCCTCCGCGGCGCGCGCGGAGCGCATCCACGCGCCGATGCCCCAGGCGAGGGCCAGCACCAGGTAGAACGAGACGAACTCGATCACCGATTCGCCGGGCCCGCGCCGGTACAGCTCGACCGACACCCCCACGAACGCCACGGTGGCGGCGGCCAGGGTGGCGCGGCGGTACTTCTCCAGGTACGACCCCGCGCTGATCAGCGCGATGGGCAGTGCGGTGCCCGCGAACAGGTGGTAGCCGCGGATCTGGTCGACGGCGAAGCCGAACGAGACGAGGGCGACGCAGACGAGCGGCCACCGCCGGCGCACCGCCAGCGGGACGGTCTGGAGGACGGCCGCGACCCCGGCGAGGGCGTCGGCGGGGCGGGTCGGCAGGCCCCCGACCTCCGTGCCGTTGCCGCGGAGCGCCGGCAGCAGCGACGCGACCAGGAGCAGCAGCCCGAACGGGAGGTCCCGGACCGTGACGTCGAGTCGGCGCCACAGGTCCAGGAGCCGTCGGCGATCGATCACCGGGGAAGTGTAGCGGTGGAGTTGGCGGCCGCGGCACGCCGCCGCGAGCCGAACGGCACGATGTGCCCGCGCCGGTGCGCCAGCCACAGGAACACGAGGGTCAGCAGGACCCCGAAGCCCACCGAGTACACGCTGCCCTCCGGCCCGAAGTCGCCGCCGGTGAGCAGCTCCGGACCCGACATCGTGGCGTCCAGCAGGCCCTTGTTGTCGCCGTTGCCGGAGACCACGGTGCTGAAGACGCCGGCCGCGGCGAAGTTCCAGCCGAAGTGCACGCCGATCGCCAGCCACAGGCTGCGGGTGGCGGCGTACGCGGCGGCGAGCATGAATCCGGCCTCGACGGCGATGGCGAGGGCGCCCCACAGGGTGGCGTCCTCGTTGAGCAGGTGCATGAGGCCGAACACGATGCCGGTCAGGCCCAGGGCGAGGTACGTGCCGAGGTGCTCCTCGATGATCCGGAACAGGACCCCGCGGAACAGGACCTCCTCCGTCGCGGCGGCCCCGGCCATGAAGCCGACCAGCCCGATCGCGCCCGGCACCGAGCCCAGTCCCTCGACCTCGTAGTGCCCGGAGGTGAAGAGGTTCACGATGACGGCCGAGAACAGCCCGACCCCGATCAGCACCCCCCACCCGGTCTTGGCGACGGCGTCCTCGCGGGCCACGTCCAGGGCCTGGCGGCGTTCGGTGCGCCGCACCACCCACGCGTACACGAACACCACCAGCGCGGCCGCCGTGAGACCGACGACCAGGGTGAGCCAGTCGTTGTCCTGCACCGCCTGGATGGCCATGCCGCCGATGGCGTAGGCCACCAGCACGGCCAGGAACTGCCACACGAACCTCACGGGGGGACTCCTTCGTCGGGCCCGTGACCGAGTGCCGCGGGCTGTACCGGACGCTACGGATCCGGCGGCCGGAGATCGTCACCTCACGGTGGACACCTGCCTGTAGCTCGCACGGGGGACAAGGCACCCGAGCGCGGGTCGGCGGGCCGTAGCCTCATGCCATGACCAGCGCCTTCGCCGCCGCCCTCGCGGGCTCCCCCGCCTCCGGCCCGCTCGTCCTCGACGGCGGGATGTCGAACCAGTTGGAGGCGGCCGGGCACGACCTGGGCGACGCGCTGTGGTCGGCCCGGCTGCTGGCCGAGGACCCCGAGGCGATCACGAGGGCCCATCTCGCCTACTTCGAGGCGGGCGCCGACGTGGCGATCACCTCCAGCTACCAGGCCACCTTCGAGGGCTTCGCCCGGCGCGGCATCGGACCCGGACGAGCCGCGGAACTGCTCGCGCTCAGCGTCGAGTCGGCGCGTGAGGCCGCCCGCCGGGCAGGCCCGGACCGCCCCCGCTGGGTGGCGGCGTCGGCGGGCCCGTACGGGGCGATGCTCGCGGACGGCTCCGAGTACCGGGGACGGTACGGCCTCGGCGTGCGCGAACTGGAGCGCTTCCACCGCCCCCGCCTGGAAATCCTGGCCGCCGCGGGCCCCGACGTCCTCGCCCTGGAGACGGTGCCGGACACCGACGAGGCGGCGGCCCTGCTGAGGGCGGTGCGCGGACTGGGCGTGCCCGCCTGGCTGTCGTACACCGTCGCGGGCGACCGCACGCGGGCCGGCCAGCCGCTGGAGGAGGCGTTCGCGTTGGCCGCCGACGCGGAGGAGGTGATCGCGGTGGGCGTCAACTGCTGTGCCCCCCAGGACGTGTCCGGCGCGGTCGAGACCGCCGCCCGCGTCACCGGCAAGCCGGTCGTCGCCTACCCCAACAGCGGGGAGAGCTGGGACGCCGACGCCCGTGCCTGGCGCGGACGTTCGTCCTTGACCACCGAGCGGGTACGGGACTGGCGGGAGCAGGGGGCCCGGCTGATCGGCGGCTGCTGCCGGGTGGGGCCGGACACGATCACGTCGATCGCGCGGGCACTGGCCCTGGGATGAGCGGCCCCGCCTGTGCCAAGATGGCGCTGAACAGGCGTTCGGGGGGCGAGGGGTTCAGCGGGGGACGGCATGGAAGACGGGGAGCGGACGCGACACCGGGCGGCGCCGGGGGCGGTGATCGCCGTCTCGGTGGTCGGGGCGCTGGCCGTCGCCGCGCTCGCGCTGCGGCCCGCGGAGGGCCTGCTGCATTCCGGCATGGGGCCGATCGGCCACTGGGGCTTCGTGGTGATCGGGACGTCCGTCGCCTGGATGCTCGGGGCCGTCTCGGCCGTCAACCACTTCCGTCCCCGTTTCGGTGCCGACCGCTTCTCGCTGCCACCGCGCGAGGAGCGGCTGCGGGAGATCGCCGCGCCACTGCTGCTCGCCGGGGTGGGCGTCATCGGCGTCCTGGCCATGGTGCTGCACCGGTTCTCCACGGGCGGCAACACGTCCGGCCCGCCCCTGCCCGCCGCGACCGCGCCCGCCCCCACACCGACCCGCACCCTTGTCCCGCCGCCGGTGCACCACGGGAACTCGGACGGCCCTTCCTCGCTGCCGCTGTACCTCGTGCTCGCCGCGCTGGCCGCGATCGTCGTCGCGCTGATCGTGGTGGCCGTCGTACGGCGACTGCGACGGTTCGGACTGCGGGTGCCGCAACGCCCCGGCCCGGCGGGTCCCGCGGCACAGGACGAGGACGCGCGGCTGCTGCTGTCCGCCGTGCACTCGGGCCGCCGCGCCCTGGAAGACACCGGTGACGACGCCCGCGCGGCCGTCATCGCCTGCTACGCCGCCATGGAGGACGCCCTCGTCGCGTCCGGCGTGCCCCGCCACGCCTCCGACAGCCCCGCCGACCTGCTCACCCGCACCGCCGACGCCGGTCTCGCCCCGGGTCGGGCCGCGCCCCGGCTCACGGCGCTGTTCCGCGAGGCCCGTTACTCCTCGCACCCGATGGACACCGCCCACCGGGACGCCGCCGCCGACGCCCTGGAGGAGATCGCGGCACTGCTCGCAGACCACAACCAGGACCAGGAGGCCGGGCGGTGAACCGACCTGCGGGAGGACCCCGGGGACAGGACATGCTCACCCTGCGCGGGCTCGCGCTGCTCGGCGGCGCGGTCGCCGGCTCCGGCGTGCTGCTCGTCCTGCTCTTCGACGGTCCCACCGCGGCCGGTGCCCTCGTCGCCCTGCTCGTCGCGGCGGCCCTGCTCGTCGCCCGGTACGTCACCGGGGCGGGCGCCCTCGACGCCGGGCACCGGGACGAGGTGCGGCTGCTGAGGACCCGGCTGCCCGGCATGGGCGAGTGGCGCCGCAACGTGAGCACGTCCACCGGATCCGACGGCGCCCTCTACTACCGCGCGGTGCTCCGGCCCGAGCTGCGCCACCTGTATGCCGCCGCGCTCGCCGAACACCACCAGGTGTCCCTGGAGCACCAGCCGGAGCGGGCCGCCGAGCTGATCGGCCCCGAGCTGTGGCCGTGGCTGGGTCCGGTGCCACCGGGCACCGGACCCGACGGCGAGGTCCCGGTCGACGTGCTGCGCCGCCTCGTCGACCGGCTCGAAGTACTCGGCGCACCCCGCACCCGTAGCCCCCGTACCGCTAAGGACCAAGCGACGTGACGACTCCTTCCACGCCCCGGCCGCGTACCGCCGAGCAGGTCGGTGAGCAGGCCGGTGCCGTACTGCGCGAGATCGGCCGCGCCGTCGTCGGCAAGCCGGACGCGCTCGAACTCGTGATGCTGGGCGTGCTGGCCCGCGGCCACGTCCTCGTCGAGGACCTGCCCGGACTCGGCAAGACACTCCTCGCCCGGTCGTTCGCCACCACGCTCGGACTGGACTTCCGCCGCATCCAGTTCACGCCCGACCTGCTGCCGTCGGACGTCACCGGAACACCCCTGTACGACCAGCGCACCGGCGAGATGGTGTTCCACCCCGGGCCGATCTTCACGCACCTCCTGCTCGCCGACGAGATCAACCGGACCCCGCCCAAGACGCAGGCCGCGCTGCTGGAGGCGATGGCCGAGTCACAGGTGACCGTGGACGGCGAGACCCGGCCGCTCGCCGACCCGTTCCTGGTCGTGGCGACCGCCAACCCGGTGGAGTACGAGGGCACGTACTCCCTGCCCGAGGCCCAGCTCGACCGGTTCCAACTGCGCGTGAGGATGGGATACCTGACGGCCTCGGAGGAACTGGCGATGTTGCGGGCCCGGGTCGACCGGGCCGCACCCGAGACCGTCCTCGAAAGGCTCGCGGGGCCGGAGGACGTCGTGGCGTGGCGGGCCGTCGTGGAACGCGTGGAGATCGACGACGACCTGCTGGAGTACGCCGTCGCGCTCGTCGGCGCGACCCGCGAGCACCCCCAGATCAGCATCGGCGCCTCCCCGCGCGGCGGACTCGCCCTCGTCCAGCTCGCCCGCGCCCGCGCCGTACTGGACGGCCGCGACTACGTCGTCCCGGAGGACATCAAGAGCCTCGCGGTGCCCGCCCTGGCCCACCGGGTGTCGCTCCGGCCGGAGTTGTGGGTGCGGGAGACATCCACGGACGACGTACTGCGCGAGATAGTCGCCGGCGTCGGTACGCCGACCACACGCCGCACGGCCGCAGTGCCCTCGTGACCGCACCCGAGCCCGCACCCGACCCCCGGCCGAACGCGGTGGTGGTCCGCGCCCTGGAAGGCCGCACCTCCCCGTCGCAGCCGCCGCCCCCACCCCCGGACGGCCCACGCCCCAGTGAGCGCACGCTGCGCCTGCTGACCGTCGCCGCCGTGGCACTGTCCGCCGCGCTGCTCACCGGCCGGGCATGGCTGCTCGCGCTCGCGGCGGCGCCCCTGGTACTGCTCGCCCTCGCCCTGCCCCGCGCCCACGCCCGCCGCGTCGAAACGTCGACGACCGTCGAACCGAGGCGCTGCTTCGAGGGCGACACGGTCACCGTACGCATCTCGGTGGCCCACGACGGTGACGCCGTCCGCCTCGACCCCGGTCTCACGCTCGGCCCCGGCCTGCGCCTGGACGAGGTCGTCGTCGGCCCGTCCCCGGTGACGCTGCGCCACACGGCACTGAGCTGGGGACGCTGGTCGCTGGGCCCGGTCGACCTCGACGTCTACGACACCGGGGGCACCGTGCGACGCACCGTCCGCGTGGAGGCCGCCGAGGTGTCGGTGTTCCCGCGGGCCACCCAGGCGAGGTTCACGCCGATCCCGGCCCGGCTGCCGCAGCGGCTCGGCGAGCACGCCTCACCGCAGTCCGGGGAGGGCGTCGAGGTCATCGGCGTGGGCCCGTGGGTGCCCGGGGAGCGGCAGCGCCGCATCCACTGGCCGTCGACGACCCGGCGCGGGTCCGTCCAACTGCACCGGTTCGCGGCCGAACGGGCCGCCGACACGGTGATGCTGCTCGACGCGTTCGGGGACGTCCTCGACCCGGTGACCGGGCTGTCGTCCCTGGACGAGACGGTACGGGCCGCCGCCGGGCTCACCCGCGCCTACCTGCGCACCCACGACCGGGTGGGCGTCGTCTCCACCGGCGGCACCACACGCTGGCTGGCACCGGGCACCGGGGACGCGGCGTTCTACCGCATCGTCGAAAGCGTCCTCGACGTCCGCAAGGACCGCAGCTTCGGCGGCCCCGGGCTGGAACGGGTCCCACCGCCCGCACTGCCCGAGGGCGCCCTCGTGTACGTGTTCACCCCGCTGAGCGACGCACGCATCCTTCAAGTGCTGCGGGACCTCCAGGCACGGGGGCGCCGCCCCGTCGTGGTGGAGATCCCGAGCGGCGATCCCCAGGTCGAACCCGGGGACACAGCAGGAGAGTTGGGACTGCGCCTGTGGCGGGCGGAACGCGACGCGATGCGCTTCGCGCTGCGGGACAGCGGGGTGCCGGTACTCCGGCACGTCGTGGGCGAGTCACTTGACCTGGCCCTGGCCCCGCTGCTGTCGGGGCGGATCGGCGGAAGGGGGCGTCCGGGATGACGGTGCCGGACACGCGGGTCGGCCTGCGGGAGTACCTCGGCTACTGGATCGGCACCGTGCCGGTGCGGGTGCTCGCCGTGGCCGCCGTGGTGATGGCCTGGCGGCCGTGGACGACGGTGGACACGGCGGGCGGGGCGGTCCCACTCGTCTGCGCGGTCGCCTTCGCCGCGTGGGCGGCACCCTCACTGGACCTGCGTCCCTCACTGGAGTCGACCCGGTGGTTCCACCGGCTGCCGCGCCACCGTACGACGGTGCTGGCGGCGGGCGTCGTGGTGATCGCGGCGTCCGGCGACCCGGCCTGGTGGGAGGGCGCCTGCGTGGTGGGGCTGCTGGTGGCCTACCTGGTGACGAGCGAGACGTGGCCCTGGCGATGGGGTCGCGGCACCGCACGCGCCTGGACCGAGGCGGTCGCGGCCTGCGCGGGAGCCGGCGTGGTGGCGGCCGCGGCGGAGGTCCCGGTGACCGGTGCCGGGTCCGGACTGGGCCGGGTGATCGCCGCGGGCGTGGTGGTCGGCGTGGCGGTGGGAGCGGTGCTGACGGGCGCTCGGTGGCGGGGCGGCAGGTAGCTGGGCAGGGGCCTCCGGGAGCTTCGGGGCGTAGGAGGAGTGACCGTGGGGCCACTCGCTTCCTTGCCAGTGTCGTGCCTCCACGACCCGAGTAAAGGGCGCTCCGCGTCGGCTCCGCCGATGGCCCTGCGGGCCACCCTTGACTCGGCTCGCTCCAGCACGAGGGAGAAGCGAGCGAGCGGCCCGGGAAAACGGGTGGCCGACGCACACCGGTCCCTCAGGCCAGCCACCCAGTCCCCGGCACGAGGAACGCACCAGCACCTCACATGCACGCCACGCCGCGTCAGCGTCCAACGGCCAGTGGGGCAACCGGCCAAGAACGAACAGCCATGGACACGCGGTCGTGTGCAGCCGACCCGGGCGGGCGGCTGCGGTCGGGCGGGCGGCCGTGGGCAGCCCACCGCGGGCGGGCGGGTGCGGTCGGGCGGGCGGGTGGGCGGGCGGCCGCGGGCGGTTACGTCCTGGGGAGCACGAGAACCCTCGCCCCCTCCGGGACCCCTCCCAAAAACCGAGGACAAAATCGCGATTTTGTCCTCGGTTTCCGACAAGCCCCCGCCCCCCGCCGCCATCAATCCCCCGACCAACTGTCACCACGCCCACCACACACCCGGCGGCACCCATCACCCACCACACATCCGGCGGCACCCATCACCCGCCGGGCTGCACCCACCGCCCAACACGCACCACCCACCAAGGCGGCAGACGCCAAACCCACCACGCACCACCCACTCAACGGCGCCCACCACCCACCGGGCGGCAGACGCTAAGCCCACCCGGCGTGCTGGCGAGACGCGAACGCGCCCCTCACGCCGGACGACCGGCAAACCGGCGGCAGGGACCGACGTACCCGGGACACCCACCCTCCCCCGGCCGCCCGCACGCTTCTCACCCGTGCTGGAGCGAGCCGAGTCAAGGGTGGGCCGCAGGCCCATCGCCGAAGGCGACGCGCAGCGACAGCGGAGCGCCCTTGACGCGGATCGCGGAAGCACGACACTGACCAAGAAGCGGGCGGCCCCACAGCCACTCTTCCAACTCCCTATGCATCACCCACCTCACACCACACGACCTTGCCGGGCCCCCTCTCCCCCACGCCCCACTTGTTCGCCAGTTCCGACACCAGCAACAGCCCGCGCCCGCCCTCGGCCGACCCGCCGGGGTCGTCCAGGGGCACGGCCGGCACCCCGCCCCCACTGTCGTGGACCTCGACACGTACGCCGTCCCCGCACGGCAGCAGCCGCAGCCGAAATCCCCGGCCGGGCGGCACGCCGTGCACCAACGCGTTGGTGGCCAGTTCGCTCACGCACAGCACCACGTCGTCGGCGCGCCCGCGCACACCCCAGTCGGCGAGCACCTCCCGTGCGAAGGCCCGCGCGGCGGGGACGGACCGGCGTTCACGGCGGTAGAAGCGCTCACGTGCGGACGAGGGTGGAGTTTCGTTGTTCACAGTACGAGAGTTACGCTCCGTGGCCATCATGAAACAGTGCGCATGGCAGTACGGCAGGTGTGTACGGGTGCGCGATGGTGAACGTACGGGCACGGGTGGGGAGTTGGACCTCATGGGTACGACGGCACGGAGAAACGCCTCCGCGATGAAGATGGTGGGCGCGCTACTCGCCCTCTACCGACAGGCGGCGGGGCACACCCAGCGGTCCCTGGGCGAGCGTTTCGTCATCGGCGAGCAGCAGATCGCCTCGATCGAACAGGGCCGACGCCCGCTGAAGCCGGATCTCGCCGAGCAGCTCGACGAACTCCTGGAGACCAAGGGTGCGTTGTCGACCGCGTTGAGCAGGATGCCGGAGGTGGACCTGGTTCCGTTGTGGGCGGAGGAGTTCCTGGACAGGGAGCGGGAGGCCATCGCCATCTCTGTCTACGACAACCTGGCCGTGCCCGGCCAGCTCCAGACAGAGGGGTACGCGCGAGCGGTCTTCCGCAGCCGCGTTCCCGTCTACGAGGAGGACGAGATTGCACTGCGGGTGGCGGCCCGCATGGGCCGCCAGGAGATTCTGCATCGCAAGGTGCCGCCCACCACGAGCTTCGTGATCTGGGAGGCTGCCCTGCGCGATCGACTGGGCGGAAGGGAGGTCTACGCAGAACAGATCCAGAAGCTGCGCGAGCACGCGGAAATGCCGGGGATCACGCTCCAAGTACTGCCGCTCGGACGCACCTCGCATGCCGGACTCGACGGGGCGTTCGTCCTGATGGAAACGCCCGAGTACCAGCGGCTCGCCTACATGGAGACACAGCGTGGCAGCCACCTGATCGCCGACCCCGAAGGGGTGGGGATCCTGACCCAGAAGTATGCGATGCTGCGGACGCAGGCCCTCAACACCGAGGAAACCAGGTCCCTGTTGGACCGTCTTCTGGGAGAAGCATGAGCGACACGGCACTCGAGTGGTTCAAGTCGACCTACAGCGGCAGCGAAGGCGGCCAGTGCGTCGAGGTCGCCCACGAACCCACCGCCATCCACATCCGGGACTCCAAAGCCCCGCAGGGACACGTCACCGTCGGACCAGACGCCTGGGCCGCGTTCCTCGGGGACCGGTGACGTCGGCCTTCCACAGGTCGTACTCGGCGTCGAGCGGACCGTAGGCCGTACGCGGGTCGCCGTCGCCGAAGACTCGCACGGGGTGGGTGGCGTCCCAGGACTCCCAGCCGGGGTCTCCGGACTCGGCGAAACGCACCCACGCCCCGTGCATCGCGTCGGCCAGGGCCTGCGGCGCGCCCTCTCCCGCGAGCCTGCGCGCGTCGGGGCCGTCGCCGGAGTCGAAGACGAAGCCCAGCTCCAGGGCGTGGCAGGCGCCAAGGCCGGGGAGGTTGGACGGCCAGGCGAAGTCGTAGACGTACGTGGGCGCGGGCCGTGCGTCGGCCACGCGGTGCATCGGGACGCGGAGCAGGTGGTCGGTGACCAGCTGGCCCACGGTCTCGGCGGCCCCCGCGTCGGGGCGCAGCGCGCGGTAGCCGCGGATCACCTCGTTGCCGCAGTGGCAGCGGGCGCGGGCGCCCGAGAGGGCCACCGTGCCGAGTCGGTCGACGCGTTCGAGGAGGCCGCCGGGGACGAGCCAGAGCCGGTACTCGTCGCGGGTCCAGCCCATCATGAGGTCGACGCCCGGTGCCGCGTCGCCGTCGACGAGTGCTTGCAGCGGGTCGCGGGGCAGCACGTCGCCGTCGACGACGATGCCGAATCCGGGTCCGCCGAGTACGGGGCTGCTGAATCGCCCCACCTCGGCCTGGGCCCGTAGCAGCTGGGCGCGGTCGGCGGCGGCGAATGCCTCGGCGGTGGCGGGGATCTTCAGGCGGGTGGCGATGCGGCGGACCATGCGCCGTACCTTGTCGCGGTCGGTGGCTTCGGGTGCGCCGCTCTGGAGGACGGCCCGCCGGAACAGGCCCTGGGCCTGAGGTGCGGCGAGGAGCGCGCCGGTGCTGATGGCGCCCGCGGACTGGCCTGCGACGGTGACCCGGTCGGGGTCGCCGCCGAAGGTTTCGATGGAGTCCCGCACCCACTGGAGGGCGGCGATCTGGTCGCGCAGGCCGGCGTTCGCGGGGGCGTCCGGGAACAGGCCGTAGCCTTCGACACCCAGACGGTAGTTGATCGACACGCATACGACGCCGTCGCGGGCGAAGGTGTGGCCGTCGTAGACCGGCACGGCGGAGGATCCCCTGGTCAGGGCGCCGCCGTGCAGCCAGACGAGGACGGGCAGGTGGGCGCGGGGGCTCGGTTGCGGGGTCCAGACGTTGAGGTTGAGGCAGTCGTCGCCGGGGATCGTCGGGTCGGAGAGGTATCGGGCGAAGGCCTCGGAGTACGGGGGTTTCGGCGCGGTGGGGCCGAAGGAGCCCGCGTCTCGGACGCCGTCCCAGGGCTCGGGGGGTACGGGTGGGCAAAAGCGGCGGGGTCCGAAGGGGGGTGCCGCGTACGGGATGCCCCGGAACACGGCGACTCCGTGCTCGTACCTGCCGCGTACGGCGCCGTGCACCGTACTGACCACGGGGTTCGTCTGGCCTGACCGCATGCGCCCACCAGCCCTTCGCCGCACTGTCGTACCGCACAGGTCACAGCGCCACGGCACGCGGATCTATTCCGGGCCGCCCCTGTCGTCACGGCTGAGGGACAATGGAGACCACGCACGCCACGCGCGCGCCGGGCCATCGAGGAGGCTGTCGTGACGGACGCACCGGTAAGGATCGCCGAGGCCGACGAGGACCGCGCCGTGCTGGCCTTCTCGGGGGACCTGGACGCCCCCGCGCTGCGTGTGCTGGAGGAGTCGCTTCTCGACCCGCGGCTGCGGAGGCCGAAGGCGTGGATCCTGGACATGAGCGGCCTGGACCACATCGATCTGGCGTGCGCGTACGCGCTGCTGCGGACGGTGACCGGTACGCCGGAGCCGGTCGCTCTCACCGTGCGGGGTGCCCGCCCGGCTGTTCACCGGACCCTGCGGCAGGCGGGGCTGGACACGGTGGCGGCCTTCACGGCGTAGCGCACCGGTCGCGGATCGGGTCAGCCGCCCACGTCCACGTGGTTGTCGGGGGCCCCGTCGCCGTACGGGGGCAGGTCGCCGCGCTCGACGGGTGCGGGAGGGGCGGGGTCGACGGAGGGCAGGAGGCGGTCGGTCTCGGCGGCGTCGGGGCGGTGGGCGGCGAGGGCGGCCGCGTTGAGGACGTCGCGGGGTACGGCGTCCGTCTCGGCCGAGACGCGGACGACGTGCCCC
Source organism: Streptomyces lienomycini (assembly GCF_027947595.1). Taxonomy (NCBI): domain Bacteria; kingdom Bacillati; phylum Actinomycetota; class Actinomycetes; order Kitasatosporales; family Streptomycetaceae; genus Streptomyces; species Streptomyces lienomycini. The sequence continues at coordinate 2,306,778 of NZ_CP116257.1, read as the reverse complement.
TTCTCGGGCAGGGCGTACTCGTGGCGTCCGGCCCCGGTGCGGTACCAGGCGACGCCGTCTCGCTCGCAGGTGGTGTGCTCGCCGGGCATGTCGCCGACGGGCTGCTCGGGGCAGGTGCCGGCGGTGATCGTGCCGCGGTCGACGGCGAGGCGCAGTTGGGCGTTGGTCTCGCCGTCGACCCAGGTGGCGGAGAAGCCTTCGTCTCCGAGGACACCGACGGACTGCTGGGCCAGGGTGAACCCGGGTGCTTCGGTGATGTAGACCAGTTCGGGGGCGATGCCCATCGCCTGGGCGCGGGTCCGCAGTTCGGCCCCGTCGGCCGCGGGGGCGGCGGTCGAGGGGGGAGGTGCCGGGCGGCCCGCGTCCGCCTTCTCGGAGCCGCAGGCGGTGAGCAGCAGCGGGGCCAGCAGCACCGGCAGAACGCGCGCGTGACGAATCATGCGGCCATCCTGCCGTACAGGTGTTCCACGGGTGTGTTCCGCGGGCGGTTCCGGTCGGGCTCAGGGGCGGTGGGCGGCGGCGTCCTTCGTCAGCTTGACGGCCTGGCGCAGGCTGAGGCCGGGGGCCGCTTCGCGCAGGGTCTTGACCGCGCGGACGGAGTCGACGGGGCCCTCGTGGCCGGCCGCGGTGAGGCGTTCGTGGACCCAGCGGGCGAGGAGTTGCGCGTCGGGGGCCGCGGCGGCCTGCTCGACCAGGGCGGCGGCGCGCTCCAGTCCGGGCCGTTCCTCGGGCGTCGCCTCGGCGAGGGCCTGACGGATGCGGTGCGCGACGATGTCCGCGTCGCGCAGGAGAAGGACGTTGAGGTCCGGTGGGGCGAGTCGTCCGATCATGGGGCCATGGTCGGCTCGGTGCCGGTTTCCCTTCAAGGGACTTGAGGAGGTTATGAGGCACGGGCGCGGCGTCCGGGTGTCCGTTTTCTTCAAGACCGGGGCCGTGCGCCCCGCCTACGGTGGCTTCATGACCGCACGATTCGACGCCATCAGCCTCATCGTCTCCGACATGGCCGCGTCCGTGGCCTTCTACCGTCGGCTCGGTTTCGCGTTCCCGGAGGGGTCCGGGGAGCTGCCGCACGCCGAGGCCGGGTTGCCGGGCGGGATCCGGCTGCTGCTGGACACCGAGGAGTCCGTCCGTTCGTTCACGCCCGGATGGGAGCCGCCCACCGGTGGCGGGCGGCACTCACTCGCCCTGCTGTGCGACACGCCCGCCGAAGTGGACTCCCTCTACGCGGAGTTGACGGGCGCGGGCTGCAAGGGCGAGCGGGAGCCCTGGGACGCCCCCTGGGGGCAGCGGTACGCCGTCCTCGGCGACCCCGACGGTCACGGCGTCGACCTGTTCGCGCCGCTAGCCGCGCAGTAGTTGGAGAGGTGTCGCGCCCGTCAGTTCCCGTATGTCCCGCGTCAGGTGGGCCTGGTCCGCGAAGCCGGTCCGGGCCGCCGTCTCGGCGAGGGGGGTGCCGTTCCGGGCCAGGGCGAGGGCGCGTTGCAGCCGCAGGACGCGGGCCAGCGTCTTGGGGCCGTAGCCGAAGGCGGCCAGTGAGCGGCGGTGCAGCTGGCGGGCTCCGATGCCGAGTGCGTCGGCGGTGGCGGCGACCGGGCGGCCGGCGTCGAGGGCGGTGACGATCCGGGCGAGCAGCGGGTCGGGGGGCCCGGTGTCGGCGGCCCGGGACAGCGCGGCCCGCTCCAGGCCGGTGGCCGGGTCGGGGGCGGCGTTGACCCGGGCGGTCAGGTTTCGTGCGCGGGCGGCAGGCCAGAGGTCGGTGAGGTCGACGCGGCGGTCGCGCAATTCGGCGGCGGGCACGCCGAGGAGCGCGGGCGCGGTGCCGGGGTGGAAGCGGACGCCCGCCCAGCCGCCGGGGGTGCCGTCGGTGAGGTGGGCGCGGGTGTCGGGGCCCGCGACCAGGAGCCGGCCGTCGTACCAGAGCAGGTCCATGCAGCCGTCGGGCAGCACCCGTCCCGGGCCGGGCCGCGTCGGGGTGTTGGTCCACACCACCGCGCCGGTCAGCCGGGACGCCCGTTCCGCGTACACGCGTGCCAGGTTACGCCGGAGCCGGTGTCACGCCGGAGCCCGAAGCCGGGGCCGGAGCCGAAGCCGGGGCCGGGGCCGGGGCGGGTTCGGGGGCGGTCCCGGGGGCGGGGTGGGCGCGGTACTCCTGCGGGCTGACGCCGTAGACCCGCTTGAAGGCGGTGGACAGGGCGAACGCGCTGCCGTAGCCGACCTGGCGGGCGATCGCGCCGAGGGTGTCCTCGCCGTCCCGCAGCCGGTCGGCGGCCAGGGCGAGACGCCAGCCGGTGAGGTAGCCCATGGGGGGTTCGCCGACGAGGTCGGTGAAGCGGCGGGCGAGCGCGGCGCGGGAGACGCCGGTCTTCGCGGCGAGGGACGCGACGGTCCAGGCGTGGGCCGGATCGTCCTGGATCAGCCGCAGCGCCCGGCCGACGACCGGGTCGCCCATCGCCCGGTACCAGGCGGGCGCCTCGGCCGACGGCCGGGCGAACCAGGCCCGCAGTGCGGCGATGACGAGCAGGTCGAGGAGCCGGTCCAGGACGACCTCCTGGCCCGGCTCGTCGCGCGTGACCTCCGTCATCAGCAGCGGGGTGAGGGGGTTGTCCCACGCCTCGGAGGTGAGGGACAGCAGCGGCGGCAGCGCGTCGAGGAGACGGCCGCCGATCTCGCCGCGGACCAGGTAGGTGCCGATGAGGAGGACCGCCTGGCCGTCGGCGTGGTCGCCCCAGGTGCGGACGCCGAGGTCCATCGAGCCGTTGAGGGGGCGCCCGTCGGGGTAGCTGCACGCGCCGCCCGGCAGGATCACCGCCTGCGGGGCGGTGGCGGGGTCGTCGGCGCAGACGTACGGGTCGGGGCCGCGCGCGATGGCCAGGTCCCCGGCCCGCAGGCGCAGCCCCTCCCCCGTGCCGGGCACGATCCAGGCGTCGCCGCGGACCATCAGCATCACGGTCAGCGGTGCCCGGTCCTCGACGCGCACGGCCCAGGGCGGGTCGAAGCAGGCGCGGATCATGAAGGCACCACGGGCCCGGGGGCCCTCCAGCAGTCCGGCGAGTGCGTCCACGGTGCCAGTGTCCCGGTCGGGTCCGCGGGCCGTTCACCGAGGGGCGCCTCCGGGCTGCTCCCCCGTCCGTCCGACCGCCGCGTCCAGTGCCCTCCTCGCCTCCGCGACGACGGTGCCGTCGGTGACGAAGTGGGTGTCGTCGGCGGCGGAGGTGCCGCCCGCGCCGAGGGGTACCCAGCCGGCCGCGCGCCGGGGCGTCGCCCGGGACTTGGCGGACAGGTGCACCGAGGTGGCGCCCGCCGCCAGCAGACCGGCGATGTCGCCGGGCCGCACCCCGCCCCCGGCGGCCACGTCGACGCCGGGGCCGCGGCGGCCATCGCGGTGAGCACGGCCCTTCCCCGCTCGCGGTGGACGCGCCGCCGGAGGTCAGGACGCGGGTGGTGCCGAGCCCGGGCAGCGCCGCGACGGCGGCCACCGGGTCGCTCGCCTGGTCCACCGCCCGGTGGAGCGTGACCTGTGCGGCGGGGTCGGTGTCCCGCGCGGCGCCGGCGAGCGCGGCGAGGGCGTCCGTGTCGAGGGCGCCGCCCGGGGTCAGTGCTCCGACGACGACGCCGCGGGCGCCCGCGCGCAGGGCGGTACGCACCTCGGCGGTCATCAGGGCGACCTCCTCGGCGTCGTACACGAAGTCGCCGGGGCGGCAGCGGACGAGGACGTGGACGGGCGGCCCGGACTCGACGGCCGCCTCGACCGTCGCGGTCGAGGGGGTCAGGCCGCCCAGTTCGAGTCCGGTGCACAGTTCGACGCGGTCCGCCCCGTGCTCGCGGGCGGTGCGGGCGCCCGCCGGGGACACGACCGCGATCTCCAGGCTGGGGCGGGCGCTCACTCGTCGGCCCCGGTCAGCGGCTGGTCGGCGGCGGGGATCAGGCGGGCGGTCAGGTCCGGGTCGGCCATGGCGGGGTCGAAGGGGAACATGGGCCGGTGGATGCGGTGGTGGCCGAGCCGGACGAGGTCCTGGTCCACGCCGCCCGGGGTGAGGGCCATCTTCCAGTCGGCGGACATGGCGAACAGTTCGGGCTCCAGGTAGCCGATCTTCACGACGACGATGTCGGCGCCGCGCGGGTCGAGGTCCAGGTCGGTGAAGTCGTGCTCGTGGTGGTAGGGCTTGCGCAGTTCGGTGAGGATCACGTAGGCGCTGCCGACGCGTATCACGGCCTCGGTCCGCGCGTCGCGGTCGCCGAGGCGGACGGCGTGCACGACGCCGGTGAGGGTGACGGGTCCGGCGTGGCGGTCGTCGACCTCGGCGCCCGCCGTCACCGTCACCGTGGCGCCGACGCCCGCTTCGGCCGCGTGCCGGACGGCCTCGGGGCCGGGCACCGAGGCGTACAGGACGGTCGGCCCGTCCTCCTTCTGGAACTCGGGGCGGGCGAGCAGCCGGGTCAGGCCCCAGGTCACGTCGCCGGCGCCGCCCGCGGTCGGGTTGTCGCCGGTGTCGCTGACGTAGTACGGGCGTCGCTCGCCGGCCAGGGCCTCGTCGAGGATGTCGTCGAAGGTGCCGGTGGGGGCGACGAAGTCGAAGTCGTGGCGGGCTTCCCAGAAGCCGCGGGCCAGCCGTTCGGCGCCCGCCGCGACCGCCTGCTCGTCGTGGCCGGTGACGACGACCGCGGCCCGGTTGCGGGGTTCGTCCGCCCAGGCGTAGCCGACCCAGATCGCCGCGTCGATCACGCCTTCCCCCGCCTCGACGCCGGGCACGGCTCCGTACACGCTCTTCGCGGGCTCGATGCGGGTGGAGGTCTGCTCACCGGCCAGCAGGACGGGTACCGGCACCCATGCCTTCAGCGGGCGGGGGGCGCCGGAGGCGAGGTGGGTCAGCAGGTTGCGTACGGCGCGTTCCTTGGTCTCCATGTGGTCCTCGTGCGGCGCCATCCGGTAGCAGGTGATCAGGTCGCTGCGGTGGACGAGGGCGCGGGAGACGTTGCCGTGCAGGTCCATGGAGGTGGAGACGATCACGTCGTCGCCGACGACGGAGCGCACCCTCTCCAGCAGTACGGCCTCGGCGTCGTCGACGCCCTCGACGGTCATGGCTCCGTGGATGTCGAACCAGAGGCCGTCCAGCGGGGGCAGGGCGGCGAGCCGGGTGAGGAGTTCCCCGGTGAGTTCCTCCCAGGCCGCGGCGGTGACGGTGCCGCCCGGCAGCGACTTGCCGACCAGGGCGCCGTGCCAGTCGGCCGCCTCGCGCAGTTCCCCGCCCGCGGCGAGGAACGGGTAGCGGTCCATGACCGCCTGGCCGCGGGAGGGGTGGAAGGCGGGGGCCTCGGTGCGGGCGGGCGAGAAGGTGGACGACTCGATGCCGAGTCCGGCGACGGCGATGACGGGGCGGCGGCGGGAGGGGGTGCTGGGGTGCGACATGGCTCCTCGTTCGTGCGGGGGGGTGCGTGGGTGGTGCGCGGGTGCGTGGTGTGGGTTCAGGGGGTGGGGGTCTGGAACCGGTCCGGGTCCACCTGTGCTCCGCCGACCTCGCGCAGGGCCTGCGCCAGCGCCCGCTGGAGGGCGAACTGTCCGGCGCCCACGAGGCCGGCGTCGGCGCCGAGGACGGCGCGTTCGATGGCGAGGTGCTCGGTGACCAGGGGGTGGCAGCTCTCGTAGAGCTGGCTGCGGACGGCGGCGACGAACGGTTCGAGGGTGGAGAGGATGCCGCCCAGGTACACGGCGTCCGGGTTGAAGAAGTTGACGTTCGCCGCGAGCACCTGACCGAGGTAGGTCCCGGCCCTTCGCACCGCCCGGTTGGCTTCCGGGTGCGCGTCGGCGGCCAGCCGCACCACATCCTCGGCACTGCCGACGTCGACGCCCTCCTCCCGCAGTACCCGGACGAGTGCGGCGCCCGAGGCGACCGTCTCCAGGCAGTCGGTGTTGCCGCAGGAGCAGGGCGTGTTGTCGCCGCGGGCGATCCGGATGTGGGTGATCTCCCCGGCCGCGCCCGTGCCGCCGCGGTAGAGCCGGCCGTCGACGAGGGCCGCGGCACCGATCGCGGTGCCCGTCTTCACCATGATCACCTGCTGGTGGCGTCCCCGGCGGGCGGTGTGCTCGCCAACGGCCATGCAGTTGGCGTCGTTGTCGGCGGTGGCCGGGACCGCGAAGCGCTCCCGCAGCCAGGACTCGACGGGGAAGCGGTTCCATCCCGGCATGCGGGAGGGCTGCACGACGCGTCCGGTGGCGGTGTCGACCGGGCCGGGCAGGGAGAGGCCGACGCCGCGCAGGCGTGACCTGCCGTGGCGTTCGACCAGCTCCTCCAGGGTGGCGGCGAGCCCGGTCAGGGCCGCCTGCGGGCCGTCGGCGATCACCAGCGGCACGGTGGAGACGTCGCGCAGCTCGCCGCCCGGCAGGACCACGCCGACACGGGCGTGGCTGCCGCCGAGGTCGGCGGCGACGGCGAACTCGTCCTGACCGCCGAGTCTGAGCACCTTGCGCGGGCGTCCGCCGGTGGAGGACTGGGTCCCCTCCTCGGCGACGAGGCCGTGCTCCACGAGCTGCGCCACGGCCACCGAGACGCTGGAGGCCGCGGCGCCGAGCAGCTCGGCCAGCTGGGCCCGGGAGGTCGCCCGGCCGGAGGCGACGAGTTCGAGGGCGCGCGCCGCCAGCGCGGACGTACCCGCCGTCCTCCGGCCCCGCGTACTTATTTCATTCATGAACGTGCTTACTTCCCCATGGTCGGTCCGATGCAGACAGTACGCCTGAAACGCCGTCCCGTGAATGGCGATCAGCGCAGCGTTTCGCGACAGCGACAACGTCCGGACTTTTTTCAGAAACGGAGATACTTAGTTGTTACGCAACTTTGTTTGTGCATCCACCGAGTCAGGCGTTAGCTGACCTCTACACCCACATTCGCCGCGCAGGCCCCTGTCATCTGGAGGAGATACATGTCCCCTGCTCGCACAGCGACACGCCGACGCCGGGCGCTCGTCGTCGGCGCAGGCGCGGCCGTGGGCGTGCTGCTCAGCGGCTGCGCGGGCGGCGTCTCGGCCCCCGCCGGCTCGAAGGACGAGATCAACTACGCCCTCCCGGCGAACTTCACCCCCAACTGGATCGTCCCGATCGGGACACCGGGGCACCTCAACACCAACAACGCGTCCATATCCCAGTCCATCTGGGAGCCCCTGATCGCCTACGACGGCTCCACCGGCGAGATCGGCTGGAACAAGGACAACTCGCTGGCGACGGACGCGAAGTTCGCCGCGGACGACAGAAGCGTCACCATCACCCTCGGCGACCGGCACTGGAGCGACGGCGAGCCGGTCACCTCCCGGGACGTCGAGTTCTGGTTCAACCTGGTCAGGGAGAACAAGAAGTCCTGGGCCAGTTACAGCCCGGGCAAGGCGCCGGACACCTGGACCTCCTTCAGGACGATCGACGACCGGCACTTCACGCTCGACTTCGACCGGGCCTACAACCAGCAGTGGATGCTCGCCAACGAGCTGAGCATGATCCGCCCGATGCCCCAGCACGTGTGGGACAAGACCGGCGACGACGGCGCCGTCTCCGACCTCGACCGCAGCCCGGAGGGCGCCAAGAAGGTCTGGACGTACCTGATCGACGCCGGCAAGAAGATCTCCCGCTACGCGAGCGACCCGCTGTGGAAGACGGTCAGCGGGCCGTACACGCTCAAGTCGTTCTCCACGTCGGGCAGGGTCGAGCTGATCGAGAACGAGAAGTACGACGGCGGGGGCGCGGCCCACGTCGAGCAGATCAACCTGCTGTCCTTCACCACCGTGGCCGCCGAGGAGAACGCGCTGCGGGCCGGCACCGTCGACTACGGCTACATCAGGGCCTCCGACCTCGGGATCAAGAAGTCCTTCACGGACCTCGGCTACCACGTCGAGCGGTGGTCCGGCTGGGCGGTGACCTACATGCCGTACAACTTCAACAACCCGGAGATGGGCGCGGTCTTCCGGCAGTTGTACGCCCGGCAGGCCATCCAGATGTCCGTCGACCAGAAGACCCTGTCCGAGGTCCTCTACAACGGCACCGCGGAGCCGACCTACGGCCCCGTCCCGCAGGGGCAGGCGTCCGCCTTCCTCTCGGACGAGCAGAAGGCCGAGCCGTACCCGTTCTCCAACTCCAGGGCGCGGAAACTGCTGACGGACCACGGCTGGACCCCGGAGGACGGCACCATGGTGTGCACCTCACCGGGCGAGGGCGAGGGGCACTGCGGCCGGGGCGTCGAGAAGGGCACCGAGTTCAGGATGCGGGTGCTCGCCCAGTCCGGCTCCACCGAGACGGACAACATGATGAGCGCCCTGCAGTCCTCCTTCGAGGAGACCGGCATCGACTTCGACATCAAGACCGCGCCGGTCAACTCGGTCCTCTCGCAGACCGGCCAGTGCGAACAGGACGACCCCGCCTGCACGTGGCAGCTCTCCTTCTTCGGCAGCGCGGGCAGTTGGTACTTCCCCGCCTACCCCAGCGGTGACGCCCTCTTCGCGAGCGGCGGCGGTTCCAACTTCGGCGGCTACTCCAACCCCGAGGTGGACCAGCTGATCGACCGGACCACCACCTCCTCCTCCCCCGACGCCATGCCCGCCTACGGAACCGCCCTCGCCGAGGACCTGCCCGTGGTCTGGCTCCCCGAGCCCGACTACCAGGTCTCCGTGATCAGGGACGGGCTCGGCGGCTTCGCCCAGGACTCCCTCGCCAACTTCCACCCCGCCATGTGGGCGTGGACCGAGTGAGCCCCCGCCCGGCCCCTCCCACCCGCAGCTGCCCCGCCCCCACCCAGCCACCCGGAAACCCATGAGCACATACTCCTTCCTGATCAGGCGTGTCCTGCAGGCCCTGGCGGTGGTCCTCCTCGTGACCGTCGTGGTGTTCTGCCTGCTGCACGCCCTCCCCGGGGGCCCCGCCCGCGGCATCCTCGGCCCCCAGGCCACCGCCTCGCAGATCACCGCGTTCAACCACGAACAGGGGCTCGACAAGCCCCTGCCGGTTCAGTACGTGTACTACCTGAACCAGCTGATCCACGGCGATCTCGGCATGTCCTACACCCTCAACGAACCCGTCTCCCAGCTGATCACCGAACGGCTGCCCAAGACGCTGCTGCTGACCGTCCTGTCGGCGGTCATCGGCCTGCTGTTCGCGGTGCCGCTCGGCGTGTGGCAGGCCGTGCGCCGCAACAAGCCGGTCGACTACGTCATCACCACGCTCAGCTTCATCGCCTACTCCACTCCCGTGTACTTCCTCGGGCTGATCCTGGTCCTCGTCTTCAGCCAGGTCCTGCCCTGGTTCCCGGCCCAGGCACCCCAGGGCAACAGCGTCGCCGACGTCCTCTCCCAACCGCAGGGACTGGTCCTGCCGGTGGTGGCCGGCGCGGCCACGATGGTCGCCGTCTTCAGCCGCTACATGCGCTCGGCCACGCTGGAGAACCTCACCGAGGACTACGTGCGCACGGCGCGGGCCGGCGGCTCCCGCCCCCGGGCCATCCTCACGCGGCACGTCTTCCGCAACTCGCTGACCCCGGTGATCGCCATGCTCGGCTACTACATACCGGTCCTCTTCGGTGGTGCGCTGGTGGTGGAGCAACTCTTCAACTACCCCGGGATGGGTCTGCTGTTCTGGACCGCCGCCCAGTCCTCCGACTATCCCGTGCTGCTGGGATGCGTCCTGGTCATCTCGATCGCCACGGTGACCGGAACGCTCCTGGCCGACGTCCTGCAACGCGTCGTCGACCCCCGAGTGAAGGCAGGCCGGTCATGAGTTCCCTCACCTCCCTGGACGCGCTCGCCGCGAAGCCCGAGCGCGCCGCATCCGGCGCCCGGCTGGCGGTCCGCCGCTTCCTGCGCAACCGCCTCGCCGTGGTGGGGCTGGGTGTCGTGGTCTTCTTCGTGCTGTTCTGCTTCGTGGGGCCGCTGCTCTACTCCACCGACCAGACCCACACGCTGCTCCAGCAGGTCAACCAGTCGCCCAGCGGCTCCCACTGGCTCGGCACCGACGCGGTCGGCCACGACGAGCTGGGCCGGCTGATGTACGGCGGCAAGGTCTCGCTGATCGTCGGTCTGTCGGCCGGTGTCCTCGCCACGGTCATCGGCACCCTGTGGGGCGCCGCGGCCGGTTACGCGGGCGGCTGGATCGACGCGGTCATGATGCGCGTGGTGGACGCGGGCATCGCCATCCCCGCCCTGTTCATCCTGCTGGTGGTCTCCGCGATCACCACCCCCGACCTGACCGGTCTCGTCGTCATCCTGGGCCTCATCTCCTGGCTCGTGCCCTCCCGGCTGGTGCGGGCGGAGACCCTGACGCTGAAGAACCGGGACTTCGTCCTCACCCTCCGCGCGATCGGCGGCGGTCACACCCGCGCCATCACGCGGCACATCCTGCCGAACTCGGTGTCGACCGTCATCGTGGCGGCCACCTTCCAGATCGCCGACGCGATCCTGCTGGTGGCCTACGTCTCCTACCTGGGCCTGGGCGTCCAGCCCCCGTCCACCGACTGGGGCGGCATGCTCTCCTCGGGCATGACCGCCGCGTACTCGGGCTACTGGTGGCTGATCGTGCCGCCCGGCCTCGCCATCATCCTGGTGGTGTGGGCGTTCAACGCGATCGGAGACGGGCTCCGGGACGCATTCGACGTGAGGGGGCGCGCATGAGCGCCGTTCGACGACCGGCCGCTGCCGCCGCCGGGGACCACATCCTCGACCTCGACGACCTGGGCGTCGTCTTCACCACGGAGACCGGCACGGTGCGGGCCGTGCGCGGCGTGTCCCTGCACGTCGCGCCCGGCGAGACGCTCGCCCTGGTCGGCGAGTCCGGCTCGGGCAAGTCCACCGTCGCGCTGGCCGCCATGGGGCTGCTCGCCGGCAACGCCCGCGCCACCGGAACGGCCGTCGTCGACGGCACCGACATCGTCGGCGCCGACGAGGAACAGCTGTCCCGGCTGCGCGGATCGACCGTCTCCATGGTGTTCCAGGAGCCGGCCACCGCGCTCGACCCGCTCACCCGGGTCGGCAAGCAGATCGCCGAGGTCATCCGCAACCACCGTCGGGTGTCCGCGGCGGACGCCGCCGCGCGCGCCGTCGAACTGCTCCGCCGCGTCGGCATCCCCGAGCCGGAGCAGCGGGCCCGCTCCTACCCGTTCCAGCTCTCCGGCGGCCAGCGCCAGCGCGTCGTCATCGCCATGGCCATCGCCAACGAACCGGCGCTGCTGATCGCCGACGAACCCACCACCGCGCTCGACGTGACCGTGCAGGCCGAGATCCTCGACCTGCTGCGGCGACTGGCCGCGGAGACCGGCACGGGGGTCCTCCTGGTCACCCACAACATGGGCGTCGTCGCGGACTTCGCCGACCGGGTCGCGGTGATGTACCAGGGCGCCATCGTGGAGACCGGACCCGTGGACGACGTACTGCTGCGCCCTTCGCACGACTACACCAGGCGACTGCTGTCCGCCGTACCGCGGCTCTCGGTCGCCGAGGCCGACGGGCCCGGTGGGCGGCGGGCGCGGGAGGCCGACGCCGCACCGGCCGGAGAACCGGCGGTGGAACTCAGGGACGTCTCCGTGGTCTTCGGCCGCGGGAAGCACGCGGTGCACGCCCTGAAGGGTGTCTCCCTCGCCGTCCACCCCGGGGAGACCCTCGGCCTGGTGGGCGAGTCGGGCTCCGGGAAGTCCACCGCCTCCCGGGTGGCGCTCGGTCTGATCGCCCCGACGGCCGGCTCCGTGACGCTGTTCGGCGCCGACCTGGCCCGCACCCGTGCGCGGGCGCGGCGTGCGCTGCGCGCGGGCATCGGCGTCGTCCTCCAGGACCCGGTCGCCTCGCTCGATCCCCGTATGACGGTCGGCGAGTGCGTCGCCGAACCGCTGCGGGTGCACCGCGGGCGACTGTCCGGCAGGGAACGGGAGTCCCTGGTCGGCGACGTCCTCGACCGGGTCAGGCTGCCGCGGGAGGTGGCCCGGCGGGCGCCGCGCGAGCTGTCCGGCGGTCAGCGCCAGCGCGTGAGCCTCGCCCGCGCCCTGGTCCTCGAACCGCGGCTGCTGGTGGCGGACGAACCCACCAGCGCCCTGGACGTGAGCGTGCAGGAGGCGGTCCTCGAAGTGATCGGCGAACTGCAGGAGGAGCTGGGCTTCGCCTGCCTCTTCGTCTCCCACGACCTGGCCGTCGTGCAGCAGTTCGCGCGCCGGGTGGTCGTGATGCGGGCGGGACGGGCGGAGGAGCAGGGGCTCACGTCGGCGACGCTGCTGCACCCGGAGACCGACTACACCCGGCGTCTGCTGGCGGCGGTGCCCGTGCCCGACCCCGTGGTCCAGCGCGGCCGCAGGGCGGAGCGCCTGGCGACCCTCGCCGCGGGGCGGACGGAGGAGCAGGGGTGAGGGGTCACGACGCCCCGGTCTTCGCCGGGGTCGACATCGGGGGCACCACCACCCAGGTGGTGCTCTGCGACGAGGAACTGACGGTGCTCGACCGCGCGGAGACGGCCACTCCGGCCGGTTGTGGCGGCCGGGCGATGATCGCCGCGGCACTCGACGCGCTCACGGTCGTACGGGCGCGTACGCCGGGGCGGCTGGCCGCCGTGGGGGTGGGCGCGGCCGGAGTGGTCGACGCGGCCTCCGGTCACATCCTGGTGGCGAGCGACTCGTTCACCGACTGGGCCGGTTTCCCCGTGACCGCCGCCCTGCGTACCGCGCTGGGCGTCCCCGCCTTCCTCGACAACGACGTCAACGCCTTCCTGCGGGGCGAGGTCGCGTGCGGTGCGGCGGCGGGCGAGGCGGACGTCCTCGGGATGACCCTGGGCACCGGCGTCGGCGGGGCGTTGTGGACGGGCGGCGAGCTGCGCGCCGGCGCCCACGGTGCGGCGGGCGAGATCGGCCACATCCCCGGCTTCGGCGACCTGCCGTGCACCTGCGGCGGCCGCGGCCACCTGGAGACGCTGGCCTCGGCCCGGTCCATCCGTGCCCGCTACGGCGAGCGCACCGGGCGGGAGCCGACCGCCCGCGAGGTGGCCGAGGCGGCGCGGGACGGGGACGCCGACGCCCGTGCCGTGTACGCGGCGGCGGGCGCCGGTGTCGCTCGCGCGATCGTGATGACCGCCGGTCTCGTCGACATCGGCTCGGTCGTCATCGGCGGAGGTGTCAGCGGCGCCTGGACGCTGCTCGAACCCCTGATCCAGGAGGCGCTCGCCGCCGAACCGCCGATCAGCGGCCACCCCGTCAAACTCGTACGGGCGGCCCTGGGGACCGACGCGGTGCCGCTGGGCGCGGCGGCCCGGGCCCGCCACGAGCTGACCGCCCGCTGACCACGGGGCGGCGGGCGAGGCGGAGGCCGGAGCTCCGGAAACCCGGGGCTCCGGCAGCGCCGGGACGAAGCCTCGGCGTCAGAGCGTGATCATGGTCTTGCCCTGGTCCCAGTAGGTGCCGTGGTTGGTGCGGACCGCGACGCCGCCGTCCTTGGTGTGGACGAACAGGTCGGCCTTGCCGTCGCCGGTGGCGTCGCCGAACTTGAGCGTGCCCATGTCGCTGCCGTCGACGAAGCGTCCCCAGCCGCTGGACCAGTGTGTGCCGCCGTCCCAGTAGGTGCCCTGGTTGACGCGCACGGCGACGTTCCCGTCACTGGTGTGCACGATCAAGTCGGCCCTGCCGTCGCCGTTGACGTCGGCGAAGTACAACCGGCCCATGTCCTTCCAGGTCAGGAAGCGTCCCCAGCCGCTGGACCAGTGCGTGCCGCCGTCCCAGTAGGTGCCCTGGTTGACGCGCACGGCGACGTTCCCGTCACTGGTGTGCACGACCATGTCGGCCCTGCGGTCGCCGTTGACGTCGGCGAAGTACAACCGGCCCAGGTCGCTGCCGTCGACGAAGCGGCCCCAGCCGCTGGACCACTGCGTGCCCTGGTCCCAGTAGGTGCCCTGGTTGACGCGGACGGCGATCTTCCCGTCACTGGTGTGCACGACCATGTCGGCCCTGCCGTCGCCGTTGACGTCGGCGAAGTACAACCGGCCCAGGTCCTTCCAGGTCACGAAGCGGCCCCAGCCGCTGGACATGACCCGGCCCGGGGCGAAGGCCTCGCCCTGGTTGCGGTGGACGACCACATCGCCGTTCGAGCGCAGGACGACCAGATCGGCCTTGCCGTCGCCGTCGACGTCCGCCGAGTACGTCCGGTCACGGTTGCGGACGTCCTTCACCCAGTCCGCCAAGCCGTCCACCCTGGCGTCGATCGCGCCGGTCCGGGTCTCCGTCTCGCCGAGGCACCCGCCCTGCCAGGAACGGCTGTGGACGGCGGTCAGCTCGGCACCGCTCCCCGTCCCGCGCAGGGTCGGGCCGCCGGTGTCCCCCTTGCACACGGACACCCCGTCCTGGCCGGTCAGGGCGACGGTGGTGTCGGTGGTGGAATCCACCCGGAACGCACCGGTGTGCACCTGGTTCGGGACCCATTCCGTGCGGGTCCGCCCGAAGCCTGCGCCGAGCAGGGTCTCGCCCGCCACGGGGGCGTTCGCGGCCAGTGCCACCGGTTCGACCGTGGTGACGGGCTCGGCGAGCCGGACCATGGCCACGTCCCGGTCGTCACGCGGGACCACCTCGACGATGTCGAGGGTCCTGCCGCCCAGGGTCGCCGTGGACTTCAGCGCGGGCTTGCCGGCCCCGACCTCGTCGCCCGGGGTGGCCGCGAAGCAACTGGTGGCGGTCAGCAGCCACTGCTGGTGCACCAGGGCGGCGGAACAGCCGCGCATGGCGTCGCCCTCGCCGATGCGGAGCCGGGCGGTGAAGGCGTGCTCGGCCGCGGCCGCGGGCTCGCCGGACACCGCCTGTGCGGACGGCGCCGCGGTGAGCAGGGCGGCGGCGGCCGCCAGGACCATGCCGCCGGCCAGAGCGCCGCGGGCCTGCCGCACGCGTATTCCAGTGTGGGACAACGTACTTCCCTTCTTCGGTGACCGGGTGACGTACGACCGTGAAGTGGCTGGGAGTTCGTATGAGCAGCGGAAATCAGCTGACGCGTGACGCATCGTACACAGGCCGTCCCGAAGTGCCGCACAGTAAAGTCACCGACCGTCCGGCCTCCCTTCACGAGAAGCGCACTCGGTAGGGGAATCGCCGCCTCAGGAGGCCTCGGGCTTGTCGTGGTCGTGACCGTCGTGGTGGTGGTCGTGGGCGTGGTGGTGGTTCGCGGGCGGCGGGCTCTTCGGGTGGGTGCGCAGGCGGGCCGTGACGTCCTCGGGCGGCAGGAAGCGGGACCAGCGTTCCGGGAACTCGGAGGGCATGTCGGGGTCGCCCTCGCCGCCGGAGGAGGTGCGGGCCACGTACTCGGCGACCTGGGCCTGCCGCAGCCGCTCGTTGGCCTCGCGGGCGGCGGCGGTCGCGGCGGCCGGCCACACCCGGTCGATGGCCGCGTTGACGGCGGCGCCGACGAGCACCGCGAACGCGGATACACCGATCCACAGCAGCACGGCGACGGGCGCGGCCAGTGAGCCGTAGATGGTGGGGCCCTCGACGGTGTTGGTGAGGTAGATACGCAGCAGGAAGCTGCCGAGGACCCACATGGCGAGGGCGACCAGCGCGCCGGGGACGTCCTCGATCCACGGGGAACGCACGGGCACGGACACGTGGTACAGGGTGGTCAGGAAGGCCACGGACAGGATGATCACGACCGGCCAGTACAGGATCTGCACGACCGTCGTCGACCAGGGCACGACCCGCACCACGGCGTCCGGTCCCGCCACCATCAGCGGCAGCGCGATGGATCCGATCACCAGGGCCACGATGAACAGCAGGAAGGCCATCAGGCGGGTCCTGACGATGCCCCGGACGCCGTCGAGGCCGTACATCACGGTGATGGTGTCGATGAAGACGTTCACCGCGCGGGAGCCCGACCACAGGGCGAAGACGAAGCCGATGGAGATGACGTCGGGCCGGCCGCCCTTCATCACGTCGTCCAGGATCGGCTCGGTGATCTGCTTGACGCCCTTCTCGGAGAGCACCGCGCGGGAGGCGTCCAGGATGTTGGTGCGCAGGCTCTCGGTGGTGTCGGCGCCGATCCAGGAGTCGACGTAGCCGAGCAGTCCGAGGAGGCTCAGCAGCAGCGGCGGCACCGAGAGCAGGGTGAAGAACGCGGCCTCGGCGGCCAGGCCGAGGATGCGGTACTCCATGCACGAGTTGACCGTGTCCTTGAGCAGCAGCCAGGCGGTCCTGCGTTTGGACACGTTCCGGTACAGAACCCGGGCGCGGTGGAGCCGGCCGGAGGGCCGTTCGGGGGAGTCGCTTGCTGGCTGCACGCCCTAAAGGTATCCGGCGTGGAGGGTGGCACTCATCCGCGGACGCCCGCCGGTCCCGTCCCGGCCCGCCGGGGTCCCGCGGCACGGTAGGTTCACGTGCATGGCAGGCAGCACCCACACCGTGACCAATCAGGCGCCGCCGCTGACCGGCTACGACGTCTTCACCGCCGACCGGGCCCTGACGGAGGCGGTCGAGCGGCATCTGCCGGCGGAACTGCGCGCGGAGGCGGTGGCGGAGCTGTCGGGCACGGGCCGCGGCTGCGGGGCGCTCCAGACCCAGGAGTGGGGTGCGCTGGCCAACGACAACCCGCCCGTCCTGCGCACCCACGACCGGTACGGCCACCGCGTCGACGAGGTCGACTTCCACCCCGCCTGGCACCGGCTCCTCGGCAAGGGCGTCTCGGCGGGCCTGACCGACGCCTGGTCCCGGCCGGGCGGGCAGGTGCGGCGCGCGGCCGGGTTCCTGATGTGGACCCAGGTGGAGGCGGGCAACTGCTGTCCGCTGTCCATGACCCACGCGGCGGTGCCCGCCCTGCGCGCCGACCCGGATCTGGCCGCCGAATGGGTGCCGCGGCTGACCTCCCGGGTCTACGACCGGGAGCCGCGTCCGGCCCGGCTGAAGGCCGGGGCGCTGTTCGGGATGGGCATGACGGAGAAGCAGGGCGGCAGCGACGTCCGGGCGAACACCACGTCGGCGCGGCCGCTGGCCGAGGAGGGGACGTACGGGCTGACCGGGCACAAGTGGTTCTGCTCGGCGCCGATGTCGGACGCCTTCCTGGTGCTGGCGCGGGCACCGGGGGGCCTGACCTGCTTCCTGGTTCCGCGCGTGCTGGCGGACGGCGCCCGCAACGTGTTCCTGATCCAGCGGCTCAAGGACAAGCTGGGCAACCGGTCCAACGCCTCCGCCGAGGTCGAGTTCGCCGGGACCTGGGCGCGGCGGGTCGGCGAGGAGGGGCGCGGGGTGGCCACCGTCCTCGGCATGGTGGCGGCGACCCGGCTCGACTGCGTGCTGGGGTCGGCGGGCCTGATGCGGCAGGCGGTGGCGCAGGCGGTGCACCACTGCACCCACCGCGAGGCGTTCGGCGGGAAGCTGGTCGACAAGCCGCTGATGCGCAACGTCCTCGCGGACCTCGCGCTGGAGTCGGAGGCGGCCACCACGCTCGGGCTGCGGCTGGCGGCGGCCCTGGACGCCGCCGAGGACGGGGACGAGCGGGAGCGCGCGCTGCTGCGGCTGGCGGTGCCGGCGGCCAAGTACTGGGTGACCAAGCGGTGCGCGCCGCTGGTGGTGGAGGCGGCCGAGTGCCTGGGCGGCAACGGGTACGTCGAGGAGTCGGGCCTGCCCCGGCTGGTGCGCGAGTCGCCGCTGAACTCGGTCTGGGAGGGCGCCGGGAACGTACAGGCACTGGACGTGCTGCGGGTGCTGGAGCGGGAGCCGTCGGCCCTCGACGCGTATCTGACGGAGGTGGGTGCGGCGCGCGGGGCCGATCACCGGCTGGACGCGGCGATCCGGGACCTGCTGACGGAGCTGGCCGACCTGGCGGACGCGGAGGGGCGGGCGCGGCGGCTGGTGGAACGGCTGGCGCTGGTGCTCCAGGGCGCGCTGCTGGTCCGGTACGCGCCGCCGGAGGTCGCCGACGCGTTCTGCGCCTCGCGGCTGGGCGGCGACGGGGGCGCGGCCTTCGGCACGCTGCCGCCCACACTGGACCTGGCGTCGGTGGTGGAGCGGGCCCGGCCGGTGGCCTGATCCCGACGCTCCCCGCGTGCGGCGCGGGGGTGGTGCTGCGCCGACACGGCACCACCCCCGCCACACGGGCCCGTTCAGGCCGCGTACGCCGCTCGGGACGGCGTGTTCCAAGTTTGGCCACCGGTACGGGCGTCCACCAGGGTTGCAAGGGGTTGCAACTTGCGGTCGGCTGTGTGCGGACTGTGTCCTCACGGCCTGGGCAACCGGCCGGTATCAGACGAACATTCGGCTTCCGGAAGGACGGGTCCCGTGGCGCTCTCGCCGATGGACGTAGCGCAGTTCGCCACCGTCGACACGGCGCGTGCGGCCCGGATGCTCAGCGAGGTCCGTTCCGCGAGACTCTCCGGCGGGCGGGCTCCGGTGGCGCCGCGTCCGGTGATCGAGCAGTCCTGGGAGCGGATGCTGCGCGGCGGCGTCGATCCGGAGCAGGACGTCCGCTCGGGGCTGCTGGCCCCCGACGAGGTGCGGCGGCGTCGCGAGTCGTCGGAGCTGCGGCATGTCCTGCCGGTGCTGCGGGAGGCGTTGCTGTCGGTGGCGGACGTGGCCCACCACATCATGGTCGTCGCGGACGGGGACGGCCGGGTGCTGTGGCGGGAGGGCAGCGCGCGGGTGCTGCGCCGGGCCGACGGGCTCGGGTTCGAACTCGGGGCGGACTGGCGGGAGGAGGTGGTCGGCACCAACGGCGTGGGGACTCCGGCGGTCACCCGGCGTCCCGTCCAGGTCTTCGCCTCCGAGCACTTCGTACGGTCGCAGGCGACCTGGACCTGCGCCGGGGCGCCGATCACGGACCCGCGCAGCGGCCGGCTGCTCGGCGTGGTCGACGTGAGTGGACCGCTGGAGACCATGCATCCGGCCACGCTGGCCTGGGTCGACTCGGTGGCGAAGCTGGCCGAGGCCAGGCTGCGGGAGCTGCACGTGCAGTCGCTGGAGCGGCTGCGGGCGGTGGCCGCGCCGGTGCTGGCCCGGATCGGGGGGCGTGCGCTGGTGGCCGACCGCGACGGCTGGACGGCGGCGGTGGCGGGGATGCCGTACCTGGAGCGGGTGGCGCTGCCCGGGTCGCCGGAGGCGGGGACACGGCGGCTGCCGGTGCTCGGGGCGTGCACCGTGGAGCCGCTGGCCGAGGGCTGGCTGGTGCGCGCCACGGTGGAGCCGGTGCCGCAGGGCGCCACCCGGATCGTGCTGGACCTCGGGCAGTCGCGCCGCTGGTCGGTGCGGGTGCTGGGGGGCGCGGAGGACTGGACGCGGGAACTGAGTCCGCGGCACGCGGAGTTGCTGTACCTGCTGGCGGTGCGCCGGGGTGGGCGCAGCGCGGCCGGGCTGGCCGAGGACATGTTCGGCGACCCGGCCCGCACGGTGACGGTACGGGCCGAGATGTCGCGGGTCCGCAGGTACCTCGGGGCGCACCTGGAACACCGGCCGTATCGTTTCTGCGAGGACGCGGAGGTCGAGGTCCTCCTGCCGGCCGACCCCCGTGACCTGCTCCCCCACTCGACGGCACCGGCGGTCGTGGAGGGCAAGGCGTCGATGCGGGTGCCTTGACCGCGGGGCGCCCGGGCGGCGGGCGGGACGCTCTCCGGGCCGTCTGCCGGAGGCCCCGGAGGCCCCGGTGCCCCCGGACGGCTGTAAAGACGGGTTGATTTCGCATATTTGCATCGTCCGCGTCCCCCGACCCGTCCGTCTGTCGTAGCATCCTCTACGGGCCGCCCCATCCGCTCCTCGGTCAACGCGACCACCGTCGAGCGCAGTTGGTTCGGTGCCGGTGGAGGTTCTATGAAGCAGCGCGGCAGACACCGCCGACGCAGACGGGGCAGGGCACTGCGCGCCGCCCTGACCGGCGCGGCTCTCGCGCTGACCGGCGCGGCCACGCTGATCAGCGCCTCGCAGGCCACGGTGGCCGACGATCCGGGCGCCCTCGAACCCCTCACCTCCGCCGCCGAGACGGACGCGCTGCGGCTCACCGAACACCGCGTACCGCGGCCCTGGCTGGACCGGCTCTCCGCTTCCATGGGCGACCCGGTGGGCGTCGACACCGTCCTCGACTCCGCCGACCACACGCTGCGCGACGCCGGCGACTGCACGGCCGGGGCGCGCGAGGCACTGCCCGTCTCCCCCGCCGCCACCCGCGCGTACTGCTGGGACGACGCCGACACCGACGGCTGGCGGCCCGGCGCGGTCACCACCTCCGGGGACGCCGACGAGGACGGCCTGTGGGGCACCCACCGCGTCATCCTCTCCGCCTGGTCCCGCGACGACGGCACACCCGAAGGGGGCCTCGCCCGGGTCTCCTTCGTCGACGCCGACGACCCGGACCGCCTGGGCTACACCTCGGCGCTGCTCGCCGTACCGGTCGACGGCGGCCACGACTACCGGGGGCTCGACTCCCCCGTCACCGGCATGGTCTGGTACCAGGACAAGCTGCTGGTCACCTCGTCCGCCGGAGACCGCGACGCGCTGTACGTGTACGACGTGGAGCGGGTCCAGCGCGCCACCACCGCGGCCGACGCCGTCGGGCGGGTGCCCGGGGGCTGGGCGGCGGGCGGCAACCGGTACGTGCTGCCCGCCATCGCCTCCTACCGCCTCCCCGACACCGACGGCGCGGCCCGTCCCGGCGCGATCTCGCTGGACCGCAGTACGGCCCCCGACAGTCTGGTGGCCGGCGAACGGGTGGACGCGGACGGCGACCGCCCCACCCGCCTGTGGCGCTACTCGCTGAGCACGCTCGCGGACCCCGAGCGCACCGGGCTGCCCGTCACCGACTCCGCCGGGCACGTGCACGCGGTGGAGGCGTACCGGACCGGGGCGGCCGAGGTCGGGGGCGTGCTGTCGTACCGTCCGCCCGGGGCGGCACGGTCCGACTGGTATCTCGGACGTGCGGCCGGTGGACAGGACGGACGCGGGACCCTGTGGCGCCAGGACACGGACGGCGCCCGGGCCACGGAGTGCGGGGCCGACCAGTCGCAGCAGTGCTGGAGCGGGCGGGCGGGATCGATGTCGTACTGGGCGCGGACCGGCGAGGTCTGGTCCCAGTCGGGCCGCATGCTGTTCGCGCTGCCGCTGACGTCGATCCGGGACGCGCTCGACTGACGCGTCGCGTCCGGCGTCCGCCCCGGCACCCGTTCCGGCCGTTCGGGGCGGGGATCGACAGATCCGCGGAGCGGATGGTTCCCTGACCGGCATGACCAACATCGCCGTGACCACGTGGTCCCTGGAGCAGACGGCGCCCACCGATCTGCTGCCGGCCGCCGCCCCGGAGGGGGACGTCAGGATCGTCCGCGCCGAGGTGCCCTCGCCCGAGTTCAGCCGCTTCCTGTACGCCTCGGTCGGCGGCGACATCCGCTGGACGGACCGGCTCGGCTGGAGCCACGCGCGCTGGCGGGAGCACCTGGAGCGGCCGGGCGTGGAGACCTGGGTCGCCCACGACCGGGGCACGCCCGCCGGGTACGTGGAGCTGGCGCCCGGCGACGACGGGGTCGTGGAGATCGAGTACTTCGGCCTGATCCCGGCCTTCCGCGGCCGGCGCGTCGGCGGCCACCTCCTCTCCTACGGCACCGCCCGCGCCTGGGACCTGGCCGAGCGCTGGCCCGGGCTCGCCACCACCAAGCGGGTCTGGCTGCACACCTGCAGCAAGGACGGCGCGTACGCGATGGACAACTACCAGCGCCGGGGCTTCCGCCTGTTCGACACCAAGGTGGAGGAGGAGGCGGACGTCGCCACACCGGGGCCGTGGCCGGGCGCCTTCCCCCGCTGAGCCGCTCCGACACGCCTGTTTCCGGCCGTCCGACCAGCCAGGTCACCGCACTGTGACCAACGACACCCTTGTCTCACTCTACGGGACAAGGGTGTCCGCATTTTGGATTAAGCTGGACCAGTAACAGATCGCCGTGCCACGCTTCCGTCATGCCTGGAACTGGAATTGCCTTGGTGAGTCGGCGCCACGTCGACCTCGGCCGCATGTCCAGCGCCATCTGTCCGGGCCGCTGAGAGCACCCTCCAGCACCTCCGGATTTCCCGCATTCGCCTCGCTCCCGCGCAATGACGCGCACGCGTGTCTCCTCTGTGTCCACGTAGTGCCATGCGCCATGCGCGCAGGTCAGAGCAGCATTCCGCCTGTCTTGAAGGACGTGTGTCAACCATGGCCGCCACGCCACCCAACCCCGCTGCCGCGACCCCACGCCGCAAGGTGAGCCGTCACCGCGGCGAGGGCCAGTGGGCGGCCGGGCACTTCACCCCGCTCAACGGCGCCGAGCAGTTCAAGAAGGATGACGACGGTCTCAATGTGCGGACACGCATTGAGACGATCTACTCCAAGCGGGGCTTCGACTCCATCGACCCCAACGACCTGCGCGGACGATTCCGGTGGTGGGGCCTGTACACCCAGCGCCGCCCCGGCATCGACGGCGGCCGCACCGGTCTCCTGGAGCCCGAGGAGCTCGAGGACGAGTACTTCATGATGCGCGTCCGCATCACCGGCGGCCGGCTCACCACCGAGCAACTGCGCACCATCGGCGAGCTGTCCGAGACGTACGCCCGTGGCACCGCCGACATCACCGACCGGCAGAACATCCAGTTCCACTGGGTCCGCATCGAGGACGTGCCCAGCATCTGGGAGCGGCTGGAGGCCGTCGGCCTGTCGACCACCGAGGCGTGCGGCGACTGCCCGCGCGGCATGCTCGGCTCCCCGGTGGCCGGAGTCGCCGAGGACGAGATCATCGACGGCACGGCCGCCCTGGACGAGATCGCCCGCCGCTACCTCGGCGACCCGCGCTTCTCCAACCTGCCGCGCAAGTACAAGACGGCGGTCTCCGGTTCCCCGCTGCTCGACGTCGCCCACGAGATCAACGACATCTCCTTCGTCGGCGTGGTCCACCCCGAGCACGGCCCCGGCTTCGACCTGTGGGTCGGCGGCGGGCTGTCCACCAACCCCAAGTTCGGTGTGCGGCTGGGCGCCTGGGTGCCCGAGTCCGAGGTCCCGGACGTGTGGGAGGGCGTCACCTCCATCTTCCGCGACCACGGCTACCGGCGGCTGCGCAACCGCGCCCGCCTGAAGTTCCTGGTCGCCGACTGGGGCCCGGAGAAGTTCCGGCAGGTCCTGGAGGACGACTACCTGGGCCGCAAACTGCTCGACGGCCCGGCGCCCGAGATGCCCGCGCAGCAGTGGCGCGACCACATCGGTGTGCACCGCCAGAAGGACGGCCGCTTCTACGTCGGTTTCGCCCCGCGCGTGGGACGCATGGACGGCTCGGTGCTCACCAAGGTCGCCGAGCTGGCCGAGAACCACGGCTCGGGACGGGTCTCCACCACCGTCGAGCAGAAGATGATCGTCCTCGACGTGCCCGGCGACCGGGTCGACTCCCTCGTGGAGTCCCTGGAAGCGCTCGACCTGCGGGTCAAGCCCTCCCCGTTCCGGCGGGGCACGATGGCCTGCACCGGCATCGAGTTCTGCAAGCTCGCCATCGTCGAGACCAAGGAGCGCGGCAGCGACCTGATGGACGAACTCGAGCGCCGGATGCCCGAGTTCGACGAGCCGCTCACCATCAACATCAACGGCTGCCCGAACGCCTGCGCCCGCATCCAGACCGCGGACATCGGCCTCAAGGGCCAGCTGATGACCGACTCCGAGGGCCGGCAGGTCGGCGGCTACCAGGTGCACCTGGGCGGCGCCCTCGGCCTGGAGCCGAGCTTCGGCCGCAAGGTGCGCGGCCTGAAGGTGACCTCGGACGAGCTGCCGGACTACATCGAGCGCGTCCTCACCCGCTTCCAGGCCGAGCGCGAGGACGGCGAGCGCTTCGCCGCCTGGGCGGCCCGGGCCTCCGAGGAGGCTCTGTCGTGAGCGAGCGCGCCGCGCCCTTCTACTGCCCCTACTGCGGCGACGAGGACCTGCGTCCCGGTGAGCAAGGACACGGCGCCTGGGAATGCGGGGCCTGCAACCGCGCCTTCCAGTTGAAGTTCCTCGGGCTGCTCGCCCGGGGTCTTCAGCCCAACTCCACGGGAGGGGAACCGATATGACGACGCTTCAGGAAGAACACACGACCGACGACCTCAGGGCGCTGGCCGAGCGGGCGGGCCGCGAGCTGGAGGACGCCTCCGCGCTGGAGATCCTCCGGTGGGCGGCCGAGACGTTCGGCGACCGGTTCTGCGTGACCTCCTCCATGGAGGACGCGGTCGTCGCCCACCTCGCCTCCCGCGCCCTGCCCGGCGTGGACGTGGTCTTCCTCGACACCGGTTACCACTTCCCGGAGACCATCGGCACCCGCGACGCCGTCGAGGCCGTGATGGACGTGAACGTCATCACGCTCACCCCGCGCCGGACGGTCGCCGAGCAGGACGCCGAGTACGGCCCGAAGCTGCACGACCGCGACCCCGACCTGTGCTGCGCGCTGCGCAAGGTGAAGCCGCTGGAGGAGGGGCTGGCGGGCTACCGGGCCTGGGCGACCGGGCTGCGCCGCGACGAGTCCGAGACCCGGGCCAACACGCCGGTCGTCGGCTGGGACGAGAAGCGGGGCAAGGTGAAGATCTCGCCCATCGCCAAGTGGTCACAGGAAGATGTGCAAACGTACGTCACCGAGCACGGCGTCCTCACCAACCCGCTGCTCATGGACGGCTATGCCTCCGTGGGCTGCGCGCCCTGCACCCGTCGTGTGCTGGAGGGCGAGGACGCCCGCGCCGGACGCTGGGCGGGCCGCTCCAAGACCGAGTGCGGACTGCACGGCTGACATGACGACCACCACCCGAGCGACGCCCACCGGGCCGACCGGCACCGGGCCATCGAGATCCAGGGAGAACCACGTGACGACCGGAGCCACCGTCTGGCTCACGGGGCTGCCCAGCGCCGGCAAGACCACCATCGCCCGCGAGCTGGCCGACCGCCTGCGTGAGGAGGGCCGGCGCGTCGAGCTGCTCGACGGCGACGAGATCCGCGAGTTCCTCTCCGCGGGCCTCGGCTTCGACCGTGCGGACCGGCACACCAACGTGCAGCGCATCGGCTTCGTCGCCGAACTGCTCGCCCGCAACGGCGTCACGGCGCTGGTCCCGGTGATCGCGCCGTACGCGGACAGCCGCGACGCGGTCCGCGAACGCCACGGGGCGAACGGCACGGCGTACGTCGAGGTGCACGTCGCCACGCCCGTCGAGGTCTGCTCGGTACGCGACGTGAAGGGCCTGTACGCCAAGCAGGCCGCGGGTGAGCTGACGGGACTCACCGGGGTGGACGACCCCTACGAGGAGCCCGTGAAGCCCGACCTGCGCATCGAGTCGCAGGACCAGACCGTCCAGGAGTCCGCCGCGGCGGTCCACGCCCTGCTCACCGAAAGGGGACTGGCATGACGACGACCGCCGCAGCGGCCCGGGAGGGTACGGCGGGCCCGTACGCCCTCTCCCATCTGGACGCTCTCGAGTCGGAAGCGGTGCACATCTTCCGTGAGGTGGCGGGTGAGTTCGAGCGGCCGGTGATCCTGTTCTCCGGCGGCAAGGACTCGATCCTGATGCTGCACCTGGCGCTGAAGGCGTTCGCCCCGGCCGCCGTGCCGTTCTCCCTGCTGCACGTGGACACCGGGCACAACTTCCCCGAGGTCCTGGACTACCGCGACCGCGCGGTCGAGCGGCACGGGCTGCGGCTGCACGTCGCCTCCGTGCAGGACTACATCGACCGCGGGGTGCTGCGCGAGCGCCCCGACGGCACCCGCAATCCCCTCCAGACGCTGCCGCTGACCGAGAAGATCCAGGCGGAGAAGTTCGACGCGGTCTTCGGCGGCGGGCGCCGGGACGAGGAGAAGGCGCGGGCCAAGGAGCGGGTGTTCTCGCTGCGGGACGAGTTCTCCCAGTGGGACCCGCGCCGTCAGCGCCCCGAGCTGTGGAACCTGTACAACGGCCGGCACGCCGCCGGTGAGCACGTCCGCGTCTTCCCGCTCTCCAACTGGACCGAGCTGGACGTGTGGCAGTACATCGCCCGCGAGGGCATCGAGCTGCCGCAGATCTACTACGCCCACGAGCGCGAGGTCTTCGCCCGCTCCGGCATGTGGCTGACCGCCGGCGAGTGGGGCGGCCCCAAGGACGGCGAGACGGTCGAGAAGCGGCGGGTGCGCTACCGCACGGTCGGCGACATGTCCTGCACCGGCGCCGTCGACTCCGACGCCGACGACATCGAGAAGGTCATCGCGGAGATCGCCGTCACCCGGCTCACCGAACGCGGCGCCACCCGCGCCGACGACAAGATGTCCGAGGCCGCGATGGAAGACCGCAAGCGCGAGGGGTACTTCTAACCATGACCAGCACCACAGAACCCGCCGAGCCGCTGTCGGTCTGGCAGTTGTCGGAGACGACGCTGCTGCGCTTCGCCACCGCCGGCTCGGTCGACGACGGCAAGTCCACGCTGGTCGGCCGTCTCCTGCACGACTCCAAGTCGGTCCTCACCGACCAGTTGGAGGCCGTCGAGCGCGCCTCCGCGAGCCGCGGCCAGGACGCGCCGGACCTCGCGCTGCTCACCGACGGCCTGCGGGCCGAGCGCGAGCAGGGCATCACCATCGACGTGGCCTACCGCTACTTCGCCACCCCGCGCCGCCGGTTCATCCTGGCCGACACCCCCGGGCACGTGCAGTACACGCGGAACATGGTCACCGGCGCCTCCACCGCCGAGCTGACGGTGATCCTCGTCGACGCCCGCAACGGCGTCGTCGAGCAGACCCGCCGGCACGCCGCGATCGCCGCCCTGCTGCGCGTCCCGCACGTCGTCCTCGCCGTCAACAAGATGGACCTGGTCGACTACCGGGAGCCCGTGTTCGCGGCCATCGCCGAGGAGTTCACGGCGTACGCCACCGAGCTGGGCGTCCCGGAGGTCACCGCGATCCCGATCTCGGCGCTCGCCGGGGACAACGTGGTGGAGCCGTCGGCGGTCATGGACTGGTACGGGGGCCCGACCGTCCTCGAGCACCTGGAGACCGTCCCGGTCAGCCACGACCTGGCGCACTGCCACGCCCGGCTGCCCGTGCAGTACGTGATCCGGCCGCGCACCGCCGAGCATCCCGACTACCGCGGGTACGCGGGCCAGATCGCGGCGGGCACCTTCCGCGTCGGCGACGAGGTCACCGTGCTGCCGTCGGGCCGCACCTCGAAGGTGTCCGCCATCGACCTGCTCGGCGAGCCCGTCGACGCCGCCTGGACACCGCAGTCGGTGACGCTGCTCCTGGAGGACGACATCGACGTCTCCCGCGGCGACCTGATCGTGCCCAGCGAGGACGCCCCGGCGACCAGCCAGGACGTCGAGGCCACCGTCTGCCACGTCGCCGACGCGCCGCTCACCGTGGGCCACCGGGTCCTGGTCAAGCACGGCACCCGCACCGTCAAGGCGATCGTCAAGGACATCCCGGCCCGGCTCACGCTGGACGACCTGTCCCTGCACCCGCACCCGGGGCAGCTCGCCGCCAACGACATCGGCCGGGTGAAGATCCGCACCGCGGAGCCGCTGCCCGCCGACTCCTACGCCGACTCGCGGCGCACGGGTTCCTTCATCCTGATCGACCCCAGCGACGGCACCACCCTCACGGCCGGCATGGTCGGCGAGTCCTTCGCCGCGCCGGAGCCGGTCAAGGACGCGGCGGACGACGACGGGTGGGACTTCTGAACATGTCCTCCCCCGACTTCTACTCCATGTTCGCCAAGGAGGGCGGCCGCGTCGGCAGCGGCGCCCTCGGCAGCGGGCAGGGCGGAGTGTCGCGATGTGCGCGCTGACGTACGCGCACCGCTCGCGCGCCCTCGCCCCCCACAGCCGAAGACCTGCCGACCTCCCGGCCACGACCTGACCCCTCGGACCAACCGACAGGCGTGCGAGCCGGACCAACGAGAGGAACACCTCCCGTGCCTGCCACCAACGCCCTGCGCCGCACCCTCGCGGTCATAGCCGCCCTTCCCCTGCTCACCCTGGCCGCCTGCGGGTACGGCTCCGAGGCGAAGGACGACGACACCGCCAAGGTCGCCGAGGGCGCCGAGAAGATCGACGGCCTCGACTCCGTCCGGATCGGCTACTTCGGCAACGTCACCCACGCGACGCCGCTGGTCGGCAACCAGAAGGGCTTCTTCCAGAAGGCACTGGGCGCCACCGAGGCCAAGTACGCGACCTTCAACGCGGGCCCGTCCGAGATCGAGG
This sequence comes from Streptomyces lienomycini, assembly GCF_027947595.1. NCBI lineage: Bacteria > Bacillati > Actinomycetota > Actinomycetes > Kitasatosporales > Streptomycetaceae > Streptomyces > Streptomyces lienomycini. Next base: position 2,278,653 of record NZ_CP116257.1, on the reverse strand, counting down.
CGCTGAACTCCGGCTCCATCGACATCGGCTGGATCGGCCCCTCCCCCTCGATCAACGGCTACACCAAGTCCGGCGGCAAGAACCTGCGCATCATCGGCGGTTCGGCCTCGGGCGGCGTGAAGCTCGTGGTGAACCCGGACAAGATCAAGACGCTCGACGACGTCAGGGGCAAGCGCATCGCCACGCCGCAGTTGGGCAACACGCAGGACGTGGCGTTCCTCAACTGGATCGCCGAGCAGGGCTGGAAGGTCGACGCGCAGAGCGGCAGGGGCGACGTGACGGTCGTCCGCAGCGACAACAAGGTCACGCCGGACGCCTACAAGGCGGGTTCCCTGGACGGGGCCTGGGTGCCCGAGCCGACTGCCTCCAAGCTGGTCGCCGAGGGCGGCGAGGTGCTGCTCGACGAGTCGACGCTGTGGCCGGACGAGAAGTTCGTCATCACGAACATCATCGTGTCGCAGAAGTTCCTCGCGGAGCACCCGAAGGCCGTGGAGGCCGTGCTCAGGGCCTCGGTCGACACCAACGAGTGGATCAAGGCCAACCCGGACGAGGCGAAGGAAGCGGCCAACAGGCAGTTGGAGAAGGACACCGGCAAGGCCCTGCCGGCCGAGGTCCTGGACCCGGCGTGGAAGTCGATCGAACTCACCGACGACCCGCTGGCCGCCACCCTCGACGCCCAGGCGGAACACGCCGTGAAGGCGGGCCTGCTGGAGAAGCCCGACCTGAACGGCATCTACGACCTCACGCCGCTCAACAAGGTCCTCAAGGCCAAGGGCGAGCCCGCGGTCGACGACGCCGGACTCGGCGTCAAGTAAGCCCGGATCCGACCACCCAGGAGGTGACGACCATGGCCACGACCACGACCCTCGCCAAGGCCGCCGACGGCACCGAGCCGGCCACGTACGCCGCCCGCATCGAGCACGTATCGAAGTCCTTCGCGGGCCCCGCCGGGCAGCAGCTCGTCCTGGACGACATCACCCTCGATGTGGCGCCCGGCGAGTTCGTCACCCTCCTGGGTGCCTCCGGCTGCGGCAAGTCCACACTGCTCAACCTGGTGGCGGGCCTCGACCGGCCCAGCGCCGGCGAGATCACCACGGACGGGCGACCGGCCCTGATGTTCCAGGAGCACGCCCTGTTCCCGTGGCTGACCGCGGGCAAGAACATCGAACTCGCCCTGAAGCTGCGGGGCGTGCCCAAGGCGGAGCGCCGGGACAAGGCGGAGGAGCTGCTCGAACTCGTCCGGCTGACGGGCGCGTACGGCAAGCGGGTGCACGAGCTGTCGGGCGGTATGCGCCAGCGGGTCGCGATGGCCCGGGCGCTGGCGCAGGAGAGCAGGCTGCTGCTGATGGACGAGCCGTTCGCGGCGCTGGACGCCATCACGCGGGACGTGCTGCACGACGAGCTGACCCGGATCTGGCGCGAGACGAAGTTGTCCGTGCTGTTCGTGACGCACAACGTGCGCGAGGCCGTGCGGCTGGCCGAGCGCGTGGTGCTGCTGTCCTCCCGTCCCGGGCGGGTGGCGCGCGAGTGGACGGTGGGCATCCCGCAGCCGCGCCGTATCGAGGACACCGACGTGGCGGAGCTGTCCGTCGAGATCACCGAAGAACTGCGTGGGGAGATCCGCCGCCATGGCCAGCACTGACACGACGCGTCCCGCAGGCGCGAAGGACGGCGGCGATCTCGCCGGCCTGGAGGCGGGCCTGGACGCGCTGGACTCGGTGCAGCAGGGGCGCACGCCGTGGCGGCAGACCGTCGTGGAGAAGATCCTGCCGCCCACCGTCGCCGTCCTGCTGGTGCTGGCGGTGTGGCAGGCACTGGTCTCCTTCGAGATCGTCGACGACCCGACCAAGCTGCCCGCCCCGGCCGACGTGTGGGACGTCCTCCACCAGGCGTGGCTCGAGGGGGAGTTGCTCGGCTACATCTGGACCAGCGTCTCGCGCGGTCTGCTCGGCTTCTGCTTCGCGCTGCTCATCGGTACCCCGCTGGGGCTGCTGGTGGCGCGGGTGAAGTTCGTGCGGGCGGCGATCGGCCCTATCCTGTCCGGCCTCCAGTCGCTGCCGTCGGTGGCCTGGGTGCCGCCGGCCGTGATCTGGCTGGGCCTGAACAACTCGATGATGTACGCCGTGATCCTGCTCGGCGCGGTGCCCTCCATCGCCAACGGCCTGGTGTCCGGCGTCGACCAGGTGTCCCCGATCTTCCTGCGCGCGGGCCGCACCCTCGGCGCGACGGGACTGAGGGGAACCTGGCACATCGTGCTGCCGGCCGCGCTGCCCGGCTACGTCGCCGGTCTCAAGCAGGGCTGGGCGTTCTCCTGGCGCTCGCTGATGGCCGCCGAGATCATCGCCTCCTTCCCCGATCTCGGGGTGGGCCTGGGCCAGTTGCTGGAGAACGGCCGCAACGCCAGCGACATGGCCATGGTGTTCGAGGCGATCCTGCTGATCCTGGTCGTCGGCATCGCCATCGACCTGCTGATCTTCAGCCCGCTGGAGCGGTGGGTGCTGCGCAGCCGCGGTCTGCTGGTGAAGGGCTGAGGCACATCATGTCCGCTCCGGTCCGCCCCGTACTCCTGGTCGTCGCCCACGGCAGCCGCGATCCGCGGCACGCCGCGACCGTGCACGCCCTGGTCCGCCGGGTCAGGGCGCTGCGCCCGGACGTACGGGTGGAGACCGGTTTCCTGGACTTCAACGTCCCCTCGGTGCGGGGCGCGCTGGAGTCCCTGGAGACGGAGGGCGTGCGGGACGTGGTGGCTCTCCCGCTGCTGCTGACCCGGGCCTTCCACGCCAAGGCGGACATCCCGGCGGTTCTGGCGGCCGCGCCTTCGAGGCTCAGGATCCGGCAGGCCGAGGTGCTCGGTCCGTCGCCGCTGCTGCTGTCGGCGCTGGAGCGGCGCCTGTACGAGGCGGGTCTCACGCCCGCCGACAAGTCCTCGACCGGGGTCGTGCTGGCCTCGGCGGGGTCCTCCGACCCGGAGGCGATCGCAGTGATCGCTGACATCGCGCGGGAGTGGCGGCTCACCGGTTGGTGCGCCGTGCGGCCTGCGTTCGCCTCCGCATCCCTTCCGCGCACCGAGGACGCCGTGCGGCGGTTGCGCGAGCTGGGCTGTGCGCGCGTCGCCGTCGCGCCGTACGTCCTGGCGCCCGGTTTCCTGCCGGACCGTATCGCGCGCGGCGCGGCCGGGGCGGACGTGCTGGCGGACGTCCTGGGCCCGTCGCCGGAGGTGGCGCGGGTCCTGCTGGAGCGGTACGACGCGGCGCGGGTGCGACGCCGGGTGCGGGTGGCCGTCGGGGCCTGACGGCCACGACGGGCGGATGCGGGCGAGGCCACCGGTCCGCCGGTCGGCGTCCGGTCCGCCGGTCTGCTCCGGTCCGCCGGTCGGCCCCTGCCCCCGGGAACGAGACGGCCGTCGTGCCCCGTGGGGGTGGGCACGACGGCCGGTCCGCGCACGACTCCGCGGAAGGCCCCCGGTGCGTCACCGTACCCTGATCCGGCACCCCTGGAACCCCCGGTAGATGTAAGGGGCCGGGATCCTCCTCAGCGGTGAGGGCGGCGGTACGGAGGGATGAGCCGACGGCCGCCGCACGTCACCGGAGAGCACGACGCGACGTCCTTACAGCGGCCATACCTTCGAAACGCAAGGTGACGGCAGGGGGCCGGCACCGCTCACGAGGGGGCAGGCCCGTCATGCGGAACCGAGAGACACGGGTGCGGGGCATAGCCGCCCGGGCCGGCGGCTGGAGCGCCCGGCACCGATGGGCCGCCGTCGGGATCTGGGTGCTGTTCGTCGTCCTGGCGATGGGGCTCGGCTCGGCGGCCGGCCGGGTCGACGTCAAGGACAGCGACCAGATGGGCGGCGAGACGCACACCGCCGCCCGCATCGTCGAGGACGCCGGGATCGACGAACCGGCCAGTGAGAGCGTCCTGATCCAGGCGAGGGACGGCGGGCCGAAGGCGACGGACGCCGAGTTCCGGGCGGCGGTCACCGCGGTCGTCGCCGCGGTGGAGGGGACCGGGAAGGTCACCGGCGTGACCTCGCCGTACGACGCGCGGACGATCTCGAAGGACGGCCGCAGCGCGCTGGTGCAGTTCGACATGCGCGGCGAGGCGGACACGGCGGGCGAGCGGGTGGAGCCGGTCCTGGAGGCCGTCGCGGGCGTCCAGAAGGAGCACGGGTCGCTGCGGATCGAGGAGATCGGCGGCGCCAGCATGATGAAGACGTTCGACGACGCGTTCGGCGACGACTTCAAGAAGGCCGAGTACTCGGCGGTTCCGGTGGCCCTCGGCATCCTGCTCGTGGCGTTCGGCGCGCTGGTGGCGGCGCTGGTCCCGGTGGCGCTGGCGATCACCGCGATCGTCGCGACGATGGGCCTGATGGGCCTGGTCAGCCACTTCCAGCCGATGAGCGACACCGCGAACTCCGTGATGCTGCTGGTCGGTCTGGCCGTCGGCGTCGACTACTGCCTGTTCTACCTGCGCCGCGAGCGCGAGGAGCGCGCCGCCGGCCGGGACGCGCAGACGGCGCTGCGGATCGCCGCCGCCACCAGTGGCCGGGCGATCGTCGTCTCCGGGGTCACGGTGTGCGTGGCGATGGCGGGCATGCTGTTCACCGGAATCTCCGAGTTCGAGGCGATGGGCCTGGCCTCGCTGATGGTGGTCGCGGTCGCCATGGTGGGCTCGGTGACGGTGCTGCCGGCGCTGCTGTCCCTGCTGGGCGAGCGGGTGGAGAAGGGCCGCGTGCCGTTCCTGCGCCGGCGCCGGCCGGGCGGTGGCACCGGTGAGGGCAGCCGGTTCTGGACGGCCGTGCTCAAGCGCGTACTGGCCAGGCCGCTGCTGGCGGCGGTGGTCGCCGTCGGCGCGCTGCTGGCCGTCGCCGCACCGGCCCTGGGGATGAAGACGCAGAACCTGACGCTGGACCAGGAGTTCGGCGACTCGCTGCCGATCGTGCAGACGTACAACCGGGTCAACGAGGCCTTCCCCGGCGGCTCCGACCCGGCCGAGGTGGTCGTGAAGGCCGACGACATCAACGCGCCCGAGGTGCGGGCCGCGCTCGCCGACTTCCGGGAGCGGGCGATCAGTTCGGGGGCCTCGCGCGGTCCGGTGGACATCACGACGCACGACGAGCAGAACGTCGCGCTGGTGTACGTCCCGCTGGTGGGCGGCTCGGACCAGGACAGGGCGGGCGAGAGCCTGGACAGGCTGCGGGACGACGTGCGTCCTGCGACGCTGGGCAAGGTCGAGGGTGTCGAGGCCCCGATCACCGGTCAGGTGGCCGGCAACAAGGACTTCAACGACCAGCTCGTCGGATCGGTCCTGCCGGTGTTCGTGTTCGTGGTGGTCTTCGCCTTCCTGCTGATGCTGCTGTCCTTCCGCTCGCTGACGGTCGCGATCACCTCGATCGTCCTCAACCTGCTGTCGGTGGGCGCCGCGTACGGCATCCTGGTCGCCGTCTTCCAGCACGGCTGGGGCGCCTCGCTGGTGGGGGCGGAGGGCGTGGGCGCCATCATCACGTGGCTGCCGCTGTTCCTCTTCGTGATCCTGTTCGGCCTCTCCATGGACTACCACGTGTTCGTGGTCTCCCGGATCCGCGAGGCCCGGCTGCGCGGGCGCTCCACCCGGGACGCGATCCAGCACGGGGTGGTCACCACGGCGGGGGTCGTCACCAGTGCCGCCGTCATCATGGTCGCGGTGTTCGCCATCTTCGGGACGCTGTCCATGCAGTCCATGAAGCAGATGGGCGTGGGCCTGGCGGCTGCGGTGCTGATCGACGCGACGATCATCCGCGGCGTCCTGCTGCCGGCCGTGATGTCCCTGCTCGGGGAGCGCAACTGGTACCTGCCGAAGTGGCTGCACCGGCTGCCCGACCTGACCCACGACGAGGCGCCCGAGGCGATCGCGCCGACGGCCCGGGACGGCGTGGGCGAGCGCGGGGAGCGGGGTGAGCGGGTCGGGGTCTGATCCGCCGCTCCTGCCGCAGGACCCGTCGGTTTGGGGGGAACCGACGGGTCCTGCGGTGGTGTGGTGCGGGGTCAGCCCTTCGCGGCGGCCAGCTGCGCCTCGATGAGGTCCGCGGCCCGCCCGGTGCCGCCCTCCTGGGCCATCTGCGCCTGGATCTCCTTCAGGCGCCCGGCCACCTCCGGGTCGTCGACCAGGGCGAGGGCGGCGGTGCGCAGCGCCTCGGCGGTGGCCTCCTCGGTCGCCAGCGTGCGGGCGACGCCGAGGCCCTGGAGCATGTCGGCGTTGCCGAACTGGTCCGCGGCCTGCGGTACGGCGATCATCGGCGTGGCGGTCGCCAGGCCCTCCTGGCTGCCGCCGGCGCCCGCGTGGGTGACGAACAGGTCGGCCTGCTGGAGGATCGCCAACTGCGGTACCCAGGTGCGCACGTCGACGTTGTCCGGTACGTCACCCAGCTCGGCCCGGTCGACGTGCCTGCCGACCTGGAGCACCGTGTGCCAGCCGGGCAGCTCGCCGAACGCCTTGACGCACTCCCGGTAGAACGCCGGCTGCTTGGTGAAGGCGGACCCGAGGGAGACGAGGGCGACCTTCTCGGCGTCCTCGGGGCGCGTCCAGTCGCCCTCGGCGGTGCGGTCCCCCTGGCAGGCGCCGACGAAGGTGTACGCCTTCTCGTCCACCCGGTCGGCGTTGGGTTGGAGCGCCTTGGGGATCAGGACCAGGGAGCGGTCGGGGCGGCCGAGGAACGAGTCGGGGTGCTCGGTGATCCCGTTCTCCTCCAGCCAGGCGTGGAAGCGGGCGTAGTACGCCTGCCCGCGCTCGGTCTTCAGCGGCTCCTCCCACATCGGCTCGCCGACCTCCTGCTCGTACCCCTCCCAGCCGACCATGCAGGGCGACAGGGAGATCGCCGGCACGCCCCAGCGGTGGCCGAGGACGCGGGCGGTGTAGGAGGCGATGTCGTGCAGGATCAGGTCCGGTTCGTCGCCCTCGTACGCCTCGGTGAGCTGGGGGAGCGACTGGATCGCGTCGTCCAGGAAGGGCTCCACGTTGTCCAGCAGGGTGCTCCCCCACGCCTCGGGATCGGCGTCGGGGCCGGGCAGGGTGCTGTGCCACAGCTTGGGTTCGGCGCCCGCCTCGGCGACCTTCTCCGCGAGGAGCGGCGGGATCGCGTACGTCACCCGGTGCCCTCGCGCGACGAGCTCGCGGATCACCTCCAGGCTGGGGTTCACGTGGCCGTAGGCGGCGATGGAGAACATGGCGATGTGCGCGGGACTGGTCATGCGACGACCGTATACGAGACGAGACGTCTCGTACAACTTGTTTGGGGTCATGCCGTCAGCTCCTCGTGCAGCCGCAGCCACCGCTCGGGCGCGACCTCGCCGACGAGTGCGCCGGGGTCGAGCCGCGCGGCCCGGAAGGCGGCGTCCACCCGGCGCCGCGGGTGGGCACGCCGCAGGGAGGCGTGCAGCGAGCCGCCGACGCCCGAGAACCCCAGCTCGACCAGGTCCGCCCAGCCGCGCCCGGCGGCGCCGCCGATCAGCGGGGCGGGGCGGCGTTCGATCCGGAGGATGCCGGCGTCGACGCGTGGCGCGGGACGGAAGCGGTGCCGGTCCACGCGGCCCACCAGCCGCCACTCGTGGCGCGGCCAGGTCAGGACGGTGAGCCGGGTCCAGCGGCCGTAGTCGCCGGTGCGTCTGCGGGCGTACTCGAGTTGGGTGAGGAGGGTGGCGTCGGTGAGGCCGGGGGCGGTCAGGCACCAGTCGACGATGTCGGCCGTGCGCGAGAAGGGCACGTTCCCGGCGACCGAGAACGGCGTGCGCGGGGGCCGGGCGGCGAGGAAGTCACCGGCGACGACGTGGACGTGCGGGCGGCGTCCGAAGCGGGCGCGGAGTCCGGGGACGAGCCGGGGGTCGATCTCGTAGGCGTGCAGTTCGCGGCTGCGGCGGGCGAGCGGCTCGGTGAGGGCGCCCTTGCCCGCGCCGACTTCGAGCAGGAGGGGAGGGCGCCGGTGGTCGGGGGCGGCGAGCCGGGCGACGCGTTCGGCGGTGGGGCGGTCGGCGAGGAAGTTCTGCGAGAGCGTGCGGGCACGCTGGGTGGGGCGGGCCATGGCCTGCGGTCCTTGTCTTCCGTGACAGGGGGAAACGGGCAGCCGAAGGCCCTGACCGGAAGACGGGGGCAAAAGGGAACGCGGAGGCTCAGCCCCGCCACGCCCGCCTGGGGCGTGTCCTGCGCGCCGGGCGCGTCAGTGGCGGGGGGACCCCGGGCCGGTCAGGACTCCGGGGCCGCGACGCATCCTGATGGAGTACGTGCAGCCCCGGCCGAGACCGGAGTCGAAGATCGCGTTGAAAGCTGCCACGGGCGCGACGTTAGACGGCCGTGCGCCGAGCGGGCAACGGGTTTTCGCGCGGACGGCCGTCAGCGCTGGTACCGGGCGAGTACCAGGTTCCCGTCCTCCTCCAGTCTGTGGCGCAGCTCGTCCATGCCGATCGCGCCGCTGTAGTACTCCTGGAGTGCCGGGGTCGCCACCTTGTCCTTCCACTCGGCGTAGCCCCGTACGGACTGCGCGGGCGCCGAGCGCAGGTGGGCGGCGAGCGCGGTGCCGGTGGCCCAGCCGCGTTCGGCCGTGTGCAGCGCGGGGTCCTTCAGGGCCTGCTCGCCGGTGGGGAGCATCCAGTCGCCGAGTGCGAGGCGCACCGTGTTGTCCGGCTGGAGGAGGAAGTCGACGAACGCGGCGGCCTCCTTCTTGTGCGGGCTGTCCTCGGCGATCGACAGGGTCTGCGGGCTGACGCCCTGGGCGAGCCCGTCGGCGCCGGCGGGGGCGGGCAGCACCTGCCAGTCGAAGCCCTCGGGGGCCTGCTGCTCGATCTGCTGGCGGTAGGAGAAGCCGAGCGGCACCATGGCGTACTTGCCGGCGAAGAAGCCGGGCAGGGTGTCGGAGCCGCCGCTGCCCAGGGTGGTGGGTGAGGCGCTGCGGTCGGTGTCGACCTGGTCGTGGATGGTGCGGGGCACCACCTGGTCGCCCTCCTCGAAGCGGACGGTCACCCTGCCGTCGGCGCCCCGGTGGAACAGCTCGCCGCCGGTGGACAGGGAGAGGTTCAGCGTGGCGGAGACGGGCTCCTTGAGCGGCCAGGCCACCCCGTACCTTCCGTCGCCGCTCAGCTCCTTCGTCACCTGCCGGAACTCCGCCCAGGTCCAGGGGTGTTCCGGGGTCGGGATCCGGACGCCGGACTTCTTCAGCAGGGCCGCGTTGGCGATCAGTACGCGCGGTTCCTGGAGGAACGGCACGCCGTAGACGCCGTCGCCGAACGTGACCGTCTCCCAGCTGCGCCGCGGGATGTCCGACCTCAGCCGCGCGGGCAGCAGTTCGGTGAGGTCGGCGAGGTAGCCGCCGTAGGCGAAGTCGGCGAGGTCGTCGGAGGCGTCGTGGATGATGTCGGGCGCCTCGCCGCCCTCGAAGGAGGTGAGCAGTTGGTCGTGGACGCTGTCCCAGCTTCCCTGGACGTACTCGACGCGCACGTCCGGGTGTGTGGCGTTCCACTCCCGCACCAGGTCCTTGTTGGCCTGCACCGACTCGTCCTGCCAGGCCAGGGACTGGAAGCGCAGGGTGATCCGGCCGCCGTCCGCCCCGTCGCCGCCGCCCGAGCAGCCCGTGAGCAGCAGGACGGCACAGGCGAACAGGGTGAGGATCCTCGTGGGCGTCCGCGTCATCAGCTCTTCACCGCCCCGGCGAGCATGCCGCCCGTGATCCGCCGCTGGATGAGCGCGAAGACCAGCAGCGAGGGCAGCGTCGCGAGGAAGGCCGCCGCGGCGAGCGGTCCCAGGTCGGCGACGCCCTCGGCGCCGATGAAGTGGGTGAGGATCACGGGCAGCGTCTGTCTCTCCGGTGTCTTCAGCAGGACCAGCGCGAAGAAGAACTCGTTCCACGCGGTGATGAACGCGAACAGGGCCGTCGCCACGATCCCCGGCGCGAGCAGCGGCGCGGTCACCGAGACCAGGGTCCGCAGCCGCCCGGCGCCGTCGACGGCGGCCGCCTCCTCCAGCTCGGCCGGGACGGCGCGGACGTATCCGGAGAGCATCCACAGCGCGAACGGCAGCGACCACACGACGTACACCATCACCAGGCCGGGGACCGAGTTGATCAGGCCGAGGTTCTTCAGGACCAGGAACAGCGGGATGATCAGCAGGACGAAGGGGAAGGCCTGGCTGACCACCACCCAGCCCGTGGCCGCCTGGGTGAGCCGGCCGCGGCGGCGGGCCATGACGTACGCCATCGGTGTCGCGATCACCACCGCGATCAGGGCGGCGCCGAGTGCGGCGAGCAGGGAGTTGAGCGCGGCGTGCAGCAGCGGCTGTTCGTCGAAGGCCTGCCGGAAGTTGTCGAGGGTGGGGTTCTTGGGGATCCAGGTGGGGTGCAGACTGGCCAGCTCGCGCGGCGGTTTGAAGGCGAGGGAGATCAGCCAGAGGAACGGGAAGGCGAGGAAGACGAGATACGCGAGCAGCGCGGCGTACTGGCCCACGCGGGCCCCGGTCGAGGTCCTCATGCCGGGCTGCCTCCCTTGGTCGCGCCCCGGATCCGGCCGACGAGGAAGACGGCCAGCAGGATCGAGATCACGGCGACCATGACACAGCCCATCGCCGCCGCGTACCCGAACTGTCCGTAGCGGAAGGCCTCTTCGTAGGCGAAGAGCATGGGCAGCCGGGTGCGGCCGCCGGGTCCTCCGTTGGTCAGCACGTAGACCAGCGCGAAGGAGTTGAAGTTCCAGATGAGGTTCAGCGCGGTGATGGCGAGGGCGACGGGTCTGAGGGCGGGCCAGGTGACCGTGCGGAAGCGGCGCCAGGCTCCCGCGCCGTCGACCGCGGCGGCCTCGTGCAGTTCGCGCGGGGTGTTCTGGAGTCCGGCGAGCAGGGCGACGGTCGTCTGCGGCATGCCGGCCCAGACGCCGACGACGATGACGGCGGGCAGGGCGGTGCCGAGGCCGCTGAGCCAGTCGCGGCCGTCGCCGAGGCCGAGGTCGCGCAGGGTCTCGTTGAGGATGCCCGCGTCCGGGTTGTAGACCAGGCGCCACATGATGCCGACGACGACCTCGGGCATCGCCCAGGGAATGATCGCGAGGGCGCGGGCCAGCCAGCGCAGCCGGAGGTTCTGGTTGAGCAGCAGGGCGAGGCCGAGGGCGAGCAGGAACTGCGGCACGGTCACCCCGACGGCCCACACCAGGCCGATGCGGAACGACTCCCAGAACAGCGTGTCGTGCAGCAGGTCCCGGAAGTTCAGGGCGCCGATCCACTGGGTGGCCCGCGTACGGCCGGACTGGGCGTCGGTGAACGCCAGCGAGATGCCGTAGAGCAGCGGCCCCACGCTGAGGACCAGGATCGGGATCAGCGCGGGCAGCACCAGGAACCAGGCGCCGTGGTCCGGGCCGCCGGGCGGGCGGTCCGGACCGGGCGCACGACGCGCCGGTCTCCTCGAATCGGTCGCCGATGTCACGTGTGCAACCCCTTCGCGCGGCTCGGGCGGGCCTGGTCATGGTCGTGAAGTGACCGCGTCCCGTCAAGTGCCCGCGTACACCCTCCCACCTGTGCGAATGCGACACTGGCCGACGGACGGCGGGAAGCCCGCGGGCCCGGCGACCGCGAGGGACGCCGCGAGGGACGCCGCGAAGACGGCGGACCCCAGGACCGCGCGGACGAAGACCGCACGGACGAAGACGGCAGACACGGAGGCGCGAGACGATGGACGAGGCACGGGCGCGGGAGGTGCTGGCCGCGGCGGGGGTACTGCCCGGCCCGGCGCGGGAGGCGCGGCTGCTGGCCCTCGGCGAGAACGCGGTGTTCGCCGCCGGCGACCTGGCGGTCAAGGTCGGCCGCGACGCCGAACTCCTCGCGCGGGCGTGCCGGGAACTGGCCGTCGCCGTCTGGCTGGAGGAGGCCGGTGTGCCGGCGGTACGGGCGGCCGATCCGGCGGCGCTGATCGTCGACGGGCATCCGGTGACGGTGTGGCGGCGGCTGCCCGAGCCGGTGCGGCCCACCGAGCCCCGGGACGTGGCCGCGCTGCTCCGGCTCGTCCACGAACTTCCCCTCCCCTCCTCCTTCGAGCTGCCGCCCCGCGAGTTGCTGGGCGGTGTGGAACGCTGGCTGCGCCTCGCGGGCGACGTGATCGACCCGGCGGACGCCGCGTTTCTGCGCGAGCGCCGGGACGGCTTCGCGTCGGCCGCCGCGGCGCTCACCCCGCACCTGCCGCCGGGCCCCATCCACGGGGACGCGCTGCCCCGCAACGTGCACGTCGGTCCCGACGGGCCGGTCCTGATCGACCTGGAGACCTTCTCCGCCGACCTGCGCGAGCACGACCTCGTGGTGATGGCACTGAGCCGGGACCGCTACGGGCTGCCCGCGAAGGCGCACGACGCCTTCACCGCGACCTACGGCTGGGACGTGCGCGAGTGGGACGGCTGCGCGGTCCTGCGCGGCGCCCGGGAGACCGCCAGCTGCGCATGGGTCGCCCAGCACGCACCGAGCAACCCGAAGGCGCTGGCCGAGTTCGAACGCAGGGTGGCGTCCTTGCGGGACGGGGACACGACGGTGCGGTGGTATCCCTTCTGACGCCGGGGTGTACGACGGTGCGGGGTCAGACCCGCTCGTCGGCCGGCTCCTCGGCCGGGTCGCGCACCGGCCACGTGCCGTCGACGACCGCGGTGGCGTCGCCCTTGCGGCGCAGGAAGCTCTGGAAGTCGGCCGCCCACTCGGCGTACCACTCGATCTGGCGGCGGTGCAGGTCCGCCGGGCCGAGGGACGCGACCTTGGGGTGGCGGCCGGCTATCGCGCGGGCCAGCCGGGCCGCGGCGAGGGCGTCGGCCGTGGCGTCGTGGGCGGCGTCGAGGGGGACACCGTACTCCCGGCAGACCGCTTCGAGGTTGCGCTTGCCCCGGCGGTAGCGGTCGACGGAACGGTCGATGGTGTACGGGTCGATGACCGGGGCGGGATCCGTCCCGCCCAGACGCTCGCGCAGGGACGGCAGTGAGTGGCGCCGCAGTTCGGCGGAGAGGAGGGTGAGGTCGAAGGCCGCGTTGTAGGCGACGACCGGAACTCCCGCCTTCCAGTGGTCCGTGAGGACTTCGGCGATGGCGTCCGCGACCCGGTCGGCGGGCAGGCCCTCCCCGGCCGCGCGTTCGTTGCTGATGCCGTGGACCGCGACCGCGTCCGCCGGGATCTCCACGCCGGGGTCGGCGAGCCACTCCCGCCGGCCGAGCGGCTCTCCGCCCCTGACCTCGATCACGGCCCCCGTGACGATGCGCGCCTCGCGCGGATCGGTGCCCGTCGTCTCCAGGTCGAAGCCGATCAGCAGCTCCCGGTGCCAGCCCATGGGCGATCCCCCTTCTTGGTGGTGCGTTCCCCCAGTGGTCTCCACCTTCCCACGGGCCACTGACAATCAGAGGATCGCATTCCGCTTACGCCCGCCTTGACGCCGGGGGGCGGCGCTCACGACACCGGGCGCGAATCCGCCCACATCAGCTCGAACTCCTCGCGATAGGTGGGGAAAAGTCCGCTTTCATCAACGCCGTCCGACTTCAGGACCTTCCCGCCGTTGCGTCCGTTGCGCAGGACGAGGACCGGTGCCTCCATCCCCCGCGTCCGGCGCAGGTAGGACTGCACGATCGCGATGCCGTCGGAGCCGTCCCCGTCGACGAGGTAGGCCGTGAAGCGGGGCGTCTCGTCGAAGACCTGGATCTCGAAGGCGCCCGGGTCCCGCAGCCGGGCGCGGACCCGGCGCATGTGCAGGATGTTCATCTCCACGGCGCGGCTCAGCTCGCCGCGCTTGATGCCCAGTTCGCGCTCGCGGCGTTTGATCGCGCTGGAGGCCGGGTTGAGGAAGAGCAGCCGCACCCGGCCGCCGGCCTCGGCCATCCGCAGCAGGCGGCGGCCGGAGAAGTTCTGCACGAGCAGGTTGAGGCCGATGCCGAGGGCGTCCACGCGGCGGGCGCTGCCGAACAGGTCCTCGGCCGGGAACTGCCGCAGCAGCCGCACCCGGTCCGAGTGCACGGCGACGACGTCGGCGTAGCGGTCGCCGACCAGGTCCTCCACCGCGTCGACCGGCAGGCGGCGCGCGGACGGCACGTCGCTGCCGGCGCCGAGGACTTCGAGGAGCCGCGCCGAGGCGCGTTCGGCCTGGCCCAGGACGGCCTCGGACAGGGCCCGGTTGCGGGAGACGACGTTGCGGGTCACCTCCAGCTCGTCCAGGGCGAGTTCGACGTCGCGGCGCTCGTCCACGTAGGGCTCGAAGCAGGGCCAGTGCTGCACCATCAGCTCGCGCAGCTGCGGGAGGGTGAGGAAGCTGAGGACGTTGTCGTCGGCCGGGTCGAGGAGGTAGCCCTTGCGGCGGCTGACCTCGCGGACGGCGACGGCCCGCTGCACCCACTCCTGGCCGGCGGGCCCGGCGGCGGCGACCACCCAGTCGTCGCCGTGGACCGGTTCGTAGACCGGCCGCAGAACGGCGGCCACGACGGCGCGCAGCCGCTGTTCGACGAGGTTCAGCCAGATGTAGGCCCGGCCGGCCCGCTGCGCACGGGTGCGCACCTCGTGCCAGGCGTCGGCGTCCCAGTCCAGTTCCGGACCGATCGCGCCCGCGTCCATCGGCCGCGCCAGGGACACCGCACCGGGCGGGACGTCCGCGGAGTTCCCCTGATGACCGTCGTCACCAGGAGGCAGCTCCAGCCCTCCCGAGCCCACCCGAGTACCGCCTTCCGCTCCCCCGGACCCTGCCCGGGGACACCCCGTCCCAACGATCAAGGAAGGGTACTCCGCGAGCGGTCCGCGGTGCAGCCCGATGGACGGGCCGGTTTTCCCAACATCCTTGATCCACAAGCGTGTTCCGGTCGCCCTGACTCCTGGGAGTGAGCGGATTCATAGCGGTGACGTGGGGCGGGCAGGACGAAGCGGACCGGGCACCCGCGCACGGCGCGGTCGGAGCAGAACGCCGACGGGTGGGTAGAGGACATACGTGCTAGGTCGTCGCCTCACTTTCGGGGAGACTTCCGAGGGACTCGGAGCCAAGGCGTCCGCGCGGGCGCCCCACACCTGAAAGAGTCGTGTTCATGCAGGTCTGGCCTGGAGAGGCGTATCCACTGGGTGCCACGTACGACGGCGCCGGCACCAACTTCGCGGTCTTCACGGAGGCCGCCGACCGAGTAGAGCTGTGTCTGCTGCACGACGACGGCTCGGAGACGGCGATCGAGCTGCGGGAGAGCGACGCGTTCGTGCGGCACGCGTACGTGCCGGGCGTGATGCCGGGGCAGCGGTACGGGTACCGCGTGCACGGCCCCTACGCCCCGGAGCGCGGTCTGCGCTGCAACAGCGCCAAGCTGCTCCTCGATCCGTACGCGCGCGCGATCAGCGGGGCCGTGCAGTGGGGCGAGGAGGTGTACGGCTACCACTTCGACGAACCCGAACGGCGCAACGACCTCGACTCGGCGCCGCACACGATGACGTCGGTCGTGGTCAACCCGTACTTCGACTGGGGCGACGACCGGCGCCCCCGGACGGAGTACCACCACACGGTGATCTACGAGGCCCATGTGAAGGGCCTGACCATGCGGCACCCGGGGCTCCCGGAGGAGCTGCGCGGCACCTACGCGGCCCTCGCGCACCCGGCGCTCATCGAGCACCTCACGGGGCTCGGGGTGACCGCGCTGGAGCTGATGCCGGTCCATCAGTTCGTCAACGACCACCGCCTGGTGGACATGGGGCTGAACAACTACTGGGGCTACAACACGGTCGGGTTCTTCGCCCCGCACAACGCGTACGCCTCGTGGGGCGACCGGGGCCAGCAGGTGCTGGAGTTCAAGTCGGCGGTCAAGGCGCTGCACGAGGCGGGGATCGAGGTGATCCTGGACGTGGTCTACAACCACACCGCCGAGGGCAACCACCTGGGCCCGACGCTGTCCTTCAAGGGCCTCGACAACCCCTCGTACTACCGGCTGACCGACGACCCCCGCTACTACATGGACACGACGGGGACCGGCAACTCGCTGCTGATGCGGTCCCCGCACGTACTCCAGATGATCATGGACTCGCTGCGGTACTGGGTCACCGAGATGCACGTCGACGGGTTCCGCTTCGACCTGGCGGCCACCCTGGCCCGGCAGTTCCACGAGGTGGACCGGCTGTCGTCGTTCTTCGACCTGGTGCAGCAGGACCCGGTGGTCTCGCAGGTGAAGCTGATCGCCGAGCCCTGGGACGTGGGCGAGGGCGGCTACCAGGTGGGCAACTTCCCACCGCTGTGGACCGAGTGGAACGGCATGTACCGGGACACGGTGCGGGACCTGTGGCGCGGCGAGCCGCGCACGCTGGCGGAGTTCGCGTCCCGGCTGACCGGGTCGTCCGACCTCTACCAGGACGACGGGCGCCGACCGCTGGCCTCGATCAACTTCGTGACCTGCCACGACGGCTTCACCCTGCACGACATGGTGGCCTACAACGACAAGCACAACCAGGCCAACGGCGAGGACAACCGGGACGGCGAGAGCCACAACCGCTCCTGGAACTGCGGCGTCGAGGGCGACACCGACGACCCGGCGGTGCGGGAGCTGCGGGCGCGGCAGATGCGCAACTTCATGGCCACCCTGCTGCTCTCCCAGGGTGTCCCGATGATCAGCCACGGCGACGAGTTCGCCCGCACCCAGCGGGGCAACAACAACGCCTACTGCCAGGACAACGAGCTGGCGTGGGTGGCGTGGCCCGACGACGACCACGGCCTTCTGGAGTTCACCCGCGCGATGGTGTGGCTGCGCAAGGACCATCCGGTGCTGCGCAGGCGCCGCTTCTTCCACGGCCGCCCCGTGCAGGGCACGCACGACGAGCTGTCGGACATCGCCTGGTTCACCCCGGAGGGCGCGGAGATGACCCAGCGGGACTGGAACTCGGCGCGGGCCTCCGCGCTCACGGTGTTCCTGAACGGCAACGCGATCTCCGAGCCCGGCTCGCGCGGGGAGCGCATCGCCGACGACTCGTTCCTGCTGATGTTCAACGCCGCGCCGAAGCCCCTGGACTTCGTGGTGCCGGTCGACCACGGCCGGCAGTGGGAGGTGGTCGTCGACACGGCCCTGACGGAGGGGGTGCCCTCGGGCACCGGCCCGAAGGTGCAGGCCGGGGACCGGCTGACCCTGCTGGACCGCAGTCTGACGGTGCTGCAGCGGCCGGTGTAGGGGCCGGTGCGGCCGGTGTAGGGGCCGGTGCGGCCCGTGCGGGCCGGTGCGGGGACCGGTTCCGCGGCAGGCCCCCGCGCCCGGCCCCCTGCACCCGTGCAGGGGGCCGGTGACAGGAATGGCCGCAGGGCGGGTACGTAGGTTTCCATGACACCTGAGCGACCCGACCCGGTGCCGTCCACGACCTCTCCCGCCTCCGCCGCCTCCTCAGTCTCCGCCGCCTCCCCCGGCCCCCCGTCCGCCTCCGGTGCCCCCTCGGCCACCTACCGGCTCCAGCTGCAGCCGTCCTTCCCCTTCGCGGCCGCGGCGGCGGCCGTGCCGTACCTGGCCTCGCTCGGCGTGTCGCACCTGCACCTGTCCCCGGTCCTGGAGGCGGTCCCGGGCTCGCCGCACGGCTACGACGTCGTCGACCCCGCGCGCGTGCGCGAGGAGCTGGGCGGCGAGGAGGGGCTGCGGGGGCTGGCCCGCACCGCGCGGGAGCACGGCCTGGGCCTGGTGGTGGACATCGTGCCCAACCACATGGCGATGTCCCCGCGCCACAACCGCGCCCTGTGGGAGGTGCTGCGCGAGGGGCCCGAGTCGCCGTACGCGCGGTGGTTCGACATCGACTGGCGGGCGCAGGGCGGTCAACTGCTGCTGCCGGTGCTGGGCGCCCCCGTCGGCGAGGTGCTGGACGACCTCCGGGTCGACGGCGGCGTCCTGCGCTACCACGAGCACGCCTTCCCGCTGCGGGACGGCACCGCGGAGCTGGGGCTGCCGCGGCTCCTCGACGCGCAGTGGTACCGCCCGGTGTGGTGGCGGCTGGCCCGCACCGAGCTGAACTACCGGCGCTTCTTCAGCATCTCGGAGCTGATCGGCGTACGCGTGGAGGACCCGGAGGTCTTCGAGGCCACGCACGCCACGATCCTGCGGCTGCTGCGCGAGGGCGTGATCGACGGGCTGCGCGTCGACCATCCCGACGGCCTCGCCGACCCCGACGCGTACCTGGACCGGCTGCACCGGGCGAGCGGCGGCCGGTGGATCGTGGTGGAGAAGATCCTCGCCGACGGGGAACGGCTGCCCGCCGCCTGGCCCGTCTCGGGCACGACCGGCTACGACGCGCTCCGGCACGTCGACGGGCTCTTCACCGACCCCGCCGGTCACGGCGAACTGCTCGGGCAGTACCGGCGGTTCGCCGATCCGCGGGCGGACCGCGGCGGGGACTGGGCGCCGACGGTGCGGCGGGCCGCGTACAAGGTACTCACCCATGAGCTGGCCACCGAGATGGAACGGCTGACCCGGGTGGCGCACCGTCTGTGCGTCGCCGCGCCGGACCCCGCGCTGCGCGACCGGGCGCCCTGGGCGCTGCGCACGGCCCTGCGGGAACTGCTGGTCCGGCTGGAGGTGTACCGGCCGTACACGTCGGTGGACCCGGCGACGGTCGTCACCGCTCAGGCGGCGGCCGAGGCCCGGCTCGCCTTCGCGGTGCCCGAGGAGTCCGGTGCGGTGGACGTCGTACGGGGCCTGCTGCTGGGGCGGTACGGGGACGGGCCGGACCATGCGGAGTTCCGGGCGCGGTTCGCGCAGACCGCGTCGGCGCTGCGCGCCAAGTCCGTCGAGGACACGGCCTTCTACCGCTACGTGCCGCTGCTGTCGGCGACCGAGGTGGGTGGCGACCCCGGCCGTCCGGCCGTGTCGCCGGCGGAGTTCCACGCCTACTGCGCGCGCGTGCAGCGCGACTGGCCCGCGACGGGCACGGTCGTCTCGACCCACGACACCAAGCGCAGCGCCGACGTGCGCGCCGCGCTGGCGGTGCTCACCCAGTGTCCCGGGCGGTGGGCGGACGTCCTGACGGAGGTCACCCGCACGGGCGAGGGCGTGCCGGACGCGCAGATGGCGTGGGCCGCCTGGCAGACGGTGTTCGGGCTGGGCCCGGCGGACGGGGAGCGCGTGCGGGAGGCGCTCCTGAAGCATGTGCGCGAGGCGGGGATGCACACCAGCTGGACGGAGCGGGAGCCGTCGTACGAGGAGGCGGTGGCCCGGTTCGTGGCGGCGGGGCCGTGCGGTGCGCCGGGCGGGCGGGTGGCCGCGCTCCGCGACACGCTCGGGCCGCACATCCGGGCCAACGTCCTGGGCACGGCCCTGGCCCACCTCACGATGCCGGGCGTACCGGACCTCTACCAGGGCACCGAGCACGAGTACCGGGCGCTGGTGGACCCGGACAACCGCCGGCCGGTGGACTTCCCCGCCGCGGGCGGCGAGGGCGAGGACGCCGGTCAGAAGACGGCCGTGACCCGGGCGGCGCTGGCGCTGCGGGCACGACGGCCCGACGCCTTCGGCGACACGGCGACGTACGAGCCGCTGACCGCCGAGGGCCCCGCGGCGGCGCACTGCGTGGCGTTCGCCCGCTCCGGGCAGGCGGTGACTGCCGTGACCCGGCTGTCGCTGCGGCTGGCGGAGGCGGGCGGCTGGCGCGACACGATCCTGCCGCTGCCGCCCGGCCGGTGGGCCGACGCGCTGAGCACCGGACGCGAGTACACGGGGCACGCGCGCGTGGCGGACCTCTTCGCGGACACGCCGGTGGCGCTGCTGGAGCGGGTCGGGGCGGCGGAGGGGACACGGGGAACGGACGGGGACGGACGCTGACCGCCTCCGTCCCGGCACCTCGACTGCCACCGGCCGACGCACCGACGCGGCGGCACCCGAACGGGAAGCCCACGGGCACGCGCGCGTGGCGGGCCACTTCGCGGGGTGTCAGTCGCGGTGCATCGGCACCGTGGCGCCGGGGCCGCGGCCCGGCTCGCCCGAGCGGGAACCGGCGGTGGGGCGGCGGCCGGCGAGTTCGAACGCGGCGAGTACGACCCGGGTCTGGTACTCGACCTGGCGTCCGACCGGTATCCAGTGGGCCGCGCAGCCGTCGCGGTAGTCGGCGCAGCCCTCGTCGACGAGCCGGTCAAGTTCGGGCAGGACGCCCGCCGGGTCGCCCCCGGTGCGGGTGACGAGTTGGTGCAGCAGTCCGGCGGTCCGCAGCGCCAGGCGGCGCCCGGCGAGCCGGAGCGCGACCAGGTGGGCGGTGTTCATGGGCGGCAGCGAGCGGCCCGAACCGTCGTCGGTGTCGGGGTCCCACGCGTCGGCGAGCCGGGGGCAGACCAGCAGGTAGTCGTCGACCGGCGCGAGGAGGTGCGCCGCCTCCGGCACCGCCGCGAGGTGGGGCCGCACGCGGGCGAGGACGCGGTGCAGGCTCCGGGTGTCGTGGCGCAGGGTGCGGCTCACGGAGCGCAGCACCGCGTCCCGGTCGGAGGGGGGCGAGCCGTCCGCCACCGCGGCCACGCCCCACATGGGGGCCTCGACGACCGCGGTGACGGTGCCGTAGCCGCGCGGATGGCACCACGTCGAGTCGACGGCGGCCTCGGTGATGGCGGCGGTGAGGTCGCCGCGGCGGGGCGGCGGTATGCGGTAGACGGCGGGTCCGAGGTCGGGCCAGTACAGGGTGTCGTAGGCGCCCAGTTCCCGCGGTATGCCTAGCCGGGTGGCGGTGTGGGCGACGCGCTGGGCGAGGCCGGGCAGGTCGTGCGTCAGCTCGACGAAGCCGCCCCCGACGTCCACGCCGTGCAGGGAGCACTGCAGGAAGGGCCGCAGTTCGTCCTGGAGTGCGAGCAGCGTACGGGTCTCGGGCAGCGTGGCGCGGTCCGGGCCGTCGGGCAGCCACTCGGGCTGCTCCAGGAAGCCGGGCCGGAAGAAGTTCCGGGCGTAGCGGCCGAGGGTGTACGGCCCGGTCAGCCAGCCCTCGTTGCGCCGCAGCCCGTCGGGGTCGACGCACAGCAGCAGGTTCCAGGTGGCGTCGGCGCCCTCGGTGAGCCGGGGGTCGGCCACGGCGCGTTCGGCCAGCCGCAGGACGGTGGCGCCGCCCACGGGCTCGTTGGCGTGCGGTCCGGCGACGACGAGGACCTGGCGGCTGCCGTGGCCGACGGAGAGCAGCAGCAGCGGGATGCCCGCGCGGGAGGTGCCGACGCGGCGCAGCCGGGCCTGTCGGGGATGCCGGGCGGCGAGTGCGGCGGCCCGGGCTCCCAGCTCGTCCACGGTCGGGTAGCGCAGGAGGGGCGGCAGGGCACACCTCCACGAAGCGGGCCGTCGATTCACCTGGTGTGCGCGGTGTACGCACAGTCAGTCACGACTTCAGGGGTACGTCAACAGTGTGCGGAGCAAAGGGATGTGGCCCACGGACACGGGCGCGAGGCGGGCCAAGACACTGCGTGATGCCCAGGCCAGGGATCTGTTCGACGGTCCGTTCGGCCCCTTCGCTCCGCTCCGGGACTTGAGCCGTCGCGTCAGTTCGCCGCCAGGCGGAAGGCCATCCGGCCGAAGCCGATCTGGTCGCCCTCACGGACGACGGCCGCGCCGATGACCCGCCGCCCGTTGACCGTGGTGCCGTTGGTGGAGCCCAGGTCGCGCAGCACCCACAGGCCGGCCTGGAGGCTGAGTTCCGCGTGCACGCGCGAGACCGTCTCGTGGCTCAGCCGCAGCCCGCTGCCCGGGTCGCGCCCTATGCGCAGCGGATGACCGGCGCCGGGGTGCGGCAGCAGCAGCTTGGGCAGCCGCTCGGCCCGCCAGGCCCTGCCGAGCCGTACGCCGAACCCGGACACGGCCTCGACGGTGCCGAACACCATTCTGGACAGCCGGCTCTCGGTGGCCAGGTCGGCGGTGAGTTCGGTCAGCTCCTCCGAGCGGCGGGCGACGAGCGCCAGCTCCATGCGGCGGATGAACGTGTCGTGCGACAGGCGCCCCATGGCGGCGCCGTCCCGCAGCGCCTTCAGCGCCTTGTCGCGCTCCGCGTCGGACAACCGCGCGGGGTAGGTGTGGAACTCGAAGGACGACGTCACGCAGCTGATTGTCGGTCAGCCGGGCCGGAGTGTCCAGAAGAGGGGGCCGGCGGGCCGCCCCGCGCGCGTATGGCACGACACCCGTCACCGGCCGGGGCAATCCCCAGCGGAACGATCACTTTTGCAGGACCATGAGTGGGCTACATCACGGTGAGCAGACGAAGGGGAACCGTCCGTGCAGTTCGAGGTGTGGGCACCGCAGGCCGGCCGAGTGACGTTGCAGTGCGACGGCGCCACGCGCGCGCTGGAGCGCGATCCGGAACGGCCGGGGTGGTGGTGCGGCGAGGCGCGGGCGCGGGACGGCTCGCGGTACGGCTTCGCGGTGGACGACGGCCCAGTGCTGCCGGATCCGCGCTCGCGCCGGCAGCCGGACGGGCCGGACGGGCTCGGCGCGGTCGTCGACCACGGTCGGTACGCGTGGCGTACGCCGTGGGCCGGGCGTCCGCTGCCGGGCGGCGTCCTGTACGAGCTGCACGTGGGGACGTACACCCCCGAGGGCACCCTGGACGCCGCCGCCGGACGCCTCGAACACCTGGTGCGACTGGGCGTCACCCACGTCGAGTTGATGCCGCTGTGCCCCTTCCCCGGCCGGCACGGCTGGGGGTACGAGGGGGTCTCGCTGTGGGCGGTGCACGAGCCGTACGGCGGGCCCGAGGCGCTGAAGCGGTTCGTCGACCGGGCCCACGAACTCGGCCTCGGGGTGGTCCTGGACGTGGTGCACAACCACCTGGGCCCCTCCGGCAACCATCTGCCCGCGTTCGGCCCGTACTTCACCGACACGCACCACACGCCCTGGGGCGTCGCCGTGAACCTGGACGCGCCCGGCTCGGACGAGGTGCGGGCGTACCTGGTGGACAGCGCGCTGGCGTGGCTGCGGGACTACCGGGTCGACGGGCTGCGCCTGGACGCGGTGCACGCCCTGGCCGACACGCGCGCATGCCACTTCCTGGAGCAGTTGTCGACGGCCGTGGACGGCCTCGCCGCCGACCTGGACCGGCCACTGTTCCTGATCGCCGAGTCCGACCTGAACGACCCGCGGATCATCACCCCGCGCGCGGAGGGCGGCCTGGGGGTGCACGCGCAGTGGAACGACGACTTCCACCACGCCCTGCACACCGCGCTGACCGGGGAGTCGCAGGGCTACTACGCCGACTTCGCGCGCGACCCGCTGGGGGCGCTGGCCAAGACGCTGACCCGGGGCTGGTTCCACGACGGCACCTACTCCAGCTTCCGGGGCCGTTCGCACGGGCGGGCGCTGGACCGCGGCCGCATGGCCGCGCACCGGCTGACCGGCTACAGCCAGACCCACGACCAGGTCGGCAACCGCGCCCAGGGCGACCGTCTGGCGTCCCTGGTCCGGCCCGGCCTCGCGGCCTGCGCGGCCACGCTGACGCTGACCGCGCCGTTCACGCCGATGCTCTTCATGGGTGAGGAGTGGGCGGCCGGAACACCGTGGCAGTTCTTCACCGACCACACCGATCCGGAGCTGGCGGAGGCGGTACGGCGCGGCAGGCGGCGGGAGTTCGCCGCGCACGGCTGGCGGGAGGAGGACGTGCCCGACCCGCAGGACCCGGCGACGCGCGAGCGCTCCTGCCTCGACTGGTCGGAGCCGGAACGCGAGCCGCACGCGCGCGTACTGGACTGGTACCGGCGGCTGATCGCCCTGCGCGCCGAGCAGCCGGACCTGACCGATCCCGACCTGGGCGACACCAGGGTGGCGTACGACGGCGCGGCGCGCTGGCTGGCCTTCCGGCGCGGCGACATCCGGGTGGCCGTCAACCTGGGCAGCGAACCGGCTGCGATCCCGCTGGGCAACCGCCCCGCGCGCGTGCTCGCGGCGTGGGAACCGGTGGAGGGGCCGGGCGCGGACGGGATCCTGCGCGTACCGGGCGAGTCGAGTGTGGTGCTGTCGCAGGAGTGAGCCGGCCCGTGCACGGGGTCCGGCCCGCACTCGGGTGCCCCGTCCGCACTCGGGGCTCGCACGGGACGCCGTGCCCCTCGTACCGGGGCGTGCGGGCCGGTCAGGCCGGGTCGCTCGGGCCGTTCCCGCGCAGTTCCGTCACCCGCTCCAGGAGGATCGGTTCCCAGGCGCGTCGCAGCCGGGTTCCGAGCGGGGGCAGGGACAGCGGCTCGGCGGGCCGGCCCGCGAGTGCTCCGGCGAGCTGGACGACCGCGTCGCAGCGGGCCAGCCACAGGCCGCGCAGGCAGGGCCGGGCTCCGTAACCGGCGAGGGTGGCGGCACGGACGGCGGCCGGTGAGCCGACGGACAGGGCGAGCCCGGCGATGTCCTCGGCCGGGTCGCCGAGGACCGCGTCGCTCCAGCCGAGGACGCCGCGCAGCCGGCCGTCGACGCTGACCACGAGGTGCTCGCCGGTCAGCCCGTGGTGGACGAGGGCCGCCGCGCCCGGCTGGACGCCGAGCTGGGCCGCCGCCTCCCGGGTGAGCCGCTCCGGCCGCGCGGCGTCGAACTCGTCGGCGGCGGCGAGGCGTTGGGCGGCCCGCTCGGCGGTCTGCCGCAGGGTTTCCAGGGAACGCGGGGCCGCACGCGGGGTGCCGAGTGTCTCCGCCTGACGGACCGGCACCTCGCGCAGGCCGGTGAGCAGCGCGGCGAGGTCCGCCTCGCCGAGGGCGGACACGGCGTGGTCCTCGCCCGAACCGCCGGGCACCCTGGCGTCCAGCGTGTACGTGAGTCCCGGCGCCCACTCGCCGTGCGCCACGCTCGTCGGCAGCGCGACCGGGACGTACGGCCGGACCAGTTCGCGCAGGCGCAGTTCGCGGCGTCTGCGCACCGCGGTCTCCCGGTCGGGGGCCAGCCGCAGTACGTGCCGGGCGCCGACCCACCACGTGCCGGCTTCCACGCCCTCGGCGACCGGCCGGACGTCGGGTTCCGTGCTCCCGCCCAGCAGGGAGCGGACCAGTCGGCGGACGGTGTCCGCGGTGGGTGTCGGTGCCTGGGTCATGTCGCGCCGTCGTCTTCCGGGTCTGCCGGTGCGTTCGGGGTCCGTCCGTCGCCGGTCACTCGACGACGACCAGCTCCCGGGTGGTGTCGTTGAGCCTGCGGCCGCCGTCCTGGGTGACGGTGACGATGTCCTCGATGCGTACCCCGAACCGGCCGGGCAGATAGACGCCGGGCTCGACGGAGAAGCACATGCCGGGCACGAGGGGCCGTTCCTCGCCCTCGATCATGTAGGGCGGTTCGTGGGTGGTGACGCCGATGCCGTGCCCGGTGCGGTGGATGAAGTACTCGCCGTACCCGGCGTCGGCGATGACCGTGCGGGCGGCCCTGTCGACGTCCTGGCAAGCGGCGCCGGGCCGCACCGCGCGGAAGCCGGCCTCCTGCGCCTCGCGGACCAGGTCGTGCACCCGGCGCTCCTCGTCGGTGGGTTCGCCGACGTGGACGGTGCGGGAGGTGTCGGAGCCGTAGCCGTCCTTCAGACCGCCGAAGTCGAGGACGACCATGTCGCCGTCCTCGATGACGCGGTCGCCGACCTCGTGGTGCGGGTTGGCGCCGTTGGGCCCCGAGGCGACGATGGTGAAGTCGACCCGGGAGTGCCCGAACCGGCGCAGCAGGCCGGCGAGGTCGGCGGCGACCTGGGACTCCCGGCGCCCGCCGAAGCGGACCTTACGGATCTCCTCGAAGGCGGCGTCCGCGGCCGCGCCCGCCGCCGCCAGCAGCTCCAGCTCCGCCGTGTCCTTGACGGCGCGCAGCATGGGAAGCGCCTCGGTGAGGGAGGCGTACGACGTGTCGGGCAGCGTCCGCTGGAGGGCCAGCAGGTGCATGGCCCAGGCGTTGTCGCTGATGCCGAGCCGGCCGGAACCGTCGAGGAGGGTGGCGGTGGCCGCGTAGGGGTCCTTGCCGTCGGTCCAGTCGCGCAGGGTCAGGGCGGGGGCGCCTGCCGCCTTCGCGGCGTCGGCGGCTTCGAGCGCGGGTACGACGAGGACGGGGTCGCGGCCGGGGGCGAGGACGAGCAGGGTGAGCCGTTCGGTGTCCGCGGTGGGCGCGTAGCCGGTGAGCCACACCAGGTCGGGGCCGGGGGCCACCAGCAGCCCGGCCAGACCCGCGTCGGCGGCCGCACGCGCGGCGCGCTCCATGCGGGCCCGGTAGTCGTCGGCGGTGAAGGAAGCGGCGGGCCTGCTGCCGGTCATCCGGGCCTCCCGGGGCGGAAGAGTGAAGGGACCACGGGCAGCATCCTGCCCTCAGGAAGGTGGCGACGCGACCCGATTGGCATTGATCAACCACGTGACTAATGCTTGGATGCGTCATAACCATTAACACAGCATCAGTGACGGGGCGTCGCGGTCCGGACGCCCGGAGGAGGCCGACACCGTGCTCGTACTCGCGCACATCAGCGATCTGCATCTGGACGCAAGCCCGCGGGCGACCGAGCGCGCCGAGCGGGTGCGCGACCTGCTGTGGCGACTGCCGGGGCGGGTGGACGCGCTCCTGGTGACCGGGGACGTCGCGGACCACGGCACGGAGGCGGAGTACGAGGAGGCCGCCCGCATCCTCGGACTGCGCGACGGTTCCGCGCCGTTCCCCGTGCTCGTCTGCCCCGGCAACCACGACAGCCGCGCCCCCTACCGCAAGGCCCTGCTCGGCCGGCCCGCCGCCGACGGCCCGGTCAACGAGATGCGCGTCTTCGACGGCGGCGCGGTCCTCATGTGCGACTCCAGCATCCCGGGCAGCGACGAGGGGGAACTGGACGAGGAGACGTACGCCTGGATCGAGGCGTCGCTCGACGGCCTGGACGCCGACCGCCCGGCCCTGCTCGCGTTCCACCATCCGCCCACGGCGCTGCACCACCCCCTGCCCGACTCCTACCGACTGCGAAACCCCGGGCGCCTCGCCGCGCTGCTGGACCGCAGGCCCTCGATCGCCGGGCTGATCACGGGCCACGCCCACACGCCCGCCGCCACCGTGTTCGCCGGGCGCCCCCTGATGGTCGGCCCCGGGGTGACGTGGACGCTGCGGCTGCCCTGGGAGGGCGACCAGATCGCGGACCGGGACGCGCCGGTCGGACTGGCCTACCACGTACTGGACGACACCGGGCTGCTCACGAGCCACTTCCGTACCGTCACGTGACGACCCCCGGCACGGCCGTCAGCTGCTGGTAACCGCCGCTCTTGTGGCGCACGGTGACCTTGACCTCCTTGCCGGGCCTGGCCCGGGACACGGCGTGCGCGAGGTCGGCGGCCGAGTCGACGCGGGCCGTGCCGACCGTCAGCAGCACGTCGCCCCGCACCAGGCCCGCCGCGTACCCGGGCCCCGGCACGTGGACGCCCACGACCAGGGCCCCGGGCTTCTCGTCGTCCACGGCCTCCACGCCGAGGGTCGCCCCGGCCGGCGCCGGGAAGGGGTGGGAGCGGCCGAGGGGTGCGCCGGGGCGGCCCGGGTGCCCGTCGGCGCCCCCGCTCCGCCGGCCGCTCCCGGCCCCGCCGCCCCGGCCTGGCGTTGCAGCTCGGCGAGCTTGCTCATGCCGGCCACCGTGGCGGCCACCGTGCCGAGTCCCACGCCCGCCAGGAGGAGGACGACCGCGGCGAGCACGCCGAGCAGGACGGTGGTGAGCCGCCGACGGCGGCGTCCGGCATGCGGACGCCGGGCGGTGTCGGGCTCGGCGCCGGGGCCCGGCTCACGACCGGGCATCGGCTTGGGACGCAACGCTGTCTGTTCCATGGATCGCCTCCGGCAGGTGCTCTACCCGGCGCACCGGCGCGTGACGAGCCACGAAAGAGTGAGACTGAACGTCGGTCAGGGCGTCGGAACGGGACTGCTCCTCTGCATGGGCATGGGCATGGGCATGCGCGCGGGTACGGGCACGGGCATGGTCGGGATCCGGTCCGGAAGGAAGCCGTGGGTGCGTCCCGCCAGGTACTCGGCCTGGTAGCGGGGCACGTTCCGGTGCCAGTTGAGGATGCCGGCCATCCAGTTCTGCAGGTCGGCGACGTAGCCGCGCATGATGGTCCGCGCCTCGTCGGACAGCTGGAAGTCGTCGTAGACGACGGGGAGTTCGTGTGCGACGACGTGCTCGAACTGGCGCATGCGCTGGTTCATCAGATCCTGCACGACCGTGAGGGCGGCCGGGTAGTCGACGCCGAAGAAGTTCTGCACGACGAGGACCGCGTTGTGGATCTCGCCCTCGTACTCGATCTCCTTCTGGTACGAGAAGACGTCGTTGAGCAGGCAGGCGTAGTCGATCGCCGCGTTCTCCAGGGAGCGGACGGGACCGCTGCGGTAGACCTCGGGCGGCACCGCCGGGCCGTGTCCGGCGCGGCACAGGCCGAGGGTGAGGTCGGAGCCGAAGGTGGCGCGGCGCATCTCCAGGTAGTCCACCGGGTCGGGGACACGGTTCTGGATCTGGTTGGACAGCTCCCACACCCAGGCCTCGGTCATGTCGTCGACGGCCTTCCTCAGCGGGCGCCGCTCCTCGGGCGTCATCCCGGCCGTGGTACGCGCCCACAGGTCGATCAGGGAGCGTTCCATCGCGTTGGCGGGCGGCGGGGCGGGCTCGCCGTCGAGCGGCATGCACGCCGAGAGGCGCGCGGTGGTCAGGCGGGCGGCGGCGAGGTCCCGGCGGTGGCCGTAGACGAGCGGGTAGTAGTCGTCGCCGTACGTGCCGAAGGCCAGCCAGCCGGAGGCGAGGTCGAGTTGGTCCTGGGTGGCGTCCGGGTCGAGGCCGGCGGCGCACAGAGGGAGGTCGCAGCTCTCCAGCTTGTCCTCGTCCCAGACACCCTCGCTGAGGATGCCCATGCTCCGGCACCACTGGGACAGGTGCCGCCGGGAGCCCTCCAGGGCGGGGCTCAGCTCCAGCGGGTAGGGCATGTGGATGTCGGGGATGACGGACGGGCCGACCTTCTGGTACGGCACGTGGGTGTAGGGGCGGGCGCGCTGGGCGGCCGCCGCGGCGAGCAGCGCGCCCACGTCCGCGGCGGAGGTGCCGGGCCCGGTCAGCGCCTGCCAGCCGGCCAGGGGGCGCTCGCCCTTGTTCATGTAGCGGCTGGAACGCATGTGCCATTCGTGGCCGCCGGACTGCCAGTCCTGGAGGCCCTTGGTGTACGCGCCGACGGCGACGACCTCGGGCGGGGTCAGGCCGTTCTCCAGGGCGACGGCGGGCACCTCGGTGAACGCGGTGTGCTCGAACTGGTGCAGCCGCGAGGTGAGGACGTCGTTGACCAGCTCGGCGGCCTCCTGGGTGGTGCAGCCGAAGAAGGTCTCCAGGACCAGCACCCCGTTGCTCAGCTCGCCCTCGTCCTCGACCTCCCGCTGGTAGGAGAAGAGGTCGTTGCGCAGATGCACGGCGTCGGAGAACGTCTCCATCAGCACCCGCAGCGGCCTGGTCCCGGCGACGGCCGCGGGCACCTCGGCCGTCGCGTACTCCACGAGCCCGGCCGACCAGGGGGCGCCGCCGACCTTGCGGCGCATCTCGATGTACTCGACGGGGTTGGAGACCCGTCCCTCGTTGATGTTGGACAGCTCCCACATGGACTCGTTGAGCAGGTGCTCGGTGGCGACGGCGAAGCGGCGGCGCCAGTCGGCCGACATCGCGGGCACCGTGCGGGTCCACAGGTCGGCGAGACCGGCCTCGACCGGGTTGCGGGGTTCGGGCATCCCGGTGGCCCCCTCGAGTGGCATGAACAGGGGGAGCCGGTCCAGATGGGCCTTGCCCGCGGCGCGGTCCTGACTGCGTTTGAACCTCTCCAGGAAGTGGTCGTCGAAGAAGAACACCCACACGTACCAGTCGGTGATGAGGGAGAGGGCCGGCCCGTCGCAGTCGGGGTGAGTGTAGGCGCAGAGCAGGCCGTAGTCGTGGGCGTCGAGGTCGGACTGCTCCCAGACCCCGGAGCCCTCCAGCATGCCCATCTCGCGCGCCCACGTCGTCGAGTGGGCGCGGGCCTCGTCGAGATGCGGGTTCAGCCGCGCGGGATGCGGCAGGTAGAAGTGCGGGAGTTCGAAGGGCTGTTGCGTCATGGCCGGGCCCTACCCGCGGCCCTTCGGCCGCATCCACCGGGCGGGACATGATCACACCATCGCGTGAATCGAGGCGGTTCGCGGAACTTCGGGGCTCCGGATCCCCCGGGCTCCGGGGACTCCGTTCTCAGCGCCTGACCTGGATCAGCGCGTGCGTCCCGCCGGTGCGCCAGCGCGGCTCGCCGCTCGCTTCCAGCGCCGCCTCGGTCGCGGCGGACAGGCCGGTGATCACGTCGGACTTCAGGGTGCGCAGCGCGGCGACGGGGCCGGGGAAGTACGCGGTGGCGTCCGCGAAGGAGGTGGTCGGCGGCCACCAGCGGTCGCCCACCAGGCGCCGGTAGTTCAGGTCGCCCTTGAGGACGGTGACGGTGGCCGCGGCGAAGTCCTCGCGCAGGTCGCCGGGCATGTCCGCGTACGGCAGCGGCGCGCAGGAGAAGGGGTGGGCGCGGACGGTGACGCGGCCGTCGGCCAGCGCGGTCCAGAGCAGGTCGCCGTACGCGGCCGCGGCGCCGCCCGCCGCGCGAAGGCGCCACAGGGCGTCGAGCACGTCGCCGGGCGTGGCGTCGGAGACGTAGTACGGGTACGGCTTGACGTGCAGCACCGCCCGGTCGACCCGGCCCTCGGCGAGCAGGTGGGAGACGAGGAGGAGATCGGGGACGAGTTCGCGGCCGGCGTTGTCGGCGACGAGGCACAGGGTGGTCGGGCCCGCGGCGGCCGTCGCGGGGTGCGGGAGCAGGGACCAGAGGGTGTCGCTGTCGTCGGCGACGAGTGCGTCCACCTTCCCGGCGGTGTCGGCGCCCCGGTCGGAGAGGCGGAAGCCGAGGTCCGCGCGGTTGCCCCAGAGCGAGCCGTGCAGCAGGGCCCGGGTGCGTTCGCCGGCCGGCACGCGGTCCAGGCCGTCGAGCGCGGCGAGTTCCTCGTCGGTCTCCGGCGCGTCCAGTTCGGTGAGCTTGGCGGGCCGGAAGGGGTCGACGCCCTGCCAGGGGCCGGGGCCGAAGTAGCCGACGGCGTCGAGGAGCCGGCGGTAGAAGTGGCTCTCGGCCCACAGCCAGGGCACGTCGTACCAGGAGCGGCCGGCGTACGCGTCCATGCCCCAGGCCGCCCAGCGGTCCCGGTCGCGGCCGGTGGGGTCGGCGTCGGCGGGCAGCGGTTCGATCACGCCGTCGGCACAGCTCGCGAGGAGCGCGTCGAGCGCCTCGCGCCGTGCGGGGTCGTGGGGGAACGCGTCCCGCACCTGCCGCACGATGGCGGGGTGCCGCTCGGCCAGCACGCCGTGCGGGAAGGAGCCGGGCTCGTTGCCGAGGATGACGGGGGCGGACTCGGACGCGGTGTCGGGCATGTCCGTCACCGTACCGGTCAGGGCGTGCCCGTCTCCTGTTCCAGACGGGCCGCGAGGGTGAGGTAGCGGGCCCGCCGGGTCACCGGGACCATGCCGCGGATCAGGATGTACCACATCTCGGCGAGGCGGCGGGGCTGGCGTCCGGCCGGTTCCAGGGTGCCGCTCACGACGCGGGTGCCGACGATGGAGCAGACCAGGGTGTGGGCGACGGAGTCGACGTCGATGTCCGGATGCACGTCGGACTGCCGGACGGCGTCCAGGAGCCGGGAGGTGGCGATCTCCCGCCACTCGGTGAAGGGGTGCGGCAGCGGCGGCCGGACCGGCACTCCCCCGGTGGCGAGCCGCAGCCCGGCCCGCAGCACGGGGCCCTCCTCGCACAGCCGGGCCATGCCGAAGGTGAGGCGCATCAGCGCCTCCAGCGAGGAGTAGCCCCGCCCGTCCAGGTCCCTCGCCAGCCGGCGCGAGGTGCGGGACTGGATCTCCATGATGGCGTGGGCGAGGTCTTCCTTGGCCGCGAAGTGGAAGTACAGGGCGCCCTTGGTGACCCCGGCGTGGGCGACGATCTCGCTCAGGCTGGTCGACTCGTAGCCGTGCCGGTCGAACAGGTCGGCCGCGGCACCGACGATCGTCGCGCGGGTCTGCTCGGCGCGTGCCTGCCTCGCCATCGGCTGAACTCTCCTGGGCTGGAACTCAACAGGCCGTGCCGCCTGTCTTAACCCCCTGTACACGATAACTCACGGACTAACTGCCCGTCAGATCATCCTCCTTGCCCCCGGCGGCGACGCGCGTTCCGGACCCGCGTTCCGCGTATGGACGCCGACGGACGGACATACCGCCCGGGATTCCGCTTCGGCCCGCTTTCGCCGATCCCGTTCATCACGATGCGGCACCGACAACTGACAGCGGTTCCCAGGTCACTTGACTACCAGCGGTCACACACGGTTTGCTCCGGCCAGGCGAGTATCACCCGGTTGGCGCACTGACCCGCGGCTCCGGGCCACCTCGTCCCGTTCCTCCTGCTCGGCCGCACAGCGAGGTGCCCCAACCCCCATGAGTACAACTCCCCCGCCCCTTCACTTCCCCGGACGGCTGCGCGCCGCGGCCCTCGCCGCGGCCGTCTGTCTGCTGGCGGCCGGCTGCTCCGCCCTCGGCGGCGACGAGGACGACCCGGCCGCGGACGCCGCGGGCGGGGACGGCACGGACCCGATGAAGATCGTCATGGTCACCCACGGCGGTGAGGGCGACGCCTTCTGGGACCGGGTGCGCAAGGGCGCGGAGGCGGCGGCCGCCAAGGACGGCGTCGAGCTGACCTACGCCGGTGACGCCGACACCGCCGACCAGGCCGACCTGGTGCGGGACGCCGTCCGCGACAAGGCCGACGGCATCGCCGTGACGCTGGCCAAACCGCAGGCGATGAAGGCACCGGTGGCCGAGGCGAAGGCGGCCGGGATCCCCGTGGTCGGCCTCAACTCCGGTATCGACGCCTGGCGCTCCACCGGACTCCTGGAGTACTTCGGACAGGACGAGAGCGTCGCGGGCCGGGCCGTCGGCGACAAGCTGAACGACCTCAAGGCCGAGCACGCCCTGTGCGTCATCCACGAGCGCGGCAACGTCGCCCTGGAGGCCCGCTGCGCGGGGGTGAAGAAGACGTTCAAGGGCGAGAGCGAGATGCTGTACGTCGAGGGCACCGACATGAAGGCGGTCGGCGCGGCCGTCACGGCCCGGCTGCGGCAGAATCCCGGCATCGACGAAGTCGTCATGAACGGCGCGGCGTTCGCCCTCACCGCGGTCGAGTCGGTCCGCGAGGCGGGCAGCGACGCCGAGGTCGCCACCTTCGACCTGGACAACGACCTGGTCGACGCCGTCAAGAGCGGGGACATCCAGTTCGCCGTGGACCAGCAGCCGTACCTCCAGGGGTACCTGGCGGTGGACGCGCTCTGGCTGTACCGCACCAACGGCAACGTCAGCGGCGGTGGAGTGGCCCCCGTGCTGACCGGCCCCGCGTTCGTCACCCGGACGAACGCCGACGCGGTCGCCGAGTTCGCCGCGGGCGGCACCCGGTGACCGGACCCCGGGGTCGCCGGTCGCTGCGCGCCGCCCCCGCCGCCACCCTCCTCCACTGATCGCCTAGGACGACGATGTCTGCACGCAAGACACGCAAGACACGGAAGACGACAGGGACAACGACAGGGACAACGACGGGGACGACGGCAGGGACGGCTCGGAAGCCGCGGCAGTCGCGGCGGGCCCCGGGGAAGGGCGTCCGGCGCCGCCTCGGCTCCATACGTCTCTCCCTGATCCTCCTGGCGCTGGTGCCCGGCGTCACCCTGACGGCCGTGTGGGGTGTCACGACGATCCAGATGTTCTCGGAGGGCCTGCGGCTGCGCGCGCAGACGGAGTTGAGCCGTGACACCGGCGCCATGGGCACCGAGGCGGCCCTCGCCCTGCAGAAGGAGCGCAGTCTGTCCGCCGCCCGGCTGGCCGACCCGGGCGGCGACCGGTCGGAACTGGACGCGCAGCGCGAGAAGTCGGACGAGGCGGTCGCCCAGTTGGTGAGCCAGTCCGAGGCGATCGAGAGCGCGCCCGACCGGGTGTCGGACCGGCTGTACTCGGTGCTCGGCTCGCTGGGCAGCCTGGAGTACTACCGCAACCAGGTGGACGACCCCAGCGACATCACCGCCGAGCAGGCCCTCGACCAGTACACCGCGATCGTCGACGAGCAGATCCACGCCTTCCAGGAGCTCTCCCAGGTCGACGACGGCGACCTCACCTCGCAGGCGGGGCCGCTGGTAGCCATCGAACACGCCGCCGAGCTGGTCTCCCAGGAGGACGCCCGGCTCACCCTGGCCGGGCCGTCCGGCCGGATGGACGCGGCACAGTGGCAGCGGTTCTCCCAGCTGGTCCACACCCGGCGCTGGCTCGTCCAGGACCAGATCCTGCCCGCGCTGAGCGGCAGCGCGAAGGCGCAGACCGAGCGGATCCTCGCGAGCCCCGAGTGGCAGACCCTCCAGAAGGTCGAGGACGAGGTCCTCGCGGCCCGTGCGGCGGGCGGGGACGACCGGATCGACCTGCCGGACGTGCGTCAGCGGTGGGCCCCCGCCATGGCGAAGGTCTCCGAGCAGTACCGGCAGTTGATCGGGGAGCAGACCGACGGGCTGCTCGACCGCAGCGCCGACGAGGCACGCGGGCTGCTGATCACGGCCGCCTCCCTCAGCGCGGGCGGCCTGGTCGCCCTGGTGCTCTGCGTCGTCATGTCCTGGCGCATCACGCGCTCGCTGTCCCGGCGGCTGCGCGGGCTGCGACTGGCCACCCTGAGCCTGGCCGAGGAGCGGCTGCCCGACGTGGTGGCCCGGCTGGAGCGTGGTGAGACGGTCGACGTGGAGTCGGCGACCCCGCCGCTGGACTACGGGCGCGACGAACTCGGCCAGGTCGCGCAGGCGTTCAACACGGCCCAGCGCACCGCCGTGCACACCGCCGTCGAACTCGCCGACACCCGGCGCGGCTTCCAGAAGGTGATCCTGGGCATCGCCCGGCAGAGCCAGAACCTCGTCAACATGCAGCTCGGCAAGCTGGACGCCCTGGAGCGCGAGCACACGGACCCCGAGATCCTCAAGGGCCTGTACGAACTGGACTCCACGGCGAGCCAGCTGCGGCGCTACGAGGAGAACCTCGTCATCATCAGCGGCGAGCAGCCCCGGCGCACCTGGCGGGAGCCCGTGTCGCTGGTCGACATCCTGCGCAGCGCCGTCGGCGAGGTCGCCGAGTACCAGCGGGTGGAGCTGCACACCGACGAGGAGGTGGCCCTCGCCCCGCCGGCGGTGGCCGACGTGATCCATCTGCTGGCCGAGCTGATCGACAACGCGACCGCGTACTCCCCCGCCCCCAACCCGGTCGGGGTGCGGGCGGCGCTGGTGGCCAAGGGCCTGGCCGTCGAGATCGAGGACCGCGGGCTCGGGCTGTCGGAGGAGGACTACGCGTCGTTCAACGCCCAGTTGGCGGTGGCACCGCAGTTCGACGTGGTGGCGCTCGCCGGTGACCTGCGGCTCGGCATGTTCGTCGTCGCCCGCCTCGCGCACCGGCACGGCATCACCGTCACGCTGCGCTCCTCCCCGTACGGCGGGACCACGGCGATCGTGCTGATCCCGCACGACATCGTGGTGCGCGAGCCGGTGGGCGGGGCGGACGGCCCGCGGGCCGCCGGGACCCTCGAAGCGTCCGGGGACCGCGCCCCCGGCCGGGCCGCCGCCCCGGCCGCCCCGTCCTCCGCCGCCTCCGGGGCGGGAGCGGATCCGGCGGCGGGCGCGGCACCCGTACGGTCGTCCCGGCCCGCGCCCGCGCCCCGGTCCTCGGCGGCAGGTTCTCCCGACGCCGCACGCGGCGGTGCCACCGGCACGCCGGGCGGACCGGCGCCGCTGCCCCGCCGCGTGCCGCAGACCAGCCTCGCCGCGGAACTGCGCGACGACGACCACGGCGCCGGCCGGGACGCCCGGACCGGCGACTACGCCGACTTCACGGCCGAGCGCGCCGCCTCCTCCCTCGCCGGATTCCAGCGCGGCACGCTGCGGGCCCAGACCGGCGAGGACGCGGACGACACCGGCACAGACGCCGACGACGCCCAGGTCCTCTCCTCCGCCGCCCCCTCGACCCCGACCACCGACCGCAGAACGCCGACGAAGGACACGCGATGACCCGACCCTCCCCCGCCACGCACACCGAGCTGGACCAGTTGCTCACCGGACTCGTGGAGCGGGTCGCCGACGTGAACCAGGCCGTGGTGCTCTCCGAGGACGGACTGGTCGTCAGCAAGTCCACCGGTTTCCTGCGGGACGACGCCGAGCGGCTGGCGGCGACGGCGTCGGGCCTGATGAGCCTCAGCAAGGGCGTCAGCATGGACTTCCGGGGCGGCCCGGTGCGCCAGGCGCTCATCGAGATGGCCAACAGCTACCTGATACTCACCTCCGCGGGTCCCGGCGCCCACCTGGTCGTGCTGACCGGCCCGAACGCCGACGTCGGCGTGGTGGCGTACCAGATGAACATGCTGGTGAAGAAGATCGGCGAGCACCTGAGCGCGGCACCCCGGGCCACCGTCGGCCCCGGCGAGTGACGTGACCGGAGGCGACGCGGGGGGCCGGCTCGTGCGGCCGTTCACCCTGACCGGCGGCCGGACCCGGCCCAGCCGCGCCGACTTCACCCTCATCACGACGGTGACCGCCCTCGACCCGCAGCCGGCCCGGGCGGCGCGTCCGCAGCCGGAGCACCTGCGGATCCTGCGGCTGTGCGCCGAGCCGGTCGCCGTGGCGGAGGTCGCGGCCCGTCTCGACCTGCCGGTGAGCGTGGTCGTCATCCTGCTCTCGGACCTGCTGGAGGCCGGCCGGATCACCGCCCGGCCGCCGCACGTCGTCTCCCGCGCCGCCGGGGACCTGGACCTGCTGCAGAAAGTGAGGGACGGCCTTGGCCGGCTCTGAGCGCGTCGCCGAGACGCCCACGGCACCCGCCCGCCCGACCGCGACCGACGCGCCCGAGGCGGTGAAGATCCTGATCGCGGGCGGTTTCGGCGTCGGCAAGACCACCATGGTCGGGTCGGTCAGCGAGATCGCCCCGCTGCGCACCGAGGAGCCGCTGACCGCGGCGGGCCTGGACGTCGACGACCTCGCGGGCATCGAGGAGAAGCGGGCCACGACCGTCGCCCTGGACTTCGGCCGGATCACCATCGGCCGGGACCTGGTGCTGTACCTCTTCGGTACGCCCGGTCAGCAGCGGTTCTGGTTCATGTGGAACGACCTGGCGATCGGGGCGCTCGGCGCGGTGGTCCTGGTCGACGTGCGCAGGCCCGAGTCGAGCTTCGCCGCGATCGACTTCTTCGAGCGGCGGGGCATCCCCTTCGTCGTCGGCGTCAACGGGTTCCACGGACGCCATCCGTACCCGGCGGCGGAGATCCGGGAGGCCCTCGCACTGCCGGAGCACGTGCAGGTGCTGCTGTGCGACGTACGGGAGCGGACGTCCAGCCGGGACGTCCTCGTCGCCCTGATCGACCAGCTGATCGACGCCGCGGCCGGGGCCGCGGCGTCGTAGCGGCAGTACCCGCGGGACGAGACCCGTCAGACGAGACCCGCCGACTTCAGCCACTCCTTGGCCACGTCCAGCGGGTCCTTCTTGTCCAGCTGGACCCGGGCGTCCAGGTCGAGGAGCGTCTTGGTGTCCAGCTTGGCGGAGACCGCGTCGAGCGCGGCCACGCCCTCCT
Organism: Streptomyces lienomycini; assembly: GCF_027947595.1. NCBI lineage: Bacteria > Bacillati > Actinomycetota > Actinomycetes > Kitasatosporales > Streptomycetaceae > Streptomyces > Streptomyces lienomycini. Next base: position 2,241,107 of record NZ_CP116257.1, on the reverse strand, counting down.
TGGACAGCCCGTCCTTGGTGACCAGCGGGGTCACGTTCGCGTGGCCGAAGAGGTTCTCCGGGTCTTTCAGGACGACGAACTTCTCCTTGATGATGGCCGGGTCGGTGGTGAAGACGTCGGCCGCCTGCACGTCGTTCTTGGTCAGCGCCGACTGGGTCAGCGGGCCGCCCGCGTCGAGCGCCTTGAAGGACTTGAACTTCAGGCCGTACACGGACTCCAGGCCCTTGAGTCCCTGCTGCCGGGTCTGGAACTCGGGTGACCCGCCGATCACCAGGTCCGGTGCGGCGTCCTTGAGGTCGGCGAGGGTCGACTCGGCGGTGAGCCCGTACTTCTTCGCGGTCTCGGCGTTGACGCTCACCGAGTCCTTGTTCTCGGCCGGCGACGACTCCAGCAGCGTCAGCTTCTTGTCGAGCTTGGCCTTCGCGGCCTCGTTCACCGCCTCGACGGACTTCTGCTCGGCCTCGGGGTCGAGGTAGGCGAGCAGCGAACCGTTGTACTCGGGCAGCACCGTGACGGAGCCGTTCTTCATCAGGCCGTACGTCGTCTCGCGGCTTCCTATGTTGTGCTTGTAGGAGACCTTGAGGCCCTTGGCCTTGAGCGCCTCGCCGTAGATGTCGGCGAGCAGGGTGGACTCGGCGAAGTTGTTCGAGCCGACGACGACGGTGCCCGCCTCCGCCTTGTCGCCCGCCAACGGGTTGTCGGAGGTGTCGTCGGAGTCGGAGGAACAGCCCGCGAGCAGCGCCGCCGCGGCGATGAGCGCGACGGCCGTCGCGCCGGTGTGCCTGGTCCTGGACCTGCTGCTCTGCGCGGTGGAAGTCATCCGTCGATCCAAACGAGCCACTCGCCGGTCAGTCAAGAACGGCCTGGTTACGGTTTCCCCGCCGCCGTGCGCCGTCAACGCCTGCGCACCCCCGGCGACACCGCGAACCGTCCCGCCGCCCAGAAGAGTGTGAGGGTGACGAGGGCGAGGGCGGCCACCAGCGTGGCGCCGCCGACCACCTTCTCGTAGTCGCGCTGGTAGAGGCCGTCGATGATGTAGCGGCCGATGCCGCCGAGGCTGACGTACGCGGCGATGGTCGCCGTCGAGACGACCTGGATGGCGGCCGAGCGCAGTCCGCTGAGGACCAGCGGGAGGGCGACGGGCAGTTCGACGCGGAAGAGGATGCTCGACTCGCGCATGCCCATGCCCCGCGCGGCGTCCACCGGGGAGGGGTCGACGGAGCGGACCGCCTCGTAGGTGGTCACCAGGATCGGCGGGATCGCGAGCACGACCAGCGGGACCATCACGGGCAGCAGGCCGATGCCGACGGCCACGGCGATCAGCACCAGCAGGCCGAAGCTGGGCAGGGCGCGGGCGGCGGTGGCGACGAAGGCGACGGCGTTGCCGCCGCGCCCGGTGTGCCCGGTCAGCAGCCCGGCGGGCAGCCCGATCGCGGCGGCGAGGCCGAGGGCCATCAGGGTGTACTGGACGTGTTCGACCAGGCGTCGGGGGATGCCGTCGTAGCCGTGCCAGTGGGCGCCGTCGCCGAAGAAGGCGTTGACGAAGTGGAGGACGTTCACCGGGCCGCCGCCTCCTGCGGTTCGGGCCGCGCGGCGGCCGCCTTCGGGCGTTGCCGCCTGCCCCGCGGCATCCACGGGGTCAGCAGGTTGCGGACCAGGACGAGGGCCGCGTCGCACAGGATCGCCAGTACGGCGGTGGTGAGGACGGAGTTCACCGCCAGTTCCGGCCGCCCGTACTTCTGGGCGTCGGCGAGCAGGTTGCCGAGGGCGCCCTGGTTGCCGATGAGGGCGCCGACGCTGACCAGGGAGATGCTCGCCGACACGGCCACCCTCAGCCCGGCGAGGATCGCGGGCACGGCGATCGGCAACTGGACCTGGAGGTAGCGCCGGACGGGGCCGAAGCCCATGGCGGTGGAAGCGGCCAGCGTCTCCTCGGGCACCGACCGGACCCCGTCGACGATCGCCGGGACGAGCACCACCAGGCTGTACACGGCCAGCGGGATCATCACGGTCAGCTCGGTCTGGCCGGTGTAGTCGATGAGGACCACGAAGACGGCCAGCGACGGGATGGCGTAGAACACGGTGGTCACGCCGAGCACGGGCGGGTACAGCCAGCGGAAGCGGACGCAGAGCTGGGCGACGGGCAGCGCGGCGAGCAGACCGGCGAGGACCGGCAGCAGCGCTTCGCGCAGGTGCAGCCCGATCAGGCCGAAGTAGGTGTTGTCCAGGTCGCTCGGGATGTCGAAGAAGCCGTTCACGGGGCGACCTTGGTGACGTCGGCGGACTCCTCGGCCGGCGCGTCGCCGGTGGCCCCCGCACCGTGGGCGGCGCGGATCGCCTCGCCGATGGTCTGCTGGGAGACGACGCCGGTGACCCGGCCGTCGGTGTCCACGGCGACGGCCCAGCCGGTGGGCGAGAGGACGGCGCAGTCGAGGGCGGCCCGCAGCGAGTCGGTGCCGGGCACGAACGGCCGCCCGTAGGGCAGCAGTCGCCCGGCCGCCGGGCCCCCGGCGGCGAGGTCTCCCGGCTCGGCCCAGCCCAGCGGCCTGCCCTCCGCGTCGGTCACCAGCAGGTGCGGGGCGTCGACCGCGGCCAGTTGCTCGGCGCCGGCGTCGGCGCGCACGACCGGGCCGGTGGTCAGCTCCAGGGCGCCGGAGGGGAAGAAGGAGAGGCGCCGGATGCCGCGGTCGGCGCCGAGGAAGTCCTCGACGAACTCGTCCGCGGGGTCGGACAGCAGCTCGGCGGGCGGTGCGAACTGGGCGAGCCGGCCGCCGGTGCGCATCACCGCGACCATGGTGCCCAGTTTGATGGCCTCGTCGATGTCGTGGGTGACGAAGACGATGGTCTTGCCCAGCTCGTCCTGGAGGCGCAGGAGTTCGTCCTGCAGCCCCTTGCGGACCACGGGGTCGACGGCGGAGAACGGCTCGTCCATGAGCAGCACCGGCGGGTCGGCGGCCAGCGCCCGGGCCACGCCGACGCGCTGCTGCTGGCCGCCGGAGAGCTGGTACGGGTAGCGCTTGCCGAGGGCGGCGTCGAGCCCCACGCGCTCCATCAGCTCCGCGGCCCGCTCGCGGGACTTCTGCTTGCCCCAGCCGGTCATGCGGGGCACGGTGGCGATGTTGTCGAGGATCGTCCGGTGCTGGAAGAGCCCGGCGTTCTGGATGACGTAGCCCATCGACCGGCGCAGGGTGGTGACGGGCTGCCGCTGGAGGTCCTCGCCGTCGAGCAGGATCGTTCCCTCAGTGGGTTCGACCATTCTGTTGATCATCCGCAGGGTGGTCGTCTTGCCGCAGCCCGAGGGGCCGACCAGGACCGTGATCGAGCGGTCGGGTATCTCCAGCGACAGCCGGTCGACCGCGACGGTGCCGTCCGGGTACCGCTTGGTGACTGATTCCATCCGTATCAAAACGCCGAATGCCCTTCGGGTCTGGCAGAAGCTGCCCGCTCCGGCCGCGGTCGGTGGGGCCGTCGCCGGTCGAGTGTAGACGGCTGTGCCGCCTCGGCCCGCTGCTCCGGGGCGACTCCTTCCCGCTGTTCGGACGTTCACACCGGAAACCTTCCCGGCCTGTCGGTCCCGCGGGGCGGTGGCGCAGTATGGGCGGGTGGACAAAGTGCGACTGCTCGTGGTGGACGACGACCCGCCCATCGCCGATCTCGTGGCCACCGTCGCCCGTTACGAGGGCTGGGAGGCGGTCACCGCGCACTCCGGTGAGCAGGCGCTGCGGCTGGCCGTCCGGTTCCGGCCGGACATCGTGGTGCTCGACGTGATGCTGCCGGACGTCGACGGCTTCGGGGTCCTGGACCGGCTGCGCGGTGCGGGCACGACGGTGCCGGTGGTGTTCCTCACCGCCCGCGACGGGGTGGCCGACCGGGTGGCGGGGCTGACCCGGGGCGGCGACGACTACCTGGTCAAGCCGTTCGCGGTGGAGGAGTTGATGGCCCGGCTGCGCACCGTGCTGCGGCGCGGCACCGGGCCGCTCCCGCGGCGGTCGGTGCTGCGGGTGGCGGACCTGGCGATGGACGAGGACACCCGTGAGGTGCGCCGCGGCGAGCGGCGGCTGTCGCTGACGCCGACCGAGTACGAGGTGCTGCGCTACCTGATGCGCAAGTCGCCGGCCGTGCTGACGAAGGCCCAGATCCTGGACCACGTGTGGGAGTACGGCTTCGGCGGCCGGTCCAACGTCGTGGAACTGGTCGTGAGCCGGCTGCGCCGCAAGCTGGAGCACGCGAGCGGCATGGACGGCGCGGACGGCGCGGGTGAGCCGCTGATCCGGACGGTGCGGGGCTTCGGCTACGCGATCCGGCAGGCGGCCGGGTGATACGCCGGTGGTGGCACGCCTACCGCGGGCTGCGGCTCGGCACCCGGCTGGCGCTGGGGCTGGGGGTGCTGGCGCTGGTGGTGTTCGCCGTGGTGGGCACGGTGCTGACCGCGTACATGCGGGACTACCTGGAGCGGCAGCTCGCCGACCAGATGAAGCTGGTGCAGGTGGTGCAGTCCAAGGACGCGGCGGCGCACGGCACGGTGGAACGCAAGCCCTACTACGGCTGGTACACGGCGGTGTACGACGTGTCCGGCGGCTCGGCGGACCTGCGCACGCCCGCCGAGGTGCCGGCCGACAGCCGGGCGCTGACCGACCTGGCGCGGACCATGGCCCGCTCGGGCGAGGACCTCACCCGCACCGTGCGGATCGACGGGCACGGCCCGTACCTGCTGCGGGCCTGCGCGGTCGGGCCCGGGGTGGTGCTGGTCAGCGCGGCACCCCTGGGCGATGTGGAGGACACGGTGCGGCAGCTGATCACGGTGCAGGTCGTCGCCTTCGGGCTCGCGCTGCTCGCGCTGGTGGTGTTCGGGCGGCGGATGCTGCGGCGGGGACTGGAACCGCTGAGCGACATGGCGAGCACGGCACACGGCATCGCCTCGCACGACCTGACCGAGTCGGCCGCGCGGCTGCCGCTGCGGGCCGACGGCCGGGACGGCGGCAGGGAGGTGGCGGAGCTGCGGACCGCGTTCAACACGATGCTGGAGCACATCGACGCGTCGCTGGCGGTGCGGGCGCGCGCCGAGCAGCGGCTGCGCCGGTTCGTCGCGGACGCCTCGCACGAGCTGCGCACCCCGCTGATGTCCGTACGGGGCTACGCCGACCTCTTCCAGTACGCGGCGGCCAACGCCCCCGAGGAGCGGGAGCGGCACCTGGCCCGGCTGCGTGCGGAGGCGGCGCGGATGGGGACCCTGCTGGACGATCTGCTGCTGCTCGCCCGGCTGGACGCGGACGAGGTGGAGGCGCCGCTGCGGTGGCGGGAGGCGGACCTGACGGAGCTGGTGCGGCAGGCGGCCGACGCCTTCCGCGCCGGTCGGCCGGACCATCCGCTGACGGTGACGGTGACGCCCGGGCCGGCGGGGGTGCGGCTGCGCCTGGATCCGCAGCGGATCCGGCAGGTGCTGGACAACCTCCTCACCAACGCGGCCGTGCACACGCCGCCCGGCACCGAGGTCGCCGTCACGGTGACCGTCACGGCCGAGGCGGCCCGGGTGTCGGTCGCCGACACCGGTCCCGGTGTGCCGGTGGCCGACCGGGACCGGATCTTCGACCGCTTCTACCGCGTCGACAAGGCCCGCAGCCGCGACCGGGGCGGCAGCGGCCTGGGCCTGGCCGTCGCCGCCTCACTGGTGCGGGCGCACGGCGGCACGATCGCTCTGGGCGGCGAACCGGGGGCGACGGTGTTCACCGTGACGCTCCCGGCCGCCCGTCGCTGACCCGGCCCGTCGCCGGCCCGGCCCGGCCCGTCGCCGGCCCGGCCCGTCGCCGGCTCAGCCCGCCGTCGGCTCCAACCGCAGCGAGATGCTGTTGATGCAGTACCGCTGGTCGGTCGGGGTCGCATACCCCTCGCCCTCGAACACGTGCCCGAGGTGCGAGCCGCAGCGGGCGCAGCGCACCTCGGTGCGGACCATGCCGTGGGTGCGGTCCTCGATCAGCTCGACCGCGTCGGTGTCCTTCGGGTCGAAGAAGGACGGCCAGCCGCAGTGCGACTCGAACTTGGTGGTGGAGGTGAACAGCTCCGCGCCGCAGGCCCGGCAGGAGTAGACGCCCTCGGTCTTGGTGTCGGTGTACTCACCGGTGAAGGCGGGCTCCGTGGCGGCCTCGCGCAGGACGGCGTACTCGGCCGGGGCCAGCTCCGCCCGCCACTGCTCGTCCGGCTTCTCGACGTCGTACGACATGAGTTCTCAGCCCCTTACTTCGCCTTGCTCGACAGCTCGTCCAGGATGCGCGGTCCGAGGTCGGTGACGTCGCCCGCGCCCATGGTGAGAACGAGATCACCGGCCTTCGCCATTCCCGCGACCACCGCGGGAGCCTCCTGCTTGTCGTGGACCGGCGTGACGTCGGCGCCGGCCGCCCGGGCCGCCTCGACGATCAGGTCGCTGGTGATGCCCGGGATCGGGTCCTCGCGGGCCGGGTAGATGTCGAGGACGGCCGAGGCGTCCGCGAGGTTCAGCGCCTGGCCCATCTCCTTGCCCAGCTCCTGGGTGCGGGAGAAGAGGTGCGGCTGGAAGAGGACCAGGATGCGGGCGTCGCCGACGGCGGCGCGCATGGCCTCCAGGTCGGCGGTCATCTCGGTGGGGTGGTGCGCGTAGGAGTCGACGACCTGGACGCCGGCCGCCTCGCCCTTGAGCTGGAGGCGCCGCTTGACGCCGGTGTACGCGGCCAGCGCGGGGGCCAGCTCGGCGGCGGGGACACCGAGGGCGGCGCCCGCGGCGAGGGCGGCGACGGCGTTGTGGGCGTAGTGGCGGCCGGGGACGGAGACGGCGAAGGTCAGCTCGGCCCCGTCCATGACGACGGTGACCTCGCTCCTGAGGCCCTGCGGGACGACGGACAGGATGCGCACGTCGGCGTCCTCGGACTCCCCGTACGTCACCGTCCGCACCCGGCCGGCCAGCCGCCGGGTCAGCTCCCGGGCCCCCTCGTGGTCGGCGGCGATCACCAGGGTTCCGCCGGGCACGATCTTGTCGGCGAAGGTCTCGAAGGACTCGTAGATCTCGTCCATCGACGCGTAGTTGGCGTGGTGGTCCAGCTCGACGTTGAGGACGATGGCGACCTCGGGGGCGTACGTGTGGAAGCTGCGGTCGCTTTCGTCCGCCTCGGCGACGAAGATCTCCCCGTCGCCGTGGAGGGCGTTGGAGCCCGGCGCGTCGAGGTCGCCGCCGATCGCGTACGACGGGTTCAGGCCCAGCTCGGACAGGGAGACCGCCAGCATCGAGGTGGTGGTGGTCTTGCCGTGCGTGCCGGCCACCGCGATCGGACGCAGGCCGTTCATCAGGGCGGCCAGGGCGTCGGAGCGGTGCACGACCGGGATGCCCCGTTCGGCGGCGCGGACCAGCTCCGGGTTGTCCTCGCGGATGGCCGAGGAGACGACCACACAGCTCGCGTCGTCGGCGAGGTGGTCCGCCGCGTGCCCGATGTGCACGGTGGCGCCCAGGGCGCGCAGTGCCTGGGCGGTCGCGGACTCCTTGGCGTCGCTGCCCGCCACGGCGGCACCGCGCTGGGCGAGGATCTTGGCGATGCCCGACATCCCGGCGCCGCCGATGCCGATGAAGTGCGGTCGGTCCATGGCGGTAGGAAGGCCGGGTGCCATGCGCTGTTCTCCCAGGGGTCTGTTGGTGGACGCGCCCCCTCGGCGGGGGCGCGGCACCAGCCTATGCCTTGCTGTGGGAGAAGAGTTTCAGGACCGGTACGCCGACCTTGTGCCGGGCCCGGGAGGCCCAGTCCCGGTGGAAGAACTCCTCCACGTAGTGGGGGTCGGTCAGGACGATCACCTCGTCGGCGCCGATCTCCATGGCCAGGGCCTTCAGCTCGTCCAGCGGGTGGTCCTCGATCAGCCGCCCCTCGGCCTGGGCACCGGACGCGCGCAGGGCGGTGAGGGACACCTCCAGGGCCCGCTCCCCGACGCTCTGCGCGTCCTGCCCCTCCGGGGTCTCCCCCTCCCGTACGGCGTCGTCGAGCTCGCCGAGCGCGACGTCGTCGATGGCCCGCAGCAGCCGGTCGGCCTGATCGCCGCGCGGCTGGAGCAGCACGTGGAAGGCGACCTCCTCGTCCCCGTGCAAAGTGGTGACGAACTCCACGTCGGCGGACGTCAGGGCCTTCTCGATCATCAAAACGCTTGTGAACACCAGGCGCCCCTTCTCCTTACGAGGACCCGTGGGCCCACCCTCCGTAGGCCGTACCGGACCCTGCGGAAACCATCCTGCCCCGTGATCGCACAGGTACTGCCGGAATCAGTGTGCCCGGCGCGGACTAAACGGAACGGGAGATTCCATCGATTCCCGGACGGTCCTCCGCACGCCGGTACCGGCCGAAGAGGAAACCTTCCTCCTCCAGCAGGGACGCCAGTGCGAACCGGCGCGGCACCTCGACCGCCGGTCCGCCCGCGATCCGCTGCGCGTCCCCGGCGGTCAGCATCGGCGAGACGGTCAGGCACAGCTCGTCGAGCACCCCGGCGGCGACGAACTGCCCCAGCAGCCGCGGACCACCCTCGGTCAGCAGCCGGGTGTGGCCGAGCGCGGCGAGCGCCCGCAGGGCGCGGGCGGGGTCCACGCCCACCCCGTCACCGGCGATCACCACCCGGGCGCCGGCCTTCTCGGCGGCCGCGATCCGGTCCGGGGCCGCGGCGGCCCCGGTCAGGAGCAGGGTGGGCACGAGGGGGGAGGTGAACAGCGGCAGGGAGAAGTCCAGCTCGAGGCTGGCGCTGACCACCGCGACCGCGGGCACGGGGCCCTGGCCCGCAGCCCGCCGCGCGTCCGCGAAGTCCGCCCGCGCCCGGGCCGGGCGGTACCCCTCCTGCCGCACGGTCTCGGCGCCGGCGATCACCACGTCCGCGAGGGCGCGCAGGGTGCCGAAGATCCGCATGTCGGCCGCGCTGGAGATGGGCTGGGAGCGGCCGTCGTGCTGGGCGGCGCCGTCGAGGGTGGAGACCATGTTGGCCCGCAGCCACGTCTCCCGCCGCCCGTCCGGCTCGGGATAGGCGTAGGCGGCGGCCAGCTCGGCCAGGCTCCACTCCCGGTCGGTCCCGTCCGCCCCGCCTGTCGTACCCGTCACGCCTGTCGCGCCCGTCACGTCTGTCGCGCCGGTCACGCCTGTCGCGCCCGTCACGTCTGTCGTGCCCGTCACGTCTGTCATGCCCGTCACGTCTGTCGCGCCTGCTCCGCCCGTCGCGCCCGTGCCGTCGCGGCCGCCCGGGCCGGCGGTCCGATCGGTCACAGGAGTGGCGGGGGGCACGGGGTACAGGCGTCGCATGCGGTGCAGTGTTCCACGCGTGCGGGCCGCGCACACCACGCCGGTCACCGGCCCGGTCCGGGGTGGTCACCGCCCCCTCCGGCGCCGGGACGGCGAGGCCCCCGGGAGAGGCTCTACCATTGACGATCGTGTCGTCCTCCTCCTCCGCCTCCGGTCCCGCCCCGATATCCGGGACGGCTCCGGCCGCGCTCTCGCTGTGCGCCCGCGAGCCCCACGTCCCGGCGGACCGCCTGGTCGCCGAGATGGTGCCCCCGCCGCGCTTCGACTCGGTCCGCTTCGGTACGTACATCCCGGACCCGGGCCAGCCCAGCCAGAGCGAGGCCGTACGGGTGCTGGAGGGCTTCGCGGCCGGACTGGGCGAGGCTCCCGGCACGGCGGGCGGCAGGCGCGGCTTCCTCGGGTTCGGCCGCGGCAGGACGCCGAAGACCCCGGCCGGACCCCGCGGCGTGTACCTCGACGGCGGCTACGGCGTCGGCAAGACCCACCTGCTGGCCTCCCTGTGGCACGCCACCCCCGCCGACCCCTCCCGCAAGGCCTTCGGCACCTTCGTGGAGCTGACCAACCTCGTCGGCGCCCTCGGCTTCCAGCAGACCGTGCGGACCCTCTCCGGGCACCGCCTCCTGTGCATCGACGAGTTCGAGCTCGACGACCCGGGCGACACCGTCCTCGTCTCCAGCCTGCTCGCCCGGCTCGTGGAGGCGGGCGTCGCGCTCGCCGCGACCTCCAACACGCTGCCCGGCAAGCTGGGCGAGGGCCGCTTCGCGGCGGTGGACTTCCTGCGCGAGATCCAGGGCCTGTCCGCGCACTTCCGCGCCCTGCGCATCGACGGCGAGGACTACCGCCACCGCGGTCTGCCGAAGGCCCCGGCGCCGTACTCCGACGCGCAGGTGACCCGCGCGGCGCAGGCCACCGAGGGTGCCTCCCTGGACGACTTCGCCGCCCTCCTCGACCACCTCGCCCGCGTCCACCCGAGCCGCTACGGCGCCCTGACCGACGACCTCGCGGCCGTGTGCCTCACCGGGGTGCGTCCGGTGCCGGACCAGTCGACGGCGCTGCGGCTCGTGGTGCTCGCGGACCGGCTCTACGACCGCGAGGTGCCCGTCCTGGCCTCCGGGCTGCCCTTCGACCGGCTCTTCAGCGAGGAGATGCTGAAGGGCGGGTACCGCAAGAAGTACTTCCGGGCGATCTCCCGGCTCACCGCGCTGGCCCGGGACGCGGCGCGACTCGTCGAGACCGCCTGAGTCCAAAACGGCCCGTTCCCGCCAACCCACCCGCGATTTTCAGGCGCACTTCCGCCCGTAACGCTGCGTTAACCCTGCAAAGCTCTTTGCAGGGTTAACGTGTTTCTTGACCGCGCATTGACCTTTCGTTGACCATGCGTTGGGCATGCCATGTCGGCGCACCGACCCTGCACCGACAGACAGTTGAGGCGTGAACCGCCTGGAGGGGGGCCACATGATCCCGCGCACCGCCGCGCGGACGCGGGTTCCGCTTCTCGCCGCCGTCCTGGTGGCCCTCCAGTTCTTCGCTCCGTCGGCATCCTTCGCATTCGCGCATACGAGCCGTGATGTCGTGGCCAACGCCCAGCCCGGAGTCGTCCTCTCGGGCCCGGCGTCGCACGAGGAGCGCGTCGCGTGCCACGACTCGGGCAGGTCCGGGAACGCCCACGGTCCCGCGCGCCTTCGCGACCGGCACCGCACCGCCTCCGCACCCCGGCCCGAGCCGGCCGAACGCCCGCTCCCGCACCGGAACACGTCGGCCGCGGAGGCGCCCGCGGCGTCCGGCACGGAGCCCGGTCACCGGTCCAGACCGCCGACGGACCACTCCCCGGCGGCACTTCAGGTCTTCCGCTGCTGACGGGCGGCCGGCACATCCCCCACCTCTGTACCTCTGTCCCACCCGTCCGACGCGCCCCCACCGCGCGCCAGGAGGAAACCAGCATCATGCAACCCCTCATCGACCACGCCCGTACGTTCGGCCGGCGCCCTGAGGAGTTCGCCGGGCACGCCGAGGGCCAGTCGCCCGAAGTCCTGTTCGTCACCTGCTCCGACTCCCGGGTCGTACCGGCCCTGATCACGGGCGCCCGGCCCGGCCAGCTCTTCGAGCTGCGCACCGCCGGCAACATCGTCCCGCCGCACGACGCCGAGCACCCCTCCGGCGAGGCGGCCACCGTCGAGTACGCCGTCCAGGTCCTCGGCGTCACCGACATCGTGGTCTGCGGTCACTCGCACTGCGGCGCCGTCGGCGCGCTGGTGCGCGGCGACGACCTCACCGCCGTGCCCGCCGTGCGCGACTGGCTGGCGCACGCGGCCGACGAGCCGGGACCGTGCGACCCCGCCGACCCCGCGGTCGCCGACGCCGTACGCCACCACGTACTGGCGCAGCTGCTGCGCCTGCGCTCCTACCCCTGCGTCGAACGGCGGCTGGCGGAGGGCCGGCTGCGGACGCACGGCTGGTACTACGAGGTCCACACCGGCCTCGTGCGCCAGTACCGCGCGGACACCGACACGTTCGAAACCCTGTGAGCGCCGGCATGGCCTCCATATCCGACCGGGGCCGGAGGTTCCCGCACTGGCGCCATGACCTCACCGCCTCGCTCGTCGTGTTCCTGGTCGCGCTCCCGCTGTGCGTGGGCGTGGCCGTCGCCTCCGGCGTCCCCGCCGAACTCGGCCTGGTCACCGGCATCGTGGGCGGCCTGGTCACCGGGTTCCTGCCGGGCAGCAGCCTCCAGGTCTCCGGTCCGGCCGCCGGTCTGACCGTGCTGGTCTTCGGCGCGGTCGACCAGTACGGACTGCCCGCGCTCGGTGTGATCGTGCTCGCCGCGGGCATCGTCCAGCTCGTGATGGGCGCCCTGAAGCTGGGGCGCTGGTTCCGGGCGATCTCCCTCTCCGTCGTCGAGGGCATGCTGGCCGGCATCGGCCTGGTGCTCATCGCCGGTCAGCTCTACTCGGCCGCCGGTCTGGAGGCGCCCGCCTCCGGCATCGACAAGCTCACCGGCCTGCCCGGGGCCGCCGCCGACGCGCTGGGCAGCACCGAGGCGCTCGTCTCGCTCGCCCTCGGCGCGGGCACCGTCGCCGTGCTGGTGCTGTGGAAGCGGCTGCCGGAGCGGGCCCGGACGCTGCCCGGCGCGCTGGCCGCGGTCGCGTCGGCCACGGCGGTCACCGCGGCGCTGGGTCTGCCGGTCGCCACGGTCGAGGTCAACGGTCTGCTGGACTCCCTCCAGCCGCCCGGCGCCGACGCGTTCGGCGAGCTGGCGAACGCGGGCTTCCTCGGCACGATCGTCGCCTTCACCCTGATCGCCTCGGCGGAGAGCCTGTTCAGCGCCGCCGCGGTGGACCGGCTGCACGACGGGCCGCGCACCCAGTACGACAAGGAGCTGATGGCGCAGGGCGCGGGCAACACGGTGTGCGGGGTGCTCGGCGCGCTGCCGATGACCGCGGTCATCGTGCGCAGCTCCGCCAATGTCGGCGCGGGCGCGCGGACCAAGGCGTCCCGGGTGCTGCACGGCGTGTGGCTGCTGCTGTTCGCGGCGCTGCTGCCGTCCGCGCTGGCCCTGATCCCGCTGCCCGCGCTGGCGGGCATCCTGGTCCACGCGGGCTGGAAGCTGATCCCGTTCCGCGGGCTCGTGTCGCTGTGGCGCGGGCACCGGGGCGAGGCGCTGATCCTGGTGGTCACGGCCGTCTCGATCGTCGCGGTGAACATGTTCGAGGGCGTGCTGATCGGTCTGGCCCTGTCCGTGGTCAAGACGGCCTGGGAGGCCTCGCACCTGAGGCTGGAGGTCGTCGACAAGGGCGCCGGGCCCGTCCAGGCCCACCTGACCGGCAACGCGACCTTCCTGCGGCTGCCGAAGATGCTGGAGAGCCTGGAGGCGCTGCCGCAGGACCGCCCCGTCGAGCTGGACCTGTCGGGGCTGCACCACCTGGACCACGCCTGCCGCACGGCCCTGGAGAACTGGGCCGAGCGGCACAGCGCCGCCGGCACCGACCCGGTGAAGGTCACGGAACCGGAGAAGGCGGCGGTGTAGCGCACCGACCCCGTCCGGCACTTCCCCGCGCGCCCCCGCGGGGAGGTGCCGGGCGGCTCCCCCGGCCACCCGGCCGAGGCGTGACACGAGCGACACGCGTGGTTCCCGGGACTCCTGGCAGGTGATAGACACAGCGGGGTCACAGTCCTGTCCGCCAGCAGGAAGGTTTCCCCATGTCCGCAACCCGACGCGAGGTGCTCGCCCGTACCGGAGCCCTGGGCGCAGGCATCGCCTTCACCGGCGCCCTCTCGGAACTCTTCGCCGGTACCGCCGCCGCCCAGTCCCTGGGCCACACCGGCTACGGCGCCCTCGTCCCCGACCCCGACGGCCTGCTCGACCTGCCCCGGGGCTTCCACTACCGGGTGCTGTCCCGCGAGGGCGACGACCTGCGCTCCGGCGAGGGCAGGGTGCCCTCCAACCACGACGGCATGTCGGCCTTCCCGGGCAGACACGGCCGCACCCACCTCGTCCGCAACCACGAGAACCGCGCCGACGGCCGGGTCCCGGTCCCGACGGTCAAGGGCCTGACGTACGACCCGGAGGGCAAGGGCGGCTGTACGGCGCTGGAGCTGGACTCCCGCAACCACGTCCTGTCCGAGCGGGTCGCCGTCGCCGGTACGGCCGTCAACTGCGCGGGCGGGCCCACGCCCTGGCACACGTGGCTGACCTGCGAGGAGACCGAGGACCGGGCCGGTACCAACGGCTACACCAAGGACCACGGCTTCATCTTCGAGGTCGACCCGGTCGAACCGCACCGCACGGGCGCGGTGCCGCTGACCGCCATGGGCCGCTTCCAGCACGAGGCGATCGCCGTGGACCCGCGGCGGGGCGTCGTCTACGAGACGGAGGACGCCTTCGAGCGGCCGTTCGGCCTCTTCTACCGGTTCCTGCCCGAGAAGCCGCTGGGCGGCCGGGGCTCGTTGCGGGCGGGCGGCAGGCTCCAGGCGATGCGCGTGCCCGGGGTGCCCGACCTGTCCTCGATCCAGGAGACGGGCGCCACCTTCGACCGTATCGAGTGGGTGGACGTCCCCGACCCGCTGGCCGACGGGACACCGATCCGCTTCCAGGACTTCGGCCGGGGCGGCATCACCCACGCGCAGAAGCTGGAGGGCTGCTACTGGGGCGGACGGAGCGTGTACTTCGTGTCGTCCTTCGCCCACAGCGACGAGGGATCGGCCGCCGACCACTACGGGCAGATCTGGCGCTACGACCCCGAGCGGCGCCGGCTCACCCTGGTGATCGTCTTCGGCCCGGACACCGACGTCCAGCTGCCGGGCGAGTCCCCGGACAACATCTGCCTCGCCCCCAGCGGCGGCCTCATGGTCTGCGAGGACGGCAACGGCGCCCAGCACGTCTTCGGCGTCACCCGGCGCGGCGAGGTGTACGCCATGGCCCGCGGCGCCCAGAACATCGGCACCGAGGAGGAGCCCGAGTGGGGTGAGTTCGCCGGCGTCACCTTCTCCCCCGACGGCGACACGATGTACGTCAACTGCTACACGCCCGGCACCACCTTCGCGGTGACGGGTCCCTGGCGCAGGTAGCGGCGGCGGCACGGCGGCGTCCACGGGGCGCACGGTCCGGCCACTGAAGCGGCGGCCCCGGGGTACTCGGGCCGCATGACTCAGAACGTGCAGGTCAACGGCTCGTACTGGCTTCAGACGGCACCGGGCGGTGCGCCCCGTCCCGCGCTCGCGGAGGACCTCGACGTCGATGTCGCCGTGATCGGTGCAGGGGTCGCGGGGCTCAGCACCGCCTGGGAGCTGGCGCGGGCCGGGCGCGGTGTCGCGGTCCTGGAGGCCGGGCGGGTCGCCGCCGGCGTCACCGGGTACACCAGCGCCAAGCTGACCGCGCAGCACACCCTGGTCTACGACAAGCTGCGCCGCACCCGGGGCCCGGAGGGCGCCCGGCTGTACGCCCGCTCGCAGTCCGAGGCGATCGAGCGTGCCGCCGGGATCGTCGCCGAGCTGGGCATCGACTGCGACTGGGAGACGCGCGACGCGTACACCTACGTCCGGGACCCGGGCCGCGTGGAGGAGCTGCGCGCCGAGGCGGCCGCGGCGAAGGAGGCGGGGCTGCCCGCGTCGTTCGTGACGGAGACCGGGCTGCCGTTCCCGGTGGCGGGGGCCGTGAAGGTGACCGGCCAGGCCCAGTTCCACCCCGTCAAGTACCTGCTGGCCCTCGCCGCGGATCTGGAGGCGCGCGGCGGGCGGATCTTCGAGGACACCACCGTCCAGGGCCTGGACGAGGGCGAGCCCTGCCGGGTGAGGACGGAGGCCGGGGCGACGGTCACCGCCCGGGACGTCGTGGTCGCCACGCACTACCCGGTCTTCGACCGCGCCCTGCTCTTCGCCCGCCTCTCCCCGCGCCGCGAACTGGTCGTCGCTGGGACCGTCGACGCCGACCGCGACGTCGACGGCATGTACATCACGCCGGAGGAGAACACCCGCTCGGTGCGCACGGCGCCCCTGACCGACCCGGGCCGCCGGCTGCTGATCGTCACCGGCGAGCACTTCACGCCGGGCACGGGCGACACCCGGGAGCGCTTCGAGACCCTGGCCGCCTGGGCGGACGAGCACTTCCCCGGTGCCGACCGCACCCACGCCTGGGCCACGCAGGACATCGACCCCACCGACACCGTGCCGATGGTCGGCCCGCTGCACCAGGGTGCCCGTCACGCGTACGTCGCCACCGGCTTCGGCGGCTGGGGTCTGAGCGGCGGCATGATGGCGGGCCGGCTGCTCACCGCGCAGATCAGCGGCGAGGAGTGCGCGTGGAGCGGACTGTACGACCCGCGGCGGCTGCGCACGGCGGTGCGGGAGGCGCCGGCGCTGCTCAGGACGCAGGCCGAGGTGGCCCGGCACTTCGTCGGCGACCGGCTGCGGTCCGCCCCTCCGGTGGAGGCGCTGCCGCCGGGCGAGGGCGCGGTGGTCCGGGCGGGCGGCGACCGGGTCGCGGTCTACCGGGACGAGGAGGGCGCGCTGCACGCGGTCTCCCCGCGCTGCACCCACCTGGGCTGCCTCGTCGACTTCAACGCGGCCGAACGCGCCTGGGAGTGCCCCTGCCACGGCTCCCGCTTCGACACGGACGGCAAGGTCGTCGAGGGCCCGGCGACGAAGCCGCTGGAGCAGCGGGACATCTGACACCGGTACGTGGGCCGGGCGGGTGACGGGGGCGGCACGTCACCCCTGATAGTCATACAAACCGAACATCTCACTCCTATGTTCGTGCGGTGATCACTCTCCGACGACTACGACGCGCGACCGCGCTCTGTGTCCTGGGCGCCGCACTGGCCGGCTGCGGAACCACCGAGGCAGGGCGTCAGGCCCCCCGCCCCGCGCCCTCGGCCCCCGCCGCCCCGTCCCCCTCCCGGACGCCCACGCTCGCCCCCGGCCCGGGGGGCCTCACCCCCGTCTTCGAACACGGCCCCCGCACAGACCGCGACAAGGCCGGGGCACCGGACGGCAAGCTGGTCGCCCTCACCTTCGACGCCGACATGACCGCCGACCAGGGGCCGCGGGCGGCGGCGGGCGAACACTTCGACAACCCCCGGCTGATCGCGACCCTGCGGAAGCTGAAGGTGCCCGCCACGGTGTTCATGACCGGCCGCTGGGCCGAGGAGTATCCGGACGAGGCCCGTTCCATCGGCCGCGACCCGCGCTTCGAGATCGCCAACCACTCCTACAGCCACTACGCCTACACCGACGACTGCTACGGCCTGCCCACCGTCTCCGAGGACCGGATGCGGTCGGACCTGGAGCGCGCGTACACGGCGTTCGAGAAGGCCGGGGTGGCGAACCCGATGCCGTACTTCCGCTTCCCCGGCGGCTGTTACGACAAGGCGGCGCTCAAGGAACTGGCCGCCACCGGCGTCACCGCCGTGCAGTGGGACGTGGTGAGCGGGGACGCGTTCGCCACGGACGCCGACGCGGTGACCCGGCAGGTCCTCGACGGGGTGCGGCCCGGTTCGGTCGTCGTCATGCACTGCACGCGCAGCGCCGCCCCGGTGACCGAGGAGGTGGTGCGGGCGGTGGTGCCCGAGCTGCGCCGCCAGGGGTACCGCTTCGTGAAGGTCTCCGAGCTGATCGGCGCCGCGAACACGCACCGCTGACGGGCCTACCCTGGAGGCATGAGCGACGACGACCGGGGTTCGGACGACTACTGCCTGATCGACGCGGTCCGGCCTCCCGGGGCCGCCGGACCGCCGTACGCCGACTGCGTCCTGTGCCGGGAGCCGACGGAGTACCCGGAGTCGTACAAGGGCATCACCCTCTGCCCGGTCTGCGAGTGGCAGGAGGCCCAGCGCACGGCCTGCTCGGGCTGACCTGCGCGGGCCGAGCGCGGTCGGTCGCGGCGGCGGCGAGCGGGGCCCGGCGCCGGGTTGGCAGACTGTAGGGCGTGAGCAACGATCCGACGACGCCCGTCCCCGCCCCCGTCTCCGCCCCCGACAGCCCCTTCCGTCCCGAGCCCGGCGACCGCGACCTCGCGCCGCAGTTCGTCCTGCCGCTGGTCGTACGCATCGAGCGGGCGGCGCCCCCGCCCCGTACCGACGCGCTGGAGACCGCGGCCCGGGCGGTGCTGGTGATGCTCGCCGACGAGCGGTCGGCCGGGGACGGCGAGTGGGCGCGGGCGATGCGGGACTGGCAGGACGCGCGGATCCGCAAGGTCGTGCGGCGGGCGCGCGGCGCCGAGTGGCGGCGGGCCGGGGCGCTGCCCGGCGTCACGGTCACCGGCAGGACCGCCGAGGTGCGGGTCTTCCCGCCGGTCCCGCTGGACGGCTGGCCGAAGGACCTGGCCCGCCTCCAGGTCTCCGGCACCGACCTCGCCGACCCCGAACCCCCGCTCGACGCGGACCCGTCGGCGCCGGTGCTGTGGCTGAACCCCGGCCTGGACATGTCGGCGGGCAAGGCGATGGCCCAGGCGGGCCACGGTGCGCAGCTCGCCTGGTGGGAGCTGTCGGGAGCCGAGCGGGCGGCGTGGCGCGACGCGGGGTTCCCGCTGTCGGTGCGCACCGCGGACCCCGCCCGCTGGGACGGCCTCACCACCGGCGGCCTGCCCGTGGTGCGCGACGCCGGGTTCACGGAGATCGCGCCGGGCTCCTGCACGGTGGTGGCGGACCACCCCGCGCTCGCCCGTATTGAGTGACGGTCACCAGCGCATGTGGACGTCCTCGGCCCAGCCCAGGAGCCCGTTCACGGCGATGCGCGTGCCGTCGTCGGTGCGGATCCGGCCGTCGTAGTGGCCGAAGCGCTGGTCGGTGCGGTTGACGACGAGGCCGGCGTTGGTGTGCGCGGAGCGGTTGTGGAACGGCGTGAAGGTCAGGTCGACCTGGTCGGACGACGGCGTACGGATCGTCCAGGGGGCCTGCGGGCCGGAGGGCGACCGGCGCCAGTCCAGCTCCTCGCCGATCTTGGTGAGGCGGCCGTCCACGCAGAGGCCGTTCTCGGTCGCCCCGGTGCCCGCGGTCCAGCGCCCCCCGAACTGGAGTCCCACCGTGTGCCCGTCCGTGCGGCCGGACGCGGCGCCCCAGTTCCAGTCGACCGTGCGCGGCCAGCGGCCCCGCCCGTGGTCCAGCACCGCCCAGGCCTCGCCGTCGTCCCCGCCGAAGCCGAGGACCTCGGTGCCGATCCGCACGCGGCCGGCGGCGGGGAGGGCGGTGTGCTTGGACGTGTACTGGAAGCGCCGCTCGCTCCACGGCACCACGACCGAGAGCGACTCGTGGCCCTCGGGCCGCGCGACCAGCAGGTCGACCTCGACGGGCAGCCGGTCCGGATCGAGGCAGCGGGCCCTCAGGCGCGTACCGCCGTGCTCGTCGCGGATCTCCACGCGCACCTTGCCCCGGGTCGGCCGCTCGGGGCCCACGACGACGTCCCCGGCGCCCGGGGTGCCGGCGACGGTGTCCGGGAGGCGGACGCCGCGGCCGGCCGGGACGATCGCGGCGCGCTCGAACTCGCGGCCCGCCGCCGCGTACTCCAGCAGGTACACCGTGTTCAGGGCGAGGTAGTCGAGGTCGCTGACGGTCAGGGCCACCAGGTGGGTGGGCGTGGTCACGCACCAGTACTCCCAGCGCTTGGTGCGACCCCAGCCCCGCAGGTTCGCCCGGTGCAGCGGCACCCGGGACCAGCCGACGGCCGCCGGGTCGAGCCGGCCGTCGGGCAGGCAGAGGTCGACGGGTCCGGTGATCTCGCGCTCGTGCGTCGCCATGGCCGGAGCCTACTGGGCGGCGCGAACCTCAGATGTTCCTCTGAACCGGCCCTCCCCGGGGTTGGCACCGGACCGGGTGGGCGATACCCCGAGCATGTGCGCAGGAAAGGGGGACGCGATCATGCGATCCATCGCGCGACTGGGCACCGGTGTCGGATGGCGGCCGGAGATCGCGGACGTCGTCGAGTCGATGCCCGGCATCGACTGGGTCGAGGCCGTGTCCGAGAACCTCTGTCCCGGGCATCTGCCCGACTCGCTGCTGCGGCTGCGCGAGCGCGGGGTGACCGTCGTGCCGCACGGCGTCTCGCTCGGGCTCGGCGACGCCCGGCGGCCGGACGCGGGGCGGCTGGCGGCGCTGGCCGAGCGGGCGGAGGTCCTGGGGTCGCCGCTGGTCACCGAGCACATCGCGTTCGTCCGGGCGGGCGGGGCGCTGACCGCCTCGCCGCCGCTGGAGGCGGGACACCTGCTGCCCGTGCCGCGCACCCGCGACGCCCTCGACGTGCTCTGCGAGAATGTGCGCATCGCGCAGGACGCGCTGCCGGTGCCGCTCGCCGTGGAGAACATCGCCGCGCTCGTCTCCTGGCCGGGCGAGGAGATGACGGAGGGACAGTTCCTGTACGAGCTGGCCGACCGTACGGGGGTGCGGCTGCTGATCGACGTGGCGAACCTGCACACCAATCACGTCAACCGCGGCGAGGACCCCGCCGAGGCGCTCGCCGAACTGCCCCTGGAGGCCCTCGCCTACGTTCATGTCGCGGGCGGCTTCGAGCGGGACGGCGTCTGGCACGACAGCCACGCCCATCCCGTCCCGCGGCCGGTCCTCGACATCCTGACCGACCTCGCCTCGCGCGTGGCACCGCCGGGTGTCCTGCTGGAACGCGACGACAACTTCCCCGCAGGGCACGAGCTGGAGGGCGAGGTGGCGGCGATCCGCACGGCCGTCGCGAAGGGGCGGGCGGCGGGCCCGGCCGCCACCGGCGACCGGGCGGCACCGCCCGCCTCGCGCGCCGGTGCCGGTTCCGGTGCCAGTGCCGGTGCCGGTGCCGGTGCCGGTGCCGGTGCCGGTGCCGGTGCCGACGACGCCGTACGGCAGCGGGTCGGGCTGGCGCAGGCCGCGCTGCTGGCGGCGCTGGTCGCGGGAGCGCCCGTCCCCGAGGGGTTCGACGGGGTACGGCTGGGGGTGCAGGCGCGGGCGCTCGCCGGGAAGCGCGCGGACGTGGTCGCGAAGGTCGCCCCCGAACTGCCGGTCCTCCTGGGCGCCGACTACCGGCCGGCCTTCCTCGCCTACGCCGAGGGGCGCCCGATGACCGGCGGATACCGGCGCGACGCCCTCGACTTCGCCGAGCACCTGCTGCGGACGGCGCCCGGGGGCGCGGCCCCGGGGGTGCGGCGGGCGGTGCGCGAGTGGTGGCTGGAGCGGTCGGGGCCGGTGCCGCGGTCGGCGCGTCCCGGGGTCCGGCTGGCCCGCGCCACCCGGCGCGTCCTGCTGGGCCGCTGACGCGGAGACACCCACGGGGGGCAGCACGGAACGGGACCAAACGGAACGTCACACACCCGCAACACCGTGTCCCGGAATGTGAACAGGGCATGGCGCCGGCGAAACCCTTTGGCATAGACATACGGCATGTTCTGGGTCCTCTTCCTCCTGTCGGCCTGGGTCGTCGCGGGCCTCGCCTGCCTGCGGCTGTGCCTGGCCGCCGTGCGCGCGGCGGCCGTCGTCGCGCCCGCCGCCGCCCGGGAGCACGCGCTGACGCTGTACGAGGCGGCGTTCCTGTCCGGGGGCCCGCGCCGGGTGGCCGACCTGACACTGGTCTCCATGGCACGCCAGCGTCGGCTGCTGCTCGCGCACACCGGCTGGGCGACCGTCGTCGACCCGCGCGGGCGGGACGACATGGAGCGGTCGGTCATAGGGGCGATAGGCCCCGGGGGGCAGTCCCGGATAGCGCCGGTGCGGGCCACCGCGGCCACCGCGGAGGCGGTGCGGGGGCTGGCCGACCGGCTGGTCGGCGCGGGCCTCGCCGTACCCGACGGCGGCGCCGGTGGCGTGGCGGCCGGGGTGCGGCGGGTGCGGGCCGCCGCGGTGAGCGTGTGCGCGCTCGGCCTGGTCGCCCTGGCGCTGCCGCTGCCCGCCACGGAACCGCGCCCGCTGATCGCCCTCTGGTTCGCGCTGCCGCTCGCCCTGACCCTGGGCTGCCTCGCCCTCACGCGGCTGGAGGTCCACCCGTACTCACGCTGGGCCTCCCCGGCCGGGCAGCGGCTGATCGGTGCCCTCGTCCGGCAGGCCGACGGCACGGCGGACGACCGTACGTTCCTCACCTCGGTCGCCGTGCGGGGCGTGCACGCGATCGGCGAACCGGACCTGCGTGCCGCCTTCGCCCATCGCGAGAGGTACGCCGGGGACCAGTGGGAGCGCCGGGCCTGACGCGCCGGGGGGCGCATGGAGGCACTCGGCGCCGACACCCGCGGGCGGTGCTTGTACCGCCCGCCCGCCGCACCGAGCATCCCTGGTGTCACGCCGTGCACCGAAGGGATACGCGATGCGAGCTGCCGTCCTCCACTCGGCCGCCGGGTCCTTGCTGCTGACCACCCTCGCCGTCGCCCCGGCCCGGGCGGCGCCGTCCGAGGGGCCGGGTTCCGCCGAGGCGCGCGGCACCGCCGTGGCCGCCGGGCGCGCGGCGGCGGCCGGGATCGAGTTCGGCAGGTGCCCGAAGGCGGAGGACCTGCCGGGCGCCATCCGCTGCGGCACGGTCACCGTGCCCCTGGACTACGCGCACCCCGACGGGAAGCGGATCGAACTCACCGTCAGCCGCGTCCGGGCCACCCACGAGGACCCCGACGGCAGCGACCGCGAAGTCCCCGGCCAGGGCGCCCTCCTCTACAACCCGGGCGGCCCCGGCGCCTCGGGCCTGTACTTCCCGCTGGTCGGCATGGTGCCCGAGTGGAAGCGGATCGCCGCGGCCTACGACCTCGTCGGGTACGCCCCCCGCGGGGTCGCGCCCTCCGCGCCGCTGTCCTGCCAGGACCCCGGCGACTTCTTCAAGGGGCCCCGGCCCGCCCCAGCGCAGCCCTCGCAGGCGTACAAGAGGCAGCGTGCCGCCGAGGCCGAGGCGTACGCGAACGACTGCGCGGAACGGGGCGGGGACGCGCTGCGGCACTACCACTCCCTCAACAACGCCCGCGACCTGGAGGTCGTCCGCGCGGCGCTGGGCGAACGCCGGCTCACGTTCATGGGCGCGTCGTACGGCACCTACCTCGGGGCGCTGTACGCCGAGCTGTTCCCGTCGCACGTACGGCGGATGGTGTTCGACGCGGTGGTGGACCCGGATCCGGAACAGGTCTGGTACCGGAACAACCTGGAGCAGTCGGAGGCCTTCGAGGACCGCTGGGACGACTTCAAGGAGTGGGTCGCCGAGCACGACGCCGTCTACGGGCTCGGGGACCGGCCGAGGAAGGTGCAGGACGCCTACGAGGAGGCGAGCGAGCGGCTGGCCGCGGAGCCCGCAGGCGGGACGGTGGGGCCCGCGCAGTTGCAGGGCGCGATGCTGAAGGCCGGGTACTACGACGACTACTGGCCGCACCGCGCCGAGGCCCTGTCGGCCTATCTGAAGGGCGACCCGCAGCCGCTGATCGACCAGGCGGGCACCCGGACCGAGGCGGGGGCGGTCGCCGCCGAGAACTCCAACGCCGTGTACACGGCCGTCGAGTGCAACGACGCGCCCTGGCCGACCGACTTCGAGGTCTGGGACCGGGACAACACCCGGCTGGCCCGCCGGGCGCCCTTCGAGACCTGGGACAACGTGTGGACGAACCTGCCGTGCGCCTACTGGCGGGCGCCCCGGCAGCGGCCCCTGGACGTGCGCACCGCGCCCGGTGAGCTGCCGCCGACGCTGATCCTGGCCGCCGAACGCGACGCGGCCACCCCGTACGACGGCGCGCTGGAGCTGCGGCGGCGCCTGTCGGGCTCGGTCCTGGTGACCGAGCGGGACGCGGGGACGCACGGCATCGGCGGCGGCCCCAACGCCTGCGTCAACGCCCACCTGGAGGCGTACCTGCTGGACGGCCGCCTCCCGGCGCGGGACGCCTCCTGCGCCCCGCGCCCGGAACCCGAGCCCAGGGCCTGACTAGGCCAGCCCGGCCACCAGCTCCGCGACGTCCTTGCGGCGCCCGGTGTAGAACGGGATCTCCTCGCGGACGTGCATGCGGGCCTCGGAGCCGCGCAGGTGGCGCATGAGGTCGACGATGCGGTGCAGTTCGTCGGCCTCGAAGGCGAGGACCCACTCGTAGTCGCCGAGGGAGAACGCGGGCACCGTGTTGGCGCGGACGTCCGGGAAGCCGCGGGCCATCTTGCCGTGGTCGGCGAGCATGCGGCGGCGGTCCTCGTCGGGCAGCAGGTACCAGTCGTACGAGCGTACGAACGGGTAGACGCTGACGTAGTTCCGGGGCTGCTCGTCGGCGAGGAAGGCCGGGATGTGCGAGCGGTTGAACTCGGCGGGGCGGTGCAGCGCCATGTTCGACCACACCGGCTCCAGCGCACGGCCCAGCCTGGTGCGGCGGAAGAGGTTGTACGCCTCCTGGAGCTGGTCGGCGGTCTCGGCGTGCCACCAGATCATGAGGTCGGCGTCGGCGCGCAGACCGGACACGTCGTAGGTGCCGCGGACGGTCACGTCCTTGGCGGCGAGCTGGTCGAACAGCTCCTGGACCTCGTCGGCGTAGCCCGCGCGGTCCTCGGGCAGCGCGTCCTTGAGCTTGAAGACGGACCAGAGGGTGTAGCGGATGACCTCGTTGAGGTCCTTGGCCAGCTTGCCCTTGTTGGGGATCCGGTCGGCGGGGGTGGTGGCGTCGTCACTCATGCCCTTATTCTCCCGCTCCGCCGTGGCGGCTCTCCACCGGGTGGCCGGTGAGTTCCTGCACACCTCGCGGGTCTGCGTGGATCAGGTCGGCGGCGGCGTACGCGCTCGCGATGCTCGCCGGGATGCCGACGCCGTCGTAGGCCGCGCCGCACACCGCGAGGCCGGGGAGTCTCGCGACGTGCTCGCGGACGCGGGCCACGCGCGCGTGGTGGCCGACGGGGTACTGCGGCAGGCCGTCGTGCCAGCGGGTGACGCGGGTGGCGACGGGGGCGGCGATCAGGCCGGTGGCCTGCGCCAGGTCGTGCCGGGAGACGTCGACGAGGCCCTCGTCGTCGCGGCCGAGGATCTCCGTGTCCCCGTACCGGCCCACCGAGGTGCGCAGGACGACCAGGTCCGGGTCCTCGTCGGCGATCCAGCCCCACTTGCGGGAGGCGAAGGTGGACGCCTTGATGGTGTGCCCGTCGACCGGCGGCACCAGGAAGCCGCTGCCCTCGGGGAGGGCGGCGGCGTCGGAGCGGCGGTAGGCGAGGGTGATCAGGGCCATCGAGGCGTACTCCACCGCGGACAGCTCGGCCGCGGCGGCGGGCGCCTCGGCGCGCAGCAGTGCGGCGGCGGGACCGGCGGGGACGGCGACGACGACCGCGTCGGCGTGCAGGGTCCGGTCGCCGGCGACGATCCGCCAGCCGTCGCAGGCCGTGCGGCGCAGCTCGGTGACGGGCGCGTGCGTGACGATCTCGCCGCCCCGCGCGCGCACCGACTCGGCGACGGCGGGCGGGAGGGTGCCGATGCCGCCCTCGATGCCCATGAACACCGGGCCGCTCGGCGGGGAGGTGGCGGTGCGGCCCTGGAGCGTGCGGACCGCCTCGGTGAGCGAGGTGTGGGTGCGGGCGGCCTCGAAGAGCTGGGGCACGGCGGAGCGCAGGGAGATGCGGTAGGCGTCGCCCGCGTAGACGCCGCCCAGCAGGGGCTCGACGAGCCGGTCGACGACCTCGCGGCCCAGACGCGCGGCGACGTACTCGCCCACGGCCACGTCGTCGCCGACCTCGGTGGGAGGCAGTTCGGCGTCGCGCCCGATGCGGGCGAGGCCCTCCTCGGAGAGGACGCCGGACAGGGCGGCGGCGGTGCCGGGGACGCCCATGACGTGGCCCTTGGGCATGGGGCGCAGGACGCCGCGGGTCCACAGGGAGGCCGTCGCGGTGGACGGCGGCTGGAGGCGGTCGGCGAGTCCGGCCGCGCGGGCCAGACCGACGGCCTCGGGGCGGCGGGCCAGCATCGACTCGGCGCCGAGGTCGACGCGCACTCCGGCGATCTCGCCGGGCAGCAGTTTGCCGCCGACGCGGCCGGACGCCTCCAGCACGGTCACCCGGGTGCCGCGCTCCAGCAGCCGGTGGGCGGCGGCCAGTCCGGCGATGCCGGCTCCCACGACAACGACATGTCCCTGTCCCCCGTCCGCGGGGAACTCGCCCGCCGGGGTCTCACTCGCGCTCATGTCCCCAGCGTCTCAGACCCCGCCCGCCCGGACCCGGGGCCGGGTGGCCCCGTGGTCCGGCCCACAGGTCCCGCGAGTCCGGACCGTGATCTCTTCGGAACCGTTCCGCGCCGTCGTCCGCGCCCCTTCGCGCGTCGTAGAGACGTCAGTTGTCACCGACCCCGGGGGGACCCACGATGCGGGCAGGACGATCCACGACACGAGGAGCGGCGGTACGGCGGTCGGCGCCGCCCGCCCGCGCCCTGGCCGGCCTGCTGCTGGTCACGGCGCTCGCCCTCACCGGGTGCAGCGCGTCGGACGCCGGCTCCGACGCGGGCGGCGACGCCAAGGCCGCCGCGCCGCAGCAGGACTCGCGGGCGGCGGGCTCGCAGGCCGACGGCAGGGCCGGCGCGGCCGGTGAGGGGCAGGCCGACGGCACCGGGTCGAGCGCGCCGCCGAAGCTCGCCCCGGCCCACATCATCCGCACGGTCTCCCTGAGCGTTCAGGTCAAGGACACGGCCAGGGCGCTCGACGCGGCGCGTACCGCGACCGAGAACGCCGGCGGCTACGTCGGCGACGAGAGCACCACCCGGGACGCGGAGGGCCATGAGCGGACCGAGGTGACGCTGCGCGTGCCCGTGGAACGCTACGAGGACGTCCTCGACGACCTGGAGGGCGCCGGGAAGCTGCTCAGCCGCGACGCCAAGGCCGAGGACGTCACCGACCAGGTGGTGGACGTGGACAGCCGCGTGAAGTCGCAGCGCGCGAGCGTGGCCCGCGTCCGGGAGCTGATGGACCGGGCGACGCGGCTGAGCGACGTGGTGGACCTGGAGGGCGAGTTGAGCTCCCGGCAGGCGGAGCTGGAGGCGCTGCTCGCCCGGCAGGCGGCCCTGAAGGACCGCACCAGCCTGGCCACCGTCACCCTCTCCCTGTCCCAGACGCCGGTGAAGCACGCCGAGGAGAAGAAGGACGAGGATCCCGGCTTCCTGGACGCGCTGGCCGGCGGCTGGGACGCCTTCGTGGCGATGCTGCGCTGGGTGGCCGTGGTGCTCGGCGCCGTGCTGCCCTTCGCCGCGGTGGCCGCGCTGCTCGCGCTGCTGTGGCTGCGGGTCGTACGCCCCCGGCTGCCGCGCCGTGCGGCAGCCGCGCCGGTGTCCCCGACGCCGCCGGGGGCCGCGCCGGCTCCGCTGCCCCGGGCCCGGCCGGTGCCCGAAGCCGGGCAGCGGGAGGCGCCGCACGGCGACGAACCCGGCGCGGGCGAGTGAGAACGTCCCGCCCCCGTAGCGTGTTCGCATGAACATGAGTGCTGGGGACGGGAAGAGAGAGCGGCTGGTCGTGGTCGGCGGGGACGCCGCGGGAATGTCCGCGGCGTCCCAGGCGCGTCGGTTGAAGGGCCCGGACGAGCTGGAGATCGTGGCGTTCGAACGCGGTCACTTCAGTTCGTTCTCGGCGTGCGGCATCCCGTACTGGGTCGGCGGCGACGTGACCGACCGGGACCAGTTGATCGCGCGCACGCCCGAGGAGCACCGCGCCCGCGACATCGACCTCAGGATGCGCACCGAGGTCACGGAGATCGACGTGGCCGGGGGCCGGGTCCGCGCGCGCGACGTCGATTCCGGGACGGAGTCCTGGACGTCGTACGACAAGCTGGTGATCGGGACCGGGGCGCGGCCGATCCGGCCGGATCTGCCCGGCGTCGACGCGCCCGGCGTGCACGGGGTGCAGACGCTGGACGACGGGCAGGCGCTGCTCGACACGCTGGCAGGCACGCGGGGCCGTCGCGCGGTGGTCGTCGGCGCGGGCTACATCGGTGTGGAGATGGCCGAGGCGCTGATCAACCGCGGCTACGAGGTGACGGTCGTCAACCGCGGCCGGGAGCCGATGTCGACCCTGGACCCGGACATGGGCCGCATGGTGCGCGAGGCGATGGAGGGCCTCGGCGTCACCATGGTGAACGGTGCCGAGGTCACCAAGGTGCTGACCGGGGAGGACGGCCGGGTCCGTGCGGTGGCCACGCAGGACGCCGAGTTCCCGGCGGACGTGGTGGTGCTCGGCATCGGCGTGCGGCCCGAGACCGGGCTCGCCGAGGCCGCGGGGCTGCCGCTCGGCGCCCACGGCGGGCTGCTGACCGACCTGGGCATGCGGGTGCGCGGCCACGAGAACATCTGGGCGGGCGGCGACTGCGTGGAGGTGCTCGACCTGGTCTCGGGCCAGGAGCGGCACATCCCGCTCGGTACGCACGCCAACAAGCACGGGCAGGTCGTCGGCACCAACGTCGGCGGCGGCTACGCCACCTTCCCCGGTGTGGTCGGCACGGCGGTCAGCAAGGTCTGCGACCTGGAGATCGCGCGGACGGGCCTGCGGGAGCGGGACGCGCTGCGGGCGGGGCTGCGGTTCGTGACGGCGACCGTCGAGTCCACCAGCCGCGCGGGCTACTACCCGGGCGCCTCCCCCATGACGGTGAAGATGCTCGCCGAGCGGCGCACCGGGCGGCTGCTCGGCGTCCAGATCGTGGGCCGCGAGGGTGCGGGCAAGCGGGTCGACATCGCCGCGGTGGCCCTCACCGCCGGGATGACGGTGGAGCAGATGACCGCCCTCGACCTCGGGTACGCGCCGCCCTTCTCGCCGGTGTGGGACCCGGTGCTGGTGGCGGCCCGCAAGGCGACGGGGGCGGTGCGGCGGCAGGGCTGACGGCCCGTGGGCGGCGGGGCTGGGGGCCTCGCCCGTTCACGCGGTCCCGTTGATGCGGTCGACGGCCCGGCGTGCTCACCGCCTCGTCCAGGGTGACCGGCCGCAGCGTCTGCGCGGTCGGCCGCCCGGCCTCCTGACCGAGCCGGGCGGCGTCCTCCCAGGGCAGCCTCGGCACGAGGGCGACCTCGGCCTCTCCGTCGGGCGGGGCGTGCGGCGCGGGAGCCGGTGTGACCCCTTCGTTCAACGCCTGTTTCCTCACGTCGTCCCCGCGCCCCGCCTTCCCCGGGCCGCGGACGGTTGAGAGGGCATACGTACACACGGATGGGGGCGTTCAACGGGCGAACCGATTCACCGTCCGCCGGGCGGGCAGTAGTGACTCGTGGTCATCCCCGTCCATGACGTGAACCCCGCGCGCCGCACCCCGTGGGTGACGTACGCCCTGATCCTCGCGAACGTGCTGGTGTTCCTGTTCACCCCCGGCACGACCGGGTCGGCGACGGGCGACGGCAGCCTCGCGCAGATGTGCGACCTCCAGGCCTTCCTGGACCACTGGGCGGCGGTGCCGCAGGAACTGCTCCACCACCGGATGCCGCACCTGGTGCCGACGGGCGCCACCGGGGTCGGCCCGCGG
This sequence comes from Streptomyces lienomycini, assembly GCF_027947595.1. Taxonomy (NCBI): domain Bacteria; kingdom Bacillati; phylum Actinomycetota; class Actinomycetes; order Kitasatosporales; family Streptomycetaceae; genus Streptomyces; species Streptomyces lienomycini. Next base: position 2,211,955 of record NZ_CP116257.1, on the reverse strand, counting down.
GGGCCGGGCTGCGTGGTGGCGCCGCCCGGCTACGACAAGTCGCCGGAGCTGAGCGTCCTGACGGCGATGTTCCTGCACGGCGGCTGGCTGCACCTGCTGGGCAACATGCTGTTCCTGTGGATCTTCGGCAACAACGTCGAGGACCGCATGGGCCACCTGCGCTTCCTGCTCTTCTACGGCGTCTGCGGCTACGCGGCGACCTACGGTTTCGCCCTTCTCGACGCCGACTCGGGCGCCCCGCTGATCGGCGCGTCGGGCGCGATCGCCGGGGTGCTCGGCGCCTATCTGGTGCTGTATCCGAGGGCCCGCGTCTGGGTGCTGGTCCCCTTCCTGATCTTCCTGCCGCTGCGGTTGCCGGCCTGGCTCGTGCTGGGTTTCTGGTTCGGGCTCCAGGCGGTGTACTCGTCCGGCGGCGCCGTCTCGGACGCGGGCACGGTGGCGTACGTGGCCCACGTCGTCGGCTTCGTCGTCGGCATGCTGATCGCCTGGCCGCTGCGGCGCGGCACCCCGCCCCCGCCGGAGCCGCGCGGGCTGCTGTTCGGGCGGCGGGCGCGGCCGGGGTGGTGAGCGGTGGGGCGCGGGGTGCCCGGGCCGGGGCGCCGGGCTTCCGGGGGTCAGGCCGGGGTCGCCTCGCTCGGCGCGACGGGGGCCGGGGTCCAGCGGATGCGGGTGCCGCACAGCGCGACCGCGCCGGCCGAGGCGGCCACGGCGCCCATGCCCCAGGCCAGGCTGCTGGCGCCGGCGATGAAGCCGATGAGGGGCGGGCCGGCCAGCAGGCCGGTGGTGCCCATGGCGGCGACCAGGGTCAGCGCGTCCGAGCCCTGGCGGGCGGCGGCGGCGTAGACGCAGGGAGTCACGGCGGCGATGCCCAGGCCCATGCAGGCGAAGCCCCCGAGTGCCGGTGCGACGCCGCCGCTGACGAGGGCGGCGGCGAGACCCGTACCGGCCACGACGCTGCCCAGGAGCACGACGCGTCCGTCGCCCCAGCGGGCACGCCAGCCGTCGGCGAAGAGGCGGGCGACGACCATCATTCCGGACACCACGGCGATGCCGAGCGGCGCGAGGTGTGCCGACGCCTTCGCGACGTCCTCGAGGTAGAGGGCGGACCAGTCGTTCATGGCACCCTCGGCGACCGTGCCGAAGACCATGGCGGAGCACATCCACAGGGTCAGGCGGGAGGGGAGGGCGCGGCGGTGGGTCGGTTCCGGGGCGGCGGCCTCGGCCGGGGTGTCCTCGCCGAGCAGGCCCGTGCGGGCCGTCAGGTTCAGGAGGGCCAGGAGGACGACGGCGACGCCGAAGTGGGCGGTGACCGAGTCGGTCGCCGCGGTCGCCCCGGAGGCGAGGAGGGCCGCGAGCAGCGATCCGGCGCTGAACGTGGCGTGCAGCTTCGCCATCGTGTTGCGTGCGTACCGTGTCTCCAGGGCCGCGCCCTGGGCGTTCATGGCGACGTTGAGGCAGCCGACCAGGACGCCGTCGGCGCACATGACCAGCAGGGCCACCGGGTAGTTGGGGGCCGCCGAGAGGGCGGGCAGCGCGAGCGCCAGGCCGAGTTGGGAGAGCAGGGCCAGGCGGCGCGAGCCCAGGCGGCGCATCAGGTAGGCCACCGCGGGGAACGCCACCGCCGACCCGACCCCCGCGGCCATCAGGAGCACGCCCACCTCGCCCGCGCTCAGGTCCAGGTCGGACTTGATGGCCGGGATCCGGGCCGCCCAGGTGGCGTACTGGAAGCCCAGGGAGAGGAAGAGCGCGGAGATCGCCAACTGGCCGCGCAGGAAGGGGTCGTGGAGGCGGGACACGCGGATCAGCTCACTTCGCGCAGGGTGACGGGCGGGGACGGGTGGGCCGGGACCGGCTTGGACATGTAGACGGCCCGGCCGCCGTAGGCGCCGGCGGGCACGACGCCGGGCTGGGCGACGAAGCCGCGGGCCGACCAGAACCGGTCGGTGCCGCCCACGGCGACCAGGGAGATCCGTTCGTCGCCGCGGGCCCTGGCGGTGCCGGTGAGGTGGTGCAGGAGGTGCCGGGCCAGTCCCCGGCGGCGCAGTCCGGGTGCCACGACGATGTCGTGCAGGTGGAGGTTGCCCCACCGCTCGGCCGGGAGCGCCCTCGGTCCGGTGTGCTCCGTCCGGGTCAGGTCCGGGTAGCTGCGTGGCGGGTAGGGCAGGGCGAGGAGGTAGCCGGCGGTGCGGGGGCCGACGTCCACGACGAAGCAGGTGTCCGGCGACGCCGCCGCCCTCGACTGCAGCGCGGCCCGGCCCTCCGACAGGCCGAGGCCGGTGTAGGCGTCCCGTTCCAGGGTCACGACGGCGTCCCAGTCCGCGTCGGCGAGCGGGCGTACGCGCACGGTCTCAGCCATCGGCGCCGGTCCCGTCCGGGCGGCCCGCCCAGGTGTACGGGAGTGGCGCGAAGCCGTTGAAGCCCCGGGTCGTGTAGCTGGTCGCGTAGGCGCCGCAGGACAGCACCCAGACCGGGTCGCCCGAGGCCAGCGCCTTCGGCACCGGGACCAGGCCCTCCTCGTGGGAGTAGGCGTCGTCGCTGTCGCAGGTGGGTCCGGCGACGACCGCGGGGACCCGCGGGCCGTCGGTGTGGCCCGGGAAGACCAGCCGGTACTGCAGGGCGTCCATCTCGTACAGTCCGTTGAACTTGCCGCAGCTCAGGTACAGCCAGTGCTGCGACGTGCCGTCGGCCGTGCGGCGCTCGGTGAGGCGGGCGACGTGGGCGCGGATCGCCCCGTGGTCGGCGACGAGGTGCCGTCCGGGTTCGATGACGAACTCCAGGGGCCCGCCGTGGATCCGGCGCAGTTCGTCCATGCCCTCCCGGATCACCGCGAAGATCTTGTCCAGCGGTGGGTCGAGGGGGTTGCCGCGCCGGTCGCGGTAGCCGAGCGCGGGCAGGCCGCCGCCGAGGTTGACGTGGTCGACGCGGATGCCGCGCCGGCCGAGTGCGCGCAGGACCTCGCCCAGGTCCTCGACGGCGCCGTGCCACGCCTCGCCCGTCATCTGCTGGGAGCCGACGTGCACGGACAGGCCCGCCGGCACCAGCCCGGCGTCCCGGGCCGCCGCCAGCACGCGGACGGCGTCGGCGGGCGGGCAGCCGAACTTGTTGCTCAGCCCCCACACCGCGCCGGCCCCGCCGGTCGCCACCCGGCAGAACACGCGGGCGCCGGGTGCGTGGACGGCGAGGGCGGCCACGTCCTGGACGCTGTCGGTGGCGAAGGTGCGGATGCCGAGCCGGTACGCGTCGGCGATGTCCCGGTCGGACTTGACGGTGTTGCCGTAGTGCGCGCGCCCCACCGGCACCCCGGCCCGCAGCGCCTGTTCCACCTCGCCGGGGCTCGCCGCGTCGACACCGGCGCCCCGGCGTGCCAGGGCCGCGAGGACCTCGTCGACCGGGCAGGCCTTCATCGCGAACCGCACCTGGACGCCGGGCAGTTCGCGGCGCAGTGTGTCGTGGCGGTCCTCGATGCCGGCCAGGTCGTACACGAGCCGGTCGTCGGTGGCGGCGGCGAGGGCGGCGGCCAGGGGCTCGCTGAGGTCCGCGCCCGTCACCGCGCTCACCGGGACCGCTCCGCGGCCGGGGTGACGGGGGTGGCCTTGGCGGCGGTCACCATCGCCTCCCACGCCTCGGTCAGCAGGGCGAAGTCCGCCATGTCGCCGCGTGCCTCGTCGAGGAGGCGGGCACGGCTCCCGGCCAGGTGGTCGGCGACGTCGGCGTAGGCGCCGCCGAGCCGGCGGTAGGCGGTGTCGAGGGCGTCGAGCCGGCGGGTGTTCTCCGCGGTGTCGAGGCCGGTGCTCTCGCGGGCCAGGGCGGCGACGACGGCGGGGCGGGCCCGGCCGTGCTCGTCCAGCAGCGCGTCACCGGCTTCGGTCATGCGGTCGTAGACGAAGTGGAAGTAGAGCATCGACAGCAGGAACTTGGCGAAGCGGGTCTGGTAGGCGAGGAAGCCGGGTCCCGTCCTGCGTTCGCCGGTGTAGTAGTTGACGATGTTGCGGTTGTGGAGCACGCCGGGCAGCCGGGCGTCGTGCACCAGGTGGATCAGGAAGTAGTCGCTGCCGATGGTGTCCCGGGCGGGCGGCAGCGGTACGCGTTCGCTCACCGTCGGGCCGTGGAAGGCGATGTTGCACATGTCGACGCGCATCGGGTCGACCACCGTCAGCAGGGCGTGGTCGCGGGAGAAGGGTTCGGTGCCCGCGCCCGTGAAGGACTCCTCGACCAGCTCGCGCTTCTGGTCGGCGGACCAGTGCTCGGGGGCCCAGAGGGAGACGACGTCGCGGTAGACACCGGGGTCGGCGTCCCGTATCTGCGCGATGTCGACGGAGAGTTCGCCCACGAAGGAGCTGCCCACCATGGCGACCCGCCGCTCCCCCAGGGAGTCCGGCAGGTCCGACTCGGTGACGTGCCGGGCGGCGTCGGCGGCGCGTGCGCCGAGGGTGCGCAGCTCGTGGTGGACGGGGAAGACCGTACGGCCGTCCAGGTGCTGGTAGCGGCTGTCGGAGTCCCTGCGGTGGACGGAGTCGCAGCCGAGGGCGGCCGCGATGAGGAAGGCGCGGTTGGTGCAGGCGCCGTAGGACAGTCCGTCGGGGAGCATCAGGTCGAGCAGCAGCTCGGGCTTGGCGCTGCCCGAGCGTGCCGTCACCCGGGTGAGGAAGTCGCGCTGGGCGGCCTCGTCGAGGTGGTGCGCCGTGATCCGGGGGTGGGCCGGCAGGCGCCGTAAGGCGGCGGCGTGGGCGGCGTGGTCCGGGGGCGGGCAGGAGTCGAGGACCAGGAGGTGGACATCGATGTCGAAGTGGTCGGCGGCGTAGGCGGCTTCCTCGCCGAGCGCCGTGATCGTGTCCGGGCAGGGCCGGTTGGTGGGAAGGGTCAGGCAGATGCTGCGCATGCGGCGTCCCCGGTGGCCTCGTCGGTCGCCTCGTCGGTGCCGTCACCGGCGGTGCCGTCGTCCGCGTGCCAGGACCGCAGGCCGAGCAGTCTGGCGCCCAGTCCGGTCAGTTCGGCGGGGCCGTAGCGTTCGGACTCGTGCCGGTGGGCGTCGCCGAGGAGGGTGGCGTTCCAGTCGGGCGTGGCCAGGGTGCGCCAGGAGTCGACGCGGGAGTCGCGCAGCGTGCGGTGGGTTTCCAGCGCGGGCATCATCGACAGGTACTGGACCGCGCGTACGCCCTCGCCCGAGGTGTTGGGGGCGACGCCGTGGGCCAGCAGGCCGTTCCAGATGAGCAGGTCGCCGGCCTCCAGGTCGGGCCGTACGACGGGCATGTCCTCGCGGTCGATCGCGGGCCGGATCGGGTCGCGGCCGTCGGGCTGGAGGGCCTTCCAGCGGTCGAAGCGGCGGAACAGTTCGGGGCAGCACTGGAAGCCGCCGTGGTCGGGCTTGGTGTCGTTGAGCGCGATGATGCCCTGGACGCGCTGCGGCAGGACACCGAGGGTGGTGTCGACGTCCCAGTGCAGGTCGATGTCGAAGCCCCGGTCGGGCTTGTCGATCAGGGCGCGGTCGCGGTTGCCGACGTTGGGCGGGTTGAGGTTGAGCCGGTCCAGGGTGACCCACAGCTCCTCGCAGTCCCAGACGTCGACGAAGGCGTCGTAGACGCGCTGCGCCTGGCGGCTGTCCCAGATGAGCTGGTGCTGGTAGGCCTCGACGAAGCCGTAGATGTGCAGTTCCCGGTCGAGGTCGGAGCGGTACTCGCGGTCCTGGTACCAGGTGTCGGGGCGTTCGGGGTCGAGCCCTTGGAACTCCCAGGCGAAGTCGAGCAGCCGGCGCGCGGAGTCGGCGGGTACCGCCTCCTTCACGACGACGTAGCCGTACGTCTGCCAGTGGGCGAAGTCCTCCTCGGACAGCACCCGCAGCGGGCGTGTCTTGGTGAGGTCGCGCAGCTGGGTGCGGGCCAGGTAGGTGTCGGCGTCCGCGCTGAAGTAGGGCAGGTCCGACGGGGCTCGGTGGAGGTAGGAATCGGGCGTCGCCATGTGGTGCTCCAGATCCTCGCCGAAGCCCCGTGCGGGCGACGGCGGTGTGGACGACGGTGGTCGGGCCGTCGCACATGAGGTCGGTGGTGGCAGCGGGGCCCGCTCGCGGCACGGAAGCGGGGCGACGGGGGCGGCTCGGACGGACGGGGTGCTCCCCCGCCCGGGGGTTCGCCCCGCTCGGGGGTGGCCCCGCTCGGGGGGTCGCCCCGGTCCGCGCCCTCGTCCGGAATGGTCGTCTCGTCCGGGGTGGTCGTCACGGAAGTCGTCGTACGGAAGTCGTCACCGCGGCGGGGTCTTCGCAGCCCGGCCGCGGCAGGTGTCCGGCGCGGGGACCGATGTCGCATCCGTCCCTCGCCGAACTTGCGCCTCACAATGGACTAGACCAAGGGAAGTGTCAACACCCGTTCCGGCTAGCTCAGTTGTTACTTCCGAGTTGAGAAAGCCGCTCTTGACAGGCGTGGTTAACCTGAACGCGCACCCTCTTGGTCTATACCAAGAACTCATCCGAAAGGCGCGGCCGATGTCCTCCAGCAAGCACAGCAGCGAGTTGCGTCGGCTCGCGCTCTCCGTTCTGCAGCCGGGCTTCGTGGGCACCGAGGCCCCCGACTGGATCCTGCGCGACATCGGCGACGGACTGGCCTCCGTCGTGCTCTTCTCCCGCAACATCGTCTCCACCGAGCAGGTGGCCCGGCTGACCGCACGACTGCGCGCCGAGAACCCGGACCTGATCGTCGCGATCGACGAGGAGGCGGGCGACGTCACCCGCATCGAGTCCGCCACCGGCTCGTCCCGGCCGGGCAACCTCGCGCTCGGCACCGTCGACGACACCGGGCTGACCGAGGCCGTCGCCGCCGACCTCGGCCGGCAGCTGCGCACCGCCGGAGTGAGCCTCGACTACGCGCCGAGCGCCGACGTCAACTCCAACCCGGACAACCCGATCATCGGCGTGCGCTCCTTCGGCTCGGACCCCGACGTGGTCGCGCGGCACACCACCGCCTGGATCCGCGGGCTCCAGTCCTCCGGCGTCGCCGCCTGCGCCAAGCACTTCCCCGGCCACGGGGACGTCGCCGTCGACTCCCACCACGACCTGCCCTCCTACCCGGCCGGGCGGGACGAGATCGCCGCCCAGGCACTGCCCCCGTTCCGGGCCGCCGTCGCGGCCGGGGTGCGCGCGGTCATGAGCGGCCACCTGCTGGTGCCGGCCTACGACCCTGACCTGCCGGCCACGCTGAGCCGGCCCATCCTGCAGGGCCTGCTCCGCGAGGAGTTGGGCTTCGACGGCCTGATCGTCAGCGACGCGATCGAGATGGGCGCCGTCACCCGCCGGTACGGCATCGACGGGGCCACGGTGAAGGCGGTGGCCGCCGGGGTGGACGCCGTCTGCGTGGGCGGCGAGAGCGCCGAGGAGGCCACCGTCGCCCTGCTGGTCAAGGCCCTGGTCGCCGCGGTGGAGGGCGGGGAGCTGCCGGAGCGGCGGCTGGCCGAGGCGGCGGGCCGGGTACGGGAGTTCGCCCACTGGTCGGCCGGGCTCCGGGCGGCCGGGGGCGGTGGGGAGCCGGCCGGGGACGGCATCGGTCACGCCGCCGCGCGTCGCGCCGTGCGGGTCACCGGTGCCGCCCGGGCCGCCCTGCCGCTGACCACCGCGCCGCACGTCGTCGAGCTGGCCCCGGTCACCAACATGGCCATCGGCAAGGAGACCCCGTGGGGCGTGGCCGACCCGCTGCGGGAGCGGCTGCCCGGCACGACCTCCGTGCGGGTGCGCGCGCGGGAACTGGAGGAGGGGACGGTGGCGCTGGAGCAGTGCGCCCTCGAACCGGCCGCGGGGCGCCCGCTGGTGATCGTCGCCCGCGACGCCGCCCGGCACCCCTGGATGCACCGTGCCGTGACCGGTCTGACCACCGCGCGCCCGGACGCGATCGTGGTGGAGATGGGCCTGCCCGGCGCCACCGCCTCCGCCACGGCCCAGATCTTCACCCACGGCGCGAGCGCCGCCTCCGGGACGGCGGCGGCGGAGATCCTGGCCGGCACGGACTGACGCCCGGACCGCGCGGGGCGCGGTTCCCCAAAGCCTGTTGAAGTACCGGACGTTGCCACTTAGAGTTCAATGGTCCAGACCAAAGGGTGAGCAGGGCGGCCGCATCCGTGTGGCCGTCGGCTTCGCCGTGCACGGGGGACGGGGGAATCGATCGTGAGGACGCGGGACTTACGCGTCGGGGCGACAGGACGGGTGATCGTCCTGGACTTCGACGGGGTACTGCTCGACACGGAACGCACCGGTATCGACGTCTGGCGCCAACTGCTGCGCGAGGCCTCGCTCGAGCCGCGCGGCACACTGAGCGTCCGTCCCGACGGCACGCTCGACCGGGACACTCTGCGCCGCGGCCTGACCGGCACGCTGGGCCTGCGGCGCACCACGGCCCTGTGGGCCGAGTTCGAACGGCGCAACCGCGCCCGGGCCGACCTCCTCGAAGCGCGGGCCGGGGTCCGGCCCTTCCTCGCCCACTGCCGGGAGCGGGGGCACCGCCTCACGGTCGCCTCCGGCAACTGCCGGGACTGGGTGGAGGGCCATCTCGGGAGGCTGGGCATCCGGTCCGCCTTCCACTCCGTGCACTGCGCGGGCCCCGGCGTACGGACCAAGCCCGCCCCCGACACCTACCTCGGCGCACTGCGCGCCTGCGCCCCCGCGGAACCGGCCGCCGGACCCCTCGCCGTCGAGGACTCCTACGCCGGCCTGGCCGCCGCCGACGCCGCGGGACTGCCCGCCGTCTGGCTCACCGACGCGCCCCGCTCGACCGTCCCTCCGGGGCCCGTCGCCCGGCGCGTGCGCGCCCTGGACGAACTCATCGACTGCCTCTGACCCGGACGGACCGTCCGCCGAGTACCGAACCGCACCACCGACCTCCGGCCGGGGACCGCGACCGGGCCGCTCCCCGGCCCGTGACGCCGTCACCGCCGTCGAACCGCGCTCTCACCCCACCAGGAGACTGCGATTTCCGTGCTGCTCGCCTCACCCATGCGTGAACTGGACCGCCTCGTGGCCGGTTCCGACCCCCTCGACGCCGCCCGCGACGCGCCGCGGCTGCCCGCCCTCAACAGAGCCGGGGACGTCACCGGCCTCGACCGCCTCGCCCGCACCTGGAACGACCGGGTCGCGGCGAACGTCCGCGACACCGTCACCGCCGGAGCCGCCCTGCGCGACCTCGGCTTCGCCCTCGCCTCGCTCGAACGCCACGGAGTCGACCTCCGCAGCGTGCCCGGCGCGGAGGAGAACCTGCTGCGGCTGGGCGCCCGCACCGGGGAGGTGCCGCGCGACAGCGTCTACACCTACGCCCTGCGCAACCCCGAGAACGCCGTGCGCTCCTTCACCGAACTGCCCGAGGAGGCCCTGTTCATCCGGGAGGTGCGCACCGCGGGAGTCGCCCTGCGTCCCGCCGTCGACGCGCTGCTCGACGCGCTCGCGCTGACCGCGGACGACCCCGTGGTGGCGGAGCTGCTGGCCGAGGCCACCCGGGGGTTCACCGTCTTCGCCCAGTCGCTGCTGGCGGTGAAACGGGCCATCACCCCGCAGACGTTCTCGGGCGAACTGCGCCCCTACTTCCCGCCCATGACCGTCGGCGGCCAGGTGCTCTACGCGCCGGGCGGGGCCCAGATGACGCCGCTGCTCGTCGACATCCTGCTGATCCGGCCGGAGCCCGGCGACCCCCGGGAGGAGTGGTACGAGGGGTACCTGCGCGAGAACCTGCCCTACCTGCCCGCCGCCTACCGCGCGGCGAGCGACCTGGCCCGCCGCCACCGCCCCCTGCTCCCCCGGCTGGTGGACGAGGCCGGACGCTCCACCGCCGGCCCCGCCGCCGCACGCACGCTCGACGGACTGCGGGCGCTCATGCGGGAGCTGCTCCGTTTCCGCCTGCCCCACCTGCAACTCGCCAAGGCCAACATGAACATCCGCCCGGACGGCTCCCTCGGCAGCGGCGGCTACACCACCGACTCCCTCGACCACCTGGCGGAGCTGACCCTCGCCCGGCACCAGCTCCTGTCCGGCGCCTCGGCCGGCGCGACCCCGGAGAAGTGACCCCCATGGCCTCCACCCCACCCGCGGCCCCCGTGTTCGCGCCCTTCACCCCCGGAACCGTCCACCATCCCCTCGCCGCGCCCCCGGGCCCGGTGCGCCCGGCCGCCGACGAGGTGCGCGTGCGCTACCCCACCCGGCTGAACGCCATGGCCCTGCAACCCGGGGCGATCGCGGGCGACAACCACCTGATCTACGACGCCGGAGAGGTCGTCTTCTCCGTCGCCCGCCACCACCACGTCCACGTGCGCCGCCGGGAACCGGGGGCCGGGCTGCTCCTGGACCCCGGCGTGCGCAGGCCCGAACTGGTCACACACGCGGCCCTCATCATGTGTGCGGCCCTCGGTGTGGAGCCCGACCTGGCGATCGGCGTCGACAGCGACCCGCTGCCCGTGCACGCCGGGTTCGGCTCCAGCAGCAGCCTCATCGCGGCCGTCGCCGCCACCGTCAACCACCTGTACGGCTGCCCGGTGGACCGTGCCGACCTGCTGCCGTACCTCACCGGCAACCACGGTGAGGAGCACGGCAGCCGGCCCGGTCTGCTCACCCCCGTGCAGTGCATCGGCGGCTCGGCCGCCTCCGGCCTCTACCCGGGCGGGGTGCAGGTCGTGGCCGGACGGAGCACCGTCGTGCTGTCCGCTCCCGTGCCCGATCACCTGTCCCTGGTCATCGGAGTCCCGCGGGCCCTGGAGGAGCGCCCCACCGACGAGCTGATGGCCGCCGAGGTCGCCCACTTCGACCGGTTCCGGGCCACCGGCGAACGCTGGTCGCCCACCATCGCGTTCCGGATGCTGCACGAGGCCATGCCCGCCGCCCTGCGCGGCGACCTGGCCCCGCTCGGCTCGCTGGTCTTCGACTACCGGTTCCGGATGGGCAGCATCGAGAACTGCTCCTTCTCGCACCCCGGCCTGACCGCACTGGCCGGCGAGGTGGAGTCGCTGTGGCACGAGAAGGCGGCGACGGTGCTCGCCCTGTCGTCCGTCGGCCCGGCCTTCTTCGCCCTCACCGACGACCCGGACCGCTGCGCCGGCCGCTTCGCGGAGCTGGACATGGACGTCGTCCACGCCCGACCGCACAACGGCACCTACGAGGAGACGGAGTCAGTGCGATGACCACCGACGCGAGGACGGCCGCCGACCGGGCCGCCGCCTACTGGAACGCCCCGGACACCGTCGCGGAGTTCCGCTCCCTGCACGCCCGGCCCTACCTCACCGACCTGCTCCGCCGCGTCCCCGTCGACGGTCCGGCCCTCGACCTGGGCTGCGGCGGCGGCCGGGGCACCGTGGCCCTGCTGGAGCGGGGATTCGACGTCCTCGCCGTGGACCTGCACGACGGCATGGTCGAGGCGACCCGCGCCCGGACCGCCGGGTACCCGTCCGGGCGGGTCACGGTGCGGCAGGGCGCCGCCCACGCGATCCCGGCCGACGACGGCATCTTCGCCCTGGTGGTCTGCTACGGCGTCCTGCACAACGCCGTCGACCGGGTCCAGTGGGGGACGGCCGTCCGCGAGATCCGCCGGGTCCTGCGGCCGGGCGGGCGGCTCGCGCTGAACACCTTCACCTCCCAGACCCTGGACCCGCGGCTGCGCGCGGGCTCCGGAGACGGCCGGTACCTGCTGCCCGACGACGTGCCCATGACCCTGCTGTCCGACGCCGCGATCCTCGACGCGTTCGCCGGGGCCGGGTTGCGTCCCGAGGGCGGGACGCACAGCTACGTCCGCGACCTCGACGTCGGGCCGCGCGCGGTGCTGCGCTGCGTGCTGCGCAGGGAGGAGGACTGACGTGGCCGACCTGGAGGACGGTTCGACCGAGACCGACGCCTTCCCGGACGTCCCGCTGCCGGGCCCCGAGCTGGCGCGGGTGCTGGACGCGCGCCTGGCCGAGGTGCCCGGCTGGCACGCCCCCGACGACCCGGTGCGGCTGGGGTTCGCCATGACGGCGCCGCACGCCCTGGCACTGGACGCGTTCGGGCGCTTCGCCGAGCGCAATCCCAACAACGTGGGCGTCCACACCCGCTTCGGCGACGGCGTCCGCGGTACCCGGCGGCTGGAGCGGGAGGCGGTCCTGGCACTCGCCGGCCTGCTGCACGCCGACGCCGCCGACGGCTACCTCACCGGCGGCGCCAACGAGGGCACCCTCGCCGGTCTGCGCGTCGGCCGCAACGCCCTGCGCGCGGCGGGCGCCGGACGGGTCGTCGTCCTCGCGTCGGCGCTCACCCACCACTCGGTGGCCAAGGCGGCCGAGATCCTCGACCTGGAACTGCGGCTGTGCCCGGCCGGCCCCTCCTGGCTGCTGGAGGCCGGGGCCGTGGACGCCGCGCTGGACGCCCTCGCCGCGGAGACCGGCGCGGACGCCCGCACCGGTGTCGTCGTCGTGTCCACCGCCGGGTACTACAACACCGGCCTGGTCGACCCGGTGGACGCCATCGCGGGCGTACTGGCCGGGCGGGCGGCGGGCGGCGGCAACCTGAGCGTCTTCCACCACGTCGACGCGGCGCACGGCGGCATGATCCTGCCGTTCACCGCACCCGAGGTGCCCTTCGACTTCCGCAGTCCGTACGTCCACTCGATCGTGCTCGACCCGCACAAGTCCGGGCTGATGCCGTACAGCTGCGGGGTCTTCCTGTGCCGCAAGGGCCTGCTGGGCCACGGTGCGGTGCCGGCGCCGATGTCGGGCTTCGTCGACGAGACGATCAGTGGTTCGCGTTCCGGCGCGATGGCCGCGGCCCTGTGGTCGCTGGTCTTCGGGCTGGCCGCGGACGGCTACCGGGAGGTGTTCCGGGACTGTCTGCGCGTGCGCGACCGGCTGGCCGACGCGATCCGCGCCGCCGACCCGGACGCCGTGGTCCTGCCCTCCCCCGGCAACACGGTGGTCGTCGCCGGTTTCTCCCACGGCGACGGCAGACTGCCCGCCGAACTGGCCGAACGCTACCGGCTGGTGGGCAACACGCTGCCGTGGACGGCCCCGGACGGCTCGACCGGGGACCGGCTGTTCCACCACTTCTACGCCATGCCGCACCTGACCCCGGCCCAGGTGGACGGCTTCGCCGCCGCGCTCGCCGGCTCGCTCGCCGACGCCGCGCGCACCCCCCGGCGGGACGCCCCGGCCGCCCCCGCGGCCCCCGCGGCCGAGCTGCGGGACCTGCGGCGCAGCAGTGTCTGCCTGCGGCACCTGGTGGTTCATCCGCCGGGCCGCCGCGACCCGGACGACCATCCGCACGCCTACTCCTTCCACACCTTCCAGGACCGGGCCGGGCTCGGCGAGCAGCTGGCCGCCCGCCCGTGGACCGGCGACGACGGCAGCCCCACGGGTCTGTACGTCTACGCGCCCGACCTGGAGGCGCCGTTCGCGAACGAGTTGTTCGGCGTGACCGATCCCGGGCGGTACTCGCTGGAGGTGCTCGACCGCAACCAGCAGAAGCTCTCGCTGGTCGGCGCCGCCCACTTCGCCGTCTTCGGTCCGGAGCCCCGTACCCCGGACCGGCCGGTCGTCCTCGCCAACTTCCACGCGGACGGCACCCTGCGGTCCGTGGAGTACAAGTACGGCGACCGCCGGTACAACGACGAGGTCCAGGTCTTCGCCGACCACGTCGTGGTGAAGATCGGCAAGGACGCGCGCAGTGTGCGCCGCGACGGGGACGACTACTCCTTCTCCCTGGACACCTCGCTGGAGTTGAGGCTGCGGCTGACGGACGACGACGCGGTCCCCCGGATCACCCGCGTGGCCCGGCACGCCGACCCCGCGCTGCCGCGCCGTCGCCATCTGCTGCGCGGGCAGTACCGCCGGTTCCCCAACCGCTTCTTCGACACGGTCGTCGACATGACCGCGGGCCGGCGGCACGAGGCGCGGTGGCCGGCCGCGGGGCCCGTCCCGTCCGGCTCGGAGGGGCCGTTGCTCGCCCGATCCGCGCTGCTGGACCTGGTGCGCGTGACGCCGTCGGTCTCCGGCGGTGCCCTGAGCGTGCGGCTCACCGCGGTCGGCGGGCCGGGCACCGCCGCCTTCACGGTGCCGCTCGGCCTGGGCGCGCGGCTGCCCGGCCTGCTGCCGGGCATCGCGGTGGGCGAACCGGAGACGCTCGACCCGGCCGAGGTGGTGGCGTGGGCCGCGCGCCTGCATCCGCGGCTCGGCCCGCTGCGGGAGGCGGCCCTCGCCCGGGGCGGGCAGCGGCGCCTGTCCGTGCCGGACGAGGTGGCCGGCCGGACGGAGCGGACATGACCGTGGCCGCTCTCGCCGTGCTGTGGGGCGTGCTGCTGTGGGGGCGCTGCTGAGCGTCCGCGCGGCCGTCGCGGCCCGCGCCCTGGACCGGCGGCGGCGACCGGCCCCGCCGCCGCGGGCCGCACCGCACGTCGTGCTGCTGGTACCGGCCCTGCGCGAACAGGAGTTGCTCGGCGAGGTGGTGCGGGCCGCGGCGGGACTGCCGTATCCCCGGGCCTGTTGCACGTGGTCGTCGTCACCACGGAACGCGAGGAGCGGGAGCGGCGGGCGGTGCTGGACCGGGCGGCCGCCCTCGCCGCGGACCTCGTCGCGAGCGGGGCGCGGGACGCGGCGGCCCGGCTGGCCGGGGTGGTGCCCTCCGGCCTGGCGGCCGAGGCCGCGCGCCGCACCCGTGCCTCCGCCGACCCGGCGGGCACCCTGCGTGCCGAACTCGACGCCGTCCCCACCACCCGCGAGGTCGCCTCGGCGCTGCTGCCCGAGGTCGCGGCGGAGCATCCCGGGGTGGGCCTGCACCACCTGCACTACCCGGACGAGGGCGCCAAGAGCAGCCAGCTCGTGCACGCGGTGGAACGGCTCGCGGACCTGCTGCCGCCGGACGCCACCCCCTCGTTCACCTACGTCGGGCTGTACGACGCCGACGCGCAGCCCGATCTGGACACCCTGACGCATCTGGCCGCCGCCGTGTCCCCGGACGGCGGCGGCCCCGCGCCCGACCTGGTCCAGCAGCTTCCGCTCCAGCTGCGGCGCCCGCACGCGGCACGCCCCGGCGCCGCGGACGTCCTGCTGCGGGCCCACGCCCTGGCCGACCTGCGCCGCCGGGCGGGTGTCGAGGCGCACCGCATCCTGGCCCGGCGCCGCCTGCGGGCCGCGCGGCTGCCGGCGCGCGTGACGGCCGTGGCCGAACCGGTGGTGTACGGGATCGGCTCCGGCCTGTTCGTGCGGCACGACACCCTGGTGGCCATCGGCATGTACGAGGAGCCCGTCGACGATCTGCTCGTCGGCTACAAACTCTCCTCGGCGGGCGCGGTGATGGAGGTGCTTCCCGTGTTCAACCTGGTCGACCGGTACTCCGGGACGGCGGCGCTCGGCAAGGCGTACGCGCTGGTGGCGCACGGTTCGCTCGCCGGGTGCCGACGGCTGCTGACCGATCCGGTGCTGCGCGCGTTCCGGCTCCGCAACACCGTGGTGCTGGTCAAGGAGGGCCTGGACACCCTGTGGTGGTTCGCCGGCCCGGCGGTGGTACTGGCCGCGGCGGGCACGCTGGTCGTGCGCGGCGCCCACGGCCCGCTACTGGCCTGGGCCGCGGCGGCGTGCGCCTACACGGTGCTGCACGCCTGGTGGTGCGTGCGGCGGGCCCGGCACTGGCTGGCCGGGCACCGCGGCGCCGACGCCCGCGCCGAACCCCCGACGGCCCCTCGCCCTTCGTCCTCGGCCTGGCGTTCCTGTGCCAGCCGCTGCTGCACTGGGCGGGCCCGGTCCGGCACGTGGCCCGTCTGCTGCGCGGCGGGCCGCTGGTGCTCGGCAAGACGGAGCGGTGACCGCCACGTCCCCTCCGGCCGCGGCCCCGCCCCGCACCCGTCCCCCTGCTCCCCCGTACCCCCCACACCCCCATGCCCCTCGTTCCCCGAGGCCCCGCGAGAAAGACCCGAGGATGACACCGCACCGTTCCGACGTCCGTCTGTCCACCGTGATCATGGCCCACCCCCGGCGACGGGCCGCGGCCGAGGCGCTGGGGCGGGCGCATCCCGCCCTCGCCGCACGGGTCGTCACCGACCCGGAGCCGCAGGGACCGCCGTCGGCGCTGCGTACCGCGCGCCTGGCCTGGCGCTCGGTACCCGCCGACGCCACGCACCATCTGGTGCTCCAGGACGACGCCGTGCTCTCCCCGCACTTCGCCGACACCGTCGCCGCGCTGGCCGCCGCCCGTCCGGGGGACTCCGTGAGCCTGTTCACCGAGTGGGGTTCACGCACCGCCAACGCGGTCCGTGCCGCGGCCCTGCTCGGCCACGCCTGGGCCCCCGTGGTGGACGACTACCTGCCGTCCGTCGCGCTGGTGCTGCCCGCGGAACTGGCCCGGGGCTTCGAGGAGTACGCCACCGCGAAGGCCGCGCCCGACGCGACCGACGACGTCACTCTGCTCGACTACCTGCACGACGTCGACCGGGTCGTTCCGGTGGCCGGCCCGGTCGACCACGCCAACCCGCCGAGCCTGGTCGGCAACGACGTGATGGGGCCGCGCAGCGCCGCCTGCCTCGCCACCACCGGCGACCCCGCGGGTTCCGTCCTGCCCGCGATGCGCGCCGTGCCGTACTTCTGCTGGTGGGAGCAGCTGGCCGTGGTCTACCTGCGCGACCCGGCGAGTCCGGACGGCTGGCGCCGGGTGCCGGCCGAGGAGGCGCTGGAGGCGCGGGGCATCGCACGGGAGCGGGTCGTGGCGTCGCTGCGCACGGCGCTGGAGAGCGTCCCGCACCGGGAGTCGATCCACGACCGGGTCAGCGACGTGCTGCTCGCCGAGGTGTGGACCACCGCGTACGCCCTGGGCGTGGTGACCCGGGACCTCGGCGGCTTCCCGGACCTCGGGCGTCCGGCGGTCCGGGAGGCGCTGGCCACGCTGGCGCCGGGGGCGCTGCGCCGGGTCGTCCCGGTGCGGTGGCTGCCCCGGGTGGGCGAGCTGCTGTACCCGCTGGTGACGGCGGCCGTGCTGCGGGGCGCCGCGGACGCGGAGGCGGCGGGGAGCGGCTCGTGAGTACTCCGGGGCACGCGCCGCCCGTCATCGACGTGGCAGGTGTCACCAAGACCTTCCGCACCTGGGACCGGGCCGAGGCGTGGAGCGTCCGCCGGCCGTTGCGGCGGCGGCGGGCCGGCCGCGCGGTCGCCCTGAGCGACGTGGGGCTGCGCATCGGGCAGGGCGAGTTCGTCGGGCTGCTGGGGCAGAACGGCGCCGGCAAGTCGACGCTGATCAAGCTGATGACGGGCCTGCTGCTCCCGGAGGCGGGCACCGTCCGCGTGTGCGGTCTCGACCCGTACGCCGACCGGGAGGCCAACGCCCGGAACATGGGCGTCACCTTCGGGCAGCGCACCCAGCTGTGGTGGGACCTCCCCGCCCGGGACTCGTTCTCCGTCCTGCGCGACATCCACGGGCTGCCGCAGGACGCCTGGCGCCGTGCGCTGGCCGAACTCGACGACGTCCTCTCGCTGTCGGACTTCTGGGACACCCCGGTGCGGTTCCTGTCGCTCGGTCAGCGGGTGCGGTGCGATCTGGCCGCCGCGCTGCTGCACCGGCCCCGGGTGCTCTTCCTGGACGAGCCCACCATCGGGCTGGACGTGCTGGTGAAGGACCAGGTGCGGGAGCTGCTGTCGCGGCTGGCCGCCACCGGGGACCACTGCGTGGTGCTGACGACGCACGACATGGCGGAAGTGGAGGCGCTGTGCGGCCGCATCGTCGTCATCGACCGCGGCCGGGTCGTCCACGACGGCCCCCGCGACCGGCTGTCCGTCGCCGGGACGGAGTCCGCGTTCCTGGTCGAGTTCGAGACGCCGCCGCCGCACCTGGACCTGCTGACGGCCGAGGTCGTCTCCGTGGAGGGGCCGAGCGTGCGGGTCAGGCCGCTGCCGGGTGCGGACCGGGCCCGGGTGACCGCCGAACTGCTCGCCGTCCATCCGGTCCGCTCGGTCCGGTACGAGGGGGCGACCGCGGAGGACGTCCTGCGGGCCCTGCACGCGGGCGCACGGCAGCAGCGGGCCGCGGTACCGGGGGCCGGCGGATGAGCGTCCTGGACCGGCCCGGTCCGGCGGCGCGACCCACCTCGCGCGCCCACCGGCTCGTCCTCCTGGTCCCGCGCACCGAGTGGGCCTACCGCCCGCGGCTGGCGGCGACCGCCTTCGTGATCGTCACCCAGGTCTTCCTGTACGTCCTGCTGTGGCGGGCGCTGTACCGCGAGAGCGGCGGCGAGGTGGTCGGCCTGGACGTGGACCAGGCCATCACCTACTCGGTGCTGGCCACGCTGATGGGCACCGGCCGGGTGATCATGGAGGGTGCCTCGCAGGAGACCGCGCAGAGCAAGATCCGCGACGGTTCGGTGGTGTTCTGGTTCGTCCGCCCGCTCTCCGCCCGCCGCTACTGCGCCTGGCGCGGTCTCGGGGAGAGCCTGTACGCCACGGCCTGGCTGCTCGTCGGCCTGGCCGTGGGGGTGGTGTGCGGCCTGGTCGCGGTGCCGCCGTCCGCGGCCGCCGCCTCGGTGACCGTCCTCGCCTACGGACTGGGCCAGGTCGTCTTCTACCAGATCGGCCTGCTGGTCGATCTGACCAGCTTCTGGACCATCACGAGCTTCGGTGTGAACCGGCTGGTGGCCTTCGCCCAGTTGCTGCTGTCGGGCGGGCTGGTCCCGCTGTGGTTCTTCCCCGACGGGTTCCGGGCCGTCGCCGCACACCTGCCCTTCGCGGCGACCATCAACGTGCCCGTCTCCCTGTACACCGGGCGGATCGGCGTGGCGGACTGCTGGCCGTACCTGGCCGAACAGGCCCTGTGGTGCGTGCTGCTGGCCGGGCTGAGCCGCGTGATGTGGCGGCGTGCCGCCCGCCGACTGCTCGTCCTGGGAGGGTGACGCCGATGACCTCCGACACCGCCGCACCGCCGTCCGCGGCGCACCGGGTGGGCCGGCTGCGGCTGGCCGCCGTGATCATGCGGGCCGGTCTGCGCAGCCAACTCGCCAACCGCGCGGACTTCGCGATGGCCGTCGCCAACGGGGTGACCTTCCAGATCACGGTGCTGCTCTTCGCAGCGGTGATTTTCAGCCGGTTCCCGTCCCTGGCGGGCTGGGACCTCGGCGAGATCCTCCTGATCAGCAGCATCCGGATGCTGGGGCACGGCCTGTACATGCTGTTCTTCGGCAATCTCGGACTGATCCCGCACCTGCTGCGGGAGGGCCGCTTCGAGGCCTTCCGCACCCGGCCGGCACCGGTGCTGCTCCAGGTCTTCACCTACGAGGCGCCCATCAACGCGCTGGGCGACCTGGTGGTGGCCGGCGCCTCGCTCGGCGTCTGCCTGTCCCTGCTGGACGTCGCGTGGTCGCCCGCCGCGCTGGGTTTCCTGGCCGTGGCGGTCGTCGCCGCCACCGTGATCGAACTCGGGCTCAACCTGCACATCGCCGGTCTGGTGCTGAGGTTCCGGGGCAGCGAGTCCCTGTTCTTCTGGTTGGACAACACGGCGGGCAACTTCGGCAACTACCCGCTGAGCGTGTTCCCGGTGGCGCTCCAGGGCGCGTTCACCTTCGGGGTGCCGATCGCGTTCGCCGGGTACTACCCGGCGGCGTGGCTGACGGGCCACGCCGACACGGTCCCGGTCTCCCCCGTCCTGGTGTACCTGTCGCCGCTGGTCGCCGTGGTGGTGCTGCTGTCCGGGCTGGCGCTGTGGCGCGGGTGTCTGGCCTGGTACGCCCGCAACGGCTGAGGGATCAGCGCGCGGTCTGCGTGTGGACGTACTCCACGAGGCGGGTCAGCGCGTCCGGGTCGGTGGTCGGCAGGACGCCGTGGCCGAGGTTGAAGACGTGGCCCTCCAGGCCCGCCGCCGCGTCCAGGATCTCGCGGGTCTTGGTCTCGACCGCCTCGCGCCCGGCGAAGAGGACGGCCGGGTCCAGGTTGCCCTGGAGCGCCTTGCCGGGGCCGACGCGGCGGGCGGCCTCGTCCAGCGGGACGCGCCAGTCGACGCCGACGACGTCCGCGCCGGCCTCGCCGAGCAGGCCGAGCAGTTCACCGGTGCCGACGCCGAAGTGGATGCGCGGCACGCCGTACCCGGAGACGGCGTCGAAGACCTTGCGGGAGGCGGGCAGCACCGAGCGGCGGTAGTCCGCGGGCGACAGCGCGCCGACCCAGGAGTCGAAGAGCTGGACGGCGCTCGCGCCCGCCTCGATCTGCACCTGGAGGAAGGCGGCCGTGATGCCGGCGAGCCGGTCCAGGAGGTCGGCCCACAGCTGCGGATCGCCGTACATGAGGGCCTTGGTGTGCTCGTGGTTGCGGGACGGGCCGCCCTCCACGAGGTAGCTCGCGAGGGTGAACGGCGCCCCCGCAAAGCCGATCAGCGGGGTGGCGCCCAGCTCGCGGGTGAGCAGGCCGAACGCCTCGGTGACGTAGGTGACGTCCTCGGGGGTGAGGTCGCGCAGCCGCGCCAGGTCCGCGCGGGTGCGGATCGGTTCGGCGATGACCGGGCCGACGCCCGGCTTGATGTCGAGGTCGATGCCGATGGCCTTGAGCGGGACCACGATGTCGCTGAAGTAGATCGCCGCGTCCACCCCGTGCCGGCGCACCGGCTGGAGGGTGATCTCGGCGACCAGTTCCGGCCGCATGCAGGACTCGAGCATCGGGATGCCCTCGCGCGCCTTCAGGTACTCCGGCAGGGAGCGCCCGGCCTGCCGCATGAACCACACGGGGGTGTGCGGCACCGGCTCACGCCTGCACGCCCTCAGGAACGCGGAGTCGTACGTGGCGGTCGGCTGCTGGCCCGCGGGGCTCTGGTTGGCACTCACACCGGCAAGTCTCGCATGTCCCCGGGACGGCTCCGGGCCTCGGGTGGGGCGGCTCCCGCGCGCCCCCGCGGGACCGCGTGATCCGGACATCGCGCCCGCACGCGGGTGTCCCTCCCTGCGCCGAGCCGCCGTTCCGCTTAATGTTCCCCGCATGGCTGCGGCTCAGGGACGACTGTCGGACGGCGCTGGCGGAATGGACGAGGCGAAGGGGACCGAGGAAGAGGCCCGGCACAGGGGGAGTACGGCACCGCCGGCCTTCACGGCCGCCGTCGAGGCACTGCGGGCCGCGCGGCTGCGGCCGCAGATCGAGGTGGAGGCGACCCGCGCACCGCAGCGGCTCGCCCCGCACGCGTACGCGCTCGAGGCCGCGGTCGTCGACGGCGACGAGGATCTGGCGGACGGTCGGCTGGTGCTGCTGCACGAGCCGGCCGGGCACGACGCCTGGCACGGGACCTTCCGGCTGGTGACGCTGGTGCGCGCCGAGCTGGAACCGGAGATGGCCGCGGACCCGCTGCTGCCGGACGTGTGCTGGTCCTGGCTGACCGGCGCGCTCCAGGCGCGCGGGCTCACGTACGGCGAGCCCAGCGGCACGGTCACCCGCGCGAGTTCCCACTACTTCGGGGGGCTGTCGGCCCGCCCGGCCGCCTCGCAGATCGAGATCCGCGCGTCCTGGACGCCGCGCGAGGGCCTCGGCGGCGTCCCGGACACCGCGGCGCACCTGTCCTCGTGGTGCGATCTGCTGGCGCAGGTCGCGGGCCTGCCGCCGGCCGCGCCGGGCGACGCGTCGATCGTCACGCTGCCGCAGCGTCGCGGCCCGCAGTCGCGCTGATCCCACCCGTTTCCCTTCACGGCTCCGACCGGGGTGTCCGCATGCCCGGAGCAGGTTCCGTCACTTTGTCGACACGGCCACTTTCGGGCTCGTATCGACAAAGTGCGAAACCGTTCGATCTTCGAATGATCGACAGCGTGTCCGAATTGCTCGGATTGTTACTCACCAGATCGTGATCATTCTCTAAAGGCGGACGCGTTCGGTGCCGAAGACGACTGTGACCTTGAAAGCACGGTTCATCCCGGCTTCGCCCCCATGAGCCGGCCCCGTCCCCGCACCCCAGGAGGCCTGGTGTCCGTTCTCCTCGAGCAGCCTGCAAGCCTGGTCGCCTACCGCCCGAACAAGCCGACCGCCATGGTCGTCGTGGCCGATCAGCGCGTCCGTTCCACCGTCACCCGCCACCTGTGGGCGCTCGGTGTGCGCGACGTCATCGAGGCCTCGTCCGTCGCGGAGGCTCGTCCCCGCATCGGCAACCCCCGCGACATCTGCGTCGCGGAAGTACACCTCCCCGACGGCTCCGGCCTGACCCTGCTGTCGGAGACCCGCGCCGCGGGCTGGCCCAACGGGCTCGCCCTGTCCGCCGCCGACGACATCGGCGCCGTACGCAACGCCCTCGCCGGCGGTGTGAAGGGCTACGTCGTCACCGGCACCCGCACCAACGTCGGGCTCCCCACCCGGCCGGGCGCCGCCCCCATCGGCGCCGCCGCCGCCCGTCTGCACCGCCGCCCCCCGGGCGCCCCGAGCCACCCGGGCGGCTACCGCGAGCTCTCCGGCCGCGAGGTGGAGGTGCTGCGGCTGGTCGCGGAAGGCCAGTCGAACAAGGCGATCGGCGTCTCGATGGGCCTGTCCGCCCTGACCGTCAAGAGCCATCTCGCCCGCATCGCCCGCAAGCTCGGCACGGGCGACCGCGCCGGGATGGTCGCGGTGGCCCTGCGCACGGGCATCATCCACTGACACCGACCGCCCCCGCTCTCCACTCCCACTCCCCGCTCCCCACCCCTGAACGACGCCCTGTGAAGCCGATCTTTCACTGACCTGACTGGTTTACGACCCCCGGCGCCCGCCGACGGAACGTTCCGTCGGCGGGCGCCGTCGATCCACCGATACCCTTGACAGGTGACCGACGCCCACGAAACCGCAGCAGACCGTCCACTGCGAACCACCGGAGGCGCCCCTCCGGACGACGCCGGATCTTCTGCGGGTCAGGCGCCGATCCCCTTGCTCGAACCACGCGAGGGCGTTCCGCCGGTGATCGCCGACGCGGACGCCCTCGCCGAGGTGACCGCGGCCTTCGCCGCCGGGACCGGCCCCGTCGCCGTGGACGCCGAGCGCGCCTCGGGGTATCGCTACGGCCAGCGCGCGTACTTGGTGCAGCTGCGCCGCGAGGGCGCCGGGACCGCGCTGATCGACCCGGTGGCCTGTCCGGACCTGTCCGGGCTCGGCACGGCGATCGCCGACGCGGAGTGGGTGCTGCACGCCGCCACCCAGGACCTGCCGTGCCTGCGCGAAATAGGGATGGTGCCCACCCGCATCTTCGACACCGAGCTGGCCGGACGGCTCGCCGGGTTCCCGCGCGTCGGCCTCGGCGCGATGGTGGAGAACGTCCTGGGCTTCGTCCTGGAGAAGGGCCACTCGGCCGTCGACTGGTCCACCCGCCCGCTGCCCGAGCCCTGGCTGCGCTACGCCGCGCTCGACGTCGAGCTGCTGGTCGACCTGCGGGACGCCCTGGAGAAGGAGCTGGACCGGCAGGGCAAGCTGGAGTGGGCCCGGCAGGAGTTCCACGCCATCGCCTCGGCGCCGCCGCCCGAGCCGCGCAAGGACCCGTGGCGCCGTACGTCCGGCATGCACAAGGTGCGCCGGCGCCGGCAGCTCGCCGTGGTGCGGGAGCTGTGGCAGACCCGGGACCGGATCGCGCAGCGCCGTGACGTCTCCCCCGGCAAGGTGCTCGGGGACTCGGCGATCGTCGAGGCCGCGCTCGCGCTGCCGCCCAACGCGCACGCCCTGGCCGCGCTGCACGGGTTCGGGCGGGTGAACCGCCGTCAGATCGAGCAGTGGCAGGTCTCGGTCGACCGGGCCAGGGCGCTGTCCGAGTCGCAGTTGCCGCAGCCCGGCCAGCCGGTGACCGGCCCTCCGCCGCCGCGGGCCTGGGCCGACAAGGACCCGGCCGCCGCGGCCCGGCTGGCCGCGGCACGCGCGGCGGTGACGGCGCTGGCCGAGCGGCTGGGCATGCCGCAGGAGAACCTGATCACGCCGGACACCGTGCGCCGGGTCTGCTGGGAGCCGCCCGCGACGGTCGACGCCGAGTCCGTGAGCGCGGCCCTCGCCGGACACGGGGCCCGGCCCTGGCAGGTGGAGCAGGTGACACCGGTACTGGTGGCGGCGCTGCTCCAGGACACGCCGTAGCGCGGGCGGCGGGCGGGTTCCGGTCGCGTCCCGGGACGGGCGGCCGGACGGACGCCGGGCCGCGCGGTGCTCCGGTGGTGTGACGGACGGTGTGACCTTCGCCGCTCCCGCCGGGGGGACTGGGCAGCTACGTTACTCATAAGTAGCATGGGGCTGAGCGCGCGCTCAGTGCATGCGCGCCGCAGCAGTGCCATCCCGCACCCTGGAGGAGAGCCATCGTGCCTCGTACCGTCAGGGACGTCGTCTTCGTCGACGGCGTCCGCACCCCGTTCGGCAAGGCGGGCCCGAAGGGCATCTACCACGAGACCCGCGCCGACGACCTGGTCGTGAAGGCGATCCGGGAGCTGCTGCGCCGCAACCCCGGTCTCGACCCCAAGAAGATCGACGAGGTCGCCGTCGCCGCGACCACGCAGATCGGCGACCAGGGCCTGACCATCGGCCGCACCGCCGGCATCCTGGCGGGCCTGCCCACCTCGGTCCCGGGCTACTCCATCGACCGCATGTGCGCGGGCGCCCTGACCGCCGTCACCACCGTGGCCGGCTCCGTCGCCTTCGGCGCGTACGACGTCGCGATCGCGGGCGGTGTCGAGCACATGGGCCGTCACCCGATGGGCGAGGGCGTGGACCCGAACCCGCGGTTCGTCAGCGAGAAGCTGGTCGACGAGTCCGCCCTGTTCATGGGCATGACGGCGGAGAACCTGCACGACCGCTACCCGTCGATCACCAAGCAGCGCGCCGACGAGTACGCCGTGCGCTCGCAGGAGAAGGCCGCCAAGGCCTACGCAGGCGGCCAGATCCAGGCCGACCTGGTGCCGGTCTCGGTGCGCCGCACCAACGAGGAGGCGGGCGAGACGGGCTGGGGCCTGGTCACCGCCGACGAGCCGATGCGTCCGGGCACCACGCTGGAGAACCTGGCGGGTCTGAAGACGCCGTTCCGCGTGCACGGCCGGGTCACCGCGGGCAACGCGGCCGGTCTGAACGACGGCGCCACCGCCTCCCTCATCGCGAGCGAGGACTTCGCCCGCGAGAACAACCTGCCGGTCAAGATGCGCCTGGTCGCGTACTCCTTCGCGGGCGTGGAGCCGGAGGTCATGGGCTACGGTCCGATCCCGGCCACGGAGAAGGCCCTGGCCCAGGCCGGGCTGTCGATCTCCGACATCGGCCTGTTCGAGATCAACGAGGCCTTCGCCGTCCAGGTCCTCGCCTTCCTGGAGCACTACGGCATCGCCGACGACGACGCGCGCGTCAACCAGTACGGCGGCGCCATCGCCTTCGGCCACCCGCTGGCCTCCTCCGGCGTCCGCCTGATGACGCAGCTGGCCCGCCAGTTCGAGGAACAGCCGCACGTCCGCTACGGCCTGACCACCATGTGCGTCGGCTTCGGCATGGGCGCGACGGTCATCTGGGAGAACCCGCACTTCGAGGGGGACAAGTGAGCACCACCGCAGAGCTGCTGAAGGGTGCGGCCGAGCTGTTCCCCGGCGAGGTCGTCACGCGGGCGCACGTGCGCCACTTCGACCTCCCGTCGGGTGTCGGCCGTTTCGCCCTCATCACCCTGGACAACGGCCACGACCACACCAAGCCGACCACGCTCGGCCCGCAGTCGCTGGCGAACATCGACGCCGCGATCGACCAGGTCGAGAAGGAGGCCGCGGACGGCGACATCGTCGGTGTCGGCGTCACCGGCAAGCCGTTCATCTTCGCGGTCGGCGCCGACCTCAAGGGCGTCGAGCTGCTGAAGCGGCACGAGGACGCGCTGGCCATCGGCAAGGGCGGCCACGACGTCCTCAAGCGCCTGGCGAACCTCGCGGTGCCGTCCTTCGCGTACTACAACGGCGCGGCCATGGGCGGCGGCGTCGAGATCGGCCTGCACTGCACCTACCGCACGGTGTCGGCGGCCCTCCCGGCGTTCTCCCTCCCCGAGGTCTTCCTCGGCCTGGTTCCCGGCTGGGGCGGCTGCACGCTGCTGCCGAACCTGATCGGCGCCGACAAGGCCGTCTCGGTGATCATCGAGAACAGCCTCAACCAGAACCGGCAGCTCAAGGGCGCGCAGGTCTTCGAACTCGGCATCGCTGACGCGATCTTCGAGGGCGCGGACTTCCTGGAGCAGTCGCTGATCTGGACGGCGTCCGTCCTCAAGGGCGAGATCACCGTCGAGCGTCCGGTGATCGACCGCGGCGAGGCCTGGGACCGGGCCGTCGCCAGGGGCCGCTTCGTCGCCGACGGCAAGGTGCACGGCGCCGCCCCGGCCGCCTACCGCGCGCTGGACATCATCGCCGCCGCCAAGAACGGCGACCTCCAGCAGGGCTACGACGCCGAGGACCGGGCCCTCGCCGACCTGATCATGGGCGGCGAACTGCGCTCCGGCATCTACGCCTTCAACCTGGTGCAGAAGCGCGCCAAGCGCCCCGCCGGTGCCCCGGACAAGTCGCTGGCCCGCCCGGTCACCAAGGTGGGCGTCGTCGGTGCCGGCCTGATGGCCTCCCAGCTCGCGCTGCTCTTCCTGCGCCGCCTGGAGGTCCCGGTCGTCCTCACGGACATCGACCAGGAGCGCGTCGACAAGGGCGTGGGTTACGTCCACGCCGAGATCGACAAGCTGCTCGGCAAGGGCCGCGTCGACCAGGACAAGGCGAACCGGCTGAAGGGCCTGGTCTCCGGCGTCCTGGACAAGGCCGAGGGCTTCGCGGACGCCGACTTCGTCATCGAGGCCGTCTTCGAGGAGATGGGCGTCAAGCAGAAGGTGTTCGCGGAGGTCGAGGCGGTCGCCCCGGCGCACGCGATCCTCGCGACGAACACCTCCTCCCTGTCCGTCTCCGAGATGGCGTCGAAGCTGAAGCACCCCGAGCGGGTCGTCGGCTTCCACTTCTTCAACCCGGTCGCGATCCTCCCCCTGCTGGAGATCGTCCGCGGCGAGCAGACCGACGAGGCCTCGCTGGCCACGGCGTTCGGCGTCGCCAGGAAGCTGAAGAAGACCGCGGTCCTGGTCAAGGACGCCCCGGCGTTCGTGGTCAACCGCATCCTCACCCGCTTCATGGGCGAGATCCAGAACGTCATCGACGAGGGCACCCCGGTGCCGGTCGCGGAGAAGGCGGTGGAGCCCCTCGGCCTGCCGATGTCCCCGCTGGTCCTCCTGGAACTGGTCGGCCCGGCCATCGGCCTGCACGTCTCCGAGACCCTCAACCGGGCCTTCCCCGAGCGCTTCACGGTCTCCCCGAACCTCAAGGCGGTCGTCGAGGCGGGCAAGCGCGGCTTCTACACGTACGACAGCGGCAAGCCCGAGCTGGACCCGGAGGTCGCCGCGCTCCTCAAGCAGGGCGACACCGTCCTGACCGAGGAGCAGGTCCGCGACCGCGTGCTGGACGCGGTGGCCCAGGAGATCGGCCTGATGCTCGACGAGGGCGTCGTCGCCGAGGCCCAGGACATCGACCTCTGCCTGATCACCGGCGCCGGCTGGCCCTTCCACCTGGGCGGCATCACGCCGTACCTGGACCGCGAGGGCGTCGCCGAGCGGGTGAACGGGAAGCGGTTCCTGGCGCCCGGGGCGGCTTCGGTACCGGCGTAACCTGGCGGACCGCTCCGGTCCCGCACCCCGCTCCGCCCCTGTCGCTGTCCGCAGCGGCGGGGGCGGACGTGTTTACGGGGCCGGGACAGCAGCCGGAGCGGTCCGGACCGCCGCTCCGTTCCGTACCGTCTGGTCTCAGTACTCCTGCCAGGCCGTGAGCGCCAGCCCCGGCTCGTCCTTGAGGCGGCTGAGCAGCAGCCGGCCCGTCGAGGGGGACAGCGTCGCCGCGACCACCCGGTCCTCGGCGTCCAGGGCGAGGGAGACCTCGGCGTCCTCGGGCAGCGGGGGCCCCGACTCGGTCCACCACGCCCCCGCCGACTCCTGTTCGGTGGGATAGGCGGCGAAGGCGACCCGGCCGGAGAAGGAGCGCTGGGCCAGGAGCGTGCAGTCGTAGCCCTCGATACGGCAGCGGACGGCGGCGACCGGACCGGGCCCCGCCGCGGGCAGCAGCGCGAACGGCTCACCGCCGGGGCGCCAGACACACAGGTCGCCGGAGGTGTCGACGAAGAACAGGCTGGTGTCCTCCTCCGACGTGCGCAGCACGCTCAGTGTGTCCGGACGGGCCCGCGCCCGCACCGACCTGAGCGCGCCGAACGCCTTGCCGACGCCCGCCTGACGCCAGTGCATGAGCGTGTCGGGACCGGAGGCGTACGCCTGCACGCCCCCGCTCGCGTCCGTCGCCGCGACCGGACCACCCCGGGGGTCAGCCGCCCCCTCCAGGTCCTGCCAGGGGCCCCAGCCGCCCTTCTGGCCCTGCGCCCGCACACGGAGCCCGCCGCCGTCGTCCGGCGCGAAGACGTGGGCCCGGCCCTGACCGTCGACGGCGACCGCCGGCGTGCCGGTGCGGTCGCCCACGCCGCCCGGACGGCCCATGTCGGCCCAGTCCAGCGGGGCCAGCAGGGGACGGAAGTGGACGGAGTGCACGAGCTGCGACCGGCCGGGTCCCATGGGCCGCCAGGAGACCAGGTG
Organism: Streptomyces lienomycini; assembly: GCF_027947595.1. Classification (NCBI taxonomy): domain Bacteria; kingdom Bacillati; phylum Actinomycetota; class Actinomycetes; order Kitasatosporales; family Streptomycetaceae; genus Streptomyces; species Streptomyces lienomycini. The sequence continues at coordinate 2,183,433 of NZ_CP116257.1, read as the reverse complement.
CACATACCTGTCCGGGCCCTGGCCGAGCGCGAGGACCGGATCGAGCCGCTTGTCGCCGCCCACGGTGCGCGCGGCACCCCAGGAACCGCCCGGTGCCGACTCGGTGCGGCACCAAGCCGCCTCAGGTGACACGTGGTAGGCGCTGAGGCGGTCGTCACGACCGCGTACGAGCCACTCACCGATCACGTGATCAGATTATGTCGCCGCGGTGTGGGCCGCCGCGGCGGGGTGGGCGTGGGACCCTGACCCCATGAAGGACAGTGCCTCTCTCCTGGTGGTCGTCGACGCCGCGAACGTCGTCGGCTCGGTGCCCGACGGCTGGTGGCGGGACCGGCGCGGGGCCGCGGAGCGGCTGCGGGACCGGCTGGCGGCGGACGGGGTGCCGGGGCGGGCCGGACCGGTGGAGGTCGTGCTCGTCGTCGAGGGCGCGGCCCGCGGCGTGGAGTCCGTTCCCGGCGTACGGGTGGAGTCCGCGCCCGGCAGCGGGGACGACCACATGGTCGGTCTGGTCGCCGGGGCCGCCGGTGACCGCCCCGTCCTGGTCGTGACGGCCGACCGCGAGCTGCGCCGCCGGGTGGCGGAGCTGGGCGCCGAGGTCGCGGGGCCGAGGACGGTACGGCCCGCGTGAGGGCCCGCCCGCCCGCCGGGGCCCCGCGCTGTCGGAAGCGCGGAGCCTCGGCGCGGTGAGCCGGGGGCGCTAGGGGCCGGACGGCCCGGCCGGGGACGCCGGGGCCTTGTCGTCCTGGGCCAGGCGGCTGTGGGTGCGGCCGTAGAGGAAGTACACGACGAAGCCGATCGCCATCCAGATGCCGAATCGGACCCAGGTCTCGGCGGGCAGGTTCAGCATCAGCCACAGCGAGGCGGCCACGGAGACGATGGGCAGCAGCGGGACCAGCGGGGTGCGGAAGGCACGGGGCAGGTCGGGGCGGGTCCGGCGCAGGATGATCACGCTGATCGCGACGACGACGAAGGCGAAGAGCGTGCCGATGTTCACCAGTTCGGCCAGTTCGCTCAGGCTGGTGAAGCCGGCGACGATCGCGATGACGACGCCGAGCAGGATGGTCGGCCGGTAGGGGGTGCGGAACTTCGGGTGGACGTGGGAGAAGAAGCGGGGCAGCAGTCCGTCGCGGCTCATGGCGAAGAACACCCGGCTCTGGCCGAGCAGCAGGATCATGCAGACCGTCGTCAGGCCGACCGCGGCGCCGAAGCTGATCACGCCGGAGAAGAAGGGGTGCCCGGTGGCCTTGAACGCGTCGGCGAGCGGGGCGTCCACGGACAGCTTGGTGTAGTGCTGCATGCCGGTGACGACGATGGAGACGCCGACGTACAGGAGGGTGCAGATGATCAGGGAGCCGAGGATGCCGCGGGGCATGTCGCGCTGCGGGTTCCTGGTCTCCTCGGCGGCGGTGGCGACGATGTCGAAGCCGATGAAGGCGAAGAAGACGACGGAGGCGGCGGTGAAGATGCCCATCACGCCGAAGTTGGACGGCGCCCAGCCGAACATCAGCTGGACCAGTGGTGAGTGCAGTCCCCCGCCCGCCTCGACGGGCTGCGACTTCGGGATGAAGGGGTCGTAGTTGGCGCTCTTGACGAAGAAGGCGCCCGCGATGATCACCACGAGGACGACGGCCACCTTGATGGCGACGACGAGCGAGGTGATCCGCGCCGACAGCTTCATGCCGAGCACGAGGACGGCGGTGAGCACCAGCACCAGGGCCGCGGCGAGGATGTCGAAGCCGAACCCGTCGGCGCCGTCCCTGCCGCCGAGCGACGCGGGCATGTGCCAGCCCGCGTTGTCCATCAGTGAGCGGATGTAGCCCGACCAGCCGACGGCCACCACCGCCGTGCCGAGCGCGAACTCCAGGACCAGGTCCCAGCCGATGATCCAGGCGGGCAGTTCGCCCAGCGAGGCGTAGGAGAAGGTGTACGCGGAGCCGGCCACCGGGACGGTGGAGGCGAACTCGGCGTAGCACAGCGCGGCGAGCGCACAGACGACTCCGGCGACGACGAACGCCAGGGCGGTGGCGGGCCCGGCGTTGTCCTTGGCGACGGTGCCGGTCAGTACGAAGATGCCGGTGCCGATGACGACGCCGATCCCGAAGACGGTCAGGTCCAGCGCCGACAGGGATTTCCTGAGCGCGTGCTCCGGTTCCTCCGTGTCACGGATGGACTGCTCGATCTTCTTCGTCCTGAACAGGGTGTTGCTCACGGGGACCTCCCACGCTTGTCGTCCTCGACATGATCGAGAGGGGGCGTACTGCGTATGCCCCGGCGTGGCCGATTTCACGCGGATGGGCCGGTTCCACCACTGCAACGAGTGGCGGAACCGGCCCGTCCGGCCCAGTGCGCGGTCGCGGAGCGCGCGGTGTCAGTCGCGCGCGGCCTCCACCTGGTCCACCTCGGCGCCCGTCCGGTCGTACCGCCCGTCGAGCTTGGCGACCAGGCCGGTCACCTGGCGCGCGATGTCGGGCGCGGTGAGCCCGATCTCGGCCAGCACCTCGGCGCGGGAGGCGTGGTCGAGGAAGCGCGGCGGGATGCCGAAGTCGCGCAGCGGCACGTCGACACCGGCGTCGCGCAGGGCCTGGGCGACGGCGGACCCGACGCCGCCGACGCGGGAGTTGTCCTCGACGGTGACGACCACGCGGTGGCGCTCGGCGAGCGGGGCCATGGCCTCGTCGACGGGCTTGACCCAGCGCGGGTCGACCACGGTGGTGGAGATGCCCTGCTTGTTCAGCAGGTCGGCGACCTCCAGGCACATCGGCGCGAGGGCGCCGACGGAGACCAGGAGCACGTCGGGGGTGTCGGTGCCGGGGGCGCGCAGCACGTCCATGCCGCCGACGCGGCCGACGGCGGGGACGGCGGGGCCGACGGCGCCCTTGGAGAAGCGGACCACGGTCGGCGCGTCGTCCACCGCGACGGCCTCGCGCAGCTGGGCGCGGACCTGGTCGGCGTCGCGCGGGGCGGCGAGCCTGAGGCCGGGGACGACCTGGAGGATCGACATGTCCCACATGCCGTTGTGGGAGGCGCCGTCGGTGCCGGTGACTCCGGCGCGGTCCAGCACGAACGTCACGCCGCACTTGTGCAGGGCCACGTCCATCAGCACCTGGTCGAAGGCGCGGTTGAGGAAGGTGGCGTACACGGCGAAGACCGGGTGCACTCCCCCGTGGGCGAGGCCGGCCGCGGAGACGGCGCCGTGCTGCTCGGCGATGCCGACGTCGTAGACGCGCTCGGGGAAGGCCTTGGCGAACTTGTCGAGGCCGACCGGCTGGAGCATCGCGGCCGTGATGGCGACGACGTCCCGGCGCTCCTTGCCGAGCTTGAGCATCTCGTCGCCGAACACGGACGTCCAGTCGGCGCCGGAGGTGGAGATGGGCAGGCCCGTGTCGGGGTGGATCCTGCCGACGGCGTGGAAGCGGTCGGCCTCGTCCTGGAGGGCGGGCTGGTAGCCGCGGCCCTTCTCGGTGAGGCAGTGCACGATGACCGGGCCGCCGAAGCGCTTGGCGCGGGTGAGGGCGGACTCCAGGGCCTCGAGGTCGTGGCCGTCGATCGGGCCTACGTACTTCAGGCCGAGGTCCTCGAACATGCCCTGCGGGGCGATGAAGTCCTTCAGGCCCTTCTTGGCGCCGTGCAGGGTGTCGTAGAGCGGCCGGCCGACGACCGGGGTGCGCTCCAGGAGGTCCTTGCCGCGGGCCAGGAAGCGCTCGTAGCCGTCGGTGGTGCGCAGGGTCGCCAGGTGGTTGGCGAGACCGCCGATGGTCGGCGCGTAGGAGCGCTCGTTGTCGTTGACGACGATGACCAGGGGCCGGTCCTTGGCGGCGGCGATGTTGTTCAGCGCCTCCCAGGCCATGCCGCCGGTGAGGGCGCCGTCGCCGATGACGGCGACGACGTGGTCGTCGCGCTCCATGACCTGGTTGGCCTTGGCGATGCCGTCGGCCCAGCCGAGGACGGTGGAGGCGTGGCTGTTCTCGATGACGTCGTGCTCGGACTCCCCCTGCGAGGGATAGCCGGACAGGCCGCCCTTCATCTTCAGCTTCGAGAAGTCCTGGCGGCCGGTGAGCAGCTTGTGGACGTAGGACTGGTGGCCCGTGTCCCAGAGCACCTTGTCCTTCGGTGAGTCGAAGACGCGGTGCAGGGCGAGGGTGAGTTCCACCACGCCGAGGTTGGGGCCGAGGTGGCCGCCGGTCTTGGACACGGCGTCGACGAGGAAGGTACGGATCTCCTCGGCCAGCTGGTCCAGCTCTTCCAGGCTGAGCCGGTCCAGATCGCGCGGTCCCGTGATGCGGGTCAGCAGCGGCACCCGTGCCTCCTTGCAGTAGAGCTGTTGCCGGGCTCGTCGAGTCTAATGTTCCGCTCCGGCGGAACGTGTCCGGGCGGTGCGTCGTACGTCACGCGTTCGGCCCTACCCACTGGTGGACCGTTCTACGACATCCGGGTCCGCGACGCCCGGCTTGGGGACACCTTTACCCGGGTGGTCCAGTCCACCGGGCGCGCGGTGTCCAGGCCGGGTGGCGCCCGGCGCGGCCGATTGGTCTAGTCCCATTTTGGTCCAGACCATTGCGTCGCCCGGGCTCCGGCGATATCCCCGTACCCGGCAACACCCCTGCACAGCACGGGAATCGACGTTCCACCCCACACACACCGGGACTGACATGAGACGCATGCGTTCCTTCCGGGCGGCCCTCACCGCGGCCGCCACCGCCGTGGCCGCGATGGGCCTCGCCCTGTCCGGCACCGGCACGGCCCAGGCGGCGACCCCGCTGCCGGACCGGGTCTTCGCGCCGTACTTCGAGGCCTGGACCGGCGAGAGCCCGGCCGCGCTGGCCGCGCAGTCGGGTGCCAAACACCTGACCATGGCGTTCCTCCAGACGGCGACCGCGGGCTCCTGCACGCCGTACTGGAACGGCGACACCTCGATGCCGATCGCCCAGTCGACCTTCGGCGCCGACTTCGACACCATCCAGGCGAACGGCGGCGACGTCATCCCCTCGTTCGGCGGCTACACGGCCGACACCACGGGCACCGAGATCGCCGACAGCTGCACCGACGTCCAGCAGATCGCCGCGGCCTACGAGAAGGTCATCACGACCTACGACGTCTCCCGGCTCGACATGGACATCGAGATCGACTCGCTGGACAACACCGCGGGCATCGACCGCCGCAACAAGGCCATCAAGCTGGTCCAGGACTGGGCCGCCGCGAACGGCCGCGACGTCGAGATCTCCTACACGCTGCCCACGACCACCCGCGGCCTCGCGAGCAACGGCGTCGCCCTGCTCGAGAACGCCGTGCGGAACGGCACCAGGGTCGACGTCGTGAACCTCATGACGTTCGACTACTACGACAACCAGCAGCACGACATGGCCAAGGACACCCAGACAGCCACCCAGGGCCTGCACGACGTACTGGCCCGGCTCTACCCGGACAGGTCCTCCGCCGAGCTGTGGCACATGATCGGCGTCATCGAGATGATCGGCGTCGACGACTTCGGGCCCGCGGAGACCTTCACCCTGGCCAACGCCCGCACGGTCTACGACTGGGCTCTGAAGCAGGGCATCAACACGCTCTCCTTCTGGGCGCTCCAGCGCGACAACGGCGGCTGCGCGGGCGGCGCCGCGGCCGACAACTGCTCCGGCATCCAGCAGAACACCTGGGACTTCTCGCACGTCTTCGCGCCCTTCACCGGCGGCAGCACCGCCCCGGCGAACGACTTCTCCCTCTCCGCCGCTCCGGCCTCCGGCACGGTGACCGCGGGCGCCTCGGCCACCACCACGGTGAAGACCGCGGTGAAGTCGGGTCAGGCGGAGACGGTGCGGCTCACGGCGAGCGGCGTCCCGGCGGGCGTCACGGCGTCCTTCAGCCCCGCCTCGGTCACGGCGGGCGGGCAGTCGACGCTCACCCTCTCCACCACCGCCCAGGCCGTCTCGGGGACCTACTCGGTCACGGTCACCGGCACCAGCCCGTCCGGCAGCCACAGCACCACGTACGCGCTGACCGTCACCGGCGGCAACGGCAACCAGTGCACCGCCGCCCCGTGGGCCTCGGGCACGGTCTACACCGGCGGGCAGCAGGTCTCCCACGAGGGGCACACCTGGAAGGCCAAGTGGTGGACGACCGGCGAGGAGCCCGGGACCACCGGCCAGTGGGGCGTCTGGCAGGACCTCGGCGCCTGCTGACGACGCCAGGACGCACCGCCGCGACACAGCGGTCCGCCCGCCGGCCCGGGGCTCAGCCGGGCGGGCGGGCGGACCGTCGTCGGCCGTGCGGCGCGTACTACGCGCGGCCGGCCGTCTTCTGCGTCTTGCGGGTGATCGCGTCGATGACGACGGTCGCCAGCAGCACGCCACCGGTGATCATGTACTGGACCGGCGAGGCGATGCCCTCCAGGGCGAGGCCGTACTGGATCGAGACGATGACCATCACACCGAGCAGCGCGTCCCAGGTGCGGCCGCGGCCGCCGAAGAGGGACGTGCCGCCGATCACGGCCGCGGCGATGACGTTCATCAGGAACTCACCGGTGCCCGCGCCCTGGTTGGCGGAGGCGATCTTCGAGGCCACGAAGAGGCCGCCGATCGCGGCGAAGCCGCCGGCGATGGCGAAGACCGAGATCCGGACCAGCTCGACGTTGATACCGGCACGGCGGGACGCCTCGACGCTGCCGCCGAGGGCGAAGATCTTGCGACCGTAGGCGGTGCGGCGCAGGACGAAGTCCGTGAGCAGCAGGAACGCCAGGAAGATCACCACGGCCAGGGGCAGGCCCTTGTACTGGTTGAAGACGATCGCCACGACGAAGGCCAGGACCGCGAGCAGCACCGTGCGCACGATGATCTCGTTCAGCGGCCGGGACGGCACCCCGGCCGCCTCGCGGCGGCGGTTGTCGAAGAACGCGGTGAGGAAGTACCCCGCGGTCACGACGATCGCCAGGCCGTAGGCGGCGGCCACGTCGGAGAAGTAGTAGCTCGTCATCTTGACGACGATGCCCTCGGAGTCGAGGTTGATCGTGCCGTTGCTGCCCAGGATCTGCAGCATGAAGCCCTGCCAGAACAGCAGTCCGGCCAGCGTCACGGCGAAGGCCGGCACACCGATGCGGGCGAAGACGAAGCCGTGGATGGCACCGGCCGCGGTGCCGGTGAGGACGGCCAGCACCAGCGCCAGCCACTCGTTCATCCCGTGCGTGACGCTCAGCACCGCGAAGGTGGCGCCCGCGACACCGCTGACCGAGCCGACCGACAGGTCGATCTCGCCGAGCAGCAGGACGAAGACGATACCGACGGCGATCATGCCGGTGCCGACCATGGCGACCGACATGTCGGAGAAGTTGCCGGCGGTGAGGAAGTTGGAGTTCAGGCCGGTGAAGATGGCCCAGATGATCAGCAGTCCGACGACGACGGGGATGGACCCCAGGTCACCGGCCTTCATCTTCCGCTTGAACTCGCCGAGGTAGCCGGCGAAGCCCTGCTCGCGCACCAGCAGTCGCGGGTCGACGACGGTGACCGCGGCGGAGGCGGCGGCGGGGTTCTCCACCGCTTCGCCCTCGGCGGGCGTGGAGGTCTTGTCGATGCTCACTTCTTTATCTCCCCATTGGTGCGCGCCGCACGACGGGTCACGGCGTTCTCCGTGGCGCCCGTGATGGCGGAGATGATCTCTTCCTGGGAGGTCGACTTGACCTCGAAGATGCCGTTGTTGCGCCCGAGGCGCAGGACGGCGACCTTGTCGGCGACCGCCTTGACATCGGCCATGTTGTGGCTGATGAGGATGACGGCGTGGCCGCGCTCGCGCAGCCGCTCGACGAGGTCGAGGACCTGCGCGGTCTGCTCGACGCCGAGGGCGGCGGTGGGCTCGTCCAGGATGACCAGCTTGGGCTCGCCGAGCATGGACCGGGCGATCGCCACGACCTGGCGCTGACCGCCGGACAGCGAGGCGATCGGGATGCGGACGCTGGGGATGCGGATGGACAGCGTGTCCAGCAGTTCGCGGGAGCGGCGCTCCATCTCCACCTCGTCCAGGACGCCGCGCTTGCGGATCTCCCGGCCCAGGTAGAGGTTGCCGACGACGTCGATGTTGTCGCACAGCGCGAGGTCCTGGTAGACGGTCGCGATGCCGAGGTTCTGGGCGTCGTGCGGCTTGTTGATCGAGACGGACCTGCCGTCCCACTCGATGGCACCCTCATCGATGGGGTGCACGCCGGCGATCGTCTTGACCAGCGTGGACTTTCCGGCACCGTTGTCGCCCACCAGGGCGACCACCTCACCGGCGTGGACCTCAAGCTCGACATCGGTGAGCGCCTGGACGGCACCGAATCGCTTGGAGACCCCGCGCAACGCCAGCACGGGCGTAGCGGACACGTGAACCATCTCCTTCGCCGCCTGACCCGGCGGGAGGTTGTGCAGAAGTATTCGGGGGGGTGTTCCGTCCGGCGCCCCGCGTAGCTTGCGGGGCTGATGTCGCGGGGCGCCGGAGGAGCTGGGGCGGGCGGTCCCGGGCGCGCTCAGGCGGCGCGGGACGCGGGTCCGCTTACTTGAGGCCGATCTTGTCGCAGGCGGCCTTGTAGTTGCCGGAGCAGATCTCGTCGAGGGTGTAGAAGCCCTCCTTGATGACGGTCTCCTTGATGTTGTCCTTGGTCAGCGAGACGACCGGGACGAGGACGGTCGGAACGCCCTTGGTGGTGGAGCTGTCGGACTTGCTCGTGGCGATGGAGTCGAGCGACTTGCCCTGGGCGAGCGCGACGGCCATCTCGGCGGCGACGGCCGCCTCCTGCGGGTAGGACTTGTAGACGCTCATGTACTGCTCGCCGGTGACGATGCGCTGCACGCCGCTCAGCTCGGCGTCCTGCCCGGTGACCGGGATGTCCGCGATGCCGGCGCGCTTCAGGGCGGTGATGGAGCCGCCCGCCATGCCGTCGTTGGCGGAGTAGACGCCGATGATCTTGTCCTTGCCGAGCGCGGAGATCGCGGCGTCCATGTTGGCGTTGGCGTTCTCCGGCTTCCACTCCTTGGTGTCGTACTCGCGGCCGATGTTCACCTTGCCGTCGAGGACGGAGTGGGCGCCCTCCTTGAACTGGGCGGCGTTCGGGTCCGTGGACGAACCGTTCATCATGACGATCTGGCCGTCCTTGGCCTTGTCGCCCAGCGCCTTCAGGAGGGCCTCGCCCTGCGTCTTGCCGACGGTGACGTTGTCGAAGGACGTGTAGGCGTCGATCGGACCCTCGGCCAGGCGGTCGTAGGCGACGACCTTGATGCCCTGGTCCTTGGCCTTCTTCACCGAGCCGGCGATGGACTTGAAGTCCACCGCGTCGATGATCAGGACGTCGACCTTGTTGGTCACCATCGTGTCGACCTGCTGCGCCTGCAGGCTGGCGTCCTGCTTGGCGTTGGCGTAGGTGACCTTGCCCTTGTTGTTCGTGAGCTCCTTGACCTTCTTCTCGATCAAGGGCTTGTCGAACTTCTCGTACCGCGCGGTCTGGTTCTCCGGAAGGAGCAGACCGACCGTGATGTCGTCGCCCTTCTTCGCGGCCGAGTCGGACGACTCGTTGCTGTCGCCGGACTCCTTGGCACTGCCACAGGCGGCGAGCGAGACGGCCATCGCGGTGGTGGCAACGGCAACGGCGGCACGACGCATACGCGTGTTCACTACACAAACCTCCCTGACGAGGCCGCGTCGTTGCGGCCGAGGTGGCTGGAAGTCAACTCGGCCGCACGTGCGACGTCAAGAAGTAAATCCTTAACGAGATGACAACGGTGCCATCCGTGCTCTAAGTGAATGCAGGCGCCGCCACCGGCAGAGCACCGGTCGCACTTCCGTCCAAAAGCGTCGAATCGCCCATCTCGCTCAGGGCCAGGGCAAGGGCCCCCAGCACCTCCGCACGGCCTCCGAGGGCCCCCGGAAGCACGGAGAGTTGCCGGGCCGCGCTGGGGATCGCGTAGCGCCCGACGGACTCCCTTATGGGCCCGAGCACCAGCTCGCCGGCCTCGGCGAGATCGCCGCCGAGGACGACCCGGCTCGGGTTGAGCAGGTTGCAGAGGTTGGCGACTCCGCTGCCGATGTGGCGGCCGACATCGGCGATCACCCGACGGCAGCCCGGGTCACCGTCCCGGGCCAGCCGGACGACACCCTCCATCGTGAGATCGGTGCCGTGGCCGGGCTGGAGGAGCGGAAGCACATAGCGTGCCGCCGCGAACGTCTCCAGGCAACCCCGGTTGCCGCAGCGGCAGACGGGACCGGCCTCGTCGAGGGTGATGTGCCCGATCTCCCCCGCCGTGCCGCCGGGCCCGCGGTAGATCTTGCCGTTGATCACCAGGCCCGCGCCGACACCGCTGGCGACCTTGATGTACGCCAGGTCCCGCACCCCTCGGCCGCTGCCCCAGACCAGCTCGCCCAGGGCGCCGAGGTTGGCGTCGTTGTCCACGTGGACCGGCACGCCGAGCCGCCCCCGCAGCTCCTCGGCGGGCCGGGTGCCGCCCCAGCCGGGCAGGATGGCGGTCGAGCCCAGCGTCCCGGACTCCACGTCGATCGGTCCGGGCACGCCCAGGCCCACTCCGGCGATCTTGGCGCGGTCCACGCCGGTGGCCTCGATCAGCCGGCTGACCAGCTGTTCCGCCCGGTCGAAGCCCTGTGCCGCGGACGCGTCGACGTCCAGCGGCTCGGACTCCTCGGCCAGCACCTGGTGGGCGAGGTTGCCGACCGCGACACGCAGGTGGGTGTGCCCGAAGTCCACGCCGATGACGATGCCCGCGTCCCCGCTCAGCGAGACGCTGCGGGCCCGCCTGCCGCCCGCCGAGGTGGGCGTGACCTCGACCGTCCCGCCGTCCTTCAGTTCCCGGACGATGTTCGAGACCGTGGCCGCGGACAGCCCCGTCGTCCTCGCGATCTCCGCCTGCGTGAGCGACCCGGCGAGCCGTACCGCTCGTACGACCCGTTCCAGGTTGGCGCGGTGCAGCGACGACTGCGACCCGGGAGTCTCCATTGACTCTCACCCTCATCCCCTGGGTCCGCGTCACCCGGTGCGATGCGGACCTTGTACAAGTTATGAACCCCAAACTCCGCTGAATCGTCCAGTGACGTCAAGCCCTTGAAAGAAATCGGTTCCAGGCCGTGTCCACGGCCGGCCGCGGTGGTACGCCGCAGGGGTCCGTCCCCGGAGAGCTGTCTCTCCGGGGACGGACCCTGCGTACGACGGGTGAAGCGGCGGCAGCGGGCGTCAGCGGAAGGTGCCCTGCGACACCGAACCGGCGATCCGCCGCTGGAAGACGCAGTACACGAGGAGTACGGGCACCACCGTGATCACGATCGCCGCGAACAGCGCACCGTAGTCGATGTCGTAGACCTGCGAGGACGCGTAGGCGGCCATGCCCTGGGTGAGGACCCACTTGTCCTGGTCGGTGTTGAGCGCCACCGGCAGCAGGAACTGGTTCCACAGGCCCAGGAAGTTGAAGATCGCCACCGCCGCCATGCCCGGACGGGCCATCGGCAGCATCACCTGGAAGAACGCCCGCCAGTCCCCGGCACCGTCGATCAGCGCGGCCTCGTACACGTCGTGCGGCAGCGACCGGAAGAACGAGTAGAGGAAGAACATCGTGAACGGCAGCGCGAACGCGACATAGGTGAGGATCAGTCCGGGACGTGTGTTGAGCAGCCCGAAGTTCTGCAACTGGAAGAAGAGCGGAACGATCGCCAGGAAAACCGGGAAAGTCAGGCCGGCGAGCATCACGTAGTAGATCAGCCGGCGTCCGGGGAACTCGAACCGGGCGAGAACGTAGGCGCACATCGCGCCGAGCAGCATCACCAGGATCAGTGCCGAGACCACGACGATCACGGAATTCAGGAAGTACTTCCCGATGTTCGCGTCGGTCCACGCGTTCGCGTAGTTCTCGAAGCGCCAGTGGTCCGGCAGCGAGAACGGCGACGAAAGGATCTCGCCGGTCGATTTGAACGACGACACCAGCACCCACAGCATGGGCACGATCACGATCACGGACCACAGGATCAGCAGGGCGTGCGAGATCGCCGCGAATCTGCGGTCGCTGCTCGCGGCGGCCCTCGCCAGCTTGCGGTCACTCGCCGGTCTCCGGTCACTGGCCGGCTTGCGGTCGGCGGCGATGACGCTCACCGGGCACCTCCCTTGGCTGCGGCACGCCGAGCCCTGGACCCAGGTGCTTTCCTCTTGCTCTCGCCCTCGCCGCCGCCCGTGAGGCGGTTGACGAGGAACACCAGCGCCGCGAACACCAGGGTGACGGCGGCGAGGACGACGCCCATCGCGGTGGCGTAGCCGAACTGCTGCTTGGCGAAAGCGACGCTGAACAGACGCTGGCTGATCGTCAGGGTCGAGTTGTCCGGGCCGCCGTTCGGCACCATCGCCTGGACGTAGACGAACGCGTCGAGGGCGGCGATGCCCAGGTAGATGTACGCCGTCTGCACGCTGTCCCGGATCGCCGGCAGGGTGATCGAGATCGTGGTGCGCAACCGGCCGGCCCCGTCGATCTTCGCCGCCTCGTACAACTCGCCGGGAACGCCCTTGATCGCGGCGATGAAGAGCACCGCGTAGAACCCGACGAGCCCCCAGACGATGACGAACATCACGGCCGGCATCGCGGCGGCCTTCTCGCCCAGCCACGCGAACGTGTCGAACTGGTCGAGGCCGAGGCCGGTGAGGACGCCGTTGAGCAGGCCGGCGTTCGGGTCGTACATCTGCGCCCAGATCAGACCGACGATGATCGCCGGCACGACGTAGGGGAAGAACGAGATGATCCGGTAGAACGACGCTCCCCGGATCCCTCGGACGGGGCCCTTGCTGGGCCCGCCCAGGGTGATGGCCACGGCGACCCCGAGGGCCAGCGTCAGCGTCACCAGCGGCACGAAGGCCGCGAGGAGTGCGACGTTGCGCAAGGCCTTCAGGAAGATGTCGTCCTGGAACATCTTCGTGAAGTTGTCGAAGCCGACGAAGTTGTAGTCCGGGCTGAAGCCGCGCCAGTCGGTCATCGCCCAGAAGATGGCCTGGCCGAACGGGATCAGAACGAAGATCACGAAGATGGCCAGCGGGACACCGAGGAACGCGAGGAAGAACGTCACCCGGTCGAACGTGAGCTTGCGGCGCCGTGGCCGCCCGCCGCGAGCGGCCGGCTCGGGCCGGCGGCTCGCGGCGTCGGAGGTGGTGATGTTGTCTTTCATCGCCGTACTAGCTGATCTTGATCTTGTCGATGGAGTCGTCTTCCTGGACCTTGTCGGAGATCTTCTGCAGGGCCGCGGTGAGGCCCTTGCGGTCGAGGTCACCGGAGAGGAACGAGTTCCACGGCACCAGCTGGTCGGTGTTCATGCCGTATGCCTCGACGAACCGCCTCATGTCGTAGATGTTGTCGCCCGCGGCCTCGAGCATCTGCGTCTGGGAGACGAGGGCGGCCGATCCGAAGCCGTCGGCGGGCACGGTGCCCTTGACCACCGTCGGGGCCAGCTTTGTCTTGGAGAAGTTGGCGGCCGCCTTCTCGGACAGCATCGCCCGCAGCACTTCCTTGCCGCCGGCCGGGTTCTTGCCCTGCTTGGGCACGATGAACGGCTCTCCCGCTGCGGCGTGGAGCGACTCGTAGGGCAGCTTCGGCTTGTCCGTGAGCGTCATCTCCGGGAACCCGGTCATCTGGAAGTCCGTCTTGGTGGCCTTCTTCATCTCGTTCTCGATCCAGCCACCGGACGGGTAGAGCAGCGCCTTCTGGTCGTTGCTCCAGATCGCCTGCGCCTTCTGGAACTGGGTGCCGGAGCCGCCGGGGACGAACATCTTCTCCTTGATCATGGTCTCCATGACCTTGAGGACGCCCTGAATGGCCGGATGCGACCAGGCGTTCTTCTCGAGGTTGCCGAGAGCGAGCCGGACCTCGTCACCGCCCTCCTTGATCGCTGAGGCGAACAGCATCGTCTGGTAGTAGGTCGCGGCTTCCTTGCCGTGGACGAAGAGGTACTTGCCCTTCCTCTTCGCCTGCTGGCCGAGGTCGAGCGCCTCGTCCCAGGTCTTCGGCGGGGTCCAGTTGTTCTCCTCGAAGAGCGTCTTCGAGTACCAGACGCCGTACACCGTCATCACGTACCGGAGTGAGACGAACTTGCCGTTGTACGTTCCGGGTTCCTTGACGCCGGGGTAGACGATGTCGGCGATCTTCTTGCCCTCGTAGGTGTTGGCCTCGAAGAGGTCGTCGAGCTCCTCCAGCTGGTCGAGGATGCCGAGGAAGCCGATCTGGTCCTCACCGGAGTTGTCGATGAGGTCCGGCGGGTTGCCGCCGACGAAGCGGGGCTGGAGCTGGGGTGCGATGTCGACGACCGGCTTGACCTGGACCTTGAGTCCCTTGACGTTGCTGCCGAGCACCTGGTTGGTGTAGTCGACGTAGTCGGTGCCGTAGCCGCCGTCGAAGATGGCCGCTTCGACCGAGGAGTTCGCGGCGACGCCGAACGGGTTGTTGGCGCTCTTCTCGCCCTTCGGGCCGCCGTCGCTGTCCTTGTTCTCGCTGGAGGGGGAGCTGCACGCGACCGCGAACGAGCCCATCGCCGCGGTGGCGATGGCACCGCGCAGGAGCGTCCGCCTGTCAAGAGAGCCGGCACGAATGGTCATCTTTGCATCCTCACTGATCGATTGGTTCTGTCCGGGTGTGCTGCGTCTGCGGCGTTGTCGCCGTCGTCTCGGAGCCGCGGTGCGGCGCCGATGATCAGCTGAGCGATGCCGGCACAACAGTCGCCGGGGCCGGAGCGGCGGTCGCGCTCCGCCTGATCAGATCGTGATGGCCCACGCCGGTGGTGGATCCCATGCTCAAGTCCTCGCCTTCTCCAGGACTCAGGCGGTGAACCGGATCATCCCCGGCACCGCGATCGGGTCAAGCTGGGTCGTGCAGGAAATGCGGCCGTACAAGGTCGGGTGCGGTGAAGATGCCCCGGAGTGCCGACAGGTATAGTCCACTTTCGCTTGGCGGAGCAAGATCGAATGCAAGGTTGGCCATACGTCTTTTCCGAGTTGAGACCTCCCGGAAATATGAATGGACTGTGCACCGCATGCCGGAGGAATCCCTGCCATAAGCCCCGAAGGCCACATCCAACACCCTTGACATCACTTGTCACTTGACCCCTACTGGTCCTTGCGCAGTTGATTTGACAACGTTGTCCCCAGCGCAGGGAGGGTGGCCAGGACATGCGATACAGAGTTCGGCACAGATGGGGTCCGGCGGTCGTGATGACGACCGCCTTCGCCGTGGCGGTGGGCTCACAGGGGGCGGCGGTCGCGCTGCCGGACGCGCCCGCGAAGACCGACCGGGAGTTCGCGTCGTCGTTCGAGTCGGACGACCCGGTTCCGGACTGGGTCGACACCGTGGACACCGGCCGCGACGGCCGCAAGCGGTCCTCCGGCGTGGACGGCGGCTACAGCACCGGCATTCCGGGCAATGTCACCGAGAACGTCACGGGCGTACGGGCCAGCGCCGAGAACACGGGCGGCGGGGAGGTGAAGGAGAACCTCGTCGACAACGAGCCGAGCACCAAGTGGCTGACCTTCGCGCCGACCGGCTGGCTCGAGTTCGACCTGGACGCGCCGACGGAGATCGCCAAGTACGCGCTCACGTCGGCCAACGACCACGACGAACGCGACCCGAAGAACTGGACATTGAAGGGCTCGGCCGACGGCGAGAACTGGCAGACGCTGGACACCCGCTCCGGGGAGTCCTTCGGCGAGCGTTTCCAGACCAAGACGTACGAACTCGCCGAAACCGCCGAGTTCCAGCACTTCCGGCTGGAGATCACCGGGAACAACGGGGCGGGCGACGCGCTCCAGCTCGCCGACGTGCAGCTGGCCACCAGCGACACCGAGGTCCCCACCCCCGAGGACATGCTCTCCTCCGTCGACGAGGGCCCGAAGGGCTCGCCCACCGCGAAGGCGGACGCGGGCTTCACCGGCACGCACGCGCTGCGCTACGCGGGCCGCCACACGGCGGACGGCCGGGCCTACTCGTACAACAAGGTCTTCGACGTCGACGTGAAGGTCGACCGGCGCACCGAGCTGTCGTACAAGGTCTTCCCGTCGATGGCGGACGGCGACCTCGACTACGACGCCACGAACGTCTCCGTCGACCTCGCCTTCACCGACGGCACCTACCTGAGCGACCTCAGGGCCACCGACCAGCACGGCTTCCCGCTGACGCCGCGCGGTCAGGGCGACGCCAAGATCCTCTACGTCAACCAGTGGAACAGCGTGAGGTCCGGGATCGGTTCGGTCGCGGCCGGCAAGACCGTCGACCGGATCCTGCTGGCGTACGACTCCCCCAAGGGTCCGGCGAAGTTCCGCGGCTGGCTGGACGACGTGGAGATCGGGCGGGCCGCGCCCGAACGCCCCGAGGCCCACCTCTCGGACTACGCGCTCACCACCCGCGGCACCAACTCCAGCGGCAGC
Organism: Streptomyces lienomycini; assembly: GCF_027947595.1. NCBI lineage: Bacteria > Bacillati > Actinomycetota > Actinomycetes > Kitasatosporales > Streptomycetaceae > Streptomyces > Streptomyces lienomycini. The sequence continues at coordinate 2,167,031 of NZ_CP116257.1, read as the reverse complement.
TTCTCGCGCGGCAACAACTTCCCCGCGACCGCCGTGCCGCACGGCTTCAACTTCTGGACGCCGGTGACCAACGCCGGGACGGACAGCTGGCTCTACGAGTACGCGCGCGGCAACAACGACGACAACCTGCCCACCCTCCAGGCGTTCGCCGCGAGCCACGAGCCGAGCCCGTGGATGGGCGACCGGCAGACCTTCCAGGTGATGCCGTCGGCCGCCTCCGGCACCCCGGACACCGGCCGGGACGCCCGCGAGCTGGCCTTCCGGCACGAGAACGAGACCGCCAAGCCCTACTACTACGGAGTGCGGTTCGAGAACGGCCTCAAGGCCGAGATGGCGCCCACCGACCACGCGGCGATGATGCGCTTCACCTACCCCGGTGACGACGCGAGCGTGATCTTCGACAACGTCGAGGACAAGGGCGGGCTGACCCTGGACAAGGAGAACGGCACCTTCAGCGGCTACTCGGACGTCAAGTCCGGCGGCTCCGCGGGAGCCACCCGCCTCTTCGTCTACGGCGAGTTCGACAGCAGGGTCACCGGCGGCGACGCGAGCGGCGTCAAGGGGCACCTGACCTTCGACGCCGGCCGGGACCGCGCCGTGACGATGCGCATCGCCACCTCGCTGATCGGCGTCGACCAGGCGAAGGACAACCTGCGCCAGGAGATCCCGAAGCACGCCTCCTTCGACAAGGTCAAGCGGAACGCCCAGAAGGCGTGGGACAGGATCCTCGGCAAGGTCGAGGTCGAGGGCGCCACGCGGGACCAGCTGACCACGCTGTACTCCAGCCTCTACCGGCTGTACCTGTACCCGAACGCGGGCCACGAGAAGGTCGACGGGACGTACAAGTACGCCTCCCCGTTCTCCAAGGCGGCCAAGGAGAACACGCCGACCGAGACCGGCGCCAAGATCGTGGACGGCAAGGTCTACGTCAACAACGGCTTCTGGGACACGTACCGGACCACCTGGCCCGCGTACTCCTTCCTCACCCCCTCCCAGGCCGGTGAGATGGTCGACGGCTTCGTGCAGCACTACAAGGACGGCGGCTGGACCTCGCGCTGGTCCTCCCCGGGCTACGCGGACCTGATGACCGGCACCTCCTCGGACGTGGCGTTCGCCGACGCCTACGTCAAGGGCGTCGACTTCGACGCGAAGGCGGCCTACGACGCGGCCGTCAAGAACGCCACCGTCGTGCCCCCGTCCTCGGGCGTGGGCCGCAAGGGCATGGCGACCTCGCCGTTCCTCGGCTACACCAGCACCGAGACGCACGAGGGCATGTCGTGGGCGCTGGAGGGCTACCTCAACGACTACGGCATCGCGAAGATGGGCGAGAAGCTCTACAAGGAGACCGGCGAGAAGCGGTACAAGGAGGAGTCGGCCTACTTCCTGAACCGCGCCCAGGACTACGTCAACATGTTCGACGCCCAGGCCGGCTTCTTCCAGGGCAGGGACGCCCGGGGCAACTGGCGCGTCGACTCCGACAAGTACGACCCCCGTGTGTGGGGTTACGACTACACCGAGACCAACGGCTGGGGCTACGCCTTCACCGCCCCGCAGGACAGCCGCGGCCTCGCCAACCTGTACGGCGGCCGGGACGGACTCGGCGACAAGCTCGACGAGTACCTCTCCACCCCGGAGACGGCCTCCCCGGAACTGAAGGGTTCCTACAACGGTGTCATCCACGAGATGACCGAGGCGCGGGACGTCCGGATGGGCATGTACGGGCACTCCAACCAGGTCGCCCACCACGCCCTGTACATGTACGACGCGGCCGGGCAGCCGTACAAGACGCAGAAGAACATCCGCGAGGTGCTCCAGCGCCTGTACACCGGCAGCGACATCGGCCAGGGCTACCACGGTGACGAGGACAACGGCGAGCAGTCGGCCTGGTTCCTCTTCTCCTCGCTCGGCTTCTACCCGCTGGTGATGGGCAGTGGCGAGTACGCCGTCGGGTCCCCGCTGTTCACCAAGGCGACGGTGCACCTGGAGAACGGCCGCAAGCTGGTCGTCAAGGCGCCGAAGAACAGCACGAAGAACGTCTACGTGCAGGGTCTGAAGGTCAACGGCAAGCGCTGGAACTCCACTTCGCTCCCCCACTCGCTGATCTCGAAGGGCGGCGTCCTGGAGTTCGACATGGGCGCGAAGCCGTCCTCGTGGGGCACCGGCGAGAACGCGGCGCCCCCGTCGATCACCAAGGACGACGAGGTGCCGACCCCGCGCAGCGACGCGATCACGGGCGAGGGTGCCCTGTTCGACGACACGTCGGCGACGGACGCGAGCGTGACGTCGGTGGACCTGCCGGTGTCCGCCGAGGGCGCGAAGGCGGTCCAGTACACGCTCACCTCGTCGGCGGACCGCACGAAGGCGCCGACCGGCTGGAAGCTCCAGGGCTCGGCCGACGGCACGACCTGGCGGACGCTGGACGAACGTTCCGGCGAGTCCTTCGCCTGGGACCGCCAGACGCGGGCGTTCTCGGTGGGGTCGCCGGGCTCGTACGCGAAGTACCGGCTGGTCCTGGACGGCGAGCACACGCTGGCGGAGGTGGAGCTGCTGGCGTAGGCGGCCGGTCCCTTCGGCACACGGCTGAGGGCCGCACCCCCCGCGAGACAGGGGGTGCGGCCCTCAGCCGTTGTGCAGCGCGTCTACTCGCTGATCGGACTACTTCCGGATCAGGCTGCGCAGCACGTACTGCAGGATGCCGCCGTTGCGGTAGTAGTCCGCCTCACCCGGGGTGTCGATGCGGACGACCGCGTCGAACTCGACGCCGGTGTCGGTGGTGACCTTCACCGTGCGCGGGGTGGTGCCGTCGTTCAGCTCGGTCACGCCGGAGACGGAGAAGGACTCCTCGCCGGTCAGGCCGAGGGACTCGGCGGTGCGGCCCTCCGGGAACTGCAGCGGCAGGACGCCCATGCCGATGAGGTTCGAGCGGTGGATGCGCTCGTAGGACTCGGCGATGACGGCCTTGACGCCGAGCAGCGCGGTGCCCTTGGCGGCCCAGTCGCGGGACGAGCCGGAGCCGTACTCCTTGCCGGCCAGGACGACGAGCGGGATGCCCTGCTCGATGTAGTTGCGGGACGCGTCGTAGATGAACGACACCGGCCCGTCCGCCTGGGTGAAGTCGCGGGTGTAGCCGCCCTCGGTGCCCGGCGCGATCTGGTTGCGCAGGCGGATGTTGGCGAAGGTGCCGCGGATCATGATCTCGTGGTTGCCGCGGCGCGAGCCGTAGCTGTTGAAGTCGCGGCGCTCGACGCCGTGCTCCGTCAGGTACTTGCCGGCCGGGGTGTCGGCCTTGATGGCACCGGCCGGGGAGATGTGGTCGGTGGTGACCGAGTCGCCCAGCTTGGCGAGCACCCGGGCGCCGGAGATGTCCTCGACCGGGGCCGGCTCCATGCCCATGCCCTCGAAGTACGGGGGCTTGCGCACGTAGGTGGACTCGGCGTCCCACTCGAAGGTGTCGCCGGTCGGGATGGACAGCGCCTGCCACTGGGCGTCGCCCGCGAAGACGTCGCTGTAGGACTTGGAGAACATGTCCTCGCCGATGGCGTTGGCGACGACGTCGTTCACCTCGGCCTCGGAGGGCCAGATGTCCTTGAGGAAGACCGGGTTGCCGTCCTGGTCGGTGCCCAGGGCGTCCTTGGTGACGTCGACCTTCATGGAGCCCGCGAGGGCGTAGGCGACGACCAGCGGCGGGGACGCCAGGTAGTTCATCTTGACGTCGGGGTTGATCCGGCCCTCGAAGTTGCGGTTGCCGGAGAGCACCGAGGTGACGGCGAGGTCGTGGTCGTTGACGGCCTTGGAGACCTCCTCCGGCAGCGGGCCGGAGTTGCCGATGCAGGTGGTGCAGCCGTAGCCGACGAGGTTGAAGCCGACCTTGTCGAGGTAGGGGGTCAGGCCCGCCTTCTCGAAGTAGTCGGTGACGACCTTGGAGCCCGGGGCGAGGGTGGTCTTGACCCACGGCTTGCGGGTCAGTCCCTTCTCGACCGCCTTCTTGGCGACCAGGGCGGCGGCGACCATGACGTACGGGTTGGAGGTGTTGGTGCAGGACGTGATGGCCGCGACCGTCACCGCACCGTGGTCCAGCTCGTACGAGGTGCCGTCGGGGGCGGTCACACGGACCGGGTTGGACGGGGCGCCGTTCGGGGTGACGGCCGGGGAGTCGGAGGCCGGGAAGGACTCCTTGCCCGCCTCGTCCACGACGTCCACGTAGTTGAGGACGTCCGACTTGAACTGCTGGGCGGCGTTCGCGAGGACGATGCGGTCCTGCGGGCGCTTCGGGCCGGCGATGGAGGGGACGACCGTGGAGAGGTCCAGCTCCAGCTTCTCGGAGAAGTCCGGCTCGGCCTTCGGGTCCAGCCAGAGGCCCTGCTCCTTGGCATACGTCTCGACGAGCGCGACCTGCTGCTCGCTGCGGCCGGTCAGGCGCATGTAGTTCAGCGTCTCGTCGTCGATCGGGAAGATCGCGGCGGTGGAACCGAACTCCGGCGACATGTTGCCGATGGTGGCGCGGTTGGCGAGGCTCGTGGCCGCGACGCCCTCGCCGTAGAACTCGACGAACTTGCCGACGACACCGTGCTTGCGCAGCATCTCGGTGATGGTCAGCACCAGGTCGGTGGCGGTGGTGCCGGGGGTCAGCTCACCGGTCAGCTTGAAGCCGACGACGCGCGGGATGAGCATGGAGACCGGCTGGCCGAGCATCGCGGCCTCGGCCTCGATGCCGCCGACGCCCCAGCCGAGGACGCCGAGGCCGTTGACCATGGTGGTGTGCGAGTCGGTGCCGACCAGGGTGTCGGGGTAGGCCTTGCCGTCCCGGGTCATGACGACGCGGGCCAGGTGCTCGATGTTCACCTGGTGGACGATGCCGGTGCCGGGCGGGACGACCTTGAAGTCGTCGAAGGCGGTCTGGCCCCAGCGCAGGAACTGGTAGCGCTCGCGGTTGCGGCCGTACTCCAGGTCGACGTTCTGCTTGAACGCGTCGTTGGTGCCGAACTTGTCGGCGATGACGGAGTGGTCGATGACCATCTCGGCCGGGGAGAGCGGGTTGATCTTGTTCGCGTCGCCGCCGAGCTCCTTGACGGCCTCACGCATGGTGGCGAGGTCGACGACGCAGGGCACGCCGGTGAAGTCCTGCATGATCACGCGGGCCGGCGTGAACTGGATCTCCTGCGACGGCTGGGCCTGCGAGTCCCAGCCGCCGAGGGCGCGGATGTGGTCGGCGGTGATGTTCGCGCCGTCCTCGGTGCGGAGCAGGTTCTCCAGCAGCACCTTCAGGCTGTAGGGAAGGCGCGCGGAGCCCTCGACCTTGTCCAGCCGGAAGATCTCGTACGACTCGTCGCCCACCTGCAGTGTGCTGCGGGCGTCGAAGCTGTTCGCCGACACGACAGTCTCCTTCATTTATGTGCGCGTACCACCGCATCCTGCCGCCACGCCGCCCTGGCAGATCCGCTGAGGTAAGGCTAAGTTAGGTAACCCTTACCAGGGTGGCGGCTGCGGTGCGCCTCGGCAGATATCTCGATGTCGAGATAACTCTAGTACATGGGGGCGCTCCGGTCATGTCCGGGCGCCATGTGGCGTGCGCCCCACCCCGAGTGACCCGTGCGGCCATCACTACGCCGAACGGGGGTATCCGATGCCTGCCGGGCAGTCCCGGCACGACCCGGAAGGGGGCACGATGCCGCTCACGTTCCGCAAGAGTTTCCGAATCCTCCCCGGAGTGCGGCTGAACATCAACAAGCGTTCCTGGTCCCTCACGACCGGCGGCGGGAACGGCCCGCGGCACACCCGCAGCAGCACCGGACGCCGTACGACATCGATGGATTTGCCGGGACCTTTCGGATGGCGCCGCACCACGACGGCCAAGCGCCGCTGAGGTGCCACCGGGGGTTCCTTGACGTCACGTCACCCGAACGGACCCCCCGAGAGGCGTGATCTCATATCTGAGATAGCCTCAACCTCATGGCAGACGACTACCTCGTACGCATCGGCAAGCTCATCCGTGACGCCCGGCAGCACCGCGGCTGGACGCAGTCACAGCTCGCGGAGGCGCTCAACACCAGCCAGAGCGCCGTCAACCGCATCGAGCGCGGCAACCAGAACATCAGCCTTGAGATGATCGCCCGGATCGGCGAAGCGCTGGACAGCGAGATCGTCTCCCTGGGCTACTCGGGCCCGATGCACCTGCGTGTGGTCGGCGGCCGTCGCCTCTCCGGTGCCATCGACGTCAAGACCAGCAAGAACGCCTGCGTGGCCCTGCTGTGCGCCTCGCTGCTCAACAAGGGGCGCACGGTGCTGCGCCGGGTCGCCCGCATCGAGGAGGTCTACCGCCTCCTGGAGGTGCTCAACTCCATCGGCGTACGCACCCGTTGGATCAACGACGGCACCGACCTGGAGATCGTGCCGCCGGCCGAGCTGGACATGGAGGCCATCGACGCCGAGGCCGCCGTCCGCACCCGCTCCATCATCATGTTCCTGGGCCCACTGCTGCACCGCATGGACCGCTTCCGGCTGCCCTACGCCGGCGGCTGCGACCTCGGCACCCGGACCATCGAGCCGCACATGATCGCGCTGCGCCGCTTCGGCCTGGACGTCGCCGCGACCGAGGGGCACTACCACGCGGTGGTCGACCGCACCGTCCGCCCGAACCGCCCCATCGTCCTGACCGAACGGGGCGACACGGTCACGGAGAACGCCCTCCTGGCGGCCGCCCGCCACGACGGCGTCACCGTCATCCGCAACGCCTCCTCCAACTACATGGTCCAGGACCTGTGCTTCTTCCTCGAAGCCCTGGGCGTGCGCGTCGAAGGCATCGGCACCACCACCCTCACCGTGCACGGCATGCCGGTCATCGACGCCGACGTCGACTACTCCCCCTCCGAGGACCCGGTCGAGGCGATGAGCCTGCTGGCCGCCGCCGTGGTCACGGAGTCGGAACTGACGGTGCGCCGGGTCCCGATCGAGTTCCTGGAGATCGAGCTGGCGGTCCTGGAGGAGATGGGCCTCGACCACGACCGCACCCCGGAGTACTTCGCCGACAACGGCCGCACCCGCCTGGTGGACCTCACCGTCCGCCCCTCCAAGCTCGAAGCGCCGATCGACAAGATCCACCCCATGCCCTTCCCGGGCCTGAACATCGACAACGTCCCCTTCTTCGCGGCCATCGCGGCCTCGGCGCAGGGCCAGACCCTCATCCACGACTGGGTCTACGACAACCGCGCCATCTACCTCACCGACCTGAACCGCCTCGGCGGCCGCCTCCAGCTCCTGGACCCCCACCGCGTCCTCGTCGAGGGCCCCACCCGCTGGCGCGCGGCCGAGATGATGTGCCCGCCCGCCCTGCGCCCCGCCGTGGTCGTCCTCCTCGCGATGATGGCGGCCGAGGGCACGTCGGTACTGCGCAACGTCTACGTCATCAACCGCGGCTACGAGGACCTCGCGGAGCGGCTGAACTCGATCGGGGCGCAGATCGAGATCTTCCGGGACATCTGAGAGCTTTAAGAAGTCGTCGCGCGAAACCCCTCTTGACTTGCGCAGATGCGAGCCAGGAGGGGACTCGGCTTCGCCTGTGGGACTTCTCGGGGACATTTAGGCCAGACCGAGCAAGGGCGGACGCGGTCGCCGAGGACATCGCGCATACGCAAGCCATACCCCAGTGTATGGGCCTGTTACCGCACCACCCTGGACGAGGGGTAGCACGACGATCCACCCCGCTACCTCAACCAGGCCCTGCTCCCGGAACTGAGGCCCGTGCTCCGCACCCTCGTCGGCCGCAGCTGTGCGCAATATGGGCTGCACACGCGGCCCTGGCGGATGTGATCGCGCCCACTCACGATTGTCCGGAACACGGGTACATGCACCGCGACTCAACGGCGAGTGGCCCGCCTCGCGCCTCTCACAACGGTGACGAACTCCTCCAAGCACGGACGAGAGCGCTTCCGTCAGGAAGAATTCCTCGTACCTGCCGGAACAGAATGCGCATCACGCCCAGCGCCAAGATGGCCCCGCACCCCACGGCTATCCATCCCATTGAGTCGCCTCCTCGCGTCGGACACCAGAGTCTCCGCGCAGAGGGGGAAAGTCTGTACCGCCGGTGGTACTTTTCGCGTTCTCGAGCCTCGGTCCCGTAGCATCACTGTCTACATCGGAGATCGAAGTCAGCCTCATATAGCAGGCTTTTTGTGATCTCCGGATCCAGGGCCTCGGCCAGACACCTGGACGTAGCCGCAGCAACTGCGCTCGGTCCAGTGTCCGCTTCAGGTATCGCTTCGGGGCGGGAGCAGCGGCGCCAGGAAGCGACTCGGTTCTCCGTGCCAGGTGATGGCCAGGGCGTCACGGGCGCGGGTGGCCGCGACGAAAAGCAGCGAGCGCGCCCGGTGCAGCTCTCGCCGATGGCGGCTCGGGTCGGTGTGCTCCCACGTGTCCACGGAGGCGCGGGGGACGAGGCCCTCGGCCACCCCGGCGATGATCAGGCAGCGGTACTCCAGTCCCTTGAAGCGGTACATGGTGCCGATGTGGACGCCCTGATCGCCGCGCGGCCCGTCCTGTGTGATCTCGGTCGGGCTGATGCCGCGCCGGGCGAGGCGTTCGGCAAGCTGGGTGACCATGTCGTTGGTCGGGACGCAGATCGCCGTGGACTCACGGGGCACGTCGCGCCAGGCCCGCAGCTGTTCCACGACGAGGTCCATCTCCTCGTCCCAGCTCCGCGCACCGCGCAACGACGGAGCCGGGCCGTGCAGGACCGAGCGGTACCCAGCGAGGGTGTCGCTGTCACCGTCCAGGTCGTCGTAGTCGGCGTCGCCCAGCACCCGGATCGAGTCGCGAAGGATCTCCCGGGTCGTGCGATAGCTGAGGGTCAGCCGGGAGGACCGGCCACGGATGTGGACACCGAGGCTGCCGAGGGTGACCTGGTTGTCGTAGATCCGCTGGTGCGTGTCGCCCACGAGGAAGATGTCGTCGGCCTCGGACGGCGCCATGGCACGCAGCATCTTCCAGTGGGCGGCGCTGAGGTCCTGGGCCTCGTCGACCACGATGTGCCGGTACCGGTGGCGCAGCCGGGCTCCGGACCCGGCCTCGACGTGGAGGTTGTCCAGGCCGCCCCGGTCCTCGCGCTCCTGTGACCGCTCGTCGATCCTGGCCTTGCGGGTCATCTCCAGCCGCGCCGCCCGTTCGGCGACCTGGCGGTGGGTCTCCAGCCCCTTGGTCTCCAGCCGTTGCGTGAAGCGTTCGGCGAGTTGCCAGATGCCGGCGCGCTCGGCGCGGGTGACGCTGCGCCCCCTGCCGGCGCGCCGGACGGTGAAGTAGTCGCTCCGGGAGGCCACGGCCTGGCCGAGGATGACCTGGTTCCATTCGTCGCTGAGGAACTCGGCGCTCCAGCGGGTCTCTCCCGCCTCCACCAGCAGGTCTCGCCACTCGCGGAGCGCCGCCGTGTCGTCGATGCGCCGCTTGGCGTTGCCCGGGTCGGCCTCGCTGACGATGCGGGTGGCGAGTTGGTCGACGTGTGCGATGTCGACCCTGGCCAGTACGTCGGGTCCGCCGAGGGAGAGGAGCCGGGAGCGGAGGTCGGCGGCAAGGTTCCGGTTGAACGTGGTGAACAGGACGGGCTTGGTGTGGCCGGGCGGGAGCTGTCGCACCAGATGGCAGACACGGTGGAGGGCGACGATGGTCTTGCCCGTTCCCGGGCCGCCACCGACCCGGGCCGGGCCGGAGTAGCGCCGGTGGACCAGCTTCTCCTGGGTGGGGTGGAGGAAGATCTTCCAGCGCCCGAAGTCGCCCTCCTCCAGGATGCTCTGCAGGAATTCGTCGTCGGTGATCGCCACGGTCTGTGAGCGGTCGACGGCTGCCTGCCAGTCGGCGGAGTCGAGGTTGCGCTCCGGCTCTTCGACCGCGACGGGCGCGGTGACCTCGTCCATGACCGTTTCGTAGGAAGCACCGTCGCGCAGCCGGAGGAGGACCTCCCCGGTGTGGCGGGGTGCGTACTCGGCGAGGCCGAGCAGTTCGTCGTCCGTGGTGAGTTTCCGGACGATGGGGATGAGCGGTTCGGCGACGCCGAGATCGGCGAGCTGCTCGTCGGTGTAAGCCTCGAAGAGGGGTTCTTCCGGCTCCTCCAGCCCTTCCGGCTCCTCCGACGGCTTTGGACGGGCCGGTTCCGCAGCGGGCACGGGCGTCGGAGCCGGGACCGGAGCGGCGGGCGGGGTGAGTCCGCGGCGCAGCACGCTCTCCTCGACGACCTGGAGGTCGACGTATTCGATGGCGCCGGTGATGTGGTTGATGCCGTAGTTGAGCCGGTCCAGGTTCTTGTGGACGTGGCTGCGGTGCTTGACCGAGACGAGCAGCCAGTCGTCGCCGCCGAGGCGGATCATCAGGGCCCGCCACTCGCGGTTGACGCGTGCCGACCAGAGACGGTCGTGGCCTTCCAGCTGCTTGAGGTCGAAGCCGCCGGCGTCGGGGTTGCGGCGGAAGTCGTGCTGGAACTTGTAGAACGCCCCGAGGACTGCGCGGTCCAGTTTGACGATCTCCTTGTCGGCCTTGTCCAGTAGGCGCAGCGTCACGCCCGTCCTCGGCACGCCGGTGACCGTCATCGCTCGTTCTCCTCGTGGTGGTGCGTTGCTCTGTCCGCGTCCCGGCCGGCCAGGGCGGCGAGTGCGTCGACGTCCCATTCCGCCGCGGTACGGACCTGCCAGCCCGCGTCCCGGTAGGCCCGGTCCCGTTGTTCGGCATCGATGTCGCGTCGGGTGGCGGGGTCCGGCCGGTGCGCGAGGACGATGCCCACGCGGGGGCCGGGCCAGGCGAGTTCGGCGGGCCAGGCGGCCGTTCCCAGTTCGTAGCCGGCCTCCGGGGCGGGCAGGCCCCGGTCGGCGAGCGCCCTGGCGAGGGCGGGCAGGCCCGGCTCGTCGACGAGGTACTCGATGACTTCGTCCCAGGCGGGGTCGCGCACGGCGGCCGGAGCCTCCTCGGCGCCCTGCCCCTCCGCGACCGGCTGCCGCCCGAGGGCCGACTGCGATCCGACGGTCGGCTGCCGTCCATCCGGAACAGGTTCCTGCCGGTGCTGCCGTGAGCTGAGCCATCCGGCGCCGCCGGTGACCGCCAGCTCGGCCGGGTCGAACGCGGGGAGCATGCCGGTCGTGAGCTGGACCCCGTCGCCCTCCCCGGCGTCGAGGAACTGAAGCAGGTTGCTCCAGTAGAGCCAAGCCTGCCAGCGTCTGCGGTGGGCGGTCTCGTCGGCGTCGACCGTGTCCGTGCTGTCGTCGAGGACGGTCAGTGCCGTCCAGGCTGCCGCGCTCTGGCCCCCGCGCAGGTCGAGCGCGATGGCGAGAGGGCACCCCGAGGCGTCCCGCGTCGCCATGACCTGGACGGCGCCCTGTCCCTGCGCCAACCGGTGACCGTGCAGCGCCTCGCTGATCCTGAGCCCGGTCTCCTTGCCTGCGGCCAGGGCCCTGCTGGTCGCCGACACGGCGGCGAAGCCCGCGAGGGCGCTCTGGGTGCGGCGCCGCCAGACGTCGGGGTCGGGGTCGGTCAGGTAGCCGATCAGCGTCTCGACCGGGTTGGCCCACACCAGCCTCGGCAGGTCGCGGGTGTCTCCGGCGTGCATGCGCCGGTGGACGTCCATGGCCGTCTTCTGCGCGGTGTTCGGGTACGGCTTCCACGGGGGGTCGGCCCGGAGCGTGGTCCGGCCGGTCCAGGTCTGTACGTCGTCCCAGGTGAGCTGGAAGACCTGCCAGCCTTCCGCGCGCAGCCGGGTGCGCTTGACGGCGTCGGCCTCGGCGGTGAGGTGCTCGGGGCTCGCGTGGTAGCGGTAGCCGTCGAGGTAGACGGCGACCCGGCGGTCGTCGTCGGTGCTGCGGAAGACCACGTCCGGCCGGGTGAAGTCGAGCGGGGTCTGGGTTTCCATCTGCCAGCCGCGGACGGTGCCGTCGGGTGCCGTGAAGCGCAGTGTCGTGTCCCGGGTGCCGTCGGCCGTGAGAGCGGTGCGGACGCTGACGTCGTCCACCCGCTCGGCCCATTCGAGCAGCCCGCGCCGGAAGAGTGCCTCCAGCTCGCTCTCCACCTGGTGCACCAGGGTGATGTCTCGGGTGGTGGCGACCGGTCCGACGCTCCAGTGGTCCGCGGTGCGGCCGAAGAGGTCGCCGAGCATGTCGAGGGCGTGCTCGCGGGAGACGAGTTCGTACTCGCCGTCGGTGACGTGCCGCAACAGGCAGCGGTGGCACGCGGACCGGCCCTGGCCCACGCACACGCACGTCTCGATCACCTGCCGGGCGTCGTCCAGGACACCCTTGAGACCGTCCCGGCCGGCGAGGCGGTGCAGGTAGCCGGTGCCGCCGGGGAGCGTGTCGTACAGGACGAGGAAGTGGCGGCGGAGCGGGGTCTCACCGCGTTCCTCGGGCATGGAGTCGGTGACGACCGCGAGGTGGTCGGGGTCGCCGCCGTAGCTGCGGGCGATGCCGGCCAGCAGCAGCGCCTTGAAGGACGCGAGCCGTTCCCGGGTGTGCGCGGTGACGGCGGGGATGAGGACGCGCAGTGCGTCGGTGCGCAGTTCGTGGGCGAGCAGCACCCGCTCGCCGCGTCGTACGGCGTCGGCTCCGGCGCGCCGTCTGGGACACCACGGCCGGTGGTACTTGGCGTGTGCCGACGCGTCACCGGCGTCGTGCGCGGCGGGTCCGCCGTCCGGGTCGGCGTAGCCGCAGGCGTCGCAGACCCAGAAGGGGTTGAGGCGGACCTCCTGTCCGGCGAAGGTGGTGTCCGCGCCGCCGTCCACGCGGGCGGCGCCGACGTTGAGATGCCGGACGTGCGCCTGCCGGGTGAACTCCCAGCCGAAGGTGGCGTGTTCGTGCTTCCAGGCCTGTTCGATGTCGTCGGCGTCGATGTCGACGGCGGGAACGACGGTGTAGTGGCGCCGCTCCCGTTCGTCGCTGTCGTCGCGGACACGGACGTCGTCGCGTTCGTCCCGGGAGGTGACGCGGCGCGGCACGAGCACCTTGTGCAGGCAGCCGACGTCGCCGATGGCCGCGGACCGGCAGCGAGGGCAGGGGGACGCGTCGTCCTCGGCGAGGTGGGTGCGGACGTGGCCGCAGTCGGGGCACACGCGCCACCAGAGCCAGGCCGGGCGGCCGGGCCCGCCGATGTCCACTCCGGTGACGCGGTGCTTGTAGCCCTGGACGTAGTAGTGGTTGCCGGGCGCGAACTCGGTGAGGGCGAGGCGGGCGGGGCGGCTGTGGCGGAGGGTCTTGCTGTGGTTCTCGCGGCCGCCGTCGGCGGTCTTCTCGGTCCAGGTGAGGGTGGCCTCCAGCTCGGTGGCCGAGTCGATGAGGCTGTAGTTCGGCAGCAGGCCGAGGTCGACCAGGGCGCCGTGCGCGGTGGTGCGGCTGATCTCCCGGGAGATGCGGCCCACCTCGCGCCGCTCGGCCCGCAACTCGCGCCCCTGCCGTGCGTGGTCGGGGTCGCCGGCGACGAGCAGCCCGTGCGCCCGGTCGATGGCCTCGGTGCGGCGCTGGAGGTCCGCGCGGCGCTCCTCCCAGCGCCTGCACGCGGCGACCAGAGCGCCGGCCAGTCCCTCCTCGCCGGGGTCGGTGGCGTAGGCGGTGAGGGCGGTACGGGCCTGCGGGCTGACGCCCGTGCCGCGGCTCTCCTCGTACGGAGGGAACAGGTCCAGGAAGCCCCGGACGAGTCGTTCGCCGTCGGCCAGCGCGGCCTCGCTGAAGTCGGCCTGCCAGGCAGAGGCGCCGAACAGTTCTGTGGCCCGCCCGGGCAGCGGGCGCAGCGGTGTCCCGTCGGGGGCGGTCAGCCGTCCGGCGCCGGCGAGGTCGAGGAGGTGGGCAAGGTACTGGCGGCGCAGGATCTCGGCCGCGGACAGGTAGCAGCCGGGCGGCCGAACCTCCCCGGCGATCATGAGGCGGGGTTCTTCGAGGTAGTAGCGGTCGCGCGGCCCCCGGTCGACCATGGTGAGCAGGTAGGCGTTGCCGGTGGAGCGGCCCGCGCGGCCCACCCGCTGGATGTAGTTGGCCGGTCCCTTGGGCAGCGAGGCGAGGACGACCGCCGAGAGGTCGCCGATGTCGATGCCGAGTTCGAGGGTGGGGGTGCAGGACAGCACCTGCGGGTTGGCGTAGTGGACGCGGGTGCCGTCGCGGAAGGCCTTCTCGACCGCCTCGCGCCGGGCGCGGCTGAGGGTGCCGGTGTGTTCGGCGGTGTTGATGGTGAAGACGCCGGCCTCGCGGTACATGCGCCGGTAGAAGTCGTCGGTGTAGTCCCGTTGCCTCAGTCCGCTGTCCAGGTCGCGGCCGGTGCCGAGAGTGCCGCCGCAGCGGTAGCGGGGGCAGGGCTGACCGTGCCACTGGCCGGCCAGGTCGGGGTGGATGGTCTGTTCCCAGAAGCAGCGCGGGCAGTGCGCGGTGGCGTCAGGCAGCGTGTCGTCGGCGAGTCTGCGCACCCGGATGTGGCCGGGCTGGAGTCCGTAGACGCGGGTGGCGCCGTCGAGCGCGGTGCGCGCGGAGACGACACCGATCTCGGCGAGCGCGGGCAGCAGCCGGCTCAGGAACGTGGCGGCGGCCTCCGGGCGCAGGCCCAGGGAGCGTACGGCCCAGTCCTGGTACCAGCCGAGCCGTCCGGTGAGGACGTCGAAGTCCTCGCTGCCCTGCTTGGGGCTGCCCAGCAGGAAGGCGGGCGCGGAGACCCCCCGGGGGAAGGCGGGCATCCCGTTCTCGCGTCCGCCCCAGATCGCCCATCGACGGACCCCGGCCTGGTCCAGCCAGAGGTCCAGCCAGGCGTGCCGGACGGCTCCCCGGATGCGCATGCGCTCCAACAGGCCCCGGACGAAGCCGATATGCCGGTCGTATCCGGGCACGGACCCGTCGGGCAGGGCGATTTCTCCCGGCGTGGTGAGCAGTGTCTCCCGTACGAGTTCCGCCACAGCGTCGGGGTCCTGGAGGGGCACGTCGGCGGCGACGGTGCGGGTCAGTTCCAGGGTGCGGCCCTGCCTGGAGCGCAGGCCGAACTCCATCACGGTGGCGAACGCCAGGCGTTGTGCGATCAGTTCCCAGGTGGGCCGGGAGCCGCGGCTGCGGCCGGAGAGCAGCGTGTCCACACCCCTGACCAGGTGCAGGTCGGGCGGGATGACGGCGGCCTGTACGGCCTTGCTGTCGACGACGTCCGCGATCAGGTCGGCGGCCAGGTCGTTCAGCGTGATCGGCTCGTCCTCATCGATACGGCTGGCGAGCAGGGCACGGAGCGAGAAGGTGTACGAGCGGCTGGCGACGTATCCGGCGCGGTGGGCGGCGTCCTGTACGGAGTCGTTGAAGAGGAGGGTCTTGTCCTCCCCCAGGTTCTTGTCGAGTTCGCCGCCGGTGAAGAGCTGGGTGACGGCGGCGGCGGCGAGCGCGGCGAGGCCGGTGCCGAGGTAGCGGACGGAGTTGAAGGTGCGGCAGGCGGGGCACTGGTCGCGTTCGGCGGCCCGGTCGCCGTCGAGGTCGGCGTGGACGAACGCGGCGTTGTGGAGGGTGCGTGGCCGGCGCGGTCCCTCGCCGTCCGTCGGGGCGGTGAAGTCGGCGTCGGGTGACAGGGGCCGAAGCCGCCCGCCGTGGCCCTCCAGCACCATGACGGATGGGCCGCCGCGCCGACGCTCCGCCCCCGCCCCGAAGGCGGCCTCGTGCACCTCTCGCGGAGTCGCGGCGATCATGTTGCGCACCCGACGCTTGTCCCGGCCGACGGAGGCGCGGCGGATCTTCGTGGCGTTCAGTTCGAGCTCGGCGGGGTCTACCTCGGGCGAGTACGCGGCCCAGCCGGAGCGTCCGCACTCGCGGCAGAACACGGCCGGCAGAAAAACCTCGGCGGGCGGCGGCGCGCTGTCGTCGGCCGGTACGGCGGCCTGCTCGGCGGCGTCGAGGGGTACGGCGGGTCCCTCCCCGTCGTACGGGGACGGCCGGGCGGCCGGGCCGGGGACCTTGCGGGTCAGCGCACCGCCGGAGGTCACCCGTTCGTCGTCCCAGCGGAACTCGGCGCGGGCCGCACTGATGCCCCGCAGCACACGGGAGACCGAGCGTACCCAGTGGTGGATCTCGATGGACAGCAGCGGCCGTCCGGGGTGGTCCGGGTCTCGGGCGTACGACAGGAGGGCGATGTACCGGGCCAGGCCCTGGGCGGCGACACGCGGCTGCTGCTGTACGGCCATGCCCCAGTGGTAGGCGTAGCGGGGCAGGACCTCGGTGATCTCGGAGATCGTCCTGGGCGTGCCGTCGAGGATCTCCAGGACGGCGGCGGTCAGCCGGTGCCGGCGCAGCACGGCCCCGAGGTCCTCCGGGCTCGGCCCGCTCAGCCCGGAGAAGGCGGTGACGAGGTCGTCCATCGCGCCCGGGTCGCGGGTGGGGTCGCCGAGTCCGGCGACCTCGTGGGGCGAGGGGAACGGCAGGCTGAAGTCGCTCTCGCCGGTGAAGTCCCTGGTGGAGCGCCGGTCCTCCCCGACGACCGCGTCGGGCGGGAACGGCACACCGAAGACCTGCTCGGCGACTTCCAGCATGCCGGGGCCGCTGCCGGGGCGGGCCGCCGGGCCCCCCGCACCGCTGTCGGTGGCGCCGGTGCCGTTCTCGCCGAGGGTGGCCGACGTGGCGACGGGGCAGACCGGCCCCAGTGGCCGTCCGGGTTCGGCGAGCCCGGTGACCGAGCCGAGGCGGCGCAGCAGCATGGCGACGTCCGTGCCCTGGGCGCCGTCGTAGGTGTGGAACTCGTCGAGGACGACGTAGGCGAGCGCCGAGTCCTGCCACAGCCGCTGGTCCTCGGGCCGTTGCAGGAGCAGGTCGAGCATCTTGTAGTTGGTGATCAGGATGTCCGGCATGGTCCGCCGGATCTCGTCCCGGTCCACGGTGATCGCCGGATTGGCCTGCTTGAACTCCTGGGACGGCCGGTCCCCGATGTAGAGCCCGGCGCCCACCCCGGCGTCCCGCAGCCGGGTGTCCTTCGGGTCGTTCAGCCGCTCGCCGATGCGGTGGGCCTGGTCGGTGGCCAGGGCGTTCATCGGGTAGAGCAGGATCGCCTTGACGCCCTTCCGCCCGGCCAGCCGCTGGCGGTAGCAGTGGTCGAGGATCGGGACCAGGAACGACTCGGTCTTGCCGGATCCGGTGCCGGTGGTGACGAGGGTGGGCCGGGCCGGGCCGTGCAGGGTCGACAGCCGCTCCCAGGCGGCTTCCTGGTGCCGGTACGGGGTCAGCTCGGGGTGCCAGGTCAGATGCCGCTTCCAGTCCGTGCCCACGGCGGTGCGGAAGGGGGTGCGGACGCGGAGGTAGGGGCCGCGGAAGATGCCGTCCTCGGGGTCGCCGAGGAAGTTCTCCAGGGCGCGGCGGGTGCTCTCGTCGGCCAGCGCGTACGTCGTCGCGAGGTACTGGCTCAGGCTGGCCCGTACCTGGTCGGCGGCGAGGGTGGGACGCACGCGCGGTCCTCCTTGGTGCTGGTGGGGCCGGTGAGCGGCCGGTCAGGGGCCTACGTTAGCCGGGGCGGCCGGGCGGGCTCCGGGGTGGATCATCTGTTGCCGCGTTTCCGCCCGACGTACGCGATGCGCAGGGTGCGCTCCTCGTGGAGCAGGCGGAAGTGCAGGCGGCCCGGCATGCGCCCCCGCTCCGGCAGGAACTCGCTGTGCCAGTCGAACAGACGCGTCTCACCGTCGGTGTCCTCGAACCAGCACAGGCGCCGCCGGTTCTCGAACTCGGTGCGCACGTAGGAACGCCACTGGGGGCAGATGGGCCGCAGGGCCGGGTCCCAGTCGCCGACCGCGTCCTGCAGTTCTCCGAGCCGCTCACCCACCGGTCGCACCCACGTCTCCGGCAGCTCGGTGAAGTGTTGCTCAGCCAGCGTCGTGAACTGGAGCAGTGGGAAGAGGTCCGAGCGCAGGCGCCACAGTTCGGCACCGGACCGCAGGCCCTGGACCGCCTTCTGCCGGCCGGCGTCCGCACCGCGTCGGATCCAGGGCAGGTGCGGCGCGACGTGCTCGGTGCCGGCGACGTGCCTGACCTCGACCTCGGTGAGCACGGACCCCGTGTCCTCGTCGTCCACGAGCTGTTCCCGCACCAGGGTGAGCGTGTCGGCGTTCCAACGAGCTTCCAGCGGGAGGGAGATGCCGATGCCGCCCAGCAGATGCGCGTAGCGCAGCCCGTCCACCGGATCGCCGTCGTGCCGACACGCGACGTCGGAGAAGGTCTCGCCCTCGGGGAAGACCGTCTCGTAGGGCGATTTGTCCTCCAGCTTCTTCAGCAGGACGCGCAGGTCCTTGGTGTCCGGGGCGCCCATCCACTTGCTGATGGGATGTCCCTGGGCCAGCTGTAAAGCCATCAGGGAGCTGGCGTGGGTGACCAGCGCCGTGCCCTTGGGGTCTTCCCTGGCGATGGCGAGGACGGCCTCAACCATGGTGCTCATGGCCCGGTTGACACGGTCCGGCTCGGCCGTCGTCTCGCAGGACTTCTCGTTCAGGAACAGCTGCGGCACGTGTCCCCCTCCGCGATGATGTGTGCGCCTCGACTCCGCCCTCCCCAGGCGGGTATCAGGCGATGAGCTGGTCGAGCGTGTTCTCCAGCTCGTCGAAGAACCCGTCGGGCCACTGGTCGAGTTTGCCTGCAGGGTTGACCCGCGGGCTGACGACCTCCACGCCGGTGCCGACGCTGCGGAAGTAGTGGAACACCGTCTGTTCGGGGGCGATGTGCCCCTGCTTCACGGCGAGCCGCACGCCGTTGATGACGTGGTCGCTGTGCGTCTCCGTGATCACCTGGGCCCCCTGCGCGGCGGCCGCGGCTGCGAGCGCGGCCATCCGGGTCTGCCCGTGGGGGTGGAGGTGTGCCTCCGGGTTCTCCAGGAGGACCAGGGAACCGGGCCGGGCGGTGAGGCAGGCGACCACGATCGGCAAGACGTAGGTGAGGCCGAAGCCGACGTTGCCGGGGCGTCGGCGACGAGTGCGACCGAGCGGCCCCTGGAAGTCGTACGAGAGGAGTACCGCGTCGGCGCCCTCGATGGCGTCGGCCTGGACGTTCACCCCCGGGCACAGGTCGCCCATCCATGCGGCGACCTGGTGGCGCAGCACGGCGGACCGGGCACGCGGATGGTGCAGGGGCCCCTCGGGCACCGGGTCGTCGGCATGGTGGCGGAGGAAGTTGACGGTGTGCTCACCGCGTACGCCGAGGAAGCCGCGGCCGATGGCCGCGTGGTGGTCGCGCGGGTAGAACTCGGCAGGCGAGATCCGGTCGGCGTGCAAGTACTGGAAGGGGGCGGTGAGGAACGCGGGCGTCACGGCCTCGGGCCCGACGGGCGCGGCGACGCCCTCCGAGTCAAGTGGCAGTTCCACGCCGAGCAGGGGCAGCAGGTTCTGTCCGGCCTCGTACTCGACGGTCCAGCCGTAGTGGTACGGGCCTTCGTCGACGGCGAGGGCGATCCGGGTCTCGTCCGACAGTGCGTCGCCCTCGCACAGCACATCCTCTCCGGTGCCGAGGCCGACGAGTTCACCGTTGAGGAGGAAGCCCTGATTGGCGACGGTGGTACGCAGGCCGGACCTCCGCGCCTCGGGCAGGTACCGGGAGGCCTCCAGGTCGCCCGCCTCGTAGGACTGGCGCAGCAAGGCGATTGCCTGGAGGACGCTGCTCTTGCCGGAAGAATTCAGCCCCGTGAGGAGAGTGAGGGGACCGAGCGGAAGCGACATGTCCTGGAACGCCTTGAAGTTGCGCAGCGTCAGTCGGTCGATCACTGTTCGGCCACCCCTCGGAACACTGGCTCTACGTGCTGGAATCTCGTGCGGATCTTCGCCGGGTTCCCGGTGCCCACGGAGATCGCCCGGTCGAAGTCCCAGTTGTTCATGAGCACGAAGAACCTGTCGAGGACCTTCGACCGAGAAGCTACCAGCCGCGCCCGCCCGTGATCGTCAAGAAGGGCGAGAGTGACGGAGATTGTCTCGAACAGCGCCTTGTTGATCACTGGGGAACTGCGTTCCCCACCATCCCACTTGCGGAAGGCGTGCTCGCCGAACAGTTCTTGCGCGCACTGCATGGCCGCCCGGAACTCCCGGGCGTACTGCTCCCGCCGATGATCGGGGAGTTCGTTGACCCTTTCCATTGCGCCGATGAGGAACCTGTCGAAGTCCCTCTCGGTGTGCTTCGAGGGACTACTCATCCGGAAGGCGAGGAAGCGCAGCACCATCTCCCGGTCGGCCATCCGCTCGTTGGACACGCTCCAGCGGGTGGCCTCGCCGAACGCCGGGTGCTCGGCCAAGTCGGCGAGGTAGTCCCGGACGGGTCCCGGCACCAGTGCGTGCCGCAGCTCCTGCGGCTTCAACGGCACGCCGCCGGTGTTGATCCGGGAGAACACGTTGTACTTGACGGCCTCCGGCGTGCCCTGTTCCAGGATGTGCACGGTGATCTGCGTCTCGCGCAGCCGGATCTTCAGTCGCCCGGTCAGGTCCTGGTATGTGTTGCCGTTGAACCTCCACAGGTACTCCAGGCCCCGCAGGGTCAACGGGCTGAGGCCCGTGAGTCCCGGCTCCATGAAACGGGCGACAGCGGTCAGCCGCTGCACGCCGTCCACCACGGCCCACTTGTCCGCGTCGCCCTGGGCCATGTGGAGGTTGGAGATCGGGATGCGCAGCAGCAGCGACTCGATCAGACGGCTCTGCCTGCGGTCGCTCCAGATCCCGGCCCGCCGCTGGAAGTCCGGCGCGAGGTCGATCATGCCCTCCCGGAGGCGGGAGAGGAGGAGGTCCACGGTGGTGGTCTGCGTGCGGATCCTGATGCTGTCCGGCTGGAACGGCGCGGAGGAGTCGTCGTCACCGTCCTCGCCCTCCTCGTCGTCCGGCAGCTCCAGTTCCACGCCGGTCGGCCGGCCGTCGGAGCCGACTTCGACGGGCACCCCCAGCGGCATGCCGAGGGCATCCGGCTCGTCGATGTCCGCCGCCGTGGCGTACCCTCGGCGCCGCACGGACCGGTCCCGCCCGGCGCTCTCACCACCGGTACCGCCCTCCAGGTCCGTCATGGTCGCCGTAGCCCTTCGCCGCTGCCCAATGCCGTAACCGGTCCAGCCTATAGACGGGCCTTCCCGCCTGTCAGCGCGACAGGTCCAGCTCGGCGACGACCGTCTTGCCGACGGGGACGCGGTCGAGCACGTCCCAGCGGTCGGCGAGCGCCTCCACGAGGAGCATGCCCCGGCCGTTCTCCGCGAGCGGCTCCCCTTCGGGGCGGGCGGCGCCGGGAGGCGGGGGCCGGAGCTCGCCCCGGGTGTCGGAGACCTCGACGCGCAGGGTGCGGCCGAGGAGCTTGACGGTGACCTCGAAGTCCCGGCCGGGTACGCGGCCGTGCGTGACGGCGTTGGCGGCGAGTTCCGCGACGAGCAGGGCGGCGGTGTCGGACGCCTCGCTGCCGTGCGGGACGCCCCAGGTGTCGAGCTGGTGCAGCGCGAGCCGGCGGGCGAGGCGTGCTCCGCGCGGGGTGGAACTGAACCGCTGGGTGAACACACGTACGGTGACGGGCGCCTGGTGGGTCGCGGGGGTGGGCGGTGGTGTCATATGCCCAATCTGGCGGCGGGCTCGGGCGGTTCGCCAGCACCGACCCGCGTACGCAGAGTCAGCGTACGTACACATTCGGTGGACAGTACGTGTCACTCCGCGTGACGATGGAGCCGAGTCAGAAGCGGTACGGGCGGTGACGGTGCGCGGGAGGTGGCCGACGGTGGCCTACGAATGTACGGACGGCGGTACGGGGGCGGGCGTCGCGGAACCGGGGGCGTCGGACAGTCTGCGCACGTTCGGCGCGGTCGTCCAGGCCCTGCGGGAGCACGCGGGCCTGAGCCGCGAGGAGTTCGGCGCCCTGGTCCGCTTCTCCAAACACACGGTCGCCTCGGTCGAACAGGGGCGCCGGATGCCGGACCGGGACTTCGTGGAGCGCGCGGAGGAAGCCCTCGGCAACACGGGGGCACTGCGGAAGGCGGCGCCGCATCTGTCGCGGCAGGCGGGGTTGGCGAGCTGGTTCCGGCAGTGGGCTCGGCTGGAGGCGACGGCGATCAGCCTGTACACCTACGAGTGCCGGGTGGTGCCGGGCCTGTTGCAGACGGAGGCGTACGCGCGGGCGGTGTCCCTGAACGTGCCGCCCCTGCCCGACCCGGAGGAGCTGGAGGAGCGGATCGCGGCGCGGATGGCTCGGCAGGAGCTGCTGGCGGTGACGCGGAAGCCGCCGACAGCGTTCAGCTTCATCGTGGAGCAGGCGGTGTTGGAGCGGTGGACGGGCGGGGAGGCGGTGACGCGGGAGCAGTTCGACCGGTTGCTGGGGGTGATCGAGGGGAACTGGAATGTGGAGTTTCAGGTGATGCCGCTGCGGCAGCCGTCGCATGCGGGGACGGACGGGCCGATGCGTCTGGCCGAGACACCGGACAACCAGTGGTTCGCCTACTCTGAAGGGCAGCAGAACGGACGGCTGATCGCCCATGCGAAAGAGATCAGTCTGCTCCAGCAGCGGTATGCGAAACTGCGCTCGCAGGCCTTGACCCCCGAGGACTCCTTGGGCCTGTTAAAGCGATTGCGAGGAGCGCTATGAACACGTCCGACCTGGCCTGGTTCAAGAGCAGTTACAGCGGCTCGCAGGGTGACGACTGCATCGAGGTGGCGAACGGCACGCACGCGATCCACGTCCGGGACTCCAAGGACCAGCGGAGCCCCGAACTTGCCCTCTCCCCGGCCGCGTGGAGCAACTTCGTCTCCTACGCCGGCCAGAACTGACCCTCACGCCCCGCGCCGGAGCCGTCCGACGCGGGGCGCTGCCCTTCACTTGCCCTTGGCTGTGGCTTCCTGTAGCCGCGCGGTGAAGTAGGCGTGCGCCTCTCGCATCTCCTTCTCGCGCTCGGCCTTGTAGAAGGGGGCGGTGTAGCCCTCGGGGGGCTCGGCGCGGCCCTGCTTCTGGTAGGCGAGCAACTGCTCGTAGTGGTCCTTGGTCTGGCCGAAGCCGTACGTATGCCGAACGCCCGCAATCTTCCGCTCGTTGGCGTCGAACCAGGTGACCGCGTCGAACTCCTGCATGATCGGGAAGCGGGACTTGTACATGGCAGCGAGGGCGTCTGCACTCACTCCGAGCCAGACCGCGACAAGGGCATCGATCTCCACGAGCGCGGCTCTGCGCGCCCGCTCGCTGCGCAGCGGGGTCGACCGCTCCCATGTTGGGCCGACCTCGTGAAGAGGCTGCATGGCCGGCCATTCCACTGCCCAGGGTTCGTAGCCGGGCCAAGTCGACTCGTACAGCTCCTCCCACAACTCCGCGTAGGCAGCCGTGAGGCAGTTCAGGCGCAGGGTTCGCAACAAGAGTGCCGAGGCCAGCGGGTGGTCGGCGGCCGGCGCGGGGAGCCGCCTGGCCGGAGCCACATCAAGGTTCCTTACTCGGGCTGTGCGCAGCAGGTAGTCCACCGGGAGTGAAGCCCAGAAGCCGGCTAGCAGGGCAGTGCTTCGGTTGTCAGACAGCGCGCCACTGCGCAACGCATCAATGTGTGCGGCACCCGGGGGCAGCAAAGCTGTGTAAAGGGCCCTCTCCGTGTCGGGCGCGATCATCTTGCGCCACGCCACCCGATAGAACTCCGTGTACGGCCTCCGCAGCCGCCGCAGCAGCTCCGCCTCCACCTGCTCCTCGGTGACCTCCGATGCCGTCACCCCGAAGCGCCCGGCGGCAGCGTTCTGCGCCCGTGTCACCTCACGTTCGGACGCCTTGAGCTGCTCCAGCGTTCGGTCGTCGCTCCACACGTCCTGTGCGGCCCGGTACACCTCGGACTTCGCAACGTAGACGTACTCGGACTCGGGCACGGCGTCGTCGGCCAGCGTCATCGGGTTGAGGCCCAAGACCTCGCCGCCGCCCTGGCTGGGCTGCTTGAACATGGGGTTGGCGAGGCCGATCTGCGGGCCCTTGAGGATGACCTCGGACCAGTCGGCTGGCCGTCGCACCACACCCGTGTCGTCCGGCGCGTTGTAGTCAATGAGGTCGGCTGCCTTGGCTCCGCTCTCGTGATAGCCACTGCTGATCTGTGGCTCGTGCTGAGCGAGACGCAAAGGGTAGTCCGCCAGCGCCTCGATCGCCTGAGCCTCCGCCGTACTCACCGGCGACAGCAGGCGGGCCTGACGGACTGGCTGTGTCTCGTCGCCGGTCAGTTTCTGCCATTGGGCGAGCAACGCCTCGTCCACGCGGACGATCCGTTTGCGATGCGGACGTTCGTCCCAACTGACGCCGAATTTGATCCCAGGATCCGGAGCCGTTCCGTCGTCTTCCGCTGACAGTCGCAGGGCATCTACGGAAACGAGCCAGGACAAATGGTCAAAGCCGACCTCTCCTTCTTCCCCGTAGATATGCACGCCGAAGTGACTGGCGTGACCGACAGGGGGCGGGAAGAAGCGGTTCCCCTGGTTCACGAAGTCCCCGTGCACCCGCAGCCTGGTGTACGCGGCCTCCCGCAGCCGCCCCTCCCTGTCACCGCTGAAATGCGAGTCCGGGTGGACCAGGCCCACCGAGCCGTTCTTCGCCATGTGCTGCCAGGTCTGGCACATAAACGCCCGGTACAGGTCCGGCTGAGTTCCCGCAAGGAGGGGGTACACCGGGCCGGAGCCCAGCATCTCGCTCATCCCGGTCGTTGCCGCGAGCTCGGCAAGCAGATATGCGTGGACACGGGGAGACTCCAACAGCTGCTCACGCCGCCGCGTCCGCTCCGCCTTCGTCGGCTTCTCGATGAGCATGAACCACGGTTCGTGCTCGGCGAGGATCGGGTTCTCCAGCCACCTGGGCTGTACCCAAGGCGGATTCCCCACCTGAAGGTCGAACCCGCCCCCCGGCCCCCGGAACACGTGCGCGAAGTGCAGCTCCCAGTGGAAGAAGCCGTGGCCGTCCTCCGCCTTTATGTCCTTCTCCGTCGTGCCCGCGATGTCCTCGACCGTGTTCAGCCAGGGGAAACGGAACGGCAGGCGGCCGGGCGCGTCCATGCCGAGGATGCCGTCGAGGCGTACCTCGATGTCCGACAGGAACTCCAGTGCCCGGTCCACCGACATGTCCTCGATGCCTTCGAGGGGCGAGCCCTCCGGGTCCCTGGTGCCGAGCAGGGCCTCCAGGAAGTCCAGCCAGTCCCCCATGTTCCGCAAGGGGATGCACGGCCGGCGCGGGTCGGTGATCCGGGCCTCGCGGCCCGTCGTACCGCGCTTGCCCCGGGTCTCCAGGCCGGCCTCCTCGTCCGCCGCGCCCAACTCGCCCTGCTCACCGTCCGGATGGTCGAACAGCCCAGCCGCCCGCCACAAGCGGCGGTCCACGGGAGACTCCACCGGCTCCACGGGCCGCACGGCGGAGGCGAGCAACCCCGCCACCGACGACTCGTCGACCAGCGTGCCGCCCGTCTCGTACACCGGGTCAGTGCCGTCGAGTTCGCCTGCCTTGTCCAGCGGCCAGAACCACAGCGCGCACCACGCGTCCATCACGGTCTTGAGGCGCCAGTACGGCGTGCCGTGGCGGGTGAGGTCGTCGAGGACCTTCTGCTTGTCCTCCGCCTCCGCCCGCGAGGTCTGCTCCAGCCAGTCCGCGCCCCACACGTCGATACGGCGGGAGACCGCCCGCTCGGAGAGTTCGAGGCGCGTCGCGACGAGCGACCACAGGAACTCGGCGCGGCGGGCCAGGGCCTGCAACCGGCCCAGTTCGGTCTTGTCCGCGGCCTTGCGCCACCGGTCGTAGCGCTTCTGCCGGGCCTCGGCGGTCTCGGCGCCGCGCTCCTGGAAGGGCTTCGGTGCCTTGGGGGCCTTCTGGACGCCCTTGCGCCACGCCCCCAGCGCCTTGGCCGCGTCCTCCGCGAGCTTCTTCGCCTCGGACTCTGCCGCGACCGCGCCCCAGCCGATGGCGGGCAGCAGGAACTGGTGGACCGCGCCGTCCGGCAGCGGGCCGGCGCGGAAGGGCAGGTCGGTCGGCGGGAGAGTGTTCTTCTTCGCCAGCCACCCGCCGCCCGGCAGAGCGTCCGCCTTGTAGACCTTGCGGCCCGCGCCAATGAGTGAGTTGCCGCGCCGCAGGTGCAGGCCGAACCAGGGGGCCCGCATGCCCGGGTGCATGGAGTTGAGCCAGAGGGAGACCTCGGCCAGTTCCACCGCGGTGGCGTTGAGGTCGACGCCGTAGGCGTTGTGCAGGGCGATGTACGCCTTGGTCTTCTGGAGTTCGAGCTGCCGCAGCTCGGGGTCGACGCGGCGGCCCAGTTCGCGTTCGCGGCGCCGCAGGTACTCGGCGGCCACCTGATCGATGGCCTCGTTGAGGAAGGCGCCGGAGCCGAGGGCCGGCTCGCAGATCGTCCAGGCCAGGAGCTCCCTGGCCTGGGTGACGGTGCCATGCTGGTCCAGCCGGTGCTTGAGGGCCAGCTCGACGGTGACCTCGGTGAGGGACTTCGGGGTGTAGTAGGAGGCGGAGGTCTGGCGGTCGCGGCCTGCCAGGCGGTAGACGAACGAACCCTTGGGGTGGACCACGCGGTCCTTGCGGCCGGTCTCCTCGTCCGTCCGGGTGACGAAGACCTTGTCGTCGTAGTGCTGGACGCGGGAGGCGGGGATCGTCCAGCTGCCGCCCGACTCGTCGCCCTTCTTGGCGACTTCGTACAGCTCCTCCTCGGCGATGGAACCGGTGTAGGACATCAGGCCCTCGTACACCGCGCCGAGCTGGTTGATGCCGAGCTGGGCGTACGAGATGAAGCCGCCGCGCTCCCTGCCCCGGCCCTTGGTGAGCATCAGGCGGCGCAGCACCTTGTGCAGGGTCTCGTTGCGCAGCCGGGTGTCCAGGAACGGGCGCCGCTTCTCTCCTTCGCCGCCCCGGTAGGCCGGGTTCTCGATGCGGTCGTCGGCGATGAGGCGGACGGCGTCCTTGGTGAACAGCTCGGAGTGCAGGGCCTCGAAGCGCAGGCCCGCGCTCGTGCTGCGAGCGGCGGCGCGGCGGGCGCGGTCGGCCTCGCGGACGCGTTCGGTGTGCTCGGCCGGGGTGATCTCGCCGGCCGCGAGGAGCCGCGCCGCCTCCCGTTCCGCCTCGGTGGCCTCGCGGGCGGCGGCCTCGGCGGCGAGGTCCTCGGGCTCGGTGCCGTAGCGGCGGTGGCCCTTCTCGACCTTGTCGAAGAGCAGGTTCAGCGACTCGTACAGGTGGAAGCCGCGCCGGGAGCGCTCGCCGACGAGGTCGCGCAGGACGAGGTCGCCGAGGCGCTGGAGGCCGTAGCCCTGCTCGTACTCGGGATAGTCGGAGGGCAGGATGCCGAGGGTGGGGCTAGCCTCCGCGTAGAGCAGGAACAGGATGCGGTAGAGGTAGCGCAGGGACTCTCGGCTGAGTTCCTTGGCGAGGCGCGCCGGGTCGTCGAGGTCGGCGGGGGTGATGCCGTTCTCGGGGTCGCGCAGGCGTTCCAGGACGGCGTTCGCGATCCACTCGACGCTCAGGCGCAGCCCCTCGCGGAGTTCGGTGGAGACGCCGACGGCGTGCTTGCCGGACCGGTCGACGAAGGAGGCGAGGGGGGCGGTGCCGCCCTCGGTCGGGACGCGCAGCGCGTCGGCGCCGAAGAGGGCGGCGAGTGTGTCGAGTTCGCCGCCGTGGCGGTCGTCGCGGCGGTGGAGGGCCGCGTCGAGGTCGGCGGCGAGGTAGCGGCCCTCTGGCCAGGCGAGGCGGTCGGCGAGGACGATGACGCCGCCGACGAGCAGGAGGACGTAGCGCGGAGGCGCGTCGCAGGCGAAGAGGAAGTCGGTGAGGGCCTTGGCGTCTTGGAGGGGTGGCGCCGACTGCTCCAGTGTCACGGGGTGGAGCAGTCGGCCGGCGCCGTCCGGGTCGAGGGCGGCGTCGGGCTGGGTGGTCCAGCCGCAGGAGACCGCGTAGAGGCCCGGTTCGGCGTGAACGACCTGGACGGCGTATGCGTGGTCGGTGCGGTGGACGGTGACGGGCTGCTCGTGCGCGGCGGTATAGCCGAGGGCGTGCAGGGTGTCCAGATGTGATTCGGTCAAGCGCTTGCGCCAGCCCTCGGGCTGGGGAGCGCCGGGTTCGGCGAGGGCTTCCGCGTCCTTGGCGAGGGCTGCGCGGCCCGCGAAGTAGGGGCCGTGCAGGGCGCGCAGGCCCTCGCGGGGGGTGCGGGCGCGCGGCGGTACGGAGTCGCGGCCGAGGCCCTGGCGATCGGCCTCGGCGACGGCGTCGGCGTGGCGGCGGCGTTCGTCCTCCTCGAAGGCGGCCCAGCGGGAGAGGAGGCCGTCCTTCGCCTTGAGATCCTTGGGGAGGACTTCGGCGAGATAGTGGGGCGAGAGGTAGTCGCCGTGGTTGACCAGCGAGTCGTACGTCACGTCAGTTCTCCGCCTGTGCGTCGGACGGGTGGGCGTCGGCTGCAGGCTCGTCGGCTTCGGGGGTGTCCGGAACGCCGGGGCGGGCGAGGACGGCGAGGACGCGCAGCAGCGGGCGGCCGGTGGTATGCAGTTGGTCGAGGAGCCGGGCCAGTTCGTCGGCGGTCTCCTCGACGACGCGTTCGCGGCGGCCCGTGACTCCGGGCAGCAGGGAGTCGGTGCGCCACTGGGCGACGTGGGCGCGGTAGGCGGCGAGAGGCTCGCTGATCCGCTCCTCCCACTGGGCCCGTCCCTCGTCCAGGTGGTGGCGGGCCGCGGCGACGGCGGCGGGCACGAGGGTCTGGAGCCGGTCCAGGTCGCGCGGGCCGCCGGTGCGGGCGAGCCGCGGGCCGACCTTCGCATCGCGCAGCGCGTCGGCCATGGGTCGCACCTCGGGTGTGCCGGTGCCGTCGGCGCCGAGCCCGGTGACGGCCATCCAGCGCACCACGGTGGGGCGGCCCAGGGCGTTGGAGTGGATGCCCTGGACCAGGAAGACAGGGCTGTCCACGTGCGGCGTGGTGATGACCGGGGCTTCCTGGCGGCCGAACTCGACGAGGACTTTGTCCGTCAGCCATTCCACCACCGGGTGGATGTCGGTGAGGAAGGAGACCTCCGGCCACATGCTGGTGCTGCTGTCCCTGGCCTCGGTGAGCTTGCGCTGCGCGAGGGTACCATCGAAGGTGACCAGCATCCGCTCGGCGACCCGCTGCTCTTTGAGATAGGAGGGCGGGAGGGCCTTGAGGCGGTGGAGCAGGTCGGGGGCCTGGGCGGGAGAGAGCGAGAAATAGGCGCCGCCCTTGGCGTCGGTGCCGGAGGAAAGGCCGATCGCGTCCTCGGCGCGCTCCTGGTAGACCTCGTCGAGGGCGGTGGAGACGAAGGCGGCAGTGTCGCCTTCGAAGAGCGAGATCAGTTCGGCGCGTGCGGGCAGCTCCTGCTCGGTGATCGTGTCCACCTGGCCGAACAGGTCGGCCAGGGCGGTGTCGTCGGCGCCGGGACCGTCGTCCAAGAAGTCCTCGACGGTGCCGCCGCGGACCAGCTCCTTGATGAG
Organism: Streptomyces lienomycini; assembly: GCF_027947595.1. Lineage (NCBI taxonomy): Bacteria > Bacillati > Actinomycetota > Actinomycetes > Kitasatosporales > Streptomycetaceae > Streptomyces > Streptomyces lienomycini. Next base: position 2,137,671 of record NZ_CP116257.1, on the reverse strand, counting down.
CCGGCGCTCTTCCTCCTCGGCGCGGTAGAAACCGGACACGGCCTCGGCGGTGCCGTCCAGTTTGTGCGCCTCCTCCTCACGGCGGAGCAGCTTCTCGGCGACCGTGCGGTCGTCCTTGGCGCCGGGTACGGCCGAGGTGAGGATCAGCGCACTGAACTGGGGCTCGTACGTCTGCCCGTACCGGTCGATGCGGCCGTTGCGCTGCTCGATGCGGATCAGCGACCACGGGATGTCGTAGTGGATCAGGTGGTGGCACTGGCGGTGCAGGTTGACGCCCTCGGAGGCGACGTCGCCGGTGAACAGCAGCCGGACCGGGGTGTCGGCGAGGCCGAACGCCTCCAGGACGTCGCCCTGTTCATCGTCGCTGAGGCCGCCGTGCATCACGGACACGGCCTTCGCCGTGCCGTCGGCCGCAACGGGGAAGCCCAGCCGGGCGGGAACGACCTCGGCCAGCCACTTGAGCGTGCGGACGCGCTCGGAGAAGATCACGGCCCGCGTGGTGGACCGGGGGCCGACGCCGATCTCCCGCAACTGCTGGACGAGCGCGTCGAGTTTGGCGGAGTCGCCGGGCGCTCTGCCGTCTCCCATACCGGCGACGATCTCCCGCAGCCGGGCGAGGGCGGCCTGCTCTCCGGCGATGGCCGGGTCGGGGCGCAGCCCCTTCTCCTCGGCCCTGCGGACCCTGTCGCCCAGCGCGGTGATGCGGTTGGCGACCGTCTCGCCGAGAGCGACGTGGGAGGAGAGGAACGTCTTGAGCAGGTTGTAGGCGAAGACGGCTTCAGTGGCGACCGAGGCGGGGTCCTCGTCCGCCGTGCCGAACTCCGTGCTCTTCGGCGCGGCGGGAATCCAGTGCTCGGCCAGTTCGGCGAAGACCCGTTCCTCGGCCCCGGTGGCGGCACAGTGGAGGGAGACGGTGGGGCCGCGGTCGGGCCACTCGGTGCCCATCTCGTCCCGGACCTCGCGGCTGATCTTGGTGCGCCGGATGTAGAGGTGGCCAAGGTCCTCGGCCGGGTCATAGTGGTCGCGGTCGGCGATGGCGGCCGGGTCGAGCAAGGAGATCAGGTCGGCAAAGGACCGCTTGTCACCGTTGTGCGGGGTGGCGCTGGCCAGCAGCAGGGCGTCCGTGCGCGGGGCGAGGATCTCGGCGAGGGCGCGGCGCTGGCTGCCCGGGTTGATCAGGTTGTGGGACTCGTCGATGACGACGGCGTCCCAGCGGATGCGCTCCAGGTGGTGCCGGTACTGGCCGATGTTCTTGAGGGTGTCCACGGAGATGATCACGCGCTTGTAGTGCGTGAACGGGTTCCGGCCGGCCGGCAGCTCGCGCTGGATGCGCTGGACCCCGAGCGAGTCGAGCCGCACTAGCGGGATCGAGAAGCGGGTCCACAGCTCGTGCTGGAACTGCTCCAGGATGCTCTGCGGCGTCACGACCAGGATGCGCTCGCCCCGACCGCGACGGATCAGCTCCGCGAGGGTCAGGCCGATCTCCAGCGTCTTGCCGAGACCCACCACATCGGCGATCAGGACCCGCGGGCGCAGATTGCGCATCGACAGGGCCAGTTCGGCGGGGCGCTGCTGGTAGACGAGCGGGTCCAGCAGGAAGCCGTCCGCGAGGGCGAGGCCGCGCTCCGACTGGGGCAGCGGGGTTTTGCGCAGGACGGCTTCGAGGAAGAGGCGGCTGCTGCGGAAGTACGAGGAGGTGTCGGGGATCAGGCGGGTCTTCTCCGGATCGAGCAGTTCCACCTCGTCGATGCCGCTGAAGAAGACGGCCTCCTCATCGCGCACGAACTCCGAGACGCCGACCGCCTCGATCCGTTCCCCGTCGTGGTCGGTCGTGGTGGTGTTGCGGACCAGCCACTCCTCGTCCCGTACGGAGATCTGCGCCCCCGGCGGAAACCGGGTCCCCTCCTGTGTCGCCCCCTGGTCGGTCACCCGCGGCCCCTTCGTCTTCCCGTGCGTCGTGCGGTCCTGCGACGGCAAGTCTGTCACGGAGGCGGAGGGGTCCGTACGGGCTTCGGGGCGCGAACCGCGGCTGCTCAGAAGCGTGCCTCTCGGGCGTACGCGGCGCGGATCCGCTCGGCGATCCTCAGGGGTGCCGAGGGACGGACGCCGATGGCCCCGCGGCTTCGCGGCGGGGCCCCGATCTCCTCGGGAACGGTCTCCCGCGGGGCGAGGGAGACGGCGTTCCCGGCTTCCTCGCCGGCTTCGGCGTCGGCGTCATGCCGCCCGGCCCCGGCGGGCACCGACGCGTCCAGCCGCTCCCCGTCCTCGGCCGCCGTCGGGTCGATGGCGCCGGGCGTGTAGGCGTAGGTGTCGGTTCCGGACGCCTGGCCGGGGGGCGGCGCGGGAAGGTGGGGCACGACGATTTCGGGCGTCAGGTCGGTCAGGCGACGCTTGGCCTGGAGAGCGGTCAGCCCCTGGTCCCGGATGGCCCGTACCAACCGCTCGATGACCTCGGGCAGGGCCGGCCGCGCAGTCGGATCCGGGGCCAGCATGTCCGTGATCAGCGGTGCCAGCTCCGGTGGGACACCCGTGAGGTCGGGCGGGGTGTGCGGGTCCTCGATCTTCAGGGCGACGGCCTGCCAGGTCGGCCCCTCGTACGGGTAGTGCCCGGTCGCGGCGAACAGCAGTACCGCACCCAGTGCGTAGACGTCGGCCGACCGGTCCAGCCGGTGCTCGCCCCGGGCCTGCTCCGGCGGCATGCAGAGCACGCTGCCGACGACGAAGCCGGTCGCCGTCAGGGTGGTACGGCGTTCCGCGAGCACGGCGAGACCGAAGTCGATCACCTTCGGACCGTACGGGGACAGCAGGATGTTCGGCGGCTTCAGGTCACGGTGGAGCAGCCCCGCGTCGTGCACCGTGCCGAGCCCCTCCGCCAGCAACGCGCCCAGGCTGGCGGTCTCGGCAAGCGGCAGCGGACCATGTCCGGTGACGAGCGTGCGCAGGTCCGGTCCGGGGACGTACTCCACGGCGAGCCAGGGCTGGTCCGCGTCCGCGTCCGCGCCCACGAACGCCGCGACGAACGGCCCGTACACCGTGCGCAGACTGTCCACTTCGGACACGAAGCGCGCCCGGGTGTCCTCATCGAGGACCGACGGCTTGATGACCTTCACGGCGGCCTGGTGGCCGGCCGCGGACTCCCCGAGAAACACCTCTCCCATGCCGCCGGACCCGATCCGGCATACGAGCGAGAAGCCCCCGATCTCCCTCGGGTCCTCGTCCCTCAGTGGTTCCACGTCGCCGAAGCCTCCCCTGCGTGACCTGCGACCGCTGCTCTGGAAGGCGGACCGGCCCAGAACGCAGCCAGTCTATGCAAGGCCGCGCGCTGCACGTTCGCCGCCAGGTGCGGACGCCGGGCCCGCTCGCTCAACTCCTGACCGAGGCGAAATACCGCGGCCACACCGTGGCAATTCAGGTCGAGATCCATCACAGCCAGACCGGACACCGCTCTCCTTGAGACTTCCCTCTCCGTGCTGAACAGCACGCGCGAAGCTGCGACCGTGAGCGCGTGACTCAGACGACTCCAGTGATCTTGAATGCGGCCCAGAACAGCGGATTCTCGGCGACCTGCTGGTCAAGGTGGCTCCGCCAGTCCGGAAGTATCGTGTCGATGGCTGATTCGGCGGCGCCCGCCGGACCTGCCCCAGAGGGCACGTGCCACCGATACTCACGTAGGTAGCGGATGGTGTCGGCGTAAGCGCTGTGGGAGTCCAATCCAGCACCGAGGTGTGCGTGGAGCACGGCGGAGAACACGACACCCTGCAGGTCCGTGATGTCCCACAGGGTGGAGATGACCGCTTTCGCGCCGCGGGCGAGGAACGCGGACTCGATGCTGCGCAAGGTCTGCACGGTACGGCCGGTGCCTTCGTGCGTGCCTGTTCTGCAAGCGTTCAGGATGACCAGGTCGACACTGGAGAAGATCCCGTCTGCGAGGATCCCACTGGAAGTGAGCATGGCCTTCCCGAGCGAACCGCCGTGCAGGGCGAGTCCGGCGGCCCAGCGATTCGGGTGGGTCAAGCCGTGTGCCGCGACGTGGACGATCCGGGCCATGGGCATCATGTGCAAAGCGCGGGCCGGAGTCGCCTCCTCTTCCATGACAACTTCCACGCTGTCGTGAAGACCTTCGATCACATGGGCTTCGCACAGTGGGCCGCCAATCAGCTCGAGGCCGGGGAGGTGACCACCGCCGTGTGCCACTACCAGCACCTCGACCACAGCCGCTTGCCGCTGGGAACTCTCGATGGCGGACACGAGTCGAGCCGTAGGGGCGTAGACCACCTGCTCGAAAGCATCGATCAAGGTGGAGGTGCGCGCGCTGCCGAGCGGAGCTGCGTGAAGGGGCAGGAGTTCCAGCGGAGCTGTGGGGCTGAGCACCAACCGACGGACTTCATGGGGCGTAACCGTCTCGACGATGGCTTGTGCCGGCCCACCGCACTCAGTAACCAACTGCTCCAGGTAGTCGTGCCACTTACGTTGGGGGTGATCCGGTGCTTGCCGCGTCCATTCATCGACCGCACCGGCGAGAGGTACGAGGGGAAACCCCTCACACGTAACTAGATCGAAGTGCGAGTGGCCCGCACGGGTCCGGCACACCGCAAGCTGGAGAGTTCCGTACCGGTTGATGAGGTGGACGAACGCAGTCTGTTCGTCCACGGAGGGTCTGTCGGAGCGGTCAGTCCATCGTGGCTTGCCCTTCCCACGCCCCGTGGTCGCCCGAAGCAGTTCCAGAGCTCTCTGCCTGTCCTCGGCAGCGGCCTTCAGTTCCGTATCTCCCTCCAACGGACCTTTCCCGTCGAGCAGGTCGGCGGCATCCCGAGAGCGAAGCATGGCGAGATGGCGTGCGGCTGCGATGAAGGACTGGTGCTCAGGGGCGTCGGACTCCAGAGCTAGCTCGTCATGAATGTCCTCGCCCTTGGCGGTTTCACAGGTCTGGAAGGCGACCTCTGCGGCCTGGTCTCGGCCCTCAAGGGCGATCCTCTGCCTAATCGTCTGCGTCTCGTCACCGACCAGCCGACGAAGCGCTGCGATCGAGGCTTCCTTTGCCCGGGCGCACACCTCTTCCGGCAGACCGAGCCGGATACTGCCCACTGCCCTGAGCTCACCGTCGCCTACCAGACGGACGACGCTGAGACGGGCGTACCCAACGGTCGCAAGATGGAGGAGTTCCAAAGCATGTTCCGCCCAGGAGAGGGAGTAGGTGTAGGGGGCCCGGAAGGGAGGGTCGGGGTCGGCCGGATGTGCGGGGAACTGGAACCACAGTTTCAGACCGTCATCGTAGTCTTCGACCCCGAAGCCGTACCGTGTTGGCGGCTCCATCAGCATTCGCACGGCCGCCATATGCGCGTCCGTCTCCACTGTGGCCAACCAGACGGGGTGAGGACCTGCCTGCCTGTGGAAAAAGCGGGTACCGCACGTGATGATTTCCTCGGCCATCCAATCGGGCACCGAGGAGTCCCGGGCGACGGAATCCGGTTGCCACAATAAAGCGTCGTCTGGGTTCAGTTCGGCTCGATGCAGGCCCCAGCCCGCCCGAAGGCACTCCTCGCCGTACCGCTCATCCTCCGTCATGGGCGTGAACAGCTTGACCTCTTGTGCCGTCAAGTGAGAGGCCAGCTGGCCCATTCGGGCATCCCACGCTTCGAAATCTCTGCGTAAACCCGTCAAGAGGTCTGGCGAAAGACCCCGGACACGCTGCACAGTCTCTTCTAGATCGACGCGGTGGTACCAGCGTTTCAGAACCTCCGTGAGCTCCGGTCTGTCCACCAGCCCTGGCCTGGTGCTCAGGAAGGCGTCCGGGAGGGTGATCTTCATCAAGCCTCTGGTGACGAGGAACTGCGTGCACCCCCTCGCCGTTCCGGTGGCGGACTCGTGCAGGAGATCCGTGGGCAGGAAGGTGAAGGGGTCCTCCGTGTTGTCCAGGACGGCGTCTACAACCCGGTCGTCCTCAAGGCACCAGACTGCCTTGAGCTCGTCGCGGACCTTCTCCGGTGGATGTGTCGACAGTCGGCGTCCCGCCCACAACTCGATCAGCAAGGCGTGCAGTCCGTACACATCCCACCACTGTTCCCACGGCACGCCGCCCTTGCGGACCGTGCGGAGGACCGGCACGACAAGGTCGCGGGCCACCACAGATCCGGGTACTCCTGGGAGGACGAGGCCGGTCGATCGAAGTCGATCGCTAATGGTCTGCGGAGAGCGGCACTCAATGTCGTCCGTCGCGACGCGGGTCAGCACAGTGGCGAGTGTCAGTTGATCATCCGCGACCCATGAGGGGAACATGTCGGAGCGGCATGTCTCGGGCCTGAGACCGTGGCAGACCCGAGCTGCGAGACTGTCAACCCACGTGGTGCGTAGGCGCAGCAGATCGTCATGCATCAGTTGTCCCAGCCTCCCCAACAGTGGGCAATCATCACGCCAGTATGTCTGTGGTACCTGCAAGTCATCGTGGGATCAGGCGACATTGGGCCATCAGGTCGCGAAGATCCTGCACCCGCTGTTCGGAAGGGCATACGACGATGCCGCACGCGCCCACCACAGTCACCCAGGTAGTGATCGTTCTTCTTCTGGTGCTCCCCGGCGTGACCTACCAGTTCGTCCGCGAACGCGCCCGTGGCCCGGTCCCGGGTCACAGAGACCTCGGAGAGCGCATACTCCGAGCCGTGACCGCGGGTATCGCTCTCGACACCCTCTACGTCCTGCTCGCCGGCCCATGGTTGGTGCATCTCGTCTACGACCGTCGCCGGGGCTGGCTGACCGGCGCGGCCGACAACCCTCGCGTCGCCGCGCTGACGGCGACGACCCTGTTGATCGTGGTGCCGGCCGCTGCCGCCTGGCTCACCTCATGGCTGGGCTCGCGAGGAAGCCGGTCCACCTACGACCCGACCCCCACCGCATGGGACAAGGTCTTCCAGCGCAGGAGCCACTGTCTGGTACGCGCCCGTCTGAAGAGCGGCCTCTGGGTGGGCGGGTACTACGGGGAGCGGTCCTACAGCTCTGGCTATCCGGAAGCCGCAGACCTGTACTTGCAGACCGCATGGGCCATGTCCGGCGCCGGATCCTTCGAACGTCCACTGCCGCGTTCCGGCGGAATCTATATTCGGATGGATGATGTGGAGTTCCTCGACTTCATCGAGGTACTTCCCGGGGCCGAAGAAGGAGACACGGCAGGTGACCGAGACACGACCACAGTTGGACCCCAACGGGAAGAGGGGGTACCGGCCCGCCGGCAATCGGCCCGAGCCGACTCAAGCTCCGCCGACGCCGGCTCCGACCGCTGAGCCGGACAACGGCGCCGGCACGGCCGACGAAGAATGACGCGGCGCTCAACACCCCGCCCCGGACCAAGCACTGGGTCGCGAGCCAGGTCGACCTGTGGAACGTGGCGGTCACCCGGACCAAGTCGCAGCTGCTCACCGTCGGCAGCCTCGCGTTGTGGCAGGAGCAGAGCGGCTTACCGGCCCTCCTCCCCGCACGCTCGGCGCCGCTGGAAGCGGGCGACGACGGCGCTCCAGCCGAAGCGGGCACGCCCGGCCCTGCGGCCGAGGCCCGCGAGGACCTCGCCGACCGCCTGCAGCGGTACCTGACCGGACGGGGGATCACCGATCTGGAGCGAACCGTGCTGGTGGGCGGGCACCTGGTGGAACCTGCTGTTCACCGACGCAAAACCCTGCCCGGTGAGCCGGACTGTGCGGGTGCCCGCCTGGCGGATCCTGTCGGGCGAGCACGCGCTGGCACCGCTGATCGACTGAGCCGCGCACAGGACGGCCGGCCTTTCCTCGGACGTTCAACCCTCGGACAGGCTCCGTACGACGTGCGTCATGTGCTGAAGGTTTCCCGCCTTCAGCCACTCCGCGGGCCCGCCCACACCCTCACTGCTCGTGAGCGGGCCGTTCGCACAGTCACTCAGCCACTGCTCACCCGGCCCGGCCCCAGAACCCCGAAATTCAGCCAGCTCGATGATCCGGCGGGCCGCGGCGCGGTTGACGGCGACCCGGTCCGAGCCTCGGGTCAGCGTCTTGACGACGAAGTACGAGCTGTCGGTCGTGTAACGGAGCGCCCCCCATGGTGGTCCACCCTTCCTCTCCGGCGCCGGGGCCTGCGCGAGGGCGCAGGGGGGCTGCACTCCGTAATCGCCGAAGCCAAGCACCGGGGCGTAGGCCCGGCCCGTCGCGCGCACCTCGTGCCACATGCGCCACTCCGCCCGCGACGCCTCGCACGATCCCTCCTCCAGCATGTCGGCGGTGGCCCTCGGAAAGCCACCTCCGAGCAGGGCGGCGCCCCGCCAGACGGCCAAGGGCATCAGCGCGTCGAGGGCGCGCAGCGCCTCCTTGCCCGCCTCGGGCCGGTCGTCGAGGACCGCGCCCATGTCGAGCAGCAGATGCAGGGGCATCTCCGGACCGGTCAGCGCCAGCAGGCCCCTGACGCCCTCCCCGAGGCGGCCGTCCCACTCCCCCGTGACCCGCACCCGCACGCCCAGGCCGCGCAGGCAGCGCCGGGCCGTCTCCACGGCAGCCGCCTGCTGCTCCGCGGTCCTCTCCGGCCCGGTGACCGGTCGCAGCCGTCCCAACTCGCAGTAGACGGTCAGCGCTTCGGCGATGGCGGCGGTTTGAGCGTCCTCACCGAAGGGAGCGTCGATCCATCCACCGTGACAGCTCACGGCACTCACCCGACCGACGTACGTGCCGATCACCGTACCCAGCGTCTCCGGCAGCACCCCGGGCAATGGCGGCAGGTTCCACAGCGGCCTGATCGCAATCTGGACGTCCGGCCAGAGCCGCCGGAAGGCCCCGGCCGCGTGCGGCTTCGTCGGCAGAACGGGAACGTAGAGCGGTCCGGACATCGCGGTTCCCCCCTCGGCACCGTCCGTGAGCGTCCCTTCCCGCCAGGGTCCATCCGCCTCGGAGCAGTTGAAAAGAGGGAGATTTCGGCCCGCGTGGCCGATGTGGGCCAGTGCCTGGTGAGGGTGTGACGCGAGTGTCCGCTTCGTGATGCTCGGTAGTCGGTCAGACAGCTTGAAGGGTGGTCGGGCATGAGCAAGGGGAGTCCCCTGGGACTTTTCTGGGACTTCCGGCTGCATCAACAGGCACGAACGTGAAACAACCGAAAGCCCATTCGCGCAGGTCAGCGCCCCGTGATTGACCATTACTGCAGGTCATGGCGCTGGCCGGTCCCTCCCGGGACATCTGAAGGAACCCCTCCGGGACTCACCGGGTGCGACGCAGGCGGGGCCGGAGGGACGTGTCGTGCCTCCGGCCCCGCCGTGCTGCCTGGGCCCCGCCGGCCTCCGCGCGGGACCGGTCGTCCCGGGGGCTCAGGCGGTCTGTGGGTCCGCCGGTCAGTAGGCGGAGTCGACGTTGTCCATGGAGCCGTACTTGTCGGCCGCGTAGTTGCAGGCGGCGACGATGTTGGCGACCGGGTCGGTGATGGAGTCCTTCGTGCCCTTGACGTGGTAGGTCTCGAAGGTGGGCTGGATCGTCTGGAGCAGACCCTTCGAGGGGATGCCGTTCTGGGCGTTGACGTCCCAGTTGTTCTGGGCGTTCGGGTTGCCGGACGACTCGCGCATGATGTTGCGGTGCAGGCCCTCGTAGGTACCCGGGATGTTCTTGGCGTCCATGACGTCCAGGGCGGTGCGGATCCAGCCGTCGAGGTCGTCGCCGTGCTTCTTCACGCCGGCCTTGACGATGGCCTCGATCTTGTCGGTCTGGGCCTGGGTCTGCGCGGTGGACGTCTTGGCCGGCTCGGCGGCGTGTGCCGGGCTCGGGGCGAGGGTGAGGGTGACGGCGGCGGCGCCCGCGGCGGCGAGGGAGGCCACGGCGGACTTGCGGATGCTGGGGCGGCGCATGATGGCGTGCACGGGTGTACCTCTCCATTCGGGAACGTGATGGGGAGGCCGACGGGGGGTCGGCGACGCGGTGTCCGCGTGGGACGCGGCTTCGCGTCATCAGGGCCGGTGTCTGGATCACGGACGGGCGCTTCCCGTCCGGTCCCGGCGCTCGGCTCCCCGGTACGCCGAACAGACTGCGGAACGCCCCGGCGCCGCGACAAGTGTGTGACCTACTACGCCGCTTCGTAGACCGGCCGCCTGACTCGCCCGGACGACCGCCGCCCCCGCGGCGAGCGGCCCTCCGGCGTCTACTAACCCCGGCCCCGTGTGACGTGGGCCCTGTGCGCGCCCTCACAGAGCCGGTCACCCGGCGGTCGCCCCTCGTCACCCTGCGGAGGCCGGTGCCTCACTCGACGAAGCGGCGCAGTCACCTTTCGGGGTCGCCTGTGAAGGCCGGCGTCCCGGTACCGGGCCAGGTGGCGCACGAGGACGCGCGTGACGAGGGTGTGTCAGCCGGTACGCGCGGAACTCCGCACCCGCCGCGGCCGGGGGCGTGCCTCAGCGGGACCGCGTGCCGAGGTCCGTGAGCAGGTCGTTCAGCAAGCGCGGGTCAGCCACTCAAGGCTCCCAGACGTCGCAGGTCACGGCCTTGGCCGGTCTCCCCCGGGACATCTGACGCGCGAGCGGGGTGCTAGTTGGCGGACCTGCGCGGGCGGCCCAGGTTCTCCTCCAGGAAGCGGCCCAGGGTGTCGTCCACCTTCTTCTCGACTGCCAGTCGATGGCAGGCCTGCCGACCGCTGCTGGTGGCGCTGATCATCTCGCTCCGCCCGCCCTTGACGATCAGATAGTCACAGCCGAAGAGGTACTCCAGGAACTTGCGGGCCAGCGGCACGTTCCGCTCGGCGGCGCCCCGCTGCTGGACCCCACGTCGCTGGTGCTGCGCCCCGTCTGCGAGAACCTTGCAGATCTTCTCGATGACCTCGAAGTCGGAGTTGGTGGCGAACACGTAGTACGGGTTGACGTCGTCGGTGACCGCGCCCTGCGCCCGCAGATAGCCGATGAGGTGCTCGCCGGTGATGATCTGGGCGCCCCGGGAGGTCTTGACCACGGCGGTCGAGTCCCGGTCCAGGGCGGTGAAGTCGGCCTCGGCGCACCGCAGGCCGGTGATGTCGCAGTCCATGATGAGGGCCCGCTTGAAGGAGGCGCCGTCGGCCACGGCCTGGGACAGATTGCACGCCTCGAAGATCGAGTCGGAGAAGTTGGACCGCTCGATCCGGGCCGCGCGGAAGGAGACCCCCGACAACTCGGTCTCGGAGGCACTCAGCCGGTGCAGGTCCGAGGGCCGGGCGTCGGCGGAGAAGTCGACCTGGCTCAGCCGGGACTTGGAGATGTCCAGACCGGGGCCGACGATCCGGGCGAGGATGTCCCGCTTGTCCTCGGTGGCGGGGGCGTTCTGAAGGAGGGCGGGCCAGAGCAGCGTCAGGATGCGGTCCAGGCTCTTGCTGTAACTGCGGTTGGGCCAGCCCATGGCGAGTTGGGCGAGGGAGCCCTCCAGGACGTCCTTCGGCATGGACCGGGAGAAGGTCAGCATCGCGTCGGTGAGCTGGATCTGCCGGGGCAGTGAGCGGCCGGACTGGTGCTCGCTGACCAGGAAGGTGAGGGCGAGGTACTCGCGCAGGGAGTTGTGCGAGAACTGCCAGGCGTACTCGCCGGGTTCACGGGAACGGGTGAGCGTGGAGGAGGAGCGGAGGTCGTCGAAGAGGGCGTCGGCGGCGTCGGCGGTGCCAGTGGCCCGCTGTTTGGCGAGATGGCCGGGGAAGCGCTCCTCGATGAGTTCCCGGAAGGCGGCCTCGCGGATCGACCGGCGGCTCTCGGAGGAGAGCCGGACCGCGAGATGCCGGAGGAACTCGAGGCGGTCCGACGGGGGGAGGTTCTTCACCCGAGCCCAGTCGCGCAGCATCAGCTTGTTGATGATCAACTCGTAGATCTGCCACTCGGTGAGCTTGCCGCCGCTGCCACTGGCCTCGTCGCGCTTGAGTTCCTCGACCACGTCCAGGAGGTAGCTGACGATGACGGGTTTGCCGCCGAGGGAGTACTCACGGGTGCTCTCGGGGCGGAAGACCCGGCTGAGGATGCCGGTGACCGCCTTCTCGCCCGCGGGGTCGTCCCCGAGGCGCTTCTTCACCAGATGGATCGTCTGTTCCGGACTGAGGTCGCGCAGTTGCCGCTCGGCGCGCTGGATGACGAACTGCTCCAGCATCCGGTCGACCTGCTGCTCCTGTTCCAGGACCTCCTTGTCGAGGGCTGCGGCGCCGATCTGGGACCGGGTGTCGAGGTTGCGGTAGAGCACCTCGAAGACCTGGAGTTCCTCGGCCTCGGTGAAGTAGTTGGGCCGGCTGGTGAGGATGCCCCGGACCCCGTCGCCGGAGAGTTCGGTGAGCGCCTCCAGGCAGGCTCTGCGCTCTCGCACGTTGAGGAACTGGGCCATCTCGTCGTAGCCGTCGAGGATGAGCATGACGCGCCCGTTGGCGATCATGGACTCGACGAAGCTGATGTTGAGGTGGGCCAGTTCGTTGCGGTCGAGGAAGTGGTGGAGCAGGCCGCGGGCGTCGAACTGGCGACTGAAGTCCCTGAGTTCCACCCGGAACGGCAGCCTGGTCAGCCGGCCCTCGCGGTAGTCGCTCATCCAGCGCCGCTGGAGAACCCGGGTGAGGGCGGTCTTTCCCGTGCCGTACTCGCCGACGACCACCACCCAGCGGGACGGCTCGGTCTCGTCGCCCACCCAGTGGGTCAGCCACTCGGTGGCGCGGTGCACGCCCCGGTCGTCGTCGAAGTCGGGTTCCTCGTAGACCTCGTCCAGATCGCGCAGGGATTCGGCGAAGTCGCCGTCCCCCAGGACGTGCTCGATATACGGGTCGGTGCGCTCGAACTGCCGGAAGAGCTCCTGGAACGTGTAGACCAGAATCCCTTCCATTCGCGCATGGTCGCGCGCCTCGTCGGTGAATCCGCCGGACGACACGAGTACCTGCTGCGAACCGAGCACCTGCCTCCGCGCCAGGACCAGTTTCGCTATCAGCCCCTCGTGCTTCACCATGTTCACATGGTCGATCGTGACTTCGATGAATACCTTCTGCTCGACCAGTCCCGCCATCTGTTTCGCGAGGAGCGGGAAAACCACGTCCTGGACGCTGACATCCTCGGTGACCGAGTAGCCGTTCGACTCGAAGAGCCAGGCCACCGCGCGGGGCAAGGTCTGCTCGGTATAAGTGAAGTCCACTGATCAACCCCCCGGTTCCGTGTACCTTCACCTGCCAGCCTAGTGGCCCGTGGGACGCCTGTCTGTGTGTCCCGCCAAAGTGCAATTCACCTGATATCAGCCCGATTCCTCATCAGATATAATCAATACCCGAAGAGTGCGACGCCCTATACTGCCGCCGCCCACTTCATGGACCGGGGGGAACATGGAAACGCCAGCCACGACCCACCGCTGTTTCTACATAGCGCCGATCGGAGCGACGGGCTCCGACATCCGGCGACGCAGCGACCAGATTCTCCGACACATCGTGAAACCGGCGGCCCTGGAATGCGGGTATCAGGCGACCAGGGCCGACGAGATCGACTCCTCGGGGCTGATCAGCACACAGGTCCTCGAGCGGATTCTCGGCGACGGACTGGTGATCGCCGATCTGACCGACCAGAATCCGAACGTCTTCTACGAACTCGCGGTGCGGCACACCACCGGCAAGCCCTTCATCCAGATCATCTCCGAGGGCCAGCCCGTTCCGTTCGACGTACAGGGGCTGCGGACCATCGAACTGGACCACCGGGACCTGGACAGCGCCGCGGAGGCCCGGGAGGCGATCGTCCGGGCGATCAAGGCCGTCGAGGCGGGCGAGGCCGTGAACACACCCATGACGTACACGATGGACCTCGCCGAACTCCGCAGCTCGGACAAGGTGGAGGAGCGCGGGGTGGCGGACATCCTCGAGGTAGTCAAGGGCATCCAGCGGCAGCTCAGCAGGCCCGCCACCGAGACCTCCGCCCGGCACGACCTGGCCCTCCTCCAGAACGTCATCGGGATGTGGGTCCAGCAGGGCCACCTCCAGCGGGACAGCCTGATGGTCCTCATGGGCGAGCTGAAGTCCAAGAACGGCTCCGCATGGCTCCAGGACCTGATGCACAGCACGTTCCCGGGGACCACGGCCCCGGCGCAGGAGGCCTGAGCCCCGGGCGCCTCCATGCACGCGTACCGCAGAAGAGAGGAGCACGCCGTGTCCTGTGGCTCAGGGGCTGCTGGGGCCCGACCGTGATCGTCTTCCGGGCGGACCGTTACAGGGGCCCGGTCCAGGGGACTCGCCGCCCATGGCACTCACACAGGGCACGCACCGCTCGCGCGGCTCCGGCCGAGGGGCGGCCGCGAGTATCGGCATCGGTACCGCGGCGGGTATCACGGCCGCGGCCGGCCTGCTGTTCGGCCGGAAGGCGGCCACGGTCGGCAGGATCGGCAAGGGGCACCCGCTCAAGCACCGCGCGCTGGACCTGGCGGCCGGGGCCATGCAGCGGAAGTACCCGCTGGAGGCGATGAGCACGTACCTCAACGGCTTCCACATGTACGCCGACGACATGGGCCGGCAGGTGGAGGCCACGCACTTCTGCATCCACCTCCAGCACGACCTGCACCAGTGCGTCATCTTCGACCGCAACGCGCCCGACGCCCGGCTGATCGGCATCGAGTACATCATCAGCGAGGAACGCTTCCGCGGTCTGCCGGAGGACGAGAAGCGGCTCTGGCACAGCCACCACTACGAGGTCAAGTCGGGCATCCTCACCGCCCCCGGCATCCCCGACCTGGCCGAGCACACCTACTTCGAGGATCTCGTGACCACGTACGGGAAGACGTTCCACACGTGGCAGTACGACCGCGACGACTTCCCGTACGGCATCCCCCAGCTCATGATGGGCTTCACCGAGGACGGGCAGGCGTCGGACGAGATGATCCGGGCCCGGGACGACCGGCTCGGCCTCTCGACGTCGGGCAAGCGGGAGAACCGGGCGGACATCCCCATGCCGGAGGTGGCACCGGGCGCGAATGGCTGGGAGAGCGGCCGGACGGTACAGACCCGCGTCGAGGAGACGGACCTCAGGCGCTGACCGTCGCGGCGCGTCACCCCGTCGGGCAGGGGCGGCGCCGAGGCACCTCTTCCCCGTCGGCGCACGGGAACGTAATATCGCCAGGTCATCGCCCACCGTGTCCGGTGGTTCGGCCTGGTCGGTCCGGGCTCCCCGGCGGCATCCAAGGAACCAGCGGCACGTGGTACGTCGAAGTCAGAGCAGCAACCCCCGTTCGACCGTCGTCCTGACCTCGGGTACGGACTGGGGCACCCGTGCCGCCGGGCAGCGGCGTGCCAGTGGGGCCGAGGTTCCCGTACCCAGGCGGCAGCCCGCGAAGATCAAGGCGCTGCACCAGGCCCTCGGCCTGGCCCGCGCGGCGATCAACAGGAAGAACTGGAACGCGGCACGCTACGCGCTCAGCCGGGCCCGGGCCGTCGCCAACGCCCTGCCCGCCGACGTGGTCGTCCAGGAGCGCGAGCAGCTCTCGGCGCTCCGCAAGAAGTACGCGGCACGGGACACGCCGGCCGCGAGGGCCGCCCGGCAGGCGAAGGGAACGCCGGTCAAGCGTACGGGCGGTGGCGGCAAGAAGGCCGCTTCGAAGCCGACCGCGAAGCAGGTCCCGGCCAGGAAGGCCGTGCGGACGCCGAAGCCCGCCCCCGTGCGCGAACTCGGTGACCGTCTCATCGACCGCGCGTCCCTCGGCTACGCCCCCAGGGACCAGGCCGGGGGCCGCCCCGTCTGACCGGCGATCGCCCGATCGCGCGCCCTTGGACGCTTTTCGTACAACGACATGGGCGAGCCGGTGTGAATTCTGGATTGCGTAAGTATCGCAGAAATCGTTCACTCGACTGCCGCGCATCCGACGGACTAGGCAGACGTTACTTCGGATATGACCGAGGAACACGGGGAATTGACGGCGCTTGGCCCGTACACCTACAGGCCCGGCAGATATCACTGTCCGTCACCGAGCGGCGGAACTCTGACCAGAGGCGGGCACCTCGTCCCTCTCCGTGTGACCGAGCCCGTTCTGCAACGCTTCCTGGACGTCATGACCGAGTTGGAGTCCGGCCTCGCCGAGCGGTGGGGGCGCGCGCAGGGCTCCCTGGCGTACAGCCGGACGGAGTGACCGGCCCGTCGTGTACGAGGAACACACTCATCCCCACATGCCCTACGGCGAAGGACTGCTCCACCCCACGGGCACCGGTCGGCACCGGGCGCCCGAGGGGTTCTTTCAGGAGACCCTGGTCCCGCCCGAACCCGGTTGGGACCCGGCCGAGGAGCTCGCGTTCCTGCTGCAGGACGCGATGGAGCAGCAGGCCCCGGCCCCGCCCGTGACGGACGCCTCGGCGCTCGCGCCCGCCCCGGGCACCCCGTTGAGCAATCTGCAGGAGATCACGGCGGAGCTGCCCCCGTTGAGGGAGTCCCCGACGAGTCACCGCAGGGTCCGCAGGAAGGTGAGCCGGCTGCGGGCGGCGAGCCTGTTCGTCGCCGCGCTCGCCGCGGTCATCGCGGCCTCGGTGAGCCTGTTCGGCGGCATGGTGGCCTACGAGCCGTTGCGTCTGGCCGCCGTGACGCGCACCCGCGGCAGCGTCGTGTCCTGGTGGCCGCTGCTGGTCTACGGGCCCTGGCTGGTGGCCTCGCTGGCGGTGTTGCGGGCCGCGCTGCACCAGCGCCGCGCGGTGCACTCCTGGGCCGTCGTCCTGCTGTTCTCGGCCATCGCGATGCTGCTGTGCATCGCCGAGGCGCCCAGAACGCTCAGCGACGGTGCGGCGGCGGCGCTGCCCGGTCTGGCCTCGCTGGTCTGCTTCCAGCAGGTCATCCGGCAGATCACGCTCACCCGTCCGCCCCGGCGGGCGGTGCCGCGCCATCGGCAGCGCCTCGCGGTCACGCCGGGTGACGAGCCGTCGGGCGGGGCGGCGTCCGACGCGGTGTCCCTTCCGCAGCAGCGGCGGAATGCCGTGCGTTCACCGCGACCCGGCGCGGGCCCCCGGTAAACGACCCGACCAGGTACGGAAGAACACGGGCGGAATACGCTTCCATTCCTTCCGGAGGTTAGGCGGAAAGGGAATGCGGAAGTCGTCGGCGGTCTCGGTCCGAGGTGGGCGACGGAGACCGCCGGGAGGGGTCAGGACGCCGTCAGCGTCACGTCCTGAGCGTGCCGGGCGTGGAAGCTCGGGAGCGGCACGATGCCCATGGGGCGCAGCTCCATGAGGGTGGCCTCGACGTGGGCCGCGCCGGGCTTGAGGACGACCGTGTCGGGGGTGCCGGTGTTGACCCAGCGGTGCTCCAGTCCGTCGCAGACCGCGCGGGTGCCGCCGACGCCGTACCGCGCGGACTGGTCGCTCTGGCTCACGGTGGAGCTGACGAAGACCGGGCCGGTGCCGCCGGTGCAGCGGTAGGTGCCGGAGAGGGTGATGCTTCCGTCGGCGGCGATGCGGCCGACCGGGTCGACGGTCACCGACTCCGCGACGAGGCGGGCGTCGTGGGGTGCGGCGGGGGTGGCGGGTCCTGCCGTGGCGGCGGGGGCGACGGGCAGGAGCAGGGCGGCGCCGGCGGCCGTGGCGAGGGCGGCGGATCGTACGCGCATGGGGATTCTCCCGGTCAGGTCGGAACGAGGGGTTCCACTGGTACCGGGCAGAGGGGCGGGCGGCAGTGACCGTCACTCCTTCGGTGGCGAGTCCGCGTCGGTTGTCTCGGTCGTCTCGGTCGTCTCGGTCGTCTCGGTTGCCTCGGTTGCCTCGGTCGTCTGTCTCGGTTGTCTCGGTCGTCGTGGAACCGTCGCCGGCTTGTCCGGGTGTTGTCACGCCTGCCGCCAGGGTCTTGGCGACGGCTTCCCGGCGGGCGCACGGTCGGTACACGCGACGGTCCCGACGACGGGACGGTCTCCCGACGTGGAGGTGCGCCATGTGTACCCACCGGTCTTCCTGCCCCGCAGCCGAGTCCCCCGCCCCCGCGCACATCGTCGTCGGCCACCCGGAGCAGGGGTGGAGCCTGCTGTGCGACGGCACCATCGTCTTCGACGACACCGGCGAGCTGCGGCCGGGCGGCCGGGTCGTCGCCCCGCACCGGATGCCGGGCGGGCCGGTGGCGATGGCTGCGTGATCCGGCCGCCGGGGGCGATCAGTCCTTCTCGGCGATGAACTCCCGCAGCAGCGAGGCGAGCAGCTCCGGCTGGTCCTCGGGGACCAGCGTCCTGGCGTCCTCGACCTCCACCAGCCGCCCCTTCGGGAGGAGTTCGGCCAGGCGTCGCCCGTGGGCGCGGGGCATCATCAGGTCCTCGGTCGCCCAGACCACGAGCGCGGGCCGGTCGAACGTCCGCAATCCCCGGGCGGCCTCGATGAGTTCGTCGCGGCGGACGTGCGTGTTGTAGTACCGGAAGTCGCGACGGATCGCCGGGTCGGTGCGCAGCGGGCGCAGCCAGCCGTCGACGACCGTGTCCGGGACGGGCCGCTTGGTGAGGGCGCCGATGCCGACGGGGAGGCGTCGCAGGGCCTTGAGGCCCAGGGTGCGGACCAGCAGGGGCACGCCACCGGGTGTCCGGCAGGCGACGCCGATCAGCTTTCCGGGCAGGCCCGGCGGGTAGTTGTCGAACGCCTCGCACGCGACGAGCACCAGCCGCGCGAGGCGCTCCGGGTGCCGGGCGGCCACCGTCTGGGCGCGTCCGCAGTCGTTCTCGACCAGGGTGACGTCGGTGAGGTCGAGGCGGTCGAGGAACTCGGCGATCAGTTCGTTGACGAGGTCGGGTGTCGGGGGCCGGCGCATGGGGTGGCGGTGGGCGCCGTAGGGCAGGGTCGGGGCGACGACGCGGTGGTCGGTACGCAGGTCGGCGACGACCTCGCGCCAGACGGTCCGGTCGTGGACGAGACCGTGGAGGAGGACGACGACCGGGCCCTGGCCGCCGGTGTCCTCGTACTCGATGGTTCCCGCGCTCAGTTCGATGTCCGGCATGCCGGAATGGTAGAGGCCGCGGACCCGCTGCGGCAGTACGGCGGCTACGGCAGTACGGCGAACCCGTCGAGTTCCACCAACGCCCGTTCGTCCCACAGGCGTACGACCTGCACGACCGCCATCGCCGGGTAGTCGCGGCCGGCCAGGTCGCGCCAGGTGCGGCCGAGGTCGGCGGCGTGGGTACGGTAGGCGGCGACGTCGGTGGCGTAGACGGTGACGCGGGCGAGGTCGGCCGGGGTGCCGCCGGCGGCGCGCAGGGCGGTGAGGAGGTTGGTGAGGGCCTGCTCGAACTGGGCGGCGAGGGTGTCGCCGGTGATCCTGCCGTCGGTGTCGAGGGCGGTCTGGCCGGCCAGGAAGACGACGCGGGTGCCGGTGGCGACGACGGCGTGGGAGAAGCCGGTGGGCGGGGAGAGTGCGGGCGGGTTCACCCGTTGGGCGGTCATGCTCCGGCCTCCTCGGTCGTGGCGTGCTGGGTGCGGTGCGTCCGGTACAGCTCCTTGGCGATGATGCCGCGCTGGACCTCGCTGGCGCCCTCGTAGACGCGGGGGGCGCGCACCTCGCGGTAGAGGTGTTCGAGGAGGTGGCCGCGGCGCAGGGCGCGGGCGCCGTGCAGTTGGACGGCGCGGTCGACGACGTACTGGGCGGTCTCGGTGGCGAGGAGTTTCGCCATCGCGGCGCGCTTCGGGACGTCCGGGGCGCCCGCGTCGTACGCCGTCGCCGCCGCGTACACCATCAGGCGGGCCGCCTCCGTGCGCAGCGCCATCTCGGCGACCTGGTGGGAGACGGTTTGGAGGTCGCGCAGCTTGCCGCCGAAGGCGTCACGGGCGGTGGTGTGCGCGAGGGTCGCGTCCAGGGCGGCCTGCGCCATGCCGACGGCGAAGGCGCCGACGCTGGGGCGGAACAGGTTGAGGGTGTCCATGGCCACCCGGAAGCCGTGGTCCGGCTCGCCGAGCACGTCGTCCGCGGTGACGGGCACGGCGTCGAAGGCGAGGGCGCCGATGGGGTGCGGCGAGAGCATGTCGAGCGGGGTGCCGGTGAGGCCGGGGCGGTCGGCGGGCACGAGGAAGGCGGTGACGCCGCGGGCGCCGGCGCCGGGGGTGGTGCGGGCGAACACGGTGTAGACGTCGGCCTCGGGAGCGTTGGAGATCCAGCACTTCTCGCCGGTCAGCCGCCAACCCGGGCCCGGTCCCCCGCCCGCGTCCGGTTCCGCCCGCAGGGACAGGGCCGCCGCGTCCGAGCCCGCGTCGGGCTCGGAGAGGGCGAAGGCGGCCACCGCGGTGCCGTCGCCGACGCGGGGGAGCCAGCGGGCGCGCTGGGACTCGGTGCCGTGGGCGTGCACCGGGTGGGCGCCGAGGCCCTGGAGGGCGAGGGCGGTCTCGGCCTCCGTGCAGGCGTGGGCGAGAGACTCCCGCATCAGGCACAGGTCGAGGGCGCCCGAGGTGAACAGGCGGGCCGGCAGACCGAGGGCGCCGAGTTCGGCGAGCAGGGCGCGGTTGACCCGGCCCGGCTCGCCCCTGTCCGCGAGCGGGCGCAGCCGTTCGGCGGCGAGGGCGCGCAGCTCGTCGCGCCAGGCGAGTTGTGCCGGTTCGAGCGAGAATGCGGTCATCGCCGGTCCCTTCCCCTGCTCCCCTGTCCCGCCGGGTCACCGCCGAGGCTATCGCGCCCCGTTGACTGCCGTCACCGACACGATACGCTCGTTGCGCGAGCCCACCACGACAAAGGGGGCGAACCGCCATGGCCGACGCGCGCCACGCGGAACCGCACGGCTCCGCCCACGTCGACACCTTCGCGCGCGAGCACCTCCCGCCCCCGGACCAGTGGCCGGAGCTCCTCCTCGACCTGCCGGAGCTGCGCTACCCGGCGCGGCTGAACTGCGCCGCCGAGCTGCTCGCCGGCCCGCCCGACGACCGTCCGGCCTTCCGCACCGGGTCCGGGGACACCTGGACCTACGGCGGGCTGCGGGCCCGCGTCGACCGGATCGCCCACCTGCTCACCGGCGGCCTCGGCGTCGTCCCCGGGAACAGGGTGCTGCTGCGGGGGCCCACCACCCCGTGGCTGGCCGCGTGCTGGCTGGCGGTGCTGAAGGCGGGCGCGGTGGCCGTCACGGTGCTGGCCCAGCAGCGCCCGCACGAACTGCGCGCGATCTGCGAGATCGCCCGGGTGCGGCACGCCCTGTGCGACGTCCGGTCCGTCGACCACCTCGCCGAGGCCGAGGTCCCCGGCCTGCGGATCACGACGTACGGCGGGGACGCGCCGGAGGACCTGCTGCACCGGGCGGGCGACGGTGCGGCTCCCGGCACGCCCTTCGAGGCCGTCGGCACCGCCGCCGACGACGTGGCGCTGATCGCGTTCACCTCCGGGACCACCGGGCGCCCGAAGGGCTGCATGCACTTCCACCGTGACGTGCTGGCGATCGCCGACACCTTCTCCGCGCACGTGCTGAGGCCGCGCCCCGACGATCTCTTCGCGGGCAGCCCGCCGCTCGGCTTCACCTTCGGGCTCGGCGGTCTCGTGGTCTTTCCGCTGCGGGCCGGGGCGAGCGCCCTGCTGCTCGAACAGGCGGGCCCCAGGCAGCTGTTGCCGGCCGTCGCCGAGCACCGGGTGTCGGTGCTGTTCACCGCGCCGACGGCGTACCGCGCGATGCTCGACGAGCTGGACGCGTACGACGTGAGCAGCCTCAGGCGCCTCGTCTCGGCGGGCGAGAACCTGCCCGCGGCCACCTGGCGGGCCTGGCACGAGCGCACCGGCCTGCGGATCATCAACGGCATCGGCGCCACCGAGCTGCTGCACATCTTCGTCTCCGCGGCCGACGACGACATCAGGCCCGGTACGACGGGCGTTCCGGTGCCGGGGTGGCACGCGCGCGTGCAGGACGGGTACGGGGTGCCCGTGCCCGACGGGGAGCCGGGCCTGCTGGCGGTGCGCGGGCCGGTGGGGTGCCGTTATCTCGCCGATCCGCGTCAGCGGGAGTACGTGCGCGACGGCTGGAACGTCACCGGGGACACCTACGTCCGCGAGCCCGACGGATACTTCCGGTACGTGGCACGCGCCGACGACATGATCATCTCGGCCGGGTACAACATCGCGGGGCCGGAGGTGGAGGACGCGCTGTTGCGGCATCCGGACGTGGTGGAGGCGGCGGTGGTGGGCCGGCCCGACCAGAGCCGGGGGCAGGTCGTGGTGGCGTACGCGGTGCTGCGGGAGGGGGCCGGGCGGGACGCCGACGCGCTGCGCGACTTCCTGCGGTCGGAGCTGGCGCCGTACAAGTGCCCGCGCGAGATCGTCTTCCTGGACGCGCTGCCCCGCACGGCGACCGGCAAGCTCCAGCGCTACCGGCTGCTCCCCTCGCCGGAGGGCGGTCCGGGCTCGCTTCCGGATCCCCGGGGCGACCGGGCGTGAGGCCGACGACATAAGATGATCAATGTGTCCGACCAGCACGCGCAGCACACCCCGAGGTCCCTGATCGTCACGTTCTACGGCGCCTACGGTCGCTTCGCGCCGGGCCCGGTGCCCGTCGCCGAGCTGATCCGGCTGCTGGCCGCGGTCGGGGTGGACGCGCCCTCCGTGCGCTCGTCGGTGTCCCGGCTGAAGCGGCGCGGACTGCTGCTGCCCGCCCGTACGGCCCAGGGCGCGGCCGGTTACGGACTGTCGGACGAGGCACGCGAGCTGCTGGACGACGGGGACCGGCGCGTCTACGCCACCGCACCCCACGGCGACGAGGGCTGGGTGCTCGCCGTGTTCTCCGTGCCCGAGTCGCAGCGGCAGAAGCGGCACGTCCTGCGCTCCCGCCTGGCCGGCCTCGGCTTCGGCACCGCGGCCCCCGGGGTCTGGATCGCCCCGGCCCGGCTGTACGAGGAGGCCCGGCACGCGCTGGGCCGCCTGGGCCTGGACTCCTATGTGGACTTCTTCCGCGGTGAGCACCTGGGCTTCACGCCGACCGCGGAGGCGGCGGGGCGCTGGTGGGACCTGGCGGCGATCGCCAAGGAGCACGAGGCGTTCCTCGACCGGCACGCGCGCGTGCTGCGCCACTGGGAGGCCCGGGCCGACACCCCGCCCGAGGCGGCCTACCGCGACTATCTCCTCGCCCTGGACTCCTGGCGCCACCTGCCCTACGCCGACCCGGGTCTGCCCGCCCGGCTGCTGCCCGGGGGCTGGCCCGGCACGCGCTCGGCGGCCGTCTTCCGGGCCCTGCACGAGCGCCTGCGGGACGCGGGCGCGCGGTACGCGGCTCTGGGAGGGACCCCACCACCCAGGTGAGTGAGTCACGTCACACTTCCCGGGGTCAGGGAACCCTCAGCCTCCTCAGACCCTCTTCTCAGGTTCGCCGCCTACCGTGCGGAGGCATGAGTCTCGCGCGCAGAGTGAACCGGGCCCTCGCCGCCACCACCGGCCTCCAGGTACGGAGAGCGCCCCGGGCGGCACCGGGCAGGGAGTCCGCCGCCGCGGATCCCGCGGCGCGGCGGGAGGCCGCGTACCGATGTCCGTCGGCCGGGGAACTGCCGACCGACCGGCTGCTGCGGCGGCCCGTGTTCATCATCTCCTCCATCCGTTCCGGCTCCACCCTGCTGCGCATGATGCTGGGCGCCCACCCACGGCTGCACGCCCCGCACGAACTGCACATCGGCAAGTTGGAGGTCACCTGCGCCAACTGGTTCTCCGAGCGGGCCATGGGCGCTCTCGACCTGCGGCGCGGCGACCTGGAGCACCTGCTGTGGGACCGTGTCCTGCACCGCGAACTCGTCAGATCCGGCAAGGACTTCGTGGTGGAGAAGACACCGGCCAACGTGTACATGCACCAGCGTCTCAAGGACTGCTGGCCCGACGCGCGCTTCGTGTTCCTGCTGCGCCACCCCGAGTCGATCGCCCGCTCCTGGCACGAGACGGACCCCGTCAAGCGCCCGTACGACACGGCCGTCACGGATGTGCTGCGCTACATGACGGCCGTCGAGGAGGCCCGCGCGGCGGACTCCGACGGCTTCTGCGTGCGCTACGAGGACATCACCGAGGATCCCGGGCGCGAGATGCGGCGCCTGTGCGCGTTCCTCGGCGTCGACTACGCGCCGGCCATGCTGAACTACGGCAGGAAGAGCGACGCCGACCTGGTCAGGGGCCTGGGCGACTGGCGCGAGAACATCCGCACCGGCACCGTGCAGCCGGGGCGCTCGCTGCCCGGCGCCCAGGAGGTTCCCGAGCGGCTGCGCGCGATGTGCGGGGCCTGGGGCTACCCGTCCTGACGTCGGCCGTGCGGCGTGAGCCTCGGCTTGGGGTCGTCGGTGCGTCCGGTGCGCGGCGGGCGGCTGCCCGCGCGGTACGGCGCCGGCCAGACGGCACCCGGGCCGTCGTAGCCCTGCTCGGCGGCGGCGTGCAGCGTCCAGTGCGGGTCGTACAGGTGCGGACGGGCGAGGGCGCACAGGTCGGCGCGTCCGGCCAGGACGAGCGAGTTGACGTCGTCCCAGGAGGAGATCGCGCCGACGGCGATCACCGGGACGCCCGCCTCGTGCCGGATGCGGTCCGCGTACGGTGCCTGGTACGACCGTCCGAACTCCGGCCGTTCGTCGGCGACGACCTGGCCCGTGGACACGTCGACGGCGTCGGCGCCGTGCGCGGCGAAGGCGCGGGCGATGTCCACCGCCTCCTCGGCGCCGGTGCCCCCCTCGGCCCAGTCGGTGGCGGAGACCCGTACGGTCATGGGCCGTTCGTCCGGCCACACCTCGCGTACGGCGTCGAAGACCTCCAGGGGGAAGCGCAGCCGGTTGTGCGGTGAGCCGCCGTAGGCGTCGGTGCGGTGGTTGGTGAGCGGGGAGAGGAAGCCGGAGAGCAGATAGCCGTGGGCGCAGTGCAGTTCGAGCAGGTCGAAACCGGCCCCGGCGGCCCGTGCAGCGGCGTCCCTGAACCGCCGTCGCACGTCGGTCAGTTGTGCTCGGGTCAGCTCGCGCGGGGTCTGGCTGCCGGGCCGGTACGGCAGTGGGGAGGGTGCCACGAGGGGCCAGTTGCCCTCGGGCAGTGGTTCGTCCATGCCCTCCCACATCAGCCGGGTCGAGCCCTTGCGCCCGCTGTGGCCGAGCTGCACGCCGATCGCGGTGCCGGGCGCGCTGTCGTGCACGAAGTCCGTGATCCGACGCCACGCCTCGCCCTGCCGGCCGGTGTAGAGGCCGGTGCAGCCCGGGGTGATGCGGCCCTCCGCGCTGACGCACACCATCTCGGTCATCACCAGCGCGGCACCGCCCAGCGCCCTGGCGCCCAGGTGGACCAGGTGGACGTCGCCGGGGACGCCGTCGGTGGCGGAGTACATGTCCATCGGGGAGACGACGACGCGGTTGCGCAGGGTCAGGCCCCGCAGCCGGAGGGGGGTGAACATCGGGGGCGTGCCCGGTGGGCAGCCGAACTCGCGCTCGACGGAGTCCGTGAAGCCCGCGTCGCGCAGCCGCAGGTTCCCGTGGGTGACCCGGCGGCTGCGGGTGAGCAGGTTGAACGCGAACTGGCGGGGCGGCTGGCCGAGGTAGCGGTCCAGGTCCTCGAACCACTCCAGGCTGGCCTTGGCCGCCCGCTGTGTGGAGGCGACGACGGGGCGCCGCTCCTCCTCGTACGCGCTCAACGCCGCCTGGAGGGTGGGGTGTTCCTCCAGGCAGGCGGCGAGCGCGAGGGCGTCCTCCACGGCGAGCTTGGTGCCGGAGCCGATGGAGAAGTGGGCGGTGTGGGCGGCGTCGCCGAGCAGGACGGTGTTGCCGTGCGACCAGCGTTCGTTGACGACCGTGCGGAAGGTGGTCCACGCCGACTTGTTGGACCGCAGCGGGCGGCCGCGGAGCGCTTCGGCGAAGATCTCGGCGCAGCGGACGGTGGACTCGGTCTCGCCCAGTTCGTCGAACCCGGCGGCCCGCCAGACCTCCTCGCGCATCTCGACGATGACGGTGGAGGCGTCCGGTGCAAAGGGGTAGCCGTGCAGCTGCATCACGCCGTGCTCGGTCTCGGCGATCTCGAAGCGGAAGGCGTCGAAGGCGAAGTCGGCGGCGAGCCAGATGTAGCGGCAGCGGTGGGAGGTGAGGTGGGGCCGGAAGACGTCGCGGTAGCGCTCGCGGGTGGCGCTGTGCACGCCGTCGGCGGCGACGACGAGGTCGTGGGTGCGGGCGAGCTCGTCCGGGGGCGGCGCCTCGGTGCGCGGGCGCAGGTCCACGCCGAGGTCGCGGCAGCGGTCGTGCAGGATGTCGAGGAGGCGGCGGCGGCCGAGGGCGGCGAAGCGGTGTCCTCCGGAGGTGTGGCGGGTGCCGCGGTGGACGATGTCGATGTCGTCCCAGCGGACGAAGTGCGCCTTCAGGGCCTCATGGACGACGGGGTCGGCGTGTTCGATGCCGCCGAGGGTCTCGTCGGAGAGGACTACGCCGAAGCCGAAGGTGTCGTCGGGGGCGCCTCGTTCGTAGACGGTGACCTCGCGGTCGGGGGCGAGGCGTTTGAGGAGGGCGGCGGTGTAGAGGCCGCCGGGGCCTCCGCCGACGATCGCCGCGTGCAGGGGGTGGCTTGTCTGCGCCGGCGAGTGCGGGTTTGTTGTGGTTGTTCGCGCAGTTCCCCGCGCCCCTGGGCCGACCGGACTTCCCTGGGACGAGACCATCCCCTTACCTCCCTTGCCACTTCGGGGGGCGTTTCTCCGTGAAGGACGCGTGGAACTCGGCGTAGTCCTCCCCCGTCATCAGCAGGGCCTGGGTCGACGCGTCCAGTTCCACCGCGGCCGCCAGCGGCATGTCCAGCTCGGCCGTGAGCAGGGCCTTGGTCTGGGCGTGCGCGAGGGCCGGGCCGTCGGCGAGGCGGTGGGCCAGGGTGTGGGCGGCCTCGTCGGCACGGCCCTCCTCGGTCAGTTCGCTGATCAGGCCGATGCGCTCGGCCTCGGGGGCGCGCACCGGGTCGCCGAGCATCAGCAGGCGGGTGGCGTGGCCGAGGCCGACGACGCGGGGCAGCAGGTAGGCGGCGCCCATGTCGCCGCCGGAGAGGCCGACGCGGGTGAAGAGGAAGGCGAAGCGGGCGGACGGGTCGGCGACGCGGAAATCGGCGGCCAGCGCGAGGACCGCGCCCGCCCCGGCGGCGACCCCGTGCAGCGCGGCGATCACCGGGAACGGGCACTCGCGTACCGCCCGCACCACCTGGCCCGTCATCCGGTTGAAGTCCAGCAGCCGGGCGGTGTCCATGGACAGGGTCGCGCCGATGATCTCGTCCACGTCGCCGCCTGAGCAGAAGCCGCGCCCCTCGCCCGCCAGCACCAGCGCTCGTACGGAGCGCCCGCGGGACAGTTCGGCGAGCAGGTCGCGCAGGTCGGCGTAGGCCTCGAAGGTGAGGGCGTTGAGCTTGTCGGGGCGGGCGAGGGTGACGGTGGCGACGCCGTCGGTGATCTCGACACGCAGGTGCCGCCAGTCGGGGGTGGGGGCGGCGGAGCCGGTGAAGGGACTCATGACACTCGAAGTTATCACCGTTCTGTGACTGTCGTCACGAGTGCGCGACAGATCGACGGTGTCGAGGGCCGAAGGTCCCGGACCGTGCCCGTCCAACGGCTCTGCCGGGCGGCGCCGTACCATTCATAAGGTTGAAAGCAGGACAGGACACCCTGCTCCACGAAACGGACCCGCCGTGCACGATCACTTCCCCGTACCCGCCTCCTGGCGCATCGCGCTGCCGCACTCCGCCGCGGCGGTGCCGGTGGCCCGTGCCCTGGTGCGCAGGGCCCTGGCCGAGCTGAAGCACACGGCCGACGGCGACACCGCGGAGCTGCTGACGGCGGAGCTGGTCGCCAACGCCGTGGAGCACACCTCGGGCGAGACGCCGATCGAGCTGGTGGTGGAGCTGCTGCCGACCGGCTGCCAGGTCGAGGTCCACGACCCGGACCCGGTGCCGCCCGCCGACCTCACCCGCCCGGGGGTGGAGCCGCCCGACCCGTGGCGCGAGGACGGGCGCGGTCTGCTTCTGATCCGCGCCCTCAGCTCGTCCTGCGGTCACCGGCCCACGGGGTCGGGCAAGGCGGTCTGGTTCAGGCTCCCCGCGGTGCCCGCTCAGCGTCGTCCGCGGTGACCGCGCTTCCCGCGAGGCGGGAGTGGCGGCGCCCGTAGGCGGCGTACACCAGCAGGCCCACCGCGAGGAACACCGCGAACTGGAGCCAGGTCCCGCCGCCCGTCTCGTACATCAGGTAGAGGCAGAAGCCGACCCCGAGCAGCGGTGTCACCGGGTAGAGCGGCACGCGGAAGGTGCGGGCGAGGCCCGGTTCGCGGCGCCGCAGGGTGATCACCGAGACGTTGACGGCGGCCATGGTGGCGAGGGTGCCGATGGTGCACAGGTTGACCACCGCGTCGAGCGGGGCGAAGGCGGCGGGGACGGCGAAGACCACGCCGACGATCAGGGTGCCGGCGACGGGGGTCGCGGTGCGCGGGGAGACCTTCTCGAAGACCCGGGGGATCAGGCCGTCCCGGGACATCGACATCAGGATGCGGGTCTGGCCGTACATCACGGCGAGCACCACCGAGGCGATGGCGACGACCGCGCCGAAGGCGACCACGCCGCCGCCGATCGCGGAGCCGGTGACCCGGTCGACGACGTAGGAGAGCGCGGCGGGCCGGTCGCCGACCGCGTCGCCGCCGACGGCGCCGGTCGCGGCGAGGGCGACCGCGCAGTAGAGCAGGGTGACCAGGCCGATGCAGACCAGGATCGCGACGGGGATGTCCCGGCGCGGGTTCTTGGCCTCCTCGCCGGCCGTGGTGATCGCGTCGAAGCCGATGTACGAGAAGAAGGCGGCGGTGGTGCCGGCGCCGATGCCGCCGAGGCCGGCCGGTGAGAAGGGCGTGAGGTTGCCGTCCTCGAAGGCGTAGAAGCCGATGGCGCAGAAGGCGAGCAGGACGGCCAGCTTGAGGACGGCCATGGCGGCCGTGGCGCGGGCGCTCTCCCGCACGCCGCGCACCAGCAGCACGCAGGCCAGGGCGATGACGATCACCGCGGGCAGGTTGACGGCGCCGCCTTCGCCGGGGCCCGCGGAGAGCGCCTGGGGCAGCCGGAGGCCGAGGACGCTGTCGAGCAGTTCGTTGACGTACTGGCTCCAGCCGACCGCGACCGCCGAGACGGACACGCCGTACTCCAGGAGCAGGCACCAGCCGACGAGGAACGCGGTCCGCTCGCCGAGACCGGCGTAGGCGAAGGAGTACGAGGAGCCGGAGACCGGGATGGCGCCGCCCAGCTCGGCGAAGGAGAACGCGGTGAACACGCAGGTGATCGCGGCGAGGACGAAGGAGACGACCACGGCCGGGCCGGCCTCGGCGACGGAGTCGGACAGGCCGACGAAGATGCCGGTGCCGACGATCGCCCCGACGCCGAAGCAGACGAGCTGGAACAGCCCCATGGTGCGCTTGAGACCGTGGCCTTCGCGGTCCGCGCCGGATTCGGCGACGAGGAGGTGGGGGGACTTGACGCGGGAGGCGGGCATGGCGGGTGGTGCTCGTTTCTGGTGGTGCGGGGGGCGCGACGGTGGTCGCGGTCGGCGGCGGCGGAAGGGGTGGCTCCGCTGCCGCCGGTCAGGATAACGGGCCCGGCGGGGCCGTCCGGTCAGGCCAGCGTGGCGACCAGGACCGCCTTGATGGTGTGCAGGCGGTTCTCCGCCTCGTCGAAGACGACCGAGTGCGGCGACTCGAAGACCTCGTCCGTGACCTCCAGGGAGTCCAGACCGTGTGCCTCGAAGATCTCCTGGCCGACCTTGGTGCCCAGGTCGTGGAAGGCGGGCAGGCAGTGCAGGAACTTGACGTCCGGGTTGCCGGTGGCGCGCAGGACGTCCATGGTGACGGCGTAGGGCGCGAGGGCCTTGATCCGCTCCGCCCAGACGTCCTTGGGCTCGCCCATGGAGACCCAGACGTCGGTGACGACGAACCCGGCGCCGCGCACGCCCTCGGCGACGTCCTCGGTGAGGGTGACGCGTGCCCCGCTGGTCTCGGCGAGCCCGTGGGCGCGGTCGACGACCTCCTGGGCGGGCCAGTACTGCTTCGGGGCGACGATGCGCACGTCCATGCCGAGCAGCGCCCCGGTCACCAGGTAGGAGTTGCCCATGTTGAAGCGGGCGTCGCCGAGGTAGGCGAAGCTGGTGTCCCGCAGGGGGCGGTCGCCGTGCTCGGTCATCGTGAGCACGTCGGCGAGCATCTGCGTGGGGTGCCAGTCGTCGGTCAGGCCGTTGTAGACGGGGACGCCCGCGAAGGCCGCCAGCTCCTCGACCTTGCCCTGGCTGTCGCCCCGGTACTCGATGCCGTCGAACATGCGGCCGAGGACGCGCGCGGTGTCCTTCACGGACTCCTTGTGGCCGATCTGCGATCCGGACGGGTCGAGGTACGTGGTCGAGGCGCCCTGGTCGGCGGCGGCGACCTCGAACGCGCAGCGGGTACGCGTCGAGGTCTTCTCGAAGATCAGCGCGATGTTCCTGCCCTGGAGGTACCGCTTCTCCGTCCCGGCCTTCTTCGCGGCCTTCAGCTCCGCGGCCAGCTCGACCAGGCCGCGGAACTCCTCCTCGGTGAAATCCAGCTCCTTGAGGAAGTGGCGGCCGGCGAGGGCGGTCGGGACTGTCGCCATGGGGGCGCTCCAGAGGTGCAGGTCGGGGACTGACTCCTGGAAGTCTATACGAACTTCTGAATTTCTATACAGGGCGAGTCCCCCGACGGACTCCCGCTATACGGGCCCCCGCTCCACCGGGCAGCTCATGCAGCGCGGCCCGCCCCGGCCGCGGCCCAGTTCGCTGCCCGGGATCTCTATCACCTCGATGCCCTGTTTGCGCAGGTGGGTGTTGGTGGTGGCGTTGCGTTCGTAGGCGACGACGACGCCCGGCTCGACGGCCAGGACGTTGCAGCCGTCGTCCCACTGCTCGCGCTCGGCCGCGTGGACGTCCTGGGTCGCGGTCAAGACCCGGATCTCGCCGAGCCCGAGGGCGGCGGCCATGGCGCGGTGCATGTGCTCGGGCGGGTGGTCGGTGACCTTCAGGTCCTTCTCCCCCGCGCCCGGCTCGATGGTGTACGAGCGGAGCATGCCGAGCCCGGCGTACTGGGTGAAGGTGTCGCCGTCGACCATCGTCATCACCGTGTCCAGGTGCATGAAGGCCCGCCGCTTCGGCATGTCCAGGGCCACGATGGTCCGGGCGGACCCGGCGGCGAACAGCTTGTGGGCGAGCATCTCGACGGCCTGGGGCGTGGTGCGCTCGCTCATGCCGATGAGCACGGCGCCGTTGCCGATGACGAGGACGTCGCCGCCCTCGATGGTGGAGGGGTAGTCGGCCTGCCCCTCGGACCAGAGGGGGAACGTCGCGTCGCGGAAGAGCGGGTGGTGCCGGTAGATCGCCTCGAAGTGGACCGTCTCGCGCTGCCGGGCGGGCCAGCGCATGGCGTTGATGGAGACGCCGTCGTAGATCCAGGCCGAGGTGTCCCGGGTGAAGAGGTGGTTGGGCAGCGGCCCGAGCAGGAAGTCGTCCAGCTCCATGGCGTGGAAGCGCACCGAGGTCGGCTCCGGGTGAGCGTCCAGGAACTCCCGCTTGGTCATGCCGCCGACCAGCCACTCGGCCAGTTCGTGGGCGGGCAGCGTCTCGAAGGCGGCCCGGAGGTGGTCCGTGGCCAGCACTCCGTACTCCTTCTCGTCGAAGACCCGGTCCAGGACGAGCCGCCGGGCGGCGGGGACGTCCAGGGTCTCGGTGAGCAGGTCGCCGAAGAGGTGCACCGCCACCCCGCGGTCGCGGAGCACGTCGGCGAACCCGTCGTGCTCGGCGCGCGCCCGGCGCACCCACAGCACGTCGTCGAAGAGAAGGGCGTCCTTGTTGCTGGGGGTGAGCCTTTTGAGCTCGAGATCCGGCCGGTGCAGGATGACGCGGGTGAGCCGCCCGGCTTCGGAGTCGACGTGGAATCCCATGTCTCCATCCTGACCACTCGGGCGGGTGTTCACCCCCCGTTCGTGCGGGCCCGTCTCCTGTGGTCCGTCGCCTGTCAGCCGCCGGGCCGCGGACGGTGCAGCTCCGGGCGGGCCAGGACGCGCCGGGTGGCGTGGCCCGGGTCCAGGGCCGCGCGGGCGACGATCCAGCCCGAGAGCGCGTGCGGGTCGGCCGGATCCCGCGCCAGGTCCTCGGCGTAGCCGTTCAGGGCGGTGGCCGGGTCGCCGACGGCCAGGTACTCGTCGGCGGTACGGGGAACGGCGGGGCGGACGGCGAAGACGTGGGTGCGGGTGTCGGGCCAGAAGCCCCGGTCGGGGCGGAAGCGGAGGGTGCCGTCCGGGGCGGGGGGTGTGGCGACGTTGCGCAGCCGCCACTGGGCGCGGTGCAGGGCGGCGGCCGTGCGGGCCCGGCGCAGGGCGACCGGGTCGACGGGCACGCGCAGCCAGCCGTCCAGCGTCCGGGCGAGGCCCTCGACCAGCCGGCGCCCGGGCGCGGTGAGCCGGGTGCTGGTCAGCAGGGTGCGCACGACCAGCCGGCACTGCAGCCGGCGCAGCGCGAAGTGGTAGGCGGCGGCCTCGGCGTACGCCGGTTCGGCCAGCCGGTCCCGCCAGAAGCCCGCGACGCCGGTGAAGGCGTACGCGCCGTGCAGCAGCCCGGTGAGGTGGCGGGGGTCGGCACGCCAGGGGGCGTAGTAGCGCTCCTCGCGGTCGTCGTCGAGGAGGGGGAAGAGGTGGAGCAGTGCGGCGAGCTTGCTGTGCTGGAACTCGTGCACGAGGGTCTCCGCGAGGGCGAGCGCGGATCCGGGGCGGGAGATCACCATGGCGCCGAAGGCGTCGCCGCTGGACGCGGAGACGGCGACGGCCGGTGCGGCGGGCGGGGTGGCGGCGGTGCGCCCGTAGGGCACGACGGCGCGTATCAGCGCCGGGTCGAGCCGCCCCGGGCCCTGGTCGGTGCCGGTCGCGGCGAGCACGGCGACGGCACCGTCGAACACCCGCTGCCACTCGGCCGCCTCCTCGGCGTCGAGCCGGGCGGGCGGGACCGGGTCGTCGAGGTCGCGGTAGGGGTCGAGGTCCTCGAGGGGGATGGCGACGGGGCCGGTGGGGGTGGTGTGGGTGAGGGTGCGGAGCGGGAGCCAGGCGCCCGTGCCGACCGAGGTGCTCGCGCGCGGGACGGCGTGCCGTGCGTCCGCGGGCCCGTCGAGCCGCCGCTCGCCCGCCGACACCCCCTCCGCACCGGAACCGTCCGTCGCAGCGGAACCGGTCGCCGCCTCGGGTTCGCCGCCAGGATTCGGCCCCGGCCTCCCGGACCGCGCCAACGCCTCGGCGCCGGATCCGCTTCCCGGGCCGCATGTATCCGGGCCGCCCACCGGCACGGAAACCGGCCGGCACGTCACGGGTCGAAGGGACCGGCCTCGGGCCGGGGGGCCCGAGACAGTGAGTTCGCCCGACCGCGTGGTGGCGCGAGCGACGGACGGGCCGGGCGCGGAGGGGAGGCGGAGGAGGCCCAGCCCCGGCAGGTGCAGGCCGCGGCCGGTGAGCGGGACCGTGAGCACCGTCTCCGTACCGGCGCGCACTGCGGCGGTGAGGGCCAGGACGTTCAGCCGCCCGGCCTCGGCCCACAGCGGCGGCCCAGTCGCGGTGCCGTGCACCCGGCGCAGCATATGGGCTATCCAGGCACCGGTGGTCGGCGCGAGCAGCAATCCGTCGACCCCCTCGGGGTTTTGTGCGGCGGCGTCCTTGAACACCTCCCAGACGTCCGCGACCGGCGTCAGCGGCGTGGGCAGCTCCGCCAGCCGGTCCAGCAGCGTCCGCAGCAGGAGCAGCCGCCGCGCCCGTTCGCCGCGCTCCAGGAAGACCACGGCCTCCGCGGAACCGCCTCCGGCGGCCAGTTCCGCGAAGAGCCGGTCCGGTACGCGGAACGGGGCGGGACGCGGCTCACTGGTCATGGGCGGGGACCTCCGGTCGGGACGGCGTGCGGGAGCCCCCGGCGGGCACTCGGTCTCGTCGGGTTCCGTCGTCGGCGGGCCCGGGCGGTACCGCGGTGGCGGACGGGAAGTGCGGCTTCGTCGTCGGGTGCGGGCGGCGGCTACTCGGCCCGGGCGCCGCCGCCACCGCCCTCGCCGCCGCCTCTGATGCTGCCCCTGGCCCGCAGGACCTCCTCCAGCAGGCGGGCGGTGGGGCGCAGCGGTGCGAGACCGTCCACGGCGGTCAGGGGCAGCGCCGCGACGTCCGCCAGGTCCGACTCCCAGACGTCGGCGCGCCCCGGGGTGGCCGACTGTGCGCGGGTCGCGGCTTCGGCATGGCGCAGAGCGGGCGGCTGGTCCAAGATGCTCCCCCTTCTCGCACGATGGCACTCGATGCCTCGTGCACGTGTTCCTTCCATCATGGCCATTTCCGGCGCTGTCGAAAACCGTACGATCACGCCACTCGATCACCGCCGGCCTCCGCCGGGTCTCTGCGACGCCGCCAACGCTTCGAGGGCGAGGCCCAGTTCGTCCTGCCGGTCGGCGTCGCCGTCGACGGACACGACGGCGTCGTACAGCGTCCACAACTCCTCGGGACGGCGGCGGGCGAGCGCGTTGAGGATTCCGGCCGCGTCCGTGCGTGCCTTGGTGTGACGGGGCAGTACCGCGGTGACCGCCGGGTCCAACGCGGCCACCACGGTCTGCCGTTCGGCGGGGTCGCCCATCAGGGGGTAGGCGAGGAGTGCCTCGACCGCCCGGGCCAGCGGCGAGGCCGGGCGGGGCGCCGACGGGCGGGGTGCCGGGTCCAGCGTCTCGGTACGCTCGGGACTCCGCAGCCGGATCTCGGGGTACTGCAGAGTACGACCCGACTCCCTGAGGGCCCCGATGCGCGCGCGTACGGCCGGAAACAGTTCCTCCGCATCGGGCGGCGCGGGCAGCGTGTCGCTCCGCTCGGCCAGCAGGGCGAGCAGCACGTCGGAGAAGAGACCGGTGGCACGCCGCGGGTCGTTGGCCGCGGCCCGGCCCCGGCCCGCGGCCCGCAGCACCGTCTGCCGGTGGCCGAGGGTGCGACGCCCCACGGGCAGGGCGTCCGGCGGGAGTTGCTCGCGGAAGGCCAGGTCCTCCTCGAAGGTCTCGCAGGCGTCCACGACCCACAGCTGCTCGGCGAAGCCCGGCACGGCGTCCCCGCCGTACCGGGTCAGCGCGGAGTCCAGGTCGATGCCCAGCTTGTCCGCGGTGGTGGCGTCGGCGCAGAAGAGCCGCAGCCGGTCGGCGAGGTCCAGGACACCGTGGCCGCCCCACCACACCCACAGGACGTCGCCGGAGGCCTGCGGGAGGTGCCGTACCAGGGTGCGGCGCAGGGTGGCGTGGTCCGCGGGGGCGTAGGGCACGTCGGGGGTGTAGGGAGGCAGCGGGGACAGGTGGACGTGGAGGTTGTCCTCCGGGACCCCGGCCGTCCGCAGCAGGTGCCTCAGGCGCACGGCGTCCCGGGCGGGCCCGGGCAGGTCCCAGGACGGGCCGGCGTCGTAGGCCTCGATGCCGACGATCAGCGCGTGCACCCGCGCGGGGTCGGTACGCGGCGCGGCCCGCGTGGGCGCCGCCCCGGTGGCGGGCTCGGAGCCGGTCACGGCAGGCGCTCCACGATGTGGCGGAAGACGGCGGGGTTCGTCCAGTAGGCGCTGTGCGCGGCCGGGAAGGGCTGGCGGCTGTCGACGGCGGTGTCGGTGACGCGCCCCGGGAAGAGGCCCTCCCCGAGGTAGGAGAGCAGGTCCCGCCGATCGTAGAGATTCAGCCAGTCCGGGACGTGGGGCGGGAGCGGCGCGGGATGTTCCAGGGTGGGCAGGGACCCCGACTCGTACAGGAACGGCGCCTGGGAACCGACCGTCACCAGGAGCCGCACCTGGGGCAGCGGGGCCGAGATCAGGGTGTCCAGGGCGATGATGCCGCCGAGGCTGTGCCCGACGAGCGCGACGGGGGGCCGCAGGCCCGCGACGAGTGTGCGCAGGTCGGCGCGGACCGCCTCGCCGCGGCTGAGGTAGCGCAGGATGTCGGCGGCCGCGGGGTGAGCGGCTTCCGTGAGGGCGCGTCGGCGGCGCACGGCGGCACGCGATGCCGCGGAGCCCGCGACACGCAGCACCAGGGAGCGCACTCCGCGCTCGGTGCCGGCGTCCGGTGCTCCGAGGGCCGCGGCGAGCCGGGCGACGACCGCGTCACGGATGTCGCCGCCCGGCACGAGCGGACTGTCGGAGTCCAGGGCCCCGGCGACGACCCGTGCGGTGAGAGCGCGCGCCGCGACGACGGCCAGATCACCGGGTTCGAGGGCGTCGGCGGCCGGACCGAGGAGGGGATGGGCGGCCAGGTCCCCAGCGGCACGGGAGAGCCCGTCGCCCAACTCGGCCGCGGCGGCGTCGCCTTGGGCGGCGAGCGCGAGCAGCCGCCCGCGCAGCCCCTGCTCCGGCGGCACGGTCCCGGGCGGCCGTTCGGCACCCGTGCCGCCGCCGGCCGCGGCGAGCGCGAGTTCGGCGTAGGGGTCGGCGTAGCGGGCGGCCCACTCGTCCGTGGTGTCCTCCCCGCGTGCGCGGCGCGCTCCACGACGGCCGGCCCGCCCTCGAACGCGGCCGGCCCCCGGGCCGTGGCGCCCGGCCCCGGCGGGAGGCTGGCCCCGTCGGCGGCGAGGACGGCGCCGTGCGGGCCGCCCCAGTAGTACGGGACGATGCGCAACCCGTCGCGCAGCGAGGTCAGCCCCGCTCCCACGCGCCCCGCGAGCTTCGAGAAGCCCGGTTCGCGCACCCCCGTGCCGTGAATGAAGACGACCGCCGTCATGTGCCCCCCGTGACACCAGTGCTCTGCTGTGTACGACTCCATGGTGACGCCAAGCTACCCATACCCTCCAGTACTTGGGCCGACGCGATGTCGACGGCCCGTACCGCTGCCGGGCCACCGGCACCGGCAACCGCACTCCCGGGGGACACGCCGTGAGCCCTGAATCGACGATCACGCACTTCCTGCTCGCCTCGGCACTGATCCTCGCGGTCGGCCACGGAGCCGGCTGGGCCGCCCGACGGCTGAAGCAGCCCTACATCGTCGGACAGTTGGTGGCGGGCATAGTCCTCGGCCCCTCGCTGCTCGGCAGCGCGGCACCCGATGCCTACTCGGTGCTGTTCCCGGACCGGCTGGCGACGGCGCTGACCGGCCTGGCCCAGTTCTCCCTGGTGGTGTTCCTGTTCGCGGTGGGTTACGAGCTGGACCTGAAGGTGCTGGGCGAGCGCGCGCGTACGGTGCTGACCGTGGCGGCGGCCGCCTTTCTGGTGCCGATGGCCGCGGGCAGCGGCGCCGCACTGCTGTTCCGCGAACAGTTGCACGCCCTGGGCGTGTCCCGGCTCAGCCCGGCCGTGGTCGTGTTCGCGGGTGTCGCGCTGTCGATAACCGCGGTGCCGGTACTCACGGCCATGGTGCGGGAGAACGGCCTGGCCAGTACGGTCCCGGGCGTGCTGGCGGTCTCCGCGGCCGGTCTGATGGACGTGGTCGGCTGGACCGTCCTGGCCGGCACCCTGCTGGACGGCGCGGGCGAGCAGTCGCTCGGCCCGGGGTGGCGGGCGGCGGCCGCGGTCGTCTTCATCGGCCTGATGCTGGTGGTCGCCCGTCCGCTGCTGCGCCGGCTGCTGTGGCGTACCCAGTTGGAGCCGCTGCTGCGGCTCTCGCTGCTCATCGCCTTCGCCTTCGGGTCGGCCTGTGTGACGCAGTACCTGGGGCTGCACGCCATCTGCGGTGCGCTGCTCGCCGGCGTGGTCTGCCCGCGCGAGACGAACGGCACACTCGACCCCGACCTCCTGCGTCCGCTGCACGACATCAGCTCACTGCTGCTGCCCTTCTTCTTCGTCTTCTCGGGCCAGGCCGTCGTCCTGAACAGCCTGACGGCCTCGGGGTGGGTCGCGGTGCTGGTGACGACGGTGCTGGCGGTCACCACGAAGATCGGCAGCGGTACGGCCGCGGCGCGGCTGGGCGGACTGGGCCGCGACGACGCCCGGACGGTGGGCGTCCTGCTGAACACCCGCGGACTCACCGAGCTGATCGCCCTCAACGCGGGCTACCAGGCCGGTCTGCTGAGCAAGCCCCTGTACACGGTCCTGGTGCTCATGGCGCTGGCCACGACGCTCCTCACCCAGCCGTTGCTGCTGCTGGTCGACCGGCTGTCCGCGTCCCGGGCCGACACGGACACCGACGACCGGCCGGGCGTGCTCGTCGGCTCCCGGCTGGCCGACGCCGACGGGCCGCCGGCCCGGGACCGGCCCCTGGAGGACCCACCGGCCGCCGCGACGCCGGACGCGGGCTGACACCGGCGGGCCGTGGGAGGCGTTTCCTCCCGCGGCCCGTCCCGGCCGCGTCCCGACCCGCACGATGTGCGCGACCTCCGCGAACGGCGCCGGATGCCAGGCGCCCGGCGTCCCGCGAGGCACTGCCCTAGATCGGCATCGGGGCCAGGTCGCACTCGATGCGGCGGCGCCGGCTCGCCGCGAGGAGCCAGGGGTTGTCGGCGCGGACGACGCGGGTGAAACCGTCCACCGCCTTGCGCTGCAGCTCGTCCGCCTCGGTCCCGCGGCTCAGGCCGCGCAGGTCCAGGGCGAGGTTCGCCATCACCGACAGGGTCAGCGGGTGTTCCTCCCCCGCCTGCTCGGCCAGCAGCGGGAGATTGGCCTCGTCGATCCGGTGCGCCCGGTCGAAGTCGAGCCGCGCGTACGCCGTGTTGGCCTGTCCGATGGCCACGGTCAGGGTGAGGACGTGCTCGGGCCCCACCGTCTCGCGCAGCCGCTCCGCCACGTCGTCCTCCATCTCCTGCGCGGCGTCGAGGCTGCCCAGCGCCCGCAGCGTCGCGGCCGCGTTCGCCCGGGTCAGGAGCGTGTGGGCGTGGTCCGCGCCGAGGCGCCGGGTGAGGCTGCGCACGGTCTCCTCGGCCAAGGCGCGCGACGCCTCCAGATCGCCGGCCACCCGCTGGTCGACGAACAGGTTGGTCGCGGTCGACAGGGAGTCGAAGTGCTCGGGGCCGTAGCGGGCCCGGAAGTGGCGCAGGGCCTCCTCGGCGAGTTTGGCGGACTCCGTGAGGGCGCCGTCGCGGCGCCTGCACACCGCCAGGTTGCGGGCGATACGCAGGGTCAGCGGGTGCTCGTCACCGAGGGTGCCCCGGGCACGCCGATAGACGTCCTCCTGGAAGTCCCGGGAGCCGGGGTAGTCGCCGCTCTCCCGCATGTCGATGGAGAGGCCGTTGAGCGAGTTGAGGGCGAAGAAGTGGGCCGGGCCGAAGACCAGTTCGCGCTGGCGGGCGTTCTCCTGGTCGAGGGGCAGCGCCTCCTTGAACCGGCCGCACAGTCTCAGCGCGACGCAGTAGGCGTGGGTGGCGCGCAGGGCGATCGGATCCTCGGGGCCGAACAGGGAGCGGGCCAGCTCCGTGGCCTCCTGGGTCAGGGCCCGGGCCTCCTCGAAGCGCCCCTGGTACCCACGGGCGTCGGCCAGCTCGCACAGGGAGTCGATCAGGCTCTCCGGGTCGTCGTCGATCCGGCGGGTCACCTCCAGGGCCCGCTCGGTGAGCGGAAGGGACTCGGCAACCTGTCCGGTCTGGCGCAGCAGGAAGGCGAGGCACTTGGCCATGCGGATGGCCTGGAGGTCCTCCTCGCCGGACGCCGCCAGCCAGGCGTTCCACGCCTGGCGCGCGAAGGAGGCCGCGCCTTCGTGGTCCCCCCAGTAGTAGAGGAACCATGCCGTGTCGGCGACCAGTTCACGCACATAGGTGTCGGTGCTGGTCACCGCCTGCGAGGCATGGATGTGGGGCAGCAGCGCCTGGTAGGCACGCCATTCCAGCGAGGAGCCGGAGGGGCCGGGCTTGGCCGCCGACAGCAGCTGGTGGGCGGCGTCCCGCATGCGCTCGCGTTCGTCGGCGCTCAGCTTGCCCAGGAGCACCGTCTGGAGCAGGCGGTGCATCTGCAGGGTGTCGGACCGCGGGTCCACCCGCACCAGGGAGAACTGGCTGAGGTCGCGTACGGCCCGGTTCAGTTTGATCGACTCGCGCAGCAGCGGGTCGACGTCGGGGGTCACGCTGACGCCTCGGCTGCCGCGCAGCATGGACCGCGGGATCGGCTCCGGTGCCATGCTGGCGCAGATGTCGAGCAGTTGCCGGGCGCCCGGGTTGTTCTGCCGGATGCGCTCCAGCGAGATGTCCCAGGCGGCGGCGACCGAGACCGGGTAGTCGGGGGTGGGGTCGAGTTCGAGGATCTCGGGGCTGCGCTGAGCGAGCAGGTCGAGGTACTCGTCCACGAGCATGCCGGTGACCGCCCGCCAGGCGCCCGCCTGTTCGACGGCCAGGGGCAGGTCGCCGAGGGCGTCGGCGAGCCGGTCGGCGTCCTCGGTGGACAGGTCGGGCGAACGCTTCTGGAGCAGTTCGACGGACTCGGACCGCTCGAAGACGTTCACCGGCAGGGGGGTGGCGACCCGCTCCCACGCGCGGTTGCGGGAGGTGACGACGACCTTCCCGGGACCGTTGGTGGGGAAGTACTGCCGTACGGCGTCGACGTCCTCCGCGTTGTCGAAGACGAGGAGCCAGTTGTCCCACGGCGTACCGGCGCGCAGCGCCTCCAGTACGGCGGGGACGGCGGTGTTGGCGGTGAGGCTGCCGCCCGCGTCCTGGCCGGCCGGGGCGATGCCCAGGCGGGCGGCGAGGCTCGCGAGGGTGGCCAGGATGAGGCTCTCCCGCTCGGCGGGGATCCAGCAGATCACCTTGTAGTCGTGCTGGTGGGTGTAGATGTACTCCAGCGCGAGCTGGGACTTGCCGACGCCGCCCAGGCCGTGCAGCGCGTGCGGCAGCACCGCGGCCGTGTCCTGGGAACTCAGTTGCTCCTCCACGGCCCTCAGCAGTCCCTGCCGGCCGACGAACGAGGTGTTCCGCAGGGGAACGTTCACCAGTAGGGCGGGCGTCGCGGTCGTGGTGCTCTGCATGAGCTGCTCAGCCTCCGGGGCTTCGGATGGGGTCGCGTCGGTTACCAGGGGCGGCACGTGGTCTCCAGGTTCGTCGGGGTGGCGCCGAGCTGCTGAGGATCGCCCAGGAGGCCGCCCGGCGCGCGGGCGAGCTGCTGCGGGACGGCCGCCCGGCCGACCTCGCGGTCGCCGCCACCAAAGCTCTGACGCTGGATCACTGCCTCCTTGGCCGCCGGATGATCCCCCGCCGCCCGCAGGGTTCACCTCAGTGGGTGTACCCGCGGGCAAACCGGCGCCCACCCATTCGGCCGCACCGGACGGCGGGCGCCCGGAGAGTCGGGGTTCGATGCGCCTGGCCCGCTCGGAGTAGGGCCCCGAGAGGGCGCGCATCACGGCCAGTTCGCTGCGTGCCCAGCCGCCTTCGGCCGGGTCGGGCAGCGCTGCTCCGGCCGGGTCCTGCAATGCGGCGCGCAGGGCGACACCGCGCCGTCCGGCGGCGGGCAGATCGCCCACCATGCTGACGGTGCGCGCCAGTTGGCTGCGGGTCGTGGTGGCGAGCAGCGCCTCGCGGACCCCCTCGGCGAACTCGGGGCGTCCCTCGCCGCCGCTGTTCCAGTCGATCAGCCCGCCCATGAGGATTTCGGCGAGGTGGTCGGGACCGGTCTCCGGCATGGTCCGCCGCCGCATCTGCTCCACGAGGTCGAACTCGAAGGGGATGGCCGCCAGTTGGGTGGCGAGTCGGCGCGCGGCGGGGGTGGCGAGCGTGAAGAAGCGGCGTACGGCGGCGGTGGCGGCGCGCGAGAGGCGCGGGGCGCGCAGACCGGGGGCGGGCGCCCCCTTGGCGAGGGCGCCCGCGAGGACGACGGGCAGGGACCGGCGCACGCCCCGCTCGCCGGTGACGAGGTCGGCCCAGGTGCCGAGGGAGCCGGGTTTGAGGGAGAGCACGGGCACCGGTACCGAGCCGTCGCCGGCTTCGGGCAGCGGGCGCAGCGGGTCGGGACCACCGGGCGGCGCCCAGTGTCCGAGGCCCGCGTTGGCGGCGCCGAACCCGTCGGCCTCCAGGACCGCCTGGTAGGGGTAGAGGGAGGTGCGGTGGCGCAGGTGCGGGGGCAGGAGGTGGACGAGTGCCGTCGGGCCGGCGTGGCCGAGGCGGCCGAGCAGGTCGTCCGCGGCCGGGGCCGCCCAGCCGTGGGCGAGCCCGTCGGTGACGACGAGGAAGACGCGTCCGCCGCGGCCGTC
Source organism: Streptomyces lienomycini (assembly GCF_027947595.1). NCBI lineage: Bacteria > Bacillati > Actinomycetota > Actinomycetes > Kitasatosporales > Streptomycetaceae > Streptomyces > Streptomyces lienomycini. Next base: position 2,095,713 of record NZ_CP116257.1, on the reverse strand, counting down.
GAGGAGTTCGGCGGGGTCGGCCGCGGCACCGTCGTCGGCGCGGCGCAGGGCGGCGGTCCCGGTGCGCGGTACGTGGACCCGGACGGCGCGGACGCCGCGGAAGGCGCCGCTGTGTTCGGCGGCCTCGGTGAGGCGGGCGCAGGTGTCCTGCCAGATCCGCATGGTCGGGGCGTCGTCGACGAGCAGGACGAGGTCGAAGGCGGTCGCCCGGGCGGGCCGCAGGAAGGGCAGCCACAGACCGTCCGACAGGCCCTGTTCGGCGGTGGCCTCCTCGTCGAGTTCGAGGGTGTGGCGGGAGGGGATGCGCCGGGCCAGTTGGTGCAGGGCCCGGGCGAGCAGCGCGGTGGTGCGGCCGGGTCCGGGCTGCGGGCGCTCGGCGGCGGGCAGCAGCGGCCGCCCGACGTGCAGGGTGAAGGTGCCCTCCGGGTCGGGTAACAACCCGCTGCGGGCCGCCTGTTCGGCAAAGGCCGCGGTCTCCGCCGAGGGGCCGGTGGCCGCGGCCGGGTCCGCGGGGCCGGGCGCGGGTTCGGGCAGGCTGCGGGGGCCCGCGCCGGGGTCGGCCGGCGATGCGGCGCCGGGGGCAGGTGTGGTCTCCTGCGCCGCGGGCGCCGCCGGCGGCCGGGCGTCGTCGGTGTCGGACCGGGTGTCCGCACCGGACCGGGTGTCCGCCCCGGACCGGGAGTCGGACCCGGACTCGGTCCCGGGCCGGGGGTCGCTTCCTGGCCGGATGTCGCTCCCGGTGGCGGCCGGGAGGGCGGGGTCGGCGCCCGGCGCCGGGGCCGGGTGGCCGCCGTCGGGTCCGCCGTGGCGGTCCCAGTACGCGGCGAGCCACACCGCTTCGGCGACCTCCCGCCAGTGCGCGTCGGCCGCCTCCGAGTCCTGCGCAGGGTGCTGTTCGCGGGCGGGCGGCGCCTCGGTCAGGGCAGAGGTGTGCGCCGCTCCGTGCCCACTCGCGCCTTCGACGGACTCGGGGAACGCCGACGGAGGCGACGTCCCTGATACGGGATCACCGTCGCCCGGTCCGGATGCGCGCTCCCTGGGAAAGCCGGTCATTCAGCGGCCCTTCGCGAGGTCGCGGAGCAGCATTTCCACGAGCTTACGCCCGTCACCGTGCGCCTGGAAACCACCCGCGGTAGTCATCTGGACGGCGTTGAGCAACTGGTCCAGGGAGTGGGTGCCACCGGACCGGATCCGGCCCACGAACTCGTCCACCAGGCGCTCGGTTCCCTCGGGCCGGACGCCCAGGTGGCCTTCCACCAGGGCGAGCAGCTGCTCGCGGCTGGGGGTGCGCAGCTCCAGCGGCAGGCAGCGCCGACGGAAGGCGGCGGGGAACTCGCGTTCTCCGTTGCTGGTGATCACCACGACCGGGAACTCCCGGCACTCGACGCGACCGCCCCGCACCAGCGCCTGGCCGGCGGGGTCGCTGGTGTGGACGCGCGCGGTGTCCGTGGCGTCGCGCACCAGCTCCGGGACGTCATAGCTTCCGTTCTCCAGTACGTGCAGCAGATCGTTGGGCAGGTCGATGTCGCTCTTGTCGAGTTCGTCGACAAGGAGCACCCGGGGACGATCGTAGGGCAGCAGAGCGGTGCCGAGTGGCCCGAGGGTGATGAAGTCCCCCAGAACAGGGGGCACTTGGCGGTGTGTTGATACGACTGAGGGGTTGACGGCGCCCGGCCCGGGTGCGGCACCCTCCGCGGGGGCCGCCACCGGGCCCGTCGCGTCCGGTTCCTGGGCCGTCGCGGCGCCGCGCAGTCCGGCCTGCCAGGCGGCGATGGCCTGGGCGCGGCCCATGGCGTCGTGGGCGTACAGCCCGTCCCGCAGCGTGGTCCGGCTGACGATGCTCCATTCCAGGACCCTGCCGAGGCCCAGTTCCCGGGAGATCACGTAGGCGAGCGTGGACTTGCCGATGCCGGGCGGTCCGGTGATCAGCAGCGGCCGGCGCAGCAGCAGCGCGGCGTTGACGGTGTCGATCTCGTCGGGGCCGAGTTGCGGGGCCACGTCGCCGGGGCCCAGTCGGCGCACCGCGGCCTCCGGTTCGTCCGGCGGGGCGGGCTGGGACGGTGCGCCGAGGAAGCGCCGCCAGGGCGGTGCCTGGGGCAGCGGGGGCGCGGTGACCGGCGGCCGGCCGGTGCCGTGGAACACGCGCCAGCCGTTCGGGGACGTCTGTTCCTGCGTGCTCATGCCGGTGCCTCCTCGCCGGCGATCTCGCCGGGGTCGATGGTGTGCATGTCGACGACTCGAGTGGGATCGTCCCAGAAGAATCCGATGTGCCGCCCCAGGAGCCGGCCCGGACCCTGCCGGTTCAGTTCGGCGTTCTGCCGCAGGCGGTGGATGGCGAGCGGGATCTGTCCGGGCCTGGGCACCGCGGCGAACACGGCGGTCACCACTTCGCGCCGCTCCTCGGGGAAGGCACCCCTGCGGTCCCACACCGCCAGCCCGATGCCTTCCGCTATGGCGGCCTTGAGCGCCTCCATGGCGGAGACCCTGGCCGGTGCGTCGAGCACCACCGCCGTGTGCCTGGTGTCCCCCGCGAGTGCGGCCTGCCACGCGTCGAGTCGTCGCGCGTCCGGCTCGCTCCAGCCGTGCACGCCGACCCCGTGGTGTCGCAGCGCGTGCCAGCGCTCCTGCCACTGGTGCCGGACCAGGGCGTCGTCGGTGCGCATCCGCTCCAGGCTCCGTAGGTGGACCCCGTACTTCAGCCCGAGCGGCAACGGGCGGCCGTCGCCGACCCGGTACGTCAAACTCGCCACATCGTGGTTGAGGAGGTCGTACGGAAGGACGAACTCCACGTACGCCGACGGCTGTCCGCGTCCACCGGCGGCCGGGTCCCCGGGTGCGGTCCACAGCCGGGCTCCCTGCCGCAGCGCGCCGTCGACGGCCGGCCCGAGCGCGTCCAGGGTGGTCACGGCGGGCGCCCCCGGCTGCGGATCCCACTGGCCCGGCGCGGTGTTGAGCCAGGGGCGTACGACGACGTCGTCGGAGCCGTCCCGGGCGGGCTCGACCGCGACGATGAGGGCGCGGGGGATGTCGGGGTCCCTTACGACCCGGGCGCGGGCCTCCCGGCGCCGTTCGAGTTCGCGCGGGAGGCCGGCCCGCTTGACCCAGTCGTCGACCCAGTCGGTCAGCGCGTCGCGGTGGCCGGGCGTGGCGGCGAGCGGGGCCGCCCGGTCGAGGAGGAGGACGGCGGGCGGCAGGCCGTCCGGCTGGGTGTTCCACGCGAGGACGTGGAGGAAGAGTTGTTCCGGCAGGAGCCCGGCCGGGAGGTCGAGGCCGTTGAGTTCCTCGGCGAGGTCGTCGCGCAGCCGGCCCGCGGGCAGCTCGCCCCTGGCGAGGACGGCCCGTGCGGCGGCCTCGTCGTCGCTGCCCAGGGGGCCCGGCGGTGCCTCGGGGCCGGCGGGCGGGTCGGGGGTGATCACCCGGTCCAGTTCGTCGCCGGCGAGGGGTCCTTCGAGGATGCGCACCACGGCGACGAGTACGCGTTCCCCGCCCGCCACGTTCAGGGCGGTGCGGACCAGGGTGACGACGTCCTCGCGCTGTTTGACACCGCGCAGGTCGACGGGGCGGCCCAGCTGGTCCCCGAGCACCGCGGCGAACTGGCCTCGCCCCTGCGGGTCCTCCGTGCAGCTGAACGCGCACAGCGCCTCGGTCAGCTCCAGCAGCAGGGCGAGCCCGCGTGCGTGCCCGGAATCACCCTCGGCTCCGCCGAATCCCGTGGCTGTCTCCACCGACTGTCCCCCATGAGTCGGTACGTCCCTCTGACCGACCTGCGAAGTTAGCACGGGAGCTGACGGTTCACCAGGGACCCGTGGGGTGCCGGGGACGCGGAGTCCGGCCGAGTCGCCTCCCCCGGGCGACTCGGCCGAAAACGTGTGTCACAGCCGCGGGTCCACCGGCTCCGACTCCAGCGCCAGCACCCCGAACACCGCCTCGTGCACGCGCCACAGCGGCTCGCCCTCCGCGAGACGGTCCAGGGCCTCCAGGCCGAGGGCGTACTCGCGGCTCGCCAGGGACCGCTTGTGGTTCAGGAAGCGGTGCCTGAGCCGGGCGAGGTTGTCGGGACGGGTGTACTCGGGGCCGTAGATGATCCGCAGGTACTCGCGGCCGCGGCACTTGATGCCGGGCTGGACCAGGCGGCCCTCCGCGTCCCGTACCAGCGCGCCGACGGGCTTGACGACCATGCCCTCGCCGCCGCGGCCGGTCATCTCCAGCCACCAGTCGACACCCGCCGCCACCGACTCGGGGTCGCCGGTGTCGACGTACAGGCGGCGGGTGGTCCGCAGCAGGCCGCTGCCGTCGTGCTCGACGAGCCGGTCGAGGAGGGCGAGCTGCTCGTCGTGCGGCAGGGCGGCCAGGCTGCGGCCCTGGACGGCCAGGATCTGGAACGGGGCCAGGCGGACGCCGTCGAGGCCGTCGGTGGGCCAGCAGTAGCGGCGGTAGGCGTCGGTGAAGGCGGCCGCGTCGACGGACCGGGCGCGCTGGCGGTCGAGGAGGTCCCGCACCTCGACGCCGCGCGCCGCGGCGCCCTCCAACGCGCTCAGCACGCCCGGGAACACCGCTCCGGAGGCGGCGCCCACGGCGGCGTACTGGGAGCGCAGCAGCCCGGCGGCCTTCAGCGACCACGGCATCAGCTCGGCGTCCAGGAGCAGCCAGTCGGTGGCCAGTCCGTCCCACAGGCCGGCGTCGCCGATCGCGGTGCGCAGCCGGTCGAGGATCTCCTCGGTGATGGAGGAGTCGTCGAGGAAGGGGCGGCCGGTGCGGGTGTAGAGGGAGCCTGTGGGGCCTCCCCCACTCTCGGCTGCGCTCGAGCGGGAGGTGCCCCCACCCCCGAAGCGGGCGCGGGCCGCGTCCGCGTCGCGGCAGACCAGGACCACCGCCCGCGAACCCATGTGCTTCTCCTCGCACACCACCCGCGCGACGCCGTCCGCCGCGTACTGCGCGAAGGCCTCCTTCGGGTGCTCCAGGTAGCCGTCCACGCCGGAGGTGGCGGTCGGTGCCATGGTCGGCGGGAGGTACGGCAGCAGGCGGGGGTCGGTGGCGAAGCGGCTCATGACCTCCAGGGCCGCCGCGCCGTTCTCCTCGCGCACGGTGATCCGTCCGGCGTACCGGGTCTCCACCACGCGGCGGCCCTGGACGTCGGCCAGGTCCAGCGGGCGGCCGTCGTGCCCGCCGGGCGCCTCGGTGCGCAGCGGCTTGACCGGCTCGTACCAGACCCGCTCGGCCGGTACGTCGACGATCTCCCGCTCCGGCCAGCGCAGCGCGGTGAGCCTGCCGCCGAAGACGGCGCCGGTGTCGAGGCAGATGGTGTTGTTGAGCCAGGTGGCCTCCGGGACGGGGGTGTGGCCGTAGACGACGGCGGCGCGGCCCCGGTAGTCCTCGGCCCACGGATAGCGCACGGGCAGGCCGAACTCGTCGGTCTCGCCGGTGGTGTCGCCGTACAGGGCGTGGCCGCGGACCCGGCCGGAGGTGCGGCCGTGGTACTTCTCCGGCAGACCGGCGTGGCAGACCACCAGTCGGCCGCCGTCGAGGACGTAGTGGCTGACCAGGCCGTCGATGAACTCCCGTACCTCGGCGCGGAACTCCTCGCTCTCGGCGTCCATCTGCTCGACGGTCTCGGCGAGTCCGTGGGTGTGCTGGACCTTGCGGCCCTTCAGGAAGCGGCCGTACTTGTTCTCGTGGTTGCCGGGGACGCACAGGGCGTTGCCCGACCTGACCATGGACATCACGCGGCGCAGCACGCCGGGGCTGTCGGGGCCGCGGTCGACGAGGTCGCCGACGAAGACGGCGGTGCGGCCCTCGGGGTGGACGCCGTCGGTGCCGTAGCCGAGCTTGCCGAGCAGGGTCTCCAGTTCGGTGGCGCAGCCGTGGATGTCGCCGACGATGTCGAAGGGGCCGGTGAGGTGGGTGAGGTCGTTGAACCGCTTCTCGGTGACGACGGTGGCGTGCTCGGCCTCCGCGGCGCCGCGGAGCACGTGCACCTTGCGGAAGCCCTCGCGCTCCAGGTGGCGCAGGGAGCGGCGGAGTTCGCGGGTGTGGCGCCGGATGACGCGGCGGGGCATGTCGGCGCGGTCGTCGCGGGTGGCGTTGCGCTCGGCGCAGACCTGCTCGGGCACGTCGAGGACGATGGCGATGGGCAGTACGTCGTGCTTCCGGGCCAGGTCGACGAGCTGGCGCCGGGCGTCCTGCTGGACGTTGGTCGCGTCGACGACGGTGCGGCGGCCGGCGGCGAGCCGCTTGCCCGCGATGTAGTGCAGGACGTCGAAGGCGTCGCGGCTGGCGCTCTGGTCGTTCTCGTCGTCGGCGACCAGGCCCCGGCAGAAGTCGGAGGAGATGACCTCGGTCGGCTTGAAGTGGCGCCGGGCGAAGGTGGACTTGCCGGAGCCGGAGGCGCCGATCAGCACGACGAGGGAGAGGTCGGTGACGGGCAGGGCGCGGGCCCGCACGGGGGTGTCTTCAGCAGTACCGGTGGTGCCGGTGGTGCCGGTGGTGTCCGCGGTGCTCATGCGGCCTTCGCCTCCTTCTCGGTCGCGGGGGTGGTCGCGGTGGTGGTCGTGCTCGCGGGAGTGGTCTCGGGCGTGGTCTTCAGGGTGAACAGGGCCAGCTGGGTGGGCGGTCCCACCTCGGGGTCGTCGTCACCGACGGGCCGGAACTCCACGGTGTAGCCGTGCCGTTCGGCGACCGTCCCGGCCCAGGTGCGGAACTCCTCGCGGGTCCACTCGAAGCGGTGGTCGCGGTGGCGGACGTGACCGGCGGGGAGGCTCTCCCAGCGCACGTTGTACTCGACGTTGGGTGTGGTGACGACGACGGTGCGGGGGCGGGCCGCGCCGAAGACCGCGTACTCCAGGGCGGGCAGCCTCGGCAGGTCGAGGTGCTCGATCACCTCGCTGAGCACGGCGGCGTCGTACCCCTTGAGGCGCTTGTCGGTGTAGGCGAGGGAGCCCTGGAGGAGCTGGACGCGTGCGGCCTGCCGCTCGCCCATGCGGTCCAGCCTGAGCCGCCGGGAGGCGATGGTGAGGGCGCGCACCGACACGTCCACGCCGACGATCTCGGTGAAGCGCGGCTCCTTGAGCAGCTCGCGCACCAGGTGTCCCTCGCCGCAGCCGAGGTCGAGGACGCGGGCGGCGGCGTGGTCGCGCAGCGCGGTGAGGATCGCCTCGCGGCGCCGTACGGCGAGCGGGGTGGGCTTCGCCTCCTGCTCGGCCTCCGCCTCGACCGCGTTGTCGATCTCCTCGACCTCGCTGTCGTCGGTCTCGGCCAGCCGGATCAGCTCCAGCCGGTCCATCGCCTCGCGGGTCAGGGACCAGCGGCGGGACAGGAAGCGGCTGGTGATGAGCTTGACCTCGGGGTGGTGGTGCAGCCAGGCTCCGCCGGCCCGCATCAGCTTGTCGACCTCGTCCGGGGCGACCCAGTAGTGCTTGGCGTCGTCGAGCACCGGGAGGAGGACGTACAGGTGGCGCAGGGCGTCCGAGAGGGTGAGGGACTCGGACTCCAGTACGAGCCGGACGTAGCGCGAGTCGCCCCACTCGGGGAACGCGGTGTCCAGCGGGACGGCCTCGACGTCGACCGTCCAGCCGAGCGGCTCGAACAGGCGGCGTACGAGGCCGGGGCCGCCGCGGGCGGGCAGCGCCGGGACCTCGACGCGCAGCGGGAGCGGCCGGGCGGCGCGCTCGGGGCGAGCCTTGCACACGCCGCGCATCGCGCTGGAGAAGACGTTGCCCAGCGCGACGGCGAGGAGGGACGAGGCCGCGTACGGGCGGTCGTTGACGTACTGCGCGAGTGCCGCGTCGGGGGCGCCACCGCGGCCCCCCCGCTTGCCGCGCCTCACCAGCGCCACGGCATCGACCTCCAGCAGCAGCGCGGCCGTGCAGCGCTGTTCCTCCGCCTCGGGGTAGAACACGTGGGCCGTGCCGAACGAGGTGGAGAACGCCTGCGCCTTATCGGGATGCTTGTGCAGCAGGAAACCGAGGTCGGTCGCGGGGTGCTCGGGAGTGCCGGTGGTGGTGATGGTCAGGAACATGCGGAGGGCCTCTCCGGCTGGGTGGGCGGGACGGGTCGCCGTACGCGCGGAAGCCCTCGGGGGCGTACCCCGAGGGCTCCGGCAGGACGACGGTCACACGATCGCACAGGGCGGGTGACCGGCGCCTTCGGTTATTCCGGCTGTCTGTCGGGCGGCCTCAGGTCAGCTGCGACCCGACCTGGGAGGAGATCAGTTCCAGGTGGTCCAGGTCGTCGAGGTCGAGGATCTGGAAGTAGATCCGCTGGGCGCCGGCCTCGGCGTAGCGGCCGATCTTCTCGACGACCTCGGCCGGGGAGCCCGCCAGGCCGTTGGCCTTCAGCTCCTCGACCTCGCGGCCGATGACGGCCGCGCGCCGGGCCACCTCGGCGTCGTCCTTGCCGACGCAGGCGACGAGGGCGTTGGAGTAGGTGAGGGCGTCCGCGCCGCGGCCGGCCGCCTCGGCGGCGGCCCGCACCCGGCCGAACTGGCGCTCGGTGTCCTCGATGGAGGCGAACGGCATGTTGAACTCGTCGGCGTACTGACCGGCCAGCCGCGGGGTGCGGGTGGCGCCGTGGCCGCCGATGAGGACGGGCACCTTGGCCTGTGCGGGCTTGGGCAGCGCGGGCGAGTCGGTGAGGTCGTAGAACTTCCCGTGGAAGTCGAAGGTCTTGCCGGCCTCGGTGGCCCACAGACCGGTGACGATCGCCAGCTGCTCCTCCAGCCGGCCGATCTTCTCCTTCGGGAAGGGGATGCCGTACGCCTTGTGCTCCTCCTCGAACCAGCCGGCGCCCAGGCCCAGCTCGACGCGTCCGCCGGACATCTGGTCGACCTGGGCGACCTGGATGGCGAGGACGCCGGGCAGCCGGAAGGTGCCGGCGGTCATCAGGGTGCCCAGGCGGATGCGCTTGGTCTCGCGGGCGAGACCGGCGAGGGTGATCCAGGCGTCGGTGGGGCCGGGGAGGCCGTCGACGGAACCCATGCGGAGGTAGTGGTCGCTGCGGAAGAAGGCGTCGAAGCCGAGGTCCTCGGTGGCCTTGGCCACGGTGAGCAGAGTGTCGTAGGTGGCCCCCTGCTGGGGCTCGGTGAAGATACGGAGATCCATGTCTCCCATCCTGCCTGCTCGGCGCGGGTGAGCGGCACAGGCTCGGGCCGCGGCACGCGGAGCGGCCGTGGGGTCGCGGGGGCGGTCGGCGGTCGCGCCGCGGCGGCTAGCCCGCCTCCCGCTCCAGTAACTCGCCGTCGCGCTCCGCCAGTTTGCGCAGCATCTCCAGGACCCGGTCCCGTGACTCGTCCGCCGCGTCGATGGCCTCCACGCACTGCCAGTACGTGGCCTCGTCGTCCGCGGCGCAGGCGATGCCGACGAGGGCGATTCCGGTCTCGCCGAGCAGGGTGCCCAGACGCATCAGGGCCTGGCGTGCGTCGCCCAGCTCGGTGAGCTGGTCGGCGCGCGCCCCCGGGGCCGGTCCTCCGGGGCGCAGCACCCCGCAGCCGCGGGCCGCCAGCTCGCTCAACCCGACGGCCTCGCCGCGCAGTTCCGGTGGCCCGTGGAGCGCCAGCCGGCTGCCGATCGCCTGCGCCAGGGCCTGCACCTGCCACACCTCCGTCAGTACGTCCGGCACCTCGCCGCCGGCGGCCAGGGCACGTCCACTCGTCACGATGAGCCGCACAGCGTCCATGCGCTGCCCCCATCTGTTTCCGACGCGCTCACGGCGCGTCCGCCCGAACTCCGTTGTCCACTACCCAGAGTGAAGGCTTGTGGGGCGAAAAGCCAGAGGTAGGGGGAAATCTTCGGACAATAAATTGACTTCCGACCGGAATTTGACTGCGGAGAGTGATAACGGAGCTTCCGGCTCCCTGGTTCCCGGCTCCCCGGTGCTCAGCTCGTCGGCGCTCGGTCCTCCGGTCCCTGCGGCACGGGGAACCTGGACTCGTTGCGTTCGATCTTCGCCTCCAGTGCGGCCAGCGGGTCGACGTCCAGCACCTCGCAGAACTGGAGGAGATACGCCAGGACGTCGGCGACCTCGTCCCGGACCCGGTGGGCGGCGTCCGGGTCGGTCATGACGCGCACCGACTGCTCAGGCGTCAACCACTGGAAGATCTCCAGGAGTTCGGAGGCCTCGACGCTCAGCGCGGCGGCCAGGTTCTTGGGGGTGTGGTACGGCTGCCAGTGGCGTGCGGCGGCGAACTCGGCCAGCCGGCGCCGCAGGGCCACGAGGTCACGGGGGTGATCGGTCACGGGTTCAGGTGTACCACCGTGACGCCGTCCAGCCCGGCCGCCCACGAGGCGTCGGCGACGGCCGCGACCAGGCGGATGTGCCCGCGGTCGCACATCCGCGCCGCCAGCCGGAGCAGTTCGGCGCGCTGGCGCACGTCCAGCCCGCGGTCGAAGCCGTCGGCGAGGACGGTCAGCGTCTGGAGCGCGGCGGGCACCTCGCCGGCCGGGTCCACCTCCAGCACCCCCGGCCCGGTGAACAGCACCAGGGCGAGGGCCAGGTAGCGCAGCTCGCCGTAGCCGAGGCGGGCGAGGCCCGTGCGGACGCCGTCGCCCCGGTCGAGGAGTGCGTGGACCACGCCGCCGACGACCGGCTCGGCCAGCACGTCCTCGACCGGGCCCGCGCATCCGGTCCGTACCGCCGCGACGAACTGCGCGTGCCGCCGCCCGCACTCGGCGCGGGTGCGCCACAGTACGTCGGCCAGGTTGTCGCAGCCGCCGAGCAGCCGCCCCGAACCGGGGGGCACGGGCTCCCTCATCCGGCCGGGCCGCGGATCGCAGGCGAAGGCGGAGCGCAGGGCGACCACCATCTGCTCGGCGGCGGCCAGCACCCTGCGCTGCCCGTCCGTCTTGCCGGCCACCCGCAGCGGCAGCAGCGGGGTCCCCAGCCGGTCGTCCGGCAGCGGGGCGCGGGTCACGGGAGCCGACCCGGCCGTGTGCCAGGCCGCCTGTACGGCACGGCGGCCGGGGTCGCGCAGGGCCGTCTCCAGGAGCACGACGCCGTCCGCCGTCAGCCGCTCCCCCACGATGCGCAGTTCGGGCTCGGCCTGCACGGCGACGTCCAGGTGCACCGGGCCCTCGGCCCCGTCGGCCGTGCAGCCGATGCGGAAGCCCCGGCGGTGCTGGGCGTCGGGCCGCGCCCGTTCGGGCACGCACGAGCCCGGATCCGGGAACACCGCGCCGAGTTCCGCGCCGCCGCCGAGCCGGGCCAGGGCGTCGTAGGCCCTGAGCGCGCTGGTCTTGCCGCAGCCGCTGGGCCCCGCGAGCACGGTGAGCGGCTCCAGCCGCAGCACCGCGCGCCGGTGCCCGGCGTAGGCGGACAGCCGGAGTTGGGTGACGCGGGGCCGGTCCGGGAGCGGGGCGGCGGACGCCGCCGGCGCGGAGGGCGCTGAGATCGCGGGTGACGCGGAGGACGCAGGTGACGCTGCCATGTGCGGACCGTAGGACCGCCCGGGACGGCGAACCGTTTTGCCCGGGCGGCTTTCCTACGATCGGGGGACCGGGCGGTCAGGACCGCGAGGGACCGTCACACTCCGGGAACCCCCACCGCGCCCTCCATCAGCCCGTTCACCTCGGTCCCCGCCGGAGTCAGCAGGAACACGTTGCGGTCCACCCGGTGCATCCCGCTGGCCAGGCCGAAGACGACGCCGGTACTGAAGTCCAGGACCCGCTTGGCGACGTCCCCCTCGGCGCTGGTCAGGTCCAGGAGGACCGGGATGCCCGTCATCAGTGTCTCGGCGACCTCGCGGGCGTCCGCGAACACGTTGACCCGCAGGACGACGAAACGGCGGCGCCGCTCCGTCTCGGCCTCCGGCATCGCCCGGTGGCCGACCGCCGACGGCCAGGCGTCCCGCCCGCGCAGCGGAACGACCTGGGCGAGTCCTTCCCACTGCTCATCGGTGACGTCGTGGCTGTTCACCGGCTCCCCCGATTTCACTCGCGTTCATTGCGTGCACCAGCCAATTCTTACGCCAAGTCACCCGTTCGGCCCAACAGCGACACGGTTGGCGACGCTCCGTGTCCGGTGATTGCCCCGCCGCGACGGGGGTACTCAGCGACGGCCGCTGCGCCCGCGCGTACACCGCCGCCGCGCCGACACCCGGAGCCGACACACGAAGGAGAGCCCATGGGTGCGCTGGATCTGCCCGAGCCCGTCACGCGCGAAGGGGCACCGCCGCCGGTCGACACCGACTCGCTGCGGGCGGCGCTGCGGGAGCGGGTCGACGGCGAAGTCAGGTTCGACGCCGGGAGCCGCGCCGCGTACTCCACGGACGCGTCGAACTTCCGGCAGACGCCCCTCGGCGTGGTCGTCCCGCGCACCCCGGAGGCGGGCGCCGAGGCGGTGGCCGTGGCCCGGGAGTTCGGGGCGCCGGTGCTGTCGCGGGGCGGCGGGACGAGCCTGGCCGGGCAGTGCACCAACGCGGGTGTGGTCATCGACTGGTCGAAGTACTGCACGCGCGTGGAGTCGGTGGACCGCGACGCCCGTACCTGCGTCGTGCAGCCGGGCATCGTCCTGGACGACCTGAACCGGCAGTTGGCGCCCCTCGGCCTGCGCTACGGCCCGGAGCCCGCCACGCACGCCAACTGCACCCTCGGCGGCATGATCGGCAACAACTCCTGCGGTGCCACGGCCCAGGCGCACGGCAAGGTCGTCGACAACATCGCCCGCCTGGAGGTGCTGCTCTACGACGGCACCCGCTTCTGGTGCGGGGAGACCAGCGACGAGGAGTACGCCGAGATCGAGCGGCAGGGCGATCTGCGGGCGACCGTCTACCGGCGGCTGCGCGCGCTGCGCGACACCTACGGGGACGAGGTCCGCCGCCGGTTCCCGGACATTCCGCGCCGGGTCTCCGGCTACAACCTGGACTCGCTGCTGCCGGAGTACGGATTCGACGTGGCCGGACTGCTGGTGGGCAGCGAGTCGACACTGGTCACCGTGGTGCGGGCGGAGCTGGAGCTGGTGCCGGTGGTGAAGGAGCGGACCCTGGTGGTGCTCGGGTTCGACACCATCGACAAGGCCGCCGACGCGGTGCCCGACATCCTGCCGCACGAACCGATCGCGCTGGAGGGCGTCGACGCCCGGCTGGTCCGCGACGAGCGGATCAAGCACCTCAACGAGAAGGCGCTGGCCGAGATGCCCGAGGGCAACGCCTATCTGATGGTGCAGTTCGGCGGTGACACCGTCGAGGAGGCGGACGGCCGGGCGCACCGGATGCTGGAGGCGGTGCACCGCTCCGCACACGACGCGGACTGCGCGTTCATGGACGACCCCGCGTACGAGCAGGACCTGTGGCAGGTCCGCGAGGCCGGACCCGGCGCCACCGCGCACGTCCCGGGCAAGCCGGACACCTTCGAGGGCTGGGAGGACTCGGCGGTGGACCCGCGCAAACTGGGCGACTACCTGCGGCGGCTGCGGGCGCTGTTCGAGGAGTTCGGCTACCTCAGCGACACCGGGCCCAGTCTGTACGGGCACTTCGGGCAGGGCTGCGTGCACACCCGGATCCCGTTCGGCCTGTACACCGCGGACGGGGTGGCGACGTACCGCAGGTTCATGGAACGGGCGGCCGACCTCGTCGTCGAGTTCGGGGGCTCGCTCTCCGGTGAGCACGGGGACGGGCAGAGCCGCGGCGAGCTGCTGTCGCGGATGTTCGGCGACCGGCTCGTCGAGGCGTTCGGGCGGCTGAAGGGCGTCTTCGACCCCCTGGACCGGATGAACCCGGGGAAGATCGTCGCGCCGTACGGGCTGGACGAGAACCTGCGCCTGGGCGGTGACTGGGCCCCGTTCGAACCGCGTGACCTGCACTTCGGCTTCCCGCACGACGGGGGCTCGTTCGCCAAGGCGGCCAACCGCTGCGTCGGCGTCGGGAAGTGCCGGCAGCACACGAGTGACGGCACGGTGATGTGTCCGTCGTACCAGGTGACGCGGGAGGAGGAGCACTCGACGCGGGGCCGGGCGCGACTGCTGTTCGAGATGCTCGACGGGCACGGGGACGGCGCGATCCGGGACGGCTGGCGTTCGCAGGAGGTCAAGGACGCCCTCGATCTGTGCCTGGCCTGCAAGGGGTGCAAGAAGGACTGTCCGGCGGACGTGGACATGGCCACGTACAAGGCGGAGTTCCTGTCCCACCACTACGCGGGCCGGCCGTGGCGCAGGCCGCGTTCGGACTGGTCGATGGGCTGGCTGCCGGCGCTCGCGCAGGTGGTGGGCCGCACCCGGCTCGGGCCGGTCGTCAACGCGCTCACCCACGCCCCGCTGCTGTCGAAGGCCGCGGTGCTGGTGGCGGGGGTGGCCGACCGGGAGGTGCCGCTGTTCGCGGAGCGGACCTTCGAGCAGTGGTTCGCGGACCACGAGCCGGAGGGCGACGGGCACCGCGGGTCCGTGCTGCTGTGGCCGGACACCTTCACCAACCACTTCCACCCGCACATCGGGCGGGCAGCGGTACGGGTCCTGGAGCACGCCGGGTGGCGGGTGGAGCTGCCGCACGAACCGCTGTGCTGCGGGCTGACCTGGATCTCCACCGGGCAGCTCGGCACGGCGGAGAAGGTCCTCGCCCGCACCGTGCGCGCCCTGGCCCCCCAGGTGCGGGCGGGTGGCCTGGTCGTGGCCCTGGAACCGAGCTGCACGGCCGTCTTCCGGGCGGACGCGGCGGAGCTGTTCCCCGGCGACCAGGACGTGCTGCGGCTGGCCGAGCAGACGGTGACGCTGTCGGAGCTGCTCACCGAGCACTCCCCCGGCTACGAACCGCCGCACGTGCCCGAGCGGTCCGCGCGTGCGCTGGCCCAGGTGCACTGCCACCAGCACGCGGTGCTCGGCTGGGAGGCCGACCAGGAGCTGCTGCGCCGGGCCGGGGTGGACGCGGAGCGGCTGGACTCCGGCTGCTGCGGGCTGGCCGGCAACTTCGGCTTCGAACGCGGTCACCTGGACGTCAGCGAGGCGTGCGCGGAGCGGGTGCTGCTGCCGCGGCTGCGGGAGGAGGACGAGTCGACCGTCGTCCTCGCGGACGGCTTCAGCTGCCGCACCCAGATCCACGAGTTCGACAGCGGCGGCCACGAGGGCGTGCACCTCGCGGAGTTGCTGGCTTCGGCCCTGCCCGCCGCCGCGGACGGTACCGCGGGCGACTCGGGGGTACCGGGCAGCGCGTACGGCACCGCGCCGGGCGCCCGCCCCAAAACCCCGGGACGACGGGCCCGCGCCCTGGCGCTGGCGGGCACGGGGGTGGCCGCCGTGGGCGCCGGGCTGGCGGCCGTACGCGCGGGGACGGCCCTGGCGCGCGGCCTGCGGCGCCGCTGACGCGTTGACGCTGCCGACGCGCCCCTTCGCGCCGGAGCCGCCCCCGCCGTTCGGCGCGGGGGCGGCTCCGGCGCGTGGGGCGCCGTGGGCTCAGGCGCGGGCCGAGCTGTCCTGGCGGCTGGCCAGGGCCCAGATCACGAACACGTCGATCGCCATCATGATCACGGACCAGACGGGCGAGTACGGCAGGAACAGGAACTGGGCGATCAGGCTCAGCGAGGCGAGGACGATGCCCGCCATCCGGG
Source organism: Streptomyces lienomycini (assembly GCF_027947595.1). Classification (NCBI taxonomy): domain Bacteria; kingdom Bacillati; phylum Actinomycetota; class Actinomycetes; order Kitasatosporales; family Streptomycetaceae; genus Streptomyces; species Streptomyces lienomycini. Next base: position 2,080,192 of record NZ_CP116257.1, on the reverse strand, counting down.
CCCAGGTCATGTCCTTGAGCAGGCCGTACCCGGTGACGAACACGAGGGCGCCGAGGACGACGTGGACGATCCCCCAGCCGGTGAGGCTCATCTCGTAGATGTAGGTGCCGACACGGGCGTACACGTCGTCCTCGGCGATGGCCGCGATGCCCTGCAGCACGGCGAGGGCGCCGGTCAGCAGCAGCAGTACGCCCGCGAAGACGACACCGCCGGTCACCCAGCCACTGGTGCGGTCGCCCGAGCGCTGGGCCCAGGAGGCGTCGCCGCCGCCGTGGGACGGCCGGCCGGGAGAGGGTTCGGCGTGCTGGCTCATGAGCGGAGTCCTTTCTGTATCCCCCGTACGGGGTAGCGGCCCGCCGGCCCCGACGGCGCCGACAGGTCGTTCCGAGCCTGCGGGTGTCCGGGCCCCCCGGCCACGCGGGTCCGCCGGACGGGTGAACCGCGCCCGGGCGTGCGCGTGCGCCCGCACAGGGACTCGCGTTGACTGAAACGGCATCCGCGGGCCCACCGGCCGACCGGCGGCGGGCCGCGGGGCGGACGAAGGAGGGCGTGTGACGAGTCGGCCGCTGCCCCGGCGGAAACCGCGCGGGCGGGTTCCGTGACCGCGCCGGCGAACGCCGTTCCGGCCCGGGCCGAGCAGTCCCTGCGGCAGACCCTGCTCAGCCCCGGCTACCTGCGGCTGTTGCTGCTGTGCGTGCTGCTGGGCGTTCCCATCGCGCTGGCCTGCTTCTTCTTCGTCGGCCTCCAGCACGAGCTGCAGCACTGGGTGTGGACCTCGCTGCCCGAGGCGGTCGGTTACGGCGCCCCGCCCTGGTGGTGGCCGCTGCCCGCGCTGGTGCTCGCCGGGCTGGTCCTGGCGCCGATCGTGACCCGGATGCCGGGCGGCGGCGGCCACCTCCCGGTCGACGGCCTCGGCGGTGCGCCCGTCGGCCCCCGCGCGCTGCCCGGCGCGGTACTCGCCGCGCTGGCCACGCTGCCGCTGGGCGTGGTGCTGGGCCCGGAGGCCCCGCTCATGGCCGTCGGCAGCGGGCTCGCCCTGCTGGCGGTGCGGCGGGCGGGCGCGGGCGGGGACCAGCGGGCGAGCGCGATCCTCGCCACGGCCGGGTCCACCGCCGCGATCTCCACCATCCTCGGCGGACCGGTGGCGGCCGCGGTCCTGCTGATGGAGGGGGCGGGGCTGGCCGGGGCCCGGCTGGTCGCGCTGCTGCTGCCCTGTCTGCTGGCCAGCGCCACGGGCGCCCTGGTCTTCACCGGCTTCGGACAGTGGACCGGCCTGAAGATCGGCGCGCTCGCCCTGCCCGACCTGCCGCCGGACGCCAACCCGGACGTGGGCGACTTCCTATGGGGACTGCCCACGGCGGCCCTGATCGCCGTACTGGTCGCACTGGCCCGCGCGCTGGGCCGGCGCACCGTCACCTGGACCCGGCGCCGCACGGCCGCCCGCACCGTGGTCTGCGCCACCGCGGTCGGCGTCTGCCTGGCCGCGTACGCGCTGATCACCGGCCGTTCGCCCGCCGAGGCGGCGCTGTCCGGCCAGGCCACCCTCGCCCAGCTCGCCGCCCACCCGCACGCCTGGCCCGTGGGGGCGCTGGTCGCGCTGGTCGCGTGCAAGGGGCTGGCCTGGGGCATCGCGCTGGGCAGCCTGCGCGGCGGCCCGATCTTCCCGGCCGTCCTGCTGGGCGCGGCGACGGCGACGGCCTGCTCCGGGCTGCCCGGTTTCGGCGCGACCCCGGCCCTCGCCCTCGGCATCGCCGCCGCGTCGGCGGCGGTGACGGGGCTGCCGCTGGCCAGCGCGGTCCTGGCGGTGCTGCTGATGGGGCGGGACGCCCACGACCAGATGCCGCTGATCGTCACCGCGTCGGTGGTCGCGTTCGTCGTCTCCCAGGTGGTGCGGCGGACGGATCCGGCGGCGGACGGGGCCGCGTCGCCGGGGGCGCGGCGGTGAGGGGACGCCGGGCCGGACGGCCCCGCGCCGACCGGCATGCCGTCCTGCCCTGGCTCGTGCGCGGCCTGATCGCGGTGGCGGTGGTCGCCGCCTACTTCCTGCTCCCCCTCGACCAACTGGGCCCGCAGCGCCCCGTGCTGAGCTGGGTGCTGTTCGCCGCGCTGCTGACGGGCGTGGCCGTGCTGCTGCTCCGGCAGATCCGCCACGTGCTCCTCGACCGGCCGGACAGCCGGCCCGGGGTGGTCATCTCGCTGCTGATCGTCCTGTCCGTGCACGTCTTCGCGGCCACCTACTACGCCCTGGCCAAGCAGCCCGGCGAGTTCAGCGGGCTGCGGACCCGGGTCGACGCGCTGTACTTCACCGTGGTCACGCTCGCCACGGTCGGCTACGGGGACATCACCCCGCGGGGGCAGGCCGCCAGGATCGTGGCCGTGCTGCAGATCACGTACAGCTTCGTCTTCCTGACGGCCGCCGCCACGGCGCTGACCACCAGGATGCGCGACATGGTGGTCCGGGGCACCGACCGTGGCCGCTCCCGCTGACCGCGGTGGGGCCCGCTTGTGCCCGCCCCCGTGCGCGCACTACTGTCGCCACGCCTTGGTGAACGGGAAACCGGTGTGATGCCGGTGCGGCCCTCGCCACTGTGAATCGGGAAGTCCGGCTCCGGCCCTCAGGGGCAGCCACTGGGTCCTTGCGACCCGGGAAGGCGGAGCACGGGCGGTGGTACCCGTAAGCCAGGAGACCGGCCAAGGCGCGTCGTCCATCCACGAGGTGCTGGAGAGGGTCTGCTGAGCCATGCACATAGCCGAGGGCTTTCTGCCACCGGCGCACGCGATCGCCTGGGGTGTCGCGTCCGCGCCGTTCGTCGTCCACGGAGTACGGTCACTCACCCGTGAGGTCAGGGAGCACCCGGAGAGCACGCTGCTCCTCGGCGCCTCCGGGGCCTTCACGTTCGTCCTGTCCGCCCTGAAACTGCCGTCCGTCACCGGGAGTTGCTCGCACCCGACCGGCACCGGTCTGGGCGCCATCCTCTTCCGGCCGCCGATCATGGCGGTTCTGGGCACCATCACCCTGCTCTTCCAGGCGCTGCTGCTCGCACACGGCGGGCTGACCACGCTGGGCGCCAACGTCTTCTCGATGGCGATCGTCGGCCCCTGGGCGGGGTACGGCGTCTACCGGCTGCTGCGCCGCTACGAGGTGCCGCTGATGGTCACCGTGTTCTTCGGCGCGTTCGTCGCCGACCTGTCCACCTACTGCGTCACCAGCGTGCAGCTGGCGCTGGCGTTCCCGGACCCGGGCAGCGGGTTCCTGGGCGCGCTCGGCAAGTTCGGGTCGATCTTCGCCGTCACGCAGATCCCGCTCGCGGTCAGCGAGGGCCTGCTGACGGTGGTGGTGATGCGGCTGCTCGTGCAGTCGAGCAAGGGCGAACTGACGCGGTTGGGCGTCCTGTTGGCCAAGGCCGGCGAGCGCGGGGCGGTGGCCCGGTGAAGCGCGGTACGAAGATCAACGCCCTGCTGCTGCTCGTCGTGGTCGCGCTGGCGGTGCTGCCGCTGGTGCTGGGGCTCGGCGACCACAAGGAGGAGCCGTTCGCCGGTGCCGACGCCGAGGCGGAGACCGCGATCACGGAGATCGAACCGGACTACGAGCCGTGGTTCTCGCCGCTGTACGAACCGCCGTCCGGGGAGGTCGAGTCGGCGCTGTTCGCGCTGCAGGCGGCGCTCGGCGCGGGCGTGCTGGCGTACTACTTCGGCCTGCGCCGGGGCCGCCGGCAGGGCGAGCGGCGGGCGGTGACGGGGGCGGCTCTGGCCGATGCGGGGGCGGACACGGCGCCCACCCGGGCAGTGGCGGGGGCAGTGCCGGGGGACGCCCCCGAAGGGGACTGAGTGCTGCCGATCGACGCGGCGGCGCACGGCAGTCGGTGGCGCCGCCGCCATCCCGTGGACAAGGCGGTGCTCGGTCTCGGCCTGACCGTGCTGGCGATCTCGCTGCCGCCCTGGCCGGGCGCGGCGCTGGTGCTGGTGGCGGCGCTCGCGGTACTGCTCGGCCCGGCGGGCGTGCCCGGGCGCCGGCTGTGGCGGGCCTACCGGGTGCCGCTGGGGTTCTGTGTGACGGGGGCGTTGCCCCTGCTGGTGCGGGTCGGGGGCCCCGACGGGTTTCTGGGGGCGGCGGAGGGCGGCCCGCTGCGCGCGGCCGAGCTGCTGCTGCGCACCTCGGCGGCCTCGCTGGGCGTGCTGCTGTTCGCGTTCACCACGCCGATGTCGGATCTGCTGCCCCGCCTGGCGAGGGCGGGGGTGCCGGCGCCGGTCGTGGACGTGGCGCTGGTGACGTACCGGATGAGTTTCCTGCTGCTGGACTCCGTGCACCGGATCCGTCAGGCGCAGGCCGCGCGGCTCGGGCACACCACCCGGGCGGCCACCTGGCGTTCGCTCGGCGGGCTCGGCGCCACCGCCTTCGTGCGGGCCTTCGACCGGGCGGCGCGGCTCCAGTCGGGGCTCGCCGGGCGCGGTTACGACGGCACCCTGCGCGTCCTGGTGCCCGAGGCCCGGGTCTCGGTGCCGTTCACGGCGGCGAGCGTCGCGCTGCTGGTGGCGCTGGCCGCCCTCACCCTCGTACTGGAAGGACCGCTGTCGTGAGCGAGACGGAGCGGGCGGCGGACGGGACCGCCGGGACGGACGGGGCGGCGCTGGTCGCCCTGCGGGGCGTGTCCTTCGGGTACGAGGAGGGCCCGGACGTGCTGGTGGGGCTGGACTTCGCGGTGCGGGAGGGGCGCGCGCTGGCGCTGCTCGGCCGCAACGGCAGCGGCAAGACGACGCTGATGCGGCTGCTCAGCGGCGGACTGAGGCCGCGCGCGGGGACGTTGACGCTCGCCGGGGAGCCGGTGGTGTACGACCGCGGGGGGCTGACCCGGTTGCGGACCACGGTGCAGTTGGTGGTGCAGGACCCGGACGACCAGCTCTTCGCGGCCTCGGTGGGCCAGGACGTGTCCTTCGGGCCGCTCAACCTGGGCCTGTCCGACGCGGAGGTACGCTCCCGGGTCGGCGAGGCCCTCGCCGCGCTGGACATCGCGGAGCTGGCCGACCGGCCCACCCACCTGCTGTCGTACGGGCAGCGCAAGCGGACGGCGATCGCCGGGGCCGTGGCGATGCGGCCCCGGGTGCTGATCCTCGACGAGCCGACCGCGGGACTGGATCCGGACGGTCAGGAGCGGCTGCTCGCCACCCTCGGCCGGCTGCGCGCGGGCGGCACCACCGTGGTGATGGCCACCCACGACGTCGACCTGGCCCTGCGCTGGTCCGACGACGCCGCCCTGCTCACCCCGGACGGCGTGCGCACGGGTCCGGCCGCCCCGACGCTGGCCCGCACCGACCTGCTGCGGCAGGCCGGGCTGCGGCTGCCCTGGGGCATCGCGGCGGCCGGACTGCTGCGGGCCCGGGGGCTGTTGGCGGACTCGGCGACGGGCCCGCGTACGGCGGAGGAGCTGGCCGCGCTGGCGGAGTGACAGAGCCGCCGGGGCCGGGGTTCAGCCCCGGGAGCGGCTCAGTTCGGCGTCCTGCTCCTGCGCCGGGCTCTCCGCCGCGGTCTCCTCGGCGGCCCGGCGGGCCCCGCGGCCCGGCAAAACGGCGAGGACGATCAGCGTTCCGGCGGCCATGATGACGCCGCCGACGAGGCTGGTCGTCGAGACGCCGTGGGCGAAGGCCCGGTTGACGGCGTCGGCGAGGGCCTGCGCCTGCTCCGGTCCGGCGGCCGGGTTGGTGGCGAGCCGCTCGGCGACGGCCAGTCCGCCGCCGACCGAGTCCTGGGCGGTGTCCAGGGCGGCGGCCGGAAGCCGGTCGCCCACCAGGCCGGACAGCTCGTCCCGGTAGGAGGTACCGAGGAGGGACCCGAGGACGGCGATGCCCAGCGAGCCGCCGAGTTCCAGCGCGGTGTCGTTGGCACCGCCGCCGACGCCGAGTTCGCTCTCCGGGAAGGAGCCCATGATGGTGTCGGTGGCCGGGGAGACGCTGAGTCCGATGGCGAGACCGAGGAGCAGCATCGGGGCGAGGAAGTCGCCGTAGGTGGAGCCCTGGTCGATGAGGACCAGCAGGAAGACCCCGACGGTGCCGATGGCCATGCCGGAGCCGACCATGGCCCGCACACCGAGCCTCGGGGTCAGTCGCCCGGTGACCGCGGCGCCGACGAACACGGCCCCGGCCAGCGGCAGCAGCCGTACGCCGGTCTCCAGCGCGCCGTAGCCGAGCACGAACTGCAGGAACTGCGTGGCGTAGTAGATGGCGCCGTAGGTGCCGAAGAAGAAGAACAGCACCGCCAGCATCGAGCCGCTGAAGGGGCGGAGCAGGAACCGGCGCACGTCCAGCATGGGGTGCGGGTGACGCAGCTCCCAGGCGACGAAGCCCACCAGCGCGACCGCCGCGACGACGGCCGCGGCGACGGGGCCGGCGCCCCAGCCGAAGTGCGGTCCCTCGATGGTCGCGTAGACGAGGCTGCCGACGGAGACGATGGAGAGCAGACCGCCGACGTAGTCGATGCGGCCCGTGCCGACCGCCCTGGACGGCGGTACGAGGATCAGCGCGCCGATGACGGCGACGACCGCGATGGGGACGTTGACCAGGAAGGTCGAGCCCCAGGCGTGGTCCTCCAGGAGCCATCCGGCGACCAGCGGCCCGACCGCGATGGCGAGCCCGGAGGTGGCGGTCCAGGCCGTGATGGCGCGGGCCCGCTCGCCCTTGGGGAAGACCGCGACCAGCAGGGACAGCGTGGCCGGCATGACGACCGCGGCGCCGACGCCCATGATCGCCCGGGCCGCGACGACCAGCCCCGTCTCGTGCACGAGGCTGCCCATGACCGAACCGCCCGCGAAGATCACGAGACCGGTGACCAGGGCGCCGCGGCGGCTGTACTTGTCGCCGATCGCGCCGAGCACCAGCATCAGCGCGGCGTACGGCACGGTGTAGCCGTCGATGACCCACTGCAGGTCGCTGCTGCTGAGCCCCAGGTCGGCCGTCATGTCCGGGGCGGCCACGATGAGGGACGTGTTGGCCATGACGACGATCAGCAGGCTCAGGCAGAGGACGAGGAGAGCCCACCAGCGCCGGGCGTAGGGCCCGGGCATCTTCTCGACGGGTGTGGTGGCCAGTAGGGGCATCGGGGCTCCCGGGAAACGAGCTGGGGCGACTTAATTGCCCATGGGTGTGCAGACACGGGCAGCGTAGTTTGTTGCACACGGGCGTGCAAATACGACGATGCCGTGTGTCTGCCGTGTGTCGTGGTCCGGCGCGCGGCAGACCGCTCGGAGGGGGCGCGGGACCTACTCGGACCGGAGAGGGGCGCGGGGCCTGCTCGGTCCGCAGGGGGCGCGGGGTCTACTCGGCCGGGACGGGCTTCGCGGGCACCGTGGGGCCCACGCCCTCGACCACGGTGCGGGCCCGCCGCTGCGGTACGCCGGCGGCGATGAGCGTGGCGACGGCGGCCCGGGTGCCGTCGTCCTCCAGGACGCCGGCGTTGACCTGCTCCAGCAGGGCGACGATCATCGCCTCGAGTCCGGCGCTCAGCGCGGCGGGCGGCAGGTGGGCGGGGAAGGCCCCGTCCCGCTGGCCGCGCTCCAGGATGGCGGTGACCTCGGCGCGGGCCGGGGCCAGGATCTCGGCCACACGCTCCACGCCCAGATCGTGCCGGGCCAGCGCCAGCAGCATGCGGTAGCGGTCGCCCACGGGCCACATCAGCAGCGTGAAGTGCGCGAGCGCCCGGTCGGCCGGTTCGGTCGCCTCCGCCGCGTCGGCCATCGCGCCCCGCAGCACCTCGGACGCCTCCTCGGCGAGGGCTTCCAGCAGCGCCGCGCGCCCCGGGAAGTGGCCGAAGAGGGTACGCCGGACGACACCGGCGGCCCGGGCCAGCTCCTCCAGGGTGGTGTCCGGGTTGCGCCCCAGCTCCCGGCGGGCCGTGGCCAGGATGCGCGCCCGGTTGGACCGCGCGTTGCGCCGCTGCGGCTCACGGGCGGCGGGCTTGGTCACGGGAACCTCGGGGCGGGACGATGCGGGGAGGAGGGGGACGGGACACGGACGTGGATCGTCCATTCTGTCACGGGGGCGCTGTGAGCAGGACGACGAGGCCCGGCACCGTGCGCCCCGGGTGAGGGCGCACGGTGCCGGTCGGTACGGAGGCCCGCTATCCGTGCCGGAGGTCGAGTTGGTACTCGAACGCCGTGTGGATCGGCACGTAGCCGAGCGCGTCGTTGACGCGGCGCATGTACGGATTGTTGTCGGCCGTGTCGGTGAGCAGACCGCCGAGGTCCGGATACCGCTCGTGGGCCCGTCGGATCGAGGCGGCCTTCATCCAGCGGGCGAGGCCGTGGCCGCGGTGCCGGGGCAGGACGCCGGTGCCGTAGTGCTGGCCGTCACCCTTCCCGTCGCCGGGGACGACCAGTTCGGTGAACCCGGCGATCGAGCCGTCGGACGCGTCGAGGGCGGCGACGGTGTGCAGGTGGTCGCCGCGCTTCTCGACGGCCGCCGCCGCGGCCCGGACCCGGTCCAGGTCCCAGGTCACCGTGCCGAAGTCGGTGCCGCCCATCGGCATGTCGTCCATGGCGTGCCGCGACGCGACGAACGTCTCGGCGAGGCCGTCGGGAACCGTGCCCTCCCACGACGTCAGCCGGTAGCCGGGGTGCGGCCGGTCGGTGATCGCGGCGAGGGCGGCGGGATCCGCCTCGGCCAGTGGCAGCCGGGTGAAGGTCAGGGTCAGGACCCTGCGAAAGCCCCGGGCCGGCAGGAACCGGTCGCCGGGAGAGCCGGCCCCGGCCTGGGTGACGACGCAGCGTCGGCCGTCCCGGCGTGCGGCGGCGACGGCCGCGTCCAGGAGCCGGGAGCCGGTGCGGTTTCGCCGCTCGGCCGGATGGACGTGGAGCTCCAGTACGGCGAGATGGCCCTGCCCCGCCCCGGTGTGCAGGCGCAGGAACGCCGAGCCGACGGGGGTTCCGTCGGTGTCGGAGGCCAGCCAGGCCAGGCGGTGGCCAAAGGGGCTGGTGTCGGGGTCGGTCAGCGCGGTGATGCGAACGGACAAGGTGTCTCCGTCGGAGGAAGGTGGAAGGTGCCGGGGTCCGGGTTCGACTGCTGACCACTCGTGCGCATGTGCTGCACGCCTCCTCGACGACGGTGCCGGCCGGGCCGACCGGCAGCCCGGTGAAGGTAGCCGCTCCGCCCCGGAGGGGGCAAAGGGTTTCCGGGGTGCCCGGCCGGCGCGGTACTACCGGCTCTCAGCTCTGCGGACGGCTGCCGTGGTTCGCACCGTTCTTGCGGCGGGCCTTCTTCTTACGACGTCGCTTCGAGGACATCGGGCTCTCCTCTCCCATCGGATTCACGTACTGACCACCGGATTGTCACCGCGGTGGACCACAGAGCCCCTTTCCGGCCGACGCGGTGGCAAACATCCGGTGCCCGAATGCACACGGGTGGCTCACGTCACGGCCGCGCGAGCCGTTCCCCCGCTCGTCGCCCGTCCTCCCTGAGGAGGAGAAGGCGCTCGGCCTCGTGCGGACGCAGGAGGGGGAAGTGACGGCAGGCGCACGACGCCGTGAGGGGCGTCCGCCGCGAGCCTTGGAAGGCACCCAAGACCGGATACGGAGATTCCAGACACGTGGCTACCTTCCTCTCTCGCATGGGCCGCGCCGCCTTCCGGCGGCGCCGACTCGTGGCACTGCTGTGGGCGGTGATCCTCGGCGCGGCCGCGGCGGGCGCGCTCAAGGCGCCCGCCGCCGGCGACGACGGCACGTCGTTCATGCCCGGCATCGAGGCGCAGCGGGCCTTCGACCTGATCGGCGAGCGCTTCCCGGGCTCGGACGCCGACGGGGCGAGCGCGCGGATCGTGTTCATCGCGCCCGACGGCGAGAAGGTGACCGCCGCGGACCGCCGCTCGGCCATCGACGCGTTCGTGGCGGACGTCGGCGACGGGCCGCAGGTCGCCACCGCCCTGAACCCCTTCACGGCGAACGCGGTGAGCGAGGACGCCTCCACGGCGTACGCCACGGTGACCTACGAGGTGAAGGCCGACGACCTGACCGACGCCGGCCGCACCGCGCTGGAGACGGCCGTCGACACGGCCCGCGACTCCGGTCTCACGGTCGAGGTCGGCGGCAGCGCCCTGGCCACCCGGCCGGCGGCCGGCGGCGCGGCGGAGGCCGTCGGCATCGGTCTGGCCGCCGTCGTCCTGCTGATCACCTTCGGCTCGCTGGCGGCGGCCGGTCTCCCGCTGCTCACCGCGGTGGTGGGCGTCGGGATCAGCGTGTGCGGGATCCTGGCCCTCGGCAGCGCGCTGGGGCTGTCCATGACCACCGGCACGCTCGCCTCGATGCTCGGCCTCGCCGTCGGCATCGACTACGCCCTGTTCGTCGTCTCCCGCTACCGGGAGGAGCGGGCGAACGGACACGAGGCGCCGGAAGCGGCCGGTCTGGCGGTCGGCACGGCCGGTTCGGCGGTGGTCTTCGCCGGTCTCACCGTCGTCATCGCGTTGGCCGGGCTGTCCGTCGTCGGCGTGCCGATGCTGACCAGGATGGGCCTGTGCGCCGCGGGCGCGGTCGTGGTGGGCGTCCTGGTGGCGCTGACCCTGGTGCCCGCGCTGCTCGGGATGTGGCCGAACGCCGTCCTGCCCCGCACGGCGCGGAAGCGGGGCGGCGCCGTCACCGCCTCGGCCTCCGCCCCCGCCTCCGCCGAGCGGCGTGGCGGTGCCGGGGCCGGGGCCGGGGACAACGGCGGTACCCGGTGGGCCCGGTTCGTGCTGCGCCGCCCGGTGGCCGTGCTGCTGGCCTGTGTGGCCTGCCTGGGCGTCCTCGCCCTGCCCGCCGCCGACCTGCGGTTGGGCATGCCCGGCGACGAGGCCAAGCCGGTCTCGACGACGGAACGGCGTGCCTACGACGCGCTCGCCGACGGGTTCGGCCCCGGGTTCAACGGCCCGCTGACGGTCGTCGCGGACCTCGCGGACGCCTCCGACCCCCAGGCGGCCGCGAAGACGATCGCCGCGCGGATCGGGGACACGGACGGTGTCGTGTCCGTCTCCCCGCCCCGGTTCAACGCCCACGGCGACACCGCGCTCTTCTCGGCGGTCCCGGCCACCGCGCCGAACGACGAGCACACCAAGGACCTCGTGCAGACCATCCGGGCGAAGCGCTCCGGCCTGGAGAGCGGGACGGGCGCGGTCTTCGAGGTGACCGGCAGCACGGCGATGAACATCGACGTCGCCCAGGCACTCCAGGACGCGCTCGTGCCCTACCTCGCGGTGATCGTGCTGCTCTCCCTCGCCCTGCTGATGCTGGTCTTCCGGTCCGTGCTGGTGCCGGTCAAGGCGGCCTTCGGGTTCCTGCTGTCGGTGCTGGCGTCGCTGGGCGTGGTCGTGGCGGTCTTCCAGTGGGGCTGGGGCGCCTCTCTGCTGGGCGTCGAGCAGACCGGTCCGATCATGAGCCTGATGCCGATCTTCCTGGTGGGCATCGTCTTCGGCCTGGCCATGGACTACGAGGTCTTCCTGGTCTCCCGCACCCGGGAGGCGTACGTCCGCGGCGAGCGGCCCGCGCAGGCGGTCGTCAGCGGTTTCCGGCACAGTGCCCGGGTGGTCGCCGCCGCCGCGGTGATCATGATCGCGGTGTTCTCGGGGTTCGTCGGTTCCGGCGAGTCCATGATCAAGACGATCGGTTTCGGCCTGGCCGTCGCCGTGCTCCTCGACGCGTTCGCGGTCCGGATGGCGCTGGTGCCCGCCGTCCTCGCCCTGCTCGGGGACCGGGCGTGGTGGCTGCCCCGGTGGCTCGACGGGCTGCTGCCCCGCGTCGACGTCGAGGGCGCCGCTCTGACCGAGCGGCCCCCGCCCGCCCCGGGCACCGCGGCCGAGGACCCCCGGCCGCACGAGTCGCTCCGCACCTGAGCCGTCCCGGCGTCCGGTGGGCCGTGGGACCGCGTCCGGCGGTTCCACGGCCCGCGTCTGTCACGATGTCACCCCAGCCCCACTCGGAGAATCGCGCGATGAGCACACCCTGGCAGCGTCGGGCGGCACGCCGCCCCCGGACCACCGAGGCCGTCACCGTCGCGCTCGTCCTCGTGTCGGCCCTCTCCGGCTGCCTTCTCTCCTACGGGGTGATGTCGGGGCCGCCGCTGTGGCCCGCCGTCGCCCTGTCCGTGCTCGCCTGCGCGGTCCTGCCCCGGCGGCGCAGGGCGCCCCTGCGGGTGCTGGCGGTGACCGCGCTGTGCGTGGTGGCCGTGTCCGCGCTGGGCCACCTGGTGACGGCGATGACCATGGCACCCCTCATGGTCGCGCAGTATTCCGTGAGCCTGCGCGTCGAGCGGCGGGCCGCCTGGTACGCCGCGCTGGTGGTCACCGCGGCCCTGGTCGCCTCCGGTCTCTTCCACGGCGAGCTGCGCCACCAGTGGCTGATCGGTCTGGTCAATCCGGCGGCGTGGGTCCCGTTGTCCGCGGCCCTCGGCGGCTACGTACGCGTCCGCCGCGAGTACGCCGCCGCGCGCGCCGAGCACATCACCCGCGAACGCGAGGAGGAGGCCCGTCACCGCGTCGTCCAGGAACGGATGCGCATCGCCCGCGAACTCCACGACGTCGTCGCCCACCACCTCACCCTGGCCAACGCCCAGGCGGGAACCGCCGCCCACCTCGCCCGGTCGGCGCCCGAGCAGGCCTACGAGATCCTGAGCACGCTGTCCGAGACCACGACCGCGGCCCTGCGCGAACTCAAGTCCACCGTCGGCCTGCTGCGCCAGGACACCGACGGCGAGGACGAGTTGGCCCCCGCGCCGGGCCTGGGCCGGCTGCCCGACCTGGTGGCCGCGTGCGCGGCGGCCGACCTGGCCGTCGCCGTCACCGTGGACGGGGGCCCGCGACCGCTCACGCCGGGGCTCGACCTGACGGCGTACCGCATCGTCCAGGAAGCCCTCACCAACGTCACCAAGCACGCCGGTTCCCGCACGGCGGACGTCCGGATCGCGTACACGCCCCGCTTCCTGACCCTCACGGTCACCAACGACACCGTCGCCGCCCGCCCCGCACTCCCCCCGGGGCCCGACCACGGTTTCGGGCTCCTCGGCATGCGCGAGCGCGCCCTGGCCGCCGGAGGAACCTTCCACGCCGGGCCCCGCCCGGAGGGCGGCTTCGAGGTCTCCTGCGCCCTCCCCCTGCACGGACCCGGCCCGCACGGACCCGACGAAAGCACGGCCCCATGACCATCCGCGTCCTGCTCGCCGACGACCAGGCCCTGCTGCGGGCCACGTTCCGCATCCTCATCGAGTCGGATCCCGGCATGACCGTCGTCGCGGAGGCCGCCGACGGTCAGGAGGCGATCGACCTCGCCCGCGCCCACGGGCCGGACGTGGTGCTGATGGACATCCGCATGCCCGGCACCGACGGCCTGGCCGCCACCTCCGGGATCTGTTCCCTGCCCGAGCTGGCGGCCACCCGGGTCCTGATCCTCACCACCTTCGAGAACGACCAGAACGTCGCCAGGGCCCTGCGCGCCGGTGCCAGTGGTTTCCTCGGCAAGGACGTGGGCCCGGACGTCCTGCTGACCGGCATCCGCACCGTGGCCACCGGCGACTCCCTGCTCTCCCCCGCGGCGACCCGCGCCCTCATCGGCCGCTTCCTGGCCACCCCCGACAACGAGACACCGCTCGCCCCGCCCGAACGCCTCGCCACCCTCACCGAACGCGAACGCGAGGTGATGTCCATGGCCGCCCACGGCAGGTCCAACGCGGAGATCGCGGCCCATCTCGTGGTCAGCCCGCTGACCGTGCGCAGCCACATCCAGCGCGCCATGACCAAGCTCGGCGCCCGCGACCGGGCCCAACTCGTCGTCATCGCCTACCAGAGCGGCCTGGTGCGGCCGCGGGGCGACGTGTGACCGGCGCCCGAGGACCGGTCGGCGACCGGCGCCGTTCTCGACGCGTTCGAGGCGTTCGAGGCGTTCGAGGCGTTCGAGGCGTTCGAGGGTCTCGGGGATGAACCCCGGGGCCGGCCACCGGTCTGGCCTCGACGTCCCAGCAGGTCGGCATCACCCTGGGAACGCCCGTGATGTCCGCCCTCGTCACCGCGGCCACCGCGTCCCCCGGGGGGTCACCACCGCCATCGCCGTCAACGCGGGACCGACCCTCCTCGGCGTCCTCCTCGCCGCGCTCTTCCTGCGCACCCGACCCGGCGTGCCCCCGTCTGACCGGTTGTCATCCACAGCCCCAAAGCTTGACCACTAATTCCACACATCCCCTCTACATACCGGCCCCGATGGTCTAGATTGACCGTGCTTCAGCTGTTCGGACACAAGGCGACCAATAAATGATCTTTGGGTCCGGCACTACCGAAAGCCGGCGGTTCCGTCCCCGCAGTCAGAGGTGGAAATGATCATTCCGCCGCACACGAATGCCGTACGGGTCCGCTGTCGTCAGGGTGGGTAGTTCAGGTAGCGCCGGATCAGCCGGGATGTCGTGCGCGGAAGGCGGGGGCCTTTCGCAGGGGAGGAACAGCGCGGCGCGGGGGGCGGGGCCCTCCGAGGGGTGGACTGTGCGGGGGGCGGGGGCCCTCCGCGGGGAGGAACAGTGCTAGGCGAACACGTCGAACCACTGGGAACCTGGGGGGTTCTGTGCGGCAGGGGGGATTACTCAGCCCGTTTCCGTCGGCGCGCGGGCGTCTGGCGAACGGGGCGATCAGCCAGCCCGCGATCGACTGGGAGCAGCGGTACCGCCGTGCCGTGATCACCAGCGACACCGTGGCCACCGCCTTGGTGGTGGGGGTGATCGGCAACTTCTTCGGGGCCCGCGACGCGGCCAACTGGCACGAGAAGTGGGGAATTCTCGCATTCGGCACCGAACTGCTGGTGCTGGTGGCGCTCGGGGTGAGCCGGTCATGGGCACCGGCGGTTCTCGGCCAGGGCGCCGAGGAATTCCGCCGGCTCGGGCGCTCCCTGTTCATGGCGACCGTCGTACTGGCACTCGGCGGTATCGCTCTCACCTCGCGCAACATCAAACTCTGGATTTTCGTCGCCATTCCCGCGATCGCGATCGTCACCATGATCGCGCGGTATGTGCTGCGCCTTTCGCTGCACAGACAGCGGAAGGAAGGCCGGTGCCTGAGACCGGTGCTCGCCGCCGGGAGCCCGGACACCGTGCGCGACCTGATCACCCGGACCCGAAGATTCCCGCACCTCGGCTGGCGGGTGGACGCGGTGTGCACGACGGACGGTGTCGGGCTCCCGGGCGGCCAGTTGGACGGAGTGCCGGTCGTGGGCCGGCTGGCGGACGTCGCGGGCCACGTCCGCCGCGACGGATACCGGGTCGTCGCGGTCACACCGGACCCCCACTGGTCGCCCGACCGGTTGCAGCGGCTGGCCTGGAACCTCGAGGGCAGCGACGCCGAGATGGTGGTGGCCCCCGTACTGATGGAGGTGGCCGGCCCGCGGCTGCACGTGGACGCGGTGCTGGGGATTCCGCTGCTGCGGGTGAGCATGCCGGCCTTCACCGGGGGCCGCCGGGCGATCAAGGGCGTCGTCGACCGGCTGGGCGCGGCGGTCCTCCTGGTGCTGTTCGCGCCCCTGATGGTGTGCGTCGGGCTGCTCGTGCTGGTGGACAGCCGGGGCGGGGTCTTCTACCGCCAGCGCCGGGTCGGCAAGGACGGCCGCGAGTTCACCATTCTCAAGTTCCGCACCATGGTCGCCGGGGCGGACCGGGCACGGGACGCGCTGGCCGACCGCAACGAGGGTGCGGGACTGCTGTTCAAGCTCCGCCGGGACCCGCGGGTGACGCGGGTGGGAGCGGTGCTGCGCCGGTATTCGGTCGACGAGCTTCCGCAGCTCTTCAACGTGCTCACCGGATCGATGTCGCTCGTCGGGCCACGGCCTCCGCTGCCGGAGGAGTCCGCGGCGTACGGCCCGGACATCCGGCGGCGGCTGCTGGTCAAGCCCGGTCTCACCGGCCTGTGGCAGATCAGCGGACGCAGCGACCTGCCCTGGGAGGAGGCGGTCCGCCTGGACCTGCGGTACGTGGAGGACTGGTCGCTGGCCCTGGACACAGTGATCTTGTGGAAGACGCTGCGTGCGGTGCTCTACGGCCAGGGGGCCTACTGATGCGCGGGGGCCGTCGGGCCGGCGCGCGGACCGCGGGCCACCAGGGCCCGCGTGGGGGGAGGGGTGTGTCATGAGGGTCAGCGTTTTCGGGCTCGGCTACGTGGGCTGCGTGTCGGCCGCGTGCCTGGCGAGCATGGGTCACGAGGTCGTCGGGGTGGACGTGAACCAGGTCAAGGTCGACCTGGTCAACGACGGCAGGGCACCGGTGGTCGAGGAGCGGATCGGCGAGCTGATATCCGACGTCGTGGGCACCGGCGCGCTGCGCGCCACCGCCGACGTCCGCGAGGCGATCATGGACAGCGAGGTGTCGCTGATCTGCGTGGGCACACCGTCGGAGCCCAACGGCAGCCTGTGCACGACGTACTTGGAACGGGTCACCGAGGAGATCGGCGCCGCACTGGCCGAGCGGGGCGGGCGGCACACCGTCGTGTTCCGCAGCACCATGCTCCCCGGCACCTGCCTGAACCTGCTGGTGCCGATCCTGGAGAAGTACCTCGGCGGCACGGCCGGGGTGGACATCGGGGTCGCGGTCAACCCGGAGTTCCTGCGCGAGGGCACGAGCGTGCGGGACTTCTTCGACCCGCCCAAGACCGTCATCGGCGAACTCGACCCGGCCAGCGGCGACGTGGTCGCGCGGTTGTACGACGGCCTGCCCGGCGAGGTGTTCCGGGTGCCGGTGCCGACGGCCGAGGCGATCAAGTACGCGGACAACGCCTTCCACGGCCTCAAGATCGGGTTCGCCAACGAACTGGGCGCGGTCTGCCAGGCCCTCGGGGTGGACTCGCACCAGGTGATGGACGTGTTCCTGGCCGACCGCAAGCTGAACATCAGCCCCGCCTACCTGCGCCCCGGCTTCGCCTTCGGCGGCTCCTGCCTGCCCAAGGACCTGCGCAGCCTCATCCACGCCGCGCAGCGGGCCGACGTCTCGGTGCCCATCCTCTCCCACGTACTGCCCTCCAACACCGAACACCTGCGGCGCGCGGTGGAGTTGGTCGAGCGCACCGGCAAGCGCAGGGTCGGCCTGTTCGGACTGTCCTTCAAACCCGGCACCGACGACCTCCGGGAGAGCCCGCTCGTCGAACTGGCGGAGAGACTCTTCGGCAAGGGATACGACCTCAAGATCCACGACGCCAACGTGAGCCTGTCCCGGCTGCTCGGCGCCAACCGCGAGTACGTCGAGACCCGGCTGCCGCACCTGGCGCAACTGCTCGCGGACTCCGTCGACGAGGTGCTGGAGCACGCCGAGGTGTGCCTGGTCGGCACCAGGGACCCGGCCGTGCTGGCGGCGCTGCCGCACGGTGACGGACCGGTGATCGTCGACCTCATCCGCCTTCCCGACGCCGACGCGCGCCGGACCGAACCGGGGTACGTGGGCCTTGCCTGGTGACAGCACGTTCGACGAGCGGCCGGGGCGGCGCGCGCTGGTCCTGGTGGAGAACCTGTCGGTGCCCTTCGACCGGCGGGTGTGGCAGGAGTGCACGACGCTGCGCGACGCGGGCTGGGAGGTGCACGTCGTCTGCCCCCGGGGCGGCAGACGGGACACCGAGGCGGAGGCGGTCGTCGACGGGGTGCGGATCCACCGCTACCCGTTGCGCGCGGCCACCGGAGGACCGGCCGGCTACCTGCGGGAGTACGGCTCGGCGCTCTGGCACACGGCCCGGCTGGCCCGCAGGGTCGGCCCCGTCGACGTGGTCCACGCCTGCAACCCGCCCGACCTGCTGTTCCTGCCCGCGCTGTGGCTGAAGCGGCGCGGCGCGCGGTTCGTCTTCGACCAGCACGACCTGGTGCCGGAGCTGTACCTCTCCCGGTTCGGCCGCGGCCGGGACCTGCTCTACCGCGCCGTGTGCGCGCTGGAGCGGATGACGTACCGGGCCGCGGACATCGTGCTCGCCACGAACGAGAGCTACCGGGACGTCGCCGTGCGCCGCGGCCGGCGGCGGCCGGAGGACGTGTTCGTGGTGCGCAGCGCACCGGCCACCGACCGCTTCCAACCGGTCCCGGCGGAACCGGAGTTGAAGCGGGGCAAGCCGCACCTGCTGTGCTACCTGGGCGTCATGGGCCCCCAGGACGGTGTCGACTACGCCCTGCGGGCCCTGGCGAAGCTGCGCGACGACCTCGGGCGGACCGACTGGCACGCGGTGTTCGTCGGTTCCGGCGACGCCTTCGACGCGATGGTGGAGCTGTCCCGGCGGCTCGGCCTCGACGGGCAGGTGGAGTTCACCGGGCGCGTTCCGGACGCCGACCTGGTGCGCTACCTGTCCACCGCGGACGTGTGCCTCTCCCCCGACCCGCGCAATCCGCTCAACGACGTGTCGACCATGAACAAGGTCCTGGAGTACATGGCGATGGGCCGGCCGATCGTCTCCTTCGAGCTGCGGGAGGCGCGGGTCTCCGCCGGTGAGGCCGCCGTCTACGCGCCCGCCAACGACGAGGGCGAGTTCGCCCGGCTCGTCGCGGGGTTGCTGGACGACCCGGAGAAGCGGGCCCGGATGGGCAAGATCGGCCAGGAGCGGATCGACGGACCGCTCTCCTGGCGGCATTCGCAGGCGTCGCTGCTCGCCGCGTACGCCGCCGCCTGCCGTGACCGCGGGCCGGTGCCGGCGGGCGGCCCGCTCGGCACAGGGAGAAGGCAGCGCCGTTGAGCGATGACACGATACGCCTGGTCACGATCGGGCGGATGCTCCGTCGCAGGCGGCGCCTGCTCGCCGTCCTCGTGGTGGTCGGCGCCCTCGTCGGCTACGGCGTCTCGCTGCTGTTCCCGCCGCGCTACACGGCGTCGGCGTCCGTCCTGCTGCCGGGGCAGTGGGAGGAGCGCGAGCTGCTGACCCAGGCGGAGGTCGCGACCAGTTCGGCGGTGGTCGACCGCGCCGCCGCCGCGCTCCGCCTGCCCGGCGTCGACGGCCGCGAGCTGCGGGACCGGGTGAGCGCCAAGGCCGCCGACGGGAACATCATCAAGATCTCGGGCACGGACGAGAGCCCGGAGCGCGCCCAGCGACTCTCCGACCAGGTGGCCCAGCAGTTCGTCGCCTACGCCGCGCGGATCGCGGGCGGCGGCGCCGGCACCGGCGCGACGGCACCCGAGACGCTGCGGGAGCAGGTGGCTGAGACCAACCGCCGCATCAGCGAGCTGGCCGCCTCCGCCGATCCGGGGCAGACCGTGGAGAGCGTGCAGGCGCGCACCGAACTCGAGCAGCTGCGCACCGCGCTGCAGGAGGCCGTGCAGAAGCTGGACGAGACGGAATCGGCGAACCACCGGGCCGGCATGGTCGTCATGGGACCGGCGGCCCGGCCGACCGGCGAGGCACCCCCGACGCGGGTGCAGCTCGTCGGGGGCGGGGCGCTGCTGTTCCTCGTGCTCGCGGTCGTCGGTCACCTCGCCGCCGCACGGGTCGACCGCCGGCCGCGCGGCGAGGCGGAGATCGCCGCGGTGCTGGGCTCGGCACTGCTGGGCACCGTCGACGTGGCCCATGAACGGGCCGCGCACCGGGTGAAGGCCCGCGGCGCGCGAGCGCGGACGCGCCGGATCCTGGGCACCGACACCCGGTGGGACCTGCCGGACCCGCGGACGCCGGGCACCGAGGCCGACGCGGGCGTCCGCTACCGGCGGGTGTGTGCCCGGCTGCGGGACCGGCAGCCGGCCCCCCGGCGGCTGCTGGTGGTCGTCCCGGACGGCGACGAGACCGCCCGCCGGGCCGCCGGACGGCTGGTCACCGAGGCGCAGGGCGATCCGCTGCTGCGGGTGGCGCCGGTGTCGGTGTCCCGGCCGATGGTGCCCGACCGCGACACCGAGTCCGGTGCCCTGGTCGTGCTGAGCGCGGGCAGCTGGACCGCGGAGGAACTCACCGGCATCGGCGAGGCGTGTGCGGACGGCGGCCACGAGGTCGTCGGGGTCGTCGTCGCCGGCACGGTCCGCACGCGTCCGGCGCGCTCCGCCGGCCGTCCGCCCGCGGGCCGCCCCGCGGCCGACGCGAACGCCGCCGACGCCGACGCCGCCAACGCGGACACGGACGGGGACGCGGATGCCGCGGACGCGAAGGCGGCCGGCCCGACCACGGCGGACGCGGTCCGCGGCCGGGTGACGGGAGGTTCCGTGTGACGACGAGCCCGACCGCGCAGTCGTCGGCCGCCGCTCCGCTGCTGGACCTGCAGTCGCTGGTGGTGGCGGTGCGCAGGCGCCGCCGCCTGTGGTGCTGTCTGGCGCTGCTGGGGATGCTGGCGGGAGCGGCGGTGGCCGTCCTGCTGCCGCCGGCGCCGACCGCGGAGACCAAGGTGCTGGTCGCGCACCAGGAGGACCAGCCGAACGACACCGGAACGCTGATCCGCACCGACGTCGAACTGCTGACGACCACGCAGATCGCCGACCGGGCCCTGCGCGCCCTCGGTTCCTCGCAGAAGCCGGAGGACTTCATGCGGGACTACCGGGGCACCGGCCTGACCAACAACCTGCTGCGGATCGAGGTGACGGGTGACACCGACGCGGAGGCGGTGGCCCGGGCCAAGGCGCTGGCCGACGCGTTCGTCGCGGACCATGTGAGGCGGATGCGGGAGGCCGCGGCGGCCGAGTCCAAGGCCCTGCTCGACCAGCGCGACCGCATGCGGGACGAACTCGCCGAGGTCAACAGGGCCATCGGGGGCCGCTCTCCGGACACCGACCCGACGGCGTCGGCGAGCCTCGAGACGCTCTTCGCCCGCCGGGCCGAACTCGACTCGCGCATCGCCGAGTTCGACCAGCGTGCCGCCGAGGCGCGCACCGGGGCGCCGAGGGTCGTCGCCGGGACGCAGATCGTGGACGCGCCGCGCGCGGTGCGGCACTCGCTGCCCAGGGCCCTCGCCACCGACGCCGCGATCGGGCTCGTCCTCGGCCTCGTGCTCGGGCTGGCGCTGGCCGCGGTCTCCGCGGTGGTGGCGGACCGCCCCGTGCTGCGCCGGGAGATCGCGGCGAACCTGGGCGCCTCCGTCCTCGCGGAACTGCGCCGCGCACCCCGCCGGCCGGGCGGGCGGTGGCAGCGCCGGCGGACCCGGGCGGCCCGCGAACGGCTCACCGGGACCCTGACGCGCCTCGTGCGCCGCTCCGCGGAACCGGTGTCGCTGCTGGAGCTGGGCTGTGCGCGCGGCACGAGCGTGATCGCGCTGGACGTCGCCGGGGCGCTGGCCGAGGACGGACCCGTGGTCGTCGTCGACGGCCTGCCCGGCACCCGACTCGCCGACGCCCGCGGGAAGTCGGGCGGACCGCCCGTGGTCGACGGCGAGCGTGCCGCCGCCGAACCGCGGCAGACACGCCGGCTCGGCGTGGGCTCGGTCGCGCCCGGCACGGCGTGGACCGACCTGCGCCACCTCGGCGACCGGACGGTGCTCGTCGTGCGGGCCGGGCACGGCAGCGCCGCCTGGCTGCACACCGTGGCGCGGCAGCTCGCGGACCAGCGCGTCGAGGTGATCGGGGTGGTGCTGATCGACCCCGATCCGCGGGACCGGACCGACGGCACCCTGTGGGACGGGGCGACCCTCGCCCCGCGCGGCCCCGACGAGCGGCGGGCCCGGCACAACGGGACCGGCCGGCCGCGGCCCGAGCGGCCGTCGGCGCCGGCCGGGGTTCCGGACAGCGACCAGGAGGCACGCTAGACATGTGTGGCATCGCAGGCACCTACCGCTGGCCGGACGGGAAGGCCGTGACCGACCGGCTCACCGACGTCCTCGCCCACCGCGGTCCGGACGGGGCGGGACGGTACAGCCACGCGGCCGGTGACGGCGAGGTGCACCTCGGGCACCGCCGGCTGGCCATCATCGACCTGTCCGACACCGGCGCCCAGCCGATGGTCTCGGACGGCCTCGTCCTCACGTACAACGGCGAGCTGTACAACGCGCCCGAGCTGCGCACCGAGTTGGCGGCCGCCGGGGTGCGCTTTCGCGGCACGTCCGACAGCGAGGTGCTGCTGGAGGCCTGGCGGCGGTGGGGCACGGACTGCCTGCCCCGGCTGCGCGGCATGTTCGCGTTCGCGGTCTTCGACGAGCGCACCGGTGATCTGGTGCTCGCCCGCGACCAGTTGGGGATCAAGCCGCTGTTCCTGCTGCGGCGCGGCGAGGGCCTGGTGTTCGCCTCCGAGCTGAAGGCGCTCGCCGCGGTGACCGGCGGGAAGCTGGAGGTGGACCACGCGGCGCTGGTGGCCTCCCTGCTGTACTACTGGGTGCCGGACTCGCGGTGCGCGTTCCGCGAGGCGGAGAAGCTGCCGCCGGGCAGCTGGCTGCGGTGCCGGGCCGACGGCCGGGTGGAGCGCGGCCGGTACTGGAGGCTGCGGGACGTCGCCGCCCGGGGCGCCGAGCGGGCCCGGAGCGGCGAGGTGCCGGACCTCGCGGCCGTCGTCGAGGAGTCGACCCGGCGCCATCTGCTCTCCGACGTGCCCGTGGCGACGTTCCTGTCCGGCGGTCTGGACTCCAGCTACCTGACCGCGCTGGCGGCCCGCCACCGGCCGGGGATCTCCGCCTACACCATCGGGTTCCGCGCCGAGGACGCCCGGTTCGAGGCGATGCCGGACGACCTGCGCTACGCGCGGCAGGTGGCCGAGCGGTTCGGCGTGGACCTGCACGAGATCGAGATCGCCCCGGACGTCCTGGACCTGCTGCCCCGGATGACGTACCACCTGGACGAGCCGATCGGCGACCCCGCCGCGATCAACACCTTCCTGATCTGCTCGGCCGCCCGGGAGGCCGGGGTCAAGGTGATGCTGTCCGGGATGGGCGCGGACGAGCTGTTCGCCGGGTACCGCAAGCACCTGGCCAATCTGCTCGCGCTGCGCTACCAGCGCGTCCCGCGGCCCCTGCGGCGCGGGGTGTCGGCGGCCGTCGGGCGGCTGCCGGTCGCCACGTCCCGCCGGGGGCTCAGGTCGGTGCGCTTCGCGAAGCGGTTCCTCTCCTTCGCCGATCTGCCGGAGGAGACGGCGTTCCGGCGCAGTTACACCATGTACGACCGGGACGAGCTGCTCTCCCTGGTCGATCCGGATCTCGCGGGGACGGTCGACGACGTGCTGACCGAGCACGCGGACGTCTACCGGGACAACGACCTCGACGACTTCGTCAACCGCATGTGCCTGGGCGACGCCCGGATGTTCCTGCCGGGCCTGAACCTCGCCTACACGGACCGCTCCAGCATGGCCGCGTCGACCGAGGTGCGGGTGCCGTACGTGGACGTCGACGTGGTGGAGGCGGCGTTCGCCGTGCCGGGCGACCGCAAGATCGCCGGACGGCAGGGCAAGGCGGTCCTCAAGGAGGCGGCCGTCTCGGTGCTGCCCCGGGAGATCGTGTACCGGCCCAAGGGCCTGTTCAGCGCCCCGCTGCGGGCCTGGATGAGTCGGGACCTCGCGCCGCTGGTGCGCGAGGTGGTGAACGACGGCGAGCTGGTCAGATCCGGGATCCTGCGCCGCGACGCGCTGGCGCGCATGGTCGCCGAGGACGCCGCCGGACAGCAGGACTTCTCCAAGCATCTGTGGCACGTGCTGACCCTCGAGTACTGGTACCGCGGCGCGACCTCCGGGTCCGGCCCGACCCCTTCCCCGACGGCGTAGAGACAGAGGACTTCCGGTGAAACAGGTTGTGCAGAACTACAAGAGCGGCGAGCTGGCGCTGCTCGACGTGCCCGTGCCGGGGTGCAAGCCGGGCGGTGTGCTGGTGCGGAGCGCGTACTCGCTGATCTCCACCGGGACCGAGCTGATGAAGGTGTCCGAGGCCGGCATGTCGATGGTGGGCAAGGCCCGCTCGCGGCCGGACCAGGTGGCCAAGGTCGTGCAGAGCGTGGCCACCAACGGGGTGCCCGCCACCTACCGCAAGGTGATGGGCAAGCTGGACTCCTACACGCCGCTGGGCTACTCGCTGTGCGGGGTGGTCGAGGAGGTCGGCGCGGGGATCGACGACGTGAAGGTCGGCGACCTCGTGGCCTGCGCGGGCAACGAGCACGCGCTGCACGCCGAGTTGAACTGGGTGCCGAAGAACCTCTACGCCCCGGTGCCGGACGGTCTCGCGCCGCGGCACGCGGCCTTCGGCACCGTCGGGTCGATCGCGTTGCAGGGGGTGCGCCAGGGCGAGTCGCGGCTCGGCGAGGTGGCCCTGGTGGTCGGGCTGGGGCTGATCGGGCAGCTGGTGGTGCAGTTGCTGGCCGCCTCGGGGGTGCGTGTCGTCGGGGCCGACCCGGACGCGGAGCGCTGCGAGCTGGCCGAGCGGCTGGGCGCGGCGGCCTGCGGCGACCCCGCGTCGGCGGCCGTGGAGAGCGCGGTCGCCGAACTGACCGACGGTCACGGTGTGGACCAGGTGTATCTGGCCGCGGGCGGCGGCAGCAACCAGCCCGTCGAGCTGGCCGCCCGGCTGTGCCGGGACCGGGGCCGGGTCGTGGACATCGGCAAGTGCCGCCTGGACCTGCCGTGGAACGCGTACTACGAGAAGGAGCTGGACGTCCGGTTCTCCCGCAGTTACGGCCCCGGCCGCTATGACCCGGAGTACGAGCTGGAGGGGCGCGACTACCCGATCGGCTACGTCCGCTGGACCGAGCGCCGCAATCTGGCGTGCTTCCTCGATCTGGTCGCCCGCGGCCGCGTCGACGTGGAGCCGCTGGTCTCCCGGGTCGCCGACTTCGACGACGCCGTCGAGACGTACCGCGGGCTGAAGGACGGCGAGGTGAAGGCCGTGGCCGTGCTGTTCCGGTACCCCGGGGCTACGGCGGAGCCGGGGGCGGCGGCGCCGACGGTGGCGGTGCCCGCGGTGCGGCCGGGGGTCGGGGCGCCCGCCCCGGCCCGGGTCGCGAACCGGCCGGTGCGCGTCGCGTTCGTCGGCGCCGGGAACTACGCGACGTCGATGCTGCTGCCGCACCTCGCGGGGCGCGACGGCGTCGAGCTGTCGACGGTCGTCACCACGACGGCGCTGTCCGCGGCCAACGCGCAGCGGAAGTTCGGCTTCGCCGGGGCGACCACCGACCTCGACGCCGTGCTCGGCGACGAGTCCGTCGACGCGGTGTTCGTGGTCACCCGGCACAGCTCGCACGCCGACCTGACCCGGCGGGCGCTGCTGGCCGGCAAGGCGGTGTTCGTGGAGAAGCCCCTGGCCCTCACCGAGGAGGAGCTGGCCGGGGTGCTCGCCGCGGTGGAGGAGTCCGGCAACGACCGGCTGCAGGTGGGCTTCAACCGCCGCTTCGCGCCCCTGCTCCAGGAGGCCAGGACGCGGTTCGGGGAGCGCACCGGTCCGGCGAGCCTGCGCTACCTGGTCAACGCGGGCCGGCTCGACCACGGCAGCTGGTACCTTCGGCAGGGCACCGAGGGCTCGCGGTTCGCGGGCGAGGGCGGGCACTTCGTCGACACGGCGAGCTGGCTGCTCGGCGCCGACCCGGTGTCGGTGTACGCGGTCGCCGCCTCGGGCAACGAGGATCTCCACGTCGTCCTGCGCTACCCGGACGAGTCCACCGCGACCGTCAGTTATGTCACCACGGGCGCTGCGGGCTTCCCCAAGGAGACCCTGGACCTGGTCGCGGACGGCAGGGTGCTGCGGCTGGACGACTTCGTGCGGGCCTCGGTCTGGGACGGCCGCAGGCGGTGGGTCAGTTCGCGGCTGCCCAAGGCCCGGGACAAGGGCCAGAACGCCGAACTGGCCGCGTTCGTCGGGGCCGTGCGGACCGGCGGGCCGATGCCGGTGCCGCTGGAGTCGCTGGTCGCCACGACCGCGGCCACCCTCGCCGTCGGGGCGGGCCTGGCCGGTGGTGTGCTGGTGACGCTGGCTCGGACCGCGGCGGGCGACACGGCGGGGGCGCGATGACCATGAGCACGGGCTGGTACCTGCGGCGCCTGTCCCGGATGGGGCCGCGGGAGGTCGGCGGCCGGGTGGGCGACGCGGTGCGCAGGCGGCGCTGGCGGTCCGCGCCGCCTAAGAGCCCCGCGGTGACCGGCGCGCGGTTCACCGCCGTACTGCCCGCGGGGACGCTCGCCGCGGTGCCGCCGGACGCCGCGAAGCGTCTGGTCGCCGAGGCGGACCGGCTGATGGACGGGCACGCCGAGTTCTTCGGGGTGGCCCGCGACGACCTGGCCGACCCGGACTGGGCGTACGACCCGAAGACCGGGCGCCGGGCCCCGGCGGGCTACGCCTTCGACGTGCCGTACCGCGACGAGGACGCGGTCGGCGACATCAAGCAGATCTGGGAGCCCTCCCGGCACCAGTACCTGACCCGGCTCGCCGCCGCCTACGCCCTCACCGGCGACGACCGGTACGCGGAGCGGGTGGCCGCGCACCTGCGGTCGTGGTGGGCGGCCAACCCGCCGCTGCGCTCGGTGCACTGGACCAGTGGCATCGAGCTGGGTATCCGGCTGCTGTCGTGGGTGTGGGTCCGCAGGCTGCTCGACGGCTGGCCGGGCGCGGCCGCCCTGTTCGAGGGCAACCCGGTGGCGCGGGACCAGATCTGGCACCACCAGCGCTGGCTGGCCGCCTTCCCGAGCCGGGGTTCCTCGGCGAACAACCACGCCGTCGCCGAGACGGCGGGGCAGTTCGCGGCGGCCTGCGCGTTCGGGTGGTTCCCCGCCTCCGCGCGCTGGCGTGCCGAGGCGCTGCGGTCGCTGGACCGGCATCTGCGGGGCAACACGTTCGGCTCCGGTCTCAACCGGGAGCTGGCCACCGAGTACCACGGGCTGGTGCTGGAGCTGGGGCTGGCCGCGCTGGCGGAGGCGGACGCGGCCCGGGTACCGGTCCCGCCGTCGGTGCGGTTGGTGCTGCTGCGGATGACCGACGCGCTCGCGGCCGTCGTGGACGGCCGGTTGCGGCCACCGCGCCAGGGGGACGCGGACGACGGGCACGGTCTGGTGGTGGACGGCGCGGGCACCGACCGCTGGGGCTCGCTGCTGGCCACCGGGGACGCCGTGTTCGGTCGGCTCGACTGGTGGCCGGTGGTGACCGGCACCGATGTGCGCACCACGCTGCTGGCGGCGCTCGTGCGGCCGGACGCGGACGCCCGGCCGGACGCGGCGCGGCGGGTCCGGCGTCCGGCGAGCCGGCCCGGCCACTTCGCCGACGCGGGGCTCACCGTTCTGCGCAGTCCGTCCGGGATCTGGTGCCGGTGCGACGGCGGGCCGCACGGCTTCCTGTCCATCGCCGCGCACGCCCACGCGGACGCGCTGGCCGTGGAGGTCCGGCACGACGGGGTCGACGTGCTCGCCGACCCGGGGACGTTCTGCTACCACGGACAGCCCGAGTGGCGGCGGTACTTCCGGTCGACCCTCGGCCACAACACCCTGCAACTGGACGGCGGGGACCAGTCCGCCTCCGGGGGTCCGTTCCTGTGGACCCGGCACGCCCGCAGCCGCGTCCTGGTCGCGGAGACGTCCGAGGAGGGGCCGTCGCGCTGGCTGGCCGAGCACGACGGCTACGGGCCCTCCGTGCACCGCCGCCGGGTGGAACTGGACCCCGCGAGCGGCCGGTTGAGGGTGGTGGACGAGGTGAGCGGCCCGCGCCGGGCGGTGCGGCTGGCGTTCCACCTCGGCCCGGCGGTCGCCGCCGAACTGGACGGGAACCGTGCGGTGCTGACCTGGGCCGTGGACGGCGAGGAGCGCTCCGCCGTGCTCGACCTGCCCGGGGAGTTGTCCTGGCGGGCCCGTCGCGGCGAGACCGCACCGCCGCTGGGCTGGTACTCCCCCGGTTTCGGACGCAAGGAGCCCGCCACGACGCTGGTCGGCACCGGCTTCACCGACGGCTCCCGGGGGTTCACCACCGTCCTCGGGTTCCGAGGCTAGGAAGGAGGGAGGGCGCGTGGGGAGCACGTGGGGGCGCCGGGCCTGGCCGGTGGCGCCGCTGGTACTGGTCCTGCTGGCGACGGCCGGCTGCGACAGCGGCACGTCGGACGCACGGCCGCAGCCGACCGACGCGCCGTCCGCGTCCGCGTCCGCGTCCGCGTCCGGGTCCGGGTCCGGGTCCGCCTCAGGGGCGCCGTCCGCGGCCCGGGTGTGCGCCGATCCCGAGCCCGGTCCGGCGAAGGCACCGGCGGGCGCGGTGACGGTCGACCCGGCCGTCCCGGGCGACCTGGCGGCCAAGACCGGAAGCAGCCCCCCGCACACCACGTTCTGGCTGCGTCCCGGCACGCACACGCTCGCCCCGGACCGCTACGCGCAGGTCGCCCCGAAGGAGGGCGACACCTACCTCGGGGCGCCGGGCGCGGTGCTGGACGGCCGGAAGACCAACCAGTACGCGTTCGGCGGCAAGGCGCCCGACGTCACCATCCGCCATCTGACCGTGCGGGGTTTCGTCGCGCCGCACGACGAGGGCGTCGTCAACCACGACTCGGCCGACGGGTGGGTCGTCGAGCACACGACGATCCGGGACAACTCCGGCGCGGGGCTGATGGCCGGTGCCCGCCAGCAGGTGCGCGCCAGCTGCCTGCGCGACAACGGGCAGTACGGCATGAACGCGTACAAGGGCGACGGCCCCCTCCGCGACCTGGTGGTCGAGGGCAACGAGATCACCGGCAACAACACCGGCGACTGGGAACTGCGGCGTGAGGGCTGCGGCTGCACCGGGGGCGTCAAGTTCTGGGCCGTCGACGGCGCCGACATCCGCGGCAACTGGGTGCACGACAACCGCGGGACCGGGCTGTGGGCGGACACCAACAACAACGACTTCCTCATCGAGGACAACGTGCTGGAGGCCAACGACGGTGCCGCGCTGATCTACGAGACCAGCTACAACGCGGTCGTCCGCCGGAACACGATCCGGGGGAACAACCGGGTCGAGGGCCGCAGGTACGCCGAGCGCGGCGACGACTTCCCGTTCGCGACCGTCTACGTGTCCGAGTCCGGCGGCGAACCCCGGGTCCCGGCCCGCACGGACAGGATCGAGATCTACCGGAACGTGCTGGAGGACAACTGGTCCGGGATCACCCTGTGGGAGAACGCCGACCGGTTCTGCAACAGCCCGGCCAACACCTCCTCCGGCGTCTGCACGCTGCTGGTGGACAGCCCCGACCGATGTGCCCGGCCGGGGATCGCCTCCGCACCGCTGTACGCCGACTGCCGGTGGAAGACCCAGCGGGTGGACATCCACGACAACCGCTTCGTGCTGGACAAGTCCGTCCTCGACTGCACCGAGAAGTGCGACCGGATGGCGGTGCTCGCCAACTACGGCACGTACCCCGACTGGTCCCCCTACCAGGGCGAGCGGGTGGCCGAGGCGATCACCCTGGACCAGCACAACCGCTGGCACGACAACGTCTACGTCGGGCCGTGGAAGTTCGTCGTCCACGACCCGAGCCGGGTGCTGGACTTCGACCGGTGGCAGGCCGAGCCCTACCGGCAGGACGCGGGCAGCACCCTCGGCCCGCGGGCGGGGGGCTGAGATGGACGCGAACCGCACACCGAAGGCGGTCGGCACGGCCTGGGGGCTGCTGATCCTCAACACCCTCGGCTCCACCGGGGCGGAGACCATCGTTCCGCTGCCCCGCTCGCTCATCCAGATGGTCACCATGGGGGCGCTGGTCGGCGCGTTCACGCTGGCGCTGGCCCTCAACCTCCGGCTGCGGGTGCGGCCCAGCGCGTACGTCTTCCTGCTCACCCTGCTGCTGGTGCCGAGCCTGATCTCCAGCGCGGACCTGGAGGCGGGGTTCGGCGCGCTGTTCCGCTGCGGCCGGCTGGCGGTCTTCGTGGCCACGCTGTGGCTGCTCAGCCGCTGGTGGGACGGCGGCCTGACGTTCGTCCGGCACCACATCCGGATCTACTTCGCGGTGCTCGCGTCGGTGGTCGCGGGGGCGCTGGTCTCCCCCGGCGCCGCCCTGCCCGACGTCTACGGCGGGCGGCTGGTCGGCGCGTTGTGGCCGCTGACGCCGCCGCAGATCGGGCAGTACGCCGCGGTGATCATCGGGCTCACCGTGCTGCTCGTCGTGGGCCGCCGGACCGACGGGCGCAGCGCGGCGCTGGTCGTGGTGCCGTCCTTGGCCGTGCTCCTGCTGACCCACACCCGCACGGCCATGCTCGGGCTGCTCGTCGGTCTGGTGCTGGCGATCGGTTCGCTCGTGCTGACCAGTGCCGCGGCCCGCCGGTTCTTCGCCTGGGCGGCCCTGTGCGCCGCGGTGGCCGCCGTCGGGTTCGCCTCCGCGCTGCACGCGTGGTTCCTGCGCGGCCAGAGCCAGGAGAACTTCAGCAACCTGACCGGCCGGGCCAAGGTCTGGGACGCCCTGCTGGCGGCGCCCCGGACCACGGGGGAGGAATGGTTCGGCGTCGGCCTGGGCGACAAGTCCTTCGACGGGCTGCCGATCGACAACAGCTGGCTGGCCGTCTACCACGAGCAGGGGCTGACCGGCATCGCCCTGGTCGCGGCGGTGGTCGTCGTGCTGGGCGGGGTGGCGCTGCTGCGGCCGCCGTCGCTGCCGAGGGCCTGCGCGATCTTCCTGATCAGCTACTGCGCGCTCGCGTCCTACACCGAGGCCGGTCTGGGCGACGCCTCGCCGTACCTGCTGCATCTGGCCGTGGCCGCCTCCCTGCTCGCGGCACCCGCCGCCGGCGGTGGGGCGGACGCGCCCCGCACGCCGTCCGAGGCCCGCACGGCGTTCGAGAAGCCCTCTCGACGGCGTGTCCCGCGGTGGGCCCGAAGTTCGGAGGTGATCTGACCATGCACGTCCTCGTGGTGCACAACCGCTACAACTCCGCGCAGCCGAGCGGGGAGAACAGGGTCGTCGACCAGGAGGTGGCGCTGCTGCGGGCGGCCGGCCATCGCGTCGAGGTGTTCGAGCGGCGCAGCGACGACATCGCCGGGCGGTCCCTGCTCGGCAAGGTGGCGGTGCCGCTGCTCGTGCCGTGGAATCCGGGGGTCCGCACCGAGTTGGCCGGGCGGCTGCGCACGGGGCGGCCGGACGTGGTGCACGTCCACAACGTGTTCCCGCTCCTGTCGCCCGCGGTGCTGGCGGCCTGTGCCGACGTCGACGTGCCGGCCGTGGCCACGCTGCACAACTACACCCAGGTCTGCCCGCCCGGCACGCTGCAGCGGGACGGCCGGCCGTGCGCCGAGTGCGTGGGTTCGACGCCGCTGCCCGCGGTCCGGCACGGCTGCTACCGCGGTTCCCGGCTGGCGACGGTGCCGCTCGCGGTCGGCCTGTCGGTCAACCGGCGGCGGTGGTGGTCCGGGGTCGACCGGTTCTTCTGCATCTCGGCGGCGCAGCGCGAGGTCCTGGTGCGGGCCGGGATGCCGGCCGGGCGGCTGGCGGTGAAGCACAACTTCGTGCCGGAGCCGGAGGTCCGCCGCTCGGGCCCCGGCGAGCACCTGCTGTACCTCGGCCGGCTCGCCGAGGCCAAGGGCATCCGGCTGCTGATGGCCGCGTGGGACGAGATCGCCGCCGACGGCGGTGTGGGCGTGCCGCTGGTGATCGCCGGCACGGGGCCGTTGGAGCGGGAGGTGACCGCCTGGGCCGCGGGCCGGGACGACGTGCGCTACGCCGGCCTGTTGGACCCGGCCGAGTGCGGGCGCATCGTCGCGCGGTCGGTGGCCGTGGTGGCTCCCTCGACGTGGCTGGAGGCGTTCGGCCTGGTGGTCGTGGAGGCGATGGCGGCGGAGGTCCCGGCCGTCGCCGCCGGTCACGGCGCCTTCGTCGAACTGGTCGAGGACGGGGTGAGCGGGCTGCTGCACCGGCCGGGCGAGGCCGCCTCGCTCGCGGCCTGTCTGCGCCGGATCACGGCCGCTCCCGGCCTCGGCCGGGAGATGGGAGAGGCGGCCCGGCGCCGTTACGAGCGGGACTTCAGCCCGGCCGTCGGGCTGGAGCGTCTCGTGGAGGGGTACCGCACCGCGATCGCGGGGCGGTCGGCCATGGCTCGCGGCGGGGACACCCGCGTGGGCAGGGGGGATGGGGACAGCACATGACACGATGCCGACTCTGCGGCTCCGATGCGATGGCGAGCGTCGTCGACCTGGGGGCGACGCCGCCGTGCGAGAGTTTCCTCGCCGCGGACCAACTGGACCGGCCGGAGCCGACATACCCGCTGCACCTGCGGGTCTGCACCGACTGCTGGCTCGCGCAGATACCGCCGCTGATCACGCCGGAGGAGACCTTCACGCAGTACGCGTACTTCTCCTCCTACTCGACGTCCTGGGTGGAGCACGCGCGTACGTTCGTCACCGACGCCGTGGACCGGCTGGGCCTGGACTCCGACGCCTTCGTGGTCGAGGTGGCGAGCAACGACGGCTACCTGCTGAAGCACCTGGTGGACCGCGGGGTGCGCTGCCTGGGCGTCGAGCCGTCGGTGAACGTGGGGGCGGCGGCGCGGGAGGCGGGGGTGCCGACGCTCACCGCGTTCCTGGACCCGGCGACCGGCTCGGCCGTCCGCGCGGAGCACGGACCTGCCGACCTGGTCGTGGCCAACAACGTGTACGCGCACATACCCGACGTCGTCGGCTTCACCGAGGGCCTGCGCGCCCTGGTCGCCGACGACGGCTGGGTCTCCGTCGAGGTGCAGCACCTGCTGACCCTGATCGAGGAGAACCAGTACGACACGATCTACCACGAGCACTTCCAGTACTACACGGTCGCGTCCGCGGCCCGGGCGCTGGCGAGCGGCGGGCTCACCCTCGTGGACGTCGAACTGCTGCCCACGCACGGCGGTTCCATCCGGCTGTGGGCCCGTCCGGCCGGGGCGGCCGGCGAGCCGAGCGCCCGGGTGGCCGAGGTGCTGGACCGGGAGAAGGCCGCCGGGCTCCAGGAGCTGACCGGGTACGCCGAGTTCTCCGCCCGGGTGGCCAAGGTGCGCCGGGACCTGCTGCGGTTCCTTGTCGAGGCGGCCGAGCGCGGCGAGACGGTGGTCGGCTACGGCGCCCCGGGCAAGGGCAACACCCTGCTCAACCACTGCGGCGTCCGGCCGGACCTGCTCGCGTACACGGTCGACCGCAACCCGTACAAGCACGGCAGGTTCACCCCGGGCACCCGCATCCCGATCCTGCCGCCCGAGCGCATCGCCGCCGACCGGCCGGACTACGTGCTCGTCCTCCCGTGGAACCTGCGGGCCGAGCTGGTCGAGCAGCTGTCCTTCGTGCACGACTGGGGCGGCCGGCTGGTCTTTCCCGTGCCGAACCTGAGCATCGTCGAGGGGAAGTCATGAAGGTCGTACTGTTCTGCGGCGGTTACGGGATGCGCATGCGCAGCGGCGCATCCGACGACGTGCCCAAGCCGATGGCGATGGTCGGCCCGCGCCCGCTGATCTGGCACGTCATGCGCTACTACGCGCACTTCGGGCACCGGGAGTTCATCCTGTGCCTCGGCTACGGGGCGCACCACATCAAGGACTTCTTCCTCAACTACGAGGAGACGACGTCCAACGACTTCGTCCTGCGCGGCGGACGGACCGAGCTGCTGTCGACCGACATCTCGGACTGGACGATCACCTTCGCGCAGACTGGCATCGAGTCGCCGATCGGGGAACGGCTGCGCCGGGTGCGCCACCACCTGGACGGCGACGAGATGTTCCTCGCCAACTACGCCGACGTGCTCACCGACGCCCCGCTGCCGACGATGATCGACAACTTCGCCCGGCGCGACGCCGGCGCGTCGATGATGGTGGTGCCGCCGCAGTCCTCGTTCCACTGCGTGGACCTGGGCGAGGACGGGCTGGTGGGAGGCATCACCGCGGTGAGCGAACTGCCGCTGTGGGAGAACGGCGGCTACTTCGTGCTCCGCCAGGAGGTCTTCGACCACATACCGGAGGACGGCGACCTGGTCGCCGACGGCTGCGCCCAACTCGCCAAGCGGGGGCGGCTGGTGGCGCACCAGCACCGGGGCTTCTGGAAGCCGACCGACACCGTGAAGGAGCGGGCCGCGCTCGACGCCGCCTACACCCGCGGCGAGCGCCCGTGGGCCGTGTGGGAGCGGGACGGCGCGGCGGCGCACCCGGCCGGGGTACGGGCGTGATCCGGCTCGGGGCCGGGAGCCCGGAGCGGATCGTCGCGGTGGGCGCGCACTGCGACGACATCGCCATCGGCGCGGGCGGCACCCTGCTGGCGATGTGCCGGGCGCGGCCGGGGCTGCGCGTCGACGCGCTGGTGCTGTCCGGCGGGGGCGGCGAGCGGGAGCGGGAGGAGCGGGCCGCGCTCGCCGCCTTCTGCCCGGGCGCCGACCTGCGGCTGACCGTGCTGAAGCTGCCGGACGGCCGGGTGCCCGCGCACTGGGAGGAGGCCAAGGGCGCGGTCGAGGAGCTGCGGGCGCGCAGCGAGCCGGACCTCGTGCTGGCGCCGCGCACCGACGACGCCCACCAGGACCACCGCTGCCTGGCGAAGCTGATGACCACCGCGTTCCGCGACCATCTCGTCCTGGGCTACGAGATCGTCAAGTGGGACGGCGACCTGGGCCGCCCGACGGCGTACCAGCCGCTGTCCGCCGAGATCGCGGAGCGCAAGGTGCGGCTGCTGCAGGAGCACTACCCCTCGCAGCGGCACCGGCCCTGGTACGACCGGGAGGCCTTCCTCGGCCTCGCCCGGATCCGCGGGATCGAAAGCCACGAGCGCTACGCCGAGGCGTTCGCCGTCACCAAACTCATGCTCGACCTGGAGGGATGAACCTTGCGCGTACTGCTGACCGGACACCAGGGCTACCTGGGCACCGTGATGGCCCCGGTGCTCGCGGCCGCCGGACACGAGGTCGTCGGTCTCGACGCCGGCCTGTTCGCCGACTGCGTCCTGGGTCCGACGCCCGCGGACCCCCCGGGGCAGCGGGTGGACCTGCGCGACCTCACGGCCGAGCACGTGGCCGGGGTGGACGCGGTGATCCACCTGGCCGCGCTCTCCAACGACCCGCTGGGATCGCTGGCACCCGAGCTGACCTACGACATCAACCACCACGCGTCCGTGCGTCTGGCCCGGCTGGCCCGCGACGCAGGGGTGCAGCGTTTCCTGTACGCGTCGACCTGCTCGGTCTACGGGGCCGCCGGTGGTGGCGACCTGGTGGGCGAGGACGCGCCGCTGCGTCCGGTGACGCCGTACGCGGAGTCCAAGGTGCGGGTGGAGGACGACCTGCACGCGCTGTCCGACGGCGACTTCAGCCCGGTGTACATGCGCAACGCCACGGCCTTCGGGTACTCGCCCCGGTTGCGTGCCGACATCGTGCTCAACAACCTGGTGGGCCACGCGCTCCTGTCCGGCGAGGTGCTGGTGCTCTCCGACGGCACGCCGTGGCGCCCGCTGGTGCACGCCGCCGACATCGCGCGGGCCTTCGCGGCGGCGCTGGTGGCACCGCGGGAGGCGGTGCACGACCGGGCGTTCAACATCGGCAGCGAGGTCAACAACGTCACGGTCGCCGAGATCGCCGAGGAGGTCGCCGCGGCGGTCGCCGGTTCGAAGGTGGTGATCACCGGGGAGACCGGTGCGGACCCGCGGTCCTACCGGGTGGACTTCTCCCGGTTCCGCGCCGCGATCCCCGGCTTCGACTGCGAGTGGACGGTGAAGCAGGGCGCGCTCGAACTCGCCGACGCCTATCGGAAGCACGGGCTGACCCGGGAGGACTTCGAGCGGCGCTTCACCCGCCTCGCCGTGCTGCGCGCGGCCTCCGAGTCCGGCGCCGTCGACGACACCCTGCGGTGGCGCCGGTGACCCGGGCGGGCGAGGAGATGCACGCCCTGGTGGAGCGGATGTACCCGCTGTGCCGGAGCATCACCGGCGACGGGGTGCGCGCCACCCTGGACATCGTCGGCGAGTACCTTCCGCTGCGGGTGCACGAGGTGCCGACCGGGACGCAGGTGCTCGACTGGACGGTGCCGCAGGAGTGGAACATCCGGGACGCGTACATCGCCGACGGGTCCGGCCGCCGGGTCGTCGACTTCGCCGAGTCGAGCCTCCATGTGCTCGGCTACAGCGTGCCGGTGTCGGCGACGATGCCCCTGTCGGAGCTGCGCCCGCACCTGCACACCCTGCCGGACCACCCGTCCTGGGTGCCGTACCGCACCAGCTACTACAAGCCGGAGTGGGGTTTCTGCCTGGCGCAGGAGACCCTGGACGCGCTGCCGGACGGCGAGTACGAGGTGTGCGTCGACTCCACCCTCGCCGACGGCCACCTCACCTACGCCGAGCACGTGGTCCCCGGGCAGGTCCCCGACGAGGTGCTCGTCTCCTGCCACGTCTGCCATCCCTCGCTGGCCAACGACAACCTGGCCGGCATCGCGGTGGCCGTCTTCCTGGCCCGGGCCCTGGCGGAGCAGCAGCCGTACTACACCTACCGGTTCGTCTTCGCGCCGGGCACCATCGGGGCGATCACCTGGCTGGCCCGCAACAGGGAGCGGGTGGAGCGGGTCAAGCACGGCCTGGTGCTGGCCTGCGCGGGCGACCCGGGCCCGCTGACGTACAAGCAGAGCCGGCACGGCGACGCGGAGATCGACCGGGTGCTGCGGCATGTGCTCACCGCCTCCGAACGGCCGCACCGCGTCGCCGGGTTCACCCCGTACGGCTATGACGAGCGGCAGTACTGCTCGCCCGGGTTCGACCTCGGCGTGGGCTCGCTCACCCGGACGCCCTACGCCGGTTATCCCGAGTACCACACCTCGGCGGACAACCTGGACTTCGTCTCCCCCGAGGCGATGGCGGACACGCTCGCCGTCTGCCGCGAGGCGTTCGCCGTCCTCGACCGCAACCGGCGCTACGTCAATCAGAGCCCGTACGGGGAACCGCAGTTGGGGCGGCGCGGGTTGTACGACCCGCTCGGCGGGCGCAGCGACGCGAAGCAGGCGCAGCTGGCCATGCTGTGGGTGCTCAACCTCTCGGACGGCGCGCACAGCCTGCTGGACGTCGCCGACCGGTCGGGGCTGCCGTTCGACACCGTCGCCGACGCGGCCGGCGCCCTGCACGGCGCCGGGCTGATCAAGGCGTGACGCCGATGACCACCGGGGAGGAGCAGACGGCGCCCGCGGCGAACCGGCCGGGACCCGGCCGGCGGACCGGCACCCGGGGCATCGTCGGCAGGCTGTCCTGGGGGCTGGCCGACCAGGCGGCCTCCAGCCTGTCCAACTTCGTGGTGGGAATCTACGTGGCCCGCTCGCTGGGGCTGACCGCGTTCGGCGCGTTCAGCCTGGCCTGGGTGACCTACGGCGTGGTGCTGAACGTCTCCCGCGGCCTGGCCACCGACCCGCTCGTGGTGCGCTTCAGCGGCGTGCCGGAGGCCTCCTGGCGCGGGGCGGTGGCGCGGTCGTCGGGTACCGCGCTCGTCGTCGGTGCCGTCATCGGCGCCGTGTGCCTGGCCGCCGGGCTGGGGGTGGGCGGCGACGTGGGGCCCGCGTTCGCCGGACTCGGTGTCATGTTGCCGGGGCTGCTGCTGCAGGACGCCTGGCGGTACGCGTTCTTCGCCGCCGGTGACGGCCGCAAGGCGTTCGTGAACGACGTCGTGTGGGGCGTGGCCCTCGTCCCGGCCATGGTGGTGGCGGCCCAGGTGGGCAGCGTGGCCGCCTTCATCCTCGCCTGGGGCTCGTCCGCCGCGGTGGCCGCCGTGTACGGCTGCGTCCAGTCCCGCATCCGGCCCCGGCCGGCCGAGGCGCGCGAGTGGCTGCGCGACCACCGCGACCTGGGCACCCGGTACCTGGTCGAGAACGTCGGCCTCAGCGGCGCGAGCCAGTTGCGGGCGTACGGGCTCGGCGCGATCGTCGGGGTCGGCGCCGTGGGCGAGGTCCGGGGCGCCGAACTCCTGCTGGGCCCGTTCCTCGCCGTGCTGATGGGGCTGTCGCTGGTCACCGTCCCGGAGGCGGCGCGGGTGCTGCGGCAGGCCCCGGAGCGGCTGGGCAGGTTCTGCCTGCTCCTCGGCGGCGGGCAGACCGTCGCCGCGCTGCTGTGGGGCGCGGCGCTGCTGCTGATGCCGGACCGGCTCGGCGAGCTCGTCCTCGGTGACGTCTGGAGCGGTGCCTCCGCACTCATCGTGCCGGTCACGCTCAGTGTCGCGGCCGCCGGCCTGGGCACCGGCGCGGCCGGCGGCCTGCGCGCCCTCGCCGCGGCCCGGCGCAGCCTGCGCTGCCAGCTGTTCGCCTCCGCCTGCTACGTCGGCGGCGGGCTCGGCGGGGCCGTCGCGGGCGGCACGATCGGCTCGGCCTGGGGCGTCGCGGCCGCGTCCCTGTGCGGCTCGGCCGTGTGGTGGCTGCAACTGCGGGCGGCCCTGCGCGAGCGTCACCACCATCCGATTCCTGAAGCGAGGAACCCATGACCCCCCACCCCCGGCTGAGTATCGGCCTGCCCGTCTACAACGGCGAGGAGTACCTGGCCGAGTCGTTCGACGCCCTGCTCGGCCAGACCTACGAGGACTTCGAACTGGTCGTCTGCGACAACGCGTCCACCGACGGGACCCAGGACATCTGCCGCCGGTACGCCGCGAAGGACTCGCGCGTCCGGTACCTCCGGCTGCCCCGGAACATCGGCGCCGCACCGAACCACAACCACGTGTTCACCGAGTGCCGCGGCGAACTGTTCAAGTGGGCCTCGCACGACGACCTGTACGCCCGGGACCTGCTGCGGCGCTGCGTCGAGGCCCTGGACGAGCGTCCGGAGGTGGTCCTCGCGCACTCCGGCCAGGCGGTCATCGACGGCGACGGCAAGGTGAAGGTCCCCTACGAGTACGGGCTCGCCACCGACTCGCCGCACGCGCCGGAGCGCTTCCGCAGCCTGCTGTTCGAGCCCGGCGGCGACGACTTCTACGGGGTGATGCGGGCCGACGTGCTGCGCCGGGTGAAGCCGCACGACAGCTACCACCACGCCGACCGCACCTTCGTCGCCGAGATCACCCTGCACGGGCCCTTCCACCAGGTGCCGGAGCTGCTGTACTTTCGCCGCGACCACCCCACCCGGGCCGAACGGGCCAACCCCTCCAAACGCTCCCGCTGCGTCAACCTGGACCCGCGCCGGGCGGGCCCGCTGCACCCGACACCCCGACTGCTCGCCGAGTACGTCTGGGGGTTCGTCGCGGCGGTCCGGCGGGCGCCGCTGTCCGCGGCCGACCGGCGCGCGTGCTACGGCCACCTGGCCGCGTGGATGACCAGCCGGGCCCGGCCCGGTGCCGGCGAGCGGGTCGAGGACCGCGCTCCGGTCGACCCCGACCGACTCACCGTCTCCGTCGACGACCTCGTCGCCGGCCGCCAGGGAAAGCAGGCATGACCTCCATGCACGAGAAGCCTTTACGCGTCGGGGTGTTCGGCCTCTTCGGCGCCGGCAACAGCGGCAACGACGGGTCGCTCGAAGCCGTGCTCGACCATCTCCGGGCCGCTCGCCCCGACGCGGTCCTGGACGCGATGTGCGGCGGCCCCGAGACCGTCGCGACCCGGTACGGGGTTCCCGCGACGCGGCTGAACTGGTACCGCGGGGAGTACCGGACCGCGTCGCGTGCGGGTGCGATCGCGGCCAAGGGGCTGGGCAAACTCGTCGACGTCTACCGCACCGCCGCCTGGGTGCGCGGACACGACGCGGTGATCGTGCCGGGCACCGGCGTCCTGGAGACGACGCTGCCGCTGCGGCCCTGGGGCTTTCCGTACTCGCTGTTCCTGCTCTGCCTGACGGGCCGGCTGTTCGGCACCCGGGTCGCGCTGGTCAGCGTCGGCGCCGGCCCCATCGGCAACCGGTCGACCCGGGTCCTGACCCGCTGGTCGACACGGCTCGCCGCGTACCGGTCCTACCGGGACACCCAGTCGCGCGACGCGATGCGGGCGATGGGCGTGAACACCGCGCGGGACGAGGTCTACGCGGACCTCGTGTTCGCCCTGCCCGCGGCGTCCGCCGTCGAGCCCTCGGAGTCGCGGGGCCCGGTCTGCGTCGGCGTCATGGACTTCCACGGGAGCAACGACGAGCGGGCCGTGGCCGAGGAGATCCACGGGCGCTACCTCGACGGGACGACGCGGTTCGTCCGCGCGCTGGTCGAGGAGGGCAGGCCGGTCCGGCTGCTCACCGGCGACGAGCTGGACCGGCCGGTGGCCGCCGCGATCGTCGACGCGGTGGGCTCGCCGCTGGTCACCGTCGCCGAGGCGGCCTCGCTGGCCGACCTGATGAAGGAGACGGCGTGTGCCGACGCCGTGGTGGCGACCCGGTACCACAACCTGGTCTGCGCCCTGAAGGTCGGCACGCCGACCCTCGCCCTCAGCTACTCGGCGAAGAGCGACGCGCTGATGGCCGAGATGGGGATGGGCGCGTTCTGCCACCCGGCCCGCGAGGCCGACGCCGACCGGCTGCTCGAACAGTTCCGCGAGCTGGAGCGGCGGTCGGGCCGGGTGCGGCGCACCCTCTCCGAGCGGAACGTGGCCGTCACCCGGCGCGTGGAGGAGCAGTTCGCCGCCCTGGCCACGTCGCTGTTCCCCGAGCCGACCGACCACGCCCACGGCCCCGCCCGGCAGGAGACTCCATGAAGGCGACCGAAGTCCCGGAGATCTCCGGCGCGTACCTGTTCGAGCCGACGCCGTTCGCCGACGAACGCGGCTTCTTCTCCCGCACCTTCGACGCCGACGTGGTTTGCTCGGTGGGCCTGGACCCGCACGCCTTCGTCCAGGACAGCGTCTCGCGCTCGGTGCGGGGCGTGCTGCGGGGCCTGCACCTGCGCTCCGGCACCGGCGAGGCCAAGCTGGTGCGGTGCTCGTACGGGCGGATCTTCGACGTCGTCGTGGACCTGCGGGCGGACTCCCCGACCTACCTGGGCCGGGCCTTCTTCGAGCTGTCCGACCAGACGCAGGCGACCCTGTACATCCCGGCGGGCTGCGCGCACGGCTTCCAGGCGCTGACGGAGACCGCCGACACCTCGTACCGGATCGACCGCCCGCACGATCCGTCCGAGGACGTGACGATCGCCTTCGACGACCCGGAGCTGGCCATCCCCTGGCCGCTGCCGGTGACGACGGCGTCCGGGCGGGACCGGAAGGCGCCGAGCCTCGCCGAGGTCCTGAAGCACAGGGAGGGCTGAGGCCGCCGTGGACACCGAAGCGACCCAAGTGACCCGCGGGGCCGACGGGTTGGATCTGCCCCGCTCGCGGGCGCTCAACGAGCGGCTGCACGCCCTGGTGCCCGGAGGCGCGCACACCTACGCCAAGGGCGACGACCAGTACCCCGAGGGCCTGGCCCCGGTCATCAGCCACGGCCGCGGCGCCCACGTGTGGGACGTCGACGGCAACCGCTACGTCGAGTACGGCTCCGGCCTGCGCTCGGTCAGCCTCGGTCACGCGCACCCCCGCGTGACCGAGGCGGTGCGGCGCGAACTGGACCGCGGCAGCAACTTCGTCCGGCCCTCCGTCGTGGAGGTCGAGGCCGCGGAACGCTTCTTGACCACGGTGCCGACCGCGGAGATGGTGAAGTTCGCGAAGAACGGCTCCGACGTCACCACCGCCGCGGTGCGCCTCGCCCGTGCCGTCACCGGCCGACCGCGGGTGGCCGTCTGCGCGG
Source organism: Streptomyces lienomycini (assembly GCF_027947595.1). Classification (NCBI taxonomy): domain Bacteria; kingdom Bacillati; phylum Actinomycetota; class Actinomycetes; order Kitasatosporales; family Streptomycetaceae; genus Streptomyces; species Streptomyces lienomycini. The sequence continues at coordinate 2,038,805 of NZ_CP116257.1, read as the reverse complement.
ACCATCCGTTCTTCTCCGTCGACGACTGGTTCATCGGCACCACCCCGATGTCCGCCGGCATCCCGGCGGCGATCACCGACCTCACCGTGTCCTTCCCGTACGGGGACCTGGCCGCCGCGGAGGATCTGCTCACCCGGCACCGGGACGAGGTCGCCTGCCTGGTCCTGGAGCCCGCCGCCCACACCGAGCCGCCCCCCGGCTACCTCTCCGGCCTGCGCGAACTGGCCGACCGGCACGGCTGCGTCCTGGTCTTCGACGAGATGATCACCGGTCTGCGCTGGTCCGAGGCGGGTGCGCAGGGCCTGTACGGCGTCGTCCCCGACCTCTCCACGTTCGGCAAGGCGCTGGGCAACGGGTTCGCCGTCTCGGCGCTGGCCGGGCGCCGCGAGCTGATGGAGTGGGGCGGGCTGCGGCACTCCGGTGACCGGGTGTTCCTGCTGTCCACGACACACGGGGCGGAGACCCACTCGCTGGCGGCCGCGATGGCCGTGCAGAGCACCTACGTGGAGGAGGGCGTCACGGCCCGGCTGCACGCTCTCGGCGAGCGGCTGGCCGCCGGTGTCCGCGAGGCGGCGGCGAGCATGGGTGTCGGCGACCACGTCGTCGTCCGGGGCCGGGCCAGCAACCTGGTCTTCGCCACCCTCGACGGCGCCGGGCGGCCCTCGCAGCCGTACCGCACGCTGTTCCTGCGTCAGCTCCTCGCGGGCGGGGTGCTGGCCCCGTCGTTCGTGGTGAGCGGCGCGCTCGAGGACGCGGACATCGATCACACGGTCGACGTGGTGGCCCAGGCGTGCGCGGTGTACCGGAAGGCGCTGGACGCCGGTGATCCCACGCCGTGGGTGGCCGGGCGGCCGGTGAAGCCGGTGTTCCGCCGCCGAGCGTGAGGTGAGGACCCGTCAGCGGTACTCGGACTGACGGGTGTCGGCCGTCCGGCGGGCCGCGCGTTCCGCTCTCCGGCCGGCCATACGGCCGGCCGTCCGGTCCGCCGTCCGGTCGACCAGCCGGGCGGCGGCGGGTACCAGCGCCAGCGCGGTGCACAGACCGCCGAGCGTGTCGGTCGGGTAGTGCGAGCCCAGGGCGACCTGCGCCCAGCCCATCGTGCCCCCGGCGACCAGCGCCGCGCCCAGCACGAGCGAGGTGCCGGCCGCCGTGCCGAGGCGGAGGCGGCTGGCCGCGAGCAGGGCCGCCACGAGGGCGAACGCGGTGAGGAAGGCGGTGTGGCCGCTCGGGTAGGCCAGGTTCCCGTCGTGGATGGTGCGCCCGGCCAGCGGTTTGACCGCTCGCGTCGCCCCCACGCTCAGGCCCACCCCGACGACGAGGAGCACCGCCGCGCGAGGTCGCCGCAGCAGCAGGCAGCCCGCCACGGCGCCCCCGACCAGCAGCACCGCTCCCACGGGCTCGCCCAGGAAGTCCGTGGCCCGGGCGACGTGCAGCCACGGCGCCCCCACCCCGTCCACCCGCGTCTGCACCCACACGTCCACCGCGCCGGGCCCGCCGTGGCCGGCGTACACCACCCCGACCACGACGACGACCAGCGCCGCGAGGACCGCGATCAGTCCTAAGAGGCCCACCGTCCCCTACCTGGCGGCGTGGCCGACGAAGGCGGTCCGGTACGGCTCTCCCGCGATGCCCGACGTCAGATTCACCTTGACACCTCTCCCAGCGGCTTCCCGACGAAGCCCGGCGACTTCCGTGGCGTGCGTGCCCGGAACGTCCCGTCCGCCCCCGCCTTGTCGTCCCGACGCTACACGGCGCCGCGGTGTCCCCGGCCGTACACGGGGTCCGACCTGTCGCGCCTGGAAGCGACCCAGGCGGGGTCGAGGCCGTCGGTCATGCGGACGGTCCGGGACTCGTCGAACACGACGACCCGGTCGGCGATGCCCCAGGAACCGTCGCGCCGCTCGAACCGGTCGACGTACCGGCACCGGATGATGGCGAGGTCCTGCTCCCCGCCGGGTTCGGCGGGCGCCTGCCGCAGGAAGCACAGGCAGTACGACTCGACGTCGGCGCTGTGCTCCCCGGTGAACTCCACGAGCACGTTGGAGACGAAGTGCTGGGAGGAGTCGATGGTGCGGTGGCGGTCTCGGATGTCCTCGACGAGCCCGGCGGCGCCGCCCGTGTAGCCGCCGTGGACGTCGACCGCGTCGTCGAAGTAGCAGGCGGCGACGGCGTCGTGGTCCAGCCGGTCCACCGCCCTGGCGTACCGGAACAGGACGCCCTGGATCTCGAAGCGGTCGTCGGCGCGGCTCATGCGGGGACCTCCTCGGCCCGGGGGGACGGTTCGGCCGCGCGGGCCGCCGCCTCGCGTCCGGCGACCCGGCCGAGTACCAGCGCGTGGGCGACGGAGTTGCCGCCGCCGACGTAGCGTTCGCCGAGGATGCCGCCGGCGGCCTCACCGGCCGCGTACAGGCCCGGCAGGGCCCGGCCGTCGGTGCGCAGCACTCTGGTCCGGGCGTCCACCTCGAGGCCGGTGTGGGTGCAGACCAGTTCGGCGGGGAGCATCCGCACCGCGTGGAACGGTCCGGCTGCGATCGGCGCGAGGTGCGGGTCGGCGCCCTTGGCCGCGAGCGACTCGTGGCGCAGGAAGTCCTCGTCGACGCCCTCGGCGAAGAGCCGGTTGAAACGCGTGACGCTCGCGACCAGGTGGTCCGCGGGCACGTCCATCAGGTCCGCGAGTTCCTCGAGGGTGTCGGCGCGCAGGACGACGCCCTTGGCGACCTCCTCCAGGATCCGGTCGGCGTCCCAGTCGGCGTAGCCGGGGGGCAGCGAGGCGCGGGCGTGGTCGTCGAACACGGACCAGACCCAGCCGCCGTGGTCCTTGAGGATGCCGGGGCTGACCGCGTAGGGGGCGTCCTCGTCCATGCAACGGCGGCCGTCGAGGCCGATGTTGACGCGTGAGGCGGGCGGGAAACCGCTCTGCCAGTGGTGTTGGCGCTGGAACTCGGCGGTGACCAGGAGCAGGCCCCAGCCCTGGCCGAACAGCGCCAGGTCGTGCCGTTCGGCGATGCCGACGTGGTCGCCCCGCGAGCCGGGCGCGGCCACCACGAAGAGCGCGTCGCCGGCGGTGTCGGCGTCGGGAAGGAACCGGCGGACCAGTTCCGCGTCGGCCGCCAGGCCGCCGCTGGCGATGACGACGGCGGCCGCGGTGGCCTCCTCGCCGCCCAGGACGACGCCGCGGACGGCGCCGTCCCGGACCAGCAGGTCCTCCACCCGGCTGCCGAGGGCCAGGTCGACCTGGAGCCGGGCGCGGGCCCGGTCGAGCACCTGGACCAGCCCGTAACCCTGGTCCTTGGGCACGTGGCCCCGCCAGACGTCCTCCACCCCGGCCCGGGTCAGGCCCGGCTCGTGGGCGCTGCGCGAGACCTGCGCGGGTATCTCGACGCCCAGTTCGAGCAGCCACTCCACGACGGAGCTGGACTCCTCGCAGAACATCCGGACCGGGCCGGGGCGGACCCGCCAGCCGTTCAGGTCCATGTAGTGCTGGAACATGCGCCGCGGCGAGTCCTCGACCCCGAGGCTCTCCTGGACGCTGGTGGCCGAGGCGGTCAGCAGTCCGGCGGAGAGCTGGGTGGACCCGCCGATCTCGTCCTCGGCCTCCAGCAGCAGCACACGCGCGCCGGCCTGCGCGGCGGCGACCGAGGCCGCCAGGCCGGCGCCTCCGGCGCCGACCACGATGACGTCGTAGTCGTTCTCCACGGTGCGGGCCTCAGACATGCTGCGAACCGCCGTCCACCGGGATGCTGGTGCCGGTGATGTACCGGGCGCTGTCCGAGAGCAGGAAGTACAGGGCGCCGAACACCTCCATGGGGGCGCCGATCCGGCGCAGCGGGACGGTGGTGAGCGCCCGGTCCATCGCGGCCCGGTCCTCGCGGATCCAGCGGGTCATCTCGGTGTCGATGTAGCCCGGGGCGATGGAGTTCACCCGGATGTTGTCGGGGCCCAGCTCGACGGCCATGCAGGTGGTGAGGTGCCGTACGGCGGCCTTCGAGGAGTTGTACGTGGCCCGGGTCGGCCGTGCGCGCACGGCGGCGACCGAGGCCATGTTGACGATGGCGCCGCCGCCGACGGTGCGGAAGTGCCGGGCGGCCGCCTGCCCGCCGTACACGACTCCGTTGACGTTCACGCCGTAGGTGAGGGCGAGTTGCTGGGGCGTGATGTCGGTGAACTCGGCCTGCGGGAAGACGCCGGCGTTGTTGACCCACAGGTCGAGCCGGCCGAACTCGCGCAGCGCGGTGGCGACCAGGGTGTCGCCGGCGGCCGGGTCGGTGACGTCGGCGCCGACGCCGACCACGCGGCCCGCGCCGCTGGTACCGGCGAGGTTGGCGTTGATCTTCTCGGCGACGGTGGCCATCTCCTCCTGGTCGAGGTCGCCGCCGACGCCGTTGACGCCTCGGCGTGCCAGCTCCTCGAGGAAGAGGGCGCCCATGCCGCGGCCGGCGCCGGTCACGACGACGGTGCGGCCGACCAGTTCCGGGTTGATCGCGGGCAGGGCGTCGTAGTTGACGCGGCCGGGGTTTCCGTCGGGTGCCTGGGTGGTCATGGGAGCTCCTTCGGGTGCGGGGTGCGTGGGGTGCGTGGGGTGCGTGGGGTGCGTGGGGTCTGCTCCGTGGGCGTGGTCCGTGTGGCGTGTGTGGTGGCGCTGGGTTCGTACGGTGTCGACGCCGGGCAAGGCGTCTACGGCGTCTACGGCTTCTCCGCGAGTCCCGCGAGGATGCGGTGGTAGAGCCCGCCGGAGGTCAGCCCGCCGTCGACGACGACTTCCTCGCCGGTGACGTACGCGGCGTCGTCGGAGAGCAGGAACGCGACCACGCGCGCGATCTCCTGCGGGGTCGCGAGCCGGCCCGCCGGGACCGACCGCACGCTCTCGTCCACGAAGGACGTGTCGGGGGCCTGGTGGAGCAGCGGGGTGGCGGTGAGGCCGGGGTGCAGTGAGTTGACGCGGACGCCGAGCGCGGCGAGTTCGAGCGCGCCGACCTTCGACAGTCCGCGGACGCCCCACTTGCTGGTGCCGTAGGTGGCGGAGAAGTAGCCGACCATGCCGGCGATGGAGGAGACGTTCACGACCGCGGCGCCGCCGTCCTCCGCTCCCCGGGCGAGCGCGGGGGTGAGGGTCTTGAGGCCGTAGAAGACGCTGGACAGGTTGATGTCCATGACGCGCCGCCACTGTTCGACGGTGGTGTCGGCGATGCCCGCGCGCAGGCTGACGCCGGCGTTGTTGACCAGGCCGTGGAGCGGCCCGGCGGCCTCCACCTCCCGCGCGAGCGCGGCCCAGGAGTCGGCGTCGGCGACGTCGAGGCGGACGGACCGCCCCGAGCCGCCGGCCGCCGCGAGTTCGGGGACGAGCGCCTCGGCGGCGTCCACGTCGATGTCGGCGACCCAGACGTGGGCGCCCTCGGCGGCGAGGGCGAGGCAGTCGGCCCGGCCCAGGCCCCCGGCGGCGCCGGTGACCACGACCGAACAGTCTTCGAACCTGCGTCGTCCGACCGGTGCGCGGCTCACAGTTGCAGCTCCTTTCCGCGGGTCTCCTTGAGGAAGAAGGTGGCGCCGAAGGTCATGACGGCGGTCGCGATGAGGTAACCCGCCGGTGCGAGGTTGTTGTCGGTGACGTTGATCAGCAGCGTGGCGATGAAGGGGGCCGTGCCGCCGAGCGCCATGTTGGTGACGTTGTTGCTCATCGCGATGCCGGTGTAGCGGTAGCGGGCCCGGAAGATCTCGGCGTACGCCGCGAACGAGACGCCGTTGACCAGTCCGATGAAGAAGTTGAGCGAGCACTGGGCGACGACCGCGGCCACCGGACCGCCGTCGCGCATCACCATGAAGGCCGGGAGCGCGATGACCGCCGTGACGCCGCTGCCGAAGAAGAACACGGGGCGGCGGCCGATGCGGTCGCCCACGTAACCGGCGATGGGAAGGCTGATCACCGCGGTGACCATGGCGATGCACGTGGAGGTGAAGGCGAAGTCGGCCGAGCGGCCGCCCTCGGTCTGGAGGTAGCTGGCGGCGTACACGCCGGACACGTAGTAGCCGCCGACGATCAGCGCCCCGAGGAGGATGACCAGCACGATCTGGCGCCAGGCGTGGGCGAACACGTCGGCCACGGGGTACTTGGCCACCTCGACGGAGTCGCTCTCCTGAACGGCCTCGAACTGCTCGGTCTCCGGCAGCTGGCTGCGGATGTAGAGGCCGATCAGGCCGATCACCAGGCTGAGCAGGAAGGGGATGCGCCAGGCCCAGTCGTGCAGGGTCTCCTCGCTGACGGCCGAGGTCAGCACCAGGGCGACCAGCGAGGCGACGAGCGAGCCGAGATACGTGCCGGTGTTGACGAACGAGGTGTGGAACGCCCGGCGGTGGGCCGGGGCGTGTTCGGCCACGAACGCGTTGGCGCCGCCGAGTTCGCCGCCGGCCGCGAAGCCCTGGACACAGCGGCACAGCACCAGCAGGCACGTCGCCCAGAGGCCGAGCGTGGCGTACGAGGGGATCAGCCCGATGCCGGTGGTGGCGACGGCCATCAGCAGGATGGTCCAGGTGAGCGCCTTCTTGCGGCCGTACTTGTCGCCCATGTGGCCGAACAGGATGCCGCCGGGTGCCCGGAGGAAGAAGGCCACCGCGAAGGCGGCGAAGGTCGAGAGCAGTGCCGTGTTCGGGTTGCTCTCGACGAAGAAGTGCGTCGCGAGCAGGGTGGCCATGTAGCCGTAGATGCCGAAGTCGTAGTACTCGACGACGGTCCCGAGGATCGCCGCCCGGATGACCTTCAGGGTGGACGTGGGTTTCGCACCGGTTGCGGAGGAAGCCTTCGTCTGTTGGTTCGTCGGCGTCGGGTCGGCTGCCAGGTCTGCCATGAATCGCTCCTTAGGACGCGCGGAAGCGGAAGTTCGAGCGGTGTGTGTCATGGGCGGGCACCGCCTCGGCGTCAGGCCCGGGTGTCGAGGGGGGCGTCGTCGCGGCGTACGACACGGGTGGCGACGCGCCAGCCCTCGCCGTCGTGGACGACCCGGTCGGTGAGGCTGGTGAACCGCTCGGTGTGCGGTGTCCCGCCCGCGGGCGTCGCGACGATCTGCAGATAGGCCTCCACCCGCAGCGTTCCGTCCCCGTCGTCGCCCGTCACCGCCACGTTGCTGACCACGTGCCGGCGCACCGTGCGGTCTGCGGCGCAGCCCGCGGCGAACCGCTCCGCGAACGCGGTCAGCGCGGCGGTGCCGGTCACCGGTGCCGGATAGGTGGGTGAGGCGAAGCTGCCGTCCGGGGTGAAGGTCGCTGCCCATGCCCCGGCACGGCCGCCGTCGATGAGGTGGCTCTGGAGGTGGTACAGCTGGTGGATTTCGGCCAGCCGGGCACTGGCGACAGGCCCGGGCACGTTGGGGTTCATGCGGGGATCCGTTCGGCTCGTGGTCCAGCTCCGGCGGTCGTCCGAACGGCCGGAGTGGAGAGCTTGCCGCACATCATGATCATGTGCGATATTCGCACGGCCTGTGCTAATAATGAATGGGAGCATAGGTAGCTGGCTGAAACCCGTCAAGGGATGAATTCGTGACCCCACCCTCGCTCACCTGGTCGGCCCCCGAGCTGGACGCAGGCATGTCCAAGACGCTCCACCACGGACTGCTGATCCTCAGAGTCCTCTCGGAGCATCCGCTGGGCCTGACCGTCAGCGAACTGGCGGAGGCCGTCTCCGTGCACCGCACGGTCGCGCACCGCCTGGTGCGGACCCTGGAGGCGCATCAGCTGTGCCGCCGCGACCACCAGCGCCGGATCGTCCTCGGCACCGGTCTGGTGTCCCTGGCCGAACCCGTGCAGCAGGATCTGCGGACCCTGGCCCGCCCGGTCCTGGACGAGCTGGCCGAGACCACCGGGGCCACCGCGCACCTGCTGGTCCGGGACGGCGCGGCGCAGATGCGGGCGCTCATGGTGGTGGAGCCGCGCGGCGCCCTCGTCCACGTGTCCTTCCGGCCCGGTCAGACCCATTCCATCGAACGCGGCTCAGGCGGCATCGCCCTGCTCGCCCACGGCCCGCACCGCGAGGGGGAGCGCGCCGAGGTCACCGAGGCCCGCGCCAACGGGTACGCGGTCACCGAGGGCGAGGTCATCCCCGCCGTGACCGGCATCTCCGCCGCCGTCCCCGCGCGCGACGGCACGGCTTCGGCCAGCATCGGCATCTCGGTCTTCGAGTACACCGACCTCGGCCGGCTCGGCGCCACGGTCGCCCGCGCGGCGAAGGGCCTGGGCGAGCTGCTCGACTGAACGCCCCCGCCCTTGCCCCGTCAGGCGCGACCGAGCCGGGCGAGCCGGGTGGCCGCCTCGCGCACCAGCTCACCGAGCCGGGCGATGTCGACCTGCTCCATGGCGACCACGCCGACCGAGCCGCCGAGCAGGTGCGGCACCTCGAATCCCGCGGCCACCCCGACGGCGCCGTGCTGGAGTTCCCCGGCGGTGACGCTGTACCCGTCGTCCCGGGCCCGTCCCACGGCCTCGGAGTCGTTTGCCGCCGCCGGCCGGAGCGCCAGGATGGCGATGCCGTTGGCGCCCCTGGTCAGCGGGTGGCTCGCGCCGATGCGGTAGCCGACCTGGAGGATCGTCTGCCGGGCGGGTTCCGCGGACAGCACGGGGACGCACTCGTCGTCGCCCTGCGCCAGGGAGAGGAAGGCGGCCACCCCGGCGGCGTCGGCGAGTTCCTGGAGGACCGGTCCGGCCGCGCGGATCAACTGGGGTTGGAAACGGCTCGCGAAGACCACCGCCCCGGCCCCCAGCCTGATCTTCTTCCCCACGCCCCGGGTCACCAGCGCGTGCTGCTCCAGCGTGTCGACGATGCGGTACGCGGTCGCCCGGTCGGTGCCGAGCCGCGCGGCGATCTCCGCGACCGCGAGTCCCTCCGGGGCGAGGGAGATGAGGCTCAGGGCGCGGAGGCCGCGGTCCAGACTCTGCAAGGTGGGCACGCCGGCTTCCTCCTGTGTTCGCTGCGGGGGCGCACTGCGCCGCGGCTCCGGGCAGGGAGTACGGGCACTCGAAGGTTAGCCACCTCCCCCGTCCGGCGGGCCGGCCGGTCAGGGCGCGGCAGCCCTTGACCGCGTTCCGGACTCGAACTATGTTGCAGAGAAGTTGCGGACACCGCACAAGTTTGTGCGCCAGGCGCACAAGTCCCGGCACAGAGTCACCGGTCGCGCCGTGCGGCCCGCAGCCCTTCCCCGCTCCCCACACCTGCCCGGCACCTGCCCCGGCGCCGCCGACGGCCGCCGTCCCGGGTGTGCGGCGACAGGGACGAACTGCCGACAGGAGATGGACAGGCATGCCGTACTACCGCATGGCGGGGAACGTCCCCCCGAAGCGCCACACCCAGCACCGCGCCCCCGACGGATCGCTGTACTTCGAGGAGCTGATGGGCGAGGAGGGCTTCTCGTCCGACTCCTCTCTCCTCTACCACGTGCACATCCCGTCCTCGATCGCCGAGTTCCGCACCTGGGAGCTGCCGGACCAGTCACTCGTCCCGAACCACCCCCTGACACCGCGCCATCTCTTCACGCACCAGTTGTTTCCCGACGGCGCTTCGGGGATCGACGCGGTCACCGGGCGGCGGCTGCTGCTGGGCAACGGCGACGTCAGGCTCTCCTATGTCCTCGCCGACACGGCCAGCCCCTACTACCGCAACGCGATCGGCGACGAGTGCCTCTACGTCGAGGCCGGAACGGCGCGGGTCGAGACCGTCTTCGGGGACCTGCCGGTGGGCGAGGGCGACTACGTCGTCGTCCCGCGCGCGACGACGTACCGGATCGTCCCGGACGGGCCGTTGCGGCTGTACGCCATCGAGGCGAACTCCCACATCACGCCCGCCAGGCGCTACCTCTCGCGTTACGGGCAGCTCCTGGAGCACGCCCCCTTCTGCGAACGGGACCTGCGCGGCCCCGAGGCCCCGAGGATCGTCGAGGGGCGGGACGTCGAGGTGTACATCAAGCACCGCGGCAGCGGTCCGGGCGGGATCGCGGGCACGGTGCACACGCTGCCCCACCACCCCTTCGACGTCGTCGGCTGGGACGGCTGCCTGTACCCCTACGTCTTCAGCATCCGCGACTTCGAGCCCCTGACGGGCCGGGTCCACCAGCCGCCGCCGGCGCACCAGGTCTTCGAGGGCGCCAACTTCGTCGTCTGCAACTTCGTGCCGCGCAAGGTCGACTACCACCCGCTCGCCATCCCGGTGCCGTACTACCACTCGAACGTGGACTCGGACGAGGTGATGTTCTACTGCGGCGGTGACTACGAGGCCCGCAAGGGCTCCGGCATCGGGCAGGGCTCGATCAGCCTGCACCCCGGCGGCCACCCGCACGGGCCGCAGCCCGGAGCCTACGAGCGCGCCATCGGGGCGGAGTTCTTCGACGAGCTGGCCGTCATGGTGGACACCTTCCGCCCGCTGGAACTCGGTGAGGCGGCTCGCGACTGCGACGACGGTGTCTACGCCTACTCCTGGGCCAAGGGCGGCAACGGAGCGGCGAAGTGACAGCCGACAGCCCCGGCCCCGGCCCCGGTCCCGATCCCGGTCCCGGGACGATCCCGCCGCGCCTCTTCGCCTCGTTCTGTGACGACGCCGCGGTGTTCCCGCCCGGTGACATGCCGCTGGCCGCGGCGGTGCCGGCGCACGTCGGGCACCGCTCCGCCGCCCACGCGCCGCTCGTCGGACCCCTCGTGCTGCCGGGGGCCCGACTGGCCGAGCTGGCGGAGCTGACGGCCGGCCGCCCCGCCGACCATGTGGAGATCGCGGTCACGGTGCCCTCTCCCGACGAGGCGGCGACAGCCCTCGCGTCGGCCGGCGCGGTGCCGGGGGCCCGACTGCGCGTCCTCGAGGTCGCCGTTCCCGACGGCATGCCCGCCGCGGAGGTCGTGCCCCGGCTGTCCGCCGCCCTGCGCCCCCTCACCACGGGTGACCCGGCCGGAGTGACCGTGTACGTGGAGGTGCCGCGCGACGAGCGTCGTGCCGAGCTGATCGGCCGCCTGGCCGACTCCCCCTGCCTCGCGAAGTTCCGCACCGGCGGGACACGGGCCGACCTGTATCCGGACGAGAGGGAACTCGCCCACGCCGTACTCCTCGCGGTACGCGCGAAGGTCGCGTTCAAGGCCACGGCGGGGCTGCACCACGCGGTGCGCAACACCGACCCGCGGACCCGGTCCGAGCAGCACGGCCACCTCAACCTGCTCGCGGCCACCGGAGCCGCGCTGGACGGCGCCACCGAGGAGGAGACAGCGGCGGTCCTCGCCGAACGCGACGCGCCCGCGGTCGCCGCCCTCGTCGCCGCACTGTCCCCCGAAGTCCGCCAAGCCTTCCGCTCGTTCGGCACCTGTTCCATCGCCGAGCCGGTCACGGAGCTCGCGGCTCTCGGCCTGCTCGCCCCCGACCTGACCAAGGACCTCCTGTGACCGCATCCCCCACCGTCCGCCTCGCCGTACCCCCGGACGACCTGTTCGGCATCCACAACCTGCCGTACGGGGTGTACTCGCTGCCCGGCCGGGAGCCCCGCGTCGGCACCCGCTACGGCGAGCACGTCGTCGACCTCGCCCTGCTGCTGGGCGACGACACGTTCGCGAGTGGGTCGCTGAACCCGTTCATGGCCCAGGGCCACGCCCGCTGGGCCGAGGTGCGCGCCGCGCTCACCACCGCCCTGAGCGGGGACGTGCCCCGCGACGCGGTCCACGCGGCCGCCGACGTGAGCCTGCGTCTGCCGTTCGAGGTGGCCGACTACGTCGACTTCTACGCCTCCGAGTACCACGCGGCGAACCTCGGGCGGCTGTTCCGCCCGGACAACCCCGAGCCGCTCATGCCGAACTGGAAGCACCTCCCGGTCGGCTACCACGGCCGGGCGGCCTCGGTCGTGGTCTCCGGAACCGACATCGTCCGCCCCGCCGGACAGCGCAAGAGCCCGAACGACCCGGCACCGGTGTTCGGACCGTCGGTACGGCTCGACATCGAGGCCGAACTCGGTTTCGTGGTCGGCACCGGCAGCGCTCTCGGCGAGCCCGTCGCGGTCGAGCGGGCGGAGGAGCACCTCTTCGGCGTCGTCCTCTTCAACGACTGGTCCGCGCGGGACATCCAGGCGTGGGAGTACGTGCCGCTCGGCCCCAACCTGGGCAAGTCGTTCGCCTCGACCGTCTCGCCGTGGGTCGTGCCGCTGTCGGCCCTGCGGGAGGCGAAGGTCCCCACCCCGGTCCAGGAGCCCGCGGTCCTGCCCTACCTCGCCCTCGACCGGCCCTGGGGCCTGGACATCGACCTGGAGGTCGAGTGGAACGGGCAGGTGGTGTCGCGGCCGCCGTACTCCGCCATGTACTGGTCGCCGGCGCAGATGCTGGCCCACCTCACGGTCAACGGAGCGCCCACGCGCACCGGTGACCTGTTCGCCTCGGGCACCGTCTCGGGGCCCGCCAAGGAGCAGCGCGGCGCTTTCATCGAGCTGACCTGGGGCGGTGCGGAGCCGGTGACGGTCGCCGGGCAGGAGCGGACGTTCCTGGAGGACGGTGACGAGGTGGTGCTGCGGGCCACCGCTCCAGGACCGGGCGGCACCCGCATCGGCTTCGGCGAGGCGCGGGGCCGCGTCGTCGCCGCGCGGCACGGCGGGGAGGTCTGATGGACAAGGTGGTCGCCTCCGCCGACGCGGCGGTCCAGGACATCCGCTCCGGGGCGACCCTGGCGGTGGGCGGCTTCGGCCTGTGCGGCATCCCCGCCGTACTGATCGACGCCGTACTCCGCTCGGGCGCCGACCGGCTCGAAGTCGTCTCCAACAACGCCGGCGTCGACGACTGGGGGCTCGGTCTCCTGCTCGGCGCCGGCCGCATCCGCCGGATCGTGGCGTCCTACGTGGGAGAGAACAAGGAGTTCGCCCGGCAGTACCTCGCCGGTGAACTGGAGGTCGAACTCACCCCGCAGGGCACGCTCGCCGAGCGGCTCCGGGCCGGCGGCTCGGGCATCCCCGCGTTCTTCACCGCCACCGGTGTCGGCACCCAGGTGGCCGACGGCGGCCTGCCCTGGAAGTACGACGGCGCGGGCGGCGTCGAGATCGCTTCGCCGGCCAAGCAGACCCAGGAGTTCGACGGCCGCGCCTATGTGCTGGAGCGTGCCGTCGTGGCCGATGCGGCGCTGGTGCGGGCCGCACGCGGGGACCGGCACGGCAACCTCGTGTTCGACAAGGCCGCCCGGAACTTCAACCCGGTGGCCGCCATGGCGGGCCGGGTCTGCGTCGCGGAGGTCGAGGAACTGGTCGAACCCGGTGAACTCGACCCCGATCAGGTGCATCTGCCCGGCGTCTACGTACACCGTGTCGTGGCCCTGTCGCCGGAGCAGGCGGCGGGCAAGCGGATCGAGAAGAGGACGGTGCGATGAGCTGGACCCGCGAGCAGATGGCGGCCCGCGCCGCGGCGGAGCTGTCCGACGGGGACTACGTCAACCTCGGCATCGGTCTGCCGACCCTGGTGCCCAACTACATTCCCGAGGGCGTGGAGTTGGTGCTCCAGTCCGAGAACGGCATCCTCGGCACCGGCCCCTACCCGGCCGAGGACGAGGTCGATCCCGACCTGATCAACGCGGGCAAGGAGACCGTCACCGTCCGCGCCGGTGCCTCGTTCTTCGACTCCGCTACCAGCTTCGGCATGATCCGGGGCGGCAAGATCGACGCCGCGGTGCTGGGCGCCATGCAGGTGTCGGCGAAGGGTGACATCGCGAACTGGATGATCCCCGGCAAGATGGTCAAGGGCATGGGCGGCGCCATGGACCTGGTCCACGGCGCCGCCCGCGTCATCGTTCTCATGGAGCACCTCGCCAAGGACGGCTCGTACAAGATCCTCGACGAGTGCTCGCTCCCCTACACCGGACGCGGTGTCGTCCAGCGCGTCATCACCGATCTCGCCGTCCTCGACGTCACCCCCGGCGGACTGCGCCTCGTCGAACTCGCCCCGGGGGTCACCCTGGAGGAACTGCGCGCCAAGACGGAACCCGCCGTGGAAGTCGGCGTCGCACCGCGGCTCGGCTAGGGAGGGAGTGCGGCCCGTCGCGGAGGGGGCTGCCCCCGTCAGGCGGGTGAGCCCGTGCCGACTTCGCGCCGGTCCGCACCGCCGGGCACCTGCGCGGCTGGTTCGCCGGCGACGCTCACCGTGCGCCCGCGTCCCAGGCCGGGGCGGAGGAGGACGAAGGCGAGCACCGCCGCCAGGAACGTGAGGCCCGCCGAGACGATCAGGCACAGGCGCATGCCGTCGAGGAAGGCGTCACCGACCGCGCCCCAGACCTGGCCGGCCCTCGGTCCGAGGGTCATCGAGCCCACCGCTCCGAGCCCGGCGTCCCGCGTCGCGTCGGTGACCTGGTCGGCCAGCGGGCCGTTCACGCCCGCGTCGGCGAGGTGGCCGGGGAGGGAGGAGACGGCACGGCCGGTGAGGAGGGCGCCGAGCACGGCGGGGCCGAGCGCTCCACCGACCTGGCGGAAGGCGTTGTTGCCGGCGGCCGCCATCCCGGCCAGCGGGTGCGGCACGGAGGCGACGGCGGTGGCCGTCATCGGCGTCGTCACCAGCCCCATGCCGAGCCCCAGCAGGAACAGCCGCCAGGACAGCGAGCCGAAGGAGGTACCGGCGTCGGCGCCGAGCAGGGTGAGCATGGCCGCGGTCATCATGAGCAGACCCGTGGTGATCATGAGCCGCGGTGAGAGCCGGTGCATGACGCGCCCGGCGACACCGCTGACGACCAGCGCGGCCCCGGTGATCACGAGCAGCCGCCAGGCGGTGCCGAGCGTGTCGAGCCGCTGGACCATGCCGAAGTAGAGGCTCAGCACGAAGAAGAAGCCGATCATGCCCAGGAACATGATCATGGCGACGAGGGTCGTGGCGGTGAAGCCCGGACTGCGGAAGAGCGCGAGGTCGAGCATCGGGTGGGCGGAGCGCCGCTCGGTGAGGACGAAGAGGGCCCCGCTGACGACGGCGACGGCGAGCGCGGCGACGACCTGGATGTCGCCGAAGGAACCGGCGCCTCCCTCGATGACGCCGTAGACGAGGGCGCTGATGGCGAGCGCGGCGGTGATCTGCCCGGGCCAGTCGAGCCGCCCGGCGCGGGGCGCGCGGGACTCGGGCAGGACCCGCAGCGATATGCCGACGGCGACGAGGGCGACGGGCAGCGGTACGAGGAAGATCCAGCGCCAGCTGACGTGGCTGAGGATCGTCCCGGCGAGCACACCGCCGACGGCGAGCGCGCCCAGCAGGCACATCGCCCAGATCCCGATGAACTTCCCGCGTTCCCGGTGGTCGGGTACGGCGTGGCTGATGAGGGCCAGTGTGGTGGGCAGCAGCGCGGCGGCGCCGAGCCCGGACAGCGCCTGCCCGGTCCACAGTTGGCCGATCGAGTGGGCGGTGAGCGACGTGGCCGCGCCGACGGCGGAGAGCACCAGCCCGGCGACGAAGACCTTGCGCCGGCCGTGCACGTCGCCGAAGACCCCGGCGGTGAGGATGAAGGCCGCCATCGGCAGCACGAAGGCGTCCGACACCCAGGCGAGCTGCGAGGTGGTCGTGGACAGCGCCGACTGGATGGCGGTCAGGCTCACCGAGACGCTGGTCACCGGCAGGTAGGCGACGAAGACCCCGAGGCAGGCCATGACGATGGTCGCACCGCGATGCGGCGCGGCTGAGGGCGGTGACTGGGACAACACAACTCCTTCGCGGCGCCGGGGCCCGGCGCGGGGAACAGACGATCGAGTCTCCACCGCCGTCGACATTTCCATGAAACCCGGAGCACGGGAACGGAGGAAACCTGCGCCTCAAGGCAGATCAGCCCATAATTGCTCCATGCTCGACACCCTGGACAGCCATATCCTCCATGCGCTGCACATCACACCCCGGGCGCCGTTCCGGCTGGTCGGAGAGGTGGTGGGAGCCTCGGAACAGACCGTCGCGCGCCGCTACCGGACCATGCGCCGCACCGGGACGGTGCGGGTGGTGGGCCTCGTCGACCCGGCGGTGCAGGGCCTGGCGGCGAGCGTGGTCCGGATCTCGCTGCGCCCCGACCGGATCGACGCGTGCGCCGAGGCGCTGACACGGCTTCCCGAGGTCTCCTTCGCGCACATCTCCTTCGGCGGCTCGGAGATCGTGTGCTCGATGGCGACACCCCACGAGGGGCGGATGCCGGAAGTGCTGCGCCAACTCGCCCGCACCCCGGGGGTCCTGGAGATCGACACCCGGATGACGCTGCACACCTACTCCCCGCCGGGCGCCGACTGGAGGCGGCTCGGCCCTTCGCTCCCCGAGGAGGCGGTGCGGTCCCTGCGCGCGCACCACCCGCCCGCGACGACACCGCAGGGCCCGCCGGTCGAACCGCACGAGGAGGACGCCGCGCTGCTCGCCGCGCTCGCCGAGGACGGCCGGGCGAGCCAGGCCACGCTCGCCGACCGCACCGGTTGGACCACGGGACGGGTCGCGCGACGACTGGAGGTGCTGGAGCGCTCGGGCACCCTGTTCTACGACGTGGACCTGGCCCTGGAGAAACTGGGCTACCCCTTCAGCGCCGCGGTCTGGCTGAACACCTCCCCCGCACGACTGCACGAAACGGGCTCGGCCGTGGCCGCGCTCCCCCGGGTCGTCTTCGCCTGTGCCACGACCGGGGACCAGAACCTGATGGCGATCGTCATGTGCACGGACACCACGGACTTCTACGACTGGCTCAGCCGCCACCTGGCGACCGTGCCCGGGGTCACCGGATACACGGTCAGCGTCCGCCTGCGCACCCTCAAGAAGGCCGCCTCGCTCGTCTACCAGGGACGCCTGATCGCACCGCCCCGGTGAGGGGCGGCTGCGCGGCAGGCGGACCGGCGGCGTGCTTCAGGGCTGCGGGTGAAGCTGCTCGATCCGGTCGCGCCTGGTGTACATGTCCCAGTACTGCTCGGCGAGTTCGTCGGGGTCGACGACCGGGAACCCACCGGTCGATCCCGAGGTCCCGGCCCCGGCGAGAAGTGCGCTCATCTCGCTGCGGGCGATCGTCGCGCCGACGGAGAGGGTCCCGGCGTAGATGCCCGCGCCGGCGAGTTCGCCGTGGAGGGAGTAGAGGTAGTTGCGGGCGGCGGCGCCGAGGGGAGCGGGCCCGCTCAGTCCCGGCACGGGGTGGACGGCCGTGACGCCGGTGGTCAGGAGGAAGGCGCCGTCTCCCCGCTCGGTCCATTCCGGCAGCATCGCGCGCACCACCTCCACGGGCGTCAGCAGGAACAGGGACAGGCCCTTCTCCAGCACGGCGGCGTCCGTCCGGGCGGCCGGGGTGAGGCTCTGCTCGGTGCTGAACGGCCCGTACTCGATCACGTCGATACGGCCGAAGCGCTCGCGGATGCTGTCGATCAGCGCCGACACCTCGGCGGGCCGGCCCAGGTCGGCGGTGAAACCGGCCGCTTCGATGCCGTCCGCGGCCAACTGCTCGGCAAGGGCGTCCACACGTTCGCGGCGCCGCGCCACCAGGGCGACGCGCATGCCCTCGCGGCCGAAGCGGCGGGCGACGGAGGCGCCGAGGCCGGTGCCCGCCCCGAAGACGGCGATCACTTTGGACATGGGGGAAGCTCCTTACTCCAGCCGTCCATGAAATTGACCAAGGGGTCAACTTATGGCCTCACCGTAACACTCAAATTGACCCCTGGGTCAAGTTATGCTGTCGGGCGGGACGCGGCGAGACCGGGCGCCGGGCCAGGACCAGGAGGAACCAGCACATGCGAGCCGACGCGCGACGGAACGCGGAGAAGCTGCGAGCAGCCGCCGCCGAACTGTTCCAGGAGCGCGGCCTGCACGTGCCGCTCAAGGAGATCGCCAGGCGGGCCGGCGTGAGCCATGGCACGCTCTACAACCTCTTCGGCACGCGTGAGGCCCTCATCGACGAGGTGGTGGCCGACCGTGCCACGCGCCGCCTGAACGAGGTCGCCCAGCAGGCCCTTGCCATCGACGACGCCTGGGACGGGTTCGCGCACTACGTCGAGAAGCTCTGCGAACTCCAGGCGACCGACCCCGCCGTCGCCGACGTGGTCGGTGGGCGCTGTCCGGGCGCGGAGCGACTGATGGCCGTCTGCGGCCAGAGCATGGACGCGGCACGGCGGATCGTCGGGAGGGCCCACGAAGCCGGCGTCCTGCGCCCCGACTTCACCGATGCGGACCTGGTGTTCGCCTTCGCCGCCAACAACCTGCTGGCCCGCGCCACCGCCGCGGCCGCCCCGAACGCCTGGCGCCGCCAGGTCGCCTACCTCCTGGACGGGCTGCGCACCGAGGCCGCCCGCACGCCCCTGCCCGCGAGCCGGCTGACGCGCCGTCAGGTCGAGGACGCCCTCGGGGGACTGCCCGGCAAGGGGTGAACCGACCGAGCGGCGCGACCGGGCCGCGCCGCCTCGGTCGTCACCCTGCCGCGGTCGGGCCGGAGCCGGGGCGGTTCCGGCTGCGGCCGTACTTCGCGAGCGTGTGGAAGGCGGCCTTGGGCTCCCAGGGCAGGCCGGGGTACGCGGTTCCGGTGCGGCCCCCGTCGAGGACCTTGACCACGCCGAAGGACGCCTTGTCGAAGTCACGGTCGTCGTCGGCGCCCGCGTGCGGGAGGTCGTAGCGGGCGAAGGTGTTGACGAAGGCCGCGTCGACGGCGGACTCGTCCATGGCGTCGATGAGTTCACGCAGGTAGTCGGCCTGTTCCCGTTCGTCCCGGGCCACGGGGCTGGTGAACCGCACCGGACGGGCACGGTCGTCCCAGGCGATGACGGCGTCTCCCCGGCCGCCGACGTCGGCGGCCCCGCGGTAGGTGGTGCAGCCGAACTCCGTGACGGCGGCCGGCTTGCCGTGTGCGGTCAACGCCCGCAGGCCGTCGGCGAGCCGGTCGGCGGTCTGCGCGTCGCGGTAGCCGGCATCGGTGGCGACGAGGTCGAACGGGGTCCAGTCGACGCCCTCGAACGGCAGGGAGGCGTACCCGACGCGTCCACCGAACCGGGCGCGTACCGCCGCGACCGCCTCACCGAGGAAGGCGTTGACCCGGGCCGGCAAGCCGGGCAGTGCGGCCCGCAACCGCTGGGGGTCGGCGAGGACGGCGGCCCGTTCCTCGAAGGTGTCGCCGGGGAGCATGCCGACGGTGAAGAGGGAGATCTCCGATCCGGTGAGGAAGACGACCTCGGCACCGTCACGTCGTAGCCGTTCGGCGCGTTCGGCGCCGTCGGCGAGGAAGTCGAGGAGTTCTCCGGTGGTGAGGCCGTTGGTGAACGGCGAGTACCAGACCTCCAGTTGGACTTCCGCCGCGTGGCGCGCGGCCGTTTCGAGCCGGTCGCGGATGCCGCCGGTGACCCGTACGGCGTCACAGCCCAGCTCCTCGCGGACGATCCGCATCTCGCGGCGGACGACGGCGGGGTCGAAGGGTTCGCGGGTGGTGGTTCCCGCGGTGGTGAAACCGGTGTCGTAGGTGATGCCGAAGGTGCGCACGACGGTGCTCTCCTCACGATGTACGGTACACGCCGTACCGTATTAGGTACTCACCGTACCTTGTGAGCGGCGGACGAAGGGACGCACGGGACGCCGGAAAGTACGCTGCGTACCGTAGGTCCAGATGTGCGGCGCGAGAGAGGACGGCCGGTGGCGCGAGCCCGGAAGGAAGTGCGACGGACCCCGGCGACGCGGCGACGCGGGGCCGAGCTGGAGGAGGCCATCCTGCGAGCGGCCGCCGATGTGCTGACGGAGTCCGGCGTCCCGGCGCTGACGATGGACGAGGTGGCCCGGCGGGCCGGGACGAACAAGAACACGCTGTACCGGCGCTGGCCCCACCGCGTCGCGCTCGGCGTGGCGGCGTACCGCCGGCTGGCCGCGACCGGGACCGTGCTGCCGGACACCGGCTCGCTGCGCGGCGACACCCTGGAGATGCTGCGGCGCGCGAACAGCACCTGGTCGTCACCGTACGGGGAGATCCTGCGCGGTCTGATCGCGGCGGCCGGCAGCACTCCCGAGCTGCTGGCCGAACTGCGTGACCCGGCGGCGGAGAGCGCGCACGAGGCGGCGTGGCTGACCCTCCTCGGGCGGGCGGTCGCCCGCGGAGACGCCGCACCCGAGGCACTGCACCCCCGAGTCGCGTACACGCCCATGGCGCTGCTGCGCAACGAGTACGTGACGCTCGGGGTCCCGACTGTGCCCGACGCCGTCCTCGCCGAGATCGTCGACGAGGTCTTCCTGCCCCTGGTCCGTGGACGGAGCCCGCGCGGGAGCGCATCGGCCCCGCAGGGCCCGCGCCAGTCGTGATCATGCGCCGGGGCGGAGGCCGCGAGGCGGCGCCCCGGGGTGTCACGCCTGGTGTGCGCGGTTCAGTCGCGCGGCTGCCTGGGAGCCGGCGAAGGCCCCGCCAGCGTCCATGAGGCCAGCAGGCCCAGCGCCTCGGCGGACGCCGACCGAGGTGCGGCGGTGTAGAGGAACAGGGTGGTCTCGCCGTCGCCGGGGAGCGAGAGGGTTTCGTACTCCACGGTGAGGTCACCGACCAGGGGGTGCCGGAGCCGCTTGGAACCATGGGTGCGCTGGTGCACGCGGTGCTGCTGCCACCAGCGGTCGAAGTCGTCGCTCCGCTTCCTCAGCTCCGTGATGAGCGCCTGTGTGGCCTGCCGGTCCGATTCGCGCACCGCGTCCAGACGCAGGTTCTCCACCGCGGCGCGGGCCTGGACGTCCCAGTCGACGAAGAGGTCGCGCGCGTCCTGATCGAGGAAGAGCCAGCGGGTGTAGTTGCGCTCGACGGCAGGCATGGCGTCGAAGTCCGCGAACAGGGCTCTGGCCATCCGGTTCGCCCCCAGGACTGCGGACTGCCGCCCCAGGACGAGGGCGGGGACAGCGGTGTCCAGGGAATCCAGCAGCCGGTGGAGCCCGGGGCGCAGACGCTGGACGCCGGGTGTGCGCGACGCGGGGCGGGTGGCGGTGACGCCGACGAGGTCCCTGAGATGGGCAAGGCCCGCCTCGTCCAGTCCCAGGGCCTGCCCGACGGCTTCGACCACGGCAGGGGACGGGTTGACGGAGCGGCCCTGTTCGAGGCGGGCGTAGTAGTCGGCGGACACACCCGCCAGGCGGGCGACTTCCTCCCGCCGCAGGCCGGGCACGCGCCGGACCCGCCCGTCCGGCGGCAGCCCGGCGTGCTCGGGATCGCACTGGGCGCGGGAGCGCTTGAGGAAGTCCGCCAGCTCACGGTTGGTGGGGGTCATGAGAGCAGTCTGTCCCGCCGAGAACGACGACGGCCTCCCCAGGGGAGGTCTGTCGGTCCTACTTCCGCGAGACATAGGCCGCGCAGGGCCCGCCCTGGCGTCCGGAACCGCTCCCGCGCGGTCCACGATCGAGTCAGCGCCGGATCAGCGGCCCGGCCCGGCGTCCCGTCGCGGCGTCCGCGCCGGCTACGGCTCCACCGCGCTGCGGCATCAGCGATGTCTACGGCATGTGAAGCATTCAAGACATCTACGGACAAGACATCTACGGAAGAGGGAACCCCCATGTCTGCCACCACCACTCCCCCCACCTGGTTCGTCACCGGCGCCTCCCGCGGCATCGGGCTGGAGCTGGTCCGGCAGCTGCTCGCCCGGGGCAGCAACGTCGCCGCCACCACCCGCTCCGCCGAGCGCCTGGTGAACGCGCTGGGCAGCACCGCCGACACCGGCCGGCTCCTCGCACTGACCGTGGACCTGACGGACGAGGCCGAGGTCAGGAGCGCCGTCGACCGGACCACCGAGCGATTCGGCCGACTCGACGTCGTCGTCAACAACGCGGGCTACGGCTACCTCGCGGCCGTCGAGGAGACCAGCGCCACGGCCGTACGGGACATGCTCGACGTCCAGGTCGGCGGGGTGTGGAACGTGCTGCGCGCGGCGCTGCCGGTCCTGCGTGAACAGCGCGCGGGCCGCGTCATCAACGTCTCCTCGATCCTGGGCCTGACCACGATGCCCGGCTGGGCCCTGTACTGCGCGGGCAAGTTCGCGCTCGAGGGGCTGAGCGAGGCGCTCGCCGCCGAGGTCGCGGAGTTCGGCATCAAGGTCACCGTCGTCGAGCCCGGTTACTTCCGCACCTCCTTCCTCACCTCGGACTCGCTGGTCCTGCCCGGCGAGACCACGGAGCACTACCCGGCCGTGCGGGCCATGGTGGAGGATCACCTCAAGCTCCAGGGCCACCAGCTCGGCGACCCGGTCAAGGGGGCCGCCGCCATCATCGAGCACGCCGGAATCGAGGACGGCCCCCTGCGCCAACTGCTGGGCTCCGACGCGCACGCCTTCGCCACCGCCAAGGTCGACGCCCTGCGGGCGAACCTCGACGCCACCGCCGCCTCCGCCCCCGCCACCGACTTCCCCAAGGGCTGAGCCGCCGGGACGCCGGGCCGTCCCGGCGTCCCACCGGACGTCCGGGAGCTCCTGCCCCGCGGCGCGATCGAGCCGTCGGGACAGTTGTACGCTGCGACCATGCAGTCGTCCGCTCCCTCTCCCTCGTCGGATTCCGCGCAGCCGGGTCGTCGCACCGAACCCGCTGAGCGCGGTCTGCTGACGGAGCGGATCGCGCGCCAGTTGGAGCACGAGATCCGCTCCGGTGAGATCGCGGTGGGGGCCAAGCTGCCTTCCGAGCGCGAACTGGCGGCCCAGTTCGGTTCCAGTCGCAATGTCGTGCGCGAGGTGCTGAGGCGGCTGGAGGCGCAACGCCTCATCGAGGTCGCGCCGGGGCGTGGTTCCTTCGTCCGGGAGCAGGGTTCGGGGCAGGCCAGGGAGTACGACTCGCTCTATCGCGCCGGTCGCCCGACGGTCCGTCAACTCATCGAGGCGCGGCTTCCGTTGGAGGTCGAGATGGTCCGGCTGGCGACCGGGCGGGCCACGGACGACGACATCGCCGTGATGCGACGCGCGTGCGAGGCCCTGGAGTCGGCCACGGACGTCGTGGTCAAGGCGCAGGCCGACATGGAGTTCCACGACGCGATCGCGGTGGCGAGCAAGAATCCCGTGCTGCGGATCATGCTGTCGTCGATCAGCGGGATGATGTTCGAGATGATGCTGCGCTCCAACTCGGACCCCTCGATCGGGGAGCCCGGAGTACCGCACCACCCGGAGATCTTCGAGGCGATCGAGGCGGGCGACGAGGACCTCGCGGCGACGCGGATGCGGGAGCACCTCATGCTCGGCCTGCGTACCTACGGGGCGGACCTCGACGTCCAGGTGGACATCATGGCGCGCAACCACATCGAGACCCTGCTGGGGCAGGCGGAGGCCCGGCGGGCGGGCAGCGGCAGAGCGGTCACGTAGCCTCCTCCCGCCTCGACCGGACCGGCCGGGCCGCCCCGGGCCCGGCCGCGTGATCGTTCCGTTGTGCGGATCTTTCCCTCAAGGGCTGTTCGGAAGCGCCGACCTCCTGTTACGGTCCCGTCAGCAAACTGGTCCTACCAGTTGGACCAGTGGTCCGGGAGGCGCAGACACCCGCCGGGGCCCATAGAGACACCCTCCACAGAGACGAGGACGACGATGTCCACGAGCAGTCGGCTGTTGAGCAGGCGCTCCTTCAACAGGCTGGCCGCGGGGACCGCCGCGACGGCCGCCGCGGGCGTGGTGAGCGCCTGTTCGCCGCAGGGCGGCAGCGCCTCGGCCGACAGCCCGTTGCGGATCATGGCGATCAACCACGTGTGGTCGCAGGCGATCAAGCGACGGACGAAGGAGTTCGAGGAGAAGACCGGGCGCCGGGTCTCGATGACCCTGCTCACCGCGGACCAGCTGTCGAGCAGTTACAACGTCAAGCTCAACGCCTCCGGCACCGACGTGGACGTCATGATGGTCCGCGCCCTCCAGGAGCAGCTGCTCTTCGCACACAACGACTGGCTGGCCGACCTCACCGACCGGGTCGAGGGCGACCGGGAGTTCGCCTGGGCGGACTTCCAGAAGGCACCGCGCGAGGCTTCCGTGACGGCCGGCAGGGTGCTGAGCGTCCCGGTGGTGACCGAACGCCCCACGCTGTACTACCGCAAGGACCTCGTCGACGGCCCGCCACGCACCCTGGACGCGCTGATGTCCGGCGCACTGGAACTCACGGACGGGAAGAAGGGGTTCTACGGGTACGTCGGCCGGGGCCAGCGCAGCGGCGCCGTCTCCCAGTGGTCCAGCTTCCTGTACTCGCACGGCGGCGACTTCCTCGTCGACGGCACCTCGGGCATCGGCAGCCGCCAGGCCCTGGCCGCCTACGAGTACTACGGCGATCTGCTCGGCCGGGCCGGCCCGCCCGGCGCCACCAACATGAGCCTCGAACAGGCCATGCCGATCTTCGCGCAGGGCAAGGCCGCCTTCTACATCGACGCCGACGCGATCTACAGCAGCTTCCTCGATCCGAAGGTCGCCACCCAGGGCGTACGGGAGTCCGTCGGCTTCGCACCCTTCCCCGCGGGCCCGGCCGGCGCCAAGCCGCACAACATCCCGTCCTGGAGCCTCGGCATCAACAAGTTCTCCCTGCTGCGCGACGAGGCGTGGGAGTTCATCAGGTGGGCCGCGGGACCCGCCATGTCCGCCGCCCTCCAGTCGGACGGCATCCCCGGCGCCCGCAGCTCCGTCTGGGCCGACCCGCGCACTCTCGCGTCCTTCCCGGCAGACCTCGCCGAGTCGATGCGGGTCAACGCCGAACGCGGGCTCGGCTACGACCGGCCTCGGGTCCTCCAGGTCGGCCGGGCCCGGGACATCGTCGGGCGTCCACTGGTCGCGGGGATTCTCGGCGAGTCCGTACGGCCCGTCGCGCGCGACGCCGACGCGGAGTTCGCCGATTTCCTCGTCCGCGACAACCGCCACAAGGAGTCCTGATGGCCACCACCGAGGTCTCCCCCGCACAGGTCGGCGCCCAGGGACGCCCGGACGCCCGCCGCGGCCGACCGCCGCGCACCTTCGAACAGGCCAACCGGCGCCTCAAATGGGCGATGCTCGCCCCGGCGCTGCTCTTCGTCGGCCTGATGATCGTCTTCCCGCTGGCCTTCACCCTCGACCTCAGTCTGACCGACGCGTTCGGGGCGGTGAACGCGGACAAGCGCCACATCGGTCTGCGGAACTTCCTCGACGCGCTGGGCGACACCCGCCGGTTCTGGCCCGCCGCACGCCGCACCCTGGTCTTCACCGTCGGCGCCGTGGTCCTGGAGACGGTGCTGGGGCTCGCGCTCGCGATGCTCATGCGCAAGCCGTTCCGCTGCATGCGTCTGGTGCGCACCGTCCTGATCATCCCGCTGCTCGCCACCCCCGTCGCGATCGGCGTCCTGTGGCTGCTGATCCTCGATCCCACCAACGGCATCGCCAACCATCTGCTCGCCGGCGTCGGGCTGCCCCGCCAGGAGTTCCTCGGCTCGGTGAGCCAGTCGCTGCCGGTGCTGATGCTCATCGACGTGTGGCAGTGGACCCCGATGATGACGCTGCTCCTGCTCGCGGGGCTGACCACCCTCCCCGAGGAGCCCGAGGAAGCCGCGCTCGTCGACGGCGCCAACGCCTGGCAGCGCTTCCGCCACGTGATCCTGCCGATGCTCGGCCCCACCCTCGCCACGGCTCTGGTCCTGCGCGCCGTCGACGCGCTCAAGACCTTCGACATCCTGTACGCCACCAAGGGCGCGGGCGGGGGCTCCGACTTCGAGGTGGAGACGCTCAACGTCTACGCCTACGGGCTCACCTTCGACTACCAGGAGTACGGCCTGGCCGCCGCCGTCCTGGTGCTGTTCACGTTGTTCATCATCGGTGTCGTGGTCCTGCTGCGCCGCCGCGGCGGAAGGAAGAACGGATGAGCGCCACCGTCACCCCTGCGGCCCGGCCGCCGCTCACGCCCGCCGCCCGGGGGCGCGGGCGCGGGAGGTGGACCTGGCTTCGCGGCACGGCCATCGCCCTGGTCACCCTCGTCTTCGCGCTGCCGCTGGTGTGGATGTTCGCCGCCGCGTTCAAGACCAACGTGCAGGTGACCGACCCGAGCGTGGGGCTCTGGTTCAGGCCCACCCTCGACAACTTCCGCAGCATCGTCGAGGCCGGGCAGATCGTGCGCTCCCTGGGCAACTCCCTGCTGGTCGGGGTGGTGTCCACGGTGCTGTCCGCCGTCATCGCCGTCCCCGCCGCGTGGGCCGTGGGCCGGTTCGGTATGCACCGCACCGGCTCACTGATCCTCGTCGCCCGCATCGTGCCCGCGATCTCCCTGCTCGTGCCCTGGTACTACCTGTTCGCGCAGATGGGACTCGTCGGCTCCTACACGGTCCTCGTGCTCAGCCACATGTTCGTCTCCGTGCCGCTGATCATGTGGGTGATGATCAGTTTCTTCGCGGGTCTCCCGGTCGAACTCGAAGAGGCCGCCCGCACCGACGGCCTGAGCGCGTTCGGCGCCTTCTGGCGCGTCTCGCTGCCCCTGGCCGCGCCCGGCACCGCGACCGCCTCGCTCCTCGCGTTCGTCTTCAGCTGGAACAACTTCATGTTCGCGCTGGTCTTCGCCGACGACCGCACCCAGACGGTGCCCGTGACCCTCTTCAACTTCATCTCGTACGCGAGCACGGACTGGGGCGGTCTCATGGCCGCCGCCACCCTCATCACCGTCCCCGTCGTCATCGCCGCCGTCATCGGCCAGAAGTACCTGGTGGCGGGCCTCACCGCAGGCGCCACCAAGGGCTGAGCAAGCCCAGCCCGCCCTACGCCACCGCACCGGAAAGAGCACACGTATGAAGATCGTCGACGCGAAGGTCGTCGTCACCAGCCCGGGCCGCAACTTCGTCACGCTGAAGCTGACGACCGACGACGGCCTCACCGGCCTCGGCGACGCCACCCTCAACGGCCGGGAACTCGCCGTCGTCAGCTATCTGACCGACCACGTCGTTCCTCTGCTCACCGGCCGCGACCCGCACCGGATCGAGGACACCTGGCAGTACCTGTACCGGGGGGCCTACTGGCGGCGCGGCCCCGTCACCATGGCCGCGATCGCCGCCGTGGACGTGGCGCTGTGGGACATCAAGGCGAAGGCCGCGGGCCTGCCGCTCTACCAGCTCCTCGGCGGCGCCAGCCGTGAGCGCGTCCGCGCCTACGGGCACGCGAACGGCCGCGACATCCCCGAACTCCTCGACTCCGTACGCGCCAGGCTCGCCGAGGGCTACCAGGCGGTGCGCGTCCAGTCGGGCATCCCCGGTCTGAAGGCCGTGTACGGCGTGCACAGCACCGACGACGGCGGTGCGCCCGTCCTGCACCAGCAGGCCCGGCCCCTCGTGGAGGACTGGGACACCGACGCCTACCTGCGCCACACGCCCACCGTCTTCGAGGCGGTCCGTGCGGAGTTCGGCGCCGAGCTGCCGCTGCTCCACGACGCGCACCACCGGCTCACCCCCGTCCAGGCGGCGCGGCTCGGCAGGGACCTGGAACCGTACCGCCCGTTCTGGCTGGAGGACTGCACGCCGGCCGAGAACCAGGAGGCCCTGCGCCTGGTGCGCCGCGGCACCACGACGCCGCTCGCGGTCGGCGAGGTCTTCAACACGGTGCACGACTACCAGACGCTGATCAGCGAGCAGCTGATCGACTACGTCCGTTCCGCGGTCACCCACTTCGGCGGTGTCACGCCGCTGCGCAAACTCCTCGACTTCGCCGCGCAGTTCCAGATCCGGAGCGCGGTGCACGGCCCCGAGGACATCTCCCCGGTGGGCATGGCGGCGGCACTCCACCTGGACCTCGCCGTGCACAACTTCGGGATCCAGGAGTACTCGGGCCACACCCCCCTCACCGACGAGGTCTTCCGGCACGCCTACACGTTCACCGACGGCCACCTCCACCCCGGCGAGGCCCCCGGCATCGGCGTGGAACTGGACGAGGACCTCGCGGCCGCCCACCCCTACGAAGCGGCCTACCTGCCGGTCAACCGACTGCAGGACGGAACCGTGCACGACTGGTGAGTACGCGACGTCGGCACCACCGTGCCCGCTCCGCCGCCGTCGGCCGGCCTGCCGTCCGTCGCCGTCCCTCGCTTCAGCACGCGCAGGAGACGCCCGCGCGCGGGGCGGTCAGGTCGTCCACAGGGCGCTGCTGGACGCCGGTGGCGGAGTCGTGGGCGAAGCCCTCGCGTACCCAGTACTCGAAGCCGCCGAGCATCTCCTTGACCTGGTAGCCGAGGCGGGCGAAGGCCAGCGCCGCGCGGGTCGCGCCGTTGCAGCCGGGACCCCAGCAGTAGGTGACCACGGTCAGGGCCGGGTCGATGAGCCGCGGGGCCAGGTCGGCGATCCGCGCGGTCGGGATGTGCACGGCGCCCGGGATGTGCCCCTGGTCCCAGGCGGCGCTGCCACGGGTGTCGACCACCACGATCCCCGGTTCGCCGGATTCCAGATCGGCGTGGACGTCGGAGACGTCCGCCTCGAAGGCGAGCCGGGCGGCATAGTGGGCGGCGGCCTCGGCGGGCGCGGCAGCGGGCACGCCGAGGACGGCACCGGTGTTCTCGGCGGAAGCGGTGACAGACATGGGGGCACCTCTTGTTCGTGCGGGTCGGAAGGGAGTCCGCGCGCCGTGCCGGGTCCCCGGCACGGCGCGCGAATCCATCCTCGGCCCCCCGCACCCCGCCCCACGAGTGGCATGAATGCCAGAGGTTTCCAAGATTCCGCCAGCCGTCTCAGTGCTCCCCGTCCGCGCGGGGAGGCGCGGGGGCGCGGGTGAACGTCTTGCGGTAGGCCGTCGGCGTCGTCCGCATCCGGCGTGCGAAGTGGTGCCGGTACGTCGCGGTGCTGTCGAAGCCGACCGCGGCGGCGACCTCGTCCACGGTGCCCTCCCCGGACTCGAGCAGCGGCAGGCTGGCA
Organism: Streptomyces lienomycini; assembly: GCF_027947595.1. Taxonomy (NCBI): domain Bacteria; kingdom Bacillati; phylum Actinomycetota; class Actinomycetes; order Kitasatosporales; family Streptomycetaceae; genus Streptomyces; species Streptomyces lienomycini. The sequence goes on along the minus strand of NZ_CP116257.1, from coordinate 2,010,061 downwards.
GCCACCCGCTGGGCGATGACCCAGCGCATGGGGCTCACGCCGTTGCGGCGGGTGAAGTGCCTCGCGTACGAGCGCTGCGACATACACGCGGCCCCGGCCAGGGCGGGCACCGACAACGGTGTGCGCAGATGGCGCAGCGCCCAGTCCATGCTCCGCATGACGCCGTCGCCGTCGCCCTCGGGATCGATGCCTCCCACCGCCGCCTCGATGAACTGGGCCTGCCCGCCCTCGCGGTGCGGGGGAACGACGAAGCGACGCGCCACCGCGTTGGCCACGCCGGCACCGTGATCGGCCCGGACCAGGTAGAGGCACAGGTCGATACCGGCCGCGCTGCCCGCGCTGGTGAGGACGTCGCCGTTGTCGACGTACAGCACGTCGGGGTCGACCTCGATCCCGGGATGCCGTTCGGCGAGCGCGCGGGCGTAACGCCAGTGCGTGGTGGCGCGTCGGCCCTCCAGCAGGCCGGTCGCGGCCAGTGCGAACGCCCCCGAGCAGATCGACACCAGGCGGGCCCCCCGCGCATGGGCCCGCAGCAGCGCGTCCACCAGGGCGGGCGAGACGTCCGCCCCGGTCTCGGCCACCCCCGCACGATCACCGTGTCCGCGGCGGCCAGCGCGTCGAGGCCGCACTCGGCGCGCAGGGTGAACCCGCCGACCGCCCGCAGATCCCGGCCGGGCTCCTCGGCGCACACCCGCAGCTCATACCAGGGCAGCTCCCCCAGTTCCGGCCGCGACAGGCCGAAGACCTCCACCACGACGCCCAGTTCGAAGGGCGCCATGCCCTCGAAGGCCAGTACCGCCACCACGTGCCGCTTCGCCATGGCTGAACACTAACGACCCGTGGCATCCGGCCAGGGGGTCATGCACCAGCCGTGCGGACCCACTCGGCCCACACCGTCCTGCCCGGCCCGGCGGACCGCGGGTACCGGCCCCAGCGGGTCGCGAGCGCCACGACGAGGAGCAGCCCTATGCCCGCCGGCGGACACGGGAGTCGTCCACATCCGGGCCGTTATGCGGACTGTGGCTGGAGGTAGCGGGCCAGCAGGTCGTCCAGGCTCACGATGCCGGTGAGCCGCCCCGCGCCGTCGCGGACCACGGCGAGCGACGCCCGGCGCCGGCGCAGGACCTCGATGGCCTCGGCGACCGTGGCGTCCTCCGCCAGTTCCGGCACGGGGCGTGCCAGCGCGCGGGCGCCGGTCGTCCGCCCTCGCGCTCGCGCCACCAGGACGTCGCGGGCGTGCACCGAGCCGAGGATCGCGTCCTCCCGGCGGACCAGCAGCCGGGTGCGGTCGTGCGCGGCGGCCACGCTCAGGATGTGCTCGGCGTCGGCGTCGGCGTGGACCGCGACGATGTCGGCGGCCGGTACCACCAGGTCGCGCACGGGCGTCTCGGGCTCGGTCAGTGACCGGGTCAGCAGGTCGGAGTCGGTCTCGCTGATCAGGCCGAGCCGTTCGGACTCCTCCACGAGGTGGGTGAGCTGCTCCCGGTTGTGGACGGAGGCCAGTTCGTCGCGCGGGGTGACCCGGCAGAGGCGGACCAGGGCGTTGCTGAGCCTGTTGAGGACCCGGATCAGCGGCCGTACGGCGGTCGCGACGGCGCGGAAGGGCGGGGCCAGCAGCATCGCGGAGCGCTCGGGGTGGGCGATGGCCCAGGACTTGGGCGCCATCTCGCCGAGGACCATGTGCAGGAACACCACGACGATCATCGCCACGGCGAAGGCCACGCCGTAGCTGAGCGCGGCGGGCAGGCCCAGCCTGTGCAGCAGCGGGTCCAGTTCGTGGGAGATCGCGGGCTTGGACACGGAGCCCAGTCCCAGGGTGCACACGGTGATGCCGAGCTGGGCGCCGGCCAGCATCAGCGAGAGCTCCCGCATTCCGGCCAGCGCGGCCCTGGCGCCGCGCCGCCCGTCGGCCACGGCCTTCTCCATGCGGTGCCGTTTGGCGGCGACCAGCGCGAACTCGGCCGCGACGAAGAACCCACTGCCGACGAGCAGGAGGACGGTGACGAAGAGTGCCGTCGGGAAACTCATGCCTGCTCCTCCGCCTTCTCGGCCGGCCGCTCGATCCGGATCCGTTCGGGCACGTGCCGGTCGAGGGTGCGTACGTCGATCACGGCGCTGCCACCTCCGCGCAGCTCCACGGTGAGCCGGTCCCCGATCGCCGGGAAGCGGCCGAGCCGGTCGACGATGAGCCCGGCCACGGTTTCGTAGTCGTCCTCCTCGGGCAGCTCGACGCCGGTGGCCTCGGCCACCTCGTCCAGGCGGCGCCCGGCGTCCACCAGCCATCCCCCGCCGTCCGCGACGGCCACCTCGGTGACGGTGTCCGACTCGTCGGCGATGTCTCCCACCAGTTCCTCGGCGATGTCCTCGTAGGTCACGACACCGGCCACGCCTCCGTGCTCGTCCAGGACGACGGCGAACTCGTCGTCCTGCTCGCGCATCCGCCGTACGGCGTCCGGCAGCGGCAGGGTGTCCGGCAGCAGCAGGGGACGCCGGGCCGCCGTCCCGACCGCGGTGGCGGTGGTCTGCCCGGCGGGCAGCCTCATCAGCTCCCGCACCCCCAGTACGCCCGCCACGTCGTCCGGATGGTCGCCGAGTACGGGGTAGTTGGAGTGGCCGTGCCCGGCGATGAGGGTGATGGCCTCGGCGGCCGTGGCGTCCTTGCGGACGAAGACCGCGTCCGCGCGCGGCACCATCACCTCGCGCAGGGTCCGCTCGGAGAACTCCAGGGCGTGGTCGAGCAGTTCGGCCGTGCCGCGGGGCAGCTCTCCCTGTTCGTGGGCCTCGCCGATCAGGTGGCCCAGCTCCTCCAGGGTGGCGCCGTGGTGCAGTTCCTCGACCGGTTCGATGCCGACCCCGCGCAGCAGCTTGTTGGCCGCCCCGTCGAAGATCCGGACGACCGGGCCGACCACCTTCAGGTAGCCCAGCGTGGAACCGGACAGCGCCTTGGCCAGCCGTTCCGGGACGGCGATGGCGAGGTTCTTCGGGGCCAGCTCGCCCAGCACCATCTGCACGACCGTGGCGAGGACGAAGGCGAGGACGACGGAGATGCCGGTGACGGCGCCGTCGGGGACGCCGATGCCGGACAGCACGGGCCGCAGCAGCGCGGAGACGGACGGCTCGGCGATGAAGCCGACCACCAGACCGGTCACCGTGATGCCGAGTTGGGCGCCCGAGAGCATGAACGACAGCCGCTCCAGCACCTTCAGGGCGCGGGCGGCCTTCTTGTCCCCCTTCTCCGCCTCACGGGCGAGGGCCAGCCGGTCGGCCGAGACGTAGGCGAACTCCTGGGCGACGAAGTAGCCGGTACCGGCGGTGAGGACGAACACGGCCAGCACCCCCAGCCAGGCTTCGACGGCACTCATCCGACACCACCCCGCCGTGATCCGTGCTCGGGCGGTGCGGGGCGAAAGGGGCGGGGACCGCACCCCGAAGGGTCCGTCGATCTGGCGGACAAGCTCTGGCTCCCTCACTAGAAGTGCAGACAGAAGAACGATTCTGGTCGAAACCGGGTTCCCGGCCGCCGCGCGCCGGCCCGTGTCGGGCCCGCGGCCCGCCCGTCCCGGCACGCCACCGAGGGCGAGACTCCTCACAAGTGGCATTTGGCCAGGTCAGCAGCACCTTTCGGCCTTTCCGAACGCGGTCGGCCGGAGCGCGCTCCCTGCCTGTCCGACCAACTCTATGCTTCTACTCGTTTGTAGAAACAGGCCTGGGGACGACCCTGGCCGCACCCCCTGGAGACGACACATGGCTTCGATCGATCTGGACAAGGTGCTGGACAAGACGTGGGCGGACAAGAGTCTGCCGGAGATACTCGCCGCCCCGGTCGCGGCACTGAAGGGCGTCTCCGACCGCGACGGCGAACTGCTCGACGAGGCGTTCGGGGTCAAGACGGTGGCGGACCTGGCCGAGTTGAAGTACGTCCGCTGGGCCCAGGCACTCGCCGCTCTCGAAGCCGCCAAGTAGTCCTCCCCGGCAGGGGCCCGGTGCCGTCCGTCCACACCTTCCCGGCCGGACGGCACCACCTCATGGAACACAAGTACGCGTAAGGAGTGGACGCCACGATGGTGTTCAAGCGACTTCTCGGCTCGCTCGGCGTGGGCGCCCCCACGGTCGACACGGTGCTCGATCCGGCTCCCGTCCTGCCCGGCGGCATGCTCGCCGGCGAGGTTCGCCTGCGGGGCGGGCAGGCCGACTTCGACGTCGAGCACATCACCCTCGAACTCGTGGCCCGGGTCGAGGCGGAGCACGAGGACGGGGAGAGCGAGGGCGTCGTCGTCTTCGACCGGTTCACCGTCGGCGGCGGCTTCCGACTCGGGGCGGAGGAAGAGCGCGGGGTACCCTTCCGCGTCACGCTGCCGTGGGAGACGCCGATCACCGAGCTGTACGGACAGCACCTGGGCATCGTGCTCGGCGTGCGCACCGAACTGGCGGTCGCCGGCGCCAGGGACAAGGGCGACCTGGACCAGCTCACCGTCACGGCCCTGCCCGTCCAGGAGGCCGTCCTGGAAGCCTTCGGACAGGTCGGTTTCGGCTTCAGGTCGGCCGACCTGGAGTACGGGCGCATCGCAGGGACGGGCCAGCAGCTGCCGTTCTACCAGGAGATCGAACTCGTCCCCGCTCCTCAGTACGCCCACCGGCTCAACGAGGTCGAGCTGACCTTCCTGGCCGGACCCGGCGGGATCGACGTGGTCCTGGAGGCGGACAAGCGCGGCGGGCTCCTCACCTCCGGCCACGACGCCGTCACCCGCTTCACCGTCGGCCACCACGACGTCCGCGACTGGGCGGCCGAGGTGGACGGCTGGATCCGGCAGCTCGTCGAGCACCACTCGACGTACGGGGCCCCGGCCGCGTACGGACACGGCGCCCCGTACACCGATCACGGACACCACGACGACCACCATCGCTCGGGCCCCGGTGTGGGCACGGCCGTGGCGGCCGGAGCGGCCGGCCTCGCGGTCGGCGTGGTCGGCGGCATGGTCGCCGCGGAAGTCGTGGACGAGGTCGGCGACTTCTTCGAAGGCGACGACGAGGAGGAGGACGAGGGCTGAGGCCCCGCACGCTCAGCGGATGCGTGCGGGATCGAGGTCGGTTCCGACCACGAAGGTCACCATGCCCGAGGCGGCCTCTGCGTCCTGTTCGGCCCGTACGCCGCTCGCTCTGGACGCGAGAACGTCCGCCTGCCGTTCCAGGCCGGGCGGGTGTGTCACCGTACTGCTGCCGCTCTTCGGCGCGTTGCCCGTGCCGACGACGGTGAAGCCCGCCTCGCGCAGCTTCTCGGCGACGGCGGCGGCCCGCCCGGACACCCCGGTGCCGTTGAGGACCCGCACGCGGACGGCGGAGGCGTGGAGCGGGTCCTTCGCGTCCGCCTCCACGCGCTCCTTGTCGATCTCCCGGTCCTCGGCCAGCGCGGTGAACACCTCGGCGGCCTGCGGGTACTGCCACACCACGTTGGCCTTGTCACTGGCCACGTCGGCCTCGCGCGGGTAGTTCGGCACCGTGAGGAAGGTGAGCCGGTCGCTCGGAATGCCCTTGAGCTCGGACGCGAGGCCGGAGAGCGGTTTGATGCCGGCCAGGTCCTGGTCCGTGGTCAGCGACTTGGTGGCCGACTGCAAGAAGCCGTAGAGGGCGCCGGGGCTGGTCAGCTTGGACTGGGCCTTGGCGGCCAGTGCCTCCATGAACTCCTGCTGCCTGCCGATCCGTCCGACGTCCGAACCGTCCCCGATGCTGTAGCGGGCGCGTACGTACCCGAGCGCCTCCTCGTCCTTGACGGTCTGGCAGCCGGCCTCCAGGTCCAGGTGGGCCTTCTCGTCATGGATGGCGTCCTCGGGGCAGACCTCTATGCCGTCGAGTGCGTTGACCATGCCCTTGAAGCCCTGGAAGTCGACGGACATGAAGTGGTCGATGCGCAGTCCGGTGCTGGCTTCCACCGTCTTGATGGTGCAGGCGGCGGCACCGGCCACCTCGCCGCTGGTGCCGCCGGTCGCGAACGCCTCGTTGATCTTGGCGTGGTGCGGTGTGGAGGTCACGCCGTTCCCCTTGTCGCAGGCGGATATCTCCACCCAGGAATCGCGCGGGAACGACACGACCGTGGCCCACTCCCGGTTCGCGGGTATGTGCAGCACCATCAGCGTGTCGGACTGCATGGTGGTCAGGCCCTTGCCGTACTGGGCGTTGTCGCCGTCCCGGCTGTCCGAGCCCACGACCAGGATGTTCTTCGAACCGGGGCTGACCTTCTCGGGTCGCTCGCCCCCGAGCTTGTTGTCGACGTCGGCGGCGTGGATGTTGTCGTCCAGGTCGTGGTAGACCCACGCACCGGCCCCGGCGGCGCCCAGGACCAGCACGGAGCACACCCCGGCACACCACAGCAGGATCCTGCCCCGCCTGGTCAGCCTGGCCGGCCCGCCCAACGAAGCCCGCCGTTTTCCGTTGCCACTCACTGAGGCCCGTTCCTCCGCCCAGTCCGTCCCTCGAACAGGTGAACTCTACATACTTGTAGAAGTTAGCTCTACAGGTATGTAGAACTTGGCGGGAACGTCTGGCCGATCGGTCCGGCGATCAGAGGGGTGTCGCGGAGTTCAGGATGAAGTACATGGTCACGGCGGAGTTCGCCGAAGCCGTCGCCGACACGGCGGTCCCCGCCGCGGCGGCCCACGCCGCCCAGCCCACCGAAGTCGACACCGACGACCAACCGCGCGTCACCGGGGCGGGGCCGAGCAACGCGGCCACCCGGCGAGGCACCGGGCCCGGCGCCGCCATGCCGGCCAGCGTCGGCACCGGAACTCCGCGTGACACCAGCGCGGCCTTCCCGATCGCCTGCGCCACGACCCGGCGGCTCTTCACCGTCCGGGCCGCCTCCTCGTCCGCCCACCGCTCCGCGGCGTACGTCACGGTGGTGCGCAGCGGCCGCAGGAACGGGTTGGCGCGCGAGGCGAGCTGTACGGCCAGCAGGAACCGATGATGACGGTGGGCGAGGTGCGCCCGCTCGTGGGCGAACAGCGCCCGGCGCTCCGCCGACTCCAGGCAGCCCAGCAGGGCGGTGGTCACCACGACCCGGTCACGTCGCCCACCGGGGAGGGCGTACGCGTAGGGGACGTCGTCCGGCAGGACGGCCACCGCCGTGTCCGGCAGTCCGACCAGCGCGCGGTGGGAGCGGCGGCGTACCCGGCCGTGCCGCCACAGCACCCGGCCGCAGGCCAGCAGCACCGCGCCCAGCGCGGGAATCGCCGTCTTGCCGGCCACCTCGTCGTACGGCACCGCCGCCCGCACCTCCGGATCGGACCAGCCGTCGGGCAGCGGGTTGCCCGGCAGCTGCGCCGTGCCGACCACCATGACCAGCGCCAGGCACACCGTGCTGCACAGCGCCATCGCGACGGCCAGAGCGGTGAGCATCCTGGTCGCGGTCCGCGGGTGCAGATGGTGTTCGGCGAGGCGGGCGATCGGCCATGCCGTCAGAGGCAGGACCAGGGGGAGGAAGACGAAGACACCCATGAGGCGTCAGTCTCCCCCCTCGCCGCGGGGGTGGGCCAGCAGCTCGCGCAGCAGCAGTTCGTCGGCCGGGTCCAGAGCCGTGAGGAAGCTGGTCAGCACCGCTTCCCTGTCGTTCTCGGCGTCCAGGACCTTGCGCATCCTGCGCGCCGCCAGACCCGCCTCGTCGGCGACCGGCTTCCAGGTGAAGGAGCGGCCCGCCCGCTCACGGGTGACCACGCCCTTGTCCAGCAGCCGGGTCAGGATCGTGATGACCGTCGTATAGGCGAGATCCTCGCCGAGCCGCTCGTGCACCCGGCCGGCCGTCGCCGGAGCACCGGTCTCCCGCAGCGCCGACAGCACCAGCGCCTCCAGTTCACCCTGCCCCCGCCGCCGGGGACGTCGGCCGTCCGCCACGTCCTGTCTCCCTTCCGCCCGCCGCACCTTCCCGGGCGGACATCGTATAGACGCCCAGCCGGGAACCACATCCTCTACACAACTGTAGAAGATAGGCTGTCCGGGTCCGTACCGTCACGAGAAGAGCAGTGGAAAGGAGCGCCGGAGAGATGAGCATCATCGCCTGGCTGCTACTGGGACTCATCGCCGGAGGCATCGCCAAGTTGCTCCTGCCCGGCCGGGACCCGGGCGGTTGCGTCGGCACGACGGTGATCGGCATAGCCGGCGCCTTCCTGGGCGGCTGGCTGTCCTCCGAGTTCCTGGACCGACCGGTCCAGCGGGAGTTCTTCGACGCGGCGACCTGGGGCTCCGCCATCGTGGGCGCCCTCGTCCTCCTGATCGGCTACCGCCTGCTGTTCGGCAACTCCCGGGACTAGCGGGGCCGGCGGGTGCCGGTGGGGGCAGTGCCGGTCATCGCACTTCCCCCTCCTGGCCGTCCTCGAACACGGGCGGGTTGGCCCACGACCCGTAACCCGGCGCCTTCGCGCCGGCCGGGTGGGCACCGATCGCCCGCCACAGCAGCCCCTCGGTGTAGGCGTCGGGGGAGACGACGAACTGGCTTCCCTCGGGCTGGCTGTCATCCGGGACGGCGGGCTTCGCCCCGCTCCGCCCGGGCGCCGTCCACGCCGCCACATCCACCCGTCCCGCCAGTTCCGGGCCGTACCAGACGCCGACGTACCAGAGCTTGATGATGCTCTTCACCACCGGGTCGGCGGGAACACCGGAGGGATCGGAAGCCATCGCCTGCTGGATCGCATCCGGCCCTTCCTGCTCCACGGCCGTCCTGTAGTACGCCTCCGCCTGACCGGTTCCCCACAGGTCGAACTCGCTGAACCCGGTCACAGTGGCCGAGAACTTCACGAAATCACGCAGCTTCTCTTCTGCGTTCGTCCCTTGCGTCACGATCCCGCCTCCTTCGACGGTCTTAGAGCTCGAATGTCGGGCCGGCGTTCGCCCCTGGATGCCCCGTGAGCGGGTTGCGGACGAGTCGGTTCATGCTGTCGCGCATGCGGAACATCTCCCAGACCGCCTTGAGCAGAAGGTCGGGCTGACCGTTGTAGGCCAGATTGATACTGGTCAGGAACGTGGCGTAGAACTGGTTGAATTCATCGGCCGCCGCCAGGATTTCCGGGTCCGCCACGAGGTCTGCCAGCTTGATGTCCGGCTTCACCGGATAGACGGCGTCCCAGTCGACGTTCAGATCCGGGCCGGAAGGCTCGCCCGGATGATCGCCCTTCTGGTAGTACCTCTCCATTTCCAGCTGCTGGAACCTGTAGTAGTGCGCGAGTTCGTCCTGGCTGTCGAAAATGCCGCCATACAGCCCTTCGCCCTGCTCCGCGACGAGGGTGAGCGCGGCGACCGCGGTGTCGCGGCCGGTCACCTTGATGACATCGCCGCCACCGGAGTAGAAGTACTCGGGAGTCACCTGGCGAGCGGGATCGCCGGTGAAAATCGTCGTCCCTGCCTTACGGGCCTGGTCCTCCAGCTGGTTGATGCCCCGCATGATCTCTTCGTAGAACTCACCGATGCTCAGGAAACGCTGGGTGGGTTCTCCGGGGACGAGGCCGAGGACTGTCCCGGACTCCTCGAGTTCCGCCAGTTTCTCCGGTGGCGGCGTCGCGCCGTCGGACGCCAGGCCAAGGGCCGCCCAGTCCACCGGTACGAACCTGTCTTCCTCGGAGCCCGCCTGCGCGGGCTTCTCGATCTTCAGGAACGTGTCGAGAGCCTCGGGCGAGAACGGCCGGAGATGCACCTCGAAGTAATCGGGGCCGCACGGCAGGCGCGTCGGATAATTCGGCACGAAACCCGGCTTGGTGAGGTCCGGCGTTCCGCCCACGGCGTTCAGGACGTTCGCGACCAGGGTGAGGTGCAGCATCTCCTCGACTGCCACGACCCTGATGACATGCCAGGCGTCCGAGTTCTTTCCCGGATGCAGCGAGTAGAGCGCGGTCAGGTAGGGCGGGAGCGTCGCATGCTCCAGCTGGAGCCCCTTGTAGAGGTATTCGCGCAGCTCGTCGATGGTCTGGATGGTGGAGCCCTGAGCAGACTCTGATTCCGGAACGGACATGTTCCCCCAATCACGGGTGGCGGGCGATGGGCGATGGGCGGGGTCGCGTTCAACCCCCGCCGGTCTGTGAGCCGTCTACCTGCCGACGACGACCGGCGCCTTCGCGGCACGCAGGTGCCTGGCGATGTGGGCCGCACTGCGGAAGGCGAGCGCCGCCATGGTCAGGCTGATGTTGGATGTCCCGATCGAGGGCAGGCTGCCGGGCCCGACCAGGTAGAGGTTCTCGTGGTCCCACGAGTGCTGGGTGTGGTCGACCACGGAGTTCGCCGGGTCGGTCCCCATGATGTGCGTGCCCGCCAGGTGGTTGCCGCCCACGATGTTGTACCACTGGCCGTCGTGCTCGACGGCGCTGTAGCGGTCCTTGTCGTACGCGGTCCTGTCCTCGGCGCCGAGCTTCTCGAAGATCTCGGTCGCGAGCTTGCGGGCGAACGCGGCGCCCCGCATGGTGTACGGCGGGATCTTGAGCGACACGACCGGCTTCATGTTGCCGAGGGCGTCCTTGTACCGGTCGTCCACGGTGACGCTGTTGCTGCTGTCGGGCAGCAGGTCGATCATGAAGGCGAGCAGAAGCTGCCGGGAGATCTGGTTCCCGAGTGTCCTGCGCAACTCCGGCCCGCGCAGGCCCCGCTCGTCCACGAGCTCGACCAGATCCGTGTACGGCGAGCCGGTCGCCCACCCCCAGCCGTCGTTGTGGATGTCCACGCCGAATCCGGCCTGGGTTCCGCGGAATCGCCCGCCGCGCAGGTCGGTGATCCCGCTCGTGCAGGATGTGCCTCGCATCGTGCCGGCCGGCTTGGGCAGCAGGCCCCAGGACAGCAGATACGCGTGGTCCATCAGGTTGCGGCCGATCAGCTTGCTGCGGCTCATGCGCTGCATGTCGGAGGCCAGCATGAGCCGGGCGTTCTCGATGGCGTGCGCGCAGAGGATGTACACGGTGCCCTTCACCGTGTACTCCTCGTACCTCGCGGAGTCGAGCGCCGCGTAGCTCTTGACGGTGATCCCGGTCACCCGTTGGTCATGCTCGTCGATCTCGACCTTGGAGGCGACTGCCTGCGTCACGATCTTGACGTTGCCCTTGCGGAGCGCCTTGGCCAGCGTCTTTCCCGCGTGGTATTTGGCCTGCACGGGGCAGATCGGAACGCAGTTGGTGTTGCCCTGACAGCGCTCGCCCTCTTCCACCTGGTTCGTGCTCACCGCGCCGACCGGGACGAAGCCCTTGCCGCCGTCGTACGCGGCGTTCGGCACGCCGTTACGGGCCTGCGGAAAGCTCCGCACCTGGAGGGTGTATTCGTCGTCCGCCAGGTTGACCCGCATGCCGTCCACGCCCCGGGCGACCGTCTGGTCGAGATAGGACGGCGGCATGCGGTGCATCGGGAACACGTATCCCTTCGGAAAGTGCATTCCCAGGTATGCCTGGTCCTCGACTTCGGCGGCTACGCCCAGTTCGGCCTCAGCCTGCCGGTAGTAGGGTTCCAGGTCGTCATAGCCGAGCGGCCAGTTCAGGCCCTGGCCGTACTTGGTTCGCAGGTCGAAGTCCTCGGGAAGCATGCGCAGCGCTTTGCCCTCCCAGTGCAGGGAGGTGCCGCCGAGGACCCGGGTGAAGGTGGTGTCCGTGCAGTACTCGTCCTCTTGCACGAGGTAGAAGTGGTCCGGGGGTGTGCCCGGACGCACCGGCATGATGTCGGTGCTCCTGGGCATCCGGGCGTTCGGGTTGAACGGGTACGGAGACTGGTTGTCCTTGACGACTGCGCCGTAGAACCGCGACAGGTACGACTCGTACTCCGCGAGGTCCAGGTCCTTGCCGGGGCCGGCTTCGAGGATCAACACCCTGTGGCCCGCCTGGCTCAGCTGCTCGGCGACGATGGAACCCGCCATGCCGCCACCGACGACAACGGCATCCCACTCGCCGTTCGCGGCCTCTGCGGCGCTGGTCTGCGTCGCGGCACCGGCAGGGAAGATCAGTGGGTCTGTATCGTCGTAAGACGTCATGGATACCCCTTGTCGCGTCTGGGGTGGCCTCACCCCGGTGACGATTCCCACCAGCCGCCAGAACGGATGGTGATTGCATGACTCTCGAAGGCCCGCCACTGACACCCACCGGCAAAAGAGAACCGGCTCAGCGTTCGAGTCCGAGCCGGAGACCTGGGCAAGCGCCAACTACGGCCCCTCACCGCGTTGTCGGACCGTCCGCGTACGTCGCGTGCGAGGGCCGCCCTCCGCCTTGCGATTGACCACATCTGACGCCGCTCACTGACTCACTGGGGATCGGGAAGGGCCTCAGCAGGAGGCTTGCATATGTCGCCGTCATTCCGCCCCGCCCCAGTGGGGATCTTGTCGGTAAACCCACCGTTCGGGGGTAATCAGTGGACCCGCTCCAACCTGACGACTGGACAAGTCGGTTGGAATGACAGACAGATGAAGCCCCCGGCGGATGGGCTCTCGACCAGGAACCCCGGCCGCCGCTCGGCCGGGGTCCCTCGAGACGGTGGTGTCGGTCAGCAGGGGGAACCGACTACGCCGTGCATCGGGAAGGTCAGCGCTGCAGCGTGAGGACACCCGGCCGCCACGGCAGCGCGTTGTAGTCCCCGCCCGCGTTCGGGGACTTGCCCTGGTAGAGGAATCGCAGGTTGCAGGGGTCGATGGTCATGGTCTGGTCGGGGTTGTCGCGGACCAGGTCACCGTGGCTGATGTCGTTGGTCCAGGTGGCCCCGCTGTTGGCCTTGCCCGCGAAGGGGCTGCTCTCACTGGCGGCCTGCGGGGTCCACGAGCCACTCGGGCTGGAGGCCGTGAAGGAGCGGAAGTAGCGCCCGTTCGCACCCATCGCCTCGACGATCATGAGGTACTGGTTCTGGTCCTGGACCTTGTAGACCTGTACGCCTTCGAACAGGTTGGCCTTCGTGTCGCTCATGATCGTCGTGTACGAGGAACCGAAGTTGCCCGGGAAGTTCCCGATCGGCATGCTCGCCCGGTAGATCTTGCCGTTGTCACCGGCGAAGAACAGGTACATGTTCTGGCCGTCGGCGATCAGGGTCTGGTCGATCGGACCGGTGTCGGAGCCGGAGATGCTCCCGGTGAACAGCGGCTGCGGAGCGGACCAGCCGTTGGGATTGGTGGGGTCGCTCGACGTGCGGTAGACGAAGGGCCACGAACCCCACTGGTACGCCAGCACCCAGATGTTCTTGGGCGCGAAGTAGAACAGCGTGGGCGCCACCGCGGCCTGGCTCATCGCGTTCTGGCCGGCCGACGCCATGTCCGACCAGTTGGTGAAGGGGCTGAACACCATCGAGCCGTACGACGACCCCGACGACGTCGACCCGTAGACCAGGTGCCTGCCGTTGTGCGTCACCGTGGTGAAGTCCTTCAGCGCGACCCACCCGCTCTTCGGCTGCGCCAGGACACCCGTCGAGGACCACCGGTACGTCGACGGAAGCGCACACGTGCCGTCCGTCGGCGGCGTCCCGGTCAGGCCGGTCCACTCCTGGTTGCCGCCGCCGTTGCACGTCCAGAGCTGCGCGGCCGTACCGTTGGCCGTGCCGGCGCCCGCGGCCTCCAGGCACAGCCCGGACTCCACGCCGACGACCGTGCCGTCGGAATTCACCCGCCACTGCTGGTTCGCACCGCCGGAACAGCTCCAGATCTGCACCCGGGTACCGGCCGTGGTGGCGTGACCCGGAACATCCAGGCACTTGTTGCCGTACACGGTCAACTGGTTGTCGTCCGTCAGCGTCCACTGCTGGTTGGTACCGCCCCAGCAGTCGTAGAGCTGCAGAGACGTGCCGTTGGTCTGGTCGGCGCCCAGTACATCGAGACACCGGTTCGAAGCAACACCGCGTAAGGCGCCACTGCTGGCCGCCTGAGCCCGGGTGGTGCCGACGAGCAGCGCCGCCAACGCGGCCAGGGCAACGACCACGGCGGCGAGCAGCGCGGACGGATGCCTACGGCTCAAACTTCCTCTGTGCATGGGGGCTTCCTCAACCTTCAGTGATTGGCTGGTTCATGACAATGACTGACCAGGCGTGCGTTCGTGATACCGAACAGAGTCCGAAGTGTCGAGCATCCTGAATGATAGGGAGCCGCTGAACGACGTCAATACCTCGCGCATGTGTCGCCATCACTGCCGAAACATTTACGGGCCACCAGCCCCGTGAGCCCGCGCCCTCGCCCACGCCCACGAAGGTCCCCCGCCAGGAGCCGATCGAACAGCAGTCGCCGTCCGCCCGCCCCGCTCCATCGGGAGACCGAAAGTTTCGGACTTCTCCCAGAAACTTTCCCGCGCGGAAGTGTTGACGATGCACCGTCGACACCTCAATCATTCCTGTTTGAGAAACCGGCTACAGCTCGACATTTCGAACAGCACGGTCTTGGGCCATCCGTGCTGACTGAGCCGCCGTCGAGTACCCCGTGCAGTCCCCCGCGCTTCGTTCCTTCCGTGATGTCTACCTTGGAGGCACAGCCATGGGCTCGTACGCCCTTCCCAGATCCGCTGTCCGCCAGAAATCCCGCGCCCTGCTGTTGGCGCTGGTCGTCGGCGTCCTCGGTGTGGTCACCGCACTGGTGGCGCCACCGAGAGCACACGCCGCCGAGAACACGCTCGGCGCCGCGGCGGCGCAGAGCGGCCGCTACTTCGGCACCGCCATCGCCTCGGGCAGGCTGAGCGACTCGACGTACACGTCGATCGCGGCCCGTGAGTTCAACATGGTGACGGCCGAGAACGAGATGAAGATCGACGCCACCGAACCGCAGCGGGGCCAGTTCAACTTCAGCGCCGCCGACCGCGTCTACAACTGGGCGGTGCAGAACGGCAAGCAGGTGCGCGGCCACACCCTGGCCTGGCACTCCCAGCAGCCCGGCTGGATGCAGAGCCTCAGCGGCAGCGCACTGCGCCAGGCGATGATCGACCACATCAACGGCGTGATGGCCCACTACAAGGGCAAGATCGTCCAGTGGGACGTCGTGAACGAGGCCTTCGCCGACGGAAGTTCGGGAGCCCGGCGGGACTCCAACCTGCAACGCAGCGGCAACGACTGGATCGAGGTCGCCTTCCGCACCGCGCGCGCCGCCGACCCGTCCGCCAAGCTCTGCTACAACGACTACAACGTCGAGAACTGGAACTGGGCCAAGACGCAGGCCATGTACAACATGGTGCGGGACTTCAAGCAGCGCGGCGTGCCGATCGACTGCGTCGGCTTCCAGTCGCACTTCAACAGCGGCAGCCCCTACGACAGCAACTTCCGCACCACGCTGCAGAATTTCGCCGCCCTCGGCGTCGACGTGGCCATCACCGAACTCGACATCCAGGGCGCCCCGGCCTCGACCTACGCCAACGTGACCAACGACTGCCTGGCCGTCGCGCGCTGCCTCGGCATCACCGTCTGGGGCGTGCGCGACAGCGACTCCTGGCGATCGGAGCAGACGCCGTTGCTGTTCAACAACAACGGCAGCAAGAAGGCCGCCTACACCGCCGTCCTCGACACACTCAACGGCGGCGACTCCTCGGAGCCCCCCGCGGACGGGGGACAGATCAAGGGCGTCGGTTCGGGCCGCTGCCTGGACGTGCCCGACACCAGCACGGCCGACGGCACCCAGCTCCAGCTGTGGGACTGCCACAGCGGCACCAACCAGCAGTGGGAGTACACCGACGCCGGCGAGCTCAGGGTCTACGGCAACAAGTGCCTGGACGCCGCCGGCACCAGCAACGGCACCAAAGTCCAGCTCTACAGCTGCTGGGGCGGCGACAACCAGAAGTGGCGCCTCAACTCCGACGGATCCATTGTCGGCGCCCAGTCCGGCCTCTGTCTCGACGCCGTCGGAGCCGGCACCGCCAACGGAACCCTGATCCAGCTCTACTCCTGCTCGAACGGCAGCAACCAACGCTGGACCCGCACCTGATGGGACCTGCCACAAACGAAGGGCAGAATCGATAACAGCCTGCGGTACGGCTTCTCCCGCTCCTCCAGGAAATCATCGTTGATGGCCCCGGGTCGCCGCCGCGATGGCGGCGACCTCCGACTCAGGGCCCAGTGTGCGGACAAGGTTCTCGACGTGCCCTCGTCTCGACCGCAGACGGTGCCCGCGCGGATACCGAGGCCCTCGCGCTATACCGGGAGAAGTTCCGGCGACGTCTGCCGGAGTCGCTGGACGAGTTGCACGGCCCGACCCAGGAGGTAGGGGATCTGCCGCTGCACATGGCCTGGTCGGGGATGGCCTCGTACGACATGAGCAAGTCTCGTCAGCGCATGGGCCTGTACCGCACCGTCCTGCATGAGGGCCTGCGTGATGACCTGCCCCGGCACCTCAACCGGAACATGCTCCTCCACCTGTGGCCGGTGCTACGCACTCTCGTCGGCCGCACCGTGTGCGTCGTGTGGGTAGACGCCTTTCCCCAGCTCTCCTCCCGCACCCGGTCAGCCGCGTGACGGACATGCCGGAGCTGCACCCGCGGCTCCTGGCGAATGTGATCGCCCTTGGTTCCCCGTATCCCCTGGTTCTCACTGATGGATACGCCGTGCGGGCCCACCGCCTCGTGAACCGCCCCAGCCAGGACCTCGATGTCGCCACCGAGAACCCAGCCCCATGGCAGCCGACATCGTCGCCACGCTCCTCGTCGGCTTGGAAGTTCACGGTTGAAGGGTGCACGCCCGGGAGACCGCTCCACTGTCCGCCCGCATCCCCGTGGCCGACCCGGCCACCGGGCAGGACTGCGAAGTCAACCTGTGCCAAGGTGATGTCGTGATCCCCGCACACATCGTCGACGAGCCGCCGCTCTCCTACGCCGACAGCTTCGACGTACCGGTCCTGTTCCGTAACGGACCTGCGAGCAAGCCCAAGAGACAGTGGCGCACGGCAAAGCATGAGGCGTGGAGCGCGTCGGACGGGTTCCCGGCAACCGATGGCTGGTACGCCCCGACCACCACGTGGCGAGAGATCATCAAGGCTGCCACCGAGGTCGGCCGGGACGTCACCCCGCACCTGCAGAACCAGCCCCGGTACGCGCACGGGGAACTCGTCGCCCGAGTCTCTCCGTTGTACGCCTACCTCGGCGCCCACGCCGTCACGCCCCGGCATCCCGTACCGGGCGCAAAGGGCCAACGCCTGACCCTGAACCCGGTGTACGAGCACGGCACCGAGCGCACTGCGAAGAACGCCGCTGCCTACCGGCTGGGCATGACGATGACCGAGTGGGCGTGCCGCTCCCTGCTGGGCCTCGGACAGACCCACCACCTCGAACTCGGCGGTCCCATCCCCGCCCTGAGCAACACCTTCAAGGACCCAAGGAGAACGCTGCCCGACCTGTGGGGACGGCACGAGGCGGAAGAGATGTACTGGCTGATCGAGGCCAAGGGCGGCAGCGTCGGCGTCGGTACACTCCGCAAGGGGTGGGCGCAACTGCAAGCCGGCAGTAGAGTCTTCGGTTCCTACAAACACCGCATCGTCCTGGTTGGGGCGTCTGTGCGGCCCGGAGACGACCTCTTCCTCACGATCGACCATGACCTGCACTCCGGCGAGCCGCCCCTCCCCCCGGCCGGATCCGGGGCCGACAGCGCAGCGGTCGGCGTCGGCAGCCTCGAAGACCACCTCGGGGACAGTGACGACGCGCTCATCGGTGCGGCCCGTGCCCAGATGCTCGCTTACCTGGCGCTGCGCTCCGCTCCCGCCTCTCAGTTGCGCACGGTACCGGTACCGGCCGACCGAGCTTCCCGCCACCGGCGTTCGGGGCTCACCACCCCCTTGGAAAACGACGATCTCACCCTCGCCATGCGGGCGGACGCCCGCGGAGCGGCGCTCCACGTTGAGTCGCACACCTTGCGCGCCCAGATCCGCTCCTGGGGGCTCGACGACTTCCTCACCTGCCGCATCCCTGGAACCGAGGTCCACCTCGGCATGTCCAGAAAGCTGTTCGCCGCCTGCGCACGCCTCCACGAAGAAGATCTGGCCATCGCCCAGCGCACCCCGGGACTGCGTGCGGAGGACCAGTCAGCCCTCGACCAGGGACTCAGCGACGAAGACCAGGAAGTGCAACGGCTCACCCAGCGACGGATCTTCCGCGAGCAGCAGGAGGAAGCCCGCCCACGGCTGCGCCCTCTGCTCCGCGACGCCTACGAGCGGGGAACGACGAGTGACTGGAGCGACCTGCTGCGCCGTCCCCAGGAGCCGAAGCTCGACCTGGAGGGCGACGAGGGTCTCCTCGAAGCGGCCACACCGGAAACGTACCTGGCCGTCAGCCGCTACGACCTGCCTGCGGCGCGCTCGTAGTCCGGCCCAGGCGGCGTCCGGAGTGCCGCGTCTGTGAGTGGTCTGCCGTGTGAACGGACACCGGCCGGGGCGCACCAGCGTGGACGTGCGCCCCGACCAGGATCTCCTCGCCACCATCGGGCAGGCGACCGGCTCGGACGATGGCGACTGCTTGGCAGCACAGCATTACCCGGCAGGCCCACGGTCTAGCAGGCTTCGGCAGTCCCGCCCTCGGGCCTGAAGAAGGCAACGACGGCCCTGCGCAGCTGTGTAGCCAACTTGCGGACGTCGCGGAGGTGACTGAGTGCTGCTTCGGCTTCCTTGTACGTCTTGGTCACCCCGCGCAGCGTTCTCGTCACCTTCTCACTCAACTGGACGAGACGATCGAGAAGCTCGATGCATGAGGACACGATGGAGGGGCGGGGTTCTGTAGCCATGCGGTCAGTCTTATCGCCCGTTGGAGGTCTTGTCCGGGCATTGCCCAATGACCAGAGCGCGAGCTTCCGGACCAGCATCAAGTAGGACACCCTCGCCGACGACATTGCGAGGTTCTGGCACGGCACCCCGAGCCCGTTCCTCGAAAACACATGGGCGCGGGCAGACCACGACGGGAGGTGACGCCCGGCAGTTGGAGACGGGACCGGGGCAGGACCGGTACCGGGGCCGGAGTCTCCTCGTGCAGGTCAACGAGCTGACTGGTCCCGGGACAAGTGACGATCGAGAACCAGCAGTTCCGCGCAGAGCGTCGCCCGCACCCGGGCCCCCTACGGAGCCTCACACCGGCGGAGCCGCGTCGATGCGTCCAGTGCGTACGAGAGGCCGCCGTCAAAGGGACAGTGTGACCGGAATTGACTGACGAGGCTTGCCACGCCCTGCCGTCGGAGAAGGAAACGGGAAACAGCGTCGATCGCCTTGTCCGTCCGGGAGTTGGTGCCGCACTCTTCCGTGCAGTACCGCCTCGCGGACGACCGGGTTTGGGAGGTCCCGTGCCACATCAGTCCACCCCGTTCGGCGAGGAACTGAGGAAGCGGCGTCTTGAGGCCGGGCTGAGCCTTACAGACCTCTCCGGTCTCGTGCACTACAGCAAGGCGCAGCTCAGCAAGGTCGAGCGGGGCATCAAGGCACCCAGCCGTGATCTCGCGCGGCTGTGCGACGCCGCACTCGGTGCCGACGGGGCACTGATCGCCCTCAGCACCCCTGCCGCTGTCGATTCACCTGCCGTGTCGGAGCCAGGCCGGGTCGAGGAGGAGAACTGGATGATGCACTTGTCACCGGACGGCCCGAGCTCCTTCGGGCCCGTGGGCCGACGTCAGGTGATGAACGCCGGTGTCGCCTCGCTGATGACCTGGAGGTCGGACGGATCGAGTCCGGCGTCCCCGGCCGCCGGCGCCGGCATGCTGGAAGCCTCACGCCTACTGTTCACGCACTACCGCAGACTCGGTCAGGCCGTGGAACCCGGCCTGCTCCTGCCCGTTCTGATCACGCAGACACACACGCTGCGAGAACTGTCGGCGCAGAGCGACAGCGGCACCAGGCGACACCTGCTGGCGCTCGGTTCCCGATACGCCGAGTATGTGGGCTGGCTGGTGCAGGAGACTGGGAACGAGCATGCGGCGCTGTGGTGGACGCAGCGTGCGGTCGACCTGGCCGCCGCCGGCGGTGATCAGGCACTGGCCGGTTATGCGCTGGTCCGCAGGGCGTTGATCACGCTGTACCGGGAGGACGCCCAGCAGACGATCGCGTTGGCCCGCCGGGCGCAGAGCGGCGTGCTGCCGTCACGGATCCGCGGTCTCGCCGCACAGCGCGAAGCACAGGGCCATGCCCTCGCCGGTGATGCCGACGCCTGTCTCCGTGCCCTGGACCGGGCTCGTACTCTGCTCGCCCGCCGGAACGACGATGCCGGCGGTCCGGTGATCGGCTCCATGCATCTCCCAGATTCGGTCGGCATGGTCACCGGCTGGTGCCTCGTCGATCTCGGGCGGCCGCGCGAGGCGGGCGAGGAACTGGATCGGCAGCTCACTCAGGTCGGCCCCGACGCGGTGCGTACGCAGGTGCGGTACGGCGTACGTCGCGCGCTCGCTTATGCCTCCGCCGGCGAGATCGACCACGCGTGCGCGCTGACGGAGCCACTGCTCGACGGCGTGACGGCGGTCCGCTCGGCGACCGTCACGACCGATCTCCGACGACTTGTCCGGGTGTTGGGCCGCTACCCGGACCATCCACCGGTACGCCGACTGGCCCCGCGGCTCGGCACCTTGTCACGCCCGACCACCCCTTTTGAGGAGTCACCATCATGAGCGAGATCTTCATCAACTACCGCACCGGGGACGGGGAGAAGACCGCGGCCCTGCTCCGACAGGGGCTGTCGCACCGCTTCGGCCCGGGACACGCGTTTCACGCGTCACAGTCCATCGTCCCCGGGGAAAGCTGGCCCGAACGGTTACTGGTCGCCGTACGGCGCAGCTCCGTACTTCTGGCCATCATCGGACCGGACTGGACGAACTTCCGTACCCGGCTGGAGGATCCCGAGGACTGGGTGCGCAAGGAGATCGAGGGGGCTTTCGAATGTGAGGTCCCAGTGGTCCCCGTTCTGGACGGACGCAAAACCAGCCGGCTGAGCAAGGCCGACCTTCCGCCCGCGTTGCGACGGCTCGCCGATCTCCAGTCCATCGCGTTCGACTCCGGTGACACCGACGTATGTGTCGCGCGCATCGGTGATCTGATGGCCGACATGATTCCCGGCCTCGACGACCGGCCCGGGACCGAGGCGGGAATGCCCGCGCCAGGCAACGTGTCCAATTCCAGCGGGACTGTGAACGGTACAGCCGTACAGAGCCGTGACTTCACCGGTGACGTCGGCACGGTCGTCAAGGGCGCCCACGGTCCTGTCCACACCGGGAACGGCAACATCTACTCGCATTCACGTCATGTCTCGGGCGACCGTCACTTCTCGGGTGACGGGACGACGTACTTCGAGGGCGACCACCACGGCGCCATCCAGCACCGGTTCGGTGAACGGGACGGTCACGAGGACAAGGACCGGTGAACCAGCACACCGGCACCTGGGTCCGGGACTCGGGCGTCACGGTCACGGGCTCTGGCGACGTCTACATCGGCACGCAGCTACAGGACTCGGACAAGCCGGCCTTCCGCCGAGTCGCCGAGGACCAACTCCGCCGACTGCGCTACGCACTGGTCTCTCCGCCGCGCATGGGCGAGGCTCGTGCCGTACTCGCCGACTCCGGCACCGTCATCCTGGACGGCGTCCCGGGCAGCGGCCGGTCGGCTGCGGCCCGCGTACTGCTGCACGAACACCACCGGGACAGTGGTGTCTTCCACGAACTCCTGCCTGATGATGAGGAGGAGGATGAGCTCTCCCTCCACGACGCCACTCTGGTCGGGACCGGTGATCAGTTGCTGCTGGACCTGTCCGCCGCGGACGATCACCGCTGGGCCGCAGCCCAGGCCGACCTCCCGGCGCTACGCAAGGCCGTGCACGAGCAGCGGGCCCATCTGGTCGTGGTCATGCCGCACCGCGGCGTACTCGACCCGGACCTGCAGTACTGCCGTGTGGTGCTCGAACGGCCACCCGGTATCGGCGTTCTCCGACGGCACCTGCGCCTGCACGGTGTGCCGCCTGAGCAGTATCTCCGGCCGGACGGCACCGTCACCGGGTTCCTGACGGCGAACAGGCCGATGCGGGAAATCGCGGAATTCGCCGACCTGGTGCGCCGGGCACGCGAGGCCGGTCAGCCCGGGGACGGATTCGGCCAATGGTGCGAGGCCGCCGGGCGGGCGCGGAACGACGGCCGACGGGAAGCCGCCGCGCTCGTCACCAAGCTGCGGGAGGCGCCGCAACGAGCCCTGCTGATCGCCGTATCCATGCTGCACGGGGCGCACGCCGATGTTGTTCACCGCGCGGCCGAGCAACTGCTGAGCACCCTGGGGCCTCCGTCGGAGGGCGACTCGCCGCTGCAGCATCGAGACCTCGCCGAGCGCCTCCTCGAGATCTCGGCCACTGCCGCCCCCAACGGGCAGGTCCGGTTCGAGAAGCTGGACTTCGACTCCGCCGTTCGTGCCCACTTCTGGGACCACATGCCGGATCTCCGCCCCCACCTCGGCCCCTGGGTCGCGAGTGTGGTGGAGCTGAACGACCCGCACGTCGTCACCCTCGTACGCGACGTCCTGGTGGAACGAGTGGCCGGTGAATACCTGCGGACCGGACGTGCGGACGGACTGGGGGCCCTCGTCGAACGCTGGTGCGCCGGTACGACGAGCCGGCCTCGCCTGGAAGCGGCCGTTCATGCGCTCACCCTCGGGCTGGCGGACCCGGTCCACGCCAGGGACTTCCGCCGGCAGATCTACCAGTGGTGCGCGAACCGGCACCTCGATGGGGAGCTCGCGCAGGTGCTGGTTCGCGTCTGTGCCGACGTCCTAGCGACCAGTCATCCGGATCAAGCCCTGGTCAGGCTCCACCACCTGGCCCGACGTGAGCGCGACACGACGCGTGCCAGGCAGGCCCTGTGCGATCTGACGGCGCGCAGCCGCAGGCTGCACCGCGTGCTGCTCGACCGTCTCGCCCGTTCCGACTTCTCCCCCGGCCATCTCCGGATCTTCCTCCAGGCCAGCGACCCCGAACTGTTGACGCTCCGCCCCGGCACCTCGCACGCGCTGGTCGACGAACAGGGCGCGCAGCGCTCCCTGACAACCTGCTGG
This sequence comes from Streptomyces lienomycini, assembly GCF_027947595.1. Classification (NCBI taxonomy): domain Bacteria; kingdom Bacillati; phylum Actinomycetota; class Actinomycetes; order Kitasatosporales; family Streptomycetaceae; genus Streptomyces; species Streptomyces lienomycini. The sequence continues at coordinate 1,987,125 of NZ_CP116257.1, read as the reverse complement.
CACGCCGTACTGACCGAGCTGCCGCCTCAGAAGTGGCAGGACGAAGCACGACGCTGGCTCCACTGGGCGGCCGTCGGCACCGGACCGCACGGCGGGCTCCTGCTCGACCTCCTCGTCAGCGCGGCACAGCGGTGCACGGAGAAGCGGGGCAAGGTCTTCGCTCTGCTGTACGCGTGTGCCCGCGACGCCGAGCGCACCGGTCCGGCGGATGCGGCGCGAGCCGCGGAGATCACCGGTCTGCTGCTCCACAAGATCAGCGCGGCTCAAGGCATCGCTCCGGCCACACCGCCGACGACCTCATCCAGGGGGACTCGACCATGACCACCGCACGGAAAACCACAACCGTCTTCCTCACCGTTCTGAGCGGTCTCCTGCTGACCATCGTCGGTCTGACGCAGCGGTGGCCCGCATGGGCCTGGCCGCTGCTGGCAGTGCTGCTGCTCGTCGTCCCCGCGGCCGTCTTCCGGTTCGCCGCGATGCGCCGCGGCACGGTACCCGTGGCTTTCGAGGAGCAGCTCACGGCCGCCCCCGTAGAACGCACGGAACACCGCGTCAGCCAGGTCCTGCTGCCCAGCAAGTGGGCGGACTACGACTTCGTCTTCTCCGCGACGGTGCGCTGGTGCCTCGTCGACGCTCCCGCGAGCGCACCCGTTCTCAACCCCGCGGGCATCGCCGTCGACGCGGTCCTGAAGCGGGCTCGCGCCATCACCGAGCAACGGGAACCGGTCCGGGCCTCACTCGTCGAGCGGGAACTGTCCGGCGCCCTCAGCCGGATGGTGCCCGAGTCCACCGTGCACCTCCAGGCAATGGCGGAGAACGTCCGTCTCGTCCTGGTGCAGCAGGACCAGGAACGCCTCGACAAGCTCGCCGACGTACGCAAGGACGAGGCGGTCTGGGTGCACCAACGCAAGTACGAGCAGAGCAGGCGACGGTACTTGGGCGAGGACGTCCTCAAGGACACCGGCAGCGCGGTGGTCTGGTGGCTCGCCAGGAACGACGAGCAGGTGGAACGTACGGTGAACGACCTGGCCCTGCTCGCTCAGCTCACCTCGGCGGCCAATGACACCGACATTCCCGAACGGCTTCAGGATCTGATCTCTCAGCAGGCCGACGAGCCGACGACGTCGGACTTTGCCGAGGCGAGACCTCCCTCAGCGCCGCAGGGACGGGAGACAGCCACGGTGCGTCTCTCCGACTTCCTCGACAGCATCGGTTTCACCGACGGAGATGTACGCCGTCCGATGCTCGCGGCACAGATCGCCGGCCTCATCAAGGAGCAGAACTGCCACGAGACCGCCGAGGAGATCCAGCACCACTTCGATCCGCCGGTGTCCCCCGCTCTGGACGACGACGAGGCGCCCGCCTCCGGCTCCCCCCTCGCCTAGGAGATGACACATGGACAGCGAACTGGGCGTACTCGCGGCTCGGGCGCCACCACACTGGTCTCCCTCCTGGTCACCGACTCCTGGACACACGCCCGGGAATTGCGTCGAGCGATGAGGCGGGGACCGGCAGGCGGTGTGCATCGATCCAGGCATCCCCCCGTCGCCGCGTTGGCCCAAAAATCGTCGATCACTACGGCGCCGGGTACGTGACGCCGCGGCAGAGCACCCGGTGAAAGGGCGTCGACACCTTTGACTGGCACCGCCCGGTACTCCCGGACCAGCCAAAGCGGCCAAGTGTGAGTGGAGTTCGACAGCTCGTGAGGGCAGGGCACACGGGTGCCCTGCCCTCATATCGTCGAACGTCAGGGAACGGGGAACCAGGCCGCCAGGCGCTTGGCAATGACCGGTACATCGACGCAGTCCTGCGCGATGTCCTCGACGAACGGACCGGCAACGGGCACGGGCGGCGGGCCGGTACCGACGCTCACGCCGTTGAACCGCAGGAAGACAGGCCAGGCCCATCTCCCGCACGTCGGTCACTTCAGGTAGTCAGGATCTCCGCATCGCTGTCCACCAGCTCCGCCAGGACGTCGTCGTCCTTCAACTCGGCCCGGTCCTGGGCATCACACCCGGTCCGCCTGCTCGATCCGCTACATGGCGGGAAACAGGCCGAGCAACCCACCCGAACAACAGAACCGCAGGCCAGGCACCCTTCCCCGCCGGCTCCAGAATCGCGACGCACTCCACATGATGCGTCATCGGAAGATACCGCTTGGCCTCCACGGCCCAGTGACCAGACCACCCGGCGAGCGAAGTGGTCAGTTGTCGGGTTTCTTCTCCGAGCGCCGGCGGGCGGCGGACGGGGTGGGGCCGGCGCCGGCCTCGATCTGCTGGGCGTACACGGCGTTCGTCACGAGCTCGCGCGCGTATGCGGCGTCCAGTCGGCCAGGGCGGAAGAGGATGCGGTACATGATCGGCGCCACGACACGGTCGATCAGCAGTTCCGTCTCGGGCACCGGCTCCCCCCGCTGCGCCGCACGGGCCAACACGGCGTCGATCTGCTCTGCGGCATACGCCGAACACTGACCGGCATTGGTTCCGTCGGGGTCGCCGAGCAGGGCATCCCGGATGTAGGCGCGCCCGGGCGGCGAGGCCATCTCGTCGAGGAACTGTTCCGCCCACGCGTCGAGATCGGCCCGCAGGCTTCCGAGATCGGCCGGATCCGTTTCCGGGCGCAGTCGTTCGACGGCCACGTCGGACAGGAGTTGCTGCAGGTCGCCCCAGCGACGGTAGATCGTGGAGGGGGTCACGCCCGCCCGAGTGGCCACCATCGGGACGGTGAGCGCGTCACGGCCCGCCTCCCCTACGAGTTCACGTACCGCCGCATGGACGGACTCCTGTACGCGTGCGCTGCGCCCGCCGGGGCGGGCCATGGGCTTGGGACTCATGCGGTTCACTTTAATGCGATTTTGTTGCTTCTAGGCGGTGGCCGGCGTCGGCGACCCGCGGCGCTGCGTGTCCGGGCGCCCGAGCACGGCGGACGCCCCTGCGGCGACGCGACCGCATCATCGCGGAATGTCCGTCTTCCCTCAGGCCGCGAGAGGAGCAAGCCGCCCCGCGCCGCCCGCCGACTCCTCGTAGACCCGGCCCACACGGAGCACCGTCGCGTCGTGGAAGGGGCGTGCCATCAGCTGCATACCTATCGGCAGTCCGGCGCGGTCGTGACCGACCGGCAGGGTGAGGGCCGGGACGCCGGTGATGTTGGCGGGGGCACAGAGGCGGACGTAGCTGTCCGACACAGCCTCGGTCGTGCCGTCGGGCCACTCGACGGCTTCCTGCCCCGCCTCGGTGGCGGTCATCGGCACCGTCGGCGCGGCGAGGACGTCGATTCCGTCGAACATGCGAGCCCAGGCGTCTCGCATCATGGTGCGGGCCCGCTGGGCGCGGAGGTAGTCGCCCGCAGAGGTGAGTTCGCCGGCCTCCAGCAGGATGCGAACGTCCGCCGCGTACAGGTCGGGGGCGGCCCGCAGCGACCGCTCGTGGTAGGCGGTGGCCTCGGGAACCATCAGCCCCCACTGAACGGCCTGGAGGTAACGCGCCATCGGGATCTCGACGTCGACGAGTTCCGCCCCCAGCTCCGCCAGCCGCTCGATCGCGCCGCGTACGGACTCCTCGACCTCGGGCGTGACCCGCTCGAAGTAGTGGTTCCGCGGTACGCCGACCTTCAGTCCTCGCAGGTCGCCTCCCGGGAAGCGGTCCGGCACCGGGCCGGACACGCTCACCGGGTCACGCGGGTCGTGGCCGGCGGTCGCCGACAGCACCAGTGCGACGTCCTGGACGGTGCGGGCGAGCGGGCCCACGTGGTCCAGGGACCAGGACAGCGAGGTCACGCCCGTGCGCGGGACCAGGCCGTAGGTCGGCTTGAGGCCCACCACGCCGTTCAGGGCCGCCGGGACCCGGATGGAACCGCCCGTGTCCGTGCCCATGGCGAACGTCGCCCCGCCGGCGGCGACAGCTACCGCCGAGCCGCCGCTCGACCCGCCCGCGACCCGGCTGTGGTCCCAGGCGTTGTTCGTCTGCGGAGTGGTCAGGCCGTAGGCGAACTCGTGCGTGTGCGTCTTGCCCAGGAGGACGGCCCCGGCGGCGCCGAGCCGTTCGGCCACCCGGCTGTCGCGTTCCGCCACGTGCCCTGCCCGGACGCGCGAGCTCGCCGTGGTGGGCATCCCCTCCGCGTCGATCAGATCCTTGAGCGCCATGGGGATCCCGTGCAGCGGCCCGCGCGGTCCGCTTCCGGAGATCTCCCGTTCGGCGCGGATCGCTGCGGCCCGGGCCGCTTCGGCGGCGACGGTGACATAGGCGCCCAGCCGTCCTTCGACGGCGGCGATACGGGCGAGCACCGATTCGGTGAGTTCGACGGGGGACAGCTCCCGTGCGCGCACCGCACGGGAGGCTTCGGTCAGCGACAGCTCAAACGGTTGCATCGACGTTCCCCTCTCCGGCTCGGTAGGAGGACGCGGGAGGGGTCTCGCCGAAATCGAGCTCGCGCAACGTGCTGATCACGGAGTGGATGTGGTTGGCCGTCATGGCCACTGCTTCGTGTCGGCCGTCCCCGAGGGGGAGCCCCGCCCGCAGCGCCCCTCGGGCTGCCTCCTGGGGGGTGAGTTCGCTGGTCATGGTTTCCTTCCGGATCTGTGTGGCGCGACGGGCCGGGGCTGGTGCAGGACTTCCGACCACCGTAAACGCGAACCGTTTGCTTTAGCCGATCATAGGATCTACGATGCCTTAAAGCAAACCAATCGCTTTTATTACGGGAAGGACCCTCATGCGGAGCGTCCCCGCGGGCCTCGCGCCTCCCCGCACCTCCCCACCCGGACGCCTGCCGTTCGCATTGCACGCCTCGATCCTGATCGCGCTGCTCGCCGCATCCAGCGCACCGACCCCGCTGTACCCCCACTACCAGGCTCAGTGGCAGCTGTCTTCCCTCGACATCACCGTGGTCTTCAGCGCCTACGCTCTGGCGCTCCTGATCGCACTGCTGACGACCGGAACCCTTTCCAACCATGTCGGACGCTGCCCCGTGCTCCTGGGCGCCCTCGCGGTTCAGGTCGCCTCCATGGCACTGTTCGCGACGGCCGGCGGCCTGACCACCCTGATCGGCGCCCGCGTGCTGCAGGGCATCGCGACCGGCGCGGCGACCGGCGCAGCGGGTGCGGCTCTCCGCGACCTGGAAAACCCCGCCCGGCCGGGTCGCCCCGCTCTGGCCAACAGCATCGCGCCGGTGACGGGCATGGCGGCCGGCGTCCTGGCAGCCACCCTCATGGTGCGCTTCGCCCCCGTTCCGACGATCACGGTGTACGCGGCCCTGATCGCCGTGTTCGCCGCGCAGGCCATCGCCCTTGTCTCGACGCCCGAGACCGTCCGCCGCCGTCCCGGAGCACTGCGCTCTACACGGCCCCACCTGGCACTGCCGTCGGCGGCCGCCCACGCTCTCCTGCTCAACGGCGCCGGCGTCGTCGCCGTCTGGGCACTCGGCGGCTTCTACTCGTCCCTGGGACCGGGCTTCACACGGCTCATCTCCCCCGGCGGACCCGAATACGCCGACGGCATGGTCTTCTTCACGCTGACGGCCGTCGCCGCCCCGACGGTGTACTTCACGCGCAGGATGCGTGCCGACGTCTCCGCTCTCCTCGGGAGCTGCGCGGTGATTCCGGCGGCCGTCCTGACCCTGGGTGCCCTCTGGCTCGCCGGCCCCGCACTTCTCTTCGCCGGGGCGGCGCTGGCCGGGTTCGGCTTCGGAGCCGTCTCCCAGGGTGCGCTGCGCGCGGTCGTCGACTCGGTCCCGGCCCGGGAGAAGGGCGGCACGCTCGCCTCCTATCACGTACTCAGCTACCTGGCGATGAGTCTGCCTGCCATCGGCGCCGGCGCCCTCACCGCCGGCTTCGGGCTGCGTGCGGCAGCACTGGCCTGTGCCGGCTGCGTGGCCGTACTGGCGACCGTCGCAGTCGCGACGCTGACCGCGCCGCTGCGCAGTCGGCGCCGGACACCGTCCCCGGACATCCACTCCCGTCCGGCGACGAGCAACTACCCATCCACCTCACCCAACACGCCCACTCCAGACATCTCCGTCCTCGCGACCCGTAACAGGTAAGGAACGTCGCCGTGTTCACCTCATCGCAAACGACCAGGTCCACTCCCCCCGCCTCTTCCTGGACGGTGGGCGACCACACCGTACGACGCATCGACGAAGTGGTCCTGCCCGCCCAGACCGGTCCGTGGCTGCTGCCCGGGGCAACCACCGACCTCGTGAGCCGGACTCCCTGGCTGAGCCCCGAATTCGCCGACGAACAAGGCGTTCTGCGCCTGGCGAGTCACAGCTTCGCCGTCGAGGTGGACGGCATGCGGGTGCTGATGGACACCGGCATCGGAAACGGGAAGCGGCGCGCCAACCCCGCCTGGCACGACCTGAACAGCGACTACGAAGCACGGCTGCGGGCGGCGGGCTTCCCGCCGGAGAGCGTTGACGTCGTGGTCCTGACCCACCTCCACGCCGACCACGTGGGGTGGAACACGCGTGCCGAGGGCGACGCCTGGGTGCCCACGTTCCCGAACGCGCGCTATCTCACCTCACGCACCGAGTGGGACTACTGGGCGGGTGTCGACATGGAGGAGGCGCGACGGCAGATGTTCCGGGACTCGGTCCATCCCGTCCGGGAAGCAGGTCTGTTCGACCTCATCGATGTCGCGGACGAGGGCACCGACGTCGCGCCGGGCATCCGTCTGCTGCCTACCCCCGGCCACACACCGGGGCAGGTAGCGGTGGAACTGAGCAGCCGTGGCGAGACCGCATTGGTCACCGGCGACAGCATCCATCACCCGGTCCAGATGGCGCATCCAGGGCTCTGCAGCTGTGTGGACATCGCTCCCGAACTCGCGGCCAGGACCCGGAACCAGGTGCTCGGCTCCCTGGCCGGTACGTCAACTCTCCTGCTGGGGAGCCACTTCCCGCCGCCGACCGCCGGACACGTGCTACGCGAGGACGGCGGGTACCGGCTGGTCCCGGCTCCCTCAGGGGTCACGCCCATCGGCGGCTGAAGCGGATCGGAACACCCGGGACATGCCGCGCACAGAGTCGGTCAGCGAGGTGTCCGGACGGATCGCCGGAGCGGGCATCGGAATGGGGTACGGCTGGTGGCAGGACAAGCACACCCGTCATCACGCCAACCCCGACAACGAGGGCCTCGACCCCGACGTCGCCCCCGACCTGCTGGTCTGGTTCAGCGGTCCTCGATGTCGACCAACAGCCCGTCTGTCACCGGTCCGGCACGGGTCCGCGCGCCACACGCACCGGAGACTGCCGTCCATCAGGATGCGGCGACACCCGAAGAAGTGGCCGACGCCTGGGCGGACTACGAACACGGGACTCAGACAGTGGAAGGAGAACTTCGACAGGGTCAGCCATGACGACAACGAACGACATGATCTACAGCGTCCTGGACAACAACCTGTGACGACGCGCGCGGTGCGCTGCTCTCGCTCCTGGGAATGCTCATCGTCAGAGCCGGGGTCGCGGCGATCGGCTGACTTCGGCCTGCCACGTGGTGGCGTGGAGGTTCACGACCGCGACCGTAGACCCGGTCCAGGCCGCCGCCGCGTCGGCCGTCGAGGAACGCCTCTTGCGGCACGGCCCGGACAGCCGAGCTCCGGTGAGCCGGTGCCCGGCTCACAGCGGCATGGGATGGTGGCGGGTACGCCGCTCGGTGCGGTGGCCTGCCCGGGCTCGGGGGCTACGGCTCCGCTCGACAGTGCGCACTCGGACCAGACGGTCTTGCCGGGACCGACCCGGTCGCGGACACGCCGTGCTCGGTCTCGCCCGCCTGCACAACCTCCTCCAAGCCGCATAGACGCACCATCGCCTCCGCTCCTTGGCAGTCTCGGCATACCTGAAGATCGATCACAGGACACGACGTCGAACGTCAGGGAATCGGAAACCAGGCCGCCAGACGCTTGGCAATGACCGGTACATCGACGTTGTCCTGCGCGACTTCCTCGACGAACGGGCCGGCAACGGCGACGGGCGGCGGGACGGTACTGGCGCTGACGCCGTTGAACCGCAGGAAGACACGCATGGCGAGCCAGGCGGTGCGCTTGTTGCCGTCGATCAACGCGTGATTGCGGGCGACGGAGTGCAGCAGGGCCGCTGCCTTCTCGTGCAACATGGGGTACAACTCGGCTCCGAACACGTTCGTCCGGGGCCGCTCGATCGCCGACACCAGAAGACCCATGTCACGCACGCTGTGCTCGGTACCGTTGACCGCGCGGGCGATGGCCAGGATCTCGTCGATCTGGACGTAGCGCACGTTCGTCACTTCAGGTAGTCCAGAATCTCCGCATCGCTGTCCATCAACTCCGCCAGGACGTCGTCAACCTTCAGCTCGGCCCGGTCCTGGGCATCACGGATGGCCTCGATGGCAAGCTCCTGCTTGCTGCGACCCTCACGACGAGCCCGCTCGGTGAGCTTCGCGTCGAGGTCGTCGGGGAGCCGGAGTGTCATCGCCATACACCAGATGATACCTGGCCGGTATCACATGGCGCGGTCGAGTCGCGTTCTAGCAACGTGCGGCCGAAGATGGTGGCTCGCAGCGGGGAGGTGCAGCAGTGACTCCCGCTTCGAGCGTCATCCGAGCGTCAAGATTCTCCGAACATCCCTCTATATGCGTCGCCCATGCAGGCACCTCGCTCACGAAACCGCTGGTCAGCAAGGCGCAAAGACCGCTGTCCGGAGGGAAACAGGTCGAGCAACCCGTCCCGACGGCAAAAGTGCAGGTCAGGACCCCTTGCCCGCGGGCTCCAGAATCGCCACGCACTCCACATGATGCGTCATCGGAAACAGATCGAACACCCGCAGCATCCGCACCCGGTACCCCCCGTCCCGGAAGTACCCCAGGTCCCGGGCCAGCGCGGCGGGGTCGCAGGCCACGTAGGCGATTCGGCGGGCGCCCAGGGACGAGAGGTGCTCGACCGTCTTGCGGCCCGCGCCCGCGCGGGGCGGGTCCAGGACGATGAGGTCGACCTCGTCGATGCCCGTGCGGGGCAGGACCGCCTCCACCTTGCCCTGTTCGACGCGGACCCGGTCGAAGGCGGCGAGGTTGTGGCGGGCGTCCTCGACGGCGCGTTTGCCGGACTCGATGCCGAGGACCGCGCCCTGGTCGCCGACCCGGTCGGCCAGGGCGCCGGCGAAGAGGCCGACGCCGCAGTAGAGGTCGAGGGCCATGTCGCCCTTGCGGGGCAGCAGGCCCTGCATGACTGCCGTGACCAGGGTGTCGGCGGCCTTCGGGTGGACCTGCCAGAAGCCTCCGGAGCCGACCCGGTAGGTGCGGCCGTCGGCGCGCTCGCGGACGAAGGGGCGGCCGTGGACGCGGTGGACGCCGCCGTCCTTCTCGCCGACGCGCATGACCGAGACCGGGCGGTCCAGTTCGACGATGGGCAGGCGGGCGCCGGGCCGCGGGGTCAGGATGACCTGGCGGTCCTGGGAGCCGGTGGCCGCGATCGCCTCGACGGACTCCATGCCCGTCCAGTCCCGCGCCTCGATGCCCAGCTCGCTGACGCCCTCCGCGGCGATCATGCAGTGGTCGATCGGCTGGACCTCGTGGGAGCGGTGCTTGCGCAGGCCCGCGTGGCCCTCCGCGTCCACCGCGTACTGCACGCGCGTGCGCCAGGACGGCACCTGTCCGGCGGGCACCTTGTCGCCCTCGGCCGGCATCACCGTGCCGTCCCAGCCGGCCTCCTCGGGGGTGAGGCCCGCCAGGCGCTTGAGCTGCTCGGTGACGACCTCGCCCTTCAGGCGGCGCTGCGCGCCCGGCTTGGCGTGCTGCCAGTCGCAGCCGCCGCAGCGGCCGGGGCCCGCGAAGGGGCAGGGGGCCTCGATGCGGTCCTTGGAGGCGTCCAGGATCTCGACCGCGTCGGCGCGCAGGAAGCGGGCGCCCTCCTCGCCCTCCGTCACCCGGGCCACGACCCGCTCACCCGGCAGCGCGTGCCGGACGAACAGCACCTGCCCCTCGGACGTACGGGCGATGCAGTGGCCGCCGTGGGCGACGGGGCCGATCTCGACCTCGTACTCCTCCCCCACCAGCGACACCGGCTCCGCGGCCGACTGCGGCACCGCTCGCGACTCCGCCTGCGACTTCTTCGGTTCTGCCTGCATGGCGGGGTGACTCCAGAGAACGGGGGCGACAGGGACGACAAAGAACAACAGCCGTCCAGTCTACGTGGACGACGAGGAGTCCTTCGTACGGTCCTGGGGCTGGTGGTGGGCCGGGCCGCGCCGGACCGCGCCGGGGGCGCTCCAGTTCTGGCGTTTGCGGGCCCGGCGCCTGGCGGCCTCCGAGGACTCCAGCTGGTACGGGACGGACGTCACCATGACGCCCGGCGTGAACAGCAGGCGGCCCTTGAGGCGCAGGGCGCTCTGGTTGTGCAGCAGGTGCTCGTACCAGTGGCCCACGACGTACTCGGGGATGATGACCGAGACCGCGTCGCGCGGGGACTCCTTGCGCAGGCTCTTGACGTACTCGATGACCGGCCGGGTGATCTCCCGGTACGGCGAGTCCAGCACCTTCAGGGGGACGGCGATGCCGCGCCGTTCCCACTCCTCGCGCAGGGCCTTGGTCTCGACCGGGTCGACGTTGACGCTGAGCGCCTCCAGGCTGTCGGAGCGCATCAGCTTGGCGTAGGCGAGGGCCCGGAGCGTGGGACGGTGGATCTTGGAGATCAGTACCACCGAGTGGACGCGGGACGGGCGCACCATGTCGTCGCTCTGCGCCTCCTCGGGGTCCTCGGGGGCGGCGATCTCCTCGGCGACGCGGTCGTAGTGCTTGCGGATCGCCGTCATCGTGGCGAAGAAGATGCACATGCCGAGCAGGGCGACCCAGGCTCCGTGCGTGAACTTCGTGGCCAGGACCACGACCAGCACCAGTCCGGTGAAGAACGCGCCGAAGGCGTTGATCGCGCGCGAGCGGATCATGTGGCGGCGCTTGGCCTGGTCCCGTTCGCCGGCGAGGTTGCGGTTCCAGTGCCGGACCATGCCGATCTGGCTGAGCGTGAAGGAGACGAAGACGCCGACGATGTAGAGCTGGATCAGCCGGGTCGAGTCGGCGCCGTAGACGACGACCAGGAGCACGGCGGCGCCCGCGAGGAGCACGATGCCGTTGGAGAAGGCCAGGCGGTCGCCGCGGGTGTGCAGCTGGCGCGGCAGGTAGCGGTCCTGGGCGAGGATCGAGCCGAGCAGCGGGAAGCCGTTGTAGGCGGTGTTGGCGGCCAGGAAGAGGACCAGGGCGGTGGCGGCGGCCAGGATGACGAACAGGAAGCTGCCCTCGCCGAAGACCGCCTCGGCGACCTGCGAGATCACCGGGTGCTGGACGTAGTCCGCGCCGACCGCGACGCCGTTGTGGAAGAGGTCGGTGGCCGGGTTCTCCGACATGCGGACGTCGGTGGCGGCGGCGAGCGCGATGATGCCGCAGAACATGGTGACGGCGAGCAGGCCCATCATCGCGAGAGTGTTGCCCGCGTTCTTCGACTTGGGCTTGCGGAAGGCCGGGACGCCGTTGGAGATCGCCTCGACTCCGGTGAGCGCGGCGCAGCCGGAGGAGAAGGCGCGCAGCAGGAGGAAGATCAGGGCGAAGCCGGCCAGGCCGCCGTGCTCCGGTTTGATCTCGAAGTCCGCGGTCGGGGCGCGCATGCTGTCGCCCAGGACCAGGCCGCGGAACGCGCCCCACACGATCATGATGAAGACGCCCGCGACGAACACGTACGTCGGGATGGCGAACAGCGTGCCCGACTCCCTGACCCCGCGCAGGTTCATCAGCGTCAGCAGCAGGATCACGGCGACCGCGCACAGGACCTTGTGCTCGACGACGAAGGGGACGGCCGAGCCGAGGTTCTCGATGCCGGAGGAGATGGAGACGGCGACGGTCAGGACGTAGTCGACCAGCAGGGCGCTGGCCACGGTCAGACCGGCCTTCGGCCCCAGGTTGGTGGTGGCCACCTCGTAGTCGCCGCCGCCGCTCGGGTAGGCGTGCACGTTCTGCCGGTAGGAGGCGACGACGGTGAACATCAGGACCACGACCGCGACCGCGATCCAGGGGCTGAAGTGGTACGCCGACACGCCCGCGATGGACAGGACGAGCAGCACCTCGCCGGGCGCGTACGCCACGGAAGACAGCGGGTCGGACGCGAAGACGGGGAGGGCGATGCGCTTCGGCAGGAGCGTCTCGCCCAGCCGGTCGCTGCGCAGTGCGCGCCCGATCAGGATCCGCTTGGGCACGTCGGTCAGTTTGGACACAACAGAGGATCGTATGCGTTCGAACGGGCGCCCGCCCACCCGCCACCCCCGATCCGCCCCCAGTCTGCTCTACGGGTGAATTCGCGGGGCGGGGCGGCTGGGGATTCCGCAGGTGACGGGGTTCGCATGTCTATATGACTGCCTACTCGACAAGCCGTGCCCGTTCACCGCCCGCCGCCGCCCCTGGAGGTCCCATGCACCTGAGCGCAGAGCTGATCGGCGGCGCCGTCGCGCTCCTCGGTCTCGGAATCCTGACGCTCGCCAGCATTCGCAGCATCTGCCGCCGGGGGTCGTCGGCCGGAGGGTGAGACGGCTCCTGCGGGCCTGGGAGGCTTGCCGATACGTTGGGTCCGGACGGAGGGAACCCGCCTTCCCGGGCCCCTGGCGGCGTCATGGCCGGGTGCACCGGCATGATGTTCCCCTGCGGCCCGCACCACGGCCGCGACGTGTCGCCAGGCGAGCCGAAAGAGAGACATGAGCACGACATCCACTAAGGCCGGCGGGCCCGCAGGAAGCGCGGTGTGAGGCGATGCACATTGTCATCATGGGCTGCGGGCGCGTGGGCTCCGCGCTCGCCCAGACCCTGGAACAGCAGGGGCACACGGTCGCCGTGATCGACCGGGACCCCACCGCCTTCCGCCGCCTCGGCTCCTCGTTCGGCGGCCGCCGCGTCACCGGCATCGGTTTCGACCAGGACACTTTGCGCGAGGCGGGCATCGAGGAGGCCGGTGCCTTCGCGGCCGTCTCCAGCGGCGACAACTCGAACATCATCGCCGCCCGCGTGGCCCGCGAGATGTTCGGCGTGGACAACGTCGCGGCCCGCATCTACGACCCCCGCCGCGCCGAGGTCTACCAGCGCCTGGGCATCCCCACCGTGGCCACGGTCCGCTGGACGGCGGACCAGATGCTGCGCCGGCTGCTGCCCTCGGGTGCCGAGCCGCTGTGGCGCGACCCCACCGGGGGCGTCCAGCTCGCCGAGGTGCACACGTCCTCCGCATGGGTCGGCCACAAGATCAGCCGGCTCCAGGAGGAGACGGGCGTGCGGGTGGCCTTCGTCACCCGGCTCGGGGAGGCGATCCTGCCCTCCTCGCAGACCGTCCTGCAGGAGGGTGACCTCGTGCACGTGATGATGCGCACCGACGAGGTCCACAAGGTCGAGGCGGCGTTCGCCAAGGGTCCCGAAGAGGAGGGCGGTCACTGATGAGGGTCGCCATTGCCGGAGCCGGCGCGGTCGGCCGTTCCATCGCGGGCGAGCTGCTGGAGAACGGCCACGAGGTGCTGCTCATCGACAAGGCGCCGACCGCGATCTCGGTCGAGCGGGTTCCGATGGCGGAGTGGCTGCTCGCCGACGCGTGCGAGATCACGTCCCTGGACGAGGCGGCGCTCCAGCGCTGCAACGTCGTCATCGCCGCGACGGGCGACGACAAGGTCAACCTGGTCGTGTCCCTGCTGGCCAAGACGGAGTACGGCGTTCCGCGGGTTGTGGCCCGGGTGAACAACCCGAAGAACGAGTGGCTCTTCAACGAGTCCTGGGGGGTGGACGTCGCCGTCTCCACCCCGCGGCTGATGTCGGCCCTGGTGGAGGAGGCGGTGAGCGTCGGCGATCTGGTCCGGCTGCTGCGCTTCAGCCACGGCGACGCCAACCTGGTCGAGCTGACGCTGCCGGAGGAGTCGGCCCTGGCCGGTACCCAGGTCGGCGACGTCCAGTGGCCGGAGGACACCTCTCTGGTGACGATCATCCGCGGCACCCGGGTGCTGACGCCGTCCCGGGAGGACTCCCTGGAGGCGGGTGACGAGCTGCTGTTCGTCGCCGCGCAGGCCCGCGAGGAGCAGTTGGAGGACCTGCTGTCGGCCCGGCGGCGGCCCGACGGCACGGTCTGAGCGAGGCGGCACGACGCGGTACGGCGGTGGGGCGCCCGGTGGTCTCCGGGCGCCCCACCGCCGTACCGCCCCGCCCGTCCGGCTCGTCCCGTCCGGTCCACTCGTCCCGTCCGGCTCGTCCCGTCCGGTGCGTCAGGCCTTGCGGTGTCTGCCGCCGCGCAGGTCCGCGGCGTCCCCGTCGGCCTCGGGCGACCCCGGCAGGGTCCCGTCGGCCTCCTGAGCGCGCCGTTCCCGCTCGGCCTTCTCCGCCTTCTCGGCCTCCTCCGCCGCCTCCATCTCAGCGAACACGTCGATGGGCGCCGGGGCCTTGGCCAGGAAGACCCAGGTCAGCCAGACGGCGAGCAGGAAGGGCGGGATCTTCAGGGTGACCAGGACCCAGCCGAGCTGCTCGGTGTCCGCCCACCAGTACAGCGGGAAGAGGATCGCGCTCTTGGCGAGCAGGATCAGACCCCACGCGTAGCTGGCCTTGGTGTACGCCTTCTTGCGGCCCGGGTTGCGGGTGCGCCAGGAGAGGTTCTCCTTGAAGACCGGGCCGAGGATCAGGCCGATCAGCGGCACTCCGGCCAGCGACGTGACGATGTACGCGAGCGCCAGGCCCAGGGTGTAGAGCATGCCCGGCAGATAGAAGTTCTTGGCGTTGTCGGTCATCATCGCGAAGACCACGCCGAAGGCGACACCGAAGACCCCGCTGAACGCGTGCTTGACGGTGTCCTTCATCACGAGCCGGACGACGACCAGCACCACCGACACGGCCAGTGCCGCGATCGCCGACATGTGCAGGTCGTTGTTGAGCGTGAAGATGGTGACGAAGAGCAGGCCCGGCAGGACCGTCTCGATCATGCCCCGCACGCCGCCGAACGCCTCGAACAGCGCTGCCTCGGTCACCGCCCGGGCGTCGTCCGCCTCTGTCGTCTCTTCGGTCGGCTTGTCGAGCGACGTCACCGGCTACTCCCGTCCGAGGGGTCTCAGTTCGTATTTCGGGTTGAAGAGCACCCGGCGGCCGTGGCTCATGGAGATCCGGCCCGATGCGATGAGCTTGCGCCCCGGCTCTATGCCCACGATGGAGCGTCTGCCCAGCCACACCACGTCCAGGGCGGCGGAACCGTCGAACAGCTCGGCCTCCAGGGCCGGGACGCCGGCACGCGGCCGCAGGGTGACCGTGCGCAAGGTACCAGTAACCGAGACGACCTGCCGGTCCTGGCAGTCGCAGATGCGGGTGCAGCCGGCGGTGTCGGTGTCCTCGCGCAGTTCCTCCGACTCCAGGTCCTCCTGGGACGAGGAGAGCCGGTCGAACATGCGCCGGAACCGGCCCACCGGCTTGTCGGAACGCGGAGCAGAACTCATATCTGAAGCGTACCGGGGCCCGCCGACACCCATGCACCCCTCTCGGGACGGGATGGCGAGGCTCACTTCTCGAAGCGGTATCCCATCCCCGGCTCGGTGATGAAGTGCCGCGGGTGCGCGGGGTCCGCCTCCAGTTTGCGGCGCAGCTGGGCCATGTAGACCCGCAGGTAGTTCGTCTCCGTCCCGTAGGACGGCCCCCACACCTCCTGCAGCAGCTGCTTCTGGCTCACCAGGCGCCCCGTGTGGCGCACCAGCACCTCCAGCAGATGCCACTCGGTGGGTGTCAGGCGTACGTCCCGCCCGCCCCGGTTGACCTTCTTGGCCGCCAGGTCGACGGTGAACTCCGCGGTGTCCACGACCACCTCGTCCTCGCCCCCGGGGACCGGCTCGGACCGGCGGACGGCGGCGCGCAGCCGGGCCAGCAGCTCGTCCATGCCGAAGGGCTTGGTGACGTAGTCGTCGGCGCCCGCGTCGAGCGCCTCGACCTTCTCGTCGGAGGAGTGCCGGGCGGACAGCACCAGGATCGGCACCCGGGTCCACCCCCGCAGCCCCTTGATCACGTCGACGCCGTCCATGTCGGGCAGGCCCAGGTCCAGCACCACGACGTCGGGGTGCCGGGCGGCGGCGAGCTGGAGGGCGGTGGCGCCGTCGTGGGCGGCGTCGACCTCGTAGTGCCGTGCCTTGAGGTTGATCACGAGGGCCCGCACGATCTGCGGTTCGTCGTCGATCACGAGCACCCGGGTCATTGGGCGGCCTGCCTTTCCGCTGTCGCGAGGTGGGGTGTCGCCGCGGACGGTCCCGCCGCGCGGAGGGTGAGAACCATGGTGAGGCCGCCCCCGGGGGTGTCCTCGGCGTTCAGCGTGCCGCCCATCGCCTCGGCGAAGCCCCGGGCCACGGCCAGGCCGAGGCCGACACCGGCCCCGCGCGGGGCGTCGCCGTACCGCTGGAAGGGCTCGAAGATGCGGTCCTTGGCCTCGTCCGGCACTCCCGGCCCCCGGTCGACGACCCGTACCTCGACGCGGTCCGCGAGGGCGCTGGCGGCGACCAGGACGGTCCGCCCGGCGGGGCTGTACTTCACGGCGTTCTCCACCAGGTTGGCCATCGCCCGCTCCAGGAGCCCGGCGTCGACGGCGACCATGGGCAGCGTCTCCGGGATGTCCAGCTCCGCGCTGCCCTCGGGCACCCCGCCGAGCGCCATCGGCGCCACCTCGTCGACGTCGATCTCGCGGATCAGCGGGGTGACGGTGCCGGTCTGGAGGCGGGACATGTCGAGCAGGTTGCCCACGAGGTGGTCGAGGCGGTCGGCGCCCTCCTCGATGCCCTCCAGCAGCTCCGCCCGGTCCTCCTCGGACCAGGCCACGTCGTCGGACCTGAGGCTGGTCACCGACGCCTTGATGCCGGCCAGCGGGGTGCGCAGGTCGTGGCTGACGGCGGCCAGGAGCGCGGTGCGGATGCGGTTGCCCTCGGCGAGCGTCCGGGCCCGGTCGGCCTCCTCGCGCAGGCGGCGCCGGTCCAGTACGACGGCGGCCTGGGCGGCGAAGGCGGCCAGCACCCTGCGGTCCTCGGCGGGCAGGACCCGGCCGGTCAGCGCGAGGGCCATGTGGTCGCCGACCGGCATGTCCACGTCCGCGTCCTCCGGGCGTTCCACCGGCGGTCCCGATCCGACGCGCCCGGCGCAGGTCCAGGGCGCCACGTCGCCCTCCCGCTCCAGCAGGGCGGCCGACTCCATGGCGAAGGTCTCGCGCACCCGTTCCAACAGGGTCTCCAGGCTGGTCTCGCCGCGCAGGACGTCGCCGGCCAGGAAGGAGAGGATCTCCGACTCGGCGCGCAGCCGGGCGGCCTGGTGGGTTCGGCGGGCGGCGACGTCGACCACCGAGGCGACGGAGAGCGCGACACCGACGAATATGGCGAGCGCAAGCATGTTCCGGGGGTCGGCGATGGTGATCCGGTTGACGGGCGGCGTGAAGAACCAGTTCAGCAGCAGCGACCCGACCGCCGCCGAGGCGAGCGCCGGGTACAGCCCGCCGAGCAGGGCGGCGGCGACGGTGAGCGCGAGGTAGAGCAGGACGTCGTTGGCGAGCCCGAGGTGGACGGCGCTGAGCAGCAGGGTCAGCAGCACCGGTCCGCCCAGGCCCGCGAACCAGCCCCAGACGATCCGGGAACGGCCGAGCCGCGCCCCCCTGGCCACCGGCAGCCCGCGCCCCTTGGCGACCTCCTCGTGGGTCACGATGTGGACGTCCAGGTCCGGGCCGGACTCGCGGGCGACCGTGGCGCCGACGCCGGGACCGAAGACGTACTGCCAGGCCTTGCGGCGCGAGGAGCCGAGGACGATCTGGGTGGCGTTGACGCCGCGGGCGAAGTCGAGCAGGGCGGCGGGTATGTCCTCGCCCAGGACGTGGTGGAAGGTGCCGCCGAGGTCCTCCACCAGGGTGCGCTGGACCGCCAGCTCCTTCGGGGAGGCCGAGGTCAGTCCGTCGCTGCGGGCTATGTAGACGGCGAGCACCTCGCCGCCGGCGCCCTTCTCGGCGAGGCGGGCGGCCCGGCGTATCAGCGTCCGGCCCTCGGGGCCGCCGGTCAGGCCGACCACGATGCGTTCGCGCGAGCCCCAGATCCTGGAGACCCGGTGTTCGCTGCGGTACTGCTGGAGGTACTCGTCGGCCCGGTCCGCCACCCACAGCAGGGCCAGCTCGCGCAGGGCGGTGAGGTTGCCGGGGCGGAAGTAGTTGGACAGGGCCGCGTCGACCTTGTCCGGCTGG
Source organism: Streptomyces lienomycini (assembly GCF_027947595.1). Lineage (NCBI taxonomy): Bacteria > Bacillati > Actinomycetota > Actinomycetes > Kitasatosporales > Streptomycetaceae > Streptomyces > Streptomyces lienomycini. The sequence goes on along the minus strand of NZ_CP116257.1, from coordinate 1,968,925 downwards.
TAGATGTTGCCGTGGGCCATGCGCCGGCGCAGCGCCTGCGGGGACATGTCGACCAGTTCGATCTGGTCCGCGCGGCGCACCACCTCGTCCGGCACGGTCTCCCGCTGCCGTACGCCGGTGATCGACTCGACCACGTCGCCGAGTGACTCCAGGTGCTGGATGTTGACGGTCGAGACGACGTCGATCCCGGCGGCGAGCAGTTCCTCGACGTCCTGCCAGCGCTTGGCGTTGCGCACGCCGGGGACGTTGGTGTGGGCCAGCTCGTCGACCAGGGCCACCCGGGGGGCGCGGGCGAGGACCGCGTCGAGGTCCAGTTCGGTGAAGGCCGCGCCGCGGTACTCGACCTCGCGGCGCGGCACCCGCTCCAGGCCGCGGAGCATCACCTCGGTGCGCGAGCGGCCGTGGTGCTCGACGAGGGCGACCACGCAGTCGGTGCCCCGTTCGACGCGGCGGTGCGCCTCGGACAGCATCGCGTACGTCTTGCCGACGCCCGGTGCCGCACCGAGGTAGATCCGAAGCTTGCCGCGTCCCATGGCCTCATTGTCTTCCGGTCGGCGCTGATTGCGCAGCGTCGACCCTACGACCCACAATCGCGGCAAAAGGGGCGGGGGTGGGGATGCCGGTCGTCCTTGACAAAACCCTGACGCCGGGGCGTCACTGCTCGACGATCTCCCCGTCCCGCAGTTCCAGCACCCGGTCGGCGAGGTCGAGCAGGGTGGCGTCGTGGGTGGCGACCAGGGCGGTGACCTGCTCGCTGCGTACGACGGCCCGCAGCAGTTCCATCACGGAGTGCCCGGTCTCGGCGTCCAGCTGGCCGGTGGGTTCGTCGGCGACGAGCAGGGCGGGGTTGTTGGCGAGGGCGCGGGCGATGGCGACGCGCTGCTGCTGGCCGCCGGACAGCTCGCCGGGCCGCTGGGCGGCGTGGTCGGCCAGGCCGACGAGGGAGAGGAGCAGTTCGACGCGTTCCTCGCGTTCGCGCGGGGCGGCCCGGCGCAGCCGCAGCGGCACGCCCACGTTCTCGGCGGCCGTGAGGATCGGGACGAGCCCGAAGGACTGGAAGACGAAGCCGACCCGGTCCCGGCGCAGGGCGAGCAGCCCGTCCTCGTCCAGCTCCGCGAGGTCCCGGCCGTCGACCTCGACCCGGCCCGCGTCGGGCACGTCGAGCCCGCCGACGACGTTGAGCAGCGTGGTCTTCCCCGATCCCGACCGCCCCTTGAGGGCGACCAGTTCCCCGCGCGGCACCTCGAAGGAGACCCCCCGCAGGGCGTGTACGGCGGCGCTTCCCCGCCCGTACGACTTCCGCACGTCCTCGACGCGCACCATGGCCTCCGTGACCACCTGGCTCATGTGCCCTCCCCCGTCGTGCTCGGTGAACCGGCGCCAGTATCACCGGCGGCGGCGGACGGATCAACGGCCGGGGGTCGATCAGGCCGTACGCAGGGCCGATCGGGCCGCACGCCCCTGCCGACCGGCAGCACGAAGGGCCGCGTCCTCCTGGGGACGCGGCCCTCGTGGCGCACGCGTACGGCCGGCGGCCGTACCGGGTCCTCGCCTACCGCACCTCGGTGATCTCCGGCCCGCGCTGGAGCTGGCCCATGCCGCCGGCGAAGCGGGAGCCCTCCTCCTGCTGCACGCCCTCGGGGACCATCTGGGCGTCGTTGGGCAGCTTGAGGACGATCGGGTCGCGGGGGGCCATCGGGCCCTCGCCGCGGACGACGACCGTGTCCCGGAAGATCTGCTCCAGCAGACCGGCGGCCTGCGGCTGCACCGCGCCCTGGCCCGAGATCACACCGCGCAGGAACCAGCGGGGCCCGTCGACGCCGACGAACCGCACGACCTGGAAGCCGCCCGTCCCGTCCGGCAGCTGCACCGGGACCTGCGCCCGCAGCTCCCAGCCCAGGGGGCCCTCGACCTCGTCGATGATGCCGCCCTGCTGGGTGATGCCGGAGCCGATCTCCTCGCGCACCTCGCCCCAGATGCCCTCGCGCTTGGGTGCGGCGAAGCCCTGGAGCTGGATGGCGCTGTCGCGCAGCACGACGGTCGCGGCGACGATCGCGTCGCCCGCGACCTCCACCCGCAGTTCCATGCCGTCGACGCCGGGGATGAACAGGCCGCCCAGGTCCACCCGGCCCTCGGCCGGGTCGCGGACCTCGGTGCTGTCCCACGGCCCGTCGGGCCGCGGTTCGGGCTCGAGCCGCACGCGTTCGCGCTCTTCGTCCGCCCCGGTGTCGACGCTGTCGACGACCTGCTCGGTCTCGCCGGCCGCGTCCTCGGCGGCGTCGTTCTTCTTGCGACGTCCGAACACGTCACTGTCCTTCCCGGTCGGATACGACCGAAGCGTATCGATTCCCACCCGTCGGGCCGCCTTCGGCGACCTGACCGCTTGTGCCGCTTGCACGGTCCAACCCGGCGTGGCCGCCGGTGGACCCGAAGCCCCCCTCGGCCCGCGCCGAGTCGGGAAGCTCCGCGACCTGGCGGAAGCGGACCCTCTCGACCTGCTGGACGACCAGTTGGGCAATCCGGTCGAAGCGCTCGAACCGCACGCTCTCGCGCGGGTCGAGATTCACCACGATCACCTTGATCTCCCCACGGTACCCGGCATCAATCGTCCCCGGGGCATTCACGAGGGCGACTCCGCAACGGGCGGCAAGACCGGAACGTGGGTGCACGAAGGCCGCGTACCCCTCGGGGAGCGCCACAGACACGCCCGTGGGCAGTACGGCCCGTTCGCCGGGGGCCAGCTCGCGGTCGACGGTCGTGCGCAGGTCGGCTCCGGCGTCGCCGGGCCGCGCGTACGTCGGGAGCGGTACGTCGGGGTCGACGCGGCGGATCAGCACCTCGAGGTCGGCGCGGCTCACGGGTTCACCTCGAAGGCGCGGGCGCGGCGGACCTGGTCGGGGTCGTCCATGGCGGCGCGGATCTCCTCGTCGCGGCCGTTCTGGACGAAGTGCTCGACCTTGACCTCGACGAAGAGGGCGTCGGCGCGGACGGCGACGGGGCCGTCGGGGCCGCCGATGCGGCCGGTGGCGGTGGAGTAGATCTTCCGGCCGGCGACCGCGGTGACCTCGGCCTCCAGGTACAGCGTCGTGTCGACGGGTACCGGCAGCCGGAAGTCGGTCTCGAGCCGTCCGGTCACGGCGATCGTGCGCAGCAGCCAGTTCAGCGAGCCCAGCGTCTCGTCCAGGGCGCTGGCCAGCACGCCGCCGTGCGCCAGGCCGGGGGCCCCCTGGTGGGCGGGGCGGACGGTGAACTCGGCGGTGATCGAGACGCCTTCGCCCGCCCGCGCCTGGAGGTGCAGTCCGTGGGGCTGGTCGCCGCCGCAGCCGAAACACTGGCCGTAGTGGGCGCCGAGCAGCTCCCCGGGGGCGGGGGCTTCGGGGTGCCGGACGGGTTTCACGGCGTCGACGGGGGGCTGAAGACCTGGGGAAGTACCACTCACAGGCGCAGACCTTACCCGCGCGTCGGCCGAACACCGCTACCGTGCCAAGCTTGGTTCATGCAGCTCTCCACGGCCCCGTACGAAGAACGCCTCACCGCGCCCCGCTCCTGGTGGCTGGTCTCCTTCCTGGTGGGGCTCGCGTTCGCGCTGGTCCTGCTGCCCTTCGGCACGCTGCCCATGCTGGGCGGCCTGGCGGGCGGTACGGCGGTGGCGGCGGTGGCGGCCAGCTCGTACGGGGCCGTGCGCATCCGTGTCGTGGGCGACTCGCTGATCGCGGGCGAGGCGAAGGTGCCGGTCACGGCGCTGGGCGAGGCGGAGATCCTGGACCCGGAGGAGGCCCGTGCCTGGCGCACGTACAAGGCCGACACCCGGGCCTTCCTGCTGCTGCGCGCCTACATCCCGCGGGCCGTGCGCGTGATCGTCACGGACCCCGAGGACCCGACGCCGTACCTGTACCTGTCGACGCGCGAGCCGGAGCGGCTGATCGAGGCCCTGACGGCGGCGAAGGCGGCCGCCGCGTAGCGCGAGATCGCGGCCCGGGGGTGCTTGCGGGTCAGCGGCCTTCTTTGCCGAAGCTTTCCCCGCGGCCGGCCGGCCCGCGGCCGATTCCCTTGGCGATCTCGCCCATGTCCAGGGCGTCCTGCGGCCGCTCCAGGGCGGGCAGGTCGTCCAGGGCGCTCCAGGGGACCTGGTGCCGCCGCAGGTCGGTGCGGATTCTGGCCGCGAGCTTTCTGGTGTCGCGGCGGTTCATGACCGCGCCCACGGCCGCGCCGACCATGAAGGGCATCAGGTTCGGCAGGTCGCGCACCATCCGCTTCATGATCTGCTGGCGCAGCTGGCGCTTCATGTGGCTGTTCATCGCCGAGCCGAGGGTCGACGGCTTGGACACGTCGACGCCGCGTTCGTCCGACCAGGAGTTCAGGTAGGCGGTGCTGCGCTGCGCGAGGCCGCCGGGCGGGCGGACGCCGTAGACCTCGTGGAGTTCGGCGATCAGCTTGAGCTCGATCGCGGCGACGCCGGTGATCTCGGCGGCCAGTTCGGTGGGCATCGCGGGCGGTACGGGCAGCATCGCGGCCGCTCCGACGCCCGCTCCCACGGTGGCCGTGCCCTTGGCGGCGCCGGCCACGAGGCGGTCGGCGAGCTCTTCGGGTCCGAGGCCGGGGAACTGTCCGCGGAGCGTCGCCAGGTCCCGTACGGGCACGCGCGGGGCGAGGTCGATGACCCGGTCGGCGAGGTGCGCCAGGGCGGCCCTGGCGCGGGCGCCGCCGTTGCGGACGCCGTTTCCGGCCTTCTCGCGGAACGCCGCTGCCCGGCGCCGGGCAGCGGGTGCCGGCGGCCGCGCGGTCGCCGGGAGGTCACTCCGGTCGGCCACTGGTTCGAGCGGGGCCTTCCCCATGTCGGTCGGGCCCCGCTCGTCGTCACGCGCGCTGTACGGACCGTCGGACGGTCCTTGGTCCGCTCCCCGTCCGGGGAAGCGGCGCTTCCAGGGAGGGGTCGAGCCGGTCACGGCCGACCCCGCCTCAGTCGCAGTCGCGGCAGATCGGCTGGCCGTTCTTCTCCCGGGCCAGCTGGCTGCGGTGGTGTACCAGGAAGCAGCTCATGCAGGTGAACTCGTCCTGCTGCTTCGGCAGTACGCGGACGGCCAGTTCCTCGTTCGAGAGGTCGGCGCCGGGAAGTTCGAGGCCTTCCGCGGCCTCGAACTCGTCGACGTCGACGGCCGAGGCGGACTTGTCGTTCCGCCTCGCCTTCAGCTCTTCGAGGCTGTCCGAGTCGACGTCGTCGTCGGTCTTGCGTGGAGTGTCGTAATCGGTTGCCATGGTCGCTCTCCCCCTCTGGGTGTCTGCGGTGTCTTCAGCGCACGTAACGCGTGAGAGGCCGGACTTGTGCCCGACCTGAGGCGGAGATTTTGCCTCACATCAAGGTCTGTTACTCAATCGACACCCAACCGGACTCCTCAAGAGTGATCGGCTTGGATGGCGATGGGGACCGTACACGGTCCGAATGCCGCACTTCAAAGGCGTCTCACCGTGTACTTCCCGTGATCAGGACCCCTGAAAACCAGGATTTTCCCGGCTTATCGACAGGGTGCATGATCACGGAGAGTGGGGGACGGGATTGCTTTCGCTGTGATCGATCACACACGCGACTCCCGGCTCATTGGCCTGGAAATTCCGCTCAAAGCGAACGCCCTCGGGTCTCGGTGAGATGTCGGGGTCATGATCTCAGACCGGCAGCGCGACCCGCATCACGAGCCCCCCGCCCTCGCGCGGCTGCGCGTAGATGTGCCCACCGTGCGCCCGGGCCACGGAGCGGGCGATGGACAGACCGAGCCCGACGCCCTTGTCGCTGCCCGTGCGCTCGGTGCGCAGCCGCCGGAACGGCTCGAAGAGGTTGTCCACCTCGTACGCCGGCACGACGGGGCCGGTGTTGGTGACCACCAGGACCGCCTGTCCGTTCTCGACGGCGGTGGCGACCTCGACCCAGCCCTGTTCGGCCACGTTGTAGCGCACGGCGTTCTGGACCAGGTTCAGGGCGATCCGCTCCAGCAGGACGCCGTTGCCCTGGACCACGGCCGCCTCACGCGTGCCGCGGATCTCCACGCCCTTGCTCTCGGCCTCGGCGTGCACCTGGTCGATGGCCTGGCCGGCCACCTCGGCGAGGTCCACCGGCTTGCGCTCGACGATCTGGTTGTCGCTGCGGGCGAGCAGCAGCAGTCCCTCGACGAGTTGCTCGCTGCGTTCGTTGGTGGCCAGCAGCGTCTTGCCGAGCTGCTGGAGCTCCACCGGGGCGTTCGGGTCGGACAGGTGCACTTCCAGGAGGGTGCGGTTGATCGCCAGCGGCGTGCGCAGCTCGTGGGAGGCGTTGCCGACGAAGCGCTGCTGGGCCGTGAAGGCCCGCTGCAGCCGCTCCAGCATGTCGTCGAAGGTGTCGGCCAGCTCCTTCAGCTCGTCGTCCGGACCGTCCAGCTCGATCCGGCGGGAGAGGTCGGAGCCCGCCACCGCGCGCGCGGTGCGGGTGATCCGGCCCAGCGGCGACAGGACGCGTCCGGCCATCGCGTAGCCGAAGGCGAAGGCGATCACGGCCAGGCCGAGCAGCGCCAGCAGGGAGCGGCTGAGCAGGTTGTCCAGGGCGACCTTGCGCTGGTGGTCCATGCAGTCGCTGATCGCCGCGTTGAAGTCGGACAGCGACAGGTTGCCGTTGTCGACCACGGGACAGGTGCTGCTGGAGACCTTGAGGTCGGTGAAGTCGACGATCTTGTACAGCGGTTCGTTGCCGGTGCGCACGGCCTGGGCGGCGAGCAGGTAGATGATCGACAGCAGCAGGATGCCGGCGATCAGGAACATGCCGCCGTACAGCAGCGTGAGCCGTATCCGGATGGTGGGGCGCAGCCAGGGCAGGGGTGTGGCCGAGCGGGGGTCCCAGGTGGGCTTGGGGGGCGCCCCGGGGGGCGCCGGTGTCGTCGCCACGGCCGGTCAGATCCGGTAGCCGGAGCCGGGCACGGTGACGATGACGGGCGGCTCGCCCAGTTTGCGGCGCAGGGTCATGACGGTCACGCGCACGACGTTGGTGAACGGGTCGGTGTTCTCGTCCCAGGCCTTCTCCAGGAGCTGCTCGGCCGAGACCACGGCGCCCTCGCTGCGCATGAGGACCTCGAGGACCGCGAACTCCTTGGGGGCGAGCTGCACCTCCGTGCCGTCGCGGAAGACCTCGCGGCGGTTCGGGTCGAGCTTGATCCCGGCGCGCTCCAGGACGGGCGGCAGGGGCACGCTGGTACGACGGCCCAGGGCACGGACGCGGGCGATCAGCTCGCTGAACGCGAAGGGCTTGGGCAGGTAGTCGTCGGCGCCGATCTCCAGGCCCTCGACCCGGTCGCTGACGTCGCCGGAGGCCGTGAGCATGAGCACGCGCGTGGCCATGCCCAGCTCGACGATCTTGCGGCACACGTCGTCGCCGTGCACGAGGGGGAGGTCGCGGTCGAGGACGACCACGTCGTAGTCGTTGACGCCGATGCGCTCCAGGGCGGCCGCACCGTCGTACACGACGTCGACGGCCATGGCCTCCCGGCGCAGTCCGGTGGCCACCGCATCGGCGAGCAGCTGCTCGTCCTCGACGACGAGTACGCGCACGTCGCTTGTCCTTCCTGTGTCCACCCGCGTAGCGCCGGTCGGGCGCACGGGGGCGGGGGCTGGTGGGTGTGTTGCCTCCATCCTGCCCTTTTCGGCCATAAGTCGGCTGTAAGACGGGTGCGGGGCCGGTGCCGAAGAAGGACGGGCAGAGGCCGCCGAAGCGGGAATGCCAGATTTTCTCGCGCGGTTGAGGTTTCCGCGGAGGGGAGCTGGGGGAGGACGGCTTTACACCCCGCGATCACGCTCTGCCTGTACCGCGTTACCGCGCGGTACGTCGCGGTCCGCTTCCGCAGAGCGGGCGTGGGTGTCCGGCACCGTCGCCGCCCGGCAGGGCAGCGCTGGGCACTCCACCGGAGACGTGATCGTCCCTTCCGATCGGCACACCCCCGTGCCAACGACCCACGACCCAGGACGAGGGGGCGCAGCATGGACGCTTTCACCGCAGGACTTCTGCAGCGCATAAAGACGACCGAGTCCGACCTGTCCCGGGCCCGCGACGAGGGCGACGAGTTCCTTGTCGAGGTGGAACTGGGCGAGCTCGACGATCTGCGCCGTCTCGCTGCCGAGCACGGTGTGGAGGTCAGCGCGACCAGCGCCTGATCGGCCCGCGCATGACGAGGCCCCGGCGGGATCCAGCGCCGGGGCCTCGTCATGCGCGCTGCCGTCCGGCGGGCACCGCCCGCCGGACCCTCCGGGGGCCTACGCGCCGAAGTCCGCCAGCAGGCGCTGGAGCGGTTCGAAGACGGCCGGGGTGGCGGCGACGGCCAGGTCGCCGCCCGGGCGTTCACCGGGCCGTCCACCGGTCACCGCGCCCGCCTCCCGGGCGATCAGGTCACCCGCCGCGAGGTCCCAGGGGTGCAGACCGCGCTCGTAGTAGCCGTCGAGCCGTCCGGCGGCCACGTCGCACAGGTCGATCGCGGCCGAGCCGCCGCGCCGGATGTCCCGCACCAGCGGAATGAGCCTGCGCGCGATCTCGGCCTGCTCCGCGCGGACGTCGGCGACGTAGTTGAAGCCGGTGGAGACCAGCGCCTGATCCAGCGGGGCCGCGGCCCGGCAGGCGAGCCTGCGCTCGCCCTCCCAGGCCCCCGTCGCCCAGGCACCACCGCCCAGCAGCGCGTGGTAGGACTCGCCGCGCATCGGGGCCACGACGACCCCGGCCACCCGCTCGCCGTCCTGCTCCGCGGCGATGGAGACCGCCCAGGTGGGCAGTCCGTAAAGGTAGTTGACCGTGCCGTCGAGCGGGTCGATGACCCAGCGGACCCCGCTGGTGCCCTCCGCGGCGGAGCCCTCCTCACCGAGGAGGCCGTCGTCGGGGCGGCGGTCCGCGATCAGCCCGGTGATCAGCTTCTCCGCCGCGATGTCCATCTCGGTGACCACGTCGATCGGGCTGGACTTGGTGGCGGCGACCGCGAGGTCGGCCGGGCGGCCGTCCCGCAGCAGCTCGCCCGCGCGCCGGGCGGCCTCCTGGGCGATCCTCAGCAGCTCGGCGTGGAGCGGGTCGGGCGTCACGTCGGTCACTTGGCGGTTCCTCACGCGTAGGGGCTGTCGGCGCCCGCGGCGGCGGGCCGGGGGGCACGGGCGGGGCAGCAGCCGACCGGGCACAGGTTGTGGCTCGCGCCCAGGGTGCCGAGGGCGCACGGCGCGACGTCCTGCCCGCGCTCGCTTGAGGCCCTCTCCAGGACGAGGTCGCGGACCGCGGCGGCGAACCGGGGGTCGGCTCCCACGGTGGCCGAGCGGCGCACCGGCAGTCCCAGCTCCTCCGCCTTGGCGGTGGCCTCCGTGTCGAGGTCGTACAGGACCTCCATGTGGTCGGAGACGAACCCGATGGGGGCCATCACGACGGCCGGGACACCGGCCGCGTGCCGCTCCTCCAGGTGGTCGCAGATGTCGGGCTCCAGCCACGGGATGTGCGGGGCGCCCGAGCGCGACTGGTAGACGAGCTGCCAGGGGTGGTCGACACCGGTGCGCTCGCGGACGGCGTCGGCGACGAGCCGCGCCACGTCCAGGTGCTCGCGCACGTACGCGCCGCCGTCGCCGTGCTCCTCCACCGGACCGGAGGCGGCGGCGGCGGCCGTGGGGATCGAGTGGGTGCAGAACGCGATGTGCGCCCCGTCCCGGACCTCCTGCGGCAGCTCGGCCAGGGACCGGACGACGCCGTCGATCATGGGCTCGACGAAGCCCGGGTGGTTGAAGTAGTGCCGGAGCTTGTCGATCTTCGGCAGGTCCAGCCCCTCGGACTCCAGGGCGGCGAGCGCGTCCGCGAGGTTCTCGCGGTACTGCCGGCAGCCCGAGTACGAGGCGTAGGCGCTGGTGGCCAGGACCAGGATGCGGCGGCGGCCGTCGCGGACCATGTCGCGCAGGGTGTCCGTCAGGTACGGCGCCCAGTTGCGGTTGCCCCAGTAGACCGGCAGGTCCAGGCCGTGCTCGGCGAAGTCCTCGCGGAGGGCGTCCAGCAGGGCGCGGTTCTGGTCGTTGATGGGGCTGACCCCGCCGAAGAGGAAGTAGTGCCGGCCGACTTCCTTGAGGCGTTCCTTGGGGATGCCGCGCCCTCGGGTCACGTTCTCCAGGAACGGGACCACGTCGTCCGGGCCCTCGGGGCCGCCGAACGAGAGCAGGAGCAGGGCGTCATAGGGGCTGGCATCGAGCACGTCTGGCATGTCTCGATCCTGCCACCCGGCACCGACAGCGGCGAAGCGGTGGGTGCCGCTCCCGCGTCCGGCCAGGTCCGCGGGGGTGTTGCGGGGCGTTTCCACGAGTAAGCTGTATCAGCTGCGTTCGCACCTTACCCAGTCTTCACTGAGCCGCCCTCGGAGACCTCGTTGGCCAGTCCCTACCGCGCCCTGTTCGCCGCCCCCGGCACCAAGGGCTTCTCCGCCGCGGGCTTCCTCGGCCGGATGCCGCTGTCGATGATGGGCATCGGCGTGGTGACGATGATCTCGCAGCTCACGGGGCGGTACGGACTGGCCGGTGCGCTGTCGGCGACCATCGCGCTCGCCGCGGCCGCGGCCGGGCCGCAGGTCTCCCGCCTGGTGGACCGGTACGGCCAGCGGCGGGTGCTGCGCCCGGCGACGCTGGTCTCGCTGGCCGCGGCCGCGGTACTGCTGCCCGCGGCCCACTACGGGTGGCCGGACTGGGTGCTGTTCGTCGCCTGTGTCGGCATCGGCTGCGTGCCGAGCCTCGGCGCGATGGTCCGGTCCCGCTGGGCGGCCCTGTACCGCGGCACGCCGCAACTGCACACGGCGTACTCCTTCGAGTCCGTGGTGGACGAGGTCTGCTTCATCTTCGGCCCGATCATCTCCATCGGGCTGTCCACGGCCTGGTTCCCGGAGGCCGGGCCGCTGCTCGCCGCCTGCTTCCTGGCGACGGGCGTCTTCTGGCTGACCTCGCAGCGCGCCACCGAGCCGGAGCCGCACCCGCGCGAGCAGCAGGGCGGCGGCACCGCACTGCGCTCCCGGGGGCTGCGGGTCCTGGTCGGCACGTTCGCGGCCACGGGAGCGATCTTCGGGGCCATCGACGTCGTCACCGTGGCCTTCGCCGAGGAGGAGGGGCACAAGGCCGCCGCCAGCCTCGTACTCGCCCTGTACGCGGCGGGATCGTGCACGGCGGCCATGATCTTCGGGCTGCTGCGCTTCGCCGGACCGCCCGAGCGCCGCTGGCTGCTGGGTGTCTGCGCGATGGCCGTGAGTATGATCCCACTCCTACTGGTCGGAAACCTGCTGTTTCTGGCCGCGGCACTGTTCGTTGCGGGTCTGTCCATCGCTCCCACGATGATCACGACGATGTCCCTCATCGAAGAGCACGTACCACGCACGCAGCTCACCGAGGGCATGACCTGGGTGAGTACCGGACTCGCGGTCGGGGTCGCGCTCGGCTCCTCCGCGGGCGGCTGGGTGATCGACACCTCCGGGGCGCGTGCCGGGTACGGGGTTCCGGCGGTGGCCGGCGCCGTCGCGGTCGCGGTCGGTTTCCTCGGGTACCGCCGGCTCAAGCGGCCGGATCCGCGTCGGGGAGGGACCGTTGAGCAGCACACGCACGGCGAGCGGCAGGACGAACGGACGGCCGGGCGGCCGGAACGGCACGTGGCGTAACTGGGGCGGCAACGTCTCCGCCCGCCCCGCGCGGGAGGTCACTCCGGCCTCCGTCGACGAACTGGCCGGAGCCGTTCGCAGGGCGGCCGAGGACGGGCTGCGGGTCAAGGCGGTCGGCACCGGGCACTCCTTCACGTCCATAGCCGCGACGGACGGTGTATTGATCCGCCCTCAACTGTTGACGGGCATCCGCGGCATCGACCGCGACGCCATGACCGTCACGGTCGAGGCCGGCACCCCGCTCAAGAGGCTCAACATGGCGCTCGCGCGTGAGGGCCTGTCGCTGACGAACATGGGCGACATCATGGAGCAGACGGTCTCCGGGGCCACCAGCACCGGCACCCACGGCACGGGCCGGGACTCGGCCTCCGTCGCCGCCCAGATCCGGGGCTTGGAACTGGTCACGGCGGACGGGACGGTGCTCACCTGCTCCGAGCACGAGAACCCCGAGGTGTTCGCCGCCGCCCGGATCGGCCTCGGCGCGCTGGGCGTGGTCACCGCGATCACCTTCGCCGTCGAGCCGATCTTCCTGCTCACGGCCCGCGAGGAGCCGATGCCCTTCGACCGGGTCCTGGCCGAGTTCGACGAACTGTGGTCGGAGAACGAGCACTTCGAGTTCTACTGGTTCCCGCACACCGGCAGCACCAACACCAAGCGGAACAACCGCAGCGCCGGACCGGAGCAGCCGGTGGGCCGGCTCCAGGGCTGGCTCGACGACGAGTTCCTCTCCAACGGCGTCTTCCAGGCGGCCAACTGGGTCGGCCGCGCGGCGCCCGCCACCATCCCGGCGATCGCACGGATCTCCAGCCGGGCACTCTCCGCGCGGACGTACACGGACACTCCTTACAAGGTCTTCACGTCTCCGCGCCGGGTGCGGTTCCTGGAGATGGAGTACGCCGTTCCGCGCGAGGCCGTCGTCGAGACGCTGCGCGAACTGCGGGCGATGGTCGACCGGTCGCGGCTGCGCATCAGCTTCCCGGTCGAGGTGCGCACGGCCCCGGCCGACGACATCACCCTGTCCACCGCGTCGGGCCGCGACAGCGCGTACATCGCCGTCCACATGTTCCGGGGCACTCCCTACCAGGCGTACTTCACCGCCGCCGAGCGCGTCTTCACCGCGCACGAGGGCCGGCCGCACTGGGGCAAGCTGCACACCCGGGACGCCGAGTACTTCTCCCGGGTGTATCCGCGCTTCGGCGAGTTCACGGCGCTGCGGGACCGTCTTGACCCTGACCGTCTGTTCCTGAACGACTACTTGCGCCGGGTTCTGGGGCCGTAGCGGAGCCGTCCGGGTCGGGGGTGCCGGTGTCCGCGGAGCCCCCGCCGCCGGAGGCTTCCGGGGTGGGCGTCGGGTCGGCCGTCGTACCGCCGCCCTCGGTGGCGCCGCCGTCCGGCGACGTGCCGGTGCCACCGGTTCCGTCCGGCGTTCTGGAGGGGGCGGGGTCCGGGGCGGCGCTCCCCGAGCCGGATCCGTCCGGGGCGGCGGAACCGCCCGGGTCCCGGTCGCCCCGCGAGTCGCCGGGGTCGCCCGGCTTCCCCGGGTCCTCCGACTCCCCCGTGTCCCCCGCGGACTTGTTGTGGCCGGTGAAGGCACTGCCCACGGTGGTGCTGCGGCCGCCGCTCAGGTTCTGGCCGGAGGCGACCTCGTACACGGTGATCCCGGCCATGGTGACGCCGAAGACCAGCGCCGCCGCGACCAGCGGACGCCTCCAGCCGGTGGCACGCGCGCGGTAGACGGTGCCCCGGGTGAACTCGCCCGGGGCCGACGCCGCTACCGCGACCGCCGAGGCCGCGGCCGGCCCGGTCCGGACGGCGCCGACGGTGCGCTTCACCCGGAGCTGCTCGCCGGTGCGCCTGAAGAAGTGCTGGAGGACCGAGCCCCCGCAGGTGGCGACGACACTGATCAGGCCGGCGCCGACGATCGTGCCGTACACGCCGAAGGAGGAGGCGAGTTTGGCGGCCACCACCGCGGCCAGGGCGCTGCCGGCGACCTGGGGCACGCTCAGGTCGATGCGCCTGGACTCCCCCTTCGTACGCACGTCCGCCCCATCCGCGTCATCGGACTTTTCACGCATCCTCGGACCTTGCCTGCCTTTACCGCACGGGATCGATCAACTGCACGAGAAAGGGACGTGCGGACGAAACCATTAGTTCCGTTTCTGGTGATTGCGTGAAGTACGCCACGTCCAAGATCGGGAGAATCCCGCCGGGGGCGGCCGGGCACCCCCTCTTGCCGGAAGTCGGGCGGCGTGCCCATCCACGCAGGTGGCCCGAATGGAGTACTGTTGCGAGCCCTGGGACCGGCTTCCCGACAGGGGGTCCGGAACCTTGAAGGATCGCCGGGAGGGGGCCAGTTGCACAGGGTGACGCAGTTGGTCACTTAGCGTTGCGAACAGGTAACCGTGCCATAACGGCGATCCAGGGCCCGTGCCCGACACGCCGGGCAACTCGGCAAGGTTGTGGCAGGCTGCACCCGGGCAGGCCACACTCGACAGAGCGGAAGCAGCGACGCACGTGACGTCGGCAGGCACCACCCGGGAGGTCCCCATGCCCGAACTGCGTGTCGTGGCCGTCTCGAATGACGGCACACGGCTGGTGCTGAAGGCTGCGGACAGCACGGAGTACACGCTTCCGATCGACGAGCGGCTCCGCGCCGCCGTCCGCGGCGACCGTCCCCGCCTCGGCCAGATCGAGATCGAGGTGGAGAGTCATCTCCGCCCCCGCGACATCCAGGCGCGTATACGAGCCGGCGCGACCGCGGAAGAGGTCGCCCAGATGGCCGGCATCCCCGTCGACCGCGTACGGCGCTTCGAGGGCCCCGTGCTCGCCGAGTGCGCCTTCATGGCCGAGCGGGCCCGCAAGACGCCCGTCCGCCGCCCCGGCGAGAACTCCGGGCCGCCCCTCGGCGAGGCCGTGCAGGAGCGGCTGCTGCTGCGCGGCGCCGACAAGGACACCGTCCAGTGGGACTCCTGGCGCCGCGACGACGGCACCTGGGAAGTGCTGCTGGTCTACCTGGTCGCGGGTGAACCGCACTCGGCGAGCTGGACGTACGACCCGCCGCGGCGGCTCGTCCAGGCCGTCGACGCGGAGGCGCGTGCGCTGATCGGCGAGTCCGACGACCTCGCCGCGCCCGAGCCCAGCTTCCCGTTCGTGCCGCGCATCGCGCGGCTGCCGCGCGACCGGCCGCTGGACCGCACCCTCGACCGGGAGCAGCGGGAGCGGCCGAGTCTGCCGCCGCCGCCCTCCGATCCGGCCGACGACACCGCGGCCACCGCCTCGGTCGAACGCGAACGCGACTCGCTCACCAGCCTGCTGGAGGCCGTACCGAGCTTCCGGGGCGACCTGGTGGTGCCCGAGCGCGCCCCGGAACCGGTGGAGGAGCCCAGCGAGGAGCCCGAGGTGGAGGAGCCCCCCGCCCCGGCGGCGTCGGCCGGTTCCGCCTACGCCGATGTACTCATGCCGCGCTCGGTGGCCAGCCACCGCGACCGCCTCACCGGTTCCACCGACCGCCAGGCCGAGGCCGACGGCGTCCGGCCGGGTCGCCGCGCCGCGGTGCCGAGCTGGGACGAGATCGTGTTCGGCACCCGGCGGAAGAAGCAGGAGTAGTCGGTCCCACCGCCGCACGACGTGCACGAGTCGGGGCCGCACCCGGACGGGTGCGGCCCCGACTCGTGCACGGGCCTACCGCGGGTCCGGCCCCACCGCGACCGGTCGGCCGGGGTCCGACGACCACTGCGACCACGAGCCGACGTACAGCGCCGCCGGGATGCCGGCCACCGCCAGCGCGAGCACCTCGTGGGCGCCCGACACGCCCGAGCCGCAGTACACACCGACCTCGCCGTCCTCCGCGGCACCCAGGGCCGTGAAACGCGCCCGGAGTTCCCGGGCGGGCAGGAAGCGGCCGTCCGGCGCCACGTTGTCGGTCGTGGGCGCGGACACGGCGCCCGGGATGTGGCCGCCGACCCGATCGATCGGCTCCACCTCTCCCCGGTACCGCTCCCCCGCGCGGGCGTCGAACAGCACTCCCGAACGGGCGACCGCGGCGGCCCCGTCCGCGTCCAGCAGCCCCGCCGCACCCGGCTCCGGCGCGAAGTCGCCCTCCGCGGGCGTCGGCACGTCCGTCGACAGCGGCGCCTCCCAGACCGGCAACCCGCCGTCGAGGACCCGCACGTTCGGGTGACCCGTCCAGCGCAGCAGCCACCAGGCGCGGGCCGCCGCCCACCCCTGCCCGCCGTCGTAGACGACGACCGGCCGCCCGGACGACACGCCCGCCCGACGCATCGACGCGCCGAACTCCGCCACGTCCGGCAGCGGATGCCGGCCACCGGCGCCGGGCGCGGAGGCCAGCTCCCCGTCCAGGTCGACGTAGACGGCACCCGGGAGATGCCCGGCCGCGTACTCGGCCCGGCCGTCGAACGGCGGGGCACCGGCGGCCTTCGCCGTGCTCAGCTGCCAGCGGACGTCCAGCAGCACGGGCGGGTGGGCGCCCGCCAGTTCGTCGACGAGTTCGGATGCGGAGATGATGGCGTTCATGGCCCCATCCTGACGTACCGAGTGGCCGAGGCGTCGATGTCGGGCTACTCTGCCCGCCGGACAGTACCGATCACGACGCGTACGGGTTCGGACACATCCTGTACTGACCCGCCGGGCGGGCTGCCCCACGTGAGCGAGCACACCCGAAGCACGCACCGGGGTCCGGTGCCGGCAGCGGTCGCGCGGGCCCGTCGGAGCGGAAGCGGACGCACGGCCCGCGAAGGGCCGAGAAGAGAGTGACGATGACCGACGCACGGGGATCGGACAGCCGGATCGGCGAGACGCCCGCCCGGCGTACGCCCGGCACGCCCTGCTGGGTGAGTCTGATGGTGCACGGACCGGCCGCCACGCACGACTTCTACGGTGCCCTGTTCGGCTGGGAGTTCCGGCCCGGCCCCCAGCAACTCGGTCCCTACGCGCGGGCGCTGCTCGACGGGCGCGAGGTGGCAGGCATCGGGCAGCTCCCCCCGGACCGGCAACTGCCCACCGCCTGGACGCCCTACTTCGCCTCGGACGACGTCGACCGGACCGCCGAAACGGTGCGCTCGTGCGGTGGGACGGTCGGCGTCGGCCCCCTGGACGCCGCCGAGGCCGGCCGCATGGCCCTCGGCTCCGATCCCTCGGGCGCCGTCTTCGGCATCTGGCAGGCGGCCGCGCACCTCGGCACGGCGATCGCCGGTGTCCCGGGCACACCGGCGTGGAACGAGCTGCTGACGTACGAGACGGCGAACGTCGCGAAGTTCTACGAGACGGTGTTCGGCTTCGACGTGGTCCCGGAGGCCCCCACCGACCGCGACCGCGTGACGCTCCGTCTCGACGGCCGCCCCGTCGCCGGCGTCCACGGTGTCGCCGACGCCCTGCCGCGCGACCGGGGGCCGCACTGGACGACGTACTTCGAGGTGGCCGACACGGACGAGTCCCTGCGGCGGCTCGTCGCCCTGGGCGGGCACGTCCTCGCACCGGCCCGGGACACGCCCCACGGCCGGGTGGCCGAGGTGGCGGATCCGGAGGGGGCGCGGTTCTCCCTGTTGTGCGGCCGGCGGTGAGGCGTCGAGTCCGCCGCGCCCGCCCCCCGGCTACTCGCTCCGGGCCACGGCGACCGTCGGCGAGGTCCGGGAGGCGCTGAGCGCGGGCAGTGTTCCCGCGGCGGCGGTCAGCAGGACGAGGGCGGCGAAGACCGCCGCGAGCTGCCCGGCCGGCACGCTGAACGGGGCGCTGGTCTGAGCGACACGGACCACCAGCCAGGAGTACGGCACGCCGAGGGCCAGCCCCAGGACTCCGCCCAGGACGCCGTACAGCGCGCACTCCACCGTGACCATGCGGTGCACGGCCGCCCCGCTGAGCCCGAGGGCACGCAACAGCCCGAACTCACGCCCCCGCTCAACGACGGTGAGCCCCGCCGTGGTCGCCACTCCGACGACCGCCACCAGGACCGTCAGCCCCAGGACCAGGATCACCGTCGTGGCCGTCGTCTCCAGGTCGTCCGACTCCCCGGCCCGGCCGCCCGCGGCCTCGGCGATGACGCGGCCCTCGCCGCGCTCCGGGCCGGTCAACGTGTCGGTGACGGCCCGCTGCGCGCGTGTCCGCCCCCGAACGCCGTCCTCCGAGGCGTCGGCGGTGACCGCGGTGGGCGCCGCGTCCACTCCCAGGCGGGTGAGATCCGCGGCGGGGACGAAGAAGTTCCCTCCGTAGGGACCGGCTCCGGGCAGCGTCGCCGCCACGGTGAGCTGGACGGGTCGGCCCCCGTACGTGAGCGTCACGCGGTCGCCGGCCCGGACGCCGAGCCGGTGGGCGTGGTCGGCGTCCACGACGACGTGGCCGGGTTCGAGGTGGTCGAGGGAGCCGGTACGGGCGGTCAGGCTCACGCCGGAGCGGACGCCGCCGAGGTCGAGGTCGGAGATCGTCGCGCCGCGCGTGCCCTCGACGACCTCCACCGCGCGGAACGCGGTCACGTCGGAGAGCTCGGGGTGCGAGGCCAGATCGGCGGCCAGCGACCGGTCCAGGGTCTCGCTGTCCCTCGCGTACAGGCGGAAGTCGGCGGGTGCCTCCACCGCCTGCCGGTACCGTTCGTAGGCGTTCAGGGAGGCGAGGCAGGTCAGGGCCGAGCCGACCAGGCAGACGCCGAGGGCGACGACGACCGATACGGAGGCCGCCCTGCCCGGCGCTCCCCCGACGCCCGCGACCGCGAGCCGGCCGGCGGCACCGGTGCGGCGCAGTGGCACGGCGACGGCCGACAGCACCGGCCGGACCAGCCGGGGGCCGAGGGCGATCAGGGCCAGGAAGGCCAACCCGCCCGAGAGCACCACGCCGGTCAGCGCCCCGAACCGGTCGTACCCGGTGTCGCCCGGCTGGGGCAGCCCGGAGTACTGCTGCCGGGCGAGCAGCGCGGCGCCCGCCGCACACAGCAGGCCGAGCAGGGTCCGCCCGACGCCGCTCCCCGCGCCCTCTCCGGACGCCGCGCTCCGCAGGGCGTGCAGCGGGGAGACCCGTGAGGCGGTCAGGGACGGGGCCAGAACCGCCAGGACCGCCAGCAGTCCGGTGCCGAGAACGGTGAGAACGGCCTCCGCCGGCGGGAGGCGGGACGGGGCGAACAGCTCGTGCCCGAACCGTCCGGCGACCGGGGGGACGAGGCGCCCGCAGCCCCAGGCCGCCAGTACCCCGGCCACGCCGGCCAGCAGGCCGACCACCGCCCCTTCGACGACGAGCGCGGCGGCGAGTCGCCGCGAGGTCGCCCCGATGGCACGCAGCAGCGCCAACTGGCGCACGCGTCTGGCGAAGACGATGCGGAAGGTGGACGTCGCGACGAGAACGGCCGCGCCGACGGCGACGACGAGGAAGACGGTGACCAGCTCAAGGGTGTCCTTCGCCTCCGCCACCGCCTCGCGGGCCTCCTCCTTCCGCACCGCGTCCCCGGAGCGCACCAGCGCTCCGGGCACCGCCTGCCGGATCCGCTCCGTCAGCTCCGCGACGCGTCCGTCGGTGCGGAGGTCGGTACCGACGTCGGTGCGGACATCGATGCGGGAGTACGCCGACACGCCGAGCAGCCGCCCGAGTTCGGGGCCGGGGGCGTACCCCGTGGGCTCGGCGTCGTTCGTGGCGGTGCTGCGGACGACGCCGCTGACCTCGACCGTCACCCGTCGGGTGCCTTCGCCGTCGGGTTCGGGCCGGAGCAATGTGAGCGACGATCCGGGAGCGAGACCGTACTCCCGCGCGGCCTGCGTGTTGACGGCGAGCAGGCCCGGTCCGCCGGGGTAGGTGCCGTCGAGCAGCCGGACCTTGGCCAGGGCTCCCGTGCCCGGGTCCGCGGACAGGCCGAGGTAGCGTTCGACGGCGCTGCCGTCCAGCGGGGAGCCGCCCTCCATCCGGCCGACGGCCTCGGTGACCCCGGGCGTCCTGCGGACCGCGCGCAGGCCTGCCTCGCCGAGGTCCTTGCCGTCGCCGCCGGGCGTGACCACCAGCGACACCGTTTCGGGGGTCCCGCGGAACTTCTCGACGACGGTCGCGGTGACGATCTGCTGGGCCATGACGGCCCCGAAGACGACGAACGCCGCGATCAGCAGCGACAGTCCGGTCGCCGTGAACCGGCCGGGCCGCCTCAGGAGTTCCGCCACCTGGGAGCCGAGGACGGTCGCACGCCACGGGGTGCTCATGCCCGCCTCCCCGCGGTGTCGGAGGGGAGGGCGGCGCCCCGCACGCGGGGTGTGGTGTGCTCGTCCTTCACGACGCGTCCGTCCTCGAGTGTGAGCACCCGGTCCGCGTACCGCGCGGCCGCCGGGTCATGGGTGACCATGACGACCGTCTGGCCGAGGTCGTCGACGGACCGGCGCAGCATGGTGAGGACTTCGGCGCCGGCCCGGGAGTCGAGGTTGCCGGTGGGTTCGTCGGCGAAGACCACGGCGGGCCGGGCCACCAGCGCCCGGGCCACGGCGACCCGCTGCTGCTGCCCGCCGGACAGCTCGGCCGGGCGGTGGGCCGCCCGGTGGGCGATGCCCAGGACTTCGCAGAGGTGGTCCACGAAGTCGTGGTCCGGGCGCCCGCCGGACATGGTGACGGGCAGCACGATGTTCTCGTGGGCGGTCAGCTGGGGCAGCAGGTTGAACGACTGGAAGACGAACCCGATCCGCTCCCGGCGCACCCGGGTCAGCTGCCGGTCGGACAGCCCGGTGAGCTCCGTTCCGTCCAGGACGATGCTGCCGGAGGTGACGGTGTCGAGTCCGGCGGCGCAGTGCATCAGGGTGGACTTCCCCGAACCCGAGGGGCCGACGACGGCGGTGAACCGGGCACGCCGGACACCGACGGACACCCCGTCCAGGGCCCGCACCTCGGCGGTGCCCTGACGGTAGGTCTTCACCAGGGCGGTGGTGGTGATGACGTCGTCGGGTGTGCGGCTGCGGACGGCGGTGCGGACAGCCATGGCGGCGGCTCTCGCGATCCGGGTCAGGAGCCGAGCGGCGGCATGGAGAGGGTGACCCCCGAGTCCGAGCAGTGTCCCCGTGCCTCGTCCTGGAGGTTCTCCACGTCCTTCGCGGACGGCGCTTCGGGGGACTTCTGGGCGGTCGCGAGCGCCCACCCCTCGTACTGGGAGATCTTGGCTCCGAGGTAGCCGTCCTTCATCTTCGCGCGGCGCGTGTCGCCGGTCTTCCGCCACCACTTCTCCGCGTCGGGCGCGGGAGCGGTGGAGATCTCCTCGGCCTCGGTGACGATGCTCTGCGCCAGCCGGCAGTCCTCGGCGGACGCCTGGCTGACCTCGTCGCGGCCCTGCCACCAGAAGGCGGCCCCGGCGGCCAGGGCGGCGACGACCACGGCCGAGGCCGCGCTGAGGACGAGGCGGTTGCGCTTGCGGTTCCGGGTGGTGGGCGTGGCGTTCATCGGGTCCTCCAGTGGCTTCTCGGCCGCGTTCGGCGGCAGTGAGAAGTCTGGAGTTCGGCGGCCCCGCGGAGATCGGCCATGAATCGGAGATCGGCCGCGGCGGATCTGGGGCGCCGGGCGGGGCCGCGTCTGCGCCCCCGGGTGCAGGAGCCCAGGGCGCTTCTGCACCCTCAGGGGGAGGGCCGGACCAGCCCGGACTCGTAGGCGAACGCGACGGCCTGGGCGCGGTCCCGCAGGTGCAGTTTCGCCATGAGGTTGCCCAGGTGCGTCTTCACCGTGGCCTGCGCGACGTACAGGTCGGCCGCGATCTCGGCGTTGGACAGCCCCCGGGCGACCAGGGCGAGTACGTCCCGTTCGCGGGCGGTGAGGGAGTCCAGCCGTTCGGCCTGGCCGTTCGTCGGTGCCAGCCGGTCCGAGACCCGGTCCAGGAGCAGCCGGGTGATGCGCGGCGCCACCACCGACTCCCCGGCGGCCAGGACGCGGATGGCGTTCACGACCTCCGTGGCCGGGGCGTTCTTCAGCAGGAAGCCGCCCGCCCCGGCGCGCAGCGCCGCGAACGCGTCCTCGTCGTTGTCGAAGGTGGTCAGCACCAGCACGCCCGGCGGGTTCTCCCGCCGCATCAGCTGCTCGGTGGCCTGGATGCCGTCCATGACGGGCATCCGGATGTCCATGATGACGACGTCCGCCTCGACCCTGTGCAGCAGGTCGAGCGCGTCCGCCCCGTTCTCCGCCTCACCGACGACCTCGATGTCGTCCTGGCCCGCCAGCACCATCGAGAACCCGGCCCGGATCAGCGGCTGGTCGTCCACCACGGCCACCCGGATCGGTCCGCCTGCCTGCGTCATCACCGCGTCCTTGTCGGTATCGAGGCACGTACGTGCCATCCGCTGCCGAGCCGGGGGCCGGCCTCGAAGCTGCCGCCGACGAGCTCCACCCGTTCCCGCATGCCCACGAGCCCGTTGCCTCCGGAGTGCCCGCCGACGCCGCGGCCGGCGAGGGTGCCCGCTCCGTCGTCGACCACACCGATCAGCAGCGTGCCGTGTTCCTCCTCGAGCCGGATGTCGACCCCGGCCCCCGCTCCGGCGTGGCGGAGCACGTTGGTGAGGCACTCCTGGACGATCCGGAAGGCCGTCATCTCCTCCGCCGGTGCCAGCCGTCCCTCGCCGACCTCGACCGACACGTCCACGGTCAGCCCGGCGGTCCGTGCGCGTTCGGCGACGACCTCGATCTCGTCGAGGGTGATCAGGCGCCGTGGCGAGCCGTCGGCTGCGGAGTCCGGGGCGCCCGGGTCCGAGCCGCCGGAGTCCTGGTTGCCCTCGCGCAGCACGCGGACGATGCGGTGCATGTCGTCGATCGCGTCCCGGCCCGTGGCGGCGATCGTCTTCAGCGCGGACTCCGCCATGTCCGGCGACTTGCGCAGCACGGACCCGGCACCGTCGGCCTGGAGGATCATCACGGCCAGGCTGTGCGCCACGACGTCGTGCAGCTCACGGGCGATCTCGGCCCGCTCCCTGGTCGCGGCCAGCCGGATCCGCTGCTCCTGCTCCCGCTCGGCGTGCCAGGCGCGGGCGGTCTGGCTCTCGGCGTAGAGGCGTCGCGTGTGCAGGGCGAAGGCCGTCAGCCAGACCGTCAGTGTCAGTCCCCAGTAGACGCCCAGCGCTTCGAGATCGACGAACGGCTCGATGCCGAGGGTCGGCGCCCCCACCGTGCCGGCCGCCGTGGCCAGCAGCACCGCGGCGCCGGCGGCATACGGCATCCAGGTGGTCCGGGAATGGTGGACGACCGACATCATGGCGAACAGCACGGCGACGTCGTACGCGGCGGGCGCCGAGGCCAGCGGCGGGTCGGGCAGGTCGTACAGGAGGAGTTGGGCGACGCCCAGCGCCAGGACGACCGCCATCACGGTGCCGGGGTGCCGTCTGCGGGCCAGCAGGCACAGGGCCATCAGCGCGCCCAGCAGCAGGTCGTACGCGCCGTCGTAGTAGTTCGCCGCGGCCAGGACCACCAGCGCGACGCCCAGGTCGCAGGCCCGGGCGACGGCACGTCCGTACCGGACGGACAGCGCCATCCAGGCGGACGGGACCGACGCCGTCCTCTCCTCGGTCAACCGTCGCACCCTTCTCCTGCGGCAGCAGCCCCCACCGCGTGGCCGTCCGCCTTCAAGTTACCCGCTGCCGCGAGAACTTGACGAAGCATCACGCGTCAACCGGACGACACCGGCAGCACGTCGGGCGACAGCGCCGCCGCGCGGGCCGTCGCCGCGGTCGTACGGCGCCGGTGATGGCGGCGGCACAGCACCTCGTAGCCGATCTCGTCGGGAGACTGGGCGACGTCGCCGACGACCACCTGGGCGCCCTCGACGACCATGACGCCGCCCACGGTGCGGGCGTTGTGCGTGGCGCGGGCTCCGCACCAGCACAGGGCCTCCACCTGGAGCACCTCGACGCGGTCGGCGAGTTCGACCAGGCGCTGGGAGCCGGGGAAGAGCTTGGAGCGGAAGTCGGTGGTGATGCCGAAGGCGTACACGTCGACGTCGAGGTCGTCGACCACGCGCGCGAGCTGGTCGATCTGGTCCGGCGCGAGGAACTGCGCCTCGTCCGCGATCACGTAGTCCACCCGGCCGCCCTGGGAGAGGTGGTCGACGACGTGGGCGTAGAGGTCCTGGCCGTCCCCGACCTCCACGGCGTCGGTGACGAGGCCGAGGCGGGAGGAGAGCTTGCCCTCGCCCGCGCGGTCGTCACGGGTGAAGATCATGCCGGCCAGTCCGCGCGCCGAGCGGTTGTGCTCGATCTGGAGAGCCAGTGTCGACTTCCCGCAGTCCATCGTTCCGGAGAAGAACACCAGCTCGGGCATGAGGGGTTGAGCACCTTTCGGCAGCGAGGGGGGCGGGAGCGGTCAGGAGCGTACTTCGAGCAGCGGGACGAGCTGCTCGGCAGGGGTCATCGAACCGTGATTGCCGACCATCGCCGACTCCTTGGGTTCGCGCTCGGAGGCGATGAGCAGGACGTCGTCGCGCGCGGCGGCGACCACGTCGCCGATGCGCTCGTGGACCCGGTCGTCGATGCGGGGACCGAACCAGCCCGCGGCGATCGCCTCGTCCCGGGACGCCACCCAGAACTGCTCGCCGAGCACCTCGCGCCAGCAGGTCAGCACGTCGTTCCGGGCGCCGGGGACGGCGTAGACGTGCCGGGCGCGGCCCTCGCCGCCGAGGAGGGCGACGCCCGCCTTCAGCTCCCAGTCCTCGTCGAAGTCGATGCGGTGGTCCTCGTCGAAGGGCACGTCGATCATGCCGTGGTCGGCGGTGACGTACAGGGCGCTGCGCGGCGGCAGTTGCTCGGCGAGGCGCTGGACGAGCCGGTCGACGTGGCCGAGCTGCCCGCGCCAGGTGTCGGAGTCGACGCCGAAGCGGTGTCCGGCGCCGTCGACCTCGGCGTAGTACGTGTAGACGAGGGCGCGGTCGGCGCGGGCCAGCTGCTCGGCGGCGCAGTCCATGCGGTCCTCGCCGGACAGGCGTCCGTGGAACTCGCCGCCGCTGAGCGCGACCTTGGTCAGCGGGGTGTTCGCGAAGGTGGGCGAGGAGACCTGGGCGGCGTGCACGCCCGCCTCGTGGGCGAGGCCGAAGACGGTGGGGTACGGCTGCCAGGGGCCCGGTGCGGTCCACGGCTGCCAGCGCAGCTGGTTCATCAGCGCGCCGGTGTCCGGATTGCGCACGGTGTAGCCGGGCAGGCCGTGGGCGCCCGGCGGCAGGCCGGTGCCGACGGAGGCGAGGGAGGTCGCCGTGGTCGCCGGGTAGCCGGCGGTGATCGGACGTCCGGTGCCGCCCCGCGAGCTCTCCAGGAGGGAGCTGAGGAAGGGGGCGTCGTCCGGGTGCGCGCGCAGTTGCTCCCAGCCGAGGCCGTCGATGAGGAAGACGCAGTTGCGGTCGGCGGGGGTCAGTTCGGTGATGCCCGCGGTCATGCCGGGGACGCCGAGGCCGGCGGCCAGGGTGGGCAGCAGGTCGGCGAGCGAACCCGTGCCGTACTCGGGTACGGGGGCGGAGTCGACGGGGAGCGGTTCCGGGTGGGTGTCCCAGGCGGTGTACTGCGCCATCAGCGTGTGGAGTCCGCGGTCGCCTCGGAGAGGGCCTGGGCGAAGGCGAGCGCCTGGCGCACCGTCTCGGGGCCGTCCCCGGCCTCGCTGACGCGCAGGCTGAGGTCGTCGGCCGTGGAGCTGCCCGTGTAGCCGTGGTCGGCCTCGCAGTTGGGGTCGCCGCAGGCGGCGGGCTCCAGGTCGAGGCGGGAGACGGCGCCCCAGCCGATGGTGAGCACGATCTCGCGGGGCAGCGTGCCCGGCTTGTACTTCTCGGGGTTGGCGACGACGCGGCTGACGACGATGGACGAGATCCGGCCGAGCTTGACGGACTCCGTGGACGTCGTGGCGTACGGCGTCGGGGAGGTGTCGTCGGCGGCCTGCTCGTCGGTGTGGCTGACGATGAAGCGGTTGCCGGTGAGCACCAGCACGGTCACGTGCCGGCGCACCTCGTTCTGGTCGAACGTCGTCTCCTGGTGGACCAGGTACGACCGCACGGGCTCGCCGCCCACGGCGGCCTCCACCGCCTCGGCCACGAGGGCCGGGTAGTAGCCGCTGCGCTCGATCGCCGCTCGCAGCCCCTGGGTCGTCGTACTGGTCTTGGCCATGCCGTCCATCCTACGGGGACCCAATGACTGCGAGGGACGCTCCTGCGGGTACCCGTCCCGGACCGTGCTCGGGCCCTGCTCAGGTCGTCCTCGGGCGGTGCCCGGGTCGCCGCCGGGCCGCGGCGGGTCAGTACGCCGGCAGGGTCCTGGGGCCCAGGTCGTCCCGGGCGGGAGGGGGCGCGAGGCGCACGGAGGCGCCGAGGACGCTCAGGCCGTCCGGGGCGACCACGACCGGTTCGAGGGTGACCGCGACGACCTCCGGATGGTCGTCGACCAGCCGCGAGACCCGCAGCAGCAGCTCCTCCAGGGCGGCGGCGTCGACGGGGGCCGAGCCGCGCCAGCCGAAGAGGAGCGGCGCCGTGCGGATCGAACGGATGAGCGAGGTGGCGTCCCGGTCGGTGACCGGGATCAGCCGGTGCGCCATGTCGCCGAGCAGTTGGGTGGCGGCGCCGGCGAGGCCGAAGGAGAGCACCGCGCCGGCCGCCGGGTCGATGACCGCCCGCACGACCGTGTCGACGCCGCGCGGGGCCATGCCCTGCACCACCGGGCGCAGCTCCGCGGGCCTGCCGAACAGCTCGGTCAATTCGGCGTAGGCCCTGCGCAGTTGCTCCTCGTCCGCGAGGTCGAGGCGTACGCCGCCCAGGTCGGCGCGGTGGCGCAGGTGCGGGGCGGTGGCCTTGAGGGCGACGGGGTAGCCGATGGTCCGCGCGGCGGCCGTAGCGTCGTCTGGGGTGGGGGCGGGCAGGGCGCGGTGGACGTGGACTCCGTACCTGCCGAGCAGGTCGCAGGTCTCCTCGCCGCCGAGGGTGAGCCCCTGCCCGCGCGCGAGGTGCCCCGCTATGCGCTCGGCGGCGCCCTTCTCGTCGATGTCGTCGTACTCCGGGACCTTGCCGGGGTCGGCGGCGTCGCGCCGCCACTGCGCGTAGGCGACGGCTTCGCCGAGAGCGCGGACGGCCCGCTCTGCGGCGGGGTAGGCGGGGATGAGGTGGGTCCCCTCCGGGGCCCGGACGGCGGGCGGCGACTGGGCCGGGGCGGCGGGCAGGGCCTCCTCGGCGGGGCCGGGGGCGGCCTGCGGGGCGGTGCTCGCCGCCGCGGACAGGGCCTGCGCCAGGCCGCCCAGCTCCACGTGGACCACGAGGACCGGCTTGGTGGGGACCGCGGCCGCCGCCGAGCGCAGGGCCTCCGCCAGCGCGGCGTCCCCGGCGGCCCCCTCCCCCACCGTCGGGATGGCGGTGACGACGACCGCGTCGCACGTGTCGTCGGCCAGGGCGCGGGACAGGGCCGCGTGGAAGTCGTCGGCCGAGGCGGCCGTCGTCAGGTCCAGCGGGGGCTGCGGGCGCAGGCCCTCGGACAGGCACGCGTCGTAGGTGAGCAGTCCCAGGGACTCCGAGTTGCCCAGGATGGCCACCCTCGGTCCGGGGGGCAGCGGCTGGCGGGCGAGCAGCAGCCCCGCGTCGACCAGGTCGGTGATGGTGTCGACCCGGATCACGCCGGCCTGCCGCAGCAGCGCGGAGACCGTCGCGTGCGGCAGCCGTGTCGCCCGTACGGCGTGCCCCTGGGGTGCCACGCCGCCGTGCCGGGCGCCCTGCACGACGACCAGGGGCTTGGCGGCCGCGGTCCGCCGGGCCAGGCGGGTGAACTTGCGCGGGTTGCCGATGGACTCCAGGTACATCAGGGCGACGTCGGTCTCCGGGTCGTCGTACCAGTACTGCAGCACGTCGTTGCCGGAGACGTCGGCGCGGTTGCCGGAGGAGACGAAGGTGGAGACGCCGGTGTGGCCGGTGACCCCGCCGCCGCGCCGGTGCAGCCGGGAGAGCAGGGCGATGCCGATGGCGCCGGACTGGGCGAACAGGCCGATCCGGCCGGGGCGCGGCATCTCGGGGGCGAGGGAGGCGTTGAGCCGCACGTCGGGGGAGGTGTTGATGATCCCGAAGGCGTTGGGCCCGATGATCCGCATGCCGTAGGTGCGCGCCTGCCGCACGAGGGCGCGCTGGCGTTCGCGTCCCTCGGGGCCGCTGTCGGCGTAACCGGCGGAGATCACCACCAGTCCCTGCACGCCGTGCTCGCCGCACTCCGCGACGACGTCCGGGACGTGCTCGGCGGGCACGGTGACGACGGCGAGGTCGACGGGCCCGTCGATGTCGCGCACGGAGCGGCACGCCGGGACCCCGTCGAGTTCCTTGCGCTCCTCGGGGAAGGCACTGTTCACGGCGTACAGCCGGCCCGCGTAGCCCGCGTCCCGGATGTTGCCGAGGATGCTGCGGCCGACGCCGCCGGGGGTGCGGCCGGTGCCGACGACGGCGACCGAGCCGGGCTGCAGCAGCCGCTGGACGGAGCGGGCCTCCGCGCGGTGCTCGCGCGCGTACTGCACGGCGAGCGAGCGGTCGGTGGGTTCGAGACCGAACTCCAGGCGGACCACACCGTCCTCGAAGCTCCGCTTCTGGGTGTACCCGGCGTCCATGAACACCTTGATCATTTTGGTGTTGGCGGGCAGCACCTCGGCGGCGAAGCGGCGGATGCCGCGCTCGCGGGCGACGGCGGCGATGTGTTCGAGGAGCGCGGAGGCGACGCCCCGGCCCTGGTGGGCGTCCTGGACGAGGAAGGCGACCTCGGCCTCGTCGGCCGGGGAGGCGGCGGGTGTTCCGCCGGGGCCGATCCGGTCGTAGCGTACGGTGGCGATGAACTCGCCGCCGATGGTGGCCGCGAGTCCCACCCGGTCCACAAAGTCGTGGTGCGTGAAGCGGTGGACGTCCTTGGCGGACAGGCGAGGGTACGGCGCGAAGAAGCGGTAGTACTTCGACTCGTCGGAGACCTGCTCGTAGAAGCTGACCAGGCGCTCGGCGTCATCAACGGTGATGGGGCGGACGCGCGCGGTGCCGCCGTCGCGCAGCACCACGTCGGCTTCCCAGTGGGCGGGGTACTCGTGCCGGTCCGACGAGGTCTGCATGGCCCCCACAGTACGGCTCGCGTACGACAACGGCGCGGGGCAGTCTGTGGGGGACGGGAGCTCGGACCGAGGCCGCGGTCCGACGACCGCACGGGGCGGCACACGGGCCGTCCCGGGAACGCTTCACGTGTGGGAAACTGGTCTAGACAAGACTGGTCTAGACAACTTCAAACCCCCTCTGAACACCTGAAGGGCAGCATCACATGGCTGAGCGCCGCGTCAACGTCGGCTGGGCCGAGGGTCTCCACGCCCGCCCCGCCTCCATCTTCGTCCGAGCCGCCACGGCCACAGGCGTCCCGGTGACGATCGCCAAGGCCGACGGTTCCCCCGTCAACGCGGCCTCCATGCTGGCCGTCCTCGGCCTCGGCGCCCAGGGCGGCGAGGAGATCGTGCTCGCCTCCGACGCCGAGGGCGCGGAAGCCGCCCTGGAGCGGCTGGCGAAGCTGGTCGCCGAGGGGCTCGAGGAGCTTCCCGAGACCGTCTGACGGACAGCAGCACCGAAAGGCCCGCCGGGAGCACCGGACGGGCCTTTCGCATTTCCTGTCCGGAGCCTCCGCTTTCAGGCGCCGCCCGCATATTCGACGGACTCCGGAAACGCGTCCGGAATTCCTCTCCTTTGTATACGGCGCCCGTGTTACCGCCGCAGTCCGGTCGTGTTTACGGGATGTTGCGCATTCCTCACGCGCTTGGCCCGTCCGTCGCCGGAGGCGAAGCGCAGCCGGTGCGCGGACGCCGAGCGCTCGGTGTGCAGCGCCATCAGCGCACGCGCGCGTTCGCCGTCCCCGCGGGCCACCGCGTCGACGATCGCGCCGTGCTCCGCCCAGTACTCCACCGGACCGGACTGCGCCTCCACCACGTACATCCAGGCGATCTTGTGGTGGAGCTGGGTCAGCAGCGCCGTCAGCGAGGGACTGCCGGTCGCCTGGGCGAGGGTCTCGTGGAACCAGCCGCCCAGGGAGCGCAGGTCCTCCCCGGTGCCCTGCCTGGCCCGCTCCTGCCCCAGCCTGACCAGCCCGCGCAACACCTTGAGGTGGGCCTCGGTGTGCCGCCGGGCGGCCCGGGAGGCGCCGAGCGGCTCCAGCAGCGCACGCGCCTCCAGCAGGTCGGCGGCCTCCCGCTCGGTCGGTTCCGCGACGCACGCGCCCGCGTGTCGCCGGGTCACCACGAAGCCCTCGGCCTCCAGCGTGCGCAGGGCCTCACGGACCGGTACGCGGGAGACGCCGTAACGGCGGGCGAGGAGTTCCTCAGTGAGCCGGCTCCCGCGGCCGTGGACGCCGGTGACGATGTCGTCCCGGATCGCCGTGCACACCGAATGCGCCGGAATACGCATGACCGCCCTCCCTTTCCCCGTCGAACGTCGACTTCCCCCGCGAAACGTCACCGATGAACGCGCACCCGGCGACTGGCGGCCCAGTCAAGCGCCATTAAATGCGAAAAGCCCCGGCTCGTGAAGCCGGGGTCTTTCGGATGCCGTTGTCAGATGTTCACGCCGTGGGAGCGGAGATAGGCGACGGGGTCCATGTCCGAACCGTACTCGGGGCTCGTACGGGCCTCGAAGTGCAGGTGGGGCCCGGTGACGTTGCCGGTGGCGCCGGAGATGCCGATCTGCCGGCCGGGCTCGACCGACTGGCCGACCGAGACGCCGATGGACGACAGGTGCCCGTACTGCGTGTACGTGCCGTCGTGCATCTTGATCACGACCTGGTTGCCGTACGCCCCGCCCCAGCCTGCCTCGACGACGGTGCCGACGCCGACGGCGTGCACGGAGGTGCCGCTGGAGGCGTGGAAGTCGATGCCGGTGTGGCTGCCGGAGGACCACAGAGAACTGCCGGCCTGGTACGCCGTGGAGACGTATGAGGCGGTGATCGGCGCGACGAAGGTGTTGAGGCGCTTGCGCTCCGCCTCACGCGCGGCGCGCTCCTTGGCCTCGTGCGCCTCCTTGGCCGCCTCGGCCGCCCGCTCGCGGGCCGCTTCCCGGGCCGCCTCGCGGGCGGCGGCGTCCGCGGCCGCCTGCTCCTGGGCGACGGCCTGGGCGTCGACCTCGTCGGCTATGGAGTCGCCGATGGTGACGACCGGGGTGAGTCCGCTCTGCTCCACCTCGGGCTCGGCGGCGAGCGCCGGAGCCGCGAGGGTGCCGACGACGCCGGTGGTGGCGAGGGCCGCGACTCCCGCCGCGCGGGCGGTGCTGCGGTGCACCCGGCCTGGACGGCGGTGCTTCCCGGTGGCGCGCGTGAACGCCATGTAGAGGCTTGTCCTTTCCTTCCCTCTCGCCTACCGGGTTAGCTGACGGGTTCGGAGGTGGAAGGTCTCCTACGGACCCCCTCGCTGCACGCGCGGGCGTCCGATTCACCCCAGGGACTGCGATGGGTCCCCGGCTCCCCTGGCTCGCGCCGTACGGGGACTCGGCGATGACTGTCCGGTGCCGCGGGTGCGGCGCACTGCCTGACGAACAGCCCGGATGACGCTAAACGCGGCTGCGTTCAATCCTCAAACGCAACAGGCATTTTGTAGCGCACGCCACAGGGCAGACAGGCGATCACTCTCCCAATCCGGACAAACGGCGGCCCTGGTGACACATCGGTCACCAGGGCCGCCTCACGCGCGTGCCGCTACTCGGCGGCCACCACGGTGACTTCGCCGATGCCGAGGGCCTCGACGGGCTCCCTGATCTGCGCGGCGTCACCGACGAGGACCGTCACGAGGCGGTCCACCGGGAAGGCGTTGACGACCGCCGCGGTGGCCTCCACCGTGCCCGTGGCGGCGAGTTGACGGTAGAGCGTCGCCTGGAAGTCGTCGGGCAGGTGCTGCTCGACCTGGTCGGCGAGCGTGTCCGCCACGGCCGCCGCCGTCTCGTACTTCAGCGGAGCGACGCCCACCAGGTTCTGCACCGCCACATCGCGCTCGGCGTCGGTGAGTCCCTCGGCGGCGAGCTTGCGCAGCACCGTCCACAGGTCGTCGAGCGCGGGGCCGGTGTTGGGGGTGTCGACGGAGCCGCTGATGGCGAGCATCGCGGCGCCCGTGCCGTCCGGCGCGGAACGCAGGACCTGCCCGAACGCCCGGACACCGTAGGTGTAGCCCTTCTCCTCGCGCAGGACACGGTCCAGGCGGGAGGTGAGGGTGCCGCCGAGGCAGTAGGTGCCGAGCACCTGCGCGGGCCAGACGCGGTCGTGCCGGTCGGCGCCGGTGCGGCCGATCAGCAGCTGCGTCTGGACGGCGCCCGGACGGTCGACGATGACGACCCTGCCGCGGTCGTCCGCGGTCACCGGGGGCACGGGGCGCGGTTCGGCGGCCGAGCCGGTCCACGCGCCCAGGGTGGCGCCGAACAGCGCGTCGAGGTCGACGCCGGTGAGGTCGCCGACGACCACGGCGGTGGCCGTGGCGGGGCGGACGTGCCGCTC
Organism: Streptomyces lienomycini; assembly: GCF_027947595.1. Classification (NCBI taxonomy): domain Bacteria; kingdom Bacillati; phylum Actinomycetota; class Actinomycetes; order Kitasatosporales; family Streptomycetaceae; genus Streptomyces; species Streptomyces lienomycini. The sequence goes on along the minus strand of NZ_CP116257.1, from coordinate 1,936,848 downwards.
GTAGAAGGCGCGCACGGCGGCCGAGTCGATGGCCTCGACCGTCTCCTCGGTGCCCTGGCGCGGTCGCGACATGCGCGCGTCGGCGGGGAAAAGCTCCCTGGAGAGTTCCTTGGCGGCCCGGCGGGCGGGGTTGGCCAGCTCGTGCGGGATCTCGTCGAGCCGGTTGCGCACCAGCCGTTCGACCTCGCCGTCCGCGAACGCGGGCGCCCTGAGGGCGTCGGCGAGCAGGCCGAGGGCCTTGGCGAGGCGCGAGGCGGGCACCTCCAGGCTCAGTCTGACGCCGGGGTGGTCGGCGTGCGCGTCCAGGGTGGCGCCGCAGCGCTCCAGCTCGGCCGCGAAGTCCTCGGCGGAGTGCTTGTCGGTGCCCTCGGAGAAGGCGCGCGCCATGATGGTGGCGACGCCGTCGAGTCCGGCCGGCTCGGCGTCCAGCGGGGCGTCCAGGAGCACCTCGACGGCGACGACCTGCTGGCCGGGGCGGTGGCAGCGCAGCACGGTGAGGCCGTTGCCGAGACTGCCGCGCCCGGGGGCGGGGAACGCCCACGGCTTGGGCTCCCCGGCCTGCGGCTGCGCGTGGAATTCCATGGTGGCGAGCTCGGTCACTTGGCCGCCTCCTCGTTCTCGTCGGTGGCGTCGGTCGCGGAGACGGTGACGGTGGTCTCGTCGGCGTCGTTCTCGGCGGTGGGGGCGGTGGGCTCGTAGACGAGCACCGCGCGGTTGTCGGGGCGCAGGCGGGCCTTGGCGACCTCCTGGACCTCCTCCGCGGTCACCTCCAGCACCCGCCGCACGGCGGTGAGGGCGAGCTGCGGGTCGCCGAACAGGACGGCGTAGCGGCACAGTTCGTCGGCGCGGCCCGCGACGGTGCCCAGCCGGTCGAGCCACTCGCGCTCGAGCTGGGCCTGGGCGCGCTCCATCTCCTCGGGCGTGGGGCCCTCCTCGGCGAACCGGGCCAGTTCCTCGTCGACGGCGGTCTCGATGACCGGCACCTCGACGTCGCCGGACGTCTTCACGTCCAGCCACCCCAGGGAGGGTGCCCCGGCGAGCCGCAGCAGGCCGAACCCGGCGGCGACGGCCGTGCGGTCGCGGCGTACGAGCCGGTTGTAGAGACGGGACGACTCGCCGCCGCCCAGGACGGTGAGGGCCAGGTCGGCCGCGTCGCACGCGCGCGTGCCGTCCTCCGGCAGGCGGTAGGCCGCCATCAGGGCGCGGGCGGGGACCTCCTCCTCGACGACCTCGCGCAGTTGGCCGCCCATGACGTCGGGCAGCGAGCCGTCCCGGGGAGGCTGCTTTCCGTCGTGCGAGGCGATGGAGCCGAAGTACTTCTCGACCCAGGCGAGCGTCTGCTCGGGGTCGATGTCTCCGACGACCGACAGCACCGCGTTGTTCGGCGCGTAGTAGGTGCGGAAGAACGCGCGCGCGTCCTCCAGGGTCGCCGCGTCCAGGTCGGCCATCGAGCCGATCGGCGTGTGGTGGTAGGGGTGGCCCTCCGGGTAGGCGAGGGCGGTCATCTTCTCGAAGGCCGTGCCGTAGGGGACGTTGTCGTAGCGCTGGCGGCGTTCGTTCTTGACGACGTCCCGCTGGTTCTCCATCGACTCCTCGTCGAGGGCCGCCAGCAGGGAGCCCATGCGGTCGGCCTCCAGCCAGAGGGCCAGCTCCAGCTGGTGGGCGGGCATGGTCTCGAAGTAGTTGGTCCGCTCGAAGCTGGTGGTGCCGTTGAGGGAGCCGCCGGCGCCCTGGACCAGCTCGAAGTGGCCGTTGCCCTTGACCTGGGCGGAGCCCTGGAACATGAGGTGCTCGAAAAGGTGAGCCAGACCGGTGCGCCCCTTGACCTCGTGGCGCGAGCCGACGTCGTACCAGAGGCACACCGCCGCGACCGGGGTCAGGTGGTCCTCGGAGAGCACCACGCGCAGGCCGTTGGCCAGGCGGTGCTCGGTCGCTGTCAGGCCGCCGGAGCCTGCCTGGGCTGTGGCCGTGTGACCCATGGGCATGTGCATCCCTTCGATCGCGAAATCCTTGGTGGAATCACTGGGTGAGTCACTAGGTGAATCACTGGGTGAATCATGGGGCGGAACTGCGGGATTCCGCCGGTCCTGCCACTGTATGCAAGCGTGCGGGCCGCCGGTGGAGTTCCCGGACCTCGTACGCCGAGAGCGAGAACGCGGTTGGCGGGCCGCCGGGGACGGCGACCCGGGGCGAGGGCGTACCCTGCGGGCAGCGCCGGGCCGGCAGCCCGTGACGGGTCCTGGTCGGTCGCTGTCAGTGCCGCAGTCCACAATGGACGGCGTCAGATCACCGTTCACGCTTCAGCAAGGAGCCGGCAGCGATGGCCCGCCGTAGTACGAAGACCCCGCCGCCCGACGACTCGTACGAGGAGAAGATCCTCGACATCGACGTCGTCGACGAGATGCAGGGCTCCTTCCTCGAGTACGCGTACTCGGTCATCTACTCCCGCGCGCTGCCGGACGCCCGCGACGGCCTCAAGCCGGTGCACCGCCGCATCGTGTACCAGATGAACGAGATGGGCCTGCGGCCCGAGCGCGGCTATGTGAAGTGCGCCCGTGTCGTGGGCGAGGTCATGGGCAAGCTGCACCCGCACGGCGACGCCTCGATCTACGACGCCCTGGTGCGCATGGCCCAGCCGTTCTCGATGCGCGTGCCCCTGGTGGACGGCCACGGCAACTTCGGCTCGCTGGGCAACGACGACCCGCCGGCCGCCATGCGGTACACCGAGTGCCGGATGGCCGAGGCCGCCGGGCTGATGACGGAGTCCATCGACGAGGACACCGTCGACTTCGCGCCCAACTACGACGGCCAGGAGCGGGAGCCGGTGGCGCTGCCCGCCGCCTTCCCGAACCTGCTGGTCAACGGCGCCTCGGGGATCGCGGTCGGCATGGCCACGAACATGCCGCCGCACAACCTGCGCGAGGTGATCGCGGCGGCCCGGCACCTGATCCGGTACCCGAACGCCGACCTCGACGCGCTGATGAAGCTCGTGCCGGGCCCCGACCTGCCCACCGGTGGCCGGATCGTCGGTCTGCCCGGCATCCGGGACGCGTACGAGACGGGCCGCGGCACGTTCAAGATCCGCGCCACGGTGTCCGTGGAGACGGTGACGGCCCGCCGCAAGGGCCTGGTCGTCACGGAGCTGCCCTTCGCGGTCGGCCCGGAGAAGGTCATCTCGAAGATCAAGGACCTGGTCGGCTCGAAGAAGCTCCAGGGCATCGCGGACGTCAAGGACCTCACCGACCGCGAGCACGGGCTGCGCCTGGTCATCGAGATCAAGAACGGCTTCGTGCCCGAGGCGGTCCTGGAGCAGCTCTACAAGCTGACGGCCATGGAGGAGTCCTTCGGCATCAACAACGTCGCCCTGGTGGACGGCCAGCCGCTCACCCTGGGCCTCAAGGAGCTGCTGGAGGTCTACCTCGACCACCGCTTCACCGTCGTACGGCGCCGAAGCGAGTTCCGCCGGAGCAAGAGGCGCGACCGACTGCACCTGGTGGAGGGGCTGCTCACCGCCCTGGTCGACATCGACGAGGTCATCCGCCTCATCCGCTCCAGCGAGAACTCCGCGCAGGCCAAGCAGCGCCTGATCGAGCGCTTCTCGCTGAGCGACGTCCAGACGCAGTACATCCTGGACACGCCGCTGCGCCGGCTCACCAAGTTCGACCGCATCGAGCTGGAGTCCGAGAAGGACCGGCTGAACGCGGAGATCGAGGAGCTGACCCGGATCCTCGACTCGGACACCGAGCTGCGCAAGCTGGTCTCCACCGAACTGGCGGCGGTCGCCAAGAAGTTCGGCACCGACCGCCGTACGACGCTGCTGGAGTCGAGCGGCGCCCCGGTCGCCGCCGTGCCGCTCCAGGTGGCGGACGACCCCTGCCGGGTGCTGCTGTCCTCCACGGGCCTGCTGGCCCGCACCGCGACCGGCGAGCCCCTCGTCACCGAGGCGGGTGCCAAGCGCGTCAAGCACGACCTGATCGTCTCGGCGGTGCCGGCCACGGCGCGCGGAGAGGTGGGTGTGGTGACGTCCGCGGGGCGTCTGCTGCGGGTGAACGTCGTGGATCTGCCCCAGCTTCCGGAGGCCATGCCGACGCCGAACCTCGCGGGCGGCGCACCGCTGGCCGAGTTCGTGTCCCTGGAGGGCGACGAGGACGTCGTCTGCCTGACCACGCTGGACGAGTCCTCGCCGGGCCTGGCACTCGGCACGGAACAGGGCGTCGTCAAGCGGGTGGTGCCCGACTATCCCTCCCACAAGGACGAGTTGGAGGTCATCGCCCTCAAGGAGGGGGACCGCGTCGTCGGCGGCGCCGAGTTGCGCACGGGCGACGAGGACCTGGTCTTCATCACCGACGACGCGCAGCTCCTGCGCTACCAGGCCTCGCAGGTCCGCCCGCAGGGCCGTCCGGCGGGCGGTGTGGCGGGCGTGAAGCTCACCGACGGTGCCAAGGTCATCTCCTTCACGGCGGTGGATCCGGCCGCGGAGGCGGTGGTCTTCACCGTCGCCGGTTCGCGCGGCACCCTGGACGACTCGGTGCAGACCACGGCCAAGCTGACCCCGTTCGACCAGTATCCGCGCAAGGGCCGCGCCACGGGTGGTGTGCGGTGCCAGCGCTTCCTGAAGGGCGAGGACTGCCTGGCCTTCGCCTGGGCGGGTGCCGTGCCGGCCCTCGCGGCGCAGAAGAACGGCACGCCGGCCCAGCTCCCGGACATCGACCCGCGGCGCGACGGCTCGGGCGTGTCGCTGCCGAAGACGGTGTCGGTGGTGGCGGGCCCGGCCTAGGAATGCCTAGGGAGTGTCGGCGCGGGACGGCTCCTCGCCGTCGCGGTCCGGTACGTAGCGCAGGACGCCCCACATGCCGTGCTCGTCGGCGGGTGGGGCGTCGGCGTCCCGGCGGCACGCGTCCAGTTCCTCGCCGAGTGCGGCCGCGTCGATGCCGGAGCCGATGAGGACGAGTTGGGTGCGGCGTACGTCGGCGGCGTCGGCGGGTGTCCATGGCTCGGGGTAGAAGCGCAGGAAGCGTCCGACGGCGTGCACGGCGTACCGGTTCCGCGTGTCGTACGGGCCGAAGTCGACGTACCCCTTGATCCGGTACAGGCCCTCGGGCCGGCTGTCGAGGAAGCGCATGAGCCGGCGCGGGTCGAGCGGCAGGTCGGAGACGAACGACAGGGTGTCGTAGGCGGCGTGCAGGTGCCCGGCGTGTGCGCCGCTCTCGGCGTGGTCGTGCAGGTCGTCGAAGGACAGCTGCCCCACGCGTTCCTCGCTCGGCCGGCAGTCGTAGAGGAACTCGGGGTCGATACGGCCGTAGGTCGCCGGCACGACGGCGGCGCCGTCGACGAGCGAGTGGACCAGGGCGAGTACGCCCTCGGCGTCGTGGACCCGGTCCGTCTTGTTGACCACGACCAGGTCGGCGAGGGCCAGGTGCCGGTCGATCTCGGGGTGTCCGGCGCGGGTGTCGTCGAACTCGGCGGCGTCGACGACCTCGACGAGCCCGCCGTAGACGACCTCCGGCTGTTCGCTGGCGAGCAGCATGCGCACCAGTTCCTGCGGTTCGGCGAGCCCGCTGGCCTCGATGACGATGACGTCGATCCCGGCCTCGGGCCGGGCGAGGCGCTCCAGGTACCCGTCGAGTTCGCCGACGTCGACGGCGCAGCACAGGCATCCGTTGCCGAGCGACACGGTGGAGTCGCCGAGGGCGCCCGCGACGGCCATCGCGTCGATCTCGATCGAGCCGAAGTCGTTGACGACGGCGCCGATGCGGCTGCCTCCGCTGCGGTGGAGGAGGTGATTGAGGAGTGTGGTCTTCCCGGAGCCGAGGAATCCGGCGAGTACGACGACCGGGATCTGCTGCGGAGTCGGGCGCTGGCCCACCGTGCGACCTCTCTCTCACCCACGCGTACGCCGGCCCGCGGCCGGGTGTACGTCCATGTACGGAATTGCGGGCTCAGGATACGAGCCGGCGGAGTGCCCGCGGAGTGAACGATTGTTAGCCGCTCTTGCTGGGCAGACGTTGGGCAAGGCGCCGGACTGTGCGACCCTCGCTTCCCTCCGTGCGCCTCCTCTCCGCCTCCCCGCCGGTCAGCGCCGCTCGGCACTCTGGAGGCGGCAGCACCACCCATCGCTCGCCGGTCCCCGTCAGCCGACCCGCACTCGACGACCGGCGGGCGGTCGCCTGATTCGGGGGTTGACATGGTCACACGGAAGAGCGTCACGGGGAGGTTCGGCTCCGCCGCGGCTGGAATGCTGGTCGCCACGGCGGGAGTCTCGCTGGCCGCGCGGCAGCGGCGGCTGGACAAGATCCGCCTGGAAGAGCGGCGGACGGAGTTGGAGCAGCTGGCGATCCGGCACAAGTCACTGCAGCATCAGCAGCGCATGCACTGGGAGTTGCTGACCCGGGCCATGGACGACCCCTCGCTCGCGGAGGTCATCGACACCTACGACAAGAGCATCCCGGCCGAGAGGCGTCGCCAGTTCCTCTACGCCAACGCCTGGTACACGTACCTGTACCACACCCATCGGGCGGGGCTGCTGGACCGGGACGAACTCTTCCGTCACCTGCGCGAGTTCTTCCAGAGTCCCGTCTTCCGGGAGTACTGGGAGGCGTCGGCGCCCATGCGCGCGTCCCTGAGCGAGACGTCCGAGGAGGCGCAGGTGGGTCAGATGGTCGACGGGCTCGTGAGGGACCTCGACGAGGCCGACACCGACGAATGGTGGGTGGTGGGCAACCCGCCGGTCGACTGACGGCGCCCCGCCCCCGCCGGACAGGTGGACACCGGCACGCCGGGGCGGGGAGGGGCGGGGCGGGGCGGGGCGGGGTCAACGCGGACACGGGGGAGACACGCCGGAATGAGAATTCCGTCGACCAACCGCGAGAGTCTCAGGAACACCAGTACCGTGTGCTCGCCACATCTCCGCAGGCTCTCCGGCAGTCTGCTCTGGTCATAAGGAACGGTACCTTGAAGATCGTGCGCCGCATCGGTGTGCCTCCCAGCGCCCGGGGGAGCAACTCGGGAGCCACCTGCCCCGACGTGTTCGAACTGAGCGACGGCAACTTCGCCGTCATCGGCACCGAGGCCACCGAGGCGCTGGAGCGTGAGCTGCCCGCCGACGCCGCCCGCGCCGACTACGAACGCATCGTGGTCATCAGCCGGGAGACCCTCATCCGCGCCAAGGCGGACATCCCCGACGCCTGACGTCACCACGTGTCTCCGGTCGCGCCCATGCCACAGCGCCGGACACCACCACCGGCGAGCAATCCGGCACCCCGTCCTTGCTCGACGCTCCCCGACCAGGCCTGGCGCCCGAACGGCACCAGGCCGCTCGTGCTCCCTCAGGCCACCTCCGGCACCCCGACCGGCGCACCCGGCCCCACGTACCGGGCGGCCGGGCGGATGATCTTCGAGTCGTGGGCCTGTTCCAGGATGTTCGCGCTCCAGCCCACCACCCGTGCCGCCGCGAACGTGGGTGTGAACATCTCGCGGGGCAGACCGCACAGTTCCATGACCACGCCCGCGTAGAACTCGACGTTGGTGTGCAGCTCACGATCCGGTTTCAGCTCCGCGAGGATCGCCTCGACCTGTCGCTCCACCTCGACGGCGAACTCCACGCGCGAGCCGCCGAACCGCCGTGCCACCTCACGGAGCATCCGGGAACGCGGGTCCTCCGTGCGGTAGACCGCGTGACCGAAGCCCATGATGCGCTCACCGGCGAGGACCCGTTCACGGATCCACCCGTCGATGCGATCCGGCGTGCCGATCGCGTCCAGGGTGTCCAGCGCCCGGCTGGGCGCCCCGCCGTGCAGCGAGCCGGACAACGCCGACACGGCACCGGTCAGGCAGGCCGCGACGTCCGCACCCGTCGACGCGATGACCCGCGCGGTGAAGGTGGACGCGTTGAACCCGTGGTCGATGGTGGAGATCAGGTACTGCTCGATCGCCCGCGTGCGCCCCTCGTCCGGCTCCTCGCCGGTCAGCATGTAGAGGTAGTTCGCCGCGTACGACAGGTCCTCGCGGGGCTCCACGGGCTCGAGTCCCCGGCCCAGCCGGTGCAGCGCGGTGAGCAGCGTGGGTACGGCCGCGGCGGCCACCAGGGTGTCCCGCCGGCGCTGGTCGGCCGACAGGTCGTACACGGGCCCGAAGCCCAGGGACGCGCCCAGCAGGGACAGCCCCGTGCGCATCCCGGCGAGTGGGCCGGAGCGACCGCCGGCCGCAGCGATGCCGGGCAGTGCCGCGCGCACCGCGGCGGGCAGCCGCCGCATGGCCGCGGTCTCGGCGGCGAAGGCGGCCCCGTGTCGGGCGTCGGGGAGTTCCCCGTGGACCAGGAGATGCCAGACGTCCTCGAACCCGCGGCTCTGTGCGAGTTCGACGGCCGAGTACTGACGGTAGTGGTAGAAGCCCTCGAGCCCCCGCACGTCGCCGACCTCGGTGTCGGCCACCACGACACCGGCGAGCCCGCGCGGTACCTCGACGAGTGTCGGGACAGCCGCGGTTCTGTTGACGGACATGATTACCTCCTCGAACTTGATTCAACTGTCCACACTTGACTGATGCTCTGTCAATATTGATTGAATCAACACGTGGCTCGGCGTGGCTCAAGGCAGACCTTCACGATCGATACGGTGACCTCATGCGCGATCAAGACACCGGACACCCTGCGGACAGCCCGGACGGTGCGGACAGCCAGCGCGGCGAGCCGCGCCTGACCACCAGGGAGACCGCCGAACTGCTCGGTGTGAAACCCGAGACCGTGTACGCGTACGTCAGCCGCGGTCAGCTCGGCAGCCGGCGCGCGCCCGGCGGCCGGGGCAGCACCTTCGACGCGGGCGAGGTGCGGGCCCTCGCCCGGCGCAACCGACGCGACGGCGGCGCCTCCGCGCCCTCGGGTCAGGAAGCGGCCGTGCGGACCCGCCTCACGCTCATCGAGAGCGACCGGTTCTACTACCGGGGAGTCGACGCGGTCGACCTCGCCGCCCGCCACACCTACGAGGAGGTGGCCGAGTGGCTCTGGACGGGGCAGTTGCGCCCCGGCACCGTCTTCTCCGCCCCCGAAACCTCCGTGGCCGTCGCCCGCCGGGCCGCCGACGCGCTCCCCGAGCACGCCGGCCCCACCGACCGGCTGCGTGTCGCGGCGACCGCCGCCGCGGTCGCGGACCCGCTCCGTTTCGACCTCTCCGAGGACGCCGTACTGGGCACGGCCCGCATCCTCATCCCCACCCTCGTCGCCGCGCTGCCGCCCGTACTGCGCGACGGGCACGACCGGGACCCGCTCTCCCACCGCCTGTGGACGCGGCTCAGCGGTCGGCCCGCCGACGAACCGGCCCTGCGCGCCCTCGACACGGCGCTCTGCCTCCTCGTCGATCACGATCTGGCGGCCTCCACCCTCGCCGTGCGCGTCGCGGCGTCGGCACGGGCGCACGCCTACGCGGCCGTGTCCGCCGGGCTCGGCGTGATCGAGGGCCCCCTGCACGGCGCCGCCGGAGGTCTGGCCCACCGGATGCTGCAGGAGGTGCTCGAAGTGGGCAGCGCGGCTCCGGTGGTCGCGGAGGAGTTGCGGGCGGGCCGGCGCATCCCTGGACTCGGCCACCGCCTCTACCCGGGCGAGGACCCACGCGCGCGTGCCCTGTTCGCACTCCTGGAGGGCATCCCCCGGGCGGCGCCCGCGCTCGCGGCGGCCCGGGACATCCAGGCCACCGCCGCCCGCCACGCCCCCCTGCACGCCAACGTCGACCTGGCACTCGCCGTGCTCACCGCGTCCTCGGGCATGGCTCCCACGGCGCCCGAGACGATCTTCGCCGTGGCCCGTACGGCGGGCTGGATCGCGCACGCGCTGGAGGAGTACGGGGAGCGCCCGCTGCGCATGCGGCCGATCGGTCTGTACTCGGGTCCGAGGCCGCCGCGCCCCCTGCCGGAGTAGCGTTCGGGCGCGGCTGGAAGTCACCGCGAGGCAAGTCAGGTTAGGCTCACCTCTGTGAGTACGTGCTCAGCCGTCTCCTGGGACCTCGACGAGCCCGTTTCCGGCACCGCACCCGTCGCGAGGACCTGGTTGCTGCTCGAACAGCCCGGCCCGTGGGGCGCCAGGGCGCTCACCTCGAGCCACCTGGACCCCGTGCTGGGGCGTGCCCTGGAGGCGGCGGTGAAGGGTACGGGCGTACGCGTGGCGCTCGTGCGCCGCCCGGGGCGCCATGCGGATCGGGGCACACCCGCCGCGCGAAGGGTGTTCGCGGCGCACGGCGTGCCGGGGAACGTGTGGTTGCACGGCACCACGGTCGAGGATCCCCGCCGGCTTCTCGACCTCGACTTCGCGGCGCTGGGCCGGGGCGACCACCGCACCTTCGACTCGGTGCTCGACGGCGCTCCCCACCTGGGCGACCCGCTAGCCCTCGTCTGCACCAACGGCAAGCGCGACCGCTGCTGCGCACTCCTCGGCAGGCCCCTGGCGGCCGAACTCGCCGCGTCGGGGACCGACGGCGTCTGGGAAGTCACCCACCTGGGCGGACACCGCTTCTCGCCGACCGTCCTCGTACTGCCCCACGGATACGTGTACGGCCGGGTCCAGGCCCACGCCGTCAAGGGGATCCTGCACGGTGCCCGGGAGGGCCGGATCGTCGTCGAGGGCTGCCGCGGGAACTCCGCGTGGGAGCGTCCCGGCCAGGCGGCCGAGCTGGCCCTGCGCCTGGCCGTCGGCGAGGAGGCGGCCCAGGCGCTGACCGTCGTACGCACGGACGGCGCCGCACCGCGCTGGGAAGTGACCCTCGCCCACGGCGACGGCCGGCGCTGGCGCGTCACCGTCGTGCAGGACGCATCGTCACCGCCGCGCCCGGAGAGCTGCGGAGCCTCGGTGCTGGGCTCTCCGGCGCGCATGGACATCACCGCCGTGCGCGAACTGTCGATGGCGGCGGCACTGGCGAGCTGACCTCCCGGCTCACTCGGACCACCTAGGTCGGCTCGCCGACGCACACGGCCGGCCGACGCGAGCGGCGGGCACGCGGGCATGACGGGCACGAGAGCGCCGGGAACGCGGGAGCCACGGGGACGCCGGGGTGCGGGGACGCCGGGGCGCGGGGACGCCGGGGCGCGGGGACGCCGGGGCGCGGGGCCGTCGGGTGCGGAAGCGCCGGGGGCGCGGGAACGCCGGGGTGCGGGGACGCGGGGACGCGGGACCCACGGAAACACCGGGGCGCGGAACGGCAGACGCGCGGAACCGGCGGAGGGAGATCCTCGCCACACCCCTCTACGGCAGGCCGCCACCTCCCACGTACCGTCATGGCCATGAGCTCGACTCCCTCCGCACGCCGACTGCGCCTGGGCCTGCCGCGGCGGGTGTTCTCGCAGGTGCTGCTGATGCAGCTGGCGATCGCCGCGGGCGTCGCCGTGCTCGCGACCGGGCTGTTCCTGGCGCCGCTCGGCGACCAGCTGGACGACCAGGCGATGCGCCGGGCGCTGGCGATCGCGCAGACCACCGCGCAGCAGCCGCAGATCGTGCGGGACCTGCGGACCACCCGGCCGACGTCGAACGGACCGGTGCAGCGGGAGGCGGAGCGGGTCCGCGAGGCCACCAAGGCGGAGTACGTCGTCGTGATGGACCACAAGGGCGTGCGCTGGTCGCACACCGACCCGCGGCGGATCGGCGACGTCGTCTCCACCGACCCGGGGCAGGCCCTGGCCGGGCGCGAGGTCATGGAGATCGACAACGGCACCCTCGGCCGCTCCGCCCGCGGGAAGGTGCCCCTGCGCGACGAAGACGGCCAGATCGTCGGAGCGGTCTCGGTGGGCATCGCCTACGACAGCGTCCGGGCGCGGCTGATCCACGCCATTCCCGGCCTGTTCGCCTACGCCGGCGGCGCGCTGGCCGTCGGCGCCCTGGCGTCCTGGATCATCTCGCGCCGGGTGCAGCGGCAGACCAGGGACCTGGCCTTCTCGGACATCGCGGGGCTGCTGGCGGAACGCGAGGCCATGCTGCACGGCATCCGGGAGGGTGTCGTCGCCCTCGACCGCGGCGGGCGGGTGCGGCTGCTCAACGACGAGGCGCAGCGCCTGCTGGGCATCGGGGGCGAGGCCGTCGGCCGCTCCCCCGACGAGGCGCTCGGCGCGGGGCGCACGGCCGACGTCCTGGCCGGCCGGGTGACCGGCACCGACCTGCTGACCGTGCGCGGCCAGCGGGTCCTGGTGGCCAACCGGATGCCGACCGACGACGGCGGGGCCGTCGCCACGCTGCGCGACCGCACCGAGCTGGAGCAGCTCGGCCGGGAGCTGGACTCCACCCGCGGCCTGATCGACGCGCTGCGCGCCCAGGACCACGAGCACGCCAACCGCATGCACACCCTGCTGGGGCTGCTGGAACTCGAGATGTACGACGATGCCGTGGAGTTCGTCGGCGAGGTGGTCGGTGACCACCGGGTCACCGCGGAACAGATCACCGAGAGGATCCAGGACCCCCTCCTCGCCGCCCTCCTGGTCGGCAAGGCGACGGTCGCCGCCGAGCGCGGGGTCGCGCTGTGGGTGTCGGACCGGACGCGGCTGCCGGACCGCCTGGTCGATCCCCGGGGACTCGTGACGATCGTCGGCAACCTGGTCGACAACGCGCTCGACGCCGCCGCGGGAACACCGCACGCGCGCGTGGAGGTCGAACTGCGTGCGCGCGGACGCGCCGCCACGCTCACGGTGCGCGACACGGGACCCGGTGTTCCGGCGGATCACCGTGAGCTGGTGTTCACGGCGGGCTGGTCCACCAAGGAGCCGCCCGCACACCGCCGGCGCGGCATCGGGCTCTCGCTCGTACGGCGCCTGGCCGAGCGGCAGGGCGGCAGCGCGACCGTCGGCGAGGCGTACGGCGGTGGCGCGGAGTTCGTCGTCGTCCTGCCCGAGGCACTGGCCGAAACGGACCCGGAACCCGCCCCCACCACCCCTGTGACCACCCCCGCCGAGAAGGAGTCCCGATGATCGAGGTCCTGGTCGTGGACGACGACACGCGGGTCGCGCGGGTCAACGCCGCGTACGTCGAGAAGGTGCCGGGTTTCCACGTCGCGGGTGAGGCGCACAGTGCGCTGGAGGCACTGCGCACCGCGGAGCGGCTGCCCCGGCTGGACCTGATCCTGCTGGACCACTACCTGCCGGACCGCACCGGTCTGGAACTCGTCCAGGAGATGCGGCGACGAGGACTCCAGACCGACGTGATCATGGTGACGGCCGCCCGGGACGTGTCGACCGTGCAGGCGGCGATGCGTCAGGGCGCCCTCCAGTACCTGGTGAAACCGTTCGCCTTCGCCGGTCTGCGCGCCAAGCTGGAGGCGTACGCGGGGCTGCGGCGCACCCTCGACGGCGGCGGTGAGGCGGAACAGGCCGAGGTCGACCGGATCTTCGGCGCCCTGTCCGCCCCGTCCGAGCCCGGGCTGCCCAAGGGGCACTCCCCCACCACCGCCGAACTGGTGCGGCAGTGCCTGCTCAAGGCCGACGGCGCGCTCTCCGCCCAGGAGATCGCCGACCGGACCGGGGTGAGCCGCCAGACCGCCCAGCGCTACCTGAAGCTCCTGGAACGCACCGGACGGGCCAGGCTGACGCTCAAGTACGGCGACGCGGGCCGCCCCGAGCACCGCTACGAGTGGGTGACCCGCGCCTGAGCAGGCCGCCCGGCGGGGGCGCCCGGACGCCGCCACTCCCCCTTGCTACACGGCTCCCGCCCCGGTCAGCGACCGGACCTCGGTCTCCGCGTGCTTGGCCTCGTCCGGGACCTCCGCTGAGGTGACCGTGCCCAGCCAGCCCGCCACGAAGCCCAGCGGGACCGAGACGAGGCCGGGGTTCTGCAGCGGGAAGTACTGGAAGTCGACGCCCGGGAAGAGTGACTGCGGGCCGCCCGACACCACCGGGGAGAGCAGCACGAGCACCACGGAGGGAACCAGTCCGCCGTACACCGCCCACACCGCGCCGCGCGTGGTGAAGCCCCGCCAGAACAGCGAGTAGAGCAGCACCGGCAGATTGGCGGACGCGGCGACGGCGAAGGCCAGGCCCACCAGGAACGCGACGTTGAGGTCCCGGGCGAGCAGACCGAGCCCGATCGCCACGGCGCCGATGCCGACGGCGGCGACCCGCGCCACGGCGACCTCGCTGCGGGGCTTGGAGCCGCGGCGCCGCAGGGACGCGTACAGGTCGTGGGCCACGGACGCCGAGGAGGCCAGGGTGATGCCGGCGACCACCGCGAGGATGGTGGCGAAGGCGACTGCGGCGACGACCGCGAAGAGGACCGTCCCGCCGGTGGACTGCGCGCCGCCGCCGAGGTCCAGGGCGAGCAGCGGCACCGCCGTGTTCCCGGCGGCGTTCGACGCGCGTACCGCATCCGGTCCGACGACGGCGGCCGCACCGAACCCGAGCACGATCGTCATCAGGTAGAAGCCGCCGATGAGGCCGATCGACCAGACGACTGACCGCCTCGCCGCCCGCGCGGTGGGCACCGTGTAGAAGCGGGACAGGATGTGCGGGAGTCCGGCCGTGCCCAGCACCAGGGCGAGCCCCAGACTGATGAAGTCGAGGCGGGAGACCCAGTCCCCGCCGTAGGCCAGGCCCGGCGCCAGGAACGCCTCGCCGTGGCCGCTGCGCTCGGCCGCCGAGCGCAGCAAGTGGTCGACGTCGCCGTGGAAGCGCACCAGGACGAGCGTGGTCAGCGCCACGGTGCCGCCGAGCAGCAGCACCGCCTTCACGATCTGGATCCACGTGGTGGCGCGCATCCCGCCCAGCGACACGTAGATCACCATGAGGGCGCCGACGCCGATGACGGTCCACGTCCGCGCCGCCTCTGACGTCCCTCCCAGCAGCAGCGCGACGAGACTGCCCGCGCCCACCATCTGCGCCACCAGGTACAGGACGGAGACGGTGACCGAGGAGGTTCCCGAGGCGATGCGCACCGGCCGCTCCCTCATCCGGGCGGCCACCACGTCGGCGAGGGTGAACCGACCGCAGTTGCGGACCAGTTCGGCGACGAGGAACAGGACGACGAGCCAGGCCACCAGGAACCCAACGGAGTACAGCATGCCGTCGTAGCCGTAGAGCGCGATGAGCCCCGAGATGCCGAGGAAGGACGCGGCCGACATGTAGTCGCCGGCGATGGCAAAACCATTCTCCATCGGGGAGAAGAGACGGCCGCCCGCGTAGAACTCCTCCGCCGAACCACGCCGGTGGCGGCCCACCCACGTGGTGATCCCGAGCGTGACGGCGACGAACGTGCTGAACAGCAGCAGGGCCAACGTCTGATGGTCACCGGTCACGACGCTCCACCCCGCACCCCGCGTGTCAGCTCCTGGGTGTCCCAGCGCAGTTCGAGCGCTGCCCGGTCCCTGCGCAGCCGGGCGTGCCGCGCGTAGGCCCAGGTGAGCAGGAACGTGGTGAGGAACTGTCCGAGCCCCGCGACCATCGCCACGTTCACCGCGCCGGCCACCGGCCTGGCCATCAGGGCGGGCGCCGTCGTGGCGGTCACGACGTAGGCGACGTACCACAGCAGGAAGGCGGCGACCGCCGGGACCACGAACCCGCGGTAGCGGCTGCGCACCTCCTGGAAGGCCGCGCTCCGCTGAACCTCCAGGTACACGTCGGCCGCGGCCCGGGGCGCCTCCCCCGCCGGATCCCGGCGCGTCGTCGGCGGTGCCGGCTCGGGGTCTCCGGGACCGGCCGCCTCGCCCCAGCCGGAGGCGAGCGCGTCGTACCACGGATCGTCGTACCGGGAGTCGTCGTGGCGGGGAGCGTGGTGCGGGAGATGATCGTGCCGCGCGCTCGGGGGCGCCTCGACGTAGGCCCTGCCCGGCGTGGCGTGGTGGTCGACCGCGCTTCCCGGACCGCCCCCGGCGCCGCGGGGCCGATCGTTGCTTGACTGCATGCCCAAGGATGGACAGAACGGGAAGATCCCCGACTCTTCTTCGCCGCGCACTTCACCCCATCAGGTGATTCATCCGTTCGGTGGCCGTACAAGCCCCTTCCCGTAGGCGTAACGCACCGCTTGAGCACGTCCCTTGATGCCGGTCTTGGCGAACAGGTTGTTGATGTGGGTCTTCACCGTCGCCGTGGAGACGTGCAGTCTGCTCGCGATCTGCTGGTTGTCGAACCCTTCGGCGATGAGGACCAGCACCTCGATCTCCCGGGTGGTGAGGCCGTCCGGTGGCTCGGGCGGGCCCGCTCGCCTCGGCTCGGACTCGGACAGTCGCTCCAGCAGCCGCCGCTGGATGCTCGGAGCGAGTCCCGCGTCGCCGGACAGGACACTGTGCACCGCCCGGACGATCTCGTCCCCGCCGGCGTCCTTGGTGAGATAACCACGTGCCCCCGCTCTCAGCGCGGGGAACAGTGACGCGTCGTCCACGTAGGTCGTGAGGACGACGACCTGCGTCGCGGGGTGTTCGGCCCGAATCCTGGCGGTGGCCTCCACGCCGTCGCACCGGGGCATGCGCAGGTCCATCAGCACTACGTCCGGGGAGAGTTCGGCGACGAGCCGTACCGCCTCCTCACCATCGGCGGCGGCGCCCACGACGTCCACCCCGGGCAGCAGTCCGAGCAGCATCACGATCCCCTCCCGCACGACCGTCTGATCGTCCGCGACCACCACCCGCGCGGTCCTGTCCCCCGCCTCCTGCGTCATACAGGCACCTTCAACGTCACCACGAACCCCTCCTCGCCCGGGCCTGCCCGCAGCGAGCCGCCCAGCAACTCGGCACGCTCCCGCATGCCCAGCAGACCGTACCCAGCTCCGGTGCCGGTGGTCTCGTCCGGCGGGCCTCCCGAGTCCCGCACGTCCAGGATCACTTGGTGGACGCTGTATTCCAGGCGCACCCGTACTCTCGCGCCCGGGGCGTGTCTGCGGGCGTTCGTCAGCGCCTCCTGGGCCACTCTGCGCACGGCCTGCGACGCCTCGGCAGGCAGTGGTCGGCGGTCCCCCGTAATGGTGATCTCGGCTCCGCCCTCGGCCGTGTCGACGAGTTGACCCAGGAAGTCCTCCAGCGGCGTCAGCTCCCCTCGCAGCGCGGACAGCGCCTGCCTGGTCTCGGCGAGTCCGTCGCGGGCCATTCCCCGGGCCGCCACCACCCGGTCGAGGATCTGCTGCCGGTCGGCGTCCCGCTCGATCAGCAGCCGGGCCGCCTCCAGGTGCACCAACTGCGCCGAGAGACTGTGTGCCAGTACGTCATGGATCTCCCGGGCGATGCGAGCCCGTTCCGCGAGTGCCGCGGACTCCGCCTCGGCCGCTCGGGCCGCCCGCTCCTGGGCCAGCAGCCGTTGCGAGCTGCCCCGTGCTTCGGCGTCGAGCCGCAGGACGTACCCGGCGAGCGCCAGCCCGGCCGACGTCGCCCCCGTGGCCGGCCACGCGTCGTCACTGGTCACGGCGTAGGAGGCCAGGGCCGCCGAGGTCACGGGCAGCGCGGCCGCGAGGGGCAGCCGCTCCAGGGCCACGACGGCGCAGCCGCACCAGATGACCAGCGCGGGGGCACGGAAGCCGGCGGGCTGCGCGACGGCCCCGATGGCAAGCATGACGGCGACCAGCCCCAGGGAGGGCCACAGCCGGTGCTCGAGCGTGGTCCGGAAGAAGCCCCACGCCACGCTCACGGCCGCCGGCAGACCGAAGGCAGCGGCGACCGCCCCCGGCCCGTCCAGAGAGCCGCTGGTGAACGCGCCCCACAGCAACATCCCGCACACCACCAGGCGCACCGCCCAGGCGAGCAGGCGCCGGGGACGGGAAACCCCCTCGTGCAGGAGCGCCTCCCTGGAGGGCCACCTCGTCCAGACGTTCTCCCTCACGCAGGCTCCTTCCAGGTGGGCTGGGGCACGGCGGCACCGTACGCGGAGCCCGGCACTCCGGCCGGTCGCTGGGCCTGAACCCGCCAGGCCAGGATGCCGGAGCGGACCAGCAGGGTCGCCGCGAGGGCGAGCAGCAGGGCGGAGCTGTCCTGGCGCAGCCCCAGGAGCGCACCGATTCCGAAGAGCCCTGCCCGCAATGCGATGCCGACGCCCCACACAGCGACGCTCGCCCGGCTGCCCCTGCTCCACACGGCACCGTCGCCCTCGACCCATACGCGGGTGGTCCAGGCCCAGCCGGCTCCGGTGGCCAGGCCGACGAGTATCTCGGCGGCGAGCAGCAGCACGGAGGCAGTGGGGTGGTGGGCGTCGATCAGGCCCGGTTCGCGCAGGGCGACGACGGCGAGCACCGCGGGGAGCACCCACCAGCGCCGGTCGGTGTCGATCCGGCTTGCGCGGAACTGGCGGACGATCACCAGAGCGGCCACCGCGGCGATCACCAACACGTCTACGAGCCCGGACATCGTGCCTCCGTGAGCGGAAGGAGGTGATGTCGGCAGCGGTCCCGCCGACGCCTTCGACGTTACGGAAACGACGAGGTCACAGGATCGGAGCCCGGGTGGACCATGGGTGGAGCTCCATGAGCACAGCACTCCACCCGGGGGTGGAGAAGGGCCGGGGCCCGGGACGGGCGGCCAGACACGGGCCCGCATGCCGAACCGGACCCGGTTCTCGCTCCCGGGTCCGGTTCGACGACTCAGCGTGCTCAGGCGTCGATGCGCGACCGGTCCAGCGTCGCCGCCGAGTTGGAGATGAACTCCTTGCGCGGTGCGACGTCGTTGCCCATCAGCAGGTCGAAGACCTGCTCGGCGGATTCCAGATCGGTGAGGTTGATCCGACGAAGCGTACGGCGCCTGGGGTCCATGGTGGTCTCCGCCAGCTGGTCGGCGTCCATCTCACCCAGACCCTTGTACCGCTGGATGGAGTCCTTGTACCGGATGTTCTTGCTCTGGAGCTCCATGAGCTTGTCGCGCAGCTCACGGTCCGAGTACGTGTAGACGTACTTGTCCTGGCCCTTCTTCGGCTGGACCAGCTCGATGCGGTGCAGCGGCGGCACCGCGGCGAAGACCCGTCCGGCCTCGACCATGGGCCGCATGTAGCGGTGGAAGAGGGTCAGGAGCAGGGTGCGGATGTGGGAGCCGTCCACATCGGCGTCGGTCATCATGATGATCTTGCCGTAGCGGGCCGCGTCGATGTCGAAGGTCCGGCCGGACCCGGCTCCTATGACCTGGATGATCGCCCCGCACTCGGCGTTCTTCAGCATGTCGGTCACGGACGACTTCTGGACGTTGAGGATCTTGCCGCGGATCGGCAGCAGTGCCTGGAACTCGGAGTTGCGGGCGAGCTTCGCCGTGCCCAGCGCGGAGTCGCCCTCGACGATGAACAGCTCGCTGCGGTCCACGTCGTCGCTGCGGCAGTCGGCCAGCTTCGCGGGCAGGGAGGAGGACTCCAGGGCCGTCTTGCGGCGCTGGGCGTCCTTGTGCTGGCGGGCGGCGATGCGGGTACGGGCCGCGGCGACGGCCTTCTCCATGACCACGCGGGCCTGCTGGGCCGCGTCACGCTTGGTGGAGGTCAGGAACGCCTTGAGTTCCTTGGTGATCACGTTGTTCACGATGCGGCGGGCCGCCGAGGTGCCGAGGACCTCCTTGGTCTGCCCCTCGAACTGCGGCTCGGCGAGACGCACCGTCACCACTGCCGTGAGTCCCTCGAGGGCGTCGTCCTTGACGATGTCGTCCTCGGCGACGCGGAGCATCTTCTTGGTCCGCAGCACCTCGTTCATCGTCTTCGCCACCGCCTGCTCGAAGCCGGCGACGTGGGTGCCGCCCTTGGGCGTGGCGATGATGTTGACGAACGACTTGAGGGTGGTGTCGTACCCGGTGCCCCAGCGCATCGCGACGTCGACGCCGAGGTCGCGGGAGACCTCGGTGGGCGTCATCTGGCCGTCCTCGTCAAGGACCGGCACCGTCTCCTTGAAGCTGCCCTGCCCGGTGAAGCGGAGGACGTCGCAGACGGGCCTGTCACTGGCCAGGAACTCGCAGAACTCGCTGATGCCGCCGTCGAAGCGGAAGGACTCCTCGCCCTTGCTGCCGCCGTCGCCGAGGCCGAACTCGTCGCGGACGACGATGGTCAGTCCGGGCACCAGGAACGCGGTCTGGCGGGCCCGCTGGTGCAGCGTGTCCAGGGAGAGCTTGGCGTCCTTCGTGAAGATCTGACGGTCGGCCCAGTACCGCACGCGTGTGCCGTTGCGGCTCTTGGGGATCTTCTTGGCCTTGCGCAGCCCGTTTCCCGGCTCGAACTTGGCATCCGGGCCCCCTCGCGCGAACGCGCCCGGAACCCCGCGCCGGAAGCTGATGGCGTGGGTGTGCCCGCCACGGTCCACCTCGATGTCCAGGCGGGCGGACAGGGCGTTCACCACGGAGGCGCCGACGCCGTGCAGACCGCCGGAGGCGGCGTAGGAGCCACCGCCGAACTTGCCGCCGGCGTGCAGCTTGGTCATGACGACCTCGACGCCGGACAGGCCGGTCTTGGGCTCGACGTCGACCGGGATGCCCCGGCCGTTGTCCCGGACCTCCACCGAGGCGTCGTCGTGGAGGATCACCTCGATGTGGTCGCAGTATCCACCCAGGGCCTCGTCGACGGAGTTGTCGATGATTTCCCACAGGCAGTGCATCAGGCCACGGCTGTCGGTGGATCCGATGTACATGCCCGGGCGCTTGCGTACGGCCTCGAGCCCCTCGAGGACGAGCAGGTGCCGCGCGGTGTAGTTGGATCCGTCCCGGTCTGCTCCTGCCAGCAGCGCAGTGGACGGCACGGATGTCTCGGCGGTCACGCGGTTCGCTCCTCGCTGAATTTCAGATGGGGCCCCGCTGGGTAAGGGCGCGGCTCGGTTCACCGGTCAGAGGGTACCGATGCCTGGTAGAGCCGTTGTAACGCCACCCTCGTCGCGGACTCACCCTAGTCCAGCGTCGTATGCCTGTTCGATCCCTCGATGGGGTGAAGTACACATCACGTTCCCTTCGAGGCATGAACCATTTAGGCTCCGGGCACGTCCTCTTGAACAAACCGGCAACCCAGCCGGCGGGACCGACACTGACCGACCGCGCGAACCCGTACGACACAGAGACACGCAATACGGCACATTCGCCGCCAATCGGCAGCAGCCGACCCCTCGGAAAGTTTTTTCGAGGAAAGGCCTCGAGCGGGAACGTTTTGGGGCTGGTTGGATGTTGACCCTGGTACGACAGCTCGTCGAGCTAGAGAAGAGGCGACGTGACTACTGTTCTGACTTCCGCAAGCCCGCTGACGGCCGCTGATCGCTGCGACCGCTGCGGCGCTCAGGCATACCTGCGCGTCGTCCTGCTGAGCGGCGGAGAACTGCTCTTCTGCGCCCACCACGGTCGCAAGTTCGAGCCGGAACTCAAGAAGATCGCCGCTGAGATACAGGACGAGACGGAGCGGCTGACGGCCGTTCCCGAATCTTCCGCCGAGGAAGAGCGCTGACACGACGCGCCCGACGACGAGCCGACTCGGCACAGGCCGATGAGCGGGCGGCCGCCTCCGGATTCCGGAGGCGGCCGCCCGTGCTCGTACCCTGAAGGCTCTCAGTGGCCCCTCAGGCGCCCTCGCGCTGCGATGCGGCGGTGTCCCAGCCAAGCGTCCGCAGTATCGAGGAGACGCGCGTGTACACCCCCGGGCTGCCCGGCCGCCCGCAGCCGTTCCCCCAGGACACGAGGCCGATGAGCCTCCCCCGGCCGACCAGCGGCCCCCCGCTGTCCCCCTGGCAGGCGTCGCGGCCACCGGCGTTCTCACCGGCGCAGAGCATGCTGTCTGACAGGTAGCGCCCGTCCTCGTCCCCCGGATACGCGCGCTCGCACGACGCGTCGGGAAGGACTCGCACGCGGGCCGCGTGCAGGCCGTTCGCGTAGTCGCCGGCGCCCGAGGTGTCCCCCCAGCCGTAGACGAGGGCTCCGGTGTCCGGCGTGTACGCGGGGTCGCCGTCCGCCGCCATCCCTATGACCGAGTCGGCGGGGAGGGCCTCGGAGAGGGTGAGCACCGCGAAATCGCCGGCGTTGCTGCCGTCGTCGTGCGACGGGTTCACCCAGACGGACCGGACGGGGATCTCCTGCCCCTGGTCCGACAGCAGGTCGGTCCGACCCGCGATGATCCTCAGGTCGTCCACCTGTTCCGGCGGCGACCCGAGAACTTCCTCCCCCAGGCAGTGGGCCGCCGTCAGCACGGTGGTCCGGCCGACGGCCACTCCCCCGCAGAACTGCCCCGCCCGCGTACCCCCGAACCGGTCACGGCTGGAGAGGGCGACGGTCCACGGGCTGTCGGACACTTCGACCGGAAAGCCCCCGACGACGATGCTGTCGGCGGCAGCGGGGGCGGCGGTCCCCAGCGGTATCGCGGTCGCGGCGGCCGCCAGCACCAGCGGCCCGGCCAGTGCCCGGGCAAAGAGACGACGCATGCGGGCTCCTCACTCCTAGGTGGTCATGGGAGACCCAGAGTGATCCACTGCACCCTGCCGCGCACCCGCTGCACAGCGCTGGGGCCCGGTTCCGACTGACGGAACCGGGCCCCATTCGCTCGTACTGCCGCGGTCTACGCGATCCGGTCGGCCTAGTCGAGGTAGTCGCGCAGGACCTGAGAGCGCGACGGGTGACGCAGCTTCGACATGGTCTTCGACTCGATCTGGCGGATGCGCTCGCGCGTGACGCCGTACACCTTGCCGATCTCGTCGAGGGTCTTCGGCTGACCGTCGGTGAGACCGAAGCGCATGGAGACGACGCCCGCCTCACGTTCGGACAGGGTGTCGAGCACGGAGTGCAGCTGCTCCTGCAGGAGTGTGAAGCTGACCGCGTCGGCCGGGACGACCGCTTCGGAGTCCTCGATGAGGTCGCCGAACTCGCTGTCGCCGTCCTCACCCAGCGGGGTGTGCAGCGAGATGGGCTCGCGACCGTACTTCTGGACCTCGATGACCTTCTCGGGGGTCATGTCGAGTTCCTTGGCCAGCTCCTCCGGGGTGGGCTCGCGGCCCAGGTCCTGGAGCATCTGGCGCTGCACGCGCGCGAGCTTGTTGATGACCTCGACCATGTGCACCGGGATACGGATGGTGCGGGCCTGGTCGGCCATCGCGCGGGTGATCGCCTGACGGATCCACCAGGTGGCATAGGTGGAGAACTTGTAGCCCTTGGTGTAGTCGAACTTCTCCACGGCGCGGATGAGACCGAGGTTGCCCTCCTGGATGAGGTCCAGGAAGAGCATGCCGCGGCCGGTGTAGCGCTTGGCCAGGGAGACCACGAGGCGGAGGTTGGCCTCCAGCAGGTGGTTCTTGGCGCGGCGCCCGTCCTCGGCGATGATCTCCAGCTCGCGCTTGAGCTTGGGCGCGAGCTTGTCCGAGTTCGCCAGCTTGTCCTCGGCGAAGAGACCGGCCTCGATGCGCTTGGCGAGTTCGACCTCCTGCTCGGCGTTGAGCAGGGGGACCTTGCCGATCTGCTTGAGGTAGTCCTTGACCGGGTCGGCGGTGGCGCCGGCCGCGGCGACCTGCTGGGCCGGGGCGTCGTCCTCATCCTCGTCGGACAGCACGAAGCCCGCGTTCTCGGTGCCCTCGGGCTCCTCCGTCGCGGCCTTCGGCTCCTCGGTCGACTCGTCCTCGAGAAGCTCGCCGTCTTCCTTCTTGGCGGTGGTCTTCTTGGCCGCCGTCTTCTTGGCGGTGGTCTTCTTGGCCGTCGCCTTCTTGGCCGTCGCCTTCTTGGCCGTCGCCTTCTTGGCGGTGGCCTCTTCCTCGACGGCGGGCTCGCCGGCGGGCGCCGCCGGGGTGGCGGGAGCGGTCGTCTTCCTGCTGGTCACCGTCTTCGCCGCGACCGTCTTCGTGGCGGTGCGCTTGGCGGGACTCTTCGCTGCGACGCTCTTTCGGGTGCGCTTGGGTTCTGCGGCACTGACCATCAGCGTCACACCCTCTTCCTCGAGGATCTGGTTGAGGCTGCGCAGTACGTTCTTCCACTGAGTGGCCGGAATCTGGTCAGCTTCGAAGGCCCGACGCACGTCATCGCCGGCGATCTGCCCCTCAGCCTTTCCCCGCTCGATGAGCGCCATGACAGAGACGGACTCGGCGATCTCCGGCGGGAGCGTACGGGATGTGCTGGCCGACACGAACAACCTCTCGGAACGTTGAAAAACGGCTTCCGGCCCCGTCCACGGCGGACAGGAGCCGACCACCGGCTTGGGAATGGGCCGACGGTGCGGGCGGGCCGGGGAGATGCACAGCGCCGTGAACGGCGTCCGTATTCCTCCGCGGCTGTCACCTCTTAGGTCATCGTGTTGTTCCCAAGAGCGTTACGCCCAATCCGCGTGGCCCGAGTCACACCCCGTAAGCGATCAAAACCGGTCAGATGCGAATAAACAAGGTCACCAACTCGGGGTTCGGCCGCTTCGTAAGGGCTCAGCCTCTCATCAGACCGTCGGACCCCGTCGAGCCTGGAGCGGCTCCACGGGGTCCGACGGCGACGGCGAACGGCCGGCCACTGCCACAGGAGGGGTTTGGCGTGCCCGGCACGCGCCGTCCGGCGGAAGGCGGTCAGTGCTCGCGCGGGGCGGGCACCACGCGCTCCACCTCGGGGTGGACGGTCAGAAGCTGACGCATGGCGGACTCGGCCGCCGCACCGTCCCCGGTGGCGAGGGCGTCGACGATCCTGCCGTGCTGCGCCAGCGACGCGTCGTTCGGCCGGTCACAGCCCGTGACCGGGCCGCCGGAGACGTGGAGCGCCGCGGAGACGATCCCGGAGAGGTGGTCCAGCATCCGATTGCCCGCGACCTGGATGAGCAGGGTGTGGAACTCGGCATCGGCGCGCGAGAAGGTGAGCGCGTCACCCTGTCCCATGGCGTGGCCCATGATCCCGACCATGTCCGACAAGCGCTGCTGGACCTCCTCGCGCCCATGCCCGGCGGCCAGGCGCGCGGCGAGCGGTTCGATCGTCCAGCGCAGCTCGCTCAGCTCGCGGCGCTGGTCGTCGCGCTGCGGCCCGAAGGCACGCCACTCGATGATGTCCGGATCCAGAAGGTTCCAGTCACTGACGGGGCGCACGCGCGTGCCGACGTTGGGGCGGGCGCTGACCAGCCCCTTCGCCTCCAGCACGCGAAGGGACTCGCGGACCACTGTGCGCGAGACCTCGAAACGCTGCCCGATCTCCTCGGGCACCAGCGGGCGGTCGGCGCCCAGGTCGCCCGAAACGATCATCTGGCCGAGCTGCTGGACGAGTTGCCCGTGCAGTCCGCGGCCACGGTTGCCCGAGCTGCGCCGGCCCACGCGGCCCAGCTCGGGCTCCACTCCTTCCCAGGAGGGCGCCCCGACGCGGTCGACGGCGGGCGTCTCGGCGTACGGGTAGCGGTCGAGTTCGCCCGGGTTCGCGAGGCCGGAGTCGGCGGAGCGGGCGGCGGTCATCATGGTGTGCGCAAGGGTACTCACGCATCCTTTGTCGGCTCTGATCCCAACTCCCTTGAGGTCTTTGGTGAAAAGCACACGAAAGGGTGATCGCTCACCCCGTCGCAATTGACGCCTTATCGGAAAGAAATGGGCGTTCCCCGGGGAGTTGCGCACAGGGTCGGACCTGAAGGGTGGCCGGACGTCACCGGACGCGGCTGCGCAGAGTCGTGAGCAGGTAGGCGCAGAGCAGAGCGGTCAGTGACAACGTCATTGCGCCGCCCACCGGTTGGGCGACGAGACGCAGCACCTCCGCCACGTACCGCTCGCCGCCGAAGGGCCACTGGGTGAGGAGGACCTCGCGCACCCGCATCGGGAAGCCTGCGGCGGTCCGCACGGACGGACCCTCCCAGACCTTCTGTACGAGCGGCACGACGACCACCGGAACGGCGACCACCGCCGCCAGTCCGGCAGTGGTGGACCGGAAGACACCCGCGGCGAGCACCCCGGACCAGGCGCAGCCGACGACGAGTCCGAGCCAACCTGCGCTCAGCGCGGGCAAGTCCGCGGGAAGCTCCGCGAGCTCCTGTCCGAAGACCAGGCGGAGCACTTCGACGTTGCAGCCCACCGTCAGGGCGGCCAGCAGCAGCGCGACGGCGGCGGAGCAGACGAGTTTGGCGCTCAGCAGCCCCATGCGGCGGGGCACGGTCCCGCGGTCGGCCGCGAGGGCGGGGTGGCGGAACTCGTCGCCGAAGGCGAGCGCGCCGAGCAGGCCCGCGCCGAGTGCCGCGGGCGGCAGCGGGAGCTCCCGCGGCCAGGCCGCCAGGAGCCGCGGGTGCGGGGTGTGTCCGATCCGGGCCAGCACCACGGCGGTGACGGCGGACACGACGAGCACGACCGCTCCGGTGACGAACCCGGTACGGACACCCGTCGCGCGACGGACTTCGTAGCGCAGCGGGCGCAGCGGGCTGGGGGCGGAGCGGACGGAGATGGGGGGCGGGAGCGTGGAGGCGGCTGCCCGGGCCTTCGCCGTATTGAGGACGAGGGCACCCAGCGGGCGACGGGGGGCGGCATCGGCCGTGACCGAGTCGTCGGGGGACGGGAGCGGCGGGTTGGCGGTTGACGGGAGGCCGGGGGACGGGTGGGTGGCGGGTGCCGCCCTGGAGATCCGCGCCCGATCACCGCCCGCCGCATCCGGGGATTCCTGGTGCTCCTGGTGCTCCTGGTGCTCCTGGGCCTCTTGGGACTTTCGGGCCGCTTGGGGCTCTGGAGCGTCCGTGATGTGCGTCTTCGAGGGCTCCTGTGACTTCTGCGTTTCGCTCAGCGTCTGTCGCCTCTGTGCGGCCTGCTGCTGCCGGGCTGCGGGGACCGCGTCGGCACCGGGGCCCATGTCGCCGATCTCGTCGGCCAGTTGGTGTACGAGGATCCCGTGCCGGAAGGCTGCCTCGCCGATGTCGGCGCACGTACTGCCGTACACGGCGAGCCGGTTGCCGCCTTCGCACACGACCTCGACGGAACGGCGTGCCGTACGCGCCTCCTTGACCAGGAGGGCGCCGAGGCGGACGGCATGCGGACTGCGGACGGCGACGCGGGAGCGCAGCCGGGTGCGGGAGAAGTCCGCCGCCTCCTGGTCGGCGACGACTCTGCCCCGTTCCAGCGTGACGACGTGGTCGGCGGTACGCGCGGCCTCCTTGGGGTCCGCCGTGCTGAACAGGACGGTGCCTCCCTGGGCGGCATGGGTGCGCAGTGCGCCGTGCAGCCCGCGGGCCTCTCCGGCGGAGAGGGCGGCCGCGGGGTCGTCGAAGACCAAGGTGTGCGGGTCGGGAACCAGCGCGCAGGCCAGTCCGAGGCGTCGGTCCATGCCTCGGGAGAGGGTGCCGAGGCGTTCGTCCCGCAGGCTCACGAGACCGAGCGACTCCAGGACTTCGTCGGCCCTGCCGACCGGGACGCCCGCGGCCGCGCACAGCATGCGCAGATGGCCGCGCACCGTACGGGCGGGGTGCCCCGGGACGTCTCCCAGCAGCACGCCGACCTCGCGCGAGGGGTGGGCGATGCGGTGCAGGGGGCGTCCCCTGAAGTAGGTGAGACCACGCCCGTGTTGGAGCTCGAGCATGAGTCTGAGTGCCGTCGTCTTGCCGGCGCCCGGTGCTCCGAGCAGTGCGGTGACGCGGCCCGCGCGCGCCTCGAACGAGACGTCGTCGACGGCGGGCGGAAGCTCCTTGCGGGGGTTGCTGGTCAGTCCGAAGGCCTGGATCACCCGTAGCAAGATAGCGCGTCATATCCGATTTTTCGGGCATTGCGCGGCCTGCTTGGCCCCCCCGAACGGGCCGCACCGTCACATCTCGGGACGCAGCATCGGGGGGTTGAGAAGGGTGGCGCCGCCCGCACGGAAGAGCTGGGCGGGACGGCCGCCCTGACGGGTGGTCGTCCCACCGGTGGGCACGAGGAAGCCCGGTGTACCCGTCACCTTGCGGTGGAAGTTGCGGGGGTCGAGCGCCACGCTCCACACCGCCTCGTAGACGCGCCGCAGCTCACCGACGGTGAACTCGGGCGGGCAGAAGGCGGTGGCCAGGGACGAGTACTCGATCTTGGAGCGGGCTCGTTCCACTCCGTCCGACAGGATTTGGGCGTGATCGAAGGCGAGCGGTGCCAGCCCTTCGCCGGGGCGACCGTAGCCGCTCTGTTCCAGCAGTTCCTCGACCGGTGCCCAGCGGGCGTTGCTGGCGTCACCGCCCGCCCGCGGTGCGGGCAGGTCCGGCGCGAGCGCGAGGTGGGCGACGCTGACCACCCGCATCCGGGGATCGCGCCCGGGGTCGCCGTACGTCGCGAGCTGCTCCAGGTGAGCGCCATTGTCCTGGGTCGGCGCAGCGGGGTCGTGGACACACAGCCCGGTTTCCTCGGCCAGCTCCCGCGCCGCCGCCTGCGCGAGGTCCTCGTCGGCCCGCACGAACCCGCCGGGCAGGGCCCAGCGCCCCTGGAAGGGCGGCTCGCCCCTGCGCACCGCCAGCGCACACAGGGAGTGGCGGCGCACGGTCAGCACGACCAGGTCCACGGTGACGGCGAAGGGCGGAAACGCTGACGGGTCGTAGGGCATGCGGCGATCATAGTCGTCTGCCTGACGATAAACACTCCTTTCACCCACCGCTTCGGGCACTGATCCACTTGCGCACGCCGCGCGTGCCGCCGCGTGCCGCCGGGTGCCGAGAAGTCGCACGATGTGCCCGTCGCGCCAGGTCAAAGCCCTGACCGCGGTCCGCCCAGTCGATCCGACGGACGGGTCCCGGCCACCGGTTCAAGGACGCTCACCGCACCCCTCGCCGCCCCGTTCTCCCGCACGCGCCCCGTCCGGGCAGGCGCCCTCCCGTCCCATGGCCTGTGTGCCCGCGGCGCGAGAACGGGTCAGTCCCGTGCCCGCGGCCCCGGGCCGGTCGGTCGCGGAAGGAGTGCGGGGACGCACGATCTTCGCACTCGGCCCCTGCCCCCGCGCCCCGGCACGGCGACGGACGCCGTTGGCGGAGGCGAGGGAGCGCGAGCGGCGGCGACGGCCGGGCGGCGGACCGGACGAGGGCTTGGCGGGCTCGCGGTCCACGGGGTCGTCCGCGCGCCCGTCGCCTTCGGAACCGCCGCCTCCCTGGCCTGCGTCGCCTTCCCTGCCCTCACGCAGACAGCGGCGGATCGACTCGGGATCGAGGCCCTCGTTGCACGCCTGGTGCAGGAGCCGGGCGAAGAGGTAGTCGGGGTCCGCGCCCAGGGCCATGGCCAGGGCCTCCCGGGCCTCCAGCTCGTCGCCGGCGGACCAGGCGACCCATCCCGCGAGGGTGAGGGGCGCGGCCGCGTGTTCGCCGTACGGTACGACGCAGCGGCGTGCCAGGGCCCGCCAGAGGCGCATCGCGGGTGCCGCCTCGTCGCCCTCCATCCACGCGGCCGCACGGTCGCGCGTCGTACGGTCCTGCAGTCCGAGGATCAGGGCCGCCGCCTCGTCGTGACCGAGCAACTGGTCGTCACGCAGGTCCTCTGCGGGCAGGCCGGACACGGGCGGGGCCTCGGCGAGGCGTCGCATGACCCGCTCGGCGGTCTCCAGTGTCTCCTCGGCCACGTCCGAACGGCCGGCGGTGTCGAGGATCCGGGAGACCAGCGTCGTGGCGGCCCTGTCCAGGGCGGTCGCCTGCTCGGCCGCCACGCTCTCCCGGGGCAGCAGCCTGGCCCGCAGCTCACGGAGCGAGCCGCGCACCTGGATACCGGCGTAGGTGGCCGCCGCGGCCAGCACCGACGTACCGGGCAGCCCCATCGGGAGGCCTTCGGACGGGCAGCAGGCCTCCTCGTCGCAGCAGTAGGACCAGAAGCGTCCCGCGGAGATGCACAGCGCTTCGACGACGGGCACGTCGAGGGCGCCGCATTCGACGCGCAGCTTCTGGGCCAGTGGTCGCAGTCGCTGCATCACCTCGCGGCCGGTCTCGCCCGGGCTCGGTTCCTGGCAGAGGTAGGCGACCATCTGCTCCGGCCTGACACCTCGCCGCTCGCTTCCGGTCACGAGGCCATGGACCAGTTGACCGGCCGCGCCCGCCCAGTCGTCGGTGCTCGCCGGAATGCCGAGTCGCGCCCGGCCGCCGAAGCGGCCCCGCCCGTCCCTGTCGCGCAGGGCGGCCAGGACGATGCTGTCCTCGGGCCGGTACCCGAGCAGGTACGGCAGGGCGTCGGCCAGTTCGGCGGGGGTGCGCAGAGTGACCTGGTGTTCGTCCGCGGCGTCCTTGTACGAGGGGTGGTTCGTCCGACCCGGCTCCGCGCCTTCCGGGATGTCGCCGTTCTCGGGGGATCCAGTCGTTTCGCTGTGGTTCGTCATGGACCGACGATCTCGCGAATCGGGAAGTTCCGCTTTTGCCTGTGGATAACTCTCATCAGGGACACATCACCCCTCGGGTTCCTCCGGGTGGCGCGGAGGAACCGAGCGGCGGGCCTTGCCTACCCGGCCAGGGCGAGGACCAGGGGAAGCACCTCGCCGGCGCCCGCCTGGCGCAGGAGGCGCGCGCCTACGGCCAGGGTCCAGCCGGAGTCGGTGTAGTCGTCGACGAGCAGCACCGGGCCGGGGTTCTCCGCCAGGGCCGAGGCGAGTTCGTCGGGCACCGTGAACGACTCCGCCAGGGTGCGCAGCCGCTGGGCGGAGTTGCTGCGGTGGGCGGCGTACTCACCTGCACGGGGGCTGTGGGCGAGGCTGCCCAGCAGCGGGAGCCTGCCGACCCGCGCCACGCCCTCGGCGAGCGAGGTGACCAGCCGGGGGCGGGTACGGGAAGGAACGGCGACGACGCCCACCGGCCGCGCCACCGCGTCGGGGGAGCCGCCGGCCCAGCCGTCCGGTGACCGGGCCCAGTCGGCCAGCACCGTCACCACGGCGGCCAAAACGTCGTCCGGGACGGGCCCGTCCGCGGCCTGCGCGGACAGGAGAGGCCGCAGGCGGTTGCCCCAGCCGATGTCCGAGAGCCTCCCCAGCGCGCGCCCGGTGGCCGCCTGCCGGCCCGCGGGAATGCGCCCCTTGAGGTCCATGCCCACGGCGGCGAGGCCGGTCGGCCACATCTTGCGGGGCTCGACCTCCACGCCCGGGCGGCCCAGCTCGCCCGTCGCCGCCGCGAGGGCCGCGGAGGAGACGGCCGGATCGAGCCAAGGTCCGGCGCAGGTGTCGCAGCGGCCGCACGGGGCCGCCTTCTCGTCGTCGAGCTGCCGCTGCAGGAACTCCATTCGGCACCCCGTGGTCGTCACGTAGTCCCGCATGGCCTGCTGCTCCGACTGCCGCTGCCGGGCCACCCAGGCGTACCGCTCCGCGTCGTACGCCCACGCCTGGCCCGTGGCGGTCCAGCCGCCCTTCACGCGTCTCACCGCCCCGTCCACGTCCAGGACCTTCAGCATCGTCTCCAGTCGCGAGCGGCGAAGGTCCACCAACGGCTCCAGCGCCGGGAGCGACAGCGGCCGATCCGCTTCCTGCAGTACGCCCAGCGTGCGTCGCACCTGCTCCTCCGGCGGGAAGCCCACCGACGCGAAGTACGCCCAGATCGCCTCGTCCTCCCGCCCCGGCAGCAAAAGGACGTCCGCATGGTCCACGCCGCGCCCCGCCCGGCCCACCTGCTGGTAGTAGGCGATCGGCGACGAGGGCGAACCCAGATGCACGACGAAGCCCAGGTCGGGCTTGTCGAAGCCCATGCCCAGGGCCGAGGTCGCCACCAGCGCCTTCACCCGGTTCGCCAGCAGGTCCTCCTCGGCCTGCAGCCGGTCGGCGTTCTCCGTCTTGCCCGTGTAGGACGCCACCGGATGACCGCGCTGCCGCAGGTACGCCGCGACCTCCTCCGCCGCCGCCACCGTGAGCGTGTAGATGATCCCGGAACCCGGCAGGTCCCCCAGCCGCTCCCCCAGCCACGCCAGCCGGTGCGCCGCGTCCGGCAACTGGAGCACCCCCAACCGGAGGCTCTCCCGGTCGAGCGGTCCCCGCAGCACGAGCGCGTCCCCGCCACCGGTGCCCAACTGCTCCGCCACGTCGGCCGTGACCCGGGCGTTGGCGGTCGCGGTGGTGGCCAGCACCGGCACCCCGGCCGGAAGCTCGGCCAGCATCGTGCGCAGTCGGCGGTAGTCGGGACGGAAGTCGTGCCCCCAGTCGGAGATGCAGTGCGCCTCGTCCACCACGAGGAGACCGGTCGTGGCCGCGAGCCTCGGCAGTACCTGGTCGCGGAAGTCCACGGAATTGAGGCGTTCCGGGCTCACGAGGAGGACGTCGGTCTCCCCCCGCTCGACCTCCCCGTAGATCGTTTCCCACTCCTCCGGGTTGGCCGAGTTGATCGTGCGCGCGCGGATGCCCGCCCGCGCCGCCGACTCGACCTGGTTGCGCATCAGTGCCAGCAGCGGCGAGATGATCACCGTGGGCCCCGCCCCGCGCCGGCGCAGCAGCGCGGTGGCCACGAAGTACACGGCCGACTTGCCCCAGCCGGTGCGCTGCACCACCAGAGCACGCCGGTGCTCCTCCACCAGGGCCGCCACCGCCTGCCACTGGTCCTCCCGCAGGCGTGCCGGCCCCCCGGGGTCGCCGACGAGCTCGGCGAGGACGGCGTCGGCTTCGGTGCGGAGCTCCAGATGGTCCATACCCCCATGCAACCCGATGGCACTGACAATGGGCGAATCCGGAACGCGCGGCCCAAGATCAGCCACCGGCACGCAGCCGCACCGTGCCCCGGCGCCACCACTGCCCGCTGCCCGCTGCCCGCTGCCCGCTGCCCGCCCCGGGGTGTAGCACGTGCCGCGTCCCATGCGTCGCCGGGAGACACTCCGGGTAGGGATATAGAACGCACATCAGTCGATAACGGCCGTCGGCCTCAATTGCTCGTTGCCGCATTCAAGTTCGACAGGAAGAATTGAAGTCCGCTCCCCGCACGGCCCGTCCGTGATCCGGCAGGGCTTCACTGCGGTGCGCGCTCCCCGAATCCGACCCTGCCCGCAGTGTGGGCGCGTAGCCGAAGGGAGGAACGTGACCTTCGGATTCGCTCCGTCCTCGGCGGCCTCGCTTTCGTCGTCCGCCGTTTCCGCCACTCGCATGCTCGAACCGGCGGAGTGGGCCGCCGCCGGGATCCCGCTGCTGCGCAATCCTCGGGAGGTCGTCAGCGGGCTGCACTCGCGGCACCACCCGAAGCCGGCGACCGCGGTCGTGGCCGTGCTCGATCCGGACGAACGACTGCGCGCCAGCGCATCGTTCACCAGCCGCCGCTCACCCGCCGACGGCTGGATGTTCCGCAACGCGCTGCTGTCCCAACTGCGCCGTGTCATCCCGCACGATCTGCGGCGCCGCACACCGGTGCGCACCGCGGTGCTGCTCTACTGCCGTGAGGGCGACGCGCGTTGGACGGAGGAGGACGGCGCGTGGATGTGGGGACTGCGGGACGCGTGCACCCTGCACGGGCTGCGCTGCGGCGCGTACATCACGCTGACCCGGGACGGCTGGCAGGTCCTCGGCGAGGGCCGCGGCGGGCGCAGACCCAACGCGGCGTCGGCGCCGGAGCCCTTCGCGACGTCGGAGGCACCGCCCCCGGCACCACGCACCGGCGGTGTCGCGTCGGACGTACTGCGCCGCGCGGCGGCCCGCTGACCGTCCCCGGGACTGGACGGGACGCCGCGGCCGGCAACACGGGCCACCGCCCCACGACCGGCCGGCGACCGGGTCGGCCGGCCACCGGAGGGCCGCCCTGCGCCAGGACCGGTCAACGCCCGTACGCCGCCAGCGCCCTGGCGGCGCACACCGCCACTTGTCCGCTCGCGACGTGGGGGCCGGCGACGCATCGTGGGGCGCCGGGTGCGCCCGGGCACACCGAAGCCACCGCTGTGCGGGGGCCGCGGTCCGGCGGCCCCCGGTGTCACACCGGCGTCCGCCGCACCCGGCGCAACGGGCTCAGACGCCCGCGCCCAGCACCGAGTTGATCCGCTGCGGGTCGCCGCAGACGATCAGCAGGGCACCGGCCCGGGAGTGGGCGGCGGCCAGGGCGGTGGCAGCGGCGGCCTCCGGGCCACCGTTGAGCGCGACCACGACCACGGCCCGCGACGCGGCACGGTCGGCGACGGCGGCGTCCGCGTAGAAGACGTCGTCGCCCGCATCGTGCTGCGCCCAGTAGGCGGCGTCGCCGAAGGACAGTTCGTGGGCCGCCCACGGGTGGGGCTCGCCGGTGGTGATCACCAGCACGTCGCCCGGGGTACGGCCCGAGTCCAGCAGCAGGTCCACGGCCTCTTCGGCGGCGTCGAGCGCGCCGTCGGGAGTGGCCGGGATCAACTGGATCTGCGGGGCGGCCGGGGCAGCTGCCGGGGCGGCCGGACCCGAAGGTGCGGGCTTGGCCTCGGCCGTGTCACGCGACGCGCGTTGCGTCGGCGGCGCCGGCCGCACCGGGCCGGGACGGCCGGGGCGCGGTGGAGCCGCTGGGCGGGGACCGGGTACGGGGCGGGGGGTCGGCGCGGTGCGGCCACTGGCCGGAGTGGCGCGGGGACCCTGGGCCTTCTCGTGAATCTGAGGCTCCTCGGGAATGAGAGGCATGAGCTGATATTTATCAAACGTTGGTGCGGCTCGCGTCGGCGGGTGGCACATGCCTGCGAGCGGAACCGTCAGAAATCGAATCCGAGCTGACCCTCGATCTCCGGAACGCTTCCGTCCACCCAACTGCGGACCTTCTTGAGGTGCCGCCACTGGGGCAGCGCATCAAGATACGCCCACGACAACCGGTGGTGCGGGGTGGGGCCCCGCTCCGCCAGTGCGGCCTTGTGCACGGGCGACGGGTACCCGGCGTTGTCCGCGAAACCGAAGTCTGCATGGTCGACGCCCAGTTCGGCCATCATTTTGTCGCGCTGAACCTTGGCGAGCACCGAGGCGGCCGCCACGGCGACACAGGACTGGTCACCCTTGATCACTGTGCGCACCCGCCAAGGCGTCCCGAGATAGTCGTGCTTGCCGTCGAGGATGACGGCCTCGGGACGGACCGGCAGGGTCTCCAGGGCCCGCCCCGCCGCCAGTCGTAGCGCGGCGGTCATCCCCAGTGCGTCGATCTCCTCCGGGGAGGCGTGGCCCAGGGCGTAGGACGTGACCCAGGTCCGCAACTCCACGGCGAGTTCGGTGCGTCGCTTGATGGTGAGCAGCTTGGAGTCGGTCAGACCGACCGGAGGCCGACGCAGTCCGGTGATCGCGGCGCAGACCGTGACCGGACCGGCCCACGCTCCCCGCCCCACCTCGTCGACACCGGCAATGATCTTCGCTCCGGTCGTGGCGCGGAGAGAGCGCTCGACGGTGTGAGTAGGTGGTTCGTACGGCATGGCGCCCCTAGCCTACGCCGCCTGGATCAGCGGGCGACACCCCGGTTCCCCGAACGTGACCGGCCTCGTCGCCGGACGCGATCAGGTGCCATCGGGCCGCAGTAGCGGAACCATCAACTGGTCGATCATTTCCTCGAGCTCCCAGTCATCCCATTCGCTTGCACAAATTTTCGAGCGGTACATCATCATCGCCGGGATGGCGTCGAAGACGTAGCCGTTGGCGGCGTCGCTTCGGACCTCTCCCCGCTCTATGCCGCGGTTGATGACCTCGCAGAGCATCTTGAGGGTCGGCTCGACCACCCCCTTGATGATCACCGCATGGAAACGTTCGGCCTGCGCCGTGTCGCATTCGTGAATCACCGACCGCAGCGCGAATCCGGGCCTGGAGAACATCGCGTCGCGCGCTCTGCGGCAGAGTTCCAGCAGGTCCTCGCGCACGCTCCCCAGATCCGGCACCGTGTCGAAGCTCGGCAGCCCGGAGCGCAGGGCGTCCGCGACCAGGTCCTCCTTGGACGGCCAGCGGCGGTAGACGGCCGCCTTGCCGGTCTGCGCTCCCGCGGCCACTCCCTCCATCGTCAGGCCGTTCCAGCCGACCGTGCCGAGCTGATCCAGTGCCGCCTCGAGGATCGCGCGCTCCAGGACCGCGCCACGTCGGCGGGAGGGCGTCTGAGCGGAGGCGGCCGCCCAGTGCGAAGCAACCATGTCGGAGGACTCCAGAAAGCGGTGAAATCGGGTATTCGGGGACAAGGCACGCATCGTGCGGCCGCGACGGGGGACCGGACGCACGACGGCTCAATAAGTGAACGGTTGCGTTCACTGTCGGCGAGTCACTAACGTTGAAGCAACAGTGAACGCGAGCGTTCACTAAGCCATTCGTGGGGGACACATTGTGACAACCTCTTCTCTGATCAAAGACCAGAAGCCGGGTGCGGCCCGCCGGGAGGGGCATCCCGGCATCGCGCTCGCCGTCATCGCGGCCTGCCAGCTCATGGTCGTACTCGACGCGACGATTGTGAACATCGCACTCCCGCACATCCAGAACGCACTCGATTTCAGCACGACCGACCTCACCTGGGTCGTCAGCGCGTACACGCTCACCTTCGGCGGCCTGCTCCTGCTCGGCGGCCGGGCCGGAGACATCCTCGGCAGGCGTCGGGTCTTCATGACCGGCATCCTGCTCTTCACCTTCGCCTCGCTGCTCGGCGGCTTCGCCCAGGAACCCTGGCAGCTGCTGGCGGCACGCGTCCTGCAAGGCGTGGGAGGCGCGATCGCGTCGCCCACGTCGCTCGCCCTCATCACCACCACCTTCCCCGAGGGGCCGGAGCGCAACCGGGCCTTCGGCGTCTTCGCCGCCGTCTCCGCGGGCGGCGGCGCCATCGGTCTGCTGGCGGGCGGCATGCTCACCGAGTGGCTCGACTGGCGCTGGGTGCTCTTCGTCAACGTGCCGATCGGCGTGTTGATCGCCGTGCTCGCCCCGCTCTACATCAGCGAGTCCGAACGGCACTCCGGCCGCTTCGACATCGCCGGGGCGGTGACGTCGACGGCGGGTATGGCGTCCCTCGTCTACGGCTTCATCCGGGCCGCGGACGAGGGCTGGCGGGACAACCTGACCATCGGCTCCTTCGCCGCCGCGGTGGTCCTGCTGCTGGCCTTCGTCTTCATCGAGTCGCGGGCCAAGGAGCCGATCACCCCGCTGAAGATGTTCGCCGACCGCAACCGCTCCGGCACGTACGTGATCATGCTGAGTCTGGCCGCCGCGATGTTCGGCATGTTCTTCTACATCGTGCTGTTCGTGCAGAACGTGCTGGGCTACACCCCGATCGAGGCCGGTCTGGCCTTCCTGCCGGTGACGGTGGTGATCGCACTCGGAGCGGGGTTGTCGCAGCGGTTCCTGCCCGTGTTCGGCCCGAAGCCGTTCATGATCGTGGGTTCGGCGCTGGCCGCGCTCGGGCTCGGTTGGCAGGCCCTCATCAGTTCCGACAGCTCGTATGTCGGCGGGATCCTGGGACCGATGCTGATCTTCGGCTTCGGCATGGGGCTGAACTTCGTGACGCTGACGCTGACCGCGGTCTCCGGGGTCGCCCAGCACGAGGCGGGCGCGGCGTCGGGTCTGCTCAACGCGATGCAGCAGGTGGGCGGATCGATCGGGCTCGCGATCCTGACGACGGTCTTCGGCACGGCCAGCAAGGACGAGGCGGCGAAGCAGGTGCCGGACTTCCTCACCAACGGTTCGGCGGAGCAGAAGGCGGAGTTCGCCCGGACGCAGCAGTTGCCGGCGCCCTGGGAGCACGACGTGCTGGCTCAGGGCATATCGGCGGCCTTCATTCCGGCCGCCGCCATGGCCGTCCTCGCGCTGGCCACGGCGTGGCTGGTGATCCGGGTACGCAAGAGCGACCTGGAGGCCCTGTCCGGCTCGGCCGGTCCGGGGGTGGGCTGACGCCGCGGCACCAGGGGCCGGGCCGGGTCCGACGGTGGGCGTGCCACACGCCCGCCGGGGACCTGCCGCCCGGCCCGCGGCCGGCGCCCGGCCCGGTCGACCCGGCAGGACGAGGGAGAGGACGACGAAGAGGGCGACGGGCAGCAGCGCCACGAACAACGACAGCCCCTCCACCTCCCACCACACCCCCTCATGACCTACCAGGCCTGCGATTCGGGGCGACGCCCCGCACAGCGGTTGTCATGACAACGAGCGGGCGGTCACGGAGAGTTCCCACCATGCACGGAGAGTTCCCGGCGAGCGTCGCGAGTCTCCGCGCGGGCCTCTCAGGCCGATGCCGTCATCCAGGCGGGCAGCGCCTCGACCCGTCCGGCCCACTCGGCGGGCGGCGCCCCCGCCCGGTCGGCCGCGACGACTCCGCCCACGATGGCACAGGTCGTGTCCACGTCACCGCCGACCTGGGCGGTCGTCCAGAAGGCGGTCTCGTACTCCCCCAGGGCGCGGGCGGCGGACCAGAGCGCGAAGGGCACCGTGTCGTGCGCGGTCGTACGCCGACCGCAGCCCAGTACCGCCGCGACCGTGGCCGCGTCGCCGTAGTCGAGCATGTCCCGGGCGCGGCGGAGTCCGGCGCCGACCGCGCTCTTCGGCACCAGGGCGATCACCCCGTCGAGGAGGTCGTGCGCGCGGGGCGGGCCCGCCGGGTCCGCGGCCAGCGCCGCGGCCGCCGCGACGGCCATGGCGCCGACCACCGCCTCACGGTGCTGATGCGTGGGGTAGGCCGAGATCTCCGCCTGGTGGGTCGCCTGTTCCGGATCGTCCGCGTACCAGGCGCCGAGCGGCGCGATGCGCATGGCGGCGCCGTTGCCCCACGAGCCCTGGCCGTTGAAGAGGGCCGCGGCCAGCTCGCGCCAGTCGCCGCCCTCCCGGACCAGCCGCAGCAGCCGGTTGACCGCGGGGCCGTAACCCCGGTCGAAGTCGTGGTGCCGGGCGAAGGAGAGCGCCAGCGCGTCCTGGTCGATGCGGCGGTGGGAGGCCAGGACGGAGACGACGGAGCAGGCCATCTCCGTGTCGTCCGTCCACTGCCAGGTGCCCGGCGGCAACTCGCGGCGCCCCAGCAGCGGATAGTTCGCGGGTACGAAGAACTGTGAGCCCAGCGCGTCCCCCACCGACAGTCCGCGCAGGCTGGACAGGGCCCGGTCCAGGCGCCCGTCGGGAGAAGAATGAGCGGTCATCGCCCTGCCACTCTATCCGGTGATCCCGTACGGTTCCGGATCTCGCCAGCGTTCGAAAGGCCGGTCAAGAAGGTACTTGCCGTCCTCACCGAGAACGAGCATCCGCATCTCGGCGTTCCCCGGGTTGGACAGTGACTCGAACTCCGCGACCGTCCAGTGGAACCACCTCATGCAGAACAGGCGCATGGCGAGTCCGTGGGTCACCAGCAGCACGTTCTGCGGATGACCGGGGTCCTCGAAGCTGCGGAACAGGCTCTCGAGGAAGCCGCCGACCCGGTCGTACACGTCGGCGCCCGACTCGCCCTGGGCGAAGCGGTAGAAGAAGTGGCCGTAGGCGTCGCGGTAGGCCTTCTGCAGGCGCACGTCGTCGCGGTCCTGCCAGTTGCCCCAGTCCTGCTCACGCAGCCGCGGCTCCTCGCGTATCCGTATGAGTTCCGGGTCGAGGTGGAAGGCGCGAAGCGTCTCGTGGGTGCGGCGGTACGGGGAGACGTACACGCTGACCCGTTCGCGGCCGAACACTTCGCGCAGCCCTTTGCCGGTCTCCTCGGCCTGGGCCCGGCCCCGGTCGGTGAGGGCCAGCGCGTGGTCGGGTTCGCGCTCGTACACGGTGTCGTCGACGTTGCCGGTCGACTCGCCGTGCCGGACAAGAACGATGCGCCGTGGTCGTGCCATGCCAGAACCCTAGATCGAGACGGGCCGCGGCAGGCACTCGTACGGGCCCCGTACGGCGTACGTCACACGGTTTCCACACCTCGACGTGGACGGGCGGGTCCGGATCTCACACGGTCCAGGTGGGTTCCATCTGGATGATGTCCCCGGTCAGCGCCGCTATGTCGGCCTCCGTCCGGGCGCGCAGGGCGAGCCGCTCCACCCGCTCGGTGCGGTACTTGCCGTGTTCCGCGGCCGACCGCCACATGGACAGCACCAGGTACTCGTTGAACCCGTTCCCGGGCGCCTCGCCGAAGAGGCCCCGGACCATGCCGGGCGAGCCGGCCATCGCGGGGTTCCAGACCTTCTCCTGCATGAGGACGTAGTGCTCGGACCGCTCCTCGTGGACGCGGCACAGCGCCACCCGCAGCAGGTCCGCGTCGGTGAAGCGCGGCTCGAACCCGGTCTTCACGTCGAACCGGTGGTCGAAGAGCCTGACCTGGGCGTCCTTGAAGGTGCCCACCTGCGTCGAGGCCAGCCTGTCGTGGGAGCGCGCCATGAAGGAGTCGTAGAAGGCGCGGCTCTCCCAGAAGGCGAAGACGTGCGCCACGTCCGGCCGCCCCCGGCTCCAGCCACCCCCCTGTCCCCGAAAACCCGGCTCCCCCGGGAGCCCCGCCCACTTCCGCTGCCCCCGTTCGAAACCGCGGCGGTCCACCACGGTGCAGCGAATCCACTTGACCAGCACCGCGCCATGGTAAGGCCAGGGAACGTGGCACCGGTCACTCTCCGGGAGACCTCTTGTGCCCACCGTGGTCTCTCTGCGTGGCAGGATGGACAACCGGCCGTCACCGTCCGGCACTTCAGGTGGCCGGACAGGGCGGGGACCGGGGAAGGGGAAGTCTGTGAACGGCCTCAGCAAGGGAATGCGCAAGGTCGAGGTCGCACTGCGTTGGGACCCGAGTCCGGCGGGGCAGCCACCCGCCGACCTGGACCTGGTCGCCGGAACCTATCCGGCGGAGGATCCCTGCGGCAGTCCCTCGTACGTGGTGCACTTCGACAGCCGCTCGCCGGACGGCACCATCTATCTCAACCGGGACAGCAAGGACGGCAAGGGCTTCGGCTTCGACGAGGTCATGACGCTGGAGCTGGAGCGGCTCGACGCCCGCTACGCGCGCGTGGTGGTCGGCGTCGCCATACAGCAGCGCACGGAGGACCGGACGTTCGGCGACGTGACCAACCCGGGCCTGCGCATCCGGGAGGGCTACACGGACCTGGCCTCCGAGGACTTCGCGGGCGTCCTGGGCGCCACCGCGGCGACGGTCGCGGAGTTCGTCCGGGACGAGACGGGAGCCTGGGAGTTCCGGGCCGGCGTCCACGGCTTCGCGGGGGATCCCGCGACGTTCACCCGCGTGATGGGCGCGGAGCGTCGGTCCTGACGCCGCACTCATGAGTAAGGGGCGCCCGCCATGGCGGGCGCCCCTTACTCATCGGCGACTACGCGACCACGCGCCCCCTACGGGAGGCGGCGGGCCACCACGCGTCAGCTGCAACCGCTGGTCGAGCCGCAGCCCTCGCAGATGTAGCAGGAACCGGCGCGCTGCATCTTCGTGCCGCAGGAGAAGCACAGCGGGGCGTCGGCCTGGATACCCAGCTGCATCTCCACCAGTTCGGCGCTGGTGTGCGCCTGCTGCGGGGCGGGCTTGGCAGCCTCGACCTCGGCCTTCGGCGTGACGACGGCCTTCAGCTCCTGGGCGAGCGGCGCCGACTGGGCCAGGCCCTCGACGTCCATCTCGTCGTCGGACGGCTCGTACGAACCCGTCTCCAGGTGGCGCTGGCGCTCCTCGGCGGAGTGGATGCCGAGCGCGGAGCGCGTCTCGAAGGGCAGGAAGTCCAGCGCCAGGCGGCGGAAGATGTAGTCGACGATCGACTGCGCCATCCGCACGTCCGGGTCGTCCGTCATGCCGGCCGGCTCGAAGCGCATGTTGGTGAACTTCGAGACGTAGGTCTCCAGCGGCACGCCGTACTGGAGGCCGACGGAGACCGCGATGGAGAAGGCGTCCATCATGCCCGCGAGGGTCGAACCCTGCTTGGACATCTTGAGGAAGACCTCGCCGAGACCGTCGTCCGGGTAGGAGTTGGCGGTCATGTAGCCCTCGGCGCCGCCGACCGTGAAGGAGGTGGTGATGCCGGGCCGACCCTTCGGGAGGCGCTTGCGCACCGGGCGGTACTCGACGACCTTCTCGACCGTCTGGCGGATGGTGTCCTCGGCCTGCTTCGCGACGGCGTCGGTCGCGGGCTTCTCCTTGGTCTTGGCGGAGAGGGGCTGGCCGACCTTGCAGTTGTCGCGGTAGATGGCGAGCGCCTTGACGCCCATCTTCCAGGCCTCGAAGTAGACCTCCTCGACGTCCTCGACGGTCGCCGACTCCGGCAGGTTGACCGTCTTGGAGAGCGCGCCGGAGATCCACGGCTGGATGGCGGCCATCATGCGGACGTGGCCCATCGCGGAGATGGAGCGCTCGCCCATCGCGCAGTCGAACACCTCGTAGTGCTCGTGCGCGAGACCGGGGGCGTCGACCACGTTGCCGTTCTCGGCGATGTGGGCGACGATCGCCTCGATCTGCTCCTCCTGGTAGCCCAGGCGGCGCAGGGCCTGCGGGACGGTGCCGTTGACGATCTGCATCGAGCCGCCGCCGACCAGCTTCTTGAACTTGACCAGGGCGAGGTCGGGCTCGAGGCCGGTGGTGTCGCAGGACATCGCCAGACCGATGGTGCCGGTCGGGGCGATGACGGACGCCTGGGAGTTGCGGAAGCCGTTCTTCTCGCCGAGGCGGAGCACGTCCTGCCAGGCCTCGGTGGCGGCGGCCCAGATCGGCGTGTCGAGGTCGTCCATGCGGACGGCCTTGGCGTTCTCGTCGGAGTGCTGCTTCATGACCCGCAGGTGCGGCTGCGCGTTGCGGGCGTAGCCGTCGTACGGGCCGACGATCGCGGCGAGCTCGGCGGAGCGCCGGTAGGAGGTGCCGGTCATCAGGGAGGTGATGGCACCGGCCAGGGCGCGGCCGCCGTCCGAGTCGTAGGCGTGGCCGGTCGCCATGAGCAGGGCGCCGAGGTTGGCGTAGCCGATGCCCAGCTGGCGGAAGGCGCGGGTGTTCTCGCCGATCTTCTGGGTCGGGAAGTCCGCGAAGCAGATCGAGATGTCCATCGCGGTGATGACCAGCTCGACGACCTTCGAGAAGCGCTCGGCGTCGAAGGACTGCTTGCCCTTGCCGTCGTCCTTGAGGAACTTCATCAGGTTCAGCGAGGCGAGGTTGCAGGACGTGTTGTCCAGGTGCATGTACTCGCTGCACGGGTTCGAGCCGTTGATGCGGCCGGACTCCGGGCAGGTGTGCCAGGCGTTGATGGTGTCGTCGTACTGGATGCCCGGGTCGGCACACGCCCACGCGGCCTCGGCCATCTTGCGGAAGAGCGCCTTGGCGTCGACCTCCTCGATGACCTCGCCGGTCATCCGGGACGTGAGGCCGAACTTGCCGCCGTCCTGTACGGCCTTCATGAACGTGTCGTTCACGCGGACCGAGTTGTTGGCGTTCTGGTACTGGACGGACGTGATGTCGTCGCCGCCCAGGTCCATGTCGAAGCCCGCGTCGCGCAGGGCGCGGATCTTCTCCTCCTCCGAGACCTTGGTCTGGATGAAGTCCTCGATGTCGGGGTGGTCGACGTCGAGGATGACCATCTTGGCGGCGCGGCGGGTGGCGCCACCGGACTTGATCGTGCCGGCGGAGGCGTCGGCGCCGCGCATGAAGGAGACCGGGCCGGAGGCGTTGCCGCCGGAGGAGAGCAGTTCCTTGGAGGAGCGGAT
The DNA here is from genome assembly GCF_027947595.1 of Streptomyces lienomycini. Taxonomy (NCBI): domain Bacteria; kingdom Bacillati; phylum Actinomycetota; class Actinomycetes; order Kitasatosporales; family Streptomycetaceae; genus Streptomyces; species Streptomyces lienomycini. Next base: position 1,893,625 of record NZ_CP116257.1, on the reverse strand, counting down.
CCGGGAGAGGTTCAGGCCGGCGCCGGAGCCGCCCTTGAAGATCATGCCCTCTTCCTTGTACCAGTCGAGGATCGACTCCATGGAGTCGTCGACGGACAGGATGAAGCAGGCGGAGACCTGCTGCGGCTGGGGCGTACCGACGTTGAACCACACCGGGCTGTTGAAGCTGAAGATCTGGTGCAGGAGGGCGTAGGCCAGCTCGTGCTCGAAGATCTCGGCGTCGGCGGGCGAGGCGAAGTACTTGTTGTCCTCGCCCGCCTTCCGGTACGTCTTCACGATGCGGTCGATGAGCTGCTTCAGGCTCACCTCGCGCTGCGGGGTGCCCACGGCGCCCCGGAAGTACTTGCTGGTGACGATGTTGACCGCGTTCACCGACCAGAACTCGGGGAACTCGACGCCACGCTGCTCGAAATTGACCGAGCCGTCGCGCCAGTTGGTCATGACGACGTCACGACGCTCCCAGGCCACCTCGTCGTAGGGGTGGACGCCGGGAGTGGTGTGGACGCGCTCGACGCGGAGTCCCTTGCCCGCCTTGGTGGCCTTGGCGCGGGAACTCCGTGCCGGACCGCTCGCCGTCTCTGTCATGCCGCCTCCCTGTACGGGCGAAAACGCCCTGAAGTGCCCCGAATGTTCCCGTGGCACGGTGTTCTGTCTGGCGTTGCGGGCATCTCTCGCTGCGCCCGCAACAGGTTCTTCTCATCGCCGCCGTCCGGCCGGGCCCGGGCACCTGTCCGGGTCCGGCCCGCCGATCAGTCGGCGGCGCCTGCGGGCTCGGGGACCTGTCCTGCCCCCGTCGACCCGCGGTCGTTCTTCTGGCTCCCCGCGCCGGCGTCCTCGCCCGGGCCGGGGCGCCCCGTCGTCTCCCTCAGTTCCGCGATCGCGGCCTCGAAGTCCTCGAGCGAGCCGAATGCCCGGTAGACGGAGGCGAATCGCAGATAGGCGACGAGGTCGAGTTCCTGCAACGGGCCGAGGATGGCCAGCCCCACGTCGTGGGTGGTCAGCTCGGCGCTTCCGGTCGCCCGCACCGCCTCCTCGACCCGCTGGCCGAGCTGGGCCAGCGCGTCCTCGGTGACGGGTCGGCCCTGGCAGGCCTTGCGCACACCGTTGATGACCTTGGTGCGGCTGAAGGGTTCGGTGACCCCGGACCGCTTCACCACCATGAGCGAGCACGTCTCCACGGTGGTGAACCGCCGGGAGCAGTCGGGACACTGGCGGCGCCTGCGGATCGACGTGCCGTCGTCGGTCGTACGGCTGTCGACGACGCGGCTGTCGGGGTGCCTGCAGAAGGGGCAGTGCATGGGACTCCGAACCCTCCTCACAGCAGACTCAATAACCTCGAAAGGCCCTTCAGGCCCCTCGAAGCAGCCCCCAGCATAGGCGATCGCGGCGGGCCCGAAGACCCGGGGGACCACAACTTGTGGGCTGCTGATGCAATCCAACCACTAGATGTGGGGATTGGCCCATACAAACACGCCCCGCACGCGTGTCGCGCCTGTGCGTACGCGCACATCCGGCCGCGACTGCGTGGCGCACCCGTGCGCGCACGGTCGCCGGGCACTCACACACGGCCGCCCCGCCCCGAGGCATGCGGAGATACGGTGGCCACCGCGGGGAGGGGGCGTGGGACTACCGCAACAGATGGGAGACCCGCCCCGTCGAACGGGATGCCGAATGGCAGACTGGACCGACAGCCCCGAGGTTGTCGCCACGGCGGTGAAGAGTACAGCAATGAGCCCTTTTGTCCGCCAGGCACCACGGTAGCCATACACCCAGACACGCGAGACGGGCGAGAGATTCGCGGTTTTTCACTCGAACGTGTGTTTGGCGCAACCTTTCGAAAGCTACTACCGTTGTGCAGCAGGGAGACCATCGAGAGGGGCCGACGTGACCACCACCGCCGACAGTGCCGCCATCACTGCCCAGGACCGCCCCCAGGGCCGACCTGAGCCGGTGCACGCGATGAGCGACGCCGCGAATCCCGAGGGGCACAAGCGCTCCCTCCCGGGGCGACCTCCCGGCATCCGGGCGGACAGCTCGGGGCTCACCGACCGCCAGCGCCGGGTGATCGAGGTCATCCGCGACTCCGTGCAGCGGCGCGGATACCCGCCGTCGATGCGCGAGATCGGTCAGGCCGTCGGCCTTTCCAGTACCTCCTCCGTCGCACACCAGTTGATGGCGCTGGAGCGCAAGGGCTTCCTGCGCCGGGACCCGCACCGTCCCCGCGCCTACGAGGTGCGCGGCTCCGACCAGGCCGCCTCGGTGCAGCCCACGGACACCGCCGGAAAGCCGGCCGCGTCGTACGTCCCGCTCGTCGGGCGCATCGCCGCCGGTGGGCCGATCCTCGCCGAGGAGTCCGTCGAGGACGTCTTCCCGCTCCCCCGGCAGTTGGTCGGCGACGGCGAGCTGTTCGTGCTGAAGGTCGTCGGCGACTCGATGATCGAGGCCGCGATCTGCGACGGCGACTGGGTCACGGTCCGCCGCCAGCCGGTCGCCGAGAACGGCGACATCGTGGCCGCCATGCTCGACGGCGAGGCCACCGTCAAGCGTTTCAAGCGCGAGGACGGCCACGTCTGGCTCCTCCCGCACAACGCGGCGTACGAGCCGATCCCCGGTGACGACGCGACGATCCTCGGCAAGGTGGTGGCCGTACTGCGTCGCGTCTGAGCGCCACGGCGGGCGGGTACGCGCGACAGCGCCCCGCCGACCCGACCGGGCCCCGGAACCTCTGCGCCGGTTCCGGGGCCCCGCGCTGTGCGGGGCAGGCGGTCCGGCACAGCGGCCCGAGCGCTCAGTCGCCCTCCGTCCGCTCGGCGGCCCCGGTCTGCCCCGCGGCCCCGGGCTGCCCGGTGCCCTCCGCCTGCCGTGCCTTCGCGTCGATCGCTGCGAGGGACTTGCGGACCTGGTTGCGGTCCGTGGTGAACCAGAAGTCGGGCAGGGACGCCTTCAGGTAACTCCCGTACCGGGCCGTCGCCAGCCGCTGGTCCAGCACGGCGACCACTCCTCGGTCCCCGGACGCCCGGACGAGCCGGCCCGCGCCCTGCGCCATCAGCAGCGCGGCGTGGGTGGCGGCGACCGCCATGAAGCCGTTGCCCCCGGCCTCCTCCACCGCCTTCTGGCGGGCGCTCATCAGCGGGTCGTCCGGACGCGGGAACGGGATCTTGTCCATGACGACCAGCTGACAGCTCGGCCCGGGAACGTCGACGCCCTGCCACAGCGACAGGGTGCCGAAGAGGCAGGTCCGCGGGGCGGCGGCGAAGTTCTTGATCAGCTCGCCGAGGGTCTCCTCGCCCTGGAGGAGGATCGGGTACTCCGGGATGCGGGAGCGCAGCTCCTCGGCGGCCAGCTGGGCCGCGCGCATCGACGAGAACAGACCCAGCGTGCGGCCGCCCGCCGCCTGGATCAGCTCGGTGAGCTCGTCGAGCATGTCGCCGCGGTCGCCGTCCCGGGCGGGGCGGGCCAGGTGCTTGGCGACGTAGAGGATGCCCTGCCTGCGGTAGTCGAAGGGGGAGCCCACGTCGACGCCCTTCCACTGGGGCACGTCGTCGCCCTCGGTGCCCTCGGGGGCCAGGCCCAGCGACGCTCCGACGCCGTTGAAGTCGCCGCCCAGTTTCAGCGTCGCCGAGGTCAGGACCACCGAGCGGTCGGTGAAGAGCTTCTCGCGCAGCAGGCCGGCGACGGACATGGGCGCGACCCGCAGGGAGGCACCGAACCGGTCGTGCCGCTCGTACCAGACGACGTCCCACTCGGAGCCGTTCGTGATCCGCTCCGCCACGTCGTGCACGGACTCCACGGAGGCCAGCGCCTGCTTGCGGACCGCGTCCTCGTCCTGCACGGACTTGTCGCGGGTGCTGCCGATGGCCGAGATGACCGTGCGGCAGGCGTCCCGCAGCGCCATCAGGGCGTAGCCGAGGTCCTCCGGGATCTCCTCGAGGCGGCCGGGCAGCGCCAGCTCCATCAGCCGCTCGAAGCCCTCGGCGGCGGTCTGGAGCTGGTCGGCGGCCTTCTCGTTGGCCAGCTTCGCGGCGCGGCGCACGGCGCGGTTGACCTGGCCGGGGGTCAGCTCGCCGGTGGCGACCCCGGTGACCCGGGAGACCAGCTCGTGCGCCTCGTCGACGATCAGCACCTCGTGCTGCGGCAGGACGGGGGCGCCCTCGATGGCGTCGATCGCGAGCAGCGCGTGGTTGGTGACGACGACCTCGGAGAGCTTGGCGCGCTCACGGGCCATCTCGGCGAAGCACTCGGCGCCGTAGGCGCACTTGGAGGCGCCCAGGCACTCCCGGGAGGACACGGACACCTGCGACCAGGCGCGGTCGGAGACTCCGGGCGTGAGGTCGTCGCGGTCGCCGGTCTCGGTCTCGTCCGCCCAGTCGCGCATCCGCAGCAGGTCCTGGCCGAGCCTGCTGGTGGGGGCGGCGGCCTCGAACTGGTCGAAGAGGCCCTCCTCCTCGTCCTGCGGGACGCCCTCGTGCAGCCGGTGCAGGCACAGGTAGTTCGATCTGCCCTTGAGCATCGCGAACTCCGGGCGGCGGCGCAGCTGCGGATGGAGCGCGTCGACCGTACGGGGCAGGTCGCGCTCGACCAGCTGGCGCTGCAGGGCCAGGGTCGCCGTGGCCACGACGACCCTCTCTCCCTGCGCGAGCGCGGGCACCAGGTAACCGAGCGACTTTCCGGTGCCGGTACCGGCCTGGACGAGCAGGTGGGAGCCGCCGTCGATGGCTTCCTCGACGGCTTCGGCCATGGCCACCTGGCCGGGACGCTCCGTGCCGCCGACGGCGGTGACGGCGGCGTGCAGGAGTTCGGGGAGTGAGGGCTTCGTCATAGCGCGACCACCCTACGGCCCGGGACTGACAAACGGGGCGCCGCAGTGGACGCCGGGGGCGGGAAGGACGGGCCGAGGGGCAAGAGGGGCTCCGGTATGGCTGATCGGCGGGCGGGACAGGAGGGGCGGCGGTGACGGGTGCGGACCGTCACGGGGACACCCGCACCGTCCGTTCGCGGACCACGAGAGCGGCCCGCTTGGCCGGGAGGTCCACCTCGGCCTCCAGCCGGAACCCGGCACCGAGGAAGGCCGCGACGGACGCCTTGTTGCGGACGTCGGGTTCGGCGAGCACTCGGGTGCAGGCGGGGCGCCCCGCGAGGACAAGGGCGGCGACGGCCCTGATCAGCTCGGTCCCGATACCCCGCCCGCGGTCGGCGTCGTCGCCGATCAGAAGGTGGATGCCGGTGTCGTGCGGCCGGACCGGGCAGTACCGGGCCAGCGGGTCGAGGTCGGCCCGGTAGATCTCCCAGTAGCTCATCGGCGCCCCGTCCAGCATGCCGACGCACGGGACGCTGCGTCCGTCGCCCGCCAGCTGGGCCCGTAGGTGGTCCTCGGTCACGGCCTGCGGTCCGGTCAGTTCCCAGTACGCGCCGACGACGGGGTCGTTCATCCAGCGGGCGATGAGCTCGGCGTCCCGTTCCACCTCGACGGGGACCAGTCGGAACACACCGTCCGAGGTGTCGCTCGGACCCCAGTCGGCGAGGCGGTCGAGGAGGTCCTCACGCGCGCGTGCCGCCGCCGTCCGCTCGGGGCCGTCCCCCGCTTCCCGGAAGAGGGCGACGAACTCCTCGGGCAGGTGCAGGTCCAGGGTGTCTTCGGCGCTCGCGTCGGTGGAAGCCAAGGGATCGCTCTTTCGGGAGGGGCGGGAGGGCGGACGGGCCTGAGGGCGGGAGGGCGGAGGGAGCGGGAAGGAAACGCGCGGAAGGGGACCCGGCAGGGAGCCCGCTCAGGCGTGCAGGGGGTTGGCGATGGTGACGTAGACGGACTGGGTGTCCACCGGACCGACGAGTTCGTCGAGCCCGTGCAGCCGGGTCAGCAGGTTCGCCTTGCAGCGCAGTACCGGCGAGTCGAGGAGGTACGCGGGGAGCGGACCGCCCAGAGGGGCGGGGCCCCGGACCAGTTCGCCGAGGAAGCGGCGGAAGGCCGCCAGCAGTGTTCCCTCGTCGGCGAGACGCTGGGAGCCGAAGGCGCCGATGAGGCCGAACACGTTGTTGACGGCGAGGTAGTAGGCGAAGCGCTCGTCGGTGACGTCGTCGGCCACGAACGTGTCGCTGTGCTCGCCGATCCCGGGCAGCAGGGCGTCGAGTTCCGCGCGCCGGGACTCGCGGAAGTAGTACCCCTGGTTGTCGCGGTACCGGCCGCCCGTGGGCCAGCCGTCCGCGTCCAGCAGTACGAGCGTGTTCTGCTGGTGCGCCTCCAGGGCGATCCCCGCGTGGGTGTCGAGCCACAGGACGGGAAGCACGACGTGGTGGAGGTAGCGCAGGAACCACTCGACGGCGACGGCTCCGCTCGGGCGACCGGTCCGCCCGGCAAGCCGTGTGACGACCTCGGTCAGCCGGGAGCGCGTGGCGGCGCCGGACACACCGAGCGCTGGGGGGCCGTGCCGCAGCGCGGCGAGAGAGGCCACGCAGGAGACGTCGTCCGAGGGCCGGAAGGGGTTGTGACGGACGACGACGTCGAGTCCCCGCACGGGCCGGCCGTCGGGGCCGTTCACGCCGAGCCAGGCGGGGTCGCGGACGATGTCGAAGTCCGGGTGGGCGGCCTGCCACCGGCGGAACAGGCCCCGGCGCAGCAGGCGGTGGACCTCGACACCGCGGTGGAGTTCCTTGCGGAGGTTCTCCCGCCGGGAGTTGGTGATGCGCAGGGCCAGCGACAGTTTCAGTATGGCGGGGGCGCCGGTGCGGTGGACGGTCCGCAGGGAGGATGTGGCGTACCAGGGGGCGCCCCGGATGCCGAGGTCCCTCAGCAGCCCGGCGTCGAGGAGCGCCTCGGTCCGCGGCCGGTGCAGTACGGCGCGGAACTGCCACGGGTGCAGGGGCAGGAGCGCGAATCCGTCGGGCGGTGCGGGTCCGTCGCCGGAGAGGCGCGCGGTGAGCCGGGGTGCGGAGACCGGACGGCCGCGCTCGGTCCAGGCCGAGTCGGCGGCGAGCACGGAGGGCGCGACCGCCAGCCAGTGCAGGGGGAAGGAGCCGCGCAGCTCCGGTGAGTACCGGCGTGCCTCCGCCTCGGTGAGGCCCTCACGGCTCTTCGGAGTGGGGTGCAGCGGGTGCCCGAGGAGAAGTGCCTGTTCGGCGGCGAGGAAGAGGTCGGGCCCGCCATGGGCCCCGGGGCCTTCCCGCTGCCCCTTCGTGTCATCCGTACCGTCCGTGTCGTCCGTACCGCCCGTGTCGTCCGTACCGCCCGTGTCGTCGCCGGGGCGTTCCCCGCGGTGCCGCAGGAACACGGCGGTCCGGCGGACGGAGTCGGCGACGCGCGCGACGAGGTCGGGACCGTCGCGCCCCGGGGCGCCGGTACCGGCCGCCTCCCGCACGAGCAGCGCGGCCAGCGTGACCGCGTCCACGGGCGGCGCCGAGGCGGGCACGCCGACCAGGCGCGGGGGCCCGAAGCGGTGGCCGCCGGTCGGGGACCAGTAGTGGACGGGTACGGCCAGGGCCGTGCCGCCGGCCGGGAGCGGCACGTGGAGGACACCCCCGACCGGGGCGGGCGCGTCGGTCTCGCGGGCCCAGCAGCGGATCAGGTTCTCCGTGGCCGCGGCCTGGGCGGCGGCGTAGGGATCGGGACAGCCCAGGGGGTCACGGACGGTACCGGTACGCGTGACCGGTACGCGCGGGATGTCCGAGGAGGCGGGCCCTGTGCTGACGCGGCGTGCCTCGGCGGTCGGTGCCCCGGGGTCGGAGACGGCCGCGGGGGCCGGTTCGGGTGCGGAGTCGGTGTCCAACGCGGGTGCTCCTGACGTGCGGTGTCCGGGCGGTGTGTCTCAACGCGGAGGGTGCTGCCCGCGTATCGCGACAGGGTCGTCGGCGCGACGGTCCACCGCCTGTACGGCGTCGGCGAGTCGGGGCGGCAGGGTGCGCCGCGGTTCCGTGACGAAGGCGTCCTCGACGGGCGTGGTGAGGTCCATGACCTGCGAGGGGGCGCCTGAGTCGAGAACCCTGCGGATCGCTTCCAGCACGAGGGGGTGGTTGTGTCCGAGGGCCAGGCTGCCCGTTCCGGAGACGCAGTCCAGGCAGCGGTGGCCGTCGGCGCCCTCGATGGTCAGGCCCCGGGCCCGGACCGGTACGACCGGAAGGGCGCGCGGGGAGGTGCGCGCCGCGGCTTCGCGCGCCGGCTGGCGCCTCGAAGCGCCTTCCCGCGCGGCGCACTCCGGCGTCCCACCGTTGTGCGACGCGCACGCCCGCGTGCACACGGCACCCTCGCGCTCCCGCTCCCGCTCCTGGTCCCGGTCCATGGCCGGCCCGGCGTTCCCGCCTCCGGACGCGAGCGCCCCGTACACGGATTCCGTCACGGCTTGTCGACCTCCCGCCGCCCGGACACGGTGCGGCCTGCCGGGGCGCCCCGGCACGGGGACCCGCGTCCGGACAGCAGGCCCCCCACCGCTACCAACCGTCGACCGTTCACGGGGTTACGGCCTGTCCGAAGATCCCCGCCCGGACGGGCGGTTCACCGCCCGCGGCGCCGACCCGACGCTGCCACGGCGCTGCCTCGCGAACCATCTGACGCAGCGCGCCAGGTCAGAGGGCTGTGTCCGAACCGTTGCCGTTCCGTCGGGACTCCCCCACAGCCAGCTAATAGTGTGTGGTGCCGTTCCCGGTCCGCCGCCGTTCGGCGGTTCGGTCGCGGCACCACGTACGTTCACAGCAGGGGGAGTCAACACCATGCGATCCATACGTCCGTCGTTCACCACGCGCGGGTCCAGGCGCGGACGGCGCGGAACCTCCTCGGCGGCCGCCGCCGTGGCGCTCGTCTCCGCGCTCGCCCTCACCGCCACGGCGTGCGACGACGGCGACGCCGAGGCGGGCGGCGACGCCTCGGCCTCCGCATCCGCCGCGGACGACGGCAACGGCGGGATCCGGATCCCGGACCACATCAAGGACAAGCTCAAGGAACACGGGATCGACGTCGACGAGTGGAAGAACGGGGCCTGGAAGAACTGGAACAAGGACGACTGGCTGCGCGAGGCGCAGGACTTCGTCAACCCGATCATCGAGGGCCTGTGGGACCCGGACCGGATGCGGGACGCCGAGGAGCCGGACCAGGAAGTCGACGAGAACGACATCTCCGGTGACCAGGGCGTCACCGATCCGGAGCCCGCGCCCGTCGACGCGGAGGCCGTGCCGGCCAAGTACCACGACAACGCCGCCACGGCCGGCAAGCTCCTCTTCGACTCCCCCAAGGGCTCGATGGTCTGCTCGGCGACGGTCGTGAAGGACCCGGCCCACCCCGGGAAGTCCAACATGGTGTGGACGGCGGGTCACTGCGTGCACGCCGGCAAGAGCGGCGGCTGGTACCGCAACATCGCCTTCGTCCCGTCGTACAACGACGCGGACATGTCGGTCGAGGAACTGCAGACCGCCACCAAGGAGGAGGTGGCCCCCTACGGCGTGTGGTGGGGGGACTGGGCGCAGACCTCGGACCAGTGGATCGAGCAGGGGGGCGCCACGGGCGGTGACGGCGCCTCGTACGACTTCGCCGTGATCCATGTGACGCCGGAGGAGGGCAGCGGCGGCAAGTCGCTGGAGGAGACGGTCGGCTCGGCACTGCCGGTGGACTTCGACGCGCCCGCCGTGCCGGAGGTCGAGAGCATGAAGGCGATCGGCTACCCGGCCGCCCCGCCGTACGACGGGCAGAAGCTGTACCAGTGCCAGGACAAGCCCGGACGGCTGTCGATCAACGCCTCCGACCCGACGATGTACCGCATCGGCTGCACCATGACCGGCGGTTCGTCCGGCGGTGGCTGGGTCGCGGCCGGTTCCGACGGCAAGCCCGCGCTGGTCTCCAACACCTCGATCGGCCCGGTGACGGCCGGTTGGCTGGCCGGCCCGCGCCTCGGCAAGGAGGCCGAGGGCGTGTTCGACTCGGTGAGCGGCAAGTTCGCCAAGTAGCGGCCCGACGCGTCACGGCACCCGAAGCGGCGACCGCGCGACGGCCGAGGGCCCGCCCCCGACATGGGAGGCGGACCCTCGGCCGTCGCGGTACGTGCTCAGGCGAGCGGCGCCGGAACGTACGGCGTGAGCTCCGCCGCCAGTTCCTCGTGCACCCGGACCTTGAGCAGGGTGCCCTCCGGGGTGTGCTCCTCGGAGATCACCTCGCCCTCGTCGTGGGCGCGGGCGACCAGCTTGCCGTGGGTGTACGGCACGAGCGCCTCGATCTCGACCGAGGGACGCGGCAGCTCGTTGTCGATCAGCGCGAGCAACTGGTCGATGTTCCGGCCGGTGCGCGCCGAGACGGCGATGGACCGCTTCTCGACCCGCATCAGCCGCTGGAGCACCAACGGGTCGGCCATGTCGGCCTTGTTGATCACGACGATCTCGGGCACGTCGGTGGCGCCGACGTCCCTGATCACCTCACGCACGGCGGCCAGCTGCTCCTCCGGGACGGGGTGCGAACCGTCGACCACGTGCAGGATCAGGTCGGACTCGCCGACCTCCTCCATCGTGGAGCGGAACGCCTCGACCAGGTGGTGCGGCAGGTGCCGGACGAAGCCGACGGTGTCCGCCAGGGTGTACAGGCGGCCGCTGGGGGTCTCCGCGCGGCGCACCGTCGGGTCGAGGGTGGCGAACAGCGCGTTCTCCACCAGCACGCCCGCGCCGGTGAGGCGGTTGAGCAGAGAGGACTTGCCGGCGTTGGTGTAGCCCGCGATGGCGACGGAGGGCACCTTGTGGCGCTTGCGCTCCTGGCGCTTGATCTCGCGGCCGGTCTTCATCTCCGCGATCTCCCGGCGCATCTTCGCCATCTTCTCGCGGATCCGCCGCCGGTCCGTCTCGATCTTGGTCTCACCGGGGCCGCGGGTGGCGAGGCCGCCGCCCTTGCCGCCGCCCATCTGCCGGGACAGCGACTGGCCCCAGCCGCGCAGCCTCGGCAGCATGTACTGCATCTGCGCGAGCGCGACCTGCGCCTTGCCCTCTCGGGACTTGGCGTGCTGGGCGAAGATGTCGAGGATCAGGGCCGTGCGGTCGATGACCTTGACCTTGACGACGTCCTCGAGGTGGATCAGCTGCCCCGGGCTCAGCTCACCGTCGCAGATGACGGTGTCCGCGCCCGTGTCGAGGACGACGTCCCGCAGCTCCTCGGCCTTGCCGGAGCCGATGTAGGTGGCGGCGTCGGGCTTGTCGCGGCGCTGGACGACGCCGTCGAGGACGAGGGCGCCCGCCGTCTCCGCGAGGGCGGCCAGTTCGGCCAGCGAGTTCTCCGCGTCCCGCACGGTGCCCGACGTCCAGACGCCGACGAGGACGACCCGCTCCAAGCGGAGCTGGCGGTACTCGACCTCGGTGACGTCCTCGAGCTCGGTGGACAGGCCCGCCACGCGGCGCAGGGCCGCGCGGTCGGAGCGGTCGAACTGCTCGCCGTCCCACTGGGACTCGTTCTTGTGGCTCCAGGCGACGTCCTCTTCCATCAGGGCATCGGCCCGAAGGCCCTCGGGGTAGGTCTGCGCGAGACGCTTGGTGTCCTGGGAGGGGGAAGAAGAGGAGGTCATTGGATCCTTAGGTAGCTGGGAAGCGGTCGGCGCGACGCGTTCGCCGCGACATCGTGTACAACGTGCGAGCCGTCGGGGAGATTCCCGCGGCCCGTACCGCACCGTCCCGAAGATGGTCGCACGGCACGGGCCGTCTCGTCACCGGCTTATTCCCCGTGCGCCTTCGCCGACGCCTTGGCGGTGCCCTTCTCGGCGGGGGTCTGCTTCCAGTCCGGGTGGCCGGGCATCGGCGGGGTCTTCTCTTCGTACAGCCAGGCCTGGAAGAAGTCGCGCAGGTCGCGGCCGGAGATCTCCGAGGCGAGCCGGACGAAGTCGGCGGTGGTCGCCGTGCCGTCCCGGTGGCGGTCGACCCAGGCGGCTTCGAGGCGTTCGAAGGCCGGGCGGCCGATGTCCTGGCGCAGGGCGTAGAGCACGAGTGCCGAGCCGTCGTACATGTTGGCGCGGAAGATGCCGGTCTTGCTGCCGTTCTTCGGCGGCTTGGGGGCCGCGGGCGGTCCGCCCGCGGTGCGCCAGCGGTCGGAGGCGCCGTAGGCGGCCTTCATCCGTGCCGCCATGGGCTTCTCCGCGGTCTCCTCGGCGTACAGCGCCTCGTACCAGGTGGCGTGCCCTTCGTTGAGCCACAGGTCGGACCAGGTGGCCGGGCTGACGCTGTCGCCGAACCACTGGTGGGCCAGCTCGTGGACCATGATCGCCTCGACGTACCACTGCGGGTAGGCGGGCTCGGTGAACAGCTCCCGCTCGAAGAGGGAGAGCGTCTGGGTCTCCAGTTCGAAGCCGGTGGTGGCGTCGGCCATGAGCAGGCCGTACGTCTCGAAGGGGTAGCGCCCGACCTTCTTCTCCATCCAGGCGATCTGCTCCGGGGTCTTCTTCAGCCAGGGTTCCAGCGCCGTGCGGTGCTTCGTCGGCACGACGTCTCGGAGGGGCAGCCCGTGCGGGCCGGTGCGGTGCAGCACCGTGGAGCGGCCGATCGAGACCTGGGCCAGTTCGGTGGCCATGGGGTGCGGGCTGCGGTAGGTCCAGGTGGTGGTTCCACCGGTCCGGTCCACGTCCGTCGGCAGTCCGTTCGCGACGGCGGTGAGTCCGTCGGGGGCGGTGACGTGGAAGGTGAACCGGGCCTTGTCGGAGGGGTGGTCGTTGCAGGGGAACACCAGGTGGGCGACGTCGGCCTGGTTGGCCATGGCGAGTCCGTCGGCGGTGCGCACCCAGCCGCCCTGGCGGTCCTCGGGGTAGACGGGGTCGCTGGTGTGCCGCACGGTGATCCGGGTCCACTCCCCCTCGTCGAGCGCGTCCTCGGGCGTGACGACGAGGTCCTCGCCGGCGGTGGTGAAGCCGGCGGGCTCGCCGTCGACATCGACGGAGTCGACCCGGCCGTGGGCGAAGTCGAGGTTGACCCGGTCCAGGTCCGCCGTCGTGCGGGCCTCGATGGTGGTGACGGCCTTCAGCGGCTTGCTGTTGTCGCCGGAGTAGGTGAAGGAGAGGTCGTACGCCGCCACGTCGTAGCCGGGGTTGCCCAGGTGCGGGAAGAGGCGGTCGCCGACACCCAGCGGAGCCGGCGGGGCGCTCGCGGCGACCAGGCAGACGGACACGGCCGAGGCGAGCAGCGCGGCCGCCCTGAGCCGGCGCCGGGCGCGTGCGCGGGTTCGCGGAGTCGGGGAGTGAGGGGTGTGCAGCATCCCTCACCGCTATCAGCGCGCGCGTGCCCCACGGCGACGGCGCGCGCCCGGGGCACCCGAACGGGTACGTCCCCGGGCCCGGCGGCGGCTTCGCGGTGCGGCTCTCCCGTACGCCTCTCCCGGCGCGGCGCTGCGGCGGGAGGCCGTACCGGAGAGCCGCGGCGCGCGTACGGGTCAGGCGCCGGTCGGCTGCGGCGCGCGTACCGGTCAGGCGCCGGTCGGCTGCGGCTGTGCGCGGCTGACGTCGTAGACGCCGGCCACCTCGCGCATGGCGCGCATGAGGGCGGGCAGTCGGGCCGCGTCCGGGAGCAGGACGGTGTAGCTGTGCCGGACCCGCTGCCGGTCCGGGGGTTCGACGGTCGCGGAGACGATCTCGGCCCCTTCGAGGGCCATGGCCTCGGTGAGGTCGGCCAGCAGATGCGGGCGGCCGAACGATTCGGCGAGCAGGGTGACCCGGCACTCGGTGCTCTCGCCCCAGCGCACGGCGACCTCCGTGCGCCCCGCGTCCTTCATGCGCGCCACCACCGGGCACTGGGCGCGGTGCACGGTCACCACTCCCCCGCGCACGGCGAAGCCGGTGATCTCGTCCGGCGGTACGGGGGTGCAGCAGCCCGCCAGCCGCACGGTCGCACCCGGCGGGTCGACGAGGACGTCGGCGGAGGCGGGGCGGGCGGCCGGAGTGTCGGCGGCGGGACGCGGGGGGTGGGCGTCGGGTGCGGCGGGGTCGCGGAGCGGCTCCTCCGCTTCGGGCACGGGCTCCGGGTGGGCCGCGAGCCTGCGCTGGATGGCGATCCGCGCGGCGGGCGTGCGGGCGTGCTCCAGCCACTCCTTGGACGGCTCGGAGGCGGAGTCCTGACCCATCAGGAGCTGGACGGTGTCGCCGTCCCGCAGCACCGTGCTCATGGGCGCCAGGCGGCCGTTGACCCGGGCGCCGATGGTCGCGTGCGCGTCCTCGCCGTACTGGGCGTACGCGGCGTCGACGCAGGTCGCGCCCTCGGGCAGACCCAGGGTGCCGCCGTCGGGGCGGAAGACGGTGATCTCGCGGTCCTGGGCGAGGTCCTCCCGGAGGGTGGACCAGAACGTGTCGGGGTCGGGGGCGCCGCGCTGCCAGTCGAGCAGCCGGGAGAGCCAGCCGGGCCGGGTCGGGTCGGCGCGCTCGCCGTCGCCGGGGCTCTGCTCCTCCGCGGGCTGGGCGTAGGGGTTGCCGAGTGCGACGACGCCGGCCTCGGCGACCTTGTGCATCTGGTGGGTGCGGATGAGGACTTCGACGACCTGGCCGTCCTCGGCGCGGGCGACCGCCGTGTGCAGCGACTGGTACAGGTTGAACTTGGGGACGGCGATGAAGTCCTTGAACTCCGAGACGACGGGCGTCAGACAGGTGTGCAGTTCACCGAGGACGGCGTAGCAGTCGGCGTCCTCCTGCACGAGCACCAGGAGGCGGCCGAAGTCCGCGCCGCGAAGGGTGCCGCGCTTGCGGGAGACGCGGTGCACCGAGACGAAGTGGCGGGGCCGGATGAGGACTTCGGCCTGGATGTCGGCCTCGCGGAGCACGCCGCGCACCTCGTCGGCGACCGCGGTGAGCGGGTCGTCCGCGCGGGCGGCGTTGTCGTGGACCAGTTTGCGGGTGTGCTCGTACTCCTCGGGGTGCATGACCGCGAAGACCAGGTCCTCCAGCTCGGACTTGAGCGCCTGGACGCCGAGCCGTTCGGCGAGCGGGATGAGCACGTCGCGGGTGACCTTGGCGATGCGCTCCTGTTTCTCGCGGCGCATGACGCCGAGGGTGCGCATGTTGTGGAGCCGGTCGGCGAGTTTGATCGACATCACGCGGACGTCGTTGCCGGTGGCGAGGAGCATCTTGCGGAAGGTCTCGGGTTCGGCGGCGGCGCCGTAGTCGACCTTCTCCAGCTTGGTGACGCCGTCGACGAGGTAGCGGACCTCGGCGCCGAACTGGTCGCCGACCTGGTCGAGCGTCACCTCGGTGTCCTCGACCGTGTCGTGGAGGAGCGAGGCGGTCAGGGTCGTGGTCTCCGCGCCCAGCTCGGCGAGGATCAGGGTGACGGCGAGGGGGTGGGTGATGTACGGCTCGCCGCTCTTGCGCATCTGGCCGCGGTGCGAGGACTCGGCCAGGACGTAGGCGCGGCGCAGCGGGTCGAGGTCGGCGTCGGGGTGGTGGGCGCGGTGGGCCTCGACGACGTGGCCGATGGCGTCGGGCAGGCCCCGGCTGCGGGTGGCGGAGCCGAGCAGGGCGGCGCGGCCCAGCCGGCGCAGGTCGATGCGGGGGCGGGCCTTCCTGCGGGGCGTCGGCGCGGCGGCGCCGGTGGCCGCGGGCGGCACAGGGCCCGGGCTCGCTGGATTCACGGCCTCCGCGTTCATGGGCACCTCCGGCTGCGCGGACCGGCGGACGGGGAATCCCAGGGCGGACACGGCTCAGGGGATGGTGTCGGTCCCCCGTCCGGGCCGGTGCTTGATGCTATCGAGCCCATCACGTGCGGCCGACCGCCTCTCGCCGAGCGTGAAACGGATCACCCATTCGAGCGATGGTCCGAGGGTTTACGTTTTCGCACTGAGTGTCATGGACCGGGCTGTGGTTCACCGGTTTGCCGGACACCGGCCGGTCCGTCATCGGGTCGTGGTTCAGCCGAGTACCCCTTCCAGCCATGCGGAGTCGAACGCGCCCTCCGCGACGATCACCGCGGGCCCCGTCATGTCGATCTCGCCGTCGGGGCGCTCGGTGATCACCAGGGTTCCGCCGGGCACGTCGACGGTGTACGTCACCGGGGTGCCGGTGACCGCCGGGTCGACGCCGTCCCGGCGGGCGGCGGCGACGGCGACGGCACACGCGCCGGTGCCGCAGGAGCGGGTCTCCCCGGAGCCGCGCTCGTGCACGCGCATCGCGACGTGACGGGGGCCGCGGTCGACCACGAACTCGACGTTGACCCCGTCCGGGTAGGCGCCGGCGGGCCGGTGGGGCGGCGGGGCGTACAGGTCGCCGGCGTGGGCGAGGTCGGCGACGAAGGCGACCGCGTGCGGGTTGCCCATGTTCACGTTCCGCGCGGGCCAGGTGTGCTCGCCGACGCTCACCTCGACGTCGCCCTCGGGGAGCCGCGCGCGGCCCATGCCCACGGTGACGTCCCCGTTCTTGGCGAGGTGCACGGTCTTGACGCCCCCGCGCGTCGCGATCGCGAGGTCACCCTCGGTGGCGTGCCCGGCGTGCTGGAGGTAGCGCGCGAAGACCCGCACGCCGTTGCCGCACATCTCCGCCACCGAGCCGTCGCCGTTGCGGTAGTCCATGAACCACTCCGCGTCGGCGGCCATGCCCCTGGCCTCGGGATGGGCCGCGGACCGCACCACGTGCAGCAGTCCGTCGCCGCCGAGGCCCGCGCGGCGGTCGCACAGGGCGGCGACGGCGGCGGGGGGCAGGTCGAGGACGTTCTCCGGGTCCGGAACGATCACGAAGTCGTTCTCTGTGCCGTGCCCCTTGAGGAAGGCGATCCGCGTGCTCATTCCTCGATCGTACGGGGTGGGCGACCGGTGACCACGAGGGGCGGAGAGAGGCAGGTCCGGGGGTGCGCGGCCGGGTCAGCTCCGCAGGCGGGCCACCCGCCACACGGCGAGGACGACGACGGCGGCGACCGCCAGGGCGTACACGAGGATCATCCGCCAGTCGGCACGGCGTCCCGATCCCCGCTGCGGCAGGCCCGGCCACGTGTAACCGACCCGGCGGGCGGCCATCATGCCCCACCCCGCCGCGCAGGAGCAGATCAGCAGTCCCAGCATCGCGATCACGGCGCCGCTGTCGCCGAAGTCGAAGGCGAGCGGGAAGGCGAACATCAGGGAGCCGAGCGCGGCCAGGCACACGATCGGGGCGAGCTGCCAGATCCGCAGCCGGCGCTGGGGGCGCAGTTCGACCTCGACCTCGTCCCCGTACATCTCGTCGGCCTCGGGGCCGTCGGCCGCGACACCCTCCGGCGCCTCGTCGGGGCCGTCGGGGCTCAGGGCGACGCCGTCCGACTCCGGTGCGCCGGGCCGGCCGGTGCCGTGCTCGGTGCTCGGTGCGGTGTCACGAGGGCCGGCCTCCATCGCCACGCGCCCTCCCAACTTGGACTCACTCGGTCGATCGAAGCTCGATGATGGCACGCCGCCGCAGGCCCGGATGACGGCCGGGGCGTCCCGATGCCATCACGTGATCAGGCTGTAACCGGTCGTTCGACCAACGACAGGGCGAGCCGCGGAAGTTCCGTGCGGTCCGCCACACCCCCACTCAACCAGTGCACCCGCGGGTCGCGCCTGAACCACGAATCCTGGCGGCGCGCGAAGCGCTTGGTGGCACGGACGGTCTCGGCACGCGCCTCGTCCAGCGTGCACGCGCCGGTGAGCGCCGCGAGCACCTGCTGGTAGCCGAGCGCGCGCGACGCCGTGCGCCCCTCGCGCAGACCCTGTGCTTCGAGTGCCCGGACCTCGTCGACCAGGCCGCCCTCCCACATCCGGTCGACACGCGAGGTGATGCGCTCGTTCAGTTCGGGGCGGGCCACGTCGACGCCGATCTGCACCGTGTCGTAGACGGAGTCGTGGCCGGGGAGGTTGGCGGTGAAGGGCCTGCCGGTGATCTCGATCACCTCGAGGGCGCGCACGATCCGGCGTCCGTTGCTGGGCAGGATGGCCCGCCCGGCCTCCGGGTCGGCGGCGGCCAGGCGCGCGTGCAGGGCACCGGGACCGTGCAGTTCCAGCTCCGCCTCCAGCCGGGCCCTGACCTCGGGGTCGGTGCCGGGGAACTCCAGGTTGTCGACGGCGCCGCGGACGTAGAGGCCGGAGCCGCCGACGAGGACCGGCCAGCGTCCGGCGGCGAGCAGCGCGTCGATCCGCTCCCGTGCCAGCCGCTGGTACTCCGCGACGGAGGCGGTGACGGTGACGTCCCAGATGTCGAGGAGATGATGCGGCACTCCGCCGCGCTCCTCGGGGGTCAGCTTGGCGGTGCCGATGTCCATCCCACGGTAGAGCTGCATGGAGTCGGCGTTGACGACCTCGCCGCCGAGCCGCTCGGCCAGAAAGACGCCCAAATCGGACTTTCCGGCTGCGGTGGGTCCGACGACGGCGATGACGCGGGGTGCGGGGAATGCGCTGCTCACCACAACAGTCTCGCAAACCTCCCACGTCGCCCTCGAACGAGCTACGTGACGGTTGGCGGCCGGGGTCGTTGCCCGTTGCGAGGTTCCCGCTCCCCGGACCTCCGGGTCAGGGCCCCGGAGACGCGAACGGACGCACCGGATGCCGCGGGATGTCGCCCGCACGAGTAACGTATGGAGTTGATATGGGCGTTTTTGCACGGTTTTTCAGGAGGTCGAAGGCCACCGGGTCGAAGACCACCGAGGAGGCGTCGGCCGCCGAGATCCGAACCGACACCCCGGACACCGGGCGCGCGGCGGAGGAGAAGGCTGCCGGAGCCGCGGAGGCGGCCGACACGGGTCCCCGGAACACGGCGGAGGTCGACGAACCCGCGGCAGCCGCCGAAGCCGGCGACTCGGAGGGTGTCGGCATCCCCAAGCAGCAGTCCGCCGAGGAGGCCGTCGACAACGAGGCCGACAAGGGCGCCCGCACCTGACTGCCCCGTGAGGGAAGGCGAACCATGGGTCTCCTGGACAACTTGAAGGCCAGACTCGAACCGGCGAAGGGCAAGGTCTCCGATCTCGCGCAGCAGCACGGCGACAAGATCGATCGCGGTCTCGACAAGATGGCGCGGACCGTCGACGAGAGGACCAAGGGCAAGTACAGCGACCGGATCCAGACGGGCACCGGCAAGGCCAAGGGCGCCATGGACCGCCTCGCGCACAAGGACGACGAGGGCACGGGCGGAACCGGCGGCGCACCGGGCGGCACGCCCGGCGGCCCCCCTCCGGCCGGGCCGCCTCCGGCTTCCTGATCCCGGGTCCGCCCGTGTCCCCGGCGCTCGGCGGCCGGGGACGGGGCACCCGTGTGGCTGCGGACGGCTGCGGAGCGGATCGGCTCCGGGTCGTCCGCGCGCGGTTCCGCGCCCGGACGGACGACCGCGCGCGTGTCTCGCTCTTCGCGCCCGCGCGCGTTCCCGCCCCGAGTCCCTACGACTACGATTCCGACTCCGCCTACGACCAGGTGGCCGCGACGTAACCCACCCCGTAGGGCGCGTCCTCGTACAGCAGCGCGCCGCCGAGGTCCGTGCCCTCGGCCGCGCCCGCGAGGACCTGCCAGGGTGCCCGGCCGGACACCTTCAGCTCACGGGCCAGTGCCACGTCCAGGGCGGCCAGGGCGGCCACGTCCGCCGCTCCCAGCGCGCGTGCCGCCTCCGCGTCGAAGGGCGCCGCCCGGGCGTCGAGGTAGCCGGGCGCCTTGAGCGTGCGGCACGCGCTGGCGTCGCCCAGCACCAGCAGCGCCGTCCGCCCGGCCCGCTCGGCGACGTCCCGGCCGAGGGCCGCACACCGCTCGGCGGGCAGCGCCTCCCCCACACCGACGGCGTCGACGGGGACGCCGGCCCACCCGGTCCGCCCGAGCAGCCAGGCGCCGACGGCGAGCCCGTACGGCAGAACTGCTCCACCCACGTCGCCGCCGGTGCCGTCGGCGCCCAGGCACACGTCCAGGTCCACCCCGAAGCCGCGGAAGGAGCCCCGCGCGCCCTGCGGGTAGGTCTCGGGCCCCGCGGTGTCCGCGGGGCCGACGACCACGAGCCGGTCGGGACGGGACGCGGCGAGCACGCCCAGCGCGTCCGTGCACGCGGCGCGCGCGGCGTCCAGCTCGGGTGCGGCACCCGCGGCGACCTCCGGTACGAGGAGCGGCGGGCAGGGGCAGACGGCGGCGGCGACAAGCATGATCGGCAGCGTAGCCCCGTACCGCCGCCCCTCGCGGCACCCCCCGCGGTCAGTCGCAGCCGCAGCCGCTCGCCACGGCCGGCTGGGGCTCGGGCACGCCGATCTTCGGCAGGCCCAGCATGACGCCGGCCGGCTTGGCCTGCTCGGCGGCGTTGCGCTTCTCCCAGGCGTCGCCCGCGCGCGTGCGGCGCACCTCGAGCACCGCGCCCTCGGCGAGGAGGTGGTGCGGGGCGGCGTAGGTGACCTCGACGGTCACCACGTCGCCGGGGCGGACCTCCTGCTCCGGCTTGGTGAAGTGCACCAGGCGGTTGTCGGGGGCGCGGCCGGAGAGCCGGTGGGTGGCGCCGTCCTTGCGGCCCTCGCCCTCGGCCACCATCAGCTCCAGGGTGCGGCCGACCTGCTTCTTGTTCTCCTCCCAGGAGATCTCCTCCTGGAGGGCGACCAGACGCTCGTAGCGCTCCTGGACGACCGCCTTGGGGATCTGGCCGTCCATCTCGGCGGCCGGGGTCCCGGGCCGCTTGGAGTACTGGAAGGTGAAGGCCTGGGCGAAGCGGGCCTCGCGGACCACGTGCAGGGTCTGCTCGAAATCCTCCTCGGTCTCGCCGGGGAAGCCCACGATGATGTCGGTGGTGATCGCCGCGTGCGGGATGGCGGCCCGCACCTTCTCGATGATCCCCAGGTAGCGCTCCTGCCGGTACGAGCGGCGCATCGCCTTGAGCACCGGGTCGGAGCCGGACTGGAGCGGCATGTGCAGCTGCGGCATCGCGTTCGGCGTCTCGGCCATGGCGGCGATGACGTCGTCGGTGAAGTCGCGCGGGTGCGGGGAGGTGAAGCGGACGCGCTCCAGGCCCTCGATGCTCCCGCACGCGCGCAGCAGCTTGCCGAACGCCTCGCGGTCGCCGATGTCGGAGCCGTAGGCGTTGACGTTCTGCCCGAGGAGGGTGATCTCGCTGACCCCCTCGGCGACCAGGGCCTCGACCTCGGCGAGGATGTCGCCGGGGCGGCGGTCCTTCTCCTTGCCGCGCAGCGCGGGGACGATGCAGAAGGTGCAGGTGTTGTTGCAGCCGACGGAGATGGAGACCCAGGCCGCGTAGGCGCTCTCGCGCCGGGTGGGCAGCGTGGACGGGAACGCCTCCAGGGACTCGGCGATCTCGACCTGCGCCTCCTCCTGCACGCGGGCGCGCTCCAGCAGCACCGGGAGCTTGCCGATGTTGTGGGTGCCGAAGACGACGTCCACCCAGGGAGCCCGCCGCACGATGGTGTCGCGGTCCTTCTGCGCGAGGCAGCCGCCGACCGCGATCTGCATGCCGGGGCGGCTCGCCTTCCGCGGGGCGAGCCGGCCGAGGTTGCCGTACAGCTTGTTGTCCGCGTTCTCCCGCACGGCGCAGGTGTTGAAGACGACGACGTCCGCGTCGCCGTCGGCACCCTCGGGGGCGCGGACGTAGCCCGCGCCCTCCAGCAGGCCGGACAATCGCTCGGAGTCGTGGACGTTCATCTGGCACCCGTAGGTGCGTACTTCATAGGTGCGCGTGCCGCCCACTGACTGGCTCCGGTCGATGCTGCTCATGGCGACAAGGGTAGGCGGTCGCGATCGCGGCGAACGCCGCCCGCGGTGGAGCGGCCGTGCGGGCGGGGACGGCTCAGGGCTCGATGAGCCCCGCGCGGATCGCGTACCGGGTGAGTTCCAGGCGGTCGCGCACGCCCAACTTCTGCAGGAGGTTCGCGCGGTGGCGTTCGACGGTCTTGGCGCTGATGAACAGCAGCTCGCCGATCTCCTTGGAGGTGTGGCCCTCGGCGACAAGCTTGAGGATCTCCTCCTCGCGTTCCGTGATGGGCCGCTCGGGGAGGCCGCCGCCCCCCTGCATGCGGTCCAGGTAGGAACGGACGAGGGCCCGCTCCGCGCCGGGGTAGATGAACGGCTCGTCGCGCACCGCGGCCCGGCACGCCTCGACCAGGTCCCGGTCGGCGACGGACTTGAGCACGTATCCGCAGGCGCCGGCCTTGAGCGCCTCGAAGAAGTACTGCTCGTTGTCGTACATGGTCAGGATCAGGATGCGCAGCTCGGGCAGGCGGCGGGAGAGCTCGCGGGCGGCCTGGAGGCCGGTCATGCGGGGCATGGCGACGTCCAGGACCGCCAGGTCGACCTCGGTGGCCCGTGCGGCCGCGACCGCCTCGGCACCGTCACCGGCCTCCGCGACCACCGTCAGGTCCGGTTCGCCGTCCAGGATGAGGCGGACTCCGCGGCGTACGAGGGTGTGGTCGTCGGCGAGCAGGACGCGGATCGGGGGCCGTGCTGACATCAGGGGCTGTCTCCGGTTCGGTCTGCGGGACGGTCCCCCGGCGGCGCGGGGACGCGCAGGCGTACGTCGGTGCCCCCTCCGGGGGCGGGTTCGAAGTGGATCTCGGCTCCTATCAGCAGGGCCCGCTCCCGCATCCCCCGGATGCCGGCGCCCTCGGCGGCCGTGCCGAGGCCGGTGCCGTTGTCCCGGACGAGCAGTTCGACACCGCCCCCCTCGGGCTGCGGCAGCGGGCGCAGGGTGAGCGCGGCACGGTCGGCGGCGGCGTGGCGGGCGGTGTTGGTCAGACCCTCCTGAGCGACCCGGTACAGCACGAGTTCGGCCTCCGGGGCGAGCGGGGGCAGGTCGCCGGGGACGTGGTGGTGGACGGTCAGTCCGTGATGCGTGAACTCGGCGGCGAGCGAGCGCAGGGCGCTGGCGAGGCCGAGTTCCTCCAGCACGCCGGGGCGCAGGCGGCGGGCGATGCGGCGGATCTCGTCGAGGCCGGCCCGGGTGGCCTCCTGCGCCAGGGTCACCTCCTCGCGCAGCTCCCCGGGGACCCGGTCGGCGACCCGCTTGAGCTGGAGGAGGACGGCGGTCAGGGTCTGACCCACCTCGTCGTGGAGTTCGCGGGCGATGCGGTGGCGTTCGCGTTCCTGGGCCTGCAGCGCTCGGCCGGCGCCGGCGGCGCGTTCGGCCTGGAGCCGGTCCAGCATGGTGTTGTACGTCGCGATGAGCTGCGCCGCCTCGGCCGGTCCCGAGACCCTCGGCCGCGCGCCGGGCACCAGCAGGTCGGCGGTGGACATGGCCCGCCCCAGCCGGTGCAGCGGGGTGAGTCCGATACGCAGCACGACCGCGTTGCCGGCGAGCAGCGCCGCGAGGCCGGCCAGCAGGACGAGGGCCTCCCCGGCGAGCACGGGCGTCGACACGGTGACCGGGCCCAGCAGCAGTGCGGTGGCGACGACCAGGCCCGCGGCGTTGAGCGAGAAGATCCGCCAGAACAACGACACGTTCCTCTTTCCGCTCCTCCCGGATTTCGCGCACGACAGCCCCGCAGCCAGCTTCGCCGCCCGCGACCGGCTGCGTATATCCGTCACGACACCCATATCGCCACCGTACGTGCGGATGGCAGCATGGCGAGGTCGCGAGCACGTCACCCACGTGCGGGAAGTGCGGCACGAGACGCAGGACGAGTGAGGGGAAAGTACGTGTCAGCTCCACGCCTGAGGGCCACGCCGCTCCCGGGTATCGGGGTCCAGTACGACCTGGTGACCCGCGAACACCGCCACCTGTCGGTGGTGGCGCACCGCGACGGCACCCGCACGGTGAACGTGTACCGGACGGACGACCCCGACTCCTGCGCCCACTCGCTGCGGCTGACCTCGCCCGAGGCGGGCGCGCTGATAGACGCGTTGAAACCCTCCCACCACAGCGCGAGCCTGCTCTACACCACGGATCTGGGCCTGGTCGCCGAACGCGTCGAGGTGGCCGCCACCTCCCGCTGGAACGGGCGGCTGCTGGGCGACACCCGGATGCGGACCGACACGGGGGCCTCGATCGTGGCCGTACTGCGGCGGGCCGAGGCGATTCCCTCGCCGGCCCCGGACTTCCGGCTCGTGGGTGGTGACACCTTGATCGTCATCGGCACCCGCGAGGGCGTCGATGCCGCCGCGGCGATACTCGGGCAGGAGTGAGCCGGTGCACTCCGCGGTTCTGCTGATCGAGTTCGGTTCCATCATCCTGGGGCTCGGGCTGCTCGGCCGGTTCGCCGGCCGTTACCGGCTGTCCCCCATCCCGCTGTACCTGCTGGCCGGTCTGGCCTTCGGCGAGGGCGGGCTGCTCCCGCTCGGCGCGAGCGAGGAGTTCGTCGCGACCGGCGCCGAGATCGGCGTCATCCTCCTGCTGCTGATGCTGGGCCTGGAGTACACGGCCAGCGACCTGGTCACCAACCTCAAGTCCCACTATCCGGCGGGTCTCGTCGACTGCGCGCTCAACGCGGTGCCGGGCGCGGTGGCCGCGCTGCTGATGGGCTGGGGCCCGGTGGCCGCCGTCGTCCTCGCCGGCGTGACGTGGATCTCGTCGTCCGGTGTGATCGCCAAGGTGCTCGGCGACCTGGGCCGGGTCGGCAACCGCGAGACGCCGGTGATCCTCAGCGTTCTGGTCCTGGAGGACCTGGCGATGGCGGTGTACCTGCCGATCGTCACGGCCCTGGTCGCCGGTGCGGGCCTGATGACGGGAAGCATCACGCTGGCCGTCGCGCTGGCCGCGGCGGGCCTGGTGCTGTTCGTGGCGGTGCGCTACGGCCGGCTCATCTCCCGCTTCGTCTCCAGCGACGACCCGGAGAAGCTGCTCCTCGTGGTGCTGGGCCTGACGATCCTGGTCGCCGGTGTCGCGCAGCAGCTGCAGGTGTCGGCCGCGGTGGGTGCCTTCCTGGTGGGCATCGCGCTGTCCGGGGAGGTCGCGGAGGGCGCGCACACGCTGCTGAGTCCGCTGCGGGACCTGTTCGCGGCGGTCTTCTTCGTCTTCTTCGGGCTGCACACGGACCCGGCCAGCATCCCGCCGGTCCTGCTGCCCGCTCTCGCGCTGGCGCTGCTCACCGCAGTGACGAAGATCGCCACCGGGTACTGGGCGTCGAAGCGTGCGGGCATCTCCGTGAAGGGCCGCTGGCGCGCGGGCGGCGCGCTGGTGGCCCGCGGCGAGTTCTCGATCGTCATCGCGGGCCTCGCGGTCTCGGCCGGCATCGAACCGTCCCTGGGCCCGCTGGCCACGGCGTACGTCCTCATCCTGGTCGTCCTCGGCCCCCTCACGGCACGCTTCACCGAGCCCCTGGCGATGCGTCTGTTCCGCCGCCGCGACAACCCGGACCGCCCCGGCGGCCCCGGCGGCTCCACGGAGGAGACGCCCCGGACGACCGCGACGGAGGCGGAGGCCTCGGTGGGCGACTGACCCCACCCCACCCGGCCCTGCCCGCTGCCCTCACGACCCCGGCGCCCGAGCGCCGGGGTCGTCGCATCGACAGCGGGCGTGACCGGGGCGCGGGCCGTCGCACGCCCAACCCGGACGCGCGCGTAGCCGCACGACGGAGCCCAGGCCGCGGGTCGCGGCCCGACGGAGCCGGGCCGGGACCCGTCGGGATCCGGGGCGCGCGGCGTCTTCGTGGCCGAGCCGCTGGACCCGTCGGGCCCGCCGCCGCCTGTCCGGCATCGCCGTGTGAGCCCGGCCCTGGTCAGCACGGGTGCGGGCTGGCAGGATCGGGCGCATGTCCACGCTGCTCTCCCGTATCGGCAGGCGCCGGGCCGTCCAGGGCGCGGTGGCCGGTGCCGTCGTGCTCGGGCTGCTGCTGTGGTGGCTGCTGCCCCTGGGCGAGAAGCCGCCGAGCGGGACGATCACGTTCAGCACGGGCACCCGCGCCGGCGTCTACCAGAAGTACGGCGAGCTGCTGCGCACCGAGCTGCGCAGGGACATGCCAGGCCTGGAGGTGCGGCTGATGACCAGCGCGGGCTCGCAGGAGAACGTCGAGCGGGTGGCGTCCGGGGAGGCCGACTTCACCATCGCCGCGGCCGACGCCGTCGAGACGTACAAGCTCGCCGGAGGCCCCGGCGCCGATAGCCTGCGCGGTGTCACCCGCCTCTACGACGACTACGTCCAGCTCGTCGTGCCGAGTGACTCGGACATCCAGTCGGTCGCCGACCTGCGCGGCAAGCGGGTGGCGATAGGGCTGCCCAACTCCGGCGTACGGCTGATAGCCACCCGGCTGCTCAAGGCCGTGGGCATCGATCCGGAGACGGACATCACGCCCCGCGCGGACGGGATCGACACCGGTCCGGGGCGGCTGGGCGACGAGCTCGACGCGTTCTTCTGGTCGGGCGGCGTGCCGACGGACGGTCTCAAGCAGATCGCGGAGAAATCCGCCTTCCGGTTCGTGCCGATCGGCGACGACCTCGTCACGGAGCTGCACGAGTCCGGTGGCGCGACCCGCTACTACCGCACCACCAACATGCCGGAGTCCGCGTATCCGACCGTGCAGAACGGCGCCGTGGTGCCCACCATGGCGGTGTCCAACCTGCTGGTGACCCGCGCGGACGTCGATCCCCGGCTCACCGAGTGGCTGACCCGGACCGTCCTCGACAGCCGCGACGGCATCGGGGCGCACGTCCACTCCGCCCAGCTGGTCGACCTGCGTACGGCGATCTACACCGACCCGCTGGAACTGCACGAGGGCGCCCGGCGCTACTACCGGTCGGTCAAGCCGTAGGGCCGCTCCGGCTCCTTGGGCGCCGTACCGGTCCTGGGCACCGTGACCGTCACCGCCAGGCCGTGCGGCGCGTGGTGGTCGAAGGAGACCGAGCCGTCGCCCGCGGCGAGCAGCGCCCGGCTGATCGACAGGCCCAGCCCCGAGCCCTTGACGTTCTGGTGCCGCCCGCTGCGCCAGAAGCGGTCGCCCACGCGCGCGAGCTCGTCGTCGGTGAGCCCGGGGCCGTTGTCGGTGACGACGACCGTGACGGCGTCCCCGGTGGAGGCCACCTCGACCCGGACGGTCTCCTCGCGCGGCGTGAACTTCACGGCGTTGTCGATGACCGCGTCCAGGGCGCTGGAGAGCGTCACCGGGTCGGCCCAGCCCGTGGTCGGCGGGCAGTCGCCGATGAGCCGTACGCCCTTGGCGTCGGCCGTGGGTGCCCAGGACGCCACCCGCTCGGCCGCCAGCGCGCCGACGTCGGTGACCTGCAGGTCGGCCTGGCTGTGCTCGGCCAGCGCCAGGTCGAGCAGGTCGTCCAGGACCCGGGCGAGCCGCTTGCCCTCGGCCTGGACCGAGGCGATCTCCGCGTTGCCCTCGGGCAGTTCGAGGGCGAGCAGCTCGATGCGCAGCAGCAGCGCGGCGAGGGGGTTGCGCAGCTGGTGCGAGGCGTCGGCGACGAAGGCGCGCTGCTGTTCGAGCACGTCCTCCACGTGGTCGGCCATCTCGTTGAACGATCCGGCCAGCCGTCTGAGTTCCGGCGGCCCCCCGGACGGCGCGACGCGGGACTTGAGCCGCCCGGTGGCTATGTCGTGGGTGGTGGCGTCCAGCACGCGGACCGGCTTGAGCACCCAGCCCGTCAGCCGGAGCGCGGCGCCGACGGCGAGCAGCATCGCGGCGAACTCCCCGGCGGCGATGACCAGCCAGCCGCGCAGGGTCCGCGACCGCGTGGAGTCCGTCGGCGACTCGGTGACCACGACGGCGACCACGTCGCCGTCCCGGATGACCGGCGAGGCCACCACGAGCCGGCCGTCCTGCCAGGGCCACACCTGCTGGGGGTCGTGGCTGCGGCGGCTGAGCAACGCCTCGTCGAAGGAGTCGCGGACCTCGCCGGTCTGCGGCAGGAACCACGTCGTCGGGGCGTTGGCCATCGGGATGTGGTTGCGGTAGAAGACGCCCGCCTTGATTCCGTAGACCTCGTAGTAGCTGGTCAGCTCGGTCTGCAGGGTTTCCAGGCGTTCGTCGGTGTTCGTCCGGCGCGAGCCGCCCGGCACGTCCTCGGTGACGAACTGGGCGAGTGCGGCGAAGCGTGCCGTGTCGTCGATGCGGTCGATGACGACCTTCTGCTGCTCCGCGCGGGCGACGCTGACGCCGAGCGGAACGCCGAGCGCGAGCAGGACGGCCGCCATCAGGACGATGAGCAGCGGAAGCAGGCGTGTACTCACCCGGCCCCGCTGCCCGTGGGGGCGACGAGGCGGTAGCCGACGCCGCGGACGGTCTCGATCAGCGCGGGCATGTGCAGCTTGGAGCGCAGGGAGGCGACGTGCACCTCCAGGGTGCGTCCGGTCCCCTCCCAACTGGTGCGCCAGACCTCGCTGATGATCTGTTCGCGGCGGAAGACGACGCCGGGGCGCTGGGCGAGCAGGGCGAGCAGATCGAACTCCTTGCGCGTGAGCTGGACCACCGAGCCGTCGACGCTCACCTGGCGGGTCGGCAGTTCGATGCGCACCGTGCCGAGGCGCACCACGGTCTCGGTGCTGCCGGTGGCGTCCTCGTGGACGGTGCGCCGGCTGACGGCGTGGATCCGGGCGAGCAGTTCCCCGGTGTCGTACGGCTTGACCACGTAGTCGTCGGCGCCGAGGTTGAGGCCGTGGATGCGGGAGCGGACGTCGGAGCGCGCGGTGACCATGATGACCGGGGTGCTGGTGCGCTTGCGGATCTTGCCGCAGACCTCGTAGCCGTCCTGGTCGGGCAGGCCCAGGTCGAGCAGGACGACGCCGAAGCCGTCGACCTCAGGGACGAGCGCCTGGAGGGCTTCCTCGCCGCTGCGCGCGTGGGTGACGTCGAAACCGTGCCGGGCCAGGATCGCGGACAGGGCGGCGGCCACGTGGTTGTCGTCCTCGACGAGCAGCAGTCTCATCCGGGCTCCCTTCGGTTCATCGGCCGTACGCTCGGCGCGGGTAGAAATCGGGACGGGCGAAAGCACGGGCACGCGCGCGTGCGTCCTGTGCAGTGACGCCGATGGACGGGGACGGCGTCAAGAGGGTTCCGGTCACGGCCGCTCGAAGTTATCCGGCCGATATGCGCCCAGGTCACAAGTGCTACGACTCGTGTCCGATTGCTATCGGATCGTGATGCTCAGATCTCGCTCAGATGTAGAGACGCGGGGTGTCCGAGGTCACTACTGTCCTGCGAAACCCAGGAGGACGGAGCCCGAGAGCGATGACCGAAGTATCGGTGGCCAAGGAAGACAAGGCTGCGACCGGCGAACTGGTCGTCCTGAAGAGTGTCAACAAGCACTTCGGCGCGTTGCACGTGCTCCAGGACATCGACCTGACGATCACCCGCGGCGAAGTCGTCGTGGTCATCGGACCCTCAGGGTCCGGCAAGTCCACCCTGTGCCGCACCATCAACCGCCTGGAGACCATCGACGACGGTTCGATCACGATCGACGGCAAGCCGCTGCCCGCCGAGGGCAGGGAGCTGGCCAGGCTGCGGGCCGACGTCGGCATGGTCTTCCAGTCCTTCAACCTCTTCGCGCACAAGACGGTGCTCGAGAACGTGACCCTGGGCCAGGTCAAGGTCCGCAAGGTCGACGCGAAGAAGGCCGAGGAGCAGGCCCGCGCCCTGCTCGACCGGGTCGGTGTGGGCGCCCAGGCGGACAAGTACCCCGCGCAGCTCTCCGGCGGTCAGCAGCAGCGCGTGGCCATCGCGCGGGCGCTGGCGATGGGTCCGAAGGTCATGCTCTTCGACGAGCCGACGTCGGCGCTCGACCCCGAGATGATCAACGAGGTCCTCGAGGTCATGAAGCAGCTCGCCGAGGACGGGATGACCATGATCGTGGTCACGCACGAGATGGGCTTCGCCCGCTCCGCCGCCAATCGCGTGGTGTTCATGGCGGACGGCCGCATCGTCGAAGAGGCCACGCCGGACCAGTTCTTCAGCAACCCGCGCAGCGACCGTGCCAAGGACTTCCTGTCGAAGATCCTGCACCACTGAGACGCACCACGAGACGCGTCAGCGAGACGCGTCACCGAGATACACCTCTGAGACTTCGGAGCGGCTCCGGCGCCTCGCGCCGGCCGCCCCGGCGGCCCACTCCCGACGGCCGCACCCGATCGTCTGATCGCCTGATCGCCCGGTCCCCCGACCGTCCGATCGCAGCTCGATCTCAGCTGGACCAAAGCCAAAGGATGTTCACCATGAAGCTCCGCAAGGTCACCGCCGCCTCGGCCACCGTCCTCGCCCTCGCCCTCGCCGCCACCGCGTGCGGCAGCGACGACGACAGCGGCGACAGCGGCTCCTCCGGTGGCGGCAAGAAGATCACCATCGGCATCAAGTTCGACCAGCCGGGCCTCGGCCAGAAGACCCCCGACGGGTACGAGGGCTTCGACGTGGACATCGCCACGTACGTCGCCAAGAAGCTCGGCTACACCGAGGACCAGATCGAGTGGAAGGAGTCGAAGAGCGCCGACCGCGAGACCATGCTCCAGCGCGGCGACGTCGACTTCATCGCCGCCACCTACTCGATCACCCCGAGCCGCCAGGAGAAGGTCGACTTCGCCGGTCCCTACCTGCTCGCCCACCAGGACGTACTGGTCCGCGCCGACGACGACAAGATCAAGTCGCCGGAGGACCTGAACGAGGCGAAGCTCTGCTCGGTCACCGGCTCGACCTCGGCCCAGAACATCAAGGACAAGCTCGCTCCCAAGGCGCAGCTGCAGCCGTACCCGACGTACTCGGCCTGCCTGCCCGGTCTGCAGAACGGCGCCATCGACGCGCTGACCACCGACGACTCGATCCTCGCCGGTTACGCCTCCCAGTCGCAGTTCAAGGGCAAGTTCAAGCTCGGCGGCTTCAAGCTGACGAACGAGAACTACGGCATCGGCGTCAAGAAGGGCAGCGACCTCAAGAACAAGATCAACGACGCGCTCGAGGCCATGGTCGCGGACGGCGCCTGGGACAAGGCCGTGAAGGACAACTTCGGCCCGGCCAACTACAAGAACGAGCCGGCGCCGAAGATCGGCGACATCAAGAGCTGAGGCCGGGCCTGACGGAGTGCGCCGCCCCCGGACGGGGGCGGCGCACCGGGGCGGGCATCCCTACACGCGGAAGCGCGGGAGATCGTGTTCGACTTTCTTCAGGATTACGACCTGGCGGGTGCCGTCTGGACGACAGTGCAGCTCGCTGTGCTCTCGGCCGTCGGCTCGCTGATCTGGGGCACCATGCTGGCCGCCATGCGGGTCGGCCCGGTGCCGTTGATGCGTGGTTTCGGGACCGCGTACGTGAACATCGTGCGGAACATCCCGCTGACCGTGATCATTCTGTTCGCGTCGCTGGGACTGAGCCAGACGCTGGGGGTCACCCTCGGCGGCGGGAACGACTTCGAGACGATCAACTTCCGGCTCGCCGTCCTGGGCCTGATCCTCTACACGTCGTCGTTCGTGTGTGAGGCGCTGCGCTCCGGCATCAACACGGTGCCGGTCGGCCAGGCGGAGGCGGCCCGGGCGCTCGGCCTGAGCTTCGGGCAGGTACTCCGGCTGGTGGTGCTGCCGCAGGCCTTCCGCTCGTCCGTCGTTCCGCTGGCGAACGTGCTGATCGCTCTGATCAAGAACACCACGGTCGCCGCCGCCATCGGTGTGGCGGAGACGGCGCTGCTGATGAAGGAGATGATCGAGAACGAGGCTCAGCTCCTGCTCATCTCCGCGGTCATCGCTCTCGTGTTCGTGGTGTTGACGCTGCCGACCGGCCTGATCCTGGGCTGGGTGGGCAAGAAGGTGGCGGTGAAGCGATGAGCTCGGTCCTCTACGACGCGCAGGGACCCCGCGCCAAGCGGCGCAACGTCCTCCTCACGGTCGTCTTCCTGGTGGTCTTCGCCGCCCTGCTGTGGTGGGTGTTCAGCACCCTCAACGACAAGGGTCAGCTGGAGTGGGCCCTGTGGAAGCCGTTCTTCACCGGCACCGAGGCCTGGTCGACGTACATCTGGCCGGGTCTGCAGAACACGCTGAAGGCCGCGGCCCTCGCGGTGGTCATCGCGCTGCCGCTCGGCGCCGCACTGGGCATCGCCCGGCTCTCCGACCACAAGTGGGTCCGGGTGCCGGCCGCGGTCGTGGTCGAGTTCTTCCGGTCCATCCCCGTGCTGGTCCTGATGATCTTCGGTCTCGCCCTCTTCGCCGAGTACACGAACGTCAGCTCGGACGACCGTCCGCTCTACGCGGTCGTCACCGGCCTGGTGCTGTACAACGCCTCCGTCCTCGCCGAGATCGTCCGGTCCGGCATCCTGGCCCTTCCCAGGGGCCAGGCCGAGGGCGCGATGGCGATCGGGCTCCGCAAGGGCCAGGTCATGCGGCTGATCCTGCTGCCGCAGGCGGTCACGGCGATGCTGCCGGCCATCGTCAGCCAGCTCGTCGTCATCCTGAAGGACACCGCTCTCGGTGGCGCGATCCTCACCTTCCCCGAGCTGCTCGCGTCGGCCAACACGATGAGCGGCTACTACGGCGCCAACGTGATCGCCAGCTACACCGTGGTCGCCGTGATCTACATCGCGCTGAACTTCGCTCTCACGAGCTTCGCGAGCTGGCTGGAGCGCCGGCTGCGGCGGGCGAAGAAGTCGACCGGCGCGGTGCTCAGGGCGGACGACGTGGAGACCGCCGACGCCGGGGTCGGCGGCAAGGTCTGACGCACCTGACACTCGGTCACCTCGGGTGACCGTCGACGGAGGCCGTGGCGCGATCGCCACGGCCTCCGTCGCTTGACGCGGGCAGCGGCAGTAGGTTGCATACGTTCTGTGACCGTGCACCCTGCTCAAACGTCCTGTTCACTCACGTCCCCCGGGACACCGCCACGGGCAGGGGGCGCCGCGCCGTGGACCCGGTGATCGTCACCGGAGCGGGGCCCGTCGGGCTCACGCTCGCCCTGGCACTGGCGCGGCAGGAGGTGCCCTGCGTCGTCCTCGACGAGGGGCCGGGCAAGGACGAACCGCGCCCCGCGCGTACCGTCGTGCTGCGCGAGGACGCCGTCGCGCTCGTCGAGCGGCTGACCGGCACCCCGCTGGCGGGGCTGGGCAGCCGTTGGGCCGGATGGCGGT
Organism: Streptomyces lienomycini; assembly: GCF_027947595.1. Taxonomy (NCBI): domain Bacteria; kingdom Bacillati; phylum Actinomycetota; class Actinomycetes; order Kitasatosporales; family Streptomycetaceae; genus Streptomyces; species Streptomyces lienomycini. Next base: position 1,860,786 of record NZ_CP116257.1, on the reverse strand, counting down.
CGATGCGGCGCAAGCAGGTGACGCGCGTGGTCGAATTCGACGACGCCGACCCGGCTCCCCTGCACATCGCCCAGCACGAGCTGACCGCGGTCCTGCGCGGGGCGCTGGACCACGAGCCGCTCGTCAAGGTCGCGGTGGACAGCCGTCTGGACGCCGTCGAGCAGGAGAAGTCGGGCGTCACGGCCCACACCCGCGGCGCCACCGGCACCTGGTGGCGCGGCAGTTATCTGGTCGGCTGCGACGGCCCGCGCTCCACCGTCCGCAAGCTCCAGGACATCCGCTTCCCCGGCCGCACGGCGGTGGAACGCTACGCCGTCGCCGCGCTGCGCACCGAACTTCCCTGGTCCGACGAGGCGTTGCTGCACCGGATGCCGCCGTGGCGGACGGCCGGGCCGTCGGCCGGCGAGGTCGTCGGCCGCCCGCTGCCGGACGGCGTGTGGCGCCTGGACTGGCTGCTGCCGCCCGGCAAGGATCTGGTCACGCCCGAACTGCTGGTGAACCGGGTCCGCGAGACCCTCACCGGGTGGACCGACGGTTCAACCCCCGCCTACGAACTCCTCGACACCGGTGTCCACACGGTTCACCACCGCCTCGCCCGCCGCTGGCGGGTGGGCCGCGTGCTCCTCGCCGGGGACGCCGCCCACCTGTTGGGCGCGCTGGGCACCCAGGGCCTCGAGGAGGGGCTCCTCGACGCCGACAACCTCGCCTGGAAACTGGCCCTGGCCTGGCACCACGGGCCGCGCGAGGCGCTGCTCGACAGCTACCAGGAGGAGCGGCGGGCGGCGATCTCCGCGCGGCTGCGCGCCGCCGACCAGCTGCTCCCGCTGCTGCGCGGGGGCGGCGGACTGCGCTCCTACGTCCCCGGCGCGGCCCGCGGCAACGACGCGCTGCTGGCCGACGGCCACCTGGGGCGCGGAACGCTGGGCGAGCCCGGCACGTACGCCGCCTCGCCCCTGGCGCCCGCGAACCTCACCGGGGAGGTGTCCGTCGGCACCCCGGCGGGGGCGCCCGTCGCCGATGTGCGGGTGACGGCGGAGGACGGCACCTTCGTGCGGCTGGGCTCCCGGCTGGGTCGCGGGGCGCTGCTGGTGGTGCTGGTCGCACCGGGTACGGGGGTGTGGGACCGCAAGCACTGGGTGACGGCCGGGGTCATGCCCCGGCTGGCCGCGGCGGTGACGGCGCTGCCGCACCACGCCGAACTGCTGGTCGCCGAGAGCTATCCGGGTGCGGCGGCCCACACGGTGCTGCTGGTGCGGCCGGACGGGCATCTGGTCACGGCGCTGGGCGGGGTGCGCCCGGCGGACCTCTACGCGGCCGCGGAGAGCGCGCTGGGCGGGGCGGCGTCGGGTGCGGCGGCGGCCGAGGAGGGGCGGGCGCGGCGGCCGGGTCCCGTTGAGCGGGCCGTCCCGGCCGTACGACCGCCGCTGGTTCCCGGCCGCCGGACGGCCGGGAGGGGTGATCACTGTCCGCATGGTGACGCCGAGTTGACCGGCCCGCACCGTCGTGCTCTACTCCGGATCGTGACCGACACCTGTGTGCGCCTGTGGCGGAGGGTCCATATGGACCTGGTCCGCTATGCGGGCTGCGTGTGTCGTCCGTCCTGCTGAATTCGCATTCCCTTCCTTCGCGCGTGCGCCGCCGCTCCGACGTGCCGCCGCGCGCTCCCTCGCGAACTCCCAGGACGGTACCCGTGTCCCTCTCCTCCCCTTCCCCTGCCGCCGCTTCCACCGCCTCCTCCGCGGCCACCGACGCCCCGACTCAGGCGGAACTCCTCGACTTCGTGCGGCGAGCGGCCGCCGACGCCGGACTGATCGCCTCCCTGCCGCTCGACCCCGAGGGCCGTACCTGGGTGCGGCTGGCCGGGCCCGGCGGCAGTGAGGCCTGGCTGATCGGCTGGCCGCCCGGCACGGGCACCGGCTGGCACGACCACGCCGACTCCGTGGGCGCCTTCGTGACCGCGTCGGGCGAGCTGAAGGAGAACGCTCTCGCGGCCCGCCTGCCCACCGACGGCTGGAAGACCCTGGAGCTGAGCGAGGGTGTGGACCGGGGACGCCTGCTGACCGCCGGCCAGGGACGCGGCTTCGGCCGGCACCACGTGCACGAGGTCCTCAACGAGTCGACGGACCGGCACGCGGTGTCCGTGCACGCCTACTACCCGCCCCTGCCGCAGATCCGCCGCTACAGCCGCAGCGGGCAGACCCTGCGCCTGGAGCAGGTCGAGCGCCCCCAGGACTGGCAGTGAGCGGCGAGCCGACCGGAATCGACGACCTGCTGGAGCGGGTGCGGGCCGGGTTCCGGCGGATCGCGCCGAGGGAGGCGTACGACGCCGCCGAGGCCGGCACGGCACTGCTGGTCGACATCCGGTACGCCGCTCTGCGCGGTCGGGACGGCGTGATTCCCGGCGCCCTGGTGGTCGAGCGCAACGAACTGGAGTGGCGGCTGGATCCGCGGGGCAGCCACCGGCTCCCCGAGGCCGTGAGCCACGACGTGCGGGTCGTCGTGGTGTGCGACGAGGGGTACGCCTCCAGCCTGGCGGCGGAGTCCCTGCACCGTCTGGGCCTGCACCGGGCCACCGATCTCATCGGTGGCTTCCAGGCATGGCGGGCGGCGGGTCTCCCGGTGACAGGCCGGGGACAGCTGTCGGCGGAGCGGTAGGTCCGCGCCGAGTCGGAACCGTCGCGGGGAGGCGCCCGTGCCTCACCGCGGCGAGTTTCCCCTCCGTGCCGTTGTGGCCGGTCACGGTCCTGCCCTGTCCGGCACCGGCGGTCGCCCTGCGCGGCGCTTCGCTTCCGGGGCGGGGTGGAACAGAGTCGAGCGGCTGGGACGGAGTGGTGCGGGCGGTGTACCGTGCCGGACGCGCCGGCCTGGCGCCGAGACCGGGGCGGCTCGTGCGCGCCTGCCGTCGCGTCGGTCCCCGTCGGCGTGACGCGGGGTCAGAAGTGCTCGTCGCCGAGGAACTCGGTGTCCTCGCCCTCCTCCTCCAGCGCCTGGCGGACCACCCGCAGGGCCATGCCCTCGGGGTAGCCCTTGCGGGCGAGCATGCCCGCGAGGCGGCGCAGCCTCTTGTCGCGGTCGAGGCCCCGGGTGGCGCGCAGCTTGCGGGCGACCAGGTCGCGCGCGGTCTCCTCCTCCTGCTCGGAGTCCAGCTGGGACACCGCCTCGTCGATGAGCGTGGCGTCGACGCCCTTGGTCCGCAGCTCTCTGGCGAGGGCACGCCTGGCCAGCCCGCGGCCGTGGTGCCGGGACTCCACCCAGGCCTCCGCGAACGCGCCGTCGTTGATCAGGCCGACCTCCTCGAACCGGGACAGCACCTCTTCCGCGGCCTCGTCGGGGATCTCGCGCTTGCGCAGGGCGTCGGCCAGCTGTCTGCGGGTGCGCGGGGTCCCGGTGAGCAGGCGCAGGCAGATCGCCCGTGCCTGCTCTACCGGGTCCCGCGGAGGCTCCCCCTTCTCGGCCCTCGACGAGGAAGTGGCACCTCCGTCCTCGGCGGACGGCTCGGCGCGCTCGCGCCGACGGCGCCCGCGGGCGCCTCCCGCTCCACGGCCCCGTCCCCCTGTGCGGCGTGCCTCGCCGTCACCTCGGCACGCCTCGTCGTCACGGGAACCCGCCGCGGAGGGGTCCGTCTCGTACGGGGCCGCAGCCGCCCCGTACGCGCCGTCGTCGGTCCCGGCGGAGCCGCCCGTGTACTCGGCCCAGTCGGTTCGTCGTGTCACGGATCAGCTCTTGGCCGCCGCGGCCTTGGACTTGGTGGCCTTGGCGGTCGCGGGGGCGGGCACCGCCGGAGCGGCGTCTGCCGTGGCTGCGGAGGCGTCGGCGCCCGGCTCGGTGGCCGTCTCCTCGGGGCGTACACCGACGCCCAGCTTCTCCTTGATCTTCTTCTCGATCTCGTTGGCCAGGTCGGGGTTGTCCTTCAGGAAGTTGCGCGCGTTCTCCTTGCCCTGGCCGAGCTGGTCGCCCTCGTACGTGTACCAGGCACCGGCCTTGCGGACGAAGCCGTTCTCCACGCCCATGTCGATCAGGCCGCCCTCGCGGCTGATGCCCTGGCCGTAGAGGATGTCGAACTCGGCCTGCTTGAAGGGCGGCGCGACCTTGTTCTTGACGACCTTGACGCGGGTGCGGTTGCCGACCGCGTCGGTGCCGTCCTTCAGCGTCTCGATGCGCCGGATGTCGAGTCGCACCGAGGCGTAGAACTTCAGCGCCCGGCCACCGGTCGTGGTCTCCGGCGAGCCGAACATCACGCCGATCTTCTCGCGGAGCTGGTTGATGAAGATCGCGGTGGTCTTGGACTGGTTCAGCGCGCTGGTGATCTTCCGCAGGGCCTGGCTCATCAGCCGGGCCTGCAGACCGACGTGACTGTCACCCATCTCGCCCTCGATCTCCGCACGCGGGACGAGCGCGGCGACGGAGTCGATGACGATGAGGTCGAGGGCGCCGGAGCGGACCAGCATGTCCACGATCTCCAGGGCCTGCTCGCCGTTGTCCGGCTGGGACAGGATCAGGTTGTCGATGTCGACGCCGAGCTTCTTCGCGTACTCGGGGTCGAGGGCGTGCTCGGCGTCCACGAACGCGACCTGGCCGCCGGCCTTCTGCGCGTTCGCCACCGCGTGCAGGGTCAGGGTCGTCTTGCCCGAGGACTCGGGGCCGTAGACCTCCACGACACGGCCGCGCGGGATGCCTCCGACACCAAGGGCCACGTCGAGCGCGGTCGACCCGGTCGGGATGACCTCGATGGGCTCGTTGGTCCGGTCACCCATGCGCATGACCGCGCCCTTGCCGAACTGCCGTTCAATCTGTGCGAGCGCGGCGTCGAGGGCCTTCTCGCGGTCGGTTCCTGCCATGGGTTCCACCCGGTTTGCTTGATTCGATCGCTTCACGTCAAAGACGCTAATGCCTGCCACTGACAATGGGCCCCGGTGCGGGTCCGGCCTGTGGATAACTCGGGCACTTCTCCGCCCAAACCCACTTGAATCACCCGTCACGAGCCTTGCCGGAGCTTCCATAAGAATGGATGTTCGATTTTGGTGTCAAGCGCACCACGCGGCACCTCCGAGCGTACGTCCGCCGATCCGGCGGCGACTCGGTCGGCGGCATGGCGGTCCTGCGGACTGACGGACGGAGGGGCCGCCCCTGCTCCCCCCGGCGTACGGCGGATGCCTCCGGCCGGACGACGACGGCAGGGACGACTCGTTGTCAGGCTCCAGCCATGCAGAACGCGAGGATCTCCACGACCGCACACAGGACCGGACCCGCCGCCCCCGTCCCCGAGGCCGCACCCGCCGACCGCTCCCCCGTGCCGCGCCTGTGCCTCGTGACCGGCCTCCTGCTGATCCTCTCCGGCCTCGCGCACCTGGTGGTGTTCGCGGTGGCCGGCGGGCCCTGGGACGGGCCGGTGTCCTGGCGGAAACCGGTGACGTTCGGGCTGTCCTTCGGGGTGACGCTGATCGCGGTCACCTGGATCACCTCGTACCTGGCCGTCCGGCCGCGGCTGCGCGCCGTGCTGCTGGTGGTGTTCGCGGCCGACTGCCTCGTCGAGGTGGGCGGGATCACCCTCCAGGCGTGGCGCGAGGTGCCCTCGCACCTCAACATGGAGACGCCCTTCAACACGGCCGTGTCCCTGACGCTCGCGGTGGGCGGGGGCGTTCTGGTCGTGCTGCTCACCGCGTTCGCCCTCGTCTCGTTCCTCCGCCGCCCCACGGGCCCGGCGGGGATGGCCCTGGCGGTGCGCTCCGGGTTCGCGGTGCTGCTCGTCGGGCTCACCTCGGGCGCCGCGATGATCGCGCGCGGTGTGGCGCTCACCCGCACCGGTCACCAGGAGGACGCCTACCACTCCACGGCATGGCTCAAGCCGCTGCACGGGGTGTCCCTGCACGCCGTGCTGGTCCTTCCGGCACTGGCCCTGCTGCTGGACCACACCCCGTGGAGCGAGAAGGTGCGGCAGCGGGTCGTGACCGGGGCCGTCTGCTGTTACGCGGCCGCCGTCGTCGGCGCCGGTGTGCGGGCCGCTCTCACTTACTGACGCGGCGCCGTCCGCTCAGAGGGAGCCGCCGCCCGGCGCCCCCGCCATCGGACGTCACTTCTCCGGCCCCTGCTCCGGAGGCTCCTGGTCCGGGGGTTCCTGCTCCGTGGGGCCCTGCTCCGGGTGCCGGGTCCACAGGGTGCGCAGGCGCGTGGATGTGCCGGGCTCCGCCGCCCGGCGGCTCCGGCGCCCGAGTACGCGAGGATCGTCCGTGACGTCGTAGCGCTTGACGTACGCGCCGAGGAACGCCTGCAGCGTGGCGACCGCCGGGATGGCGATGAGCGCGCCGACGGCGCCGAGCAGGGCGGTGCCCGCGATGACCGAGCCGAAGGCGACGGCGGGGTGGATGTCCACGGTCTTGGACGTCAGCTTGGGCTGCAGTACGTAGTTCTCGAACTGCTGGTAGATCACCACGAAGACCAGCACCCACAGCGCGTACCACGGGTTGACCGTGAAGGCGATCAGCATGGGCAGGGCGCCCGCGAGATAGGTGCCGATGGTGGGGATGAACTGCGACACCAGGCCCACCCACACCGCGAGCGCCGGGGAGTAGGGCACCGCCAGGATCTCCAGGACGATGTAGTGCGCGATGCCGGAGATCAGTGCCATCAGCCCGCGTGAGTACAGGTAGCCGCCGGTCTTGTCCACGGCGATCTCCCACGCGCGCAGGACCTCGGCCTGGCGGGCGGGCGGCAGGACGGAGCAGAGTCCGCGCCGCAGCCGGGGGCCGTCGGCGGCGAAGTAGAACGAGAACAGCAGGACCGTCAGCAATTGGAAGAGGCCGCCGAGGACCTGGGCCGACACGTCCAGGACGCCCGTCGCGCTGTTCTGCACGTAGTTGCGCAGCCAGTCGGAGCGGAGCAGCCCCTCCTGGATGTCGACCCGTCTCAACTCGGTGTGGAAGTGGCCGTTGATCCAGTTGATGACGGAGTCGAGGTACTCCGGGAAGTCCTCGACCATCTTGACGATCTGGCCCGCGAGCATGGAGCCGAGCAGGGTGACGAACCCCGCGGCGGCTATCAGTACGGCGAGGAAGACGAGGAACGTGGCGAACCCCCGGCGCATGCCGCGCGCCGCCATCCAGCTCACCGCCGGTTCGATGGCCAGGGCCAGGAAGAACGCGATGAGGATGTTGATCAGCAGCCCGGTGAGCTGGTGGAAGGCCCAGCTGCCCAGTTGGAAGGCGGCGATGAGGGCGAGGGCCAGCACCATGGCGCGCGGCAGCCAGCGCGGCATGCGGGCGCCCGGCCCGGCGGCGCCGTCGGCGGGTGGGCCGGTGGGCGGCGTGGTGCCGACCGGGGATGCGTGCCGGGCCGTCTGCCCGGTCTCGTCAGTGGATGCCACGGAGCAAGTCTCGCCCACGCCACCGACGGGGGAGCCCCGTCCGGGGATCTTCACCGGCCGTCACCGCTGTTCCCGCGGCACGTCCATGGCGGTGCAGACGACCCGCCACACGTCCTTGGCGTCCCAGCCGGCGTCCAGCGCCTCGTGCACCGTACGCCCGCCCAGCTCCGCCATCACGTGATCGCGCGCGAAGGTGTCGGCGTACCCCGGACCGAAGTGATCCGTCATCCGCTCCCAGAAGACCGTCAACCGCATGCCACCAGTATCCCGCCCCTGAGAGTGGGCCCTGAGCCGGGACCGCCTGCCGGGACCGCTTCGCGGCCTACGGTCTGTCCCATGGCCGAAACCGGAGCTTCCCCACTCCCCACCTCCCCGCCGCCGGTGGCGACGACGCCCGGCGTCCTCGCCCCGCGTTCACCGCTCGCGCGGGCGGAGCAGTTCGTGTGGCTCACCGCGCGCGTGCTGGAGCAGCGCCTCTTCGCCCACCACTTCCGTGACGGGGGCACCGACCCGGTGGAGGCCGCGCTGGACGCCTACCGCAACGAGGACGGCGGTTACGGCCACGCCCTGGAGCCCGATCCGCGCGGCCCCGTCAGCCGGCCGTCGCACACCGCGCGTGCCCTGCGCGTGCTGGACGCGGTAGGACGCTGCGGCGGGCAGCGTGCCGAACGGGTGTGCCGCTATCTCACCTCCGTATCCGCCTCGGACGGCGCCCTGCCGGCGGAGCGTCCGAGCCTGCGCGGACATCCGGCCGCACCCTCCGTGCCGGTCGCGGGCGGTCCCCGGGGCGAGCTGCTCGCCACCGGTCCGGTGGTCGGTCTGCTGCACCGCAACGAGGTCTGGCACGCCTGGCTGTTCCGTGCCACCGACTTCTGCTGGCAGGCGGTCGAGTCCCCGGGGATCTCGCACCCGTACGAGATCGAGGCCGCCGTGGCCTTCCTGGACGCCGCTCCGGACCGCCCACGCGCGCGTGCCGCGGCCGCCCGGCTCGGTCTCCTGGTGCGCGAGCATCGCCTCGCCGTTCTGGACCCGGACGACCTCGCCGCGTACCCCGTCCCGCGCGGCCACGCCCCCGGCGAGCACTGCTTCCCGCACGACTACGCGAGCGACCCGCTCTCCCTCGCGCGCGCGTGGTTCACCGACGGCGAGATGGCCCGCTCCCTCGACTTCCTGGCGGCGCGGCAGGAGGACGACGGCGGCTGGCCCGTCCGCCGGCCCGGCCCGGCATCCGGGCCGACGCTGGAGGCCCGTCCCTGGGTGACGATCGGGGCTCTGCGCACGCTGCGCGCGTACGGCCGTTCCCTCGACTGACCGGTCGGCTCAGCCGCCCATGGCCCGTACGCCCGCGGTGACCACCACGGCCGCCGCGACCACGAGCAGGAACGGCGCCCGCAGCAGCAGCGCCACCGCGGCGGCGGCGACTCCCGCGGCCCGCGCGTCCAGCACGAGCGCCTGCCCGTCGGCGAAGGTCTGCTGGGCGGTGAGCGCCGCGAGGAGGGCGACGGGCAGCAGGGCGGCGAGCCGACGGACCAGGGGCCGTTCCAGGGCGCCCGCGGGCACCAGCAGCCCCAGGAGCTTGACCGCGTAGCAGCCCACCGCGGTCACGCCGATCGCGATCCACACGCTCATCGCTCCCCCTCCCCGGCACCGACCGGACGGTCCGCCCCGTCCCCGGCGCCGCCGGAGCGGCGTCCACGCGCCCACAGGACGATCGGTGCCGCCAGCGCGGCCGTCAGCACGGGCACGCCCGCCGGGAGCACGGGCAGCAGACCGAGCCCCAGGAGCACGGCCAGGGCGGCGACGGCGCGTTCGGTGCCGGACTTCAGCATCGGAGCGAGCAGCGCGAGGAAGACCGCGGGTCCGGCCGCGTCCAGACCCCAGGCGTCGGTGTCCCCGATGGCCTCGGCGCCCAGCGCACCGAGCAGTGTGGTGAGGTTCCACAGGACGTAGAGGGTGAGCCCCGTGACGGTGAAGCCGATCCGGACGCCGCGCCGTGTGGGCTGCGCGAGGGCCACGGCGGTCGTCTCGTCGATGACCCACTGTGCGGCGAACGGGCGCACCGCGCGCGGGAGGGCCAGCAGCTGCGAGAGCCGCAGCCCGTAGAACGCGTTGCGTACGCCCAGGAAGAAGGCCCCCGCCGCCGCGGTGAGGGGGTTGCCGCCGGCCGCGAGTGCCCCGACGAGCGCGAACTGGGACGCCCCGGTGAACACCAGGAGACTGAGCGCACAGGTCTGGGCCAGGGTGAGTCCGCTGCCGGCCGAGGTCACCCCGAAGGCGAACCCGGACAGTCCGACGGCGACTCCGACCCCGAGGGCGTCCCGTACGACGGCGGCGTCCGGCTTGCCGTCGGCGGCACCCGCGTCGGGAAGGGCTGTCTGTTCTCTCACGCCTCGAACGGTAGGAGCGGTCCTCGCCTCGTGTCTTGTACGTTCTTGCGCTCCCGCCGGTAGGCGCCGGGCGGCACGCCCACGATGCGCGCGAAGTGCCGGTTCAGGTGCGGCTGGTCGGTGAAGCCCACAGCGACGGCGGCCTCGGCCGGGGACGTCCCGGTGTCCAGCAGCCGTCGTGCCCGGCGTACCCGGGCGTCCGTCAGCCAGGTATGGGGCGGCATCCCGTAGGCGTCCCGGAAGGCCCGCAGCAACGCGAAGGGGCTGCTTCCCAGCTCTCCGGCGAGCCGCTCCAGGCTCGGCGGGTCGGCCATCCGCGCCTCCAGCACGGCACGCGCGCGTGCCGCCGTTCCTGCTCCGGCCGTCCGCACCGGGCGCCGGGGCAGCGGGCCGCCGTTGAGGCGCAGCAGCCGCGTCACGGCCACTCTCAGCAGGGTGTCCGCGGCGAGCGCGTTCCCGTCGTCGGCGGCCCGCAGCACGCGGTGCACCAGCTCGACGGTGTACGGATCGTCGAGCACCGGCCGGACGAAACCGGGCGTCCCGCGCAGCGTCGTCGTCTCCGCCGCGATCCCGGCCACCAGCTCGGGCGCCGGGTACACGGCTCCATACCGCCACCCCTCCGGCACTCCGGCCCGCCCCGTGTGCGGGGTGTCCGGGTTGACCAGGGCGAGCGATCCCGCCCCGGCGTACTGGTCGCCCCCGCCGTGGTGGAAGACCTCCACGCCCGCGGCGATGGCGGCGATGACGAAGTGCTCGTGCGTGTGGCGCACGAAGGTCTTCCTTATGTACTGGGCACGGAGCAGGTCGACGTCGGGCAGCTCCGCGTACCGCCAGTGCCGTGCCCGCTCGCCCGATCCCGCCATGCCCCCATTGTCCGTCACCCGTCACCCGTCACCCGTCACCCGTCACCTGTCCTCCGCCCTGCCGACGACGGCCCGACCGGGCCCTTCCACCCCGGCGGCCGGCCGCCCCGCCCACCCGGCACGCTCGGCGGCCGGGTCCGGCTCGGGCTCCGATTGTCAGTGCCCGGGTGCACGATGGATCCATGGTCAGCTCCGCACACCGAGCCCTGGACGGCTTCTCCCCCGCGACCCGCGGCTGGTTCACGGGGGCGTTCTCCGCGCCCACCTCCGCCCAGGCGGGCGCGTGGCAGGCGATCTCGGAGGGCTCGGACGTGCTGGTGGTCGCCCCCACCGGCTCGGGCAAGACGCTGGCCGCCTTCCTCGCCGCGCTGGACCAGCTGACCTCGACGCCCCCGCCCGCCGACCCCAAGAAGCGCTGCCGCGTCCTGTACGTCTCGCCGCTCAAGGCCCTGGCCGTCGACGTGGAGCGCAATCTGCGCAGCCCGCTGACCGGCATCCGGCAGGAGTCCGTACGCCTCGGGCTGCCCGAGCCCGAGGTCAAGGTCGGCATCCGGTCCGGCGACACCCCGGCCGCCGAGCGCCGCGCCCTGTCCACCCGGCCGCCGGACATCCTGATCACCACCCCGGAGTCGCTGTTCCTGATGCTGACGTCGGCCACGCGCGACGCGCTGACCGGCATCGAGACGGTGATCCTGGACGAGGTGCACGCGGTGGCGGGCACCAAGCGCGGCGCCCATCTCGCGCTCACCCTGGAGCGGCTGGACGAGCTGCTGCCGAAGCCGGCCCGCCGCATCGGGCTGTCGGCGACGGTCCGGCCGGTGGACGAGGTCGCCCGGTTCCTCGCCCCGCGCGGCCGGGTCGAGATCGTCCAGCCGGAGTCGGGCAAGGAGTTCGACCTGTCCGTCGTGGTGCCGGTCGAGGACCTCGGCGAGCTGGGCGGCTCCCCGGTCGCGGACGGCAACGAGGGCGCGGAACGCCCGTCGATCTGGCCGCACGTCGAGGAGCGGATCACCGACCTGGTCCAGTCGCACCGCTCCACGATCGTCTTCGCCAATTCGCGGCGGCTGGCCGAGCGCCTGTGCAACCGGCTCAACGAGATCGCGTACGAACGCGCGACCGGCGAGCCCCTGGACGAGCATCACTCCCCCGCCGAGCTGATGGGTGGTTCGGGTGCCGCCCAGGGCGCCCCGCCCGTGATCGCCCGCGCCCATCACGGCTCGGTGTCCAAGGAGCAGCGCGCCGTCGTCGAGGAGGACCTCAAGGCGGGCCGGCTGCCCGCCGTCGTCGCGACCTCCAGCCTGGAGCTGGGCATCGACATGGGCGCCGTCGACCTGGTCGTCCAGGTCGAGTCGCCGCCCTCGGTCGCCTCCGGCCTCCAGCGCGTCGGCCGCGCGGGGCATCAGGTCGGCGCGGTCTCCACGGGCGTGGTCTTCCCCAAGTACCGCGGCGACCTGGTGCAGTCGGCCGTGGTCACCGAGCGGATGCGCAGCGGCGCCATCGAGGCCCTGAGGATTTCCGCCAACCCGCTGGACGTGCTGGCCCAGCAGTTGGTGGCGATGACCGCGCTGGACACCTGGCAGGTCGACGACCTCCTCGCCACCGTCCGCCGCGCCGCGCCCTTCGCCTCGCTGCCGGAGTCGGCGTTCACCGCGGTCCTTGACATGCTCGCGGGCCGCTATCCCTCCGACGCCTTCGCCGAGCTGCGTCCGCGCGTGGTGTGGGACCGGGTCGCCGGCACGGTCACCGGCCGTCCGGGAGCGCAGCGGCTCGCCGTGACGTCCGGGGGCACGATTCCCGACCGCGGGCTCTTCGGGGTGTTCCTGGCCGGTGCCGATCCGAAGAAGGGCGGCGGCCGGGTCGGCGAGCTGGACGAGGAGATGGTGTACGAGTCCCGGGTGGGGGACGTCTTCACGCTCGGCACCAGCTCCTGGCGGATCGAGGACATCACGCGCGACCGGGTCCTGGTCTCCCCCGCTCCGGGGGTGCCGGGCAGGCTGCCGTTCTGGAAGGGCGACCAGTTGGGCCGTCCGCTGGAGCTGGGCCGGGCGCTGGGCGCGTTCCTGCGCGAGGTCGGCGCCCTTTCCACGGAGGACGCCCGGCTGCGCCTGGTCACGGCGGGCCTGGACGCCTGGGCCGCGGACAACGTCCTGGCGTACCTCGACGAGCAGCGGGAGGCCTGCGGCCACGTCCCCGACGACCGCACCATCGTCGTCGAGCGCTTCCGGGACGAGCTGGGCGACTGGCGGGTCGTGGTCCACTCCCCCTTCGGCGCCCAGGTGCACGCCCCGTGGGCCCTCGCCCTGGGCGCCCGCCTGTCCGAGCGGTACGGCATGGACGCGCAGGTCATGCACGCCGACGACGGCATCGTGCTGCGCCTGCCGGACGCCGACATGATGGGCCTGGACTTCCTCGACCAGGACCCCGCGAAGCCGGGCCTCGAGTACGACGCCGAGAAGGCCCCCGTAGGCGCGGGCGACGTCGTCTTCGACAAGGGTGAGGTCGACCGGGTCGTCACCGACCAGGTGGGCGGCTCGGCCCTGTTCGCGTCCCGTTTCCGCGAGTGCGCCGCCCGCGCGCTGCTGCTGCCGCGCCGCAGCCCCGGAAAGCGGACCCCGCTGTGGCAGCAGCGCCAGCGCGCCGCGCAGCTGCTGGAGGTGGCGAGCGAGTACGGCTCGTTCCCGATCGTCCTGGAGGCGGTGCGCGAGTGCCTCCAGGACGTGTTCGACGTGCCCGGCCTGGTCGAGCTGATGGGCGACGTCGAGGCCCGCAAGGTGCGCCTGGTCGAGGTCACCACGCCGGAGCCGTCCCCGTTCGCCCGCTCGCTGCTCTTCGGCTACGTCGCCCAGTTCCTGTACGAGGGCGACTCTCCGCTCGCCGAGCGCCGGGCCGCCGCCCTGTCCCTGGACTCGCGGCTGCTGGCCGAACTGCTCGGCCAGGCGGAGCTGCGCGAGCTGCTCGACGCGGAGGTGCTCACCGAGCTGGAGCGCGAGCTGCAGTGGCTCACCGAGGACCGCCGCGTCAAGGATCCGGAGGGCGTCGCGGACCGGCTGCGAATGCTCGGTCCGCTGACGGACGCGGAGCTGGCCGAGCGGGGCGCCGAACCGCAGTGGGCGCCCGAGCTGGCCGCGGCCCGCCGCGCGATCAAGGTGCGCATCGCCGGCGCCGACCACTGGGCGGCGATCGAGGACGCGGGCCGGTTGCGCGACGCGCTGGGCACGGCGCTGCCTGTGGGTGTGCCTGAGGCCTTCACGGAGCCGGTCAAGGATCCGCTCGGCGACCTGCTCGCCCGCCATGCCCGCACCCACGGCCCCTTCACCTCGGTCACGGCGGCGGCCCGCTTCGGCCTGGGCGTGGCGGTCACCGAGGGCGCCCTGCAGCGGCTCGCCGGGACGGGGCGGGTCGTGCAGGGCGAGTTCCATCCGGCGGGCATCGGCCAGGAGTGGTGCGACGCGACCGTGCTGCGCAGGCTGCGCCGCCGTTCCCTGGCCGCGCTCCGGCACGAGCTGGAGCCGGTGGCGCCGGCCGCCCTCGGCCAGTTCCTCCCCCAGTGGCAGCACATCGGCAAGGGGCACACCCTGCGCGGCATCGACGGGCTGGTCCGCGCGGTCGAGCAGCTGCAGGGCGCGTCCGTGCCCGCCTCCGCCCTCGAGAAGCTGGTCCTGCCGTCCCGGGTGGCGCACTACAACCCCGCGATGCTGGACGAGCTGACGGCCGCCGGCGAGGTGGTGTGGGCGGGCGCGGGTTCGCTGCCCGGCAAGGACGGCTGGGTCTCCCTCTACCTGGCGGACGCCGCGCCGCTCCTCCTGCCGCCGCCGCACCCGCTGGAGGAGACCGCCCTGCACGAGTCCGTGCTGAGCACCCTCTCGGGCGGGTACGGCCTGTTCTTCCGGCAGATCGCCGACCAGGTCCGCGCCACCACCCATCCGGAGGCCACCGATCCGCAGCTGGCCGACGCCCTGTGGGACCTGGCCTGGTCCGGGCGGCTGACCAACGACACGCTCGCGCCCCTGCGCTCCCTGCTGGGCTCCGGGCGCACCGCGGGCTCCACCGCCCACCGCGCCAAGCGCGCGGTGCCCCGGGGGCGGTACGGCTCGCTGACGGCCGCCGCCCGTCCGGCGTCCCGCACCGGCCCACCGACGGTCGCGGGCCGCTGGTCGCTGCTCCCGGCCCGCGAGGCCGACGGCACGGTGCGCGCGCACGCTCTGGCCCGCACGCTCCTCGACCGGCACGGCGTGGTGACCCGTGGCGCCGTCGCCGCGGAGGGCGTCGAGGGCGGCTTCTCGGCGGTGTACCGGATCCTGGCCGCGTTCGAGGAGAGCGGCCAAACCCGGCGCGGCTACGTCGTGGAAGGGCTCGGGGCGGCGCAGTTCGCCATGGAGGGTGCCGTGGACCGATTGCGCGCGGTGGCGAACGCCCGCGAACGCGGCGACGTCCCGCCGGGGCGGGCCGGGTTCCCCGGCGGCGGCCCCGGCGATCCGGACCCCTTCGGCGGCCTCGCCCCGGGGGGCGACGGAGTCAGTGAAGGCGCGGCCCCCTTCGACGACGTCTTCACCGACCCCGACGGCCTGGGCCGCCCACCCTCCCGCGGCGACTTCATCTCCCCGCGCGACTACGCCGAGCCCGGTGCCGGCGGTCCGCGCGGAGGCGGTCCGCACAGCGGCTTCGGCGGCCCGCGCACGCCGTACGACACCGGATTCCCCGGCCGTCGCGGCCGTACCGCCGTCGGCCCGCGGGCCGTCGTCCTGGCCGCCGCCGATCCGGCGAACGCGTACGGCGCGGCCCTCGGCTGGCCCGAGCCGCCGGCCGGTGCCACGCACAAACCGGGCCGCAAGGCGGGTTCCCTCGTGGTCCTCGTCGAGGGCGAACCGGCGCTCTACATGGAACGCGGTGGCAAGACACTCCTGCTGTGGCCCGCCGCCCCGGACGATCCGCCCGGCGACGACCCGCGGCTGCGAGCCGCCACGGAGGCGCTCGCGGAGGCCGCCCGAGGCGGCTCCCTCGGTACGGTCACGGTGGAGCGTGTCAACGGCGCGGCGGCTCTGACGTCCCCCTTCGGCCCGCTCCTGGAGGAGGCGGGGTTCATCGCCACGCCGCGCGGCCTGCGCATCCGGGCGTGAGCCTGTCACCCTTGAGCCATGCCCGAAGGTGACACGGTCTGGCAGGCGGCGCGGCGGCTGCACGACGCCCTGGCGGGCAAGGTGCTCACCCGCAGCGACTTCCGCGTCCCCCGGTACGCGACGGCCGACCTCACGGGCCGTGCCGTCCTGGACGTCACCCCTCGCGGCAAGCACCTGCTCACCCGTGTCGAGGGCGGCCTGACCGTGCACTCGCACCTGCGGATGGACGGCTCCTGGAAGGTGTTCGCGCCCGGTCAGCGCTGGAGCGGCGGTCCGGCACACCAGATCAGGGTGGTCCTCTCCACCGCCGACCGCACCGCCGTCGGCTACCGCCTCCCGGTGCTGGAGATCCTGCGCACCGCCGAGGAGCAGCGCGTCGTGGGCCATCTCGGCCCGGATCTGCTGGGCCCCGACTGGGATCCCCGGCAGGCCCTCGCCAACCTGCGCGCGGACCTGGCCCGACCGCTCGGCGAAGCGCTGCTCGACCAACGCAATCTCGCCGGTGTCGGCAACGTCTACAAGAGCGAGATCTGCTTCCTGCTCGGTGTCACGCCGTGGCTGCCGGTCGGTGAGCTGCCCGCCGACCGGGCCGCGCACCTGCCCGTGCTCTCGCAGCGGCTGCTGGAGGCCAACCGCGACCGCCCGGTCCGCCGTACGACGGGCCTGCGCGGCCAGGACCTGTTCGTGTACGGCCGGGCGCCCCGCCCCTGCCTGCGCTGCGGGACGTCGGTCCGCGTGGCCGACCAGGGCGACGGCTCCCGCGAGCGCCCCACGTACTGGTGCCCGACCTGCCAGAGCGGGCCCGCACCGCGTCCGGGGGGTCCCGTCGGCGCCCGGCGGCGGCGCTGAGGAGGTCTCGCTCCCGGCCCGCGCGGGAGGGCCGCGCAGGAGGGCCCGGCGGGAGGGGATCGCGGAGCGGGCCGCAGGAACGGATCAGCCGGTGAGCAGGGCGTCCATCTGGCCGGCCGCCTCGCGCAGCCCCTCGTCCATGCCCATCATCATGAGCCGGTCCATCTGCTCGGTGGTGTCGAAGACCGCCCGCATCTCCAGGCGGGTGCCGCCGTCGTGCTCCGTGAGGGTGACCCGGTTCGCGGTCGTCGGCATGGCGGCGTCCGGTACCCCGTCGGCGTCGGCGAATCCGTCGGTGAACTCCAGGGACCTCGGTGCGTCGACCGTGGCCACCCGCCACCAGCCGCGGTACCTCTCGCCCTCCGGGCCGGTCATGTAGTACGTGACGTCCCCGCCCGGGGTCAGGTCGTGCTCCTCCACCGTCGCCGGGAAGGCGGGGGGACCCCACCAGCGTTCCAGTTGCCGGGGGTCGGACCACAGCCGCCACACGCGTTCCGCGGGTGCGGCGAAGTCGGCGACCAGGGTGAGGGTCAGGTTGTCGAGGTCCTTGTCCAAGCCGGTGACGCTCATGGGCTCCGTCCTTCCGTCGACGGGTGTGCTCGGGGCTCCGGCGCCGTCCCGCGCAGGGCCCGCCGCCACCGCCCGGCCTCCAGTGCCCCGGCGGCCCGGCGCCGCGGCACACAGTGCACCGGCAGCACGCTCAGTCCCCAGCCGCCGGCCGCGACCGCCCCTTCGAGCACCCCGGCGCCGGGCTCCAGCGCCAGGCGCAGCACGGCCCACCACCACAGCGCGCCGAGGCCCAGCGCGGCCGCCCGGCGGGCCGTCCGCGCCGAGGCCATCCCACGTCATCCGTTTCCGGCCTGGAACATCCAGTGCTGCTTCTCGAGATCGGCCGTGATCTGGATGAAGATGTCCTGGCTCACGGGATCGGGGTCGTCGCTGGCCGCCACCCGTTCACGCATCCGCCCGATCACCGCGCCCAGTGCGTCCACGATCGTCTGTACGGCGGTGGTGTCGTCGACCCAGCCCTCGGGGGTCACGTCGATGCCGCTGCCGACGGCGACCGTCGCGGCCCGCCCGTCCGGGGACACACCGAGCGCCGAGGCACGCTCCGCCACGGTGTCCGAGTGCGCGCGGGCGGTGTCGACGAGTTCGTCGAGCTGGAGGTGCACGGAGCGAAAGCGCGGCCCGACCACGTTCCAGTGGATCTGCTTCGCCACCAGGGCCAGGTCGACCAGGTCGACGAGGGCGCCCTGCAACGCCTCGGAGACGGTCTTCAGGTCCGCGTCGGACAACGGGCTCTTCACGACGTACATCCACGCCTCCGTCGGTTCGCCCCCCGGCCATCTCCCTCCACGATGACCGCACCCGAACGGACCGGCAAACCGGCGGGCGCGCTTCCGGCGGCAGCCCACGCGGCCCGGCACCTGTACGCGGCGACCCGCCCGGCAGGCGAAAACCCCGGCCAGGTCGCTCCGGTCTTCCGGAGGGACCCCGGCCGGGGTCTTCACACGCACACGTTCTCGGGCGCTCAGGCGGCGACGACGTCCACTGCCTCGGCGGGCGCCTTGATGGTCACCCGTTCCGGTGGCACACCGGCCACCGAGACGGAACCGAGCATCGGGCGCACCGGTGCCGGAACGGTCTCGCTGGGCGTCGCCGCGGCGGACCGTGCCAGCTCGGCGAGGGCGAGTTCGTCGCTCACTTCCCGCATGAGCTCGGACATCCGTACGTCCAACGCGTCGCAGATGGCGGAGAGCAGTTCGGAAGAAGCCTCCTTCTGCCCCCGCTCCACCTCGGAGAGATAGCCGAGTGAGACTCGGGCGGACGAGGAGACTTCGCGCAGAGTACGGCCCTGGCGCTGGCGCTGCCGACGCAGCACGTCACCCAGCAGGCGACGGAGCAGAATCATCGGTGGCTCCCTCCTCGGACCGTGTAACCGCATCCTTCACGCCCCACCGTACCGCCTCGCGCCGCGGCCGTGCGGGGAGCGATGTCGTGTTCACTCAGGGCTGCAAACATCAAAACCCCCCGTTCCGTTCCGTATCCTGTGCCCGCTCATTCCCGGTCTGTTCGCTCGCAAGCTCCCTCAAAAGAAGTGCGAGTACGCTCCGTACACTCTCCATACGAATTTCCGCGCGGTCGCCGTTCAACCGCAGCGCCTCCACTTTTCCGCCATGGGCGCGACCCACGCCGCTTGCGACGGGCCCGTCCACGGCCACGAAAACCGTCCCCACGGGCTGCCCGTCCTGCGGGTCCGGGCCGGCTACGCCCGTCGTCGCGATGCCCCAGTCGGCGCCCAGCGCCGTACGCACGCCCGCTGCCATCCGGGCCGCCACCTGCGGGTCCACCGCTCCGCGCACCGCGAGCAGCTCGCCGTCGACGCCGAGCAGTTCCCGCTTCAGTTCCGTCGCGTAGGCGGTGACCGAGCCGCGGAAGGCCTGCGAGGCCCCGGGGACCGCCGTGAGCGCGGCAGCGACCATTCCACCCGTCAGGGACTCGGCGACCGCGAGGGTCTCGCCCCTGACCGTGAGTAGTCGCACCACGTCGGCGGCCGTGGAACTCAAGCTTCCGTCTCCTTCAACGCCGCTCTGCGTTCGGCGATTCCCCGGCGGCGCAGCACAATGGCCTGCTTCACATAGTCCAGCCCGGTCGCCACGGTCAGAACGACCGCCGCCGCCATCACCCAGAACCTCAGGGTGGCCAGGGGCCCCGTCAGCGCCAGGACGTACATGCCGACGGCGATGCCCTGGGTGAGGGTCTTGAGCTTCCCGCCCCGGCTCGCGGGGATGACGCCGTACCGGATGACCACGAAACGCAGGACGGTGATCCCGAGTTCCCGGCCGAGGATGACGGCCGTCACCCACCACGGCAGGTCGCCCAGCGCGGACAGGCAGATGAGCGCCGCTCCCATGATCGCCTTGTCGGCGATGGGGTCGGCGATCTTCCCGAAGTCGGTGACGAGGTTGTAGGTGCGCGCCAGATGCCCGTCGAAGAGGTCGGTGATCATGGCGACGGCGAAGGACGCCCAGGCGAACGACCGCCAGGCCGGGTCGTACCCGCCGTTGCCGAGCATCAGCGCGACGAAGGCCGGCACGAGGAGCAACCGGAGCATCGTCAGCAGATTGGCGACGTTCCAGACGCTCGCCTGGTTGACGGCCGCGGCCGCGATCTTGCCACCGCGTCCGGCGGCACCGCCCTCGGTCGCGCCCCGTTCCGCCGTATCCCGTTCCACGGCGCCCCCCGGTGTCGTGCGCTCGGCCGGTTCCGGCGTCGCGCCCGAGGCGCCCCGCGGGCCGGTCCTGCGCGCACTGGAGGAGCCGCCCGCCGCGGACGCCGGGACTCCGGTCATCTGCCGGCCTCCTCACTCCACTCGGGCGACCCCGGCAGCGGCTCGGCCACCAGGTCGACGCCCTCCGTACCGACCACCTTCGCGTCGACCATACGACCGACACTCAGGCCTTCGCCGCTCGTGAGCAGCACCTGGCCGTCCGTCTCGGGCGCCTGGTGGTCCGCGCGCCCGCGGACGCCGTCGCCCTCGTCGGCGGACTCCACGGACTCGACCAGCACGCGCACGGTGGCGCCTACGCGCTCCTCGGCCCGCTGCGAGACCAGCTCCTCGGCCAGGCGGGACACGCGTGCCAGCCGCTCGGCGACGACGTCCTCGTCCAGCTTGTCGGCGTAGGTCGCCGCCTCGGTGCCCTCCTCGTCGGAGTAGCCGAAGACGCCGATGGCGTCGAGCCGGGCGTGGTTCAGGAACCGCTCCAGCTCGGCGAGGTCGGCCGCGGACTCGCCGGGGAAGCCGACGATGAAGTTGGAGCGCACACCGGCCTCGGGGGCCTTGCTCCGGATGGTGTCGAGCAGTTCCAGGAAGCGGTCGGTGTCGCCGAAGCGGCGCATCGCGCGCAGCACGTTCGGAGCGGAGTGCTGGAAGGAGAGGTCGAAGTAGGGCACGACCTTCTCGGTGGAGGTCAGCACGTCGATCAGCCCGGGGCGCATCTCGGCGGGCTGGAGGTAGCTGACGCGCACCCGCTCGATGCCGTCGACGTCGGCGAGGTTCGGCAGCAGCGACTCCAGCAGGCGGATGTCGCCGAGGTCCTTGCCGTAGGAGGTGTTGTTCTCGGAGACCAGCATGATCTCCTTGACGCCCTGCTCGGCCAGCCACCGTGTCTCGTTCAGCACGTCGCTGGGGCGACGCGAGATGAAGGAGCCGCGGAAGGACGGGATGGCGCAGAAGGAGCAGCGCCGGTCGCAGCCGGAGGCCAGCTTCACCGAGGCGACCGGCGAGCCGTCCAGGCGGCGGCGCAGGGGGGCGCGCGGCCCGGAGGCGGGGGCCACTCCCTCGGGCAGGTCGGTCGGGCCGTGTCCGGGCAGGGCGACCGAGGCGCCGGCCTCCTGCCGCTCGGCGGGGCTGATCGGCAGCAGCTTGCGCCGGTCGCGGGGGGTGTGGGCGGCGTGGATGCCGCCGTTCAGGATGGTCTGGAGCCGGTCGGAGATGTCGGCGTAGTCGTCGAAGCCGAGGACGCCGTCGGCCTCCGGGAGGGCCTCGGCCAGCTCCTTGCCGTACCGCTCGGCCATGCAGCCCACGGCCACCACGGCCTGGGTTCTTCCGTGGCCCTTGAGGTCGTTGGCCTCCAGGAGGGCGTCGACGGAGTCCTTCTTGGCGGCCTCGACGAAGCCGCACGTGTTCACGACGGCGACGTCCGCTTCCTCGGCGTCCTCGACGAGCTTCCAGCCGTCCGCCTCCAGACGGCCTGCGAGCTCCTCCGAGTCCACCTCGTTACGGGCGCAGCCAAGGGTGACGAGTGCGACGGTACGGCTTTCAGGCATGGGCTCAAGACTACTTCGTCCCGCCGACGGCCCACGTCGACGGGGTTGACCGACTCCGGCCAACCCCGTGGTGACTCGCTTCTCCGGTCCGCTATCCGGCCTGCGGGTCGCCCTTCGTGTACGTCAGGCGCTCGACGGCGCCGGGCTGGAAGTCGTCCTCGATCTTCTTGCCGTTGACGTAGAGCTGGATGGCACCGGCGTCGCCGAGGACGAGGTCGACCTTCTCGTTGTCCTGGAAGGTCTTGGTGTCGCCCTGCTTGAGCAGTCCGTCGAAGAGCAGGCGTCCGTTGTGGTCCTTGGCGGAGATCCAGCTGCGGCCGTCGGTGGCACTGACCTTGACGGTGACCTTGTCCGCGGGCGCGGCGGCGATGGCGCTGTCGCTCGGCTCCGGCTTGGGGGCGGCCGGCTTCTTCGGTCCGGTGCTCGACGAGGCGGACTCGCCGGACGACGGCTGGGCGCCCTCGGCGACGCTCGCCTCGTTGCCGCCGTCGTCGCCGCCCTTGACGAAGGTGAAGCCGACGAAGCCGATCACGGCGACGATCGCGGCGACCATGGCGGCGGTCCAGTTGGGTCCACGCCGCTCGGGGCGGATGCGTTCCGCCTCGAACAGGGGCGCGGCGCCGGTCGGCTCCGGGCGCCCGCCGTGCTCGGCGTCGAACCGCGCGAGCAGGTCGGCGGGGTCGAGCCCGACGGCCTTGGCGAGGGTGCGGATGTGGCCGCGCGCGTAGACGTCGCCGCCGCAGGGCGTGAAGTCGTCCGCCTCGATGGCGTGCACGATGGCGATACGGACCCGGGTGGCGGTGGAGATGTCGTCGACGGTCAGCCCGGCGTCGATCCGGGCCTGCTGCAGGGCGCGGCCGACGGAGGGGCGGGCTTCCTCGGAAACGCCTTCAGGGACGTCGTGGGACACGTCTTCGATCGGACGCTCGTCTTCGGGGGAGTTGCCGTTGGACACGGGGGCGCCTTTCGAGCGTTTAGCCGCCTGTGCTGGGCGTTCAGTCTAGGAGGGGTGCAACGGGGCGGGGCAACCGGGCGGTACGACCTTTACGCCATCGGAATGGCCCGGCACACCGATGGTGGACCACCTGTTTGTCACTTCCCTCAATTTGACGTAGGGCAGGGGGAAACGGTTGCCCAATGATCCCTAACGGGTGAGTCACGATCGGCCGGCCGGCCGCCGTGGCCCTCCGTCGGCGGAACGTCGCAGGAACGGCTGCGGAACCCTTCGCCTACCCGTTCCTACCCCTCGGACTCCCCCCGGATCACCGCGAGCACGCCGTCCAGCTCGTCGGCCTTCACGAGGACGTCACGAGCCTTCGAGCCCTCGCTCGGCCCGACGATGCTCCGCGACTCCATCAGGTCCATCAGCCGCCCGGCCTTGGCGAAGCCGACGCGCAGCTTGCGCTGGAGCATGGAGGTGGACCCGAACTGCGTGGAGACGACCAGCTCGGCCGCCTGGCACAGCAGGTCGAGATCGTCGCCGATGTCCTCGTCGATCTCCTTCTTCTGCTTGGTCCCGACGGTGACGTCGTCCCGGAAGACCGGCGCCATCTGGTCCTTGCAGTGCTGGACGACGACCGCGATCTCCTCCTCCGTCACGAACGCGCCCTGCATGCGGGTCGGTTTGTTCGCGCCCATCGGCAGGAAGAGGCCGTCGCCCTTGCCGATCAGCTTCTCGGCGCCGGGCTGGTCGAGGATGACCCGGGAGTCGGCGAGCGAGGAGGTGGCGAAGGCGAGCCGCGAGGGCACGTTGGCCTTGATGAGGCCGGTGACGACGTCCACGGAGGGCCGCTGGGTGGCGAGCACCAGGTGGATGCCGGCCGCACGCGCGAGCTGCGTGATCCTCACGATCGCGTCCTCGACGTCGCGCGGGGCGACCATCATCAGGTCGGCCAGCTCGTCCACGATCACCAGCAGGTACGGGTACGGCTGGAGTTCGCGCTCGCTGCCCTCGGGCGTCTTGGCCCTGCCCTCGCGCACCGCGCGGTTGAAGTCGTCGATGTGCCGGTAGCCGTAGGCGGCGAGGTCGTCGTAGCGCAGGTCCATCTCGCGCACGACCCACTGGAGCGCCTCGGCGGCCCGCTTCGGGTTGGTGATGATCGGTGTGATCAGGTGCGGGATGCCCTCGTACGCGGTCAGTTCGACGCGCTTGGGGTCGACCAGGATCATCCGGACGTCCTCGGGGGTCGCCCGCATCATGATCGAGGTGATCAGGCAGTTGATGCAGGACGACTTGCCGGAGCCGGTGGCGCCGGCCACCAGCATGTGCGGCATCTTCGCCAGCGAGTGCATGACGTAGCCGCCCTCGACGTCCTTGCCGAACGCGACCAGCATCGGGTCGTCGTCCTCCGCGGACTCCGCGAGGCGCAGCACGTCGCCGAGGTTGACCATCTCCCGGTCGGTGTTGGGGATCTCGATGCCGACCGCGGACTTGCCGGGGATCGGGCTGATGATCCGCACGTCGGGGCTGGCGACGGCGTACGCGATGTTCTTGGTCAGCGCGGTGATCCGCTCGACCTTCACGGCGGGGCCCAGCTCGACCTCGTAGCGCGTGACGGTCGGGCCGCGGGTGAAGCCGGTGACGGCGGCGTCGACCTTGAACTCGGTGAAGACGGTGGTCAGCGAGGCGACTATGGCGTCGTTGGCGGCGCTGCGCGCCTTGCCGGGGCCGCCGCGTGTGAGGGAGTCGAGGGACGGCAGGGAGTAGGTGATGTCGCCGGAGAGCTGGAGTTGCTCGGCGCGCGGCGGCAGGTCCCGTTCCTTGGGCAGCGGCGTCTTGGTGAGGTCGGGGACCCCACCGCCCGCCGCGTCCTCGTCGGGCGCCTTGGCGGGGTCCTTCCTGAGCTTCCCCGGCTGCGGTCGCGCGGCCGGCACGGGCGTGGGCGTCGGGGTCGTGGACTCGCGCTCCCCCGTGCTCACGCCCTGGGTGAGGTCGGCGACCAGCGGCGAGGGCGGCATCCCGTGCAGGACCGCGCCGTCGAGCGCGGCGGCGGCTGCCGCGGCGACGTCCACGGCGTCCATCGGACGGTTCATCTCGGGCTGCGGCACGGCGGACCGCCGGGGCCTGCCGCGGCGCCGGCCGAGCGCCTCCTGCTCGGCCGCGTCGTGGTCGTAGGGTTCGTCGGCGGCCGGTGCCCCGCGCTTGCGGGCGCGGGCGGGCAGCGCCTCGCGCCACTGTTCGTCGTAGCGCTCGTCGTCGTCCGTGAAGGCGTCCGCCTCCCGGTCGCCGACCACGCCGAGCCGCACCCCGAGCTGACGCAGCCGCTGCGGGATCGCGTTGACCGGGGTGGCCGTGACCACGAGCAGCCCGAAGACCGTGAGCAGCACGAGCAGCGGCACGGCCAGCACGTCGGTCATCGTGTACGACAGCGGGGTCGCCGCGCCCCAGCCGATGAGCCCGCCTGCATCCCTTATGGCCTGCATGCCGTCGCTGCGGGCCGGTGAGCCGCAGGCGATGTGCACCTGGCCGAGCACGCCGACGACGAGCGCGGACAGGCCGATCACGATCCGTCCGTTGGCCTCGGGCTTCTCGGGGTGCCGGATCAGGCGTACGGCGATGGCACCGAGCAGGATCGGCACGAGCAGGTCGAGGCGGCCGAAGGCGCCGGTCACGAGGATCTCTACGAGGTCGCCGACGGGGCCCTTGAGGTCGGCCCAGGTGCCCGCGGCGACGATCAGCGCGACACCGAGCAGCAGCAGGGCGACGCCGTCCTTGCGGTGGGCCGGGTCGAGGTTCCTGGCGCCCTGCCCTATGCCGCGGAAGACGGCGCCGACTCCGTGCGCGAGGCCCAGCCAGAGCGCGCGCGCCAGCCGGTAGACGCCCCCGGTGGGGTTGGGAGCCGGTTGGGGCGCGGGCTTCTTCGCCGCGGCCTTCCTGGCGGGCGCCTTCTTCGCGGGCGCCTTCTTGGCGGCGGCCTTCTTGGCGGGACCCTTCGCGGGAGCGGCCGCCTTCTTCGCGGGCTGCTTCTTGGCTGCGGAGGGACGTGAGGCCATGGGTGTGAGGTTACCGGGGGAGACGGCCGTCGACACGTGTGCCTACCGCTTCACCCGTTCGTGTCGCCCACGGGAGGGACAGGAACTGACGACTCCGGTACCGGCTCTGACAGGCCTTCACCGACCGCCTCACGGCCCCGCCAAACCGCACTCACGGGAGGTCACGGGCGGGGTTCGCGCCGCTCGGCGTCAGTTGACGGCGGCCTGGCCCCCGGACGAGCCCGGCTCCAGGGCGTCCAGCGCCCGCCGCAGTCCGGTGAGCTTGCGCTCCAGATGGGCCGCCGTCGCCACCGCGGCCGCGTCCGTCGACTCGTCGCCCAGCTGCTTGGACAGGGCCTCCGCCTGCTCCTCCACGGCCGCCAGCCGCGCCGACAGCTCGGCGAGCAGTCCCGCGGGCTCCTTGGCCGCACCGGCCTCGGCCTTGCCGTTGCCCTCCAACTGGAGGCGCAGCAGCGCCGCCTGCTCACGCAGCTGGCAGTTCTTCATGTACAGCTCGACGAAGACGGAGACCTTCGCGCGGAGCACCCACGGGTCGAACGGCTTGGAGATGTAGTCCACCGCGCCCGCCGCGTAGCCGCGGAAGGTGTGGTGCGGCCCGTGGTTGATCGCGGTGAGGAAGATGATCGGGATGTCCCGGGTCCGCTCCCGTCGCTTGATGTGCGCGGCGGTCTCGAAACCGTCCATGCCCGGCATCTGGACGTCCAGCAGGATGACCGCGAAGTCGTCCGTGAGCAGTGCTTTGAGTGCTTCTTCCCCGGACGATGCCCGCACCAGCGTCTGATCGAGCGCCGAGAGGATCGCCTCCAGCGCAAGCAGATTCTCCGGCCGGTCATCGACCAGGAGGATCTTGGCCTTCTGCACCATGGCCCGCCCTCCTCGCCCCGGCGTGGGGCCTCCCCTGTCCGCAGGACTCGGCACGGCACCGGCTGGTGCCGCCCCGGGGGGCGACTCCCTTGCGCCGCCCGTCCTTGTGCCGGTCATCGTAGCCGCACCCCGCCTGTCGCCACACCCTGTCACCGTGATGTCACTGTGCTCGTAGCGGAAACGCGGCGGGAGACCAGAAGGTTCCCCGAATCCCGTGCTTCTACACGGCTTCGGGCACGCTGAGTCAGCGACTCCGCGTGGACCGCGAAGACCCCCCGCCGTTCACGCACACCCCACGTTCGCACACTGCCGCAGCGAGTCGCACCGAAGGTGCCCGCAGGTACGAGGAACTCGTGCCCGAACGTACTACGGGCACGACGTCCGAAGGTACCGACCCCTTCCCGCCGGTCCCGGCCGTGCCCGCCGAAGCCCGGTTCGCGGGCCCCGGCGGCGCTCCCCGCCCCCACTCCCTCGTTCACTCCTCGCGCATCCACTGCTGCATCACCGTCAGCAGGTGGTCGGGGTCGACCGGCTTGGTCACGTAGTCGGAGGCGCCGGACTCGATCGCCTTCTCCCGGTCGCCCTTCATCGCCTTCGCGGTCAGCGCGATGATCGGCAGACCGGCGAACTGGGGCATCCGGCGGATCGCCGTGGTCGTCGCGTATCCATCCATCTCGGGCATCATGATGTCCATCAGGACGACCGCCACGTCCTCGTGCTGCTCCAGGACCTCGATGCCCTCGCGCCCGTTCTCCGCGTAGAGCACGGACAGGCCGTGCTGCTCCAGGACGCTGGTCAGCGCGAAGACGTTGCGGATGTCGTCGTCGACGATCAGCACCTTCTGCCCGCCGAACCGGATCCCCCGGCTCGACTGCGGCGCCGACTCCTGCCCGGCGTCCGGCCGGCGTTCCCGCACCGCGGGCAGGTCCTCGGTCTCGGCCGACCGGCGACGGCGCCGGAACAGTGCCGCCGCACCGTTCTGCGAGTCCTGGTACGACCTCACCTCGGCCGGCGTCTCGACCTCCGATCCCGGCAGCTCGGCCACGGCCCCGGAGGGTGCGGGCAGCTCACCGGCCTCCGCGGAGGGCAGCGGCTGCTGGTACCCGTGCGGGGGCAGCTCGCTCGGACGCAGCGGCAGGTACAGCGTGAACGTCGAGCCGCGGCCCGGTTCGCTCTGGGCCTGGATCTCGCCACCCAGCAACTGCGCGATCTCCCGCGAGATGGACAGGCCCAGGCCCGTGCCGCCGTACTTGCGGCTGGTGGTGCCGTCGGCCTGCTTGAACGCCTCGAAGATCACCCGCATCTTGCTGGCCGCGATCCCGATCCCGGTGTCGCTCACCGAGAACGCGATCAGCTCGGCGTCCGGGTCGTTCATCGAACCCGCCTCCAGCAACTGCTCCCGGATCGCCTGCGGGACGTCGTCCCGGGCCGGCCGGATGACCAGCTCGACGGCGCCCGAGTCGGTGAACTTCACCGCGTTGGACAGCAGGTTGCGCAGCACCTGGAGCAGCCGCTGCTCGTCGGTGTGCAGCGTGGCGGGCAGCTCCGGCGAGACCCGCACCGACAGGTCCAGGCCCTTCTCCGCGGTCAGCGGCCGGAAGGTGGCCTCCACGTAGTCGACCAGCTGGACGAGCGCGATGCGCGTCGGGGAGACGTCCATCTTGCCCGCCTCCACCTTGGACAGGTCGAGGATGTCGTTGATGAGCTGGAGCAGATCGGATCCGGCACCGTGGATCGTCTCGGCGAACTCGACCTGCTTCGGGGAGAGGTTCGCGTCGGCGTTGTCCGCGAGCAACTTGGCCAGAATCAGCAGCGAGTTGAGCGGCGTACGCAGCTCGTGCGACATGTTGGCCAGGAACTCGCTCTTGTAGCGCATGGAGACCGCGAGTTGCTCGGCACGCTCCTCCAGGACCTGCCGCGCCTCCTCGATCTCGGTGTTCTTCACCTCGATGTCGCGGTTCTGCTGCGCCAGCAGCTCGGCCTTCTCCTCCAGTTCGGCGTTGGACGACTGGAGTGCCTTCTGCCGCTGCTCCAACTCCTCGGACCGTTCACGCAGTTGCTCGGTCAGCTCCTGCGACTGGCTCAGCAGCACCTCCGTCTTGGTGTTGACGGAGATGGTGTTGACGCTGGTCGCGATCATCTCGGCGATCTGGTTCAGGAAGTCCTTCTGGATGTGCGTGAACGGCGTGAACGACGCCAGCTCGATGACGCCGAGCACCTGCCCCTCGAACAGCACCGGCAGGACGATCACCTGGGCGGGCGGGGCCTCGCCGAGCCCGGAGGAGATCTTCAGGTAGCCGCTCGGCGCGTTCTCCACGAGGATCGTGCGCTTCTCCTGGGCGGCCGTGCCGACCAGCGCCTCCCCGGGCCGGAACGAGGTGGGCATGGACCCCATCGAGTAGCCGTACGACCCGAGCATCCGCAGCTCGTACGCGTCGCCCTCCGCGCCCGCCTGCTCCTGGCCGTCGACCAGGGGCATCGCGAGGAAGAACGCCCCGTGCTGCGCGGAGACCACGGGCGTCAGCTCGCTCATGATCAGCGAGGCCACGTCCTGGAGGTCCCGGCGGCCCTGCATGAGTCCGGAGATCCGGGCCAGATTGCCCTTGAGCCAGTCCTGCTCCTTGTTGGCGATCGTGGTGTCGCGCAGGTTGGCGATCATCTTGTTGATGTAGTCCTGCAGCTCGGAGATCTCACCGGAGGCGTCCACATCGATCTTCAGGTTCAGATCGCCGCGCGTCACCGCGGTCGCCACGCGCGCGATGGCACGCACCTGCCGGGTCAGGTTCCCGGCCATCTCGTTCACGGACTCCGTCAGGTCGCGCCAGGTGCCGTCGACGTCCCGCACGCGCGCCTGACCGCCCAGCTGCCCCTCGGTGCCCACCTCGCGGGCCACCCGGGTGACCTCCTCGGCGAAGGAGGACAGCTGGTCGACCATCGTGTTGATGGTCGTCTTCAGCTCCAGGATCTCGCCACGCGCGTCAATGTCGATCTTCTTGGTCAGGTCGCCCTTGGCGATCGCCGTGGTGACCATGGCGATGTTGCGCACCTGACCGGTCAGGTTGGACGCCATCTGGTTCACCGACTCGGTGAGGTCCTTCCAGGTGCCCGCCACCCCGGGCACCTGCGCCTGGCCGCCCAGGATGCCGTCGGTACCCACCTCGCGGGCCACCTTGGTCACCTGGTCGGCGAAGGACCGCAGCGTCCGCACCATGGTGTTGAAGGTGTCGGCGAGCTGCGCGACCTCGCCGCGCGCCTCGATCGTCACCGTCCGCGTCAGGTCGCCGTTGGCGACGGCCGCGGCCACCTGGGAGATGTTGCGCACCTGGACGGTGAGGTTCTTGGCCATCAGGTTGACGTTGTCGTTGAGGTCCTTCCAGATACCCACGACGCCCGGCACGCTCGCCTGTCCGCCGAGGATGCCCTCGGTGCCCACCTCGCGGGCCACGCGCGTGACCTGCTCCGCGAACGACGACAGCTGGTCGACCATCGTGTTGACGGTGGTGACCAGCTCGAGGATCTCGCCCTTGGCGTCGACGGTGATCTTCTTCGACAGGTCGCCCTTGGCTACGGCCGTGGTGACCTCGGCGATGTTGCGGACCTGCATGGTCAGGTTGTTGGCCATGCCGTTCACGGACTGCGTGAGGTCCTTCCAGGTGCCGGAGACACCCTGCACCTCCGCCTGCCCGCCGAGGATGCCCTCGGTGCCCACCTCGCGCGCGACGCGCGTGACCTCCTGGGCGAACGACGACAGCTGGTCCACCATCGTGTTCAGGGTGTTCTTCAGCTCCAGGATCTCCCCGCGCGCGTCCACGGTGATCTTCTGGGACAGGTCGCCGCGCGCCACCGCCGTGGCGACCTGCGCGATGTTGCGGACCTGCGCGGTGAGATTGCCGGCCATGCCGTTCACCGAGTCGGTCAGGTCCCGCCACACACCGGCGACGCCGGGCACCTGCGCCTGACCGCCGAGGCGGCCCTCGGTGCCCACCTCGCGGGCCACGCGCGTGACCTGCTCCGCGAACGACGACAGCTGGTCGACCATCGTGTTGATGGTGTTCTTCAGCTCCAGGATCTCGCCGCGCGCGTCGACGTCGATCTTCTGGGACAGGTCACCCCGCGCCACGGCCGTGGTCACCTGCGCGATGTTGCGCACCTGGGAGGTCAGATTGCCGGCCATGGAGTTGACGGAGTCCGTCAGCTCCTTCCAGGTACCCGACACGCCGTCGACCCTGGCCTGACCGCCGAGGCGGCCCTCCGTGCCCACGTCCCGGGCCATCCGCGTCACCTGGTCGGCGAAGCTGGAGAGCTGGTCCACCATCGTGTTGACGGTGTTCTTCAGCTGGAGCATCTCGCCGGAAACGTCCACGGTGACCTTCTGCGACAGGTCGCCGTTGGCCACCGCCGTCGTCACCTGGGCGATGTTCCTCACCTGACCGGTGAGGTTGCGGAACGCGGTGTTGACGGAGTCCGTCAGGTCCTTCCACGTCCCCGCCGCCCCGGGCACCTGCGCCTGCCCGCCCAGCTCACCCTCGACACCGACCTCCCGGGCCACCCGCGTGACCTCGGCGCCGAAGGCGGACAGCTGGTCCACCATCGTGTTGACGGTGTTCTTCAGCTCCAGCATCTCCCCGGCCACGTCCACCGTGACCTTCTGCGACAGGTCGCCGCTGGCCACCGCCGTCGTCACCGCGGCGATGTCGCGCACCTGCGTGGTCAGGTTCCGGAAGACGGTGTTGACGGAGTCCGTCAGGTCCTTCCAGATACCGGCCGCGCCCGGCACGTTCGCCTGCCCGCCGAGCTGGCCCTCACCGCCGGTCTCGTTGGCCACGCGCGTGACCTCGTCCGCGAAGATCCGCAGCGTCTCGGTCATCTGGTTGATCGTCTCGGCGAGCTGCGCGACCTCGCCCCGGGCCGGCACCGTCACCTTCTTCGACAGGTCGCCGTTGGCGACCGCCGTCGTCACATGCGAGATCTCACGCACCTGGGCCGTCAGGTTCCCGGCCATGGTGTTGACGGAGTCGGTCAGCTCCTTCCACACCCCGGCCACGCCCGGCACCTGCGCCTGCCCGCCCAGGGCGCCCTCCGTGCCCACCTCGCGCGCGACGCGCGTCACCTCGGAGGAGAACGCCGAGAGCTGGTCCACCATCGTGTTGACGGTGTTCTTCAACTCCAGCATCTCCCCGGCCACGTGCACCGTGACCTTCCGGGACAGGTCGCCCTTGGCCACGGCCGTCGTCACCAGCGCGATGTCCCGCACCTGGGCGGTGAGCCGGTACGCCATGGTGTTGACGGAGTCCGTCAGGTCCTTCCAGGACCCGGACATGCCCCGCACCCTGGCCTGACCGCCCAGCTTGCCCTCGGTACCGACCTCACTGGCCACCCGAGTGACCTCGTCGGTGAAGGTCGACAACTGGTCGACCAGGTTGTTCACGGTCCGGCCGACCTTCAGGAACTCACCGCGCAGCGGCTGCCCGGTGCCCTCCTCCGTCTGCGTCCGCAGCTCCATGCGCGGCGACAGGTCGCCGTCCGCGACCGCCGACAGCACCCGGCTGACCTCGGACACGGGCCGTACGAGGTCGTCCACCAGCGCGTTCGAGTGGTCGATCGCGGCCGCCCAGGAGCCCTCACAGGCCCCCGTCTCCAGTCGTTCCGTGAGTTTTCCCTCACGTCCGACCATGCGGCGCACCCGCGTCAGCTCACCCGTGAGGTGCAGATTGCGGTCGGCCACCTCGTTGAAGACCGCCGCGATCTCCGACATCACGCCGTCGCCGGACACCGTGAGCCGCCTGCGGAAGTTCCCCTCCCGCATGGACACCAGCGCCGCGAGCAGCCGGTTCAGCGCGGCCGTGTCCACCGTCGTACTGCCGCTCCGCGCGCCGCCGCCCCGCGGTTTGCCCTGGTTACTCAGGGACTGTCCGCCTTTCGCGCGCGTCTTCGTGGCCCGCGTCGCTGCGCCAGACTCCACTGTGTCCCTCCCGCAGGGGTCGACCGATACCGCTGTGCCCGGCCGCCCATACTCGGCGCACCGGGTTACCGCCGCTTGCTTTCCGTACTGCCGGGCGATCCGGCCCGGCACGCCGGACCGCTTCCAGGGCTGCTGCCCACCCGACTCGGCGCGCATTCACCTGCCCGGACCTTCATAAGCAGCCTGCCCAGTGTTTCACCCCGGCTGAACCAGGCCATAACAGTTCGGCAGCTTCGCACATCGTCCGCACACCCTCTGGGCGGAAACACTGCAGACCGGCATCCGCATGGACGGCGAAGGTAAGTAACCTTGCATGCGGCTGTCCAGCCAAGCCGGTCCGACCGGTCTGGGCGGTGGCACGGAGACGAGCGGGCATCGGAGGGGCGGCCGGAATGACCACCGGACTGATCCCGGGGGAGCAGCCCCCGGATCCCGGGCCGACGGACGGGCTGCCGCAGCAGCGGCAGGAGCCGGTCGGCCATGAGGCCGTGCACGGGGAGAGAGGGTCGAGGAGTTCTGTGATCACCGCGCGTGCGGCCGCCAGCTTCGAACCCGTGGGCCGGTCCGTGGCGAGTGCCCGGTCCTTCGTCCGCGACACGCTTCAGGGCTGGGGTCATGCCGACATCGTCGACGACGCCGTGGTGCTCACCAGTGAGCTGGTGACCAACGCCGTCGTGCACGCCGGCACCACCGCCGACGTCGTGTGCCTGCGCAGTGACGACGGCGTACGGATCGAGGTCGCCGACCACTATCCGGAGCGCGAGGTCCCGCTCCAGGGCTCCCCCGCCACCATGGGCAGCCTCGACCGCGAGGGCGGCCGCGGCCTCCAGCTGTGCGCGGCGCTGGCCGACCGCTGGGGCGTCGAGTACACGCCCACGCTCAAGAACGTCTGGTTCCACCTTCATCTGCCCGAGCGTCCGGTCGGCACCCGCGCCGCGGGCCCCGCCCTCCCGGCCGCCCTGCTGCCCCTGGCCGACGGCCGGGTCCGCGTCGCCGTCGTCCAGATCGACCGCAGCGGCGCGGTCACGTCCTGGAACGAGGACGCGGAGGATCTCTTCGGTTACTCCGCCGACCAGGTCACCGGCAAGCCGCTGACCGACCTCGCGGCCTGGCCGCACACCCCGGGCACCAGCACGGGCATCGCCGAGGCACTCCGGCTCTCCCGCTGGGAGGGCAGCTACGGCATAAGGGGCGCCAACGGCCGTGTGACTCCGGTCTACGCCTCCCACCTCCGCGTCCGCGACGCCGACGGCGAGCCCTCCACGGTCTGCCTCCTCGTCCGCGACCACGAACGCGCGGTGCTGCAGACCCCGTTGCGCGTGCCGGCCTGCGACTCCTCGTCCTCCGAGGGGCAGAGCGCCGATCCCTTCGAGGTGTTCATCGGCTCTCCGGCCCCGGACGACCTCGACGGCCTGCTCCAGCGCACGGTCGAACGCGCCCGCGACATGCTCGACGCCGACGCCGCCTTCCTGCTCCTGGCCACGGACGACGAAACGGAGTTGGAGGTCCGCGCGTCCACGGGGCTGCCCTCCGCCCGTCAGCGGTTCGCCCGCGTTCCCGTCGAGGCCGGACCCGGCCGCTACGGTTCGGCGCGCATGCCCGCCGTCCACGACGACCTCCCGGCCGTCCCCGGCGCGGTCCCGCTGCTCAACGGCACCGGCATGCGCTCGGTCGTCACCGTCCCCCTCAAGGTGGAGGGCCGCCTGACCGGTTCCCTCGGCGTCGCCGCCGAGTCGGCCGGCCGGTACTCCAACGAGGAGGCGCTGCGGCTCCAGTTCGCGGCCGACCGCATCGCCCTGGCCGTCGAGTCGGCCCGCCTCGGCGAGCTGGAGCGGTTGCGCCGCGGCTCGCTCAGCTTCCTCGTGGAGGCCTCCGACCTCCTCGCCGGCACGCTGGACCGCGACCAGACGCTGGCCCTGATGGCGCAGATGACGGTCCCGACGCTGGCATCCTGGTGCGCCGTCTACACCATCGCCGACCAGTCCTCGGACCCCTACCTGTCCTACGTCCTGCACGAGGACGAGGAACTGATCGACGGCATCAAGTCCCTCCTGTCGAAGATCGCGCCGCCCGACCCGGTGCCCACCCCGGGCGCCCGGGTGTGGACGGCCCCCGCCGAGATGGCCCACCAGGCGGCCCTGCGTACCTCCATGCGCGATCTCGGCCTCAGCGGCAGCCCGACGCAGCCTTTGAGCACCGGCATCGGTCCGACGCTTGCCACGGCCTCCGCGGTCGGCGGCGAGACCGTCGTCCTTCCGCTGGTCGCCCGCAACCGCGTCATCGGCATGCTGACGCTCGGCAAGCCGACCGACGACCACTTCCGCCAGGAGATCCTGGAGCTGGCCGAGGATCTGTCCCGCAGGGCCGCTCTGGCCCTCGACAACGCCCGGTTGTACTCGGAGCGCACGGCCATCAGCCAGTCCCTGCAGCGCAGTCTCCTGCCGCCCGAGCTGCCGTTGATCGACGGTGTCGAGGTGGAGGTCATCTACCGCGCGGCCGGCGAGGGCAACGAGGTCGGCGGCGACTTCTACGACCTCTTCCCGATCAGCGACGGCGCCTACGGCTTCGCCATCGGCGACGTCTGCGGTACGGGCCCGAACGCCGCGGCCGTCACGGGCCTGGCCCGGCACGCGCTGCGCCTGCTCGCCCGCGAGGGCCTGACCGGCCCGGCGGTCCTGGAGCGCCTCAACTCCGCGATCCTCGACGAGGGGGCCCGCAGTCGTTTCCTCACGCTGTTGTACGGCGAGATGCGCCCGCAGGAGGACGGCAGCGCCGAGCTGAAGGTGGTCTGTGCCGGGCATCCGCTGCCGCTGCGTCTCCGTCAGGACGGCACGGTCGAGCCGGCCGCGGAACCGCAGCCCCTGCTGGGTGTCATAGAGGACCTGGAGCTCTACGAGCAGACGGTCACCCTCGACCCGGGCGATGTCCTGCTCTGTGTCACGGACGGCGTCACCGAGCGCCGTGAGGGCACCCGCATGCTGGGCGACGACGGGCTCGCCGATGTGCTCACCACTTGCACGGGCCTGACCGCCGGCGCGGTGGCGGCCCGCATCATGCGCGCGGTGGAGCGTTTCGCGTCGGACGCACCGTCCGACGACATGGCGATTCTCGCGATGCGTGTCCCGGAGCCCCACGCGGACTAGCGTGCGGGCCCGGGGCCTTGGCCCCGGGTATGCGAAAGGCCCCGCCCGAGTGGGCGGGGCCTTCGTCGTGGAGCCCCCAAACGGAATCGAACCGTTGACCTTCTCCTTACCATGGAGACGCTCTACCGACTGAGCTATAGGGGCCTGTCGCATTTCGAGGTTTCCCTCGCGGCAACGGAATAGATCATACCCCGAACAAGCCGGTGCTCCCAACCACGGACTCGGTCTCAGTACGCGGGTTGCAGCAGTCCCCCGAGGGAATTGCAGGCGGACACGATCCGCTGCATGTCCCGCTTGGTCAACGCGGCCTCGACGGGCAGCGCGAGCGTTTCGTCGACGGCACGTTCCGTTTCCGGCAACGACACGCATTGGCGAAATTCCGGCATACGGTGCACGGGAGTCCTTACGGGCACCCGGCATTCCACTCCCCTGGCCCGCACGGCACGGGCGAAGGCGTCACGGTCGGGCCGGCCGTTCCCCGGCACCCGCACCACGTACTGCTGGTAGGTGTGCCCGTCGCCCCAGTCCGGGGTGCGCAGGCCCCTGAGTTTCCCGTCGAGGTAGGCCGCCCGTTGCCTGCGTCGCGCCGTCTCGTCGTACGGCGTCTCGGATTCGCCGTGTTCCAGTACGAGCAGCCCCTGCCGCTGTCCGACCTCGTGCAGCGGACGCATGTCCGCAGGCCGCCCGAAGCGGTGCACGACGACGACGGCCGCGGTCCGGGGCGTCAGCGCCGCCTCCACGACGGCACCGTCCAGGCAGTACGTCGTCGGTTCTATGTCCGCGAACACCGGTGACGCGCCGACCTGTGAGACGGCCTCGGCGACTTCCACGTTGCCGAAGGCAGGTACGACGACCTCGTCGCCGACGCCCACGCCGGCGGCCCTGAGCATTGCTGCAGTACCCATACGTGGGATGGTCGGGGCGCAACGTGAACTCGAAGTGACGGAAAGTAAAAAAGGGTGGGTCCCGGAACCGAAGTTCCGGGACCCACCCTCCAATGATTGTTCGGCGGCGTCCTACTCTCCCACAGGGTCCCCCCTGCAGTACCATCGGCGCTGTAAGGCTTAGCTTCCGGGTTCGAAATGTAACCGGGCGTTTCCCCTACGCTATGACCACCGAAACACTATGAAACATACAACCGCACCACGCTGTGGACGTGGGGTTGTTCGTGGTTTCAGAACCAACACAGTGGACGCGAGCAACTGAGGACAAGCCCTCGGCCTATTAGTACCGGTCACCTCCACACCTCACGGTGCTTCCAGATCCGGCCTATCAACCCAGTCGTCTACTGGGAGCCTTAACCCCTCAAGGGGGTGGGAGTCCTCATCTCGAAGCAGGCTTCCCGCTTAGATGCTTTCAGCGGTTATCCCTCCCGAACGTAGCCAACCAGCCATGCCCTTGGCAGGACAACTGGCACACCAGAGGTTCGTCCGTCCCGGTCCTCTCGTACTAGGGACAGCCCTTCTCAAGACTCCTACGCGCACAGCGGATAGGGACCGAACTGTCTCACGACGTTCTAAACCCAGCTCGCGTACCGCTTTAATGGGCGAACAGCCCAACCCTTGGGACCGACTCCAGCCCCAGGATGCGACGAGCCGACATCGAGGTGCCAAACCATCCCGTCGATATGGACTCTTGGGGAAGATCAGCCTGTTATCCCCGGGGTACCTTTTATCCGTTGAGCGACGGCGCTTCCACAAGCCACCGCCGGATCACTAGTCCCGACTTTCGTCCCTGCTCGACCCGTCGGTCTCACAGTCAAGCTCCCTTGTGCACTTACACTCAACACCTGATTGCCAACCAGGCTGAGGGAACCTTTGGGCGCCTCCGTTACTCTTTAGGAGGCAACCGCCCCAGTTAAACTACCCATCAGACACTGTCCCTGATCCGGATCACGGACCCAGGTTAGACATCCAGCACGACCAGACTGGTATTTCAACGACGACTCCACCCACACTGGCGTGCGAGTTTCAAAGTCTCCCAGCTATCCTACACAAGCCGAACCGAACACCAATATCAAACTGTAGTAAAGGTCCCGGGGTCTTTCCGTCCTGCTGCGCGAAACGAGCATCTTTACTCGTAGTGCAATTTCACCGGGCCTATGGTTGAGACAGTCGAGAAGTCGTTACGCCATTCGTGCAGGTCGGAACTTACCCGACAAGGAATTTCGCTACCTTAGGATGGTTATAGTTACCACCGCCGTTTACTGGCGCTTAAGTTCTCAGCTTCGCCACACCGAAATGTGACTAACCGGTCCCCTTAACGTTCCAGCACCGGGCAGGCGTCAGTCCGTATACATCGCCTTACGGCTTCGCACGGACCTGTGTTTTTAGTAAACAGTCGCTTCTCGCTGGTCTCTGCGGCCACCCCCAGCTCAGAGTGTAAAACTCGTCACCAGGTGTGGCCCCCCTTCTCCCGAAGTTACGGGGGCATTTTGCCGAGTTCCTTAACCATAGTTCACCCGAACGCCTCGGTATTCTCTACCTGACCACCTGAGTCGGTTTAGGGTACGGGCCGCCATGAAACTCGCTAGAGGCTTTTCTCGACAGCATAGGATCATCCACTTCACCACAATCGGCTCGGCATCAGGTCTCAGCCACATGTACGACGGATTTACCTATCGCACGGCCTACACCCTTACCCCGGGACAACCACCGCCCGGGATGGACTACCTTCCTGCGTCACCCCATCACTCACCTACTAACCGCTTGGTTCGGCGGCTCCACCACTCCCCTCAACTCCGAAGAGATCAGGGCGGCTTCACGGCCTTAGCATCACGATGCTCGATGTTTGACGCTTCACAGCGGGTACCGGAATATCAACCGGTTATCCATCGACTACGCCTGTCGGCCTCGCCTTAGGTCCCGACTTACCCTGGGCAGATCAGCTTGACCCAGGAACCCTTAGTCAATCGGCGCAAACGTTTCTCACGTTTGTATCGCTACTCATGCCTGCATTCTCACTCGTGAACCGTCCACAACTCGCTTCCGCGGCTGCTTCACCCGGCACACGACGCTCCCCTACCCATCACAGCCGGCGTTGGCCGTATTGCTGCAATGACACGACTTCGGCGGTACGCTTGAGCCCCGCTACATTGTCGGCGCGGAATCACTAGACCAGTGAGCTATTACGCACTCTTTCAAGGGTGGCTGCTTCTAAGCCAACCTCCTGGTTGTCTGTGCGACTCCACATCCTTTCCCACTTAGCGTACGCTTAGGGGCCTTAGTCGATGCTCTGGGCTGTTTCCCTCTCGACCATGGAGCTTATCCCCCACAGTCTCACTGCCGCGCTCTCACTTACCGGCATTCGGAGTTTGGCTAAGGTCAGTAACCCGGTAGGGCCCATCGCCTATCCAGTGCTCTACCTCCGGCAAGAAACACACGACGCTGCACCTAAATGCATTTCGGGGAGAACCAGCTATCACGGAGTTTGATTGGCCTTTCACCCCTAACCACAGGTCATCCCCCAGGTTTTCAACCCTGGTGGGTTCGGTCCTCCACGACCTCTTACAGCCGCTTCAACCTGCCCATGGCTAGATCACTCCGCTTCGGGTCTTGAGCGTGCTACTGAAACGCCCTGTTCGGACTCGCTTTCGCTACGGCTTCCCCACCCGGGTTAACCTCGCAACACACCGCAAACTCGCAGGCTCATTCTTCAAAAGGCACGCAGTCACGACGCAAGGACAAGTCCTTGCGCGACGCTCCCACGGCTTGTAGGCACACGGTTTCAGGTACTATTTCACTCCGCTCCCGCGGTACTTTTCACCATTCCCTCACGGTACTATCCGCTATCGGTCACCAGGGAATATTTAGGCTTAGCGGGTGGTCCCGCCAGATTCACACGGGATTTCTCGGGCCCCGTGCTACTTGGGTGTCTCTCAAACGAGCCGCTAATGTTTCGACTACGGGGGTCTTACCCTCTACGCCGGACCTTTCGCATGTCCTTCGCCTACATCAACGGTTTCTGACTCGTCCTGTTGCCGGCAGACAACAGAAGAGAGATCCCACAACCCCGCACACGCAACCCCTGCCGGGTCTCACACGTATACGGTTTGGCCTCATCCGGTTTCGCTCGCCACTACTCCCGGAATCACGGTTGTTTTCTCTTCCTGCGGGTACTGAGATGTTTCACTTCCCCGCGTTCCCTCCACTTGCCCTATGTGTTCAGGCAAGGGTGACAGCCCATGACGACTGCCGGGTTTCCCCATTCGGACACCCCCGGATCAAAGCCTGGTTGACGACTCCCCGGGGCCTATCGTGGCCTCCCACGTCCTTCATCGGTTCCTGGTGCCAAGGCATCCACCGTGCGCCCTTAAAAACTTGGCCACAGATGCTCGCGTCCACTGTGCAGTTCTCAAACAACGACCAACCACCCATCACCCCGGGAAGAAACTCCCGAGTGCACTGGGGCCGGCAACTGAAGGAAGATCATTCCCTCAGACACCCAACAGCGTGCCCGACACGTTCAGTCAAGACCCTGCGTTCCACGCCGAAGCAGTACTAGCAGTCCTCATCCCGATCGTGCCGAATAGTCAACGTTCCACCCATGAGCAACCAGTGCGAGACATTCGCCCGCATACTGGCCTCTGACCAGCCCGAAGACCGGTAAGAAATGCTCCTTAGAAAGGAGGTGATCCAGCCGCACCTTCCGGTACGGCTACCTTGTTACGACTTCGTCCCAATCGCCAGTCCCACCTTCGACAGCTCCCTCCCACAAGGGGTTGGGCCACCGGCTTCGGGTGTTACCGACTTTCGTGACGTGACGGGCGGTGTGTACAAGGCCCGGGAACGTATTCACCGCAGCAATGCTGATCTGCGATTACTAGCGACTCCGACTTCATGGGGTCGAGTTGCAGACCCCAATCCGAACTGAGACCGGCTTTTTGAGATTCGCTCCACCTTGCGGTATCGCAGCTCATTGTACCGGCCATTGTAGCACGTGTGCAGCCCAAGACATAAGGGGCATGATGACTTGACGTCGTCCCCACCTTCCTCCGAGTTGACCCCGGCGGTCTCCCGTGAGTCCCCAACACCCCGAAGGGCTTGCTGGCAACACGGGACAAGGGTTGCGCTCGTTGCGGGACTTAACCCAACATCTCACGACACGAGCTGACGACAGCCATGCACCACCTGTACACCGACCACAAGGGGGGCACCATCTCTGATGCTTTCCGGTGTATGTCAAGCCTTGGTAAGGTTCTTCGCGTTGCGTCGAATTAAGCCACATGCTCCGCCGCTTGTGCGGGCCCCCGTCAATTCCTTTGAGTTTTAGCCTTGCGGCCGTACTCCCCAGGCGGGGCACTTAATGCGTTAGCTGCGGCACGGACAACGTGGAATGTTGCCCACACCTAGTGCCCACCGTTTACGGCGTGGACTACCAGGGTATCTAATCCTGTTCGCTCCCCACGCTTTCGCTCCTCAGCGTCAGTATCGGCCCAGAGATCCGCCTTCGCCACCGGTGTTCCTCCTGATATCTGCGCATTTCACCGCTACACCAGGAATTCCGATCTCCCCTACCGAACTCTAGCCTGCCCGTATCGACTGCAGACCCGGGGTTAAGCCCCGGGCTTTCACAACCGACGTGACAAGCCGCCTACGAGCTCTTTACGCCCAATAATTCCGGACAACGCTTGCGCCCTACGTATTACCGCGGCTGCTGGCACGTAGTTAGCCGGCGCTTCTTCTGCAGGTACCGTCACTTTCGCTTCTTCCCTGCTGAAAGAGGTTTACAACCCGAAGGCCGTCATCCCTCACGCGGCGTCGCTGCATCAGGCTTTCGCCCATTGTGCAATATTCCCCACTGCTGCCTCCCGTAGGAGTCTGGGCCGTGTCTCAGTCCCAGTGTGGCCGGTCGCCCTCTCAGGCCGGCTACCCGTCGTCGCCTTGGTGAGCCATTACCTCACCAACAAGCTGATAGGCCGCGGGCTCATCCTGCACCGCCGGAGCTTTCGAACCTCGCAGATGCCCGCGAGGATCAGTATCCGGTATTAGACCCCGTTTCCAGGGCTTGTCCCAGAGTGCAGGGCAGATTGCCCACGTGTTACTCACCCGTTCGCCACTAATCCCCACCGAAGTGGTTCATCGTTCGACTTGCATGTGTTAAGCACGCCGCCAGCGTTCGTCCTGAGCCAGGATCAAACTCTCCGTGAATGTTTACCCGTAATCGG
This sequence comes from Streptomyces lienomycini, assembly GCF_027947595.1. Taxonomy (NCBI): domain Bacteria; kingdom Bacillati; phylum Actinomycetota; class Actinomycetes; order Kitasatosporales; family Streptomycetaceae; genus Streptomyces; species Streptomyces lienomycini. The sequence continues at coordinate 1,819,252 of NZ_CP116257.1, read as the reverse complement.
GTGACACCACGAGAGCGGAACAGTCGGAGGAATAATCCGACCGTTCACAGCGTCCTCGCTGTGTGTTACTTCAAAGGAACCTCGTCCCAGCCGAATGGCCGGAGACGGGGTATCAACATATCTGGCGTTGACTTTTGGCACGCTGTTGAGTTCTCAAGGAACGGACGCTTCCTTTGTACTCACCCTCTCGGGCTTTCCTCCGGGCGCTTCCCTTCGGTCTTGCGTTTCCGACTCTATCAGATCTTTCCGATCCGATTTCCTCGGTGCTTTCCAGGTTCTCGCTTTCGCGTTTCCCTTTCCGGCGGTTCCGACTTTATCAGAGATTCTGAGTCGGAATTTCCACCCTCCGGGGCCGACTCCGATCCACGAAGTGGTCGGGTGCCCGTCCGAGCGGAGATGTAAACGTACTGGAGCGGGGCGCCTCGATGCAAATCGAGGCGCCCCGCTCCAGGTTGGCGCTGTCAGCGGCCCGACGGGCCGTCAGACCTCGACGACGACAGGCAGGATCATCGGCCGGCGTCGGTACGTGTCCGACACCCACTTGCCGAGGGTCCTGCGCACCAGCTGCTGGAGCTGGTGCGGCTCGACGACGCCGTCCTGGGCCGAGCGTTCCAGCACTTCGACGACCTTGGGGAGCACCGCGGCGAACGCCGAGTCCTCGATGCCCGAGCCCCGGGCCTGGACGTGCGGCCCACCGGTGATCTTGCCGGTGGACGAGTCCATCACCACGAAGACCGAGATGATGCCCTCGTCACCGAGGATCTTGCGGTCCTTGAGGGCCGGCTCGCCGACGTCACCGACCGAGAGGCCGTCGACGTAGACGTACCCCGCCTGCACCTTGCCGGAGATCTTGGCCTTGCCCTCGACCAGGTCGACGACCACGCCGTCCTCCGCGATGACGATGCGGTCGTGCGGGACACCGGTCAGGGCGCCCAGTTCGGCGTTGGCGCGCAGGTGGCGCCATTCACCGTGGACCGGCATCAGGTTCTTCGGGCGGCAGATGTTGTAGAAGTACAGCAACTCGCCGGCCGAGGCGTGGCCCGAGACGTGGACCTTGGCGTTGCCCTTGTGGACGACGTTGGCGCCCCAGCGGGTCAGGCCGTTGATCACGCGGTACACCGCGTTCTCGTTGCCGGGGATGAGGGACGAGGCCAGGATCACGGTGTCGCCGTTGACGATGCGGATCTGGTGGTCCCGGTTGGCCATGCGGGACAGGGCGGCCATCGGTTCGCCCTGGGAGCCCGTGCAGACCAGGACCACTTCGCTGTCGGGCAGGTCGTCGAGCGTCTTGACGTCGACGACGAGGCCCGGCGGCACCTTGAGGTAGCCGAGGTCCCGGGCGATGCCCATGTTGCGGACCATGGAGCGGCCGACGAAGGCGACCCTGCGGCCGTACTCGTGCGCCGCGTCCAGGATCTGCTGGATGCGGTGGACGTGGCTGGCGAAGCTCGCCACGATGATCCGCTTGCGGGCGCCGCCGAAGACCTGGCGCAGCACGTTCGAGATGTCCCGCTCGGGCGGGACGAAGCCCGGCACCTCGGCGTTCGTCGAGTCGGCCAGGAGAAGGTCGATGCCCTCTTCGCTGAGCCGGGCGAACGCGTGCAGGTCCGTGAGGCGGCCGTCCAGCGGAAGCTGGTCCATCTTGAAGTCGCCGGTGTGGACGACCATGCCCGCCGGCGTGCGGATGGCCACGGCCAGCGCGTCCGGGATGGAGTGGTTGACCGCGACGAACTCGCAGTCGAAGGGGCCGACGCGTTCGCGGTGCCCCTCCGCCACCTCGAGGGTGTACGGGCGGATGCGGTGTTCCTGGAGCTTGGCCTCGATGAGCGCGAGGGTCAGCTTGGAGCCGATCAGCGGGATGTCCGGCTTCTCGCGCAGGAGGAAGGGAACGCCGCCGATGTGGTCCTCGTGGCCATGGGTCAGGACGATGCCCTCGATGTCGTCGAGGCGGTCCCGGATGGACGAGAAGTCCGGCAGGATCAGGTCGATTCCGGGCTGCTCCTCCTCGGGGAAGAGCACCCCGCAGTCGACGATCAGCAGACGGCCGTCGAACTCGAAGACCGTCATGTTGCGGCCGATTTCGCCCAGCCCGCCGAGCGGGGTGACCCGGAGGCCACCCTTGGCGAGCGCCGGGGGCCGGCCCAGTTCAGGATGCGGATGACTCAAAAGACTCTCCTCACCACGCGCGCCACGTACCGGTGGCACGTGGCGCGCGTGACGTTCGTGCAGAAGCAGTTGTCGAAGTGGGTGCGGGCACCGGTGGCCCGCCTATTCAGTTGTGAAGTCCGTCGTCCGGCCGTGCGGTGGTGCGAAGTCCGTTGTCAGAGCTGTACCCCGCCGGCGGCAAGATCGATCTTGAGCTGGTCGGTCTCCTCGGTGGTGAGACCCACCATCGGTGCGCGCAGGGGCCCGGCGGGCAGCCCCAGAAGGGCGAGCGCGGCCTTGGTGGTCATGACGCCCTGGGTGCGGAACATGCCGGTGAACACCGGGAGTAGCTTCTGGTGGATCTCCAGTGCCTTCTGTACGTCACCCGCGACGTGCGCGTCCACCATGGCGCGCAGTTCGGGGGTGACGACGTGGCCGACGACGGAGACGAAGCCGACCGCGCCCACGGAGAGCAGCGGCAGGTTCAGCATGTCGTCGCCGGAGTACCAGGCGAGGCCGGAGCGCGCGATGGCCCAGCTCGCGCGGCCGAGGTCGCCCTTGGCGTCCTTGTTCGCGACGATCCGCGGGTGCTCGGCGAGGCGTACCAGCGTCTCGGTGTTGATCGGGACGCCGCTGCGGCCGGGGATGTCGTAGAGCATGACCGGCAGCGCCGCCGCGTCGGCGATCGCCGTGAAGTGGAGGTACAGGCCCTCCTGCGGGGGCTTGTTGTAGTACGGCGTGACGAGCAGCAGGCCGTGTGCGCCGGCGCGCTCGGCGGCGCGGGCCAGTTCGATGCTGTGCTGGGTGTTGTTGGTGCCGACTCCGGCTACGACGTGCGCCCGGTCGCCGACGGCCTCCAGGACGACTCGTACGAGGTCCGATTTCTCCGCGTCGCTGGTGGTGGGGGACTCGCCGGTGGTGCCGTTGACGATCAGGCCGTCGTTGCCTGCGTCCACCAGGTGGGTGGCGAGCCGCTGGGCGCCGTCGAGGTCGAGTGCGCCGTCCGCCGTGAAGGGCGTGACCATGGCGGTGAGGACCCGCCCGAAGGGGGTCTGCGGAGTGGAGGTCGGAGCCATGGGTTACACGCTACTCGTTGCTCAGGGCGGGGTCTGCCCTCGGGGGAGGCGGCAGGTCGGAACGGATGTGGAGCCCGGCACTGCCTGCTCGGGGGTTCAGGCAGTGCCGGGTCCCTTTGATCAGGCTAGATGAACTTCTCCAAACGCCGCAATCCGGACACTTCGCACGGCTGATCCGTACATCTGTGCCCGCCCGGCGCATGAGCCGGTCCGAACGGGCCGGTCGGACCGGCTCACGCGCCGGCGCGTTACGGCGCCACGCGCCCGTTGGCGTTGAAGGCGGCGTGGGTGAGCGGCATGAGACGGGCCCACTCCGCCTCCATCTTCTCGCCGACCATCTCGATCTCCCGCTGCGGGAAGGAGGGCACCTTCGCCAGCTCGTGCTGGGTGCGCAGGCCCAGGAAGTGCATCAGCGAGCGCGCGTTGCAGGTCGCGTACATCGAGGAGTACAGGCCGACGGGGAGCACCGCGCGGGCCACTTCGCGGGCGACGCCGGCGGCGAGCATCCGCTGGTACGTCGCGTAGGCCTGGCGGTAGGAGTCCTCCATGGCGCCGCCCACCAGCTCGTGCTGCTCCGGGGTGCCCTCGACGAAGACGTACTTGCCGGGGCGGCCCTGCTGCACCAGCTTGCGGGAGGCGTCGGGCACGTAGAAGACCGGCTGGAGCTCCCGGTAGCGGCCCGACTCCTCGTTGTAGGACCAGCCGACGCGGTGCCGCATGAACTCCCGGAAGACGAAGATCGGGGCGCTCACGAAGAAGGTCATCGAGTTGTGCTCGAACGGGCTGCCGTGCCGGTCCCGCATCAGGTAGTTGATCAGGCCCTTCGAGCGCTCCGGGTCCTTCTTCAGCTCGTCCAGGGACTGCTCCCCGGCGGTCGAGACGCGGGCCGCGAACAGCACGTCGGAGTCGGTCGCGGCGCTCTTGACCAGCTCCACGGTGATGTCACTGCGGAGGTCGATCTTGAAGTCGTCGGCGGGGGTGTCGGTCACGGGTGGAGGGCCTTCCCATCTGGTCGCTCGGCGCCCGGCGCGGCGCCCGGCGAGGCCACTCTACGGCCCGCCAAGTGGCACCGAATCGGGCGTTCGATGCCGTGCCGCAATGAAGTCGGCGAAACAGGGCACCTGGAGGGCCGTTCGTTCGTCTGTATGAGTAACAGCACTTCATTCCAGTCCCTGAAGGGAGACGCAGCCCCTATGATCCGCCGGCGTGAACCCGTGCCGTTCGCCTTCGTCGCCGAAGCCGACAGGTTCCGCAGCAATGTCACACCCCCGCCCCGCGAGCGGGCGTCCTTCGGCCAGCTGGCCGGACGCTGGCTCCTCGGTCTCACCGTCGTCGCCGGTCTCGTGGGCTCCCTGGTGATCGGGATGCCCGCCCTGTCGGCCGACCAGCCCTCCCCGCACAAACAGCCGTCACAGGCGTCCGAGGGCCGCTGACAGGCGGTAGGGACGGTCGACCCGGCCTCCGTCCGGACCCCCGAGGGTGGTGACCGGAGACACAGGTCGGTAGCCTCACCGGGCACAACACTTGCCATGGAACGAGTGAGGACCAGCCGTGCCCCTGCCCTTCCTGACGGCCGACCGCGCCTTTGACACGGCCGACGACGTCGCGCTGCCGTACGACGACCGCGACCTCTGGCGCCGGCCCTACCGGCCGGGGCCGTGGCGCGTCGGGGCGGCGGCGCTGACGCTGCTGCTCGCGTCGTTCGTGCTGTTCGCGGCGGTCATCATCGCGGCGACGGGCGGGCTGTCGTCCGCCGGGGTGGTCTTCGGCCTCGCGGTCGTCGCCATCCTCTGCGCCCTGCGGATGCTGCGCATGGGCGCGTGGGTCAGCGCCCACGGGGTGCGCCAGGTGAGCTTCTTCACCACGCGTACGGTGTCCTGGCAGCAGGTCGCCAGCCTGCGCACGGTGCAGCAGCCGGTGCGCTGGCTCGGACTGCCGCGCACGGTGCAGGGGCAGGCACTGCTCCTCGTCCGGCAGGGCCGGTCGGCCGAGCCCGCGTCCCCGCTGCTGACCACGCACAACTCCGACTTCCTCGCTCGGGACGGCGCCTTCAACCGGGCGGCCGACGCCATGGAGGCGTGGGCCGACGAGTACCGGCGGGGCTGAGCGCCCGACGGTCGAAAGGCCGGGGCCCGGACCGCAGCTGTGCGGTCCGGGCCCCGGCCTTTCGTCTGCGGTCCCCTCAGGCGGCCTCGATGTGCTTGCCGTCGTGGAGGGCGATCGCCCGTTGCATCGCCTTGCGGGCGCGCGGGGTGTCGCGGGCGTCGTGGTAGGCGACGGCGAGCCGGAACCAGCTGCGCCAGTCGCCGGGCGCGTCCTCGGTCTCGGCGCGGCGCAGCGCGAAGACCTCGTCGGCCGATTCCCGGTCGACGCGGCCGCTGGGGGTGCGCTTCAGCTCGTCGACGGGCAGCCCGCCCTCGGCGTCGAGTTCGGCGGCGAGCTGGTTGGCCCGGTGGACGAACTGGGTGTTCTTCCAGAGGAACCACAGGCCGATCACCGGCAGGATCAGCACCGCGACGCCGAAGGTGACGGTGATCAGGGTGCCGGTCTTGATGAGCAGCACGCCGCGGCTGCCGACCAGGACGAAGTAGAAGACCAGGACGGCGGCCGTGACGAGGTAGGTGATCTTCGCGCGCATCGGGGTGAGGGCCTCAGTTCAGGTCCAGGAAGTGTTCCAGGCCGAAGGTGAGGCCCGGGGTGGTGGCCACCCGGCGGGCGCCCAGCAGGATGCCCGGCATGAAGCTGCTGTGGTGCAGGGAGTCGTGCCGGACGGTGAGGGTCTCGCCCTCGGCGCCGAGCAGGACCTCCTGGTGGGCGAGCAGGCCGCGCAGCCGCACCGCGTGCACCGGGACCCCGTCCACGTCCGCGCCGCGGGCGCCGTCCAGGGCGGTGGCAGTGGCGTCGGGCGCCGGTGCGGAGCCTGCCTTCTGCCGGGCCGCCGCGATCAGCTGGGCGGTGCGGGTGGCGGTGCCGCTGGGGGCGTCCACCTTGTTCGGGTGGTGCAGCTCGACGACCTCGACGGACTCGAAGTACGGGGCGGCGAGCTGCGCGAACTTCATGGTCAGCACGGCGCCGATGGAGAAGTTGGGCGCGATGAGCACGCCGGTCTCCGGGGAGGCCTCGAGCCACGCGTTGAGCTGCGCGAGGCGTTCGTCGGTCCAGCCGGTGGTGCCGACGACGGCGTGGATGCCGTGGCGTACGCAGTAGTCGAGGTTGTCCATCACCGAGGCGGGGGTGGTCAGCTCGACGGCGACCTGGGCACCGGTCTCGGCCAGCGTCTCCAGGCTGTCGCCCCGGCCGAGGGCGGCGACCAGCTCCATGTCCCCGGCGGCCTCGACCGCCCGTACCGCCTCGGAGCCGATCCGGCCCTTGGCACCGAGGACGGCCACGCGCAGCTTGCTCATGTCACATGCTTCCTTCTCGAACTTCTGGCAACGGGACCGTCAGGCGACGGCGTCCCGCAGCCGGGACGCCTGCTTGTCCTTGAGCGGGCCGATGACCGACAGGGACGGCCGTCGTCCCAGCACGTCCCGGGCCACGGCGCGGACGTCGTCCGGCGTGACCGAGGCTATCCGGGCCAGCATGTCGTCGACGGACATCTGCTCGCCCCAGCACAGTTCGCTCTTGCCGATACGGTTCATCAGCGCGCCCGTGTCCTCCAGGCCGAGGACCGTGGAGCCCTGGAGCTGGCCGACGGCACGGCCGATCTCGTCGTCCGTGAGGCCGTGCTCGGCGACGTGGTCCAGCTCGTCGCGGCAGATCCGCAGCACGTCGTGCACCTGGGAGGGCCGGCAGCCCGCGTACACGCCGAAGAGGCCGCAGTCGGCGAAGCCGGAGGTGTACGAGTACACGCTGTACGCCAGGCCCCGCTTCTCCCGGACCTCCTGGAAGAGGCGCGAGGACATGCCCCCGCCGAGGGCGGTGTTGAGCACGCCCATCGCCCAGCGCCGTTCGTCGGTGCGGGCCAGGCCCGGCATGCCGAGGATGACGTGGGCCTGCTCGGTCTTGCGGCCGACCAGCTCGACACGGCCGGCGGCACGGATACTGCGCCGGCCGGCCCGCGGGGCGATCGGCGCGGCCACCGGGTCGCGGAACGCGCCGGCCTTCTCGAAGGCGGCGCGGACCTGGCGTACGACCTTGTGGTGGTCGACGTTGCCGGCCGCGGCGACCACCAGGTGCGTGGGGTCGTAGTGCTTCTTGTAGAAGCGGCGGATGCGGTCGGCGGTGAGGGCGTTGACCGTGTCGACCGTGCCGAGGACGGGGCGGCCGAGGGCGCTGTCGCCGAACATGGTGTGCGCGAACAGGTCGTGCACGCAGTCACCCGCGTCGTCCTCGGTCATCGCGATCTCCTCGAGGATGGCGCCGCGCTCTACGTCGACGTCCTCCTCCTGGATCAGCGAGCCGGTCAGCATGTCGCAGACGACGTCGATGGCGAGCGGCAGGTCGGTGTCGAGCACGCGCGCGTAGTAGCACGTGTACTCCTTCGCCGTGAACGCGTTCATCTCGCCGCCGACCGCGTCGATGGCGGAGGAGATGTCCAGGGCACTGCGCTTGTCCGTGCCCTTGAAGAGCAGGTGCTCCAGGTAGTGGGTGGCGCCGTTCAGGGCCGGGGTCTCGTCGCGGGAGCCGACGTGGGCCCAGATGCCGAAGGTCGCGGAGCGGACCGAGGGCAGGGTCTCGGTGACGATGCGCAGGCCGCCGGGGAGGGTCGTCCTGCGGACCGTGCCGATGCCGTGCTCGCCCTTGATGAGGGTTTGGGTACGGGCGACGGCCCGCGCCTCCGAGGAGGTGCGGGCCGTCGCCGTGGCGCTACGGGACGTCACTTGTCGGCGTCGTCCTTCTTGTCGTCGTCGCCTGCTTCGCCCTCGATCACGGGGATCAGGGAGAGCTTGCCGCGGGAGTCGATCTCGGCGATCTCGACCTGGACCTTGGCGCCCACGCCGAGCACGTCCTCGACGTTCTCCACGCGCTTGCCGCCGGCGAGCTTGCGGATCTGCGAGATGTGCAGCAGACCGTCCTTGCCGGGCAGCAGGGAGACGAACGCGCCGAAGGTGGTCGTCTTCACGACCGTGCCCAGGTAGCGCTCGCCGACCTCGGGCATGGTCGGGTTGGCGATGCCGTTGATCGTGGCGCGGGCGGCCTCGGCGGCCGGGCCGTCGGCGGCACCGATGTAGATGGTGCCGTCGTCCTCGATCGTGATGTCGGCGCCCGTGTCCTCCTGGATCTGGTTGATCATCTTGCCCTTGGGGCCGATGACCTCACCGATCTTGTCGACCGGGATCTTCACGGTGATGATCCGCGGCGCGTTCGGGGACATCTCGTCCGGCGTGTCGATCGCTTCCATCATCACGTCGAGGATGTGGAGGCGGGCGTCACGGGCCTGCTTGAGGGCGGCGGCCAGGACGGAGGCGGGGATGCCGTCCAGCTTGGTGTCGAGCTGGAGGGCGGTCACGAACTCCTTGGTGCCGGCGACCTTGAAGTCCATGTCGCCGAAGGCGTCCTCCGCACCGAGGATGTCGGTGAGGGCTACGTAGTGCGTCTCGCCGTTGCTCTCCTGGGAGATCAGGCCCATGGCGATACCGGCGACGGGGGCCTTGAGCGGCACACCGGCGTTCAGCAGCGACATGGTGGAGGCGCAGACCGATCCCATGGACGTCGAGCCGTTGGAGCCGAGGGCCTCGGACACCTGGCGGATCGCGTACGGGAACTCCTCGCGCGTCGGCAGCACCGGCACGATGGCGCGCTCGGCGAGAGCGCCGTGGCCGATCTCGCGGCGCTTCGGGGAGCCGACGCGGCCGGTCTCACCGACGGAGTACGGCGGGAAGTTGTAGTTGTGCATGTAGCGCTTGCGGGTCACCGGGGAGAGGGTGTCCAGCTGCTGCTCCATGCGGAGCATGTTCAGGGTGGTGACGCCCAGGATCTGGGTCTCACCGCGCTCGAACAGGGCGGAGCCGTGCACGCGCGGGATGGCCTCGACCTCGGCGGCCAGGGTGCGGATGTCGGTGACACCGCGGCCGTCGATGCGCTTCTTCTCCTTGATGACGCGCTCACGGACCAGGGACTTGGTCAGCGAGCGGTACGCGGCGGAGATCTCCTTCTCGCGGCCCTCGAACTCCGGGAGGAGCTTCTCGGCGGCGAGGCCCTTGACGCGGTCCAGCTCGGCCTCGCGCTCCTGCTTGCCGGCGATGGTGAGCGCCTGGGTCAGCTCGGGCTTGACGGCGGCGCTGAGCGCCTCCAGGACGTCGTCCTGGTAGTCCAGGAAGATCGGGAACTCGCCGGTCGGCTTGGCGGCCTTGGCGGCGAGGTCGGCCTGGGCGCGGCACAGCACCTTGATGAAGGGCTTCGCGGCGTCCAGACCGGCGGCGACGACCTCCTCGGTGGGCGCCTCGGCGCCGCCCTCGACCAGCTTGACGGTCTTGTCGGTGGCCTCGGCCTCGACCATCATGATCGCGACGTCGCCGTCCTCCAGGACGCGGCCCGCGACGACCATGTCGAAGACGGCGTCCTCGAGCTCGGTGTGCGTCGGGAAGGCCACCCACTGGCCGCGGATCAGCGCGACGCGGACGCCGCCGATCGGGCCGGAGAAGGGCAGGCCGGCCAGCTGCGTCGACGCGGAGGCGGCGTTGATCGCCACGACGTCGTACAGGTGGTCGGGGTTGAGGGCCATGATCGTCGCGACGACCTGGATCTCGTTGCGCAGGCCCTTCTTGAAGGACGGGCGCAGCGGGCGGTCGATCAGGCGGCAGGTGAGGATCGCGTCCTCGGAGGGCCGGCCCTCACGGCGGAAGAAGCTGCCGGGGATCTTGCCGGCGGCGTACATCCGCTCCTCGACGTCCACCGTGAGCGGGAAGAAGTCGAGCTGGTCCTTCGGGTTCTTGGAGGCGCTGGTGGCCGACAGCACCATGGTGTCGTCGTCCAGGTACGCCACGGCGGAACCGGCGGCCTGACGGGCCAGGCGGCCCGTCTCGAAGCGGATGGTGCGGGTGCCGAAGGTGCCGTTGTCGATCACGGCTTCGGCGTAGTGGGTCTCGTTCTCCACTAGTGATTTCTCCGATGCTTGTCGTCTTTTGTCCCGCCCGCCCGTGTGGCGGAGGGGACGGTGCCGGAGAAGCGTTCCGTGCAATGCGGGCCGGTCTTCGATCGAAGCACCCGGGGATCTGCCCCCGGGGGCCACTACCGAGGACCGGCGGCGGCGGTGCGGTCCGCTTCTCCTCGTACGTCTTGTTCTTCTGTTACCACACTACAAAGCGGCGGCGACACCGCGCACGTACAGCAAAGGGAGCGGCCCCCGAATCGATGGGAACCGCTCCCTTCACGACGTCCTAGCGGGCGCCCGCCGCACCGCGGCGGATGCCGAGGCGCTCGACCAGCGCACGGAAGCGCTGGATGTCCTTCTTGGCGAGGTACTGCAGCAGCCGGCGGCGCTGACCGACCAGGATGAGCAGACCACGACGGGAGTGGTGGTCGTGCTTGTGGGTCTTGAGGTGCTCGGTCAGGTCGGAGATCCGACGGGACAGCAGGGCGACCTGGACCTCGGGGGAGCCGGTGTCGCCCTCCTTGGTACCGAACTCGGTGATGATCTGCTTCTTCACTGCGGCGTCGAGCGACACGCGTACTCCTCTTGGTCCGTGACTGGCCACCGAGTGCCCCCGGTCTACGTCTCGGGGGATCTTCCGTGACTCGGAAGGCGGGGATCCGCTGGGCGCGACCTCCAGGGCTCCAGGGCTCCGGGGGCGCGTACACAAACGGCCGTCACACAGAGTACCAGTCGGGACGGAGGCCCCGTTCCGCGGGCTTCGCGCCCGGCCCCGCCACTCTTCCGGTCACGGGCATCCGCAAACCGCTGAACAGGGAGAACGACGGCAAGTAGGCTGGCCGCACCGACCGACCGCAGTGCAGGAAGGACCGAGCCACCATGGCCGATGCCGAGGACCGGGAAGTCAAGGCGCGCAAGGAACGGGAGCGGGACGAGCTCTACGCCCTCGACATCTCCGGCGTCGAGTGGCACAGCGCACCCGGCACCGAGCAGCACGAGGAACGGGTCGAGATCGCCTACCTCCCCGAAGGGGCCGTGGCCATGCGATCGTCGCTCGACCCGGACACCGTGCTGCGGTACACGGAGGCGGAGTGGCGGGCGTTCGTGCTGGGAGCTCGGGACGGGGAGTTCGACCTGGAGCCGGCGGGGCGGGAGACCACGAGCGGCGCCGAGTGACGCCCCGGGCGGGCGGCACTCCGGATGCCGTCCGCCCGTCGGTTCGTCCTCGCGGAACAGTGCGGAACAGTTTCGGCACGTGAGGGGATCACGCGACCGGGACGCCGGGCACTCCTGGCGCCCGCGGGCCCCGCCCTCAGTCGCCCGTCATCGACCGTGCCGCGGCGTAGACGTCGAACACCGCGAGAGCCAGGGGAATCAGCGTCAGGAGCACGAAGACCTCGGCGATCTCCATGAAGCGCCCCCAGAACGGCGTCACGCCGCGACGGGAAGTGATCAGCCCGACCGCGGTGACCAGAGCCACGGCCGCGGCCACCGCCGCCACCAGCCACACGCTGCGGATGTCGAGGCCGCTGCTGTCCCCCGCGAGCGCGTCCCGCCAGTACTCCGTCGGCGGGTTCATCGCCAGCCCCAGGCCGAGGGCGACCAGGCACGCGAGCCCGGCGGCCAGCGTGGCGGCGACCTGGGTGGTGTAGCGGAACAACTGTGCCCGCATCACCATCGCGATGCCCGTGGCGAGCGTCAGCAGTTGCGCCCACACGTTGCCCGTGAAGCCGAGGACGATCGACGCGCCCACGGAGAGCAGCGCGCAGCCTCCGACCAGCCCCGCGAGAAGCTCGTGGCCGCGGCGGGCCTGGGCCGCGACGCGCTCGGCGTCCACGGGCTCCGGCGCGCTCTGCTCGTCGGACGCGTAGGAGCCGCGCGGCTGGTTGGGCGGTTCGAAGCCGATGGGCAGCCGTGCGAAGCGCACGGACAGGCCCGGCAGGAATGCCAGGGCGCACACCGACAGGACGGCGCAGACCGCGGCCGTCTCCATGGGATCCAGGTCCGTCAGCATCGCCACGAACGTCGCCAGCAGGCCGATCGCGGAGGAGAAGACGAACGCCACGAAGGCGCTGTCGCCGCTCGGTGACATCAGGGTGAGCAGGACGGAGACGACCAGGACCGCCGCGCACGCCAGGAGGAACTGGAGCCGTCCGATGCCCTGTCCCTCGGCGAGCGGGACCAGTCCGGAGCCCGCCACGGCCACGTTCGCGAGGGCACCCAGGCCGAGGGCCAGGGCGGAGCCCCGGTCCTTGTAGACGCGCGCCCGCACGCAGGCGAAGGTGACGAGCAGGACTCCGGCCACCGCGGCGAGAATGCCCTGCAGGCCGTGCATGTCGTGGCGGACCTGGGAACTCCAGGCCACGAACGCCAGCAGGACGGGGAAGACACCCGCCCCGACCAGGCAGGCCACACGGGTGAGCGCACCGTCCCACAGCGTGCGGTCATGGACGACGGCGGAGGCGACCGCCTCCGACACGTCGTCGAACACGGCCGGGGGCAGCGAGTCGGCGAACGGACGCAGGGTGAGCAGCTCACCGTCCAGGATGCGCTGCGCCGCGAAGGAGCGGGCGCTGTCGAGGACGGTGCCGTCACGGCGTACGAGGTGGTACCCGACCGGCGCACCTTCGGCGGGGCTCTGCTGGGAGAACCGCAGGATCTCCGGATACAGGTCGGCGACCGGCACGTCGTCGGGCAGGGCCACGTCGATGCGGCTGTCGGGCGCCACGATCGTGACCCGGCAGAAGCCGAGTCCCGAGCCCGCTGCGGCCGGGCTTCCGGCACCACCCGTGCGTGCGCCGCCTGTCGCGCCGGTCGGCGCGGAGGCCGTCATGCTCACCCGTTGTCCCCCTAGTAGGTGATGTCGGCGGGGTGCGGCACCGACGCGCCCCGCCTCTCGGTAACGATCCTGCTCGGTTGTCTCCGTGGCACCCCTTCACCGCTGTGCGGCGCGGGGGTTGCTCGTGCCGAGCGTTGCGCTGTCCGCGGGGTTTCACTCGGGCCCGGGCGGGTTCGCAACTGCTCACGCGTCTCACGGGCACCCTACCGCCCACTGCTGTCCGTGTGTGTCAGTAGGATCGCCCTTTGCGATCGACGTCCACCGGGAGACGGGCGGTGGACGGAACAGGTCGGGCCGGCAAGGGAATTGGTGCGAAGTGAGCCACATCGTCGTCAAGCGCCCACCTCGGGCGCTGCCGAAGAACGTGCCCACCGAGGAGGTCCACCTGCAGTCGCCGCCGGAGCTTCCGCGCGGGCAGCAGGAGGGCGCGTGGATGCAACTCCTGCCCATGCTCGGCATGGGTGGGTCCGTGGTGTTCTTCTTCAACCCCTCGGCCCAGCCCATCATGAAGATCATGGGCATGGTGATGATCGCGTCCACGATCGCCATGGGCATCGCGATGCTGGTGCGCTACCGCCGCGGCAACCAGGGGCAGATGGCCGACACGCGCAGGGACTACCTCCGCTATCTGTCGCAGACCAGGCGCACCGCCCACGCGACGGCGAAGGCCCAGCGCGACGCGCAGTACTACCTGCATCCGTCGCCGGAACAGCTGTGGGCCCTGGTCGCCGAGGGCAGCCGGCTGTGGGAGCGGCGCACGGGCGACGAGGACTTCGCCCAGGTCCGCGTGGGTCTCGGCCCGCAGGCCCTGGCCACTCCCCTGGTGCCGCCGGAGACCGCTCCCGTGGACGAGCTGGAACCGCTGACCGCCGGTGCCATGCACCGGTTCCTCGCCACCCACAGCACCCTCGAGCACCTGCCGATGGCGGTCTCGCTGCGTGCGTTCTACCACCTGACGATCAGCGGCGAGCCCGTCACCGTGCGCGGCACCGCCCGGTCCGTCACCGCCTCACTCGCCGCGTTGCACTCCCCCGAGGACCTGGTGATCGCCGTCGCCACCGGGCGGGAGTCGGCGGCGGAATGGGAGTGGGCCAAGTGGCTCCCGCACGCCCAGGCGGGCGGCGCCGCGGACGGCGCGGGTTCCCGGCGTCTGATGACGGCCGATCCGGGGGCCCTCGAAGAGCTGCTCGGCGCCCGTCTCGAGGGCCGCCCCCGGTTCCATCCGGAGGGCCGCCCGGTGCCCGACCAACCGCACCTGGTCATCGTGCTCGACGGGGTCTCCCTGCCGCCGACGTCACTGCTGGCGAGCCCCGAGGGCCTGCAGGGGGTGACCGTCCTCGAAGTGGTCCCCGGCACCCTCACCACCGGACGCGGCGACCTCTCGGTCGTCGTACAGCCGAAGGAACTGCGCCTGGAGGCGGCACACGGCGCCGTCTACGAGGGCGTCCCCGACGTCCTCTCCCAGGAGAGCGCGGAAGCGCTGGCGAGGCAGCTCGCGCCGTTGCGCGTGGGAACGGGCGGGGACAACGACGAGCCGCTGCTCGCCAATCTGGAGTTCACCGACCTCCTCAATCTCGGTGACGCCGCTTCGGTCGATCCGCGTCGGACCTGGCGGCCCCGCTCCCAGTCCGAGCGGCTCAGGGTGCCGATCGGTGTCGGCGAGGACGGCAGGCCCGTGATGCTCGACCTCAAGGAAGCCGCGCAGGAGGGCATGGGGCCGCACGGACTGTGCGTGGGCGCGACCGGTTCCGGCAAGTCCGAGCTGCTGCGCACACTGGTCCTCGGTCTGGCCGTGACCCACTCGTCCGAGACCCTCAACTTCGTACTCGCCGACTTCAAGGGCGGTGCGACCTTCGCCGGGATGGCGCAACTGCCGCACGTCGCCGCCGTGATCACCAACCTCGCGGACGACCTGACCCTGGTCGACCGGATGGGCGACTCGATCCGCGGCGAGCTCAACCGCCGTCAGGAGATGCTCCGCGACGCGGGCAACTACGCCAACATCCACGACTACGAGAAGGCCCGTGCGGCCGGAGCCGCGCTCCAGCCGATCCCCTCGCTCGTCCTGGTGATCGACGAGTTCAGCGAACTGCTCACGGCGAAGCCCGACTTCATCGAGATGTTCGTGCAGATCGGCCGTATCGGCCGATCGCTGGGCGTCCATCTGCTGCTCGCCTCGCAGCGGCTGGAGGAGGGCCGTCTGCGCGGTCTGGAGACGTACCTGTCGTACCGGATCGGTCTGCGTACCTTCTCCGCGGCCGAGTCCCGCGCCGCGCTCGGCGTGCCCGACGCCTACGAGCTGCCCAACGTCCCCGGTTCCGGTTTCCTCAAGTTCGGCACGGACGAGATGGTGCGCTTCAAGGCGGCCTACGTCTCCGGCATGTACCGCACGGGCGCGCAGCAGACGGCTGTCCCCGGCGGCGGGCTGCCGGTCGACCGGCAGCCCGTGCTCTTCACGGCCGCCGAGGTCCCGGTGCGGTACGTGGCGGTGCCACCGCAGCGCGAGGAGAGCCCGGACGAGGTCGACGAGGCGCTCGCCGACACGGTCCTCGACGTCGTCGTACGGCGCCTGGAGGCGCAGGGTCCGAGCGCCCATCAGGTGTGGTTGCCGCCGCTGGACAGCCCACCGTCGCTCGACGCGCTGCTGCCCGGCCTCGCCCAGGTAACGGGTCGTGGGCTGACGCAGCCGGGCTACGAGGGCGCCGGGCGGCTCGTGGTACCCGTCGGCATCGTCGACAAGCCGTACGAGCAGCGCCGGGATCCGCTCTGGGTGGACTTCGGGGGTGCCGCCGGCCACATGCAGATCCTGGGCGGACCGCAGTCCGGCAAGTCGACGCTCCTGCGCTCGCTCATCGCGTCCTTCGCACTCACCCACACCCCGTACGAGGTGCAGTTCTACGGCCTGGACTTCGGCGGCGGCGGCCTGTCGGCAGTGGCCGGCCTTCCGCACGTCGGAGGTGTGGCCTCGCGCCTCGACCCCGAGAAGGTACGGCGCACGGCGGCCGAGGTCTACGGGGTGATGACCCGTCGCGAGGAGTACTTCCGTGCGGCGGGAATCTCCTCGATCGCCGAGTTCCGCACCCGCCGCGCCCGGGGCGACATCTCGGTGACCGACCAGCCGTGGGGCGACGTCTTCCTCGCCATCGACGGCTGGGGGAGCTTCCGCGCGGACTACGAGGCGCTGGAGTCGATCGTGCTGGACATCGCGGCGCGCGGTCTCGGCTACGGCATCCACCTGATCCTCACCGCGTCGCGTTCCATGGAGGTCCGCAGCAACCTCAAGGACCAGCTGATGAACCGCCTCGAGCTGCGGCTCGGCGACCCCATGGACTCCGAGTTCGACCGCAAGGTGGCGGCGACCGTGCCGACGGGGGTGCCCGGGCGCGGCCAGACTCCGCAGAAGCAGCACTTCATGGCGGCCGTCCCGCGCATGGACGGTCTGTCGTCCGACACGGACCTCGCCGAGGCCACGCAGGCACTCGGGGCCGAGGTCTCCCGGCACTGGCAACAGCCGGGCGCACCCGCGGTGCGTCTGCTGCCGCGCGAGTTCCCGCTGCGCCAGCTTCCTCCCGGCGACCGGTTCCCGCGGCGCGGCGTGTCCTTCGGACTCGACGAGGACGCCCTCGAGCCGGTCTTCGTGGACTTCGACCAGGATCCGTTCTTCCTGGTCTTCGGTGAGAGCGAGTCCGGCAAGTCGAACGTGCTGAAGGCACTCATCCAGCGGCTCACCGAGCGCTACGACGGCGACTCCTGCAAGCTGTTCGTCATCGACAACCGCCGCTCCCTGCTGGGGGTGACGCCGGCCTCGCACCTGGCCGAGTACGTGCCCATGTCGAACCAGATGCAGCACCACATGGACGCGCTGGCCGAGCTGATGCAGCGCCGTACCCCGACCGCCGACGTCACACCGGAGCAGCTGCGCAACCGGAGTTGGTGGCAGGGTCCGACGGTGTACATCGTCGTCGACGACTACGACCTGGTCGCCACGTCGAGCGGCAACCCGCTGGCGGGCCTGACCGAACTCCTGCCCTTCGCCCGCGACGTCGGCGTGCGCTTCATCATCGCCCGCTCCACGGCGGGCGCGGGCCGGGCCGGTTACGAGACGTTCATGCAGCGCATCAAGGAACTGGGCGCCCAGGGAGTCGTCCTCAGCGGCGATCCCACCGAGGGCGACCTGCTGGGCGGGGTCCGCCCGCGTCCGATGCCGCCGGGGCGCGGCGTGTTCGTCTCCCGCCGGCGGGGGAAGCCGCTGGTTCAGGTCGGCTTGGTGGAGGAGGACGGCACGCAGTGAAGGTCGTCCGGCGGCTCGCGTTCTTCTGCGTCCTGCCCTTGGCGCTCGCCCTCACGGCGGTCTACGTCTGGTACCGGGTGAGCGACACGGGCAGGGGGTGGCGGTACGAGGACAAGCTCGCGACCTACTGCGGCGGGCTGGTCCCGTACGACGAGTCGGCCGTCTTCACCGCTCTCAACACCGAGGTCGGCCTCTCCCAGGATGCGGAGGAAGGCTACGGCCAGGACCGCTTCCGCTCGTGCCGGGTCGCGGACCTCGTGGTGAGCATCGGCTTGATCCGTGCCGACGCGACCCGGCAGGACGTCGGTCCCGACATGCTGAGCACGCTGCGCAGAAACGCCTCTGACCACCTGCCCGTGGGGCTGGGCGGCGGTTGGCGCGGCTACACGGACCTGCGGACCACGGCTGTCGTCCTGCCCTGCACCAACCAGGACGCGTCCCTGGTGGTGAGCATCGACGGCGACGAGTCCCACGAGAACGCGGAGGAGAGCCGCGCCGTGGGCGAACTGGCCACAGCCATCGCGCGCGAGGCGGCAGACCGGCAGTCGTGCGAGGCGTCCTTCGGCGGACGCATACCCGAACTCCGGCTCGCACAGGGGCAACTCGCCCCGCCCGGGACCTCGGGAACCTGCGAGGGCATCCGGATACCGGAGTCCCAGTGGATCAACTGGATCCGGGAAGGCGTGGCATCGGACAGCTCACCGCTGGAGCGCTGTCTACTGGGAGAGACCGAGGCGAGGGACGAGGTCCTCTACTCCCTGGAGGCGTCCTTCGGTCCCTACGCGCAGCGTCTTCGGCCGGCCGACCACGAGGACGACGGGCCGGAACCGGCCCTCACGCGCGACAGTGCGACCGCGACGGCGTCCTGCCCGGGCAGCAGTGTCCCGGCCGTCTTCCGTATCGACGCGACGGTCTACGCCGCTCCGACGAAGCAGTTCCTCCGCTCGGCCCTGCACGCCTTCGCCGAGCGTTCGGCGGTCCGGCACGGTTGCACGGGCCTGGAACTGCCCGACTGACCCTCGCCCTGCTCCCGAAACGCCGCGAGGGTGGACGTCTCCCGCGCACGCCCACCCTCGTTGTTGTTGCTGCTGTGACTACTGCAGGTACCTGGACGCAGCCAGGTCACCCTCCATGTACGTACCGCCGGACATGCCCACGACGTGGCCGATACCCATGAGTGCCTGGTGGATGTCCCTGGTTTCCACGTCCCAGCGGCCCAGCTTCTCGTCGTAGGTGCCCTGGGCCTTGCCTACCCAGTACTGCCTGCTGTTCTCCACCATCTTACGGAGCTGCTGAATGTCCTCGTCGAGCAGCTTCGCCTCGTTGGCGATGTTGGTCGCAGCGACATCGAGCCCGTCGTACGATACCTGCAGACCATCCGCGTTACGGCCCGGTCCTGTCATTCCTGCCTACCTCGTTTCGTTTCGACTGCGGCTGATGCTGTTTCCACCGACGCCCGTACTCGGCAGCGCGCCGATGTTGAACCCACTCGGTCAGAACGAGTTGAACGGCGAAGACGCGGGAGCGCCGTCGTGGACGTCGATTTTCCTCACGGCCGCGCGGACTTCGTCTTCCTTGTCGTCCTTGATGTTGCGCGTCGCGGTCATCGCCTCGATGACATCACCCAGGATGCGGCCCATGTTCTGCAGAGACGTGTTGATCTCGTACTGCTTCTTGTCGAACTCAGCACGACCGATGCCCTGCCACTGACCCTCAAGGCTGTCGATGACACCCTGGAGGTTGTGCACCCGCTTGCGGATGCTGTCGAACTTCTCGTACATGTCCTTCTGCAGCTTGGCTACCGCTGCATCTTCGAGCTTCTGGTCGACGGCCATGTCCGCCTCTGCCCTCCCTGTTCCTTCTCTGATACGACACCGGCGACGCCGGCGTCAGTTCGCGCGCCGCGCCCGCAGTACGGCGAAGGCGACCCCGCCGATCACGACCACGGCTGCGGCGGCACCCAGCGTGATCCACAGCGTGCTGCTGCTGTCGTCGGCCGCGTCGGCCGACGCGGCCTTCGCATCGTCCGATCCTGCTGCCGCCTGCTTGTCCGCAGAAGAGCCTTCCGCACCTTGTGACGCGGCTGTTGCACCCGCGGAGGGCTTGGCGGAGGCGGACGCGGACGCGGGGGGAATCTCGGTCACCAACTGTCCCCCCTTCTCCTTGTTCTCCTTCCCGAGTGGGTCGGAGTACGGGGGGCCCGGGTCGTAGTCCGGGTTCAGCAACACCGAGCGAGGACGGATGGTCCCGTAGCCGGCGTTCTTGGTCGGCTCGTCCTTCGGCCACGTGCGGCCGGCGGTGTCGATCAGCGCACGCGTGACCTGGTTCGCGGTCCAGTCCGGGTGGGCGGACCAGATGAGGGCGGCGGCACCGGAGGCAATGGCGGCGGAGGCGCTGGTGCCCGAGAGGTCGTGACAGTAGTCCTTGAAGTTCGGCTTGCAATAGCCCGGCATGTCTTCACCCGGGGCCACCAAGTCGACGTACTGGCCGCTTGAGGCGAAGTCCGAGATATGACTCTTCTCGTCGATCGACGAAACGCCCAAGACGTAGTGGTAGGCAGCGGGCAGCCCAATGAAGCCGTCATCCAGGCCCCTATTGCCCACGCTCGCAATCAACAGCTTCCCCTTGGAAGCAGCGTATTTCACCGCCTCTTCCATCTCCGCCTCGTAAGCTTCGCCGCCGAAGGACATACTGATGATCTGTGCGTCGCTGTCTGCAGCCGCTCTGACTGCTTCCTGCGAGGTAGGAGCGAGTTCCTTCTCCTTGGCGTCACTCAAACCCGACAGCGCGAGGCGATACGGCACGATCTTCGCGCCAGGCGCCAAGCCCTTGATTCCGCCGCCCGCGCCGGTGCCGGCAATCAACTCGGCCATGGACGTCCCGTGGCCTTCGTAGTCGTCCGTGGCACCGTGGGCGACCTCCTTGGGCACTTCATCGACCAGAACCTGGCCTTTGAGGGACGCCGTATTGGGATTGACTCCGGAGTCGATGACGGCGACCTTGACGCCCTCACCGGTGGTGACCTTCCACATCTCCTCGGCCTTCATCGGTGCCAGGTACCACTGCTCGGACTGCACATCCGCAGCAGTGGCGCCTGGGGCGAAGCCCACGCCGACGGCGACCAGGGCACTCACGGCGGCGCTCCCGACACGTACTCGTAGCCCTCGACGTGTTGCTGACTTCATGATGGGGTGAGTCCTCGCTCGCGCTCAGTTGACAACTGGCGGCACATCGCGCCGCGGATTCGTGGGCAGGTGCGTCTCTTCGTCCTCGACCAGGTAGTCGGGGCGCTGTGTCCCTTCTTCCCTGCGCTCGTCACGAGGGCGGCCACGTCCCCCAGGCCCGCGTACAAGACCTGCGCCACCGCGAGTCATCCCGTTCCGCTGCGCGTCGGCTGCGGAGTTGCGCCCCGTGGGCGTGCTGGTGATACGCGGCTGCGTACGCGAGGCGGCTGTGCTGTCGGCGCCGCCACGCTGACCGGGTCGACCCCTCCCCGACTGAGCATTGGACGTGGCACCGGAACCGACGACTGTGCCACGAGGCAGCCTCGGACCGCCGCGCGTGGCAGCTCCGGGGGCAGCCCCGGGCCGGCCTCCGACTACGCCACTCGTGCGACCTGCACCGGTGACCGGACCGCCTGTTGTTCTGGGTCCTCCGCCCGCGGGATTGGCGCGCGGTGTGCCACCACTGACTCCGTGCCCCGTCGGGAACTGCTTCGCCCCTGGGGCGCCACCCTTGGCCACACCCGACTGCCCAGCACCTGTTGCCCGACCCACCTGGTTGATGGGGCCCTGATTCGTGGGACGACCCGGACCCGTGCCACCGGTTCTGCCATCGCTGGTGCCCGCTCGATCCTGACGGGGCTGGGGCGATCTCAGGCCATTCGGTCCACCCGTGGTACGCCCCGAACGAGCCGGGGGAGCGGGAGTTGCGTAGCCAGTCGAGAACGGCCCGTTCGGCCCGCTGCCGTCGCTCAGTGGTGGCGGCGTCGGCAACGTGTGTACGGGCCCGGACCCTGCCGGAGGCAGCGGAGTACGTACGCTGTCAATGGTCGTTCCGACAGGCACGTCGGGATGGACGGCCTGAAGGCTGGTGTTGTCCGGAGCTCCCACAGTGCGGCCCGTGTCCAGTGGTGCTACGCCGCCTTCTGCGGTGACGACCGCGTGCCGATTCGAGACACCACCGGTTCCGCTCCCCCGTACCTGTCCGGCAGTCCCGCCACCCGGCTCCTGGTACTCGGTCCCGCCAGTGGGCTTCGGCACCCCGACGTCCGGCATGGTCTCGAATGTTGGCGCCGGCAGGTTCTGCAACTGCTCCCGGGAGACCGCGTAGTACGACGACAACCGGTTCATCTGGTTGATCGCCTCTTGGCGGTTCTTCTCCGCCGCGACCGCCGCGGCGTAATCCTTGTTGTCGGGGACCTGCTCGTCGGCCGGGAAGGACTTGGGCAGGGTAGGTACGGCCCGCGAATCACGCGGAGGCATGGCGACACGGACTGCGGCCAATCCGGCTGCGGCAGCGCTGATCTGGTCGGCGGCCCCGGCCGCGTACTCGCCCAAGTCCTCCGTACTGGTAACGAGTGAACGCCCCCACTTACGGAACGCATCGCCCGATTCGCCCACCCAGTGGACTCGGTCGACGTGGCCCTTGAGCTCCCCGGCCGCCTCTTGGATAGCGGTCCGAGCGCTGTACAGAGCCTCTCCGGAGGACGTCAGGTCCTCCGGGTTGGTCTGCTCGACCAAGTCGCGCATGTCGTTGAGGGTGTAGTTCTCGAAGTTCGTGCGCCCCCGAACAACCGAGCCGTAGGGCGTTGTCTCGACTGCTGCCTCGACCGCAGAGCGCATCATGTTGTTGAGGAGACCGCTCGGCCGCTCGTCGATCTCCCGGATGACATCCGTGAGTGAGTTCTGCTGCTGAACCCGCGCGACGTCCGCCTCGTGCTGCTTGTCGGTCATCGTCACAGGCTCCCGCTGGTGTCCGTCGACCTTGTGTGCCTAACGTCGCCGTTCGCGTTCTCGATCAATTTGATCTGAATCTGGATGTCCGCGAAGCGCCGCCGCTGCTCCTCTTCGAGGTTGGCGAAGCCGACGTGGGCGCCCTGAACGGCGATGCCGATCGCCTCGATCTGCAGGTGCAACGTCTTCGACAGATTGGTGAGCTGCTCGTGGACACGGTTGTACTCGAGGTACAGGTCCTCGGCCTCGTTGAAGGCTCGACTGCCGCTGTTCAGCGACGTAGGCGTGATCGTCTGCGCGCCGACCCGCTTCGGATTGCCGGCCGAGCCCTCCAGATCTGCGAGGACCTTGTCGACCCGCTTCATGAACGTGGTCAGCGCCTCATTGCTTGCCTCCAGGTTGGCTGCCCTGGTGGCCGACACGCCCCCAACTGCTGGTAGCACCACGTCAACTCTCCCCCGTTCCCCGTTCCCCGTACGCACTTCGACCCGAGGCCGCCGGCCCTTCGTTTGCACACTGTTGTACTCAAGTCGCGCCGAACATCACTGTAGTCAACAGCTACGTTGCGACCAACCAGGTTGCGCGTCGACCTCGCCAACTGTGACGGACAGGTTACTTGGCGGCTGTCGCTCGCCGACGGGCGGCCAGGAGAGACTCCCGCATTCTGGCTGGGCCTGGCCCGGCCCTCGGTTCGGCGAACGCCGGCTCCCACGTTGCGAGGCGGATCAGCAGTCGCCGGCTCCGCTCGAAACGGTGAACGTGTACTTCGGCAGCTTCACCGCCGCCGCGTCACCGGAGAGACCCGGAGCCACCGTCTCGACGTACCCGGCGTGCGTGCGTTTGACGTCCATGCAGAAGGCCGTGTCCGCCCCGTGGGCGGTGATGCGGTACTGGGCCTCGTCGGACACCGCCGGACCGACCGATGCGGCGTTCACCCCCAGTTGCGGGGCGTCTCCGCCGCCGTGCTCGACCACCTCTTGCTCGACCTTCCGGGCGTATTCCCCGTCGAAGTCGGCCGGAGCGTCGGCCTCCAGTGGGTCGCCGTAGGTGAAGCTGCCGTTCAGGGCCCGAGTTGCGCCTTCGACCGCGCTTGTCAGCTCGTCGTCGCTCCACTCTCCGTTGTCCTGTACAGCCAGCCCTTGTACACCCACGACGACGCAGGCGACGGCCATGGCGACCAGGACGACGCGGCCGACCACGAAAGCCGCGTCCGGGAGAGCCGGTCCGGAGGGATTCAGCGATTCACGCCAAGAACGGACGCGGTCCGCCTTGATACAGGCCATAAGGACGAGCAGGGCAGAGAGCACAAACAGGAAGATCGTCAGTCCCGTCAGTTCCGACATGGCATGTCAACCCTTCCCTCGGAACGCCACGATCGTGACAGGCCGGGTCGGAATGTCACCGTGCTGCCTCTATTACTGTCTCGGGCGCCCCTAGGCCTGCATCGCCCCGCCTTGCCGTTGCTAGGTTATGGCAGAGTCCGGTCACCGCACGTCGCCATCCGGTCCGCGAGGGCGTCGACGGTCCTGCACACGGGGAAGGTAGCCGTCCATGGCATGGGACGAGTGGGAACAGCTCAAAGCCAACGCGCTGGAGCGGCAGCAGGGCGGCTCCACGCATATGCAGTTGAACCAACTGGACGGAGGCGGCCCCGTCACTCCGCCGAGCCAGTACGGGGATCTGAAGGTCAAGAACGACGCCCTCACCAAAGTCGGCAAGGACGCCCACACCCTGTACAACCAGCTCTGGGACAAGGCCCGGGTCCACATCACCAGCAGTGACAGCGCTGCGGGAGATCTGTCGAAGCAGGGCTTCGCGCTGGGCGCCGGACTCAAGCACGTGTCGACCCGGTGGGACGAACAGCTCAAGTCCCTGATGGACGCGTGTGCCCAGATCTCGAACCACATGCAGGTCACCAAGAAGACCCATGACGGTGACGAGGGCTACATCCTGCGGCAGATGAGCAGCATCGCGACGTTGGACACGGGCTTCGACGAGCGAGTCGGGCCGCCCGGGAAGAAGAACGAGATCTACGGCGAGCAGAGTCCGAAGAAGGACGACTGACACACCGCCCGAGGGCCGGTTGCCACGACGAGCTCCGCACTGTCGGGCGGGCCATCCCGGTTCTTCTCTCTTCACCGACTCGCGAGGAACGGACACCCCATGGAACTCGAAGCGCTGCGCGACGCCAACTTCAAGCTGGTCGACGACGCCGTGACGGACTGGTCGACGCTCGTCGGCAGTCTCGCGGAGATGAAGAAGGACGCCGAGGACAATCTGCACCAGGGCGCCAACAAAGCCGAGTGGGCCGGTGTGAACGCCCAGGTGTCCAAGGAGTTCATCGGGAAGACGGCGGGCGAGTTCGCCGACGCCCACACCCAGGCGAGGACCATCTACAAGATCCTCAACGATACGGTTGGCGAGCTGAAGGGTTATCACCAGCAGCTTCTCGACGCTCTTGAGGGCGGCCGCAAGAAGAACCTCACGGTCATCGGCTACGAGGGTGGGTTCACCGTCACCACCAACGCGCCGCCCGAGGCCCGTAGCAAGATGGACCAGGACAACAAGGACGACATCACCGCGCTGCGGGACCAGATCCAGGGCATTCTGAACAAGGCGACCGAGAGCGACACCTCGGCGAAGACCGTCCTCCAGGCCATCGCCGACCAGAGCCAGCTGGGCTTCTCCAACGCCAACTACGGCGACCGGGACTCCGCCGCCGAGGCAGTCAAGAAGGCCGATGAGCTGGCCGCGCTCGCGAAGAAGAACCCGGACGACCTGAGCGTCAAGGACTTCGACACGCTCAACGCGGGGCTCAAGAAGTACGCCGGCGACGAACTGTTCGCCGAGCGGTTCGCCACCGCGCTCGGCCCCAAGAAGACGCTGGAGTTCTGGACCGGGATCACCGATCCGCAGCGGGGAAACTGGGACTTGGGACATGAGCGCCTCGACCAGTTCGACGATCTGCAGCGCAGTCTGGGTATGACGCTGGCCACCGCGACGCAGAGCGACTCGACGGCGATGGGCACCTGGAAGCAAACGATGATCGACATCGGTGACAAGCCCCTGTACGGCGACCGGGGTGGACCGATGGGCTTCCAGGTCATGAGCAACCTGATGAGGACCGGTGACTACGACGACGGGTTCCTCAGGGATTACGGCACCAAGCTCATGGAGACCGAGCGGAAGCTCACGGGGAACGGGGAGCACCGCAATGGTGCGTGGCAGCGCATGGGGATGGACCCGTACCTGAACCGTATCGGGGAGGACAGTGGTTCGGACCCTATGACGGGATATCTCAAGGGGTTGTCCAACAGCCCGGACGCGGCCACCGACTTCTTCAACCAGCAGTTCGTATCGAAGGACGATCCCGATAACCCGTTCGAGCGCGACCCTGACGGCAACGGTAAGAACAGCAAGGTCTCCCTGTCCAACTTCCAGTACCTGTTCGAAGAACGGGACTGGCCACAGGAGTCGAACCTCAAGGGTGACGAGCTTCACACCGGGCAGAACAATCTGGCGCTTGCCCTGGAGGCGGCGACTACGGGCCATCCCGCAGGTGAGCTGTTCCCGTTGTCGGATACCTCTGGCCACACCACCGGACAAACCCAACTATTCGAAAGCCTCGTCACGTCAATCTCCGATGACCCCGAGCGACTGACCGAACACAGCTATATGTCGGACAGCATGGGACAAATCGCTTCCGAATATTTGCCCGACATCAATCGTGCGGCAACCGATGTGGACCCCAACCCAGATAGGGGCGATGTCGACGCTCAACAGGCCTGGAAGCGCGTGGAGAATCTCTACCCAGTCTCTGGATCTTCAGCAGAGTTGAATCACCGAGACGTCTCTCGGTTCCTCTTTGCTGTCGGACAGAATCCAGAAGGGTACTCTGCTGTCGAGGTCGGACAGAAGAGTTATATGGCCTCGTTGATGGACTATCACCTAAACCCCGATCTACCCGAGAGCCGACACCCCGATCACGACATGGAGCTTACCGTCCGGTCCATCGCCAGACATTCGGGCGAGGTCTCGGGGACGCTGGCAATGGGCCGCAACGAAGGAGTTGCATCCGGCGCCGTGGAGAACGATGCCGCTTACAACCACTCTGTAGCCCAGTGGAAGAACACCATTTCGGGAACAGTGGGACTCGGCGTGGGTGTTGGTACGTCGTTTATCGCTTCTCCTGTTGCTGGCGCAGTGGTCGGGGGAACCGCAGGAACTGTCACCAGCGTGATCATGGAACAGATTTTCAAAGATGTGGAGGGCGATGCGAAGAGCGACGCCGGCTCGAAAATGGGCGAGAACTGGGAAAACGGTCAGGACGACAACATGAAGTACACCCGCCGTGCCGCTTTTGAAGCCGCAAGGGCACATCAGCACCCTGGCGATGTTGCCACCTGGGCAGAAGAGGAAGCATCTCAGGGCTATCTGTCTGCAGGGGACTACATGGATCGAGTTGGGGCCGAGTTGCTGACTGACATTTGAGCTACAAAGCTCACTAAGCCGCACCTAGCTCTCATGCCCCCTCCCCTGGACGAACCGGAACTGGAGTTCTCCCGTGAAAATCTACCGAGCCGCAATCATGTCGATGGCGCTGATGGCGCTCGCCGGATGCTCTGGGACCAAATCTGAACGATCCTATGACATTCCCGAGAAACTTTGCGGCACTCTGGTAGACCGCGAAACAATCTCGGAACTTCTACCGGCGGGCGAAAAGATCACTGTCCAGAAGAAAACGCCTGTACCCAGCCGCCAGCGCTGTCAGGTGAGCGTCGATGATGAAGTCGCCCTCAAAGTGAGTCAGGAATGGTGGAAGGCGGGTAGCAACGTCACCGACGTAGCCAGGGGCGTGCCTCAATTGGATTCCGCCACGTTGACCGATTCCGAAGATTTCTTGCAGTCGAGCACAGGCGCCGCCCAACGTGCACGTTGTAAGAGTCCGGAGCACGGTGACCAAACACTTTTCGTAACCTTCCAGGTTTACTCGGGCGAGGTGGGCGATTCAGCAGCCGTGAAGAAGCTGGTCACCGCATACACCCAGGCTGTAGAAGACTCCTCATTGTGTCAGTGATCGCGAAGCCTGGAGGAGCGTTCGACTCAGCCCCGTCGCCGCGAGTCCCGTACCGCCACTGCCGTGCCGCCGAGACCCGCTGCCAGGACCAGGCCGCCGATGACCACGTAGGTGCCGAGGCGGGTGTTGCGTTCCTCGGGGGTTTCGCCGACGTGGAGGGGAGGGACGTCGGGGGCCTTGGCGCGGGCGCCTGCCTGTTCGGCCGACGGGGACTCCACCGGGTTGGCGGGGTCCACGGCGGTGAGGGCCTTGACCGGGTCGATCACGCCCCAGCCGACGAGGCGGTCGTGGCCGGGGATGGAGCGTTCGGCGGTCTGCTCGATCTGGGCGACGACCTGGGCGGCCGTCCACTTGGGGTACGCCGACTTCAGCAGCGCCGCGACCGCCGCCACGTAGGGCGCGGAGAAGCTGGTGCCGTTGTCGGAGCAGTGGCCGCCGCCGGGGACGGTGGAGATCATGTCGACGCCGGGGGCCGCCACGCCCACGGAGTCGTTGGCCTGGGAGAAGGACGCGCGTTCGTTGTTGCGGTCGGAGGAGGCCACGGCGAGGACGCCCTCGTACGAGGCCGGGTACGTCTTCTTGTTCTTGCCTCCGAGGCCGTCGTTGCCCGCCGAGGCGACGACCACCACGTTCTTGCCCAGGGCGTAGTCGACGGCTGATTTCAGGGGCGAGTCGGGTTTGACGGCCTTGGCCGTGTCCTGGGAGACGTTGATGACGTCGGCGCCCGCGTCCACGGCGTAGCGGATCGACGTGGCCAGGGTGTCGGCCGTGCCGTTGCCTTCCGCGTCGTTCTGCTTGATGGGGATGATCGTGGCCTCTGGGGCCAGGCCGACGAATCCGGTGCCCTTGGCGGGGCGGGCGGCGATGATGCCGGCGACGCGTGTGCCGTGACCGACGGTGTCGGTGGTGCCGTGGGCGTTGCCCCGTTCGATCTTCTCGCCCTTGTCGTCCTTCTCGGGCAGGTAGTTCCGGCCCTTGGACGCGTCGACGGCGGCGGTGAGTTGGGGGTTCTTCACGTCGACGCCGGTGTCGATCACGGCGACCTGGACGCCCTTGCCCTTCGACTGGGCCCACAGCTCGTCCAGGTTGACGCGCTGGAGGGCCCACGGCCTGCCCTCGTAGTTCTTGGAGGGGAAGGTGCACTGCCCGCTGTCGGCGGCCCGCGCCCCGGGGGCGGCGGGGAGGAGCGTGAGTACGGTCGGTGCGGCGAGCACGGTGGCGGCGAGCACGGCCGACGTCAGTGACCGGACCCGGCCGGCTCCGCGCCCGGGGAAGGGTCGTCCGGGCTGTCGCTCGGGGAGGATCGCGGACTTCTGCGCCTGCATGGTCTCGGTCTTCCGGGGAGCCACGGTCGTCACGATCCCTGCGGCTGGCGTGCGGCCGCCTCGGACAGCCGCGGGCCGGTGGGCAGGAACGTCGACCACTGCACCGGAACGGGTGAAGGGTCCACCTTCTCGTAGCCGAGCCGCGTCTGGGCGATGCGGGACTCGCTCAGTTCCTGCTCGCGCTTCTTGTCGGAGGTGCCGATGCCCTTGTCGTCGGTGGCGCTGTCGCTGTTGGACTGCAGGGCGTAGCGCAATCCGGTGTCGGTGACCAGGAAGACTCCGCCCGCCTTCGTCTCGCTGCCCTGGAACTGGCGGTACAACTGGCCGGAACCCGGTGTCACGTACGCGCTGGAGGAGCCGGTCGGCAGTTGGGCCGGGAAGTCGGTGCTCGCCCAGGTGGACAGCGTCGTGGTGCCGTTCTTGGCGTCCACCGAGCGCAGGACGTTGCAGACGGTGTTGCGGCCGGAGGCCTCGGAGGTACCGTCGTTGACCGTCTTCGGGCGGTACGACGGCCAGTTCCGCTGGCCCGCGAACTCGATGCTGTCGACGACCGCGCCGGGACTCACCTGCTGGGCCTCGCCGGCCTGGCCGACGTCGACGAGGGCGCCGCTGTTGAGGAGCAGGGTGGCCGTGAACTCCGAGACGCGGGCCACGGCGCCGCTCTGCACGACGTAGTACTGCATGCGCCGTCCGTCGTACGCCTTGATGACCATGCCCACCTTGTCGTACTCGCCCAGCATGTCGGAAGCTCCCGCGGCCGCGCCGGGCGTGCCCTTGATCTCCGGGATGTCGACGGGGTCGCCCTTGTGGAGGGTGTCCAGCCACTCCTGGGAGACGCGCTGCGGGACCCGGCCCTGGGTGTCGAGGGCCTTGAGGAGTTCCTTGTCGGCGGGGTCGGCCAGGGGGTAGGCGGAGCCGCGTGAGTCGACCACGTACTGGGAGGTGCCGTCCGGTCCGACGACGTACATCAAGTCGCCGCCGGAGAGCCTGTCGCGGCCCTCCGCCTTGCTCCAGTCCTTCTTCGCGAGGACGAACGCCGCCTTCTGGATGGCCCTGCCGCCGGGGCCGGGGCGTTCGCAGACCGCCCAGCGCTTGGCCTGCTCGGCGTCGTCGGGACCGGGCAGGCGGTCGGGGGCGTAGGGAATGCCGATCGTGGCGCCGTGCGGTGGCTCGCCGCTGTCGAGGACGCCCTCGTCGACCGTGATGACGTTGTCCTTGTCGGGGTTGAGGAGGAGCTTGGCGGAGGCCATGTTGAGGACCGGGTGCAGTTGCGTCTTCCCGTCGGTCTTCAGGACGACGTACCGCGTCGTGGAGTCGCTGGCCACGATCACGTGCCCTCCGACGTCGTCCCAGCCCTTCGGTGCGGTCGGGCTGAACAGTCCGACCGCACCGAACACGGCGAGGACCACGATGCCGACGACGGCACCGGGCACGATCGCCCGCAGCGGCCTGGGCGCGCCCTCCTCCGAACCCGAGGGGGACGGCTGCAGGAAAGACGCGAGAGTGCGGCGCTTCGCGAAGGTGTGGGCGTTCAGTTCATCGCGCCGTGATGCCATGTGTCTTCGTTCTCTCCCCGTACGAGGGCGTGGTGGAGCGGGGGGCACAGTGGTCGCCACTGGTCCCTCTTCCGCTCCGGTCGCCTCCGGAACCTCGGCTGTCAGACCCGGCCCCTACTATGCCTGTTGCCGGACGGTGCATGGGGCACGGGTAGGCTTCCGGAGCCTGCCGTGTGCTGAGCACAATATCTTTGGTGAGAGTTCGGGGGATTTGGAGTGATGGCTTCCGCGTCGCGGACCCGGTCACGCACGCATTCGGCGCCCCGTCGTTCCGACGCGCCGCCGGACGCCGGAGGCATCGCGCCGACCGTCCGGGCCTCTGTCACACCGCATCTGCAGGCCCGTCCGGCACGTGGTGGTTCCTCCACCCTGCAGCGGCTGGTGCTGCTGGAGTTGGCCGCCGCGCTGGCGGTGAGCGGCTGGCTCGTCGGGCCGGTGGCGATGGTGCCCTCGGTCGCCGTCGCCGTGGTGCTGGTACTCCTCGCGGTGGTACGTCGACGTCGGCGCTCGCTGCCCGAGTGGCTGGCCAGCCACCTCGCGCTGCGTGCCCGCCGCCGCGGCGCATCGCAGGTCCCGGTGGCGCAGGGCATCGACGCAGGTCTGGTCCCGGCGGTGGAGTGCGAACCGAACCTGCGCACGTACAGCTTCGTCCACCGGGACGAGCGCGACCGCCGGCCGGTGGGCATGGTGGGTGACGGGGGCTTCCTCACCGCCGTGCTCCAGGTGGAGGCCGACGCCGGTGCGCTGCGGGCCGAGCGCGGCCGCAGACCGCTCCCGCTCGCCCTGGTCCGGGACGCGCTCGAGGTGGACGGCATCCGTCTGGAGTCCGCGCAGATCGTGCTGCACACGCAGACCGCGCCCGCACCCCACCTGCCCAGGCAGTCGGTCGTGGTGACCAACTACGCGCAGTTGCAGTCCGAGATCGCCTCTCCCGCCGTCCGCATCATGTGGATCGCGCTGAAACTCGATCCCGAACTGTGCCCCGACGCGGTCGCCGCGCGCGGTGGCGGGCTGCCGGGAGCGCAGAAGTGTCTGGTCCGGTCGGCCGAGCACCTCTCCAGTCGGCTGACGGGGGCCGGCTTCCGCGTGAACCTGCTGACCGAGGAGGAGGTGTCGTCCGCTCTCGCCACCTCGATGTGCGCCAACCCGATGGTGACCGTCCAGTCGGGGCAGGGCGACACCCCGCGGCGGCGGACCGAGGAGTCCAGCCGCAGTTGGCGGTGCGACAACCGGCGGCACACCACGTACTGGGTACGCCGTTGGCCGCAGTTGGGCGGTCAGGGAGTCGGATTGCCCCAGTTGGTGGCCCAGTTGACGGCGGTGCCCGCGCTGGCCACCACGTTCAGCCTCACCCTGGCGCCGAGCGGGCACCAGGACGTGACGATCTCAGGGCACGTACGGGTCACCGGTCGCAGCAGCACGGAGCTGGCCGACGCGCGGCGGGACCTGGAGAACGTCGCACGCCAGGCGCGGACCGGGCTCGTGCGTCTGGACCGTGAACAACTGCCCGGCGTACTCGCCACCCTGCCTCTCGGAGGTGCCCGCTGATGGCCTCTACGCAGCCCGCCGCTCCCACCCCTGCGGCCGCCGCTTCCGGGCAGTCGGCCAGGGGCCTCCGGGAGCGTCTACGCACCGGTTTCGGTCTCCTGGGCCCTCGTCATCCCCGGCACACGCTCTCCATGGCGCAGGTCGACACGCTCGGTCTGCCCGTCGGGGACGACGGTGTCGTGGTGGGCGTCAACAGCGAGGGGCAGCCAGCCGTGCTCGGGGTGAACCGCCCGACGCCCTTCGACATCCTGCTGATCGGCGGACTCTGGACCACGCAGGTCCTGGCGCTGCGCGTGGCTGCGACCGGAGCCCGGGTGGCCGTGGAGACCGGTCGCCCCGCTCACTGGGCACAGGTGGTGCAGGCGGTCGGTGGCGGTCAGTCCGGCATGACCGTGCACGAGGTGGGCCGGGTCCCGCCGCAGGGCGCCTCGGCGACGGCTCCGGTCCTGGTCATCCGGGACTGCGGCATGCGTCCGCCCCGTGGCCGGGTGGTTTCCGCCCCCTGGCAGTCCGTGTTGACGCTGCTGCCGTACCTGAGCCCTCTCGCACCGCGGTTGATGCGTCAGGCACGCCTGGTCGGCGTGCAGCGTGTGTCGCCGGACGAGTCCGTGGAGATCGGACGCGTGACCGGTCTGCCCCGCTCCGAGTACGAGGCACTGCCGACCCTCGCGGACGGGGTCACCCTGTGGTGTACGGAACGGGACCGGCAGTACGTGATGACGCAGCCGACCGATGTGGAGGCCGGGCTCCTGGGCACACCTCGGCGGATGGACTGACGGAACCACGTCGACCGGCCCACCCGATTGCGTCCGGTATGGCGTGAAAGGGCATGGCTTTTGTGTGAGTTGTGGCGTGGGGCACCCGAGTGCGCCGGGGCAAGGGGCCTGACGGGGGTGGGTCACTCGTGATTAGGCTGGTGTCGGGCGCGACGTCAGGACCCGTGGAACGGGCGTCGGCGTCCTCAGGGGGAAGAGCCGGTGCGTCGGACGACCTCGAACGGCCTCGGACAACTTCGAACGACAAGCAAGGGTCGCCCCAGTACGGCATGAGGGTGCTCGACCACACCAGGAGGAACTGTGAGCAGCGATCGGGACGGGATCCGCGGGGGCTGGGCCACACCCGGCGATGACCAGCCCGACGCGGAGTCCTCAGTCGAGGCGACCGGCGAATTCACCATCGATTACGCGCCGCCCGCCTGGTACACGCAGAACGCCTCCGGCGACAGCGGGCAGGGGGCGGCCCGGGGCGTTGGCCCGTCTTCCGGTCCGGGGGGTTCCTCGCCTTCCGCTCCGGCTGCGCCCTCTCCCCTCGGTCCGGTTCCGCCGGTGCCCGGGGCGACTCCTCCCCCGCCGTCGGCGCCGGCTCCGGGTTCCGCGTTCACGCCGCCTCCGCCGCCGGTCCCCGGGGCGCCGTTCGCCCCGCCGGTGCCGCCCGGCGGCGAGTCGGCCGGGGTGCCCAGGCTGCCGGTCGGGAGCGGGTTCGAGCCGCAGCAGCCGCAGTCGGCCTCTTCGGAGCCCGAGCAGGAGGCCGCGGCCGTTCCGCCGCCTGCTCCGGGCCCCCTGTTTCCCATGGCCCCGCCGACCTTCCCAGCCGGCGAGTTCCCTCTCCAGGCCCCGGCCCCGCCGCCCGGCGAGGAACCCGAGAGCGTCCCCGAGACCGAGATCGAGGACAGGGCCGACGCGGGCCACGACGGTCTCGACAACGGCGACCTCGAGAGCGGCGCGACCATGCGGTTCTCCGCGGTCGCCCTGAAGCGTGAGATCACCGAGCGGGCCGCCGCGGAGGCCGCCGACGAGGAGGGCCCGGCAGGCGGCTCCGACGAGGCCGGTACCGCGCCGGACGAGGCCTCGACGGTCGTGGACGACACCGCGGAGCCCGAGGACTCCGACGGAGCGGAACGGGACGCCGGTTCCGATTCCGGTTCCGGTTCCGGTTCCAGTTCCAGTACCGCGGATGCTGTCGGTGCCGGTTCCGAGGAGGGCACCTATGACGCCCCCGGAGCCCTCGACGCGGCCCGTGGTGCCGAGGACGACGGCTGGGACGACCCCCGCGTCGCCGGGCCGGACCAGGAGTCCGCGTCCGGCGCCGGGCCCGAGGACGGGCCTCCCGCGGACAGCGTCCCGCAGGATGCCGCCGCCCCGGACGCGTCCCCGGACGCCACCCCGGTGCAGAGCGCCCCGGTGCAAGACGCTCCCCCGCCCGTCCAGGACCCGCAGCCCGGGATGCCCCCGCTCCCCCCGTCGTACCCACCGGTCGCGCCCGCGTCGGCTCAGCAGTGGCCCGTGCAGGCGCAGGCCGCGCCCGCGCCTCCCGAGCAGCCCGGGGTGGCGGGCCCGCAGCCGCCGTTCCAGCCGCAGGCTCCGCAGCCCGCGCCCGCCGCGTGGAACCCGTCGGCCGCCGCGCCGACGCCGCCGGACCAGGTGCCCGCTCCGCCCGCTCCCCCGGTCGGTTACGGCTTCCCGCAGCCTCCGGCGCAACAGCCGGGCGGCGTTCCCGCGGCCGGGGCCGGGGGCGGGATCGGCGCCGGTTACGGGTTCCCCCAGCAGCCGTATCCCGGCGTGCCGCCCCAGGGACCGCCTCACGGTCAGCCGCAGGGGCAGTCGCAGGGATTTCCGCCGCAGGCGCCGTCGGCCCAGCCGATGCCCCAGCCCTCGCCCCAGCCGGGGCAGGGGCAGCCGAACTTCCAGGCGCAGCCGACTCCTCAGGCGCAGCCGACTCCCCCGGGACCGCCGGCCCCTCAGGGCCCGCCGAACGCGGCTGCCCCGCTGCCCGGGCAGCCGGGTCATCAGCCCCCGCACCAGCCCCACGCGCCGCAGGCACAGGCGCAGCCGATGCCGCCCCAGCAGGCCGCCGATCCCCGGCTCGGTGCGGCCTGGCCGCAGCCCATGCAGCACGACCAGCGGCAGGCCACCAACCCGGGGGCCGCGCCGCTCGGTTACACGGCGGCCGTGGAACTGTCCTCCGACCGGTTGGTGAACAACAAGCGGCAGAAGGCGAAGAGCAGCCGTCCGACGGCCGGTGGGTCGCGGTTCAAGCTGGGCGGGAAGAAGGAGGAGGCCGAGCGGCAGCGGAAGTTGGAGCTGATCCGCACTCCGGTGC
Source organism: Streptomyces lienomycini (assembly GCF_027947595.1). NCBI lineage: Bacteria > Bacillati > Actinomycetota > Actinomycetes > Kitasatosporales > Streptomycetaceae > Streptomyces > Streptomyces lienomycini. Next base: position 1,784,305 of record NZ_CP116257.1, on the reverse strand, counting down.
TGTCCTGCTACCGCATCGCCGTCATCAGCCTCAAGGGCGGTGTCGGCAAGACGACCACGACCACCGCGCTGGGTTCCACGCTCGCCACCGAGCGGCAGGACAAGATCCTCGCGATCGACGCCAACCCGGACGCCGGTACGCTCGGCCGCCGGGTGCGCCGGGAGACCGGGGCGACCATCCGGGACCTCGTCCAGGCCATCCCGTACCTCAGCTCCTACATGGACATCCGGCGGTTCACCTCGCAGGCGTCGTCCGGTCTCGAGATCATCGCCAACGACGTCGACCCGGCCGTGTCCACGACGTTCAACGACGAGGACTACCGGCGGGCGATCGACGTGCTCGGCCGGCAGTACCCGGTCATCCTGACCGACTCGGGCACGGGTCTGCTGTACAGCGCCATGCGTGGCGTGCTCGACCTCGCCGACCAGCTCATCATCATCTCGACACCGTCCGTGGACGGGGCGAGCAGCGCCAGTACGACCCTGGACTGGCTGTCCGCGCACGGGTACGCCGACCTCGTGTCGCGGTCGATCACGGTCATCTCCGGGGTGCGCGAGACCGGCAAGATGATCAAGGTCGACGACATCGTCGGGCACTTCCAGACCCGGTGCCGCGGCGTGGTCGTGGTTCCGTTCGACGAGCATCTGGCGGCCGGCGCCGAGGTCGACCTGGACATGATGCGGCCGAAGGTGCGGGAGGCGTACTTCAACCTCGCGGCGATGGTCGCCGAGGACTTCGTCCGCCACCAGCAGTCGCACGGTCTGTGGACGTCCGACGGCAACCCGCCGCCGGTCGCCGCACCGCCGATGCCGGGGCAGCAGGCCGGCCCGGGGCAGCAGCCGGTGCCGGGGCAGCAGCACGTACCGGGGCAGCAGTCCGCCCCGGGGCAGCAGTATCCGCCCCAGCAGCCTCCGCCGGGGCAGCCCGCACCGGGGCAGCCGTTCCCGCAGCAGCCCGGGCAGCCGCAGCCGTATCCCCAGGCCGGGCAGCAGCCCTACCCGCAGCCCGGTTACGGGTATCCGCAGCCGGGACAGGCGCCGCCGCCCCCGCAGCAGTAGGTCCCGCGCACGCGCGAAGGCCCGCACCGTCGGCTGACGGTGCGGGCCTTCGCGCGTGCGCGGACAGAACCGGTGGGGCTCGGGCGCCAGGCTCTCACCAGCGAGGCGCCAGTGGTCTGTGCCAATGAGGGTGACGCTGTGGTCAACTCGTTGTTTCCGCAGGCCACATGGGGTTTGACAGACCGTTGACGCGCGCAGACTGCCGCTGGTAGACACACACTTCGTTCCGCCCTGCGCCACCCGGTCACGTCCGTTCGCCACTGTTCAAGCCCGCCTCACGCGGGGGCGCTCCGCGTTCCTCGCGTGCGATGACGCGAGGTCAGGTAGTCATGAGCACACACGATCAGCACGGCAGAGCACGTACCGCGTCCCGCCCGAGGAGATTCCGGTTCCTCGCCGCGGCGGGCGCCGCCGCACTCCTCCTCGCGTCGGGGGTGGCGGCCCCCTCGGCCACGGCCGAGGAGAGCGGCGGAGGGGACGGGGGCGGCGGGGGCGACAAGGTGCTCACCGTCGCCGTGGCGCAGAGCGTCGACTCGCTCAGCCCGTTCCTGGCGGTCCGGCTGCTCAGTACGAGCATCCACCGGCTGACGTACGAGTACCTGACCAACTACGACGCCAAGGACAACCACGTCATACCGGGGCTGGCCACCGAGTGGAAGTCGTCGCCGGACAAGCTGACCTGGACGTACACGATCCGTTCCGACTCCAAGTGGTCGGACGGCGAGCAGGCCACCGCCGAGGACGCGGCGTGGACGTTCAACACGATGATGACCGACTCGGGCGCCGCCACCGCCAACGGCAGCTTCGTCGGCAACTTCGCGAAGGTCACCGCGCCCAGCCCGACCGAGCTGGTGATCCGGCTGAAGAAGCCGCAGGCCACGATGACCGCGCTGGACGTGCCGATCGTGCCCAAGCACGTCTGGGAGAAGGTCGACGACTTCTCGAAGTTCAACAACGACAAGGACTTCCCCGTGGTCGGCAACGGGCCGTTCGTGCTCACCGACTACAAGCCGGACAGCTATGTGCGGCTGAAGGCCAACAAGGACTTCTGGCGCGGCGCACCAAAGTTCGACGAGCTGGTCTTCCGCTACTACAAGGACCAGGACGCCGCCGTCGCCGCCCTGCGCAAGGGCGAGGTGTCGTTCGTCGCCGGGTCGCCGTCGCTGACGCCGGCCCAGGCCGCCTCGCTCAAGGGCCAGGAGAACATCCGCGTCAACGACGCCCCCGGCCGCCGCTTCTACGCCCTCGCCACCAACCCGGGGGCGCGGGCCAAGGACGGCACGAAGTTCGGTGACGGCGACCCGTCCCTGCTGGACCAGCGGGTGCGCAACGCGCTGTTCATGGCGGTGGACCGCAAGGCGATCGTCGACAAGGTGTTCCAGGGCCACGCGGTCGAGGGGGCGGGCTACATCCCGCCGCGCTTCTCCTCGTACTTCTTCGAGCCGTCGGCCGACCAGAAGCTGGCGTACGACCCGGAGGGGGCCGGAAAGCTCCTCGACGAGGCGGGGTACCGGAAGAACGCCGACGGCAAGCGTGTCGGCAAGGACGGCAAGCCGCTGAACTACCGCGTCCTGTGCCACGCCACCGACCCGAACGACAAGGCGGTCGGCAAGTACCTCCAGGAGTGGTGGGGCGATCTCGGTATCTCGATCACCCTCGACTGCCTGGACAACGTGTCCGATCCCTGGCTCGCCGGCGAGTACGACCTCGCCTTCGACGGCTGGTCCGTCAACCCCGACCCGGACTTCGTGCTCTCCATCCACACCTGCGACGCGCTCCCGGCGACGCCCAAGGAGACCGGGGCCACGGACAACTTCATCTGCGACCAGCAGTACGACGAGCTGTACGCCCGGCAGTTGGGCGAGTACGACGCCGGGAAGCGGGCGGAGATCGTCAAGCGGATGGAGTCCCGGCTGTACGACACCGGGTACATGAACGTCATGGCGTATCCGAACGCCGTCGAGGCCTATCGCACGGACCAGATCGAGTCGATCACCACGATGCCGTCGGCCGCGGGCAACATCTACGGGCAGGACGGCTACTGGAGCTGGTGGTCGGCGGTTCCCGCCGACTCCGGTGACTCCTCGGGCGGTTCGTCGTCGACCGGCACCGTGATCGGGATCGTCGCGGGCGTCGTCGTCCTCGTCGGCCTCGGGGTGCTCTTCGCCGTCCGCCGCCGGGCGTCGGCCGACGAGCGTGAGTAGCGCCACCGGCGCCGAGACCGGCCCTGCGGGCGCTTCGGCGAACGGTGCGGCGGCTGCCTCCGCGACCGGGAAGCCCGCGTCCACGGCACCGCGGAGGCGCTCCGGCGGCACGTATCCGCGGTACGTGGCGGGGAAGCTGGCCGGGGCGGCCGTCTCCCTCTTCGCCGTCCTCGTCACCAGCTTCTTCCTGTTCCGGCTGATCCCGGGCGACCCGGTGAAGTTCATGACCGGCGGCCGCCCGGTCTCCGCCGAGCAACTCGCCGCGTACCGCAGTGACTTCGGTCTCGATCTGCCGATGTGGCAGCAGTTCACGGACTACTGCCTCAAGGCGCTGACCGGGGACCTGGGCACGTCGTACCAGTTCCACGCGCCCGTGATCGACAAGATCAGCGAGGCGCTGCCGAACACGCTGCTGCTGACCGGCACGGCCTTCGTGCTGTACACGGCGCTGGGTGCCTTCCTCGGCACCCGGTCGGCGTGGCGGCACGGCGGGCCCGGTGACCGGTTCCACACCGGTCTGGCGCTGACGCTCTACTCCATTCCGTCCTTCTGGCTGGGGCTGCTGCTGATCATCGTCCTGTCGGTGGGCGTGGACCCGATCCCGGGTCTGTTCCCGACCGGGGGCATGGAGTCGGGCCGCGAGGAGGGCTTCGCGCACGTGCTGGACGTGGCGCACCATCTCGTCCTGCCGGTGGTGACGCTGGTCGCCGTGGAGTACGGGCAGACGCTGCTGGTCACCCGGTCGGCGCTGCTGGACGAGATGGGCAGCGACTACCTGACGACGGCGCGGGCCAAGGGGCTCAGGGACGACCTCGTGCGGCGCCGTCACGCCGTGCCGAACGCGCTGCTGCCGACCGTGACGCTGGTCTTCGTCAACCTGGGGCGGACCGTGGCGGGGGTCATCCTCGTCGAGACGGTGTTCTCCTGGCCGGGGCTCGGCGGGCTGTTCTACCAGGCGCTGAGCGTGCCCGATCTGCCGCTGGTGCAGGGGTTGTTCTTCGTCTTCGCCGCGGCGGTGATCCTGATGAACACCCTCGCCGACCTGCTGTATCCGATGCTCGATCCGAGGGTGGGCCGATGAGCGACGAGACCACCGAGCCCGCGTCCGACGCCGCCCCGGCCAAGGCTCCGGCGGTCAGTCCTCGCGCTCTCGCCCGGCGGCGGCGCCGGGCCTCCGTCGCCCGCTTCTGGAGGGAGTACCGCAGGCACCGCGCGGGGGTGCTCGGGCTGGCCGCGCTGGGGCTGTTCGCGCTCGTGGCGCTGACCGCGCCGCTGACCGTCGGCTCCGACGTGGACAACGTGACCGACGCGCCCGGACAGCCGCTGGAGAGCCCGAGCGGCCGGTTCCCGCTGGGCACCGACCAGTTCGGGCGGAACCTGCTGGGGCTGCTGATCTGGGGCTCGCGCGTCTCGCTGCTCGTCGGGCTGCTCGCGGCGGCGCTGTCGGTGACGATCGGGGCGCTCATCGGGATCACGGCCGGGCACTTCCGCGGCTGGTACGCCACGGTGATGATGCGGATCACGGACTGGTTCCTGGTGATGCCGACGCTGGTGCTGGCGATCGTGCTGGCGACGGTGCTGTCCCGGTCGCTCGGCACGATCGTGCTGGCGATCGGTGTGACCACCTGGCCCACCACGGCCCGGCTGGTGCGGGCGCAGACGCTGGCGGTGGAGTCGCGGCCGTACATCGAACGCGCGAAGGCGCTCGGGGGCGGGCACTGGCACATCATGTCCCGGCACGTGCTGCCGAACGTCATGCCGCTGATCCTGGCGCAGACGACGCTGATCATCTCCTCCGCGATCCTGGCCGAGGCGACGCTGGCCTTCCTCGGGCTCGGTGACCCGGGGGTCGTGTCCTGGGGCGGGCTGCTGCAGGACGCGCGGGAGGCGGGCTCGGTGAGTTCCGGTGACTGGTGGTACCTGGTGCCGCCGGGCATCGGGATCGCGGTGGTGGCGCTGGCGTTCACGCTGTGCGGGCGTGCGGTGGAGGCCGTTCTCAATCCGAGGCTGGGGGTGTCCCGTTGAGTCTGCTCGAGGTCCGGGACCTGAAGGTGACGTATCCGGGCGGCGCGGCCGCCGTGCGCGGGGTCGACCTCACCGTGGAGGCGGGCGGGAAGCTCGGCATCGCGGGCGAGTCCGGCTGCGGCAAGTCCACCCTGGCGCTGGCGCTGCTGCGGCTGCTGCCGCCGGGTGCGCGGGTCGGCGGGGAGATCCTGCTGGACGGCGAGGACGTGCTGACGATGAGGTGGGGCCGGGTGCGGGCGGTGCGCTGGGCCGGGGCGTCGATCGTCTTCCAGGGCGCGATGCACTCGCTGAACGCCGTCCACCGCATCGGCGACCAGATCGCCGAGCCGATCCTGCTGCACCGCGGGGCCACACCGGCCGGTGCGCGCGCGAGGACCGGTGAGCTGCTGGAGCAGGTCGGTCTGCCGGCCGCGCGGGCGAGCGCCTACCCGCACGAGCTGTCCGGCGGCCAGCGGCAGCGGGTGATGATCGCGATGGCGCTGGCCTGCGACCCGCGGCTGATCGTCGCAGACGAGCCGACCACGGCGCTCGACGTGATGATCCAGGCGCAGATCCTCCGGCTGATCGAGGGGTTGGTGTGCGAGCAGGACGTCGGCCTGATCATGATCAGCCACGACCTGGCCGTGCTGGCCGGCACCTGCGACCGGCTCGCGGTGATGTACGCGGGCCGGGTGGTCGAGGAGGGCCCGGCCCGGCAGGTCTACGACGACGCCCGGCACCCGTACGGCCGGGCGCTGTCGGGGGCGTTCCCGAGGATCGGGGACCCGGCCTCGCGGTTCGCACCGCGCGGGCTGCCCGGCGATCCGCCCGACCCGGCGGCGGTGCCGTCCGGGTGCGCGTTCCATCCGCGCTGCCCGGTCGCCCTGGACGTCTGCGCCACCGAGGACCAGGCGCTGCGGGACGCGGGCACGCGGCGACGGGCGGCGTGCGTGCGCGTGGGGCCGGACGGCGGTGTCCGGGCGGTGGGCGGCGAAACGCCGGCCGAGGGCACGTCCGGCGGTACCGCGTCGGCGCAGGACGACGGAGTGAGGAGCAGGACCCCATGACCGGCAGCACGCCCCGCAGCACCCACGGCGCCATTCCCGATCCCACGCCCGACGTCACGTCGCCGCTGCTGAGCGTCCAGGGGTTGCGCGTCACCTTCCCCGGCAGGCGCGGGGCGTCCGCGGCACGGGCGGTGGACGGGGTCGATCTCGACATCCGACGCGGCGAGATCGTCGCCCTGGTCGGCGAGTCGGGCTGCGGGAAGACGACTCTCGCCCGTTCGCTGCTGGGCCTGGTCGAGCCGTCCGGGGGACGCGTCACCTTCGACGGTGCCCCGCTCGCCTACTCCTCCCGCGCCCTGAAGGCGTACCGCAGGCGGGCCCAGTTGGTCCTCCAGGACCCGAGCGGCTCGCTGAACCCGCGGCACACGGTGTACGACATCGTCGCCGAGGGCCTGCGTATCCACGGTCGGGCGGGGAACGAGCGGACGGCGGTCGCCGAGGCTCTGTCGCGGGCCGGGCTGCGGCCTCCGGAGCGCTTCTTCCTGCGCTACCCGCACGAGCTGTCCGGCGGCCAGCGCCAGCGGGTCGTCATCGCGGGCGCGCTGGTGCTGAGTCCGGAACTCCTCGTCGCCGACGAACCGGTGGCGTCCCTCGACGCGTCGGTGCGCGGCGAGATCCTCGCGCTGCTGCTGCGGCTGCGCGCCGAGCTGGGCCTGTCGGCGCTGGTGGTGACCCACGACCTCGGTCTGGCCTGGAACATCGCCGACCGGGTCGCGGTGATGTACCTCGGCCGGATCGTCGAGACGGGCGCCGTGGAGCAGGTGCTGACGGCGCCCCGGCACCCCTACACCCAGGCCCTGCTGTCCGTGCTGCCGGAGGCGCCCGGTATCCCGGTCGTGCTCAGCGGCGAGCCTCCCGACCCCTCCGACATCCCCGGCGGCTGCCGCTTCCATGTGCGGTGCCAGGTCCTGGGCGGTGGCAAGGCCGAGCGGGCGGGCGTCGCGGACGCCTGCCGGGGCCGCGATCCCGGGATCCTCGACGGGAGCGGCGAGTCCCAGGTCGCCTGCCACTGGGCCCGGTCGGCGCCGCGGGCGGTCAGTCCCGGCTGAGGTCCGCCGGGTCAGTCCCGGCCGAGGTCCGCCGGGTCAGTCCCGGCCGAGGTCCGCCGCGACGATCTCGCGGCACTTGTCGACGTCCTGGGCCATCTGCGCGAGCAGCGCGTCCAGCGTCTCGAACTTCGCCTGTCCGCGGACGAAGGCGACGAAGTCCACGGCGACGTGCAGGCCGTACAGGTCGAGGCCGACGCGGTCGATGGCGTACGCCTCGACCGTGCGCTCGGTGCCCTCGAACTGCGGGTTGGTGCCGACGGAGATCGCGGCCGGCATCGCCTCGCCCTGGGCGTGCAGCCGGCCGGCGTAGACGCCGTCGGCCGGAATCGCGGTGTGCGGCAGCGTCTCGACGTTGGCCGTGGGGAAGCCCATCTCCCGGCCGCGCTGGGCGCCGCGCACGACGACGCCCTCCACACGGTGCGGGCGGCCCAGGATCTCGGCGGCGCCGGACACGTCGCCCTCGGCGACCAGGCGGCGGGTCAGGGTGGAGGAGAACGGCTCGCCGCCGCCCGCCTCTCCGGTGACGTACAGGTCGACGACCTCGACCTCGAAGTCGTAGACCTTGCCCTGCTCGACGAGGAAGTCGACGTTCCCGGCGGCCTTGTGGCCGAAGCGGAAGTTGGGGCCCTCGACGACGGCCTTGGCGCGCAGCCGGTCGACGAGGACCTTGACCACGAAGTCGGCCGCGGAGAGCTTGGAGAACTCCTTGGTGAACGGGAGGATCAGCACCGCGTCCACGCCGAGGTCCGCCATCAGTTCGGCCCGGCGGTGGTGCGGGGCGAGCAGCGGCGGGTGGCTGCCGGGGCGGACGACCTCGCTGGGGTGCGGGTCGAAGGTGACGACGACGGCGGGGACGCCCAGCTCGCGGGCGCGGTCCACGGCGTGCTTGATGATCAGCTGGTGTCCGCGGTGGACACCGTCGTAGGAGCCGATGGTGACGACGCTGCGTCCCCAGTCCTCGGGGATGTCCTCCAAGCCACGCCAGCGCTGCACTGTGTCCGCTCCTCGGTGCTTCCGTGGTTTCCATGGTTTCCGTGGTGACCCTTACGCAGGTCTAAGGGTGCCATGCCGTCCGGCTCCCGCCCGCATCGGTATCGGTGCTGTGACCGGGTGCACGCGGGCCGGGGCGGGCCGGGGTCGTGGCGGGGTCGGGTTCCGGGTCGGAGTCGGGGCCGGGGCCGGTTCACGCGGGGACGCGGACGCCCGCCAGGTGCTCGATCGTACGGCGTGCGCTGGGGCCCACCAGTACGTCCCAGTCCTGGGGCGCGTCGGTGAGCCAGCCGGTCAGGCGGGTGGCGAAGCCCGGAACATGGCGGGCCAGGTCGACCAGAGCACGGTCGAGACGGGTGGCGCCGTCCGGGGTGCGGGCGAGGAGCAGGCCGGTGCGGTGGACGAGGGCGCGCTGTTCCTCGCCGTCGCAGGCCGCTGCCGCGTGCAGCAGCGCGTCCAGGACGGCGGGTTCGTGCTCGTGGGCGAGGAGGTGTTCGCGCAGTTCACGGCGGAGCGGGGCGCTTCCCGTGGGCCCGTCGGCGGCGAGGACCCCGGCGAGCGCGGCCCGTACCGGTTCGGGGCCGTCGTCCAGCAGGGCGGTGATCAGGGGGAGGAGTACGGCGCGGGGTGCGGGGTCGCGGTCGAGGCGCCGGTCGGCGTAGGCGGCCAGGTGCCCGGCGGTCTCGGGGCGCTCCGCCGCGGTCCGCCCGACGAGGGCGGCCACCGGCCGGGCCAGCGCGGGTGTGGTGGCGTCGGCGAGGCTGCGCAGCGCCTCCCCGGCGTCCGGGCCGAGCAGCCGGGCCCGGAATGCCTCGAGGACGGGCTCGGGGTGTGTCGGCAGGGCGGCGGCCACGGCACCCGGTGGAAGGTGCGGGTCACCGGCGGCGAAGTGGTCGAGCGCCCTGGGGAGGTGACGGTCGCGGCTGCCCGGGTCCTGGATCAGCACGGCCAGCGCGCCGCCGCGCAGGGTGCTGTCCGAGGGGCCCGCCAGCAGCACCAGGGCGGCATGGCGCAGGAGGGTGCGGTCGGCGGCGGTACGCGCGTGCGGGGCGGTGCGCAGGCCGTGGGCGACCGCCGCCGCCTGCCGCGCCGGGTGCTCTTCGCGGGCCCACCGCTCCACCGCCCGGCAGAGCGCCGACGGCTCCTCCTCGGCCAGGACGGCGAGCAGTTCGTCGGCCCGCCGGTGCGTGCTGTCGACGAGTACTTCGGTGAGGCCGTCCAGGCCGCGGTGGCGGTGGGTGTGCAGCAGCGCCTGGGCTGCCGTGGCCACGGTGGCGTGCGGGGTGGCGGGCAGGGGCCGCTCGTCGTCGAACCAGCGCACGAGGAGCGGCTGTACGGCCGCGGGGTCGGCGGTGAGCAGTGCGGCGACGGTGTCGAGGTGGCGGGGGCCGGGCTCGTGCGGCGGGCCGTCGGCGAGGACGAGGCGGCGCAGCAGGTCCAGGCGGATGGGCCGGGGCAGCCGCAGCGCCGTCCAGAAGCCGGGCCCGAAGTCGGGCCCGAACGACCGCGCCGCGGGCTGCCCCTCGCCCCGCCGTTCCGCGATGCCGTCGGCGAGCAGCCGCAGCACCTCCGTGTAGGGCGTCGCGTCGGGCACCCGGGTCAGTACCCCGGTGAGCAGCCGGGCGGCCCACCAGGAGTGCGGGTCGGTGTCGAGGGCTCCCACCAGCTCTTCCAGCGTCAGCGCCAGTTGGGGGGTGCCGCGTTGCCGTGCCAGGAGCAGCAGGGCCTCGACGACGGGGCCGATGCGGTGGTGGGGCACGGGGAGGGTGTGCGTGTCGTGCGGGGTGTCACGGCGGTGGACCAGGGCGCGCAGCGCCTCGTCCAGGTCGAGGTGGGTGCCCTGGATCCAGTCGGCGAGTTCCTCGTGCGCGAAGCGGTACCCGTCGCCCGCGGGTACGAGGAGGCCCTCGGTGAGTACGGCGGGCGCCCAGCCGCTGCCGCCGCCGAGCCGGGCCGGGGCCGGGCCCCACGGGAACAGCGCCTCGAAGGACTCCCGGTCCAGGCCGCCCTGCCCGGGGCCGAGACTGCGCCGGGCCGCCTCGTGGACCTGCCCGGAGACCTTCGCCGCGAGGCGCCTCACGCCGCTGCCGTGCACGCCGTTCTCCCGGGCCAGCCGGGTGGCGACGCGCAGGCACATCAGGTCCAGGTAGGCCGTGAAGACCGCGTCACGGTCGACGGGCACGGGGGGCGGGGCGCCGGGGAGGGCGGCGTACACCTCCGAGAGCAGGCGGAGGGTGAGGGGGTGGCGAGCGTCCCGGTCCGCCAGGGCACCGTCGGGTACGCGGTACCGCGCACGCGCCTGACGGGCCTCGGCGTCGGCCAGGTCACCGAGCCGGACACAGGGCGGGGGGCCGGGGGCGGTGCCCTGGGGGGCGGGGGCGCCGTACGGCCCCCACAAGGTGATCGTCGTCCGTGACCACGGTCCGGCGGGCGCGTCGACCGACGCCCCGGCCGGTACGGGCACCAGCCCGTCGGCGTCCGACCCTGAGGGGGCCGCCGGTCCGTGAGCGGTCCCGGCGCGAACCGACCACCACGCCCCTTCTCCCCCGGGCATCGCGTACTCCGCGCCACCCGCGCCACCCGCTCCGGATCCCGGGCCCGCGACCTCCGGCCCGGGGGCCGGCGCCCCCACCCCGTACACGGGCCCCACCCAACCCGCTGACCACGGCCCCTCTCCCCCGGGCCGCACGCGCTCCGCGCCACCCGCTCCCGGCACCGGGTCCGCAGATCCCGGGTGACGGGCGGGCGCTCCCGCGCCGTGCCGGAAGTCCGCCGCCGGCCGGCGTGGTGCCGCGGGTGTCTGTCCCGGTGGCCGCGCTTGGGTGCCGGGGTCGTCGGTCGGCGGTGCGGTGTCGGCCCGGGGCGGCCTCGTCCGCCCCGTGTCGACGGTTCGCCGACGGGACGCGTCCGGGGCCTTCGGGGGCGTCGCCTTCCCGGGCCCGGGCGGTGCCCACGCGGCGGCCGGCAAGGAGGGGCGTTCCTCGGGTGCCGTGCCGTACAGCAGCTCACGCGGGAACTCCGCTCCCGCGTGCTCCCAGTACTCGGCACGGCAGGCCACCACCAGCCGGGCGCCCGTCTCCCGGAGCCAGGCCGCGGTGCCCTCGGTCCACTCGGGCAGGCGGTGGGCCAGGAGGGGCGGCATCTCTTCGGGACTGTCGAGGAGGAGCAGGAGGGGACGTCCTGCGCTGCGGGCGAGGCGGGCCAGCCGCTCGGGGGTGATGTCGCCGAGTCCGGCGGGGCGGGAGCGGTCCGAGGCGGCCACGATGCGCGCGGCCCGGGCCAGGGTCCGCCGTGCCGCGTCGGCCAGCGACCTGTCGTCGTCGTGGAGGTCGGCGCCGCGCAGCCACAGCGTGGGCGCCGGCCGGGTGCCCCGGGAGCGGCGGGCGGTGAGCGCCGTCAGCTCGGTCGTACGGCCGGTGCCCGGCGCTCCGACGAGGCCCAGCACACTGGCGCGGCTCGCGGTGAAGGCGGCGAACCGGCGGGTCACCTCGACCCGTTCGACCGGCTCGGCACGGTCGGGGCAGCCGTCCCGCCCGCCGCCGAGGCCGTGCTCCGCACCCCCGTACCGCCCGGCGGCGAGTCCCGTGACCGGGCTCCGGTCCCCGCCCGCGCCGCCACTCCCGCCGCCCGCCGACGCTCCCGGCGGTCCGTCCTGCGCCACCGAGGTCGCCGTGAGGGCGAGCACACCGGCCGGGTTGAGGTCGGCGCCGTACGCCGGGACGGTCGCCGCGTTCTCGGCGAGGAGGTCGGCGAGCGGGCCCACGGCCGCGCGGCGCAGCGGTACGGCGAAGCCGACGTCGCTGTGTCCGGAGCTGAGGGCGGTGCCGAGGACGCCGAGGACGGCGCCGGTCGCGACGTCGAGCACGGGCCCGCCGGCCGCACCGCCGCCGAGCCGCAACGCGTCCCGCCCGGACGTGCCGACGGCCAGCTCCAGGGCGCCGCCGAGGAGATGGAAGCGGTCGGTCGCGGTGTAGGTGACGTCCGTGCTGCCCAGGACCCTGGCCTCGCGCCAGCCGCCGGCGGCGATGCGGACGTAGGTGCCGGCCTCGACGCGGTCCCGGGTGGTGAGGGGCAGCGGCTCGACGCCGAGGCCCTCGGTGCGTACGAGGGCCAGACCGAGGTCCGGCAGGGGGGTCACGTCGGCGGCGGCCACGACGCGACGGCGGTCCCCGGCGGTGCGCAGGACCAGCCGGGACAGGCCGTCGACCGCTTCGTGGCTGGTGAGCACCGTGCCGTGGTGGTCGGCGACGAACCCGGTGCCGCGGGGGCGACCGGCGAGGTCGTGGAAGCCGATCAGGGCGTCGTCGGGCGCATACTCCTGCGGACCGGTGTCCCGCTCTCCCGGTCCACCGCGCGCTTCCCGGGAGTCGTCCCCGGGTCGCTGCCCCGCCCTGCCGCCCGCCTCCCCGGACCGGTTCCGCGACGCCATCGTCGAACCTCCCCGCCCTGCACCCGTGCCGTGTCTCCGACGGTAGGCGGGTGATGATCAGCAGGACAGAGTCCCTGGCGAACGCGCCCCCTTCCACTCCCCCGGTTCACTCCGAGCGCCTGCCCGGACGGGTGAACAGAAGGGGTGGGTTGGATACACCCTAGGTGGTGGGGGAACCGAGGGGGGACCGTGGAGCGGCGACAGTGGTAGTCCCCGTGATCGCCGCTCCACGGGCGGACGTGACGGCGCGTCGGCTCAGCCGAAGACGGCCAGGCTCTTCGCCTTGCCCCTGTGCTCCTCCACGAGCGCGAGGAGGCGTCCCTCGGGGTCGAAGACGGCCACGGCACCGGCGCCCGCGTACTGCTCGGGCATCTCCAGCCGCACGCCGTTGGTGAGCAGCCGGGCCCGCTTGGTGTCCACGTCCCAGCGCGGGAAGGCCGCGCCGGCCGCGTCCGCGACGGGCATGACGGTGAGGTCCCCCTGGAGTTGGTCCAGCGTCCGGGCGCCGTCCAGCTTGTACGGGCCGACGCGGGTGCGGCGCAGCGCCGTGAGGTGCCCGCCGACGCCGAGGTCGGCGCCCAGGTCGCGGGCCAGGGCCCGGATGTAGGTGCCGGAGGAGCAGGTCACCGAGACCACCAGGTCGAGCACCGGGGTGCCGTCGTCGGCGACGGCGTCCCGGACGTCGTACACCGCGAAGGAGGAGACGGTGACGGGGCGGGCGGGGATCTCGAACTCCTCGCCCTCGCGTGCCCGCTTGTAGGAGCGCACGCCCTTGATCTTGATGGCGCTGACCTTGGACGGCACCTGCATGATGGCGCCGCTGAGCTTGGCGACGCCGGCGTCGATCGCTTCCCGGGTGACCTTCGAGGCGTCCCGCGACCCCGTGATCTCGCCCTCGGCGTCGTCGGTCAGCGTCGTCTGCCCGAGCCTGATGGTGCCCAGGTACTCCTTCTCGGTGAGGGCGAGGTGCCCGAGGAGCTTGGTCGCCCTCTCCACACCGAGGACCAGGACGCCCGTCGCCATCGGGTCGAGCGTGCCGGCGTGCCCGACGCGCCGGGTGCGGGCGATGCCCCGCATCTTGGCGACGACGTCGTGCGAGGTGAAGCCCGACGGCTTGTCGACGATGACAAGGCCGTCGGGCGTGGTGTGCTTCTCGCTCATTTAGCGGTGTCGTCCGTCTCGTCGGCCTCGGTGTCGTCCTCGTCCGGCTTGCGGTACGGGTCCGCCTCGCCCGCGTACGCGGCGCCCGCGGACGCCTCGCGCACCTTCTCGTCGGACTGCCGCGCCTTGTCGAGGAGGTCCTCGATGTTGCGGGCGGTGTCCGGCAGGGCGTCCATGACGAAGGTCAGGGTCGGCGTGAACTTCACGCCCGCCGCCTTGCCGACCTCGGAGCGCAGGATGCCCTTGGCGCTCTCCAGGCCCGCGGAGGCGGCCTTGCGCTCCTCGTCGTCCCCGTAGACCGTGTAGAAGACGGTCGCCTCCCGCAGGTCGCCCGTGACCCGGGTGTCCGTGATGGTGACGTGCGAGCCGAGCCGCGGGTCCTTGATCCCGCGCTGCAGCTTCTGGGCCACCACCTCTCGGATGAGGTCCGCCAGCCTTTTCGCCCGCGCGTTGTCGGCCACTGGTCCGTCTCCCGTTCCTTGTTCTCTATGCCTGATCCGGTCTCTTGCCCGATCTGGTCAGTCGTCGTCTCAGTCGTCGTGTCAGTCGTCGTCGCCGTGGAGGCGCCGTCTGACGGACAGCAGCTCCACCTCGGGGCGGCCGGCCACCAGCCGTTCGCACCGGTCGAGCACGTCGCTGAGGTGGCCCGCGTCGCCGGACACCACGGCCAGGCCGACGACCGCCCGGCGGTGGAGGTTCATGTGCTCCACCTCCGCCGCGCTCACCGCGTATTTCCGCTGGAGTTCGGCGACGATCGGGCGGACGACGGAGCGCTTCTCCTTCAGCGAATGTACGTCGCCGAGGAGGAGGTCGAAGGACAGCGTCCCCACATACATGTGCAACCGGTTCACCCGCCGGTCCGGGATCGATGGCCCCGCCGTTCACGGGCGGGGACATCTGAACCGTACAACGAACGGCCGGGGCCGATCGACGGATATTGTGCTCCGCCGACCGGCCCCGGACCGGTCACTCCCGGAAGTCGCGGTACTTACACCCGCGGCTTCTCGCGCATCTCGTACGTCGCGATGACGTCGTCGACCTTGATGTCGTTGAAGTTTCCGAGGTTGATACCGCCCTCGAAGCCTTCGCGGATCTCGGTGACGTCGTCCTTGAAGCGACGCAGACCCTCGATGTTGAGGTTCTCCGCGATGACCTTGCCATCGCGCAGCAGACGCGCCTTGGTGTTGCGCTTGACCTCGCCGGAGCGGATGAGAACACCCGCGATGTTGCCCAGCTTGGAGGAGCGGAAGACCTCGCGGATCTCCGCCGTGCCCAGCTCGACCTCTTCGTACTCCGGCTTGAGCATGCCCTTGAGGGCCGCCTCGATCTCCTCGATCGCCTGGTAGATGACCGAGTAGTACCGGACGTCCACACCCTCGCGCTCGGCCATCTGCGCGGCACGCCCGGCGGCGCGCACGTTGAAGCCGATCACGATGGCGTCGGAGCCCATCGCCAGGTCGATGTCGGACTCCGTGACCGCACCGACGCCGCGGTGCAGGACGCGGATGTCGACCTCTTCGCCGACGTCCAGCTGGAGCAGGGAGGATTCCAGCGCCTCGACCGATCCGGACGCGTCGCCCTTGATGATCAGGTTGAGCTGCTGGACCTCGCCGGCCTTCAGCACCTTGTCCAGGTCCTCCAGCGACACGCGGCGCGTGCGCTTGGCGAACGCGGCGTTGCGCTCGCGGGCGGCGCGCTTCTCCGCGATCTGGCGGGCCGTACGGTCCTCCTCGACCACGATGAAGTTGTCACCGGCGCCCGGGACGTTGGTCAGGCCCAGGACCTGGACCGGCGTCGACGGACCGGCCTCGGCGACGTTGTTGCCGTTGTCGTCGAGCATGGCGCGGACGCGGCCGTAGGCGTCGCCCACCACCATCGTGTCGCCGACCCGCAGGGTGCCTCGCTGCACGAGGACCGTCGCCACGGCACCGCGGCCGCGGTCGAGACGGGACTCGATCGAGATGCCCTGCGCGTCCTGGTTCGGGTTGGCCCGCAGGTCGAGCGAGGCGTCCGCGGTGAGGACCACGGCCTCCAGCAGGGAGTCGATGTTGAGACCCTGCTTGGCGGAGATGTCGACGAACATGGTGTCGCCGCCGTACTCCTCGGCCACCAGGCCGTACTCGGTCAGCTGACCGCGCACCTTGGTCGGGTCGGCGCCCTCGACGTCGATCTTGTTGACCGCGACGACGATCGGGACCTCGGCGGCCTTGGCGTGGTTGAGCGCCTCGACCGTCTGCGGCATGACGCCGTCGTTGGCCGCGACGACCAGGATCGCGATGTCGGTCGACCGCGCACCGCGGGCACGCATGGCGGTGAACGCCTCGTGACCCGGGGTGTCGATGAAGGTGATCTTGCGATCCTCTTCGTTGACCTCGGTCGCGACCTGGTAGGCACCGATGTGCTGGGTGATGCCGCCGGCCTCGCCCGCGATGACGTTCGTCTTGCGGATGGCGTCGAGCAGTCGGGTCTTTCCGTGGTCGACGTGACCCATGACGGTCACGACCGGCGGACGGACGACCAGGTCCTCCTCGGAGCCCTCGTCCTCGCCGAACTCCAGGTCGAAGGACTCGAGCAGCTCGCGGTCCTCCTCCTCCGGGCTGACGATCTGAACCGTGTAGTTCATCTCGCCGGCGAGGAGGTGGAGCGTCTCGTCGGAGACGGACTGGGTCGCGGTGACCATCTCGCCGAGGTTCATCATGACCGCGACGAGCGACGCCGGGTTGGCGTTGATCTTCTCGGCGAAGTCGGTGAGCGACGCACCGCGCGACAGGCGAATGGTCTCGCCGCTGCCGCGGGGCAGCATCACGCCGCCGACCGACGGGGCCTGCATGGCCTCGTACTCCTGGCGCCTCTGCCGCTTCGACTTGCGACCGCGACGCGCGGGACCGCCGGGACGACCGAAGGCGCCCTGCGTGCCACCGCGGCCACCCGGACCACCGGGACGACCGCCGAAGCCGGGACGGCCACCGCCGCCACCGAAGCCACCGCCACCGGGACGACCGGCGAAACCGCCGCCGCCACCGGGACGACCGCCGCCGCCACCGCCGCCGGGACGACCGGCGAAGCCGCCGCCGCCGGGACGACCGCCGCCGCCGGGACGACCGGCACCGCCGGGACCGCGACCGCCGCCACCGGGGCCGGGACGCGGGCCGGCAGCGGGACGCTGCGGCATCATGCCGGGGTTCGGACGCGGACCGCCGCCGGGGCGGGGGCCTGCGCCGCCGCCCTGCGGACGCGGCATCGCGCCCGGGGTCGGGCGGTTGCCGCCCGGAGCCTGGGGACGGGGACCGCCGCCCTGGCCGCCGGGACCCTGCGGACGGGGACCGCCGCCGGGAGCACCGGGACCGCCGGGACGGGGACCGCCCTGCGGACGGGGCGCCTGCGGACGTGCCATGCCGGCGTTGCCGCCGGAGGTGAAGGGGTTGTTGCCCGGACGCGGACCGCCGGGACGACCGCCGGGACGCTGGCCCGGGGCGCCGGGGCGCTGGCCGCCCGGACGGCCCTGGCCACCCTGGCCCTGGCCGCCCTGCTGGCCGCGGTCCTGACCCGGACCGGACGGACGGGCACCACCGGGCTTGGGGGCACCGGGACGCGCGCCGCCGGGCTTCGGGCCGGACTGAGCCGGGGCCGGAGTGGACGGAGCGGCCGGAGCCGCGGGAGCCGCCGGCGGAGCGGTGAACTCCGGTGCGGCCGGGGCCGGACGCGGCGCGGGCTTGGGGCCCGGCGTCGGACGCGAGCCCTGGGAGGGGGCGGCGCGGGGGCCGACGGGGCCGCGGGCTCCTGGGCGGCCGGAGGCTTGGGAGCCGCCGGAGCCGCGGGACCCGGACGGGGCGCAGCCGGGCGGGCCGCCTGCGCCGGGGACGGCGCCGACGGCCTGGGGGCAGCCTTCTTCGGGGCCGCGGGGCGGCCGGCGGACCGGCCGTTGCCGCCGCCCTGCTGGAAGGCGTCTGTCAGCTTGCGTACTACGGGCGCTTCGATGGTCGAAGACGCCGAACGGACGAATTCACCGAGTTCCTGGAGCTTGGCCATGACGACCTTGCTCTCGACGCCGAACTCCTTGGCGAGTTCGTAGACCCGGACCTTAGCCACTTCGCTCCTCTGAGGTCCGGGTTGCGTCCGGACCGTCGCTAGTTCATGGGCGTACTCATCGCGTACTCATCGAGTGCTCATCGCAATCTCGACCTGCTTTCGACTCGCGAGGTACCAGGCCGTGCGGGGTTCCGCGCGGCATGTCTTCCTTACCACGTTGCTCACATGCTGCTTTCAGCAGCCTTGTCGCAACCTTGTGCCTGCTCGACGTAGTGGCGCAACGCCTTTACGTCGAGCGGACCCGGGACGCGGAGCGCCCGGGGGAACGCCTTGCGGCGCACCGCCTGGTCGACACAGACCGGTGCGGGGTGTACGTACGCACCCCGGCCGGGCAGCGTACCGCGTGGATCAGGGGTGCAATGACCCTCGACCGCCACGGTGCGCAGCAGCTCGCTCTTGACCGCTCGCTCCCGGCACCCCACGCAGGTGCGCTCGGGGCATGCTCGGGTACGTGTCCGGCCAGACACTTCTAAGTCTACCTCCCCGGACCGACCTCACCCCTTCGGGGTAAGAATCGAACACGTGCCGCACACAAAGCTGTCGTGATCTCAGCGGCGTGCGGCTTGGATCTATTCCCCGCGGCCGCCGGACGGACGCTCCGACGGCTGGTTCGACGGCCGGTTCGCCGGCCGGTCGTCCGACTCCGGCTGCTCGGTGTCCGGGCGGATGTCGATCCGCCAGCCGGTCAGCCGGGCCGCGAGCCGGGCGTTCTGCCCCTCCTTGCCGATGGCCAGCGACAGCTGGTAGTCGGGCACGATCACGCGCGCGGAGCGGGCCGCCAGGTCCACGACCTCCACCTTGGAGACGCGGGCCGGGGAGAGCGCGTTCGCCACCATCTCGGCCGGGTCGTCCGACCAGTCGACGATGTCGATCTTCTCGCCGTTCAGCTCGCCCATCACGTTGCGCACCCGGCCGCCCATGGGGCCGATGCAGGCACCCTTGGCGTTCAGGCCCGAGCGGGTGGAGCGCACCGCGATCTTGGTGCGGTGGCCGGCCTCGCGGGCGATCGCGGAGATCTCCACGGACCCGTCGGCGATCTCCGGCACCTCGAGGGCGAACAGCTTCTTCACCAGGTTCGGGTGGGTGCGGGAGAGCGTCACGGAGGGGCCGCGTACGCCCTTGGCCACCCGGACGACGTACGAGCGCAGGCGCGTGCCGTGCGGGTAGGTCTCCCCGGGGACCTGCTCCTGCACCGGCAGGATGGCCTCCAGCTTGCCGATGTCGACCAGCACGTTCTTCGGGTCGCGGCCCTGCTGCACCACGCCGGTGACGATGTCGCCCTCACGGCCGGCGTACTCGCCGAGCGTGGCGTCGTCCTCGGCGTCGCGCAGCCGCTGCAGGATGACCTGCTTGGCGGTGGTGGCGGCGATGCGGCCGAAGTCGGACGGGGTGTCGTCGAACTCGCGGGCCGCCTGGCCCTCCTCGAGGTCGTCGGGGTCCTCCTTCGCCCACACGGTCACATGCCCGGTGTTCCGGTCGAGCTCCACGCGCGCGTGCCGGCGGCTTCCCTCGGTGCGGTGGTAGGCGATGAGGAGGGCCGACTCGATCGCCCCGACCAGCAGGTCGAAGGAGATCTCCTTCTCCCGGACCAAGCCCCGCAGGGCGCTCATGTCGATGTCCACGGCTACGCCTCCTCCTCTTCCGTCTTGTTGTCGCTCTTGGTGTCGCTCTTGGTGTCGCTGTCCTTGGGGTCCTTGCGGTTGAACTCGACCTGGACGCGTGCCTTGTCGATGTCGCCGAAGGAGACTCTGCGCGTGGTGGCCTTGCGGCCCTTGACCCCCGGTACCTCGAGGTCGAGTCCGTCCTCGTCCACGCCGAGGATGCGGGCGACGAGTTCGCCGCCCTCGTGCAGCTGGAACCGCACCAGGCGGTCCGTCGCGCGCACGTAGTGACGGTGTTCGCTGAGGGAGCGCTCCGCGCCCGGGGTGCCGACCTCGAGGGTGTACTCGGCCTCGCCCATCGCGTCGCTCTCGTCGAGCTTCGCCGAGAGCGCGCGGCTCACATCGGCGATCCGGTCCAGGTCCGCGCCGGTGTCGGAGTCGACGACCACGCGCAGCACGCGCCTGCGGCCGACCGAGTCCACCGCGAGCTCTTCGAGGTCCAGTCCCTGGGAGGCGACGAGCGGCTCCAGCAGCTCTCGCAGCCTCTCGCTCTGGGTGGTGCTCATCCGGGTGACTCCTCGGCCGCGTGTGCTGTTGTGGGACGGTGCGCGTGTCTGGTCAAAGGGTATCCGGTCGCGGGGGGTGTTGCGGTCCACCCCGGTCCGGCGGTGCCGATGAGTGGTGCCCGGGCCGGGCACGGGTACCGTGATCACGGGCAGGCCGCACCGCGGGTTCCCGCCGCGTCGCCCGTCGCTCCGCCGTCGCTTTGCCGTCGCTTCCGTACGAGCCTGTCGAGGACGTCTGCCGTGTCGCTTTCCCCCTTGCCGCGCCCGCCCCGAGGGCCGCGCAGAAGGAGCCTGCTCGCGTCGGCGGCCGGGGCCGCCCTGCTCGTGGGCTGCACCGGCGGTTCGGGCTCCGGTGACTCCGGGGCCGATCCGTCGGCCGACGACCGGGCACGCGCGCGTGCGGCCCGGGACAGCGAGCAACTGGCCGAGCGGTACGCGGCGGTGATGGCCGCGCATCCCGGACTGGCCGAGCGGCTGCGGCCGCTGCGGGAGGAGGTCGTACGGCACGCGGACGCGTTCGGCGCCGCGCGGGCCGCCTCGCCCTCGGTGTCGGCCTCTGTCTCCGCGCGGGCCGCCGGGCCGGGGAACGGGACCGGGGAATCCGGTGACTCCGGTGACTCCGGTGACTCCGGTGCCGTGCCTGGGGATCGGAAGGGTGCCCTCGCCCTGCTCGCCGGTGCCGAGCGGGACGTGGCCGACCGGCGGGCCAAGGAGCTGCTCGGTGTGTCGGGCGAGTCGGCGCGGTTGCTGGCCTCGGTGGCGGCGGCCGGGGCGGCCCACGTGTTTCTGCTGACGGAGGATGACGGGTGAGCAAGGCGGAGGACGGGCGGCTGGACGCCCTCCAGGCGGCGTTGGCGGCGGAGCACGCGGCCGTGTACGGCTACGGGGTCGTCGGCGGGCGCGTCGACGAGGAACGGCGCACCGAGGCACGGACGGCGTACGACGCGCACCGGGCGCGGCGGGACGCGCTGGCGCGCGAGGTGCGCGACCTGGGCGGCGAGCCGGTCGCTGCGGCGGCGGGGTACGCGCTGCCCTTCTCCGTCCCGGACTCGGCGGCCGCGGTGCGGTTGGCGGCCGAACTGGAGGACCGGGTGGCCGGGGTCTGCTCCGACCTGGTGCGGGCCGCCGAGGGCGCCGCGCGGGCCGACGCGGCGGGGGCGCTCCGTGAGGCCGCGGTCCGTGCGGTGCGCTGGCGGGGCGGGAGCGTAGCCTTCCCGGGGCTCGCGGAGCGTGCCGGCGCCTCGCCCTCGCGGGGTTCGGGCCCGACTCCGACTGCGTAACACGTACGGCTGTCCGTACGGGAAGGGAACGGCTCGCGTATGGCTTTCGAACCGCCGCGGCGTCTGATCAAGGCCCTCGGTGAGACGGCACCGGACGGTGACGACTGGCTGGCGAGGCTGCCCGGAGCGGCGGAGCGGGCCGTCGCGCTGCGCGAGTTGACCGTGGAGCGGGTGCAGGTGCCCGGCGGGCGCAGCAGCCTGGTGGTGCTGGTGCGGACGGCCGACGGAGCGCCCGCGGTGCTGAAGCTGGCCCCGCGCCGGGCACGCCCGGAGAGCGAGCGGGCCGCGCTGGTCCACTGGGGCGGGCTGGGTGCCGTGCAGGTGCGCGAGGAGGCCGGCGAGGAGGGTGTGCTGCTGTTGGAGCGGCTGCATCCGGACGTGTCGGTGCGGTCGCTGCCGGAGGCGAAGGCGTTGCTGGAGGCGGCGGGGACGCTGCGGCGGCTGTGGGTGGAGCCGCCGGCCTCCCATTCCTTCGAGACCGTGGCCGAGCGGACCGGGCGGCAGGCGGAGGCCATGCGGGCGGGCGCGGTCGCCGATTCCGAGGTGGCGCCGCTGGTCGACGCGGCGCTCGCGGTTCGCGAGGAGCTGTTGGCCGCGCCGCCGGAGGAGCGGCTGCTGCACGGGACGTTCCGGCAGAGCAAGGTGCTCGCCGGGGACCGGATGCCGTGGTTGGCGGTGGGGCCCGATCCGGTGGTCGGGGAGAGCGCCTTCGATCTGGCGCGGCTGGTGCGGGACCGGGTGGAGGATCTGATCGCGCAGCCGTCGGGGGCCTCCACGACGCGGCGGCGGATCAAGCGGCTCGCGGAGTCGCTGGAGGTCAACCGGGAGCGGCTGCGGGGGTGGACGCTGTTCCGTGCCGTGGAGTCGGGGGTGCGGGCTCGGCGGGTGGGGCGGGAGCAGGACGCGGAGCTGTTGTTGGAGTTCGCGGGCTGGTTGTGACTGGTGGTGCGGGGGGGGGCCTGCGGCGGCTGTGCGGGTGGGGGTGCGCGTGATGCCTGCGGCGCCTGGTGCGGGTTCGGTGGGGGTGCGGGGAGCGCCTTGGGCTGGGTGGGGGGTCGGGGCCGGGACGGGGGGTGTCCGTCCTCGGAACGGCGCGGAATCGGTCGGCCACAGAAGCGGGTGGCGTTGACGCGCCAACCGCTGCGGGCGGACACCCCCCGACCCGTCCCCTTCCCGCCGTACGCGGCTGACCCTCGCCCCTCTCCGGTGCCGCCTCGCGCCGTACGCGGCTTTCCGGCGACTCCTCTTCGGGGGCGCTTCCCGCCGTACGCGGCTCTCCGGCGACTCCTCTTCGGGGGCGCTTCCCGCCGTACGCGGCTCTCCGTCGACTCCTCTTCGGAGTCGCTTCGCGCCGTACGCGGCTGACCGCCGCCCGGCCTGCGGTGCCGCTTCGCGCCGTCCTAGTTGCGGGCGGTCGTGCCTCCCCCAGTGCCTGAACGGCCTGGGAGGTGCCCCCAGGGCGGCACGGGTGGGCGCAGCGGCGCCCCGCAACGCCGGACCCACTGACCGGGCTCACGCCGGGGCACGCCGTACGGGGCCCGCCCGGGGGGAGGTCAGTTGGTGAGGCGGGTGAGGGCCTCCTCTACCGTGACCTCTTCGCGCTCCCCCGTGCGGCGGTCCTTCAGTTCCACGACGCCCTCGGCGGAGCGGCGGCCGGCGACGAGGATCTGGGGGACGCCGATGAGTTCGGCGTCGGTGAACTTGACGCCCGGGGAGACGCCGGCCCGGTCGTCCACGAGGACGCGGACGCCGGCGGCGGCCAGCTTGTCGGAGACCTCCAGGGCCAGCTCGGTCTGGAGGGCCTTGCCGGCGGCGACGACGTGGACGTCGGCCGGGGCGACCTCCTTGGACCAGACGAGGCCCTTGTCGTCGGCGTGCTGCTCGGCGAGGGCGGCCACCGCGCGGGAGACGCCGATGCCGTAGGAGCCCATGGTGACGCGGGCCGGCTTGCCGTTCTGGGCGAGGACGTCGAGCTTGAGGGCGTCGGCGTACTTGCGGCCCAGCTGGAAGATGTGGCCGATCTCGATGGCACGGTCAAGCTTGAGGCCGGTGCCGCAGTTGGGGCAGGGGTCGCCCTCCCGGACGACCACGACGTCGACGTAGGTGTCCACCTCGAAGTCGCGGCCCGCCACGACGTTCTTGGCGTGGGTGTCGGCCTTGTTGGCGCCCGTGATCCACGCGGTGCCGGGGGCGACGCGGGGGTCGGCGATGTACTTGACCTTGTCGCCGAGGCCCTGCGGGCCGACGTAGCCGCGGACCAGGTCGGGGCGGCCGACGAAGTCCTCGGCGGTGACCAGTTCGACGGCGGCGGGGGCGAAGTGTGCCTCGACCTTGTCCAGGTCGACCTCGCGGTCGCCGGGGACGCCGACGGCGACGATCTCGCCGTCCACCTTGACGAGGAGGTTCTTGAGGGTGGCGGAGGCTTCGACGCCGAGGGAGGCGGCCAGGGTCTCGATGGTGGGGGTGTCGGGGGTGGGGATGTCCTCGGCGGCCGGGACGCCGGTCGCGTCCACTGGCGTGAGGGCGTGGGTGATCGCCTCGGTGTTGGCGGCGTAGTCGCAGTTCGGGCAGTCGGCGAAGGTGTCCTCGCCTGCCTCGGCGGGGGCCAGGAACTCTTCGGACTTGGAGCCGCCCATGGCGCCGGCGGTGGCCGCGACGATGCGGTAGTCGAGGCCGAGGCGCTCGAAGATGCGCTGGTAGGCGGCGCGGTGCAGGGCGTAGGACTCGGCGAGGCCCTCGTCGGCGACGTCGAAGGAGTAGGAGTCCTTCATGAGGAACTCGCGGCCGCGCAGGATGCCGGCCCGGGGGCGGGCCTCGTCGCGGTACTTGTTCTGGATCTGGTAGAGGATGACCGGCAGGTCCTTGTAGGACGATGCCTGGTCCTTGACGAGGAGGGTGAAGATCTCCTCGTGGGTGGGACCGAGGAGGTAGTCGCCGCCCTTGCGGTCCTGGAGGCGGAAGAGTTCGGGGCCGTACTCCTGCCAGCGGCCCGTCGCCTCGTACGGCTCGCGCGGCAGCAGGGCGGGGAGCTGGACCTCCTGGGCGCCGATGGCGTCCATCTCCTCGCGGACGATGCGCTCGATGTTGCCGAGGACCTTCTTGCCGAGCGGCAGCCAGCTCCACAGGCCGGCGGCGGTGCGGCGCACGTAGCCGGCGCGGACCAGCAGCTTGTGGCTGAGGACTTCGGCGTCCGCCGGGTCGTCGCGCAGCGTCTTCGCCATCAACTTCGACATGCGCTGGACCGGTGCGTTGGCCATGGTTCTCGTGTCTCCTGCTGCGTAAGGGTGGTGCTAGGAGGTTAGCCGGGTGGTCCGGTGGGGTGGAAATCGGTTATCGACCGGCAGTGCGCCTCAGCAGGGGGAGCGTGGCGCCCATCACCGCGTACGGCTTGGGGGCGCTGGGGAAGAGGACCCGGCGGGCGAGGTCCTGGTAGCCGAGGGAGCGGTAGAGGCCGCGGGCGGGGCTCTCGGTGTCGATGGCGGAGAGGATCGAGCGGGGCTGCGGGGCGGCGTCGGTGATCGTGGTGATCAGGGCGCGGCCCGCGCCGCGGTTCTGGTGGGAGGGGTGGACGTGGAGTTCGGTGATGACGAAGGAGTCGTCGAGCCAGGGGTCGGTGCCCTGGGCGCGGAGGTAGGGCTCGACGACGGTGGACCACCAGTGGGCACGGTCGTTGGGCATGCCGTAGACGAAGCCGACGAGGCGGCCCCGGTCGGTGGCGCCGAGGGCTCTGGCGCCCGCGTGGGTCATGTGGCGCAGGACGATCTGACGGCGGACGGCCACCTCGTCGGGGCCGAGGCCGAACGCGGCGGCTTGGACGGCCAGGGCCTCGTCCACGTGCGCGGAGAGGTCCAGTGGGCCGATCGCGAGGTCCATGGCGGGGAGCCTACAGGGGGTTCCGGTTGCCGTCCGGGTGCCTGTGGCGCGGCCGGGGGCGCCGGGGCTTCAGAACAGCACGCTCATGAAGGCGCCCACTTCTTGGAAGCCGACGCGCAGGTACGTCCGTCGCGCCGCCGTGTTGAAGTCGTTGACGTACAGGCTCGCCACCGGGGCGACGTCCGCGAGGGCGTAGCGCAGGACCGCCGCCATGCCCGGTGCCGCGATGCCCTTGCCGCGGTACTCGGGGGCCACCCACACGCCCTGGATCTGGCAGGCGCGGTCGGTGGCGGCACCGATCTCGGCCTTGAAGACGACCCTGCCGTCGGTGTCGAAGCGGGCGAAGGAGCGTCCGGCGCCGACGAGTTCGGCGACGCGGGCCTGGTAGAGGAGGCCGCCGTCGCCGGCCATCGGGGAGATGCCGACCTCCTCGGTGAACATCGCCACGCAGGCCGGCATGATCCGTTCCACCTCGTCCTTGCGGACCCGGCGGACGTAGGGGTCCGCGGCGACGTCGCCGGGGAGGTGGTCGGTGACCATGAGGGGCTGGTGGGTGCGGACCTCGCGGGCCGGGCCCCAGCCGGGTTCGAGCAGGCGCCACAGCTGGGCGGTCGGCTCGGCGGGGCCGACGATCGAGGAGCAGCGGCGGCCGGCCCGGCGGGCGCGGTCGGCGAAGGCGCGGACGGCGCGGGGGGTGGCGCAGATGGGGACGAGGTTGGCGCCCGCGTAGCACAGGGACGTGAGCATGCCGTGCTCGTACCAGCCCCACATCTCGCCGCCGAGGCGCCACGGGTCGAGTCCGGCGATCTGGACCCGGGCGGTCACGAAGGCGTTCGCGACCGGCTCGCGGTCGAGGACGGCGAGCGCGGCGTCCAGGTCGCTCGGTTCGAGCACGCGGGAGGTGGTCTGCGTCAACACGTGCGGGGGCCTCACCCTGAGATCTGCTGGTCTCCGCACTGTACCCGCCGTGCATATGCCGCGCCGCCCCCTGGGGCGACGCGGCATCGGCGGGCGGATCAGCCGGCGACGGCGACGGAGGGTTCGCCGGAGGTCACGCCGTCCTTCTCCATCTGCTCGGCGATCTTCATGGCCTCTTCGATGAGGGTCTCCACGATCTTGGACTCGGGGACGGTCTTGATGACCTCGCCCTTGACGAAGATCTGCCCCTTGCCGTTGCCGGAGGCGACACCGAGGTCGGCCTCGCGGGCCTCGCCGGGACCGTTGACGACGCAGCCCATGACGGCGACGCGCAGCGGGACCTCCATGCCCTCCAGACCGGCGGTGACCTCTTCGGCCAGCTTGTAGACGTCGACCTGGGCGCGGCCGCAGGACGGGCAGGAGACGATCTCCAGGCCGCGCTGGCGCAGGTTCAGCGACTCCAGGATCTGGATGCCGACCTTGATCTCCTCGACCGGCGGGGCGGAGAGGGAGACGCGGATGGTGTCGCCGATGCCCTGGGAGAGCAGGGCGCCGAAGGCGACCGCCGACTTGATGGTGCCCTGGAACGCCGGGCCCGCCTCGGTGACGCCGAGGTGCAGGGGGTAGTCGCACTGGGCGGCGAGCTGGCGGTAGGCCTCGACCATGACGACCGGGTCGTTGTGCTTGACCGAGATCTTGATGTCGCGGAAGTCGTGCTCCTCGAAGAGCGATGCCTCCCACAGGGCGGACTCGGCGAGGGCCTCGGGGGTCGCCTTGCCGTACTTCTGGAGCAGGCGGCGGTCGAGGGAGCCCGCGTTCACGCCGATGCGGATGGGCGTGCCATGGTCCTTGGCCGCCTTGGCGATCTCCTTGACCTTGTCGTCGAACTGCTTGATGTTGCCCGGGTTCACGCGGACAGCGGCGCAGCCGGCCTCGATCGCGGCGAAGACGTACTTGGGCTGGAAGTGGATGTCGGCGATCACCGGGATCTGCGACTTCCTGGCGATCACGGCCAAGGCGTCGGCGTCGTCCTGGGTGGGGCAGGCCACGCGCACGATCTGGCAGCCGGAGGCCGTCAGCTCGGCGATCTGCTGGAGGGTGGCCCCGATGTCGGAGGTGCGGGTCGTGGTCATGGACTGCACGGACACGGGTGCGTCGCCGCCCACCGCCACGGTTCCGACCTGGATCTGCCGGCTCTTGCGGCGCTCCGCGAGCCTGGTCGGAACGTCCGGCATGCCGAGAGAAATCGCAGTCATCTGCTGTGCAACCCCAAGTCGTGGATCAAGGTCCGGCCCCGTTCAGCGGCGGGCTCCGGCATTCGAGATTACGGCACGGACATGAACGCCGGGCACAGGGCGTACGGGAGATGCATCCTTTGGCGTCCATCTGCCGGGCGAACGGAGTGAAGCCCGACCCGGAGGGACATGCTCTCCGGATCGGGCTTCTCATCGGATCGTTGGGATCGTCCGCACGTCGGGTGATGCGGACGGTCCGGTCGTCGGTTCATGCGGACGGTCCGGTCGTCAGTTGTGCGGACGGTCCGGTCGTCAGGTTATCCGCACCGGGTTGACGACGTCCGCCACCAGCACGAGCAGCGTGAAGCAGACGAAGACGCCCGCCACCACGTAGGCCACCGGCATCAGCTTCGCCACGTCGAAGGGCCCGGGGTCGGGCCTGCGCAGCACCCTGGCCGCGGCGCGGCGCAGCGACTCCCACAGCGCGCCCGCGATGTGTCCGCCGTCGAGCGGCAGCAGCGGGAGCATGTTGAAGAGGAACAGGGAGAGGTTGAAGCCGGCCACCAGCATCACGAACATGGCGAGCTGCTGGGTGGGCGGGATGTCCAGGGTGGCGATCTCGCCGCCGACGCGGGCGGCGCCGACGACGCCCATCGGGGAGTCGGCCTCGCGGGGGCCGTCGCCGAAGGCCGCGTCCCACAGGGCGGGGATCTTGGCGGGCAGGGCGGCCAGCGAGTCGACGGCGTCGCCGATCCGGTCGCCCATCCAGGTCACGGACTGGCCGAAGTCCTGCTTCACCACGCCGTTGGCGGCGCTGAAGCCGAGGAAGCCGGCGGTGACGTACTCGCCCTGGACGATCTGCCCGCTGGAGTCCTTCTTGGCGACCTTGTTGGTGGCGATGGTCGCGTGGAGGGTGACCTGCTCGCCCTTGCGCTCGACGACGACCGGCACGTCCTGGCCGGGGTTGGCGCGGATCAGGTCGGAGAGCTTGTCCCATTCGTCGGTCCGTACGCCGTCGAAGGAGACGATCTTGTCGCCCGCCCGGAGTCCGGCCGCGGCGGCCGGGGAGGCCGGGTCGGACTTGGTGCAGTCGTCGCGGTTCTCGCTCTGTGAGATGACGCACTGGGAGACGGAGCTGACGGTGGTGGTCTGCTGCGCGATCCCGAAGCCCATCAGGACGGTGAGGAAGAGCGCCACCGCGAGGACGAGGTTCATGAAGGGGCCGGCGAACATGACGATGACGCGCTTCCACGGCTTGCGCGTGTAGAAGAGGCGCTTGTCGTCACCAGGCTGCAGTTCCTCGAAGGCCGCCGAGCGGGCGTCCTCGATCATGCCGCGCCAGGGCGAGGTGGAGCGGGCCTCCATGCGGCCGTCGGGACCGGGCGGGAACATGCCGATCATGCGGATGTAGCCGCCGAAGGGGATGGCCTTGACCCCGTACTCGGTGTCGCCCTTCTTCTTCGAGAAGATCGTCGGTCCGAAGCCCACCATGTACTGCGGCACCCGGATGCCGAACATCTTGGCCGTGGACAGGTGGCCCAGCTCGTGCCAGGCGATGGAGAAGAGCAGCCCGACGGCGAAGAGGACTATGCCGAGGATGAACATCAGGGTCGTCATGCACGGGCCTCCGCCGTCTGTGCCGCCAGTTGCCGGGCCCGGGCGCGTGCCCAGGTCTCCGCTTCGAGGACGTCCGCGACGGTGAGCGAGGTTCCCGTGCGGGGGGTGCCGTGCTCCTCGACCACCCGCGTGACGGTCTCCATGATCCCGAGGAACGGCAGGGCGCCGCCGCGGAACGCCTCGACGCACTCCTCATTGGCGGCATTGAACACCGCCGGAGCCGTGCCCGCGAGCTGTCCGACGTGCCGGGCCAGGTTCACCGAGGGGAAGGCCTCGTTGTCGAGCGGGAAGAACTCCCACGTCGAGGCCTTGCTCCAGTCGAAGGCGGGGGCGGCGTCGGGGACGCGTTCGGGCCAGCCGAGACCGACGGCGATGGGCCCGCCCATGTCGGGGGGCGTCGCGTGGGCCAGGGTCGATCCGTCCGTGTACTCGACCATCGAGTGGACGTACGACTGCGGGTGCACGACCACCTCGATGCGGTCGAAGGGAATGTCGTAGAGCAGGTGGGCCTCGATCACCTCCAGGCCCTTGTTGACGAGGGTGGCGGAGTTGATCGTGATCACCGGGCCCATGGCCCAGGTGGGGTGGGCGAGGGCGTCCTCGACGGTGACGGCCGCCAGCTCGTCCTTCGTGCGCCCGCGGAAGGGGCCGCCGGAGGCGGTGACGACCAGCTTGCGCACGTCGGCGCGGGTGCCGGCGGCCAGCGCCTGGAAGAGCGCGGCGTGCTCCGAGTCCACCGGGATGATCTGGCCCGGCTTGGCCAGCGCCTTGACCAGCGGGCCGCCGACGATGAGCGACTCCTTGTTGGCCAGCGCGAGGGTGCGGCCCGCCTCCAGGGCGGCGAGGGTCGGCGCGAGTCCGATGGAGCCGGTGATGCCGTTGAGCACAGTGTGGCAGTCGGAGGCGGCGAGCTGGGTGGCCGCGTCCGGTCCGGCGAGGATCTCGGGGAGCGGCTCGCCCGCGCCGTACTGGGCGGTGAGCGCCTCCCGCAGCGCCGGTACGACGTCCTCGCGGGCGACGGCGACGGTCCGCGCCCTCAGCCGGTACGCCTGCTCGGCGAGGAGGGCGACCCGGCCGCCGTTGGCGGACAGGGCGGTGACCCGGAAGCGGTCCGGGTTGCGCAGCACGAGGTCGATGGCCTGGGTCCCGATCGACCCGGTGGACCCGAGGACCACCACGTCCTTCGGGCCGTCGCCCGCCACCGGGTCGTAGACGAGGTGGGGGTCGGCGAGTGGGGCTGGACTGTCGCTCATCCCCCCATTGTGTCCGCAACGGCCCTCCGGGAGGACAGCGCGTCCCTCGGTCGGGTGTCGGCAACGCGCCCCCGCAGCCGCGAGCAGGCGTCGCGGATGCCGTACGGCCGACACGCCGACCCGACGGCCGGGCTCACGCCGGGGCCCCGACCAGGCTCTCGGCCCCGGCCCCAGCTGCGCGGGGCGGGGACGCCGGATCCCACCGCGCCGGCAGCGCGGGGCCGGGCGCCCGGCCGCCCCCGGACACCGGCACCCACACGCGGCAACCCCGCCCCGGCACACACCCCCACGGGCGGCGACCCGGAGCCGGCGGCTGTCCCCGGACCCGGGCACCCGGCCCGCCCCCGGACACCAGGAGCCACACGCAGCCACACCACCCCGACGCACACCCCCACGGGCGACGACCCGGACCCCCGGGCCTCGCGCCGGGTGAGGAGGCCGGCCCCGGACCGGCTGGGCACCGGGGGTGGTCCGGTGGCGGTCGGGGGCCGGTGGGGTTTCCGGGTGGGGTGCCCCGGTTCAGCCGATGGCGCGGCGGACGTTCTCCCTCCGGGGCGGGCCCGGTGTCGCGTCCGCGATCCAGGGGCCGTCGCCGGAGGGGTCGACGACGCCCTGCTCCAGCCACTCGTAGGCGCCGCCCAGCACGCCCTTGACGACCTTGCGGTCCAGGTCGTCGGTGTTGCTCCACAGGCGGCCGAAGAGCTCCTCGACGCGGATGCGGGACTGGCGGCAGAAGGCGTCGGCGAGCTGGTAGGCCTCGCGGCCGTGGTCGTCCACGGCGCGCAGGTGCTCGGCGCGGACACAGGCCGCGCTCATCGCGAACAGCTCCGCGCCGATGTCGACGATGCGGCCCAGGAAGCCCTGCTTGGTCTCCATCCGGCCCTGCCAGCGGGACATGGCGTAGAAGGTGGAGCGGGCGAGCTTGCGGGCGCTGCGCTCGACGTAGCGCAGGTGCCCGGACAGGTCCTGGTGGCCGGGCGGGTGGAAGTCGGCGTACGAGCACGGGAGTTGGCCGGGGCCCGCGACGAGCTTCGGCAGCCACCTGGCGTAGAAGACGCCGGCCTGCGCGCCCGCCCGCGCCTTGTCGGACAGGGTCTTGTCGGGGTCGATCAGGTCGCCCGCGACCGACAGGTGGGCGTCGACCGCCTCACGCGCGATCAGCAGGTGCATGATCTCGGTGGAGCCCTCGAAGATGCGGTTGATGCGCAGGTCGCGCAGGAGCTGCTCGGCGGGGACCGCGCGCTCGCCGCGGGCTTCGAGTGAGGCCGCCGTCTCGAAGCCCCGGCCGCCGCGGATCTGGACCAGCTCGTCGGCCATCAGGCAGGCCATCTCGGAGCCGTAGAGCTTGGCGAGGGCGGCCTCGATGCGGATGTCGTTGCGGTCCTCGTCGGCCATCTGGGAGGAGAGGTCCAGGACGGCCTCCAGGGCGAAGGTCGTCGCCGCGATGAAGGAGATCTTGGAGCCGACCGCCTCGTGCAGCGCGACCGGCTTGCCCCACTGCTCGCGCACCGCCGACCACTCGCGGGCGATCTTCAGGCACCACTTGCCCGCACCGACGCACATGGCGGGCAGCGAGAGCCGGCCGGTGTTCAGGGTGGTGAGCGCGATCTTGAGGCCGGCGCCCTCCGGACCGATGCGGTGGGCGACGGGCACCCGCACCCGGTGGAAGCGGGTGACGCCGTTCTCCAGGCCGCGCAGGCCCATGAAGGCGTTGCGGTTCTCCACCGTGATGCCCTCGGAGGCGGCCTCGACCACGAACGCGGTGATGCCCCCCTTGCCACCCGCCGCGTCCGCGCCGCCCTCGGGCTTCGGGACGCGGGCCATGACCACGAGCAGGTCGGCGACGACGCCGTTGGTCGTCCACAGCTTGACGCCGTCGAGGACGTACTCGTCGCCGTCGCGGACCGCGGTGGTCGCCAGCCGCGCCGGGTCCGAGCCGACGTCCGGCTCGGTCAGCAGGAACGCCGAGATGTCGGTGCGGGCGCAGCGCGGCAGGAACGTGTCCTTCTGCTCCTGGGTGCCGAACATCTTCAGCGGCTGCGGTACGCCGATCGACTGGTGCGCGGAGAGCAGCGCGCCGATCGCGGGGTTCGCGGAGCCGACCAGGGCGAGGGCCTTGTTGTAGTAGACCTGGGTGAGGCCGAGGCCGCCGTACTTGGTGTCGATCTTCATGCCGAGGGCGCCGAGCTCCTTCAGCCCGGTGATCACCTCGTCGGGGATGCGTGCGTCGCGTTCGATCACGGCCCCGTCGATCTTCGTCTCGCAGAAGTCGCGGAGCTTGGCGAGGAACTCCTCGCCCCGCTGGACGTCGTCGGCGGCGGGGAGCGGGTGGGGGTGGAGGAGGTCGAGACGGAAGCGTCCGAGGAACAGCTCCTTGGCGAAGCTGGGCTTGCGCCAGTCCTGTTCCCGGGCCGCCTCGGCGACCTGACGTGCCTCACGTTCGGTGACGGTTGGCCGGGAGGAGGGGGTGGTTGGTGCGGACATGAGGCTCACCTCGCCGCGAATCGGCATCGGGGGAAGATACGACGGACGTACGGTACTTAGTCGGGCTACCCGACCGTATGTACCCGATCCCGGGCGGCCCCACCACCCTTCGTGCGGCCGTTCGGCCGATCCCCGGGGGTGGGTGAGCGAGGAGCGCGGGAGAAAGGTGTCGAAGCGCTTCGACGGCCTCTGGACACCCCATCGCTGCTGGGGTTACTGTCGATCCACCCTCACCCGCTCACTCCCACCCCGCGCGCTGTCGAAGCGCTTCACAAAGCTTGGAGAGCCGGATGGTCACTCTCGCCGAGGTCGCCCAGCACGCCGGAGTCTCGGCGAGCACGGTGAGCTATGTCCTCAGCGGCAAGCGGTCCATCTCCGCCACCACCCGGCAGCGGGTCGAGGAGAGCATCCGCAAGCTCGGTTACCACCCGAACGCCGGCGCCCGCGCACTGGCCAGCAGCAGGTCGAACATCATCGCGCTCATGATCCCACTGCGCACCGACATGTACGTGCCGGTGATGATGGAGATCGCCATCGCGGTCGCGGCCGGTGCGCGCACCCACGGATACGACATCCTGCTGCTCACCGACGAGGAGGGGCCCGACGCGGTGCGCCGGGTCACCGGCAGCGGGCTCGCCGACGCGATGATCCTCATGGACGTCGAACTCGACGACGAGCGGCTCCCCCTGCTGCGCGAAGGGGGTTCGCCCGGTCGAGCGAGGTCGGGAGTGGCGGACGACCAGCCGTCCGTGCTGATCGGCCTGCCCGCCGACACCACCGGGCTCACCTGTGTCGATCTCGACTTCCGGGCGACCGGTGCGCTGTGCGTGGAGCACCTGGCCGAGTTGGGGCACCGCGACATCGCCGTCATCGGCGAGGCGCCCGCGGTCTACGAACGGCACACCGGCTTCGCCGAACGCACCCTCGACGGTCTGCGGACCCGGGCGCGGGAGCTGAAGCTGCGGCTGCTGCACCGGCCCTGCGAGGGCGGGTACGACGCGATGGCCGCGACGCTGGCCCGGATCTTCGACGAACGCCCGGACACCACGGGGTTCGTCGTCCAGAACGAGTCGGCGATCGAGCCGCTGCTCGCCCTGCTGCGCCAGCAGGGCCGGGCCGTGCCGGAGGACGTGTCGGTGGTGGCCATCTGTCCCGAGCAGGTCGCCACCCAGGCCTCGGTACGGCTCACCTCGGTGGCGCTGCCCGCGCAGGAGATGGGGCGCCACGCGGTGGAGCAACTGGTGGCCAAGCTCGGCGGCCGTGGAAGCGACGAGGTCGTGCTCCTCGCACCGGAGCTGACCGTCCGCGCCAGCACCGGCCCGGCGCCCGTCCGGCCGTAGCGCGGCTGCAGCCGCAGCGCCTCCACGGCCGTGGCACGTCCACGGTGGTGGCGCGGCGGTCGGTTCGACGGTGGCGCCGCGCGCGGGGGCTGGTGCTATCGCGCCGTGACGCTGATGACGCGGTCCTCCCCGGCGACGAGGTCGAGCGGTTCGGCGCCGGTGGGGGTCCTGACTTCGATGCGGTGCGTGCGGTCCGGGCGCAGTACGGCCGTCGCGCCGCCGTCGGGCGTCCAGCTGAGGTCGAGCGTCGCACCGAACCGGGTGCGTACGCCCTGGAGTTCGCCCTGCGGGCAGGAGGCGGGGAGCGCGGGCAGCAGGACCAGCCGGCCGGGGGTGGACTGGACGAGCATCTCGATGAGCACGGCGGGCAGGGCGTGCGCGGCGTCCGCGTTGTAGACGTCGCGGTGGGGGTAGTGCGCGCTCATCAGCGAGGCGTGGAAGTAGTCGCCGTCGAGTACCCGGCCGACGGCGTGGGCGACCCGGGCGCCGTCCCCGAGACGGGCCGCGATCAGGGCGTGGTGGAGGTGACCGTGGGCGGAGTCGTTCTCGGTGCCGCGCAGTTCGAGGGCGCGGTGGGCGGCCTCGGCGAGGCCGGGGGTGTCGTACGGGTTGATCTCGTCGAGGGGCCAGACGCCGTAGAGGTGGCTGAGGTGGCGGTGGTCGTAGGTGTCCTCCAGGCCGGGCCGCGCCCACTCCGCGAGGGCGCCGTCGGGGTTGATCCGGTGCGCGGGGAGGCGGGCGGCGAGGGCGCGCAGGCGGTCGGCGTGCTCGGGGTGGTGGTCGGCGGCGGTGAGCAGGGCGTGCCGGGCGGCGGAGAGGTCCATGGCCGCGTCGAGGGTGCCCCAGCTCGCGTTGGCGGGACGGTTCTCGGGCGAGTAGGACGGGACGACGACCAGGTGGCCTTCGTCGTCGGTCCGGGTGAGGAAGTCCTCGTAGAAGAGGGCGACTTCGCCGAGGGCGGCGGCGGTGCGGGGATCGGGCCCGCCGTAGGTCTCGTCGTGGTCGACGAGGGGCTTGAGCAGCCAGTCGGCACCCGCGGTCCACAGGTGCAGGGGGTACTCGCGGCTGAAGTGGTACGTGTGGCCGGACTCGCCGTCGGTGTGCGAGGGCGCGACCGCGCCCCGGGTGCCGAAGATGGCGCGGGCGTTGTCCCGCCAGTGCGGGAGCTGGCGGTGGACCAGGGCGGCGTGTGCCTCGGTGACCTCGGGGAGGGCGGCGGCGGCCGCGGAGGCGGTCTGGAGGTTGAGGTTGGCGTTGGTGGTGAAGGCGCCGGACCAGGCGGTGTTCCAGTCGCCGGTCCACAGGCCGGTCAGGCGGGGCGGGAACAGGCCGCTCGCCGACAGCAGGTGGTAGCGGCCGGCGGCGAAGAGGCGCTCCAGCAGGGCGGCGCCGCGCGGCCGGGCGAGCAGGGCCGAGCCCGGCAGGGCGCGTTCGGCGGGGTCCGCGGCGAGGTCGAGGGTGACGCGGTCGTAGGCGGTGCGGTGGCGGGTGAGGTGCCGGGCGAGGAGGCCGTCGTACGAGGCTGGGCGCGGGGCTGAGTGCGATGCCGAACGCGAGGCTTCGTACGAGGCTGGGCGCGGGGCTTCGTGGGAGTCCTCGTGCAGCAGGTCGCGCAGGGCGCGGCCCTCGGTGAGCGCGTCCAGTTCGCCGGTGTGCCGGTGGACCCGGGTCAGCAGCAGCACCTCGGTGGCGCCCTCGGCCTGGACGCCGGGCGGCACGAGTCGCACGCTGCCGCCGGTGACGGCGACCAGGGTGACGCCCGTGTACGCCAGGTCGCTGCCGGGGTAGCGGGCGCGCAGGGTGAGCAGGGCGCCCTCGGGGGTGCGGACGGTGCCGTGGCCGACGCCCAGTGCGGCGGGGGCGCCCGGGAGGCGGGCGTCGAGGGACAGGCGGAGGGTGAGGTCCGGGGCGGTGACGTGCTGGACGATCACGTCGTCGGCGCGGGAGACGAAGACGCGGCTGGTCCAGCCGCCGCGCGTGGCCGTGGCCTCGCCGGTGGCGAAGTCGACGGCACGGCGGTAGGGGGCGTTCGTGTCGTCGGGGGACGGTCTGTTCAGGCGCAGTTGGAAGGCCGGGTGGAAGGGGCGCACCCATTGCGGCGGACGGCCGTCGGTGAAGCTCTCGGCGGCGGTGGTGTCCCCGGCCAGCAGGCGGTCCTGGAGGGCGGGCAGCTCGGCGGCGAGTGCGGGCGGGCGGCGGTGTTCGTCGCCGTTCGGGCGGACGAGGGTGTGGTGGGTGACGATGATCCGGTCGGCGTCCGGGTCGCCGTACACGAGGGTGCCGTGGTGGCCGTTGCCGCTCAGGAAGGCGTCCTCCCAGCGGGCGGCGGGCTCGGGCTCCCAGGTGCCGTGGACGGGCGTGGCGCTCATGGTTTCAGCACCGCGGCGCCGTAGCGGCCGAGGGTGATCCGGTCGGTCGCCCTCGTCTCCGTGAGCAGGTCGTGGTGGGTGGCGGGGAGGTCGACGACGACGGGTTCGCGGCCGTGGTTGAGCAGGAACAGCAGGTCGCCGCGCCGGACCGCCTCGACCTGGTCCGGCAGTCCGTCGAGCACCGGGCGGACGCCCGCTCCGGCGGCGACGCGGGCCAGCAGCGCGCGCAGCGCGTCCGGCTCGGGGAGCGTGGAGACGTACCAGGCGCGGCCCTTGCGCAGTACGGCGGGCAGTCCGTCGAGTTCCCCGCCCCGGTACGGCACGGTCTCGTCGGCGGTGCCGTCGGGCTCCAGTTCCTCGGACCACAGGGTGCCGCGCAGGCCGCCCGCGCAGTCGGCGCTCTCGCCCGGCTGAAGCGGCCACCACTCGTGCAGGGTGCGGATCCCGAACAGGTCGCGCAGCCGGGCGTCCATGGCGCCGGGCCGTACCCGGTCGTCCTGGTCGGCGACGCCGGTCAGGAAGCCGCAGACGAGGGTGCCGCCGCCGCGGACGTACGCGAGGAGGTTGTCGACGGCGGTGTCGGTGAGGAGGTAGAGCTGCGGGACGACGACGAGCCGGTAGCCGGTGAGGTCGTGCTCGGGGTGGGCGAAGTCGGTGGTGGGGCCGGCCCGCCAGAGCGCGCGGTGCCAGGCGCGGAGGACGTCCGGGTAGTCGACCTCGCGGGAGGGCCTGGCCTCCTGGTCGCCCGCCCACCAGGAGTGC
This sequence comes from Streptomyces lienomycini, assembly GCF_027947595.1. Classification (NCBI taxonomy): domain Bacteria; kingdom Bacillati; phylum Actinomycetota; class Actinomycetes; order Kitasatosporales; family Streptomycetaceae; genus Streptomyces; species Streptomyces lienomycini. The sequence goes on along the minus strand of NZ_CP116257.1, from coordinate 1,746,956 downwards.
CAGTCGTGCAGGACGGCGACGTCGGCGGCGACCGGGCCGCCGGTGACGTGCGGGGCGATCCGGGCCAGGTCCGCGCCGAGCCGCTTCACCTCCTGGTACGTCCGTCCCTGCTCGCCCGCGTGGGAGACCATGCCGGAGTGGAACTTCTCGGCGCCCTGCCGGGACTGCCGCCACTGGAAGTAGCAGACGGCGTCGGCGCCGCGGGCCACCGCCTGGAGCGACCGGAGGCGGGTGAGGCCGCGCGGTTGGGGATGGTTCACGCGGCGCCAGTTGACGGGTCCGGCGGCCTGTTCCATGAGCATCCACGGGCCGCGTGCCTGGGAGCGGGTCATGTCCTGGACGAGGGCGCCTTCCTGGGCGCCGGACGGGTCGCGCGGGTCGGGGTAGAGGTCGACGGAGACGACGTCCTCCTCCGCTGCCCAGCGCCAGGCGTCCTGGCCGGACCACAGCGGCATGAAGTTGGTGGTGACCGGGAGGTGCGGGGTGTGGCGGCGGACGATGTCGCGCTCGGCGGCGTAGCACTCCAGGAGCATGTCGGAGGTGAAGCGCCGGAAGTCCAGGACCTGCGCCGGGTTCTTGAGGTAGTGGGTGCGGCGGGCCGGCAGGATCTCCGCCCAGTCGCCGTAGCCCTGGCTCCAGAAGGCGGTGCCCCAGGCGGCGTTGAGGGCGTCGAGGGTGCCGTAGCGGTCCTGGAGCCAGCGGCGGAAGCGGGCGGCGGCCTCGTCGCCGTGGTCGTGGGTGCAGTACTCGTTGTTGATGTGCCACATGGTGAGGGCCGGGTGGTGCGCGTAGCGGGCGGCGAGGGCCTCGGTGATGGCGGCGGCGTGGCGGCGGTAGACGGTGCTGGAGTGCGAGAAGTGCTGGCGGCCGCCCCACCACTCGGTGCGGCCGTCCTCGTCGCGGGGCAGGGTGTCGGGGTGGAGCCGGCCCAGCCAGGGCGGGGGCGAGGCGGTGGGAGTGGCGAGGACGACGCCGATGCCGGCCTCGTGCAGCAGGTCCATGAGCCGGTCGAGCCAGCCGAAGTCGTGGACGCCGGGGCGCGGTTCGAGCATCGACCATGAGAAGACGCCGAGGGTGACGGAGTTGACCCCGGCGGCCCTCATCAGGCGGATGTCCTCGGACCAGATCTCCTCGGGCCACTGCTCGGGGTTGTAGTCGCCGCCGAAGAGGATGCGGCGGCGGGTGACGTCCGACAGGTCCGGCATCAGCCCTTCACCGCCCCGGTGAGCATGCCCTTCTTGAAGTGGCGCTGGACGAAGGGCGACAGGACGGCGACCGGCAGCAGGGCCATGACCATGACGGCCATCTGCACGGCCAGACCGGACAGTTCACCGGTCTTGATGGCCTGGCCGAGGCCTACGGGGGCCTCCTGCTTCTGCACGAGCTGGATCATCACGTTCTGCAGGGGCAGCATGTCCTGGTCGTTCAGGTAGAGGGAGGCGTTGAACCAGGCGCTCCAGTAGCCGACGGCGTAGAAGAGCGTGATCACCGCGACCACCGCGCGGGACAGCGGCAGCACGATCTGCCACAGGATGCGCAGGTCGCCGGCGCCGTCGATGCGGGCGCTGTCGGTCAGCTCCGGCAAGATGCCCATGAAGAAGCCGCGCAGCACGAGGATGTTGAAGACGCTGATCGCGCTGGGCAGGATCAGCGCGAGGTAGCTGTCGGTCAGGCCGATCGACTGCACCAGCAGGTAGGTGGGGATCAGGCCCGCGCTGAAGAACATCGTGGCGAGCAGCACCATGAGGATCCAGCGGTGGCCGACGGAGCCGGTGCGGGACAGGCCGTAGGCGCACAGCACGGACACCGCCATGGAGAAGAGGGTGCCGACGAGGGTGACGCCGATACTGACGAGGGCGGCGCGGGTGACCTGGCCGCCGCTGAGCAGTTCCTGGTAGGCGACGAAGGTGATGTCCTTGGGGATCATCACCAGGCCGCCGGCCTCGTCGATGGACTTGCGCGAGGAGAGGCTGGTGACGACGACGATCCACAGCGGGAACAGGATCGCCAGGCAGGCCAGGAGCAGCACCAGGCCCTTGCCCGCGACTCCGGCGCGGGTGGGCTCCTCCTCCCACACCGGCCGGGGCGGGGCCGCCCACCGGCCGGGTGGGCGCCGGGGTCCGTCGGCCACGGGGGTCGTCGCTTCTTGCACGGCGGTCACTTCTTGTACACCCCCTGCTCGCCCATGAGGTGGGCCACCTTGTTCGCGATGAGGACCAGACCGAGACTGATGACGCCCTTGACGAGCCCCGCGGCGGCCGCGTAGCCGAAGTCCTGGTTGCGCACGCCGTTCCACCACACGAAGGTGTCCAGGACCTCCGCGGCTCCCGGTCCCACGGCGTCGCGTTGCAGCAGGATCTGTTCGAAGCCGACGGTGAGGGCGTCGCCGACGCGCAGCACCAGCAGCAGGGCGATCACCGGCCGCAGCGCGGGCAGCGTGACGTGCCACATGCGGCGCCAGCGGTTCGCGCCGTCCATCGCGGCGGCCTCGTACAGGTCGGGGCTGACCGAGGCGAGCGCGGCGAGGAAGACGATGATCCCCCAGCCGGCGTCCTTCCACACGCTCTGCGCGGTGACCAGGAACTTGAAGGTGTCCGGGTCGGTCATGACGCTGAGCCCGTCGTACCCGTGGTCGCGCAGCAGCTGGGACAGCAGCCCGGCCCCGCCGAGGAGTTGCTGGAAGACGGCGACGACCAGCACCCACGAGAAGAAGTGCGGCAGGTACAGGATGGCCTGCGAGATCGCCCGCACCCGGGGGCGCACCACGCTGTTGATGAGCAGCGCGAGGGCGATGGGGATCGGGAAGTACAGCACGAGCTGGAGCAGGAAGAGCACCAGCGTGTTGCGCACCGAGTTCCAGAAGGCGGAGTCCTCGAAGATCCGCTGGAAGTTCTCCAGACCCACCCAGGGGCTGTGCAGGATGGAGACGATCCCGTTGTCGCTGAGGTAGGGGTCGTACTCCTGGAAGGCGACGACGTTGCCGAGGATCGGTACGTAGTTGAAGAGCAGCACCAGCAGGATCGCGGGCAGCGTCATCAGCAGCAGCACGCGGTCGCGTCGGAACCTCAGCCGCAGGCTCAGTCTCCCGGTCGGCGGTTTCCCCGGGGCCCCGGTGCCGCCGCCGTGCGCCGCCTCGGGGGCCGCTGCGCTCTCGTTGTCGGCCTCGGTGTCGGTCCGAGGCACCGTGCTGTGGGACACGGCGGTTCTCCTTGCCTCGGTACCCGGTCAGCCGGCCGCCGGACCGTTGTCGTCCAGGATCTTCCGGTACCAGTCGCGGAGTTCGTCGCCGCCCTTGCTCTTCCAGTCCGACACGGCCTGCTGCATGTCGCCGATCTTCTTGCGGCCGCGGACGATGTCGTCCTCGAGCTGCTCGAAGTCGTTGGCGAGGTTGGTGTAGCGGGCGGGTTCGGTGATCTGCATGCCGTAGAAGGCGGGCTTCCTGGTGAAGGCGCCCATCCGCTGCTGCCATTCGACCTGCCCCTTGGCGACCTGGGGGAAGTCGGGGTGGGCGATGGTCGCGGCGGGGCTCGCCACCATCACGAAGGCGTTCATCACGTCGATGTTGCCCTGGTCGGTCTTGGTGGGCACACCGTCCTCGACGGTGTAGTGGGTGCCCTCCACGCCGTAGTTGGTGGCCATGTACTCCTTGGTGCCGTACGGAGCGGCGGTGACGTTGGCGACGGCCAGCACGTCGCGGATCACGGACTTGGACGCCTTCTTGTTGACGAAGGCGAAGATGCTCGCCGGGTTCTGCGCCCACAGGGTGGGGTCGCCGCCGTCGTGGCCGAAGAGATCCATGCCCCAGATCTTGAACTCGGGGTTCTGCACGGCCTGTTCGGCGGTGCGGCTCCACCACTGGGACATGTCCTGGTTGTAGATCAGGAACTCTCCGGCGGCGAACTTGGGGCCGGGGTCGGCGGCGTTGCTCTTGCCGAGCTTCGCGTCGGGGTGGACGACGCCCGCGGCGAACAGCTTGCGCGTCCACTCCAGGGCCTCGAGGTACTCCTCGGTCTCGATGCGGTGGACCAGCTTGCCGTCGACCTCGTTCCAGCCGAGCGACTTCTCGTTGCCGGAGAGCACGCCGAAGGCGTTGAAGGCGGTCCACTTCATGTCCAGGCAGGCCCAGCGCTTGGCCTTCGCGTTGGTGGCGTCCTTGGCCAGGGCCATGAACTCGTCGCAGGAGCGGGGGACCTCGTAGCCCTCCTTCTCGAAGACGTCCTGCCGGTACAGCGGCACGATGGCGGTCACGTACGAGGACGGCATCGGCAGACCGCGCAGCTTGCCGCCGAAGAGGGACCGCTGCCAGGCGTCGGTGGGGATCGCGGCGAGGTTGGGGTACTCCTTGACCGCGTCTCCGGAAAGGTGGGGGCCGAGGTCGGCGAACTTGCCGATGATGGCGCTGGGGATCTTGCCGGTCATGTTCCAGCCCGGCACGACGACCACGTCGGGCACCTCGCTGGAGGCGAGGACCGCGCCGAGTTTCTGGTCGTAGGTGTTGCCGTCCTGGTTCTGCCAGACCACGTCGACGCCGATGAGGTCGTTCATCGCCTTGTAGTAGGCGTTGTCCTCCTTCGGCGGGGACCCCCAGAACGGCGACATGACGGTGACCCGGCCGCCCTTGCCGAGCTTCTTCGGCACCGAGGTCTTCAGGTCGGCGACGGCGAGCTTGCCGGTGAAGCCGACCGCGGAGCCGTTCTTGCTGGGGATGTCCGGGGTGACCACGTTGCCGGCCACGTACGCGGGCAGCAGCTTCCGGGCGTCCTTGGCGGACGTGGTGCCGTCCCGCGAACCGCCGTCGGATCCGCCGCCGCAGGCGGAGAGCAGCGGCAGTCCTCCCGCCACCGCCGCGGTGGCGACCGCGGAGGAGGCGAGGAACTTTCTCCGGCTGGGACCGGAGTCGGCGTTCGGCGTCATGTGTGTCAACCCTTCGTGCCTTCGTGGCACACCGGACGGCCGACGGTGGTCGTCGGCTGCGGTGTCTTGAGGGAACAGGAGACGTGCTGTGTCGAAGCGCTTCGATGTTGCAGCGAGGTTAAGTGAACCCCTGGGGGCACACAAGAGTCGTTTCCAAGATTCCTGGTCGGCGTCACCGGCTGCGATCCGGACGAACTCGACCTCCCCATACGGCGCGACGGCAGAAGGGACGTCCCGATCCGTCGCGGTGTCTTGACACCCGCCCGGGGCGGGCCTGAGCATCGAAGCGCTTCGAAAGCGCCCGGCCGCACCATTCCAAGGGGAACCTCACGTGACCGCACCCATGCCGCCCACGCCGCCCTTCCGTGATCCGGACCTGGCGTTCGCGAAGCGCGTCGACGACCTGGTGTCGCGGCTCACGCTCGACGAGAAGACCGCTCTCCTGCACCAGTTCGCACCCGCCGTCGAACGCCTCGGCATCGGCGCCTTCCGCACCGGCCAGGAGGCACTGCACGGTGTGGCCTGGATGGGCCCGGCGACCGTGTTCCCCCAGGCCGTGGGCCTCGGCGCCACCTGGAACGAGGACCTCGTGCGCCGGGTCGGTGAGGCGGTGTCCAAGGAGGCCCGGGCGATGCGCGCGCGGGACGAGCGCGTCGGGCTCAACGTCTGGGCCCCGACCGTGAACCTGCTCCGCCACCCCCTGTGGGGCCGCAACGAGGAGGGCTACTCCGAGGACCCGAAGCTCACCTCGGCCATCGCCACCGCCTACACCCGGGGACTGCGCGGCGACCACCCCGTGTACTGGCGCACCGCGCCCGTCCTCAAGCACTGGCTCGCCCACAACAACGAGACCGCCCGGGACACCTCCTCGTCCTCGGTCCGCCCGCGCGTCCTGCACGAGTACGACCTGCGGGCCTTCCGCGACACGGTCGAGGCCGGCGCGGTGGCCGGGGTGATGCCGGCCTACAACCTGGTCAACGGCCGTCCCAACCACGTCTCGCCGTACCTCGGCCGCCATCTGCGCGGCTGGACGCAGGAGGACCTCCTGGTCTGCTCGGACGCGGGGGCGCCCTCCAACCTGGTCGACTCCGAGCACTACTTCGACACCCACGAGGAGGCGACCGCCGCCGCGCTGCGGGCCGGCGTGGACAGCTTCACCGACCACGGCACGGACGCGTCGAAGAGCGTCGCGCGCGTCCGGGGCGCCCTGGAGCAGGGCCTGCTGACGGAGGCGGACGTGGACGCCGCCGTGCGCCGGCAGCTGTCGGTCCGCTTCCGGCTCGGCGAGTTCGACCCGGAGCACGACCCGTACGCCGTCACGTCCGAGACCGCGACGGACTTCGACACGCCGGAGCACCGGGCGCTCGCGCGGGAGGCGGCCGAGCAGGCGGTGGTCCTGCTCAGGAACGACGGCGTACTGCCGCTGGCCCCCGGCACCCGTGTCGCCGTCGTCGGACTGCTCGCCGACGAGTGCAAGCTCGACTGGTACAGCGGCACGCTCATCCACCGCTCCACCCCGTTGGAGGGGCTGTACGAGCGGTTCGGCGCCGATCGCGTGGGCTTCGCGGAGGGCGTGGACAGGGTCCGGCTGCGCGGGGCCGACGGCACGTTCCTGCACGTGCTCCCGTCGGAGGACTCCCCCTCCGGGGAACGCGGCACGCAGGGCGCCCTCGATCCGGCCCTGCTCGCCGGACGGACCGACCTGCCGCCCCTGACGAGCGACGCCGTCGGCACCGAGCTGGCGCTCGTCGACTGGGGCGAGGGCGTCCTCACCCTCCGCGCCCCCGACGGCCGGTACCTGTCGGTCGCCGAGGACGGTTTCGTCCGCGCCTCCGCCGACCAGCCCGGCGGGTGGGTCGTGCAGGAGACGTTCCGCCTGGAACCGCACGAGAACGGTCACCTCCTCCGGCACACGGGAACGGGTCGCCCCGTCCAGGTCGCCGCCGACGGTGTGAAGGTTGCCGCGGACGACGCGGACGCCGGGATCTTCACGCTGGTCGTCACCGAACGCGGCGAGGACGCGGTGGCGCGGGCCGCGGCGGAGGCGGACGTGGTCGTGGTGGTGGCGGGCAACGACCCGCACATCAACGGTCGGGAGACCGAGGACCGTACGACGCTGCGCCTGCCCGGCCACCAGGAACGGCTGCTGCGCGCGGCCCGCGCCGCCAACCCGGCGACCGTGCTGGCGCTGGTCTCCGCCTACCCGTACGCCGTCGACGTGGAGACCCTCCCGGCGGTGCTGTGGACCGCGCACGGCGGTCAGGCGGCCGGTACCGCGCTCGCCCGGGTCCTCGCCGGCGACGTCTCCCCGGCCGGACGGCTCCCGCAGACCTGGTACGCCGACGACGCCGACCTGCCGGAGCTGCTCGACTACGACGTGATCGGCGGCCGGCAGACCTACCTGTACTTCGAGGGGACGCCGCTGTTCCCGTTCGGGCACGGCCTGTCCTACGCGTCCTTCGGCTACGCGGACCTGACGGCCGAGGTGCGGGACGGGACGGTGTCCGTGTCCTTCACGGTCACCAACACCGGGGACATGGCCGCCGACGAGGTGGCCCAGCTCTACGTACGCGCCGAGGACCCGTCGGTGCCGCGCCCGCGCCGCGAGCTGCTGGCCCACCGCCGCCTCGCCCTCGCCCCGGGCGCGACGGACCGGGTCTCCTTCGAGGTCCCGCTGTCCGCCCTCGCGTTCTGGGACGTCGCACAGGATCGGTGGCGGCTGGAGCCCGGCCCGTACGCCCTGCTGGTGGGCGCCTCCAGCGAGGACGTGCGCCTGTCGACGACCGTGGCGCTCGACGGCGAGCCCGCCGCGCCGCGCCCCGTCGGCCGACGCGGCCTGGAGGCGGCCGACTTCGACGAGCAGAGCGGCACGGAGATCGCCGACCGGGCGAAGACGGCGGGCGACGCGGTGACGCCGGCCGCCGGACGGACCGGTGAACTGCTGTACCGCGACTGCGACTTCGGTACCGGCGTGACCCGGATGACCGTGTCGGTCGCGGGCGGGGGCACGGTCGAGGCCGCCCTCGACGGGGGCCCGTGGACGTCGGCGCCGTCCCCGGACGCGCCGACCGCGGGACCGTACGACTACGTGGAGGTCACGGGCGCCTTCGCCGCCGAGGGTGTCCACGACCTCCGCCTCAGGCTGCGCGGCTCACTGCGGCTCGCGCACGTCGGCTTCTCCGGCTGAGGGTCCGGAGGAGTCCGGCACAGGGACGGGGCCCGGCACCGGTGGCTACCGGTACCGGGCCCCCGACTCGCCCGGGCCATGGGCGAGGAGGGCCGCCGCTGGGTGCGCACCGCCTGGTCCCGGGACCGGTCGTACGTGACGCCGCGGGACCTGCTGTCGGGTCGGACGGCGGACTGCCGCACAGTAGGACCGTCGCGCCCACCCGCGCGCCGGCCGACGGCACCCGGCCCGACGCCGCCCGACAACCGACAGGACAGAGGCCATGGAACCGCAGACGCACCCCGTCGACCACGCACTCGTCGAGGCCGCGACGCACGTGGCCCGCACCCGGTGCCGGGGCGACAACCACACCGTGGCGGCGGCGGCCCGCGCCGCCGACGGCCGGATCGTCACGGCGGTCAACGCCTACCACTTCACCGGCGGCCCCTGCGCCGAGCTGGTCGTCGTGGGCGCGGCGGCGGCACAGGGCGCGTACGAGCTGGAGACGATCGTCGCCGTCGGGGACCGCGAGCGAGGGGTCGTACCGCCGTGCGGCCGGTGCCGTCAGGTGCTGCTCGACTACTTCCCCCGCCTCACGGTGATCGTCGGCCACGGGGACCACATGCGCGCGGTCCCCGTCGCCGACCTGCTGCCCGAGACGTACGTCTGGGCGGATCACCAGCTCGACGCCGGATGAGAGCCGGCGTCAGAGCGCGAGACCCGTGAGGACCAGCACCCGCTCGTAGGTGTAGTCGTCCATCGCGAACCGCACGCCCTCACGGCCGACGCCGGACTGCTTGGCACCGCCGTACGGCATCTGGTCGGCGCGGTAGGAGGGGACGTCGCCGATGACCACGCCGCCGACCTCCAGGGCGCGGTGGGCGCGGAAGGCGGCCTGGAGGTCGTGGGTGAACACGCCTGCCTGGAGGCCGTACTTGGAGTCGTTGACGGCGGCGAACGCCTCGGCCTCGCCGTCGACCCGCCGCACGCTGAGCACCGGGCCGAAGACCTCCTCGCGGGCGAGGGTGGTGTCGGCGGGCAGGTCGGTGAGGACGGTCGGGGCGTAGGAGGCGCCGTCGCGCTTGCCGCCGGTGAGGAGCTTCGCGCCCGCGTCGACGGCCTCCCGCACCCACGCCTCGACGCGCTCGGCGGCGGCCTCGCTGACCAGCGGGCCGACGTCCGTGGCGTCGTCGTGGGGGTCGCCGGTGACCTGGGCCTCGACGGCGGCGACGACACGGGGCAGCAGGCGGTCGTACACGGCGGCGTCGGCGATCACGCGCTGCACGGAGATGCAGGACTGGCCGCCCTGGTAGTTGGAGAAGGTCGCGATGCGCGCCGCGGCCCGGTCCAGGTCCTCGTCGCTCGCCCAGTCGGCGAGGACGACGGCCGCGCCGTTGCCGCCCAGTTCCAGCGTGCAGTGCTTGCGCGGGACCGAGTCCATGATCGCGTAGCCGACGGTCTCGGAGCCGGTGAAGGAGATGACCGGCAGCCGCTCGTCCTGGACGAGGGCGGGCATGCGGTCGTTGGGGACCGGGAGGATGCTCCAGGAGCCGGCGGGCAGGTCGGTCTCGGCGAGCAGTTCGCCCAGGATCAGGCCGGAGAGGGGGGTGGCGGGGGCCGGCTTGAGGATCAGGGGAGCGCCGGCGGCGATCGCGGGGGCGATCTTGTGGGCGCACAGGTTGAGGGGGAAGTTGAAGGGCGCGATGCCGAGGACGACGCCCTTGGGGAAGCGGCGGGTGAGGGCGAGGCGGCCCTGGCCGCCTGCGTCGGTGTCCAGGCGCTGGGCCTCGCCGCCGTTGAAGCGGCGGGCCTCCTCGGCGGCGAAGCGGAAGACGGACACCGCGCGGCCGACCTCGCCGCGGGCCCACTTGACGGGCTTGCCGTTCTCGGCGGAGATCAGACGGGCGATCTCCTCGGTGCGCTCCGCCAGCCGGCGGCCGACGTGGTCGAGGGCGGCTGCCCTTACGTGGGCGGGGGTGGCGGCGAACTCGTCCCGTACGGCGTACGCGGCCGCCACGGCCTCCTCGACCTGGGCGTCGGTGGGCAGGCTCACCGTGCCGACGGTGGTGCCGTCCCAGGGGGACGTGACGTCGAAGTCGGACTCGCCGGTGGCCTGGCGGCCGGCGAGCCAGAAGGCGTGGGTGGAAGTCATGTCGAGTCCCGGCCCTTCCGCGTTGAGGGTGGTGGTGTGTTCGGGTGCGGGGTCCACGGTAGGGCGGGGCGGCGCGACGCGGGTTTGTCCGGGGCGTAGTGGTGGGGGTGCGCTCTTCGACGGTGTGGCCAGTACGGGTCTACTCGGGTGCCGTCGCCTTCAGGGCGAGCCACAGCTCCATGCGTACGTCCGGATCGTCCAGGGAGCGGCCGAGGATCTCCTCCACGCGGCGCATCCGGTAGCGCAGGGTGTGGCGGTGGACGCCCAGGTCGGCGGCGGCCGCGTCCCACTGGCCGTGGCGGGAGAGCCAGGCGCGCAGGGAGGCCACCAGGTCTCCGCGGCCGGTGGCGTCGTGGTCGCGCAGCGCCCTCAGGAGGCCGTCGGCGAAGGCGCGCACGGCGTCGTCGGCGAGGAGGGGCAGGACGGAGCCGGCCGCCAGGTGCTCGTGCTCCACGCAGACACGGCCGCGCCGACGGGCCACCGACAGGGCCTGTTCGGCCTGTTTGTAGGCGGCGGAGGCGGCGATGGGTCCGGAGGGCGCCGAGAGGCCGACGACCAGGCTCTCCTCGTCGCCTGCCGTGCGGGGCTCGGGCGTGGGGCGGGCGGCCTCCAGCGCCGAGGTGTACTCGACGCAGGCGGCGACGGCCGCGCCCCCGTCGGTGGCCAGCACCACCAGGCGTTCGCCCTCGGGGACGGCCAGCACCGCCTCGCCCGACCGGGCCGCCGCGGACTCCACGATCTCGGTGAGGACGCCGAGCGCGTCGCCCGCCGCCTGCGCGGAGTGCGCGGAGTGCGCGGAGTGCGCGGAGTGCGCGGAGTGCGCGGAGTGCGCGGAGTGCGCGGAGTGCGCGGACTGCGCGCCGGTGGAGGCCCTGGCCCTGGCCGGTGCCGACTCGGCGACGATGATCCGGAACGGCGCGTCCAGCAGGCCGCCGTACAGGTCCCCGGCGACCGTGCGCGCGTGGTCGGGTTCGCCGGCCAGCAGCATGCGCAGCACGGCCGCGTCGATGCGCAGCCCGGCCTCGTGCAGGGAGCGGGAGCGTTCCGTGGTGAGGGTGAGCAGGGCGATGGCGGAGTGGACGGCGTACCGCTCGGCGGTGCCGAGGGCGGCGGCGGTGCCGACGGCGAGCGCGGAGCGGGGCCTGCGGGAGGTGCCCAGGGAGTGCAGCTCGACCCGGTCGGCGTTCTCGGGGTGCTCGGAGTTCCCGGCTCCGCCGACCACCGACGAGGCGGGCGCGGGGCGCTCGCGCAGCCGCTGCACGTCCGCGGTGAGCCGGGCGGCCCTGCGGCCCGCCCACTCCGGTGCGGTGGCGACGACGGCGCCCGAGGCGTCGTACAGCGCCGCCCAGCCGTCGACCTGCACGGCGAGGGCGGCCAGCAGGCCCTCGGGGCCGTCGGTCAGGGTCCGCCGGGTCAGTTCGCGCTGGGCGGCGAAGCCCGCGGTGACCGCGCGGTACTGGTCGGCGGCGATCGCGGCGGAGACGGCCTTGCTGATGGCGAGGAACGGCGTGCGGCGCGGCACCTCCAGGAGCGGCAGTCCCTCCTGCCGGGCCGCTGCGACCAGCGCCTCGGGGACGTCCTCGTAGTTGACCCCGACGGCGAAGCCCAGACCCACCACCCCGGCGCCCACCAGCCGCTTCACGTACCGGCGCATCACCTCGGGGTCCTCGGCGTCGAGCTTGAGGGCGGTGATCAGCAGCAGCTCCCCGCCCTCCATGTAGGGCACGGGGTCGGCGAGTTCGCTGACGTGCGCCCAGCGCACCGGGACGTCGAGGCGGTCCTGGCCCGCGCGCACGGTCAGCTTGAGCGCCGAGTGGTGGACGAGCGAGGCGAGCGTGGGAGGCATGGGGCCTTGAGCCTTCGGGTCTGCGTCAGGGGTGCGTGGCGGCTGCGGGTTCGGTGTGGAGTCTCGGTGACCTTTTGGCCGCCGCGTATGAACGGGCCGTGTCGATCCTGCCTCACTGTACGGTCCCCGGGCCCCGTACACCTCACGCGTGCAGATCCACCAGCAGCGGCGGCGCGTACTCCCCCTTGACGCTGGTCAACGACAGCACGGCGTGCCCGGCCGGCACGGCGTGCGCCAGCTCGGAGGCCGACCAGCGTTCCCGCTCGACCTGCCGGACGGTCACGGCGTCCGTGGTGACCGCCCTGCCCGTCACCAGCTTGCGCACCGCGTGGATGAAGCGCGTCATCGGCTGGTCGGCGAAGACCGTGTGCTTGGCGACCTCCGTGGTCTCCACCCACTCGGTGCCCCACGCCTCCGCGAGCGCCCGCCCGTCCCAGGTGGAGACGCCGGAACAGGCCGCCCTGCAGCCCACGGCGCTCAGCAACGGCCCGTGCAGCGTCTGCGGAACGTCGCCCAGCGTGCGCAGCCCGAGCACGACACCGGCGTGGTGCGCACGCAGCCGCTGAACGGCCCGGACGGTGCCCGGAGTCAGGGTGCCGGAGGCATCGTCGAGGACGAGGCAGACGAAGTGCGACCGGTCCCCGTTGGCGCGGGCCACGGCAAGGAACTGGGCCAGTACGAGCCGGGCCAGGAGCTGGGCCGCCTCTTCGTGCCCCTGCCCGGGCAGATCGATGCGGACCCTCAGCGGATGGTGGCCGACGGCGCTCAGGGAGAACGGGCGCGCCGCGTGGGTCTGCTCTGCCCCGTCTTCTGCGGCCTGGGGACCCGTGCCGAAGAAGCCCCTGAACACCGGGCGGTCCAGCAGCGCGAGCCGGTCGGCGAGCGGCGGGCCGCACTCGGCCGCGGTGCCGGTCCGCCGCAGCCACGGCTCCAGCTCCCGTCGCATCGCGGTGGCGTCCGGCGGCAGCGCCTCCAACAGTTCGGCCAGGGTCTGCGGGCGCCCTTCGAGGAGTTCACGCAACACCGGAACGGCGGGGAAGCGGCCGTGCGCGGCCCGGTAGGGGCCGATCAGCTGAGCCAGTGCCGTGGCCGCCCGGCCGGCGCCAAACGTTTCGAGGTCACCGGCCAGGCCCTCGGCCAGGACCGCGGCGGCCGCGTCGGGGTCGGTGGCTTCGGCGTACAGGTGCAGGTCGTGCACGGAAGCCGGGTCACCAGGCCGGATCACCACGTCGAACGCATCGTCGGGGCCCAGCGAGGAACCCACCGTACCGACGGCGACCACGGCGCAGGCGCCGGTGAGTGCCCCGAGGGTGAGGGATTCCACCACGGGAACGGTCAGCCGTTCCGTCCTGCCCGAGCCGGGTGGCCCGACGGCGAGCAGGGAAGTGCCGAGCGTCGCCGGGTCGAGCGCCACGCCGGCGTTCCGGTAGGCGGGGGGCGTCCGCTCGTCGCTTCCGCAGCGGCCGACACGGACCTGCCCGACGAGCAGATCGTGTTCCGTCGTCCGCCGCGGCAGGTCACGCGCGCCCGAGGGGTGGGTCCATGCGGCACCACCATGGCGCACCACGGTCTCGGTGAACGAGACGAGGCGTCCCTGGGTATGGAGGAGGTCCCAGGCGCGCCCGACGCGGGCACAGTCCACGTCGGTCATCCGTCCGGTAAGCACGTCGGCCGACAGCAGGTCGGCCGCCTGCGTCTGCCCGGCCACCCGCAGGAGAGGCCATCTCGACGGGGGCGCTACGGCGGCAGGGGCACCGTCGGGCCGGGGCCCCGCCTGCCGGGCGGTGCGCCAGTGCCGCACCAGCGGCCGCCAGTCGCCCCAGCGGGCGGCCACCCACAGGACCGCGAGTGTGATGGAGGTGTCGACCAGGAACACGGTCACCGGTGCGCCCGCGGCCGCCCAGCCGTCCGCGAAGAGAGCGATGAGGTAGATGATCGTGGTGTAGACGGGCACCGGATCGCTGTCGAGAACGGGGAAGACCAGCACCAGGGCGACCGCCGCCCCCGCAGCTGTGATGGCCGCTCGTTGCGGCTGAGACCGGTTGCCGAGCCAGAAACGGATCAGGGTCGGCCAGCTGCCCAGGTAGCCCGCCGCGATCAGGAGGACGACGAAGAAGATCTCGTCGTACACCGCCCGGGCGACCCAGCCCTGCCACGTCTGAGGCGAGAGGGTGGGGGAGTACCACCAGTCCCCGGGGGTGACAAGGGCCAGCAGGCTGCCCTTGTAGGGGAACGTGTTGTTGAGCCACAGGGACCACAGGACGATGCCGATACCCAGGGGGATGAGGGCACCGAGGCGGGACGCCGGGGCAAGCTTCCGCTTCCGGGGCACCCGCGGGGGGACGTGTCCGAACCGCCAGATGCCGACCTCGGCGTCCGCCCGCGGCACGTCGAGCCACGTGGCCACCGGGGAGGACTGCGGGACATGCGGATGCCCGGGCGGCGCGGGTGGCACGGGCGGCATCGGAGGTGGACCGCTTGCTGGACGCGGTACCGCTCGCCGCGTGCCCCGTGCGTCCCGCGTCTCGTCGCCGTCCATCGCCCTTGCCCCCTGACCAGCCGCTCCGTCCACCGTCCGCGAGCCAATCTAGCGCCCTCCCAGGGGGAGTTCACCGCTCACGCGGCCGGGCCCGCGTCGACGTGTCCCTATGTCGCCGTGTCCGCCACCTGTCCACGGCGGACAAGCAGCGTCACGGACAACGCCCACATGGAGCATGCCCACCCCACACCGCCGGTCCTAGCCTGCGAGAAAGAAGGCAAGCGTTCACCCGCACGACCCCAGGAGCCCCCCATGACCGCACTTCCGCAGGAGCGCCGCGTCGTCACCGCCATCCCCGGCCCGAAGTCGCAGGAGCTTCAGGCCCGCCGTACGGCCGTGGTGGCGCAGGGTGTGGGCTCCACGCTGCCCGTCTTCGTCGCGCGCGCCGGCGGCGGTGTCATCGAGGACGTCGACGGCAACCGCCTGATCGACTTCGGTTCGGGCATCGCGGTGACCTCCGTCGGCGCCTCCGCCGAGGCCGTCGTACGCAGGGCGTCGGCGCAGCTCGCCGACTTCACCCACACCTGCTTCATGGTCACGCCGTACGAGGGCTACGTCGCCGTCGCCGAGGCGCTGGCGGAGCTGACGCCGGGCGACCACGCGAAGAAGTCGGCGCTGTTCAACAGCGGCGCGGAGGCCGTCGAGAACGCCGTCAAGATCGCCCGTGCGTACACGGGGCGGCAGGCCGTGGTCGTCTTCGACCACGGGTACCACGGCCGGACCAACCTGACGATGGCGCTGACCGCCAAGAACATGCCGTACAAGCACGGCTTCGGCCCGTTCGCGCCCGAGGTGTACCGCGTGCCGGTCGCCTACGGCTACCGCTGGCCGACCGGTGCGGAGAACGCCGGTCCGGAGGCCGCCGCCCAGGCGATCGACCAGATCACCAAGCAGGTCGGCGCCCAGAACGTGGCCGCGATCATCATCGAGCCGGTGCTCGGCGAGGGCGGCTTCATCGAGCCGGCCAAGGGCTTCCTGCCCGCGATCAGCCGGTTCGCCGAGGACAACGGCATCGTCTTCGTCGCGGACGAGATCCAGTCCGGCTTCTGCCGCACCGGCCAGTGGTTCGCCTGCGAGGACGAGGGCATCGTCCCGGACCTGATCACGACGGCCAAGGGCATCGCGGGCGGCCTGCCGCTGTCCGCCGTCACCGGCCGCGCCGAGATCATGGACGCCGCCCACTCCGGCGGCCTCGGCGGCACCTACGGCGGCAACCCGGTGGCGTGCGCGGGCGCGCTCGGGGCCATCGAGACGATGAAGGAGCTGGACCTCAACGCCCGGGCGAAGAACATCGAGGCGGTCATGAAGTCCCGCCTGTCCGCCATGGCGGAGAAGTTCGACGTCATCGGCGACGTCCGGGGCCGCGGCGCGATGATCGCGATCGAGCTGGTCGAGGACCGCGCCACCAAGGAGCCGAACCCGGAGGCGACCGCCGCGCTCGCCAAGGCGTGCCACGCCGAGGGCCTGCTGGTCCTGACCTGTGGCACCTACGGCAACGTGCTGCGCTTCCTGCCGCCGCTGGTGATCGGGGACGACCTGCTGAACGAGGGCCTCGACATCATCGAGCAGGCCTTCGCCGGCATCTGAGCGAGGCCGTTCGGGCGGTCGCGCACGAGCACGTGCGCGAGCGCCCGAACGCGCATCTGAGCTGCGTTTCGCACGCCTGGCGCAGTGACCGGCAGAGCGTGTGAAGAACGTGTGCGGGGTGGATGTCAGGACGCCGATGCCCCTGTCCTGAGCGCACCCCCTGCCGTAGGTTCTACGCAGATGAGAGATACACCCCGCCCACAGGGGACTGTGGGCGGATCATCAGGCCGGGGCTTCCCCAGCTTCGACCTGGTCGTGCCTCGCGCACACGACCGGAGCCCGCGGGTTCCGGCTTCCTCACCGATCGGACGGTCGCCCGCCCCAAACCCCCCGGGGCGCGCGGCGTTCCGGTCAGGACGGCCGCCTCGGCACTCGGGACGGTGGTTCACCGAAGGGCCGGCACACTCCCCCCCTTGTGCCGGCCCTTCGGTGTCTCTCCCGGAATCCGCCCGTGGTCCCGTCGGCGGGCCTGCGAAGCTGGGCGTCATGCCGGTCTCCGCCCTGCCACGTGCCCTGTCCGCCCTCGTCGGGCTTCCCGTGCTCCTCTTCGCGCTGATCACCTGGCAGGTCCTCGTCGACGGTCCGCTGGTCGGGGTGGACGAGCGGGTGAGCAGGGGACTCGTCCACCCCGACCGGTTCTCCGAGCTGCTGGCCGACCTCGGCAACGTGCCGGTGGCCGTGCCCGTCCTCGTCGTGGCGCTGGCGTACGCGGCGTGGCACGGGCGTGCCAGAGGTGCGGACCGCTGGTGGCTGCCGCCCCTCGCGGGGGCGGTGGCGATGATGCTGGTGCCCGCGCTGGTCGCGCCGTTGAAGGAGTGGACCGACCGTCCCGGCACCCCGGCGGTGCCCCCGGCCGTCGGCTACTACCCCTCCGGTCACACCGCCACGGCGGTCGTCGCGTACGGCGCGGCGACGCTGCTGCTGCTCGGGACGCTGCGCTCGCCCGCCGTACGCCGGGCGCTGGTCGCGCTGTGCGCCGTGCTGGTGCTGGGCACCTCCTACGGGCTGGTGCGGCGGGGCTACCACTGGCCGCTGGACGTGGTGGCCAGTTGGTGTCTGGGGGCGGTGCTGCTGGCCGGGGTGTGGCTGGTGTTGCGCCACACCCCGGCCGGCCGGCGGACCCCGCCGGGGGTCAGCCGAAGTACGCGTCGAAGTTCTTCTGGAACTCCCAGTTCGAGTAACGGTCCCAGTTGATCGACCACGTCATCAGGCCGCGCAGGTCCGGCCAGGTGCCGTGGGTGGCGTACGAGCCGCAGTCGGTCTTCTTGGTCAGGCAGTTCAGGGCCTTGGTGACCTCGGCCGTGGAGACGTGGCCGTTGCCCGCCTGGGTGGAGGCCGGCATGCCGATCGCGACCTGGTCCGGGCGCAGCGGCGGGAAGACGTTGTTCGCGTCGCCCGCGACCGGGAAGCCGGTGAGCAGCATGTCGGTCATGGCGATGTGGAAGTCGGCGCCGCCCATGGAGTGGTACTGGTTGTCGAGGCCCATGATCGAGCCCGAGTTGTAGTCCTGGACGTGCAGCAGGGTCAGGTCGTCGCGCAGGGCGTGGATCACGGGCAGGTAGGCCCCGGCCCGCGGGTCCTGGCCGCCCCACTTGCCGGTGCCGTAGTACTGGTAGCCGAGCTGGACGAAGAAGGTCTCGGGCGCCATGGTCAGCACGAAGCGGTCGCCGTACTTGGCCTTCAGGGTCTTCACGGCCGAGATGAGGTTGACGACGACGGGGGTCTTCGGGTTCTTGAAGTCCGTGTCGTCGGCGTTCAGGGAGAGGGAGTGGCCCTCGAAGTCGATGTCGAGGCCGTCCAGGCCGTACTCGTCGATGATCGCGGAGACGGAGGAGACGAACGTGTCGCGGGCGGCGGTGCTGGTGAGCTGCACCTGGCCGTTCTGGCCGCCGATGGAGATCAGCACCTTCTTGCCGGCCGCCTGCTTGGCCTTGATCGCCGCCTTGAACTCGGCGTCGCTCTCCACGTTCGGGCACTCGGCGACCGGGCAGCGCTCGAAGCGGATGTCGCCGGAGGTGACCGAGGTGGGCTCGCCGAAGGCGAGGTCGATGACGTCCCAGCTGTCGGGCACGTCGGCCATGCGGGTGTAGCCGGAGCCGTTGGCGAAGCTGGCGTGGAGGTAGCCGACCAGGGCGTGGGCGGGGAGGTCGGAGGAGCCGCCGCCGTCGTCCGGGCGCTGGGCGGTGGTCGCCGTGACCGTGGCCGAACGCGCGGACTCGCCCGCGTCGTTGACCGCGGTGACCTGGAAGGAGTACGCCGTCGACGGGGTCAGGCCGGACACGGTGGTGGAGGTGCCGGTGACCGTGCTGACCCTGGCGCCGTCGCGGTAGACGGCGTAGCCCGTCGCGCCCGGCACCGGTGACCAGGACAGGGCGACGCTGGAGGAGGTCACCGAGCCGGTCTTCAGGCCGCCGGGGACCGCCGGGGGCTGCTGCGTCTCCCCGCCGGGGCCGGTGAGGGAGATGTCGTCGGCGTGGTAGGCGCCGGTGCCGTACCAGCCGTGGGTGTAGATCGTGACCTTGGTGGTCGACGGGCCGGTGCGGAAGGTGGTCGTGAGCTGCTGCCAGTCGGGGGCGGACTGGGCCCAGGTGGAGACGTCGGTGGTACCGGTGCCGCTCGCCCCGAGGTAGACGTAGGTGCCCCGGACGTATCCGGAGAGCGTGTACTGGGAGTCCGGTTTGACGGACACCGTCTGCGAGCAGCGGGCGTTGTCGGCGCCCGCCGGGGTGGCTTTCAGGGCCGCCGCACCGCTGTGCACGGGCGAGGTCACGGTCGTGCCCGCGGTACAGGTCCAGCCGTCGAGGGCGGATTCGAAGCCGCCGTTGCGGGCGAGGTCCGCGTCGGCCGCACGGGCGGCCGACGTGAGCGCGGTCAGGCCGGACGCGGCGAGGGCCGCGGCCGTGAGCAGGGTGACGAGGGGGCGGCGGGCGAGAGGTCTGGCGCGTTGTACGCGTGCGCGTTCCACAAGTGCCTCCGGACATGGGGGAGATGGGGAGGGTGGAGCGCGCCCAATTTGGTCCAGACCAATTCTGTTGTCAACCCCTCGCGCATCTCACCCCCCGCCGCCTTCGCTCTCCTCCACCGCCAGGGCCGCCGCCGCCTCGTGCATCGCCAGCTCCAGGAGCGAGGGGTCGGTGAGGGTGCCGGTCCCGTCCGGCGGGATCAGCCAGCGGGTGCCCCCGGTCGACAGCCCGCCCGGGTACGGCACCACGATCCAGGTGCCGGGTCCGGCGGTCCGGACGCCGGTGCCCAGCCATCGTGCCGCGGTACCGGCCGGCACGAAGAAGCCCGTGCGCGCGTCGCCGAAGTCGGCGAGCACCGGGCCGGGCTGGTCCAGGATCCGGGAGAGTACGTCGAGGGTCGGATAGCCGAGCCTGCTCGGCAGGATGAGCACGTCCCAGGCCTTGCCGGCGGGCAGCAGCGCGACGCCCGAGGGGTCGCGCTCCCAGTCCCGTCGGCAGGACTCGGGATCCGGTGCGACGGATGCCAGCCACGCGACCGCCGACTTCGCACCAGGCATGTGAGACCTCCCTTTCACTCGTGGACGCGGTGTGCGTCACGAGGGAGAGGGGGTCTCCCGGCCGGCATTACGCGGGTCGCCGCACCTCGTTGGGGTGAACCGGGTCACAGGCCCGCGGGCGGCGCGCGGGTTCAGCTGTCGAAGCCGAGCCCCAGCCGGTCCATCGTGCGCAGCCACAGGTTGCGCCGGCCGTCGTGCGTGTCCGCGCGGGCCAGCGACCACTTGGTGAGCGCGATGCCGGTCCAGGCGAAGGGCTCGGGCGGGAACGGCAGCGGCTTCCGGCGGACCATCTCCAGCCCGGTGCGTTCGGTCCGCTCCCCCGCCAGCAGGTCGAGCATCACCTCGGCGCCGAACCGGGTCGCGCCCACACCGAGGCCGGTGTACCCGGCCGCGTACGCCACCTTGCCCCGGTGGGCGGTGCCGAAGAACGCGGAGAAGCGCGAGCAGGTGTCGATGGCGCCGCCCCAGGCGTGGGTGAAGCGGACGCCCTCCAGTTGCGGGAAGCAGGTGAAGAAGTGCCTGGCGAGCTTGGCGTAGGTCTCGGGGCGGTCGTCGTACTCGGCGCGCACCCGGCCGCCGTACGGGTAGACGGCGTCGTAGCCGCCCCACAGGACGCGGTTGTCGCGGGTGAGGCGGAAGTAGTGGAACTGGTTGGCGCTGTCCCCGAGCCCCTGCCGGTTGTGCCAGCCGATCGAGGCCAGCTGCCCGGCGCTGAGCGGTTCGGTCATCAGGGCGTAGTCGTAGACGGGGACGGTGTACGAGCGCACCCTGCGGACCAGGTTCGGGAAGACGTTGGTGCCGAGCGCGACCGTGCGGGCGCGGACCCCGCCGTACGGGGTGCGTACGGCCATGCCTGCGCCGTACGGCTTCAGGGTGAGCGCCGGGGTGTGCTCGTAGACGCGGACTCCGAGCGCGAGGCAGGCGCGCTTGAGGCCCCAGACCAGCTTGGCGGGGTTGACCATCGCCACGCCCCGCCGGTCCCAGAGGCCCGCCCGGAAGGTCGGTGAGTCGACCTGTGCGCGCACGGCGTCGGCGTCCAGGTACTCGATGCCCTCGGCGAGGCCCTTGGCGCGGATCTCCGCGTACCAGTCCTTCAGCTCCCGGGCCTGGTAGGGCTCGGTGGCGACGTCGATCTCGCCGGTGCGCTCGAAGTCGCAGTCCAGGCCGTGGCGGGCGACCGCGTCCTCGATGGCGTCGAGGTTGCGGGCGCCCAGTTCCTCCAGTTGGTGGATCTCGTCCGGCCAGCGGGTGAGGCCGTTGGACAGGCCGTGGGTGAGGGAGGCGGCGCAGAAGCCGCCGTTGCGGCCGGACGCGGCCCAGCCCACCTCGCGGCCCTCGATCAGCACGACGTCCCGGCCCGGGTCGCGCTCCTTGGCGATCAGTGCGGTCCACAGCCCGCTGTAGCCGCCGCCGACGACCAGCAGGTCGCAGGTCGCGGCGCCGGTGAGGGCGGCCTCGGGGCGGGGCCGGCCGGGGTCGTCCAGCCAGTACGGGACGGGCTGGGCGTCGGAAAGGGATTTCGTCCAGTCGTTGCCGCGGCTCATGGCGCCAGGGGCCATGATTTCAACTCCCTAGGAATGCAGGTGATGCGCTCTATGCCTTGCGGCGATTTCGGCGGTTGCCGATGACCATGGAGGCCAGAACGAACAGTACGGCGACGACGAACATGGCCGTACCGACGACATTGATCTGAACGGGCGTTCCGCGCTGCGCCGATCCCCACACGAACATGGGGAAGGTGACCGTGGAGCCCGCGTTGAAATTGGTGATGATGAAATCGTCGAAGGACAGCGCGAAGGCGAGCAGTGCGCCGGCCGCGATGCCGGGGGCGGCGATGGGCAGCGTGACCCGGACGAAGGTCTGGAAGGGGCCGGCGTACAGGTCCTGCGCCGCCTGTTCGAGGCGCGGGTCCATCGACATGACGCGCGCCTTGACGGCCGTGACGACGAAGCTGAGGCAGAACATGACGTGGGCGATGAGAATGGTCCAGAAGCCCAGCTGGGCACCCATGTTGAGGAAGAGGGTGAGCAGCGAGGCGGCCATCACGACCTCGGGCATCGCCATCGGCAGGAAGATCAGCGAGTTGATCGCGCCCCGCGCGCGGAAGCGGTAGCGGACCAGCGCGAAGGCGATCGCGGTGCCGAGCGCGGTGGCTCCCAGCGTCGCCCAGAAGGCGATCTGAAGGCTGAGCGAGAGCGAGCCGCACAGCCCGGCGACGCCGCACGGGTCCTTCCAGGCGTCCGTGGAGAACTGCTGCCATTCGTAATTGAAGCGCCCGTTCGGCTTGTTGAACGAGAACACCGTGACGATGACGTTGGGCAGCAGGAGATACGCGAGCGTGAGCAGTCCGGCGATCACGACCATACGGCGCTTGAACCAGTTGACGAGGGCCATCTAAACCAGATCCTCCGTCCCGGACTTGCGGATGTAGAAGGTGACCATGGCGAGGATCGCGGCCATGAGGACGAAGGAGAGCGCCGCCGCGGTCGGATAGTCCAGCACCCTGAGGAACTGCGACTGGATCACGTTGCCGATCATTCCGGTGTCGGCCGAGCCCAGCAGGGAGGCGTTGACGTAGTCGCCGGTGGCCGGGATGAAGGTCAGCAGGGTGCCGGAGACGACGCCCGGCATCGACAGCGGGAAGGTGACCTTGCGGAAGACGGTGGAGGGCTTCGCGTACAGGTCGCCGGCGGCCTCGTGCAGCCGGCCGTCGATGCGCTCCAGGGAGGTGTAGAGCGGCAGGATCATGAAGGGCAGGAAGTTGTACGTCAGGCCGCAGACCACCGCCAGCGGGGTCGCCAGCACACGGTCGCCGGAGGTCCAGCCGAGCCAGCCGGTCACGTCCAGGACGTGCAGCGTGTTCAGGGCGCCGACCACCGGGCCGCCGTCCGCGAGGATCGTCTTCCAGGCCAGGGTGCGGATCAGGAAGCTGGTGAAGAACGGCGCGATCACCAGGATCATGATCAGGTTGCGCCAGCGCCCCGCGCGGAAGGCGATGAGGTACGCGAGCGGGTAGCCGAGCAGCAGGCACAGCACGGTCGCGGAGGCGGCGTAGGCGACCGAGCGCAGGAACTGCGGCCAGTACTCGGACACCGCGTCCCAGTAGGTCACGAAGTGCCAGGCGACCTTGTAGCCCTCCTCCAGCGAGCCCGTCTGTACGGAGGTGGAGGCCTGGTAGACCATCGGCGCCGCGAAGAAGACGACCAGCCACAGGATGCCGGGCAGCAGCAGCCAGTACGGCGTCCAGCGGCCGCGTTTGCGCGGGGGCTTCTTCGCGGGCGCGGGCGGGGCCGGGGGCGGTGGCGCCTCGGTGAGGGTGGACATCAGGCGGCCTCGCCCTCGGACACTCCGGCGTCGATGTCCTGTTCAGCGTCCAGGCCGAAGGTGTGCGCCGGGTTCCAGTGCAGGACGACCTCGGCGCCGGGCGCGAGGCGGGGGTCGCGGTCGATGTTCTGGGCGTAGACCTCGAACTCGGGGCAGGCCGCGCAGTCCACGACGTACTGGGTGGAGACGCCGATGAAACTGGTGTTGCCGATCCTGCCGGTGACGCGGTTGCGGCCCTCCGGTATGGAGCCCGCGTCGTCCGCGTGGGTGAGGCTGATCTTCTCGGGGCGGACCCCGACCA
This sequence comes from Streptomyces lienomycini, assembly GCF_027947595.1. Classification (NCBI taxonomy): domain Bacteria; kingdom Bacillati; phylum Actinomycetota; class Actinomycetes; order Kitasatosporales; family Streptomycetaceae; genus Streptomyces; species Streptomyces lienomycini. Next base: position 1,723,607 of record NZ_CP116257.1, on the reverse strand, counting down.
GGACCTTGCCGCCCGCCTTCACCTGGGCGGAACACCGGGCGCCCGGCAGGACGAGCTTGTCGCCGGCCGCCCGCACCACGACGTCGTCGCCGCGGCGGGTGTCGACCTCGGCCTCGATGAGGTTGGAGGTGCCGAGGAAGTTGGCGACGAACGTGGTGCGCGGGTTCTCGTACAGGTCGGCGGGGGCGCCCAGTTGCTCGACGCGGCCCGCGTTCATCACGGCGACCTGGTCGGCCATCGTCATGGCCTCCTCCTGGTCGTGGGTGACGTGCACGAAGGTGATGCCGACCTCGGTCTGGATGCGCTTGAGTTCCAGCTGCATCTGGCGGCGCAGTTTGAGGTCGAGGGCGCCGAGCGGCTCGTCGAGGAGCAGGACCTTGGGGTGGTTGATCAGGGCGCGGGCGACGGCGACGCGCTGCTGCTGGCCGCCGGAGAGCTGGTGCGGCTTCTTGCGCGCCTGCTCGCCGAGCTGCACCAGGTCGAGCATCTCCCCGACCTGCTTCCTCACGCTCTTGATGCCGCGCCGGCGCAGGCCGAAGGCGACGTTCTCGTAGATGTCCAGGTGCGGGAAGAGGGCGTAGGACTGGAAGACGGTGTTGACCGGCCGCTTGTAGGGCGGCAACGGGGTCACGTCCTGGTCGCCGAGGTGGACGGTGCCGCTGCTCGGCTCCTCCAGCCCGGCGATCATGCGCAGGGTGGTGGTCTTGCCGCAGCCGGAGGCGCCGAGCAGGGCGAAGAAGGAGCCCTGGGGCACGGTCAGGTCGAGCGGGTGCACGGCGGTGAAGGAGCCGTAGGTCTTGCCGATGCCGGCGAGGCGGACGTCGCCGCCGCGGTCCTTCGCGGCTGTCTCGTTCTTCGTCGTATGCGTCGTCATCGTCGTCACGCCCCAGTGAGCTTCGCGAACTTCTCTTCGTATGCCGTCTCTTCCTTCGAGCTCAGGGAGCGGAAGGAGTGCGACTTGGCCTGCATGGCCTGGTCGGGGATGATCAGCGGGTTGTTCGCCGCGTCCTCGTCGATCTTCGCCAGGTCGTCCTTCACGCCGTCGACCGGGCAGACGAAGTTGATGTAGGCGGCGAGTTCCGCGGCCGGGCCCGGCTCGTAGTAGTAGTCGATGAGCCGTTCGGCGTTCGTCTTGTGCCGCGCCTTGTTGGGGATCAGCATGTTGTCGCTCGACGTGATGTATCCGCTGTCCGGGATGACGAAGCCGATGTCCGGGTTGTCGGCCTTGAGCTGGACCACGTCGCCGGCCCAGGCCAGACAGGCCGCGAAGTCGCCCTTGCTGATGTCGGCGGTGTAGTCGTTGCCGGTGAAGCGGCGTATCTGGCCGCGGTCGACGCCCTTCTGGAGCCGGGCGATCCCCGCGTCGTAGTCGTCGTCGGTGAAGCGGGCCGGGTCCTTGCCCATGTCGAGCAGCGTCATGCCCATGGTGTCGCGCATCTCGGTGAGGAAGCCGACCCGGCCCTTGAGCTTCGGGTTGTCGAGCAGGTCGGAGACCGTCCTGACCTCGACGCCGTCCAGGGCCTTCTTGTTGTAGGCGATGACGGCGGAGATGCCCTGCCAGGGGTAGGAGTAGGCCCGGCCGGGGTCCCAGTCGGGGGTGCGGAACTGGGGCGACAGGTTGGCGAAGGCGTGCGGCAGGTTGGCCGGGTCCAGCTTCTGGACCCAGCCGAGGCGGATCAGGCGGGCGGCCAGCCAGTCGGTGAGGACGATGATGTCGCGGCCGGTCTCCTGGCCCGCGGCGAGCTGCGGCTGGATCTTGCCGAAGAACTCGCTGTTGTCGTTGATGTCCTCGGTGTACGTGACCTTGACGCCGGTGCGCTCGGTGAACGCCTCCAGCGTGGGGTGGCGGCGGCCGCTCTCGTCGACGTCCATGTACTCGGTCCAGTTGGAGAAGCGGACCTGCTTCTCCGCCTCGGAGTGGTCCTCCGCGGACACGCCGCCCTCGGTCTTGCCGGCCGCCGGGATGCCGCACCCGCTCAGCAGACCGAGTGCGCCGACCGCGAGCGCACCGCCCGTGGAGGCGCGCAGCAGCGAGCGGCGGGTGAGGGCGGCCCTGCCGCTCCTGAGACTGCGCCGCATGGCGGCCACTTGGGCCGGGGACAGGCGGTCGGGCTCGTACTGCTCCATGCGCGTGGTTGCCCTTTCGGGTGGGTCGGCCGTGGTCGGCGGCCTGCCGTGATGGGTGTCGGTCCTACCGGTCCCCGAAGACGGTGCGGTGCCAGTCCTTGGCCGCCACCGCGGTGTTGTCGAACATGACGTGCTTGACCTGCGTGTACTCCTCGAAGGAGTAGGCGGACATGTCCTTGCCGAAGCCGGACGCCTTGTACCCGCCGTGCGGCATCTCGCTGATGATCGGGATGTGGTCGTTGATCCACACGCAGCCCGCCTTGATCTCGCGGGTGGCGCGGTTCGCCCGGTACACGTCCCGGCTCCAGGCGGAGGCCGCGAGCCCGTACGGCGTGTCGTTGGCCAGCCGGATGCCCTCGTCGTCGGTGTCGAAGGGCAGGACGACCAGGACGGGGCCGAAGATCTCGGACTGGACCGCCTCGCTGTCCTGGGCGGCGTCCGCGATCAGGGTGGGCCGGTAGTAGGCGCCGTCCTTCAGGTCGTCCTGAGGCGCCTCGCCGCCGGTCACCACGCGCGCGTAGGAGCGGGCCCGGTCGACGAAACCCGCGACGCGGTCGCGCTGGACGTGGCTGACCAGCGGGCCGAGGTCGGTGCCGGGGGCGAAGGGGTCGCCGACGCGGACGGTGTCCATGAGGGCGGCGGTCTGCTCGACGAACGCCGCGTAGAGGGGTCGCTGCACGTACGCGCGCGTGGCGGCCGTGCAGTCCTGGCCGGTGTTGATGAGCGCGCCCGCGACCGCGCCGTGGACGGCGGCGTCGAGGTCGGCGTCGTCGAAGACGAGGAAGGGGGCCTTGCCGCCGAGTTCCAGGTGGAGGCGCTTGACGGTGGAGGTGGCGACCTCGGCGACGCGCCTGCCGACGGCGGTGGACCCGGTGAAGGAGGTCATGGCGACGTCGGGGTGGGCGACGAGGTGCTCGCCTGCCTCCCGTCCGGTGCCGCTGACGATGTTGATCACACCGTCGGGGATGCCGGCCTCGGTCGCGGCCTGGGCGAACATCAGGGAGGTGAGCGGGGTGATCTCGGCGGGCTTGAGCACGATGGTGTTGCCCGCGGCGATCGCCGGGAGGATCTTCCAGGCGGCCATCTGGAGGGGGTAGTTCCAGGGCGCGATCGAGCCGACGACCCCGATGGGCTCGCGGCGGACGTACGAGGTGTGGTCGCCGGAGTACTCCCCGGCCGACTGGCCCTGGAGGTGCCGGGCGGCTCCCGCGAAGAAGGCCGCGTTGTCGACCGTGCCCGGCACGTCGAACTCGCGGGTCAGCTTCAGCGGCTTGCCGCACTGGAGGGACTCCGCGCGGGCGAAGTCCTCGGCGCGTTCCGCGAGGACGGCGGCGAACCGGTGCAGGGCGTCGGAGCGCTCGCCCGGGGTGGCGCCGGACCAGCCGGGGAACGCCTCCCGCGCGGCGGCGACGGCCGCGTCGACGTCGTCGGGGCCCGCGAGTTCGTAGGTGAGGACGTCCGCGCCGGTCGCCGGGTCGACGACGGTGTGCGTCCGTCCGGAGGTGCCCTTCGCGAGACGGCCCGCGATGTACTGCGCCCCGTTCGCGAAGCGGTCCTGGGCCGGGAATCGGTCCGGGGTGGCGTTGCCCGGGTTGTGCATGTCGGCTCTCCTCGGTCTCCCCGTGGCGGGGGCCGGCGTGGCTCAGGCTCGATGTGAGTGCCGATCCTGGCAGAGCACTAGGCCTCCAACAAGTGATTCCGTTGTTGCCATTTGGTTACGCGACGGAATCTGTCGACCAGGTGTCGAGTCGCCACGGAAAAGGGCGGACGGAGTGTCAGTGGCACGTGTCAGACTCGCGTGCATGACGAGGACCGCGGGAGCGGAGGAGGTCACGGGGGTGGCGGTGGAGAGCGTCGACAGCAGGGAATCGCTGGTCGGACGGGCCCGGGCGGGCGAGCGGATCAAGTACCTGTGCTTCTGGGGGCACCGGCCGCTGCCGGACGGCAGGCTCGGCCCGACCTGTCTGAGCCAGTGGTGGCCGTCACCGTTCACCGTGGCGGGGGTTCGGTACGCGACGGCGGAGCACTGGATGATGGCCGGCAAGGCCCGGCTGTTCGACGACGCGGAGGCGGAGCGGCGGGTGCTGGCGGCCGGTCATCCCGCCGGGGCGAAGAAGGCGGGCCGACTGGTGCGCGGCTTCGACGAGGCGGTGTGGGAGCGGGAGCGGTTCCGGATCGTGGTGGAGGGCAGCGTCCACAAGTTCGCCTCGGACCCGGCGCTGCGGGCGTTCCTGCTGAACACGGGCGACAGAGTGCTGGTGGAGGCCAGCCCCGTCGACCGGGTGTGGGGCATCGGCCTGGCCGCGGACGACGCGGCGGCGACCGATCCGGAGCGCTGGCGGGGTCCGAATCTGCTGGGATTCGCGCTGATGGCGGCCCGTGAGCGGCTGCGCGAGGGCGACGTCTGAGGGAACGGCGGCTGAGGGGGCGGCGGACCGCCCCCTCCCGGACCTGGCTCAGAGGGGCTCAGGTCTCAGGCGACGCTCATCAGGCTCGCGAAGGCGAGGAAGCCGAGCAGCGGCAGGATCACCGTGGCGGTGATGCCGAGCACGAGCCCCGCGGTCGCGGCGCCCTTGTTGGTGGCCTCGCCCCGGTTGGCCCTGCCCCGTCCGACCGCGCCGAAGATGATCGCGAGGATGCCCAGGACGACGCCGAAGAACCAGAGGAAGAAGGTCAGGCTGCACACCACGCCGATGATGCCGAGGACCAGCCCCGAGGTGCCCAGGCCGTTGCTCGGCTGCATCGGCATGCCGTAGCCCGGGACCTGCGGGTAGCCGACCGGAGGGGCGGCCGGGTACGACGGCCCCTGGCCCGGGTGGCCGTACCCCGGCGCGGACTGCGGGTAGGCGTATCCCCCGGCAGGCGGCTGGCCCGGCTGCGGAGGTGGCCCGTAACCCCCGGGTCCGGGATTGGTGTGCGACATGAACTGCTCTCCCCTCGTTGGCGTTTGACATCGTAGAGGAGTCGCTGCCGGGGCGAAGTCAGCTTTCCGCGACCACCGAGGCCGCCATCGCGGTCGCCACCGGGACCGGCGCCGGACGTGCGGAACCGTAGTAGGGGTCGTCGTCGTACGAGTCGTCGTTGATCGCGGCCGTGATCCCGACGGCGATCAGGACGATCACGGCGATGCCGAGGATGACGCCGATGATGCCCATGACGAATCCGGCCTGCGCCTGCCCGTGGTTGTTGGCCACGCCGCTCTCCGCCTTCCGGCGGCCCTTGATCCCGAAGACGATGGCGAGGATGCCGAGCACCACGGAGACCACGCCGTACAGGCAGAACAGGGCGCAGGCCAGGATGCCCAGCACCATCGACGCGGTGCCCATGCCGTTCTGCGGGGGCATCGGCATGCCGGGCCAGCCGTAGCCCTGCCCGTAGCCGGGGTAGCCGTAGCCGCCCGGGGCACCGGGGCCGCCGGGTGCGACCGGCGGTGGGGGCACGGCGGAGGGGGGAGCGCCGAACCCGGCGTTCGGCATCGACGTGACCGTGGCCTGATCGTGCACGGTCGGCGGCGGAAGCCAGGGGGGCGGCGCGTCGGAGACGGGCGGCCGGGGCGGCTCCGGCGGCTGCCCCGCACCGGCGCCCTTGTCCAGGGACGGCCCGCTCTCCGGGGGCGCCCAAGGGTCGTGGCCGCCGGCGGAGTCCCCGTCCGGCCGTATCTCGTCCGTCATGCCTTGCCCCCCAGGGTCGTTCGTGCCCGTCATGCTACGGTCCCGGGCCGCCCGGCGTGCCACCGGCCTACGATGATCCCCTGCACCACCGATCAGCCGATCACCCGTGCCCCACCGCCGCCCCGCGCGGCCCGGGGCGCCGCTTTGGGGAGGAACCCTTGACCGAGCACCTCGTCGACCCCGACGTCCCTCGTGACCTGCACGCCTTCATCTCCGGGCTGCCGAAGGCCGAGTTGCACGTCCACCACGTCGGCTCCGCCTCCCCGCGCATCGTCTCGGAGCTGGCCGCGCGCCACCCCGACTCCAAGGTCCCCACCGACCCCGAGGCCCTGGTCGACTACTTCACGTTCACGGACTTCGCGCACTTCATCGACGTGTACCTGTCCGTCGTGGACCTGATCCGCACCCCGGAGGACGTCCGGCTGCTGACCTACGAGGTGGCCCGGGACCTGGCCCGGCAGCAGGTGCGGTACGCCGAGCTGACCATCACGCCCTTCTCCTCCACCCGGCGCGGCATCGACGAGGCCGCCTTCATGGCCGCGATCGAGGACGCCCGCAAGGCCGCGGAGGCCGAGTTCGGGACCGTACTGCGCTGGTGCTTCGACATCCCGGGCGAGGCCGGTCTGGAGTCCGCCGAGGAGACGACACGGCTCGCCACCGACGACCGGCTGCGCCCGGAGGGCCTGGTCTCCTTCGGGCTCGGCGGGCCGGAGATCGGGGTGGCCCGCCCGCAGTTCAAGCCGTACTTCGACCGGGCGATCGCCGCGGGCCTGCACTCGGTGCCGCACGCCGGCGAGACCACGGGCCCGCAGACCGTGTGGGACGCCCTGGAGTACCTGCGCGCCGAGCGCATCGGGCACGGCACCAGTTCCGCCCAGGACCCGAAGCTTCTCGCCCACCTCGCCGAGCGGCGCATCCCGCTGGAGGTGTGCCCGACCTCGAACATCGCCACCCGTGCGGTGCGCTCCCTGGACGAGCATCCGATCAGGGAGTTCGCCCGCGCCGGTGTCCTGGTGACGATCAACTCCGACGACCCGCCGATGTTCGGCACCGACCTCGACAACGAGTACGCCGTCGCCGCCCGGCTCCTCGACCTGGACGAGCGGGGGCTCGCCGCCCTGGCGAAGAACGGGGTCGAGGCGTCCTTCCTGGACGCGCCGGGCAAGGCGCGGATCGTCGACGAGATCGACACGTACACCGCCGCCTGGCTCGCCTCCTGAGAGTTGCCGCCACCATGGACACGCCCCGCGCCCTGACCGCCGTCGCCCACCGCGGCGACCCCTACCGGCACCGCGAGAACACGATCGCCTCGCTGCTTTCCGCCCTGGACCGCGGCGCGGACGCGGTCGAGACCGACGTCCGCCTCACCCGGGACGGCGTGCCGGTACTGCTGCACGACGAGACGCTCAAGCGCCTGTGGCAGCGGGACCGGCCGCTGCGGTCGCTGATGGCCGAGGAGGTGCGGTCGCTGACGGCGGGCCGCGTGCCGACGCTCGCCGAGGCGCTGACGGCGACCGGGGACGGCCGGCTGATGCTGGACCTGCCGGGCGGGCCGGGCGAGCGTGCGGTGCGGCGCGTCGTGGACGTCGTCCGCGAGTGCGGGGCGCGGGAGCGGGTGTACTACACCGCGGGCGCGGCCGCCATGCTCGCCGTGCGGGCCGCCGACCCCTCGGCCGAGATCGCCATGACCTGGACGACGGCCGCACCGCCCCGGCCCGCACTGCTGGCGGCGGTCCGGCCGCGGTGGCTCAACTACCGGTTCGGGCTGGTGAACCGGGCCCTGGTCGAGCGCGTCCACCGCGACGGCTTCCTGCTGTCCGTCTGGACTCCCGACACCCGCCGCACCATGCGCCGTCTGCGCACGCTGGGCGTCGACTCCATCACGACCAACCGCATCGACACGCTCCGCGCCCTGCGCGACGGCACCGGACCGCGCCCTTAGGGGGACGGCCCGCACAAGCACCCCTGCCTGTAAGGGACTTCCCCGAGTGCGGGCCCCGGGCCGCTGCCCTCCTCGCAGCGGATCCGCGACGACTCGGGCCGGACGAGGATGATCACCGACCTTCCCGTCCGGCCCCTGGAGCAGTCGATGCGTGCCCGTGCCTCCTCCGTCCTCGCCGCTTCCCTCGTCCTCGCCCTCGCCGTCGGCCCGCTGGCGGCGCCCGCGTTCGCCGCCCCGCACTCCCCCGCCACTGTCTCCGCTTCCGCCTCCACCTCCACCGGCACCGGCACCGGCACCGGAACGGACGGAACGAGGGGGTTGGACAGGAAGGCGCTGCGCGCCGCGATCGGCGTCGTCCCGGACCAGTACGCCACCGCCGCCCTCGTACGGGTCGGCGGCACCGACGGCAGCTGGCGCGGCAGCGCGGGCGTGCGCGACCTGGCCAGTGGCCGCCCGGCCCACCCCGACGCCCGGTTCCGGGCCGGTTCGATCACGAAGGTCGTCACGGCCGCCACCGTCCTGCGGCTCGCGGCGCAGGGCGGCATCGATCTGGACGCGCCGGTGCAGCACTACCTCCCCGGCCTGTTCACCGCGGCCTTCGACAAGCCGATCAGCGTGCGCCAACTGCTCAACCACACCAGCGGCATCCCGGCGGGCGACGGACTCGGCGACGACTTCGCCGAGCTGTACGCGCACCGCTTCGACACCTTGACCCCGCAGGAGGACGTGGCGTCGGCGATCGCGAAGGGACCCGAGTTCGACCCGGGCGATCAGCAGCACTACCTCAACGTCAACTACACCGTCCTCGGCCTGCTCGTCGAGAAGGTGACCGGCCGCTCCTACGCCGCCGAGGCCACCCGCCTGGTCCTGCGTCCGGCCGGGATGCGGCACACGTACTTCCCGGGCACCGACCCGCGCATCCGGGGCCCGCACAACCGGGGCTACCAGACGGTGGCACGGCCGGACGGGACGACCGGGCTGCTCGACGTGACCGAGTGGAACCAGGCGGACCGCTGGGCGGCCGGAGACATGATCTCGACGACGGCCGACCTGGAGCGGCTGCTCACGTCGCTGTTCCGGGGGCGGATCGTGCCCCAGCCGCAACTGGAGGAGATGTTCACGACCCCGCCGGGTCTCCCGGAGGCGACGCGCAGTGCGGGGCTGGAGTACAAGAAGGTGGGGGACCAGGTCTTCTGGGGCAAGTCGGGCTCGCGCTACGGCTACAGCGCGCTCGTCGGCGGCACCCGCGACCTCTCCCGCACCCTCGTCTACTCGGTCAACGCCACGGACGCCAAGAGCGCCGACCCGAATCCGGTGCTCGACGCCATCACCGCGGCCGCGCTGAAGTAGCCCCGCCGGCGGTCAGCCTCTCGTCAACCGCCGCGCCACCCCGTGCGCCGCCACGGTCGCCGCCCCCGCGAAGCCGAGGCCCACGGCGAGGTCGCGCGGGCGGGTGGCGCGCAGGACGCCGGCACGGCGCAGGCGCCGGCGGGCCCAGAGGGTGAAGGGGACGACGATCAGGGGGGACGTGGCCGACCCGGGTGTGTAGCCGCGCACCAGTCCCGCCTGGGCGAGGTGGACCAGGCCGTGCAGGCCGAAGGCGTTGAGCGCGGCCTGGTACGTCGCCGAGCGGCCGCCGGTCAGCCGCCCCGCGAGGGACGCGGAGGCCACCACCGCGGCCATCGCGCCGACCGCCACCGCGAACTCCCGCCCGTCGGCCGCCCCGGCCCGCCGCCACACGGCCTCGGGCACGGCCGGGTACCGCTCGCGCAGGGCGGGGAGGTTGCGCCGCCACCAGCCCGGCACGGTCGCCAGCTCCTCCAGGTCGTGCAGCGCCCAGGCGGCCAGCAGCCCCAGCGTGACCGCACCTCCGACCTCGGCGTCCCTGGCCCCGGCGTTCGTTCCACCGTTCGTTTCACCGCTCGATGAATTGATCACGCGGGTCAGTCTGCTACACGCCGACGATGCCGTTCCACCGCTTCGCGAACTCCGTCCGCTGCCCCGCCGGGATGTCCTTCGCGATGGCGAGCCGTTCGCGCGTCGCGGTGTCCGGGAAGATCGGCGGGTCCTCGGCCAGGGCGGCGGTCTCCTCCTCGTCGGAGGAGGCGAGCACGTCCTGGGCGGTGGGGAACGGGCAGACGTAGTTGACCCAGGTGGCCAACTCGGCGGCGGCCTCGGGCCGGTAGTCGTGGTCGATCAGCAGCTCGGCGTTGGCCTTGTGGCGGGCCAGGTCGGGGATCATGAGGGACTCGGCCCACAGTTCGGCACCCTCCTCGGGGACGACGAACTCGATGTCCGGGTCGTCCGCCTGGAGTTGGACGAAGGCGTCGTTCGGTGGCGGACCGGTCGGTAGCGGCACGGTCGCCGGGGGCGACGTACGCGGCGGGTACACCGCAGCCGGCCAGCGCGCCGAACGTGCCGAGCGCGGCGGAGCCGCCCGGGCCGCGCAGCAGGGACCGGCGGGAGAGCGGGGGCGTCCTCGGGAGCGGGGGCATGGCCAGAGGGTTCCGCGCCCCTGTCCGCCGCGACAATCGACGCCGCGTCGAGCGCGTCCGGCCAGGCGCGACACCCTGTCGAGCGGCGGGAGTCCGCAGCACACGCGCCGCGGCCCCGGAGCGGGCCTGTCCGCCTGCGTCCGGGGCCGCGCGCACCGCGTGGGGGGTCACATGTCCAGCGACGTCATCACGTGCTTGATCCGCGTGTAGTCGTCGAAGCCGTACCCCGACAGGTCCTTGCCGTAGCCGGACTTCTTGAAGCCGCCGTGCGGCATCTCGGCGACCAGCGGGATGTGGGTGTTGATCCACACGCAGCCGAAGTCCAGCCGCTTGGACATCCGCATCGCGCGCCCGTGGTCCTTGGTCCACACCGAGGAGGCCAGTGCGTACTCGACGCCGTTGGCCCACTCGACGGCCTGGTCCTCGTCGCGGAAGGACTGGACGGTGATGACGGGGCCGAAGACCTCCTGCTGGATGATCTCGTCGTCCTGCTTGAGGCCGGAGACGACGGTGGGGGCGTAGAAGTAGCCCTTGTCGCCGACCCGGTGGCCGCCCGCCTCGACCTTGGCGTGCGCGGGCAGCCGCTCGATGAACCCGGAGACCTGCTTGAGCTGGTTCGGGTTGTTGAGCGGGCCGTAGAGCACGTCCTCGTCGTCGGGCTGCCCGGTCTTGATCTCGGACGCCGCCTTCGCGAGGGCGCTCACGAACTCGTCGTGGACCGACTCGTGGACCAGCACCCGGGTGGCGGCGGTGCAGTCCTGGCCCGCGTTGAAGTAGCCCGCCTCCGAGATGCCCTCGACGGCCTTGGGGATGTCGGTGTCCTCGAAGACGACGACCGGCGCCTTGCCGCCCAGCTCCAGGTGGACCCGCTTGAGGTCCTTCGACGCCGACTCGGCGACCGACATGCCGGCCCGCACGGAGCCGGTGATGGAGGCCATCGCCGGGGTGCCGTGCTCGACCATGAGGCGGCCGGTGTCGCGGTCGCCGCAGACGACGTTGAAGACGCCCTTGGGCACGATCGAGCCGATGATGTCGGCCATCAGGGCCGTGGAGGCGGGGGTGGTGTCCGACGGCTTGAGGACGACCGTGTTGCCCGCGGCGAGCGCCGGGGCGAACTTCCACACGGCCATCATCATCGGGTAGTTCCACGGCGCGACCTGCGCGCAGACACCGATGGGCTCGCGGCGCACGAAGGAGGTCAGCCCCTCCATGTACTCGCCCGCGCCGCGCCCTTCGAGCATCCGCGCCGCGCCCGCGAAGAAGCGGATCTGGTCGACCATCGGCGGGATCTCCTCGGAGCGGGTCAGCCCGATCGGCTTGCCCGTGTTCTCCACCTCGGCCGCGATCAGCTCCTCGGCCCGCTCCTCGAACGCGTCCGCGATCTTCAGGAGGGCCTTCTGCCGCTCCGCCGGTACCAGGTCCCGCCAGGCCGGGAAGGCCGCGGCGGCGGCCGCCATGGCGGCGTCCACGTCGGCCTGCCCGGACAGGGGGGCGGTCGCGTAGGCCTCGCCGGTGGCCGGGTTGACCACCTCCGTGGTCCGTCCGTCGGCGGCGTCCCGGAACTCACCGTCGATGTAATTGCGCAGACGACGCAGCTCGGTGCTCACTGCCGGCCCTCCAAGTTCGGGTGTCCAGTAACTGAGACACCCACCCTAGACGGAGTCCCGACGTTTTCAACACCCCCGCTCGCCCCTGAGTTGCGATATCCGTAGGATGGGGCGTTCCAAACAACGAATTTCATCGCTTCGACCTTGCGAAACTATCGATACGTCGTGCACAGTGAAGCCGTGGCCAGTCGAAGCGCAGACCAGAAGGACTCCCGCGAGTCCCGGAACGGCGGTGCCCAGTTGGACGCCGTCTCCCTCGCCATCATCGAGCAGCTCCAGGAGGACGGCCGCAGGCCCTACGCCGCGATCGGCAAGGCCGTCGGCCTGTCGGAGGCGGCCGTGCGCCAGCGCGTCCAGAAGCTCCTCGACCAGGGCGTGATGCAGATCGTCGCCGTCACGGACCCGCTCACGGTGGGCTTCCGGCGCCAGGCGATGGTCGGCGTCAATGTCGAGGGCGACGTGGAGGCCGTCGCGGAGGCGCTGGCGGCCATGTCGGAATGCGAGTACGTGGTGATGACCGCGGGCTCCTTCGACCTCATGGTGGAGGTCGTCTGCGAGGACGACGACCACCTCCTGGAGGTCATCAACCGCCGCATCCGGGCCGTCCCCGGCGTGCGCTCCACCGAGAGCTTCGTCTACCTCAGGCTCAAGAAGCAGACCTATATGTGGGGAACCCGATAATCGTGAGCAGCGACAGCCCCAAGGACCTCAGCCGCACCGCCTACGACCACCTGTGGATGCACTTCACCCGCATGTCGTCGTACGAGAACGCCCCCGTCCCCACCATCGTCCGCGGTGAGGGCACCCACATCTACGACGACAGGGGCAGGCGCTACCTCGACGGCCTCGCCGGCCTGTTCGTGGTCCAGGCCGGACACGGCCGCCAGGAGCTGGCGGAGACCGCCGCGAAGCAGGCGCAGGAGCTGGCCTTCTTCCCGGTGTGGTCCTACGCCCACCCCAAGGCCGTCGAGCTGGCCGAGCGCCTGGCGAACGAGGCCCCCGGCGACCTCAACAAGGTCTTCTTCACCACCGGTGGCGGCGAGGCGGTCGAGACCGCCTGGAAGCTCGCCAAGCAGTACTTCAAGCTGACCGGCAAGCCCACCAAGTACAAGGTGATCTCCCGCGCGGTCGCCTACCACGGCACCCCGCAGGGCGCCCTGTCCATCACCGGCCTGCCCGCGCTCAAGGCCCCCTTCGAGCCGCTGGTCCCGGGCGCGCACAAGGTGCCGAACACCAACATCTACCGCGCCCCGCTCTTCGGCGACGACCCCGAGGCCTTCGGCCGCTGGGCCGCCGACCAGATCGAGCAGCAGATCCTCTTCGAGGGCCCGGAGACGGTCGCGGCGGTCTTCCTGGAGCCGGTGCAGAACGCCGGCGGCTGCTTCCCGCCGCCGCCCGGCTACTTCCAGCGGGTGCGCGAGATCTGCGACCAGTACGACGTACTGCTGGTCTCGGACGAGGTCATCTGCGCCTTCGGACGCCTCGGCACGACCTTCGCCTGCGACAAGTTCGGCTACGTCCCGGACATGATCACCTGCGCCAAGGGCATGACCTCTGGCTACTCCCCGATCGGCGCGTGCGTCATCTCCGACCGCCTCGCCGAACCGTTCTACAAGGGCGACAACACCTTCCTGCACGGCTACACCTTCGGCGGCCACCCGGTCTCCGCCGCGGTCGGCATCGCCAACCTCGACCTCTTCGAGCGCGAGGGCCTCAACCAGCACGTGCTCGACAACGAGGGCGCCTTCCGCGCCACCCTGGAGAAGCTGCACGACCTGCCGATCGTCGGCGACGTCCGCGGCAACGGCTTCTTCTACGGCATCGAGCTGGTCAAGGACAAGACCACCAAGGAGTCCTTCGACGAGGAGGAGACCGAGCGGGTCCTGTACGGCTTCCTCTCCAAGAAGCTCTTCGAGAACGGCCTGTACTGCCGTGCCGACGACCGCGGCGACCCGGTCATCCAGCTCGCCCCGCCGCTGATCTCCAGCCAGGAGACCTTCGACGAGATCGAGCAGATCCTGCGCGCCACGCTGACGGAGGCGTGGACGAAGCTCTGATCATTTTCTGATCACCCTCCGATCATTCTTTGGGACGATCACCCCGGCCCCGGCGCCGCCCGTTCGAGTGAGACACGGCGGCCCGGGGCCTCGGGCTGTCCGGCCCCCGCGCGCGGACTGCTTAGCGTGCCCAGTGACCGATCGGCCCCGCCTTCGTTCCCCCGGAAGAGGGACGTGACCGGGGAAATACGGATCAGAACCGAGGTGTACGCCCATGGAGGCCCCGCCGGACAACGACGTGCTCTGGGCCCGCGCCCTGCACTTCCAGCACCACGACGGCTCCCCCGCGCTGCAAGGCGTGTCGCTCGGTGTCCGCGTGGGCGAGATCCTCGCCGTGAGCGGCCCGCGCGGCAGCGGCAAGACCACGCTGCTGCGCTGCCTGTCCGGACTGGTGCGGCCGCAGGACGGCGAGGTGTGGTTCAACAGCGTGCCGGTGCACACCATGGGCGCCCTCAGCCGCGAACGGCTGCGCCGCGACCGCTTCGGCTGGATCGACCCCGCCCCGGTGCTCGTCCCGGAGCTGAACGCCTGGGAGAACGCCGCGCTCCCCCTGATGCTGCGCGGCACCGGCAGGCGCCGGGCCAAGACCGCCGCCCTGGAGTGGCTGGACCGCCTCGACGTCGGCGACAAGGCGCGCAGGCGCCCGCACGAACTCCAGCAGGCCGAGCGGCAGCGCGTCTGCATCGCCCGCGCCCTCGCCGTCGCCCCGGCGGTCCTCTTCGCCGACGAGCCGACGGCCCCCCTGCACCGCGCCGACCGAGCCCAGGTGCTGCGCACGCTCACCACGGCGGCCCGCTCGCACGGCATCACCGTCCTGCTCGCCACGCACGACGCGCAGACCGCCGCCCTGGCGGACCGCGCGGTGGCGCTCCTCGACGGACGGCGGGTACGCACCGTGCACCTCCCCCCGCTCGCCGAGACCACGGTGGCCACGGGTGCCGCCGGGACTCCCGGAACGGAAGGCCGGGCGGCGTGCTCGCTCTCCGCCTGACCCGCACCGCCCGCCTCGCCGTCCACCTGCGCCGCCTGCTGGTCGCGGTGGCCTCGGCGGGCACGGGCTTCCTGCTGCTGTGCGCCCTCGGCTACGCGCTGAGCCACCCGGACACCCCCGGCGCCGCCGCGCTCCGCCTGGCCTGGTGCGTGGCGCCGCTGGCCGCCGCGGTGCACCTCGCGGTCGCCGTGGCCCGCACCGATCCCGGTACCCGGCCCCGCTCGGGGCTGTCGGCGATCGGCCTGGGCCCCGGCCGCCTGATGGCCGTATCGGCGACGACGACGGCCCTGGCCGCCGCGCTGGGTTCGGTGGCGGCCCTGCTGCTCTTCCTCCACCTGCGCGGCGACCTGACGGGCGGTCGGCCCTCCGGCCGCGTGGCCGCCGACGCCCTGGCCGTCGGCCAGTCCCTCCCCGCCCCGGCCGTCCTGACCCTGCTGGTCCTCGGGCCGGCCTTCGCGTCGGCCGCGGTGGCCCACTCGCTGCGCCCCCGCGAGCCCCGGCCCGCCGCGGCCGCCGCACCGCGCGGCTACGGCCGCTTCGGCGCCTACGGCTGGGGCAAGGCCCGCGAGACCTTCGGCGCGTACGGCCGCTTCGGCTCCCGGGCCGTCCGGCCCGCCACGGCCGCGGGCAGTCGTGCCGCGGGGGCGGCATCGGCGGGCGCGGGCGGCACCCTGCAGACGCAGGCCATCGCCCCCGAGCCCCCGGCCCCGGCGGACGTCGCCCCGCAGGCGCCGGGCACGCGGGCCGAGCCGCCCCCGCCCCCAGGGCACCAGCGCTCTGCCCTGGGGTTTCGCCGTCCTCGCCGCGGGCCTCACCGTCGAGACGTACACCGGCGGCGCGGCCACCGCCCCCGCGCCCGGCACGGCCCCCTCGGCCGGTGTCCTGATCGGCTGGGCCCTCACCGCCCTGGGTCTGGCCCTGGCCGGTCCCGGCCTCACCCAGCTGTGCGGCCGCCTGCTCCAGGCCGCCCGCCCCCGCGCCCTGCGGCTGCTGGCCGGCCGCGTCCTCATGGAGGAGTCGCACCGCATCGGCCGCCCCTCGGCGTCGTGGCCGCCGTGGCCGCCGCGGCCTACGTGGCCGGCACGGTGTACGCCGGCGACGGACCGGCGTTCGGCCCGCTGAGCACCCTGGGCGCCCTCCTCGTGGCCGGCTGCACGGTGGCCGCCCTCCTCACCGCGGCCGTCGAGGCCAAGCACGCGCGTGCCGACACGACGCAAGCCCTGCTGCGGCTGGGAGCGCCCCCGGCGACCCTGCGCGGCGCCGCCGCCGTGCGCGCCGCCGCCCTGCTCGCCCTGTTCGGTCCGCTGACCCTGGTCGTCGCCGTGCTGGCGGCGCTGCCGCTGGCCGACTGAGCCGGGAACATTCCTTCGAGAAAGTCCGCGGACCGGCGATGAGTTTCCCGGCCGCCTCCCGTCTACCTCTTCGAACGGCACGACAACGGCAGCACATCGACGGGAGAGGCCCCCCATGTACCAGCAGATGATCTTCGTGAACCTGGCCACCGGCGACCTCGACGCCTCCAAGAAGTTCTTCGCCGGGCTCGGATGGGAGATCAACGCCCAGTTCAGCGACGACAGCACCGCCTCGTTCCCGGTCAGCGACACCATCGTGGTGATGGTGCACACCCCGCAGAAGTACCGTGAGTTCACGAAGAAGGACATCGCGGACTCGGCGAAGTCCAGCGAGGTGCTGATCGCGCTGAGCGCCGAGAGCCGCGAGAAGGTCGACGAGCTGGTGGAGAAGGCGGTCGCGGCCGGCGGCTCGGTCACCGGCGAGACCCAGGACCACGGCTTCATGTACGGCCGGGCCTTCGACGACGTCGACGGCCACACCTTCGAGGTCGTGTGGATGGACCCGGCGGCGGTCCAGGGCTGACCGAGCGGTCCCCGGCACGGACGGGCGGACCGGGAGCCGGCGGCTCGGGAGGGGTGGGCGACGGGGGTCGGGGAGCGCCCTGATTGGCCGGATCGAAGAGGCACCCAGGGTGCTGAAACGTACCGGCGGTTAATAAGACGGCAAAGTCAACGGCCTTGACCGGCATATGCGTTGACACTTCTTACGCCCCGCTTATAGACCAGTGAGGCTCATGGGTGTGCTGATGCCGCGTCGTCGAGCGTCGGCACCCCCTCCACCCCCCGCATCCGCGCTCCCGTAAAGGACAAACGTGGCAGTCCTGTCCATAATCAGCCGTACGGCATCCCGCCGCGGCGTCCGCGCCCTCGGCGTCGTCGCCGCCTCCGCGGCCCTGGCGCTGAGCGCCTCCGGCACCGCCCTCGCCTGCAACATCGGCGAGTTCTCCGCTGAAGCCAAGTGCGAAGGCGACAACGGTGTCATCACCGTCACCGACGTGGACCCGGCCGGCATCCCGGCCACCGTCACCGTCTACCTCAAGGACGGCGACAGGCAGGTCGGCCAGCAGACGGTCAAGGGCTCCAAGGACGGCACCACGGTCACCTTCCCCGTGGACTGGCAGCCGAACACGGAGTACCGCGTCCACGTCAAGGCCGACACGTACGTCGACGAGGACATCCAGCCGGACGTGAAGACCCCGTCGACCCCCTGCAAGACCGAGGACACTCCGGCCCCGGCCCCGTCGGAGAGCTCCTCGACCCCGTCCGACGAGACGGAGACCCCGGCCCCCGAGCCGTCCACCTCGGCCCCCGCGCCGTCGCAGGCGGAGAGCACCGCGCCGGCGGCCGTGCCGAACGACAACGCCCCGTCCCCGGCGGCCGGTGACTCCAACCTCGCCGAGACCGGTGCCAACTCCAACACCGGCATGATCGCCGGTATCGCGGCGGCCCTGGTCGTCGTCGGTGGCGGCGCCGTCTTCTTCGGCCTGCGCCGTCGCGGAGCGAACAGCAACCGCTGACGCCCGCACCGACGCACGTCGTGGTGGCCCGTCCCCGGCCGGGGGCGGGCCACCGTCGTGTCAGCCGAACGTCGCCTTCTCCAGCCAGAGTTCGAGCAGCTTGCGGTCACCGAGCACGTCGAGCCCCGGGGTGTCCAGCGGCAGCCGGCCGTAGAAGGCCAGCAGCACGTCCGTGAGCGGCCCGCGCAGGGTCACGGTCGCCTTCTCGTGGCCGCGGCGCCAGACGACGCCCTCGTCGGCCAGGTCGACGAGCCACTCGGTGTCCAGCTCCGTCGGGGTGCCGGTCGCGTGCAGGTGGATGCTGCTGCCCGGGGCACGCAGTTCGTTCGCCGCCGCGCCGGGCAGTACCCGCTGGACGAACCGCACGATGTCCAGCCACTCGTCGACCGCGTCGGCGGCCACCTCGGGCGCGACGGCCCGGAGCGGCAGGCCCGCCGCGAGTGCCGCGTCCGCCTGGTGGACGACGAGTTCGTGGGTCATCCGCCGCGCCCAGAACCCGGCCGTGTCGTCACCGGCCCACGACCACGCACGCGCGTCCGGACCGGCCTCCCGCAACGCGCCGACGACCACCTCGCCGGACCGGGCCAGCCACGCGTCCAGCGCCGCGGCGTCCCCGGTGACGGCGGGGCCCTCGGAGCCCGGCGCCCGGTCGACCGGGATGTCCTCCTCGGCGCGGGTGCCGACGAGCAGCCCGCACCAGCGCAGGGCCCGGCCCACGTGCCGCACCAGGTCCTCCAGGGTCCAGTCCGGGCAGGTCGGCACGGTGGCCGCCACATCCGCGCCGGACGTCACCACGGCCCTGAGCAGGCCCACTTGGTGGACGATCTCGTCGCAGTAGCGGTCGTGCCGAAGGAGAGTCATGCCGTCACCCTACGAGCGGAACGATCACCCGAGCACGACAATTTCCGCCACGTCGAACTCGACCCCGACCGCGTCCCCGACCTCCGGCGCCGACCGCAGCGCGCAGGCCGCCTCCAGGCGGGGCGCGTCCTCGGGCTGGAGGTGGACGGTGACGTGGGTGCCGCGGAAGGTGCGGGCGGTGACCGTGCAGCGCAGGCCCTCGTCGGCGGGGACGACCCGGACCCCGGCCGGCCGCACCAGCACCGTCCGGGTGCCCTGCGGGGCATCCTCCGGGACCGGCACCTTGCCCCACGGGGTGTCGGCGGCCTGCCCGGCGACCAGCGCCTCGACCACGTTGTCGAAACCCAGGAAGCGGGCCACGAACGCGTCCGCCGGCCGCTGCCACACCTCCAGGGGCGTCCCCGACTGCGCGATCCGCCCGTCCCGCATCACCACGACCCGGTCGGCCAGCGCGAACGCCTCGCCCTGGTCGTGGGTCACGGCGAGCACCGTGGTGCCCAACCGGCCGAACAGCTCCCGCAGTTCGACCACGAGACGCTCCCGCAGCGAACGGTCGAGCTGGCCGAGCGGCTCGTCCAGCATCAGCAGCCGGGGCCGGGGCGCGAGCGCGCGGGCCAGCGCCACTCGCTGCTGCTCACCGCCGGAGAGCGCGGCGACGGACCGGCGGGCGGCACCCGGCAGCCCCACCAGCTCCAGCAACTCCCCCACCCGGTCCCGCTGTTCGGCCCGGGAAGCGCCTCGCATCCGCGGCCCGAAGGCGATGTTCCCGGCCACGTCCCGCTGCGGGAAGAGCTGGTGGTCCTGGAACATCAGCCCGACCTCGCGCCGGTGCGCGGGCACCCCGGACTGGTCCCGGCCGTCCAGCGTCACCCGTCCGGCGTCCAGCGGCTGGAGCCCGGCGACCGCCCGCAGGAGCGTCGACTTGCCGCTGCCGCTGGGCCCCAGCACGCACACCACCTCGTGCTCGGCGACCCCCAGATCGACGTCGTCGAGCACGGCCCGCCCGCCGAAGCGGACCGTGGCGCCTTCGAGGCTCAGCAGGCTCGGCGGCGTCGGCGTCGGCGTCGGCGTCATCGGCGGCATGTCAGAACTCCCCGCTCCGGTCGGTCCGCAGCCGCTCCAGCACCACCAGGGCCACCGCGCACACCAGCATCAGAATCGTCGAAAGGGCCATCGCCTGGCCGTAGTTCATGTCGCCCGGCCGGCCCAGCAGTCGCGCCACGGCGACCGGCAGCGTCGGGTTGTCGGGCCGCGCGATGAAGACGGTCGCGCCGAACTCCCCGAGCGAGATGGCGAAGGCGAACCCGGCCGCGACCAGCAGCGCCCGCCGCACCATCGGCAGGTCCACCTCGCGCCACACCCGCCAGGGCGACGCCCCCAGCACCGCCGCCGCCTCCCGCAGCCGCCCGTCCACCGCCCGCAGCACCGGCAGCATGGTCCGTACGACGAAGGGGACGCCCACCAGCGCCTGCGCGAGCGGCACCAGGATCCAGGACGACCTGAGGTCCAGCGGCGGTTCGTCCAGTGCGATCAGGAATCCGAACCCGACCGTCACGGCCGACACCCCGAGCGGCAGCATCAGCAGCGCGTCGAACCCGCGCACGAAGCGGCCCGCGTCGCGCCGGGTGAGCGCGGTCGCGGCCAGCAGGCCGATCGCCACGGCGATGGCGGTGGCGGCGACGGCGTACTGGAGGGAGTTGCCGATCGCCTCGATCGGCGGGACGAGGAACGCACCGCCGTCCTCGCGGGTCAGCGCCCGGTAGTAGCCGAACCCGGACGCGCCCAGCGACCGCCGGACCAGTACCGCGAGCGGCAGCACCAGCAGGACGGCGATGACGGCCAGGACCCCGGCGAGCAGCGCCCACTGCCCGGTTCCACGCGGCCGGCGCGCGGTCGTGGCCGCGTCCACCAGCCGGTGGGCCGTCTCGCGCCGCCGTACCGTCCAGGCGTGCACGGCGAGGATGGCGACGACCGCGGCGAACTGGATCAGCGTCAGCACCGCGGCCGTGGACAGGTCGAAGACCTGCGAGGTCTGGCGGTAGATCTCCACCTCCAGCGTGGAGAAGGTGGGTCCGCCGAGGATCTGGACGACACCGAAGGAGGTGAAGGTGAACAGGAAGACCATCAGCGCGGCGGCGGCCACGGCGGGCGCCAGCGCGGGCAGCGTGACCTGCCGCCAGGCCCGCAGCCGGGAGGCGCCGAGCATCCGCGCGGCCTCCTCCTGGCGCGGGTCGAGCTGCGACCAGAGGCCGCCGACGGTGCGGACGACGACGGCGTAGTTGAAGAAGACGTGCGCGAGGAGGATCGCCCACACCGTGGTGTCCAGACGCAGACCCCACAGCTCGTCCAGCAGCCCACCGCGCCCGACCAGTGCCAGGAACGCCGTACCGACGACGACCGTCGGCAGCACGAACGGCACGGTCACCACGGCCCGCAGCACCTGCTTGCCGGGGAAGTCGAAGCGGGCGAAGACGTACGCGCCGGGCAGTGCGATCAGCAGGGTGAGCGCGGTGGACGCCAGCGCCTGCCAGGTCGTGAACCACAGCACGTGCCGCACGTCGGAGCGCGCGAGCACGTCCCCGATCCGCCCGAGCTGCCAGACCCCGTCGACCTCCAGGCCGCGCGCGACGATGGCGGCGACGGGGTAGGCGAAGAACACAGCGAAGAACGCGACGGGCACGGCCATCAGACCGAGCCGCGCCGCGCCCCCGCGCGCGGTCCGCGCCCGCTTCACCGCCCGCTTCACCGCCCGCCCCTCTTCGTGGATCACTTCAGTACGAGCGAGGTCCACGACCTGACCCACTGGTCGCGGTTGTCGGCGATCTTCGCCGGGTCGAGGGTCTGCGGGTCCTTCGCCTGCGGACCGAACTTCGAGAACACCTCCGGGACCTGCGCGCCCTCCCGCACCGGGTAGACGAACATGTTCAACGGCATGTCCTCCTGGAAGGACTTGCTCAGCAGGAAGTCGAGGAGCGCCTTGCCGCCCTCGGGGTTCCTCGCGTTGCTGAGCAGGCCCGCGTACTCGACCTGCCGGAAGCAGGTGCCGTCGGCGACGCCGGTGGGGGCGGTGGACGGCTGCGGGTCGGCGTAGACGACCTCGACGGGCGGCGAGGAGGCGTAGGAGACGACGAGCGGACGGTCGCCCTTGGCCTTCTTGCCGCCGGCCGAGCCGGAGAACTCCTCGTTGTACGCCTGCTCCCAGCTGTCGACGACCTTGACGCCGTTCGCCTTGAGCTTCTTCCAGTAGCCCTCCCAGCCCCCGTCGCCGTACTTGGCGGCGGTGCCGAGGAGGAAACCGAGGCCGGGCGAGGAGCTGCCCGCGTTCTCGGTGACGAGCAGGTCCTTGTACGCGGGCTTGACCAGGTCGTCGAAGGACTTCGGCGGGGTCAGCCCGTGCCGGGCGAAGTACGCCTTGTCGTAGTTGACGCAGATGTCACCGGTGTCGACGGGCGTGACCCGGTGCTTGTCCTCGTCGGCCCGGTACGCGGGCAGGACGAGGTCGGAGCCCTTCGCCTCGTACGGCTGGAACAGGCCGTTGTCGAGGGCGCGGGACAGCAGGGTGTTGTCGACGCCGAAGAAGACGTCGCCCTGCGGGTTGTCCTTGGTGAGGACGGCCTTGTTGACGGCCTGCCCGGCGTCGCCGTCCTCCAGGACCCTGACCTTGTAGCCCGACTGCTTCTCGAAGGCGGCGACGACGTCCTTCGACACGGCCCACGAGTCGTGGCTGACCAGCGTCACGGTCTTGGAGTCCCCGGAGCCGCCGGCGTCGTCGGAGGACGATCCGCAGGCGGCCAGGGTGCCGACCATGCCGAGGCCGACGGCCAGGACACTGACCTTCTTGGTGATGCTCACTGAATTCCTCCTGGGTGACCAGGAGAAGACGCGGCCCCGCCCAGAACCCCTGGCGAGGGTCCCGGGCAGGGCGCAACAGCTCGAGTGGTGACCGATCTCCCTACCCAGAATGACCTGGGCCAGGTTCGGAGGGTCTGCGGCCGGTGCCGCACTCTCAGCGCTGTGGCGCTCCCCTGTCGGAATATGAAGATATGAGGGTGATGGAGTCGTACTGCCGACACTGACGCCGGTCAGGTTACCGCTCGCTCGCGGCGAGCTGACCACACGCCCCGTCGATCTCCTGCCCCCGGGTGTCCCGGACCGTCACCGGCACACCGTGCGCCGCGATCGCCTCGACGAACGCCTTCTCGTCCTCGGGCCGGGAAGCGGTCCACTTGGAGCCGGGCGTGGGGTTGAGCGGGATCAGGTTGACGTGCACGGGCTTGCCCCTGAGCAGTCGCCCGAGACGGTCACCGCGCCAGGCCTGGTCGTTGATGTCGCGGATCAGCGCGTACTCGATGGAGAGCCGGCGCCCGGACTTCGCCGCGTACTCGAACCCGGCGTCCAGCACCTCGCGCACCTTCCAGCGCGTGTTGACGGGGACGAGGGTGTCGCGCAGCTCGTCGTCGGGCGCGTGCAGGGAGATGGCGAGGCGGCACTTGAAGCCCTCGTCGGCGAAGCGGTGGATCGCCGGGACGAGACCGACCGTCGAGACGGTGATGCCGCGCTGGGAGAGCCCCAGCCCGTCCGGCTCGGGGTCGGTGAGCCGGCGGATGGAGCCGATGACGCGGTTGTAGTTGGCGAGGGGCTCGCCCATACCCATGAACACGATGTTGCTGAGCCGGGCAGGGCCGCCGGGGACCTCGCCGTCCCGGAGCGCGCGCATGCCGTCGACGATCTGGTGCACGATCTCGGCGGTCGACAGGTTGCGGTCCAGGCCGGCCTGGCCGGTGGCGCAGAACGGGCAGTTCATGCCGCAGCCGGCCTGGGAGCTGATGCACATGGTGACCCGGTCCGGGTAACGCATGAGGACCGACTCGACGAGCGTCCCGTCGAACAGTTTCCACAGCGTCTTGCGCGTGGTCCCCTCGTCGGTGGACAGGTGCCGCACGACCGTCATCAGCTCGGGCAGCAGCGCCTCGCGGAGCCCCTGGCGCGAGCCTGCGGGGATGTCGGTCCACTGCTCGGGGTCGTGCGCGTACCGCGCGAAGTAGTGCTGCGAGAGCTGCTTCGCACGGAACGGCTTCTCACCGATCGCGGCGACGGCCTCCTTGCGCTCGGCGGGCGTGAGGTCGGCGAGATGCCGCGGCGGCCGCTTCGCTCCGCGGGGTGCGGCGAAGGTGAGCTCACCGGGGGCTGGACGGGCCACGGTCGGACAACTCCTCATGACGGCGGGCCTGTGGCAACCCCCCGCGTCTGCGGGGACAACGGCAGGGCCATGCCGAAGCCAGGAGACCTCACTGGAACACCCCCGCATCGGCGGGGATACACGGAAAGGCCCGCAGCAGACGCCGCAGGCCCTTTCCATGCTACCGGATGCCTGTCAACCCGACCCGACGAAGATCACCAGCAGCAGCCACGCGACCGGCGCCGTCGGCAGCAGGGAGTCCAGACGGTCCATGATGCCGCCGTGGCCCGGCAGGAGGGTGCCCATGTCCTTGATGCCGAGGTCGCGCTTGATCATGGACTCGCCGAGGTCGCCCAGGGTGGCGCTGACGGCGACGGCGAGGCCCAGCAGCAGGCCCTGCCACCAGGTGCCGTCGTCGATCAGGAAGTGCGTGCACAGCGCGCCCGCCACCATCGCGAACGCCACCGCTCCCAGCAGGCCCTCGCGGGTCTTGCCGGGGCTGATGCGGGGGGCGAGCTTGGTCCTGCCGAACCGCCAGCCGACGGCGTAGGCGCCGGTGTCGCTGACGACCGTCAGTATCAGGAAGACCAGGACGCGCCACTCGCCGTCGTCCGCCATCAGCATCATGGCGACGAACGTGGCCAGGAACGGCACGTAGAACGCGGCGAACAGGCCCGCCGTGACGTCCCTGAGATAGCCCTCGGGCGGCTCGGTCATCCGCCACACGAGGACCGCGAGCGCCGTGAGCGCCATGGCGACCCACGCGCCCTCGGCGCCTCGCGCGTACCCGGCGACCACCATCGCGGCGCCGCCGATCGCGAGCGGCACGAGGGGCGCCTTGATGCCCTTGCGCTCCTCCAGCCGCTCGGTCAGCTCCCACAGCCCCACCACGACGGCGACCACGACCACGCCGACGAAGACGGCCTTCACGAAGAACAGCGACGCGACGATCACCACGCCGAGCCCGACACCGACCCCTATCGCGGCACCCAGGTCGCGCCCCGCGCTCTTCTTCTGCGGCGGCTGGGACCGCGCCGGCTGCGGGGCGTCGGGCATGGGCTCCGGATTCTGCGGCACCGCCGCATACGGCTGCACCGACGGGTTCTGGTCGTGATACGAGCGGGGGCCGCCCGGTCGAGCGGTCCCCTGGTCGTCGTCCTGGTCTCCGCCGTGTTCGGGTACGTCGGGCACGATGGGCATGGGGCGAGTCTGCTGCGCGTAGGGCACATCGTAGGCGGGACCCGCCGGGGCAGCGCCCTGGACGGGTCCCTGGTCGGGCGGCCCCCAGTACCCGGCTTGTGGCGGCGCTCCCCAGGAAGAGTCGTTCATCAGACCTCGAGCAGCTCCGCTTCCTTGTGCTTCAGGAGCTCGTCCACCTGTGCGACGTACTTGGCGGTGGTGTCGTCGAGCTCCTTCTCCGCACGGCGGCCCTCGTCCTCGCCGACCTCGCCGTCCTTGACCATCTTGTCGATGCCGTCCTTGGCCTTGCGGCGCACGGAGCGGATCGAGACCTTGGCGTCCTCGCCCTTGGCCTTGGCGACCTTGATGTAGTCGCGGCGGCGCTCCTCGGTCAGCTCGGGGAACGTCACCCGGATGATGTTGCCGTCGTTGCTCGGGTTGACGCCCAGGTCGGAGTCGCGGATCGCCTGCTCGATGTTGCGCAGGGCGCTCTTGTCGAAGGGGGTCACCACGGCCATGCGCGGCTCGGGCACGGAGAACGAGGCCAGCTGGTTGATCGGCGTCAGCGCGCCGTAGTAGTCGGCCACGATCTTGTTGAACATCGCCGGGTGCGCACGACCGGTGCGGATCGCGGCGAAGTCCTCCTTGGCGACCACGACGGCCTTCTCCATCTTCTCCTCGGCCTCGAGGAGGGTCTCTTCGATCACCACTTGCTCCTGCGTGTCTTGAGTAGGCCCGGCCGCTTCCCCGACGGGTCGACGGCCGGCTGCGTCGCGTTCTTCCTGCACGGTTCCCGACCGGCGGGACATTGTCCATCCCCCGGCCCGGCCCCGCCCCGTGCGTCCCCCGGACAGGTGGCGTCCGCGGACAGGGGTGTTCTCCGGTCAGTCCCGGCTGTCTTGGTCACCCACAAGCGTGCCGATCTTCTCACCCTTGACGGCACGGGCGATGTTGCCCTCCTTCAGCAGCTCGAAGACCACGATCGGGAGGCTGTTGTCGCGGCAGAGCGTGACGGCCGTGGCGTCGGCGACCTTCAGGTCGCGGGTGATGACCTCGCCGTACCCGAGCGCGTCGAACTTCACGGCGTCCGGGTTGGTCTTCGGGTCGGAGTCGTAGACCCCGTCCACGCCGTTCTTGCCCATGAGGAGGGCCTCGGCGTCGATCTCGAGGGCGCGCTGGGCGGCGGTGGTGTCGGTGGAGAAGTAGGGCATGCCCATGCCGGCGCCGAAGATGACCACGCGGCCCTTCTCCAGGTGGCGCACGGCGCGCAGCGGGATGTAGGGCTCGGCGACCTGGCCCATGGTGATGGCGGTCTGCACCCGGCAGTCGACGCCCTCCTTCTCCAGGAAGTCCTGGAGGGCCAGGCAGTTCATCACCGTGCCGAGCATGCCCATGTAGTCCGAGCGGGCGCGGTCCATGCCGCGCATCTGCAGTTCGGCGCCGCGGAAGAAGTTGCCGCCGCCGATGACGATCGCGATCTGCGCGCCGTCCCGGACGACGGCCGCGATCTCGCGGGCGATGGCGTGCACCACGTCGGGGTCGACGCCCAGGCCCCCACCGCCGGAGAAGGCCTCTCCGGACAGCTTCAGCATGAAGCGGCCGCGTACTTTGCCGTCGTCGCTCTTCTCGGCCATGGTGGTCATGGAGATCTCGCCTCTTTTACGTGGGTCACACACACGAAGAAGGCCACTGCCGGTGGGGGCGTGTATCGCATCCCATACGCGGCAATGGCCTCCTCGTCAGATCTGCTGTCGTCCGCCGCCACGCGCGCGTACGCAACCGCACACGCGAACGGCGCCGACGACTGCCGTCGACCCTACCGGGGTCGCGCGTCCGTCGCGGTACGGACTCAGATGCCGACCTTGATGCGCGAGAAGCGCTTCAGGGTGACACCGGCCTCGTCCAGCACCTTCTGGACGGACTTCTTGTTGTCCAGGGCGTAGGGCTGGCCGAGCAGGGTGGCGTCCTTGAAGAAGCCGTTGAGGCGACCCTCGACGATCTTCGGCAGGGCGGCCTCGGGCTTGCCCTCGGCGCGGGTGGTCTCCTCGGCGACGCGGCGCTCGCTCTCGACGACCTCGGCCGGAACGTCCTCCTTGGAGAGGTACTTCGGCGCGAAGGCGGCGATGTGCTGGGCGACACCCTTGGCGATCTCGGCGTTGGGCTTGTCCAGCTCGACGAGGACACCGATCTGCGGGGGCAGGTCGGGCATCGTGCGGTGCATGTACGCGGTCACGAAGCCGCCGGAGAACTGCGCGAAGCGGTCCAGGACGATCTTCTCGCCGAGGTTGGCGTTGGCCTCGTCCACGTACGCCTGGACGGTCTTGCCGGCCTCGATCTCGGAGGCGAGCAGGGCCTCGAGGTCGGCCGGGGCGGCCTTGGCGACGTGCTCGGCGATGGCCTTGGCGACGTTCTGGAACTTCTCGCCCTTGGCGACGAAGTCCGTCTCGCACTTCAGCTCGACGATGACACCCGAGGTGTTGTCGTCGGCGATGATCGAGACGACGGCGCCGTTCTCGGCAGAGCGGCCCTCGCGCTTGGCGACGCCCTTCTGGCCCTTGATGCGGAGCGCCTCGACGGCCTTCTCGACGTTGCCCTCGGCCTCGTCCAGCGCCTTCTTGCAGTCCATCATGCCGGCGCCGGTGAGCTCACGGAGCTTCTTGACGTCGGCGGCGGTGTAGTTCGCCATGATTCCGGAATCTCTCTCGAAGTCTGAAGATCTACGGGCCGGACGGCGGGGGCTTCATGGGCCCCCGCCGTCCAGAACCCGAAGGTGGTGAGGGGTCAGGCCTGCTCGGCGTCCGCGGCCGGGGCGTCGGCGGCGGGCGCCTCCTCGGCGGGAGCGGCCTCGGCAGCGGGGGCCTCGGCGGCCTCAGCGGCGGGGGCCTCGGCAGCCTCGGCAGCAGGAGCCTCGGCGGGCTTCTCGGCGGCCTCGGCGTCGTCCTTCTTCTCGGCCTTCTCGCCCTCGAGCAGGTCGCGCTCCCACGCGGCGAGCGGCTCACCGGCGGCCTTGTCACCCTTGGCGCCACCGGCGGCACCGGAGCGGGCGATGAGGCCCTCGGCGACGGCGTCGGCGATCACGCGGGTGAGCAGGGTGACGGAGCGGATCGCGTCGTCGTTGCCCGGGATCTTGTAGTCGACCTCGTCGGGGTCGCAGTTGGTGTCGAGGATGGCGACGACCGGGATGTTGAGCTTCCGGGCCTCGCCGACCGCGATGTGCTCCTTCTTGGTGTCCACGATCCAGACGGCGCTGGGCACCTTGGACATCTCGCGGATACCGCCGAGGGTCTTCTCCAGCTTGGCCTTCTCGCGGGAGAGGACCAGCAGCTCCTTCTTGGTGAGGCCGGAGGCGGCCACGTCCTCGAAGTCGATCTGCTCGAGCTCCTTCAGGCGCTGCAGGCGCTTGTAGACGGTCGAGAAGTTGGTGAGCATGCCGCCCAGCCAGCGCTGGTTGACGTAGGGCATGCCGACGCGGGTGGCCTGCTCGGCGATGGCCTCCTGCGCCTGCTTCTTCGTGCCGACGAACATGACCGTGCCGCCGTGGGCGACGGTCTCCTTGACGAACTCGTAGGCGCGGTCGATGTACGACAGCGACTGGAGCAGGTCGATGATGTAGATGCCGTTGCGCTCCGTGAAGATGAAGCGCTTCATCTTCGGGTTCCAACGACGGGTCTGGTGACCGAAGTGGACGCCGCTTTCCAGCAGCTCCCGCATCGTGACGACGGCCATGGCCGTATCTCCTTGATTTTCTCGGTTGTGCCGCGCGAGCCGGACGGCTCCCGCGCCTGACGCCCGGATGCGCCTGCCCTGAGGGACCGAGGGGCGCTGACACGGACCTTTGCGGGCCTCGTGTCGGGGCGTGCGAAGTCGACCCGGTGACCCGGATCGCCACCAGAAGTGTACGGGACCCGCGGGGCACCGGGTGACGCGGCTGTCCACAACCGGGGCGCGGTCCACAGGTCCGGGCGGGGACCGGCCCTGGTGCGGGACGGTGCTCGCATGCGAACGAGGCGATGTGTGAGTGCGTGCACCTGGCTGGTACCGCTGCTGACCGGCCTGACCTTCCTGGCTGCGGAGCCACCGCGCCCGGCTCCGGCGGCCTCGGCGGCGACGGCGGTTTCACCGGCCTCGGCGGTTTCAGCTGCTTCGGCGGCGACGGCGGCTTCGGTGGTGGCAGCCGACTCCGGCCGGGCTGTCC
The DNA here is from genome assembly GCF_027947595.1 of Streptomyces lienomycini. Lineage (NCBI taxonomy): Bacteria > Bacillati > Actinomycetota > Actinomycetes > Kitasatosporales > Streptomycetaceae > Streptomyces > Streptomyces lienomycini. The sequence goes on along the minus strand of NZ_CP116257.1, from coordinate 1,694,434 downwards.
CGGATCCGGCTGTCCCGGATCCGGCGGTGCCGGCCGTGGCCCGCCACTGGCCGGTCGGCGACCGGCCCGCGGTCCTGCGGGGCTGGGAGCCCCCGGCGACCCCGTACGGGCCGGGCCACCGCGGCGTGGACCTCGCCGCGGCGGACGGCGTCCCGGTGCGGGCGGTGGCCGCGGGCCGGGTGTCGTTCGCGGGACCGGTCGCGGGCAGGGGCGCGGTCTCGCTGGAACTGGCCGGGACGGGGGTACCACCCCTGCGGACGACGTACACGCCGGTCGAGGCGGTGGTGAAGAAGGGCGACGAGGTCTCGGCGGGCGAGGTTCTCGGCACGGTGGAGCCGCCGGGCCCGCATTGCACGTCCTGCCTGCACTGGGGCCTGCTGCGGGGCGATGTCTATCTGAACCCGCTGTCCCTGCTCCCGCCGTGGCTGCTGGACGCGGGACCGTCGAGACTGCTGCCGGTCCTGGGGGTGCCGCTGCCCGGCGGCCGTACGCAGGTCAGCCCCGCACGCCTCGCAACGCCATGGAGACCGCCGCCTCCGTGATCGCCGTGGGCTCCTCCGCCGCCCCCAGCTCGATCCGGCGCACCGCCGCGTCCACGACGCCCTGGAGGAGCATCGCCGCCAGCCGCGGCTGTGCGTGCCCCATCTCCCCCAGCGCCTCGACGATCATCGCGATCAGCCCACCGTGCGCGGCACGGATCTTCTCCCGCGCGCCGGCGTCCAGCTCGCTCGCGGAGATGGCCACGACGGCCCGGTGGCGCCGGTCCCCGACCAGGTCGAGCTGGGTGCGCACATAGGCCTCGACCTTGGCCTCGGGTGCCGTCTCGCCTTCCATCGCGGCCTCGACCTCCGCCGCCCACACGGGGAAATCGACGGCGCACAGCTCCTCGACGACGGCGGCCCGCGACCGGAAGTACTCGTAGACGGACGACCGGGCGAGGCCCGTCCGTTCGGCGAGGGCGGGGAAGGTCAGCGCCTCCGTTCCGCCGTCGGACAGCAGGGAGCGTGCCGCGTCCAGCAGGGAGGCACGCTGCATCGACCGGTGCTCGGCCACGGAGGCCGCTCGAATCCTTGGCACGTCACCACTTTACGGACGCGCCACGCCGAACGGGAGTCACTCACCCGACCGCCCGCCCGCCGGCCGGGTCACCGGCAGGTCTCCTGGTCGACGTACGGCCAGGTCAGCGGCCGAAGCCCGCCAGCTTTCCGCGCAGTTGCAACACCGACTTGGTGTGGATCTGGCTGACCCGGCTCTCGGTCACACCCAGCACGTTTCCGATCTCGGCGAGCGTGAGGCCCTCGTAGTAGTAGAGCGTGACGACGGTCTTCTCGCGCTCGGGGAGCGTGTTGATCGCCCGGGCCAGCAGCCGCCGCAGCTCCCGGTCCTCGGCCACCTCCACCGGGTCGTCGGCGGAGGTGTCCTCCAGCGTGTCCATCAGGCTCAGCCGGTCGCCGCCCTCGCTGCCCGCGTGCAGCAGCTCCTCCAGTGCCACCACGTTGGCCAGCGACAACTGGCTGAAGACCGCGTGGAGGTCCTCCACCGCGATCCCCATCTCCACGGCCACCTCGGTCTCCGAGGGGGTGCGGCGCAGCCGTGCCTCCAGCGTCGCGTAGGCACGCTCCACGTTCCGCGCCTTCTGCCGCACGGACCGCGGGATCCAGTCCAGCGCCCGCAGTTCGTCGATCATGGCGCCGCGGATCCGGGTGATCGCGTACGTCTCGAACTTGATCTCGCGGTCGACGTCGAACTTCTCGATGGCGTCGATCAGCCCGAACACCCCGGAGGAGACGAAGTCGGCCTGCTCGACGTTGGGCGGCAGCCCCACGCTGACCCGGCCCGCCACGTACTTCACGAGGGGCGAGTAGTGCAGGATCAGCTGTTCCCGCAGCCGCTCGTCGCCGGTCGCCTTGTACGACCGCCACAGCTCGTCGAGCGTCGAGGGGGCGGACGGTCGCACGCTGCCACCGTCGCGGGCGGCTGGGGGGATCGCCGCCCGGTCGGACCCGGAGGTGTGCTGGGGCATTCGTCGCCTAGTGCCGTTCTGCCGTGATGTGGTGTGCCTGAGGCCGCCGGTCTGCTCTCTGTCGTCGCCTGCTGTCGGCCGTCTGCGTGGGGGGCAGTCGTGAGCGTAGCGTGACTGGACCGTCGCGGTGTGCGAAGGAGGGGATGGGGGCCGTGCGCAGATACGTTCCGCTGAACGCTCTACAGGGGGGACGATGATCGCTCTGGGTGATCATTCGAATACCCCAACTGCCTGAATCCCCACGGGCGTCGGGCTTCCCCCGGACGGCCGAACACGGTGCGTCAGCACGGGCTCCGGCCGCCGCGTACCGAGATCATCGCCTGGCGTGTCAACTTCCAGCCGTCGCCGTGTCGTTCGACGTAACCGAGTGCTCGAAGCTCGTACAGTCTCGCGATCGCGTCGTCCTGCGTGGTCTGTGCACGGCGTGCCACCTCGGCCGCCGAGGCCGTCCCCCGCGCGGGGAGCCCGGCCAGGACATGGCGGGTCCGGGGCTCCAGGAGGTCGGTGGGAAGGACCGGCCCGCGTCGCTCCGGAGGCAGCTCTCCCATGGCGCCGACCAGTTCGACCACCTCCGCGGCGTCGCCGACGAGCACCGCGTCGCCGCGCAGCAGTTCGTGCACCCCCGCGGAGAGCGCGCTGGTCGCCGGTCCGGGCACACCCATGACGTGGCGACCGAGGCGTCGGGCGGCACGGGCGGTGACCAGCGAACCGCTGCGGTAGGCGGCCTCGACGACGACGGTGCCCCGGGTGAGTGCGGCGATTACGCGGTTGCGCAGGATGAACCTGCTCGGTGTCGGGTGGTCGCCCGGCGGCAGCTCTCCGACGACGAGGCCCTGCTCGGCGATCCTGGTGATCAGCGCGGTGTGCCCGGGAGGGTAGGGGCGGTCGACACCGCAGGCGAGGACGGCGGCGGTGGCGCCGCCCGCGCCGAGGGCGCCCCGGTGGGCGGCACCGTCGACCCCGTAGGCGCCGCCGGACACCACGACCCATCCTCGCTCGGCCAGGCCGGCGGCGAGGGTGGCGGCCATGTGGGCGCCGTACTCCGTGCAGGCGCGGGCGCCGACGACGGCGACCGACCTCAGCGCCCACATGCGCAGGCTGGGCCCGCCCCGCACCCACAGCCCGAGCGGCCTGGCGTCACCGAGGTCGTCCAGCTGCCCCGGCCACTCGGCGGTTCCGGGGGTCACGTAGCGCGCCCCCGCGGCCCGGGCGACGGCCAGGTCCCGGTGGGGGTCGGCACCCCGCGCCCGGGCGCACAGTCCGGCCCACCGCTTCTCGCTCACCCCCGGCAGGGCACGCCCGCCGTCGCGCAGGCGCCGGGCCACCTCCACGGCTCCCCGCTCCCGCACCCACCGTCCGCCCGTCTCGTCGCCGGGCTCGATGACCCTGGCGAGGAAGACCCGCCCGAGCAGCTCCGGGTCCGCCGGCGCGGCACTCCGGGCACCGCTCCCGCCCGCACCCTCGTCCTCGCCCGCGTGCGCGTCCCCCTGCCCCGCATGGGGGCGGCGCTCCCCGGCGACACCGCCACCCGAGGTCGTGCTGCCGACCCCGGCCGCGGGGTCGCCCCCTGCGCCGGGATCGGGGCCGGGATCGGGGCCGGGATCGGGATCGGGGCCGGGATCGGGGCCGGGCTCGCCCCCTGCGCCGGGCTCGGAGTCAGAGTCGGGGGCGGAGCCGGGCTCGGGCTCGGGCCCCGCCGTCGCGTTCTCCCGGTCCCCGGCGTCGCGATTCCCCGGGTCGGCCGCCCCGGTCGAGGCGCCGCCCCCTACCCCGCCACGCGTCACCACACCGCCCGCGATGGCCGGGTCACCGGCCAAGGACACGGCGTCGTCGCCGAAGAGTGCGTCGCACCTCGTGGCCCCGGCACCCGCGTCCTCGAAGACCTGCCCCGTGGGCAGGGCATCCCCGCTCACGGCAGCACCCTCCGTCGGCACGGCGTCCCCGCTTCCGGCACCGTCCGCCATCGCGCCGACGTCCCCGCACACGGCACCGCCCGCCATCGCGCCGACGTCTCCGCACACGGCACCGCCCGCCATCGCGCCAGCCTCCCCGCTCAGGACGCCGTCCTCCATCGCACCGGCGTCCCCGCACACGGCACCGCCCGCCATCGCGCCAGCCTCCCCGCTCAGGACGCCGTCCTCCATCGCACCGGCGTCCCCGCACACGGCACCGCCCGCCATCGCGCCAGCCTCCCCGCTCAGGACGCCGTCCTCCATCGCACCGGCGTCCCCGCTCGGGACGCCGTCCTCCGTCGTCGCGGCGTCCCCAGCCACGGGGCCGTTCCCCGTCACCCCTGCGCCCCCGCTCATGCCAGGGCTCCCAGGGTCATCGGTACGCCCCGCGGCACGGCCGTGCGCAGTTGCAGCGCCAGGTTGACGTCCCTCGCGTCGGGGCAGTCGTGGCCGACGAGGTCGGCGACGGTCCAGGCGACGCGCAGCACCCGGTCGAGTCCCCGGGCGGTGAGCGCGCCGCGTTCCAGGCTGCGTTCCGCCTGGTCCAGCGCACCCGGCGCGGCACGCCAGCGGCTGCGCAGCTCCCGGCCGGGCACCTCGCTGTTCGACCGCCACGGGGTGTCCGCGAGGCGCGCGGCCGCCCGTTCCCTGGCCGCTCGCACCCGGTCCGCGACCGTCGCGGTGGTATCGCCTCGGGGGCCGTCCCAGGCGAGCTGACTGCGTGTGACCCGGTCCACCTCGACCCGCAGGTCGACCCGGTCCAGCAGCGGGCCGGACAGCCGGGCCTGGTAGCGGCGGATCGACGAGGGCGAGCACTCGCACAGCTCCTCCTTCCGGGAGAACCGCCCGCAGGGGCAGGGATTGGCGGCGAGCACCATCAGGAAGCGTGCCGGGAAGCGCACCACGCCCGCGCTGCGCGCGATCACGACGTGCCCGGCCTCCAGCGGCTGGCGCAGGGCGTCCAGCGCGTGGCTGCCGAACTCGGGAGTCTCGTCCAGAAACAGCACCCCTCGGTGCGCCAGGGACACGGCTCCCGGCCGTGCGATGCCGGGCCCGCCCCCGACGAGGGCCTGCATCGTGGCGGAGTGGTGCGGTGCGCAGTAGGGGGCCACGTCGATCAGGGGCTTGCCCGGGGGCAGCAGGCCCGCCACCGAGTGGACGGCGGTGACCTCCAGGGACTCCGCGCGGCAGAGCCGGGGCAGGATCGCGGGCAGCCGTTCGGCGAGCATGGTCTTGCCTGCTCCGGGCGGCCCTTCGAGGAACAGGTGATGGCGGCCGGCCGCGGCGATCTCCACCGCGGCGCGCGCCGACTCCTGGCCGACGACGTCGGCGAGGTCGTGGCCGTGGTCGTGCTGGGCCGCTCCCATGCTGTGCATTCCGGTGGCCGCGCCGGTGCCGGGCATGCGCAGACCGGCGAGGAGCGGGTCGGGACGGCCCTGCTGGTCCTGTTCCTCCTCCGGCACGGGTTCGTCGGCGAGGAGGGCGATCAGCTGGCGCAGACTGCGTACGCCGAGTACCGACACCCCCGGCACCAGGGACGCCTCGGCGGCGGCGCTCTCCGGCACGACGACCTGTTCGTAGCCGGCCTCGGCCGCGGCGAGTACGGCCGGCAGGATGCCGCGCACGGGCCGCACCCGGCCGTCCAGGCCCAGCTCCCCGATCATCACGATGTCGGCGAGCACCCGCGGGTCGATCCGCTCCGCGGCGCCCATCACGCTGGCGGCGACGGCCAGGTCGAAGCCGCTGCCGCTCTTCGGCACCGAGGCCGGACTGAGTCCCACCGTCAGCTTCTTCTGCGGCCACTCGGCACCGGAGTTCACCACGGCCGCCCGTACCCGGTCCCGGCTCTCCGTGAGGCTCTTGTCGGGCAGGCCCACCAGTGTGAACGCCGCCACGCCCGGTTCCAGGTCGGCCTGGACCTCGACCACCACGCCCTCGACGCCGACGAGAGCCACCGAACACGTCCGCGCGAAGCCCATCACGCCACCCCCCGGGCGTGTTCGACCGCGGGAGCGCCGCGCTGCGGCAGGAGCACCCCGACCAGGTCGATGCGGACGCCGCCGTACGGGGCTCCTCCGTGGGTCTGGATCCAGCGCTCCGCGAGCCGCCGCAGCCGCTCCGCCTTCTCGGGGGTCACGGCGGCCATCGGGTGCTCGAAGGAGCCGCCCCTGCGGGTCTTGACCTCGCAGACGACCAGGACGTCGCCGTCCCGGGCCACGATGTCGATCTCTCCGGTCCTGCCGCAGCGCCAGTTGCGCTTCAGGACCGTCATACCGGCCCCGGCCAGCCGGCGGGCGGCGAGTGTCTCGCCGTACTTGCCCAGCGCACCTCGTGCGTTCATCTCGGCACCACCTCCGGCGCCAACGATGAGGGCAGCTCAGCGAGCTTGTGGATCTTGGTGGACGGTCGGGCGGCTGTGGACAACCCGGTCACCCGCGCGGGTGAGACCCGTCGGTGACCCACTCGGCCGGCTGATACCGCCTGCCGGCCACCGACTGCCCGCCACCGGTCGTCAGCCGCCAGGAAGCTCCAGGTCGCTCTTGTTCAGCTCCTCGATGTTCACGTCCTTGAACGTGAGCACCCGCACCTGCTTGACGAACCGGGCCGGCCGGTACATGTCCCACACCCACGCGTCGGCCATCGAGACCTCGAAGAAGACCTCGCCCTGGACCGAGTGCACCTGCATCTCGTAGTCGTTGGTGAGGTAGAAGCGCCGCTCGGTTTCGATCACGTATTTGAACAGGCCGACGACGTCGCGGTACTCCCGGTAGAGCTTGAGCTCCATCTCGGTCTCGTACTTCTCGAGGTCCTCGGCGCTCATGGCATGTTCCCCTTCAGCCGTGCGGTCCCCCCATTGTGCGCCAGTCCCGTGCACCCCTAGACGATTTCGGTGTCCAGGGTCACCGGAGCGGCCGGGGGACCTTCGTCGAGCAGCGTGCGCAGCAGCTCGGCGAGTCTGGTCGGATACACCGTCTCACGTGCCCGGGTCAGTTCCCGACACGTCCACCAGCGCGCTCCGGCGACGCTGCGACGCTCCAGTTCGGTGAGGCCGACGGCCTCGGTGGCGGTCTGGGCGGTGCGGGCCAGGTAGTACCACTCGTCCTGATGCCAGCGGCGGCCCGCGAAGGGGAAGGAGCACCTGCGCCGCCACAGCACCGGGCCGAGTTCGACGTCGGTGATGCCGGTCTCCTCGAGGAGTTCGCGCCGGGCGGCCTCCTCGCGGGTCTCGTCGCCCTCCACACCGCCGCCGGGGGTGAACCACCAGTCGTCGGAGGGATCGTCCGGTTCGTGTCCGTGCAGCAGCAGGATGCGGTCCTCGGGGTCGAGCAGCACCACCCGGGCGACCCTGCGCAGTCCGCCCTCGTAGGTGTCCTGCCCCGCCGGGGTCGTCTCAGCGGCCACCGGTGGGCTCCGCTCCGCTCCGGGTCCGGGAGGCGCCCCTCCACTTGGCGACCGGGCCGTACGCCGCGCCGCCCAGGATCAGCACGACCCCGGCGATCACCAGTGCGACGACCGTCCGCAGCGGTCCCGGCGAGGAGAGGGCGCCCAGCGTCTCGAAGCCGGTCGGCCGCTCCAGCATGCCGTCCATGGGCCAGACCACGGCGTCGACGCGGGCGTCCACCGCCCCGCGCGCCACGGTGCCCGCGGCCGCGTCGGCGATGTGGGCGGTGGAGTCCACCGAGTTGTGCCGTTCGTCGCCGAGCAGGAACAGGCGGCCCTCCGGGACGGTCACGGTCTGGAAGTCGCTGTCCTCGGCAGGGGCGCCGGCGGGCAGGTACGGCTCCTCGATCACCTTGCCGTTGACCCTCAGCCGGCCCTGCTGGCAGCAGGAGACGGTGTCCCCGCCCACGGCGACGACCCGCTTGACCATGGGCGCGTCGGCCCAGTTGGCGTCCTTGAACACGACGACGTCGCCGCGGCGGACGTCGGCTCCGTCGATGCGCTGCGCCACCACCCGGTCACCGACGTCGATCGTCGGTGCCATCGAGCCGGTCGGCACGGTGTAGGGCCGGTAGACCACCGCTCCCCAGGCGAAACCACCGAGGAACAGCACCAGGCCCAGCGCCACGGCGATGTTGGACAGCCGGTGCCCGGTTCTGCTGCCCACCGGGTTCCTGTTCGCTCCGCCGCCGCGCGGGACCGTACGTGTCGTGCTCTCGCCACCCATGGAGCCGCACCTTACCCGGCGGTACCCCGACGGGGGAGCCCCCTCCCGGGGGCCGGAAGGGGGCGGGGGTGCCGGGCCGACGTCGGCCGCTCGGTCCGGGAGCCTCAGCGGGTCCGGGCGGGGGCGGTACGGCGGCGGCGCCACCAGACGACCGGGACCACGCCGGCGAGGGCCAGCCCCTGGGGGGCGACCGAGAGTGCCGCGGCGGCCGAGGACTGGTTGCGCACGCCGTCCTGGTCGAAGGTGTCGGGGACCGACAGGGTGCCCCACCGGTTCATCGGCCAGGCGACCACGATGGCGCGGCCGACCACCTCGTCCACGGGGACCATGCCGCCGTGCTTGTCCGACTGGTTGTAGCGCGAGTCCCGGGAGTTCTGCCGGTGGTCGCCCATGACCCAGATCTTGCCCTCGGGGACCGTGACCTTGAACCGGCCGCCCTGGTCGTCGTCGGAGCACGGGGTGTTGCCGGGGTACACGTACGGCTCGTCCAGTGCCTGGCCGTTGACCTTGAGCGGGCCGGTCTTGTTGCACTCGACGGTGTCGCCGCCGACGCCGACGACGCGCTTGATGAGGTCCTTCTCGTCCGCGGACGGCATGAGGCCGATCCAGCTGAGGACCGTCTGCAGCGCGTTCGGGTCGGGGGTCGGTTCGCCCGCCAGCCAGTCGTCCGGGTCGTGGAAGACGACCACCTCGCCGCGTTCGGGCTCCGAGCCGAACCAGGGGGTCAGCTTGTCGACCAGGACGCGGTCACCGATCTGCAGGGTGTTCTCCATCGAGGACGACGGGATCGAGAACGCCTGCACCAGGAACGTCTTGATCAGCAGGGCCAGCACCAGCGCGATGCCGATCAGGATCGGCAGCTCCTTCCAGAAGGAGCGCTGCTTCCTGGCCTCGGGGGGTGTGGCGGGGGGCGTCCCGCCGACTCCCTCGTCCTCGGTCCCGCCGTTGTGTCCGTGCCGTCCGTTCGTCACCCTGCCGTCCTCGGTTCCGGAGTCCGGCCCGGAGTCCGGGGCGCCGTCGGCGACCGGGCCGGCCGTCTCCTCGGGGCGTCCGCGGTTCTCCTCGCCGTCGTGTCCGGACCGTGCGCCAACCGCCACATCCCCCACGCCAACTCCTCACTCTCTGCCGCCGCCTGCCCCGGAAACGGCGCAGGCCCACCACTCCCATAACGAGCGGGAGTTCCGCAGGGGTCGGGAGTTCAATCATCGCGTTCGGATCGTAGGGGGCAACCCTATGCGACAGGCCGGGAGCGGCGGACGAACCGGAGGCCGAGTCGGACACGGACGCATACGTTTTCGGCTCGTCCAGCGTGGTCCAGTGACCGAACGGCCACGCGATCACCATGGCCCGCCCCACCACCTCGTCCTCGGAGACGGTGCCGAAGTCGGTCCCCTGGTGGGCGCGGGAGTCGGCGGAGTTGGAGCGGTGGTCGCCCATGACCCACAGCCGCCCCTGAGGGACAGTGACGTCGAACGGCGTTCTGGACGGGGAGTCGCCCGGGTACAGGTAGTCCTCCACGAGGGGGACGCCGTTGACGGTCACGCGTCCCTGGGTGTCGCAGCACTTCACGTGGTCCCCGCCGACGCCGACGACCCGCTTGATGAGGTCCTTCTCGTCGTCGGAGGGGAGCAGGCCGATGAAGGCGAGGCCCTCCTTGACCTGCTTGACGACGACGGGATCGTCCTCCTTGGTGGTCTGCTCGCCCTGGAGCCAGCCCCCGGGGTCCCGGAAGACGACGACGTCGCCGCGCTGCGGCTCGGAGCCGAACCAGGGGGTGAGCTTGTCGACCAGGACCCGGTCACCGATCCGGATGGTCTGCTCCATGGAGCCCGACGGGATCACGAACGCCTGGACGAGGAAGGTCTTCAGCACCAGCGCTATGAGGACCGCGACGCCGATGAGGAGCGGGATCTCCTTGACGGCGCCGCGCCTGCGACGCCGTTTGACCTTGCGCTGGAGTCTGCGGCGCTCGGCACGCGAGCGGCCGCCGGACGGCGCGGCGGTGCGCCGGGAGCCGGTGGGCAGGAGGTTCTCCGCAGGGCTGCTGGGCGTGCCCCGCGGCTTGCCCCGGCTACCCATCGCCGCCCTCGGCGCGCGCCGCTCCGCCCTCGTCCGCACCGCCGGACACGACCCCGGCCCGGGACACGGCCCCGGCTCCGGACGCGGGCCCGACGTCTCCTTCCCCCTCCGGCACGCGCGCGTAGGCGTCGGGGCGGTCGAGGTGGGTGGCGTGGGCGAAGGGCCAGACGATCCAGTCGGCGCGGCCGATCACCCGGTCCAGCGGGATCATTCCGCCGCCCGGGGAGCCGAGGTGGTCGCGGGAGTCGCTGGAGTCGGCCCGGTGGTCGCCGAGTACGAAGAGGGTGCCGTCGGGGACGACGACGTCGAAGGGGACCGTGGACGGGCCGTCGCCGGGGTAGAGGAACGCCGACTCGTCGACCGACTGGCCGTTCACCCGGATCCTCCCCTCACTGTCGCAGCACACCACGTGGTCCCCGCCCACACCGACAACGCGTTTGATGTAGTCGCCGTGCCCGAAGAGCCCGGTGCCGTCGAAGACGACGATGTCGCCCCGCCGCGGCCGACCGTCGAAACGGTACGCCAACTTGTTTACGAGAACGCGGTCGCCGATCCTCAATCCGCGCTCCATCGAACCGCTGGGGATCTGGAACGGCCGGAGCACGAAGGTGCTGAACAGCAGCAGGAACAGCAGGACGACCAGGAGGGTCACGGTGATCCGGCCGCCCGGCAACCAGTCCGCGATACGCCCCGTGAACGCGGAACGCGACCGTTCCTCCGGTTCCTCCGCATCCGAGGGCTGCTCGGGGTCGGAAGGTCGGGAGGAGCGGTCGCGCTCCGTGTGCTGTGTTTCGGTGTCCATCGGGGCCAGATGCTATCCGGCCCCGGCACGGACCTCGGAGGGCGCTCAGCTGTCGCGCTTCTCCTTGATCTTCGCGGCCTTGCCGCGCAGCTCGCGCAGGTAGTACAGCTTGGCGCGGCGGACGTCACCGCGGGTGACGAGCTCGATCTTCTCCACGATCGGGGTGTGCACCGGGAAGGTGCGCTCGACGCCGACGGAGAAGGAGACCTTGCGGACCGTGAAGGTCTCGCGCACGCCGGCGCCCTGACGGCGGATGACGACGCCCTTGAACTGCTGCACACGGGAGCGGTTGCCCTCGATGACGCGCACGTGGACGTTGACGGTGTCGCCGGGGCGGAAGGCCGGGACGTCGCTGCGCAGCGACGCGGCGTCGACGGAGTCGAGCAGGTGAGACATTTCGTCTGCTTTCTTCGCCGATGCCACAGGTCATCAGCGGAAACTAGGTGTTTCGGAATCAGGGTCGTGCGGGTCGGGACGGGCGTCGTCTCCCCCTGTGGCAGGGGGCGCGCTCCGGACGGACGCACAACAGCCGCCTATTCTTCCATGCCCGGCGTCCTGCGCCAAAATCGGCCGTACGGTTCCCCGTCCGGGTCGGGTTGCCAGCCCAGGATGGAGAGCATCTCGCGGTCCTTCTTGTCGAAGGCCTTCGGGTCGCACCGTTCGATCAGGTCGGGCCGGTTGGCCGTGGTGCGCCGCAGGGCCTCGTCCCGCCGCCAGCGGGCGATCTTCCCGTGGTGGCCGCTGAGCAGGACGTCCGGGATGCCGCGCCCGCGCCAGTGCGGCGGCTTGGTGTGGACGGGGCCCTCCAGCAGGTTGGCCATGGCGCCGAGGGCGAAGGAGTCGTCCCGGTGGGACTCGGCGTTGCCGAGGACGCCGGGCAGCAGCCGGGCCACGGCCTCGGTGACGACGAGTACGGCGGCCTCGCCGCCGGCCAGGACGTAGTCGCCGATGGACACCTCGTACACGGGCATCCTGGTCGCGTACTCGTCGACGACGCGGCGGTCGATGCCCTCGTAGCGGGCGGGCGTGAAGATCAGCCAGGGACGCTCGGAGAGGTGGACGGCGAGTTCCTGGGTGAAGGGGCGGCCGCTCGGCGTGGGCACGATGAGGGCGGGCTCGCCGGAGCCGCTCTCGTAGCCGTCGGCCAGGACGGAGTCCAGGGCGTCGCCCCACGGCTCGGTCTTCATGACCATGCCGGGGCCGCCACCGTAGGGGGTGTCGTCGACCGTGTTGTGGCGGTCGTACGTCCACGCGCGCAGGTCGTGCACGTGGACGCCGAGCTGTCCACGCGCGCGTGCCTTGCCGACGAGGGAGACGTTCAGCGGTTCCAGGTACTCGGGGAAGATCGTGACGACGTCGAGCCGCATCAGGCGTCGTCTCCGGTGTCCTCGACGGCGGCGTCGCGCGCGGAGGCGATCTCCGCCCGGTCGTCGATCAGACCGGGCGGCGGGTCGATGACCGCGCGCTGCTCGTCGAGGTCGATGCCGGTGACGATCTCGGAGACGAACGGCACGTAGACCTCGCTGCCGTCCGGGCGCTCCACCACGAAGAGGTCCTGCGTGGGCAGGTGGGAGATCTCGGTGATCCGGCCGACCTCGGTGCCGTCGGCGGTCACCACGTCGAGGTCGATCAGCTGGTGGTCGTAGTACTCGTCCTCGTCCTCGGGCCGCTCGTCCGGGTCCACGTCGGCGATCAGGAGGGTGTTGCGCAGGGCCTCGGCCCCGGTGCGGTCGTGGACGCCGGCGAAGCGCAGCAGGAGGCGGCCGCTGTGCACCCGGCCGGTCTCGATGGTGAGGGGCCCGACCGGGGCGGGGTCGGTGGTCAGTACGGCGCCGGGCCCGAGCCTCAGCTCCGGCTCGTCCGTGCGGACCTCGACGGTCACCTCGCCCTTGATCCCGTGGGCGCGGCCGATGCGCGCGACTACCAGCTGCACTGTGCTTGATCTCCTGTCGGACTGCGACGAGCCGCTCGGGGCTCATACGACTGCGGGCCGGGGACGGCCCAGTGGCCTTCCCCGGCCCGAGCCGGTGCTGCGTTTGGCGTCAGCGGACGTGGTCCACGTCGACGAGGTCGACACGGACACCGCGGCCGCCGATGGCGCCCACGACGGTGCGCAGTGCGCGCGCGGTGCGGCCGTTGCGGCCGATCACCTTGCCGAGGTCGTCGGGGTGGACCCGGACCTCGAGCACGCGCCCGCGACGCAGGTTGCGCGAGGCGACCTGCACATCGTCAGGGTTGTCGACGATGCCCTTCACGAGGTGCTCGAGAGCCTCCTCGAGCATGCTCAGGCCTCGGTCGACTCGGACGAGGAGGACTCGGCGGCGGCCTCGTCCTTCTTGTCGGCCTTCTTCTTCTGGGTGATCGCCTCACCCTTGCCCTCGTCCTCGCCGCCGATCGCCTCGAAGGTCGGGCGGGCCGACTTCTCGGCCGGCTGCAGCAGCGGAGCCGGGGCGGGCTCGCCCTTGTACTTCTGCCAGTCGCCGGTCTTCTTCAGGATGGCGAGCACGGGCTCGGTCGGCTGGGCGCCGACACCGAGCCAGTACGCGACACGCTCGGCGTCGACCTCCATCACCGACGGGTTGTACGTCGGGTGGTACTTGCCGATCTCCTCGATGGCCCGGCCGTCACGGCGGGTACGGGAGTCGGCGACGACGATGCGGTAGTGAGGCGAACGGATCTTGCCCAGACGCTTCAGCTTGATCTTGACTGCCACGGGAGTGGGTTCTCCTGGTTTTGACGTGGGTGGGCACGGCGAGAGAGCCGCGTGGGGTTGCGGTACCCGAGTGCCCGATGGACGCGTCAGCCGGAGGAGAGAGGGGTCCTGTGCGACTGTCGAGTACAGCTAGCCATTGTGCCACACGCGGGCAGGGCCGTCGGACGGAGGGTTCCGGGCCCGCGCGGGGGCGGACCACTCACCTCCGGGCGACGGCACCCGGCCCCGGTCCGGCTGCCACGAGCAGCCGGAGCGTCAGCTCACTCCCGCGCCGACCACCTCCGGGATCCGGAACGGCTTGCCGCAGCCGCCGCACATGATCGGGGCCTGGGCCAGCACCGACGGGACGACCCGCACATTGCGCCCGCAGTCGCAGACCGCCTTGACACGCACTCCTCCCCCGGAGGAGCCGTGGCGGGCGGCCGGGCCGCGGAAGCTGCGGGCCGTGTCGGTCGCGGTGGCGACGGTGTGGGCCTTCAGCGCGCGCTGGAGGCGTTCGATCGTCGGGCGGTAGCGGCGCTTCGCCTCGGGGGTGAGCGTGACCAGCGAGAAACCGCTGCTGGGATGCGGCTCCTCGGGGTGGTCCAGGCCCAGCTCCTCGGCGATCGCGAGGAATCGGCGGTTGTGGTAGCGCCCCGCGCGGGAGGTGTCGCGTACTCCGCGCGCGGCGGCGATGCCGTGGACTGCCTCGTGAAGCAGTCGCTCGAAGGAGAGCTCGTGCCCGCAGGCGGACGACGACTCTCCGATCAGGGACTCGGGCGCGGCAAGATCGGGCAGCTCGGTGTGGTGCCGCTGAATGTCGGCCCACGCCTGCGCCAGCTCTGCGGCGAGAACAGGTGGTGTCGTGCTCACGTAATGACAACGAGCCGGGGTGCCGCTGTGTTCCTATTCCGGGGCATCCCAAATAATTTGCACGTACCAGTCAGTTGCCGCTGATGCGTCCCGACGAGGGCGGGTGCGCTGATCTGCGGAGAAGCCTCACAGCTCGTACCAAGCTGGTGCGTAGTCCGACGTACGCGCCGGCACGTAGCCACCGTCCATGCGCCGGGAGGCGTGTGACCCGCGCGTGTGCAAGGGGCGTTTCGGTCGCTGTCGCGCCGGAGGAGCGCCGTCCGAGTGGGCGCGTGGACAGACGTGACGTTACCCGGTGTGCCGTCGGCGTGCGGCACCGCCCCGCCTCACGGGTCGTCCGTGTGCCGTCCGGCGGCCGCCGGTCCCGTCGACCTTGGCCGGAACCGCCTCGCCGACGCCACGGCCACCCGCTGTCATCGCCCGTCGTCACGTTCCGGCCATCCCGCCGGAGGTTCGGGCCGGGGCCGGCCGGGGTACCGCGCGGCCGGGCCACGTTGCCGGGAAGTGAAATCTCGCCACGCCGACGGGGATCGGGCGAACCGGGCCCCTCTACCACTGGACGCCGGAGCGAGCCCGGAGTTTCCTGGCATACGGGGGGAGTGCGAGCGCACTGCACGGGGGCCATGGAATCGGGCACGGCGGCAACACTCGGCGATTGGGGCGCTTTCCTATGACACCTACGCTCGTGCGGCAGCACCCGTCTCACGCGGGGGCGGCACCTCACGTGGACCTGCGGGCACGCGCGCGTGACTGGTCCGAGATACAGGAGCGCATGCTCGTACCGCTCTACGAGGCCGTGTACGAGCGACTGGACGTGGGCGACGGGACCCGGATGCTGGGCCTCGGCTGCGGTTCCGGTCTCGCGCTGCTGATGGCGGCCTCGCGCGGCGCCGCGGTGACCGGAGTCGACTCCCGCTCCCCGGAGCTGCTGGCCCTGGCACGGCAGCGCCTGCTGCCCGGGGCACCCGGAGGGTCCGGGACGCCCGAGGGGCCGGAGCCGCCCGAGGCGTGGAGCACGCGCGCGGGTGCCGACGCGCCGCGGATCGTCGAGGGCCCGCCCGGGAGCGCGGCGGACCCGACGGCACCGGCGTTCACCCTGGTGACCGCCTTCGAGCCCACCGGCTGCCTCGCGGACGACTCGGACGGGCTCGGCGAGTTGCTCGCCCGGGCGACGCCGCTCGCCGCGCGGGGCGCCGCCGTGGTGCTGACGGGCTGGGGCCCTCCGGAGCGGTGTGCCACGACGTCCGTGCTGCGGGTGGCGGCCAGACTCGCCGACCCGTTGCGCGGCGCGGGCGGCTGGCGGCCCGCCCTGCGCGACGACCTGGAGGAGGTGGCCCAGCGCGCCGGGCTCCGGCCGGACGGTTCGGGACGGGTGGCGTGCCCGTTCGGCTACGCCGGCCCGGACAGCGCGGTGCGCGGGCTGCTGTCGACCGGTCTCTTCGACGCGGCGATCGCGGCGACCGACCGGGAGCAGGTCGACAAGGAGCTGGCGGAGTCCCTGCACCCGCACCAGCGGCCGGACGGCACCGTGTGGATGCCGAACGTGTTCCGCTACCTGATCGCCCGGGTCCCCTGAGCGGTCAAGGAGTGCGGACAAGGAGTGCGGAAGCGGCCGCGGGCGCTCACACCTCCGGGTCGTCCTTCGTCAGCCTGGTGATCCCGGCGATGCGGTACGCCTCCGCCTCGTCCAGGGTCTCGCTGGCCAGCAGCGACTCGGCGAGCGCGTCGAGCTGACCGCGGTGGTCGCGCAGCTTGCGGACGGCCTCCTCGTAGCAGGAGTCGACGACCCGCCGCATCTCGCCGTCGATGGCGTCGAGGGTCTGGGGTGCGGCGGCCAGGCCGTACGCCTGCTGGGCGTCACCGGGGAGGGCGGAGAGGCGTCCGACCCGCTCGCTCATGCCCCAGCGCGCGACCATGCCGCGGGCGATGTTGGTGACCTGCTCGAGGTCGCTCTCCGATCCGGTCGTGATCACCCCGTACACGACGTGCTCGGCCGCCATGCCGCCGAGCGCGCCGATGATCCGCCCGCGCAGGTACTCCTCCGTGTACGCGTACTTGTCCGCGTCCGGCGTCGACAGCGTCACCCCCAGGGCCCGGCCGCGCGGCACGATGGTGATCTTGCGGACGGGGTCGGCGCCCGGTTGCAGCATGCCGAGCAGGGCGTGTCCGCTCTCGTGGTAGGCGGTGCGCCGGCGTTCCTCCTCGGGCATCACCAGCGGGCGTTCGGCACCCAGCTGGACCTTCTCCAGTGCCTCGGAGAGGTTCGCCTGCGTCACCCGGTCCTGCTTCCGCTTGACCGCGAGCAGCGCCGCCTCGTTGGCGAGGTTGGCGAGTTCGGCGCCGGTCATGCCCGGCGTCGTACGGGCGACCTGGGCGAGGTCGACGTCGGGAGCCAGCGGGATCTCGCGGGTGTGGATCTCCAGGATCGCCTTTCGGCCACTTCTGTCCGGCGGCGAGACGCTGACCACCCGGTCGAAGCGGCCGGGGCGGGTCAGGGCGGCGTCCAGGATGTCGGCGCGGTTGGTGGCGGCGATGACGATCACGCCCTCGGAGCCGGAGAAGCCGTCCATCTCGGTGAGGATCTGGTTGAGGGTCTGCTCGCGTTCGTCGTGGCCGCCCATGCCGGAGCCGCCGCCGCGGGCGCGGCCGATGGTGTCGATCTCGTCGATGAAGATGATCGACGGCGCCACCTTGCGGGCCTCGGCGAACAGCTCCCGCACCCGGGAGGCCCCCACACCGACGATCATCTCGATGAACTCCGACGCGGACGCCGAGAAGAACGGCACCTCCGCCTCTCCGGCGACCGCGCGCGCGAGGAGCGTCTTCCCGGTGCCGGGCGGGCCGGTCAGCAGGACGCCCCGGGGCATCTTGGCGCCCATGCGCCGATAGGCGTCCGGGTTCTTGAGGAAGTCGACGACGTCGCTCAGCTCGCCCTCCACCTCGTCGATCCCGGCGACGTCGGCGAAGGTGGTGCGCGGCTTCCCGGCCTCCAGCTCGACCGGCTTGGGCGGTGCCTTGCGGCCGAGCATGCCTCCGGCCCCGCCGCCCAGGGCGCCCCTCATGCGCCGCGCGATGAAGATCCACAGCACCACCAGGATCAGCATCGGCGCCAGCGCGATCAGCAGGTTGGACAGGAAGCTGCGGTGCTGGACGACGGGCTCGGCGGTGACGGTGACGTTGTTCTTCGTCAGCTCGTTCCAGAGCCGGTCGTCGGCGAAGGTCGGCCGCTCGGTCGTGAACTTGGTGTAGGTGCCGTCGCCCTCGGGATTGTCCCGGGCCTTCTTGAGCTGGCCCTGGATCGCGTCGCCCTTGGCGTAGATCTTGCTGACGTTGCCCGCGTCGACCTGCTTGCTGAACTCCGTGTAGGAGATGGTCGGCTCGTCGCCCTCGTTGAAGAAGGAGAGCACGAGGTTGGCGATGAGGTAGACGATCAGCGCCGCGAGGACCAGGTTCCACCAGCCGCCGCGCATCCTTCTGCCGCCGGGCGGCGGTTTGGGCGGCTCGTCGGGCGTGCCCTCGGTCCGCCAGGGCGGCTCGGGTGCCTTGCGCGGCGGGGACGGATTGGTCATATCCGGACGCTACGACAGGAAAGCCGCGCGGGCATGTGGGTGTACGACGCCGGGGCGCCCTCTTGGACGAGAGGGCGCCCCGGCGTCGCGGGTACGGACGTGGGTGCGGACGTACGTACGGAACGGGCCGTCAGCCCATGAACTTCTTGAACTCGTCCGGCAGCTCGAAGTCCTGACCGCCCTGCTGGGGCAGCCCGAGCGCTCCCCCGCTCTGCGCGGCGGCGGCGCGGCGGGCGGCCTCCTCCTGCTCCTGCTGCTTGCGCTTCATCGGGTTGCCGGAGCGCTGCTTGCCCTTGGCCTTCTTCTGCTGCTTCTTCTGCCGCCCGGGACCGCCACCCATGCCGGGCATCCCCGGCATACCGGGCATGCCGCCGCCCTGGGCCATGCGGGACATCATCTTGCGGGCCTCGAAGAACCGCTCGACGAGGGACTTGACCGCGCTGACGTCGACGCCGGAGCCCTTGGCGATACGGGCCCGGCGCGAGCCGTTGATGATCGTCGGCTCCTGGCGCTCGCCCGGGGTCATCGACTTGATGATGGCGGCCGTGCGGTCGACGTCGCGCTCGTCGAGGTTGTTGATCTGGTCCTTCATCTGGCCCATGCCGGGCAGCATGCCGAGCAGCTTACTAATGCTGCCCATTTTCCTGACCTGCTCCATCTGGGCCAGGAAGTCGTCCAGGGTGAAGTCCTGGCCCTTCTTGGACGCCAGCTTGGAGGCCATCTTCTCGGCCTCTTCCTGGCTGAACGTCTTCTCCGCCTGCTCGATCAGGGTGAGCAGGTCACCCATGTCGAGGATGCGGGAGGCCATCCGGTCCGGGTGGAAGGCGTCGAAGTCCGTCAGCTTCTCGCCGTTCGAGGCGAACATGATCGGCTTGCCGGTCACCGAGGCGATCGACAGGGCCGCGCCACCGCGGGCGTCGCCGTCGAGCTTGGAGAGCACCACGCCGTCGAAGCCGACGCCGTCGCGGAAGGCCTCGGCGGTGTTGACCGCGTCCTGACCGATCATGGCGTCGACGACGAAGAGGATCTCGTCGGGCGAGACCGCGTCGCGGATGTCCGCGGCCTGCCGCATCAGCTCCTGGTCGATGCCCAGGCGGCCGGCGGTGTCGACGATGACCAGGTCGTGGACCTTGGTCTTGGCGAACTCGATGGAGTCCTTGGCGACCTTGACCGGGTCACCGACGCCGTTGCCCGGCTCGGGGGCGTAGACCGCGACACCGGCGCGCTCGGCGACGACGCTCAGCTGGTTGACGGCGTTGGGGCGCTGGAGGTCACAGGCCACGAGCAGCGGGGAGTGGCCCTGCTCCTTGAGCCAGTGCCCGAGCTTGCCCGCGAGGGTGGTCTTACCGGCACCCTGCAGACCGGCCAGCATGATCACGGTCGGCGGCTGCTTGGCGAAGCGCAGGCGGCGGGTTTCTCCGCCGAGGATGGTGATCAGTTCCTCGTTGACCACCTTGACGATCTGCTGTGCCGGATTGAGCGCCTTGGAGACCTCGGCGCCGAGGGAGCGCTCCTTGACCTTCTTGATGAAGGCACGCACGACGGGCAGCGCCACGTCGGCTTCGAGGAGCGCGATGCGGATCTCGCGGGCCGTGGCGTCGATGTCCGCCTCGGTCAGCCTGCCTTTGCCCCGGAGGGATTTGAAGGTGGCTGACAGGCGGTCGGAGAGAGTATCGAACACGGCGGCGTAGGTCCTCGCGTCGGCGTTGGTGTGGGTCGCCCTCCAGGGTATCCGGCCCGGCAAGCAAATCGTCCCTGCCCGCTGCAGAGAGCGGGCAGGGACTGATATCCCCGCGTGCGCGGGGAGCAACCGAGGATCCCGACGAGTTCGTCGTTCACGATCGGACCATCCCCGCGTCGGCGGGGAGCACACCGGGTAAACGCATGACACGACCACAAGGTCACCCCCGCAGCGACTCCTCCAGCTCCCGGGCCACGGACGCCGCCTCCTCCCCCGGCAACGGCACCCCCTCGCCCCGCGTCACGTAGAACGCGTCCACCGCGTTCGCCCCCAGCGTCGACACGTGCGCGCTCCGCACCCGCACCCCTGCCGCCTCCAGTGCCCGCCCGATGCGGAACAGCAGTCCCGGCGCGTCCTGGGCGCGGACCTCGATCACCGTGGCCAGCCGGGAGGCGGCCGGGGCGACGGTGACGCGGGGCGGGGGCGGCTCCACTCCCCGGCGCCGGGGATGGGCGGCGTCCCGTTCGGCGAGGCGTCCGGCGATGTCCAGGGTGCCGTCCAGGGCCCTGACCAGGTCGGCACGGAGCCGGGCGGCCTGGGGCAGGGAGCCGTACTGGGCGGCGACCCGCCAGTCGAGGAGCAGGACGGAGCCGTCGACGCCGTCCGGCAGCGGCAGGGACCGCAGCTCGGCGGCGCGGACGGTCAGCCGGTGCAGGGCCAGCACCCCAGCCACCGCGGGGAGCACGCCCGCCTGGTCGGGTACGGCGATCAGCAGCTCCACACCGAGCGGCTCGGGACCGGCGGCCGTGGAGGGAGCCGTGGCGGATTCGGCGGGCGGCTCGGTCTGCGCCCGCAGCGCGAGTACCGGACCGCCGGTGCGGAAGGCCTCGACCGCAAGCCGTTCGTGCTCCGCGGTGGGCGCGGCGGACTCGGCCTCGGGCGGCGGCTCCCCGGCCAGTACTCCGGCGACCCGTTTCACCAGGTCGGCGACGAGGGAACCGCGCCAGGACGACCAGGCGGCCGGTCCGGTGGCCAGCGCGTCCGCCTCGGTCAGGGCGTGCAGCAGTTCCAGCGTGTGTTCGGTGCCGACCGCCTCCGCGACGGCGCGCACGGTGGCCGGGTCGTCGAGGTCGCGCCGGGTGGCGGTCTCCACGAGCAGGAGGTGGTGGCGTACGAGGGTGGCGAGGACGGTCGTGTCCGCGTGGTCGAAGCCGACGCGGGCGGCGACGTCCCGGGCGATGGTCTCCCCGGCGACGGAGTGGTCGCCCGGCCAGCCCTTGCCGATGTCGTGCAGCAGCGCGGCGACCAGCAGCAGGTCGGGGCGGTGCACGCGGCGGGCGAACCCGGCGGCGCGGACCGCGGTCTCGATCAGGTGCCGGTCCACGGTCCACAGGTGCACGGCGTTGCGCTGCGGGCGGCAGCGGACCCGTTCCCAGTCCGGCAGCAGCCGGGTGACCAGGCCCTCCGCCTCCAGCGCCTCCCAGACCTGCACCGTGGGCCGGCCCGAGCCGAGCAGGGTCACCAGTTGCTCGCGCGCCTCGGCGGGCCAGGGCTCGGGCAGGGGGCGCGCGGTGGCGGCCAGGCGCCGTACGGCGTGCCGGGAGAGCGGGAGCCCGGCCTGTGCGGCGGCGGCCGCGGCACGCAGCGGGAGTACGGGATCGCGTTCGGGGCGCGCGGTGCGGGCGAGCACCGCCTCTCCGTCCTGTTCCACCACGCCCTCGGCGAGCGGGGAGCGCTCGGTGACCGGTTTCCCGCCGTTCATCATGGCGCGCAGCCTCGGCCGCACGGATCGCGAGCGCAGCACGCGCCCCACCTCGCGCCAGGTGACGTCCCCCGCGTACGAGATGACGCGGGCCGCCTCGTACACCTGCCGCAGCAGCGTGTCGGCGTCCAGCAGGCCCAGTCCGGCCGCCACCTGGTCCTGTTCCTGCAGCGCCAGCCGGTCGGTGGCCCGGCCGGTCGCGAGGTGGAGGGCGTCGCGCACGTCGAGCAGTCGGCGGCGGGCGTCGGTGAGGCCCTCGCGCGGGGCGTCGGCCAGCCAGGAGGCGGCGACGGCACGCAGTGCGGTGGCGTCGCGCAGTCCTCCCCCGGCCTCCTTGAGGTCGGGTTCCAGCAGGTACTGCAGCTCGCCCTGGCGTTCGGCCCGCTCGGCGCAGAGTTCGCGCAGTGCGGGGAGGCGTCTGGGTGCCTGGTTGCGCCAGTCGGCGAGGACGGCGGTGCGCAGGGAGGCGGTGAGGGCGCGGTCTCCGGCGAGGTGGCGGGCGTCCAGGAGGCCGAGGTGGGCCTTGAGGTCCTCGCCGGCCGTCCGCCGGGCCTGCTGCGGGGTGCGGACGGAGTGGTCGAGGTCGAGACCGAGGTCCCAGACCGGGTACCAGAGGCGGTCGGCGAGGGCGGCGACCGCCTTGTCGTCGCCGCCGTCGTGCAGCAGGAGCAGGTCCAGGTCGCTGCGCGGGGACAGCTCGCCGCGCCCGTAGCCGCCGACCGCGACGAGCGACACCCCCACGTGTCCTTCGGCGCCCGCGTCGAAGAGGGCTGCCAGCCAGCCGTCCGTCAGTTCCGCGAGCTCCCCGCGCAGCCGCGGCCCGGACCGCGCCCCCTCGGTGAGGAGGCGCAGCCGGGCCGCCGCGTAGCCGCCGGGTCCCGAGTCATCCGCTTGTGCCGTCACATCCGTACGCGTCACCCGGCGACTCCTGTTCTGTTCGTCAGAGCGCGTCGGGACCGCGCTCGCCGGTCCGGACCCGTACGGCCGTGTCGACGGGGACCGACCAGACCTTGCCGTCGCCGATCTTCCCGGTGCGGGCCGCCTTGACCACGACGTCGATCAGCTGCTCGGCGTCGTCGTCCTCGACCAGGACCTCGACGCGGATCTTGGGCACCAGGTCGACGGTGTACTCGGCGCCCCGGTAGACCTCGGTGTGTCCGCGCTGGCGGCCGTAGCCGCTGGCCTCGGTGACGGTCAGGCCGTGGACCCCGAAGGCCTGGAGGGCCTCCTTGATCTCGTCGAGCCGGTGCGGCTTGACGACGGCGGTGATGAGCTTCATGCGTCCACCTTCTTGCTCGGGGCCGGTCCGGCCGTGGAGGCGGCCGGCGTGGCGGTCGTCCGGGCGGCACCGCCGCCGGCGCCGCTGAAGTCGTACGCGGTCTCGGCGTGCTCGGCCTGGTCGATGCCGGCCACCTCGACGTCCTCCGGTACCCGCATGCCGATCGTCTTGTCCAGCAGGAAGGCGAGGACCGCGGAGACGACCAGGGAGTAGGCGAGGACGCCGAAGACGCCCGCGCACTGCTTCCAGAACTGGTCGAGGCCGCCGCCGTAGAAGAGGCCCTCGACGTCGGACTGGCCCTTGCCGCTGGCGAAGAGGCCGACGAGCAGCGAGCCGAGGATGCCTCCGACGAGGTGGACGCCGACCACGTCGAGGGAGTCGTCGTAGCCGAACCTGTACTTCAGGCCGACGGCCATGGCGCAGACCACGCCGGCGATGAGCCCGACGGCGATCGCGCCGAGCGGGGAGACGGCGCCGCCGGCCGGGGTGATGGCGACCAGGCCGGAGACGGCGCCGGAGGCCGCGCCGAGGGTGGTGAAGGCGCCGTGGCGGATCTTCTCGTAGGCGAGCCAGCCGAGGATGGCGGCGCCGGTGGCGACCTGGGTGTTGACGAACATCAGCGCGCCCACGCCGTCGTCGTTGCCGAGCCAGGAGCCGGCGTTGAAGCCGAACCAGCCGAACCAGAGCAGTCCCGCGCCGAGCATGACCAGCGGGAGGCTGTGCGGGCGCATCGGGTCCTTCTTGAAGCCGACGCGCTTGCCGATGACGAGGATCACGCCGAGCGCGGCGGCTCCGGCGTTGATGTGCACGGCCGTACCGCCGGCGAAGTCGATCACGCCGAGTTCGAAGGCCCAGCCGCCGGCGCCCCAGACCCAGTGGGCGACGGGGAAGTAGACGATCGTGGCCCACAGGGCGATGAACAGCGCCCAGGCCGTGAACTTCACCCGGTCCGCGAGGGCGCCGCTGATCAGGGCCGGGGTGAGGACGGCGAACATCAGCTGGAAGACGAGGAACACGAAGACGGGGATGGTGTAGCCGTCCCACAGCTCGGTCAGGCCGATGTCGCTGAGCCCGATCCAGTCGGAGTTCCAGCCGATGACGCTGCCGGAGTCGGTGCCGAACGCCATGGAGAAGCCGTAGAGCACCCACAGGACGGTGACGATGCCGAGGCTGATGAAGCTCATCATCAGCATGTTGAGGGTGCTCTTGACCCGGACCATGCCTCCGTAGAAGAAGGCCAGCGCCGGGGTCATGAGCATCACCAGGGCGGAGCAGATGAGCATGAAGCCCGTGTTGGCGGCAGAGAGCTCCGTCTCTGCGGCGAGCGTGATGGCTGGAGCCATCGGCGTCTCCTCGTCGTTGGTACGGCCCCGTGCGGGCGAAGCCTGGCGGGCGTGAGGGGTGGGCCGGTTATGCGCCATGAGATTGGCGCAGTGCGGTTTCCGTGGACGCCCCTCGTTGTTTCGCCGCCGTGACGAAGGAGTGGTGCGTGTTACGCGTCGGTGAACTGCCGGGTGCGCGGCCGGGCGGGCCCCGGCGTGGCGTGGCGCCCCGGCCCGGACGCGAGCCGGCCGCGGCGGCCTCCGAATGACCTGGCATGGGGGAGCCGAGTCGGGCAGTTCGGGAGGGCCGGCCGCGGCCGGGGCTGGTGGGGGTCAGACCGCTTCGGCGGTCTCCGGCAGTTCGACGGCGAGCAGTTCGGTGAGGTCGACGACCTCACCGAGGTCGCCGAAATCGCGTACGGCCGTGTCGACGGTCTTGCGGATGCGGGTGTTGACGCGTTCGGAGCGGACCTTCTTGGCGATGCCCATGGCTTCGGCGGCCAGGACGGTGCTCTCCTCGGGTTCGCGGCGCAGCAGGTGCACGGTGGCCATGCCGATCAGGTTGAGCGCGTAGGAGCGCTGGTGTTCGTCGTCCTTGGCGAACA
Organism: Streptomyces lienomycini; assembly: GCF_027947595.1. Taxonomy (NCBI): domain Bacteria; kingdom Bacillati; phylum Actinomycetota; class Actinomycetes; order Kitasatosporales; family Streptomycetaceae; genus Streptomyces; species Streptomyces lienomycini. Next base: position 1,669,627 of record NZ_CP116257.1, on the reverse strand, counting down.
GCTCCACGGCCCGGCGCATCAGGGGGTCGGCGAGGGAGGCGTAGGCGGGGCTGCGGCCTGCCACGTAGGCGAGGTCGCGGAAGGAGTGGCTGTTCTCGCCGTACAGCTCGGCCTCGGAGAAGAAGCGGATCCAGTCGGGGTCGGGCTCGTCCCACTCGTCGGTCTCGGAGAAGGTGTCCTCGGCCATGCGCACCGCGCGCTTGCAGCGGCCGGGCTGTCCCATGTTGGCGTAGGCGCGGGCCTCCATCGCGTACAGCATCGACTGGGTGCGCGGGCCGGCGCAGTCCCGGCTGCCGTACTGCGCGAGGTGGACCAGCTCCAGGGCGTCGTCGGGCCGGCCGAGGTGGATCATCTGGCGGCTCATGCTGGAGAGGATGTACGAGCCGAGCGGCCGGTCCCCGGCCTCCTTGGCGGCGTGCAGGGCGAGCACGAAGTACTTCTGCGCGGTGGGCTGGAGCCCCACGTCGTAGGACATCCAGCCGGCCAGCTCGGCCAGTTCCGCGGCGACCTTGAAGAGCTTGGCGCGGGTGGTCTCGGTCTGGGGTTCCTGGAGCAGGTCGGTGACCTCGTGCAGCTGTCCGACGACGGCCTTGCGGCGCAGGCCGCCGCCGCACTGGGCGTCCCAGCGGCGGAACATCACCGCCGTGGACTCCAGCAGCTCCAGCTCCGGCCTGGACAGGCGGCCGCGCGCGCGGGTGGCGGGTGCCGCGGGCTCGCGCTCGGACGGCGGGGTGGCGGAGGGCGCGGGGACCAGCCAGCGCTGCATGGGCTCGATGAGGGACGGGCCCGCGGAGAGGGCCAGCGAGCTCCCGAGGAAGCCGCGCCGCGCCAGCATGAGGTCGCTGCGCGAGAACTCGCTGAGCAGGGCCACGGTCTGCGGGCCCGTCCAGGGGAGGTCGACGCCGGTCGCGGAGGGCGTGGGGCGGGTGGAGCGCAGGCCCAGGTCCTCGACGGAGACGACGACGCCGAAGCGCTCGGAGAACAGCTCGGACAGGATCCGCGGGATCGGCTCGCGCGGGTTCTCCCCGTCGAGCCAGCGGCGCACGCGTGAGGTGTCGGTGGAGATGTGGTTGGCGCCCAACTGGCGGGCCCGGCGGTTGACCTGGCGGGCCAGTTCGCCCTTGGACCAGCCGCTGCGGGCGAACCAGGAGGTGAGCAGCTCGTTCGGGCGCTTGTCAGCGTGCGACGCGCTTCCCGCGCTCGTACCGCTTCCGCCGTTGCCGCTCACTGGAACGCCCCCATCCCTGAGACCACCTGTCGCCGAGTGCGCCAAGCCCTATCAGGATGCCGGTGGTTACGGCCTTCCGTCCGGCGGTTGCCACCCTTCGAACGGAAAGCCGGATTGCCTCCGGCATACCCATATGTGCATGTGCCCCACGGCTCCATGCACACAAAGTAGTCCCGTGATCACTCGTCCAGCCATGGCGATTACGGAATCGCCACCATTCGCCACCCCTTCGAATGAACTCGCGGCGGCCAGTACGCGATTCACTTGACATACGCCAACCGGAAGTCGGTGCAACGGTGCACGCCGGGGCGTGCACGGCCTGTCGCACCACCCGGAGTGCTTCCGGACGCTGTCTGAAGCACGCCACACTGGGGAGGTGGAAGCAGAGCGTCACATTTCACGTCCGCTGCGTAACCGCCGCTGCGTCGGACCCGTTGGAGGGGGCATGGGCTTCACGATCGGCATCGGCAGCAGTCGGGGCATGCGCGAGATCCGGCCCGGCGCGCGCCGCCGCGGCCGCGCCTCGGAGCGCACCGTCGTGGCGGAGTTCACCGGGCTGTGGGGCTGGGACGTGGTGCCCGGTGCCCGGGCCGCCGCGGGCGCCTGCTCGTGCGGCCTGTCCGACTGTCCGGCGCCGGGCGCGCATCCGCTGGACTTCGCGCCCGAGGTCCCCGCCGGGGCGAGACTGGCCGAGGCGAGCGAGGCCTGGGCCCGGTTCCCCGGCGCCGCGGTGATGCTGGCGGTGGGGCGGACCTTCGACGTGATCGAGGTGGCCGAGTCCGCCGGACTGCGCGCGCTGGCCCGGCTGGAGCGCATGGGCCTCCCGCTCGGTCCGGTCGCGGCGACCCCGCAGGGCCGCGCCCACTTCTTCGTCGCCCCCGGTGCCGCCGCCGAGCTGCCGCGGCTGCTCTACCGCATGGGCTGGGACGACCCGTCCGCCCTTGACCTGCGCGGCCTCGGACGCGGTACGTACGTCACGGCCCCGCCCTCCGACCGCGGCGGCCGGGGCCCGGTGCGGTGGCTGCGTCCCCCGGCCCTCGACTCCGCCACGAAGCCGCCTGCCGCCCGGCTGCTCCTGGGGACACTGGCGTACGTGGCCCACCGGTCGCGGGCGTAGCACCGCCGCGACACCCGCCCCCCTCGGGCGCCGGACACGGGCACCCGCCCCGGGAGTACGCACCCCGCAGGCACAGGCCCCACTCCGGCACGCCGACGGGCGCTGCCCGACAGGAGGCCCGGGCGTGGCACCGACACCGACACCGACACCGACACCGGGCAGCCGCGGACACCCGCCCCCACAAGCGCCCGACACGGGCACCCGCCCCGGGAGTGCGCACCCCCGCAGGCACAGGCCCCCTCCGGCACGCCGGCGGGCGCTGCCCCACGGGCGGCCCGGAGCCTCCCTCACCCGCCACACGGCGAAGCGCCCGCCCCCGGTCGGGGAGGCGGGCGCTTCTCGTGCGCGGGCGCGCGGGGCGCCGGAAGGTGGCGTCACTCGCCGATGAGGGCGTCCACGAAGGCCGCGGGCTCGAACGGCGCGAGGTCGTCCGCGCCCTCGCCGAGCCCGATCAGCTTGACCGGCACACCCAGCTCGCGCTGCACGGCGACGACGATGCCGCCCTTGGCGGTGCCGTCCAGCTTGGTGAGCACGATGCCGGTGATGTCCACGACCTCGGCGAAGACCCGGGCCTGGATCAGACCGTTCTGGCCGGTGGTGGCGTCGAGCACGAGCAGCACCTCGTCCAGCGGCGCGTGCTTCTCCACGACGCGCTTGACCTTGCCCAGCTCGTCCATGAGACCGGTCTTGGTGTGCAGGCGTCCCGCGGTGTCGATGAGCACGACGTCCGAGCCCATCTCCTTGCCCTCCTTGACCGCGTCGAAGGCCACCGAGGCCGGGTCGCCCGCCTCCGGCCCCCGCACGGTGTGGGCGCCGACCCGCTCGCCCCAGGTCTGCAGCTGGTCGGCGGCGGCGGCGCGGAAGGTGTCGGCGGCGCCGAGCACGACGCTGCGGCCGTCGGCGACCAGGACACGGGCGAGCTTGCCGGTGGTGGTGGTCTTGCCGGTGCCGTTGACCCCGACGACCATCACGATGCCGGGCTTGCCGGTGGCGGGCTCGGTCTTGACCTCGCGGTCCATGTCGGGGCCGACCAGGGTGATCAGCTCCTCGCGCAGCAGGGTGCGCAGTTCCTCGGGCGTGCGGGTGCCGAGCACCTTCACGCGCTCGCGGAGCCGCTCGACCAGCTCCTGGGTGGGCTGCACGCCGACGTCGGCGGTGAGCAGCGTGTCCTCGATCTCCTCCCAGGTGTCCTCGTCGAGGTGCTCCCGGGACAGCAGCGTCAGCAGGCCCTTGCCGAGGGCGTTCTGCGAGCGGGAGAGGCGGGCACGGAGCCGGACCAGACGGCCGGCGGTGGGCTCGGGAACCTCGATCTGCGGGATCTCGAGCTCTTCGACGACGGGCGGCTCCTCGACGGTGGCGGTGCCGCCGTCCGGGAGGTCGACCTCCTCTATCGTCCGGCGCGGTTCGTCGCGCGGCGTCTCGGCCTCTTCACCGACGTGCGGCTCGGCCGGAGGAGCGGTGATGTCGGGCGTGGCGGGCGGCGGCGGAGGCAGCTGCTTCTTGCGGCGGGACCCCACGACCAGCCCGCCGAGCGCGCCGATCACGACCACGGCGATGACTACAGCAAGGATGACGATTTCCATAACGCGTCCCAGTATGCGTGACCCCCGGCACGGCCCCCAGCTACCGGCCCCTGTCGTTTCCTCCAAGGGACAAAGGACCCTGGAGGGAACGAGTCGGATCAAAGTACGATGGAAGAGGATGCGTCAACGCGCGTAGAGTCCCGACCGCCCCCTCTTCCCCACGATCGAGGCACGGACCCCCCACATGAGCGAGATCGCCGAGAACGAAGGCGCCCTGGAAACCCGTGGCATCGAGCAGGTGCCGGACCGCGAGCGCACCGCCCGGACCCGCGAGCTGTTCCCGACCTGGGTCGGCGCCAACATCAGCGTGCTGCTGCTCACGATGGGCGCGAGCCTCGTCGTGGCGTACCACCTCAACTTCTGGCAGGCGCTGGTCGTCGCGGCCGCGGCGCCGATCGTGTCGTACGGCCTGGTGGGGCTGATAGGCATCGCGGGCAAGCGCGGCGGGGCGCCGGGCATGGCGCTCTCCCGCGCCGTGTTCGGCCAGCGGGGGAATCTGCTGCCGGGGTCGCTGATCTGGGTCGCCCGCTGGGGCTGGGAGACGATCAACGCGGTGACCGGCGCGTACGCCCTGCTCTCCGTGCTGGACATCGTCTTCGGCATCCGGGCCAACGGCGTCCTGGACATGGTGACGCTGCTCGCCTTCGTCGTGGCGACGTTCGCGATCTCGGGGCTGGGCATCAACGCCGTGCAGAAGTGCAACAAGTACGCGGCGTACCTCTTCGGCGCCTTCTCGGTGCTGGTCCTCGGCTACCTGGTCGTCGACACCGACTGGTCCGCGGTGTTCGACCGGTCCGCCGGTTCGGTGGCCGCGATGATCACGGGCGTGGGCCTGATCGCGGCCGGTGGCGTCAGCTGGATCCCGTCCGCGCCGGACTTCACCCGGTACCTGCCGCGCACCGCCTCCTCGAAGGGGATCGTGGGGGTCACGGTCGGCGGCGCGGGCATCGTCGTCCTGCCCATGGTCCTGATGGGCATGATCATGGCGGTCTCCACTCCGGACCTGGCCTCGGCCGCCGACCCGGTCTCCTTCCTCGGCGAGATCCTGCCGACCTGGATCGCGGTGCCGTACCTGCTGATCGCGCTGATCGGCATGCTGCTGATCAACTCGATGTCGATGTACTCGGCCGGCTTCACCGCGCAGACCCTGGGCTTCAGGGTCCCGCGGCACTGGGCGGTCTCGGTCAACGCCGTGATCTCGCTGGTCTTCGGCGGTGTGCTGATGCTGGTGGCGACCAGCTTCATGGGCTCCTTCATCGCCTTCCTGTCGCTGCTCGCGGTCGCCTTCTCCGCGTGGGTCGGCGTGTTCGGCGCGGACATGCTGCGCCGCCGGGAGTACGACGGCGAGGCCCTGGCCGACACCGGCCGCACCAGCGCCTACTGGTACCGGGGCGGCTTCTCCCCCGCGGCCGTGGCCGCCTGGGCGGTGGGTCTGGCCGGCGGCCTGATGTTCACCACGTCCGACTGGTTCACCGGCCCGCTCGCCGGAAACAACGTCGTCGGCGAGTACGGGCTGGGCTGGGTGGCCACGGTGGTGATCTCCGGACTGCTGTACGTCGTCCTGCCGAAGCCCCCGGTGGTCGTCCCGGCGACGTCCGCCGAGCCGGCCGAGCGGCCCGGGGCCGTGACCGTCTGAGGTCCCGGAGGCGTCCCGCCCGGTGGGCTACGGGCGGGTCAGCGCCAGGACGACGTTGTGCCCGCCGAAGCCGAAGGAGTGGCTGACCGCGGCGCGGACCTCCTGGCGGCGCGGTTCCTTCACGACGCAGTCGAGGTCGAACCCGGGTGCCGGTGCCTCCAGGTTGGCGATCGGCGGGACGCGCCGGTGCTGGAGGGTCAGCACGGTGAGCGCGGCCTCGATCGCCCCGGCGGCGCCGAGGCCGTGCCCCAGGACGCCCTTGGCCGCGGTGACACTGGGCCGGTGCGGCAGGGCCCGGCTGATCAGGTCGGCCTCGGCGGCGTCGTTGAGCGGCGTGGACGTGCCGTGGGCGTTGACGTGGTCGACGTCCCCGGGATCGAGCGCGGCCTCGGTGAGCGCGATGCGCAGTGCGGCCTCCGCTCCGCGCCCGTCGGGGGAGGGCGCGGTGGGGTGGTGGGCGTCGGAGGTGCTGCCGCAGCCCGCGAGCAGGGCGCGGGGCGGCTTGCCGCGGGCGGCGGCGTCGGCGGCGCGTTCGAGGACCAGGACACCGGCCCCCTCCGCGACGACGAAGCCGTCCCGGTCGGCGGCGAACGGCCGGGACGCCCCGGCCGGCGCGGTGCGGCGTTCGGAGAGGGCCCCCATGCGCCAGAAGCCGGTGGCGGACAGGCGGCTGACACCGGCCTCGACGCCGCCGGCCACGGCCACGTCGCACAGGTCGGCGGCCAGCAGGTCGCGGGCCAGCGCGAGGGCGGTCGCCCCGGAGGCGCAGGCGGTGGCCGGGGCGAGGCTGATGCCGCGGGCCCCGAGGTCGATGGAGACCTCACCGGCGCCGAGGTTCGGCAGGACCAGGGGGATGGCGAGCGGCGAGACGAAGTCGGGGCCGCGCTCCTCCAGGCGTCGGCCCTGCTCCTCCCATCTGTCCACGCAGCCCATGCCGCAGCCGAGGATCGTGGCGACGCGGGCGCCGTCCCAGTCGGCGGTGCGGTGACCGGCGTCGCGGACGGCTTCCCGGGCGGCGAGGACGGCGAGCTTCGCCGAGCGTCCCATGCGCCACGCCCGGCGTCCGACCCGTCGGTCCAGTTCCTCCTCGGCCAGGGGGACGCGGCAGGAGAAGTCCACGGGCAGGCCGGTGAGTGCGGGGTCCGGGGCCGCGGTGCCGGTTCCGGCGCACACCGCGTCCCAGGTCGCCCGCGCTCCCTCTCCGCCCGGTGTGATCAGGCCGAGCCCGGTGATCGCGACGGGGCTCCGGGGTGTCACTGCGTGGCCACCGACTGGTTGCGCAGGGTGTCGAGGTGCTCGGTGACCTGCGCGAGGGTGGTGGCCCGGGTGGCGTGCTCCTCGTCGATCCGCACCTCAAGGCGTTCCTGGAGGATGAGCGCGAACTCGGCGAGGGCGAGGGAGTCCAGTTCGAGCTGTTCGAGTGTGCGCTCGGGGCTGATCTCGTCGTCGGGGATCCGGAACGTCGTGGTCAGTACGGAGCGGATCACGTCGTAGGTGTCGGTCATGGGCGGGCGGTTCCCTTCTCGGTGCCGGGTGAGGCGGGGTGAGCGGGCGGGGGCGGGCGCTTCGTCCCGGCCGGGTCGGCCGCTGTGGACGGCGGCGTCGGCCCGGGCAGGAACCGGGCGAGGAGGTCCGCGCCCGCCGTGGGGCGGCCGGCCGCCTCGAACGCCTCCCGGATGCCCTCGGCGACGCCGAGCGGCGGCGTGAACCCGAGACCGGTGCGGGCCGAGGTCAGGTCGAACCAGTGCGGGTGCACCAGTTCGGCGACCAGGAAGCGGCTGAGGCCGTGCGTACCGGTGGTGCCCGGCAGCCGGGCGGCGGTCTCGCGCACGATCGCGGCGGCGTGGGCGAGGGCGGCGGGTACGGGCCGCCAGACGGCGCGGACACCGGCGGCGGCGAGCAGCGCGAGGACGAGGTCCCTCAGCGGCAGCGGCTCGCCCTGGGCGACGAAGTAGGCCCGGCCGCCGACGGGCCGCCCCTGGTGGAGGTGGTCGAGGGCGAGCAGGTGGGCGTGGGCGGCGGTGCGGACGTGGGTGGTGTCGACGAGGTTGGAGCCGTCGCCCGGCATGACGAGGCGGCCCCCGCGGACGGCGCGCGTGAGGGCGGGCAGGAAGTGCGGATCACCCGGCCCCCAGATGATGTGCGGGCGCAGGGCGAGGGTGGCGAGGCCGGGGGCGTGGGCGCCCAGGACGAGGGTCTCGGCGACGGCCTTGGTGTGCGGGTAGGCGGCCAGGTACCGGCGCGGGTGGGGCAGCCACTCGTCGGCGTTCACCACTCCCCCGGGCCGGAAGACGACGCTGGCGGTCGAGGTGTGGACGAGGGTGCGCACACCGTGCCGGCGGCACCGGTCGAGCACCGTGCGGGTGCCGTCGACGTTGGTGCGCCGGTAGGGGCCCGCCGGACCGCCGGATCCCGCGAGGGCGGCGTTGTGGACGACGGCGTCGCAGCCGGCGAGGGCCCGGTCGACGGCGGCCGGGTCGGTGAGGTCGCCGTGGACCTGGCGTACGCCGAGCCGCGTCAGTGCGGCGCTCGGGCGGCGGCTGAGGGAGACCGTCTCGGTGCCCCGGGCGGTGAGTTGCCGGCAGATCTCGGCGCCGAGGAAGCCGCTGCCGCCGGTGACGAGGACCCGGGCGGGGGCGGACGCGCTCACCGCGGCCTCCGCGGGCGCCGGGCGGCCCAGTCGGCCAGCCGCTCACGGTTGATCTTGGAGTTGTGCCGGATGTCCGTCGGGAATCCCGGGTGGACGAGGACGGCGGTGACGTGCCGCCCTTCGGGACGCCGGTCGAGCAGCTCACGCACCGCCGCGACCACCGCCCCCCGTCCAGCCCCCCGCCCGGGTGCCCGTGCGGTCAGCTCCACGCACAGCACGGCCCGCTGCCGGCCCGGCTCGCCGACGCCGACGAGGGCGCTGCGCCGTACGCCGGGCACGGTGTCGGCGGCGGCCTCGACGTCCTCGGTGGTCAGGACGTGGTCGGTACCGAGGACGCGGTGGCTGCGGCGGCCGTGGAACCAGATGCGGCCCGCCTCGTCGATGGTCCCCATGTCGCCGGTCCGGTGCTGGACGCCCTGGTCGGTGACGGTCTTGGCGGCCGCGGTGGCCTCGGGCCGGGCGTGGTAGGCCGGGCTGACGTTGCCGCCCGTGACGGCGATCTCGCCGACACCGTCGGGACCGGCGTCGAGGATCCTGGCCACGACGCCGTCGAGGGGCCGGCCCACGCAGGTGCCGGTGCCCGGGGAGCGGGCCTCGGTGGTGCTGACGGCACTCACCGGCAGGCACTCGGTGGCCCCGTACGCGCTGAGCACCTGGGCGTCCGGCCGCAGCACCGCGTGCAGCGCGTCGGCGAGGCCCGCGCGCAGCGGGGCGCCGAAGGAGATCACGCGGTCGACGGAGTCGAGGGTGAGCCGCCTGCGCGCGCAGTGCTCGGCGAGCAGCCCGAGGACGGCGGGCGAGCCGACCACCACGTCCGTCCGGTGCTCCAGGAGCGGGCGGACCAGGCGTGCGGGCGGTGTGCGGGCCGGGGCGCGGTGGCTGACCGCGGGGGCGACGGTCGTGTGCCCGAGCAGCGGCCCGAGCAGGACGACGGGAAGGAACCCGGCGAACAGCGTGCCGTCGGTGCCGACCAGGCGGGCCAGCGTCTCGGCCTGCCCGACCAGGGTGCTGTGGTGGTACTCGGCCCCCTTGGGAATCCCGGTCGATCCGGAGGTGAAGGCGATCAGCGCGAGGTCGTCGGGCGCGGGCGGAGGGGAGGGCGTCCGGCCCTGCCGGGCGCGGGGCACGGGCAGTCGCCGCCGCAGGCCCGGCACGGACGCCCCGGTGACGACGGCCGTCCTTACGTGACCGCGGGCCCAGCCCAGTGCCGTACGCCCCAGGTGCGCGAGCGGTTGCCCGACGAAGACCTCGGGGGCGACCTCGTCCAGGCACTGCCGCAGGGCGGCCCGGGGCAGGCCGGGGTCGACCAGGACCGGGACCGCTCCGACGGCGAGCAGGCCGTGGACGGTGGTGAACAGGTGGTACGGGTCGCCGGTCATGGTCACGGCCTTGTGGCCGCGGCGTACCCCGGCCCGTTCGAAGGCCCGGGCCGCCTCCCGGCATCCCGCGACGAGCCGGGCGAAGGTGACGGCCCGGCCCGAACCGTCGCGGCGGCCGTGGACGAGGGCGGTGTCGTGCGGCCGTTCCGCGGCGAGCCGCTCCAGCCGGGCGTGGAGGTCGGCCATGGTCAGCCCCGTTCCGAGGAGGAGAGGAAGTCGCGGATGTCCCGCCCGAGCCGGTGTGCCGCGTCCTCCATGACGTAGTGGCCGGCGTCGGGATAGCGGTGGACCCGCGCGTGCGGGAACCGGCGTTCCCACTCCTTGAGGACGAGCGGCGTGAACACGGGGTCGCGCATGCCCCAGCCGACGAACAGCGGCAGGGTGGCCAGGTCGGTCCCGTCGTCGTCGCCCGGTTCGAGGAGCCGCCAGGCCTCCTCCCGTTCGTCGCGCGGGATGCCGCGTACGAAGTCCACGACCGCGCGCCGGTCGCCGCCGCGGGCGAGCGGCAGCAGGTACGCCCGCCGTTCGGCCCGGCGCAGCGGAGCCACGACTCCGCCGCGTACGGCGGCCCGGGGGAAGAAGTTGGTGGCGTGGGCCAGGGCGGCGACGCCGCGGTGGTCCCGGATCCAGCGCAGGTAGAAGGGCAGCCGGTAGCCGGAAGGCCAGGGGAAGCAGAGGGAGTTGAGCACGACGACGCGGGCGGGGCGCAGTGCCCTGCGCCGCGCCCAGGCGAGGCCGAGCGGACCGCCCCAGTCGTGCAGCACCAGCGTCCAGGCGTCGCGGGGCGTGTCCCGGCCTGCGGTGAGGTGATCGAACAGCGCGTCGAGGTGGTCGAGTTGCAGCAGATGCCGGTCGACGGCGGCGGCCGGTACGCGCGGTCGCGGTGACAGCCCCAGCCCGGCGAGGTCGGGGGCGACGCAGCGGAAGTCCGGGGAGAGCGCGGCGATCAGGTGCCGCCACTGGTAGCTCCACGACGGGTTCCCGTGCAGCAGCAGGACGGGCGGGCCCGATCCGGCGTCGACGTAGTGCTGGCCGGTTTGCGGGACGCGCCGCCACCGGTCGGCCGCCGGGTAGCCGGGCAGCAGGTCGGCCGGCGGCGTGGGGGGAGGCATGGCGCCACGGTAGGTCGGCTCCGACGGCCGGACGGCGCGGAATTCTCGTCGGCGCGGAAACTTCACCCGGCTGGATCAGGCGTGCCCCGAGCGCGAACCCCCTTGTCGCTCACCGGAATTCATCACACTTACCGGCTCTCGTCGGCGGCCCGGCGCGCTGTGCGGGGTGCGCCCGCGCGGTGGGCGAGCATGGCCGGTGACCGGTTGGAATCCGCCGGAGCGTGGACGGTCTCGCCGCACTTCGGCATCGTCGGGAGGCTGTTATGCACGCGCCAGAGGTGGAGCGCGAAGACATCGGGCTGCTCACCGAGTTGGAGCCGGTGGTGGCACGCGCCCTGGACACCCATTTCGAAACCGCGGACGACTGGTATCCGCACCGGTTCGTTCCGTGGGCGCTCGGGCGCGACTACGACGGACCCCTGGAAGGGGAGCCCTGGTCGCCGGAGCAGGGCGCCATGGACTCCGCGGTGCGGGACGCGCTGCTGCACAACCTCCTGAGCGAGGACAACCTGCCCAGCTACCACCGGGTGATCGCCGAGCTGTTCAGCAGGGACGGCGCGTGGGGCACCTGGGTCAACCGGTGGACGGTGGAGGAGGACCGCCACGGGACGGCCGTCCGGGACTACCTGGTCGTCACGCGGGCCGCCGATCCGGTGGCCATGGAGGACGCGCGCCGACGGCACATGCAGACCGGGTACGACAGCGACTACCGCGGCGACGTGCTGGCCGGGCTGGTGTACGTCACCCTGCAGGAACTGGCGACCCGGATCTCGTACCGGAACATCAGGCGGATCTGCGGCGAGCCGGTGTGCGCGGCGCTGCTGCGGCGGATCGCCCAGGACGAGAACCGGCACATGCTGTTCTACCGCCGGATCCTCGAAGCGGCCATGGAACTGCGGCCGGAGCGGACCGTACGGGCGCTGGCGACCGTGGTGGCGACGTTCCGGTCCCCGGCGCACGCCGCGCCCGACTTCCCGCGTCTGTCGATGTCGATGGCGCGGTCGGGCATCTACTCCCCGGTGACCCACCACACGGAGGTGCTGGCACCGGTCGTGCGCCACCTGCGGGTGTTCGACCGGACCGGTCTCGGCGCCGACGGCGAGGAGGCCCGGGACCGGCTCGCGGTGCTGCTGCGGGGGTCGGAAGCGCAGGCGCGCAGGTTCGCCGGCCATGTGAACTCCGCGCTCTAGGGGGCCGGTCGGAGCGGCTCCCGCGGCACGGTCCGCGGGAGCCGCCCGGAACCCCGCCTCAGCGGGCCGCGGGCACGGTGGCCGCGGCGGAGTACAGGTCGTGCCGGGTGAGGCCGAGCGCGCCGAGCGAGGGCAGGACGACCTCCGTGATGAAGGCGCCGTTGCCGAAGCCGGTGGTGCGGACGCTCTCGCGGTCCGCGCGGTCGGGCAGCAGCTCGTGGGCGGGCATGCGGAAGGTGCGCACCACGTGGGCGAGGTCCTTCAGCGTGCCGTCCCGGTCCTCGTCGAGGTGCAGGGTCAGGATCCGCTGGTAGAAGCGGCAGTGCGCCATCTCGTCCCGGCCGATCAGCCGGTAGACCTCGGCGAGGACCGGGTCGTCCAGCCGCTGGGCGAGTTCGCGCTGCTTGCGGTAGCTGACGAAGGTCGTCAGTTCCTGGAGGGCGGAGTACACGACCATCTGCCGGGGCGTCCGGTACGGCGGCTCCCAGCGGCGTGCCAGTACGGCGTCCCCGAACTCCCGCAGCTGCGCCTCGGTGCGCCGGCCGCTGCGCAGCAGGTACTCGCGCAGGGCGAGGGCGTGCTTGGCCTCCTCGTAGCCCCAGTTCGCGGAGAACCAGGCCTGCCCGTAGTCGCCGACCAGCAGCGACAGGTGGGCCTGGAGGTAGTCGGGCAGGAACATCTCGATGCCGCAGAACGTCTCGGCGGCGAGGGCCAGTCCGGGGTCCTCCGGCACCTCGGGCAGCCGGTCCCAGGGGACGTCGTCGAAGACGCTCCAGCGGCGGGTCCGTTCGGCCCGCTCGAAGAAGGTCATGAACTCGCGGTGGAACGCCTCGCGCAGTGCGATCGAGGTCATCGCACGGCCGTCGGGGTCTGCGGAAGCGCCTGTCCCTGCGTCTGCGTCTGCGGCAGTGCCTGGCCGAGCATGTCGTACAGGTCCCCGATCGTCTCCACGCTGCCCAGGGCCGCGTCCGGGACGCGCAGGCCCAGCTCGGTCTCGGCGATCACGATCATTTCGAGGAGCTGCACGGAGTCGACGCCCAGCGCGCGGATGTCGGCGTCCCGGTCCAGGGTCCCGGGGTCGCGCTGCGTGACCTGCTGGTAGGCCCGGTGCAGGACCTGCGGGATGTCGGACGGTGTCATGAGCTGTTCCTTCGCGGGTCGGTGGTGACGGGTGGGAGGTCTCCGAGGAGGTAGCGGCGGCGCATCTCCTGGCGCCGGGGTTTGCCCGACGTCGTCTTCGCGAGCGTGCCCGGGACGACGGCCACGACGTCGCCGACGCTCAGCCCGAGGCGCTGCGAGACGATCTCGCGTACGGCGCCGCCGATCCGCTCCGACTGGTGGGGGCGGCATTCGGCGACCACGACCACCTCCTCGGTGTCGGTCCCCGGCCGGGTGAAGGCGACGGCTCCTCCGGTGCGCACGCCTTCCGCCGCCTCGGCGGCCCACTCGACGCGCTGCGGGTCGATGTTGCGTCCCTGGACGACGAGGACGTCCTTCAGCCGGCCCGCCGGGTGGAGGGCTCCGTCGGCGAGGTAGCCGCGGTCCCCGGTGCGCAGCCAGCCGTCGTCGGCGACCGGGGCGGGCCGCTCGCGCGCCTCGTCCGCGTACCCGGCGCACACGGAGGGGCCGCGGACCCAGATCTCGCCCACCTGCCGCTCGGCGCAGGGCAGTCCGGCGCCGTCGACGACGCGTGCCTCGTGGCCGGGGAAGGGCGGACCGCAGCCCGCGACCTCCACGGCTTCCTCGTCGTCGCCGCAGGGGGCGGCCCGGTCGTGGTCGCGCAGGCGGGCCCAGGAGACCCGGTCGGGGCGCGATGCCGTGCCCCGGGGGGCGATGGACACCGCGAGCGTCGACTCGGCCAGTCCGTAGCACGGGCGCAGCGCCGCCGGGTCGAGTCCGGCCACGTGGTGGGCGTCGGCGAAGCGCCGCAGGGTGCGGGGACTGACCGGTTCGCCGCCGCAGAGCAGGGTGTGTGCCGCGGACAGGTCGAGGCGGGCCAGGCGGTCGTCGTCCGTGCGCCGGGTGGCCAGCGCGTAGGCGAAGTTGGGGGCGCCGGTGATCGTGCCTCCCACGTCGGACAGGGTGCGCATCCAGATGCCGGGGTCGCGGACGAACAGTCGGGTGGCGAGGAGCGTCACGGGTACGCCGACGGCCAGCGGGGCGAGGACGAACCCGACCAGGCCCATGTCGTGGTGGAGCGGCAGCCAGCTCACGCCGTGGTCGCGGGCGGGGTCGGCGGCCAGTCCGTGCCGCATGATGGCGAGGCTGTTGGCGGTCACCGAGCCGGCGGTGGCCACGACCGCCCTGGGCCGTCCCGTGCTGCCGCTGCTGAACTGGAGGTAGGCGGTCCGGTCGGGCCGGTAGGCCGCGGGTGCGGGCGGGTCCGCCGGTGCGGAGGCTGCCTCCAGGGAGTCGTAGGAGAGATGGCGGGCCGCGGTCGGGGGCAGCTGGGCGAGCGTCGTCGCCTCGGCGACGACGAGGTCCGGCCGGGCCACGGGGAGCGACGCGGCGAGCCCTTCGGTCCACGCGTCGCGCCGTCCGAGGACCGGTGGCGGCGGGAGCGGGACGGGGATCATGCCGGCCCAGACGGCGCCGAGGAAGGCGGGGACGAACCGCCCGGGGTTCTCGGCCGACAGCGCCACCCGGCTGCCGGGGCCCGCCCCGCACGCGGTCAGCCGCCGGGCGCGGTCGCGTACCTCGTCCAGGAGCCGGGCCCGCGAGAGTTCCCGGGTGTGTCCGTCGCCGTCCACGTAGCGGTGGGCCGGGGCGTGGTCGCCTTCGTAGGACTGCAGGACCGAGCAGATCCAGGCGTCGCTCACCACTGGCACAGGGCGAGGCCGCAGCTGGTGCCGCTGGCGAGACCGAACAGGGCGACCAGGTCGCCGCGGTTCAGTCGCCCGGCGTCCCGCGCCTCGACCAGTTGCAGGGGCAGGCAGCCGGTGCCGACGTTGCCGTACCGGGGGAAGACCGGGACGACGTGGTCCGGTTCGGCGCCCAGGGCCGCGCAGAGCGTGCGGGTGAAGGGCACCGACGCCTGGTGGACGCAGACGAGGTCGGCGTCCCCGATCTTGAAGCCCAGGTCCTCCATCTCCCGCACGCCGTCCTGCGCGAAGCCCAGGCACGAGCGCACCAGGGACTCGGAGTCGATGCGCGGGCACCTCGGCCGGTCATCGCTGCCGAAGTAGGGGTTGACCATGGTCGCGGCGTCCCACCCGGCCGGGTCGGCGGCGAACCGGGTGGCGAGCAGACCGGGGTCCGCCGAGGCCTGGACGAGCAGGGCCGCGCCCATGTCGCCGCCGGTGTAGGCGGGCATGGCGTAGGCGAGTTCGGACCGGTCGGCCGCCGGCAGCCGCATCAGCCGGCTGGGCAGTTCGCCGGTGGTGATCAGCACGGTGGTGTGCGTGCCGGTCCTGATCAGCGCGTCGGCGATCTGCAGGGCGTTGAGCACGCCGTTGCAGGCGTTCTTCACGTCGAAGACGGGCGCCCGCACGCCGAGTTTGTGGGCGACGACATGAGCGGTGGCGGGTTCCTCCAGGTCCTCGCTGACACCGGCGAAGATCAGGAGACCGACGTCCGCGGGCGAGACACCGGCCTGTGCGAGCGCCGACTCGCCCGCCGCGGCCGCGAGGTCGGAGGGCAGGGTGCCGGGTGGGGCCACGCGCCGTTCCCGGAGTCCGTAGAGGCGTTCCAGTACTCCGTCGACGATGAGCAGGTGAGGGTTGGTGGCGCGCACCGCCTCCTCGACCTCCGCGACCGACTGACGCTGCCCGGGATGATGAACGGCTGCGCTGGTAATCCGACTGAAGCTGGAAATGTGTCCTCCCGGGGCGCATGCGGCGGCCGACCGGGCGGCAGGGCGTACGACGGCCTAGCCGAAGACTCTCGGACTGATCGGGGCTGAGGGATCGATGCGAATTGATCGATTCGCGCAGCAGGATGCCATGAGAGGGGCGTGCGGCCGCGCGAGCCACTCCGAGGTGTGCGGGCGAGTGTCGTACGACGGCGCCGCCCCCGTCCGGGCGGTGGGCCCGGACGGGGGCGGCGGCGGGTGTCGCGGGGGAAGGGGCGGCGGGGACTTGGCTCCTCCCCCCGGGTTCGGGGGCTCCGGGTTCGGGGGCTCCTCCCGGGGAGGGCGTCAGCCCATCTCCTCCAGTGCCTTGCCCTTCGTCTCCTTGACGAATTTCAGGACGAACGGGATGGAGAGCGCGGCGAAGACCGTGTAGATCACGTAGGTGACGGAGAGGTTCCAGTCGGCCAGCGACGGGAAGCTCGCGGTGATGGCCCAGTTGGCGATCCACTGCGCGGAGGCGGCCACGCCCAGGGCGGCGGCGCGGATCCGGTTGGGGAACATCTCGCCGAGGAAGACCCAGACGACCACGCCCCAGGAGAGGGCGAAGAAGAGGACGAAGACGTGGGCGGCGATCAGGGCGACCCAGCCCTGGGTGGCCGGGAGCTTGCCGTCGACCAGGTCGAAGGAGAAGGCCCAGGCCTCCAGCGCGAGGCCGATCACCATGCCGACCGAGCCGATCAGGGCGAGCGGCTTGCGGCCGATGCGGTCCACGAAGATCATCGCGATCACGGTGCCGACGATGTTGATGATCGACGTCGTGAACGAGTAGAAGAACGACTGCGTCGGGTCGACGCCGACCGACTGCCACAGCGTCGAGGAGTAGTAGAACGCGACGTTGATGCCGACGAACTGCTGGAAGACGGACAGGCCGATACCGATCCAGACGATCGGCTTGAAGAAGAAGCTGCCGCCGAGGAGGTCCTTGAAGGAGGACTTCTCCTCCCGGTGCATCGCGTGCTCGATCTCGGCGACGCGGGCGTCGAAGTCGGTGTCCCTGCCCTCGACCTCCTCGAGGACCTTCTTGGCGCGTTCGTGCTTGCCGACGGAGATCAGGAAGCGGGGGGACTCCGGGATGGCGAAGGACAGCAGGCCGTAGAGGACGGCCGGGACCACCATGACGCCGAGCATGACCTGCCAGGCCTCCAGGCCCATCAGCTTGCCGCGCTGGTCGCCGCCCGCGGCGTTCAGCAGACCCCAGTTGACCAGCTGCGACACGGCGATGCCGACGACGATCGCGGCCTGCTGGAAGGAGCCGAGCCGGCCGCGGTAGGCGGGCGGGGAGACCTCGGCGATGTAGGCGGGGCCGATCACGGAGGCCATGCCGATGGCGAAGCCGCCGATGATGCGCCACATGGCGAGGTCCCACAGTGCGAAGGGCAGTGCGGAGCCGATGGCGCTGATGGTGAAGAGGACCGCCGCGATCTGCATGCAGCGGATGCGGCCGATGCGGTCGGCGATGCGGCCGGCGGTGGCGGCGCCGATGGCGCAGCCGATCAGGGCGATGGCGATGACCTGGGCCAGCACCGCGGAGCCGACGTCGTAGCGGTCCCGGATGGCCTCGACGGCGCCGTTGATCACGGAACTGTCGTAGCCGAACAGGAAACCGCCCATCGCGGCCGCCGCCGCGATGAAGATGACGTGCCCGAGATGATCGGGGTGAGCCGTCCCGGCTCCTGGGTTGGGCGCCTGCGATGTGCTGGCCACGTGTACTCCTCCGGCTACCGGCAACGCTGCCGGGGTGGTTCGCCCTTCGAGGTGCCAACGGAAGGGACCTGAAGGTAAAAGCAACGTTGCAGAGACTATGCCTTCAAGTTCCGAAGTCAATAGCGCGGTAGCTCTGAGTTCTACCCAGCCCGACCCGCGCTCGACCACGAAACGCGTTCAAGAGTTGAAGCAATCGTGTTGTGTGCCTTCAGGATCTAGCGCAACCGCTGACTGATGACCTTCGACACACCGTCACCCTGCATGGACACTCCGTAGAGTGCGTCGGCGACCTCCATCGTGCGCTTCTGGTGCGTGATCACGATCAGCTGCGAGGCCTCCTGCAGCTCCTGCATGATCCGGATCAGCCGCTGCAGGTTGGTGTCGTCGAGCGCCGCCTCGACCTCGTCCATCACGTAGAACGGGCTCGGGCGGGCCTTGAAGATCGACACCAGCATCGCCACCGCGGTCAGCGAACGCTCCCCGCCGGAGAGCAGCGAGAGCCGCTTGACCTTCTTGCCCGGCGGCCGGGCCTCGACGTCCACGCCCGTGGTGAGCATGTTGTCGGGGTCGGTCAGGATCAGCCGCCCCTCACCGCCCGGGAAGAGCCGGCCGAAGACGCCCTCGAACTCGCGGGCGGTGTCCCGGAACGCCTCGGTGAAGACCTGCTCGACGCGCTCGTCGACCTCCTTGACGACCTGGAGCAGGTCGGCGCGGGTCTTCTTCAGGTCCTCCAGCTGCTCGCTGAGGAACTGGTGCCGTTCCTCCAGCGCCGCGAACTCCTCCAGCGCCAGCGGGTTGACCTTGCCGAGCTGCTGGTAGGCGCGTTCGGCGGACCTCAGCCGCTTCTCCTGCTCGGAGCGGACGAAGGGCCTCGGAAGGTTGCGCGGGTGCCCACCCGCGGCGGAGCCGCTGTTGGACGCAGGGTCCGGTAGCTCCTCGCCGTCGGCGGGGGGCGAGGGCGGCACCGGTTGATGGGGGCCGTACTCGGCCGCGAGCCCCGCCGGTTCCACACCGAGTTCCTCCAGCGCCTTGGTCTCCAGCTGCTCGATGCGCAGCCGCTTCTCGGCGCCGAGTACCTCTCCCCGGTGAACTGAATCCGTCAACTTGTCCAGCTCCGCCTTGAGGTCGCGTCCGGCGGTGCGCGCGGCGGTCAGTTCCCGTTCGCGCCGGGCCTTGGCCGCCTCGGCGAGGGTGCGTTCCGCGTCGGCGCGGGTCAGGGAGACCTCGACGTGGGCGAGGAGCTGCCGGGCGCCGGCGGCGACCGCCTCGGCGACGGCCGCCTCGTACCGCAGCCGGGCCCGCCGCTGCTCGGCACGCGCGCGTGCCTCGCGTTCGGCGCGGGCGGCCCGGTCCAGGGAGTCGGCCCGTCCGGCCAGCGACTTGGCCCGCTCCTCGTGGGTGCGGACCTGGAGGCGGGCCTCCATCTCGGTCTGGCGGGCGTTGGCCCCGTCGGCGGCGAGCCGGTCGCGGGCGGCGGTGTCGGGCTCCTCCTCCCCTCCTTCCCCGAAGGGGGCACTCTCCTCGGCGACGGCGAGCCGCTCCGCCAGCTCCTCGACCTCCATGAGCGCCTTGTCCAGCGCCTCCTGCGCCCGGGCCGCCGCGGCAGCGGACCGTTCCGCCTCTCCGGCCGCGCCCCGTGCCTGGCCCGCGAGCCGGCCCAGCTGCTGGGCGACGGACGACTTCTCCCGGTCGGCGGCCCGGCGCCGCTCCCCCAGCTCCTCGACGAGCGCCGCGCACTTCCGCCGACGCCCGACGGCCGCTTCCTGCGCCGCGGCCAGGTCCTCGCACCGCCCGCCCAGCTCCTCCAGCTCGGCGGCGGCCTGGTCGACGGACGCCCGCACCTCCAGGAGGCTGGGCGCCCCGGCCGACCCGCCCTGCGCGAAGTGCGCGCCGAGCAGGTCCCCGTCGGCCGTCACCGCGGTCAGGCCGGGCCGGGCGTGGACGAGGTCCTCGGCGTCCTCCAAAGTGGCGACGACGACGATCCCGCGCAGCAGCCGCCGTACGGCGGGCATCAGGTCGGACGGACCGCGGACGAGGTCGGCGGCGTACGGCGGTCCGTGGACGCGCGCCTCGTCCGGTACGGCGTCGGGGGCGCCGGCGAGGAGCAGGGCGGCCCGGCCGGCGTCCTGCTTGCGCAGCAGGCGGATGGCGTCGGCGGCGGCCGCCGGGGAGGTGACCGCGAGGGCGTCGGCGGCCGCGCCGAAGGCGGCGGCGAGGGCGGCCTCATGGCCGGGCGTGACGGTGAGCAGCTCGGCGGCCGGGCCGAGCAGGCCGGTGAGACGGTCCCGGGCGGCGAGCACCGCGCCGGTGCCGTCCTTGCGGCGCAGGCCGAGCGCGAGCGCCTCGTGCCGGGCGCGGGTGGCGGCGCGGCGGCGCTCCGCCTCGGTGGCGGCCTCGCGGGCGGCGCCGAGCGCGTCCTCGGCCTCGGCCAGGTGCCGCTTGGCCGCCTCGTGCCGCTCGGCGAGTTCCTGGTCGTCGGCGTCGAGTCCGTCGACCTGGGCCTGGAGGGTCTCGTACTCCTCCTGGGCGGCGGCGGCCCGCTCCCGCGACTCGTCGCGGGCTTCGGTCAGCCGCTCGATCTCGGCCTGGGCGGAGGCGGCGCGGGACCGGGCGGCACCCACCTGGCCGCCCAGCCGGACCAGACCCTCGCGGCGGTCGGCGATGGCGCGTGCGGCGTCCTTGAGGCGGCGTTCCTCCTGGGCCAGTTCGCGTTCGAGGTCCGCGCGGTGGGCGACCGTGTCCTCCAGGGCGTGTTCGGCCGCCTCCAGGGCCGACTCCAGCTCCGCCTCCTGTTCGCGGACGCGCGCGGCCTCGCGCTCCAGTTCCTCCGGGTCGCGGCCGCGGCGCTCCTCGGGCGGCGTCGAGGTGGCGCTCTTCACGCGGGCGTCGGCCAGTGAGACGGTGCCGCGCACCCGTTCGGCGAGCTGGGACAGCTCGTACCAGGTCTGCTGGGCGCGCTGGAGGCGCGGGGTGAGCCGCCGTACCTCGTCCTCCAGGTCCGCCTCGCGGCGCAGGGCCTTGCCCAGCTCCCGTTCGGCGGTCTCCTTGCGTTCCTTGAGCGCGGCCTCGTCGGCGATCTCGGCACTCAGCGCCTCGCGCATCCGTACGAGGTCGTCGGCGAGCAGCCGCAGCCGGGCGTCCCGGAGGTCGGCCTGGATGACGGCGGCCCTCCTGGCGACCGCCGCCTGCCGGCCCAGGGGCTTGAGCTGGCGCCGCAGTTCGTCGGTGAGGTCCTGGACACGCGCGAGGTTGGCCTGCATCGCGTCCAGTTTCCTGAGCGCCTTCTCCTTGCGCTTGCGGTGCTTGAGGACGCCGGCGGCCTCTTCGATGAAGGCGCGGCGTCCCATCGGGTCGGCGTGCAGCACGGAGTCGAGCTGGCCCTGGCCGACGATGACGTGCATCTCGCGGCCGATGCCGGAGTCGGAGAGGAGTTCCTGGATGTCCAGGAGGCGGCAGGTGTCGCCGTTGATCTGGTACTCGCTGCCGCCGTTGCGGAACATGATCCGCGTGATGGTGACCTCGGCGTACTCGATGGGCAGGGCCCCGTCGGAGTTGTCGACGGTCAGCGACACCTCGGCCCGGCCGAGCGGCGGGCGGCCGGTGGTGCCGGCGAAGATGACGTCCTCCATCTTGCCGCCGCGCAGCGACTTGGCGCCCTGTTCGCCCATGACCCAGCTGAGCGCGTCGACGACGTTGGACTTGCCCGAACCGTTGGGTCCGACGACACAGGTGATGCCGGGCTCGAACCGGAGCGTGGTCGCGGAGGCGAACGACTTGAACCCGCGCAGGGTCAGGGCCTTCAGGTGCACGCCGTCGGACTCTACCTTTCGGGCGTGTCTCACTCCATGAACCGGTGAACCGCCGCGGTTTCACCGGTGAACGTGCAGGGCACATCAGACGTTGAAGAGGGTGAAAGGTTGCGCGGGGCAGGGACAGGCAGAGGCACCGGGACCGGGGGCGGGGGCGGGGCGGGAAAGAAAGAAGGGACGCCGAAGCGTCCCTTGCAGACTCTGACACCGGAGCGGTGGTACGAGCGGGCCCGACCACTGCCGTGGCGTAGTGGAGCGATGCAGTGATCAGGTGAGCGCAGGCTCCGCCTGGTGTGCGTCAACGCTCTCCATGCTCTCCATGATCCTGTCGTGAGAAGCGGCAGCCGCCAGCGCGTCGTTCTCCGCCTGGATTCGTCCGAGTTCGGATTCCAGGTCCTGGACGCGCTGCTGGAGCCGTCGCATCTCGGCGAGGAGTCGAGGGTCGGAGCCGCCGACGTAACCGAGAAGCGCCTTTGCCATGATGGATGGTCCTCCACAATGAGTGACCGACCGAAGCGGTTGGGTCGTGAGGGAATCGCACCCGCGGTGCTTGGCACTTTGGAGTTTTTACTGCCGTTCAACCATGCCAAACAGCTAAGGTGCGCGGGGCTTTCAGCGTCTCACCAAAAAGTTTGACGGTCAACACGATCACGCCCCGTATCGGCGGGCGCCCGGTGGCATGCGGCCGGTGAACGGCAGACGCTGCGACTCCTGCGGGACCCTCGGGGCGTGGCGATCATTCTGCGTGCGGAGCCTGCCACGAGCGGCCGCCCTTGGCAACCACCTGCCCGTTTTCCCTCCGCCACCCCCGCGAGAGGGCCCTCGCCCCCCGTCCGCGACTCCTCGGGCGGCCGGGGTTCAGCGGATGGCGAAGCCGTCGTAGCCGCCGCGGGGTGTGTCCCAGATCTCGGTGACACCGTCCACCCGCCCGGGCGTGTCGTCACCCCGCAGCCAGTCGAGCAGCCCCTCGCAGCGCTCGCGCGGGCCCTCCGCGACGACCTGGACGCGGCCGTCGCCCAGATTGAGAGCAAAACCACTCATCCCGCCGAGTTCCAGCGCCCTGGCCCGCGTGAACCAGCGGAAACCCACGCCCTGGACCTGACCGCGCACCCACGCGACCAGCCGTACATCCTCGCTCATGACTGCAACCTAACCAGTCAATGTCTCGCGGGACACTTCACCCCCTGGCACCATGCGGTACCGTCCCGATCCAGCGAATACCACGTGAAACTCACTCGATGGTGTGAGTTCCGTGTTGATCGTGAGCACAGTCGACCGCGAGGGCACGCCCGGCGCGAGGACGAGGACGAGGAAGGCCAGGACATGGGACGCCACCGACGCTCCGCCGCCGGCCGCGCCGCCACGGGCCGCGCCGCGCAGGACCGCCATCCGGACGCCACGACGGGCCGGGCCCCCGGCCGGCCGGCGCCGGACCCGGGCGAGACACCCGCCACGATGGGCATCGCGCCCTATCTGAACCCCGAGGCCTATGCCGAGGTCCGGGCCAGGAGCGACGCCTACCTCTTCGCGGACGACCCGGACGCCCCGGACGGCGACGGCAGCGACGGTCCGCAGGCCGGCCGCACGGTCGCCTTCCCCAGCGGCGGCTACACCCCCGCCGGCGGCCCGCAGCCCGGCGGAGGGCGCCGCCGCCGGAAGAAGGCCGCCACCCCGGTCCGCACCGGTCTGCTCGGGGTGTCCGCCGCGGTCGCCATCGGCACGGTGGCGATGGCCACGGGCGCGGTGCCGGGCCTCGACAACTACCGGATCGGCGGGGGCAGCGGCGGGGGCGACCGGGTGCAGGCCCAGGACTCCCCGACGAACAGCCCGTCCCAGCAGGGCGGCACCTCCGGCAGCGCCGACCCGGGCCCCGGTGACGGTGCCGCCACGAGCCGCGGCACCGACCGCTCCTCCTCGCGGGCCCCGGCCGGGGACTCCCCCTCGGGCAGCTCCTCCGCCGGGGACTCCCCGTCCGCCGCGCCGTCCCCGGTCTCCCCGTCCCCCTCGGCACCGGCGTCGAAGCCCGCCGCACCGGCCGGGACACCGTCGAAGGCCGGGAAGCCGACGACGCCTCCGCGTACGAGGCCGCAGACCACGCCCTCGCGTCCGGCCGCCGAGGAGCCCGCGAGGCCCAGCGCGCCCGCCGCCGTCTCGGACGAGGCCGTCGCCCAGGCGCAGGTGCTCAAACTGGTCAACGACGAACGGGCCAGGTCGGGCTGCAGCCCGGTGGCCGCGAACAGCGCCCTGCGCGAGCTGGCCGAGGACTTCAGCCGGTCCATGGCCACCCAGGGCTTCTTCGACCACACCGACCCCGGCGGCAAGACCCCCTGGGACCGGGCGGAGGCAGCGGGCATATCCGGCCTCGGAGGCGAGAACATAGCCCGCGGCCAGGCCGACGCCCAGGCCGTCATGGACGCCTGGATGAACAGCCCCGACCACCGGGCCAACATCCTGAACTGCGACTTCAAGACCCTGGGAGTCGGCGTCCACTTCGGCTCCGGCGGCCCCTGGTGGACGCAGGACTTCGGCTACTGAGGGGATCGACGGCCGGCGAAGAGCCGCTGCGGGGCGGGGCGGGGCGCGTGGGGTGCGGGGCCACTTCGTCCCCTTCGTCGGAGGCACCCACCGTTCAGCGCGGCCTGCGGCGCAGCGCTGTGCTCACGTACGCTGGGCGCATGTCGACCAAGCAGGAGCGCACGGCGGAGCAGGATCTGCCGTACGACGTGTTCTCCCGGGCCTGTCCCTCGCGCGGCACCCTGGAGCATGCCACGGGGCGCTGGGGCACGCTGACGCTCGGCGCGTTGTACGAGGAGTCGTTCCGGTTCAACGAGTTGCGGCGCCGTGTGGACGGCGTGAGCGAGAAGATGCTGGCCCAGACCCTGCACGCGCTGGAGCGCGACGGGCTGGTGCACCGCGAGGCGCAGCCCACCAACCCGCCCCGCGTGGACTACGAGCTCACGTCGCTCGGCCGTGAGGTGGCCGGGCGGCTGCTCGCGCTCATCGAGTGCGTCCAGGGGCGGATGGACGAGGTGCTGGCGGCGCGCGAGCGGTATGACGCGCAGCGGATGCCCACGGCGTGATCTACGGCGTGACCCTCGGCGGGCGCTGGCACTTCGGGCAGAAGTAGCTGGAGCGGTTCATCCACGGCCGGCGGCGCATCGGTGTGGCGCAGCGGCGGCAGGGCAGCCCCTCGCGGCCGTACGCGTCGAGTGAGCGGTCGAAGTAGCCGGACTCGCCGTTGACGTTGACGTACAGGCTGTCGAAGCTGGTGCCGCCCACGGCGAGGGCGGCGTTCATCACGTCCCGGACATGGCCGAGGAGTTCGGTGGTGCGGGGGCGGGTGAGGGTCGCCGTGGGGCGTTCGTAGTGCAGGCGGGCACGCCACAGGGCCTCGTCGGCGTAGATGTTGCCGACGCCGCTGATCAGGGACTGGTCGAGCAGGGCCCGTTTGATCGTGGTGCGCTTGCGGCGCAGGGCGAGGTGGAACGCCGCGTCGTCGAAGAGGGGGTCCAGCGGGTCGCGGGCGATGTGCGCGATGACGTCGGGCAGTCCGTCGGCGGACGTGTCGTGCAGGGAGAGGCCGCCGAAGGTGCGCTGGTCGACGAAGCGGAGTTCGGTGCCGAGGGTGTCGGCGAAGCGGACGCGGATGCGCAGGTGCTTCTCGGCGGGCGTCTCGTGCGGCTGGACCAGGAGCTGGCCGCTCATGCCGAGGTGGGCGAGGACCGCCTGGTCGGTGTCCTCCAGGGGCAGCCACAGGTACTTGCCGCGGCGCTGGGGGGTGCCGATGCGGTGGTCCTTCAGGCGGTGGGCGAAGTCGTCGGGGCCTGCGACGTGACGGCGCACCGCACGCGGGTGCAGTACCTCGGCGTCGGCGACGGTCCGGTGGGCGACCCAGCGCTCCAGGCCACGCCGTACGACCTCTACCTCGGGCAACTCGGGCATGGCATCCCCTCGGGTGACGAACCGAACGCCCGCCCCGGCGGCGGGGCGGGCGTTCGGACCGTGCGTGGGCGGGTCAGGCGGAGGTGGACGCCTCGTCGGTGTGCACGTCGACGGCGTTCGCCGTCGCCTCGGCGCGCTCGTCCGCCGCGGCCCGGATGGACCGCCACGCGGATTCCGCGGCCTGCTGCTCCGCCTCCTTCTTGCTGCGGCCGGTGCCGGTGCCGTACGAGACGCCTCCGACGCGGGCGGCAGCAGTGAAGGTCTTCTCGTGGTCCGGGCCGGTCTCCGTGACCAGATACTCGGGGACGCCGAGCCCTTCGGTCGCGGTGAGTTCCTGGAGGCTGGTCTTCCAGTCCAGGCCGGCACCGAGGTTCGAGGACTTCTCGATCAGCGGGTCGAACAGGCGGTGCACCAGTTCGGAGGCCGCGTCGAGGCCCTGGTCGAGATAGACCGCGCCGATCACCGCTTCGAGGGTGTCGGCGAGGATGGACGCCTTGTCCCGGCCGCCCGTTCCCTCTTCACCGCGGCCGAGCCGGATGAAGGAGCCCAGTTCGAGCCCACGGCCCACCTGAGCCAGCGCACGCGAGTTGACCACCGCGGCCCGCAACTTGGCCAGCTGGCCTTCGGGCAGGTCGGGGTGGGTGCGGTACAGCGTGTCCGTGACGACGAGGCCGAGGACGGAGTCACCGAGGAACTCCAGCCGCTCGTTCGTCGGCAGACCGCCGTTCTCGTACGCGTAGGAACGGTGGGTCAGTGCACGCACCAGAAGGGCGGACTCGAGCTGATAGCCGAGCCGCCCTTCCAGAAGCGTGTGGGACGAGGCCTGGGTGTCCGCCTTCTTCTTGGCGGGTGGGTCCGCCTTGGCGTCTTCCGCCTTCTTGGGGACTGACACAGTGCCTCTCACCAGCCGCTCAGACCTCGAGGACCTGACGCTTGTTGTACGTGCCGCAAGCGGGGCACGCGATGTGCTGCAGCTTGGGCTCGTGGCAGCGCTCGCACGCAACCAGGGTGGGGACCGCAGCCTTCCACTGCGACCGGCGGTGGCGCGTGTTGCTGCGCGACATCTTCCGCTTCGGAACAGCCACGGCTACTTCTCCTGCTTCTCGGCGGCGTCCGCGGAATCCGACCCGTCGCCGCTCATCTCGTCCTTCTCGCCGTCTCCGAGTGAACCGGCGAGTCCCTGCAATGCCGCCCAACGAATGTCGACGGCGTCGTGGTGGTGGTCCGGGTCGTCCGACAGGCGCACTCCGCACTCGGAGCACAGACCCTGGCAGTCTTCCTGGCACACCGGCTGCATCGGCAGTGCGAGCACCACCGCGTCGCGCAGCACGGGTTCGAGGCCGATCAGTCCGTCCTCGACGAAGAACCTGTCCTCGTCGTCCTCGGCGTCGTCGCCCGGTTCCGCCACGGGGCGGCCACGGTCGTCGGCGTCAGGGTACGAGAACAGCTCCTGGAAGTCCGCTTCGAGCTGCTGCTCGACCGGCTCCAGACACCTTACGCACTCCCCCTGGGCCCTGGCACGGGCGGTGCCTGTGACGAGCACCCCTTCCATGACCGACTCGAGCCGGAGATCGAGCTCCACCGGGGCGCCTTCCGGCACTCCGATGACTCCCTGGAGACCGAGGTCCCTGGGAGCGTCGACCGTGCGGGTCAGGCGCTGGAGCGCACCGGGCCGCCGTCCCAGCTCGTGTGTGTCGAACACGAGGGGGTCGCGGTGGTCGAGGCGCGCGTTCAGAACCATTCCTGCTTTCGGTCTTCGTGGGTGGGGGGTGCCGCCCTTCGGTGTTCCCGGGCAGCGGCGATCGCGGACGTACACGCGACCGAAGAGCCAGGATACTGGACCATTCGCTCTCGGCCCAATCCGGGCCTGGCGGACCCCCGCCCCTAGAGTCCGCGGCCCTGCTCGTACGCCCGCAACTGCTCGGCGCTGATCATGCTGGTGTCGAAGAGGCTGGTCTCGTCGAGCGCCTGCGGCTGGGCCTGCGGGGCGTGCGGGGGCTGCTGCGGCTGCGGGGGCTGGGCGTAGCCCTGCTGTCCGTCGTAGGCCTGCTGCCCGCCGTCGTACTGGTAGGCGTACGGGTCGGCGCCCTGCTGCTGGTAGCCGTACGGGTCCTGACCGGCGTCGTAGGTCTGCTGGTAGGCGGCGTACGGGTCGGGCTGCTGGGGTGCGTAGCCGTACGCCGGTTCCTGCGCCGGCATCTCCGGAACGGCCTGCGCCGGCAGCTGGGCCGCCACGGGCTGCTGCTCGCCGTACGGGGGCTGCGCGGGCTGTGGGGTCTGCTCGGCCGGGGCGTCGGAGAGGCCCGCGAGGCCGGCGAGGTAGTCGGCGTCGCTGGAGTGCTGGACGGTGGTCAGGTCGTCCGCGAGGGCGCCGAGGTCGTCGGTGGCGATCCGGCCGTGCAGCTTCTGGCGGCCCCGGCCGACCGCGTCCAGGGTCTTGGCCAGCACCGCCTCGAAGGCGCCGAGCTTGGTGTCGACGTAGGTGTCGGCGTCGCGGCGCAGCGTCTCGGGGTCGTGGCTGCGCTCGGGGGCGTCCTCGTCCTCGTAGCCGTTCTCGTCGAGGCCGGGTCCGGTACCGAGGAGCTTCTCGCGGCCCCGGCCGACGGAGCCGAGGGTCTTGGTGAGGACGACCTCGAAGTTGGCGAGCTTGGAGTCGACGTAGTCGTCGGCCTCGGCACGGACCTCCTCGGCCTCCTGGCGGGCCTCGGCGAGGATCCGGTCGGCCTCGGCCTGGGAGCGGCGGGCGACCTCGGTGTCGGCGATCAGGGAGCCGCGCTCGGCGTGCGCGCCCTCGATGATCCGGTCGGCCTCCTGGCGGGCCTGCGCGACCATCTGCTCGCGGTCGCCGATCAGCTCCTGCGCCTGGGCGAGGGAGCCGGGCAGTTGCGCGCGCAGCTCTTCCAGCATCGAGAGCAGTTCGGCGCGGTTGACCACGCACGAGGCCGACATGGGCATGGCGCGGGCGCCGGAGACCGTCGCGGTGATCTCGTCGAGCTTGTTCTGCACGTCCACCGTGTGCTCGCCACTCTCTACAGCTGTGTTGGAGACGGACGGGACGACTGTACGACCCTGGCGTGTCCCGGGGACACCGGGTGACGCGTTGTCCGTCTCCGCGGGCTGCGCGACGGGGCGGTCAGGGCTTCCTCAGGCGCTCGGAGAGGACGTCGAGGACCAGCGGAGGTACCAGGTGGGCCACGTCGCCGCCCCAGGTCGCGACCTCCTTGACCAGGGAGGACGACAGGAAGCTGTACGTCGGGTTGGTGGGGATGAAGAGGGTCTCGACGCCGGAGAGGCCGTTGTTCATCTGGGCCATCTGCAGTTCGTAGTCGAAGTCGCTGACCGCGCGCAGGCCCTTGACGATGGCGGGGATCTCGCGCTGCTTGCAGAAGTCGACCAGCAGGCCGTGGAAGGACTCCACGCGGACGTTCCCGTACTCGGCGGTGACCTGGCGGATGAGGTCGATCCGCTCCTCGATCTCGAAGAGGCCCTTCTTGGCCTGGTTGATCATCACCGCGACGTAGACCTCGTCGTAGAGGCTGGAGGCACGGGCGATGATGTCGAGATGTCCGTTGGTGATCGGGTCGAACGACCCGGGACAGACGGCGCGGCGCACTTGAGTTCCCTCGCTCTCCGGTCCGGTCATCGTGCGTCTTCGCACGTAGAGGCGGCGCGACCGTACCAAAACGTTCCCTCGCCGTAGCGGCGGGTCCGGATCGCTTCGAAGTCGTGCGGCCAGCGGAAGTCGCCGCCCCTGGTGCTGCGCTCCACGGTGACGAGCGCTTCCCCGGCGAGCCAGCCCTCCGTACGGAGTGTGAGCAGGATCTCGCGAAGATCGTCGTCGGAGACGGCGTACGGGGGGTCCAGGAAGACGACGTCGTACGGCTCCGCGGGTGCCGGGGTGCGGATGATCTGCTCCGCTTTGCCCGCCCTGACCTCGGCGCCGGGCAGGCCGACGGCCTTGGCGTTCTCCCGGACCGTGCGGGCGGCGCGGGCGTCGGCCTCGACGAGCAGCACGTGCCCGGCGCCGCGGGAGAGCGCCTCCAGGCCGACGGCGCCGGACCCGGCGTACAGGTCGAGGACCCGCTCGCCGTCCAGCGGGCCGCCGAGCAGGGACTGCCAGGTGGAGAACAGGCCCTCGCGCGCGCGGTCGGAGGTGGGGCGGGTTCCGGTCCCCGGCGGGACGGCCAGGCGACGTCCGCCGGCCTTGCCGGCGATCACGCGGGTCATGTCTGGGTCCTTGTCGCTGTGCTCGGGTGGGCGGACGGTGTCCGTTGCCAGTCTCTCAACCCTTCTCCAGGTACTGCTCCCGCTCGTCGTCCAGCAGTGCCTCCAGGGCCGTGCGCAGCCCCGGCAGGCCGGTCAGCTCCGGGTCGGCGGCGACGACCGCGGCCGCCTCCTGTCTGGCCTCGGCGATGATCTCCTCGTCCTCGATGACGGCGAGCACGCGCAGGGAGGTGCGGGCGCCGGACTGGGCCTGTCCGAGGACGTCGCCCTCGCGGCGCTGTTCGAGGTCGATGCGGGAGAGCTCGAAGCCGTCGCGGGTGCTCGCGACGGCGTTCAGCCGCTGCCGGGCCGCGCTCGCCTCGGGCATCTCGCTGACCAGCAGGCACAGGCCGGGGGCGGAACCGCGGCCCACGCGGCCGCGCAGCTGGTGGAGCTGGGAGACGCCGAAGCGGTCGGCGTCCATGATCACCATCGCGGTGGCGTTGGGGACGTTGACGCCGACCTCGATGACGGTGGTGGCGACCAGGACGTCGGTCTCCCCGGCGGCGAAGCGGCGCATGACCGCGTCCTTGTCGTCGGGCTGCATCCGGCCGTGCAGGATCTCCACCCCGAGTCCCTGGAGCGGGCCCTTGGCCAGGCCGTCGGCGACGTCGAGGACGGCCAGCGGGGGGCGCTTCTCGGCGTCGCCCCCGGGCGGCTGCTCGGACTGTCCGGGCTGCTTGGCGCCCTTCTTCGGGGCGTCGTCCTCGTCGCCGATGCGCGGGCAGACGACGTACGCCTGGTGGCCGTTGGAGACCTCCTCGCGGACGCGTTCCCAGGCGCGGGCGAGGAAGTGGGGCTTGTCGGCGGCGGGGACGACGTGGCTGGCGATCGGGGACCGGCCGGCCGGGAGCTGGTCGAGGACCGAGGTCTCCAGGTCGCCGAAGACGGTCATCGCGACGGTGCGCGGGATGGGCGTCGCGGTCATCACGAGCAGGTGCGGGGGCTGCTTCCCCTTGCCGCGCAGGGCGTCGCGCTGCTCGACGCCGAAGCGGTGCTGTTCGTCGACGACGACCAGACCGAGGTCGTGGAACTGCACCTTGTCCTCGATCAGGGCGTGGGTGCCGATGACGATGCCCGCCTCGCCGGTGGCCAGGTCGAGCAGGGCGTGCCGGCGGGCTGCCGCGCCCATCGACCCGGTGAGCAGCACCACCTTGGTGGCGTGCTCGGCGCCGCCCAGCATTCCCCCCTCGGCCAGCTCGCCCATCATCTCGACGACGGAGCGGTGGTGCTGCTGGGCGAGCACCTCGGTGGGCGCCAGCATCACGGCCTGCCCGCCGGAGTCGACGACGGCGAGCATGGCGCGCAGGGCGACCAGGGTCTTGCCGCTGCCCACCTCGCCCTGGAGCAGCCGGTGCATCGGGTGGTCGGTGGCGAGGTCGTCGAAGATCTCGCGGGAGACGTTCTGCTGGCCGTCGGTGAGGGTGAAGGGGAGCCGGTCGTCGAAGGCGGTGAGCAGCCCGTCGGCGCCGGGCTTCCTCGGGACGGCGGGGAGTTGGGTCTCGGCGTGCCTGCGGCGCGCGAGGGCGACCTGGAGGACGAAGGCCTCGTCCCACTTCAGGCGGGCGCGGGCGTCCTCGACGTCGGCCTTGGTGTGCGGGCGGTGGATCTTGAGGAGGGCCTCGGGCAGGGAGACCAGGCCCCTGCCGTCGCGCAGGGAGTCGGGGAGCGGGTCGACGGCCTCCTGGGCGCTGGGCAGCACCGTCTGGATCGCCTTGCCGATCTTCCAGGACTCCAGTTTGGCGGTGGCCGGGTAGAGGGGGATGAGGGCGCCCGCCCACGACTCGACGCTCTCGGCCGCGTCGTCCTCGTCGTCACCGCCGCGCAGCAACTCGTACGCCGGGTGGGCCAGTTGCAGTCGGCGGTTGAAGACGGAGACCTTGCCGGCGAACATCGCGCGGGTGCCCGGCAGGAGTTCCTTGTGGGGTTTGTGGACCCCGTTGCCGAAGAAGACCAGTTGGAGGCGGCCGCTGCCGTCCGTGATGGTCACCTCCAGGCGCTGGCCCTTGCCGCGCGGGGCCTTCGACGAGGCGAAGGAGTGCAGGCGGGCGTCGGCGACCTGGGCCACCACCGTGACGTGCTCGTCCATGGGCAGGTCGGCGAGGTGGGTGAGCTGGCCGCGCTCCTCGTATCTGCGGGGGTAGTGGTGGAGGAGGTCGCCGACGGTGTGCAGGCCGAGGTGCTCGGCCATCACCTTCGCGGTGGCGGGGCCGAGCACCTTCTTCAGGGGTTCTCGCAGTGCGGGCACGAGATCCATTGCACACCACGCCACTGACAACGGCCCGGGCGGAGCGCCGTACCGCCCCGGCGGACCGTCGGACCGGTCCTCGGCTACTCCACGCCGACCAGCAGCAGCGCGCCCTGCCGGCCGCCCCGGTGGACGACCGTGTCGACGGCGAGGTACGCCTCCCGGACGCGGGCCTCCAGGCGGTCGGCGACGCTCGGGGGCGCCCCGTCGCCGACGACGAGGGTGACCAGTTCGCCGCCCGCCGACAGCATGCGGTCCAGGACGGTCGCGGCGACCTCCGAGACGTCCGCGCCGATCACCGCCACGTCGCCGTCGATGAGGCCGAGCACGTCACCGGCCTGGCAGATGCCCGCCGTGGTCCAGGACCGGCGTTCGGCGACGGTGACCTCGGCGTGGCGGGTGGCTCCCGCCGCCGAGGTCATGGCGACCACGTCCTCGTCGAAGCGCCGCTCGGACTCGTGCACGGCGAGGGCGGCGATGCCCTGGACCGCGGAGCGGGTCGGGATGAGGGCGACCCGGACGCCCTCGGCGCGGGCCTGCTCGGCCGCCGCGGCGGCGGTGTGGCGCAGCTCGGCGTCGTTGGGCAGCAGCACCACCTCGCGCGCGTGGGCCCGCCGCACGGCCTGGACCAGTTCACCGCTGGCGGGCGGCTCCCCGGGGCGCGCGAGCAGTGTGGTCGCGCCGGCCTCGCCGTACAGCGCGGCCAGCCCCTCCCCCGGTACGACGGCCACCACCGCGCGCCGGGTCCGCTCCCGGGGCGGGCGTTCGGCCCCGGTGGTGTGCACGTCGCCCTGTCCGAAGTGGGTGATGCGGATCCGGTGCGGCCGCCCGGCCTCGACGCCCGCCTCCACGGCGGCGCCCGCGTCGTCGACGTGCACGTGGACGTTCCACAGGCCGTCGCCGCCGACCACGACGAGCGAGTCCCCGAGGGCGTCGAGCCGCCTCCGCAGCCGGGCCACGGCCGTGTCCTCCGCCTCCAGGAGGTAGATCACCTCGAAGGCAGGGCCGTGCGCGACGCCCGTGCCCTCCCCCGGGACGCACTCCCCCGCCGCGCGCTCCCCGGCCGTGCGCTCGCCGGCCGTGCGCTCGCCCGCGAGGTCCGCACCGCCGCCGTCCGGGCGCGCGTGCGGCACGGCGACCGGCTCCGGCGCCCGCCCCGTGAACGTCTCCACCAGGGCCGCGAGGACGGCCACCAGGCCGCGGCCGCCCGCGTCGACCACTCCGGCGCGCTCCAGGACGGGCAGCTGCCCCGGGGTGGCGGCGAGCGCCGCGAGGGCGCCCTCGTAGGCCGCGCGGGCCACCTGGGCGCAGTCGCCCCGCACCCCGTCGGCGGCGTCGGCGGCGGCCGAGGCGACGGTGAGGACGGTGCCCTCGACCGGGTGGGCCACGGCCTCGCGGGCGGAGGCGGCCGCGTGCCGCAGGGCGAGCCGGAGGCCGGGGCCGTCAGTGTGAGCGGTCTCACCCCGCTCGGTGAGCACCTGGGCCAGACCGCGCAGCAGTTGCGCCAGGATCGTCCCGGAGTTGCCGCGGGCGCCGATCAGGGCTCCGTGTGCCATCGCGCCCACGGCGTCCGTCAGCGAGGGGCCGTCGCTCCCGGCCGCGCCCGTCTCGTGGGCCGCGAACACGGCTTCCACGGCGGCCGCGGCCGACTCGACCGTCAGGTAGAGGTTCGTGCCGGTGTCCCCGTCGGCGACGGGATACACGTTGATCGCGTCGATCTCCTCGCGCGCCCGTCCCAGCGCGCGCAGCGACAGACCGCACCAGGTACGCACCGCCAGAGCGTCGAAGAACCTCTGCGGTACCTGCGCCACCTGCGCCTCCCTGAGCTGCGGACGTGGCTGGCAGCGTAGACCTTGGGAGGGGGCCCGCCGGAAGAGGGCCGCGACCGGCCCCTGAGCTGCCGTGGTAGTTTCGTTGTGCGGGAGCAGCCGTTGTATGCTGCTCCGGTTGCCCGATCCCGATCGGGCTCTCCCCCTGGCACCGCCACTCAGATCCCGGCTCGTTCGCGAGTCCGAGAGCTTGATCCCGGCATGCCGGGATCAACCGTAAGTGCATCTGAAGTCTTTGGAGTGACCCGTGGCTGCCAACTGCGACGTCTGTGGCAAGGGGCCGGGCTTCGGCAACAACATCTCGCACTCGCACCGCCGTACGTCCCGTCGCTGGAACCCGAACATCCAGCGTGTACGTACCGTGGTCGGCGGGACGCCGAAGCGCGTGAACGCTTGCACCTCGTGCATCAAGGCCGGCAAGGTCTCGCGCTGACGCGTCTCAGCTGAGCGCGCGGCCACTGCCGGTCCGCCGTAGGGAGCCGGTCCACCTCGGGTGGACCGGCTTTTTGCCGTACCCGGCCGCACCCGGCCGCACCTGACCGCCCGCTCAGGTGGTGCGGGGGCCCCGCCCGAGGGCCCAGCCGTGGTCCACCGGGCCGATGCCGGCGCCGAGCGGGAACCCGGACGCGATCGCCCCGGTGACGTACGTCTTGGCCGCCGCCACCGCCTCCGGCACCGACTGCCCCTTCGCCAGTCCGCAGGCCACGGCCGAGGCCAGGGTGCAGCCCGTGCCGTGGGTGTGGCGGTTGTCGAGGCGGGGAGCGCGCAGCCAGTGCTCCTCGGAGCCGTCGGTGAGCAGGTCGACGGCGTCGCCGGCCAGGTGACCGCCCTTGATCAGCACCCAGCGCGGCCCGTACTCCAGGACGGCCGCCGCGGCCCGGCGCAGATCGGTGTCGGACTCGACGCGTACGCCGGTGAGTTGTGCGACCTCGTCGAGGTTCGGCGTGGCGACGGTGGCGACCGGGAGCAGGCTGCCGCGCACCGAGTCCAGGGCGGAGGCGGCGAGGAGCGCGTCCCCGTGCTTGGAGACGCCGACCGGGTCGACGACGGCGGGCGCGTCGGTGCCGGCGAGCAACTCGGCGACCGTCTCGACCAGTTCCGCGGAGGACAGCATGCCGGTCTTGACCGCCTGGACGCCGATGTCGTCCACGACGCTGCGGTACTGGGCCCGCACCGCGTCCACGGGCAGTTCCCAGGCGCCCTGCACGCCGCGGGAGTTCTGCGCGGTGACCGCGGTGAGGACGCTCATGCCGTGGGTGCCGAGGGCGAGCATCGTCTTCAGGTCGGCCTGGATTCCGGCGCCGCCGCCGGAGTCGGAGCCCGCCACGGTGAGCACCAGGGGCGGGACGACGGGAGGGACGGTGGGCGGGGTCACGGGCGGCGGGGTCACGATTCCACGTCCCCGCCGAAGTGGTCCCAGCCGCCCTTGCTGGTCCACGGCGCCCCGTCCACGGTCACCTGGGGCAGCGCGGAGGGGTTGAGGACCTCGCCGATGACCTTCCAGCGGGCGGGAAGTTTCACGTCCGGCGGGAAGGTCGCCACGA
This sequence comes from Streptomyces lienomycini, assembly GCF_027947595.1. NCBI lineage: Bacteria > Bacillati > Actinomycetota > Actinomycetes > Kitasatosporales > Streptomycetaceae > Streptomyces > Streptomyces lienomycini. The sequence continues at coordinate 1,634,543 of NZ_CP116257.1, read as the reverse complement.
TCGCGTGATCCTCGCCGCCGGTGAGCACCCACTGCATGGGGTCGACACCGACGGCCTGCCCGATGTCGTTCATCTGGGAAGGGATGTCGATCTGGCCGGAGCGCACGTCGATCCTGACCTTGCTGGCCTCGGCGATGTGCCCCAGGTCGGCGATCAGCCCGTCGCTCACGTCGCACATGGCGGTGGCGCCCAGGCTCGCGGCGGCCGGACCGGCGTGGTACGGCGGCTCGGGGCGGCGGTGGGCCTCGACGAAGGCGCGCGGCGAGCGGAAACCCCGGGAGAGGACGGCGAACCCGGCCGCGGACCAGCCCAGCCAGCCGGTCACCGCGACGAGGTCGCCGGGTTGGGCGCCGGCCCGGGTGACGGGCTCCTGGTTGCGCAGGTCGCCCAGGGCCGTGATGGACACGGTGATGGTGTCGCCGCCCACCACGTCTCCGCCGACCACGGAGGCGCCCGCGACCTGGCACTCGTCGCGCAGCCCGTCCATCAGCTCGGTCGGCCAGGTCACCGGCAGTTCGGCGGGCACGACCAGGCCGAGGAGCAGCGCGGTCGGCACCGCGCCCATGGCGGCGATGTCGGCCAGGTTCTGCGCCGCCGCCTTGCGGCCCACGTCGTACGCGGTGGACCAGTCACGGCGGAAGTGCCGCCCCTCCACGAGGATGTCGGTGCTGGCCACGACCCTGCGGTCGGGCGCGGCCACGACCGCGGCGTCGTCGCCGGGTCCGACCCGGACCGCGGGGGTGGTGGTGAGACGGGAGGTGAGCTCCCTGATGAGCCCGAACTCCCCCAGCTCACCAACAGTGCCCTTCATCGCCTTGGCTCCCCTTCTGTCCCTGTCCGTGCCCGGTCGCGCGTCGTCTGTCTGCTCGCTACGGTCGAAATGACCGTAGCCACGGTCGGTGTCGCCGTCGGCCCGTGCCCTTCCGGCACCGCGGCGCCCGAGGCGCGCGGCCCGCGGGTCTCCCCGCGGAGAGCGGCCACGCGATACCGTGGCGTTCCTTTTCCCCACATGATCCTCGTGGCCGCTCTGGAGGTTCCGTGGTACAGGCGTACATCCTGATCCAGACGGAGGTCGGCAAGGCGTCGACCGTCGCCGAGACGATCAGCAAGCTCCCTGGAGTGATCCAGGCCGAGGACGTGACAGGACCCTATGACGTCATCGTCCGCGCCCAGTCCGACACCGTCGACGAACTGGGACGCATGGTGGTCGCCAAAGTCCAGCAAGTGGACGGCATCACCCGCACTCTGACCTGTCCGGTCGTCCATCTCTAGCCCTCGCCCCCTCTCCGTCCGCTCGCTGCCGCACCGTTGATCGTCACCATGGGCTGTTCCTCGGCAGACGACAGCGGGTCGGCGGCGGTTCCGGGGCCGGGCGGGCGGTCGTCAAGCTGTGGCGGAACCCGGACAAGGCGCTGCCGCCCGCGGGCGACGGGCCGGGAAACCCGCTGATCATACTGCGAGAAGGCGATCCCTCAGGGGATCGCCTTCTCGGCCGTGCACGGGACGGGTGTCAGCGCAGTCCCGTGGACCGCCGCAGCGCCGCCTGCACCAGCCGGTCGACCAGTTCCGGGTAGCTCACGCCGCTCTTCTGCCACATCTGCGGGTACATGGAGATCGGAGTGAAGCCGGGCATGGTGTTGATCTCGTTGATGACGAACTCGTCGTCCTCGGTGAGGAAGAAGTCCGCGCGGACCAGCCCCTCGCAGGAGGCCGCGTCGAACGCCGCGACCGCCAGCCGCTGCACCTCGGCGGTCTCCTCGGCCGTGAGCGGGGCCGGCACGACACCGGGGGTGGAGTCGAGGTACTTGGCCTCGAAGTCGTAGTACGCGTGCTCCGAGGGCGGCGGGATCTCGGCGGGGACGGAGGCCCGGGGGCCGTCCTCGAACTCCAGCACCCCGCACTCGATCTCCCGGCCGCGCAGCGCCGCCTCGACCAGGATCTTGGGGTCGTGGCGCCGGGCCTCCTCGATCGCCTCGTCGAGGCCGGAGAGGTCGTCGACCTTGGTGATGCCGATGGAGGATCCCGCGCGCGCGGGCTTCACGAACAGCGGCCAGCCGTGCTCGCCGGCGAAGTCGACGATCTTCCTGCGGGCGCCGGAACGGTCCTGCTCCCACTCGCGGGGCCGGATCACCGCGTACGGGCCGACCTTGAGCCCGTAGGAGGTGAAGACCGCCTTCATGTACTCCTTGTCCTGGCCGACGGCGGAGGCGAGCACGCCCGCGCCGACGTAGGGCACCCCGGACAGCTCCAGCAGCCCCTGGAGGGTGCCGTCCTCGCCGTACGGGCCGTGCAGCACGGGGAAGACGACGTCGACCTCGCCGAGCGCCTTGGGCACCGAGCCGGGTTCGCTGTAGACGACCTCGCGGTTGGCGGGGTCGACGGGGAGCAGCACGCCGCCCTCGGTCGATTCGGCCAGTTCCTCGACGTCGGGCGTACGGCGTTCGGTGATCGCCATGCGTTCCGGTTCGTCGGCGGTGAGCGCCCAGCGGCCGTCCCTGGTGATGCCGATCGGCAGGACGTCGTACCGCGTCCGGTCGATGGCCGCGAGGACGGCGCCGGCGGTGACCACGGAGATCCCGTGTTCGGAGCTGCGCCCGCCGAACACGACGGCCACACGCGGTTTGCGAGGCGGCCGCTGAGGGCTCTGCTCAAGGCTTGGGGGGAGGTTCTCGGTGCTCATATCGCGTTGAGGGTACCCGCCCGCGGTGCCTCGAGACAGCGTCGGCGGGGCCGCGTGGCGCGGGTGGCGGACGGGGTTCGGGACCGGTTCCGGTCCGGTACGGGTGCGGTGTCGCTCAGCGTCGTTCGGGCTTCGCGCTGCGCGACATCAGCTCCTTGACGGCGACCACCGGGGACTTGCCCTCGTGCACGATGGCGACGACCGTCTCGGTGATCGGCATGTCGACCTGGTGCCTGCGGGCCAGATCCAGCACCGACTCGCAGGACTTGACGCCCTCGGCGGTCTGCTTGGTGACCGCGATGGTCTCCTCGAGGGTCATGCCCTTGCCGAGGTTGGTGCCGAAGGTGTGGTTGCGGGAGAGCGGCGAGGAGCAGGTCGCCACCAGGTCGCCGAGGCCGGCGAGGCCGGAGAAGGTCAGCGGGTCGGCGCCGAGGGCGACTCCGAGGCGGGTGGTCTCGGCGAGGCCGCGGGTGATGAGGGAGCCCTTGGCGTTGTCGCCGAGTCCCATGCCGTCCGCGATGCCGACGGCCAGCCCGATCACGTTCTTCACGGCGCCGCCCAGCTCGCAGCCGACGACGTCGGTGTTGGTGTACGGACGGAAGTACGGCGTGTGGCAGGCGGTCTGCAGGCGCCGGGCGACCTCCTCGTCGGGGGAGGCGACCACGGCGGCGGCCGGCATCCGGGCGGCGATCTCGCGGGCCAGGTTGGGCCCGGTGACCACGGCGATGCGCTCGGCACCGACCTTGGCGACGTCCTCGATCACCTCGCTCATCCGCATCGCGGAGCCGAGTTCGACGCCCTTCATCAGCGACACCAGGACGGTGCCGGGGGCCAGCAGCGGCGCCCAGTCGGCGAGGCCCGCGCGCAGCGTCTGGGAGGGGACGGCGAGGACGGTGAAGTCGGCGTCCCGCGCGGCCTCGGCGGCGTCGGTGGTGGCCCGCAGGTTCTCGGGGAGTTCCACTCCGGGCAGGTAGTCCGGGTTGGTGCGGGTGGAGTTGACGGCGTCGGCGAGTGCGGCGCGGCGCCCCCACAGGGTGACGTCGCATCCCGCGTCGGCGAGGACCGCGCCGAAGGCGGTGCCCCAGGATCCGGTGCCGAAGACGGCCGCCCTGACCGGCTTGCTCACGTGCTCTGCCCTTCTGCCTGCGTTCCGTGCGTGCGCGGCGGAGCCGGCTGCGTCTGCGCCCGCTGGGTGCGGCGCCGCTGCTCGATCCGCTCGCGGCGCGGGTCGTAGGGGGTTTCGGGTGCCTTCTCGCCGCGGATCTGCTCCAGCTGGCGGGTGACGGCGGCCATGATGACCTCGGTGGCCTCCTTCAGCAGCTCCGTGGTCATCTCCCTGTCGTAGAACCGCGACAGGTCGACGGGCGGGCCCGCGAGCACCTGGTGGGTCTTGCGCGGCAGGAGGTCGGGCTTCTTGGCGTACGGCGGCAGCAGTTCGTTGCAGCCCCACTGGGCGACCGGGATCACCGGGCACTTGGTCTGCAGGGCGACGCGCGCGGCGCCGGTCTTGCCGGTCATGGGCCAGCCGTCCGGGTCGCGGGTGAGGGTGCCCTCGGGGTAGAAGGCGACGCACTCGCCACGCTCCACGGCGTCGATCGCGGCCCGGAAGGCGCTCAGCGCGTCCGTGCTCTCGCGGTAGACGGGGATCTGCCCGGTCCCGCGCATCGCGGCGCCGACGAAGCCCTTCCTGAAAAGGCCGCTCTTCGCCAGGAATCGCGGGACGCGTCCGGTGTTGTACTGGTAGTGCGCGTACGCGAAGGGGTCCACGTGCGAATTGTGGTTCACGGCGGTGATAAATCCACCCTCGGCCGGAATGTTCTCCATTCCCCGCCAGTCCCGCTTGATCAGAACCACCAGCGGCGGTTTGCAGATCACCGCGGCCAAGCGGTACCAGAAGCCGATTCTGCGGCGGGGCACGCTGACACCTTTCCTCCAGGGCCTGGGGCCGGACAAGTGTCGCCCCGGGCCGCCCGTCTGTCGAGAACACCGTACGCCCCGAAGAGTGAACCGCCAGGGCTCGCAGGTGACAATGACGGCGACGAGAGAAGGACGGAACGCTCGTGCAGTGGACCTTGGTCGTGCCCGTGAAGACCCTCGCCCGGGCCAAGAGCAGGCTGTCGGACACCGCGGACGACGGGGTGCGGCCGGGGCTCGCGCTGGCGTTCGCACTGGACACCGTGGCAGCCGCGCTGGCCTGCCCGGCGGTCGCGGATGTGGCAGTCGTCACGGACGACGCGCGGGCCGCGCGGGAACTGGGGGCGCTCGGCGCGGGTGTCGTGCCGGACGAGCCCGGGGGCGGTCTGAACGCCGCGCTGGCGCACGGCGCGGCCGCGGTACGGGCGGCGCGTCCGGAAAGTCCGGTGGCCGCGCTCAACGCCGATCTTCCCGCGCTGCGGCCGGCGGAATTGGCCCGGGTGCTGGACGCGGCGGCGCAATTCCCGCGTGCTTTTCTCCCGGACGCGGCCGGAATCGGCACCACCTTGCTGGCGGCGGCGCCGGGCGGTGAATTGTCCCCCGCATTCGGTTCGGATTCCCGGGCCCGCCACCGGGCGTCCGGCGCGGTGGAACTGCGCCTCGGCGCGGTGGATTCCGTACGGCAGGACGTCGACACCGGGGGTGATCTCCGCGCCGCGCTGGCGCTGGGGGTGGGGCCCCGTACGGCCGCGGTGACGGCGCGGTTGCTGATCGCCGGGCAGTAGGCTGCCGGCATGCAGGCGACCGCGTACACGTACGACCCCGACAGCCGCAGCGGGCAGGTGCTGCTCGACGACGGGACGCCCATGTCCTTCGGCGCGGCGGCGTTCGACGCGGGGGGGCTGCGGCTGCTGCGGCCCGGACAGCGGGTGCGGATCGAGACCGGGCCCGGGGCCGGGAGCGGAGAGCGCCGGATCACGCTGGTGACGCTGCAGACGTTCTGATCCGCGGGCCCGTTCGCCGGGTCCCGGACACGCCGCGGGCCGGACTCCGAGAGGAGTCCGGCCCGGCGCGTGGTGCCCCTGTGCCCGTTTCGCCCGGCGCTGCCTGCCGCCGCCCCTACTTCTTGCGGGCGGTGGCCTTCTTGGCGGTGGTCTTGCGGGCGGTCGACTTCTTGGCCGGGGCCTTCTTGGCGGTCGCCTTCTTCGCGGGGGCCTTCTTGGCCGCGGTCTTCTTCGCGGCCGCCGTGGTGCTCTTGGCGGGGGACTTCTTGGCGGGGGCCTTCTTCGCCGTCGTCGTGGCCGCCCCGGTGGTCTTCTTGGCGGTGGTCTTCTTCGCCGCCGCCGACGTCTTCTTGGCCGCGCCCGTGGCCTTCTTCGCGGCGCCCGTGGCCTTCTTGGCGGCGGCCTTCTTGCCCGCGGCCCTGGAGATGGTGGGCGGCGGGCCGGAGAGGCTGCCCTTGGGGGCCTTCTTGACCGCGATGTCGTTCTTCGGGAGCTTCTTCGAGCCGCTCACCAGGTCCTTGAAGCCCTGGCCCGCACGGAAGCGCGGCACGGAGGTCTTCTTGACCCGAACCCGCTCGCCCGTCTGCGGGTTGCGGGCGTAGCGGGCCGGGCGGTCGACCTTCTCGAAGGAACCGAAGCCGGTGACCGAGACCCGGTCGCCCGCGACAACGGCACGGACGAGGGCGTCCAGGACCGCGTCGACAGCGTCGGCGGCCTGCTGCCGGCCCCCCAGCTTGTCGGCAATCGCTTCTACGAGCTGCGCCTTGTTCACGTCTTCCCCTTCGGAGACATCGCCAGAACGAATGTGTTCAAGCTTTTTCGCACGTTAGGCAGATATATACCGCAAATCAAACACGAAACGGGCTAATCACCCTTGTGCCGCAACGGACTCGGGCTGTCCCGGCCGGTTCAGCCTTCCTCTTCGGGGAATCGACCCGCGTCGAGGTCGTCGGTGAACCGATCCAGGCGCCTTGCCGCACCGGCGAGATCGTGTTTGGCCGCGGCCGTAATGACCAGCAGCTTCCGGGTCAGCGCCATCCGTACGCCCTCCGGGACTTGCAGTGCGCGCACTCTTGTGTGCGCTTCCTTGAGCCGGACCGCGACCGCCGTATAGAGCTCGAGTTGGCCGTCGTGTTCCATGCACAGATTGTGCCATCTGGGGCGAGTTGTCGCCTGCGCAGGGGGCAACTGCCGCCTCGAACGGCCTTCCACGCACCGCCGGAAGCACATCCTTGGTGAGGTGCGTACCCCGGCAACAACGCCTCTAACGTGGGGAGTTGTGCGTCACTTCCGTGACGGGCGGGCTCGGGCGGGCACGAAAACGGCCGTACCCCCGATCGGGCTGATCGGGGGTACGGCGGGGGTGTCGGGTGGCCGAAACTCGACCTTGTGGAGCCCCGGGGGGCGGTGGGATCCGGAAGTCAGACCTGGAGGGTCTGCGGCTTGTGCGACGGGCGCTTCGCCTCGTACGCGGCGATGTCCGCCTCGTTCCGCAGGGTGATCGAGATGTCGTCCAGCCCGTTCAGCAGTCGCCAGCGGGAGTTCTCGTCCAGTTCGAAGGCGGCGGTGACGCCCTCGGCGCGGACCTCGCGGGCCTCCAGGTCGACGGTGATCTCGGCCTGGGGGTCCTTCTCCACCAGCTCCCACAGCGTGTCCACGGTCTTCTGGTCGAGGACCACCGTGAGCAGGCCGTTCTTCAGCGAGTTGCCGCGGAAGATGTCGGCGAAGCGGGAGGAGATCACGGTCTTGAAGCCGTAGTTCTGCAGCGCCCAGACGGCGTGCTCGCGAGAGGAGCCGGTGCCGAAGTCGGGGCCCGCGACCAGGACGGTGGCGCCCTCGCGCTCGGGCCGGTTGAGCACGAACTCGGGGTCCTTGCGCCAGGCCTCGAAGAGCCCGTCCTCGAACCCGTCCCGCGTCACCTTCTTGAGCCAGTGGGCGGGGATGATCTGGTCGGTGTCGACGTTGCCGCGGCGCAGCGGGACGGCCCGGCCGGTGTGCTTGGTGAACGCTTCCATGACTCTCAGACTCCAGCGGGCGTGGGGACGTCGGCGGCGGACAGGTCGGCCGGGGAGGCCAGGTGACCCAGGACCGCCGTCGCGGCCGCCACCTGCGGCGACACCAGGTGGGTGCGGCCGCCCTTGCCCTGGCGTCCCTCGAAGTTGCGGTTGGAGGTGGACGCGGAGCGCTCACCGGGGGCGAGCTGGTCCGGGTTCATGCCCAGGCACATCGAGCAGCCCGCGTGCCGCCATTCGGCGCCGGCCTCCTTGAAGACCACGTCCAGGCCCTCGGAGACGGCCTGCAGACCGACCCGCGCGGAGCCCGGGACGACCAGCATGCGTACGCCGTCGGCGACTTTGCGGCTGCGGACGATGTCGGCGGCGGCGCGCAGGTCCTCGATGCGGCCGTTGGTGCAGGAGCCCACGAAGACGGTGTCCACCGCGATGGAGCGCAGCGGCTGGCCGGCCTCCAACCCCATGTACTCCAGGGCCTTCTCGGCGGCGAAGCGCTCCGAGGCGTCTTCGTAGGACGCCGGGTCGGGGACGGCGGCGGAAAGCGGTGCGCCCTGGCCCGGGTTGGTGCCCCAGGTGACGAACGGGGACAGCTCGGCGGCCTCGACGACCACCTCGGCGTCGAACTCGGCGTCGTCGTCCGTGCGCAGCGTCTTCCAGTACGCGACGGCCGCGTCCCAGTCGGCGCCCTCGGGGGCGTGCGGGCGGCCCTGGAGGTAGGCGAAGGTGGTCTCGTCCGGGGCGATCATGCCCGCGCGGGCACCGGCCTCGATCGACATGTTGCAGATGGTCATGCGGGCCTCCATCGAGAGCTTCTCGATGGCCTCGCCCCGGTACTCCAGGATGTAGCCCTGGCCGCCGCCGGTGCCGATCCTCGCGATGATCGCCAGGATCAGGTCCTTGGCCGTGACGCCGTCGGGCAGTTCGCCGTTGACGGTGATCGCCATGGTCTTCGGGCGGGTCATGGGCAGCGTCTGGGTGGCCAACACGTGCTCGACCTGGGAGGTGCCGATGCCGAACGCCAGCGCGCCGAAGGCGCCGTGCGTGGAGGTGTGCGAGTCGCCGCAGACCACGGTGGTACCGGGCTGGGTCAGACCCAGCTGCGGGCCGACGACGTGCACGACGCCCTGCTCGACGTCGCCCAGCGGGTGCAGCCGGACGCCGAACTCCGCGCAGTTCGCCCGCAGCGTCTCCAGCTGGGCCCGGGAGACCGGGTCGGCGATGGGCTTGTCGATGTCGAGCGTCGGGGTGTTGTGGTCCTCGGTGGCGATGGTCAGGTCGAGTCGGCGCACCGGGCGGCCGCTCATGCGGAGGCCGTCGAAGGCCTGCGGGCTGGTCACCTCGTGCAGCAGGTGCAGATCGATGAAGAGGAGGTCGGGCTCGCCCTCGGCGCGCCGGACGACATGGTCGTCCCAGACCTTCTCCGCGAGTGTCCTACCCATCGCTTTCCCTCCGGTCGGCGACGAAGCGCCGACCCAACTAGAGATCTTGGGGAAGCGGCGCCCGCACCCCTGTGATTCCGGGCAACCGCCACCAGGCCCCTTCGTCACGGGCCGTTGTGACTTCCTGCCGTCCAGAGTGGCGCGTTCCATGGAAAATTGAACTTGCGTTTCACAGAGTGAGACGGGAGTATCGTTTCATGGACAACAGTAGCGGCGTCGGCGTTCTGGACAAGGCGGCCCTCGTCCTGAGCGCTCTGGAGTCCGGCCCGGCCACCCTCGCGGGACTGGTGGCTGCGACCGGACTGGCACGACCCACGGCCCACCGCCTGGCCGTGGCGCTGGAACACCACCGTATGGTGGCGCGCGACATGCAGGGGCGCTTCATCCTCGGCCCGCGCCTGGCCGAACTGGCCGCGGCGGCCGGCGAGGACCGTCTGCTCGCCACGGCGGGCCCGGTCCTCACCCACCTGCGCGACGTCACGGGCGAGAGCGCGCAGCTCTACCGCCGCCAGGGCGACATGCGCATCTGCGTGGCCGCGGCCGAGCGTCTGTCGGGCCTCAGGGACACGGTCCCGGTCGGCTCCACGCTCACCATGAAGGCCGGTTCCTCGGCGCAGATCCTGATGGCCTGGGAGGAGCCCGAGCGCCTCCACCGCGGTCTGCAGGGCGCCCGGTTCACGGCGACGGCGCTGTCCGGTGTGCGGCGCCGCGGCTGGGCCCAGTCCATCGGCGAGCGGGAGCCGGGCGTCGCGTCCGTCTCCGCGCCGGTGCGCGGCCCCTCCAACCGCGTGGTGGCCGCCGTGTCCGTCTCCGGGCCCATCGAGCGCCTCACCCGCCACCCCGGCCGCATGCACGCACAGGCGATCATCGACGCCGCCGGCCGCCTCTCCGAGGCACTGCGCCGCACCGGCTGACCGTCCCGCCGACCACGACCGACAACGGGCCCGCCTCAACGCCGCGGCGGGCCCCGCGCCGTTCTCAGGCCCCGTCCGGGCCCTCTCCCCCGGTGACCAGCCTCTTGTGCGACCTCATCGGCGCGCTCTCCCGCGTCCGGTGCGCGAAGCGGTCCCGCGCCCGCCTGCCCCGCCGCTCGACGGGCACCTGTCCGTGCGCCGCCGCGAGCCCGAACGCGGGCATGTCGGCGTAGATCGACTCGTACGACCCCTCGGGCACGACGTACGCCTCGTGCCACAGCCCCACGTGCCCGCGCACCTTGCCCTCGCGTTCCTTGCCGTTGATGATCGCCCACGCCCGGTGGTGGAACATGTCGGACGCGTGCGCGTACCGGTAGAGCTTCTCCTTGGACTCCCAGTACTGGACGACGTAGTACGTCCGCGGCGAGGCCGTCAGCAGGACGTGGTTCAGGAGCCCGCGCTCCGGGTCCTTCGCCAGTTCGCGGAGCATGCGCGGCATGGCGAGGAGGACCGGGAGCCAGTGGTGGACGGCCCAGAAATGGTTGATCCGCATGCCGATGAGCAGGACGGTCACGTCCCCCTCGGCGGCGGCGGTGGTGCGGGTCGCGGTCGCGTTCTTGCCCGGCATGACGCCTCCCCCTGTTGGCGAGCTTCACTGTCCAAGTGATGCTGCTTAGATAGTGTCGCTATCCGAAGAAGGGCGCAAGGGATGCGACTGGCCGACCTGAGCAAGCGCAGCGGGGTGTCCACCGCGACGATCAAGTACTACCTGCGCGAGGGCCTGTTGCCGCCCGGCCGGCAGGTCAACGCGACGACCGCCGAGTACGACGACGGTCATCTGCGCCGACTGCGGCTGGTACGGGCGCTGATCCAGGTCGGCAAGGTGCCGGTGGCGACGGCCCGGGAGGTGCTCGGGCATGTCGACGACGACTCGCTGGGCCGCACCATCCGGCTGGGGGCGGCCCTGTGGGCGCTGCCGCAGGACGCGGAGCCCGACGACCGGGACCCGGCGGTGGCGGCCGCCCGGGCCGAGGTGGACCGGCTGCTGGAGTCGCTGGGCTGGGAGACCTCCCGGGAGATGGCGCCGCTCTCTCCGGTGCACCGGTCCCTGGTGGTGGCGGTGGCCGCGCTGCGCCGCCTCGACTATCCGTGGGACGCGGAACTGATGGCGCCGTACGGCGAGTTGATGATGGAGGTGGCCAAGCGGGACCTGGACTTCATGGAGACGCACGCCTCGGAGGCGGAGCAGGTCGAGATGGCGGTCGCGGCGGCGGTGCTCTTCCAGCCGGTGCTGCGGGCCCTGCATCGGCTGGCGCAGGAGGAGGAGTCGGCGCGGCGGTACGGCATCGAGTAGGCGTCGGGGAAAGCACACCAACGCCGAAGGGGGCTCCCGCCTCAGCGGAAGCCCCCTTGGGACTGACGTACCCCCGACCGGATTCGAACCGGCGCTACCGCCTTGAGAGGGCGGCGTGCTAGGCCGCTACACAACGGGGGCGTGGATCTTGCGGGCGTTCGATGCTGCATCGCCGCAGATCCGAGCTGGTCTACCAGGACTCGAACCTAGACTAACTGAACCAGAATCAGTCGTGCTGCCAATTACACCATAGACCAATGTGGTTTAGACCAGTTCGTACCCCCGACCGGATTCGAACCGGCGCTACCGCCTTGAGAGGGCGGCGTGCTAGGCCGCTACACAACGGGGGCCCTAGCGATCCCCACCCGGCGGTAGCCGGATGTTGTCCACGTGACGACAGTGGGAGCGACCCGAGCTGTCCTCGCGGGAAGGATCTGTACCCCCGACCGGATTCGAACCGGCGCTACCGCCTTGAGAGGGCGGCGTGCTAGGCCGCTACACAACGGGGGCCTTGCGGATGTGATCCGCGGCGCAGATAAGCTCTGCGAGCTGGCCTACCAGGACTCGAACCTAGACTAACTGAACCAGAATCAGTCGTGCTGCCAATTACACCATAGGCCACTGGAACGCAAGCCCCGGAGGGTTTTTGTTCTAGCGTTGCGCCTCCGGTTCCCGGCCTTTCGGCCCGCTCTCCGGCGGCGCAGGAAGAACATTACCCGAAGGTGGACGGGGCTCCAAAACGGGTATCGGCGCCGAGCAGCGCCGGAAGTTCGGAGAGGGAGGCGATGCGGCGCGGTCCGGCCGGCGGGTCGACGGCCGCGTACACGCCGCCGCGGTCGATCCACACGGAGAGCAGCCCGGCGTCGGCGGCGCCGCGCCCGTCGATCTCCGGGTGGTCGCCGACGTAGGCGACCTCGGACGGGGCGAGACCGAGGGCGTCGCAGGCCGCGCGGAAGGCTCCGGCCTCGGGCTTGGAGACGCCCAGCTCGGCGGCGCACAGGATGGCCTCGAAGCGGTCGTGCACGCCGAGGACGCGCAGGTCCGTACTCATGCGCCGACCTTGGCCTATCTGCCACCCAGGCACCGCATCCTGCCGTACAGGGATCCACCGATCGAATGTGTGACCTTCTCGTGAGGCCGTCGTTGATCTGATGACAGCATCGCGCCACGGTTGGTGAGGGAGGGGTCGTGAGTCGGAGGCTGAAACTCGCCGAGGGCGAGGCACCCCGTACCGCGTGCGCCCAGGTCCTGTTGCGGACCGGAGTGGTCGAGAAGACCGGGGAGGTCCTCACAGCGGCTGCGCTGGCGCAGCGGGTGGGCTGGGTCGAATCTCTGGTCTCCGACATGGCTGCTGACCTCTTGGCCACGCACTGGCACGCCACCGCCGTGGATATGCTGGCCTCGGGTGTGGACGCCAGGGGGCGGGCTCTGCCATCGCACGCATGGATGGCGTTGCGCCGCCTGGGCTGGTCAGTCACACCGGCCGAGGGCCTCCGTGTCAATGACCGGATCGTGCGCATGGCACAGGAACAGGCCGGGCGCACACTGCGGGCGGTGAAATGGCGGGCTGACCTGACCGCTGGAGTCCTCGAGTCATGGCCCGCCGAACCGAGTAGGCGCACACCACAGGAGTGGGATGCCGTCCGTGAGGCTGTCCCCGGCGGCACACACCTACCTTCTAGCGTCATCACCGCCCGGACCCGGCAAATCGTCGCCTTCAGGCGCCGTCACGGCCGGATGCCTGCCGACGTGCTCGAACTCGAGGCCACGCCCCGAAGCGCGCGGATACTGCTGTTGTCCGCCTGCGACGGACAGCAGGCCACGGTCACTCGCGGGGACGATCCAGGCCGGGCACTTCTGAGGCTGCAATTGCCCACCCGTCCGGATCCACGCTGCTACCAGGACTGGGCTTGGGTTGCGTGCCCGTTCAGGCTGCCACCGACGATTCCTCCCGGCGCACTACTACACTTGCCCACGCTCTGCGTCCGGCATGAGGCCTTGAGGGCCGATCTCGCCTACACGCATGCTGTGCCCAAGGTTCAGCGCACCGGACACGCAATCGCCCTTGGCGTGGACTGGGGCCTCAACACGCTACTCACCGCAGGCCCGGTGCACATGCACGACAACGGGAAGATCACCGCGCTCGGGGCTGGAGGAGCCTTTCGCGCCAACGGAGTCATAGCCAGGCAGCATCGCCTGCGCCGTGAGAGCGAACGCATTCGCGCCAAAGTCGACCACTACAACCGGCTGATCACGCACTGTGATGAGCATTCCCTGGCTAGCAAGTGTGCCGTGCTGACTGATGAGCTGCAGCGCCTTTCCCGTCGCCGCTCAAATCTCAATGACGCACTTGCCTGGTCCGCAGCACGATGGACGGTTGACCAAGCGATCACCGCCGGTGCGACGGTGATCTACGTCGAAGACCTCCGCTCGATGGAGGCCCGAGGCATGGGCCGTACCCTGAACACCCGGCTCTCGCAGCAGGTACGTGGGAAGATCGTCGACCGCATTCGGCACCTGGCCGCAGAGGTGGGCATGCTCGTTGTCTCGGTGCCTGCCCGGGGCACCTCTCGGCACTGCCCTCGTTGCCTCGTACCGCTACGGCACCGCAAGGCACCCGACCGTCCCACCGCACCTGGTTGGAAGTGGGCTCTGTGTCCGAACACGGGCTGTGGCTGGCAGGGCGACCGCGATACCGGAGCCTGGCAGCGCATCGCCGCACGGGGCCTGACTCATCAGGCCAAGACCGTGACCGACCGCGCCACCGGTGCCATGGTCATCCACAACGTGGTTGACGCTCTCGAAGCTGAAGCCATGGTCGCGCCCGCCCCCACAGAGACTCATCGAAAGGACCGGTCCAAGACCGGACCCACTCGATGCAAGACAACACGCCCCGCGCCCAGGCGACGCAGGGCACCCTCCCCCGCAAGCCCCATGGGCCAGGCGGGCCAGCGTCCGGAGGGACACGCTCACACGGACCGGAAAGCGCTGCCCCGCGCGGCCCACCGGCACCAGGGCGTGACGACGATCAGCACTGGCGGCGCCGGCCGACACCGGCCACGAGGAGCAGCACTGGGCGCAGGTTTCCACCTGCACGCCCATGCGTCGCCCCCGCGGTGGCTACGCCCTGCGCCAGAGACGATCTCTCGGAGGATCGCTCAGCTGACCAGAGACGCTGGAGTTGGATAGCACACGTCACGCATCACGCCGCCAGGGCCGTGGGCTGGGCCGTCCGCTCCAGTTCCTTGAAGATGACCTTGAGGCGTTCGAGCTCGTCGCCTGTGAACAGGTCGTCCGGACCGCCGGGGGCGAGATCGGCGAACGAGTCCTCGTACAGATCTCCCAAGCTCAGGATTCCGCGCCTGACCACCGTGTCGATGATCAGCGTCAGGAAATCGAGCTGGCGGGAGCTGAACTGCTTGCCCGCGCAGAAGGCCTCGAACGCCTTCTGTGCGGCCTGCCGGTCCAGCCCGCACAGTCCCCGCACGAACAGACCGAGGCCACCGGAGGACCGCACCTCGTCGAGATCCTCGGGCGAGGCGACGGCCTCCGCGAGGAAGATCTCCTCCAGGCTCGCGAGATCGAGCTCGGTGATCTGCTCGTTGAGCCGCAGTTTGCGCACGACCGGCTGGTCCTCGTGGCGGAGGAGATAGGCCCGCGCCTTCTGCTTGAAGCGCTGCTCGTCCGTGCCCTGGGGCATCCCCTGGATCTCGGCCTCGCTGATGTCACCGAACTCGTCGACGAAGTCGGTGTACACGACGTTCCGCTTGACCTTGGGGTCGGTGAGCCGCGCCAGTCGGCGCATACGGCGGCGCATGTCTTCCAGCATCGGGAGGGTCACGTCGTTCCACCACTCTTCGCTGGCCACCGCTTCCAGCAGCTCGGCCTGCTCGCCGACCGCCGGGATGTTGGTCTTGGTGAGCAGGTTGGAGGCGATGTCCTGGATCTTCCCGCGCAGCTTGGCGAAGTCCTTGCCTCCTTCGAGCGCGGCGAGCTGGAGGCCATAGGCCATCAGGTCGAATCGCTTGGCCTCCTCGCCCGTCTCCTCGTCGTCCGGGCGGAACTCGCTGGGCAGTCCGAGCAGGTGGTCACGGATCGCGGTGTCCGCGTCGTCGTCCACCCGGTGCCAGCTTCCGAAGTCGCTGAAGACCTCGATCTCCCGGCGGTGCGGGCGGACCAGGAAGTTGTCCAGGTTCATGCCGGTGACGGTGTGGTGCAGCCGGTGGGCCAGTGACCAGCGGATCTCCGCCTCGGTGCCGAGCCCTTCGGGACCGGCGTCCCGTGCCGGGTCGGGCTGCTGCCGCTTGTCCAGGACCCGGACCAGGTCGAGCTGGCGCTGGAGGAGCTTCTCGGTGAGGGTGACGGCTCTGCGTCCCTCCGACCGGTCGAGCTGGCTGTTGAAGAAGTCGATGTTGCCGCAGAAGTCGAAGACGTAGAAGTTCTGCTTGGCGTGGTCTGGGTTCCCGGGGTCGGGGCCGTAGAGGGCCGGGCGCAGGCGGGTGCCGCGGCCGATCATCTGCCAGAACTTGGTCTTGGAGAAGACCGGCTTGGCGAAGACCAGGTTCACAACCTCGGGCACGTCGATCCCGGTGTCGAGCATGTCGACCGAGATGGCGATGTCGGGGGCGTTCGGCGGGTTCTTCGGGTTGGAGAAGTCGTCGATGAGGGACTGGGCGTACGTCTCCTTGTACGTGATCACGCGCGCGGTGTGGCCGGCACCCTGCGGGTAGTTCGCGTTGTAGCGCTCCTCGATGTACCGGGCGTGGTCGTTGTTCTTGGCGAAGATGATCGTCTTGCCGAGCCGGTCGCCGCCCTCGACGCGGTGGCCGCGCGTCATCAGCGTCTCCAGCATCTTGTCCACGGTGTCCTCGTTGAAGAGGAACTTGTTCATGTCGTGGCGGCCCACCGCGTCCGGGATGTCACCGTCCTCGGTCCACTCCTTGGCGTCCCACTCGGCTTTCTCCTCGGGCGAGCGTTCGGCGTAGCGAATGCCGTGCTCCATGAACTTCAACGGCACCTTCACCGCCTTGGGGAGCACGAGGTAGCCCTCGGCGGCGGCTTCGTGGAGGTCGTAGGAGTCGGTCGGCACGCCGTCTTCCATGGCGAAGAGCTTGTAGGTGTTGTGGTCGATCTCGTCCTTGGGCGTCGCGGTCAGGCCGAGCAGGAGCGAGTCGAAGTAGCGGAACAGCTCGCCGTACTTCGCGTACACGGAGCGGTGCGCCTCGTCGATGACGATCAGGTCGAAGTGGCCCGGCCCGAAGCGGCGTCGGCCCGCGCCGTCCACGACGTCGATCTGCTTCATCATCGTCTGGTACGTGGAGAGGTAGACACGGGCAGAGGCGGCCTTGTCGTCGAGCAGGCTGGCCACGGGGGTGTTCGGCAGGTTCTCCTTGAACGCCTTCATCGCCTGGGTGACCAGCGCCTGCCGGTCGGCGAGGAAGAGCACCCGCTGCGCCCAGCCGGCCTTCATCAGCTGGTCCACGAGGGCCACGGTGGTACGGGTCTTGCCGGTGCCGGTCGCCATGACGAGCAGCGCCTGACGGATACGGTCCCGCTCGAAGGTCGCGCCGACCCGCTTGATCGCGCGGAGCTGGTAGGGGCGGCCCGCGATCTTCTCGTTCACCGCCGTGGTGATGAGGGAGAGGCGTCCGGCGCGCTGGCGGATGCGCCAATGGAGCTCTTCCTTGGTGAGGAAGCCCTGCACCTTGCGGGGTGGGTAGCCCTTCTCCTTGCCATTTTCCTCGCCCCACGCGGCGTCGTCCCAGAGGTAGGTCTCGTAGCCGTTGGTGTAGAAGATCACCGGGCGCCGGTTGAACTGCTCCTGGAGCGCGTCCGCGTACAGCTTCGCCTGTTGCTGCCCGTCACGGGCGTCCCGCCGGGCGCGTTTGGCCTCGACGACAGCGAGGGGCTTGCCGTCGTCGCCCCAGAGCACGTAGTCGACGTAACCCCTGCCCGTCTTGGTCGACATCCCGGCCGCTATCGGATACTCGGTGTCCTTGCCCGGGGTGAGGAGGTCCCAGCCCGCTTCCTTGAGGAGCAGGTCAATGAAGGCGTCCCGGGTCGCCTTCTCGTCGTAGTCGTGCATGTCCCGCACGGCCTGGTTGGCGGCCTTGGCGGCGGCGACCTGCGCCTTGAGCTCTTCGAGCTGGCGGGCGAGATCCTTGTTCTGCGCGCGCTCGGCGGCCAGTTCCTCGGCCTGCTGCTTGAAGCGTGACTCGTCCTCCGCCTCCTTGGCCTTGAGCTCGGCCTGCTTTAGGGCGCGGCCCTGCGGGGAAAGGGGACGCGGTACGGCGCTGGTGTCGAACTCCAGCCCGGCGAGCGGCAGAGCCGAAGCCTGGCGCGTGTAGGTGCGTGCGAACCAGTAGAGGGAGTGGAACAGCTCCCTGACGCTGGCCTCGGCAACGGCTTTCGGGACCGGGGCGGCCTTGTGCACGGCGTTGTTGCCGTGCCGACGGATGAGGTCCATCTTGGCGTTGACCGTCGGCCCGACGAGCTGCCGGAAGCTCGGCTCGTGGAGCATCGCCGCCAGATCTTTTTTGTAGGGCTCGCTGAGGCTGGTGTCCTTGTCGTACATCCAGCGGGCCGTGATCTCGATGGCACGGCGGGCGTAGAAGCAGGCGGCGCGGGGGTCGTGGTGGATCAGCCGCTCGGCGCGGGTCGCTTCGTCATGGAGGGCGGGCCATTCGGCGCGGAGGAAGGTGAAGTTGCCGCTTGCGGTTCGGCCGATGTTGTCGGCGGCGGCGCGATCACGGGCGCTCTTGCCGTGCTCGGCCTGACCTTGAGCGTCGCTGTTCTGGCTGCTCTGATTGTTCTGGTCGCTACCCATGGCGGTGCGGTGCCCCTCCCCCTGTGGCGGCCCTGTCGTACGGGACCGGGGTCGGCGTCCCGGCCCGCACGAGGCCAACGTGTTCGTCCGTCTCCTACAGCAGAACCACCTGTGGGCCGGGCTCCCCTGCCCGGCCGCACGGGCGGCGTGTGGTGCGGTCGGTGCTGCGCACCGGGTACGACGAGAGCGGCTTACGCGGCCTCGCCGAAGGCTTCATGATCCCAGAGGGCGCCGGAGAAAGCACGGTGCTGAAGGGAAGTGAAGAGTTCGTCAAGGGTGGCGAGGTGAGTGCGGTGTACGGCAAGCTGCGCCTCCGCTGCTTGCACCCGCTGCGAAAATTCCAGTTGCCGAGCGAACGGGGGCAGCGGAACTTCGAGTTCACGCAACTTCCCGAGAGTGATTTCACGGAAAGTAGCACCCTTCACCTGCCGATGAATCCAGGACTGCGCCTCACGGGACCGCAAGTAGGCCAGCAGATACTCTGCAGTCACCCTATCGCCAGGCGCAATACGCGCGGTACCTTGAGTCAAGTTTGCACCGTCAAGTTCGGCCGGCACCAGTGCAGTAGTCCCCACAGTAGCGCGAATACTCATCACGATTTCGCCTGCTTGAACTCGCGACCTTGCAAACTTCGCTGCGATGGACGGGTCCGTATGTCGCAATCCATGAGTGACAATTTTACCGTCTTTGAGATCACCGGTTCGAATGTAAGGCACACCTCTCTCGAATTCATCGCCAGCCTGAACGATTCCGTAAGTTACAATCGTCCCCTTACGTACAATCGCACTCAACGGCTCCTTATGACACCCCTCGCACTGGAACATACGAATGAACATGGCTTGGGTCAGATCGCCGAGGAAAGCGATGGCCTCGCGGCACTTGGCGCGGAGGGTATCCACCTGATCGAGGATGGCGGCGATGCGCTTTTGCACTGCGAAGGACGGCAACCGCAGGGTCAAGCTATCCAGATGCTCATTGCGAAGATTGTTAATATTCGCTCCGGCCGCCGCATTAGCCACATGCCGCCGATAGGGAGCGGTGCGGAAAAAATGCCCGAAATAGCGGGCGTCGACTTTTTCGTTCGGGCGTAGCACTTTACAAAAAGCCCCGAATGCCCCGTCGAAATCTTCGGTGGCCTGCGCCGCCTTCCCGACTGCGGACAAGCTACCGCTCGACGCTGCGATCAGAACGTCGCCTTGGCGGATCATTTGTCGCTCCGCCACTTTTGCAGCGGGAACATGGACAAGATCATCGAAAGTGATTCCCGATTCTCCGATGTTCCCTGCTCGGAGAATCGGAAGATACCCCGGGCTGCTATTCAAGGTGGCATCCGCCTTCCCGTAGGTGACACCACGGATCTGCTCGCTTATGTCGCCGATTCGGACCGTGGGTGCGCTCACGCCAGCATCCCCTTCAACTCCGCCGTACCCTTGGCGATCTCCTCGTTCAGTCGCTCCAGATTCGCCAAGATGTCCGCTGGCGTTCGCGTCACGACCTCCTCATAGACGATCTCCTTGTAACGGTTTAGGGAGAGGTCGTAGCCCTGCGCTGCGACGTCCGCTTTGGGAACGCAGAAGCTTTGTTCGGTCCTCGCCCGGTCCCTCTCCATGCCATCTCGTTCCTGCCAACGGGCCAGGACGTCCGGGAGGTTGTTCTTCAAGAGTTCGTCTGGCGTCAGCGGGTTGCCCCGGGGGCTGACGCCCAGGCGCTCCTCCGGAAGCAACGGGTTGCGCTTGTCGTCCAGGCTCAAGCCGTCCGCCTGCACATCGTAGAACCAGACGTGGTCCGTACCGCCCGAGTCCGTCTTCGTGAAGAACAGGATGGCCGTTGAGACACCGGCGTATGGCTTGAAGACCCCGCTCGGGAGCTTGACCACCGCCTGGAGCTGCTGCTCCTCCACCAGGATGCGGCGCAGCTCCTTGTGGGCCTTCGTCGAGCCGAAGAGCACGCCGTCCGGGACGATGACGGCGGCCCGACCACCGGGCTTTAGGAGACGCAAGAACAGTGCCAGGAACAGCAGTTCCGTCTTCTTCGTCTTGACGATGCGCTGGAGGTCCACCGCCGTGGACTCATAGTCCAGGCTCCCCGCGAAGGGTGGGTTCGCGAGGATCAAAGAGTAGCGCTCTGCCTCGCCAGCCGCGTTTTCCGCGAGGGAGTCGCGGTAGCGGATGTCCGGGTTCTCGATGCCGTGCAGAAGCATGTTCATCGAGCCGATGCGGAGCATCGTGTTGTCGAAGTCGAAGCCGTGGAACATCGACTCGTTGAAGTGCTTGCGCTGCTCCACCCCGAGCAGCGCGTCGCGGTGGACCCGCTGTACGTACGACGCCGCCTGCACCAGGAAGCCGGCCGTGCCGCACGCCGGGTCGCAGATCTCGTCGCGCGGTCCCGGCTGAGTCATCTCAACCATCAGGTCGATGATGTGGCGCGGCGTGCGGAACTGGCCATTCTGGCCAGCCGTGGCGATCTTCGCGAGTAGGTACTCGTAGATGTCGCCCTTGGTGTCGCTGCTGTCCATGGAGATCTCGTCGAGCAGGTCGACGACCTTCGCCAGCAGGTTGGGCCCCGGGATCGTGAACCGGGCGTCCTTCATGTGGTGGGAGTACGTCGACTCGTCCCCGCCCATGCGGCGGAGGTACGGGAAAACTCCATCCGCAACTAGCCCGTACATGATTTCGGGGTCCTTGACCTTGAAGTTCTGCCAGCGCAGATCCTGCTGGTCGTCCGAGAAGAAGGGATCCGGGTCGGGCTTGCCCGTTGCGGTCGCCTTGCGGTCCTTGCGGGTCTGGATCTCGTCCAGCCGCTTGATGAAGAGCAGGTAGGTGATCTGCTCCATCACCTCCAGCGGGTTGGAGATGCCGCCGGACCAGAACGCATCCCAGACGCGCCCCACCTTGCTCTTCAGTTCGCCCGTAATCACACAGAGGATCCTACGACCCCTGGGCCTCATGGCGGACCGCCTTGAACACTCTGCGGCTCCGCCGTCCGGTGTCTCAGACGGCAACCTCCGCACACACTGTCTTGCCCGGCCCTCCGTCCGTACGCGGCAGCACCGCCCAGCGGCTTGCGAGGGCAGCGACCAGGCACAGGCCCCTGCCGGACTCGGCGTCCGGCTCGGGCAGCGCCGAGGGTGGTCCCGGAGGCATACGCTCGTCTCTGGTGTCGGTCACCTCCACCCGTACCAGCCTCTCGACCACGTCCAGCGACAAGCAGAGTCTGAAGTCACGGCCGGGCACGCGGCCATGCGTCACGGCGTTCGCCGTGAGCTCGCCCACGATCAGGGTCACCGTGGTGTTCAGGTCGGAGTCGTACGGGTGGCCCCAGGCATCAAGGCGGTGGGAGGCGAGCCTGCGGGCCAGGCGGGCGCCTCGCGGTGTCGACGTGAAGGACATGCGGAACTCCCGCAAGGGAAGCGGAAGTCGGCCGGTCTCCCCGGACGAGTGCGTTTCTGTCGTCATGGCCACGAGCGTGGGCCGACGCGCGTAGCTTGACCAGCAACGACATCCATACACAGCGTGCCTGTGTGACTGCGGTGGGTGCACTGTCGGGGTCAGTGGTGAGACAGGTGCTGGAGGGAAGACCATGACTCAGGTCCCGGAACAAGCGGTCGCTCGGCGAGGTGAAGACCCGGCCGACGAGTTGCTGCGGTCGTTCGGCAGGCAGATCAAGATCCTCCGGGAGAGGGCCGGGCACACCCAGGCGGCCCTGGGGCAACTCCTCGGGTACAGCGAGGCGCAGGTCGCGGCCATCGAGCAGGGACGGCGCATCGCCCGGCCCAACACCATCGACAAGCTCGACCAGCTGCTGGAGGCCGAGGGCGTACTCCTCGCCATGAAGCGTCCGGTGGCGCTGACCCGGTATCCAGCCTTCTTCCGCGATGCGGCACGGATCGAGGAGGAGGCCGTTGAGTTCCACGCGTATGCCGTCCTCGCAGTTCCCGGCCTGCTCCAGACCGAGGAGTACGCCAGGACGATGTTCACCGTGCGGCGTCCGCGACGTGACGAGTCCGAGATCGAGCAGATGGCTGCCGCTCGGATGGCTCGGCAGAAGCTCTTCGAGCGCACTCCCGCTCCAACGCTCAGCTTCGTGATCGAGGAGTCTGTGCTGGAACGCCCGTACGGCAGCATCGAAGTGCTCCATGGCCAGCTCGAACACCTGCGTCTGACAGGCGAGAACCCCAACGTCGAGATCCAGGTGATGCCAACGCGTACGGCTGACCACGCAGGAGCGGACGGTCCATTCACGCTGATGACGCCCCGTGGAGGGGAGCAGGTCGCGTATGTGGAGAGCCAGGGCAACGGACGAGTGATCACCGATCGAGAACCTGTACGCGGGTTCGCCGTTCGATATGGAATCCTGCGGGCTCAGGCGCTGTCTCCTGCCGAGTCTCTGCGCCATATCGAGAAGTTGCTGCAAGGAGAGCCATGAACACCGAGCAGTCCAAAAACCAGTCGCTCCACTGGTTCAAGAGCAGTCACAGCGGTGGTGAGGGCGGCGAGTGCATCGAAGTCGCCCCCACCCCCGCCACCATCCACATCCGCGACTCCAAGGCCCCCGCCCACGGCACCCTCAGGGTGCGCTCCACCACCTGGGCCGCCTTCCTTGATCTGGCCCGCCAGGCCTGACCGAAATCCGATCCCAAGGTCAACCCGGCGCGACGCCCACCTTGACCGTCCGTAGCCGCGTTGGCAGGATCGGGCTCAGCAAGCAAAACATCGCGCATATGACTGCGCAGACCCTGTGGCCGTCCCTTCGGGGGCGGCCACAGACGTGTTTTCGGGGAGGTTCGGTGCATCTCTGCTACATCGACGAGGCGGGCAACGGGCAGACGCTCGACCCCGCCAGACCTGACGCTCCCCCGGTCCTCGTCGTCGGCGGATTCACCGTGCCGCGAGCCCACGTGAGGTCTCTCACCTGGGCTTTCCTCGACGTCAAGAAGCACTATCGGCCGCAGTTACGGAATGCCGAGCAGCTGTCCGAGGTGATCCAGCACGAGATCAAGGGCGCGGATGTCCGTAAGAACCTCCGGGCCGGCAACCACAACTGGCGACGGGCAGCCATGGAGCTGGTGGGGTCACTGCTCGCCATACTGGAGGCCCACGAAAGTCGCGTCCTCGCTCGCGTGTGGATCAAGGAAGAAGGACTCGCGTTCGACGAGTCCGGCGTCTATCCTGCCTCCGTCGCCGCGCTGAACGAAACCTTCCAGGCGCAGCTCGCCCACGAGCACTCCCGCGGCATAATGGTCCTGGACAGTCGTACGAAGGTAAAAAACGCGCCCAACGTGCACTGCGTGACGACCCGCAAATACCGATCGGGCGGGGACAGCCTGCGCGGCGTCATCGAGTCACCCGTTTTTGGCCACAGTGACACGCACGCCCTGCTTCAGCTCGCGGATCTCGTGGTCTCGTCGCTGCTGTTCCCCATCGCCTGTCACGCCTACCTCAACGACGTGACCTGGAACGTGCACTGCGACGACGCCTACCAGCCGCTTCGGGAGCAGTTCGGGGAGCGGCTCAAGAACCTGCAGTTCCGGTATCAGGACCCCGTAGGCAAGTGGCGGGGCGGGATCGTCGTGTCGGACCGCAGGACACGGCAGTCGTCCGGACTCATGTTCGGGCCCGCGAAGGTTGCCGCCTCCGTGCCCGCTTCCGCAATTCCAGGGCAGCCGGGGGCTCCCACACCTGAGCGGCCCGATACGGAACCCGAGGGAGGCCTGCCGCTGCTTTCCTGAGCGGAAGCCGGGCGGCACAGGGACATGCGCCGGCGCGCACCGCCTACTGCGCGGCCAGGCCCTCGATCTCGACCAGCATCCGCGGGTCGGACAGGGCCCGGACCTCGGCCAGCAGGCTGGCCGGGCGGCAGTCGGCGGCGGCCAGTTCGTCCAGTACGGCGTCGTAGTGGGCCGTCATCGCCTCGATGTCGACGGTGAGGATCCTGATCTGGACGAGGTCGCTCAGGGCGAACCCGGCCTTGTCCAGCGTCTCGGCCAGGCGCCGGAAGGTCAGCCGGATCTGGCCGCGGATGTCGCCCACGGCGGCGATGCCGCCCTCGTCGTCGCGGGCCTCGTGACCGGCGACGACGAGCCAGCGCCGGGGCTGCTCGACGAGTACGGCGCGGTTGTAGGCGAGCCGGTCTCCGAAGAAGCGGGGGTCGATGTCGTCGCGGCGCATGCCGTCAGTCTGCCGGGATCTCGCCGGCGGCGCCGGTCGCAGGGGCCGGGCGGGTACGGAGAAGGGCGGCGTCCGTGCGGACGCCGCCCTTCGAGTACCGCGTCGGTTACGCGGTGAGCCGTGCCAGCGCCGCGTCGATCCGGGCCAGTGCCTTCTCCTTGCCCAGGACCTCCAGGGACTCGAAGAGGGGCAGGCCGACCGTGCGGCCGGTGACGGCGACGCGGACGGGGGCCTGGGCCTTGCCGAGCTTGAGACCGTGGGCCTCGCCGGCGGCCAGGACGGCCTCCTTCAGGGACTCCGGGGACGTCCAGTCGGCCGCGTCGAGCTTCTCGCGGGCCGTGGCCAGAAGCGCGTCCGAGCCCTCCTTCATCGCCTTCGTCCAGCTCGCCTCGTCGGAGACCGGCTCCGCCAGGAACAGGAAGTCGACGTTGTCGGTGATCTCGGAGAGGACCTTCAGGCGGGTCTGCGCGTGCGGGGCGATCGCCTGCCACTTGGCCTCGTCGAAGTCCTCGGGCGCCCAGGGGGCGACGGGGGCCTTCAGCCAGGGGCGGCAGCGCTCGGTGAAGTCCTTGATCTCCAGGAGGCGGATGTGGTCCGCGTTGATCGCCTCGCACTTCTTGAGGTCGAAGCGCGCCGGGTTCGGGTTGACGTCGGAGATGTCGAAGGCCGCGACCATCTCGTCGATGGTGAAGATGTCCTGGTCGGCGGAGAGCGACCAGCCGAGGAGGGAGAGGTAGTTGAGCAGGCCCTCGGGGAGGAAGCCGCGCTCGCGGTAGAGGTTGAGGCTGGACTGCGGGTCGCGCTTGGACAGCTTCTTGTTGCCCTCGCCCATGACGTACGGCAGGTGGCCGAAGGCGGGGATCTCCTTGGCGACGCCCAGCTCGATCAGCGCCTTGTACAGGGCGATCTGGCGCGGGGTGGAGGAGAGCAGGTCCTCGCCGCGCAGGACGTGGGTGATCTCCATCAGGGCGTCGTCGACCGGGTTGACCAGCGTGTAGAGCGGGGCTCCGTTGGCGCGGACGATGCCGTAGTCCGGGACGTTCTCGGGGAGGTAGGTGATCTCGCCGCGGACCAGGTCCGTGAAGGTGATCGCCTCGTCGGGCATCCGGAAGCGGACGATGGGCTCGCGGCCCTGCGCCGTGTACTCCTCGGTCTGCGCGGCGCTCAGCTCGCGGCAGTGGCCGTCGTAACCGGAGGGCTTGCCGGCGGCGCGGGCGGCCTCGCGGCGGGTGTCCAGCTCCTCCTGGGAGCAGTAGCAGTGGTAGGCGTGGCCGGCGTCGAGGAGCTTGGCGGCGACGTCCTGGTAGATGTCCATGCGCTGCGACTGGCGGTAGGGCGGGTGCGGGCCGCCGACCTCGGGGCCCTCGTCCCAGTCGAAGCCCAGCCAGCGCATCGCGTCGAGCAGCTGGTTGTACGACTCCTCGGAGTCGCGGGCCGCGTCGGTGTCCTCGATGCGGAAGACCAGCGTGCCCTGGTGGTGCCGGGCGAAGGCCCAGTTGAACAGAGCGGTGCGGACCAGGCCCACGTGGGGGTTACCGGTGGGCGAGGGGCAGAAACGGACACGGACTGCTGGGGCGGATGCGCTAGCCACGCTTGACAACCTTGTTGGTGAGAGTGCCGATGCCTTCGATGGTGACGGCGACCTCGTCGCCGACGTTGAGGGGGCCGACGCCGGCCGGGGTGCCCGTGAGGATCACGTCGCCGGGCAGGAGCGTCATCGCCTCGGAGATGTTGACGATCAGATCCTCGATGGAGTGGATCATCTCGCTGGTGCGGCCGAGCTGGCGCTGGCCTCCGTTGACCGTGAGCTGGATGGTCAGGTCGGCCGGGTCCAGGTCGGTCTCCACCCAGGGGCCGAGCGGGCAGGCGGAGTCGAAGCCCTTGGCCCTGGCCCACTGCTTCTCGCGGCGCTGCACGTCGCGGGCGGTGACGTCGTTGGCGCAGGTGTAGCCGAAGATCACGTCCTTGACGCGCTCGCGCGGGACCTCGCGGCACATGCGGCCGATGACGACGGCGAGTTCGGCCTCGTGGTGCAGTTCCTCGCTGAAGGAGGGGTACTGGATGGCGTCGCCGGGGCCGATGACCGAGGTGGACGGCTTGAAGAAGGCGAACGGGGCGTCGGGCACCTCGTTGCCGAGTTCGCGGGCGTGTTCGGCGTAGTTGCGGCCGAAGGCGACGACCTTGTTGGGGAGTACCGGCGGCAGGAGCCGCACCTTGCTCAGGGGCACCTTGGTGCCGGAGAGCTCGAAGTCCGCGAACGGGATGCCCTTGATGATGTCGAGGACGAGCTGGTCCGGCTGGTCGCCCTCGACCGCGCCGAAGGCGACGTTCCCGTCGATGGAGAACCTGGCGATGCGCACGGGTTGCTTGGCCCCTTGACTGAGCTGGCTGGAGTCTGACGCTCCAGGCTAACGCGGCAAGGGGCGGGAGTAGCCGCTGAGCGGGTGGCGGCCCTGTGTCGTACTACTCTCCGACGGACGCCGTGGCCGGGATCTCCATGAGGATCGTGCGGCGGGGGTTGGCGGTCTGGGTGGGGAGCTCGACGGCGTGCTCCGGCTGCTCCGGCGTCCGCAGGTCGTCGGCGCCCTCGAGGTGCGCCAGCGTCGTGCGTCGCGGGTTGGCGATCTTGTGGAACATCATCGTCGTCTTCACGGTTGTCAGGAGCCCTGTCGTGTCCGGGCGCCCGAGGAGCGGCGAAAGCCCCTGCGAGGGCGCGGGTTGTCGGTTTTGCCTTCTCTGTAAAGCGTCAGGCTAAACACGCGATTCCCCGCCAACCCCGGGAGAGCCCACGATCCGGGTGTGAGTTTGCTCACTTATCAAGGGTCAAACCGGTCAATTGCGGCGCTCGCGCCACTCCGACTAAAGCGACATTGCACACCTGAAGCCATCATTCCGCTGCTGATCATGGCGACTGGGACACCTTCCCGGCCTCGACGACTCGCGTACATACGTCCGGTTTACGGGTGATCATCTTCTACTGCTGGTGACCCGGTCCTCACGTGGTGTCACGTATCTCACGGCCTGCCCCACGGGCCTTGTTGGAGATCCTGCACTGTGCTGGAATTCCACGGACCGCTGCGGGATCGAGCCGGTGCACAGGGGGCGCACACCAGCGCCGAGCGGCGGCGAGAAGGGGGAACCAGCGCCGGTCACTCACGACCAACACAGGGGCGTATTCAGGGCGCCCCGATGACGCCGACACCGTGTCCCGCCGTTCACGCGGAGGGGCGCCTGGTCCAGAGGTTGCGACGCTAGTGCAGGGACGTTTCAAGAGGGATGGCAGCGCTTCGGCGGAGCCGGAGCCGCAGGGCGGGACTGGCCCCAAGGCCGTCAGCTCCTCGCCCCAGCACGCCCAGAACCCGGGCCAGACCCAGTCCGGTGACGGCGGGGAGCGCGCCGGTCAGGCGGCGGGCCCGGCCACGCCCGGCCAGCAGCAGCCCGCGAAGCCGGCCAAGGGCTCGACCGGCCCCGGCCCGCGCATAGCCCTGCGCAACTGGCGGATCTCCACCCGTCTGGTGTCGCTGCTGGCGCTTCCGGTGGTCGCGGCGACCTCGCTGGGCGCGTTGCGCATCAACCAGTCGATGGACGACATCCAGCAGCTCGACAACATGAAGCTGCTGACCGAGATGACCAAGCAGGCCACGGAACTGGCCGCCGCGCTCCAGGAGGAGCGCGACCAGTCCGCCGGCCCGCTGGCCCACGGCTCGAAGTCCAGCGCGATCGCCGTCAAGGGCGACCGGGAGCAGACCGACCGGGCCCTGAAGAACTTCCTCGACAAGTCCGAGCAGATCGACGCGGCGAGCAAGGACGGCAAGCTCGTCGGCGTCCGCGACAGCCTCGTCGGCATCGCGAGCGACCTGAACGACCTGACCAAGATCCGCAGCACGGCGTACACGGTGGACGACAACTCGACCCAGACGGTCGAGGCCTACCACCGCCTGATCACCCACCTGCTGGACCTCTCGCAGGACATGGCGGAGGCGACCAGCAACCCCGACATGATCCAGCGCACGCGCGCTCTGTCGGCCTTCTCCTCGGCCAAGGAGTACGCGTCCATCCAGCGGGCGGTCCTCGCCGCGGCGCTCCCCGCGAACAACACCAGCAAGAGCAAGCTCGCCGAGAACGACCGGCTGTACGCCCAGTCCGCGCTGCAGAGCCAGACGTCCGAGATCCGCAGCTTCTCCAGCATCTACGGCGACGGCGCGGAGGACCTGCTCAAGCCGATCTCCGAGGGCAACCCGGTGATCGAGGCGTCCGACCAGTACGCCGGCCGCGCCCTCAGCCGGGTCAACGGCCTGGCGGGTCTGAAGACCCGGTCCTACCAGGACTGGCTGGACGACAGCTCCACCAAGATCCAGCAGATGAAGAACATCGAGCTGAAGCTGCTGGAGGACATGGAGCAGCAGGCCCGCGAGCTGCGCAACGAGTCGCAGCAAGAGGCCATCATCTCGGGTGTCCTCATCCTGCTCGTGCTCGGCGTCTCGCTGGTCGGCGCGTTCGTCGTGGCGCGGTCCATGATCCGCTCGCTGCGCCGGCTGGAGGACACCGCGACCAAGGTCGCCCAGGACCGTCTGCCCGAGCTGGTCAAGCAGCTCTCCGAGACCGACCCGCAGGACGTCGACACCTCGGTGGAGTCGGTCGGTGTGCACTCCCGGGACGAGATCGGCCGAGTGGCCGCGGCCTTCGACGACGTGCACCGCGAGGCGGTCCGCCTCGCCGCCGAGCAGGCCCTGCTGCGGGGCAACGTCAACGCGATGTTCACCAACCTCTCGCGCCGTTCCCAGGGCCTCATCCAGCGTCAGCTGTCGCTGATCTCCGAACTGGAGTCCCGCGAGGCCGACCCGGACCAGCTGTCCTCGCTGTTCAAGCTCGACCACCTCGCGACCCGCATGCGCCGTAACGGCGAGAACCTCCTCGTCCTCGCCGGTGAGGAGCCGGGCCGCCGCTGGACGCGTCCGGTGCCGCTGGTCGACGTGCTCCGCGCCGCCGCCTCCGAGGTGGAGCAGTACGAGCGCATCGAGCTGGCCTCCGTGCCGACCACCGAGGTCGCCGGACGCGTGGTCAACGACCTCGTCCACCTGCTCGCCGAGCTGCTGGAGAACGCGACCTCGTTCTCCTCCCCGCAGACCAAGGTCAAGGTCACCGGTCACGCGCTGCCCGACGGCCGCGTGCTGATCGAGATCCACGACACCGGTATCGGCCTCTCGCCGGAGGACCTCGCCGCGATCAACGAGCGGCTCGCCTCGCCGCCCACCGTGGACGTCTCCGTCTCCCGCCGCATGGGCCTGTTCGTGGTCGGCCGCCTCTCGCAGCGCCACGGCATCCGCATCCAGCTGCGCCCGTCCGACTCCGGCGGTACGACCGCGCTGGTCATGCTGCCCGTCGACGTCGCCCAGGGCGGCCGCAAGCCGCAGCCGAAGCCGGGTCAGTCCGCCGCGGGCTCCGGCGGTCCGGCCGCCGCGCAGGCCGCCGCCGGTGTGGCCGCGGCCCGTCGCGGCGGTCAGGGCGGCGGTGCCCTCGGGGGCGGCGGCGCCTTCGGCGGTGGTGGCGGTGCCCTCGGCGCCGGTGCGCCGGGTGGCCGGCTCGGCGCCGGTCAGGGACCGCGGGCCGCACTGCCCGGGCGCGACACGGGCGGTCGTCCGGGTGCGCCGGGCGGGCCGCGCGGTCCCCAGTCTCCGGCGGGTCCGGGCCAGCAGAACCGTCCGGCCCCGGCCGGCGCGGGCGCCGGTGCCGGTCAGGCGCCCGGTGCTCCGCAGGGTCTGCAGGCCGCGGGCATGAACGCGCCGCAGAACAACGCCCCGCAGGGCCAGGACATGTTCGGCGGTACGCGCGGCCCCGTCGCTCCGCCGCAGCGCGGCAAGCGCGGGAACAACGGCGACGCCGAGCAGGGCCGTCGTCCGCAGCTGCCGCCCCGCGGTGGTCCGCGGGCCGAGCTGCCCGGCGGCAACCCGCAGCCGCGGGTGCCCAGTTGGAGCGACGAGAACGCGCAGCCGCCCGTGCCGCGCGCCTCGCTGGACACCCCGCGCGGCCACGACGAGCCGGACAGTTCGCGCACCGACCTGACACCGCGTCTCGACGAGAGGCAGGGCCCGGGTTCCACCACGGAGATGCCGGCGGTGCCCCGGTTCGGCGAGCCCCAGTCCCCCGCCGCCACGGCCGAGTTCGCCCGCCCGGACTTCGACGCCCCGCCGCCCCGCCGCGACGAGGCCCAGAACACGGGCCAGTTCGCGCAGCCCGACCCGAACCAGTACGACGAGCAGTACGGCCGGGGTCAGTACGGCCAGGACCAGTACGGCCAGGGCGGGCTCGGACAGGACCAGTACGGACAGGACCAGTACGGCCGGGGCGGTCAGACCGCCCCGCACGACGACCAGTTCGCGCGGCCCGAGCCGAGCGCCCCGCAGCAGGACACGGGCTCCTTCGTCCGCTCGGACGTCTTCGGCGGGCAGCCCTCGCAGCCGGCTCCGCACGACCCGACTCCGCACGAGCCGGCGCCGGGCGACCGGTTCACCGGCGTCCAGGGCTACGACAACGGCTCGACCGGGCAGCACGGCCTGCCGAGCCGTCAGGACCCGGACCGGACCGGTCAGTTCGAAGCCCCGCGGATGAACGGCGTGCCGGGCGGCAACGACTTCGGTGCCCCGCGTCCGCCGGCCCCGCAGCGTCCGGCTCCCGAGGAGCGCCCCGCCCCGCATTCCCACGGCGCTCCCGCGCAGCGGCCCGGAGACGAATGGGCGCTGCCCCCGGCCTCCGGTCCCGGTGACGGGCGGACGCCACTGTTCGACACGCTGGAGACCAACTGGTTCCACGGCGACCGCGAAGCGAGGGCCCAGCAGGAGCCCCCGGCCGCGGCACCGGCGGAGCCGCAGGCCGTCCAGCCCCAGACCCCGGCGGCCCCCCAGCGGCCCGCCACCTCCGCCTGGCGCAGCTCGCCGAACGACGATCTCGTCCGGCAGGCGGAGCGCGTCCGGCAGCCGGCCGCGGGCGGAGTCACCACCTCCGGCCTCCCGCGCCGGGTCCCCCGGGCCAACCTCGTCCCGGGGACGGCTCAGCAGCAGTCGCACCAGAGCGGTCCGGCGGTTTCGCGTGCGCCCGACGACGTGCGCGGCCGGCTGACCAATCTCCGTCGGGGAATCGCACAGGGCCGTCAGGCCGGTACCGGCACCAACCAGACCGGCAGCTATCCGCGGCCCACTCACCAGCAGGAGCGTTAGTTGAGCCCGATGAGCCAGGCGGCACAGAACCTCAACTGGTTGATCACGAATTTCGTGGACAACACCCCAGGGGTGTCCCACACCGTCGTCGTGTCCGCCGACGGACTTCTTCTGGCGATGTCGGAAGGCTTCCCGCGCGACCGCGCCGACCAACTCGCGGCCGTCGCCTCGGGGCTGACCTCGCTGACCGCCGGGGCGTCCCGGATCTTCGAGGGCGGCAACGTCGCGCAGACGGTCGTGGAGATGGAACGAGGGTTCCTCTTCCTCATGTCCGTCTCGGACGGCTCGTCCCTGGCCGTCCTCGCGCACCCCGAGTGCGACATCGGCCTCGTCGGCTACGAGATGGCGCTCCTGGTCGACCGCGCGGGCGCGGTGCTCACACCCGACCTGCGCGCCGAACTACAAGGCAGTCTGCTCCACTGATCGGCCCCGGCACCACCCGTGTTACCAAATCACCGTCCGGCCGCCACAATCCCCCCACCGGCCTCGTCAGACGGCTTGACTGACCGACTTGCTGTCCCGCCCGGAGGACTCATGACCCCGCCCACCGCCTCTCATGATCCGTACGCGGAGCCGTACGAGGACGAGGGCGACCAGCCGCTGGTACGTCCCTACGCGATGACCGGTGGCCGGACCAGGCCGCGCTATCAGCTCGCCATCGAGGCGCTGATCAGTACGACGGCCGACCCGGCAGCGCTCATGGGGCTCCTCCCCGAGCACCAGCGCATCTGCCATTTGTGCCGCGAGGTGAAATCGGTGGCCGAGGTGTCGGCCCTGCTGGCGATGCCGCTCGGTGTGGCGCGGATCCTGGTCGCGGACCTCGCGGAGGCCGGGCTCGTCGCCATTCACCAGCCTGGCGGAGACGAGAACAACGGCGGTGCGCCGGACGTGACACTGCTCGAAAGGGTGCTCAGTGGACTTCGAAAGCTCTGACGGAGGGCGGGCGACCACCTCCGCGAAGATCGTGGTGGCCGGCGGCTTCGGCGTCGGCAAGACCACGTTCGTGGGCGCCGTCTCCGAGATCAACCCCCTGCGCACCGAGGCCGTGATGACCTCGGCCAGCGCGGGGATCGACGACCTCACACACGCCGGGGACAAGACGACCACGACGGTCGCCATGGACTTCGGCCGCATCACGCTGGACCAGGACCTGATCCTGTACCTGTTCGGTACGCCGGGCCAGGACCGCTTCTGGTTCATGTGGGACGACCTGGTCCGCGGCGCCATCGGCGCGGTCGTGCTGTGCGACACGCGCCGGCTGGCCGACTGCTTCCCGGCGGTCGACTACTTCGAGAACAGCGGACTGCCGTTCGTCGTGGCGCTCAACGGCTTCGACGGCCAGCAGCCGTACTCCCCGGACGAGGTGCGCGAGGCGCTGCAGATCGGCCCCGACACCCCGATCATCACGACCGACGCCCGGCATCGCGCCGACGCCAAGTCGGCGCTGATCACCCTGGTCGAGCACGCGCTGATGGCCCGGCTGCGGTAGGTACACCAGCAGTCGCAGCCAGGTCGGCGGACTCCTACGGCAGTCGTCGTAGACGAGACGGAGCCGGCTGTGTCCTTTGACACGGTCGGCTCCGCTGTTCATAACGTTTCGGCAGAGGAATCGGGTGGTGCCGACACGCGTCGCGGTCAACTCGTCTCGCTGCGCGCACGTTCACCCCGTCATTTGACGGGCCTCGCTCTTTATGACCGTTTTACGCGGTGCTTACATCACGTGTAACCCCCGCGTACCACTGTTTGGAAGAGCACTGGTGGCCGTGCTGGAATGCCAGAACTGCCCAATGGTCAAAGACGTACTCAGCAGTAGCACGTACTTGACGACGGACGGGTTCTGAGACACAGCGGCACGACACAGGTGCCGACCGCCGAGAGGTTGTTGGTCGAGTGAGGCGAAGCAAGAACAGTCCCGAGCCATCGGCCCGGGGCAACTTCACCCCGCCGCAGCGCACAGCGGCGCCCGCCCCCGCGCCCGCCGCGGAACCCGAGGCCGTGCCCGCCGCGAGCGGTGGCCGTTTCTCACCGCGCAACTGGCGGGTGCCCACCCGGCTGAACGCGATCCTCCTCATACCCGTGCTGGTCGGCCTGGTCATGGGCGGCTTCCAGGTGAAGAGCTCGATCGACACCTGGCAGGACGCCGAGGACGCCGAGAGCACCGCGCGCCTGGTGCGTGCCTCCCTCGGCTACGCCAACGCCCTGTACAACGAACGCGACCTCACGGCCGCCCCGCTGCTGCAGGGCAAGGGCGACAAGGACACCACCGTCACCAAGGCCCGCCGGGCCACCGACGACGCGGCCGACGTGTTCGACGAGGCGGCCCGCGGCATGCCCGCCAAGGCGGGACTCGAACGCCGGCTGAAGGTGTTCCGCGAGCAGGAGCCCAAGCTCCAGACGCTGCGGCAGGCCGCGTACACCTCGAAGCTCAAGGGTGTGGAGACCGAGGAGGGCTACACCGGTGTCGCCCACCCGCTGATGGAGTTCGCCAACGAACTCGGTCTCGGCACCGGCAACATCACCTCCTACGGCCGTACCGTCTACGCGATCTCGCTGACCAAGGCGGCGCTCTCGCTGGAGCGCTCCATCGGCATGCACATGCTGGTCAAGCCGGGTCCGGAGCCCAGCCACCTCGCCAGCCAGCGTGTCGCCCTGTCCTCGTACGCCTACCTCGAGCGCATCGCGATCGAGGAGTACATCGGCGGCGGCACCGAGGCGGACGCGCAGAAGCTCCAGGACGCGGAGGCGAAGCTCAAGGAGGACGGCGCGGCCATGGCCAAGGAGGCCAAGGCCAAGGACCCGGACTACGTGGCGCCGCCGTCCAATCCGACGACGATGATCTCGGAGCTGGCCGGGCTGGACTCCACGGACACCAGCGCGCGGGCGGACCTGGCCCAGCAGGGCATCACGCCGGAGAACTGGTGGGCGGTCAACACCCTCAAGTTCGACGCGTACCAGAAGATCGAGTCGGACCTGGCCGACAAGGCGGTGTCCGAGGCGTCCACGATCGCCGACGACGCCGAGCGTGACGCCTACATCACCGGTGCCGCGGTCGTGATCGCGCTGCTCGCCGCGTTCATCCTGGCCGGCATGGTGGCCCGCGGGATGAGCCGCTCCATGCGCCAGCTGCGCAACGCCGCCTTCGGCATCGCCGAGCAGCGCCTGCCGATGCTGGTCGACCAGCTCTCCCGCACCGACCCCGGCCGCGTGGACACCCGGGTCCAGCCGATCCCGATCACCACGACCGACGAGATCGGCGAAGTCGCCCGCGCCTTCGACCAGGTGCACCGCGAGGCGGTCCGGCTCGCCTCCGAGCAGGCTCTGCTGCGGGGCAACATCAACGCGATCTTCACCAACCTGTCGCGCCGCAACCAGTCGCTGATCGAGGGCCAGCTGAGCCTGATCACCGACCTGGAGAACAACGAGGCGGACCCGGACCAGTTGGAGAGCCTCTTCCGGCTGGACCACCTGGCCACCCGTATGCGCCGCAACGGCGAGAACCTCCTGGTCCTCGCCGGCGAGGAGCCCGGCCGCCGCTGGGACCAGCCGGTCCCGCTGGTCGACGTGCTGCGCGCCGCCTCCTCCGAGGTGGAGCAGTACGAGCGCGTCGAGCTGTCCGGCGTGCCGGAGGCCGAGATCCACGGCCGGGCCGTGACCGACCTCGTGCACCTGCTGGCCGAGCTGCTCGAGAACGCCACCACGTTCTCCTCCCCGCAGACCAAGGTCCGCGTCACCGCGACCCGGCTGCCCGACGGCCGCGTGATGGTCGAGATCCACGACAAGGGCATCGGTCTGACCGCCGAGGACTTCGCGGACATCAACCACAAGCTGGCCAACCCGCCGACCGTGGACGCCGCGATCTCGCAGCGCATGGGCCTGTTCGTGGTCGGCCGGCTGTCCGACCGGCACGGCATCCGCGTCCAGCTGCGCCCCTCGGGCGAGCAGGCGGGCACCACGTCGCTGGTCATGCTCCCGGACGCCATCACCCACGGTGGCGGCGGCGAGCAGCAGTCGCGCGACGAGTTCACGGTCTCGCAGATCATCCCGGAGCAGAACTTCCAGAGCGAGAACCTCGGCCAGGTGGGCCAGGTCGGTCAGCCCATGCGGACCGCCGCCGAACTGGGCTTCGACGACAGCCGCTACTCCGAGGTCCCCGACGACATACGTGAGCTGGACCCGGTCGGCCGTTCGCTGATGCGCGAGGAGCGCCGGGCGGCCCTGGAGGCCCAGTCGCACCCCGAGCTGCCTGGTCAGGCGGACCCGGGTGGCGACGGGCACACCGGGGCCACCGGGTTCCAGGACCAGTTCACGGGGCAGCAGCCGGGCTACGACCCCGCCCGGGGCGGCTACCCGGAACAGCAGAACGGCGGCTACGACCAGCAGTCGGCGTACCCCGACCAGCAGCAGGCCTACCAGGAACCGCGGCAGGCGTCGTACGACGAGCAGTACTACGCGTCGGGCGCCGGCCTGCCGGGGAGCGAGGGCTACTCGCCCAACGGCGGTTACCCGGACCCCTCCTACCCGGAGCAGGGCCCGGGCGGGCAGCAGCCGGCGGGCTCCGGCGCCCAGGAGACGTACTCGCCCTTCGAACAGCGGCGCTACCAGGACGACTGGCCCCAGCAGGACGGATATCAGAACGGTTATCCGGACCAGTACCCCACGGGTGCCTCTGGGGCGCAATCCGCGCAGGCCGCTGACGTGAACGAGGCGGACCGCGTAGGCTTCGACCGTCCGGGGCCGGCCCCCTCCGCCCCCCATGAGCTGACCGACGCCGGCCTTCCGCGCCGCGGATCCACCGCGAGCGGCGCGGGCGATGCGGGGCACGTGGGCCTGGAGACGCCGGCGGCCGCACCGGGGGCGGGCGGCGAGGACACCTGGCGGTCGGCCAACGACGACCGCTGGCAGCAGGCCTCGGCGCTGCGCAAGCCCAAGGCGGGTGGGGTGACCTCCTCGGGCCTGCCGCGACGGGTACCCAAGGCCAACCTGGTCGAGGGAGCCGCCGAAACCACTCCACAGGGAGGCCCTCAGGTCTCCCGCGCCCCGGAGGACGTCCGGGGCAGGCTGAGCAACCTGCGGCGCGGCGTCGAACGGGGCCGCAACGCAGGCAGTGAAACGAACGGCCAGGACACAGGGAACGAACACCGTGGTCCTGACAGCACCTACAACCAGGAGCGTTAGTGTGAGCCCGATGAGCCAGGCGGCGCAGAACCTGAACTGGTTGATCACCAACTTCGTGGACAACACCCCGGGGGTGTCCCACACGGTGGTGGTCTCCGCCGACGGACTCCTTCTGGCGATGTCCGAAGGGTTCCCCCGCGACCGAGCCGATCAGCTCGCGGCCGTCGCCTCCGGTCTGACCTCGCTGACCGCCGGTGCCTCGCGCATCTTCGAGGGCGGCCACGTGAACCAGACGGTTGTGGAGATGGAGCGCGGATTCCTCTTCCTCATGTCCATCTCCGACGGCTCGTCCCTCGCCGTTCTCGCACACCCCGAGGCGGACATCGGTCTCATTGGGTACGAGATGGCCCTTCTGGTGGACCGTGCGGGCACGGTCCTGACCCCCGATCTGCGGGCCGAGCTCCAAGGGAGCCTTCTCAACTAAAGGACAGACGGTGCGTTTTGGTGTCCCGTGGCCGTAAAGTTTCGGGACGCGGCTCCACAGCGATGGGTGCCAGGCACAGTCGGAGGAGGAACAAGTGGCAACACCCCCAGGCGGTCCGTCAGCGGGCAACTGGTCGTACGGCCCGGGTCAGGGCCGGGGCGACGGCTCGGCGAACGGGTACGGCTACCCCTCCGTGCCGAGCCACCGGCAGCCGTACGCGCCGCAGGGCCCCGGCCCTTCGCCGTACGACCAGCCGCACGCTCCGCGCATCCAGCCCGTGCAGCCGCAGCGCCGCACCCCCGAGCCTGCGCCCGCCGGGGCGTCGAACAACCCCCTGGTGCGTCCGTACGCCATGACGGGCGGCCGCACCAGGCCCCGGTACCAGCTCGCCATCGAGGCGCTGGTGCACACCACCGCGCAGCCGCACCAGATGCAGGGCCAGCTGCCCGAGCATCAGCGGATCTGCAATCTCTGCCGTGAGATCAAGTCGGTGGCCGAGGTCTCGGCCCTCCTGACGATCCCTCTCGGCGTGGCCAGGATCCTCGTCGCCGACTTGGCGGAGGCGGGCCTGGTCGCCATCCATCAGCCCGGCGGCGACGAGAGCGCCGGCGGCCAGCCAGACGTGACACTGCTCGAAAGGGTGCTCAGTGGACTTCGCAAGCTCTAGCGGAGGGCCTTCCCGCTCCACCACTTCCGCGAAGATCGTGGTGGCGGGCGGCTTCGGCGTGGGCAAGACCACGTTCGTCGGCGCCGTCTCGGAGATCAATCCGCTGCGCACCGAGGCCGTGATGACATCCGCGTCCGCGGGCATCGACGATCTCACCCACACGGGGGACAAGACGACCACGACGGTCGCCATGGACTTCGGCCGCATCACGCTCGACCAGGACCTGATCCTGTACCTGTTCGGTACGCCGGGCCAGGACCGCTTCTGGTTCATGTGGGACGACCTGGTCCGCGGCGCCATCGGCGCGATCGTGCTGGTCGACACGAGGCGGCTGGCCGACTGCTTCCCGGCGGTCGACTACTTCGAGAACAGCGGACTGCCGTTCGTGATCGCGCTGAACGGGTTCGACGGGCAGCAGCCGTACAACCCGGACGAGGTCCGGGAGGCGCTGCAGATCGGTCCGGACACGCCGATCATCACGACGGACGCGCGGCATCGGGCCGACGCGAAGTCCGCGCTCATCACGCTCGTGGAGCACGCGCTGATGGCGCGGTTGCGTTAGCACGTCGCTCAGCCTGCGACACGCCCCCTGCGGCCACCGGGCCGTCGGGGGCGGTTTTGTTGCCGAGTGCGGGTGCGGGTGCGTTGTCGGGTGCGGGTGCGTCGTGGCTGGTCGCGCAGTTCCCCGCGCCCCTGAAAGCGAGCAGGGCCCCTCCTGGCGGAGGGGCCCTGCTCGCATCTCAGGTCAGCGCCAGCTGTGCGGGGCGCGGAAGCCCGGCTCGCGTTCCAGGCGGCGCCAGCCCGCGCGGGCTCGGCCGCCGCCGTGGGTCGGCGCGATCTCGACGGGGCGGGCGGCGGCGCGGGCCAGGAGGAGCGCCGTGATGGCGGCGACTTCCTCGGGCTCGGCGTGGCCCTTCTCGACGCGGATGTCGGGAGTGGACATGGAGGACATGGAGGTGGCTCCTCGGATCACTGCGGCGGGTTGCCGTGCTTGCGGGAGGGCAGGTCGGCGTGCTTGGTGCGGAGCATCGCCAGGGAGCTGATGAGCACCTCGCGGGTTTCGGCGGGGTCGATGACGTCGTCGACCAGGCCGCGTTCGGCCGCGTAGTAGGGGTGCATCAGTTCGGCCTTGTACTCCTTGACCATGCGGGCCCGCATGGCCTCGGGGTCCTCGGCGTCGGCGATCTGACGGCGGAAGATGACGTTGGCGGCGCCCTCGGCGCCCATGACGGCGATCTCGTTGGTCGGCCAGGCGTAGGTGAGGTCGGCGCCGATGGACTGGGAGTCCATGACGATGTAAGCACCTCCGTACGCCTTGCGCAGGATGAGCGAGATCCGCGGCACGGTCGCGTTGCAGTAGGCGTAGAGGAGTTTGGCGCCGTGGCGGATGATGCCGCCGTGTTCCTGGTCGACGCCGGGCAGGAAGCCGGGTACGTCCAGGAGGGTGATGATCGGGATGTTGAAGGCGTCGCACATCTGGACGAAGCGGGCGGCCTTCTCCGACGCCTCGATGTCCAGGACGCCGGCCAGGGCCTGCGGCTGGTTGGCGACGATGCCGACGACCTGTCCGTCCAGGCGGGCCAGGGCGCAGATGATGTTGCGGGCCCAGCGCTCGTGGACCTCCAGGTACTCGCCCTCGTCGACGAGTTCCTCGATCACCTTGACCATGTCGTACGGCCGGTTGCCGTCCGCCGGGACCAGGTCGAGCAGGACGTCGCCGCGGCGGTCCGCGGGGTCGGAGGACTCGGTGCGGGGCGGGTTCTCCCGGTTGTTCTGCGGGAGGAGGGAGAGGAGGTAGCGGACCTCGGCGAGGCAGGTCTCCTCGTCGTCGTAGGCGAAGTGGCACACGCCGGACGTCTCGGCGTGCACGTCGGCGCCGCCCAGTCCGTTCTGCGTGATCTCCTCGCCGGTGACGGCCTTGACCACGTCCGGGCCCGTGATGAACATCTGCGAGGTGTCGCGGACCATGAACACGAAGTCCGTGAGGGCGGGGCTGTAGGCCGCGCCGCCCGCGCAGGGGCCGAGCATCACGCTGATCTGCGGGATGACGCCGGACGCCCTGGTGTTGCGCTGGAAGATGCCGCCGTACCCGGCCAGGGCGCTGACGCCCTCCTGGATACGGGCTCCGGCACCGTCGTTCAGGGAGACCAGCGGGGCACCGGCCGCGATGGCCATGTCCATGATCTTGTGGATCTTCGTCGCGTGGGCCTCGCCCAGCGCACCGCCGAAGATCCGGAAGTCGTGGGCGTAGACGAAGACCGTACGGCCCTCGACGGTGCCCCAGCCGGTGATGACACCGTCGGTGTACGGCTTCTTCGCCTCCAGGCCGAACCCGGTCGCCCGGTGCCGGCGCAACTGCTCGACCTCGCGGAACGAACCCGCGTCCAGGAGCAGCTCGATCCGCTCCCGCGCCGTCAGCTTGCCCTTGGCGTGCTGCGCCGCCGTAGCCTTCTCGCTCGGCCCGGCCAGCGCCTGCGCACGGATCTCGTGCAGCTCGGCCACTCGCCCGCGCGCGTCCGTCGGCTCACCCGGCGCCTCATCCAAAACGGTCATGTAGCGACTGTACGAAGCCGACCAAGGAATGCGCGGCGTCGACTCCGTACAGTCTCCGGCCCGTTTTCCTGGTAGCACCGAACAGTACTCGCGCGACACGCAGCCTTTTCGACTGCTCAGAGGCCCTCCGGCTTGTAGAGGTCACACAAAGCCGTCAGCTGAGAGTCACCTCACATTCATGGGTGGTACATACCACCCCTGGAGTGATGCGGAGGTGGAGTCGGCTGCCGGTCGCGAGGACCTCGACCGTCTCGTCGGCCCGCAGCGCGGCCTTCACCGGGTGGTCCCAGACGATCTCCAGGGGCTCTCCGGTGCGCGGCGGTTCGCTGACGCAGAGGGTAGCGCCGCGCCCCCGGCGACGGACCAGCACGCTCGCCCCGGCCGTCGCGGTGAGCGGGCCCGCCGTGCCGGCCTGCCAGAAGTTGGCGGCCGTCAGTCCGAGCGGTGGGGCGGCGACCGCCTGGCACCGGTCGTCGTTGGCCAGGACGGTGAACCGGTGGCGGTCGGCGGCCCGGCGTGCCACCGCTCCCCGGGAGGCGCCCGGCATGAGGACGTAGACGTAGCCGGCGTCGTCCGGGTCCGTGCCGTGGTCCAGCCAGAGGGTCTGCCATCGCCGGGTACGGCGCTCGGTCGTGCTGGTGGTGTTGATGTCGGACCAGGCGCCGGTGCGGTCCTCGCGCAGGGTCCGCAGGTCGCCCTCGGGCACGATCCAGCCGCCGTGGCCCTCCAGGTGGGCCCAGTGCCGGCCGCGTACGAGGGCCTGGTCGCCGCCCTCCCCCAGGTTGCGGTTGTCCACGATCGTCTCGACCGGGACGCCGTCGGCGCACGTGATGCCGGCACCCAGGCAGATCACGGAGTCGTCGAGGAGGAACCAGGACTTGCGGGCTTCGAGGGTCGAACCGAGCCCCTTGAGGTGCTGACCCACGGCCGCGTACTCGCCGTCGGTGGTGCCGCCGACCCAGCGGACGTCGGGTTTGGGTGCGCCCCACTCGCCGCCCGCCCGGTCGGCCAGGCGCCGGGTGGAGACGGTGGTGCCGGGGAGCCGGTACCAGTCGACGGTGGGCCAGAACCAGTCCGTGTACTGGTCGGACCTGGTCCCGTTGACCCACCAGGTCAGCATGCCCGCACCGGTGTGCCAGCCGCGCGGGTTCTCGCCGTTGCCGCACTCGTAGTGGGCGATGCGGTCGCTGGCCATGGCGAGGGCCGCGGTGAAGGCGGGGCGGCGGTGGACGGCGCGGTCCATGGCCGCGAAGAGCCGGTGTCCGGTGGGTTCGGGTGCGGCCCCGCCCGGGGCGTCGGCGATCGTGTGCAACCTGGCCAGGTCGGCGACCGGGAACTGGGGCGCGGTGAGGAGCGGGGTGACGGTGTCCCGCTCGATCCAGCCCTTGATCCGGGCGTGCCAGCGCTGGCGTTCGGTGTCGCTCGCGCCGCCCGCGAGGACGGCCATGGCGGCGATCAGCTGCTGGCCGTGGAAGTGGTCGCCGCGCATGACGTGCAGGTCGTCGCTCTTGAGGTAACCCCGGCTGATCGCGCGTCCGTTGACCGCGTCCATGACGAGTCCGTCGTGGACGAGGGGCGCGTAGGCGTGCTCGACGCTGTCGAGGACGATCTGCCTGCCGGGGTCCGTCACCTCCCACTCGGATCCGGCGAGGAGGGTGAACAGCCGGCCCAGACCGTCCAGCATGACCTGGCCGTACGTGCCCGAGTAGGCGATCCAGGTGTGCTGGACGAAGGAGCCGTCGGCGTGGAGCCCGTCGCCCTCGGTGA
This sequence comes from Streptomyces lienomycini, assembly GCF_027947595.1. Taxonomy (NCBI): domain Bacteria; kingdom Bacillati; phylum Actinomycetota; class Actinomycetes; order Kitasatosporales; family Streptomycetaceae; genus Streptomyces; species Streptomyces lienomycini. The sequence continues at coordinate 1,592,433 of NZ_CP116257.1, read as the reverse complement.
CGTACGGGAAGACCGGGGAGAGGGCGTCCCGGGCCAGCGTGATCTTGGCGGGGTCCCGGCCGAGGATGCCGCGCAGGGCGACGGAGCGGCACAGGTCGACACGGTTGGCGCCGGTGGAGGTGCCGGTGTAGTCGCCGAGCATCGAGTCGGGGACGAAGTGGTCGACGGCGGCGCAGGCGGCGGCGACGCGGTCGGCGCCGAGGTGGTCGTACAGGGCGGCCGTGATGTCCGTCAGGAGGCGGGGGCTGCCGATCTGCCATTCCCACCAGTTGCCGTAGCGGGTGGTGGCGGGGTGGTAGACGGTGGCCGACAGGTGGTCGAGGCCGCGCAGGATGTCGGCGAGGAGCGCCGGGTCGCCGGTGGAGCCGGTGCCCTGCTGGACGTACGCCTCGGTCATCGTCCACAGGCGGCCGTAGGCGAAGGTGATGCCGGCGGGCGGGTCGAAGGGGTGGTCCGGCCACAGGGACGTGGGGGTGGGCGTCATGGTGGCGCGGTGGTCGCGGGCGCGTTCGCCGGTCTCGGCGAGGCGGGAGGCGTACGGCTCGGCGGCCGGGTCGTAGCCGGTGCCGAGGGCGATCTCGAGCCAGCGCAGGCGGAGGGCCTCGTAGGGGTCGGCGGCGGCTGCCGCGCGGGGGGCGGCCGTGAGGCCGGTGGCCAGGGCCGCGGCGAGCAGGACGGCGCGGCGGGTGGGAGCGGTGGGGCGCTGTGGGGTCATGCTCATGCCGTCTATCACGCCGCGGCCGGAATCGGAACGGCACGCGCGCCACGCCGTGCGTGACTGTTGATGCCCGCGCGGAATAGGTCTACAGTCGACACCGTTGGACTGGTTGAACATTCAACTTATGGGCTTCGGTCCGTGCCGGGCCCCGATCCCTCACGGAGGACACCATGACCACCACCCCCGACCTCTCCACGCTGACCGGCGACTACACCGTCGACCCCGCCCACACGACGATCGGGTTCACGGCACGCCACGCCATGGTCACGAACGTCAAGGGCCGGTTCCTGGACTTCACCGGCACGCTGCACCTGGACGGCGCCGACCCGTCCCGCTCCACCGCGACCCTCGACATCACGATGGACAGCATCGACACGGGCTCCCCCGACCGCGACGGCCACCTGAAGAGCTCGGACTTCTTCAACACGGGCGAACACCCGAAGATGACCTTCCGCTCCACCAAGGCGGAGTCCCTGGGCGGCGACGACTACCGCATCACCGGCGACCTGTCGATCCTCGGCACGACCAAGCCGCTCAGCATCGACCTGGAGTTCAACGGCGCCGCCAAGGACCCGTTCGGCAACGAGCGCGTCGGCTTCGAGGGCAAGGCCGAGATCAAGCGCTCGGAGTGGGGGCTCACCTGGAACGCGGCCCTGGAGACGGGCGGCGTGCTGGTGTCCGACAAGATCAAGCTGAACTTCGACATCTCGGCGATCAAGCAGGCGTGACACCCCGCGCCCCCTCGGGGGCGGCGATCCACGTCGACGGCGGCCCGGACCCGGATACGGCGGCCGGGCCGGCCGATCGTCCGGTGGATCGCGTCGTACCGGGCGACCGAGCGGTCCGCCGACCGCCTCCCCCTCCCGCGGGCGCACCGTAGCGGCACGCCCCCGGGCCGCCGCCCGTTTCACCTGCGCAGCAGTTCCCGCACCTCGTCGAGGGCGGCGCCGAAGGGGTCGGGGACGATCCCCAGCCCGTGGGCGACCAGCACCCCCTCGTGCAGCAGCGTCAGCGTCCGCCCCAGCCGGTCCGCTCCGGCCGGGTCGATCTCCCGGGCCAGGCCGGTGAACAGGTCGAGCATCCACCGCTTCTGCCCGGTGATGACCGGGTGCGCCGGATGGGCCGGGTCGCCGATCTCCGCATGTGCGTTGATCATGCTGCACCCCCTGGCCCCGTACCGCGCCGACCACGCGCGCGACGCCTCGAAGACGGCCACCACCCGGTCCGCGGGCTCCTCCCCCGCCGTCTCAAGCCGCGCGGCCAGCAGCTCCCGCCAGCGCTCGTCGCGCCCGGCCAGGTACTCCACGACGATCTGCTCCTTCGAGCCGAACCGGTCGTACAGCGTCTTCTTGGTCACCCCGGCCTCGGCGGCGACGAGATCCACGCCGACGGCATGGATGCCGTGCGCGTAGAACAGCCGCTCGGCGGCCTCCAATACCCGTCGCGCGCCGGGCGTCATCCGGACGCGGCGCGGTTTCTCTTCTGGACCCATGACCTCAAGTATACCGGTCTGTATAGTGGACACCCGGGGCGAGTAAACCGATCTGTCTACTCTGGAAGTGGTCGACGTGAACACCCTGCTCCCGGCCGCCTTCGTACTGTGCTGGAGCTCCGGCTTCATCGGCGCCAAGCTCGGTGCGGAGACCGCGGCCACGCCCACCCTCCTGATGTGGCGCTTCCTGCCGCTCGCGGTGGTCCTGGTCGCCGCCGCGGCGCTCTCCCGGGCGGCGTGGCGGGGACTGACTCTCCGGGGCGCCGGCCGGCAGATCGCCATAGGCGCGCTGTCGCAGAGCGGCTACCTGCTCAGCGTGTACTACGCCATCGCGCTCGGCGTCTCCAGCGGCACCACCGCCCTCATCGACGGCGTCCAGCCACTCGTCGCCGGTGCGCTCGCCGGACCGCTGCTGCGGCAGTACGTCTCGCGGGGGCAGTGGCTCGGACTGTGGCTCGGACTGTCGGGTGTGGCCACGGTGACGGTCGCCGACGCGGCGGCGGCGGGCGCGGAGGTGGCCTGGTGGGCCTACCTCGTGCCCTTCCTCGGCATGCTCTCCCTGGTGGCGGCCACGTTCCTGGAGGGCCGGACCCGCGCCCCCGTCGCCCCCCGGGTGGCGCTGACGATCCACTGTGCGACCAGCGCCGTCCTCTTCTCCGGCCTGGCTCTCGGGACCGGGTCGGCGACGCCGCCCGCCGACTCCTCGTTCTGGGTGGCGACCGCCTGGCTGGTGGTCCTGCCCACCTTCGGCGGCTACGGGCTGTACTGGCTGATCCTGCGGCGGTCCGGGATCACCGAGGTCAACACGCTCATGTTCCTGATGGCACCGGTGACGGCCGTGTGGGGCGCCCTCATGTTCGGCGAGCACTTCGGCGTCCAGACCGCGCTGGGCCTGGCGGTCGGCCTCGCGGCCGTGGCCGTCGTCCGACGCGGGGGTGGCGCGTCCCGTACTCGGCTCGCGCGGTCCGGGCGGCCCGCGCGGTCGGGCGCGGACGGTCCGGCCGTGCCCTCCGGCGGCAGGCGCTGACCCCCGCCGCCAGGCGCCGGCCTCCGGCGGCAGACGCCGCACGCGGCTCAGAAGCCGCCCCCGAAGTCCCCTCCCCCGCCGAACCCGCCGCCACCGCCGAAGTCACCGCCGCCGAACCCGCCGCCGAAGTCCCCGGGGTCGAAGTCGCCGCCCGAGACGTCGCCGCCCCCGTAGCCGCCGAAGTCTCCGTACCCGGTGCCGTAACCGGCTCCGTAGGCGGGGCCCGCCATCATGCTGCCCAGCATGGTGCCGACCAGCAGGCCGGGCAGGATGCCGCCGCCGAAGTAGCCGCCCGCCCAGGGGCCGTAGGCCGGGCCCGCGTCCCAATAGGGGCGGCGGCCCTGGTCGGTGTCCACCTCGCGGATCATCGGGTCCCGTCCGTCGGCCAGCCGGGCCCGGTCGGCGGCGCAGACCGGGACCTGTCGGGTCACGCCGCCCGGCGGGGTCCAGGTGGCGTCGGCCACCGAGGGGCCGTGGCGCGGATCGAAGAAGCAGGGCGGACGGCGTTCGGGCAGCGCCCTGCCCTCGCGGCGGGCGGCGAGCTGCGCGAGCGAGAAGCGGCCGTCCTCCACGGCCTGGGTGACGGCGCGCACGTCCTCCGGTTTGCGCGCGTCCGCCATGTACGTCTTGGCCTGCTCGTAGGCGTCGAGGGCGCGTTCGTAGTCCGCCCGCATCGCGTCGTCGGCCCCCGGTTCCGCGGGGTGGAAGTCCAGGCGGTCCAGTTCCTCGCCGAACGCGGTGATGTCCTCGTCGACCACCACCCGCAGCCGTTCCAGCGCCGCCCGCTGCTCGTCCTCGCGGCGCCGCCGGTTGCGTCGGGAGAGCGCGTAGACGCCGGCGCCGCCCAGCACCACCACGGCGCCGGCGGTGATCAGGGCACCCGTGGGCGCGGAGCCTTGGCCGGAGTCCCAGGAGGAGGGGGCGGAGCCGCGCACGCTGCGCAGCGCGTCGTCGACGAAGTCGTTCAGCTGGGCCTTGGGATCGCCCGCGCCCTGGACGGCGGTGACCAGGTTGTGCACGCCCTGGCGGCTCAGCACGCGGCTGTCGGCGCGGGCGTCGAAGCGGTCGCCGAGACGGATGCCGTACAGACCGGTGATGCCGGTCTCGGTGCGGAGGTTCTGGAAGAGGTCCGAGGTCGGGTAGCCCGCCGGGAGGACCGCCACGAACACGGGTTCGTCCGCGGCCTCGATCTTGTCGGCGAGCGCCTCCGCGTCCGCCTTGGACAGCAGGTCGGTGGCGGCCGGGTCCACGTACACGGGACTCTCGCGCAGGGCCGCGCCGATCTCGGAGACACTGGTCTGCGCCTGCGCGCCGGGCGCACCGGCCATCAGTACCGCCAGCGCGGCGACGACCGGCGCGACCAGGAGACGTATGAGGACTCGCATACGAACGCCACTCATACGTTCGGCGTACCCGCATGAGCCTCGATGAGACATGCGGGACCCACTCACTCGGCGGGCGCGACCCCCGCCCGCAGCAGTCCGTACGCGTAGGCGTCCACCAGTGCCTGCCACGAGGCGGCGATGACGTTCTCCGCGACGCCCACCGTGGCCCACTCCCCCGTGCCGTCCGACGTGGAGATGAGGACCCGGGTCGTGGACTGGGTGCCGTGCACACCCTCCAGGATGCGCACCTTGTAGTCGACCAGGTCGAGCTTGGCCAGCTCCGGGTAGAGCTTCTCCAGCGCGACCCGCAGGGCGCGGTCCAGGGCGTTGACCGGGCCGTTGCCCTCGGCGGTCGCGACGATGCGCTCGCCCTTGGCCCAGAGCTTGACCGTGGCCTCGTTGGCGTGGCTGCCGTCGGGCCGGTCCTCGGCGATCGAGCGCCAGGACTCGACGTCGAAGTACTTGAGCGGCCTGCCCTCGGCCTCGGCGCGCAGCAGCAGCTCGAAGCTCGCGTCCGCGGCCTCGTACGTGTAGCCGGCCAGCTCGCGCTCCTTGACGCGCTCCACGACCCGGCCGACCAGTTCCCGGTCACCGCCGAGGTCGATGCCGAGTTCCCTGCCCTTCAGCTCGATGGAGGCGCGTCCCGCCATGTCGGAGACCAGCATCCGCATGGTGTTGCCGACCAGCTCGGGGTCGATGTGCTGGTACAGGTCCGGGTCGACCTTGATCGCGGAGGCGTGCAGTCCGGCCTTGTGCGCGAAGGCGGAGACGCCCACGTAGGGCTGGTGCGTGGAGGGGGTGAGGTTGACGACCTCGGCGACGGCGTGGGAGATCCTCGTCATCTCGCGCAGCCTGCCCTCGGGCAGGACCTGCATGCCGTACTTCAGCTCCAGGGCGGCCACGACCGGGAACAGGTTGGCGTTGCCGACGCGCTCGCCGTAGCCGTTGGCCGTGCACTGGACGTGGGTCGCGCCCGCGTCGACGGCGGCGAGGGTGTTGGCGACGGCGCAGCCGGTGTCGTCCTGGGCGTGGATGCCGAGCCGGGCGCCGGTGTCGGCGAGCACCGTGGCGACGACGGCCTGGATCTGCGCCGGGAGCATGCCGCCGTTGGTGTCGCACAGGATGACGACGTCGGCACCGGCCTCGGAGGCGGTGCGCACGACCGACTTCGCGTACTCGGGGTTGGCGCGGTAGCCGTCGAAGAAGTGCTCGCAGTCGACGAAGACCCGGCGGCCCTGCGCCTTGAGGTGGGAGACCGTGTCCGCGACCATGGCGAGGTTCTCGTCGAGCGTGGTGCGCAGGGCCAGCTCGACGTGCCGGTCGTGCGACTTGGCGACCAGGGTGATCACCTCGGCGCCGGAGTCGAGCAGTGCCTTGACCTGGTGGTCCTCGGCTGCCTTCGCGCCCGCGCGGCGGGTGGCGCCGAAGGCGACCAGCTGGGCGTGGCGGAAGTCGATCTCCTGCCGGGCCCGGGCGAAGAACTCGGTGTCCCGGGGGTTGGCGCCGGGCCAGCCGCCCTCGATGAAGCCCACCCCGAAGTCGTCCAGGTGCCGTGCGATGGCCAGCTTGTCCGCGACCGTGAGGTTGATGCCCTCGCGCTGCGCGCCGTCGCGCAGGGTGGTGTCGAAGACGTGGAACGAATCGTCGAGTTCGCTGGTTGCGGTCATGATCTGAAGGCTCCTGTATGGGATCTCGGTCTACCGGAATGACCGGTTCCACCGTCCGTCTATGATCCCCCGCGCTCTCTTCCCGGCTGGAGGTGGGCCAGGAAAACGAAAAACCTCTCGCGGGTGCGAGAGGTCTGCGCGCGGGTCGAGGACGACGGTGTCCACCCGTACCTGGTCGTACGTGGTGGTCACTGCGGACCGGCGCGCCTGCTGCCAATAATCATGGCGAACGAGAGCACGCGGCGAGTCTGGCACACTCCGTCCCCCTTCTCACCGCCCGTCTCAGGATGCGAGCAGCGGGCGTCCGAATCCGGACGGACGGAAGACCAGGGCCGGCGGACGGACGGCGAACGAGTGGAGACGGGAGACGGTGAGGGGCCGCCCGTTCCCGCCGGGCGGCCCCTCACCTCACGACCGCCGTGCTCAGGCCAGGGTGTGCATCCAGCCGTGCTTGTCCTCGGCGGTGCCGCGCTGGATGTCGAGCAGTGCGTCGCGCAGCCGCTGCGTCACCTCGCCCGGCTCGCCCCCGCTCTGCTGCCACTCGGTGCCGGTCCGCTTGACCGTGCCGACCGGTGTGATCACGGCGGCGGTGCCGCAGGCGAAGACCTCGGTGAGGGTGCCGTTCTCCGAGTCGCGCTGCCACTGGTCGACGGAGACGCGGCCCTCCTCGGCCTCGTAGCCGAGGTCGCGGGCGACGGTGAGGAGCGAGTCGCGGGTGACGCCCTCCAGGATGGAGCCGGTGAGCGAGGGGGTGACGATCCTGTCGCCGTAGACGAAGTACAGGTTCATGCCGCCCAGCTCCTCGACCCACTTGCGCTCGTTGGCGTCGAGGTAGCAGACCTGGTCGCAGCCCTTGGCGGCGGCCTCGGCCTGGGCGAGCAGGGAGGCCGCGTAGTTGCCGCCGGTCTTGGCGTCGCCCATGCCGCCGGGGACGGCGCGGACGCGGTCCTCGGAGACCCAGATGGAGACCGGCTTGACGCCGCCGGGGAAGTAGGCGCCGGCCGGGGAGGCGATGACGATGAAGAGGTACTCGTTGGCCGGCTTGACGCCCAGGCCGACCTCGGTGGCGATCATGAAGGGGCGCAGGTAGAGGGACTCCTCGCCGCCGTGCGCCGGGACCCACTTCTCGTCCTGCCCGACCAGCGCGTCGCACGCCTCGATGAAGGTGTCCACCGGAAGCTCGGGCATGCCGAGGCGGCGGGCGGAGGCCTGGAAGCGGGCGCCGTTCTTCTCCGGGCGGAAGGTGGCGACGGACCCGTCGGGCCGGCGGTATGCCTTGAGCCCCTCGAAGATCTCCTGCGCGTAGTGCAGGACCATGGTGGCCGGGTCGAGGGAGAGCGGGGCGTACGGAACGAGCCGGCCGTCGTGCCAGCCGCGGCCCTCGGTCCACTTGATCGTCACCATGTGGTCGGTGAAGTGGCGGCCGAACCCGGGGTTGGCCAGAATCGCCTGCCGCTCCGCGTCGGAGAGCGGGTGGGCGGAGGGCTTGAGCTCGATCGTGGGCGTCGTCATGAGGTGAATGTCCTTCGCTTCCTGGCAGACGTGCGGGCGGCGTCCGTGTCCGGCCGGGGGTCCGGGGGTTGTCCCCCGGGAGATGCAGTACCGGTATGTGTTGTGACGGGCCGCGGTCACGCCCGTACGGCCGGTGGCCGGTGCTAGGACGTCCGAGCATTCCCTCATGTCGCGGCTTCGCGTTCGATTATCGCGCACGGACTGCCGTACGGACGGACGCGTGGGCGGCGACGGGTGAGACGGGGTGAATGCGGCCCAGGGTTCGATGGTCGCACCTGGCGGACGCAGGAGAAAGCCGCCGGGTGCCCTTGTTTCGCGGACCCGGCGGCTTCGAAAGGTTGGATTCCGAGTGCGCCGGATCAGCCGGCTACGCGTACGGCGAGTGCGTCGCCGATCTCGGAGGTGCTCCGGGCGGGGAGGTCGCCGCGGGCGCCGAGGTCGGCGGAGACGGCGTCCTCGATGCGGGCCGCCTCGTCCTCGTGGCCGAGGTGGCGCAGCAGCAGGGCGACGGACAGGACCGTGGCGGTGGGGTCGGCCTTGCCCTGGCCGGCGATGTCGGGCGCGGAGCCGTGGACCGGCTCGAACATCGAGGGGAAGTCGCCGGACGGGTTGATGTTCCCGCTGGCGGCGACGCCGATGCCGCCGGAGACGGCCGCGGCGAGGTCGGTGATGATGTCGCCGAAGAGGTTGTCGGTGACGATCACGTCGAAGCGCTCGGGCTGGGTGACGAGGTAGATCGTCGCCGCGTCGACGTGCATGTACTCGGTGGTGACCTCGGGGTACTCGGCGGCCACCTTGTTGAACACGTTCGTCCACAGGTGGCCCGCGAAGGTGAGCACGTTGTTCTTGTGGATCAGCGCCAGCTTCTTGCGGGGGCGGGCCTGGGCGCGGGCGAAGGCGTCGCGGACGACGCGCTCGACGCCGTAGGCCGTGTTGACGGAGACCTCGGTGGCGACCTCGTGCTCGGTGCCCTTGCGGATGGTGCCGCCGTTGCCGGTGTAGGGGCCCTCGGTGCCCTCGCGGACGACGACGAAGTCGATCTCGGGCTGGCCGGCGAGGGGGGTGGCGACGCCGGGCAGGAGCCTGCTCGGGCGCAGGTTGACGTGGTGGTCGAAGGCGAAGCGGAGCTTGAGCAGGAAGCCGCGCTCCAGGACGCCGGACGGTACCGAGGGGTCGCCGATCGCGCCGAGCAGGATGGCGTCGTGGCCCTTGAGGGCGTCGAGGTCGGCGTCGGTGAGGGTCTCACCGGTGGCGTGGTAGCGGCGGGCGCCGAAGTCGAACTCCTTGGTCTCCAGCTTCACATCCTGCGGAAGGACGGCGGAGAGGACCTTCAGGCCTTCGGCCACGACCTCCCGGCCGATGCCGTCACCGGGGATCACTGCGAGATTGAGGCTGCGAGACATGCGCAGCACCCTACCCTCCGTCCCACGGGATGACATGCGGCGTCCGGCATGCGGACACCGCCTGTCGCTCCGCGTCCGGCCGCGCTCAGTGGCCGGTGGCGCCGCCGTTGTCCCGGCGGTCGAGGGCGCGCTGGAGGGCGGCCGCGGCGTTCTTGCGGTCGGAGTCGCTCGTACGGGAGAGGTGGCGGACTCGGCGGCGGACGGTCGTCTCGGCCATGGGAATCGACTCCTTCGGCACAAGGGGAGCGCGGAAAGTCTTCGAGAACGAGGGTGCGTGCGGACGCCGGAAGGGGCGGGGAGCACGGTGCCGCAGGGGTTGCCTGCACGGGGCACGGGCTCACGACCGCCATTCGCTCGATCGAGCGGGACGTTCGGCTCCTACAAAGTTAAGGGAGTGCGGAGCGTCTGTCTCCACAATTACTCGGACTTCCTACTATCTGAGACGGTGCCGTCGGTCACACGGCCGCGAGCTGCGAGAACGCCCGGGGGGCCAGGTCGGTCGACCTGGCCCCCCGGGCGTTTCGCGCGCGGGTGTCAGCCCATGTGCGGGTACGTGTAGTCGGTCGGCGCGACCAGCGTCTCCTTGATGGCGCGGGTCAGCGTCCAGCGCATCAGGTTCTGCGGGGCACCGGCCTTGTCGTTGGTGCCGGAGGCACGGCCGCCGCCGAAGGGCTGCTGGCCGACGACGGCGCCGGTCGACTTGTCGTTGATGTAGAAGTTGCCGGCCGCGTAGCGCAGCTTCTCCATCGTGTACGCCGCCGCCGCGCGGTCGTTCGAGACGACCGAGCCGGTGAGGGCGTAGTCGGAGACCGACTCCATCTGGGTCAGCATCGCGTCGTACGCGCCGTCGGCGCTGTCGTCGTACACGTGCACGGCGAGGAACGGGCCGAAGTACTCGGTGCGGAAGACCTCGTTCTCCGGGTCGGTGCACTCGACGACGGTCGGGCGGACGAAGTAGCCGACCGAGTCGTCGTAGGAGCCGCCCGCGACGATCGTGCAGGTCTCGTCCGCCTTGGCGCGGTCGATGACGGCCTTGTTCTTGGCGAAGGACCGCTCGTCGATGACGGCGCCGACGAAGTTCGACAGGTCGGTGACGTCACCCATGGTGAGGTAGTCGACCTCGGCGGCGAACTCCTCCTTGAACCCGTCGTTCCAGATGGACGCCGGGATGTACGCGCGGGAGGTGGCGCTGCACTTCTGGCCCTGGTACTCGAAGGCACCGCGGGTCAGCGCGGTCTTGAGCACGGCGCGGTCGGCGCTGGGGTGGGCGACGAGGAAGTCCTTGCCGCCGGTCTCGCCGACCAGGCGCGGGTAGGTGCGGTACTTCTCGATGTTGTTGCCGACCGTCTTCCACAGGTGCTGGAAGGTCTTGGTCGAGCCGGTGAAGTGGATGCCCGCGAGGTCCCGGTGCTCCAGGGCGACCTTGGACACCTCGATGCCGTCGCCGGTGACGAGGTTGATGACGCCCTTGGGCAGCCCGGCCTCCTCCAGGAGCTGCATGAGCAGCACGGCGGCGTGGGTCTGCGTCGGGGACGGCTTCCAGACCACCACGTTGCCCATCAGGGCGGGGGCGGTGGGCAGGTTCGCCGCGATCGCGCTGAAGTTGAAGGGCGTGATCGCGTAGACGAAGCCCTCCAGCGGGCGGTGGTCCATGCGGTTCCACACGCCCGGGGAGTTGGCCGGGGGCTGCTCGGCCAGGATGCCCCGGGCGTAGTGGACGTTGAAGCGCCAGAAGTCGATCAGCTCGCAGGGGCTGTCGATCTCGGCCTGCTGGGCGGTCTTGGACTGGCCGAGCATGGTGGAGGCGGCGATGGTCTCGCGCCAGGGTCCGGACAGCAGCTCGGCGGCGCGCAGGATGATCGCCGCGCGGTCGTCGAAGGACATCGCCCGCCACGCGGGGGCCGCGGCCAGGGCGGCGTCGATCGCGTCCTGGGCGTCCGCCTGCGTGGCGTTGGCGTAGGTGCCCAGGCGGGACTTGTGGTTGTGCGGCTGCACGACGTCGAAGCGCTCACCGCCGCCCATCCGCTTCACACCGCCGATGGTGCAGGGCAGATCAACCGGGTTGTCGGCGAGGTGTCGGAGCTTCTCCTCCAGACGGGCGCGCTCCGGGGAACCGGGGGCGTAGCCGTGCACCGGCTCGTTGACGGGCGTGGGGACCTGGGTCACAGCGTCCATGGGTTCCGTTACTCCTTGACTTGAGCGGGTTGTGCGAGCGGTGCGGGCTCAGCCCTTGCTCACCATCGAGCGGGCGAAGAACCGGAGGTTGGCCGGCTTCTCCGCGAGACGGCGCATGAAGTAGCCGTACCAGTCGGTGCCGTAGGCGGTGTAGACGCGCATGCGGTGGCCCTCGGCGGCGAGCCGCAGGTGCTCGTCGCCGCGGATGCCGTACAGCATCTGGAACTCGTACTCGTCGAGCTTGCGCCCGGCGGTGCGGGCCAGCTCCTGGCCGATGGAGATCAGGCGCGGGTCGTGGGACCCGATCATCGGGTAGCCCTCGCCCTCCATCAGGGTGCGCAGGATGCGGACGTACGCCTTGTCGATCTCGTGGCGCTGCTGGTACGCGACCTCTGCGGGCTCCTTGTAGGCGCCCTTGACCAACCGTACGCGAGAGCCGCTGTCGGCGAGGCGGCGCGCGTCGGCCTCCGTGCGGAAGAGGTAGGCCTGGATGACGCAGCCGGTCTGCGGGAAATCCTTCCGCAGCTCCTCGTGGATGGCGAACATCGAGTCGAGGGTGGTGTGGTCCTCCGCGTCGAGGGTGACGGTGGTGCCGATCTCGGCGGCGGCCTCGACGACCGGGCGGACATTGCCCAGGGCCAGCTCGTGGCCCCCGTGGAATGCGGCTTCGGGGCCGGAGGCCCCTCCGTTGAGGGCGGTGGTGGGCGACGGGAGGGCCTGGCCGAACATGGAGAGCTTCACCGACATCTCGGCGCGGGTGCCCAGCTCCAGGGACTTGAGCCGGTCGATCAGCTCCAGGTACGCGTCACGGGCGGCCTCGGCCTGCGCGGGGGTGGTGATGTCCTCGCCGACGACGTCCATCGTCAGCTCCAGGCCCTGATCGGTCAGCTCCCGGACGATCGGCACGATCTGGTCGACCGTCTCGCCGGGGATGAACCGGTCGACGACCGGCTTCGTCACGGGCGCGGCAGACACAAGACGACGCATCCGGTCGCTGCGCGACGCGGCGAGAATCACGGGACCCAGCACGGGGCACCTCCACTTACCAACCAACACAGGGGCCGCTGCCCGACGAACCGGGAACGGCACGGAGAACCACCGTGAAATCTAAGGATCCTCCCGATCGTCGGCCATCGACAGCTGTCACGCATCCGTGCCGCGGATCTCAGACAGATGTATGAAGGGGGCGCGCATATGCGGCAGAATGCCCGGGTGACGTCGGATTCCAGAGGTTCCACAGGCTCCGGTGGTACCCGTGGTGACTACCAGGAGCTGGTCGACGAGATCTCGGAGCTGCTCGGTGCGCCCGCGACCCTGGAGAACCGCGACTTCGAGCTGATCGCCTTCGGCGCGTACAACAGCGAGGGCGACCTCGACCCCTCCGCCCTGGACCCGGTGCGCACCCGCTCGATCCTCACCCGGCGCTCCACGGCGGCGGTGCGGGCGTGGTTCGAGGGCTTCGGCATCACCCGTGCGACCGGCCCGGTCCGTATCCCGCCGACGCCCGAGGCGGGCGTGTACCGGGGGCGCACCTGTCTGCCGGTACGCCATCGGGGGGTGGTTCTCGGCTACGTATGGCTGCTGGACACCGACCCGGGCCCGACCGAGCGGCAGCTGGCGGCGGCCATGGAGGTCACGGCGCGGATCGGCGCGCTGCTCGCCGACGAGGCGCAGCACGGCGCGGATCTGAGCCGGGAGCTGCGGGCGGTGCTGACGGCGGAGCGGGACTGGCAGCGGGACATGGCGGTGGCGGAGCTGCGCACCGCGCTCGGCGCCCGGGCGGACACCCCGCACGCGGTGGTCTGCGTGGCGCCCTGGCCGTCGGCCGGCCCCGACGACGCCCCCTCGGTCCGTACGGTGCCGGGGGCGACGGCCCTGTGCACGGTGCCGTGGGGGCCACGGGTGTGTCGCTGGCGCTGCTGGTCCGGTTGCGCTCGACCGACGTGCCGACGCCGGCGACGTCGGCGGCGGGGCGGCTGCTGGAGCGGGTCGGGGCCCGGGGCGGGGACGGGCCGGGGGTCGCGGCGGGCGTCTCCGCGCCGCGCGCGGGGCTCGCGGAGCTGGGGGCCGCCTGGTGGGAGGCGTCGGCGGCGGCCCGGGCGGCGCGTGCGGAGTCGCGGTTCGGGCCGGTCGCGCAGTGGACGTCGATCGGGGCGTTCCGTCTGCTGACCGCGCTGCCGGCGCGGTCGGCCCACGATCCGGCCGTGCGGGCACTGCTGTCCCCCGCGCACCGGGAACTCGCCCGCACCGCCGAGGTGTACCTGGACCGTGCGGGCCAGGCCGGGCGCACGGCCGCCGAGCTGGGCATCCACCGCCAGACGCTGTACTACCGCCTCTCACGCGTCGAACAGCTCACGGGCCTGGACCTGGACGACGGCGAGGACCGGCTGCTGCTGCACATGGCTCTCAAGGCGCGTCGCCTGCGGCCCTAGTGGCCGCCTCGACCACCTGGCGCAGGCCGTCGGCCAGCCGCTCGCCGTCGGGCGCGGTCTTCGGGTCGAACGTCCACTGGGCGATCAGGCCCGTCATCAGGGTCACGTAGAACATGCCGAGGGTCTCGGCCTCCGCGTCGGAGACGTCCTCCTCCCGGCCGCCCATCAGCAGCGGGATCACACCGCGTCCGGCCTCACGCTGCGCCGCCCCGAGGTGCTCGCGGACCTCGGGGAGCCGGTCGCCGAGGGCGAGGACCTCCATGCTGAGGCGCCATACCGAGCCCGGCTCCTTCATGGTGGCGACGATGTTCGACCACACCTGCTGGAACCGCTCCACGGAGCCGGGCTCGGTGTCGAACACGGTCGCGTCGCCCTCGAAGGCGTCGCCCATGTCCTCGACCAGCGCCACGTAGGCCTGGGCGAGCAGGGCGGCCTTCGAACCGTAGTGGTAGCCGATGGACGCCAGGTTGGTCCCGGACTCCTTGACGATGTCGCGGGCCGTCGTGCGTACGAACCCCTTGGCGAGCAGGCAGCGCTTGGCGCCTTCGAGCAGATCCTCACGGTGTCCCATGCCGTCACCCTACCCATCTGTCCATACACACGTCTTATACAAGCGTCATAGACAAGCGTATAAGACATGCGTACAGTCACCGTCATGACAACGAACCCGTCCCGGGCCGGCCGACGCGAGTGGACCGCGCTCGTCGTGCTGATGCTCCCGCTGCTGCTGGTCTCGATGGACGTCTCCGTCCTCTACTTCGCCATCCCGGAGATCAGCGCGGACCTGGAGCCGAGCGGCACCCAGCAGCTGTGGATCTTCGACATCTACGGCTTCGTCCTGGCCGGCCTGCTGATGACGATGGGGTCGCTGGGCGACCGCATCGGCCGCCGCAGGCTGCTCCTGTTCGGCGCGGCGGCCTTCGGCGCCGCCTCCCTGCTCGCGGCCTACGCGCACACCGCCGAGACGCTCATCGCGGCCCGCGCGGTCCTCGGTGTCGGCGGCGCGACACTGATGCCGTCCACGATGGCGCTGGTCCGCACGATGTTCACCGACCCCGCCCAGCGGGCGAAGGCGATCGGCCTGTGGTCCGGGGTGATGACGGCCGGGATCGCGCTCGGTTCGGTGATGAGCGGCGTCCTCGTCGAACACTTCTGGTGGGGCTCGGTCTTCCTGGTCAACCTGCCCGCGATGGCCCTGCTGCTGGTCCTCGGCCCGGTGCTGCTCCCCGAGTCGAAGAACCCCTCCCCCGGCCGCTTCGACCTGCTGAGCGTCCCACTGTCGATGGCGGCGGTGCTGCCCGTGGTCTACGGACTCAAGGAACTGCCCTCCGAGGGCTGGAACGTCCGCTACGCCGTCTCGATCACCGTCGGTCTGCTGTTCGCGGCCCTGTTCGTGCACCGGCAGCGGACGTCGGCCTCGCCGATGATCTCGCCCGCCCTCTTCCGCGGGCACGGTTTCACCCCGGCGCTCGTCCTCAACAGCCTGTCGGCCTTCGGGATGATGGGCTCGGCGTACTTCACCACCCAGTACCTGCAGTCGGTCCTGGGCAAGAGCGCGCTTCAGGCCGCGCTGTGGAGCCTGCTGCCGTCGGTGCTCATCGGCGCCGCCGCACCGGTGGCCGCCCTGCTGGTCCAGCGGGGCGTCGAGCGCGCGTACCTCGTGACCGCGGGCTTCGTCGTCGGGGCGGGAGGCTACGGGCTGCTGGCCCTGGCCGGTACGGACTCGCTGTGGCTGGTGCTGGCCGCGTCCGGTGTACTCGCGGCCGGCATCGTCGTCGTGATGTCCCAGCTCACCGACCTGGCCATCGGCTCGGCCCCGGTGGAGAAGGCGGGCTCGGCCTCCTCACTGCTGGAGACCGGTACCGAGTTCGGCGGCGCCCTGGGCATGGCCGCGCTCGGCTCCATCGGCACGGCCCTCTACCGCCACGGCATCCCCTCCGGCGCACCCGCCCCGGCGCGGGAGACGCTGGGCGGGGCGCTGGCCGTCGCCGCCGACGTTCCCGGGCGCGCGGGAGACGCCCTGGCCGCGGCGGCACGCGAGGCGTTCACCGACGGGATGCGGGGCGCCGCGATCGGGGCGGCGCTGCTGCTCCTCGCCGCGGCGGGCCTGGCGGCGAGGGGGCTGCGGCACATCCGGGTGCGCCCGGAGGCGGAGACGGCAGACGCCGGAGCGACTGACCGACTCAGCCCGCTTGGGGGCGCCCCCTCCGGGGGAGTTTGAGGACAAGGCCCGTTCAGGGCCGTGAGCGGGGGACCCGGGGGCGGCAGCCCCCGGGTACGGTCGCCTCAGACGAGGTTGACGGACCGGGCGGACGTGGCCCCGATCTCCGCCGAGACCTCCGCCAGCACTCCGGCGGGCACCGTGTCGTCGACGGTCAGCACGGCCAGCGCCTCGCCGCCCACCGTCGCACGCGCGACCTGCATGCCGGCGATGTTGATGCCGGCCTCGCCGATGACACGGCCGACGGTGCCGACGACACCGGGACGGTCCTCGTAGCGGAGGACGACCATGTGGTCGGCGAGGGCGAGGTCCACGTCGTACTCGCCGACGGCGACGATCTTCTGGAGGTGCTTCGGGCCGGCCAGCGTGCCGGAGACCGACACCTCCTCGCCGTCCGCGAGGGTGCCGCGCACGATGACGACGTTGCGGTGCTCCGGCGACTCGGAGCTGGTGGTCAGCCGCACCTCGACGCCGCGCTCCTGGGCGAACAGCGGGGCGTTGACGTACGACACCGTCTCGTCGACGACGTCCTCGAAGACGCCCTTGAGAGCGGAGAGTTCCAGCACCTTCACGTCGTGCTGGGTGATCTCGCCGTAGACCTCGACGTCGAGGCGGACGGCGACCTCACCGGCGAGCGCGGTGAAGATGCGGCCGAGGCGCTCGGCGAGCGGCAGGCCCGGCTTGACGTCCTCGGCGATGACACCGCCCTGGACGTTGACCGCGTCGGGGACCAGCTCACCGGCGAGGGCGAGGCGCACCGACTTGGCGACGGCGATGCCCGCCTTCTCCTGGGCCTCGTCGGTGGAGGCACCGAGGTGCGGGGTGGCGACGACCTGGTCGAACTCGAACAGCGGCGAGTCCGTGCACGGCTCCTTGGCGTACACGTCGAGGCCGGCGCCGGCGACGCGGCCCTCCTTGAGCGCCGAGTACAGCGCCTCCTCGTCGACGATGCCGCCGCGCGCGGCGTTGACGATGCGGACGCTCGGCTTGACCTTGCGCAGCGCCTCGTCGCCGATCAGGCCGAGGGTCTCGGGGGTCTTGGGCAGGTGGACGGTGATGAAGTCGGAGACCTCGAGCAACTCGTCCAGCGACAGCACCTTGACGCCCATCTGCGCGGCCCGCGCGGGCTGCACGTAGGGGTCGTAGGCGACGACCTTCATGCCGAAGGCCGACATGCGCTGCGCGACCAGGGCGCCGATGCGGCCGAGGCCGACGACGCCGAGGGTCTTCTCGGCCAGCTCCACACCGGTGTACTTGCTGCGCTTCCACTCGCCGTTCTTCAGCGCGGCGTTGGCCTGCGGGATGTTGCGGGCGGTGGCGACGATGAGGCCGCAGGCCAGCTCGGCGGCGGTGACGATGTTGGAGGTCGGGGCGTTGACCACCATCACGCCGGCCTTGGTGGCGGCGGCGACGTCGACGTTGTCCAGGCCGACACCGGCGCGGGCGACGACCTTCAGCTTCTTGGCGGCGGCGACGGCCTCGGCGTCGACCTTGGTGGCGGAGCGCACCAGGATCGCGTCCACGTCGGCGATGGCGGGGAGCAGTTCGGCCCGGTCCGCGCCGTTGCACTGGCGGATCTCGAAGTCGGGGCCGAGCGCGTCCACGGTCGCGGGCGACAGCTCTTCAGCGATGAGTACGACAGGTTTCGAGCTCACGTGAGTCCTCACAAGTCCAATGCGGACGGCCGTCCCGACGGCCGCATGCGGTGGAGGGGTGCTAGCCGCGTGGAAGACGCACGACGCTGTGGGCCCGACGCGTATGTGTTCAGCAGTGTAGTGGCGTGGCGGGCGTCGTCCGGTGCCTCTTCGGAAGCATCACCCGGAAGGGGAACCCGGTGGCGGCGCCCGGGTCTCGGGCGCCGCCACCGGGCGAACGGCTTACGCCTCTTCGTCGACCCAGCTCATGAGCTTGCGCAGCTCCTTGCCGGTGGTCTCCAGCAGGTGCTCGGAGTCCTGCTTCTTGTACTCGTTGTACTTCTTCAGACCGCCGTGGTACTCGTCCATCCAGTTCTTGGCGAAGGTGCCGTCCTGGATCTCGGCGAGGACCTTCTTCATCTCGGCCTTGGTGGCGTCGGTGATGATCCGCGGGCCGGTGACGTAGTCGCCCCACTCGGCGGTCTCGGAGATCGACCAGCGCATCTTCTCCAGGCCGCCCTCGTACATGAGGTCCACGATGAGCTTCAGCTCGTGCAGGCACTCGAAGTAGGCGATCTCCGGCTGGTAGCCGGCCTCGGTCAGGGTCTCGAAGCCCGCCTTGACCAGCGCGGCCGTGCCACCGCACAGAACGGCCTGCTCGCCGAAGAGGTCGGTCTCGGTCTCCTCGGTGAAGGTCGTCTTGATGACGCCGGCGCGGGTGCCGCCGATGCCCTTCGCGTACGACAGGGCGAGCGCGAAGGCGTTGCCCGTGGCGTCCTGCTCGACGGCCGCGATGCAGGGAACGCCGCGGCCCTCCTCGTACTGGCGGCGCACCAGGTGGCCCGGGCCCTTGGGGGCGACCATGCAGACGTCCACGCCGGCCGGGGGCTTGATGAAGCCGTAGCGGATGTTCAGGCCGTGGCCGAAGAACAGCGCGTCGCCGTCCTTCAGGTTGTCCTTGATGTCCTTCTCGTAGACCTCGCCCTGGATGGGGTCCGGGACCAGGATCATGATGACGTCGGCCTCGGCGGCGGCCTCGGACGGGCTCACCACGCGCAGGCCCTGCTCCTCGGCCTTGGCCTTGGACTTGGAGCCCTCGTGCAGACCGACGCGCACGTCGACACCGGAGTCGCGCAGCGACAGGGCGTGGGCGTGGCCCTGGCTGCCGTACCCGATGACCGCGACCTTGCGGCCCTGGATGATGGACAGGTCGGCGTCGGCGTCGTAGAACAGCTCGGCCACTGGGTTCTCTCCTTGTGTGCGGTGTTGCGTCCCACCGTATGCCGGTGAGGGGAAGGGAAGTTTCGGGGTCTCGCGATACGGGCGGCCCGCCCGGGGGCCGGCCGCCCGCTTCCGTCGTTACGCGGACCGGTCGAGTGCGCGCAGCGAGCGGTCCGTGATCGAACGGGCACCGCGGCCGATGGCGATCGTGCCGGACTGGACGAGCTCCTTGATGCCGTACGGTTCCAGCATCCTGAGCATGGCGGTCAGCTTGTCGCTGCTGCCGGTGGCCTCGATGGTCACGGCCTCCGGGGAGACGTCGACGGTCTTCGCGCGGAAGAGCTGGACGATCTCGACGATCTGGGAGCGCGTCTCGTTGTCGGAGCGCACCTTCACCAGAACGAGTTCGCGCTGGACGGCCTGGGCGGACTCCAGCTCGACGATCTTGAGCACGTTGACGAGCTTGTTGAGCTGCTTGGTCACCTGCTCGAGCGGGAACTCCTCGACGCTGACCACGATGGTGATGCGCGAGATGTCGGGGTGCTCGGTGACGCCGACCGCGAGCGAGTCGATGTTGAAGCCGCGGCGGGAGAAGAGGGCGGTGATCCGCGCCAGGACGCCGGGCGTGTTCTCCACCAGGACGGAGAGCGTGTGCTTGGACATGGTCTCTTCGGTCTCTCTCGCTCAGTCGTCTTCGTTGTCGCCGAAGTCGGGGCGGACGTCCCGGGCGGCCATGATCTCGTCGTTGGAGGTGCCGGCGGCGACCATCGGCCAGACCATCGCGTCCTCGTGGACGATGAAGTCGACGACGACGGGGCGGTCGTTGATGGAGTTGGCCTCCTCGATCACCTTGTCGAGGTCGGCGGGGTCCTCGCAGCGGATGGCGTAGCAGCCCATCGCCTCCGACAGCTTCACGAAGTCGGGGACGCGGGTGCCGCGCGCGTCCGGGTTGACGTCCTCGGGGCCGGAGTGCAGAACGGTGTTGGAGTAGCGCTGGTTGTAGAACAGGGTCTGCCACTGGCGGACCATCCCGAGGGCGCCGTTGTTGATGATGGCGACCTTGATCGGGATGTTGTTCAGGGCGCAGGTGGTCAGTTCCTGGTTGGTCATCTGGAAGCAGCCGTCGCCGTCGATCGCCCAGACGGCCCGGTCGGGCCGGCCGGCCTTGGCGCCCATGGCGGCCGGGACGGCGTAGCCCATGGTTCCGGCGCCGCCGGAGTTCAGCCAGGTGGCGGGCTTGTCGTACTGGACGAAGTGCGCGGCCCACATCTGGTGCTGGCCGACACCGGCCGCGAAGATCGTGCCCTCGGGCGCCAGTTGCCCGACGCGCTCGATGACCTGCTGCGGGGAGAGCGAGCCGTCCCCGGGCTGGTCGTAGCCGAGGGGGTAGGTCTCGCGCCAGCGGCTCAGGTCCTTCCACCAGGCGGTGTAGTCGCCCTTGTTGCCCTCGTCGTGCTCCTTCTGGACGGCCTGCACGAGGTCGGCGACGACCTCGCGGGCGTCGCCGACGATCGGGACGTCGGCGGCGCGGTTCTTGCCGATCTCGGCCGGGTCGATGTCGGCGTGGACGATCTTGGCGTACGGGGCGAAGCTGTCCAGCTTGCCGGTGACGCGGTCGTCGAAGCGGGCTCCGAGGGCGACGATCAGATCGGCCTTCTGCAGCGCGGTGACGGCGGTGACCGCACCGTGCATGCCCGGCATTCCCACGTGCAGCGGGTGGCTGTCGGGGAACGCGCCGAGCGCCATCAGGGTGGTGGTGACGGGCGCTCCGGTGAGTTCGGCGAGGACCTTCAGCTCGGCGGTGGCACCGGCCTTGAGGACGCCGCCGCCGACGTAGAGCACGGGGCGCTTGGCGGCGGTGATGAGCTTGGCCGCCTCGCGGATCTGCTTGGCGTGCGGCTTGGTGACCGGGCGGTAGCCGGGCAGGTCCATGACCGGCGGCCAGGAGAAGGTGGTCTTCTTCTGGAGGATGTCCTTGGGGATGTCGACCAGGACGGGGCCGGGGCGGCCGGTGGAGGCGATGTGGAACGCCTGCGCGATCACCCGGGGGATGTCCTCGGCCTTGGTGACCAGGAAGCTGTGCTTGGTGACCGGCATGGTGATGCCGACGATGTCCGCCTCCTGGAAGGCGTCCGTGCCGATCGCGGAGGACACCACCTGCCCGGTGATCGCGACCAGTGGCACGGAGTCCAGGTTGGCGTCGGCGATCGGGGTGACCAGGTTGGTGGCGCCGGGCCCCGAGGTCGCCATGCAGACGCCGACCTTGCCGGTGGCCTGCGCGTAGCCGGTGGCGGCGTGGCCTGCGCCCTGCTCGTGGCGGACCAGGACGTGGCGCACCTTGGTGGAGTCCATCAGCGGGTCGTAGGCCGGAAGGATCGTGCCACCGGGAATGCCGAATACGGTGTCGGCGCCGACCTCCTCGAGAGAGCGAATGAGGGACTGCGCACCCGTGACGTGCTCGGGGGCGGACTGTCCTCCGGATCGGGGCCGGGGCTGCGGGTGGGCCCCGGTGGCCTGCTCGGTCATCGGCGTTCTCTTCTCGATGCTGAGGGTTTTTGCGAGTTTTGTGCGATCTGGGCTGCTGCTCGGCAGGTGCCTGTGCAACAAAAAACCCCTCGTGCCATAAGGCAAGCGAGGGGAGCGCGCCGGGGTGGGTCGCGGGGAGTCCGGGTCGGCCCGGACATCACCAGCTTCAGCCGACGCGCTTTCCAAGTACGAGAATTCGGGTGCGCATGGCACTGACCCTCCCCCCGGCGCGCACTCACTGTCAAGTGGGTGGGACGGGAGTCTCATTATGTGAGCGAAGGGCCGTGCCACCACTCAGGACGGCCGGCAGTCCGGCGGGGACACCCCCGCCGACCTGGCCGGTGGCGGCACCGCCGACGCCCTTGGTGTACACCCCGGCACCACCGCCCGCGAAGGCCGGTTCGGCCAGCCCGTGCGGCACCGGGTAGTGGCCGGTTCCGAGCGCTCTGCGCAGTCGGTACTCGTCCAGCGCGCCGGAGAACGCCATGCCCTGTCCGTGTGTGCAGCCCATCGCGCGCAGGGCGACGATCTGCTCGGGCAGGTCCACGCCGTCGGCCACGGACTTCAGTCCGAGGTCGGTGGCGATGCGCAGCAGACCGCTGGTGATCTTGTGCAGCCGTGCGGATTCCACGACGCCCTCGATCAGGCCGCGGTCGAGCTTGAGGACGTCCACGGGCAGGCGGCGCAGCGCGGTGATCGCCGCGTAGCCGTTGCCGAAGCCGTCCAGTGCGATCCGGACGCCGACCCTGCGCAGGGCGTTGAGCCGGCGGTCCAGTTCGTCGAGGCCGACCCGTGGGTCGATGTCCGACAGCTCGATCACAAGGGAGCCCGGGGGCAGCCCGTGCCGGGTGAGCAGGGTCTCCACGGAGCCCAGCGGCATGGACCGGTCGAGCAGGCGACGCGCGCCGACGCGTATGGCCACGGTCACGGACTGCCCGGCCGCCGCGCGTTCGGCGGCCTGTTCGACGGCCTCGCGCAGGACCCAGCGGTCGAGTTCGGCGGTTCTGTCGCCGTCCTCGGCGACCCGCAGGAACTCGGCGGGGGTGAACAGCACACCTTGCGAGGAGCGCCATCGCGCCTGGGCGCACACCGACGTGATCCGGCCGTCCGTCAGGGAGACCACGGGCTGGTGCAGCAGCGCGAACTCCCCGTCGTGCAGCGCGGCCCGCAGACGGGTGGCCAGCTCGGCCTTGCGTACGACGTCCTGCTGCATCTGCGCTCGGTACAGCTCGACGCGTCCCTTGCCGCCCGCCTTGGCCCGGTACATGGCGAGGTCCGCGTTGCGCAGCAACTCGCCCGCGCCCAGGCCGGGTTCGGCGAAGGCGACGCCGATGGAGGCGTTGACCCGGACGTCGTTGCCGTCGATGAGGTAGGGCTGCGAGAGGGTCAGTCTGAGCCGGTCGGCCAGTTCCCGGATGTGGCCTTCGCGGGCGGTGCGGTCCCGGGCTCCGTCCCCGACGATGAGGGCCGCGAACTCGTCGCCGCCGAGCCTGGAGGCGGTGTCCCCCTTGCGGACGGCCTCGTGGAGTCTGCGAGCGGCCTGGACGAGCAGCTCGTCCCCGGCCTGGTGCCCGATGGTGTCGTTGACTCCCTTGAAGCCGTCGAGGTCGATGAAGAGCACCGCCGTGCCGCGCAGGGCGGCGCCCCGGTCGGCGGCGCGGCGGCCGGAGAGGGCCTGCTGGACGCGCCGGGTGAACAGGGCGCGGTTGGGCAGGTCGGTGAGCGGGTCGTGTTCGGCGTTGTGCTGGAGCTGCGCCTGGAGGCGCACTCTTTCGGTCACGTCACGGCTGTTGAAGATGAGGCCGCCGTGGTGCCGGTTGACGGTCGACTCGACGTTGAGCCAGCCTCCCCCACCGCCGGACCGGAAGCGGCATTCGATGCGCGTGGTGGGTTCCTCGACGGGGCTGGCGGCGAGGAACCGGCGTACCTCGTGCACCACGCAGCCGAGGTCCTCGGGGTGGATGAGTCCGGCCAGTTCGCTGCCCACCAGTTCCTCCGCGGGGCGCCCGTAGACACCGGCGGCGGCCGGGGACACGTAGCGGAGGACGCCGTTGGGCGCGGCGATCATGATGACGTCGCTGGAGCCCTGGACCAGGGAGCGGAAGTGGTTCTCCTTCTGGGCCAGTTCCTGGGTGAGAACGATGTTGTCGAGCAGCATGATGCCCTGCCGGACGACGAGCGCGAGCACCACGGTGCCGCCGGTCAGCAGCACGACGCGGTCGACGCTGCGGCCGTTGAGGACGTTGTAGAGGATGCCCAGGGTGCAGACCGCGGCCGCGAGGTACGGCGTGAGCGCGGCGAGGGACCCGGCGATGGGCCGGGCGGCCGGGTAGCGGCCCCGCTCGCCGCCCTGTCCCGGTCCGGGCAGTGCGGTGGGCGTGCCGGGCGGTACGGAGGGCGGCGTGGGCTGGTGGCCGGTACCGCGCTGTCCGGGCACGTGTTCGCGCACCACGCGGGAGTGTCCCCCGTCGCCCGCCCGCTCCGGCGCCGGACGTCCGCGCCGGGACGCGGCCCAGGGCGCGTAGGCGAGCAGCAGGGATCCGGCGAACCAGCCCGCGTCGAGCAGTTGCCCGGAGCGGTAGCTGTTGTGCAGCAGCGGCGAGGTGAACAGGGCGTCGCACATCACCGTGAGGGCGAGCGCGCCGATGGCGGTGTTGACGGCGGATCTGCAGACGGGTGACCGCCTGAAGTGCAGCGCGAGCACCATGCTGACGAGGGCGATGTCGAGCAGCGGGTAGGCGACCGAGAGCGCGGAGTGCGCCACGCTCGATCCGCCCTCGGCCTTGGCCGCCTGGGCGAGCGCCAGGCTCCAGGACAGGGTCAGCAGCGAGCCGCCGATCAGCCAGGCGTCCAGGCCCAGGCAGATCCAGCCGGCCTTGGTCACGGGCCGTTTGGCCAGCACCAGCAGGCCGACGATGGCGGGCGGGGCGAAGCAGAGGAAGAACAGGTCCGCGTAGCTGGGGCTGGGGACCGGCACCCGCAGCACGACCTCGTACCAGCCCCAGACCAGGTTGCCCAGGGATGCCATCGCCGAGGAGAGGGCGAAGAGCAGCCAGGCCGGCCGGAAGCGGACGCGGCGTCCGCGGGCGTAGAGGAAGCAGGACACGGCCGCGGTACCCGCGGCGGCGCTCAGCCCGAAGTCGCCCATGATCTTGGCGACGTACTGCGAGCCCCAGCCGAGCGCGGCACCGACGGCGTAGGCGGCGCAGACGAGGGCCAGCACGAGCTGGCGGACGAGGGACGGCCCGGCGGCGGCGGCCGACGGCCTGGGCAGCAGCGGTCCGGACGACTCCCGGGTGCGCAGCGCTCCGTCGAGGGTGGGCGTGGGCGGCGGACTCACCGTGACCTCCCGGTCCGCACCGCTTCCGTGCCCCGCGGGCACCGGCGGGCCGGTGGGGTCTGCCTGCCGGGGTCGTCCGGCAGGCGTGGGTGAGGGCCGCGGCGGTCGGTCCGGGTGCCTCGGTGGCCGTGCTGACCCCGTCGGCGCGCGGTCGTGGTCGTGCGCCAGGGTCGCCGGCGGCGGCTCCGCCGCGTCGGGTCGTTGGTCCATAGGCCGTGCATCGCCCGTCGCCCCCCTCACAGTCTGAGATGTCCATCCCCGGCGCCGTACGGTGCGCGGCGCATCCCCTGTCGGACGATACACCAGTCTCGTCACTCAGGGACATAGGTTCTCTACGCTCTGTGACGACCAGCGGATATGCGCGTACCCACCGCGTCCGGGGAGTTGCGGAGGGTGCCCGAAACGGATTACGCGCCCGTCGTCAGGATCACGTTGCGCAGCGGCTCCTGGTTCACGAAACGGCTCAACTGGTCCACCAGCAGCCGCTTGGCGCGCGGCAGGAAGGCCGAGGTCGGGCCACCGGCGTGCGGGCTGACGACTATGCCGGGAGCATGCCACAACGGGTGGCCCGGCGGCAGCGGTTCGGGGTCGGTCACGTCGAGTGCCGCGGTCAGGCGCCCGCTCTCCAGTTCGGCGAGCAACGCCTTCGTGTCGACGACCTGTCCGCGCGCGACGTTGACGAGCAGGGCGCCGTCCTTCATCCGGGCCAGGAACTCGGCGTCGACCAGGCCGCGGGTGTCCTCGGTGAGCGGTGTGGTCAGGACGACGACGTCCGCCCGCGGCAGCAGGGCGGGGAGTTCGGTGATCGGATGCACGGGACCGCGCTCCGTGGCACGGGCGGAGCGCGCGACGCGCACGACCGGCGCGACCTCGAACGGCACGAGCCGGTCCTCGATCGCGGCGCCGATCGATCCGTACCCCACGATGAGGACCGTGCGGTCCGCGAGGGCGGGCCGGAACCCGCCGAGCCACTCGCCGCGGTCCTGTGCCCGCACGAAGTCGGGGATGCCGCGCAGCGACGCGAGGATCAGGGCCAGGGTCAGCTCGGCGGTGCTGGCCTCGTGCACGCCGCGCGCGTTGCACAGCCGTACGCCCGCGGGCAGGTCCTTCAGGCCGGGCTCCACGTGGTCGATGCCCGCGGAGAGGGTCTGGACGACCCGGACGGAGCGCATCTCGGGCAGCGGCCGGGTGCCGATCCCGCTGGGCTTCATGTAGGGGACGACGTAGTAGGCGCAGTCGGCCGGGTCGGCGGGGAAGGTCTCCTCGCCGTTCCAGTAGCGGTAGGCGGGGCCCTCGGGGAGGTCCTCGATCTCGTCCGGCGGGATGGGCAGCCACACGTCAGCAGTCATGGTCAGGAGGCTATGTCAGGGGGCGAAGAGGCAGAGGTTAGGTTGGGTGATCCGACAAGGGAGGGTCACGACCGGTGGAGCGCAGGACGATCGGCGCGACGGCACTCGCGGTGGGGGCCGTCGGACTGGGGTGCATGCCGATGAACTGGGCGTACAGCGCCTCGCGGCAGCGGGGCGACGAGTCGGTCAGGGCGGTGCACCGGGCCCTCGACCTGGGCGTGTCCCTGCTGGACACCGCGGACATGTACGGCCCGTTCACCAACGAGCTGCTGTTGGGGCGGGTGTTGCGGCAGCGGCGGTCCGACGCCTTCGTGTCGACCAAGGTCGGCCTGCTGGTGGGCGAGCAGCACATCGTGGCCAACGGCCGCCCCGGCTATGTGAAGCGGGCCTGCGACGCGTCCCTGCGCCGGCTCCAGACGGACGTCATCGACCTCTACCAACTGCACCGGGCCGACCCCGAGATACCCGTCGAGGAGACCTGGGGCGCGATGGCGGAGCTGGTGCGGGCCGGGAAGGTGCGGGCGCTCGGCCTCTGCGCGGTCGGCGCGCGCTCGGCCCGGCGGCCGGGGGCGCGGCTGCACGACGCGACGATCCGGCAACTGGAGCGGGTGCAGCAGGTCTTCCCGGTGAGCGCGGTGCAGGCGGAGCTGTCGGTGTGGTCCCCGGAGGCGCTGCGGACGCTGCTGCCGTGGTGCGTCTCGCGCGGTGTCGGTTTCCTGGCCGCGATGCCGCTGGGCAACGGCTTCCTGACCGGCACGCTGACGCCCGGCCAGGGCTTCGAACCGGAGGACCTGCGGGCCCGGCACCCCCGTTTCACCGCGGAGATGATGGCCGCCAACCAGCCGATCGTGGCCGCGCTGCGCCGGATCGCGGCCCGGCACGGCGACGGGGTCACCGCGGCGCAGGTGGCGCTGGCCTGGGTGCTGGCGCAGGGGCGGCACGTGGTGCCGGTGCCGGGCACCAAGCGGGAGCGCTGGGTGACGCAGAACGCGGGGGCGGCGGGGCTGCGGCTGACCGAGCGGGACCTGGCGGAGGTGCGGGCGCTGCCGACGGCGCAGGGTTCCTGGGACTGACGCGCGGGGCCGTCCGCCGCCGGGCTCGCTGCCGACTCCGCCGCGGGACTCGTCCCGCCGGGCCCGTACCGCCGGGCCCGTCCCGACGACGGGCTGGTCCCGTCGGACTCGCTGCCGGGTTCGGGATTCGGCGATCGGGAACCTGGAGAGCTCTTGCGGTGTATGACAGGGAGAACCCGCCGCGTCGAAGGGACCAAGATCGTGCGACGTCGAGCCGTGCCGGCCGCCGTGCTGGCCGCCGCTCTCCTGCTGACGGCCGGCTGTTCCTCCGGCTCCTCCGACGGCGCGGACCCGTCGGGAGCGGACGGCGGCACCTCCCCGCCCGGTTCGGCGGCCCCGTCCTCACCCGCCGGGTCGCCCACCGAGGAGACACCGCCCGCGAAGGGCTCGGTGAAGGTGCTCCGCACGGTCGCCACGGGGCTGAAGAGTCCCTGGGGCCTGGCCCCGCTGCCGGGCGGCGACCTGCTGGTCTCCTCCCGCGACGAGGCCACGATCACGCGCGTCGACACGAGGACGGGCGAGAAGACGGAGCTGGGCGAGGTGCCCGGGGTGTCCCCGTCCGGCGAGGGCGGCCTCCTCGGCATCGCGCTCTCCCCCGACTACGCCTCCGACCACATGGTCTACGCGTACTTCACCTCGGCCTCGGACAACCGCGTCGTGCGCATGCTGTACGACGCGAAGAAGCCGCCGGGCGAGCAGTTGGGAGCGCCGGACACGGTGTTCCGGGGCATTCCCAAGGGCGTCGTCCACAACGGCGGGCGGATCGCGTTCGGCCCCGACAAGATGCTCTACGCGGGCACGGGCGAGAGCGGCGACACGGGACTGTCGCAGGACAGGAAGTCCCTCGGCGGCAAGATCCTGCGGATGACCCCGGACGGCGAGCCGGCACCCGGCAACCCCTTCCCCGACTCCCCCGTGTACTCGTACGGGCACCGGAACGTGCAGGGGCTGGCCTGGGACGACAAGCAGCGGCTGTTCGCCTCGGAGTTCGGTCAGGACACCTGGGACGAGCTGAACGCGATCAAGCCGGGCGACAACTACGGATGGCCCGAGGCGGAGGGCGAGGGCGGCGGCTCCGGGTTCCACGACCCCCTCGCGCAGTGGCACACCGACGAGGCCTCCCCCAGCGGCATCGCCTACGCGGAGGGCTCCGTGTGGATGGCGGGGCTGCGCGGTGAGCGGCTGTGGCGGATCCCGTTGAAGGGCACGGAGGCCTCGGCCGACCCGCAGGCCTTCCTGGAGGGCGAGTACGGCCGCCTGCGCACGGTGGCACCGGCGGGCGGCGACAAGCTGTGGCTGGTCACCAGCAACACGGACGGGCGCGGCGACCCGAAGGGCGACGACGACCGGATCCTGGAGCTGGAGGTGAGGTAGGCGACCGCTAGTCGTCTTCCGGGGGCTGGGCCGGCGGGTCCTGCGCGTCCTGGTCGGTGCGCGGCCGGTGGACGACGACCTTGCCCGACGTGAGGTCTATGGGGCCGTGACCGGGGTCGCCGTCGCCCACGTCCTCGCGGGTCAGTTCGAGGCGGTTCTGCTCGTCCTGGGTGTGTTTGCGGCCGGGGGAGAACAGTTCCTCGAATGCGTTGAACACGAGTGCCTCCGTCGGTCGGCGTCCCTTACAGCCTAAGCCTCACTCCGTCGAACGGGACGTGAGCCGTTCGGCCGGGGGGAACAGCGCCAGCCGGTGGGCCACGGCCGCCGCCTCGCCACGGCCGGATACGCCGAGCTTGGCCAGGATGTGGGACACGTGGACGCTGGCCGTCTTGGGCGAGATGAAGAGTTCCCCGGCTATCTGCCGGTTGGTGCGGCCATCCGAGACCAGCCGCAGGACGTCGCGCTCCCGGCCGGTGAGGCCCAGGGCGTCGGCCGGGTCCGTGGGCTCGGGCGTGGGGGGCGGTCCGGTGGGGTGGCCCAGCGTCAGGCGGGCACGCCGACCGAGCAGGGCGACGGCGTCGGACAGCGGGCGCGCGCCGAGGTGGTCGGCGACGGTGCGGGCCAGGCGCAGCAGCTCCGTGGCCCGGGCGCGCTCGTCCTCGCCGCCGGTCGCCAGGAGGGCGCCGGCCAGCCGGTGCCGGACGCGGGCGAGTTCGTAGGGGCGCTCCAGGCGTTCGAAGGCGCTGACGGCCTCCGACCAGAGCCGCGGGGTGTCGCGGCCCCGGGCGCGTTGGAGTTCGGCGCGGACCCAGTGTTCGTGGGCGACCCAGACCGGGGCCCCGGTCGTCAGGTGCTTCGCGGCCTCGGTGAGGCGTTCGAGGATCTCCGCGCGGCCCTCTTCGGCGGCCGGCAGGGCGCGCGCGTCGGCCTCCGCGGCGGCGGCGGACAGCAGCAGGGGCCAGCCGTAGCGCTGGGTGCCGGGCGGGAAGCCCCCGTCCAGGACCCGCACGAGTTCGGCGCGGGCGTCGGGGAGGCGGCCCTCCGCCGCGGCGACGCCCACGGTGAGGGCGGCCAGCGGCAGGTGGTGCTGCGGCATCGGGTCGTGGGTGCCGTAGGCGGCGCGGGCCCGGGCGAGCAGCCGGGCGGCCTCGGCCGCTTCTCCGCGGGCGAGGGTGACGACGGCGCGCTTGAGGGCGGCGCCGCCGCACGGGGCGGGTCCCCGGCCCGGCGCTCCCGCCCGGTCCGCCGCCTCGATCGCCTCGTCCCAGCGGCCCAGGGAGATGAGCGACTCGGCGAGGTTGCCCCAGACCCAGGCCTCGGACTCCAGCAGGCCCATCCGGCGGGTGAGTGCGACGCCCTCGCGCAGGATGTCGAGGGCGTCCCGCGAGCGGCCGACGCTCTCCAGGGTCGAGGGCAGGTTGACGTGGCTGCGGGCGACGACGGCGGACCGGTTCTGCGCCACCACGAGGTCCCTGACCTGGAACATCTGCGCGAGACCCGCGTCCATCTGCCCGGCGTCCACCATCAGGCCGCCGAGGGTGAGCCGGGCGTTCAGCTCGATGTCGTCGGCGCCGACCATGCGCGCGTACTCGACGGCTCGCTCCGCGGCGGTCATGGCGTCGGGGCCGGGGCTGTGGAGCATCGACCAGTTGGCGGACATGGCCAGCACCTCGGCGTGCACCTGGGAGGGCGGCAGGCCGCGGACCAGTTCCTGGGCGATGCCCAGTTCCCGCCAGCCGTCGCCGCGGCCCTGGGCCTGGACCAGCAGGGAGCGCTGGGTCCAGAACCAGGCGGCGCGCTGCGGGTCCCGGCCGCTCGCGCCCGGCCCGGCACCGGCGTCCGGTTCGTCCTCCAGCAGGCGCAGCGCCCGCTTGGTGATCTTCATGGCCCGCTCGCGCTCCCCGCACAGCCGCCCGGCGACGGCCGCCTCGGCCATCAGGTCCAGGTAGCGCAGGGGTGCGGTGGCCGGGTCGCAGCCGCCGGGGGTCCCCCCGCGCCGTTCGGGCCGGGCGGGAGGGTAGACCTCGGCGCAGTCGGCGGGGCGCAGGGTGGCGCGTACGTCGTCGGGGGCGGAGTCCCACAGCTCCATCGCGCGTTCCAGCAGCCGCAGCTGCTCGGAGTAGGCGTGCCGGCGGCGGGCCTCGACGGAGGCGTCCAGGACGGCCGGCAGGGCCTTGGCGGGGTCGTGGGCGTGGTACCAGTAGCTGGCCAGGCGCATCACGCGCTCGGGGGCGGGCACCAGCGTGGGGTCGGCGTCCAGGGCTTCGGCGTAGCGGCGGTTCAGGCGGGAGCGTTCGCCGGGGAGCAGGTCGTCGCCGACGGCCTCGCGGACCAGGGAGTGGCGGAAGCGGTAGCCGTCGCCCTCGGGGGCGGGGAGCAGGATGTTGGCGTTCACGGCGGAGCGCAGGGCCTCGATGAGGTCGTCCTCGGCGAGCCGGGCGACGGCGGCGAGCAGCCGGTACTCGACGGTGGAGCCGCCCTCGGCGACGATCCGGGCGACGCGCTGGGCGCTCTCGGGCAGGGCTTCGACGCGGACCAGGAGCAGGTCGCGCAGGGAGTCGGTGAGGCCCGTGCGGCTGCCCTCGTGGGCGGCGACGGCGAGTTCCTCGACGAAGAAGGCGTTGCCGTCGGAGCGTTCGAAGATCGCGTCGACCTGGAGCGGGTCCGGTTCGTGGGCGAGGATTCCGGCGATCTGGCGGCCCACCTCGTCGCGGGTGAGGCGGCCGAGTTCGAGGCGGCGGACGGTGCGCAGCCGGTCGAGTTCGGCGAGCAGGGGGCGCAGCGGGTGGCGGCGGTGGATGTCGTCGGAGCGGTAGGTGGCGAGGACGACGAGGCGGCCGGCGCGCAGGGTGCGCAGGAGGTAGGCGATCAGGTGGCGGGTGGAGGCGTCGGCCCAGTGCAGGTCCTCGAGGACGAGGACGACGGTGTGCCGGGCGGCGACGCGCTCCAGCAGGCGGGCGGTGAGTTCGAAGAGCCGGGCCATGCTCTCCTCGTCGTGCCGGCCGCCGCCGCCCGGGGTGCCCTCGCCCAGTTCGGGCAGCAGCCGGGCCAGCTCCTCCTCCTGCCCGGCGGCGGCGGCCGCCAGCTCCTCGGGCAGGTGGCGGCGCAGCGCGCGCAGCGCGGTGGAGAAGGACGCGAAGGGCAGGCCGTCGGCGCCGATCTCGACGCAGCCGCCCAGCGCGACGACGGCACCCCGCCGGACCGCGGCGGCGGCGAACTCCTCGACGAGGCGGGTCTTGCCGACGCCGGCCTCGCCGCCGAGCAGCAGTGCCTGCGGCTCTCCCCCGGTGGCGGACGCCCGGGCGGCGGCGCCGCCGGTCGCGCGGGCGAGCGCGTCGTTCAACGTGTCCAACTCGCCGGTGCGGCCGACGAACACGGGACTGACGGACCTGGTCTCCACGGGCCCGAGCATCGCACGCGGGTACGACAGCGGGGCACCGGTTTTCGCGGAGTGGACGGCGGCCGGAACGACGGCGGGGAGGGAGGCCGTGCGGCCTCCCTCCCCGGCTCCCCCGTTCACGCGGCCCGGGCGAACCGGGGCCGGCGCTGCCGCGGTGTATGGCTCTCCGCCGCGGCACCGCCGTGCCGGGCTTCCCGGCGGGCGGCGCGACGGGCCCGGAGCACCTCGCGGGCCCGCCGGGCCTCGTCGGCGCGGCGGATGAGGTCGGCGGCGCGGTACTGCTGGATCTCGTACTCGTACATGGTGCGGCCCTCGGATTCTCTTCGGTCTCGGCTTCGCTCTCTTGCGATGCCTCAACCTTCGTCTCCGAGGGGGATGGGCCACATCGGGCAAGTTCCGCATCTTCGGCGCCGGGCGGGGCCTTAGACGTGCGTGAGGGGTCTTAGGGCGCGCGCCCTGAGCGTGCGCTTGTCCTAAGACCCCTCAAAAGTGCCTGGTCAGCCTGCGGAGGGCAGCCCCAGCAGGACGTCCGTGTACTTCAGTACGGCCAGCAGCAGGCCGATGACGCCGAGGGCGACGCCCGCCCAGGCGACCGACTTGATCCACGGGGCCTGCGGGCGGCCGGGGGCGCCGAACGCGGGGCGGGCCAGCACGACGACGCCGACGATCAGGGCGACCAGGGCGAAGGCGCCGCCCCACATCGCGGTGGCGTGCCAGGCGTTGCCGTAGCCCTTCTCGATCAGCGTGCCGACGTCGGACGACGAGGACGTCTGCAACTGGCCGATCAGCGACTGGCGGGCGGAGGCCACGGTGCCGACCCAGCTGCCGGTCAGGGAGACGATGCCGAGCCCCGCGGAGACCACGGCACCCGCGCCCTGGCCGACGCCGGTGGGGCCGGTCGCGGTCCCTTCGGTGCCGTCGGTGTCCTCGTCCGTCGCCGCGTCGGTGTCCTCGGGCGCGTCGGTGTCCTCGGGCGTGTCGGTCCCGGCCGTCCCAGGGGCCTCGGCCGCCTTGGTGACCTCGATGGGCTCGGAGGCCTCGGCCGTCTCGCCCGTCTTGTGCTCGTCGGTCTTCACGCCGGTCTCGTCCACTGTCTTCGTTCCCATGCCTCGCACCGTACGGACGCTGTCTGAGAGGTCCCTTAATGATCCCTTTGAGCGGCACGCGCGCGTGCCTCGCGTGCCGCGCGCCACTCGGGTGCGAGCACCGCCCACACCTCCGTGTCCTGGCGTGCGCCCCGGTAGGGGAAGGTCTCGCGCAACACGCCCTCACGCATCATGCCGAGTCGCCGGGCGGCGTTGACACTCGGGGTGTTCGCCGACGAGGCGTGCCACTCGACGCGGTGCATGCCGCGCTCGTCGAAGGCCCAGTCGATGAGCACGCGCGCGCCGCGGGTGACCAGGCCGCGGCCGGTGCCGGCGGGTTCCAGCCAGCAGCCGATCTCGCAGACGCCGGTGGCGGCGTCGAAGACCCGGTAGAGCAGCCCGCCGACGAGCGTGCCGTCCAGCCACAGCCCGTGCAGGAAGCCGCTGTCGGCGGCGTGCCGGTCGGCGTAGGCCTGGAGCACCTCGCGCGCGGAGTCGACGTCGGTGGCCTTGGCGCCGAAGGGGATGTGCTCGGTGATGAACTCGCGGCCCCGGTCGAGGTGGGCGAGGAACTCCTCGGCGTGCCAGGTCTCCAGGGGGCGCAGTTCGGCTCCGTCGTCACCCAGTGGTATCGCGTACATTCCGCTGCCGTTCCTCCTCGGCCAGGACGTTCGCCACTTCGGCGTCCGTCGCCGCGGCCAGCCTCTCATGGGCGGCCCGGCACTCGGGCGGCTCGATGCTGATGCGCGGCAGGAGGGCGTCCAGGCGGCGCGGCAGCCACCAGTTGGCGCGGCCGAGCAGGTGCATCAGTGCGGGCACCAGGAGGGTGCGCAGGACGAAGGCGTCCAGGGCGACGGCGGCGGCGAGCGCGATGCCGAACATGGCGATCACCCTCTCGCCGCTGAGGACGAAGGCGAGGAAGACCGAGATCATGATGACGGCGGCGGAGTTGATCACGCGGCCGGTCTCGGCGAGGCCGACCCGGACGGCACGTCGGTTGTCGCCGGTCTCCAGCCACTCCTCGTACATCCGGCTGACGAGGAAGACCTGGTAGTCCATGGAGAGCCCGAAGAGCACCGAGACCATGATCACGGGCAGGAAGGGTTCGATCGGCCCCGCGCTGCCGAGGCCGAGCAGTTCGCTCCCCCAGCCCCACTGGAAGATCGCCACGACGACCCCGAAGGCGGCGGCCACCGCGGCGACGTTCATGGCGGCGGCCTTGAGGGGGATGCCGACGGACCGGAAGGCCAGCAGGAGCAGCAGGCAGCCCAGGCCGATGACGACGCCGACGAAGAGGGGCAGCTTGCCGACGATGACGTCGGCGAAGTCGTCGTATCCGGCCGTCACGCCGCCCACGTGCACGTCGAGCGCGGTCCCGGCCTCGGCCCGCGGCAGCACCTCGGAGCGCAGCCGCTCGACCAGGTCGCTGGTCTGCTGCGACTGGGGCGCCGACTCGGGTACGACGGTGAGGTAGGCGGCGTCGCCGCCGGAGTTGTACATCACCGGGGTCACCGAGGAGACGCCCTCGGCGGTGCGCAGGGTGGCGTCGAGGCTGTCGAGGGCGAGGCGGTCCTCGGCGCCGCGGACCTCGGTGACCAGGGTGAGCGGGCCGTTGACGCCGGGGCCGAAGCCGCCGGCGAGGAGGTCGTAGGCCTGGCGGGTGGTGGTGCCCTGGGCGTCGTTGCCCTGGTCGGAGGTGCCCAGGCGCAGGCCGAGGGTGGGCAGGGCGAGGACGGTGATGACGACGAGGGCGAGGGCGCCCAGCAGCTTGGGCCGGCGCTCGACGAAGGCCGACCAGCGGGCGGCGAACCCGGTCGGCACCTCGGGTTCGGGCCCGTGCTCGGCGAGGCGGCGGCGTTCGCGCCGGCTCAGGGCGCGCGGGCCGATGTACGACAGCAGGGCCGGCAGCAGCGTCACGGAGGCGGCGACGGTGAGGAGCACGGTCAGCGAGGCGGCGACGGCGACGCCGTTGAGGAAGCTCAGCCGGAGGATCAGCATGCCCAGGAGGGCGATGCACACGGTGGCACCGGCGAAGACGACGGCGCGTCCGGTGGTCGCGACGGCGTCGGCGGCGGCCTCGGCGACGGACAGGCCGCGTTTGAGTCCGCGCCGGTGTCTGGTGACGATGAACAGGGCGTAGTCGATGCCCACGCCGAGTCCGACGAGGGTGCCCAGCATGGGCGCGAAGTCGGCGACGGTCATGGCGTGACCGAGCAGGGTGATGGCGGCGTAGGCGGTGCCGACGGAGACCAGCGCGGTGGCGATGGGCAGCAGGGCCGCGGCGACGGAGCCGAAGGCGAGGAAGAGGACGACCGCGGCGACGGCCACGCCGACGGCCTCGGCGAGATGGCCGCCGCCTGATTCGGTGAGCGCTATGGCGCTGCCGCCCAGTTCGATCCGGAGCCCGTCGGTCTCGGCCGCCTCGGCGGCGTCGACCACGGCCTGCGCCCGGCCCGCGTCCATGTCCTGGGAGGCGTCCTCGAAGGTGACGGTGGCGTAAGCGGTGTGGGCGTTCTCGCTGATCTGCGGCGAGTCGGGGTCGTCGTACGGGTTGGTCACCGCGGCCACCCCGGGCAGGTCCGCGACGTGGGCCAGGGTGCTGGTCATGGTCTGTTCGACGTCGGCGGCGCGGACGGTGCCGTCCGTGGTGTGCCAGACGATCGTGTCGCTGTCGCCGCCGAGGCCGGGGAAGCCGGATTCGAGCAGTCGGAAGGCCCGGTCGGAGCCGGTGTCGGGGATCCCGTAGTCGTTGGAGTACGCGGAGCCCGCGACCGTGGCGGCCGTGGCCACGCCGCCGAGGGCGAGCAGCCAGAGCAGGACGGTGACGAGGCGACGTTGAACACACCAGCGTGCGAGGGCTGCCACGAACGTGCTCCCAGGGGTGTCTGATTGTGGATCTTTGCCCGGAAGGCCGGAAACACCTTGGATGCCGGTAATACCGAGAACAGCCGTTCATGGTGTGAACAACCCGCAAAGAACGCATGAGCAATGCGCTGTCACTCTTGCAGGCAGACGTGATCGTTTGCGGACTTAGTGGGCTTATTCACAACAACGGCCCTGGGGGGACGCGTCGTGGTCGACGCGTCCCCCCAGGGCTCGTGGTGCGGGTGGGCCTCAGCCCTCGGTGACGCCCAGCTTCTCCAGGATCAGCTCCTTGACGCGGGCAGCGTCCGCCTGGCCCCGGGTCGCCTTCATGACCGCGCCGACCAGGGCGCCGGCCGCGGCCACCTTGCCGCCGCGGATCTTGTCCGCGATGCCGGGGTTGCCGGCGATGGCCTCGTCGACGGCGGTGGTCAGCGCGCCCTCGTCGGAGACGACCTTCAGGCCGCGCTTGTCGACGACCTCGTCCGGCGTGCCCTCACCGGCGAGGACGCCGAGGATGACCTGGCGGGCCAGCTTGTCGTTCAGCTCGCCCTTGGTCACCAGCTCGGTGACGCGGGCGACCTGGACCGGCGTGATCGCCAGCTCGTCGAGCGCCTTGCCCGACTCGTTGGCGCTGCGGGCCAGCTCGCCCATCCACCACTTGCGGGCGGAGGCCGCGTCGGCACCGGCGTCGATGGTGGCGACGATCGGGTCCAGCGCTCCGGCGTTGAGGATGGACTGCATGTCGTTGCCGGAGACGCCCCACTCCTCGCGGAGCCGGTTGCGGCGCACCAGCGGCAGCTCGGGCAGCCCCGACCGCAGCTCCTCGACCCACTCGCGGGCGGGGGCGACGGGCACCAGGTCGGGCTCCGGGAAGTACCGGTAGTCCTCGGCCTCCTCCTTCACGCGGCCCGAGGTGGTGGACCCCGTGTCCTCGTGGAAGTGGCGGGTCTCCTGGATGATCGTGCCGCCGTCGTTCAGCACGGCGGCGTGCCGCTGGATCTCGAAGCGGGCGGCGCGCTCGACGGAGCGCAGCGAGTTGACGTTCTTGGTCTCGCTGCGGGTGCCGAACTTCTCCCGGCCGTGCGGGCGCAGCGACAGGTTGACGTCGCAGCGCATCTGGCCCATCTCCATGCGGGCCTCGGACACGCCGAGGGCACGGATGAGTTCGCGCAGCTCACGGACGTACGCCCGGGCGACCTCGGGGGCGCGCTCGCCCGCTCCCTCGATCGGCTTGGTGACGATCTCGATGAGCGGGATGCCGGCGCGGTTGTAGTCGAGCAGGGAGTGCGAGGCGCCGTGGATGCGGCCCGTCGCGCCACCGACGTGCAACGACTTGCCGGTGTCCTCCTCCATGTGGGCGCGCTCGATCTGGACGCGGAAGGTCTCCCCGTCCTCCAGCTGCACGTCGAGGTAGCCGTCGAAGGCGATCGGCTCGTCGTACTGGGAGGTCTGGAAGTTCTTCGGCATGTCCGGATAGAAGTAGTTCTTCCGGGCGAAGCGGCACCACTCGGCGATCTCGCAGTTCAGTGCGAGACCGATCTTGATCGCCGACTCGACGCCGGTCGCGTTGACGGCCGGGAGCGCGCCGGGCATGCCGAGGCAGACGGGGCAGGTCTGGGTGTTGGGGTCGGCACCGAGCGCGGTCGAACAGCCGCAGAACATCTTGGTGTGGGTGCCGAGTTCGACATGGACCTCGAGGCCCATGACGGGGTCGTACGACGCGAGTGCGTCCTCGTACGACACCAGGTCGGTCGTGGTGGTCACGGTGAAACTTCCCTCTCAGCCCAGCAGGACGTCGTCGTCGCCGAGACGCTTCAGCTCGCGGTACAGGATGGCGAGGTTGGTGACGACGGCGGCTCCGGTGACGACGGCGTCGAGCAGTCGCAGCGTGTCGCTCTCGCCACGGGCCTTCTTGATCTGCTTGTAGACCCCGACGGCGCCGAACGCCGACGTGGCCATCGAGACGTACAGACCGGACTTGGACTTCTTGAAGCCCTTGGCCTTGGTCAGTGCACTCACAGCGACGGAGCCTCCTCGATCAGCGGGTGGCCCCACTTTTCCACGAAGGCGGCCTCGACGGCGGCGCCGACCTTGTAGAGCCGGTCGTCCTTCATGGCGGGGGCGATGATCTGCAGACCCACCGGCAGGTTGTCCTCGGGCGCGAGGCCGCAGGGCAGCGACATGGCCGCGTTGCCCGCCAGGTTGGTGGGGATGGTGCACAGGTCGGCCAGGTACATCGCCATCGGGTCGTCGGCGCGCTCGCCGATCGCGAAGGCGGTGGTCGGGGTCGTCGGGGAGACGATCACGTCGACCTGCTCGAAGGCCCGCTCGAACTCCTGCTTGATGAGGGTGCGGACCTTCTGGGCGCTGCCGTAGTACGCGTCGTAGTAGCCGCTCGACAGGGCGTACGTGCCGAGCATGATGCGGCGCTTGACCTCGGGGCCGAAGCCGGCCTCGCGGGTCAGGGAGGTGACCTCCTCGGCGGAGTGCGTGCCGTCGTCGCCGACGCGGGCGCCGTAGCGCAGGCCGTCGAAGCGGGCGAGGTTGGAGGAGCACTCGGACGGGGCGATCAGGTAGTACGCGGAGAGCGCGAGGTCGAAGGACGGGCAGTCCAGCTCGACGATCTCGGCGCCCAGCGACTTCAGCAGCTCGACGGACTCGTCGAAGCGCTGCACGACACCGGCCTGGTAGCCCTCGCCGCGGAACTGCTTGACGACGCCGACGCGCATGCCGTCGACGCTGCCGTTGCGGGCGGCCTCGACGACCGCGGGGACCGGGGCGTCGATGGAGGTGGAGTCCATCGGGTCGTGCCCGGCGATCGCCTCGTGCAGCAGGGCCGCGTCCAGGACCGTGCGGGCGCAGGGGCCGCCCTGGTCGAGGGAGGAGGAGAAGGCCACCATGCCGTAGCGGGAGACGCCGCCGTAGGTCGGCTTGACGCCGACCGTGCCGGTGACGGCCGCGGGCTGGCGGATGGAGCCGCCGGTGTCGGTGCCGATGGCGAGCGGGGCCTGGAAGGCGGCGAGGGCCGCGGAGGAGCCGCCGCCGGAACCGCCGGGGATCTTGGTGAGGTCCCAGGGGTTGCCGGTCGGGCCGTAGGCGCTGTTCTCGGTGGAGGAGCCCATGGCGAACTCGTCCATGTTGGTCTTGCCGAGGATGACGACGTCGGCGGCCTTGAGGCGCTGGGTGACGGTCGCGTCGTACGGCGGGATCCAGCCTTCGAGGATCTTCGAGCCGACGGTGGTGGGGATGCCCTCGGTGGTGAAGATGTCCTTGAGCGCGAGGGGGACGCCGGCCAGCGGACCGAGCTTCTCCCCGCGCTCGCGCTTCTCGTCGACGGCGCGGGCCTGGGCCAGCGCGCCCTCGCGGTCGACGTGCAGGAAGGCGTGCACCTTCTCGTCGACGGCCTCGATGCGGGCCAGGTGGGCCTCGGTGACCTCGACGGCGGTCAGCTCGCCGGAGGCGATCTTCGCGGCGATCTCGGCCGCGGTGAGCCTGATGATGTCGCTCATGGCGGTTACTCCTCCCCCAGGATCTGCGGCACCTTGAAACGCTGCTGCTCCTGGGCCGGGGCGCCGGAGAGCGCCTGCTCGGGCGTGAGCGACGGACGGACCTCGTCCGGCCGCATGACGTTCGTCAGCGGGAGCGGGTGCGAGGTCGGCGGTACGTCTTGGTCGGCGACCTCGCTGACGCGGGCGACCGCGCCGATGATGTCGTCCAGCTGTCCCGCGAAGTGCTCGAGCTCTTCGGGCTTCAGCTCCAGACGCGCCAGCCGGGCGAGGTGGGCGACCTCCTCGCGCGTGATGCCAGGCATGCAGCGTTCCTCTGGGTGAGAGTGTGTCGTGTGGGCAAATCGGCTTCGGAAAGTCGGTTTGGCCCAATCCTATGGGGCCGGGCCCCGTGGCCGTTAAACGGTTTCCCCCGGGGACGCTCCGCGGCGCCGCGCGTCCCAGGCGGTGCTGCTCAGGAAGTGGTTGTCGTACAGCTCCTGGACCTCCAGCAGGCTCTCCCGGGTGGCCTCGCCGAGGGCGATGCGTCGCAGGTGGCGGAAGTACTCGAAGCGCTCGACGCCCGGCGCGAGGACGATGAGCAGGTCGGCGTCGGCGCCGGGCACGGCGGCGAAGGCGTGCGGCTTGCCGGGCGGGACGACGACGAGGTCGCCGGGGCCCGCGGTGAGGACCTCGTCGCCGGAGAGGATGTCGGCGGCGCCGTCTAGCAGGAAGAACATCTCGGCGGAGTTGTCGTGCCAGTGCGGTGCGGCGCCGTCGGCGCCCGCGGTGAGGGTGACGCGCTGGGTGGACAGGGCACCGCCGGTGGCGCTGCTGTCGGCCAGCAGGCGCACGGTGGTGGGTGCGCGGCCGACGACTTCGGCCTCGGCTTCGCGGACGATCACGGACTCGTCGAACTTCGGAACGAACAGCGACATTCCCGAACCCCCTGGCGAACGTGTGGACGTGCGGACGTACGGACGTGCTCGGACCCTACTCGGGCGGTACGCGCTCAGACCGCGAACAGCAGTCCGGCGCTGATCAGGACAACGATCGCGGTGGCGAAGTGGATCCCGAAGGCCACCGCCCTGGTACCCCCGTTGCGCAGCACTATGAGCACGTCGCCGAGCGGCACGAGGGCCACGAACAGCATGAACCAGGCCTCGGGACGGGCCCCGGCGAAGGCCAGCACCGCCAGCCCCACCAGGCCGAACGTGCCGTCCCGTACGCCCTTGATCGTCAGGTAGGCACCGGCGTCGCCGGCGGGGTCGGCCGGGACGCCGTATCCGGTGGCGGCGGGGCCGGGCTGGAACAGGAAGCGGTAGCCGAGGAACACGCAGAACAGGTTGAGCACGACGGCCAGGGTGTACGCGGTGACGGTCACGGCTTCTCCATGTGCTAGCAGCGCTAGGGACGAGAGCCAAGCTAACAGAGCGACGACAGATTGGCTAGCGTTGCTAGAATTCCGGCCATGGCGATCCGCGCACGCAGGGAATGCCGAGGGCGAGGACGCGATCACGGCGGCGGTCGCGGTGCGGGGGGCGCGGGCAGCAGAGGTGGCGGCCGGAGGCGGCAGATGGTCGCCGACGGGGTCGACGTGTCCGCGGGCGCCCCGGGCGGCGGGGCGGGGAGCCGCCGCCCGGCGGGTGTGCCGGGCCGGCGGTGTGCCGGGCCGGCGGTGCTCAGGTCACTCGTCGGTCGCCGCCGCGGGCAGCGCCGCGGCGGCCCGGACCCAGCCCCGGGAACCGCGGGCGAGCAACCAGGCGGTGGTCTCCTCCGGGGGCATCGCGGCCGCGACCAGCCAGCCCTGTACGGCGTCGCAGCCCAGGTCGCGCAGCCGCTCCCAGGTCTCGTCGTCCTCGACGCCCTCGGCGACGACGAGCAGGCCGAGCGAGTGGGCGAGGTCGACGGTGCAGCGCACGATCTCGGCGTCCTCGTTGTCGATGGCCAGCCGGGCCACGAACGACCGGTCGATCTTCAGCTCGCTGACGGGGAGCCTGCGCAGGTGGACGAGGGAGGAGTAGCCGGTGCCGAAGTCGTCCAGGGACATCTTGACGCCGTGCCCGGTCAGCGCGTTGAGGGTGTCGGCCGCGCGCTGCGGGTCCTCCAGGAGGACGTGCTCCGTGATCTCGAGTTGGAGCGCTCCCGCGGGAACTCCGTGCCGGGCGAGCCGGGCGGCCACCGAGCCCGCGAAACCGGGGGTGTGCACGTCGCGCGGGGAGACGTTGACCGCGACCGGCACGAACAGGCCCTGGGAGCGCCACCGGGCGACCTGGGCGAGCGCCGTCTCCAGCACGTACTCGGTCAGGTGGGGCATCAGCCCGGAGGACTCGGCGATCGCTATGAACTCGTCCGGCGGCACCTTGCCGCGCTCCGGGTGCACCCAGCGCACCAGGGCCTCCAGGCCGGCGACCTGTCCGTCGAAGCGCACCTTGGGCTGGTAGTGCAGCTGGACCTCGTGGGCGTCCAGGGCCCGGCGCAGGTCGCCGAGGAGACCGAGCCGGTCCGGGGTGTTGGAGTCCCGCTTGGACTCGTAGACCTCCACGCCGGTGCGGTCCCGCTTCGCCTGGTACATGGCCACGTCCGCGCGGCGCAGCAGCCCTTCGGCGTCCAGCGCGTGGTCGGGGAAGACGGCGACCCCGGCGCTGGCCTCCAGGACCAGGGTGAGCCCGTCCAGGTCCATCGGGGAGCTGAGCGCGGACACGAGGCCCCGGGCGATGCGGGTCGCGGACGTGGTGGAGTCCGCGACGGGCAGGAGGACGGCGAACTCGTCGCCGCCGAGCCGCGCGGCCTCCGCCCCGCGCGGCAGTGCCTGCCGCAGCCGGTCGGCGGTCTGCAGCAGCAGCCGGTCACCGGCGAGATGCCCGAGTGTGTCGTTGACCGACCGGAAGCGGTCGAGGTCGATCAGCATCAGGGCGGCGCGGGCGCCGATGCGCTCGGCGTCGTCCAGCGCGGTCCAGGTGCGCTCCAGGAGCCACTGCCGGTTGGGCAGGCCGGTGAGGGGGTCGCGCAGCTGCTCCTCGGCGCGGGCGCGGGCGATCCAGAGCGTGGAGTCGAGGGCGATGAGCGGGATGGCGAACAGCGGCAGCAGCAGCGGCTTGGCGACGGCCACGACGCAGACCAGCGGGGCGATGCCGAGCAGCGCGACGGCGACCAGGCCCTGTCTGACCAGGGCGGTGCGGGCGACGGTGGGCAGGCCGGGGCGCGGGGTCTGCAGGTACCACAGCAGGGCGCGGGTGACGGCGAGGTAGGCGACGGCGACGAGGGTCACCTTGGGCACCGCGTACACCCCCCACGTGTCGGGGTCCCAGGGGTGCTCCACGGACGGTACGGAGCCGCAGACGCCGAGGACCAGGGCGCCCGCGGCGATGCCGAGGATGTCCACCGCGCCGTGCAGGACGCCCTGCCGCCAGCGGCCCCGGCGGGCTATGCCGACCAGGACGACGACGGTGAGGCTGACCATGCCGGCCGGAACCCAGCCGTAGAGCAGCAGGACGGCGAGGGTGAGGGCGGCGCCCGAGCCGGTGCCGCCCCACCAGCGGGAGCGGCCCAGCATGACCAGGTGGCCGACGACGATGCCGGACAGCACGGCCAGGGACCAGCCGACGGTGCCGGACGGGAAGAGGGCGTGCCCGTCGGTGAAGGCCCGGTAGAAGCCGGCGCCCAGCACGAAGGCCGCGGACGCGACGACCGCCGCGGGCAACGCGGGCCAGGTCAGGTGCCGTTCACCGTCCGGGTCGGACAGGCCGT
Source organism: Streptomyces lienomycini (assembly GCF_027947595.1). Lineage (NCBI taxonomy): Bacteria > Bacillati > Actinomycetota > Actinomycetes > Kitasatosporales > Streptomycetaceae > Streptomyces > Streptomyces lienomycini. The sequence goes on along the minus strand of NZ_CP116257.1, from coordinate 1,549,299 downwards.
GGGGGTGGCCCGGGGGGTGGGCGGCGGTCGGCGGCACGGGGACGCGGGCGCCCGCGGCGGGACGCGGGACGCCGCGATCGCGTTGCCCGACATCGCGTTGCCCGAGCCACCGGCTCACGTGCCGCGCGCCCACCATGTGACGCAGCCGCAGCCGTGAGCCCGCGGCGGCGCTCTCGGTCGGTTCCATTCCCGTCCCTCTCACAGCCGGCGGTGCCCACGCCACGCGGCCCCCGCCTCGACCACCTTCAACGGCTCCGCGTCGGAGACCCCTCCCCCGGCACTCGGGGCAGGGGGATGCCCCGACCGCAGCTGGGCACGGCGGGCGCACACCTCAACAGTAGGCCGCGGAAGGCTTCCAGGGGCACTGGTCGTCGACGGTTGCCCGAATGCCACCCGGCCACCCGTATGCATCTGATATGCGCCGATCGGGTGGCCTTCAACCGCTATTCCTCAGCCGAAAGCGCGACGCCCGCCGCCGCTTCGGCTCCTTGTTCGAGCAGAACGGCGAAACCGTCTTCGTTCAGAACCGGCACTTTCAGTTGCATCGCCTTGTCGTACTTCGAACCGGGGTTGTCGCCGACCACGACGAACGACGTCTTCTTGGACACCGATCCGGTCACCTTGGCACCCCTGCTCTGCAGGGCTTCCTTGGCGCCGTCCCGGGTGAAGTTCTCCAGGGTGCCGGTGACGACGACGGTGAGCCCTTCGAGCGGGCGCGGCCCCTCGTCCTCCCCCGTCGAACGGTCCTCCAGCGGGACTCCGGCCGCCTTCCACTTGCGGACGATCTCGCGGTGCCAGTCCACGGCGAACCACTCCTTGACGGCGGTGGCGATGGTGCCGCCCACACCGTCCGTGCTCGCCAGCTCCTCCTCGGTGGCCTGTTCGATGCGGTCGATGGAGCGGAACTCCCGCGCCAGGGCCTGGGCGGCGACCGGTCCGACGTACCGGATGGAGAGTCCGTTGATGAAGCGGGCCAGCGGGCGGCTCTTGGCGTCCTCGATGTGCTGGAGCAGCGCGAGGGTGTTCTTCTTCGGCTCGCCCGCCTTGTTGGCGAAGACCATGGCGGTCTTCGCCTCCCCGGTCCCGGGGTCGCGCTTGGGCAGTCCGCTGTCGGGGTCGAGGACGTACGCCTTGATGGGCAGCAGCTTGTCGACGGTGAGGTCGAAGAGGTCGCCCTCGTCCACCAGCGGCGGCTCGGCCGGCTCCAGCGGCCCGGTCAGCGCGGCCGCGACGACACCGCCGAAGTGCTCGATGTCCAGGCACTCCCGGCCGGCGAGGTAGGCGACACGCTCGCGCAACTGGGCCGGGCAGGCGCGGGCGTTGGGGCAGCGGAGGTCGATGTCGCCCTCCTTCATCGCCTTCAGCGGCGTCCCGCACTCGGGGCACTTCGCCGGCATCACGAACTCCCGCTCGCTGCCGTCCCTGAGGTCGGCGACGGGCCCGAGGATCTCGGGGATCACGTCACCGGCCTTGCGCAGCACCACGGTGTCGCCGATGAGCACGCCCTTGGCCTTGACGACCTCCTGGTTGTGCAGCGTGGCGAACTCGACCTCGCTGCCGGCCACGGTGACCGGTTCGACCTGCGCGTACGGCGTGACGCGACCGGTGCGGCCGACACCCACCTTGATGTCGACGAGCTTGGTGTTGACCTCCTCCGGCGCGTACTTGTACGCGATGGCCCAGCGGGGTGCGCGGGCGGTGGAGCCGAGCCGGCCCTGGAGGCGGATCTCGTCTAGTTTGACGACGACGCCGTCGATCTCGTGGGCGACGGAGTGCCGGTTCTCGCCGTAGTGGGCGATGAACTCGCGTACGCCGTCGAGGCCGTCGACCACCCTGTTGTGCGGGGACGTCGGCAGCCCCCAGGTCTTCAGCAGGTCGTACGCCTGGGAGAGGCGGGTCAGGCCCGAGTAGCCCTCCAGGGTGCCGATGCCGTGGACGACCATGTGCAGCGGGCGAGAGGCGGTGACACGCGGGTCCTTCTGGCGCAGCGAACCGGCGGCCGCGTTGCGCGCGTTGGCGAAGGGCTTGTCCCCCGCCTCGTTCAACCGGGCGTTGAGTTCCTGGAACTTCTCCATCGGGAAGTACACCTCGCCGCGGATCTCCACGCGGTCGGGGACCTTGTCGCCCGCCAGGCGCTCGGGGATCTCGGCGATGGTGCGGACGTTGGGCGTGATGTCCTCGCCGGTGCGGCCGTCGCCGCGGGTGGCGGCGCGGACGAGACGGCCGTGCTCGTAGGTGAGGTTGACGGCGAGTCCGTCGACCTTCAGCTCGCACAGGAAGTGGTACTCCTGCTCGCCCAGCTCCTTCGCGATGCGCTCGAACCAGGCGGCCAGCTCGTCGTCGTTGAAGGTGTTGTCCAGGGAGAGCATCCGCGTGGGGTGCTGGACGGCGGTGAACTCGGTCGCGTAGGCACCGGCGACCTTCTGGGTCGGGGACTCGGGGGTGCGCAGCTCCGGATACCGCTCCTCCAGCTCCTCCAGGGTGCGCAGCAGCCGGTCGAACTCCGCGTCGCTGACGACGGGCGCGTCGTTCACGTAGTACCGGAAGCGGTGCTCCTCGATCTGCTCGGCGAGCCGCATGTGCCGCTCCCGCGCCTCGGCGGGCACGCTCGTCGTCTCCGCCTGCCTGTCGCCCTGCTTGTCGCCGGCCACCGTATGGTCCTCCCGTTACTCTGGGTTGTCCGCGAGGGATCTTGCCGCCCGGACGCAGTGGGCGAGCGCGCGCCGGGCGTAATCCGGGGACGCGCCCGCGAGTCCGCACGCGGGAGTGACGGTGACCGCCTCCGCGAGCAGCTCCGGACGCAGCCCCAGCCTGCGCCACAGCGTTCTGACACCCATGACGCTACCGGCAGGGTCTGACAATGCGGTGTCCGTGCCCGGCACGACACCGGTGAACAGCCGGGTGCCGCCCTCGACGGCCTCGCCGATCGCGTCGTCGTCACGCTCGGTGAGGAGCGAGAAGTCGAAGGAGACGCCCGTGACGCCCGCCCGGCGCAGCAGGGCGAACGGCACGTCGGGTGCGCAGGAGTGGACCACGACGGGGCCGCCGTCGTGCACCCCGGCGACCTCGCGCAGCGTCGCCTCCACGACCTGCCGGTCGACGGCGCGGTGGGTGCGGTAGCCGCTGGCGGTGCGGATCTGTCCGCGCAGGACGGCGGTGAGGGAGGGCTCGTCGAGCTGGAGGACGAGGCGGGCGCCGGGGACGCGGCGCCGGAGTTCGGCCAGGTGCAGGCGCAGGCCCTCGGCGAGCGAGGCGGCGAGGTCGCGGTGGGCGCCGGGGTCGGAGAGGACCGCCTCGCCGCCCCGCAGTTCGAGGGCGGCGGCGAGCGTCCAGGGGCCGACGGCCTGGACCTTGAGCGGGCCCTCGTAGCCCTGGGTGAACTCCTCCAGCGCGTCGAGGTCCTGCCCGAGCCAGGCGCGGGCCCGTTTGGTGTCCCGCCCGGGCCGGTCGCCGAGTCGCCAGCCGCTGGGCTCCACGCGCGCGTACAGCTCGACGAGCATCCCGGCGGTGCGGCCGATCATGTCGGCGCCGGGGCCGCGGGCGGGCAGCTCGGGGAGGAAGGGGAAGTCCTCGAAGCTGCCGGTGGCGGTTTTGGCGGCCTCGCGGGCGTCGTGGCCCGGGAGGCTGCCGATGCCGGTGGCGGGGGCGAAGGTGTCGTTCACGGGAGAAGCGTACGCAGGGGCGCGGGGCTTATTTTCGCCCCCGCCGCCCCTTCCCGTTCCCATCCCTGGGGGCTGCCGCCCCCAGACCCCCGCTTTCGGCCCTGGACGGACCTCGTCCTCAATCGCCGGACGGGCTGGAGTATCCGCGGCGGCGTCTCAGAGGAACCCTTACCGTCCCGGGCGTACCGTCAGGTCGTTGACCTCGGCGTCCCTCGGGAGGTCCAGGGCCATCAGGATCGTGGTGGCGACGGACTCGGGGTCGATCCACTTCCCCGGGTCGTACTCCTTGCCCTCCTGCTGGTGGACCTTGGCCTGCATGGGGCTGGCGGTGCGGCCGGGGTAGACCGAGGTGACGCGGACGCCGTTGGCGTGCTCCTCCTGGCGCAGGACGTCGGCCAGGGCCTTCAGACCGTGCTTGGAGGCGCCGTACGCGGCCCAGCCGGCGTGGGCGTTCAGGCCGGAACCGGAGTTGACGAACAGCACCTGCCCCTGGGCGACGCGGAGCTGGGGCAGCAGGAGGCGGGTCAGTTCGGCGGGGGCGACCAGGTTGACGTTGAGCTGGTTGAGCCAGGTCTTCGGGGTGAGGTCGCCCACCGCGCCGAGGTCGACGACCCCGGCGATGTGCAGCAGCGAGTCCACGCGGTCGGGCAGCGTCTGGTGGGAGAGGGCCCAGGACAGCTTGCCCGGGTCGGAGAGGTCGCCGACCAGTGTCCTCGCGCCGGGGAGCGCGGCGGCCAGTTCCTTGGCGCGGCCCGCGTCGCGCGCGTGCAGCACGATCTCGTCGCCGCGTTCGTGCAGGCGGCGGGCGACGGCGGCGCCGATGCCGGAGCCCGCTCCGGTGATCACATGTGTAGCCATGCCCGCCATGCTCGCACCACCGGCGTCCTACGCGATCCCCTGGCTCTCCTCCAGGTAGGCGAGCGCGCCGACCGGCTCCTCGGCGAAGAAGACCAGGTCGGTGAGGGGGCGCGGCAGGAAGCCCTCGTCCTCCATGCGGCGGAACTGCTCCCTGAGGCCGTCGTAGAAGCCCGCGGTGTTGAGCAGGACGACCGGCTTGTCGGTGTGCCCGTGCTTCTTCAGTTCCAGGATCTCGGTGGCCTCGTCGAGGGTGCCGGTGCCGCCGACCATGACGACCACGGCGTCGGCCTTCTGAAGCAGCAGCCGCTTGCGCTCGGCCAGGTCCTTCGCGATCACCATCTCGTCGGCGCCCTCGCGCGCCTTGGCCGCCAGGAAGTCCACCGAGACCCCGAGCAGCCGTCCCCCGGCCTCCTGCACACCGTCGGCGACCACCTTCATCAGACCGGTGTCGGAACCGCCCCAGACGAGGGTGTGGCCGCCCTTGCCGAGCAGTCCGCCGAACTCCTTGGCGGGACGCGTGTAGCGCTCGTCGAGGTCGGCCGCGGAGAGGAAGACGCAGATGTTCATGGCGTCCACCGTACGGCCCGCCGGAACGGGAAGAACCCGGCGTCCGGGCACGCTGTAGTGACGAAGGCCACTGACCGAGGAGGACGACCGTGACCGAGGGACTCAAGGGGCTCAAGGGACACCGCATCACCGTCGAACCGAGCGACCGGCACGTACGCGCGGTGCACGGCGGGCAGGTGCTCGCGGAGAGCGACGGGGCGCTGGTACTGCACGAGACGGGCTGTCCCGACCGGTACTACATCCCGGCCGAGGACGTGCGGCTCGGCCTTCTGACGCCGTCCGGCACGACCACCCACTGCCCCTTCAAGGGCGACGCCTCCTACTGGTCGCTGCCGGACGCGGCGGACCTGGTCTGGGCGTACCCGGAGCCGAAGCCGGAGGTGGCGGAGATCAAGGACCACCTCTGCTTCTACGAAGTCGAGGTGTCCTGAGCGATGAATCCGGTGCCGTGCGGCAGTCTGCACAGGCATGGAGAAGCAGACCGTTTCACGGGACGGCACCCGCGTCGCCTACGAACGCACCGGACGGGGACCGGCGGTCGTCCTCGTCAGCGGCGCGATGTCGACGGGCGCCACGATGGCGCCCCTGGCCGCCGAGCTGTCGGACCGTTTCGACGTCACCGTGTACGACCGCCGGGGGCGCGGCGAGAGCGGCGACACGGCGCCCTACGCGGTGGAACGCGAGATCGAGGACCTGGCGGCGCTGATCGAGGTGGTCGGCGGCGAGGCCGCGTTGTACGGCATGTCGTCGGGCGGCGCGCTGGTGCTGCGGGCGGCGGCGAGCGGTCTGCCGGTGCGCCGGGTCGCCGTGTACGAGGTGCCTTACGCCATGGAGGACGCCGCCGCGCCGGCCGCGGCCGAGTACACCGAGCGGCTGGCGGAGGCGCTGGGCCAGGGGCGGCGCGGGGACGCGGTGGAGTTGTTCCTGCGCCGCACCGGACTGGGCGAGGAGATGATCCGGGGTGCCCGGCAGTCCCCCATGTGGGCCGGGATGGAGTCGGTGGCGCCGAGCCTCGCGTACGACGACGCGGTGATGGGCGACGGCCGGGTGCCCGCGTCCACGATCGCCTCGGTCACCGCTCCCCTGCTGGTCCTCGCGGGCGGCGCGAGCGACGGGTGGTGGCACGAGGCCGCCCGCGCCGTCGCGGACGCGGCGCCCGACGGCACGTACTCCACCGTGGACGGGCAGACGCACCGGGTGGAGCCGGGCGTGCTGGCCCCGGTGCTGGCCGAGTTCCTCGCCGGGTGAGCCGGCGCCGGGGCGGTCGCCGGTGTGCGCGGCGGGCGGTTCAGGCGGCGCCGGCCGTCGCGCGCGTCGTCGACGCGATGGTCGCCGAGCCCACCACGCGCGTGCCGTCGTACAGCACGATCGCCTGGCCGGGGGCGACACCGCGGACCGGCTCGGTGAAGGTCACGTCCAGGGCGCCGTCGACGAGTTCGGCGCGGACCCCGGTCTCGCCGCCGTGGGCGCGGAGCTGGGCGGTGTAGGTGCCGGGGCCGGTGGGGGCGGCGCCGCACCAGCGGGGCTTGATCGCGCGCAGGGCGTCGACGTCCAGGGCCTCGGCGGGGCCGACGGTGACGGTGTTGTTCACCGGCGAGATGTCCAGGACGTAGCGCGGCTTGCCGTCGGGGGCGGGGGTGCCGATCCTGAGCCCCTTGCGCTGGCCGATGGTGTAGCCGTACGCGCCCTCGTGGGTGCCGAGCCGGTTGCCCGCCTCGTCGACGATGTCACCCTCGGCCTTGCCCAGCCGGTTCGCCAGGAAGCCCTGGGTGTCGCCGTCGGCGATGAAGCAGATGTCGTGCGAGTCGGGCTTCTTGGCGACCGCGAGGCCCCTGCGCTCGGCCTCCGCGCGGATCTCGTCCTTGGTGGTGACCGTGTCGCCGAGCGGGAACATCGCGTGGGCGAGCTGCCGGTCGTCGAGCACCCCGAGGACGTAGCTCTGGTCCTTGGCCATGTCGGAGGCGCGGTGCAGCTCGCGGACGCCGTCCTCGCGCAGGATCACCTGGGCGTAGTGGCCGGTGCAGACGGCGTCGAAGCCGAGGGCGAGCGCCTTGTCGAGCAGCGCGGCAAACTTGATCTTCTCGTTGCAGCGCAGGCACGGGTTCGGGGTGCGTCCCGCCTCGTACTCGGCGACGAAGTCCTCGACCACGTCCTCCCGGAAGCGGTCGGCGAGGTCCCACACGTAGAACGGGATGCCGATGACGTCGGCGGCACGGCGGGCGTCGCGCGAGTCCTCGATGGTGCAACAGCCCCGGGCGCCCGTGCGGAAGGACTGCGGGTTCGCGGAGAGCGCCAGGTGGACGCCGGTCACGTCGTGTCCCGCCTCGGCCGCGCGGGCGGCGGCGACGGCGGAGTCGACTCCGCCCGACATGGCGGCGAGGACGCGGAGGGGACGGGTTCGCTGCGGGGTCTCAGTCATAACCTCTCCAGAGTACGGGTGAGGCGGGAACCGGAGCGCGCGAGTACGCGTTGAAGATCGTATGGGGGCGAAGCGGGAATCCTCGAGCGGATCCACACCGGGCGGGTCCGGGGACGCGGACCGGCGCATCGGGCGGCGGGCGCTGATCGTCGGCGGTGCGGCGGCGGCCGTGGGCACCGGCGTGCTGGCGCGCGACGAGCTGGCCCGCCTGTGGTGGCGGCTGCCGGGCGTGGAGCGGCCCCGTGACGACGGCGCGGTCGACTACGCGGGCGCGCGCTGGGTGGCGGCGTCGGACGCGAACTGGCGACGGGCCGACCGGCCGGACGACTTCAGCATCGACATGGTGATCGTCCATGTCACGCAGGGCAGCTTCGACAGCGCCGTGCGGGCCTTCCAGGACCCGGGGCACAAGGCGGCCGCGCACTACATCGTGGGGCAGGACGGGCGTGTGACGCAGATGATCCGCGAGCTGGACGTGGCGTACCACGCGGGCAACCGCGACTACAACGAGCGCAGTGTCGGCATCGAGCACGAGGGCTTCGTCGACCGCCCCCAGGACTTCACCGCCGAGATGTACGCCGCCTCCGCGCGGCTGACGGCGGGCATCTGCGCGCGGTACGGGATACCCCTGGACCGCAAGCACATCCTCGGCCACGTCGAGGTGCCGGGCACCGACCACACCGACCCTGGCCCGCACTGGGACTGGGACCGGTACCTGAAGCTGGTGCGCCGCGCGGCCACCAGCCTTCCGACGAGCGGCCCGTCCGGCGGTCCGTCCGGCGGTCCGTCCGGCGGTCCGTCCGCCGGTCCGTCGGGCAGCCCGTCGCGGTCCGGCGTGTAGCACCCCTGCTGGAACCCCTGCGCCGGGCGCCCGCGGGAACGACCCCGCCCTACGTCAGCCCGGCCGCCCGCGCCCGTTCCACCGCCGGGCCGATGGCCTTGGCGAGTGCCTCGACGTCGGCCTCGGTCGAGGTGTGGCCGAGGGAGAAACGCAGGGTGCCGCGGGCCAGGTCGGGGTCGGTGCCGGTGGCCAGCAGGACGTGGCTGGGCTGGGCGACGCCCGCGGTGCAGGCGGAGCCGGTGGAGCACTCGATGCCCTGCGCGTCGAGCAGGAGGAGGAGGGAGTCGCCCTCGCAGCCCGGGAAGGTGAAGTGGGCGTTGGCCGGGAGGCGGCCCCCGGGTGCCGGATCGCCGCCGAGGAGGGCGTCCGGGACCGCCGTGCGGACGGCGTCGACCAGGTCGTCGCGCAGGGCGCCGATCTCGCGGGCGAACCACTCGCGCTGCTCGGCGGCGAGGCGGCCGGCGACCGCGAACGAGGCGACGGCGGGGACGTCGAGCGTGCCGGAGCGCACATGGCGTTCCTGCCCGCCGCCGTGCAGGACGGGCACCGGGGTGTACTCGCGGCCCAGCAGCAGCGCGCCGATGCCGTAGGGGCCGCCGATCTTGTGGCCGGAGACGGTCATGGCGGCGAGCCCGGAGGCGGCGAAGTCGACCGGGAGCTGACCGAAGGCCTGCACCGCGTCGGCGTGCAGCGGTACATCGAACTCCGCGGCCACCTCGGCGAGTTCGGTGACCGGCATGATCGTGCCGATCTCGTTGTTGGCCCACATGACGGTGGCGAGGGCGACGTCGCCGGGCTCGCGGGCGATGGCCGCGCGCAGGGCTTCCGGGTGGACGCGGCCGTGGGCGTCGACCGGCAGGTACTCGACGGTGGCGCCCTCGTGCTCGCCGAGCCAGTGGACGGCGTCGAGGACGGCGTGGTGTTCGACGGGGCTGGCCAGGACCCGGGTGCGGGCCGGGTCGGCGTCGCGGCGGGCCCAGTACAGGCCCTTGACGGCGAGGTTGTCGGCCTCGGTGCCGCCGGAGGTGAGGACCACCTCGCTGGGGCGGGCGCCGAGCGCCTCGGCGAGGGTCTCGCGGGCCTCCTCGACGGTGCGCCGCGCGCGGCGGCCGGACGCGTGGAGGGAGGAGGCGTTGCCGGTGGCGCTCAGGTGCGCGGTGAGTGCCTCGACCGCTTCGGGAAGCATCGGGGTGGTCGCGGCGTGGTCGAGGTAAGCCATGGTGAGCCGATTCTACGGGGCGCGTGCGCCCGCCCCCAGATCAAGGTCGGCCTCTCGCGCGCGCTCGCGCGGACCGGGCCCCCGGACGCCTCACAGGCTCCACGACATGGTGCTGTCCGCGGACATGAACGCCGCCAGGACCAGCAGGTCGGCGACGCCCAGGCCGAGACCGAGCAGAGCCCGGCCGCGGCGGGCGGTGCCGCGCCACAGGGCGACGGCCGCCAGGGCGATGGCGACGGGCCCCAGGAAGAGGTTGAGGACGAGCAGGCCGAGCAGTCCGAGGACGAAGGAGGCGACGGCCATGCCGTCGGTGTCCCGGATGCCGGTGCGGCGGGTGGCGCGGTCGGTGTCGTCGGCGCGCTTGGCCGGTGCGGTGAGCTGCATGGTGTTCTCCCTGCCGTGCGTCGGTGGGCCGTGCGTCAGTGGGCGGAGGTGCTCCGTCGGCGTCCGTGCCGCTCGCGGAGCGCGAAGACGCCGAGCCAGACGGCGATGACCAGGCCGGCCGCGACGGAGAAGGAGAGCGGTGCGTGGGCGACGGCACCCAGGACCACACCGAGGAGCAGGAGTGCGACGACGAGAAACAGCATGGAGCGGATCCCCCAGTCTTCGGGCGATGTCTTCGTGGACGTCTTCGGTGAACGAATGTAGGTACAGTTGTTCACTGACTCACTAGTCTAGCGCGCCGCACGGCTTTTCAATTCCGGAGAACAGTTGTTAACTGCATGGCATGAGTCACACCTCCGGCGTTCGGCAGGCGCAGAAGCAGAAGACCCGGCAGGCGCTCCTGGACGCGGCGCTCGGCCTGCTGGAGGAGCAGAGCCTGAGCAGTCTGGGGCTGCGCGAGGTCACCCGCGCCGTGGGCGTCGCCCCGACCGCCTTCTACCGGCACTTCCGCTCGACGGCCGATCTCGGCGTGGCCCTGGTCGAGGAGGCGCTGGGCAGCCTGCACCCGATGATCCGGACCACGATGTCACCGGCCGGGGACGACGACGAACGCATCGCCCGTGCGGTCGAGTTGATCGCCGGCCATGTGGCCGCGCACCCGGCCCACGTCCGCTTCGTCGCGCGGGAGCGGCACGGCGGCGTACAACCGGTACGCCGGGCCATACGTGAGCAACTGGCGCGGTTCGCCGAGGAGGTGAAGGCCGAGCTGGCCGAGGACACGGCGTCCGCGGGCTGGAGCGAGGCCGATCTGCGGATGCTCGCGGGGCTCTACGTCGACCAGATGCTGATCACGGCGTCCCTGTTCCTGGAGACGCTGGACGCCCCGGAGGAAGAGCGCCGCCGCGCCCTCGGGACGGCACGGCGGCAACTGCGGCTGATCAGCGTCGGCCGCGCGCACTGGCTGGACTGAGGAGCGGCCGGTTCAGCCGAGCCGGACCCGGGCCAGCTGGCGGGACTGGGCGACCAGGCGGTCGGCGCTGTCCCAGACCTCGGCGTCCTCCTCCAGGAAGCCGCCGGCGAGGTTGCGGGTGGTGATGGAGACCCGCAGCGGGCCCGGCGCCGGACTGCACCGTACGTGGGCGGTCAGCTCCACCGTCGGCACCCAGCCCTTGAGCCCCAGCTCGAAGGCGGTCGGGGGCAGCGCGTCCACCGCGAGGAGCAGCGAGAGCGGGTCGGCGTCGCGACCGTCGGCGAGCCCGAACCAGGCCCGCATCTCACCGCGTCCCGAGGGCTGCCCCAGCGCCCAGCCCAGTGTGGCGGGGTCGAGCTTGAGCATCAGCCGGTCGGCGATGGCCGAGCTGCCCTCGACGGGGGCGGGGCCGTCCTCCGGACCGAAGCACTGGTCCGGCGGCGGGATCGCGGGCGGCTTCGCCGAGGTGCGGACGTCGTCGGGCAGCGCGTCGAGGTCGCCGTAGGAGGCGAGGACGCGGATGCGCTCGACCTCGTTGCCCTCGTCGTCGTACTGGAAGAGGGAGGCCTGGCCGGTGGAGAGGGAGCGCCCCGCGCGGACGGTCTCGGTGCGCACGACCGCCGGGCCGGGCCGGGACGCGGTGAGGTAGTGCGCCGAGACGGTGAAGGGGTCGGGGTGCGGGAGCGCGTCACCGAGGGCGCGACCCAGGACGGCCAGCAGGTAGCCGCCGTTGACGGCGTTGATGATCGTCCAGCCGGCCGACAGGTCGATGTCGTAGACGCCGGGGGCACGCCGGACGACGGCGGTGTCCCGGTCGAACTCACTGTCGCCGATGGTGGCCCGTGTGGCCGCTGCGGAGGCTGCTTCTGGCATGACTGCACGGTACAACAGGAAACTACTAAGCGGTAGCTTTCCGTTCTGGCTCAGTCCCCCTCCACCACCGTCGACCGCCGGTTCCAGGCCCGCGGGGCCCGCCAGTGGAAGCGCAGCGCCAGCAGCCGCAGGACGAAGGCCGTGACGACCGCGAGCCCGCTGGTGAACGGCGTGAGGGCCTCGTAGCGGATGCACAGGGCGACCATCGCGGAGCCGACGATCGCCGGGACGGCGTACAGGTCGCGGTCCCAGCGCAGCAGTGAGGGCACCTCGTTGGCCAGCACGTCGCGCAGGACGCCGCCGCCCACCGCGGTGGCCAGACCCAGGCAGGCCGAGGCGGTCAGGCCGAGCCCGTAGTCGTACGCCTTGGTGGTCCCGGCGACGCAGAACAGGCCGAGCCCGGCCGCGTCGAAGATGTTCACGCCGGTCTGGAGGCGCTCCACGTGGGGGTGGAGGAAGAAGACCAGCAGGGTGGCGAAGAGCGGGGTGATGAAGTAGCCCAGGTCCGTGAAGGCCGCGGGCGGTACGGCACCGATGACCAGGTCGCGGAAGAGCCCGCCGCCCAGCGCGGTGACCTCGGCGAGGACGGCCATGCCGAAGACGTCGAAGTTCTTGCGCACGGCCAGCAGCGCGCCCGAGATGGCGAAGACGAAGATGCCGATCAGGTCGAGCGTGTGCTGGACGGTGGGGCTGAAGAGTTGCTCGTACACCCTTCCATTCTTACCTGCCAGCGAGCCCCCGCCTTACAAACAAAGGCAGGGGCTCGCTGGCAGGGCGGGTGGCAGAGGTCACTTCTCCTTGGCGGGAGGCTCCTCGCCGGTGCTCCCGGGCTCCTCGGCGGACTCGGCCGGTTCCGTGGCCTCGGCGGACTCGGCCGGTTCCGTGGCCTCGGCGGACTCGGTCTCCGTGGCCTCGACCTCCGCGGCCACCGCCGCCGAGGTCGCCGCCGACTCCGCCAGCGCGTCCTCCGACACCAGCTCCGCCGCCTCCTTGGCGGCGGTGAGCAGGACGACGTCCTGCGGGGCCTGGTCCTCGAAGTTCTCGGGGTGGTGGCAGGCGACCCGCTGGCCCGGCCGCAGCTCCTTCAGCGGCGGCTCGGTGGTCGTGCAGATCTGCGTCGCCTTCCAGCACCGGGTGTGGAAGCGGCAGCCGCTCGGCGGGGCGATCGGCGAGGGCACGTCGCCCTTGAGCAGGATGCGCTCGCTCTTGGCGCCGCGCCGTGCCGGGTCCGGGATCGGGACGGCCGACATCAGCGCCTTGGTGTACGGGTGCATCGGCGTCTTGTAGAGCAGGTCGCGGTCGGCCAGCTCCATGATCTTGCCGAGGTACATCACCGCGATGCGGTCCGAGACGTGCCGGACCACCGAGAGGTCGTGCGCGATGATCACGTACGTCAGGCCCAGCTCCTGCTGGAGGTCGTCGAGGAGGTTGACGACCTGGGCCTGGATCGACACGTCCAGCGCGGAGACCGGCTCGTCGGCCACGACCAGCTTCGGGTTGAGCGCGAGCGCGCGGGCGATGCCGATGCGCTGGCGCTGGCCGCCGGAGAACTCGTGCGGGTAGCGGTTGTAGTGCTCGGGGTTGAGACCGACCACCGACAGCAGCCGCTGCACCTCCTTCTTGACCCCGCCCTCGGGCTGGACGCCCTGGAGCTTGAAGGGGGCGCTGACGATCGTGCCGATGGTGTGGCGCGGGTTCAGCGAGGAGTACGGGTCCTGGAAGATCATCTGCACGTCGCGGCGCAGCGGACGCATGCCGCCGACCCCGAGGTGGGTGATGTCCTTGCCCTGGAACTCGACCGTGCCCGCGGTCGGCTCCAGGAGCCGGGTGATGAGTCGGCCCATGGTCGACTTGCCGCAGCCGGACTCGCCCACGACGCCGAGCGTCTCGCCGGCCCTGACCTCGAAGTCGATGCCGTCGACGGCGCGGACGGCGCCGACCTGGCGCTGCAGCAGGCCCTTCCTGATCGGGAAGTGCTTCTGCAGCCCGGTCACCTTGAGCAGGGTGTCGCCGGGCGCTGCGTCCCTGGTGAGGGTCGCGGTCCCGCCGGCCTTCTCCTGCGTACCGTCGCTCTGCGCGGGGATGGCCACCGCTTCGTCCTTGGCTTCGTCGCTCACAGCTTCGGCGCAATCTCTTCGGTCCAGATACGCTCCCGCTGCTCCTGCGACATGTGGCAGGCGGCCCAGTGCTTGCTGCCGACCTCGGTCAGCTCGGGGCGGACCGTGCGGGTGACGTCGTCCTTGGGCACGTCGGCGTACGGGCAGCGCGGGTTGAAGGCGCAGCCGGACGGGAGGTTGATGAGGGAGGGCGGGGAGCCCTTGACCGGGATGAGGCGCTCCTGCTGGTCGCGGTCGAGCCGCGGCATCGAGCCGAGCAGACCCCAGGTGTAGGGGTGCCGGGGCTCGTAGAACACCTTCTCCGCGGGACCGCGCTCGACGCACCGGCCGCCGTACATCACCAGGAGGTCGTCGGCCAGTTCGGCGACGACGCCCAGGTCGTGGGTGATGACGATGACCGCGGAGCCGAACTCCTTCTGCAGGTCCCGGATGAGGTCGAGGATCTGCGCCTGGACGGTGACGTCCAGGGCGGTGGTCGGCTCGTCCGCGATGAGCAGCTCGGGGTTGTTGACCAACGACATCGCGATCATCGCGCGCTGGCGCATACCGCCGGAGAACTCGTGCGGGTAGCTGTCCACCCGCTTGTCCGGCTGCGGGATGCCGACGCGGTCGAGCATCTCCACGGCCCGGCGCTTGGCGGTCTTCTTGTCCACCTTGTGGTGGATGCGGTACGCCTCCACGATCTGCTGCCCGATCGTGAAGTACGGGTGCAGCGCGGACAGCGGGTCCTGGAAGATCATCGCCATCTCGCGACCGCGCAGCTTGCGCACGTGGTCGGGGTCGGCGGACAGCAGCTCGGTGCCGTCCAGCCAGATCTCGCCGGATATCTGCGCCTTGCGCTTGCCGTACTGGCCGGCGGTGTGCAGGCCCATGATGCCGAGCGAGGTCACCGACTTGCCGGAGCCGGACTCGCCCACGATGCCGAGGGTCTTGCCCTTCTCCAGCTGGAAGGAGAGCCCGTCGACGGACTTGACCAGGCCGTCGTCGGTCGGGAAGTGGACCTTGAGGTCGCGTACTTCCAGGAAGGAGGTCGGCGCGGGCGAGGTCCCTGCGGGCTCGCCCACCGCGGCCCCGCTCTTGCTCAGTTCGGTCATGCGAGCCTCACTCGGGGGTCGATCACGGCGTACAGGATGTCCACCACGAGGTTGGCGATCAGCACCGCGAGAGAAGTGATCAGTACGACGCCCAGGATAAAGGGCAGGTCGTGGTTCTTGATGGCGTCCAGCACCTTCTGGCCGAGGCCGGGGAGGCTGAACGTCGTCTCGGTCAGGATCGCGCCGCCCATCAGGGCGCCGAGGTCCATGCCGAGCATGGTGAGCAGGGGCGTCAGGGTCGATCGCATCGCGTGCTTGCTGATGACGACCTGTTCCTTGAGGCCCTTGGCCCGCGCGGTGCGGATGTAGTCCTCGCCGAGGATCTCCAGCATGGTGGCGCGGGTGATCCGGGCGTACATCGCGGCGTACAGGAAGGCCAGCGTGATCCAGGGCAGGATCATGCCGCCGAGCCATCCGGTGAGGCTCTCCTCGAGCGGGACGAACTGACCGTCGATCCAGCCGAGGCCGTAGGAGAAGATCGCCAGGCTGAGCAGACCGGTGAAGTAGATGGGGAGGGAGACGCCCGCCAGGGCGACGACCATCGCGCCGCGGTCCCACAGGGTGCCGCGCTTGAGGGCGGAGAGCACACCGGCGGCCACGCCGAAGATCAGCCACAGCACGGCGGCGCCGAGCGCGAGGGCCAGGGTGACCGGGAAACGCTCGGTCAGGACCGGCCAGACGGACTGCTCGGTCTTGAAGGAGTAGCCGAAGCAGGGCGCGGCGCAGTTCGTGACGTCGCCGCCGGACGCGTAGGTGCGACCCGCGAAGATGCCCTTGAAGAACTCCCAGGCCTGCACGAGGACCGGGTCGCCCAGACCCAGCTTCTCCCGCACGCCCTCGACGGCGGCGGGGTCCGCCTGCTTGCCGACGAAGTTCAGGGCGATGTCGACGCCCGCCCACTTGGGGACGAGGAAGAAGATGCAGAAGACCACCAGGATGATGACCACGAGCATCACAGCGGCGGCGAAGAGCCGCCTGATGAGGTAAGCGAGCACGGGTTGCGGCCCGCTGCGTCCCGCGGGCCGCCGGAGATTGTCCGGCGGCCCGCGGTCACGCCGCGCCGGCCTTCACCTGCCTTTCGTGCCGTACGGCGGGTGTACCGGTTACTTCTTGGGGTTCTTCAGACCGATGTTCACGAAGTCGTACATACCGCTGTAGGCGTCGGTGGTGTAGACGTTCGCGATGTTGCTGGAGCGCCAGTTGATGAACTTCTCGAAGACGAAGGGCAGGTAGTACGCGCCCTCCATCACCTTGTGGTTGATCTCCGTGGCGATCTTCTTCTTGCCGGCGTCGTCCTTGGCGGTCAGGTAGTCCGCGAAGAGGCCGTCGATCTTCGGGTCCTTGATCATCGCGAAGTTGTTGTTCGCGCTGTCGAGGATGTAGTCGCTGTGCCACAGCGGCAGACCGTAGCCCTGCACGGACGGGAAGTCCGGGCCCCAGCCCATGATGATGATGCCGTAGCCCTTCTTGGCCACGTTCGTCGGGCTGCCGATGACGCTGGCGTACTGCGAACCGTCGTACTGGTCGATCTCGACGTCGATGCCGACCTTCTTCAGCGAGGCCTGGAGGGACTCGGCGGTGGCGACCTCGACGGGCTTGTTGTTGCGGACCGCGATGGTGGTCTTGAAGCCGTTCGGCTGGTTGCAGGCCTTCAGCTCTTCCTTGGCCTTCTCGACGTTGCCGCCCTTGTTGGCACCGGCCATCTCGTACGGGTCGTACTTCTGGCCCTCGGAGCCCGGAACGGCGGGCGGCAGCATGTTGGTGCCGATGTCACCACCGGCGATCGGGCCGCCGCGCGCGGTCTGCAGGGAGACGTGGTCGGCCCCGTAGAGCACGGCCTTGCGGCAGTGGATGTTGTCGAACGGCTTCACGTTCTGCGGGAACGCCGCGTACCGGATGTAACCCGAGACCGGGTTGTCCAGGTTGGCCTTGTGCTCCTTCAGGGCGGTGGTGCGGCCCTGCGGGGACAGACCGGTCTGCGCCAGGTCGATGTCGTAGTCGCCGGCGATGAGGCGGGCGTCCATGTCGTTGGCGTTGGTGAAGAACTTGACCGTGATCTTGTCCGGGTACGCCTTGCGGACCGGGTCCGAGCTCTGCTTCCACTCGGTGTTGCGGACCAGGGTCAGGTCCTTGCCGGGGTTGTAGGACTCGAACTTGTACGGGCCCGAGGAGAACGGGTGCAGGCCGTACTTGGACTTGGTGTCCTTGTCCTGGCGGACCGGGGACGCCGAGGTCAGCGCGAGCATCTCCTCGAAGTCCGAGTTGGCCTGCGGCAGCTTGAAGACGATGGTCTTGTCGTTCGGCGTCTCGATCGCCTTCAGACCCAGCTTGTCCTTGGACGTGTCCTTGTACGGGCCCTTGTACTCACCCTTCGGGTCGAGCACCTCCTTGAGGTACGTCGGACCGCCGGACAGCACGTCCTGCGCCCAGACGCGCTCGATGCCGTACTTGACGTCCTTGGAGGTGATCGGCTTGCCGTCCTCCCAGGTGACGTCGTCACGCAGGGTGTACGTGTACGTCTTGCCGTCCGCGGAGACCTTGGCGACATCGGTGGCGAGGTCGGGGGTGGTCTCGGCACCGGTGGCACCCGGCTCGGTCTTGTTCGTGACCAGCTGGCGGCTGTAGTAGCGGGAGAAGTCCCACATGAAGCCGTAGTAGCCGCGCGTGGTGTCCCACGAGTCGGCGTCCTGCGTGCTGGCGAACTTCAGCGTGCCGCCCTTCTTGGCCTCGGAGGCCTGGGCGACCTTGTTGTTGGCCGCGTCGAAGCCGGCCGCGCCGTTCTTCGAACCGCCGCCGCCGCTGTCGTCGTCGCCGCCGCCGCCGCACGCCGCCGTGGTCAGCAGCGCGGCGACCACTGCGGCAGCGGCCAAAGCCTGCTTGCGCCGCCCTGAGGTGCGTTGGGTAGTCACGATCTCGGATCCTCCGGATTAGATGAGAGACCCCGTGCAGGTGCCACGGGTCGCCTTGCGGTACGGCGGGTCAGCGGGAGCCCTTCGGGTCCAGCGCGTCGCGCACGCCGTCACCGAAGAGGTTGAAGGCAAGAACGGTGATGAAGATCGCCACACCGGGGACCACCATGTACATGGGGTCCGACTTGTAGTAGTCGATGGCGCTCGAGAGCATCTGTCCCCAGGACGACGTCGGCGGTTTGACGCCGACGCCGAGGAAGCTGAGCGCCGCCTCGGTGAGGATGTTGGTGGGGATCATCATCGTCGTGTAGACGATGATCGGCGCCACCAGGTTGGGCAGCAGTTCCTTGAACAGGATGTAGAACCGTCCGGCGCCCAGGGATCTCGCCGCCTCGACGTACTCCCGCTCGCGCATCGAGAGCGTCTGGCCGCGGACCACCCGGCCGATGTAGGGCCAGCCGAAGAAGCCGATGACCACGATCATCATGAGCAGGCGCACGCCCGTGCCGCTCAGTCCGAGCATGTTGTCCGGCATGACGGAGACCAGGGCGATGATGAAGAGCAGCTGCGGGAAGGCCAGCAGGCCGTCCATGATCCGGCAGATGAGGGAGTCGACCCAGCCGCCGAAGAAGCCCGCGAGGACCCCGAGGACGGTGCCGAGGACCACGGCGACCATCGCGGACAGGAAGCCGACCAGCAGCGAGATCCGTGAGCCGTGGACGATGCGGGCGAAGATGTCGCGGCCGTTGACCGGCTCCACGCCGAGCCAGTGGTCGCCGCTGAGACCGCCCAGGGAGCCCGTGGGGGTACCGAACAGCGGGTCGATCATGTCCTCGTTGTACGCGTTGGGTTCCTGCCCGTAGAGGGAGGTGATCAACGGCGCCAGCACGGCGACCACGATGAGGACCAGCACCACGATGCCGCCCGCGAGGGCCAGCCTGTCCCTCTTCAAGCGCTCCCAGGCGATCCGGCCCAGGGAGCGCCCTTGTACCGACTTGGCCTCGGCGCCGGCGACCGCCGCTTCCTCTGCCGCACTCGGGGCCGCTTCCGCGGTCGGCTCGTGCAATGGTGCCGTCATCTGGCAGGGACCCCTCTCAACCGGCGGTAGCCGGCCCGCACTTGCCGCTGTAGCGGCGTGATCAGTCCGTCGTACAAAGAGGCGAGCATCCACCCCCTTGTTGCGGGAGTCTTCAACGCTTTGGCGATCTGTAGCCAGACTTGACGGTGAATGGATGCGCAACCGTGATGCTGTTTGAGGTGTTCCGTTATCCGGACAGTGGGTAACGGGGGCCGGACACGGTCGAGTTGGGACATCGGGGACAAGTGAGGTCTTTGCGCCGTCATCTACGCGCGAAGATCGCCTCTGCCGGTCCCGTCGCGCGGCCGGACCCGACGGGCCCGCCCGAACGTCAGTACCGGCTACCGGCGGGAGGGTATCCGTACCCGCCGGCCGGCGCCTGGGCGGGGGCGGGCGCGTGGGCCTCGCGGTCGTAGAACGGACGGGCGTTGGCGCGCAGCCACAGGGCGACCGGGTCGTGGGCGTCGGTCATCGCCACCGTCGACACCGGCAGCCCGTCCGGCACCGCGCCGACCGACTGCTGCATCATCGCGCGCACCGCGTCGACGGCCGGCGGGGAGGTGTCGTACACGTCGAGACCGATGGCGAGGTACGGCGCTCCCAGCGCGGGCTGCACCCAGGCGCGGCGCAGCGCGCGGACCGCGGGGGTGCGGTGGGCGTTCTGCGCGAGCAGGGCGTAGAACTGGGGGATCTCGATGGCCGGTTCGGACAGGCGCAGCGGTCCGGCGGGCTGGCGGTCCAGACCGGAGACGATGCGGCGCAGGTCCAGCCAGGGGATGCCGACGCCGCCGCCGGGGGCGTGCGGGTTCAGCCAGAGGCCGTGGCGGTCCGGGTAGAGGGCGCGGGCCACCTCCAGGCCGTCGACCACTTCGTACGACCGGTTCCAGCCGCTGGCCGACAGCTCCTGGGCGGAGGTGACGCAGGGCGCGTAGCCGTGGCCCCCGACCTCCATGTTTCCGTACTGGGCGTCGGGGGAGCCGGCCTGGCCGTGCCACAGCAGCATCCAGACCTGGCCGGAGGCGGGGGTGGCGAGTGCGCGCAGCAGTGCCTCGTAGGCGTCGTAGCGCCCGGGCGTCACCTGGCGCAGCATGTGCTCGACCTGCCCGGTCGTGGTGCCGCTGGCGCTCACGTGTATCGCCCCTTCGAGAAGTCCCCGGTCGTGCGACCAGCTTAAGGCTCCGCCGATGCGGGGTGCCCATGCGCTCGGGGGTCCTTGCCGTCCGGCGGGTGCGGGTCTCGTCCTGGTCGATCGCGCCCACGCGGCGGCGCCGCACATGGCACAGCCCCGCGCCCCCTGGGTGCGTTTCCCGGCCGGCGGCTACAGGTCCAGGGCGTAGAAGGGGCGGACGTTCTCCCGCATCCAGTCGCAGACCGGGTCCTGGGCCGCCTCCAGGAGGACCATGTTGACCTGCCACTTCAGGGGGGAGCCGGTCAGGGCGCGGCCCAGGGCGTCCAGGGGGAGGGCGCGGGCGTCGTCCTCCCAGTGGGTGAGTTCGACGCCGACGAACAGGACGGGATCGGCTGTCTCGACGGCGGCCAGGCAGCGGCGCGCGCTGCGCACCACGCCGGTGGCGGCGAACTCGGCGGAGGCCGCGGCCAGGAAGTCCACCGGGTCGTCCTGCCAGTCGGGTTCGAAGAGGCGGACCCGGCCGCCGGACGCGGGTCCGTCCAGCGGGGTGCGCCCGGCGCGGCACAGTTCGGCGACGGCGGGCGGCGGCAGCGGGATCCCGACGACGCCCTCCGGGTTCACGGCGATGCCGATCTGCGGGGGCAGGCCGCGGGCGAACTCCACGGCGGGGGCGATGCTGTACGCCATCTGCGCCCCGGCGACCTGGCGGAGCTGTTCCTCGGAGCTGAACACCGGTACGTAGGCCTGGCCGTCGATCTCCAGCGAGGGCAGGTCGAGGGGGCCGCTGTGCGGGCCGCCGCCGTTCGGCAGAGGTATCCACAGGAAGCTGCGGCCGAGGACCTCCACGATCCGGCCGCCGGCCGACGGGACGCCGACGGAGGCGGACAGCACCTCCTCCAGCTCGTTGCCGGGCCACCCGCCGTGCGGGTGGGGGTGCGCCTGTGCCGGGAAGTCCATCTGCCTACCTACCGCCTGCCTGGTACCGCTGTCCGTGGCTGAAAGGCTAACCCGTTCGGTCCAGTGGCCCTACGGTGCGTCACCCCGTGAAGGCGATCCGGCGGAGGGTGTCGGCCGCGGCCCGGTCCAGGACGGTCGCCGAGGCGCAGCCGGTCGGCAGGGTGCCCGCGGTGACGGCGCGCAGCAGACGGGAGTTGGCCGTGCGGTGGCGCAGGAACGCGTACCGGGTCACGCCGCGGCCGCGCTCGCGCTGTCCGGCGAGGGCGTCCTCGGCGCCGACGTCGAGCAGCAGCAGGTGCAGGGTGCCGCTCCGGCGCCGGGCCTCGCGGGCCAGCCAGCCGCGCACCCAGGCCTGGGTGCCGCAGTCGTGCACGACGACGCCCTCGCCGGAGCGCAGCGCGCGGCGCAGTCCGGCGTAGTGGGCGAGACGGACGAGGGGCCGGTAGAGCCCGTACGGCAATAAGCGCGGCATGCGGCGGTCCCAGCGGTCGCGGGTGTCCTGGGAGTCGACGCGCAGGCCCTGCACGGTGCGCCGCATCAGCGTGGACTTGCCGCTGCCGGGCAGGCCGGTGATCACCACCAGGTCCCGGGGTCCGAACAGCAGGGCGTGCGGGCTGCGGCCGCCGCGGTCCCTGAGGTCGCGGACGACGGGTGCGGGCAGTTCGGCGCAC
Organism: Streptomyces lienomycini; assembly: GCF_027947595.1. NCBI lineage: Bacteria > Bacillati > Actinomycetota > Actinomycetes > Kitasatosporales > Streptomycetaceae > Streptomyces > Streptomyces lienomycini. The sequence goes on along the minus strand of NZ_CP116257.1, from coordinate 1,527,551 downwards.
GCCTCCGGGGCCGCAGAGGGCTGCTCGGGCAGCGCGAGACCCGAGGTCGTGGCGTACGCCGTGGTCCTGTTCACCGTGATCGTCCTCCCCTGGGGCGGTTCACGAGATTCCCGTCCCCGTCGAGTGTAAAGAGAAGGTAATGCGCGGGTCTCGCGTTTTCGTTCGCTTACTGCCACAAGCCGGTTACAGATACAGCTCTGCCCAGGGATCGGCCGGGCGTGCAATGATGGCGGCGCCAACTGCATACCGGCCGTTTGAATCCGCGCGGGAGAGTCCCCGGCCGTCGCCGGGGCGCCGAAGGAGCAAGTCCCTCCCTTGAATCTCTCAGGCACCGTTACCGCGCGGGCGAGGCACATCTGAAAAGCGGACCGCCCCCGACGGCGGTCCCACCCAAGGTGCAAGCCCTGTCCGCCGTACTCCGGTGGCCACGGCGAACCTCTCAGGTTCCGATGACAGATGGGGAGGATCGACCTCGCCCCGTCCTGTCCTGGGAGACGACCGACCGATGAGCAGTACCGAACTCCGCCGTACCGCGCTCGATGCCACCCATCGCGCGCTGGGCGCGACGATGACCGACTTCGCCGGCTGGGACATGCCCCTGCGCTACGGCTCCGAGCGCGACGAGCACGTCGCGGTGCGCACCCGTGCCGGTCTCTTCGACCTCTCGCACATGGGTGAGATCACCGTCACCGGTCCACAGGCGGCCGAGCTGCTGAACTTCGCGCTGGTGGGCAACATCGGCACCGTGAAGCCGGGCCGGGCCCGCTACACCATGATCTGCCGCGAGGACGGCGGCATCCTGGACGACCTGATCGTCTACCGGCTCGGCGACACCACGTACATGGTGGTCGCCAACGCCTCCAACGCCCAGGTCGTGCTGGACGCGCTGACCGGGCGGGCGGCCGGCTTCGACGCCGAGGTGCGCGACGACCGCGACGCCTACGCGCTGCTCGCCGTGCAGGGTCCCGAGTCCCCGGGCATCCTCGCGTCGCTCACCGACGCCGACCTGGACGGTCTGAAGTACTACGCCGGTCTGCCCGGCACCGTCGCGGGCGTCCCGGCGCTGATCGCGCGCACCGGCTACACCGGCGAGGACGGCTTCGAGCTGTTCGTGAAGCCGGAGCACGCCGTGGAGCTGTGGGAGGCGCTGACCCGGGCGGGCGAGGGCGTCGGTCTCGTCGCGTGCGGCCTGTCCTGCCGGGACACGCTCCGCCTGGAGGCGGGCATGCCGCTGTACGGCAACGAGCTGACGACCGCGCTGACGCCGTTCGACGCGGGTCTCGGCCGGGTCGTGAAGTTCGAGAAGGAGGGCGACTTCGTCGGGCGTGCCGCGCTGACCGAGGCCGCTGCCCGGGCGGAGCAGAACCCGCCCCGCGTCCTGGTCGGCCTGGTCGCCGAGGGCCGCCGGGTACCGCGCGCCGGGTACCAGGTGGTCGCGGGCGGCGAGGTGATCGGCCGGGTCACCTCCGGCGCCCCGTCGCCGACGCTGGGCAGGCCGATCGCCATGGCGTACGTCGACCCGGGGCACGCGGCACCGGGCACCGCGGGTGTCGGTGTGGACATCCGGGGCAGCCACGAGCCGTACGAGGTCGTGGCGCTTCCCTTCTACAAGCGCCAGAAGTAGACACTGGCGCGGCGGGGCCCCGCCGTCCCGCGCGCGTCCGCGCCGCCCACCGGTGCGGCCGCGGCGACCCCTTCCGTCGCCGTGTTCACCACCTGTCACCCCCTTCACCAGCCACTTCCCCGCGTACAGGAGAATTCAGGCCATGAGCAACCCCCAGCAGCTGCGTTACAGCAAGGAGCACGAGTGGCTGTCGGGCGCCGAGGACGGCGTCTCGACGGTCGGCATCACGGAGCACGCGGCCAACGCGCTCGGTGACGTCGTCTTCGTGCAGCTTCCCGAGGTCGGCGACGCGGTGACCGCGGGCGGGACCTGCGGCGAACTGGAGTCGACCAAGTCGGTGTCCGACCTGTACTCCCCCGTGTCCGGCGAGATCACCGAGGTCAACGAGGACGTCGTCAACGACCCGTCGCTGGTGAACAGCGCCCCCTTCGAGGGCGGCTGGCTGTTCAAGGTGCGGGTCACGGACGAGCCGGGCGACCTGCTCTCCGCCGACGAGTACACCGCCTTCGCCGGCGCCTGAGGAGTCACGATCGCATGTCGCTTCTGAACACACCCCTGCACGAGCTGGACCCGGACGTCGCCGCCGCCGTCGACGCCGAGCTGGACCGCCAGCAGTCCACCCTCGAGATGATCGCCTCGGAGAACTTCGCCCCGGTCGCGGTCATGGAGGCCCAGGGCTCGGTCCTCACCAACAAGTACGCCGAGGGCTACCCCGGCCGCCGCTACTACGGCGGCTGCGAGCACGTCGACGTGGTCGAGCAGATCGCCATCGACCGGGTCAAGGCGCTCTTCGGCGCCGAGCACGCCAACGTGCAGCCGCACTCGGGCGCCCAGGCCAACGCGGCCGCGATGTTCGCGCTGCTCAAGCCCGGCGACACGATCATGGGTCTGAACCTCGCCCACGGCGGGCACCTGACCCACGGCATGAAGATCAACTTCTCCGGCAAGCTCTACAACGTCGTCCCGTACCACGTCGGCGACGACGGCCAGGTCGACATGGCCGAGGTGGAGCGCCTGGCCAAGGAGACCAAGCCGAAGCTGATCGTGGCGGGCTGGTCGGCCTACCCGCGTCAGCTGGACTTCGCCGCGTTCCGCAAGGTCGCCGACGAGGTCGGCGCGTACCTGATGGTCGACATGGCGCACTTCGCCGGTCTGGTCGCGGCGGGCCTGCACCCGAACCCGGTGCCGCACGCCCACGTCGTCACCACCACCACGCACAAGACCCTGGGCGGTCCGCGCGGCGGTGTGATCCTCTCCACGGCCGAGCTGGCCAAGAAGATCAACTCCGCCGTCTTCCCCGGTCAGCAGGGTGGTCCGCTGGAGCACGTGGTGGCCGCCAAGGCCGTCGCCTTCAAGGTCGCCGCGAGCGAGGACTTCAAGGAGCGCCAGGGCCGTACGCTGGAGGGTGCCCGCATCCTGGCCGAGCGCCTGGTGCGGGACGACGCCAAGGCGGCGGGCGTCTCTGTCCTGACCGGCGGCACGGACGTCCACCTGGTCCTGGTGGACCTGCGTGACTCCGAGCTGGACGGCCAGCAGGCCGAGGACCGCCTCCACGAGGTCGGCATCACGGTCAACCGCAACGCCGTTCCGAACGACCCGCGTCCGCCGATGGTGACCTCCGGTCTGCGCATCGGTACGCCGGCCCTGGCGACCCGGGGCTTCACGGCCGAGGACTTCGCCGAGGTCGCGGACGTGATCGCCGAGGCGCTGAAGCCGTCCTACGACGCCGAGGCCCTCAAGGCCCGGGTGAAGACCCTGGCCGACAAGCACCCGCTGTACCCGGGTCTGAACAAGTAGACACCGCATCCGAGGGGTGGGGCGCCGCATCCGCCACAAGCGGCCGGGCGCCCCGCCCCTCGGCACCCCCTCCGCACCACCCCCGTTCTGAGGAGTCCCCGTGGCCATCTCGGTCTTCGACCTGTTCTCGATCGGCATCGGCCCGTCGAGCTCGCACACGGTCGGCCCGATGCGCGCGGCCCGCATGTTCGCCCGCCGCCTGCGCGGCGAGGAGCTGCTGGGCTCCGTCGCCTCGGTCCGCGCCGAGCTGTACGGCTCGCTCGGCGCCACCGGCCACGGCCACGGCACCCCGAAGGCGGTGCTGCTCGGCCTGGAGGGCGACTCACCGCGCACGGTCGACGTGGAGACGGCGGACGCCCGCGTCGAGACGATCAGGTCGGCCGCCCGTCTCAGCCTCCTCGGCGAGCACGAGATCGCGTTCTCCTACGACGACGACATGGTCCTGCACCGCCGCAAGGCCCTCCCCTACCACGCCAACGGCATGACCCTGTGGGCGTACGACGCCCAGGGCGCCGAGGTGCTGACCAAGACGTACTACTCGGTCGGCGGCGGCTTCGTCGTCGACGAGGACGCGGTGGGCGCGGACCGCATCGTGCTCGACGACACGGTGCTCAAGTACCCCTTCCGCACCGGTGACGAGCTGCTGCGCCTGGCCCGGGAGACGGGCCTGTCCATCTCCGCGCTGATGCTGGAGAACGAGCGGGCCTGGCGCGACGAGGACGAGATCCGCGAGGGCCTGCTGGAGATCTGGCGCGTGATGCGGGCGTGCGTGGAGCGCGGCATGACCCGCGAGGGCATCCTGCCGGGCGGCCTGAAGGTGCGCCGCCGCGCCGCGAACACCGCGCGCAAGCTGCGCTCCGAGGGCGACCCGCAGGCGCTGGCCATGGAGTGGATCACCCTCTACGCGATGGCCGTGAACGAGGAGAACGCGGCCGGCGGCCGGGTCGTCACCGCCCCCACCAACGGCGCGGCCGGCATCATCCCGGCCGTCCTGCACTACTACGTGAACTTCGTCCCCGGCGCCGACGAGGACGGCGTGGTCCGCTTCCTCCTCGCGGCCGGCGCCATCGGCATGCTCTTCAAGGAGAACGCCTCCATCTCCGGCGCCGAGGTCGGCTGCCAGGGCGAGGTCGGCTCCGCCTGCTCGATGGCGGCCGGTGCCCTCGCCGAGGTGCTGGGCGGCTCCCCGGAGCAGGTGGAGAACGCCGCCGAGATCGGCATGGAGCACAACCTCGGCCTCACCTGCGACCCGGTCGGCGGCCTGGTGCAGATCCCCTGCATCGAGCGCAACGGCATGGCCGCGGTCAAGGCGGTCACGGCGGCCCGGATGGCGATGCGCGGCGACGGCTCCCACAAGGTCTCCCTGGACAAGGTCATCAAGACCATGAAGGAGACCGGCGCCGACATGTCGGTCAAGTACAAGGAGACGGCGCGGGGCGGGCTCGCGGTGAACATCATCGAGTGCTGAACGGCGGCACGACCGGAGCGCGGCGGGCGTCTCACATCGTGACACCCGCTTTCCGTGAAGCAAGACGGCTGAGATCGTTGCGACACCCATGTTTCGCACGTGAAAGACCGAGTCATGCCCGCACCGTCCCCCCACCCCGCTCCCGCCCAGGCACCCGTCAACCCCCGGTCGCGCGTCCTCGTCGCCAGCCTCATGGGCACGACGATCGAGTTCTACGACTTCTACATCTACGCGACCGCCGCCGTCCTGGTCTTCCCGAAGCTCTTCTTCCCGAGCAGCGACCCCACCACGGCGCTGCTGTCGTCGTTCGCTGTCTTCGGCGCCGCGATGGTCGCCCGGCCGATCGGCGCCGTCTTCTTCGGGCACCTCGGTGACCGGCTCGGCCGCAAGAGGACGCTGGTCGTCTCGCTGCTCACCATGGGCGTCGCCACGTTCCTCATCGGCGTGCTGCCCACCTACGCGCAGGCGGGCTGGCTCGCCACGGCGCTGCTCGTGCTGATGCGGCTCGCGCAGGGCTTCGCGCTCGGCGGCGAGTGGAGCGGGGCCGCGCTGGTCGCCACCGAGAACGCGCCCCGCGGCAAGCGCGCCCTGTACGGGACCTTCCCGCAGCTGGGTGCCCCGCTCGGCTTCATCATCGGCAACGGCCTGTTCCTGATCATCGGGGCGCTGCTGCCGTCCGCCGGCGGCGCGGACCCCACGCAGCCGTCCGAGGCCTTCGCGAGCTGGGGCTGGCGCATCCCGTTCCTGTTCTCCGCCGTGATGGTCGCGATCGGCCTGTGGGTGCGCTCGCGGCTCGTGGAGTCGCCGGTGTTCGCGAGGACGCGCGAGACCGGCGGGGTGCGCAAGCTGCCGCTGGCCACCGTGGTCCAGGGCCACTGGAGGCAGCTGGTCCTGGGCACGTTCATCATGCTGGCGACGTACGTGCTCTTCTACCTGATGACCACGTTCTCGCTGAGCTACGGCCGCGCCGCCAAGGACGCCGACGTGCCGGGGCTCGGCTACAGCTACACCACGTTCGTCCTGATGATGATCTTCGGTGTGCTGTTCTTCGCCGTGTTCACCCTGGTCTCCGGCCCGCTCGCCGACAAGTACGGGCGCCGCACCACCCTGGTCTGGATCACCGCCGCGATCGTGGTCTTCGGCCTGGTCTGGGTGCCGCTGATCGACCTGGGCACGCTCGGCGTGGTGCTGTGGCTGGTGCTCGGCTTCACGCTGATGGGCATGACGTTCGGCCCGATGGGCGCGCTGCTGCCGGAGCTGTTCCCGACCAGTGTGCGCTACACCGGGTCCGGCATCTCGTACAACGTCAGCTCGATCCTCGGCGCGGCCGTCGCCCCGTTCATAGCGGTGGCGCTGTGGGAGGCCGGTGACGGCTCGCCCTGGCTGGTCGGCGTCTACCTCTCGGCGATGGCCGTGCTGACGCTGACCGCGCTGCTGCTCGGCAAGGAGACCAAGGACGTCTCCCTGGACGAGGGCGAGCCCGGCCCCGCCGACGAGAGCCCCCGGGCGGCCGCGGCCGCCTCCTCCGCTCCCTGATCAGCCCGGCGCGCACCACCGCCGTACGCCGGGCGCCCTCACGCCGGGCGTACGGTGGCGTGCGCTCCGGTCGCTCAGATGCCGCAGTTGGGGGCCGACCAGTACGGCGACGGGTCGAAGGCCACGTGGGTGTGGTCGTTGTGGCCCGGGTAGCCCGGGCCGAGGATCTCCGAGAAGCCGTGGGTCCTGGACTGCTGGGCGAGCCGGCAGAAGCTGGGCGATCCGGTCAGGTCGGCGGCGTCGCCGTAGAGGTGGCGGCTGGTGGCCGAGCCGCCGACGGCGTTGTTGCAGGCGCGGGAGCGGAAGCCGCTGGAGATCGTGATCGGCACGTCGCCGAGGGCGTGCCGCATCGCCTCCAGCTTCCACATGGTCTTCAGCGCGTTCGACTTGGCGGTGGCGGCGGACACCGCCCCGCCGGACCAGTCGGAGTTGCACTTGTTGAGTTCGGCGTAGGTGAAGTGGACGGGCGTGCAGTCCGCGTCCTGGAGGGCGTAGATCTTGCTGAAGGTCGCGGGGCCCGCGACGCCGTCCGCGCCCAGCCCGTAGGCGGCCTGGAACTTCTTGACGGCGGCGGCGGTCCGGGCGCCGTACTGGCCGTCGTAGGAGAGCCGTTCGCCCGAGGTGACCCAGCCGGCGACGCGGATCTGCAACTGCGTCACGTCGCTGCCGGAGGAGCCCTGGGAGAGGGTGCGGTTCCAGGTGTAGCAGGAGTCGGCGTGCGCGGTGCCCGCGGTGGCGCCCCATCCGACCACCGCACCAGCCATGAGCATGACAAATGAGAGAAGGAGACGTGACACGCGTCTGAACATCCCGGCCTCCCGACCGTCGAGTCGTCCGTGAACCGGAGCCCAGCGTGGGGCACCGCGCTACGCGCGTCAATGGCGCCCAGGGGAACCGATGTCGACATTTCCGCTTCGAGCGGGGATCACCCGTGCCATCGTGGGGAATAACCAACTCCCGTCCCCCCACAGCCTCTCAGGGAGGCCCCATGCTGCGCGGCATCGACGTCAGCGCCTACCAGTCCTCCAGCTACGACACCGACGGCCTGTCCTTCGTCTTCGTGAAGGCGACGGAAGGCCGTTCGTACGTCAACCCGAAACTCTCGGCCCAGACCAAGCGGGGCCGCGACGCCGGGCTGGTCGTCGGCTTCTACCACTTCCTGTGGCCGGGCAACCTCACCGCCCAGGCCGAGTACTTCGTCTCCAAGGCCCCGGAGCGCAAGGGCGACATCCTCGCCGTCGACTGGGAGTCGAACGGCGAGGGCACGCATCCGAGCAACGCGGAGAAGGACAGCTTCATCAGGAAGGTGAAGGCCCTGCGGCCGGACAACCGGGTGGTCCTCTACACGAACAGGAACTACTGGTTGACCGTGGACACCACCTCGTACGCGGGCGACGGCCTGTGGATCGCCGACTACGTGTCGGCGGGCAAGCCGCGCATCCAGGCCGACTGGCGTTTCCACCAGTACACCGACGACCCGGTCGACACCAATGTGGCGGACTTCGCGAGCAAGGCCGCACTCCAGAAGTGGGCGCGGCCCTGAGCGGCGGGGGTCAGCCCCGGAAGTCCGCGGGACGTTCCGCGGGCGCCTGGGCCAGCGCCTCGGTGACGCCCTCGACGCCCTCGCGCAGACCGTAGACCGGGGTGCCGGGCTGCTGGCGCCAGGAGTCGTCGATGCCGCCGGAGTCGACGGTGTCGAAGCCCAGCTCGTCGATCAGCGCGCGCACCTTCGCCTTGGCCGGCGCGTCGTCACCGGCCACCGGGAGCGCCACACGGTCGGACGCGCCGGCCGGGCGGGGGCGGTCCAGGAGGTCCTGGGCGTAGGTGCCGTTGAAGGCCTTGATCACGGGGTGCCCGAGATGGTGTTCCGTCCAGCGGCTCTCGGTGAGCCCCTCGTCCTCGATGGCGGCGATCCTGCCGTCGCGCTGCTGCGGGTAGTAGTTGCCGGTGTCGATGACCGCGACGTCCTCGGACGCTCCGTCGAGGATGCCGTCCGGGAGGTCCGGGACGCGCTTCAGCGGGATCGTGACGACCACGATCTCGGCGCCGCGCGCCGCCTCCTGGACCGGTACCGGGGTGGCGCCGGTCTCCTCGGCCAGCGCGGTCAGGGTCTGCGGCCCCCGCGAGTTGGCCACGGAGACGTCGTGTCCCAGGGCGGTGAGCCGCCGGGTGAGGTTGCCGCCGATGTTGCCCGCGCCGATGATGCCGATCTTCATGATGCTGACTCGCCTGGCCCTTCGGAGGTCGTGTCGTGCGGTCCGGCACGTTCGCCGTGCCGGTCAGCACCAGCAACCTTGGGCCCGGGCGGGCTATTCCGCCCCGGCCCGCCCTCACTCCCCCGGAGCAACGCGTGCGAGACGGAGGGGGCGCCGGCCGGCCGGCGGGCGCCCCCTCCCCCGCGTCGTCACTTGTTCAGGTGGGCCCAGAACTCGTCGAACGACAGCTGCTTGTCACCGTCGAGGTCGCGGCCGGCGATGATCGCCTCGGCCACCGACTCGGTGACGTTCCAGTCGCCGCCCTGGGCGAGCGCGGTCTTGAACTCGGCCGCGGTGATGAGGCCGTCACCGTCCGTGTCGATCCGCTCGAACTGCTTGCGTGCTTCCTCGATGTCCGCCACCGGTCCGCCCCTCGTATCGCGCATGGGTCCTACTGACGCAGGTCAGATTAACCGCCCGTACGGGCGCCCAGTGCGGCGACCACCCACCTGAACTGCTCCTCGTGGGCAAAGGGCGGCTCCAGGCCGTTCACGATCGCCGACAACTCCCGGTAGCGGGCGAGCCGTACGTTGGCCACCGCGGTCAGGCGTTCGAGCACGACGGCCGGGTCGGCGTCGCCGATCAGCGCGCGCAGGATCTCGGCGGCCCGCGGCGAGTCCGGGGCCACGCCGTCGCGCAGCGCCTCACCGGCGAGCTGGACCAGCCGGCTCACGAACCAGAGCGAGGAGCTCGTGGGCACGTCCGCTCCCCGGTCCGCCGCGTTGAACTCGATCATCCGGCGCATCACGACCCGGAACTCCGGGTCCTGGATCAGCTCGGCCAGCTCCACCCAGGCGTCCACCTGCTCCGGGGTGGGGTCGTCGGGCAGGTCGGCCGCGGCGAACCGCAGGCGGGTGCGGATGTCGGGGTCGCCGGTGTCGATGCCGGCGAAGACCTCGGCCATGAAGTCCTCGATGATCCGGCGGCGTTCGGTGGTGGACAGTCGTGCCAGCTTGTTCATGAGTGTCGTCTCCTCGGCGGTCGAGCCGCGTCGCGCCACGGTCGACAGCACCGCCCGGGTCACCCTCAGTGCGCCGATCTGCGCGTCCAGCGCGCTCACGTGCGCCGCCGCGACCCGCGCGAGGGTGGTCTCGCCGGCCAGGACGCGGCGTACGGCGTCCAGGCCGAGGCCCAGTTCGCGCAGGGTGCGGATCAGCTCCAGGCGGGCGACGGACGCGGCGTCGTAGAGCCGGTAGCCGCCCGCGGAGCGGGCGTGCGGGGGCAGGGCGCCCTCGTCGGACCAGTAGCGGATGGTGCGCACCGGGAGTCCGGTGGTGCGCGCCAGTTGCCCGATGGTCATGAGGCCGGTGCCGTCGTCGGTCATGTCTGGGAGTCTGTGCCTTCCAGCGGCTGGAGACTCAAGGAGCGCGGTGTGGCGGAGGGCCTGCGGGACATTCTGGACGCGGCGGCGCGGGGCGTGTTCCCGCCGGCGGACGGTGGGACGAGTGTCGTGCCCCAGCACGGCGCCCGGGACGCGGGGGTCGTCGCCTTCACGGCGCACTCGGTCGTCTTCACCGACGAGGACGAGGGGTGGGTGCGGGGGACGCTGGCCGCACTGGACTGCGACCCCCTGGCCGCGACGATGAACGCCCGGTTCCTGGCGGCCTTCGCGGAGCGCACGGGGCGGGCGACGGACACGATCGACGTGCTGCTGGCCGGTGCCCCGCTTCCGGGGCGTCCCGGGGTCGCGCTGCGGGAGGTCGCCGACCCGGGGCATCCGCGGGTGGTGTCGGCGCTGCGGCGGCGCGACGAGGTGCGGGTGTGGGCGGCGGACGGCGGGGTGCTGGTACTGGGCCGCGGGGTCGGCGGGCGGCTGGAGGTCGCCGTGGAGGTGGCGGAGGGTGCCCGGCACCGGGGGCTCGGGCGGGAGCTGGTGACGGCCGCGCGGCAGCTGGCGGGGGGCGAGCCGGTCTGGGCGCAGGTGTCGGCGGGGAACGCCCGCAGTCTGCGGGCGTTCCAGGCGGCGGGCTACCGGCCGGTGGCCTCGGAGGCGCTGTTCCTGCGTCCCTGAGCGGCCGGCGTCGGCGCCGGTCGGGCCGTGTCAGTGCCAGGGCTGGTAGTGCGGGTTGCTCTCGCAGTCGCTCATGATCTCGGTCTTGGTCTGCCGGTCGACGGGGCAGACGCCGATGATGTACTTCCGCTGGATGCCGCCGGGGAAGGCGACCTCCACCTGGTCGGCCCACTTGTGGGTGTCGCCGATGGTCTTGTTGACGTCGATGCCGCCGGGGGCGTCGATGTAGTAGTTGTAGCCGGACTTGTACCAGGTCTTGTACAGGTCGTGGTCGTAGGACGTCGAGACGTACGGCGAGGGCTGGTTGACCAGGACGTACTTCTCGACGTCGTACTGGCCGTTTCGGACGTCCTTGGCGTGGAAGCCCTCCTCGAAGACGACCTGCGGTCCGCGGCTGTCGCTGCGGTAGAGGGTGCCGCAGGTGGTGCGCCAGACCGGCTCGGGGGTGATGCGGTCGACGTCGACGCCGCGGTCGGCGGCGGCCTTGGTCTTGTCGTCGAACTGGGGGCAGGCCGGTGCGGCCTTGACGGGAGCGGCCGACGGGGCCGTGGCGGCGCCGGGGGCGGTGGCCGCGGTGGTGGCGAGGACCGCGGAGAGCGACAGGACGGCGGCGGCGGTCCGTCGGCGCAGGCGAGTACTGATCATGCGGATACGATCCCGGCTGCGGAGCGGTGCGTTCCGGATTCTCACCCGTAGGTGGCGTGTCCGGTGAACGGGCTTGCGTTCCGGGGCAGATGGACTCTCACCGGTCCACGACCCGCATCTCGAACCAGGTGGTCTTGCCGCGTGGCAGCAGATCGACGCCCCAGCGGTCGGACAGCTTGTCGACGAGGAAGAGACCGCGCCCGCTGATGTCCGTCTCCTGCACCGGCATCAGACAGGGCAGCCCCCGGGAGGGGTCGCGGACCTCGACCCGGATCCACCCGGGGCGGCGGCACATCCGGAGGCCGAAGACGCGGGCCCCGGTGTGGCGTACGGCGTTGCCGACCAGCTCGGAGACGAGCAGGACGGTGTCCTCCGTGACCTTGGGGCCCAGTTTCCACTGGCGCAGGGCGACGACCTGGGCCAGTCGGCGGGCGGTCGCGGCGGACTCGGGGCGGGAGGGCAACGGAACCTCGCGCTCCGTCGGGTTGCCGAACAGCTCCAGCACCTTGAGTGCGCGTTCGTCCTCGACCGCCGGCGACCAGCGCGCCGCGGTCGCACGTCCGGCTCCCCGCGGCTGTTCCTTACCATCCAGCCCCGCCATGCCTCCATCATGGCCGTCCACGGGGGGCTCCGGGGCCGTTCCCGGGGAATCCGCCCCCGTGGGAGCCGGGCCCGTCGATGGTCGATCGGCATATGCCGCTGGCAGTTCGGGGCCACTGGCAGCCGCTCTGACCTGCGCGGACGACTCGGCCGGAGACACGCGACGGACTCCCTCGACAGGACGCGCTTCATGGTGCGTTAAGGCTGCCATAAACCGCCCCAACGAGGGACCCGGATCAGACATCACGTCAATTGCGAGTGGTACAACGCGACTTCGGATGAAACTTGTACTTCTTGCATGGGGTGTTCAGAGGAACTTCGCCTTGCCGGGGCCCTCTTCCACGAAGCTGCGCATCCCGCGTTCGCGGTCCTCGGTGGCGAACAGGCCCGCGAACCAGTTCCGCTCGACGGCGAGGCCGGTCTCGATGTCGGTCTCCAGACCGGTGTCGATCGCCTCCTTCGCGGCGCGCAGCGCGATCGCGGGCCCCTTCGCGAGCCGTGCGGCCCACGCGTGCGCCTGCTCGTAGACCTCGGCGGCCGGGACCACCCGGTCCACCAGGCCGAGCGCCAGCGCCTCGTCGGCCCGCACCTGGCGGCCGGTGAAGATCAGGTCCTTGGCCTTGGAGGGGCCGATCAGCCGGGACAGCCGCTGGGTGCCGCCCGCGCCGGGGATCAGCCCGAGCAGGATCTCGGGCTGGCCCAGCTTGGCGTTCTCCCCCGCGACGCGGAAGTCGGCGCAGAGGGCGAGTTCGCAGCCGCCGCCCAGCGCGTAGCCGGTGACGGCCGCGACCACCGGCTTGGGGATGCGGGCCACCGCGGTGAAGGAGTCCTGCAGGGCGCGGGACCGCGCGATCATCGCCGCGTGGTCCATCACCTGCATCTCCTTGATGTCCGCGCCCGCAGCGAACACCTTCTCGCCGCCGTGGATCACCACGGCGCGTACGTCCTCGCGCCGGGTGATCTCCTCGGCCAGCTCCTTCAGCCGGTCCTGGGTGGCGACGTCCAGCGCGTTCATGGGCGGGCGGTCCAGGCGCAGCGTTCCGACGCCTTCGGCGACTTCGAGATGTACGGTCATGCCCCGCAGGTTAGCGGGCGTTCACGCGGCGGGGCAGTCTCCCCCCTCAGGCCTTCCACTTCTCCCAGGACATGTTCCAGCCGTTGAGGCCGTTGTCCGGGGCGATGGTGGCGTCCTCGGAGTTCTCGACCACGACGACGTCGCCGACGATCGAGTTCTCGAAGAACCAGCGGGCCGGCGCCCCCTCGTCCCAGCCGCCGCGCACGTCGCGCAGGCCGATGCAGCCGTGGCTGGTGTTGCGGTTGCCGAAGGCGTCGCCGCCCCAGTAGTTGCCGTGGATGAAGGTGCCCGAGGTGGACAGGCGCATGGCGTGCGGGACGTCCTTGATGTCGTACTCGCCGCCGTAGCCGACGGTGTCGCCGTTCATCCGGGTCACCGCGAGCCGCTCGGTGATGACCATCTGGCCGTTCCAGGTCTCGTAGCCGGGCGCTCCGGTGGTGACGGGGACGGTCTTGAGGGTCTTGCCGTCCCGCACGACCTTCATCGTGTGCTTCTTGGCGTCCACGACGGAGACCTGGCTGCGGCCCACGGTGAAGGAGACGGTCTTGGCCTGCTTGCCGTAGACGTCCTCGCGGCCCTCGACGCCGTCGAGGTTGAGGTCGACGGTGACCTTGGTGCCGGCCTTCCAGTACTTCTCGGGCCGGAAGTCGAGGCGGTCGTTGCCGAACCAGTGGCCCGCGACCTCGACGGCCGGCTCCGTTTTGATCGTGATGGCCTTCTCGACGTCCTCGGGGTTGGTGATGCCCCGGGTGAAGCGGAGCGAGAACGGCATGCCGACGCCGACCTTCGAGCCGTCCTCCGGCGTGAAGGTGCCGATGAAGGTGTTCTTCGGCGTCAGGGTGGTGAAGCGGGAGTCCTCGGCGGCCGTGCGGCCCTCGGAGTCCTTGGCGACCGCGTGCACGGTGTAGGTGGTGGAGGCGGCCAGGTGGGTGGACGGCGTCCAGGAGGCGCCGTCCCCGGATATCTTCCCGTCGACCTTCGTGCCCTTGCCGTCCTTGACGACGACCTCGGTGAGCTTCCCCTGCGTGGCACCGACCTTGAGCGCCCCGCTGGTGTCGACCGCCTCGGCCCCGTTCTGCGGGGTGATGGCGACGACGGCGTCGGACTGCTCGCTCTGTGCCGCGGTGGCGTCCTTGGCCTTGTCCCCCTTGCCGTCCCCGGCTCCCGAGCCCGAGCCGCCGCCACCGCACGCGGTGACGGTCAGCATCAGCACCCCGAGTACCGCCCCCGCTATCGGACGCACGTTCACCTTGTTCTCCCCTCGCCGGGCCTGGTCGGGCCCGCGCCCCAGTGCGCCCGCGCGCGCACCGGCGCATCGTAACCGCAGGCCAGGGGGTTGCGGGGCAGGTGAATTGTCACCGTTCCGTACCGAGTTGGCGGCCGGGGGCAGGAAGGGGCGTCGGTGTCACTTCACCGCGCTGCCCGCCTTCCACTCCTTCCACTTCATGTTCCAGCCACTCAGTCCGTTGTCGGGGGCGACCTTCTTGTCCTTGCTGTGGACCACCTCGACGACGTCGCCGACGAGGCTGCGGTCGAAGAACCAGCCCGCCGGGGTGTCGGAACCGCCGCCCTTGTCGTCGCGCAGTCCGACGCAGCCGTGGCTGACGTTGGCGCGGCCGAAGGTGTCGGCGGGGGCCCAGTAGTTGCCGTGCAGGAAGGTGCCGGAGCTGGTCAGACGGATGGCGTGCGGGACGTCGGGGATGTCGTACTCGCCGCCGAAGCCGACCGTGCGGCTGTTCATGCGGGTGACCTCGAGCATCTCGGTGATCACCATCTTGCCGTTGTAGGTGGGCGTCGTCGGCGCCCCCGCGGTGATCGGCACGGTGGCCAGCAGCGTGCCGTCCCGGCGCACCTCCATGGTCCGTTCGGCGGCGTCGACGCGGGAGACCTGGCTGCGGCCGACGGTGAAGGAGATCGTCTTGTGCTGGAGTCCGTAGACGCCCTCGGCGCCCTCGACGTCGCGCAGGTCGAGGCCGACGGTGACCTCGGTGCCGGGCTTCCAGTACTCCTTCGGGCGGAAGTCGAGGCGGTCCTTGCCGAACCAGTGGGGGCGGACGTCGGCGGCGGGCTTCGCGGTGACGGAGACGGCGCGTTCGACGGCGGCGCGGTCGGTGATCTCCCGGTTGAACTCCAGCGAGACGATCATGCCGGTGCCGACGACCGAGCGGTTCTCCGGGGCGACGTAGGCGATGAAGCGTTCCTCGGGGACCTGCGTGGTGAACGTGGTGTGCCGGGCCGAGCGGTGTCCGGAGCCGTCCAGGGCGACGACGTCGACGGTGTACTTGGCGGCGAGCGCGAGCCGGTCGTCGTCGGGCCGCCAGGTCAGGCCGTCCTCGGAGATCCGGCCGGGCACCGGGGTCTCCCGGGCGTCCTGCGACGTGACGACCTCCACCGACTCGAGCCGCCCGTCGGGCACCCGCACCGACAGCTTCCGCTCGGGCCGGACGGCCTTGCTCCCGTCGTCCGGGGTGATGCGGATGACGTCCTCGGCTGCGGGTGGTTTGCCGAACATCTCGCCGATGCCCGAGCCGATGCCGGACCCGACGCCTCCGCCGTCCGCGGTGCATCCGGCGGCCCCGGCGAGCAGCCCTGCCCATGTCAGTAGGGCGGCCAGAGCGGCGCCCGCGCGCCGTGCGCGCCCGTGTACGTGACTCACATCCACCCGTAACGACCGGTCGGCCCTGGGGAAACGTGAGTGCGAGCCACCCGGTGGGCAGAACTGTGGGGAGGACGACGCGACGGGGAGCAGCGGCCGGGACGCCGCACGCCCTCCTGCCGGACGTCGTTCCACGAGCCGTGGGAGGCTGACAGGTGTCCAGCGCAGCCGAGCAGGAGGCGGTGACCGGGGAGCGGAGCGCCGCGGACGGGCGGGCCGTCGCGGACGGGCGCCCCGCCGTCGTGGTCAACGGCGCGCGGCGGGCCGTGCCGCCGACCGCCGTACCGGCCCGGCCGGGTACCCCGGTGCCGCTGGGCGCCCGGTTCCGGACCGGCCCCGACCAGGTGGCGGGGACCAACTTCGCGCTGTGGGCGGGCGGCGCGGAGGCGGTCGAGCTGTGCCTGTTCGACGGGCCGGGCCCCGGCGCCGGGGAGCGGCGGGTGCGGCTGACGGAGCTGACGCACGAGATCTGGCACGGCTTCGTGCCGGGCGTCCGGCCGGGGCAGCGCTACGGCTACCGGGTGCACGGCCGCTGGGACCCGTGGACGGGCGCCCGCTGGAATCCGGCGAAGCTGCTCCTCGACCCGTACGCCCGCGCCGTGGACGGCGACTTCACCCTGCCGCCCGAGGTGTACGGCCATGTGCGGGACTGGCCGGAGCAGCGGGTGGCGGACACCGTGCGCGACGACCGGGACTCGGCGCCTCACGTACCGAAGGGCGTCGTGGTCCATGACGACGACGACTGGTCGGACGACCGGCGGCCCAAGACGCCGTGGGCGGACTCGGTCATCTACGAGCTGCACGTACGGGGCTTCACCAAGCTCCACCCCGGCATACCGCCCGAGCTGCGCGGCACGTACGCGGGCCTCGCGCACCCGGCGGCGATCGAGCACCTGACCCGGCTGGGCGTGACGGCGGTGGAGCTGCTGCCGGTGCACCAGTTCGCCCACGAGAGCCATCTGCTGGACCGCGGCCTGAAGAACTACTGGGGCTACAACTCGGTCGGCTACTTCGCCCCGCACGCCGCCTACGCCGCCTCCGGCACCACCGGCGAGCAGGTCGGCGAGTTCAAGCGGATGGTGCGCGCGCTGCACGCGGCCGGCATCGAGGTGATCCTCGACGTGGTCTACAACCACACGGCCGAGGCGGGCGAGCTGGGCCCGACGCTCTCCCTGAAGGGCATCGACAACCGCGGCTACTACCGCCTCCAGCCGGACGCCCGCCGGTACGCCGACTACACCGGCTGCGGCAACACCCTGCACGTCGTCCAGCCGCACGTGCTGCGCCTGATCACCGACTCGCTGCGCTACTGGGTCACCGAGATGGGCGTGGACGGCTTCCGCTTCGACCTGGCGGCGGCGCTGGCCCGCTCGATGCACGACGTCGACATGCTCTCCCCGTTCCTCGCGGTGATCGCGCAGGATCCGGTGCTGCGCCGGGTGAAGCTGATCGCCGAGCCGTGGGACGTGGGCTCGGGCGGCTACCAGGTGGGGGCCTTCCCGCCGCTGTGGACCGAGTGGAACGACCGGTACCGGGGCGCGGTGCGGGACTTCTGGCGGCACGCGCTGCCGGACGTGCGGGAGATGGGGTACCGCCTGTCGGGCTCCAGCGACCTGTACGCGTGGGGCGGGCGCAGACCGTACGCCTCGGTCAACTTCGTCACCGCGCACGACGGCTTCACCCTCCGGGACCTGGTGTCGTACGAGCGCAAGCACAACGAGGCCAACGGCGAGGGCAACCGGGACGGCACGGACGACAACCGGTCCTGGAACTGCGGGGTGGAGGGGGAGACGGACGACGAGGACGTACGGGCCCTGCGGCGCCGCCAGTCGCGCAACCTGCTGACCACCCTCCTGCTGTCGACCGGGGTGCCGATGCTGGTCGCGGGCGACGAGATGGGCCGCACCCAGCGCGGCAGCAACAACGCCTACTGCCAGGACAACGAGACCGGCTGGGTGGACTGGAGTCTGCGGGACGACCCGGAGTGGCGGCCCCTGTTCGAGCTGACCGCCCGGCTGGTCGCCCTGCGCCACCGGCACCCCGTCCTGCGCCGCCGGGCCTTCTTCTCCGGCCGGGCGCACTCCGCGGACGGGCTGCGCGACCTGGCCTGGTTCACCGCGGAGGGCGCCGAGATGACGGAGCGGGACTGGTACGCCCCCGCCGCCACGCTCGGCATGTACCTGTCCGGGCGGGACATCCCGGGGCGCGACGAGTACGGCGACCCCGTCGTCGACGACAGCTTCCTGGCCGTCCTGCACGCGGGCGGGGACCCGGCCGGCTTCGTCCTGCCGGGTCCCCCGTGGGCACAGCGGTACGAGGTGGTCGTCGACACCGGCCGGGAGGAGCAGGACGCGGCACCGGGCACGGTGCACCCGGCGGGGGCGGAGATCACGGTGCCGGGACGGACGGTGCTGCTGCTGCGGGCGGGATGAGCGCGAGGGCCTGGCCGGTGGCCGTCGCGGGCGGGGCGGTCCGGCCGCGGGTGGGCTGGGCCCGGTCACACCAACGTCGTGATCCCGGCCGGTCGTCGCGGCGCGGCTCGTTCAGCCGAGGATGCCCCGCTCGTACGCCGTCGCGACGGCCGCCGCCCGGTCGCTCACGCCGAGCTTCGCGTACAGGTGGGTGAGGTGGGTCTTCACGGTCGCCTCGCTGATGAACAGCTCCCGGGCGATCTCCTTGTTGGAGGTGCCGCGCGCCACCAGGGCGAGCACCTCGCGCTCGCGGGCGGAGAGGGGCTCGCCGCCGGGGGCCTTCGGGGCGCGGACGGCGGAGACCAGCCGGGAGGCGACCGCCGGGGAGAGGACCGTACGCCCCCGGGCCGCCGCGCGGACCGCGGTGAACAGGTCGTCGCGGAGCGCGTCCTTGAGGAGGTAGCCGGTCGCGCCGGCCTCGATCGCGGGCAGGGTGTCGGAGTCGGTGTCGTACGTGGTGAGCACGAGGACCCTCGCGCGGGCGCCGCGCCGGGTCAGCTCGCGGATGGCGTCCACGCCCGAACCGCCCGGCATCCGCAGGTCCATGAGGATCACGTCGGGGTCGAGCGCGGCGGCCCGTTCCAGCGCCTCGACGCCGCTCGCCGCCTCGCCCAGGACGCGGAAGCCGGGCGCGGACTCGAACATGCCGCGCAGGCCGTCGCGGACGACCGGGTGGTCGTCGACGACGAGGAGGGAGATCACGGCGTCATCGGTCATGGCGGACCAACGGTACGCGAGCCGAGACGGCCGTGCCGTGCCCCGGTTCCGCCTCCACGGTGAGGGAGCCGGCGATGCGCTCGGCGCGGGCGCGCATGCCGTCCAGGCCGAAGCCTCCGGCGGGGGTGCGCTGCCGCGCGGTCAGCGGGTCGAAGCCCCGTCCGTCGTCGCGGATGTCGAGGGTGACCTCGTCGCCCATGTAGGAGAGGGTGACGCCGACCCGGTCGGCGGCTGCGTGCCGGGCCGTGTTGGACAGAGCCTCCTGGGCGATGCGCAGGAGGGTGGCGGCGACCTCGTCGTGGAGGTGCTCGGCGGTGCCGGTGACGGTGAACCGGGCCCGGGCGCCGGTGCGTTCGCCCCACTCCGTCACCGTCTTCTTCAGCGCGTCCGGCAGTCCGTCGTCGGCGAGGGCGGCCGGTGCGAGGTTGTGCACGGAGCGGCGGGCCTCGCCGAGGCTGTGCCGGGCCAGGGCGAGGGCCCGGTCCAGGTGCGCGCGGCCGAGCGCCGGGTCCGGGGCGGCCGCGACGACCTGGAGCTGGGCGATGATGCCGGTCAGGCCCTGGGCGAGGGTGTCGTGGATCTCGGCGGCCAGCCGCCTGCGCTCGTCGGCGACCCCGGCCTCCCGGGCCTGGACGAGGAGCTGGGCGTGGAGAGCGGCGTTCTCGTCGAGGGCCTGTTGCAGGGCGGTGTTGGTGCGCTCCAGTTCGGTGATGGTCTCGACGCGGGCGCGGCCGCGGGCGTCCTCCGCCTCGGCGAGGCGGGCGAAGACGACGAGGAGGACGACGTTGACCGTGAGGATCGCGCCGAAGAGCACCCATCCCGTCGCGTCGTCCGGCGGCATCCCGCCCGACTGCGAGCCCGCGATCGTCACCGCCGTCAGGAACAGTCCCGGCTTGCGCAGCCGGCGCGGCAGCAGCCGGTCCACCCCGAAGTATCCGGCGTACGCGTAGAAGCCGAAGAGCGGGTTGAGCCAGGCCAGGACGAAGGCGACGGCGCAGCGCACGAAGTAGAGGCAGACACTCACCGGGGTCGGTCCGGACCGGGTGCGGGCCGTTCTGCTCCACCCCAGCTGCATGCCGACCGCGACCGCGATCAGAGCGCCCGCGAGGTACCACTCGTGCGCGGTCATGCCGACCAGGTCGGAGGCGGCCGCGGCGACGGCCGTGCCGACGGCGAGCAGGCCGTACGGCCCCCACTGGTGGAACGCCGTCCACTGGCGCTCGACGGTTCCCGCGTCGGTCATCGGCCCAGTGTCGGCCATCGGCCCGCTCATTCCCACCGGAACCAGCGCGCGGCCCCCGCCGTGAGCAGCACCGTCCAGGCCACCAGCACCGCCAGGTGGGACCAGCCCGGCCAGTCACCGGCGGCGGCCTCGTTGAGAGCCTGCGCGGCGGCGCCGAAGGGCGTCCAGCCCACGACCCGGCCGAGCAGGTCCGGCATGGCCTGCACCGGAAGCCACACGCCCGCGCAGAACATCGCCGGGAACAGCGCGGCCGACCCGACCGCGCCCGCGATCTTCGTGGTGCGGGACAGGGCGGAGAGCACGGCGCCCAGGGACAGCGCGGCGAGCACGGCGAGGAGCAGCGCGAGGAGGTAGCCGAGGGGCTGTGCGGGCAGCGCCACGTCGAAGGCGAGCCGGCCGACGGCGAGCGCGAGCAGCGCGGAGACCAGGGCGGCGCCGCCGCACACCGCCATCTGCGCGGACAGCAGCGCCGCCGGACGCACCGGGGTGGCGGACATCCGGCGCAGGATGCCGCGCTCCCGGTAGCCGGTGAGGACCTGCGGCATGCCCTGGAGTCCGCCGACGGTCAGGCCGAGCAGCACGGCCACCGGCACGTAGGCGTCGACCGGGCGCAGTCCGCCGTAGGCGGCGTCGGCCTCGCGGAAGGACGGGATGGAACCGAGGATCACCAGCAGCAGGGTCGGGAACACGAGTATCCAGAACAGGGCGCCGGGTTCACGCCGGAACAGCCGCAGCTCGGTCCTCAGTACGGCGGTGTCGAAGACGTCGGTGGTCGTGCCGGTCATGCGGTGGCCTCCGTGAGGTCCAGGAAGGCGTCGTCCAGCGTGGTGTCGGTGACCCGGAGCTGGTGGGCGGTGACGCGGGTGCGGGCGAGCAGGGTGACGACGGCGTTGACCGTCTCGTCCGTGCCGGACAGGGTGACGCGGCCGTCCTTGAACTCGGCGGAGGCCAGTTCGGGCAGCGCGCGCAGGTCGACCTCGTCCAGCGGCGCGGACGGGGTGAAGCTGATGACGGTGGCGCCCGCCGAGCGCCGGATGAGTCCGGCCGGGGTGTCGAGGGCGGCGACGCGGCCCCGGTCGATCACCGCGATCCGGTCGCACAGGCGCTGGGCCTCCTCCATGAAGTGCGTGACGAGGAGGACGGTGACCCCGCCGGCGCGAATGTCCTCGATCAGCTGCCAGGTCTCCCGGCGGGCGCGCGGGTCGAGGCCGGTGGTCAGTTCGTCGAGGACGACGACGCGCGGGGCGCCGACCAGGGCCAGCGCGATGAACAGGCGCTGCTTCTGGCCGCCGGAGAGCTTGCCGAACCGGGTGTCCAGCATCGGGACGAGGTCGAGGCGCTCGGCGAGCGTGCGCCAGTCGGCCGGCTTCGGGTAGAAGGCGGCGTACAGCTCCAGGGCCTCGCGGACGGTGAGCTTGGGCTGGAGTTCGCTCTGCTGGAGCTGGGCGCCGAGGACCTCGGCGACCCGCCGGTGGTCGGCGACGGGGTCGAGGCCGGTGACCCGGACCCGGCCCGCGTCGGGGACGCGCAGCCCCTCGACGCACTCGACGGTGGTGGTCTTGCCGGCGCCGTTGGGGCCGAGGACGCCGAAGATCTCGCCCTCCTCGACGGAGAAGGACACACCGTCGACGACGGGGCGGCCGCCGTAGGACTTGCGCAGGTCGGTGACTTCGATGACGGGCATGGCACCAGCGTCCCGGCGGCCGGGGGTCCGGCACATCGGCCGACGCGCTCGAAGGCGCATCAGCCGATCGGTTGATGCGCCGGTACGACCCCGGCGAGGCTTCCGTACGACCCGGGCGGGCTCGGAAACTCGGTGGGCAGTGTCAGTGGTGAACCGTAGGCTCGCTGCTGATGCCCACGAAACCTGCCCCCGCCACGGATCTCGCTCCGAAGCCCGCCCCGGAACCCGCGGAGCGGCACTCCACCGTACGTGCCCTGCTGCGGCTGTGGCCCTACGTGCGCCCGGTGCGCGCGCGGTTGGGCACGGCCGCGGTGATAGCGGTCCTCGCCTCCTGCGTGGCTCTGGTGATCCCGCTCGTCCTGAAGTGGATGGTGGACGGGCCGGTCGCCGACGGTGATCCGGCGGGCGTGTGGCTCGGTGCGCTGTACCTGCTGCTCCTCGGGGTGGCGGAGGCACTGCTGTTCGGGCTGCGGCGGTGGCTGGTGGCCCGGCCGCTCGCGGGGGTCGAGGCGGGCATGCGCGCGGACCTGTACCGGCACCTGCAACGGCTGCCGGTGGCCTTCCACGACCGCTGGGCGTCGGGGCAGTTGCTGTCGCGCGGGACGACCGACCTGATGCTGCTCCGCATGTTCCTCGCCTTCCCGCTGACGTTCCTGCTGGTCAACGGCGTCACGATTCTGATCGGCGTGGGCATCATGCTGGTCCAGGACTGGACGCTGGGGCTGGTCATCCTGGGGCCCGCCATCCCGGTGATGATCACGTGCGGGATCTTCGAGAAGAAGTACTCCGCGGTGGCGCGGCGCGCGCAGGACCAGGTCGGGGATCTGACGACGGTGGTCGAGGAGAGCGTGCTCGGCGTCCGGATCATCAAGGGCTTCGGCCGGCACCGCAGCCAGGCCCGCGCCTTCCACGAGCTGTCGCACACCCTGCGGGGCATGGAGCTGCGCAAGGCGCGGCTGCTCGCGGCCATCTGGGCGGTCATCGTGACGCTGCCGGAGGTGGCGATCGGGGCGGCGCTGGTGGTCGGGGCGGTGCAGGTGGCGGACGGGGCGCTGTCGGCGGGGACGCTGGTGGCGTTCCTGTCCACGGCGCTGGCGCTGCGGTGGCCGGTGGAGTCCATCGGCTTCCTGCTGGCGATGAGCCAGGAGGCGGCGACGGCCACGGACCGGTACTTCGAGGTGATGGACGCGGAGGTGGAAACGGACCCGGCCGCGGGCCGTCGTGCCGCCGGGGCGATGGGGGTCCCCCCGCTCGAGCGAAGCCGAGAGTGGGGGAGGGTGGGCGCGGCCGATGGTCTCCGGTTCGAGAACGTGCGGTTCCGGTATCCCGACGCCGCGCCCGAGTCCACGCCCCTGCTGACGGACGTCACCCTGCACATCCGCTCCGGCGAGTCCATGGCCCTGGTCGGTGCCACCGGCAGCGGCAAGACGACGCTGACCGCGCTCGTCCCCCGCCTGCACGAGGTGACCGAGGGCCGGATCACGCTGGACGGCGAGGAGATCACCGCCCTGTCCCGCGAGGAGCTGCGCTCGATGGTCGCCGTGGCCTTCGAGGAGCCCACCCTCTTCTCGGCCACCGTCGGCGAGAACGTGCTGATGGGCGCCGGTGCGGACGCCGGCGAGGAGGAGCTGTCCCGGGCGTTGGCCGTCGCGCAGGCCGACTTCGCGCACGCGCTCCCCCAGGGCACCGGCACCCAGGTCGGCGAGCAGGGCCTCAGTCTCTCCGGCGGCCAGCGTCAGCGCCTCGCGCTCGCGCGGGCGGTGGTGGGCAGGCCGAGGTTCCTCGTCCTGGACGACCCGCTGTCCGCGCTGGACGTGCACACGGAGGCCGCCGTGGAGGCCGCCCTGCGGCAGGTCCTGGCCGACACCACGGCGCTGATCGTGGCCCACCGCCCCTCCACCGTCCTGCTCGCCGACCGCGTCGCCCTGCTCTCCGGGGGCCGGATCACCGCCGTCGGCACCCATCACGAACTGCTGCGCACCAGCCCCGAGTACGCCCATCTGATGTCCGGGCTCGACGGGCACGAGACCGACGAGGCACTCCAGGAAGGAAACGGCCGATGACCGCGCCCACGGCCACCGCGCCGGACAGGGAACAGCCGGAGGACCCGGAACACGGGGATCCCGTCGAGGCGGGAACCCGCACCGCCGCCGACGACGACTCGTTCGACCGGGACGTCCTGCCCAGCCCGCCGGGCGCTACCGGCGCCCTGCTGCGCTCCCTGCTGGCGCCCCTGAAGGCACGCGTCGCCCTCACGGTCCTGTTCCTGCTGCTCCAGCAGGCGGCCGTGCAGGCGGGCCCGCTGCTGGTGGCGTACGCCATCGACCAGGCCGTGCCGGCCCTGCGGGACGACGACCACGGCCCGCTGGTCGCGGTGGGCGCCGGCTACCTGCTGTGCTCGCTGGCGGCGGGCGGACTCCAGTACGCCTTCATCGCGGCGGCGGCCCGGGTCAGTCAGGACGTGCTGCTCGACCTGCGCGGGCGCATCTTCCGGCACGCGCAGGCGCTGAGCGTCGACTTCCACGAGCGCTACACGTCCGGCCGCCTCATCTCCCGCTCCACCACCGACGTGGAGTCCCTGCGCGAGCTGCTCGACGAGGGTCTCCAGGAGCTGGTGACGGTCATCCTGTCCTTCGTCTACATCGCCGCGCTGCTGCTCTGGCTGGACCTGGGCCTCGGCGCCGTGGCGGTGGCCTCCTTCGTGCCGCTGTACGCGCTGGTGCGGCTCTACCAGCGGCGCGCGGGGCGGGTGTACCGGCAGCGGTCCACGGCGATCGCGTCGGTGATCGTGAAGTTCGTGGAGACGATGAACGGCATCCGGCCGGTGCGCGCCTTCCGCCGGGAGGACGCCAACGACGCCGACTTCGCGGTGCTGAACCACCGCCACGAGCGGACCAACGGCAACGCCCTGCTGGAGATGGCCCGTTACGTGGTGGGCTCCCGCCTGGTGGCGAACACGGCCGTCGCGGGGATCGTGCTGTGGGGCGCCTACCGGGTGGCGGACGACACCCTGGCGCTCGGTGTGCTGGCGGCGGCGGTGCTGTACCTGCGGCGGCTGTACGACCCGATCGACCGGCTCGGCATGTTCCTGAACTCGTACCAGTCGGCGGCGGCCTCGCTGGAGAAGATCGCCGGGCTGCTGGCCCAGACGCCGTCGGTGCCCGAGCCGGCCGCGCCGAGGGAGCTGCCGCCGCTGGAGTCGGAGCACCCCGGCCGCGAGGTCGTCTTCGACGCGGTGAGCTTCGGCTACCGCACCGGCGGCGAGGTGCTGCCGCGCTTCGGGCTGACGCTCCCGGCCGGGCAGACGGTCGCCGTCGTGGGCTCGACCGGCGCGGGCAAGTCGACGCTGGCCAAGCTGCTCGCCCGGTTCTACGACCCGTCCGCCGGGAGCGTCCTGCTGGACGGGGTCGACCTGCGCGACCTGGCCGTGCCCGAACTGCGGCGCGGGGTGGTGATGGTGACGCAGGAGGCGTTCCTGTTCTCCGGCACGGTCGCCGACAACATCGCCATCGGCCGTCCGGAGGCGACGCGGGAGGAGATCGAGCGGGCCGCGAAGGCGATCGGCGCCCACGACTTCATCGCCGCGCTGCCCGACGGCTACGACACCGACGTGCGCAAGCGGGGCGGCCGGATCTCCGCCGGTCAGCGGCAGCTCGTGGCGTTCGCGCGGGCGTTGCTCGCGGACCCGGCGGTGCTGATCCTGGACGAGGCGACCAGCTCGCTGGACATCCCCGGGGAGCGGGCGGTGCAGCGGGCGATGACGACGGTGCTGAAGGGCCGTACGGCGGTGGTGATCGCGCACCGGCTGTCCACCGTGGAGATCGCCGACCGGGTGCTGGTGATGGAGCACGGCCGGATCGTCGAGGACGGCGCTCCGGCCGAACTGATCGCGGGTACGGGCCGGTTCGCGGATCTGCACCGGGCGTGGCGGGACAGCCTGGCGTGAGGATCGACGCGTACGAGGACCCGGGCACCCCGGACCGCCGGGGCGGCTGGTCGTACCTGGCGTGGCTGGTGCGGCGGCAGTGGCGGCGGTGTCTGGCGGGGGCGGTGCTCGCCAGCGTCTGGATGGTGCTGCTGGCGGCGACGCCGTACCTGATGGCCCGGGCCGTCGACCACGGCCTCGAACCCGGCGACATGGGGGCGCTGGCGGGCTGGACGGGCGCCATGGTCGCGGTCGGCGGGGTCAACGCGTGGCTGGGCATGATGCGCCACCGCACGATGACGAAGGTGCGGATGGACGCCAACTTCCGCACCGTCAAGGTGGTCGTGGGGCACGCCACCCGGCTGGGCGCGGCGCTGCGCCGGCAGGTGGGGGCGGGCGAGGTCGTCACCATCGGCGTGGGTGACGTGCAGACCATCAGCACGTCCCTGACGGCCGTGGGGCCGGGTGTCGGGGCGGTCGTCGCCTATGCGGCGGTCGGCGGGCTGATGCTGTCGGTGTCGACCCGGCTCGCCCTGGTGGTGCTGCTCGGCGTGCCGGTGCTCGGGGTGCTGCTCGGGCCGCTCATGGGACGCCTGCAGGGCCGGGAGACGGAGTACCGGGAGCGGCAGTCCGTGCTGACGGCGCGGATCGGCGACCTCGCGGGCGGGCTGCGGGTGCTGAACGGGCTGGGGGGCAAGGGTCTGGTCGCGGACGCGTTCCGCCGGGACTCGGGGCGGCTGCGCGAGCAGGGCTACCGGGTCGGCGCGGTGACCAGTTGGATCCAGGCCCTCGGGGTGGGGCTGCCGGTGCTGTTCCTGGCGCTGGTGACGTGGATGGGCGCCCGGCTGGCCGCTCAGGGGCAGATCAGCGTGGGCGAGCTGGTGTCGGTGTACGGCTATGTCGTCGCGCTGGGCTGGCCGGTGGCGTTCCTCATCGAGATGGGCCACCAGCTCAGCCGCGGCGTGGTGGCCGCCCGCCGTGTCGTCGTCTTCCTGCGCCTGGAGCCGGAGCCGGACGAGGGCACCCGGGACGCCCCCGCGGAACCGGCGGTGCTGTACGACCCGGCCTCGGGAGTCCGGATCACCCCCGGCCGCCTGACCGCCCTGGTCGCGTCCCGCCCGTCCGACGCCGTCGAGGTCCTGGACCGCCTGGGCCGCTACACCCCGTCCGACGCGACCTGGGGAGACATCCCCCTGACCGAGATCCCGCTGACACAGGTACGGTCGCGCATCCTGGTCGCCGACCCGGAAGCCGACCTCTTCGCAGGCACCCTGAGCGCTGTCATGGGCGATGAGGACACGCCGGCCAGGGGCGCGGGCAGTGTCGATGTGCGGCTCCGCCGCGTGGGCGCGACCGGCCACAACGCGGCGGCAGACGCAACACGGCCAACCGGGGCAGATGAGAAGGCGCACCTCACCCAGGCCATCCACGCGGCCGCCGCCGAAGACATCGTCCGCGCCCTCCCGGACGGACTGAACACCCCGGTCGCGGCCCAGGCCCGCGACCTGTCCGGCGGACAACGCCAACGCGTCCGCCTCGCCCGCGCCCTCCTGACCGACCCCGAGATCCTCCTCGCCGCGGAACCCACCTCCGCCCTGGACGCCCACACGGAGGCCACCGTGGCCGTCCGCCTCAAGCACGCCCGCCGGGGCCGCACCACCGTCCTCGCCGCCACCTCACCCCTGCTCCTCGACCGCGCGGACGTCGTGTACCACCTGGTCGACGGCAAGGTCGCCGCCACCGGTACCCACCGCGCGCTCCTGGCCACGGAGCCGGGCTACCGCGCCCTGGTCGCACGGGACGCCGAGGGAGTCGAGGAGACCGAGCAGGCCGAGAGCGCGGAGGAGCCCGCCCGATGACCGCGGAGCAGACACCGGGGCAGCTGCCCGTCGCCGAGCGCACCGACGTCCGCCGGGCGGCGGCCCGCCTCGTGCGGGACGACCGCCGGTCGTTCTCGCTCGTCCTGGGACTCAACGCGCTGGCCGCGCTGGCCGGTCTCGCGGGGCCGTGGCTGCTGGGCCGGATCGTCGACGAGGTGCGCGACGGGGGCGGGGTGGACGCCGTGGACCGGATGGCCCTCGCCATCCTGCTGTGCTCGCTGGCGCAGTTGCTGCTGGCCCGCTGGGCGCGGTACGTGGGGCACCGGTTCGGGGAGCGGACGCTCGCCCGGGTGCGCGAGCGGTACGTGGACCGGGCGCTGGCGCTGCCCGCGTCCGTGGTGGAGCGGGCGGGCACCGGTGACCTGACGACGCGCGGCACCGCCGACGTGACCGCCGTCGGCACGACGCTGCGCGACGCCGGTCCGGAGCTGCTGGTCAACGCCGTGCAGGCGCTGTTCCTCACCGTCGCGGTGTTCGTGCTCGACCCGCTGCTCGGCCTGGTCGGGGTGCTGGGTCTGACCCCGGCCTGGCTCGCGCTGCGCTGGTACCTGCGCCGGGCGCGGGCCGGCTATCTCGCCGAGGGCGCGGCCAACTCCGACGTCGCGGAGAGCCTGGCGGCCACGGTCGCGGGCGCCCGCACGGTCGAGGCGTTCCGGCTGGCCGGGCAGCGGGTCGCGACGAGCCGTGCGGCGCTGGAGGTCTCGCGGCGTGCCCGGTTCCGCACGCTGTTCCTGCGCAGTGTGTTCTTCCCGGCGGTGGACATCTCGTACGTGCTTCCCGTGGCGGGGGTGCTGCTGTCCGGCGGGTTCCTGCACGCCCGCGGGTCGGTGAGCCTCGGGGTGGTGGTGTCCTGCGCCGTGTACCTCCAGCAGCTCGCGGGGCCGCTGGACGAGGTGCTGATGCGGACCGAGCAGCTCCAGGCCGGTGGTGCCTCCTTCGCCCGGGTGGAGGGGCTGGCGCGTGCGCCGCGGGCGACGGCGGACGAGTCGGCGGTGCCGGTGGGCGACCGTATCGACGTGTCCGGTGTGCGGTACGCCTACGAGCGGGGCGGGGAGGTGCTGCGCGGGGTGGACCTGACCGTGCGGCCGGGCGAGCGGCTGGCGGTCGTCGGTCCTTCCGGGGCGGGCAAGACCACGCTGAGCCGGCTCCTCGCGGGCGTCGACGCGCCCACGGAGGGCTCGGTGACGGTGGGCGGGGTGCCCGTGGTGGGCCTCGGGCCGGAGCGGCTGCGCCGTCAGGTGGTGCTGGTCACCCAGGAGCACCATGTGTTCCTGGGCACGGTCCGGGACAATCTGCTGATCGCCGAACCGGGCGCCTCGGACGAGGAGTTGTGGGCGGCGCTCGGCGCGGTGGGCGCGCGGGGGTGGGTGCGGGAGCTGCCGGGCGGCCTCGGTGCCGAGCTGGGGACGAAGGAGGGCGCGCACGCCACGGACGGCTCCCAGGCCCAGCAGCTCGCCCTGGCCCGGGTGGTGCTGGCCGACCCGCACACGCTGATCCTGGACGAGGCCACCGCGCTGCTGGACCCGACGACGGCCCGGCACACCGAGCAGGCGCTCGCCGCCGTGCTGGAGGGCCGTACGGTCATCGCCATCGCGCACCGCCTGCACACCGCGCACGACGCCGACCGGGTGGCGGTGATGGAGGGCGGTCTGCTGACGGAGCTGGGCACGCACGACGAACTGGTGGCTGCGGGCGGGGCGTACGCGGCCCTGTGGGGGTCCTGGCACGGGGAGCCGTCCGCCGGTCACCGGCCGGGCGGTTACTGACCGGCCGGACAGTAACCGGACCCGAACGGCAAAGATTCCGTTTATCGAACGTGAACGCCCGGTCAACGAACCATTTCCGGCCAACTTGCTGACGCGCCCCTGACAAGTGGGGCCTTCGCCTGACACTCTTCCGTCGGCCCTCCACAGCGCCCCCACAGTTTCCCCACGAGCGCTGTGCCGCGGTCAGCTCCCGCACGTGGTTTCTGCGTACCGCACAGATCCGCCCGGCCGGCCACCCGCCGACCGGTCTCCCCTGGCCGCGCGACCCGTGGCCACGCAGAAGGAGTCAGTGTTGAGCAGCACTCCCCACAGACACACCTCCCACACCACCTCCCCCACCTCCTCCCGCCGGTCCACGCACCGGCGTGCCGCGGCCGTCGCGCTGGCCGGTGTCGCCGCGCTGATCGCCACGGCGGTCCAGTCCGGCGCCGCCACCGCGGCCCCCGGGCCGTCGCCCGCGAAGGGCGCCGAGCTGGTGAAGCTCACCCCGTCCCAGCGTGCGGAGCTGATCCGCGACGCCAACGCCGCCAAGGCGGAGACCGCGGACGACCTGGGCCTGGGCGCCAAGGAGAAACTGGTCGTCCGTGACGTCGCCAAGGACCGCGACGGCACCCTGCACACCCGCTACGAGCGCACCTACGACGGGCTGCCCGTCCTCGGCGGCGACCTCGTGGTCACCAGCGACGCCGGGCAGACCGAGCAGGTCGTGAAGGCCACGGCGAAGGCGATCGCGCCGGCCTCCGTGACGCCGAGGATCTCCGCGGCGAAGGCCGAGTCGCAGGCGGTGTCCGCGGCGAAGGCGGCCGGCGCCGAGCAGCCGGACGCCGACCGCGCCCCGCGCAAGGTGATCTGGGCGGCGAACGGCACGCCGGTCCTGGCGTACGAGACGGTCGTGGGCGGCCTCCAGGAGGACGGCACCCCGAACGAGCTGCACGTCATCACGGACGCCGCCACCGGCGCCAAGCTGTACGAGTACCAGGGCGTCCACAACGGCACCGGCAACACCCTGTACAGCGGCACGGTGACGCTGGGCACCGCGCAGTCCGGGTCGTCGTACACGCTGACCGACACGGCGCGCGGCAACCACAAGACGTACAACCTCAACAACGGCTCGTCCGGCACCGGTTCGCTGTTCACGAACAACGACGACGTGTGGGGCAACGGCAGCGCCTCCGACCCGGAGACCGCCGCCGCCGACGCCCACTACGGCGCCGCGACGACCTGGGACTACTACAAGAACGTGCACGGCCGTTCCGGCATCCGCGGCGACGGTGTGGGCGCCTACTCCCGGGTCCACTACGGCAACAACTACGTCAACGCCTTCTGGCAGGACAGCTGCTTCTGCATGACGTACGGCGACGGCTCCGGCAACGCCAACCCGCTGACGGCCATCGACGTGGCCGCGCACGAGATGAGCCACGGCGTCACGGCCAACACCGCGGGCCTCAACTACAGCGGGGAGTCCGGCGGTCTGAACGAGGCCACGTCCGACATCTTCGGCACCGCGGTCGAGTTCTACGCCAACAACTCCTCCGACGTCGGCGACTACCTCATCGGCGAGGAGATCGACATCAACGGGGACGGCACCCCGCTGCGCTACATGGACAAGCCGAGCAAGGACGGCGCGTCCAAGGACTACTGGTACTCGGGGATCGGCGGGGTGGACGTCCACTACTCGTCGGGCCCGGCCAACCACTTCTTCTACCTGCTGAGCGAGGGCAGCGGCACCAAGACCATCAACGGTGTCACGTACAACTCGCCCACCTCGGACGGCCTCCCGGTCACCGGCATCGGCCGCGCCAAGGCGGAGAAGATCTGGTTCCGCGCGCTGACCACCAAGTTCACGTCGACCACCAACTACGCGGGCGCCCGCACCGGCACCCTCGCGGCGGCCGGTGAGCTGTACGGCACGGACAGCGCCGAGTACACGGCGGTGGCGAACGCGTGGGCCGGCATCAACGTCGGTTCGCGGCCCGGCGGCGGCGACCCCGGCGACGGCACCACGTTCGAGAACACCGCGAACGTGAACATCCCCGACTACGGGTCGGCGGTCACCTCGTCCGTCACGGTCTCCGGCCGCTCCGGCAAGGCGCCGAGCAACCTCCAGGTGGGCGTGGACATCGTGCACAGCTGGCGCGGTGACCTGCGGATCGACCTGGTCGCGCCCGACGGCTCGACGTACCGCCTGAAGAACAGCGGCTACGACCCGGCGGCGGACGTGCACGAGACCTACACGGTCAACGCCTCCTCCGAGACGGCCAACGGCACCTGGAAGCTGCGCGTCCAGGACCAGGGCCCGGCGGACACCGGCTACATCGACGCCTGGCGGCTGACCTTCCCGTAGGCCGGCCCGCTCCCGGGTGCACCACCCCAAGTCAGGGCGCCGTCCCGGAGGTTCGAATCCTCCGGGGCGGCGCCCTCTCCATGCCCCCGCCTCTCCTCATGTCCGCCCCCTCTCTCCACACCCTCTCCGCAGGTTTTTTGCCAAGCACTGACGCCTGCCTTGTTGCGACTTGACCCAGGTCACACGCGTTCACATCCCCGCAACATCCGCCCCGTCGTCGGTTTTCAGCCAACATCATCACGCCCTCCTGACATGTACGCGCCTTTGGTGTCAGTCTTCCGTCACCCGCAGCACCACTTCGAAGCAACCGGCCGGACACCCCATGCCGACCGGTCCCCCCACCGAAGGAGCTCGTGTGTCCTCCCTCTTCACGCGCCACAAGCGGACCACCCTGTCCCTCGCCACCGCGGTCGCGGCCGGGGCGATGCTCACCACCGGCCTCACCGCCGGGAACGCCGCCGCCGACAGCGCCGCGCCGTCGGCCCTGCCGGCCGCCCCCGTCCTGCTGTCGGACTCCGCCCGCACCGCCCTCATACGGGAGCAGCAGGCCGACGCGGCCGGCACGGCCCGGGAGATGGGCCTCGGCGCCAAGGAGAAGCTGGTCGTCAAGGACGTGGTCAAGGACCGCGACGGCAGCGTGCACACCCGCTACGAGCGCACCTACGACGGCCTGCCCGTCCTCGGCGGCGACCTCGTCGTGCACCGCACGGAGTCCGGTGCCACCAGAGGCGTCACCAAGGCGACCAGGGCCGCGATCGAGGTCGCGACCGTCACCCCGAAGGTGAAGGCCGCCAAGGCCGAGCAGCAGGCGCTGTCCGCCGCCGAGGACGCCGGTTCGTCGAAGACCGCGGCCGACGCGGCACCCCGCAAGGTGATCTGGGCCGCCGACGGCAAGCCCGTGCTCGCCTACGAGACCGTGGTCGGCGGCCTCCAGGACGACGGCACCCCGAACGAACTGCACGTCATCACGGACGCCGCCACCGGCGCCGAGCTGCACGCGTACCAGGGCATCGAGACCGGCTCGGGCAAGAGCCTGTACTCGGGCACGGTCACCCTCGGCACCACCAGGTCCGGCTCCTCGTACCAGCTGTACGACACCGGGCGCGGCGGCCACAAGACGTACAACCTGGCCCGCAAGACCTCCGGCACCGGGACGCTGTTCACCGACGCCGACGACGTCTGGGGCACCGGCACCGCCTCCAGCTCCTCCACCGACCAGACGGCGGCCGTCGACGCCGCCTACGGCGCCCAGGTCACCTGGGACTTCTACAAGAACACCTTCGGCCGCAACGGCATCAAGAACGACGGCAAGGCCGCCTACTCGCGCGTCCACTACGGCAGCAACTACGTCAACGCCTTCTGGTCGGACAGCTGCTTCTGCATGACGTACGGCGACGGCACGGGCAACACCAACCCGCTGACCTCGCTGGACGTGGCCGGGCACGAGATGAGCCACGGTGTCACCTCCAACACCGCGGGCCTCAACTACAGCGGCGAGTCCGGCGGCCTCAACGAGGCCACGTCCGACATCTTCGGCACCGGCGTGGAGTACTTCGCGAACAACTCCGCCGACAAGGGCGACTACCTCATCGGCGAGGAGATCGACATCAACGGGGACGGCACCCCGCTGCGCTACATGGACAAGCCGAGCAAGGACGGCGCGTCCAAGGACTACTGGTCCTCCGGCCTCGGCGGCGTCGACGTGCACTACTCCTCGGGCCCGGCCAACCACTTCTTCTTCCTGCTGGCCGAGGGCAGCGGGGCGCGGACGGTCGACGGGGTGAGCTACAACTCCCCGACCTCCAACGGCTCCACCGTCACCGGCATCGGCCGCGCCAAGGCCCTGCAGATCTGGTACAAGGCGCTGACCACGTACATGACGTCGACGACCAACTACAAGGCCGCCCGCACGGCGACCCTGAGCGCGGCGTCCGACCTGTACGGCTCCTCCAGCACCGAGTACAAGACGGTGGCCGCGGCCTGGTCCGCGATCAACGTGAGCTGACGGGCGGGGCGGGCCGGCGGGCGGAGACACCGGCGGCAACACGGCGGGCGGCACCCGGAACCAGCGGTTCCCGGGTGCCGCCCTACTCTTGGTGCCCATGTCCTTCACGTACGACGACGTCGGTGCCACCCGCGAGCAGGGCCACTGCCCGCCCGGCTTCCGCCCCATGCACGTACGCACCCGCCTCGGGGAGGGCGAACCGGTCTTCCGGCGGGCGGTCGAGGCCGTACTCACCTGGGAGATGCACCGGGAGATGGGCGTCGGCATCGACGCGAGCGCGGAGCGTGCCGCGCCCGGTGTCGACGTGACCGTCACCCTCGCCGGAATGATCAAGGCGCCCTGCCGGGTGGT
The DNA here is from genome assembly GCF_027947595.1 of Streptomyces lienomycini. NCBI lineage: Bacteria > Bacillati > Actinomycetota > Actinomycetes > Kitasatosporales > Streptomycetaceae > Streptomyces > Streptomyces lienomycini. Next base: position 1,493,498 of record NZ_CP116257.1, on the reverse strand, counting down.
GTGGACCCTGGACGAGCCGCGCCGGGCCGGCTGGGCCTACGGCACACTGCCCGGCCATCCCGAGTCCGGCGAGGAGGCCTTCGTGGTCGACCGTACGGGTGACGGGACGGTCTGGCTGACCGTGCACGCCTTCAGCCGCCCCGCCAAGTGGTACGCCAAGGCCGGCGGACCGGCCGCCCGGGCCTTCCAGCACGCCTACGCACGCCGCTGCGGCACCGTCCTCAGGCGGCTGAGCGGCGGCGACGAGGAGGACTGAGCCCCGCCTCGCCGCCGCCGCCCGCCGCCGCCCGGCTGCCCCGGGGTCACCGCATCAGCAGCCCGGCCGCCTCCACCAGGTCGCCCGAGGGCACCGCGACCAGGCCGGTCTCCACGCCGGACGCCAGCAGCCGGTGCGCGGGCAGGACGCGGACCGTGTAGCCGAAGGGGCCGGTGCGGTCCAGGGCGAGCGGCCCCTCGTACACCCAGCGGCCCTCCAGGTCGGGGCCGCCCACCGGCTTCAGCGGGACCTTCGCCGCGTCGGTGATCCGGTCCTCCGAGTCGACCCGGCCGGAGACCGCCTGCACCTCCACGTCCTGAGGCGCGAGGTCGCCGAGCTTCACCCGCACCCGCAGGGCGAGCGTGGTGCCGAGTTCGGCGCTCGCGGACGCGGCGGAGGTCTCCACGTGGTCGACGCGCACCCCCGGCCAGGCGGCCCGCACCCGCGCCTTCCACTCGGCGAGCCCGCGCGCGGAGTCCGGGTCCATCGCGCGGTGCGCCTCGGCGGCGGGGGCGTAGAGCCGCTCGACGTACTCGCGGACCATGCGGCCGGCCAGCACCTTCGGACCGAGCAGGCTGAGGGTCCTGCGGACCATCTCCAGCCACCGGTCGGGCAGCCCGCTCGCGCCCCGCTCGTAGAAGCGCGGGGTGATCCGCTGCTCCAGCAGGTCGTACAGGGCGTTGGCCTCTATGGCGTCGCGCCGGTCGGGGTCGGTTCCCGCGCCGTCGGCGGTGGGGATCGCCCAGCCGAAGTCCGGCTGGTACCACTCGTCCCACCAGCCGTCGAGCACCGACAGGTTGAGGCAGCCGTTGAGCGCCGCCTTCATGCCCGAGGTGCCGCACGCCTCCAGCGGCCGCAAAGGGTTGTTCAGCCAGATGTCGCAGCCCGGGTAGAGCTTCTGCGCCATCGCCATGCCGTAGTCCGGCAGGAACACGATCCGGTGCCGCACCCGCGGGTCGTCCGCGAACCGCACCAGCTCCTGCACCAGGCGTTTACCGCCGTCGTCCGCCGGGTGCGCCTTGCCCGCGACGACGATCTGGACGGGCCGCTCGGGATGCAGCAGCAGCTCCGTCAGCCGCTCCCGGTCGCGCAGCATCAGCGTGAGCCGCTTGTACGACGGGACGCGCCGGGCGAAGCCGATGGTGAGCACGTCGGGGTCGAGGACGTCGTCGACCCAGCCCAGTTCGGCCGTCCCGGCGCCGCGCTGCCGCCAGGAGGTGCGCAGCCGCTCGCGGACCTCCTCGACGAGCTGGGCGCGCAGGGTGCGGCGCAGCTCGAAGATGTCCTGGTCGGGGATGTCGGCGACCGAGTCCCAGCGGTCCGAGCCGCCGACGGCGAGCGCGTCCTCGGCCCGCTGCACGCCGATCTGGCGGGCGCCGAGCCGGAACACCTCGGGCGCCACCCAGGTCGGGGCGTGCACACCGTTGGTGACCGAGGTGATCGGCACCTCGTCGGCGTCGAAGCCGGGCCACAGCCCGGCGAACATCCCGCGGCTGACCCCGCCGTGCAGCAGGGAGACGCCGTTGGCGCGCTGGGCGAGCCTCAGGCCCATCACGGCCATGTTGAAGAGGTTCGGCTCGCCGCCGGGGTAGGTCTCCATGCCGAGCCTGAGGACGCGCTCGACGTCGATGCGCGGGAGTTCGGAGTCGGGGCCGAAGTGGCGGGCGACCAGCTCGCGGTCGAAGCGGTCGATGCCGGCCGGGACCGGGGTGTGGGTGGTGAAGACGGTGCCGGCCCGCACCGCCTCCAGCGCAGAGCCGAACTCCAGGCCCTCGTCGCACAGTTCGGCGATGCGTTCCAGGCCGAGGAAGCCGGCGTGGCCCTCGTTGGTGTGGAACACCTCCGGCGCGGCGTGGCCGGTCAGCCGGCAGTACGTCCGTACCGCCCGGACACCTCCTATACCGAGCAGCATCTCCTGGAGGAGCCGGTGCTCGCTGCCGCCGCCGTACAGCCGGTCGGTGACTCCGCGTTCGCCGAGGGCGTTCTCCTCGACGTCCGAGTCGAGCAGCAGCAGCGGCACCCGGCCGACCTGGGCCAGCCAGATCCGGGCCCGCAGCTCCCGGCCGCCGGGCAGCGCCAGGGCGACGTGGGCGGGGGTGCCGTCGCTCTCCTTGAGGGGGACCAGCGGCAGCTCGTGGGGGTCGAGGACGGGGTAGTGCTCCTGCTGCCAGCCGTCCCGGGAGAGGGACTGGCGGAAGTAGCCGTGGCGGTAGAGCAGGCCCACGCCCACGAGTGGCACACCGAGGTCGCTGGCCGCCTTCAGGTGGTCGCCGGCCAGGATGCCCAGGCCGCCGGAGTACTGGGGCAGCGCGGCGGTGATGCCGAACTCGGGCGAGAAGTAGGCCACGGCGGCCGGGAGTCGGTCCGACTGGCCCTGGTACCAGCGGTCGCCGGTCATGTAGTGGTCGAGGTCGTCGGCCACCGCGGTCAGCCGGCGCAGGAAGCGCCGGTCCTCGGCCAGCTCCGCGAGGCGCGCGGGCGGCACGGTGCCGAGCAGCCGTACCGGGTCGCGGCCGGACGCGGTCCAGCACTCGGGGTCGACGGACTGGAAGAGATCGCGGGTCTCCGGATGCCAGGACCAGCGCAGGTTCCGGGCCAGATCACTGAGCGGCCGGAGGGGGTCGGGGAGTACGGGACGGACGGTCAGTCGACGAATCGCCTTCACCCCGACGACGTTACCGCGCGATCTGTCCCTGACTGGGGCCTTCGCCCTCCTACCTCCGATTCGGCCTGAACTGACTCGTCCGCCAACGCCGGACGGGCTAACGCCACCGGCGTGTCGCAACACCGCCGACAGGGCCCGTCGTCAGGACCGTCGGCGGCGCCGCCGACACGGCCCGTCGATATGGCCGGATCTTTCCCCGTCGGCCTTCTTGTGGCGCTTCGGCCCGCACGAAAGGCTGCACATGTCGCGAAGGCACTGATTGCGGGAGCGGCATCCGGGAAGGCGTTCGGTCAGGGACGTCGCGTGTGTCGACCTACGCGCGAGTAGTTAACAGAGTGCCGGATTGCCCACCGGAAGAGTGTGGGAAGGCTCCTGCGGTACGCCCCGCACGCACCTCGCAGGACCCACCTCCCCAGAGTCATCCGCCCACCCACGTTGACGCGGACAGGAGCGGTCATGCCCGCCACGCACCACTCGTCAGCCACCCCCGCGAAGAGCGCCGGCGCCGTCGGACGCATCCCCGTGCTGGACGTCCGCCCGGTCGTGCAGCGGGGACGCAGGCCCGCGAAGGCCGTCACCGGTGAGTCGTTCGAGGTCTCCGCCACCGTGTTCCGCGAGGGGCACGACGCGGTCGCCGCCAACGTCGTCCTCAGAGACCCGCGAGGCAGGCCGGGGCCCTGGACGCCGATGCGGGAGCTGGCCCCGGGCACCGACCGCTGGGGGGCCACCGTCACGGCGGGCGAACCCGGGACGTGGTCGTACACCGTGGAGGCCTGGGGCGATCCCGTCGCCACCTGGCGGCACGCCGCGCGGATCAAGGTCCCGGCGGGCATCGACACGGAGCTGGTCCTGGAGGAGGGCGCCCGGCTCTACGAGCGCGCCGCCGAGGACGTGCCCGGGAGCGGGGAACGGCGTGAACTGCTGTCCGCCGTCGACGCGTTGCGGGACGAGAGCAGGCCGGCCGCGTCGCGGTTGGCGGCGGCGTCGACGCCGGAGGTGGACGCGGTCCTGGCCCGGCACCCCCTGCGGGACCTGGTCACCTCCTCCGACCCACTGCCCCTGCTCGTGGAACGCGAACGCGCCCTCTACGGCGCCTGGTACGAGTTCTTCCCCCGCTCCGAGGGCACCCCCGACCGGCCCCACGGCACCTTCCGCACCGCCGCCCGACGCCTGCCCGCCATCGCCGCCATGGGCTTCGACGTCGTCTACCTCCCCCCGGTCCACCCCATCGGCACCACCCACCGCAAAGGCCGCAACAACACCCTCTCCGCCACCCCCGACGACGTCGGCGTCCCCTGGGCCATCGGCTCCCCCGAAGGCGGCCACGACGCGATCCACCCCGCCCTGGGCACCCTCGACGACTTCGACCACTTCGTCACCGAAGCCACCGCACTCGGCCTCGAAGTCGCCCTCGACTTCGCCCTCCAGTGCTCCCCCGACCACCCCTGGGTCCACAAACACCCCGACTGGTTCCACCACCGCCCCGACGGCACCATCGCCCACGCCGAGAACCCGCCCAAGAAGTACCAGGACATCTACCCCCTCGCCTTCGACACCGACCCCGACGGCCTCCACACCGAAACGGTACGGATCCTGCGGCACTGGATGGACCACGGCGTACGGATCTTCCGCGTCGACAACCCCCACACCAAACCCGTCGCCTTCTGGGAACGCGTCATCGCCGACATCAACGCCGCAGACCCCGACGTCGTCTTCCTCGCCGAGGCCTTCACCCGCCCCGCGATGATGGCGACCCTCGCCCAGATCGGCTTCCAGCAGTCCTACACCTACTTCACCTGGCGCAACACCAAACAGGAACTGACCCAGTACCTCACCGAACTGACGGGGGACGCCGCCTCCTACATGCGGCCCAACCTCTTCGCCAACACCCCCGACATCCTGCACGCCTACCTCCAGCACGGAGGCCGCCCCGCCTTCGAGGTCCGCGCCGTCCTCGCCGCCACCCTCTCCCCCACCTGGGGCATCTACAGCGGCTACGAACTCTGCGAGAACACCCCGCTGCGCGAAGGCGGCGAGGAATACCTCGACAGCGAGAAATACCAGCTCACACCCCGCGACTGGGCCGCCGCCGACCGCGAGGGCACCACCATCGCCCCCCTCGTCACCCGCCTCAACACCATCCGGCGCGAGAACCCGGCTCTGCGTCAACTGCGCGATCTGCACTTCCACCACACGGACCGGGAGGAGGTGATCGCCTACTCGAAGCGGCAGGGGTCGAACACGGTTCTGGTGGTCGCCAACCTCGACCCCCACCACACCCAGGAGGCGACGGTCTCGTTGGACATGCCGCAACTCGGCCTGGACTGGCGCGAGTCGGTGCCGGTGCGCGACGAGCTGACCGGCGAGACCTACCACTGGGGCAGGGCCAACTATGTGCGCCTGGAGCCGGGCCGTTCGCCCGCGCACGTCTGCACGGTTCTGCGACCGTCCCACCCGCAGATCGGAGGGTCACCCACCACATGATCGTCAACGAGCCCGTGCCGGACACCTTCGAGGACACCCCCGCCAAGGACCGGGACCCGGACTGGTTCAAACGAGCCGTCTTCTACGAGGTCCTCGTCCGCTCCTTCCAGGACAGCAACGGCGACGGCGTCGGCGACCTCAAGGGCCTCACCGCCAAACTGGACTACCTGCAATGGCTGGGCGTGGACTGCCTGTGGCTCCCACCCTTCTTCAAGTCACCGCTGCGCGACGGCGGTTACGACGTCTCCGACTACACCGCCGTACTGCCCGAGTTCGGCGACCTCGCCGACTTCGTGGAGTTCGTGGACGCGGCGCACCAGCGCGGCATGCGCGTGATCATCGACTTCGTCATGAACCACACCAGCGACCAGCACCCGTGGTTCCAGGAGTCCCGCAGCAACCCGGACGGCCCGTACGGCGACTACTACGTCTGGGCCGACGACGACAAGCAGTTCCAGGACGCGCGGATCATCTTCGTGGACACCGAGGCGTCGAACTGGACGTACGACCCCGTGCGCAAGCAGTACTACTGGCACCGGTTCTTCTCGCACCAGCCGGACCTCAACTACGAGAACCCGGCCGTGCAGGAGGAGATGATCTCCGGGCTGAAGTTCTGGCTGGACCTGGGCATCGACGGGTTCCGGCTGGACGCGGTGCCGTACCTCTACCAGGAGGAGGGCACCAACTGCGAGAACCTGCCGCGCACGCACGAGTTCCTGAAGCGGGTGCGCAAGGAGATCGACGCGCAGTATCCGGACACGGTGGTGCTGGCCGAGGCCAACCAGTGGCCGGAGGACGTCGTCGACTACTTCGGCGACTACTCCACGGGCGGCGACGAGTGCCACATGGCCTTCCACTTCCCGGTCATGCCGCGGATCTTCATGGCGGTCAGAAGGGAGTCGCGCTACCCGGTCTCGGAAATCCTCGCCAAGACGCCGGCCATCCCGTCGGGCTGCCAGTGGGGCATCTTCCTGCGCAACCACGACGAGCTGACCCTGGAAATGGTCACCGACGAAGAGCGCGACTACATGTACGCGGAGTACGCCAAGGACCCGCGGATGCGCGCCAACATCGGCATCCGCCGGCGCCTGGCCCCGCTCCTGGACAACGACCGCGACCAGATCGAACTGTTCACGGCCCTGCTGCTGTCCCTGCCCGGCTCGCCGATCCTCTACTACGGCGACGAGATCGGCATGGGCGACAACATCTGGCTCGGCGACCGCGACGCCGTGCGCACCCCCATGCAGTGGACGCCCGACCGCAACGCGGGCTTCTCCTCGTCCGACCCGGGGCGGCTGTTCCTGCCCACGATCATGGACCCGGTCCACGGCTACCAGGTGACGAACGTCGAGGCGTCCATGGCCTCGCCGTCCTCGCTGCTGCACTGGACGCGGCGCATGATCGAGATCCGCAAGCAGAACCCCGCCTTCGGCCTCGGCACCTACACCGAGCTGCCCTCGTCGAACCCCGCGGTCCTGGCCTTCCTGCGGGAGGCCCCCCCGAATGGGGAAGAGGGGGACGACCTGGTGCTGTGCGTCCACAACTTCTCGCGGTTCGCGCAGCCCACCGAACTCGACCTCAGCGCCTTCGGCGGACGCCACCCGGTCGAGCTGTTCGGCGGGGTCCGGTTCCCGGCGGTCGGCGACCTGCCGTACCTGCTGACCCTCGGCGGTCACGGCTTCTACTGGTTCCGGCTGCGCGAGGAAGCCGTACAGGCCGGATAGGCCGAGCCCCCGGGCGGGCCGGTTTCCACCGCCCCGCCCGGGGCACGCATCAGTAACCACCCCGACGATCCGGGGAAAGGACGCGTCGCCATGTCGGAAGCCGTCATACGCACCGTCACCAGCCCGCCGGGGCTCCTGGCCCCACTCGATCCACTGCTGCGGGAGTGGCTTCCGCGGCAGCGCTGGTTCGCCGGCAAGGGGCGCCCGGTCACCGGCTTCTCGCTCGTCGCCGCCACCGAACTGCTCCCCGCCGACTCCCGCCTCGGCCTCCACCACCTGCTGGTCCGCGCCCACCGGCAGCTCGCCCCGGCGCCGGGCGCCCCTGAGGAGCCCGGGGACTGCTACCAGCTCCTGATAGGCACGCGCGAGGCGCTGCCGCCCCGGCTCGCGCCCGCGCTGATCGGGCATGTGACCGAGGGCCCCTCGGCCGGACGCACCGCCTACGACGCCCTGTACGACGCCCGGCCCGCCGAGGTGCTCCTGGAGGCGCTGCGCTCCCGGGCCCGCGTCGGCGGGCTCCGCTTCGAGCGGGAAGGGGACGGGGAGATACGCCCGGGGCTGGTGCCGCGGCTGATGACCGCCGAGCAGTCGAACTCCTCCGTCGTGTATGGAGATACGTTCATTCTCAAGCTGCTGCGCCGGATCGTGCCCGGCGTCAACCCCGACCTGGAGCTGCCGCTGGCCCTGGCCCGCGAGGGCTGCCCCCGGGTGCCCGCGCCGGCGGGGTGGATGGTGGCGGACCTGGCCGACCGGTCCTGGGTGCTGGGTGTGCTCCAGCCCTATGTGCAGGGCGCCACCGACGGCTGGGACCTGGCGCTGCGCGAGCTGGCCAAGGGCGAGGACTTCGTCGCCGAGGCCCACGCGCTGGGGCGGGCCACCGCCGAGGTGCACACCGCGCTGGCCCGCGCCCTGCCGACCGTCACCCTCGGCCACGCCCAGGCGCGGCAGCTGGCCGACGGCATGATCCGGCGCCTCGACGAGGCCGCGCGGGCCGTGCCGCTGCTCCGGTCGTACGCGCCCGCGCTGCGTACGGCGTTCACGGCGCTGGCGGACCTGGCGGCCGAGGGCCGCGCCTGGGACGCGCAGCGCGTCCACGGCGACCTGCATCTCGGCCAGTGCCTGCGCTCGCCCGACGGGGCGTGGTCGCTGATCGACTTCGAGGGGGAGCCGGCGAGACCCCTGGCCGAGCGACGGCTGCCGCAGCCGACGGTGCGGGACGTCGCGGGGATGCTGCGCTCCTTCGACTACGCCGCGCACTCGGCCGAGGTGCCCGTGCCGGGCTGGGCCGAGTCCTGCCGCGCCGCGTACTGCACCGGGTACGCGGAGACCGGCGGCCGCGACCCGCGCACCGACCCGGTGCTGCTGCGCGCCTACGAGACGGACAAGGCGGTCTACGAGGTGCTGTACGAGGCCCGGCACCGTCCCGACTGGCTCCCGGTGCCGCTGGCCGCGGTGCGCCGCCTGTCCGCACCCGAACCGGTATGACGCCCCGCTTGATCCCCCGCTTGATCCCCCTCTCGTCCAGGAGGCCCCTCCCGTGACCCCCCGCCCCTCGTCCAGCGGTCCCGACCCCGAGAAGAAGGCCTCGAAGAAGGGGGCGGCGAAGAAGGCGGCCAAGGCGGCGGGGAAGACCGCCGCGAAGAAGTCCACCCCTGGGAAGACCAGTGCTGCCAAGGCCACCACTGGGAAGAAGGCCGTCGGGAAGAAGGCGGTCGCGAAGAAGACCGTCACGGCGAAGGTCGTCGCGGCGAGGACCGCGGCCCGGGAGGCCGCCGACTCGCCCGGGGTCGAGGCCGAGGTCGCGGTCTCCCCCGCGCCGGCCGCCGACGACCGGGAACGGCTGCGCGCCGGCACGCACCACGACCCCCACGCGGTGCTCGGCGCGCACCGGGTGCCCGGCGGGGTCGCGTTCCGCGCGTTCAGGCCGTACGCCCTGGCGGTGACCGTGCTGTCCGGGGAGCTGCGGGTCGAGCTGCACCACGACGGGGACGGCTTCTTCTCGGGCCTGGTACCCCTGAGCGAGGTCCCCGTCCACCGGCTCCTCGTGGCGTACGAGGGGACGGTCCAGGAGGTCGAGGACCCGTACCGCTTCCTGCCCACCCTGGGCGACCTGGACCTGCATCTGGTCGGCGAGGGCCGGCACGAGCAGCTGTGGCGGGCGCTCGGCGCACACCCGACGACGCGGGACGGGGTGGCGGGCACCCGGTTCGCGGTGTGGGCGCCGAACGCGCGCGGGGTCCGGGTGGCCGGGGGCTTCAACTTCTGGGACGGCACCGGTCACCCGATGCGCTCCCTCGGGTCGACCGGCGTGTGGGAGCTGTTCCTGCCCGGCGTCGGCGCGGGCGAACTGTACAAGTTCGAGATCACCCGGCCCGACGGCTCCCGCACCTTCCGCGCCGACCCGATGGCCCGCCGCACCGAGGTCCCCCCGGCCACCTCCTCCGTCGTGCACGCCTCCGCCTACACGTGGGGCGACGGGGAGTGGCTGGCCCGCCGCGGGGACGCGCCCGCGCACGAGGCGCCGATGTCGGTGTACGAGGTCCACCTGCCGTCCTGGCGCCCCGGACTGACCTACCGCCAACTCGCCGAGCAGCTCCCCGCCTACGTCGCCGACCTGGGCTTCACGCACGTCGAGCTGATGCCGGTCGCCGAGCACCCCTTCGGCGGCTCCTGGGGCTACCAGGTCACCGGCTTCTACGCGCCCACGGCCCGGCTCGGCGACCCCGACGACTTCAGGTACCTGGTGGACCGGCTCCACCGGGCCGGGATCGGCGTCCTGATGGACTGGGTGCCGGCGCACTTCCCGCGCGACGACTGGGCGCTGGCCGAGTTCGACGGGCGCCCGCTGTACGAGCACTCCGACCCGCTGCGGGCCGCCCACCCGGACTGGGGGACGCTGGAGTTCGACCTCGGACGCCGCGAGGTGCGCAACTTCCTGGTCGCCAACGCCGTGTACTGGTGCGAGGAGTTCCACATCGACGGGCTGCGCGTCGACGCGGTCGCCTCCATGCTCTACCTGGACTACTCGCGCGAGCCGGGCCGGTGGACGCCGAACGAGCACGGCGGCCGGGAGAACCTGGACGCGGTGGCGTTCCTCCAGGAGATGAACGCGACGCTCTACCGCCGGGTGCCCGGCGTCGTGACCGTCGCGGAGGAGTCGACGGCCTGGGACGGGGTCACGCGGGCCACGCACCACGAGGGACCGAGCGGCTTCGGCGGGCTCGGGTTCGGGCTGAAGTGGAACATGGGCTGGATGCACGACTCGCTGGGGTACATGAGCCGCGAGCCGGTGCACCGCACGTACCACCACGGGGAGATGACCTTCTCCATGGTGTACGCGTACAGCGAGAACTACGTGCTGCCGATCTCCCACGACGAGGTGGTGCACGGCAAGAAGTCCCTGGTGTCGAAGATGCCGGGCGACTGGTGGCAGCAGCGCGCCAACGAGCGCGCCTACCTCGGCTTCATGTGGGCCCATCCCGGCAAGCAACTGCTCTTCATGGGCCAGGAGTTCGCCCAGGGCGCGGAGTGGTCGGAGGCGCACGGTCCCGACTGGTGGCTGCTCGACCCGGGGTACGGCGCGTCGGCGGACCACCGGGGCGTGCGCGACCTGGTGCGGGACCTGAACACCGTCTACCGGTCGACGCCCGCCCTGTGGGAGCGCGACACCCACCCCGGCGGGTTCGCGTGGGTGGTCGGGGACGCCGCCGGGGACAACGTCCTCGCCTTCCTGCGCCTGGACGCCGACGGCACCCCGCTGCTCGCGGTGTCCAACTTCGCCCCGGTGGTCCGCGCCGACTACCGCCTCGGCGTCCCCGACGACGTCCCGGCCTGGCACGAGGTGCTCAACACCGACGCCGCCCGGTACGGCGGCGGCGACGTCGGCAACCCGGACCCGGTCAAGCCGGAGCCCCAGGGGTGGCACGGCCACCCGGCGAGCATCCGGCTGACCCTGCCGCCCCTGGCGACGGTGTGGCTGCGCCCGGCCTGAGCGTCAGCCCGCGTCACCCGCGTCGGCGAGTCCCTCCGGCAGCGGCTCGCCGTGCAGTACGCCGAGGCGCTGGGTGGCGCGGGTGAGGGCGACGTACAGGTCGCTGGTGCCGTAGCGGCCGGGCTCGACGACCAGGACGGAGTCGAACTCCAGGCCCTTGGACTGGCGCGGGTCCAGCAGGACCACGTCGTGCGTGAGGTCCGGCTCGGCGCCCGCCGTCACGCCGTCGAGCCGGGCGGCGAGGGCCCGGTGCAGCTCGCGCGGGGCGATGACGGCGAGGCGGCCCTCCTCGGGGGCCAGCTCCCGGACGGCCGCGGCGACGGCAGCCGGGAGGTCGGCGGTGGCCCGGATCCAGGGGCGTACGCCCGTCGAACGCACCGAACTCGGCGGCGCGAACTCCGGGTCGCCGGCGCGGACGACGGCGGCCGCCAGGTCCATGATCTCGGCCGGGGTGCGGTAGTTGACGCCCAGGCGGGTGTGGGTCCAGCGGTCCTCGACGTACGGGGCGAGGATCTTCGACCAGGAGCCGACGCCGGCCGCCTCGGCGGTCTGCGCCGGGTCGCCGACCAGGGTCATCGAGCGGGTCGGGCAGCGCCGCATCAGCAGCCGCCAGGCCATCGGGGACAGTTCCTGCGCCTCGTCCACGATGATGTGCCCGAAGGCCCAGGTGCGGTCGGCCGCGGCGCGTTCGGCGGCGCTGCGGTGGTCGTCCTCCTCCTGGCGTTCGGCGAAGCGCTCGGCGTCGATGACGTCGTGCGCGAGCAGGACCTCGGAATCGTCGTCGTCCTTGTCCTCGAACTCGTAGGTCCGGGACGCGTACGACACGTCGAGGACGCCCTGCGCGTAGGCGATCTGCTCCTCGCGCTCGCGTTCGGCGCGGGAGCGGGCCACCCGGTCGTCCACGCCGAGCAGTTCGGCCGCCTCGTCCAGCAGGGGCACGTCGACGACGGTCCAGCGCCGGGTGACCGGGCGGCGGACGGCGGCGGCGTCCTCGGCGGGGAGGAAGTCCTCGGGGGCGGCGAGGAGGTCGGCGACCAGGCGGCGCGGGTCGAGGCGGGGCCACAGCTGGTCGATCGCCGACCAGACCTCGGGGTTCTCGGCGAGTTCGTCGCGGATCTGGGTGATGTCGCTGGGGTCGAGGAGGTTGGTGCCGTCGTAGGGGTCGGTGCCGATGCGTTCGGCGACCATGTCGGTGAGGGTGTTGAGGATGTGGCCCTCGAAGTGCTCGCGGGCCACGTTGTGCGGCAGCTTCGCGGCGCGGGTGCGTTCGCGGGCGACGTTGACGAGGTCGTCGTCGAGCATGAGGACGTCCCGGTCGTGCTCGATGGCGATGACCGGGTCGGGCAGCGCCTGCCGGTCGCGGACCACCTGAGCGAGTACGTCGGCCATGCCGGCCCGGCCCTTCACGGCCGCCGCCTCGGGTGTGTCCGTCGCCGTGGCCTTCACGCCGGGGTACAGCTCGCCGACGGTCGCGAGGAGCACGCCGGTCTCGCCGAGCGAGGGCAGCACCTCGCCGATGTAGCCGAGGAAGGCCGGGTTGGGGCCGACGATGAGGACGGCGCGCTTGGCGAGCAGTTCGCGGTGCTCGTAGAGCAGGTAGGCGGCGCGGTGCAGGGCGACGGCGGTCTTGCCGGTGCCGGGGCCGCCCTCGACGACCATGACGCCGCGGTGCGGGGCGCGGATGATGCGGTCCTGGTCGGCCTGGATGGTCTGCACGATGTCGCCCATGCGGCCGGTGCGCGCGGAGTTCAGCGCGGCCAGCAGCACGGCGTCGCCGGAGGGGTCCTCGTGGCCGGTGCGGGTCTCGTCGCCGAGGTCGAGGATCTCGTCGTGCAGCGCGGTGACGGTGCGGCCCTCGCTGGTGATGTGCCGGCGGCGGCGCAGGCCCATCGGGGTGTGGCCGGTGGCCAGGTAGAAGGGGCGGGCGACGTCGGCCCGCCAGTCGATGAGGACCGGGGTGCGTTCGGCGTCGTCGGCGCGCAGGCCGATGCGGCCGATGTGGTGGCCCTGCCCGGAGGTGAGGTCGACGCGGCCGAAGCAGAGGGAGCCGTCCACGGCGTTGAGCGCGGCGAGCAGCCCGGAGCGCTCGGCGACCAGGATGTCCCGCTCGAGGCGTGCCTGCTGCGGGGTGTTGCCCTGTGCGAGCGCGTCCGTCACCGAGACCTCGGTCTCGCCGCGCAACGCGTCCACGCGTGCGTACAGCCCGTCGACGAATTCCTGCTCGTAGCGCAATTCATCGTCCGGAAATCCGGTGTTTGACAATTCCACTCCCGCGCGGATATACTGTGGCTACTGAACTTCTTTGTGACCCCATTCGCATGAAGTCACGAATCATCGAATATACGCAGAGAAATCCCCCGAGCGCAATTGCTCGGGGGATTTCTTCGTATGCCGGGCCGGTCAGAGCACGTCGGCCAGCTCCTCCAGGAGCCGCCGCTTGGGCCGGGAGCCGACCATCGACTTCACCGGCTCACCCCCGCGGAACACCATGAACGTCGGCATCGACAGCACCTTGTACGCGTTCGTGGTCGCCGGGTTCCGGTCGACGTTCAGCTGCACCACACGGAGCCGGTCGCCCTCCTCCTCGGCCAGGGCGCTGAGCACCGGTGCCATCTGCCGGCACGGCGGGCACCAGTCCGCGGTGAACTCCACCAGCACGGGCAGCTCCGCCCCGATCACCTCCGTCGCGAAGTCCGCGTCCGTCACCTCGGGCACCCCGGCGATCGTCGTCATGCGTGTCCTCCCAGTTCGCACTTGGGCTCCGGACCCCCCGGAACCGCCGCCTCGGCCCGCGCCAGCTGCGCACCCACCTGCGCGCGCACCGACGTGAGCTGCTCGATCAGCGTGTCCAGCTCCGCCAGCTTGTGCCGGTAGATCACCAGGGACGCCGGGCAGGAGTCGCCCTCGGGGTGCCCGGCGCGCAGGCACTCCACGAAGGGGCGGGTCTCCTCCAGTTCGAACCCGAAGTCCTGGAGGGTCCTGATCTGCCGCAGCAGCTTCAGGTCGTCCTCGTCGTAGGTCCGGTATCCGTTGTCGCCCCGCCGCGCGGGCAGCAGACCCCGCGACTCGTAGTACCGCAGCGTCCGCGTCGTGGTCCCGGCCCGTCGGGCCAGCTCGCCGATTCGCATGAGGACGAACGTAAGCCCTGACGCCGACGTCAAGGCAAGCGGGAAGCGAGAAGCCCCGCGCCGGGGGGAGGCGCGGGGCTTCTCGAGGGGACCGGGCGGCTGAGCAACGGGGGGAGCACCTCAGCCGCCCGGCGTGTGGGGGCGTCGCGCGGGCGTCAGGCCCTGGCCAGCTCCTTCTCGCCGCCCTGCTCGGGCAGGTCCGGGGAGCCGTCCTCGTCACCGTCGGCGGTGCCGTGGGCATCGTCCAGGAGGGTCTTCTCGTCGAACGGGATCCGGCCGGCGAGCACCTCGTTCACCCGGTCCTTGTCGATCTCCTTGGTCCAGGTGCCGATCAGGACGGTGGCCACCGCGTTGCCGCCGAAGTTGGTCAGGGCGCGGGCCTCGCTCATGAAGCGGTCGATGCCGACGATCAGGCCGATGCCGTCCACCAGGGCGGGCTTGTGCGACTGGAGGCCACCGGCCAGCGTGGCGAGACCGGCGCCGGAGACACCGGCGGCGCCCTTGGAGGCCACCAGCAGGAAGAGCAGCAGCGGGATCTGCTCGCCGATCGACATCGGCGTACCCATGGCGTCCGAGATGAACAGCGAGGCCATGGTCATGTAGATCATGGTGCCGTCGAGGTTGAACGAGTAGCCGGTCGGAACGGTGATGCCGACCACCGGCTTGCTGACGCCCAGGTGCTCCATCTTCGCGATGAGCCGCGGCAGCGCCGACTCCGACGAGGAGGTGGACAGGATCAGCAGGAACTCGCGGCCCAGGTACTTGAAGAGCGAGAAGACGTTGACCCCGGAGATGACGCGCAGCACCGTGCCGAGGACCAGGAAGAGGAAGAGGAAGCAGGTCACGTAGAAGCCGAGCATCAGCACGGCGAGACTCTTCAGGGCGTCGACGCCCGCCGAGCCGGTGACGGCGGCGATGGCGCCGAAGGCACCGATCGGGGCGGCCCACATGATCATCGCCAGGACGCGGAAGACCAGCCGCTGGATGTGCTCGATGCCGCGCAGGACGGGCTGTCCGGCGTTGCCCATGGCCTGCAGGGCGAAGCCGCACAGCAGGGCGATCAGCAGCGTCTGCAGGACCTCGCCCGCGGTGAACGCCGAGACGATCGTGGTCGGGATGATGCCCAGCAGGAACTCGGTGGTGCCCTTGGCCTCCGCGTCGACCTGCGCCTGGCCGGTCTCCTTGACGGCGTCGGTGACCGCGAGGCCCGTGCCCGGGTCCAGGATGTTGCCGACGATCAGGCCGATGGCGAGCGCCACCAGCGACATCACGAAGAAGTAGACCAGGGCGATACCGCCGACGGCGCCGACCTTGGCGGCCTTGCGGACCGATCCGATGCCCAGGACGATCGTGCAGAAGATGATCGGGGAGATCATCATCTTGATCAGGTTGACGAAGCCGGTGCCGAGCGGCTTCAGCTCCGTCGCGAAGTCCGGGGCGATCAGGCCGACCGCGATGCCGAGGGCGACCGCGATGATCACGGCGATGTAGAGATAGTGCGTGCGGTCGCGCTTGGCCTTGGGTGCGGCAGGTGCCGTAGCGGCGTTGCTGGTCACGGCTGCCCTCCTTGACGACGTCGTGGGGACTCACCGGCGTGCGGCTCACGTCCGGGGGTTTGTATCGGGGACGGGGTGACTATCTCCCGGTGTGTGAGCGTGGTCACCCTTGCGTTCATTTAGTTCACGATCCAGCCAGGAGGGAGACTGGCGGCATGCACCTCCGCGTCCCGAGACCCCGCAGCCTGGCGGGGCAGCTCTTCGCCATGCAGGCCGTACTGATAGCGGTCGTCGTGGTCGGGTACGCGCTGTTCACCTACATCAGCGACCGGGGGCAGGCGCAGGACGCGGCCGGGCGACAGGCCAGGTCAGTGTCGCTCGCGATCGCCGACTCGCCGTCCGTGGCGGACGCCGTACGCACCCCCGACCCGACGGCCCGCCTCCAGCCGTACGCGGTGCGGGTCATGCGGGACACCGACGTGGACTTCGTGACCATCATGAACCCGCGGGGCATCCGCTGGACGCATCCCGAACCGACGGAAATCGGCCATCCCTTCCAGGGCCACATCGAGCGCGCGCTGCGGGGCGAGACCTTCACGGAGACCTACACGGGCACGCTCGGCCCCTCGGTCCGGGCGGTCACGCCGATCGTGGACGACGGCCGGATCGTCGGTCTCGTCTCCGCCGGCATCAAGGTCGAGGAGATCAGCAAACGGGCCCAGGAGCAGCTCACGGCCCTGACGGGGGTGGCGGCCGGGGCGCTGCTGCTCGGCGCGGTCGGTACGTACGTGGTCAACGCGCGGCTGCGCCGGCACACGCACGGGATGAACGCGGACGAGCTGAGCCGGATGCACGACTACCATCAGGCGGCGCTGCACGCGGTGCGGGAGGGGCTGCTGATGCTGGACGGGCAGTACCGTGTCGCGCTGATCAACGACGGCGGCCGCGAGCTGCTCGGCGTGCGCGGCGACGTGGTCGGCGCCTCGGTGGCGGACCTCGGGCTGCCGTCGCAGCTGACCGGGGCGCTGCTGGCGTCGGAGTCGCGGGTGGACGAGGTGCACCTGGCGGCGGAGCGGGTGCTGGTGGTGAATACCTCGCCGGTCTCCGGCGGCGAGCGCCGGGGCACGGTGGTGACGCTGCGGGACGTGACCGAGCTGCAGTCGCTGACCGGCGAGCTGGACTCGGAGCGCGGTTTCACGCAGGCGCTGCGCTCGCAGGCGCACGAGGCGGCGAACCGGCTGCACACGGTCGTCTCGCTGATCGAGCTGGGGCGGGCGGAGGAGGCCGTGGAGTTCGCGACGGCGGAACTGGAACTGGCGCAGGCGCTCACCGACCAGGTGGTGGCGGCGGTGGGCGAGCCGGTGCTGGCGGCGCTGCTGCTGGGCAAGACGGCGCAGGCCAACGAGCGGGGAGTGGAGCTGGTGGTGTCGCAGGACAGCCGACTTGACGACGGCCTGCTGCCGCCGTCGCTGCCCGCCCGGGACCTGGTGACGATCCTGGGCAACCTGGTGGACAACGCGGTGGACGCGGCGCAGGGTGCGGTGCCCTCGCGGGTGACGGTGGCGGCGTACACGGAGGGTTCCGGGGCCGTCGGCTCCGAGCTGGTGCTGCGGGTGTCGGACACCGGCGCCGGGGTCGATCCCGCCCACGCCGACCTGGTCTTCCAGCGGGGCTTCTCCACCAAGCCGGCCGGTGAGGGCGGGCGCGGCCTGGGGCTCGCCCTGGTCCGGCAGGCGGTACGGCGGCACGGCGGCACCCTGACCGTGGCGGAGGCGGAGGGCGGCGGCGCCCGCTTCGAGGCCCGGCTGCCGCTGGGCGACGCGGCGGCACCGGCCACCGCGACGGCCGGACCGGGCGCCGGGGGTGCGGTGTGAGCACCGCCGGCCCGCAGCCCATCCGGGTCCTGGTCGTCGAGGACGACCCGGTCGCCGCCGACGCGCACGTGATGTACGTCGGCCGGGTGCCGGGGTTCACGGCGGTCGGCAAGGCCCACACGGGCGCGGAGGCCCGCCGCATGCTGGACCGCACGCCGGTCGACCTGCTCCTGCTCGACCTCCACCTCCCCGACGTGCACGGCCTCCAGCTGGCCCGCTCGCTGCGGGCGGCGGGGCATCACACGGACGTGATAGCGGTGACGTCGGCGCGGGACCTGACGGTCGTACGGGAGGGCGTGTCGCTGGGCGTCGTCCAGTACGTCCTGAAGCCCTTCACCTTCGCCACCCTGCGCGACCGCCTGGTGCGCTACGCGGAGTTCCGGAACGCCGCCGGGGAGGCCAGCGGCCAGGACGAGGTCGACCGCGCCCTGGCCACCCTCCGCGCCCCCGGCCCGGCGGCCCTGCCCAAGGGCCTGAGCGGCCCGACCCTGGAACGCGTCACGGGCGCCCTGCGCGGCGCGGCCGAGGGCCTCACGGCAGCCGGGGTCGCGGAGGCGGTGGGCATCTCCCGCATCACGGCCCGCCGCTACCTGGAGCACCTGGTGGACGCGGGCCGGGCGGGCCGGAGCCCGCTGTACGGGCAGGTGGGGCGGCCGGAGCTGGTGTATCGGTGGGTGCGGGGGCGGTGAGCCGGGCGGGCGTCGCTCACCCCGCCGTCGCGTACCGCACGACCTGCGAGGCGAGCCCCGCCACGGCGAGCGCCTCCAGCACCGAGAGCGCGACGAGCAGCCGGGTGGCGTCCCCGTTCACCCAGAAAACGACCAGCGCCGCCAGGGGTACCGCGCAGAACGCCGTCAGGTCGATCACGGTCTGGATCGTCTTGCGGGACCGGCGCCGGGTGTCGCTGCGGTGGTACGCCTCCCACCCGAAGGTCGCGAAGCGGCTCCCCTGCGCGGCGAGTTCGGCCAGCTTGGGCCCCAGGTCGTCCCGCACGTAGAGCCCGATCGCCGAGATCTTCTCGTCGTTGACGAGGTAGGTCCATCCGAGGACGAGGCACACCGGGGGCAGTGCCAGCAGCATCGAGGGCTGCTTGGCCTGGGCGGTGGCGGCGATGACGGCGGCCACGACGGCCAGGGTGACGTAGAGGAGGTTGTCCCGGAACCCGATCCTCGCCCTCTGCTCGCTCTTCACGCTCTCGTACTCGGCGAGCAGCAACTGCCCCACCGTGACGTCCTGTTCCGGCACGCGAACCCCTTCCCCCAGCGGTAACTTATGACTATGCCGGACATCCAGCCCACCGTTCTGGTGCTGACCGCACTGCCGCTCGAATACGCCGCGGTCCGCGCGCACGTGGAGGAGCGGGAGGAGCGGGTGCACCGGGACGGGACCCGGGTCGAAGTGGGCCGGCTGACGTCGGCTTCCTGGCACGTCGCCCTCGCCGAGCTGGGCATGGGCGCCGAGCGGGCCGGCGTCCTCACCACCCAGCTCATCGACTGGCTGCGCCCCGAGGCCGTACTGTTCGTCGGCGTCGCGGGCAGCCTGAAGGACGACGTCGGGATCGGCGACGTCGTCGTGGGCACGCAGGTGTATGAGATCCACGGCGGCAAGCAGGCCCCGGAGGGCTTCCTGGTCCGGCCGAAGGCACTGCCGGGTTCGCACGCGCTGGAGCAGGCGGCCCGTTCCGCCGTGCGGGACATGCCCGGCGTACGGGCGCACTTCGTGCCGATCGCCACGGGGGACGTCGTCCTGGCGGACGCCGAGTGCGACATCGCCCGGTTCATCCGCCGGAACTACAACGACGCGGGCGCGATCGAGATGGAGGGCTCGGGCGCCCTCCAGGCGGCCCACCTGAGCGGCCAACTGAACGCCCTGGTCATCAGGGGCATCAGCGACCGGGCCGACGCCCAGAAGCACGAGGCCGATGCCGCGGGGGCGCAGCAGCGCGCCGCCGAGCGGGCCGCGGCGGTGACGGTGGCGGTGTTGCGCAAGCACCGGCCCCGGGAGGGTTCCTCCGACTCCGGGGAGGAGCGTCAGGGAGCGACGTACGGCGGAGACCACATCGACTTCCGGGGCGGCACCTTCCACGGCCCCGTCACCGGTAAGGGCGACGGACGACGGTAGGTGCGGCGCCCACGGCCCGACACGCCCGTCCGCGCCGCTGGACTCGACGCTCAACCCACCTACCTCCGAGTCCCGTCGCCAAACGGCCGATCCGCATGGGCCGGTGGCAGAGCCGCACACTCGGTCCGCACGCAGGACTCACGCGGCCTCACCCGTTCCGCCGCCCGACGGCTGTGCCCCAGGAGAGCGACCACCTCCTCCAGGGGTAATCCCGCGCACGCTCATTGACCTGGCTGGACCACTCCTCTTACGTTCGCCACGCAGCCATCCAGGCCACAGTGTCGTGCGCCCGCAGGAGGTCATGCCCGTGCGCCCCACCGTCCGGTTCACCGCCCTGTTCACCCTCACCGCGCTCGCCTCCACCACCCTCGCCGCCTGCGGAAGCGGCTCCGGCAGTGATCCGGACACGGTGAAGGTCTCCTTCAAGCAGTCGACGGACAACTCCATCAAGGTGATGGACACCTACCTCGGCGACGTCAAGAAGCAGTTCGAGAAGGCCAACCCGGGGAAGAAGGTCGAGCTGGTGCCGATCAAGGCGCCGGACTCGGAGTACTACACCAAGCTCCAGCAGATGCTGCGCTCCCCCAAGACCGCGCCCGACCTGGTCTACGAGGACACCTTCCTCATCAACTCCGACATCACCAGCGGGTACCTGATGCCGCTGGACGACTACCTCGCCGAGTGGAAGGACTGGGACCAGTTCATCGACACGGCGAAGGCCGCGGCCAAGGGCGAGGACGGCAAGACGTACGGCGTGCCGGACGGCACCGACACCCGCGGGCTCTGGTTCAGCAAGGACGTGTTCGCCAGGGCCGGGCTGCCCGCCGACTGGCAGCCGAGGACCTGGGACGAGGTCCTCGACGCGGCCCGCACCATCAAGGAGAAGGTCCCCGGCGTCACGCCGATCAACGTCTACACGGGCAAACCCGCCGGTGAGATGGCCACCATGCAGGGCTTCGAGATGCTGCTGTACGGGACGGGGGACGGGGGCGCCGATCCCCTGTACGACAAGGGGAGCAAGAAGTGGATCACGGCGGGGCAGGGGTTCAGGGACTCCCTCGGCTTCGTGGAGACGGTGTACAAGGAGAAGCTCGGCCCGGAGGTCTCCGACGCCCTCGACCCCAACTTCTCCACGCGGATCCGCGGTGAGCTGCTGCCGCAGGGCAAGCTCGGGATCGCGCTCGACGGCTCCTGGCTGCCGCAGGACTGGCTGGCGGGCAGCGGGCACGAGTGGCCCGAGTGGTCGAAGGAGCTGGGGCTCGCCGCCATGCCCACGCAGCACGGGCAGGCGCCCGGCAGGGTGAGCATGTCCGGCGGCTGGACCTGGTCGATCCCGGCCAAGGCGGGCAACCCCGACCTGGCGTTCGAGTTCGTCAAGACGATGCAGACCAAGGCCAACGCCC
Source organism: Streptomyces lienomycini (assembly GCF_027947595.1). NCBI lineage: Bacteria > Bacillati > Actinomycetota > Actinomycetes > Kitasatosporales > Streptomycetaceae > Streptomyces > Streptomyces lienomycini. The sequence continues at coordinate 1,472,356 of NZ_CP116257.1, read as the reverse complement.
AGAAGTGGTACGTCGCCAACTCGGGCATCTCGGTCCGCGAGGACGTCGCGAAGGACCCCGCCTACGTCGCCGCCCAGCCCGGCATCGAGTTCTTCACCGACCTCGTCGCCGACACCCACTACCGGCCCGCCTACCCGGCGTACCCGAAGGTGTCCGTCGCCGTCCAGGAGGCCATGGAGGGCGTGACGACCGGTGACACGTCGGTCGAGGAGGCGGCGCGCGGCTACGACGAGGCGCTCAAGGAGGCCACCGGCAACCAGGTGGTGAGCAGGTGACGGCCACCGCGCCGGGGCACGCCGGGCCGGAGGTGCGGAAAGCGCCCGCGTCTCCGCCCTCCGGTGCCCGGCCCGGCACCGTACGGCGCTCCCTCTTCCGCGCCCTGCCCGTCTCCCCCGCCGTCGTCCTGCTGCTGCTCTTCCTGGCCGGCCCGATCGCCTACTGCGTCGTCATCGCCTTCACCGACCTCCAGCTCACCGGGCAGGCCGAGGAGTCCTTCGTCGGGTTCGACAACTTCACCCGCGCCTTCGGGGACGAGGCGTTCCTCAACGCCGTCTGGCTGACGCTGGTGTTCACCGTGCTGTCCTCGCTGATCGGGCAGAACACCCTGGGCCTTGCGCTGGCCTCGCTGATGCAGCGGGCGTCGAAGCCGGTCCGCACGCTCACCGGTGGCATCGTTGTCACGGCGTGGGTGCTGCCGGAGGTGGTGGCGGGCTTCCTGCTCTACGCCTTCTTCCGCCGCGAGGGCACCCTCAACGCCGTCCTGGACTGGCTCCACCTCCCCTCCCAGAACTGGCTGTTCACCCTGCCGATCCTCGCGGTGTCCTTCGCCAACGTGTGGCGCGGCACGGCGTTCTCGATGCTGGTGTACTCGGCCGCGCTGAACGAGATCCCCAAGGAGGTCACCGAGGCCGCCGAGGTCGACGGCGCGAGCGGCTGGCGCCGGATGTGGCACATCACGCTGCCGATGATCCGGCGCTCCATCGGCACCAACCTCATGCTCAACACCCTGCAGACCCTGTCGGTCTTCGGGCTGATCTGGGTGATGACGCGGGGCGGGCCGAGCGGCAAGAGCCAGACGCTGCCGCTGTTCATGTACGAGCAGGCCTTCCAGAACAGCCTGATCGGGTACGGCACGGCGGTGGCGCTGCTGCTGTTGCTGATCGGCTCGCTGTTCTCGGTCGTGTACCTGCGCCTGCTGCGGACGGAGGTCTGAGATGGCCCACACCCACGCCGCCCGGCGCAACCGGCGCCGCACCGCCGCCGACGCCGGGCTGCTGGTGGTGGCCGCGGCCTTCGTGCTGCCGCTGGCCTGGGTGGTGCTGTCCGCCCTCGACCCGCACGCGAGCCTGCGGGTCAAGGTCCCCGACGGGGTCACGCTGGACAACTTCGACGCCGTCCTCACCCCGGAGATCACCTTCACCCCGCTGCTCAACAGCCTCATCCTGTGCGGCGGGGCGACGCTGCTGACGGTGGTGTGCGCGGCGCTGGCGGCGTATCCGCTCTCCCGGTTCCGGTCGCGGCTGAACCGGCCGTTCCTGCTGACGATCCTGTTCGCGACCAGCCTCCCCATCACCGCGATCATGGTGCCGGTCTACGCGCTCTTCGTGCGGGTGAACATGATCGACACCATGCAGGGGACGATCTTCTTCTTCGCCGCCTCGCAACTGCCCTTCGCCATCTGGCTGATGAAGAACTTCATGGACGGCGTGCCGAAGGAACTGGAGGAGGCGGCCTGGACGGACGGGGCGTCGTCCTTCCAGTCGCTGCTGCGGATCGTGCTGCCGCTGATGGGACCGGGCGTGGCGGTGGTGACCGTCTTCTCGTTCGTGATGATGTGGGGGAACTTCTTCGTCCCCTTCATGCTGCTGCTCTCCCCGGACCAGATGCCCGCCTCGGTCAGCATCAACGACTTCTTCGGCAACCGGGGCATGGTCGCGTACGGGCAACTGACGGCGTTCTCGATCGTCTACTCGACGCCGGTCGTCCTGCTGTACGTGCTGATCTCCCGGCGGCTCGGCGGGGGATTCGCGCTGGGCGGGGCGGTGAAGGGGTGAGCGCGGGACACACGGGGGTCCACCTCGCGCCCGTATGTTCCTACAATCCGTATCGCTGGCCGAACAGTCCGTAGCCAGCGCCGCCCCGTGCCCCTACGGTGTGGCGCGTGCGCCGACCCTCAGCCGACCCGAGCCAGTCGGGTCCCCCGTTCAACGCCCTCGCCGCCCGCCGGCTGCGTGCCGCCCTCAACATGGGACCCGAGCACGTCGCCCACGGCATACGGGTCTCGTACGGACTGCCGTACGTCACCCCCGACCACGTCGTCGCCTGGGAGCGGGGGACGGTCTCCCCCGTAGGGCCCGAGCTGACGGCCCTCGCGGGGGTGCTGTGGTGCTCGCCCGGTGAGCTGATCGGCCGGCCGCAGTCCCTGCGCGAGCACCGCGCCGCCCGCGGTCTGGCGCCCGAGGACGTGGCGCGTGCGGTCGGGCTCGGGCTCCCCGCCTACCAGCGGATGGAGGAGGCGGACGACTGGCGCGGCACCGACCGGCAGTCGGCCCAGCTCGCCAACGTGCTCGGCCTCTCGCTGCCCGACTTCGTGACCGTCACCGGGCGCGAGGAGAAGCTGGCCGAGCTGCTGACGAGCGCGGTGACCACCCGCTGGCAGGGCTGTGTCCGCCCGATCGGCAAGCTCGCCCCGCTGGACCGGCGGGTCCTGGAGAACGTCCTCCAGGTACTGCACCAGGACTACCAGGGGCGCATGGCCGCCACCCTCAGCTGGGGCGGCGGCGCGGCCGGCTCCAGCGCCGGGGGCCGGGACTTCCTCGACCGGATCGTGGACCACTTCTGGACGGCGGTGCAACGGCACCCGTGAGCAACCCGTGAGCGGCGCCCTCGCCGCCTAGAAGACCGACTCGGCCTCGTCCATCCGGTCCTTCGGCACCGTCTTCAGCTCGGTCACGGCCTCCGCCAGCGGCACCATCACGACGTCCGTGCCGCGCAGCGCCGTCATCCGGCCGAAGTCGCCCCGGTGCGCGGCCTCCACCGCGTGCCAGCCGAAGCGGGTGGCGAGGACACGGTCGTACGCGGTGGGTACGCCGCCGCGCTGGACATGGCCGAGGATGACCGGCTTGGCCTCCTTGCCGAGCCTGCGCTCCAGCTCGAAGGCGAGGGCGGTGCCGATGCCCTGGAAGCGCTCGTGGCCGAACTTGTCGATGGCGCCCTTGCCGTAGTCCATGGAGCCCTGGGCGGGGTGGGCGCCCTCGGCGACGCAGACGACGGCGAACTTCTTGCCGCGGGCGAAGCGCTCCTCGACCATCTTGACCAGGTCGGCGGGGTCGAAGGGGCGCTCGGGCAGGCAGATGCCGTGGGCGCCGGCGGCCATGCCGGACTCCAGGGCGATCCAGCCGGCGTGCCGGCCCATGACCTCGACGACCATCACACGCTGGTGGGACTCGGCGGTGGTCTTGAGGCGGTCCATCGCCTCGGTGGCCACGCCGACGGCGGTGTCGAAGCCGAAGGTGCGGTCGGTGGAGGAGATGTCGTTGTCGATGGTCTTCGGCACGCCGACGACGGGCAGACCCGCGTCGGACAGCATCCGGGCGGCCGTGAGCGTGCCCTCGCCGCCGATCGGGATCAGGGCGTCGATGCCGAAGTTCTGGATCATGTCGCCGGCGTTCTCGCAGGCCTCGCGGAGCCGGTCGCGCTCCAGCCGGGAGGAGCCGAGGATGGTGCCGCCGCGGGCGAGGATGCCGCTGACGGCGTTGAGGTCGAGGGTGCGGTAACGGCCGTCCAGCAGGCCCGCGTAGCCGTCCTCGAAGCCGATGACCTCGTCGCCGTAGTTGTCGACCGCTCGGTGCACGACCGACCGGATCACTGCGTTCAGGCCGGGGCAGTCGCCGCCTGCGGTGAGAACTCCGATACGCATCGTGCTGTGTCTCCTGCTCGCTGTTGACACCGGTGAGCCGAGCCAATTGTTCCACGGCCCGGACGCCGGTGGACGGCAGGCGGGACGACTGCCGCCGCCGAGCAGCGCTGACGGGCGCCTTAACCATCGCCGGAGGTACTGTCAAGAGGGTTGTGCCCCCCGACGAAACGCCCGGCCCGACGAAGACGAAACGCCCGGCCCGACGAAACGGAGAGCTTGCGTGACGCGCAGCGTGTACGTGACCGGTATCGACCGCGGCGACGGCCGTCAGGTCGTCGAGCTGGGGGTCATGGAACTCCTGACCCGGCAGGTCGACCGGGTCGGCGTCTTCCGTCCCCTGGTCCACGACGGGCCCGACCGGCTCTTCGAGCTGCTGCGCTCCCGCTACCGGCTCTCGCAGGACCCGGCGACGGTGTACGGCATGGACTACCAGGAGGCGTCCGCCCTCCAGGCCGAACAGGGCGTGGACGAACTGGTGTCCGCGCTGGTCGACCGGTTCCACCTGGTCGCGCGGGACTACGACGTCGTCCTCGTCCTCGGCACCGACTACGCCGACACCCAGTTCCCGGACGAGCTGTCGCTGAACGCGCGGCTCGCCAACGAGTTCGGCGCCTCCGTCCTCCCCGTCGTCGGCGGCCGCGGGCAGAGTGCCGAGTCGGTGCTCGCCGAGACCCGCAACGCCTTCCGCGCCTACGACGGGCTCGGCTGCGACGTCCTGGCCATGGTGACCAACCGGGTCGCCCGCGAGGACCGGGACGAGATCGCCGAGCGGGTCGAGCACCGGCTGCCGGTGCCGTGCTGGGTGGTGCCGGACGAGCCCGCCCTCTCCGCACCGACGGTCTCCCAGATCGCGCACGCCCTCGGCGCCACGGTGGTCCTCGGCGACGACTCCGGGCTCGCCCGCGACGCGCTGGACTTCGTCTTCGGCGGGGCCATGCTGCCCAACCTGCTGGCCGCCCTGACCCCGGGCTGCCTGGTGATCACCCCGGGCGACCGCGCCGACCTGGTGGTCGGCACGCTGGCCGCGCACAGCGCCGGCACCCCGCCGATAGCCGGCGTGCTCCTGACCCTGGACGAGGTGCCCGGCGAGGGCATCCTCACCCTCGCCGCCCGGCTGGCCCCGGGCACACCGGTGCTCTCGGTGCCGGGCACCAGCTTCCCCACCGCCGCGCAGCTGTTCTCCCTGGAGGGCAAGCTCAACGCGGCCGCCCCGCGCAAGGCCGAGACCGCCCTCGGCCTGTTCGAGCGCTGCGTGGACACCGCCGAGCTCAGCCGGCGGGTCTCCGCGCCCAGCGGCGACCGCGTCACGCCGATGATGTTCGAGCACAAGCTGCTCGAACAGGCCCGCTCCGACCTGCGCCGGGTCGTCCTGCCCGAGGGCACCGAGGAGCGGGTGCTGCACGCGGCGGAGGTGCTGCTGCGCCGCGGCGTGTGCGAGCTGACGCTGCTCGGTCCCATCGAGCAGATCCGCAAGAAGGCCGCCGACCTGGGCATCGACCTCGCCGGCGCCGAGCTGATCGACCCGTCCGTCAGCGAGCTGCGCGACTCCTTCGCCGAGAAGTACGCCGCCCTGCGCGCCCACAGGGGCGTGACCGTGGAGCTGGCGTACGACGTGGTCTCCGACGTGAACTACTTCGGCACGCTGATGGTGCAGGAGGGCTTCGCCGACGGCATGGTGTCGGGCTCGGTGCACTCGACCGCGGCGACGATCCGCCCGGCCTTCGAGATCATCAAGACGAAGCCGGACGCCGCGATCGTCTCCTCGGTCTTCTTCATGTGCCTGGCCGACAAGGTCCTGGTCTACGGCGACTGCGCGGTCAACCCGGACCCGGACGCCGAGCAGCTCGCCGACATCGCGACGCAGTCGGCGGCGACGGCGGCGCGGTTCGGGGTGGAGCCGCGGATCGCGATGCTGTCGTACTCGACGGGCACGTCCGGCAGCGGCGCCGACGTCGACAAGGTGCGCGAGGCCACCGAGCTGGTCCGCTCACGCCGCCCGGACCTCAGCATCGAGGGGCCGATCCAGTACGACGCCGCGGTCGAGCCGTCCGTGGCCGCGACCAAGATGCCCGGCTCGGCGGTCGCCGGGCAGGCCAGCGTGCTGATCTTCCCCGACCTGAACACCGGCAACAACACGTACAAGGCGGTGCAGCGCTCGGCCGGCGCCATCGCGGTCGGCCCGGTGCTCCAGGGGCTGCGCAAGCCGGTCAACGACCTGTCGCGGGGCGCGCTCGTGCAGGACATCGTCAACACCGTCGCCATCACGGCGATCCAGGCCCAGCAGTCCCCGAGCGAGAAGGCGTCCGACCTGTGACCGGCACCCGAGTCCTCGTCCTCAACTCCGGCTCCTCGTCGGTGAAGTACCAGCTGCTCGACATGCGCGACGGCAGTCGGCCGGCGGTGGGCCTCGTCGAGCGGATCGGCGAGTCCGGCTCCCGTCTCCAGCACTCCCCGGCGCACGGGGAGAGCCGCGAGCGGAACGGGTCGGTGCCCGACCACGACGCCGCGCTGAAGGCCATGGCGGCCGAGCTGGACCGGGACGGCCTGGGCCTCGACTCCCCCGAGCTGGCCGCGATCGGGCATCGGGTGGTCCACGGCGGTCTGCGCTTCACCGAGCCGACCGTGGTCGACGACGCCGTGCTCGCCGAGATCGAGCGGCTCATCCCGGTCGCCCCGCTGCACAACCCGGCGAACCTCACCGGCATCCGCACCGCGCGGGCGCTGCGCCCGGACCTGCCGCAGGTCGCCGTGTTCGACACCGCGTTCCACACGACGATGCCGGAGTCCGCGGCCCGCTACGCGATCGACGTCGAGACCGCCGACGCCCACCGGATCCGCCGCTACGGCTTCCACGGCACCTCGCACGCGTACGTGTCGCGGGAGACGGCGAGGCTGCTGGGCCGGGCGCCCGAGGACGTGAACGTGATCGTGCTGCATCTGGGCAACGGGGCGTCCGCCTCGGCCGTGCGGGGCGGGCGGTGCGTGGACACCTCCATGGGGCTGACGCCTTTGGAGGGGCTCGTGATGGGTACGCGCTCGGGAGACACGGACCCGGCCGTCATCTTCCATTTGATGCGTGTTGGCGGAATGTCCGCGGACGAGATCGACACTCTCCTCAACAAGAGGAGTGGTCTGATCGGGCTGTGCGGGGACAACGACATGCGGGAGATCCGCCGCCGTGTCGACGCGGGCGACGAACGGGCGGCGCTCGCCTTCGACATCTACATTCACCGGCTCAAGAAGTACATCGGCGCCTATTACGCCGTTCTCGGGCGGGTGGACGCCGTGGCCTTCACCGCCGGGGTGGGCGAGAACTCGGCGCCGGTGCGGGAAGCCGCCCTGGCGGGCCTGGAGGGGCTCGGCCTGGCGGTGGACGGCGGGCTGAACGCCGTACGCGGCGACGGGGCGCGGCTGATCTCGCCCGCGGACGCGCGGGTGGCGGTGGCCGTGGTGCCCACGGACGAGGAAATGGAGATCGCGACACAGACCTACGCGCTGGTAAAGGATTCGGGGAATCTCACCTGAGCGGCATCCCGCCCTTTTGTATTTTCCGCCAGACGGAATATTCCGCGCCGAAACAAACCGATAGGATCGCCCCATGCGCCGTTCGAAAATCGTCTGTACTCTCGGCCCCGCGGTCGACTCCCATGAGCAGCTCGTCTCGCTGATCGAAGCCGGCATGAACGTGGCCCGCTTCAACTTCAGCCACGGCAGTCACGCCGAGCACCAGGGGCGTTACGACCGGGTCAGGGCCGCCGCCAAGGAGACCGGCAGGGCCGTGGGCGTCCTCGCCGACCTGCAGGGCCCGAAGATCCGCCTGGAGACCTTCGCGGAGGGTCCCGTCGAGCTGGTGCGCGGTGACGAGTTCACCATCACCACCGAGGACGTCGCGGGCGACAGGACGATCTGCGGCACGACGTACAAGGGCCTGCCCGGCGACGTCACCAAGGGCGACCAGGTCCTCATCAACGACGGCAACGTCGAGCTGAAGGTCACCGAGGTCGAGGGCCCCCGGGTGAAGACGATCGTCATCGAGGGCGGCGTCATCTCCGACCACAAGGGCATCAACCTGCCCGGTGCGGCGGTCAACGTCCCCGCGCTGAGCGACAAGGACGTCGAGGACCTCCGTTTCGCGCTGCGCATGGGCTGCGACATGGTCGCCCTCTCCTTCGTCCGGGACGCCAAGGACGTCGCCGACGTGCACCGCGTCATGGACGAGGAGGGCCGCCGCGTTCCCGTCGTCGCCAAGGTGGAGAAGCCGCAGGCGGTGGAGAACATGGAGGGCGTCGTCGCGGCCTTCGACGCCGTCATGGTGGCCCGTGGCGACCTGGCCGTCGAGTATCCGCTCGAGAAGGTCCCCATGGTGCAGAAGCGCCTGATCGAGCTGTGCCGGCGCAACGCCAAGCCGGTGATCGTGGCGACCCAGATGATGGAGTCGATGATCACCAACTCGCGTCCGACCCGCGCCGAGGCCTCCGACGTGGCCAACGCGATCCTGGACGGTGCCGACGCGGTGATGCTGTCCGCCGAGTCGAGCGTGGGCGCGTACCCGATCGAGACCGTCAAGACGATGTCGAAGATCGTCACCGCCGCCGAGCAGGAGCTGCTCTCCAAGGGCCTGCAGCCGCTGGTCCCGGGCAAGAAGCCGCGCACGCAGGGCGGTTCGGTGGCGCGTGCCGCCGCCGAGATCGCCGACTTCCTCGGCGGCAAGGGCCTGGTGGCCTTCACCCAGTCCGGCGACACCGCCCGCCGGCTGTCCCGCTACCGCGCCTGCCAGCCGATCCTGGCCTTCACCACCGACGAGTCCACCCGCAACCAGCTGACGCTCAGCTGGGGCGTGGAGCCGCACGTGGTGCCGTTCGTGAACAGCACCGACGAGATGGTCGACCTGGTGGACCAGGAGACGATGCGCCTGGGCCGCTTCGACGACGGCGACATCGTCGTGATCACCGCCGGTTCGCCCCCCGGCGTGCCCGGCACCACCAACATGGTCCGCGTGCACCACCTGGGCGAGACCCGCCGCGGCTGACGGTCTCCCGCACACCGATTCCGTACGGCTTCTTCTGTACGGCGCTGAGGGCGCCCCCTGTCGCAGGGGGCGCCCTCAGCGGCGTTCGCGGCTCCGGCCGGGCCCGTGCGGGCTCGTCCGCGCTTCAGTCGGTGACGTACTGGTGCAGTCCGGGGATGTGCAGGGTGCCGCCGAACTGGCCGGCCTGGACGACCTTCACCTTGGTGAAGTAGATGAGCGGGATGTCCAGCGGCGGCGGGTGCTCGGGGTCGAAGGTGATCGGGATCAGACCCAGCAGGTTGCCCGAGATGCTCTCCGTGTACATCACCGTGTCGCCGTCGGTGATGGTCGACGTCGAGCCCTTGGCCGCCTGCACGTGGTGGGTCTTGCCGGTCGTGTCGTCCTTCACGATCTGGTGCAGGTCGCCGATGTCGGTGCCCTTGGAGATGACGTACTTCAGGACCTTCTTCGTGGCCCCCGAGGCCGTCCGCACCTCGACGATCCCCTTGTAGGAGGCGCCCTTCAGCGTGAGGGAGCTGGCCTCCAGGTACCAGGGGTCCTCGGGCACGGCCAGCGTGTTGTCGACGCCGCCCACGTCGTCCGTGGCCGCCGGGCAGTCCTCCGGGTCCGTGGTGGAACTCTCGGACGGGCTCGGGTCGGCCGACGCGGTGGCGTCCTCGGCCTCCTCCTCGGCCTTCTCCTCGGCCTCCTTGGCCTTCTCGGCCGCCTCGTCCACCGTGCCCTTGGTGTCCTCGGCCGCCTTCGACGCCCCGTCGGTCACGCCGTCGGTCACGCCGTCGACGGTGTCCTTCACCGTGCCGGTGACCTTGTCGGTGGTCTCCTTCACGGGGCCGGACGCGGCGTCGCCCGCGTTCTGGGACGCCGAGGGGGTCGGCGTGGGGCCGGGGCTCTCCTCGTCGGCCTTCTTGCCGCCTGTGAAGAAGTCCTCCAGGGCGTCGCCGATGCCGTCCAGCAGGCCGCCCTTCTCCGACTCGGAGGGCGACGGCTGCGCGGCGCTCGCACCGGCCGCCTCCTGGCCCTGGGACGCGGAGGGGCTCGGGGCGGGGTCGGCGGCCTTGCCGTCCTTGGCGTCCTCGCCGTCCTTGTCGTCGGAACCTGAATCCGACGAAGAGGACGAAGGGGATGACGAGGGTGAGGAAGGCTCGTTCTTGTCCTTGTCCGCGTCCTTGCCGGCGTCCCCGGCGGAGGCCGAGGGGTCGGGCTCCTTGGCGTCGTCCTCGCCCTCGTCGGCCCCGTCGGTCGCGGAGGGCGTGGGCGAGGCGGACGCGTCCTTGTCGGCACCCGCCATCGCCTCGACGCAGGCCTGGTACTCCTCGGCCGTCAGGCTGTTGGCCGACGGCGTGCCCTGGTCGTTGCCGTCCGCGAGCGCGAGGGTCGGGGTGAGACCCAGCCCCATGAGGATCGCCGTGGGCATCGCCGCCAGGGCTATCGCCTTGCCGGGGGGTACGTGGAACCTGGTGAACAGCGGCTTCCTGGGCGCCGCGTGACGCGGCCCCGTCCGCACCGGCCCCGATGCGCCGACTCTCTCGTCGCGGACCTCGTCAGCCGACACGGTGCCCCCCGTCGTGGACTTCGGCCCGGGCGCCGCCCGCCTCCCCGCCGTCGCCGGTCTCGTGCGGTTCGCGGAGCTGCCCCGGCTCGACGGGAGTATTTCGCGAAACATCCCTCTCCACGCCCTCGTCCACGGGCCCATCGGAGGGGTCCGTCCGCCCGGGCTCCTCAGGCCTCGGCTTGCCGGGAGCCCACGAGATGGCCAGCGCCCCGCCGAACAGGGCCAGCAGGAAACCGATCAGGAAGCCTCCGATGTTGGAAACCACCAGGGAGACCAGGGCCAGGAGGATCGCCGCGACACCGGCGAAGATGCGTGTGGCCGTCTGGAACCACATCGTCAGGCCCAGCGTGACCAGCAGCCCGCCGATGATCAGCGAGGCCGCTCCCGCGGTGGTCGCCATGGCGATGGACATGTTGCCCAGCTTCAGTGTGGCGTACGGAAAATAGGCGATGGGCACCCCGCCAAGCAGGGTGAAAAGTCCCGCCCAGAACGGTCGGCCGCCCCGCCAGGCGCGGAATCGCAGCCGCAGCCGGGTGAAGTTCCCGGCACTCTGGACCGGAGTCTCGGCACTCATGGAAAACAGCTCCCTGGTCCGGTGAACGTACAAATCGGCTCGGCCTAGGCATGGAGAAGCCGGAAGTGTCTGAGTCTGGCCCGTACCGCCGCGGAGCGGCGGGCCGGGTGTGTGAGGGGTGGAGAGGCCGTGCCTCCCCACCCCTCCTCGGCCACTCAGCCGGCCGAGGTCACCTCAGTGACGGGGACCGTCAGAAGCACTCCATCTTGGAGTCCGTACCGAGACGCATCGACAGGCCGCTGAGCTTGAAGGTGCCCGCCGTGGTCGCCCACGCAGTCTGCTCGACCCCGACGAGGTCGGCCTTCCTCGCCTGCTGGGCGAAGGCGCCCTTCTTGACGCTCGAGTCCTTCACCGCCGGACCGCGGGACTTGTCCCCGGCGGCCACACCGATGTCGATGTCCTCGAAGGTGGCATCGGCGTCGAGCTGAGCGACGTCGATGTAGAGGTTCTTGGCCTCCACCTTCCGGCCCTCGTTCGGACCCGCCTCAAGACGGAGGTAGATCGTCTTCCCTATGAAGGGAATCTCCGTCTTGACCGACTGGCACATCTTGGTGATCTCGGCTCGGTCGAACGACGAGATCGCGACCGGGCGCTGCACCTTCTTGTCGCCCTCGGTCGAGGTGTACGTGGTGTCGATCCCGCCGTACTGGGCGAAGCCCCACCCCTCAAGATGTTCGGCGCTGACCTTGAACTCCTGGCCGGAGACGCTGAACGACGCCGCGAGCGCACCTTGTGCCAGTCCAATACCCACAGCCGCAGTGGCGGCCACACTGGGCACCATCACCAAGGCGAACCGCTTCCATCTGGTCCCGCCACGCACCTGGGACTCCATATTTCCTCCTTCTCGGACGTACATCTCCTGGCCTCGGCCCGCCTCCGGTTCGGCGGCTCGGCCTGGCAGGGATGGGAGAAGTGCTACGTCCTCGGGAAGGAGAGCGCCTGTCCTCGGCGGCACTGCTGCGCGACCGATTCACCGGCGATCACCCCCGAGCGACAACCACTGGTCGCGCCTGACACACATCACGCACAACCCTGCTGGACAGGCTTCGCCGGATGAGCGAAGACCCCCCTGCCCAAGAGCCGGCACCACTGCCGCCGGCCCTGCTCGGTGGGGACCCAGGAACCCCCGCGACCCGACTGGCTTTCGGGGTACGGGAATGGACCGAGCGTCGCCGATCGTGGTGCATTCTCGCCGTCGACACAAGGGGGTTCGTTACTCGCTGGTAACGGCCGGGTCGCCACGGAACGACACACGGGCCCCGAACGGCGACGCTGGGTGTGCCTTTGGCGCGGAACAAAACTATTGATCGGCGGACGAAGTCCGACAGATCGACGCAGTCGACTTACTGGCAGTAACAGCGGCCGCGATTACCAAGTTTTGGTAAAGCGCGGCCGCACTGACGCCTCGTCGACAGCTCCTTCACACGGGCAACACCCCGGTGAACGGTCACGGCCGCCCGTACGGCAGCCGCCCGGACCACCCCCCGGGGACGCCTCCTAGAACAGGGCGCGGGCCAGCGCCCTGCGGGCCGCGGCCACCCGCGGGTCGTCGGCGCCGACCACCTCGAACAGCTCCAGCAGCCGCACCCGTACGGCGTTGCGCTCGTCGCCGGCCGTGACGCGCACCGCGTCGATGAGGCGTCCGAAGGCGTCCTCCACGTGACCGCCCACCAGGTCCAGGTCGGCGGCGGCGATCTGCGCCTGGGCGTCACCCGGCTTGTCGGCCGCCTCCTGGCGGACCTTCTGCGGGTCGGCGTTCTGCACCCGCTGGAGCAACTCGGCCTGGGCCAGGCCCAGTTTGGCCTCCGTGTTGCCCGGATCCTCGGCCAGGACGTTCTTGTACGCCTGGACGGCGCCACCCAGGTCGCCCGCGTCCAGCGCCTGCACGGCGGCCTCGAGCGCCGCGTCGTGCGGTCCGGCCGGACGCTCGTCGGCGTCGGGCTGCGCGGCGCCGGGCTCCGCCTCGGGGTCGACGACGAGGCCGGTCAGACCGAAGCGCTCCTCGCCGACCTGGATCAGCTGGTCCAGGGTCTGGCGGATCTGCGCCTCGCCGGCGGCCCCCTGGAAGAGCGGCAGCGCCTGTCCGGCGACGACCGCGAACACGGCCGGGATGCCCTGGACACCGAACTGCTGCATCAGCATCTGGTTGGCGTCGACGTCGACCTTGGCGAGGAGGAACCGACCGTTGTACTCGACGGCCAGCCGCTCCAGGACCGGGCTCAACTGCTTGCAGGGCTCGCACCACTCGGCCCAGAAGTCGATGACGACCGGGACCTCGGTGGACCGCTGCAGGACATCGCTCTCGAAGCCGGCCTCGTCGACGTCGATGACGAGGTCTGCGGGGGAGACGGCGCCCGCGCCGCCGCTCCGGGCCGCTTCGGCGCGCGCCTGCTCCGCCTTCGCCTTGGCCTCCTGGGCCTGCTTCACCGCGGCGAGGTCGACGACCCCGCTCATGGACATGTTCCGTGGCTGCATGGGTCTATCCTCCCCCGTCCTGCGCGCGCGTGTGAAAACCGGGTCGAAAGCCCGCCCGGATGTGTGCTGTTCCGCGTGTGTGCTGTTGGCGTCGGGTCCCCACCCCACGCCCGTGGTCGTCGCTGGGCGCGGGTGACCCGCGCTTTCGCTACGCGTCGTAGCGTAATACCAGGACCGCCCTCCGGAACACCCCGCCCCGGTGATCTCTCTCACGGGCGCCCGCGTGTTACCCGCCGGTTAAGGTCGGGGCATGCAGAGCAGCAGCCCCGCCGGCCGTGCCGGACGCCCGCGCAGTGCCGCGGCGGACACCGCGATCCTGGCCGCGACGCGGGACGCCCTAGTGGACCTGGGCTGGTCGAAGCTCACCCTGGGAGACGTGGCGACGCGGGCCGGGGTTGCCAAGACGACGCTCTACCGCCGCTGGGCGGGCAAGAACGAGCTGGTCGTGGACGCGGTGGGGGAGCTCTTCGACGAGCTGGAGCTGCCCGACCGCGGTTCCCTCGCCGCCGACATCGAGGGCGTGGTGCTCCAGTTCGCGGCCATCCTGGCCCGGCCGGAGGCCAAGAGCGGGCTGATGGCGGTCGTCGCCGAGTCCACGCACGACGCGGCGCTGCGCGAGCGCATCCGCACGTCGATCGTCGAGCGGCAGAAGCGCCTGGTGCTGGAGGGCAGGGCACGGGCCCAGGACCGCGGCGAACTGCCGCCGGAGCCGGACGCCGCGGAGGCGGCCCGCACGGCTGACCTGATCTTCGACATGGTCGCGGGAGCGGTGGTGCACCGCACCCTGGTGAGCGCGGAGGCCGCGAGCGGGGACTGGGTGCGGAGCCTGACCCAGGTCCTGCTGTGGGGCCTCACCTCTCGGCCGGCCGAGTCGGCCGGAGGGTGGGCGCAGGGCGGGGGTCCAGGGGGCGGCGCCCCCTGGTGACGCCCATCGGGACACGCGGCTCCTAGAACCCCGCAGGCTCCGTGTACACCCCCCACTCGTCCCGCAGCACCCCGCAGATCTCGCCGAGCGTCGCCTCCGCGCGCACCGCGTCCAGCATCGGCTCGATCATGTTGCCGCCGGAGCGCGCCGCGGCCAGCATCGCGTCCAGCGCCCCGCGCACGGCCGCGTCGTCGCGGGCGTCCTTGCGCTCGCCCAGCACCCGCACCTGCTCGCGCTCGACCTCGTGGCTGACCCGGAGGATCTCCAGGTCGCCGGTGACGGAGCCGGTGTGGACGTTGACGCCGACCACCTTCTTGTCGTCCTTCTCCAAGGACTGCTGGTAGCGGAAGGCCGACTCGGCGATCTCCCCGGTGAACCAGCCGTCCTCTATGCCGCGCAGCAGTCCGGAGGTGATCGGCCCGACGGGGTGCTGCCCGTCGGGGTGGGCGCGCAGCCCCCGCTCCCTGATCTGTTCGAAGATCTTCTCGGCGTCGGCCTCGATCCGGTCCGTCAGCTGCTCGATGAACCAGGAACCGCCCAGCGGGTCGGCGACGTTGGCGACGCCGGTCTCCTCCATCAGCACCTGCTGGGTGCGCAGGGCGATCTCGGCGGCCTGCTCGCTGGGCAGGGCGAGGGTCTCGTCGAGCGCGTTGGTGTGCAGGGAGTTGGTGCCGCCTAGCACCGCCGCGAGCGCCTCCACGGCGGTACGGACGACGTTGTTGTACGGCTGCTGCGCGGTGAGCGAGACCCCGGCGGTCTGGGTGTGGAAGCGCAGCCACTGCGCCTTGTCGGTCTGCGCCCCGTACACGTCGCGCATCCAGCGGGCCCAAATCCTGCGCGCGGCACGGAACTTGGCGATCTCCTCGAAGAAGTCGAGGTGGGCGTCGAAGAAGAAGGAGAGGCCGGGGGCGAAGACGTCGACGTCCAGTCCGCGCGAGAGCCCCAGCTCCACGTACCCGAAGCCGTCCGCCAGCGTGTACGCCAGCTCCTGCGCGGCCGTGGCCCCGGCCTCGCGGATGTGGTAGCCGGAGACGGAGAGCGGCTTGTAGGCGGGGATGCCGGCCGCGCAGTACTCCATCAGGTCGCCGATCAGGCGCAGGTGCGGCTCGGGCTGGAAGAGCCACTCCTTCTGGGCGATGTACTCCTTGAAGATGTCGGTCTGGAGCGTGCCGTTGAGCACGGACGCGTCGACGCCCTGGCGTTCGGCGGCGACCAGGTACATGCAGAACACGGGCACGGCCGGCCCGCTGATCGTCATGGAGGTCGTCACGTCGCCGAGCGGGATGTCCCTGAAGAGGACCTCCATGTCGGCGGCCGAGTCGATGGCCACGCCGCAGTGTCCGACCTCGCCGAGCGAGCGCGGGTCGTCGGAGTCGCGGCCCATCAGGGTCGGCATGTCGAAGGCGACCGAGAGCCCGCCGCCGCCGTTGCGGAGGATCATCTTGTAGCGCTCGTTGGTCTGCTCGGCGTTGCCGAACCCGGCGAACTGCCGGATGGTCCACGTGCGCCCTCGGTACCCGGTCGGATACAGACCGCGGGTGAAGGGGTACTCCCCCGGCCAGCCGATCCGCTCGAAGCCCTCGTACTCGTCCCCCGGCCGGGGCCCGTACACCGGCTCCACGGGGTCGCCGGAGAGCGTGGTGAAGTCCGCGTCGCGCTTGCGTGCCGCGTCGTACCGGGCCTGCCAGCGGAGGCGGCCCTCTTCTATGGCGTGAGCGTCCATACCCTCGAATTTACTAGGACGTCCAAGTAAATGTCGATGGGGTACAGCCGTACGGGTGTCCGCACGGCTGTGAAACCGGTCCCGAGAGCCCGCGCCGGGCCCTCACCGAGCCAGTACCGAGCGCTACGCGGCGACCGCCGGCTCGGTCTCGGCGACCTTGGCGTCCAGCTCCCGGCTGATCCGCCGCTCCACGAAGAAGGCGGCCGTCGGAACGGTCCCGGCGAGCAGCACCCAGAGCTGCTTCTTCACCGGCCACTTCGCCTTGGACCCGAGGTCGAAGGCGACAACGAGGTAGATGACGTACAGCCAGCCGTGAGCGATGCTGACGACCTGGGTGAAGTCGGCGGCGCCGCCCATGTCCAGCAGGTACTTGGCGATCATGCCGAGGCAGAGCAGGATCAACAGCACACCGGTGACGTACGCCATAACGCGGTAGCGGGTCAGCACGCTTCGTTTCATGCATAAGAGCGTAACCGCCCGAAAAATCCCCGCAGCGGCGGGGAGCATGCTCACGGCTGGCTGTCCGTGATCTACCTGGTGGGAACATCTCCGCAGCGGCGGAGAGCAAGGTGCTGGCCCACGAAGAGCGTAAGCACACGACTCAGTCGATGTCCTCGAAATCACCGGCTGCCACCCGCAAGGGGCGCAGCATCGCGAAGATCTCGCCGCACTCCTCGGCGTCGTACGCGCCCAGGCCGAAGTCCATGGCCATCAGGTCGCGGGTGGCCGCCTCGACGACCTCGCGGCCCTTGTCGGTGATGGTGGCGAGGGTGCCGCGGCCGTCGTTGGGGTTGGGGCGCTTGTCGACCAGGCCGGACCGCACCAGCCGGTCGACCGTGTTCGTCACCGACGTGGGGTGGACCATGAGACGCTCACCGATCTTGGACATCGGCAGCTCGCCCGACTTGGAGAAGGTGAGCAGCACCAGCGCCTCGTACCGGGCGAACGTCAGCCCGTACGGCTTGACCGCCGCGTCGACCTCGGCCAGCAGGATCTGCTGGGCCCGCATGATCGAGGTGATCGCCGCCATGGACGGCACGCCGCCCCAGCGCTGCTTCCAGTGTTCGTCGGCGCGGGCGATGGGGTCGAACGAGAGACTGAGGGGCTTCGGCACGGCACCAGACCTTACCGGCCGGTCACATGCCGGTCAGCCCCGTCTCGCCTTTCGATACCACCGCCGCGCCGGGACGATCATCCGGCGAGGTGCCGCTCGACCGTGTCGACCTTCGCGGTGAGGCCGTCCGTCACCCCGGGGCGGATGTCCGCCTTGAGGACCAGGGAGACGCGCGGCGCCCGCGCCTCGACGGCGGCGACGGCACGGCGGACGACGTCCATGACCTCGTCCCACTCCCCCTCGACCGACGTGAACATCGCGTCGGTGCGGTTCGGCAGGCCGGACTCGCGGACCACGCGGACGGCGTCGGCGACGTACTCCCCCACGTCCTCGCCGACGCCGAGCGGCGTCACGGAGAAGGCGACGATCATGCGTTGACGACCCCTTCCTGGCGGGCGCGGGAGGCGATGACCGCGCTCTCGGCCTCGCGCTTGAGCCTGCGGTCGGCGAAGAAGCCGCCGGTCGGCAGGACCGAGAGGACGAAGTAGAGCGCGGCGGTCTTCAGCGGCCACTTGGCGCGGTTCCAGGCGTCCGCCCAGAAGAGCACGTAGAGGACGAAGAGGACGCCGTGGATCGCGCCCATCGCCGGCACGGCGTTGAAGTCGGTGGTCCGCTTCAGCACGGAGCAGACGAGCAGCAGGAGGAACGAGATCGCCTCGGGGCCCGAGACCAGGCGGAGGCGGCGGAGGGCGGCGGCGGTCTTGAGGTCCACGGGTCACCTTCGGTGGGAGTGAGTCGCTGACGGCGCGGGAGGCGTGTGCGGCCGTCCTTGTGAACGGAAGCACAATCGTTCGCCCATTGTGGCAAACAATGCCCCAAGGGATGGACTCAGGGTCGTTCTCCACCCGTGGGCCCTGTTCTGTCCACCCGTGACGGGGCTACTTTCGCCCTGTGGCGATGTTCCGACTTCAAGACAGCAAGGTGCTCGCCGTCGACATGACCGGGGACGCCGTGAAGGCGAAGAACGGCTCGATGGTCGCGTACGACGGGGAGATGGCCTTCAAGAAACTGAGCGGCGGCGGTGAGGGCATCCGGGGGATGGTGACCCGGCGGATCACCGGCGAGCAGATGACGGTGATGGAGGTGAAGGGGCACGGCACCTGCTGGTTCGCGGACCGGGCCTCGGAGATCAACCTCGTGGGTCTGCGGGGCGACAAGCTGTACGTCGAGTCGAGCAACTTCCTCGCGGCCGACGCCGGGCTGCGCACCGGCACCAGCTTCACGGGCACGCGCGGCGCCTCGCAGGGCAACGGCCTGTTCACCACGACCGTCGAGGGGCACGGACAGGTGGCGATCATGTCGGACGGCCCGGCGGTGGTGCTGCGGGTCAGCGGGCAGTACCCGCTGACCGTCGACCCGGGGGCGTACGTGGCGCACCAGGGGAACCTGCGGCAGTCCTTCCAGTCGGGCGTGACGTTCCGCACACTGTTCGGGGAGGGCGGCGGGGAGGCCTTCCAGATCCGCTTCGAGGGCGACGGTCTGGTGTACGTGCAGCCGAGCGAGCGGAACACGATCGCGGGGGATGTGTGAGATGGCCTTCGAGGAGATCAACTCCAAGATGGTCCGGGCGGTCGTCTCGCCCGGGCAGCGGCTGTTCAGTCAGCGCGGCGCCATGCTCGCCTACCAGGGCGAGGTGTCCTTCACCCCGCACCTCCGGGGCGGCCAGGGCGGGGTCATGTCGATGATCGGGCGCCGGGTGGCGAACGAGGACACGCCGCTGATGACCGTCGAGGGCAGCGGCACGGTGTTCTTCGGGCACGGCGGCCACCACGTCCAGGTGATCGACCTCTCGGGCGACACCCTGTACGTCGAGGCGGACCGCCTCCTCGCCTTCGAGGGCACCCTGGAGCAGAGCACCGTGTTCCTGGGCTCGCAGGGCGGGGTCATGGGCATGGTCCGGGGCCAGGTCAGCGGGCAGGGGCTGTTCACCACGTCCCTCAGGGGCCACGGCTCGGTGGCGGTGATGGCCCACGGCGGCGTCTTCGAGGTACCCATCACCCCGCAGCGCCCGGTGCGGGTCGACCCGCAGGCCTACGTCGCCCACCACGGGGACGTGCGCAACAAGCTGTCCACGGCGTTGGGCTGGCGGGACATGGTGGGGCGCGGCTCGGGCGAGGCGTTCCAGCTGGAGCTGAGCGGCAGCGGCACGGTGTTCGTCCAGGCGTCGGAGGAGAAGCTGTGAGCACGGTCCACCACGACCCGGCGACGCTGCCGGCCGACGACAACGTCAACGCGTACACCTTCTGTGTGGAGCTGAAGGGGAGCCAGTGGTTCCTGCAGAAGGGGAAGATGATCGCCTACTACGGGACGATCGACTTCAACGGCATCGGACACGGGCGGCTGGACCATCTGACGCGCACGTCGTTCCATTCGCCTCTGCACGCGAGCGACTGGGTCGTGGCCGAGGGCTCGGGCAAGATGCTCCTCGCCGACCGGGCCTTCGACGTGAATTCGTACGACCTCGAAGAGGGCAACCTGACCATTCGCTCGGGCAACCTGCTCGCTTTTCAGCCAAGTCTCGCGCTCAAGCAGTCGATCGTGCCGGGCTTTCTGACCCTGATCGGAACCGGAAAGTTCGTGGCCGCGTCGAACGGTCCGGTGGTGTTCATGGAACCGCCGATCCGGGTCGACCCGCAGGCGCTGGTCGGCTGGGCCGACTGCCCGTCGCCCTGCCACCACTACGACCACGCGTACATGACCGGCCTGCTGGGCGGTCTACGTGCGATGACGGGGCTGGGCGGGGCCTCCGGGGAGGAGCACCAGTTCGAGTTCGTCGGGGCGGGGACGGTGCTGCTGCAGTCGAGCGAGGCGCTGATGGCGGAGCAGGCCGTGGGGGCACCTCCGCAGCAGGCGGGAGTGCCCGGAGGCGGGGGTTCCGGAGCACAGGGAGGCCGGTCGGGGGGACCGGGGCTTCCCGGACAGCTGGGGGACCTCCAGCGCCGCTTCGGGCTGTGAGCGGTAATCTGCGGAGTGTGACATCGAACGCGTGCGCACCGTCACCGTCACGCAAAACCCCTCACTAGTTCGCCTTTCAACCTTTTAGACTTCATTCATGGAGACCGAGACGGCCACCCGCTGGCTGACCGATACGGAGCAGTGTGCCTGGCGCACCCACCTGGAGGTCAACAGGCTGTTGACCCACCAGCTGGAGAAGGACCTGCAGCCCTTCGGCCTGACAATGAACGACTACGAGATCCTGGTGAACCTCTCCGAGTCGCAGGACGACCGGATGCGGATGAGCGATCTGGCCACCGCCACGATGCAGTCCAAGAGCCGGCTCTCCCACCAGATCACCCGCATGGAGAACGCGAACCTGGTCCGGCGGGAGAACTGCGAGTCCGACCGCCGCGGCCTCTACGCCGTCCTCACCGAGCACGGCCTGGAGACCATGCGGAAGGTCGCCCCGCACCACGTGGCCTCCGTCCGCAGGCACTTCATGGACCTGCTGGCTCCCGAGACCCTGACCGAGCTGGACAAGGCGCTCAAGCCCATCGCGGAACACCTGCGCGGGCAGCGGGGACGCGCCTGATCACGCGGCCCCGGCCGAGGTCCTAGGCGCTCGGCAGGCGGAGCTCGAACAGGGCGCCGCCTGCCGGTGCGTCGCGCACGGTGAGGGTGCCGCCGTGCCGTACGGCGACGTCGCGGGCGATGGCCAGGCCGAGGCCCGCACCGCCGTCGTCGCGGCTGCGGGCCGCGTCGAGCCGTACGAACCGTTCGAAGATGCGCTCCCGGTCCGCCGCCGGCACCCCCTCCCCGTCGTCGGCCACCGCGACCACGGCCGCGTCACCGTCCCGCCGCACGGCCACCTCCACCGCCGAGCGGGCGTGCCGCTGGGCGTTGTCCAGCAGGTTGGCCAGCACCCGCCCCAGCTGCCCCCGCGACCCGGCCGCGCCGACCGCGGCCCCGTCGCCCCGCACGGTGACTCCGGTCCGGCCCTCGGCCGCCTCCCGCGCGAGCGCCGTGAGGTCGACCCGGGCGTCGGCGGGCCGCTCCCCCGCGTCCAGCCTGGCCAGCAGCAGCAGATCGGCGGCGAGCCGCTGCAGCCGTACGGTGTCCTCGACCGCGCCGGCCAGGTCGAGCAGTTCGGGGTGGGCGGCGGCCACCTCCAGCTGGGTGCGCAGCGAGGCGATCGGGCTGCGCAGCTCGTGCGAGGCGTCGGCGACGAAGCGGCGCTGCCGCTCCACCGAGGACTCCAGCGCCGCCAGCGTCTGGTTGGTGGTCGAGGCGAGCCTGGCCACCTCGTCGTGAGTGGCGGGCACCGGGACGCGGCGGGCCAGGTCCTCGCTGGCGGTGATCGCGGCCATCTCCCGTCTGATGCCCTCCACGGGGCGCAGCGCGCGCCGGGTGACCAGCCAGGTCACCCAGGCGACGACCGCGAGCAGCACCGGGAAGCCGATCAGCATGACGGTCAGCGCGGTGTTCACGGCGCCGTGTTCGGCGGAGAGCGGGGCGCCCGCGTAGACGGTGAGCCGGCCGCGGTCGTCGGTCTCCACGGGGACGGCGGCGAAGCGGTAGTCCTCCGTGTCCCCGTCGATGGTCGCCGAGCCGTCGCCGACGGTGATCGGCTCGCCGATCTCGCTGGGTTCGAGGGGCTCGCGGTCGCCGTCGTCGTCGGCGGCGGCGGCGTCCTCCCCGTCGCCCCCGTCGTCCCCGTCGTCCCCGTCGCGCGCGTCGCGCGCGTCGCCGGGAGCGGCGGGCCGCGGCTTCACCGCGTCGACACCGGTGCCGCTGATCCGCTCCAGGTCCTCGCCGGCGGCGACCAGCGTGCCCCGGTCGTCGACGACCTGCACCGGCCGGTCGTCCACGTCCAGCGACAGGTCGCCGTACGCCGTCCCGAAGGCCAGCTCGGTGGCGACGTCGCGGGCGGACCGCTCCGCCTGGGTGCCGGCCTCGCCGAGCAGGTTGGAGCGCAGGGAGAGCAGGACGGCGGTACCGGCCGCGACGAGGGCGACGGCGACCACGAGGGTCGCGGCGAGTGTGGCGCGGGCCCGCACCGAGGCGAAGAGGCGGCTCATCGCCCGGACTCCAGCCGGTACCCCGCGCCGCGCACGGTCCGGATCAGCTCGGCCCGCAGCTTGCGCCTGAGGGCGCTGACGTACACCTCGACGATGTTGGGGTCGCCGTCGTAGGCGAAGTCCCAGACGTGTTCCAGGATCTCCGCCTTGGACACCACCTGCCCGGCCCGCACCACGAGCTGCTCCAGGACGGCGAACTCCTTCGCGGTGAGGGTGACTTCGTCCTCGCCGAGGAAGACCCGGCGGGCGGCGGTGTCGACCTTGAGATCGCCGTGGACGTGCACGGGAGAGGCACCGGCGCCCTGCCCCCGGCGCCGCAGCAGGGCCTTCACCCGGGCGACGAGGACGACGTACGAGAAGGGCTTGGTGAGGTAGTCGTCGGCGCCCGTGTCCAGGCCCTCGGCCTCGTCGTACTCGCCGTCCTTGGCGGTGAGCATCAGGATCGGCACGTCGTGTCCGGCGGCGCGCAGGGCGGCGCAGACCCGGTAGCCGTTGAGGCCGGGCAGCATGATGTCGAGGATGACGAGGTCGTAGACGCCCTCGCCCGCCCGGTGCAGTCCCTCCAGGCCGTCGTGGACGACGTCCACGGCGTATCCCTCCGCGGTGAGGCCCCTGGCGAGCGACACGGCGAGGCGCTTCTCGTCCTCCACGATCAGGAGTCGAGAGGGGTGGCGCGAAGCGCCTCGGGCAGGGTGGTGGTGGGCGACGGGTGGGCGCATGGGTAAAGAGTGGCAAAGCCGAGCTGAAGATCCCTTCAGGCGGCTTCAGGTTGGCCTCAGCGTCGGTCCGCGAAGGTGAACACGTCGAAAACGACTGGACTCTGGACGACTCGGGAGGCACCCGCATGAAGCGCAACATCGTGATCGCCGCCGTCACCGCCGCCGCACTGGTCGGAGGCGGCACGGCGACGGCTCTGGCGACGACGGGGGGCGACGACCGGGGCACGGCGCCCCGTGCGGACGTGAGCGTGTCGGACGACGGCGGCGTACGGGACGAGGCCGACGACCGCGACGACGACCGGCGCGACGACTCCGGCGCCGCCTCCGCGAAGGTCACGGCGGCCGAGGCGATCGCCGCCGCGCTGGCGGACACGCCGGGCACCGCCGTCTCCGCCGAGCTGGACGACGAGGACGACGACGGCGACGACGGCGACGACGGCGGCGACCGCCGGGAGCGCGCGGCCTGGGAGGTCGACGTCCTCTCCGGCGACGGCACCTGGCACGGCGTCCGGGTCGACCCGGCCACCGGCAAGGTCCTCGGCGCGGAGCGGGACGACGAGGACGACACCGCCGAGGTGCGGGCGGCACTGAAGGGTGCCTCCGTCGACGCCGCCGCGGCCGTGCAGGCGGCGGCCGGCCACGGGACGGTCACCTCCGTCGAGCTGGACGAGGACGGCCACCACGGCGACGGCAACCCCGCCTGGGAGGTCGAGACGCACGCCGACGGCAAGGGCGAGCAGGACTGGCGGGTCGATCTGAAGAGCGGCAAGGTCACGGCCGACTCGGACGACTCTCACGGCTCGGAAGGCTCCGACGACTCGCGCGACGCGCACGACTCCGACGACGACTGACCGGCCCCGCCCGCCGGGCGGAACCACCGCGGCGGCGCCCCGGCACCAGTGCCGCCGCCGCGGCGACCGCCCCGGACACCGCGAAGCACACCGGCAGGGGCAGCCGTTCCACCAGCAGGCCCACCGCGGCGGCGCCGGCGGACATCCCGGCGTTCACCGCGGTGTTGCACCAGGCGCCCGCCCGGACCCGGGTCCCCGGCGCCGCGCTCTCGTCGGCGATCAGGTACGCCGTGGTCAGGGCGGGGGCCACGAACAGGCCCGCGCACATGACCGCCGGGACCAGCGTGCCGAGGCCCGGCGCGAGGCCCGCGGCGGCGAGGCAGAGGCCGAGCCCGGCCGCGAACAACGGGAGCCGGGCGCGGGTGGGCGAGGTCCAGGCGACGGCTCCGTTGACCAGACCGCCAACCGCGCTGCCCACCGACAGCGCCGCGAGCACCCAGGCGACGACGCCGTCCCCGAGGCCGCGCTCCCCCGCGTAGGCGACGACGAGGAGATCGACGCCGCTCACCGAGAGGCCGACGGCCGCCGCGACGACGACGGGCTGCAACAGGGCCCGCATCTGTCCGGTGGCCCCGCCCTCGGTGGGGGCCTCGGCCTTCTCCCGCCCCGCCGGACGCGCGGTGACCGCCGGTGACGCGACGAAGGCGAGGGTTCCGGCCGCCACCAGGGCCGCGCTGAGCACGACGCCGACGGTCGGCGGGGCGACGGCGACCACGCCGCCGACCAGGAGCGGGCCGGAGACGAAGAGCAGTTCCTCGGCGACGCCGTCCAGGCTGTAGGCGCGCTGCAGCAGGGCCCGGTCGGGCAGCAGCTCCGCCCACACCGCGCGCATCGTGGGGCCGAGCGGGGGCGGGCAGGCGCCCGCGAGCGCGGCGATCGCCGCGAGGACGGCCCCGGGCGTGCCGGGACGCGCGCAGGCCGCCGCCAGCACGCAGAGCAGGGCGGCGTACAGCAGGGCCATCGGCAGCAGGGCCCGGCGGGGACCGTGCCGGTCGACGAGGGAGGCGCGGTAGGGGGAGAGGACGACGCCAGCGGCGCCGAAGAGCGCCATGACCAGCCCGGCCACGGCGTACGACCCGGTGGCCCGGGTCAGGGAGAGCATCAGGGAGAGGGAGACCGTGCCGTACGACAGCCGCCCGACGAGGGCGGCCGCGAACGTGCGGCGGGCATGGGGGACGCGGAGCAGGGCGGCGTACGAGGGCCGCGCGGGGAGCGTGGACACGCGAAGGGTTCCTCAACTGGAGGGCTGCCGGGGGACGCCGATGCGCGCGACGGCCGGGTGCGGCGGTCGCGTGCGGGGCGGGCCCTAGGCCAAGAGGAGGAACATGCGGGCCAAGCTACCAGCGCGGCCCTGCGGCCGCTCCGGTTTCTCCGGTTGCCGGGGTCAGCCGGTCGTCAGCCCCGCCACCAGTTCGTCCGCCGCCCGGTACGGGTCCAGTTCACCGGCGACGATGCGTTCCGCCAGGGCGCCCAGGCGCCGGTCGCCGTGGAGGTCGCCGATGCGTTCGCGCAGCGTGGTGACGGCGATGGTCTCGACCTCGCGGGCGGCGCGGGCGCGGCGGCGTTCGGTGAGGACGTCCCGCTCCTCCATCCACGCGCGGTGCTTCTCCAGCGCCTCGACGACCTCGTCGACGCCCTCGCCGCGTGCGGCGACCGTCTTGACGATGGGCGGGCGCCAGTCCCCGGCGGCGCGGGCCTCGCCGAGGCCCAGCATGTGGTTCAGCTCGCGGGCGGTCGCGTCCGCGCCGTCCCGGTCGGCCTTGTTGACGACGTAGACGTCGCCGATCTCCAGGATCCCGGCCTTGGCCGCCTGGATGCCGTCGCCCATGCCGGGGGCGAGGAGGACGACGGAGGTGTCGGCCTGGGAGGCGATCTCCACCTCCGACTGGCCGACGCCCACCGTCTCGACGAGGACCACGTCGCACCCGGCGGCGTCCAGGACGCGGATGGCCTGCGGCGCGGCCCAGGCGAGGCCGCCGAGGTGGCCGCGGGTCGCCATCGAGCGGATGTAGACGCCCGGGTCGGAGGCGTGCTCCGACATCCTGACGCGGTCACCGAGCAGCGCGCCGCCGGAGAAGGGGGAGGACGGGTCGACGGCGAGGACGCCGACCCGCCTGCCCTGCTTGCGGTACGCCGTCACCAGCGCCGAGGTGGACGTCGACTTGCCGACGCCCGGGGAGCCGGTCAGGCCGACGACGTACGCGTTGCCCGTGAGCGGCGCGAGGGCCTGCATGACCTCCCTGAGCTGCGGGGACGCCCCCTCCACCAGGGAGATCAGCCGGGCCACGGCCCGCGGCCGGCCTTCCCTGGCCTGGGCCACCAGTGAGGAGACGTCATGCATCACAGCTCCGTTCAGCCACGTTCCGTCGGTAGTCGTCACTCTGCTGGTCAGGCCTTGGGCACTCGCACGATCAGCGCGTCGCCCTGGCCGCCGCCGCCGCACAGCGCCGCCGCGCCGACGCCGCCGCCGCGCCGCTTCAGCTCCAGGGCCAGGTGCAGCACCAGCCGGGCACCGGACATGCCGATCGGGTGGCCCAGGGCGATGGCGCCGCCGTTGACGTTCACCTTTTCGGTGGACACGCCGAGGTCCTTCATTGACTGTACGGCGACGGCCGCGAAGGCCTCGTTGATCTCGACGAGGTCGAGGTCGCCGACCGCCAGGCCCTCCTTCTTCAGGGCGTGCTGGATGGCGTGGGAGGGCTGCGACTGCAAAGAGTTGTCCGGACCGGCGACGTTGCCGTGCGCGCCGATCTCCGCGATCCACTCGAGGCCCAGCTCCTCGGCCCTGGCCCGGCTCATGACGACCACGGCCGCCGCACCGTCGGAGATCTGCGAGGAGGAGCCCGCGGTGATGGTGCCGTCCTTGGCGAAGGCCGGGCGCAGCCTGCCCAGCGACTCGGCGGTGGTGTCGCCGCGGATGCCCTCGTCCTGGCTGAACAGCACCGGGTCGCCCTTGCGCTGCGGGATCTCGACCGGGGTGATCTCGGCCTCGAAGACACCGTTCTTCTGGGCGGCGGCGGCGCGCTGGTGGGACAGGGCGGCGATCTCGTCCTGCGCGGGCCGCCCGATGCCGAGCCGGGTGTTGTGCTTCTCCGTGGACTCGCCCATGGCGACGTTCTCGAAGGAGTCGGTCAGGCCGTCGTGGGCCATGGCGTCGAGCATCTGGACCGCGCCGTACTTGTAGCCCTCGCGCGACTTGGGGAGCAGGTGCGGGGCGTTGGTCATGGACTCCTGGCCGCCGGCGACGACCACGTCGAATTCACCCGCGCGAATGAGCTGGTCGGCGAGTGCGATGGCGTCGAGACCGGAGAGGCAGACCTTGTTGATCGTGAGCGCCGGGACGCTCATCGGGATGCCGGCCTTGACGGCGGCCTGGCGGGCGGGGATCTGACCGGCGCCGGCCTGGAGCACCTGGCCCATGATCACGTACTGGACCTGGTCGCCGCCGATGCCCGCCCGGTCGAGGGCGGCCTTGATGGCGAAGCCGCCGAGGTCGGCCCCGGAGAAGGACTTCAGGGAGCCGAGCAGCCGCCCCATCGGGGTGCGTGCACCCGCGACGATGACGGAGGTCGTGCCGTTCGTTCCAGAGGTTCCAGAGGTTTCAGTGGTTCCAGAAGACATGAGCTGCGGTCCCCTTTTCCGGCCCGCACAGGCCGAGGAGTGAACGAGGGTTTACTCGAATGTACTGAGCGGTATGCCGCCCGTCACCCGGCGGTCGGTGTGATCGCGCGCACGTTGCGTAACCACCTCCGGAGCGCTGCACTGAATCCATGCTGACGCGAATCGACCACATCGGAATCGCCTGCCGCGACCTCGACGCCACCGTCGCCTTCTACCGTGCCACCTACGGCTTCGAGGTGTTCCACACCGAGGTCAACGAGGAGCAGGGGGTCCGCGAGGCCATGCTCAAGATCAACGATACGTCGGACGGCGGCGCCTCCTACCTCCAGCTCCTGGAGCCGACCCGCGAGGACTCGGCCGTCGGCAAGTGGCTCGCGAAGAACGGCGAGGGCGTCCACCACATCGCCTTCGGCACGGCGGACGTCGACGCGGACGCCGCGGACATCCGCGAGAAGGGCGTACGCGTTCTGTACGACGAGCCCCGGCGCGGTTCGATGGGGTCGCGGATCACCTTCCTGCACCCCAAGGACTGCCATGGCGTACTGACAGAACTGGTCACATCGGCGGCTGTTGAGTCACCTGAGCACTGACCCTCGTACATAGGGGCCGGTAGGGTTGGGTGCGGTCGCCGCTCAGTCCAGGGTGACCCGGTCCCGCCGTCCGCGACGACGGGATCGCCGGGGTCGTGTTTCGGGGGGCGGGCGACGGGGCAGCGGCACATGCTCCGCCGTTGATCTGACACCATTCCCCGGGGGCCCCGTCCGTCGGACGGACGGAGCTCGTTCGGGAAGATTTGCGACCAGGGGACGGATGGGACCGCGCAGTGCGGGGCTACGAGAGCCAGGAGCGAGAGCCGGCGGCTGACGTCGACCACCTCTCTCGGTTCGAGGCCGAGATGAAGCGGCTGAAGACCGAGCGGGAAAAGGCGATCCAGCACGCCGAGGACCTCGGCTACCAGGTCGAGGTGCTGCGCGCCAAGTTGCACGAGGCGCGGCGCACCATCATGTCCCGGCCCGCCTTCGACGGCGGCGACCTCGGGTACCAGGCCGAGCAGTTGCTGCGCAACGCGCAGACGCAGGCCGACCAGCTGCGCGCCGACGCCGAGCGGGAGCTGAGCCAGGCCCGGGCGCAGACCCAGCGGATCCTCCAGGAGCACGCCGAGCAGGCCGCCCGGCTCCAGGCCGAGCTGCACCAGGAGGCGGTGACCCGGCGCCAGCAGCTGGACCAGGAGCTGGCCGAGCGCCGGCAGACCGTCGAGTCGCACGTCAACGAGAACGTCGCCTGGGCGGAGCAGTTGCGCGCCCGCACCGAGCAGCAGGCCCGGCGCCTGCTCGACGAGTCCCGCGCCGAGGCCGAGCAGGCGATGGCCGCGGCCCGCGCGGAGGCGGAGCGGCTGACCGGTGAGGCCCGGCAGCGGCTGCGGAGCGAGGCGGAGAGCGCGCGCACCGAGGCCGAGCAGACCCTGCGGCGGGCCCGCGCCGACGCGGAGCGGCTGCTGAACGCCGCCTCCACGCAGGCGCAGGAGGCCACCGACCACGCCGAGCAGCTGCGCAGCTCCACCGCCACCGAGTCGGAGTCCACCCGCCGCGAGGTCCAGGAGCTGAGCCGGGCCGCCGAGCAGCGCATGACCGAGGCCGAGGAGGCGCTGCGCAAGGCGCAGACCGAGGCCGAGAAGGTGCTCGCCGAGGCCAAGGAGTCCGCGGCCAAGACGCTGTCGAGCGCGGAGTCCACCAACGAGCAGCGCACCCGCACCGCCAAGGAGCAGGTCGCCCGGCTGGTCGGCGAGGCGACCAAGGACGCCGAGTCCACCAAGGCCGAGGCCGAGCAGCTGGTCGCCGACGCCCGCGCCGAGGCCGAGAAGATCGTCGCCGAGGCCGCCGAGAAGGCCCGCACGATCACGGCCGAGGAGTCGGCCACCCAGCTGTCGAAGGCGGCCAAGACCGCCGAGGACGTGCTGAACAAGGCGTCGGAGGAGGCCAAGGGCACCACCAAGGCCGCCACCGAGGAGGCCGAGCGGATCCGCACCGAGGCCGAGGCCGAGGCGGACCGGCTGCGGGCCGAGGCGCACGACATCGCCGAGCAGCTCAAGGGCGCGGCGAAGGACGACACCAAGGAGTACCGCGCCAAGACGGTCGAGCTGCAGGAGGAGGCACGTCGGCTGCGCGGCGAGGCCGAGCAGCTGCGGGCGGACGCGGTCGCCGAGGGCGAGAAGCTCCGCGCCGAGGCCCGCAAGGAGGCCGTGGCCCAGATCGAGGAGGCGGCGAAGACCGCCGAGGAGCTGCTCGCCAAGGCCAAGGCGGACGCGGACGAGCTGCGGCAGACCGCCACGGCGGACGGCGAGAAGGTCCGCGCCGAGGCCATCGAGCGGGCGACGACCCTGCGCAAGCAGGCCGAGGAGACCCTGGAGCGCACCCGCGCGGAGGCGGAGCGGCACCGTGCGGAGGCCGCCGAGCGCGTGGAGGAGCTCCAGGCGGACGCCGAGCGGGCCGCGCGCGAGCTGCGCGAGGAGACCGAGCGCGCCGTCGAGGCCCGGCAGGCGGAGGCCGCCGAGGAGCTGACGCGGCTGCACACGGAGGCCGAGGAGCGCCGTACCGCCGCCGAGGAGGCGCTGAGCGGGGCCCGCGAGGAGGGCGAGCGGATCCGGCGCGAGGCCGCCGAGGAGAGCGAGCGGCTGCGCACCGACGCCGCGGAGCGGATCCGTACGCTCCAGCAGCAGGCCGAGACGGAGGCCGAACGGCTGCGCACCGAGGCCGCCGCGGACGCGTCCGCCTCCCGCGCGGAGGGCGAGTCCGTCGCCGTACGGCTGCGCTCCGAGGCGGCGAGCGAGGCGGAGCGGCTGAAGTCGGAGGCGCAGGAGAGCGCCGACCGGGTGCGGGCGGAGGCGCAGAGCGCCGCCGAGCGCATCGCGGCGGAGGCGTCCGAGGCGCTGGCCGCCGCCCAGGAGGAGGCCGCCCGGCGCCGCCGTGAGGCGGAGGAGCTGCTCGGCTCGGCCCGGCAGGAGGCCGACCGGGAGCGCGAGCGGGCCCGCGAGCAGAGCGAGGAGCTGCTGGCCTCGGCACGCAACCGCGTGGAGGAGGCGCAGGCCGAGGCGGTCCGGCTGGTCGAGGAGGCCGACCGGCGCGCGACCGAGATGGTGTCGGGGGCCGAGCAGCACGCGACGCAGGTCCGCGAGTCCGTCGCCGGGCTGCACGAGCAGGCGCAGGAGGAGATCACCGGGCTGCGCAGCGCCGCCGAGCACGCGGCGGAGCGCACCCGGCGCGAGGCCGAGGAGGAGGCGGACCGGGTCCGCGCCGACGCCTACGCCGAGCGGGAGCGTGCGAGCGAGGACGCCGGACGGCTGCGGCGCGAGTCGCAGGAGGAGAGCGAGGCCGCCAAGACGCTGGCCGAGCGGACGGTGTCCGAGGCCATCACGGAGGCCGACCGGATCCGCGCGGACGTCTCCGAGCACGCCCAGCGGGTGCGTACGGAGGCCTCCGACGCCATCGCCGAGGCCGAGCAGTCCGCCTCGCGCACCCGGGCGGACGCCCGCGAGGACGCCAACCGCATCCGGTCCGACGCGGCGACGCAGGCGGACACCCTGATCACCGAGGCGCGTTCCGAGGCGGAGCGGCTCACCACCGAGACGGCGGCGGAGACCGACCGGATCCGCACGGAGACGCTCGCGGAGGCGGAGCGTGTCACCGGCGAGGCGGCGAGCGAGGCCGAGCGGGTCAGGACCGAGGCGTCCACCGAGGCGGAGCGGCTGCGCACCGAGACGGTCGCCGAGGCCGACCGGGTACGGGCCGAGGCGGGCGCCCGGGCCGAGCAGCTGGTCTCGGACGCCACCGGGGAGGCGGAGCGGCTGCGGGCCGAGGCCGCCGACACCGTCGGCTCCGCCCAGCAGCACGCGGAGCGGATCCGCACCGAGGCCGACCGGGTCCGCGGCGAGGCCGCGGCGGAGGCCGAGCGGGTCACCGCGGCCGCCCGCGAGGAGGCCGAGCGCACCCTCGACGAGGCCCGCAAGGACGCCAACAAGCGGCGCTCGGAGGCGGCCGAGCAGGTCGACACGCTCATCACGGAGACCGCGGCGGAGGCCGACAAGCTGCTCACCGAGGCGCGGCAGCAGGCGCAGAAGACCACCGCGGACGCCGAGTCGCAGGCCGACACGATGGTCGGCGCGGCCCGCACCGAGGCCGATCGGATCGTCAAGGAAGCGACCGTCGAGGGCAACACCCGGGTGGAGAAGGCCCGTACGGACGCGGACGAGCTGCTGGTCGGTGCCCGCCGGGACGCGACCGCCGTCAGGGAGCGGGCGGAGGAGCTGCGCGAGCGGCTCACCTCCGAGATCGAGGAGCTGCACGACCGGGCCCGCCGCGAGGCCGCCGAGACGATGAAGTCGGCCGGTGACCGCTGCGACGCGCTCGTCAGGGCCGCCGAGGAGCAGCTCGCCAAGGCGGAGGCGAAGGCGAAGGAGCTGGTCTCGGAGGCCAACTCCGAGGCCGGCAAGGTGCGCATCGCCGCCGTGAAGAAGGCCGAGGGGCTGCTCAAGGAGGCCGAGCAGAAGAAGGCCAAGCTGGTCCGGGAGGCCGAGGAGCTGAAGGCCGAGGCGGTCCGGGAGGCGCGGGCCACGGTCGAGGAGGGCAAGCGCGAGCTGGAGGTCCTGGTCCGGCGCCGCGAGGACATCAACGCGGAGATCTCCCGGGTGCAGGACGTGCTGGAGGCGTTGGAGTCGTTCGAGGCGCCGGGGGGCGCGAAGGACAACGGGGTGAAGGCCGGAGCTACGGTGGGCGCCCCACGTTCGGGTGGCAAGTCGTCAGACGGCTAGCGTCCGGGGCGGATTCGGTGTCTGCTGGAGATCTTTGGCCGCGTCCCGCCGGAAGCGTTCACCCGAACTTTGGCAACCCATCCGCGGGTCAGCCACCCAAAAGAGGTGTCATTCTCCGTATCAAACGTGCATCCGCTCGATGACACACCGCATTGGCGCCTAGGATTCCCTCTATCACCTCACCCGGTCTCTTTCGACAGGAACCCCATGAGCGACACTTCCCCCTACGGCTTCGAGCTTGTGCGGCGTGGGTACGACCGCGCTCAGGTGGACGAACGCATCTCCAAGCTCGTCTCCGACCGTGACAGCGCTCTCGCCCGCATCACCGCTCTGGAAAAGCGCATCGAGGAGCTCCACCTCGAGACCCAGAACGCCCAGGCCCAGGTCAACGACGCCGAGCCGTCGTACGCCGGTCTCGGTGCCCGGGTCGAGAAGATCCTGCGGCTCGCCGAGGAAGAGGCGAAGGACCTGCGCGAGGAGGCCCGTCGCGCGGCCGAGCAGCACCGTGAGCTGGCCGAGTCCTCGGCCCAGCAGGTGCGCAACGACGCGGAGTCGTACGCCGCGGAGCGCAAGGCCAAGGCCGAGGACGAGGGCGTCCGGATCGTCGAGAAGGCCAAGGGCGACGCCTCCCAGCTGCGCTCCGAGGCGCAGAAGGACGCGCAGTCCAAGCGCGACGAGGCCGACGCCCTGTTCGAGGAGACCCGCGCCAAGGCCGCGCAGGCCGCCGCCGACTTCGAGACGAACCTCGCCAAGCGCCGCGAGCAGTCCGAGCGCGACCTGGCCTCCCGTCAGGCCAAGGCCGAGAAGCGGCTCGCGGAGATCGAGCACCGCGCGGAGCAGCTGCGCCTGGAGGCGGAGAAGCTGCGCACGGACGCCGAGCGCCGGGCCCGCCAGACCGTGGAGACGGCGCAGCGCCAGTCCGAGGACATCGTGGCCGACGCCAACGCCAAGGCCGACCGGATCCGTTCGGAGTCGGAGCGCGAGCTGGCCGCCCTCACCAACCGCCGCGACTCCATCAACGCGCAGCTGACCAACGTGCGCGAGATGCTGGCGTCCCTCACGGGTGCCGCGGTGGCCGCCGCGCCGTCGGTCGAGGACGAGTCGGTCTCCCGCGGGGTCCCGGCCCAGCAGACCCGCTGACGCGGGCGCGTACACCGGGGGACGCGTACGGAACGAGGGCGAGGCCTTCTGTCACTGGGGTGGCAGTGGGCCTCGTCCCGTTCTAGCGTGGTCGCCATGATCGAGCTCGAGGGGCTGACCAAGCGGTACGGCGAGAAGATGGCGGTCAACAATCTCTCCTTCACCGTCAGACCGGGCATCATCACGGGCTTCCTCGGTCCCAACGGCGCGGGCAAGTCGACCACGATGCGGATGGTGCTGGGTCTGGACCGGCCGACCGCCGGGGACGTCCGGATCGACGGCAAGCACTACGAGCAGCTCGAGGACCCGCTGACGTCCATCGGCGCGCTGCTGGAGGCCAAGGCGTGGCACGGGGGGCGCAGCGCCTACAACCACCTGCTGTGCCTCGCGCAGAGCAACGGCATCCCGGCGAGCCGGGTGCGGGAGGTGCTGGACACGGTCGGGCTCTCGGCGGTCGCGGGGAAGAAGACCAAGGGGTTCTCCCTCGGCATGGGGCAGCGGCTCGGCATCGCGGGCGCGCTCCTCGGCGACCCGCGGATCCTGATGTTCGACGAGCCGGTCAACGGTCTCGACCCCGAGGGCATCCACTGGATCCGCAATCTGATGAAGACGCTGGCCTCGCAGGGCCGTACGGTCTTCGTCTCCTCCCACCTGATGAGCGAGATGGCGCTGACCGCCGACCATCTGGTGGTCATCGGCCAGGGCAGGCTGCTGGCGGACACCTCGATGGCCGAGTTCATCGCGGAGAACTCGCGCAGCTACGTCCGGATCCGCACTCCGCAGCGCGAGCGGCTGCTCGACGCGCTGCACGGCGCCGGCGTCGCGGTCGTCGAGGCGGGTGACGGGGTGCTGGAGGTGGACGGCGACAGGTCGGAGGCCGTGGGCGAGCTGGCGGCCCGCCACCAGATCGTGCTGCACGAGCTGAGCCCGCAGCGCGCCTCGCTGGAGGAGGCGTTCATGCAGCTGACCGCGGAGTCCGTGGAGTACCACGCGCACGACGGGCAGCCGCCCGGCGCGGTGCCGCAGCAGCAGCCGCCCGGGCAGGCGCCGCGGCAGCCGTGGGGCAGCGACTGGAAGAGGGGTTGATCATGGCGGCGACACAGGTCGTGCGGTCCGAGTGGACCAAGATCCGGTCGGTCGCGTCCACGGTGTGGACGCTGGGTCTCGCCGTGGTCGTCACCATCGCCCTCGGCATGCTGATCTCGGCCCTGACCAAGAGCCAGTTCGGCGACATGAGCCGACGGGACCAGCTCTCCTTCGACCCGACCTTCATCAGCTTCGCCGGCACGAGCCTCGGCCAGCTGGCGATGATCGTGTTCGGGGTCCTGGTCGTGGGCAACGAGTACAGCTCCGGCATGATCCGCACCTCGCTGGCCGCCGTGCCGCGCCGCGGCACCTTCCTGTTCGGCAAGATCGCGGTGGCCACCGTCCTCGCGCTGGTCGTGGCCATGGTCACCAGTTTCGCCACCTTCTTCCTCGGGCAGGCGATGCTCGGCGACCTCAAGGCGTCGATCGGCGACCCGGGTGTGCTGCGCGCGGTGTTCGGCGGTGGCCTCTACATGACCCTGATCGCGATGTTCTCGATGGGCGTCGCGGCGATGCTGCGCTCACCGATGCTGTCGCTGGGCATCCTGATGCCGTTCTTCTTCCTGATCTCCAACATCCTGGGCAACGTCCCGGCGACGGAGAAGGTCGGCCGGTTCCTGCCCGACCAGGCCGGCAGCAGAATCATGCAGGTGGTCACGCCGATCGACGACGACGTGCCCTACGGTCCCTGGGGCGGCCTCGGGATCATGGCACTCTGGGTGGTCGCGGCACTCGTCGGCGGGTACGCGGTACTGAAGCGCAGGGACGCCTGAAAGGGCACCTCGGGGCGTCGGATTTTGCCCGGGCTTGAACGGAACCGTCAGCGCCTGGATATCCTCCTAACCCTTACGGGGGCGTGTGCCCTGCTGTCCTGAACCTTCCGATGGGTGCGGAGCATGATCGAGGCTGTCGGCCTGACCAAGCGCTACGGCGACAAGACCGCTGTGCACAACCTCTCCTTCCAGGTGCGGCCCGGCGCCGTCACCGGCTTCCTCGGGCCGAACGGCTCGGGCAAGTCGACGACGATGCGCATGATCCTCGGCCTGGACAACCCCAGCGCGGGGTACGTCACGATCGGCGGCCATCCGTACCGCAAGCTGCCGAACGCCCCCCGCCAGGTCGGTGCGCTGCTGGACGCCAAGGCCGTGCACGGCGGCCGGGCGGCCCGCAACCATCTGCTGAGCCTCGCGCAGCTGTCGGGCATCCCGGCCCGCCGGGTGGACGAGGTGCTCGGCGTGGTGGGCCTCCAGGACGTGGCCAAGCGGCGCTCCAAGGGCTTCTCCCTCGGTATGGGCCAGCGGCTCGGCATCGCGGCCGCGCTGCTCGGCGATCCCCAGGTGCTGCTCTTCGACGAGCCGGTCAACGGCCTCGACCCGGAGGGCATCCACTGGGTGCGCAACCTGATGAAGGCGCTCGCCGCGGAGGGCCGCACGGTCTTCGTCTCCTCGCACCTGATGAGCGAGATGGCGCTGACCGCCGACCACCTGATCGTCATCGGGCGCGGTCAGCTCCTCTCCGACATGAGCGTGACGGACTTCATCTCGGCCAACTCCGCCGACTTCGCCCGGGTGCGGACGCCGGACACCGAGCCGCAGCTGCGCGAGAAGCTGACCTCCGCGCTGACCGAGGCGGGCGGCCACGTGCTGCCCGAGCAGGACGGCGCGCTGCGCGTGACCGGCCTCGCACTCCCCCGGATCAGCGACCTCGCGCACGCGAGCGACGTACGGCTGTGGGAGCTGTCCCCGCACCAGGCCTCGCTGGAGGAGGCGTACATGCGGATGACGCAGGGCGCCGTGGACTACCGGTCGACCGCCGACCAGAAGGCCGGGCTCCAGCAGCCGCTGCCGCCCGGCGCGCAGCCGCCGATGCCGGTGCCCGGTCAGGGCCAGCCCGGCTGGTACGCGCCGCCGCCGCCCCAGCAGGGCAGTCAGCCCTTCGCCGCGCCGCAGGGCGCTCCGGGCGGGGCACCGGCGGGCCCGTACGGCGCCCCTCGGCGCCCGGACCGGTGCCGGGCGCTCCGCCGCCAACCCGTACGCCGCCCAGCAGGCGCCCCAGGCAGCGCAGGCGCAGCCGCCCGCCGCGGCCCCGGCGCCGCCCGCCGCGGCGCCCGCTCCCGCCTCCGCGCCCGCCGCCGACCCGACCAAGCCCGAGGACGCCCGATGAGCACGCCCCAGCCCCCGACGCAGCAGGCCGCGCCCGACTGGCAGGCGGCGCCCGGTTCGCCGTACCCCACCTACACCTCGCCGATCCCGGTGGTGCGCACGAGCATCGTGCACGCGATCGCCTCCGAGTGGACGAAGATCAAGTCGGTGCGTTCGACGATGTGGACGCTGGGCGTGTTCGTCCTGCTGGTCCTCGGCATCGGGCTGCTGACCGGCGCGATCGTGGCGAACTCGTCCTCGGACCTGGCCGGTGAGAGCGCGCTGAGCATGGGCTTCTTCGGGCTGCTGCTCGGCAGCATGTGCGTGATCACGCTCGGCGTGCTGACCACCGCGTCGGAGTACGGCACGGGCATGATCCGCACGACGATGACCGCCTGCCCCAGCCGCGGCCGGGTGCTTGCGGCGAAGGCGATCGTGTTCTTCCTGGTCGCCTTCGTGGTGACCCTGGTGTCGGCGACGCTGATCGGGCTGGCCCACGTCTCCATGCTGGAGGGCAACGGCGCCGCGGACCCCACCGGCTCGGAGTGGCTGAAGGGCACCGTCGGCGTCTCGCTCTACATCGCGCTGCTCGGGCTGCTCTCGCTGGCCATGGGTTCGATCATCCGGCACTCGGCGGGCGCCATCACCATCATGATCGGCGTCCTGCTCGCCCCGCTGGTGATCGCGCTGTTCATGTTCTCGAAGTCGCTGGAGGACGTGCAGCAGGCGCTGTTCGAGTACTCGATCCCGAACCAGATGAGCATCTTCTACGCCAACTCGCTCTCCGAGTCCGGGCCCTCGGGCTGGGACCCGCTGTGGATCGCGCTGGGCGTGACGGCCGTCGCGTTCGCCGGCGCCTTCGCCCTGCTGGAGAAGCGGGACGTGTAGGGCCGGCCCTGCCCTCAGAACCTGGGCGCGTTACGGGACCGCTGCACCCGCGTGGTGCGGCGGTCCTTCGCGTTCCAGCAGGACTTGTGCCAGTGCCGGCGGTCGTCGACGCCCGAGTGCGCCGGCCAGGCCACCACGTGCGGCACCCCGTCCGGGATCAGCTGGTCGCAGCCCGGGCAGCGGTACGACTTCCCCTGCGCGCTCGCGCCCGCCACGTGCCGTACGCTCCACTCCTCGCCCTGCCAGCTCTCCGCGGACTGCCAGCCGCCGTAGCGGCCGGAGCCGTCCTCCTCGGCGCTCCGGCCGGGCGAACCGGCTTCCTTGGGTCGGTTGCGACGCGGGGACACAGGACACCTCACGGAGCTATACAGGAAGCAGGGCGCCATCCAGCCTACGCGGCACGGGGACACGGGTACGCGTACGCCGCCGAGCACCGCGACTCCCCCGTGCCCGGTTCCCGCCCGGCCCCGCACCCTCCCACAACGGCCGATTCTGCAGACAATCCGCAAATCTCTCCGTCCGGCCGTGTCCTCGGCACGTGTCAGGCGGTTATGCCCTGTGGGGGAGCTCCGTGTCGGGGCCGAGGAAGCAGGAAAAGGCAATGCGCGTAGGAAGTTTCGTGTTGGGGGCGCAGTTCCCGGGCCAGGGTCAGGGAGAGGCGCTGCACCGCGCGGTCCGCTCGGCGGAGGTCGCCGAGGAGGCCGGACTCGACACGGTCTGGTTGGCCGAGCACCACTTCGTGCCGTACGGCACGTGCCCGTCGGCCGTGACCCTGGCCGCGCTGCTGCTGGGCCGCACCCGGCGGATCCGGGTCGGCACCGCGGTCAGTGTGCTGCCCACCGTCCATCCCGTGGCGCTCGGCGAGCAGGCGGCGCTGTTGCACGTCACGAGCGGCGGCCGCTTCTCGCTGGGGGTGGGCCGGGGCGGCCCGTGGGTGGACCTGGAGGTGTTCGGCGCGGGCCTGGAAGCGTACGAGGCGGGTTTTCCGGAATCACTCGATCTGCTGGTGCGCTGGCTGCGCGAACCGGCCGTCGGCGCCTTGGGGGACCGCTTCCGGTTCCGCGAGGTGCCCGTCGTGCCGCGCCCCTCGGAGTCCCTGTCGGAGGAGCCGGGCCCGGAGGTCGTCGTGGCCTGCACGTCGCCGTCGAGTGTGCGCACGGCGGCCGAGCGGGGGCTGCCGATGCTCCTGGGGATGCACGTCGGCGACGAGGAGAAGGCGGAGATGGTCGCCCTGTGGCGGCGCCACGCCCGCGCGGCCGGGCGCCCGGCGGCCGAGGTGCACGGCGCGGCGCACGTCTCGGCCGGCGTCTGCCAGATCGCGGACCGGCGCACGGACGCGGCGGAGACCCTGCTCAAGGCGATGCCGGGCTGGCTGCGGCAGGGCCTGGGCGCCCATGTCACGGTGGACGGCCGGGAGCGGCGCATGCGCGACCCGTACGACTACACCGAGCTGCTCTGCGGACTCCACCCGGTGGGTCCGCCCCGCCTGTGCGCGGACCGGCTCGCGGCGACCGGCGAGCGCACCGGCATCTCCCGCTTCGCCCTCCTCGTCGAGGGTTCGGGCGATCTGGCGGCGACCGAGGAGAACGTACGGCGGCTCGGGGCCGAGGTGCTCCCCCGGCTCCGCTAGGCGGGGCGCGGAGTGCTTGCCGCTCCGGTACAGAACTGCACCTCCCGCGTACGGAGCGGCAAGCGGGCGACTGGGTTCAGCAGTCCCGGAATTCGGGCGACTGGTTCAGCACCTGGCTGCGCACCGAGGTGAAGCGGGTCAGCTTCTCGTCGACCGAGGAGTCCAACGGGAACACCGCCACCCGGTGGCAGTTCTGGAAGGCCAGCCGCACCCCGAAGTGCCGCTGCAGTGCACCGCGTATGGCGTCACTCGCGAGCGCACGCAGCAGCTGGCCGCGCGCCTGCTCGTCCGGCGGGGGCGTCTGGTTGTCGGCGAACGCTCCGCCGTCGACCTTCAGCTGTGCCACCAGGGAGCTGACCATCTCCCATGCGTAGGGCAGGGAAGTCCGGACGCAGTCGACGAAGGCTGCTTCGTCGACCTCGCCTCGCTCGGCCTGTTCGAGTAGGGCCGGTGAGACGTCGAGCGACATGGGTTCTCCTCTCGCACCCCCGACCAGCAGGGGTTGCCGGACAGTTAAGGGAGTGCGCGATGCCGAACACGCTGCGTACACAGTCCGCGACCTCCCGTTCAATACCGTAAGCAACCGATCGTGACCGCACCAGGAGAATGCCGAGATGGGCACCATCCGGTAGGCCGACAATCGGCCAGTGCGCAAGACGGGGCCAAGGGGAGAAGTGGGACAGCGAGGAGAGGGCCCGGGCACGGGCGAATCGCGTCGGACCGGGCGCGTCGAGTAGCGTTGCCGACCATGCGTCTCGTCATTGCCCGCTGCTCCGTCGACTACGCCGGACGGCTCACCGCCCACCTGCCCTCGGCCCCCCGGCTGATCCTGGTCAAGGCGGACGGCAGCGTCTCGATCCACGCCGACGACCGGGCCTACAAGCCCCTCAACTGGATGTCGCCGCCCTGCTCCCTGAAGGAGGGCACGGGCGAGGAGGAGGGCGTCTGGACCGTCGTCAACAAGGCGGGCGAGAAGCTCATCATCACGATGGAGGAGATCCTCCACGACTCCTCGCACGAGCTGGGCGTCGATCCGGGTCTGATCAAGGACGGCGTGGAAGCGCACCTCCAGGAGCTGCTCGCCGACCGCATCGAGACGCTGGGCGAGGGCTACACGCTCGTCCGCCGCGAGTACATGACCGCCATCGGCCCGGTGGACATCCTGTGCCGGGACGCCCAGGGCGGGACCGTCGCGGTGGAGATCAAGCGGCGCGGCGAGATCGACGGCGTCGAGCAGCTCACCCGCTACCTGGAGCTGCTGAACCGCGATCCGCATCTCGCCCCGGTGCGGGGTGTCTTCGCCGCGCAGGAGATCAAGCCGCAGGCGCGCGTGCTGGCCACGGACCGCGGGATCGGCTGCCAGGTGCTGGACTACAACGCGCTGCGGGGCATCGAGGACGACAAGCTGCGGTTGTTCTGAGGCGCCGTCACACACGTCGCGGGGAGGGCCGGGTCCGGCGCGCGGATCCGGCCCTCCCGTGCTGTCGCCCTGCCGGCGGGGTCAGATGATCTGATCCGTCGCCGGGTCCTCGCCGGTGGCACCACCGGTGTCGGCGCCCGTGCTGCTCCGCGTGGCGGTGGGGGTGCCGACGGGTGAACTGGCCGCGGTGGGCATGACGGTGTCGCCGGCGCTGGTGGACGTGTCCGGGGACGTGGTCCCGGTCGGCGTGTCGTCCGACGGCTCGGGGTCGGTGGGTTCGCTGGTCGTGGGGCTGGGGGGCGGCTCGCTGGAGGTCTGCGGCGGGGTAGTGGGGGTGGTCGGCGGCGAACTGGGCGACTTGCTCGGCTCGTCCGGCGAGCCCGGGTCGTCCGGGCTCTCGTCGTCGCCGGGGTCCGTGCTGCCGCTCGAACTGCTCGGTCCGTCCGAGGGCCGCCCCGACTCCGTGGGCGTCGGGGCGCCCGACGTGCCGGGCGTCGCGGAGTCGCTCGGGCGGCCGGTCGCGCCCTGTCCCCGGCCGTCGTCGGAGGGCCGGTCCGCGTCCAGGTCGCCGTCGTCGATGCCCTGGCTGGCCGAGGGGTTGACGCCGACGTCGTTGGAGGGGTCGCCCGCGTCGTTCTCGGACGTGGCTCCGAGGGTCACCACCGTGCCGAGCACGGCGACGAGAAGCGCGCCCGCTCCGGCGGCCACCAGGTTGCGTCGCGCGAAGCCCTTGATGCCGCTGCCGACCGTGCGGGTCTGCTCCTCGTCCGGCTCGCGGCGGGTGACGAGGGTGGGGGACTGCGGAGGCGGCTGGAGCGGCGGGAAGGGCGCGGGAACGCCCGCGGACGGCGACACCGACTCCTCGTTGCGGGCGTCGGGCACCTCCTCCCCCGCCGTGGGGCCGAGGCCGGCGCCCGCGACGCCGAATCCGGCGACGGCACCCGCCCCGCCGAACGCACCGGCGAACGCACCGGCGCCGCTGCCCAGGCCGGGCGTGTCCCCGGACCGGTCGGCGACCAGGGCGAGGGCGCGGCGGCCGGCCACCGCGCCGCGCTTGTCGGAGAGCGCGCCGCGCAGCCCGATGGAGGCCTCCAGTTCGGCGCGCGCCCGGTCCAGCCGGCCCTCGCACAGCGCGAGGATGCCGAGTTCGTGGTGGAAGTAGGCCTGTTCGGCGACGTCACCGGCGAGCCGGGAGGCCTCGGTGCCGGAGCGCAGCGCCCGCTGCCAGGCGCTCCAGTGCAGCCCGGCGGCGAACGCGGGCGCCGCGGTGCGGGCGAGCTGGACGGCCGGGCTCTCCTCGTCCCGGGCGGTCGGGATCGTCGCCGGGACCAGCACGGCGAGGGCGGCGAGTACGGCGTCGGCCTCCGCGCAGACCCGCTCCGGGGTGACCGAGGGGTGTCCGGCCCACCAGGCGTAGTGCTGCGCGGCGGACGACGCCCGCTCCCGTACGTCGTCGGCGTAGCCGGCGCTCTCCAGCTGGGTGAGGACCCCGGCGGCCAGGCGGTAGCGGGAGCCGACCGGGGAGACCAGTCCGCAGTCGGCCAACTCGCCGAGGGCGGCGTCGGCGTGGGTGTCGCCGACCAGGGCGGGCAGGTGCGCCTGGTGCGGCACCTCGCCGCCGAGCGCGACGGCGAACTCCAGGGTGGCGCGGGCGGAGGCGCTGAGCCGCGAGGCGAGCAGCGGCGCGGGCGCGGCGGCCTCGCCGAGGGACGGCAGGGGCACCTCGTCGGCCTCGTCGGCGTCGTAGGGCGTGTCGTCGGCGGGTCGGGCGTCGGCGAAGACGCCGAACTCGTCGACGGCGTCGGCGCCGGCCCGCTGGCGGTCGCGGCGCCGCAGCAGGGCACCGGCCTGGACGAAGCGCAGCGGCAGGCCCTCGGACTCGAACCAGAGGTCCCCGGCCCAGTTGGCCTCCTCCTCGGTGAGGGACCGGCCGGCGGCGCGCTCGAGGAGTTCCACGCCGTCCGCGCGGTCCAGGCCGGTGAGGAAGACCTCCTCGACGGCCGAGTCGGCGGAGGGGGCGGGCACGTCGGGGGTGGTGCCGAGGACGAAGGCGCACTCGGGGGTGGCGTCGAGGAGTTCGTCGAGGGCGGTGCCGCCGAACTCGACGTCGTCCAGGACGACGACCGCGCCGACCTCCCGCAGGTGCCCGAGGAGTTCCTCCCGGCCCGGACGGTGCAGGGGGGCGCCGTGGACGGCGTAGAAGAGGTCGTGGAGCAGGTCGTCGGCGGTGCGGTGGAAGCCGTTGAGCCGGACGACGCCGTCGGGTGCGAGGCCCGCGCAGTCCTCGGCGACGACGTCGAGGAGGCTGGTGCGGCCGGAGCCGGCGGGGCCGGTGAGGCGGACGGAGCGGCCGCGGGCGAGCAGCCGCACCAGGCGTTCGCGTTCGTCCTCGCGGGCCAGCAGGCCGAGCACCGTCCGGACCGGTCCGGGCGGGACGGGCGGCCGGGCGGCGCGCTCCGCCTCGGCGCGTTCGGCCGCGGTGAGCTTGTCGGGCCGCGCGGGCCGCTCCGCGGGCGGGCAGACCTCGATCTCGCTGCCGTCGACGGGGTTGACGGTCAGCAGGAAGTCGCCGGACACCAGTTGCACGGTGCGTGCGAGCGCGGGCGCGGGCTGTCCGAAGTCGGAGGTGAGCGGATCCCTGGACGGGCGCGGGCGCGACGCCTGGTGGTTGGCGTCCTGGCCGTACTCCTCGGGTCCCCGGCTGTTCGGGTCCATAGGTTCAAGCCCCCCAAAAGCGTCGTGTGCAGGGCCCCGGTCGGGACCACCCTCCCGGCCTTGCCGCACACCGCGCTGTCGCTTCTGGTCCGGACCCGCCGGTGGGTTCCAAAAGGCGGGCAGCCAGACCCTAAACCTTCGCTCAGTATGGCCGACAGTCCGGGGCCCCCGCCCGTCCGAGAGGTCACGGTCTCGTGAGGATTGCGTGTGTCGGACGTGTGTCGGACGTTTGTCGGAACAGTCGCCGAGCGGTGTCCGGGCCGCCCCGGTCCGCGGCGGAACCGGCCCGCGGCCTCACACTCTGGGCAGGGTCTCCACGCCGATGCCGCCCTCGATGGCGAGGATCCGGTGCAGTCGGGTGGCCACCAGCAGGCGCTGCATCTGCGGCGGTACGTCGCGCAGCACCAGGCGCCGGCCGCAGCGGCCGGCCCTCCGGTGGGCCCCCATGATCACGCCGAGTCCGGTGGCGTCCCAGGAGTCGAGCTCTGACAGGTCGAGCACCAGGTCGCCGACTCCGTCGTCGACGGCCGAGTGCAGGACCGTACGGGCGTCCGCCGCGCTGCGGACGTCGAGGCGGCCCCCGACGACCAGCTCGACGTGGTCGCCCCTGATGTGCATATGCGCTCCCCGGCGTGCGTCTTCTCTTCGTCGTCTCTGCGTCGTGATCTCTCGGCGATATCAGGTGTTGCACCCTCTGACTGGCCGAAACGACCGGAGGTTGCCGTCTGTAAGCGAACCGATACCGAATTCACCCCGGCGTGTGACGTCCTGTCGGGGCCGACGCGACCTCAGTGCTTGTAGAAGCCCTGCCCGCTCTTGCGGCCGATGTCACCGGCGTCCACCATCCGGCGCATCAGCTCCGGCGGGGCGAACTTCTCGTCCTGGGACTCGGTGTAGATGTTGCCCGTGGCGTGCAGCAGGATGTCGACGCCGGTCAGGTCGGCGGTGGCCAGCGGTCCCATCGCGTGGCCGAAGCCCAGCTTGCAGGCGAGGTCGATGTCCTCGGCGGTGGCGACGCCCGACTCGTACAGCTTCGCGGCCTCGACGACGAGGGCGGAGATGAGCCGGGTGGTCACGAATCCGGCGACGTCGCGGTTGACGACGATGCAGGTCTTGCCGGTGGACTCGGCGAACTCCCGTGCGGTGGCGAGCGTTTCGTCGCTGGTCTTGTAGCCGCGCACCAGCTCGCACAGCCGCATCATCGGGACCGGCGAGAAGAAGTGGGTGCCGACGACCCGCTCGGGGCGCTCCGTCACGGCCGCGATCTTGGTGATCGGGATGGCGGAGGTGTTGGACGCGAGGATCGCCCCGTCCTTCACCAGCTTGTCCAGGGTACGGAAGATCTCGTGCTTGACCTCGAGCTTCTCGAAGACGGCCTCGACGACGACGTCCGCGTCGGCGGCGGCGTCCAGGTCGGTGGTCGCGGTGATGCGCGCGAGGGCGGCCCCGGCGTCGTCGGCGGTGAGCTTCCCCTTGGCGACGAACTTGTCGTAGGAGGCCTTGATGCCGTCGGTCCCGCGCCGCAGCGCCTCGTCGGTGACGTCCCTCAGGACGACGTCCCA
Organism: Streptomyces lienomycini; assembly: GCF_027947595.1. Taxonomy (NCBI): domain Bacteria; kingdom Bacillati; phylum Actinomycetota; class Actinomycetes; order Kitasatosporales; family Streptomycetaceae; genus Streptomyces; species Streptomyces lienomycini. The sequence continues at coordinate 1,427,453 of NZ_CP116257.1, read as the reverse complement.
GCCCGCCTGCGCGGAGACCTGGGCGATGCCGGACCCCATGAGACCGGCTCCGATGACGGCGAGCTTCCGTGCCACTGTGCGACTCCCCTGATACGCGCTGATTCTCGTCTCTCGGCCGGAGATTAGCGGGCGTGAGGCGCTGTGTGACCGGTTAGTAACGCGCGTCACGTCTCACATGACGGACATCACACCGTGGGGCGCCGTTCGGGTGTCACTCCGCGCCCCGTACGGCGTAGTTGAGCACCTTCTCGCTCAACAGCTCCTCCATCTCGTCCAGCAGCACGAGGATGTCGCGGGACACCTCGGCGGGTTTCCCGCCGGCCATCAGGCGGCGGCCGATGGCCGCCATCACCGTGCCGTGCAGCCAGTTGACCTGACCGGCCATCAGCGAGGGGACGGGGTCGTCGTCCGGGGCGCCGGTCTCCTCGCGCAGGGTGCGCTCGAGGTTGTCCTGCACCTCCTGGCCGATCGCCCAGAGCCGGGAACGCAGCGCGGGCGAGGAGTGGATGACTCCCATGAAGCGCGCGTATCCGTCCATGAGGCCGATCCGGGGCGAAACCGACTCGACCTCCTCGCGCAGTTCCCGCAGCACGGCCCGAGCGGCCGACTCCCCCTCGCCCCGTCCGCGCACCCAGCGCGACAGCCGGTCGACGACCCCCTTGGAGCGGTCGAGGAACAGGTCCTCCTTGGCCGGGAAGTAGTTGTACACGGTGTTGACGGAGACGTCCGAGGCGTCCGCCACCTCCGCCACCGTCACGGCCTCGAAGCCGCGCTCCAGGAACAGCCCGGTGGCGACATCCGAGATGTACTGCCGGGTCTGCCGCTTCTTCCGTTCCCTGAGTCCCTCGGCCATGACCGCATCCTAGCTTCGTTGGGGCCGATGGAAACTTGGTGTCGTTGCAAAATTTCAGTGACTCTGTTTTTCTGGAGCGCATGGCAATCATCAGTACGGCCCAGCTGGCCCGCACCTTCGCCACGAAGCGCGGCCCGGTCGAGGCGGTGCGCGGCATCGACCTCACCGTCCGCGAGGGCGAGATCCTGGGCTTCCTGGGCCCCAACGGCGCAGGCAAGACCACCACCCTGCGGATGCTCACGACCCTGCTCGCCCCCACCGGCGGCGCGGCCACCGTCGCCGGGCACGACCTGGCGACCGACCCGGCCGGGGTGCGCGCGGCGTGCGGGTACGTGGCGCAGTCGGGCGGGGTGGACCCGCAGGTCACGGTCCGGGAGGAGCTGGTCACCCAGGGCCGCCTGTACCGGCTGACCAGGGCGCGGGCCGCCGAGCGCGCCGACGAGCTGGCCCGCGACCTGGGCCTGGGCGAGCTGCTCGACCGCAGGTGCGGCGCGCTCTCCGGCGGGCAGCGGCGGCGGCTGGACATCGCGATGGCGCTCACGCACCGCCCGAAGGTGCTCTTCCTGGACGAGCCGACGACCGGTCTGGACCCGGGCAGCCGCGCCGACCTGTGGGACCTGGTCCGCCGGCTGCGCGCCGAGCACGGCACCACGGTCTTCCTGACCACCCACTACCTGGACGAGGCCGACGCCCTCTCCGACCGCCTGGTCGTCGTGGACGGCGGCACGGTGGTCGCCGAGGGCACTCCCGCCGCCCTGAAGCGGGAGTACGGCGGCTCGCCCGACGCCTCCCTCCAGGACACCTTCCTGGCCGTCACCGGCCGCAGCGCGGCTCCGGCCGACGCCGCCCCCGTCGCCGTCTGACCTTTCGAGGATTCCCGATGCTGCTCCACGACACCGGCCTGATCTACGGCCGTTATCTGCGCCAGTCGCTGCGCTCCCGCTTCGCGCTGCTGTTCGGCGTGCTGATGCCGCTGCTGTACCTGCTCTTCTTCGGCCCGCTGCTGACCGACCTGCCGCTCGGCGGCCAGGGCAGCTCCTGGCAGGTGCTGGTCCCCGGCCTGCTGCTGCAACTCGGCCTGTTCGGCGCCTCCTTCGCCGGGTTCTCGATCATCATCGAGAACAGCCTGGGAGTGGTCGAGCGGATGCGCGTGACGCCCGTCAGCCGCCTGGCGCTGCTGCTCGGCCGGGTCCTGCGGGACGCCACCGTCTTCGCCTTCCAGGCGGTGCTGCTGGTGCTCGCGGCCCTGGTGATGGGCCTGCGCGCGCCGCTGCCCGGCGTGCTGATCGGCTTCGCCTTCGTCGCCCTGCTCACGGTGTCGCTGGCCTCGCTGTCGTACGCGCTGGCGATGAAGGTCCGTACGCCGCAGGAGTTCGGGCCCACGATCAACGCGCTGACGATGCCGTCGATGCTGCTGTCCGGCCTGATGCTCCCGATGGCGCTGGGCCCGGGGTGGCTGGACGTGCTGTCGCACCTGATGCCCTTCCGCTATCTGGTGGACGCGGTGCGGGACGCCTACATCGGCTCCTACGCGACGGCACACATGCTGTACGGCGTCCTCGTCGCCCTCGCCCTCACCGCGCTGGCCGTGACGGTGGGCACACGCGTGTTCCGCACCACGGGGGCGTGACTACGCTGGTCCGATGGTCAACCTGACGCGCATCTACACCCGCACCGGCGACCAGGGCACCACCGCCCTGGGCGACATGAGCCGGGTCCCCAAGACCGACTTCAGGATCTCCGCGTACGCCGACGCCAACGAGGCGAACGCGGTGATCGGGACCGCCATCGCCCTCGGCGGCCTGTCCGAGGAGGTCGTCAAGGTCCTCGTCCGCGTCCAGAACGACCTGTTCGACGTGGGCGCGGACCTGTCGACGCCGGTGGTGGAGAACCCGGAGTTCCCGCCGCTCAGGGTCGAGCAGTTCTACGTCGACAAGCTGGAGGCGGACTGCGACCGCCACCTGGCCGAGGTGGAGAAGCTCCGCTCCTTCATCCTCCCCGGCGGCACCCCCGGCGCGGCCCTGCTGCACCAGGCGTGCACGGTGGTCCGCCGCGCCGAGCGCTCCACGTGGGCGGCGCTGGAGGTCCACGGCGAGTCGATGAACCCGCTCACCGCGACCTACCTGAACCGGCTCTCCGACCTGCTCTTCATCCTGGCCCGGGTGGCCAACAAGGAGGTCGGCGACGTGCTGTGGGTGCCGGGCGGGGAACGCTAGCCCGTCACCCCACCACCCCGTAGAGGCAGGCGACCACCGCAGGCCGGTCGGCGAGACGGGCCGCGTCCTGTTCGTCGGTGTCGTCGTGCCGGTCGCGGTTGGTCGTGCTCACGTTCTACAGGCCCCGGGCCGACCGGTGCACGGCGCCGGTCAGTCCCCAGGCGGTCTGTACGCCGCCGACGCACATCAGCACGATGCCGACCTTGGTCAGGGTGACGACGGGGACTTCCACGTCACCGGCGAACAGCCACAGGGCCAGCCCGGCGAGCAGGGTGACGGTGCCCTCCAGCAGGTTCTTCGACGCCCGGGTCACCGGTGTGCCTCCTGCTTCCGCGCCTCGGTCGGGGCCTCGGGCGTCCCGGCTGGCGCCTTCTTCGGCCAGATCAGGTACGCGAGGGCCACCGCGCCGTGAATTCCGAGGGCCCGGATCGCCGCCCACTGGAAGGCCCGCAGGGACGAGACGTCGCCGTCGTCGCCGACGTACCGGACGGCGCCCTGGAGCAGCGCGCAGGCCACGGCGGCACCCAACAGGGTGCGCAGCCACAGCCGGCCCTCGTGCCGCGCCCGGGGCATGCCGTAGCGCGGGGGTTTGACCGGCGGCGGTCCCCCGCCCAGCCGGTGGGCGGCGTGGCCGTCGAGCCAGCGGATCGTGTAGTGGCCGTACGCGACGGTGTAGCCGATGTACAGCGCGGCCAGGCCGTGCTCCCAGCCGGGATCGGCGCCGTTCTTCAGGTCCCACGCCGTCACGGCGAACAGCACCAGTTCCAGCACCGGCTCGCACAGCAGCAGGACCACGCTGGTGCGCCGCCACTTCAGCAGGTAGCGGGCGCCGAGCCCGAGGGCCAGCAGGACCCAGAAGCCGACCTCACAGGCGATGATCAACGCGACGACCACGACGCACTCCCTTCGTTCACCCTCCCAGGCTCCCGTCGGAATCCGCCGGGTTCGTCGTCGGCGGTGACGAACCTCCGGTACATCGAAAGATGCAGTGCCGGACCCTTCCCGGGGATCAGGCGGGCGGGGTACGGGCCGTGTTGGATGGTGGCATGGCCGTACGACTCCCCCGCCCGCGCCGCTTCGACGTGTACGCCGCGTCGGCCGGGCTGCTGGGCGGGCTGCTGCTGTGGGGCATCGGCCTCGGCGTACGGCCGGCCGACGAGCCGATCGTGCTGTTCGGCGGCCGCTGGCCGCTGCTGGTCCCGCTCGTCGTCATGGCGGGCTGCGAGCTGCTGCGCCGGGCCGCGCCGCGCACCGGTCTGCTGATCGGCACCGTCGCACTCACCGCGGACACGCTCACCCAGGGCAGCCTGGTCACGGTGATCATGTACACCGACCTGATGTACGCCGCCGTGCTGTACGGTCCGCCCGCCTCGGCCCGCCGCATCCCGTGGATCACCGGGCTGCTCACCGTCGCCTCGACGCTGGTGCCGTTCGCCGTGTGGCGGGTGCCCGAGGCGCTGCTCATCGGTGTGGCCGTCGGAGTGGTGGCGTTCGCGCCCGCCTCCACCGGGCTGATCGTGCGCAGCCACCGCGAGGCCGCCGACGCCGCCCTGCTGCGGGCCGAGCAGACCGCGCTGCTCGCCGAGACGGACCGGGTCCAGGCGGTGACGGCGGAGCGCTCCCGGATGGCCCGCGAGCTGCACGACATGGTCGCCAACCACCTGTCCGCGATCGCCATCCACTCCACGGCCGCGCTCTCCCTGGACGACGCGGCGACCACCCGGCAGGCGCTCGGCGTGATCCGGGAGAACAGCGTGGCGGGACTGGCCGAGATGCGACGCCTCATCGGCATCCTGCGGGACCAGGGTGGGGACACCGAGCCGGCCGCCGCCCCCACCCTCGACGGGCTCGGCGCGCTGGTCGAGGGCGCCCGCGCCAACGGCCTCGACGTCACCCTGGACGCGGCACCCGGCGAGAGCCTGCCCGCGCCGGTCGAGCTGGCCGCGTACCGGATCGTGCAGGAGTCGCTCACCAACGCCCTCAAGCACGCCTCGCCGGGCACCGTCCGGGTGCGGCTCGACCGGCACGAGGGCGCCCTGCGGGTCGAGGTGACCAGCCCGTACGGCGACCGGGACACCCCGCGCGCGCCCGGTTCCGGCGCCGGTCTGGTCGGGATGCGGGAGCGGGCCGCGCTGCTGCACGGCACGTTCGAGGCCGGGGCGGTGGCGGACCCCGGCCCGGCGGGCGGCAAGATCTGGGCCGTGCGCGCAGCGCTGCCCCTGACCGAAGGAGACCTCGCATGATCCGCGTCCTCGTCGCCGAGGACCAGTCCGCCGTCCGCGCGGGGCTGGTGCTGATCCTGGGCAGCGCACCGGACATCGAGGTGGTGGGCGAGGCAGCCGATGGCGAGCAGGCGGTGTCGCTGGCCCGGGAGCTGCGTCCCGACCTGGTGCTGATGGACGTGCAGATGCCGCGCCTGGACGGCGTGTCGGCGACCCGGATCGTGGTCGGCGAGCAGCTCGCCGACGTCCTGGTGCTGACCACCTTCGACCTCGACGAGTACGTGTTCGGGGCGCTGCGGGCGGGGGCCGCCGGGTTCCTGCTGAAGAACACCGACGCCAAGGACCTGCTCACGGCCGTGCGCACGGTGGCCGGCGGCGAGGGCATCGTGGCCCCGGCCGTCACCCGGCGGCTGATCGCCGAGTTCGCCGCGAAGCCGATGCGCGAGCCGACCGCGGACCCGGCGGTGCTGCGGGAGCTGACCCGGCGTGAGCGCGAGGTGCTGTCCTGTCTCGGCGAGGGACTGTCCAACGCGGCGGTCGCCGAGCGTCTCGACATGGCGGAGGCCACGGTGAAGACGCACGTCAGCCGACTGCTGGGGAAGCTGGGGCTGCGCAGCCGGGTCCAAGCGGCGGTGCTGGCACAGGAGTTGGGTATCTAGTTTCCCCTCTTCATCACCGGTTCAACCACCGACCGCCACATTGGTCCAGACCTATTGACCTGTGGTCCAGACCTTTCTATTCTCGCCGCACTGCGGGCATGAGGCTCAGTCATGCCCTCGACAACATCCCCCAAAAGGAGGCGCACATGCGCTTCAGACACAAAGCCGCGGCACTCGCAGCGACCCTGGCGCTTCCCCTCCCCGGCCTGGTCGGCCTCGCGAGCCCGGCCCAGGCCGCCGCGAGCGCGACGGCCACCTTCGAGAAGACCTCGGACTGGGGCACGGGCTTCGGCGGCAAGTGGACGGTGAAGAACACCGGCACCGCCTCCCTCAGCTCCTGGACCGTCGAGTGGGACTTCCCCAGCGGCACCAAGGTCACCTCCGCCTGGGACGCCACCGTCACCAACTCCGCCGACCACTGGACCGCCAAGAACGTCGGCTGGAACGGGACGCTCGCCCCCGGGGCCTCGGTCTCCTTCGGCTTCAACGGCAGCGGACCCGGCTCCCCGTCCAACTGCAAGCTCAACGGCGGCAGCTGCGACGGCACCTCGGTCCCCGGTGACGAGGCCCCCTCCGCGCCCGGCACGCCCACCGCCTCCAACATCACCGACACCTCGGTGAAGCTCTCCTGGTCGGCGGCGACCGACGACAAGGGCGTCAAGAACTACGACGTCCTGCGGGACGGCGCGAAGGTCGCCACCGTCACCGGCACCACCTACACGGACAACGGCCTCACCAAGGGCACCGACTACTCGTACACCGTGAAGGCCCGCGACACCGCCGACCAGACCGGCCCGGTCAGCGGCTCCGTCAAGGTCACCACCACCGGCGGCGGGGACGGCGGCAACCCGAACCCGAACCCCGGTGCCGAGGTCAAGATGGGCTACTTCACCAACTGGGGCGTCTACGGCCGCAACTACCACGTGAAGAACCTGGTCACCTCCGGCTCCGCCGACAAGATCACGCACATCAACTACGCCTTCGGCAACGTCCAGGGCGGCAAGTGCACCATCGGCGACTCCTACGCCGACTACGACAAGGCGTACACCGCCGACCAGTCCGTCGACGGCGTCGCCGACACCTGGGACCAGCCGCTGCGCGGCAACTTCAACCAGCTGCGCAAGCTGAAGGCCAAGTACCCGAACATCAAGATCCTCTACTCCTTCGGCGGCTGGACCTGGTCCGGCGGCTTCCCCGACGCCGTGAAGAACCCGGCCGCGTTCGCGAAGTCCTGCCACGACCTGGTCGAGGACCCGCGCTGGGCCGACGTCTTCGACGGCATCGACCTGGACTGGGAGTACCCGAACGCCTGCGGCCTCAGCTGCGACGAGACCAGCTCCCCGAACGCCTTCAGCAACATGATGAAGGCCATGCGCGCCGAGTTCGGCCAGGACTACCTGATCACCGCGGCCGTCACCGCCGACGGCTCGGACGGCGGCAAGATCGACGCCGCCGACTACGGCGAGGCCTCGAAGTCCATCGACTGGTACAACGTGATGACGTACGACTTCTTCGGCGCCTGGGCGAAGAACGGTCCCACCGCACCGCACTCGCCGCTGAACGCGTACGACGGCATCCCGCAGCAGGGCTTCAACACCGCCGACGCGATGGCGAAGTTCAAGTCCAAGGGCGTGCCGGCCGACAAGCTCCTGATCGGCATCGGCTTCTACGGCCGCGGCTGGACCGGCGTCACCCAGTCCGCGCCCGGCGGCACCGCCACCGGCCCGGCGGCCGGCACCTACGAGGCGGGCATCGAGGACTACAAGGTCCTCAAGAACAGCTGCCCGGCCACCGGCACCATCGCCGGCACCGCCTACGCCCACTGCGGCACCAACTGGTGGTCCTACGACACCCCGGCCACCATCAAGTCCAAGATGGACTGGGCGGAGCAGCAGGGCCTCGGCGGCGCCTTCTTCTGGGAGTTCAGCGGCGACACCGCCAACGGCGAGCTGGTCAGCGCCATCGACAGCGGTCTGAAGTAACAACCACCCCGTAGCCGCATCCGCTCTCCCCTCGGGCTTCGTCCAGGGGGAGAGTGAATGTGGCTACGCCACATTCACTCGCTGTCCGGGCGGGGCTGCTTCCAGCCACGCGAGGAATCCGGTCAGCGCGTCTTCGCTCATCGCCAGTTCGAGCCGTGTGCCCCGGTGGAGGCAGGCCAGGACCACGGCGTCGGAGAGCAGGGCCAGCTCCTCCTCGCCGTCCGGCACCCGGCGGCCGGCCACCTCGATCGCCGAGCGTTCGAGCACCCGGCGCGGGCGGGGGGAGTACGAGAAGACGCGGTACCACTCGACCCGGTCGCCGTTGTAGCGGGCGACGCCGTAGGCCCAGCCCTTGCCGCCGGTGTCGCCCTCCTTGGGGGCGTCCCAGCGCAGGGAGCAGTCGAAGGTGCCGCCCGAACGCTGGATCAGCCGGCGGCGCAGACCGAAGACGAAGAGCCCGATCACCACCAGGGCGACGACAATTCCGCACACAGTCAGAGCGAGGGCCATCGACACCGACCTCCTCGTCTCCTAGGTAACGGAACGGAAAAACCACCCGGATCTGCCTCAGCCGCGGCTGGGTCCGGATGTCTCCGGTCCCAGCCGCGGCTGAGTGACGTCATGGCACGACGCTATCGCACAGTGCTGTGGATCAGCGTCCCGCCGCCGCGCGCAGTCGGACGTCGGCGCGACGCTCGGCGTGGGCGTCGCCCTCCGCCTTCGCGCGCTCGAGCTCCCGCTCCGCGCGCTGGACGTCGATCTCGTCCGACAGCTCGGCGATCTCGGCCAGCAGCGACAGCTTGTCGTCGGCGAACGAGATGAAACCGCCGTGCACGGCGGCGACGACCGTCCCGCCGTCACTCGTACGAATGGTCACCGGGCCCGACTCCAGCACACCGAGCAGCGGCTGGTGACCGGGCATGACGCCGATGTCGCCGGACGTGGTGCGCGCGACGACCAGGGTGGCCTCGCCGGACCAGACCTCTCGGTCGGCCGCGACCAGCGCGACGTGCAGCTCAGCAGCCAAGGTGGCTCCTCGGGTCACCACCCGGCGGGAGAGCCGGGTGTTGGTTACAAGTCTAAGGGGCGTGCCGGAAGGGGCGGGACGCGCCCGCCCCCTCCGGATGGTGAGCCGTGCGGCTCACCGCGAGCCGAGGCTCAGGAGACGCCCAGCTCCTTGGCGTTGCTCTTCAGGTCCTCGATGCCGCCGCACATGAAGAACGCCTGCTCCGGGAAGTGGTCGTACTCGCCGTCGCAGATCGCGTTGAAGGCCGCGATCGACTCGTCCAGCGGGACGTCCGACCCGTCGACGCCGGTGAACTGCTTGGCGACGTGGGTGTTCTGGGACAGGAAGCGCTCCACGCGACGGGCGCGGTGGACGACGAGCTTGTCCTCTTCGCCCAGCTCGTCGATACCGAGGATCGCGATGATGTCCTGCAGGTCCTTGTACTTCTGCAGGATGTTCTTCACGCGCATCGCGGCCTGGTAGTGGTCCGCCGCGATGTACCGCGGGTCGAGGATGCGGGACGTCGAGTCCAGCGGGTCCACGGCCGGGTAGATGCCCTTCTCCGAGATCGGACGGGACAGCACCGTCGTCGCGTCGAGGTGGGCGAAGGTGGTGGCCGGGGCCGGGTCGGTCAGGTCGTCCGCGGGGACGTAGATCGCCTGCATCGAGGTGATCGAGTGACCACGGGTCGAGGTGATGCGCTCCTGGAGGAGACCCATCTCGTCGGCCAGGTTCGGCTGGTAGCCCACCGCGGAGGGCATGCGGCCGAGCAGGGTCGACACCTCGGAGCCCGCCTGGGTGAAGCGGAAGATGTTGTCGATGAAGAACAGCACGTCCTGCTTCTGGACGTCGCGGAAGTACTCGGCCATGGTCAGGCCGGCCAGCGCGACGCGCAGACGGGTGCCCGGCGGCTCGTCCATCTGACCGAAGACCAGCGCGGTCTTGTCGATGACGCCGGACTCGCTCATCTCGTCGATGAGGTCGTTGCCCTCACGGGTGCGCTCACCGACACCGGCGAACACGGAGACACCGTCGTGGTTGTTGGCGACGCGGTAGATCATCTCCTGGATGAGCACCGTCTTGCCGACGCCGGCACCGCCGAACAGGCCGATCTTGCCGCCCTTGACGTACGGGGTCAGCAGGTCGATGACCTTGACGCCGGTCTCGAACATCTCGGTCTTCGACTCGAGCTCGTCGAAGTTCGGGGCCTTGCGGTGGATCGGCCAGCGCTCACCGGTGTACTGCTCGTCGACGTTCAGCACCTCGCCGAGGGTGTTGAACACCTTGCCCTTGGTGAAGTCGCCGACGGGGACGGAGATGGCCGCACCCGTGTCGGTCACCGGGGCCTGGCGGACCAGGCCGTCGGTGGGCTGCATGGAGATGGTGCGGACCAGGCCGTCACCGAGGTGCTGGGCGACCTCGAGGGTCAGCGTCTTGAGCTCACCCTCCTTGGCCGGGTCGGCCACCTCGACGTGCAGCGCGTTGTAGATGTCCGGCATCGCGTCGACGGGGAACTCCACGTCGACGACCGGGCCGATGACCCGGGCGACGCGGCCCGTGGCCGTCGCGGTCTCAACAGTGGTGGTCATTAGTTGTCACTCCCCGCGTTCGCGTCGGCCAGGGCACTGGCGCCACCGACGATCTCGCTGATTTCCTGGGTGATTTCGGCCTGGCGGGCCGCGTTGGCAAGACGGGAGAGCGTGTTGATCAGCTCGCCCGCGTTGTCGGTGGCCGACTTCATCGCGCGCCGCGTGGCGGCGTGCTTGGAGGCGGCCGACTGCAGCAGCGCGTTGTAGATGCGGCTCTCGACGTAGCGCGGCAGCAGGGCGTCGAGGACGTCCTCCGCCGACGGCTCGAAGTCGAACAGCGGAAGGATCTCGTCCTTCGTCGCCGACTCCTCGGCCACCTCGTCGAGGCGCAGCGGAAGCAGCCGGGAATCGACCGCCGTCTGCGTCATCATCGAGACGAACTCGGTGTAGACGATGTGGAGTTCGTCCACGCCGCCCTCGGCCGTGTCCTTCTCGATGGCCTCGATCAGCGGCGCCGCGACCTTCTTGGCGTCCGCGTACGAGGGCTCGTCGGTGAAGCCCGCGAACGACTCCACGACCTTGCGCTCGCGGAAGTTGTAGTGGGCCAGGCCGCGCCGGCCGACGATGTACGTGTCGACCTGCCGGCCCTCACGCTCGAGGCGCACGGTCAGCTGCTCCGCCGCCTTGATGGCGTTGGAGTTGAAGGCGCCGGCCAGGCCGCGGTCGCTCGTGAGGAGCAGGACCGCGGCACGGGTCGGGTTGTCCGCCTCCGTGGTGAGCGGGTGCTTCGTGTTCGACCCGGTCCCGACCGCCGTGACCGCGCGGGTGAGCTCCTGCGCGTACGGCGTGGAGGCCGCCACCTTGCGCTGCGCCTTGACGACGCGCGAGGCGGCGATCATCTCCATCGCCTTGGTGATCTTCTTGGTCGCGGTGACGGATCGGATGCGACGCTTGTAGACCCGGAGCTGGGCTCCCATGAGTCAGGTCCCTTCCTTACGTCACTTGGCGGCGGACGGGGCGTCCTCGCCGAGCAGCTTGCCGTCCGAGGTCTCGAACTGCTTCTTGAACGACGCGATGGCCTCGGCGACGGCCTGCAGGGTGTCGTCGGACATCTTGCCGCCCTCCCGGATGGAGGTCATGAGGCCCTGCTCCTGGCGGTGCAGGTACTCGAGCAGCTCCTTCTCGAAGCGGCGGATGTCGGCGACGGGCACCTCGTCCATCTTGCCGGTGGTGCCGGCCCAGACGGAGACGACCTGGTCCTCGGTCGACATCGGCTGGTACTGGTTCTGCTTCAGCAGCTCGACCATGCGCTGACCGCGCTCCAGCTGCGACTTCGACGCGGCGTCCAGGTCGGAACCGAAGGCGGCGAACGCCTCCAGCTCACGGAACTGGGCGAGGTCCACGCGCAGTCGGCCGGAAACCTGCTTCATGGCCTTGTGCTGGGCGGAGCCACCGACGCGGGAGACCGAGATACCGACGTTCAGGGCCGGACGCTGACCGGCGTTGAACAGGTCGGACTCCAGGAAGCACTGGCCGTCGGTGATGGAGATGACGTTGGTCGGGATGAACGCCGACACGTCGTTGGCCTTCGTCTCGACGATCGGCAGACCCGTCATCGAGCCGGCGCCCTCGGCGTCGGAGAGCTTCGCGCAGCGCTCCAGCAGACGGGAGTGCAGGTAGAAGACGTCACCCGGGTAGGCCTCACGGCCCGGCGGGCGGCGCAGCAGCAGCGACACGGCGCGGTAGGCGTCGGCCTGCTTCGACAGGTCGTCGAAGATGATCAGGACGTGCTTGCCCTCGTACATCCACTGCTGGCCGATGGCCGAGCCGGTGTACGGCGCCAGGTACTTGTAGCCGGCCGGGTCGGACGCCGGGGCGGCCACGATGGTCGTGTACTCCAGCGCGCCGTTCTCCTCCAGCGCGCCGCGCACGGACGCGATGGTGGAGCCCTTCTGGCCGATGGCGACGTAGATGCAGCGGACCTGCTTGTTCGGGTCGCCGGTGCGCCAGTTGTCGCGCTGGTTGATGATCGTGTCGACGGCCAGGGCGGTCTTGCCGGTCTGGCGGTCGCCGATGATCAGCTGGCGCTGGCCGCGGCCGATCGGGGTCATGGCGTCGACGGCCTTGTAGCCCGTCTCCATCGGCTCGTGCACCGACTTGCGCTGCATGACCGTGGGGGCTTGCAGTTCGAGGGCGCGGCGACCGGACGTCTCGATCTCGCCGAGGCCGTCGATCGGGTTGCCGAGGGGGTCGACCACGCGGCCGAGGTAGCCCTCGCCGACGGCCACGGAGAGGACCTCACCGGTACGCGAGACCGGCTGCCCCTCCTCGATGCCGCTGAACTCACCGAGGACGACGCAACCGATCTCGCGCTCCTCGAGGTTGAGGGCGAGGCCGAGGGTGCCGTCCTCGAACTTCAGCAGTTCGTTGGCCATGGCCGAGGGGAGACCCTCGACCTTCGCGATGCCGTCGCCGGCAAGGGTGACCGTACCGACCTCCTCGCGCGAGGCCGCGTCCGGCTTGTACGACTGGACGAAGTTCTCCAGCGCGTCCCGGATCTCCTCCGGCCGGATCGTGAGCTCCGCCATCTGAGTTCCCTGCTCTCCTTGTTGGGCCCGAAGTTTCACTTGGGGGGTATTCCACGAGTCGGGGACTCCCCCCAAAAAGAGGTGAATCCTCTGCACGGCCCAACCAGGGCCGTCGTAAGTACGTGCAACTTGCTGTGCTGTTGTCGCGCGGGGCGTCAGCTCGCCAGTCGGCGGCCGGCGTCCTCCAGACGGTCCGCGATGGAGCCGTTGATGACCTCGTCGCCGACCTGCACCCGGATCCCTCCGACGACCTCGGGGTCCACGTCGAGATTGAGGTGCATCGGGCGGCCGTAGACCTTCGCGAGGGCGGCGCCGAGGCGCTGCTTCTGCGGGTCGCTCAGCGGCACCGCCGAGGTGACGACGGCGACCATCCGGTCGCGCCGGTCGGCGGCGAGCTTGGACAGGGATTCGAGTCCCGACTCCAGGCTACGTCCCCGGGGCGCGGTGACGAGACGGGTGACCAGACGCTCGGTGGTCCGGTCCGCCCGGCCGCCGAGCAGGCTGCGCAGCAGCTCGCCCTTGGCCGCGGTGGTGGCGGAGCGGCTGGTGAGCGCGGCGCGCAGCTCGGTGTTCGAGGAGGCGATCCGGCCGAACCGGAACAGCTCGTCCTCCACGTTGTCGAGCCGGCCCGTCTTCTGGGCGGCGGTGAGGTCGGCGGTGTTCGCCAGCTCCTCCAGCGCGTCCACCAGGTCGCGGGACTGCGACCAGCGGGAGCGCACCATGCCGGCCACCACGTCGACGGCGGTGCCGCTGACCTGGGTGCCGAGGAGGCGCTGGGCGAGTTCGGCCTTGGCCTCGCCGGACTGCGCCGGGTCGGTCAGGACCCGACGCAGCGACACCTCGCGGTGGAGCAGCGCGGTGACGGCGGCCAGCTCGTCGGCGAGCGAGCCGGCGTCCACGGACGTGGAGTCCGTCAGCGCGTCGAGACGCTCACGTGCGGCGGCAAGAGCCTCGCGGCTCGCTCCGTGCATGCCACTCATCGGGCCGCCTCGGCCGTCGTCGCCTTGTCGTCCAGCTCGTCCAGGAACCGGTCGATCACACGGCTCTGGCGGGCGTGGTCCTCGAGGGACTCGCCGACCAGCTTGCCGGCCAGCTCGGTGGCCAGCTTGCCGACGTCCTGGCGCAGCGCGGACGCGGCGGCCTTGCGGTCGGCCTGGATCTGGGCGTGACCGGCGGCGATGATCTCCTCACGCTGCCGCTGGCCTTCCGCGCGCATCTCGGCGATGAGCGTGGCGCCCTGCTCCTGCGCCTCCTGGCGCAGTCGCGCGGCCTCGTGCCGGGCCTCGGCGAGCTGCGCCTTGTACTGCTCGAGGACGCTCTGGGCCTCGGTCTGCGCGGCCTCGGCCTTCTCGATACCGCCCTCGATGGCCTCGCGGCGCTCTTCCAGAACCTTGTTGATGTTCGGGAGGAGCTTCTTGGCGAGGAAGCCGAAGACGATGACGAAGGCGATCAGGCCGATGACGAGCTCCGGCCACGGCGGGATGAGGGGGTTCTCCTTCTCACCCTCAGCCGCCAGGAAAACCAGGGCGGAAGTCACATCAATGCCTTTCGTCGAAAGGGTCGGTCGTCGGTCTTCGTCTTAGTAGACGAAGGGCATGACGAGACCGATGAGGGCGAGCGCCTCACAGAAGGCGAAGCCGAGGATCTGGTTGGCGCGGATCAGGCCGGCCGCCTCGGGCTGGCGGGCGAGGGCCTGGGTGCCGTTACCGAAGATGATGCCGACGCCGACGCCGGGGCCAATGGCGGCCAGGCCGTACCCGACGGAGCTGAGCGAACCATCAACGGCAGCAAGGGTCTGGGACATGCCGGTTCTTCCTTTTCTTTACGGACCGGTGGGGGTTGGCCACCGGACGGCTGGGATGTGAGGCCGGGCGGGGACTCAGTGGTTCTCGGCGAGCGCGCCCTGGATGTAGGTGCAGGTCAGCAGCACGAACACGTACGCCTGCACGGCCTGGATGAAGAGCTCGAAGGCCGTCATGATGAGCGTCATCACGAACGAGACGCCCGCGTAGGCGAATCCGATGCCGTTCAGCAGGTACCAGCTGGCGATCGTGAAGAGCAGCAGCAGCGTGTGGCCGGCGAACATGTTGGCGAAGAGCCGGACGGCGTGCGTGAAGGGGCGGACCAGCAGGTTCGAGAAGAACTCGATGGTCATCGACAGCGGCAGCACCGCGCCGAGGGACTTGTCGTAGCCGGTGACGTTCTTGAAGAAACCGACGAAGCCGTGGCGCTTGAAGGTGAGCGACACCCACACGACGTAGACGATCAGGGCCAGGACCATCGGGTAGGCGATGATCGAGGTCACCGGGAACTGGGCGACCGGGATGATCGACCAGAGGTTCATCATCCAGACGAAGAAGAAGAGCGTCACGACGAGCGGGACGTACTTCTCGCCTTCCTTCTTGCCGATCGTCTCGTAGACCACGCCGCGGCGGATGAAGTCGTAGCCGGACTCGGCGACCATCTGGAGCTTGCCGGGGACGACCTTCGGCTTGTTGAAGGCGGCCCAGAAGAAGCCCACGATGATGAACGAGCCGAGCAGCGCCAGCAGCATCGGCTTGTTGAAGTACATGCCGTTGCCGTCTGCGTTGCCCCAGAGCGGCTCGAAGAGGAACGAGTGCAGGCCGGGAGCCGGGAAGCCACATCCGTCGAAAATGTGGCAGTCGGTCTCGAAGGCGAGCACCTGCGTCGGGTCAGCACTCACCGCGGGCTCCTTCATCGTGGCGCATGGGTACGGCAACCTCGTTGTGTCGGCGCGGCGCGGGGCCGCAGTTCGGCACGGGACTGGTGTTACGGATGTGGGGGCGGCTGTGGGGCATCTTGCCTCGCGCTCGTGCAGGCGTCAGCTTGGATGCCCGCGCCCGCGATGCCGCAGTTGGCACCGGACGATAGCAGGACTTCACATGCCTCTTTATCCCGGCCCTACCCCTCACGACGAGTGGCCCGTCCTTTCGGACTTCTCACTCGACGACTCGGGCTCGACATAGAGGATCTTGGCCTTCATGTGCGCGCGCGTCTGCGTGGCGATCCACGCGAGCGTGACGACGACCAGAGTGATCGCGAAGGACCGGGGGTTGAACAACGTCGTGTTCTTGAAGGCGGCGAGAAAGACGAACAGCAGCAGGATCTGTGCCGCGTAGAGCATCAGGCCCATCGCCTGGAAGAGGTGCGGAAGCGATTTGGCGGTGCGCTGCAGGACGTAGAGGCCGATTCCCATGAAGAGCATCGCCACCACGGTCGCGACGACGGCTCCGACCGCGCCCTTGCCGCCGGCCACCACTGCGCTGACGACGGCGGCAACAGCGCCGACGGCAGCCGTGGGCACGGCAGCCTGAAGCAGGATCCGGACGTCATTGGACGGCATGGCGGCAACTCCGCTTTCAACACACAGGGGGCAGGTGTCGTCATGGACGAGCGTAGACCCGGGCCGGACGGTGTCCTCACGTTCAAGAGACCGTCGCACTACGGTCCTTGGGCTCTACCCGGGGATACTCGTGAACCGTATCACAAACTATTTGATGAGGTCTTTACCTGTGGGTGTGCTTGCTGTCACACATGAGAGTGACGCCGCGCGTCTGTGCAATTACTGCACCCACTTGTCTGGTAATGGGGTATTTCGTTCCCCCACGAGTTGGCAATGCTCTAGTCAGATTCTTACCTTGCCCGTGAACGGTGCCCGACCGCGGTGGCCCCGTTGACCCCGGAGACGCCCACCGTCACGGGGACCCGGTCGTCGTCCTCGTCCTCCGCGTCCCCCGCGGGCTCCTCGGCGTCCGCGCCGCCGTCCGCTTCTCCGTCCCCGGCCTCGGCCGCGGCCGCCTTGCGTCGCCGGTAGCGCGGCGGCACGAAGCGCTCGGACCAGCGCGGGGCACGCGGGGTGAAGCGCGGCATCAGGAGCAGGACCAGCCCGATCGCGCTGAGGAAGACCACACCCAGCACGATCCACATGGACGCGGCGTTCACGGAGTAGGCGAGCGCGCCGAAGGCGATCAGCGCCGAGAAGAAGTACATGATCAGCACCGCGCGGCTGTGCGAGTGGCCGATCTCCAGCAGCCGGTGGTGCAGGTGCCCCCGGTCCGCGGCGAACGGCGACTGGCCCTTCCAGGTGCGCCGGACGATCGCCAGGATCAGGTCGGCGGCCGGGATGGCGATGATGGTCAGCGGCATCACCAGCGGGATGTAGACCGGCACCATCTGGTGCACCGAGTTGCGCTCGGACCCGGAGAACAGGTTCATCAGGTCGGGGTCGACCTGCCCCGTGACCGAGATCGCGCCGGCCGCCAGCACCAAGCCGATGAGCATCGAGCCGGAGTCGCCCATGAAGATCCTGGCGGGGTGCATGTTGTGCGGCAGGAAGCCCAGGCACATGCCCATCAGGATGGCCGCGAACAGCGAGGCGGGCGCCGCGGCCTCGATGCCGTACGAGTACCAGATCCGGTAGGCGTACATGAAGAACGCCGCCGCCGCGATGCACACCATGCCCGCCGCGAGGCCGTCGAGGCCGTCCACGAAGTTGACCGCGTTGATGGTGATGACGACCAGCGCCACCGTCAGCAGCGTGCCCTGCCACTGGGTGAGCGCCACGGTGCCGACGCCGGGCAGCGGGATCCACAGGATGGTCAGACCCTGCACCACCATCACACCGGCGGCGATCATCTGCCCGCCCAGCTTGATCAGGGCGTCGATCTCGAACTTGTCGTCCAGGACGCCGATCAGCCAGATCAGGGCCGCCCCGGACAGCAGGGCCCGCGGTTCGTTGCTCTTCTCGAAGACCTCACTGAGGTTGGTGAGGTGGTCGGCGACCAGCAGGCCGGCGCACAGTCCGAAGAACATCGCGATCCCGCCGAGCCGCGGAGTGGGTTCCCGGTGCACGTCACGTGCCCGGATCTCCGGCATCGCCCCCGCCACGATCGCGAACTTCCGTACCGGCCCTGTCAGCAGATACGTCACCGCGGCCGTGACGCAGAGCGTCAGCAGGTATTCACGCACGGGCTTCCCCACAGGTCTCGCTTGCCGTCCTCAGCCCCACACCCTAGCGATGCGCGCATATGGTTGAGGACTTCCGGGTAACCACGATGGTTGCACGTGTGGCTGTGCACGCGTGTGCGCCTACCCCGCCTCAGTCCGGATACGGGGGGAATTGCGCGACCAGATCCCGTACGTCGTCCCGTGCCCGGGCGGCGTCCGTCTCACCCCTGAGCACCGCCCCGAGCAGCGTGGCCACCGCCCGCATCTCCCGCTCCCCCATGCCCTGCGTGGTGACGGCCGCCGTGCCCAGGCGC
Organism: Streptomyces lienomycini; assembly: GCF_027947595.1. NCBI lineage: Bacteria > Bacillati > Actinomycetota > Actinomycetes > Kitasatosporales > Streptomycetaceae > Streptomyces > Streptomyces lienomycini. The sequence goes on along the minus strand of NZ_CP116257.1, from coordinate 1,409,116 downwards.
AGCCCGCGGGCGTCCGCGTGCGGCAGCGCGCAGCAGTCCAGGACGACTCCGCCGGCCGCGAGCAGGCCGCGTGCGGTCCGCCCGTCGACGCCGAGCGGGGCGGGGTCGACGGTGAGCAGGTGGGTGTCGGTGCCGCCGGTGGTGACGGCCAGGCCCTCGGCGGCCAGATGGGCGGCGAGGGCGCGGGCGTTGGCGACGACCTGGTGGGCGTAGGCGGCGAAGGCCGGGGTCGACGCCTGGCCGAAGGCGACGGCCTTGGCGGCGATGGTGTGCATCTGCGCGCCGCCCTGGGTGAAGGGGAAGACGGCCCGGTCCACCCGCTCGGCCAGCTCGCTCCCGCACAGCACCATGCCGCCGCGCGGCCCGCGCAGCACCTTGTGCGTGGTGGCGCAGACGATGTCCGCGTACGGCACCGGGCTGGGCGCCGCTCCCCCCGCGACCAGCCCGATCGGGTGGGCGGCGTCCGCGATGAGGTAGGCGCCCACCTCGTCGGCGACCTCGCGGAAGAAGGCGTGGTCGATGTGGCGGGGGTAGGCGATCGAGCCGCACACGATCGCCTTGGGGCGGCGGGCGCGGGCCAGGGCGCGCACCTGGTCGTAGTCGATCAGCCCGGTCTCCGCGTCCACGCCGTAGCCGACGAAGTCGAACCAGCGGCCGGAGAAGTTCGCGGGCGAGCCGTGGGTGAGGTGCCCGCCGTGGGGCAGGCCGAGGGCGAGGACGGTGTCGCCGGGGCGCAGCAGGGCGGCGTAGGCGGCCAGTACGGCGGAGGATCCGGAGTGGGGCTGCACGTTGGCGTGCTCGGCGCCGAAGAGGTCCCGGGCCCGCTCGACGGCGAGCCGTTCGGCGACGTCGACGATCTCGCAGCCGCCGTGGTGCCGGGCGCCCGGGTAGCCCTCGGCGTACTTGTTGGCCAGCGGGGAGCCGAGCGCGGCCAGCACGGCGGGGGACGTGAAGTTCTCGGCGGCGATCAGCTGCAGGGTCGTCGACTGCCGGCGGCGTTCGGCGAACAGGATCTCGGCGAGCCGGGGATCCTGGCGGCCCAGGTCCCCGAGCATGCTGTCATCGGCCTGGGGGACGTCGTGGGTGACCGACATGGTGGGCTCCGGGCGTGCGTCGACGGTGACGTACGACCAATGTAGGCCCGGTGGGCCCGCCCCGCCTCACGCCCGCGCGGGGACCCCCGTCAGCGCCGTCACCACCGGGTCGAGCGCCTGGTGTATCTCGTCCCCGACGGACCGGAAGAACGGCAGCGGCGCACCGTACGGGTCGTACACCTCGTCCGCCTCCACCGTGGGCGCCAGCAGCCATCCGCGCAGCGCCGCGGCCGCGCGGACCAGGGCGCGCGCCCGGGTCACCACGCCGTCCTCCAGGGGCGGCAGCGTGGCCGGGTCGATGGCGTTCACCAGGCGGGTGAACTCCTTGAGGGTGAAGGTGCGCAGGCCCGCCGAGTGGCCCATGGAGATGACCTGGGCCCGGTGGTCCCGGGTCGCGGTGAGCACCAGGTCGGCGCGGATCACGTGTTCGTCGAGCAGCTCGCGCCCGGTGAACCCGGCGGCGTCCGCGCCGAAGTCCGCGAGGACCGTCTCGGCGTTCGCCTCCATGGGGGCGCCCTCGTGGCCCCAGGTGCCGGCGCTCTCCACGATCAGGCCGCCGCCCAGGACGCCGAGCCGCTCCTTCACGGCGTGCCGGGTCAGCCGCTCGGTGATGGGCGAGCGGCAGACGTTGCCGGTGCTGACGTGGAGGATGCGGAAGCTGTCGCGCGGGAGTCCGACGAAGGTCGTCGTGATCTCCGCGGCGCGTTCCCCGTTGCCTATGCCACGCCCCGTCTCAGGGGCCGTCAATTCGCCACCTCGAGGTCGGGTACCACCTTGCGCAGCTCCTCCGCCGACAACGCGCCCGCGCGCAGCAGCACGGGCACCTCGCGGGTGACGTCGACGATGGACGAGGGGACGATGCCGGGGGTGGGGCCGCCGTCGAGGTAGACGGAGACGGAGTCGCCGAGCATCTGCTGGGCGGCGTCGCAGTCCTCGGGGGCGGGGTGGCCGGTCAGGTTGGCGGAGGACACGGCCATCGGGCCGACCTCGGTGAGCAGCTCGATGGCGACCGGGTGCAGCGGCATCCGCACGGCCACCGTGCCGCGGGTCTCGCCGAGGTCCCACTGCAGCGACGGCTGGTGCTTGGCGACCAGCGTCAGCGCGCCCGGCCAGAAGGCGTCGACCAGCTCCCAGGCCATCTCGGAGAAGTCCGTGACCAGGCCGTGCAGGGTGTTGGGCGAGCCGATGAGGACGGGCGAGGGCATGGTGCGGCCCCGCCCCTTGGCCTCGAGCAGGTCGCCGACGGCGTCCGGGGTGAAGGCGTCGGCGCCGATGCCGTACACGGTGTCCGTCGGCAGCACCACCAGTTCGCCACGGCGGACGGCGGACGCGGCCTCGCGCAGACCGGTCACTCGGTCGGTCGCGTCGTTGGTGTCGTATCGCCGTGCCATTTAGCTGGCCTCCTCGTACACGTACTGCGGGATCGAAGTCGGGGCTGTGCTCACGGCAGTGCCTTGCGGGCGGTCGCGAACCTGGGCCGGTTGTTGAGGTCGGGGTGGTCGGCCGCGTCGGCCCAGCCCCGCTCCTCGGTGAAGATCCAGGGCACCTGGCCGCCCTGGGTGTCGGCGTGCTCGACGACGACCACGCCGCCGGGGCGCAGCAGGCGGTGCGCGGTGCGTTCCAGGCCGCGGATCAGGTCGAGGCCGTCCTCGCCGGAGAACAGGGCCAGCTGCGGATCGTGGTCGCGGGCCTCGGGGGCGACGTACTCCCACTCGGTGAGCGGGATGTACGGCGGGTTGGAGACCACCAGGTCGACGTGGCCGTCGAGGTCGGGGAAGGCCGTCAGGGCGTCTCCCTGGCGCAGGTCGACCCTGGACCCCTCCATGTTCTTGCGCGTCCACTTGAGGGCGTCCTCGGACAGCTCCACGGCGTGCACGCGCGAGCGCGGCACCTCCTGGGCGAGCGCCAGCGCGATGGCGCCGGAGCCGGTGCACAGGTCGACGATGCGGGGCTCGACGACGTCCATGGCGCGCACCGCGTCTATGGCCCACCCGACGACCGACTCGGTCTCGGGGCGGGGCACGAAGACGCCGGGGCCGACCTGGAGCTCCAGGTAGCGGAAGTAGGCGCGGCCGGTGATGTGCTGGAGCGGCTCGCGGGCCTCGCGGCGGGCGACGACCTCCCAGTACCGGGCGTCGAATTCCGCGTCCGGCACGGTGTGCAGCTGGCCCCGCTTCACTCCGTGCAGGTGCGCGGCGAGCTCCTCCGCGTCGGTGCGCGGCGAGGGCACGCCGGCGTCGGCCAGCCGCTGGGTGGCCTGGGCCACCTCCGCGAGCAGCACGCTGCGGGGGTTCGGGGGTCGCCCCCCGTGATGTTGCTGCACGCTGGTCCTCCGAGCTGTCTGACGTGACGGACGCGTCTTACGCGGCGGCGAGCTTGGCGGCCGAGTCCGCGTCGACGCAGGCCTGGATCACCGAGTCGAGGTCGCCGTCCAGGACCTGGTCCAGGTTGTACGCCTTGAAGCCGACGCGGTGGTCCGAGATGCGGTTCTCCGGGAAGTTGTACGTACGGATCTTCTCGGAGCGGTCAACGGTGCGGACCTGGCTGCGGCGGGCGTCCGCGGCCTCCTTCTCCGCCTCCTCCTGCGCCGCCGCGAGCAGCCTGGAGCGCAGGATACGCATCGCCTGCTCCTTGTTCTGCAGCTGGCTCTTCTCGTTCTGGCAGGAGGCGACTACTCCGGTCGGCAGGTGCGTGATGCGCACGGCGGAGTCGGTGGTGTTGACGGACTGGCCGCCGGGCCCGGAGGAACGGTAGACGTCGATGCGGAGGTCGTTCGGGTTGATCTCGACGTCGATCTCCTCGGCCTCGGGGGTCACCAGGACACCCGCCGCGGAGGTGTGGATCCGGCCCTGGGACTCGGTCGCGGGCACCCGCTGCACGCGGTGCACGCCGCCCTCGTACTTGAGCCGCGCCCAGACGCCCTGGCCGGGCTCGGTGGCGCCCTGGCCGCCCTTGGTCTTCACGGCGACCTGGACGTCCTTGTAGCCGCCCAGCTCGGACTCGGTGGAGTCGATGATCTCGGTCTTCCAGCCGACCCGCTCGGCGTAGCGCAGGTACATGCGCAGCAGGTCGCCGGCGAAGAGCGCCGACTCGTCGCCGCCGGCGCCGGCCTTGACCTCGAGGATGACGTCCTTGTCGTCGTTGGGGTCGCGCGGGACGAGCAGCAGGCGCAGCTTCTCGGTGAGTTCCTCGCGCCGCTTCTCCAGTTCCTTGACCTCGGCGGCGAAGTCGGGGTCGTCGGCGGCGAACTCGCGGGCGGTCTCGGCGTCCTCGCCGGTCTGCTTCCAGGAGCGGTACGTGGCGACGATCGGGGTGAGCTCGGCGTACCGCTTGTTCAGCTTGCGCGCGTTGGCCTGGTCGGCGTGGACCGACGGGTCGGCGAGCTTCTTCTCCAGGTCGGCGTGCTCGGCGACGAGTTCCTCGACGGCCTCGAACATCTTGGGCTCCTGCTACTGCTTGGGAAGGGGAAGACGGGCGACCAAAAACGCCGGTCCCGGCGCTCCCCGGGAGGGGATGCGGCCGTGGACCGGCGGTTGGAGGCTCGCTACTTCTTGGAGCCGGCAGCCTTACCGAAGCGGGCCTCGAAGCGGGCCACGCGGCCACCGGTGTCGAGGATCTTCTGCTTGCCCGTGTAGAACGGGTGGCACTCGGAGCAGACCTCGGCCCGGATGGTGCCGGAGTCGATGGTGCTGCGGGTGGTGAACGACGCGCCACAGGTGCAGCTGACCTGCGTCTCGACGTACTCGGGGTGGATGTCGCGCTTCAAGGTGTCTCCTACTGTTCCTGGAGGGCGCCGGGTCGCAGCCGCGGGATGCGGGAGCGTGAACCGGAGCCGACGTACCAGTCTGCCAGGACTGGGGCCATCCCCCAAAACCGGGGGCGGCGGTGATCTATTCCCCGGCGTTCACGACGCCCTTGGCCTCGCCGGTGGCGGTGCCCTCGGTGGCGCTCGCGGGGATCGGCCGGTCGTTCTTCAGGGCCGTCCAGACCTGCTCCGCCTTGGTCTTCTCCACCAGGACGCGGTTGGCGTCGGCGGGGTCGTAGACCACCGGCATGGTGACCATGTGCATGTTGCCGGGGCCGATGCCCTTGAGGCCGCTCGCGAAGGACATCAGGGAGTTGACCGAGCCCAGGTCGGAGTCGGTGGTCACGGTCTTGGTGGCGGTGTCGGCGATGTCGTACAGCTTCTTGGGGTTGCCGAGCAGGCCGACGTTCTTGACCTGGTCGACCAGGGCCTTGACGAAGGCCTGCTGGAGCTGGATGCGGCCGAGGTCGGAGCCGTCGCCGACGCCGTGCCGGGTGCGGACCAGGCCGAGGGCCTGCTCGCCGTCGAGCCGGTGGGTGCCGGCCCGGAGGTCGAGGTGGCTGTCGGGGTCCTTGATGTCCTCGGTGGTGGTGACGTTGACGCCGCCGAGGTCGTCGACGAGGTTCTGGAAGCCGTTGAAGTCGACCTCCAGGTAGTGGTCCATGCGCAGGCCGCTGAGGGACTCGACGGTCTTCACGGCGCAGGCGGCGCCGCCGGTGGAGTAGGCGGAGTTGAACATGACGCCCTCGGCGGCGGGGTGGTCGCCGCCGCCGGTGTCGGTGCAGTCGGGGCGGTCGACGAGGGTGTCGCGCGGGATGGAGACCACGCTGGCCTTCTTGTGGCCCTTGTAGACGTGCACGATCATCGCCGTGTCCGAGCGGGCGGTGCCGTCGTCGGTGCCGCCGCCGAGCTTCTTGTTGCCGCCGGCGCGGGTGTCGGAGCCGAGGACCAGGATGTTCTCGGAGCCGTTGTCGGTCTTCTCGGGCCGGTCGGCGCCGAGCGCCTGGTCGATGTCGACGCTGGTGAGGTTGCCGTTGAGCTTGAAGTACAGGACTCCGGCTCCGGTGCCGCCCAGGACCACGATGCCGGCGGCGCTCCAGGCGGCGACGAGGAGGGCCTTGCGCCGGCCCGATCTGGGCTTGCGGCGGCGGCCCTTGCCCCGGTGGCCGGGTCCGGTGGCGGTGGACCGGCCGGGGCCGGGTATCGCGGGATCCGGCGTGCTCTCGGCGGACATGTGCTCCTCGGGTGTTCGTCCGGTCGGTTACCCCCTGCGCTCAGGGTCGGGTCGGTCGGTTCCGGTGGTTGTCCACCGGTTCCTCACCATCGTCCCTCCGTAGCTGAGACGGCGGAACTCGGGCCAGGGTTGCACAGCCACTTGTGTCCGATACGTGGCACATCGGGCACCCTCCGTGGTCGCGGGGCGGGCGAATCCCGCGGCCACCTGGGGTTTCGGCCGGCCGGGTCGCGGCCGTCGCGCCGGCCGGCGGGCTTCCCGGCTGTGGTGAAAGTCGCGGCGCCGGGACCCCGCGCGCGGGGAGAACACACAGGGAGAACCCCGGAACGCCCCGTCACGGGCGTGACGGGGCGTTCCGGGGTGTGCGAGGACGTCAGTCGCCGTTGCCGGGCGTCGGGGTCGTCTTCTGGATCTGCATCAGGAACTCGGCGTTCGACTTGGTCTGCTTCATCTTGTCGAGGAGCAGCTCGATCGCCTGCTGCTGGTCGAGGGCGTGCAGCACCCGGCGCAGCTTCCAGGTGATGGCGAGCTCGTCGCTGCCGAGCAGGATCTCCTCCTTGCGGGTGCCGGACGCGTCGACGTCCACCGCGGGGAAGATGCGCTTGTCGGCGAGCTTGCGGTCGAGCTTGAGCTCGGCGTTGCCGGTGCCCTTGAACTCCTCGAAGATGACCTCGTCCATGCGGGACCCGGTGTCCACCAGGGCGGTGGCGAGGATGGTCAGCGAGCCGCCGTCCTCGATGTTGCGGGCCGCACCGAAGAAGCGCTTCGGCGGGTACAGGGCGGTCGAGTCGACACCACCGGACAGGATGCGGCCGGAGGCCGGGGCGGCGAGGTTGTACGCACGGCCCAGACGCGTGATCGAGTCGAGCAGCACGACGACGTCGTGACCCAGTTCCACCAGGCGCTTGGCGCGCTCGATGGCCAGCTCGGCGACCGTGGTGTGGTCCTCGGCCGGGCGGTCGAAGGTCGAGGAGATGACCTCGCCCTTCACCGACCGCTGCATGTCGGTGACCTCTTCCGGACGCTCGTCGACCAGGACGACCATCAGGTGGCACTCGGGGTTGTTGTGCGTGATGGCGTTGGCGATCGCCTGCATGATCATGGTCTTGCCGGTCTTCGGCGGGGCCACGATCAGACCGCGCTGGCCCTTGCCGATGGGCGCGACCAGGTCGATGATGCGGGTCGTCAGGACACCGGGGTCCGTCTCCAGGCGGAGGCGGTCCTGCGGGTACAGCGGCGTCAGCTTGTTGAACTCCGGGCGTCCGCGGCCGTGTTCGGGCGCCATGCCGTTGACCGAGTCCAGGCGCACGAGCGCGTTGAACTTCTCGCGGCGCTCGCCGTCCTTGGGCTGGCGCACGGCACCGGTGAGGTGGTCGCCCTTGCGCAGGCCGTTCTTGCGGACCTGGGCGAGGGAGACGTACACGTCGTTGGGGCCGGGCAGGTAGCCGGAGGTCCGGATGAACGCGTAGTTGTCGAGGATGTCGAGGATGCCGGCGACCGGGATGAGGACGTCGTCCTCGTTGATCTGCGGCTCCTGGATCTCGTCGCGCCCGCGACGGCCCCGGCGGTCCCGGTAGCGGCCCCGACGGCCGCGGCGGCCGCTGCCGTCGTCGTCGTAACCGTCGTCGTGCTGCTGGCGGTCCTGGCGTCCGCCGCCCTGCTGCTGGCGGTCCTGGCGGCCTCCGCCCTGGTTCTGCTGGTCGTCGCCCTTGTTGCGCCGGTCGCGGCCGCGGTCGCCGCGGTCACCCCGATCGCCGCGGTCGCCGCGGTCGCCGCGGTCACGGCGGTCGCGACGGCGGCCCTCGCCGCCCTCGCCGTCGGAACGGGCGTCGCCCTGGCCCTGCTGGTGGCCCTGCGACTGCTGCTGGCCCGACGCGTCGGTCTTCGGCTCGCCGCGGGTCTCGACGGCCGTCTCGGTGGCGGCGGACGGGCTGCCCGCGTCGGCGGTGGCCCGGCGCCGACGGCGCTCGGTGGGGGCGTCGTCGCCGGTGCCGCCGGCCTGCTCGGCGGCGGCGTTGACCTTGGACGGCTGTCCCGGGATGTCGATCTGCTGCTGGGCGGCGGCCTTGTCGGCGACGGCCTTGTCCGCCTTCTTCTCGGCCTTGCCGGCCTTCTCCGCCTTCTCGGCGGGCGCCTCGTCGCCCGTACGGGTCCGGGAGGTGCTGCGGCGCTTCGGCTTGGTCTCGCCGGCGGTGTCCGCGGCGGCGGGCGCGGCCTTGGCGGGGGCTCCGCCCGCGGCCTGCGCCTCCTTGATGACCTCGATCAGCTGGCTCTTGCGCATACGCGCGGTGCCCCTGATGCCGAGGCCGGATGCGACCTGCTGCAGCTCTGCCAGCACCATGCCCTCGAGGCCGGTACCGCGGCGCCGCCGGGAGCCGGCACCGGTGGCAGGCGCGGAGGCGTCCGTGGCGGGCGCGGCAGCGGTCTCCTCGACACGTGCGCCCATCAGATCGGTGGTGTCGCTCACGAAGGGTCCTTCCCTGGAGCGGACGTCGGCCTGTCTGGCTCGGCGACCGGTTGTGCTGTCCGGCTTCGGTCCTTGCTGTGCGAACCGTGCCGGGGCGGTGGTCCGCCTGAACGGCGGAAGGGATATCTGGTGATGGCGCGCCCCCTGGCCGTGGCACCCAGTGTCTGTGTCATGCGGCGTGGTCGCACCGGTTCCGAAGCGTGCCCGGCGGGCCGCTCAGTGCCCGTGTCGGCCGTACTGATCACGTACGACATCCACTACACAATGCAGCTTGGGGGGCTCCCGGAAGAATGTCTGTCCCGGACGGGGACACGAGGCACCTCGCCATGGTGGGGTCGGGTGCAGACTTGAGGTTAACACTACCGGATCCAACAAACATTCCCCCTCTCGAAATCCGGCAACCGTACGCGTCTAAATGTCACTGGGGGTGGCCAGCGGCAGGACGCTCGCGCCCCGCTGGTCCAGGCTGAGCCGGTTGGCCGCCCAGTCCGCGCCGGCCAGCGCCTCGACCTTGTCGGCCGTGTCGGCGTCGGCCAGCGCCATCACCGTGGGTCCGGCTCCCGAGATCACGGCGGGGACGCCGTCGCCGCGCAGCCGCTCCACCAGGGCGGCGCTCTCCGGCATGGCGGGCGCGCGGTACTCCTGGTGCAGGCGGTCCTCGGTGGCCGGCAGCAGCAGCTCGGGGCGCCTGGTGAGGGCCTCGACGAGCAGCGCGGCGCGGCCCGCGTTGGCGGCGGCGTCGACGTGCGGGACGGTGCGCGGGAGGAGTCCGCGCGCCGTCTGGGTCAGTACCGGCTTTCCGGGCACGAAAACCACCGGAACGATGGAATCGGAGGGCTCCATCCTGATCGCCCGGGCGGCGCCGGAATCCATCCAGGACAGGGTGAAGCCGCCCAGCAGGCAGGCCGCGACGTTGTCGGGGTGGCCCTCGATCTCGGTGGCGAGGTCGAGGACCGCGGCGTCGTCGAGGCGGGACTCGCCGCCTATGGTCACCGCGCGCGCGGCGACGATGCCGGCGCAGATGGCGGCGGAGGAGGAGCCGAGGCCGCGGCCGTGCGGGATGCGGTTGGCGCAGACGATCTCCAGGCCGCGGGGCTGTCCGCCCAGCAGGTCGAAGGCGGTGCGCAGGGAGCGGACGAGGAGGTGTTTCTCGTCGCGCGGCAGCGTCTCGCTGCCCTCACCCGCGATGTCGATGTGCAGCCCGGAGTCGGCCACCCGGACGACGACGTCGTCGTACAGCCCCAGCGCGAGGCCGAGGGCGTCGAAGCCCGGGCCGAGGTTGGCGCTGGTGGCGGGGACGCGCACCCTGACGGCGGCGGCGCGGAACGCTGGACCGGCCATCGCTCGATGACTCTCCTTGAACTGCGTGACTGTCGAATGACATTCGATGACGTACGGGACCCGGGGGCTCGCCGCTCCCTGCCGAACGGCCTGCCCGCACCGACCGCGGACACGGCGCTCCACCGCGGCATATGCGGCAGGCGGGTTCGGTACAGCCTATCGAAGGAAGGTTCTGCTGCGACATAGGGCGCACAGGAGGCGCACGATGCGTGTCGTAAGCCCCCTGTGCACCCCCCGTAAGTGACTTGCCCGAGCGGACGTCGCTTACGCCCTCGTACGCCGGGCGCGTTCCCCGGCGGGGCCGCTCAGACCAGGCCGAGCCGCTCGGCCGCCGTCGCCGCGTCGACCGGGACGGTGACCGGCTGCGGGGCACCCGCGACGGCCCAGTCCGGGTCCTTCAGGCCGTTGCCGGTGACGGTGCACACGATGCGCTGTCCCGGGTCGACCCTGCCCAGCTCGGCGGCCTTCAGCAGACCGGCCACCGACGCGGCGGACGCGGGCTCCACGAAGACGCCCTCCTGCGAGGCCAACAGCCGGTAGGCGCGCAGGATCTCACGGTCCGTCACCTCGTCGATGGCACCGCCCGACTCGTCCCGGGCGGCGAGTGCGAAGTCCCAGGAGGCGGGGTTGCCGATGCGGATGGCGGTGGCGATGGTCGAGGGGTCCTTGACGACCTCGCCGCGCACGATCGGGGCGCTGCCCGAGGCCTGGAACCCCCACATGCGGGGCGTCCTCGTGCTGACCCCGTCGGCGGCGTACTCCTTGTAGCCCTTCCAGTACGCGGTGATGTTGCCCGCGTTGCCCACCGGCAGGACGTGTATGTCGGGCGCGTCGCCGAGCATGTCCACGATCTCGAAGGCGGCCGTCTTCTGCCCCTCGATACGGACCGGGTTGACCGAATTGACCAGGGCCACCGGGTAGTTGTCGCTGAGGGCGCGGGCCAGCGTGAGGCAGTCGTCGAAGTTGCCGTCGACCTGGAGGATCTTCGCGCCGTGCACGAGGGCCTGGCCCATCTTGCCGAGCGCGATCTTGCCCTGCGGCACGAGCACGGCGGACACCATGCCCGCGCGCACACCGTAGGCGGCGGCGGAGGCGGAGGTGTTGCCGGTGGAGGCGCAGATGACGGCCTGCGCGCCCTCCTCCTTCGCCTTGCTGATGGCCATGGTCATGCCGCGGTCCTTGAAGGACCCGGTCGGGTTCGCCCCCTCGACCTTGAGGTGGACCTCGCAGCCCGTGCGCTCGGAGAGCACCTGCGCGGGCACGAGCGGCGTGCCGCCCTCGCGGAGCGTCACGACGGGCGTGCTGTCGGAGACGGGCAGCCGGTCCCGGTACTCCTCGATGATTCCGCGCCACTGGTGGGTCATTGCTGGTTACTCTCCTTCAACCCGCATGATGCTGGCGACACCCCGCACGGTGTCGAGCTTGCGCAGCGCCTCGACGGTACCGCCGAGGGCGGCGTCGGACGCACGGTGGGTGACGACGACGAGGGATGCCTCGCCGTCCTTGCCGGACTGGCGCACGGTGTCGATGGAGACACCGTGCTCCGCGAACACGGTCGCGACCTGGGCGAGCACGCCCGGTTTGTCGGCCACGTCGAGGCTGATGTGGTAGCGCGTGACGACGTCGCCCATCGGCGAGACGGGCAGTGCGGCGTACGCGGACTCACCGGGTCCGGTCGCCCCGCCCAGCCGGTTGCGGCACACGGCCACGAGGTCGCCGAGGACGGCGGACGCGGTCGGCGACCCGCCGGCGCCGGGCCCGTAGAACATGAGCTGTCCGGCGGCGTCGGACTCGACGAAGACCGCGTTGTACGCCTCGCGCACATTGGCCAGGGGATGGCTGAGCGGGATCATCGCGGGGTGCACGCGCGCGGTGACGGAGCCGCCGTCGGCCGCCCGCTCGCAGATGGCGAGCAGCTTGATGGTGCAGCCCATCTCCTTGGCGGAGGCGAAGTCGGCGGCGGTGACCTCGGTCATGCCCTCGCGGTAGACGTCGTCGAGGCGCACGCGCGTGTGGAAGGCGATCCCGGCGAGGATGGCGGCCTTGGCGGCGGCGTCGAAGCCCTCGACGTCGGCGGTCGGGTCGGCCTCCGCGTACCCGAGGGCGGTGGCCTCGTCGAGTGCCTCCTGGTACCCGGCGCCCGTCGTGTCCATGGCGTCGAGGATGAAGTTGGTGGTCCCGTTGACGATGCCGAGCACCCGGTTGACCTTGTCGCCGGCCAGCGACTCGCGCAGCGGCCGGATCAGCGGGATGGCACCGGCGACGGCGGCCTCGTAGTACAGGTCCTTGCCGTGCTCGCCGGCGGCGGCGTGCAGGGCGGCGCCGTCCTGGGCGATGAGGGCCTTGTTGGCGGAGACCACGGAGGCACCGTGGGCGAAGGCGGTGGTGATGAGCGTCCGCGCGGGCTCGATCCCGCCGATGACCTCGACGACGACGTCGATGTCCCCGCGCTTGACGAGCGCGGTGGCGTCGGTGGTGACGAGGGCGGGGTCGATGCCCTCGCGCACCTTGTCGGGCCGCCGTACGGCGACACCCGCGAGCTCCACCGGCGCCCCGATCCGGGCGGCGAGGTCGTCGGCGTGCGTCGTCATGATGCGCGCCACCTCTGAGCCGACCACTCCACAGCCCAGCAGCGCCACCTTCAGCGGACGCGTACGCATCATCCGACCTCGTTTCCTCTTACCGTCTACGGTTGAACCAGTCTCACGCACCGGACGGGATTTTCTGCCTTTCGTCCGGATCGTGAGACGTTTATTTCATTTTCGGAGGGGGTGCGGGCCGAAGGATCTTCACCCGCCCTCTCCGCTCCCACGGGGTGTGTCACCCGACGTCGAGGCGCAGCAGATCCTCCTCGGTCTCCCGCCGGACGACGACCCGCGCCGCACCGTCCCGCACGGAGACGACGGGCGGACGCAGCGCGTGGTTGTAGTTGCTGGCCATGGAACGGCAGTACGCCCCGGTGGCCGGTACGGCGATCAGGTCACCGGGTGCCAGGTCTCCCGGCAGGAACGCGTCCTTGACCACGATGTCCCCGCTCTCGCAGTGCTTGCCGACGACGCGTACGAGCATCGGTTCGGCGTCGGAGGTGCGGGAGGCGAGGGCGACGCTGTACTCGGCGTCGTACAGCGCGGTGCGGATGTTGTCCGACATCCCGCCGTCGACGGAGACGTATGTCCGCAGCCCGTCGAGCGGCTTGACGGTGCCGACCTCGTAGAGCGTGAAGGCGGTGGGGCCGACGATGGCCCGCCCGGGCTCGACGGAGATGCGGGGGGTGGCGAGCCGGGCCGCCTCGCACTCCCGCGTCACGATCTCGGTCAGCGCCTTGGCGATCTCGTGCGGCTCGCGGGGGTCGTCGTCGCTGGTGTACGCGATGCCGAGGCCGCCTCCGAGGTCGATCTCGGGCAGCTCGACGCCGTGCTCGTCCCGGATGTCCTTGAGCAGCCCCACGACGCGGTGCGCGGCGACCTCGAACCCCGACATGTCGAAGATCTGCGACCCGATGTGGGAGTGGATGCCGATGACCTCGAGCCCGTCGAGCTGCAGGGCCCGCCGCACGGCCTCGGCGGCCTGCCCACCCGCGAGCGGAATCCCGAACTTCTGGTCCTCGTGGGCGGTGGCGATGAACTCGTGCGTGTGGGCCTCGACGCCGACGGTGATCCGGATCTGGACCCGCTGCCGCTTGCCGAGGGACTGGGCGGTGTGCGCGACCCGCACGATCTCCTGGAAGGAGTCGAGCACGATCCGCCCGACTCCGGCGCGGACGGCGCGTTCGATCTCCTCCGGGGACTTGTTGTTCCCGTGGAAGGCGATCCGCTCGGCGGGCATCCCGGCGGAGAGGGCGGTGGCCAGCTCGCCCCCGGAGCACACGTCGAGGTTGAGCCCCTCCTCGTGCAGCCACCGCACGACGGCGCGCGACAGGAAGGCCTTCCCGGCGTAGAAGACGTCGGCGTCGGTGCCGAAGGCGGTGCGCCAGGCCCGGGCCCGGTCGCGGAAGTCGGCCTCGTCGAGGATGTAGGCGGGGGTGCCGTACTCCTCGGCGAGCTGGGTGACGGCGATCCCGCCGACGGTGACGACACCGTCCGCGTCCCGTCCGACGGTGTGGGCCCAGACCTTGGGATCGAGGGCGTTCAGGTCCTCGGCCGGGGCTGCGCTCGCTGCGGAACGCCCCTCAGGAAGGACATCGGCGTGACGGGGCCCGGCGGGGTGTGCGGAACGACTCATGGCGTCTTCGTGTGCTCTCTCAGAGATGGTCGGGTGCGTCGATGCCGAGGAGGGACAGGCCGCCGGCCAGCACCGCCCCGACGGCTTCGGCGAGGGCCAGCCGGGCGCGGTGGGCGGCCGAGGGTTTCTCCCCGCCGCGCGGCAGCACGGTGAGCAGGAAGGGCAGTGCTGCGTCGGCGACGGCGACGAGGTGCCGGGCGAGCCGGTCGGGGGCGCGGTGGTCCGCGGCGGCGGCGAGGACGCGGGGGTGGTCGGCGAGGGCGGCGAGCAGCTCGGGCTCGGTGACGGCTCCCGGCTCGGCGGCGAAACCGAGGTCGGCGGCGTTCCGGCGGGCGGCACGGGCACGGGCGTGGGCGTACCGCACCCGGAAGAGGGGGTTGCCCTCCCGCTGGACGAGGTGCTCGTCGCCGGTCCGGGGCCGGTCGTGCGCGGCGGGGTGGAGCAGGGCCCACCGGCCGGCGTCCCGCCCGAGCGGCAGGGGGTCGGCCGGGGCGGGCACGGGCCGGACGTTGACGGGCAGCTCGGCGGGAGCGGGCCCGACCGCGTCGACACGCACCCCGAGGACTTCGGTCCAGGCGGGGTCGAAGCCCTCGGCGGTGACCCGGACCAGGGCCCCCTGGGAGCGCAGGACGCGGGCGGCGGCCTCGGCGACGACGACGGCACGCGGGTCGTACGGACAGTGCAGTTGGACGATGCGTCCGTCGGGACCGTCGGCGTACCCGTACCGGGTGCCGCGGCGCAGGATCTCGGCGACGAGTGCGGCGGAGGTGACGTCGTGCAGGCTGATGTTGAGGAATCCGGGCCCGGTCAGGACGACGTCGGCGATGCCGTCGACGTCGAGGAGGTGCGGCCGCAGCACCTCGGCCACCCTGCGCGGACTCTGCCCGGCCGGCCGGGCCAGCTTGAGGGCGATGCCGGTGGCGTAGTCGCCGCACCCTCCGGGCCCCGGCGGCGCGACCACGGCACGCTCCGGCACGGCCACGCTCAGCTCCCCCGCGTCGACAGCGCGACGCACCGCGTGTAGCACGGTGCGGGAGAGCTCTACGGGTGTCACGGGTCAAGCGTATGGGAGGAGGGGGGTGGGGAGGCGAACCGATTTGCGGCAGTCCCGGGATGTGGACGGCCCCGCCGCGCCGGGAACGGCCCCGGCCGCCCGCGGGTCACGCCTGAGCGGGCGACTCGCTCTCCCCGGCGAGACCCAGGACACCTCGCGTCCGTGCCGACGGCGACACCCCGGCCCGCGCCACCCCACGCTCGACCAACTGCCTTACGAGGGTCACGAGTTCCGCGGGCTCGAAGGGCTTGGAGAGGAAGGCGTCCGCCCCGGCATCGAACCCGGCGTCGACCTCGTGCTGCGTACAGGCACTCACGATCGCGATCGGAAGGTCCCGGGTACGCGGATCGGCGCGCAGCCGGGCGGCGGTCCTGACCCCGTCGAGCCGCGGCATGACCACGTCCAGGGTGACGGCGTCGGGCCGCACCTGATGGACGACTTCCAGACACTCGGCACCATCGCCCGCGGTCACGACCTCGAAGCCCTCCAGCTCGAGATTGACCCTGATCAGCTGCCGGATGACCTTGTTGTCGTCCACAACAAGGACCCGGCCGGACGCCCTAGGCACAACTCGAGAGTAGGTCCGGACCGGCCACCGCGTCCGGGTTTTCCCCACTTCCACCCCGTGCGGGGGACAACCCCCCCCCGGCCCACCGCCACGACCCGCGAAAACCCGTTCATGACCACCCCGGACGAGCTGGTAGTGTTCTACCCGTCGCCGCGAGCAACACCCACCGCGACGGACACGCCCCCGTAGCTCAGGGGATAGAGCAACGGCCTCCGGAGCCGTGTGCGCAGGTTCGAATCCTGCCGGGGGCACACTGTGCAAGTGTGCCCAAGACCCCGCCATCAGCGAGTTCGCTGAGAACGGGGTCTTCGCGTATGTGCAGCCGTATGCCGCTCGAAGCGGACGTATGTCGGGGGCTGTGGACGAGGCGTGGACGGGATCTTGGAGCATCGCCGCAGGTGAGGTCCCGGAAAGGAGACGTCTCACCAACGTCGGTCGGCCAACCCCGTTGGAATGGTCACGCCACGGGCCGCCGGCTCAGGCCCGAGCCCAAGCCTGACTATGACGAGCGACGCCGTACACCCGCTCCACCTGGTCAGCCGTGAGCACGCCTGAGAGTGGAGCGGCCGGTCGGCTGCGTTTCCGAACCTGTGGGCGAGGCAGTCACACCCAGGAGTGGACCAACTGGACCCGGCAACCGTGACCACGCGACACTTCGACAACAGGGCCTCTTGCTCCTCGCTGGACTCGACATCCGCGAGCTACCAAGAGGCCCTTCTTCCCTGCATCCCCGCCAACAGACTCACCCGGGCCGGGTCCCTGTTCGAACCCCGCCGACCACCCGAGCGGATAGAGAACAGCCAGTCACAACAGGACCTCACCAAAACGGGCGAGGTGAACCAAGGAGGAGCCGATAGTTGCAGTTTGCGTGCGTCTCAAGCGGGCTCCACGGCGGTGGCGGCGCCGTGGACTACCCGGACGTGTTCACGCAGAGCCGCCGCCTTGACGGCCACCACCTGCGCAGCACTACGACGACGGCGCCGTGGCAGCCGCCGTAACCCGCTTGTGCTTCGGCACCCCGCAGCGACGCTTCCCGCATACAGCGCCGTCTCCCTTGACCACGAGGCACAGTTCCCAGTGATCGGCACACCGGCCCCTGTCGGGCATACGGGGCTCGCGACACAACCGGGCCCTGTCGGGGTAGACGCAGTAGCCCAGAGAATCGGCGTTGTCCGGGCTGTGCACCGGACAGGGTTCCCCTCACGTCCTACGATCTCCACACAGAACCCATGGGGGCACAACTCTCAGACAGGTCGTCGTATAGCGGCTCCAGGCACATCGGTCCGCTGAACCGATAGAGAATATCGGCGAGTTCGGGCTCCCGCTGGCAGTGGGCAAGGTCTGCCAGTGCACGCAGCAGGTCCGGTGTCGCCTCGACGAACCAGTCGGCGTAGTCCGTGCCGTTCATGTACCCGGGCGCGGGCTTCAGCCTGGCCGCTTCGTCGAGAACCGCCTCAGCTGCGCGCTTCGGATTGCGAGCGCGGGCAGGAACCGCCGTCTTCGGGGGTTGAGACAAGGGAATTCCTCAGGTCGCAGGTACGACGGCATCCTGCACGGCCCCGAGCGTCCGCAACGATGACACGCCAGCGTCCGCAACCGGCGGACTGCAGAAGCCCTGCTACAGCCCCGAAGCGGCGTCAACAGCCGCACGGACGGCACACCTGCGGGCACCGGTGCCGGACATTGGCGGAGGGGCTGCTTGCGAAAGACCCGTATGCGACAGACCCAGAAGCGGAGGCCACGGGCCAGGATGAGACCGACAACCTCTTTCGCGAGGTTGTCAGCCAGAGTCGAGGCGCTCCCATGCAAGATGACGGGCATTGGGCAGTCGGCTGCGCAATGCCCGTATCTATCGCCCCCCCCGGCAGCCCCGGTCAGCTTTTACAGATCCACACGTACAGCCTGGACAGATGCCACCAGTCACCCGTCGGCGCGGTCGCCGACTTTTGGCAAGCGGCGCTCGTGCTCGTCTTCCCAGACCCTCACGAGGACTTGTATGTCCGCTCGGCAGGCTCGGGCGTACCGGAGAATGAAGCGGCGCGATGGAAATCTGCTCCCCAGGAGGACCCCTGTGACGTACTCGATGTCGACTCCAGTCTTGTTTGCCAGGGCTGCGTGCTCGATGTCGGCTTGCCGGCGGACTTGTTCGAGGACGAGGCCGATGTGCGTGAGGCACGGCAAGGGGCGGTTGGGGGTCTCAGTCATGAGTGGCTCCGCTGCACCCCGGGCGTGGCGGTCGTGGTCGGGAGCGGTTCATGGGACGGGCCCGGTGGGACGGTGGGAGCAGTGGTGTCCGATCAGTTGCAGGATGACCACGGCGGTGCTGTAAGCGATGTGGGGCCATTGGCCGGGATGGTGCAGGAACGGCGCCAGACCGGTGGGGCCGAGAAGTAGCTGCGTGTACTCGGCCAGGCACATCAGGCATTGCCGAGGTATGCGAGGTCGGGCGTGGCGCGGTTTACGACGCCGTCGGCGCGGGGAAGGGAGCAACGCGATCTCCTTGGAGAGTCGTGGCACGGGTCCCAGCGGGAGGACGCCAATCGACTGCTGGGGCCCTGGTGCCGCCTAGCTCTGTCGGCTAAGAGGTCCTAACAAAGGCGTTGGACGTGGCGGTGGGTGATGAGGCAGGTGGCGAGTCCGAGGAAGGCTTCGTGGATGTCGTCGCGTCGTTCCCAGCGGATTCGCAGTCGGCGGAAGCCGTGCAGCCAGGCGATCGTGCGCTCGATCACGTAGCGGAAGACGCCCAGGCCGGAGCCGTGTTCGACGCCTCGTTCGGCGATGACCGGTCGGATCCCGCGCTGTCGCAGCAGGCGGCGGTACTTGTCGTGGTCGTAGCCGCGGTCGGCGAGGAGTGCGTCTGGCCGGTGTCTGGGCCGGCCGACGACGCCGGCCACGGCCGGAACCTTG
The DNA here is from genome assembly GCF_027947595.1 of Streptomyces lienomycini. Taxonomy (NCBI): domain Bacteria; kingdom Bacillati; phylum Actinomycetota; class Actinomycetes; order Kitasatosporales; family Streptomycetaceae; genus Streptomyces; species Streptomyces lienomycini. The sequence continues at coordinate 1,390,425 of NZ_CP116257.1, read as the reverse complement.
TCCAGCAGCGGCAGCAGCTGGGTGACGTCGTTGCGGTTTCCGCCGGTCAGCGACACCGCGAGCGGGATGCCCTGGCCGTCGGTGAGGACGTGGTGCTTGCTGCCCGGTCGTGCGCGGTCGACCGGGCTGGGCCCGCTTTTGGGCCGCGCCGAGCGGCCCGTACGTGGGAGGAGTCGATCACCGCCCGGGACCAGTCGAGCTTCTTCGCGGCCCGCAGCCTCTGCAGCAGCACCAGGTGCAGTCCGTCCCACACGCCGGCTTCGTTCCAGGCGGCCAGGCGCCGCCAGCACGTCATCCCCGAGCCGAAGCCCAGCTCCTGGGGCAGGTACTCCCACTGGATGCCGGTGTGCAGCACGAACAGGATCCCGCACAGTGCCTGCCGGTCCGGGACCCGCGGCCTGCCCTCCACCAGCTTCGGACCCGGCACGGGCAGCAACGGCTCGATGAGCGACCACAGTTCATCCGACACGACCCAGGGCCGCGACTGTCGTTTCCCCACGAACGGACCAACGACCACCCAAGCCGAAAGTCACATGATCAACAACTTCTGTTAGGACCTCTAAGCGGGTACGACGGTAGGCGCTCAATAGGGCCTCGCTGCTGCCGTTTCGGCCCGAAGATCCACGAGCGGTCCCTAAGTGTTGGTCCTCCTGCCCGCGCATTGAAAATGGATGCCTGTGCCCCTGTTCGAAGTGCGGGACTGGCAGAGACAGAGCGCCTGTGTCCGATTTCCCTGGTCAGGGCACCCGCGCCGCTGGCGCGCCGCCGACCGGCACGGAGCGTGTGCGAACTGCCACGCCACCGGCCGATGGCCCCAAGTAGCCAGTGCGATAGTGCGATGAACTGGTAGCCCTGCGGGTTGCACTTGCATGGGCCAACGGTTGAATCCAGACATTGTTGCCTCAAGCACGCATACATCGCCGAGGGGAGGGCGATCCTCACCTAGTCGGGCGAGATGCAATTGCATCTCGGCAACGGGGTGTTCGTTCACCGCAGGAGGTCATCGGTGAGGAAGCCGACGTACGCGTCACGACGGGATGCCGACAGGGTCGGCGTGGTCTGGCGCAAGAGTTCACACAGCTATCCGGAAGGGGAATGCGTCGAGGTCGCACAGCCGTCGGGCGGGATCGTGCTCTTCGACGACTCCAAGCGGCATAACGGGGCGCTCATGGAGGTTTCAGCTGCCACCGCACGGGCCTTCGTCGCCGCTGTGAGGCAGGGAAGCGTCTGAACCGTCTGGAGTCACCGCCGGGCACACCGTCCGCTTCCGCAAACGGCGTGCCCGGCCCACGCAGCTCGCGCGGCCCGCCCGTTTCAGGGGCTGACGGCTCGGCCAGCCGTCGAAACTTTCCGGCTAGGCATCGACGATATCGAGCAGCTCTGGACATTGCCGGTAACCGGCCAGTATGGATAGGGATAATGCAAGTGCATCCCGCCCCTGACGTGGGCGGATGGTCGGCGTAAACCTGGGGGTGTGCCGTGGGAGAGCAGTCTGTGCCTGAACAAGGACAGGACGGTGCGAACACGGACTTAGGGCAGGACAGGGCTCATAGTGCGCGCATGTACGACTACTATCTCGGCGGGAAAACAAACTACGCCGTGGACCGTGAAGCCGCCCAACAGGTGATCCGGGTTTTCCCCGCAATCGAGAGCGTGGCCAGGGTGAACCGGGCGTACATGCACCGGGCTGTCCGGTACCTCGCGCAGCAGGGGGTCCGGCAGTTCGTCGACGTGGGGACCGGCATCCCCACCGCGCCCAACCTTCACGACGTGGCACAGGAAGTCGCACCCGAGTGCCGGGTTGTCTACGTCGACAACGATCCCATCGTCCTTGTCTACGCCGACGAACTCCTCGACGGGTCTCCGCAGGGGCAGACAGGCTACGTCCAGGCCGACGCCACCGAGCCGGAGGAGGTCTGGGCCGCCGTGAAAGAGCAGGGCATCCTTGACCTGGACCGCCCGGTTGCACTCAGCCTGCACGCCCTCCTTCACTTTGTCATCGACGCGCAGGAGCCCTACGACATCGTCAGGCGCCTGCTGGCCCCTCTGCCGTCGGGCTCCTACCTGAGCTTGAGCCACTGCACAGGAGACTTCGACCCCGCCGCGTGGCAGGCCATCACCGACACCTACACGCAGCGAGGGACCCCAGTTCAGGTGCGAAATCAGCCGGAGGTCCAGCGCTTTTTCGACCAGTACGGCCTCGAACTGGTGGAGCCGGGTGTGGTCCTGGCTCACCAGTGGCGTCCGGAGGCCGGCAGCGGGCCCGGTGTACTGATTGAACGGCAGGTCTCCCTCTACGCCGGCGTCGCCTGCAAGCCCTGACGTACACGGTGCGAGTGCGGGTCAGAGCAGCTTGGGGGAACGGTATTTGTCCGCCAGGTGCTGGAGCTTGCGCCGGGTTGCGACCGGTCCCAGCGATCGGGCACGCAGCCGGTCGAACAGCTTCTCCCGGTAGTCCACCAGTTCCTCGTCCTGGATGAACAGGGCGCCGTCCACGCTTTCCTGGTATGCGACCTTGGGCACGCGGCCCTCGAAGTCGAAGATCGTTGTTGTGCCCAGCTCCACCGGCAGGTCATAGCGCCCCTGCTCTGCCAGGCGCAGCTGGTAGTTGCGCTTGCGGGACAGATCGACCAGGTGATCCATCTGCTCTGCCATGATCTCCGGATTGCCGACCGCGTGCAGAACCGCGGCCTCGTAGATCACGACGATGAGGATCTTGTCGGGTGCGGAAGCGAACCTTTCCTGGCGTTCCCTGCGCAACGCCAGCAGGGCGTCGTGGACACCGTTCCCGCCGCGTCCGCGCCGGATCAGCGCCTCGGCATACGCAGGGGTCTGCAAGAGGCCGTGCAGCAGCTGAGCGCTGCTCGCCTTCGTACGTGTCGCCATGTCCTCGAAGCTGACCACCGCCTGCAAGTACGGCTGGGCCACGGCTGACCACTTCTGCCACCACGTCGGCTGGTTGGCTATCTCGGCCAGCCCCAGCAGGATCCTCTGCTGCTCGCCGTCCTGGACCTCGTACACCGTGAAGAACTGCAGGAGGTCCTTCTCCTTGAAGGCGTGATGCCCGCTCTCGATTCGGCTCAGCTTCGAGCTGGAACACCCCGTCCGGAGTGCCACCTCCTGCAGCTTCAGGCCCAGAGCCGTGCGTCGGTTCCGCAGAACGTATCCGAGCAGCATCCGTGGCGCGGATGGCACGGCCTCGTCCTTGAGGTAGCGCACCGTACCCCGGCGGCCCGACTTCTCTCCCCCGCTCTCTCCGTCGCCGGGCTGCGGGGCACCCGCTATCTGGCTGGTCAACGTTCACTCCTCGGATCTACATTCGGAACTCACCGTGATCCCCCACCCACACATAGTGCACAGGATTCCATGACTCGGAAGCCGAATCGCAAGAAAGTCCACATTGACACGTATGTCCGATCGCAGTTCACTTCCGGGAACTTGCCGCCAGAGGTAATCGAAGCAGCTGCGCGGGGCAACCCAGCACCGTTTTCCTGGAGTTAGCCAAGGAGGTGCGCGCTACGGGGCAGGCAGTCGGCGCCCCCTCCACCAGCACAGAGGCCAAGGAGTGAGCCCTGCCCCTCTCCGTCATCCAACGGTCACCGAACCATCGCCCACTGCATCGCCGCTACTGCCCGGCGCCGGACAGGTGACCAGCAAACGACCTTGCCCTGGTTGGCCAGTGCGGGCGCAACCGACCCACCGACGAGCAAAGCCGTAGGAAGCCGCCGACTGCCGGGCGAGCACGTTGTCGGTCAGCAGCCACCCCCATGCGTTCCCCCGTTGCCGCTTGCAGCCAAAGCATCCGCCCGCATCGCAGCCCCCGACTTGCCTCTACGTGTAATGGGCGTAGCGGGTGGGCACAGAGGCACCGCCAGGGTTCCACCAGATTGGTGTGCCCGTCGGCGCCGTGATCGACCCGCCGGGCAGGCACCGCCGTTCGATCAGAGCTATGCCCTTCTCCTCGACGAACGTCTGGCGCGTCACGGCCTTGCGATCAGCCAGCACCACACCCTCCCTGCTGGACGCGCCAGGCTACGAGCAGCAGTCTGAGCTGCTACTCAGTCAGGCTACGCGGCACCACTGACAGCCTGACGCGAGTACATCCAGGGTCTCCACAGGGCAACAGTCGCGGCGCAGGGAGCATCCACGCTTCGGGGTGGACCCGGCGGTCTCGCCCGCGGAGCAATTGTCAATACCTGTGGATCAGTTGAGCTCGGGTGAGTTGATCGCGACGAGCTCGACCTCGAAGCCGTCCGTGTTCTCCAGGTAGGCCGCGTAGTACTGCTTGCCGCCGGCGTGCGGGTGCAGCTCGGGGAACATCAGGCTCCAACCGTGCTGGGCCGCGTCGGCGGCTAGCTTCTCGACGGTAGTGGCGTCCTCGACGTGGAAGGCCAGGTGGTTCAGCCCGGGTCGGCGGCGGTCGTGCCGGTCTGCGGTGAGGGCCGGGGACCGTTCGAGGACGAGGTAGGTCGGCCCGAGCAGCCAGCTGCGGCCGGTGTACCAGCTCTGCGAGACGGTATAGCCCAGCGTCTGAAGCAGCCAGCCGAGTGAGGCGAGGGAGCGGTCGAGGTCGGGAACCCAGATCTCGACGTGGTGCAGTGCCCCGTGCGTGGGCCGGTTCACGTGGCCACCGCCTCCTCGCGCTCGACCAGGACACCGTTCTCGAACCTGGCGCCGGAGCGGACCAGGGCGACGAGGTGGGCACCGGTGATCGCGCGCCAACGGTCCTGGGCGGACTCGACCAGCTTGAACACCATCGCGAGGGCGGCGGCTAGGCTGCCGGCGCCGCGGGTGGCCTTGGTGCGGAGCCTGACTGTGGAGAACGTGGACTCGATGGGGTTGGTGGTCCGCAGGTGGATCCAGTGCTCGGCGGGGAAGTCGTAGAACGCCAGCAGTTCCTCGGCGTCCTCGGTGATCTTCGCGACGGCCTTGGGCCACTTCGCGCCGTAGCATTGCTCCCGCAGCGATCATGCCCGCGACCGCACCCGGACCTCCCTCCAGACGATCACCCGCTGCCGCACACCTCGAACGAGACCCGGTTCGCCGCAACGCGCTCAGAGACGGTATGTGCTCACCGGTTGTCGGGGCCCGCGCCGACGGCGAAGGCTGTCGGAGTTGCCGCCGCCCACAAGTTGGGCCGCGGCGGCAGAGGTGCGGCGTCGGCGTCGGGAGCCGTGTCCGGCGGTAGAGAACGAATGTTCGTCAACTCGGTTAGGCAGAAGGGGACATGGGGACGGTGCGGTGCAACGGAAGGCTGGGACAGGCGTGTCCCGGACGGCCATACTTAAGTGTGTGCTGCAGAGAAATCGTCGGCGGGTTCGCCCGCCCAACACTCAGCTGGTCCGTGCCGTCTCACTAAGCGTAGTGGCGGTGGCGAGCGCCGGTCTCACTCTGTGGATGCTGATCGATGACTCGGACATCGACGTAGGCTCGGCGGCGGGGATCGTCCTCTCGCTCGCCGCGCTGGTGGTGGCGATGCTCGACTTCTTCCGCGGGGCCGACACATCGCCCCAGGACGCCGCTGCGCTCGCCGACAACCTGGCCGTTCAACTGCGGGCGCAGTGGCTGGACGAAGCGGGGGCGCGGCGACTGCGGGACGAGCGGGTGCTGCCGCTGACGTGGACGGCGACCCGGCGGCGTGTCACCGACCCGCGTTGGAACCGGCCCGAGGGCTCTCGGGTGGTGCGGCTGCACCTCGACGGGCGGTTGGACGGCCGCTTCGAGGAGGTCGTCGGCCGGCTCGCGGACGGGTACGCGAGGGTGCCGCATCGGCGGCTGGTGGTGGTGGGCGAGCCCGGATCGGGGAAGACGGTGCTGTCCATGCTGCTCACCTCCGGTCTGCTGGCCGCGCGGGAGGAGGGCGGGCCAGTGCCCGTGCTGCTGTCGGTCGCCTCCTGGGACCCGGTTCAGGAACCGTTGAACGACTGGGTCGTACGAACCATGGCGCAGCCGTACTACAACGGCCGCGAGGACATCCCCCGCCTTCTCCTGGAGCAGGGCCTGGTCATACCGGTCCTCGACGGCCTGGACGAGATCCCCGAGACGGCCCGGCGCGGCGCCATCCGGGAGATCAACAAGACCGGAACGGACCGTCCGCTCATCGTGACCTGCCGGGTCGTGGAGTACGAGGAGCTGGTGCTCAACGGCGCGCCCGCGCTGCGGCAGGCGGCCGTGGTGGAGGTACTACCGGTCCGGCCGGTGGACGTCGTCACCTACCTACGGGGCGTGGAGTGGCCGGACGGGGTCGACTGGGCACCGGTCCTCGCACACTTGCGGGCCGAGCCGGACAGCCCGCTGACCACGGCGCTGTCCACGCCGCTGCTGGTGACCTCGGCGCGGCTGGTGTACCAGCGGGGCGGGAATCCGGGCGAACTCCTCGACACCACCCGCTTCGGCTCCACGTACGCGGTGGAGGACCATCTCCTCAAGGGCATGGTCGACGCGGCCTACGCTCCCGACCCACGTCTGCCGGAGGGGGCGGAGACCGGGGAGCGGTGGACGGCCGAACAGGCGGGGAGATGGCTGACGTACCTCGCCCGTCACCTGCACGGACTGCGGGAGCGGGACCTGGCGTGGTGGCTGCTGAGCGGGCGGCTGCTGTCCAAATGGGCGGGGCCCCTGACGGGACTGCCGTTGGGTGTACTTCTGATGGCGGCGACCATGATGGTCGCCGGCCTGACCGACAGGGATGTGGCGCTCGGCGACGGATTCGGGATCGCGTTTCTGTACACCCTGGTGCACACCGCTGCCTGGCATGCGTCCGCCTTCAGGACGCCGAGCCGACTGAGCTGGTCGGTGGAGGGGTCGGGGAGACGGCTGTTCCGCGGATTCCGGACCGGTGTGGCTACGGGGGCGCTGATCGTTCTGCCGTTCATGATTCCGATGACCCTGGAGGAAGCGGACTTCAGCAGGAGCGGGTGGACGGCTGAAGAGATACAGGCCGTTCTCGAAGGTGCCGGTACCAGCGTCGCGCTCCTGGTGCTGGCCGGGCTGACGTTCGCTGTTCACGGCTGGCTCGACGCGCCGCCGTCGAGTGCGGCCCAGGCCAGTCCCCAACGTCTGCTCGCCCAGGACCGGTGGTCTGCTGTCGTCAGTGCGGGAACGGCCGGGGTACTGGTGGTTCTGCTCGTCACTGCCGCCGTGTGGGCCGGCAAGCTGGCAGGACACCTGCTGTTCCTGGCCCTGACGGGCGCGGGCCGCGCCGACCCGGCACTCCTGGTCCAGGAGGACCTGCGATCCAAGGACTTCCTGGAGGGGGCCACAGGGGAGGGACTGCTCCTCGGGGCGTGCCTCACACTGATCCTGCTCATGAGCCAGGCGTGGCCCCGCTTCGTGCTGGTGCGGGCCTGGCTCGCGCTGCGCGGCAAACTCCCCTGGCGGCTCATGGCGTTCCTCGCCGACGCCCGGCGTCGGGAGATCCTCCGCCAGGTCGGCGGCGTCTACCAGTTCCGCCATATCCGGCTCCAGGAGACGCTGGCCGGAGTGCCGCAGTACCCGGACGAGGCCTCGGCGGCACGTGCGAGGGTCAAACGGAGGGCGATTCTGGCGGTCGGTGTGGGAGCGGCCACCCTGGGCGTGGTGGGTGGTGCCCGGAGGTTCCAGGACGGCAGCTCTGTCGGGCTCACCCTTCCGGGCTCTCCGAGAGTACAGACGGTGCGGTTCCGGCCCGCGCCCGAGACAGGGGCGGCGTCGCGGAATGCGCCCTCAGTGGCGTACATGCTCGAGGACGGGACGGTGGGACTGTGGAACGGCCGGGACGAAGGGCAGACTCCGCCCCTTTTCGACCCCCCTCGCGGAACGGAGTTCCAGCCCGGCGATCTCCTGTTCCTTCGTGGCGGAGCCACTCTTGTCGTGCCCACCGTGGGAGGGGTTGCTGCCATCGACCTCAGAGACGAAACCGGTGCCGGTGTTTCTCTGCCGACATACGACCAGGAATACGACCAGGAATACGGCATGGAATACGGCATGGAACTGGACGACACGTCCACGTACTCCCTCGCCTACGACGCCAAGAGGAATCACCTGGCCTGCGGCCAGATGGGTGGAGGGGTGGCCATCTGGAAGGTGAAGAGCGGTGGAAACGGTTCGCCGCCCAGCTTCACCTCGCTCCCTCCCGCCGGGGAGCAGGACGACTACCTGCCAGGCACCTTCGGGCTGGCCTTTCTCGACGACGGCGGGCTGGCCGTGTTCGTCGGCGATGGCGTGGGGCGGTACCAGGAGCCGAACTTCAACAAGTTCAAGTCGTGGTCGGCGCTGGGCAGGGAAGAAGACCAAGTCCACAACGTGTTCGCCGTCGGCGACGGCGGGCGCCTGCTCGCGGTGGGCGGTTCGGACGGGGCCAAGATGTGGAAACGGAGCGGAGCCGGCTTCCGTCGCTTGTCCTGGTTCCTCAAGGGGGACATACAAGCCTTGGCCTTCGACCCGAGCGGGTCCCTGCTGGCCGTGTCCCGGGACTCCGGCGACGTCCAGCTTCACGCGACGGAGCCCGCGCAGTGGGACCGCCGTGCGGCCATGCTCCGGGGCCACATGGCGACGGTGGCCTGTCTGGACTTCAGCCACGACGGCAAGTGGCTGGTCACCGGGGACACGGAGGGGACCATCCGGATCTGGGACGTCAAGCGGTACCCCGTCTAGGAGTGCACTGGCGATCTTGAACTGCCGACCCGTCCTGGAGGATCACCGGTGCGCGGCGGACACGGTGGCACCGGCGGTGTTGCCCGCCTGGTCGTACGCCGTCGTCGTCCACGCCGTCATCGTCCACGCCGTCGTCCTGCACGCCGTGGTGGTCCCGGAGTTCGTGGTGCGGGAGGCGCTGGTGGCTGTCGGCCGGACGGGCCTCAGCCGTGCCAGATCTGCCCGATGCGTTCCGCGTGGGTCGCGCCCTGGCGCCTGCCCTCGCGGGCCGCCCCCGGGATGCGGGAGGCGTCGAGGGCGTTGCGGCCGAAGGCGCGTCGGGCCGCCCGGTCGGGGGTCAGCAGGGCGACCCGGGTGCCGCGCGCCGCGAGGGCCTCGGCCTGGGTCCGTGCGCTCGGACTCGCTCCCGCGCCCTTGGGGACCGGGGCCAGTACGACGACCCGCGCGCAGTCGTCGACCAGGTCGGCGTTGGTCGTGGAGCGCACGCCGCCGTCCATCCAGCGGCCCGCGCCGATGGTGATCGGCGGGAAGAGGGGCGGCAGCGCGCAGCTGGCCGACAGGGCGTGCAGCGGGTCGGTCCCGCTGTCGGCGTCGAAGGCGGTCGGTTCGCCGGTGAGCGCGTCGACGGCGAACATCCGGACGGTCCGCTCGGGCCATTCACGGGCGGGGAGTTGGGGGCGGATGGCGTCGAGGACCGCCGTCTGCGGCACGTCGCGCACGGAGAGCGCGAGGCGGCCGATGCGCTCGACCACCGTGTCCGGGTCGCGTGACCCCAGCGCGGCCCACAGGTACCTGACCGTCATGCCGAGGGTGAAGTCCACGTCCAGCATGGCGCGTTCGCGGCCGACCTGCTCCTTGTACAGGTCGGCCGGGGACCGGCCCCCGGCCAGTTCCAGCGCCAGCATCGAGCCCGCCGACGTACCGGCGAGGACGTCGGCGTCCACGAGGTCCACCCCGGCGTCGGCCAGTCCCGCCAGTACGCCGACCTGCCACCCGTACGCGGTCAGGCCGCCCCCGCCCATCACCAGTGCCGTGTCCGCCACGTCCGACCCACCCCTTCCGTAACGGGGACCACTCCCCGCTTGGCTGCCCGGTCGGACGCTAGCAGGGAACCGGGGAGTGGTCCACGTTTGGGGTGGCGTCTCAGGTGCGGGCCAGTACCGTCCCCACCACCTGGCGCAGCATCGCCTCCGGGTCGGGGGCGGGGCCCGGGGAGCGCCAGGCCACGAAGCCGTCGGGGCGGACCAGGACGGCGCCGCCGCGGGTCACTCCGTGGGCGCGCGCCCAGTCGGTCTCCTCGTCGTCCGGGATCAGGTCGGCCCCGGCGGTTCCGCCCACGCGGTACGACGTCAGCGGGACCCGCATCGCGGCCGCCACGCCGGTCGCCGCCTCGTGCCAGCCGGTGGGCTGGGCCGCGTCGCTGAGCAGGACGAGGGAGTCCTCGTAGAGGTCGAGGGTGGACAGGCGCTCCTCGCCCCGGCGGACCCAGAGGTGGGGGGCCCTGCTGCCGGGGGCGCCGGTGAGGTCGAGGCCCTCCGGGACCACCGGGGTCGCCGGGTCGGCGCCGACCACCGCGCCCTGGGGGTAGCGGTAGCCGAGGGCGACGTTGAGGATGCCGCGCTGCGGGCCGCCGGCGGGGCCACCCGCGCCGGGCGCGGCACCACGGCCGCCGCCGGGAACGCCACCCGGCGCACCGCCCGGAGCTCCACCCGGAGTGCCCGGGCCGCCGGGACCGCCCGGACCGCCCGGCGTACCAGCCTGGCCGCCCTGACCGCTCTGGGCGCCCGGGCCACCGGGGCCACCTGGCGCACCCCCCGGGCCGCCGAGTCTGCCCTGACTGCCCTGACGGCCGGGGCCGCCGGACCCACCGGGCCCACCCTGACCGCCGGACCCACCGGACCCACCGGGCTCGCCCTGACCGCCGGACCCACCGGACCCACCGGGCTCGCCCTGACCGCCGGACCCACCGGACCCACCGGGCTCGCCCTGACCGCCGGACCCACCGGGCCCACCGGCCCCGCCACCGGCCACCCCGGGCCTCCCACCCCCGCCGGAACCCGCACCGGAACCCGCACCGGGGCCCGCACCGGAACCCGCCCCAGGCCCCTCACCGGGGCCCACTCCCCCCATGCCCGGCGGCGGTGCGAACCCCGGGTGGCTGTGTTCGACCGAGCGGTGGGCCGCGCGGGCGCTGGTAGCCTCGGCGACCGGGCGGCGTTCGGCGTCGTAGGTGTCCAGGAGGGCCTCGCCCGCCCAGCCCTCCAGGACCGCGGCCAGCTTCCAGGCGAGGTTGTGGGCGTCCTGGATGCCGGTGTTGGAGCCGAAGGCGCCGGTGGGGGACATCTCGTGGGCCGAGTCGCCGGCGAGCAGGACGCGGCCGGAGCGGTAGCTGCGGGCGACGCGCTGGGCGGCGTGCCAGGGGGCCTTGCCGGTGATCTCGACGTCGAGGTCGGGGTCGCCGACGGCGCGGCGGATGTGGGCGGCGCAGCGTTCGTCGGTGAAGTCCTCGACGGTTTCGCCCTGTTCGGGGTGCCAGGGGGCGTGGAAGACCCAGTTCTCGTGGTTGTCGACGGGCAGGAGGGCGCCGTCCGCGTCCTCGTCCGTCAGGTAGCAGACGATGAAGCGGCGGTCGCCCACCACGTCGGCGAGGCGGCGGGAGCGGAAGGTGATGCTGACGTTGTGGAAGAGGTCGCCGGGACCGCTCTGGCCGATGCCGAGCTGTTCGCGGACGGGGCTGCGGGGGCCGTCGGCGGCGACCAGGTAGTCCGCGCGGATGGTGGTGTGTTCGCCGGTCTCCCGGCTCTTCACGACCGCCGTGACGCCGTCGGCGTCGGCCTCGAAGGAGAGCAGTTCGGTGCCGAAGCGGAGGTCGCCGCCGAGGTTCACGGCGTGGGTGAGGAGTTCGGGCTCCAGGTCGTTCTGGCTGCACAGGCACCAGGAGCTGGGGCTGAAGCGGGCCAGTCCGTTGCCGGGGTCGATCTGCTTGAACAGCCACTCCCCCGCGTCGCCGACCAGGGTGGGCGTCTGCAGGATGCCGTGGTTGTCGGCCAGGGTGGCGGCGGCCCGGCGGATGTCCGGCTCGGTGCCGGCCACCCGGAAGATCTCCATCGTGCGGACGTTGTTGCCGCGCCCGCGGGGGTGGATGGAGGTGCCGGCGTGGCGTTCCACCAGGGTGTGCCGGACTCCCAGCCGTCCCAGGAACACCGAGGTCGACAGGCCCACCAGGGACCCGCCGACGACGAGGACCGGGACGCGGTGGGTCCGGTCGCCCCCAGGGGCGGCACCGCCGGACCGGTCGGCTCTTTCGTTCATGGTTGCTCGTCCTCCGTTGCGACAGACGTGGTGACGGACATGAGGGACACGTGACATGAGGGACACGTGACGTGAGGGGGCACGTGACGTAAGGGGCACGACAGGTGTGCGCCGGGGCCTTCATGCATGCCCCGTGAGGACCGGAGAGGCCCGCGGCGGCGCAGGCTTCACCCGCTTAACCCTCCTGGTTCGCGGACCCCGCGGGCACGGCCCACGATCGTGCTTACGCGACCGTCGTACCCCGCCCGCCTGGCGCGCGCCGCGACGATCGCCCCCAGTCCACGAGGTGAGTTCCCGGAGAAGAGGTGGGCCGGATGACGGTCTCTCCCGTCGTAGCGACGGATGCCCCGACCACGGACGCGACGGATGCCACGGCGACGTCGGGCACGGCCGGGTCCGCGGCCGTGGCGGCGGAAGCGGGCGGCGGCGTGTCGATATCCGCGTTCGACGGTTCCCGCGTGCGGGTGGTCCTGATGCTGGACATCCACGACGGAATGCAGCAGGAGTTCCTGGACGCCTACGAGCGCATCCGCGACCGGGTCTCCGCCGTGCCGGGACACGTCAGCGACCAGCTGTGCCAGTCCCTGGAGAATCCGACCCAGTGGCTGCTGACCAGCGAGTGGGAGAGCGCCGCGCCCTTCCTGGCGTGGGTCAACAGCGACGAGCACCTGGACACCGTCGAGCCGCTCCAGGACTGCGTCCGCGACACCCACTCGCTGCGCTACAGCGTGCTGCGCGAGACCGACGGCGGGCGGCCCGCGCCGGGTGAGCCGCGCTCCGCGCCCCGCGTCGGGGGCAACGTCGTACGGCACGCGCTGACCTTCACCGTACGGCCCGGCAGTGAGGCCGAGGCCGCCCGGCTGCTGTCCGAGTACGTGTCGCCCGACGCCCACGTGGACGGTTCCACGCGGCTGCTGCGCACGTCGCTGTTCATGCACGGCAACCGGATCGTGCGCGCCGTGGAGGTGCGGGGCGACCTGCAGACCGCGCTGCGCCACGTGGCCCGGCAGCCGGGGGTGCGGGCCGTCGAGGAGGCCCTCGATCCGCATCTGGAGCAGGACCGGGACCTCGGCGACCCGCAGTCCGCCCGGCGGTTCTTCACCCGGGCCGCCATGCCGGCCGTGCACCACGCGACGTCCCGCGACCGGGCCGGCGCGCGCAGGCAGCGGCTCGCGCTGCTCTACCCGGTGCGCACCGGTGCCGGTCCGGAACTGGCCCGGCTGCTGGCCCGCCAGGACGCGTCCACCGCGCAGGACCCGGACGGCCCCGTCCTCGCCGCGACCGTCTTCCACCGCGACGACCTCGTCGTGCGGCTCGTCGACGTGGACGGCGACCCCGAGGACGCGCCCGCCGCCGTCCTGGGCCTGCACGGCCCGGAGGGTGCCGCGGGGGTCGAACGGCTGCTGGACACCGCGGCGGCCGGGGTCGACGGGCCGCCCGCCGAGAGCCGGACGCTGTCCCGGCTGCTCTCCCGGATCCGTATGACGCCGCTCACCGACCGGCGTTCGGCCGGCTCCTGAACCTCTCTCCGGCCGCGGGGCAGGCCGGGCCCGACGGCGTGCCCGCCGGCCCGCGCGACCCCTCTCCCCCTTCCTTCCTCCCCTCCTGTCCTCCCCCTCCCCTCCCCTCCCCTCCCTCCCGTCACCCCGGAGTGAACGACATGACAGACCAGCAGGTACGCATCGTCTCCCTCGGCGACATCGCGCCGAACCGCCGTCGCGGCGGAGACCTCCGCGCCCTTCTCACGCCCACCACCGCCGGGTCGACCAGCGGCTTCATGGGCGTGGCCATCGTGCAGCCCGGCGACCGCATCGCCGAGCACTACCACCCGTACTCCGAGGAGTTCGTGTACGTCACGGAGGGCGCCCTGGAGGTGGACCTGGACGGGGTGCCGCACTCGCTCGCCACCGGGCAGGGGCTGCTGATCCCGCAGGACATGCGCCACCGCTTCCGCAACGCGGGGGACGTCGAGGCGCGGCTCGTCTTCCACCTGGGGCCGCTGGCCCCGCGGCCGGAGCTGGGCCACGTCGACACGGAGGACGCCGAGGGCAACGCGCTCCCCTGCGACGGGGCGCACGCGCACGCGGGTGGCGCCGGGCACGAGCGGCCCGCCCCCGCGGCGGAGGTGGTGTCATGACCCGGCGCCGGGTCGCCGTCACGGGCATAGGCGTCGTCGCCCCGGGCGGGATCGGTGTGCCCCAGTTCTGGGGGCTGCTGTCCGAAGGCCGTACGGCGACGCGCCGCATCTCCCTGTTCGACCCGTCCGGGCTGCGCTCGCAGATCGCCGCCGAGTGCGACTTCGAGCCGTCCGACCACGGGCTCGGCCTCGCCACGGCCCAGCGGTGCGACCGGTACGTGCAGTTCGCGCTGGTGGCCGCCTCGGAGGCGGTCCGGGACGCGAACCTCGACATGAGCCGTGAGGACCCCTGGCGGGCCGGTGCCACCCTGGGCACGGCGGTCGGCGGCACCACCCGGCTCGAACACGACTACGTCCTGGTCAGCGAGCGCGGCTCGCGCTGGGACGTCGACGACCGGCGGGCCGAGCCGCACCTGGAGCGGGCGTTCACCCCCGCCACGCTGTCCTCCGCGGTCGCCGAGGAGTTCGGGGTGCGCGGCCCGGTGCAGACCGTCTCCACCGGGTGCACGTCCGGTCTGGACGCGGTCGGGTACGCCTACCACGCGGTCGCCGAGGGGCGGGTCGACGTGTGCCTGGCGGGCGCGGCGGACTCGCCGATATCGCCGATCACCATGGCCTGCTTCGACGCCATCAAGGCGACGTCGCCGAACAACGACGACCCGGCGCACGCCTCCCGGCCCTTCGACGCCGACCGCAACGGCTTCGTGATGGGCGAGGGCGCGGCGGTGCTCGTCCTGGAGGACCTGGAGCACGCGCGGGCCCGGGGCGCGGACGTGTACTGCGAGATCTCCGGGTACGCCACGTTCGGCAACGCGTACCACATGACCGGGCTCACCAAGGAGGGCCTGGAGATGGCGCGGGCCATCGACACGGCGCTGGACATGGCGGAACTCGACGGTTCCGCCATCGACTACGTCAACGCGCACGGTTCCGGAACCCAGCAGAACGACCGGCACGAGACCGCGGCCGTCAAGCGCTCGCTGGGCGCTCACGCCTACGCGACGCCGATGAGCAGCATCAAGTCGATGGTGGGCCACTCGCTCGGTGCGATCGGCTCCATAGAACTGGCCGCGTGCGTCCTGGCGATGTCCCACCAGGTGGTGCCGCCCACGGCCAACTACACGACCCCCGACCCGGAGTGCGACCTGGACTACGTGCCGCGCGAGGCACGGGAGCGGACCCTGCGGCACGTGCTGTCGGTGGGCAGCGGCTTCGGCGGCTTCCAGTCCGCGGTCGTACTGAGCGGCAGTGAAGGAGGGCTGCGATGAGCGGACCACAACGGAGCGGTACCGGCGGCGGGAACCGGCGGGCGGTCGTCACCGGGCTGGGCGTGGTGTCCCCGCACGGCATCGGCGTCGAGGCGCACTGGAAGGCGGTCGCCGACGGTGCCAGCAGCCTCGGGCCCGTCACCCGGGAGGGCTGCGAGGACCTGCCGCTGCGGGTGGCGGGCGAGGTGCGCGGGTTCGACGCGGCCGAGACGGTCGAGGACCGCTTCCTCGTCCAGACCGACCGGTTCACGCACTTCGCGCTGGCCGCCACCCAGCACGCGCTGACCGACGCCCGGTTCGGCCGGGCCGACGTCGACTCGCCGTACTCGGTGGGCGTGGTCACGGCGGCCGGTTCGGGCGGTGGCGAGTTCGGGCAGCGGGAGCTGCAGAACCTGTGGGGCCACGGCTCGCGCCATGTCGGCCCGTACCAGTCGATCGCCTGGTTCTACGCGGCCAGCACCGGCCAGGTGTCCATCCGCAACGACTTCAAGGGCCCCTGCGGGGTCGTGGCCGCCGACGAGGCGGGCGGCCTGGACGCCCTGGCGCACGCGGCGCTGGCCGTGCGGGGCGGCACCGACACGGTGGTCTGCGGTGCGACGGAGGCGCCGCTGGCCCCGTACTCCATCGTCTGCCAGCTGGGCTACCCCGAGCTGAGCCGGGCCGCCGAACCCGACCGCGCCTACCGCCCGTTCACCGACGCGGCCTGCGGGTTCGCGCCGGCCGAGGGCGGTGCCGTGCTCCTCGTGGAGGAGGAGACGGCGGCCCGGGAGCGCGGTGCGGACGTGCGGGCGACGGTGGCGGGACACGCGGCGACCTTCACCGGTCCCGGCCGCTGGGAGCTGTCCCGGGAGGGGCTGGCCCGTGCGATCGGGGGCGCCCTGGCCGAGGCGGGCTGCCGGCCCGAGGAGGTCGACGTCGTCTTCGCGGACGCCCTCGGTGTCCCGGAGGCCGACCGGGCGGAGGCCCTGGCGCTGGCCGACGCGCTGGGTCCGCACGCGGCGCGGGTGCCGGTCACCGCGCCCAAGACCGGCACCGGGCGGGCGTACTGCGCGGCTCCGGTGCTGGACGTGGCGACGGCGGTGCTCGCGATGGAGCACGGGCTGATCCCGCCGACCCCGCACGTGGTCGACGTGTGCCACGACCTGGACGTGGTGACCGGCCGGGCCCGCCCCGGCGAACCGCGCACGGCCCTGATCCTCGGCCGCGGACTCATGGGATCCAACTCGGCGCTCGTCCTGCGAAGGGGCGCCGGGCCGTCCGCGGAGCGATGACCGAAGGCCACGGATCACACCCGTGACCGACCAACCCCGAGTCAAGGAGGACACCATGACCGACCAAGTGGACTACCAGGTGACCGTCGAGGAGCTGGCGACGCTGATGAAGCGCACCGCCGGCGTGCACGTCGACCCGGTCACCCTGCGGCAGCAGGCCGACGACGGTTTCGACACCTTCGGCCTGGACTCCCTCGGCCTGCTGGGCATCGTGGCCGAGCTGGAGAAGCGGTACGGCCTCGGTCTGCCCGAGCAGGCCGAGCGCTGCAAGACGCCCGCCGATTTCCTCGCGCTGATCAACGGCGCCCTGAAGACGGGAGTGTGAACATGGCAGGGCACACCGACAACGAGATCACCATCGCCGCCCCGATGGAGCTGGTCTGGAACATGACCAACGACATCGAGAACTGGCCCCGGCTGTTCAGCGAGTACGCCTCCGTGGAGGTGCTCGACCGCGACGAGGACCGTGTCACGTTCCGGCTCACCATGCACCCGGACGCCGACGGCAAGGTGTGGAGCTGGGTCTCCGAGCGCGTCGCCGACCCCGTCACGCGCACGGTCCGCGCCCAGCGGGTGGAGACCGGTCCCTTCCAGTACATGAACATCGTCTGGGAGTACTCGGAGACCGCCGAGGGCACCGAGATGCGCTGGACGCAGGACTTCGCGATGAAGCCGGACGCGCCCGTGGACGACGCCTGGATGACGGACAACATCAACCGCAACTCCCGTACGCAGATGGCGCTGATCCGGGACCGGATCGAGCAGGCGGCGGGCGAGCGGCGGACCGCGTCGGTGCTCGCCGACTGACACCGGCGGACCGACACCGGCGGACCGCCACCGGCCGACCGGCACCGACGACACCCGCGGAAGGCAGCACCCCATGCACCACACACTGATCGTCGCCCGGATGGCACCCGGTGCGGCACCGGACATCGCGAAGGTGTTCGCGGAGTCCGACGGCGGCGAACTGCCGCACCTGGTGGGCGTCAACCGGCGCAGCCTCTTCGAGTTCGGTGACGGCGTGTACCTGCACCTCATCGAGAGTGACGAGGACCCGGCCCCCACCATCGGCAGGCTGACCGGGCACCCGGAGTTCCGTCAGGTCAGCGAGCGGCTGGAGCCGTACGTCTCGGCGTACGACCCGGCGACCTGGCGCGGTCCGAAGGACGCGATGGCGCGCTGCTTCTACCGCTGGGAGCGCACGGCCGTCGGCTGACGGCCCTTCTCCCCGCGACGCGTGGGGGCCCGCCCGCTGTCGGGGCGGGCCCTCGCGCACGTACGCCCGAGCCGGGTGGTTCGCGGACCCTTCGGGGCGGCAAAAGGTTGCGCGAAGCGGTCGAACAGGGCTGTGAGAAGGCCCACGCGGTGTCCTGTGACGTTTTCGTACATCTGTCCGCTTGGATCTTGGAGGTACACACCAGAAGAGAGGACGCACGTCGTGGGCCGATCCACCGCCCGCCGGAGCACCCGAAGAACCAGGCCGGAGGGCGCCGGGCGCGGGTCCCGCGGTCGCGGTCGCAGACGCGCGCGCCGCAGCGGGCCCGCCCGCGCGCTTCCGGCCCTCGTCGCGCTGGGGGCCGTGCTGCTCACCGCGGGCGCCGCCGTCGCGTACTGGCGGGACGGCCGTTCCGCGGTGACGGACGACCAGGTGGCCGATGTCACCGACGCGCTGGCCGCGACGCCGTCGGGGGCGGCCTCCTCCGCGCCGCCCTCGCCCTCGCCGAGCCCTTCCGGGTCGCCGTCCGTGAAGGTCTCCGCCTCCGCGTCGCCCTCCACCATCGCCATCCCGGCGACCGGGCCCGGCACCTTCGTCACCGCCCAGGCCGACGGCACCACCGTGGGCACCGGCAGCCGTGTGCGCCGCTACAAGGTCCTGGTCGAGAAGGGCGTCGACGTCCGGCCGAGCGCCGCCGCCGACGAGATAGCCGACGTGCTCGCCGACGACCGCGGCTGGACCCAGGACGGGACCAACTCCTTCCGGCTGGTCAGCAGCGGTTCCTACGACTTCGTGGTGAAGATCGCCACGCCGGGCACCGTCGACCGGATCTGCGGCGCCGCGGGCCTGGACACCGGGGGCGAGGTCAACTGCAGCGTCGGCACCGACGTGGTGGTGAACCTGAAGCGCTGGGTCCTGGGTTCCCCGGAGTTCGACGGCCCGATCCACGAGTACCGGGCGCTGATCGTCAACCACGAGGTCGGCCACCGCATCGGCCACGGCCACGAGACGTGTCCCGGTGCGGGGCAGCCCGCGCCGGCGATGATGCAGCAGATCAAGGGCCTCAAGGGCTGTGTCGCCAACGCCTGGCCGTACGACGAGGACGGCGACTACCTGGGCGGGCCCTCGGTGCCCTGAGCCGCCACCTCCCGCGTCCCCGCGGCGCGTTCGGCGGACGGTTCGCGGGACAGGTCCCGGGGCGCGGGGTGATGATCGGATCATGACCACCACACCGCGCTTCGACCCGCACGCCCTGCTGGCCGCCGGCCGGCTCGGCGTCCTCGCGACGATCAAGTCGGACGGCCGTCCGCAGCTCTCGCCCGTGATGCCCGCCTACGACCGGGAGGCCGGCGTCGTCCGGATCTCGACCCGCGAGGGGCTGGCCAAGACGGCGAACCTGCGCCGGGACCCGCGGGCCGCGCTGGAGGTGACCGCCCCGGACGGCAGGTCCTGGGCCACCGCCGAGGGGGTCGCCACCCTCACCGGGCCGGGCACCGATCCGCACGGTCCGGAGGTCGAGGCCCTGGTGGAGTACTACCGGGCCGTCGCCGGTGAGCACCCGGACTGGGACGAGTACCGGTCGACGATGGTGGCCGACCGCCGGGTGCTGCTCACTCTCGCGGTCGAGCGCGTGTACGGCGCCGACATCGGCTGAGCCCGGCTTGGCGGCGGGCACCCTCACCCCGGCCTCCGGCGGGCGCCGCGGGTTTTGTGCCGGGCGGTGATAGATCCGCCCGCCGTTTCCGTACCTCCTGGCGTACCGGTACGCGCACGAGCACGTGTGCGCGTCCCCCGCGTTCCCCGCGTCGCCCTGGAGGCACCATGCGCCTGTCCCGCAGCAGGATCGGAGTCGTCGTCCTGTTCGGCGCGATGACCCTGACCCTGACCGCGTTGGCCTTCCCGGCCGTGCTCGGTCTGGACAAGACCGACGGCAACCAGAACCGGGTGGTGGCCAGTACGAAGTTCGGGCCGCTCACCGAGGCCGACCGCGACTTCGTGGTCAAGGTCCGCGCCGCCGGGCTGTGGGAGTACCCGCTGGGCGAGATGGTGATGAGGCGCGGTACGACGAAGGCCATGAAGACGGCCGGTGAGCACCTGGTCGTCGGGCACGCCGGTCTTGACGCGATGTGCCGCGAGATCTCACCCGAGTTGGGCATCACGCTGCCCAACCGGGCGTCCCCGCAGCAGGAGGGCTTCGTGGCGTCGGTGGACGCCAGGACCGGCGGGGACTTCGACTCGGCGGCGGTCAACATCATGCGGGTGACCCACGGCCAGATCTTCCCGGCCATCGCCAGGATCCGGGCCTCCACCAAGAACACCCTCGTGCGGCAGTTGGCCGACCTGGCCAACGACACGGTCCTGGACCACATCACGGTGCTGGAGAGGACCGGGCTGGTGCGGTACGACGAGGTCACGTTCAGGCAGACCGGCCCCGCGAAGCTGCCCCGGGAGAAGGTCACCCCGCCCCCGCCGCAGCCGGGAGAGCGGGTGCTGGTGCTCAGGCCGCGTCCGGACCTGGACGTGAACACCGCCTCGCCGACGCCCACTCCGTCCCCGGTGGCCCCCTGAGCGTCCGCGCCGGGGACCATCACGACCCCGTCACGACTCGTCGCACCGGGAACGGGCCGGCGGTTCCCCGCGTTCTTCGAGTCGGCGGCCGACGGAGTCCGCCGGGCCATGACCATCCGGCACCGGACCGGTGACGTGCGGGCCCAGGAGCGACACCGGTACGGTGCTGCGGCACAGGACGGCGCACAGCGGCCGTCGGCGGGCTCCCGCCCCTCCCGCCCGCGCCCGTACGGGGCCGTACGAAAGAAGGGGCGGGACCATGACCGCTTCCGGACCGGGCGGCGGCGCCGCGCCGGACGAGCCGGACGGTACGCCGTCCGTGCCCGAGTACGTCTGGCGGCTGTTCCTGGAGGACGACGAGCGCGCCATCCGCGCCTCCGCCCCCAGGGAGCCCGCCGCCCGGGACCGGATCCCGGGCCGGCCACCGGAACCGCCGTCCGCCGTCGCGCCGCCGCCGGCCGACGCGGACCGGGCCGGTCCGCCGCGGGCCCGCACCGGCCGGCCCGGCCGCCCGGGCCACCCGGGCCGTCCCGGTCTCGCTTCCGACACGGTCGGCGAGGCGTGGCGGCCGGAGGATCCGGGCGCCGGTCCGTCCTGGCGGGAGCTGGACGGCCGGGCCCGGCTGCGGCGGATCGGCCGGGTGGTCGGCACGGCCGCCGCGGTCGCCCTCGCCCTGACCGCGTGGTCGCAGCTGTCCACCGACCCGGTCGCTCCGGACGGCGGGCCGGCCGAAACGATCGGGCAGCGCCTGGAGGAGAGCCCCGCCCTGCCGCCGCCGGCCTCGCCCGCGCCGACGCAGTCCGCCGCAGCGAGCACCGCGGTCTTCGAACCCGCTCCGTCCGCGATACCGCGGGCGTCCGTCTCTCCCCGGACGGCCGGCTCTCCCGGGACGGGTGACTCACCGTGGACGGCCGACGCCCCCTGGACATTCGACTGAACACCTGTTTAACATGCTGTACATGCGTTCAATCCCGGAGGATCGGACGACCCGGGCCCTCATCCGCGACGAGGCGCTCGGTCTGTTCGCGGCCCACGGCCCGGACTCGGTGACCGTGCGGCGGATCGCGGCGGCGGCCGGTGTCTCGCCCGGCCTCGTGGTGCACCACTTCGGTTCGAAGGACGGGCTGCGCCAGGAGGTCGACCAGTACGTCGTGGCCGTCTTCGAGGCCATGCTCGGCGAACTGACCGGCGAGGGGAGCGCGGAGGCGTTCGACTCCGACGCCTCGGCGGCGTCCCTGAGCGCGGCG
This sequence comes from Streptomyces lienomycini, assembly GCF_027947595.1. Lineage (NCBI taxonomy): Bacteria > Bacillati > Actinomycetota > Actinomycetes > Kitasatosporales > Streptomycetaceae > Streptomyces > Streptomyces lienomycini. Next base: position 1,368,772 of record NZ_CP116257.1, on the reverse strand, counting down.
TTCACCCGCCACCTCCCGGCCGGCTCCCCCCTGCCCGGCTACCTGCGCCGCCTGCTGCTGAGCGACACGGACGCCGGACGGCTGCTGTTCCGCCGCCTGTACGAGGTGAGCCGCACCGCCCTGGACGGACTGTCGGCGGCCGGTCTCGCCGCACCGGGCCGGGACCCCGAGGCCCGCGCCGCCGTACTGCTCGCCAACGACCTGGCCGTGTTCCTGCTGCGCGACCGCATCGGCGAGGTCCTGGGCACCGACCCCCTGTCGGCCGACGGCATGGCCCGCTGGGCCCCCGAGGTGCTCGGCATCTACACGGGCGGGCTGAACGCACCGCCTCCCCCGGAGGCACCCGCCGGGACGTGAGGGACCCGGACGTCAGGACTGCCGGAAGCACAGGAAGGCCCAGGTGACCGCACATGCCGACCGACCCCGCACCCGTACCGTCCGACCCACCCGTACGCCCCGCGCCACCCGCACCCGACCCGCCCGGGGCCTCCCCCGCTCCCGTGCTCCGCGCCCGCGGCCTGCACAAGGCGTACGGCCGCCACCGCGTCCTGCGCGGCGCCGACCTCACCGTCGCCCCCGGGCACCTGGTCGCCGTCGTCGGTGAGAACGGCGCCGGCAAGTCCACCCTGCTCAAGGCGCTGGCCGGCACCCTGGCCCTCGACCGCGGCGAGGTCTCCCTGGCCGGGACGCTCGGCTACTGCCCGCAGGACCCGGTGCTGAGCGGGAGCCTGACCGTCGAGCAGCACCTGCGCTACTTCGCCGCGGCGCACCGCCTGCCGGGCCCCGGACGGGGCCGGGAACTGGTCCGCGCCCTGGGCTACGAACGCTACGAGCGCACCCCCGCCGGCGAGCTGTCCGGCGGAACCCGGCAGAAGCTCAACCTCACCCTCGCCCTGCTGCACGACCCCGACGTGCTGCTCCTCGACGAGCCGTACCAGGGCTTCGACTGGGAGACCTACCTGCGCTTCTGGGATCTGGTCGAGGAGCTGCGCACCCGCGGCAAGGCCGTCGTGGTCATCACCCATCTCGTCTTCGAGCAGGACCGTTTCGACCTGCTGGCCGACCTGGCCGACGGCCGCCTCACCGCACGCGCGGCGGCCGGGAGGGAGCACCGCCGTGTCGACGCCTAGCCCGGCCGCCCGTCCGGGGCCGCTGTACGGGCAGTTCCCCACCGCGCTGCGCTTCTCGGTGCGCGACCAGACCCGCAACCGGCTGGCCGGGCTGCTCCTCGTGCTGTTCGTGCCCGTCTGGTATCTGGTGATGAACGCGATGGCGGGCGGGGAGCCCCTGGACTTCCGGCTGTACGCCACCGGCGAGGCGCTGCACGTCGACGCCGGACACCTCACCCTGATCACGGCGGGCCTCAACTGCGTGACGATGATCGCCGGGTTCGTCGTCTTCGACGCGGTGCGCAGGTCGCTCGCCTTCGACCGGCGGCTGGTCTTCGCCGGGTACCGGCAGTCCACCCTCGTCGGCGCCAAGGCCCTCGCGGTCGCCGCGGTCGCCACCGGCATCGCCCTCTACACCGCGCTCGCGGTGCTGCTCTTCTGGCGGCCGGCCGCGGGTGCCTGGTTCGGCGTGCTGGCCGGGTTCGCCGTCGTCGCGCTCGCCTACGGCGCCCTCGGACTGCTCCTCGGGGTGCTGGTGAAGCGGGATCTGGAGGGGTTCTTCCTGATCATCATGGGCGGGCTGATGGACACGTTCCTGCAGAACCCGCTGGGCAACCCGCTCGCCAACGAGCCGGTCCTGCAGTGGTTCCCCTCCTTCGGCCCCATGCAGTTCGCGGCCGGCGGCGCGTTCGGGGAGAGGGCGCTGTGGGGGCACCTCGCGCTGGGGCTGGCCTGGGCGGCCGGGTTCGGCGCGGTGGGGCTGGTCGTCTTCAGGTACCGGACGCGCGACCGCTCCCGCTGACCGGAGCGGTCGCGCCCACCGGGCACGGGCCGGGGCGACCGTCAGGCACTGCGCCTGCGGGAGGCCGTCTTCTTGGCGGTGCCCTTGTCCGCGCTCCCGGCGGTCGCCTTGGCCGCGCTCCGGCCCGCGGCCTTCCTGGCGGTGGCGGCCGCGCCCCTGGCCGCCGTCTTCTTCGCGGGCGCGGCGGACTTCACGGACTTCGCTGACTTCGCGGACTTCGCTGACTTCGCCGTCGACTTCTTCGGCTCCGCCCTCCCCGCCGCCGTCTTCTTCGCGGCCGTCGACGTCGACTTCTTGCCGCCGGTCTCCTTGGGGGTCCGCCGGGAGGTGGTCCCGCGTCGCGGCAGGGAGCGGACCTCGGCCTCCTCGGCCGGTCCCGGCCCCTCGTCGTCGTCCCGGGACTCCCGCGCCGCCCGCACGCTGCTCTCCAGGGCCGCCATCAGGTCCAGCACCTTCCCGGGCGCCGCCTCCCGGCGGGCCTCGGGGGGCGTCTCGCCGGACGCCTTGGCGGCGACGACCTCCTCGACGGCCTCCCGGTACTCGTCGTGCAGGTCCTCGAGGTCGATCTCGCCGAGCGTGTCCATGAGGGCGTCCGCGAGGTCCAGTTCCTGGTCGCGCACGGTGACACCGGCGTCCGGGGCGACCCCCTCGGGGGTGCGCACCTCGTCCGGCCACAGCAGCCCGTGCATCGCGATGGCGTCGCCGACGACCCGGAGCATGCCGAGGCGTTCCCGGCCGCGCAGCGCGTACTTGGCGATGGCGACCCGGTTGCTGCGCTTGAGCGCCTCGCGCAGCAGGGTGTACGGCTTGGCGGCGGGGGCGCCGCTCACCGCGAGGTAGTAGGCCGAGCCCATCTGGAGCGGGTCGATGCGCTCCTCGGGCACGAAGGCCACGATCTCGATCGTGCGGGCCGTGGGGATCGGCAGCTGGGACAGGTCCTCGTCGGTGATCGGGATCATCGAGCCGTCGGCGTCCTCGTAGGCCTTGCCGATCTCGGCCTGGGAGACCTCGCGGTCCTCCAGCTCGCACACCTTGCGGTAGCGGATCCGGCCGCCGTCCTCGGTGTGGATCTGGCGGAAGGAGACCGAGTGGTTCTCGGTCGCGTTCACCAGCTTGATCGGGATGCTGACCAGACCGAAGGAGATGGCGCCGTTCCAGATGGATCGCACGTGCAGCACCCTTCCTGTCGGGCGGTTTGTACGTATTTCGTGAGATTCTCATGGTATGGCGCCTATCACTGAGGTGGAGGGGCGGCGGGTGGCCCTCAGCAACCTGGACAAGGTGCTGTATCCCGAGGACGGCTTCACCAAGGGCGAGCTGCTGCACTACTACGCGACGACCGCGCAGGTGCTGCTGCCGCATCTGCGGGACCGCCCCGTCTCCTTCCTGCGGTATCCGGACGGTCCGGACGGCCAGCTGTTCTTCACCAAGAACGTGCCGCCCGGTACGCCCGACTGGGTCACCACCGCCGAGGTGCCGCGCTCGGAGGGGCCCGCCCGCATGGTGCTCGTGCAGGACCTGGCGACTCTGATGTGGGCGGCGAACCTGGTGACCGAGTTCCACACGCACCAGTGGACCGCGGACGATCCCGGCGAGGCCGACCGGCTGGTGTTCGACCTGGACCCGGGGCCGCCCGCGACCGTGGTGCAGTGCTGCGAGGTCGCGCTGTGGCTGCGGGAGCGGCTGGCGGCGGACGGGATCGAGGCGTACGCCAAGACGTCCGGGGCCAAGGGGCTGCATCTGCTGGCGGGCGTGCGGGGAGCGTCGTCCGAGCGGGTGTCGGAGTACGCGAAGGCGCTCGCGGTGGAGGCGGAGCGGGCGCTGCCGGAGCTGGTGGTGCACCGGATGACGCGCAGCCTGCGGCCGGGGAAGGTGTTCGTGGACTGGAGCCAGAACGCCGCGCGCAAGACCACGGCCGCTCCGTACACCGTGCGGGCCCGGTCGGTGCCGGCGGTCTCCACCCCGGTGACGTGGGACGAGGTGGCCGGGTGCGGGCGGGCGGAGCAGTTCGTCTTCCGGGCGGCGGACGCCGGGGCGCGGGTGCGGAACCACGGCGACCTGCTGGCGCCGCTGTTCGACCGGCGGCGGGCGGCGGCGCTGCCCTGAGCCGCGCCGGTCTCAGACGCGCTTCCAGGTCGCCCGGTCCCGGGCCACGGCGTGCAGGGCCTCGACGTCCGCCGGTTTGAGCACGCCGCCCGGGCCGGCGAGGCCCGGCAGTTCCCGGTCGGTGAGGACGCGCAGGGCCCGGGGCGCGGCGGCGACGCTCAGGTGCGCGGGGCCGACGAGGACGAGGACGGGGCGGACCTCGGCGGTCAGGGCGTGGGAGGCGCGGTCCGCGGCGGCGCGGACCCGGTGCAGCAGGGGGTGCGGTGCACGGCGGCCCACCGCGACCAGGGGGTCGGCGACGCGCACCCGCTGCCTGCGGGCGGGCAGGACGTGCAGGGCGAAGAGGCCGCCGGGGCCGATCAGCAGATGGTGGACGCGGTCGCCGCCCGGCAGCGGGACGGAGTGCAGGGTGCGCCATCCGGCGCCGTCGAGGCGGTCGAGGGCCTCGCCCGTGGCCTGCTCGGCGGCCAGTGCCCGGCGGCGCGGGTCGGGGCGCAGCCGGTGCGCGGGTCCGGGTGCGCGCTCCACGGCGACCAGGAGCGCCTCGCCGGGCCGGTTGGGGGCGAGGTCGTCGTCGGGGTGGAGGGTGAGCCGGGCCAGCTCGGCCGGGGTCGGGACCGGGGGCGGGCCGACCGCGACCGGGCCGGTGAGGAAGGGTGCCAGGGCTTCGAGGACCTCGTCCTCGCGGTCGTCGCGCAGCAGGTTGACGCGGGCCGCCTCACGGTCGTACCAGGCGACGTTCGCGCCGTCCGGAAGGCAGACGTAGAGCCGTTCCCGGCCGTGGCGCCGGGCCGGTACGACGCGCAGTCGGTGCATGCGCCTCACCCCCTTCCATGGGACCAGGAGGGGTGCCGCGGGGGCAAGGACCCGGTCGGCTCCGGGTGGCCCGGCGGGCCCGCGCGCGGGCAAAATGGCCTCCCGTACCAAGATGTGTGCGGTGCCGCGCCGTATGCGGTGCCGCCCGCGGCCGTGCGGGACCACCGACGCCGATCACCGAACCCCAGGAGTGCAGTGCTCCCGAGCCGCCGAGGGCGCCCCGCCCGCGTCTCCGCCCTCCTCGCGCTGCTCATGGCGGTCGGGGCGGCCGGGGCGCTGACCGCGTGCGGGGACGGCGGCGGGCTGCGGAGCGCGGGGGCGACGTCGGCCGCGCGGAGTCCGGCCCGGCTCTGGCCCGGTCTGACGCCGGCGTCGAGCCCGGCGTACGACATCGGCGAGGTGGAGCACGCGCGCGTGGAGGGCGTCGCCGTGCCCGGCGGCGACATCCGCCGGGCGGACCCGGTGGCGGCGGTGCGGGCCGAGATCGACGCGCATCCGGGCGACTACGCGGGCCCGAAGGCGCGGTACCACGAGACGTCCGTGCGGATGGCGGACTGCGGCACGGGCGGCGGGGCGGGCGGGTCCGACGGTTCTGACGGCGCGCGGGACGGCTGCCCGGTGCTGCCGCCGTACTACCGCGACCTGACCGGCGACGGGCGGCCCGAGATGACGCTGGGCTTCCGGCTGCTGCCGGAGCAGCTGACCGCCGTGCGCGTCTACACCGTCGAGAAGGACCGGCTGGTGCGCGTCATGTCCTACGACGACGCCGTGAGCGCGGTCGAGCTGGCCGGGCGGACGGTGATCGTCCGCTCGCCCTCGGAGGTCGCCGGCTACGAGTACCGGCTCCAGTGGACCTGGGACGCCGACCAGCGGGCCATGCTGCTGACCAGCGACGAGATGCTGCGCACCGACGACGGCGGACAGCACACGAAGCGCCCGTCCGCATCACCCTCGCCCTCGCCCTCCCCCACGTCCTCGAAGGCGCCGTCGGCCGGGTCGTCGTCGGCGGGCGCCCGGTGAGGCTCGCCCTTCCCCGGTGGGCCGGTCCGCTCGCCGTGAAGGCGGCCGTCTTCATCACCGTGATGTGCTGCGCGCTCGCCGCGCTGCTCGGCGTCCTGGTGCACGTCTCGGTGACCAACCAGACCATGGGCCAGGCCCGGGACGCGGCCCTGGACCGGCTGCGGGAGGCGACGGAGTCCTACGAGGCCGGGGACCCGCTGCGGCGGAGCGCCGGTGTGGACCCGCCGGGGCTGCCCGGGCGGCTGCGCGAGCTGGCCGTCTCGGGCCGGCGCGGCACGATGGCCGCCGACTACGACGGGCGCCCCACGATGTGGGCGGCGGGCCCCGCCGACGGCGGCCGGGTGCTGGCGGTGCGGGTCGACCAGTCCCAGGGCGAGGCCACCATCGACGGCCTGGACGGCGCGATCGTGTGGTCGTCGGCGCTGGCGATCGGGGCGACGCTGCTGGTCGGCGCGTTCGCGGTGACGCGGGTGACGCGGCGGCTGCACACGACGGCACGGGTGGCGCGGCGGATCAGCGCGGGCGACCTGGACGCACGGGTCGGCGATCCGCGCGCGCAGGATCCGACGCGCCCGCAGGACGAGGTGGCGTCGGTGGCCGCCGCGCTGGACTCCATGGCGTCGTCCCTGCAGGGCAAGCTCCTCGCCGAGCAGCGGTTCACCGCGGACGTGGCGCACGAACTGCGCACGCCGCTCACCGGGCTGCACGCGGCGGCCGAACTGCTGCCGCCGGGCCGCCCGACGGAGCTGGTGCGGGACCGGGTGGCGGCGCTGCGCACCCTCACCGAGGACCTGCTGGAGATCTCCCGGCTGGAGAGCGGGCGGGAGCGGCTGGAGACGGAGCCGGAGGAACTGGGCGCGCTGGCCCGGCGGGTGGTGCGCGGCTCCGGCACCGACACGCGCGTGGACGTCGTGCGGGACACGCGCGTGGAGACCGACCGGCGGCGCCTGGAGCGGGTGCTGGGCAACCTGGTCGCCAACGCGCACCGGCACGGGCGGGCGCCCGTGGTGCTGACCGTGGACGGGGCGGTGATCACCGTACGGGACCGCGGGGACGGCTATCCGGCGTACCTCCTCGCGCACGGGCCGCAGCGCTTTCGCACCGAGAGCGGGGCGAAGGGCCACGGCCTGGGGCTGACGATCGCGCTGGGGCAGGCGGAGGTGCTCGGGGCCCGTCTGGAGTTCACCAACCCGCCGGACGGCGGGGCGCTGGCCACGCTGACGCTGCCTCAGCGGCCCTGACGCCGCGTGGTCCCGTCCGGGCGGCCCCGCCCGCCCGGTGCTTCCCCGATGGCGCAGCGCGGCGGGCGGTCCACTCCGGGCGCTCCTAATGTGGCGGTTAGTCACCTGAAGACCCGTTCGCTCCCGGGAGGTACTCCCATGCCCCTACTGTCCGCACCGGTCTCGCGCTCCCCCCTGGTCCGCGGCCTCGCCACCGCCCTGGCGGCCGGCGCGCTCGCCACCGCCGTCGCCGTCACGCCCGCCGTCGCGAGCGACGCGCGGGACGGCGACCCGGGCTCCACCTCCGCCGCCACCGGCGGCGGGAACGGCGGCGACGCGTGGGGCGGGAGCGACGGCCGCCAGGAACGGGGCCGCTACCGGGGTGTCGTGACGGCCGACCGGCTCGCCCTGCACACCTCGCCGGCCCGCGGCTCGGACGTCATCCGGTACGCCCACCGGGGCGAGACCGTCTCCATCTACTGCAAGACGCCCGGCGACAAGGTGAAGGGCAACCCCCTCTGGTACCTCCTGACGGACGGCACCTGGGCCTGGGGCGCGGCCCGCTACATCGACAACGTCGGCCCCGCGCCGCGCTGGTGCTGATCCAGACGGCGTGCACACCACACCATTTAGGTAAGTTCCGGACATGACCAAGGCCGGAACCGGAACCGGGATCACCGTGGCACAGGCGGACACCCCCGCTCCCGTCGCCCGACTCCCCCGGCGCCGGGGCATCGAACTCACGCTCATCCTGATGGCCGTACTGCTGTCGGTGTTCGGCTACTGCAACGTCGGCCTCGCCCAGCACGGCACCCTCCCGCCCGGCGCCGCCGGTTACGGCGCCGGGCTCGGTGTGCTCGCGCTCCTGGCCCATCTGGCGGTACGGCTGCGAGCCCCGTACGCGGACCCGCTGCTGCTGCCCATCGGCGTGCTGCTCAACGGGCTCGGCCTGGTGCTGATCTACCGGCTCGACCTGGAGACGCCGGGCGACCGGGCGGCCCCGACGCAGCTGGTGTGGTCGACGCTGGGCGTCGCGCTGTTCATCGTGGTCGTGCTGCTCCTGCGCGACCACCGCGTCCTGGCGCGCTACGCGTACGTCTGCGTCACCGCGGCGCTCGCCCTGCTCACCGTGCCGATCTTCTTCCCGGCGGTGAACGGCGCCCGCATCTGGATCCGGGTCCAGGGCTTCTCCATCCAGCCCGGCGAGTTCGCGAAGGTGCTGCTCGCGGTGTTCTTCGCCGCCTACCTGGCCGCCAACCGCAGCGCGCTGGCGTACGCGGGGCGCCGGGTGTGGCGCCTCCAGCTGCCCACGGGCCGGGTCCTCGGCCCGATCGTGGCGGTGTGGCTGGTCAGCGTCGGCGTCCTGGTCCTGGAGCGGGACCTCGGCACCTCGCTGCTGTTCTTCGGCCTGTTCGTCGTCCTGCTCTACGTCGCCACCGGCCGCACCGGCTGGATCGCCGTCGGCCTGGTGCTGGCCTCGCTGGGCGCGGTGGCCGTGGGCTGGCTGGAGCCGCACGTGCACAGCCGGGTGGAGGACTGGCTGCACCCCTTCGCGTCCATCGAGGCGGGCGACGGGCCGGGCCAGCTGGCCCAGTCCCTCTTCGCCTTCGCGGCCGGCGGGGTGACCGGCACGGGTCTGGGCCTCGGGCACTCGATCCTGATCGGCTTCGCCGTGAAGTCGGACTTCATCCTGGCGACCGCGGGCGAGGAGCTGGGCTTCCTGGGCCTGACCGCCGTCTTCCTGCTGTACGGGCTGCTGGTGGAGCGCGGCTACCGGGCGGGCCTCGGCGTCCGCGACCCGTTCGGCCGGCTGCTCGCGGTCGGCCTCTCCTCGATCGTGGCGCTCCAGGTGTTCGTCATCGCGGGCGGGGTGACCGGGCTGATCCCGCTGACCGGCATGGCGATGCCGTTCCTGGCCCAGGGCGGGTCCTCCGTCGTCACCAACTGGGCGATCGTGGCGCTGCTGATCCGGGTCAGCCACGCGGCCCGGCGCGGGGCGCCCGCGTGACCCGGCACATCCGGCACGCCGCCGTCTTCTGCGCCCTGCTGCTGGTCGCCCTGGTGGTCAACGCGGCCCGGGTGCAGATCGTCCAGAAGCCGGAGTACGACGGCAACCCGGCCAACCGCCGCCCCGACATCGCCCGCTACCAGCAGCCGCGCGGGGACATCCTGGTCGGCGGCGAGGCCGTCACCGGCTCCCGGGACACCGGCGAGCACCTGCGTTTCGAGCGGACCTACGCGAACGGGCCGATGTACGCGCCGATCACCGGCTTCGCCTCGCAGGCGTACGGGACGACGCTGCTGGAGCACGCCGAGGACGGATTGCTGTCCGGCGCCGACCCGATGCTGGCGCCGCTGCCGCTGTGGAACGACGTCACGGGGGCGCACAATCCGGGCGGCGACGTCGTGACGACGATCGACGGGGCCGCGCAGCGGGCGGCGTTCGAGGGCCTGGGCGGGCGCAAGGGCGCGGTGGCCGCGATCGAGCCGTCCACGGGCCGGATCCTGGCCCTGGTCTCCACCCCGTCGTACGACCCCCAGCTGCTGTCCGGGAACAGCGCGGCCGCCACCCGGACCTGGCACCGGCTGAACGACGACCCGGACAAGCCGATGCTCAACCGGGCGGTGAGCCGGACCTATCCGCCGGGTTCGACGTTCAAGGTGGTCACCGCGGCGGCGGCGCTGGACGCGGGCGTGGTCCGCGACCTGGACGCGCCGACCCGCTCCCCCGACCCGTACACCCTGCCGGGCACGCGGACGAAGCTCACCAACGAGGCCGACGGCTGCCGCGACGCCTCGCTGCGGGAGGCGTTCGAGTGGTCCTGCAACACGGTGTTCGCCAAGCTCGGCGTGGACGTGGGCGTGGGCGGCATGACGGCGATGGCGGACGCCTTCGGTTTCAACGACGACGGGCTGCGGGTGCCCTTCCCCGTCGCGCGGAGCACCTTCGACACCTCGGTCGACCGGGCGCAGCTCGGCCTGTCGTCGATCGGGCAGTACAACACGCGCGCGACTCCGCTGCAGATGGCGGTGGTCGCGGCGGCGGTGGCGGGCGGCGGGCAGGTGCGGTCGCCGTACCTGGTGGAGCGCACCCTGCGGGCGGGCGGCAGCCTGGTGGCGGCGGCCGGGTCGCGTCCCACCCGGGAGGTGATGCGCCCCGCCACGGCGGCACTGCTCAAGGAGCTGATGACCGGCGTGGTGGAGCGGGGAACCGGCGCGAAGGCCGCGATCGAGGGTGCCACCGTGGGCGGCAAGACCGGCACGGCCCAGCACGGCGTCGGCAACTCGGGCACGCCGTACGCGTGGTTCATCTCCTGGGCGCGGGGCGACGGGGACATGGAGGCGAAGGTCGCGGTCGCGGTGGTGGTCGAGGGCTCGGCGGCGGACCGCGGCGGCGTCAGCGGGGGCGGGCTGGCGGCGCCGATCGCGCGGGGGGTGATGGAGGCGGTGCTCTCTACAGCAGGCCCGAAGGTGGCATCACCGGCGGCCGGCGGTTGATGACGGTGAGATCAATCGTGAGAGGGAACGGGACATTGAGCTTCAGTCGGTTGTGGTGGATGCCAGTAAGGCCATAGGTGTCCGTGGCCCGGTCGAGTTCGTAGGTGTAGACGACTGGCAGCCCCTCGTTTTCCTCGACCCTCCAGTAGTACGGGATGCCCGCCAACGCATACTTCCGCGGTTTCACGTCCCGGTCCCGCTCCTGGGAGTCCTCGGACACCACTTCGATGGCGAGGACAACGGAATCCGAGTGGTGCCACGTCTGCCGCGGTCCGGTGTCGGCATCCGCCCGATATACCAACACATCCGGTTCTGGACGGTTTCGCCGGTCAAGCTTGACACTGAACTCTCGGTCGACGTCGTACGCGTCCGGCGCCTGACCGAGCAGCGCGTACTCAAGCAGCCGGATGGTGCGCATGTGAAAGCGGGTCTGCGGACTCACGAAGACAAGGCTCCCGTCGATCAGCTCCGTGTGCGGAGGCAGGTTGGGAAGCTCGTCGAGGTCGTCCGCCGTCCAGCCGCCCTCGGGCGGACGGGGCCACTGGTAGTCGTCGTCCAGCCCGTAGTCGCGTGCGGCGCTCATGATCGCTCCCATGTGCCGGAGTCTGACGGACATGGCCAGCGTACCCAGGACGAACGCCGACGGAGCGCCTCATCGAGCGAACCCACGCCGGACGATTGACGGCCACCCCACCTTTACTCGCGGTCAACAAGTTCCGCGCGGGGGATTGACGAGCTTGCTGACACGCAGTCTCATAAGACGCAGCACGCTGGAGTGACCGCGGGTAACACGATCCGTTCGACGAGGTGGGACACAGCCATGACGACCCTGACGGAAGCCGACGCGCTCGAGGGCCTGCGCGACGCGCTCGGCCTGCTCAAGGACCGGGAGCAGGTGGCCGAACGGCTGCTCGACTCGTCCGCCAAGCACTCCTTCGACCCGGACAAGGAGCTGGACTGGGACGCGCCGTTCGAGGACGGCAAGTGGTTCTGGCCGCCGGAGCTGGTGTCGCTGTACGACACGCCGATGTGGCAGCGGATGAGCGAGGAGCAGCGCATCGCGCTCTCCCAGCACGAGGCCGCGGCCCTCGCCTCGCTCGGCATCTGGTTCGAGCTGATCCTCATGCAGCTCCTGGTCCGGCACATCTACGACAAGGCGGCGACGAGCGCCCACGTGCGGTACGCGCTGACCGAGATCGAGGACGAGTGCCGGCACTCGAAGATGTTCGCCCGGCTCATATCCCGCGGCGAGACCCCCTGGTACCCGGTGAGCCCCGTCCACCAGCACCTGGGGCGCCTGTTCAAGACGATCTCCACCACGCCCGGCTCCTTCACCGCCACGCTGCTCGGCGAGGAGGTCCTGGACTGGATGCAGCGGCTGACGTTCCCGGACGAGCGGGTCCAGCCGCTGATCCGGGGCGTCACGCGCATCCACGTCGTGGAGGAGGCCCGGCACGTCCGGTACGCCCGTGAGGAGCTGCGCCGCCAGATGGTGACGGCCCCGAAGTGGTCGCAGGAGTTCACCCGGGTCACCTCCGGGGAGTTCGCCCGCGTCTTCTCCCTCGCCTTCATCAACCCGGACGTGTACACGAACGTCGGCCTCGACAAGCGCGAGGCCCTGGCCCAGGTCAAGGCCAGCGGCCACCGCACGGAGATCATGCAGACCGGAGCGAAGCGCCTCACTGACTTCCTGGACGACATCGGCGTACTGCGCGGCGTCGGACGACGGCTGTGGAGGTCGTCGGGGCTGCTGGCGTAGCACTCCCGCTCACGAGACCGCAGCGCCTCACTGCCACGCGGCGGAGCCGCAGAGCGAACACAGCCTGGACGACATCGGCGTACTGCGCGGCGTCGGACGACGGCTGCGGAGGTCGTCGGGGCTGCTGGCGTAGAGCCGTCGGTCCGGTCCGCCGGCGTGGGTGGGCGCGGCGTCCTGCGGGTTACGCTGCGGTTCATGACCCCGCAGGCTCCCACCCCCGCCTACCGCCGCCTCAGCGTCGAGGAGCGCCGCGTCCAGTTGCTGGAGGCGGCGCTCGTCCTCTTCGCGCGCCGGGCGCCGGAGGAGGTCTCCCTGGACGACGTGGCGGAGCAGGCCGGGGTCTCGCGCCCGCTGGTGTACCGGTATTTCCCCGGCGGCAAGCAGCAGCTGTACGAGGCCGCGCTCGGGTCGGCCGCCGACGAGCTGCGGCTGTGCTTCGACGAACCCCGCGAGGGCCCGCTGCTGGCCCGGCTCTCCCGCGCCCTGGACCGCTACCTCACCTTCGTCGACCAGCACGACACCGGCTTCAGCGCCCTGCTGCGCGGCGGCAGCGTGGTCGAGACGTCGCAGACCTCCGGCATCGTGGACGGAGTGCGCCGGGCCGCCGCCGAGCACATCCTGGACCACCTGGACGTGGCCGGGCCCGGCCCCCGGCTGCGGATGACCGTGCGGATGTGGATCACGGCGGTGGAGGCGGCCTCGTTGATCTGGCTGGACGAGGACAAGCAGCCGCCCGTCGGCGAGCTGCGGGACTGGCTGGTGGAGCAGTTCCTCGCCGTACTGACGGTCACCGCCCGCCGCGACCCGCAGACCGCGACGCTGGTCGAGGCCCTGGCCGCGGACCTCTGACGGCGTGCGCCGCCCTCTCGCCCCGGTGCGCCGATCACCGACACTGGTGCCGTGAAGAGCGAAGACACCCCCTTCGAGGGCGGCCCCATGGACGGGCGGGTGCTGCCCGTCCTGGTCGGGATGACCGGGCACCCGCCGAAGACGTACCGCATCCCCGTACCGGACCCGGACGGCGGTCCGCCCACCGTGCTGGTGTACCGGCGCGTGCCCCGCGACTCCCGGGGCGGGCTGCGGTTCGCCCGCTGGAAGTACACGTACGACCCCGCGGGCGGAAGGGGCTCCGGCCGGAAGTGGCCCTGGTCGAGGCCGGACCGCTCGGGGGCCGCCGATCCAGACGCCACGCCGCGCGGCAAGCCGGACGACGCGGACGGGTGACCCCGTTGCGCCGGTCCGCGCACACTCGGCGCGCGCGCCCCGCGGACCCGCCACATGCTCACCGTGCGGAGCGGACCCACCGCCCCGCATCGGAGGTGATGGCGTGTCAGGAAGGCTTCTGCGTCTGGTGTGCACGGCGACGGTGGCGGCCGGGATCGTCCTCGCGCCCGTGTCCGCCGCGGCCGAACCGGAACCCGGCGGGTCCGGACCCGGCACCGGGGCGTCCACCGGCGAAGAGTCCGCGCCACCCGGCGGCGAAGAGTCCGCGCCCCCCGGCGGCGACGGGGCCGCCGCACCCACCGGCGACCGGTCCGTGGCCGAGCTGCTGACGGACCTTCAGCGGCTGTACCGGGAGGCGGAGAAAGCCACCGAGACCTACAACGGCACCGAGGAGCGGCTGAAGCGGCAGCGCACCGAGGTGAAACGGCTGGACGCCGAGCTGGCCCGGACCCGGCTGTCCCTGCGCGACAGCCGCGGCGCGGCCGGACGGCTGGCCCGGCAGCAGTACCAGAACAGCAGCAACCTCTCCCCCTACCTGCGGCTGCTGCTGGCCCGCGACCCACAGCACGCCCTCGACCAGGGGCATGTGATCGGCCGGCTGTCCCGGGAGCGGTCCGAGACCGTGGGCCGCCTGACCGGCGACGCGAGGAAGGCCGACGAGCTGGCCGGACGCGCCCGTGCGGCCCTGGCCCGGCAGACCGCCCTCGCCGAGCGCCAGGAGAGCGAACGGGACGGCGTACGCGAACGCCTGCGCGCCGTGGAGGAACTCCTCGCCTCGCTCACCCCGCGGGAACTGGCCGCGCTGGCGGAGCTGGAGGAGAGCGGCGTCGCCGAGGACCAGGAGCGGTTCCTCGCGTCCGGCGCGCTCGGCGACGACGCCAGGCCCTCGGCCGAGGGCGACCGGGCGGTGCGCTTCGCGGTGGAGCAGCTGGGCAAGCCGTACGAGTGGGGCGCCGAGGGCCCGGCCGCCTACGACTGCTCGGGGCTGACCTCGGTGGCCTGGCGGCGGGCCGGGACGCCGATCCCGCGGACCAGCCAGGAGCAGTGGGCGCGGCTCACGCACGTGCCGCTCGGCGAACTGCGCCCCGGCGACCTGGTCGTGTACTTCCCCGAGGCCACCCACGTGGCGCTGTACCTCGGCGACGGCATGGTCGTCCAGGCCCCACGCCCCGGCGCCGACGTCAAGGTCTCGCCGATCGCCGCCAACCCGGTCCTGGGCGCGGTGCGCCCCGACCCCGGCGAGGAGCCCGTGCGGCGCTACACGCCGCCGAGGCTCCCCGCGGGGGCGTCGGAGGGGTCCGACGAGGGATACGCGGCGTCCTACGCGCCCGCGGCGCCCGAGACCTCCGCCAGGTAGCCCTGGGTCTTCGCCGGTTCGTAGAAGAAGTTCTCGAAGTCGGACGGGTCGTTGAAGCCGTTGGCGATGCGGTCGGCGACGGGCTGCAGCTCACCGGCGGCGCCGAGCAGGCCGACGATGTGCTCGGGCGGCGGGGCCAGCATGGCGTTGGTCCACTTGGTGACGTGCCGGGCCGTGTCCCAGTAGCGGTCGAAGGTCTGCCGCATCCACGCCTCGTCGAACTCCTGGTCCCCTCGCTCGAGGATCGAGGCGAGGTAGGAGGCGGCGCACTTGGACGCGGAGTTGGAGCCCTGGCCGGTGGTCGGGTCGTTGGCGACGACCACGTCGGCCACGCCGAGGACGGCGCCGCCGCCGGGCAGGCGCCCGATCGGGTGGCGCACGGTGGGGGCGTAGCGGCCGGCGAGGGTGCCGCCGGCGTCGGTCAGTTCGACCTTGGTGGCGCGCGCGTACTCCCAGGGGACGTACTTCTCCATGAGTTCCAGGGTCAGGGAGAGGTGCTCCGAGGGGTCCTTGACGTCCTTGAACACGTCGAGCGGGCCGCCGGGTATGCCCTCCAGGAACAGGATGTCGGCGCGGCCCGAGGTGGTGAACGTCGGCATGACGAACAGCTCGCCGACGCCGGGCACCAGGTTGCAGCGCACGGCCTCGGTCTCCGGGTGCTCCGGGCGCGGGTCCATCCCGTGGACGTAGGCGACGGCGAGGGCGCGCTGCGGCTCGCTGTACGGGGAGCGGGAGGCGTCGCGGCCGAACATCTGGACCAGCTCGCCCTTGCCCGCGGAGACCAGGACGAGGTCGTAGGCGCGGGAGAAGTAGTCCAGGTCGCCGACGGCCACGCCGTGGATGACCAACTGGCCGCCGCGCTGGGCGAAGGTCTCCATCCAGCCGGCCATCTTCACCCGCTGGTCGACCGACTGCGCGTGGCCGTCGAGACGGCCCAGCCAGTTGATCGCGCGCTGCGAGGGGCCCGGGTCGTGGGAGCCGGGGGCCGCCACCGAGAGGCCGAGTCCCTCGATCTTCGGGGCCTGGGACTCCCAGAAGTTCAGCTGGAGGTCGCGCTCGTGCTGGAGGGCGGTGTGGAACATGCACTGCGTCGACATGACCCGGCCGGTGCGGATCTCGTCCGCGGTCCGGTTGGACATCAGGGTGACCTCGTAGCCGTGCGACTGGAGGCCGAGGGCGAGTTGGAGACCGGACTGGCCGGCTCCGACGACGAGTATCTTCCGCATGCGGGGGACGCTCCTAAGGGGACTGCTCGGGGACTGCTCGTGGACTACTCGGGGGTCTCGTCGAGCGCGTGGCCCACGAGGGACAGCAGGGTCTCGATGGCCGAGATCCGGCGGCGCGCGTCCATGATCATGACAGGTACGTGGGGCGGGATCGTCAACGCCTCCCGCACGTCCTCCGCGTCGAACAGCTCGCTGCCGTCGAAGTGGTTGACGGCGACGACGTACGGCAGTCCGCAGCTCTCGAAGTAGTCCAGCGCCGGCCAGCAGTCCTTGAGGCGGCGGGTGTCGGCCAGCACGACGGCGCCGATCGCGCCGCGCACCAGGTCGTCCCACATGAACCAGAACCGCTGCTGGCCCGGCGTGCCGAAGAGGTAGAGCACCAGGTCGTCGTCGAGCGTGAGGCGGCCGAAGTCCATGGCGACGGTGGTGGTGACCTTGCCCGGGGTGGCGGTGAGGTCGTCGGTCTCCTCGCTCGCCTCGGTCATCAGCGCCTCGGTCTGCAGGGGCGTGATCTCCGAGACGGCGGTGACCAGGGTGGTCTTCCCGACGCCGAAACCGCCCGCGACGACGATCTTCGTGGCGACCGGCGCCCGGGTGGCGTCCCGCTGCCAGGGCTGTACGGGCCCGTCGGTGTCGACGAGCGGGGGGACGCCGAACGCGGCGGCGTCAGAGACGGCGGAGCCCACTGAGCACCCTTTCGAGCAGTGCGCGGTCGGGGCGGCCCGTGCCGTGGCCGGTCCCGGTGCCGTACACACGGATCTTTCCCTGGTCCGCCAGGTCGCTGATGAGGACGCGGACCACACCGAGCGGCATCTTCAGCAGCGCGGCGATCTCGGCCACCGTACGCATACGGCGGCACAGTTCGACGATGGCCCGCATCTCCGGCATCACGCGGGAGGTGAGGCTCCCGTTCGTCAGCTCCTTCCGCTCCTCGGCGGCTTCGAGCGCGGCGGTGCCGGCGGTGGCGCCGACGAACGTCTCGACGAGCAGGACGTGGCCGAAGCGGGTGCGGCCGCCGGTGAGCGAGTAGGGGCGGACGCGGGCCGCTTTGCGGTCGGCGCCGCGTACGGGGAGGTTCTTCGGACTCTTCCGCGGGCTGCTGCTCATCGGGTCCTCCCCGCCGACTCGGACTCCGGGGACTCCAGCGACTGCCGCAGTTCGCTGCGGAGTTCGGGGGTCAGGACGTGGCCGGCGCGACCGACGAAGAGCGCCATGTGGTACGCGACGACACTCATGTCGCAGTCCGCGGAGCCGTGCACGCCGAGCAGCGAGCCGTCGCTGATCGACATGACGAACAGGCTGCCCTCGTCCATGGTGACCATCGTGTGCTTCACGGCGCCGACGTCCATCAGCCGGGCGGCGCCGACGGTCAGGCTGCCCACGCCGGAGACGACGGTGGCGAGGTCGGCGGCGGAGCCGCGCGGGCCCGCGCGGGGCGTCTCGCGGACCTGCCTGGCCTCCTCGTTGCGACCGGGGTCGGAGGAGAGGAGCAGCAGGCCGTCGGAGGAGACCACCGCGACCGATTGGATGCCGGGCACCTCCTCGACGAGGTTGGTCAGCAGCCAGTGGAGATTGCGGGCTTCACTGCTCAGTCCGAAGGTACTGGGCGCGGTCAACTGCTTGCCTCCTCGACGGTGCCCCCCGTTGCTTCTTCGGTCGTGCCCGCCGCGGTGGGCGGCGCCTCGTGCCGGTCCGTCCGGTCGGCGATCTCCGCCTCGACGTCCCGGCGGCCCGCCTCCGCCCCCTGGCGGAATCCTCCCAGGCGACGGCGGAGTGCCTCGGCGTCGACGGAACCCGACGCGCGCGGACGCGGCACCGAGGCCGGGGCGGCGAGCTTCGGGGTCCGCTTCGGCAGGCCCTTGTCGGTGACGGGCTCCTCCGGTTCCGGAGCGGCGCTTCGGGATTCGGTGTCGGCCGACGCGGCCGCGGCGTCCACCGGGTCCATCCGGTCCGCCCGGTCCTGGGTCCGGGCCGCGCTCTCGTCCGGCGTGCGGTCATGGGCGTCGGGGCCGATGGCGTACGGACCGGGTGCGGGCTCCGGCCGAGTCGCTTCCGGCGCCGGTTCCGGTTCGGGGGCCGGTTCCGGGTCCGGTTCCCGGGCCAGTTCCGGTTCCGGTTCCGCGACGGCCGGGAGGAAGAGGGCCATCGTCGCGTCGTCGGGGAGATCACGACCGGGCTGCGGGGCGGCCTCCCCGGCCAGGGCGTCACCCTCGTCGGGCACCACGGCTCCCGGCTGCGCGGCTTCCGCCTGCGGGGTGGCCGGTTCCTTGCTCTCCGGCTCTGCGGCTTCCGCCTGCGGGGTGGCCGGTTCCTCGCTCTCCGGCTCCGGGGCCTCCGGCTGCGTGGCCTCCGGCTCGGTGGTAGGGGTCGCGCGCGGCCCGTCCGCCTCCGCGTCCGCCTCCGCGCGGCGTACGGCTGCCTCGGCCGAGGCCACCAGCGGGTCGGTGTCGGGACGGGTGTCTGCTTCGTCCCCGGCGTTCGCCCGAGCCTGCTCCGTCCCCTCCGCTCCCTCCGCCCGCTCTGCCCGTTCCGCCTGTTCTGCCCTCTCCGCCTGTTCCGCCTTCTCCGGCTGCTGAGCCTTCTCCGCGCGTCCGCGCAGGACGTTGGAGTTGGCCTCCGCGTCGGCACCCGGCAGGGAGAAGGAGCCGGTGCCGTCGGACACCGGCACGGTCGGGGCCAGCGCCGCCGGCGGGGCCGCCGCGAGCAGCGGGGTCGGGAGCACGACGACCGCCGCGACACCGCCCTGCTTCTGCTCCCGCAGCCGCACGCGCGCCCCGTGCCGGTGGGCGAGCCGGGCGACGACGTAGAGACCGAGCCCGAGACCGTCCTCGCCCTCCTGGTCGAACGGCGCGTCCGGGTCGAAGTCGGTGAGGCGGGCGTTGAGCCGCTGGAGGCGTTCGGTGGCCATGCCGATGCCCTCGTCCTGGACGGAGAGCATCACCTCGCCGTTCTCCAGCAGCCAGCCGGAGACCTCGACGGGCAGGTCGGGCGGCGAGAAGGAGGTGGCGTTCTCCATCAGCTCGGCCAGCAGGTGGGAGAGGTCGTCGGCGGCGAACCCGGCCACGTGGGCGTGGGGCGGCAGCGCGGCGATGCGTACCCGCTCGTACCGTTCGATCTCGCTGACCGCGGCCCGGACCACGTCGACCAGCGGCACCGGCGAGGTGCTGTGCTGCACGTGCTCGGTACCGGCGAGGACCAGGAGGTTCTCGCTGTGCCGGCGCATGACCGTGGCGAAGTGGTCGAGCTTGAACAGGGTGGCGAGCCGGTCCGGGTCCTGCTCGCGGTCCTCCAGGCTCTCGATGACCGCGAGTTGCCGCTCGACCAGGCCGAGGGTGCGCAGCGCGAGGTTGACGAAGGTGCCGCCGATGCTCTTGCGGACGACGTCGAGCTGGGCGACGGACTCGGCGAGTTCGGCTCGCAGTTGCTCGCGGGTGTCGGCCATCTTCTGCCGCTGGCCGACGAGGTGCTTGCGGTCGGCCTCCAGCGTGCCGACCCGCTCGGCGAGGGTGACGGCGTGTGCGTGCAGGGCGTTGACGGAGCGGACGACCTGCGCGAACTCGTCGTTGCGGCCGGTGAAGGCGACCGGTTCCTCGGCCGTCGGGTCCTCCGCGCCGGCCAGCCGCGCCGAGCCGCGGCGCAGTACCGACAGCGGGCGGGTGAGGGTGCGGGCCAGCGCGGTGGCGATGCCGAGGGCCAGCAGGATCAGGGCGCCGAGGAGCGCGATCCGGACCTCCAGCGCGGTGACGTCGTCGTCCCGCAACTGCTCCAGGGCCTCGACCCGCTTCTCGTACAGGGCGGACTCGGCGCCGCGCATCGCGTCGACGCGGGCGGATAGCGCGGCGTCCAGCCTCTTGGTGCTGGTGGCGAGGTCGTCGTCGGAGAGCGTCGGCTCGTCGGTGAGACCGGCGAGGTACTTCTCCGCGGAGTTGACCTCGGGCCCGGCGACGGTGGCGTCGAAGCGGTCCCGGGCCTCCTTGGGCGCGCTCTCGCGGAAGTCGGCGAGCGCCGCGTCGGACCGTACGCGGGCCTGCTGGGCGGCGGCGGAGAGCGCGTCGCGCTGCTTGGCGTCGGAGCCCTTGGTCGTGGTCTCCTCGGTCGGCAGGCCGGTGAACGGGTCGATGACCGTCTCGGTGGTGCTCGGCACGTTCAGGGCCGCGAGCAGCAGACCGCGGGTGGCGGCGGCCTGCTGGACGGCGGTGTCCAGTTCGGCGAGCGCGTACGCGCCGGCGCCCGCACGGGGCGGCGACTCCTCGCCCAGTTCCTCGGCGAGGGCGTGGAGTTCGGTGATCGCCTCCGAGTACGCGTCGTGGGCCTCGAGGGCGGTGCTCTTGCCGGTGAGCGCGGCCCGGCGCAGCGCCGCGACGGCGTCCAGGTCGTCGCGCAGGGAGGCGGGCGTGTCGGTGTCGGTGCGCAGTTCCTCCACCTGGCGGTCGACGCGGGCGCTGCGCTGCTCGGAGGGCGCCTTGGACTTGGGGCGCCCGGCCGCGATGTACGGGGTGACCTCGTCGCGCTCGTCGGCGAGGGAATGGGCGAGGGTCAGCGCGCCCTGGGTCTGCTCGGCGAGCGTCACCAGTGACTGGGAGTCGTGCAGTTGCCCGGAGGCGGCCACGACCGACGGGGCTCCGGCCCCGGCGACGGCGGCGGCGACGACCGCCACCGCGACGATGAGGCGGTTGCGTACGTGGGTGGGACGGCCCTTGCCCACGGGTGGGGTCTGGGGAGGCGGTGGGGTGGAGGCGCCGGGGGTACGCTCCGCGCTCCCCGCGGGGGCCGTCTGCTTGCCTGTGCGACGAGGCCGCGTCTTCTGCACCGGTGCTCGCATTCCTGACTCGTGTACCCGTGGGACCGGGTGGCGCTCCGTCAACTGGCCGGTCGGGGGCGCGTGCGCACTCCGCCGGGCTCTGGGCCGTTTCCCGGCCGCCGGCAGCGCGTCGGGCGGGGAGACCGCGTGAGCGGGACATGCCCCCCACCGGTTCCCGACCCTCCCAGTGCCGGTGGGTGGTGAGCGCGCATCATCCGACCCGCCACCCGAAGGAGTGAACCCCGGACGGGAGTTGGGGAGCAAGTTCCGACGGCTCGTACGGGGTGGTCGCGCGGCGTGCCGGTTGGACGTCCGCGACAGGCGGTGGCACTATGTGCCGCCACGCGTAGCCGGAGCACGGAATCTCCTCCCAAATCCGGCGCCTGACCTGCGCTGCTGCGTTGATTGCGGGGAAGTCGCCGATCTTTTGCGGACCCTGTGAAGGGGTCGTGCAGACTGGCCGGATGCGCACGGAACTTGTCTCGGAACCCGGTCTGGCCGACCACCCCAACGAGGACTTCGCGAGCGTCGGGCTACCGGCCTCGGGACAGGGCGGTTCACTCGTCGTGCTGGACGGTGTGACGCCGCCACGGACCGCGTCGGGCTGTCTGCATTCCGTGCCGTGGTTCACCGCGCGCCTCGGCGGCGCACTGACCGAACTGACCGTTTCACTCCCGGATCTTCCCCTCGCCGAGGCCCTGTCCCGCGCCATCGCTCGTACCTCGGCGGCGCACGCCGAAACCTGTGACCTTTCTCACCCGCGCACGCCGCAGGCAACCGTGGTCCTCGCCCGCTGGTCCCCGGCCTCGGTCGAGTACCTGGTGCTGTCCGACTCGGCCCTGCTGGTGGAGGCCCCGGACGGCACGGTCTCGGCGGTCCTGGACGACCGGCTGGCCCGGCTGCCCCGTGCGGCCCTCGCCTCGGAGGCGCTGGTGGACGCGAACCTGCGCAACAGGGAGGGCGGCTTCTTCACGGCCGCGGCCGATCCCGCGGTGGCGGCACGTGCCGTGACGGGGGTGCTGCCGCGCGACGGGGTGCGGACGCTGGCCGCGTTGACGGACGGGGCCGCACGGTGGGTGGAGAAGTTCGGGGAGGGCGACTGGGCGCAGTGCCTGGCGCTGGTACGCAAGCAGGGCGCCCGGGGTCTGGTGGACCGGGTGCGGGAGCTGGAGCGCGTGGACGCGGCGGGCGACCGGACGTTCCTCGGCCGCGGCAAGACGCACGACGACGCGACGGTGGTGTACGCGCAGTTGTGAGAGGGGCCGCGTCGCAGGGGCGGGTCCGGGCTCGGCCGGGCGACGGCCGGCCCGGCGCTACCGCTCCATGCCCCGGTTGAGTTCGTGCAGCAGCCGGGCCAGTTCGGTCACCTCGCGCGGGTTCCAGTCGGCGAGCCTGCGGGCGTACCGGGCGCGGCGGGCCTCCCGGACCCTGCCCACGCGCTCCTGGCCCTCGGGGGTGAGGGTGACCAGCCAGGCCCGGCCGTCGGCGGGATCGGGTTCGCGGGCGACGAGCCCGAGTTCCTCCAGGGCGCGCAGCTGGCGGGACATCGTCGCCTTGCCGACGCCGATGAAGCCGGCCAGGTCCGTGGCGCGCTGCCCGCCGCACTCGCCGAGCCGGACGAGCAGGCCGTACGCGGAGGACTCCAGGTCGGGGTGGACCTCCCGGGCCATCTCGCCCTGGTT
Organism: Streptomyces lienomycini; assembly: GCF_027947595.1. Taxonomy (NCBI): domain Bacteria; kingdom Bacillati; phylum Actinomycetota; class Actinomycetes; order Kitasatosporales; family Streptomycetaceae; genus Streptomyces; species Streptomyces lienomycini. Next base: position 1,346,152 of record NZ_CP116257.1, on the reverse strand, counting down.
GGCCCGCGCCCGTCGCAGCAGGACCGTCAACTCGCGTTCCAGTGCCAGGAACTCCGGTTGGTTCACACCACTGCCGGACAGGTGGGATTCAACTCCGCGACCGCCGTCGTTCCCGTCTTCGTGCACGTCAGCCCCTGCCTCGATTTTCCCGGTCCTGAAAGTTTCCGCCACGGGCCGCCATCACCGCAGCTTGGCAAGTATTTCGCAGGCTTAGACCAACGGCGGCTGCCGGTCCCTCTTCCCACCCCCGTTCTACGTGCGTAGCGTCTTCACCGGACCCGCTGGTGGCATGCTCACGCCACTCATGGGTTCTCCCCACTCGCGCATCCCCCACCGAGCCACCACCGAGCCATCGGAGGCACGTCATGCTCGTGCACAGACCCGGATCGGCCCGTGGACGGCGCTTCGCCGTCGCCGGGACCCTGCTCGCCGCGCTCTCCCTCGTCTTCACTCTTCCGGCGCACGCCTCGTCGTCCGCCGACGTCCCGCCGCGCGGCTCCGCCCACATGGGCATGGGCGTCGCGGCCCACGACGGCGAGCACGGCACCCCGGTACCGGGCCGCGCGGCCCAGACCGAGGGCGTGGACGTCTCCAGCCACCAGGGCAACGTCGCCTGGTCGACCCTGTGGAACAGCGGCGTCAGGTGGGCCTACGCCAAGGCCACCGAGGGGACCTACTACACCAACCCCTACTTCGCCCAGCAGTACAACGGCTCCTACAACGTCGGCATGATCCGCGGCTCGTACCACTTCGCCACCCCGGACACGACGAGCGGCGCCACCCAGGCCAACTACTTCGTCGACCACGGCGGCGGCTGGTCCAAGGACGGGAAGACGCTGCCGGGCGCGCTCGACATCGAGTGGAACCCGTACGGGGCCACCTGCTACGGCAAGACGCAGAGCCAGATGGTCACCTGGGTCCGCGACTTCCTGAACACGTACAAGGCCCGCACCGGCCGGGACGCCGTGATCTACACGGCGACCAGCTGGTGGACCCAGTGCACCGGCAACTACGGCGGCTTCGCCGCGAACAACCCGCTGTGGGTGGCCCGGTACGCCTCGACGGTGGGCACGCTGCCGGCCGGCTGGGGCTACTACACGATGTGGCAGTACACGTCGTCCGGTCCGACGGTGGGCGACCACAACAAGTTCAACGGCGCGCTGGACCGCGTCCAGGCGCTCGCCAACGGCTGACCGGCGCCACGGGCTGACGGGCGCCAGCGGCTGACCGGCGCCAACGGCACGGGCGAAGGCCCGGGAACCCTCACGGGACCCGGGCCTTCACCTCATCCGGTGCGCGTCCGTCACGCCGCGACCGGAACCTCCGACTCCGCACCGTTGGTCGCCGGTGCGAGCGCCAGTTCCAGCACCTGGCGGACGTCGGTGACGGCGTGGACGTCGAGCTTGTCCAGCACCTGCGCCGGGACGTCGTCCAGGTCGGGCTCGTTGCGCTTGGGGATGATCACCGTGGTGATCCCCGCCCGGTGCGCGGCGAGCAGCTTCTGCTTGACCCCGCCGATCGGCAGCACCCGCCCGGTCAGCGAGACCTCGCCGGTCATCGCCACGTCGGTGCGGACCAGCCGGCCGGAGAGCAGCGAGGCGAGGGCCGTGGTCATGGTGACGCCGGCGCTCGGGCCGTCCTTGGGGACCGCGCCCGCCGGGAAGTGGATGTGCGCTCCCCGGTCCTTGAGGTCGCCCACCGGCAGTTCCAGCTCGGCGCCGTGGCTGCGCAGGAAGCTCAGCGCGATCTGCGCCGACTCCTTCATCACGTCGCCCAGCTGACCGGTCAGGGTCAGCCCCGCCGCGCCCGTCTCCGGGTCGGCCAGCGACGCCTCGACGTACAGGACGTCGCCGCCCGCGCCGGTGACCGCGAGGCCGGTGGCCACGCCCGGCACCGAGGTGCGCCGCTCCGCCGGGTCCTGCGCGGACTCGGGCACGTGGTGCGGCCGTCCGATCAGAGCGCGCAGGTCGCCGTCGGTGACGGTGAACGGCAGCTTCCGTTCGCCCAGCTCGTGCTGGGCCGCCACCTTGCGCAGCAGCCGGGCGATCGACCGCTCCAGGGTGCGTACGCCCGCCTCGCGGGTGTACTCGCCGGCCAGCCTGCGCAGGGCGCCCTCGTCGACGGTGACCTCGTCGGCGTCCAGTCCGGCCCGCTCCAGCTGGCGCGGGAGCAGGTGGTCACGGGCGATGACGACCTTCTCGTCCTCGGTGTAGCCGTCGAGGCGGACCAGCTCCATGCGGTCGAGCAGGGCCTCCGGGATCGCCTCCAGGACGTTGGCGGTGGCCAGGAAGACCACGTCGGAGAGGTCCAGCTCGACCTCCAGGTAGTGGTCCCGGAAGGTGTGGTTCTGCGCCGGATCGAGGACTTCGAGGAGGGCGGCGGCCGGGTCGCCCCGGAAGTCCGAGCCCACCTTGTCGATCTCGTCGAGCAGGACGACCGGGTTCATGGACCCCGCCTCCTTGATCGCCCGCACGATCCGGCCGGGCAGCGCCCCGACGTACGTGCGCCGGTGGCCGCGGATCTCGGCCTCGTCGCGGACGCCGCCGAGGGCGACGCGGACGAACTTGCGGCCCATCGCGTGGGCGACGGACTCGCCGAGCGAGGTCTTGCCGACGCCGGGCGGGCCCACCAGGGCCAGTACGGCACCGCCGCGCCGGCCGCCGACCACGCCGAGGCCCCGGTCGCCGCGCCGCTTGCGCACGGCCAGGTACTCGGTGATGCGCTCCTTCACGTCCTCCAGGCCCGCGTGCTCGGCGTCGAGCACCGCCTGGGCGCCCCGGATGTCGTAGGCGTCCTCGGTGCGCTCGCTCCACGGCATCTCCAGGACCGTGTCGAGCCAGGTGCGGATCCAGGAGCCCTCCGGCGACTGGTCGGAGGAGCGCTCCAGCTTGTCGACCTCCTTGAGCGCGGCCTCGCGGACCTTCTCCGGCAGGTCGGCGGCCTCGACGCGGGCCCGGTAGTCGTCGGACTCCTCGCCGTCCTGCTCGCCGTTGATCTCGCGCAGCTCCTTGCGTACGGCTTCGAGCTGGCGGCGCAGCAGGAACTCCCGCTGCTGCTTGTCGACGCCCTCCTGGACGTCCTTGGCGATGGTCTCGGCGACGTCCTGCTCGGCGAGGTGGTCGCGCAGCTGCTGGGTGGCGAGCCTGAGACGGGCCACCGGGTCGGTGGTCTCCAGCAGCTCGACCTTCTGCTCGGTGGTGAGGAAGGGCGAGTAACCGGAGTTGTCGGCGAGCGCGGACACGTCGTCGATGGCCTGGACCCGGTCGACGACCTGCCAGGCGCCGCGCTTGCGCAGCCAGGCGGTGGCGAGCGCCTTGTACTCCGTCACCAGCTCGGCCACCTGGCCGGGCAGCGGATCGGGGACGGTCTCGTCGACCCGGGTGCCCTCGACCCAGAGCGCGGCGCCCGGACCGGTGGTGCCGGCGCCGATGCGCACCCGGCCCCGGCCGCGGATCAGGGCGCCCGGGTCGCCGTCGGCCAGCCGGCCGACCTGCTCGACCGTGCCGAGGACGCCGGTGGCGGCGTGGGTGCCGTCGATGCGCGGGACGAGGAGGACGCGGGGCTTGCCGGGCTCGGACCTGGCGGCGGCCTGGGCGGCCTCCACCGCGGCCCGTACCTCGGCGTCGCTCAGGTCCAGGGGGACGACCATGCCGGGCAGGACCACTTCGTCGTCGAGCGGCAGCACGGGCAGGGTGAGCGGTGTGAAGGCGGCGGACTCAGCAGCCATGATCTCCCCTTCGGCAGTCAAGTTGAGTTACATCGACTCAATGAAAGGGAGCCTCTGATTGTTCCCCACCAGCTGTTCGCTCTGAGCGATCAAGCGCGGGGCCGCGCCTCGGCACCTCGCGGGCAAGCGGCGGCCCTCCTGTGCACAGCGCCCCCGGACCGACCGGCATTCCTGCGCGGGGCGGGTGCCAGGATGGGCCGATGTCCCTCACTTCCCACCCCTTGGCCGACATCCCCGAGGTGCTGGACCGCCGCGACGGTCCGTACGGCGAGGTGGTCCTGCGCCGGCACGGGACGTTGCTGCAGATCATCGCGAACGGCTGCTTCCTGATGGACACCTCCGACGGACGCTCCGAACGCCGCCTGGTCGACGCGGCGGCCGACGCGCTGTCCACGGCCGGCGGGCGGACCGCGCCGCGCCTGCTCATCGGCGGACTCGGCGTCGGCTTCTCCCTCGTCCACGCGGCCGCGGACCCCCGCTGGGGCCGGATCGCGGTCGTCGAACGCGAGGGCGCGATCATCGACTGGCACCGCGACGGGCCGCTGGCCCCGCTCTCCGCCGAGGCCCTCGCCGACCCCCGCACGGAGATCGTCGAGGCGGACCTGGTCGCGTACGTCAATGAGACATCCGACACGTACGACGCCCTGTGCCTCGACATCGACAACGGCCCCGGCTGGACCGTCACCGAGGGCAACGACGGGCTCTACGCGCCGTCCGGACTGGCGGGCTGCGCGCGGCTGTTGAGGCCCGGCGGGGTGCTTGCCGTATGGTCCGCGCAGCCCTCTCCGGAATTCGAAGAAACCTTGCGTAATGCCGGATTCCAACAGGTGCGTACCGAAGAGATCCCCGTTGCCCGGGGCGTTCCGGACGTCGTGCACATCGGCGTCGGGCCTGGATAGCAAAGGCGCGGTGACTCCCCGTACGCTGCTGCCCTGACGCGGATCATTCAAGCGTCGAGCGCAGTCATGGGATCACCCCACGGATTCCGGAAAGCACACCTCAGGGGCGGGCGATGGAGCAGACACAGACCTCCCACAACAACACGGCCACCCAGGGCGCGCAGCGTCGGGTGCTGGTGGTCGAGGACGATCAGACGATCGTGGACGCCATCGCCACCCGCCTGCGCGCCGAAGGGTTCCTGGTGCAAACGGCGGGGGACGGTCCGTCCGCCGTCGACACGGCCGAGGCCTGGCAGCCCGACCTGCTGATCCTCGACATCATGCTGCCGGGCTTCGACGGTCTGGAGGTCTGCCGGCGCGTGCAGGCCCAGCGGCCGGTGCCGGTGATGATGCTCACCGCGCGCGACGACGAGACGGACATGCTGGTCGGTCTCGGCGTCGGCGCCGACGACTACATGACCAAGCCGTTCTCGATGCGCGAGCTGGCCGCGCGCGTGCACGTGCTGCTGCGGCGGGTGGAGCGGGCCGTGGTGGCCGCCTCGACGCCGCGCAGCGGCATCCTGCGCCTGGGTGAGCTGGAGATCGACCACGCGCAGCGCCGGGTGCGGGTGCGCAGCGAGGACGTCCACCTCACGCCCACCGAGTTCGACCTGCTGGTCTGCCTGGCGAACACCCCGCGCGCGGTGCTCTCCCGTGAGCAGCTGCTCGCCGAGGTGTGGGACTGGGCGGACGCCTCGGGCACCCGCACCGTCGACAGCCACATCAAGGCGCTGCGCCGCAAGATCGGCGCCGAGCGCATCCGCACCGTGCACGGCGTGGGCTACGCCCTGGAGACGCCGACGCCATGAGCCGAGGACGGGAGGCCGCACGGAGGAGCCCCGGCCCTCGGAACACCGGGGATCCCTGGGGCGGCGTACGCCCGTTCTCGATCAAGACCAAGCTGGGCGCGCTGGTCGTCACGTCGGTGCTGATCACCACCGGCCTGTCGGTGATAGCGGTGCACACCAAGACGGAGCTGCGCTTCATCACGGTGTTCTCCATGATCGCCACGTTGCTGATCACCCAGTTCGTGGCGCACTCGCTGACCGCGCCGCTGGACGAGATGAACGCCGTCGCCCGGTCCATCTCGCACGGCGACTACACGCGCCGGGTGCGGGAGAACCGCCGCGACGAGCTGGGCGACCTGGCCGTCACCATCAACCGCATGGCCGACGACCTGGAGGCGCAGGACCTCCAGCGCAAGGAGCTGGTGGCGAACGTCTCGCACGAGCTGCGCACCCCGATCGCGGGCCTGCGCGCGGTGCTGGAGAACATCGTCGACGGCGTCACCGAGGCCGACCCGGAGACCATGCGCACGGCGCTCGGGCAGACCGAGCGGCTCGGCCGGCTGGTGGAGACGCTCCTCGACCTCTCCCGCCTGGACAACGGCGTCATACCGCTGCGCAAGCGGCGCTTCGAGGTGTGGCCGTATCTGTCGGGCGTGCTGAAGGAGGCCAACATGGTCGCCTCGGCACGCGCGGGCATCGCCTCCGGCTCCGGCAGCCACACCCGCACCGACGTGCACCTGGCCCTGGACGTCTTCCCGCCCGAGCTGACCGCGCACGCCGACCCCGAGCGCATCCACCAGGTCGTCTCCAACCTCATCGACAACGCCGTCAAGCACAGCCCGCCGCACGGCCGCGTGACGGTCCGGGCGCGGCGCGGGGAGCTGCCCGAGTCCCTGGAGCTGGAGGTTCTCGACGAGGGCCCCGGCATTCCGCGCTCGGAGTGGCGACGGGTGTTCGAGCGGTTCAACCGGGGTTCGGTGTCGCGGCCGCACGGTCCCGGCAGCGACGGCGGCACCGGTCTCGGCCTCGCGATCGCACGCTGGGCGGTGGATCTGCACGGCGGCCGGATCGGGGTGGCCGAATCCGAGCGGGGCTGCCGGATTCTCATCACTCTTCCGGGCCTTCCGTCTACGACCGGTTGACGTAGGGTTCGAAGCGGAGCACCAAGATCCACTGCATCCGCGCTGGCGGACACGTGTGATCAGGCACGAACCCGCGCCGTCGAGGCGCCGGGTCGCGGTCTCCCGATCCCTCACGCAGCAGAACCTCGCTTGTTTCCCGCCATTTCCAGCGCCGAAACGCGGTCCGCGATGTGACTTGCGCGACGTTGAACGGGCCCGGCCTGACCTTCGGGGCCCGGTAGGCGTAGCCTTGATTCCCGCTGTCCACCATCCTTGTGAAGCGGAAGAGGGCGGTTCTCGCCGTGTCGCCACAGTCCCCCAGTAACTCGAGCATCTCGACCGACACCGACCAAGCGGGCACCGCGGGAAAGAACCCCGCGGCCGCGTTCGGTGCCAATGAGTGGCTCGTCGACGAGATCTATCAGCAGTACCTCCAGGACCCGAACTCCGTGGACCGAGCCTGGTGGGACTTCTTCGCCGACTACAAGCCAGGCGCACCCGCGGCCCAGGCCGCCGGTGCCACGGCCACGGACTCCGGCAGCACGCCGCAGGCCGCCCCCGCCCCGCAGGCGCAGGCTGCCGCCCCGGCCCAGCCGCAGGCCGCCGCCCCGGCGTCCGCCCCCGCCAAGCCGGCCGCGCAGCCCGCCGCCGCCCCGGCGGCTCCGGCCGCCCCGGCCGCGAAGCCCGCCGCCGCGCCGGCCAAGCCGGCCGCCAAGCCGCAGGCGAAGGCCGCCGCGCCCGCCAAGGACGCCGCCGCGCCCGAGGGCCCCGAGCTGGTGACCCTGCGCGGCCCGGCCGCCGCGGTCGCGAAGAACATGAACGCCTCGCTGGAGCTGCCCACGGCCACGTCCGTGCGCGCGGTCCCGGTGAAGCTGCTGTTCGACAACCGCATCGTCATCAACAACCACCTCAAGCGCGCCCGGGGCGGGAAGATCTCCTTCACGCACCTGATCGGCTACGCGATGGTGCAGGCCATCAAGGCCATGCCGGCGATGAACCACTCCTTCGGTGAGAAGGACGGCAAGCCGACCCTGGTCAAGCCGGCCCACATCAACCTCGGCCTCGCCATCGACCTGGTCAAGCCCAACGGCGACCGCCAGCTGGTCGTCGCGGCGATCAAGAAGGCCGAGACGCTGAACTTCTTCGAGTTCTGGCAGGCCTACGAGGACATCGTCCGTCGCGCCCGCGACAACAAGCTGACGATGGACGACTTCACCGGCGTCACGGTCTCCCTGACCAACCCCGGCGGCCTCGGCACCGTCCACTCCGTGCCGCGCCTGATGCCCGGCCAGTCGGTCATCCTGGGCGTCGGCTCCATGGACTACCCGGCGGAGTTCCAGGGCACCAGCCAGGACACCCTGAACAAGCTCGGCATCTCGAAGGTCATGACGCTCACGTCGACCTACGACCACCGGGTCATCCAGGGCGCCGCCTCCGGCGAGTTCCTGCGCCAGGTCGCCAACCTGCTCCTGGGCGAGAGCGGCTTCTACGACGAGATCTTCAAGGCGCTGCGCATCCCCTACGAGCCGGTCCGCTGGCTCAAGGACATCGACGCCTCGCACGACGACGACGTCACCAAGGCCGCCCGCGTCTTCGAGCTGATCCACTCCTACCGGGTCCGCGGCCACGTCATGGCCGACACCGACCCGCTGGAGTACCAGCAGCGCAAGCACCCCGACCTGGACATCACCGAGCACGGGCTCACCCTGTGGGACCTGGAGCGCGAGTTCGCGGTCGGCGGCTTCGCCGGCAAGTCCCTGATGAAGCTGCGCGACATCCTCGGCGTGCTGCGCGACTCGTACTGCCGCACCACCGGCGTCGAGTTCATGCACATCCAGGACCCCAAGCAGCGCAAGTGGATCCAGGACCGCATCGAGCGCTCGCACACCAAGCCGGAGCGCGAGGAGCAGCTGCGCATCCTGCGCCGGCTGAACGCGGCGGAGGCCTTCGAGACCTTCCTGCAGACCAAGTACGTCGGCCAGAAGCGGTTCTCCCTGGAGGGCGGCGAGTCCGTCATCCCGCTGCTGGACGCGGTCATCGACTCGGCGGCCGAGTCCCGCCTGGACGAGGTCGTCATCGGCATGGCCCACCGCGGCCGGCTGAACGTGCTCGCCAACGTCGTCGGCAAGTCGTACGCGCAGATCTTCCGCGAGTTCGAGGGCAACCTCGACCCGAAGTCGATGCACGGCTCCGGCGACGTGAAGTACCACCTGGGCGCCGAGGGCACCTTCACCGGCCTGGACGGCGAGCAGATCAACGTCTCGCTGGTCGCCAACCCCTCGCACCTGGAGGCGGTCGACCCGGTCCTGGAGGGTGTCTCCCGCGCCAAGCAGGACATCATCAACAAGGGCGGCACGGACTTCACCGTCCTGCCCGTGGCGATCCACGGCGACGCGGCCTTCGCGGGCCAGGGCGTGGTGGCCGAGACCCTGAACATGTCGCAGCTGCGCGGCTACCGCACCGGCGGCACGGTCCACGTGGTCATCAACAACCAGGTCGGCTTCACCGCCGCCCCGGAGTCCTCGCGCTCCTCCATGTACGCCACCGACGTGGCCCGCATGATCGAGGCCCCGATCTTCCACGTGAACGGCGACGACCCGGAGGCCTGCGTCCGCGTGGCGCGGCTGGCCTTCGAGTTCCGCCAGGCGTTCAACAAGGACGTCGTGATCGACCTCCTGTGCTACCGCCGCCGCGGCCACAACGAGACCGACAACCCGGCCTTCACCCAGCCGCTGATGTACGACCTGATCGACAAGAAGCGCTCGGTGCGCAAGCTGTACACCGAGTCCCTCATCGGTCGCGGCGACATCACCCTGGAAGAGGCCGAGCAGGCGCTGCAGGACTACCAGGGCCAGCTGGAGAAGGTCTTCACCGAGGTCCGCGAGGCCGTCTCGCAGCCGACCGCCGCCGAACCCTCGGACCCGCAGGCCGAGTTCCCGGTGTCCGTGAACACCGCGATCACCGCGGAGACCGTCAAGCGGATCGCCGAGTCCCAGGTCAACATCCCCGACCACATCACCGTGCACCCGCGTCTGCTGCCGCAGCTGCAGCGCCGTGCGGCCATGGTCGAGGACGGCACGATCGACTGGGGCATGGGCGAGACCCTCGCCGTCGGCTCCCTCCTGCTGGACGGCGTGCCGGTCCGCCTGACGGGCCAGGACTCGCAGCGCGGCACCTTCGGCCAGCGCCACGCGGTCGTCATCGACCGTGAGACGGGCGACGAGTTCACGCCGCTGCTGTACCTGTCCGAGGACCAGTCCCGGTACAACGTCTACAACTCCCTGCTCTCCGAGTACGCGGTGATGGGCTTCGAGTACGGCTACTCGCTGGCCCGCCCGGACGCGCTGGTGATGTGGGAGGCGCAGTTCGGCGACTTCGTCAACGGCGCCCAGACGGTCCTGGACGAGTTCATCTCGTCGGCCGAGCAGAAGTGGAACCAGACCTCGGGCGTCACGCTGCTGCTGCCGCACGGCTACGAGGGCCAGGGCCCGGACCACTCCTCGGCCCGTCCGGAGCGGTTCCTGCAGCTGTGCGCGCAGAACAACATGACGGTCGCGATGCCGACCCTGCCGTCGAACTACTTCCACCTCCTGCGGTGGCAGGTGCACAACCCGCACCACAAGCCGCTGGTGGTCTTCACCCCGAAGTCGATGCTGCGCCTGAAGGCCGCGGCGTCGAAGGCGGAGGAGTTCACGACGGGCCAGTTCCGTCCGGTCATCGGCGACGAGTCGGTCGACGCGGCGGCGGTCAAGAAGGTCGTCTTCTGCGCCGGCAAGGTCTACTACGACCTCGACGCCGAGCGGAAGAAGCGCGGTCTGACGGACACGGCCATCATCCGCATCGAGCGCCTGTACCCGCTGCCGGGTGCCGAGCTCCAGGCGGAGATCGCCAAGTACCCGAACGCCGAGAAGTACCTGTGGGCCCAGGAGGAGCCGGCGAACCAGGGTGCCTGGCCGTTCATCGCGCTCAACCTGATCGACCACCTGGACCTGGCGGTCGGCGCGGACGTCCCGCACGGCGAGCGCCTGCGCCGCATCTCGCGCCCGCACGGCTCGTCCCCGGCCGTCGGTTCCGCCAAGCGGCACCAGGCCGAGCAGGAGCAGCTGGTGCGTGAGGTGTTCGAGGCCTGAGGCCTCGCGTGGAACAGGCCTGACGGCGTCGGCATGACACCGTCGGCCTGACCGCACAGGTTCGGCACGAGGGGCCGGTCCCGGGAACGGGGTCGGCCCTTCGGCGTCCGGCGGGCAGCGCCCGGATCGTCCGGGCCGGCCCCGGACGCCGGCCGCCCGGCCTCGACGCGGCCCCTGCCCGGTCCGGCCGCACGGACTACCCGGTCCGGCCGCACGGACTACCCTGGACGGGTACTACGGCCGTGGGCCCGTCCCACCCGCATCAGGAGCATGAGTTGTACTTCACCGACCGAGGCATCGAGGAACTGGAGAAGCGGCGCGGCGAGGAGGAGGTCACCTTCGAGTGGCTCGCCGAGCAGCTGCGGACCTTCGTCGACCTGAACCCCGACTTCGAAGTTCCGGTGGAGCGACTGGCGACGTGGCTGGCGCGACTGGACGACGACGAGGACGAGGACGAGTAGGCACGCGGTACGGGGTTCCCGCGGTGCCCGGGCCGCGTTCCGGGCGGCCTGCGTAACCCGTCAGGAGCGCCTGGAGAGACCGTAGGCCGTGCCGAGCGCGCCGTGCGCGACGAGCAGCGCACCCGCCGCGGTCCAGCCGGCGCTTCGACGCCGCAGGCCCCAGGCGGTGAGCGGCAGGCCCACCGCCATCTGGACCAGGGCCAGGGCACGGGCTCCGGGGCCGCCCACCCAGGGCATCCAGGCGGCCAGGCGGCTCTCGTCGGCGGTCGGGCGGCGTTCCGCGGCCTCGGTCCGGCGGGCACCGGGCAGGGCGCGGGCGAGGGTGCCGAGGCGGTCCGCGTCCTCACCGGGTTCGAGCCCCGCGGGCAGCGAGATCCCGGCACGCGTCAGCACCGCGAGCAGTCCGCGCAGCCGGGCCCGGGCACCGGCCCCGGGGCTGTGGTCGTGATCCTGACCTGCGTCCGGGTCCGGGCGGGTCAGCCGGTCCAGCGCCTGGAGGTCGAGTACGGGATCCAGGCCGAGCCGGGCGGCGAAGGTACGCATCGCCTCGTCCTCGCCGACCGGGGTGCCGTCCGCGAGCCAGACGTAGCCGACCGGGCGGCGGAACCCGGACCCGAGGGTGTAGCCGGCCCGGTCGGCGTCCCACCACAGGGCGAGTACGGGCCACGGGGCGCCGACGGCGAGCGCCGCGGCCCAGCCGCCGACCACACGGTCGACCGGTTCGCCGCCCGTGCGCCAGGGGCCGCCCTCCGGGACGAGCGCGCTCCACTCCTCGCCCGCGCGGACCAGTTGCATGCGTTCGCCCAGCAGCGGGGCGACGACGGCGACGGAGTCCGGCTCGGCGCGGCAGAGCAGCAGGGCGCCCGCAGCGGGCGCGGGCGCCGGCACGGACTCTTCCGTCGACATATCCACAACCTAGGGCAGTTCGTCCCGCCCGGTCGATCGTTGATCACCAGAACGGGTGTCTTGACTTTCCACCCCCGCGATATATCGTGAATCACGGAGGACGCGATATGGCGCGTTCGGTCGAGGAGGTCGTCACCATGCCCGAGTGGTCCGTCGCGGAACCCAGGAAACTCACCTTCGACGAGCCCGTGAGCGTGCTCCAGGTACGCATCGTCGGGGGAACTGTGAACGTGGTGGGCACGGACGAAGGTTCCGCCCGCCTGGAGGTGTCCGAGATCGACGGACCGCCTCTGGTCGTGACCCACCGGGACGGCGTGCTCACGGTGGCCTACGAGGACCTGCCCTGGAAGGGCTTCCTCAAGTGGCTGGACCGCAAGGGCTGGCGCCGCAGCGCGGTGGTCTCCCTGGCCGTGCCGACCGGCACCCGCGTGGAGGTGGGCGTGGTCGGAGCCGCGGCCGTCGTCTCCGGGCTCGACGGACCGGCCGAGGTGAAGGGCGTCTCCGGGGACACCACGCTGGTGAGCCTCGCGGGCCCCGTCCGCGCCGACACCGTCTCGGGCAACGTGGAGGCGCAGGCCCTCACCGGAGACCTGCGCTTCAACTCCGTCTCCGGCGACCTGACGGTGGTGGAGGCGGGCTCCTCCGTGCGGGCCGACTCGGTGAGCGGTTCGATGATCGTCGACCTGGACCCGACCGGTGGGCCCACCGACATCAGCCTGAACAGCGTCTCGGGCGAGATCGCCATACGGCTGCCCCAGCCGGCCGACGCCAAGGTCGAGGCGAACACGGCCAGCGGCATGGTCTCCAGCGCCTTCGAGGACCTGCGGGTGGGCGGCCAGTGGGGGGCCAAACGCATCACCGGCCGGCTCGGCGCGGGCAACGGCCGGTTGAAGGCCACCACGGTCTCCGGCTCGATCGCCCTGCTCCGCCGTCCGGCGCCGGAGGACGCGCCGTGGGAGCGGGATCCGCAGAACACCGGCCCGGTGGACGACGCACGGGGCGGCCCGGGGGACAATTCCGCTTCCGTCCGGGAGGCCGGCGCCACCGGTGCCCCTTCCGACGGCACGACCGACAAGAAGGTGCTCTGACATGCCCCCCGTCTTCGCCCACGGCCGCCTCCGCCTCTACCTCCTCAAGCTCCTGGACGAGGCCCCGCGCCACGGTTACGAGGTGATCCGGCTCTTGGAAGAGCGCTTCCAGGGCCTCTACGCCCCGTCCGCGGGCACGGTGTACCCGCGCCTGGCCAAGCTGGAGGCCGAGGGCCTGGTCACCCACACCACCGAGGGCGGCCGCAAGGTGTACGCCATCACGGACGCCGGCCGCGCCGAGCTGGCCGACCGCAGTGGCGAGCTGGCCGACCTGGAGCTGGAGATCCGGGAGTCGGTCGCCGAGCTGGCCGCCGAGATCCGGGCGGACGTGCGGGGCGCGGCGGGAGATCTGCGGCGGGAGATGCGAGCGGCGGCCACCGCGGCCCGCCGGGGCACCGGCCCCGGGCCCCGCGACGAGGCCGCGGGCGGCGGAGGAGACACCGACGAGAAGGAGGCCTGGCGGGCCGCCAAGGAGGAGATGCGGCGGGTCAAGCAGGAGTGGAAGGAGCAGGCCCGCCGCGCCAAGGACGAGAGCCGCCGCGCCCGCGACGAGGCACAGCGGGCCCGGCACCAGGCCAAGGAGGCCCAGGACCGGGCCCGGGCCCAGGCGCAGGAGGAGGTCCAGCGCATCGCCCAGCGCGTGCAGGAGCAGGTGCAGGACCACTTCTCACGGGGCGACTGGCCGACGGGACTGCGCGAGGGACTGAGCGAACTGGCCAAGGAGGTCGGGGACTTCGGCAAGGACTTCGGGAAGGAGTTCGGCAAGGACTGGGGCTTCGGCCGCACCGACGCCGGGAGCACCGCCCCGCGGACCGAGCACCCCACCGGCCCGGAGTACTCCGCCACGCCCGAGGACTTCCCGGCCGCCTACACCCCGGCCTGGGCCCACGAGGACGCCGCGGACTCCACCGGCGACCCGGCCCGGGACCTGGACCGGCTGCTCGACCGCTTCCGGGACGACATCCGCGACGCCGCCCGGGACCACGGGGTCACGGCCGACCAGGTGCGCGACGCGCGCCGCCGGCTGTCGGAGGCCGCGGCGCACATCGGGGTGATACTGCGGACACCGAAGGCCTGAGCCCCGGCTCGGCAGGACGCGGCGCCCCCGGCACAGCCGTGGGCGCCGTGGGCGCCGGTCAGGCGCAGGCCTCCCCGGCGCCGTCGCCCAGCACCCGGGTCAGCGACTCATGGGTCACCCCGAGGTCCGCCAGCACCTCGGCGGGCACACCGGGGCGGAGGGTGAGGGCGAGGAGGAGGTGCTCGTCCCCGATGTGCCGGTCGCGACGGGCCACGGCGACCCGCAGCGACTTCTCCAGGACCTCCTTGGCGCCCCGGCCGAAGCCGCGGTGCCCGGACCACCGGCGCCCGCCCTTCCGGTCGGCGGACATCGCGCCGACGCCGTGGGCCTCCTCCACCCGGGCGACGACCTCCGCGACGTCGATGCCCAGGCCGGCGAGGGCCTCGGTCTCCGCCTGCGACAGACCCGCCCGGCGCCGTGCGTCCCGCAGCGCCTGCCGTACCGCGTCCCGTCGCTCGGCGACCCCGAGCGCCGCCAGTGCGAAGGAGGCCCGGCTGCCCTCCCGTTCCAGCAGGGCGAGCAGGAGGTGCTCGCTCTCGACGGTCCGTGCCCGTTCCTCCTCCGCCTGATCGACCGCCCCCTGCACGACCGCCCGGGCATCCTTCGTGAACCGCTCGAACATCACTGCCTCCCGTACTTCTTGTGCACGGCCTGCCTGCTGACCCCGAGTTCCGTGGCGATCTCCTGCCACGACCACCCCTGCAGGCGCGCGCCGCGCACCTGCACCGCCTCCAGCTGCTCCACCAGCTTCCTGAGGGCGGCGACGGCCCGCAGCCCGATCCGGGGGTCACGGTCACCCGCACGCGTGGCGAGATCCGTTGCTTCACTCATACTGTCAACGTAAGTTGACATCCCGCGCCTGTCAACCCTGGTTGACATATGGGAGGCGGGACGGCGCACGCGAACGGCGGGCCCGGAGAACCGGACCCGCCGCAGGTGAAGGAAGCGCGTCGCGTCAGGAGTTGCTGAGCACGATCTTGCCGAACTGCTCCCCCGAGGCCATCCGCTCGAACCCCTCGCGCGCCCGGTTCATCGGCAGCACCTCGTCGATGACGGGCCGCACGCCGGTGGCGGCGCAGAAGGACAGCAGGTCCTCCAGCTCGTCCTTGCTGCCCATCGTGGAGCCGACGACCTTGAGCTCCAGGAAGAAGATGCGGGTCAGCTCGGCGTGGGAGGGCCGGTCGCCGCTGGTGGCACCGGAGATGACCAGTGTGCCGCCGGGTCGCAGCGACTTGATGGAGTGCGACCAGGTGGCGGCGCCGACGGTCTCGATCACGGCGTCGACCCGCTGCGGCAGCCGCGCGCCGGTCTCGACGGCCTCCACGGCACCGAGTTCCAGGGCGCGCTTGCGCTTGGCCTCGTCCCGGCTGGTGGCGAAGACCCGCAGCCCGGCCGCCTTGCCGAGCACGATCGCCGCCGTGGCCACGCCGCCGCCCGCGCCCTGCACCAGCACCGAGTCACCGGGGCGCACCCCGGCGTTGGTGAACAGCATCCGGTACGCCGTCAGCCAGGCGGTCGGCAGACAGGCGGCCTCCTCGAAGGAGAGTTCCCTGGGCTTGGGCAGGATGTTCCAGGTCGGCACGGCCACCTGCTCGGCGAACGTCCCCGGGTAGCGCTCGGTGAGGATGGAGCGGGGCTCCTTGGGGCCGACACCGTGGCCGGTCTGGCCGATCACGGAGTGCAGGACGACCTCGTTGCCGTCCGCGTCGACACCGGCGGCGTCGCAGCCGAGGATCATCGGCAGCCGGTCCTCCGGGAGGCCGACGCCGCGCAGGGACCACAGGTCGTGGTGGTTGAGGGAGGCGGCCCTGACATCGACGACACTCCAGCCGGGGCGGGCCTCGGGAGCCGGAAGCTCTCCCGACTCCAGGCCGGCCAACGGCTGGTCGCGGTCGATTCGGGCGGCGTAGACAGCGAACATGCCCCCGACGATAGGTTCCCCACCGCACAACGGGAACCACAACCCCGTGTGACACACCCCCTCTTGCGCACAGCGACGATGCGGCCGCGCCCCCTTCCTCTTCCCCCAGCTGCGCCGGCCCCGCGCCCAAAGACAAGCGGCCCCGTCCGCCAAGGACGAGGCCGCCAACCGCACCGGGAGTCACACCGTCACCGGCGCGCGACCCCCTCCGCCCGAGCCGCCGCAGCCACCGCCGCCGTGACAGCCGGCGCCACCCGCTCGTCGAACGGGGACGGAATGACGTAGTCCGCGGCGAGGTCGTCCCCCACCACGGCGGCGAGCGCCTCGGCCGCCGCGAGCTTCATGCCCTCGGTGATCCGCGACGCCCGCACCTGCAGCGCGCCCGCGAAGATGCCCGGGAACGCCAGCACGTTGTTGATCTGGTTCGGGAAGTCCGAGCGCCCCGTCGCGACGACCGCCGCGTACTTGTGGGCGACCTCCGGATGCACCTCGGGGTTCGGGTTGGCCATCGCGAAGACGAACGCGCCCTCGGCCATCGAGGCCACCGCCGGCTCCGGCACCGTACCGCCGGAGACGCCGATGAAGACGTCGGCACCCGACAGGGCCGCCTCCAGCGAGCCGGACAGCCCGCCCTTGTTGGTGAAACCGGCCAGCTCGCGCTTGACCGGGGTCAGGTCGTCCCGGTCGGCCGAGACGACGCCCTTGCGGTCGGCGACCGCGACGTCCCCGATACCGGCCTCGACCAGCATCTTGGCGATGGCGACCCCGGCCGCGCCCGCACCCGAGATCACCGCCCGCAGTTCGCCCAGCGTCCGCCCGCTCAGCCGCGCCGCGTTCCGCAGCGCCGCCAGCGTCACGACCGCCGTGCCGTGCTGGTCGTCGTGGAAGACCGGGATGTCCAGGCGCTCCTGGAGCTTGCGCTCGATCTCGAAGCACCGCGGCGCCGAGATGTCCTCCAGGTTGACTCCGCCGAAGGAGGGCGCGAGCCGGACCACGGTCTCGACGATCTCGTCGGCGTCCGTGCAGTTCAGGGCGATCGGGACCGCGTCCACGCCGCCGAACTGCTTGAAGAGGATCGCCTTCCCCTCCATCACCGGGAGGGAGGCCTCGGGCCCGATGTCCCCGAGTCCCAGCACCGCCGTACCGTCCGTCACGACCGCGACGACGGACGACTTCCAGGTGTAGTCGTGGACGAGGTCGGGCTGCTCGGCGATCGCGCTGCACACTTTCGCGACGCCGGGCGTGTACGCCAGGGACAGGTCTTCCTTGTCGCGGATCGGCACGGTGGCCTGCACGGCCATCTTGCCGCCGCGGTGCAGCGCGAACGCGGGGTCGAAGGAGTCGAGCGGCTCGGCGCCCGCCTCCTGCTCCGCACCGGCTTCGCTGTCGCTGCGAGGATTGACGATCTCCGCTGCCACTTTGTCTTACCCCTTAAGAGTTCATGGTTTGAGGGTGTGTCCACTCCTGGTGAGGAATGGGCGGGCACCGCACAGGGAGATGGCTGTCTGGGCCACGAGGACCCCTGCGCGACGGGCACGCCGCACACGCGCCCTGAGCCCCTGATGAGGGGTGTAAAGAACCTTCTTACCCGACGGACGCCCCCCACGACGAGTCCGATAAGCGCAAGCTCACATGTCGGACCCGGCACACCGCATGTCGGTGACATGACTCATAGCCGGGGTTCCGGCCAACCTCCCGAGACCTCTTGACAGACCTGTCCCGGGCCCCTTCTGCAGCCCCACCCACCCGCAATCCATGGCGGGATAAGGAGAAATTCCGTAGATCTTCCCGCCGGAAGGGCAGATTCCCGCAAAGGTTCGGTCGTGATGTACCGACCTGATGTGGTTCGAGAGGCGACCCGTTATCCGATTTTGACATGACGGCCCCCCTGAACGGCCGAGTCCGAATGGCAAGATGCCGTAATCACACGAGGTCGCGGCACTCGAAGGTGTGTGCTCTCGTCGACCCACGGCACCGGCCGGTCCCCCGGCCGGCGTCTCGCCCCACCGGAACTCCACCGTCCCCATCGGCAACTCCCTCATCCGCCGGAGGAACCACCATGACCGCACGCTTCACCCGTCGTACGACCGCCGCGCACTCCCGGCTAGCAGCGGTCGGTGCGATCGCGGTCGCCGGCGCCCTGCTGCTCACCGGTTGCGGCGACCAGACCAAGGACAAGGACTCCGGCGGGAGCCAGTCCGAGAGCAAGGCCCCGCTGGCCGACAAGCTCCCCCAGGCCATACGTGACAAGGGCACCATCAAGGTCGGTTCGGACATCGCCTACGCGCCGGTCGAATTCAAGGACGACTCCGGCAAGGTGGTCGGTATTGACCCGGACCTCGCGGCGGCGATGGGCAAGCAGCTCGGCGTGACGTTCGAATTCGAGAACGCCACCTTCGACACGCTCGTCGGCGGTCTCGCCTCCAAGCGCTACGACCTCGCCATGTCGGCCATGACCGACACCAAGGACCGCCAGGAGGGCATCGACGCCGACACCGGCAAGAAGGTCGGCGCGGGCGTCGACTTCGTCGACTACTTCACGGCGGGAGTGTCCCTCTACACCCTCAAGGGCGACGACCAGTCCATCAAGACCTGGGACGACCTGTGCGGCAAGACCATGGCCGTGCAGCGCAACACCTTCTCCCACGACCTGGCGAAGGACCAGGCGAAGAAGTGCACGGACGCGGGCAAGAAGACCTTGGGGATCGAGCCCTTCGACACCAACCCCGAGGCCGAGACCCGGATGCGTTCCAAGGGCGCGGACGTCGTGTCCGCCGACTTCCCGATCGCGGCCTACTCCGTGAAGAACTCCGGCGGCGGCAAGTACTTCGAGATCGTCGGCGACCAGGTGGAGGCGGGCCCGTACGGCATCGCCGTCGCCAAGGACAACACCCAGCTGCGTGACGCCGTCAAGGCCGCCGTCCAGGCCGTCATCGACAGCGGCGAGTACCAGAAGATCGTCGACAAGTGGGGGGTCGCGGACGGCGCGATCACCGAGGCCAAGATCAACGGTGGTTCCTGAGACCGCACCGTTCGACTCGGCTCCGAAAGGCCCAACCCGTGACTGCTGACGTCAACAAGACGGACGGTCCCGGCGCGACGCCCCACGCCGGACCGGAGGCCATCAAGGCCGTTCCGGTCCGGCATCCCGGGCGGTACGTGTCCGCAGCCGTCGCTCTCGCCCTCCTGTGCGCGATCGTCTACGCCTTCGCCCAGGGCGACATCAACTGGGGCGCGATCCCCGACTACTTCTTCGACGACCGGATCATGCACGGTGTCTGGAACACCCTGCTCCTGACCGTGCTGTCCATGGTGATCGGCATCGTCGGCGGCATCACGCTCGCCGTGATGCGCCTGTCCAAGAACCCGGTCACCTCGTCCCTCGCCTGGTTCTACATCTGGTTCTTCCGCGGCACCCCGGTCCTGGTGCAGCTCTTCGTCTGGTTCAACCTCGGCCTGGTCTTCGAGTACATCAACCTCGGCCCGATCTACAAGGACTACTGGGCGTCGTTCATGACGCCGCTGCTGACGGCGCTGCTCGGCCTGGGCCTCAACGAGGCCGCCTACATGTCCGAGATCTGCCGGGCCGGACTGCTCTCGGTCGACGAGGGCCAGACCGAGGCCTCCCACGCACTCGGCATGAGCCAGGCCAAGACGTTGCGCCGGATCGTCATCCCCCAGGCGATGCGCGTGATCGTGCCGCCGACGGGCAACGAGGTCATCAACATGCTGAAGACGACCTCGCTCGTCTCGGCGGTGCAGTTCGCCGACCTCTTCAAGGAGGCCAAGGACATCGGGCAGAACTCGGGCTCACCGGTGGAGATGTACTTCCTCGCGGCGGCCTGGTACCTGATCATGACCTCCGTCCTCAGCGTCGGCCAGTACTACGTCGAGCGCCACTACGCCCGGGGATCGGTCCGCTCCCTGCCGCCGACACCCCTGCAGCGTCTGAAGACGGCGGTCCTTCCCTCGCGTCGCCCGAAGGGGGTCCCGGCATGACCCGGAGTGCAACCGCGTCCATGGTCAAGGCCGAGGGCGTCCACAAGTCCTTCGGCGCCGTCGAGGTCCTCAAGGGCATCGACCTGGAGGTGAAGCAGGGCGAGGTGTTCTGCCTCATCGGCCCCTCCGGCTCCGGCAAGTCCACCTTCCTCAGGTGTATCAACCACCTCGAGAAGATCAACGCCGGGCGTCTGTACGTCGACGGCGAGCTGGTCGGCTACCGCCAGAAGGGTGACAAGCTCTACGAGTTGAAGGACAGCGAGGTCGCCCTCAAGCGCCGGGACATCGGCATGGTCTTCCAGCGCTTCAACCTGTTCCCGCACATGACGGCCGTGGAGAACGTCATGGAGGCACCGGTCCAGGTCAAGGGCATGAGCAAGCCCCAGGCCAGGGACCGCGCGCGGGCGCTGCTGGAGCGCGTGGGCCTGGCCGACAAGGCCGGCAACTACCCCTCGCAGCTCTCCGGCGGCCAGCAGCAGCGCGTCGCCATCGCACGGGCCCTGGCGATGGACCCGAAGCTGATGCTGTTCGACGAGCCGACCTCCGCCCTGGACCCGGAACTGGTCGGCGACGTCCTCGACGTCATGCGCGACCTCGCCGAGTCCGGCATGACGATGGTCGTCGTCACCCACGAGATGGGCTTCGCCCGCGAGGTCGGCGACAGCCTGGTCTTCATGGACGACGGCGCGGTGGTCGAGGCGGGCAACCCGCGCGACGTCCTGACCGACCCGCAGCACGAGCGGACCAAGGCGTTCCTGTCCAAGGTCCTGTGACGTCACGCCCGAGGGGCGGCAGGGGTCTCCCCTACCGCCCCTCCGCGCTGTCACCGGCTCACTTCACGGCCAGCAGCAGGGTGTCCGACGGCGAGCACCACGCCGGCCGCGCCTCGCCGAAGCCCTTCTCGCGCAGCACGCGCGCGTGCCACGCGGGCGGGGGCATCTCGCCGTCGGCGTGCTCGCCGTAGATCTCGAAGCGGCGGGCGGTGGGTCCGGCGAGCACCGGGTCCTTGGCGGCGAGCTGCCACCACTCGGACCAGTCGAGCGCGCCCCCGCCCTTGGCGGCGTCCATCCGCGCGTGCCGCTGCGCGCGCTCGGCCGCGTTGATCCGGGGCGTCGTGTCGTCGATCATGTGGTCCGCGTTCATGAAGACACCGCCGTCGCGGACCAGCCCCGCGACCCGGCCGTAGAGATCCGCGAGGGGCTCGGCGTGCAACCAGTGCAGGGCCGTGGCGGTCAGCACGGCGTCGTACGAGTCGTACGGCAGTTTCGCCGGCCAGTCGGGGTCCTTGAGGTCGGCGGTGACGAAGGAGACCCGCCCGTCGCCCGCGAAGGTGCCCTCGGCGATGGCCAGGAGCGCCGGGTCGAGGTCCACGCCGGTGCTGGTGGCGTCCGGGAACCGGTCGAGCAGCCGGGCCGTGATGGTGCCGGTGCCGCAGGCCAGGTCGAGCACGCGCGGGGCGCGGCCGACGAGTGCCTCGACCATGTCGAGCATGATCCGAAACCGTTCCTCGCGGTCCGGCATGTACCACTCCTGCTGCCGGTCCCAGCTCTGTTGCCAGGCCTGCCAGTCGGTACCGGCCGTGGTGGTAGTGGTGGTGGTGGTGTCCGCGTCCGTCATCGAGCCCCTCCATGCCTGCGTGACGTAATACCCTGGAAGCACGATCAGCTGTTACCTGACCGCAGGCACGACCATAGAGCCCCTTCGTAAGGACTACAAGTGGAACTGGCCTATTACTCGGACTACGCCGTACGTCTCGTCAACACCGAGGAACCGTCCCGGGGACAGGACTCCCTGACCTCGGTGGAGGCCGTCCGTGAACTGTTCGGCGCCAACCAGTCGGCGGCCCGGCGCGCGGCCGAGGCCGACGTGACACGGTTCCGCTCGGTCCGGGGGCGGCTGCGCGCGGTCTTCGAGGCGGCCGACGGCGGCGACGAGACCCTCGCCGTGGATCTGCTGAACTCACTGCTCCTGGAGTTCCCGGTGAGCCCGCAGATCTCCGGCCACGACCACCGCGCGGACGACGGCAGCCCGCTGTGGCACATGCACCTGGCGGACCACCCTTCCAACGCGACCGCCGGTTTCGCGGCCATCGCGGCGATGGGCCTGGCCTTCCACCTCACCGAGTACGGCGTGGACCGGCTGGGCCTGTGCGAGGCGGCACCCTGCCGCAACGCCTACCTGGACACCTCCACCAACCGCTCCCGCCGCTACTGCTCCGACCGCTGCGCCACCCGCGCCAACGTGGCGGCCTACCGCGCCCGCAAGCGCCTGGAGGCGGACCGGTCGGCCAGCACCGGCCTGACCGCCGACAGCGCCCAGCGCACCACGGCGAACGGCGAGCGCTGACCCGGCCGCGGCGGCCGGTACCTGAACCGCACCCGGCCCAGTACGAGGTCCTGCGGGACGACGCCGTAGTCGGTGCTGTCCCCGCCCGCGAACGCGTTGTCCCCGAGCACCCACCAGCCGGCCCCGCGCCGCTCGGCCGCCCGCTTGACCACCAGCAGGTCCTGCTGGAAGGGGTGCCGCAGCACGACCACGTCACCCGGCCGGACCCGTGCCCCCCAGTGCACGAGCAGCACGTCCCCGTGGTGCAGCGTGGGCACCATGGACGGCCCGGTCACCTCGGCCGGCCCGAAGGGCAACGCCCCTCTGGCGCGCTCGGTCTCCTGCGACAGTTGCTCCGGCATCACCCGGCACCTCCCCGGTCTTTCCTCCACCAGTCTCAGTCTCACCCCGGACTTTTGTCCTAAGCCCATGGGGGCACCCGCGAAATCGGTCCTCCCAGGGAGTAATGTCCCCCCTGAGAAGACGATCACGAGGAAGGAACGCTTCATGCTTTCCCGCCTGTTTGCCCCCAAGGTCACGGTCAGCGCCCACTGCGACCTGCCCTGCGGCGTGTACGACCCTGCCCAGGCCCGCATCGAGGCGGAGTCGGTGAAGGCCGTCCAGGAGAAGATGGCCGGCAACGACGACCCGCACTTCCAGACGCGCGCCACGGTCATCAAGGAGCAGCGCGCCGAGCTCGCGAAGCACCACGTCTCCGTGCTGTGGAGCGACTACTTCAAGCCCCCGCACTTCGAGAAGTACCCGGAGCTGCACCAGCTGGTCAACGACACCCTGAAGGCCCTGTCGGCCGCCAAGGGCTCGAAGGACCCGGCGACCGGCCAGAAGGCCCTGGACTACATCGCCCAGATCGACAAGATCTTCTGGGAGACCAAGAAGGCTTGACGACCCGTCAGTATCCAGGGCCGGCGATCGGTGCACCATCGCAGGCCCCAGGAGCGCCCGAAGGGGCCCGGCCGCCATCCTGGCCGGGCCCCTTCGGTATCCCCGATGTCAGGGGTTGTCCGTGGTCGCTCCCCGGGAGGGCTCCGCCGTCGCGGGCCGCGCCTCGGCTCCGGCGCTCCGGCCGGTGGAGGCCTCGCACCGCGGGTTGCGGCACGGGCCGGGAACCCATGTCGGGACCCATGCGCCCAGCGTCTTGTACCGCCGGACGACCGCTTCCACTGGCTGTCCGCAGACGGGACAGTCGTACCTGTCGCTGTCCATACCCCCAGGCTAGAACAGGTTACGGCTCAGCGCTTGCGCTGGTACGACCGCACCACGACACCGTTGCCGAAGGTCCGCACCCGGTCCGCCGTGAACTCGGAGACCTCGAAACCGGAGGCGAACATCGGCATCCCTGAGCCGATCACCACCGGGTACGTCTTGATGACCAGCTCGTCGACCTCGACGAGCAGCTCTCCGGCGACGGTGGCTCCGCCGCACAGGTAGATGTCCAGTCCGCTCCGCTCCGCCTTCAGCTCGCGCACCCTGCCGACCAGGTCGGTCGAGATGATCTCGACGTTCGGGTCGGGCGACTCGGTGAGGGTGCGGGAGGCGACGTACTCGCGCAGGTGGGCGTAGGGGCTGGTGACGCCCTCCTTCAGGGCCAGGTCGTAGCTGGCCCTGCCCTGGACGACCGTGTCGAACCGCTTGTTGGGCAGGTCGTCGAGGCCGAGCGCCCGGCGGCCGTGGGTGGCCATCGTCTCCGGGTACTCCTCCTTCAGGAACCCGAGGAACTCCTCGTCGATGAACGGGTACATGAACGACGCGTCGCCGTCCGGACCGCCGATGAAGCCGTCGATGGAGCAGGCGATGAAGTACGTGAGCTTGCGCAAACCGGTCCCTCTCGTTTGACCACTACGGCGACAGTACTTCACTCGTAGTGGTTTGGGTACCGGTTATGTTCAAGGGCGCGGTTCGCGCCACATCGGCCACATGCGGGGGCCGTCCGGCAGCTCCAGGGCCCGGCCGGTGAACTCGAAGCCGAGGCGCTCGTACAGGACCCGGCCGCGGGCACTGCTGGCTTCGAGGTAGGCGGGCAGCCCCTCGCGGTCGCAGCGGCCGAGGGCCCGCTCGATCAGGGCGGTGCCCAGCCCCTCGCCCTGCCGCCCCGGGGCCACGCCGATCATCCACAGGTACGCGTGGGCCCGCCCGGCGGGATGGATGTCCTCCGTCAGGCGCGCTATCAGCTCGACGCGCTCGTTGCCCGGGTCGACGGCCTCGCGCACCTGTGCCGGACCGTCCTCATCACCGGCCTGCGCCTCCGCCGGGACGGGCAGCCACAGTGCGCACGCCGCGCCGTCCTCGGTGAGGTCGACCCGGCCCCCGGCGAACACGGCGTCGGCGAAGGCGGCCATGAGCCGGTGGTGGGTGCGCCGGCGGTACTCCTCGCCGGGGAAGACCCAACTGCTCACCGGATCGTCCTGGAAGGCCTCGTCCAGCAGCCGGACCACCAGATCCCGGTCACCCTCGCCCGCCGTCCGGATCAGCACACCCATGCCCCGCTCCCAGGAGTCAACATCGCTCGCGCGTACGGCGGTTGAGACTAACGGGTGAAAGCGGCGGCCGCCGGACCCTCACGACGGACGCGTGCCGCGGGCGGGCGGGTGAAGGAGGCGGGCCCCGCACACCGTGGGGAAGTGCGGGACCCGCCGGACCGGAGCCGTCGGCGGTGCGGCCGTACGTCGGTCAGGTGCCGTACGGCCCTGCACGGGCTCCGGGGTCTTGCGCGGCCGGCCCGGCCACAAGGCGCCGGGCCGGCCCTCAGGTGCTGCGCCGGGTCACGAACTCGGCCAGGGCGAGCAGGCCCCCCGCCGCCTCCGGCTCGGGCACGGCACGGGCCAGCTCCTGCATGGCTCTCGCCATCCGGTCGGCCGCCTGGGCCTGCGCCCAGTCCCGGCCCCCGGCCCGCTCCACGATCAGGGCGGTGCGCCGCAGGTCCTCCTTGTGCTCGTCGTACGGCGCCGCGTACAACTCGGCGAGTTCGGTGGCGGCCGGGGTACCGGAGGTCAGGGCGGCGACCACCGGCAGCGACTTCTTGCGTGCGGCCAGGTCCGCACCGGCCGGCTTGCCGGTCCGGCGCGGGTCGCCCCATATGCCGATGACGTCGTCGATGAGCTGGAAGGCCAGCCCCGCCTCCCGGCCGAAGGCGTCCAGGGCCTCGACGTCCTCCTCGGCGGCCCCGGCGTACAGGGCCCCGACGGCACAGGCGCATCCCAGCAGGGCACCCGTCTTGGCCTCGGCCATGGTGAGCGTCTCCGCGAGGGTGACCTCGCCCGGCGGGCGCCGTTCCATGGCCGTGTCCGCGTGCTGGCCCTCGCACAACTCCATGACGCAGTCGGCGACCCGGGCGGCCGCCGCCGCGGACGCCGGGTGCGGGTCCACGGCGAGCATCCGCAGGGCGAGCGCCTGGAGGGCGTCCCCGGCGAGGATCGCGTCGGCGTCCCCGAACACGGCCCACGCCGTGGGCCGGTGGCGCCGGGTGGCGTCCCGGTCCATCACGTCGTCGTGCAGCAGGGTGAAGTTGTGGACCAGTTCCACCGCCGCCGCGGCCCGGAGCACCGCCGCCCGCGCCACGGGTCCGCCGAGCGCGGTCGCCGCCGTGAGGACGAGTGCGGGACGGATCGCCTTGCCCGCGTTGTCCGCCGCGGGCGTGCCGTCCGCGTGCTGCCAGCCGAAGTGGTAGAGCGCGACCCGCCGCATCGCGTCGGGCAGGGTCCCGATGGCGGCGCGCAGTTCGGGGTCGACCGACGCCCGGGACTCCCTCAGGAGCACCGCCGCCTCGTGCCCTTCGGCCACCCCCGTCCCCTGGCCCTCGGACGACTCCCCCGGTTCTCCGTCCCGCTGTGTGGCGATGGGCCCGTGCCTCTCAGGCGTTCCGCTGGGACGGCGCGTCGCGACGGCGCCGCGCCCGGTCTCCGTCATGGACTCACCTTCCCCATGGGCCCGTCCGTACCCCCGGGGTGTACCCGCCCGAGAGGGCGGGGACACGGAGTCCGGGAGAGTGACGTCACCGCCAGCGGCCGATCTCGACGTTCTCCATGACGCCGAGCGCGTCCGGCACGAGGACGGCGGCCGAGTAGTAGGCCGTGACCAGGTACTTGATGATGGCCTGCTCGTTGATGCCCATGAAGCGCACCGACAGACTCGGCTCGATCTCGTCCGGGATGCCGGTGGCCCGCAGGCCGATGACGCCCTGGTCCTGCTCCCCGGTACGCATCGCGATGATCGAGGTGGTGCGGGCGTCGGTGACCGGGATCTTGTTACACGGGTAGATGGGCACACCGCGCCAGGTCGGGATGCGGTTCCCGGCGATGTCGATCGTCTCGGGGACGAGTCCGCGCTTGTTCAGCTCGCGGCCGATGGCGGCGATGGCGCGCGGGTGGGCGAGCAGGAGCTTGGTGCCGCGCCGGCGGCTCAGCAGTTCGTCCAGGTCGTCCGGGCCGGGCACGCCGTCGTGGGGCTGGATGCGCTGGTCGTACTCGCAGTTGTGGAGCAGGCCGAACTCGCGGTTGTTGACGAGTTCGTGCTCCTGACGCTCCTTCAGCGCCTCGACCGTCAGCCGGATCTGCTGCTCGGTCTGGTTCATCGGCTGGTTGTACAGGTCGGCCACGCGCGAGTGGATGCGCAGCACGGTCTGGGCGACGCTCAGTTCGTACTCACGGGGCCGGGCATCGTAGTCGACGAAGGTATGCGGGATGTCCGGCTCGCCGCTGTGGCCGGCGGAGAGGTCGATCGCCTTCTCGCCGTGCCTGTTGGTGTTCTGCTCCGGGATCGAGCGCCGCTGCTCCAGGTGCTCGCGCAGGGAGTCCGACCGCTCCGCGACCTGCTCCACCTCCTGGCGGGGCAGCACCAGGACCGTGCAGGCCGTGACCGTGCGGGCGGTGTACTCCCAGATGGCGTCGCCGTCGAGCAGCGCCTGGTCCCCGAAGTAGGCGCCGTCGGCGAGCACGCCGAGCACCGCGTCGTCGCCGTAGGGGCCGCTGCCGATCTTCTCGACCTTGCCGTGCGCCAGCAGGTAGACCTCGTCGGCCCGGCCGCCGAAGGAGGCGATGACCTCGCCGGGGCCGAACTCGCGCTGCTCGCAGCGCTGCGCGAGCTCCGAGAGGACCTCGTCGTCCTCGTACGAACGCAGGGCCGGCAGCTCGCCCAGCTCCGCGGGGATGACCTCGACGCGGTCGCCGGTCTTCACGAACGTCACCCGGCCGTCGCCGACGGCGAAGGTCAGACGCCGGTTCACCCGGTACGTGCCGCCCTGGATGTCCACCCAGGGCAGCGAGCGCAGCAGCCAGCGCGAGCTGATCTCCTGCATCTGAGGAACGGACTTGGTGGTGGTGGCCAGGTTCCGCGCGGCCGCCGTGCCGAGGCTCTGCTGCGGCCTGGTCTGCTCGGTGCGGACCTCTTCGCCTACCGACATAAGGAATTGCCCTCCCGGTCATGCCGGACGATCGCGCCCGGCATCGATGTGCGTGCACCAGCCTTCCTCACGGAGCGTGCCGGTGCTATTACACGAAAGAGCGGGAATGGATCACGTACGGCCGGGGCAGGTATGGGGGCTTGCCCGAGCGGCTCGGCGACTTGCCCCTCCCGCCGGACTCAGCCGGGCCGGGACGGGGTGGCCGAAACGGATCGCACACGGACCGAACAGCGACCGAACCGGGCCCAACAAGCAATAGTGAGGGCTCCGTTTCGGTACAAGCACCGTACGAGGCGGTCGCGTCGGGCGGGCGTCGCGCAGCGTGAAGGAGCCGACCGTGGCCTCACCCATGTCCGCGAGCAGTTTCCTCAAGGCACTCAAGGCGGAGGGCCTGACCGTCGTCGAGGTCGGCGACTGGCGGGACCACAACCGCAACCACAAGGGCCACTGGGGTCCGGTGCACGGCGTGATGATCCACCACACGGTCACCAAGGGCAGCGCGCGGACGGTGGACATCTGCCGCGAGGGGCACGAGGACCTGCCGGGCCCGCTGTGCCACGGGGTGATCACCAAGGACGGCAAGGTCCACCTGGTCGGGTACGGCAGGGCCAACCACGCCGGCCTCGGCGACGACGACGTCCTGCGCGCGGTGATCGCCGAGAAGGCGCTGCCCCGGGACAACGAGGCGAACACCGACGGCAACCGGCACTTCTACGGCTTCGAGTGCGAGAACCTCGGCGACGGCGACGACCCCTGGCCGGCGGCGCAGCTGGAGGCGATCGAGCGGGCCGCCGCCGCGGTCTGCCGCCACCACGGGTGGAACGAGCGCTCCGTCATCGGCCATCTGGAGTGGCAGCCGGGGAAGTCGGACCCGCGCGGGTTCAC
Source organism: Streptomyces lienomycini (assembly GCF_027947595.1). Lineage (NCBI taxonomy): Bacteria > Bacillati > Actinomycetota > Actinomycetes > Kitasatosporales > Streptomycetaceae > Streptomyces > Streptomyces lienomycini. The sequence continues at coordinate 1,317,369 of NZ_CP116257.1, read as the reverse complement.
GATGGCGTCGATGCGCCGGCGGATCCGGGACCGGCTGAAGTGAGGTGCCCGGCGCCGAAGTGAGGTGCCCGGCGCGCGGGGGCGTGACAATGGCACGGTGACCGGCACCGACACCCGCGCTTTCGCCGCCCTGCGGCCCCGGCTGCCCTCCCCGCTGCGGGAGGCGGCCGACGGGCGGTTCGCGCGGCACGGCGTCCGGCTGCTGCTCAAGCGGGACGACCTGATCCACCCGGAACTGGTCGGCAACAAGTGGCGCAAACTGGCGCCGAACCTCCTCGCGGCGGGGGGCCGCACCGTCGTCACGTTCGGCGGGGCCTACTCCAACCACCTGCGGGCCGCGGCCGCCGCGGGCCGGCTGCTCGGGCTGCCCACCGTGGGTGTGGTCCGCGGTCACGAGCTGGCCGGCCTGGCGCTCAACGCCTCGCTGGCCCGCTGCGCCGCCGACGGCATGCGGCTGCACTTCGTCGACCGCTCGACGTACCGCCGCAAGGCCGAACCGGAGACGCTGGCGGCGCTCCTGCGCGCGGTGGACGCCGAGGACGCGGTCGTCGTCCCCGAGGGCGGCAGCAACGCCGACGCCGTCCGCGGCTGCCGCGCCCTGGGCGAGGAACTGGGCGAGCACGCCGACGTGGCCGCAGTCGCCTGCGGCACCGGGGGCACGCTCGCCGGGCTGGCCGCGGGGCTCCCCACGGGGCGGCGTGCCCTCGGCATACCGGTCCTCAAGGGCGGCTTCCTGGACGGCGACATACGGCGCCTCCAGGAGCGCGCGTTCGGCGGGCCACGCGGCGCCTGGAGCCTCGACGACCGCTTCCACCACGGCGGCTACGCTCGCACGACGCCCGAGCTGGACGCCTTCGCCGAGGACTTCGAAGACCGGCACGGCCTCCCTGTGGAGCGCGTCTACGTCGCCAAGATGCTGTACGCCCTGCTCGCGCTCACCCAGGAGGGCGCCTTCCCGCGCGGGACGACCCTGGCGGCGGTCGTCACCGGCCGGCCCTTCCCCTGAGCGGGACGGGCCTCTCGCGCGGGCACGCGCGCTGAGGCCCCGCTCACGTCGTCTCCCGGTACGCCGCCGCCTCCTCCAGGTCCAGTCGCCGCAGCAGCGTCCGGAGCATCTCGTCGTCGATGTAGCGGCCGTCCCGCAGCCGTACGAAGACCTCACGCTCGGCGCCGATCATCTCCCGGGAGAGCCGCCGGTAGGTGTCGTCGACGGTCTCGCCGGTGACGGAGTTGACCTGCCCGAGCCGTTCCCAGACGGCGTTGCGGCGGCGTTCCATGACCGTGCGCAGGCGGTCGGCGAGCGGGCCCGGCAGGGCGTTGCGCTCGTCGGCGAGCAGGTCGTCCAGGCGCTGCTCGGCGACCCGCGAGGCCTGTGCCTGGGCGTTGGCCTCCGCCAGCGTCTCGGCCTGTACGTCGCGTGCGGGGAACTTCAGCAGGCGGATCAGCGGCGGCAGGGTGACGCCCTGGACGACCAGCGTGCCGATGACCGTGGTGAAGGTCAGGAACAGGATGAGGTTGCGCTCGGGGAAGGGCTCGCCGCCGTGCACGGTGAGCGGGATGGAGAAGGCGATGGCCAGGGAGACCACGCCGCGCATCCCGGCCCAGCCGATCACGAACGGGCCCTTCCAGGAGAGGGGGCCTTCGCGTGCGCGTACGCGGGCCGACAGCCGGGGCAGGAAGGTCGCCGGGTACACCCACACGAACCTCGCCACGGCGACCACCAGGAAGACGGCGACCGCGTACCAGGCGGCGTCCAGGCCCTGGTACTCCCCCAGGCCCTTGAGGACGACGGGCAGCTGGAGTCCGATCAGGGCGAACACGGCCGACTCCAGGACGAACGCGACCATCTTCCACACCGCCTCCTCCTGGAGCCGGGTGGCGAAATCGACCTCCCACGCGCGGTGGCCGAGGTGGAGCGCGACGACGACCACCGCGAGCACCCCGGAGGCGTGCACCTGCTCGGCGACCGCGTAGGCGACGAACGGGATCAGCAGGGAGAGCGTGTTCTGCAGCAGCGCCTCCCTCAGGTGGGTGCGCAGCCAGTGGAGCGGCACCATCAGCACCAGTCCCACGCCGACGCCGCCCACCGCCGCGATCAGGAACTCGCCGATCCCGCCGGCCCAGGTGGCGCCCTCGCCGACGGCCGCCGCGAGCGCCACCTTGAAGGCGGTGATGGCGGTGGCGTCGTTCACCAGGGACTCGCCCTGGAGGATCGTGGTGATCCGGGAGGGCAGCCCCACCCGGCGTGCCACGGCGGTGGCCGCGACGGCGTCCGGGGGCGCCACGACCGCGCCCAGCACCAGCGCCGCGGTCAGCGGCAGGCCCGGCACGACGAGGTACGCGGCGCAGCCGACGACGAAGGTGGCGAACAGGACGTAGCCCACGGACAGCAGCGCCACGGGCCGGGTCTGCGCCCGCAGGTCCAGGTAGGAGCTGTCCGAGGCGGCCGTGTACAGCAGCGGGGGCAGCAGCAGCGGCAGGACGACGTGCGGGTCGAGGGTGTAGTCGGGCACCCCGGGGACGTAGCTCACCGCCAGACCCACCGCGACCAGGAGCAGGGGTACCGGAACGGGCACCCGCCGTCCCGCCCCGGCCACCGCGGCGCTGCCCGCCACCAGCAACAGCAGCGGCATCACGTCCATCGCGCCCGCCCGCCCCTCGTTTTCCCGCGCGGTCGTCCGCGCACCCGTCGTAACCTGGCAATCATGAAACAGTGCACGCACGCCGACGCGCTGCCGCACCCGGAACCGGAGCCGTGCGGCGAGACCTGTCCGGAGTGTCTGGCCGAGGGCACGGACCCGGTGCAGTTGCGGCTGTGCCTCGTCTGCGGCCACGTCGGCTGCTGCGACTCCTCGCCGAGGCAGCACGCGACGGCGCACCACAAGGAGACCGGTCACCCGGTGATGCGCACCTTCGAGCCCGGGGAGAGCTGGCGCTGGTGCTTCGTCGATCACGTCCTGGTGTGACCTCTGCCCGGGACGGTTCGACCGTCTGACGTCTGGGTACGTCAACCCGGCGCGCGCTCTTCCGATTTGGGCCCGCCCACCCCCTAGCCACTGTGCGTGTTCGCGTGTTTACTATGAGTGACAGCACGGGGTTGGGGTCTCGGGGACAGGAAACTTCGGAGCGCGATAACGTCACCGCTGAACCACGTATCGCGTTACCCCGAGGGGCGAACCTCGGCCCTGTAACGCTTGTACCACCTTGGAGGTGAGGGTGTCCCAGATCGCAGGCGAGCCCGCGACCCAGGACTTCGTCGAAGTCCGGCTGCCGGCCGCGGGTGCCTACCTGTCGGTGCTGCGTACGGCGACGGCCGGCCTCGCAGCCCGTTTGGACTTCACCCTCGACGAGATCGAGGACCTGCGCATCGCAGTCGACGAGGCCTGCGCGATCCTGCTTCAGCAGGCCGTGCCCGGCTCGGTGCTCAGTTGTGTCTTCCGCCTCGTCGACGACTCGCTCGAGGTCACCGTCTCGGCGCCGACCACGGACGGCCACGCCCCTTCGCGGGACACCTTCGCCTGGACGGTGCTGTCCGCCCTCGCGGGCAAGGTCTCCTCCGCCGTGGACGAGGACAGAACCGTTTCGATCAGCCTCTACAAACAACGCGGCGCGGGACCCGGGCCGGCGTGAGGGACGGGGACGGGCCGGTGCGGGACGAAGAGCGCGGCACACGGGAGCTTCCGGCCGAGGGCACACGTTCTCCCAACGAGGCGCGACGCATGGCGGACGGCATCGACGGCATCCCCGAGCAGGCCCGGCCGCATCCGGAGGACGAGACCTCGCCCGAGGCCGTCGTGCCGGGCGACGGGCAGCGGGCCGGGGACACCCCCGTCCCGCCCGTCCGAGCGGAGGCGGGGGCTCGGGAAAGGGCGACGGGCGGGACGATGAGCGAGCACGAGCGACACTCCGAGGGCCACGCGCCGGGTGCGCGGGGCACGCAGGGCACCCGGCACGACCCGCAGGACCGCAGCGGTGCGCGCCTCCTGTTCGCCGAACTGCGCACCCTGACGAAGGACAGTCCCGAGTACGCGGAGTTGCGCAACCGGCTGGTCCGCATGCACCTGCCGCTCGTCGAGCATCTCGCGCGCCGCTTCCGCAACCGGGGCGAGCCCCTGGACGACCTCACCCAGGTCGCCACCATCGGGCTGATCAAGTCGGTCGACCGCTTCGACCCGGACCGCGGGGTGGAGTTCTCGACGTACGCGACGCCCACGGTCGTCGGCGAGATCAAGCGGCACTTCCGGGACAAGGGCTGGGCGGTGCGCGTCCCGCGCCGGCTCCAGGAGCTGCGGCTGGCCCTGACGACGGCCACGGCGGAGCTCTCCCAGCTGCACGGCCGCTCCCCCACGGTCCACGAGCTGGCCGAGAAGCTGGCGATCTCCGAGGAGGAGGTCCTGGAGGGCCTGGAGTCGGCCAACGCGTACTCCACGCTGTCCCTGGACGTCCCGGACACCGACGACGAGTCCCCGGCGGTCGCCGACACCCTCGGCGCCGAGGACGAGGCGCTGGAGGGCGTCGAGTACCGGGAGTCGCTCAAGCCGCTCCTGGAGGACCTGCCGCCGCGCGAGAAGCGGATCCTGCTGCTGCGCTTCTTCGGCAACATGACCCAGTCGCAGATCGCGCAGGAGGTCGGGATCTCGCAGATGCACGTGTCGCGTCTGCTGGCCCGCACCCTGGCGCAGCTGCGGGAGAAGCTGCTGGTCGAGGAGTAGCCGCCGGTACCCGTCACCGCGCGGAGCCGGGCAGCGGGCGGCTCCCGGCTACTTCCCGGCGCTGCCGGGCCCCCGGATCCCGAGGGCCTCGGTGGTCGTGGGGTTGACGAGCAGGACCAGCGCGGCGACGGCCATGACGCCGAGCACGGCGCCCGCCGGGACGGCCAGGCTGTCGGCCCGCAGCATGTTGTAGGCGACGGGCAGCGCCATGATCTGCGTGACCACGGCGGGCCCCCGGCTCCAGCCCCGCCGGTGCATCAGCCCGCGGGCGGCGAGCAGCGGCAGCAGGGCGAGGACGATCAGGGTGACGCCGCCGGTGAGGGCCGAGGTCCGGTCGTCGGGGTGCCCGGTGAGACCGCCCACGAGCATCCAGGCGCCGCCCACGACGAGCGCCAGGCCCTCCAGCGCGGCGAGCGCGGCCGCGGCGGTCAGCCGGCCCGGGCGGGGGCCCGCCTCCTCCGTGTCCGCGGAGGTGGGGGTGGGGGCGGGGGTCTGCTCACTGCTCACCCCTGAAGGGTAGCCCGCGGCGCACCCGCGCCCGCCAAGGTGTCTCCCGTACCACTCCGTATCAGCCCGTATCACGCGCGCGGTGTGCCGGTGGTGATCTTCACCTCGGTCTGGGCCGAGTACCACCCAGTAGGTACCCTGCAGACCATGCGTGCACTTCTCGTGGTCAATCCGGCGGCAACCACCACGAGCGCGCGCACGCGCGACGTGCTGATCCACGCGCTCGCGAGCGAGATGAAGCTGGAGGCGGTCACCACCGAGTACCGCGGCCACGCGCGCGACCTCGGCCGTCAGGCGGCGCGCAGCGACGACATCGACCTGGTGGTGGCCCTCGGCGGCGACGGGACGGTGAACGAGGTCGTCAACGGTCTGCTGCACGCGGGCCCCGACCCGGAGCACCTGCCCGGTCTCGCGGTGGTTCCCGGTGGTTCGACCAACGTCTTCGCCCGCGCGCTCGGCCTGCCCAACCACGCGGTGGAGGCCACCGGCGCCCTGCTGGACGCCCTGCGCGAGGGCAGCGAACGGACCGTCGGCCTCGGCCTGGCGTCGGGCACTCCGGGCACGGACGACGAGGCGGTCCCGGCGCGCTGGTTCACCTTCAACGCCGGACTGGGCTTCGACGCCGGCGTGGTCGGCCGCGTCGAACAGCACCGCGAGCGCGGCAGGAAGTCGACCCACGCGCTGTACGTCCGCCAGGTGCTGCGCCAGCTCGTCGGCGAGCCGCACCGCCGCAGCGGGACGATCACGCTGGAGCGGGCGGGCGAGGACCCGGTCACCGATCTGGTGCTGTCCATAGTCTCGAACACCTGCCCGTGGACGTTTCTCGGCAACCGCCCGATCTACGCGTCACCCGAGGCGTCGTTCGACACCGCGCTCGACGTCTTCGGACTCAGTCGGCTCTCGACGGCCGCGGTTGCCCGGTATGGCACCCAGTTGCTCACTTCGTCCCCCGAGCGCGGCCCGCGCGGCAGGCACGCGGTCTCCCTGCACGATCTGACCGAGTTCACCTTGCATTCGAAGGTGCCTCTGCCCCTTCAGATGGACGGTGACCACCTGGGGTTGCGCACCAGCGTGACGTTCACAGGCGTACGCCGTGCACTGCGTGTGATTGTGTGAGCAGAAGGGGCGAAAGTCCTTTCACTCGAACGTTTAGACCAGGGTCCACCCCATGGAAGTACGGCTGTGACCTAGTCGACACCGAAGAATCAAAAAAAACTTTCCGGAAGGGGTTGTATCCGCCGCCGAGGTTTGCGAGTCTCTTCTTGGCGATCGGGACAGCCCGCAGGACCGGCATCCACAGATCACCGGAACCCCTCTTCAAACACAGGACCACGTCAGGGAACCTGACGGTAGGCCCTTCCCTTGTTGAGGGATTCGTGAAAGCGTTCACATTCACAAGCATCCCAGCATGTAATACCAAGGAGAGGTAGCAGCCATGGACTGGCGTCACCGCGCCGTTTGCCGCGAGGAAGACCCCGAGCTCTTCTTCCCCATCGGCAACACCGGTCCCGCGCTGCTGCAGATCGAGGAAGCCAAGGCCGTCTGCCGTCGCTGCCCCGTCATGGAGCAGTGCCTGCAGTGGGCGCTCGAGTCCGGCCAGGACTCCGGCGTCTGGGGTGGTCTCAGCGAGGACGAGCGCCGCGCAATGAAGCGCCGTGCCGCCCGCAACCGGGCTCGTCAGGCCTCCGCCTGACAACCGACCCCTACTGACAGCCTCAGCTTGGCGGCGCGTACAGCGAGTACGCATCCCCCCGCTCCCGAGCCGCAGCGCGCAGTACCCCCGATGCGCATCGGACGATGCAACGCACGAGCACTGGCCTCGGACCTTCACCGGTCCGGGGCTTTTTGCTGTCCCGGGACCGTGCGCCCCGGCCCGTCCGGCCCCGCGCGGCGGCCTCCGCCTCCGCGTTGTCGCTACTTCGCGGCGGGCACGGGGATGTCGAGGATCACCCGGGTGCCGTGCCCGGGGGCCGGGACCATGTCGAAGGTGCCGCCCAACTCGCCCTCCACCAGGGTGCGCACGATCTGCAGGCCGAGGTTGCCGGAGCGGTGCGGGTCGAAGTCGTCGGGCAGACCGACGCCGTCGTCCTGGACGGTGACCAGGAGCCTGGCCTCCTTGGTCGTGCCGCCACGGACCGCCGAGACCTCGACCGTGCCGGTGTCGCTGTCCCGGAAGCCGTGCTCCAGGGCGTTCTGCAGCACCTCGGTCAGCACCATGGACAGCGGGGTGGCGACCTCGGCGTCGAGGATGCCGAAGCGTCCGGTGCGCCGGCCGGTGACCCTGCCCGGGGAGATCTCGGCCACCATGGCCAGCACCCGGTCGGCGATCTCGTCGAACTCCACGCGCTCGTCCAGGTTCTGGGAGAGCGTCTCGTGCACGATCGCGATCGAGCCCACCCGGCGCACGGCCTCCTCCAGCGCCTCGCGGCCCCGGTCGGACTCGATGCGCCGGGCCTGGAGGCGCAGCAGGGCGGCCACCGTCTGGAGGTTGTTCTTCACCCGGTGGTGGATCTCCCGGATGGTGGCGTCCTTGGTGATCAACTCGCGCTCACGGCGACGCAGTTCCGTCACGTCGCGCAGGAGCACCAGCGAACCGATGCGGGTGCCCTTGGGTTTGAGCGGGATGGCGCGGAACTGGATCACTCCGTCGTGCGCCTCGATCTCGAACTCGCGCGGCGCCCAGCCGCTGGCCACCTTGGCGAGGGCCTCGTCCACCGGGCCGCGGGAGGGGGCGAGTTCGGCGGTGGTCCGGCCCAGGTGGTGGCCGACCAGATCGGCGGCCAGACCCATGCGGTGGTAGGCCGACAGCGCGTTCGGGGAGGCGTACTGGACGATGCCGTCGCCGTCGACCCTGATCAGGCCGTCACCGACGCGGGGCGAGGCGTCCATGTCGACCTGCTGGTTCTCGAACGGGAAGGCGCCGGCCGCGATCATCTGGGCCAGGTCCGAGGCGCTCTGCAGATAGGTCAGCTCCAGGCGGCTCGGTGTACGCACGGTGAGCAGGTTGGTGTTGCGGGCGATGACGCCCAGGACGCGGCCCTGGCGGCGTACGGGGATGGACTCGACGCGGACCGGGACCTCCTCGCGCCACTCGGGGTCGCCCTCGCGCACGATGCGGCCCTCGTCCAGGGCGGCGTCCAGCATGGGCCGCCGGCCGCGCGGGACCAGGTGGCCGACCATGTCGTCCTGGTAGGAGGTGGGGCCGGTGTTGGGCCGCATCTGGGCGACGGAGACGTAGCGGGTGCCGTCGCGGGTGGGGACCCACAGGACCAGGTCGGCGAAGGAGAGGTCGGAGAGAAGCTGCCACTCCGAGACCAGCAGATGGAGCCACTCGAGATCGGAGTCGTCGAGTGCGGTGTGCTGGCGTACGAGTTCGTTCATGGAGGGCACGAGGCCGAGCGTACCTGGCGGTACGGACGGTGATCGAAACCAGTCGGCCTCCACAGCTCCCCCCGCCCCCGCCGCAGCGACCCCCCGGAAACACCCGCGGGCCGCGGCGCCTGAGAGGGACCCTCAGCCCTCCCGGCACCGCAGCCCGGAGCAACATCGGCCGTGGGGTGTGCGGTCCCGGTCGGCCGAAGGATGAGGAGCCGGGGCAGTCAGGGCAGAGAGCTCCGGTTCCTCGGTCCGTCCTCCTGTGCGGGGAGGACGGAAGCCAGACGATCACCTTGCGTGAGCGACACGGTCGGTGCCTTGATGACCATTGTGGACTAGACCACTAACCGTGTCCATGCGGTGGACGTTGTTTGTTGTCGGTGGTGGTGCCGGCCGCACGGGTGCGCCGGCAGCCGCCAGAAGCGTAACCCTGTTGGCCCACGCGCGGGGCCCAACCGGCGGACCGTTTCGGCGCGACCGCGGGGTCGCACTCTGTTAGATTGGTCTAAACCACATAGCCAGTCCCGGACCCCGGGTGAGTCCTCTCTTCGAAACGGCAGGCCAGCGTGGAAGTTGTCATCGTTCCCGATGCCAAGGCGGGCGGCGAACTCATAGCCGAGGCCATGGCACAGCTGCTCCGGCGCAAGCCCGAAGCCCTGCTCGGGGTGGCCACCGGCTCGACGCCGCTGCCCGTGTACGAGGCGCTGGCGGCCAAGGTGCGCTCGGGCGCCGTGGACACCGCGCGGGCGCGGATCGCCCAGCTCGACGAGTACGTGGGCCTGCCCGCGGAGCACCCGGAGTCGTACCGCTCGGTGCTGCGGCGCGAGGTGCTCGAGCCGCTGGGCGTCGGCATGGACGCGTTCATGGGTCCCGACGGCACGTCCGCCGACGTGCAGGGCGCCTGCGAGGCCTACGACCGGGCGCTGGGCGAGGCCGGCGGGGTCGACCTCCAGCTGCTGGGCATCGGCACCGACGGGCACATCGGTTTCAACGAACCGTGCTCCTCGCTCGCCTCCCGGACGCGGATCAAGACGCTGACCGAGCAGACCCGCGTCGACAACGCGCGCTTCTTCGACGGCGACATCGAGCAGGTGCCGCACCACGTGATCACGCAGGGCATCGGCACCATCCTGGAGGCCCGGCACGTGGTGCTGCTCGCCACCGGGGAGGGGAAGGCCGACGCGGTCGCCGCGAGCGTCGAGGGTCCGGTCGCGGCCGTCTGCCCGGCCTCCGCGCTGCAGCTGCACCCGCACGCCACGGTCGTCGTCGACGAGGCCGCCGCCGCCAAGCTGAAGCTCGCCGACTACTTCCGGCACACCTTCGCCCACAAGCCCGACTGGCAGGGCATCTGACCGTCCCGCCCGAGCCCGCGGGACGGAGCCGCCCGGCCTGACGTCCACGCACGAGGCGCCGGATCCCCGACGGGGGCCGGCGCCTTCGTCGTACCCGCACCCCGGGCCCCCGCACGCACGCCGAAGGCGCCGTCCCCTGGCGGGGGCCGGCGCCTTCGGTGTCCGGAACGGGTGGGCGTCAGACGCCCGCGACGGCCTCCGCCGCCGCCCGGCCGCAGACGCGGGCCGCGCCGTGGGTGGCCACGTGGAGGGCGCCGCGGGGCTCGGCGCGCGGGACGCCCATCTCGACGACGACCGTGTCGGGCCGGGCCGCCAGCAGCACGTCCAGGGCCGCCCCCATCCACGGGTGGCGGTGCTCGTCGCGGACGACGGCGACGATGCGGCGCGAGCCCGCCGCGGCCAGCGCCCCGGCCCCGGCGTCGGTGCCGCCGAAGCTGCCGGTCTCGGTGCCCGGGAGCAGGCGGACCAGCTCGGCGGCGACGCCCCAGGGGGTCTCGTCGCCGACCGCGATGTTCGCCACGGGGGAGAACGCGGCGACGTACGGCGGCTCGGTGAGCGGGGCGAAGTCCTCGGCGACGGTGACGCGCAGGGCACGGCGGGCCGCGCGCAGGCCCACGTCGCCGTCGGCGGTGTCCCCGTCCCGGCCGTCCGGACGGTGCGCCGCGGTCCAGCGGGCCAGCGCCCGGACCCGTTCCGCCGCGTCGGCCAGCCGCTCCTCGGGCAGCTCGCCCGCACGGACGGCCTCGACCAGCGCGTCGCTCAGCCGCCGTACGGTGCCCTCGTCGCAGAGGCCGCCGCCCACGCAGATCGCGTCGGCTCCGGCGGCGATGGCCATGGCGGTGCCGCGTTCGATGCCGTAGGTGCCGGCGATGGCCTTCATCTCGATGCCGTCGGTGACGATGAGCCCGTCGTAGCCCAGCTCGCCGCGGAGCAGGTCGGTCAGGATCCGGCGGGACAGCGTCGCGGGGCGGTCCGGGTCCAGGGCCGGGACCAGGATGTGGGCGCTCATCACCGCGCGGCTGCCGGCCGCGATGGCCGCCCGGAACGGGACCAGGTCGCGTTCGGCCAGCACCTCGGCGGAGACGTCGATGCGCGGCATGGCGTGGTGGGAGTCGACGCCCGTGTCGCCGTGCCCCGGGAAGTGCTTGGTGCAGGTGGCCACGCCGACGGACTGCATCCCGGTGACGTAGGCGGCGGTGTGCCGGGCGACCAGGTCGGTGTCGGCACCGAAGGCGCGTACGCCGATGACCGGGTTGTCCGGGTTGGAGTTCACGTCGGCGGACGGCGCCCAGTTGAAGTCGACGCCCGCGGCGGCGAGCCGTCGGCCCAGCTCGGCGGCGACCGCGCGGGTGAGCCCGACGTCGTCCACCGCGCCGAGGGCGTGGTTGCCGGGGAAGGAGGAGCCGGTACGCACCTCGAGCCGGGTGACGTCACCCCCCTCCTCGTCGATCGCGACCAGCACGTCCTCGTGCTCGGCGCGCAACTGCGCGGTCAGGGCGGCCACCTGCTCGGGCGAGGTGACGTTGCGGCCGAACAGGGCGACGGAGGCCAGTCCCTCGCCGAGGCGGCGCAGCAGCCAGTCGGGGGCGGTGGTGCCGGCGAAGCCGGGCTGGAGGACGGTGAGCGCGTCACGCGTGAGGGTGTCGGTGGCCCTGGCGATGGTCGTCATCGGTGGCGTTATCCCTTCACGGCGCCGGCGGTCAGGCCGCTGACGGCCTTGCGCTGGAGGTAGACGAAGAGGATCAGGATCGGGATGGCGAACAGGGAGGAGGCTGCCATGGTCGCCCCCCAGTTGTCCCCGAAGACGGTCTGGAAGCTGGTCAGCCACAGCGGCAGGGTCTGGGACTCCGCCTCCTTGTTGACGACCAGGACGAGGGGCAGCTCGTTCCAGGCGGTGATGAAGCCGAACATCGACGTGGACATCAGGCCGGGGGCGAGCAGCGGCAGGATGACGCGCCGGAACGCCTGCATGCGGGTGCAGCCGTCGACCATCGCCGACTCCTCCAGCTCCTTGGGCACGGCGGCGACGAAGCCGCGCAGCGTCAGGATGGTGAAGGGCAGGATCATCATCATGTAGAAGAGGGTGAGCGGCACCAGGCTGTTCAGCATCGACGCGTCGCGCACGATCATGTAGATCGCGATGACCATGACTTCCCAGGGCGCCATCTGGGCGAGCATGAAGCCGACGATGAAACCGCGCCGCCCCCTGAACCGCATCCGCGCCAGGGCGAAGGACCCGGCCAGCGCGATGACCAGGGAGAAGACGACCGCGAGGACCGTGACGATGAGCGAGTTGCTGACGTACGTCCAGAAGTGGTCGGCCTCGGTCGCGGTCTTGAAGTGCTCGAAGGTGATGTCGGTCGGGAACCAGACCGGGTCCTCGGAGATGATGTCACCGGTCGGCTTGAAGGCCGTGGAGAACATCCAGTAGACGGGGAAGACGAGGCCGACGAACAGGACGACGGCCGTGACGTTGGGCCACAGGCGGCCGTAGAGCGAGCGCTTCACAGCTCGTCCTCCTCTTGCTTGAGCACGATCCTGAGGTAGTAGGCGGTCAGGGCGAGCATGATCAGGATGGTGAGGACCGCGATCGCGGCGCCCATGCCGTAGTGCTGGTTGCCGACGCCCTCCACGTACGCGTAGACGGGCAGGATCTCGGTGAGCCGGTCGGGTCCGCCGCCGTTGAACGTGTAGACCTGAACGAACGCCTTGAAGATCCAGATGACTTCCAGGAACGTCGTCGCGTAGAGGAACGGACGCAGGAACGGCAGGGTCACCGAGGTGAAGCTGCGCCACATGCCGGCGCCGTCGAGGGCGGCGGCCTCGTACAGCTCGCCGGGGATGGTGGTCGTCGCCGCGTACAGGTTGATCGCGACGAACGGGACGGACATCCAGACGATCAGCACGGTGACGACGAAGAAGGTCGAGAACTGGCTGCCGGTCCAGCTGAAGTCGGCCATGGAGTGCCAGCCGAGCTTGTCGAGCACCCAGTTGACGACGCCGAAGCGCTGGGCGAAGAGCCACTGGTAGACGGTGGTCGCGGCGACCACCGGCATGGCCCACGCCAGCACCAGGCCGATCATCAGGACGAACCGCATCACCCTGCCGAGGCGGGCCAGGAGCAGGCCGATGAGGGCGCCCACCACCATCGTCAGGACGACGTTGACCGCGGTGAAGAGGATCGAGCGGAGGGTGACGCGCCAGAAGTCCTCGCCGGTGAGGACCTCCTTGTAGTTGTCGAAGCCGGTCCACTCGGTGACGTGCTGGATCAGCTGCGCCATGTTGAGGTTCTGGAAGGACAGCAGGAGGTCCTTCAGCAGCGGCCAGCCGAGCAGCAGCACGGTGGCCGCGGCGGCGGGCAGCAACAGCAGATACGGGCCCAGCGCGCGGGCACGCTTCGCGGCTCCCGCTCTCGGCCCGCCGGTTCCCCCACCGTCCGCCTTGCGGACGTCCGACGGGCCTGAGGGCGGCCGTTCGGTCTGCACGGTCATGCTCGCGGTCTCTCTCTTCTCGACCTGTTCGCCTCGACGCCGGGACGGGGGCCGCGTGTGCGGGCCCCCGCCCCGGCTCGCCCGGTGCTACTGCTGCTGCGCCAGGCGCTTGTTGAACTCGCCCTCGACCTGCTTGGCGGCCTCGGCCGGGGACTTCCCCTTCAGGACGGCCGTCAGGTACGTCTTGATCGGGTTCGGGTCGTTCTCGACCGCGGCCCACTCCGGGATCAGCGGTGTGGTGTCACCGGTCGCGGAGGCCGGCGCGGCGGCCTCGGCGGCGGCGTTGCCCTTCAGATTGCTCTGCAGGGCGTCCTTGTTCGGGATGACGCCGTTGGCCTTGGCGAGGGCACCTTCGAACTTGTCGGAGAGCGCGAGCTTCAGGAACTCCTTGGCCAGCTCCTGCTTCTTGCTGCCCGCGGCGACGGCCAGGTTGGAGCCGCCGAGGAAGACGCCCTCAGGCTTGTCCGCCGTGGCACCCGGGATGGTGAAGTAGCCGAGGTCCTTCTCGATCGCCGGGTTGGTGGTGATCGCCGTGGCGCCCTCCCAGCCCATGCCGATGAAGGAGCCCGTCTTGCCCTTGGCGAAGATCTCACCCTGCTGCGGGGTGGCCTCGTCCTTGTCCTTGGGGGCCTTGGACAGGGCCTGGAACTTCTTGTAGGTCTCGGTGGCCGCGGCGACCTTCGGGTCGTCCAGGTTGGAGACGTACTTGTCGCCGTCCTTCTTGACCAGCTCGGCGCCCTCGCCGATGACCAGGCCCACGAAGTGGTACCAGTTCTGGCCGGGCAGGTAGATCGGCTCGGCGTCGGTCTTCTCGCCGATCGTCTTGAGGTCGTTGTAGAACTCGTCGCGGGTCTTGGGCGTCTCCTTGATGCCCGCGTCCGCCCAGATCTTCTTGTTGTAGACGACCACGCGGTTGACCACGAACCACGGCGCCGCGTACTGCTTGCCGTCGAAGACGGCGGACTTGTTGAGGGACTCGGACCAGTCGGTGCCGATCTCGCCCTTCAGGTCGCTCAGGTCCGCGAGGCCGCCGGTCTTGGCGTAGGCCGGGGTCTGAGTGTTGCCGATCTCGAAGACGTCGGGCGGGTTCTCCTCGGAGAGAGCGGTGGTCAGCTTCTGCTGGATACCGTTCCACTTCTGGATCTCGAACTTGACCTTGGCCTTGGTCTTCGCCTCGAACTCCTTGGCGAGGTCCGCCTGCCAGTCGTCCGGCGAGGACCCGTCCATCACCCACACGGTGAGCGTCTCGCCGGCGTAGCCGTCGGCTCCGGCCTTCTTGCCGTCGTCGTCGCTGTCGCCGCCGCATGCCGCGATCGAGACCATCATGCCCGCGATACCGATCGCGGCTATCAGCTTGCGCTTCACGCCACCCTCCTCAGGGATGCCACAAAACCCCCCTGCCTCCCCGCGGTTGCTCGTCGACGCGGACCGCCCATGGGGCCGGGACCTGGACCAATGGTGTAGACCAGTACGGGGAGCTTGGCCCAGACCAATAGGACTGTCAAGGGTGTTCAAACCCAGTCCGGCCGTCCGTGATGGGACCGAGATATGCAGGGACCTTTCATTGCGCAAGCGGCAGATCGGGCGGACCGGGACCGGGTGTACCACCCCCCACCGAATGACGTGCCGGTACGGTTCCGAACGCGCGTACCAGCGGCGTCGAACCCGCCTGTGGACTAGACCAAGGGGGGTCTCGCAGGTATACAGAAGGGATCACGGAGCGTGCGGGGTCACCCCGGCGCGAAGCCGTGCCACGATGTGAGCCGTGGCCGACAGGGTTAGCGGTCGCTTCGGCACCCGGAGCCGGGAAGGCAGAGCATGAGCACCGACGTCAGCAGTGCGGAGAACGAGGGTGGGGCGACCGTCCGTACCGCGCGCGTGCCCAAGTACTACCGTCTGAAGAAGCATCTGCTCGACATGACCCGGACCCAGACGCCGGGCACGCCGGTCCCACCTGAGCGCACACTGGCCGCCGAGTTCGACACCTCGCGCACCACCGTGCGCCAGGCTCTCCAGGAGCTGGTCGTCGAGGGCCGCCTGGAGCGCATCCAGGGCAAGGGCACCTTCGTCGCCAAGCCCAAGGTGTCGCAGGCGCTGCAACTCACCTCGTACACCGAGGACATGCGCGCCCAGGGCCTCGAACCCACCTCGCAGCTGCTGGACATCGGCTACATCACCGCCGACGACCGGCTCGCCGGACTGCTGGACATCACGGCCGGCGGCCGGGTGCTGCGCATCGAGCGGCTGCGCATGGCCAACGCGGAGCCGATGGCCATCGAGACCACCCACCTCAGCGCGAAGCGCTTCCCGGCCCTGCGCCGCTCGCTGGTGAAGTACACGTCCCTCTACACCGCGCTCGCCGAGGTGTACGACGTCCATCTCGCCGAGGCCGAGGAGACCATCGAGACCTCCCTGGCCACCCCGCGCGAGGCCGGTCTGCTCGGCACCGACGTCGGTCTGCCGATGCTGATGCTCTCCCGGCACTCGCGGGACCGCACCGGCCAGCCGGTGGAGTGGGTGCGGTCGGTGTACCGGGGCGACCGCTACAAGTTCGTGGCCCGCCTCAAGCGGCCGCAGGACTAGAACATATCTGCCATACCATCCCGCGCGCAGGCGCGAAGTTGCAGTTGAGGACCGATATACGGACGAGGTCTTCCGCTGTCTCGACACCGTCACCTACATTTCGTGCGCACTGCACGAGGTGATCAGCGAGGGGACGGAGCCGCCGCATGTCAGAAGACACAGAAGTGAGCACGGAGCCGGTGGTGACGCCGGTGCGCGTCGTCATCGGGCTCTGTCTCGTCGCACCGTTCGTCGCCATGCTGTGGGTCGGCTCTTACGCGAAGACGGACCCGGCCTTCATCGGCATCCCGTTCTTCTACTGGTACCAGATGGCCTGGGTGCTGATCTCCACCCTGCTGACCGTGACCGCGTACAAGCTGTGGCAGCGCGACCAGCGCGGGCGTGCCGCCCACTCCGCCGCCGCCTCCTCCGCGCCCTCCGCTCCGAAGGGCGGTGAGTCGCGATGAACGACGGCGTGAACGGCGTCGCACTCGCCGTCTTCATCCTCTTCTTCGTCCTCGTGACCGCCATGGGCTTCCTGGCCGCCCGCTGGCGCCGGGCCGAGAACGAGCACAGCCTCGACGAGTGGGGCCTCGGCGGCCGCTCGTTCGGCACCTGGGTCACCTGGTTCCTGCTGGGCGGCGACCTGTACACGGCTTACACGTTCGTGGCCGTCCCGGCGGCGATCTACGCGGCGGGCGCCTCCGGCTTCTTCGCGGTCCCGTACACGATCCTGGTCTACCCGCTGATCTTCACCTTCCTGCCCCGCCTGTGGTCGGTGTCGCACAAGCACGGGTACGTCACGACCTCGGACTTCGTGCGCGGCCGGTTCGGCTCCAAGGGCCTGTCGCTGGCGGTCGCCGTCACCGGCATCCTGGCGACCATGCCGTACATCGCGCTCCAGCTGGTCGGCATCCAGGCCGTCCTCGACGTGATGGGCGTCGGCGGCGGCGAGGACACCAACTGGTTCGTCAAGGACCTGCCGCTGCTGATCGCCTTCGGCGTGCTGGCGGCGTACACCTACTCGTCGGGGCTGCGCGCGCCCGCGCTGATCGCGTTCGTGAAGGACACGCTGATCTACATCGTCATCGCGGTGGCGATCATCTACATCCCGATCAAGCTGGGCGGCTTCGACGACATCTTCGCGGCGGCGAGCGACAAGTTCACCGAGTCGGGCAAGGGCGGGGTGGTGCCGGACGCGGGGGGCCAGTGGACGTACGCGACCCTCGCGCTCGGCTCGGCCCTGGCGCTCTTCATGTACCCGCACTCGATCACCGCCACGCTGTCCTCGCGCAGCCGTGAGGTGATCCGCCGCAACACGACGATCCTGCCGCTGTACTCGCTGATGCTGGGTCTGCTCGCGCTGCTGGGCTTCATGGCGATCGCGGCCGGGGTGAAGGTGGACAACGGCCAGCTGGCGATCCCGCAGCTGTTCGAGAACATGTTCCCGGACTGGTTCGCGGGCGTGGCCTTCGCGGCGATCGGCATCGGCGCCCTGGTCCCGGCGGCGATCATGTCGATCGCGGCCGCGAACCTCTTCACCCGCAACATCTACAAGGACTTCATCAAGCCGGACGCCACACCGGCCCAGGAGACCAAGGTCTCCAAGCTGGTGTCGCTGCTGGTGAAGGTGGGCGCGCTGATCTTCGTCCTGGGCATGGACAAGACCGTCGCGATCAACTTCCAGTTGCTCGGCGGCATCTGGATCCTGCAGACCTTCCCGGCCCTGGTCGGCGGGCTGTTCACCCGCTGGTTCCACCGCTGGGCGCTGCTCGGCGGCTGGGCGGTCGGCATGGTCTACGGCACGGTCGCCGCCTACGGGGTCGCCTCGCCGACGCAGGCGCACTTCGGCGGCTCCTCCGACGAGATCCCCGGCATCGGCGAGATCGGCTACATCGGTCTCACCGCGTTCGTGCTGAACGTCCTGGTCACGGTGGTCCTCACCTTCGTCCTGAGGGCGGTCAAGGCGCCCGACGGCGTCGACGAGACCAAGCCGGGCGACTACACGGCGGACGCGGGCGACGCCGGTGTCCAGGTGGAGCTGCCGCCGGCCACGGCGGGCAGCTCGCACTGATCCCCGCCGCGCGAACGAGACGGGCCGTCGGAGAAATCCGGCGGCCCGTTGTCGTACCCGTCGGGCACACTCGGCGTCATGGACTTCGTCATCCGGCGGGCAACGGCCGAGGAGTACGACACCCTCGGCGAGATCACCGCGCAGGCCTACCTGCGCGACGGCCTCCTCGACTTCGGGGAGAGCGACTCCTACCTGGACGAGCTGCGCGACGTGGCCAAGCGCGCCGCGGCCGCCGAGGTGCTGGTCGCCGTGGCCGACGGCCGGGTGCTCGGCGGCGCGACCTTCGTGCCGTGCGGCGGCCCCATGGCGGACATCGCGCGCCCCGGCGAGGCCGAGATACGCATGCTCGCCGTCGACCGCGAGGCACGCGGTCGCGGGGCGGGCGAGGCCCTCGTGCGGGCCTGCGTCGACCGCGCGCGGGCCGTCGATGGCTGCCGGAGCGTCGTGCTGTCGACCCAGCGCACCATGCGCACCGCCCACCGCCTCTACGAGCGCCTGGGCTTCGCCCGCACGCCCGACCGCGACTGGAATCCCCTGCCGGAGCTGGACGACATCATGCTGCTCACCTACGAACTGACGCTCTGACACGGGGCGCGGCACCCTGCCTGGACACAACATCTGGGGGTGCTCGCGTCCCCCGGCACAAGATGTATGCTCGTGCTCGCTGTCGCCGCAGGGGAATCCGGTGCGAATCCGGAACTGTCCCGCAACGGTGTACTTGCGTGCATCCGTACGTCTTCACACGTGCGCGCACGCCTGTCCAGTCCGAGGACCTGTCGACAGTGTGCCCGGCCGTCCCGGTCCGGGTGCCATGACGTCCGGGCCTCGTGGAGTGGGCCGGTGGACGCGACGCCGCGTGCGCTCGTGAGCTGCCCCCTGCCCTCCCTCCGCCAGGCCCCGTGCCGAGCGAGGGAGTGCCCCACGTGACCATCGCGCCAGCCGACCCGGCTTCAGCGACGCCGGTGACCGCCGTCCCGGTGACAGCCGCGCCCGCGGCCGAGGAGTCCGACGGCCCCGGTGCCGCCCTGCTGCGGACCCTGACCGGGCTGACCGCCGACCTTCCCGGTGCCGACCCCGGCCGGGTGGCCGCCGCCGCGCTGCGCGGCCGGTCCGCCCGCGCGGACGAGGCGGAGCTGCGCGAGCTGGCCACGGAGGCGGCCGCCGGGCTGATCTCCGAGGACCCGGTCTACTCCCGGCTGGCCGCCCGGCTGCTGACCGTCGGCATCCGCGCCGAGGCCGCCTCCCAGGGCGTCGTGACCTTCACCGACTCCGTCGCCACCGGCCACCGCGAGGGCCTGATCGCCGACCGCACCGCGGCCTTCGTACGGCTGCACGCGGACCGGCTCGACGCGCTGGTCGACCCGGCCGCCGACGACCGCTTCGGCTACTTCGGACTGCGCACCCTGTACAGCCGCTACCTGCTGCGCCACCCGATCACCCGCAAGGCCGTCGAGACGCCCCAGCACTTCCTGCTGCGGGTCGCCGCCGGACTCGCCGAGGACGACTCCCCCCGCTCGGTCGACGAGGTCGCCGCGCTCTACGGCCTGATGAGCCGCCTGGACTACCTCCCCTCCTCCCCCACCCTCTTCAACTCCGGCACCCGGCACGCCCAGATGTCGTCCTGCTACCTCCTGGACTCGCCCAAGGACGAGCTGGACTCCCTCTACGACCGCCTCCACCAGGTCGCCCGCCTGTCCAAGCACGCCGGCGGCATCGGCATCGCCTACTCCCGCGTCCGCGCCCGGGGTTCGCTGATCCGCGGCACCAACGGGCACTCCAACGGCATCGTCCCGTTCCTGAAGACGCTGGACGCCTCGGTCGCCGCGGTGAACCAGGGCGGCCGGCGCAAGGGCGCGGCGGCGGTCTACCTGGAGACCTGGCACGCGGACGTCGAGGAGTTCCTGGAACTGCGGGACAACACCGGCGAGGACGCCCGCCGTACGCACAACCTGAACCTCGCGCACTGGATCCCGGACGAGTTCATGCGCCGGGTGGACGCCGACGGGACCTGGTCGCTGTTCTCCCCCTCCGACGTGCCGGAACTGGTCGACCTGTGGGGCGAGGAGTTCGACGCCGCCTACCGCGGGGCGGAGGAGGCGGGGCTCGCCCGCAGGTCGCTGCCCGCCCGGGAGCTGTACGGCCGGATGATGCGCACCCTCGCGCAGACCGGCAACGGCTGGATGACCTTCAAGGACACCGCCAACCGGACCGCGAACCAGACGGCGGCCCCCGGGCACGTCGTCCACTCCTCGAACCTCTGCACGGAGATCCTGGAGGTCACCGACGACGGGGAGACGGCGGTCTGCAACCTGGGCTCGGTCAACCTCGGCGCGTTCGTCGACCCCGCGAGCGGCGACATGGACTGGGACCGGCTGGACGCCACCGTCCGCACCGCCGTGACGTTCCTGGACCGGGTCGTCGACATCAACTTCTACCCGACCGAGCAGGCGGGCCGCTCCAACGCCCGCTGGCGTCCGGTCGGCCTCGGCGCGATGGGCCTCCAGGACGTCTTCTTCCGGCTGCGCCTGCCCTTCGACTCGCCCGAGGCGAAGGCCCTGTCGACCCGCATCGCCGAGCGGATCATGCTGGCCGCGTACGAGACGTCCGCCGACCTGGCCGAGCGGAGCGGCCCCGCCCCGGCCTGGGAGAAGACCCGTACGGCCCGGGGTGTGCTGCACCCGGACCACTACGGCGTCGAGCCCGTCTGGCCGGAGCGCTGGACCGCGCTGCGGGCACGCATGGCCACGACCGGGCTGCGCAACTCCCTGCTCCTGGCGATCGCCCCGACCGCGACCATCGCCTCCATCGCCGGGGTGTACGAGTGCGTCGAGCCGCAGGTGTCCAACCTGTTCAAGCGCGAGACGCTGTCGGGCGAGTTCCTCCAGGTCAACTCGTACCTGGTGGACGACCTCAAGCGGCTCGGCGTGTGGGACGCGCGCACCCGTGAGGCGCTGCGCGAGGCCAACGGCTCGGTGCAGGGCTTCTCCTGGATCCCCGAGGACGTCCGCGCGCTGTACCGCACCGCCTGGGAGATCCCGCAGCGCGGCCTGATCGACATGGCCGCCGCCCGCACCCCGTACCTCGACCAGGCCCAGTCGCTGAACCTGTTCCTGGAGACGCCGACCATCGGGAAGCTCTCCTCGATGTACGCGTACGCCTGGAAGCGGGGCCTGAAGACCACGTACTACCTGCGCTCGCGCCCCGCGACCCGCATCGCCCGCGCCGCGGGCCGAGCCGCCGTTCCCGAGCAGGCCGCCCCGGATCCCGAAGCGGTCGCCTGCTCCCTGGAGAACCCCGAGTCCTGCGAGGCCTGCCAGTAATGACCGAGAACACCAAGAACCTGCTCGACCCGGGCTTCGAGCTGACCCTGCGTCCCATGCGCTACCCGGACTTCTACGAGCGCTACCGGGACGCCATCAAGAACACGTGGCACGTGGAGGAGGTCGACCTCCACTCGGACGTCGCCGACCTGGCGAAGCTCAGCCCCGAGGAGCAGCACCTGATCGGGCGGCTGGTGGCCTTCTTCGCCACCGGTGACTCGATCGTCGCGAACAACCTGGTGCTGACCCTCTACAAGCACATCAACTCGCCCGAGGCGCGGCTGTACCTGTCCCGCCAGCTCTTCGAGGAGGCCGTCCACGTCCAGTTCTACCTGACGCTGCTGGACACCTACCTGCCCGACCCGGAGGACCGTGCCGCCGCCTTCGCGGCCGTGGAGAACATCCCCTCGATCCGCGAGAAGGCCGAGTTCTGCTTCAGGTGGATGGACTCGGTGGAGTCGATCGACCGCCTGGAGACCAAGGCCGACCGGCGCCGTTTCCTGCTCAACCTGGTCTGCTTCGCCGCGTGCATCGAGGGCCTGTTCTTCTACGGCGCCTTCGCCTACGTCTACTGGTTCCGCAGCCGGGGTCTGCTGCACGGCCTGGCCACCGGCACCAACTGGGTGTTCCGGGACGAGACCATGCACATGTCCTTCGCGTTCGACGTCGTCGACACCGTGCGCAAGGAGGAGCCGGAGCTGTTCGACGACGCGCTCCGGCGGGAGGTCACCGACATGCTGAGGGAGGCCGTCGAGGCCGAACTGCAGTTCGCGCGCGACCTGTGCGGCGACGGCCTCCCGGGGATGAACACCGACTCGATGCGGCAGTACCTCGAGTGCGTGGCCGACCAGCGTCTGACGCGGCTCGGCTTCGCCCCGGTGTACGGCTCCGAGAACCCCTTCTCCTTCATGGAGTTGCAGGGGGTTCAGGAGCTGACCAACTTCTTCGAGCGGCGTCCTTCGGCGTACCAGGTGGCGGTGGAGGGCACCGTCGACCTGGACGAGGACTTCTGACTCGGCCGGTTCCTCTCGCCCCTGTCCTCCTGGGCCTGCCTGATGCGGCGGTCGACGCGCTTGTCGCGCACGATGCCGATCACCGACGGGAGGACCATGAGGACGAGGAGTCCGAAGGTCGCGAGCATTCCGACGAGGGCTTCGATCTGGTTTCCGTTCATGACACCACTGTCGCGTCGGATACTCCTTACCGGGAGTGGCAGGACTGCCGTAGGGCCTCGATTTCCTGCCACTTCCGGGGCACACTGGCGGCATGTTGCAGAACGTGGCCGCGGTCCTGCTGGACGGGGTGCACCCTTTCGAACTGGGCGTCGTCTGTGAGGTCTTCGGCATCGACCGGACCGACGAGGGCCTGCCGAAGTACGACTTCGCGGTGGTGTCGGCGGAGGGCCCGACGCTGAGCACCCATGTCGGCGGGCTCTCCGTCCGCACGCCGTACGGTCTCGACCGGCTGGCGGAGGCCGACCTGATCGCCGTGCCGGCGGGCAGCGACTTCGTCCGCCGGGACTACCCGCCCGCACTGCTTAACGCCCTGCGGCAGGCCGTGGACCGGGGCGCACGCGTCCTGAGCGTGTGCTCCGGGGTCTTCGTGCTGGCCGCCGCCGGACTCCTGGACGGGCGGCGGTGCGCGGTGCACTGGCACCACGCGGCCGAGCTGGCCCGGCAGTATCCGGGGGCCCGGGTCTCGCCGGACGTGCTCTACGTCGACGAGGACCCGGTGATCACCTCGGCCGGGACCGCCGCGGGCATCGACGCCTGTCTCCACATCGTGCGCAAGGAGCAGGGGCCGGAGGTCGCCAACCGGATCGCCCGGCGCATGGTGGTGCCGCCGCACCGGGACGGCGGGCAGGCGCAGTACATCGAACGGCCGCTGCCGCGCTCCTCCTGCGACACCGTCGGCGAGGTGCTGGCCTGGATGGAGCAGCACCTCGACGAGGAGGTCACCGTCGAACAGCTCGCCGTCCGGGCGCACATGTCGCCGCGCACCTTCGCCCGCCGCTTCCAGCAGGAGACGGGGACGACCCCCTACCGGTGGATCCTGCGCCAGCGGGTGCTGCTGGCCCAGCAACTGCTGGAGGCGACGGACGAGACGATGGACACGATCGCCTGGCGCACCGGTTTCGGTACGGCGGCGGCCCTGAGGCACCAGTTCACCCGGGCCCTGGGCACCACCCCGCACGCCTACCGGCGTGCCTTCCGAGGCCCGGAGGCCGCCGCCTGAGCGTCACCTCTCCACCGGCCTGACCAGCAGGTCGTGCGGCCGCAGGGTGATGCCGACCCGGACGGCGTCGTTCGAGCCCGCCACCTGCTCGAAGCGGTACCTGGTGGCGAGCGCGGCCGTGATCAGAGTCAGCTGCGCCATCGAGAAGTGGTCACTCGGGCACTTCCGTTTGCCGGCACTGAACGGCTTCATGGCGTATTTCGGAACATTCTTCGCGCGTTCCGGGAGCCACCGGTCGGGGTCGAACTCCAGGTTGTCGTCGTACGACTTCGGATCGCGTTGGATTGCATACGGACTGTAGATGATGTCCGCCCCGGCCGGAATGCGATAGCCACCGAGTTCACTCTCGGCCATCGCACGCCGCGTCAATACCCATACGGCCGGCCGCAAACGCATGGCCTCGACGATGACATTGCCGGTGTGCGTGAGCGCGCGGACGTCTTCGAATGCCACGGGGCGTCCGCCGGTGACCGCTTCGACTTCGTCGCGTATGCGGTCGGCATGTTCCGGATGCGCGGCAAGTGCCTGGAGCAACCACATGATCGTGGAGGCAATGGTTTCACTTCCGGGGGTGAGTATCGCGACGACCTGGTCGTGGATCTCCTGTTCCCCGATCGGGTCACCATTGTCGTCCTTCGCCTCCAGCAATGCCGTGAGCAAATCGTCCGGCTTTTGACCGGATGCGCGACGCTCGGCGATGATCTCGTCGACCAGCAGGTGCAGATCGGCCAACGCGTCGTTGAATCGGCGGTTGGCCGGAAGCGGCAGCCGGTACAGCGGTCCGAGCGGGACGACCATCCGCCGGTACATGCCCCGGAAGACGGTGGCGAGCGCCACGCACAGCCGCTCGGCCCGCTCGTCCATGTACTGTCCGCGCAACAGGCAGCGGGCGGCGACGCGCACCGCGACCCGGAAGGACTCGGAGGTGGCGTCGACGGTCCGCCCCGACTGCCAGCGCTCGACGAGCGCGTGGGCCTCCTCCTCCATGATCGGGCCGTAGGCGGGGATGGCGTCGAGCCGGAACGCCGGCTGGATGGTGCGCCGCTGGCGGCGGTGGAGCGGGCCGTTGGCGGTCGCCACGCCCTCCTTGCCGAGCAGTCCCTCCAGCGACTCCCAGAGCGGGCCGGCTATGTGGTAGTCGGGGCTCAGCGCGAGGGCGCCGGTGAGCTCCGGGTTCGTGACCGCGTAGACGGTCTTCGGGCCGAGCTTGATGCGCACGATGTCGCCGTGGTCGCGCAGTTGGGACATGAAGGCCAGCGGGTCGCGGGCCAGCCTCCAGCCGTGGCCGAGCAGCGGCACACCGCCGCCCGCGACGGGTGGCTCGCGCAGTTCCGGTGCCGCCTGTGAGCGGGTCTCGGGGTTGACGGACTCGACGGTCATTTCTCACCTGCCGCTTCGTTGTTGACGTACGGGGGCGTGGACCGGTCGTCCCAGCTGTCGACCATGTACCGGCCGGACTCGTGGTGGAACCAGTAGACGGAACTGAACCAGTTCCGCATATTGCCGACGTTGGCCCGCACGGCGCCGCTCAGTTCCTTTCCGTGCACGGTTCCGTCGGCGAGTTCGTCGGCGAACCGTAAGGCGTCCTGTTCCACTTCGAGGAATTCGGTGATGCATTCCTCGACGCGTCGCCGGACTTCTGCGATGGCTTCTTCCAGCGTGAGTGAATGATGCGTGATGAGGCTGATGCCGAGATTATGGACCTCGTCTCCCGCGATCTCCTTCGGAAGTGAGCAGAGGTCGTTGTACCAGGCGGCGAATTCCTGACTCAGCAGCGCCGCCCGGCGATATGCCGGGTGTTTCCTTACCGGGTCCGGGAGTTCGCGGCCCGAGCTGGGTTCCAGCAGATCCGTCCAGATCCAGTGCGCGAACGTGAGCCGGCGCAGTTCGAGGTACTCCTCGACGCCGGGCACGATGGTGCGGGTGCGGTTGTGGAATTCACGGTCGTACGCCTCGATCACCGCGTGGAAGTGCCGGGCGAACCGGTCGTTCCACGTCCGGGGCAGGAAGGCGTAGAGCCGCCGCACGCTGTCGGCGAACCCGGCCACCAGCGCGTCCTCGTGGTGCAGATGGTCCCCGGGTGAGTCCAGCGCAGTGTGCAGGCGGCCGCGCAGCCGCCCCCAGGCGGCGGAACGGCCGTGGACGATGTCGCGGTCGTGCCGGTCGTCCCAGACGAAGAACCACGCGCTGTAGTCCGCTATCGCCTGCATGACCTCGTCGGGGGCGCCCAGGTAGTACCCCGCCATGAGGTCCGTGTAGCACAGGCCATCGGCATATTCCGCGACCTTGTCCGCCGGCATGAGCCGCTTTTCGAGCAGCCAGGCGCGGGTCGTCTCCTGGAGCTTGGGCCAATACGGATGCAGTTTCCGGGGAAATGCCGCCTCGATCACCGGAAGACGGAGCGATGGCGGTACTGCGATCGCGGTCGGTGTCGCTGTGGTGCCGTGTGAGAAAGCATGCACGAACAAACCCCTCTCAGCCGCCGGTGGCGCACCCCTCTCGCTGAGCGGGGCGTGCGCCGTTGCGTATCCCCGCACTTCCCATTCAGCACCACAACTGACCGTTCTGGGAACGGATTTGCTTCATTCACTACCCCTCGGTGCCGGAATTCTCCTGTTGTGTGGCGGCTTTCCACTGGCGCGCACAGACGAACGGCGCCTGCCCGGGGAAGACCCGGACAGGCGCCGTGCGCATGGGAGACGTGAGGCGGGTGAGGCGGTGTCAGTCGTTCGCGACCACGGGGTAGCGGGGCTCGTTCTCGGCCATCTGCCGCAGTGCGTCCTTGCGTTCGCGCTTGGAGAGCCGGTCGATGTACAGGTACCCGTACAGGTGGTCCGTCTCGTGCTGCAAACACCGTGCGAAGTACCCGGTGCCGCGCACCTTGACCGGGTTGCCCTGCTCGTCCTGCCCGGTCACCTCGGCGTAGTCGGGGCGGGCGAGCGGCGCGTAGGCGGTCGGCACGGACAGGCAGCCCTCGTTGCTGTCGTCCAGGCGGCGGCTGTCGGCGGGCAGTTCGACCAGCTTGGGGTTGCAGACCACGCCGACGTGGCGGACGCCCTCGTCGTCGGGGCAGTCGTAGACGAAGACCTTCCGGGAGACGCCGATCTGGTTGGCGGCCAGGCCCACGCCCTCGGCGGTGCGCTGGCTGGCGAACATGTCGGCCACCAGCTGCTGGAACTCCTCGCCGAAGTCGGTGACGTCCTCGCACTCCTTGTGCAGCACCGGATTGCCGACCACCGTGATCGGACGCGAGGTGCCGCGCCCGCGCCAGTCGGCCTCACGCTCCTCGCAGTCCTCGGTGTCGACGACGAACCCCTCGTCGTCCACGGGGAGCACGCCCGGGT
Organism: Streptomyces lienomycini; assembly: GCF_027947595.1. Classification (NCBI taxonomy): domain Bacteria; kingdom Bacillati; phylum Actinomycetota; class Actinomycetes; order Kitasatosporales; family Streptomycetaceae; genus Streptomyces; species Streptomyces lienomycini. Next base: position 1,290,397 of record NZ_CP116257.1, on the reverse strand, counting down.
GCTGCTGATCGGTGTCCTGCTGGGCCATGACCGACGTATGCCTTCCTGGGTGAAACCGAGGTTGATGCTTGATACAGGGTACGGGGGGCACGCCCCCGAAAGGGGCGCGGGCCAGTGTCGCCATGCGGCTCCGCAGCGTGGGCGCGACCAGCCACGACGTGGCCGCACTCGTAGGAAAACCTCAGCAGACCTCTTCCAGGTCCCGCCAGTCGCGCGAGTCCGGGCTGTCGGCCACCCAGCCGTCCAGCAACCCCTTCACCAGCCCGGCCGGCGCCGCCACCCCGCACTCCCGCTCCGGCACCCACAGCTGCCCGTCGGTGCGGTGCCCCAGCGGCCCGGGGTGGCCGGGTTCGCTGTGGTCGTGCGGGTCGAGGTGCTCGCCCTCGCCCTCGTCGGACGGCATCCGGGACTCCGAGCACATCCGGCACAGCAGCCGGACGGAGGACGACCAGTCCTCGGCGGCGAACCCGGCGTCGGCGGCCAGCTGCTCCAGGGCGTCCCGGTCGGACTCGGTGGCGGCCTCCAGGAGGACCACCCAGGTGGGCACGGGCGAGGGCGCCCACAGCTCGATCTCGTCGAAGACGGGGTAGGAGTGCCCGGCCGACGTCGTCCGCTCGCCGTGCGGCACCCCGTCGTGCAGGACGACCTCGCCCCAGCGCCGCCCGGAGGACGGCAGCGGGATGGACAGCACTTCGACGCGGGCGGGGTCCAGCCGCCGCCCCCACACGACCTCCGCCTCGCCTTCCGGGGACAGTCGTACGGCCGCGCTGCCGAGGTCCATGCCGAGCGGCTCACCGGCGTCCGTGGCGTCTCCGGGGGCGCGCAGCCCGTAGGCCTGCCAGGCCCGGCGGGCCAGGGGCCAGTCCTGCAGGGCGGTCGCGGCGATGCCGACGTTCCACCAGTCGGGCGCTCCGGTGTCCCGGCCGAGCAGCGCCACGGCCCGCAGACCGGCCGCCCTCGCCTGCTCCCAGTCGTGGCGGAACTTGTGCAGCAGGGCCAGGTTGAACCAGGACTCCGACAGCCAGGGCTCCAGGTCCGCCGCCCGCGTCAGCAGCGCCCCCGCGTCGTCGTAGCGACCGTCGCCGATCAGCGTGAACGCGCGGTCGGTGGCCTGCCGCCAGGAGGCGGAGGGCCGGTGCCGTGCCTTGCCGAAGATCCTCACGATTCCCGCCTGCCAGTTCCGTTTCAGTGGGCTGGCTGTGCCTTTCGCGCCCCCGGACACCCTCTCCCGGGCATCAAACCACGTACGGCTGTAGGGGCGCTCATTACCCATGGGTTACCCAGCCGTGCGCATGGTAAGGCTGCCGCGGGAAAGGACCCGGGCCAGTGCCTCCACCACCTCGGGAGCGTAGTCGCCGGCGGTGGCCAGGCGCAGCTCCTCCAGCGCCGTCAGGACACCGCCCGGACCGGCGTCGCGCGCCTTCTCCTCGTAGGCGTTCACGACGCGCACGATCCGGGCCGCGACCGGCTGTTCCCGGCAGGGGTCGGCCTGCCGCTCCACCACCACCGCGACGGCCGCCTCGACGCCGGTCTGGCGGACGACGGCGCCGCCGAGCAGCGCGATCCGCCGCTGTTCGGCGAGGGGCAGGCCGGCGGTGGCTCCCGCCGGGACCGGGTCGACGAGGCTCAGCTGGCCGATGTCGTGCATGAGGGCCGCGTATTCGAGCACGGTCAGTTCGGTCCCGGTCAGCCCCAGGTCCCGTCCGACGGCCACGCCGAGTTCGGCGACGCGGTGGGCGTGCCCGGCCGGGGTGTAGCCGGCGATCTCGGTGGCGCGGGCCAGGGAGGCGATGGTCTGCCGGTAGGTGGCGCGGACGGCGGCGTAGCGGCGGTAGGACAGCTGGGCGAGCAGCAGGGGCACCGAGAAGACGGGCAGCGCCCACAGGCCCGCGACGCTCACCGCGAGCGCCATCACGGCGCCGGTGGCGCACACCGCGGAGGTGATCCCGACCATGCCGCGCAGCTCGTCCCGCAGCAGCGGTCCGAAGGGCCAACCGGTGCGCACGTGCGCGGGTGCCGCGGCGAGTACGGCGTCGCACAGCGTGGTCAGGGCGAGCAGCGCGATCAGCAGCAGCGCGTAGGCGGGGCCGCCCCAGTCGCGGAAGACCCCCTGGTTGGACAGCGGCTGGAAGCACACGGCGGCGAAGGCGACGGTGAGTACGCGTCGCGCCAGGTGTTCGAGGACGGGTCCGTCACCGCGGGCCACGTGGGGCACGCTGCCGAGCAGTGAGGCGGCGAGCACGACGGTGACGGTCTGGGCGGCGCCGTGGTGCGCCGGCTGCCCGGCGACGTCTCCGAGCAGCGCGTACGCCAGTGCTCCGGCGGCTCCGAGCGGAGCCGCCTCCCGGGCCTCGGCGCCGGTCCGCCGGGTCAACTCGCCGAGGGCGACGAGGGCCCCGAAGGCGAGCGCGACGGGCCGCTGCTCGGGTCCCGACCACAGCACGGAGGCGAGGCACCCGAGCGCGAGGAGCCCGGCGCAGCCGGGGACGAGGAGCAGCGCCGGCGGGACCGGGGACCGGGGTGGGGCGCCGGTCCTCGTCCCCGTGGCCTGGCGCTCCCGCCGGGGCGGGGCCGGGAAGGACAGCGGGATCCGCGACCGGAAGGGCGGCGTCATGGCGCCCCCGGCCCGCACGGCCGGCACGCTCCGCGCCGCCGCGTCGCTCCGCCGGGAGCCGCCGGCCCGCGCTCCCCGTTCGCGCGCGGGGGACTCCCGCCTCCGTCACGGCGCCCCCTTGCCGACGCTGTCCCGCGCGCCCTCGTCGAGGCCGGGTGACGGGGCGGCGGGGAGGGCCGACATGCCGTCCGCCGTCACGGACGGGCGCCAGCCGTGGCGGGCGAGGGCACGGACCAGTGCCCGCACCATCCGGGGGTCGAACTGCCGTCCGGCGCACCGCTGGAGCTCCTCCAGCGCCGCGGCGACGGGGCGGGCCCTGCTGTAGGAGCGGGTGGACGTCATCGCGTCGAAGGCGTCGGCCACGGCCACCACCCGCGCCGACTCGGGGATCCGGTCGCCGGCCAGTCCGTAGGGGTAGCCGCTGCCGTCCAGCCGTTCGTGGTGGTGGAGGACGGCGGCGCGGGCCTCTCCCAGGAAGCGGATTCCGCGGACCATCTCGTGCCCGTACTCGGGGTGCAGTTCGATCACCCGCCGCTCCTCGGGCGTCAGCGGCCCGTCCTTGCGCAGCAGCCGGGTGGGCACGCCGAGCTTGCCGACGTCGTGCAGGATCCCGGCGAAGCGGAGGGTCTCGACGCGTTCGCCGTCCATGCCCAGTTCGTGGGCGATCATCATCGAGGCCCGGCCGACGCGTTCACTGTGGCCGCGCGTGTAGCCGTCCTTGATGTCGACGGCCTGCACCAGCGCGCGGATGGTCGCCTGGTGCGCCGCCTGCTCGCGGTGGTACTGGGCGAACGCCCACCAGGCCACGCACATGGGCAGCAGGACGAGCAGCGCGGCCACCGGACCGTACGGGCTGCGCCACAGGACCGCCATCATCAGTCCGGCGAGCCCGTGCACGGCGATCGGCGCGAGGGACCGGGAGAACAGCCCCCGCCAGGCCCGCCGGGCCGGCACGCGGTCGGCGAGGGCGAGGATCCCGCCGTCCAGCAGGGTGAGCACCAGGCAGAACGCGAGCACCGCGGCCCCGGCCGGCAGGAGCGCGTACGGGAAGTCCGGCTCGACGACCGCGTCCCGCCCGTCGAGCCGCCAGTGGACGCAGGCGGCGGCCCACACGGCGAGGGTCAGCTGCGCGGCCCGCCAGACGCGCCGCAGGCCGAACGGTCGCCGCGGCACCGGGGAGAGCAGGGCCCCGGGCAGGGCCACGAGCGCCGCGGCGGGCGGCGGCAGCAGGAAGGCACCGGCGAGCAGGACGGGATAGCAGGTGCCGACGAACCGGGACCGCGCGACCAGCTCGGAGCCCGCGTACAGCCCGGCGAGCAGCAGGACCGCCCACCAGGGCGCGTGGACCGACGGCAGGGGGCGCAGGCTGAGCAGGGCGACGAGGGCGACACAGGCGACGTACGCACGCGCCCGCGCCGGTACCGCGTCCATGAGCCCCTCCCCCGGCCATGCCTGTCAGGCTCAGGAGCCTAGGCGGCGGCGGGGAGGCCGCGGGCAGATAACCCGCGGATTAGCACGTACGAGTGACTCGGAACGGCGTGGGAACCGCTCAGGACTTGCTCAGGACTCCTGGGAAGCCGACGGCGCGGCCGTCACGTCGTGCTCGGGCACGGACTGCCCGGAGCGGATCAGGTCCAGACGGCCCATGACCTTGGCCCGCAGGTCACCGGGCACGTCGTCCTGTCCGCAGCAGCGCTTGACCAGCTTCTTCACGGCCTGCTCCAGCCCGTACTTCTCCAGGCAGGGCGAGCACTCCTCGAAGTGGTGCTCGAACTTCACGCAGTCCGAGTCCGGCATCTCCTTGTCGAGGAACTCGTAGAGATGATCGAGGATTTCGCTGCAATCCGTCTCGTGCGGCTCTCCGCAGCTCATGACCCCGAGCCTTTCGCTTCGTTCGACTCTCCGGCGCCGGCGGGGACCAGGCCGCGGTCGCGGGCGTAGTCCTCCAGCATGCCGCGCAGCTGACGGCGTCCACGGTGCAGCCGGGACATCACCGTACCGATGGGTGTCCCCATGATGTCGGCGATCTCCTTGTAGGCAAAGCCCTCGACGTCCGCCAGATACACGGCGATACGGAACTCCTCGGGGATCGCCTGGAGCGCCTGCTTCACGTCCGAGTCGGGCAGGTGGTCGAGCGCCTGCGACTCCGCGGAGCGCAGACCCGTCGACATGTGCGACTCGGCACGCGCGAGCTGCCAGTCCTCGATCTCCTCGGCCGCGCTGCGCTGAGGTTCGCGCTGCTTCTTGCGGTAGGAGTTGATGAAGGTGTTGGTGAGGATGCGGTACAGCCACGCCTTGAGGTTGGTGCCCTCACGGAACTGGTGGAAGGACGCGTACGCCTTGGCGTAGGTCTCCTGCACCAGGTCCTCGGCGTCGGCCGGATTACGCGTCATGCGCAGCGCGGCCGAGTACATCTGGTCGAGGAACTCCAGCGCGTCCCGCTCGAAGCGCGCGCTGCGCTCCGCGGTCGACTCCGCGCCCGTACCCCGGCCCTCGGGCTGCTCCGCCTGGCCGTGTTCGGTCCCTGCGTCGGTCCCAGTGACCGGACCCACCTCCTCCAGTGACGTCGCGAGACCGAGACCGGTCCCGCTCGAATCGGAGGATAGACGACGATCCGGTCCGCCCGCCGCCCGAATAGGGGCGGTCTTCGCCGCGTGCAGCACCGTCCAGTCCAGGTCGGCACGGCCACGACTGGGGCAGAAGGCTGAACCCATGCGGCGGACTTCCTCTCCTACGGCGTCGGTGCTGATTCTCAGCAACGTATGTCCGGCACAACAGTGACCGCCCGCCGGTCATTCCCGGCCGTTCAGTCGAGTGAGCCGGCCCACCGGGCGACACCGCCGGTGATCGTCTCCAGTGCCCTCTCCTGGGTGGTGTCCGCCCGTTTGGGCACGGCGAAGCCGTGGTCGGCGTACGGCACCTCGATCAGCTCGTACGTGCCGCGGGGAGCCTCGGGGAACTCCTCGGGCCTGCCGAACGGGTCGTTTCCGCCCTGGACGACGAGGGTGGGCACGCCGGCCCCGAGCAGCTCGTCGGCGCGGGACTTCTCCGGCTTGCCCGGCGGGTGCAGCGGGAAGCTCAGGGCGAGGACGGCACGGGCGCCCAGTTCGCGTGCGGTGCGGCAGGCGACGCGGGCGCCGGCGCTGCGGCCGCCGGAGACCACCGGCAGGCCGGGGGCGGTGAGCGCGGGCCAGACGCCCCGCCAGCCGGTGTCCAGGGTCTTCGGCGCGGGCGCCAGCTTCTTGCCGGCCACCCGCCAGGGCTGCTCGACGAGGGCGACGCTCACCCCGTGGGCCGGCAGGGCGGCCGCCAGCGCCTTCAGGTCGCGTGCCTCGACGCCGCCGCCGGCGCCGTGGCTCACGGCGAGGACGAGGCGGGGCCGCACCGCCGCGTGCCAGGTGATCCGGGCGGGGCCCGCATCCGTCTCGACCGGCTCTGTCACAACCTCTGTCGCATCCGTCACGTCAGAAGAGTGTGCCCTCTTCGGGTGCCTCCAGCTCCTTGAGCAGCTCCGGCCCGTTGTTGCGGACGTTGCTCACGGCCGTGGGGACGGGGAAGGCCCGCATCAGCCCGGCGGGCGGGGGCGCCAGCAGGGAGGTCAGCTCGTCGGGGTCGGTGCGCGCCGGGTCGAGCCAGTCGTCCCAGCGGTCCGGCGTCAGCATCAGGGGCATCCGGGGGTGGATGTCGGCCAGCGCGTGCGGGCCGTCGGCCGGGGCGACGGCGAGCGGCGCGGTCTCGGCCTCGGTGGTGATCACGGAGCACGTCACCCACCAGGCCTGCGGGTGGTCGTCCGGCAGCGTCTTGTCCCGCCAGAACTCGTAGAGCCCGGCCATGGCGAACACGGAGCCGTCGGCGGGGGTCACGAAGTACGGCTGCTTGCGGGGCCGCTTCCTGCGTCCCTCGACCTCCAGGTCCCGCTCCTGCGTGCCGGTGACCCACTCGTAGTAGCCGTCGGCGGGCAGGATGCAGCGCCGGGTGGCGAAGGCGCGGCGGTAGGAGGGCTTCTCGTGGACGGTCTCCGCGCGGGCGTTGATCATCCGGGCCCCGCCCTCGGGCGTCCTGGACCAGGAGGGGACGAGACCCCACTTCAGTTTCCGCAGCTGGCGAACCGGCTTCGGGTCCTCGACGTCCTTCAGGGGGCGGTCCAGGACGGCGTAGACCTCCTTCGTGGGGGCCACGTTGTAGTCGGGGTCCAAGCTCTCCTCGGGCTCCCACTTCTCGATCTCGAAGATTCCCGCGAGATCCTCGGGTCCACGACTCGCCGCATACCGTCCGCACATACGTGCCACACTGCCAGACCCCACGCGTCAACGAGGAGCCCTCCCCGAACATGGACCACCTCGCATCGGCCTCGCTCACCTCCCTGTGGGACGAGGTCTCCGGCACCCAGCCCGATCCCGACCTGTGGGTGGTGGTCGCGACCCTGGTGGCCGCGCTCGCCGTCGTCGCGACGCGCGGGTCGTGGCGGATAGCGCGCAACGCGATCACCATCGCCCACGAGGGCGGGCACGGTTTGGTGGCCCTGCTGACCGGCCGCACCCTGACCGGGATCACCCTGCACTCGGACACCAGCGGCCTGACGGTGAGCCGGGGCAAGCCGCACGGTCTCGGCATGATCCTCACGGCGGTGGCCGGTTACACCGCTCCGCCGCTGCTCGGCCTCGGCGGCGCCGCGCTGCTGGCCGCGGGGCGCATCACCCTGCTGCTGTGGCTGGCGACGGCGCTGCTGGTGGCGCTGCTGGTGATGGTCCGCAACGCGTACGGGGTGCTGACGGTGGTGGTCACCGGCGCCACGTTCGTCCTGGTGTCGTGGCTGGCCGGGCCCCAGGTGCAGGCGGCGTTCGCGTACGCGGTGGTGTGGTTCCTGCTGCTCGGCGGGGTGCGCCCGGCGTTCGAGCTGCAGGCCAAGCGGTCGCGGGGCGGCGCCGGCGACTCGGACGCCGACCAGCTGGCACGGCTGACGCACGCGCCGGCGGGGGTGTGGTTCTTCCTGTTCCACGCGGTGTCGCTGTGCTCGCTGATCGGCGGAGGGCGCTGGCTGCTGGAGCTGTGAGGCCCGGCGGGCGCCCACTCGCCTCCCAAGGCTCCGCATATATGCACGGCAAGTGCACTGTTGCGTTTTCGGTCAGGTTTCGCCGCTTTTGATCAAGATCTCCGATCGTCCTCAGCCATTAAAGTGGGCTCCATGACCGTGAACCCCGCGCACACCGCCCTCTGGCCCGCACCGCACGCGAGCGGCGCCGTCGACGCGACCGTCCACGTGCCCGGATCCAAGTCGGTCACGAACCGGGCCCTGGTGCTGGCCGCCCTCGCCTCCGAGCCCGGCTGGCTGCGCCGCCCGCTGCGCTCCCGCGACACGCTGCTGATGGCTCAGGCGCTGCGCGCGATGGGCGTCGAGATCGAGGAGGGCGTCGGTCCGGAGGGCACCGGCGAGTTCTGGCGGGTCATCCCGGCGGGGCTGCGCGGCCCCGCCACGGTCGACGTCGGCAACGCGGGCACGGTCATGCGCTTCCTGCCGCCGGTCGCCACGCTCGCCGACGGCGCCGTCCGCTTCGACGGCGACCCGCGTTCGTACGAGCGTCCGCTGCACGGCGTGATCGACGCGCTGCGCACCCTGGGCGCCCGCGTCGACGACGACGGGCGCGGCGCGCTGCCGCTGACCGTGCACGGCGGCGGTGCCCTGGAGGGCGGGGCGGTCGAGATCGACGCGTCGTCGTCCTCCCAGTTCGTCAGCGCGCTGCTGCTGTCCGGGCCGCGGTTCAACCAGGGGGTCGAGGTCCGCCACACCGGTTCCGCGCTGCCTTCCGTGCCGCACATCCGCATGACCGTCGACATGCTGCGCTCGGTCGGCGCCCAGGTCGACACCCCCGAGTCCGGCGGCGAACCGAACGTCTGGCGGGTGACACCGGGTGCGCTGCTCGGCCGGGACCTGACGATCGAGCCGGACCTGTCCAACGCCCAGCCGTTCCTGGCGGCGGCCCTGGTCACCGGCGGCAAGGTCGTGATTCCCGACTGGCCGTCCCGCACCACCCAGCCCGGTGACCGGCTGCGCGAGATCTTCACCGAGATGGGCGGCTCCTGCGAACTGACGGAGTACGGGCTCGTCCTCACCGGTTCGGGCGCGGTCCACGGCATCGACGTCGACCTCGGCGAGGTCGGCGAGCTGGCCCCGGGCATCGCGGCCGTCGCCGCCCTGGCGGACTCCCCCTCGACCCTGCGCGGCGTGGCCCACCTGCGGCTGCACGAGACGGACCGGCTGGCGGCGCTCACCAAGGAGATCAACGAACTCGGCGGCGACGTCACCGAGACCGCCGACGGCCTGCACATCCGCCCGAGCCGTCTGCACGGCGGTGTCTTCCACACCTACGAGGACCACCGCATGGCCACCGCCGGCGCCGTCATCGGCCTCGGGGTGGAGGGAGTGGAGATCGAGAACGTGGCGACGACGGCGAAGACCCTGCCCGACTTCCCCGACCTCTGGACCGGGATGCTCGGGGTTTAGGGACGGTTCGCCATGCGGCGCTACGGCAAGCACACCGACGAGGACGACATCCGCACCCGCCCGAACCGCAAGGGCAACCGGCCGCGCACCCACATCCGGCCCAAACACGAGGACGCCGCGGAGGGCCTGGTCCTCACGGTGGACCGGGGCCGGCTGACCTGCCTGGTCGAGGACCGGATCGTCATGGCGATGAAGGCCCGTGAACTGGGCCGCAAGGCCGCGGTCGTCGGCGACCGGGTGGCCCTGGTCGGCGACCTGACCGGCAGGAAGGACACCCTCGCGCGCATCGTCCGCATCGAGGAGCGCACCTCCGTCCTGCGCCGCACGGCGGACGACGACGACCCCTACGAGCGCGTGGTCGTCGCCAACGCCGACCAGCTCGCCGTCGTCACCGCCCTGGCCGACCCGGAGCCGCGCCCCCGCCTCATCGACCGCTGCCTGGTCGCGGCGTTCGACGGCGGCCTCACCCCGCTGCTCGTCATGACCAAGTCCGACCTCGCACCGCCGGACGAACTCCTGGAGCTGTACGGCTCGTTGGACATCCCGTACGTGGTCACCAGCCGGGAGGAGCTGGAGAACGGCGCCGCGGCCGACCTCGTGCGCGAGCACCTGGACGGGAGGATCACGGCCTTCGTCGGCCATTCCGGCGTCGGCAAGACGACCCTGGTCAACACCCTGGTGCCGGAGGACCGCCGCCGGGTGACGGGGCATGTCAACGCGGTGACGGGGCGCGGCCGGCACACCACGACCTCGGCCCTCGCCCTGCCGCTCTCCTCGGAGGAGGGGGGCTGGGTCGTCGACACCCCCGGCGTACGGTCGTTCGGGCTGGCGCACATCGATCCGTCGCGGGTGATCAACGCGTTCCCCGACCTGGTGCCCGGCACGGAGGGCTGTCCGCGCGCGTGCAGCCACGACGAGCCCGACTGCGCGCTGGACGCCTGGGTCGCCGAGGGCCACGCCGACCCGGCACGGCTGTACTCGCTGCGCCGGCTGCTCTCGACGCGGGAGCGGAAGGAAGGCGACTGACCTCCGCGTTGTTTGCCGTGGCGTGCCGCCGGTAAGTGCATAATCGCACCAAGCCGGAACCAAGCCTGCGCAAAGCCGGACGAGGTCGCCGCCGGACGAAGCCGCTGACCGGCACCGGTCGACGCACAGGCCGACGCACCGGACGACGCCTGATCGACGTCTGGTCGGCGTCTGGTCGACGCAGCGGTCGCGATACGGGACTACGGGAGGACGAGACATGGCGTGGCTGCTGGTCATAGTGGCCGGGGTGCTCGAAACCGGCTTCGCCGTCTGTCTGAAGCTGTCACACGGCTTCACCCGGCTCTGGCCCACCGTCGCCTTCTGCGCCTTCGCGCTGGGCAGCTTCGGCCTGCTGACGATGTCTCTGAAGAAACTCGACGTCGGTCCGGCGTACGCGGTGTGGACCGGCATCGGCGCGGCGGGCACCGCCATCTACGGCATGATCTTCCTCGGCGACCTGGTCTCGACCCTGAAGATCGTCTCGATCTCCTTCGTCATCATCGGCGTGATCGGACTGCAGCTGTCGGGCTCGGCCCACTGAGCCGTGCGCGCCGCTACGCCGTCGACCGCCGCGGCAGGACGGTGCGCAGGAGGTCCGCCACCCCGCCCTCGTCGGGCGGCGCCGCGACACAGGACAGGGCGAGCCGCACGGCCAGTTCGCAAGAGCGGGCCAACTCGGCGGCGTCCGGCGGCGGGAGCGGGCCCGCGCCGTTCAGGACGGCCACGGCGCGGTCGCGGACGAGGCCCACGAAGTCACCGGGCGAGGGCAGCGGACCGTCGGCCCGTCGCTGGGCGGGCACGGCGGAGGAGGACGGCACCGACGCCAGGGCCGGTGAGGGCAGCCGCTCGCTCCAGCAGCCGGTGAGCAGGGCCCGGACCAGCACGTTGTCGTGGGCCGCCGACATCATCCACTCGGCGGTCGCGGTGAGCCGGTCGCGCGGGTCGCTGGGCCCGGAGAGCGCGCGCTCCACTCCGGCGAGGTAGCCGTCGGCCTCGCGCCGGACGAGCGCCCTGGCGAGGCCCTCCTTGCTGCCGAACTCGTTGTACAGCGTCTGCCGGGACACCCCGGCGGACGCCGCCACGTCCACCATCCGCACGGCGGACCACGGTCGGCGTGCCAACGCCGTACGGGCGGCGTCGAGCAGGGACTCCCGGGCTGCAGGCACCCTCGCCTCCCTCGGGCAGAGCGACGTGCTGCCCAGATTTGACGGGCGCGGGGGCACTGTCAAGGGTCCTCGCGCCCACCGTGCGGGGCCCCGGGCCACCCCGCCGCGTCCGCCACGCCCGTCAAACCCCTGGTAGCCCCGTCGCACCCGTGGCAGATAGCGTGACGGCATGCCCGATTACCTCGACGACCTCCGCCTCGCCCACGTTCTCGCCGACGCAGCCGACGCCGCGACGATGGACCGCTTCAAGGCGCTCGACCTGAAGGTCGAGACGAAGCCGGACATGACCCCGGTGAGCGAGGCGGACAAGGCCGCCGAGGAGCTCATCCGCGGCCACCTCGCCCGGGCCCGTCCCCGCGACTCGGTCCACGGCGAGGAGTTCGGCGTGACCGGCAACGGCCCCCGCCGCTGGGTCGTCGACCCGATCGACGGCACCAAGAACTACGTGCGCGGCGTCCCGGTCTGGGCCACCCTCATCTCCCTCATGGAGGCGCAGGAGGGCGGCTACCAGCCGGTCGTCGGCCTCGTCTCGGCCCCCGCGCTCGGCCGCCGCTGGTGGGCGGTGCAGGACCACGGCGCGTTCACCGGCCGCAGCCTGACCTCCGCCTCGCGGCTCCACGTCTCCCAGGTCTCCACGCTCTCCGACGCCTCGTTCGCGTACTCCTCGCTCGGCGGCTGGGAGGAGCAGGGCCGCCTCGACGGCTTCCTCGACCTGACCCGCGAGGTGTGGCGCACGCGCGCGTACGGCGACTTCTGGCCGTACATGATGGTCGCCGAGGGCTCGGTGGACATCTGCGCCGAACCGGAGCTCTCCCTGTGGGACATGGCCGCGAACGCGATCATCGTCACGGAGGCCGGCGGCACCTTCACCGGCCTGGACGGCCGCCCCGGCCCGCACAGCGGCAACGCGGCCGCGTCGAACGGCCGGCTCCACGACGAGTTGCTCGGGTATCTCAACCAGCGCTACTGAGCGCCCACCGAATCACTCTCCGCGCCCCCTTGTTGACCCGCGCTTTGCCTGCCACTCTGAGAGCTCCCCCACTTGTGAACTTGTGAATCCATGAACGAACTCATGGATCACCGGCAGGAGGTGGCTCCACCCATGCTCGTCCGAGAAGTCATGAGCACGGTCGTCCTCACCATCGGGCCCGCCCACACGCTCCGTCAGGCCGCCGCCCTGATGTCCGCCCGCCGCGTCGGCGCCGCCGTGGTGTACGACCCCGACGCCGGCGGCATCGGCATCCTCACCGAACGCGACGTCCTCGTCTCCGTGGGCCGGGGTCAGGACCCGGACACCGAGCGCGCCCACGGCCACACCACCACCGACGTCGTCTTCGCGGCCCCGACCTGGACCGTGGAGGAGGCGGCGGCCGCGATGGCGCACGGCGGCTTCCGCCACCTCATCGTCCTGGACGGCGGTGAACCCGCCGGCATCGTCTCGGTGCGCGACATCATCCGCCGCTGGGCACCGGCGCGCTCCGCGCACAACGCCCCGGTGGTGACCGCCTGAGCGCCCGGAGCGAGGAGGCGTACGGGCGCCACGACCAACGGGCCGGACCCCCGTTCCCGGGGATCCGGCCCGCCGCCACGGCAAGCGGTCCAGTGCTGGATGTCAGCCGCGCAGGGCCTGGACCGCGGCCTCCAGCCGCTTGCCGAAGTCACCGTCGGCCTGACGGAAGTTGCCGATCGCGCGCTCGACGATGTCGTCGCGCGAGACGCCGGAGAGGGCGCCGGCCAGGTTGCCGATCAGCCGCTCCCTCTCCTCGTCCGTCATCAGCCGGTACAGGTTGCCCGCCTGGACGAAGTCGTCGTCCTCGGCGTGCGAGGGCGCCTCGGTCTCGCCGGTGACTCCGGAGACCGCGACCGGCTGCCACAGGGCCCGGTCCGTCTGGAACGGTCCGCCGAAGCTGTTCGGCTCGTAGTTCTTCGCGCCCTTGTGGCGGCCGTCGTACAGGTGGCCGTCACGGGAGTGGGTGCGCGCCACGGTGGCGTGCGGGCGGTTCACCGGGAGCTGGTCGGCGTTGATGCCGACGCGGTAGCGGTGGGCGTCGCCGTAGGCGAAGAGGCGGCCCTGGAGCATCTTGTCCGGGGACGGGCCGATACCGGGCACGAAGTGCGCCGGGGAGAAGATCGACTGCTCGACCTCGGCGAAGACGTTCTCCGGGTTGCGGTTGAGCTCCAGCTTGCCGAACCAGACGATCGGGTAGTCCGCGTGCGGCCAGACCTTGGTCAGGTCGAACGGGTTGAAGCGGTACGTCGCCGCCTCCGCGACGGGCATGATCTGCACGCCGACCGTCCAGGACGGGAAGTCGCCGCGCTCGATGGCCCGACGCAGGTCGCGCTGATGGGAGTCGGGGTCCGCACCGGCGAGCCGGTCGGCCTCGGCCTGGGTGAGGCTCTTGACGCCCTGGTCGGTCTTGAAGTGGTACTTGACCCAGAAGGCGTCGCCCGCCTCGTTGTTCCACTGGTAGGTGTGCGAGCCGAAGCCGTCCATGTGGCGGTACGACGCCGGGATGCCGCGGTCGCCGAACAACCAGGTCACCTGGTGCGTCGACTCCGGCGACAGGCTCCAGAAGTCCCAGACGTTGTCCATCTCGGTCGAGCCCGTGTAGGGGTCGCGCTTCTGGGTGTGGATGAAGTCGGGGAACTTGACGGCGTCCTTGATGAAGAACACCGGGGTGTTGTTGCCGACGAGGTCGTAGTTGCCCTCTTCGGTGTAGAACTTCAGCGAGAAGCCGCGCGGGTCGCGGACGGCGTCCGCCGCGCCCAGGTTGCCGGCCACGGTCGAGAAGCGGATGAAGGTCTCCGTCTCCTTGCCGACCTCGGAGAGGAACGCCGCCCGGGTGTACCCGGTGACGTCGGCGGTGACCGTGAAGGTGCCGTAGGCGCCGGCGCCGCGGGCGTGCACGACGCGCTCCGGGATGCGCTCCCGGTTGAAGTGCGCCAGCTTCTCCAGGAGGAGCTGGTCCTGGACGAGCACGGGGCCGCCGACGCCCGCGGTCTCACTGTTCTGGTTGTCGGCTACGGGAGCACCTGTCTCCGTAGTGAGCGGTCCCTGCGTCACGTGCTGCCTCCTGCACCCAATCCTGCAAACCTGTCCCTTGGCTAAAGCCGTTCTCGATCCTACAATAGACAATGTCTAAGTCAAGCAAGGCTCCAAAGTCACACCTGTTCGGGATCTGATCCCCCTTACTGTTAGGCTGGCCTGTATGAGTGACCTTCTGGAACGGCTGCGCGGTCGCGGTTGGCGCATGACCGCTCAGCGGCGCGTGGTGGCCGAGGTCCTCGACGGCGAACACGTCCACCTGACGGCCGACGAGGTGCACTCCCGGGCCGTGGGCAAGCTCCCCGAGATCTCCCGGGCGACGGTCTACAACACCCTGGGCGAGCTGGTCTCGCTCGGCGAGGTGATCGAGGTCGCCACGGACAAGCGCGCCAAGCGCTACGACCCGAACGCACACCGTCCGCACCATCACCTGGTCTGCGCGCGGTGCGGCGCGATCCGCGACGTCCACCCGACGGGCAACCCGCTGGCCGACCTCCCCGACTCGGAGCGCTTCGGCTTCACCGTGTCGGACGTCGAGGTGACGTACCGCGGCACCTGCCCGAACTGCGCGGCGGCGTGAGCACGGATTTGCTTCTCGTCTCCAGGTTGACGTAGTGTTCCATTCATCGACGCGGGGTGGAGCAGCTCGGTAGCTCGCTGGGCTCATAACCCAGAGGTCGCAGGTTCAAATCCTGTCCCCGCTACTGAAGACCGAGGGCCGGAATCCGAAAGGGTTCCGGCCCTCGGTGCATTCCGAGCCGTCGCTGCGGCAGTCGTGCCTCCCCCCGGGGGGCACGGGTGGGGTGGCACGGGTGGGCGGTGGGGGCAGCTCCCGCCGGCCCGCTTCGGAGTCGGGCGCCTTCAGAAGGCACCCGAGCTCAGCGCAGCGTCATGCTTCCCGCGTCACGCCGACAGCTCCTGGCGCAGCGCGTCCCGCAACCGAGCCGCCCGCTGCCCCACCTCCGTCGGCCCCAGCGACACCGCCAGGTCCGCCCACCGCTGCCCCTCCGCCAGCTCTCCGCGTCGCGCGCACACCAGCGCCAGCCGCAGCGCCGCACGCCCGTGCCCGGCGTCGGCCGCCCGGCGCCACCACACCACGGCCTCCGGCTCGCTCCCCTCGCGGGCCAGCAGCAGTCCCAGGTTGAAGGCGCCGTTGCGGGACCCGGCCTCCGCCGCCTCCCGGTACCACCGTGCCGCCTCCACCACGTCGCCCCGCGCCGCGGCCAGCATCCCGACCCGCACCTGGGCCCGCCGGTGCCCCTGGGAGGCCGCCCGCTCGTACCACTCCTCGCACTCGGACTTCTCCTGCGCCGACTCGCCCAGTTCGTGCGCGGGCGCGGGCGGGCGGCGCGCGTCCAGCACCGTCGCCAGCCGGTACGCGGCCTCCGCGCTGCCGCCCCCGCCGCGCACCGCAGGAACCGCTCCGCCTCGCGCTCGTCCCCGGCGCGCAGCCGCGCCATCCCGACCTGCAGCGCGGCCTCGGTGTGCCCGGCCGCGGCGGCCCGCTCGTACCAGCGCAGCGATGCCCGCTCCTCGCTCCGCCCGGCGTGCAGGATGCCCAGGTTGAACGCCGCGTCGACGCTGCCCGCCTCGGCGGCCTTGGAGAACCACGGCTCCGCACCGGTCTCGTCCCCGGCGCGCAGCAGCAGGATGGCCAACGCGTTCGATGCCTCCCGGTGCCCGGCGTACGCGGCCCGCCGGTACCACTGCTCGGCCTGCGCGGTGCGCCCCTGATCGGCGCAGAGCAGACCGAGGTTGTACGCGCCGTTGTCGTCACCGGCGTCCATCGCGGCCCGGTACCAGCGTTCCGCGGTCTGGGTCTCGCCGCGCTCGGCGTGCAGCGCGCCGAGCGCGTTGGCGGCGTTGCCGTCGCCGTCCTGGGCGGCACGCAGCCACCACACGGCGGCGCTCTCCGTGTCCCCGGCGTCCCGCAGCAGGAAGCCCAACGCGCAGGCGGCACGGGCCTCGCCGTCCTTGGCGGACGTGAGGTACCAGCGGCCGGCCTCCTTCAGCTCGCCCCGCTTCTCCAGGATCGTCCCGAGGTGCAGCGCGCCCCGCCGGTGACCGCGCGCGGCGGCCTGCCGGTACCACTGCTCGGCCTCGTCGGCCGCGAGCGCCGCCGCCCGGTCGTCGCCGCGGTGCTGCCCGGTACGCCGGTCCAGGGTCCGCGCCAGCCGGTACGCGGCCTCCCGGTGCCCGCGCTCGGCCGCGGCCCGCATCCACCGCTCGGCGCCGGTGTCGTCGCCGCGGTGCTCCAGCAGGTCGGCGAGCGCGTAGGCGCCCAGTACATGGCCCTGCTCGGCGGACTGGCACAGCCAGTACTCGGCGGCGGGCTCGTCCCCGCGCTCACGGAAGTGCCGGCCCAGCGCGTGTGCGGCGGCGGCGGACCCGGCGACCGCTGCGATCCGCCACCAGCCGGCGGCGTCGTCGGCGTATCCGCGCTGGTGCAGCAGCACACCCAGATTGTTGGCGGCGGCCCGGTCACCGGCCGCGGTGGCGGCGCGCAGATGGGACTCGGCTCCGTCGAAGTCGCCACGGCGCAGCAGCATCGCGCCGAGCACGCTCATCGCCTCGACGTCACCGCCGTCGACGGCGAGCCGCAGCCGTACTTCCTCGGCCGCCTCGTCGGCGGCTTCCTGGGCCTCGTCCGTGGCCTCCTCCTGACCGGACGGCTGCGCAAAACGCCCTGTCCCGAACAGATTTGCCATGTCCCCCATAACGTCCATCGTCGCACCACCTGCAACCTGGGTACATCCGGTATACCGCAGCCAGTGAGGTCACTTCAGCGTTTTGTCGACATGCCCACAGGGAGACAAGTCAAACACAGAAGTGCCCAACTCCCCTTGGCGGCGCGGCCGTAGCGCCTGTCGGGACATGCGTTCGCACATCACGAAGGCCCGGATCCCTTGGGGAATCCGGGCCTTCGTGGTCGTTCGCACGTAGCTCACGACTTCAGTAGCGGGGACAGGATTTGAACCTGCGACCTCTGGGTTATGAGCCCAGCGAGCTACCGAGCTGCTCCACCCCGCGCCGTTGTGTTCACAACCCTAGCACGGCGCGGGATGGGCCTTGACCAGCTCGAACGCGGGCGCGAACGCCCGGCGCGGGGCCGGCGGTCAGCCGGTGTCCGGTCCTCCACCGGCATCACCGGTCGGGGTCGCGGCAGGACCGGTCTTGCCGTCTCCGGCCTTGTCCCCGCCGCTCTTGTCGTCGCCGTTCTTGCCGCCGGCGCTCTGGTCGGCCTTGGCCTGTGCGTCCTCGGCCCGCTGGAGCGCCTCCTCAAGGTCCTTCTGCGCCTCGGCGTACGCGGCCAGGTCCTTCTTCTCCAGGGCCTTCTGCCCGGCGTCGAAGGCCTTCTGCGCATCGCCCAGCGCTTCCCGGACCGTGGGGTTGGTGGACGTCGGCGGCGGCGGCTCGGTCGTGTCGTCGCCCTCGTCCGGTGGCTGTTCGTTCTCCGCGGCCTGGGCTCCGAAGACCTTGTTGAGGGCCGCGTCGAGCGTGTTCTCGAAGGCGGTGTTGCCCCCGTAACTCACCAACACCTTGCGCAGCAAGGGGTACTTGAGGTCGCCACCGCGGACGTAGACCGGTTCGACGTACAACAGTCCGTCGTCGAGCGGCACCGTCAGCAGGTTGCCGTACTCCACCTCCGAGTCGCCGCCTCTCAGCAGCCTGATGGACTCGGCGATGTCCTGTTCGGAGTTGAACTGGCTCTGTACCTGTTTGGGTCCGTCGACGGTCGTACTGGTCGGCAGTTTCAGGATTCTGATCTTGCCGTAGTCGCTGGTGCCCGCCTCGGCGTCGACGGCCATGAACGCGCTGAGGTTGTCACGCCCGTTGGGTGTGAACGTCGTCGTCAGCGAGAACGCCTGTGCCTTCTGGTCGGGCATCTTCATGCTCAGGTAGTACGGCGGCACCGCGTCGCCCGACTTGTTGGTCGGGTCGTCCGGCACCTGCCACACCTCGCTGCCGCTGAGAAAGGTGTTGGCGTCCTTCACGTGGTAGCGCGTGAGCAGCTCGCGCTGGACCTTGAACAGATCCTGCGGATAGCGCAGATGCGCCATCAGCTCCTTGGAGATCTCGCCCTTGTCCTTCACCGTGTCCGGGAAGGCCTTCATCCAGGTCTTCAGGATCGGATCCTGGGTGTCCCACTCGTAGAGCTTCACGTCACCGCTGTACGCGTCGACGGTCGCCTTCACGGAGTTGCGGATGTAGTTGACCTGGTTCTGCTGGGCCACCACCGCGCGCGAGTTGTTGTTGGCGGTCAGCGAGTCGGCCGTCGTGTCGCCGAGCGTCGTACGGGACGCGTACGGGTAGCCGTTCGTCGTCGTGTAGGCGTCGACGATCCACTGGATACGGCCGTCCACCACCGCCGGGTACGCGTCGCCGTCGATGGTCAGCCACGGGGCGACCGCCTCGACGCGCTCCTTGGGGGTGCGGTTGTACAGGATGCGGGAACCCTCGCCGATCGCACCGGAGTAGAGGATCTGCGGCTCGCTGAACGCTGCCGCGTACGCCGCCCGGTTGATCGGGTTGGACAGGTCGACGCCGCCGTCGCCCTTGTAACTGAAGGTCTTCTCCCCGGTGTCGTCGGAGTAGTCGATCTCCTTCTGGGGACCGCCGACGATCGAGTAGGTGGTGGTCTTCTCGCCGTAGTAGACCCGCTGCTCGTACTTCCCGAGGTCGCCCTCGGACGGCAGGTTGGACTCGGTGAAGACCGGGCGCCCCTCGGAGTCGACCTGGGTGCCCTTGGCCGCGACCACGCCGTAGCCGTGGGTGTAGCGGAAGTGGTTGTTGATCCAGTTCTTCTTCGGGATGCCAGCGAGGTTCAGCTCGCGCAGACCGATGACCGTGTCCTGGTCCTTGCCGTCCTTGGCATAGCGGTCGACGTCCAGGTTGGTCGGGAACGCGTAGTAGTTACGCATCTGCTGGAGCTGCTGGAAGGTGGGCGAGATGATGTTCGGGTCCATGATCCGGATGGACGCGGCATCGTTCGCGTCGTCGCGGAGCTTGGTCTTGTCCTTGGTCTCGCTCTTGCCCGCGTACTCGGTGACCTGGGTGCCCTCGATGTCGTACGCGTCGCGCGTGGCCGCGAGGTTCTTCTCGACGTACGGCGCTTCCTTGGCCTGCTCGTTCGGCTGGACCTGGAACTTCTGGACCAGCGCCGGGTACAGGCCGCCGATGAGGATCGCGGACAGCACCATCAGGCCGAAGCCGATCACGGGCAGCTGCCAGGTGCGCCGCCACAGGGTGGCGAAGAACAGCAGCGCGCAGATGACGGCGATGCAGAACAGGATCGTCTTGGCCGGCAGGTAGGCGTTGGCGTCGACGTACCTGAGGCCCGTCCAGTTGTCGGTCGCCTTGAAGTCGCTGGACTTCACCGCCAGCCCGTACCGGTCGAGCCAGTAGGCGACGGCCTTGAGGGCGACGAAGACGCCGATGAGCACCGACAGGTGCCCGGTGGCGGCGGCCGTGGCGCGCGCGCCCGGGCTGGTGACGCGGAGCCCGCCGTACAGGTAGTGGGTGAGCGCGGCGGCGATCACCGAGATGACCACTGCTGCGAAGCCGAAGCCGAGCAGGAACCGGTACCAGGGCAGGTCGAAGGCGTAGAAGGAGACGTCCAGCTTGAACTGGGGGTCCTTCTGCCCGAAGGGCACGCCGTTGACCCACATCAGCCAGGTCCGCCACTGGCCGGACGCCGAGGCGCCGGCGATCAGGCCGACCAGGGCGGTGATGCCGAGCAGCAGCCACTTCTTGTACGGGGCGATGCCCATCCGGTACCGGTCGAGGTTCTGCTGCTCCATCGACATGGCGCTCAGCGGCGGGCGCAGGCGGTGGGCCAACCAGATGTTGAACCCCACGGCGACCGCCATCAGCAGGCCGAAGACGAAGAAGAGTCCGATCTTGGTCCACAAGGTCGTCGTGAACACCGACGAGTAGTGGACCGACCGGTACCAGAGCCAGTCCGTCCAGAATCCCGCGAACATGGTGAACGCCATGAGGAGCACGGCTAGGACACCAAGTGTCAGCAGCAGGGTTCGGACACGCCGGGACGGGCGGCCCACTCTGATCCGCGGCCCCGTCGGGGGGCCTCCGCCGCGGTCCGGCATCTGGAAAGCCAAGGTGCGCACCTCGAAGTTCGCTGTTGATCCGTCAGGCCCTCGGGTTCGCGGGCCCCCCGTGCGCCCCCGTGATCGTGGGCCCACACTTATGCAACTTACTCATCGTTTACTCGGTTCCCGATTCGGGCCATGAACGAGGCAGGATTGTGACCATGTCCAACACCCCCATGGCAGCGAGCCCCCTCACCCGGGCCGTACTCGAGATCGACGAGTACGTCTCCGGCCTCGGCTGGGACCAGCCCGCACGCCTCTTCGCACTTGTCGACACCGCCCGGCTGAGGGCCGATCAACCCTCGCTGGCGGACCGGCTCGGTCTGCAGGAGGAGCAGGAGAGCTCCGGCCTGACCCCGATCGAGCAGGACGAAATTCCAACGGACCAGGCGCTCGACGAGTTCCTGGGCACCATCGCCTGGCCCGACGCGGTGGTCGGCTGCGCGCTCGTCGTGGAGCGCCTGATGCTGCCGCCCTCCGCTGAGGCCCAGGTCCCCTCGGGCCTGAGCGAGACGAAGCTGGCGCGGTGGGTGGCGGAGCACCCGGACCGCCAGGAGGTCCGCATGACGGTCGCGGTCCTGCGCGACGGCACCCGCGACTCGGCCCTGCGGCTGCGCGAGAAGGACGCGGCAACGGAGGTCCTCACGGGCTCCGACCTGGTGCCCGGCCTGGCCGAGGCGCTGACGGCGACCTTCGCGGAGTAGGCCCGCCAGGGGCTCGGTCGGTCGCGCGGAACCGGTCCTAGCCCTTGGTGCACTTCGGCAGGTCTGCGGTCTTCCCGGAGCTGATGTCCTTCAGCGCGCCGAGGGCGTCGTCGATGGTGTCCACCTTCACGAGGGTGAGCCCGTCGGGGGTGTCCTCGGCCGCGGTCGCGCAGTTGTCGGCGGGCGTCAGGAAGTACTGGGCGCCCTTGTCGTGCGCGCCGATCGTCTTCATGCCGATGCCGCCGATCGGACCGACCTTGCCGTTGTCGTCGATGGTCCCGGTGCCGGCGACGAACTTGCCACCGGTGAGGTCGCCGGGGGTGAGCTTGTCGTAGATGCCGAGGGCGAACATCAGACCGGCGCTCGGGCCGCCGACGTCGGCCAGCTTGATGTCGATGGAGAACGGGAAGGTGTGATCGGTCCCGGCGGAGATCCCGACGATGGCGCGCTTCTCGCCGGCGTCGTCGGAGGCTTCGGTGGTGATCGTGACCTGCTGCGTCTTCGTCGGAGTCCGGCCCTCCTTCTCGGCGGCGGCCTGCTCCTTGGCGGGCACGATCGTGAAGACGGCGTCCTCGCCGGGCTTGTGCTTGGTCACCAGCTCGGCGACGTCCGCGGGCTTCTTGACGGTCGTACCGTCCACGGCCTTGATCACGTCGCCCGCGTGCAGCCTGCCCTGCGACGGGGAGTCCTTGATGACGGCGGAGACGACCACCCAGGACTTGACGGGGATGTCGAGCGCCTTCAGCGCCGCGACCTTCGCGCTCTCCTGGGACTGGCTGAACTCCTCGGCGTTCTCCTGGGTGGCCTCTTCCTCGGTCTTGCCGTCCGGGTAGAGGGTCTGGTGCGGCACCACGCTGTTGTCGTGCGCCAGCCAGCCGTAGACGGCCTCCACGAGGTTCATCCTGTAGTCGGCGCTGGTGACCCGGACGGTCGTCATGTTCAGATGACCACTCGCGTCGTACGTCTTGTGACCGGCGATCTGCAGCACCGGCTCGCCGTCGTGGTCCCCGAGGGTGTTCACCGTCGGCCCGGGTGACATCTCCGAGTACGGAACGGGGATGAAAACACCCGCGCACAGGAGCGCGATCAGCATCAGGGTGGAGGCGAGCATCGTCGCGGTGCGGCGTGGCATGGCACGACAGTACGGGACGCGGCTGTCAGAACACCGTCAGGGCGGGGGACCCTCGCGGCGGCCCTTCACGCACCGGTGCGCGGCTTCTCCATCGCTTCACGGAAGCGGGCGTAGCCGTCCAGTTCCGGACCGTCGCTCCGTGCCTTGCGGGTCCGGTTGGCCCAACTGCCCCACAGGCCCGCGCCGACAGCGGCCACCAGCGGAATCAGCAACCAGGCAAGCGCTGCCATGCCGACCTCCCAACCCCATGAGCGTCCGCGACTGACTGATCAGAAGATTAACCATTCGCAGTGACAACGCTCACGCCGGGGGGCGGGTTACGCAACCGGAGACACCGGGCGCACCCCGTGTGTCAGCAGGCCCCCACCCATTCCTCGGTGCCGTCGGAGAACGTCTGGTGCTTCCAGATGGGCACCTCGTGCTTCAGGTCGTCGATGAGCCTCCGGCAGGCGTCGAACGCCTCGCCCCGGTGCGGACAGGACACGGCGACGACCACGGCCAGATCGCCGACCTCCAGGTCCCCCACACGGTGCAGCGCGGCGAGCGCCCGTACGGGGTACTCCGCGACGACCTTCTCGGCGATGCGCCGCATCTCGGCCTCGGCGCTCGGGTGGCACGAGTATCCGAGCCGGTCGACGTCGGTGCCCCCGTCGTGGTTGCGCACGGTCCCCACGAACAGCGCGGTACCACCGGACGCGTCGTCCCCGACCGCGCGGAAGACCTCGTCCACGGACAGGGGCGTCTCCCGGATGCCGATCAGCTTCACGGGGTCCGCGGCGGCCAGCTCTCCGGGGTGGTCGTTCGTGGTTGCCATGGGCCCATCGTGCCCCACGCCGGGGACGGCGCGGAATAGCGTGATCGACCGGCACGCGCGCGTGCGGCGTTGGATTCTCCTACAGGGCCCGGCCCGCCGGAGCGGCCGACCTCGTGCTGGGGGCCTGAGCGGGCGGGGCGAGCCGGAGCCCTCCTCAGATGCGGCGCCGGGCCTTCCGCGCGCGACGCACCACGGCGGCCGCGCCCAGCAGCGCCACCGTCGCGCCCGCGGCTCCCGCCGCCGTCGCGTCCTTGCGGCCCAGGCGCCGACCGGCGACCGTGTGCCGTCCCGAGACCTCCTCGAGCAGCTCCGAGAGCACCTCCTCGTTCGTGTGCTTCGGGCGCCACCCCGCGTCGTGCAGCCGGCTGCCGCTGACGACCCAGGGGTACATCGTGTACGCCAGGTCCCCCGCCGGGGACGGCGTCAGTCCGATCCGGTGCAGCCGGGCCGCGGCGCCGAGCGCGACCGCGGAGGGCAGCTCCATGCGCCGGATGCCGCTCAGCTCCTCGACCTCCTCCTGCTCCAGCCAGCCGTCGCACCCGACGGCCAGTTCGCCGTCGGCCTTCTCCAGGACGGCGTACTCCAGGGCACTGCACAGGTCGTCGACGTGGCAGAACTGCCAGGCCGGCCGTGATCCGGCCACGACGAGCAGCCGGGGTGACTCGAAGTACCTGGTCAGCGCGGTGTCCATGCCGCCGACCAGCACGGCGGGCCGCACCACGGTCACGTTCAGGCCGGGATGCGCCCGCGGCGCGCGCCGGGCGAGCCGTTCGATCTCCAGCAGGTCGCCGACGCCCGTGGCCTCGGCCGTGGCGCGCAGCTCGGCGTCCTCGGACAGCGGCAGCTCGTTGTCCGGGAGGGCGCCGTAGACCATCGCCGAGGTGCACAGCACGACGCGGTGCACGCCGGCCGCCGCGGCGGCGGTCAGAACCGTCTGGGTCCCCCGGACGTTGTAAGCCGTCCGGGCGGCGGCGTCGGTCTCCAGGTCGAGGTCGAGCGCGAGGTGCACCACAACGTCCGCACCTCGGAGTTTCTCGGCGATGGCCGGGTCCCGTACGTCCAGGATCTGCCACTGCGCCGTCTCGCACCCACCGCGCCGTTCGTCGATGGCCACGACCTGTCTGACCTCGTCGGACGCGGCGAGCCGCTCGGTGAGCAGCGCTCCCACGCCGGACGCGGCACCGGTGACCGCCACGACGGGTCCGCGCGCGCCGGAGCGGGCGGAACTGGTTGACTGGTTTCGCGCTGCGCGAACCTGCGGATCTGGGGAACTCACCGGGCGTCTCCAGCGGTTGTCTTCAGTACGGGCGCGAGCGACGCGTACGTACCAGGTGGCATCCATCCTGCCGCAGGCCGACAGTCGGCGAAGCACCGAGGCCGGATCGGCTTCGGGTGTCTACGCTGGGTGGTGAAGTCGGGCAGCCGTGCCGCCGGAAAGAACCGGCGGCCCTACCAGCCGAGGAACCCCGTGAGTGACACCCCATTCGGATTCGGCCTTCCGCCGGAGGAGCCGGACGACGGCGACGAGGGCAAGAAGAAGGACCAGCAGAGCGGCGGTGGTCAGGGACCGGCCAACCCGTTCGGTTTCGGCATGTCCGGAGCCGGGGGCCTTGGCGGCCCCGGCGCGGACAACCCGTTCGCTGCGATGTTCGGTTCCATGAACCCCAACGACCTGGGCGCCGCGTTCCAGCAGCTGGGCCAGATGCTCTCCTACGAGGGCGGCCCGGTGAACTGGGACATGGCCAAGCAGATCGCCCGCCAGACGGTCTCCCAGGGCACGCCGGACGGCCGCAAGGACGCCAGCGTCGGTCCCGCCGAGCGCACCGCCGTCCAGGAGGCCGTGCGCCTGGCCGACCTGTGGCTGGACGACGCGACCGCCCTGCCGTCGGGCGCGGGCACCGCCGTGGCCTGGAGCCGCGCGGAGTGGGTCGAGGCGACCCTGCCCGCGTGGCGCGAGCTGGTCGACCCGGTCGCCGAGCGCGTCGGCAACGCCATGGGTGACGT
Organism: Streptomyces lienomycini; assembly: GCF_027947595.1. Lineage (NCBI taxonomy): Bacteria > Bacillati > Actinomycetota > Actinomycetes > Kitasatosporales > Streptomycetaceae > Streptomyces > Streptomyces lienomycini. The sequence goes on along the minus strand of NZ_CP116257.1, from coordinate 1,265,279 downwards.
GCTGCCCGAGGAGATGCAGGCCATGGCGGGCCCGCTGATCGGCATGATGCGGTCCATGGGCGGCGCCATGTTCGGCACCCAGATCGGGCAGGCCGTCGGCGTGCTCGCCGGCGAGGTCGTCGGCTCGACCGACGTGGGCCTGCCGCTCGGCCCGGCCGGCAAGGCGGCGCTGCTCCCGGCGAACATCGAGTCGTTCGGCAGGGACCTGGGCGTGTCGCAGGAGGAGGTGCGGCTGTACCTCGCCCTGCGCGAGGCCGCCCACCAGCGTCTCTTCGCGCACGTGCCGTGGCTGCGCTCGCACCTGTTCGGTGCCGTCGAGGGCTACGCGCGCGGGATCAAGGTGGACACGGCCAAGCTGGAGGACGTGGTCGGCCAGTTCGACCCGCAGAACCCCGAACAGCTGCAGGAGGCTCTCCAGCAGGGCATGTTCCAGCCGGAGGACACCCCGGAGCAGAAGGCGGCGCTGGCCCGTCTGGAGACGGCTCTGGCGCTCGTCGAGGGCTGGGTGGACGCGGTGGTGCACACCGCCGCCAAGCCCCGCCTGTCCTCCGCAGACGCGCTGCGTGAGACGCTGCGCCGCCGTCGCGCCTCGGGCGGCCCGGCGGAGCAGACGTTCGCCACGCTGATCGGCCTGGAGCTGCGCCCGCGCCGGCTGCGCGACGCCTCCCGCCTGTGGGCGTCCCTGACGGACGCGCACGGTGCCGACGGCCGGGACGCCCTGTGGGCCCACCCGGACATGCTGCCGACCGCGACCGACCTGGACGACCCGGACGGCTTCGTGCACCGCGAGCAGCTCGACTTCTCCGAGCTGGACAAGATGCTCGGCGAGGCGGCGGGCAAGCCGGACCTGACGAAGCCCGATGCCAAGAAGCCCGATGCCAAGAAGGACGAGGGCGACCAGGGCGGGAACCGGGACGAGACCGGGGGCGACGACCGCGAGTGAGCCTCCACGACGACGCGGTCCTGGTCCTGAAGGGGCACGAGGGCCAGGACGAGCTTCGCCAGGTCTACCTGGACCATCTCGCGAGGCACCCCGACGGGATGTGGAAGGCCTGCGCGGACGGGCACGTCACCGCGAGCGCCATGGTGATCGACCCGTCGCGCGAGCGGGTCCTGCTCACCCTGCACAAGAAGATGCGCATGTGGCTGCAGATGGGCGGCCACTGCGAGCCGGTCGACGAGACGCTCGCCCGGGCGGCACTGCGGGAGGGCACGGAGGAGTCCGGCATCGCCGGGCTGACCCTGCTGTCCGGCGGCCCCGTCCGGCTGGACCGCCACCACACGCCCTGCGCCTGGCACCTGGACGTCCAGTACGCGGCGGTGGCCCCGGCCGGGGCCGTGGAGGCGATCAGCGACGAGTCCCTCGACCTGCGCTGGTTCCCGTACGCCGAGGTCGCGGACGTGGCCGACGACTCGGTCGTCCGCCTGCTGGAGGCGACCCTCGCCCGGCTCTGATCCGGTAAGGGGTGACCGCCTTGACGATCGCCCCTTACCGGACGGTGCGCCGCGCCCGGCGACGCTCAGCTCCAGACGTTGCCCTGGTTCTGACCGCGTGCCCCGTGCTGTCCCATGCCGTACTGGGCGGCGAGGCCCTGCCCGACCTGGGCGTTCTGCGGCGGCAGCAGTTCGCTGGGCTGGACGAGCGCGAAGCCGGTGCCCATGAAGCTCAGCTCCCAGCCCTCGCCGGTGTTCCCGCGGCGCCGCCACACCCCCGAGGAGTGCGTCTGGGCCTGCATCTGCACGCGCAGGCCGGTGGACCAGGCGACGATCGCGTCGGCGTCGCAGTTGACGTACTTGTCGGGTGTGACCTGCATGAACAGCGGGGAGCCCGAGGTCATGAGGGCGACCTTGCCGCGGCCGGTGATGTTGAGCTGGTACTTCCCCGAGCCGGAGATGCCGTACAGGCTGTCCACCGCGATGACCTCGTGGTGCAGGGAGGAGTCCATCGCCAGTACGTAGCTGCTGTCGACGGTGAGGCCGTCCTGGTCGACGTCGACCACGTGGACGCACTGGGCGAGGTTCGCGAAGAAGACCGTGCCCTGCCCGTGGCAGCGCATCAGGTCCAGGCCCTCACCGGTGTACGCGCGCGAGCGGGACTGGCTGTTGCTCTGGTACTCGGCGTCGAACTCGACGAGCCCCTGGTAGGCGACCATCGTGCCCTTGCGGGCGAGCACGTCGTCGTGGCCGCCCAGCGCGACGCGGAGCATGTGCTTGTTCTGCAGGCTCCAGGCTTCCTGGGTCTGCTGGTCGTTGTAGGCGAAAAGTGGGCTCTGCATGATGTTCTGGCTCCCCCTCAGCCTCGGACCCGGAGGCGGTCAGTGCTGTCCTCGCTGGGCTGGACGACGACGATGCCCTGACCGGAGAAGGCCATCTGGAAGGCCTCGCCGCTGCCGCGGCCGATCAGCGACTGCGCCTTGAAGCTGCGCTTGCCCTTCACCTTCAGGTTCGGTGACCAGGCGACGAGTGCGTCCGGGTCGACGTAGGTCTCGTCCTCGCCACCGCCGCAGTCGACCACGATCGGCTTGCCCCGGGAGGTGAGCGCGACCCAGCCCTGCCCGGAGATCCTGGTGTTCCACAGGCCCTGCCCGGCGAACTTCGCCAGGCCCTTCACCCGCTCGACGCCCCACGTCAGGTGGGAGTCGAAGGCGAGCAGGTTGGTGGCGTTGACGGAGATCCCGTCCCCGTTGAGGTTGATGACGACGACGTTCGCGCCGTAGTCGGCGAGGTAGAGCAGTCCGTCGCCGGAGCACTTCATCAGGGGGGCGCCCTCGCCGGTCATCCAGTCCTTGGCGATCTGGCGGACGGCCGGCGGGTTGGGCTCGTACTGGACGAAGCCCTCGTAGGCGGCCATGGAGCCCACGCGCGCGAAGAGGTCGTTCCCGGTCTGCATGGCGACCTTCAGCATGTGGTTGCCGTGGTTCTCCATGCGGGCGGCGACGGGTGCGGGGGCGTAGCCCGCGAGCGGCTGGTTCATCTCGGGCGCTCCCTCAGATCTCGTACGGCTGGACGACGACGAAGCTGCCGGGCGCGGCCCGGAACTGCAGGTTGACGCTCTCTCCCGTGTCGCCCGCGTAGGAGTTGCGGCGCATCCGCACCTGGCTGGAGACGACCACCTGGGCGGCGGCGGACCAGGCGACGACGGCGTTGCAGTCGGCGAACGTCGTGGGCGTGACCGGCAGCACCACGGGTACGCCGCGCGTCTTGACGACGATCGTGCCGGTGCCCTGGAACTGCATCGTGAACAGCGCGCCGCCCGGGATGCCGTGCCCCTCGATGCGGCGGACCTCGTACTGGAGGCTCTCGTCGAAGGCGAGGACGTTCTCCGCGGAGACGCAGACGGCGTCCCCCTGGAGCTCGATGGGGTGCAGCATCGCGGAGTTCTCCGCGAGGAACACCTGTCCCTTGCCGGTGCAGCGCATCAGCTGCATCTCCTGGCCGGTCGCGTTGCCCACGACGCGGCCGGCGAATCCGGCGCCCTTGTAGCTGAAGTCGACCTTGCCCTGGTACAGCACCATGCTGCCCTGCCGGGCGAGCACGGGCTGGCCCTCGGCGCCGAGGTCGACGCGGACGAGCTTCTTGTTCTGCTGCGTCCAGCGCTGCCCGGTCGCGGTCTCCCGGAACTGCTGGAGCGCCGCGGTCACACCGGCGCCCTGCGGTGCGCCCTGGGGCATGCCCTGCGGTGCGCCCTGGGGAGCCTGCTGGCCGTAGCCGGGCGGGGGCGTCGGCTGGCCGTAGCCCGGGGGCGGCGCGGGCTGCCCATAGCCGGGGGCGCGGGCGGCTGGCCGTAGCCGGGCGGCGGGGGCGGTGCCTGCGGGGCCTGGGGCTGGCCGTAGCCGGGCGGCGGGGGCGGTGCCTGCGGGGCCTGGGGCTGGCCGTAGCCGGGCGGCGGGGGCGCGGTCTGGCCGGGAATCTGGCCGTACGGCGGCTGCTGACCCGGCTGGCCGTACGGCGCGGGCGCCGGGGCGGGGGCGGCACCGGTGCGCCGCCGGGCGGCGTGTTCATGGGCGCGACGATGGTCTGCGCGGCGTGCACGTCCGGCACGGGCGCCGGCGGCGGCGTGGCCGCGGGCGGAGGGGCGAAGCCCTGCTGGGCGGGCTGCGGTGCGGGAGCCGGCACCGGTGCGGGGGCGGCGGGCGTGCCGGAGGCCGGCGGCGCCGAGGCCTGGGCGGGCGGGGCGAAGCCCGGGGCGGCACCGGCCTGCGGCTGCTGCGCCGGCTGCGGGGCGGGCGCCTCGTCCTCGGCCACCTCGCCGCCGAAGTTCCTCAGCAGTGCGTCGAGACCGCCGTCGAAGCCCTGTCCGACGGCGGCGAACCGCCACACGTCCTTCAGGTAGAAGTCGCCCAGCATCACGGCGCGCTCCGTGGAGAACTCCGAACCGCTGAACGGGTACCGGGCCACCTCCTCGCCGCCCGCGACGATCCGGATGTACCCGGGGCCGACCTGCGACATCTGTCCCGCGCCGTCGATCGTCGCGGTGAAGGACAGCTTCTGGATCTGCTGCGGGATGCTGTCGAGGGTGACCCGGAAGGACTCCGTGTCACCCGCCTGCGCGCCCAGGAGCTGAATGGACTCCTCCGGGGTCTTCGGTTGGTTGAAGAACACGAAGTACCGGTCGTCCGACAGTCGCTCCTCGGCGTCGAGACCGAAGCAGCTGATGTCGAAGCTCAGCCCGGGGCCGGAGATCTGCACGCCTACGTACAGATCCGTGCCCGCGGTGAGATCACTGATCCTGGCCTTGTGGCCGCGTTGAAATTCCCTGGCCATGCGTTACGACCGTCCCCCATCCGAATGCGAGTGCGTCGCGACAGGCTAACGGCTGACGCCGACACCGGAGGAAGTCGGTACAGACCCGGTACGAAACCCGTGCGGGGCCGTGCCGGACCCGGGCCGGGTGCGCGCTACTCGCTCCGCGCGCCCGGTACGTGCGGCAGCCGGTCGGCGGCGACCACGCCCTCCAGGTAGCCCCGGGCGCGCTCGGTCCGCGGATACGCCTCCAGCAGCCGCCAGAACCGGGGCCCGTGTCCGGGGACGAGCAGGTGCGCCAGTTCGTGGAGGAGGACGTAGTCGACGACGTACTCGGGCATGCCCTGGAGGCGGTGCGACAGCCGGATGCTTCCCTCGGACGGGGTGCACGAGCCCCAGCGGGTGTTCTGGTTGGTGACCCAGCGGACCGAGGCGGGCCGGGCCCGGCCGTCGAAGTACTGCCCCGACAGGCGCTGCGCGCGCTCGGCCAGCTCGGCGTCGCCGAGGACGCGTTTGCTCTCCTGGGCGGCCAGCTTGTCCAGCATGACGCTCACCCAGCGTTGCTCCTCCGCCTCGGACATCCGGGCGGGGATCAGCACGACGGTGCGGTCGCCCTCGCGGTACGCGGACACCGTGCGGCGTCGCCGGGTGCTCCTGCGCACCTCGATCGCGCTCGTGCCCGAGCCGCTCGGCGGCGGATTCGTCGGTGTGCGCTGGGGCGCCCCGGCGCGGTGCAGTGGGTCGGCGGACACGCCACGACGTTACCCGCTGCACACGGGGAAGTCCCGGCTCCGGGACCCTTCGGTGCCGATCCGCCGTGTCTCCGCGGCGACGCACGACTGATTCGTACGACGGATACCCACCGCCTGTGGACAACTTTCGACGCCCCTGCGCCCGGCCGGGCATCCTGGCACTCGCCGGCGGATCCGCGACCGACCGCCGCCGGACGCACGGGGATGTGCACGACCTTTCCGAGAGACTAGGCATACGGGGGACCTGGCATGCATCCGATGGTGAAACCGGCGCTCAGGCGCGGCTGGCGCGATCTGAACACCGTGCAGTTCGGGATGACACCCGCGCACGCCCTGACCCTCGCCCCGGTGGACACGGCGACGGGCAGTTTCCTCGAGCTGCTCAACGGCACCCGTGGTCCGGCTCTCCTGCGCGAGGCGGGGCACGGCATGGATCTGCCGGACGGGCATGTCGACCGGGTGGTGGAGCGGCTGGCTCGGGCCGGTCTCCTCGACGACTCCCGTGGCGGGGGGACGGCCGCGGACGCGCTGCGGGACAAGAAGGAGGTCCTCGACCGGCTCCGGCCCGACCTCGCCTCGTTGTCCCTGACCACCTCGGAGCCGGGCGAGCCGATGAGACGTCTGGCCGCCCGACGCGCCCTGCGGGTGGGAGTGCGGGGCGCGGGACGGGTGGGCGCGGTGCTGGCCGGCCTGTTGTCGGGTGCGGGCGTCGGCGAGATCGACGTGCGCGACGGCGGACGCGTCGAGCCGTGGGACGTCGCCCCGGGTGGTCTCCCGGCCGAGTCCGTCGGTGACCGCCGCGACGAGACGGCCCGCCGTGTCGTCCGCCGGGCCGCCCCTGACCGGCCGCGGCGCCGGGGCTCGACGGCGCGGGCCGAGGGGGACGCCCCGGGCTTCTCCCTGGTGATCGTGGCCCCGCGTGACGACGTGGCGGTGCACGCGCCCGACCCCGCGTCCGCGGAATCCCTCATGGCCTCCGGTACGCCCCATCTCTATGCCGGTGTCGTGGAGGGGACCGGTGTCGTCGGCCCCCTCGTCCTGCCCGGCGAGACGGGGTGCGCCGGCTGTCTGCACGCGGACCGCACCGACCGGGACCCGGCCTGGCCGCGTCTGGTGGCGCAGTGGCGCTCCGGCCGGCAGCACCGGGTGCCGGCCTGCGACCTCGCCCTCGCGACGGCCGTCGCCGGGTTCGCGGCGGCTCACGCGCTGGCCTTCCTGGACGGTGGGGCGCCTTCGAGCGCCGGTGCGCGCTGGGAGGTCTCGCTGCCAGGTCTGCGCTGGCACGCGCGGCCCGTCCGGGCGCATCCCGCCTGCCCGTGCGAAGCGGCCGGAAAAGGTAAGCAGGAACACATCCCCGAGGAGGGGGAACGGCGCGCGACAATGGCTGGGCAAGGGCCGTCAGCCGAAGTACGCCACGAGGCGGAACCGGCACGGCCGGCTGGGACTTGGAGGGCGCATGTCTGATCTTCCGCGCAAGGCGGTCACCCGGACCGCCAAGCTCGCCGCGCTCCCGCTCGGCTTCGCCGGGCGGGCCACCTGGGGGCTCGGCAAACGGATCGTGGGCGAGTCCGCGGAGATCGTCGGTCAGCAGTTGCAGCAGCGCACCGCGGACCAGCTGTTCAAGGTGCTGGGCGAGCTCAAGGGCGGGGCGATGAAGTTCGGGCAGGCTCTGTCCGTCTTCGAGTCGGCGCTGCCCGAGGAGGTAGCCGGCCCCTATCGGGCGGCGCTGACCAAGCTGCAGGAGGCGGCACCGCCGATGCCGACGCGCACGGTGCACTCCGTGCTCGCGGAGCGCCTCGGTGAGGACTGGCAGGATCTGTTCCTGGAGTTCGAGGACAGGCCCGCCGCAGCGGCCTCGATCGGTCAGGTGCACCGGGCGGTGTGGCACGACGGCCGCGAGGTGGCGGTCAAGGTGCAGTATCCGGGGGCCGGCGAGGCACTGCTGTCCGACCTGAACCAGCTCAGCCGCTTCGCCCGGCTGCTCGGCCCACTGGTCCCGGGCATGGACATCAAGCCGTTGATCACGGAGCTGAAGGACCGGGTCTCGGAGGAGCTGGACTACGACCTGGAGGCCGAGGCCCAGCGGATTCACGCCGAGGTGTTCGCGGACGACCCGGACATCGTGGTGCCTGATGTCGTCCACCAGTGCGAGCAGGTGCTGGTCACCGAGTGGATCGACGGCATCCCGATGTCGGAGATCATCACGAACGGCACGACGGAGCAGCGCGACCGGGCCGGTCAGCTGCTGGCCCACTTCCTCTTCTCCGGTCCGGCCCGCACGGGGCTTCTGCACGCGGACCCCCACCCCGGCAACTTCCGCCTGCTGCCCGGCGGCCCGGCGGGCGAGGACGACTGGCGTTTGGGTGTCCTTGACTTCGGCACGGTCGACCGCCTCCCCGGCGGTCTGCCCGAGCCCATCGGCGAGGCTCTGCGCATGACGCTGGACGGCGAGGCGGACGCCGTCTACGAGATGCTCTGCGCGGAGGGCTTCGTCAAGGAGTCGATAGAGCTGGACCCTGATGCCGTCCTCGACTACCTCCTGCCGATCATCGAGCCCGCCAGGGTCGACGCGTTCACCTTCACCCGTGGCTGGATGCGGAGCCAGGCCGCCCGCATCGGTGATCCCCGCTCCCCCGCCTACCAGCTGGCCAAGCAGCTCAATCTGCCCCCTGCCTACCTGCTGATTCACCGGGTGACCCTGAGCACCATCGGTGTGTTGTGCCAGCTGGGGGCGACGGTGCGGCTGCGTGACGAGCTGGAGGAGTGGCTGGTGGGGTTCCTCCCCGAGGAGGAGGCGGTGGACGAAGAGGCCACCGAAGAGGGCGAGGACGGGTACGAGGTGGAGGAGACGGCCGCGGAGGCGTGATCCACCGGCCCCGAACCCACGGTGGGGGCCGGTCCGTTCGGACGGACCGGCCCCCACGGGCAGAGCTTCGTCTCCCGGGCCGGGAGACCACCGCTTCAGGTGTGTCGGTTACTGCATGACCGCCATGGCGAGCGCACGCCGGGCGCGCATCGAGGCGCGCTCCGCCCGCCGCTGCATCCGGCGAGCGGTCGCCACGCGCAGCGCCCGGCGTTCCTGCTCGGCCTCATGCAGGCGGTCGTGCATATGCGCACGAGCCAGGGCTTCTGGGATGAGTTGCATCTCACGGGTCCTGTTCTGACGCGAGTCCTTCGCGCCACTGGTGGTGAAGTCTTCAGGCGCGGTGCCTGCGATGTCGTGGGTGGACGGCTTCATCGGGGCCTGCTTCTGGGGGTCGTACGTGAGGGGACGGTCGATCGTTCCTGCGGTGTTCATGCCGAAACCGGGTTCTTGCGCGGGCGACCACGGGGCCGCTTCCGGGCGACGACGACACCCTGGACGAACAGCTCTCCACCCCAGACGCCCCAGGGCTCACGCCGCTCCTTGGCACCGGCGAGGCAGGCCTCGATCAGCGGGCAGGTGCGGCACAGGGACTTGGCGTACTCCACGTCCGCCGGCGACTCCGCGAAGAAGACCTCCGGGTCGTAGGAGCGGCAGGGGACGGGTACGCCGAGGTTCTCGATGGCGTCGTCGAGCGCGGTGAGCGCGGTGAGCGGGGTCAAGGTGGAGTCCTCCGTGGAACAGGGCTTGGGGATCGTGTCGGAAGGCGGTACGGACGGGGCGTGCGCTTCGAGTTGCACGGGTGGTCTTCCTCGTCTGGTCGTTCCGGCCGGTTGACCGGGTGTCGGCTTGGTACCGGGTTCTTTTCTTGTCCCGAGGCTCCTTCGTGCTGTCGCCCCCGTTCGGGGACAAACAGAAGGGCCGCGGATCCCGGGTGGGGTTCCGCGGCCCTGAAGGCGCCGGCCTGATCGACGATCAGGCTGGATCACTCCAGGGTTCTGGCCCACGGAAGGCCCACATCAGGTGATGCTGCGTCGTCTGCTTCCGGAATCCGGCACCGGTCGCGGTAAAGGCATAGGCCTGCGCCTGTGCCGCTACTGCTGCTTCCAGTGCCTTGGTCGGTCGCTCATCGCGCTCACGAACGGGAAGACCCGCGGGAGCGGCGGAGGCGGCGGCCGGACGCACGACACGAATGCCGGACAGACCGGTGCCCGAGTTGGAGGCGCCGAGCGTGCACAGGGAGACGGCCGAGCGATCGGTCAGTTTGGCGGTGGAGCTGACGTTTGAGCTGATGTTGATGCTGATCACTGGACTCGCCTCCTCTCGGCGTCTCGGGGGACTGGGGTGAACCAGTCCGCGGATATGCAAGTACAACACGGATTCAGGGCCTCCGGGAAGGCCGCTGTCCCCGTGACCAAGAACCTATGGGGATTCCCGGGGCATGCGCAAACTATTTTTTCGACGAGTTCGTATCAGTCGTCCTCGTCAAGCCCCACCCCTTCCTGGCCTGCGCAGATGGCCAGGACGTCGACTCCGTAGCGGTTGAGCTTGCGCGCCCCGACCCCTGGGATCCGGGCCAGTTCACGCTCGTCCTCGGGGACGGACTCGGCGATCGCCATCAGTGTCTTGTCGGTGAAGACGCAGAACGCGGGCTGTCCGCTGCGCCCCGCCTGCACCGCGCGCCACTCGCGCAGCCGCTCGTAGACGCCCTCGTCCATGTCGGACGGGCAGTCCTCGCAGCGCATCAGTTTCATCTCGCCTGCGTCGGTGAGCGTGCGCCCGCAGACGCGGCAGCGGGCGGGCGTCCGCTGTGTCCGTCTCGGAACGGCGGCCACGGCGCCGCCGCCGCCCGCGAACCCACGCTCCACACCTCCGGAGCCGCCGCCGGCCGCCCGCCCGTCGGCCGTGCCCGAGCCGGGCCGCAGCCCCTTCAGGAATCGGCTGGGCCGACGGCTCGGCCGACCGCCGGGCGTCCGGGCCAGCGCCCAGGACAGATGGAGGTGTTCTCGCGCGCGGGTGACGCCGACGTAGAGGAGGCGGCGTTCCTCCTCGATCTGTTCGTCGGTCTTTGCGTAGGTGATCGGCATCATGCCCTCGGCGACGCCCACCAGGAACACGACGTCCCACTCCAGGCCCTTGGCCGAGTGCAGGGAGGCGAGGGTGACGCCCTGCACCGTCGGGGCGTGCTGGGCGCCCGCACGCTCGTCGAGTTCCACGACGAGATCGCTCAGCGTGGCTCCGGTTCTGGCGGTGGCGAAGTCCTGGGCGAGATGGACCAGGGCGGCCAGCGACTCCCAGCGTTCCCGGACGGCCCCCGACCCGGCCGGGGGCTCAGTCGTCCACCCCTCGCCGGACAGCACCGCGCGCACCTGGGACGGCAGGTCGACCACGTCGTCGAGGAGGGAGTCGTTGCCGCCGAAGCGCGCCGCGGCGCGCAGGGCGCTGTTGGCCTTGCGCACCTCGGGGCGGTCGAAGAAGCGCTCCGCGCCCCGCAGCTGGTAGGGGACACCGGCGTCGGCGAGTGCTTGCTCGTAGGTCTCCGACTGGGAGTTGGTACGGAACAGGACCGCGATCCCGGCGGCCGGAACGCCCGAGTCGATGAGCTCACGGATGCGGCGGGCCGCGCCCTCGGCCTCGGCCGGTTCGTCGGGGTACTCGCCGTAGACCGGTTCGGGGCCCGCGGGGCGCTGGGAGACCAGCTCCAGGCGGTGGTCGGCGGCCCGCCCTCGGGCCTGGGCGAGCAGGCCGTTGGCGAGGTGGACCACCTGGGGGGTGGAGCGGTAGTCGCGGACGAGTTTGACGACGGTGGCGCCGGGGTGGCGGCCGCGGAAGTCGAGCAGGTGGTCGGGGGTTGCTCCCGTGAACGAATAGATCGTCTGGCTGGCGTCGCCGACCACGCACAGGTCGTCGCGGTCACCGAGCCACAGCTCCAGCAGACGCTGCTGGAGCGGGCTGACGTCCTGGTACTCGTCGACCACGAAGTGCTGGTACTGGGCCCGGACCTGTTCGGCGACGTCGTGCCGGTCCTGGAGCACGGCCACGGTCAGCAGCAGCACGTCCTCGAAGTCGATGACGGAGCGCGCGCGTTTGAGGTCCTCGTAGGCGGAGTACAGCTGGGCGATCTCCGCGGGGTCGCGGGGGGTGTCACGGCCCGCCTTGGCCGCCGCGAGGGCGTAGTCGGCCGGGACGGTCTGGGTCACCTTGGACCACTCGATCTCCGCGGTGGCGTCGCGCAGCTCGCCCCGGTCGAGGCGGATGCGGCAGGCGGCGGCCGCGTCGGCGACGAGCTGGATCTTGCGGTCGACGAGCCTCGGCAGGGAGCCACCGATCGCTTTCGGCCAGAAGTACTGGAGCTGCCGCAGTGCCGCCGAGTGGAAGGTACGGGCCTGGACACCGGACGCGCCCAGCTGGCGCAGACGGCCGCGCATCTCCCCCGCCGCACGGTTGGTGAAGGTGACGGCGAGCACGCTGGAGGGCTGGAGGATGCCGGCGCGCACCCCGTAGGCGATGCGGTGGGTGATCGCCCGGGTCTTGCCCGTGCCGGCTCCCGCCAGCACGCACACCGGGCCGCGCAGGGCGGTCGCCACCTCGCGCTGCTCGGGGTCGAGCCCTTCGAGCACCGCGTCGGCCGTGTCCGGTACCTGCGGGAAGAGGGTGGAGTGCGTTGCTGCTGTCACACCGCCATGCTGCCAGGTCTCGCGGGACGGGTGAGTCGGTTGTCCACAGGCACGCACCGATAGTCGTACCAATGCGACACGCGTCACGCGGCGGGAATGGTGGCGTCGTCCCGGGCGTTCTGCTCATGCGCACTCATCCCCGAGCCGCCGCTTTCCCCGAGTCGCCGAAGGAGCACGAGAGACATGCCGGGCACTGTGACGATGTACAGCACCACGTGGTGCGGCTACTGCCGTCGGTTGAAGAGCCAGATGGACCGCGAGGGCATCGCGTACACCGAGATCAACATCGAGCAGGACCCGGAGTCCGCCGCCTTCGTGGAGAAGGCGAATGGCGGAAACCAGACGGTTCCGACCGTGCTCTTCCCGGACGGCTCGACGCTGACGAACCCGTCCCTGGCGCAGGTGAAGCAGAAGGTCGGCGCCTGACCGGTACGCCTGGACGTGCTCAGCCGTGGAGGGGCGGCCCCGCATCGGGGCCGCCCCTCCACGGCGTCCGGGCTCAGAAGGCGCCGCGCGTCGGCAGTGGCCTGCCGTACCAGAGCTCGATGAGACGGGCCGCGATCGAGATGCCGTAGGGCGGGAGCACTTCGCCCGACTCGAAGGCGGCGCCCAGTTCGTCGCGGGAGAACCAGCGGGCCTCGTGGATCTCGTCGCCGTCGACGTTGATGTCGGTCGAGGTGGCGTGGGCCATGAAGCCCAGCATCAGGCTGGACGGGAAGGGCCAGGGCTGACTGGCGACGTAGTCGACCGGGCCGACGGTGACGCCGGCCTCCTCCTGGACCTCGCGGCGTACCGACTGCTCGATGGACTCGCCGGGCTCCACGAAACCGGCGAGGGTCGAGAAGCGCCCCTCGGGCCAGTGCACCTGGCGGCCGAGCAGGATGCGGTCCTGGTCGTCCGTGACGGCCATGATCACCGCGGGGTCGGTGCGCGGGTAGTGCTCGGCGCCGCAGGCGGGGCAGCGGCGGATGTGGCCCGCCGCGGCGATGACGGTGCGCTCGCCGCAGCGGGAGCAGAACCGGTGCAGCCGCTGCCAGTTCTCCAGGGCGACGGCGTGGGCCATCAGGCCCGCGTCGCGGTCCGACAGGAGCAGGCCGGCCTCGCGCAGGCCCGCCGGGCGCGCGGACTGGTCCATGCGGCCGGGCAGCGAGTCCTTCTGGAGGGCGAAGTAGCTGACCCCGTCCTCGTCGGTGCCCAGGAAGTAGCGGTGTGCCTCGGTCAGCGGGGCCTCGAAGGAGGGGGTCATGACGAGTTCGGTGGCCCCGTCGGGGGTCTCGTCGATGAGGACCTGGCCGCCTGAGACCACGAAGCAGCGCGTCGAGGGGTGACTCCACGCCGCCGCGAGCCAGGCCTCGTCGAGGCGGTGGTGGGCGGCGCGGTCGATGCCGCTGGGGGCGGTGAGCGAGATGGGACGGTCGGCGGTGTGGTCGGTCCAGGTGGTCACGGGTGCTTCCAACTCCCCCGGTGAGCGGTTCGGTTCGGCAAGGCGGGTTCAACGGTTCGTGTACGGCGGGTGGTGACCGGGTCCGGGAGGGCTCGGCGGCGCGGGGCGGCCTTTCCAGTGTGCCGCGCGCGATGCCGGTCGGGTCCCGGACGGGGGGACGCTCAGGGCGCGTGACGCCAGTACTCCGCCAGGTCGCCCCAGAGGTGGGCGGAGGTTTCGACGCCCTTGAGGAGCAGGTTCAGTTCCACCTTTTCGTCGGGGGCGTGCCAGCCGTCGGAGGGGACGGAGATGCCGAGGAACAGCACCGGGGCGTCGAGTACCTCCTGGAGGTCGGCGGCCGGTCCGGAGCCGCCTTCTCGGGTGAAGCGGACCGGTTTCCCGAAGGCCAGGCCCATCGCGCGGACCACGGACCGCAGTGCCGGGTGGTCCAGCGGCGTCAGGCAGGGGCGGGTGGCCGGGCTGAAGGTGATCTCGCAGCGAATGCCTTGGGGAACCTGTTCGGCGACCCAGGCGCGGACGGCCTTCTCCACACGGCCCGGGTCCTGGCCCGCGACCAGGCGGAAGGAGAGCTTCACCATGGCGGACGACGGAATGATCGTCTTGCTGCCCGGGCCCTGGTAGCCGCCGCCGATGCCGTTGACCTCGGCGGTGGGGCGGGCCCAGATGCGCTCCAGGGTGGTGTGGCCGGCCTCGCCGTGGGCCGCGTACGACTTGGCCGTGCGCAGCCACTGGCGCTCGTCGAAGGGCAGCTCGGCGAGCAGCTCGCGTTCCCGGTCGGTGAGCTCGATCACGCCGTCGTAGAAGCCGGGGACCGCCACGCGCGCGTGCTCGTCGTGCAGGGCCGCGACGAGGCGGGCGACGGCGGTGGCCGGGTTGGGGACCGCGCCGCCGAAGGAGCCGGAGTGGATGTCCTGGTCGGGCCCGTGCAGCCGGATCTCGCACTCGGCCAGTCCCCGCATGCCGGTGCAGACCGTGGGGGTGTCCTCGGACCACATACCGGTGTCCGAAACGATCACCGCGTCGGCGGTGAGCCGCTCGGCGCGCTCCTCGACGAGGGCGCGGAAGTGCGGCGAGCCGGACTCCTCCTCGCCCTCGATCAGCAGCTTGAGGTTCACCGCGGGGGCCGTACGGCCGGTGGCGGCGAGGTGGGCGCGGACACCGAGTGTGTGAAAGAACACCTGTCCCTTGTCGTCCGCCGCCCCGCGCGCGTAGAGGCGGTTTTCGCGGACGACGGGTTCGAAGGGGTCGCTGTTCCAGCCGTCCTCGCGGGCGGCGGGCTGTACGTCGTGGTGGCCGTAGACGAGGACCGTCGGCGCCTGCGGGTCTCCGGAGGGCCACTCGGCGAAAACGGCGGGGGCTCCCTGGGTCGGCCAGACCTCCGCGGTCGGGAAGCCGGTCTCCTTCAGCTTGGCGGCGAGCCAGTCGGCGCTGCGCCGCACATCGGCCGCGTGGTCGGGCTGGGCCGACACGGACGGGATGCGCAGCCATTCGACGAGGTCGTCGAGGAAGGCGGCGCGGTGCCGCTCGATGTACGTGCGGACAGCGCTGACAGCATTGTCAACGGGGTGGCTCATGCTTACGAGCCTATCGGCCCGCACGGGCAGCCCGATCGTGCGGTTCGTCACCGACCGGCTCGGCCCGCAGCAGCTTCTCCAGTGCCGCCCGGTCCGGCAGCCCCTGGGGCCGGACGACCTCGCCGGTGCGTACGTACAGGAAGGCGGCGGTCACCGATGCCGGTGGTATCCCCTGCTGCTCGGCCCAGGCGACGCGGTAGAGCGCGAGCTGGAGCGGGTCGGCGGTGGCGGCGCGGTTCGTCTTCCAGTCGACGATCTCGTACGTCGCCGTCGCACCGTCGCCCTCCTTGTAGACGGCGTCGATCCGGCCGCGCACGACCCGGCCGGCGAGCGTGAGCTGGAACGGCGCCTCGACGCGGAAGGGGGTGCGTCGCGCGTATTCAGTACGTTCGAAGGCGTCCTTCAGGAACTCCAGATCGTCTTCGTCGGCGATCTCCGCGTCGCTGCCGGGCAGCTCCTCCGGTTCCAGCAGGGGCAGCGTCAGTGGTTCGAACCGGGCCTCGACCCAGGCGTGGAAGCGGGTGCCGCGGCGGGCGGCGGGCTGGGGCGGGCGGGGCATGGGGCGGGCCAGCTCCTGCGCGAAGCCGTCCGGGTCGGCCGCCAGGCTCAGCAGCTGCGAGGCGGTCAGCGACGCCGGGAGAGGCACCTCGGTGACGCTCTCGCGGGCACGCAGGAGCTCACCGGTGAGCGCGTCGAGGTCGCGGTCCCAGGAAGCCACGGTCCGGGCCTCCTCCGGTGTGAGACGCGCCGGGGCCGAGGCCGGGGCGGGGGCGGGAGGGGTGCCCGGAGACGGTTCGGTGGGCGTCGCCTGGCGCGGGACGGTGGGGCCGCTCGGCGGGGCGGCGGGGCGGTCGGAGGTCCAGGTGTCCCAGTCGGCGGGATCATCGGTCCAGCCGGTGTCCGCTCCCTCGGGCTCCTCCGTTTCTTCAGGCTCCTCCGTGTCTTCCGGCTCCTGCGGGGGTGGTGCCGCGTCGTCCTCGGGGGGCGGTGGCCAGTCCGGGTCGTCGTGGGTGTCGAGGGCGTGGAGGGCGTGGAGGGCGCCTTCTTCCTGGTCGGCGAGGGCGTCCAGGTGGCGGAGGACCGTCTCGGCGGCGGCCCTCCGCCGGGCGAGTGCCCCGTCGTCCAGGGGCAGGGGCCAGACTTCGTCGACCGTCGCCCGGTGCAGGGCCGGGTTCTCCTCGTCCTCGACGGGTTCGTCCGCCCAGGCCTCGATCTCGCCGTGTCCGGCCGCGCAGTGCTCGTACAGCGCCGTGAGGAAGGCGGACGGCCCCCGCGGCTTCTTCTGACTGGGCCCCCACCAGTGGCCGGAGCCCAGGAGCAGGGACCGGGGGCGGGTGAAGGTGACGTAGCCGAGGCGGAGCTCCTCGGTGTGCTGGTGGTCCTTCATGGCCTCGTGGAAGCCCTTCAGGCCACGGGAGTCCCAGGACTCGACGTCGGGCAGGGTGTCGGCGTCGCCGCGCAGGCCGTGCGGCAGCACCTTGCCCTGAGCGGTCCACTTCTCGCGGCCCTGCCCACTGGGAAAGGTGCCGGTGACGAGGCCGGGCACGGCGACGACGTCCCACTCGAGGCCCTTGGACTTGTGTGCGGTGAGCACCTTGACGGTGTTCTCGCCGCCGGGCAGCGCGTTGTCCAGGCCCTTCTCGTACTGGGCGGCGGTGCGCAGGAAGCCGAGGAAGGCGAGGAGGGTGGCCTCGCCGTCGCCCGCGGCGAAGGACGCGGCGACGTCGAGGAAGTTCGACAGGGTCTCGCGGCGGCGGGCTGCCAGGGCGTGCGGGGACGCCGACAGCTCGACCTCGAGTCCGGTGACGGCCAGGACCCGGTGCAGGACGTCCATGAGCGGGTCGGACAGGGCCCGGCGCAGGTCGCGCAGTTCGGTTGCCAGCCGCGCGAACCGTACGCGCGCGTCCGGTGAGAAGGGCAGCCCGTCGTCGTCCCCGGTGCCGTCCAGCGGCGTCTCCAGGAAGGTGTCGAGGGCGTCCGCGAGCGATGTCACCTCGGACGGGTCGACTCCCTCGACGGCTTCGGCGAGCCTGCGGTCCGGGTCGTCGTCGCCCTCCACGCGCGCGTGGCTCACCAGCAGCCGGGCGCGGCGGCCCAGGAGGGCGAGGTCGCGCGGGCCGATGCGCCAGCGCGGCCCGGAGAGGAGGCGGACCAGGGAGGCGTTGGCGCCCGGGTCCTGGAGGACTTCGCAGACGGCGACCAGGTCGGCCACCTCGGGAAGGTGCAGCAGCCCGGAGAGGCCGACCACCTCGACGGGGACGTCGCGGGCCACGAGCGCGCCCTGGATCTCGGCGAAGTCGGTCGCCGTACGGCACAGGACGGCGATCTCACCGGGCGCCTTGCCGGTGCGCACGAGGTGGGCGACGGAGTCGGCGATCCAGTCGATCTCCTCGGCGTGGGTGCGCAGCAGGGCGCAGCGGACGGTGCCGTCCCGTTCGGCGCCGGGGGCGGGGCGCAGGGCCTCCACGCCCGCGTGCATGGCGCGCAGGGGCTCGGCGAGGCCGTTGGCGAGGTCGAGGAGGCGGCCGCCGCTGCGGCGGTTCTCACTGAGCGCCTGACGGGCCGCGGGGCGGCCGTCCGCGTGTGCGAAGTGTTCCGGGAAGTCGTCGAGGTTGGCGACGGAGGCGCCGCGCCAGCCGTAGATCGCCTGACAGGGGTCGCCCACGGCGGTCACGGGGTGGCCGGTGCCGCCGCCGAACAGGCCCGCCAGGAGGATGCGCTGGGCCACCGAGGTGTCCTGGTACTCGTCGAGCAGCACGACCCGGTACTCGTCGCGCAGGACGCGGCCCACCTCGGGGAGCCCCGCGAGCTGTGCGGACAGGGCGATCTGGTCGCCGAAGTCGAGCAGGTCCTTCTGGCGCTTGGCGGCCCGGTAGCGGATCACCAGGTCGGCCAGTTCGCGGCGGGCGGCGGCGGCCTCGGGGACCTTGCGCAGATCGGCGTTGCTGAGCCGGACGCCCTCCAGGGTGTCCAGGAGGCCGGCGTCCCAGGTGCGCAGGTCTTCGGGGCGTACGAGGTGTTCGGCGAGTTCGGCGTCGAGGGCGAGGAGGTCGCTGACCAGGTCGGCGAAGGATCGGGTGAGCGCCGGGTAGGGGCCGGGCGCCTCGCGCAGGATCCTCGCGGCGAGCTGGAAGCGGGTGGCGTCGGCGAGCAGGCGGGACGTCGGTTCCAGCCCGAGGCGCAGGCCGTGGTCGGTCAGGAGGCGGCCCGCGAAGGCGTGGTACGTCGAGATCGCCGGCTCGCCCGGCGGGTGGTCCGGGTCGATCGCGTCCGGGTCGGTCACTCCCGCTCTGATCAGCGCCTTGCGGACGCGTTCGGCGAGTTCGCCGGCCGCCTTGTTGGTGAAGGTGAGACCGAGGACCTGTTCCGGGGCGACCTGGCCGGTACCGACCAGCCACACCACGCGTGCCGCCATCACCGTCGTCTTGCCCGATCCGGCTCCGGCCACGATCACCTGCGGGGCGGGCGGCGCGACGATGCAGGCCGTCTGCTCCGGGGTGAAGGGGATGCCGAGGAGCTCCTTGAGCTGCTCGGGATCGGTGATGTGGGCGGGCACGTCCAAGAGGCTAGCGGCGGACACTGACAGCGGGTGCCGGATGTCCACCGCGGGACGGGGAAAGCGCAGGTCACCAGGTGTGGTGCGACGTGTCACACCGTCGCTCGGCCACCGCTCCCGGCGTTCACTCCACGACGTGCCGCCCCTCGGGCCGCGCGCTGCACGACGCGCGGAAGGCGCAGTGGGTGCAGTGCTGGCCCGTGGTCGGGGTGAACCGTTCGTCGAGGACCTTGCCGGCGGCCGTGGCCAGGAGGTCGCCCACCCACTCACCCGTCGGCCCCTCCTGCGACTGCTGTGCCTGCACCTTGGGCAGGGTCTCGCCGCCGTCCCGTTGGGGCGCCCCCTGACGCAGCTGAACGAGTTCGGCGCCGCCCGGCAGGGGGCGCACGCCGCCGAAGGCGTCGTCGACGGCGCCCTCGCGGACGGCGAGCTGGTAGACGGCGAGCTGGGGATGGCGGGCGACCTCCGCGGACGTGGGTGCCTGCTTGCCGGTCTTGAAGTCGACGACGTAGGCGCGGCCCTCGCCGTCGGCCTCCACGCGGTCCATCTGACCGCGGACGCGCACCTCGTAGTCGCCCGCTTCCAGGGTCACGTCGAAGTCGTGCTCGCTGGCCACAGATGTGCGCCCCGCGCGGTCCATGACGTGCCACTTCAGGAAGCGTTCGAGCGCCACGCGCGCGTTGGCCTTCTCCTGCGCCGACTTCCACGGCGCGTCGAAGGCGAGCGCGTTCCACACGGAGTCCAGGCGCTCCATCAGGACGGCGAGGTCGGCCGGGGTACGCCCCGAGGCCACCTCGTCGGCGAGTACGTGCACCACGTTGCCGAAGCCCTGGGCGGTGGTCGCGGGCGCGTCGGCCTTGACCTCGCGACCCAGGAACCACTGCAGGGCACAGGTGTTGGCCAGCTGGTCCAGGGCGCTGCCGGAGAGGGTGACGGGCTGGTCCCGGTCGCGCAGCGGCACCTTGCTCTCGGTCGGGTCCCACATGCCCCACCAGCGGTAGGGGTGGGCGGACGGCACCAGGGGACGGCCGTCCTCGTCGGCCAGGGCGGCGAGCCGGGCCAGGCGGCGCGCGGCGGCCTCCCTCAGGGGCGCCGAGACGCGGGCGTCGACGGTGGTGGCCCGCAGTTCGGCGACGAGCGCCGCTACGGCGAGGGGGCGGCGCGGGCGGCCGGTGACGTCGACGGGCTCGACTCCGAGTTCGGTCAGGAACCGGGAGGGCTGGTCTCCGTCGTCGGCCGGTGCCTTCACCGCGGTCACGACGAGCCGTTCGCTCGCGCGCGTGGCGGCCACGTAGAACAGGCGGCGTTCCTCGGCGAGCAGGGCTCCGGGGGTGAGGGGTTCGGCGAGTCCGTCGCGGCCGATCCGGTCGGCCTCCAGCAGGGAGCCGCGACGGCGCAGGTCCGGCCACAGGCCTTCCTGGACGCCCGCGACGACGACCAGCCGCCACTCCAGCCCCTTGGAGCGATGCGCGGTCATCAGGCGGACGGCGTCGGGGCGTACGGCACGCCGCGTGAGGGTGTCGGCCGCGATGTCCTCGGCGTCCGTCTCCTCCAGGAAGTTCAGGGCGCCCCGGCCGCCGGTGCGCTCCTCCGCGCGGGCGGCCGTCGCGAACAGCGCGCACACGGCGTCCAAATCGCGGTCGGCGTTGCGTCCGGCCGCGCCGCCGCGCCGGGCGGAGCGTTCCAGGCGGCTGGGCCACGGCGTGCCGTTCCACAGGTCCCACAGTGCCTCCTCGGCGCTGCCGCCTCCCGCCAGGCGCTCGCGGGCCTTGCGGAGCAGCGCGCCGAGTCGCTGGGCGCCGCGCGCGTACGCGGGGTCGTGCACGGCGAGCCGCTCCGGCTCGGCCAGCGCCCGGGCGAGCAGTTCGTCCGAGGGCGGCGGCAGCGGGTTGCCGGCGGCGCGCTGCTCGTCGCGCAGGGCGCGGCCGAGGCGGCGCAGATCCGCGGCGTCCATACCGCCGAGGGGCGAGCCGAGCAGGGTGAGGGCGGTCTCGGTGGAGAGCCAGCACGGATCGTCGGCGAGGTCGGCGCGTCCGCCACGCGCGGGGCTCGTCTCGGGCTCCGGCTCCGGATCGGACTCCGTCGCCGGATCGGACTCCGGTTCCGGATCGGACTCCGGTTCCGGATCGGCCTCCGTCTTCGTCTCGGCTTCGGGCTGAGTGTCAAACTCCCCCTCGGGCCCGGACTCGGGCTCGGCCCTGGACTCGGGCTCGGGCTCGGCCCTGGACTCGGACTCGGACCCGAGCTCAGCCCCGGCGTCGGACCCGTGCTCGCGCTGGCGCTTGTGGTGGGCTGTGGGTGCGGGCTTCGTCACCGCCCCCGGTACGGCCTTCACGGCCGTGTCGGCGCGTCCCCCCGGGCCGGCCCCGGCCCCGCTCGCATCGTCGGCATGCCCCTCGCGCGCGGTTCCACCGCCGTCACCCGCACTCGTACCCACGTCCCCGCCCGTGCCCGTACCCGCGCCGGGCACCGCGCCGCCCGCCACCCCGTCCCCCGGCCCGGGCCGCTCCCCCACCTCCGCCTGCGCCACGGCCCGCAGTGCCGTCAGCAGGGGGGCGACCGCCGGTTCGTGGCGCAGCGGCAGGTCGTCGCCGTCGATGTCCAGCGGGACACCGGCCGCGGTGAGGGTGCGGCGGAGGGTGGGGATGGTGCGCGACCCGGCACGTACCAGGACAGCCATCCCACCCCACGGAACGCCGTCCTCCAGGTGCGCCCTGCGCAGGATGTCGGCGATGTTGTCCAGTTCGGTGCCGGAGGTCGGGTAGGTGTACACCTCGACGCGTCCGCCGTCCCGTACCGGGGTCAGCTCGCGGTGGGCGCGCACCTTGTCGGCGGGAAGGCGGGTCAGCGGCATGCGCCGGGTCAGCTGGCGGGTGCCGGCCAGCAGGGCGGCCCCGGACCGGCGTGAGGTCCGCAGCACCTCGACGGACGCCGGGCGGCCGTCCGCGCGCGGGAAGGCGGCCGGGAAGTCCAGGATGCCGTTCACGTCCGCGCCCCGGAAGGCGTAGATCGACTGGTCGGGGTCGCCAAAGGCGACGAGGGTCCGCCCGCCGCCCGCCAGCGCGTGCAGCAGCCGCACCTGGGCGGGGTCGGTGTCCTGGTACTCGTCGACGTACACGGCGTCGTACTGGGCGGTCAGGCGCCCGGCGACCTCGGGACGGCGGGCGAGGAGCACGGCGCGGTGAACCAGTTCGGCGTAGTCGAGCACGCCCTGGAGGTCGAGCACGTCGAGGTACTCGGCGAGGAAGACCGCGGCGGCCCGCCAGTCGGGGCGGCCGATGCGTCGCGCGAAGGCGCCCAGGGCCTCGGGGCCGAGCCCCAGTTCGCGGCTGCGGGCGAGCACCGCGCGGACCTCGTCGGCGAAGCCGCGGGTGGTCAGGCAGGCGCGCAGTTCGTCGGGCCAGCGCACGTGGGCGAGGCCGAGCCGTTCCAGGTCCAGCTGCCCGGCGAGCAGCTCGCGCACCGTCACGTCCTGCTCCGGGCCGGACAGCAGCCG
The DNA here is from genome assembly GCF_027947595.1 of Streptomyces lienomycini. Classification (NCBI taxonomy): domain Bacteria; kingdom Bacillati; phylum Actinomycetota; class Actinomycetes; order Kitasatosporales; family Streptomycetaceae; genus Streptomyces; species Streptomyces lienomycini. The sequence goes on along the minus strand of NZ_CP116257.1, from coordinate 1,243,174 downwards.
CAGGGGCTCGACGAACAGCTCGCTGTCCTGGTGGGCGCGGACCAGCGCGTAACCGAAGGAGTGAAAGGTCGTCGCCCGGGGGGCGCGCGCGGCGCCCATGCGCAGGGCCATGCGGTCGCGCAGCTCGACGGCCGCCTTGCGGCTGAAGGTCAGTACCAGGATGCGTTCGGGGTCGCCGCCCCTGGCGATTCGGTCCGCCACGGACTCGACCAGTGTGGTGGTCTTGCCGGTGCCCGGCCCCGCGAGGACGAGCAGCGGTCCGGCCCGGTGGTCAACCACGGCGCGTTGTGCGGCGTCCAGACGAGGGGGGTCCACGCGTGCCGGCGGGGTACGCACCAGTCGGTAAGCGCCACGGCTCCCCCGTCGCACCTGGGGGTGCGACGGGTGTCCGGTGGAGGAAGAGGAGCTCACGTGGTTCGCCGGTCCTGGTGGGTGTGCTGGTGGGCCGTCCGCGTCGCGGGTGGGGCGGTGGCCGCGGGATGAGCGGTGCGAGGGGGACGCGTGCGGCCGACGCTACGCCGACGGACGAGGCGGAAGCAGCGCTTCTCCTTCCTCCCTCGGGTCACTCACGGCACGAACGCCTCCTGCCCCACGAACGTACGTCATGTCACGGACGTGCCCGAAGTATCCGGTTTACCTCGTACGGATCACGGGTCACACATCGGTCGGCCGCATGCCGGAAGCTGTCAGGTGTGACCCTGTGCGCGTTCGCCGCCGTCCCACCGCGCCCGCTTCAGGTCGAGGCGCGGCAGGTGCCCCTCGGCGGCTCTGCTCGCCTCCTTCAGGGGCGTGCCCTCCTCCCGGTAGCGGTCGAGCGCCTCCAGTTCGTGCCCCGCGAGCAGGGCGCCGTCCGCGCGAACGACACGCCACCAGGGGACGCCTCCCCCGTAGAGGGACATCACCCGGCCGACCTGACGGGGTCCCCCCTCCTCCAGGTACTCGGCTACGTCCCCGTATGTCATGACGCGGCCCGCCGGGATCAGCTCGGTCACGTCGAGGACCCGCTCGGCGTACTCGGGCAGCGCGCCCGCGTTCTCCGGACGGCCGCCGTCCGGAAGGCTCTGCTCGCTCATTCGTCCCATCCTGCCGCACCCCACCGACAACACGAGGCGCTCACGGCGGTGCGCTCCCCTCGCCCGAAACCGGCGCTTCGGGCAGACTGTGCGGCCCGCACGGGCACCCTGATGCCTGCCGAGGCCGACACGGCATGCCACCATCGTGCGGGCGGTGACCAGTGATACGAGAGCAAGAAGAGGCGATGAAGCAGCAGGGTGTGCACCCCGAGGACGCCGAGGGCACCTCTGACGCTTCGACGCGCCCGGGCACCGCCGACACCGGTGACGGGAAGAGCGACGCGCAGCCGACCGAGGGCCCGTCCGCGACGGCCGCCGACCCCGACGACGTGGCGCACATCGACGAGGTGGAGGGCGACGAACCGCTGCTCCCCGCGCGCGTGCACCGTCCGTCGGACCTGATGCGCCTCTTGGTGGGCGTGCTCGCCGTCGTCGTGCTGCTCGCCATCGCGGCCTTCGCCCACGGCACCACCTCGGGCCTCGAACAGGACATCAACAAGGGCACCGGACAGGCACCCGACCTGCTCATCAAGATCGCGGGGCTGGCCTCCAGCATCGCGATCCTCCTGGTGCCGGTCGCCTTCGCGATCGAGCGGCTGATCAAACGGGACGGGCTGCGGATCGCCGACGGGGTGCTGGCGGCGGTCCTCGCGCACGGGGTGACCCTCGCCACCGACCTGTGGGTCGCCAAGGCCGCCCCCGGCTCCATCCAGGAGGCGCTCACCCAGCCGTCGCCGGGCGACGTCCACGCGCTGACCGACCCCGTGCACGGCTATCTGGCGCCGGTCATCGCGTACATGACGGCCGTCGGCATGTCCCGCAGGCCCCGTTGGCGCGCGGTGCTCTGGATCGTGCTGCTCCTCGACGCCTTCTCGATGCTCGTCACCGGCTACACGACGCCGTTCTCGATCATCCTGACGGTCCTCATCGGCTGGACCGTCGCCTACGGCACGCTGTACGCGGTCGGCTCCCCCAACGTCCGCCCCACCGGCCGGACCCTGATGGCGGGCCTGCGGCACGTCGGCTTCCGCCCGGTGACCGCCGCCCGGCAGGAAGCGCCGGCGGACACCGTGGAGACCGGTGACCGCGGACGCCGCTACTTCGTCACCCTGGAGGACGGTCGGCCGCTCGACGTGACGGTGGTGGACCGGGAACAGCAGGCGCAGGGCTTCTTCTACCGCGCGTGGCGGAATCTGACCCTGCGCGGCTTCGCCACCCGCAGCAGCCTCCCCTCCTTGCGCCAGGCCCTGGAACAGGAGGCGCTGCTCGCCTACGCGGCCATCGCGGCCGGTGCCAACGCGCCCAAGCTGATCGCGACCTCGGAGCTGGGCCCCGACGCCGTGATGCTCGTCTACGAGCACACCGGGGGGCGCTCCCTGGACTCGCTGGCGGACGAGGAGATCACCGACGACCTGCTGCGCGACACCTGGGAGCAGGTACGGGCCCTGCAGTCCCGGCGGATCGCGCACCGCAGGCTGGTGGGCGACGCGATCCTGGTGGATCGTTCCGGCACGGTGATCCTCACCGACCTGCGCATCGGCGAGATCGCCGCCGGGGACCTGCTGCTGCGGATGGACATCTCCCAGCTCCTGGTGACGCTGGGCCTGCGAGTGGGCGCCGAGCGCGCGGTCGCGTCGGCGGTGGGCGTACTCGGCCCCGACGCCGTGGCGGACTGCCTGCCCATGCTCCAGCCCATCGCGCTCAGCCGCTCCACGCGCGCGACGCTGCGCAAGCTGGCGCGCGAACGGTCCCAGCGCGAGCGCGAGGCGGTGCTGGAGTCGTACCGGCAGGCCAAACTGGCCCGCGCGGAAGCGGCCGGCAGTGACGACGCGAGCCCAGCCGCCGAGCAGACCGACGAGACCGCCACCGACAAGCCCGGCACACTGAGCAAGCCAGACAGGAAGCCCGACAGGCCCGACAAAGCCGACAAGACAGACAAGCTCGACAAGAAGGCCGTGCGGGCCGAGCAGCGGGCCGAGAAGAGGGCCGTCGACGAGGCGCTGGAGGAGGCGCGCGAGGAGGACCTGCTCACCCAGATCCGCCACGCGGTGCTGCGCATCAGGCCGCAGGCCCCCGTCGAACCGGCCCGCCTGGAGCGGGTGCGTCCGCGCACACTGATCAGCTTCATCGCCGGCGCGATCGGCGCCTACTTCCTGCTGACGCAGCTCACCCACATCGAGTTCGGACCCCTGATCTCGAACGCCCAGTGGGGCTGGGTGGCCGCGGCCGTGCTGTTCTCCGCGGCGAGCTATGTCGCGGCGGCGATGTCCCTGCTGGGGTTCGTACCCGAAAGAGTGCCGTTCCTGCGGACCGTGGCCGCGCAGGTCGCCGGATCGTTCGTGAAGATCGTCGCCCCCGCCGCGGTCGGCGGCGTCGCCCTGAACACCCGCTTCCTGCAGCGCGCGGGCGTGCGCCCGGGGCTCGCGGTGGCGAGTGTCGGCGCGTCCCAGCTGTTCGGGCTCGGCTGCCACATCCTGATGCTGCTGTCCTTCGGCTATCTCACCGGCACCGAGAAGACGCCGTCGCTGTCGCCGTCCCGCACGGTCATCGCCGGCCTGCTGACCGTGGCGGTGCTGGTGCTCGTGGTGACGTCGGTGCCGTTCCTGCGCAAGTTCGTCGTCACGCGCGTGCGGTCGCTCTTCGCCGGGGTCGTGCCGCGCATGCTGGACGTCCTGCAGCGGCCGCAGAAGCTGATCACCGGTATCGGCGGCATGCTGCTGCTCACCGCCTGTTTCGTGATGTGCCTGGACGCCTCGATCCGCGCGTTCGGCGACGACTCCTCGTCGATCAGTCTGGCGAGCGTCGCGGTCGTCTTCCTCGCGGGCAACGCCCTGGGGTCCGCGGCTCCGACGCCCGGCGGTGTGGGCGCGGTGGAGGCGACGCTGACGGTCGGTCTGATCGCCGTCGGCCTCCCCAAGGAGGTCGCCGCGCCGGCGGTGCTGCTCTACCGACTGCTGACCCTGTGGCTGCCGGTACTGCCGGGCTGGCTGGTCTTCAACCACCTGACGCGCAAAGGGGCGCTGTAACCGGACGCGCGTACGCCCCTCGTACCTCGTACGGCCCCTGCCCCGAGCGCAGCGCCCGCCGCGACCGCACGATGGACGCATGCCGAATCCCTTCCCGCTGCGCGCCGCCGCCCTCACCGCCACCGCCGCCACGCTGTCCCTCCTGCTGGCGGGCTGCGGCGGCGGATCGCGGGAGGACGACAAGGACCTGACGGGCCAGAAGCTCGGCTGGAAGACCTGCCCGGCCCCGTCCGAGGCCGAGGGCGGCGGCGCCGCGCCCTCCCCGTTGCCGGACGGCGACAAGTGGCAGTGCGCCACCATGAAGGCACCGCTCGACTGGGCCGACCCGAAGGGGGACACGATCGACCTCGCGCTGATCCGGGCCGAGGCCAGCGGTGCGGCGGACCGGCGGATCGGATCGCTCGTCTTCAACTTCGGCGGACCGGGCGGATCGGGCGTCACCACCCTGCCGGCTTTCGGGCAGGACTACGCGAAACTGCGCACACGCTACGACCTGGTCAGTTTCGATCCGCGCGGCGTAGGCCGCAGCGACCCCGTGGAGTGCCTGGACCACAAGCAGCTCGACACCTACTTCCAGCAGGACGCCACCCCCGACGACCAGGCCGAGCGCACCGAGTTGGTGGACAACACGGAGAAGTTCAACGCGGCCTGCGAGAAGCACTCGAAGGACGTCCTGCCGCACGTCCGCACCACCGACGCGGCCCGCGACATGGACCTGATGCGTCAGGTCCTCGGCGACGCGAAGCTGCACTACTTCGGCATCTCCTACGGCACCGAACTGGGCGGCGTCTACGCCCACCTGTTCCCGAAGCACGTGGGCCGCGCCGTCTTCGACGCGGTCGTGGACCCCACGCAGACCGCCGAGCAGGGCTCGCTGGGCCAGGCCAGGGGCTTTCAGCTGGCGCTCGACAACTTCGCCGAGGACTGCGTGTCGAAAGTCGAGGACTGCCCCGTCGGGGACACGGCCGAGGACGTCAAGGCGCGCATCGCACGGCTGCTGAAGGACCTCGACCGCACACCGATCCCCGGCGTCTACCCCCGAGAACTCACCGAGACCGCCGCGACCGGCGGCATCGCGCAGGCGCTGTACTCCAAGGACTTCTGGGAGTACCTCACCGAGGGCCTGGAGCAGGCGTACGACGGTGACGGGCGGGTCCTCATGGTGCTGTCGGACGCGTTGAACGGGCGCAACGAGAACGGTCAGTACAGCAACATCACCGCGGCCAACGTCGCCATCAACTGCGCCGACGACAAGCCGCGGTACGACTCCGCCTACGTGGAGCGCAAGCTGCCCGAGTTCCGGAAGGCCTCCGCGCTGTTCGGGGACTACCTGGCCTGGTCCCTGCTCAGTTGCACCGACTGGCCGGTCGCCGGAGCCGCCGACCATCCGGACGTGAGCGCGCCCGGTGCGCCGCCGATCCTGGTGATCGGCAACACCGGCGACCCCGCGACACCGTACGAGGGCGCGGGGAGGATGGTGGAGGCGCTGGGCGGGGGCGTCGGGGTGGAGCTGACCTACAAGGGCCAGGGACACGGCGCCTACGACAGCAAGAACGGGTGCGTGCAGGATGCGGTGCACGGCTACCTGCTGGACGGCAAGGTACCGAAGGCCGGAACCGTCTGCTCCTGACCGTCCTGACCGTCCTGACCGTCTTGACCGCCGACGCCGTCCGATCCTGACCACCGGCCCCGTCGATCCTCGAAGAAATTGCAGGTCAGAGGGTTATCCACAGGGCTCGGCGGCCGCTGATGAATCCACCTACCATGGCATGACCGCCATCCGCCGCACGGCGCGGACGGCTTGCCAGGGGGGAGAGGACATGGCGCGTCTCGTCCGGTGGACGGCTCTGACGGCCGCCGCCGCACTGCTGACGGCGGGCTGCAGCGGCGGCTCGTCCGGCGACGACAGGGACGACGGGGGAAGGAGCAGCGCGGGGCCTTCGGCGCCGGCACCGTCGGGAGTGCCCGCGGCGCTGGCCTCCCAGACGCTGGAGTGGGCCGGCTGCAAGGGCACCGCCGAGGCGCCCGCACCGGGCGGCGACTGGCAGTGCGCCACGCTCAGGGCACCGCTGGACTGGTCCGCCCCGGACGGCGAGACGATCGACCTCGCGTTGATTCGGGCCAAGGCGACCGGGGGCGAGCGCATCGGGTCCCTGCTGTTCAACTTCGGCGGCCCCGGCGGTTCCGGTGTTTCCACGATGCCGTCCTACGCCGACACCGTCTCCTCGCTGCACGAGCGGTACGACCTGGTGAGCTGGGACCCGCGCGGAGTGGCGGCCAGCGAGGGCGTCCGCTGCCGCGACGACGAGGCCATCGAGGCCGCCGAAACGGTGGACTCCACACCCGACACCCCGGCCGAGGAGCGGGCGTATCTGCAGGACGCCGCCGACTTCGGGAAGGGCTGCGAGAAGGCCGCCGGCCAGCTCATGCACCACGTGTCGACCACCGACACCGCCCGCGACATGGACCTGATGCGGCACGTGCTGGGCGACGAGAGGATGCACTACTTCGGCATCTCCTACGGCACCGAACTGGGCGGTGTCTACGCCCACCTGTTCCCCGAGCGGGTGGGCCGCGTGATTCTCGACGCCGTCGTGGACCCGAGCGCCGACACGATGGGCCACGCCGAGAACCAGGCCAGGGGCTTCCAACGCGCGCTGGACGACTACCTGAAGTCGACCGGGCAGGAACCCGAGGTGGGGTCGCGGAAGATCTCCGACCTGCTGGACCGGCTGGACGGGAAGCCGCTGCCGACCTCCTCGCCGGGGCGCAAGCTGACGCAGTCGCTCGCGCTCACCGGGATCGTGCTTCCCCTCTACAGCAAGAGCGGCTGGTCGACCCTGACCAGTGCGCTGGCGGCGGCCGAGGAGGGCGACGGGTCCGAGCTGCTGGCGCTGGCCGACGGTTACAACGAGCGTGATCCCTCGGGCCGCTACGGCACGACGACCCACTCGCAACGGGTCATATCGTGCCTGGACGACAAGCAGCGGCCGACCCTCGAGGAGACGAGGAAGCTGCTGCCGGAATTCGAGAAGGTCTCGCCCGTCTTCGGCGACTTCCTCGGCTGGGACACGGCGGGCTGGTGCCACGACTGGCCGGTGGCCGGACAGCACGAGACGCCGGAGGTGAGCGCACCCGGCGCGGCTCCGATCCTGGTGGTCGGCAACACGGGCGATCCGGCCACGCCCTACGAGGGCGCCCGCAGGATGGCGGACGAGCTGGGCAAGGACGTAGGCGTGGTGCTGACCTGGAAGGGCGAGGGGCACGGCGCCTACGGGAGCGGGAGCGACTGTGTCGACTCCGCGGTGGACGCCTACCTGCTGAAGGGGACGGTGCCGAAGGACGGCAAGGTCTGCTCATGACGGCGGCGGGGGCTTCGGGCACCTGTGGTGCGCGAAACCCCCGCCGGCCGGGAAGCGGGGCCGGGAGCCGGTCAGTAGACGGGCTTCTCCGGTTCGATCTGGTTGACCCAGCCGACCACGCCGCCGCCGACGTGGACGGCGTCCGAGAAGCCGGCGGACTTGAGGACGGCGAGGACTTCCGCACTGCGGACACCCGTCTTGCAGTTCAAGACGATCTTCTTGTCCTGCGGGAGGCTCTCGAGGGCCGAGCCCATGAGGAACTCGTTCTTCGGGATCAGCTTGGCACCCGGGATGGAGACGATCTCGAACTCGTTCGGCTCGCGGACGTCGATGAGCTCGATGTTCTCACCGTCGTCGATCCACTCCTTGAGCTGCTTGGGAGTGATCGTGGAGTCGGCGGCCGCCGCCTGGGCCTCCTCGGACACGACGCCGCAGAAAGCCTCGTAGTCGATGAGTTCGGTGACGGTGGGGTTCTCGCCGCAGACCGCGCAGTCGGGGTCCTTGCGGACCTTGACCTGGCGGTACGTCATCTCCAGGGCGTCGTAGATCATCAGTCGGCCGACCAGCGGCTCGCCGATGCCCGCGAGGAGCTTGATGGCCTCGTTGGTCTGGATGGAGCCGATGGACGCGCACAGCACGCCCAGCACGCCGCCCTCGGCGCAGGAGGGGACCATGCCGGGGGGCGGGGGCTCCGGGTAGAGGCAGCGGTAGCAGGGGCCGTGCTCGGACCAGAAGACGGAGGCCTGGCCGTCGAAGCGGTAGATCGAACCCCACACGTAGGGCTTGTTCAGCAGCACGCAGGCGTCGTTGACCAGGTAGCGGGTCGCGAAGTTGTCCGTACCGTCGACGATCAGGTCGTACTGGCTGAAGATGTCCATCACGTTGTCGGCCTCGAGCCGCTCCTGGTGAAGGATCACGTCAACCAGCGGGTTGATGCCCTTGATGGTGTCACGGGCGGACTCGGCCTTGGGCCGGCCGATGTCGGCCTGGCTGTGGATGACCTGCCGCTGCAGGTTCGACTCGTCGACCTCGTCGAACTCGATGATGCCGAGCGTGCCGACACCGGCTGCCGCCAGGTACATCAGCGTCGGCGAACCGAGGCCGCCCGCGCCCACGGCGAGCACCTTGGCGTTCTTCAGCCGCTTCTGCCCGTCCATCCCCACATCGGGGATGATCAGGTGGCGGGAGTACCTGCGGACCTCGTCTACGGTGAGCTCGGCGGCCGGCTCGACCAGGGGTGGCAGCGACACGAAGACTCCGTTGGTCGGTCAGTAATTACGGTTGTTCTCCAAGTAACACTGCCACGGCCTTTTTCATTCCGAGACACCCGTCCCGACCCGCGAGACGATTTCGTCCCAGTAGCCGGGCAGTGTCTCCCAGGGGTCGGCCCGGCCGCCGCGGTCCGTGCGGTCGGTGAAGTAGATCGTCGCCGCTCCCTGCCAGCGGGCGATGCGCAGCGCCTCCTCCAGATGTCCGCGCGGCACGCCGTGGACGAAGTGGCAGAAGCGGTCGGGCGGATGGTCGGCGCTCCACTCGGCGGCCTGGGACCAGCGGTAGTCGGCCCAGGTGCCGGAGAAGGTGACGAGCTGGTCGGCGTTCTCGGTGTAGCCGGGGTGGGGGTGAGTGCCGTGGCCCAGGACGATGTGGGCGTCGTCACGGATCGCGCGGAGCGTGGTGACCGTGCGGCGGACCTCGGGGAGGGCGGCTCGTTCGGACGGGCAGCGGTCGAGGAGGAATCCGTCGGCCTGGTACCAGTCGAGATACCGGTGGGCGTCGGAGATCTGCTCGCCGAGGCTGCGGGCTCCGTACGCGGCGTCGAGATGGCCGAGGACGCGGATGCCCGCGTTGCGCAGGTGCCCCGCGGCCTCCAGGCAGCGCGGGTCGGGGCGGGTGCCGGGGCCGGCGGCGATGTTGAGGACGACCCAGTGCAGGGGGGTGCCGGGGCAGGTGAGGCCGGCCCACTCGTCGGGGGCGACGAGGGGGTGGGCCAGTCCCGGGACACCGATGCCGGTGCGGACGGCGGTGCCCGCGGTGCCCGCTCTGGTACTGGTCAGATACGGCATGCCGCCTCCATCCAGATGTCGGCGAGGGACTCTTCGAGGGCGATCCGGGGTCGCCAGCCGAGCCGGTCGCGGGCGGTGCGTACGTCGGCCTGCTGCCAGCTGCCGCAGCCGTCCGGGTAGGGATGCGGGGCCGGCGCGGCGTGGTCGGCGTCGGGGCGCTCGCCCCGGTTCCCGAGCGGGTCCGGGCGGTGGTGGCCGAGGGCGTCGGTCCGGTGGTGGCCGAGGGCGTCGAGGCGGTGGCCGACGGATTCGGTGCGGGGGTGGCCGATGGTGGGCCGGAGCGCGCCGGGGGGGCCGTCCAGTTCGTGCAGGGCGCCGCCGTATCCGGCGACCCGGGCGAGGGTGGCTGCGGCGTCGCGCAGGCGGACGGCGCGGCCGGAGCCGATGTTGATGACGCCCTGTGCGGCGGAGAGAGAGGCGGCGTGCACCGCGCGGGCGACGTCACGGACGTCGATGAAGTCGCGCTGGGCGCCGAGGCCGCCGAGCCGCAGTTCGCCGTCGCCCGACTGCATCGCGCGCCGCATCGCCTCGGCGAGCCGGCCGAGCGGGGAGCCGGCGGGCGTGCCGGGCCCCGCGGGCGAGAAGACGCGGAGGACGACGGCGTCGAGGCCGGAGCCGAGGACGAGTTCCGTCGCGGCGAGCTTGCTGACGCCGTAGGGGCCGCCTGGGCGGGGCACGGCGTCCTCCGCGGTGGAGGAGCCGGGCTGGCTGGGGCCGTACTCCGCGCTGCAGCCGACCTGCACGAGGCGCGCGCCGCAGCCGCTGCGCCGCAGGGCCTCGCAGACCGTGGCGACGGCGACGGTGTTGTGCCGGGTGAGTTCGCGGGCGCCGCCCCGGGTGGCGCCCGCGCAGTTGACGACGACGCCGGGGTGGACCGCGTCGAGGAAGCGGGTGAGTGCGCCGGGGCTGCCGGTGGCGAGGTCGAAGCGGACGTCGGCGTCGTCGCCGCGGCCGAGAGCGGTGAGCTGGACGGCGGGGTCGGCGAGCAGACGGTCGGCGACGAAGCGGCCGATGTAGCCGTTGGCTCCGATCAGCAGGACTCTCATCGGGCGGCTCCCGGTGCCGAGGCGTCGGGTCGGGAGGTGGTCATCTGGGGGCTCCTTCAGAGGGGTGATGCGGGGGTGTTGCGGACGCGTGCGGGGCTGTCCGTGCGCGTGTTCACCACGGCCGCTCCGTCGACGCGTGGGCCGAGGCCCTGGTCAGGCGGCGGCACGCGTGGACGAGGAGGGTCAGTGCCCCGATGCCGCAGGCGGCCGTCGGAACACCGGCCGGGCCGCAGGCGGCGACCAGGGCGTCGACGGGGGCGGCCAGGAAGCCGCAGCCGGGGAGGCGGCCGGCGAAGAGCGTGGCCAGGGCCGCTGCCTCGGCGGTGGCCGAGGCGGTGAGGACGAGCGTGGTGGCGTGGGTGTGGCCGTGCACCGTGAGCAGACGGGCGAGCAGCAGCAGTACGCCCAGGGTGAGGCCCTGGGGATGGGCCGCGGACTCGCCGAGCACCGCGCCCGTCAGCGTGAGCAGGGCGGCGAGGACGACCGTGTACAGGGCGAACGTGCCGAGCAGCAGGGGGCGTACGGAGGCGGAGAAGTCGGCCAGGCCCCGGCTGGACGTCAGTTTGCGGCGGGCGCGGACGGCGAAGAGGTGGGCGCACACGGTCGCGGGCGCGCAGGACAGCGCGAGCGCCAGGACGGGGGCGAGGGTGAGGGGCCAGGCGCCGTCGGCGGTGCCGTCGGGCAGGCCGTCGGGGCCGCCGCTGACGGCGGTGCGCAGGAGCCCGTCTCCGAGGAGGGCGTAGCCGACGAGCCAGCAGGTCCAGGTGCTGGTGGTGCGCGTCGCGGCGCTCAGCGGCCCGCGGCGCAGTGCCGCGCCCAGGGCCAGGCTCACCGCGAGGACGCCGACGAGGGCCACGAGCAGACGGGGCCGGCCCTCGGTGAGACGCAGTCCGGCCACGGCTGCGGCGCACAGCACGCCGGGCAGCAGTGCGAGGACGATCCAGGTGGTACGCGGCCGGGGGGTCGGCGCGTCCGCGGCGCGCGCGGGGGCATCGCCGTGGCGCGGGACGCGCGCGTACATCTCCTCGGCGAGGGAGAAGACGTCCCGGTGGCGGAAGCGAGCGGCGGTCCGGTCGGTGACGCCGTGTGCCTCCAGGCCCGCGGCGATCTCGAGCGGGTCCACGGCGCGTTCGCACAGTTCGCGGTGCCGGTGCAGCAGCCCTTTCACCGGGTCGGCGGCGCGGCGGCCGACGGGTGCGGACGGCGGCTGCCTGCCGTCGCGAGCCCCTCCGCCGACGGCGGACCCCTCGGCTCCACCGGTCCCATCGGCCCCATCGGTCCCATCGGTCCCACTGGCCCGAGCCGCCGTGTCCGCCGTGTCCGCCGTGTCCGCCGTGTCGGCCAGGGACCTGCGGGAGCGTTCGTCCCAGGCACCGGGGCTCTGTGGGGTTTCGGGCCGGTCCAGTTCGCCGAGGCCGCTCATCGAACCGCTCCCTTGGTCGCCGAAGCCGAAGCCGGGGCCGAAGCCGGGGCCGTGGCCCGGACGGGGGCGTCCTGCGCCCAGCCGGGACCGGAACCACGACGGACCGCGCCGGGACCACCACCAACCGCTTGGAGGCCTCCCCCGACCGCTTGGGAGCCTCCCCCGATCGTTTGGGGGCCTCCCCTGGCCGCGACACGGGCCGTGGAATCGCTCCAGCGGCCGGGGACGTGGGCCTCGGCGGGGACGGCGAAGGGGAGGGGTTCGCCGGTGTCGTCGAGGACGACACGGCGGACCGGGGTGCGCGAGAGGATCTCCAGGTAGATGCCGTGGAATGCCGTGACGTTCTGCTCGACGGTGAACAACTCCAGCGCGCGGGCGCGCGCGGCGGCGCCCAGGCGTTCACGGCGCTCCCGGTCGCGCAACAGCGCGACACACGCTTCGGCGAGCGCCCTCGGATTGCGCGGGGGCACGACGAGTCCGGTGCCCCCGATGGCCTCCACCACCGCCCCGACGTCCGTGGACACCGTCGCGCGGCCGCAGAACATGGCCTCGACGAGCCCGGCCGGGAATCCCTCGACGACGCTGGAGAGGACCACCAGGGCCCCCGAGGCGTACGCGTCGGCGCGGGACGGCAGTTCGGGTCCGCCGGTCTCCTCGAAGGACACCGGGTTGCGGCCGACGGCGTGCGGCCCGTCGGCCTCGTCGGGAAAGAGCTGCGCGGCCAGTCCCTTGCAGTGGGCCAGGTACGCGGCGCCCTCGGGGCCTCGCGGGGCGCCGACGATCCTGAGGCGCGCGCCCGGCTCGGCCCTGCGGATCTCCGCGAAGGCGTGCAGCAGCGAGACCAGGTCCTTGGCCGGCTCCACGCGGCCGACCCAGACGAGGGTCTGCGGGTCACCGTGCTCCGGGGACTCCCCCGCCTCCGCGAAGGGCGCGGCGTCCATGCCCGGGGGGACCGTGCGCAGCTTGACGCGATCGGCCCCGCAGCGCTCCTGCCAGCGTCGGGCGTGCGAGTTGCCGGGTGTGATCATCGCCGCGCGGCGGTAGGTCTCGGCGGTCAGCCGTCCGTGGAAGGCGGCGAGCAGGGACCGTATCGCGGGCGAGGAATCGGGTTCCGTCAGGTAGTGGGTCCGCAGCCGCACGCCGTACTCGGTCACCAGCAGGGGGATGTCGCAGAAGTGCCGGGCGAGCAGGCCCGGCAGGGCAGCCGTGCCGCCGGAGGCAGCGTGGCACAGGTCCACCGAGCCGAGGTCGTCGTCCTCGTACCAGTCGAACGACAGGGGGCGCAGGGCGCGTTCGAGGCGTGCGGCGACGGTGAGCAGATCGGGGACGCGCGCCTGGCGTGCGGATCGGTGGGCGCCGGGCGCGCGACAGGCGCGTTCCAGGGCGCGTACCGCCGTCTCGGAGCGGAGCGCGGCGGGCAGTCCGCCCTCCTCGCGGGCGAGTTCGGCGAGGCCGTACAGGGCACTGGCGAAACGGTCCGCCTCAAGGGACGACTCGCTCCGGGACTCCTTCGCCGAGCTCTCGGAGGGTTGTCCGGGGGCGGTGGCGCACAGGGCCGCGGCCAGCTCGCCGTAGCACTCCGCGAAGCGCCGGCGCGTGCGCCGCCCGTGGACGATTCCGTCGTCCACGTCCTCCCACAGCGAGCCGGTACGCACGCGGCCGACCTGCGGCGGCAGCGGGACCCACCCCTCGGCCTCCTGGCGCTCACTGCGGCTGAGCGCGTAGACGTCGAACTCGTGCTGCTCCAGCCCGCGTACGAGCCGGTCGCACCAGAGCCCGGCCTCACCGCTCACATACGGATAGCCACCCTCCGCAAGCAGTCCGATGCGCACGCGCGCACCCCCGATCTCCCGTTTGGGGAGCCACCGTTGGCCCGGCGGCTCGCAGCGGGACGAACGTATGCGGACAAGGAGGTGGTGCGATGGACGGTTGTCCATCGCACCACCGAAAGGGGTGAACGGTCGTAACTTTCCCGTGCGGGGCGCGTTTGGTCGCGCTAAGGGATCATGCGGTCACCACACGTGACGCATGGGCCTGCCCTGTCCGTCAGTTGTTCGGGTAGGCCCAGGCGTTGGGGCGGCAGTCGATTCCGTCGTGGTCGACGAACTTCGTCTGCTGCTGCATGACCGGCGCGAGTTCGCCGTCCTTGTCGCAGGTGACGTGGTTGTAGCCGATGCGGTGACCGACCTCGTGGTTGATCAGCATCTGCCGGTACGCGTAGATCGCGTCGCCGTACGGCGCGGCACCCTGCGCCCATCGATAGGCGTTGATCATCACGCGTGCGGTGGCGGCCGAGTCGCAGGACACGTTGTCCTCGGTGGTGTCCAGGCCGGACTTGGCGCACCACTCGGCAGTCGTGCCCGGACTGGCCAGCGTGATGACGAAGTTGGGCTGGCCCGACTCGATGCGCTCGAAGGTGCGGGCTCCGTTGTGGGACCAGCTCCGGTCGTCGTTGAGCGTCTTCTGCACGGCGTCGGCGAAGAGTTCGCCGTCGAGGCCGAGCCCCTGCTCCACGTCGATGCGGTAGGTGTACCGCTGCCCCTTCCCGGTCCCCTTGGCGATGCCAGGGATGGCGTCGAACTTCCCCGAGCCCTTGAGCGTGGCACTGAGCGGGTAGGTCTTACCCATCTTCTGTTCGTACGTCAGCGGCGCCGGGGCCCCGGACGCGGCGGGCGTCGGCCGTTCGTCGTCCCGTGACGCGGAGTCGTGGGCGCCCCGGGCCTGGTCGGTGGCGGACTGCGAGCGCACGTCGCCCCCGTCCGACCCGTCGGCGACCTGACCGGCCACGACGACGGCCAGCACGGTGGTGACGGCGGCCGCCGCGATGCCGGTGAACGTCCGGCCCTTGGCGCCCTTGACCGGCGCGGGATCACCCGTGGGCGGCTCTTCGTCGGCGCCCGTGTCGGGGCGGGCGGGGGTACCGCCGCCCCCGTCGTCGGCGCTCCAGTCGGTGACGGAGGCGTACGGGTCGGCGGGCCGCTCGGGGCCGGGGGTTCGACGCGGGGGGCGGGCCGCGAAGACGTCGTGGTCCGCGCCTGCGACGTCGTGGTCCGCGCCGAAGGCGTCCAGGTACTCCTGCCGCGGCCCGCCGGGGGGCACCTGTCGCTGCCTGGGGAAGGGCGTACCGGGCCGGGGCGACCGGCCGGGAGCCGCCGGGGCGCCGGGGGGCGGTCCCGCGGCGGCGCCGTGCCCGGTGCCGGGACGTCCACTCAACTCGCCCCAGCCACCGCCGGGTTCACGCTGCTCGGGGTGACCGCCACGGGCCTGCGGCACACCACGCGCCGGAGTGCCGTCGGTGAACCTGGGGACTCCGTGGGCGGGCGTGCCGGCGGGACGCCCGGGCGCCCCCTGGGCGGGCGTACCGTCCGGGAACCGTGCGCCTTGACCCGGGCCGGGACCCGAACCCTGGCCCGGGCCTTGACCCGGCCCCTGAGGCCCACGAGACGGCCCACCGGGCACGCCCCCCGTCGGCGCGGTCGGCGACCCCTGAGGCCCCTGAGAGGGGCCGGTAGTTCGGCGGCGGGCCTGCCATGCGGTCGGGTTCTCGCGTGCTGTGGCGGTGTCCGCCGCGTCGGCCTTGGGGGCGGGTCCGCGGCGGCTGTGGCGTCCCACGTCGCGCCTCAGCCTCCTGTGATCTGGTTGGCGGGCTCGTCGTCGACGACCCCATCGGTCCTCTCGCCGACCGCCGGCTCTCCACCAGCAGCGGTGTCCGCGGTGTCCGCGAGGAGCTCACGGAACGCCGTGGCCACGGCCTCCGGGTACTCCATCATCGCCACGTGCCCCGCGTCCGGCAGGGTCAGCAGCCGGGAGTCACGGAAGGCGCGGGCAGCCCGCTGGGCCATGCGGTAGCCGACGAGTTGGTCCCGTCCACCGTAGACCAGGAGCGTGGGTGCGAGAACCCGCCCGGCCTGTCTCCACAGTCCGTGCTGGCCACCCACCGTGTACGCGTTGACGAGTCCGCGGGTGGACCGCGCCATCGCGTCCCAGAAGTACGGCAGTCGCAGCCGCCGCTCCATCTCCTCCACCGCGTTGCGGAAGCCTTCCGGCGTCACCCGCCCCGGATCGCCGTAGCAGAGCGCCGTCACACCGCGGACCCGCTGCTCCGCCGTCCACTCCCGGGTGATCCGGGTGAAGAGCGTCACGACCCCCGGCAGCGCCAGCAGCCCCGTCGGCACGGCGCTGCGCTGCACGCGGATCTCCGGCAGCGCGGGCGACACGAGGGTCAGCGTCCGCACCAGGTCGGGCCGCGCCGCGGCGACGCGGGTGACGACGGCACCGCCGAGCGAGTTCGCGAAGAGGTGCGTGGGGCCGCGCCCGGCGGAGTCGAGGTAGCGGACGACCGCGCGCGCGTGGCCCGTGATCGAGTAGTCGCCGTCGTCCGGTGGCGGGGAGTCGCCGAAGCCCGGCAGGTCGAGGGCCTCGCTGTGGACGACGTCGTCCAGCAACGGCATGAGCGCGGACCAGTTCTGCGAGGAGCCGCCGAGGCCGTGGACGTGGAGGGCGGGGGGCAGGCCCTCGCGGGCGGGTCGCCTCGAGCGCACCGTCAGGGTGATGCCGGGGAGGTGGACCGACCTCAACCGCTCGCCGTCCGCGACCTTGACCGCCGCGACCTTCGGCAGAACGTTGGCGGGCGGCACGGAGGGCGGCTCGGGCGAAGGCATGCGGCAATGTTACGAGACGATCACGCAGTGGTTCATGTGTTCGCCGTCACAGGCGGGGCTGCGAGAGGGGCGCACCGGGGTACGGATGCCGACGGTCCGCCAACCGGACCGGGCGACACATGGCGTCCGAATCGGGTGTCTCCTAGGCTCGTGAAGTGGGCACCCGCGTGGGACCCCCGCATCCCGGGGACGTTCGTAGGAAGGGAGCCCAGCATGACCGTCGACCCGACCGACCCGGAGACCTTCGACGACGAGGGACCGGACCCCGAGGAACGCGACGTCGAAGCGCCCGACGCCGACGCGGCCGAGCAGCGGGCGGACATCGGGCAGGAGCGCGACGAGCCGCTGACCGGCGTCGAGCCGGACAGCGCCAACGAGGCCGATCTGGCCGAACAGGCCCGGGTCGTCTCGAACGACGAGGACGACTACCGCTGAGACGCTGAGACGCTGAGACGAGGCAGGCCGACCACCGCCGAGAACGAAGGCCGACTTCTGCCCGGCCTGAACCCTTTTGAAACCTGTTGTGCGGCTTTCGCCACCGTCCGGTCCGTGAAATTCTGCGCTCGCAGCACACACACCACGGTTACCGAAAAGTACGATGGCTACGCGGCGCACACCGCACGAGGACGACTATGGGAGGCGGCGTGACAGCCATCGAGCAGACAGAGGCGGTACGCCCGCGGGGCACACGCCTTCCCCGCCGAGCCCGACGCAATCAGCTGCTGGGCGCCGCACAGGAAGTGTTCGTGGCCCAGGGCTACCACGCGGCCGCGATGGACGACATCGCCGAGCGCGCCGGCGTCAGCAAGCCGGTGCTCTACCAGCACTTCCCCGGCAAGCTCGACCTCTACCTCGCCCTGCTGGACCAGCACTGCGAGGCGCTGATCCAGTCCGTGCGCAGCGCGCTCGCGTCGACCTCCGACAACAAGCAGCGCGTCCGGGCGACGATGGACGCGTACTTCGCGTACGTCGAGGACGACGGCGGCGCCTTCCGTCTGGTGTTCGAGTCGGATCTGACCAACGAGCCCGCGGTGCGCGAGCGCGTGGACAAGGTCACCAACGAGTGCGCCGAGGCGATCTGCGACGTCATCGCCGAGGACACCGGCCTCTCGCGCGCCGAGTCGATGCTGCTGGCCTCGGGCCTGGGCGGCCTCGCGCAGGTGGTGGCGCGTTCCTGGCTGCACAGCGACCGCAGCGTGCCGCGCGACCAGGCGGTCCAGCTGCTGACCTCGCTGGCCTGGCGCGGCATCGCCGGCTTCCCGCTGCACGGCACCGACCAGCACTGAGCGTGTTCCCGCCGGCTGTTCGCTCCTGGCGTTCTCCGACGCAGCGTGTACGTCCCCTCACCGGGCTAATGTGTGCTGGTACGGCGCGGAAGATCGCGCACTTGATGACCGTCGGAGGGACATAGCCGTGGAGGTCAAGATCGGCGTGCAGCACGCGCCTCGCGAGATCGTTCTGGAGAGCGGTCAGAGCGCCGAGGAGGTCGAGCGCGTGGTGGGCGAGGCACTGGCCGGCAAGTCGCAGCTGCTGAGCCTCGTGGACGAACACGGCCGCAAGGTCCTGGTGCCGGCCGACCGTCTGGCCTACGTCGAGATCGGCGAGCCGGCCCCCCGCAAGGTGGGCTTCGGCGCGCTGTAGCCGGCGGGCGCTGGACGACGGACGCAGAACGGGTGGGGCCCGGCGGTGATGCACCGCCGGGCCCCACCCGTTCGCGCGTTCCCCCTCCTCGTTCACTCCCCCGTCCGCCGCGCGGCCCTTCCCCGTTTGCCGTTCACGGGTGGAGCACAGTTCACCCACAGGGGGAGGATTGCATTCCGCAGGTCAGGGGTAAGACGGCAGTGACCGTTTGGGGCACGCCGGCCATCTGGGAGGGACCCCGACATGCTCTTGGAAGCGATCAGCGCCACAATCCTCGGCCTCGCTCTGGCCTGGGCCGCGGCACATCGTCTGCGCCACCGCCTCCCCGCCCGCCTCCTGGTCCTGCCGACGGGGATCGCCGGCGCCCTCTTCGGGGCGTTCGTCACGCACACCGCGCTGGGCGCCGGGGGGCTCGCCCTGGTGCTGCTGGGTTCGGCGACGCTCTCCGCGGCCTCGCTGTCCCTGCTGCTGCGCCCCGCGGGAAGACTCCGGCGCAGTTCGGCACCCGCCTGACGGTGACCGGCTGACGGTGACCGGCTGACGGCAGCCGCCGTACGGGGCCGACGCCCCGCTCCGGCGGAGGTCAGGCGGCCAGCCCCAGCGCCGCCATCCGCTTGGTGTGCGCCTCGGTGATCCGGGAGAACATCCGGCCGACCTCGGCGAGGTCGAAACCGTCCGCGACCCCGCCCACGAGCATCGTGGACAGCGCGTCCCGGTCGGCCACCACCCGCTGGGACTGCGAGAGCGCCTCCCCCATCAGCCGCCGCGCCCACAGCGCGAGCCGCCCGCCCACGCGGGGGTCGGCGTCGATCGCCGCGCGCACCTTCTCCACGGCGAATTCGGCGTGCCCGGTGTCGTCGAGCACGGCGAGGACCAGCTCACGGGTGTCCGTGTCGAGGCGGGCGGCGACCTCGCGGTAGAAGTCACTGGCGATGGAGTCGCCGACGTAGGCCTTGACGAGCCCCTCCAGCCAGTCGGAGGGGTCGGTCTGCTTGTGGAAGCCGTCGTAGGCGGCCACGAACGGCTCCATGGCGCCCGTCGGCTCCTCGCCGACCTCGGCCAGCCGATCGCGCAGCCGCTCGAAGTGGTGGAACTCCGCGGAGGCCATCTTCGCCAGCTCCGCCTTGTCCGCCAGCGTGGGCGCCAGCTTGGCGTCCTCCGCGAGCCGCTCGAACGCGGCCAGCTCGCCGTACGCGAGCGCGCCGAGGAGGTCCACGACCGCGGCGCGGTACTGCGGGTCGGCCGCGGCCGACGACCAGTCGCGGGCGGCGATCGAGGTGGCTCCGGCGTTTCCGGCGTTCTCGGCGGAGTCGGAGGGGGCGGCTGCGGCGGTGCCAGGCTTGTCAGAGCTCGTCATGCAGCGCACAATAGTCGGCTCTTCGGCGGTGGTAAGGCCCTGGTCAGTGAGTGTGACGACGACTACGTGAGCAAATCGGCCATCGCGTGTGCGTGAATCCGGGGTATGGTGGTAATGCGCCTGCCGAGTATGTGACGTACGGGTACGTGACATCGTCGTCGGGCCGCACGCATGAGGATGCCCGGTCGGTGGCCCGATCGGCTCCGACCCGACAGCCCTCCCGCCGTACGCCGCATTGCGTACGGAGCCCGGAGGGGGACCCTCAGTGGTACGAGCGCTGGAGCGTCGACAGAGGTCCCGTGTCCTACGGCTCACCCGTAAGGCAGCCGACGTCCCCGACACGGTCCGGCACGACCCGCGCGCTCGCCTCGCACCACGTACACAGAAGAGGCAGCACCCTGACTACGACGTTCCGATCCCTCGGGATCCTCCCCGAGACCGCCGAAGCCCTCGAAGCCGTCGGCATCACCACTCCCTTCCCGATCCAGGAGCTGACGCTCCCCGTGGCCCTCTCGGGCACGGATGTGATCGGCCAGGCCAAGACCGGCACCGGCAAGACGCTGGGCTTCGGCCTCCCGCTCCTCGAGCGCGTCACCGTCCCCGCCGACGTCGAGGCGGGCCGGGCCGCGCCCGAGTCCCTGACCGACGCCCCGCAGGCCCTCGTCGTCGTCCCGACGCGCGAGCTGTGCCAGCAGGTCACCAACGACCTCCTGACCGCCGGCAAGGTCCGCAACGTGCGCGTCCTCGCCATCTACGGCGGCCGCGCCTACGAGCCGCAGGTGGAGGCCCTGAAGAAGGGCGTCGACGTGATCGTCGGCACCCCGGGCCGCCTGCTGGACCTCGCGGGCCAGAAGAAGCTGAGCCTGAAGCACATCAAGAGCCTGGTCCTGGACGAGGCCGACGAGATGCTCGACCTGGGCTTCCTGCCCGACGTCGAGAAGATCATCAACATGCTGCCGCCCCGGCGCCAGACCATGCTGTTCTCGGCCACCATGCCGGGCGCGGTCATCGGACTCGCCCGCCGTTACATGTCGCAGCCCACGCACATCCGCGCCACCTCGCCGGACGACGCGGGCGCGACGGTCGCGAACACGAAGCAGTTCGTCTACCGCGCGCACAACATGGACAAGCCCGAGATGGTGGCCCGCATACTGCAGGCCGACGGCCGGGGACTGGCCATGGTCTTCTGCCGCACCAAGCGCACCGCGGCCGACCTGGCCGACCAGCTCAAGCAGCGCGGCTTCGCCTCCGGCGCGGTCCACGGCGACCTCGGCCAGGGCGCCCGCGAGCAGGCCCTGCGCGCCTTCCGCAACGGCAAGGTGGACGTGCTCGTCTGCACCGACGTCGCCGCCCGCGGCATCGACGTCGAGGGCGTGACGCACGTCATCAACTACCAGTCGCCGGAAGAGGAGAAGACGTACCTGCACCGCATCGGCCGCACCGGCCGCGCGGGCGCGAAGGGTACGGCGATCACGCTGGTCGACTGGGACGACATCCCGCGCTGGCAGCTGATCAACAAGGCGCTGGACCTCGGTTTCAACGACCCTGCGGAGACCTACTCCACCTCCCCGCACTTCTACACCGACCTCGGTATCCCCGAGGGCACCAAGGGCATCCTGCCGCGCTCGGAGCGCACCCGCGCCGGGCTCGACGCGGAGGAGCTCGAGGACCTGGGCGAGCCGGGCGGCCGCGGTGGCCGTACCCGCGGCGACCGCGGCGACCGCGGTGGACGGGGTGGCCGCGGCGAGTCGCGCTCCGGCGACCGCGACCGCGACCGTGACCGTGACCGCGACGGCGACCGTTCGTCCCGTACGACGCCGCGCCGCCGGCGTCGGATGCGCGGCGGTGCGCCGGTGGACGCGGAGACCACCGCGACTGCCGCGACCACCCCGGCCGAGGCCGTGACCGGCGGTGGGGACAGCGCCGCCGACGCGAGCACCGACGCCGCCAAGGGCCCGCGCACCCTGCGCCGTCGACGCCGTACGCGCAACGGCGAGCCGTCGCGCCTGCCGGAGACGTCCTCGACGTCCGCGACGTCCGTGCCGACCGCGCCGTCCGACGCTCCGGCCGCCGACGCGGTACGGAACGCCGAGGACACCGCGCTCGCGGTGTCCGAGGTCGCGGTCACCGCCGTCGCCGAGACCGCCGAGGTCGTGGAAGCCCCGGCGAAGGCGCGTCGCCGCCGTACCCGCAAGGCGGCGGAGGCCCCGGCGGCCCCGCTGGAGACCACCCCGGCCACCGCGCCGGCGGCGGTCGTGGAAGCCCCGCGGTCGTGGAGAGCCCGGCGGCCGAGGCGCCCGCCGAGAAGCCGCGCCGCCGCACCCGCAAGGCCACCGCCGCCGAGACGGCGGTGGACACGGCCGAGCAGCAGGTGACCGAGCCCGCCTCCGAGCCGACGGAGACCAAGCCGCGGCGCCGTACGCGCAAGGCCGCCGCCGTCACCGAGGAGGCGTCGGCCCCGGAGGCGGAGGCCAAGCCCCGCCGGGCCCGGAAGACGGCCGCCGCCAAGGCGGAGACCGCCGTGGACACCGCCGAGGCCGCGGAGGCCAAGCCGAAGGCCCGCCGCACCCGCAAGGCCACCCCGGCAGCCGAGGCCGCCGAGACCGCGGCCGACATCCCGGCGCAGACGGCTCAGGAGCCGGAAGCCACCGAGGCCAAGCCCCGCCGGACGCGGAAGACGGCCGCCGCCAAGGCCGAGGCCGCCGTGGACACCGCCGAGGCCAAGCCGAAGGCCCGCCGCACCCGCAAGGCCACCCAGCCCGCGGCCGAAGCGGCTCCCGAGGCGGAGGCGGAGGTCGAGGCCAAGCCTCGCCGGACGCGGAAGACGGCCGCCGCCAAGGCGGAGACCGCCGTCGACACCGCCGAGGCCGCGGAGGCCGCGGAGGCCAAGCCGAAGGCCCGCCGCACCCGCAAGGCCACCCCGGCAGCCGAGGCCGCCGAGACCGCCGCCGGGATTCCGGCTCAGGTCTCGCAGGAGCCCGAGGCCGCGCCGCGGCGCCGGACCCGGAAGGCCGCGGCCGTCGTCGAGGCGCCCGCCGAGGCCGTCGACGCGGCGGAGACGAAGCCGAAGGCGCGTCGCACCCGCAAGGCGGCCACGGCTGCCGCACAGCCCGCGGAGACCGGCGAGAGCTGATCCTCGCGCCGCTCGTCCGGCCGTCGGCCCGGTCCCGCCACCTGCGCGGGGCCGGGCCGACGGCCGTTCCGCGTCCGCCCCGCCCCACCCCGCCCACCCCGCCGCGCCCCTCGACCGACCGCGGCCCCACCCCGCGGCCTCACCCCGCGGCCCCACCCCGCGGCCCTGCCCCGCGACCCCGCACCCGGCGGCTCTCGCACCTCCCACCACCTTCACGGCCCAGCCGCCCTCTCCACCCGTCCGCTCCGCCCGATAGCCTCTGCCCGTGAGCAGGAACGCCGCCTTCAGCCCGCCGCCGGACGCCCGTGCGTACCGGTTGCGTACCGCGCGCGGTGAGTTCGCCGTCGTCGACTCGCCCGTGGCGGACGGGGCCGCGCCGAGGGGTGTGGTGGTGATGCTGCCCGGGTTCACGGGAAGCAAGGAGGACTTCACGCTGCTGCACCGGCCGCTCGGTGCGCGCGGCTACCGCACGGTCGCCGTGGACGGGCGGGGGCAGTACGAGTCGGACGGGCCCGAGCACGACGAAGCGGTGTACGCCCGGCCCGAGTTGGCACGGGACGTGCTCGCGCAGGTCGCCGCGCTCGGGACGCGCGTACATCTCGTCGGGCACTCCCTGGGCGGCCAGATCGCGCGGTCCGCCGTCCTGCTCGACCAGGCCCCGTTCGTGTCCCTCACCCTGATGTCCTCGGGTCCGGCGCGGATCTCCGAGTCCCAGCGGCAGCGCGTGAAGCTGCTGCGGGACGGTCTCGACACGATGACGATGGCGCAGGTCTGGGAGGTCATGCAGACCATGGGCCCGCCCGAGGAGGCCGGCGCCCCGGCCCCCGCCCACGGCCCGGCGGACCCGGAACGGCTGCGCGAGCGCTGGCTGGGCACCAGACCGGCCCAACTGCTCGCCACCGGTCACCAGTTGTGCACCGAACCGGACCGCGTCGCAGAGCTGGCCGCCCTGGCGCTGCCGTGTCACGTGCTGTCGGGCACCTACGACGACACCTGGCCCGTGCCCCTCCTGGACGAGATGGCCCTGCGGCTGGACGCGCGCCGGACGGTGGTCACCGGCGCCGAGCACTCCCCCAACACCGACCGGCCCCTGCCCACCGCACGCGCCCTCGCCGACTTCTGGGACGACCACCCCGCGTCACCCCTGCCGCACGCTCCCTGAAGGCCGGCGGGCTCCTAGTACTGCGCCCGCAAGTGCTCCCAGAAGCCGTCCCGCAGCGCCCGGCGCAGGTCGGCCTGGCCGCGCAGCGAGTACTGCAGCAGCCCCTCGGCCTCCACCAGCAGGTCCTGGTCGACCGAACCGGGGAGGTAGGGGTGCCCCGGGAGCAGTTCCACCAGTGACTCGCGCCCCCGGGCCGCCAGCCACTTCGCCGCGATCTGCGCGCCCACGAAGCGGACGTCCTCGCGGGCCGGACGCGAGACGCCCGCCGCCTCGAAGGCGTGCGCCGCGCGCCGGGAGACGTACGGCTTGAAGAAGTCGAGGTCGAAGGTGCGCTGGCTGTCGACCTCCCAGAGCAGCGGGTCGGCCTGGTTGCGGCCCTCGGGGGCCTCGATGCCCCACAGGTGGACGCGGGCGCCGTACCCCTGGGCGGCCTCGACCGCCGAGACGAGGTCCTCGTCGCCGCCGAGGAGGGCCGCGTCGCTGATGGCGCGGTGCCGGGCGAGGGACTCCAGGTCGGAGCGGATGAGGGAGTCGACGCCCTTCTGCTGGTTGTTGGCGTTGAGGTTGCCCAGGCGCACCTTGACGT
The DNA here is from genome assembly GCF_027947595.1 of Streptomyces lienomycini. Classification (NCBI taxonomy): domain Bacteria; kingdom Bacillati; phylum Actinomycetota; class Actinomycetes; order Kitasatosporales; family Streptomycetaceae; genus Streptomyces; species Streptomyces lienomycini. The sequence continues at coordinate 1,218,641 of NZ_CP116257.1, read as the reverse complement.
CGGGGAGTTCCGCGATGGACTGCTGCTCGGCGGTGTGGATGCGGCGGCGGGCGCCGTCGTACCAGTAGACGCGCAGCAGGCGGCTGTCCGCGAAGATGGTGCGGGCCTTGTCGATGAGCGCCTCGATCAGGCCCTCGGCGTCCAGGTCGAAGGCCCGGCGGTCCTCGGTCCCGGCGACCAGTCGCCCCGCCGCCGCGTAGAGGTAGCCGGCGTCGACGAAGATCGCGTGGGTGGAGGGCGTCTTGGCCACCTCGGCGAGCATGCGGTGGAGCAGCTCGTTCGTGCGATCGATGCGAGCGTTCAGGGACGCGTGGTCGTCGTTCATCACCTCCATTCTCCCGGCGGTCACGCTACGAACACAACCGGTCCCGGTCAGTCTTGTATCGGACACCTATCGCGCGGTAACAAGCGACTTACCTGTCAGTAATTAGACGTGCGAAAAATTTCCTTAGCGTAGGGAATGTTTGTAGCGGGCAACCCGTTGAGCACTACGGAAGCCCGGGCACCGACGACCCAGGAGCCACACCAGTAGTTCTCCGCAGGAGGATGACCAGATCAAGGGAGAGGCCATGCGCTTTGAAGTCATGCGACTCGACGACGTCGACGGGACCCCCGTGGACACGACTGTCGTGGACGCCGCCTCCGTGAACCGCATCGTTCAGCAGGCCGCCGCCATAGGGCAGCGCCTGTGGATCCGCCCGGCCGACACCTCGGCCTTGTAGCGCGGACCCTTCGCACACACCGCGGGGCCCCCGTACGGAACAACACCGTGCGGGGGCCCTGCCGTCGTGTCACGCGCCCTGGATCACCTGGGTGACGCCGTTGATGATCTGCTGGACGGCGATCGCGGAGAGCATCATGCCGGCGAGGCGGGTCACCAGGACCACGCCGCCGTCCTTGATGACCCGGATGATCAGCAGTGAGTACCGCATCACCAGCCACAGCACCACGTGGATGGCGAGGATCGCCACCCACACCGAGACCTGCGTGGTCGCGCTGTCCGCCTTCTGCACGGCCAGGATGACCGACACGATCGCCCCGGGTCCGGCGAGCAGCGGCATGCCCAGCGGTACGAGCGCGACGTTGACGTCCTTGGTCTGCTTCGGCTCGTCCGTCTTGCCGGTGAGCAGGTCCAGCGCGATCAGCAGGAGCAGCAGCCCGCCCGCGATCATCAGGGCGGGCACGGACACGTGCAGGTAGTCCAGGATCTGGTGCCCGAGCAGACCGAACACCGTGATCACGCCACCGGCGACGCAGACGGCCTGGAAGGCCATCCGGCGCTGCACCTTGGCGGGGCGGCCGGCGGTCAGTGCCAGGAAGATCGGGGTGATCCCGGGGGGATCCATGATGACGAAAAGGGTCAGGAAGAGAGAGCCGAAGACGGCGACGTCGAACATGGGTGAGCTACTGGCCTTGCGGAGGAGGGGGAAGAGTGGAAGGAGGTCGCGCGGAGGGTGCGGTTCAGGCTCCGCCGGCCCCCGGCACGGGGAACGCCCCGAACGCCCGTCGCGTGATCTCCCCGTACACCTCGGGGTCGGTCGTGTACTCGCCGAGCACACAGGTCTTCCGGCTGCCGTGGTAGTCGCTCGAGCCCGTGACCAGGAGCCCCAGCTCCCTCGCCGTCCCGCGCAGCCGCGCCCGGGTCTCCGCGTCGTGGTCCATGTGGTCGACCTCGATGCCGTCGAGCCCGGCGGCCGCCAGGTCCGCGATCGCGGCCTGCGGCACGGTACGGCCGCGCTTGGCGGCGGCCGGGTGCGCGAACACGGCGACGCCGCCGGCCCCCTTGATCAGCCGGAGGGCCTCGAAGGGGTCCGTCTCGTGCTTCTCCACGAAGACCCGGCCGCCGTCGGCCAGCCAGTCCTGGGTGAAGGCGTCGCTCACGGTCGGCACGACGCCGAGTTCCACGAGGGCGGAGGCCACGTGCGGCCGGCCGACCGATCCGTCACCGGCGATCCTGGCGACCTGCTCCCAGGTGATGGGCACGCCCAGTTCGTTGAGCCCGGCGACCATCGCCCGGGCCCGCGGCACGCGGTCGTCCCGGACCAGTTCGCGCTCGGCGAGCAGGGCGGGCTCCTCCGGGTCGAAGAGGTAGGCCAGCATGTGCATGCTGACGCCGTCGAGACGGCAGGAGAGTTCGGCGCCGGTGACCAGGGTCAGCCCCTCGGGCAGCGCGGCCACGGCCTCGGCGTATCCGCGGGTGGTGTCGTGGTCGGTCAGCGCGACGACGTCGAGACCGGTCGCGGCGGCCTTGCGCACCAGCTGGGCCGGGGTGTCCGTGCCGTCGGACGCGGTGGAGTGGGTGTGCAGATCGATGCGCACGACGCTGACTCCAAGCGGTGACGGGACGGAGGGGGACGCTCAAGGATAACCGGAACCCGACCCCCCGCCGTCACACCCGCAGTAGCCCTGCGCCCCCTACGCGGACCGCCGCGCCCCGCGGTCGCGCCCTGCGGGTCACGGCACCGTCGGCTCGATCAGCCGCGGCGACAGCGCCCCGCACGGCACCAGGTCCACCTCGGCGCCCGCGTCCCGCAGGTCGGTCAGCACCAGCTCCTCGTACATCAGCAGCCCCGCCCGCTCGGGCCAGACGACGGCCCACAGCCACATCCCGAGGGCCTCCCCGGCGAAGACGGCGCGGTCGACGGGGGCGCCGGAGACATGCCAGAGGGGGGTCGGCCGGCCTGCGGCCAGGACCTTGGCCTGGGGCGGCTTCTCGACCTCCATGTACGGCCCGGGGTCCGGGGCGTCGAGGCCCGCGTACCGCGCGCCGAGGCCGACGCCGAGTTCCTCGGCCACCAGGATCAGCTCACCGATGCCGCCGAGCGGGCCGGGTCCGGAGCAGGCGACGGCGGTCGCCCTGCCGCCGCTGCGGTCGTCGCCGGCGCAGGCCACGCCGGTGAACAGCCAGCCGACCGGCAGCGGCCAGGGCATCCACACCGGGACCTGCGTGCGGTGCACCACGACGCCGAGCGCTTCGACGCTGGGCGGGAGTACGGGCTGCACCGGGTGGACGGTGCCGTGCAGGTCGCACTGCCAGGAGTCGGCGAAGAGACCGGGAGCCCTGACCCGGCCACCGCACTTCGGGCAACTGGGTTCGCCCCTCATAGAGCCCCACGGTCCTACCCCCGCTCCCCCACGTCAAGGACGATCACCCATCCGGAGGGACGGGGGCTGACCGGCCAAAACTAGGTGCATGTTGCATTAATTAGCAGGGCTAACTTACTATGTGCAAACACCAACCATTCACCCCGACGAGTCGCCCGACCGTCCCGTCGGTATTGGAGCAAGCATGGATTCCTTCGACGCGGGTGCGAGCGGCATCCTGCGGCAGCCCAAGGCCGTGTGGGCGACCGCCGGCGCGTCCGTCGTGGCCTTCATGGGCATCGGGCTCGTCGACCCGATCCTCCCGTCCATCGCCGAGGGCCTGGACGCCACCGCCGGCCAGGTCTCCCTCCTGTTCACCTCGTACTTCCTGATCACCGCGCTGGCGATGCTGGTCACCGGCTTCGTCTCCAGCCGCATCGGCGGCCGCAAGACCCTGCTGCTGGGCCTGGCGTTCGTCGTCGTCTTCGCGGGCCTCGCCGGCACCTCCGACACCGTCGGACAGCTCGTCGGCTACCGGGCGGGCTGGGGACTGGGCAACGCGCTGTTCGTCTCGACGGCCCTCGCCGTCATCGTCGGCGCGGCGGCCGGCGGCAGCGCCGCCGCGATCCTCCTCTACGAGTCCGCGCTCGGCCTCGGCATGGCCTGCGGCCCGCTGCTGGGCGCCGTGCTCGGCGACGCCAGCTGGCGCTACCCGTTCTTCGGCACGGCCTTCCTGATGGCGATCGGCTTCCTGTGCATCACGGTGTTCCTGAAGGAGCAGCCGAAGCCGGCCCGCAAGACCTCGCTGCTCGACCCGATCAGGGCCCTGGGGCACGGCGGCCTCGCCTCCGCCGCGGTCTCGGCGTTCTTCTACAACTACACGTTCTTCACCGTGCTGGCCTTCACCCCGTTCGTGCTGAACATGACCCCCTACAAGTCGGGCGCCGTGTTCTTCGCCTGGGGCGTGCTGCTCGCCGTCTTCTCGGTGCTGGTGGCACCGCGCATGCAGAGGCGCTTCGGCTCGCTGAAGGTGCTCGGCGGCTCACTGGTGCTGCTCGCGGCCGACGTGCTGGTCCTCGGCTACGGCAACCACACGACGGCGATCGTCTGCACGATCCTGTCCGGCGCGTTCATCGGCGTGAACAACACCGTCTACACCGAGCTGGCCCTCGGGGTCTCGGACGCGCCGCGTCCGGTGGCGAGCGCGGGCTACAACTTCGTCCGCTGGTTCGCCGCGGCGGCCGCCCCGTTCTTCGCGCCGAAGATCGAGGAGTGGACCGACGTCCACATCCCGTTCGTGGTGGCGGCGGTGACCGCCGCGCTCGGCGCGGTCGTGGTCGTCGTACGACGCCGCGCGCTCACTCACGAGGCAGAGGAACTGGAGCCGAAGCACGCGACCGAGGACTCGGTCACGGTCTTCGCCGACTGACACCGGCAGACGTCGACGGACACCGACGGACACCGACGGGTGCCTACTGGTGCCTACCGGGACCGGCCGGCGCCAACCGACCGGGCGGCCCGGTGAGTCGTGTCGCGCCGGTGCGTCAGTCCAGGGGAACGGACCTGCGGGACGGATCGCGCAGGTCCGTTCCGTGCGTCAGCCAGCGTTCCTGGAGGGCGGGCGCCCCGTGCACGCGCTTCCAGGCGGCCTCGTTCGGCGTCATCGGCAGCAGCGGCAGGAACCGCACGGGGTCCAGCGGGGCGTCCAGCTCCAGGTCCTCGACCAGGCCGCCCGGCTCGGCGACCAGGACCGAGGTGAACGGGGCCCCCGGCCACAGCGGCTCACCGACGTCCAGCGAGGCGCCGGGCGCCACGATCACGCCCTCGACCTGCGGGGACGCGGCCAGTACGGCGAGGGGGCGCAGCACCTTGTCGGTGTCGGCCGCCCCGGCCCGCACGGAGAGGACCAGCTCGGCACGGGGGCCCTTGACCGGGTCGGCGAGCGCGGCCGTGGGGTCCGCCATGGGCTGGGCCGACATGCCGAGGGTGGCGTAGCGGACGACGTCGCCCTCCTGGCCGGCGGCGGGGAAGCGCAGCACCTCGATGCGGTCGGTGCCGAGGAAGGTGACCGCGGCGCGCGCGTCCGGCGCACCCAGCGCGCTGTGCAACCGGGCCTCGACCAGAGGAAGAACATCAGCCATGCCGCGAGCATAGAACTCGTCGCGAAGAGGCAAAGCGGCGCCTTGACACGTCGGGTGACTGGTACTCTGGCCCAGCGGTTCGGGGCAGCACGCAGGGCATCGCGATCAAACCCCGACGCTGTGAACACTCCCCTACGGGGAACCCCTCCAAACAAGGGGAATGGATCGTCCCTCACGAGGGACCGGCCGGAGGAGGTGGGCGGCATGGACCGAAGTCGACCGTGCAGTACCACCCGCTCTTCCGGCCGCTGACGCAGCCGTACCGGGTCCTCCCGCTACCGCTCTCCGTCCGCGCGCTTTCCCACCGAAGAGCACTTCGTCTCGTTTTGCCTGATCTTTTGCCTGATCCGATCCACGGACGCGATCGCTGTCGATCCGCGCCGGTCCGTGTCAGCAGCTGAATCAGCAGCGAAGTCGGCCACCGCGACGGTGCGGTGCCCCCCGCTTTGTGGACGCGCCGCACACGCGTAGCCAGGACGTCCTCATTCCGGGTGGTTCCACCCGTCACCGGCCCCGTTCGCTGCCCGTCGCGAAGGAGCCCGCCATGTCGATGATCCGTGACCTGCGCGCCGCGGTCCGCCCGTCCCGCGTCTCGCTGCGCAAGGACAGCGGCGCCTACGACACCACCCGCGACCCGGGGACCACCTCCGCCGTGGTCGACTGCGCCGTCTACCGCGACGGCACCCGCGTCGAGACCGACACACCGCTGACCCCGCACACGGCGATGCGCCAGGTGCGCCGCGACGGCGGCTTCGTGTGGATCGGCCTGCACGAGCCCACCGAAGACGAATTCGCCGGAATCGCCCGGGAGTTCGGGCTGCACCCACTGGCCGTGGAGGACGCGGTCCAGGCCCACCAGCGGCCCAAGCTGGAGCGCTACGACGACTCCCTGTTCACGGTCTTCAAGACCGTCCACTACGTCGACCACGACCAGCTCACCGCCAACAGCGAGGTCGTCGAGACCGGCGAGGTCATGTGCTTCACCGGGCGGGACTTCTTCATCACCGTCCGGCACGGCGGGCAGGGCTCGCTGCGCGCCCTGCGGCACCGGCTCCAGGAGGATCCGGAGCTGCTGCTCAAGGGCCCCTCGGCGGTGCTGCACGCCATCGCCGACCACGTCGTCGACGGCTACATCGCGGTCGCCGACGCGGTGCAGGACGACATCGACGAGGTGGAGACGGAGGTGTTCTCCCCGGGCCGCAAGGGCAGCCCGCGCGGCACGGACGCCGGCCGGATCTACCAACTCAAGCGCGAGGTGCTGGAGTTCAAGCGGGCGGTGGCGCCGCTGCTGCGGCCCATGCAGTTGCTCAGCGAGCGGCCGATGCGGCTGATCGACCCGGAGATCCAGAAGTACTTCCGGGACGTGGCCGACCACGTGGTGCGGGTGCAGGAGCAGGTCATCGGCTTCGACGAGCTGCTGAACTCCATCCTCCAGGCCAACCTCGCCCAGGCGTCGGTCGCGCAGAACGAGGACATGCGCAAGATCACCTCGTGGGCGGCGATCATCGCCGTACCGACGATGGTGTGCGGCGTGTACGGCATGAACTTCGACTACATGCCGGAGACGCACTGGAAGTTCGGCTACCCGCTGGTCCTGTCGATCACGGTGGGCATGTGCCTGGGCATCCACCGCACGCTCAAGCGCAACGGCTGGCTCTGAGACCGGCCCCGGGCTCCTGGATAGGCTGACCGCATGACAAGCGAGCTGCTCGGCCAGGCCCTCGTCGAGGAGGCCACGAAGAAGTCCGGCCTCATCTGGGTCGGGGGCGCCGGGGTGCCCGCGCGGGCGCTGTGGCACGTCTGGCACGAGGGCGCGGCCTGCGTCGTCGGCGACGGCCCCGGCGAGCAGCCGCTGCCCGGGCTGGCCGACGGGGCCGCTGCCGAGGTGACGGTGCGCAGCAAGGACAAGGGCGGCCGGCTGGTCTCCTGGGCCGCGCGGGTCGTGGAGCTGCCGTCCGGTTCCGAGGCGTGGCGGGCGGCGGTCGGCGACCTCAAGGGCAAGCGGCTCAACGCCCCGGACGGCGAGGCGATGACCGACCGCTGGGCCCGTGAGTGCCGGGTGCTGCGGCTGGAGCCGACGGGGAGCACGGCGCCGCTGCCCGACACCTCGCTGGCCGAGGCGCCGCTGCCGAGCCCGGCGACGACCCGGCGGCCCGCACCCGCGGGGCTGCCGCGCCTGCTGCTGAAGCGCCGGGGGCGCCGCTGACGGGCCTCCGGGCCCACCTCAGGACTCCGGCAGCTGCTTGCCGTAGTCCAGGGTGTCGTCCTTCGCCGGCTGCTCCAGCGCGAAGTCCTTGTTCCAGTCGGAGAAGGTGAGCGTGCCCGCGCTCCCCGCCCGCACCAGGCGCAGCGGGTACGGCGTGCCCTCCAGGGAGACGTCCAGCGAACCGCCCGCGCCGTCGTCACCGGTGACGCGGATGGTGCGGACGCCCGCCTGCTCGTGGCGGCCGTCCGTCTTCACCGTGCCGTGCAGGGTGAGCAGGCCGCCGAGGAGGACGTCCTTGTCCGTGAATCCGCTGAACTTCTTGTACACCGGGTCGCTCTTCGGCACCTTCACGTACTTGCCGGCCAGCTTGTCGGCCGCCTTGGCGTCGCCGCCGTCGTGGCTCCAGAACCCGGCGTCGGCCTTGAGAAAGAGCTGGTCGCCGACGCGCAGCAGCCCGAACGTCGTCCCCTCGGCGGCGACCGAACCGGTCCCTCCGTCGGCCTTCAGCCGCATGTCGAGGGTGTATCTGTTCCCGCCGGCGTCCACCGTGCCGTGCAGGCGCACCGTACCGGCGGTTTCGGCGGCCGCACCGGCCTTCGCCTGGATCTTGTCGGCCGGGAGTTTCCCGACCCCGTTGGTGCCCGCGTCGGGGTCCTCGCCGCCGCATCCCGTCAGGCCGGCCCCCACCGCCAGGACGCACAGCGCGCCCGTCCAAGCGGCCCTGCGGATTCGGCGCCGGGAAGTCACAGACACAGGTGGGACTGCCTTTCTGACAGGGCTGACACGAGGCCGACGGGCGTCGGCGGCGAGCCGACCGGGCCAGGGCGCAGCGTACCGGGGCGGTCGGCGGCGAACGGAGCCAGTCCGTCCGGACCGGCCACCAGGGCGAGGCCGATCGGGACGGGCTAGCCTGAAGCGCGTCTGAGCGGGCAATTCGGGAAACAGACACCGTACGAACCAGCCGAACCAGCCGAACCAGCCGAACCAGCCTTCACACGCACCCTCACTCGACTCTTCGACTCTCACGCACGTTCGCCCGGCTCCGCGGAGCGTGCGGAAAGGAGCCGCGGCCATGGCAGCGGGCGCCCCCCGGATCTTCGTCTCCCACCTCTCCGGCATCGCCGTGTTCGACCCGGCCGGTGACCAGGTGGGACGCGTACGCGATCTGGTCGTCATGCTCCGCGTCGGCCGCAAACCCCCGCGCGTCCTCGGGCTGGTCGTCGAACTCACCACCCGCCGCCGGATCTTCCTGCCCATGACCCGGGTCACCGGCATCGAGTCCGGCCAGGTCATCACCACCGGCGTGGTCAACGTCCGGCGCTTCGAGCAGCGGCCCACCGAGCGCCTCGTCTTCGGCGAGCTGCTCGACCGGCGGGTCGCGCTCACCGAGACCGGCGAGGAGGTCACGGTCCTGGACCTGTCGGTGCAGCAGCTGCCCGCCCGCCGGGACTGGGAGATCGACAAGGTCTTCGTCCGCAAGGGCAGGAAGGGCGGCGCGTTCCGGCGCAGCAAGGGCGAGACGCTGACCGTCGAGTGGTCCGGCGTCACCGGCTTCTCCGTCGAGGAGCAGGGGCAGGGCGCCGAGAACCTCCTCGCCACCTTCGAGCAGCTGCGCCCCGCCGACCTGGCCAACGTCCTGCACCACCTGTCCGCCAAGCGCCGCGCGGAGGTCGCCGCCGCCCTCGACGACGACCGCCTGGCCGACGTGCTGGAGGAGCTGCCCGAGGACGACCAGATCGAGATCCTCGGCAAGCTGAAGGAGGAGCGCGCCGCGGACGTCCTGGAGGCGATGGACCCCGACGACGCGGCCGACCTGCTGGGCGAGCTGCCCGAGGCGGACAAGGAGCGGCTGCTGAGCCTGATGCAGCCCTCCGACGCCGCCGACATGCGCCGGCTGATGGCGTACGAGGAGCACACGGCGGGCGGTCTGATGACGACCGAGCCGATCGTGCTGCGGCCCGACGCGACCGTCGCCGACGCCCTGGCCCACATCCGCAACCCCGACCTGTCCCCGGCGCACGCCGCGCAGATCTACGTGTGCCGCCCGCCCGAGGAGACCCCGACCGGCAAGTACCTGGGCACGGTGCACTTCCAGCGGCTGCTGCGCGACCCCCCGTACACGCTGGTCGGCTCGATCCTCGACGACGACCTGCAACCCCTGGAGCCGGACGCCGCGCTGCCCGTGGTCGCCGGGTTCTTCGCCGCGTACGACATGGTCGCGGCGCCCGTCGTCGACGACTCGGGGGCGCTGCTGGGCGCGGTCACCGTGGACGACGTACTGGACCACATGCTGCCCGACGACTGGCGGGAGACCGAGTACCACCTGGACGAGACGACGGGGACGGCGACCGGGGAGGTGGGCTCCGATGGCGCCTGAGCGCGAGACGACGCCCCGGGAGCGGGCCACGTCGGGGGCGACCGCGTCCTCCCGGGCCCGGGCCCGCCTCGACCAGCCCCGGCCGCCGCGCCGCCGGCTGCTGCCCGAGTGGGACCCGGAGTCCTTCGGCCGACTGTCGGAGCGCGTCGCGCGTTTCCTGGGCACCGGGCGGTTCATCGTCTGGATGACGGTCGTCATCATCCTGTGGGTGCTGTGGAACGTCTCGGTCCCGAGCGCCCTGCGGTTCGACGAGTACCCGTTCATCTTCCTGACCCTGGCCCTGTCGCTCCAGGCCTCCTACGCCGCCCCGCTGATCCTGCTCGCGCAGAACCGGCAGGACGACCGGGACCGGGTCAACCTGGAGCAGGACCGCAAGCAGAACGAGCGGTCGATCGCCGACACCGAGTACCTGACCCGGGAGATCGCCGCCCTGCGCATCGGTCTCGGCGAGGTCGCGACGCGGGACTGGATCCGCTCCGAGCTGCAGGACGTGCTCAGGGACCTGGAGGAGCGGCAGAACGGCCACCACCCCGACCGCGGGGTGTTCCCGGCGGATCGGTCGCCGGGACGTGACGTACACGACCGCTGACGGGGCTTTCCGCGACCCGTGGGCGGCGCCGTACCATCGTGTCCATGGCTACGGAAGACGCGGTGCGCGAAGCACTGGCGACGGTGAACGACCCCGAGATCAACCGGCCCATCACCGAGCTGGGGATGGTCAAGTCGGTGGACATCGGCGCGGACGGAGCGGTCGCGGTCGCCGTGTACCTGACGGTCTCCGGCTGCCCCATGCGGGACACCATCACGCAGCGCGTGACGGACGCGGTGGCGGCGGTCGAGGGTGTCACGCGCGTCGACGTCGAGCTGGACGTGATGAGCGACGAGCAGCGCAAGGAGCTGGCCACCGCCCTGCGCGGCGGCCAGACCGAGCGCGAGGTGCCCTTCGCCAAGCCGGGCAGTCTGACCCGGGTGTACGCGGTCGCGTCCGGCAAGGGCGGCGTCGGCAAGTCGTCGGTGACGGTGAACCTGGCGGCCTCGATGGCGGCGGACGGTCTGAAGGTCGGTGTCGTCGACGCCGACATCTACGGCCACTCCGTGCCGCGCATGCTGGGCGCCGACGGGCGTCCCACCCAGGTCGAGAACATGATCATGCCGCCCTCGGCCAACGGCGTGAAGGTCATCTCGATCGGCATGTTCACCCCGGGCAACGCGCCGGTCGTCTGGCGCGGCCCGATGCTGCACCGCGCGCTCCAGCAGTTCCTCGCGGACGTGTACTGGGGCGACCTGGACGTCCTGCTGCTCGACCTGCCGCCGGGCACCGGTGACATCGCGATCTCGGTGGCGCAGCTCGTGCCGAACGCCGAGATCCTGGTCGTGACGACGCCTCAGCAGGCCGCGGCCGAGGTGGCCGAGCGGGCGGGTGCGATCGCCGTCCAGACCCACCAGAAGATCGTCGGCGTGGTCGAGAACATGTCGGGGCTGCCCTGTCCGCACTGCGGCGAGATGGTCGACGTCTTCGGCACCGGCGGCGGCCAGTCGGTCGCCGACGGCCTGACCCGCACCACGGGCGCGTCGGTCCCGGTCCTCGGCTCCATCCCGATCGACGTCCGCCTGCGCGAGGGCGGCGACGAGGGCAAGCCCGTCGTCCTGTCCGACCCGGACTCCCCGGCGGGCGCGGCCCTGCGCTCGATCGCGGGCAAGCTGGGCGGCCGGCAGCGCGGCCTGTCGGGCCTCTCGCTGGGCCTCACGCCGAGGAACAAGTTCTGACGTTGCGTACGGCAGTGGGGGCGCTGTCCGCCGGGACGGCGCCCCTCGTCGTACGCCCGGCTGCCGGGCCTGCCCCGCCTAGGCGTACGCGGCGATGTCCTTGACCACGGCGAAGGCCAGCCCGTAGGCGCTCATGCCGCGCCCGTAGGCGCCGAGGTGGACACCCTGCTCGGTCGATCCGGCCAGCACCCAGCCGAACTCGGACTCCCGGTAGTGGAAGGGCGTCGGCACGCCGTCCACGGGGAGGGACAGCGTCGTCCAGTCCTCGCCGTCGAGGTCGTCGGCGAGGACCCAGGCGGTCTCCGTCTGCTGCTCCAGCCAGTCGTCGCGCAGTGAGTGGTCCATCTGCCCCGGCCAGGTGAAGGACAGCAGCCCCACGCCGGCCAGCCAGGCCGCCGAGGAGACCGAGGTGGCCTCCAGCAGTCCCGTTCCGTCGGCGCTGCGCCGGTCGGGGTTGGCCGCGACGGTCACGACGACCGCGAACTTCTCCTTGGCGTCCTGCTCGTCGCCCGCCACGTGCTCGTTGCGCACCGACGGTTCGTCGCCGTGCCCGATCGAACCGTGTTCCACCGCCCCGTCGGCGGCCGTACCGAGCTGCATCAGCCGGCGCGGTCCCGTGAAGGCCTCGTCGAGGCCGTACCAGGGGAAGGGCGCACGCAGGTAGCCGTCGACGGTACGCCGGCCGGGGGCGGTTTCCTGTCCACCCTCCGGGGCCGGCGTCTGCGCGACTGCCCGACTCGTCGTCTCCATGTGCCCGGACGCCTCCTCGCTCTCGTCGAACCGGAGGCCCGCCCCCCTTCGGGCGCACTCGTCCGGTCCGCACAACAACTGGGGCAGCATAGCCACACCGTCGGCGGCAGCCGGGGAATCGCCCGGCGCGTGGGTCGCGCGGGCGTCGTCCGCGGGGCGTGTGCGCCCCGTCCGGAGTATGAGACGCGTCACGTTCGGGGGCGTCCGGGGGCCGGATGCGGAAGCCGGGACCGGGAGGCCCGGTTCGGGACTCTGGGGTCAGGGTTCCGGGGTCAGGTGGCGTCCATGTCGAAGGGCGGGCGGTCTTCGGCTGCGGGCTTGCCGGGGTTCTCGGGCTTCTTCGACATGTCGACTCGGCCGCCGCCGGACGCGGAACCGGAGGACGACGAGGATCCGGAGGACGACGAACCGGACGACGAGGGTTCCGCGTCGCGGCTGTGGACCGCGTCGGTGACCTCGGCCATCTCCTTCTTCAGGTCGAAGCCGTTGCGGATCTCCTTGAGCCCCAGCTCGTCGTTGTCCAGCTGCTTGCGGAGGAACGTCTTGGGGTTGAGGTCCTCGAACTCGAAGTCCTTGAACTCGGGGCCCAGCTCCTGGCGGATGTCCTGCTTGGCGCTGTCCGAGAACTCCCGGATCTTCCGGATGGTGCGGGTCACGTCCTGGATGACCTTGGGGAGCTTGTCCGGACCGAACACGAGCACGGCGAGGACGACGAGCGTCACCAGCTCTAGTGCGCCTATGTCATTGAACACCTGAAGCTCCTTGGGATGTCCGGGCCGCCACCACGGTACCCGCCGATCCCGTCCGACCGGTACCGTCCCGTGAGCCCTGAGTGCGTGTACGCGAGCGCTTTCCGAATTGTTTGCCTTCCTGGCGCCTTGTCGGGACGTGTGCGGCGGTCGGACGGTCAGCCGCCGCCGGAGGAGCCGAGCACCAGCGAGACCTTCGTCTCCTTGCCGCCGCGTTCCAGGGTCAGTTCCAGGCGGTCACCGGGGCGGTGGGCGCGGGTCTTGACGATGAGTTCCTCGCCGGAGTGCACGCGTTGTCCGTCGACCGCCGTGATCACGTCCCCCGGCCTGATGCCGGCCAGGGCGCCGGGGCCGCCCGTGGTGACCGCGGGTCCGCCGTCGCCGCCCTTGTCGCCCACGCGGGCGCCGTCGCCCGCGTAGCTCATGTCGAGGGTGACGCCGATGACCGGGTGGGTGGCCTTGCCGGTGTTGATCAGTTCCTCGGCGACGCGCTTGCCCTGGTTGATGGGGATGGCGAAGCCGAGCCCTATGGAACCGGCCTGGCCGCCGTCCGACTCGGCGCCGCCGCTGTCGGCGGAGCGGATGGCGGAGTTGATGCCGATGGCCCGGCCCCGGGCGTCCAGGAGGGGGCCGCCGGAGTTGCCGGGGTTGATGGGCGCGTCGGTCTGCAGGGCGTCGACGTACGAGACGTCGCTGCCGTCGCCCTCCTCGCCGCCCGCGGTGATGGGACGTTCCCTGGCGCTGATGATGCCGGAGGTGACCGTGCCGGCCAGGTCGAAGGGGGCGCCGATGGCGACGACGGGGTCGCCCACGCGCACGTTGTCGGAGTTGCCGAGGGGCAGGGGGGTGAGGCCGCTGACGCCCTTGACCTGGACCACGGCGAGGTCGTAGCCGCTGTCCCGGCCGACGACCGTGGCCTCGGCGGTGTCGCCGCTGTTGAAGGTCACGGTGATCTCGCCGCCGGAGCCTGCGGGCTCGACGACGTGGTTGTTGGTCAGGATGTGACCGCGGCCGTCGAGTACGAACCCGGTGCCGGTCCCGGCCGCCTCGCTGCCGCTCACGTGCAGGGTCACCACGCTGGGCAGGGCCCGCGCGGCGATGCCGGCGACGGTGTCCGGGGCCCGTTCGGCCGCCTCGTGTCCGGCCTGCGGCAACTCGACCGTCCCCACGCCGCCGTTCCGTTCCAGGCACGCGCCCACGGCGCCGCCGATGCCGCCGGAGACCAGGGCGATGAGGAGCGCCCCGCCGACGAGCGTCCTCGTCGCCCGTCCACGGCGCTGCTCGGGCCTCCGGCCGCCGGCGTCGTCGTGCTGGAGCGAGGCCGCGGCAGAGGCGGCCCAGGGGTCGTAACGCCCCCAGGGGTCCGCGGCGGCCCCTGCCCAGGGGCCGGGCACTCCCGCCGACGACGGATCGGAGAGCGGGGCGCCCGCGTGGGACGGGTCGGAGGACACCCCGGGAGCCGGAACGGCAGGCGCGGCAGCCGACTCCGGGACCGCGGGCCCCACCCACGGGCCGGGCACTCCCGCCGACGACGGATCGGAGGACGGGGCGCCCGCGTGGGACGGGTCGGAGGACACCCCGGGAGCCGGAACGGCAGGCGCGGCAGCCGCAGCCGCAGCGGTGTGGGATGCCGTGTCGTACGCCGGTGACGGCGTCGGATGCCCCGTCGGCGGTGCCGGCGGCGGCGCGTCCGCGAACGCGGGGTCGGGCACCGCCCCGGCAGGCGCGGACGCCGACCTGGGCGCAGCCGGGTCGGACACGGTCTGCGCAGGCACCGTCGGCACAGGCGGCGTCGGCACAGGCGGCGTCGGCACAGGCACCGTCGGCACAGGCACCGTCGGCACAGGAGACGCCGGTACAGGCACCGTAGGCACAGGAGGCGTCGGTGTGGGCGATGCCGCCGTCGCCGTGCCGTGTGGCGGTGTGGCCGCCGGGTGCTGGACCGGCGGGGCGGGCGCCCAGGGGCCCGGTTCACCGTACGGCGGGGTGCTGTACGGGTCGGGTTCGTGCAGGGGCCTGGGGCGCTCGGCGGCGGTCTCACCACCCGGCGTGCCGTCGGCCCCCGGGACGGTACCGACACCCGGAAGCGGCTGCCCGCCCGCGTCCACGGCGGGGGCGGCGTCGGGACCCGTCTGTGCGGGCCGGCCCGCAACCGTCGCCGGGGCTGCGTCTGCGTCGGGCCCGGGCTGTCGACGGGGCCCCGCGTCCGCCACCGGGGCGTGCTCGGGACTCCCGTGCCGACGCGCGTCCGTGTCCGCCACCGGGGCGGCGTCCGTGGCGGGCGGCACGGTGGTGTTCTGAGCCGTGGGGGCGTCGGGTCGGCCGGTCAGGGGCCGGTCCAGTTCGTAGTCCCCCGCGTCGCCCGCGCGGGGTGGCACCGGGCGGTCCAGCTCGAAGTCGCCCCCGTCGGCCTCCCGGTCGCCGGGGTCCGTGCCGGGGGCCGGGCGGGGGCGTTCCAGTTCGAAGTCGCCGCCGAGTGCGTCGGGCGCGTCGGAGGCGTCCTCGGACGAGCGGGGACGACTCCACCACTTCGCCTTCGTGGGCTTCCCCTCGTTCATGCTCTCCCCCGCAACCGGCCGCAGATCGTCGGCTCCAAGGGCTCTGGCGCCACCCCGGATTCAATCAGGTCCGCGGGGTGGCGCGCAGATCCCGTCAGCGAACCGGAGGGCGGGAAGCCGCCGGGTAGGGGGACAGGGCCGGGCCGGGGGCGGCGAGCAGGGCGGGCGGCCTGACCTCGGGAGCCGCCGCCCAGGAGGTCAGGGCGAGCGGCGGAACTGCTTCCAGCGGACGTATCAGCGGGGACATCGCGGCGGCACCGGCCGTCACCGGAGTGGTCAGGGCACGGACCGCCTGCTGCCGCGCATCGTCCCCGGCGGGGGCCGGCATCCCGGGCAGCAGCGGCGCGGAGGCCGTGGTGGGCGCGGCGGGGGTGTCGCCCAGCACCCGATGGCCCTGCCCGAGCAGCGGACCGGCCGTGCGGCGGCGCTGGCTCTCGGAGCCGGTGGCCGCTCCCGCACCCTGGGTGCGCAGCGGCGTCACATTGCTGCCGGTGCCCGAGCCGCGTGCCTCGGTGGTGGTGTCCGGCGTGCCGAGGGTGACTCCGCCCAGCGCGATCGCGGCCAGCGACACCGCCCCGGCGGCGGCGAACGCGAACCGCAGGCCGCGCGAGGCCGAGCGCTCGGACTCCGTCCGGCCCACGTCGTGGATGCGGAAGCCCCGCCCCGACGAGGAGGGTGGCAGCACCGGGGCGTGCGTCCCGGCGGGGACGTAGTCGAACTCGAACCGCTCGCCGCGCTTGGTCCCGAAGACGCCGGAACCCGCGGAGGCCCCGAACCCTCCGGGCAGGCCGGCGAACGGGGAGCCGCCGCCGTCCGTGTCACCGCCCCCGGGAAGCCCCTGCAGGCGGGCCAGGAAGCTCTCGGAGGGGGCCGGTGGGGCCGCTTGTGCGAAGACGTTCTTCAACCGGCGCTGCGCGTCGACCTCCGCCTTGCACTTCGGGCAGGTGGCCACGTGCGCCAGCACGCGCTCGCGCGCGTCATGACCGAGCTCTCCGTCCACCAGGGCGGAGAGTCGGTCTCCCAGATGCTGCTCTGCGAGGTGTCCCTCGGACTCAGGCCGTGACCCACTCACGCGCTCGTGCCCCCTCCTCCCAGTGCGGGAACACCGGCCGCGAACGAGCGACGCTCGGCGCGCGCCTTGGGGGAACGGTGCGCGAGCGCCTTGCGCAGCTGGGAACGGCCGCGGTGGATACGGGAGCGCACCGTGCCCAGCTTGACGCCGAGGGTCGCGGCGATCTCCTCGTAGGACAGCCCCTCGATGTCGCACAGGACGACCGCGGCGCGGAACTCGGGCGCGAGGGTGTCCAGGGCCTGCTGGACGTCCGCGTCGAAGTGGGCGTCGTGGAAGAGCTGCTGCGGGGTGGGCTCCTTGCTGGGCAGCCGCTCGGCCGCGTCGTCGCCGAGCGCGTCGAACCTGATCCGCTGCTTGCGGCGCACCATGTCCAGGAAGAGATTGGTGGTGATGCGGTGCAGCCAGCCCTCGAAGGTGCCCGGTGTGTACGTCGACAGGGAACGGAAGACGCGGACGAACACCTCCTGGGTGAGGTCCTCGGCGTCGTGCTGGTTGCCCGTGAGGCGGTAGGCGAGGCGGTAGACCCGGCCGCTGTGGGTGCTGACGATCTCCTCCCAGGTGGGCGGAGTCCACGCCTGCCCGTCCGCGTCGCCGGAGAAGGTCGCGGTCTGGGTGTGTCCCGTGGTGGGACGGTCGGCGTGGCTGTGGTCAGCAGCGGTGTCGTTCACGGATTTCGGCCTGCCTGCCGATCCGAGGAAGCGCCGCAGCACTCCACCCCGATCCGCGGGTGCGGCCGCACCTCCCCTGTCGGCTCTGGTGGTGTCCAGTGGAGCCCCTACCATAGCCACCTCGCCCGTTAGCTCCGGATAAGCGGTTTTACGAGAATTTGATCTGGGCCGGTACGGCTCGTACGGCTGCGTCAGCACCTGCTCGGCACGCTGGTCCATCCGCCGCCCCCCGTCGCAGCCCAGGCCGCTCAGTCGTCTCTTTGCTCTCCCCTTCAAACGACTGGTCCCATCTGCGGGTTCCCGACGCCAACGGATACAGTCACGCCGAGGCAACGACGGGGACAGGAGAGGGTCATTACCGGCAACCGGCAGACGAGCTGGGCGTTCGCCGACGCCTATGTCGCCGAGGACGACGCGCTGCTCTGGGCACGCGACCGGGCCCGCGAGGCGGGTCTGCGCTCGGTGACCCCGGGTACGGGCTCCGCCCTGGGGTTGCTCGCCGCCGCCGTGGACGCCAAGGCGGTCGCGGAGATCGGCACCGGCTGCGGCGTCTCCGGGATACATCTGCTGCAGGGCATGCGGCCGGACGGGGTACTGACCACGGTCGACCCGGAGCCGGAGCACCAGCAGTTCGCCCGCCAGGCCTTCCGGGCCGCGGGCTTCGCCAGCAACCGGGCCCGGTTCATTCCCGGGCGTGCCCTGGAAGTGCTGCCCCGCCTCGCGGACGCCGGCTACGACCTCGTCTTCTGCGACGGAGACCGGCTGGAGTACCAGGACTACCTCGCCGAATCGTTGCGCCTGCTGCGTCCCGGAGGTCTCGTCGCCTTCGAGGGCGTCTTCGGCGCCGGCCGGACGATCGACTCCGGTCCGCAGCCCACCGAGGTGCTGCGGGTGAGGGAACTGCTGCGCGCGGTGCGGGAGAGCCAGGAGCTGGTGCCGTCACTGCTTCCGGTCGGCGACGGGCTGCTGTGCGCCGTGAAGCGCTGAGGAATTGCGGCGGGCGCCGCCGGGGAAAGGACCGGTCGCCCGGGAAAGCCGTAGAACAATCACCCCGGCACCATGTGCGGTACCGGGGCGACTGAATGGTTGTGGTCGATCGCGCGTCAGCCGACGACCTTCTTGAGGGCGTCGCCGAGCGCGTCGGCCTCGTCGGGGGTCAGCTCGACGACGAGTCGACCGCCGCCTTCGAGCGGAACGCGCATGACGATGCCCCGCCCCTCCTTGGTCACCTCGAGCGGGCCATCACCCGTCCGCGGCTTCATGGCCGCCATGCTCGTTCCCCTTCCTGATACCAGCTCACCGTCACAGCCGACGGCCCGTGAGGGCACGCGCAGTCCGGCTTGGACGCGCGACACCGGCATCGAACACATTGCTTCCCAGCCATTATCCCGCATCCCAGGACCCGATGACCAACATCGGTCGGCATCGCTTGGGCAACGCGCGCGAGCAAAACCACTCAATTCGGCGATGTGACTGCGATACTGCGCGCCCTCGCCCACTTCCACCGAATGGATACGGACCGGAATTCTTTGACGCAGGTCACATCTCCCGAGCGATCCGTTCCCGGTGATCTCCGTCATGCTGTCTGACGGACACAAGCCACTGCCTGTCACTACGCGGAGGGGATTTCCATGGCCGACACCGTGCTCTACGAGGTGAGCGACGGACTCGCGACGATCACGCTGAACCGCCCCGGGGCGATGAACGCGATGAACACCGAGACGAAGGTCGCCCTCCGGGAGGCGGTGCGTTCCGCGGCCGCGGACGACGCCGTGCGGGCGGTGCTGCTGACCGCGGCCGGGGAGCGGGCCTTCTGCGTCGGCCAGGACCTCAAGGAGCACATCGGGCTGCTGGCCGCCGACCGGGAGACGGGGTCGGCCGACACCATGAGCACGGTGAGCGAGCACTACAACCCGATCGTGCGGGCGCTCGCCGGCGCCGGGAAGCCGGTGGTCGCCGCCGTGAACGGCGTGGCGGCCGGGGCGGGCCTCGGTTTCGCGCTCGCGGCGGACTACCGGATCGTCGCGGACACCGCGGCCTTCAACACCTCCTTCGCGGGGGTGGCGCTCACCGCCGACTCCGGCGTCTCCTGGACGCTGCCGCGCGTCGTCGGCCCCGGACGCGCCGGTGACCTCCTGCTCTTCCCGCGCAGCATCGGCGCGCAGGAGGCGTACGAGCTGGGCATCGCCAACCGGGTAGTCCCCGCCGCCGAGCTGCGCGCCGAGGCCGAGAAGACGGCGCGGACGCTGGCCGAGGGGCCGACGGTGGCGTACGCGGCGCTGAAGGAGTCGATCGCGTACGGACTGACGCACTCGCTCTCCGAGACGCTGGACAAGGAGGACGAGCTGCAGTCGCGGGCCGGTGCCTCGCAGGACCACGCGATCGCGGTGCGCGCGTTCGTCGAGAAGGAGAAGCCGAAGTACCTGGGCCGGTAGACGGCCCGCAGACCGACGGTAGGCCGGTGGCGGACGGCCCGTGGCGTGCGGTCCGCCCGCTCAGGTCCGGCGGGCCACGCACGTCGCCAGGTGGTCGTCGACCAGTCCGCAGGCCTGCATCAGCGCGTACGCGGTGGTCGGGCCGACGAAGCGCAGGCCGCGCTTCTTGAGGGCCTTGGACAGGGCCGTGGACTCCGGTGTGACGGCCGGGACGTCGGTGAGGGTCTTCGGGACCGGTCGTCCGGCCGCGTCCGGGGCGTGCGACCAGATCAGCTCGTCCAGGTCGCCGGGGGCCCACTCGGCGAGCACGCGCGCGTTGGCGAGGGTCGCGTCGATCTTGGCGCGGTTGCGGATGATGCCGGTGTCGGCGAGCAGGCGGTCGCGGTCCTCGTCGGTGTAGGCCGCCACCTTGGCGATCTCGAAGCCGGCGAAGGCGCTGCGGAAGCCGGCCCGGCGGCGCAGGATGGTGATCCAGGACAGTCCGGACTGGAAGGCTTCCAGGCTGAGCCGCTCGTACAGGGCGTCGTCGCCGTGGACCGGGCGGCCCCACTCGTCGTCGTGGTACGTGACGTAGTCCGCGGTGGACAGGGCCCAGGGGCAGCGCAGCGCGCCGTCGGGGCCCGCGGCGGCCTCCCCGGCGCTCACTGCTGCTCCTCCTGCCGGGCCGGCTTGTCCATGACGACGTGCTGGTGGCTCGCCGCGGCCCGGGCGCCCGCCAGCGCGGACTCCAGGTCGGCGATCCGGGCGTCGCGCTCGGCCAGTTCGGCGCCGAGGCGGCCGAGGGCGTCGTCGACCTCCGCCATGCGGTAGCCGCGGACGACGAGCGGGAAGCGCAGCCGCTCCACGTCGCCGCGGCCCACCGGGCGGTCCGGGGGCAGTGAGTCCCGTACCCGCTCGGGCGGGGCCTCCGGCAGCGGCCCACTGTCGCCGCCGCCCACCACGGCGAGCGTCACGGCGGCCACGACGACGGCCAGCGCGATGACGAGGAACAGGAACATGACCATCGCTGGGCCCCCATGGTCGGGTCGGAGTCCGGTCCGAGTCGGTTGTTTCGGAGTCGGTTGTGTCGGGTCCGATCGTGCCATGCGAGTCTGACAGTCGGGGCCGCGGTCGTCGAAGGACCGCCGCCCCGGGGCCGGAAGCGGGACGAGAGAACGGGTATGGACGAGAAGATGTCACAGGGGACGCTCAGGCTGGGCAGGCGTGAGTTCGCGGCGCACGAGCCGGTGGTCATGGCGATCGTGAACCGGACCCCGGACTCCTTCTACGACCAGGGGGCGACCTTCCGCGACGAGCCCGCCCTCGCACGCGTGGAGCAGGCGGTGGCCGAGGGCGCCGCGATCATCGACGTCGGCGGGGTGAAGGCGGGCCCCGGGGACGAGGTGTCGGCGGCGGAGGAGGCGCGGCGGACGGTGGGGTTCGTCGCGGAGGTGCGGCGACGCTTCCCGGACGTCGTGATCAGCGTGGACACCTGGCGGCACGAGGTCGGCGAGGCCGTGTGCGAGGTGGGCGCGGACCTGCTGAACGACGCGTGGGGCGGTGTCGACCCGAAGCTCGCCGAGGTGGCGGCGCGGTACGGGGCGGGGCTGGTGTGCACGCACGCGGGCGGCGCCGAGCCGCGGACGCGGCCGCACCGGGTGACGTACGACGACGTCATGGACGACATCCTGCGCGTGACGCTGGGGCTGGCCGAGCGGGCGGTGGGGCTGGGGGTGCCGCGGGAGTCGGTGCTGATCGATCCCGGGCACGACTTCGGGAAGAACACGCGGCACAGCCTGGAGGCGACGCGGCGGCTCGGGGAGATGGTGGAGACGGGGTGGCCGGTGCTGGTGTCCCTGTCCAACAAGGACTTCGTCGGGGAGACGCTGGACCGGCCGGTGAAGGAGCGGCTGATCGGCACGCTAGCGACGACGGCGGTGTCGGCGTGGCTGGGGGCGCGGGTGTACCGGGTGCACGAGGTGGCGGAGACGCGGCAGGTCCTGGACATGGTGGCGACGATCGCCGGGCACCGGGCACCGACGGTGGCCCGACGGGGGCTGGCGTAGGCCCCCGGCCCCGCCCGCACCCCGTCCCGCGGCCGGCCGCTCTACCGGCCCGCCTCCTTGGAGACCAGGGCGACCGCCTCGTCCACGTCGTCCGTGACGTGGAAGAGCAGGAGGTCCTTCTCCGCCGCCTTGCCCTGGGCGACCAGGGTGCCGCGGAGCCAGTCGACCAGGCCGCCCCAGTACTCGGAGCCGAAGAGGACGATGGGGAAGCGGGTCACCTTCTGGGTCTGCACCAGGGTGAGGGCCTCGAACAGTTCGTCGAGGGTGCCGAGGCCGCCGGGCAGGACGACGAAGCCCTGCGCGTACTTCACGAACATCATCTTGCGGACGAAGAAGTACCGGAAGTTCAGGCCGATGTCGACGTAGGCG
Organism: Streptomyces lienomycini; assembly: GCF_027947595.1. Classification (NCBI taxonomy): domain Bacteria; kingdom Bacillati; phylum Actinomycetota; class Actinomycetes; order Kitasatosporales; family Streptomycetaceae; genus Streptomyces; species Streptomyces lienomycini. Next base: position 1,196,420 of record NZ_CP116257.1, on the reverse strand, counting down.
TTCAGCCCCTGCTCGAAGGGCAGTTCGATGCCGAGGCCGACCGATGTGCCCTTCGCCTCCAGGGCGCCCTTGTTGGCCGCCTCCATGGCGCCGGGTCCGCCGCCGGTGATGACCGCGAAGCCCGCCTCCACCAGGCCGCGGCCGAGCCGCACGCCCGCCTCGTACTCCGGTGAGTCCGCCGGGGTGCGGGCGGAACCGAAGACGCTGATGGCGGGCGGCAGTTCGGCCAGCGTGCCGAAGCCCTCGATGAACTCCGACTGGATGCGCAGCACGCGCCACGGGTCGGTGTGCACCCAGTCGGTCGGAGCGCGCTCGTCCAGCAGGCGCTGGTCCGTGGTGCTCCGCTGCACCTTGTCACGCCGCCGGAGGACAGGGCCCAGGCGCTGTTCCTCCGGTGGCCGCTTCTTGCCCTCGGGGTTGCCGGTAGCCATGTGCGCTCCCTCCAGTTGCAGGTTCTTCCACCTCAGCGTAGATCCACGCGGGTTACGTGCGAGGGACCTCAGCATGTCCGCCGCGCAGCGGCACAAACCCGCCGCGGATCATGCCGTCAGCCACGACCGCAGGCGCTCCTCGCCGGCCAGGACCTTCGCCACCTCGACCCGCTCGTCGCGCTTGTGCGCCAGGTGCGGGTTGCCCGGGCCGTAGTTGACCGCCGGGACGCCGAGCGCGGAGAAGCGCGACACGTCCGTCCAGCCGTACTTGGGCTGCGGGGTGCCGCCCACCGCCTCGATGAAGGCGGCCGCCGCCGGGTGGGACAGGCCGGGCAGGGCCGCGCCGCTGTGGTCGTCGACCACGAACTCGGCCACCCCGCAGTCCGCGAAGACCTCGCGCACGTGGGCGAGGGCCTCCTCAGGGCTCCGGTCCGGGGCGTAGCGGAAGTTGACGGTGACCGTGCACGCGTCGGGGATGACGTTGCCGGCCACCCCGCCCGTGATGCCGACCGCGTTGAGGCCCTCGCGGTACTCCAGGCCGTCGATGACCGGGTAGCGGGGCTCGTAGGCCGCCAGGCGCGCGAGGATCGGGGCGGCGGCGTGGATGGCGTTGGAGCCCATCCAGGAGCGCGCCGAGTGCGCCCGCTCCCCCGCCGTCCTCAGCAGCACCCGCAGGGTCCCTTGGCAGCCGCCCTCCACCTGGCCGTCGGACGGTTCGAGGAGCACCGCGAAGTCGCCCTCCAGCCACTCGGGGTGGGCCTCGGCGACGTGCTTCAGGCCGTTCAGCTCGGCGGCGACCTCCTCGTTGTCGTAGAAGACGAAGGTCAGGTCGCGGTTGGGGGCGGGGACGGTGGCCGCGATGCGCAGCTGGACCGCGACGCCCGCCTTCATGTCGCAGGTGCCGCAGCCCCACAGGACCCCGTCCTCGTCCAGGCGGGAGGGGACGTTGTCCGCGATCGGCACCGTGTCGATGTGGCCGGCCAGGATCACGCGTTCCGCGCGGCCCAGTTCCGTACGCGCGACGACGTTGTTGCCGTACCGCTCGACCGACAGGTGGGGCAGGCCGCGCAGCGCGCTCTCGACCGCGTCCGCCAACGGCTTCTCGGTGCCGCTCTCGGACGGGAAGTCGACGAGCCGCGCGGTAAGCTCCGCGGCGTCCAGCGTGAGGTCAAGCGGGGTATCGGCCATGGTCTCGACCCTAGCGCCCTGCCCTTGGGGGCAGTGTGCGTACCCGGCGGACACCGGACCCTACCCTCCAGTACCTTGTACGCGTGCTTCAGCCGTCCCCACCCCGCAAACGCCGTGGCCGCCTCGCCCGTTCGGGCGCCGCCTCCATGGTCCTGCTCGCGGTCGCCGGTTACCTGGCGGTGCAGTACGTCACCGGAGGCGCGGGCGCTCCGGGTTGCAAGGTGGCCTCGCCCGCCGTCGGCGACGGCGCGCGGACGGCCTACGAGTTCACGCCGGAGCAGGCGGTGAACGCGGCGACGATCACCGCCGTGGGTACGGCGCGCGGGCTGCCCGACCGGGCGGTGGCGATCGCGCTGGCGACCGCGATGCAGGAGTCGGCGCTGCGCAACCTCGACCACGGCGACAAGGACTCGCTCGGCCTGTTCCAGCAGCGGCCCTCGTGGGGCTGGGGCACGCCGGAGGAGATCATGGACCCGGCGTACTCGGCCGGCGCCTTCTACGACCACCTGGCCAAGGTGGACGGCTACCTGGACCTGCCGCTGACCGTCGCCGCCCAGCGTGTGCAGCGCAGCGGCTTCCCGGACGCGTACGCGAAGCACGAGCCGGACGCCGAGCTGCTCGCCGCCGCGCTCACCGGCCGGTCCGCGGCGACGCTGACGTGCGACGGGCGCCCCGGGGCGACCCGGGAGAAGGGACCGGACGCGGTACGCGCGGCGCTGGTACGGGACTTCGGACACGGCGTGCTCGAACCGGCCGCGGCCGTGGTGGGCGACGGCGGCACCTCGCCCCGGCCCGCGGCCGCGACCACGTCCGCCTCCGCCTCCGCCTCCGCCTCCGCCTCCGACGAGCGGACCGTGACGCTGCCCGTGACCGGCGGCACCGGCCCGGAGGCGGAGCGGGAGACGGCGCGACGCGGCTGGCAGCTGGCGCACTGGGCGGTCGCCAACGCCTCCTCGCTCCACCTCCAGCGGGTCTCGTACGCGGGCCGGGAGTGGACCGCGGGCAACACGGACAGCAAGTGGTATCCGACGGGCACCCGGGCCGCCGCGGACGCGGAGCGGGCGGCGGGGTCGGTGCGGATCACGTCCGCCTGGTAGCGCTCGCCCGTACGAACCGTCGCCCCTGGGGGTGACCCGCGTCGGCGTGGGGTCGACGCGGCGCGCGCGTTGTCGCGACCGCGCCCCCGGATGCGCCGAACCCCGGGAAAATCAAGGGCCGTAAGGATTCAGCAGACTTTCCGACCAGCGTCCTTTTGCCCGTTTTTCTGTGCACCTGATAATGCGACGCATTACCAACTCTTTACGTCGGGTCGCCGCAACCTTCGTGGCTCTCGAGCGGTAGTCACTGCGTCCGAGCACGGCCGATCGCTCTTCGATCACTCGCCGGGCACGGTCGGATTCACCCTCGTAGTCGTTGTCTTCCGTCGAAGGAGCATCATGTCCCTCCCCCTGACCCGCCGGATCGCCCGTGCCGCGCTGCTCGTCGCTGCGGGAGCGGCTGCCGGGGTCGGTGCGGCCGGCTCCGCCAGCGCGGCTCCCGAACTGCCGGCCGCCCCGAACCTCGGGGGACTGACCGCCCTGGACGGGGCGAACGTCGGCAACACCGTGGACTCCGCGGCCCAGAGCGTCACCGGGACCGCGGGCGACACCGGCGGCAAGGCCGTCAAGAAGGCCGTGCCGGCCGCCGGCAAGACCGGTGGATCGGTCGTCAAGAAGGCCACTCCGGCCGCGCAGAACGCCGCCGGGGACGCGGCGGGCACCGCCGGGGACATCGTCGGCGACACGGCGGCGACCGCCACGGAGGGCGGCCTGCCGACGGACGCCCTGGGCAAGGGCGGTCTGCCGGTGCAGGGCCTGCCGGTCGGCTGAGGCCTGACCGGTACGACGCCGGGGTCCGGGGATTCCCGGCCCCGGCGTTCTGCTTGCCCGCGCCGGTGTGTGCGCCCGTGCGTGCGCCGGTGCGGTGGGCGTGGACCGGCGGGTGGCCCGGCCGTCAGGCCTTCAGGCGCCGTGCCGCCGCCTGTACGCGTTCGTCCGTCGCCGTCAGGGCCACGCGGACGAACCGCTCGCCCGCCGGGCCGTAGAAGTCGCCGGGGGCCACCAGGACGCCGCGTTCGGCGAGGTGGGCGACCGTGTCCCAGCAGGACTCGTCGCGGGTCGCCCAGAGGTAGAGGCCGGCCTCGCTGTGCTCGATGCGGAAGCCGTGCCCGAGCAGGGCGTCCCGCAGGACCGCGCGGCGGGCCGCGTAACGCTCGCGCTGGACGCGGACGTGCTCGTCGTCGCCGAGGGCCGCCACGACGGCCGCCTGGGTCGGCGCCGAGGTCATCATGCCGCCGTGCTTGCGGATCTCCAGCAGGGGCCCCAGGACCGCCGGGTCACCGGCGAGGAAGGCCGCGCGGTAGCCCGCGAGGTTGGAGCGCTTGGAGAGGGAGTGCACGGCGACCAGGCCGTCGTGGGAACCGCCGTTGACGTCCGGGTGCAGTACCGAGACCGGGGCGGCCTCCCAGCCCAGCTCCAGGTAGCACTCGTCGGAGACGACGAGGACGCCGTGCTCGCGCGCCCACGCCACGATGCGGGCCAGGTCGGCCTTGGAGAGGACCTTGCCGGTCGGGTTCGACGGGGAGTTGAGCCAGAGGAGCTTCAGGCCGGCCGGGTCGAGGTCGGTCGGGTCCTCGTACGCCTCGTACCGCGCGCCGGCCAGGCGGGCGCCGACCTCGTACGTCGGGTAGGCCAGGCGCGGGAGGGCCACTCGGTCGCCGGGGCCGAGGCCCAGCTGGGTCGGGAGCCAGGCGACGAGTTCCTTGGAGCCGACGACGGGCAGCACGTGCCGGTGGGTGATGTCGCGGGCGCCGAGGCGGCGCTCCACCCAGCCGGTGAGGGCGTCGCGCAGTGCGGGGGTGCCCCAGACGGTCGGGTAGCCCGGGGAGTCCGCCGCGTCGACCAGGGCCTTCTGGATCAGCTCGGGGACCGGGTCGACGGGGGTGCCGACCGAGAGGTCGACGATGCCGTCGGGGTGGGCCGCGGCCGTCTTCTTGTACGGCTCCAGCTTGTCCCAGGGGAAGGTGGGAAGGCGGTCGGAGACTGCGGACACGGTGGGTGGCTCCCTTTCCTCGTCGGCGCCCGGTGCTGCGGCAAACGCCTCGGTCCCGTGCGGCGCCGATCGGGTGATCGGGCCGCACGGGACCGGGGCGGCGCGTGTGCGGGCCGCTCTTACTGGTTCTGCGGCGGCAGCGCGGCGACGAAGGGGTGGTCGCGCTCGATCAGGCCCAGCTTGCTGGCGCCGCCGGGCGAACCGAGTTCGTCGAAGAACTCGACGTTCGCCTTGTAGTAGTCCTTCCACTCCTCGGGAGTGTCGTCTTCGTAGAAGATCGCCTCGACCGGGCAGACCGGCTCACAGGCACCACAGTCGACGCATTCGTCCGGGTGGATGTACAAGGACCGCTGGCCCTCGTAGATGCAGTCGACCGGGCACTCCTCGATGCACGCCTTGTCCTTCACGTCGACACAAGGCTGCGCGATGACGTAGGTCACGCTGTCGTTCCTCCTCGATTGGGCGCTGGCGGGCCTCCGTAGGCTCCGCCGCCTGGCGCGCGGGAGCGCGGCGTCGTCGATGCCCGCCCCTAGTATCTCCGTTCTTGGGCATGATCCGAACAGGAGGGGTGGACAGACCCGTGGAAATCTCTGCCGCCGGGCGTCTTGAGGTCCGTATCACCACTGCTGACGTGGGCAAACGAGTCTCCGTGCGGCGCTTGAGCGAAGCTGGTGCCGGGGGTGAGAAGTTCACCGACACGGTGGGCGTTCTCACATCATGGACCGATGGTGTGCTGCTGATCACACGAAAGGGTGGCGAATCCGTGCGTGTCGCGGAGTCGGCCCTGGTCGCCGGGAAGGTCGTGCCGCCCGCGCCCGCCCGCCGCCGCGGTCCCGCCGCGTCCTACGAGGAGCTGGCGCGGGTCGCCGCCCGGGCATGGCGTCCGGTGGAGAGCGAGTGGCTGGGCGAGTGGGAGCTGCGGGCCGCCGGCGGTTTCACCCGGCGGGCCAACTCCGTGCTGCCGCTCGGCGATCCGGGGCTGCCGCTGGACGAGGCGCTGACGGCCGTACGGCGCTGGTACGGCGCACGCGGGCTGCCGGCGTACGTCCAGACCGCGACGGGCGCCGCCGGCACGCAGGAGCTGCTGTGCGCGGAGCTGGAGCGGCGGGGCTGGGTCAGGGAGGTGACGGCCGAGGTGTGGACCGGCGGACTGGCGCCGGTCGCCGATCTGGCCGAGGGCACCGGTGTGCTGCTGTCGCGGGAGGCCGACGACGCCTGGCTGGCCCGTTACGGGCGCAGGGGCGTGAGCGGGGTGGCCCTTCGGGTGCTGGGCTCGGGGCCGTCGGTGTGGTTCGCGACGGTGCCCGGCGCGGACGGCCCGGGCTCCGTGGCGGCGATCGGACGGTGCGTCGTGGACGGGCGCTGGGCGTCCTTCGCGGCCGTCGAGGTCGACCCGGCCCGGCGGCGCCGGGGGCTGGCGACCGCCGTGCTGGCCGCGCTGGCCCGGCGGGCGCTCGACGAGGGCGCCTCGGCGGCGTGGCTCCAGGTGGAGACGGACAACGCCGGGGCCCGTGCGCTGTACGCCGGTGCGGGCTTCGCGGCGCACCACGCCTACCACCACTACCGGGAGCCCGGGGCCGCCGGGGCGGACCGGTGGCCGACCACCTCGACGGCACGGTGAAGGGGCACGATCCGGCCATGCGTCATCCTCGTCCTCCCCGGCCCCCGTCACCGGAACGCTCGGCCGAACTGCGGCGGCGCTTCGCCGAGGAGGCCCGCTCCGAGCGGCCGGACCTGGCCACGCTGTGCCTGCTGGTTGGCGCGGTGGCGGACGGGACGCTGGACGAGGCGGGCATGGACGGCGTGCAGGTGGAGCTGGACCGGCTGGCCGGGCAGCTGCCGTTCCGGCCGGGTACGCCACTGGCCTGGGCGACGGCGCTGCGGGACCTGCTGGGCGAGCGGTACGGGTTCCACGGGGCCGCGGCGGACTACCGGCGGCTGGAGTCGTCGTTGCTGCACGAGGTGCTGCGGCGGCGGCGCGGGTTGCCGATCCTGCTGTCGGTGGTGTGGCTGGAGGTCGCACGGCGGGCGGGGGCGCCGGTGTACGGGGTCGCGTTGCCGGGGCACTTCGTGGTCGGGCTCGGGGCGGGGTCGGGGCCGGAGTCCGGGTCGTTGGAGGAGCGGGTGCTGGTCGATCCGTACGACGGGGGCCGGGTGCTCGGCGGGAAGGACGCGGAGGTGCTGGTCGCCGGGGCGACGGGGGCGGAGCTGCGGCCCTCGATGCTGGAGCCGGCGGCGCCGTTGGACGTGGTGTCGCGGGTGCTGAACAACGTCCGGGCGTGGGCGGCGGGGCGGCCGGAGCAGTCGGCGGTGGGGCTGTGGGCGATCGAGCTGGCTCTGCTGCTGCCCGCGCACGCGGCCCGGTTGCGGTACGAGCGGGCGCGGTTGCTGGTGCGGCGGGGTGAGTTCCTGGCGGGTGCCCGGGAGTTGGACGCGTACGCGGAGGTGGTGGAGGTGGTCGACGACGGCGCCGCGGAGCAGGTGCGGGGGGAGGCGCGGGTGGCTCGCGCCATGCTCAACTGAAGTCCCGCCCCCGCGCGGTTCCCCGCAGCCCGCGGGGGTGCGTTACGGCCAGCCCTTCTCTCTCGCCGTCCGTACCGCCTCCGCCCGGTTCCTGACCGCCAATTTCCGGATGGCCGTGGACAGGTAGTCGCGAACGGCGCCCTGGGAGAGGCGAGCGCGGACGGCGGGGTCGTGTGCGTACGTCAGGGGCGCCCGGCGAGTGCCGGGCGCCCCTGACGAGGTGACGAGGTGACGCGGTGTCAGCTGGGGTTGGTGTCGATGACCGCCACCCGGTCGGTCTTGCTCTTCAGCGCCTGGCGCATGGCGCCGTAGACGTCCTGGGGGGTGACGGCGGTCTTCTCGCCGTTGGCGCGGGTGATGAGCACGCCGTCGAAGGTCTGGCCGTACAGCTCCTTGAGGGCGTTCAGGTCGGGCTTGTCGACGAGCTTGCCGTCGACGGCGGTGACCCTGAGGAACTTCCAGAGCGACTTCTCGGGACTGAGCGGAATGGAGTGCGCCGCGTCCGTCTGGACGGTCACGCGGTCCGACATCGCCGGTTCGGCGAACTCCTTCAGCATCCGGTCGACCTCGGCCTTGGAGACCGTGGGCTGCTTGGTGGTCGTCGGCACGCTCACCGCGGTGGCGGCGCCGGTCTCGACCTGGGCGCGGTAGGCGGCCTGGACGGCCTCGGTCGACTTGGCGACGTCTATGCCCTGGCCGGCCTTGCCGTACACGGGGACGGCCTTGCCGGACTCGAACCTGATCGATCCCTCGGTCGCCGACCCGGCGCCGCCGGCGGCGTTCTCGAGGGCGGCGTGCAGCTTCTCCTCGTCGACGGGCATGACGGCCTCGACGACCCTCTTCTGGCCGAAGAGCGAGCCGATCACGGACATCGGGTTGTAGTCGCTGGTCGCCGCGTCGCTGGCGGTGGCCTGCGTGTCGAGCTGGAGGCCCGCCTGGTCCGGCTTCAGGGAGACGGTCTCGCCGCCGACGGTGAGCTTGAGCGGCTTGGCCGCGCGGGCGCCGAGGGCCTTGTCCAGCTTCTCGACGGCGTCGTCGCGCGTGCTGCCGCCGATGTCGACGCCGAGCACGGTGGTGCCCTTCGGCACGTCGGAGCGGTTCATGAGCAGACCGGCGCCGTAGGTGACACCGGCGACGACGACCAGGCCGCCGACGAGCAGCGGAAGCTTCCTGCGCCCCTTCTTCTTGGCGGGCTTGGCCGGTTTGGCGGTGCTCGCCGCCGGCACGGGGGCGGGCTCGGACAGCCCGGGCGGCGTGTGCGGCGGCGGTCCGTCGCCGGATCCGGCCGGGAACGGGGCGTCGCGCCCGCCGGGTACGACGGGGATGCCGCTGGTGACCGTGTTCCCTGAGACGTTGTCCGGGTTGCCCGGGCCGGACGGGACCGGCCGCTGGGGGGTGAGGATCGCGGTGTCGTCGCTGAGTCCGCCGCCGGGGCCGAGGCGGGCGGCGTCGGGGCCCGCGCCGGGACCGGTGCCCTGGCGCCTGCCGGGGCCGCCCGGCATTCCGGGGACGCCGAGGTCGCCGGCCGGGGGCGGCGCCAGTCGGCCCTCGCCGGTGGCCGGGCCACTCGTCGGGCCCGCGGGGCCCTGGGTGCCGCCGCCGTACGGGGACTGCCCGTTCGGGCCGTTCCGGTGGCCGTCCGGGACGCCGGGGCCCTGGGCTCCCTGCCCCTCCCCCGCGAAGTACGGCAGGTCGTCGCGGCGCGGCTCGGTACCGGCATCGCCGCCCGGGCGGGCGCCGTTGCCGTTGCCGTTGCCGTTGCCGCCCAGCGGGCCGGCCGCCAGCGCCTCGGTCACGTCGAAGGATCCGGTGCCGCCGCCGTGGCCGGGCGCCACGGGACCGCCGGTCGCTCCGGAGCGGCCCGCGGCACCGGCCCCGGGGCCTCCGGGGTGCTCATGGAGCCGACGACGCCACCGGGACGGCCACTCCCGCCGCCCGGTCGCGCACCGGCACCGGCACCCGTGCCCGCGGCACCGGCGCCGGTACCACCGGAGGGCGCCGCGGAACCGCCGGGCAGACCCGCGCCGTTGGTGGAACCGCCGCCCTGGGCGCCCTTGCCCGGACCGGACTTGCGGGGCGCGAACCAGTCGCTGGTCGGCTTCTCCTCGGCCGACTGCGCCGGTCGCTCGGCCTGGTCCGGCCGAGCGGGCTCGACGGGAGCCTCGGGGGCGCTCGTGGGCGCGGCGGCGCTCGGCGCGGGTGCGGGGGCGGGCCGTTCGGCCGTGGTCTCCGGGTCGCCGGCGCCCTCGGCGTCCGCGACGGGCTTGCGCACGACGACCGGCGGAATGGGCCGCGACCCGGGGATGTTGATCCGGATACGGGTCGTCAACGTCGTCTCGGTCTTGCGCTCCTCCGGACGCGCGGCCGAACGGTCCGCGTCCGCACCGGCGTCGGAAGCCGTGGGTGTCCCGTAGGGCGGGGTGCCCGAGGGGTATGCGGCTCCGCCGCGCCCGTGGGGCCCGGAGGACGAACTGTCAGTTTCACGACTCAAGGCAGGTTCTCCCGGTTGGCTCCGCCGCCCGTCACACCTTCAAAGCGGGCGGCTCGGCGGCGCGCACCACCATACTGGCCACTTCTTACGCGTATCCCGTGACCGCCGGGGAAACCCACACCGGACTCGCACGCCCGCGGCACGGCGAAGTAGTACGTCACTTGCGAAGTCGGGCGGAGCCGCCGTCCGGTTGCCGCACCGGCGCCAGGGTGGCGCAGATCACAGCGACGGCGATCCCGCCGAGCAGGAAGAGGTAGGAGCCGCTGCCGGCGGCGAAGAGGAAGTCGCCCTCCGGTCGGCTGGTGGTGAGCAGCACCACGGCGAGTGCCCAGCCCGCGGCGGGCGCGACGGCGCCTCCCCGGCGCCCCGCGGCCCGGCCCGCGCCGACGCACAGCCCGGCCTCGGCGGCCAGCGCGAGCAGGAGTCCGCCCGGGAACCAGGCGGGCTGCACCAGCGCACCCGCCACCCCGACGACGGCGCCGAGTACGAAGAGCCCCAGGTAGAGCGCGGCCCGGCCGAGGGAGGGCGCGCTCAGCGGCTGGGCCAACGCGGAGGTGGCCGGTTCGTCGCGCCTGCTCACGGCGTCTCCTCGATCCCCGCGAACAGATCCCGCTCGGGCCCGTCCCCGGCACGCTCGCCGCGCACCAGTTCGTAGTACTCGGTGGTGAGGATGGGCTGGGCCAGGTCGTTGGAGAGCACGAAGTACGGCTCGGCGACCGTGATCTGGGTGGCGTGCGCGCGCATCGCGGCGGCCTTGGCGGCGGCGTACGCGGTGCCCTCGCCGTGGATCTCGGTGGTGATCCGCTCGTCCTCGACGACGCCCGGTACGTCCTCGACGCCGGCCGCCCTCTCGAACGGCAGGCCGGGCAGATCGGCGCGGAGCCGGGCGAAGGCGTCCTCGGCGTGGGAGCGCGGTACGCGGTTCCAGTAGACCTTCGCGACGGGGCACCCGGCGTCGGCGGCCAGCTCCACCGCCCGCATGGCGATGCGGTGGGCCTGGATGTGGTCGGGGTGGCCGTAGCCGCCGTTCGGGTCGTAGGTGACCAGCACCTGGGGACGCACCTCGCGGATCACCTCGACGAGCAGTCCGGCGGCCCGGTCGAGGTCGGCCTGCCACAGGCAGCCGGGGTCGTCGTTGTCGGGCAGGCCCGTCATCCCGGAGTCGGAGAAGCGGCCGGGCCCCCCGAGCAGCCGGAAGTCGTCGACGCCGAGCGCCCGCATCGCGGCCGTCAGCTCACCCCTGCGGTGGCCGCCCAGGGCGGCTCCGGACAGGTGGGCCAGCTCGGGCGGAATGACCTCGCCCCGCTCACCGAGGGTGCAGGTCACCAGCGTCACGTGGGCGCCTTCGGCGGCGTAGCGGGCCATGGTGACGCCGTTGTTGATCGACTCGTCGTCCGGGTGCGCGTGCACCAGCAGCAGACGCCGGCCGGGGAGATCCGTCATGGGTCCACCCTATGAGGCCGCGGGGCCGTCCATGTACTGCGGGACGACGACGACGGCTTCGGCCCGCTAGGCGGCCTCCGGGTGGGTGGTCCGGCAGTCACGGCAGCGGCCGGGGTGGGGCGCGCGGAATCCGCGGTCGCAGGCGTCGCAGTTCTGCATCGGGTGGCGTACCGGCGACGAAGGGGCGGCGGCCGGAGCCCGGTAGGGGGCCGGGGGCGGGAGCTGGACGGTGAGCCGGTGGGCCAGGAGGGCGGCGGGTCGTCGTACGCCCTCGGTGGGCAGGTCGGCGGTCAGGGCGCGGCGTACGGCGGCGGGGGTGACGTCGCGCTCCAGCCACGCGGCGACGCCGGGAGCCAGGTGGGCCGTGTCGCAGGCGGAGAGGAGCAGGCCCGGGTCGTGGCGGCGCAGGCTCGCGAGGAGGTCGGTGGCGGCCTGGAGGATCCCCGGGCCGGAGTACGCCGGACGTGGGACGGCGGGGAGTGCCTGGCGCGGGCGCCGCACGGGCGCTTCGGGCACCGCCCTGCCCTGCTCGACTGGCTGCCGGGGACGCCGGGGCTCCGGTTGGGTCTCGGCGGCCTCCTCGGGGCGGCCGGGGGTGGCGGCGGGCTGGTTGCAGGAGACCGTGCGGGTGACGATGCGGCCGGAGGGAGTGCGGTGGCGTTCGCGGCGCAGGTAGCCGTGCGTCTCCAGTTCGCGCAGGGCGGCGGCGATCCGGGTGGCGCCCTCGGGGAACCGGCCGGTGAGCGTCTTGATGTCGGCGGGGGCGCCCTTGGGCAACGACTGGAGATGCGTGCCGAGCCCGATGGCGAGGAGCGACAGCTCCCGGTGCTGGGCCAGGTGGTTGCCGATCACCGTGAAGCGGGTGGCGTGGCGGGTGTTGTCGTGGACGATCCCGCCACCAATGCGGTGCCGGTGCGTGTGGGGGTGCTTGTTGCCCGCAGGGCGGGACTGGGCGTGCGGCGGCACGCTAGGGTTCTTGGTACCCATCTGGAAGCTCTCTTCTTCCTTGGTGGTGAGGCCCTCGCTTTGGGATTCCCGTCCCGGCGGGGGCCGTCTCATGTCTGCGGTTGTCTTCGGTGGTCGTGGTGGTGCGTTGGGCTGAGCGTCGGGCCTCAGAGGTGCGAAAATCCAGCCGGAACGGCGATGTTCACCCGCCCGAGTGAGTGCGGCCACGGGCGGGAGGGTCGGGTTTGGTGGGGGTGTTCTCCCAGGGGTTCTTTGTCTTTCAGTCGCCGAGGACACCGGAGCGCGAGGTCCCGGGTTCCGGCGCCGAAAGGTCCAGCTCCGCCCAGACGGTCTTGCGCGGGAACCGCTCCCCGGTCACGCCCCAACGGTCCGCCAGAGCCTCGACGAGCAGCAGCCCCCTCCCCGACTCACCTTCCGCCTGGGGTACTTGCGGAGCGGGCAACCGGTCACCGCGCGTGTCCGTGACCTCGATACGGAGTGCCGTGCCGATCACGTAGAGCGTGAGCCGGAAGCTGCGGCCGGGGAGGCGTCCGTGGGTGGCCGCGTTGGCGGCCAGTTCCGCGACGACGTGACTCGCCCCCTCGTGCGGCAGCCCCCAGCTCCGGAGCGTGTCCACGGTGAGCAGGCGGGCCAGGCGGGCACCGCGCGGGGTGGACGACAGCAGCATGCTGAAGTTCCGCACGGAGTCGCCCGGTTCGGGTCGTGTCCCGTGCTCGGAGGTTCGCTGAGTTCGCTGATTCACATCACCGAGCGTGGCCGACCGGACATACTGAATCCGGTCACCATTCCGTTACGTAGAGCTACGGTCCAAGGTCCAACGGGCCCTGTCCAAGCTGTCGAAGGGGCACACATGTCGGTGAGCGATGAGGCGGTGCGGACCGGGGCGGAGTCCGACCGGACGGACGAGCCGGGCTGGGAGGTCGACCCGGACGACGACTGGGCCCTGGCCGTGGTGGCCACGGTGGGACGGCAGTTGAGGCTCCGCCGGGAGGCAGCCGGCCTGCGGGTCGGTGACTTCGCCGTGGCCGCCGGGTACGGGGCGGATCTGGTGTACAAGATCGAGACGGGGAAGCGCATCCCCAGGCCCGAGTACCTGGACAAGGCGGACGAGGTCCTGAACGCCGGGGGTCTCATCGCGGCGATGCGGGAGGACGTCAAGAAGGTCCGGTATCCGAAGAAGGTTCGGGATCTCGCACAGTTGGAGGCACGGGCGGTTGAGCTTCAGCTCTACGATCCCCTGCACGTCCACGGCCTGTTGCAGACCTCGGAGTACGCGCGTGCACTCCTGTCCATGCGGCGCCCGACCTACTCTGCGGAGGAAGTGGAGCGCTTCATCGCGGCACGCATCGCCCGCAAGACGATCTTCGAGCGAGATCCGGTACCCGACCTCAGCTTCGTCCTGGAGGAGTGGACCCTTCGCCGTCCACTGGGCGGGAGGAGCGTCCTGCGCGGCCAGCTTGAACACCTGCTCGAAACGGCGCAGTTGTGTAACGTCGAGCTTCAAGTAATGCCTCTGGAGCGCTTCGAACACGCGGGAGTGGACGGCGGCATCGAGGTGCTCAAGTTCGAGGACGGTTCGGCGGTCGGACGCTCGCCAGCAGTGGCCAACGGCCGACCGGTTTCCGAACCACGACAACTCCGTATCCTGGAACTTCGGTATGGCATCATCCGAGCGCAGGCGCTCACGCCACGTGAGTCGACTGCCTTCATCGAACAACTGCTGGGGGAGACATGAGCCGTAAGCCCTCGTCCGGAGGCGCCTCCGACCTGGCCTGGTTCAAGAGCAGCTACAGCAGCGGCAGTGAAGGCGACTCCTGCGTCGAGATCGCCACCGAAACCGCCACCGTGCACGTGCGCGACTCCAAGAACCTCAACGGTCCCCGGCTCGCCTTCGCCCCCGCCACGTGGGCCGACTTCCTGCCCTACGCAGCCCAGGACTGACCCACCCTCCCGCAACCCGTGAACAAATGGCCCCCACTGTCATCGGCACGCTCAGATGAGCGCACCGATGACAGCAGGGGCCAGAGTGCTCACGCCTTTCTGATCCGGCAGGCGGTCAGCCCGTCACGGCGATCGCCGCGCCGATGCCCAGGAACACCAGGGCCCCGGCGAGCACGAACACCACCGGGCCGGTCATGTGGCGCCGGGTGAACACACGCGCCGTCTGCGGGTCGTGGGGGAGGTAGACCACGGTGACCTCGCGGCCGGTCGCGAGGCCCATGCCGGACCCGCGCATGCTCGGGGTGAACTCCACGCGGTACCCGTGCTGGTCGGCGAAGGCGATGATCGGCGCCCATGTGGGGCCGCTGTCGCTGTCGCGCACCCGGACGTTGTCGACCACCATGCCGACGGTGCGGACCCCGTGGTGGCGCAGTCGGCGCACCCGTGCGGCGTCGTGCAGACCGGCCCACAGGAGCAGCGCCCCGGCCAGGCCGCACAACAGGGCACCCATCACGTTCGACATGCCTCGGCGCCTCCGTCTCCCCGGGGTCCTTCGGGCTCCGGGTACAGGGACGCCGTCGGCGTGCCGGTCGGTTGCGGCCTAGAAGTTGATGCTCCCGATCATCCCCGCGATGTTGGTCGTCAGCTCGCTGATCGTGGGTGCGATCGTCGACGAGGCCAGGTAGAAGCCGAGGAGCATGCACACCACCGCGTGCCCCGCCTTCAGGCCCGATTTCCTGACCAGCAGGAAGACGATGATCGCCAGCAGCACAACCGCCGAAATCGAGAGTGCCACGGCGGCTCACCTCCAATAAGCCCAGGGACATGGGGGGGTCGGTCGCAGTCGAAGCTTGGGGCAGATAAATCCACACAGCGAGCACCTGGTTGATACCCACTATGCGCTAGTGATCATAACTATCCGTGCGCGCGCATCTCTCGGCGCACGGCCGCACAAGGGGGCGCATGGCCAATATGGTCAAGGCATGACGACCGAGTCCGACTCCTTCCCCAAACGGCACGCGCGCACCCAGCGGTTCACGCTCGGAGCGCCGCGTTCGTTCACCGTGGCGCCCGACGGTTCACGGGTCGCCTTCCTGCGCTCCGGCACCGGCACCGACCGGGCCAACTCCCTCTGGATCCTTGACGTCGACGCGGGTGAGGAACGCGTCGCGGCCGACCCGCGCGCCCTCCTGGGCGGCGCCGAGGAGCGCCTGTCGCCCGAGGAGCGGGCACGGCGCGAGCGCAGCCGTGAGGGCGGTGCCGGCATCGTCGGCTACGCCACCGACTCGGCGGTCGAACTGGCCGCCTTCGCCCTGTCGGGGCGGCTCCACACGGCCGAGCTACGGGCCGGCACCGCGCGCGAGGTGGCCACGCCGGGTCCGGTGATCGACCCCCGCCCCTCCCCCGACGGCCGGCACATCGCCTACGTCGCCCGGGGTGCGCTGCGCGTCGTGGGCGCCGAGGGGGACGGGGACAGGGCGCTGGCCGAGGCGGACGGCGAGGGGGTCACGTACGGTCTCGCGGAGTTCGTCGCGGCCGAGGAGATGTCGCGCAGCCGGGGCTTCTGGTGGGGTCCGGAGTCGGACCGGCTGCTGGTCGCGCGGGTGGACGACACACCGGTCCAGCGGTGGTGGATCTCCGACCCGGCCCACCCCGAACGTGATCCACAACACGTTCCGTACCCGGCGGCGGGCACCCCCAACGCGGACGTGCGGCTGTTCGCGATCGGTCTCGACGGGGGGCGCACGGAGGTCCTCTGGGACCGGGCGCGGTACCCGTATCTGGCGCGAGTGCACTGGTCGGCGGCGGGGGCCCCGCTCCTTCTCGTACAAGCGCGCGACCAGCGCAGCCAGCTGATCCTGGCGGTGGACACCGAGTCCGGGACGACCCGGATGGTGCACGCCGACGAAGATCCAATTTGGCTGGAACTCTTCCCCGGTGTGCCCTGCTGGAGCCCTTCCGGGCAGCTCGTGCGGATCGCCGACGAGGGCGGCGCGCGTGTGCTCGCGGTCGGTGAACGCCCGCTCACGGGAGCCCAGTTGCATCTGCGTGCGGTGCTGGACGTCGGCGCCGACGACGTGCTGGTCTCCGCTTCGGCGGGCGAGGAGGCGGCCGACCCGGAGACCGGCGAGGTGCACGTCTACCGGGTGAACGAACTCGGCGTGGAGCGCGTGTCGGGGGAGCCCGGCGTGCACTCGGCGGTGCGCGCGGGAGGGGTGACCGTACTCGTCTCCGCGACGCTAGACCGGCCGGGGGCGCGGGTCCGGGTGCTGCGGGACGGGAAGCCGACGGGGACTGTCACCTCGTACGCGGAAGACCCCGGTTTGTCCCCGCGCGTGACGCTCACCCAGGGGGGCGCACGGCGCGTCCCGTGCGCCGTGCTTATGCCAACGGACTACCACGGTGACACCCCCCTCCCCGTCCTCCTGGACCCGTACGGTGGCCCGCACGGCCAGCGCGTCGTGGCCGCGCACAACGCCCACCTCACCTCGCAGTGGTTCGCGGACCAGGGCTTCGCGGTGGTCGTCGCCGACGGCCGGGGCACTCCGGGACGGTCCCCCGCCTGGGAGAAGGCCGTCAAGGACGACATCGCCGCCGTCGTACTCCAGGACCAGGTGGACGCCCTCCAGGCGCTCGCCGCCGACTTCCCGCTGGACCTGGACCGCGTCGCCATCCGCGGCTGGTCCTTCGGCGGCTACCTGGCCGCCCTCGCGGCACTGCGCCGGCCCGACGTCTTCCACGCCGCCGTCGTGGGCGCCCCGGTGACCGACCTGCGGCTCTACGACACCCACTACCAGGAGCGGTACGTCGGGCATCCCGGTGAGCAGCCGGACGTCTACCGCCGCAACTCGGTGATCGACGACGCCGGACTGGTCGACGCCGCCGAGCCGCACCGGCCCATGATGGTCATCCACGGCCTCGCGGACGACAACGTGGTGGTCGCCCACTCGCTGCGCCTGTCCTCGGCCCTGCTGGCGGCCGGCCGCCCGCACGAGGTTCTGCCGCTGTCCGGCGTCACGCACATGACCCCGCAGGAGTCGGTCGCCGAGAACCTGCTGCTGCTCCAGGTGGACTTCCTGAAGCGGTCGTTGCCCGCACCCTCGTAGCACGCCGACGGCGCCCTGACCCGTCACCCGCACGGACACGGCTGGTCACAGGTTCAGGTCCAGGCGTCATGGGGCGTGCCGGGCAGTCGTGAGCGGTGGGTGACGGGGCGGGCGAGGTCGTCGGTCACGCGCCACAGGGCCTCGCGGATCACGGGTTCGACGGCGCGGCCCCGCCAGGATGTCCAACTGGTGCGGATCGACTCGAGCACAGGGTCTCCGCGCCCCCGCTCGATCATGGGGATGCCGGGCCCGATGAAGGAGAGCCTGAAGGGCAGGTACAGCGGCGACGTGGGAGCGGCTCTCGCGGCTCGGCCTGGTGGACAGCGGACACTCGGCCGCAGTAGTGGGTGACGGGTGCTGGGCCGCGTGCGGGGCAGAACTGCTTCCGCAGGCCTCCGGCCCGCAACAGAACGTGCTGGGGTTCATGCTCCGGGTGGGCTGGAGGGTCAAAGAGGGACGATGCGGACCTGGCTGCCCCAGAGCTTGGCCATGTCGTCGCCGTCGGAGGTCAGCAGGGCGACCGGTTTCGGCTGGCGGAGCGCGACCTCGGCGACCGTGGCGTCGATGGCGTACTCGTGTCCGTGCAGCCCGGCGCCTTGGAAGAGCTCTGCTGCCGCTCTGGCTGCTTGCTCGGTGACCGGCTCCACCTTGATGCAGGACAGGGTCCAGTCCAGGCGGGGGATGGTGGTACGGGAGTGGCTGACTTCGACGATGCTGTTCGCCCCGATCACGAGGTCGGCTCCCATGTCGTGGAAGATCTGCAACATCGCGAGGAACTTGCGATCCTGCGCGATCCAGGCGGAGAGCCCTGCCGAGTCCAGGACAACGGTTTCGATGCGCTCGCTCACGCGGCGTCCGCGTCCTCTGAGGTGCCGGCGTCGCCGAAGATCTTCGCGCGAGCCTCAGCGAGCTCTTCGTCGCTGAGGGGCCCGTGCTCCTCCTGGTGGCGGCGAAGATCGTCGCCCAGGAGCTGGTGCCGGATCTGGCGGGCCACGGCTTCGGCTACGTAGCCGGAGACGTTGTCCGTGAGCTTGCGGAGCTCCGCCACCTGATCGCTGGGAAGCGTGACGGTGATGCGAGTCGTTGAGGACACAAGGCAAGCATGCCGGAGTATGCCTCATATTGCTGTGCTGTGCCTGGCTACTAGCCGGGGCAGCATCGGTTTCCTGGCAAACAAGTGAAAGCACTCCCAGATGCGTCGAAGTCACGACTCTGGCCACGCGGGGCAGGGAGCGGAAGAGACGTGTATCGATCCCGGATCGACGCAGCGCGACGGCCCTTGTGGAGGGCAAACGGGAGGAACCACTCGTGCTGTATCAGAGAAAGGCCGACGCCGGCCGACGAAGCGCGATAGCACATGATGTCGCCCTGCACGAGCACCCGAGGCGACCGCCGGAGACCCTCGCCCCGACGCGCCGCACTACGTGCACACACCACGCCGGGTGCTCCTCGCACGCCCTTTCCGCTCGAATCCTGTCCTGATTCCATGATCGGGAAGGCACTTGGACTCGACCATGAGGTGGAGTATGAAGCGCGCGACCCGGAGTACGGCACAGCGCCGTACGTATGACATCGGCGAGCGGCGGCCGGCCCGCTTTCTCGGCAGCCTGTCGGAGGAGGTCCGGGGAGAACTGCTGAGTATCGGTTCCCCGCAGCAGTATCCCCCCGGAGCGAAGATCCTTGTGGAAGGGACACCGGGTGATTGCCTGGTGATCCTGGAGACCGGCTATGTGAAGGTCACCGGAAAGCTTGCCAACGGTCATGAAGCCTTGATCGCCATCCGGACCGGAGGAGACGTGGTCGGAGAGATGTCTGTGATCGACGACGCGCCCAGGTCGGCCACGGTGACGGCGGGCGAGGACATCGACGCACATGTCGTCCAACGCCGAGCGATGCGGAGCTTCCTCGACAAGTACCCCGAGGTTGCCCTTCAGATCGTACGGCTCAGCAACCGCCGCCTGCGCAGTGCGAATTCCTGGCGTATCGCGTTCGGTGAGTCCACGGTTCGAGTTCGCCTTGCCCGGGTGCTTGCCGAACTCGCCGAGAGTCACGGCGAGCCCCTCGACTCGCGCACTCTGATCTGCATCGAGCTCACGCAGGCCGAACTCGCGGCGCTCATCGGATCGCAGGAGAGAGCGGTACAGCAGGCACTGGCAAGGCTCCGTATCGATGGGGTCGTGGAGACCAAATACCGCGAGATAGCGGTGCTCAAGCCGGACCGCCTCCGGGCGATCGGTCTCCTGCCGTCGATCGGCCGCTGACAGGGCCCGACATCACGCATTTTTGCGGCTTGTTCGGAGAGCCCGGCATGTCGGCAGCACAGTTGGCGTCCAGCACCACCGACTATCCGAACTCATCGAATAGGTGATGGTTCACATGACGTCGCAGCCGACCGTCCGACCACCGGACAAGTCCATGCCGGATGACGACCGTCGCCTCTGCCTGGCGGCGGACATCGAGCAGTACAGCCGCTTCGACACTCCGGACCAGCGGACCGCACAGGCTCAACTCGCCCGGATGCTCAGGGCGGCAGCCGAACGCAGCGGGCTGGACCACGGCACGTGGTCCGTCCAGCCGCAGGGCGACATGGAGTTCGCGGTCCTCCCGGCTGGCACCTCCGAGCAAGTGGTGCTGGGTGGGTACGTCGCCCACCTCGCGGGCGAGCTCGGCGGCTACAACGCCACCCGTCGGCCCTCCGGGCGGATGCGGCTCCGGCTGGCCATCGACACCGGTGTGGCCGCCACCGCTGCCCTGGGCTTCTCCGGACCGGCCCCGATCGCCGTGGCTCGCTACCTGAACGCACCCGAGGTGAAGCGGGCCCTGGCGGCCGCCGGGTCGGCGAACCTGGTCGTGGTGATCTCCGACCGGCTCTACCAGGACGTGGTGCGCTCGCGGTTCCACGGACACGACCCGGAGCAGTACCGGCGTATCCACGTGGAGCGGAAGGGGTTCGCCGGGTACGGCTGGGTCCGGTTGCCCGGTGTGTATCCCGAGGAGGCGGGCGGGCCCCGGCCGGACGCACCGGAGGGCGGGCCGTGTCTCCTGGCGCGAGCGGCGGGGGCGGAACAGCCGAGCTTCGTCCAGCAGGGCGTACACGGCACTGCCGTCCAGGGCGTGATCCACGGGTCCGTTGTCCACGGAGTGGCGCCTGGCGAGGCAGACCGATGAGCGACGCGCCCGCAGGGGGCTGTGCCTCCTGCGGAAACGCGGCAGGCGGCTACCGCCAGCAGGACACTCGGGGCCTCTCCGTCCAGGGCCGGACCGGCGACGTGTACTACTACGCCACCGCCTGCGACCACCGCTCCGCCGCGAGCGCGCGGCGGTACACGGCCGGCTTCTCGCCGGCCCCCTACGAGACGCTGCGTCAGGAGTTGCACCGGATCGCTTCGGCTTGCTCACGCATCGTGGGCGGCATGGGCGGCATGGACGACGATTCGGGAGGTTCACCATGGGACTGATCCCCTACAACCGGGTGTTCGATGTGCTGGAGCACCGATTCCGGCTCGCCGAACTGCCCTTTGCTGTCGCCACGGCCGAGGGCCCGACCCTGCTCTCCGCCTTGTCGGCCAGGCGGGCGGTGTACGACAGGTCATCGGCCCCGCGGCTGCGCGAGGAGATCTGGCGCGAGGCCATCGACGCGGCGCAGCATGACACCGGCGCGGCCGGATCTGAACGGCTGCTGGCGCTTTGGCTTGCCTTGCCCGCCATGCGGCGCACCCTCTACCGGATCGCGAACCGGTGGCCGACCGACCGGCAGGAGCTCGAATCCGAGTCACTGCTCGCCCTACTGACGATACTCGCGGACGTAGACCCGGGGACCCACGAGGCGGGTGACGCCCTGCTGCGTCCCGCCATCAACCAGGTCTGGGCGTTCGCCCGGGCCCGAGCCCGGGAGCGGCCGGTGGCGGACATCGCGGCGCTGGCCACAGCTCACCTCTCCGTGGAGTCCCCCGCGGAGTTGCCGGTCGGTGACTGGCACGACGGCTGGGAGGTGCGGGTGTCGCCACCCTCCCGGCCCGATGGCCTGTCGGCGACCGTGCGGTTCAGCGTCGCACCGGATCGGCTGGAAAGCTTCCGGCTGGGCGAGCTGGCCGGCCACCTGGATCTCGGAGAGATCGTGCACCGGGCGCGACGTCCGAGCGAGGGCAGCCGCATCGGCACTCTGTCGCTGCGTCCGGCAGGAGGGCGACGGTGACCCCCCGTTCCGGGGCCTGGTTGTCGTTCGGCGAGGCATTCGACCTGCCGCTGGTAGTCGACCTGCGCACAGCCGCCCGCGCGCTCGGGCTCTGCCCCGCCACCGCGTACAAGCTAGTTCATCAGGACAGTTTCCCCTGCCGGTTCCTGCGCCTCGGGTGGCAGTACCGGGTTCCCACCGCCGACTTGCTTCGGGCGCTTGGGATCGAGGAGCGCCCCGTCTACCTGGCTGATCTGCAAGCCGGCACCGACCTCGAAAAACAGCGCCATCGGGCAGAAGAGTTCGAAACGGAGGATCACGCATGAGTACCGCAGCGGTTACTGACGCGAAGCCCGAGGAGGCGTTGATGACGACCTGCTTCGTCATCGGGCCCATCGGCAACGAACACGCCCCGGACGGGTGTCCGGAACTCCTGGCATACGAGGAAAACCTGATGTTCTACGAGAAGGTGATCCTGCCCGCCTGTGCCAGTCACGGCCTCGTCCCGGTCAGGGCGGACGGGATCGCAGACTCAGGTGAGATCACCGAGCAGATCTGCCGCCACGTGCTGCAGGACGACATCGTGATCGCCGACCTCACCGGGGGCAACGCGAACGTCACCTACGAGCTCGGGATCCGGCACCTGACGGGCAAACCCATCATCCACATCGGTGAGCACGGGCAACTGCCGTTCGACCTTTCGCTGATCCGGACGATCATGTTCAAGCGGAGCCGGAGCGGTCTGGTCAGGGCGCGGCGGGACCTGGAGACTGCGCTGAAAGGCACCCTGGACAACCGGTTCGAGCCGCTGACCCCGGCCCGGATCCTGTTCGGGCTGCCGGTGACGCCGTTGCCAGCATCTGTGGTCGAGGCGGAGCCGGACGACTTGGAAGCCCCCGGACTCCTCGACCGGTTCGCCCGGGTGGAGGCGCAGACGGAGGCGATCGGCGAGACCACGGAGGCGATCGCCGGGTTCATGACGGTGATCGCCGAAGCCGCCGTGCAGATCGGTCCCGTGATGGAACGGGCCGCCCAGCCGGGGACACCGATGAGCGCGTGGCTGCCGGCAATGACCGAGTTGGCCAGGTCGATGACCGATCCGGCCTCCGGTCTCCGGGATGCCTGCACCCGTTTCGCCGGGCAGATGGTGGAGATGGACGCGGCGGTTCAGACAGCATTCGACGTCATCGAGGCGATGCCGCCCGAGCAACGCGTCGGTTCGCCGACCGGCTTTCTGGAGCAGATGATCAGTACTGCCGAGTCCACCCACGAGGTGGTCAGCATGCTCGGCGAGGTCGAGGTCGGCATGCGGTGGCTGGTGAAGATGAGCCGGGAGCTGCGGACGCCGGGCCGGGACCTCACGGCCGCGGTCAAGCAGGTCAGCGGCGTGATGAACCGAATCGCGGACTGGGAACGCAGGGCCCGCGCGTTGATCTGACCGTGAGGCGGACAGCTCCACCGGCTCCACCGTGGCCCAGCGGCTGAACCGGGCGACACGATCTCGGCGGGCCGCGACGAGCAGGCCCTGTCAACGAAGAAGCCCCAGGTCTCCGACCTGGGGCTTCAGTGCGGAGCGAGTGACGAGAAACGAACTCGCGCTCTGAGCCGGGGAATCACGGGTGCGTACGGTGGCCGAGTACGTTCTGACCTGCTGATACGCCGCTTTGGGGCCTCGATCGCCATCGCCGCGTTGCCGAGAGCACCAGCGGTGTACTCCCCCTGTGGGGTCTCGCGGTGGCCCTTGTTCACCGCTGTTGTCCGTTCGGCTGGGCACGGATGCCGCACGGGCGGGGCCGGCAGCCCCCGGCGCCACATGTATCCACGCGGGGCGAGGGCACGGATGGGGCACGACGGACGAGGGACGATCAGTCCCTCTCGCGAACCGCGGCCTGTCACCCAGTCGGCATCGTCGGGTCATCAACCCTCATGCGGGGCCTCGAGCTCGTGAAGTCGTTCCCCTTCACCGACCGCCGGGCCGACGCAGGGCGAGCTGCCGACTGCCCACCCCCTTATGCCCGAAACGTGGCCTCGCCGTCACGATTCTCTGCGCGGTCGTCCCCTTCTTGGAGCGGGGGGCCTCCAGCCGGTGATCTCTGCTTGCGAGGTTCCGAGGCGTACCACGTGACGGCGGAAGGCTTCTTCGTACTCCTGGGAGGAGCCCGATGGCTCGGTGGGGCCGAGGTCTCGTTCGGTCCGCTGTAGTCGGCGCAAGACATCTTGCAGAGCTGTGAGAAGCGGAAACACTGATTCGGATCCGCTGGCATCGGCATGCGCTCCGGATTCGACCAGATCGAGCAGCACTCGGGCGGTTTCATGGGCGTCCCATCCCGCCCACCCCAGGACTGTGGTCGAGGACAGAGAGGAGGAGGTCGGTAGGAAGGACGTGAAACGTTCATTGGGTACGTCGTACTTGCCGCGTTGTCGCCAGTAGGAGGGTTTGACAAAGTCCGCGGACGTGTAGCGAGGCGGTACGACGAGGGTGTCGTCGTTCTGTTCCTGCCGGTCGACTGTCCCGTCTTGTCCCTGCCCCGACGCCCATTGGCGCTCCCACGCAGCTTCCCAGCTGCTCCGCTTCACCAGGCCGGACTCCTTGTACCGCAGGGGAGGTGCCGCAGGCACGTGTGTGTCACTGAGCAGGCCCTGCAGTACGTTCAAGACCCGCGTACCGGGTGAGTAACGTGCTGCGAGCATGACGAACTCCCCGTCGCCTTCCAGCAACTTGGCCAACTGATCTACGGTGCGGGCGACTGGGTGGCGCACTCCGTCCTTCGTCTCGAACCATAGGTCTGACTCCTCGCAACGATCGAGCATCCGGGCCCGGAGTCCGGCTTGGGCGATTTGGTGCCAACCGATAGTCCACCAACGGCGTTTGTGCTCCGGTTGTTCCAACAGCCCGAGGAAGGCGTGCTGTTCGATGGCTTCGATGCGGGCTTGTACGAGGTCTCGATACGCGGTCGGCCAATGCTTGGGGACTTCGGTGATAGGAATCGCTCCGTGACGGTCGAACCACGTCGTGGACACCAGGCCCTCTTGGGCCTTACGGGCCAGAACGATCTCGAACGCTCGCTCACCCACCATGAGCGGCGGTGGTCCGTCCGACGGAGAGGCCAATTCGCAGTCATCGGGGAGCAATCCGTACGCCTTGTATACCTGCCAGTCGAGCTCCTCCTGTACGGCCACCATTCGAGAACGGGTCGATGCCCAGCGGTATTCGGCGGAGTCGAGGAATTCTTGATCGAGGGGTATGCGCGTATCGGCGATCGATGATGTCAGCTCTGTGAGGTTGGTTGCCATCGCATCGAGCGACGCGGCCCGTTCGAGGGGGAGGTGAGCGGGCAGAGGCAGGTCGCGCAGACGCGTCGAGGTAAACTCGAAGATTTTTTCCCACGCCTCGCCGCCCCGGAGCTGGCCGATTCTCGAATCTCCCTTGCTTTGGCTCATTTGCTTGAGCCAAAAGCAAGCGGCAGAGCTGTTGAGCACACCGAGCAATCGGAGGTGGTCAACTTCCGAGGCTGCGGGCGAAAGCTTCAGTACGGGCGCCGAGTTCAGTGGGACCAGAGGCTCTCTGAGCAGACTGAAATGAGGGTGGGTCGCTACCCAGGGAAAGGCAATCGACCAAGAATGTACGTTTCGGTTCGAGGCGACCTGGTGCCAGTCGTACCAGGGCGCGGTGGAGTCCTTGATGCCGGGGCGCTCGACCAGTACCGACCAGTAGGGCCGCAGACGTCGGTGATGACCGGGAAAATGCGAAAGATCAACGGCCTTGGGCCGGTCGGAGTTCTCATCCCACGCGCGGGGGAAGAAGGCCGCGTATTCGCTGCGTACGGACCAGTCGCGAATGCCGGACCCGGTCAGGACCTGCACACAGGCTCCCTGCTCGGCCCGGGATCGTTGGAACGACTGGCGCGGAGCGCAGAAGATGTCATCGGAGCCCGTAGCAGCTTGATAGCCGATCCGGGCAACGCGTTCACCGAGCCGTTCGCCCTGCTCCATTCGACGTAGCAAATCTCCACTGGTCGGGTCTGTCAGGCTCCAGGGAAAATGGGTCAGCTCGCTTCGCTGCTGGAAAAAGGATTGGGCCCAGCGATCTTCGGCGGCAACGGACCGGTGTGACATGGCGCGCAGAGATTGCCATACGAGGCCGTCGCGCGCCGCCATCGGAACCGCGGGCTCTCCCTCCTTGCCGACCACCAAGTACACAGGCTGCTGCGGGTCCGGTTCATGATTGCGCCCGGTGAGCACGACGGTCGGTGTGCCGTGCCCGGGGATATAGGCCCCAGAGGTGTCGATGATCCGGGAGACTTCGACTCTCGACAACACCTGCTCGATGAGGGGGCGACCGAACTCTCGTTTCATGAAGGAGTTGGCCGTCAGCAGACCCACGTACCCACTGTTCCTGCCTTCCGCCGCGAGTCCGAAGGCCCGCTCGATGAAGGGCGCGGTGAGCGCGTACTTGCCTCTGCAACTCACGTAGGCATCGTGGTACAGAGTGGAGAGCGACTTGTCCTTGACCATGAGGTACGAGGGATTCGACACCACAGCGTGGTAGGAAGCGCGGCCGAGCAGGTCGTGCCGGCGCGAGTAGTCGGGGAACTCCCCCTGCGGGGGCGTCGCATAGGGTTCCTCCGGTGCGAGTTCCCCCACATGCGGAGCCCCCCGGCCACGGAGCAGGGAGTCCCCAACCGCAACGACCACGGGTACGTCGGGGACCGCGCTCAGACGTCGTTCACCGGTGGCGTTCATGGCCGCCACTAGCAGGCGGAAGCGCGCGATGCTCACCGCACACGGGTTGATGTCCACGCCGTGGACGGACCCCAGTGCTCGGGCAGCCCGCTGCCAGGGGCTCATGCCCGGCTCGGCGTCGGTCCATAGTCGGAAGAGACGGCTGAAGAGGCCCAGCAGGAAGGTGCCTGATCCGCAGGCGGGGTCGACGGCCCGGAACCCTGGCAAACCGGACTCCGCGACCGCCGGTTCGACTGTGAGATCAAGGATCATGTCGGCCACGAAGTCCGGCGTCGCGACCAGTCCGTACGACTTCGTTGCCTGCTCGTCGAGGGCGTAGTAAAGGTCCCGCAGGAATCGTGTGTCGCGCGCCGCATCCGTGAAGTCGTGCTCAAGGGAGCCTTCAGGGGACCTGCGGAGCCAGAACGTCCGGAGCGTTCGAAGAACCTGACTGCTGGGCGTGATCTTCCACATGGGGTTGCTGTGTGGGCTGAGCACCTGCCCCATGGCGGGCAGAGAGCGAAACCGGGCGAGCACGTCGAACACAGCTTCCCGGAAACGTTCATCCGAGAGGGGCGAACCGTCCTGCGGTTCCTCAACGGCCAGCAGACCGGAAGCGTCGAGCATTCCGTTGTCCTCGCAGAACCTGGTCATCGTCAGGGCCAGGAGCCAGGAGGCAGCTGCTTGGCCGATCTGCTCGTCCCTCCATGAGCTCCAGGTCGCGGACGTCGTCCGTTCTTCCCTGGCGCGTGAGTAGTCGCTCTCGAGGACAGCGGCGGCGACGCTCTCCTGCGCGCGTTCCCGCAGATCACTCCTCAGGCTCGTCATCAGCCCTCGCAGGTCTCGGCAGAGGAGCTCGCTGGAGATCACTGTCAGCTTCCCATTCAGTCGACCCATGGCCGCTTCCCCTGAGGGCCGACCCGTTGCGGCGAGATTACCAGCGAGAGGTCACCATAAATACTTGTGAGTGTTAGATGAACCTCCTAGGCTCATGGTGCGGCGGTCGACCGGTTGCCGCGCTGGACTGACTGATGCGTGGCGAGCGAGCGGGTATGCCCGGGGCGGGTGGTGCGCTGACGGGCGCACCGATTCCTCCTCCTGCCGGGTCGACTTCGAGGGAGAGGTACTTCCATGAGTGGCGAGAGTCCGGGCATGAGGCGGCATCGGCTTGCGTTAGTCGGCCTGTGTGCCGCCCTCGGTGCCGTCGTCGCGTTCGCGGTCTTCCGGGAACTGGAGGTGGGGGCGGCGGATTCACTGGCGGCCGGGGGCGGGACCTTCGTCGGGGTCGGGACTCTGGGCCTGGCGGTGTGCATGTACCTTTCCGTGCGAGAGGACAAGACTTAGGAGTACACTTCATAGGAGTTCATTCCTAAAGGAGTGCCTCGTGTCCAGTCGCACGCGCCCGACCAAGCCGACCCATGTCTTCGACCGGAGCGTCGAGTGGGACGCTCTCGACGCCTTCGTGAGCCGGCCGCTGCCGCACGCCATGCTCGGGATCGTCAGTGGCAGGCGGCGGATGGGCAAGACCTACTTGCTGCGCGCTCTGGTCGAGCAGCAGGGGGGCTTCTACTTTGGAGCAACGGCGGCGACGGAGGTGGAATCCCTGCGCCAGTTCGCTGCGGCTCTTGCCGATCATGTGGGGTCGCCGGTCCCCTTCTCCTTTGCCACCTGGGACGACGCGATCTCCTACCTGTTCGGGCTGGCCTCGCCGCGAAGTTCTCAGGCGCCACTACTTGTGGTCATTGATGAATTTCCGTACTTGGCGAAGACCGCTCCGGAGCTGCCGTCGATAATCCAGCGGGAGGTCGACCGGTTCCAGGTTGAGCAGAGCCGGATGCGGCTTCTCCTGTGTGGGTCAGCGATGTCCGTCATGGGCGGACTGTTGGCGAGTACTGCGCCCTTGCGGGGGCGAGCTCAACTGGAGCTTGTCGTGAGGCCCTTCGGGTACAGGGCGGCGGCTGAATTCTGGGGGGTCGCTGACGACCCCGCGCTCGCTGCCCGTCTCCATGCCGTGGTCGGAGGCACACCTGCCTATCGTCGTCAGTTCCTTGCGGACGACGTCCCCGCCGGGCTGGAGGAGTTCGACGACTGGATCTGCCGTACGGTCCTCTCGCCCTTCAGCCCTCTCTTCCGGGAAGCCCGGTACCTGCTTGCCGAGGAAGCGGACATCCGGGACACGGCCTTGTACCACTCGGTCCTTGCCGCGGTGGCCCAGGGGAACTCCACCCGGGGAGGGATCGCGGGGTACATCGGCCGTAAGTCCGTGGACATCTCTCACCCCCTTCACGTCCTGGAGGACAGTCACCTCCTGGCGCGGGAAGCGGACGTCTTTCGGGCCGGGAAGTCCCAGTACAGAATCACCGAGCCGCTGATCAATTTCTACGAGGCGGTCATGCGGCCCGCCTGGGCGCGGCTGGAAAGCGGGCAGGCGCGAGAGGTGTGGGCGCAGTCCGCGGAACGCTTCGCGGCTCAGGTGGCCGGACCGCACTTCGAGACGGTGTGCCGTGAGTACATCCTCGGGCCGGGCCGGGCCCTGCTCCGCTCCTCCCTGGGGGAGGTGGGCGGTGGCGTGGTGACGGACCCCGTGGCGCGGCGTCAGACGCAGATCGACGTAGCCGTGGTGGAACCCGGGTCCGGGGGCAGCAAGCAGGCGGTCCACCTGCTCGGAGAGGCGAAATGGGGCACCGTCATGGGGCTGAGCCACCTGGAGAGGCTGGCTCGGGCACGGGAAGTACTTACTGCACGAGGCATGGACACCAGCCGATGTCAGCTGGCCTGCTTCAGCGCAGCCGGCTTCAGCGACTCGTTGCGACGTGAGATGTCACGCGGAGCACAGGACGAGGACGGCGTGCTGCTCCTCGGTCTCGACGAGCTTTACGGAGGGGCGTTCCCTGCACGGCTCCATTGACCGAGCGACAGGCATGGCGTGAGCATGCGATGCCTGATCCGGTCCAGACAACAACGAAGCCCCAGGTTCCTGACCTGGGGCTTCTTTCATGGAGCGGCTGACCAGAAGCGAACTCGCGCTCTGAACTTGGGAAGCTCTGGCCCTGCGCATGCGCGTGCACAACGGTCGGCTGCGCCTCGCCCCGGCCCGCCCCGCCGTGTCATCCACTCTCACCGTCCTCCCGGTGCGAACCGCGCCGACCGTGCGCGTCATGGGGGCCCCGCGGTGCGGCCTCCTCGGGCGGCACCACCTGCTTCTCCTCCGCGAAGTGGCACGCCGAGTCGTGGGCGGCGGGCCCGGAGACCGACCGGAACTCGGCGGGGACCGCGAGGGCCGGGACCTCCAGCGCGCACCGCTCCCGCGCCTTCCAGCAGCGGGTGCGGAAGCGGCAGCCGGAGGGGATGTTGGTCGGGGAGGGGACGTCCCCGGCGAGGATGATCCGCTCGCGGCGCTCCCGCGCCTCCGGGTCGGGCACCGGCACGGCGGACAGCAGTGCCTGGGTGTAGGGGTGGGTGGGATGGTCGTAGATCTCCGCGTCCCGGCCCGTCTCGACGATGCGGCCCAGGTACATCACGCCGACCCGGTCCGAGATGTGCCGGACGATCGAGAGGTCGTGGGCGATGAAGATGTAGGAGAGGTCGAACTCGTCCTGGAGGCGGCCCATCAGGTTGATCACCTGGGCCTGCACCGAGACGTCGAGGGCGGAGACCGGCTCGTCGGCGACGATGATCTCCGGGCGCAGCGCGAGGCCCCGCGCGATGCCGATGCGCTGGCGCTGGCCGCCGGAGAACTGGTGCGGGTAGCGGTTGATGTACTCCGGGTTCAGACCCACCACGTCCAGCAGGTGCTGGACCCGTGTGCGCCGCTCGCCCTTCGGCGCCACCTCGGGGTGGATGTCGTACGCCTCGCCGATGATGTCGCCCACGGTCATGCGCGGGTTGAGGGAGGTGTAGGGGTCCTGGAAGACCATCTGGATGTTGCGGCGTACGGACCTCAGGGCCTTGCCCGACAGGCGGCTGATGTCCTCGCCCTTGTAGCGGATCTCGCCGGCCGTCGGCTTCTCCAGGCTGACCAGCATCTTGGCGACCGTGGACTTGCCGCAGCCGGACTCGCCGACGATGCCGAGGGTTTCGCCGCGGGCGAGTTCGAAGTCGACGCCGTCGACGGCCTTGACCGCGCCGACCTGCTTCTTGAAGAGGATGCCGGAGGTCAGCGGGTAGTGCTTGACCAGCCCGCTGACCTCGAGGATCGGCTCGGTGGTCTCAGGCATGCAGGCACTCCCTCCAGAAGTGGCAGGCGCTGCCCCGCTCCGCGTCGGACTCCGTGACGTCGTACAGCGGGGGCACGTCGGTGCGGCAGACGTCCTGGGCCATCGGGCAGCGGGGATGGAAGGCGCAGCCGGGCGGGATGCGGGTGAGGTTGGGCGGCAGGCCCTTGATGGCGTAGAGCTCCTGGCCCTTCTGGTCCAGGCGCGGGATCGACTCCAGCAGGCCGCGGGTGTAGGGGTGGGCCGGGGCCTTGTAGATGTCGTGGACGGGTGCCGTCTCCACGATGCGGCCCGCGTACATGACGGCGATCTTGTCGGCGACGTCGGCGACCACGCCGAGGTCGTGGGTGATGAGGATCAGACCCATCCGCAGCTCGCGTTGCAGTTCCGCGAGCAGGTCCATGACCTGGGCCTGGACGGTGACGTCGAGGGCGGTCGTCGGTTCGTCGGCGATGATCAGCTTGGGTTCCAGGGCCATCGCCATGGCGATCATGATGCGTTGGCGCATGCCGCCGGAGAACTGGTGCGGGTACTGCCGCACCCGCTCTCTCGCGGCCGGGATGCGGACCCGGTCCATCAGCTCGACGGCCTTGGCGTGGGCGTCCTTGCGGGACATGCCGCGGTGCACGGTGAACATCTCGGCGAGCTGGGCGCCGACGGTCAGGACGGGGTTCAGCGAGGACAGCGCGTCCTGGAAGATCATCGCCATCTCGGCGCCGCGGACCTTCCGGCGTTCGTCCTCCTTCAGTTTCAGCAGGTCCCGGCCCTCGAAGAGGATCTCTCCGGCGGTGACCCTGCCCGGCGGGACGTCGAGGATGCCCATGATGGTCTGGGCGGTGACGGACTTGCCGGATCCGGACTCGCCGAGTACCGCGAGGGTCTCGCCCGCGTCCACGCCGTAGCTGACGCCGTTGACGGCCTTGGCGACGCCGTCGCGGGTGTGGAACTCCACGTGCAGGTCGCGCACTTCGAGCAGCATGCGGCGGCTCACCTCAGCTTCGGGTCGAGGGCGTCGCGCACCGCGTCGCCGAGCATGATGAACGCGAGGACCGTGATGGCGAGCGCGCCGGAGGGCCACAGCAGGGCGTGCGGGGCGTTGCGGACGTAGGGAGCGGCCGCGGAGATGTCGATGCCCCAGGAGACGCTGGGCGGTTTGAGGCCGACGCCGAGGAAGGACAGGGTCGCCTCCAGGGAGATGTACGTGCCGAGCGCGATGGTCGCCACGACGATGACGGGGGCGATCGCGTTGGGTGCGATGTGGCGGAGCAGGAGGCGGGAGTTGGAGGCGCCCAGTGCCCGCGCGGCCTGGACGTAGTCGTTCTGCTTGGCGGTGATGACGGAGCCGCGGGCGATGCGGGAGATCTGCGGCCAGCCGAGCAGCACGATGAAGCCGATGACGGGCCAGACGGTGTTGCTGGTGATGACGGAGAGCAGCACGAGACCGCCGAGGACGACCGGGATGGCGAAGAAGACGTCGGTGATCCGGGAGAGGACCGCGTCCCCGGCACCGCCGAAGAATCCGGCGAGCCCGCCGAGGACGCTGCCGAGGACGGCGACGCCGAGGGTGGCGAGGATGCCGACGGCCACGGAGGTGCGGGCGCCGTAGACGGTGCGGGTGTAGACGTCGCAGCCCTGGCCGTTGAAGCCGAAGGGGTGGCCGGACTGGGAGCCCTCCTGGGCCTTGGCCAGGTCGCAGGTGAGGGGGCTGCCGGAGGCGATCAGGGACGGCCACAGGGAGATGACGATCAGGAAGAGGATCACCAGGGCGGAGATGATGAAGACGGGGTTGCGGCGCAGGTCGTGCCAGGCGTCGGACCAGAGGCTGCGGGGCTTGTCCCGCGGGTCGGCCCCGTCCGGCCCCGGCGGCTGCTCCAGGGTGACCGCCTCGCTGGTGCCGAGGTCCATGGTGCCGCCCATGCCGGTGCCGGCGATGGCGCGTTCGGGCTCGTAGGGCTCCTGGTCAGGCATAGCGGATCCTCGGGTCGAGTACGGCGTACAGGAGGTCGACGACGAGGTTGGCGATCAGGAAGACCAGGACCAGGACGGTGACGAAGCCGACCACGGTCTGGGTGTTCTGGCGCAGGATGCCCTGGTAGAGCTGGTAGCCGACGCCGTGGATGTTGAAGATCCGCTCGGTGACGATGGCGCCGCCCATCAGGGCGCCGATGTCGGTGCCGATGAAGGTGACGACGGGGATGAGGGAGTTGCGCAGCAGGTGCCGGGTGATGACCCGGTGGCGGGGCAGGCCCTTGGCGATGGCGGTGCGGACGTAGTCGGAGCGCCGGTTCTCCGCGATGGAGGTGCGGGTCAGCCGGGTGACGTAGGCCAGGGACACCGAGGCGAGGACCAGGCCGGGGACGATCAGCTCGCCGAAGGCCGCCTCGGAGGAGACGGCCGGGTCGATCCAGCCCCACTTCACGCCGAGCAGCAGCTGGAGCAGCAGGCCGGTGACGAAGGTGGGCACGGAGATGACGACGAGGGTCAGGAGCAGGACCCCGGTGTCGACGGGGCGGCCGCGGCGCAGGCCGGTGACGACGCCGAGGATGATCCCCACGATGATCTCGAAGAGGATCGCGACGACGGTGAGCCGGATGGTGACCGGGAACGCCGTCCCCATCAGTTCGGTGACCGGCTGGCCGTTGAAGGCGGTGCCGAAGTCGCCGGTGAAGACGTTGCCCATGTAGGTGACGTACTGCCGCCACACGGGCTGGTCCAGGCCGAACTCGTGCCGCAGTTGCGCGGCCGTCGCCGGGTCGCACTCCCGGTCGCCGCACAGTCCCGCGATGGGGTCGCCCATCACGTTGACCATCAGGAAGATCAGCAGCGTGGCCCCGATGAAGACCGGGATCATCTGGAGCAGCCGCCGGACGACGTAGCGTCCCATGGAGCCCGCCCCCCTTCAGCCGACCTTGATCTCGTTGTAGACCGGGACGCTGAACGGGTTGAGCTTGACGTTGGAGAGCCGGTCCGAGTAGCCGGCGCTGCCGTTCTGGTACCAGAGCGGGATGGCGGCCATGTTGTCCCGGACGACCTCCTCGGCCTGCTGGAAGAGGCCGACGGCCTTGGCGGTGTCGGTCTCGGCGTTGGCCCGGTCGACGAGGTCGTCGAACTTCTGGTTGGACCACTTGCCGTCGTTGGAGGAGGCGTTGGTGTAGTAGAGCGGCTGGAGGAAGTTCTGGATGAGCGGGTAGTCCATCTGCCAGCCGGCGCGGAAGGGGCCGCTCATCTTCTTGTTGGTGATCTGGTTGCGGAAGTCGGCGAAGGTGCCGACCGGGTTGCCGACGCACGCCTTGTCGTTGCCCAGGGCGTTGTTGATGGAGTTGCAGACGGCGTCGACCCACTGCTTGTGGGAGCCGGTGTCGGCGTTGTACGTGATCTTCACCTGGCCGCCGGGGAGCCCGCCGCCCTCCTTGACCAGCTTCTTCGCCTCGTCCGGGTCGAAGTCGCAGGCGCTGCCGCACAGGCCCGCCTTGTAGCCGCCGTCCTTGCCGAGGACCGGCGAGGTCCAGTCGGTGGCCGGGGTGCGGGTCTGCTGGAAGATCGTGTCGGTGATCTGCTTGCGGTCGATGGCCATGGACAGCCCCGTGCGGACCTTCTCGGAGCCGGACTTGTTCCAGTCGTTGTCGTAGAACGGGAAGGCGAGGGTCTGGATGATGCCGGCCGGGGTGTTGATGTACCGGTCGCCGAGGTCGCTCTTGACGTTCTTGAGCTGGGCGGCGGGCACGTCGTCGACGAGGTCGAGGTTGCCGGCCATCAGGTCGGTGTAGGCGGTGTTGTTGTCCGTGTAGACCTTCAGGTCGACGCCGCCGTTCTGGGCCTTGTCGTCGCCGGGGTAGCCGTCCCACTTGCGCAGGGACATCTGGGAGCCCCGGGTGTAGTTGTCGACCTGGTAGGGGCCGTTGCCGACCGGCTTCTTCAGCCAGGCGTCGTGGTTGTCGAAGAACGCCTTGGGCAGCGGGGCGAAGGCGGCGTAGCCGAGGGTGTCGGGGAAGCTGGAGAACTTCTGGTTGAGCTTGATGGTGAAGGTGCGCGGGCCGGTCACCTTCAGCCCGGAGAGCGTGTCGGCGCTCTGCGAGCCGCTCTCGGGGTGCGCCTTGTCGTAGCCGTCGATGTAGGCGAAGAAGTAGGCGTTGCGCTGGTTGTTCTTCAGGCTCGCGCCGTAGTTCCAGGCGTCCACGAAGGACTGGGCGGTGACCTTCTCGCCGTTGCTGAAGGTCCAGCCGTCCTTGACGGTGACGGTGAAGTTCCGCGAGTCGGACGTCTCGATCTTCTCGGCGAGCATGTTCTTGGCCTCGCCGGTCTCCGGGTCGTACCGCTTCAGCCCGCGGAAGATCATGTCGAGGACCTTGCCGCCCTGCACCTCGTTGGTGTTGGCCGGCTCCAGCGGGTTCTGGGGGTCGCCCCAGGAGGAGCTGAGCACGCCGCCGCCGTTTCCGCCGCTGTCCCCGCCACCGCCCCCGCAGGCGGTCGCCGCGAGGGTGACCGCCACCGCGCAAGCGGCCCATCTGGCGTGCGTGGCTCCGCGCATGGAGTGCCTCCTCGTGCCCTGACTCGTCCGCTGGTCCGTTCCCGGCCAGCTTCGGGGGGCGCACTCCGGGGCGCACATTCGTCCGGTCCGTACGGGTTGCGGGTGTCCGCCGGACG
The DNA here is from genome assembly GCF_027947595.1 of Streptomyces lienomycini. Taxonomy (NCBI): domain Bacteria; kingdom Bacillati; phylum Actinomycetota; class Actinomycetes; order Kitasatosporales; family Streptomycetaceae; genus Streptomyces; species Streptomyces lienomycini. The sequence continues at coordinate 1,161,486 of NZ_CP116257.1, read as the reverse complement.
GGTGGGAGAGGTTCGGCGGCATACGGAAGGGCGGCGGCGGGAGAGGTCCTCCCGCCGCCGCCCTTCGCGCCGGTTCAGCTCTTGGAGAGCGCGTCGCCGTCGGCGCCGTCCTCCATGCTCTTCAGGCCCGGGTCCATGACGATGTCCTCGGACCTGGCCTCCGTCGTGGGGTCCTCCGGGAAGTGGCAGGCCGTCAGGTGGCCCTCACGGTTTCCGGAGAGGTGCACGAGCGGCGGCTCCTCGGTGGCGCACTTGTCCTGCGCCTTCCAGCACCGGGTACGGAACCGGCAGCCGGACGGCGGCGAGATCGGCGAGGGCACGTCGCCCTCGAGCCGGATCCGCTCCCGCTTCTCCGCGTCGATGTCCGCGTCCGGCACGGCGGACAGCAGGGCGTGCGTGTACGGGTGGCGGGGCCGGTTGTAGAGCGAGTCGCGGTCCGCGATCTCCACGACCTTGCCCAGGTACATCACCGCGACGCGCTGCGAGAAGTGCCGCACGATCGCCAGGTCGTGCGCGATGAAGACGAACGCGATCCCCATCTCCCGCTGCACCTCCTGCAGCAGGTTCACCACCTGGGCCTGGATCGACACGTCGAGGGCCGAGACCGGCTCGTCGGCGACGATCAGCTTGGGCTGCAGGGCGACGGCACGCGCGACGCCGATGCGCTGGCGCTGGCCGCCGGAGAACTCGTGCGGGAAGCGGTTGTAGTGCTCCGGGTTGAGACCGACGATCTCCAGGAGCTCGCGGACGCGCTTCTCCCGGCCGCCGGGCGGGTTGATCCCGTTGATCTCCATCGGGCCCGAGATGATCGTGCCGACGGTCTGCCGCGGGTTCAGCGACGCGTACGGGTCCTGGAAGATCATCTGGATCTCGGACCTGATCGGCGCCAGCTGCCGCCGGCCCGCGCGGCTGATGTCCTGGCCCTTGTACTCGATCGTGCCCTGGGTGGGCTCGTACAGACGGGTCAGCAGCCGGCCGGTGGTGGACTTGCCGCAGCCGGACTCGCCGACGAGGCCGAGGCTCTCGCCGGGGTAGACCTCGAGGTCGATGCCGTCGACGGCCTTGACGTGGCCGACGGTGCGCTTGATCGGGAAGCCGCCCTTGATCGGGAAGTGCTTCGTCAGGCCGCTGACCTTGAGGAGCGGTGTGCCGTCACCGTCCCGCTGCTGCGGGAAGGAGTCGGCGACCGCTGTGGTCGTGTTGCTCTTGTCGCTCATGGTGATGCCCCAGTCGCCGGTTTCCGCTCAGCCCAGCCGGGGCTGAATCTTGTCGATGAACACCTGCTGCCGCTGGTCTCCCGTCAGGTGGCAGGCGGCGGCGCGTCCCCCTGGCAGCACCGGACGGTCCGCCGAGCAGCGGCCTCCGGAGACCAGGTCGGTGAAGCCGCACCGCGGGTGGAACGCGCAGCCCGAGGGCGGGTTCATCAGCGAGGGCGGCGATCCCGGGATCGGCATCAGCGGCTCGTCGACGTCGGACTTCAGACTCGGCATCGAACCCAGCAGACCCCAGGTGTACGGGTGCTGGGGCGACTTGAGCACCTCGCGGACCGTGCCGCGCTCGACGGCCCGGCCCGCGTACATGACCAGGATGTCGTCGGCCATGTTGCCGACCACACCCAGGTCGTGGGTGATCATGATGATCGCGGAGCCGAACTCCTGCTGGAGGTCCTTGAGCAGGTCGAGGATCTGCGCCTGCACCGTCACGTCGAGCGCCGTGGTGGGCTCGTCGGCGATGAGCAGGTCCGGGTTGCAGGCCAGCGCCATCGCGATCATGGCGCGCTGGCGCATACCGCCGGAGAACTGGTGCGGGTAGTCGTCGACCCGCTGCTTCGGGTGCGGGATGCCGACCTTCTCGAGCAGGTCGATGGCGCGCACCCGGGCGTCCTTCTTGGACGCGCCGTTGTGCTTCATGAACGGCTCGGCGATCTGCCGGCCGACCGTGTAGTACGGCGACAGCGCGGTCAGCGCGTCCTGGAAGATCATCGCCATCTTCTTGCCGCGCAGCTTCTCCAGCTGCTTCTCGCCGGCGTCGGTCAGCTCCTGGCCGTCCAGGGTGATCGAGCCGTCGATGGCGGTCTTGCGGCGGTCGTGCAGGCCGAGGACGGCCAGGTTGGTCACCGACTTGCCGGAGCCGGACTCGCCGACGATGCCGAGGGTCTTGCCTCGCTCCAGGTCGAAGGAGAGACCGTCCACCGCCTTGACGACGCCGCCCTCGGTGGAGAAGTGGACCTTGAGGTCGCGCACCGAGAGAAACGCGTCCCCCGCGGCGGCGGCCGGGGCCTCTTCGGGCTTGGTCTGAGTGGTCACGGTGGTTCTCCTAGGACAGGCGCACGCGCGGGTCGATGACGGCGTACAGGGCGTCCACGATCAGGTTGAAGACGATGATGAGCGCGGCACTGACGAGCATGACGCCCATCAGCATCGGCAGGTCCTTGTTGGTGACGGAGTCCAGCGCGAGCCGGCCGATCCCGGCCAGGCCGAACGTCATCTCGGTCACCATGCCGCCGCCCATCAGCGCGGACAGGTCGATACCGAGGATGGTGACGATGGGGACGAGCGAGCCGCGCCATGCGTAGCGGAAGAACGTGTAGTTGCCCGACATGCCCTTGGCCCGGGCCGCCTTCACATGCTCTTCCTGAAGCTGCTCGATCATCGAGGAGCGGCTCATACGCGTGTAGTTGGCGGTGAAGATGGTCGCCATGACGATCCAGGGGATCAGCAGACCGGCGAACCAGCCGGCGGCATCCTCGGAGATCGGCACGTACTTCGGCTTCTCCAGCCAACCGGTGCTGTAGACCACGGCGAGCAGCACGAGCGGGCCGAGGAAGTAGATCTGCAGGGAGCTGACGACCAGCGAGCCGGAGCTGAAGACCTTGTCGATCCAGGTGCCGCGGTTCTTGGCGGCGATCAGGCCGGCGCCGAGACCGAGGACGAGGAAGACGACCAGCGAGCCGACGGTCAGCGAGACGGTCAGCGGGAAGCGGTCGAGGATCGTGTCCCAGACGTTCTGGTCGTTGGCGAAGGAGACACCGAAGCAGGGGGCGTCGCAGTGGCCGACGGCGAAGTCACGGCCGGTGAAGATGCCGGACAGGAAGTGCCAGTACTGGACGGTGACCGGCTGGTCGAGGCCCAGGTTCTTGTGGATGATCTCCAGCGCGTCCGGAGTGCAGTTCTTGCCACAGGCCAGCATGGCCGGGTCCTGCGGGATCGCGAAGAACATGAAGAAGGTGAAGGCGCTGATCAACACCAGGATCAGGACCGCGCCGAAGGACCGGCGAATGAGGAATTGAAGCATGGCAGACAGCTGCTCTCAGGACTGCGGCAGTCGGATGGGGAGGTCTGGTGGGGATCCGGGCCCGGTGGTGGGCGCTCCGCCGCGCGCCCACCACCGGTTTCCCGACCGGACGGACTACTTCTTGAGGAAGACCCGGGTCACGTCCACGTAGCTCGAGTCGGAGCTGTAGCGGATGCCACCGATGTTCGAACCGAAGATCTGGAAGACCTTGGTGTAGTAGATCGGGGCGGCCGGGTTGACTTCCTTGGAGATGTACTCGCTCAGCTCGGCCCACGCCTTGGTGGCCTCGGCCGTGTCGGTGATCTTCTGGATGCGCTTGATCTCCGAGTTGACGTGCTCGTCGTTGATGTGCGAGTAGTTCGACGCGCCGTCCTGGATCTGCGTGCCGTCGTACACCGGCGGGATGACCGTGGAGGCGGACGGCCAGTCCTGGCCCCAGCCGGTCATGTACAGGTCGTAGCCGTTCTTGACCTTGCCGACCTGCTCGTACCAGGTGGCGGAGTCGATCTCCTTCTTCTGGATGTCCAGACCGATCTTCTCCAGCGCGTCGGCGATCAGGACGGCCTGCTGCTGACGGGTCGGCGTGTTGCCGTAGGCGTAGACGAGGCTCTTGCCCTCGAAGCCGCCTTCCTTGATCAGCTTCTTGGCGGCCTCGATGTCGCCGTTCGGCTTCTTGAGGCGGTTGAACGGGTCGAATTCACCGTCGTAGCCCGGGGTCGTGGGCGACATCAGCGAGTTGGCGACCTCACCGCCGTAGGCACCACCGTCGGCCTTGAAGACCGAGGCGGAGGGCAGCGCCAGGGTGATCGCGTCACGGAGCTTCTTGTCCTTGACGCGGTCCAGGTTGAAGTTGAGCTGCCACACGTAGGGGGCGTAGCCCTGGATCGTGCGGTTCTGCATCGCCTGCTTGTCGCCGACGACCTTCTGGAGCTGGGTGGTGGCGACCTGGCCCGTGAACATCATGGCGTTCTTGGCGCCACCCTGGTCGGCGAGGAGGGTCTTGGTCTGGTCCTCGTCGTCGTGGTTCATCTCGATGTTGAAGCCGTCGACGTACTGGTGGCGCACCGAGTCGGACTTGGGGTCCCACTGGGTGTTCTTGACCAGCTTCATGGACTTGCCGGGCTTGAACTCCGCGATCTTGTACGGACCGACGGCGACGGGCGCCGAGTCGTACTTCGCCTTGGTGTCCGTCTCCTCCGGGACGAGGCTGTAACCGGGCATGGTCAGCATCTGCGGGAGGTCGGGGCGGGCGTCCTTGAAGTGGAAGACGATCGTCTTGTCGTCCGGCGTCTCCAGGACGGAGTCGGGCAGGTGCTTGCCCTTGTCCGGGCCCGCGTAGGCGTCGCGGTAGGTGGTGCCCTCACCGGACAGCCACTGCTGCAGGTAGGTCGGGCCGTCGGTGATGTAGGTCGAGTACAGGCGCTCGACCGTGTTGCGGAAGTCCGCCGAGTTGATCGGGTTCCCGTTCGCGTCCTTCAAGTTGTCCTTGAGGGTGTACGTCCAGGTCTTGCCGCCGTCGGACTGCTTGCCGGCGTCGGTGGCGAGGTCGCCCACGACGGTCAGGTTGCCGTTCTCGTCCTCGTCGTACTGGGTCAGGCCGCGGAAGATCAGGCGGCTGAGCAGCTTGCCGTCCGAGACGTAGATCTGGCCCGGGTCCAGGTGGGAGAAGTCCGCCTCCTGGTAGACGGTCGCGACGCCGCCGGGCTTGGCACCCGGGACCTCGGGGGCCGGGCCGGTGGACGCCTGCGCGTCGCCGATCTGGACCGGCTTCGACTGCGACTTGGCGTCTTCCTTCTTCTTGCTGTTGTCCTTGGCGGAGCTGTCGCTGTCGCCACCACCGCAGGCGGTGAGGGTCAGGGCGCCGGCGGCGACCGCGACTATCGCGGCCGTCGCGGTGCGGTTACGGAGAATGCTCATAGGGACGAATCCACCTGCCTGTGAGTAGTGAAGCACTGCTGGTACGTGGCCGGGACCGGGAGCTGAGCGGCGCCGGACCGGCCGGGCGAGGACGTGGGGGGTTCCCCTGGGCCTCAGCGGTTTCCCTTGGGGTCGAAGGCGTCCCGCACGGAGTCACCGAGGAGGTTGAAGGCCACGATGAAGATCACCATGGCGATTCCGGGGAAGAGCATGTAGTACGGGTCCTGCTCGACGATGTTGGCGCCGATGGAGAACATGCGTCCCCAGTCCGGTGTGGGCTCGACGTAGCCCACACCCACGAAGGACAGGAACGCGATGCTGAGGATGGTGCTCGGCAGCGTCAGCGTCGCCTGTACCAGCGTCGGAGTGACGATGTTGGGCAGCAGTTCCTTGCGGAGGATGCGCCAGGGCGAGGCACCGGAGATGCGGGCCGCCTCGATGAACTCCCGGTCGCGCAGGGACAGCGTGGCACCGCGGACGATGCGGGCCATGCTCATCCAGCCCAGGAAGGACAGCACGATGATGATCGCGGAGGCGCGCACGTAGGTGGGCGTCTCCTTGTCCGGGGCGACGAACACCGTGGTGATGACGGGCATCGCGGCGACGAAGAAGAGCTGGCTGGGCAGGGCCATGAAGAAGTCGGTGATCCGGCCGAGCCAGTAGTCGATCTTCCCGCCGAAGTAGCCGCCGGCGAGGCCGATCAGGACGCCCAGCACCGTCATGATGATGGTCGCCGCCAGCGCGGTGGCCATCGAGTTGCGCATGCCGTACAGCAGCTGGGTGAACACGTCGCGGCCCAGGCCCGGTTCGATGCCGAACCAGAAGTCGCCGTCGATGCCGCCGTACGGCGCGGCGGGCATGGTGAACATGTCCAGGAGGTCGGGGTTGTCCTGCCCGTACAGCGTGTACGGGTTCTTGCCGTAGATCTTCGAGATCAGCGGCGCCGCCGCCGCGACCACGAAGAAGAACAGGACGACGAAGGCAGAGATCACACCGGCCCGGTCGCGCTTGAAGCGCGCCCACATCAACTGGCCGGGCTTGCGCCCTTCCGGCTCCTTGGGCTTCGGGGCGTCACCTTGCGGCGCGCTCTCTTTGTCCAAGACGGAAGAGGCTTCAGCACCCTCAATCTCGATTGGACTCGTCATGATTCGTCCATTTCACAGGTAGGAGGTCGTCGGGAGTGCACGGGGCCGACGGCCTTCGCACGGCGTACGTCATGCGCAGCGCGCGAGGGGAACAAAGACGGAGGGGCGGCACGGCCCCCGGAGAACCCTGGCTCGCGGTCGGCGGCTACCGACCGGCGGCACACGACGTCAAGGAAGTTCGCGACGCCGGGCCGCTGCCGCATCAACCGTGACGGCACTGAACGCACCCGCGGGGCCTACACCTGCCATCGGGGACGATGCGACCCATATGGCGCTTGTGGCACCTCGCATGGGTTCCTCCTCATGAATCCGCTGGTTCACCGCAAAGAGGAACACGCGACACATCTCGGCCATGGACCGGTGATGAGATCGTCGGGCGTCCTCACGCTCGCGAGCCTGCGCCCCGTCAGCGCGTGACCCGTTTATCCGAGCTCTACGCGCCTAACTATCTGCCATCCTCCGGGGAACGAACCACAGGTTCGAGGTCTCGGTTCGATCACAGATAGGGGCCAGATCTTTCAAAATCCGGACAAAGGGTTTGGTACGAGATCGCTGCGAAACGGACTTGTTACACATCTAACGGAGGTGACCGTCCGTATAGCGGACGTCCGCTCGGTGGAAATTGATTGCGCGTAACGTGCGGTGGGTGCAAGCTGACCCACAGGTATGTCTCGCGCCGGGAACACCCGTCGACACCGCCCGCCGAGCCCCCGGACGCGGCGGTACGTCGGCGCTCGGGGCGGAGTGCTTTCGCGCAGGTTAGTGCGGACCGGCCCGCCCGGCGGGGGCCCGCGGGGAAATCTAGGGTTTTCCCTATGCCGGCGCGGAACGCCGGACGCCGAACGCCGACGGCACCGAACCCCACGTGATCCGTGGCGTCCGGTGCCGTTCGTCGTGCGAGGGGCGGGTCAGCCGTGCTTGGCGCGGCTCGCGGCGCGGGCGCGCTCGCGGCCGTCCAGGTTCACCTTGCGGATACGGACGGCCTCCGGGGTCACCTCGACGCACTCGTCGTCGCGGCAGAACTCCAGCGACTGCTCCAGCGAGAGCTTGCGCGGCGGGACGATCGCCTCGAAGGAGTCGGCCGAGGACGACCGCATGTTGGTGAGCTTCTTCTCCTTGGTGATGTTGACGTCCATGTCGTCGGCGCGGGAGTTCTCGCCGACGATCATGCCCTCGTACACCTCGGTGCCGGGGTCCGTGAACAGGACGCCGCGCTCCTGGAGGTTGGTCATCGCGAACGCGGTGACGGCACCGGAGCGGTCGGCGACCAGCGAACCGTTGTTGCGGGTCGTGAGGGTGCCGAACCAGGGCTCGTGGCCCTCGTGGATGGAGTGCGCGATGCCGGTGCCGCGGGTCTGGGTGAGGAACTCCGTCCGGAATCCGATCAGGCCGCGCGAGGGGACCACGAACTCCATGCGGACCCAGCCGGAACCGTGGTTGGACATGTTGTCCATCCGGCCCTTGCGCACGCCCATCAGCTGCGTGACCGCGCCCATGTGCTCCTCGGGCACGTCGATCGTCATGCGCTCGACGGGCTCGTACGTCTTGCCCTCGACCTCCTTGGTGACGACCTGCGGCTTGCCGATGGTCAGCTCGAAGCCCTCGCGGCGCATCTGCTCGACCAGGATGGCCAGCGCCAGCTCGCCGCGGCCCTGCACCTCCCAGGCGTCCGGGCGCTCGGTGTCCAGGACGCGGAGCGAGACGTTGCCGATCAGCTCGCGGTCCAGGCGGTCCTTGACCTGGCGGGCGGTGACCTTGCGGTCCTTGACGACCGCCTTGTTGTCGGCGCCCTTGCCGGTGGCGCCGCGGCCGACCAGCGGGGAGGTGTTGGTGCCGATGGTCATGGAGATCGCGGGCTCGTCGACCGTGATCAGCGGCAGCGGGACCGGGTTCTCCTGGTCGGCCAGGGTTTCGCCGATCATGATCTCCGGGATGCCGGCGACCGCGCAGATGTCACCGGGGCCGGCCTTCTCGGCGGGCTTGCGGGTGAGCGCCTCGGTCATCATCAGCTCGGAGATCCGCACGTTCTGCACGGAGCCGTCGCGCTTCATCCAGGCGACGGTCTGGCCCTTCTTCAGCTCGCCCTGGTGGACGCGCAGCAGGGCGATACGGCCGAGGAAGTTGTCGGCGTCCAGGTTGGTGACGTGGGCCTGGAGGGGGGCGTCCTCGTCGTAGGTCGGCGCCGGGATGTAGTCCAGGATCGTCGAGAAGAACGGCTCCAGGCTGGTGGAGTCGGAGGGGACCGTGCCGTCGTCGGGCTTGGTGAGGGAGGCGACGCCGTCCCGGCCGCACGCGTAGACGATCGGGAACTCGATCTGCTCCTCGTCGGCGTCCAGGTCGAGGAAGAGGTCGTACGTCTCGTTGACGACCTCGTCGATCCGGGCGTCGGGACGGTCCGTCTTGTTGATGCAGAGGATGATCGGCAGCCGCTGGCTGAGCGCCTTGCGCAGCACGAACCGGGTCTGCGGCAGCGGGCCCTCGGAGGCGTCCACCAGCAGGACGACGCCGTCGACCATCGACAGACCGCGCTCGACCTCGCCACCGAAGTCGGCGTGGCCGGGGGTGTCGATGATGTTGATCGTGATCGGGTCCCCGCCGGCCTTCGGGTGGTACTTCACCGCGGTGTTCTTGGCCAGGATCGTGATGCCCTTCTCACGCTCCAGGTCGTTCGAGTCCATCATGCGGTCGTCGACGGAGTCGAGCTGGTGCGCGGCGAAGGCGCCGGCCTGCTTGAGCATTCCGTCGACGATCGTGGTCTTGCCGTGGTCGACGTGGGCAACGATGGCGACGTTGCGGATGTCGTGACGCGTTGCAGACGCGGTCATATGAGGCGTACTCCCGGAGGGTGTGAGGACGGCCCTCGCGGACGTCCGTGTCACGCGGGCCTGCCGGGCGGTACATGCCACGGCCTCACCCAATGGTACGGGGCCCCGGGGACTGCGGCTTGCCGGGTGCGGCCCGCCCGGACCCGGCAAGCCGTGTCCGGGCAGGTCGGGAGGGTCAGGACGAGGGCGAGGCGGAGGGCCTGGAGCCCTGGGCGCCCTTCTTGAGGAAGCCCATGTCCTCGTACACCGGCGTCTCGAAGCCGAAGGCTCCCGCGTTGGCCAGGCTCTTGCGCGCCACCATCAGCTGCGGGCGCTGGTAGAGCGGGACGGAACCGGCCGCCGCCCAGATCCGCGAGTCGGCCTTGCGCAGCAGGTCCCGGGACTCCTTCTGGTCCAGGGTGGCCATGGCCCGGTCGAAGAGCTGGTCGACCTGGTCGGTGCCGACCCTGGTGTAGTTCTGCGCGACGTTCAGGGAGCCGTCGGCGGCGGGGACGGGCTTGGCGTAGATGGGGCGGGCGTCGGTGGCGGGGAAGGCGGAGGCGGGCCAGGAGTAGAGCGCCAGGTCGTACTCGCCGGAGGCGATGTGGTCCTTGAAGTAGCTCTCGTCCGGCACCTTCGTGATGTCGGTGGTGATGCCGATCTTCTTCAGCATGCCCGTGATGCGGTCCGCCACGGTGCGCAGCGTCTCGGAGCCGGGGCCGGAGGGGAGCACGAAGCGCAGCGTGAGCGCCTTGCCGTCCTTGGCGAGGGGGGCCGCCGCCGACCCGGCCGGGGCCGCGGTGCCCTTGGGGGCGTAGGCGCCGGGTGCGCCGCCCTGCGCGGTGTTCTTGCCGCTGCTGTGCTTCTCGCCGCTCTCCTGGTCGGCGCCGTCCTTGCCGTCCTCGGCGCCGCCGTCGTTCTTGTCGTCCTCGCCGACGATGTACGTGCCCTCGTCGCCGCCCTCGGACTTCTTCTCGTCCTTGTCGTCCTCGTCCTTCTCGGCGCCGGCCGCCTTCTCGCCCTTCTCGGCCTTCTTCACCGGGCCGCCGGGAACCCAGCCGGCGTCGGCCAGCAGGGCCCGGGCCTCCTTGGCGTTCTGCTCGCCGAGTGCGCCGCTGCCGTCGGCGTAGGCGGGCTGGCCGGCGAGCGCGAGGTGGCTGCCCACGGGCTCGGCGGGCAGACCCAGCGGCCCCAGGACCGCCTCGGCCAGCTTCCCGCGGTCCAGGGCGCGGGCGACGGCGCGGCGGACGCGTTCGTCGGCGAGGGGGCCGTCGGCGCCGTTGAGGGCGAGCTGGGTGTAGGCGGGCTCCAGCGACTTGCGGACCTCGAAGCCGCTCAGTGCCTTCTGCCTGCGCTGGGCCTTCGCCTCGGCCTTGCGCCGCTTCTCGCGCGCGAGGACCTCCTCCTCGGCGGCCTCCTCGTCGGAGCCGTTGGCGACGGCCCAGGAGCGCAGCGCCTGTGCGGCGGACCTGCCCTGCGGCGCCTGCGCCGGTGCGCCGCCCGAGCCCGCGGCGGGGGTGCCCTCGGGGCCCATGACCGGGGCGCCGGTGGCGGGGCCCGGGGGTGCGGCGGCCAGGGTGACCTCGTCGGCGGTCTCCGGGTCGATCTCCGCCAGGTCGAGCTTGCCGGCGACCAGTTCGGAGACCCGTTCGTCGCGGGGCACGGCGCGCAGCTCGATCCGGTCCAGCTTCGCCGGCTCGCCCCACCAGCGGGGGTTGCCGGTGAGGACGACCCGGTCGTCCTTGGTGTCGACCTTCTTGACGGCGAAGGGTCCCGCGGTGACCTTGAGCGCCCGGCGCGCGCCGTCGTTGAAGGCGTCGGGGGTGCCCATGACGTCCTTCGGGTACAGGGGCGTGAACAGGGCCTTCCAGTCGGCGTAGGGCCGGCTGAAGGTGACCTTGACCTCCAGGTCGTTCGCCCCGCGCTCGATCTTCTCGATGCGGTCGTAGCCCGCGTTGCGGGCGGTCCAGTAAGCGCTGTCCTTGCCGGACAGGGCACGCCACTGGGCGGCGAAGTCCGCGGCGCCGATCTCCCGGCCGTCGCTCCAGACGGCCTGCTGGTTCAGCTTGTAGACGACGACCTGCTTGGGCTCGGTGTCGACGACCTCGGCGGACTCCAGGTAGTCGGCGTCGCGCACCGCCCGGCCGGTCTCGTCCGTCCGGTACATCGCGGGCAGCACGGCCTGCGCGACGCGGGTGGTGGTGGCGTCGGCGTCCGACTGGAAGGCGTTCAGCGTCTCCGGCACCGAGTCCACGGCCCAGCGCAGGGTGCCGCCGTCGGAGATCCGGGCGCGGGCCGCGGCGGCGACGTCCTGCTCGGCGAGCGGCTTGCCCGACGAGTCCTCGGAGGTGCAGCCGGCCAGCGCGGGGACCGCGAGGGCCCCCGCGGTGAGGAAGGCGACCGAGCGCATGAGCGCGCGCGGTCCGACGCCGACGTGGGACATCTCTGCTACCTCCGGAAGGCCGCGGCCGTGGTGATCGCTCGTGGCGGCATATGCGCGATACGAAGCGATACGCCGTATTTGCGGTATTCAAGTTGATCATTTGTATCCGGACGAGGGATGCGGCCACTGAAGAGGAAACGGTTCGGCGACGCGGGGAGACACGGCGACGGCGGTGTGCAACGCCACCCGTGCGGCGCAACGCCACCCGCGGTGCACCGACGCGCCCCGGCCAATCGCCGCACATCCCTTCCCAGCGACTGGTGTGACGCGCGACACTCGCAGGCGCATGAACGTCGCCACCCGGGACCGGCCCCTGCCGTGTCCGCGCCCTGTCCGGCGGAAGTGAGGTCACGTCATGTCCGTGCACGACGACCTGTCATCGGTGCAGCGCAGCCTGGACGAGCTGGCCCGGGCGGTGACCCGGCTGGAGAGGCAGCTGGGCCCCGGCGGCCTGGAGGTCCGCAGGGTCCGCACCGACGCCGACCACCTGCGCGAGAGCGTGGCCCTGCTGCGGGCAGCGGCACCGGACGCGCCCAGGCGCCCGGACCTCGTCCCGATCCCCGACACGCCGTACGACGGCTCGCTGTGGACGGACTCGGACGACGAGGGCCTCGGCGCCCGCGACCGCCGCGCCCCCTAGGGCCCGCTCCGGGAGACAAGACAGGCCCGCAACCCGACCCGACCGACCGGAGTCGCCCAGTGGCCACTGGTACGGAACGTCCAGCCACCGACGCCCATCCCCCGGGCGGCGGCGTCCACTTCCCGACGCGCGCCACCATCCGCGCCCCGCACCTGCGCACCGACCGCTGGTGGCTGGCCCCGGCCGCCACCGCGGCGGGCCTGCTGGCCTTCGTCGTCTACTCGACCTGGCGGGCCTTCGCGAACACCGACTACTACGCGGCCCCCTACGTCTCGCCCTTCTACTCCCCCTGTCTGGCGGAGAGCTGCGAGCCGATGCGCTCCGGGCCCAACTGGGAGATCTTCGGCACCTGGTGGGGCATCTCCCCCGCCATCATCATCCTGATCTTCCCGCTCGGCTTCCGCCTGACCTGCTACTACTACCGCAAGGCCTACTACCGGGGCTTCTGGGCGTCCCCGCCGGCCTGCGCGGTGGCCGAGCCGCACCGGAAGTACACCGGCGAGACCCGCTTCCCGCTGATCCTGCAGAACGTCCACCGGTACTTCTTCTACGCGGCGCTCCTGGTCGCGGGCATCCTCAGCTACGACACCGTGCTCGCCTTCCGCGACGAGCACTACGCCTGGGGCCACATGGGGCTCGGCACCCTGGTGTTCCTCGCCAACATCGCGCTGATCTGGGCGTACACCCTCTCCTGCCACTCGTGCCGGCACATCGTCGGCGGCAAGCTCAAGCACTTCTCGCGGCATCCGGTGCGCTACCGGATGTGGCAGTGGGTCGGCAGGCTCAACGCCCGGCACATGCAGCTCGCCTGGGCGTCGCTGGTGAGCGTGGCGCTCGCCGACTTCTACGTGTATCTCGTCGCGTCCGGCGTCTTCGACGATCCGAGGTTGTTCTGATGTCCGTGGTCGACCGGCAGGAATGGGACGTCGTCGTGGTGGGCGCGGGCGGCGCCGGGCTGCGCGCCGCGATCGAGGCCCGCGAGCGGGGTGCCCGTACGGCCGTGGTCTGCAAGTCGCTGTTCGGCAAGGCGCACACCGTGATGGCCGAGGGCGGCATCGCCGCCTCCATGGGCAACGTCAACTCCGGCGACGACTGGCAGGTCCACTTCCGCGACACCATGCGCGGCGGCAAGTTCCTCAACCAGTGGCGGATGGCCGAGCTGCACGCCCAGGAGGCCCCGCAGCGGGTGTGGGAGCTGGAGACGTGGGGCGCGCTGTTCGACCGTACGAAGGACGGCCGGATCTCGCAGCGCAACTTCGGCGGGCACGAGTACCCGCGCCTCGCCCACGTCGGCGACCGCACCGGCCTGGAGCTGATCCGCACCCTCCAGCAGAAGATCGTCTCGCTCCAGCAGGAGGACTTCCGGGAGACCGGGGACCACGAGTCCCGCCTCAAGGTCTTCCAGGAGTGCACGGTCACCCGCGTCCTCAAGGACGGCCGGAGCGTCTCGGGCGTCTTCGGCTACGAGCGCGAGACCGGCCGCTTCTTCGTCCTCCAGGCGCCCTCCGTGGTGATCGCCACGGGCGGCATCGGCAAGTCCTTCAAGGTCACGTCGAACTCGTGGGAGTACACGGGCGACGGCCACGCCCTGGCGCTGCTGGCCGGGGCGCCCCTGCTGAACATGGAGTTCGTGCAGTTCCACCCGACGGGGATGGTCTGGCCGCCCTCGGTGAAGGGCATCCTCGTCACCGAGTCGGTGCGCGGCGACGGCGGAGTACTGAGGAACTCGGACGGCAAGCGGTTCATGTTCGACTACGTCCCCGACGTCTTCAAGGAGAAGTACGCCGAGTCGGAGGAGGAGGGCGACCGCTGGTACGACGACCCCGACCACAACCGGCGCCCGCCCGAGCTGCTCCCCCGCGACGAGGTGGCCCGCGCGATCAACGCCGAGGTGAAGGAGGGCCGGGGCTCGCCGCACGGCGGGGTCTTCCTCGACGTGTCGACCCGGATGCCCGCCGAGGTGATCCGGCGCCGGCTGCCCTCCATGTACCACCAGTTCAAGGAGCTGGCCGACGTCGACATCACGGCGGAGGCGATGGAGGTCGGTCCCACCTGCCACTACGTGATGGGCGGCGTCGCCGTGGACTCGGACACGGCCGCCGCGCGCGGGGTGCCGGGGCTGTACGCGGCGGGTGAGGTGGCCGGCGGCATGCACGGCTCCAACCGGCTGGGCGGCAACTCGCTGTCCGACCTGCTGGTGTTCGGGCGCCGGGCGGGCCGTTACGCGGCCGACCACGCGGCGGGGCGCACGGACGACGGGGCGCGCGCCCGGGTCGACGCCGCGCAGGTCGACGCCGCCGCCGCGGAGGCGCTGCGGCCGTTCTCCGCGGAGACGCGGGAGCCCGAGGCGGGCCCGCCGGAGAACCCGTACACCCTCCACCAGGAACTCCAGCAGACGATGAACGACCTGGTCGGCATCATCCGCCGGGAGCCGGAGATGGAACAGGCCCTGCGCAAGCTGGCCGAGCTGCGGGCGCGGGCCCGCCGGGCCGGTGTGGAGGGGCACCGGCAGTTCAACCCGGGCTGGCACCTCGCCCTGGACCTGCGCAACATGCTGCTGGTCAGCGAGTGCGTGGCGCGGGCGGCCCTGGAACGCACCGAGTCGCGCGGCGGGCACACCCGTGAGGACCATCCGTCGATGGACCGGCGCTGGCGCCGGGCCAACCTGATGTGCTCGCTGGCCGGTCCGGCGGGCGACCCGGCCGGTCCGGGCGGTCCCGGGGACGCCCTGGCGGCGGACCGGGAGCAGGGCGTGATCCGTCTGGAGCGGCGGACCACCGAACCCGTCCGGCCCGACCTGCTCGCCCTCTTCGAGAAGGAGGAGCTGGTGAAGTACCTCGCCGACGACGAACTGGAGGGCCTGGGCGAATGAGCGGCTACGAGGCCCGTTTCAAGGTGTGGCGCGGTGACGTGGAGGGCGGCGGCCTCCAGGACTTCACGGTCGAGGTGAACGACGGCGAGGTGGTCCTCGACATCATCCACCGCATCCAGGCCACCCGGGCCCCCGACCTCGCGGTGCGCTGGAACTGCAAGGCGGGCAAGTGCGGTTCGTGCTCCGCGGAGGTCAACGGCCGCCCCCGGCTGCTGTGCATGACCCGCATGTCCGTCTTCACCCGCGAGGAGACGGTCACCGTCACGCCGCTGCGGGCCTTTCCCGTCGTCCGCGACCTGGTGACGGACGTCGGCTTCAACTACACCAAGGCGCGGGAGATCCCGGCCTTCGTGCCGCCCGCCGACCTCGGTCCCGGCGAGTACCGCATGATGCAGCAGGACGTGGACCGCTCGCAGGAGTTCCGCAAGTGCATCGAGTGCTTCCTGTGCCAGGACACCTGCCATGTGGTCCGCGACCACGAGGAGAACAAGCCCGCCTTCGCGGGCCCGCGCTTCCTCATGCGCGTCGCCGAACTGGACATGCACCCGCTGGACGCGGCCGGGGACACCGGCCTGGACCGCTCGCGCACGGCCCAGGACGAGCACGGCCTCGGCTACTGCAACATCACCAAGTGCTGCACGGAGGTCTGCCCGGAGGGCATCCGGATCACGGACAACGCGCTGATCCCGCTGAAGGAGCGGGCCGTGGACCGCAAGTACGACCCGCTGGTGTGGCTGGGGTCGAAGATCGGGCGCCGGTCCCGGGAGGGTTCCTAGCGGACCCAGCCCTCGCGGTACGACGTCCAGTCCTGCTCCGTCGCCGCGAAGTCGATGTAGGCGGCGACGCCGAACCGCTCCCGGTCGGCGTCCGTGCGGGACAGGCCCAGGCGGACGCCGCGGACGGCGGCGGCGACGGTCTCCGCGTGCGCCCAGTGGCCGAAGCGGTTCTCGTGGTAGAAGGGCAGGCCCATCAGGAGGTGGGTCGTCGGCGGGGTGGCCTCCAGGGCCAGCGAGGTCTGCTGGGCGACGTAGCCGCCGTACAGGCTCTCCAGGGGCTGCATGGTGTCGTACGACATGACGGCGATCTGGTCGACGCGGCGGGCGACCTGGCCGAAGAACTTCTGGGACCACCACTTGGGGTGTCCGGCGACCGTGCCCCAGAAGGAGTGGAAGCCCGGGAGCGGGTCGATCTGGTGGGCGGCGACGGAGAGCTGGGCGTCCCGCTCCCGGGTGACGGCGCGTACGTCGTCCAGGAGGGAGAGGTAGTTCCGGTCGCCCGAGTGCAGCGGCTCCAGGTCCAGGTGGACGCCGTCGTAGCCGACGTCCAGGACCTGGCGGGCCGAGTCGACGACGGCGGCGCGGGTGGCGGCCTTCTCCAGGCGCATGCCGTCGGGGCTCTCGGTGGCGAGGACGTCGCCGAGGAATGCCTGGACGCGGACGCCGGGCATCTCCCGGTGCACGGCGTCGATCAGCCAGCGGGCCCTCGGGTAGAGCGCCTCGGGCAGCGTGCCGTCGTGCTCCATCGGGCCGGTGTGGACGTACAGGTCGCGGATGCCGGTCGCCTTGACGCGGCGGGCGAAGGCGGCGAGGTCCGCGTCGTCCTTGCGGCCGTCGACCCAGGCGTGGCCGAGCCAGATCGCGTCGCGGTCGCGGGTGTGGGTGCCGTCGGCGGGGTCGCCCATGTAGTTGACGCGGAGGGCGGTCTCGGCGGTGAGGAGGGGGACGAGGAGGATGAAGAGGACGGCGAGGGTGATGCGGCGGACGCGGCGCAGCCGCGTTCTCCTCGGCCCCGGTCCGGGCTGATCGCCGTCGGCGGCCGCCGGCTCCGCTGTCGGGTCGGCCGCCGGGGCGGATTCCGGTTCCGTGTCTCTTCGGTCCGTGTGCTCCACGGTGTCCCCTCCCTGTGGCCCGTCCCCGGTCGCGGTGGCCGGTTGCCACGCTTACGCTCCGAGCGTGTTGCCAGCGGGGACGACTCGAACCGGTGTTCCGGTTGCGGTCAGGGGTGCGTCGCCGTGATCTACGCGGATCTGGTGCCGCCGCTGGTCACGGCCGGGGCGGCACTGCTGCTGGCCGGGTACGGCCGCGTACGCCGGGTGCGCAGGGCCCGGACCCGGACGACACCGGGCCGGGTCAGAACAGGCTCAGCAGGGCCTCCGCCGGGTCGGTGAGCTGGGTGTCGGCGCCCGGCAGGGGCAGTTCGAACCAGACCGTCTTGCCGCGCGGGGTACGGCGGGAGCCCCAGGCCGCGCTGAGCAGGCCGACCAGTTGCAGGCCGCGGCCGCCCTCGTCGGTGTCGCGGGCACGGCGCCGGCGGGGCTGGACCAGGCCGGAGTCCCAGACCTCGCAGACCAGGGTCCGGTCGAGCAGCAGGCGGAGCCTGATCTCGCCCTCGCCGTACCGGAGCGCGTTGGTGACGAGTTCGCTGACGAGCAGTTCCGTGGTGTCGACCAGCGGCTCCATGTCCCAGTCGAGCAGCCGGGCGCGGGCCAGCTCGCGGGCCCGGCCGACGCTGCGCGGCTCGCGGGGCAGGGTCCAGTCGCCCACGCTGTCGCTGGGCAGGCCCTGGACACGGGCCAAGAGCAGGGCGATGTCGTCCTCGCCGTGGTGGCTGTCCAGGGTGTTGAGGACCTGGTCGCAGACGTCCTCGAGCGGCTGGGTGGGGTCGGTGAGGGCGCCCACGAAGGCCTGGAGCCCCTCGTCGAGGGGATGGTCGCGGCTCTCGACCAGTCCGTCGGTGTAGAGGGCGAGCAGGGCACCCTCGGGCAGTTCGACCTCCACCTCCTCGAAGGGTTCCCCGCCGACACCGAGCGGCAGGCCCGGCGGTACGTCCAGCATCAGCGCGGCCTCGCCGGGCTCGACCAGGACGGGCGGCAGATGGCCCGCGTTGGCGAAGGTGCAGCGCCTGGTCACCGAGTCGTAGACGGCGTACACGCAGGTCGCCAGGTAGACCTCGGAGAGGTCGGCCTCGCGGGGGCGGCGGGCGGCGCGGGTCGCCTGCTGGACGCCTCCCGGCGTCCCGAGGCCGCGGGCGATCTCGTCCAGGTGGCCGAGCACCTCGGCCGGTTCGAGGTCGAGCTGGGCCAGGGTGCGTACGGCGGTGCGCAGTTCGCCCATCGCGACGGCGGCGCGCAGCCCGCGGCCCATGACGTCGCCGACGACCAGGGCGGTGCGGTGCCCGGGGAGCTCGATGACGTCGAACCAGTCGCCGCCGACCTCGCTGGCCCGTCCGGTGGCCGCCTCGCCCGGCAGGTAGCGGCAGGCGATGTCGAGGCCGGAGGCCTCCGGGTCGCCGGGCGGGAGCAGGGAGCGTTGCAGGATCAGCGCGCGTTCGTGTTCGCGCCGGTAGAGGCGGGCGTTGTCGATGCAGACGGCGGCGCGCGCGGCCAGTTCCACGGCGAGGTCGCGGTCGCGGTCGCCGAACGGCTCGCTGCCCTTGGTGCGGGCGAACTGGGCGAGTCCGACGACCGTGTCGTGGGCGACCATCGGCACGGCGAGCGTGGACTGGACGAGGCCGCCGTCCTCGGCGGGGACGCTGCGCGGGCGGGCGGTGCGCAGGGCGTCCGCGCAGGGCGAGTTGAACGGGTAGTGGTGGACCGCGCCGAGCTTGACGCGCTCCCCGGTGCCGAGGTACGGGGCGTCGGACACGGCGGTGGAGAAGGCGACGCGGCGCAGTTCCGCGCTGCCGTCGGCGAGGCCGGGCGGGGTCTCGTCGCCCACCAGCAGGCCCTGGTAGAGGTCGACGGTGGCCAGGTCGCAGAAGCCGGGGACGACGACGCCGAGGAGTTCGCGGGCGGTGGTCTCCAGGTCGAGGGAGTTGCCGATGCGGGCGCCGGCGTCGTTGAGCAGGGCGAGGTTGCGGCGGGCGGCGGCGGCCTCGCGGGCGGCCTCACGGCGGGCGGTGATGTCGGTGCCGAGCCAGGCGACGCCGATGGGCCGGCCCGAACCGCTGTGCACGCGGTAGAGGTTGACGGACCAGTGGCGGCGTTCCTCCGAGCCCGGCGCGAAGCCCGTGACGTGCATGTCCGTGATGGAGTCGCCGGTCTCCAGCACCCGGCGCAGGGTGGCGGAGACCCGGTCGGCCTCGGCGCGCGGCAGGTAGTCGTGGACGCCCTTGCCCCGGTGGTCGTCGGGTGTGCCGCCGAAGGTGGCGGCGAACCGCTGGTTGGCGCGACGCACCGTCAGGTCGGGGTCGATCAGCAGGAAGCCGAACGGAGACTGGCCGAATATGGCCTGCGAGGCGGCGAGGTCGGTCTCGATGCTGCGCAGGACGCGGACGTCGACGACGATGCAGACGGCGGCCTTCTCCCCGTCCTCGGTGCGCGTCGGCATGACGTACACCTCGGCGAGCCCGCGGCGCCCGCGGTCGCGCCGCGGCGGTCCGGTGCCGTCGCCCGGTCCGGTGCCGTCGCCCGGCGCCCGGAAGGGGACCACGCCGGTCCACTCCCGGCCGTCGAGGATCTCGGCCATCTTGCGCTGGCCGCGCTCGCGCAGGTCGGGATCGACGAAGGCCTCGATGGGGTCGGTGCCCACGGCGTGTTCGGCCCGGATGCCGAGCAGCTGCTCCGCACGCAGGCTCCACTGGTCGACGAGCCCGTCGGGGCCGATGGAGAAGGAGGCGACCTTGACGTAGTCGTAGATGGAGCCGGGCGGGCTGCTCTGCCACACCGCGTCACCGAGTGGCACGCCTGCCGACGGGCCCTCGGACTCCGTGGACTCCGTGGCCCTCGCTGGTATCTCGCTCACGCGAACCGTCCCCTCCAGCTCACCGCGTCCGGCACCGGTCACCGGAGGCGGCTGCCCGCAGTATCCAGCACTACGGCGCCGCACGACACGGTGTTCACGATCACAGCACGGTCCCGATGGTTTTCGGTCCGGACCGTGACAACACTTCCAGTCTTCTAACCAGCGGACACGGCATCGAATCACCCAGTTCGACAACTGCCGCCGGGCTGGACCGGATGACCGTCGAGACCCCGGTAAATACCGGTACATTTCGGGCGGTTGGCCACGGTGCGTCACCTCGCGGTCGCACTATCGGGGCACCGCCAGTTCGAACCACACCGTTTTGCCCGCCTCGCCGGGCCGGGTGCCCCAGCGGCTCGCGACGGACGCCACCAACCGCAGACCCCGGCCGTCCTCGTCGTCGGGGTGGGCGACGCGTTCGCGGGGCAGGTCCGGCAGCGGGTCGGACACCTCCACCAGCAGGACTCCGTCGGCGCCGTCGCGGGGGCACACCAGGCGGACGCCGATGGGGCCGGTGGCGTGCCGCAGGGCGTTGGTGACCAGCTCGCTGACCAGCAGGGCGGCGATGTCCCCGACGTGGGCGAGCCGCCACTCGTCCAGGGTGCGGCGGACCAGGGAGCGGGCGGTCCGCACGGCGTCCGGCGCGGCGGGGAACACCCACTCCGCGCAGCCGCCCTCGCTGCCGATCACGCCGATCACTTCCCCGGCCGACGACCCCCACCCTTGCCCGTTTTCGTGGGGTTAATGGGCACATACCCCTTATCCGGGCCCGGTACCGTCATCCGTCCCGCCACTCGTCGCCCGACGCCCGTCGCCCGTCGCGCGTCCGAGGTGGGCGAGGGCCCGCTCCACGGCGGGCACGTCCTGGTCGAGCCAGGGCACGTCCCAGATCTGGGCCGGGGTCAGCCAGCGCAGGTCGTCGTGGTCCTCCAGGGGCAGCGGAGCGGCGGAGCCGGGGAGCAGGCGCGCGGTCCACACGTGCAGGACGAACGGCGGCCTCAGCGGCCACTGCCCCGCCACGCGCTCACCCGGCTCGGCCGTCACCCCGAGTTCCTCGCGCAGTTCCCGTACGAGGGCCGCCTCGGGGCTCTCGCCCGCCTCGACCTTGCCGCCCGGCAGCTCCCACCGGCCGGCCAGTTCGGCCGGCGCGCTGCGGCGCGCGGCGAGCAGGCGCCCTCCGTCGATCAGGGCGGCGCCCACCACGATCCGTTGCGTCATGCGCCGGAGCCTACGCGGCCGGACGCTCAGCCCGTCGCGGTTCCGCTCGGGCCCAGTTTCACGATCCAGTAGAGCTGCTTGTGTCCGCGACCGTCGAGGGTGTCCGCGATCTCCTGGGCCTCGGCCCGGGTCGCGTACCTGCCCACGCGGTAGCGGTTGCCGTTGTCGTCCTGCCGGAAGACCAGCCAGGGAAGAGTGACCGTGCTGTCGTTCATCGCGCCCCTCCACTTCCCGCCCGCGGCACAGGCCGCGCCCCGCCCGCCAAGGAAACCGCAATCCGCATATGCCCGAGCCTACGCCCAACCTTCACGGAGCGAATACGAGTTTGCACAAAGAGGTACGCAACCAGCCAGAACGCAGGGGGCGCACGGTGCGGAACGCGCCCTCTTCGCGCACCGATGCCTCCGGTCACAGGCATGGCGGGGCCGAGGGAGACGACCTGCGGGAACGGCCGGATCGCGGCGCCGCACGGACGACGGCACCGGCCCGGACGGGTGTGCGGGCGAGGGAGGGAGGCGCGGGGGGCGCACGACAGGCGTGCGCCATCTCACACCGCGGAGGGCCGGACGAACTCCCCCGGCCGCGCCGTTACTTGAGCCGCCGCTCGGCGGTCTACCTGACGGGGAGGTGGTACGCCACCCGGTACCGGTCGGCCGGGACGACCACGTCGGCCGTCTCGACCGCGCGGCCCGAGGCGTAGAACGTGCGCTGGATGACCACGACCACGTGTCCGGGCACGCCGCCGAGGGCGAGCAGCTCCTCGGCGAGGCCGGGGCGGGCGCCGACCTCCTCGGTGACGTTGTCGACGACGACGTCGATGGCGGCCATCCGCTCGACGACGCCCATGCCGCCGAGCGGCCCCTCCTCGGGCAGCATCACCGGCGTGCGGCCGGTGAGGTCCAGCGGCTCCCAGGAGGTGGAGAGCATGACGGCCTCGCCCGCCTCCCGGAAGACGTACCGCGTGCACATCACGCGGTCCCCGGGCTTGATCCCGAGCCGCTCGGCCACGGCGCCGCTCGCCTCGGCCTGCTCACTGCGCGACTCCCAGGTGCCGCGCCCGTCGCCGTCGGCCTGCTCCTGCCGGAAGGGCGTGGCGCCGCCGGCCGGCCGGTACCCGGAGCGGGCGACGCGCTTGGGGACGGGCCGCTCGCGCACATAGGTGCCGGAACCGGAGCGCCCCTCGACCAGGCCCTCGGCCATCAGCACCTTGCGGGCCTCCAGGGCGACGGTGTCCGAGACGCCGTACTCCTCGCGGATCCGGGCCTGGGACGGAAGGCGGGTATGAGGCGGCAGCAGGCCGTCGGCGATCTTCTTACGGAGATCACCCGCGACACGCAGATACGCCGGCTGCTCACCGAATGTCACTGGCCGCTCCCATCAGGTTGTACAGACAGCAACAGCGTGGCAACCGTAGGTTGTACCAGGCAAGCAAAGGCCAAAGAATCACTCGAAGTGATGACTTGCGGGGCCCGAGGGCTTTACGCAGGCACTTTCTCCCCGCTATGGGCGCCGTCACACCTCCAGGCCGGGGACTTCTCCCCCGCCGGCGTCAGCGCCGCCGTCGCCGCCGTCGCCGTCCTCGTAGTCCGGCCGGGTGTCCGCCAGCCCCAGAGCCTTGCGGGCGGTGACCGTGGTGTCGGCGACGAGGAGGTCGTAGCCCTTGCCGTAGTGCTCGTAGTACGCGTCGGCGTCGGCGGCCTTCGCCGCCAGGCCCCACTGCGCGCGGGCGGCCTCCAGGTCGTCGGTCAGCTCGGCGACCGGGCGCTCGGCACCGGCCGGCCAGCCGTGCCCGTCCAGCGTCGCGATCTCCTCCCCGAGCGCCTGGGTCACCCGCCCGGCCCAGATCCGGTAGCCCGCGAGGTCGTCCTCGACGGCCTCCGCCTCGGGCACCTCGTCCATGGCCCGGTTCAGATGGCCCTCCGCCAGCAGGTACGTGTGCTGGTCCGGGTCGAGCCGCGCGCCGTCGTTGCGCAGCGAGCCGGTCAGCGTGCCCCGCTCGTCCGTGTTCCCGAACAGGCAGGTGACCTCCCGGTCACCGGCCCGCCAGCTCGCGGAGGTCGGGGTCAGGTAGTAGACGTCGACGTCGGCAGGCAGCGCCCACCGGTCCATCGCGTAGGCGTCCTGGAGGGCGTAGCACCGGTCGTCGGCGACCCGCGTGATGCCCTCGTCGCCGGGGTAGGAACCGCGGGGCAGCTCGAAGGAGGCGAACACCTCGCCGTCGTGCCGCCGTTCGCAGGGCACCTCGTCGACGTCGTACGTCACCCCCTGGAGGGAGCCGTCGGGGGTGGTGAAGCACTGGCCCTTCTCGAGGGAGTAGGCGGTGCCCTCGCCGCGCGCGGCGTCGCGGAAGCCGTCCCAGAAGTCGGCGGCGGCGCCCGTGGAGAGGGTCAGCGCCCACAGCGCCAGCCCCACGGAGGACAGCACGCAGCCGGCCACCGCGAACCCCTTGCCCCGCTCGCCCCGCTTGCGGATCCGGGCCAGCGCGATCAGCCCCAGCACGAGTCCGACCGCGGGCACGAAGCACAGGACACCGAGCACGAACGCGGCGATGGCCAGCCCGTTGACGGGTGCCTGCCGGGGGTACGGCGCGAGGGGGTGGCCCCACTGCGGAGCGTACGGGCCCTGGGGGTACGGCCCTTGGGGTCCCGGCGGTGGCGGTATCGACACGGGTACCGGCTCCTGTTCGAGGTGGTGGTGCGGCGACGGGTGCGGCCTCGCGCATCGTAAGCGCGGTCCGCCCGGTAAGCGGCAGGCGGGGCGAGCCGCCGGCGGCGAGGATCTTCAGGACACGTGCGCCCGCACGCCCTGCAGGCCGAAGAGGACGAGCAGTTCGACCGCGCCGCCGTCGGCGCTGCCCAGCCAGTGCGGCAGGGACGTGTCGAACTCGGCCGCCTCGCCGGCCGACAGCCTGAGGTCGCGCTCCCCGACCAGCAGCCGCAGCCGGCCGCCGAGCACGTAGAGCCACTCGGAGCCCTCGTGGGTCTGCGGCGTCGGTTCGAGCGGCGCCGGACGGCTCGGGATGATCATCTTGAAGGCCTGGGTGCCGCCCGGCCGCCGGGACAGCGGCACGAAGACCATCCCGAACCGCCGGACCGGCTTCAGGTGGATCCGGGGATCGCCCGTGCGCGGGGCGCCGACGAGGTCGTCCAGGGGGACGTCGTAGATCCGGGCGAGGGGCAGCAGGAGTTCCAGGGTCGCCCTGCGCCGTCCGCTCTCCAGCCGGGACAGGGTGCTCTCCGACACGCCGGTCGCCGCCGAGAGGTGGGCGAGGGTGATGCCGCGTTCGCGGCGCAGGGCGCGCAGTCGTGGGCCCACCGCGTCGAGTACGTCGTCCGTTCCGGCGTCCATCCGGCCACCTTGCCACAACGGCAAGATTTCGTGCCGGTTCGGGCGGCGGCTGCCAAGACTGGCCGCATCCGCTGCTCGCGACCGAGCGACCGAACTGTCTGAAGGAGTTCCGATGAGCGCCACCGATGCGGTCACGTTCTGGGACGGCGTCTACGCGGCCCGCCCGGCGCCCGACGCCCCGCGGCCGAACGTCCGCCTCGTCGAGACGGTCACCGGCCTGCCCTCCGGCGACGCGCTCGACCTGGGGTGCGGCAGCGGCGGCGACGCGCTGTGGCTCGCCCGGCGGGGCTGGCGGGTCACGGCCGTGGACATCTCCGGCGTGGCGGCCGAGCGGCTCGCGGCGCACGCCCGCGCCCACGGGCTCGGCGACCTCGTCGACGCCGTACGGCACGATCTGCGCACGTCCTTCCCCGCGGGCCGGTACGACCTGGTCTGCGCGCACTACCTCCACACGCCCTTCGACCTGGACCGGGCGGCGGTCCTGCGGTCGGCCGCGCACGCGCTGCGCCCCGGCGGGCGGCTGCTGGTCGTCGACCACGGCTCGACCGCGCCGTGGTCGTGGGACCAGGACCCCGACGTCCGTCACCCGGCGCCCGGGGAGGTCGCGGCGGGCCTCGCCCTGGACCCGGCGACGTGGCGGGTCGAGCGGGCCGAGGCTCCGCGTCGGACCGCGACCGGCCCGGACGGGCGCACCGCGGAGGTCGTCGACCACGTCCTGCTCGTGCGCCGCGCGGGCTGACGGGCCGTACGCCCCCACGCTTCCCGCACGCGCAACAGCGCCACCGCACAACAGCCCCACCGCCCCACGGCGGCGCCCCCGCCCCACCAGGAGGTCACCATGCCCACCGGCGCACACCGCCGTGACACCCCGCCGCCCCGGACCGCGGGCAGCGAGACCGAGACCCTGCGCGGGTTCCTCGACTACCTCCGCACCTCGGTCGCGGCCAAGGTCGACGGCGCCCCCGAACCCGGAGTCCGTACGGCCGCGGTGCCGTCCGGCACGAACCTGCTCGGGCTCCTCAACCACCTGACCCACGTCGAGCGGGCGCTCTTCCTCGGTGAGGAGGTGCGGGACTGGCCGGCGACGTTCCGGGCCGCGCCGCAGGACGGCGTGGCCGATGTCGTCGCCCGCTACCGGGAGGCCGTCGAGCGCGCGAACCGGGTCCTCGACACGTGCGCCGACCTCGGCGAACCGGTCCCCCGGCCGCGACCGGGCCGTCCCGCGCCCAGCGTCCGCTGGGCCCTCACCCACATGATCGAGGAGACCGGCCGCCACGCCGGGCACGCGGACGTCCTGCGCGAACTGCTCGACGGTGCGACGGGACGCTGACCCGGGTGAGCGGAGGGGTGCACCGGCTTCGAGGAGTCGCTGTGCGCGCTGGTGCGGCACCCGGTGCGAGCCGGGGGGCGGCCTCCGGGGGTCGGCCGGGGTGCGGGGGGTTCCTCACGGCGTCGGCAGGTCCTCGGGGAGCGCCCGCATGTCGATGACGTGTTTGCCGCGCACGCCGCCGGCCTCGAGCCGGGCATGGGCCGCCGCGATGTCGTGCAGGGGGAAGACCGTGTCGATCACGGGCCGGATCGTCCCCGCCTCCGCGGCCCGGGTGAGCTCGGCGATCCGGTCGGCCGACGGGTTGTTGCTGAACATCTTGACGCGCCGGGGGGCGGCGGCGGCCCGCAGGGCGGTGTCGAGCATGGAGGACACGACGCGGTCCGCGTCGAAGGAGAGGGCGACCAGACGCCCCTTGGGGGCCAGCCGCGCCTGATAGGCGCCCAGGTCGGTGCCGACGACGTCGACGATCACGTCGAACCGGCCGAGGGCCGCGGGCCGGGTCGTGCGGTAGTCCAGGGCGTCGTCCGCCCCGAGCCGGGTGATCCAGTCGAGGTTGCGGGCGCCGGCCAGGGCGGTGACGTGGGCGCCGAGCGCCTTGCCCCACTGCACGGCGACGCTGCCGACGCCACCGGTGGCGCCGCGGACCAGGAGCCGCTCCCCCGGCTGGAGCCGCGCCTTGTCGGTCAGGGCGGTCATCGCGGTGGTGCCCGCCACGGGGAGGGCGGCGGCCTCGAGCAGGCTCAGGTTCTCGGGAGCGCGGGCGAGCCGCCGCTCGGGCACGGCGACGTACTCGGCGACGGCCCCGAAGACGAGGTGCGGCGTGAGTCCCCACACCGCGTCGCCGACGTTCCAGGCGCTCACGCCGCTGCCGACGGCCGCGACCCGGCCGGCGAAGTCGCTGCCCAGGCCGCGGGGGAAGCGGGTGCGCGTCACCCGGCGCATCTTGCCCGCTCTGAAGGCCGTCTCGCCGGCGTCCACGCTGGCGGCGCGCACCTCGACGAGCACTTCTCCCGGCCCCGGCCGGGGCGTGGGAATGTCATGGACCCGCAGGACCTCGGGCGGTCCGAAACGGTCGAACTGTACGGCACGCATGCCTTTGCCTCTCCTAAAACGGGGTGCCCCTCCGTTTAAAATATGGGGGCGCCCCCCACTTCGTGTCAAACGAGGTCGCCCGCGGTCGGTGCGAGAATGGGGCGGCACCCCGTTTTCAGTGGCGAGGAAGGAGACCAGGAGCGTGAGCAGGGAGAACCACGGCCCGCCCAAGCGCGCGGACGCACGTCGCAACTACGACCGGATCCTGGAGGCCGCCGCCGCGGAAGTCTCCCGGCGCGGAGCGGACGCCTCCCTGGAGGAGATCGCCCGGAGGGCCGGAGTCGGCTCCGCCACCCTGCACCGCCACTTCCCGTCCCGGTGGGGCCTGCTCCAGGCCGTCTTCCAGGAGCGCGTGGCGCGGCTGTGCGACGAGGCCCGGTCGCTGGCGGGCGCGTACCCGCCCGCGACCGCTCTGGCGAAGTGGCTGATGTCCCTGGCGGTCTTCGGCGCCTCCACGCGCGGTGCCGCCCGTTCCCTGCTGCAGGCGACGGGCACGGCCGCGTCGGGCGCGCAGGATTCGAGGTGCGAGCAGTTGCTGACGGACGCCGGTTCCGTCCTCCTGGCCCGCGCCCAGGAGGACGGAACCGTCCGCGACGACGTGACCGTCCTCGAACTGCTCACCCTCGCCAACGCGGTGTCCCTCGCGGCCGAGCACGCCCCCGGCGCCGCGCGGCACGCCACCCGGCTCATGGAGATCGCCATCGAGGGCCTGGGCGTGTCCGGACCCTGCCCCCACGACTGATCCGCGCCGCCGTCGGCGTACCGCCGGAGCGGGGTCAGTCGTCCAGTACGGCCAGGGCGTCGATCTCGACGAGTACCCCCGGCGGGAGCCGCATGTACACGGTGGTGCGGGCGGGGAAGGGTTCGCCGACGGCCGCCGCGTACGCCTCGTTCAGTTCCGGCAGGTGGGCGGGGTCGGTGAGGTGGACGCGCAGCATCACGACGTCCGCGAGGCCGGCTCCGCCCGCCTTCAGGACGGCGGTGACGTTGCGCAGTACCTGCGCGGTCTGCTCGGCGACCGTGGTGCCGACGATGTCGCCCGTGTCCGGGTGGAACGGGAGCTGCCCGGAGACCTGGAGGACGGGGCCCTTGCGGATGCCCTGGGAGAGCGGGGCGGGCGGGGCGGGGGCCTCGTCCGTGGCGACGACGGTTCTGGTCATGGTGTTCCTCGCGGTGGTGTCGGGCGGGAGGGGCGTGCAGGCGAAGCACATGGTGGAGGGTCAGCTCCAGACCTGTCGTTCCCGGCCGCGGGGGTCGTCGACCTGGGTCCACTCGGCGTCGATGCGCATGGTGGCCCGGCGGTCGGTGTCGTACGGGTCCCAGCCGGGGTCGCCGGTCCGGGCGAACCGGATCCAGGTCTCGTGGACGCGGGTGGCGAGGTCCGCGGGCGCCCGGTCGGGGCCGAGCAGGGCGTGGGGGCCGTTGAGTTCGGGCCGGTCCGCGAGGTCGAAGACGAAGGGAAGTTCGACCGCGTGGGTGGCGCCGAGGTCGCCGTCCAGGGCGTGGGAGCGCCAGGCGAACTCGTAGGCGTGGGTGGCGGATCCGGGGTGGGCGGCATGGGCGTCGGCCAGCGCGCGGCTGCCCGCGCCGAACAGGGCGTCGGCCATGACGGCGGAGCGCAGTTCCGCGAAGGACGCCTCGGGGCGGGAGGTGCGGTAGGCCTCGACGAGCAGCGCCGGGTCGGGATGCGCGCGGGCGGCGGCCTCGTCGACGTCGGCGGCGGTCGAGGTGGCGTACGCGCCCACCGGGACCAGGTAGAGGTTGCCCTCCTCGGTGTTGGTGCCGACGAGCAGGTCGACGTCGGCGGCGAGACCCGCGGCGACGGCCGCGGCGGGCTGGGTGGCGAGCACCAGGCTGAAGGGGCTGAGGCCGATCAGCGGGTCGGTGTGGGTCTCGGTCCGCAGGTCGATGCCCGCGAGCCGGGACGCCGCCTCGACGAGCCGTTCGTCGGGGAGGTCGGCGAACGCGTCGACGTGGGGCTCGATGCCCAGGGCCCCGGCCGCGGCCTCGGTGACGCGGGCGGCCTGTTCGGGTGTGAACGCGCCCAGGCCGCTGCCGCTCTGCACGATCGCCCGGCGGAACAGTCCGGCGGCCTCGGGGGTGGCGAGGACCCCGCCGACGGTGGTCGCCCCGGCGGACTGACCGAAGAGGGTGACGTGGTGCGGGTCGCCGCCGAAGGCGGAGACGTTCTCCCGCACCCAGCGCAGCGCGGCGACGACGTCGAGCAGGCCGCGGTTGGCGGGCGCCCCGGGGATGTCGAGGAACCCGGCGATGCCGAGCCGGTAGTTGAG
Source organism: Streptomyces lienomycini (assembly GCF_027947595.1). Lineage (NCBI taxonomy): Bacteria > Bacillati > Actinomycetota > Actinomycetes > Kitasatosporales > Streptomycetaceae > Streptomyces > Streptomyces lienomycini. The sequence continues at coordinate 1,132,350 of NZ_CP116257.1, read as the reverse complement.
GGTGACGAGGACGACGCCGTCACGGGCGAACGCGGAGCCGTCGTACAGGGCGGAGCGCGTCGATCCGGCGACGAAGCCGCCGCCGTGGACGAACACCATGACCGGCAGTCCGCCACCGTCGGCGGCGGGCGTGAAGACGTTGACGGTGAGGTAGTCCTCGCCGCGGCTCCAGCCGGTGCCGAAGTAGGGGGTCATGTCGACGTCGCCGAGCCTGCGTTCGGACTGGGGCGCGTTGGGTCCCGGCACGGTGGCGTCCCGTACGCCGTCCCACGGTTCGTGCGGCCGCGGCGGGGCGAACCGGGCGGCGCCGCGGGGCGGAGCGGCGTACGGGATGTTCAGGAAGGTGAGGGTGCCGTCCCGGCGCAGGCCGCGGACGGCGCCCTGCGCGGTGGTGACGACGGGACCGGGGTGGTGATTCATCTCTCGTGTCCTTCCGCGGACTTCAGGCCGACTCGGTGTACGTGGCGTACTTGGCGAAGGGCGCCCAGCCCTTGACGGCGAACTTGCCGCCCTCGCGGACGACCTCGGCGGCGCCGTGGCCGCCGAGGTGGGCGGGGAAGACGAGGGCGTTGCCGTCGACCGCCGCGCCCAGGAGCTTGTGGCGGGTGGCGCGGGCTTCGGCGGGGTCCTCGCAGAAGCAGCTGTTGGCGTCGGGCTCGACGATCTGGATGGGGCTGTGCATCAGGTCGCCGACGAACAGGGCCCGGTCGGCGCCGGACTCCAGCCTCAGTACGGAGGAGCCGGGGGTGTGGCCCGGGGCGAGGTCGAGGACCAGGTTGCGGTCGATCCGGTGGCTGCCCTCCCACAGCCGGGTGAGACCGGCCTCGTGCACGGGGGCGACGCTGTCCTCGAAGACGTTCTGGTTGCCCCGGCCGAGCAGGGTCCTGATCTCGTTGGCGGGGTTCCAGTAGTCGAAGTCCGCCTTGGCCATGAGGTAGGTGGCGTTGGGGAACGTCGGCACCCAGGTGCGGCCGTCGAGGTAGGTGTTCCAGCCGACGTGGTCGACGTGCAGGTGGGTGTTGATCACGATGTCGACGTCCTCGGGGCGGACCCCGGCGCGGGCGAGGTTGCCCAGGAAGTCGGTGTCCAGGCGGTTCCACACCGGCGCGTACGGCCGGTCCTTGTGGTTGCCGACGCCGGTGTCGACCAGGATGGTCCTGCCCTCGCTGCGCAGGACCCAGGTCTGGATCGCCGAGTTGACGATCCGGGTCTCGGCGTCCAGGAAGTCCGGGACCAGCCAGGAACGGTGCGCGTCCCACGCCTGGGCCGGGCTGTCCGGGACGAACGCCTCGGCCGTCAGGTCGACGGGGCCGTAGTACTCCCGGACTCGGGTCACGGTGACGTCGCCCAGGGTGATGGTGTCCACGGTTTGCTCCAGTTCGATCGGTTCCGCACGGTCGGTGCGGGGTGCGCGGGGTCGGGCCGCGTGGTTCGGGCCGCGTGGTTCAGGCCGCGGACGCGGGCGGCGTGAGGCGGCTGAGCGCTGTTCCCGGCGGCCCTGTTCCGCCATGGTGCGTCGGGGGTGTCGGGGCGCGGTATGCGTCATGTGACTGCACCCGTGTGCGGCTGTGAGCTGCGGGTGGGCGGCCCGGGGGCACCCGAATCAGGAATACGGCCGCGCACCGCCGCGTTGCCGCCGGGGACATTCCCGTTCCTGGAGCATCCGTGAAGCATGGTGAACGCGCTCGGGCGGACCGAAGCCCGGCCGGCGATCCCGGTTCGGCCGTGGTGGGCCGGGAGACCGAGACCGCGGACATCATGAGGCGCGTCGCCGCCGGCCGGTCCCACAGCGCGGTGCTGGTCGTCGAGGGCGACCCCGGGGCCGGCAAGAGCGTCCTGCTCGACCTCGCCGTGAGGCGGACCCGCGATGCCGGTCACCGGGTGCTGCGAGCGGTCGGCGGCGAGTCCGAGGCGCACCTCGCCTTCGCCGGTCTGCACCAGCTGCTCCGCCCGGTGCTCGGCGACCTGGACGGCCTGCCGGCCCGGCAGCGGGCCGCGCTCCGGACCGCCCTGGGGCTGGCCGAACACGCCGAGACCCCCGATCCCATGCTCGTCGGCCTGGCGGTGCTGACACTGGTGTCGGACCTGGCGGAACCGGCACCGCTGCTCGTGGTGGTGGACGACGCCCAGTGGATCGACCGCGCGTCGCTGGACGTCCTCTCCTTCCTGGCCCGGCGCATGGACAGCGAGCCCGTGACGCTGCTGGTGGGCGTGCGCGCCGCGGCCGTACTGCCCGGCTTCGACAAGGGGTACGCGCGCCTGGAGGTCGGCCCGTTGAGCGGGGACGCGGCGAACCGATTGCTCGACGCGCAGCCGGAGCGGCCCACCGGCCGCACCCGGGTCCGGATCCTGCAGGAGGCGGCGGGCAATCCGCTGGCCCTGGTCGAGCTGGCCCGCGCCGCCGCGAGCAGCACGCCGGTGGGCAGCGCGGTGGAGGGGCCGCTGCCCGTCACCGACCGGCTGGTGGGGATCTTCGCCCGGCACGTGGGGCAGCTGCCGGAAGCCACCCGCCGCGCCCTGCTGATGCTCGCCGCCGCCGACGCGGTGGACGCCCCGGCGGCCGCCCGGGGTCTGCCCGAGGCGGACGACACGCTGTGGGTGCCCGCCGAACGGGCCGGTCTCGTCCGGCAGGACACCGCCGGGATCGCGTTCCGCCACCCGCTCGTGCGCTCGGCGGTCTACCACGCCGCGTCCTTCGAGGAACGCAGGCACGCGCATCTCGCTCTCGCCCGGTTGCTGGGCGAGGAGCCCGACCGCCGCGCCTGGCACCTCGCCGCCGCGACCGTGCGGCCCGACGAGCAGGTGGCGGCGGTCCTCCTGGAGACCGCCGGCCGGGCCCGGCGCCGGGGCGGACACGCGGCCGCCGCGGCCGCGCTGGAGCGCGCCTCGGAACTCAGCCCGCGCCGCGCGGACCAGGCACGGCTGCTGGCCGACGCCGCGGACATGGCCGTCTTCACCGGCCAGCTCGGCTGGGTCAAGCACCTGGCCGGTGAGGTACGCAAGCGCACCGACGACCCGGCGCTGACCAGCCGGGCCGCGCTGGCGACGGGGCAGCTCATGACCCTGGGCCCGCACCACACGGCCGCCTTCGCGCTGCTGGCGCGCATCGCCGACGAGGCGGCGGACGACCGGTCGCCCCGCCTGCTGGACGCGCTGGCCGCCGCGGCGGTGGTCCGCTACTACTCGGGCGAGGAGTCCCAGCGGCAGCGGATCGAGGCCCTGCTCCCCGACCTGCCGGACTCCGCCGCGGGCGGTGCGCTGCGCGCCTGGGTACGGGCCGTCTCCGACCCCGCCGGCGCGGGTGCGTCCCTCGTTCCGGCGCTGCCGGAGCTGATCGCCGAGGCCGGGGACGACGCCCGGGCTCTGACCGCGCTCGCCATCGTGGCCTGGCTCCTCGACCAGACCACCCTCGCCGCCAGGACCTTCGACGAGGCGTTCGGCCGCTGGCAGGCCCACGGCCCGCTGCCGGCCGGGCTGGGCTGCGCCGCCGGCTGGGCCTACCTGGAGCAGGGCCGCTGGGCCGAGGCCCGCTCGGTGGCCGCCGAGATCGCGGTGGTGGCCTCGCAGGCCGGGCTGGACCACGCCGAGGCGTGTGCGCGGGCGCTCGACGCGGCCGTGGTGGCGTTGCTCGGTGAGCCGGCCGCCGCGCGCGGGGAGGCCGAGCGGGCCCTGGCCCTCGTCGATCCGCTGGAGAGCCGCTCCGTCGCGGTCTTCGCCCGCCGTGCCCTGGGGCTGGCGGCGGTGGCCGAGGGCGACTACGACACCGCGTACGCCCACTTCCGCTCCGCCTTCACCGAGGACGGCGACCCGGTCCACTACCACGTCTCCCCCACCGTCCTGGCCGATCTCGCCGCGGCGGCCGTCCGCCGGGGACAGCGCGAACCCGCCGCGGAACTGCTGGAGCGGTCGGTGCGGCACCTGGGCACCGGCATGTCGGCACGCGTCGCCCTCCTGGTCGAACGGGGCCGCGCCCTGCTCGCCGACCCGGAGCACGCCGAACGGCACTTCCGGGCGGCGCTGGCGGACGACGCGGGCGAGCAGTGGCCCTTCGAGCGGGCACAGACCCGCCTGGACTACGGAGAGTGGCTGCGCCGGCGGCGTCGCATAGCGGAGGCCCGCCCGCTGCTGACCGGAGCACTCGACACGTTCCGGCGGCTCGGCGCCCGACCGTGGATCGAACGCACCCGGGCGGAACTGCGGGCCGCCGGCGTCGAGGCGACCAGTGCCACGCCCCGGGCGCTCACCGAACTCAGCCCCCAGCAGCAGCAGATCGTCCGGCTCGCGGCCCGCGGCCTGACGAACCGTGAGATCGGGGAGCGGCTGTTCCTCTCCCCGCGCACGGTCGGCTCCCACCTCTACCGGGTCTTCCCCAAGCTGGGCGTCACCGCCCGCTCGCAACTGCGCGACGCGGTCGACCGCCCGCCGGTGACGGCGACTGCCGCACACCTCACATCCGTCACACGTCACATCGGCTGACCGGGATCAGGCGGGGATCACGACCTGTCGTTGGTCTATCCTTCGTTGGTTGTCGTATGACAATGAGTATCGCGCGCAGAGGGATGGGACCGGGGAGGGACGGGAGGGATGGGGCCGATGCTTTCGAGGGGACGTGGGACCGCCGTCGTTCCGCCGCAGTGGGCACCCTCTGCGGGTGAACTGGCGGGGGACGGGGCGGTGTGGGCGTGGCAGGAGCCGGCGGTGCTGCTCGTCGAGGACGACGCCGCCGACGCGATGCTGGTCGAGGAACTGGTCGCGGACAGCACGCCGGGCATGCGGCTGACCTGGGCGCGTTCGCTCGGCGAGGCTCAGACGGAGCTGGCGAACGGGCGGCCGGACTGCGTACTGCTGGACCTCCACCTGCCCGACGCGCAGGGACTCGCGGCGCTGGAGCGGGTGCTCCGGGCGGCCGACGGGGTCGCGGTCGTGGTCCTGACGGGCCTGGCGGAGGAGCAGACGGGGCTGGCGGCGGTGGCGGCCGGCGCGCAGGACTACCTGGTCAAGGGCCGGGTGGAGCCCGAGCTGTTCGGCCGGGCGGTGCGCTACGCGATCCAGCGCAAGCAGGCCGAGCAGGCCGCGGTGGCCTTGCAGGCGAGCCAGATGCGGGCCCAGGAGAACTCCCGGCTGGAGCGCGGCCTGCTGCCGACTCCGCTGCTGCGGCCCGACTGCCGGGTGGAGGTGGTGGCGCGGTACCGCCCGGGGCGCGCGCACGCGCTGCTGGGCGGTGACTTCTACGACGTGGTGCAGTCGGCGGACGGCACGGTGCAGGCGCTGATCGGCGACGTCTCGGGCCATGGCCCGGACGAGGCGGCCCTGGGGGTGGCGCTGCGGATCGCCTGGCGCACCCTGGTGCTCAGTGGTGCGGGCGCGGCACGGCAACTGCGCATGCTGGAGGAGATCCTGAGCGCCGAGCGGTCCGGGGTGGAGGTCTTCGCGACCTTGACGGTGGTGTCCATGTCCCCGGACGGGGAGACCGTCGGCGTGACCCGCGCGGGACACCCCGGGCTGCTGGTGCGGTCCGGCTCACGGGTGGAGCGGCTGGAGGTGCCCGGCGGGCCCGCCCTGGGGATCCTGCCGCCCGGCGAGTTCGCCTGGCCGGCCCACGAACTCCGGCTTCCGGCCGGGGCGGGGCTGGTGCTGTTCACCGACGGCCTGTTCGAGGGCCGGATCGGCGAGGGCAACGAACGGCTCGGCGAGGACGGCCTGCTGCGGCTGGCCCGGGAGGCGGGGACGCTGCGCCCGGAGGCGTTCGTCGACGCGCTCATCGGCAGGGCCGAGGCACTGGCGGAAGGGGACGGGGGCCTGCTCGACGACGTCGCCGTGGTGCACCTGACCCGAGGACGGGAAGCGACCGAGGACCGATGACCACAGCACCCACTCCGCCGCGGGCCCGACGTGGCCGCGGGCGTGCCCTCACCGTGCAGGGCTGGTTCCTCCTGGTGCTCGCCCTCATGGCCGTCATGGTGGTGGCCGGCACCGCGGTGGGCGCGCATCTGCTGAACCGCACCGCACAGGTCACGGACCAGATGCTCGACCGGATACAGCCGGCCCGCGCCGAGGCGTACCGGCTGCAGACGTCGCTGGTGAACCAGGAGACCGGCGCGCGCGGTTACGCCATCACCGCCGACCGGCAGTTCCTCACCCCCTACACGACGGGCAGGAAGGACGAGTCGGACTCGGCCGCGCGGCTGCGCCGGCTGCTCGCGGATCGCGGGGAACTCCTCGACGACGTGCGGGCGATCCAGCAAGCCGCGGTGTCGTGGCGTCGCGCCTACGCCGACCCGCTGGTGGCCGGTGTGACACCGGGCGATCCCCGCCCCGCCGACAGCCGGGCCGCCGGACGCGGCAAGGAAGCCTTCGACCACATCCGGACCCTGCTGGCGACGCAGAACCAGCACCTCGCCCAGGCCCGGGACGCCGGGCACGCCGAGCTGGTCAGCGTGCGCACCCAGCGCAACTGGGTGCTGTCGGTGCTGGTGGCCGCCCTCCTGCTCGCGGGTGCGCTCATGGCCGCCCTGATACGTGTTCTGGTGGCGCGGCCACTGGCCCGTCTCCGCTCGGCCTCCCGCCAGGTCGCGGACGGCGACTTCGACCAGCGCATCGCGGCGCACGGCCCGTCGGACGTGCGCTCGGTCGCCGAGGACGTGGAGGACATGCGACGGCGCATCGTCGCCGCCCTCGACGCCTCGCAGGCGGCACGGCAGCGACTGGTCGAGCAGGCCGCCGACCTGGACGCGCAGGCCGAGGAACTGCGCCGGTCCAACGCCGAACTGGAACAGTTCGCCTACGTCGCCTCCCACGACCTCCAGGAGCCGCTGCGCAAGGTGGCGTCCTTCTGCCAGTTGCTGGAGCGGCGCTACGGCGACAAGCTGGACGAGCGCGGCATCCAGTACATCGACTTCGCGGTCGACGGAGCCAAGCGCATGCAGGTCCTCATCAACGACCTGCTCACCTTCTCCCGGGTCGGACGCCTCAACGACGCCCATGTGCCCGTGCCCCTCGGCACCGCCCTGGACAAGGCGCTGGCCAACCTCGCCGGCGCCGTGGAGGACGCCGGTGCGCGTATCGAGCGCCCCGCGAAGCTGCCCGAGATCACCGGCGACCCCACCCTGATCGTGATGCTGTGGCAGAACCTCATCGGCAACGCCGTCAAGTTCCGCCGGCCCGATCACCCCGCCGAGATCCGCATCACCTGCGACGAGGCTCCCGACGGGGCGGACGGGCCGGCCTGGCAGCTGTGCGTCAGTGACAACGGCATCGGCATCCCGGCGGAGTTCACCGAGAAGGTCTTCGTCATCTTCCAGCGCCTGCACGGCCGTGAAGCGTACACCGGAACGGGAATCGGCCTGGCCCTGTGCAAGAAGATCACCGAACACCACGGCGGCCGGATCTGGATCGACACCGACTACACCGGCGGCACCCGCTTCTGCTTCACCCTGCCCGCGCCGCCCGACGCGGACGAGCCCGCACCCGCCCCCGCCCCTCTCCTGGAAGGAACCTCCCCGTGATGAGGAGCCCCGCGCAGCCCATCGACGTCCTGCTCGTCGAGGACGACCCCGGCGACGAGTTGATGACCCGGGAGGCGTTCGAGGACAACAAGATCGGCAACACCCTCCACGTCGTCCGCGACGGTGAGGAAGCCCTCGACTTCCTCTACCGCCGGGGCGTCCACGCCGAGGCGCCCCGGCCCGATCTGATCCTGCTGGACCTGAACCTGCCCAAGTACGACGGGCGCCAGGTCCTGGAGAGGATCAAGAACGAGGAGGAGCTCGCGCACATCCCCGTCGTGGTCCTGACCACCTCGGCCGCGGAGGAGGACATCCTGCGCAGCTACAAACTGCACGCCAACGCCTACGTCACCAAGCCCGTCGACCTGGACCAGTTCATCGCCGCCGTCCGCCAGATCGACGACTTCTTCGTCCAGGTCGTCCGCCTCCCGCACCGTCGCTGACGGTGCGGGCCCTCGGCCGGAGGTCCAGGACCGCGCAGTGTCCCGGTCCGAACGGCTGGTGGGCCGGTCAGCGGCCCCGCCAGTCCAGGCACATCACGAGAGCGTCGTCGTCCGGAACGGGGCCGCCCCGGTGGTCGGCCAGCTCGCGCAGGATCGCGCGCGGCACCTCGGCGGCCGGAAGCAGCCGCGTCGACAGGATGGCCCGGGCCAGCGCGGCCTCCCCGTACGCCTCGCCGCCGGGCGAGGCCACCGCGTACACCCCGTCGCTGACGAGGACCAGCCGGTCTCCGGCCTCGACCGCGAACTCCTGGGTCACGTAGTCGGTCTCCTCGAACATGCCGAGGGGCAACTGGGCGTCGAGCCCGATCCGTTCGACCGTGCCGCCCCGCAGGCGCAGTATCTGCGGCGACCCCGCGTCGACCACCTGGACCAGACCGGTGGACAGGTCGAAGTCGAGCATGAGGACGGAGAGGTAGCAGCGCCCCGCGTAGTGGGCGTACAGCGCCTGGTCGGCCAGCGCGGCCTGGTCCGCGAGGGGGATGCCGGCCCGCCGTGCGTTGCGCAGGGCGTTGATCGCGAGGTTGGTCAGCAGCGCCGCCTCTATGCCCTCGCCCATGCCGTTGGTGGCGTACAGCAGGAGCCGGTCGGCCGTCGCCGACCAGTCGAAGTTGTCGCCGAAGATGTCGTACGCGGGCTCCAGTTGGGCACCCAGCTCGTACTCCGGCCGGGCGCAGGACCGGCCGGGCAGCAGCTGCCACTGCATCTCGGCGGCCAGGGTGAGCCGGTCCCGGCGCCGTGCCTGGAGGTAGAGATCGGTGTCCCGCTCCGCCACGATCACCTCGTGCCCGAGCACCTCCGCGATGTCGGCCAGCTCGGCCACCCGGTCGCTCTCGCCGCTCTCGCCGCTCTCCCGAGGCAGTGTCACGGACAGCACGCCCAGCCGGTCGCCCCGTACGGAGACCGGCAGGTGGACCCGGGCCGTACGGGCGCCGGGCGTGGTCTCCACGAACGGTTCCTGCGCCCCGAACGCCCGCCCGGCCGGGCTGTTGTACACCGACACGGAGTCCCACGTGTGCGGCAGTTCGGCGACGGGCTGGAGCACCGTGAGGCCGTAGTCGGCCATGAAGAGCTCGACGGAGTGCGCCGCGTACCCGTCCACCAGCACACGGCGGACGGCGTCGAGCAACTCGTGCGGGGCCGCTGAGCGCAGGGCACGCTCAGCGGCCATGAATCTGTTCGCAGTGATGAGAACACCGGTCCTTTACTGAAGGGTTCCTTGTACGGTTCCGACGTACCCGGACGAAACCGTTCGCGTCAGCGCCGCCGTCCGCCCGAGCGCCCTGAGCCGACGGGCCCGCCTAGTACGCTGACGGACAACCCCGTGCCTGCGAGAGTGTGACTGTGACTTCCATCCGCCCCCGGCCAGAACCCGAGGAGGCCGCCCGCGTGACCTCCACGGCCGCGGAGCTGCTGGAAGTGCTGTGGGGCCGGGCCTCCACCGCACCCGCCTCGGCGTCCCAACTGCGCGTCCTGTTCATCATCGAGCACCACGCGGGCATCAACCTGCGCACCCTCGCGGACTCCCTGGCCTCCACGCCGCCGTCCACGAGCCGCCTGTGCGACCGGTTGCAGGCGGCAGGGCTGATCGAGCGGGAGGTGAGCCGCACCGACCGGCGCGAGGTCCGCCTGCACCTCAGCAGCCGGGGCCACGCCTACCTCGACGACCTGCGCGCCCGCCGGGAGCGGGAACTGCAGGCGGTGCTCCACCTCATGCCCGTCGGCAAGCGGACGGCGCTGCTGGAGGGACTGGAGGCGTTCTGCGACGCGGCGGCGGCGCAGATACAGCACGACGACACGTCGGACGCGCAGACCGCCTGAATCACCGGGCACGTTCCGAGGCGGCCTCGACCGGGGTCGGTGACCGGAGCACGGAGCGGCGGCTTTCGCCCACCGGGACATCCCAGATCCTTCCCCATGCTCGATGAACACGCCTACTTTCTTGCCTCACGCCCATAATTGTCAAACGGCAAGTTTTCGCCTCGCGGCCCGGCCACCGCCTCCGCACGCCTCCGGTGCACACCCCGGGGGCAGGGACCTGCCCCGCGCCGGCACGCGCCCCCTCACCTGCGGGAAAGCGGGGCCTGCCTGGAATCGCCGACAGGGAACCTCACCCCGGTGAGGTCCTCGGAGACGGCCCACAGCCGCTGCTGGACGGCCACCTCGTAGGAGTCGGGGCTGGAGGTGACCAGCCGGGGATGGCCCTTGACCTCGTTGCGTCCGCCGGGGCCGTAGTACTGGCCGCCGAGCACGGCGGGGTCGACGGCCGCGCGCAGGGTCGGCAGCGCGCCCATCGCCGGTGTCTGGGTGATCAGGGGCGCGAGCCAGGTGAGGGGAAGACGGAAGGCCGCCGGGGTGTTGCGGGCCAGTTCGGTGTGGGACATGCCGGGGTGCGCGGCCACCGCGACGGTGGTGCCGTGCGTGGCGAGCCGGCGCTGCAGCTCGTAGGTGAACATGAGGTTGGCCAGCTTGGACTGGCCGTAGGCGGCGGCCCGGCCGTAGGACCGCTCCCACTGCAGGTCGTCGAAGTGGATCGCGGCCCGGATGCGGTGTCCGGTGCTGCTGACCGTCACGACGCGCGAGCCGGGCACCGGCAGCATCAGGTCGAGCAGCAGCCCGGTGAGCGCGAAGTGGCCGAGGTGGTTGGTGCCGAACTGCATCTCGAAGCCGTCGCGGGTGGTCTGCTTCGGGGTGTACATCACGCCGGCGTTGTTGATCAGCAGGTCGATCCGGTCGAGCCGGGACCGCAGTCCCGCCGCCGCGGTCCGGACGGAGTCGAGCGAGGTCAGGTCCAGCGCCTGCACGCTCACGTCGCCGGTCATGCGGGCCGCGGCCCGCTCGCCCTTCTCCACGTCGCGCACGGCGAGCACCACGGAGGCCCCGCGCTCGGCGAGCGCCTTGGCGGTCTCGTACCCCAGCCCGGTGTTGGCCCCGGTCACCACAGCCACCCGTCCGCGCTGGTCCGGGATGTTCGCCGTCGTCCACTTGTCACCCATGCCGGGCTCCCCACTCGTTAAGTACCGGAGGTATCTTGTGTCGCCGACGCTAAAGTACTCCCGGTACGTTGTCAACGTACCGTCGGTACCCAAGTTAGGGTGGTGAGCGTGACTTTCCAGCGGGCGCGCACCGAGGAGCAGCGGGAGATCCGTCGGCGGGCGATCCTCGACATGGCGTCGGCGATGCTCGACGAGATGCCCGTGGCCGCGGTCACCCTGAACGAGCTCAGCCGTCGGGTAGGACTGGCGAAGCCGAACGTGCTGCGCTACTTCGAGTCCCGCGAGGCGGTGCTGCTGGAACTGCTGGACCGCTTCCTGCGGGAGTGGCTGACGGACCTGGCGGACGAGTTGGCCGCCGGCGTCGACGATGAGCCGCCCATGGCCGAGCGGGCGACGGCGGTGGCCGAGGTCCTCAGCCGCTCGCTCTCCGACCGAGTGGTGCTGTGCGACCTCTTCGGCGCACAGGGCGGCGTGCTGGAGCACAACGTCTCCGTCGAGGTCGTGGCACGCTACAAACGCGCTTCCCTGGACCGCCTGTCGACCATGACGGCCCTGCTCCGGAAGTACCTGCCGGAACTGGGCGAGAACGCGACGCTGTTCAGCCTGCAGACCATGGCCATGGCCGGCGCGCTGTCGGCGTACAGCACACCCCCGCCCAGCCTGCGCGCGGCCTACCGGGCCGAGCCCGACCTGGCCCGCTTCCACCTGGAGCTGAAGGATTCCCTGAAGCTGGCCGTGACCTCGACCCTGCTGGGCGTGCTACCCCGCGGCTGACCCCGATGCCGGGCGGGGCGGGGGCGGAGAAGCGTCGCTGACGTCGCTGGCGTCGCGGGCGTCGCGGGCGTCGCGGGCGTCGAGCAGTTCGTCCCAGTGCTCGGTCGCCCACCGGCACGCGGCGGCCAGCGGCTCCAGCATGCTGCGGCCCAGCGGTGTCAGCGCGTACTCCACGCGCGCTTTCGGGTCGGCGTACACCGTGCGTGACACGAACCCGTCCCGCTCCAGGCCGCGGAGCGACCGGGTGAGCACCTTCGGGGTGACCCGGCCCAGCGGCACGCGGAGTTCGGAGTACCTGCGCGGGCCGCCGTCCAGGCAGCGCAGGACCATGGGCGCCCACTTGTCACCGAAACGGAACGGCAGCAGGGAGGACGGGCACAGCTCGTCGAACAAGTCGGCCGGCAGTGGTGGCCGTTGCGTCATCGAGGGACTCCCGTCTTCCGTCTTCCGTCTCCGGTCTTGGTATCCAGTCGGATACCGACCTCATGGATACCTTCGGCAGCATCGACGCGACGGGCGGTATTCCGGATTCCGGCGACGCGCGGAACCGCCGGTCGCACAGCGACGGACGTCGATCGCCCCCACACACATCCCACACATCCATCCACCCATGCAGAGATGAGGCAGAACATGATGCGTGCAGCCCGGTTCCACGAGTACGGCGGAGCGGAGAAGCTGGTGATCGAGCAGGCCCGCGCCCCTCGCCCGGGGCCTGGTGAGATCCGTGTCCGCGTCGCGGCGGCCAGTGTCAATCCCATCGACTGGAAGCTGCGCGCCGGCGCTCTGCACCGGCTGATCCCCCTGGAGCTGCCGGCCATTCCCGGGCGCGACGCCGCCGGAACGGTCGACGAAGTCGGTGACGGAGTGCGGGGCACGAGCATCGGCGACCGCGTCTTCGGACTGGGCGGCGTCAGCGGCGCGACCGCGGAGCTGGCCGTCCTCTCGGCCTGGGCCCAGGCCCCCGACGCGTGGAGCGACGAGCAGGCCGCGGGTGCCGGTCTCGCGTCCGTGACCGCGATGCGCGGCCTGAACGCCCTCGGCCCCCTCGCGGGACGCACCCTTCTGGTGGAGGGTGCCGCCGGGGGCGTGGGCAGTGCGGCGGTCGAGATCGCGGTGGCAGGGGGCGCCACGGTGATCGGGACAGCCCGCGAAGGCAACCACGAGTTCCTCACCTCCCTCGGCGCCGTTCCCACCCCCTACGGCCCCGGCCTCCGACAGCGCCTCTCCGCCCTCGCTCCGCACGGCGTCGACCTCGCACTCGACACCGCGGCCTCCGGATCCCTGGACGACCTCGTCGCGATCACCGGCGACCCGTCGCGTGTCGCAACGGTCGCCGACCACGCGGCCGGGCAGCGCCTGGGCACCCACGTGGTCAACGCGGAGAACGACTCCACCCTCCTGTCCACGGCCGCGGAACTGGGCCGACAGGGCCGCTACACACCCCGCGTCGACCAGTCCTACCCCCTGCGGCGAATCGCCGACGCCCACGCCCACGCCGAGCGCGGCCGCCCACGCGGGAAGATCGTGATCTGCCTCTGAACCGGGGCACGACGCCGACGGCTCAGCGACGTGGTGACTGATCCTGACCTGCGACGGAGCCGCACGCAGGGCCCTGACCAAGCACATCGTCATCGGCGTGCGTCGAGTTGCGGCGGTCGCTTACAGGTGTCCTGCGGACTCTTCACGGACCGCTCCGAGTCGCGCCTGCTCCTCCTCGACGATCTGGCGGGCCATCGTGGTGTCCGAGACGTCGACCGCGTCCGGCGTCGACTCGGCGACCGCGCTGCGCCGCGCGTACGCGTCGAACAGGCGGGTCTTGTTCTTCAGCATCTCCACCATCCGCTCGTCCACCCCGCGGGCGGCGAGCAGCCGGTGCACCCGGACCGAACGTACCTGCCCCATGCGATGGGCGCGCGCCACCGCCTGGTGTTCGATGGTCGGTTTGATCTGGGGCTCACAGATGATCACGACGGACGCGGCCTGCATGTTGAGCCCCACCCCGGCCGCCTGGATCTGCGCCATCAGTACCGCATGACCCGGCACAGCGGCGAACTCGTCCACCAGCTGCTGACGGCGAGCGGGTGACACGCTTCCCGAGATCGGACCGAACACCTGAGCGCCACCATGGCTCCGCGCGCCGTCCAGCGTGTCCTTCACCGTTCCAAGGACATCCCTGAAGTTGGAGAAGACCACCACCTTCAGCCCATTCTCGGCGGCCTCCTCAACGATCTCGCGCAGCCGGTTCAGCTTGGCCGACTTCTCGGGGCGCGCGTACGCCGCCCTGCGCATCGCCATGAAGTTGCCGGCGCGCACGGCCTCCCGGTAGGCGTCTTCGTCCGACGCACTCAGTTCCTCCCACTCGTCCGTCTGCTGGAGCGCGGGCAGTTCGGTCAGAACATCCTGCTGGTTGCGGCGCAGATATACCGGGGCGACGGCCTTCCGGAACGCCTTGGACCCGGCCACTCCCTCGCGGTCACCGACGACCCCTGCCAGGTGCGGCTGGAGAATCTGCACAAGGCTGCGAAACTCGGCGACTCGGTTCTCCATGGGCGTGCCGGTCATGAAGAGAACACGTTCGCAGCGCTTGGACCATTCCGTCACGGCTTGGGAGCGACGCGTCTTGGCATTCTTCACATAGTGCGCCTCGTCCACGACCAGCATCCCCAGCTCACCGCCTCCGGGGGCCGGGAAGCCACGCAAGGCGTCGAAGGTGGTCACCCCTACGCCGCCACGGCCCTTCCAGTCGGCGAACGCTTCCAGCCGGTCGGGGCCGTGAAGCGGCGTCACGCGCAGCTTGCTGCGGGCCTCGATCTCGCGTGTCCAGTTGATCAGGACGCTGGCCGGGCAGACGACCATGAAGTGTGTCTGCCCCTCGGCAGCGAGATGAGCCAGTGCGGCGATGGCCTGGATCGTCTTGCCGAGCCCCATCTCGTCACCAAGAATCACCTTGCGTTGCGCCAGGGCGAAGCGCGCCCCGAAGGCTTGGTAGCCGCGCAGCGACACCCGCCGGTGCGTGTCATCGAGCATCTGATTTCGGACCCGCTCGGCAACCTCGTCCGGCAGAAACCCCTCGGCCGCGGCGGCGTCAGGGGTGCGGCCGGAGATCTCCGCGAGCATGCTGTAGTAGTCGGCGGAGCGCAGCTCGAAGTCGACCCAGGCTGCAACCTCGGTTGAGGTACCGCGCAGCAGATCCGCTGACGCCTGTGCGAGCAGCTCCGACACACCGCCTTGCGCTGCTTCCTCGACCAGCCTGCGGACCTCTGCGACAGCCTCCAGCACCCGAGCTCGTTTGGCCTGCCCCACCAGCAGCATCCGTAGCCGCCCGGCGGCCGGCCTGACCTCGGCCAGCAGCGGACCCAGCCGCTCCGAAAGAGCCACGGCCGTCTCGACGGCTCGCCGCGCCTCGGGGCCCGCTTCCACCAGTACATGCAGGGCCGTGACGAGTGCGGTGGTTCGCGGCTCCGGCCGATCCACGTCGATGTGGACGGCGATGGTCTCCCCAACGGCGTCAGATATCTGACGTGCCGCCGCGATGACCTGTTCGGCGGTCCGCTGCCCCACTCCAGGAATCTGTCGCAACCGGTAGGAACCGGCGTCGAGCACCTGCCGGACCGATCGCAGGCCACTCTTCTCGACTTCCCCGAGCCTCAGCCGGCCCTCGGTGACTTCCTTCAACCGGGTCACCGGGATGGCATCCAGCGCTTGTTCCGCCGCCGTGTCGCAGATCGGCTTCAGCGCCGCCCGGACCGCCTCGACAGCCCGCCCGTGGTCGCCCACCACCGCCTGCGCCGCCTCGTACAGCCGCCCTCCCGCGGCCACCGACTCCCGCTCACCGCGCCCCATCCCGCACCGGCCCCTCTCGCTGTGTCCCCGCATACTGCCACCGCCGGCACCGGCCGGGGCACGCAAGCGTTGTGCACACATGGCGCACTCGGTCCGAGCAGCCGGGGCAACACAGCGGCGGAGCGGCGGTCACTGAGAGGGCGTTAAGTCCGTTTCTGGTAGCGGCCGCGTCCCGGTTGCTCGAGGAATCCCTGGCGGACGAGTCGTCCCAGGCGGGAGCGGGTGACGTTGATCGAGGGCTCGTCGGTGGGCAGGCCGAGGTGCTCATGCAGATCACGGACGCGGAACACCTCCCCGGGGTGCTCGTTGAACGTGGTCACGATGCGCTGGTAGACGGTCGCGATGGCGGTCTCCGCGGGGGCCGGTGCCTGGTCGGGAGGGGTGAGGCCGTCGATGACCTTGCCGGTGGCAGCGAGCTCGGCCAGGCGGGCTTCGGTCTCGGCGAGGTCGGTGGTGAGCCGCTCGATCTGCTCGCGCAGGTGGTCGGCGCGGGCAGCGGTCTCATCGTGCTCGGTCTGCAGCAGCCGCAGGAGTTCGCAGACGTTCACGCGGCCAGCTCCACGTCGTCCCGCCAGGTGGGGGTAGGGGTGGTGAGGCGGCGGAGCATGCCGGCGGTGGAGGCCCAGTAGACGCGGGAGGCCGCGTTGTCGGGCCGGTGGTCGTAGTCGCGGGCGAGGCGCCGCTGCAGCATGAGGGTGCCGTTGACCTGCTCGACCACCCACCGCTTCGGTTGCGGGACGAAGCCTTTCCCCTCGTCGTCGGGGTTGCGGCGGACCACCTCAACGGTGATGTCCTTCACCGCCCCGTGGATGATCACGGCGTCCTTGAAGCCCTGGTCGACCAGGACCTTCTCCAGGCGCATCCCACACCGCTCAGCCGCCTGGTCCAGCAGGGCGATGCCGGCTTCGTTGTCGTGCGCGCTCGCAGCGAGGATCACCACACCGATGACCAGGCCCAGCACATCGACGGCCAGTCCCCGCTTCCTGCCGGGCGTCTTCTTGTTCGCGTCCAGTCCCGTCGTCTCCTTCGGCACCCCGGCCGCCACGCGGACGGACTGGGTGTCGATGATCACCAGGGACGGGTCCTCTAATCGTCTGGACCGTTCCCGCACCTGGCAGCGCAGGATCTCCTGGATCCGCTGGTCAAGGCCGTCCTGGCGCCACAGGGTGAAGTAGTAGAACACTGCCGACCAGGCCGGGAAGTCGTGCGGCAGAAGCCGCCACTGACAGCCCGTCCGGTTCTGGTAAAGCAGCGCGTTCACGACCTCGCGCAGGGCGCAGGAGCCCGGGTCTCCGGTCGCCGACCGCGCCACCCGCTCCTGCTTCCACGCGGTGACCAGCGGCTCGATCAACGCCCACTGCTCGTCGGACAAGTCGGTTGCGTACGGCGTCCGTTCCATGCCCACGACCCCATCATGTACACGCCATGACACGAGGACGGAACTGTCCCATCACCCACGAACGGGCGACACCACATCATCAGGAACGGGACTTAACGCCCTCTGAGAAGGACAGAAACCGGACCAGGAGAACTCACACCGCGACCAGCCGGACCCGCTCGCCGCACAGCTTGGCCATGTCGTCAGTATCGGAGGTCAGCATGACCAGGGGGCGGTGCTGTCGCAGCGCGGCCTCGGCGACGGCCGCATCGATCGCGTACTTGTGTCCGTGCAACCCGGCACCCATCAGCAACTCCGACGCGGCCCTCGCCTCCTCGTCACCTACCGGAACGACCCGCAGCCCGGAAAGCACCCAGTTCAAGCGGGACTTGTTCGTACGGACGTGGACGGCTTCGATGAGGGTGAGCGCACTGATCACGACCTCCATGCCGCGCGAGCGCGCTTCAGCGATCAGAGCCACCACCGGCTCGTCGTCGGCGAGCAGTTTCGAGAGTCCCTCGCTGTCGAGGACCAGCGTCCCCTCGTGACTCAGCCTGCGGCGGGCCACTCGGCCCCCTCGGCGAACACCTCGTCGAACACCTGCCGCGCCCGCCGACGAGCCGGCTCGGAGACCGGCCCCTTGCGGCTCTCGTAGTCCGCCAGGTACTCGTCCAGGACCTGCCCGCGCAGCTCACGCTCGACCGCCTCCGCGATGAACGCGGAGAACTCCCGCTTCCCCACCCGCGCCCGGATCGCCTCCGCTGTCCCCTCCGGCAGCGACAGGCTCACCCGTGTCGCCGGGCCTTCCCCGATGCTGTACGTCGTCTCAGCCATACTCCGATTGTGTCAAACGAGTAGGAAACGCGCCACGGACAAGGGCCCGACCCCGGAGAGTCAGGCCCTTTCCGCACTGCACGTTCGCTGGATCAGCGACGCGGTGACAGGTCAGCCGCTACACGTTGAAGCGGAACTCCACCACGTCCCCGTCCTGCATCACGTAGTCCTTGCCCTCCATGCGCGCCTTGCCCTTGGCGCGGGCCTCCGGCACCGAGCCGGTGGCGACCAGGTCGTCGTAGGAGATGACCTCGGCCTTGATGAAGCCCTTCTGGAAGTCGGTGTGGATGACACCGGCGGCCTCGGGAGCGGTGGCGCCCTTCTTGATGGTCCAGGCGCGGGATTCCTTGGGGCCTGCCGTGAGGTAGGTCTGCAGGCCGAGGGTGCGGAAGCCGACGTGGGCGAGGGTGGCGAGGCCGGGCTCGTCCTGGCCGACGGACTGGAGGAGTTCGAGGGCCTCGTCCTCGTCCAGCTCGGCGAGGTCGGCCTCCAGCTTGGCGTTGAGGAAGATCGCCTCGGCGGGGGCGACGAGGGCGCGCTGCCGGTCCTTGAAGTCGTCGTCGGTCAGCTCGTCCTCGTCGACGTTGAAGACGTAGAGGAAGGGCTTCGTCGTGAGGAGGTGGAGGTCGTGGAGGAGCTCCGCGCGCTCGGTGCCCTGGAGGATGCCCTGGGAGGAGAGGGTGTCGCCCTTCTCCAGGATCTCCTTGGCCTCCTCGACCGCCTTGACCTTCGGGGCGACGTCCTTCTTGATCCGGGACTCCTTCTGGAGGCGCGGGAGGACCTTCTCGATGGTCTGGAGGTCGGCGAGGATCAGCTCGGTGTTGATCGTCTCGATGTCGTCCTTGGGCGAGACCTTGCCGTCGACGTGCACGACGTTCTCGTCCTTGAAGGCGCGGATGACCTGGCAGATCGCGTCGGACTCGCGGATGTTGGCCAGGAACTTGTTGCCCAGGCCCTCGCCCTCGCTCGCGCCGCGCACGATGCCCGCGATGTCGACGAAGTCGACCGTGGCCGGGAGGACCTTCTCCGAGGAGAAGATCTCGGCCAGTTTCGTCAGGCGGGGGTCGGGGACGCCCACGACGCCGACGTTGGGCTCGATCGTGGCGAACGGGTAGTTGGCCGCGAGCACGTCGTTCTTGGTCAGGGCGTTGAAAAGGGTCGACTTGCCGACATTCGGCAGACCGACGATTCCGATCGTGAGCGACACGTTGCGACTTCCCGTACGTGAGGATGCGGAGGGATGGGATGGGGTGCGAAGGGGTCGGGCGGGGCCATGCTGGGCCGATCCACCAGTCTACGGGGTGGCCGGTAGTCGGCCCGCGCGGAGTCGAACGCTTGGCCAAGGTCCGGCCGACGGCGTGTCTGACGGGCTATTCGGCACATAAACCGACCTAAGTTGGTCCGGTGGAGCAATACGGGACGCGACCTGCGCAGTACGGACCGCGACGAAGCCGGGCGCCGCTGCCCGCACAGGGACGGGGCGGTACCGCCGCCGCGCGGCCGCCGGTGGGGCGGGGCGGGCGGCCGGTGGGACAGCGCGCGGAACCGGCGCGTCCTGCTCCGGGGCCCGGTTCGCCGGCGGCCGGGGTGGTGCGCGCCCTGCGGGCGATGCCCAACCCGCGGCTGACGGGTCTGGGCAGCGGCCTGTTCTGCGCGGCCGTGATGCTCGTCCTGGGCTTCCTGGACGAGCTACTGTTCGGCGCGTCCCTGACCGTGTACGGCGTGCTGTTCGTGCCGGTGAGCCTGCTGACGGCGCTCTGGGTGCGCAGGGGCGACCTGCTGACCGCCCCCGTCGTCGTGCCGATCGCCTTCGCCGTGGGGCTGGTGACGGTGGCGGAGAGCGGGGACGGTCTCGGCGGCCGGCTGATGGGGCTCGTGACGGCGCTGGCCACCGAGGCCGGGTGGCTGTACGGCGGGACGCTGGTCGCGGGCTCGACCGTGATCGTCCGCCGGATCCGGCTGATGCGGCGACGGGCCGCCACCCGCAACCGGCCCCAGGTGTGACGAAGCGCCGCCCGGCACCGGGGGGAGGCAGGCGTGACAAGGCACGGCCCGGCACCGGGCTCATGCGTGACGAAGCGCCGTGACGAAGCGCCGTGACGATGCGCCGCCCGATGCCGACCCCGGCCTGTGACGGCCCCCGCTCAGCCCGCCGCGTGCATCGCCGCCCCCACGATGCCCGCGTTGTTCTGGAGCTGGGCGGGGACGATCTCCGCCCGTATGCCCTCGATGTAGTGCAGGAACTTGTGGGACTTGCGGCTCACTCCGCCGCCGATGACGAACAGCTCGGGCGAGAACAGCATCTCGACGTGGGCCAGGTACTTCTGGACGCGGTGGGCCCAGTGCTCCCACGACATGTCGTGGTCGTCCTTGACCTTGCTGGAGGCCCGCTTCTCCGCGTCGTGGCCGTCCAGCTCCAGGTGCCCCAGTTCGGTGTTGGGGATCAGGACGCCGTCGGTGAACACCGCGCTGCCGATGCCGGTGCCGAAGGTGAGCAGGATGACGGTGCCCTTGCGGCCGCGGCCGGCCCCGAAGTGCATCTCGGCGACGCCCGCCGCGTCCGCGTCGTTGACGACCGTCACGTCCAGGCCGCCCAGCCGCTCGCCGAACAGGGCGCGCGCGTCGGTGTCGACCCAGCTCTTGTCGACGTTGGCCGCGGTGCGCACCGTGGCGCCGCCGGTCACCACGCCCGGGAAGGTCAGGCCGACCGGGCCGGACCAGCCGAAGTGCTCCACGACCTGCCTGACCCCGTCGGCCACGCCGTCGGGGGTCGCCGGGTGCGGGGTCAGCACCTTGCAGCGCTCCTGGGCCAGGTCGCCCCTGTCGAGGTCCACAGGGGCGCCCTTGATCCCGGATCCGCCGATGTCCACGCCGAAGATCTGCATGGCCCTACGTTACGACGGACGACTGACAGTCACGCTCCGGCGGTACCCGCGGCGCCCGAGCCGCCGCGCTCCGCCACCAGGGACGCCGCCTCCTCGCGCAGGTCGCGGCGCAGCTCCTTGGGCAGCGAGAAGATGATCGACTCCTCGGCGGCCTTGACGATCTCCACGTCCTCGAAGCCGCGCTGCGACAGCCATTCCAGGACCTGCTCGACCAGCACGTCCGGGACGGAGGCGCCGGAGGTGACGCCGACCGTGGTGACGCCGTCCAGCCAGGTCTCGTCGATCTCGTCGGCGAAGTCCACCAGGTACGCCGCGCGGGAGCCGGCCTGCTTGGCGACCTCGACGAGCCGCTTGGAGTTGGAGGAGTTGCGGGAGCCGACGACGATCACCAGGTCGGCATCGGCGCCCATCTGCTTCACCGCGAGCTGGCGGTTCTGCGTGGCGTAGCAGATGTCGTCGCTCGGCGGGGAGATGAGCTGCGGGAACTTGTCCTTGAGTGCGTCGACGGTCTCCATGGTCTCGTCGACGGAGAGGGTGGTCTGGGAGAGCCAGACGACCTTCGACGGGTCGCGGACCTCGACCTTCGCCGCGTCCTCGGGGCCGTCGACGAGCTGGATGTGGTCGGGGGCCTCGCCGGAGGTGCCGATGACCTCCTCGTGGCCCTCGTGGCCGATGAGCAGGATGTCGTAGTCGTCGTTCGCGAAGCGGACGGCTTCCTTGTGGACCTTGGTGACGAGCGGGCAGGTGGCGTCGATGGTGGCGAGCTTCCCGCGCTCGGCCTCCTCGTGGACGACGGGGGCCACGCCGTGCGCGGAGAACATCACGATGTTGCCCTCGGGGACCTCCTCCGTCCGCTCGACGAAGATCGCGCCCTTCTTCTCCAGGGTCTGGACGACGTACTTGTTGTGGACGATCTCGTGCCGGACGTACACCGGAGCCCCGTACTGCTCCAGGGCTTTCTCGACGGCGATCACGGCGCGGTCCACACCCGCGCAGTAGCCACGGGGGGCGGCGAGCAGGACACGGCGGCCAGGCGAAGCAGTCATGGCACCCATCGTAAGGCCGCGTTCGGCGGGTCAAAGATCGCGGCGGTGCGGCGTTGCCGGGGAGACTGGCGGGAACGTTTGGAGACGGAGTCCGAGGCGTCCGCGGAGGAACGATGTCGCAGAACGGTCATGACGGTCACAAGGGGCAGACCGGTGCGACGGCTGCCCCGGGGGCCGGTGCGGAACAGCAGCTGAGGCGCAGCCTGGGCTTCAGGGACCTGGTCGTCTACGGGCTGCTGTTCATCGCGCCCATGGCGCCGGTCGGCGTGTTCGGCACGCTGGACGCCAAGTCGCACGGCGCGGTGGCCCTCGTCTACATCGTGGCCACGGTCGCGATGGCGTTCACCGCGTTCAGCTACGCCCAGATGGTGCGGGTGGTCCCCCAGGCGGGGTCGGTGTTCGCGTACGCGCGTGCGGGGCTCGGCAACGGGGCCGGGTTCATCGCCGGCTGGATGGCGATGCTGGACTACGTCCTGATCCCGGCGGTGGCGTATCTGTTCTCCGGCATCGCCATGGAGGCGCTGGTCCCCGAGGTGTCGCGGTGGGTGTGGACGGCGATCGCGGTGGTCGTCACGACGCTGCTCAACCTGTGGGGGGTGCGTACGGCTGCCCGGGTGGGCTTCCTGGTGCTCGCCATGGAGATCGTCGTACTGATCGTGTTCGTGGTCGCGGCGATCGTGGTGCTGGCACGGGACGGGGCCGCGCGCGACTGGCTGTCGCCGCTGTCCGGGGACGGCACGCAGGGGGCGTTCGCGCTGTCGGCGGTGGTCGGCGCGGTGTCGGTGGCGGTGCTGTCGTACCTGGGCTTCGACGCGATCGCCACGTTCGCGGAGGAGGTCACCGGAGGGTCGGCGAAGGTCGCGCGTGCGCTGCTGTTCTGCCTGGCGCTGGCCGGTGTGCTGTTCGTGGCGCAGACGTACCTGGTGGCGCTCCTCGAACCGGTGTCCTCGGCTCAGCTGGCGGCGGAGCCGGAGCGGCAGGGGTCGGCGTTCTACGACGCCGTGGACACGTCGGTGGGCACGTGGCTGCACGACCTGGTGGCGGTGAGCAAGGCGATCGGCGCGGCGTTCGCGGCGCTGGCCGGGCAGGCGGCGGCCGGGCGGCTGCTGTTCGCGATGGGCCGCGACCGGAGGCTGCCGAAGGTGCTGTCGCGGACGGACGCCGGGGTGCCGCGGGTGGCGCTGCTGGTGTCGGCGGTGATCACCATGGCGGCGGCGGTGTGGGCGGCCCGCCGGGACGACGGTCTCGACCATCTGGTCTCGGTGGTCGACGTCGGCGCGCTGACCGCGTTCACGCTGCTGCACGCGAGCGTGGTGGGCTGGTTCGCGGTCCGGCGCGGCGCGGGCGCGGTGAGCTGGTGGCGGCATCTGCTGGTGCCGGTGCTCGGTGCGGCGATCACGATCGCGGTGATCGTGGAGGCGTCGGGGGCCGCGCAGGTGGTCGGGGCGATCTGGCTGGCGGTGGGTCTGGTGGTGCTGGCGGTGCAGTGGAGGGGGCGGCGGGAGACGGACCCGGCGGGGGTGTGAGGCCGCCCGGGCTCGACGGGGCGGATTGTCGGACCCGGCCGTTACGCTCGGGCGCATGGCTGCCAACTCGACTCCCGAAAGTCCCCTGCCCGTGGGGGAGGTGTCCCGGCTGATCGGCGGCTGGATCGACCGGCTCGGCGCGGTCTGGGTCGAGGGGCAGATCACGCAGTTGTCGCGGCGTCCGGGCGCCGGTGTGGTGTTCCTGACGCTGCGCGACCCGTCGTACGACATCTCCGTGAGCGTGACCTGCTACCGGCAGGTGTTCGACGCGGTGGCGGACGTGGTGGGCGAGGGCGCGCGGGTGGTCGTGCACGCCAAGCCGGAGTGGTATGCGCCACGGGGGCAGCTGTCGCTGCGGGCGGCCGAGATCAAGCCGGTGGGTGTCGGGGAGCTGCTGGCGCGGCTGGAGCAGCTGAAGAAGGCCCTCGCGCGCGAGGGGCTGTTCGCGGCGGAGCGCAAGAGGCCGCTGCCGTTCCTGCCGCGGCTGATCGGGCTGGTGTGCGGGCGGGCGTCGGCGGCCGAGCGGGACGTGCTGGAGAACGCCCGGCACCGCTGGCCCGCCGTCCGCTTCGAGGTGCGCAACGTGCCGGTGCAGGGTGTGCACGCGGTGCCGCAGGTGGTGCGGGCGGTGAAGGAGCTGGACGCGCGGGACGACGTGGACGTGATCGTCGTCGCGCGCGGCGGCGGCAGCGTGGAGGACCTGCTGCCGTTCTCCGACGAGCAGCTGGTGCGGGCGGTCGCCGCCTGCCGTACGCCGGTCGTCTCGGCGATCGGGCACGAGCCGGACAGCCCGCTCCTCGACCTGGTCGCCGACCTGCGCGCCTCCACGCCGACCGACGCCGCGAAGAAGGTGGTACCGGACGTCGGCGAGGAGTACGAGCGGGTACGGCTGCTGCGGGACCGGGCGCGGCGGTGCGTGGCGGCGTTCGTCGACCGCGAGGAGCGGGGGCTGGCCCACGCGCTGGCCCGGCCGTCGATACAGGATCCGCACCGGATGATCGAGGAGCGGGCCGAACAGGTGACGGCCCTCCTCGACCGGGGGCGCCGCTCGCTGCGGCACCACCTCGACCGGGCCGACTCCGAGCTGACGCACACGCACGCGCGCGTGGTGGCCCTCTCCCCCGCCGCGACCCTCAAGCGCGGGTACGCCGTGCTCCAGCGGGCCGACGGCCACGCGGTCCGCGACCCCGGCGAGGTGGAGCCGGGCGAGACGCTGCGCGCTCGGGTGTCCGAGGGTGATTTCTCCGTACGAGTCGACGCATAGGGTGGGTGGATGACCAGCGAGGTGGAGCAGCCGACGGCGATGTCCGAGGCGCTCGGGTACGAGCAGGCGCGGGACGAGCTGATCGAGGTCGTCCGGCGGCTGGAGGCCGGCGGTACGACGCTGGAGGAGTCCCTCGCCCTGTGGGAGCGGGGCGAGGAGCTGGCGAAGGTCTGCCGCCGCCGGCTGGACGGCGCCCGTGCCCGCCTGGACGCGGCGCTGGCGGACGAGACGGACACGGGGGACACGAGGGACACGGAGGACGCGCAGGACGCGTAGTACGGAGCCGCCGGGAGCGGTGCCGGGGCGTCCTGATCCCCCTTCGCCGTACCTCCGCCCCGATCCCCCGCCCCCGTCCCTCCCCGGACCTGCTTCCCCCCGCTCCCGTCCCTCCTCGGCCCCGCCTCAGCCCTTCTTCGCCGTGTCCTCGGCCAGGGTGTGGGCGACGAGTGCGTTGGCGTGGCCGTGGCCCAGGCCGTGCTCGGTCTTGAGCCAGGCGACCAGCTCCATGTGCCTGGTGAGCGGCGAGGAGCGGACGAGGTCCTTCCACTCCGCGATCGGGCGGCCGTACTTCTTCTCGATGGACGGGAAGTAGGAGGCGGGGCCCTTCACGGCGGCGGTCATGTCGATGCGCTCCCTGCGGACGAGTGGTGACGGTCGTCGGATGGGACCGCGGCCGGCGACGGAAGTGATCGCCGGAGGGGTGTGAGTCGCGTCACTCGACCGTCAGGGAGGCGAAGCGGGGCCACCTCTGCTCCGGTCCGCTGTTGCGCACGCTGAGCGAGAAGCCCCCGGCGCCCTCCGCCGACCGCCACCCGTCCGCGCGGACCGTCGCACAGGGGTCGCCGTCCACGCTCACCCGCACCTGCCGGGGCGTCACCGCCACGGCGATCCGGTGCGTGGCGGAGGGGTCGAGCCGGCAGGTCGGCCGGTCGGACGCGGCGTCCGTCCCGCTCGGGGTGAGGCTCGCCGTGTTGCGGCCGACGGAGAGCGCCACGGGGTGTTCGCTGCCCGCCCGTACGGTGATGCCGACGCCGTTGGAGGTGCCGTGCAGCCCGCCGACGGTGGCGCGCAGGCGGTAGGTGGTCCAGTCGGCGGTGGCGAGGGAGCGGTAGGCGGCCGACACGTAGTCCGTGCCCCGGGGAGGGCGGCTGTCGCCGGTGAGCGTTCCGGGGCCGACCCCCTCGGTGTCGCCGGTCGTCTCCCAGTGCGCGGGGTGGGACAGCGGCCGGTCGGCGTCGCCCGGCGCGACCGGGGCCCAGCGCGCCATCTCGCGCAGCAGGCCGGCCGGCGTGGTGTCCCGGGTGACCTCGAGGCGCTGCACCTGACGGGCGGCGGCCGCGCGGGGCCCGGCCGGCAGCGGCCGGGAGGCGCTGTTGGTGAGGGTGGCCGTGAAGCGCTCCCGCAGTATGGCGAGCAGGGCGTCGGCGCCGCGGGCGCCCAGGTTGGTCTCGTCCAGCCGCTCCGAGAAGGGGTAGGCGAACAGCCGGGGCCGGGGCAGGTCGTGGTCCACGAGGTCGCGGACGGTGCGGTCGAGGTCCGCGGCGATCCGGCTCCGGTACTCGTCCCGGGTCTCGACGCGGCCCTCGTCCGGCCGCCACAGCCGGTTGGTGAACGCGGACCGCTCGTGCCCGGCGGCGTCCACCGGGGCCCGTTCGTGGCTGAGGTGGGTGTGGGCCTGGAAGTCCCAGCGTCCGGACCGCGCCATCCGTTCGACCTCGGCCCAGGTGAGGTAGTACGGCCGGTGGGTGCCCACCTGGCCGGTGATCAGGTAGGCGGCCGCCGTCATCCCGTACCTGGCCAGGACCGGGTCGGCGTGGGTCCACAGTCCGTGGGTGCCGTCGTCGAAGGTGAGGTAGACGGTGCGCGGTCCGGGGGTGCGGCCGTCGCGCAGGAAGTCGGTGAACTCCCGGGTGGACAGCGTGCGGTAGCCGGCGTCGCGCAGGGCGCGCAGCTGGGCGTCGAAGGTCTTCGCGGAGACGGTGTAGCGGCTGCGGTCGTCGGGGCCGACGTCGTGGTAGGCGAGGACGACGGGAGCGCCCGCGGCGGGGGCCGCCTTGGCGTCCGCGGCCCCGTCCGCGGCCGCCCCGGAGGCGGGCGGCGCGGCCTGTTCGGCCACCGCGCGCCGGAGGGAGTCGTGCTGCCAGGCGGCGGCGAACGGCAGCACCACGACGGCCGCCGTGAGCAGGCCCAGCGCGGCGCGCACCAGGGGCCGCCCGTGCCGGCGTCCGCGTGGACCGTCGCGATTCACGTCGGCCGTCACGTCGGCCGTCGCGTCGGCCGTCACGTCGGCCGTCACGTCAACCGTCCCCGGGTGAAGACGAACAGGTAGACCAGAGCGACGGCGGCGAAGGTGACGCCGACGGCGAGCGAGCGGCCCAGCCCGCGCAGCAGGGTTCTCATGCGGCACTCCTCGACCAGACGTTGCGGCGCAGGGTGAGCAGGGCGTACGGCAGCAGCCAGGCCAGTACGCAGCAGGACAGCAGGCTCATCAGGGGGCGGTAGCGCCAGGCGCGGTCCCCCGGATGGTCGATCCGGTAGGCGAGGCCCCAGACGCACCCCTTGAGGACGACCCCGCCCAGGTAGAGCAGGGTGAGCAGACCGGCCGGGTGCAGCGGGGCCCACAGCAGGTGGCGTGCGACGAGGACGGGCGCCGCGATCACCCACAGGGCGTGCCCGTAGTACAGCGCGGCGGCGGCCGGGCCCCGGCGCCACATGAAGCGGCCGGTGAAGAACAGGTTCCTGACGAAGCTCTTCTTCCACCTGATCTGCTGGCGCAGGAAGGGGGCGGGGCGGGACGGCACCCGGGTCCAGACGCGGGCGGCACGGGTGTAGCCGACCTCCCAGCGCAGCTCGGGGTAGTCGTGCTCGCGGACGAAGGGGGAGTCGGCGTGCCGGTCCTTGAGGGCGCGGCCGCGCCAGGCCTGGCCGAGGACGTAGCCGGTGAGCTGGCGGTCGGTGGCGAAGCGGAAGGGGGCGCCGAGGAAGCGGTCCTCGGCCCAGGCGGGCAGGTAGTTCCAGACCGCCTCCCGGCGGAAGGCGGCAAGCGGTCCGGAGACGCAGGACACCGAGCCGAAGGACGCCTCGGCGGCCTTGCTGATCCGGAACTGCCCCTCGTACCAGATGTCCTGGACGCGGGCCAGCAGACCGGCGTCGGTGTTGAGCGCCCGGCAGTGCCCGCTGACCACGCCCAGTTCCGGGTGCCGGACCAGGGCGGTGACGCAGTGCCGTACGGCGTCCGGCGCGACGACGCAGTCGGAGTCGGTGAAGAGGAGGACGTCCCCGTCGGCGACGGCGCAGGCGCGGACCAGCGCGCCCTTCTTGCCGAGGTTGTCCGCCAGCCGGATCAGGGTGATCGGCAGCTCCTCCGCGAGGCGTTCCAGGACCTCCGGCGTGCCGTCGTCGGAGGCGTCGTCGACCACGACGAGCTGGAGGTCGGGGTAGTCGACGGCGGCCATGGAACGCACGCAGGCCTCGATGTGCGCGCGTTCGTTGCGCACGGCCAGCAGGAAGCTCACCCGGGGCTCGGCGGGGAGGGCCGGGAAGGCGTCGGCGTGGCGCGGGCGGCCGCGCAGCGGGCGCAGGGCCGGGTCGTCGTAACGGCTGTAGGCGAGGTGGAGGAGGCCGACGGTTCCGGCCAGCACGGCGAGGCCGTACAGCGTGAGCAGGTCGAAGGCGTGGGGCAGGCGGACGGCGCGGCGGGCCAGCAGGAGCAGGAGGGGCAGCAGGGCGAGGAGGGTGAGCAGCCGTACGACGTCGCGGCGGACCCGGGGGTCCAGGGCGTCGAGGCGGGCGCGGAGCCGGGTTCCGGGACGGATGCCGAGCCGGTGGCGGAGGCCCGCGGGGAGCGGGGAGGCCGGCCCGTGGCCGGGGCGCAGGACGGTCATGCGGTCACCTCGGCCGGGGGGAGGGCACCGCTCCCGGACGCCGCCCTCGGGAGGGGTCCGCGCTGCCGGGTGTCCAGGACGGGCGGGGCGTCGACGGCGGACAGCCAGGTCAGGTCGTGTACGGCGTGGACGGTGTGCAGGACGACCAGGTCCCACGGGCGGCCGTGCGGGTCCGGCACGTGGCGCAGCGCGTCGGTGCCGACGCGGAGCGAGGGCACCAGGGGGTCGCAGTAGGCGACGTCCGCTCCGGCCGCCGCCAGACCGGCGAGGATCTCCAGGGCGGGGCTCTCCCGGACGTCCGCCACGCCCTCCTTGTAGGCGACGCCGATCAGCAGCACCCGGGCGCCCCGCGCGGGAACGGCGGAGGCGGCCAGCAGGTCCAGGGCGCGTTCGGTGATCCGGGCGGGCCTGCCGCTGTTGGCCGCGAGGGCGGTGGCCACCAGCGGCGCCTGCTGGCGGACCTTGCCGAGCTGCCAGAGCAGGTAGTGCGGGTCGCAGGGGATGCAGTGGCCGCCGACGCCGGGCCCGGGGTAGAAGGGCATGAAGCCGTACGGCTTGGTCGCCGCCGCCTCGATCACCGGGGCCGGGGCCAGGCCGAGGGAGGCGCAGGCGTCGGCGAGTTCGTTGGCGAGGGCGATGTTGACGGCCCGGTAGGTGTTCTCCCAGAGCTTGGCCATCTCGGCGGTCTCGGGGTCGGGGACCGTGCGGACGAGGGAGGCCGTCGGGGCGAGCAGGGCCGCGGCGGCCCCGCTGCTGCGCGGTCCGGCGCCGCCGACCAGGCGCGGGGTGCGTTCGGGGGTGTGGTGTTCGTTGCCGGGGTCGATCCGCTCGGGGGCGAAGGCCACGTACACGTCCTCGTCGACGGTGAACCCGCGGGACCGCAGCGGTTCGAGGAGGAGGTCGCGGGTGGTGCCCACGTAGCTGGTGGAGGTGAGCACGATCAGCTGGCCGGGCACGGCGTGTTCCACCACCGAGGCGCAGGCGGCGCTCAGCGCGGTGAGGCCGGGCTCGCGCCGGGCGTCGACGGGGGTCGGCACGCAGATGACCACGGCGTCCGCGGTGCTCACGGCCGTGGCGTCCGAGGTGAGGCGGAAGCGGTCGCCGGCGGAGGCGCAGGCGAGTTGGGCGTGGTGCAGCGGGAGCAGGTCCACGGCTCCGCGGGCGACGGCCCGCAGCCTGGCCGGGCTGCTGTCGACGCCGATGACGGTGGCGCCGGCGTCGGAGAGGGCGAGCGCGGTGGGCAGTCCGACGTATCCGAGGCCCACGACCGCGACGGTCAGCGCGGACACATCACTGCCGGCGAAGGATGACATGGATTTCGCACCGTCATATAGGCGCACTCCACATAAAGCCCCCTCCCTCGACACACCCGGCCCCGAACACGCCAGGGGCTCCTCACCCGGGCGGGCGTGTGAAGCGGATCACCACACTCCCCATTTGGTTGAAGCTTGAACTTCTTTGTCGTAGTGTCGTCCCCGTCAACGGCTCCCGGCCCCCACGCCGCGCGCAGCCGACGCACCCCCGAGGAAGATCACGCATGTCTCTCGTTCTTGACGCCGCCGCCCAGGACCTGCTGTTCCGCGAGGCCCGCACCGCGAACACCTTCACCGACGAGCCGGTGACCGACGAGCAGGTCCAGGCGATCTACGACCTGGTCAAGTACGGTCCGACCGCCTTCAACCAGTCGCCGCTGCGCATCACGCTGGTCCGCTCCCCCGAGGCCCGCGAGCGTCTCGTCCGGCACATGGGCGAGGGCAACCGGCCCAAGACGGCCGCCGCCCCGCTGGTCGCGATCCTGTCCGCGGACAACGAGTTCCACGAGGAGCTGCCGGACCTCTTCCCGCACGCCCCCCAGGTCAAGGACGCCTTCTTCAGCGAGCGTCCGGTGCGCGAGGGCGCCGCCTCCCTGAACGCCGCCCTGCAGGCCGCGTACTTCATCGTCGGCGTCCGCGCCGCGGGTCTGGCCGCCGGGCCGATGACCGGCGTCGACTTCGAGGGTGTGCGCAAGGAGTTCCTGGACGACGACCACACCCCGCTGATGGTCGTCAACATCGGCCGCCCGGGCCCCGACGCCTGGTTCCCGCGCTCGCCGCGCCTCGCGTACGAGCAGGTCGTCACCACGGTCTGACGCACGCGGAGCACCCGCGAACGGCGAAGCCCCCGGCCGGATTCCCCCGGCCGGGGGCTTCGCCGTTCGCTTCCTGATCGCGTCCCGTCCGCGTCGCCGTGTGCGCCGTGCCGACGGGTGGGCTCACGCCAGTTCCAGTGCCGCCGCCATCTTGGTGAGCTGCTCGAACGACCCGGTGCCGGCCACCACCGTCGTGGCGCCCTTCATGCCGTCGCCCCCCTGGAGCACCAGCGCGTCGTACCGGCCGCCCGTGTACCGCGTCCACGTCCGGCCGCCGATCTCGTCGGTCCGCTCGGTCGCCCGTGCCCCCTGGCTGGCGTCGGCGATGAACGTCGACGGCTTCTTCGTGGACTGCTCCACCGCCACGTACTCGCCGTCCGGGGCGCGGAAGCCGAGGTGCCACGCGTCGGAGTCGTCGCCCCGGAAGCGGACGGAGGTCGCCTTCCAGTCCTGCGACAGCCCCTGCGGCGCGGCCACCGGGTACGACGCGGCGCGCTGCGCGGTCAGCAGCTCGACCCGGTAGTCGACCCGCTTGAGGTCCGGTTCGCCGTCGTCGTGCGGGATGAAGATCCAGATCACGCCCGCCGCGAGGACGATGACGCCCAGGGAGAGAACCATGTCCCGGGCCGACTTCTGCTTGCCTTTCGTACCTGCCACGCCCCCTATCGTCGCAGGTGCCTGCTCCGCTCATACGTGGGGTCCCCTGCTCATTTTGTCGGACTGGCGATAGAGTCGGGGCACACCCTCATCCGGCCGTCGTCGTATCAGAAAGGTGCGTTCCGATGACCGAGCATCATCTTCCGTCCGAGCTGGACGTCCCCTCGGAGGCCCCCGACCGCAACCTCGCCATGGAGCTGGTGCGGGTCACCGAAGCCGCGGCGATGGCCGCCGGCCGCTGGGTCGGCCGCGGCGACAAGAACGGCGCCGACGGCGCAGCGGTGCGTGCCATGCGGACCCTCGTCCACACCGTCTCGATGAACGGCGTCGTCGTCATCGGCGAAGGCGAGAAGGACGAGGCCCCGATGCTCTTCAACGGGGAGCGGGTCGGCGACGGCACCGGGGCCGAGGTCGACATCGCCGTCGACCCGATCGACGGCACCACGCTGACCGCCAACGGCATGACCAACGCGATCGCGGTGCTGGCCGCGGCCGAGCGCGGCTCCATGTTCGACCCGTCCGCCGTGTTCTACATGGACAAGCTGGTCACGGGTCCGGAGGCCGCCGACTTCGTCGACATCAACGCGCCCGTGTCCGTGAACATCCGCCGGATCGCCAAGGCCAAGCGGCGCACCCCCGAGGACGTCACCGTCGTCATCCTCGACCGGCCCCGGCACCGGGGCCTCATCAAGGAGGTCCGGGAGACCGGCGCACGCATCAAGCTGATCTCGGACGGCGACGTGGCCGGTTCCATCCTCGCCCTGCGCGAGGGCACTGGCATCGACCTGCTGCTCGGCATCGGCGGCACCCCGGAGGGCATCATCTCGGCCTGTGCCGTGAAGTGCCTGGGCGGCACCATCCAGGGCAAGCTGTGGCCCAAGGACGACGAGGAGCGGCAGCGCGCGGTGGACGCCGGGCACGACCTGGACCGGGTGCTGACCACCGACGACCTGGTCTCCGGGGACAACGTCTTCTTCGTCGCCACCGGCATCACCGACGGCGAACTGCTGCGCGGGGTGCGGTACCGGTCGGAGACGGCCACGACCGACTCGATCGTGATGCGCTCCAAGTCGGGCACGGTGCGGCGGATCGACTCCGAGCACCGGCTGAGCAAGCTGCGGGCCTACAGCGCGGTGGACTTCGACCGGGCGAAGTGACTCCGCCGGTTTCGCGGGGCGCCTAGTGGGTGGGGGTGCGAGTCGCGAGGCGTCTGCGGCGCCGTCGTGGCTCGTCGCGCCCACGCGGCGGAGCCGCAGGTCGGACACGGCCCCGCGCCCCTGAGGCGACTGCGGCCCCCGGCGTCAGGAGGCCCCGCCGGTCGCGTCCGCCCATGCGAGCGGTGATGTTTCGGTGTGGCAGAGGGCGCCCCCTGTGCGGAGGGGGCGCCCTCTGTGGTGCGGGGTGTCAGCCGGCCGCCGCTATGCGGCCCGTCGTGCGGGCGGCGTTCTTGAGTTCCACGTCGCGGCGGCGGCGCCGGGCCAGGACGACGCGGCGTTCGGCGGCGGTGAGGCCGCCCCAGACGCCGTAGGGCTCGGGTTGCAGCAGAGCGTGCTCACGGCACTCGACCATGACCGGACAGCGCGCGCAGACGCGCTTGGCGGCCTCTTCGCGGGAGAGCCGGGCGGCGGTCGGTTCCTTGGAGGGGGCGAAGAACAGTCCGGCCTCGTCGCGCCGGCACACCGCCTCGGTGTGCCAGGGAGCGTCTTGGTCCCTGTCCCGCACGGGCCCCCGCTGGGCCGGAACGGCAGCTACCTGCAGGGACGAATGCGGCGGTTGCAGCACGGGTCTACTCCTGACGACGGCTTCGCTAGCGAGAGACGATGCGTCAAGGCTTACCCGTTGTACGCGTGCCTATGCACAGGGTTCCCCACCACTGCCGGGGCCGCGCTACAAGTGCTTGCGCACCCCCTTCTCGACCCGGCGCTGCACCCGGTCGAGGATGTCCGCGACGATCTTGCCGCGCTTGGGACGCGCCTCGACGCTGCCCAGCACGGCCCAGCCGTCCACGTAGACGACGGGGGCTTGGGCCTCGGTGGAGTCGTGGGTGTGGACCTCGAAGCTGCCGAGGACACAGCCGCCCGCGCCGCGCACCGACACGTTCTCCGGGACGCGGACATCGACGCTGCCGAAGACGGAGAACGCCTTGATGACGACCTGCTGGTACTCGAAGACCGCCTCGCTGAGGTCTATCTCGACGCTGCCGAAGACCGCGTACGCGTGGATGCGGCGGTTGGCCCGCCAGCGGCCCTTGCGGACGGCGCTGCTGAAGACCGCCACCACGTTCTCGTCGGGCTCCGCCGGGATGGCGCCGGCGGTGGGGCGGCCGGGAGCCGGGGCGCGGCGCCCCCGGCGCGGTGCGCGGCGGGCAGGTCCCGCACGAAGACGTCGAGCTCGCCGACGGTCTTGGCGGCCAGCACGCCCTCGACGCGCTCGGCGTGCTCCTCGGAGGTGAGCCGCCCCTCGGCGAGGGCTTCGCGCAGCATGTCGGCGACGCGGTCGCGGTCGGCGTCCGAGGCGCGCAGCTCGGCGGTGCTCGGTGCGGCTGAGGCGTGCTTGTGAAGGTCCACGGCAGCAGAGTACCGAAACGCGATAGATCGCGACCAGCCCTGTGGACAACCTTGTCCCGGGCGACTGAGCCTTACCTCACCGGCTCGGCGCCCCGGGCAGGATTTACGCTGGTTGGCGCTGCCAATGGAGGCCAGCCGTCGTTGCTGAGGAATCCAGCCGCGCGTGATGCCGAGTGAGGAATGGGCGAGATGCCTGAGTTCGCGTACACCGATCTGCTCCCCCAGGGCGAGGACACCACTCCGTACCGGCTGGTGACCGCCGAAGGTGTCTCCACCTTCGAGGCCGACGGGCGGACGTTCCTCAAGGTGGAGCCGGAGGCCCTGCGCAAGCTGGCCGAGGAGGCCGTTCACGACATCCAGCACTACCTGCGCCCGGCCCACCTGGCGCAGCTGCGCCGCATCGTCGACGACCCGGAGGCGTCCGGCAACGACAAGTTCGTCGCCCTGGACCTGCTGAAGAACGCGAACATCGCGGCGGCGGGCGTGCTCCCGATGTGCCAGGACACCGGCACGGCGATCGTCATGGGCAAGCGCGGCCAGAACGTGCTCACCGCGGGCGGCGACGAGGAGGCCCTGAGCCGGGGCATCTACGACGCCTACAAGAACCTGAACCTGCGCTACTCGCAGATGGCGCCGCTGACCATGTGGGAGGAGAAGAACACCGGCTCCAACCTCCCGGCGCAGATCGAGCTGTACGCGACCGACGGCGGCGCCTACAAGTTCCTGTTCATGGCGAAGGGCGGCGGCTCGGCCAACAAGTCGTTCCTCTACCAGGAGACGAAGGCCGTCCTGAACGAGTCCTCCATGATGAAGTTCCTGGAGGAGAAGATCCGCTCGCTCGGTACGGCCGCCTGCCCGCCGTACCACCTGGCCATCGTCGTCGGCGGCACGTCGGCCGAGTACGCGCTGAAGACCGCGAAGTACGCCTCCGCCCACTACCTGGACGAGATCCCCGCCGAGGGCTCGGAGCTCGGGCACGGCTTCCGGGACCAGGACCTGGAGGAGAAGGTCTTCGAGCTGACCCAGAAGATCGGCATCGGCGCGCAGTTCGGCGGCAAGTACTTCTGCCACGACGTCCGCGTGGTGCGCCTGCCCCGGCACGGGGCGTCCTGCCCGGTCGCCATCGCGGTGTCCTGCTCGGCGGACCGGCAGGCGGTCGCGAAGATCACCGCCGAGGGCGTCTTCCTGGAGCAGTTGGAGACCGACCCGGCGCGGTTCCTGCCGGAGACGACGGACGAGCACCTCGAGGCCGACGGCGACGTCGTGAAGATCGACCTCAACCGGCCGATGGACGACATCCTCGCCGAGCTGACCAGGCACCCGGTCAAGACCCGGCTGTCGCTGACCGGCCCGCTGGTCGTGGCCCGCGACATCGCGCACGCCAAGATCAAGGAGCGGCTGGACGCGGGCGAGGAGATGCCGCAGTACCTGAAGGACCACCCGGTGTACTACGCGGGCCCCGCGAAGACGCCGGAGGGGTACGCGTCCGGGTCCTTCGGTCCGACCACCGCCGGACGCATGGACTCCTACGTGGAGCAGTTCCAGGCGGCGGGCGGCTCGAAGGTGATGCTGGCCAAGGGCAACCGGAGCAAGCAGGTCACCGACGCGTGCGACACGCACGGCGGCTTCTACCTGGGCTCCATCGGCGGTCCCGCGGCGCGGCTCGCGCAGGACTGCATCAAGAAGGTCGAGGTCGTCGAGTACGAGGAGCTCGGCATGGAGGCGGTCTGGAAGATCGAGGTCGAGGACTTCCCGGCGTTCGTCGTGGTGGACGACAAGGGCAACGACTTCTTCCAGGACCCGGCGCCCGCGCCGACGTTCACGACGATTCCGGTGCGCGGCCCCGGGCTCGCCTGAGCCGGACCGGTGACGGTTCACCTCCACGGGGAACAGGGGGCGCGGCGGGAACGCTGTGCCACGTGGAGGTGATCGTCGATGGCCGACGAGCAGGACAGGACCGAGTACCGCACCGAGCACGACTCGATGGGCGAGGTGCGGGTGCCCGCCCACGCCAAGTGGCGCGCGCAGACCCAGCGCGCCGTCGAGAACTTCCCCGTCTCCGGGCAGCGGATCGAGCGCGCGCACATCGAGGCGCTCGCCCGGATCAAGGGCGCGGCGGCCAAGGTCAACGCCGAGCTGGGCGTCCTCGACCCGGACGTCGCCGGGGCGATCCGGGAGGCGGCCGGCGAGGTAGCCGAGGGGAAGTGGGACGAGCACTTCCCCGTCGACGTGTTCCAGACCGGGTCGGGGACCTCGTCGAACATGAACGCCAACGAGGTGATCGCCACCCTGGCCACCGAGCGGCTCGGCCGGGACGTGCACCCCAACGACCACGTCAACGCCTCGCAGTCGTCCAACGACGTCTTCCCGTCCTCCCTGCACATCGCCGCCACGGCCGCGGTCACCCGTGACCTGATCCCGGCCCTCGACCACCTCGCCGGCGCCCTGGAGCGCAAGGCCGGGGAGTTCGCCGACGTCGTGAAGTCGGGACGTACGCACCTCATGGACGCCACGCCCGTCACCCTGGGCCAGGAGTTCGGCGGGTACGCGGCGCAGGTGCGGTACGGCGTCGAGCGGCTGGAGGCGTCCCTGCCGCGCCTGGCCGAGCTGCCGCTGGGCGGCACCGCCGTCGGCACCGGCATCAACACTCCGCCGGGCTTCTCCGCCGCCGTCATCGAGGAGGTGGCCCGCGCGACCGGGCTGCCGCTGACCGAGGCGCGCGACCACTTCGAGGCGCAGGGCGCCCGGGACGGCGTGGTCGAGACGAGCGGGCAGCTGCGCACGATCGGCGTCGGGCTGACGAAGATCGCGAACGATCTGCGCTGGATGGCGTCCGGGCCGCGCACGGGGCTCGCGGAGATCTCCCTGCCCGACCTCCAGCCCGGGTCGTCGATCATGCCGGGGAAGGTCAACCCGGTGATCCCCGAGGCCGTCCTCATGGTCGCCGCCCAGGTCACCGGCAACGACGCGACCGTCGCCGCCGCGGGCGCGGCCGGCAACTTCGAGCTGAACGTCATGCTGCCGGTCATCGCCAAGAACGTACTGGAGTCGGTGCGGCTGCTCGCGGCCGTCTCCCGGCTGCTCGCCGACCGGACCGTGGACGGGATCGTCGCGCACCGGGAGCGGGCCCGCGAGTACGCCGAGTCGTCGCCCTCCGTCGTCACCCCGCTCAACAAGTACATCGGGTACGAGGAGGCCGCCAAGGTCGCCAAGAGGGCGCTGGCCGAACGGAAGACGATCCGTCAGGTGGTGCTGGAGGGCGGGTACGTGGAGCGCGGCGACCTCACGGGCGAGCAACTGGACGAGGCGCTGGACGTGCTGCGGATGACCCGCCCGTGAGGGGCCCCGGCGGAGCGCGGGGCGCACGCCGGGGCACGCTCTCCCGGTCACCGGCACGCCGATTGGCCACGGCACCTAATATCTGCCCATGGCAGACGGCGAAGCGGTGAGCGCGGGGAAGGGGCCGGGAGCGGACGGCCCGGACGGACCGGTGGACTTGTGGGCGCCCGGCAGCCACATCCTGTGGCGGTACCGGGAGAACGGCGGCCCGCACCTCCACATCGCGCGCCCCGTCACCGTCGTACGGGACGACGCCGACCTGCTCGCCGTCTGGCTGGCGCCCGGCACCGAATGCGTGAGGCCGGTCCTCGCCGACGGCACGCCCGTGCACCTGGAACCGCTGGCCACGCGCTACACCAAGCCGCGCTCCGTGCAGCGCGACCGGTGGTTCGGCACGGGCGTGCTGAAGCTGGCCCGGCCCGGCCGGCCCTGGTCGGTGTGGCTGTTCTGGGATCCGGGCTGGCGGTTCAAGAACTGGTACGTGAACCTGGAGGAGCCGCTGACCCGTTGGGAGGGCGGCGTCGACTCGGAGGACCACTTCCTGGACATCTCCGTCCACCCCGACCGCACCTGGCACTGGCGGGACGAGGACGAGTTCGCGCAGGCCCGGCAGGACGGCCTGATGGGCGCCGGGGCGGCCGAACGGGTGCGCGCGGCGGGCCGGGCCGCGGTCGCGGAGATCCGCGCCTGGGGGGCGCCGTACGCCGACGGCTGGGAGGACTGGCGTCCCGATCCGTCCTGGCCGGTACCGTCGCTGCCGGGCGACTGGGATCGCACGCCCGCGCACGCGTCGTCATGAGACCCTTGATGTGCCCCCCGGCAGGAAACGTAGGATCGTCCTCCGCAAAGAGCGCGGCAGCGGCAACCGGCGGAGCGTGCGCTGTGCTTGACCGATCGTCACCGAGGGGCGGCAGGACGTGAGCGAGGGGTACGAGGGCAACACGCGGGCGGATCGCAGACGGTCCGCCGGTGACACAGGAACAGCCTCTGACCACGTGGGAATCCCGTTCCTTGGGCACGTATTGCGGGTATCGGGATTCCTGCGGGACGAACTGCACGCGCCGCGCGCAGTCCCGGACGGACGGATTCGACACGCGTGACGGAGCACCCGACCTCCTTCGACCGCCCCTCGACGGGCGCCGACCCCGCGGATCCCCGCGGGGCGCTCCTGCGTACCCCGGCGCCGCCGCGCGCCTCCGGGTCCGCGTTACCGGCACAGGGGGGTGCCGGGGAGACGCCGCCCGCCGCGGGCGCGGACTCCCCGGCGCCTTCGAGCACGCCCAACCGGGCGCCGAGCAGGCCGCCGAGCCCGACACGCACCGTCCGCGGCCCGCGTCCGAGGGCGTACCGGTCCAGCCCGCCGCCGTGCAGCCGGGCGGCGCGTCGCCGGGGCCCGTGGCGCAGGGAGCCGTGGTGCCGGACGGTGCGGCGGACCGCCGTGCCCTGCCGGCGGAGCCGGACCGGCGGACCGGGCAGCCGACCGCGCCCGGGCAGCCCACGCCCATGCGGCGGGACGGGGACCGGCTGCGGTTCGTGGGGGCCGCGACCCGGCGGATCGCCCGGGGCATGGACCTCGACGAGATCGTGATGGGGCTGTGCCGGGCCACCGTTCCCACGTTCGCGGACGCGATCCTCGTGTACCTGCGCGAGCCGCTGCCGGTCGGCGACGAGCGGCCCACCGGCCCGCTGGTGCTGCGGCTGCGGCGCACCGACCGCATACCGGCCGAGCGGGACACCGAGGGCGGGTTCGTCCCGGCCGCGCAGCCCGAGCCCTCCGAGCTGGAGACGGTCGGGGCCGAGCTGTGCGAGGTGCGGCCGGGCAGTGCGCTGGCCGAGGTGCTGCGCGGGGTGCGCCCGGTCTTCACGGACACCAAGTCCGCCCGTGCCGCGCTGCCCGAACTGCTGGGTGAGGAGCGTGACTTCGCCGTGCCCGACGGGCGGCGGGCGATCCTCGCGCCGTTGCGCGGCCGACGCCGGGTGATCGGTGCGGCCCTGTTCCTGCGCGGCCCGGAGCGCGTCGCCTTCGAGGCCGACGACCTGCTGGTGGCCGCCCAGCTCGCCACGCACAGCGCGCTGGGCATCGACAAGGCGGTGCTGTACGGGCGCGAGGCGTACATCGCCGACGAGCTGCAGCGCACGATGCTCCCGGAGAACCTGCCGCGCTGCACCGGGGTGCGGCTGGCCTCCCGCTACCTCCCGGCCGCCGAGACGGCTCGGGTCGGCGGCGACTGGTACGACGCCATCCCGCTGCCCGGCAGCCGGGTCGCGCTGGTCGTCGGGGACGTGATGGGCCACTCCATGACGTCGGCGGCCATCATGGGCCAGCTGCGGACCACGGCGCAGACCCTGGCCGGGCTCGACCTGCCGCCGCAGGAGGTGCTGCACCACCTCGACGAGCAGGCCCAGCGCCTGGGCAGCGACCGCATGGCGACCTGCCTGTACGCGGTGTACGACCCGGTATCGCACCGCATCACCGTCGCCAACGCCGATCACCCGCCGCCCGTGCTGCTGCACCTGGGCGGCCACGCCGAGGTGCTGCGGGTGCCGGCCGGGGCCCCGATCGGGGTGGGCGGCGTGGACTTCGAGGCCGTCGAGCTGGACGCGCCGGCCGGTGCGACCCTGCTGCTGTACACGGACGGGCTGGTCGAGTCCCGGCTGCGCGACGTGTGGACGGGCATAGAGCAGCTCCGGGAGCGCCTCGCGGCGACCGCGCAGCTCACCGGCCCCGACCATCCGCCGCCCCTGGAAGCCCTGTGCGACGAGGTGCTCGACATGCTCGGACCGGGCGACCGGGACGACGACATCGCGCTGCTCGCCGCCCGTTTCGACGGGATCGCGCCCAGCGACGTGGCGTACTGGTTCCTGGAGCCGGAGAACGCGGCCCCGGGCAAGGCCAGGCGTCTGGCCCGGCGGGCGCTCGCCCGCTGGGGCATGGAGGACCTCACGGACTCCGTGGAGCTGCTCGTCAGCGAGGTCGTGACCAACGCGGTGCGCTACGCCTCGAAGCCGGTCACCCTGCGGCTGCTGCGCACGGACGTGCTGCGCTGCGAGGTCGGTGACGACGTGCCCCAGCTGCCCCGGCTGCGGCAGGCGCGCGCCACCGACGAGGGCGGGCGCGGCCTGTACCTGGTGAACCGGCTGGCCCGGCGCTGGGGCGCGACACGGCTGAGCACGGGCAAGGTGGTCTGGTTCGAGCTGAACCGGGGCTGAGCCGAGAGGGAGCGAGCCCGAAGGGGGCGCCCGGTGAGAACCGGGCGCCCCCTTCGGGTGTTTCCACGCCTGTCGGCGTCCTACGGTCGCCAGTCCCCGCCCGGGAAGCCGGGGTCCTCCGTCTCCGTGGACTCGCCGCCGCCGGGCGGCGGTTCGGTGGTCGGGCTGCCCGACGACGTCTGCGACGGCGCTCCGGTCGTCGGCTCCTCGGTCGTCGGCTCGTTGGACGGGGGCGCCTCGGTCGTCGGGTCCTGGGAGGGGGGCGGTGCCTCGGTCGTCTCCTCCTGGGTCGCCGTCCGGCTCGGCGACGTCGAGGGGGACGGCGACGTGCTGGGCTTGACCGCGGCGCCCTGCTTGGTCTCCAGGTCGAACTTGCTGACCTGGTCCATGACGCCGAAGGTGTACGCCGCCCAGATCTCCGCGGGGAAGCCACCACCGTTGACGCGGTACTCGACGCCGCCCGCCTTGTACATCGGCACCTGCGGGTGCGGCGCCTTGTCGTCCTCGCCGAACAGGCCGACCGAGGTGACGAGGCCCGGGGTGAAGCCGGTGAACCAGGCCGACTTGTTGTTGTCGGACGTACCGGTCTTGCCGGCCACCTGCTGGCCGTCGCGCAGCTCGTTGTCCCGCACGGACTTCTTGGCCGTACCGTCGTCGACCACGCCGGTGAGGACGGACGTCACCGTGTCGGCGGCCTCCCGGCTGATGATCTGCTCGCCGATCGGGTCGGGCATCTCGATCGTGCGGTCCTTGTGCTCGACCGACTTCACGATCGCCGGGGTGACCTTCTTGCCGTGGTTGTCGAAGGTGGCGTAGACGCCGGCCATCTCCAGGGGGCTGGCGCCCATACTGCCCAGGGTCTGCGCGGGCACGGCCTGCTCGCCCTCGGTGTCCATGCCGAGTTCACCCGCGACCTTCATGACCTCGGTCATGCCGACGTCGGTGCCCATCTGCGCGAACACGGAGTTGACGGACTTGTTCATCGCCTCCTGGACGTCGATCTCGCCGTAGTCGACATCGTCCTCGTTGGGCGGCGCGAAGCCGACCTCCTTGTCGCCGTCCACCACGGGGCGCTTGCTGTCGCCGTCGTAGAGGGTGTTGGCCGTGATCGGCGTGCCGTCCTGGGTCTCGGCGTCGTGGTCCACGGCGGCGGCGAGGATGACCGGCTTGAAGGTGGAGGCGGGCTGGTAGTCGTCGCGGGTGGCGTTGTTCGTGTAGTGCTTCAGGTAGTTCACGCCGCCGTACATCGCCACGACGGAGCCCGTCTTCGGGTCGACCGAGACGGCACCGGCCTGGACGTCGGCGTCGACGTCGCGCTCGCCGGGGTCCAGCTTGCTGGTGAGCCGCTCCTTGACCGCCTTCTCCAGCGCGGCCTGCTTCTTCTTGTCGATGTTGAGGGTGACGGTGTAGCCGCCGAGGTCCACCAGGGCCTTGGCCTGCTCCATGTCCTCGGCGGCGCCCTGGGCGACGAGCTGCTTCTTGAGCGAGTAGTTGGCCGCCTCCACCAGGTAGCCGGTCTGGCCGTCCATGCCGGCCGCGGCCTTGGGCTCCTTGGGCTGGGGGAACTTCATGCTCTGGCGGTCGCCCGCGCTCAGCCACTTCTGCTCGACCATGTTGTCCAGGACGTAGTTCCAGCGCTCCTGGACGAGCTTCTTGCCGGTCGCGCTGGCGATCGCCCAGTCGTACTGGTTCGGCGCCTGGAGCAGCGCGGAGAGGTACGCGCCCTGTTCGACGGTCAGGTCCTCGGCGTCGACGCGGTAGTAGGCCTGCGCGGCGGCCTGGATGCCGTAGGCGCCGCGGCCGTAGTAGCTGGTGTTGATGTAGCCGGCGAGGATGTAGTCCTTGGACTTCTCCCGGTCCAGCTTCAGGGAGATGACCAGTTCCTTGAGCTTGCGCGAGACCGTCTGTTCCTGGGTCAGGTAGTAGTTCTTGACGTACTGCTGGGTGATCGTCGAACCGCCCTGCGCGCCCTTGCCGGAGACGGTGTTGAGGACGCCGCGCGCGGTGCCCTTGAGGTCGACGCCGGAGTCGCTGTAGAAGGTCTTGTTCTCGGCGGCGACGAAGGTGCGCTGGACCTCCTTGGGCACCTTGGCCAGGTCGACGATCTCGCGGTTGCGTTCGCCCGTGCGGGCCATGATGCCGCCGTCGCTGTACTTGTAGACGTTGCTCTGCAGATCGGCCTCGGGGTTGCCCTCGGGGATGTCGATCATCATGTACAGCACGATGAAGGCGCCCATGCCGAGCAGGCACAGGCCGAAGAAGGTCCCGAGGATCTTCTTCCAGGTGAACAGCCGGCGTATGCCGCTCTTCCCGCCCGCTCCCGACGAACGGCGGCGTTTCGGCGCCGCGCGGCGTCCACCGCGCTGTCGCGCTTTTCTCTCTTCCGCTCGCCCCATGGGTCCGATCCGCTCCGCTTCGGTCATCCGTGTGCACGTCTCGCTCACGCGTCACACAGGTTCGTCGCTCAGGTCAGCTCAGAAAGCTAACACCGGGAGATGTGACAAAGGGCAGCCGATCCAGCCTTGTACGGACGTGAGAATCAGCACCCGCTCCACAGGAACCGACGTACGAGAGGGGTCGAGGGTTGTCATTTGCTGGTAAAGTGATATCGCTTAGCTAGAAAAACGAGAACGGGGGACCACCCATGTCCACGCACGATGCCCCTCAGGTCACCGCCGACGTGCCCGAGATGCCGGCGCCACGGGTGCGCGAGAACCAGGCCCACAGCATCGGCGGCGGTTTCGCGCTGCTGCTCGGGCTGGTCGGGCTGCTGGTCGGCGCCGGCCTGATCGCCACGGCCACGGCGGTCGGCTCGACCGGAGGCAAGGCCGTCCTGATCGTCGGCGGCATCCTGGTCGCCCTGGCGGCCTTCCTCGCGATGTGCGGACTGAACATGGTCGCGCCGGGCGAGGCCCGCGTGGTGCAGCTCTTCGGGCGGTACCGGGGGACGATCCGGCAGGACGGGCTGCGCTGGGTCAACCCCTTCACCTCCCGCACCAAGATCTCGACGCGGGTGCGCAACCACGAGACGGCCGTCCTGAAGGTGAACGACGCCTACGGCAACCCGATCGAGCTGGCGGCGGTCGTGGTGTGGCGGGTGGAGGACACCGCGCAGGCCACCTTCGAGGTGGACGACTACGTCGAGTTCGTCTCCACCCAGACCGAGGCGGCCGTGCGGCACATCGCCATCGAGTACCCGTACGACGCCCACGAGGAGGACGGCCTCTCGCTGCGCGGCAACGCCGAGGAGATCACCGAGAAGCTCGCCGTCGAGCTGCACGCGCGCGTGGAGGCGGCCGGCGTGCAGATCATCGAGTCCCGCTTCACGCACCTCGCCTACGCGCCGGAGATCGCCTCGGCGATGCTCCAGCGCCAGCAGGCCGGCGCGGTGGTCGCCGCGCGGCGGCAGATCGTGGACGGCGCGGTCGGCATGGTCGAGGCCGCGCTCGCCCGGATCAGCGAGCAGGGCATCGTGGAGATGGACGACGAGCGCAAGGCGGCGATGGTGTCCAACCTGATGGTCGTGCTCTGCGGGGACCGCGCCGCCCAGCCGGTCCTGAACACGGGGACGCTCTACCAGTGACGACCCCGTCCGAGGATTCCGCGAACGGTTCCACGCCGTCCGGGGGCCCGGCCCCGAAGCGCCGGCCGCAGCAGCGCAAGCAGGTGCTGCTGCGGCTGGACCCGCAGGTGTACGAGGCGCTGGCCCGCTGGGCGGGCGACGAGCTGCGCTCGGCCAACGCCCAGATCGAGTTCGTCCTCCGCCGGGCGCTGGCGGAGGCCGGCCGGCTGCCCCGCGAGACCGGGCCGCTGCCGCGCCGGGGCGCCCGCCGCGGGGCGGCCACACTCCGCCGGGGGCCGCGCCACCGTCGTGACCGCGCCTCGCAGGCCGCACCACCGCAATCCGGCGGAGGTGCGGCCTCCGCCGTAGCGGAACCGTGACAAACGGCCCCGACCTGCGGATTCTCTCCGACATCACACCCGTCACCACGATCTCTACACTGGGCGTATACACGGCGGGTATACACCCTGTGTAGTGTGCTCCGCATGTCCATCGGTCACACCCTCCTGGGGCTCCTGGAGTCCGGGCCGCGCCACGGTTACGACCTCAAGCGCGCCTTCGACGAGACGTTCGGTCACGATCGGCCG
This sequence comes from Streptomyces lienomycini, assembly GCF_027947595.1. Classification (NCBI taxonomy): domain Bacteria; kingdom Bacillati; phylum Actinomycetota; class Actinomycetes; order Kitasatosporales; family Streptomycetaceae; genus Streptomyces; species Streptomyces lienomycini. Next base: position 1,087,865 of record NZ_CP116257.1, on the reverse strand, counting down.
CTGCACTACGGCCAGGTCTACTCGACGATGTCCCGCCTGCTGAAGAACGGCCTCGTCGTCGTCGACGGCATCGAGGCGGGCGGCGGTCCCGAGCGCAAGCGGTACGCGATCACCGACGAGGGGATCACCGACGTACAGCGGTGGCTCGCCACGCCGGAGAAGCCCGAGCCGTACCTCCAGTCGACGCTGTACACCAAGGTCGTCCTCGCGCTGCTCACCCACCGCGACGCCGCCGACGTCCTCGACACCCAGCGATCGGAGCACCTGCGCAGCATGCGCATCCTGACCGACCGCAAACGCAAGGGCGATCTCGCCGATCAGCTCATCTGCGACCACGCCCTGTTCCATCTCGAGGCCGACCTGCGCTGGCTGGAACTGACCGCCGCGCGCCTCGACAAGCTCCGTGAGGCGGTAACCCGATGACTCCCCCCGCAGGATCCCTGCTCTCGGCCGAGCAGCTCCGCAAGGCCTACGGCCCCACCCTCGCCCTCGACGGCGCCGAGTTCTCCATCCACCCCGGCGAGGTCGTCGCCGTCATGGGCCCCTCCGGGTCCGGCAAGTCGACGCTGCTGCACTGCCTCGCCGGGATCGTGCCGCCGGACTCGGGGACGATCACGTACAACGGGCGCGAGCTGTCCGCCATGAACGACGCCCAGCGCAGCGCGCTGCGCCGCTCGGAGTTCGGGTTCGTGTTCCAGTTCGGGCAGTTGGTGCCGGAGCTGACCTGTGTCGAGAACGTGGCCCTGCCGCTGCGCCTGAACGGCACCTCCCGCAAGGAGGCCGAGCGGACGGCGCTGACCTGGATGGAGCGGCTGGAGGTCGACGACCTCGGGAAGAAGCGGCCCGGTGAGGTCTCCGGCGGCCAGGGCCAGCGGGTCGCGGTGGCGCGCTCGCTGGTCACGAGCCCGCGCGTGCTCTTCGCCGACGAGCCGACCGGCGCGCTGGACTCCCTCAACGGGGAGCGCGTGATGGAGCTGCTCACGGACGCCGCCCGCTCGACCAACGCCGCCGTCGTCCTGGTGACGCACGAGGCACGGGTGGCCGCCTACTCGGACCGCGAGATCGTCGTGCGCGACGGCAAGTCCCGGGACATGGAGCGGGTCGTATGAACGTGCGCCAGTGGGCGGCCGACCTGACGCTGGGCGTCCGCTTCGCCTTCACCGGTGGCCGGGAGGGCTGGACCCGGGCCGTGCTGACGGCCGTCGGCGTCGGACTCGGCGTGGCGCTGCTGCTGCTGACGACGGCGGTGCCGAACGCGCTCAATGTCCGGCACGAGCGGGAGGCGGCGCGTTCCGACATCACCTTCTCCCTGGAGGAGATGCCGAAGGCGGACAACACGCTCGTGGTCGCCCGCACCTACGACGAGTTCCGCGACCACGAGGTCCGGGGCCGGTCTCTGGAGCCCGAGGGGCCGCGCGCGCCGCTGCCGCCGGGCGTGGAGAAGTTCCCGGCGGTGGGCGAGATGGTGGTCTCCCCCGCGCTGGAGAAGCTGCTGGCGTCGGACTCCGGCGCGCTGCTGCGCGAGCGGCTGCCGGACCGGATCGTCGGCACGATCGCGGAGGAGGGGCTGATCGGCTCGGCCGAACTCACCTACTACCGGGGTGCGCAGGGGCTGGCTCAGCACATCAGCGCGGGCTCGATCGAGCGGATCGACCGCTTCGGCGATCCGGACCCCGGGGAGCAGAAGACGGACCCGGTGCTGGTCCTGCTGATCCTCGTCGTCTTCGTGGTGCTGCTGATGCCGGTCGCGGTGTTCATCGCCGCCGCCGTGCGGTTCGGCGGTGAGCGACGGGACCGGCGGCTCGCGGCTCTGCGCCTGGTGGGCTCCGACGGCCGTATGACCCGGCGCATCGCCGCCGGTGAGGCACTGGCGGGCGCGGTCCTCGGGCTGGTCTTCGGTGCCGGGTTCTTCATGGTCGGCCGCCAGCTCGCGGGTACCGCCGAGGTGTACCGCGTCAGTGTGTTCCCGAGTTACCTCAACCCCTCGCCGCTGCTGGCCCTGCTGGTCGCGGTGGCGGTGCCGGCGGCGGCGGTGCTGGTGACCCTGTTCGCGCTGCGCGGGGTGGTCATCGAACCGCTCGGTGTGGTGCGCGCGGGCCGGCCGGCCCGGCGACGGCTGTGGTGGCGGCTGCTGCTGCCGGTGGCCGGACTCGCCATGCTCTACCCGATGATCGGCAACGGGCGGGAGAACGGCGACTTCAACCAGTACCTGGTGACCGGCGGTGTCGTCCTGCTCCTGATCGGTGTGACCGCGCTGCTGCCGTGGATCGTGGAGGCCGTGGTCGCGCGGATCGGCTCGGGGGGCGTGGCCTGGCAACTGGCTGTTCGCAGGCTGCAGATGAGCAGCGGTACGGCGGCCCGCATGGTCAACGGCGTCGCGGTGGCCGTCGCCGGGGCGATCGCCCTGCAGATGCTGTTCGCCGGCGTGGACGACGACTACACCGAGTCCACCGGGCAGGACGTGTCGCGGGTGCAGATGGCCGCGGGACTGCCCAGCGAGGTCCCGGTGGTGTCGGCGGCCGACAGGTTCCGCGGCGTCGAGGGTGTGAAGGCGGTCTCCGCCTACTCCGAGGGCTTCGTCGGCGACAAGCCCCACGACCCGGACAACAGCACGATCCTGCAGGTGGGCGACTGCGCCACGTTGCGGGACATGGCCGAGTTGCCCTCCTGCGAGGACGGCGACGTGTTCGTCGTCCAGGGCAACGAGGAGGACAGCGGCGAGGAGGACACGGCGAAGCTGGCCACGCCGGGCCGGAAACTGTTCACGGACCCGTCCTTCGACAGCGGTTCGGACAGCGGGGGGATCCCCTGGACGGTGCCGCAGGGCATCAGGACGGTGAAGCCGATTTCCGACGCCGATGTCGCCGGGGCGGGCATCCTGGCCACGCCGAAGGCGATTCCGGACACGCTCGCACCGGCCCTGACCGGGTCCGTCTTCCTCGCGCTGGACGAGTCGGTGCCGGACGTGTACGAACGGGTACGGAACACCACGGCGGCCATCCATCCGCTGGCGCATGCCGAGAAGTGGTCGGCGACGGAACAGACCGACCGGTTCACCGCCATCCGCACCGGTCTGTTCGTCGGGGCGGCGTGTGTGCTGGCGCTGATCGGCGCGAGCCTGCTGGTCTCGCAGCTGGAGCAGTTGCGGGAGCGGAAGAAGCTGCTGTCGGCGCTGGTCGCCTTCGGTACCCGGCGCCGCACGCTCAGCCTGTCGGTGCTGTGGCAGACGGCGATTCCCATCGTGCTCGGTCTGCTGCTGGCCTCGGTGGTGGGCCTGACCCTGGGCACGGTGCTCCTGAAGATGACGAGCACCCCGGTCCACGTCGACTGGACCGGCGTCCTGTCCATGGCCGGCATCGGCGCCGCGGTCGTCCTGGCGGTGACGCTGTGCAGCCTGCCCCCGCTGTGGCGGCTGATGCGGCCGGAGGGGCTGCGGACGGAGTAGTTCCGCCGCGCACGAGTGAGCGACCGTCCCGCGGGGCGGTCGCTCAGTCGTGCACCGTGCGCACCGGCAGGTCCGCCATCGCCTCGCGCAGCGCCCCCGCCAGTTCCGCGTACTCCGCCGAGCGGGCCGCGCCCGTGCGCATGGCGAGGGCGATACGGCGGGTGGGGGCCGGGTCGGTGAAGGAGGCGGTGAGGAGCTGGCTGGAGCGGGAGGTCTCCACGCGGACGGCGGTGCGCGGCAGCAGCGTCACCCCGAGGCCGCCCGCCACCAGTTGCACCAGCGTCGACAGACCGGCGGCCGTCGTCGTCGCCGGGACACCCGCGCGGCCCGCCTCCCGGCAGATGTCCAGGGCCTGGTCGCGCAGGCAGTGGCCCTCGTCGAGCAGGAGCAGTTTCAGCTCGCGCAGGACCGCGCGCGAGAGTCCCTCACGGCCGCCGAGCCGGTGGTCGAGCGGGGTGACGAGCACGAAGTCCTCGTCGAAGAGCGGGAGTTCGGTGACGCCGGGGACGCCGAGGGGGACGGCGAGCAGCAGCAGGTCGAGGCGGCCGCTGGTGAGGCCGTCCAGGAGGCTCGCGGTCTGCTCCTCGTGGACCTGGAGGTCGAGGTCGGGGTAGCGGTCGTGGACGAGTCGCAGCACCGTCGGCAGCAGGTACGGTGCCACGGTCGGGATGACCCCGAGGCGCAGCGCCCCGGTGAAGGGCGCCCGGACCGCCTCCGCCTCCTCCAACAGGGCGCCGACCTCCGCCAGTACGGCCTTGGTCCGCACCGCGAGGCGTTCCCCGGCGGGCGAGAGCAGCACCTTGCGCGTCGTACGCTCCAGGAGCGTGACACCCAGTGCCTCCTCCAGCGCGGAAACGGCGCCCGAGAGCGCCGGCTGGCTCATGCCGATCGCGGCGGCGGCGTCGCGGAAATGCAGATGCTCGGCGACCGCGTCGAAAGCCCGCAGTTGGGCGAGGCTGGGCTGCCTCTTCTTGCCGGACACTAATAGCCACCTCCGATCAACTCGACCGATTGTAGCTATTTCCCTAATCAATGCACCCTGTGCCAACATCAACTACGTCCAACCCATGGGAAACACTCGCAAAACGGGGTGTTTCTTCGCTGCGCTTTTGGAGAGCACGTGCTCACTGTCGGTGACAAGTTCCCCGAGTTCGACCTGACCGCCTGCGTCTCGCTGGAGAAGGGCAAGGAGTTCCAGCAGATCAACCACAAGACCTACGAGGGTCAGTGGAAGGTCGTCTTCGCCTGGCCCAAGGACTTCACCTTCGTGTGCCCGACCGAGATCGCCGCCTTCGGCAAGCTGAACGACGAGTTCGCCGACCGTGACGCCCAGGTCCTCGGCTTCTCCGGCGACTCGGAGTTCGTGCACCACGCCTGGCGCAAGGACCACCCGGACCTGACCGACCTGCCCTTCCCGATGCTGGCCGACTCGAAGCACGAGCTGATGCGTGACCTCGGCATCGAGGGCGAGGACGGCTTCGCGCAGCGCGCGGTCTTCATCGTGGACCAGAACAACGAGATCCAGTTCACGATGGTCACCGCCGGCTCCGTCGGCCGTAACCCCAAGGAGGTCCTGCGGGTCCTCGACGCCCTGCAGACCGACGAGCTCTGCCCGTGCAACTGGAGCAAGGGCGACGAAACCCTGGACCCGGTCGCGCTGCTGTCGGGGGAGTGAGCTGACATGTCCCTCGACTCCCTGAAGTCCGCCGTACCGGACTACGCCAAGGACCTGAAGCTCAACCTGGGTTCGGTCATCGGCAACTCCGACCTCCCGGCGCAGCAGGTGTGGGGCACCGTGCTGGCAACCGCCATCGCCTCGCGCTCGCCGATCGTGCTGCGCGAGCTGGAGCCGGAGGCGAAGGCCCACCTGTCGCCCGAGGCGTACTCGGCCGCCAAGTCGGCCGCCGCCGTGATGGCGATGAACAACGTCTTCTACCGCACCCGGCACCTGCTGTCGGACCACGAGTACGGCACCCTGCGCGCCGGTCTGCGGATGAACGTCATCGGCAACCCGGGCGTCGACAAGGTCGACTTCGAGCTGTGGTCGTTCGCGGTGTCCGCCATCAACGGCTGCGGCATGTGCCTGGACTCGCACGAGCAGGTGCTCCGCAAGGCCGGTGTGGACCGCGAGACGATCCAGGAGGCGTTCAAGATCGCCGCCGTGGTCGAGGCCGTCGGTGTCACGCTGGACGCCGAGGCGGTCATGGCCGCCGAGTAGTCCCGCGGCACGCGGCACCCACGGCACGGGCCCCGTCCACCGAGAGGTGGGCGGGGCCCGTTCGCGTCGCTACGCCGGGGAGGTGTCCGACGGCGGGTCGGCCTGCGGGGGGCGGGGCGGCGGGTCGACGGCCGGGGAGGCGTCCGTCGACGTGGCGCCGTGCGGCTTCGGCGTGCGCCGCAGGGCGGCCTCGCGGGAGTACGCCCGCAGATAGCCCACGACGGTGTTGGTGACCGCCACCAGCGGTACGGCGACGACGGCGCCGCCGATGCCGGCCACCATGCCGCCGGCGGCCACCGACAGCACCACGGCCAGCGGGTGGACGCGTACCGCGCGCCCGAGGATGAAGGGCTGCAGGATGTGCCCCTCGATCTGCTGCACCGCCAGCACCACCACGAGCGTCATGACCGCCGCGAACATGCCCTGCGTCACCAGCGCCACGACGACCGCGAGGGCTCCCGACACCACCGCGCCGACGAGCGGGATGAAGGCGAACAGGAAGATGAACACGGCCAGCGGGACGGCCATCGGCACGTCCAGGAAGTAGATGCCGAGGCCGATGAAGATGGCGTCGATCAGTGCCACGACGACCGTGCCGCGCACATACGCGGTCAGCGTCCGCCACGCGCGCGGACCGGCTCCGGCGACGCCCGGGCGGGCCGCCGCGGGCACCAGCTTCAGCGTCCACTGCCAGATGCGCTTGCCGTCGTAGAGCAGGAAGAGCGTCGAGAAGGCGGCCAGCAGGATGCCGGTGAGCGCCTCGACGACGACGGTGACGCCCTCCAGACCGGCCGACGTTATCTGGTCGGTGTTGGCGCCGACCGCGTCGCGCAGGTTCTTGGCGATCTCGTTGATCTGCTTGTCGGTGACGTGGAAGGGGCTGTTGAGCAGCCAGTTGCGCAGTTCGTCGATGCCGTCCTGGACCTGGTCGGAGAGGTTGTCGATGTTCTCCATCACCTGCCAGGTGACGAACCAGCCGATCAGCCCCATGATCACGAAGCCGAGGATCGCGGTCAGCGCGGTGGCCGGCCCACGCGGCACTCCGCGCCGGCGCAGCCAGGCGACGGCCGGCTGGAGCAGTGCGGTGATGAGCAGGGCGGCGACGAACGCCAGCACCACCAGTTGTACGGCGCTGATGACCCGCATCAGCACCCACACGGTGCCCGCGAGCACCAGGAGCCGCCAACCGGCCTCGGCGGCCACCCGCACGCCCCAGGGCACCGCCAGGGCCGGGTCCGGGCGGTCGCGGACCACGTGCAGGTGCTGCGTGGCCGCGTACTCGTGGGCCTCGTCCTCGGCGGAGTGCCCCGCGGGGTCGGCGGAGGGGGCCGGTCCCTCGTCGGCGTCGTCCCGCCGCGCCTGTTCGCGGCGCTGGTCCAACCGTTCGCTCATCTGCGTCAGTCCGGCGCCGAGCCGGCCGAGCCACCCTGGCACTCGCGACATGATCCGTCCTCTTCCCCCGTCTTTCCCCACCACTCCCCCCGGAGTCGTTCCGGTCCGACCGTACATGGCGGGAGCGCGAAAGCCCCTCACCGTAGGACGGCGAGGGGCTTCGCGAGGTTGAGCGGTGGGCCGCGCCGGGCGGACGGCGGGCTCAGTACCAGTGGTTGGCCTGCCAGAAGGTCCAGGCCTCGCACGGGCTGCCGTAGCGGTTGTCCATGTAGCTGAGGCCCCACTTGATCTGCGTGGCCGGGTTGGTGCGCCAGTCCGCGCCCGCGGAGGCGTACTTGCCCGCCGGGAGGGCCTGGAAGAGTCCGTAGGCTCCGGAGGAGGCGTTGACGGCCTTGTAGTTCCAGCTGGACTCGTGGTCCACGATGTTGCTGAAGCACTGGAACTGGCCGCTGGGCACCATCTGACGGGCCATCGCCTGGATCTGGCCGGTGCTGTAGGAGCTCTGGACGGAGAAGCTGGTGGCGTCGCGCTTGGCGTCGCGGCTGGCCGCTTCCCTCTGCGCCTCGCGCTTCTTGGCGTCCGCGGCCGCCTTCTTGGCCTTCTCCTGCTTGTCCACGGCCGTCTGGGCCGCTGCCTTGCGGGCCGCCGCCTCGGCGTCCTTCCTGGCGCTCGCGTCCGCGGCGATGGCCTGTACGTCGGCCTGCTGCGTCAGGGACGCGGTCTGCACCTGCGCCTGCTCGCCCATGGGGATGTCCGCGAGCAGCGTCGTGCCGGCTGCTGTCGCCTCCGCGTCGTTGTTCTGCGCGACGCTGCCCGAGGCAACTCCGACGACGCTTCCGACGGCGGTGACCGCCGTGGCCGAGGCCACTGCGAATCCCCGGACCGAGATCCGGCTCACACGGTTTCCTTCCAGCATCGCCCGCTTCGGTGACCCTCGCGGACGCAATCGTGCCCCTGGCGCTGGCCTCCCCCACTACGGGTCACGGGAGGCACGGGCCCGGTGGACAACTCCCCAGGGGGAGCGCCGCGTGGTGCTCGGGCGGCATACGACTCGGCTATGGAGTTGGAACTGGTGCGTCTGGGGCGCCGTACCCCTGGGGGTACAACTGTGTCGTATGCGGGGCCTGACAGGAACGAGACTCTGCCGTAACCCGGCGGGGTGAGGCAATTCTGTGTTGCGTGTGAAAGCTCACATCCCGTTTGGCCCACGGGATTCTCGGAAATCCGCACACACCGAGGCGCCGCCCGGCTAGGCTCTTGGCCTTTCCGGACGGCGCCGACTGTCGGGTAACCGGCCCTTGTCGGGTCGGAGTTCTCAGACGGTCAGAGACCGGTCAGAGGGATCAGATGTGACCGTCCTCCAGCATTTCGGTCACGAGTGCGGCGATCTGCGACCTCTCGGAGCGCGTCAGGGTGACGTGCGCGAAGAGCGGATGCCCCTTCAGTTTCTCGATGACGGCGACGACTCCGTCGTACCGCCCCACCCGCAGGTTGTCCCGCTGTGCCACGTCGTGGGTGAGGACGACGCGTGAGTCGGCCCCGATCCGGGACAGGACGGTCAGCAGGACGTTCCGCTCGAGCGACTGGGCCTCGTCCACGATCACGAACGCGTCGTGCAGCGAGCGGCCGCGGATGTGGGTGAGGGGCAGGACCTCCAGCATGCCGCGGGCGGTCACCTCCTCGATGACCTCGCGGCTGGTGACGGCCGACAGCGTGTCGAAGACCGCCTGCGCCCAGGGGCTCATCTTCTCCGCCTCGGAGCCGGGCAGGTAGCCGAGCTCCTGCCCGCCCACCGCGTACAGCGGACGGAAGACCATCACCTTCTGGTGCTGCCGGCGCTCCAGCACGGCCTCCAGGCCCGCGCACAGCGCCAGCGCCGACTTGCCGGTGCCGGCCCGGCCGCCCATCGAGACGATGCCGACGTCCGGGTCGAGGAGCAGGTCGAGCGCGATGCGCTGCTCGGCGCTGCGGCCCTTGATGCCGAACGCCTCCCGGTCGCCGCGCACCAGCCGGACGCTGCCGTCGGGTGTGACGCGGCCGAGGGCCTTGCCGCGCTCCGACTGGATGGTCAGACCGGTGTGCACGGGCAGGTCGGCGGCCTCGGGGACGTGGACCCGGCCCTCCTCGAAGAGCACGTCCACCTGCTCGGCCGGCAGGGTCAGTTCGGACATCCCGGTCCAGCCGGAGGCGTCCGTGATGGCCAGCTCGGCGCGGTACTCCTCGGCGAGGAGCCCGACGGAGGAGGCTTTGATCCTCAGCGGGAGGTCCTTCGAGACGACGGTGACGTCGAAGCCCTCCGCCTGCAGATTGCGGGCGACCGCGAGGATGCGGGAGTCGTTGTCCCCCAGGCGGTAGCCGGTGGGCAGCACGCTGGGGTCCGAGTGGTTGAGCTCGACACGGACGGTACCTCCGAGATCCCCGATGGGGATAGGGGCGTCGAGGCGACCGTGCCGCACCCGGAACTCGTCGAGCAGACGCAGGGCCTGCCTGGCGAAGTAACCGAGTTCGGGATGGTGCCGTTTCGCCTCCAGCTCCGTCACCACGACGATGGGGAGCACGACCTCGTGCTCGTCGAAGCGGTTCAGGGCGTTCGGGTCGGCCAGCAGGACGCTGGTGTCGAGAACGTAGGTGCGCCTGTCGGGCTTGTGGCGCTTTGTGCTGGTCACCACGGAAGGACGTACCCCCTCGGAAGAGGTCGGGGAGCGACGGAGTGGACACAGGGCCGGGAGGGCGGGAACGAGCCGCGCCGGGAGGGCGGGAACGAGCCTCGCCGGGAGGGCGGGAACGAGCCTCGCCGGGAGGGCCGTAACGATCCGGCCGGTCGACGGCCTGCCTGCACCGGCGCGGGCCGCGAACCGGCCCTTCGCCGCGTCTTCCGTGCCGTGACCGCACGGTGGAGCTGGTGCAAAGGGCCTCCCGGGCGGACGGCTCCGTGCCGTCCGCTGAGATCCGACACCCGTGGTTCGGGCGTCGACCTGTTTGGCTTATGCCCTTTTACGAGTGCCGCCATGCCATGACACCGGGCGGCGCACCGGTGAACTCCTCGTTACGGGCGTATCGCGGGTGGGCGCAGACGCGAGGGGCCCGGAAGCGGGCGGCCGGGAGAGCACAGAAAACGGGCCGGTCCGTGGGGGGGGGATACGGACCGGCCCGAGGGGGGTTTCCACCATAACCCTTCGTAAGTGATGCCGCGCGCATCGGCGTGCCACAACTACTCTCCGGAGTCGTCCGACGACGCCGGGATGGCCGTGGAGGCACTCATTCCGCCCTGAATCATGGCCAAATCACAGCGGCAGGGCGCTCCCCGCACCCGCCCGCCCGTCGGCCGCCTTCCCCCGTCCGGGCGACGCCCGCGACGGGCGCCCTCTTGACCAAGCACCGCGCAGCCCCCTCCACTGCGCGGTGCCACGCGTGCGACTTTGCTCACGCGAATTACCTGGGTTCGAACCTACGTGAACGGGAGGGTCGGATTCGACCCGTGAGGGGCAACGGTGAATAACGATGTGGAAACCCTGTGAGGATCGGTGGGTGATTCCGCACCCTGCCTCCGGACGCGTGAATGTTTGCGAAGGTGCGCCGTGTACGTCCGGAAGATCCGTCATGCCCGTGGGAACGCGCGGCCTTCGGGGACCACTCGGGCCTCGGCGGGCCCACGGGACGCCGGGCGGCGGTTCCTGGCCAAGTCGTCCGGACGGGCGGGCCGACACCCGCTAGGACGCGCGTCCCCGCCCGGGTTCCGGCTTGCGTACGTCGAAGAGGTGGCGGGCGCTGTGGGCGACGAAGGGGCCGACGGCCCCGATGCGCTCGTGCAGCTCGCGCAGCCGGTCGCGGTACGCCTCGACGGTGAAGCCGGGGACCATCCACACGACCTTGCGCAGGAAGTGGACGACGGCGCCGACGTCGTGGAACTCCATCCGCAGCCGTTCCGCCCTCAGGTCCGCGACCTCCAGCCCGGCGGCCTCGGCGGCGGCGCGCTCGTCCTCGGGACGGCGGTGCCGGTGGCTCGCCTCGGGCAGCGGCCCGAGGAAGTACTCGATGAGTTCGAAGACGCTGGCGGGGCCGACGTGTTGGGCGAAGTAGGTGCCGCCGGGCGCGAGTACGCGGGCGATGTCGTCCCAGTGCGGCTCGACCGGATGCCGGCTCACGACCAGGTCGAAGGCGCCGTCCGCGAAGGGGAGGGGCGCGTCGTCGGCCGAGTCGACCACCGGGACTCCGCGCGGGCGCAGCCTCCGGGTGGCCTCGGCGACGTTGGGCGCCCAGCCCTCGGTGGCGACGACGAGCGGGGGCCGGTGGGGGGCGGCGGTCCCCAGGGCGAAGTCCAGGACCTCCCCTCCCCCGGTCTGCACGTCCAGTGCGGCGGTGGCCCCGGCCAGCCGGTCCGCCAGGGACCGCGCGTAGCCCCAGGACGGCCGGGCCTCGGTGGCCCGGCCCTCGAACCAGGAGAAGTCCCACCCCTCGGTGGGAACGGAGTCTCCCTCAGCCACGAGGTCGTCGAAGGAGGACGGGCGGGGCTGTGCCATGAGGGACGGATCCGATCGTTGACGGACGGGACGGGAACGGGACGGGACGGGACGGGATCGAGGAGGGGGCCGCGAAGGCGGACCGGGGCTCAGGCCACCAGGGGCCGGACCCGCTCGGCGGCGAAGCGCACGAACCCCTCCTGGTCGGGTTCGTCCCCGGTCGGCTGGAGGATCACGGTGTCGGCCCCGGCCTCGGCCAGCCGGTGCACGGCCTCGGCGACGTCCTGGGCGTCCCCGGCGGCCCCGAGGCCCGGCACGTGCTCGACGCCCTCGGCCACCAGCTCGGCGCGGACCCGGGCGGCGGCGTCGGGGCCGGTGGCGGCGAGGAGGTAGACGACGACCTTGTGCGCCCCGGTCCGCCCGGCGGCCGCGCGCCCTCGTCGATGAGCCGCCGGGCCCGGCGCACCCCGTCGGGCGGGGTGTTCGCGGTGAGCACGGTGCCGTCGGCGGCCTCACCGGCCAGCCGCAGCGAGCGGGGTCCGGTGGCCCCGGCGAACACCTCGACGGCCTGCTGCGGCGGCCAGTCGAGCGCGACGTCGTCGAGCCGGACGTAGCGTCCCTGCGACGTCACGCGCTCCGCGCGCAGCAGGGCCCGCAGGGCGACGAGATGCTCCCGCAGCAGCGTGAGGGGCGACTCGGCCCGCGCACCGACCTGGCCCATCCAGTCCTGCACCCCGTGCCCCACCCCGAGGACGGCGCGGCCGGGGAACATCCGGTGCAGGGTGGCGGCCTCCATGGCGGTGACGGCCACGTTCCGCAGCGGCACGGGCAGCAGCCCGACGCCGACCCGCAGCCGCTCGGTCCACGCGAGCGCGGCGGCGGCCGTGGAGATCCCGCCCTCCCTGAAGCAGTCCTCCCACAGCCACAGCTCCTCGAGCCCGGCCTCCTCGGCTGCCCGGGACACGGCCCGGAGCCGCTCGGGGGCGAGTTGCGGACGGAATACGGCGCCGAGTCCAGTCATGGTGCCTTCCTATCCTTGCCCCGGCACGCCGGACAACAGCATTACGGGGTGGCCGGCCGGGCGCCGGCGTCTCCCCGGCTGTCCTGCGCGTCGGTGACGGCGCGGACCACGAGAGCGCAGGCCACGGCCGCGCCGACGACGGCGGTGTCCGCCACCAGCAGCGGGGTGACGTCCCCGTAGGCGCGGGCGATGACGTCGTCCTTCGAGTCGGCGTACATCAGGCCGGCCCCGCTCAGGGCGCCCACCAGCCACAGGCCCCACCACACGTTGACGGTCCACGGCAGACGGGCGTCGGGGCGGCCGGCGCGGTAGACCTCGGCGACGATGCCGCGGGGAACCCAGAGGTTGGCTATGGGCACGATCCAGCCGAGGTAGACCCAGGGCCCGGCGTAGCGCAGCCGCTGTCCGGACAGGGCGCGCGCGTTGTCGCGGACCTGCGACAGCCAGAGCAGGAAGGTGACGGCACAGAGCACCGTGGCGATGTCGCCCACGGTGCTGACCAGGTGGTAGGCGTCCTCCAGGGAGGTCAGCGGGCGGTGGTTGCCGTCGCCCTGGTCCGGCGGGCCGGAGAGTGGTTCTCCCGTCACGGCCAGCCGCACCTGCCACACGCCTCTGGCGGCCCAGGCCGCACCGGCCAGCGCGAGCGTCCCGATGACGCAGTGGGCGAGTCCCCGGGCCGGGCGGAAAACGGGCGATTGCGCGTCGTCGTTCATCCGGTCATCGTGCATCACGGCCGCCGGGCCATTCGGAACCGGGAACTCCGCAGGCGCGTCGGGGTGGTTGGCAGGGCGACGGGTCGTGGGGAAAGGTGTCGGTATGCGACGACGTCGGTGGCGGGACGGGACGGCCACGCTGGCCGTGGAGGGGCCCGGCACGCCCCCGGGTGCGGGTGTTCGCGTTCCGCTGGAGGTCGCGGCCTCGTACCGGGCCCGCAGCAAGGGGTTGCTGGGGCGCAGTGCGGTGGACGGGGCGATGCTGCTGACCCCCGCGAGCGGTGTGCACACCTTCCGGATGCGGATCCCCATCGACGTGGCCTACCTCGACCGGCGGTTCACGGTCGTCGCCGTACGCACCATGCGGCCGGGCAGGCTGGGGCTCCCCCGGCTGCGCTCCCGGCACGTGCTGGAGGCGGAGGCCGGGGCGATGGCGGGGTGGGGGCTGCGGGTGGGGGTGCGGGTGGAGATCGAGGAGAGCTCCGGGGGTTGAACGGTGTTCCCCCTCGAGCTGTCCGGTCTCATCGCGCCGATTCCTCCTCGCGCGCTGCCCGGAGCTCGCCCGGGGCAATCGCCGGCGGGCCGAGACCGGGCTCGGACAGGTTGTGGTCGATGAAGGCTTTGATACGGGCGAGAAGCACCCGCTGACGGCTCTCGACCGGGAGCCGCCGGAACGCTGTCGAGGTGGGCCGCGAGGAAGGTGACCGCGAGGTCGAGGGCCGTGGCGCCCAGACCCGCCAGGTAGGTGGTGAGCAGTGCGCCCGACCCGGTACGGGTGGGCAGCGACGTGGCCACCAGCCGGTCGGTCCGTTGTCCGGTCTGCTTCGGTCTGCTTCGGTCTGCCGGGCGGATGGGGCGAGACACCCGCCAGTGACATGCAGAGCACCTGGCACGCGCCGGACGGCGCGCACGCCTGAGCGTCAAGCGGGACCGCTCGTACGGCACGACCGCGCGGGCCGCCTCCGCGGGGCAACTCGCCCGGTACCGCGATACGGCCCAGTCGTCGATGGCCGACCTCGAACCTCGAGGTCACCACACACAGGACACGGCAGAACGGCCGCGAGGCCCTCTGGCCGGAGATCGACTACCACTGGGCGGGGCAGAGCGCGCCCCGCAGGCGTCTGGAGGTCTTCGTCGCGGGCGAGTCGGGCTACGTGTACCAGTTGCTGGTCGACACCGAGGGGACCCCTCAGCGGCTTGCCGAGCAGACCCGCCTGTTCTCGACCGCGCGGGCGAACCTTCTGATCGACGTCGCCGCGACCTGAGCTGTGACGGGTCCCGACGGGGGTGTGGTGGGTCGGTCTGCGCGCCGCATGGCCGTGGCCCCGGCGCCGGTCGTCAGGGCGAGACGATGTGGAGGCGTGCCGTGCCGTCCGTACCGGCCGCTACCCGGATCACCACCGCGTCGGGCCGGGCGCCGGGGCGGGTGCCGGAGAGGCCGCCGCAGGAGTTGCCGCTGCCGTTCTCGCGCAGGACGGTGGTGCAGCCCTGGCCGGGGCCGCTCGCGCTGCCCTTGGTGCGGCCGTTGCCCGACTCCACGGTGTAGGCGACCTCGTTCGGGCCGACGTCGGTCACCGACAACGTTGCCGGGCCGGCCGGGCCCTGGAAGCGGACGGTCACGGGCTCGGTCACCGTGATCTCGCAGTCGCCGTCGGCGCAGGCGGCCGTGTCGGGGGCGGGGGCCGCGTCGGCGCCGGCGACCGCGCGGGTGTCGGTCCCGTGGGGCGCGTCGGTGCAGGCCGCCAGGGCGAGAGCGGTCAGCGCGGTGAGGACGCTCAGCTGTCCCCGGGTGGACGGTCCGTGCCGTCGTGTTCGCCTCTTCACCGGACGTCAGGGCTCCGAGCGGGGGAAGGAGACCTCCACCCTGCGGTTCTTCTTGCGGCCGGCCTCCGTCGCGTTGTCGGCGATGGGGTACTGCTCGCCGTAACCGCGGACCTCGTAGGTGATGCCGGCGTCGTTCAGGGACTGGGACAGCACGTCGTGCACGGCGTTGGCGCGTTTCTTGGACAGGACGTCGCCGTGGGCGGAGGAGCCGAGGTCGTCGGTGAAGCCGAAGACGCGGACCCTGGTGGCGTTCTGGGCCCTGATCTCCTCGGCGATGCCGGAGATGCGGGACGTCGCCTCGGCTCCGAGCTTCGAACTGTCCTTGCCGAACAGCACCTCGGCCTGCAGGGCGAGCGTCACGCTCGTGTTGGTGTCCTCCCGGCGTTCGTCACCGCTCTGCTCCTCCACGACCGACTTGATGTCCAGCACCTTCGCCCGAGCGAGCGTCGCGCCGTCGGGGAGCTTGAGGTCGGGGTCGTTGGGGTCCACCTCCACGGGGGCGGACGCGGAGGGCTCCGTGCCCGGGGGGTCGTTGGGGTCGTCCTCGGCGTGAGCCGTGGTGGTGCCGTAGACGCTCGTGGCGAGCAGGAGGGCGGCTGCGGCGACCAGGCGCGGAGGTGACGTCACGCCGCGCCTCATCCGGAGATCTCGATCGTGCCGGTCGTGAACATGGGCAGTTGCAGCGTCACCTCGGCAGCGTCCGCCGGAGGAGCGGGGAACTGCATGAAGACCGGCAGGGACTCGCCTGCCTTCAAGGGGGGGAACTTCGTTGTCGTGAGCGGGCGGCCCTCCGTGTCGCGCAGCACGTAATAGCGCTTCTTGCCCTTGGAATCCACCAGAGTGGCGCCCCCGAGCGATTTGCCATTCCGGATGATCTCTGTTTCGTTACCGCTCAGTTGGGCAGGAACGTTGACCGTATCGTCCCCATCGTTCTTCAGATCTCCGCTCACCGTGACGAAGCCTCCGGCGTCCCGCTGTGCCTCGGTGATTTTGAGGAACAGCGCGCTGGGACCTCTCAGCTCCGCCAGGGTCTCCCCCTGCTTCTCCTCTTGAGGATCCGGCTTGGACTGGCTGCCCTTTGTGGACGTAGCCGATGCTTCCGGCTTGTCATCGCCATCTCCACCACCACAGGCCACCATGCCGAAGGCCAACACGATCGCGATGGGCCATGCCGCCAATCCACCACGCGCCCTTGTTGTGAACCGATTACTCATGACTCCGCTTCCCTCGTCCTCATCATTCGCCTGTCAGCTGCCGGTCAGGTGGACGTCGAACAGATCCTCGGGCTTCGGCAGGTCGGAGAGTTCGTCCGGCTTCAGGTCCCAGTTCCGACCCCCCTTGCAGGAGAGCCTGGGCAGCTCCTCGTCGTCGGATCCCGCGGCGGTCGGCCTGGCCCAGCACCGGGCCTCGATGACGGCGGTAGCGGTCTGTGTCGCCTTCCGATTCTCTGTGCCCGGCACAATGGTGTCCCCGACGGTGTCGTGCGTCTGGGCGACGACCGTGTACCCCAGGAGCCCGTCCGGTTGGCAATCCACACTCGCGTCGTTACGCGCCGCCAACTCCTGAGCACGCCAGCAACCGCTGGGCACCGGCGTCTCTCCGTCGAAGATGTCCTGCCATGTATCCGGTTCGAGAACCTTTTCGAACCACTGGTCCGCGAGGCGGTCCCTGGTTTCGAGAGCCGCCGCGAGCGCCGCCGCGTCCGCGGCCGTCTGCGCCCCACTGCGAGTGGCCGCGGCCTGGCCGACCGCGAAGTACGCGAGTGCAAGAAGGAGCAGGCCCCCCACCACTGTGATGTATATGGGGAAGGCCTGCCCCGCGTCATCGTTCACGCCAAGGCGCATCAGACGCCGGTAACCTCGGTGATCTTGTCCGTGATCGCGTTGTAGATCGTCTGACCGATGTCCGTCCCCGTGATCGCCAGCACGATCGCGACCACCACCGCGATGATTCCCAGGTACTCCACCGCGGTCTGGCCCTTGTCGTTGTGGGCGGTGGTGCGGGAGTGCAGGTATGCGGCGGCGGTGTGGAGCCAGTTGGTCATGGTGTTCCCCTTCAGGGTGGACTGGGCCGCGTTCCTCGGGGGGAGGAACGTACGGGTGGGCGGCGGTGGTCTGCCGGTCGGTCATGTTTGACGCCGGGTTGTCCACGATCTCCGCCTCCCTCGCGCTCGGTTGGGACCTCGGCCTGTCGGGAGCACCAGGCAACGACTGTCCCACAGTTGATTGCAAGTGCGAAAGGCGTTGCGTGAAACTCGCCCGATCGTGCCGTAGATCATTGGTTGTTGTCGTTGTTGATCCGTGTGCAGTCGCACTTTGACTGGGTACGCCCTCCTCATTCCCGGGGTGCTTGACCGACGACATGCCGAACCTCCCTACTCGCCCGTGATCGTGCCGAAGTCCGTGCCCGAGCCCAGGATCAGGCCCGCGCCGAGGAGGATCATCGTGGCCGGGACCATGAAGGTGGTGATCATCATCGTGGCCTTGGGGACCGCGCGGGCGGCCTTGCGGCGGGCGTTCTGGGCGTCGGTGCGGCGCATGTCCTTGGCCAGGGAGACCAGGGTGTCGACGATGGGGGCGCCCAGTTCCTCGCCCTGCTGGAGTGCCGTCACGAACATCGCCACCTGCTCGGAGTCGTTGCGGCGGCGCAGCTCCGTGAAGGCCTCGCGGCGGCTCATGCCCAGGTCCATCTGGCGCAGGGTGATGCGCAGTTCGTCGGCCCAGGGACCCTCGTAGCGCGTCGCCACCCGGTCCAGGGCCTGGCGGAAGCCGAGCCCCGCGCTGACGACGACCGCGAGGACGTCCAGGAAGTCGGGGAGGGTGCGCTCGATGACGTCCTTGCGGATGCGGATCGCCGACCAGATCCCGACCTCCGTCCAGAACGCGCCGAAGGCCAGCAGGAGGAGGGCCACCAGGTACTGGCCGCGCAGGGCGAAGACCAGGAAGCCGACCGCGCCGAGGAACCCGTAGACCGCGCGGCGGGCGGCGTAGCGGTCGATGGTGAGGCCGCCGGGGTTGCCGGCCAGGTCGATCCGGCGGCGGTACCTGGCGACCAGGGCCGGGCCCATCAGGCGCAGCACGGCGGGCGCGTAGCGCATGCCCATGCGGTCGATGAGGGAGTGCGCCGCGCCGGTGCGGGTGGCGCCGACCTCCAGGGCGAGGGCGAGGTCGTCGGGGAGCTTGGCGTCGGCCCGGTACATGCGGATGCCGGCGAAGGCGCCCCAGACGGCCAGGGCCATGAGGAACGCCAGGAGCACTCCGGGCAGGGGGAGTTGCATGCGCGTCTCCTCCTCTCAGACGTCGATGCGGGACAGGCGGCGGATGAGGACGAACCCGACGGCGTAGAGCGCGAAGGCGACGATCACCGCCGCCTGGCCGGCCGAGGAGCCCGTCATGCGTTCCAGTGCGCCGTCCTTCACCCCGTTCATCAGGAACAACGAGCCGACGCCGAGCACGGGCACGGCGTACGACGTCATGCTGACCTGGGAGAGCTGGGTGCGGACCTCGCGTCGGGTCTCCTTGCGCTCCTCCAGGGTCTCCGTCAGGTTGCGCAGGGCGCTGACGACCTGGCCGCCCGCGCGGTTGGACAGGACGAGGGTGGTGACCAGGACGACCAGCTCGCGGGAGGGGAGGCGGTCGGCGAGTTCGCCGAGGGCGTCGTCCATGGAGGCCCCGATGGCGAGTTGGTCGGCCACCTTGCCGAGTTCCTCGCCGGCCGGGGCCTCCAGTTCCTCCGCCGCCATGCCGATGGCGGTGCGCAGGGCGAGGCCGGCCTGGGTGGCGTTGGCGAGGATGCGGGCGAGTTCGGGGAGCTGGTTGATGAACTTCTCGATGCGTTTCTGGCGTTGCCAGGTGAGGAACTGGACGGCGACGCCGATGCCGAGCAGTCCGGCGAGCGGGCCGAAGAAGGGGGCGAGGGCCGCCTGGCCGATCAGCCACAGGCCGGCGACCGCGGCGAGCAGGTAGGCGAAGAACTCGCCGGGGGTCACGTCCAGGCCGGTCGCCGACAGGCGCAGTTCGAGGTTCCGGCCCAGTGCGGTGCGGCGCAGGCGGCGGTCCAGCCCCGCGAAGCGGCGCCTGCGTCCGGTCGCCGCCGTCTGCCCGGCCGCGGTGAGGCGGTCGACCAGGGCCGCGCGCTGGGCCTTGCCGGCGGCGTAGGAGTGCAGGCCGATGACCGCCAGGACGCAGGTCAGCAGCGTGATGCCGGTGGTGAGCGTGACGAGCGTTTCCAGTTCCATCGGGCGGGTCCTACCTGGCTTCTCGGGTGGTGAGCTGGTCGGGGGCGTGGGCCACGCCGAAGGCCTGCGGAACGGGCTGGCCCGCCATGTAAAGGCGCTCGGCGGTGCGGTGCGGGAGGGGGTGGTACTCGTAGGCGCCGTGCACGCGGCCGTCGGCCGTCATCGGGCGGGCGTGGAAGCGGGCGACCGTGGCCAGGCGGTACGGCTCGCCCCCGTGGCTGGCCAGCAGGGCGATCTCGGTGATGCGGCGGGCGCCGTCGGCGAAGCGGGTGAGCTGGACGAGGACGTCGACGGAGCTGTTGATCTGGTCGTGCAGGGCCACGAAGGGGATCTCGACGTCCGACATCGAGGCCAGCGTCTGCAGGCGCATCAGGGCGTCCTCGGCGCTGTTGGCGTGGACCGTGGCGAGGGAGCCGTCGTGGCCGGTCGACATGGCCTGGAGCATGTCCAGGGACTCGCCGCCGCGGACCTCGCCGACGACGATGCGGTCGGGGCGCATGCGCAGCGAGTTGCGGACGAGGTCGCGGATGGTGACCCGGCCCTGGCCCTCGACGTTGGGCGGGCGGGACTCCAGGCGGATGACGTGCGCCTGCTGGAGCTGGAGCTCGGCCGAGTCCTCGATGGTGATGATGCGTTCCGTCTCCGGGATCAGCCCGGAGAGGGCGTTGAGGAGGGTCGTCTTCCCGGTGCCCGTGGCGCCCGAGACGATGATGTTGAAGCGCGCCTGCACCAGGCCGGCCAGCAGGTGGAGCATGTTCTCGTCGAGCGAGCCGAGGCCGATCAGCTCGTACAGGGTGAAGGAGCGCGGGAAGCGGCGGATGGTGAGGGTGGCGCCGGTCAGCGAGAGCGGCGGGATGACGACGTTGACGCGTTCGCCGGAGGGGAGGCGGGCGTCGACCATCGGGTTCGACTCGTCCACGCGGCGGTTGACGGTGGAGACGATCCGCTCGATGGTCTGCATCAGCTGGTCGTTGGAGGCGAAGCGGAGCGGGAGTTGCTCGACGCGGCCGCCGCGCTCGACGAAGATCGCGTCGGGGCCGTTCACCATGATCTCCGTGATCGACGCGTCCTCCAGCAGCGGTTCCAGGATGCCCAGGCCGAGGGCCTCGTCGACGACCCGGCGGATCAGCTGGGAGCGTTCCACCGTCGACAGGACGGGTCCCTCGCGGCTGATGATGTGCCCGAGGACCCGTTCGAGGCGGGCCCGGCGCTCGGCCATCGCGAGCGCGCTCATCTCGGCGAGGTCGATCTCCTCCAGGAGCTTGGCCCGGTAGGAGGCGACGAGGTGTGCGTCCTCGCCCCGGCTGCCGTGCTCCTCGGGGGAGTGGATGCGTGCGCGCAGGCTCATGCGTCGTCGGCTCCTCGGGTCAGTGGTCCAGCGGCATGGTGGCGGTCCGGGTGGCGTCCCCGAAGTCCCAGCCGGGGACGATCGAGGGGATGTCGACGGTGGCGGTCACGGTCACCTCGTCGCCGCCGTACGACGGCGGGCAGTCGGTGCCGTCGGCCAGCCAGCTGCTGACGGCGGCCGCGCAGGCCTCGGCGGCGCTCTCCCGCAGCGAGGCGCTGCGCGCCCCGGCGCGGGCGGCGGTGCCGGCCTGCTGGGCGGTGTAGGCGATGAGGCCGAGCTGTACGACGGCCATGCCGACGACGATCAGGATCGGCAGGAAGCCGAGGTACTCGATGGCCACCTGGCCCCGGTCCCGCGGGCGGCCGCGGCGGAGGTACGGCATGTCAGTCGTCCTCCTCTTCCACGGCCCCCGCGTGGCCGTGCACGGTGAACGGGAAGCTGACGGTGCCCGGGAAGAGGAGGGGGACGTCGATGCGCACGTCGGCGGTGACGTAGCCGCCCGCGGTGCCGCAGTCCACCCGGGCACCTCCCTCCCACGCGCCCGGCAGCTTGTCCAGGCCCGCGTCCTGGCAGGCCCCCTGCCGTGCCCCGCGACCGGCGGCCGTCGCCGCCCGTACCGCCTCGTCCGCAGCATTCCCCGCGAGGGTGTACGTGTATCCCACGAGTACGAGCTGCCACAGCACCACCAGCGTCGCGATGATCACCGGCGTCATGCCGAGGAACTCGATGGTGACCTGGCCGCTCTGCCCGTCCCGGCCTCGCAGCCGGGACCGGCCGGGTAACCCGCTCGTCCCGCGCCGTCCGTTCACCCCGCACCGTCCTTCCGCCGCCGGAAGCCGGCCGCGCCCCGGTCGCCCCGGTCGCCCCGGTCACCGCGGAAGCGGCCGTGACCGCGGCCGTGGCCGTGGCCCTTCCGGCCGCCCTCGGGGGCGCCGGCCAGGCCGAGTTCGCCCGCGAGGGCCCACAGGGCCTGCTTCACCGTGCTCCTGGCGTCCAGTTCGTGGACGCGGCCCGCGTCGACGGCGCCCTGGAGTTCCTTGAAGGCCGCGGGGACGGTGGTGGCGGCGATGGCCGTGCCGGTGATCCGCTGGATCAGCGCGGGCTGGATCTCCGTACCGCGCGTGTGCCGGTTGACGACGACGGTCGTCTCCTCCGCCTTGCGGATCTGCAGCCGGTCCCACATCCGCACCGCGCGCTTGGCGCCCCGTACGGCGACCACGTCGGGGGTGGTGACCAGCAGCGCCGTGTCGGCCGTCTCCACGGCGGCCGCGCCGGCCCCGCCGAGCTGGGCGCCGCAGTCGATGACGACGACCTCGTAGCGGGAGCGCAGGGCGCCGACGATCTGGCGGGCGGCGCGGTCGGTGACCTCCTCGCCGCGTTCGCCGTCGCCGGGGGCGAGCAGCAGGGCGAGGCCGCTGTCGTGGCGGAAGACGGCGTCGGCCAGGACGCGCGGGGAGAGGTCGGTGATGGCGGCGAGGTCGGCCACCGAGCGGCGGAACTGGACGTCGAGGTAGGAGGCGACGTCACCGGTCTGGAGGTCCATGTCGAGCAGTGCGGTGGACCGGCCGGACGCCTGGGCGGCCAGGGCGAGTTGGACGGCGGTCAGGGTGGTGCCCACGCCGCCCTTGGCGCCGCTGACGGAGACGACGGTGCCGCCGGTGCCGGTGAACACGTCGACGGCGCTGCCGAGGTGCCGGCGTACGCCGGCCGACCACTGGGCCACCGCCTGGACGCGGCTGGCGAGTTCCTCGTAGCCGAGCGGGAGGGCGACCAGGCCGCGGGCGCCGTAGTCCATGGCGGCCTGGAAGAGGCCGGGGCCGGGGTCGGAGGTGATGAGGACGACGCCGACGGCCGGGAAGCGGAGGGCGACCTCGCGGATCAGTTCCAGGGCCGGGACCGGGCCGATGCGCTCGTGGACGATCACGACCTCGGGCAGTTCGTCGACGGACTCGGCGGCGAGGCGGGCGAGGGTGTCGACGAGCTGGGTGGAGTCGGCGACGGGGGCGACCGGTTCGGCGTCCGGGAGCTGGCTGAGCAGCGTCGTGAGGGACCGTACGGCGTCCGGGTCGCCGACTGCCGGGAGGATCCTCGTGGCCATACGGTTCTCACTTGTCCTTCGCGAGTTCGTACGTCCGGTCCTTGTCCGGGACCGTGGAGTCACCGCCGGGCGCCACCAGCGCGAGCCTGACGCGCCGGGCGAACGACTCGGCGTAGGTGATGCGCTGGGCGTCGATGGTGGACAGGGCGAAGGTGATGGGGACGGCGTCGGTGGGCTCGCGGTCGCGGCTGTTCTCGTCGGGCTCCAGCGAGGTGAGTTCGCCGACGTCGATGACCCTGGCGTTGGTCACGATGATCCTGGACTGGTCGGGGTCGCCCTCGCGCTGTCCCTCGAAGGTGGCGTACACGTTGACGGCGGAGCCCGGGGTGATCTTCCCGGCGACACCGGTCGCCGCGTCGATCATGATGGCGACCTCCTGCTGCCCCGGCCGCAGGGCGGGGGCGTCGACGATCATGTCGCTCTGGAGCAGCGAGCCCGCCTTCAGCCTGGTCACGGCTATCTTCCCGCGCACCTGGGAGAGGTCGGTGACGGCGTTCTCGGACAGCCAGCGCTCGGGCATACCGATCTTCTCGAACTGCCCCGCGCCCAGCTCCGTGTAGGGCTCGATGTCGGACTTCAGCCGGTACGCGGTGACCTCGGGGCCGACCTCGGACTTCACGTCGTTGATGACGGACAGCACGCCGGCGAACGCGCCGAGGGCGCAGAGGACCGACAGGATCAGCAGGATGACGCCGCGGCGCTGACGGGAATTCATGGGCCGTGCAACCTCATTGGGGGAATCGGTCGGACCGGATCGACCGGTCGAGTCGGCTGTCGGGCGGACGGGGCGGGGCGGTACGGACCTACCCAGTCAGGGCTCGTCTCTCACGGCGCGGGCCCAGGGCGGGTTCGCGGCGGTGGCCGAGGGCGCGGTCGGAGCCGTCCTCGTACACCGGCGGGGTGGCGGAGCAGAAGACGCAGCGGTCGCCGATGACGTCGATGCCGCACCAGTGGCAGGTGCTCTGCCGCACCGACGCGACCAGTTGGTAGAGGACCGAGAGGTCGGGGAGGTAGGCGCAGAACTCGGTCAGCCGCCCGGTCCCCCACCAGCCGGGCGACTCGGCGGGCAGGGCCGTCTCGCGCAGTCCCTGCACGCGCCAGGAGGGGGCGAGGGTGCCGGTGACCCAGTCGGAGGGGAGCTGCCCCTTGGCGACCAGCAGCCAGGTTCCGAACTCGGGTCCCTCCAGGGCGGCTCCGGGGCCGACCCGCACCAGTTGCGGCACGGGGTGCGCCACGACGCCGAACTGGCTGCCGGGCACCCAGGACCTGGCGTGCGCCTTCAGGCCCACGGGGACGTGGTCGAGGCGGGCGACGGAGCCGAGCAGGGCGCCGGCGTGGAGGTAGTGGGTGAGCAGCCGTCCGGCGGAGGCGAGGACGCCGGGGCTGAGATCGCAGGAGGCGAGCTGGCGCAACTGGCGGGCCAGGACGGCGATGCCGAGCGGCGGGAGGGGCGGGCGGAACAGGGCGACGCGGTCGGTCTCCAGGAGGGCGCGGACGGTGTGCAGCCGTCGTTCCACGCTCGGCGGGACGGCCCGGGAGCACACCACGATCACGTGTCCGTGCTGGTCGACCAGGGTCTGGACCTCGGCCAGCACCTGTTCCAGGGGGCGTCGGTCGACGTCCTGGAGCACGGCCGCGGGCAGCGTCCGTTCGTCCTGCGGCGGCAGCGCCAGATCGGCACTGGTCACGGCAATGGCAGTTGGCACGCGCGGCTCCCCGTCTCCCATGCCCGTCGGTCCGCCGGCGCTACTCCGGCACACCCGGATGACTTCACTGCGTGACTACCTGAGCACTGTATCCACGCGTCTGTGACCGGAGAACAGCGTTTCTGTAGCTCTGGAACAACTTGCGTTGCACAAGGTGCGTCAAACCGGGGCAGGTTGAACATTCGCCGGGGCGCCGGCGCCCCGACCGTGCGGTCGACGGCCCCCGCACCCCCTCTTCCTATTGGTCCGTACCTACCTCTTGACACCCTCAATTGGTCTGGACCACCTTGTACGTCAGTTTCCCTCCCACTCCCCCACCGGAGGCTTCGATGGAGCGCGTGCACAGACGGTTCGGCAGACGGACGAAGTTCTGGGCGGGAGCAGTCACCGCCGCCCTCGCCCTCTCGGTCACGGCCGTCGGCCAGGCATCGGCCGCGGACGTGAACAACGCGAGGAACGCCGGTTTCGAAGCCGGCCTCAGCGACTGGACGTGCTCCGCGAACAGCGGTACGACCGTCTCCTCCCCCGCCCACGGCGGCTCGGCCGCGCTCAAAGCGACGCCCGCCGGGCAGGACAACGCCCGCTGCGCCCAGGCGGTGAAGGTCAAGCCGAACTCGACGTACACGCTGAGCGCCTGGGTGCAGGGCGGGTACGCCTACCTGGGCGTCACGGGCACCGGCACCACCGACGTGTCGACGTGGACCCCGGACTCGGCCGCGTGGAAGCAGCTGACGACGACGTTCACCACCGGCTCCTCGACGACGTCGGTCTCGGTGTACACCCACGGCTGGTACGGGCAGTCGGCCTACTACGTCGACGACCTGTCCGTCTTCGGCCCCGACGGTGGCGGCGGCAGCGGCGACCCCGACCCGACGGTCCCCTCGGCACCCGCCGGTCTGAGCGTCTCCGGTACGACGCCGAACTCCGCCTCGCTCGCCTGGAACACGGTCTCGGGCGCCACCGGCTACCACATCTACCGCGACGGTACGAAGGTGACGGCGGTGACCGGCACCTCGGCGACGGTGACCGGCCTGGCGGCCTCGACCTCGTACTCCTTCCAGGTCACGGCGGTGAACACGGCCGGTGAGTCGGCGAAGTCGGCGGCGGTCACGGCCCGCACCACGGCGCCGGACGACGGCGGCGGCAACGGCGGCGACCTGCCCAAGCACGCGGTGACCGGCTACTGGCAGAACTTCAACAACGGGGCGACGGTCCAGAAGATCTCCGACGTGCCGGCCGCGTACGACATCATCGCGGTGGCCTTCGCCGACGCGACCACGACGCCGGGCGCCGTGACGTTCAACCTCGACTCGGCCGGGCTCGGCGGCTACACGGTCGACCAGTTCAAGGCGGACGTGCGGGCCAAGCAGGCCGCGGGCAAGAAGGTCATCATCTCGGTGGGCGGCGAGAAGGGCACCGTCTCGGTGAACAGCGCCTCCTCCGCGACGAACTTCGCCAACTCCGTCTACTCGGTCATGCAGGAGTACGGCTTCGACGGCGTCGACATCGACCTGGAGAACGGCCTCAACCCGACGTACATGACCCAGGCCCTGCACGCCCTGTCGGCGAAGGCCGGCCCGGACATGATCCTGACGATGGCCCCGCAGACCATCGACATGCAGTCGACGCAGGGCGGCTACTTCCAGACCGCGCTGAACGTGAAGGACATCCTCACCGTCGTCAACATGCAGTACTACAACAGCGGCACGATGCTGGGCTGCGACGGCAAGGTGTACGCCCAGGGCACGGTCGACTTCCTCACCGCCCTGGCCTGCATCCAGCTGGAGGGCGGCCTCGCCCCGTCCCAGGTCGGCCTGGGACTGCCGGCCTCCACCCGTGCGGCGGGCGGCGGCTACGTCTCCCCGTCGGTGGTCAACGCCGCTCTGGACTGCCTCACCAAGGCGACCAACTGCGGCTCCTTCAAGCCGTCGAAGACGTACCCCGGCCTGCGGGGCGCGATGACCTGGTCCACCAACTGGGACGCGACGGCCGGCAACGGCTGGTCCAGCGCCGTGGGAGCCCACGTGCACGCGCTGCCGTAGCCGCGGCCTCCGGCCGGGCCCGACCCGGTCCGGCCCGGTCCCGGTACGGCGGTCCGTGCGGCCGTCCTTCCCACCGCGAGGCGGGGAGGGCGGCCGCACGGGGTTCAGTCGCCGCGGCCCAGGGTCTCGCTCGGCAGGAACCTCTGACGTGCCCACAGGCTCAGCAGCGCCGCCCCGCCCACCAGCAGCGGCACCGGATCGTGGGCGGCGGGGGACAGCACGTGTCCCAGCGCCATGACCGTGCAGACCGTCAGGGGGACGAACGCCGCCGCCCCCTCCATGCCCCACCGCAGCGTCGGCCGGGCGATGCCCAGGACGCTCGCCCCGCCGGGCAGCCACGGTCCGGCGGCGATCACCAGCAGCCCGGCGGTCCCGCAGCCGTCGACCAGCCGGCCGGACAGCGCCCCGGGGCCGTCCGGACCGGCGACCGTCCACAGGCTCAGGGTGTCGCCGACCAGCACGAGGGACAGCCCGAGGATCCCCGCCCACACCGTGGCCCTCAGGTCGCTGCGCACGAGGGGGCGCAGGGCCAGCAAGAAGCTGAGGAACACCAGTTCCGCGGTCCACAGGACACCGGTCATGCCCGCTCCCGGCTGCCAGCCGTCACCGGTCCCCCGCAGCAGCACCCAGCCGGTCATGAACAGGGCCCCGGCCGTGACGATCCCGTCGAGCACACGCCGCAGCACCACGGGCCGGCCGGTGCCGGCGTCGGCCGCGACCACCAGCCCGGCCGTCCCGAGACCGACCGTCAGCGTCATTCCGGCGAGCACCACCGAGCCCAGCAGCGACCGTTCGTCCGGCCCCGGATCCGCCGGGTGGGCCGACAGCAGCTCGGCCACCGCCCGGTACACGCCCCCGGCCACCGCCGACCCGCCCAGCAGCAGCAGACGCGTCCGTACCCGGCCGCCCGCCCACCGCGCCCGGAGCAGCAGCGAGACCGCCAGCCCGCAGCAGGCGACGGACGGTCCGAGGGCCTCCGTCCGCGCCGCCGCGCTCCCGGCCGCCCACGGCCCGCAGAGAGCCAGCGCCGTACCCACGACACAGGCCGCGCCCACCGCGCCCCAGGCCCACGCCCCGGCCCGGCGGGAGCGGCCCGCCCGGTCCCCGAGCACGTCCGGCGACTTCCCCAACCCCGACATCAGGAGCGCCTTTCACCGGTCCCCCGCCCGCGAGGACTTCACCTGCCCCGGGGCTCCGTTCCGCCGACCGTAGGAGACCGGCCGCCCGCGCCGAAACCGAACAAGGTCCTCATTCACCCGTACCGCGTAAGGAACCCGGTGTGAAACATTTCCCGGGGTCCACCGCATCAATGAGGTGAAGGCGGTACACGACGGCGGTGACTACGGGGGGAACAGGCAGATGAGGCAGGGGCGGGCGGACGAGTACGCCGAGTTCGCGGCGGCGCGGGCCGGGCACCTGTACCGGTCCGCGTGTCTGCTCACCGCGGGGGACACGCATCTGGCCGAGGATCTCGTGCAGGAGACCTTCGGCCGGCTCTACGTGCGGTGGGGGCGGATGTCCCGGGTCGGGAACCCGGCGGCGTACGCGCAGACCGTGCTCACCCGGGCCTTCCTCGCCCACCAGCGGCGGCGCAGCAGCGGCGAGCGGGCCACGGACGTGTTCCCCGACCTGCCGGGCACCGGTGACGGAGACGCGTCGTTGCGGCTGACGCTGCTGGACGCGCTCGCGCGGCTGCCCGCCAAGGACCGGGCCGTCGTCGTCCTGCGGTACTGGGACGACCGGTCGGTCGAGCAGACCGCCGACGTGCTGAACGTCAGCTCGGCCGCCGTCCGGACGCGCTGTACGCGGGCGCTCGGCAAGCTGCGCGCACTGCTGGGCGAGGACCTGTCGGAGTACGCCAGACCCTGACGCACGTCGCACGTCGCACACGCACTGGGGCTCCCCCGGCTCTGCTCTCACAGCTCTACAGCTCTCACAGCTCTCACAGCTCTCACCATGCGGAAAGGGTGGTTTCGCCATGTCCGGAAACCAGGATCAGGACCCGTTCGAGGAGCGGCTCACCGCCGCACTGCACGACACCGGCGGTGTGTTCCGGGCCGACCGGGCGGCGCTCGTCGCCGGGGGGACGTCCCGCGGGCGGCGGGCGCGGACGCGGCGTCGGGCCGGTGTGCTCGGCGGGGTGGCCGGGGTCGCCCTGGTCGGGGTGGGCGGGGCACTGCTCCTGCCGTCGGACGAGCCGGGCACCGGGCGTCCCACCGCCGCCTCCGCCGCCACCGCGAGCCCCTCCGCCCCGGGCGGCCCGTCCGCCGCGCCGCCCGTCTCCGGCGGCACCATCCTGAAGACCCTGGAGAGCCTGCTTCCCGGGGGCTCGTTCAGTGAGCGGGACGCCCGGGGGTCGGACGACAAGATGGGCCCGTACGCGCACGTCGTGTACGACGACGGGGAGGGTGCCGCCGCGATCGACATCGGATTCGACCGGATCGAGCCCGGCAACACGCGCACCCGTGACCTGACCCAGTGCCCGGACAAGACCTTCGTCCCGTACGACGACTGCGCCACCACCAGGCTGCCCGACGGCTCCCTGCTCAGGCTGCTCCAAGGCTA
Source organism: Streptomyces lienomycini (assembly GCF_027947595.1). NCBI lineage: Bacteria > Bacillati > Actinomycetota > Actinomycetes > Kitasatosporales > Streptomycetaceae > Streptomyces > Streptomyces lienomycini. The sequence continues at coordinate 1,058,796 of NZ_CP116257.1, read as the reverse complement.
CGAGTATCCCGACCGGCGCGTCGACACCAAGCTGTGGTCCGCCGACCTCGTCACGGCCGACGGGCAGCACGTCACCGTGAGCGAGTGGAACGCCCCCGCCCAGAAGGGCGCGGCGACGACACGGGAGGACCCCCCGCTGTCGACGCAGGAGTTGAAGGCGCTCGTCACGGCCGACGCGTGGCGTGCGGTGGTGGACGGCGTGCCCGCCGCCCCCGAACCCTCCACGTCCGCCTCGCCGGGTGACGGGCGGCCCCCGGCCTCCTCGGGCAAGGACATCACCAAGACGCTCCTCGGACTGCTCCCCGAGAAGCTGAACGTGGTCGGGAAGCGCGGCCAGGAGACCGAGTTCGCCTACGTCGTCGTCGACGACGGCCGCGGCGCGAGCCTCGTCCAGATCAACGTGCAGCACGGTATGGGGGACGTCGCGGGCCAGCTGTACGCCACCGGCGAGACCCTTCCCGACGGCACCCGCCTCGCCACCCGGCAGGGCAACGGGGACGACCGGGTCCCGGGCGTCGTGATGTGGACGGTCGACACCATGCGGCCCGGCTCCGACGGCTTCCGCGTGGTGATCAGCGCCTTCAACAACGGCGCCATGCAGGGCGAGCCGACCCGCGAGACTCCGGCCCTGACCATGGAGCAGTTGCGGGAGATCGCGCTCAGCGAGGAGTGGGAGGAGCTGCGCTAGCGCCCCGGCGGCCGGCTAGAAGAACTCCGACCACGGCTGGTCCCAGACCTGCTTCACGCACAGCACCAGGAACAGCAGGCCGGCGACGGTCAGCATGCCGTTGCTGAGGCCGCCGTTGCGCCACTCGCGGGGGGTGCGGGAGGAGTTGAGCAGCCACATGAGGGTCAGGGCGAGGAAGGGCATGAAGGCGGCGCCCAGGACGCCGTAGATGATGATCAGGCGGAAGGGCTCGTCCTGGAAGAGCAGGACGATCGGCGGGAAGGTGAGCCACAGGAGGTAGGCGCGGAAGGCCCAGGAGCGTTCGCGGCGGCCCGAGGCCAGTTCGTCGCCCCGTGCCTCCCGTTCGCCGCGCCGCCGGGCCAGGAAGTCGGCGAACATCAGGCTCACGCCGTGCCAGACGCCGATCAGCGAGGTGAACGAGGTGGCGAAGAAGCCGATCAGGAAGAGCTTCCCGGTCGCCGTGCCGTACTGGTCCTCCAGGACGTCGCCGAGCTGGATCAGGCCCTTGTCGCCGCTCGCGATCGCGATGCCCGCCGAGTGGAGCAGCTCGGCGCCGACGAAGAGCATCGCGACGACGAAGATGCCGGTGGTGGCGTAGGCGACCCGGTTGTCCAGGCGCATGACCTTCATCCAGCCGGTGTCGGTCCAGCCCTTGGCGTTGACCCAGTAGCCGTACGCGGCCAGCGTGATGGTGCCGCCCACGCCGCCGATCAGGCCCAGGGTGTTGAGCACCGAGTCCTTCTCGTCCGGGATGACCGGGAGGAGACCGGCGAAGGCGTCGCCCAGGTTGGGCGTGACCCGGATCGCCAGGTACACGGTGACCACGAACATGACGCCCACCAGGACCGTCATGACCTTCTCGAAGACGTTGTACTTGTTGAACCAGACGAAGACCAGGCCCACCAGACCGCACGCGATGCCCCACCATTCGAGGCCCATCACGTCGGGGAAGAGGGCCTGGAGGGGGAGGGCGCTGGACGACATCGCCGCGGCGCCGTAGACGAAGCCCCAGATCACGGCGTAGATCGCGAAGAACCACGTGGTCCAGGGGCCGATGCTCGCCCAGCCGTCGAACAGCGTGCGGCCGGTGGCCAGGTGCCACCGGCCGCACGCCTCGGCGAGGGAGATCTTGACGAGGCAGCCGATGACCGCCGCCCACAGCAGGGTGTAGCCGAAGTTGCTGCCCGCGATGAGCGTGGCCACGAGGTCGCCGGCGCCCACGCCGGTCGCCGCGACGACGATGCCGGGGCCGATGTGGCGCCAACTGGACTTACGGGGGGCCGAGTCGGCCCCACCCGGTACGCCTACGTCTCTGGTGTTGCCGGTGGTGTCCGCCATGGGGGTCAAGAAATCCCATGGCCGCCGGTCGGACAAGAGGGCGTGCGCGGATCTTCACTCGATGCGCTTACTCCTCGCGGTCCCCTCCGGACTCCGCCCCGGCCTCCGTGCGGGGCTTCGCGTCGGACTTCGCGCTGTCCTTCGCGCCGGGCTCCGCCTCGTCCTTCGCGTCGGACTTCGCGTCGGGCTCCCCCTCGTCCTTCGCGTCGGGCTCCGCCTCGTCCCTCGCGTCGGGCTTCGCGTCGGGCTCCGCCTCGCCGTCCTCGAAGTACGCGTCCAGGACCTTGTCCAGGGCGGACTCCCACTCCGGGAAGACGCTCCGGGACGTCGCCTCGATCTCGATCGGGTACCAGCGGCGGTCCGGCGTGTGCACCGTCACCGTGAACCGTTTGCCGAAGCGGCCGGTCTCCGTCTCCACCGCCCCGACCTCGTCCCAGCGGAACTCGCACCCCTGGTCGTCGAGGGTGAGCCGTACGCCCTTGTGGTCGGCGACGATCCTGGCGCGGCGGTCGGCGGCCTCGAAGACGGGACCGTCCGCGGGGGCCTCCTCGTCCGGTTCCTGGTCGGCGTCGGCGTCGGCTTCCGCTGCCGCGGCGTCGTCGGCAGGCGGTTCGCCCACGGCGTCGGCCTCCGCGTCGGCCTCCGCGTCCGCCTCGGTCGTGCCGCGTCTCACGTCGTCCGGCTCACCGGAGACGGGCGCGGTGAGCCCGGGGATGAATGCCGGGTCGAATCCGGCGCCTTCCAGGGGCTGGCTGGTCGATCCTCTGCGCTGCTCCACGCGGGCAGTATGGTCGACGATCCTGTGTCGGACACAGCCAGCCCCGACTTCGTTATCAGACGCCTACACGAGCCGCCTACACGAACAGGCTCACCACCGCCGCCACCACGAACCCGGCGACCGACAGGACGCTCTCCAGCACGGTCCACGTCTTGAGCGTGTCCCGCTCGCTGATGCCGAAGTACTTGGCGACCATCCAGAAGCCGCCGTCGTTGACGTGCGAGGCGAAGATGGAGCCCGCCGAGATCGCCATGATGACCAGGGCGACGAACGCCTGCGAGTGGTCGCCCTCGGCGAGCAGCGGCGCCACGATGCCCGCCGTCGTCACGATGGCCACCGTCGCCGAGCCCTGCGCGACCCGCAGCACCACGGAGATCAGGTAGGCGAGGACGATCACCGGCAGGCCGACGTCGTTGAAGGTGTCGGACAGGGCCTGGGCGACGCCGCTGGCCTTGAGGACGGCGCCGAAGACACCGCCCGCGCCGACCACCAGCAGGATGTTGCCGACCGGCTTCAGCGAGGCCGTGGAGACGGTCTCCAGGGACTTGCGGGACCAGCCGCGCCGGATGCCGAGGAGGTAGTAGGCGAGGAGCAGGGCGATGGTCAGGGCGACGAACGGGTTGCCGAAGAACTCGATCACCGAGCGGAGGGTGGACGGGTCCAGGGCGATGGAGGAGAAGGTCGCGGCGAGGATCAGGATCAGCGGGGTGCCGATGATGCCGAGGACGGTGCCGAGCGCGACCGGGGTCTCGGTCGGCGCGACGCCCGCCTTGCTCTGCTCCTCGATGACGGCCTGCTTGGCCTCCTCGGACGCCTCGACCATGTCCTGCGGCACGGGCACGAAGATGCGGCGGCCGATCCAGGCGGAGAACACCCAGGCGGCGAGGACGGCGGGGATGCCGCAGACGATGCCCATGAGGATGATCCAGCCGAGCTTGACGTTCAGCAGCCCGGCGGCGGCCACCGGGCCGGGGTGCGGCGGCAGGAAGGCGTGGGTCATGGAGAGACCGGCCAGCAGCGGCAGGCAGTAGAGCAGGATCGACTTGCCGGAGCGCTTGGCGGCGGCGTAGACGATGGGCGCGAGGACGAAGATGCCCACGTCGAAGAAGACCGGGATGCCGAAGATCAGGCCGGTGAGGCCCATGGCGAGCGGGGCGCGCTTCTCCCCGAAGAGGCCGAGGAGACGTGAGGCCAGTACCTGTGCGCCGCCGCTGACTTCGAGGATCGCGCCGAGCATGGTGCCCAGGCCGATGATGATGGCGACGTGGCCGAGGATGCCGCCCATGCCGGACTCGATGGTGGAGACGGCGTCGGACTTCTGGACGGTGCCGAAGAGTTCGGTGACCGAGAGGCCGGCGAGCAGGCCGACGGCTATGGAGACGGCGAGCAGCGCGACGAAGGGCTGCAGCCGCACCTTGATGATGAGGAAGAGCAGGAGCGCGATGCCGATCGCGGCGACGGTCAGCAGACCCGCCGTGCCGTCGATCAGGGTGAGCAGACCGCCGGTGTGGGGTGGGGCCTCGGAGGCGGCGGCAAGAGGGAGGGACGAGTGGGACATACGGGGGTCCTCTGGATAAGTACATGGAGCTTTCGGGCAGGGAGGAGCACGGCACGGCGCCCCGTGGGTGCGGGGACGCCGTGCCGATCACAGACAGTCAGACAGGCGGGGCGGAGGGACGGTCAGCCGAGGACGGCGAGCGCGTCGATCTCGATGAGGAGGCCGGCGGGCAGACCGACGTACACGGTCGTGCGGGCGGCGGGCGGCTGGGTGAGGCCCTGCTCCTCGAAGTAGGCGTTGTAGATCTGGTTCATCTCGGCGAAGTGGTCGACGTCCGTGAGGTAGACGCGGAGCATCATCACGTCGTCCCAGGAGGCGCCGCCCTCCTCCAGGATCGCCTTGACGTTGGCGAGGGTCTGGAGGGTCTGCTCGCGCAGGGTCGGGCCGGCCGGGGTCGGGGCCTTGCCCTCCTCGTGGGGCAGGAAGCCGACCTGGCCGGCGACCTGGAGGATGTTGCCCTTCTTCACGCCGTGGCTGAACTTCGCCGGGGGGACGGTGTGGGTCGCGGGGACGAGGGCGATCTTGTCGGTCATGCGGTGACTTCCTTGGCTGGGGTCCTGCCGGAGTACTCGCCGCTGATGGCGTCCGCCGTACGGCGCACCAGCGGGAGCAGGGTGAGGAGTTCGTCGGCGGTGACGACGACGTTCGGTGCGGAGACCGACATGGCGGCGACCACCCGGCCGTCCGCGCCCCTGATGGGTGCGGCGACGCAGTTGATGGACTCCTCGTGGCCACCGAGGTCGGTGGCCCAGCCCTGTTCGCGCACCTTGACGAGTTCCTTGAGGAACCCGTCGGCGTTCGGTGTCGAACGGGCCGTGTACATGGGGTAGTCGAGCTGCTCGGCCACGGTCCGGCGCTCGTTCTCGGGGAGGTCGGCCAGCAGCAGCTTGGCGACGGCCGCGACGGTGATGGCGACGGGCTTGCCGATCCGGGAGTACATGCGGACGGGGTAGCGGCTCTCGACCTTGTCGATGTAGAGGACCTCGTCCTCCTCGTGGACGGCGAGGTGGACGGTGTGTCCGACCTGCTCGTTGAGGCGTACGAGGTGGGGGTGGGCGATCTCGCGGACGTCGAGGTTCTCCATCGCCTCCTGGGCGAGGGAGATCAGCCGGGCGCCGAGGCGGTAGCGCTGGTCGGCCTGCCGGTAGACGAAGCCGTGGTCGTGGAGCGTGCGCAGCAGACGCAGGGCCGTGGACTTGTGGACGCCGAGGCGGTCGGCGACCCGGCCCAGGTCGGCGGGGCCCTCGGCGAGCAGCGGCAGGATGCTGAGCGCGCGGTCGACGGTCTGGCTCATGGTGTGCGTACCTCCTCGTCGGCCCCTCGGACGTCCTGTGTCCAGCCGGGGCCGAGTCGCAGTCTCCCCCACGCGGTGTCGTCGAGGGCGGCGAGGCGGTCGGCGTGGTCGCGGGCCGGGGGCGTGGCGAGGTCGCCGGGGACGGTGAGGGCGGCGGCGGCCATGAGGTGGCCGTGGCGCAGGCGGTCGCGGACGGGCAGCTCGCGCAGGGTGGCGGAGAGGAACCCGGCGGCGAAGGCGTCGCCCGCGCCGACGGCGGCGACGACGTCGACGGTGAGCGCGGGGACGGTGGTGACGTCGGAGCCGTGGAAGGCGGTGGCGCCGCCGGCGCCCTGCTTCACGACGAGCAGGTCGGGCTCGGGCAGGGCGGCGCGTACGGCGTCGGGGCCGCCCAGTCCCCAGGCCTCGTCCTCGCCGACGAAGACGAGGTCGGCGCCGCGGGCCAGTTCGAGGAGCACCTCGGAGCCGTGGCCGTGACCGGCGTCGCGCCACAGGCCGGGGCGGTGGTTGACGTCGAAGGAGACGAGGGGGCGGCCGGGGCGGCGGGCGGTCAGTTCGCGCATCAGGCCGAGGCAGTCGGCGGAGAGCGCGGGCGTGATGCCGGAGAGGTGCAGGACGCGGCCGGAGCGGATCGCGTCGAGGTCCATGGTGTCGACGGACATCGCGGACGCGGCCGAGCCCGCCCGGTAGTACGCCACCTCGTGGGCGTCGGTGGCCCGGTCGCCCGCGGTGCGGAAGTAGACGCCGGTCGGGCGGGCGGGGTCGCGGCGTACGGCGGAGACGTCGACGCCGTAGGCGCCGATCGCCTCGACGAGGTGGTCGCCGAAGCCGTCGGCGCCGACCCGGCCGACCCAGCGCACGGAGTGTCCGGCGGCGGCGAGCACGCAGGCCACGTTGGACTCGGCGCCGCCGATGGCCCTCTCGAAGGAGGGGACGTCGGCGAGGCGCCCGGGGCGGGAGGGGAGGAAGGTGACCATGGACTCGCCGAGCGCGACGACGTCCGCGACGTCGGGGGCGGTGCTGGTTCGTCCGGTGGCGGTCACGATGGTGGGGGCTCCTCGTCGCGTCTGGCGGGCGGCTGCTCCGTTGACCCCGCGTTCGCCGAGATGTTAGACAGCAGTAAGCGATATACGCAACGATCGTTGCAGGATTTGCAACGCATCAGATCAGGGAGGCTCCATGGCCCTCGACTCCGGTACCGAAGCCCTCGCCGAGCTGGCCGAGGAGCGCGTCGACCACCGTTTCAAGGGCCTTCCGCCGGACGCCGCCGGGCTGACCGTCGCCGAGCTGACCGCCCAGCGCCGCAACCTCTTCACCGGCGGTTTCGCCACCCCCGTGCTGGCCCTGTCGGCCGAGCGGCTGGAGCACAACCTGGGGCTCATGGAGACGTACGCCGCCCGGCACGGCCTCGCCTTCGCGCCGCACGGCAAGACCTCCATGGCCCCGCAGCTCTTCCACCGCCAGATCGAGCACGGCGCCTGGGGCATCACCCTCGCCGTGCCGCACCAGGTGTGGGTGGCGCGGGCCTTCGGCATCGGGCGGATCTTCCTCGCCAACGAGCTGGTCGACGCCGCCGCCCTGCGCAGGCTCGCCGCCGAACTTGACGCCGACCCGGACTTCCGCTTCGTCTGCTACGTCGACTCCGTGCGCGGCGTCGAGCTGATGGACGCGGCCCTGACCGCGGCGGGAGCCGCCCGCCCGGTGGACGTCGTGGTCGAGCTGGGCGCCGGTGAGGGGGCGCGGACCGGGGCGCGCACCGAGGCGGACTGCGCGGCGGTCGCCGACGCGGTGGCCCGCACCCGGACGCTGCGGCTCGCGGGCGTCGCCGGGTACGAGGGCGAGGTGCCGGACGCCGACCCGGAGCGCGTGCACGCGTGGCTGCGGCGGCTGGTCGCGCTGGCGGCCGACTTCGACGGGGCCGGGCGGTTCGAGGGCCTTGGGGAGATCGTGCTGAGCGCGGGCGGCAGCGCCTGGTTCGACGCGGTGGCCGACGTGTTCGCCGAGGTGCCGGAGCTGTCCCTGCCGGTGCTGAAGCTGCTGCGCTCCGGTGCCTACGTCTCCCACGACGACGGGCACTACCGGGAGGTGACCCCCTTCAACCGCGTCCCCGCCGAGGGCGCCCTGGAGCCCGCGTTCCGGCTGTGGACCCAGGTGGTCTCCCGCCCCTCCCCCGAGCAGGCCTTCGCCAACGCGGGCAAGCGCGACGCGGCGTACGACCTCGACCTGCCCTTCGCCCAAGCGGTCCGCCCGGCGGGCGGCGGCCCCGAGCGCCCGGCGACCGGCATCGCCGTGAGCGGCCTGTCCGACCAGCACGCCTGGCTGCGCACCGCCCCGGAGGCGGAGCTGGAGGTCGGGGACTGGGTGGGCCTGGGGCTTTCCCACCCGTGCACGTCCTTCGACAAGTGGCAGCTCATCCCGGTCGCCGAGGCGGACGGGACGGTCGTCGACTACATCCGCACGTTCTTCTGAGACAGCCGAGAAAAGGGAGCGGGACATGGAAGAGCTGGTCATCCGGGACGCCGACGTCGTGGACGGTTCCGGCACCGACTCCTACCGCGCCGACGTGGTGGTCGACGGCGGCCGGATCGTGTCGATCGTCAAGGAGGCGGCCGCCGCCGGCTGCCAGCGCCCGAAGGCGCGTCGCGAGCTGGACGCCGAGGGCCTGGTCCTCTCCCCCGGCTTCATCGACATGCACGCCCACAGCGACCTGGCGCTGCTGCGGGACCCCGACCACAGCGCCAAGGCCGCCCAGGGCGTCACCCTGGAGGTCATCGGCCAGGACGGGCTGTCGTACGCGCCGGTCGACGACCGCACCCTCGGCGAGGTGCGCCGCGCGATCGCGGGGTGGAACGGCCCCGGGGACGACGTGGACTTCGACTGGCGGTCGGTCGGCGAGTACCTGGACCGGCTCGACCGCGGCATCGCCGTGAACGCCGCGTACCTGATCCCGCAGGGCACGGTGCGCGCCCTCGCCGTCGGCTGGGACGACCGGGAGGCGACGCCCACCGAGCTGGAGCACATGCGGCGGCTGGTCGCCGAGGGCATGGAGCAGGGCGCGGTCGGCATGTCGTCGGGGCTGACGTACACGCCCGGCATGTACGCGAAGGACGCCGAGCTGACCGAACTGTGCCGGGTGGTCGCCGAGTACGGCGGCTACTACTGCCCGCACCACCGCTCGTACGGGGCCGGGGCCCTGAAGGCGTACGAGGAGATGGTGGAGCTGACCCGGGAGGCGGACTGCCCGCTGCACCTGGCCCACGCCACCATGAACTTCGGCGTGAACAAGGGCAAGGCGCCCGAGCTGCTGACGCTGCTCGACGAGGCGCTGGCCGGCGGCGCCGACATCACGCTCGACACCTACCCGTACACCCCCGGCTGCACCACCCTCGTGGCGATGCTGCCGAGCTGGGCGAGCGAGGGCGGCCCGGAGCAGATCATGAAGCGGCTCGCGGACGACGACACCGCCGAACGCATCCGCCACCACGTCGAGGAGATCGGCTCCGACGGCTGCCACGGCGTGCCCATGGAGTGGGACACGATCGAGATCTCCGGCACCGGCGACCCGGCGCTCGCCGAGTACGTCGGCCGTACGGTCCTGGAGTCGGCGCGGCTGCGCGGCGAGAGCCCGTGGACGACCGCCCGCCGCCTCCTGCTGGCCGACCGGCTGGCGCCGACCATCCTCCAGCACGTCGGCCACGAGGAGAACGTGCGCGCGATCATGCGGCACCGCGTCCACACCGGCGGCTCGGACGGCATCCTCCAGGGAGCCAAGCCCCACCCGCGCGCCTACGGCACCTTCCCGCACTACCTCGGGCACTACGTGCGCGAGCTGGGCGTGCTCCCGCTGGAGGAGTGCGTCGCCCACCTCACCTCGCGCCCGGCGGCCCGGCTGCGGCTGCCCGACCGGGGCCTGGTCCGCGAGGGGTACCGGGCCGACCTGGTCCTCTTCGACCCGGCGACGGTCGCGGCGGGCAGCACCTTCGAGGACCCGCGCGTCCTGCCGACGGGCGTCCCGTACGTGCTGGTCGACGGGCGGTTCGTGATGGAGGACGGGCGGCGCACGGACGTGCTGGCGGGGCGCTCGGTGCGCCGGGTCCCGCGCTGAGCCCGGGGCCGGGCCGGGCCCGTGGCCGGTCCGGCACCGCCCGCCGGGCCGGCCCGCCGCTCCGGCGCTACGGCTTGGGCAGGGCGCAGCCGCCGCGCGAGAGGTCGAGCTTGTTGTCGGGGCCGAAGCAGCCGGGGATGCCGTAGGTCTGCTGGGCGTAGTTGATGCCCTCGCGGACCGTCACGGTGCCGTTCTCGGAGACCTCGCAGGGGTTGTTGTCCGTGCAGCGTCCGCCGTCCTCGTTGCCCGTGTTGTTGACGGCGACGACCTCGCCGGTGGCGTTGTCGACGACGGGCGACCCGGAGGTGCCGCCGATGGTCCGGCAGGCGGAGGTGTAGCGGACCGAGTCCTTCCAGGTCCACTCCCCCTCCTTCAGGCGGTAGGCGAACCCGTCGACGTTGCAGGCGTAGGTGCGCTTCCAGTAGCCGGAGACGACGGTGATCGCGGTGCCGGCCGCGGGGCGGGTGTCGTCGAGGGTGAGCGCGTTGATCCCCCAGGAGCCGCGGATCTGGGCGTACGTGCTGGTGAGCTGGTAGAGCGAGACGTCCGTGTCGGTCATCGTCGCGTAGGCGATCCTGGAGGCCCGCAGGGTGGCGACGCGGGTGCCTGAAGCGTTGAGCAGCCCGAAGGTGCGGCTGGAGGGCTGGTTCACGACGACCTCGCCGGCCGCCGGGAAGCCCGTCTCCAGACAGTGGCCGTTGGACATGACCAGCGCCGGGTCGTCGTCCTCGGAGGCGGGCAGGCGGACGACCGAGCCGGAGCAGTTGCTGAGCGCGACGGTGCCGGCGAAGGACACGGCACGGGCGGCGGCGGGAGCCGCGGGTGACGCGGCCGCCGGTGCCACGCCGACCCCGGTGACGGCCAGGGTCGCGAGCGCGGCAAGGAGAGGCTTGTTCATGTGGGGGTCCCCTCTATGGAGGGCACCGGCCGGAGGTCGTCCGGACGGCGCCGTTTTGTCATGGGCATTCTCATGACGGAGAGGGGTGCGGACAAGGGCCGGTAACCGGCCGCCAGTTGGCGCGATCCCGCCCACCGGGCCCGGACGGAGACCGCGGGGACCCCCGGAGGCACGCGTCTCACGTGGTGGAGAACACGACCCATGGGTCGTAACCGGGTCGTAAGCTCACGGACATGCAGGTGATCCAGTCGACCAAGCTCGCCAACGTCTGTTACGAGATCCGGGGCCCGGTGCTCGAGGAGGCGATGCGGCTGGAAGCGGCCGGGCACCGCATCCTGAAGCTGAACACCGGCAACCCCGCCGCCTTCGGCTTCGAGTGCCCGCCGGAGATCCTGGAGGACATCCTCCGCAACGTCTCCACGGCACACGGCTACGGCGACGCGAAGGGCCTGCTGGCGGCACGCCGGGCGGTCGTCATGCACAACCAGACCCTGGGCATCGAGACGGACGTCGAGCACGTCTTCGTCGGCAACGGCGTCTCCGAGCTGATCGTCATGGCGATGCAGGGCCTGCTGGACGACGGCGACGAGGTCCTCGTCCCGGCCCCGGACTACCCCCTGTGGACGGCCGCCGTCTCACTGTCCGGCGGCACGGCGGTGCACTACCGGTGCGACGAGCAGTCCGACTGGATGCCCGACCTCGCGGACGTCGAGCGGAAGATCACCGACCGCACCAAGGCACTGGTGATCATCAACCCGAACAACCCGACGGGCGCGGTCTACGACGACGCGATGCTGCGCGGGCTGACGGACATCGCCCGCCGGCACAACCTGCTGGTCTGCTCCGACGAGATCTACGACAAGATCCTCTACGACGACGCCACGCACACCGCGACCGCCGCGATCGCCCCGGATCTGCTCACCCTCACCTTCAACGGCATGTCGAAGGCGTACCGGGTGGCCGGCTACCGGGTCGGCTGGATGTCGGTCTCCGGGCCGCGCGCGCACGCCGAGTCCTACATCGAGGGCCTGACGGTGCTGGCGAACATGCGGCTGTGCGCCAACATGCCGGGCCAGCACGGTGTGGTCGCGGCGCTCGGCGGGCGGCAGACCATCAACGAGCTGGTGCTGCCGGGCGGGCGGCTGCGCGAGCAGCGGGACGCCGCCCACGAGGCACTGACCAGCATCCCGGGCGTGACCTGCGTGAAGCCGAAGGGCGCGCTGTACCTCTTCCCGCGGCTCGACCCCAAGGTCTTCAAGATCAAGGACGACCGGCGGATGGTCCTGGACCTGCTGCGCCAGGAGAAGATCATGGTCGTCCAGGGCACCGGCTTCAACTGGCCCGAGCCGGACCACTTCCGGGTGGTGACCCTGCCCACGGCCGACGACCTGCGCGAGGCGGTGAGCCGGATCGGGAACTTCCTGGACGGCTACGGCCAGCCCTGACCTCACCGTCCGTGTACGCGGCACCCTTCTTTGTGAACGGCTCAACTTTAGACGGAATCTAAGCTAGGATGGCTTCCTGAGAGACTCTGGAGGCCGACCCATGTACGAACCGATCCGCGGCACGTCGGTCCACAGCACGACGAACCGCACCTCCTCGGACTTCCCTCACCGGTCCCGGGAGGAGGAGCTGGACATCCAGCTCGCGGGACACCTCGCGGCGCTGCTCGCCGTCACCGACGAGTTGCGGGCCCTCGCCCCCGCCGACGACCTGGACATTGCCGCCGACCGGCTCGCCGGGCAGGTGGCCCGGTTGCGTGCGGGACAGGCGCCCGCCCGTGTGCCGGTGACCGCCGCCCGCGCCGACGCCCGTCCGGCGGGCCTGCACCGGCGGGCGCACACCCTGGCGTCGCGGGCCCTGGTGGTGGCCGCCTCCCGTGCCGACACGGCCGTCGCGATCCTGACGGCCGAGCGGATGGACGCGCACTCGGCGGCCCTGGAACCGCGCGAACTCGCCTCCCGCTGAGCCCTCCGGGCTCCCCCGAACGGCCCCGGTCCGCGCGCACCCGCAGCGACGCGCGGACCGGGCGCCACGCACGTCCTCGTCCCCGCGGGTCGGCCGGAGATCAGCCGAAGATCACCACGAAGACGACGAACAGCACGACGATCGCGAGGATGATCGCCCACACCGGCCAGGTGCCGCGGCTGCCCGGATCCTCCGGACCACCACCGCGGGGACGGTCCTCGCGCAGCGCCGGGTCCGGGTCCTGCGGCCGGTCGCGCGAGTAGAAGTCGTCACCACCGTCTGCCATGGCGCATCCCTCCTTCTGCCGGCCTCCCGGGTACCCGCGTCGGGGAGAGCCGCACACCTCCTCCGCCCCCACACCGGCCCGCACCGCGTACCGGACACCGCGCGAGACGCCGAAGGGCCGGGTCCGCCGCACGCCGTTGTGCGGGGACCCGGCCCGAGAGCGGGGCTTCTCCGCGCTCCGGGGTACTGCGAGCTACTGGAGCGCGGGGAGGCCCCCTCGCGGCCGGCCTTCGTGACGACTTCGCGGGTCAGGGCTAGCCGGACCGGCCGCGGAGATGAGGGGTGCCAGGCGGGTGGCGGCAGGTGCTCAGCCCAGGCGCTCCACCAGGGCCCGGTACTGGTCCCACAGCTCGGCGGGCGTGTGGTCGCCGAAGGTGTTCAGGTGCTCGGGGACGAGCGCCGCCTCCTCGCGCCAGACCTCCTTGTCCACGCTGAGCAGGAACTCCAGGTCGGTGTCGGCCAGGTCGAGGCCGTCGGTGTCGAGGGACTCCGCGGTCGGCAGCACGCCGATCGGGGTCTCCACACCGTCCGCCGTGCCCTCCAGGCGCTCCACGATCCACTTCAGGACGCGGCCGTTCTCGCCGAAGCCGGGCCAGACGAACCGGCCGTCGTCGTCCTTGCGGAACCAGTTGACGTAGTAGATCTTCGGCAGCTTGGACTGGTCCCCCCTCTGCGAGGCGGACTTGCCCACGTCGACCCAGTGCCCCATGTAGTCGCCCATGTTGTAGCCGCAGAACGGCAGCATGGCGAACGGGTCGCGGCGCAGCTCGCCGACCTTGCCCTCGGCGGCGGCGGTCTTCTCGGAGGCCACGTTGGCGCCGAGGAAGACGCCGTGGTTCCAGTCGAAGGACTCGGTGACCAGCGGTACGGCGGTGGCGCGGCGCCCGCCGAAGAGGATCGCGGAGATCGGCACGCCCCGGGGGTCCTCCCACTCCGGCGCGATGATCGGGCACTGCGCGGCGGGCGTGGTGAAGCGGGCGTTGGGGTGCGCGGCCGGGGTGCCGGACTCGGGCGTCCAGTCGTTGCCCTTCCAGTCCGTCAGGTGGGCCGGGGTCTCCTCGGTCATGCCCTCCCACCACACGTCGCCGTCGTCGGTCAGGGCGACGTTGGTGAAGACCGAGTTGCCCCAGAGGGTCTTCATGGCGTTGGCGTTGGTGTGCTCACCGGTGCCGGGCGCGACGCCGAAGAAGCCCGCCTCGGGGTTGATGGCGTACAGGCGGCCGTCCTCGCCGAAGCGCATCCAGGCGATGTCGTCGCCGATGGTCTCCACGGTCCAGCCGGAGATCGTGGGCTCCAGCATGGCGAGGTTGGTCTTGCCGCAGGCCGAGGGGAAGGCGGCGGCGACGTACTTGGGCGTGCCGGTGGGCGGGGTGAGCTTGAGCACCAGCATGTGCTCGGCGAGCCAGCCCTCGTCGCGGGCCATGACGGAGGCGATGCGCAGGGCGTAGCACTTCTTGCCGAGCAGGGCGTTGCCGCCGTAGCCGGAGCCGTAGGACCAGATCTCGCGGTCCTCGGGGAAGTGCGAGATGTACTTGGTGCTGTTGCACGGCCACGGGACGTCGGCCTCGCCCTCGGCGAGCGGGGCGCCGACGGAGTGCACGGCCTTGACGAAGAAGCCCGTCTCGCCCAGCTCGTCCAGGACGGGCCGTCCCATGCGGGTCATGGTGCGCATCGAGGCGGCGACGTACGCGGAGTCGGTGATCTCGACGCCGAGCGCGGAGAGCGGGGAGCCGAGGGGGCCCATGCAGAAGGGCACGACGTACATGGTCCGGCCGCGCATGGAGCCGCGGAACAGGCCGCCTTCGCCGCCGGTGCCCCGGAAGCTGTTTTCTTCTCCGGTAAAGATGGCCCGCATCTCGGCGGGGTCCTTCCAGTGGTTGGTCGGGCCGGCGTCCTCCTCCTTGGCGGAGCAGATGAAGGTCCGGTCCTCGACGCGGGCGACGTCGGAGGGGTCGGAGGCCGCGTAGTAGGAGTTGGGGCGCTTGATCGGGTCGAGCTTGCGGAAGGTGCCCTTCTCGACGAGCTCCCCGCACAGGCGCTCGTACTCGGCCTCGGATCCGTCGCACCAGACCACGGAGTCCGGCTGGGTCAGTTCGGCGATCTCGTTCACCCACGAGATCAGTTCCTGATGGTTGGTGGGAACGGAGGGAGCCGCGTTGTCGCGCGCCACGATTGCTCCTAAATGAGGGGTTTTTTGTTGAGAGGCCCCGTGGGGGCTGCGACCCGGATGCGTGACGTTGACCTCGTGGGCGCTCATCCGGTGTCGACCGCACTCATTTGATCATCCGACTCGAGCGCCCATCTGTCCAGAGGGCGTCACACCTGAGCGGCGTGAGGATCGCCACGTACCCGCACCCGGGCACGAGAGGGGTGCGCGCCCGGGTGCCTCGTGAGACGATGGCCACTCGCTGTTCGTCATACATGCGTACTGATACGTAACTTACGGAACCGTAGGTACGATGCGCCCATGACTGCGTCCGTCCCCGACGCGCCCAGGGACCCGGCGGCCGCCGGCCGCGGCCCTGTCGCGCTTTCCCTCCCGCATCCGGTCAAGCCGAAGCTCCGCGGCTGGCTTCATCTCGGCATGTTCCCGGCCGTCCTGATCGCCGGGCTGGTGCTGACCGCGCTCGCCGAGTCCCCCGAAGGCCGCATCGCCTGCGGGATCTACGTCCTGACGGCCTGCCTGCTGTTCGGCGTCAGCGCGCTCTACCACCGGGGCGACTGGAGCCCCCGCATGGACGGCGTGCTGCGCCGCCTCGACCACGCCAACATCTTCCTGATCATCGCGGGCACCTACACCCCGCTCACGATGCTGCTGCTGCCCGGCGCCCAGGGCGAGTGGCTGCTGTGGGGCATCTGGGCCGCCGCCGCGGCCGGCATAGTCTTCCGCGTCTTCTGGGTCGGCGCCCCGCGCTGGCTCTACACCCCGTGCTACCTCGCCATGGGCTGGGCGGCCGTCTTCTACCTCCCCGAGTTCATGCGGGCCGGCGGCATCGCCGTCCTCGTCCTGGTGATCGTCGGCGGGCTGCTCTACAGCGTCGGCGGCGTGATCTACGGCCTCAAACGCCCCAACCCCTCACCGCGCTGGTTCGGCTTCCACGAGGTCTTCCACTCCTTCACCCTGGCCGCCTTCATCGCGCACTACGTGGGGATCTCGCTGGTCGCGTACTAGCCGGTGACCGGCCGTCCGCCTCCCCGTGCCATCCTGACCGGGTGAACGGTCCCGAGATCCACGTCGAGTTCGCCCCCGGGCTGCGCCTGTTCGTCCCCCGCGCCCGCCCCACCGGCACGGCCCGCACCGCCACCGACGGCGTCTCCACACTCGGTCACCTCGTCGAGTCCCTCGGCGTCCCGCTGACCGAGGTCGGCACACTCCTCGTGGACGGCCGCGAGGTGGAGACCGGCTACGTGCCCACGGGCGGCGAGTCGGTGACCGTACGGGCCGTAGGGCACCCCCAGCGGGTCCCGGGCGCCCCGCTGCGCTTCCTCCTCGACGTGCACCTGGGCACCCTGGCCCGCCGACTGCGGCTGCTCGGCGTGGACACGGCCTACGAGTCGACGGACCTCGGCGACCCGGCGCTCGCCGCGCTGTCGGCGGCGGAGAAGCGGGTCATGCTCAGCCGCGACCGGGGGCTGCTGCGCCGACGTGAACTGTGGGCCGGGGCGTACGTCTACAGCACGGCCCCCGAGGAACAACTGCACGACGTCCTGGACCGGTTCCGGCCCGCACTGCACCCGTGGACCCGGTGCACCGCCTGCAACGGCCTGCTGAAGGAGGCCACCAAGGACGAGGTGGCGGACCGGCTCGAGGACGGGACGCAGCGGTCGTACGACGTCTTCGCCCAGTGCACCGCGTGCGGACGCGCGTACTGGCGGGGCGCGCACCACGAACAGCTCCAGGCCATCGTGGAGCGCGCGGTGAGCAGGAGTACTCACGGCGGTTGAGTAGGCCGGCCGATCACCGGCGGCCGGTCCGCGCGGTGGGATGGCCGGCATGACCACCCTGTCCCGGACCCCGTCCGCGCGCCCCGCCCCGGCGCGGCGCTCCGCCCGTGCCCTGACCGTCGGCTCAGCGGCCGGGCTCGTCCTGCTCCCGCCGACGGTCCTCGTCGCCTGGATCCTCGTGCTCTCCACCGAGCGCGGCACCCAGTGCCTGATGACCAGCGGGCAGTGCTCGCACGTGCCCGGCGGCCTCCTGTGGGCCTGCTTCTGGACCTCGGTCGCCCTGGGCGTCCTGGCCCTGTTCTGGCCCCGCGCCCGGTGGGTGTCCGCCAGGCGCGCGGCCGTCTTCCTCCAGTGGGGCGCCCAGCTCACGCTGGGCCTGCTGATCCTCGCCGGCGCCTGACGGCCCCGGCCGGGTCCCGGCCGGTCAGTCGTTCAGGGCGGCGCGGAGCCGCTGCGGATCGGTCGTCGGCGCGTCGCAGGTGAAGTTCCGGCAGACGTACGCGGCCGGCTCCCCGCCCACCAGGGGGCGGCCGGCGAGCAACGGGAACTCGTCGCTCCCCTCGGCGCCGAAGGCGACGACCGCTCCGGGCGCCGTTCCCAGCAGCGCCGTACGGTGCAGCCCCCGCACGGCACCGTCGGCCGGCGCCGGTCCGACGACGGCGACCTCGCGGGGACCGTCGAGCAGCGCCTCCGCGGTGGCCAGACCCCAGCCGACGAACCGCGGGACCCGCGGGCCGAGCGCCTTCACCACCCCGAGGGCGCGCTCGGCGGCGGTGCGGTGCGGCTCGGAGCCGGTGTGGGCGGCGTAGGACAGCAGGGCGCCCGCGGCGGCGCTCCAGCCGGACGGGGTGGCGTTGTCGGTGGGGTCCTGCGGGCGGCGGATCAGCCGCTCGGCGTCGGCCGCGGTGTCGTACAGCGAGCCGGACCCGTCGGTGAACCGGGTCAGGACGTGGTCGAGCAGGAAACCGGCGAAGTCCAGCCAGACGCCCTCCCCGGTGACGGACGCCAGCGCGAGGAAGCCCTCCGCCACGTCGGCGTAGTCCTCCAGCACCCCGGCGTTGGCACCGGCCCGGCCGTCCTTGCTGGTGCGGGTGAGCCGGACGTGCGCGTCGAGGTGCAGCCGCACCAGCAGGTCGGCGGCGGCGACGGCGGCCTCCACCAGGTCGGGGCGCTCGAAGTAGGCGCCGGTCTCGGCGAGCGCGGCGATCGCCAGGCCGTTCCAGGCGGCGACCACCTTGTCGTCCCGGCCCGGAGCGGGGCGCCCCTCCCGGGCGGCCAGCAGCCGCTCCCGGACCGACGCGATCCGGTCCGCTTCGAACACGCCCTCCTGCTGCGGCAGTTGCAGCACGGAGGCGCCGAGCTCGAAGGTGCCCTCCGCGGTCACGCCGAAGTACTGCGCGGCCAGTTCCGCGTCCTCGGCACCGAGGACCTCGGTGAGCTGCGCGGGCGTCCACACGTAGTAGGCGCCCTCGACGTGCCGGCCCGTGCCGTCGTCGCTGTCCGCGTCCAGGGCGGAGGCGAACCCGCCCTCGGCGGTGCGCAGTTCCCGCACCATGAAGTCGGCGGTCTCCAGCGCGACCCGGCGGGCGAGGTCCGAGCCGGTGGCCCGCCAGAGGTGGGCGTAGACGCGGCACAGCAGGGCGTTGTCGTACAGCATCTTCTCGAAGTGCGGCACGACCCAGTCGCGGTCCACGGAGTAACGGGCGAAGCCTCCGCCCAGCTGGTCGTAGATGCCGCCGCGGGCCATCCGCTCACAGGTGTCGCGGGCCATCTGGAGCGCGCCCTCGGCTCCGGTGCGGGCGTGGTGGCGGAGCAGGAACTCGACGACCATGGACGGCGGGAACTTCGGCGCCCCGCCGAACCCGCCGCGCTGCGCGTCGTACTCCCGGGTCAGCCCGAGCAGCGCCTGCCCGAGCTGCTCCTCACCGGGCGGCTCGGCGTCGCCGAAGGAGATCTCCCGCCCGGCGAGATCCCGGACGATCTTCCCGGCGACCTCGGCGACCTCACCGCGCCGCTCCCCCCAGGCCTGCTGGACGCCCTGCAGCACCTGCCGGAAGGAGGGCATGCCGTGCCGGGGCTCGGGCGGGAAGTAGGTGCCGAAGTAGAAGGGCTCGGCGTCCGGCGTGAGGAACACGGTCATGGGCCAGCCGCCCTGCCCGGTCGCCGCCTGCACGGCCTCCATGTAGACGGCGTCGACGTCGGGCCGCTCCTCGCGGTCGACCTTGACGGGCACGAAGTGCGAGTTGAGGAACTCGGCGGTGGGCCCGTCCTCGAACGACTCGTGCGCCATGACGTGGCACCAGTGGCAACTCGCGTACCCGACGCTGAGCAGCACCGGCACGTCCCGCCGCCTGGCTTCTTCCATCGCCTCCTCGCCCCACGGCCACCAGTCCACCGGATTGGAGGCGTGTTGGAGCAGGTAGGGCGACTGCTCGTCGGCAAGTCGGTTCATACCGCCATCGTTGCACGATCCCACCTGGGGCGGGCGGCCATCCGCGCCGCGAGCACGTCGCGGATGGCCACGGCCGGTGCGCTGTCCGGAGCACCGGGTGAGTGCTCTCCGCCGGTGCTCCGGCCCCGCGCTCACCTCGGGGTCGTGAAGTCGGGCAGGGTGAGGGCGGAGTGGGCCGGCCGGCCCTGGGGGGCGGGGATGGTGCTCAGGGTGCGCAGCCGGGCGTTGCGGCGCTCCAGGTCCCGGGCGGTGGTCGGGAAGAGGGTGGCGCCGCCCCGGCCGACCAGGCCCTGGTTCGCGGTCACGAACTCCCGGGTGTCGCGTTCGTAGGCGGCGAAGCCCTCGGCGTGGTCCCGGTCCGCGAGGTGGCCGGCGAGCATGTAGGCGCCGACGAGGGCGAGGCTGGTGCCCTGTCCGGTGAGGAACGAGGGCGCGTACGCGGCGTCGCCGACCAGCGCGACCCTGCGGCTGGACCAGCGGGGCATGCGGATCTGGCCGACCCCGTCGAAGAACAGGTCCTCCGCCTCGCGCAGGGCGGCCAGCATGCCCGGAACCTCCCACCCCGCGTCGGCGAAGGTCTCGGCGACCAGGGCGCGTTGGGCGTCCGGGTCCCTGAACGCGGCGGTTGGGGGTTCCGGTCGGGCGAAGTTCAGGAAGGCGTGCACCTCGTCGTCGTCCCCGACGGCGTAGAGCGCGGCGGCCCGGCCCGGGGCGTTCCACATCACGGTCTCGTGGGAGAGGCCGAGGGTGTTGCGCAGGGTGAACACGGCGAAGCAGTAGCCGAGGTAGTGGTGGAACCGCTCTTCGGGGCCGAACAGCGTCTCCCGGGTACGCGAATGCGTGCCGTCCGCGCCGACCACCAGGTCGAACGTACGGCTGCCGCCCCCGCGGAAGGTGACGTCGACCCCGTGCCCGGTCTGGTCGAGGGTGTCGACGGAGTCGTTGAACAGGAACTCCACGTCGTCGCGGACCGCCTGGTGGAGCGCGTCGGTGAGGTCCCCGCGCCGCACCTCCAGGTCCCGGCCCGCGACCCCGCCGGTGACGGCGTGCGGGTGCAGCGAGGCCACCTCGCCGCCGTCCGCGTCGAGGAAGGTCAGCCGCCGCAGGTCGATGTGCGCGTCCCGCAGCCGCGGCAGGATCCCCATCCGCCGGACGACCTCCAGCGCGGTGCCGCGTACGTCGACGGGGTAGCCGCCCCCGCGCAGGGTGGGCGCCTTCTCCACGACCGTGACCGCGTATCCGTAGCGGTTGAGCCAGTACGCGAGGGCGGGGCCCGCGATGCTGGCCCCGGATATCAAGGCCGTGCGCCCCGGTGTGCCGCTCAGGGGCGTCGACTGGTCGGTGCGGGTCATTACTTGACTCCTTTGGGCAGGGTGCGGGTGACGAAGAGGGCCAGCGACGTGACGGCGCCGGCGATGACGAAGCCGGTGACGTAGGCCGATTCGGCCGCGACCTCCGACCCGGAAGGGGTGGCGGCGGTGAGGAGCGCGCCGCCGAGCTGCCCGCCCACGGCGTAGCCGAGTACGCGGCTCACCAGGATCAGGCTGGTGGCGATGCCGGTGTCCTCGGCGGCGACGGCCGTGGCGGTGCTGGTCATCATCGCCGTGACGCACAGGCCGTTGGCCAGCGCTATCAGGGCCTTGCCGACGACGAGGTGCCAGACCTCGGTGTGCACGGACGCCAGGACCACCAGGGAGACGGCCATCATGACGGCCCCGGTGACGACCACGGCCCGCGAGCCGAAACGCCGGTCCCCGAGCCCGCCGAGCGGCCCGGCCAGCGTCGCGGCGACGGCGCCGGGCAGCAGGAAGAAGCCGATCTCGGTGGCGCTCGCGCCGAAGCCGTATCCGTCGCCGCGCTCGTCGAGCAGCTGCGGAACGAGATAGACCGCCATCGAGGTGCCGAGACAGATGACGAACGTCAGCACGCACGCCTTCCAGATCGCGGGCCGGGCCAGCATCCGCAGGTCGATCATCGGCGCGGCCGCCCGCCGTTCGACGGACACCCAGCCGGCGACGAGTGCGGCCAGCAGCACGACGAGGGCGCCGAGTACGAGTGGGTGCGAGCCGGCTTCGGGCGCCAGGGCGAGTACGAGCATGAGCGTGACCAGCATCCCGCTCAGGAGCAGCAGGCCGGGCCAGTCGATGCCGCCGCCGTCCGGGGCGCCCGGCGGATCGGACGGCATGAGCCTGTTCACGAGCAGGGTGGCCCCGACGACCGCGATCGTGGGCAGCGCGAACATCCAGTGCCGGGAGAGCTGTTCCGCCACCGGCCCGGCCGACAGCATGCCGACCATCCCTCCCCCGACGAAGAGGCCGCTGACCACCCCGATGGCGACCTTCGACGCTCCGGCGGGGAGGTTCTTGCGCACCACGATGAACGACAGGGGCAGCGCCCCCACCATCGCCCCCTGCAGCACCTGTCCGAGCAGCAGCACGGGCAGGTTCGGGGCGAGGGAGGACACGGTGCCGCCGACGGCGACGACCGCCATCAGCCGGATCAGCACCCGTTTCCCGCCGTAGCGGTCGCCGAACTTGCCCGCCAACGGGGTGATGAGCGCGCCGGTGATGAGGAGCACGATGCTGAGCAGCGCCCCCTCGGACTGGCTCATGTCCAGTTCGCGTTCGAGAAGCGGGATCGTCGGTGACACCACCGACTCCAGGGCGCCGGTGGACAGCGCGAGTAGGCCGAGGGATCCGACAGCGGCCTTCCCGATGCGGACCGGGGGAGCCAGGATGGTGGTCATGCGTGTCCTTCGCGTCGTGGCCGGGTGACGGCCGTCGAGGGAGCGGTCGTGGGAGCGCGCGGGGGCGCGGAGGGTGCGGAGGGTGCGGAGGGAATGCTCGGCGCGTTCGCCCGTACGCCCGCGCTAGGACCAGCGGCGCAGCGCGGCCCGGGCCGGCAGCGTGACCGCGAGGAGTGCCAGGCCGCCGACGGCGGCCGCGAGGGCCCCGTACGTCAGCGGCGGTACGTACGGCAGGTCGCCGGTGACGCCGCTCATCATGGGGATGAGCGTGGCCGCGGCGATCGCGGAGCCGAGGACCAGCCCCACCCCGGCGACCAGCAGGCCCTCCCAGCGGAGCATCGTCATCACCTGACGCCGGGTGGAGCCCACCAGGCGCAGCGTGCCCAGCTCGCGGCGGCGGTCCAGGACCGTCATGACCAGGGTGTTGACCGCCGCGACGGCGGCGAATCCGCCGAGTACCGCGGCCATCGTGTTGTTCATCCAGGCGCCGAGCCTCGCGTCGAGGTTCTGCTCGGTGGCGTAGCCGGAGGCGTCGGTGACCTCGCCCAGGTCGGTGAGGGACTTCGCCGAGCCGCCCCGTACCAGCAGCGTGCTGTCGAAGGCCGAGGTGACGTGCCCGTCCAGGGACGCCCGGTCCATGGTGACCGTGGCCAGTCCGAGGCCGCGCTCGTAGACCGCGACGATCTCGGGGCTGACCTCCGTGCCGTCGGGGAGGTAGAGCGGGAGCCGGTCGCCGACGCCGGCGTCCGCCGAGGTCGCCAGGGTCCTGTCGATGGCGATGCGCCCCTCGCCCAGCCGGTCGAGGCCGCCGTCGCGCACGTCCAGGTCCTGCACCTCCGCCAGTTCGGCGCCGGAACCGGTGACGCCCTGGGTGGCCGCGCCCTGGAGCGCCTTGAACTCGCCGGAGCCGGTCGGCACGAGCACCTGCGTGTTCAGCAGTCCGACGGCCGCCTCCACGCCCGGCACGCGGGCGGCGCGGTCCGCCGCGTCCACCGGGAGCCCGGCCGGGTCCGTCACCACGTGGTCCGCGGTGACGCCCGCGCGCAGTTGCCGGTCGGCGGCGTGGGTCTCGCTGGTGTGCATGAACACGAGGGTCGAGGAGAACGCCACGGCGAGCACGATCGGAGTGATCGCGGAGGCGAGACGGCGGGCGTTGGTACGGGAGTTGGCGGCCGCGAGCTGGGCCGCCGGGCCCGCGCCGCGCAGCGGGAGGCCGAACAGGCCGGCGCACAGCCGGGCCACCAGCGGGCCGAGCAGCCCGACGGCGAGCATGAAGAGCATGACGACGCCGAGGGCGGCACCCGCCGCGTCGTCCCCGGCGGAGCGGGCGGACACGCCGGTGAGGATCGCGCCCCCGACGAGGGCGCCGACGCCGAGGAGGGTACGGACCGGTCCGGGCCGCAGCCGCTCCAGCGACGCCTCGGACAGCGCCTGTCCCGGCTTGATCCTCGCGGGCCGGCGTCCGGCCGCCCAGCCCGCGCCGAGCGCCGTCAGGAGCCCCATGACGACGGCGGCGAGCAGCGGAAACCCGGAGACGTGCAGGTCCACGGCGTGCGGGACGGCGCCCCGGTCCTGGAGCTGGCCGAACCACCAGTGGGCGAGCCCGATGCCGGGCAGGCAGCCGACGATCCCGGCGAGCGGCGCGACGAGCAGTGCTTCGCAGGCGACGGCGCGGCGGACCTGCCGCGGGGTGGCGCCGACGGCGCGCAGCAGGGCGAACTCGCGGGCCCGCTGACCGACCGAGAGGGCGACGGTCCCGGCGGCGGTGAAGACCGCGACGATGGCCGCGATGCCGCCGAAGGAGCCGCCGATGCCGAAGAGCGTCACCTTGGCGTACCCGAGGCCCGGGTCCTCGACGGCGCCGCGGTCGTCGCCGGTGCGGACCTGGACGCCGGAGCCGGTGAGGGCCTGCTGCACGGCGTCGGCGAGGGCGGCGGTCCCGGTGCCCCGCTCGGCCAGCACGACCACGGCGTCGGCCTTGCCGGGGTGTCCGGCGAGGGTGGCGGCCTGGGTGTCGGCGAACCAGGTCAGGGCGCCGCCCTCGGTGGTGCGGGCGGTGTCCCCGGGCCCGGCCTCGGCGACACCGGCGACGCGGAAGTCCTGCCGCCCGGCGGCGGTCTCCAGTACGACCGTGTCCCCGACGGCGGCGTGCGCGGCACGGGCGGTGCCCGCGTCGAGGACGACCTCCCCCTCGCGGGGTGCGGAGCCGCTGGTCAGCGAGGTGCCGGTGAAGGTGTGCGAGCCCCATCCGTGCGCGGTGAGCGCACCGCCCGCGACGGGCAGTGCACGGGCGCGGGAGCCGGAGCCGGAGCCGGAGCCGGTGCCGGAGTCGGTCCCGGTGCCGGTGTCCGTCGCGTGCACCGGGAAGGTGAAGTCCGCGACGGCGGCGGCCGCACCCGGCGCCTCGGCGGCCCTCGCCGCCAGGGCGGCGTCCATCCGCGCCGTGTCGGGCAGCGGCGTCGCCTCCTTCTCGAGGTCCTCGCCGCTGCCGGTGACGACGTACTCGTTCTGGTCCGCCGCCGCGACGACCGGCGCGTTCGCGTACCGCTCCGGCGGCACGGCGGCGCGCAGGCCGGTCTCGAGCAGGATGCCGCAGGCCGAGACGATCAGGGCGGACATCAGCAGCGCGAGGAAGGTCCCCGCGAAGGACGCGGGCTTGAAGCGGACGGCCTCGCGGGCGAGTCCGTTGGGGCGCCTCATGCCGCCGCTCCCGCCATCGCACCGGCGCGGGAGGCGTGCGAGGTGAGCACGGCCATGCGGGCCGCGATCCGCTCCGCCGAACCGCGTTCGAGGTGGTCGGCGAAGGCGCCGTCGGCGAGGAACAGCACCCGGTCGGCCCAGGCGGCCGCGGCCGGGTCGTGCGTGACCATGACGACGGTGGCCCCGAGGGCGTCCACCGCGTTCCGCAGCAGGCCGAGGACCTCGGCGGCGGTGCCGGTGTCGAGGGCGCCGGTGGGCTCGTCGGCGAAGATCACGTCGGGGCCGGTGACCAGGGCGCGGGCGACGGCCACCCGCTGCTGCTGGCCGCCGGACAGCTCGCCGGGCCTGCGCTTCGCCTTGTCGGCGAGCCCGACCCGGGCGAGGACCTCCTGCGCCTGACGGCGGTCCTGGCGCTGTCCGGCCAGGCGCATCGGCAGCAGCACGTTCTGCTCGACGGTCAGCGACGGCAGCAGGTTGAACGCCTGGAAGACGAAGCCGAGGCGGCTGCGGCGCAGCTCGGTCAGCTCGTTCTCGCTCATGCCGGTGATCTCCGTGCCGCCGAGGAACACGGATCCCGCGGTCGGCCGGTCGAGCCCTGCGGCGCACTGCAGGAAGGTGGACTTGCCGGACCCGGACGGGCCCATGACCGCGGTGAACGTGCCGCGCGGCAGGGCGAGGTCGACGCCCGCGAGGGCGTGCACCGTGCCCGCCCCGCGGCCGTACTGCCGTCGGACGTCGCGCAGTTCGACGGCGAGAGTGGGCGTGGCGGCCGGGGCCCCGGGCCGGTTGTCCACCTCCGGCCCGTGGTCCGCGTTCTGCCGCTTGCCCTTGCGTAGCCTCATGTCCCGTCTCCCTCTTCGGCGCACTGTCCGTGACGGGTGAAGAGTGCGGGGACGGCCGGACGCCGGGCGTCATACCGGGGAGCCAATGCGGAGGTGCTACCGCGGTAGGGGGTGGAGGAGGCCGGGGGCGGTCCTACTCGCCGGGAGCCACCAGCCCCGACTCGTAGGCGAAGACCACCGCCTGGGCGCGATCGCGCAGGCCGAGCTTGGTGAGGACGCGGCTGACGTGCGTCTTCACGGTCTGCTCGGCCAGTACCAGCGTCCGCGCGATCTCCCCGTTCGACTGACCGCGGGCGACCAGGGTGAGGACCTCGGTCTCGCGTTCCGTGAGGCCCTTGAGCCGCAGCGCGGGCCTGCCCCGGCCGGCGGGGCGCTGCTTGGCGAAGTCCGCGATGAGGCGGCGCGTCACGGAGGGGGCGAGCAGCGCGTCGCCCGAGGCCACGACGCGGACCGCCGCGATGAGGTCGGCCGGCGGCGCGTCCTTGAGCAGGAAGCCGCTCGCGCCCGCCCGGAGCGCCTCGTAGACGTAGTCGTCGACGTCGAAGGTGGTGAGCATCAGGACCCGCGGCCGGTGGGTCACGCCCGTCGGCGGGTCAAGGAGGCGGCGCGCGGCCTCCAGGCCGTCCATCTCGGGCATCCGGACGTCCATCAGCACGACGTCCGGATGGGTACGGCGGCTCAGTTCGACACCCTGGGCGCCGTCGGGGGCCTCGCCCACCACGTCGATGTCGCTCTGGGCGGCCAGCAGCGCGGCGAAGCCGGCCCGCACCATGGCCTGGTCGTCGACGATGATGACACGCGTTGTCACGTCAGGTCTCTTTCGGTCAGGGGGAGTCGGGCGGCGACGCGGAAGCCGCCGTCCGGCAGCGGGCCCGTGTCGAGGGTGCCGCCGATGATCCGTACGCGCTCGCGCATGCCGACGAGGCCGTGCCCGGTGCCGCTCGTCTCGAGGGGCGCGGCGGGCGGCTCGGGCGGCGGCCCGTTGACGACCAGGACGGTGAGCCGCGCGCCGTGTTCCTGGTCGGGTCCGGTCACCGACAGGGACACCCGCGTGCGGGCGCCCGGCGCGTGCCGTACGACGTTCGCGAGGGCCTCCTGGACGATCCGGTACGCGGACAGGCCGACCGCCTCGGGCACGTCGTCGTCGGCGTCGGCGGCGCAGGGGGCGAACTCCACCGGGCCGCCCGTTCTCGCCGTCGCCTCCACCAGCTGCCCGATCTGCGCCAGGCCCGGCTGGGGCACCAGCTCGCCGTGCGCCTCCTCGTTGCGCAGCACGCCCAGCAGGCGTCGCATCTCGCCGAGCGACTCGCGCGCGGTCGCCGCGATGGAGGTGAACTCCTCGCGCACGTCCGGCGGCAGCGAGTCGAGGCGGTACTCCGCGGTGCCCGCCTGCACCGTGATGACGGACATGTGGTGCGCCACCACGTCGTGCAGCTCGCGCGCGATCCGGGCGCGCTCCTCCAGCAGCGTCCGCCGGCCGCGCTCGGCCTCGCTGATCGTCTCCTGCTCGACCAGCCTGCGCTGTACCTCGGACCGCTCCCGCAGCGCGCCGCCCAGCAGGAGCGCGACGCCCCCGAGGATGGTGAACAGCAGGCCCCTGGCGCCGAAGCCGTGGGGTGGGGCGAAGCCCAGGGCCACGTTCGCCACCGCCGTGGCCAGCCACACCAGCAGCAGCGTCCGGCGCCGCTCGCGCAGGCCCAGGGCGAGGCAGAGGCCGACGTACCCGACGATCTCCATGGGCGGGAACGGCCACAGCAGCCGCTCCGGGAAGTCGACGGTGAGCAGGACGAGGGCACCGGCGACGTCCGCGACGAGGACCACGTACCAGGCGTGCAGCGGCCGTACGACGGCGAGCAGCAGCGGCGCGGCCTGCGCGACGGCCAGCGCTGCGGCGGCACCGCCGTTCAGGCCGTAGTCGGCGGTGAGGACCACGAGGGTCGTGGGCAGCAGGGCGACGCAGAGCACGAACGCCACGGCCCACGGCAGCAGCCGCACCCACCGCCGCGAAGCGCCCGCGAGCAGCGCGCGCGGGCGTTCCTCCTCCACTGGGGTCATGCGCACCAGCCTAGGTGCGCCGCGAGGGTCTCCGGAGAGGTGCGGGGCGTCGGCTGTTCGGATGTCGGCACGCGGTGGTTCTCCCCCTTCGTACGGGTGGCGCGGGGCCTGGCGGCAGGGCCGGTGTTCGGTGGGTGGTTGACGGGGAAGGGTGAGGGCCGGATGGTGGCCGACGCGTCGTACCGGGGAGCCAGGCCGCCTTGATACCCGGGTAGGGGGTGGGGCAGGCGCCCCCGTGCCCGGACACCGCCGTACCCCTGCGCGGGCCCTCCCCAGGGTCTCCTGGCCGCAGGACACTTGACCCACGTCCAACCGGGGAAGGACCCGGGGACGGGCCGGGAGGGCCGCTGTGACGTCCGGGGCCGACGGGGCTCCCGGGAGACCAGGGGTGCCCGGGAGGACACCGATGCCGCCGGAGGGGGCGCGACATGCGGGACAGTCATCGGGCGGAGGCCGAGGGGCTGCTCAGGCGGGCCGTGGAGGAGGAGGTACGGCGCTCGGGCGGACGCACGGACGGCAACGTACTGCTCTCCAGGGCCCGTGCGGCACTGGACGCGATGGCGGGGACGGCCGGCGAGGAGTACGACGCCTGGACCCACGCCCTCGACGAGGCCGCCGCCGGGCAGCTCACCTTCCGCGAGCGCTACGCCCGTGAGGGCGCCGGCACTCCCCTGCTGGTGGCCGCCGTTGCGGCGGTCGCCGCGATGGTGGCCGACGTGGCGCTCGGCACCGGCACGGGCACCGCGGTGGGTGCGGGCGTGGCCGTGGGGGTCGTCGGCGCGGCGGCGACCGTGGTGAAGGTGGTCGGGGCCCATGTGCCGGCCGCCCACCACCGGGCCGGGGCGGTCAGCCAGCCCGGCGGGCACGAGCAGCTGCGGCTGCAGTGGCTGACCGCGCTCGAGGTGCGCGGCATCCGGCCGTTCCTGGACCAGCAGCGGATGCTCGCCGCGTCGACCGGGCCCGCGAAGACCGGGCCGAAGCTGCGGGGCGCCGACAAGAGCGCGGCCGCGCGGGGGCGCAGCGCGCTGGAGCAGTCGTTCGGGCAACTCCCGGAATCGGACGGCGCGTTCACCGGCCGCCGGCAGGAGATGGCGCGGCTGCGGCAGTGGGTGCAGGCGGCCCGCGCGAGCACGGAGACGAAGCCGACGGTGGTGGTGCTGCACGGGGCGCCGGGCAGCGGCCGTACGACGCTGGCGGTGCGGGCCGTGCACGAGCTGCGGGACTACTTCCGCGGGGCCTGCCTGGTCGACCTGCGCGGGGACGGCTCCGGGGCGGGCGATCCCGGAGCCGGTTCCGGTGCCGGTGCCGTGGAGGGCGGGGAGTCGCCGCTGAGCACCCGGGACGCACTGCTGCACCTGCTGAACCGGCTCGGGGCGCCGCGCGAGCAGTTGCTGTTCCGGGAGCGGTCCTCGGCGGACCAGCAGGTCAAACGGTTGAGCGAGCTGTACCACCAGCATCTGACCGGCGTCCCGGTCACCGTCGTCCTCGACGACGCCTGGGACCCGGAGCAGGTGCGCGCCCTGATCCCGGAGCGGTCGGACAGCCTGGTGCTGGTCACCGCGCGCCGGGCGATGGAGCTGCCCGCCGACCTTCCCGCGCGGGTGTACGAGCTGCCCGTGGAGGAGCTGGACGCGGCGGGCGCGGAAGAGCTGCTGGGCGCCGCCGCCGAGGACGCGTCGGGTCCGTACGACGCCGATGCGAGCGACCTGATCCGGCAGCTGTGCGGCGGGCTGCCGCTGGCCCTGCGGATCGCCGGATCGGCACTGGGCCCGCGCTCGCCCCGCGCGCTGGCGACCGACCTGGGCGCGTACGGTCCCGTGGAGCCGGTCGAACGGGCCCTGTGGCTGCGCTACACCGACCAGAGCGAACCGGCCCGGCGGCTGCTGCGCCGGCTGGCGCTGGCGGGCCGCACCTCGCTGGGCGCCGCGGCCGCCGCCGCGCTGCTGGCCACGGACGAGACGGAGGCCACCCGGCAGCTGGCGGCCCTGTCGCGGGCGGGCCTGATCGACCACGTCCGCGGCAACCGCTACCGCCTGCACGACGTGGTGCGCGCCTTCGCCCGCGCCCGGCTCGCCGACGAGGAGGAGCCCGGCGAGCGCACGGCCGCGCAGGAACGCCTCATCGCGAACTACGCCGAGCTGGCCGACTCCGTGCTGCGCCTGGTCGACGGCAACATGTCGACCCGCTCCCACCAGTTCGGCCAGTACGGCTTCACCTCCCTGGACGAGGCGCTGCGCTGGCTGGACGACGAGTCGAGCTTCATCACGGCCACGCTCCGACACGCGGAGGGCGTCGACCAGGGCACGGTACTGAACCTGCTGGGCGCGCTGTGCGACTACTGCCTGCTGCGCGGCGACCTCTACCGCCTCGGTGAGATCAGCGAGCTGGCGCAGTCCGTGGACCAGGGGCTGCTGGTGCGCTCGGTCCAGTGGCGCACCGGTATCGCGGCCCGGCAGCTCGGCGAGCTGGACAAGGCGCGTACGACGCTCGCCTCCGTGGTCGACCTGTACCGGGAGGCCCACCACGACGCCGGTGCGGCCCGTGCGCTGTGCTCGCTGGGGATCACCCTGCACCACCAGGGCAACCTGACCGATGCGGCGGCGAAGCTGCGGGAGGCGCTGGACCTGCAGGCCGTGCCGGAACTGGCCACCGACCGGGCGTGGACGCTGCACGCGCTGGCGGCGGTGCAGCGCGACCGGGCCCGGCTCGCGGAGGCGCTGGAACTGCTCACCGAGTCGCTCGTCCTGCACCGCGCCGGCGAGTCGGTGCACGGCCAGGCGTGGGCCCACTTCCAGCTGGGCCAGCTGCACCTGCGCATGGGCGACGTACCGCGGGCCGAGACGGAGCTGCGCGCGGCCCTGGAGCTGTACGGCCGCACCCAGGACGCCCGTGGCGAGGCCTGGGCGCTGACCCAGCTGGCACGGGCCCGGCTGGTCGACGGGGACGCGCCCGTGGCGGTGGAGGAACTGCGGCGGGCGGCGGCCCGGCACCGGGAGAACGAGGACGCGCGCGGCAAGGCGTGGAGCTTCTACTACCTGGGCCAGGCGCTGGAGGAGACGGGCGCCCTGGACCAGTCGCTCCGTGCACTGGAACGCTCCCGCACGATGTTCTCCCGCATGCGGGACGTGTACGGCCTGGCCTGCGCCCGGCACCACTCGGCGCGGGTGACCCGCGACCAGCGTGCCGCCCAGACCGGCTCGCTGCGCAACTCCGGCTTCGCCCGGCAGCTCCTGGTCGACGCGCGCGCCGACTTCCAGCGCATCGGCGTCGGGCACGGCGAGGCGTGGACCTGCCTGGAGCTGGCGGTCGTGGACGCGGGCAACGCCCGCACCCCGCAGGCGCTGGCCCTGTGCGACGAGGCGGCCGCCCTCTTCGCCGCGTACGGCGACCGGCGGGGCGAGGACTGGGCCCGCTTCCTGCGCTGCACCCTGCTGCCGTACGCCGCACCCGGCGGGGTGGAGATCGGCACGGCGGTGGCGCAGGAGGAGCTGGCCCAGCTGGCCCGCGCCCGGCACTCCGCCCGCGACGCCAAGCTGGACGACTACGTGGACGCCTACCGGCTGCTCCTGGAACGCGGCGTCCAGCTCGAGTCGGGCTGGCAGGCCTGGCGGCTGGGCATGGTCCCGGACCGCCAGGCCAGGGAGGTGATGGGGGTGGCGGTCCCGGCGTAGCGCCCGCCCGGCCGCGCCCCCACGCGCGGGGAGGCTAGCCGCGCTGGGGCTTCGCCTCACCGCCGCCGGGAGTCTCGGCGTCCCGGGGCTCCTTGAAGTCGACCTTGCCCATGTGCCGGTTCATGGACTTCATCAGACCCCACACCGCCAGGGCCATCACCGCGAACACGATGAACCCGAGGACGCCGGGGGTGACCTTGTCCTCGTCGAGTTCGGCGAGGGTGACGAGGTGCGTCATTGCCAGGCTTGCGCTTGCACTCATGTCAGGCATTGTCCCGGATGCCCGCGAAGAGGTCGTCCTCGGGGAGGGAGGTTTCCACGAGGGACTTGGCCAGCTCGTACTCCTCGGTGGGCCAGACCTCCTTCTGGATCTCCATCGGCACCCGGAACCAGCCGCCGTCGGGGTCGATCTGGGTGGCGTGCGCGATCAGCGCCTTGTCCCGGGTCTCGAAGAAGTCCGCGCAGGGCACGTGCGTGGTGAGGGTGCGCTCCTTGCGCTCGAACTCCGCCCAGCGCTTGAGCCAGTCCTCGTAGGGCGACTCCAGGCCGCGCTCCAGGAGCGCGTTGTGCAGCGCCTCGGTGCGGGGCCGGTTGAAGCCCTGGTTGTAGTAGACCTTCTGCGGCTGGTACGCCGGTCCGTACTCGCCCTCCGGGTACTTCCCGGTGTCGGCCGCGCCCTCGAACGCCACCATCGTGATCTTGTGGGTCATGATGTGGTCGGGGTGCGGGTACCCGCCGTTCTCGTCGTAGGTGGTGATCACCTGGGGCCGGAAGGAGCGGATCTTCCGCACCAGTTCACCGGCGGCCTTGTCGACGTCCTCCAGGGCGAAGCAGCCCTCCGGCAGCGGGGGCAGCGGGTCGCCCTCCGGCAGGCCGGAGTCGACGAAACCGAGCCACTCCTGCCCCACGCCCAGGATCTCCCGGGCCTCGTCCATCTCCTTCCTGCGCACCTCGTGGATGTTCTCCTCGATGTACGCGTCGCCCTGGAGCTTCGGGTTCAGGATGGAGCCGCGCTCTCCGCCCGTGCAGGTCACGACCAGCACGTCCACCCCTTCGGACACGTACTTCGCCATGGTGGCCGCGCCCTTGCTCGACTCGTCGTCGGGGTGGGCGTGGACGGCCATCAGTCGCAGCTGGTCAGTCAAGACTCAATCCTCGGTCGGTCGGCGCCCCGGCGTGCAGCGGCGCGATGTGAAGGTGCCGCCCCGTAGGGGCGTCGTTGAAGGGCGGCGGTCGGGTGGCGGGCGGGAGGCTTCTATAGTGACCGAATCGGGAGCGGAATAATTCCGGAGCCCGGCAAGCCCCGGTCCCGCGGAGAGGACGATCATGAGCACGGCGAGCACGCGGACGCCTCAGGGTCGCTACGGCCGCTCCTCGGACGAGCAGGCCGACCGCACGCTCAAGGTCGTCGGCGCCGTGCTCGGTGCCCTCCTGCTCGCGCTGATCGGCTGGTTCGGCTACCACTACGTCGGCCAGAACAAGATCAGCGGTGAGCTGATCGGTTTCGAGCTCGCCGAGGACTCGGTGCAGGTGCACCTCGAGGTCCGCAAGGACGCCGGTGTGACCGGCTACTGCACCCTGCGCTCGCAGTCGGAGGACGGCGACGAGGTGGGCCGGGCCGACTTCCGCTTCGACGGGGACGACACCCGCATCGACCGGGTCGTCACCCTGCGGACCAAGGCCGCGGGTACGTCCGCGGAGCTGCTCGGCTGCCACCCGGAGTGATCCAGCGGGTCCCACCGGGGCCGATACCTGACGCCTGACCTGCGGTGACATGAATCTGGCGGCTTATGTCCTCCCCCTTTGGCCACTCAATTGTTAGGCTCGTGGTTTCGCCCTTCCGTGAAGGAACATCCTTCTGGGTAGGGCGTTGATTTGTATTCCCAGCACCAACGAGGAGCACCCGTGACCCAGACCAGCGAGAACGTCACCTGGCTGACCCAGGAGGCGTACAACAAGCTCAAGGAGGAGCTTGAATACCTTACTGGTCCTGCGCGCACCGAGATCTCTGCCAAGATCGCCGCGGCTCGCGAGGAGGGGGACCTGCGTGAGAACGGCGGGTACCACGCGGCGAAGGAGGAGCAGGGCAAGCAGGAGCTCCGCGTGCGCCAGCTGACCCAGCTGCTGGAGAGCGCCAAGGTGGGCGAGGCCCCCGCCGCCGACGGCGCGGTGGCGCCCGGCATGGTCGTCACGATCGCCTTCGACGGTGACGAGGACGACACGCTGAGCTTCCTGCTCGCCTCGCGCGAGTACGCGAGCTCGGACATCGAGACCTACTCTCCGCAGTCCCCGCTGGGCTCGGGCGTCATCGGCCACAAGGTCGGCGAGGACGCGCAGTACGAGCTGCCCAACGGCAAGCCGGCCAAGGTGAAGATCCTCAAGGCCGAGCCGTACAACGGCTGACCCGGCCGACCGGCAGACCGGTCGCCCGACGGTGGTCGAGAGCCCCCGGCGTCCCCGTGACGCCGGGGGCTCGTCGTCAGGTGCCGGCCGAGCGGTACTTGCGCACCGCCAGCGTCCGGAAGACGGCGACGATCAGGACGGACCAGAGCGCCGAGGCCCAGACCGGGTGCTGCATGGGCCAGGCGTCGGACTGCACCACTCCCGGGCTGCCGAACAGCTCGCGGCAGGCCTGCACCGTGGCGCTGAAGGGATTCCACTCGGCGACGTGCCGCAGCCAGGGCGTCATCTGGGTGGGGTCCACGAAGGCGTTCGACACGAACGTCACCGGGAACAGCCAGATGATCCCTCCCGAGGTCGCCGCCTCGGGTGTGCGCACGGCGAGGCCGATCAGCGCCCCGATCCAGGTGAAGGCGTATCCCAGCAGCAACAGCAGGCCGAAGCCGGCGAGGATCCGGCCGACGTTCGTCGGGTCGGCGGTGCCGGTGCGCCAGCCCACGATCAGCGCGACCGCGGCGAGGACGAGCAGGGTGATGGCCGTCTGCACGAGGTCCGCGACGGTGCGGCCGGTCAGCACCGCGCCACGGGCCATCGGCAGTGAGCGGAAGCGGTCGACCAGCCCCTTCTGCATGTCGTCGGCGATACCGGCCGCCGATCCGGCGGTGGCGAAGGTGACGGTCTGCGCGAAGATGCCGGCCATCAGGAAGTCCTTGTAGACGTCCGCGTCGGTGGTGTTCCCGATCTTCATCGAGCCGCCGAAGACGTAGGTGAAGAGGATCACGAACATCACCGGCTGGATGACCCCGAAGAGGACCATCTCCGGGATCCTGGTCATGCGGATCAGGTTTCTGCGGGCGATGACCAGCGAGTCCCGGACGGACTGGCCGATGGGGTTGGCGGACGCCGTGACCGGCGCCGTGTCGGTGGCGGCGCTCACGTGGCGGCCTCCTTCTCCTGGTCGTGGCCGGTCTCGTCCGCCGACTCGTCCGCCTCGCCCTCGGCTTCGGCCACGTGGCCGGTGAGGGAGAGGAAGACGTCGTCGAGGGTGGGGCGGCGCAGGCCGATGTCGTCGATCTCGATGCCGCGGGCGTCGAGTTCGCGGATGACCTCGGCGAGCAGCTTCGCGCCGCCGGTGACGGGGACGGTCAGCTTGCGGGTGTGCTCCTCGACCGTGGTCGCGCCCTTGCCGAACCCGGCGAGGACGTCGGCGGCCGTCCCCATGTGGCCGCGCTCGTGGACCACGACCTCGACGCGCTCTCCCCCGGTGCGCGCCTTGAGCTGGTCGGAGCTGCCGCGGGCGATGACACGGCCGTGGTCGACGACCGCGATGTCGTGGGCGAGGTGGTCGGCCTCCTCCAGGTACTGCGTGGTCAGCAGCAGGGTCGTACCACCGGCGACCAGCTGTTTGATGACCTCCCACAGCTCCTGCCGGTTGCGCGGGTCGAGGCCGGTCGTCGGTTCGTCCATGAACATGACGGGCGGGGAGACGACCAGGGCGGCAGCCAGGTCGAGGCGGCGGCGCATGCCTCCGGAGTAGGTCTTGGTGGGGCGGTCGGCGGCGTCCGCGAGATGGAACTGGTCGAGCAGCTCACCGGCCCGGGCCTTCGCGGCCTTGCCCTTCATCTGGTAGAGCTGGCCGACCATCCGCAGGTTCTCCCGGCCGGTCAGGTATTCGTCGACCGCCGCGAACTGGCCGGAGAGGCCGATGGAACGCCGCACCTCGTTGGGCTGCCTGAGGACGTCGATGCCCGCGACGACCGCCTTGCCGCGGTCGGGGCGCAGCAGGGTCGTGAGGCAGCGGACGGCGGTGGTCTTGCCCGCGCCGTTCGGCCCGAGCAGGCCGAGGACCGTGCCTTCGGGGACATCGAGGTCGACGCCGTCCAGAGCCCTTACGTCGCCGAAGGTCTTCACCAGGCCTTCGGCATAGATGGCGCCTGGCATATGAGTCTCCACGTCGTCGGGGATTCTTCGAGAAGCCTAGGTTTGTCCGTTTCGCCGCGCTCAGCGAGCGACGCACGACACACCATAACGCGATGTATCGCGTCTCACAACGCACTTCCCCGAACGAGTGACGAAGCGGTGCCCGGCCGCGGCTCGGCGGTGCGGTGGGCTCAGGCGATGACGGTGTACCCCGACTCCCGCAGCGCACGGCCGACCTCGGCGCAGTGCTCCGGGCCCTTCGTCTCCAGGTGCAGTTCGACCTCGGCCTCCGTGAGCCCGAGCCGCGGATGGGTGCGGACGTGACTCACGTCGAGGACGTTGGCGTCGACCACCGACAGGACCCCGAGCAGCGTGGCCAGAGCGCCCGGCCGGTCCGTCAGCCGCAGCCGCACCGCCAGATAGCGGCCCTGCGCGGCCATGCCGTGCCGCAGCACGCCCTGCATGAGCACGGGGTCGACGTTGCCGCCGGACAGGACCGCCACCACCGGCCCCGCGAAGGCGTCCGGCTCGCTCAGCAGCGCCGCCACCGGACTCGCCCCGGCCGGCTCCACGACCAGCTTGGCCCGCTCCAGGCACAACAGCAGCGCGGTGGACAGCGCGTCCTCGGAGACCGTGCGGACCTCGTCCACCAGCTCGCGGACGATCCGGAACGGCACGTCACCGGGCCGCCCCACCTTGATGCCGTCGGCCATCGTCGCCGGGTTCTCGACGGCCACCGGGCGCCCCGCGGCCAGCGAGGGCGGGTACGCCGCCGCGCCCTCCGCCTGCACGCCCACGATCCGCACGTCCGGCCGCAGCGCCTTCACGGCGACCGCGATCCCGGCCGCCAGTCCGCCGCCGCCGATGCCGACCACGACCGTCCGCACCTCGGGGCACTGCTCCAGGACCTCCAGCCCGACCGTGCCCTGGCCCGCGATGACGTCGGGGTGGTCGAAGGGGTGGATGAACACGGCGCCGGTCCGCTCCGCGTACTCCTGCGCGGCGGCCAGCGTCTCGTCGACGACCTGTCCGTGCAGCCGCACCTCGGCGCCGTAGTCCCGGGTCGCGCTGATCTTCGGCAGCGGGGCGCCCTTCGGCATGAACACCGTCGAGCCCACCCCGAGCAGCGACGACGCCAGTGCCACGCCCTGCGCGTGGTTGCCCGCGCTCGCCGCCACCACACCGGCGGCCCGCTGCTCGGGCAGCAGCCCGGCGATGCGCACATAGGCGCCGCGCAGCTTGAACGAGCCCGTCCGCTGGAGGTTCTCGCACTTGAGGTGCACCGGCGAGCCGACCAGCTGGGACAGGTGCCTGCTGCCCTCCATCGCCGTCACCCGTGCCACGCCCGAGAGCATCTTCTGGGCGCCGCGCACGTCGTCGAGGGTGACGGGTCCGACGAGGGAGGCCGTGCTGTAGCTCATACCTCCAGCATCGCAGTTCACAAGCGCCGAAGACCGCTGTGACCAACCTCCGAGACCCGCTTTGCCCAGCGCGGGTACGCCTCGCCGCCCGGCCGCGTACCCTGTCCCCCAATCAGCAGCCCTCCACGAAGTGAGCCCCCGGCCATGCCCACAACACCTGAAATGTCGATGGACATGACGACCGCCGGTGACACCGGTCTTCTCGAGACGCTCCAGCACGAGGTCGCGCTCTTCGCCCGCCGCGCCGAACAGACCCGGCTCGGCGGGGTGGGTCAGGTGCGCAACTCCATGGACCGCGCCGCGTACCTGCTGCTCAACCGCCTCGACAAAGAGGGCCCGATGGGCGTGAAGGCGCTCGCCGCGAGCATGGGGATCGACTCCTCGACCGTCACCCGGCAGGTGGCGCCGCTCGTCGACACCGGGCTCGTCAAGCGGACCTCCCACCCCGAGGACGGACGCGCGGTGGTCCTCCAGCTGTCCCCGCGCGGCGTGGCGCGGCTGGAGGAGGTCCGCTCCTCCCGGCGTCAGCTCATGGCCGAGCTGACCCGCGACTGGGCGCCGGAGGAGCGCGAGGTGTTCTGCGCGCTCCTCACCCGCTTCAACGGCGCCCTGTCCGCCCGTACGGCCCCGTCGGGCGTGTCGGGCGTGTCGGGCACGGATGCGCCGTCGGGTTCCTGAAGGGCACTTCACGCGCTTTCGGGACCGGTTCCCACCGCACTCTTGACCGACGGGCCGCCCCTGGCCTGATATGAGACCCCAGGGGTCGTCGCCAGGCAGGGCGGGAGGCGCGGTGCGAGAACGGCATGCGTCCCACCACGTCCACCGGGCCCGCGAGTTCGAGGCGTTCGTCGCGGGCGCGGCGGGGCGCCTGCTGCATGCCGCCACCCTGCTCACCGCCGAGGCACCGGACGTCAACCCGCGCGCGCGGCGCCTGCTGGCGCTGAGTCTGGCCCACACGTACGCGTGCTGGGACCGGCTGCACGGGGAGGACCCGTACGACCGCGCCCGGCAGTACCTGGCCACCCGTTTCGCCCGCGAGGCCTGGCACCGGTACGGCGTCCTCGGCCGGGCCCGCCGGCCGCCCGCCGGCCCCTTGGGCGGGCTCACTCCGCAGGAACGCCTGATCCTGGTGCTGCGGTTGTACGAGGGGGTCGCCGAGGAACAGGCGGCGGCACTCCTCGGTCTGCCCGTGGAGCGGGTACGGACGGTCTGCGACCGGGCGACGACCGCCCTGCTGCGGCCGCCCGCCGCACGGGCCCGCCCGGTGGCGGCGGAGGCGAAGGCCGCGACGCCATGACGAGTACGG
Organism: Streptomyces lienomycini; assembly: GCF_027947595.1. NCBI lineage: Bacteria > Bacillati > Actinomycetota > Actinomycetes > Kitasatosporales > Streptomycetaceae > Streptomyces > Streptomyces lienomycini. The sequence goes on along the minus strand of NZ_CP116257.1, from coordinate 1,020,426 downwards.
CGGTCCGCACCCGCGCGGGGAACGGCGGCACACGCGCGTGGAGCACCCGCGCTCGCGCTTCCACGCGCGCGTGGAACATCGGGAGGCGTCGGTGAACCGCCCCCGGCGGGAGGCCGCGGCCCGGCGGATCATGGAGCAGTCGCCGCCGCGGGTGCCGCCCGAGCTGTACGCGGACGCCCTGCGCCGAGGCGGCCGCATGCTGCGGCGCAGGACGGCCGCCCGCCGCCTGATGTGGCTGCTGCTGGCGGCCGCGGCCGCGGCCTTCACGGTGTGGGCGCTGACCGTCCAGCCGTGGGTGGCGCCGCCCTCGGAGACGACCCCACCCGTGACGGGCTGGGAGGGCTGGTGAGCCCGCTCCTCGGCTAGCCGAGCGCCTGCTGGAGGTCCGCCAGCAGGTCGTCCACGTTCTCGATGCCGACCGACAGGCGCACCAGGTCCGCGGGCACCTCCAGGGCGGAGCCCGCCGCGGAGGCGTGCGTCATCCGGCCCGGGTGCTCGATCAGCGACTCGACACCGCCGAGGGACTCGCCGAGCGTGAAGACCTTCGCGCGGTCGCACACCGCGACGGCGGCCTGTTCGCCGCCCTCGACGCGGAAGGACACCATGCCGCCGAACGCCTTCATCTGCTTGGCCGCGACCTCGTGCCCCGGGTGCTCGGGCAGCCCCGGGTAGAGCACACTCGTCACGCGCGCGTGCCGGGAGAGCATGTCGGCGACCTTGGTCGCGTTCTCGCTGTGCCGGTCCATGCGCACCGCGAGGGTCTTGGTGCCGCGCAGCACCAGCCAGGAGTCGAAGGGCCCGGCGACCGCGCCCATGGCGTTCTGGTGGAACGCCAGTTCCTCGCCCAGTTCCCGGTCGTCGACGATCAGCGCGCCGCCGACGACGTCCGAGTGACCGCCCATGTACTTGGTGAGCGAGTGCACGACGACGTCCGCGCCGAGCGCCAGCGGCTGCTGCAGGTACGGCGTGGCGAAGGTGTTGTCGACGACGAGCCGGGCTCCGGCGTCCCGGGCGACCTGGGCGACGGCGGCGATGTCGGTGATGCCGAGCAGCGGGTTGGAGGGCGTCTCCACCCACACCGCCTTGGTCTTCGGGGTGAGCGCGGCCCGCACGGCGGCGGGGTCGCTCGTGTCGGCCACCGACCACTCGACGCCCCACCGGGTGGCGACCTTGGCGAAGAGGCGGAAGGTGCCGCCGTACGCGTCGTTCGGGATCACCACGTGGTCGCCGGGGCGCAGCAGCGTACGCAACAGGCAGTCCTCGGCCGCCAGTCCGGACGCGAAGGCGAGGCCGCGCCGTCCGCCCTCCAGGGCGGCGAGGTTCTCCTCCAGGGCGGTGCGGGTGGGGTTGGCGCTGCGGCTGTACTCGTAGCCGCCGCGCAGCCCGCCGACGCCGTCCTGCTTGTAGGTGGACACCTGATAGATCGGCGGGACGACCGCGCCCGTCAGGGGATCGGCGGTGTTGCCCGCGTGAATCGCGAGCGTCTCGAAGTGCTGACTGATGTGCCTGTCGCTCATGGGCACCGAGGGTAGCCGTGCGGAACGCCTCCCGCGTTTTCCACAGGGCGGGGGACGGGTTGGCCAATTGTCGGCGGCGTCTGGTTCGCTTGTGGCATGGAGATTCTCTGGGTCCTGATGGCGCTGGTCATGCTCGGCTTCGTGCTGCTCCAACTCTCGCGGCGCCGACGCGGCGCGGTCGGCCTGGTCGAGCCCGGCCACCCGGACGCCGCCGACCCGGCGAACTACGGCTTCGCCCGCGAGGAGGAGCTGGACGTCCGCATGCCCGGCCCGGACCAGGACCTGCTGGACGTCCTCGACCTGGTGCAGCGCACCCAGGACTACCGGGGGGCGCAGCAGCTGCTGGCCGGCACGGAGGCGAAGGGCGAGCGGCGCTGGCAGCGCGTGCAGGCCTTCGCGGGCGCCGCGTCGCTGGAGCTGCGGCAGCGGCCCGGCGGTGTCGGGGAGACGCCGGGCGGGCAGTGGCTGCGGGTGTGGCGGGCCGAGGCGCCCAAGGACGCGGGCGGCGCGGCGGTGCACGCCGAGTTCCTGGTGCAGCAGGCGTGGCGTACGTCCACGGCGGGTTCGGACGACTTCCGGATCATCATGGAGGAGGCGAGGGCGGCCTGCGGTGAGGCGGCCCTTCTCGCGCCCGGGGACCCGATCCCGTACATCGTCGAGCTGTCGGTGGCCCGCGGTCTCGGCTATTCGCGCGAGGAGTTCGAGCAGCTCTGGCTGAAGATCCTGGACCGCGCCCCCCATCACATGGGCGCGCACCTGGCCGCGCTGCAGTACTGGTGCGAGAAGTGGCACGGCTCGCGCGCGCTGGCGTACTCCTTCGCCGAGGCGGCCGCCGCCCGCGCCCCGCGGGGCTCCCTGCTGGCGGCGATGCCGCTCTTCGCGGTCTTCGAGCACCTGCCGGAGGTCAATCTGGTCAGCGGCTTCTACCAGAGCGAGGTCGTGACCAAGGCCGTCCACGGGGCCCTGCACGCCGTCCACTCGGCCGGCCCGGACGATCCCATGCAGGCGCACGTCCGCCATCTGCTGGTCTTCTTCCTGGTCCGCGGGGAGCGCTGGGCCGAGGCGATGAACCAGCTGATGGCCATCGACGGTCACGTCGGTGCCCTGCCCTGGACGCTGTCCCCCGACCCGGCGGCCGAGTTCGCGGTCTACCGCGCGCTCGCGGTGGCGGGGTACGAGGCGAACGGCGGCAGTCCGGCGACGCTGCCGCACTGAGGGTCTCCATGAGAACGGTCCGGCCGGGAAACCCCGGCCGGACCGTGTCGCACCGTCTTCCCCGCGCGGGCTCTCAGCCCTGGGTGCGGGCGGGCAGCCGCCATCCCGGGCGCGGGAAGTGGCAGGTGTACCCCTCCGGGTAGCGCTGGAGGTAGTCCTGGTGCTCGGGCTCGGCCTCCCAGAAGGGGCCGACCGGCTCCACCTCGGTGACGACCTTGCCGGGCCACAGCCCGGAGGCGTCCACGTCCGCGATGGTGTCCTCGGCGGTCCGCTTCTGCTCGTCGTCCACGTAGTAGATCGCCGAGCGGTAGCTGAGGCCGATGTCGTTGCCCTGGCGGTTCGTGGTGCTCGGGTCGTGGATCTGGAAGAAGAACTCCAGGATCGCGCGGTAGTCGGTCACCTCGGGGTCGAAGAGGATCTCGATGGCCTCCGCGTGCGTGCCGTGGTTGCGGTACGTCGCGTTCGGCACGTCGCCCCCGGTGTAGCCGACCCGGGTCGCGGTCACGCCCGGGAGCCGACGGATCAGCTCCTCCATGCCCCAGAAGCACCCGCCTGCCAGCACGGCCCTCTGCGTCTGCGCAGCCATTGCGGCCCTCCAAAATTCTCTCGACCCGGTCGTTCGGAGCACTCGGCCCGCACGTCACCGGCCTCCGTCTCCACCCTGTGTCCAACACACCGGGCTCCTCAACGATTCCGAAAGGCCCAGCCTTGAAGCAAGTCGCCGGTGAACCGGCAGAACCGGAGATCTCCGCCTACCAGCGGGCACTGCGTGACCGATTGCTCGCTGCCCCCGTCGTCCCCGCGCCTGCGCCCTGGCGGCCCGTGTTCGCGTACGCGTACGGGGTCCCGGTCGGCGGGCTCCTCGGTATCGGCTTCGCCACCCACCCTCAAAACGGCCATGACCTGGTCATGGTCGTCTCGCACGACGGCCACGGCCTCTTCGACGCCGTCACCGGGGAGAAGATCGCCAGGGACCGCGACCCCGACCCCGAGGACAGCACGCCCGACGCGGTCGCCGACCTGTCCTGCCCCGGGCTGGGGCCGGTCGCCGGGGTCCGCGTACGCATCGCGGGGCTCTTCGGCGGCGGGCTGCACACCACCACCGGGGACGGCTGGACCCTGGAGGTGGTCGCCCCGGCCTGGCCGAACGACCGCGTCCTGCTGTCCCGCGACGGTGGGCTCCCCCACGCCGGTCCGCACGCAGAGACGTGGTGGCACATCTTCCACGCGGACTACTCCACGTTCCGCGCAGGCGGGTTCTCGCCTTCAGGGCAGACGCTTGCCGTGGCGACGAGCAGCGACCTGTCGCTGTGGACACGCGGGAACGGCGACAACTGTCCGCACGGCCCGAGGCCCGACTGAGGCGGAGTGCCGACCGGACCCGTCTCCCCCGCCCCGGGTCACGGCGCCACCCGGGGGATCGCGGAGTTGGGGTCGGTGCCCGCGAAGGCCAGTGCGATGACGAAGCCGGCGACTTCTTCCAGTTGGCGGACGCGGTCGAGCCCGCCGAGAACCGCCGGGGCGGCACCCACGTCACGGACCAGCGACCCGACGACGTCCAGCGCTGCCGGGTCGTCGCCGCACATCGCCACCGTCGCCCGGGGTTCGCCGTGCGGGTCGGTCCACCGGGCCGCGGGGAAGAGGTGGAACGCCTTCACGACCCGGGCTCCCGGAGCGAGGCGGGCGATCCGTCCCGCCATCGACTCCCCGTCCCCGGTGAGCAGCGTGCCGACGCCGTGCAGGGTGGCGTTCGTGGGGTCGATCAACGGCGTGCCCGCGAGCGCGCCGTCGGACGCGCCGGCCGATGCCAGCATGTCCTCGACGCCGTCGAAGGAGACGGCGAGCAGCACCGCGTCGCGTCCGGCGGCCGTCTCGCGCGGCGTCGCGGCGCGTGTTCCGCGGCCCAGCCGCTCGGCGAGTTCCCTCGCCCGGGTCTGCGACCGCCCGCCGATCACCACCGTGTGCCCTGCCCGTGTCCAGCCCTCGCCCAGGGCCGCCGCCAGCGTCCCCGTGCCCAGGATTCCGATGCGCATCCGTCTCTCCCTCTCCCGTGCGGTCGGTCGGAAGGCCACGCTAGGGAAGGCGTTACGCACCGACCGGTGCGTGACGGACACGCGAGGATGGGCTGCGAGATGACCGATCACGACGTCCACTGCTACGAGTTGGTCGCCGACTGCCGTCTGCGCGCCGCCACCGATCTCTTCGCCCACACCTGGGACCCCGTGGTGCTCGCGGCACTTCGCGTGGGGCCCCGTCGGCGCCGCGAGCTGCGTGCCGCGATCGGCGGCATCAGCGACAAGGTGCTGACCGACTCCCTGCACCGTCTGCTCACCGGCGGGTTGGTCGCGCGCCAGGCACACGCCGAGGCTCCCCCTCGCGTCGACTACACGCTGACCCGTCTCGGCCGGAGCCTGGTCGAGGGCCCGATGACGGCGCTGGGGCGCTGGGCGGTCGAACACGGCGACGAACTCCTCGAAGCTCAGGAGAGCGGTACCGGAGGTCTTTGAGCGAGGCGTGAGGGGAGTCAAGCCGTCGTTACCCGCGGATGACGTACCGCTGCTGCGGACGAACCACCGCGGCGGTACGGCTCAGCGGGGTACGCCCACCGCGTCCAGGTACCGGTGCATGGCTTCCACGGGCAGGCTCGCGTTGGTCAGCGCGCGGGAGGAGAGTCCCGGGTCCTCGCAGCTGCGCAGGATGAGCGCGACCGGCAGCGCGGGGTGCGCGGCCGCCATGGCACGTACGCGCCCGTCGGAGTCGGCGAGCAGGCGGGTCACGATGTCCACGGGCGCTTCGGGGTCGAGCCCCACCAGCACTCGCCTCTCCGGACGGGGGTCGTCGGCGAAGCGCTCACCGTTGCCCGCGCTCGGGAAGTTCGGGTGGCGCAGCAGCGCGCCCTTGGTGATGACCTCGCAGTCCAGGTACGTCTGCAGCACCACTTCGCCGTCGACGGCCGGCTGGTTCTCGCACAGCAGGAGCCGCACGGCGTAGTCGTCGTCCTCGGCGAGGAGGGCGACGGCGTCGGCGGGGAGGTGCGGGCTGAGGGCGGCGCTGCGCCGTAGCAGGCTGTTGGCCGACTTGGCGCACTGCCGCAGGACGTCCGGGTCGTCGCAGAGGCGGACCCACTCGACGGGCTGGAGGCGGTCGGACGGCTTGATGGTGACGTCGACGGCGCGGCGTTCGCTCTCCGTCAGCTCCGGCCGTACCGACACCGCCAGCCGGACGCTGTGCGCCTCGTCGTCCGTCAGGGTTCGGACGATGTCGACGGGGACGGCGAGGTTCGCCGCCAGTTCGCGCCGGTCGGCCTCTTCACCGCTGGTCGCGAGGCGTTCGGCGGTCGTGGTCGTCATCGCACCGCGGCGGATCACCTGGTGCCGGTCGAAGGAACCCGACCCGGTGTCGAGGAGGAGGTCCGTCCAGTGCGCGTCGTCGCGGCAGGCCCTCGTCATCGCCGCCTTGCGGACTCCGTCGTCGGCGTCCTGGAGCAGTCGGTGCCGGGCGTCCTCGGAGAGCAGGGACCACTGGCCGCAGGCCGCTCGCCGAAGGCCGGCTTCCGGATGACCGGCGAGTCCGGCGACCAGGTCGGGGTCCGTGTGACGGCAGAAGGCCGCGCTCTCGCGGACCAGGGGGTCCGGATCGGCGAGCAGGCGACGCTGGACGGACCGGGGCAGGGGTGGCGCGGGGACCCGGAACCAGTCCGGTCCCTCGGCCAGTTCCCGGCGGACGCGCGCGTCGGGGTCGTCCACCAGCCTGGCGCGTTGTTCCGCCGCCACCGCGACGTTCGCCGTGAACGCGGCCCGCACCCTGCGGTCGGGGTGTGCGAGGACGGCGTCGATCACCTGGTCCGGCAGGGCACGCCAGGCGACGATGCTCCAGGCCGCGGCGGCTTCCGTGCTCAGCAGCCTGATCAGGACCTCGGCCGGTGCCGCCGGGTTGTGGGCGATCGCGGTGAGAGTCTCTCGCGGGCGGCAGTCCTGGTCCATGGTCCCCCTGTCGGCCGGCGAACGTCGTCGGCCACCGGATTGTGCGCGCGGGGCCGGTGCGGGGTCAACGCCGGCGATCATGCCGGGCCGGGTGCGGGCCGGCCCGCCGTACGCGGCCGGCCGGGGCGTCCCGCCCCGTCAGTCGCGGCGCCGCAAGCCCGCGATCAGCACCCCCACCAGCTGCCGGGCGTCGTAGCGCGGGTCGGGGGTCTCCGCGCCGATGCAGAGGTTGCCGACGCCGCGCATGAGGGCGAGCGCCGGTACGTCGGTGTGGATCTCGCCGGAGGCGGTCGCGGCGGTGAGGAGGTCGGTGCAGACGGGGACCAGGCGGTCGAGGAAGTACGCGTGGAGGGTCTCGAAGCCCGCGTTGTCGGCCTGGAGGACCGCGGCGAGGCCGTGCTTGGTGACGAGGAAGTCGACGAACAGGTCGACCCAGCTCGCGAGTGCGGCGTACGGCGTCGGGCTGCTCGCCAGCAGGGCGGGGCCGGCCTCGGCGCAGGCCTCCACCTGGTGCCGGTAGACGCCGATGATGAGGTCCGCGCGGGTGGGGAAGTGGCGGTAGATCGTGGCCGTGCCGACGCCGGCCTCGGCCGCGATGTCGCGTACGGGTGCCTCCACGCCCGACCTGACGAACACCGCGGCGGCCGCGTCGAGCAGGTTCTTCTCGTTGCGCCGGGCGTCCGCGCGCTTGGGCCGGGAGGCCGCCTGCTCCGTCGTCGCTTCGCCGTCCGTCGTCGCTTCGCCGTCCTTCACCGCGCCGTTCCCTTCACCGGTTGATAAACGGGACACCGTTCCGTATCGTTGGGCGAGTAAACGGGACGGCGTTCCGCTTGGTCTTCTCATGATGCCAGAGCGCCGGGTCCGCCACCAAGTCATACCTCGCCACACTTGTGGCAGTGGAGGAATCGTCATGCAGTACCGCACCTTGGGCCGCACCGGTGTGCAGGTCAGCTCGCTCGCGCTCGGCGCCATGAACTTCGGCAGCATCGGGCGCACCACCCAGGACGAGGCCACCGCCATCGTCGACGCGGCCCTGGAGGCCGGGATCAACCTCATCGACACCGCCGACATGTACAGCGGCGGCGAGTCGGAGGAGATGGTCGGCAAGGCCATCGCCGGGCGCCGGGACGACATCGTGCTGGCCACGAAGGCCAACATGCCGATGAGCGACGAGCCCAACCACCAGGGCTCCTCGCGCCGCTGGCTGGTCACCGAGCTGGACAACAGCCTGCGCCGCCTCGGCGTCGACCACGTCGACCTCTACCAGATCCACCGCTGGGACCCGCGGACGAGCGACGAGGAGACGCTGTCCGCGCTCACCGACCTGCAGCGCGCGGGGAAGATCCGGTACTTCGGATCCTCGACCTTCCCCGCGTACCGCGTCGTCGAGGCCCAGTGGGCCGCCCGCGAGCACCGGCTGGGCCGGTACGTCACCGAGCAGCCCAGCTACTCCATCCTCCAGCGCGGCATCGAGAGCCACGTACTGCCCGTGACCGAGCAGTACGGGCTCGGCGTGCTGGCGTGGAGCCCGCTGGCCTCGGGCTGGCTGTCGGGGGCGGTGCGCGCGGGGCGGGACGTCGCCACGCACCGGTCGGCGTTCATGCCCGAACGCTTCGACACCACCGTGCCCGCCAACCGGACCCGGCTGGACGCCGTCGAGAAGCTCGCCGCGGTCGCCGACGAGGCCGGGCTGACCCTGATCCAGCTGGCGCTCGGCTTCGTCACCGCGCACCCGGCCGTCACCGCCGCGCTCGTCGGACCCCGCACCCTGGACCACCTCCACTCCCAGCTCGCCGCCGCCGACACCGTCCTCCCGGACGACGTCCTCGACGCGATCGACGCGATCGTGGCTCCCGGCACCGACCTGGCCGCGCACGAGAAGTTCGACGCCACGCCCGCGCTGCTCGACCCGGCACTGCGCCGCCGCCGTCACCACGCGGCCCGCTGAGCGGTCAGCCCCCCGGCCGGCCCGCCCCCACCTCGCCGCGCCCCCGGTGGCGGTAGACGACGTACGGCCGCACCACGTACCCCAGCGGTGCCGTGAAGGCGTGGATGAGGCGGGTGAAGGGCCAGAGGGCGAAGAGGGCCATGGCGAGGAGTGCGTGCAGGCGGTAGACCAGGGGGGCCTCGGCCATGGCGGTCACGTCGGGGGCCAGCGTGAACAGGCTGCGGAACCAGACGGAGACGCCGAGACGGTAGTCGTACGTCGACGCGGCGGTCGCGCCGGACACGGTCGCCGTCAGTCCGGCGAGGACGACCGTGACCAGCACCGGGTAGACGACGCGGTCGCTGCGGCTGGTCGCGGCCCGGATCGCGGGGGTGCGCAGCCGCCGGTACAGGAGAAGGGCGAGGCCCGCCAGGGTCGCCAGGCCCGCCGTGCCGCCCGCGAGGAGGGCGTTGGCGTGGTAGAGGCGCTCGCTGACGTGGAGGCGGTCGGTCAGCCACTCGGGGACCAGGAGTCCGGCGACATGGCCCGCGATCACGAACAGCAGGCCGTAGTGGAAGAGCGGGCCGCCGACGCGCAGCAGCCGGCTCTCGTGCAGCTGGCTGGAGCGGGTGGTGAAGCCGAACCGGTCGTAGTGGTAGCGCCAGGCCGTGCCCGCCACCAGCACCACCAGGGTCAGGTAGGGCAGGACACCCCACAGGGCGGTGTGCAGGTGCTTCATCGGCGTGCTCCTTGGTCGTCCGACCGGGGCCGGGCGGGGAAGGGGGCCAGGGGTTCCAGGCCCACCGCCTCGGTCGGCGGGCCGGTACGGGTCAGGCGCAGCGCCTCCTCGCGGCTGGCCGGTGCCTGGCCCGGCAGGCACCGGCAGACGGCCTGGAGGAGGTGGGCGTGGGGACTGCGGTGGGCTTCGAGCGCGTAACGCAGGACCTCGATCGCCGCGCGGTAGTCGGTCAGCAGGGCGGTGCCGGCCTCGGGGACGCGGGCGGCGAACTCCAGCATCAGCGGCAGGAAGTCCGGCAGTTCGTCGTCCGGGGGCAGCCAGCCGTGGGTGCGGTACTCGGACTTGATGCGGGCCAGGGCGGCGCCCCGGCGGCGGGTGTCGCCGTCGGTGTAGTAGGTGAGGTAGAGGCAGCGGCGGCGGCTGCGGTCGAAGGTGGCGACGTAGCGGGCGGCGAGGGTCAGGGGGTCTTCCCGCTCGGCCTCGGCGCAGAAGGAGAGCAGGAGCCGGATCTCGCCGCCGGGCAGTCCGGCGACCGTCTCGCGGACGGTGCGCGGGCGGCGGGGCCAGTCCTGGTCGGGGTAGCCCAGCAGCAGTGCCGCGGCCTGGAAGACGACCGGGGCGGTGGCGGTGTGCGCGGTACGGCTCACAGCTCGGGCTCCGTCCGCGCGGCGCCGCGGGCCCGGGGGAAGAGGCCGTTGGGGCGTCCCTTCCCGTTCCAGTTCAGGAGGTTGACCCGGCCGCGCAGGGCCGTGGAGGCGCCCGCGGCGGGGGGTGCGGTGGGGGGCGCGTGGAAGGTGTCCGGGTCGAAGCCCGCGCCCTCGCCCCCCGGCATCATGCCGGGCCCGCCCTCGCCGTCCAGGCTGCAGCCGCCGCCCGTCCCGCCGGGGTCGGGGACGGCGCCGGTGTAGGTGGTCGGGATGACGTACCGCTCGTCGTACTTGGCGAGGGCGAGCAGCCGGTACAGCTCCAGGACACCCGCCTCGTCCAGTCCGACCGCCTCGGCGATCCGCGGGTCCTGTTCCTCGCCGAGGTTGACGCGCCGCATGTGGGAGCGCATCGCGGCCAGCCGGCACAGGGCGGCCTCGACGGGGCCGGGGTCGCCCGCGGTGAAGAGTTCGGCGAGGTAGCCGAGGGGGATGCGCAGCGTGTCGATCGCGCCGAACAGCGCGGCCGGGTCCTCCCCGTCGTGTCCGGTGCCGGTGAGGGCGTCGACGACGGGGGAGAGCGGCGGGACGTACCAGACCATCGGCATCGTCCGGTACTCCGGGTGCAGCGGGAGCGCGACGCGGTACCGGGTGATCAGTGCGCGTACCGGGGAGCGGCGCGCGGCCTCGACCCAGTCGTGCGGGATGCCGGACGCCTCGGCCGCGCGGGCCACCTCGGGGTCGTCGGGGTCGAGGAAGCAGCCGAGCTGGGCCTCGTACAAGTCCTTCTCGTCGGTGACGGAGGCGGCGGCGCCGACCTTGTCCGCGTCGTAGAGCATGACGCCGAGGTAGCGCAGCCGGCCGACGCAGGTCTCGGAGCAGACGGTGGGGTCGCCGGCCTCGATGCGCGGGTAGCAGAAGGTGCACTTCTCGGCCTTGCCGGTGGAGTGGTTGAAGTAGACCTTCTTGTACGGGCAGCCGCTGACGCACATCCGCCAGCCCCGGCAGCGGTCCTGGTCGACCAGGACGATGCCGTCCTCGACGCGCTTGTACAGGGCGCCGGAGGGGCAGACGGCGACGCAGGACGGGTTGAGGCAGTGCTCGCAGATGCGGGGCAGGTAGAACATGAACGCCCGCTCGTAGTCGAGGCGGACCTTCTCGCTCATCCGGGCGAGCAGCGGGTCGGCGGCGAGCTGGTCGGGGCCGCCGCCGAGGTCGTCGTCCCAGTTGGGGCCCCAGGTGATCTCGGTGGGGCGGCCGTCGATCCGGGAGCGGGGCGGGGCGGTGGGGATGTCGTCGCCGAGGGGGGCGGTGGTGAGGTTCTCGTAGTCGTAGGTCCAGGGCTGGTAGTAGTCGTCCAGGGTGGGGAGTTCCGGGTTGGCGAAGAGGCGGGCCAGGCGCCGGGCCCGGCCGCCGCTGCGCGGGACGAGGCGCCCGCCCTTGAGCCGCCAGCCGCCCTTCCACTTGTCCTGGTCCTCGTGGCCTCGGGGGTAGCCCTGGCCGGGGCGGGTCTCGACGTTGTTGAACCAGACGTACTCGGTGCCGGTGCGGTTGGTCCAGGTCTGCTTGCAGGTGACCGAGCAGGTGTGGCAGCCGATGCACTTGTCGAGGTTCATGACCATCGCCACCTGTGCCATGACGCGCATCAGTACGTGACCTCCTGGGAGCGGCGCCGGATGGTGGTGACGGCGTCGCGCTGGTTGCCGGTCGGGCCGTAGTAGTTGGGGGCGAAGGAGAGCTGGCCGTAGCCGCCGATGAGGTGGGTGGGCTTGACGAGCAGCTTGGTGAGGGAGTTGTGGACGCCGCCGCGGCGGCCGTTCGCCTCCGACTTGGGGACGTTCACCAGGCGTTCCTGCACGTGGTACATGAGCACCGTGCCGTCCGGGATGCGGTGCGAGACGATCGCGCGGGCGACGACGACGCCGTGGGCGTTGACGGCCTCCACCCAGTCGTTGTCGGCGGCGCCGATCGCGTCGGCGTCGGCGGGGCTCATCCAGATGACGGGGCCGCCGCGGGCCAGGGTCTGCATCAGCAGGTTCTCCTGGTACTCGCTGTGGATGGACCACTTGGCGTGCGGGGTGAGGTAGCGGACGGTCACCGCCCGCCCGTCGCCCGTCGCCGTCGGGGCGTCGCCCAGCTCGGCGAGGTTCAGCGGCGGCCGGTAGACGGGGAGTTGTTCGCCCAGCTCGGCCATCCAGTCGTGGTCGACGTAGAAGTGCTGGCGGCCGGTGAGGGTGTGCCAGGGCTTCTTGTGCTCGGTGTTGACGGTGAAGGGCGAGTAGCGCCGGTCGGGTGCCTCCTTGCCGGACCACTCGAAACTGGCCCCGACCTGCACGGGCCGCTCCTGGGTGTCGGAGAAGACCACGCGCCGCTCCCCCACCGACGCGGCCAGCTCCGCGAGTCCGGCACCGGGGCCGACGCGGTCGGCGAGGCGGTCGAAGCCCTCGGCGGCGAGGCGGCCGTTGGTGGTGCCGGACAGGGCGAGGATCGCCTCGCAGAACTTGACGTCGGTGTCCAGCAGCGGACGCCCGTGAGCCGGCCCGGCGGGGGCGGTGCCGCAGCGCGCGGCGAGCCACCGGGACTCCTCGTGCGGGTTGACGGTGACGCCCTTGACGGTCATGCCGTGCTCCTCGGCCAGCGGCCCGAAGGCGGCGAGCCGGTCGGCGACGGCCGTGTAGTCCCGTTCGACGAGGGTGACGTTCGGGGCGTTGCGGCCCGGCTCGACGGGGGTGCGTCCGTCGCGCCAGTCGACGACCCGGCCGCCGGGCTGGGCCGTCTCGCCGGGGGTGTCGTGCTGGAGGGCGGTGGCGACCAGGTCGTACGCCGTGTCGAGGCGGCCGGCGGCGAGTTCGCTCAGGCGGCGGGCGAGGGAGTGGAAGATCTCGAAGTCGGTGCGGGCCTGCCACGGCGGGTTGATCGCGGGGCTGAAGGCGTGCACGAAGGGGTGCATGTCCGTGGAGGACAGGTCGTGCTTCTCGTACCAGGTGGCGGCGGGCAGCACGACGTCGGAGAAGAGCGTCGTGGAGGTCATCCGGAAGTCGAGGCTCAGCAGCAGGTCGAGCTTGCCCTGCGGGGTTTCGTCGTCGCGCCAGGCCACGGAGCGCGGCCGGTGCTCGGGCGGCGTCTCGTCGCTGGTGGCGCCGTCCCGGGCGCCGAGCAGGTGGCGCAGGAAGTACTCGTTGCCCTTGGCGGAGGAGCCGATGAGGTTGGCCCGCCACACGGTCAGGACGCGGGGCCAGTTGCGGGGCGCGTCGGGGTCCTCGCAGGCGAAGTCCAGGTCGCCGGAGCCGATCCGGTCCGCGATCCAGTCGGCCGGTTCCTGGCCGCTCTCGCGGGCGCGGCGGCCGAGGTCGAGCGGGTTGGCGTCGAAGGTCGGGTACGACGGCATCCAGCCGAGCCGCGCGGACTGGGCGACCAGGTCGGCGGTGTGCAGCCCGGCGAGGGTGCCCGGGGCCGTGGGCGAGGCGAGGGCGTCGGCGGAGTGGGCCTCGTGACGCCACTGGCCGCTGTGCAGGTACCAGTACGGGGTGCCCGCCATCTGACGGGAGGGCCGCACCCAGTCGGCGGCCGTGGAGAGTTGCTGCCAGCCGGTGTAGGGGCGGACCTTCTCCTGGCCGACGTAGTGCGCCCAGCCGCCGCCGTTGACGCCCTGGCAGCCGGTGAGGATGAGCAGGGAGAGGAAGGAGCGGTAGATGGTGTCGGAGTGGAACCAGTGGTTGGTCCCGGCGCCCATGACGATCATGCAGCGGCCGCGGGTCTGTTCGGCGGTGCGCGCGAACTCCCGGGCGGCACGGATCGCGGCGGCGGCCGGGACGGAGGTGATGCGCTCCTGCCAGGCGGGGGTGCAGGGCTCGTCCGTGTCGTCGTAGCCCGTCGGCCACCGACCGGCGAGGCCGGGGCGGGCGACGGCGTACTGGGCGAGCAGCAGGTCGTAGACGGTGGTGACGAGCCGGCCGCCGATCTCCCGGGCCGGTACGCCGCGCGCGACGGTGGCGCCCGGTTCGTCGAAGCGGGGCAGCAGCACCTCGACACCGTTGTCACCGCGGCCGCCCGTGTGGCCGTGCAGACTGAGCAGCGGATCGACCCCGCCCAGGTCGAGGTTCCAGCGCCCCTCGCCGCCCTTGCCCCACCGGTCGCCGAGGGTGCCGTTCGGTACGACCACGTCGTCGGTGTCGGCGTCGATCAGCACCGGCATCCAGGCCCGCGCCCCGGCGTCGGCGTGCCGGCCGAGCCCGAGGTCGGCGGCGGTGACGAACTTGCCGGGCGTCCACCGGCCCTCCGGGTGCTCGTCGAGGGCGACGAGGAAGGGCAGGTCGGTGAAGCGCTTGACGTAGTCGGTGAAGTACGGGACCTGCCGGCGCACGAAGAACTCGGTGAGCAGCACGTGCCCCATCGCCATGGCGAGCGCCCCGTCGGTACCCGGGTGCGGGTGCAGCCACTCGTCGGCGAACTTGGTGGCGTCCGCGTAGTCCGGCGAGACGACGACGACCTTCTGGCCCCGGTAGCGGGCCTCCGCCATCCAGTGGGCGTCGGGGGTGCGGGTGACGGGGACGTTGGAGCCCCACAGCATCAGGTAGGCCGCGTCCCACCAGTCGCCCGACTCCGGTACGTCGGTCTGGTCGCCGAAGACCTGCGGGGAGGCGATCGGCAGGTCGGCGTACCAGTCGTAGAAGGAGATCATCGGGGCGCCGATGAGGGAGTGGTAGCGGGCGCCGACCGCGTGCGAGGCCATGGACATGGCGGGGATGGGCGAGAACCCGGCGACGCGGTCGGGTCCGTACTCGGCGATGGTGTGCACCTGGGCGGCGGCGGCGATCTCCAGCGCCTCGTCCCAGTCGACGCGGACGAAGCCGCCGTGCCCGCGGGCGCGCTGGTAGCGGCGCCGCTTGTCGGGGTCGGAGGTCAGCTCGGCCCAGGCGGCCACGGGGTCGCCACCGTGCCGGCGTTTGGCGTCCCGGTACATTTCCACGAGGACACCGCGGGCCAACGGATGGCGAACGCGGGTGGGCGAGTAGGTGTACCAGGAAAAGGAAGCGCCGCGCGGACAGCCGCGCGGCTCGTACTCGGGCCGGTCGGGGCCGACGCTCGGATAATCCGTCTGCTGGGTCTCCCAGGTGATCAGACCGTCCTTGACGTACACCTTCCACGAGCAGGAACCCGTGCAGTTGACGCCGTGCGTGGAGCGCACGACTTTGTCATGCGCCCACCGCTCTCGATAAGGACTGTCATTCACTTTCTGGTCCGTGCGGTACACGGCCCTCAGATCGAGGGTGGTCGGGGACTTCCGCAGCAGCTGACCGGCCTTCAGCAGCCGGTCCGCGGCGTCGGCCGCGGCCTTCGCCCTGCTTCGCACCACGTTGCCATCTCCTTGCGAACGCGACGGAGCAATGCCCGATCCGTTTCGGCGGGCACGCTGTATGCCGCTTTCAGCATCTCGCCGAAATTCACTGCAGAAACGGTATTTCAGTACCCTTTGCGGAGGTGGGGGCGAAGGTTTTGGTCCGCTTTGCAATTGTTGTCATGCGCATATTCTTCGGCTACGGCGACTTTCGGCCAGAAATACCGGAAGAACTCATACGGTCATGCTCTGCGCCAGGAATTCGGCCCACGTCAGCTTGCCGACGAGCGCGTCTTCCAGGGTGAGGTTCTCGCCAGAACGGTACGCGCGACCTGCTTTCCCGGGAATGCGCACCGGCAGCTTCGGACGCCGGCGGGGTGGAGGGGTGCGTCATGGCTGCTGCTCCCGGGGTCTGGGGCGTCCGGGGGCGGGGTGGGAGCCGATGTGGGTCCGCCCCGCCCGGGCGTCCGTCGTGTGTGTCGTGGCGGTATGACCCGGGGCGGGGCGGCTGTGTGACAGGAAGGAGGGAAGAATCCGGAACATCTTGCCCGGACTCTTCCCGGAGGGATCAGATCGTCGCGGTGTCGATCACGAACCGGTACCGCACGTCACTCGCGAGCACCCGCTCGTACGCCTCGTTGACCTCGGACGCGGCGATCAGCTCGATCTCGGCGCCGATGCCGTGCTCCGCGCAGAAGTCCAGCATCTCCTGGGTCTCGGCTATGCCGCCGATCATGGAGCCGGAGAGGGACTTGCCGCCGCCGAGCAGCGCGAAGAGGTTGAGGGAGACCGGCTCCTCGGGGGCACCGACGTTGGCCAGGGCGCCCTCCGTCTTCAGCAGGCCGAGGTAGGCGGCGAAGTCGAGCGGGGCCGAGACCGTGGAGACGATCAGGTCGAAGCTGCCCGCCAGCTCCTCGAAGGTGGCCGGGTCGCTGGTGGCGTAGTAGTGGTCGGCGCCCAGCTTCAGACCGTCGTCCTTCTTGCGCAGGGACTGCGACAGCACGGTCACCTCGGCGCCCAGGGCGTGCGCGAGCTTGACGGCCATGTGGCCGAGGCCGCCCAGGCCGACGACGGCGACCTTCTTGCCGGGACCCGCGTTCCAGCGCTTGAGCGGGGAGTACGTGGTGATGCCGGCGCACAGCAGGGGCGCGGCCTCGTCGAGGGCGATGCCCTCGGGGATGCCGAGGACGAAGTTCTCGTCGACGACGACCTTCTCGGAGTAGCCGCCGTAGGTGACCTCGCCGTCCTTGCCGACGCCGTTGTAGGTCATCACGTTGCCGTTGGTGCAGTACTGCTCCCGGCCCGCCTTGCAGTTCTCGCACTCGCGGCAGGAGTCGACCATGCAGCCGACGCCCACCCGGTCGCCGACGGCGAACCTGGTGACGCCGGGGCCGACCTCGGAGACGATGCCCGCGATCTCGTGCCCGGGGACCATCGGGAAGATGGCCTCGCCCCAGCCCTCGCGGACCTGGTGGATGTCGGAGTGGCAGATGCCGGCGAACTTGATGTCGATCAGGACGTCGTGTTCACGCACCTCGCGCCGCTCGATGGTGGTGCGCTCCAGCGGCGCCTTGGCGGCGGGTGCTGCGTACGCGGCGACAGTGGTCATGCCGGGTTCTCCGGGTTTCTCTTGACGTGACTGGGTGACGCTTCCACCCTGCCTGCGTCCCGCCGATCCACCCAGACCACGGCTTTGCGTACGACCGGCGTGCGTACCACCGACGGGGACAGGCTCGTGTGCGTACGACCGGGAATACGTCCGGCGATACTGGAAGCATGGATGGACAGCTTGACCGGCGGGCCGAACTGAGCGAGTTCCTGCGCACCCGGCGGGCCCGGCTGAAGCCGGAGGACGTGGGTCTGGAGTCGTACGGGCGCCAGCGCCGGGTCCCCGGGCTGCGGCGCGAGGAGCTGGCGCAGCTGGCCGGAGTGTCGGTGGCGTACTACACGCGCCTCGAGCAGGGCAACGGGCAGAACGTGTCGGCGGAGGTCCTGGACGCGATCGCCCGGGCGCTGCGGCTGACCGGCGCGGAGCAGGCGCACCTGACGCACCTGGCGAGGCCCAAGCAGCAGCGCCGGCGGGCCGGGGCACCGCGGGGCAAGCAGCCGGTGCGGGTGGCGCTGCTCCAGCTGCTGGAGTCGATCGACACGGTGCCCGCGTACGTGACGGGCCGCCGCTCGGAGATCCTCGCCTGGAACCGGATGGCCGCGGCCCTCTTCGGCGACTGGGGCAAGCTGCCGGCCGCCGAGCGGAACTGGGCACGGCTGGTCTTCCTGAATCCCGACTACCGCGAGCTGTTCGTCGACTGGGACCAGAAGGCGTACGACATGGTGAGCTTCCTGCGCATGGACGCGGGCCGCCATCCGGACGACCCGCGGCTGTCCGCGCTGGTGGGCGAGCTGTCGGTGAAGAGCGAGGAGTTCCGCCGTCTGTGGGCCACGCACGACGTCAAGGAGAAGAGCTACGGCGTCAAGCGGGTGCGGCACCCGCTGGTCGGTGACCTGACCCTGTCCTTCGAGACGTTCCGCCTGGTCGACGACGACGAGCAGGCCTTCATCACGTACCACGCGGAGCCCGGCTCCCCGTCGGCGGACGCGCTGCGCCTGCTGGCGAGCTGGGGGACGGACGCGGCGGCCTCACTGCCGATGTGAGGTGGGCGGGGGGTGCGTACCCTTCCGGAAAGGCGAGGACAAACAGGGGAAAGTGTCATCGGGGCGCTCGGATGAGCGGTGGGATGACAGATTCGCCGGGTTGTTCACGGGTTTTGGGGGACCTATGCGTGGAGGGGGGTGAAGGCGCCCCGGCCCAGCGCAGCAACAAAGGGCGCCCAAGCGCCCACGCCGAGCAGAATCACGGGCCCGTCCCCGTCCCCACCCCGCACCGCCTTGGAGTCCCGAACGGGGACAACGCCGGGAACCTCATCGGCGACCTCGACGCATTCGCCACCATCGCCATTGCTGTAGGTCGACTTGCGCCAGAGAGCGGCACCGGGGAAGTCGCTCGCCACCTCGACGCAGTCACCGCCGGAGCCGTTGCTGTAGCTGCTCCTGCTCCACAGCGCGTCACTCAAGTCGATCCGGTTGCTTGCCATTTCGGTAATCCCCTGCCGCTGCCTCGATCCGGGCCAGGGACGTCTCCGGTGACAGTGCGACGGCCCTGAGCCGATCGTACGACTTGCGGTACTCCTCCACGAGCGCCGGATCGTCGAGGGTGACACCGTTGTGCAGCGACTCCGTGTAGACGAGCGGTGGAGCATCCGGGAAGGTCATCAGCTTCGCGGTGCCAACCATGAAGGGGTGCGGGCCGCATGTCCGCGAGAGGATCTGCGGAACGATGCGTCGACGCTCGGACAGCTCCACGACCCGGCCGAGCTGCTCGGCCATTTCCCGGGGCGGCACGATCGGTTCGAGCAGCAGCGACTCGTGCAGGATCACCCAGTACGTCGGAGTGTGGTGGTCCTCCTCGAAGAGGCCGGCACGGGCCATCCTTGCGCTGACTTTCGGCTCGACGTCTTCATCGAGAGCCAGCGGGTGGGTCGCCCGTACGACGGCCCGCGCGTATGCCGGGGTCTGGAGCAGCCCGGGGAAGAGGCTCGGACACCACTCCTCGATGCTCTTGGCGCGCTTCTCCGCCTCCAGGACCTGCTCGAAGTAGGCGGCATGACCGGCCCGCCGCGCCTTCCGCACATCCTCGCACCGCCGCTCGAAGAACCCGTCCGTCCCGAGCACCTGATCCGCGTGCCGCGCCAGATCCAACGGCATCCGCCGCTCGCCCCGTTCGATGTCGCTCAGGTGCGACTTGCCGTAGAAGCTGCCCGCGACCAGCGCCTCCAGCGACAGCCCGGCCCGCTCCCGCTGCCACCTCAACTCCTTGCCGTAGAAGGTCGGGACGCTCGTCGAGCCGTCGATGTCCTTGCGCTGTGCCATGGCCTTGCCTCTTCCGCACTCCGGGCTGCCGACGCGAGATCCCTTTCACGGTAGGGCGCCGCACGCCACTGTGTGAGTGCTTCGTCACAGAGCGCACACGGAAAGGTGCCCGTTCATGCCCCGACCACCCCGTCCGCAGGACGACATGACCCGCTGCGTGGAGGAACTCCGCGCCGCCCTCGCCCTGCACGGCATCACCCTCCCCTCCCTCGGCCTGGACCTGCCGACGTTCGCCGGGACGTACACCCCGCCCGCCGGCCTCGTCTCGCTCGGCAACTGCAACACCGCCACCGCCCGTGCGCTCACCGCGGCTCTGCGTCGGGCGGCGCCGTGACGACGACCTGGGAACTGGACCTGCTCGCCACGTCGGAGGCGGTACCGGAGGTGCGTCGCCTCCTGCACCGGTACGACCACGACGTCCGCCTGTGCGTGACCGAGTTGCTGACGAACGTCATCGACCACGTGGGCGAGGGAACCCCCACGACCGTCCGCGTCGTCGAACTGCCCACCGGCCGCACGCGCGTGGAGGTCACCGATCCCGACCCCCGCGCCCTGCCCCTCCTCACCGGGCCGGTCCCCGTCACCGACGAGTCAGGGCGCGGCCTCGCCCTCCTCGACGCGCTGGCGCTGCGGTGGGGCGTGGAGCAGTGCGGGGACCACAAGACGGTCTGGTGCGAACTCGCGGGAGAGCCGCCGCTCGACGACGTCCGGGAACCCGCCGCCCCGGCGGTCCGGAGTGGTCGGTGACGGTCAGGACTGGTCCAGGGCCCGTTCGATCGCGCGGCGGGCCCGGCCCGCGGCCCTCCGGTCGTGCTGGAGCTGCATCGCCGCGTTCAGCGCCAGTCCGGCGGCGACGATCTCGAACAACGCCTGGTCGACATCGAATCCGGCGGGCAGCTCACCGCTGTCCACCGCCGCGGCCAGGTCCGCCCGCAGCTGTCCCCGCCAGCGCGACCACACCTCGGCGACCGCGTCGCGGACCCGGCCGGGGCGGCCGTCGTACTCGGTGAGCGCCGCGGTCATCAGGCAGCCGCCGGGCAGCAGGGGCTCTTCGAGGTAGTCCACGGAGTTGGCGCACACCGCGCGCAGCCGCCGCAGACCCGGCGGCTCGGCCAGCGCCGGCTCGACCACGCGGTGCCAGAAGTCCACGAACGCCTTGTCCAGGGTGGAGATCTGCAGCGTCTCCTTGGTGCCGAAGTGCTTGTGCACCCCGGACTTGCTCATCTCCAGCTCGTCGGCGAGCCGGCCGATGGTGATGCCGTCCAGACCTTCCTCGGAGGCGATCTCGGCGGCACGGCCGAGGATCCGCCCCCTGGTGGCCTGCGCTTCCGCGGCTGAGCGACGTGGTGACATACGCCAAGAATAGCGTACGGACGTTCGCTATTGATTTAGCGAACGTCCGTACGCTAAGTTCCGGAGCAACCACCGGAACGAAGGAGAAGGAGCACGAGATGCGAGTGCGACGACTGGGCTGGGCCGGAGTGGAGATCGAGTCGGGCGGCGAGCGGCTGGTGATCGACTACGTGCGGGACCTCTCACCGCTGTTCACGGGGTGGCAGCCCGGAGAAGGGGTGGCGGCGCCGAGCGGGCGGGCCTCCGCCGCCCTCGTCACCCACCTGCACCGGGACCACACCGACGCGTCCGCGCTCGCGGACGTGCTGACGCCGGGGGCGCCCGTGCTGCGGCCGGCGCCCGGTCACGGCGACGACGTGGACAACGTGACGACGCTGCTGGCGGAGCGCGAGCTGACCCAGTACGGGCTGGCCGCCGAAGTCGTGGACGTCTGGTCCACCCGCGACCTGGGGCCGTTCCGCGTCACGGCGGTCCCCGCCGTGGACGGGCTGGGCGACCCGCAGGTGAACTGGGTGGTGCAGACCGACGGGCAGCGGATCTTCCACGGCGGCGACACGATGTTCCACGGCTACTGGTGGCTCGTCGCACGCCGGTTCAGCCCGTTCGACGCGGTGTTCCTGCCCGCCAACGGCGCGGTGGTCGACGCGCCGCACCTGCAGCCGCCGAGCCCGGTGCCCGCCGCACTGGACCCGCTGCAGGCCGCCGCGGTGGCGGAGATCCTCGACGCCCGGTTCGCGGTGCCGATCCACTACGAGCCGGAGCAGCCGGACAAGATCCCGGGTTACGTCGAGGTCTCCGACCCGGAGGCCGACTTCCGCGCGCACGCCGGACGGCGCGCGCACGTACTGGCGACAGGGGAATGGCTGGACCTGTCCTCCTGACGAGACAGCGCCTGCCGCCCCGGTGCGGGGCGGCAGGCGCTGTGCGTGGTGCAGAGGGTGCCGGGGCCGTCAGGCCGCCGAACCCGCCTTCCACTGGGCCCAGTCCATGTTCCAGCCGTTGAGGCCGTTGTCCGGGGCGATGGTCTTGTCGCCGGTGTTCTGGACGACGACCACGTCACCGATGATCGAGTTGTTGTAGAACCAGGCGCCCGGCGTGTTCGGGTCGTTCGCGCCCTTGGCGTCCTCCAGGCCCACGCAGCCGTGGCTGGTGTTGGCGCTGCCGAAGATGCCCTTGCCCCAGTAGTTGCCGTGGATGAAGGTGCCGGAGGTGCTCAGGCGCATGGCGTGCGGCACGTCCTTGATGTCGTACTCGCCCTTGCCGTCGTCGTCGGTGAAGCCGACGGTCGAGCCGTCCATCCGGGTCTCCTTGTACTTCTCGGAGATCACCATCTGGCCTTCGTAGGTCTTGTTGTCCGGGGAACCGGCGGAGATCGGGATGGTCTTGATCGTCTTGCCGTCCTGCGTGACCTTCATCTGCTTGGTCTTGGCGTCGACGTAGGAGACCTGGTTGCGGCCGATCTTGAAGGTGACCGACTTCTGCTGGACGCCGTAGACACCGTCGGCGCCCTCGACCCCGTCGAGCGCCAGCTTGAGGGTGACGGTGGACCCCTCCTGCCAGTACTTCTCGGGGCGGCAGTCCATGCGCTGGGTGCTGAACCAGTGGCAGGCGACCTCCTGGCCGCTGCTGGTGTTGACCGTGATGCCCTTCTGGACGGCGGCCTTGTCGGTGATCTGCTTGTCGAAGTTGATCGACACGGGCATGCCGACGCCGACGGTCTTGCCGTCGTCCGGGGTGAAGGTCCCGATGAAGCTGTTCTCGGGGGAGACCGTGGTGAACGACGCGTTCTCGTGGGCGGCGCGGCCCTCGGAGTCCTGGGCGGTCGCCGTGATCTGGTACTTGGTGGCGCGCTCCAGCTGACCGCCGGGCTTCCAGCTGGTCTTGTCGGCGGATATCTCGCCCTTGACCTCGGTGCCGTCCGTGGCGGTCATCTTCACCTCGGTGAGCGTGCCCTTGCTCACCGTGACGCCCGCGGAGTTGTTGATGGAGGCGTTGTCAGAGCCGCCCTTGGGGGTGATCTTGATCTGGGCCTCTGAGGTCTTCTTCGCCGCCGCCTCGTCGACCTCGGCCTGCGAGGTCTTGCCGTCCCCACCCCCGGAGGTGTCGGCGTCGCTACTGGAACATGCCGAGAGCACCAGCACACCGCCGAGCAGTGCGGACGCGGCCGCCAGGCCCTTGCGCCGCTTACCGTCCGTCATCACACGCTTCTCCATCGTTGCCGATTCCCGAAACCCCGAGATACCCCGTCAATAACTTTCAACGCTACGACCGGTTCGTCCCGTTCCACATCGCTCACGGATGTGGGCCATACCACGTTTGCCGCCGGAGGCAGGAGGCGGTGCGGGGAGGGAGCGGTCAGTGCGCAACCGTGAGACGACGAAACCCCGGGCGGCGGTTGCCGCCCGGGGCCGGGATTTTCCCCACACCGCGTCAGCCGACCGTCATTTCATCGTCTTCCGGGTCGTTCTCGTCGCCATCATCCCCGTCGATGTCCCACTCGGGCGAGGCGGGGTCGTAGTCGATGTACTCGCTGCTCCAGGAAGCCTGTTGGAGTTCGACCCCGGGCACCGCCCCGACCAGGTCGAACGGGTCCACGAGATGGGCCAGGGCCTCGGCGGTGTCCTCCGTCACAGCCCGCTTGGAGTCGGCCCGTTCCGCGTCGGACAGGTCGGCGTCCTCGGCGAGCGCCTGCAGCGCGGTCCCGGTGACGGCCTCCTCGTCGTCGATCTCGAGAACGAGGTCGACCCGAATACGTACAAACCGTGATGTCTCTGGAGTGCTCATGCCCGGAGCGTAAGGCCGACCCCTCCCGTGACTTTCCTGTGACCCGCGCCTTTCACTAACATCTGCCCACACGGCCAATTCGCCAGCGCCACAAGGGGATCGATATTCCGTGTCATCCGCTCGCCGTCCGTTGCTGACCGCCGCCGCCGCGGGCGGCCTGCTGTGCGCCCTGTGGTTCGTCCCCTCGGCGAACGCGACCCCCGAGACACCGGTGCTCGAGACCGCGGCCGCGGCCCCGTCTCCGCAGGTCACGGCCCAGGCCAGAGCCGTGTCCGCGGATACGTCCGCGCACGCTTCCGTCCGCACGTCCACGGACACGGACACGGCCGCGACCGGCGTGGGCGACACCCGCCTGGCCGACACCGGCAGCTTCGACAGCACGCCGTACGTCGTCGGCGGCGCCCTGTGCCTCGGCCTCGGTGCCGGCTTCGTGGGCTACTCGGTACGCCGGGAACGCCTCGGCCTTTGAGAGAACTTGACGTTCTTTTGGCTCTCTTGACCGTCCCGGGGTCTCGCTAGCCCAGCGGCCCCGTGACCGTCTCCGCCGCCGCGACCAGCTGCCCGGAGCGCACGAAGGCGTCCGCCGCGGCGAGGTCGGGCGCCAGGAACCGGTCCGGTCCCGGACCCTCGACACCGGCCGCCCGTACGGCGTCGATGACGGCCCGTGAGGCCGGGGCGGGGGTGAGGCCCTCGCGGAGCTGGATGGCGCGCGTGGCGGCGTACAGCTCTACGGCGATCACGCGCGTGAGGTTGTCGACGGCCGTACGCAGTTTGCGCGCCGCCGACCAGCCCATGGACACGTGGTCCTCCTGCATCGCGGAGGACGGGATCGAGTCCGCCGACGCCGGTACGGCGAGCCGCTTCAGCTCGCTGACCAGGGCGGCCTGCGTGTACTGGGCGATCATCAGGCCGGAGTCGACGCCCGCGTCGTCGGCGAGGAACGGCGGCAGGCCGTGGCTGCGGTTCTTGTCCAGGAGCCGGTCGGTGCGCCGCTCGGCGATGGAGCCGAGGTCGGCGACCGCGATGGCGAGGAAGTCCAGGACGTAGGCGACCGGGGCGCCGTGGAAGTTGCCGTTGGACTCCACCCGTCCTCCCCCAGAGCCGAAAGCCTGGGAGGTACCCCCAGGCAGGACGACGGGGTTGTCCACGGCCGCGGCCAGCTCGCGCTCGGCGACGAGTCCGGCGTGGGCCATGGTGTCGCGTCCGGCGCCCGCGACCTGCGGGGCGCAGCGCACCGAGTAGGCGTCCTGGACGCGGGGGGCGTCGTCCTGGTGGTGGCCGGTCAGGCCGGAGCCCTTGAGTACGGCGGCCATGTTGGCGGCGCTGGCGGCCTGCCCGGGGTGCGGGCGGATGGCGTGCAGCTCGGGGGCGAGCACCTTGTCGGTGCCGAGCAGGGCCTCCATGGTCAGCGCGGCGGTGATGTCGGCCGACTTGTAGAGGGTGTCGAGGTCGGCGAGGGCCATGACCAGCATGCCGAGCATGCCGTCGGTGCCGTTGAGGAGGGCGAGGCCCTCCTTCTCGCGCAGCTCGACCGGCGCGATCCCGTGCTCGGCGAGCAGCTCACCGGCCGGCCGCACGGTGCCGTCGGGTCCCTCGGCGTCGCCCTCGCCCATGAGGGTCAGCGCGCAGTGCGACAGCGGGGCGAGGTCGCCGGAGCAGCCCAGGGAGCCGTACTCGTGCACGACCGGGGTGATACCGGCGTTGAGCACGTCGGCCATGGTCCGCGCGACCTCGGGGCGGACGCCGGTGTGTCCGGAGCAGACGGTCTTCAGCCGCAGGAACATCAGCGCCCGGACGACCTCGCGTTCGACGCGGGGGCCCATCCCGGCGGCGTGCGAGCGGACGATGTTGCGCTGCAACTGCGCGCGCAGGTCGGGGCTGATGTGCCGGGTCGCGAGGGCGCCGAAGCCGGTGCTGACGCCGTAGACGGGGTCCGGCTTGGCGGCCAGCGCCTCCACGACGCCGCGGGCCGCCGCCAGCGCGGCGACCGCGTCGCCGGAGAGTTCGATCCGGGCGCCGCCGCGCGCCACGGCGAGGACGTCGGACGCGGTGACCCCGGACGTCCCCACCACCACAGTGTGCATATCCATATTCAGGAGCGTACGCAGTGAATTCGATGATGTCACGAGGGGTCGCGTCACGGATGCGCACGGGCTGCGCCCCTTACCGGAGCGGGGTTACGGCGAGTGCCGCCCGCGGAACCGCCTGCGCTCCCCGTCCTCCTCGCGGGAGGGCTCGTCCGCGAGCCGCACGACGGGGTCGTCGGGCCCCTCGCGCCCCGCGACGACCGGACCGGACGCCCGCTCGGCCTTGGCGCGGTACTGGGCGGCGTCGGCGAGCCGGAACAGCCGGCGGGCCGAGCGGACCGGCCCGACCGGGTCGTCCGTGGACGCCACCCCGCAGGCCACGCCGTCGCCCAGCTCCAGCTCGGCCGCCCGGCGGCACAGCTCCTCGGCCGCCTTGACCACGGCGTCGGCGGTCGGCCCGACCGCGAGCAGGCAGAACTCGTCCCCGCCGAGCCGCGCCGCGAGCGCCCCCGGCAGCATCGCCCCGCACAGCGACAGCACCGAGCCGAACCGCTCCAGGAGCCGGTCCCCGACGGCGTGACCGTGCGTGTCGTTCACGCGCTTGAGGCCGTTCAGGTCGCAGACCACGAGGCTGACGACGACGCCCTCCCCGCGGTGCCGCTCGACGGCCTCGTCCAGCGCGGAGTCGACGGCCCGGCGGTTGGCCAGCCCGGTGAGCGCGTCGGTGTACGCCAGCCGCCGCACCTCTTCGAGCCGCTCGGTCTGCGCGATCCCGGCGGCGACGACGGAGGCCAGTACGGTGGCGAAGTCGGCGTCGGGCCGCTCGAAGACCCGCTCCCCCACCGGCCGGGCCACGTACAGCTCGCCCCAGGCCCGCCCGTGCAACACGATCGGCGCGACCACGCAGCAGCCGCGGCCCCGCCGGCGCAGGGCGGCGACACGCTGGTGGACGTACCCGGGGCGCCCGGCGGCGGGCCCCTCGGCCGTCTCGACCCAGGCGTCGGGCTCGCCGCCACCGGCCCAGCGCTCGTGCAGGAACTCGGTGATCTCCGCGAACTGGTGCACCGGGTAGGACTCGTCCTCCGGGAACTCCTCCTCGTCCTCGGCCCGCCGGCCGACGTTCACCAGGACCCGGAGCCGCCCCAGCTCGCGCTCCCACACCGACAGCGCGGCGAAGCTGCCGCCCAGCGCCAGACACCCGCCGAGGGCCGCCGCCCGCCACGCCTCACGCGCGCTGTGCGCGGCGGCCATGCCCTGCGCCAGCGCGACCACGGCCGCGAGCCGCCTGTCGTCACCCATCACTCCAGGCTAGGGAAATTCACGGAGAAACGTTACTCAAGCAGGGCGAACCGGGCGAGTACCGGCCCGCTCCACCGCCCTGCCGGCGAGGCGACGCGCGACACGCGGGACACGCGGACGACTGTTCACGCCGCACGGCGACGACGCCGGCCCGCACCGACCACGACGGCCGACCACCATCGGCCCACGGCAAGCGGCACGCCGCGCCGGACCGCATCGAAACCAGCGCCCGACGACCGGCCACGCAGGACGATGGCCACCCCTCGACGGGGGGCGAGTACCGGCCCGATCCGCCGCCGACGCACGACACGCGGACGACTGCTCACGCCGCACCGGCCACGACGGCCGACCACCATCGGCCCACGGCAGGCGACAAGC
Source organism: Streptomyces lienomycini (assembly GCF_027947595.1). Taxonomy (NCBI): domain Bacteria; kingdom Bacillati; phylum Actinomycetota; class Actinomycetes; order Kitasatosporales; family Streptomycetaceae; genus Streptomyces; species Streptomyces lienomycini. Next base: position 993,295 of record NZ_CP116257.1, on the reverse strand, counting down.
GGCGCCGAACCCCGCCAGGAGCCGCGCCCGGGGACCGACCGCGCAGGTACGACGGTCACCCCCGGACAGGCAGCCGCCGGCCCGCGGCAAGCGGCGCGCGACGCCGCCGGACCGCATCGGGCGCCACGCCCAGCGACCGACCGCGCAGGACGACGGCCGCCGGCCACCGAGCCGCGCCTGCCCCACCCACAGCGGGCGACGCCGGACGCGCAGTCACCGGGGCTCCCGGTCACGCGCCGGACGGGGACCGACGGTGTGGGAGAGGGCGGCGGCGGCCGCGCCCGGTCGGTCGGCTCACTCGCCCGGCCACCGCGGCGCCCGCTTCTCGTTGAACGCCGCCACGCCCTCCGCCCGGTCGCCCGAGAACGCCACCGACCGCCACGCCGCGTCCTCGACCTCTAGCCCCGCCCGCAGATCGAGGCCGTGCCCGAGCCGCAGCGCCCGCTTGGCCGCCCTCAATCCCACGGGCGAGTTCGTCGCCATCCGGGAGGCGAGGTCCAGCGCCTCCTCCCGGTCCCGCCCCTCGTCCACCAGCTGGTCCACGAGCCCCAGCTCGCGCGCCTCCCCGGCCGCCACCCGCCGCGCGGTGAACACCAGCTCGGCCGCCCGCGCCGCCCCCACCCGGCGTGGCAGCAGCTGCGTACCGCCGCCGCCCGGGATCACCCCCACCGACACCTCCGGCAGCCCCACCACGGCCGTCCGGTCGGCCACGATCACGTCGCACGACAGCGCCAGCTCGAACCCGCCGCCCAGCGCGAACCCGTGCACCGCCGCGACCGTCGGCTGCGGCAGCTCCAGCACCGCCGTGTACGCCGCCCGCGTCACCGGCCGCTGCCGCAGCAGGTCGGCGTCGGAGAAGGAGTTGCGCTCCTTCAGGTCCGCGCCGACGCAGAACGCCCGCTCGTGGGTCGAGGTCAGCACCACCACCCGTACGCTCCGGTCCTCGCCCAGCGCCGCGCACGCCGCGCCCACGGAGCGGGCCATCGCGGTCGAGACGGCGTTCATGGCCTTCGGCCGGTCGAGTGCCAGTTCCGCGACGTGCCCGTCCCCGTGGCGCCTCACCAGGACGAACTCTCCGAACCGCTCCTCGCTCGTGACACCGCTCATGACACCCTCCGGTTAACGCGTGTTAACAAGTCGACGGCCCGATCATCGCAGGCCGATCCGCACGGAGGGAAGGCCGGACGCGCCCGCGCCCCACCCCCGCCCCGCTTACCCGTTCGAGTGACATCCGGTCGACCCCCGCGCCCCGGGCGACGGGAGCCCGTAGCGTCGCTCCGCCACAGCGCGGCGGGGCGGCGCGGGCGCTCGGGAGGGATCATGACGACGACGGTGACGACGACCGGCACACCGGAGACGACCGGCACACCGACGAAGCCGCGGCACCCGTGGGGCCGCCGCGGTCGGCACCGTCGGCCCGGCCCCCGCAGGGTGCTGCTGGCCGCGGGCGGCCTCGCCCTGGCGGCCGGCGCCCTGGCCCTCGTACCTCTGCTGCCCGAGCCGGGTGGTGACGTGGACGACCCGGCCGCCCGGGCGGGTTCACGCGTCGACGGCGCCACGGGCCGGGCGACGACGCCCACCGCCGACGGCACCGACCGGATACGGACGCCCGGAGCGAGCCCTTCGGCGACCTCCGCCATGGGCGGTCTGAACGGCTCCCCGGGACCGAGCGCCGTACCGGGGCGCATACCGGGCCCGTCCGCGAGCCCCCCGCACGCTCCACCCGCCACCGCCGCGCCCGTGCCCGGCTCCCCCGACGGGCGGCGGGCCGGGGAGCGGGACGAAGGAAGGGAAGCGGGACGGGCGGCGGACAGAGGAGACGGAAGGAGAGCGGGAGCAGGAGCAGGAGCGGACGAGGCCGAGCGGGCTCCGGCGGCCCCGCACGCTCCGCGGCCCTCGCGGTCCGACCCCGCGGCGCCCCGCCCCGCCCCGACCCCGTCGGCGGGCGCCAACCCTCCACCGGCCCCCGACCCGGGGCAGGGCCCCGACGATCCGGGCCTGTGCGTGCCCGTCATCGGCCTCTGCGTCGACCTGCTCGACGGCTGACGACCGGGACCCAGGACCTGGCGCCCGGCGCCCGGCGCCCGGGTGAGGGCCTACGCCTCCCCGCCGCCGTCCGCCCGGCGCGTGAGCAGCCACGGTTCGACCACGCCGAGACCGCGGACCGGCCGCTGCCACATCGGCTGGAGCGCGAACCGGTACACCGGCGGCTCCTCGCCCTCCTTCTCCGCCGCGGCGGCCTCCTCGGCCGCGGCCGACTCCGAGGCCGGGGCGTCGCGGGTGCGGATCAGCTCCTCCGCGAAGGCGGAGTCGACGAGGACCGCGTCCTTGGGCGCTATCGAGGTGAGCCGGGAGGCCAGGTTGACGGTGGTGCCGAAGACGTCGCCCATCCGCGTGGTGACCGTGCCGAAGGCGATGCCGACGCGCAGTTCCGGCATGGTCTCGTCGTGGGCCATCGTCTCGACGAGGAGCAGCGCGATCTCGGCGGCCGTACCGGCGTCGTCGGCGGCGTACAGCACCTCGTCGCCGAGGGTCTTGACCAGCCGCCCGCCGCGCGCGGCCACCAGGTCGGCGGAGGTGGTCTCGAAGGCCTCGACCAGCTCGCCGAGCTCCTCCTCCTCCATCCGCCGGGTCAGCCGCGTGAAGCCGACCAGGTCGGCGAAGCCGACGGCGAGCCGCCGGTCCACCATCTCCTCGTCGTCCCCGGCCTGGATGACGCGGCCGGCCGAGGCGGCGAGCTGGCGCCGCCAGACGTAGACGAGGAACTCCTGCAGTTCGGGAAGGAGCAGCTCGACGATGGGATATGTGACCTCGGTGCGCGTCATCCCGGGCTCGGGGGGCTCGGTCAGGCCCTCCAGGAAGGAGTCGATCTGCCACTCGGCCAACCGGGCGGTGGTCTGTCCCGTGGACCGGGCGACCTGGACGGCCATCGCCTCGCTCAGCAGCCCCGCCTCCACCAGACCGGCAAGGCGCCGCAGGGCGAGGACGTCGGCCTCGGTGAGCGCCTTGGCCTGCCCGATGTCGGCGAAGCCCATGGCCCGCCAGAAACGGGAGGCGAGCTCCATGGAGACGCCCGCGCTGCGGGCGGCCTGGAAGGGGGTGTAGCGGCGCTCGGCGCCCAGGATGAGCCCCTCGAGGCGCAGTGCGAGCGGGTCCTCCCCGGGGTCGGCGGAGTCCGGGGCGGGCTCGGGGTCCACCCGGCCGTCCCCGTCCGCGCCGGAGCCCGTGTCGTCGACGCTCACGCCTGCTGCCCTTCCGATCTGCCGCGGTCAGGTTCGACCGGCCCCAACTTTACGTCAGGTGTGCCCCAGCTCACTCCGGTGCGGCCCGCACTCCGAGAGTGCCCCGGAGTCGCGCTCACGCCAACCGCAGGTGCACGATGTCGCCCGCGCCCACCGGCTCCTGCACCCCCGCCTCCGTCGCCAGCACCAGCCGTCCGTCCCCGTCCACGGCGACGGCCTCCCCCACGAGCGACCGGTCGCCCGGCAGCTCCGCCCGCACCATGCGGCCGAGCGTCGCGCACCCCGCCGCGTAGGTCTCCTGGAGTCCGCTGGCCGCCGGGTCGCCGTCGGCCGCCCGCCAGCGCCCGTACCAGTCTTCCAGCGACCGCAGTACCCCGCGCAGCAGCGGGTCCCGGTCGGTGCCGGTGGCCCCGGCGAGCGCCAGGGACCCGGCCCGCGGGACCGGCAGCTCGTCCGCCCGCAGGCTGACGTTGATGCCGACGCCGATGACGACGCCGTCGGTCCCGGCCCGCTCGGCCAGGATGCCGCCGGCCTTGCGCTCCTCGCCGCCCACCGTCACCAGCAGGTCGTTGGGCCACTTCAGGGCGGTGTCGACGCCCGCGACGCGGGACAGCCCGGTCGCCACGGCGACGCCGGTGAGCAGCGGCAGCCAGCCCCAGCGGGTCACGGGGACCTCGGCGGGCCGCAGCAGTACGGAGAAGAACAGCCCGGAGCGCGGCGGCGCCGTCCACCGCCGGTCCAGGCGTCCCCGCGCGGCGCTCTGCTCCTCGGCGACGAGGACGACCCCCTCGGCCAGATCCCCTTCCGCGGCGCGGGCCACGAGGTCGGAGTTGGTGGAGCCGGTGCGCTGCACCACGTCCACCTGCCGCCACAGGCCCCCCTCCCGTACCAGGCCCCGGCGCAGGGCGGTGCCGTTGAGGGGCGGCCGGTCCAGGTCGGACCACCGGCTGTGCGGGGCGTCGTTCGGAGAGTCGGAGGAATCTCGGGGCGTCATGCAACCCACACTAGGTGTGGGAAACACCGCACTGCCGATCGGAAGGGCCCCTACTACTCTACGGATGAGTAACCGTCCCCCCGTTTTTGAGCAGGCAGGGAGCCGCATCCCGATGTCCGAGCCGGAAGAGCAGCAGCCCGACATCCACACGACCGCGGGCAAGCTCGCGGATCTCAGGCGCCGTATCGAGGAGGCGACGCACGCCGGTTCGGAACGCGCCGTGGAGAAGCAGCACGCCAAGGGCAAGCTGACGGCCCGTGAGCGCATCGACCTCCTGCTGGACGAGGGCTCGTTCGTCGAGCTGGACGAGTTCGCCCGGCACCGCTCCACCAACTTCGGCCTGGAGAACAACCGCCCCTACGGCGACGGCGTCGTCACCGGCTACGGCACCGTCGACGGCCGGCCCGTCGCCGTGTTCTCCCAGGACTTCACCGTCTTCGGCGGCGCGCTGGGCGAGGTCTACGGCCAGAAGATCGTCAAGGTGATGGACTTCGCCCTCAAGACCGGCTGCCCCGTCATCGGCATCAACGACTCCGGCGGCGCCCGCATCCAGGAGGGCGTCGCCTCCCTCGGCGCCTACGGCGAGATCTTCCGCCGCAACACCCACGCCTCCGGCGTGATCCCCCAGATCAGCCTGGTCGTCGGCCCGTGCGCGGGCGGCGCGGTCTACTCCCCCGCGATCACCGACTTCACGGTGATGGTCGACCAGACCAGCCACATGTTCATCACCGGCCCCGACGTCATCAAGACCGTCACCGGCGAGGACGTCGGCTTCGAGGAGCTGGGCGGCGCCCGCACCCACAACTCCACCTCGGGCGTGGCCCACCACATGGCGGGCGACGAGAAGGACGCGGTCGAGTACGTCAAGCAGCTCCTGTCGTACCTGCCGTCCAACAACCTCTCCGAGCCCCCCGCCTTCCCCGAGGAGGCGGACCTGGCGGTCACGGACGAGGACGCCGAGCTGGACGCGATCGTCCCGGACTCGGCGAACCAGCCCTACGACATGCACTCCGTCATCGAGCACGTCCTGGACGACGCCGAGTTCTTCGAGACCCAGCCCCTGTTCGCGCCGAACATCCTCACCGGCTTCGGCCGCGTCGAGGGCCGCCCGGTCGGCATCGTCGCCAACCAGCCCATGCAGTTCGCCGGGTGCCTGGACATCACCGCCTCCGAGAAGGCGGCACGCTTCGTGCGCACCTGCGACGCCTTCAACGTCCCCGTGCTCACCTTCGTCGACGTCCCCGGCTTCCTGCCCGGCGTCGACCAGGAGCACGACGGCATCATCCGCCGCGGCGCCAAGCTGATCTTCGCCTACGCCGAGGCCACGGTGCCGCTCATCACGGTCATCACCCGCAAGGCCTTCGGCGGCGCCTACGACGTCATGGGCTCCAAGCACCTGGGCGCCGACCTCAACCTGGCCTGGCCCACCGCCCAGATCGCCGTCATGGGCGCCCAGGGCGCGGTCAACATCCTGCACCGCCGCACCATCGCCGACGCGGGCGACGACGCCGAGGCCACCCGCGCCCGCCTGATCCAGGAGTACGAGGACGCCCTCCTCAACCCCTACACGGCGGCCGAACGCGGCTACGTCGACGCCGTGATCATGCCCTCCGACACCCGCCGCCACATCGTGCGCGGCCTGCGCCAGCTCCGCACCAAGCGCGAGAGCCTGCCCCCCAAGAAGCACGGCAACATCCCCCTCTGACCCCCCGCACCCCCCCGATCCCTCCGGAAGGAGCCGCTGTGACCATCAAGGTCGTACGGGGAAACCCCTCCCCGGAAGAACTCGCCGCCGCCCTGACAGTGGTCAGGGCCCGCGCCGTGGCGACGGAATCCGAGCCGTCCACCGCCGAGGCCCCACGCGACGCGTGGTCGGACCCGTCCCGCATCGCGGCCCACCGCCTGCCCCACCCGGGCCCGACGTCATGGACCCGTACGTTCTGGCCGAGCTAAGCGGACCTCCCAGGGGCGCGGGGAACCGCGCACATCACCGCAACCCCGCGCCCCGATCTGAGTACCCATACTCAAGTCGCCGCCCCCGTCCAAGCCGCACGCTGGTGGCATGCTGTGGTCCGACCCCGAGAACAAGCCGCCCGAAGAACTGCGCGACACGCAGGACATGCTGCGGCGGCTCGGCGTCTTCCTGGCGCTGGCGATGGTCCTGGCGATGATCGTGCTCGGTCTGAGATGACCTGGCTCTGAGATGACCTCGGTCCGGGATGTCCTCGGTCCGGAATGAGCGCCCCCGCCCGGGTGACTACCCTGACCCCATGACTGCTCAGCCCCGCCGACTCGTCCTCGCCTCCCAGTCCCCGGCCCGGCTCGGCCTGCTGCGCCAGGCCGGACTCGCCCCCGAGGTGCTGGTGAGCGGCGTGGACGAGGAGGCCGTTTCCGCGCCCACCCCCGCCGAGCTGGCCCTCGCCCTGGCCGAGGCGAAGGCCTCCGTCGTGGCCGCGCGGCCGGAGGTGCACGGCGCCCTGGTGATCGGCTGCGACTCGGTGCTCGACCTGGACGGCCGGGCGCTCGGCAAGCCGGCCGACGCCGAGGAGGCCACCGCCCGCTGGAAGGCGATGCGCGGCCGGGCGGGCACGCTGCAGACCGGCCACTGCGTCTGGGACACCGCCTCCGGCCGCCATGTCTCGGCGACCGCCTCCACCGTCGTCCGCTTCGGCGAGCCGACCGACGACGAGATCGCCGCCTACGTGGCCTCGGGCGAGCCCCTGTACGTCGCCGGGGCGTTCACCCTGGACGGCCGCTCGGCCCCGTTCATCGACGGCATCGAGGGCGACCACGGCAACGTCATCGGCCTCAGCCTGCCCCTGCTGCGGCGCCTTCTCGCCGAACTGGGTGTCGGTATCACGGAGTTGTGGGCGCCGGTGGAGGGCTGACCGGGGCGCCGTCGCCGCCCTTGCCGCCCTCGGGCCGCTGCCCGGCGGCGGCCGGCTCCTCCCGAACGTCGTACGTCATCAGCAGCAGCACGATGAGACCCAGCACGACGACCATGAAGACGAAGGCGCCGGGGCCCACCAGGCCCCAGCTGAAGGCGCCGAGCAGCCCGTGCACGACCGCCGCGCTGATCAGCAGGACCTTGCCGAGCCCGGCGGGCGGGCGGTCGCGCAGGGCCACGAGCAGCGCGACCAGGGCGCACAGCGCGAAGTAGAGCCCGAAGACGATTCCGCCGATCTTCGAGGACACCGACATCATGTGCGGGTCGAGACCGGCCAGGGACATGTCCTGCCGGTCGACGACGACCCCCAGCAACCAGTTCAGCGCCACGACGCCGACCGCCTCCGCGAGCAGCACGACCGCCACGATCCACGCCACCGGCCTGCGCACCGACACCGGTCCCCACCCACTTCCGACCGCTGCCCGCACAGGACAGCTGCTACCCCAAGTACGCCCGCCCGCCGCCCGACCACTACCCCTCAGGGAGGCCCTTCGGGCCACGCATGTCCTTCAGCACGAGGAACGCTACTAACGGGTAAACCTCGCCACAAGGGGTCTGCCGCGAGCAAAGAATCATTGGGCCATTAGTAGGGACTCGACAAAGAAACGGAGTGGCCCGCAGCACGCCCTTACAGAGACCTTGACCACACGGGAGGGCTAGGGTTTCCCCGGGGAGTCCTACGTACCGCGGTACTGCGGGGCCTTCGCGGGTCGAGCGAGCCTCGAATCACACTCCGTGTGGGCAAGCTCACCATTGGGGACGGGTCGAAGTGCCGTGTCGGCAGTCCCTAAACTCGGCTTGTTTCAAGGAGGGAGCCTCAATCGTGCGCAAGGTGCTCATCGCCAATCGTGGCGAAATCGCTGTCCGCGTGGCCCGGGCCTGCCGGGACGCCGGGATCGCGAGCGTGGCCGTCTACGCGGACCCGGACCGGGACGCATTGCATGTTCGCGCCGCTGATGAGGCGTTCGCCCTGGGTGGTGACACCCCCGCGACCAGCTATCTGGACATCGAGAAGGTCCTCAAAGCCGCGCGCGAGTCGGGCGCGGACGCCATTCATCCCGGGTACGGATTCCTCTCCGAGAACGCGGAGTTCGCGCAGGCGGTCCTGGACGCCCAGCTGATCTGGATCGGCCCGCCCCCGCACGCCATCCGCGATCTGGGCGACAAGGTCGCCGCCCGCCACATCGCCCAGCGGGCCGGCGCCCCCCTGGTCGCCGGCACCCCCGACCCGGTCTCCGGCGCGGACGAGGTCGTCGCCTTCGCCAAGGAGCACGGCCTGCCCATCGCGATCAAGGCCGCGTTCGGCGGCGGCGGCCGCGGCCTCAAGGTCGCCCGCACCCTGGACGAGGTACCGGAGCTGTACGACTCCGCCGTCCGCGAGGCGGTGGCCGCCTTCGGCCGCGGGGAGTGCTTCGTCGAGCGCTACCTCGACAAGCCCCGGCACGTGGAGACCCAGTGCCTGGCCGACACCCACGGCAACGTGGTCGTCGTCTCCACCCGCGACTGCTCCCTGCAGCGCCGCCACCAGAAGCTGGTCGAGGAGGCCCCCGCGCCCTTCCTCTCCCAGGACCAGCTCGACCAGCTGTACGCGTCCTCCAAGGCCATCCTGAAGGAGGCCGGCTACGTCGGCGCCGGCACGGTGGAGTTCCTCGTCGGCATGGACGGCACGATCTCCTTCCTGGAGGTCAACACCCGCCTCCAGGTCGAGCACCCGGTCACCGAGGAAGTCGCGGGCATCGACCTGGTCCGCGAGATGTTCCGCATCGCCGACGGCGAAGCGCTCGGCTACGGCGACCCCGTCCTGCGCGGACACTCCTTCGAGTTCCGCATCAACGGCGAGGACCCCGGCCGCGGCTTCCTGCCCGCCCCCGGCACCGTCACCCTCTTCGATCCCCCCGCCGGACCGGGTGTCCGCCTGGACGCCGGTGTCGAGTCGGGTTCGGTGATCGGCCCCGCCTGGGACTCCCTGCTGGCCAAGCTCATCGTCACCGGCCGCACCCGCAAGGAGGCCCTGGAGCGCGCCGCCCGCGCCCTGGACGAGTTCAACGTCGAGGGCATGGCCACCGCCATCACCTTCCACCGCGAGGTCGTCCGCGACGCCGCCTTCGCGCCCGAGCTGACCGGCTCGACCGACCCGTTCACGGTCCACACCCGCTGGATCGAGACGGAGTTCGTCAACGAGATCAAGCCGTTCACCGCGCCCGCGGAGGGCGAGGCGGACGAGGAGTCCGGCCGCGAGACGGTCGTCGTCGAGGTCGGCGGCAAGCGCCTGGAGGTCTCCCTCCCCTCCTCGCTCGGCATGTCCCTGGCCCGCACCGGCCTGGCGGCCGGGGCCCGCCCCAAGCGCCGCGCGGCCAAGAAGTCCGGCCCCGCCGCCTCCGGCGACACCCTCGCCTCCCCCATGCAGGGCACCATCGTCAAGATCGCCGTCGAGGAGGGCCAGGAAGTCCAGGAGGGCGACCTGATCGTCGTACTCGAGGCGATGAAGATGGAACAGCCCCTCAACGCCCACAAGTCCGGCACCATCAAGGGCCTGGGCGCAGAGGTCGGCGCATCCATCACGTCCGGCGCCGCGATCTGCGACATCAAGGACTGACGACACCCGCGACACGACGGGGCGTCCGGCGGACATGGTCCGCCGGACGCCCCGTCCGTGCAAGGTCACGCCGAAGACCACACAGCAACGAACAACCGACAACCGACAACTCACAACTGACAGCCGACAACTGACAGCCGACAGCCGACAGCCGACAGCCGACAGCCGACGACTACCGGCGTCGCATGTCGGCGACGCGCGCCCGCTCCGCCCCGCCGTTCTGCTCACCCAGGGCGGTGGCCGAGCGCAGTCCGCCCGCCGCGCCCGGAACCTGACGGCGCGGTCCCGGAAGCGGTACGTCCCGGCGCTGCTGACGCGCCGGGACGCCGTCACCCCCCGGGGCTCCGGCGCCGTTCGCCGCACCCCCCGAGGCACCGGCCACGGCGATCTGCACGCCCTGGTCGGCCAGGGCCTGGAGTTCGGTGGCGGCACGGTCGTCGTGGCCCGGCGACTCGTCGGTGACCAGACGCGTGATGACGTCGGTGGGCACGGTCTGGAACATGGTGTCCGTACCCAGCTTGGAGTGGTCGGCGAGGACGACGACCTCGGCGGCGGCCTGGACCAGCGCCCGGTCGACGGACGCGGACAGCATGTTGGAGGTGGACAGCCCCCGCTCGGCGGTCAGCCCGCTCCCGGACAGGAATGCCTTGGAGACCCGAAGCCCCTGCAGGGACTGCTCGGCCCCCGACCCCACCAGGGCGTAGTTGGACCCTCTGAGCGTGCCACCGGTCATCACGACCTCGACCCGGTTGGCGTGGGCGAGGGCCTGGGCCACCAACAACGAATTGGTGACGACGGTCAGCCCGGGCACCCGCGCGAGCCGGCGTGCCAGCTCCTGCGTCGTGGTACCCGCTCCCACCACGATGGCTTCGCCCTCTTCGACGAAGCTCGCGGCGAGATCGGCGATGGCCGTCTTCTCGGCGGTCGCGAGATGGGACTTCTGCGGAAAGCCGGACTCTCGCGTGAACCCGCCCGGCAGTACCGCACCGCCGTGCCGGCGGTCGAGGAGTCCTTCTGCCTCCAGTGCGCGCACGTCCCGCCGTACGGTCACTTCGGAGGTCTGGACGACGCGGGCGAGCTCACGGAGCGACACGGCCCCGTTCGCTCGCACCATTTCGAGGATCAATTGGCGACGTTCTGCAGCGAACACGAAACTGACAGTAACCCCAACGACCGTCTGCTTTCAGCAGTATGCGCCGAATAACAGAAGTTGTTCGCATGCCACCACCGGAAGTGGTATACGGGCCTACTCCGGCCGCCTATGCCGCCCGCAACAGCGGCAACTCCCCGTAACCGGCGGGGAGTCGATTCAAGCCGCGAGGACTCAGCCCTCCCCGCCGTCCTTCCGCGTGTGCAGCTGCCGCGCCACCTCCGCGATCGACCCGGACAGCGAGGGATACACGGTGAAGGCGTTGGCGATCTGCTCGACCGTCAGGTTGTTGTCGACGGCGATCGAGATCGGATGAATCAGCTCCGAGGCCCGCGGCGCCACGACGACACCCCCCACCACGATCTCGGTCCCCGGCCGGCAGAAGATCTTGACGAAGCCGTCCCGGATGCCCTGCATCTTGGCGCGCGGGTTGCGCAGCAGCGGCAGCTTCACCACCCGGGCGTCGATCCTGCCCCCGTCGACGTCGGCCTGCGAGTAGCCGACGGTGGCGATCTCGGGGTCGGTGAAGACGTTGGCGGAGACGGTCTTGAGGTTCAGCGGAGTCACCGCATCGCCCAGGAAGTGGTACATGGCGATCCGCCCCTGCATCGCCGCCACCGAGGCGAGCGCGAAGACGCCGGTGACGTCACCGGCGGCGTACACGCCGGGAGCCGAGGTCCGCGAGACCCGGTCGGTCTTGATGTGCCCGGAGTCCTTGAGCCGGACCCCGGCCTCCTCGAGCCCCATCCCCTCCGTGTTGGGAATGGCACCCACGGCCATCAGACAGTGCGACCCGGTGATGACGCGCCCGTCGGACAGCGTCACCTCCACCCGGTCCCCCACCCGCTTGGCGGACTGGGCCCGGGACCGCGACATGACGTTCATCCCGCGCCGCCGGAACACGTCCTCCAGCACGGCAGCGGCGTCCGGGTCCTCACCGGGCAGCACCCGGTCCCGCGACGACACGAGAGTGACCCGCGACCCGAGCGCCTGATAGGCCCCGGCGAACTCGGCACCGGTCACACCGGAGCCGACCACGATCAGCTCTTCGGGCAGCTCCTCCAGGTCGTAGACCTGGGTCCAGTTCAGGATCCGCTCTCCGTCGGGCCGCGCGTCCGGCAGCTCCCGCGGATGCCCACCCGTAGCAATGAGCACCGCGTCGGCGGTCAGCGTCTCCTCGCTCCCGTCGGCGGCCCGCACCACGACCTTGCGGGACCCGTCGAGCCCCTGCATGCCCTCCAGCCGCCCGCGCCCGCGCATGACCCGCGCACCGGCGCGCGTCACGGAGGCGGTGATGTCGTGCGACTGCGCCAGCGCGAGCCGCTTCACACGCCGGTTGACCTTCCCCAGGTCGACCCCGACCACCCGGGCGGCCTGCTCCATGGGAGGGGTGTCGTCGGCGACGATGATCCCCAGCTCCTCGTAGGAGGAGTCGAAGGTGGTCATCACCTCAGCCGTGGCGATGAGGGTCTTGGACGGCACGCAGTCGGTCAGCACCGACGCCCCGCCCAGACCGTCGCAGTCGACGACGGTCACCTCCGCGCCGAGCTGAGCGGCCACCAGCGCCGCTTCGTATCCGCCGGGTCCGCCGCCAATGATCACGATCCGAGTCACGTACTCCATTGTCCCGCACGCCTCAACGAGAGGCCGCCCGGGGCCACCACCGTTACAAGAACGGCGCGTACCCTTCCCCTCATGTCGCTCTACGCCGCTTACGCCGGCAACCTCGACGCGCGGCTGATGACCCGCCGCGCCCCGCACTCGCCGCTGCGCGCCACCGGCTGGCTGAACGGGTGGCGGCTGACCTTCGGGGGCGAGCACATGGGCTGGGAGGGCGCCCTCGCGACCCTCGTCGAAGACCCGATCTCCCAGGTCTTCGTCTCCCTCTACGACATCGCCCCGATGGACGAGGACTCCCTGGACCGCTGGGAGGGCGTGGGCCTGGACATCTACCGCCGCACCCGCGTCCGCGTCCACACCCTCGACGGCGAGGAGGGTGCCTGGACCTACGTCCTGAACGCCTATGAGGGCGGCCTGCCCTCCGCCCGCTACCTGGGCGAGATCGCGGACGCCGCCGAATCGGCCGGCGCCCCCCACGACTACGTCATGGAACTCCGCAAACGCCCCTGCTGAGGACCACCCTCGTCGAAACCTCCAACCCAAAAACCACCATCCCGTGACCTCCGCCATCTACGCGCGTAGCCGCAAACCGGCTACCCTCTTCGGCGTGAACGCATCTCTTCTTCCGGACGACATCCAGGGCGACCCGTACGCCGCCGCCGACGCCGCCGCGGCCCGCCTGCGCGAACTCACCGGCGCCGAGACCCACGACGTCGCCCTCGTGATGGGCTCCGGCTGGGCACCGGCCGTGGACGCCCTGGGCGCCCCCGAGGCCGATCTCCAGGTCACCGACCTGCCGGGCTTCCCCAAGCCCGCAGTGGAGGGCCACGGCGGCAAGGTCCGCTCGTACTCCATCGGCGACAAGCGCGCGCTGGTCTTCTTGGGCCGCACCCATTACTACGAGGGCCACGGCGTGGCCGCCGTCTCCCACGGCGTCCGCACCGCCGTCGCCGCCGGCGCCAAGACGATCATCCTGACCAACGGCTGCGGCGGCCTGCGCGAGGGCATGCGCCCCGGCCAGCCGGTCCTGATCAGCGACCACATCAACCTCACCGCCACCTCCCCCATCGTCGGCGCCAATTTCGTCGACCTCACCGACCTCTACTCCCCCCGTCTGCGGGCCCTGTGCAAGGAGGTCGACGCCACCCTCGAGGAGGGCGTCTACGCCCAGTTCCCCGGCCCGCACTACGAGACCCCGGCCGAGATCCGCATGGCCCGCGTCATCGGGGCCGACCTGGTCGGCATGTCGACGGTCCTGGAGGCGATCGCCGCCCGCGAGGCCGGTGCGGAGGTCCTGGGCATCTCCCTGGTCACCAACCTCGCCGCCGGCATGACGGGCGAGCCCCTCAACCACGAGGAGGTCCTCCAGGCGGGCCGCGACTCCGCCACACGGATGGGCTCCCTGCTGACCCAGGTGCTGGGCCGCCTGTAAGCAGGCCGCCCAAGCGACGGCGGGAGAGCCGCGTACGGCGCGAAGCGGCACCGAAGAGGGGCGGGGAAAGCCGCGTACGGCGGTAAGGGGACGGGTCGGGGGGTGTCCGCCCGCAGCGGTTGGCGCGTCAACGCCACCCGCTTCTGTGGCCGACCGATTCCGCGCCGTTCCGAGGACGGACACCCCCGTCCCGGCCCCGACCCCCCACCGAACCCAAGGCGCTACCCGCACCCCCACCGAACCCGCACCAGGCGCCGCAGGCACCACCCGCACCCCACCCGCACCAGGCGCCGCAGGCACCCGCACCCCCACCAAACCCGCACAGGCGCCGCAGGCACCACGCGCCACCGACCGACCACCCGCACAAGCGCCGCAGGCACCACGCGCCACCGACCGACCACCCGCACAAGCGCCGCAGGCCCCCGCACCACCCCCACCCCCGAGAGGCAGACCGACGTGCACAACGCGCAAGACGACCTCCTCGCACGAGCCAGGGCATGGCTGGCCGAGGACCCCGACGCGGACACCCGCGCGGAACTCGCCCGCCTGATCGACACCGAGGACCTCGCCGAGCTCACCGCACGCTTCTCCGGGACACTCCAGTTCGGCACCGCGGGCCTGCGCGGCGAACTCGGCGCGGGCCCCCTGCGCATGAACCGCTCGGTCGTCATCCGCGCCGCCGCCGGCCTCGCGGCGTACCTCAAGGGTCAGGGCCACACCGACGGCCTGGTCGTCGTCGGCTACGACGCCCGCCACAAGTCCGAGGACTTCGCCCGCGACACCGCGGCGGTGATGACCGGCGCCGGCCTCAGGGCGGCCGTGCTCCCCCGCCCCCTCCCCACCCCCGTCCTCGCGTTCGCGATCCGGCACCTCGGCGCCGTGGCGGGCGTGGAGGTCACCGCCAGCCACAACCCGCCCCGCGACAACGGCTACAAGGTGTACCTCGGCGACGGCTCCCAGATCGTGCCCCCCGCCGACGCCGAGATCGCCGCGGAGATCGCCGCCGTACGCTCCCTGCACGACGTCCCCCGCCCGGATTCCGGCTGGCAGACCCTGGGCGACGACGTCCTCGACGCCTACCTCGCCCGCACGGACGCGGTCCTCGCCGAGAACTCCCCGCGCACCGCCCGCACGGTCTACACCGCGATGCACGGCGTCGGCAAGGACACCCTGCTCGCCGCCTTCGCCCGGGCCGGCTTCCCGCCGCCCGTCCTGGTCACCGAGCAGGCCGATCCCGACCCGGACTTCCCCACCGTCGCCTTCCCCAACCCGGAAGAGCCCGGCGCGATGGACCTCGCCTTCGCGCAGGCCCGCGCGACGGCCCCGGACCTGATCATCGCCAACGACCCGGACGCGGACCGCCTCGCGGTGGCCGTACCCGACGGCACGGACACCGCCGGCTGGCGCATGCTCCGCGGCGACGAGGTCGGCGCCCTCCTCGCCGCCCACCTGGTCGCCCGCGGAGCGCGGGGCACGTTCGCGGAGTCGATCGTGTCGTCGTCCCTGCTGGGCCGCATCGCCGAGAAGGCGGGCCTCCCGTACGAGGAGACCCTGACCGGCTTCAAGTGGATCGCCCGCGTGGAGAACATCCGCTACGGCTACGAGGAGGCCCTCGGCTACTGCGTCGACCCGGAGGGCGTCCGCGACAAGGACGGCATCACCGCGGCCCTCCTGATGACGGAACTGGCGTCCGTCCTCAAGGAGCGGGGCCGCACCCTCCTCGACCTCCTCGACGACATCGCCGTGGAGCACGGCCTGCACGCCACCGACCAGCTCTCGGTGCGCGTGGCGGACGTCTCGCTCATCGCCGCCGCGATGCACCGCCTGCGCGAGCAGCCTCCCCGGGACCTCGCCGGTCTGCCGGTCACGAAGGCGGAGGACCTCACCCGGGGCACGCAGACCCTGCCGCCCACGGACGGCCTGCGCTACACGCTCGACGGCGCCCGGGTGATCGTCCGCCCGAGCGGCACGGAGCCGAAGCTGAAGTGCTACCTGGAGGTGGTGGTCCCGGTCGCCGCCCGGACCGACCTCCCCGGAGCCCGGGCGAAGGCGACGGACCTGCTGGCGGCTCTCAAGCGCGACCTGTCGAGGTCGGCCGGCATCTGACCGGCAACGGCACGCGCGCCCACGGGGGGAGCCCCTCCGAAAACGGGGGCACCCCCAACAGGCGTGCCCCCCGGACCGCCGCGGGGCCGGGGGCAGGAGCCGCCCTCCTCGCGCCCCCGGCCCCCGTGCCCGTGCCCGCGGCCCGCGCCCCCGCTCACCCGACCCCGAGCAGCACCGCCAGCGCCACCGCTCCCACGGCCACCGGCACGACGATCTCGTAGGCCCACCGCACCGTCACCCCGCCGCCCTTCGACGCCTCGGCGTCCCGTCGCGTCTCCAGCAGCTCGCGCAGCTCGTCCATGACCTTGTCGGTCTCGGCCCGCACCGGCCCCTCCGCCTCGGCGGCGGCCGACCCGGCGCCTCCGCCGCGTCCACCGAACTGGCCGTACCCGCCGAGGACGCCGCCGCGCCTGCGGCCGCCACCGCCCGCGGCCCGCCGGTCCTCCTGCCGTGCGGCCCGCTTGCGGCCGCGCAGCGAGACGGGGATGGCCCACAGCTGGTACTTCTCACCGGACTCGGTGACGACCTCGTTGGAGTAGGCGGACCGGAACGTCGCCACTTCCGCCCAGGGGAGCACGATCACCCGGAACGGGTTGCGCACCCGCAGCCGGTCGTCCCCGGCGAAGACGGCGGGCCGCACGGTGTAGGCGGCGACGAGCGGCACGAGGAACAGCAGCGCCGCGAGCGCCTTCCAGCGTGTGTCCTCCTCCCCCACGACCAGGGCGTCGATGCCCAGCCAGAGGGCGAGGGCGAGCACCAGTACGCCTCCGGCGATGCCCGCGGGCGACCGGTAGGCGCGGTCCCTGGACACGGGTTCCGGCGACTGCGGCGAGGGGGACTGGGGCTCCGGGGTCGTCATGCTGCCGATTGTGCCCGACCGGGCGGCGGACGCTCACAGGCGGGCCGGTCCGGGGAAACGAGCGCGGAGGACTGTACAGCCGCTACGCGCGTAGATATGCTCGCCTGGTGAGCATGCCCACCACTGAACCGCCATTCGCCCTCGCGGACGTCACCGCGTCCGACAGCACGCTGCGCCGCTTCCTGCACGGGCTGCCCGGCGTCGACCCGGTCGGCCTGGAGACGCGTGCCGCCTCCCTCGGCACCCGTTCCATCAAGACCACCGCGAAGGCGTACGCCCTCGACCTGGCCATCTCGATGGTCGACCTGACGACGCTGGAAGGCGCGGACACCCCGGGCAAGGTCCGGGCGCTCGGCGCGAAGGCGGTCGGCCCCGACCCGACCGACCGCACGGCACCGTCCACGGCGGCCGTCTGCGTGTACCCCGACATGGTGCCCGCGGCGAAGGAGGCCGTGGCCGGCTCCGGCGTGAAGGTCGCCTCGGTGGCCACCGCCTTCCCGGCGGGCCGCGCCTCGCTCGCCGTCAAGCTGGCCGACGTGCGCGAGGCCGTGGCGGCGGGCGCGGACGAGGTCGACATGGTCATCGACCGCGGCGCGTTCCTCGCGGGGCGGTATTCGAAGGTGTACGAGGAGATCACCGCCGTACGCGAGGCCTGCGGCACGTCGGCCCGTCTGAAGGTCATCTTCGAGACCGGCGAGTTGTCGACGTACGACAACATCCGCCGCGCGAGCTGGCTCGGCATGCTGGCCGGCGCGGACTTCATCAAGACGTCCACGGGCAAGGTCGCGGTCAACGCCACGCCCGCGAACACGCTCCTCATGCTGGAGGCGGTCCGCGACTTCCGCGCGCAGACCGGCGTGCAGGTCGGTGTGAAGCCGGCCGGCGGCATCCGGACCGCGAAGGACGCGATCAAGTTCCTGGTCCTGGTCAACGAGACCGCGGGCGGGGACTGGCTGGACAACCACTGGTTCCGCTTCGGCGCCTCCTCGCTGCTGAACGACCTGCTGATGCAGCGCCAGAAGCTGGCCACAGGCCGTTACTCC
Source organism: Streptomyces lienomycini (assembly GCF_027947595.1). Classification (NCBI taxonomy): domain Bacteria; kingdom Bacillati; phylum Actinomycetota; class Actinomycetes; order Kitasatosporales; family Streptomycetaceae; genus Streptomyces; species Streptomyces lienomycini. The sequence goes on along the minus strand of NZ_CP116257.1, from coordinate 975,306 downwards.
GGCCCCGACTACGTGACGGTGGACTGATCACCATGGCACCCGAATCCGCACCCACACCCGCGTCCGCACCCGCATCCGCATCCGCGTTCGAGTACGCCCCGGCTCCCGAGTCCCGCGCGGTCGTCGACATCGCACCGTCCTACGGTCTGTTCATCGACGGCGAGTTCACCGAGGCGGCCGACGGCAAGGTCTTCAAGACGGTCTCCCCGTCCACCGAGGAGGTCCTCTCCGAGGTGGCCGAGGCCGGTGAGGCGGACGTCGACCGCGCCGTCAAGGCCGCCCGCAAGGCGTTCGAGAAGTGGTCGGCGCTGCCCGGCGCGGAGCGCGCGAAGTACCTCTTCCGCATCGCCCGGATCATCCAGGAACGCAGCCGTGAGCTGGCCGTCCTGGAGACCCTGGACAACGGCAAGCCGATCAGGGAGACCCGCGACGCGGACCTCCCCCTGGTGGCGGCGCACTTCTTCTACTACGCGGGCTGGGCCGACAAACTGGACCACGCGGGCTACGGCGCCGCCCCCCGCCCCCTCGGCGTCGCGGGCCAGGTCATCCCGTGGAACTTCCCGCTCCTGATGCTGGCGTGGAAGATCGCCCCGGCGCTCGCGACGGGCAACACGGTGGTCCTGAAGCCCGCCGAGACGACCCCCCTCTCCGCCCTGTTCTTCGCGGACATCTGCCGCCAGGCCGGGCTGCCCAAGGGCGTCGTCAACATCATCACCGGTGACGGCCACGCCGGCGCCGCGCTGACCGCCCACCCCGACGTGAACAAGGTCGCCTTCACGGGCTCCACGGCCGTCGGCAAGCAGATCGCGCGCACGGTGGCGGGCACCCGCAAGAAGCTCACCCTGGAGCTGGGCGGCAAGGGCGCCAACATCGTCTTCGACGACGCCCCGATCGACCAGGCGGTGGAGGGCATCGTCACCGGCATCTTCTTCAACCAGGGCCAGGTCTGCTGCGCGGGCAGCCGTCTCCTGGTCCAGGAGTCGATCCACGACGAGCTGCTGGACTCCCTGAAGCGCCGCCTGGGCACCCTGCGTCTGGGCGACCCCCTGGACAAGAACACGGACATCGGCGCGATCAACTCCGCCGAGCAGCTGGCCCGTATCACCGCCCTCGCCAACCGGGGCGAGGCGGAGGGCGCCGAGCGCTGGTCCCCGGCCTGCGAGCTGCCCTCCTCCGGCTACTGGTTCGCGCCGACGCTGTTCACGAACGTCACCCAGGCGCACACGGTGGCCCGCGACGAGATCTTCGGCCCGGTCCTGTCCGTGCTGACCTTCCGCACGCCGGACGAGGCGGTCGCCAAGGCCAACAACACCCCGTACGGCCTGTCGGCGGGCATCTGGACGGAGAAGGGCTCGCGCATCCTGGCGGTCGCGAACAAGCTCCGCGCGGGTGTGATCTGGTCCAACACGTTCAACAAGTTCGACCCGACGTCGCCGTTCGGCGGCTACAAGGAGTCGGGCTTCGGCCGCGAGGGCGGCCGCCACGGCCTGGAGGCGTACCTCGATGTCTGAGCGACTCAGTGTCCTGAAGACCTACAAGCTGTACGTGGGCGGGAAGTTCCCGCGTTCCGAGAGCGGCCGGGTGTACGAGGTGACCGACGCAAAGGGCAAGTGGCTGGCGAACGCCCCCCTCTCCTCCCGCAAGGACGCCCGTGACGCGGTGGTCGCCGCACGCAAGGCGTTCGGCGGCTGGTCGGGCGCGACGGCGTACAACCGCGGCCAGATCCTCTACCGCGTCGCGGAGATGCTGGAGGGCCGCCGCGACCAGTACGTCGGGGAGGTCGCCGACGCGGAGGGCCTGTCGAAGGCGAAGGCCGCGGCGCAGGTGGACGCCGCGATCGACCGCTGGGTCTGGTACGCGGGCTGGACCGACAAGATCGCCCAGGTGGTCGGCGGCGGCAACCCGGTCGCGGGCCCGTTCTTCAACCTGTCCTCCCCGGAGCCGACGGGCGTCGTCGCCGTCCTGGCGCCGCAGGAGTCGTCGTTCCTGGGCCTGGTCTCGGTGATCGCCCCGGTGATCGCGACGGGCAACACGGCGGTCGTGGTGGCGTCGGAGAAGTCCCCTCTGCCGGCCCTGTCCCTGGGCGAGGTGCTGGCCACCTCCGACCTCCCCGGCGGTGTGGTCAACATCCTCTCTGGCCGTACGGCGGAGATCGCCGCCCCGCTCGCCGCCCACCAGGACGTCAACGCGATCGACCTCGCGGGCGCCGACGAGACTCTGGCCAAGGAGCTGGAGATCGCAGCCGCCGACAACCTCAAGCGCGTCCTGCGTCCACAGCCTGTGGACAACACCGACTGGTCGCCGACCCCGGGCACGGACCGCATGACGGCGTTCCTGGAGACGAAGACGGTCTGGCACCCGACGGGCGCGCTGGGCGCGTCGGGTTCGTCGTACTGACCGGCACCGACAGGGCCGCGGTTCCTCCCCGTCCGGGGGAGCCGCGGCCCGCCGAGGTCGCTCACTCACCCGAGCACGGCATCAGTTCCGGCTTCCTCGGCGCGGTCTTCCGTCCCGTCAGTGGGGCCAGATCCTTCATATACATGTCCGACCACTCCTTCCCGGCCAGGATTTCCCGGAGCCCCGAGCACACCTTGCTCTTCAGGAGAGGGTCGCCCTTCCGCATCGCCACCCCGTAGGGTTCCGTGCCCGCGCCGCTGGGCAGCAGTTTCAGATGCGCCGGGTCGTCCTGGGCGTACCCGGCGAGAAGGACGTCGTCCGAGGCGACCGCGTACACGCTCGACCGCTTGTCCAGCAGCCTTTCCACGCACTCCTTGTAGGTGTCGGGCTGCCACTTCCCGGTGGTGTACCCCTCCTTCCGCAACCGGTCCGCGTACGTGGAGTCCCGTGCCGTGCACACCTCGACCTGGTTCTTCTCCACGTCGACGGCTTCGTCGAGGTCGTACTTCGCGGAGTTCTTGCGCACGAGGAGGCTGCTGCCCGCCTTGTAGTAGGGGCCGACGAAGCTGATGCCGTCCCGCTTCTCGCGGGCGGGGGTCATGCTGTACGAGGCGATGACCAGGTCCACTTCCCCGTTCTTCAGCTTGCTCGCCCGGTTGGCCGTGGTCACCCCGTAGAAGTCGACCTGTTCCCTGTCGTAGCCCAGTTCGTCGGCGAGGGAGTAGGCGATGTCGACGTCGAATCCGCTCCACACGCCGGTGTCCTCGTCGTAGAAGCTCAGCCCCGGCTGATCCTCCTTGGCACCGATGGTCAGCCGCTTCTTCGCGTCCTTCCACTGCTCCCACGCCTTCTCGGCGTCGCCCGCGGCGGGTCCCTGCCCCTGGGCACCGGAGGCGTCGTCCTGCTTGCCCCCGGAGCCGCTCTGCGAGAGGAGCCAGCCGCCCCCGGCGAGCAGAGCGACGCACGCCGCGGTCGCCGCCACCTTCCAGCCCCGGAACCGGCCGCGGCCCCCGCGCGACGCTGTCGGCGACGACTCGGGGGGAGCACCTGCGAAAGGAGCGCCTTCGTCGGGGCGGCCTTCGGGGGAGGACGCGGCGGGTGCCGGTGCGGCCGCCGTCGGCGCGGGTCGGGGCACGGGCGGCGTGGGGCGGGCCGGGGCCGGCTGTGCGGGGGTGGTGGCCCGCGCGGGGGCCGGCGTGCCCGGGTCCGCGAGGACTTCCCTGAGCATCGCCTCCGTCGAGGCCGCGTCCAGCCGGCTGCCCGGGTCCGTGGCCAGCAGCCCCTGGATGACGGGGCCGAGGGGTCCGGCGTACCGGAGCACGGGGTCGGGCGACTGCTGGATGTTCGCCTGCACCTCCCAGACCTCGTGGCCGCCGAAGGGCAGGCGTCCCTCGACCATCTCGTACAGGGTGACGCCCAGCGCCCACAGGTCGGAGGCGGACGTGGGGCCGGGGGAGGCGGGGGCGAAGAGTTCGGGCGCCAGGTAGGGAGGGGTGCCGATGATGCCGCCGTACCGGGTGACCCGGTCCGCGCCCTCGAAGGTGGCGATGCCGAAGTCCACCAGCACCACCTGGCCGCCGTCCCGCACCAGTACGTTGCCCGGTTTGACGTCGCGGTGCAGGACCGACGCCTCGTGGACCGCCCGCAGGCCCTGGGCCATCTGGAGGGCGATGTCCGCGGCCCTGGGCACGCCGAGGACCCCGTCGCCGCGCAACAGGTCGGCCAGCGACCGCCCCTCCAGCAGCTTCATCACGATCCAGACCTGGTCGGCGGTCTCGATCTGGTCGTGGACGGTCACCACGTTCTGGTGCTCGATCTTGGCGAGCGCCTCCGCCTCCCGACGGGCCCGCTGCATCGCGTCCTTCTGCGTGTCCGGGGTCGTGGCCCTGCGGTCGAGGAGCCCCTTCACCGCGACGAAGCGTCGCAGCCGCCGGTCGTGGGCCTTCCAGACCTCGCCCATCCCGCCGCTGCCGATCGGCTCCAGCAGCTCGTAACGGCCCTCGATCACCATGCGGGGGGCGAGAGAACGATCCTCGGGATGCCCGTCGGCGCTGCCACCGGTCCCGTTGATTCCGTCGTCGTTGTGCACACGGCCCCCCTGGCACGTCTTGCGCGAAACGTGGATCACCACAGATTAGACGGCCCCCGGGCCGCCTTGTAGCGTCGTCGCCCACCTCCGCCGGACAGCCTGGACCACCCTCGTCGCCAGGGGGCCGCGACCTCCCTCTCGGAGGATCGCGGCCCGGCGTTCGCGGACTGCCTCAGCGCAGCAGCTCCGTCACCTGCCCCACCACCGGCACGGCGCCCAGCGACTGCGCCTGGGCGACCGGCCCCGTCAGTGCCGTCGACGTCAGGGGCTGGAAGTCGGCGATCTTCGTGCCGACGCCGTTGTCCAGCGGGTCGACGCCGGTGCCGGCCAGCGGGTTGGGCTTGAGGTCGGCGACCGGGCCGGTGACGTAGCCGACCATGCCGGTCACCGCCTGGACGCCCGCCTGCGGGTCGATGTTGCCCAGCGAGGTGGGGCGGGTGTGGGCCAGGCCGGCGATCGTTTCGCCGCCGTCCGCGGAAGCCGTGGCCGCTCCTGCCGCCAGGGCGGCCCCGGCGGTCGCGAGGGCGACCAGGGCGCGCTGTGCGTGCGGGGTGCGGGGGGACGCGTGTCGGGCCATCGGTGCTGCCACCTCTTGGTGTGGAGTGCTGTGGACTGCCCTGACAACAGTGCGGACCGTGATCAGGTCACCGCACGGCGCCTTCGAGATGTGACGCGCGCTGCAAAGTCCACCCACGGGGTCTACGACAGGCGTTCGATGCCTCAGACTGGTGTCCCGTGAGCTCCCATCCGCCCATACCGACGCGAGTCGTGCTGCTCTGCGGCCCTTCCGGCTCCGGCAAGTCCCTCCTCGCCGCCCGCTCCGGCCTTCCGGTGCTGCGCCTCGACGACTTCTACAAGGAGGGCACCGACCCGACGCTGCCGACGGTGGCGCAGAGCTCCGACATCGACTGGGACCATCCCGCGTCGTGGGACGCGGACGCGGCGGTCGCCGCCATCGGGGAGTTGTGCCGCACGGGCCGCACGAACGTGCCCGTGTACGACCTCTCGCTGAGCGCCCGCACCGGCGAGGACGCGGTGGACATCGGACGGACCCCGCTGTTCCTCGCCGAGGGCATCTTCGCCGCGGAACTGGTGACGCGCTGCCGGGAACTGGGCGTGCTGGCCGACGCGCTGTGCCTGAGCCGCGGCCCGCTGACGACCTTCCGGCGGCGCTTCGCCCGGGACCTGCGCGAGGGCCGCAAGTCCGTGCCGTTCCTGCTGCGCAGGGGTTGGCGGCTGATGCGGCAGGAGCGGTCGGTCATCGCCCGGCAGACGGCCCTGGGCGCCCACGCCTGCGACCGGGACGAGGCGATGGGACGGCTGGCCGCCGCGGCGGCGGGCCGGTGCGCCGGCGCCCGTACGGCGGCGTGAGGGCGCGGCGCCGTGTCCGGCCGCACACGCGGAAGCGGGACTGGACGGACCCCCGGCCCTCCAGTCCCGCTTCCCTTTCCACTCCCCCGTGGATCCCCCGTGATCCCCGTTCCCCCGTGTTCCCCCGTGGTGCTTCCCCGTGAGTAAGAGTCCGAGCCCGCCCCCGTGATACACCCCGGCTCGAACTTTTTTCTCGGGGCCCCTCCCCCTCGGGCCCGCCTGCTCGGCCCGTACCTTCAGGCGACCAGTTCGCCGAAGGCGTCCTCCTGGTCACGGCCGAAGCTGAGGACCTCGTCCTCGCGCAGCCGGCGCAGCGAGCGCCAGATGCTGGACTTCACCGTGCCGACACTGATGTCGAGGATGTCCGCGATCTCCGGGTCCGTGCGGCCCTCGTAGTAGCGCAGGACCAGCATGGTGCGCTGGAGTTCGGACAGCCGGGCCAGCGCCTGCCACAGGACGGTGCGCAGCTCGGTGCCGCGCATCGCGTCCATGTCGCCGGGCCTCTCCGGCAGTTCCTCGGTCGGGTACTCGTTGAGCTTGCGGCGCCGCCAGGCGCTGATGTGCAGGTTGGTCATGGTGCGGCGCAGGTAGCCCCCGACCGCCGCCTTGTCACTGATCCGGTCCCACGCCCGGTACGTCGAGAACAGTGCGCTCTGCAGCAGGTCCTCGGCCTCGAAGCGGTCGCCGGTGAGGTGGTAGGCGGTGGCGTACAGGGAGGAGCGGCGCTCCTGGACATAGGCGGTGAACTCCGCCTCCGACAGGGACCGCCGCTCCCCCCGGTCCCCCTCGTTCCTCGTTGCCCCCGTGTCCCCCGTGTTCGCGTCGACCACCGTCATGTACGCGGTGTGCTGACGCCCGGTGCCGCGAGCGCACCCCCGCCCGCTCACGGCACCGGACTTCTCGGAACCCCGGTGTGCGTGCACGTCGTGCAGACGCGTGACCACTGCGCTGGTGTTGGTGCCCTTCAGCGTGTTCATCTCGCGCCCCCCGTCGTGGACTTCCGGTGTTGCCTGTGACGAAAAGCTTGCCCCGGCGACTTCATGGCCGTGTCCGCCGACTGTCACAGAGCTGTCACAGGGGTCCGTCACGGCCGCAGCACCGTTCCTTCACAGGGTCCGGCGGCGTGGCGGGGCCCCATCCGCACCCACAGGTCGAACACCCACCCCCTCATGGGCCAGAATGAGCGGGTGCCTTCCCTGTTGCTGATCGAGGACGACGACGCCATCCGTACGGCCCTGGAGCTCTCCCTGACCCGCCAGGGCCACCGGGTGGCCACTGCTGCCAGCGGTGAGGACGGTCTGAAGCTGTTGCGCGAGCAGCGGCCGGACCTGATCGTGCTGGACGTGATGCTGCCCGGCATCGACGGTTTCGAGGTGTGCCGTCGCGTCCGGCGCACCGACCAGTTGCCGATCATCCTGCTGACCGCGCGCAACGACGACATCGACGTGGTCGTCGGTCTGGAGTCGGGCGCCGACGACTACGTCGTCAAACCCGTCCAGGGCCGGGTGCTCGACGCCCGGATCCGGGCCGTGCTGCGGCGCGGGGAACGGGAGTCGACCGACTCGGCGAGCTTCGGCAGCCTGGTCATCGACCGTTCCGCGATGACGGTGACGAAGAACGGCGAGGACCTCCAGCTCACGCCGACCGAGCTGCGGCTGCTCCTCGAACTGAGCCGCCGGCCGGGACAGGCGCTGTCCCGGCAGCAGTTGCTGCGGCTGGTGTGGGAGCACGACTACCTCGGTGACTCCCGGCTGGTGGACGCCTGCGTCCAGCGGCTGCGCGCCAAGGTCGAGGACGTGCCGTCGTCCCCGACCCTGATCCGTACCGTGCGCGGTGTCGGCTACCGGCTGGATCCGCCTCAGTGACCAAGGAACACCAGGGGGGGTTGCGCGGCTGGGCCGCGGCTCGCAAGGGAGTCTGGTCCTGGCTGCGCTTCACCAGTCTGCGTCTCAGGCTCGTCCTCGTCTTCGGTCTGGTCGCGCTCACCGCCGCCGTGTCCGCGTCCGGCATCGCCTACTGGCTGAACCGGGAGGCGGTGCTCACCCGTACCCAGGACGCCGTGCTGCGCGGCTTCGAGCAGGAGATGCAGAACCGGGCGGGCGCGCTGCCCGAGCACCCCACGCAGGACGAGTTGCAGCACACGGCGGGGCAGATGGCCAACAGCAGCCAGCGCTTCTCGGTGCTGCTGGTCGCCGAGAAGGCCGGCGGCGGCGCCGTGTACGGCAGTTCCGGCGGCCTGGGCGGCTTCGCGCTGTCCGACGTGCCCGAGTCGCTGCGTGGGGCGGTGAACAAGGAGCAGAAGGTCACCTCGGCCAACAAGCAGCCGTACCACCTGTACTGGCAGCGGATCACCGACGACGGCACTCCGTACCTGGTGGCGGGCACGAAGGTGATCGGCGGCGGGCCGACCGGCTACATGCTCAAGTCGCTGGAACCGGAGGCCAAGGACCTGAACTCGCTCGCCTGGTCGCTGGGGATCGCCACCGCGGTCGCCCTGCTCGGCTCGGCGCTGCTCGCGCAGGCCCTGGCGACGACCGTGCTGAAGCCCGTACACCGGCTCGGGGTCGCGGCGCGACGGCTGGGCGAGGGGAAGCTGGACACCCGGCTGCGCGTCTCGGGCACCGACGAACTCGCCGATCTGTCCCGGACGTTCAACAGCGCCGCCGAGGCGCTGGAGAAGCGGGTGGCCGACATGGCCGGCCGTGAGCAGGCGTCGCGGCGCTTCGTCGCGGACATGAGCCACGAGCTGCGTACCCCGCTGACGGCGCTCACCGCGGTGACGGAGGTGCTGGAGGAGGAGCTGGAGTTCGCGAGCGAGGGCGAGGGCGGGAGTTTCGATCCGATGGTCGAGCCCGCCGTGCGGCTGGTGGTGAGCGAGACCCGGCGGCTGAACGACCTGGTGGAGAACCTGATGGAGGTCACCCGCTTCGACGCGGGCACCGCCCGCCTCGTCCTGGACGACGTCGACGTCGTCGACCAGATCACCGCCTGCATCGACGCCCGGGCCTGGCTGGACGCCGTCGAGCTGGACGCCGAGCGCGGCATCCACGCCCGCCTGGACCCGCGCCGCCTGGACGTCATCCTCGCCAACCTGATCGGCAACGCGCTCAAGCACGGCGGGTCGCCGGTGCGGGTGTCGGTGTCGCGGGCGGACGACGAGATCGTCATCCGGGTGCGGGACAACGGTCCGGGCATCCCCGAGGACGTCCTGCCGCACGTCTTCGACCGCTTCTACAAGGCGAGCGCCTCCCGGCCGCGCTCCGAGGGCAGCGGGCTCGGCCTGTCCATCGCCCTGGAGAACGCGCACATCCACGGCGGTCGGATATCCGCCGAGAACTCCCCGGGGGGCGGTGCGGTCTTCACGCTGTGGCTGCCCCAGGACCCGTCCCCGCCCGCCGAGGGGGACGGCGCGGGCGCCGGGTCCCCCGGAGACGCCCCGGGGGACGGCAGCAAGGACACGGTCAGGGGCAAGGACGCGAAGGGACAGGTCTGATGACCGTACGCCGTCTGCCGGCCCTCTCCGGGCTCGTAGTACTGGCCGCGCTGCTGACCGGGTGCGGCATCCGCGCCACGGAGGTTCCGACGGACTACGGTCCCGCGCCCTCGCGGGTGCGCTGCTCGCTCACCGAGCCGGACGCGTCGGCGGGGGCCGCGCCCGGTCTGCCGGCGCGGGTGTTCCTGCTGTGCGGCTCGTCGCTGGTGGCCGTGGACCGCACGGTGCGGGTGCCGGGCGGCGCCACGGACTCCGGGCGGCGGGTCCTGGTGGCCCAGGGGCTGCTGAACGAGCTGGCGGAGCAGCCGTCGGCCGCGGAGAAGGAGGCCGGGTACACGTCGGACGTGCGCCGCGGGATCACCGTGACCGGACCGCGCTCCGGCGAGCCGGAGGACACGCTGCGGCTGAGCACCGCTCCCGACGACCTCACCTCGTACGCCCTCGCGCAGGTCGTGTGCACCTTCTCGGACTCCGCCGCGGCCGAGGGGGACGGCTCCGTCGTCCTGGCCGGTCCCGCGGACCGGTCGGCCCGCCGCTACACCTGTACGGACGAGGTCCGGGCCCGGCCCGGGAGCAACGAACCGCCGTCCGCCGAGGTCGCGGGCGGCTGACGGGCGGTTGACGGCCCACCGACGGGCCGCGGCCGGGCGCACACCGCCGGGCCGGGCGGGGTGCGCCGGGGAGTGGCGCGAGGGCCGTGTGGCGCAAGCCTCACCCTTGCGGGGCGGCGGCCGGAACCGCGCGCGGCGCGGGCCGCGTCTAGGGGGACGTGCAGCGTCATGGGTTCCTCGGCGGCAGCGCCGCGCTCCGCATCCGTGTGACAGGAAGCGTTCTCCTGGTCGCACATCTCGCGTTCGTCTCCTGGTACGCGCTGCGGCCACTGGACGTCCCGTGGGTGCTGCCGCCCAATGTGCAGCCGTTCGCGGGGATCCGCGCCGACCTGGCGCTGGGCGGTCGCGAGGCGGTGCGTTCGCTCGGCGGTGGACTCGCGCTGCTGGCGCCGCTCGGTGTTCTGCTGCCGATGGCCGGCGGGCGGCTGTACGTCTCGCCGCTGGCCTCCCTGCTGCGCACCACGGCCGCGGGCATCCTGCTGTCGCTGGGCATCGAGCTGCTGCAGACCGGGGTGCCGGGCCAGGTCGTCGACATCGACTCGGTGCTGCTGAACACGGTGGGGGTGGCCGTCGCGCACCTCGCCGTCGTCCCGGCGGGCCGGGCCCGGGTCCGTCGCTGGTACCGGGCGGCCGGTCGGGAAGACGTACCCCAGGAGGAGCCCGCTCAGGGTCGGACCCCGACGATTCCCAGGGTCGGTATCGCCCCGTAGAGCGACGCTTTGTTCCGTTCGTCTCCGTAGCGTGGAGGGCAGATGAAGGGGAAGCCGGAGGGCAGCCCCACCCACACGCTCACGAAGGAGCCGCGATGTCCAGCCTCGCCCGCCCCACCCACGGCCGCATGATCGGCGGAGTGTGCGCCGCGCTGGCCCGGCGCTTCGGCACCTCCGCAGGCACGATGCGGGTGATCTTCCTGGTCTCCTGCCTGCTGCCCGGCCCGCAGTTCCTGCTCTACCTGGCCCTGTGGATCCTGCTCCCGTCCGAGGAGAAGGCCGCCCGCACGGCCTGGTGACGGTCGCACCACCCCTCTGGTACACCGATGGGGCGCACCCGGCGACACCGGGTGCGCCCCATCGACGCTTGGGGGGAAGGCGCGGGTCAGCCGCCGAGGGGGAGGCCGTTGACCGGCAGGCCCTTGGTGGGCAGCGACTGCACCGGTACGCCGCCGAGCAGCTTGGCGACCGGCTCGGTCGGGCCGTCGGCGAGCTGTTCCGCGACCACCTGCTCGACGACCGGCTGCGCGACGGTCAGACCGGTGTGGGAGATCCTGCGGCCCTGCTCCAGCAGGTTGCCCGCGCCGGGCGCCACCTGGGAGACGGTCTCCGCGGGGAGGGTGCGGGCGACGGAGTCCACCGTCTGCGCGGTGTCCGGGAGTCCGGGGGCCGCGGTGGCCGCGCCCGCGCCGGCGGCGGCGAAGGCGGCACCGAGGGCGGCGACACCGAGGGTCTTGGCAGCAGACTGCTTCATGGAATTGCGTCCTCGTAATGGGGTGACGGGGAGGTGAGCGGTCCTTGACCGTAAACACGCCCCACCCCCGACGCAAACATCGAAATGCGGACGGATGGTGAAATCCCGTTCGCGTTCCGTATGACCGTCGACCGGCACTCAGTCCATGATCTCCGAAGAACCGCTGGTGGAGGCCGTCTGCTGGAACAGCCATTCGGACTTCAGCTCCGCATATCCGGGCTTGATCACGTCATTGATCATGGCCAGTCGTTCATCGAAAGGAATGAACGCTGATTTCATCGCATTGACGGAGAACCACTGCATGTCGTCGAGCGTGTAACCGAACGCCTCGACAAGGTGCTCGAATTCCTGGCTCAGGCTGGTGTGGGACATCAGCCGGTTGTCGGTACTGACGGTGGCCCGGAAGTGCAGCCGGCGCAGCAGTCCGATGGGATGCTCGGCGTAGGAGTCGGCGGCGCCCGTCTGGAGGTTGGAGCTGGGGCACAGTTCCAGCGGGATCCGCTTGTCGCGGACGTAGGAGGCGAGCCGTCCGAGCTTGACCGAGCCGTCCTCGTGGACCTGGATGTCGTCGATGATGCGCACCCCGTGCCCGAGCCGGTCGGCGCCGCACCACTGCAGGGCCTGCCAGATGGACGGCAGCCCGAAGGCCTCGCCGGCGTGGATGGTGAAGTGGTTGTTCTCCCGCTTCAGGTACTCGAAGGCGTCCAGGTGCCGGGTGGGCGGGTAGCCGGCCTCGGCGCCGGCGATGTCGAAGCCGACGACGCCGAGATCGCGGTAGCGGTTGGCGAGTTCGGCGATCTCCAGGGAGCGGGCGGCGTGCCGCATCGCGGTGAGCAGGGCGCCGACCCGGATGCGGTGGCCGTTGTCCCGGGCACGCCGCTCCCCTTGCCGGAACCCCTCGTTGACGGCCTCGACGACCTCCTCGAGGGTCAGCCCCCGCTCCAGGTGCTGCTCGGGGGCATACCGCACCTCGGCGTAGACGACGCCGTCCTCGGCGAGGTCCTCGGCGCACTCGGCGGCGACCCGGACCAGGGCGTCGCGGGTCTGCATGACGCCGACGGTGTGGGAGAAGGTCTCCAGGTACCGCTCCAGCGAACCGGAGTCGGCGGCCTGCCGGAACCAGTCGCCGAGCCGGTCGGCGTCGGTCTCGGGCAGACCCGCGTAACCGGTCGCCGCCGCCAGTTCGACGACCGTGCCCGGGCGCAGCCCGCCGTCGAGGTGGTCGTGCAGCAGAACCTTCGGCGCCCGGCGGATCCGGTCCGGCGACGGTGTTTTCGAGACCGTCGCGCTGTTCGTCGCGGTGTTCGCCGCCGCGCTCTTCTCGGTGCTCTGGCTCGTCATTTCCGCACTCTAACTCCTACGCGCGTAGAACACCGGGTGAATGGCCGGACCCGCACGGACCCGGCCGTACGGTCGCATTCGGCACCGCGGGCGGTGCACGGACTCGGTGTACGGACTCGGTGTACGGACTCCCCGATATGTAACGGTGACTGCGCGGACGGGTTCCGTACACCCGGTCTTCTGAGAATCTTCTGTCATGGCACAGCAAGCGACGCCGGTCCGTCGGGCCCGGCTGGGGCGGACGCCCGGCCCCGAGGGGACGGCGGTGAGCGGCGTGGTGCTGCTGCTCCCCGGGGGCGACGAGGTCTCCGACCGCAGGCCCTCCACGCTGCTCGCGTCCGCGTCCGTACGGGCGTTGGGGCGCAGGCTGGCGCGCGCGGGGCGGGAGGAGGGCCTGGCCACGCACGTCGTGCACTACCGCTACCGCGGCTGGAACGGCGCCGAGGCCCATCTCGCCCGGGACGCCGAATGGGCCGCCGACGAGACCGTACGGCGCTACGGCGACGTGCCCGTCTGCCTGCTCGGCACGGGCATGGGCGGCCGGGCGGCCCTGCGCGCGGCGGGGCACGAGGCCGTCACGTCGGTGCTGGCGATCGCCCCCTGGCTGCCGGAGGAGGACGTGGCCGCGCCGCCCGAACCGGTGCGGCAGCTCGCCGGGCGGCAGGTGCTGATCGTGCACGGCACGAACGACGGGCGCAGTGACCCGGAGTTGTCGTTCCGGCTGGCTTCACGGGCGAAGAAGGCGAACCGCGGCGTGTGCCGGTTCGAGGTGCACTCCGACGGTCACGGGCTGCGCCAGTACCGGGACGAAGTGGCGGCTCTGGCCGAGGACTTCGTGATGGGTGTGCTGTTCGGGCAGTCCTTCTCGCGTCCGGTGGAGGACGCCCTGGCCGCTCCCCCGCCCCTGGGGCTGCGGATGCCGCTCGCGGTGGGGTTCGGGAAGTCGTTGCGGCGGTAGGGCGCGGGCCCGCCCCGGTTTCAGGACGGCAGCAGGTTGCCCCGCCGGGACAGCAGGAACTGCTTGAAGGCCGCCACCGGCGGTGTGTCCGTACGGCCCGCCAGCCAGGCCACGCCGATCTCGCGGGCGGCGCGCGGGGCCGTGACCGTCAGTTCGACCACGCCGGGGCGGGGCACGGCGGGCGGCGGCAGCAGGGCGACGCCGAGTCCGGCCGCGACCAGACCGCGCAGTGTCTCCGCCTCCTCGCCCTCGAAGGCGACCTTGGGCCGGAACCCGGCCTCCTTGCACAGGGCGTCGGTGATGCGGCGCAGGCCGTAGCCGGGCTCCAGGGTCACGAAGTTCTCGTCGGCGGCCTCGGCGAGGCGGATGCGCCTGCGTCCGGCCAGGGCGTGGTCGGCCGGGACGACCAGGCGCAGTTTCTGCTCGTCGAGGCGGCGGGCGACCAGGTCGGGCGCGTCGGGCACCGGGGAGGTCAGGCACAGGTCCAGCTCCCCCGCGCGCAGCCGTTCCAGCATCGCCTCGCCGTAGTTCTGGACGAGGCTGAAGCGGACGCGCGGATGGTCGGCGCGGAAGGCGTGCAGCAGGCCGGGGACCGTCTCGGCGCCCATGGTGTGCAGGAAGCCGAAGGCGACCTTGCCGGTGGCCGGGTCGGCGTCGGCGCGGACCTCGTCGGCGGCGCGCTCGACCTCGGCCAGGGCGCGTTCGACGGAGCCGAGGAAGGTGCGTCCGGCGACGGTCAGCGCGAGGGTGCGGCCGCGGCGGACGAACAGGTCGACGCCGAGGTCCTGCTCCAGGCGGACGAGGGCGCGCGACAGCGTGGACTGGGGGACGTTCATCTCCTGGGCGGCGCGGGTGACGTGCTCGGTGCGGGCCACGCCGGCGAAGTGCGCGAGGCGGGGCGCGAGCAGCGCGACGATGTCTTCTGTGTCACCGGACGGTGACAGGCGGGGCCGTGAGCTTTGCTGATGCACCATGGGAACGATTATGGCCATTCCATGCATTGGACGGATGAGTAAGGGGCTTCGTACCTTCGTCGCATGACTCCCGCCGATACCGGGGCGTCCACCAGCGTGGACGCCGCGACCGCAGTCGCCGCCCCCGACGCCCCCGACACCGCGGACTCGCGCATGGCACCGGGCGGCCCCGGCTACCGCCGGATGAGCTTCGCGCTGTTCTTGGCGGGTGTCGCGACCTTCGCGCTCCTCTACTCCACCCAGGCCCTGCTGCCGCTGATCTCGGGCGACCTGGGCGTCACGGCGAGCGACGCGAGCTGGACGGTGGCCGCCGCGACCGGGGGCCTCGCGGTGTTCGTGCTGCCGATGAGCGCGCTGTCGGAGCGGTTCGGGCGGCGTACGGTCATGACGGCGTCGCTGGCGGTGGCGGTGACCGTCGGGCTGCTGGTGCCGTTCGCCCCGTCGCTGCCGGCGCTGGTCGCGCTGCGGGCGGTGCAGGGAGCGGCGCTCGCCGGGCTGCCGGCCTCGGCGACGGCGTACCTCGCGGAGGAGGTGCGGCCGCGTGCGCTGGTCACCGCGATCGGCCTGTTCGTGGCGGGCAACAGCGTGGGCGGGATGAGCGGCCGGATCATCACCGGCTGGGTCGCCCAGGAGTGGGGCTGGCGGATCGCCGTCGGGGTCGTCGGCCTCGTCGCGGTGGGGTGCGCGGTGGCCTTCCGGATGCTGCTGCCGGCGCCGAAGCACTTCACACCGGGCTCGCTGCGCCCGCGCGTCCTGCTCCGCACGGTGCGCGACCACCTCGCCAACCCGCTGCTGCGGCGCCTGTACGCGATCGGCGCGCTGTTCATGACGGTCTTCGGCGGCGTGTACACGGTGATCGGATACCGCCTGGCGGAGGCGCCGTTCTCGCTGCCGCAGGGCCTCATCGGCTCGATCTTCCTGGTCTACCTGGTCGGCACGGTCTCGGCGTCGACGGCGGGCCGTCTGGTGGGCCGCCTCGGCCGCCGCGGGGCGCTCTACCTGGGCGCGGGGACGACGGCGGCGGGTCTGCTGCTGTCCCTGGCGCCGTCGCTGCCGCTGGTCCTGCTGGGGCTCGTACTGATCACGGCGGGCTTCTTCGCCGGGCACGCGGTGGCCTCCTCGGCGGTCGGCAAGACCGCCCAGCACGGGCGGGCCCAGGCCTCGGCGCTGTACCAGTCCGCCTACTACGTGGGCTCCAGCGCGGGCAGTACGGTCGGCGCGGTGGCCTTCCACTCGGGCGGCTGGGCCGGGACGGTCGCGGTGGGGGTGTTCGCGGTGCTGGGCGTCGTGGTGATCACGGTCGCCGGTTCGCTGGCCGCCCGCCGGCAGGTCGGGGACGCTCCGGTGAAGGTGCTGGGCCTGTCCCGCTGAGGCTCCGCGCCCCCTCTCCGACCTGCTGTTTCATTGACTGCACAGGCCATTGTCAGTCCCCTGCGGTAGCTTCCGAAGTGCGAGGCGCGAAGACGCGCACGACGGGACGCCACAGGGGTGGGTGGACGATGACCAACGGCACCGTGACGACGGAGCTGGACTCCGCGCTGGAGAAGCACCGGCCCGAGCTGACGGGGTACTGCTACCGGATGCTCGGCTCCTCCTTCGAGGCCGAGGACGCGGTGCAGGACACCCTGGTGCGCGCCTGGCGGAGCTACGACAAGTTCGAGGGCCGCTCCAGCCTGCGCTCCTGGCTGTACCGGATCGCGACCAACGTCTGCCTGGACATGCTGAGCGCGGGCAACAAGCGGGCGCGTCCGATGGATCTGACGGACTCGACGCCGCTCGCCCAGGCCGCGCTGTCCCCCCGTCCGGACCACACCTGGCTGGAGCCGATGCCGGACGCCCGCGTGCTGCCGCAGACCGCCGACCCGGCCGAGGCCGCCGTCGCCAAGGAGTCGGTGCGGCTCGCCTTCATGGCCGCCCTTCAGCAGCTGCCGCCCAAGCAGCGGGCGGTGCTGATCCTGCGCGAGGTGCTGGCGTGGAAGGCGAGCGAGGTCGCCGAGCTGCTCGGCACGTCGGTGGCCTCCGTGAACAGCGCCCTGCAGCGCGCCCGCGCGACGCTCGCCGAGCGGGCGGACCGGGGGTCCGACGCCGCGGTGTCGGACCCGTTGGACGAGGAGCAGCAGAAGCTCCTGGAGCGCTACGTCGCGGCCTTCGAGGGCTACGACATGACGGCGCTGACGGCGCTGTTGCACGAGGACGCGGTCATGACGATGCCGCCGTTCGACCTGTGGCTGGCCGGTCCCGCGGACATCACCGGTTTCATGACGACGCTCGGCGCGGCGTGCGCGGGCTCCCGGCTGCTGCGGGTGGAGGCCAACGGACTGCCGGCCTTCGCGCACTACAAGCCGGACCCGGAGGCGGGCGGCTTCGCGCCGTGGGCGGTCCAGGTGCTGGAGATCTCAGCCGGCCGCATCACCGGGTTCCACTGCTTCCTGGACACCAAGCGGTGGTTCCCGCTGTTCGACCTGCCGCTCCGTCTCGAAGCGGAGGCCGACGAAGCCCAGTAGGGAGTGCAGGGCCGGGTCGGCATCGCGCAGCCGGATGCGGCCCCCGGCCCGCCGGGCGGTGAGTTCCAGCCGGGCCAGCAGGTCGACGACGGCGAGGCCCGGCGGCCCGAGACCGCCGACGTCGCAGACGACCACCCCGGCCCGGGTGGTCTCCAGCAGTGCGCGAACCTCGTCGCAGAGCCGGGGCGTCTCCCCGCGGGAGACGGGCCCCGGCAGCACGAGTACGGCGGGTGTCACGGCGTCCACGTGCGGTAGACCGGGCGGACCCGCGGAAGTCATCGGCGGCGGGGCCGTCGGGGATCACATTGACCGGCGCATGCCTTCCCGCAGAGGGTGGGCCGCGTGCACCACATATCCCCGCTCTCCCCACTCCCCGCCTCCGCGCCGTCCGGCGTCCGCCTTCCCGCCGGGGAGGGAGCGCCGTGCAGGGGGTGCTGACCGGGTTCGCGGTCATCGCGGTGGTCATCGGCGTCGGCTACGTCCTCGGCCTGCGCGGTCATCTCGGCCCCCAGGGCCGGGAGGTGCTGACCAGGCTCGCCTTCCACGTGGCCTCCCCCGCCCTGCTGTTCACCACGCTCGCGACGGCCGACCTGTCGGTGGTCTTCTCCGCCCGGCTCCTGGTGACGGCCCTGTCCACGCTGGCGGTGGCGGGCGCGTTCGTCGCGGTCGGCGTCGTACGCGGCTGGGGCGTGGGCCGTACGACGATCGGCGCGCTGTGCTCCGGCTACGTCAACTCCGGCAACCTCGGCATCCCGATCGCCGTGTACGTGCTGGGCGACGCCTCGCTGGTGGCGCCGGTGCTGCTGTTCCAGCTGGTGCTGGTGACTCCGGTGGCGGTGACGATCCTGGACCTGTCGGGCGGGGGCGCGCGGGGCCCGCTGTGGCGGCGGCTGCTGACGCCGCTGCGCAATCCGATCGCGCTGGGTTCGCTGGCCGGGGTCGCGGTCGCCGCGAGCGGTCTGGAGGTGCCGGACGCGGTCATGGACCCGGTGACGCTGATCGGCAACATGTCGGTCCCGGCGGTGCTGCTGGCCTTCGGCATCGGCCTGTGCGGCTCCACGATGCCGCTGCGGGGCGTGGAACGGCGGCCGGTGCTGCTCGCGGTCGCGCTGAAGGCGTTCGGTCAGCCCGCGGTGGCCTGGGCACTGGCGTCGGGGGTCTTCGGACTGCGGGGCGCCCAACTGCTCGACGTGGTGGTGACGTCGGCGCTGCCGGCCGCGCAGAACCTGTACACGTACGCGTCGACCTACGGGGTGGGCGAGCGCCTGGCCCGGGACGCGATCCTGGTGTCGACGGTGGTGTCGGTGCCGGTGCTGGTGGGGGTGGCGGCGGTGCTGGGGTGAGTCAGGCCTCGGGGAACTCGCTGGTGTCGATGGTCAGGTCGAAGGGATCGGGGAGGGTGAGGGGATCTCCGAACTTCGCGGCGCTCAGCACCCGGTAGACGTCACCCTTCGGTTCGCCGTAGAGCGTCGCCGTGGGGCCGCCGGGGGCCCAGCGGTCGACGAGGAGGTAGAGCGGGATCCCCGCGGTGGCGTAGGCGGCGGGCTTGCTGATGCGGTCGTGCCGAGCGTTGGACTTGGAGGTGACCTCGACGACGAGTTCTGCCAAGGCGGCGGGGATGTGGGTGCCGGACTCCGTGTGATCAGGCAGCTGTGCCACCACGATGTCCGGAATGAGCATCCCCAAGCGGGACGGAACAGAGATCGCCAAAGTCTGGAAAACCTCCCAATCCTCGGGGATCACCGAGAGCAAGCGCCGATGGATGCGCGCGGCGATGACGTTGTGAGGCAGTCCAGGAGCAGGTGACACGGTGACGATCCCCTCGATGATCTCCACCTTGCTGCCCTCGGGCCAATCCATCTCCTCCCAGAACCGGACGAGGTCGTCCCAGTTCTGGTCGGGCTCCTGGCTCACGGTGAGTGCGCTCATGGCGGTTCTCCTATCGGTGCGTCACCGATCCCAGCATGCCGAACGGGACCGGTACTGGTCTACCGGTCCCGTTCACCCGAATGAGGAAATACCAGGTCAGGCGATACGTTCCCGCACCACCGGCGAGGCGGTGAAGGCCGTTCCCGCCGGGGCCACGTCGTACGCGCCCTCCACCGCCGCCAGCGCGTACGCGAAGCGGTCCGGGGTGTCCGTGTGGAGGGTGAGGAGGGGCTGGCCCTCGGTGACCGTGTCGCCGGGCTTGGCGTGGAGTTCGACGCCCGCGGCGGCCTGCACCGGGTCCTCCTTGCGGGCGCGGCCCGCGCCCAGGCGCCAGGCGGCGACGCCGATGTCGTAGGCGTCGAGGCGGGTCAGGACGCCGGAGGCGCCCGCCTTCACCACGTGCTGCTCCTTCGACGTGGGCAGCGCCGCGTCCGGGTCGCCGCCCTGGGCCGCGATCATCCGGCGCCAGACGTCCATCGCGGAGCCGTCGGCCAGCGCCTTCGCCGGGTCGGCGTCCTTGAGGCCCGCCGCGTCGAGCATCTCGCGGGCCAGGGCGAGGGTCAGCTCGACCACGTCGGAGGGGCCGCCGCCGGCCAGGACCTCGACCGACTCGCGGACCTCCAGGGCGTTGCCCGCGGTGAGGCCGAGGGGGGTGGCCATGTCGGTGAGGAGCGCGACGGTCCGCACGCCGTGGTCGGTGCCGAGGCCGACCATCGTGGAGGCCAGCTCGCGCGCGTCCTCGATCGTCTTCATGAAGGCGCCGGAGCCCACCTTCACGTCCAGGACCAGCGAGCCGGTCCCCTCGGCGATCTTCTTCGACATGATGGAGGAGGCGATCAGCGGGATCGCCTCGACCGTGCCCGTGACGTCCCGGAGGGCGTAGAGCTTCTTGTCGGCGGGCGCGAGACCGTCGCCCGCCGCGCAGATCACCGCGCCGGTGGTGTCCAGGACGTCCAGCATCTCCTCGTTGGAGAGGAGGGCACGCCAGCCCGGGATCGACTCCAGCTTGTCGAGCGTGCCGCCGGTGTGGCCGAGGCCGCGGCCGGAGAGCTGCGGGACGGCCGCGCCGCACGCCGCCACCAGGGGGGCGAGCGGCAGGGTGATCTTGTCGCCGACGCCGCCCGTGGAGTGCTTGTCGGCGGTCGGGCGGGACAGGGACGAGAAGTCCATGCGCTCGCCGGAGGCGATCATCGCCGCCGTCCAGCGGGCGATCTCGCCGCGGTTCATGCCGTTGAGCAGGATCGCCATCGCGAGCGACGCCATCTGCTCGTCGGCCACCTCACCGCGCGTGTAGGCGTCGATGACCCAGTCGATCTGCTCGCCGCCGAGTTCGCCGCGGTCCCGCTTGGTGCGGATGACGGAGATGACGTCCATGGCCATGTCTGGCTGTCCTTACTTCGTGAGGTGGTCGGGGCCGAAGGCCTGCGGGAGCATCCGGGACAGGGCGAGGATCCCCTCCGGGGTCTCAAGCAGCAGCTCCGGGCCGCCGAACTCGTACAGCAGCTGCCGGCAGCGGCCGCAGGGGACGAGGACCTCGCCCTCGCCGTCGACGCAGACGAAGTGCGTCAGCCGGCCGCCGCCGGTCAGCTGGAGCTGGGAGACCAGGCCGCACTCGGCGCACAGGCCGATGCCGTAGCTGGCGTTCTCCACGTTGCAGCCGGTGACGGTGCGGCCGTCGTCGACCAGGGCGGCGGCGCCCACGGCGTAGCCGGAGTAGGGGGCGTACGCCCGGGACATCGCGTCCCGGGCCGCGGTGCGCAGCGCCTCCCAGTCGGGCCCGGTCACTTGCCCTGGCCCTTGCGGTACTGCATGCCGTCCGCCTTCGGCATCCGCAGCCGTTGCGCGGACAGGGCGAGGACGACGAGGGTGACGACGTACGGCGTGGCGGAGACGACCTGGTTGGGGACCTCGTTGGTGCCGGCGTACCAGGCGAAGACCAGGGCGCCGACGACGAAGGTGATCGCGGCCTTGACGTACTTCTTGCGGATCGCCAGCCAGATGGCGCCGGCGACCAGCAGCAGCGCGCCGAGCAGCAGCAGGGCGTGCACGTTGGCGGAGCCGCCGCGCAGGTTGAGGCTGTCGGTGTAGCCGAAGAGGCCGGCGCCGATGGCGAGGCCGCCCGGCATCCAGTTGCCGAAGATCATCGCGGCGAGGCCGATGTAGCCGCGGCCGCTGGTCTGGCCCTCCAGGTAGAAGGGGTTGGCCACGATGGACAGGAAGACGCCGCCGAGTCCGGCCAGTCCGCCGGAGATGATCACGGCCAGGTACTTGTACTTGTAGACGTTGACGCCGAGGGACTCGGCCGCGACCGGGTTCTCGCCGCAGGAGCGCAGGCGCAGGCCGAACGGGGTGCGCCACAGGATGTACCAGCTGGCCGGGATCAGCGCGACGGCGATCAGGGTCAGCCAGGACACGTCGGTGACCAGGCCGCCGAGCAGGCCCGCGATGTCGGAGACGAAGAACCAGTGCTGGTCGTTGAGGCTGTCCAGCCAGCCCGACAGCCCCGGGATGGAGAAGTGCCCGAGGGAGTCGACGGGCGGGGACTGCTTGGCCGAGCCGCCCTGGTGGCCCTCGAAGGCGAGCGGCGCGAGGTAGCGGGTGGCGCCGAGGGCGAGGATGTTGATGGCCACACCGGAGACGATGTGGTTGACGTTGAAGGTGATCGTCACGATGGCGTGCAGCAGGCCGCCGAGGCAGCCGCCGACGATGCCGACGAGGACGCCGGTCCACGGCCCCCACTGGAATCCGGCCCAGGCACCGAACCAGGTGCCGAGGATCATCATGCCCTCGAGGCCGATGTTGACGACGCCCGCGCGCTCGGCCCACAGGCCGCCAAGGCCGGCGAGGCCGATCGGCACGGCGAGCTGGAGGGCGGTGGACATCTGGCTGACGTTGGTGATGCCGTTGGCGCCGGTGATGAGGCGGACGATCGAGGTCAGCGCCAGGGCTCCGGCGATGACCAGCATCAGGACGGGCAGCGACATGCGGCGGCCGGTCGGCGCCGTGGGCTGCAGCGACGGCTGGTTGACGTCGGTCGCTGTGGTCGGAGCGGTCATCGGCCGGCCACCTCCTTCTTCGAGTTGTCGGTGGCGCCCAGGACGTGGCCGGCGGCCAGCTCCGCGCCGACCCGGCGCTGCTGGCGGCGCAGGCCCCACTCGCGGACGGCCTCGTAGGAGACGACGACCGAGAGGACGATCAGGCCCTGCATGATGACCGCGATCTCCTTGTCGTATCCGTGGAAGTCCAGCTCGGGCGAGGCCTTGTCGAGCCAGGCCCACAGCAGGGCGGCGAAGGCGATGCCGACCGGGCTGTTGCGGCCGAGCAGGGCGATGCCGATGCCGAGGAAGCCGATGCCGGTGGGGAAGTTGAGGCTGTAGGTGTGGGTGTCGCCCATCAGGATCGGCAGGCCCGCGAGACCGGCGAGGCCGCCGGAGATGAGCATCGCGGTGAGCACCATGCGCCCCGGGTCGACACCGCTGGCCGCCGCGGCGGACTCGGAGGCGCCGGAGGCGCGCAGGTCGAAGCCGAAGCGGGTGCGGTTGAGGACGAGCCAGTAGCCGATGCCGAGGAGGACGGCGAGGACGACCAGGCCGTAGATCTCGCCGGCCGCGCCCATGTCGATGCCGGGGATCCAGCCGGACTCGTGCATCTCGCCGGTGGTGTTGTTGTTGCCGATCTTGACGCCGAAGACGTCGGGCAGCCACAGGTAGCCGATGACGGCGGTGGCGATGGAGTTGAGCATGATCGTCGCGACGACCTCGCTCACGCCGCGGGTGATCTTGAGGATGCCGGCGATGCCGGACCAGAACGCGCCGGTGAGGACGGCGGTCAGCAGCAGCAGCGGCACCTGGAGGGCGGCCGGCAGGCTGGCGTGGGCGCCGACGATCGCGGCCATCATGGCGGCGAGCTGGTACTGGCCGTCGACGCCGATGTTGAACAGGTTCATCCGGAAGCCGATGGCCACCGCGAGGGCGGCGATGTAGTACATCGACGCCTGGTTGACGATCAGGACCTGGATGTCGGAGAACCCGGCCTGCTCGAACATCAGGGCGAACGGTTCGACCGGGTTCTTGCCCGAAGCGCTCAGGACGATCGCGCTGAGCACGAAGGCCACGGCGAGCGCGATGACCGGTCCGGCCACCGCGAGGAGCACGCGCTCCTTGTCGAACTTCTTCATCAGCGGGCCTCGTCTTCCGCGCCCGGGCCGCCGTCGGCCGGGGTCTCTTCGTGCTCCAGGTGGCCACTGGTGGCGCCGGTCATCGCCGAGCCCAGTTCCTCGGGGGTGACGGTGGCCGGGTCGGCGTCGGCGACCAGCTTGCCGTCGTATATCACCCGCAGGGTGTCGGAGAGCCCGATCAGCTCGTCCAGGTCGGCGGAGATCAGCAGCACGGCGAGCCCCTCGCGGCGGGCCTCGCGGATGTGGTCCCAGATCGCGGCCTGCGCGCCGACGTCCACGCCCCGGGTGGGGTGGGCGGCGATGAGGAAGCGCGGCTTGTGGCTCATCTCGCGGCCGACGATCAGCTTCTGCTGGTTGCCGCCGGAGAGGGAGGCCGCGGTGACGTCGATGCCGGGGGTGCGGACGTCGTACGTCTCGACGATGCGGCGGGTGTCCTCCTGGGCGCCCTTCAGGTCCAGCCAGAGGCCCTTGCTGTTGGGCTTCTCGGTGACGTGGCCGAGGATGCGGTTCTCCCAGAGGGGGGCCTCCAGGAGCAGCCCGTGGCGGTGGCGGTCCTCGGGGATGTAGCCGACGCCCTGCTCGCGGCGCTTGCGGGTGGGCAGCGCGGTGATGTCCTGGTCGAGGAAGCGGATGGTGCCGGAGTCGGCGTGGCGCAGGCCGATGAGGGCGTCGACCAGTTCGGTCTGGCCGTTGCCCTCGACGCCGGCGATGCCGAGGATTTCACCGGCGTGGATGGTGAAGGAGAGGTCGTCGAGCAGGGCCTTGCCGCCGGGTGCCGACAGGCGCAGCGTGTCGACGGTGAGGACCGCGCGGTCGGTGACCGTGGACTCGGCGGTCTCCGGGGTGGGCAGTTCGCTGCCCACCATCAGCTCCGCCAGCTGGCGGGGCGTGGTCTCGGCGGGGACGGCCGTGCCGACCGTCGTGCCGCGCCGGATGACGGTGATCTCGTCGGCGACGGAGAGGACCTCGCCCAGCTTGTGGGAGATGAAGATGACGGAGAGGCCCTCGGCCTTCAGCTCGCGCAGGTTGTCGAAGAGGGCGTCCACCTCCTGCGGCACCAGGACGGCCGTGGGCTCGTCGAGGATCAGCGTGCGGGCGCCGCGGTAGAGGACCTTGAGGATCTCCACGCGCTGGCGGGCGGCGACGCCGAGTTCCTCGACCAGGACGTCGGGGCGGACGCCGAGGCCGTACCGCTCGGAGATCTCCTTGATCTTCCGGCGGGCCCTGGAGCCGATGCCGTACAGCTTCTCGCTGCCGAGGACCACGTTCTCCAGGACCGTGAGGTTGTCGGCGAGCATGAAGTGCTGGTGAACCATGCCGATGCCGCGGGCGATGGCGTCGGCGGGCGAGGAGAAGGCGACCTTCTCGCCGTCGATCGCGATGGTGCCCTCGTCCGGCTTCTGCATGCCGTAGAGGATCTTCATCAGCGTCGACTTGCCGGCGCCGTTCTCGCCGACGAGGGCGTGGACGGTGCCCTTGCGGACGGTGAGGTGGATGTCGTGGTTGGCCACGACTCCGGGGAAACGCTTGGTGATCCCGGCGAGTTCCACGGCGGTCACCGATTCGTTGACCGCCGCTCCGGCCGGAGGGCTGCTGGACGCGTTGATGGCGCACTCTCCTGGGGACGGGGGCCGTCTACGCGCGTAGCGCCCCTACGGCATCTAAAAGCGGCGGCCGCACATCGACACGACGGGGTACGAGGAGGGCGGCCCTCGGGCCGCTCTTCCCGTACCCCGCCGCGCGGCCGGGCCGGCGCGGTTACACGCTGTTCGAGGTGTTGCAGGTGCTACTCAGCCGTTCAGCTGCTCTTGACCTTGATCTCACCGCTGATGATCTTGTCCTTGGCCGTCTTGATGGCTGCCTGGAGCTCGGCGTTGTCCGCGAACTTCGGGTTGGAGTCCGAGAGACCGACCTCGCCGGACTTCAGATCGCCCCGAACGATACCGGTCTCCGGCTTGCCGTCCTCGACCGACTTCGCAAGGTTGTACACGGCCTTGGCGACGTCCTTGGTGGCCGAGGTCAGGATGGAGTCCTTGTACTTCGCGAGGGCTTCCTGCTTGTACTGGTCGGAGTCGACGCCGATCGCCCAGACCTTGTTGGCGGCGGCGGCCTCGATCACGCCCTGACCGGAGAGACCGGCCGCCGCGTAGACGACGTCGGCCTTCTTCTCGATCTGACCCTCGGCGGCCGTCTTGCCCTTGTCGGGGCTGGCGAAGCCGCCCTCCTCCGCGGTCTGCGTCAGGTACTGCGAGATGACCTTGATCTTGGGGTCGGTGTCCTTGACGCCCTGCTCGTAGCCGGCCTGGAACTTGTGGATCAGCGGGATGTCCACACCGCCCACGAAGCCGACCGTCTTGGTCTTGGTGGTCTTGGCCGCGGCGACGCCGGCGAGGTAGGAAGCCTCCTCCTCGTTGAAGACGAGGTCGGTCACGTTCTTCGCCTCGATCGTGGCGTCGTCCACGATGCCGAAGGTGGTGTCCGGGTACTTCTCGGCGGCGGCCTTCAGCGGCGCGGCGTACGCGTAGCCGACACCGACGACCGGGTTGTAGCCCTGCTTGGCGAGGGAGACGAGGCGCTGCTCCTTGTCGGCGTCCGTCTCACCGTCGGTGGGCTCGACGTCGGCCGTCTGGTAGCCGAACTCCTTCTTGGCCTGCTCCAGCCCCTGGTACGCCGCGTCGTTGAAGGACTGGTCGCCCTTGCCGCCGACGTCGTACGCGATGGCGAGACCCTTGTCGCCCTTGGACTCCGAGGAACCGGAGTCGGTCGAGGTTCCACCGCAGGCGGAGAGTGCGAGGGCCAGGGAGGCGGTCGCTGCGCCTGCGACCGTGATCCGGGAAATCCGGCGCATGTCTGGTGCTCCTGTCGTACAAGCGCCGGGGACGGTTCGGCTGCGGCGCTGGCTTCGCCGCAGATTAACGCGCGTAGACCTGCCTGAAAACCCCTTCTGTCCACCTTGTTATCCGCCCGTGAGCAAGCCGGGGCGAACGGGGGCTCGGGGCTTGCCGGCCGCGAACGCGGGGTGGCGGAGGGTGACGTCCGGCCCCTGGGGCCGGGGTACGCGGAAGCGGGCGGGCACCCGGGGCGCCCGCCCGCTTCGTCCGATCCGCCTTCTACTCCGTCTTGACCTTGATGGAGCCGTCGACGATGCCCGTCTTGGCCTTCTCCACGGCCTCCTCGGCGCCGGAGATCTCGGCGAACTTCGGGTTGCTGTCGGACAGGCCCACCCCGTTGGACTTCAGGTCGAAGGTGTGGGTGCCGGTGAGCGGCTTGCCGTCCTCGACGGACTTGGCCAGGGCGAAGACCGCGCCGTTGATGTCCTTGAGCGCGGAGGTCAGGATGGAGTCCTTGTACGCGGCGAGGGCTTCCTGCTGGTACTGGTCGGAGTCGACGCCGATCGCCCAGATCTTCGCCTTGGCGGCGGCCTCGATGACGCCCTGGCCGGAGAGACCGGCCGCCGCGTACACGACGTCGGCCTTCTTCTCGATCTGGCCCTCGGCGGCGGCCTTGCCCTTGTCGGGGCTGGAGAAGCCGCCCTCCTCCGCGGTCTGGGTCAGGTACTGCGAGATGACCTTGATCTTGGGGTCGGTGTCCTTCACGCCCTGCTCGTAGCCGGCCTGGAACTTGTGGATCAGCGGCACGTCCACGCCGCCCACGAAGCCGACCGTCTTGCTCTTGCTGGCCTTGGCCGCGACGACGCCGGCGAGGTAGGAGGCCTCGTTCTCGGCGAAGACGAGGGACGCGACGTTCTTGCCCTCGACCACGGAGTCGACGATGCCGAAGGTGGTGTCCGGGTACTTGGCGGCGACGGCCTTCATCGCCGGGCCGTAGGCGAAGCCGACGCCGATGACGGGGTTGTAGCCCTGCTTGGCCAGGGAGGTGAGGCGCTGCTCCTTGTCGGCGTCCGTCTCGCCGTCGGTGGGCTCGATGTCGGCGGTCTTGTAGCCGAACTCCTTCTGGGCCCGCTGGAGACCGGCGTACGCGGCGTCGTTGAAGGACTGGTCGCCCTTGCCGCCGACGTCGTACGCGATGGCGAGGCCCTTGTCCCCGCCGCCGTCGCCGTCGTCACCGCTTTCGCCACTGGTGCCCCCGCAGGCCGTGGCGGCGAGCGCGAGCGACGCGACCCCCACCGCGACGCGGGTCAGTCTCGATATCCGACGCATCTGAAGTTCCCCATTCTCCAAAGCCCCGCAGCGGGCGCTCGGTTCGGCGCACATTAACGCGCGTAGAAACTCCTGGGAACGGGGTTGCGCGGCGCCGTTATCCATTCGTGCCGCTGGCCGGTTACCGCCCTGTAAACGGGCGGATCGAAGCGGGACTTACCCCCGCACCGCCTACTGCACGGCGTCGATGAGGGCGGCCGCGGTGAACATCTCCACGCCGACCGTGATGGCGTGCTCGTCCACGTCGAAGTCGCCCTGGTGCAGGTCGCGGACCGTGCGCTCGCCGGGCGGCCGGACGCCGAGGCGGGCCATGGCGCCGGGCACGTGCTCCAGGTACCAGGAGAAGTCCTCGCCGCCGAGGCTCTGCTCGGTGCCCTCCACGGCGTCGGTGCCGCGCCGGGCGACCATGGCGGCCTGGAGGAGTTCGGTGCTGGTGACCTCGTTGACGACCGGGGGGACGCCGCGGACGTAGGTGATCTCGGACTTGGCCCGGTACAGGTTGGCGATCTCGTCGATGGCGCCGACGACCAGGTCGGGTGCCTGCCGCCAGGAGTCGAGGTCGAGGCAGCGCACGGTCCCGGCGAGTTCGGCGTGCTGCGGGATGACGTTCGGGGCGTGGCCGGACTCGATCCGCCCCCAGGTCAGGGCGAGCCCGCTGCGGCTGTCCACGCGCCGGGCGACGAGCGCGGGCACGTCGGTGACGACGCGGGCGGCGGCGGTGACCAGGTCGGTGGTGAGGTGCGGGCGGGCGGTGTGGCCGCCGGGGCCGTTCAGGGCGACCTCCAGCCGGTCGCAGGCGGAGGTGATGGGGCCGACCCGCAGCCCGATCCGCCCCGCGTCCACCCTCGGGTCGCAGTGCACGGCGAGGATGCGGCGCACCCCGTCCAGCGCGCCGCCCTCGATGGCGTCGGCGGCGCCGCCGGGCAGCACCTCCTCGGCGGGCTGGAAGACCAGCCGCACGGGGCGGGGCAGCAGGCCCTGCTCGTGCAGGGCGGCGAGGACGAGACCGGTGCCGAGGACGACGGTGGTGTGCACGTCGTGTCCGCAGGCGTGGGCGCGGTCCGGCACCTGCGAACGGTACGGGCACTCGTTCTTGGTGTCCGGGATGGGCAGGGCGTCGATGTCGGCCCGCAGGGCGAGCATGCGCGGTCCGCCGGACCACTGTCCCGAGTCGGTGCCGGTGCCGATGTCGCAGACGAGCCCGGTTCCGATGGGCAGCACGCGCGGCCTGAGGCCGGCCCGCTCCAGCCGTTCCTTGATCGCGGCGGTGGTGCGGAACTCCTGGTTGCCCAGCTCGGGATGCATGTGCAGGTCGCGGCGGAAGGCCACGAGCTCCGCACGCAGCGCGTCCGGCAAGGTGCCGGGCAGCGCGGCTTCACCGGGAGTGTCGGCCTCGGACTCTGGGGACATCAACGCTTTCACCCTCTGAAGAGTAGGACGCCCGGCCGACCGCTTGACGGCGATCACCGAAAATTTAGCCCGTTAGAGGAAGAAAACCCGGCCGCCCTACGCATAGCTGTCGACTCGCTTGGGTAAACTCGCCCGCCTTCCCGACCGAGCCGATCCCGGGGGATCCACCGCAAGCGGCCCCGACCGCTCGACGGCACCCGTCCTCACCACGGTTACCACGCGCGGCCCGCTCCAAGCGTCCGGGTCCACCTGCCGGACGCGGACCGGGCGGGGGCGCCGGGGTTCACCTGCCGGCGCCGCGAAGGCACAGGCGCACGGCCGGCGCGATCGCCGCGGCCAGGGGCCCCAGCAGCGCGAACCGGGCGGCACGGCACAGACGGCGGACAGCAGGGGCGTGGTAGAGGGGAGTCAGTACGGCCGCGGTGAGGCCGATCCGGAGCGCGAGCGTTTTCGCCAACGGCACCACCACCGGCGTCATCGGATGCATCCGGGCGGCATGAGTGCGCGTACTCGCCCGGCCCCTGCCGGTTCGCTCAGGCGCGGGCTACCCCGCCACCGCCGACAGCCGGTGCACCCCCCGCGCCGACCCCGTGACCCCGCTCAGGAACCCGCGGGCCCTCGGTGAGGCCGTCTCCGTGAGCCAGGCGGGGTCGATGTCGCAGACGGCGACGCGGACCTCGGTGCCGGTGAGGGCCAGGGGGAGGGTGTGGACGACGGTGGAGGGGAAGCTGAGGACGGTGCGGCCGATCGGGCCGCGGCGGGCGATCAGTTCCAGGGGCAGGTCGGGGCGGACGATCTCCAGGCCGGTCTCGACGGCCAGCCGGTGGAGTTTCTCGGCGCTCTCGCGGCGGTGGGCGAAGTAGCGGGCCGCGCCGTGGGTCCTCGCCAGGCCGCGTACGGCGTCCAGGTAGCGGTCGCCGTCGACGACGCCCGTCTCCACCAGGGACGTGCCGACCATGTCGGCGCCCTTGGTGATGCGGGGCGGGCCGAAGCGGGACCGGGTCCAGGAGAAGTCGTTCGCCGTGACGGTGACGCCGTCGGGGACGTCCTCGATGGGCATCGAGGAGAAGACGGAGACCCGGCGGTCCGGGGCCGGGGTGAGGCGGTGCCGGGCGGACCGGGAGACGGGGGCGAAGAGCAGGTCGCGCGGGCCGGGGCGGCTGCCCTTGCGGTGCCAGCGCACCAGGCGTTCGCCGTGGGCGAGTTGGGTGACGAACTCCATCGTGGCCGTGCCGTCGTCGACGACGACCAGGTCGTGGGCGCGGGTGATGGTGAGGAGCAGTTGTACGTAGCGGGAGAACGGGTCGCCCAGCACGATCCGGTCCGCCCTGCGCAGCAGGGTCGTCAGGCCGCCGACCGTGCGGAAGGGGGCCGTCGCCCCGCCGCGCGCCTCCTCCCAGCGGATCTCGTGGCCCTCGGTGCGGGCCAGTTCCGCCATGCGGCGCAGTTGGCCGCGGGTCATCGGGTCGACGGGTGAGAGGACCACGAGGGTGAGCTCCGCGCCGGGTGCGCGGGTGTGCGCCCACTCCAGCACGTTCAGCAGTTGTACCGGGCTCTCGACGAAGGCGAGGGTGCGGGGGCCGGCAGTCCCGGCGCGGGGGCTCATCGGTGGGGGACCGTCCCGTGGTGAGTGACTCGGTGGCCGGTGGTCAGACGGTGACGGGCTCGCCCGCGGCGGCGGCGATCTCCGCCTCGGCGACGACGCCGTTCACGCGGCGCAGCTTCTTCATCGGGCCCAGCTCGGAGTCGTAGACCTTCTTGACGCCGTCGCCGAGGGAGGCCTCGATGGTGCGGATGTCGCGCACCAGGCGGGTCAGGCCCTGCGGTTCGACGGAGGCGGCCTGGTCGGAGCCCCACATGGCGCGGTCGAGGGTGATGTGGCGCTCGACGAACACCGCGCCCAGCGCCACGGCGGCCAGCGTGGTCTGCAGGCCGGTCTCGTGGCCGGAGTAGCCGATCGGGACGTTCGGGTACTCCTGCTGGAGGGTGTTGATGACGCGCAGGTTCAGCTCCTCGGCCTGCGCCGGGTACGTCGACGTGGCGTGGCACATCAGGATGTTGTCGCTGCCCAGGACCTCGACCGCGTGGCGGATCTGGCGGGGGGTGGACATGCCGGTGGAGAGGATGACCGTGCGGCCCGTGGCGCGCAGGGAGCGCAGCAGCTCGTCGTCGGTCAGGGAGGCGGAGGCGACCTTGTGGGCGGGGACGTCGAACTTCTCCAGGAAGGCGACGGCCTCGGTGTCCCACGGGGAGGCGAACCAGGCGATGTCCTTGGACTTGCAGTAGTCGTCGATCTGCCGGTACTCGTCCTCGCCGAACTCCACGCGGTGGCGGTAGTCGATGTACGTCATCCGGCCCCAGGGGGTGTCGCGTTCGATGTCCCACTGGTCGCGCGGGGTGCAGATCTCGGGGGTGCGCTTCTGGAACTTGACGGCGTCGCAGCCGGCCTCGGCGGCGGCGTCGATGAGCTTGAAGGCGTTCTCGAGGTCGCCGTTGTGGTTGATGCCGATCTCGCCGGTGACGTAGACGGGGCGGCCGGGGCCGGCCTCGCGGGTGCCGAAGGTGCGGATGCGGGAGTTGGTGCTCATGGCAGGGGGTTCCTTACGTGGACTGGGTGGGGGTGGGGGTGAGGCTGAGGGGAGCGGGGACGTCGAGGGACGGGCCCAGGAGCCAGGTCGCGATCTCCCGTACGGCGCCCTCGCCGCCGGGGGCGGTGGTGACCGCGCGGGCCGCGCCGCGTACGGCGTCGTGGGCGCTCGCGACCGCCACGGGCCAGCCGACGAGGGCGAAGCACGGGAGGTCGTTGACGTCGTTGCCGGCGTAGAGGACGCGTTCGGGCGCGATGCCCTGTTCCTCGCACCACTGCTTGAGGGCGAGGTCCTTGCGGTCGATGCCGTGCAGCACGGGCAGCTTGAGCTTGCGTGCGCGGGCGGCGACGACCGGGTTCACCTCCGTGGACAGGATCAGCATCGTCAGGCCGCTGCGGCGCAGGGCGGCGATGCCGAGTCCGTCGCCGCGGTGGACGGAGACGAACTCCCGTCCGTCGGAGTCGATCAGCACCCGGTCGTCGGTCTGGGTGCCGTCGAAGTCGAGGACGACCGCGTCGATGTCGGCGGCGGTGGGCAGGGCGCCCGGCCGGGCCGCGTCGAAGTGCGGTGCGAGGGCGCGGGCGCGGGCCAGGTCGTGCGGGTCGTCGATCTCCAGGACGCGGGCCGGGTCGGTGCGGACCAGTTCGGTGCGGCCGAAGAAGCGGTGCCGGTGCTCGCGGAAGCCGGGGGCGGCCATGGCGTAGGCGGCGCCGGTCTCCAGCAGGTCCTGGGGGCGGTCCTGGCGGCGGGGGCGGTACGCCTTGTCGTGGTTGACGCCGTGTCCGCCGTCGGCCGGGGTGTCGCCGTCGCGCCAGACGAAGCCGTGGAAGGGGGCGACGGTGACGGCCGTGTCCGCGCCGTCCTCGGCGACCGCGCCGGCCACCGCGTCGATGTCCTCGCGGACGAGGAAGGGGCTGGTGCACTGCACGAGGAGCACCACGTCGACGGCGGCGCCGTGCAGGGCCTCGTGGGTGTCCATCGCGTGCAGTACGGCCGCCTCGGAGGTGGCCGTGTCCCCGGCGATGGCGGCGGGCCTCAGCACGACCTCGGCGCCGGCCTCGCGGGCCGCCGCGGCGATGGCCTGGTCGTCGGTGGAGACGACGACGTCCGTCACGAGGCGGGTGGCCCGGCATTCGCGTACGGCGCGGGCGACCAGGGGGACGCCGCCGACGGGGGCGAGGTTCTTGGCGGGCACCCCCTTGGAGCCGCCGCGGGCGGGGATCACGGCGAGCACCCGGGGCACCGAGGCGCCGCGGCCCGCTTCCGGTTGGGACATGGTCGGTACTCCTTGGAGACGGTTCGGGCCGGTCACAGCTCCCCCATCCGCCGGATCACCGGGGCGACCCGCTGGACGCCGTGCCGGTAGGCGCCGCGTGCCGCCCGGCGCACGATCTGGCGCACCGGGCCGGGGTCGCGGTCGGCGGCGGGCGCCCCGGGCAGCGGTGTGCCGTCGGGGCCGAGGTGGTGGCGGGCGAGGATGCCGGGCAGGTAGCCGGGGGCCGTGACGGGTGTGTAGTAGGGGGCGAGCGGGGGCAGGCCGCCGGGCCGGCCGAGCAGTCCGGCGATGCGCTCGCGGGCCTCGTCGAAGGCGGTCTCGTAGCCGCCGTCCGCCGCCACGCCCTGCCGGGCCACCCACTCGGGGTCGGCCGCCGGGCGGTGGCCCGCGTCGAGCTGGTCCCAGGAGGCGAGGCAGCCGGAGCCCACGAAGTGGTGGTTGCCGAGCGCCTCGCGCACTCCGAGGTCGGTCAGCACGGCGGTGGGGATACGGCGGTGCAGTGACTCCAGGGCGGCCGTGGAGCTGATGGTCACCAGCAGGTCGGTGCGGTCCAGGACCTCGCCCATGTGTCCGTAGACCAGGCGGAAGTTGGGCGGCGGGTCGGCCCGCTGCACCAGTTTCTGGTAGGGCAGTTCCTCGATGTGCGTGGTGTGTTCGCCGGGCTTGGAGCGCAGTTTGAGCAGCACCTCGCGCTCGGGGTGGCGGCGGGCGTGCCCGATGAGGCGGTTCAGCAGGTAGGTGCGGTCCGTGCGGCTGTCCGGGACGGAGGGCTGCGCGGCGAAGGCGACCGTGTAGGGCCTGCGCCCTTGCTTCGCGGACGGGTCGTGCTCGCCGGTGCGGGCGGCGCCGCCCAGGAAGGGCAGGGCGACCTCGGTCACCGCGGCGGCGTCGGCGCCGACGCCCTCGTACACGGTGCGGAAACGGTCCGCGTCCTGGCGGGAGTTGGCGAGGACGAGGTCGGCGCCGTGGCGCAGCAGCAGGCCGTCGGCGAGCTTCTCGT
This sequence comes from Streptomyces lienomycini, assembly GCF_027947595.1. NCBI lineage: Bacteria > Bacillati > Actinomycetota > Actinomycetes > Kitasatosporales > Streptomycetaceae > Streptomyces > Streptomyces lienomycini. The sequence continues at coordinate 941,564 of NZ_CP116257.1, read as the reverse complement.
AGACGACGCCGACGTAGCCGGTGACGACGACGGGCCGTTCGGTACGGTCCCGCCAGAGCCGGCCGAGGCCGTGCAGCATCGCCTGGACGCCGCCGCCCACCAGGGCGAGGACGAGGAGGTCGTAGGGCTGCCTGCCCTCCGCGTCGTCCGTCGCCGCGTGGTCCATGGCGCGCAGGAACTCGACGGCGGTCACCTCGCGGAGCGAGTCCGCGGTGACGCCGACTTCCCGCAGTTGGCGGGCGGTGGGGGTGGCTCGGCCGCGCAGGAGGTAGCCGTCGAGGTGGATGTCCGCACCCCCGGGGGAGACGCGGGTCGCGGTGAGCGCGCCCCATTTCCACCGGGTGTCGGAGTCCGCCAGAACGGCGACTCTCAGGGCCTTCGTTGCACTTGCTGGCACGCCGTAGACGCTAGGAAGGCATTTCTAGTAATGGCCCAACCGGAATCCAACAAAAGGTGAACAGCACATCGCCCCGCGCGGAACTGACCCCGGGGAGTCGTTTTGGAGGCGCTCGGTTAACGACTTCGCCACGTTTCGTTCACGCATTGTCAAGTTCTCGGTAACGGCGCGGCCCGGAGCCGACGCATAACGTCGCTCACGTGCCCAAGCTCTCCGTCATCGTGCCGTTCTACAACGTGCGGCAATACGCACCAGACACCCTGCGGAGTCTGCTCGCCAACGCGCGGGACGACTTCGAGTTCATTCTCGTCGACGACTGCTCGAGCGACGGAACCGTGGACCTCCTCGCGCGGGCCGAGCGCGAGCTGCCGGGGGCGGTGCTGGTCAGACACGAACGCAACGGTGGTCTGGCGACCGCCCGCAACACCGGCATCGACCGGGCGCGCGGCGAGTACGTCACCTTCCTCGACGGCGACGACTGGCTGGCGCCCGGCCACTGCGCCCGGCTGGTGGACGCGATCGAGCGGCTGGACGTCGACTTCGTGCGCATCGACCACGTGCAGTGCACCGGGCGGGACCGCGTCGTGCACCGGGTTCCGCACGGCCGCCGCGACGTGGCGCTGCGTCCGCGCGACGCGATCCTCCCGGCCCACCGGCCCACCTCCGTCGACTACGCCTACGCGTGGGCGGGCGTCTACCACCGGCGGCTGGCCGAGCGGGGGCTGCTGCACTTCACCGACGGACTGCGCACGGCCGAGGACCGGCCGTGGATCTGGAGGCTGCACCGGGAGGCGGAGTCCTTCGCGGTGACCGAGCTGCTCGGGGTGTTCTACCGGCGCGGGGTGGCGGACTCGCTGACCCAGATCGGAGACGTCCGCCAGCTCGACTTCATCCGCGCGTTCGACGAGGTCGTCGAGGGGGCGGCGGGCGACGCGGACGCGGCGCGGCTGCTGCCGAAGGCCGTGCGCACGTACTGCGCGATCATTTCCCACCATCTCGGTTCCATCGAAAGGTTCGAGCCTGCCGTGGCCCGCAAACTCAAGGAGATGAGCGCGGCGGCGCTGCGCCGGATGCCGCAGGACGCGCTCGACCAGGCGCTCGGCTCGATGGACGTCGAGCGGGCCACGCGGCTGCGCCGGCTGCGGCGTCGTACGCCGGCGGGCCGGCCGGGAGCGGGGGCGGCGGCGTGAGCACGCAGATCTTCCTGGCGTCGACGCTGTACGGCACGGCCACGCTCGCCGCGGCCCTGGACAGCGGCTGTTTCGACGCGGCCGACCGGCGGATCCTGCTGGTCTCCAACAACGCGGCGACGCCCGAGACGACCCCGTCGGTGGACCGGATGCCGGGGTTCGAGCGGCTGCGGGACCGGTTCGACGACGTGGTGTCCTGGAACGAGACGATCTTCCCCTTCCATCCGAGCGGCTGGTCGCCGCGGCTGGGGGACGTGCCGATGTGGGAGCGGCATCTGCGGCTGGCCTGGGACATCGGCGACGACGACGTGGCGCTGGTCGTGGAGTCGCTCCAGGTGCACCCGGCGCTCGGCGTCGCGCAGATCTTCACCGACGCGCCGCTGACCGTGTACGCGGACGGCCTGATGAGCTACGGCCCCACGCGCACCAAGCTCGACCCGCTGGTCGGCGGGCGGGTGGAGCGGCTGCTCCACCTGGACCTGGTGCCGGGGCTCACCCCGCTGCTGCTGACGGAGTTCGGCGTCGAGCCGGAGATCGTGCCGTCCGGGCGGTTCACCGCGGTGCTGGCCGAGCTGGCGGACACGGGCGACGGGCTGCCGGAGTCCGGGGAGCCGGCGCTGCTGCTCGGGCAGTACCTGTCGGCGCTGGGCGTGCTGTCCGCCGACGAGGAGGAGGACCTGCACGTGCGGATGCTGACCGGCGTGGCCGGTCTCGGGCACACGCGTGTGGTGTTCAAGGCGCATCCCACGGCCCCGGCCCGTTTCACCCGCACCCTGGAGCGGGAGGCCGAGCGGCTCGGTGTCGACCTCGCCGTGGTGGAGACGCCGGTCCTCGCCGAGGTGCTGTTCCAGCGCACGCGCCCGGCGCTGGTGGTGGGCTGCTTCTCCACCGCGCTGCTCACCGCGTCCGCGCTGTACGGGCTTCCGGTGGCGCGCGTCGGCACCGAGACGCTGCTGGACCGGCTGACGCCGTACGAGAACAGCAACCGGGTGCCGGTGACGATCGCCGACGCGCTGCTGCCCGACCTGGCCGACCCGGCCGCGGTCACCGAGCAGCGGCCGGGCATCGACGCCGCGGCCCTGACCGAGCTGGTGCGGACCGTGGGCTACGCCATGCAGGCCAAGCTGTACCCGGAGCTGCGTCCGACCGCCGAGAAGTACCTGTCGACCCGCCTCGACGCCCGGACCTGGCGCTACTTCAAACGCCGCCGGATCGCCTCGCTGGCGCTGCCCGGGGTCGTACCGAGTCAGCTGGCGTTCATTCCGCGCAACGCGACGGTGCGGCGGGTGGCACGCCGGGCCCGCTATCTGAAGCGGGCCGTACGGCGCTGACCGGTTTCCGGATTCCGGATTCCCGAAGGGAAACGGTACGCGAAGTGAAAGCCGAATGAATTCCGCTCCACCTTCCGTCAAAGGGGCACGTTTTCGATCAGGAGCGCCTCTCCTTCCGACTAACGTGCAGGAATCCTGATCAGTCCCGTAAGGGGAATACGTGATAGACACCCCCGAGGCCGCCCGGGAGAAATCCGGGGACACGGCGATACGCACCGTCCTGCCGCGCCCCGGCACCCCTCCCCCGGACAAGCCCGCCGCGCCCCGCCACCACCGGTTGCGCGCGCTGGACGGACTGAGGCTGCTGGCCGCGCTGATGGTGGCCGCCTACCACTACGGGGGACGCGGCGGCGAGGTCACGAAGGCCTGGGGGTCGTCGGCGGAACTGCAGTTCCCGACGCTCCACACCCTGTTCGCGTACGGCTGCCTGGGCGTGCAGGTGTTCTTCGTGATCAGCGGGTTCGTCATCTGCATGAGCGGGTGGGGCCGCCCCCTGCGGTCCTTCTTCGCCTCTCGCGCCGCCCGGCTGCTGCCCGCCTACTGGGCCGCGGTGATCCTGGTGACGGTCGTGTTCGCGCTGCCGGCGGTCGCCTGGTCGACGGTGTCGCCCAGCGACGGGCTGGTGAACCTGACCCTGCTGCACGAGCCCCTCGGCGCCGACCGGGTGCTCGGCGTGGACTGGACGCTGTGGGTGGAGATCCGCTTCTACGCCCTGTTCGCCCTCTGTGTCGTCCTGCCGGGCGCGACCCGGCAGCGGGTGATCCTCTTCTGCGCCTGCTGGACCCTGGCGGCGGTGATCGCGCAGGCGGCGGACGAGCCGCTGCTCGACCTGACCCTGATGCCCGAGTACGCCCCGTTCTTCATCGGCGGCATCGGCCTCTACCTGGTGCACCGGGACCGTCGTGACGTGTACGCCTGGGGCATCGTCGTCGTGAGCTGGCTGATCGGGCAGCACTCGGCCGTGCAGGGCCTGTGGCGTCCGCCGTCCCCGGACGCCTTCGCCAACCGGTCGGCGTTCGGGATCGTCCTGGTCGTCACGCTGGGCTTCGCGCTGGTCGCCGCCGTCGCGCTCGGCTGGCTGCGCTGGGCCGACTGGCGCTGGCTGACCGTCGCGGGCGCGCTGACCTACCCCTTCTACCTGGTCCACGAGCACCTGGGCTGGGTCGTCATCGAGGCCCTCCACCAGGAGCTGGGCGTCCCCTCGTACGCGACCTTCCTGCTGACCGTCGTGGCGATGCTCGTGCTGGCCCGGCTGCTGAACCGTTACGTCGAGAACGCGCTGACCCCACGGCTGCGGACCGCGCTGACCAGGACCCGCTGACGCGCGCGAGGACGCCGGCAGCCGGTGGGGCGGGGTCGCCCACCGGCTGCCGGCGTCCTGTCGCGCCGCGGATCAGTCCAGGGGCAGTGGAGCGGGGCCGGCCGGGGCGGCGCCGGTGACGCGGAAGGTGTCGGCGTGCTCCAGCGTGAAGCGTTCCCAGCCCGCGACGCTGTCCGAGCGGGCGCGCAGCAGGCCCTCCTCGGCCCCGGTGTAGTTGGCCTCGGCCACCACGTACTTGTCGTTCGCGTCCGACCGCAGGGCGTACTTGCCCTCGCCCTGCGGTACGAGGGTGAACCGCTCCCATCCTCCGGTGGGGGCGGCGCTGCGGGCGCGCAGCATTGCCTCGTGGGTGCCGGAGTCGTTCAGTTCGGTGGCGACGAACAGGCCGCTGGCCGCGGACCGGAGCGACACGGTCGTGCCGCCGTCACGGGTGTGCAGGGTGAACTGCTCCCATCCCCGCACCGTGTCGCCGCGGGCCTGGAGCCTGCCCTCCTGGTTTCCGGTGGCGTTCAGTTCGGCGGACACGTACTTGCCGTTCGCCTCGGCCTTCAGGGACCAGCGGGCCACCCGGGCGCCGATCCAGTCGGTGATGTCGTCCACGCGGGTCTGGACGGCGCCGCGCCGTGTCTCCTCGGAGCCGAGGCAGCCTCCCTGCCAGGAGCGGCTGCTGACGGCGACGAGTTCGTCGCCGTCGGTGCCGGAGCGGAGCGTCGGGCCGCCCGCGTCGCCGAGGCAGACCGCGGCGCCGTCCTGTCCCTCGACGTCCAGTTCCGCCGCGCGGGCGCCGGTGACGGTGAAGGTCCCGGTGTGCGGCCGCTGCGGCACCCACGCGTCGGCGGTGCGTCCGTAGCCGGCGACGGTGAGCGCCTCGCCGGTCGTGGGCGCCCCGGCGCCGAGCGCCACCGGTGCGATGTCGGTCACCGGCGCGGACAGCCGCGCCAGCACCAGGTCCCGGTCGGTGCGCGGGACCAGCTCGACGATGTCGCGGACCTGGCCGGAAACCGTCGTACCGGTGCGGCCGACGGTCACCTCGGCCGGGCGCGGGGGCGGGCCCGCGGTGACCGACCCGGGCCGGGCGGGGTCCTCCGCGAAGCAGCTGGCCGCCGTGACGATCCAGCGGGCCTCGACCAGCGCGCCGGAGCAGGCGCGTTCCGTGTCGCCCAGCACGATCCGGGCGACGTAGGACTTCTCGCCGTCACCTACGGGGTCCCCCACCGCGGCGCGGGCCGGACCGGCGGCCAGGGTGGTGGCGGCGACCAGCGCGCCGGTGAGCCATGCGCCGCCGCTCCTCGCCCTGCGCCTGTTCCTCGTCCTGCGCCCGTCTGCTTCTCTGCTCGTGTCTCTCACCGACCGCGGCCCCTCCTGTGTCGTGTGCCCCCCGATTCCTCGGCGTCATTCAACCGCCACCGGTTGAACGGCATACGACTTCCGGCCGACGCCGGGCGGAACGGCGAGGTCCGGGGGCGCGGGGCGGTGCGGGCGGTGCGGGCGGTGCGGGCACGGTGGGTGATCGCGTCGGTCCGTTGAGCAATTCGTGCGACTTTCCGTCGGTAAGATTGTGAGTAATTGTGTGTAGTGGCTGATTCCGGCCCGTCGCGGGTGCATCCTCTCCCCATGGCGACCGCTCAAGAGACGCACGCGTATCCCGGTGAGCTGAACGACGTCCCCGGCTGGTTCTGGCCGCTCGACCAGGTGCTGTTCTCCTGGTTCCTGGAACGGCAGGAGCGCCTGGACACCCGCGGCGACCTGCTCGAACTGGGCGCCTATCTGGGCAAGAGCGCGATCCTGCTGGGGCACCGGCTGCGAGACGGCGAGACGCTCACGGTCTGCGACCTGTTCGGGGCCGAGCCGCCGGACGCGGCCAACCGGGCGGAGGCGGCGCAGTCGTACTCCTCCCTGACCCGCCAGGCCTTCGAACGCAACTACCTCTCCTTCCACGACACCCTGCCGACGATCATCCAGGCGCCCAGTTCCGCGGTGGTCGACGAGGTGGCACCCGGCTCCTGCCGCTTCGTCCACATCGACGCCTCGCACCTGTACGAGCACGTCGAGGGCGACATCCGCGCGGCCAGGGAGCTGCTGCGGCCCGACGGCATCGTCGTCCTGGACGACTTCCGCAGCGAGCACACGCCGGGGGTCGCCGTCGCGGCCTGGGAGGCGGTGCTGAGCCGCGGGCTGCGCCCGGTCTGCCTGAGCACCCAGAAGCTGTACGGCACCTGGGGCGACCCGGAGCCGGTGCGGGAGGAGCTGCTCGCGGCGCTGGGCGGGCGCGAGGACATCGCCGTGACGGTGGAGCGGGCCGCCGGGCAGGAGCTGGTGCGGACCCGCGCCAGGAGCAAGCGGCTGGCTCCGCCGCCCTCGCTCCCCGCCTCACGGCACCCCGCGCCCGCCGCGGAATCCGCCGCGCAGCCGACGCCCGCGCCCGCCGCGACACCCGCCCCGGCCGGGTCGGGCGGGCGCGGCACGGGCGCCGCACGGACGCCGGGACGGGCCGCGCCCCGGCCGCCGGGCCCGCGCGAGCGCACCCGCCGGCTCGCCCTGGACCTGCTGCCGCCGGCCGTCGCCCGTGCGGTGCGCCGGTACCGGGCGGCGCAGCGGGCGAAGGCGGCGGGGAGGGTTCAGTCGAGGCCGTAGGCCGCCGCGACGCCCGCGACCACCAGGGCGAGCGACTCCTCGTAGTGCCGCCCGTAGTCCGTGAAGATCTCCGCGCCCGCCGCGGCCGTCAGAGGGTAGGCGGCCAGCAGGCGGGCGCGTTCGTCCATGTCGTAGCCCTCCCGGCGCTCGCCGGGCAGGGGCTCGACGCCCTGTTCCTCGGTGACGAAGCCGAGCGTGAACAGATACGTCGTGTTGGTCGCCCGCACCGCCTGGGCGAGGGTGAGCCCGGTGGCGGTGAGCAGCCGCAGCGTCTCCTCCATCTGCTCGGCGTGCACCGCGCCGGTGAAGCGTGACCCGCTGAACACCTTGGCGCCGTCCCGGTAGCCGAGCAGGGACGCGCGCAGGCCGCGGTTGGCCTTGAGCAGCCGCTCCCGCCAGGTGTCGGCCGGGTCCAGCGGGGTCCCGGCGACCATCCGCCGGTACATCTCCGTGGCCATCTCGTCGAGCAGGGCCTGCTTGTCCTTGAAGTGCCAGTACAGGGCGGGCGCCTTGACGTCCAGTTCCCGGGCGATGGCGCGCAGGGTCAGGCCGTCCAGGCCGACCTCGTTCAGCAGCTTCAGCGCCGTGTCCGCGACCCGTCGGCGGTCGAGGGGGGCGCGTCGTTCCGTACTCACGCTTGACAGCTTAACGACGTTAAGGCCATCCTCGGAACCAGGCAGCACTTAACAACGTTAAGGAGAGTCACCATGAACACGGACGTTCTGATCGTCGGCGCGGGCCCCACCGGTCTCGCCCTCGGCGTGGACCTGGCCCGGCGCGGGGTGGACGCGTGGGTGCTGGAGGGCGCCGGGGAGCTGTTCCCGGGCTCGCGGGGCAAGGGCTTCCAGCCCCGCACGATGGAGGTCTTCGACGACCTCGGGGTCGTCGACGCGATCCACGCGGCGGGCGGCACCTACCCGATCGGCATGGTCTGGCGGAACGGCGAGCGGGTCGGCGAGCACCACATGTTCGACCCGGCCGAGCCGACCGAGGACTCGCCGTACAACAGGGCGTGGATGGTGCCGCAGTGGCGCACGCAGGAGATCCTGGCGGCGCGGCTCGGGGAACTGGGCGGCAAGGTCGCCTTCCACCACGAGGTCGTCGGTGTCGCGCAGGACGACGAGGGCGTCACCGCGCACCTCTCCTCGGGCGGGACGGTGCGCGCCCGCTACCTGGTCGCGGCCGACGGCGGCCGGTCGGCGGTGCGCCGCGCGCTGGGCATCGGCATGACCGGCGAGACCGTCGACCCGAGCCCGACGCTGGTGGCGGACGTCCGGATCGACGGCCTGGACCGCGACAACTGGCACGTCTTCCCGCCGGGCGAGGACGTCGGCCTGCTCGCCGTCTGTCCCCTGGCCGGCACCGAGGACTTCCAGGTGATGGCGCGGTTCCCGGAGGGTGCGGACGTGGACACCTCCCCGGACGGTGTCCGCAAGGTCGTGGCGGAGCGCTCGCACATCGCCGCCGAGGACGTGACCGAGGTCCGCTGGGTCTCCGACTTCCGGCCGCGGGCGGCCCTGGCCGACCGTTTCCGCTCGGGCCGGGTCTTCATCGCCGGCGACGCGGCGCACGTGCACTCGCCCGCGGGCGGGCAGGGACTGAACACCAGCGTCCAGGACGCCTACAACCTGGGCTGGAAGCTGGGCGCGGTGCTGGCGGGCGGTGCTCCGGCCGGGCTGTTGGACAGTTACGAGGAGGAACGGCGTCCGGTCGCCGCGCAGATGCTGGACCTGTCGACCGCCGTCCACCGCGGCGAGGTGCGGCGCGGCGGGGCGACCCGGCAGCTGGGGATCGGCTACCGGGACTCGTCGCTGACGGCGGAGACGCGGGGCGCCGTCGGCGAGGACGCGATACGGGCCGGTGACCGCGCGCCCGACGGGACGGTGGACGGAGTGCGGCTCTTCGACGCCTTCCGGGGGCCGCACTGGACGCTGCTGGCCCTGGGCGTCGGCCTGCCCGACGGTGCGGTGGGGCAGGCGGTACCGGTGGTACGCGGGGGCCCGCACGGGGCGTACGGGGCGGGGCTGTTCCTCGTACGGCCCGACGGGTACGTGGGGTGGGCCGGGGACTCGGCGGAGGGGCTGGACGGGTACCTGGACCGGTTCGGGCTGGCGGGCTGAGAGCCCGAACCGGACTGCTCATGGTGGCGGCCCACGACGAGGCCGCACGGGAACGCCGGCGTGAGCGTGACCGCGACGCCCCGGCTCAGCGGCTGTCAGAACGCGTCCGGCGGCTGTCAGAACGCGTCCGAGGGCACATACGTCCCCCAGACCTCCCGCAGCGCGTTGCACACCTCGCCCACCGTCGCGCGGGCCCGCAGCGCGTCCTTCATGGGGTACAGGACGTTGTCCTCGCCCTCGGCGGCCTTCTTCAGAGCCGCCAGCGCCGAGTCCACCGCCGCCTGGTCGCGCTCCGCGCGGAGCGCGGCCAGGCGCTCGGCCTGCTGGGCCTCGATGGCCGGGTCCACGCGGAGGGGTTCGTAGGGCTCCTCCGCGTCGAGCTGGAAGCGGTTGACGCCGACCACGACCCGCTCGCCGGAGTCGGTCTCCTGCGCGATCCGGTAGGCGGAGCGCTCGATCTCGGCCTTCTGGAAGCCGTGCTCGATGGCGTTGACCGCACCGCCGAGGTCCTCGACCTTGCCCATCAGCTCAAGGGTCGCCGCCTCGACGTCGTCGGTCATCCTCTCGACGACGTAGGACCCGGCGAAGGGGTCCACGGTCGCCGTCACATCCGTCTCGTAGGCCAGCACCTGCTGGGTGCGCAGGGCGAGGCGCGCGGACTTGTCGGTCGGCAGCGCGATGGCCTCGTCGAAGGAGTTGGTGTGCAGGGACTGCGTGCCGCCGAGGACCGCGCCGAGGCCCTGCACGGCGACGCGGACCAGGTTCACCTCGGGCTGCTGGGCGGTCAGCTGCACGCCCGCGGTCTGGGTGTGGAAGCGCAGCATCAGCGACTTGGGGTTCTTCGCGCCGAACTCCTCCCGCATCACCCGGGCCCAGATCCGGCGGGCCGCGCGGAACTTGGCGACCTCCTCCAGGATCGTCGTCCGCGCCACGAAGAAGAACGACAGACGGGGTGCGAAGTCGTCGACGTCCATCCCGGCCGCGACCGCCGTGCGCACGTACTCGATGCCGTCCGCGAGGGTGAACGCGATCTCCTGCGCGGGCGAGGCGCCCGCCTCGGCCATGTGGTAGCCGGAGATCGAGATGGTGTTCCACTTCGGGATCTCGGCCTTGCAGTACTTGAAGATGTCCGCGATCAGCCGCAGCGAGGGCTTCGGCGGGAAGATGTACGTCCCGCGCGCGATGTACTCCTTCAGCACGTCGTTCTGGATCGTGCCGGTGAGCCGGTCCGCGCCGACGCCCTGTTCCTCGGCGACGAGTTGGTAGAGCAGGAGCAGCAGGGAGGCCGGCGCGTTGATCGTCATCGACGTGGAGACCTTGTCCAGCGGGATCCCGCCGAACAGCACGCGCATGTCGTCGATGGAGTCGATCGCCACGCCGACCTTGCCGACCTCGCCGCTCGCGATCGGCGCGTCGGAGTCGTGGCCCATCTGGGTGGGCAGGTCGAAGGCGACCGACAGGCCCATGGTGCCGTTGGCGATGAGCTGCTTGTAGCGGGCGTTGGACTCCGTCGCCGTGCCGAAACCGGCGTACTGGCGCATCGTCCACGGCCGGCCGGTGTACATCGACGGATACACGCCCCGCGTGTACGGATACGCCCCCGGCTCGCCCAGCTTCTCGGCCGGGTCCCAGCCCGCTAGGGCGTCGGGCCCGTAGACCGGTTCGATGGGCAGCCCGGACTCGGACTCGCGCGTCATGGTGTGATGCCTCCCGCTGAGCACATGTTCGAACGAACTGCTCGGACTACCCGTCATCTACCCGCCGGTACAGACCGATGCTCCGACGGACTGTATCCGCGCGCGTGCACCCGGTGGAGAGGCGCACCCTGGGACCTTCCTCACAGCCTCGATGCGGTCCCGGTCACAACGATGCCGTGCCGTTCGCGCGGCGTCATCCGCGGGAACAACTCAGGGGACGTCCGTGCGGGACCGTGAGACGACGGGGGGCCGTGATGCGTATGGCGGGCATGGGGAACACGGGACGGGCGGTCGCCGTCGCCCTGGGGGCCGTACTGGCGGCGGGCGGCTGCACCGTGCAGGGCACGGGGCCGGACGGCCGGGGGCACGCGCCGGTGCGGATAGACGTCACCGGCGCCCCGCCGAAGAAGACCCCGGGGAGTACGCCGTCGCCCGGCCGGCCGCCGGGGGCGCCGTCCGCCCGCGCCGAGGCGGCCAGGGTGCTGTGGAAACCGGGCGACTCCGGCCGGGACGTCCGCGAACTGCAGGCGCGGCTGCGCCAGGTCGAGTGGCTGGTGGACGGGCCGACCGGGACGTACGACGACCCGACCGAGCGCGCGGTCAGCGGCTTCCAGGGCAAGCGCGGGCTGCCGAGGACCGGCCGGACCGACACCGTCACCTGGCAGCGGCTGCTCGGGATGTCGCACGAGCCGGGCAAGTGGGACCTGTACCTGATGGGCGGGCAGCCCGCCGCCGCGCCCGATCCCCGCTGTCTGACCGGCCGGGTGCTGTGCGTCAGCAAGTCGAGCCGGACACTGCGCTGGATGGTCGACGGGCGGACCGTGTCGACGATGTCCGTGCGCTTCGGCTCGCAGTACACGCCGACCCGCGAGGGCGTCTTCCAGGTCTACTGGAAGTCCCGCCACCACGTCTCGACGCTCTACGACTCGGCCATGCCGTACGCCATGTTCTTCAGCGGCGGCCAGGCCGTGCACTACTCCTACGACTTCGCCGCCCACGGCTACGCGGGCGCCTCGCACGGCTGCGTCAACGTACGGGACGAGGGGGCGATCGCGGACCTGTACGCGCGGGTGAGGAACGGCGACAAGGTCGTCGTGTACCGGTGAGAAGGGGCGCGGGCGGGACCGGGGGAACGTGTCCCGCCCGCGCCGGGGCACGAGCCGAAGGTACGGGGGGAACCCCGGCTCGGTGCGAAAGCCGATGACCAGTCGGCTCACTCAGTACTGCGTCACGGTGGCCGAAAGTGTCACACCCTCGGTGAGACATTCTCCCGTTGGGGACGAAACCGCAGGTCAGGAGGGGGCGACGGAGAGGGGCGGGTGGGGCGCGGAGGCGGAGGACCGGGGCTGCGTCCGGGCCGCGAGGGCGGAGGAGGAGCGGGGGCGTGGGAGCGGGGCGGGCGGTGCGGGCGGTGGGGGTCGCGGGCGGGCGGGGCCATGTCCTGGGCTATGTCGGAGTCGTCGTCGTCATCGTCGTTGCCGCCGTCACCGTCGCCGTTGTCGCCGTCGCCGTCGCCGTTGTCGCCGCCGCCGTGGTTTCCCTGGCCCGCGTGGCCGTCGTCGCCCTCCTTCCCGCCGCCGTCCTTGTCACCCTTGCCTACTTTGCCCCCCTTGCCTCCCCCGTCTTCCTTACCCCCCTGGTCTCCCTTGCTTCCCTTGTCCCCCGGGCCCTTGCCGCCCTGTCCGTTCCTGCCGTCCCCGCCCTCGCCGTCGCCGGTGTCCAGCCGGAGTCCGCCCTCCCGGGTCGTCGCCCCCGGGCCGCCGGTGCCGGTGCCGGTGCCGGTGAGGAGGTCGCCGCAGTACTTCCCCACCCGGGACGATCCCCCGGCCGCCTCCTTCAGCGCGCGCCGGTGGGGGCCGTCGAGTTCCTGTCCGGCGCGCACCTTGCGGCAGGACGCGGTGAGGGCCGACCGCCGTCCGTCGGTGCCGCCGGTGTCCCGGTCCTCCGCGTCGCGGTTCCCGGCCCGGCCGCTCTCGCCCCCGGTGCTCTCGTCGGGCGCGTCCGGGGCGGCGCCGCGGGTGCGGACCCGCCCCGCGCGTCGGCCGACGGCGAGGGCGACACGAGCGGACGGTCGGGTGACACCGCCGCGGAGACGGTGGCGGCGGGTTCCGGTTCGGTGCGGTGGAACGGCGTCGGCAGCACTCCGGTTCCCGCCGCGACCGCCACCGAGCCGACCATGCCGACGGTCAGCGCGGCGGCCAGGCCGAGGCGCAGCGGGCGGCTGCGGCGGGGGCGCCGGGCGCCGTCGCCGCGCGGGCCGATGCGGACGAGACCGGTGTCGGGGTGCCGGGCAGCGGCGTCGCGCCCGGACCCGGCCGAGGCCCCGGCCGACGCGTCGTCCCGCTCGGCGCGCACCTTGCGGAAGGCGGCCAACGCGGCTGCCTCGCCCGGGAGTTCCTCACCGGTCGGCGCGGCTGGGGCGGAGAGCGCGACCAGGGCCGCGGCGAGTCGTTCGGCCCGCTCGCGGGCCGCGGGCTCGACGCCCTGCGGAGACTGTCCGCGCAGCAGCAGCTCCGCCGTTTCGCGGTCCAGCCACTTGTCCTGCTCGTCGGCCATCACATGTCCTTCTGCGTCCGCGCACGCGTATGCGTCACACTCGCGGACGTCACCGCACGACCGCGCGGTTCTCGCTGCGGGGGCAGGGCGTCGAGCCCGCCGCCGGATTCCGGATCGCCGCCGAGCAGTTCGGCCAGGCGCTTCAGGCCGCGGTGCGCCGCCGTGCGGACGGCGCCGGGCCGCTTGCCCAGCGTCTCGGCGGCGCTCTTCGCGTCGAGGCCCACCACCACGCGCAGGACGACCGCCTCGGCCTGGTCCTGGGGCAGCCGGGCGATGAGGGAGAGGGCGCTGTCGGTGGCCAGTGCCTCCATGGCCTCGCCCGCGGTGTCGGACTCCGCGGGCTTGCCGGTCAGTTCGGTCTCGTCGCCGCCGACCGCGGGCCGGCGCCCGCGCATGCGGATGTGGTCCAGGGCGCGGTTGCGGGCGATGCGGGCGGCCCAGCCGCGGAACCGGTCGGCGTCGCCGTCGAACCGTTCCAGATCACGGGCGATCTGCAGCCAGGCCTCGGACGCCACGTCCTCGGCGTCGTGGTCGCCGACGAGGGTCCGCACGTATCCCAGCAGTCGCGGGTGCACGGCGCGGTACACGATCCGGAACGCGGTCTCGTCCCCGTCCCGTGCCGCACGCACTGCGGCGGTCAGCTCCGCGTCGTCCCCCAGCACCGAGAAGCCTTTCTGCGCCTGTACCGGCGTCGCTCTCGCCGACGCGGTCCTCGCCGTCGTGGTGTCGCAGTCGATGGTCGCGATGGCCTCCCGCGACCCGTCGCGGGAGCGAGCCCCCGCTGGTCGGCGCGAATGGCACGTTACGTCTTGAAACCGCCACTCGTCCATGTCCGGCTCTCCTTGCCGTACAAGATGCAACTAACCCGTGACGCGGTGGGTGTGACACAAATCGCGGCCGTGGCGCTGAAGGGAGTACGGGCCGCCGCGCGGTCCGTGCCGCGCGACGGCCGGGGCCTCTCCTGTGGGGGGTGGCGGCCCCGGCCGTTGCCCCGGTTCACGAGGCGAGTGGCGCCTCGGAGCGGCCGGAACGTCTCGCGACCGCCCCTGGCCCTACGAGGTGACGATCCGGTCCGGCCCGGGGAGCGAAGCGGGAGGCTCGTCGCCGTACCAGGCGTATTCAAGGCCGGACAGCATTCCCGAGTCGGTCCACAGAATGATCTCGCCGACCAGCTCGCCCTCCTCGTCGACGACCGTGGCGGTCGCCGGGACAGCCCCGGTCCGAAGAGCGGCACGAGGGGCGTCGCCCACGACCCGCAGGTCGGCACTCACGGAGTCCGGTCCCCACAGTGCCACCACCCGAACCCGGTCGAGTTGATCGCCCAGCTCCTCCGCTCCCGTAAAGCCCACCCCCAGGATCCGCTCCACCACCGCCCGCTCCGGTGAGGTCAGCGGGCGGGGTTCGACAGGGATTCTCATCGTTCAGCCTCCGGGGAACTTCTCGGGAATGAACGCCGTTCCGATCCGCGGAATGCCCTTGACGACAGCTCCCCGGATCGTCACGACCTCACCGTCAATCACTCGACTGACTTCGAACCGACCTGCTTCGGGAAGATCGGCTTCATCTCCCAGACTGTCCACGATGCGACGCGTTGCTTGCTCCCGACCGCCGGAACCGGCGACGAGGGGGCAGGCGTCGGCCCAGGTCCGCAGCGCCGGGCCGGTGCACTCCTCGGGGGCGGTCGCGAGCATGCGGCGCCAGGAGCACGGCCTCCTCCTCCCCGGTGGCGTCGGGGCCGGAGAACCTCGTCGTCGCCGTCCGGCAGGGGGACGCAGCGATCCGAACAAGCCAGTCCGCTCACGGCGAGCCCGCGTCCGACGGCCCGGGCGTGTCACAGCGGCACGACGCCGAGCCGGTCGAGGAACCGGAAGAAGAGGTTTTCGGCCACCGGCCCGAGGTCCGCGTCCGCGTCCCCGTCCGCGTCCCCGTCCCTGTCGGCACCCGAGCCCGGATCGTCCGACAGCACCGCGGTCAGTTCACCGGCGCTCGCGGCGTACCCCGCCTCGGCCGCCCAGGCGACGGCGCGCTCGGCGGCGTCGCGGGGCTCCAGGAAGTAGTCCTCGAGGGTGAGTCCGTCCCGCTCGGCGCCCAGGTACCCGGCCATGGCGGAGCGCGCCAGGCAGGTCGTCCACGCGCCGCTCTCGGGCGCCGCCGCCTCCACCACCACGCAGTCGCTGTCCATCACGTATCCGAACAGCGCGGGCGCCCCCGTCTGTCCGGCCAGGTCGTTCATGTTCCCGACGTCTCCGTCGCCGCCCGGGAACTCCCACACCTGCCAGTCGCCGGGCGCGGACCGGCGCAGGGACATGTCCGCGGCGCGCGACAGCGCGTCCAGTTCCCGGAGCGGCCGCTCCGCGCGGCCCACGACGAAGTATCCCCAGTAGCCCATGTTCCGCGTCCCCCCGGCATGTCGGTTCGGCCCGGTCAAAAGACCACCACAGGCGTACGGGAGTTCGCAGCCGGATCGGACAATCGGCACGCCCTCACCAGGACATGTCCGGGGGGAGGGCCGGGGCACCCGGCCGACCCGGCGTCAGTCGAGGCGGTCGGCCAGCGACTTGAAGTCCGCCCAGGACAGCTCGGGCTTGTCGGGGTCCCACAGCTTCTGGACCGTCGCGGCCAGCGGCAGCCGGATGCCCTGGGCGACCTGCGCCTGCGTCTGGGCGCTCGGGATGTCGCCCCAGACCGCGAAGCTGCCGCCGAGGATCTGGTCGTCGTACTTGGCGTCGACGGCCTTGGTGCCGCGCAGGACGCGCGGGGTCCACTGCTCGTAGATGCGCTCGCCGGTCGGGTAGACGAAGGTCTGGGGCTCGCCGAGGACGTAGTAGAGGAACTCGTCGTTGTAGTTGAGGACCTGGCGGCCCGCGCTCAGGTACTCCGTCGGCGGGCGGGCGCCGATCTCCTTGCCGGTCCAGTAGGCGACCTTGATCTCCTTGAGCGGCTCGACGGACGTGTCCTTGAAGAAGCCGTCGTTCCACGCGCGCGGGACGCGGTCGTGCGCCATGACGGTCTTGGCGCGGCCGTTGAGCCAGCCGGTGGTGAGGTCGGCGACGGTGCCGCCGGAACCGTACGCCTTGCGGGCCGCGGCGGCCAGCGTCGGGTAGGACGCCTCCGGGTTCGGCACCACGAGCGCCTGGTACTCGTCGGCGCCGAGGTGGAACTGGGAGCCGGGGAAGAGGTCGGCGTACTCGTTCAGCAGGTCGTCGACGATCTTCGCGGCCTCCGGCTTGGAGATGTCGATGGCGCCGCGCGTGGCCTTGCCCTGCGCGTTGCGCAGTTGCAGGTCGGGGTGCGCGGCGATCACGGCGCCGAGGTGGCCGGGCGAGTCGATCTCGGGGACGACGGTGATGTGGCGCGAGGAGGCGAGATCGATGATCTCCTTCATCTCGGCCTTGCTGAGGTGCTCGTCCGAGACGATCTCGGGGTGCGAGTCGGACTCGATGCGGAAGGCCTGGTCGTCGGAGAAGTGCAGGCCCAGCTCGTTGAACTTCAGGTCGCCCAGCTCACGGATCCGGTCCTTGATCCAGTCGGCGCTGTAGTGCTTGCGGGCGATGTCCAGCGAGAAGCCGCGCTTCTGCTTGGCCGGCTCGTCCTTCACCACGCCCTCCGGCGCGGTGCCGCCGCCGTCCACCTCCTGCTTCAGGGTCCGGGTGCCGTAGTAGACGCCGGCCTCGGCGGGCCCGGTGACGGTGACCCGGCCGTCGCGGACGGTCATGGCGTACGACTCCGGGTTCGCGCCCTTGTCCGCCTTGACGTCGAGGAGCAGGTCCCCCGCCTGCTCGTCGTCCTTCTCCCCCGCGTAGGTCATCCCCAGTTCGCCGGCGATCTGCTTCCCCTCGTCGGCGAGAGCGGAGTCGGCGACGACGACGCGGTGCCCCTTCTCCGGCTGCCAGCCCGGCCCGCGGGCGGGGGTGTGGTCGCGTACGGCGGGTATGGTGCGCGGCTCCTTCGACAGCGGGTAGGAGCGGCTGGGGCTGGGCGCGGCCGCCTCGCCGGTGGAGGACCCGGCCGCCGAGCCCTCCCGGTCGCCGCCGTCGCCGTCGCCGTCGGTGGCCCAGAGGCCGACTCCCACGCCGAGCGCGGCGACCACCGCGCCGGCGATCACGGCCCGCTGCCTCACTCTGTGCGCCGGTATCCGGCCTCTGTGCTGGCTCACAGCGCCAACCTATGGCCGCCGTTGCCGTCATGCGTCCACCACATGTTCTGAAACTCTCCCGTTCGGGTGAAATTCGGGCATCGGACGGACACGCGTTGCCGTCACTCGATAACGTGACGCCACACCTTTCGCACCATCCCCTGCCGACACACACGTGACGCCCACGAGGACCCGCGCTGCCTGTGCAACGTCTCCCAGACTTCCCCGGCCGAGTGGCCATACCGGTGCCGGTGCAAACACGCGCCGCACCGGCAACACCCACCTCGCTGGAGCGCTTCAACACGGCCCGCCCCGACGAGGCCTCCCGGACCCTCCTCGCCTGCCTGAACAGCCACGCCTGGGCCCGCCGCCTCACCGCGCACCGCCCCTACCCGGACCTCCCGGCACTCCTGGCCGCAGCGGACGAGGCGGCCTACGACCTCGCCCCGGACGACCTGACCGAGGCCCTGGCCGCCGAAACACCGCCCGCGCTCCCCGAGGACACCTACGCGGCGGCCCACACGGCCCTGAACGCGGCGCACGCGGCCTACGAGTCCCGCTTCGGACACGTGTTCGTCATCTGCCTGGACGGCCTGTCCCCGGACGAGACCCTGAACCACGTCCTGGCGGCCATCCGGTCACGTTTGAACAACGACGCGGACGAGGAACGCCTGGTGGCGGCGGAGGAACTCCGGCACCTGGCAAGGACGCGGCTGAGCAGCACCCTCCAGGGGCGCGGGGCTGCGACTTCAGCGGCTCCGCCGCGGGGCGCGGGCAACCACTGACCACCCGCACCCGGCAAACCACACCAAACCCCATCCTTGTAGCCGCCCCCGCTCAAACCCACTGCTCCTTTGAGTGCAACTTTGATCACACCGGCAGGCCCCCTGTAAGCACCGCAGGTACACGTCGCTACCATGCTGGGGGCCGGTGGACCGTACCCGGCCGGGCCCGACCGACAAGGAAAGCCGGCGCGGCCCCAATCCCCGCTCCCGGAGGAAATTTCCGTGCCGGCTGGAACGCTGTACCGCGGCCGGGAAGGAATGTGGTCCTGGGTGGCTCACCGAGTCACCGGCGTCCTCATTTTCTTCTTCCTGTTCGTTCACGTGCTGGACACCGCTCTCGTGCGGGTGTCCCCCGAGGCCTACGACACCGTCGTGGCCACGTACAAGACGCCGATCGTCGCGCTGCTGGAGTACGGCCTCGTCGCCGCCATCCTCTTCCACGCGCTCAACGGCCTGCGTGTCATCGCCGTCGACTTCTGGGTCAAGGGCGCCCGCTACCAGAAGCAGATGCTCTGGACCGTCGTCGCCCTGTGGGTCGTGCTGATGCTCGGGGCGATCTACCCCGTCCTCGGCCACGCCGCTCGTGAACTGTTCGGGAGCTGACGCCAATGTCCACGACTGAATCCCCCGCTTCCGGGATCGGCCCCGTCGAGGGCGCCTCCCTGTACACGGTCGACACCCCGGCGCCGCTCATCGAGGCGCCCCGGGCCCGTACGAAGAAGACCCCGAAGTCCACCCGGGGCAACTTCGAGATGGTCGCCTGGCTCTTCATGCGCCTGTCCGGTGTGGTGCTGGTCGTCCTGGTCATCGGGCACCTGCTGATCCAGCTGGTGCTGGACGGCGGCGTCTCGAAGATCGGCTTCGCCTTCGTGGCGGGCCGCTGGGCCTCGCCGTTCTGGCAGCTCTGGGACCTCGCGATGCTCTGGCTCGCGATGCTGCACGGCGGGAACGGCCTGCGCACGGTCATCAACGACTACGCGGAGCGCCCGAACACCCGCCTGTGGCTCAAGGGCCTGCTCTACACCGCCACGGTGTTCACCATCCTGCTGGGCACGCTGGTGATCTTCACCTTCGACCCGAACATCCGCTAGGCACGGGGCTGCGAAAATCATGAAGGTACACAAGTACGACACCGTCATCGTCGGCGCCGGTGGCGCCGGCATGCGCGCGGCCATCGAGTCGACCAAGCGCAGC
Organism: Streptomyces lienomycini; assembly: GCF_027947595.1. Classification (NCBI taxonomy): domain Bacteria; kingdom Bacillati; phylum Actinomycetota; class Actinomycetes; order Kitasatosporales; family Streptomycetaceae; genus Streptomyces; species Streptomyces lienomycini. The sequence goes on along the minus strand of NZ_CP116257.1, from coordinate 922,204 downwards.
CGCACCGCCGTGCTGACGAAGCTCTACCCCACCCGCTCCCACACGGGCGCCGCGCAGGGCGGCATGGCCGCCGCGCTGGCCAACGTGGAGGAGGACAACTGGGAGTGGCACACCTTCGACACGGTCAAGGGCGGTGACTACCTGGTCGACCAGGACGCCGCCGAGATCCTGGCGAAGGAGGCCATCGACTCGGTCCTCGACCTGGAGAAGATGGGCCTGCCGTTCAACCGGACGCCCGACGGGACGATCGACCAGCGCCGCTTCGGCGGTCACTCCCGCAACCACGGCGAGGCGCCGGTCCGCCGGTCCTGCTACGCGGCCGACCGCACCGGCCACATGATCCTCCAGACGCTTTACCAGAACTGCGTGAAGGAGGGCGTGGAGTTCTTCAACGAGTTCTACGTCCTGGACCAGCTGATCACCGAGGTCGACGGCGTCAAGCGCTCGGCCGGCGTGGTGGCCTACGAGCTGGCGACCGGCGAGATCCACGTCTTCCAGGCGAAGTCCGTGATCTACGCCTCCGGCGGCACCGGCAAGTTCTTCAAGGTGACGTCCAACGCGCACACGCTCACCGGTGACGGCCAGGCGGCCGTGTACCGGCGCGGGCTGCCGCTGGAGGACATGGAGTTCTTCCAGTTCCACCCGACCGGCATCTGGCGCATGGGCATCCTGCTGACGGAGGGCGCCCGCGGTGAGGGCGGCATCCTCCGCAACAAGGACGGCGAGCGCTTCATGGAGAAGTACGCGCCGGTCATGAAGGACCTCGCGTCCCGTGACGTCGTCTCGCGCTCCATCTACACGGAGATCCGCGAGGGTCGCGGCTGCGGTCCCGAGGGCGACCACGTCTACCTGGACCTCACCCACCTCCCGCCGGAGCAGCTGGACGCCAAGCTGCCCGACATCACGGAGTTCGCGCGGACCTACCTCGGCATCGAGCCCTACACGGACCCGATCCCGATCCAGCCGACCGCGCACTACGCCATGGGCGGTATCCCGACCAACGTCGAGGGTGAGGTCCTCAGCGACAACACCACCGTCGTCCCCGGCCTGTACGCGGCCGGCGAGGTCGCCTGCGTGTCCGTGCACGGCGCCAACCGCCTGGGCACCAACTCGCTGCTCGACATCAACGTCTTCGGCCGCCGCGCGGGCATCGCCGCCGCGGAGTACGCCCAGAAGGCGGACTTCGTCGAGCTGCCCGAGGACCCGGAGTCCCTGGTCGTCGAGCAGATCGAGCGGCTGCGCTCCTCCACCGGCACCGAGCGGGTGGCGACGATCCGCCGCGAGCTGCAGGAGTGCATGGACGCCAACGTCATGGTGTTCCGCACCGAGCAGACGATCAAGACGGCCGTCGAGAAGATCGCCGAGCTGCGGGCCCGCTACAAGAACGTGTCGATCCAGGACAAGGGCCGGCGTTTCAACACCGACCTGCTGGAGGCCGTCGAGCTGGGCAACCTGCTCGACCTGGCCGAGGTGATGGCGGTCTCCGCCCTCGCCCGCAAGGAGTCGCGCGGCGGTCACTACCGCGAGGACTTCCCCAACCGCGACGACGTCAACTTCATGCGCCACACCATGGCGTACCGCGAGGTGGGCGACGACGGCGCCGAGTCCATCCGGCTCGACTACAAGCCGGTCGTCCAGACCCGCTACCAGCCGATGGAGCGTAAGTACTGATGGCTACCCCTGTCATGGAGAAGAGCGACCAGGCCCCCGAGCCGGGCTTCGCCGACTCCCCGTACATCACGGTCACCTTCCGCGTACGCCGGTTCAACCCGGAGATCGCGGCGGAGGCGACCTGGGAAGACTTCCAGCTGGAGATCGACCCGAAGGAGCGCGTCCTGGACGCGCTGCACAAGATCAAGTGGGAACTGGACGGCAGCCTGACCTTCCGCCGGTCCTGCGCGCACGGCATCTGCGGCTCGGACGCCATGCGGATCAACGGTAAGAACCGGCTCGCGTGCAAGACGCTGATCAAGGACCTCAGCCCCGAGAAGCCGATCACGGTCGAGCCCATCAAGGGCCTGACGGTCCTCAAGGACCTGGTCGTCGACATGGAGCCGTTCTTCCAGGCGTACCGGGACGTGATGCCCTTCCTGATCACGAAGGACACCAACGAGCCGACGCGTGAGCGCCTCCAGTCCGCCGAGGACCGGGCGCGCTTCGACGACACGACCAAGTGCATCCTGTGCGCCGCCTGCACGTCCTCGTGCCCGGTGTTCTGGAACGACGGCCAGTACTTCGGCCCGGCCGCGATCGTCAACGCCCACCGCTTCATCTTCGACTCGCGCGACGAGGCCGGCGAGCAGCGGCTGGAGATCCTGAACGACCGCGACGGCGTGTGGCGCTGCCGTACGACCTTCAACTGCACGGACGCCTGCCCGCGCGGCATCGAGGTCACCAAGGCCATCGCGGAGGTGAAGCGAGCGCTCATCACGCGCCGCTTCTGACTCCGTCGGTGTACGCCGGTTCACGGCTGTGAGGGCCCCGTTTCCCCTGGAAGCGGGGCCCTCACACGTTGGAGTGAGAGCGCCCTCTCAGGGTGCTGTGGTGAGGACCACCACCGCACGATGGACCCAAGTCCACGTGTCAGGAGGTTTATGGTGCTCACCACGATCGCCGACGAGATCATGGAACGCCATCCGGGCTATCGCGTCGAGATCATCCGCGGCCAGCTTCTCGTCAGCCCCTTGCGGGACGGTCACCACAGCTGCACCTTGACCACACTCACGATCAGGTTCGTGAGGACCGGACTGCACGACGACATCGTCAACGTCCTGCAAGGCGTTGGCCTGTGGCTTCCCCTCGAAGCCGAGGACTACGCCACCCACCGCGTCCACTCCCCCGGGGAGACCGTCACCCTGCCCGACTCGCTCGGTGCCGAGGTCACGCTGGACGTCGCGGAGATCCTTGCCGCCGGACGGCCGAAGAGCGCGCCCGGCGAGGGCTGACAATCAGCCGATCCGGGCGATGACCGTCCTAGCGTGACGCCATGTCAGATGACGAGTCGTACGAACTGCTCGGGTTCGACAACGTGCTGCTGCCCGTCGGGGACCTCGGTGAGGCCGTCGGGTTCTACGAGCGGGCCGGTTTCCCGGTCGCCTACCGGCTCGACGAGGCCGGGATCGCGCTGCTGAAGGTGGGCGCGGAGACGCCGGGGCTGCTGCTGCGGGTGGAGGAGGAGTTCGGGCGGCAGCCGCCCATGTGGCCCTCCACGCGGGTGTGGCTGGAGGTCACCGACGCCCGCCTGGCCGCCCGGTCGCTGCGCGAGGCGGGGGTGCCGCCGCTGGACGAGCCGTTCCCCGTGGCCACCGGCTGGACCGTCGAGTTCGCCGACCCGTGGGGCAACGTCATCGGCCTCACGGACTACTCCAAGCGCCCGGAGCTGGGCCGCCGCCCCTGAGCCGGCCACCCTCCCACATCCGGCTTGAACGTGTTCAAAAACAGGTCTACAGTCCCTCCTGTCAGCGTTTTGAACGCGTTCAAGAAGGGGTGGGGCATGGACCGCACCGTCATCGCCTACGTCATCTACCTGGTCGTCAGCATCGGTCTGACCGTCTGGGTGGCCCGCACGCTCAGCCGCAACGGACGGGTCTTCCTCGGAGACGTCCTGCACGGCAACGAGAAGCTCGCCGACGCCGTCAACCACCTCCTGGTGGTCGGCTTCTACCTCGTCAACCTCGGCTTCGTCGCCCTCTACCTGAGCGGTGACGACACCATCGCCGACACCCGCGGCATCTTCGAGGCGCTCTCCACCAAGCTCGGCGTGGTGCTGCTGGTGCTCGGCGTGATGCACCTGGCCAACGTGTACGTGCTCAACAGGATCCGGCGGCGCGGCCTGATGGAGCGCGAGCAGCTGCCCCCGGTCCCGCCGCAGGGCTGGGTGGCCCCGACGGCCGGGGCCTGAGCCGATGGCTCCCGCTCCCGGGACGACGGCCGGCGCCCCCGTGCGCCGGCTCACCGTCCTCTACGACGCCGAGTGCGCCCTGTGCACCCACGTACGGGACTGGCTGCTGCGCCAGCCGCGGCTGGTGCCGCTGGAGCTGGTCCCGGCCGCGTCGCAGGAGGCACGCCGGCGCTTCCCCGGCCTCGATCACGGGGCCACCCTCGACGAGGTCACCGCCGTGGGCGACGCCGGGCAGGTCTACCGGGGCGCCGCCGCCTGGGTGGTCGTCCTGTGGGCGCTGCGCCGGTACCGCGGGCTCGCCCACCGGCTCAGTACGCCCAGGGGCGCCCTGCTGGCCCGGGGGGCCGTCCTGGCCGCCGCCAAGTGGCGTGCCGGGCAGCGGCAGTGGGGCGGCAACGGGTACCGGCGGGCCGACGGCTGGGTCTACGAGCCGGGCCTGGGATGGATCTACGCCGGGCCGGGCTGTGACGACGGCGCCTGCGCCACTGGATAGGCTCTGGACCCGTGCCTGCGACCCACGACGGCCCCGACGACGGTGCCCACCTCAGCAAGTCCGAGCAGACCCGCGCGCTGATCCTGGAGACGGCCATGCGGCTGTTCCAGGAACGCGGCTACGACCGGACGACGATGCGGGCCATCGCCCAGGAGGCCGGGGTGTCCGTCGGCAACGCCTACTACTACTTCGCCGGCAAGGAACACCTGATCCAGGGCTTCTACGACCGGATCGCCGCCGAGCACCGGGCGGCGGTCCGGGAAGTGCTGGCCAGGGAGACCGACCTGGAGGCGCGGCTGGCGGGCGTGCTGAAGGTCTGGCTGGACATCGCCACGCCGTACCACGAGTTCGCCGTGCAGTTCTTCAAGAACGCCGCCGACCCGGACAGCCCGCTCAGCCCCTTCTCCCCGGAGTCGGAGCACGCGCGCGTGGAGGCCATCGGCATCCACCGCGCGGTGCTGGCCGGGGCGAAGACCAAGGTCCCCGAGGACCTGCGGGACATCCTGCCCGAGCTGATGTGGCTGTCCCAGATGGGCCTCGTCCTGTACTGGATCTTCGACCGCACCGAGGGCCGCGAACGCAGCTACCGCCTCGCCGAGCGCGGCGCCCGGCTCACCGCGCGCGGTGTCGTGCTGGCCCGCTTCCGGGTGCTGCGCCCGCTGGTGCGCGAGGTGCACGAGCTGTTCACGGACTTCCTGCCGGGGATGACGAAGATGATGCCGGACCCCGCGAAGAAGCCGACGCGGGATTCCGGCCCTCAGGCCTGACGGGACGCCAGCTCGATCACCGTGATGTCCGAGGGTGCCCCCACGCGCGTGGGCGGTCCCCAGGCGCCCGCGCCGCGGCTGACGTAGAGCTGGGTGTCGCCGTAGCGCTCCAGGCCCGCCAGCGTCGGGTTGGCGGCGCCCGCGATCAGGTTGCCGGGCCAGAGCTGACCGCCGTGGGTGTGGCCGGAGAGCTGGAGGTCGACGCCGTGGTCGACGGCGTCGTGGATCTGCACCGGCTGGTGGGCGAGGAGTACGCACGCGCGGGAGCGGTCCCGGTCGCCGAGGGCCTTGGCGTAGTCGGGGCCCTGGCCCTCGTCCTCGCCCGCCACGTCGTTGACGCCGGCCAGGTCGAAGTGGGGCAGCTCGGTGCGCGCGTTCTCCAGGGGCAGCAGCCCCAGGCGCCGGACCTCGGCGACCCACTGCTCGGCGCCGGAGAAGTACTCGTGGTTGCCGGTGACGAAGTACGCGCCGTGCCGGGCCTTCAGCTGGGCCAGCGGGGCGGCGGCGGGGCCGAGGTCCTTCACGCTGCCGTCGACCAGGTCACCGACGACGGCGATCAGGTCGGGCTGCGTGGAGTTGATCGTGTCGACGACCTTCTGCGCGAAGCCCCGGCCGAGCACCGGCCCGAGGTGGATGTCGCTGACCACGGCGATGCGGAAGCCGTGCGCCGCGCGCGGGAGCCTGGCCAGCGGCACGGTCACCCGCTTCACGCTCGGTCCGTTCAGCACGCCGTACGTGCCGTAGCCGACCGTGCCGACGGCCGCCGCGGCGGCGGCACCGGCGACGACGCGGGAGACGAAGAGACGGCGGGAGGGGACGGCCGGGGGGCTCGGCGACCCGCTGTCGGCGCCGGGGCCCGACGCTCCGGGCACATCGGGCGCCTCGGGCGCCTCGGGCGCCTTCGGCGGGGCCGTGCCGGCCGGTATGCGCTTCGGGTCCTCGGCCGGGGCGGCCGGCGCCTGCGCGCCCCCCGTCCCCCGCGCGGCCGCCCTGCGCTCCAGGAACCGCCGCAGCAGCGGCCGGACGACCTCACCCGCGAGGACCGCGAGCAGCAGGTAGATCGACAGGGCCAGCCACAGGAAGCCCGGCCAGGCGAGGACCCGCTGGAGCCAGAACGGGGCGCCCGCGCGCTCGGCGACCAGCGCCCCGACCGCCAGCAGCCAGCCCCCGGCGATCACCGCCGCGCCGATCCGGCGCACGGGGCCCGGAGCGCTGGTCGTGTCGCGGAACAGGCGCCGCCACACGTACCAGTTGGCCGTCACGAGGACGCCCACCATCAGCACCGCGACCAGCACGAAGACGACCACCATGCCGTCGTATCCCCTCGGTTGTGACGTCCTCGACGCCTATGACGTTCGGCGCAGTGCGCGCACGCCGCGCAACCCGATGAAGCCGACGACCGTCCCCAATACGAAGGAGACGATCGCGAGCAGCAGGTGCACCCAGAAGTACGCCGTGGGGTCGCCGTCCTCGAAGGCGAGCCCGCTGCCGTCCTTGACCAGGTTTTTGACGAAAGTGATCCAGATGATCCAGCTCCACACCCCGAAAGCGAGCAGGAACCAGGAGACGGGGCGGCTGAGCTTCATGCGTCAAGTATCGCCGCCCGCTGTCCTGATCCGTGCGCGGGGTGGAGAGGGGGGTGGGACCGACCCGGTCGCGGAGGGTACGTTTCCGCTCGTGTCCGCTCCCAAGAAGGCCCTCAGGCACTCCCTGACGGTCACCACCGCCGCCCTGGCCTCGCTCGCCCTCCTCTCCCCCGCCGCGCTCGCCGCCCCGAGCCCGTCCACGAGTCCGTCGGCCACTCCGCCGGCGTCGACGTCGGTCGTGGGCGGCGCGAGACTCGCGAAGCCCGGGACGCAGGTGGATCTGGCGGGCGGGGCGCCGGTGCTGCCCAAGGACCTCACGGCCCGGTCGTGGATCGTGGCGGACGCCGAGTCGGGCGACGTGCTGGCCGCCCACAACGCGCACTGGCGGCTGGCCCCGGCGAGCACGCTGAAGATGCTGTTCGCGGACACGCTGCTGCCGAAGTGGCCGAAGACGACGAAGCGCAAGGTCGAGGTGTCCGACCTCGCGGGCATCGGCTCCGGGTCCAGCCTGGTCGGCGTCAAGGAGGACGAGACCTACACCGTCCACGACCTGTGGCTCGGGGTCTTCCTGCGCTCCGGCAACGACGCGGTGCACGTGCTGTCCGCGATGAACGGCGGCGTCGAGAAGACCGTCGAGGACATGAACGCGCACGCCGAGGAGTTGCAGGCCCTCGACACCACCGCGGTCAGCCCCGACGGGTACGACATGCCGGGGCAGGTCTCCTCCGCGTACGACCTGACGCTGTTCGCCCGTTCGGGGCTCCAGAAGAAGGACTTCCGCGAGTACGCCTCGACGGTCCGGGCGAAGTTCCCCGGGGAGACGAAGAAGGACAAGAAGGGCAAGACGACCCGCGAGCCCTTCGAGATCCAGAACACCAACCGGCTCCTGGCCGGTGACTCGGACGTCGAGGTCTACCCGGGCATCGCGGGCGTGAAGAACGGCAACACCACCAACGCGGGCGCCACCTTCACGGGCGTCGCCGAGCGCGACGGCCGGGTGCTGCTCGTCACGGTGATGAACCCGGCGAAGGACGAGCACAACGAGGTCTACAAGGAGACCGCCCGCCTGTTCGACTGGGGTTTCGCGGCGGCCGGCAAGACGCGGCCGGTGGGCGAGCTGGTCGGCCCGCGGAGCGCGACGGGGGCGAGCCCCTCGGCCGAGGCGTCCGGTGAGGCCGGCGGCACCGGGAAGGGCGCCGCGGGCACCGGGCCGGTGGCGGGCGCCCAGGCCGGGACGGGCGCCGGCGGGGTCGGGGTCGCGGCCGGAATCACCGCCGGGGTGCTGGTGCTGCTCGCGGGCGGCGCGTTCCTGGTCAACCGGAAGTGGCCGCTGCCGGACCTGGTCCGTCGCCGGACCCGGCCGTGACGGCCGCGTCCCCCACCTCCTGCTCCTTGCTGCCGGTCGCCGTCCAGGAGGCGCAGAACAGCACCAGCTTCGAGGTGAAGTTGATCCACAGCAGCAGGGCGACGGGGACACCGAAGGCGCCGTACATGCTCTTCGCCGCGACGCCCTGGATGTAGCCGCTGAGCAGCAGCTTCAGCAGTTCGAAGCCGACGGCGCCGATCAGCGCGGCGACCACCAGGCGGCGGCGCTCGGGCTGCACGCCGGGCAGCAGGGTCAGGACGTACAGGAGCAGGAGGAAGTCGGCGAGGACGGCGACGAGGAAGGCGGCGACGTAGAGCAGGACGCCGCCGACGCCGCCCTCGGCGAGACCGATGGTGCGGATGATCCAGCCGACCAGCGCCGAGGCGACGGTGGAGATGCCGACGGTGATCAGCAGGGCGCCGCCGAGGCCGACGAGGACGCCCGCGTCCTTGGCCCGGTGCAGGATCGGGTTCTCCTCCTCGTCCGGCAGCTCCCAGACGGCGCGCAGGCAGCCCCGGGTGGCCTCGACCCAGCCCATGCCGGTGAACAGCAGCAGGAGGGCGGCGATCACGCCGACGGTGCCGGCGTTGTCGACGAGGCCCTGGATGTTCAGCTGGTCGGAGATGCCGGGGATCTGCTCGGCGAGCTGGTCCTGCAGCTTGTCCTGCTGCTTCTTGTTCAGCGTGGCGGCGGCGACGGCGGCGGCGAGGCTGAGCAGCGGGAAGAGCGCGACGAAGCTGGTGAAGGTCATGGCGGCGGCCAGCCGGGACCACTTCACCCGGTCGAGGCGTTCGTACGAGCGCCAGGCGTGCGTGATCATCAGGCGGGCGATCCAGGGCCCCACGACGGGGAGCTTCTTCAGCCAGTCCATGATCCGACCCTGCCCCCGCTCGTTCCGTTCCATGATCTCGTCGGGTCGGCCGATCCGCTGCCGGACCGGAAGACCAGCGTTCTTGTGCCCCAGAACCGCAGGATCGTGCCCAGGACCATGCCGATTCCCGCGCCGGAGACGGTGTCGGCGCGCTGCGAGGTGAGGCCGAGGCCGTAGTGGCTGACGACCAGGCAGAGCAGTTGCACGGCGGCACCGGCGGCGTTCACGGCGAGGAACACGGCGCAGGGGCGCAGTCCCCGGGGGCGGCTGTGCCGGTAGGTGCCCAGGGCGTTGCCCGCGTACGCGACGGAGCACGCGGCGACGAAGGAGAGCGTCTTGGCGGTGAGCGGGCCGAGCCCGGCGGGGCCGCGCAGGCAGGTGAAGAGGGTGAGGTCGACGGCGTAGGCGAGCAGGCCGACGGAGGCGAAGCCCAGCAGTTCGCGCCGGTCGGCTACCAATTGGCCACCGCCAGCCCGTACATCGCGAGCCAGACGACGCCGATCAGCGCGAGGGCGCGGTCGCGCAGGACGACGTCCTCGGGTTCGCCGGCGGTGCCGCGGTCGGCGAAGACGGCGTAGCGCAGGACGGCGAGGACGAAGGCGACCATGGAGAGCTGGCGCCAGGGCAGCACGCTGGTGTGCGGGACGCCGCCCTCCTCCATGGCCCACAGGCAGTAGCCGAGGACGGCGACCCCGGCGGCGAGCTGCCAGACGAAGCGGAGGTAGCCGGCTGTGTACTCGGTGAGCAGCGCGCGGGTGGCGCCCTCCTTCTCCGCCATCTGCACGGCTTCGGAGTAGCGCTTGGCGGCGACCATGAACAGGGCGCCGAAGCCGGTCGTGATGAGGAACCAGCGCGACAGGGGGATGCCCAGCGCGAGTCCGCCGATCATCGCCCGCATCAGGAAGCCGGTGGTGACGACGGCGAGGTCGACGACCAGGACGTGCTTGAGGCTGACGCAGTACGCCAGTTGCATGGCGAGGTAGGCGGTCAGCAGGGCCGCGACGGGCGGCGGGCAGAGCCAGGCCGCGGCGGCGGGCGCGAGGACGCCCAGGACGCCTCCGACGGCGTAGGCGAGCGGCACCGGGACCTGTCCGGCGGCGACCGGGCGGTGCCGTTTGACGGGGTGGGCGCGGTCGGCCTCGGCGTCGCGGGCGTCGTTGACGAGGTAGACGGCGGCGGCGCAGGCGGTGAACAGGACGAAGACCAGGCCGAGCCGGCCGAGGGCGGACGGGGAGAACAGTTCGCCGGCGGCGGCCGGGGCGGCGACGACCAGGACGTTCTTGATCCACTGGCGGGGGCGTGCGGTGCGCAGCAGTCCGGCCGGGATGCCCGCCCGGCGCGGCGGCGCGGGCTCCTGCTGCTGTCCGGGGGCGGGCCGGCGCAGGACGGCGGTGTCGGTGACGGCCGTGTCGGTCAACGGGTGCCTCCGCGCATCCAGTCGGCGCCGAGGCGGGCCGTGAGCGCGCCCAGGGCGGCGCCCGCCGCCACGTCCGAGGGGTAGTGGACGCCGGCGACCAGCCGGGAGGCGCACACCGCGGCGGCGAGCGGCCAGACGGCCCGCACGCCGAGCGCGCCGAAGACGACGGCGGCCGCGGCGGCCGAGGTGGCGTGGCTGCTGGGGAAGGAGTGCCGGCCCGCGGTGCGCACCAGGGGTTCCACGTGCGGGGGGCGTGGGCGGCGTACGACGCGCTTCACGCCCATGCTGACGACGTGGGCGCCCGCGGTGAGCGCGGTGCCGCGCAGCCAGGCCGTGCGCCGGGGGTGTCCACGGCGGCCGCGGTGAGGCCGGCCGCGAGCCACAGCGCCCCGTGCTCCCCGGCCCGGGACAGGGCGCGCGCGGCACCGGCCACGCGCGGGTCCGTGCCGCGGGCCCTGAGCGCCGTGACGATCCGGTGGTCCATGTCGTCGAGGTCGTCCATGGGAACTCACTGTTCCCGCCCGCCGCACCGGATGGACGGCACATCGGAGCGACATACCATTAATCACCCGTTTCAGGGATGGGTCGAATGTTTTGGAACTAATCGTTCGCATGGGGGCGATACGGTCACCGCCATGTCTGCCGACACCGTTCCCGACACCGACTGGGGCACCGTCACCGGCTGGGGCCGCACCGCGCCCACCGCGGCCCGGCTGCTGCGCCCGCGGACGTACGAGGAGGCAGCCGTCGCCGTCCTGGAGTGCGGTGCCCGCGGTGGCATCGCGCGGGGGCTGGGGCGGGCGTACGGGGACGCCGCGCAGAACGCGGGGGGCGCCGTCCTCGACATGACGGCCCTGGACCGGGTGCACGCCATCGACGTCGGCGGCGGCACCGTGCTGTGCGACGCGGGGGTGTCGCTGCACCGGCTGATGGAGGTGCTGCTGCCGCTCGGCTGGTTCGTGCCCGTGACGCCCGGCACCCGGTACGTGACGGTGGGCGGGGCGATCGGCGCGGACATCCACGGCAAGAACCACCACGTGTCGGGGTCGTTCGCGCGGCACGTGCTCTCCCTGGAGCTGCTCACCGCCGACGGCCGGGTCCGCACCGTCACCCCGGGCACGCCCCTGTTCGACGCGACCGCGGGCGGCATGGGGCTGACCGGGGTGATCCTCACCGCGACGCTGCGGCTCCAGCCGGTCGAGACGGCGCTGATGTCGGTCGACACCGAACGCGCCGCCGACCTGGACGACCTGATGGCCCGGCTGACGGCCACCGACCACCGCTACCGCTACTCGGTCGCCTGGATCGACCTCCTGGCGCGCGGTGCGGCGACCGGCCGGGCGGTGCTCACCCGCGGCGACCACGCACCCCTGGACGCGCTGCCCGCCCGCTCGCGCGCCCGGCGCGAACCGCTGGCCTTCCGCACCTCCCGCCTCCCCGCTACGCCGGACTTCCTGCCGGGCGGACTGCTCAGCCGGACGACCGTGGGGCTCTTCAACGAACTCTGGTACCGCAAGGCCCCCCGGGAGAGCCGGGGCCGGCTCCAGCGGATCCCCACCTTCTTCCACCCCCTGGACGGCGTCCCGCACTGGAACCGGGTCTACGGCCGGGGCGGCTTCGTGCAGTACCAGTTCGTGGTCGGGCACGGCCGGGAGGAGGCGCTGCGCTCGATCGTGCGGCGGATCTCCGAGCGCCGCTGCCCCTCCTTCCTGGCCGTCCTCAAACGCTTCGGCGAGGCCGACCCGGGCTGGCTCTCCTTCCCCGTGCCCGGCTGGACCCTCGCCCTGGACGTCCCGGCGGGCCTGCCGGGGCTCGGCGCCTTCCTGGACGAGCTGGACGAGGAGGTCGCCGACGTGGGCGGCCGGGTCTACCTCGCCAAGGACTCCCGGCTGCGCCCGGAACTGCTCGCCCGGATGTACCCGCGCCTGGGCGACTTCCGGGCACTGCGCGGGGAGCTGGACCCGCGCGGGGTGTTCGTCTCCGACCTGGCCCGCCGCCTCGCCCTCTGAGCCCCTCGCCCTCGCCCTCGCCTCGCCCCGCCCTCACTCCGACCCCGATGCTGCCCCTGGAGCTGTCGTGAAGGACGCCTTCGGCCTCCCCCAGTCCCTGCTCGTCCTCGGCGGTACGTCCGAGATCGCGCTCGCCACCGCGCGCCGCCTGGTGGCCCGCCGCACCCGCACGGTGTGGCTGGCGGGGCGCCCCTCCCCCGCCTTGGACGCGGCCGCCGAGGACTTGCGCGGCCTCGGCGCCGAGGTGCGCACCGTCGCCTTCGACGCGCTGGACCCCGAGGGCCACGAGGCGGCGCTCGGCAAGGTGTTCGCCGAGGGCGACATCGACCTGGTGCTGCTGGCCTTCGGCATCCTGGGCGACCAGGCGCACGACGAGCGCGAGCCGCTGAACGCGGTACGGGTCGCGCAGACCAACTACACCGGCGCGGTCTCGGCCGGGCTGGTCGCCGCCCGCTCCCTCCAGGCGCAGGGGCACGGCTCCCTGGTGGTGCTCTCCTCCGTCGCCGGGGAGCGGGCCCGCCGCGCCAACTTCATCTACGGCTCCAGCAAGGCGGGCCTGGACGCCTTCGCGCAGGGCCTGGGCGACGCGCTGCACGGCACGGGCGTGCACGTCATGGTCGTACGCCCCGGGTTCGTGCGGTCGCGGATGACCGAGGGGATGGAGGAGGCGCCGCTCGCCACGACGCCCGGGGCGGTGGCCGCGGCCATCGAGCTGGGGCTGCGGCGGCGCTCGGAGACGGTGTGGGTGCCGGGCGCGCTGCGGGTGGTGATGTCGGCGGTGCGGCACCTGCCGCGGACGGTGTTCCGGCGGCTGCCGCTGTGAGGCGCGGCTACCGCGTCGGCAGGGAGCCGGTCTCCACGCGTCCGGCCTGCGGGGGCACCGTGGCGCTGCCGAAGGGGAACTCGCGCAGCTTGCGCCAGATGGCGTCGGCGCCCTGCTCGTACAGCGCGAAGCCGGTGCAGGGCCACTGGGCCTCGTAGTCGGACAGCTCCTCGTAGGCGCGGTCCATCGCCGCCTCCTCGATGCCGTGCGCGACGGTGACGTGCGGGTGGTACGGGAACTGCAGTTCGCGGGGCACGGGGCCGGAGGTGTCGCGGACCCGCTTCTGCAGCCAGGAGCAGGCCGCCGCGCCCTCGACCACCTGGACGAAGACGACGGGCGAGAGCGGACGGAAGGTCCCGGTGCCGCACAACCGCATCGGGAAGGGCCGGCCGCGCGCCGCCACCTCCGCGAGGTGCGCCTCGACCGCGGGCAGTACGGCGCCGTCGACCTCGGTCGGCGGCAGCAGGGTGACGTGCGTGGGGATGCCGTGAGCAGCGGCGTCGCCGAAGCCCGCGCGCAGCTGCTGGAGCTTGCTGCCGTGAGGCTCCGGGACCGCGATCGACACGCCGATCGTTACGGTCCCCACTTCGTCTCCTGTCGTTGTGTGTCCTTCGGTCGGACACCCGGATATCGACTGTACGGCCACCGCCGCGCCCGGGGCAGGCGCAACCGGAGTGATGTGCAGCGCTACGGCGGCATGCCGGGGGCGCACGGACGGCGGCGGGGGCGGCGGCTTTGGCGCCGCCGGGGCTCAGCGCTTGGCGGGCAGGAAGCCGACCACGTCGTACGCCCGGGCGAGTGTCTCAGCGGCGACGGCCCTGGCCTTGTCCGCACCCTTGGCGAGGATCGCGTCGAGGGTCTCCGGGTCGTCCAGGTACTGCCGGGTCCGCTCCCGGAAGGGGGTGACGAACTCCACGACGACGTCGGCGAGGTCCGTCTTGAGCGCGCCGTAGCCCTTGCCCTCGTACTTCTGCTCCAGCTCGGCGATCTCGGCGCCGGTGAGTGTGGAGTAGATCGACAGGAGGTTGCTGACGCCGGGCTTGTGCTCGCGGTCGAAGCGGACCACGGTGTCGGTGTCGGTGACCGCGCTCTTCACCTTCTTCGCGGTGGCCTTCGGCTCGTCCAGGAGGTTGAGCAGGCCCTTCGGGGTGGCCGCCGACTTGCTCATCTTGGCGGTCGGGTCCTGAAGGTCGTAGATCTTCGCCGTCTCCTTGAGGATGTAGGCGCTCGGGACGGTGAAGGCGTCGCCGTAGGTCTGGTTGAAGCGGTCCGCGAGGTCCCGGGTCAGCTCCAGGTGCTGGCGCTGGTCCTCGCCGACGGGGACCTGGTCGGCCTGGTAGAGCAGGATGTCGGCGACCATCAGCATCGGGTACGTGAACAGGCCGACGGTGGTGCGGTCGTTGCCCTGCTTGGCGGACTTGTCCTTGAACTGGGTCATCCGGGATGCCTCGCCGAAACCGGTGACGCAGTTCATCAGCCAGGCGAGCTCGGCGTGCTCGGGGACGTGGCTCTGCACGAACAGGGTGCAGCGGTCCGGGTCGAGGCCGGCCGCGAGGAGCTGGGCGGCGGCGACGCGGGTGTTCTCGCGCAGCTCCTTCGGGTCCTGCGGGACCGTGATCGCGTGCAGGTCGACGACCGTGTAGAACGCGTCGTGGGTGTCCTGCATGTCGACCCACTGGCGGACGGCGCCGAGGTAGTTGCCGAGGTGGAACGAGCCGGAGGTCGGCTGGATACCGGAGAGCACGCGCGGACGACGCTGCATGGCGGAGCCATTCCCCTGAGGGCGGTGGTGGGAGACGGGCGGGCGTTCAGAGGCCATGTTCACCATTCTCTCAGGCCGCCGGGTCCGGTCGGGCACTGGTTCGGCACAGGGGCACTCCCTTTCGCGTCCAGGGGTCGCGGCGCTGGGATGGGCGGGCGTGGCCGTGGCTGCTCGACCCGGGCCGCACGGACGCGGAGCGGGTTCCGGCGGCCCGGACGGAGGACCACCGCCCCCCGGTGCGGTGCACGGTGCTGTGGGGGCTGACCGGCGTCGGGGGGCCGCAGACTCGGCGGGCGCCGGGCGGGGACGTGACGATGCCGCGTCAGCCCCGGTGCCGGACCTGACGGACGACGGCATCCGCCGGCACCGGTACCGCGGGACGCCTACGACCGGCTGACCGAGGAGGGCTTCCTCGCGGCCGGCGGGACGGGCGGCGACGGGGACGACGGCGGGCGGTACGGGGCGTGGTGGACCGCGGCGGCCGGGCTCGGCGCGGATGCCGCGGGGACGCTGCTGATACGCCGCGCGGCGGTCCGGAACCGTGCCGGACCGCCGCGCGGGGAGCCCCGTCAGGAGCTGATCGACCTGGAGGACCTCGCGGCCTCTCAGCCGAGGTCGATCTCCGGGTACAGCGGGAACCCGGCCACCAGGTCGGTCGCGCGCTGCGCGATCTCGTCGGCGACCTTCGCGTCCAGCACGTGGGAGGCCTTGGACGGGGCGCCGGACTTGGTGGTGCCGGGCTCGGTGGCGGTGAGGACGCGGTCGATGAGGCCCGCGACCTCGTCCATCTCGGCGGTGCCGAGGCCGCGCGTGGTCAGCGCCGGGGTGCCGATGCGGATGCCGGAGGTGTACCAGGCGCCGTTCGGGTCGGCGGGGATGGCGTTGCGGTTGGTGACGATGCCGGAGTCGAGGAGGGCGGCCTCGGCCTGGCGTCCGGTCAGGCCGTAGGAGGAGGCCACGTCGATCAGGTTGAGGTGGTTGTCGGTGCCGCCGGTGACCAGGGTGGCGCCGCGCCTGGTCAGGCCCTCGGCGAGGGCGCGGGCGTTGTCGACGATGCGCTGGGCGTAGTCCTGGAACGCGGGCCGGCGGGCCTCGGCGAGGGCGACGGCCTTGGCGGCCATGACGTGCGGGAGCGGGCCGCCGAGGACCATCGGGCAGCCGCGGTCGACCTGGTCCTTGAGGGAGTCGTCGCACAGGACCATGCCGCCGCGCGGGCCGCGCAGCGACTTGTGGGTGGTCGTCGTCACGATCTGGGCGTGCGGGACCGGGTCGAAGTCGCCGGTGAGCACCTTGCCCGCGACGAGTCCGGCGAAGTGCGCCATGTCGACCATGAGGGTCGCGCCGACCTCGTCGGCGATCTCGCGCATGATCCGGAAGTTCACCAGCCGGGGGTACGCGGAGTAGCCGGCGACGATGATCAGCGGCTTGAACTCGCGGGCGGTGGCGCGCAGGGCCTCGTAGTCGATGAGGCCGGTGGCCGGGTCGGTGCCGTAGGAACGCTGGTCGAACATCTTGCCGGAGATGTTCGGGCGGAAGCCGTGGGTGAGGTGGCCGCCGGCGTCCAGGGACATGCCGAGCATCCGCTGGTTGCCGAACGCCTGGCGCAGCTCGGCCCAGTCGGCGTCGGTGAGGTCGTTGACCTGGCGGGCGCCGGTCTTCTCCAGGAAGGGCACCTCGACACGGGCGCCGAGGACGGCCCAGAAGGCGACCAGGTTGGCGTCGATGCCGGAGTGCGGCTGAACGTAGGCGTGGCGGGCGCCGAACAGCTCGCGCGCGTGCTCGGCGGCGAGGGCCTCGACGGTGTCGACGTTGCGGCAGCCGGCGTAGAAGCGGCGGCCGATGGTGCCCTCGGCGTACTTGTCGCTGAACCAGTTGCCCATCGCGAGGAGCGTGGCCGGGGAGGCGTAGTTCTCCGAGGCGATCAGCTTGAGCATCTCGCGCTGGTCGGCGACCTCCTGACCGATGGCGTCGGCCACGCGGGGCTCGACGGCGCGGATCACGTCGAGGGCGGCGCGGTAGGCGGTGGACTCGGGGGAGATTTCTGCGGGCACGGGGACCTCCGGACCTTGTGTTCGGCGTTCACAGTACGGACGGCCCAGGCGCACGGCTCTTGGTGTTTCGGGCCGCTTCCCGATGGTTCGTCCCATCCCAAGCGCGCCAGTCACGGCCCGCGGTCAGGGTACCGGGTGGGTGCGTGCGGTGCCGGAGTGTCCGGGATGCGGGAGAGTCCGTCCCCGGTGCCCGGTCCCCGTCGCGGCCGGTCCCTACGGCAGCGCACGGCACAGGGCGTCCAGGGCCCCCGCCCAGGCGTGGTCGGGCGGGGTGCCGTAGCCGACGACGAGGGCGTCCCGCGGGGGGACGGACGCTTCGGGGTGCCGGAACATGGACAGGCCGTGGACCGCGAGCCCGTGCCAGGCGGCGGCGCGGACGGTCTGCCGCTCGGTGCCGGGCGGCAGTTCGAGGACGGCGTGGAGTCCGGCGGCGATGCCGGTGACGCGGACGCCGGGGGCCCGTTCGGCGAGGGCGGCCACCAGGGCGTCGCGGCGGCGCCGGTAGCGCAGGCGGGCGGAGCGGACGTGGCGGTCGTAGTCGCCGGAGGTCAGGAACGCGGCGAGGGTCAGCTGGTCGAGGACGCCGGGGACGCGGCCCGCCATGACGTCCATGGCCTCCTCGACGAGCGCGGGCGGCAGGACCAGCCAGCCCAGGCGCAGGGCGGGGGCGAGGGACTTGCTGGCGGTGCCCAGGTAGACGACGCGGTCGGGGTCCAGGCCCTGGAGGGCGCCGACGGGCTGGCGGTCGTAGCGGAACTCGCCGTCGTAGTCGTCCTCCAGGACCAGGCCGCCGGTGCGCCGGGCCCGGTCGATCAGGGCGGTCCGGCGCTCGGGGAGCAGCGGGAGGCCGAGCGGGAACTGGTGGGAGGGGGTCAGCAGGACGGCGTCGGCGGCGGCCGGGCCGTCGGGCGGGAGGGTGCCGCGGTCGTCGAAGGGCAGCGGGGGCGTGGCACAGCCCGCGTTCCGCAGGAGCCGGCGGTGGTGGGGCAGGCCGTAGGACTCGACGGCGACGGTGTCCCCGCCCCGGCGGCGCAGCAGTTCGGCGAGGACGCCGAGGCCGCCGAGGAAGCCGGCGCACACCACGATCCGGTCGGGGTCGGCGTGCACGCCCCGGGCCCGGGACAGGTATGCGCCGAGGGCGGTGCGCAGTTCCACGCGGCCGCGGGGGTCGCCGTAGCCGAGTGCCTGGTCGGGGGCGGCGGACAGGGCGCGGCGGGCGGCCCGGAGCCACTGGGCGCGGGGGAAGGAGGCGAGTTCGGGCGTGCCCGGGACGAGGTCGTAGGCCGGGCGGGCCGGCTCGCGCGGGTGGGGGCCCGGCGCCGTTCGGGGGTGGCGGGGGTGCGGTCGGCGACCCGGGTCCCGGAGCCCTGGCGGGCGGCGAGCCAGCCCTCGGCGATCAGGTCGGCGTAGACCTCGGCGACCGTGTTGCGGGCCACGCCCAGGTCGGCGGCGAGCGACCG
Source organism: Streptomyces lienomycini (assembly GCF_027947595.1). Taxonomy (NCBI): domain Bacteria; kingdom Bacillati; phylum Actinomycetota; class Actinomycetes; order Kitasatosporales; family Streptomycetaceae; genus Streptomyces; species Streptomyces lienomycini. The sequence goes on along the minus strand of NZ_CP116257.1, from coordinate 903,698 downwards.
GGAGGAGGGCAGCCGGGTGCCGGGCGCCAGCCGGCCGCCGCGGACGGCCTCGCGCAGTGCCTCGGTGAGACCCCGGCGCAGGCCGGGGCCCGACCGGTCCAGGTGCAGGTCGACGCCGAAAGTGGCCCAGGATTCCGCCATGGGAATGGACCATACTCCTGGGCTGCATCCCTTCTAGGGTCGGTGGCATGACCACAGACACGACGACCGCGCAGAACACCGCCCCCGAGCCCTTCGCCGCCGAGCACGCGCCCCGGCTGGAGTGGGCCAAGCACGCGCCCGAGGTGTGGAAGGCGATGCTGCGCCTGGAGAAGGCCGCCGGGCAGGGCCTCGACCCGAAGGTGCGGGAGCTGGTGAAGATCCGCGCCTCGCAGCTCAACCACTGCGCCTTCTGCCTGGACATGCACACCAAGGACGCGCTGGCGGCCGGGGAGAGCGTGGAGCGGATCGTGCAGCTCGCGGCCTGGGAGGAGTCGCGGCACTTCTACACGGAGCGGGAGCTGGCGGCGATCGAGCTGACCGAGGCCGTCACCGTGCTGACCGACGGTTTCGTGCCGGACGCGGTGTACGAGAGGGCGGCCGAGTACTTCGACGAGCCCGAGCTGGCGCAGCTGATCGCCGCGATCACGGTGATCAACGCCTGGAACCGCTTCGGGGTGACCTGCCGGCTGACGCCGGGCCACTACACGCCGGGACAGCACGCGTGAGGACACGTACGACGCTCCTGGACGGCGGCGTCCACTCCGCGCTGCGGGCGGTGGGTGCCGCCGCCAAGCGGGGACTCGGCGACGCGGGTCTGGCCGAGCTGGTGCAGATCCGCGCCTCGCAGCTCAACCACTGCGCCTACTGCCTGGACATGCACCTCGGTATCGCGCGCGAGCAGGGCGTGAGCGAGCGGCAGCTGGATCTGCTGGCCGCCTGGGAGGAGGCCGGCGAGGTCTTCGACGGCCGGGTGCGGGCCGCGCTGGCGCTGACCGAGGCGGTGACGGTGCTGACGGAGGGCTTCGTGCCCGACGCGGTGTGGGAGGAGGCCACCCGGCACTTCGACGCCGACGCGCTGGCGCACCTGCTGGCGCTGATCGCGGCGATCAACAGCTGGAACCGGCTGATGGTGACCCGCCGGATCCCCGCGGGGGGCACCGCGTGGTGACCGGCGTCGAGCGGTTCCGCGCCCTGCACCACGGTCGTGTCCCGGACGATCCCCTCGTCCTGCCGGGCCCCTGGGACGCGGCGAGCGCCCGGGTGTTCGCGGCGGCCGGGTTCCCGGCGCTGGCGACGCCGAGCGCCGGGGTCGCGGCCTCGCTCGGGTACGAGGACGGGGCGACGCCGGCCGACGCGATGTTCGCGGCCGTCGCGCGGATCGTGCGCGCCGTGGACGTACCCGTGTCGGCGGATGTCGAGGGCGGGTACGGGCTGGCGCCGAAGGAGCTGGTGGAGCGGCTGCTGGAGGTGGGAGCCGTGGGCTGCAACCTGGAGGACTCCACCGCCGCGGGGCTCAGGGACCCGGCGGAGCACGCCGAGTGGCTGGCCGGGGTGCGGGAGGCGGCCGGTGACCGGCTGTTCCTGAACGCCCGGATCGACACGTTCGTCCGGGGGGTGGACGATCCGGGAGCGGCGATCGAGCGGGCGGCGGCGTACGTCGCCGCGGGCGCCGACTGCGTGTACCCGATCGCCGCCCCGGCCGCCGTGCTGCCGCTGCTGCGGGCCGGGATCCAGGGGCCGGTGAACGTGCTCGCGCGTCCCGGCCAGGGCCCCTCGCCCGCCGCACTCGGCGAACTCGGGGCCACCCGGATCACGTTCGGTCCGGGTCTCCAGCGCCAGGCGGAGCGTGCGGTGCGGGAGACGGCGGAACGGCTCGCGCACCGGCCGCGGCGGTGAGGGTCAGGGCAGCCACTTCTTCCAGACGGACGCGTGGCCGTCCACCCACTTCTTCGCCGCCTCCTGGGGACGCAGCTTCTGCTCGGCGATCATCAGGGAGACCTGGTTCTGGTCCTCGGTCGTCCACGTGAAGTTCTTCAGGAACCGAGCCGCCTTGCCGCCGTCCTTCGCGAAGCCGGCGTTGAGGTACTTCTGCAGCGGGGTGACCGGGTAGGCGCAGTCGACCTTCGCCGGGTCGGCGTCGCAGCCCTCCTCGTACGGCGGCAGCTTCACCTCGGTCATCGGGACCTTCTCCATCAGCCACTGGGGGGTGTACCAGTAGCTGAGGAAGGGCTTCTCCTCCTTGGCGAACTGCTGCATCTGGGTGATCTGGGCGGCCTCGGAGCCGGCGAAGACGACCTGGTAGTCCAGGTTCAGGTTCTTCACCAGGGCCTTGTCGTTGGTGACGTAGGACGGGGAGCCGTCCAGGAGCTGGCCCTTGCCACCGCTCTCGGCGGTGCGCAGCAGGTCGGCGTACTTGTTCAGGTTCTTCCAGTCGGTGACGTCGGGGTGCTTCTTCGCGAAGTACGTCGGGACGAACCAGCCGATGTGCCCGGTGACGCCGAGGTCACCGGCCGCGGCGATGGTCTTCTTGTCCTCGACGTAGCGCTGTTCCTGCTCGGGGTGGCCCCAGTCCTCCAGGATGGCGTCGACGCGGCCCTGGCTGAGCGCGTCCCAGGCGGGGACCTCGTCGACCTGGACGGTGTCGACGCGGTAGCCCAGCTCGTGCTCCAGCAGGTACTGGGCGACGGCCACGTTGGCCTGGGCGCCGACCCAGGACTGCACGGACAGGGTGACCGTCTTGGCGCCCTGGGCGTTGGCGTACGGGGACGCCTGCTTCGTCATGTCGGCGGCGCCGCAGCCGGTCAGCAGGGTCAGCGCGGCCACGCCCGCGAGCGCGGAGGTCGTACGCGTACGCAGTCGCATGTCAGGCTCCCTTCTTCGTCGTACGGCGTTCGGTGGGCTGGGTGACGCGGTCGAGCATCAGGCCGAGGCAGACGATCGCGGCGCCCGCGACCAGGCCGGTCGCCAGGTCGCCCTGCGCGAGACCGAAGACGACCTGGTAGCCGAGCGCGCCGCCGCCGACCAGTCCGCCGATGATGACGACGGCGAGGACCAGGACGACGCCCTGGTTGACGGCGAGGAGCAGGGAGCGGCGGGCCAGCGGCAGCTGGACCTGGCGCAGTTGCTGGCCGCTGGTGGCGCCGAGCGAACGCGCCGACTCCATGGCGGCGGCGTCGACCTGGCGCAGTCCCTGGGCGGTGATGCGGACGACGGCCGGGAGGGCGTAGACGACGGCGGCGGCCACGGCGGGCGCGCGGCCCACGCCGAACAGGGCGACGACCGGGATCAGGTACACGAACTGCGGCATCGTCTGGAAGACGTCGAGCACGGGCCGCAGCAGGCGCTCGAAGCGGTCGCCGCGGGCGGCGGCGATGCCGGCGGCGAAGCCGATGACCAGGGTCACGGCGACGGCGGCGAGCACCTGGGAGAGCGTGTCCAGGGACGGGTTCCACACCCCGAGCACGCCGATCGCGGCCATCGCGAGGACGGCGGTCAGCGCGGTGCGCCAGGTGCCGATCAGCCAGGCCAGGGTGGCGACGATCAGGAGCACGGACCACCAGGGCAGCCACTGGAGGCCGTCGCGCAGCGGGTTGAGGACCCAGCTGGTGAAGTGCGCGGCCCAGTCGGCGGTGCCGCCGACGACGGGGACGCCGGAGTAGAGGTGGGCGGTCATCCAGTCGACGGCCCGGTTGACGGGCTCGGCGATGTTCAGCTCCCACCCGTCGGGCCAGTCGAGGAACCCGGCCAGGCGTCCGGCGAGCGCGACGGCCGCGGCGACGACGAGGGCGTACAGCCAGGTCACCGGGGACTTCCCGGCCTCGCCGAGCCGCTCCCCCGCCGCGCCGGTGACGCGGTCCAGGACGACGGCGAGCAGCACGATCGGGATACCGGCCGCGAGGGCCGCGCCGACGTCGACCGAGGCGAGCGCCTGGTAGACGCGGTCGCCGAGGCCGCCGGCGCCGATGACGGAGGCGATGACGGCCATGGACAGCGCCATCATGATCGTCTGGTTGACGCCGAGGAGGAGTTCCTTGCGGGCCAGCGGGATGCGGGCGGTCAGCAGGCGCTGGCGTGCGGTGGTGCCGAGGGACTCGACGGCCTCCAGGACCTCCCTGTCGGCGCCGCGCAGGCCCAGCGAGGTGAGCCGGGCCATGGGCGGGGCGGCGTAGACGACGGTGGCCAGGACGGCGGCGGGGACGCCGATGCCGAAGACCAGGACGACGGGGAGGAGGTAGGCGAAGGCGGGCAGCACCTGCATGGTGTCGAGCACCGGGCGCAGGACGCGGTCCATCCGGTCGGACAGGCCCGCGGCCAGGCCCAGCAGGGCGCCCACGGCGACCGACGCGAGGACGGCGACGACCATGAGCGCGAGCGTCTGCATCGTCGGCACCCACATGCCGAGCAGGCCGCAGGCCAGGAACGCGGCGGCGGTGCCGAGCGCCAGCTTCACCCCGGCCACCCGCCAGGCGACCAGGGCGCCGATCGCGGTGACCCCGGCCCAGCCGACGGCGAGGAGGGCGAGGTAGACGGCGCGTACGGCGATGACGACGACGTTGCTGACGTGGCCGAAGAAGTAGAGGAACAGGGGGTGGCTGTCCCGGTTGTCGATGATCCAGTCGCTGGCCCTGCCGAGGGGTTCGGAGACGTCGACGGTGAGGGCGGTGGGCCAGGTGGCGCCGGGCCACTGGGTGGCGGCTATCGGGGCGAGGACCGCTGCCGCGAGGGCCAGGACGAGGAGCTTGCGGACGGCTCTGCGGCTGAGGATGCCCGGCGGGGCGGGCTTTCGGGCCGTGGCCGTGATCGTCGCCATCAGACCGGCTCCTCGGTGGTGGGCGCGTCGGGGGTGGTCGGCTCACGGTGCTTGCCGGTTGCCGTGGCGGGCGCGGTTGCCGTGCCCGCCACCACCGACAGCAGGTCGGCCGCGTCGACCACGCCGAGGCAGCGGCCGTCGTCCATCACGCGGGCGGAGGTTCCGGCTCGCGCGACGGCCTCGATGGCCTCGGACACCGTGGCCCCGGGGCGGACCGCCGGGCCGGTGCCCGCCTCGTCGGCGGAGGTGGCGGGACGCATCGCCGTACGCACGGTGAGGACCTGCTCGCGCGGGACGTCGCGGACGAACTCGCGGACGTAGTCGTCGGCGGGCGAGCCGACGATCTCCTCCGGGGTGCCGAGCTGCACGACGCGGCCGTCGCGCATCAGGGCGATGCGGTCGCCGAGCTTCAGGGCCTCCTGGAGGTCGTGGGTGATGAAGACCATCGTGCGGCCCTCCTCGCGGTGCAGCCGGACGACCTCCTCCTGCATGTCCCGCCGGATCAGCGGGTCCAGCGCGCTGAACGGCTCGTCGAAGAGCAGGACCTCGGGGTCGACGGCGAGGGCGCGGGCGAGGCCGACGCGCTGGCGCTGGCCGCCGGAGAGCTGGCCGGGGCGGCGCTGCTCCAGGCCCTCCAGGCCGACCTTGGCGACGATGGCCGCGGCGCGCTCGCGGCGTTCGGCACGCCCCATGCCCTGGACCTCCAGGCCGTAGGCCACGTTGTCCAGGACGGTGCGGTGCGGAAGCAGGCCGAAGTGCTGGAAGACCATGGCGGCGCGGTGCCGGCGCAGGGCCCGGAGCCGGGACTTGTCCATGGCGCGGACGTCCTCGCCGTCGATGGCGATGGACCCGGCCGTCGGCTCGATGAGGCGGGTCAGGCAGCGTACGAGGGTGGACTTGCCGGAGCCGGACAGGCCCATGACGACGAAGACCTCGCCCTTGCGCACGTCGAAGGAGACGTCGGCGACGGCGGCGGTGCAGCCGGTGCGGGAGCGCAGCTCGGCGGGGCTCAGGGCGGTGAGTTCCGGGTCGGCGGGGACGCGGGCGGCCTTGGGTCCGAAGACCTTCCACAGGCCGTCGACGGAGAAGACCGGGGGACGCTCGGCCACGGTGTCGGTGGCGGGGGCGGTGTCCTTGGCGGTGCTGCTCATCGGGCGTCACCGCCGATCAGCTCGACGGCGCGCTCGCCGACCATGAGGACGCCGATCATCGGGTTGACGGCGGGCATGGTCGGGAAGACGGAGGCGTCGGCGACGCGGATGCCCCGCAGGCCGCGGACGCGCAGCTCGGGGTCGACGACGGCCTGTTCGTCGGTGGCGGCGCCCATCTTGCAGGTGCCCGCCGGGTGGTAGACGGTGTGGGCGACCTTGCGGGCGTACTCGCTCAGCTCCTCGTCGCCGGTGACGTCCGGGCCGGGGCAGACCTCGCGCTTGAGCCAGCCCGCCAGCGGCTGGGACTTGGCGATCTCGCGGGCGATGCGGATGCCGTCGACGAGGGTGCGGCCGTCGTAGTCGTCCTCGTCGGTGAAGTAGCGGAAGTCCAGGGCGGGCTTCACGGACGGGTCGGCGCTGGTGAGGTGGAGGCGGCCGCGGGACTTCGGCTTGGGGATGTTCGGGGTCATGGAGACGCCGAACTCGGGGCGCTCGTAGCCCAGTCGTTCCGGGTTGTCCGTGAACGGGATCTGGTAGAAGTGGAACATCAGGTCGGGGCCCGCGTGTTCGGGGTCGCGGCGCACGAACAGACCGGCGTCGGAGTCCATCGCGGAGTTGTCCGGGATGGGCCCGTTGGTCTCCCACACGATCACCGACTCGGGGTGGTCGAGGAGGTTCTCGCCGACGCCGGGCAGGTCGAGCGCCACGGGTATGCCGAGGGCTTCCAGTTGCTCCCTGGGGCCGATGCCGGAGTGCAGCAGCAGGCGCGGGGAGTCCACGGCACCGGCGCAGAGCACGACCTCGTTACGGGCCCTGACCAGAACCTCCTCGCCGTCCTTGGTGCGGACGTGGACGCCCTCGGCGCGGGTGCCGTCGAGTTCGAGCTTGTACGCCCAGGTCTCCAGCATCAGCGTGAGGTTGGCCCGCTCGTCCATCACGGGGTGCAGGTACGCCACCGAAGCCGAGGACCGCTTGTTGTTCTCGGGGTGGTAGGCGAGGTCGAAGAACCCGACGCCCTCGGTGAACGGCTTCTGGTTGAAGCCCTCGACGCGGGGAACTTCCAGCGTCTGCTGCGCGGAGTCGACGAAGTCGCGGGCGATGGCGTTCCGGTCCTTCTCGTCGACCGGGACGATGTTGTTCTTCAGCCGGGCGAAGTACGCCTCCATCTGCACCGCGCCCCAGCCCTTGGCGCCGGCGGCCTCCCACTCGTCCCAGTCGGACGGCAGCGGCTTGAAGGCGATGAGGGTGTTGTGGGAGGAGCAGCCGCCGAGGACGCGGGCGCGGCTGTGCCGGATGTGCGAGTTGCCGCGCGGCTGCTCGGTGGTGGGGTAGTCGTAGTCCAGTTCGCCGCCGAGCAGACCCATCCAGCGGCGCAGGGTCAGCACGTCGTCGCGGCCGACGTCGCTGGGGCCGCCCTCGATGACGGCGACGGTGACGTCCGGGTTCTCGGTGAGCCGGGAGGCGATCACGGAGCCGGCCGTGCCGCCGCCGATGACGACGTAGTCGTAGACGTGAGTGGTTTCTGGCATGGGGGTACTCCAGAGGGGGCGAACGGATGGTGCGGGGACGTGCGCGGGTGCGCGGGGACGGGCGGAGACGTGCGGGGACCGGAGTGGGTCAGCCGGTGAACCAGCGGACGGGCCGGGGCGCGAGGTTCTGGTAGACGTGCTTGCTCTCGCGGTACTCGGCCAGGCCCGCGGGGCCGAGTTCGCGGCCGACGCCGCTCTTGCCGAAGCCGCCCCACTCCGCCTGCGGCAGGTAGGGGTGGAAGTCGTTGATCCACACGGTGCCGTGCCGCAGCCGGCCCGCGACCCGGCGGGCCCGTCCCGCGTCGGCGGTCCAGACGGCACCGGCCAGACCGTACTCGGTGTCGTTGGCGAGGGCTACGGCCTCGTCCTCGGTGCGGAAGGTCTCGACGGTGAGGACCGGCCCGAAGACCTCCTCCCGTACGACCCGCATCTCGCGGTGGCAGTGGTCGAGGACGGTCGGCTCGTAGAAGTAGCCGCCCTCGGGCCGCTGGGGCGACGGCTCGGGGCGCTTGCCGCCGCAGCGCAGTTCGGCGCCCTCGGCGAGCGCGGAGGCGACGTAGTCCTCGGTCTTGGCGCGCTGCTGCTCGGAGACGAGCGGCCCGCACTCGACGCCGTCCTCGGTGCCGCGGCCGAGGCGGATCCGCTGGGCGCGGCGGGCGAGTTCCGCGACGAAGCGTTCGCGGACGGACTCCTCGACGATGAGGCGCCCCCCGGCGGAGCAGACCTGGCCGCTGTGGATGAAGGCGGCGTTGAGGGCCTGGTCGACGGCGGTGTCGAAGCCCTCCTCGGTCTCGCAGGCGTCGGCGAAGACCACGTTGGGGTTCTTGCCGCCGAGTTCCAGGGCGACCTTCTTGACGGTGACGGCGGCGGCCTGGGCGACCTTGATGCCGCTGGTCAGGCCGCCGGTGAAGGAGACCAGGTCGACGCCGGGGTGCTCGGCGAGCCGGGCGCCGACGGTGTGGCCGGGCCCGGTGACGATGTTGGCGACGCCGGTGGGGAGCCCGGCCTCGGTCAGCAGGCCGATCAGGGCGACGGTGGTCATCGGCGTGATCTCGCTGGGCTTGATCACGAAGGTGTTGCCGGCGGCGAGCGCCGGGGCGATCTTCCAGCTGGCCTGGAGCAGCGGGTAGTTCCAGGGCGTGATCATCGCGCAGACCCCGACCGGTTCGTGCACGACGACGCTGTGGATGTCGGGCGAGCCCGCGTCGACGACCCGGCCGGGGGCCTCGCCCGCGACGAGGTCGGCGAAGTAGCGGAAGGCGTCGGCGACGCAGTCGATGTCGACGCGCCCCTCCTCGACGGTCTTGCCCGCGTCACGGCTCTCCAGCAGGCCGAGCGTCTCGCGGTCGCGTACGAGGAGGTCGGCGACGCGGCGCAGCAGGGCGGCGCGCTCGGCGACCGGCGTGTGCGGCCAGTCGCCCGCGTCGAAGGCGCGGCGGGCGGCGGCCACCGCGAGGTCGGTGTCCTTCTCGTCGCCCTCCGCGACCACGGCGAACGGCAGGGCGTCCGCGGGGTCGAGGATGTCGCGCGTGGCGCCGGAGGACGCCGCGAGCCACTCGCCTCCCGCGTGAATGGTCCGGTGCGAGCGCTCCGCCTCGGTCTCCGTGCTGTTCGCCATGTTCCCTGTTGCCTTCCGTTCCTGGTCGACCCCCCTGGGTCACCCGCGGGTCACCGCGGGTCGCTCTCGGGGACCGTGAGCCCCTGCCCCACCGCACCGTTTGCATGCCGGATCACCGGCCTGAAGTGCGGCGCATCACGGAGGAACGGGAGGAAACGGGACGTATGGGTGGCCGGGAACGGGAACGGGCCCCGTCCCGGTGGGAAACCGGAACGGGGCCCGTGCGGGCGTCGGGGCGGACTCAGAGGAGGCCGAGACCGCGGACCGCCTCGCGCTCCTCCGACAGCTCCTTGACGGAGGCGTCGATGCGGGCGCGGGAGAACTCGTTGATGTCCAGGCCCTGGACGATCTCGTAGGCGCCGTCCTTCGTGGTGACCGGGAAGGAGGAGATGATGCCCTCGGGGACGCCGTAGGAGCCGTCCGACGGGATGCCCATGGAGGTCCAGTCGCCCTCGGCGGTGCCGTTGACCCAGGTGTGCACGTGGTCGATGGCGGCGTTGGCGGCGGAGGCGGCCGACGAGGCGCCGCGGGCCTCGATGATGGCCGCGCCGCGCTTGGCGACGGTCGGGATGAAGTCCTCGGCGAGCCACTTCTCGTCGTTCACGGCCTCGGCGGCGTTCTTGCCGGCGACCGTGGCGTGGAAGATGTCCGGGTACTGGGTGGCGGAGTGGTTGCCCCAGATGGTCAGGCGCTTGATGTCGGCGACCGTCGAGCCCGTCTTCTTCGCGAGCTGGGTCAGCGCGCGGTTGTGGTCCAGGCGGGTCATCGCGGTGAAGCGCTCGGCCGGTACGTCCGGGGCGGCGGCCTGGGCGATCAGGGCGTTGGTGTTGGCCGGGTTGCCGACGACGAGGACCTTGATGTCGTCCGCGGCGTGGTCGTTGATGGCCTTGCCCTGCGGCTTGAAGATGCCGCCGTTGGCCTCCAGGAGGTCGCCGCGCTCCATACCCTTGGTGCGGGGACGGGCGCCGACGAGGAGGGCGACGTTGGCGCCGTCGAAGGCCACGTTCGGGTCGTCGCTGATCTCGATGCCCTGGAGGAGCGGGAACGCGCAGTCGTCCAGCTCCATCGCGGTGCCCTCGGCGGCCTTGAGCGCCGGGGTGATCTCCAGGAGGCGGAGCTTGACCGGCACGTCCGCGCCGAGCAGCTGGCCGGAGGCGATGCGGAAGAGCAGGGCGTAACCGATCTGGCCGGCCGCGCCGGTGACGGTGACGTTCACGGGAGTGCGGGTCATGGCGTTCTCCGTATGACAGCTGGCGGTGGGGCGTCCCGGCCCCGGGCGTTTGATCGATCTCTTGGCGTCAAGAGATCGATCCAGCGGTCAGGCTATCGCGCCCGCCGTGTCCGGGACGTCCGGGTCGGTGTGGCCCGGCCCACAGGGCGGCCGCCGGACCACCCGGGTGCCCGGCGGCGGGCCACGAGAGAGAGGCGGCCGCCTGTCCGGGAGAGGGGGGACGAAGGCGACCGCCGTTCGGGGACCGTTGCCGGACTCCCGTGGGGGTACTTCTCGCGTGCCCCCGACGCCGCGGTGCATGCCTGGCGCGGGCGAACTTTCTCCGTCCGCCCCCGCGCCCTCCGCTTCGGCTCCGCCGCGGCCCCGGCGGGCCTACTTCGTGCAGCCCTGCTGCCCCGAGGCCAGCGTCGCGCACGCGGTGGCGTCGGCCTCCGACTTCACGGCGACCATCGCGGTGTACGCGACGGTGCTGCCGGCCGTCCCGACCGTCGCCCGCTGCTCGTTCGCGCCGCCGGCGTTCACCTGGACCTCGTCGCCCTGGGCGGCCTGGGTGACGCGGGCCCACGCGGCACCGCAGACCTTGCTGTAGCGGACCTCGACGGCGGCCGTGCCGACGACGACGGTCGCGCCGGTGGTCACCAGGTCGCCGCCGCAGCCCATGACCTCCGGGTCCTTGCCGGTGCAGGCGTCGCCGCCGCACTTCACGCCCGGCGGCAGCTGCGGTTCCCTGCTCACCGTGGGGGACGGGGAGGGTTTGGCGCCCTCGTTCTTCTTGTCGCCGCCGTCGTTCAGGAAGAGGAAGGCGCCCGCGATCACGACGAGCGCGCCGACCACACCCGCGACGAACGTCAGCATCCGCTTGTTGCCGCCCCCCGGGGACCGCCCGCGCGGACCGGAGCCGCCGTGCGGGGGTTCGCCGTACTGGCCGTAGTCACGGTGGGCGCCGGTGGAGCCGGTGCCGTACGGCACCGCGGGACCGTTCGGCGCGGGCCCCGTCGGGCCGGCCGGTCCGGCCGGCTCGCCCGTGCCGGTCCGGGGCGCGGGCCGCGCCGTGCGGTCACCGGTCGGCGCGGGTCCCCGGTACCCGGCCAGGCCCCACGAGTTTCCCTCGGTCGCACCGCCGGACGACGGGTCGGAGGGGACAGCCGGCCCACCGCCGCCCCGGGGCGTGCCGAGCGCCGAGTCGGGGCTGTCGGCGGCGGTCGGCTGCGCCGGGACCGTCGGCGGCAGCGTGGGCGACACACCGGCCGGCCCGGCAACCCCGGACACGGCCGACGCTCCGCCGCCGTGGCGGTCGGTGCGGCTCGTCCTGCCGTTCCTGCCGCCGTTGCCCGGCTTGGCCGCGTGGCTGCCCGGCTTGGCCGCGTGGGTGCCGGACTTGGCCGCGTGGGTGCCCGACTTCGTCGGGGGCGTGCCCAGTTCGCCGAGCGCGGCACGGGCCTGGGAGATCCGGATGGCCTCCATGGTCATGTCGTGGCGCATCTCCGAGCGGCTCCAGGCACGCTCGGCCAGCTCCCACATGGTGGTCAGGTGGAGGGGGTTGGTCCCCGTCACCTCGGCCAGGGCCACGATGGCGCCCTTCGGCGCCAGCAGCCGGCCGTTCAGATAACGCTCCCAGGACGTCTTGCTGTAGCCCGTGGCGTCGGCCACCGACGCGACGCTCAGCTCGCTGCGGTCCACGAGCCGGCGCAGCTGACTGGTGAACTCCCTGATCTGCGGATCGAGTTCGTCCGGCAAGGCCTTCCAACGAGGCACTGCTTCCCCCTCTTCCCCCCGGTGACGTGCTGGTCGTTCCCCCGCTGGTCCGCGCGCGGCGTCCCGCGGGCGGCACCCGTTCTGGCTACCCACAGGGATGCGCCCGGTCAGGATCCCAGTTCCCGGGGTGGGGGCGCACAGGAGCACAGAGGCCGCGAACATGCACCGTCGCACGCCCACCGACCCTGGCCCAGTGTCCCACCGGCGGCCCTGTGCTCCGAACGGAACCCCTGACGCTAGCCGTGTCCCCGAACGACGTGGCGGTGAATACCCGAACTTCCCGAACTCGTCGGAACGGCGCGCGTAACGGAGTACCGGAACGGTCACTTCCGTGCCACAGCGCCCTGACAGCCGTTGAACAGGGCGTTCGGCGTGCAGGAGGGTGGGTCCCGGCGGCGGCCCGTCCTCTCACGGGGGTGAGGACGGGCCGCCGTACGGGAGCAGGTCCTAGCTCACGGTGAAGTGCAGCGTGTCCTTGAGGAACGGGATCTCCAGCACCGGTTTCGGCTGGGCCATCAGCGCCAGCAGGGCGATGGAGAGGCCCAGGACGGCGTAGGTGGTGATGTCCGTGAAGCGCGAGCGTACGGCGAGCATGCCGACGTCGGGCAGCATCCAGCGCAGCGCGGCACCCGCCAGCAGCGCGACGCCTATCAGCACCGTCCCCCAGCGGAAGACGTCCAGCGCGGTCAGCAGCAGGCCCAGGCCGACCAGCAGTACGACGGCGATCACCGGCCACTGGCGGGCGGGCGCCGGGGCGTCGCCGCCCGCGGCACGGCCGCCGCCCTCGGGACGTGCGGTGTCACGGGTGAAGAGCGGGAACCGGCGCGTGACGCGCCGCGGCCGCCCCTTGGCATCGGGCGCGCTGACCGGGTCGCGGACGGTGATGTCCTCCGGGTCCGGCGTGCCACCGGTGCCCTCCCGCTCCAGCGCCACCGAGGCCGTGGAGGGGTCGGAGGCCGTGGAGGGGTCGGAGGCCGTCGAGGGCTTCGAGAGCTTCGAGGCTCCGGAGGCCGTGGAAGCTCCCGAGGCTGCCGAGACTCCCGAGCCCGTGGAGGCTTCGGAGGTCCTCGGGGCTCCCGAGGCCGAGGAGGGCTCCGAGGCTGCCGTGTCCCCCGGGGCTGTCGTGTCCCCCGGGGCTCCGGTAGCCGTCGGGGCTTCCGAGGCCGTCGTGGGCTTCGCGTCGTCCGGGTGCTTGGCGTTGGTGTCCTCAGCCGGCACTGCGCTCCGCCGCCTCCACCACGTTGACCAGCAGCTGGGCCCGGGTCATGGGGCCGACGCCGCCGGGGTTCGGGGAGATCCAGGCGGCCACCTCGGCCACGCCGGGGTGCACGTCGCCCATGATCTTGCCCTCGGCGTTGCGGGAGACGCCGACGTCGAGGACGGCCGCGCCCGGCTTGACGTCCTCCGGGCGGACCAGGTGCGGGGAACCGGCCGCGGCGATCACGATGTCCGCGCGCCGCAGGTGCGAGGCCAGGTCCCGGGTGCCGGTGTGGCACTGGGTCACGGTGGCGTTCTCGCTGCGCCGGGTCAGCAGCAGCGGCATCGGGCGGCCGATGGTGACACCGCGTCCGACGACCACGACCTCGGCGCCCTTGATCTCCACGCCGTAGCGGCGCAGCAGGGTGAGGATGCCGTTGGGGGTGCAGGGCAGCGGCGCCGGCTCGTTCAGGACGAGGCGGCCCAGGTTCATCGGGTGCAGGCCGTCCGCGTCCTTGTCCGGATCCATCAGTTCGAGGATGCGGTTCTCGTCGATGCCCCGGGGCAGCGGCAGCTGGACGATGTATCCGGTGCAGGCCGGGTCCTCGTTCAGCTCGCGGACGACCGCCTCGATCTCCTCCTGGGTGGCCGTGGCCGGCAGTTCGCGCTGGATGGAGGCGATGCCGACCTGGGCGCAGTCGCGGTGCTTGCCGGCGACGTACTTCTGGCTGCCGGGATCGTCGCCGACCAGGACGGTGCCGAGGCCGGGTGTGACACCCCTCTCCTTCAGCGCCGCCACGCGGGCGGTCAGTTCGGACTTGATCGCGGCTGCGGTGGCCTTGCCATCGAGAATCTGGGCGGTCATACCCCCATCCTCGCGGATGACCGGCCCCCGGTTCCAATCAGGTCGGCATGCCGGCACCGCGCGCGGGTCCCCAAAGGCCGCGAGGGCCTGCGGGAGGCTTCGGGCACGGCGGGACGGGTCCGGCCGTATCCACCGATGATCGACGTTGTTGCACTTGCACAACACCTTGCGGGCGGGGTGGACAAGTAAGAGTTCGGTCAAGAACGATGGGGCAGCACAGTGCCGCGGGGCCGTACCGGGGGGACGAACCGCTTCGTAAGAACTTCCTCCGCGTCGGGCCACGCGTCGTCCCCGCACTTGACAGCGACGGAGGAAGTCCCGCCATGAGTTTCGGCGACCCGAACAACCCCTACGGTGCGCCCCAGGGCGGCCAGCAGCCGAACTACGGCTACCCCCAGCAGCAGCCCCAGGGCCAGCCCGGCTACGGCTACCCCCAGGCTCCTCCGGTGTCGGCCGGCTACGGCTACCCGGCCGCCCCGACCTCGATGCCCGGCACGGTCAGCGCGGCCCGCGTCATGCTGTGGGTGATTTTCGGCCTCCAGCTCGTCGGCGTGGTCCTGTTCGCCATCAGCGCCGTCGGCGTGGACGCCGCGAAGAACGACGAGGCGCTGAAGGACGACGCCTCCTTCCAGCAGCTCGCCGACTACTCGTCCGGCATGCTGTGGGGTCTCACCGCGTTCGCCCTGGTGTGGGGCCTGATCGCCCTCGTACTGGCGATCAAGGTCGGCGGCGGGAGCAACGGCTTCCGCATAGCGACCCTGATCTTCGCCATCATCACCGCGATCCTCGGCCTGTACCCGTTCATCGTCGTGGGCCTGGTCCACACGGTGCTGGCCATCCTGATCGCCGTGTTCGTCGGCAACTCGAACGGCTCGGCCTGGTACAAGCGTCCCCGCTACTGAGGGCCGGGCGCCGGGCACCGGCGACTGAACAGTTCGCGCCAATCACCGCACAGGGCCGTGTCTCACCCTTACGAGGGGGGCACGGCCCTGGTGCGTCGCCCTAGTCTGGCCTGGGTAGCCGTCAGGCACGGGGAGACGCACCTTGTACAGCATCATCGTGGTACCTCCGCCGACCCCGGAGGTCGAACACACCGGCGCCCGGTTCCGGCTCGCGCCCGGCGACCGGCTCGTCTTCGGGCGGGCCGTGCCCGAGGTCGGACTGCTGATCGGGCACGACGGGGTGTCCCGCAGAGCGGGTGAGATCACCGCCCACGGCACCTTCTGGACCATGAGCAACCTCTCCTCCCACCAGACCTACGTGGTGGAGAACCCGGAGGGCGCGGGCGAGCACATCAAGGTCGCGCCGGGCCGCCTCGACGCCCCGGTGCCGTTCGAGTTCTCGCGGATCGTGCTGCCGGCGGCGGGCGACCTGCTGCCGGTCGAGGTGTGGGCGCCGCGCCACGACTACCTGAGCGGCGGGGAGGGCACCGACGGCGAGCCGACGGCCCCGGCCTTCTCCGTCGACCGCACCAAGCGGTACTTCGCCGTGCTGGCCGCGCTGTGCGAGCCGCGGCTGCGCGGGGCGCCGCACGCTCCGCTGCCGACGACGGACCAGGTCGTCGAGCGGCTCCGCCCGGCGTGGCCGGCCGCCTCCCGTGCGTCGGTGCAGTGGAACATCGACTACCTCGCGGTGAAACTGCGCCTGAAACCGGGCCCGGAGACCGCCGAGCCGGGCCCCCGGCTGAACGGCAAGAAGGAGTCGCTGGTCTCGCTGGCGCTCCGCTTCGACCTGGTCCGCGAGGACGACCTGGTGGTCCTCGCGGCCCCGTCCGGACAGGCGTTGCGGTGAGCGAGCCGTACGCCGTCCCGGTGCCCAGGGGGTACCGGGTGGGCTGCTGGGAGGTGCGCGAGCCGATCGCGACCGGCGCCTTCGGCAGCGTGTACGCCGCGCGCCGCACGGACGGCGCGGTCGGCACGAGCGGCACTGACGGCGCGGTCGGCGGGGACGGCAGGGACGGCACCGGCGACGAGCTGCCGCGGACGGCCGCGCTGAAGTTCCTGCCCACCGGCACCGGCACCCCGCGCCAACTGGCCCACCTGCGGGACCTGGTCGAGCGCGAGGTCGAGTTGCTGCGCCGGCTGCGCCGGCCCCGGCTGATCCGGATGTACGAGACCCTCACCGTCGACGACCCCGCGGACAGCAGGCTCGACGGCGCGACCGTCCTCGTGCTGGAGCGGGCCGAGGGCTCCCTGTCCGCGCTGCTCACCGCCTCGCCCCGCCCGCCGGCCGGGCCCGCGCTGCTCGCGCAGGTCTGTGCGGGGCTGGCCCAGCTGCACCGGGCGGGGTGGGTGCACGGGGACCTGAAACCGGCCAACGTGCTGCTGATGGCGGACGGTTCGGTGCGGCTCGCGGACTTCAACATGGCCGCCGAGATGGAGGGCACCCACGCCTACACGCCCGCCTTCTCCACCCCGGACTACACGCCGCCCGAGCTGCTGTGGTCCGAGATCGGCGAACGGGGCCGCCGGATCCGCCCGTCCGCCGACGTGTGGGCCTTCGGTGTCCTGGCCCACCTGGTGCTCACGGGGTCCTTCCCGCTGCCCGGCGGCACCCCGACGGCCCGCCGCGACGCCGCCGTCGCCTACGCGCGCGGCGCCCACGAGCTGCGGCTGTCGCCCGAACTGCCGCAGGCGTGGCGGGAGATCGTACGGGCGTGTCTGACCCGTACGCACGCCGGACGGATCGGCACCGACGCCCTGCTGCGGCGGGTGGCGGGCGCGGCGGGCGTCGCGAGCGGCGCGGCGCGGTTCTCGCCGCGGCGTCGTGTCCGTCCCCGGCGCGGGGTGCTCGCCGCCTCCGTCGCCGGGCTGGTCGCCCTCGCCGCGCTCGGGTACGGCGTGGTCCGCTGGTCCGGCGACGCCCGGCAGCCCGCCGCGGGCCCGGCCGGGGGCGGCGGCGTGAGCGTCTCCGCCGCCTCCTACGGCGCGGCCGAACTGCGCACCGACCGGGGCGTGCCGCCCGCCTACCGCCTGCTGATCGTGGAGACGGCGCACGACTGCGACCGCGAGGAGGTCAGCCCGGTGCTGATCGCGGCCATGCTGAAGGTCGAGAGCGACTTCGACCCGGACCTCGCCGACCCGGCCAAGGACGAGTACGGCATCGCCCGCTGGACGCCGAGTGTGCTGCGCTGGTGGATGAACGAGGACGGCACGCCGGGCGAGAGCGTCCCCCGGCCGCCGTTCCCGCCGGCCGAGTCCGTCCCGGCGATGGGCCGCTACCTGTGCTGGATCACGCCCCGTCTCGACGCCGGTCTGAAGGGCGACCGCCGGGTGCTGGTCGCCGTGGCCTACCGGACGTCGTACCGGAAGGTGAACGACGCGGGCGGGGTTCCCCCGAAGTACCGCGACTACGCCGCCCGCGTCGCTCACCACCTCAAGGAGTACACGCCCTCGGGCCGGAAGTGACCCTGGGAGTTCCGAGGTACCGTCCGGCCGGCGTTCCGGGGCACGGTGTGGGCACACCGCTTCGGCGGCACGACACCCAGATTCACGGGGGAACAACGATGAACGTCATCAAGTCCGCAGCACTCCTCGTCGCGGCCACGGCCCTGGCCGCGAGCTCGACGGTCGCGGCCACGGCCGCCGACGGCCCGGACGGCACCCGGGTGACCGGCCTCCAGCAGAAGGCCGACCGGGTGCTGGCCGACAGCCCGACGCCCCGGCGCGTGACCGCCGACGCGGTCGAGTACGAGGGCCTGACCGTGACGGACGCGCCCAGGACCAAGGGCGCCCAGGACCTGGCCTGCGACTACGGCCACCTGTGCATGATCGTCAACGGCACGAAGTTCGACTTCTACAAGTGCCAGACGTGGAACCTGACCAACTGGACCGGCAACGGCCCCTTCACCAACAACCAGACGCCGGGCACGGTCGCCAAGTTCTTCAACAAGGACGGCAGCGTCCGCTGGACGTCCACGGCCTACCAGGCGGGCACGGCGACCTGGGACCCGATCTGGTCGCTGCGCCCCTGCTGATCCGCCGGCCCGGGTCTGCCCATGAGGCGGCCCCCGGTTCCCTCCGCCGAGGGGACCGGGGGCCGCCTCGGCCGCGTCGGTGTCCGTGCCGGTGCCGGTGTTTGTGCCGGTACCGGTGCCGGTGTCAGTGGAAGAAGTGCCGCGTGCCCGTGAAGTACATCGTCACGCCGGCCTTCTTCGCGGCCTCGACGACCAGCTCGTCGCGGACCGAACCGCCGGGCTGGACCACGGCCTTCACGCCGGCCCCGGTGAGGATCTCCAGGCCGTCCGGGAAGGGGAAGAAGGCGTCGGAGGCGGCGTACGCCCCCTGCGCCCGCTCGGCACCGGCGCGCTCCACCGCGAGCTTCGCGGAGTCGACGCGGTTGACCTGGCCCATGCCGACGCCGACGGAGGCGCCGTCCTTGGCGAGGAGGATCGCGTTGGACTTGACGGCCCGGCAGGCCTTCCAGGCGAAGGACAGCTCGGCCAGCTCCGCCTCGGACAGTGCCTCACCGGTGGCGAGGGTCCAGGTGGCGGGGTCGTCGCCCTCGGCCTGGAGGCGGTCGGTGACCTGGAGGAGGGCTCCGCCGTCGATGGGCTTGACCTCGACCGGGGCGGCGGGCGCCTCGGGGGCGCGCAGCACGCGGATGTTCTTCTTCTTGGTGAGGGCTTCGAGCGCGCCGTCCTCGTAGTCCGGCGCGACGATGACCTCGGTGAAGATCCCCGCGACCCGCTCGGCCATCTCCTTGGAGACCGGGCGGTTGACGGCGATCACACCGCCGTACGCGGAGACCGGGTCGCAGTCGTGCGCCTTGCGGTGCGCCTCGGCGACGTCCGCGCCGACCGCGATGCCGCACGGGTTGGCGTGCTTGATGATCGCGACGCACGGCTCGGTGTGGTCGTACGCGGCACGGCGGGCGGCGTCCGTGTCCGTGTAGTTGTTGTACGACATCTCCTTGCCGTGCAGCTGCTCGGCCTGCGCGAGGCCGCCGCCCTCGGGGGAGGTGTAGAGCGCGGCCGGCTGGTGCGGGTTCTCGCCGTAGCGCAGGGTGTGGGCGCGCTCGTAGGTGGCGCCGAGGAAGTCCGGGAAGCCCGACTCGTCGACCGGGGCGTACTCGGCGGCGAACCAGGAGGCGACGGCCACGTCGTACGCGGCGGTGTGCTGGAAGGCCTCGGCGGCCAGGCGCCTCCGGGCGGCCAGGTCGAAGCCGCCGTCCTTGACCGCCGAGAGCACGTCGGCGTACCGGGCGGGGCTGGTGACCACGGCCACCGACGGGTGGTTCTTGGCGGCGGCGCGGACCATCGAGGGGCCGCCGATGTCGATCTGCTCGACGCACTCGTCGGCGGTGGCGCCCGAGGCGACGGTCTCGCGGAACGGGTACAGATTGACCACGACCAGGTCGAACGGGGCCACGCCCAGCTCGTCGAGCTGCTGCCGGTGGCTCTCCAGGCGCAGGTCGGCGAGGATGCCCGCGTGGACCTTGGGGTGCAGGGTCTTGACGCGGCCGTCCAGGCACTCCGGGAAGCCGGTCAGCTCCTCGACCTTGGTGACGGGGACACCGGCGGCGGCGATCCGCCCGGCGGTCGACCCGGTGGAGACGAGTTCGACGCCCGCCTCGTGCAGCCCGCGGGCGAGGTCCTCGAGCCCGGTCTTGTCGTAGACGCTGACGAGCGCCCGTCGGATGGCCCGCTTGTTGCTCTCGGCGGTGGCGGTGGCGGTCACTGGATAACTACCTTTCGTCCCTCAATGCGATAGCCGTTGCGGGCGAGCCGCCCCACGACATCGACGAGCAGCCTTCGCTCGACTTCCTTGATGCGCTCGTGCAGAGCGGCACCTTCGTCTTCGTAGTCCTCGTCCCGGACCTCCACCACGCCCTGCGCGATGATCGGCCCGGTGTCGACGCCGTCGTCGACGAAGTGGACGGTGCAGCCGGTGACCCTGGCGCCGTACGCGAGCGCGTCCCGCACACCGTGGGCCCCCGGGAAGCTGGGGAGGAGGGCGGGGTGGGTGTTGACGAACCGCCCGCCGAACCGCGCGAGGAACTCCTTCCCCACGATCTTCATGAACCCGGCCGAGACGACGAGGTCCGGCTCGTGGGCCGCGACGGCGTCGGTGAGCGCCGCGTCCCACTCCTGGCGGGTGCCGTAGTCCCTGACCTTTCGCACGAAGGTCGTCAGGCCGGCGCGCTCGGCGCGGGCGAGCCCCTCGATGCCGTCGCGGTCGGCGCCGACGGCCACGACCTCGGCTCCGTAGACCTCGGCGCCGGCGGCGGCGATCTCGTCGAGGATCGCCTGGAGGTTGGTGCCGGATCCGGAGACCAGCACGACGAGGCGCTTGGCTCGCCGGTCCACGGGCTTGGCGGCCACGGTGGGGCCTTTCTCGGGGGGAGCGGGTCGTTTGTACGGTCGTACGAATGCATCGCGCCCCGGGATACGGGGAAGTCTACGAAGCGGCCGACCGTCAGCAACGATACCGGCACACCGGACGGCCCCCTCGGGACGGGGGCGCGGCCGGAAGGTAGCGTCTGCCTGGAGCCGGAGCGGGAACGCCGCCCGTGCGTCGCGCGTTCACCAGACGTACCGACCAGTTCGCCCGTTCCACAGCTCGCCCGCTCCACCCGCCACCCGTTCATCGTCGCCAAGGGGAAGACGCTCAGTTGATGCCGGACCGCAGCCTGCGACTGCTCACGCTCCCCCGTCAGTCGGCACAGCCAGGGGAGCGCAGCACCGTGTTGCTGCGGGAGCGCCCCTCGTCACCGCCGGACACCCCCTCGGACCGGAGGGACGGCGGCGAGCAGGACGGCGCCGCCGACAAGGACAATCCGTTCGCGCCGCCCGCCGAGGGCACCCCGGACCAGCCCTGGCAGCCGCGGCATCCGTCGGGCGACGACGACTCCCGGGGCGGCGGCTCGCAGGGCGGCTCCCCGTGGGGCGGCCGGTGGAGCGACCGGCAGCCCGGCCGGTCCCCCGGCGGCTTCGGCGAGCGGCCCGGCGGTGCGGGGCCCGAGGGACCGGGCGGCGGCGGTGGGGGTCCGCGCTGGGACCCGAAGGACCCGGCCCAGCGGCGTGCCCGCTACGCCCTGCTGAGCGGCATGTGGGCCCTCTTCTTCGCCCTCTTCACCTGGCCGTACGTGGCCCTGCTGCTGGGCGCCCTGTCGTTGTACTGGGGCATCAGCTCGCTGCGCGCCAAGCCCCGCGCCGCCGCCGACCCGGACACCCCGGCGGCCCCGCAGGCCGAGCAGCAGAGCGGCCGCCCGCAGCGCACCGCCGCGATCAGCGGCCTGGTCACGTCGTCCCTGGCCATCCTCCTGGTCGCCGCGTCCTTCAGCGCCCAGCTGGTCTACAGCGACTACTACACCTGCCGCGACGACGCCCTGACCAACGCCGCGGAGCAGTCCTGCGAGCGCCACCTGCCGGAACAACTGCGGGACCTGCTGGGCTCGGGGGACTGAAGCCCTTCGGTCGGGCGAGGGACGGCAGCGGGGCGAAGAGGGCCCCTCTACGGACCGCCGTCCCCGCCCGCCCTCATGTCCCGCCGTGTGACGACTCGGCGGGACCGTCGGCCGGCAGCAGGTCGTATCCGGCGCCGCCGTCACCGTCGTCGCCGTACAACCGGAACGGCACCGAGTCCTCGTCCGGCCCGGCCCCCGCGTCCTTCGTCTCCCGTTTCCGCCCCCACCGCACGGAGGGCCACGACGCCGGCACCCACCGACGCGGGCGGGCATCCCCGCCGGCCGGCCCGGGAGCCCCGGCCCCCACCCCGCTCCGCGCCCCGGCCGTCGCCCTGCTCTGCGCCCCGGCCGCCGTCCCGCTCTTCACCCCGGCCGTCGTCCCCGCCGTCGTCCCGCTCTTCACCCCGGCCGTCCCGGCCGCCGTCCCCGCCGTCGTCCCGCCCTTGACCCCGGCCGTCGTCCCGCTCTTCACCCCGGCCGCCGTCCCCGCCGCCGTCCCGGCCTTCACCCCGGCCGCCGTCCGGCTCTTCACTCCGCCCTTCGCCCCGGCTTCCCGAGCGGCAGCTCCCCGGCACCGCCACGCCCTCGCCACCACCGCCACGGGCACCGCGACCAGCCCGACCCACGCCAGCGTCGCGCCCCCCGCCTGCCACCACACCGGTCCGAAGCGGGCGAGGGCGGCGTTGCCCAGCGGTCCGCCCGCGAACGCGGCCAGCAGGGCGACGAGTCCCGCGCACAGGACGGCGGCCACGACGGCGGCGGCAGCCGTCCGCCGCCACGACCACGCCTCGGCGACCTCCTCCGCCCGCAGCGCCACCGGCCCGGCCGCCCCACGCGCCGGAGCTGCCGTACCCGCCGTATCCGCGGTACCCGCCGTATCCGCGGTACCCGCCGTCGCGGTCCGTGCCGTGAACCACCCGACCACCGCCCCGGCCGCCAGCGGCACCGCCCCGGCCGCCCAGTGCAGCGGCGCTCCGGGACCCGCGTCCGGCACCGCCGCCAGCAGCGGAAACGGCGGCAGCAGTGGCGCGGGCGTGGAGGAGAGCGGGCCCACGACATGCCCGGTACCGAGCACGAAGCCGGGGCCGAGGGCGTACACCGCCGCCCACACCGCCGCGTTCGGCACCAGCGTCAGACAGAGCAGCAGTACGGCGAACCGCCCCGACCACCCCTCGGTCAACCGCCGGAACGCCTCCCCCGCTTCGGGCCCGTGCCACACCAGGGACACCGCGAGCAGCAGCGCCCCGCCTCCGACGAGCACCGCCGCACCGGCGCCCGCGGCGCGCGTCGCGGCGCCCAGGCGCGCGTCCGGTTCCACCATCAGCTCGCGCAGCTTCCGCGAAGCACGCGCAGCGCCCGCCCCACCGGCCCGCCCGGCCGGCCGAACGCCGTCCACACACCGGCGCCCGCCGCGCCCATGGCGACCAGCGGCAGGCACACCGCCGCCCACCACCACGAGGGCCGCAGCGCGCCGCCCTGCGCGTACAGCACGACGGGCAGGGCGACGGCGAGGTATCCGAGGACGACCCCCGTCCAGGCCACGCGGGCCGAAACGGGTGGCGGTCCGGTGTCCGGGAGGCCCGCCATCCACGCCGGGCGGACCCCGGCCCCCGCCTTCGGCGCCGCTCCCACGGCCACGCCCACGCCGTCCCCGGCGTCCGTGGCGTCCCGCGCCGCGCGGTGCAGCAGCCACACCGGCAGGAGGAGCAGCAGCAGCGGGGTGACGCCCACGGGCGCGGGGGCGCCGGAGAGCGTGTCGGCCCGCATCAGTTCCGCCCCGTGCGCCAGCGTCCACAGCGCCGCGGCGACGTGGAGGGCGCCGCCGGGACCGCTGTCGGGGTAGGGCGAACTGATCCACAGCAACGTCACGAGCGCGGCGCACGCCGCCAGTCCGAGGACCGCCGCGAACACGCCGCCCAGGAGGCCGGCGGCCAGCCCGGGCGACCGGTCGCGCCACCGGGTGCGCAGCAGGGAGAACGGGTTCGGGCGAGCGGTCGTATGGATCACGCCCGTCATGCTCCCAACGACACGCGCTTTCCCGGCGTAACGAGCGAAGCCCCGTTGTGTCGCTCAATATATGTTTATGTACTTTTTCGTACGAAGGGGTGTCCTGTGACACGCGGCCCCGCGACCCCGCTCCCACCCCCCAAGGAACGCCGACGCCTGCGGGAGACGGCCGCACTGACACAGGCTCAGCTCGGTACGCGGGTGGGCGTCGCCCCCGGGACGGTCCGCGCGTGGGAGAGCGGCCGCACGACTCCGCGAGGCCGGAAACGGGAGGCGTACGCGAAGTTGCTGGCGACGCTGGCCGGGGAGGACCCGGCGGGACGGGCGACGCGGACGCCCGAGGAGGAGCCGGATTCGGGGCCGGTACGGGAAGCGGAACCGGAAACCACCCCGGAGACGCACGCCCAGCCTCAGCCGCAGCCGGGGCCGGAGGCGAAACCGCGACCGGAGCGCGCGCCGGAGCCGCAGCCGCGACCGGACCCGCAGCCCCTCGCGCTGACGCCCGCTCAGGCCTTCGACGCGCTGTACGAGTTCGGCGCCCCCGCCCTCGTACGGCAGACCTTCCTGCTGACCGGCCGCCGTGAGCAGGCGCGCGAGTCGGTGGAACGGGCCTTCCAGGCGGCCTGGGAGCACTGGCCCGAGGTGGCCCGCGACCGCGACCCGGTGGGCTGGGTGCGGGCGACGGCGTACGAGTACGCGCTCTCGCCCTGGCAGCGGTTCCGCCCGCGGCACCGGCACCCGGAGCCGCCGCCCGCCGACCCCGGCGACCGCACCCTGCTGAACACCCTGCTCCGGCTCCCTCCGAGGCACCGCCGCACGCTCGTGCTGTACGACGGGGTGGGCCTGGACCTGCCCGAGACGGCGGCGGAGACGGAGGCGAGCACCCCGGCGGCGGCGAACCGGCTGCTGCACGCCCGCGAGGCCGTCGCCGACCGGCTGCCCGCCCTGGCCGACCCGCAGGTGCTGCACCGGCGGCTGGCCGAGCTGGCGTCGAACGAGCGGCTGCGGACGACGCTGCCGCCGACGGTGCGCACCGTCGGCGAACGCCGGAACCGGTTCTGGACCCGGGCCGCGATCGCCTTCACGGTCGCCCTCATCGGCACCACCACACTGACCCTGCGCACCGCGCCGACGCACTACGAACCGCCCGTGTCCCCCGGGAAGGCGGTGCGCGGGGTACCGCCCAGGGTGGTGCAGGGGGCGCTGTCGGACGAGGAGCTG
Organism: Streptomyces lienomycini; assembly: GCF_027947595.1. NCBI lineage: Bacteria > Bacillati > Actinomycetota > Actinomycetes > Kitasatosporales > Streptomycetaceae > Streptomyces > Streptomyces lienomycini. Next base: position 878,925 of record NZ_CP116257.1, on the reverse strand, counting down.
GAGCTGCGGCGGAAGCTGCGCGACCAGATGCAGGACGGGCCCGAACGGCTGAGCCCGAGCCTCGAATGACGTGGCGCCCGGAACGCCGAGTGGCCCGCCCCCGTGAGCAGGGGGCGGGCCACTCGGCGTGGAACAGGCGCTCGGCCTGCGCTCCGGTCCGGTGTCAGCCGGCCAGGATGGCGCGGGCGAGCTTCGCCGTCTCGGTCGGCGTCTTGCCGACCTTGACGCCGGCGGCCTCCAGGGCCTCCTTCTTCGCCTGGGCGGTGCCGGACGAACCGGAGACGATGGCGCCGGCGTGGCCCATGGTCTTGCCCTCGGGCGCGGTGAAGCCCGCGACGTAGCCGACGACCGGCTTGGTCACGTTCTTCGAGATGTACTCCGCCGCACGCTCCTCGGCGTCGCCGCCGATCTCGCCGATCATGACGATCAGGTCGGTGTCGGGGTCGGCCTCGAACGCGGCGAGCGCGTCGATGTGCGTGGTGCCGATGATCGGGTCGCCACCGATGCCGACGGCGGTCGAGAAGCCGATGTCACGCAGCTCGTACATCATCTGGTACGTCAGCGTGCCGGACTTCGAGACCAGGCCGATGCGGCCCGGCTTCGTGATGTCGCCCGGGATGATGCCGACGTTGGACTGGCCCGGGGTGATGATGCCGGGGCAGTTCGGGCCGATGATCCGGGTCTTGTTGCCCTTCTTGCCGGCGTACGACCAGAAGGCGGCCGAGTCGTGCACGGCGATGCCCTCGGTGATGACGACGGCCAGCGGGATCTCGGCGTCGATGGCCTCGACGACGGCGTCCTTGGTGAACTTCTCCGGCACGAAGATGACGGAGACGTTGGCGCCGGTCTTCTCGATGGCCTCCTTGACGGTGCCGAAGACCGGTACCTCGTTGCCGTCGAAGTCCACGGAGGTGCCCGCCTTGCGCGGGTTCACGCCGCCCACGACCTCGGTGCCGTCACCGAGCATGAGCTTGGTGTGCTTCATGCCGGTGGCGCCGGTCATGCCCTGGACGATGACCTTGCTGTCCTTGTTGAGCCAGATAGCCATGGTGTGTTGGTGTCCTCGTCCTGAGTGCTTACTTGGCGGCGGCGTGAGCCAGCTCGGCGGCCTTGTCGGCCGCGCCGTCCATGGTGTCGACGCGCTGGACCAGCGGGTGGTCGGCGTCGGTGAGGATCTTGCGGCCCAGCTCGGCGTTGTTGCCGTCGAGACGGACGACGAGCGGCTTCTCGACCTTCTCGCCGCGGTCCTCCAGGAGCTTCAGCGCCTGGACGATGCCGTTGGCGACCTCGTCGCAGGCGGTGATGCCGCCGAAGACGTTGACGAACACGGAGCGGACGTCCGGGTCGCCGAGGATGATCTCCAGGCCGTTCGCCATGACCTGGGCGGAGGCGCCGCCACCGATGTCCAGGAAGTTGGCGGGCTTGACGTTGCCGTGCGCCTCACCGGCGTACGCGACGACGTCCAGGGTGCTCATGACGAGACCCGCGCCGTTGCCGATGATGCCGACCTCGCCGTCGAGCTTGACGTAGTTGAGGTTCTTCTCCTTGGCGGCGGCCTCGAGCGGGTTGGCCGCGGCCTTGTCGTGGAGGGCCTCGAAGTCGGGGTGACGGAACTCGGCGTTGTCGTCCAGCGACACCTTGCCGTCCAGGGCGAGGACGTCGCCGGAGACGACCTTGGCCAGCGGGTTGACCTCGACCAGGAGGGCGTCCTCCTTGATGAAGGTGTCCCACAGCTTGACCAGGATGTCGGCGACCTTGTCGGCGACCTCGGCCGGGAACTTCGCGGCCTCGACGATCTCGCGCGCCTTCTCGGGCGTCACGCCGTCGATCGCGTCGATCGGGGTCTTGGCGACGGCCTCCGGACGGGTGGCCGCCACCTCCTCGATCTCCATGCCGCCCTCGACGGAGGCGATGGAGAGGAAGGTGCGGTTGGCACGGTCGAGGAGGAAGGAGACGTAGTACTCCTCGACGATCTCGGGGGCGGTCTCGGCGATCATCACCTTGTGGACCGTGTGGCCCTTGATGTCCATGCCGAGGATGTCCGTCGCGCGGGCGACGGCCTCGTCCGCCGAGGCGGCGAGCTTCACGCCGCCGGCCTTGCCGCGGCCACCGACCTTCACCTGAGCCTTGACGACGGACTTGCCGCCCAGACCCTCGGTGATCGCGCGCGCCGCCTCAGGCGTGTCGATGACTTCACCGGCCAGCACCGGTACATCGTGCTTGGCGAAGAGGTCCCTCGCCTGGTACTCGAACAGGTCCACGCGCTTCCGTCCCTATCAGTGATCTCGCGGTTCGTTGGATGCGTGGGCGTGCCGCGAAGGGCAACGTGACGTCCGCTGTGAGTCACAAGGGGGGCGCACACGGTGTCCGAGCGCGCGGCATGTCCGTCTCGCAGGTTATCGCCGCATGCGGAGGGTCTCTAAATCGTGGGTCACACCTGAGCGGTGATGCCTGTCACATGATGCCGCGCTCACTGGCACGCCGTGCCGGGTGTGAGTCGGATACGGAGCCTCTCCGCGCGTCGGTGGAGGGCCTCACCGGGTTGGGGTTGGACCCGGTGAGGCCCGTGGGCTCCCGGGCGGGCCGCACGGGTGCGGTCCGCCCGGGGTGCGGGCCGGCTGATCCCCACCCCAATGGGGACCTGCCGACCCGGACCGCGGGGGTTCGGCCCTCCGGAGGCCGACGGCTTTCGGCCGTGTCCGGGGCCTGGCCCCCCGCGGGGTCGGTGCCTGCCGCGGAGAAGTCGGTGCCTGCCGCGGAGGTGGCCACGAGGCGCCGGTGGCGTGCCCCGGACACCGGGCGGGGTGTTCCGGGGTGCCGGGACGGGATGCCGAACCGTGGGGGGCGGACGCGGGGGCGTCCGGGCGGCGAGCGCGGAGGGGGCTGTGTTGCGTGGCGGGCGCGGCGGCGGGAGCGGACGTTCAGGCGGGAGAGACGGGGATGTCGCGGTACGGCTCCCGGACCGCGGGCGCGTCGACTCGCTCCGGGGCTTCGGACAGGGGCCGGAACGTGATCCGGGGCTGTGGGGCGACCGCGCGTACGTCCCCGTGCCGCGGCGTCCCCCGGTCGGCGCCGGACGCGGAGCCGAGCGCGCCGTCGGGGTCGCCGGTGGGTGCGTGGCGGGAGGGGGCGTACTCGGTGGGCGCGGGCCCGGCCCGGTCGGTGCCTGTGTGCGCCTCGGGCACCGCTCCGACGCGGGGCTGCGGACCGAACCCGACGCGCACCACGCGCGGAGCGGCATCGGGCAGGGCAGCTGACCAGATCAAGAGGGGGAGGTTCCTCCCGTGCGGCGGAACGGGCCGCGCGTCGGACATCGCGTCGACACGCCGCGCGATACTCGCACGGGGATCCGGAGGTCGCGCAAGCCCGGCCGCACCGACGGCCCGTCATATCCCCTTTGCCCACCCGAATCGGGCCGCCCCGGATCGACAAGTCGTCAGCCCGCGTCCGGTATCGGCAGGGGGCGCTTCTCGATCGCCGCCGCCATCACCTCCGGGAAGAGATCGGGCGTGCAGGCGAAGGCCGGTGCGTCGAGCGCGGCGAGCGCCGCCGCGTGGTCCCGGTCGTACGCGGGCGTCCCCTCGTCGGACAGCGCGAGCAGCGTCACGAACTGCACCCCCGCCGCCTTCATCGCCGCGACCCGCTTGAGCATCTCGTTCCGTATGCCTCCCTCGTACAGGTCGCTGATCAGCACGACCACCGTCTCCGTGGGCCGGGTGATCCGCGACTGGCAGTAGGCCAGCGCGCGGTTGATGTCCGTACCACCCCCCAGGCGGGTGCCGAAGAGCACGTCGACCGGGTCGTCGAGCTGGTCGGTGAGGTCGACGACCGACGTGTCGAAGACGACGAGCCGGGTGTCGATCGCGCGCATGGACGCCAGCACCGCGCCGAACACGGACGCGTACACGACGGACGCCGCCATCGACCCGGACTGGTCGACGCAGAGGACGACCTCCTTCCTCACCGAGCGGGACGCCCGCCCGTAACCGACGAGCCGCTCCGGCACGACGGTCCGGTGCTCCGGCAGGTAGTGCCTGAGGTTGGCCGCGATCGTGCGGTTCCAGTCGATGTCGTGGTGACGGGGGCGGCTGGTGCGTGCGCCGCGGTCCAGGGCCCCGGTCAGCGCGGCACGCGTACGGGTGGCGAGCCGCTCCTCCAGGTCCTCGACGACCTTGCGCACGACGGCCCGCGCCGTCTCCCTCGTCGTCTCCGGCAGGGCCTTGTTCAGGGACAGCAGGGCGCCGACGAGGTGCACGTCGGCCTCCACGGCCGCCAGCATCTCCGGCTCCAGCAGGAGCGTGGCGAGCCCGAGGCGGTCGATCGCGTCCCGCTGCATGATCCGCACGACGGAGGAGGGGAAGTAGGTCCGGATGTCCCCCAGCCAGCGCGCCACGGCGGGCGCGGAGGCCCCGAGCCCCGCCGAACGGTCCCGCCCCGCGCGCGGTCCCTCCCCCTTTCCGTAGAGGGCGGTGAGCGCGCCGTCCATCGCGGCGTCCCGTCCGTGCGGCGCGTGACCGGTGCCGTCGGCCGGGCCGCCGCCCAGGACCAGACGCCATCGCCGCAGCCGCTCCTGCGTCGCGTCGCATTCCACCGGTTCGGTCGTCGTCACGTCTCCGCCCCCACCAGGTCGTTGCCACCGGGCCCCGGCGGCCGTCCGTCCTCGCCCGTCGGGCCGGGCCCGGTGGCTCCGGTGCCCGTGTCCGTCCCGGCCTGCGTGTCCCGGCCCAGCAGCAGCCGGACCACGGGCAGCACCGCGTCGGCCCGCGCCGTGTCGAGGCCGGGCCCGAAGCCCGCCGTGGCCGTACCGGCCGCCGTCACGCTCCCCCGCGCGCCGGGCCCGCGCCGGACCAGCTCGCCGAGGCCGCGGCGCACCCCGGGCTCGTAGGCGGAGAAGGTACGGCGCAGCAGGGGCAGTACGTCCGTGAAGGCGTCCGCGGGCACGCCGGTCAGCCAGGCGTCGATCAGGCCGAGCAGCCGCTCGTCGTGCAGGAGGAGCATGCCGCCGCCCGAGCCGCCGCCGACGAAGCCCTCGATCCAGGCCGCCGCGTCCGCGGGTGGCGTCCCCGGGGACAGCACCAGGCCCATGAGCCGCGCCGCCTCGTCGTGAGCCAGTCGGCCGTCGTCCAGCAGGAGCCGTACGGCACGTCCGCGGACGACGCCGGACACGGTGTCCCGCGTGGACAGGGTCCGCAGCACGGCCCGCCAGCGGGAGCGCAGGTCGCCGTGGCCCGGTGCGGGGGCGTCGCCGAGCAGGCCCACCGCCCCGTGCACGGCGTCCACGTGCCCGCGCATCTCCTCGGCCGCGTCGGCGTCCAGGGCGGTGCAGGCAGCCGGCAGGCCGACGAAGACGCGCTCGGCGAGACCGGCGGCGACCTCGGCCAGGGCTCCGGTGTCCGTGCCGCGCACATCGCCGTAGCGCAGCGAGCGGACGAGGGCGGGCAGGGCCTGGGCGAGGTGGCCGACGTCCGTGTCGAGGGCCGCCCGGTCGGCGAGTATCCGCATCACGGGCGAGAGCGCGTCCGGCAGGTCGGCCAGCAGGCAGCGTTCGGCGAGGGCGGTGACCTCGGCGAGGCCCCGCGCGGTGACGGCGTCCGCCTCGGCCCTGGCGGTCGCGGCGGACAGGACGGTCGTGCCCCACACCCCCGCCTCGGCGATCCGTACCGACAGCTCCGGCTCCCACCGCAGCCGCCACGTCTCCCGGAACGTGCCCGTACCGCGCGAGGCGGCCGGCTCGCCCCAGTCGACGCCGAGCAGCCGCAGCCGGTGCAGCAGCCTGCTGCGCTCCGCGTCGGTGTCCCTGCGCAGGTCCAGGTCCAGCTCCCGCCGCGCGGCGTCGGGCTTGAGCCGCAGCCGCCGCTGGAGCCTGGTCAGGTCCCGCTGCAACGGCACCGCGGGCGCCCCCGCCGGGACCTCCCCCAGTACGTCCCCCACCACCAGGCGGTCGTGGACCAGGGCCAGCGGCACGTCCGAGCCGTCGCACATCACCGCCCGTACGGCATCCGTCGTCTCGCCCAGTCCGGGCAGCGGACGCCCGCGCACCGCCGCGAGCGTGCCGGCCAGCCGCGTCGCCTCGACGACGTGCGCCGGGGAGACGATCCTGTCCTCCTCCCGCAGCAGTCCGGCCACCTTGGTCAGCCAGCGCTCCACGGGCCGGTCGGGGGCGGCGAACAGATGCGCGTACCAGCCCGGCGACTCGATGCCCGCCCCGTACCCGCCGGTCCGCGACAGTCGGCGATGCGTCCAGGGCACCCAGGTCATGTCCACCTTGGTCCTGGGCAGCCCCCTCAACAGGGCGCGGTCGGCGGCGACGGTGGTCCTGCGCCGCAGCGCGGGCACGTGCCACGCCCCGCAGACCACGGCCACCCCCCGGGGGAACTCCCGCCGCGCCGCCCGGACCTGGAGCCGCATGTAGGCCTCCCTGACGAGGTCCCGGTCGTGCCCGCCGTCCCCGTCCCCGTCCCGCTCGACGTCGTTCTCGGTCTCCCGCAGCGCTCCCATCGCCTCCTCGAGCGCCGCGAACGGAGCGAGCGCGTCGCCGGCTCCCGCGCCCCGGTGCTCGACCACGTCCTCCCACCAGCGCTCCGGATCGTCGTGGCCGGCGGCCTCGGCGAGGGCGGCGAGCGGATCGCCCCGGACGTCGGCGAAGGAGGCGGGGGCCGGTTCGTCGGCCGTGTCCCGGTCTGTCGTGCCCTGGTCAGCCGTGTCCCGGTCGGCCGTGCGGTCGTCCGCCGCCCGCCATGTCAGCGTGTGCGCGGCCGGGAGGTCGACGAAGCGGGCGGGGACGTCGTGTTCGAGGGCCCAGCGGACGGCCACCCATTCCGGGGAGAACTCGGCCAGCGGCCAGAAGGCGGAGCGGCCGGGTTCGTCCACGGCGTGGGCGAGGAGCGCGACCGGCGGCCGCATGTCCTGGTCGGCGGCCAGCGGGATCAGGACGTCGGCCTCCGGGGGCCCTTCGATCAGCACGACCCCCGGCCCGGCCGCGTCCAGGGCGGCCCGCACCGCCCGGGCCGACCCCGGCCCGTGGTGGCGTACGCCCAGCAGCAGCGGCCCGCCGTCGGGCTTCCCCGCGTCCGCCGCGCTCCCCGGCGGGCCGGATCCGCCGCTCCCGGCCCGGTCGGCGCCCGTCACGGTGTCCCCCCTCGCCCACGGGTCCAGGCCGAGTCCCCGGCGCTTCCCGTCATGGCGGCCAAGGTCGTCCCCGTTCCGCGTCGCGTCCGCGTCCGCGTCCGCATGGTGTTCACGCGGTCACCTCCCGGCAGGCCCGGTAGAAGTCGTGCCAGCCGTCGCGCTCGCGCACGACCGTCTCCAGATACTCCTGCCAGACGACGCGATCGGTGCCCGGGTCGCGCACGACCGCGCCGAGGACGCCGGCGGCGACGTCGCCGGGTCGCAGCACCCCGTCGCCGAAGTGGGCGGCCAGCGCGAGGCCGCCGGTGACGACGGAGATGGCCTCGGCCGTGGACAGTGTGCCGCTGGGCGACTTGATCTTCGTGCGGCCGTCGCTCGTGAGCCCGTCGCGCAGCTCGCGGAAGACGGTGACGACACGGCGGATCTCGTCGGCGCCGTCGGGTGCCGACGGCAGGTCGAGGGAGCGGCCGAGCTGGTCGACGCGGCGCGTGACGATGTCGACCTCGGCCTCGGTGGTCCGCGGCAGCGGCAGGACCACGGTGTTGAAGCGGCGGCGCAGGGCGCTGGAGAGGTCGTTGACGCCGCGGTCGCGGTCGTTGGCGGTGGCGATCAGGTTGAAGCCCCGGACCGCCTGCACCTCCTGGCCCAGCTCCGGTATCGGCAGGGTCTTCTCCGACAGGATCGTGATCAGGGAGTCCTGCACGTCGGCCGGGACGCGGGTCAGCTCCTCCACCCGGGCCGTCATCCCCTCCGCCATGGCCCGCATGACGGGGCTGGGCACGAGGGCGTCCCGGCTGGGGCCGTGAGCGAGGAGCCGTGCGTAGTTCCAGCCGTAGCGGATCGCTTCCTCGGGGGTGCCGGCCGTGCCCTGCACCAGCAGGGTCGAGTCGCCGCTGACGGCGGCGGCGAGGTGCTCGGACACCCAGGTCTTCGCGGTGCCGGGCACGCCGAGCAGGAGCAGGGCGCGGTCGGTGGCGAGGGTGCTGACGGCGACCTCGACGATGCCGCGCGGCCCGACGTACTTCGGGGTGATCACCGTGCCGTCGGGCAGGGTGCCGCCGAGCAGGTAGGTGGCGACGGCCCACGGCGACAGCTTCCAGCGGTCCGGACGCGGGCGGTCGTCCTGCGCGGCCAGCGCCGCCAGTTCGGCCGCGAAGGCGTGCTCGGCGTGCGGCCGCAGCACCTCCGCCTCGGGCGTCCGTCCTACGAATACGGGCATGGCCGTTTCCCCCTCCAGCTGAGCCGGTCCCCTCTGCCATCCACGGTGCACCACACCACTGACAATCACTCTGACCTGCACAAACGCTCTCGCCGGAGGCATTGTCAGTGGGGGGATCTACCTTCGATGGCATGACTCAGCAGGGGGTGCGCTGGACCGCGGACCAGGTGCTGGCACTGGCACCTGACGCCGCGTCACGCGAAGCGGGCGGCAGGCTCGGTACGGCCGGGCCGTGGTCGCAGGTGGGGAGTGACGACGAGGGGGCGGTGTGGGGGCGGTGCACGGGCAGCGGCAGCGAGCCGTACCGGACGGTCGTGGACGTCGCGGACGGGGCCGGGACCGGGGCCGGGTACAAGTGCGGTTGTCCGAGTGCCAAGTCGCCGTGCAAGCACGTGCTGGGGTTGTTGCTGCTCTGGACGGGCGGAGAGCGTGCGGTGCCCCGGGCGGAGGCGCCGGACTGGGCGAAGCGGTGGATCACCGGACGGCGGGAGCGTGGGGAGGGGAAGGCGGCGGGCCCGCTCGGCCCCGCGGCCACGTCCGGTGACCACGAGGCGGCGCGGCGGCGGGCGGAGCGGCGGGCCGCGCGGATCACCGCGGGGGCGACGGAGCTGGAGCAGCGGCTCGCCGACCTCCTGCGCGGCGGTCTGGCCGGCGCCGAACAGACGGGGTACACGGTGTGGGAGGAGACGGCGGCCCGTATGGTCGACGCCCAGGCACCCGGGCTGGCCTCGCGGGTGCGGGAGTTGGGCTCCATTCCGGCGTCGGGCCCCGGCTGGCCGGTGCGGCTGCTCGAGGAATGCGCCCTGCTCCACCTGCTCGACCAGGGCTGGTTGCGCCGCGAGCGGCTGCCGGACGCGCTGGCGGCGACGGTCCGTTCCCGCGTCGGCCTGCCGGCGTCCGCGGACGGTCCGCCGACGCGGGACCGCTGGCTGGTCCTCGCCCAGTACGACACGGCGGACGCACGGCTGACGACGCGGCGTATCTGGTTGTACGGCGCGGAGTCGGAGCGTACCGCGCTGCTCCTCTCCTACGGAGCCGCGGGCCGCGCCCCCGAGCTGACGCTTCCGGTGGGGCTGGCTCTGGAGGCGGAGGTCTCGGCGTACCCCGGCACCAGCAGGCAGCGGGCGGCCCTGGGCCGACGGTTCACACCGCCCGAGCCCGCGCGCATACGACCGAGAGGGGTGACGACGTCGCAGGCCGCCGCCCGCTACGGCGAGGCCCTCCGCGACGATCCGTGGCTGGACTCGGTGCCGGTGACCCTGGAGCGGGTCGTTCCCGTACCGGACGGCGACCGCTGGCAACTCGCGGACGCCGAAGGGGACACGGCACTGCCGCTCGCCCGGTCCGCCGGGAACCAGCCGGGCCTGTGGCGGCTGGTCGCCCTGGCGGGCGGGGCACCCGTCACGGTCTTCGGCGAGTGCGGCCACCGGGGCTTCGTACCGCTGACGGCCTGGCCGAGCGGACCGGGCCAGGCGGTGCCGCTGTGCTGACCCGTCCCAGACGACCGGAACCGGAGGGGAACCCCATGACCAGGACACCCGCCCCCGCGGGAGCGCCCACCCCGGCGCGGCCCACCGTGCCGGGGCCACACACCGCATCCGCGACCACGACCGCGCAGACCGACGCGACCACCGCCACCCAGGCGTCCGCTTCCGGGGCGGACGGGTGGCAGGAGCTGGTCACGTCGGCTCTGCTGGGTACGGACCGCCGCACTCCACCGGGTGGTGCGTCCGGGCCCGGTGCGGCGGCCGCGTTGCTGGACGCGGCGGCCGCGGAGACCGTCCGCCGCCGCGCCGGACTGCGCCCCGCCCGTGCGGCCCCGCGCCCCGAGCCGGCCCCCGGGGATCCCCGCCCGCCGCTGCCGTCGGCGGCCGCCCGCAGGCTCACGATGCTGCTCACCGACCGTCCCGGCGCGGCAGGCGGTGGCCGCAGGGGCAGCGCGCCCGATCTGATGGAGCTGCTGCCCCAGTGGCTGGCGACGGCGAACGCCCGCGGTTACGCGGCACCGCCCCACGCGCTTCCGGCGCTGCTCGACGCGGCGCGGGGGCGTACGGACCTGCGGCCGGCGGCGCTGGCGTTCGCGGGGCCCCGAGCCCTGTGGCTGGCCCGGCTGAATCCGGACTGGCGGTTCGCCCTGCGCGCGGCCCCCGGCGGAGCGACCGCACCGGCCGGTTCAGACGCCGAGGAGCGGGTGAGGCGGCTCTGGGACGAGGGTCTGTTCGCCGAGCGGGTCACCCTGCTGGCCTCGCTGCGCACCCGCGACCCCGCGGGCGCGCGAAAGCTGCTGACCTCGACCTGGGCGACGGAGCGGGCCGAGGACCGGCTGATGTTCCTCGACTCGCTGCGGACGGGACTCGAACCGGCGGACGAGCCGTTCCTGGAGCGGGCCCTGGCCGACCGCAGCCGCAACGTACGTTCCACGGCGGCCGAGTTGCTGTCGGCGCTGCCGGGGTCGGCGCTGGCGGCGCGGATGGCGGCGCGGGCCGCGACGTGCGTGTCACTGGACCGCGCCCTCGTCCCCCCGGCGATCACCGTCGAGGCGCCTCACGAGTGCGACGCGAGCATGGAGCGGGACGGCGTCGTCGCCCATCCTCCCGCGGGCAGGGGGGAACGGTCTTGGTGGTTCGGCCAGTTGGCCGAGGCGGCCCCGCTCGGCACCTGGCCGGCCCGGCTGGCGGGGCGCACGGCCGAGGAGATCGTCGCGCTGCCGGTGTCGGACGGCTGGCAGAGCGAACTGCACGCGGCGTGGTGCCGTGCGGCGGTTCGACAGCGCGACGGCGTGTGGGCGAGGGCGCTGCTGGGAGCGCCCACCGCGCCCGAGGCAGGCGGCCCGGGCGCGGTGTCGCTGGCCGAGCGGGCGAAACTGCTCGGCACGCTGGGTGCCGGTGAACGCGCCGAGTGGGTCGCGGGGTTCATCGCGACACACGGACTGTCCGAGGCGTTCCAGCTGCTCGGCATGTGCGGAGTGCCGTGGGCCGCGCCGCTCGGCCGGGCGGTGGTCGACGCACTCAACATCGCCCGCGACGCGGGGAGTTACCCGTGGAGCTTCAGCGGCGTGATGGGCCTGGCCGAACGCTGCCTCGACCCCTCGGAGGCGGGCCGACTCGACGGCCTGCTGGCGGTACCGGACGAACCGGAGGACGCGTCGCCGGGGGCCGGGGGGTACTGGGCGGAGGCGTTCCAACGGCTCGTCACCACGCTGCGGTTGCGGGCGGCGATGACGGAGGAGCTCCGGACGGGGCAGACGGGCTAGCCGAGCCCCGTCGGCGCGAGAACGTGCCGAGGCGCCAAGCCGAGCGCCAAGCCGACACACACCGTCTCGCACGCACCGTCCCGCACGAACCGTCCCGCCCGCACCGGGACACACGCACCGGGACACACGCCCCGTCCCGCCCGAACCAGGACACACGAACCGGGACACACGAGTCGACGCACCCGCCCGCGGCGCCCACGGGCATGCCGCACCCGGGGTACCCGTGCGGGAGACCGCCCCGGTCGGAGCGGGGTCACGCCCCGGCGTGTTCCCGCACGTTCGCCCGGACCCAGTCCACGATCGACGCCGTGGTCGCACCGGGCGTGAAGATCTCCGCGACGCCCTTCTCCTTCAGCGGGGCGATGTCCGCCTCGGGGATGATCCCGCCGCCGAAGACCAGGATGTCCGCCGCGTCCCGCTCCCGGAGCAGCTCGATCACGGCGGCGAAGAGCGTGTTGTGCGCACCGGAGAGGATGGACAGCCCGATCGCGTCGGCGTCCTCCTGGATCGCGGTGTCCACGATCTGCTCGGGTGTCTGGTGGAGCCCGGTGTAGATGACCTCCATACCGGCGTCGCGCAGGGCACGCGCGATCACCTTGGCCCCGCGATCGTGGCCGTCGAGCCCCGGCTTGGCCACCACCACGCGGATCGGACCGGCTGCCACACCCATCACTGCCTCCATGAAGCGACTACATCCATCCGTACCGACAAGTACCGCACACTTCGCCGCCCACAGCGTCCGGGGAAGTGAACGAACGTTATCGCCAGCATCGCGCAACCGGCAGTTTCGCGGTGCATACAGAGGGGGAAATCACACGGTGGGACACGTCCGCCGCGCACGGCTCCAGGGCGCGGCGGAGACACGCGCACGGAGCGCCGCGCGGCGAGGGCGGGTCGGAACCGCGGCGGACCGCGGCGCCGTATCACGACACCACAGGGCTCACGAGCCCACAGACCACTGATACGGCATGCCGGAACCCGCGTAGGGATGCGCCTCGCAAACATCACCCGTCACCGGTGTCACGGCGCTCCACGAGGGCACACGGGGGACAGAGGCGTCCCTGCGTGCCGACAGGAGGTCGGCCCATGAAGGTCACCACGGCAGCACTGCCCCTTCTCCCGCTCGTCCAGCGTCTCCTGCCCGGCCTGCCCGGTCTGCCCGGGCTCCCAGGACTGCCGGAACTGGCAGGTCTGCCGGGTCGGCTGACCGGACTCTCCATGACCCTCCTGAAGGCGAGCGCCCTGGAGGCCGCGATCCTCGCCGGTCACGTCCTCCTCTACCCCTCGGGGATCATCCAGGAGCGGCGCCCGGTCCCGCCCGTGCCGCCGATCGGATCCGGGGACTCGTGTTCCTCACCGCCCCCGCCGCGGCTCCCGGCCCCCACCGGCCACCCGGTCGTCCTGCTGCACGGTTTCATCGACAACCGCTCGGTCTTCCTGCTGCTGCGCCGCAGCCTGGCCCAGCACGGCAGGCACGAGATCGAGTCGCTGAACTACTCCCCCCTGACCTGCGACATCCGCACCGCGGCCGAGCTGCTCGGACGGCACATCGAGGAGATCCGCGAGCGGACCGGCAGCGACCGGGTCGACATCGTCGGGCACAGCCTCGGTGGTCTGATCGCGCGGTACTACGTGCAGCGGCTCGGCGGGGACCTCCGCGTCCGGACGCTGGTGACGCTCGGCACCCCGCACGCCGGCACCCGTGTCGTCCCGCTGGCGAACGCGCACCCGATCGTGCGCCAGATGCGCCCCGGATCGGCGGTGCTCGAGGAGCTGACCCAGCCGTCACCCGGTTGCCGTACGCGGTTCGTCAGTTTCTGGAGCGACCTGGACCGCGTGATGGACCCGCTGGAGACGGCCTGCCTCGACCACCCCGACCTGTGCGTGGAGAACGTGCGGGTGAGCGGCATCGGCCACCTCGCGCTGCCCGTCCACCCCGCCGTGGCCACGGGGATCCGGCAGGCACTCGACACGGCCGAACCGGAAACCGGCGCCGGAACAGACACGGAAACGGGCACGGGAACCGGCAAGCGCGCGGGCGGGCTGACGGTCGCCTGAGCCAGACACAACCCGTTCGGCATCGAACAAACCTCGAACACAATGCCAAGCTCCTGTGCGCCGGCCCCCAAAACACGGCCGATTGCCCGTTTCCTTCGCACGCGAAACCTGACGAAGATTGTCGTGCCCGTATACCGCCGGGTACAGTCACCGCACTGCTCTGGCAGCCCCTGTTGTCGAGGCGAAAGAGAAGTTGGTGAACGACCGTCACCCGTCGGGGAGCACGACCACCCCGGCTCCGGCTTCCGATGCGGCCCCGACGCAGTACGCGTCGTACGGCACGGGGGAGGCCCAGTACGGCGACCTCACCACGTACGGCGGCTACGACCCCACCGGTTTCCCGGCCGGCGCCACCGACGCCCCGGCCTACGACACGGACCCCCTCTTCGGCAGCATGCCGGGCCAGTACACCGGCACCCACCAGACCACGGGTTCGTACGACGCCACCCAGTGGGACACGGGCAGCGGACAGGCCCTCACCTACGACGCCTACGCGGCCCAGCACCACGCCGCCTACGACACCGGCGCCTATGACACGACGACGTGGACGTCCGGCTACCAGCAGCACGGTTCCGTGACGTCGCAGGCCCCGGGCGCCGAGTCGACCGGGCAGTGGGACACCGGCGCCTGGGGCCGGCCGGACGGATCCGGCGACCCGGCCGACGGGACCCAGCAGTGGGACTGGGGCACGCAGACCTTCGACACGGCCACGTTCGGAACCGGCACCTTCGCGACCGGCACGTTCACCAGCGACGCGCTCGCCACCGGCGCCGCCGACACCGCGGTCTCCGACCCCGCGGCCTCCGACACCGGCGCCTTCGACACCCGGACGTTCGACACCGGCGCCTACGACACGAGCACCTTCGCGACCGGCACCTTCAACACCGGCGCGTTCGCGAACGGCACGACGGACACCGGCGCCTACGACGCCACGCAGTGGAACCCTCAGGTCGTCGCGGCGGACCCGGTCCACCCGGCCGAGCACTCCCCGACCGACGACGCCGCGCCGGACGCACCGCCCGCCGCCGGGCACGCCGAAGCCGCCCCGTACGACGGGGAGCCCGGCGCGACCGGCGAACTGCCCACCGTGACCGACCTGCTGGACGACCAGGAAGAGGTCACGCCGGCCGCACGGATCCCGGCCACCCGCGCCGCCTCCCGCAGCGGAGGGCGCTCCCGTCGCCGCCAGCCCGCCAAGCGCTCCGCGCTGCTGACCATCGCCGTGCCGTCGGCCTGCGTGATGAGCGTCGCCGGTATCGCCGCGGCCTCCGTCGGAAGTCTGTCCGGCGACGACGGCGCGGAGAGCACGGCGTCCGCGCCGGACCCGGGCGACGCCGGCGCCGTGCCGGTGAAGCCGTCCGCCGCCAACAACAAGCTGGACACCCAGCTCACGAGCCTCGCCGCCGGTGCCGACGACTTCGCCAACCGGGCCAGCCGGACGCAGGAGCGCATCGACCTGAAGGCCGAGCAGGACGCCGAGAAGAGGCGGGCGGCGCAGGAGGCGGCCCGCAAGGAGCGGCTGCGCCCCAAGTTCGCGCTCCCGGTCGCCCAGCACGGCCTCAGCGCGTACTACGGCCAGGCCGGTATCAACTGGATGTCCTCGCACACCGGCATCGACTTCCCCGTGCTGCAGGGGACCAAGGTGATGGCCGCGACCGACGGCACCGTGCGGACACAGTTCAACAGCGCCTACGGCAACATGATGATCGTGACCGCGAAGGACGGCACGGAGACGTGGTACTGCCACCTCTCCGGCTACAAGGTGCCCACGGGTACGACCGTGAAGGCCGGCGACACCATCGCGTTCTCGGGTGACTCGGGCAACTCGACCGGTCCGCACCTGCACTTCGAGGTGCGCCCCGCGGGCGGTTCGTCGATCGACCCGCTCCCGTGGCTGCGCAGCCACGGGCTCAACCCGCAGTAACGCCCTGCCGCGGCGACGACCCGACGCCGTAACACCTCGACACACCCGCCGGGCCCGGACCTACGCTCGGGCCCGCTCCGCCCCCCGCCGCGTCCTCAGAGCTTCTCCACCGGCGCGTACCGCAGCAGCAGCCGCTTCGGCTTGGTGTCCCCGAAGTCGATCGTCGCCTCGGCGTTCGATCCGGTGCCCTTGATGCCGACGACCGTGCCGAGGCCGAACTGGTCGTGCGTGACACGATCGCCCACCGCCAACGAGACCGTCGACTGCTCGGCCGAGCCCGACCGGCGGGTGGCGAAGCCGGACCCGCCGGACGCCGAGGACCGGGAACGCGACGACGACAGCGAGGCCGCCACGCCCGAGACCGGCGCGGAGGGCGCGGGTCCGTTCGCCCCGGTCCGCTTCCACTCCAGGTAGGGGGCCGGGATCTCCTCCAGGAACCGCGAGGGCGGGTTGTAGGACGGCTGCCCCCAGGCACTGCGCAGCGTCGATCGGGTCAGGTACAGCCGCTCGCGGGCGCGGGTGATGCCGACGTAGGCGAGGCGCCGCTCCTCCTCCAGCTCCTTGGCCTGGCCTAGGGCGCGCATGTGCGGGAAGACGCCGTCCTCCATCCCGGTGAGGAAGACGACCGGGAACTCCAGGCCCTTGGCGGTGTGCAGGGTCATCAGGGTGACGACGCCGTCGCCGTCCTCCTCGTCCGGGATCTGGTCGGAGTCGGCGACGAGCGCGACCTTCTCCAGGAAGTCGGCCAGTGTCCCGGCCTCCTCGCCCTCGGCCCGCTCCTGCTCGAACTCCAGGGCGACGGCCGCGAGTTCCTGGAGGTTCTCGATGCGGGTCTCGTCCTGTGGGTCGGTGGAGGCCTGCAACTCCGCCAGATATCCGGTGCGTTCGAGGATCGCCTCGAGCACGGTCGCCGGTCCGGCGCCGGACTCGACGACCGTACGGAGGTCCTCCATGAGCGTGTTGAACCGCTTCACGGCGTTCGCGGAGCGCGCGGCCATGCCGTACGCCTCGTCGACGCGCCTCAGCGCCTGCGGGAAGCCGATCTTCTCGCGCTGGGCGAGGGCGTCGATCATCGCCTCCGCGCGGTCGCCGATGCCGCGCTTGGGGACGTTGAGGATGCGGCGCAGCGGCACCGAGTCCTCGGGATTGGCCAGGACGCGCAGGTACGCCAGGACGTCCCGGACCTCCTTGCGCTCGTAGAAGCGGACACCGCCGACGACCTTGTAGGGCAGGCCGGTGCGGATGAAGATCTCTTCGAAGACACGGGACTGGGCGTTGGTCCGGTAGAAGACGGCGACGTCACCGGCCTTGGCCTCGCCCGCGTCGGACAGGCGGTCTATCTCGTCGGCGACGAACTGCGCCTCGTCGTGCTCGGTGTCGGCGACGTATCCGGTGATCTGCGCGCCACTGCCCTGGTTGGTCCACAGGTTCTTGGGCCGGCGGGACTCGTTGCGCTCGATGACCGCGTTGGCGGCGCTGAGGATCGTCTGCGTGGAGCGGTAGTTCTGCTCCAGGAGGATCGTCGTCGCGTCCGGGTAGTCCTCCTCGAACTGGAGGATGTTGCGGATGGTGGCGCCGCGGAAGGCGTAGATCGACTGGTCGGCGTCGCCCACCACGCACAGCTCGGCGGGCGGCACCTCGGCCTCCGGCGGCACGTCGACGGGGTGCTCGGCGGGGGTGCCGACCAGCTCGCGCACCAGCGCGTACTGGGCGTGGTTGGTGTCCTGGTACTCGTCGACCAGGACGTGCCGGAAGCGGCGGCGGTAGTGCTCGGACACGTCCGGGAAGGCGCGCAGCAGGTTGACCGTGGTCATGATCAGGTCGTCGAAGTCAAGGGCGTTCGCCTCGCGCAGCCGCGACTGGTACATGGCGTACGCCTGGGCGAGCGTCTTCTCGAAACCGTCGGCGGCCTGGGCGGCGAAGTCCTCCTCGTCGATCAGCTCGTTCTTCAGGTTGCTGATCTTCGCGCTGAAGGACTTCGGCGGGAAGCGCTTGGGGTCCAGGTCCAGGTCGCGGCAGACCAGCGCCATGAGCCGCTTGGAGTCGGCGGCGTCGTAGATCGAGAACGACGAGGTGAAGCCCAGCTTCTTCGACTCGCGGCGCAGGATGCGGACGCACGCGCTGTGGAAGGTCATCACCCACATCGCGTTGGCGCGCGGGCCGACGAGCTGCTCGACGCGCTCCTTCATCTCGCCCGCGGCCTTGTTGGTGAAGGTGATCGCGAGGATCTGGCCCGGGTGGACGCTCCGCTCGGCCAGCAGGTGGGCGATGCGGTGGGTGAGGACGCGGGTCTTGCCGGAGCCGGCACCGGCCACGATGAGCAGCGGGGAGCCGGCGTGGACGACGGCGGCGCGCTGGTTCTCGTTCAGCCCCTCCAGGAGTGCGGCGGCGTCCAGGGCGGGGCGCGGGGCGCCGTCCCGGTAGTGGGTGTCCCGCTGCGGGGGCGCGTCGAACTTCCCGCCGAACAGATCGTGCGGAACCGGCTCCGGTCCGTGCTCGTCCTCGGGCGGCGGCGGGGGTTCCTCCTCGTGACCCCGGGGGGTCTGGAGGCTCG
Organism: Streptomyces lienomycini; assembly: GCF_027947595.1. Taxonomy (NCBI): domain Bacteria; kingdom Bacillati; phylum Actinomycetota; class Actinomycetes; order Kitasatosporales; family Streptomycetaceae; genus Streptomyces; species Streptomyces lienomycini. The sequence goes on along the minus strand of NZ_CP116257.1, from coordinate 860,789 downwards.
CCAGGAAGCTGTCGTCAAAGAGGCTGCTCATCGCTCTCCGAGTCTAGGGCGCCCCACCGACAACCGGAGCCACCCCCGGCAATGCCCGTCGATTACCGGCGCGGGCACGCCCTGCGACCAGCGGAACCACCAAGAGTGACGCCCGCGCGGGCCCCGGGGGCGGTCGCGCCGAAGGTCACGAAAATGTATCGGGCATATCACCCACCAACCTTCACAGCGGCCACACGAGTTGGCTACGGTGCGGGGCAGGCCGCTCGACCCCCACCGGCGAACCCCGCCGGGCCGCGCGGCCTCCGCCGAGTCCGGCTGCCCGCACGGCACCGGAGCCGGGGACCCACCGAGACCTTGGGGTGAATCGGCCGCACCGCCCTCGACGAGACGCGAGGACGGTCACACCGTAGGGCAACCCTTCCTCACCACCGCCCGAACCCTCCCCCAAGCCTGGACGGCTCGGGGGCACCCCCACCGCTGACCCGGTAGGCGGAGCACGGAAGGAGTCGCCTCCTTGGCGTCGCACCGCAAGTCGCGTCCCACCGGCAGCCGCGTCGCGGGCATACGGACCCCGGCCCTGGCCACCGCGGCCCTCACCTCCGTCGCCCTGCTGTCCCAGACGGCGAACGCCACGCCGTCGGACGACCGGCCGAGCCTGGAAGAGGTGCAGAAGAAGGTCGACGACCTGTACCGCCAGGCCGGGTCGGCGACCGAGAAGTACAACGCGGCCAAGGAGAAGACCTCCGAGCAGCGCAAGAAGGTCGACACCCTCCTCGACGACGTCGCCAAGCGCACCCAGAGGCTCAACGACGCGCGCCAGGAGCTGGGGTCCTTCGCCTCCGCCCAGTACCGCACGGGCGCCGCGGTTCCGGAGACCGCGACCCTGCTGCTCGCGGACTCGCCGCAGGACTACTTCGACCAGAACCAGCTGATGGACCGGCTCACCGGCCGGCAGAAGACCGCCGTCGACGACTACGTCACCCAGCAGTCCGAGACCATGCACAAGCGCCGCGAGGCCACCGAGAGCCTCGAGACGCTCACCGACTCGCAGACCGACCTCAAGACGGCCAAGTCGACCGTCCAGAAGAAGCTGGCCACCGCGCGCGAACTGCTCTCCGAGCTGACCGCCGAGGAGAAGGCCCGGCTCGCGGCGATCGAGAAGAAGAAGGAGCAGGAGGCCGCCCGCAAGGCCGCCGAGCTGGCCAAGCGGCAGAAGGCGCAGCAGGAGGCGGAGCGGGAGCGGCAGGAGGAGGCCGCCCAGCAGGAGGGCGACGCCGCCTCCGGCTCCTCCGGTGGCGGCACCGGTTCGTCGGGATCGTCGACGACCCCGGGTTCCTCGACCGGGACCAAGGCCGAGAAGGCGATCGCGTTCGCCCGCGCCCAGATCGGCAAGCCGTACGTCTGGGGCGCCACGGGACCCGGCTCCTACGACTGCTCGGGCCTCACCCAGGCCGCCTGGAAGGCCGCGGGCGTGACGCTGCCGCGCGTCACCTACGACCAGGTCGAGGCCGGCACGACGGTCTCCGTCTCCCAGGCACAACCCGGTGACCTGGTCTTCTTCTACGACGACATCAGCCACGTCGGCCTCTACATCGGCGACGGCATGATGATCCACGCCCCGAAGCCGGGCGCGTACGTGCGCGAGGAGTCGATCTTCTACGACGGCGAGTCGTCGATCTACAGCGTGGTGCGCCCGGGGTGACCGGCACGGCTCTCTAGCATCGGGGCATGTCGTCCGGCACTTCCCCTTCCCCCTTGCGCACCTGGTGGGCGCAGCGTCCACCGGCGGCCGGGGCCGCGGTGATGGCGACCGGCATCGTGTCGGTCGCCCTGCACCTGACCGGCCGCGAGGTCCTGTCCCGGATCGCCCTGGTCCTGGCCTGCGCGGCCTGGCTGATACTGGCGGCGAACTTCGTCTACCTGCTGCTGGCCGACCGGGCGCAGTGGGTGAAGCGGGCGGGGACACCGGGTGCGCTCACGGCCGTGGCGGCGACGACCGTGCTCGGCACCCGCTTCTCGCTGCTGGGCTGGACGCTCCTGGCGGCGGTGCTGCTGGCGCTGGCGGCGCTGCTGTGGCCGTGGCTGCTGGTGCTGGTGGTACGGCACTGGGGGCGGCGAATGCCCGGGGCGGTGTTCCTTGGCTGTGTGGCCACGGAGGGTCTCGCCGTGCTCGGTGCCACGCTGGCCGCGGCCACCTCGACGGCCTGGCTGGCGCACGCGGCCCTGGTGCCCTTCTGGCTGGGGATCGTGCTGTACCTGATCGCGCTGTTCCGCTTCGATCTGCGGCAGGTGGCCCGGGGTTCCGGCGACCACTGGGTGGCGGGCGGCGCCCTGGCCATCTCGACCCTCGCCGGTGCGAAGCTCCTGGCGGCGGCCGGGACGGGCATGTACCTGTGGAACGCCGACGACGAGGCCGTCCTGCACGACCTGACCGTCTTCCTGCTCGTCCTCGACCTCGCCTGGTACGCCGTGCTCCTGGCCTCCGAGATCGTCTGGCCCCGCCTCCGCTACGACGTGCGCCGCTGGTCGACCGTGTTCCCGCTCGGCATGACGGCGGCGGCGACGCTGTCGGTGGCCGCGGTCATGGACGTCCCGTGGCTGGACGCGCCGGGCCGGGCGCTGCTGTGGATCGCGGTGGTCGGGTGGCTGGCGGTCGCCGCGGGGGCGGTGGTCCGGGCGCGGGCCGGGCTGCGGTCCGCCGCGGTGGACGCCGGGTCGCTCAGGTCCACAGCACCGCGATGAAGATGTTCACGAGCGTCAGCAGCCCGACCAGGCCGAACAGCGGCTTCTCCACCTTCTCGTCGTCGCGCTTCACGTAGACCAGGCCGAGGATCACGATCAGTACGGCGAGCTTCACGCCCATCTTGACGTTGTCGACGGCAGTGTCCTGGGCCTGGTTGAGGCCGATCAGGACGACACCGGTGACCAGCATCGTCAGCGCGCCGTGCAGCATCGCGGGGGTGAAGCGGGCCGCCCCTTGGCCCATCGCCTTCATCTGGGTCAGGAAGCCGCCGAGGAGCGCGGCGATGCCGATGATGTGCAGACCGACGAAAATGTGGAGGAGTACGTCCATGAGGCCGGAGCCTAATGAGGGGCCCGACGCGCCCCGACACCGGCCCGTCCCGGACGTCCCATAACAGCTCACGCCCCCAGCGCTCCCCCGATCCGGCATATCGGTCATCACCCTGCGTGAAGACGTCGCCCGCCCGTGGGCCTCGCGCTCACTTACGGTCGCAGGCCGATCCACTACCGCCACTTCCGTGCATCCCGTCACCAGCCTGTTACCGACGCGCCTAGCGTCCTCACCCAGGCAGCCGGAGCGGACCGGAGCCGACCCCGGCATGGACCGGAGTCGAGTCGTACGGAAGGACGTGGATCGCAGGTGGGAGCGCACCGCAGGCCCCGAAAGCGCGTGACGGGCGGCGGCCGGACAGCCCGTACGGCGGCCACGGTCACCCTCGCGGGGGCGGCCACCGCCGCGGGCCTGGGCGGGACCGGACACGCCGATCCGCAGCCGACTGCGGCACAGGTCAGGGCCAAGGTGGACAAGCTCTACCAGGAGGCCGAGGTGGCCACGGAGAAGTACAACGGCGCGAAGGAGAAGGCGGACGCCGCCGAACGGCGCCTGGAGAAGCTGCGCGACGAGGCCGCCCGCAAGGAGGACGGGCTGAACTCGGCCCGCGAGGCGCTGGGTTCGGTCGCGGCGGCGCAGTACCGCAACGGCGGCCTCGACCCGGCGCTGCAACTCGCCCTCTCGTCCGACCCGGACGGGTATCTCGACGGCGCCGCCTTCGCCGAGCGCGTGGGCAGCCGGCAGCGGGCCGAGGTGGGCCGCGTGCGCAAGGAGCTCCGCGACATCGAGCAGCTGCGCGGCGCCGCCCGCGTCGAGGTGACCTCGCTGAAGTCCCGCCGGGCCGAGCTGAAACGCCACCGCGAGACGGTCACCGGCAAGCTGGAGACGGCCCGCCGTCTGCTGTCCCGCCTGACCGCCGAGGAACGCGCCGACGTCGGCGCCCGGGCCTCGCGCTCGACGCCGGGCCCCCGCGAGGGCCTGTCCGCCTCGTCCCCGGCTCCCAACTCCCGCGCCGCGGCGGCCGTCGCGTACGCCTACCAGAAGCTCGGCAGCCCCTACGTGTGGGGCGCGACCGGCCCGAACGCCTTCGACTGCTCGGGCCTCACCCAGGCCGCCTACCGCGCCGCCGGCGTCTCCCTCCCCCGCACCACCTACGCCCAGATCGACGCGGGGCGGCGCGTGGGGCGGTCCGAACTCCTCCCCGGCGACCTGGTCTTCTTCTACTCCGGCATCAGCCACGTCGGCATCTACGTCGGCAACGGCCGCATGATCCACGCCCCGAACCCGTCGGCACCGGTGCGCGTGGCCCCGGTCGACGAGATGCCGTTCGCGGGGGCGGCTCGGGTGGCGTGACGACGTGACGGCGACGGTCCCGCGCGGCCGGGGCTGCCTCACGTGCGAGGACGACGGCTCCGGGGACGTTGGCCGACCCGCCCTCCTCCACGCCGCACTTGGCGTCGCCGCGCGGCGCGGCGGTACGACAGCAGACTGGTGACGGACGTGTTCACGAGGGAGGCATGATGATCGGCCAGCATGCACGCTGGGACCTATCAGGCGCCGAAACCGACGACCCCGAGCGGATCGCCATCCGGGAGGCACTGGCTTTCGGCAAGGCCCTGTACGACCGTCGCACGGCCCTGGGCCTGACGTCGGTGGAGTTGGCCGAGCGCGCGGGGATGACTCAGGACGAGGTCGAGTGCATCGAAGAGGGTGGAACCGAGCCCACCGTCGGCCTCTTGCGTACTCTGGCTGCCGCCTTGGACGCGGATGTCAAGCTGACGGCCGGGCACGACCTCGGTTCACTGTGGTTCGAGGCGCACGCTGCGTGATCACGGCTCGCGTTCGGGCACCTACGTGTGCGGCGCGTCCGGCCCCGACGCCGTCGACTGCTCGGCTTCACCCGCGCCGCCATCGGCAACGGCCAGATGATCCAAGCCCCGCACCCGTCCCTCCAACCTTCATCACGGTCGGCGGGCCGTCGCGCTGACTCGTCGGGCGTCGCGGGCGGCCATGGCGGCCTCACGGGCGAGAACGGCGCCACGGGCGGGGACGACCGACAGGGCGCCCGGCACTCCGCTTGTGGCATCACCGTGCCCCCCGACAGCGCGACACCCCCGGCACAGCCCACCGACGAAGGCGCCGGGCCGCCCCGGCACACCGCATTCGGTGCACTCCGGCATCAGACGCCCGACGAGGCGTGGTTCGGGACCGGGACCGGGACCGCCTGACGCCGCTTCGCCGACGACTCCGTACGGCACCGTGGCGGGCGGCAGTTTGTCCCGCAGCCGTCGGGACACGAAACCGCGCGGCGCGTGGATGTCGTCCGGCAGGCCGTTGGTGAGGGCCCGCATCAAGGAGACGGGAGTCGCACCCCGCTCCAGCCAAGGGACGACCAGATCGGTCAGCGCGTGGCAGTCGCCGTCGGAGAGGGCGAGCCGGGGTTCGACACGCCCGAGCCGAGCGAGGACACGGTAGGCGGTGGCACGGTGCGCGTCGGGTCCCTCGGCCACCTCGGGCGCCTGGGGCGCCTCGTCGGTCGCTTCGGAGGCAGGCACGGGCGTGGGGGCGGACGTGGACGCGGGCTCCACCGGCGAGGTGCCGCGCTCCTTCGCGTCACCCCCCAGGAAGCGGGCCCACCAGGCGCTGTCACGTCCAGCACCGGACCAGAAGGTCCGGAACACCCAGCGCGTACCACCGTCACCGGTCGCCGCGAGACCACGGGCGCGGTGGAGATGTCCGGCGCGGGAGAGAAGGTTGAGCGCGCTGCGGACGGCTTGCTGCCCGTAGAGCGGGAGCGCCTTGGCGAGGCTCTTGACGTCCATGGCGGCACCCTCGGGAAGCCCGTGCACGTAGGCGGCGATGTAGGCCTCGCGGGCGGGGAGATGCGAGAAGTCGACGGGCCGGACGGCGGCGCCGGGCTCGGCGGGGGCGGTGCGCTTCCCGTAGCCGGGATTGGCCATGGGATGAGCTGCGTGTGCGGGCAGGGCGGCGTTAGAGTCTTTGTCAGCCACGAGATCGTTCCTTGGGTTGTGATCTTGGGGTCAGACCCCGGCGAGTGTTCGAGCACTCGACCGGGGTTGTTTCGTTGCTGCGCACGCTAGAGGGCGACGACGCCGCGTCGCAATCCGATCACAACTAGTCATACCGGCTGGCAGAGCAGCCGGTTGTCGCCGGGCGGGTGGGTGGTGGGTAGAAGTCCCAACCACCCATTCCTCACAAACGCCGCTCGGATCCCGAGCCTCGCCCCTCGAAGCTCAAGCGCCGGTACGGGCGTACGCGACGAACGCCGTCCAGGTCACTCCGGCAACGGCGAAACGGGGGCTCCGGAGGCCGAGCTTCGAGTCCCGGACGTGGACGGTGTGGGGGCAGGGGGCTACTTCGAGGCAGTTGCCACCTTCGGTGCCGCTGTGGCTGGACCTGCGCCAGTCGAGGGCTACTTCAAGGCAGGCACCGCCCTGACTGTCGCTGTAGCTCGACCTGAACCAGGTCAGGCTGTCAGTCATAGCTCTTCCGCCACCTTTCTGATGAACGTGGCCGACTCGTCCACGCCGAGACAGTGCATGCGGATCATCGCATGAGCCTGAGTGAGTGCACTCACCTTGTCGGGCCTAACGTGCAGGACACTGACTTCGGGTGCTTCGACGTACCCACAGTGCTCGTGCTCGGGTGTCTCCAGCAGAACAATGCTGCCGTTCAGCGCCACGCCGCTACAGCGACCGAACGGAAGGACCTGGATCGAGACATTGCGAAGCGCACCGACGTCCAAGAGGTGCCGCAGCTGCTTGCGCATTGCTTCGACCCCGCCAACGTTGGTACGCAGCGCGGCTTCGTAGATCACGAACCCGTACATCACGCCCACTTTGCGATGGAGTGCATCAGCCCTACGACGCCTGGCTGCCACTCTCTCGGCAACCGTCTCGTCATCCAGCGGAGGCGAACTGTTGCCGATCAGCGCACGCGCGTATGCCTCCGTCTGCAACAGGCCCGGGACGAGCAGCGGCTCGTACCACGAAACGGCGATGGCCTCCGCCTCCATGGCCATGAACTCATGGGACCTCGCCGGGAACGGCTCCGGCTTCAGATACTCCTGCGCAGCGACAAGCTTCCCACCCGCCCCGCACACCTGATCCGCGATCTGCAGGAACCGCAGTGTGGGCCGACGGCGCCCGTTCTCCATCGACTTGACGTACTCGTAGTCGTACCCGGCCTCCTTGGCCAGTGCCTCACGACCGACGCCGGCCTCCGCGCGCCACATCTTGATCTGGCTGCCGCAGTACCGCCACGCGATCGGCGGCTGGGAGTTCACCTCGGTCGCCATGCACACCCCCGCAGGTCCTCGCAGGGTACAACCACGCGCTGTACCCCCTCCGTTACTCGCGAGGCTACGCGCGAGCCGCGACGGTGATCCCGCCAACCACGGAAACGTCAGCACAAGGGATGAGCCACACATGCAGAGCAGCCCGCGCCTTCCGCTGCCCACGACCGCCCCCAGGGACACCGAGTGGCGCCTCCCCCGTCACGCCCGCAGCGTCGGCCGCGCACGCGCCCTCTTCCGCGAACAGGCGGCCTCCTGGGAGCTGCCGCAGGACGTGACGGACACGGCGGAACTCCTCCTGAGCGAACTGATGACCAACGCCTACCGCCACGCGAAGGTCCCGGCCGGCCGCGAGATCTGGGCCCGCTGCCTCCTCACCGACGACCACCTCCGCATCACCGTCACGGACGCGGACACCACCCTCCCAAAACCGGCACCGGCCTGTTCGGACGACGAGTCGGGCCGAGGCCTCGCGCTGGTGGCGACGTTGGCGGACGACTGGGGCGTGGAGCCGCGTGAGCGTGGAATCGGCAAAATGATTTGGTTCCACATCCGGCACGGACTTCACACGCAGAAGCGAATTCAGGGACTGCACCCTTTCCCACTTCACGATGTGGCGGAATAGGGGCTGTTCAGCGGGTTCCCGAAGTAGATCACGACCTGGGGGGATTCGCCATGGAGGACAACAGGGCATCAGGGCAGGACGGCACGGAGCACGGTTGTGAGTGCCAGATCTACGTCGCTGCTCCCAGCCGTGATCGGTTGATGGAGCGGGTGGCTGCAGCTCTGTGCGTGTCACTCGGCGTGGATCACACGATGACCTTCGGATGCGTCGACGTGGAGTGGACCCATAACGACTACGAGGACACTGGTGCACGTGACGACTTCCTGAATTGGCACTCGCTCCTCATGTGCCACGCACACCGCAGCGCCGCGCCAACGGCTGTCGTGTCCGACACGGCAACAGTCCTGGAGGCGATCCGAGCGGCAGGCTACCGGGCCGTCCCTGTCTGCGACTATGACGAACTCTTGCAAGGGCCATGGCGCACCGGGGACCAGGTACGCGTCGCCGGTAGTGAGTCGAGCGGGAGACCTACGCCTGCTGACAACCCGCCAAGTTCCGGAACGCTGACGTCCGCCTCTGGCGGGTTCGGTTGCCGTCAGTGTTGCCGTCAGATGGCATCTACTGCCGGGAGAGGCCAGCCGGATCAATCGCGATCGGGAACGGGGCGTCCAGGTGAGTGGTCGCGCCCGCGAGCGCCGTGGTCTGCTCCACGTAGCGACCGCCCTGCAGTTCATAAATGACGAGCATGGGGGCGGGGTCGAACTCCAGGCGCCAGAAGTGCGGGATGGCGGCCTCCGCGTACAGCATGGGCTTGACCTTGCGGTCCATGGTGCTGTTGCCGGGGGAGACGAGTTCGACGACAAGCTGGACCGCGTCGATGTCGACGGTGACGGGGTCGGCGGCGGTCGCGCCTGCGTCGGCCACGACCAGATCGGGTACGACCAACCCGGACGGCAGGACGACGTTGACGCCTTCCAGGATCTCCACCGGCGCGCCGACGGCCCGGGCGGCCGCGTCCAAGGCGACGTGGAGGCGGAACGAGGCCCGCTGATGGCGAACCCCGGGAGCGGGGGACATGACGAGGGACTCCCCCAGCAGCTCATAGCGGGTGGTGCGGTCTTCAGGCAGGGCGAGGACGTCGGCGACGGTCCAGGGCCCGGTGTGGTCGGTGGCGACGCTCATTCCGTTTCACCTCCTCATCCGCCTGGCAGCCGCGGTGTGACTCCGACAGGCGGTACACGGCCAGCATACGGGCGCTCCCCCCTGCTGACAGGAGGGTTCGCCGCCGCGAGCGAGACCTCGAACGAGTGTGCCACTCAGTCGCCCGCTCCAGGGGCGTCGGCATGGCTCGTCCTTGCCCGGTCCGGCCCCGCCGAGTGCCGGCGCGCCGTGGGATCGGCAGCGTCACACCAGCCGTCGTGCCGTAGCCCACCGCGTCAGCTCGTGGCGGTTGGAAAGCTGGAGCTTGCGCAGGACGGCCGAGACGTGGGACTCGACCGTCTTCACCGAGATGTAGAGCTGCTTGGCGATCTCCTTGTACGCGTAACCGCGGGCGATCAGGCGCAGCACCTCGCGCTCGCGCTGGGTGAGGCGGTCGAGGTCCTCGTCGACCGGCGGGGCGTCGGTGGAGGCGAACGCGTCGAGGACGAAGCCGGCCAGGCGCGGGGAGAAGACGGCGTCGCCCTCCTGCACGCGGAAGACGGAGTTGACCAGGTCGGTGCCGGTGATGGTCTTGGTCACGTAGCCCCGGGCGCCGCCGCGGATGACGCCGATCACGTCCTCCGCCGCGTCCGAGACGGACAGGGCGAGGAAGCGGACGGGCCGCTCGGCGTCGCTCATCAGGGGCGCGCAGCGGCGCAGCACCTCGACGCCGCCGCCGCCGGGAAGGTGGACGTCGAGGAGCACGACCTCGGGGCGGGTCGCGGTGATGACCGTGACCGCCTGGTCGACGTCGGCGGCCTCGCCGACGACCTCCACCCCGGTCTCGGCGGTCTGGCCGATCTCGGCCTGGACGCCGGTGCGGAACATGCGGTGGTCGTCGACGAGCACGACACGCACATGGCGCTCCCCCGTGCCGCCGCTCACCGACTGCGCGGGGTGGGCCGCCTCGCCCGCCCCCGACGTACCCGACGTTCCGTTCGCCTCGGTCGGCTCGCTCATGACGTCTTCTCCGCCCTCTCCATTTCCAGTTCGACCTCCGTGCCGCCGTCCGGCACCGCGCGCAGCCGCGCCGTGCCCCCGTTGCGCTCCATGCGGCCGATGATCGATTCTCTGACGCCCATGCGGTCGGCGGGTATCGAGTCGAGGTCGAAGCCGGGGCCGCGGTCCCGGACGGACACGAAGACCGTCCTGCCCTCGACTTCGGCGAAGACCTGTACGGCGCCGCCCTCGCCACCGTACTTGGCCGCGTTCACCATCGCTTCACGCGCGGCCTGCATCTGTGCGCTGGTCCTCTCGTCGAGCGGGCAGTCGCCGACGACGACCACCTCGAGGGGCACGCCGTGCTTGTCCTCGACCTCCGCGGCGTTGCGCTTGACGGCCTCGGCGAGGGTGGTGGGCTCGTCGTCCTCGTCCTTGCCGTTGCCCTCGGGTTTGTAGAGCCAGGCTCGCAGGTCGCGCTCCTGGGCGCGGGCCAGGCGGCGCACCTCGCCCGCGCTCTCCGCGTTGCGCTGGATCAGGGTGAGGGTGTGCAGCACCGAGTCGTGGACGTGGGCGGCGACCTCGGCGCGCTCCTGGGCGCGGATGCGCATCAGCCGCTCCTCGGAGAGGTCCTGCGTCATCCGCACCAGGTAGGGGCCCGCGAGGAGCGTTATCCCGACGAGGACGGCGAGGGCCGCCTGGAGGACGGAGCCGAGGTGGGCGGCGGATCCCTGGAGGACGAAGATGCCGGTGACCCCGGCGGTCACCAGCAGGACACCGGCCACCGAGCGCAGCAGCGTGACGGTGCGGCGGTGGCGCCCCACCTCCGCCCAGCGGGCCCGGCGCGCGTTGTCCGCCTGGCGCCAGACGAGGGCGACGCCGGCGCCGACGAGCACGGTCGGCCAGAGGTAGGCCTTGGCTCCGCCGCCGAGGTCGACGTTGCCCACGAAGACCAGGGCCACGACGACCATGAGGAGCAGGGCGACCATCTGGCCCTTGTCCGGTTTGCGGGCGACGAGTCGGCGGCGGCCGTCCGGCGAGGTCTCGGAGGTGACCAGGGACGGCGGCCGCTGCGCCTCGACGCCGCCGACGCCCAGCGGCACGAAGAACCAGAAGGCCGCGTACAGCAGCGCGCCCAGGCCGTCGGCCATGAACAGGCCGACGAAGGCGAACCGGACCCAGATGACGGGCAGCCCGAGATGCCCGGCGAGCCCCCGCGCCACTCCGCCGAGCCAGCGTCCGTCGCTGCTGCGGTAGAGCTTGCGCGGCGGCCGCGGTCCGACGACGGGTGCTGCTGCGGCTTCCGGCATGACACAGATGGTCACACGGGTCCGGCAGCCGGAGCATCAGGGTCGTTCCCCCACTCGCCCCTGATCTTCGGGCCGGCCCGCCCTCGAACGCTCCCCCGGCACGCGGTCAGGGCCGATATCAGGGTTGGACCAGGGTCGAACCGGCTGCCGTCACGGCGCCGCGCCCGTCACCATGGACTCATGACAGATCACGAGCACGCCGCGACGGGTCCGGGACCCGGCCCCGGCCCCCGCCCCGCACGGGGCGCCGGGCCGCAGGATGCCGCGCCCGCCGCGGATGCCACGGATGCCACGGGTTCTGGGGGCGCCGCGGGTTCTGGGGGCGCCACCGCCGCCGAAGGCACCGGCGGCGGCGCCGAGCCCGCCGGGCCGCCGCACCCGTTCCGGCGCGACCGGCGGCACAAGGCGCTCGCCGGGGTCTGCGCCGGCCTCGGGCGGCAGTGCGACATGGACCCGGTGATCTTCCGGATCACGCTCGCCGTGCTCTCCGCGACCGGCGGCATCGGCCTCCTCTTCTACGGCTTCGCCTGGCTCCTCGTCCCCTACGAGGACGAGGAGGAGAACGAGGTGCGCAAGCTGCTGACCGGCCGGGTCGACGGCCAGGCACTGGCGGCCGTGCTCTTCGCCCTGGTCGGCTGCGGGGTCTTCCTCACCATGCTGCACAACGGCGGCGTGCTGACCTTCGCCGTCGTCCTCTCCCTGCTGCTCGCGGGCGCCGGGTACTGGTCGCGGCACCGCAAGGCCCCCGAACCCGACCCGCTCTCCGCGCAGACCGTCGCCGACGCTCCGCCGGAGGCCCAGGCCCCCCCGATCATGTACACCTGGCCGTCCTGGTGGCGCGACCCCATAGTCAAGGACGGCACCCATGACGGCGCGACGGGATACCTGTGGGGTCCGCCGGACTCCGAGGACCGTGACATCGCGGCTGCCGTCAACATCGGCCGCGGCATCCCGGGCCGCCGCGACCACGCCGCCGTCGGTGACCGGCGCTCCCGCTCCCCGCAGACCCGCGGTCCCCGGGGCATCGGCGGCTGGGTGTTCCTCCTCGCGCTGCTCGCGGGCTTCCTCGGGACCCGGCTGACCTGGGGCGAGCACCCGCTCGGCACCAGTCTCCAGACCGGTCTGGCGTGCGCGCTCGCCACCTTCGGTCTCGGCATCGCGGTCAGCGCCTTCCTGGGACGCACGGGAGCCGGATCGATCTTCCTGGCCATCGTCACGGCGGGCCTGCTGGCGGGGTCGACCGCCGTGCCGGACAACGTCGGCACCGAGTGGGTCCGGACCACCTGGGCGCCCACGGCGGCGGCCGACGTACGCGACCAGTACGACATCGGCGCGGGCAGCGGCACCCTCGACCTGTCCGGCCTCGACCTCGCCGAGGGGCAGACGGTGACCACCCGCGCCGACGTGGGCATGGGCCGCATACGGGTCGTCGTACCGCCGGACGTGACCGTGCGGCTGAGCGTCGAGGTGGGCGTGGGCGACATCCAACTCCCCGGCGACAAGGCGAAGGACGTGGACGTGGCACCGGGCAAGCACAAGGAGGTCACCCTGTCCCCCACCACGGGCGGCAAGGACACCGGCACACTCGACCTCGACCTCCAGGTCGGCGTCGGTCAGGCGGAGGTGACCCGTGCTGCGTCATAGGTTCCAGCCAGGACGACTGGTGGCCGGTCTCTTCCTGATCCTGGCCGGTGTGGTCTACGCCGGCGACGCGGGCGGGCTCTGGGAGACGCCGTGGTTCGCGGTGATCCCCCTGGTCACGGGCGGCCTCTGTATCGCGGGCGCGGTCGGCACCGTGGCCCGGGCCGCGCACCAGCGCCGGGGAGAGCGCCGGGCGGCGCACCCGGACGAGCCCCGGGCGGACCTTCCCCACTGACGACCGATGGCCCCGTCGGATCGACGCAGCAGGGAGGGCGCGGGCTTCGACGCCGAACCGCACCGATTCGCGCAGTTTCGCGAGACTCCCTCCTGCTCACTGAACAGGAACGATGGTTCGGTCGGCACCGAACTGTTCCGCACCTAGCGTCAGAGCCATGACGCACACGACGCATGAATTCAACCGCCACACGGACGTGTGCGCGGCGCTCGCCGACCCGGCGCTGGTCCCCGAGCTGCCGGCAGCGGACGGCGGCCCCGTGGGGGCGAGCGTCGCATGGCTGCGGGCCACCGCGGCCCGATTCAGCTCCGGGGAGACGCATCGGCGGCGCAGGGCCCTCGTGGAGGCCGAACTCACCAGGCTGGAACCCGCCGCGCTGCGGCGCGCAGTGACGGCCGGCGGTGACGGGGAGGTCCGGGTGCGGGTGGTCCACGCCCTCGCCGAGGCCCTGGAAATGCCTCAGCCCCGTGAGGTCGCGGAGGCGGTGACCCTCGTGGCCGGGGTCTACTTCGGGGGTGCGGACCCGACCGCGGACGAGGCCGTGGCCCGGCTGGTGGCGCTCCTGGTGTCCGAGGACACGGACCAGTGGACCCTGGAGGCCGCCGCCAACCGCATCGGTCTGCTGGTGCAGGCGTGCGCGGCGACGGCGGCACTGGTCGATGCGGCACTGGTCGATGCCGCGGCCGACGGCAGCGCACCGCTGGCCCGGGTGCTCCGGGAGACTCCACCGGTGCGAACCATGCGCCGCGTCGCCGTCCGTACCACCCGCGTCGCGGGACGGGACATCGCCGAGGGCGATGTGGTGCTCCTGGACCTGGCAGCCGCGCAGACTGCGCATCCCGTACCGCTCACCTTCGGCGCCCCGCCCAGGGTCTGCCCCGGCAGGGCCCACGCTCTCGCCCTGGCCGACGGCCTCCTCCAGCGGCCGCTGACCGCCTTCGCCCACCTGCACCATCGGGCCGCCCCGCTGCTGTTGCCCAACGCCTGGGACTACGCCTCCGCCGCTGCGCTGGCGGCGCGGGGCTTCGACGCGATCGGTACCACCAGCCTGGGCGTGGCAGCGGCCCTCGGCCTGCCGGACGGAGCGGCGGCCACGGCAGCGGCGACCCTGGCACTGGCCCGCCGGCTCGGGCGCGGCACCTTCCGGTTCACCGTCGACGCCGAAGGCGGTTTCAGTGACGAACCGGAGGAGGTGGCCGAGCTGGCTCGAAGGCTGCACGACGCCGGCGCTGCGGGGATCAACCTGGAAGACGGCCGCTCGGACGGCACTCTCACCCCCGTCGAGCTGCATGCCGCGAAGATCGCTGCCGTCAAGGCCGCTGTACCCGCGCTGTTCGTGAACGCCCGTACCGACACCCACTGGCTCGGGCGCCAGGAGGAGCAGACCGCGGAGCGCCTCGCGGTCTACGAACAGGCAGGGGCGGACGGAGTGTTCGTACCGGGCCTGTCGGATCCGGACGGGATCGCCGCCCTGCTGGCAACCCTCGTCGTGCCGCTGAACATCCTTTACACACCGACCGGCCCGGACCTCGCCGGGCTGGCCGCGCTGGGCGTGCGCAGGATCAGTCTCGGTTCGCTGCTCTACCGCAGAGCTCTGGCAGCGGCCGTGACCGCGGCGACCGACATCCGCGACGGCCGGCCGGCCGACCTCGGCGCCCCCACCTACACCGAGGTGCAGGCGACTTCGGGCTCCGTGTTCATGGCCTAGTAGGCCCTTCCGCGGCGCCGGTTCCCGAGCAGGGCGTCCAGTGACCAGAGGGGTGCGCCGGCCAGCACGAGGGGTACCCAGCAGAACATGTACGGGAGGTCGTTGCCGTAGTAGTACGGGTCGGAGGCCCAGCTCACGGTCAGCCACAGGCTGAGCGAGATCAGCGCGCCGCCCAGCGCCGCGAGGCGGGTGAGGAGCCCGAGCAGGGTGCCGATGCCGACGGCCAACTCGCCCAGGGCGATGGCGTAGCCGAAACCGGGCGGGCTCTTCAGGGCCAGGTCGACCAGGGCGGGGACGGCCGAGGAGTCGCGGACGGCACGCATCATGTCGCCGACGGAACCGGCGCCCGCGTCCTTCATGAAGGCGCTGTCGGTGAGCTTGTCCAGACCGGCGTAGACGAACGTGACACCGAGGAAGATCCGTAGGGGAAGGAGGGCGTAGCGGGCGGCGTTGTCCCGCCAGCCCCCTTCTCGCGCGCCCCCGCGTGAGGTGTGGACATCCGTCCGCATCCCGTGAGTCATCACTGCCAGCCGCCTCTCGCCGCGCATGCCCGGGGCCCCCACCAGACCATACGTAGGACACGTGGGCCCCGCTCAACCCTCGGCAACCGGTTTCTTGCTGTCGGTTTCGACAGGTTGCCGACCGGTCGACCGGCCGCCCGGAGCCGGAGGGGCGAGAGGTGTCAGTCCGTGACGTCGATGGCGTACCGGTTGGTCTCGACGCCCGCGCCGGTGACCACCTGGACGTCCACCCGGCCCGGCTCGACGTCCGCCGGTACCGGGACCGTCAGCAGGTCGTCCGTCGGGTTGCTGAAGCCGCCCGTCACCGGGACCAGCGGGACGTGGACGTTGACCGCGCCGATACGGACGACCATCCGGGACAGGCGGTCCGCGCGCTGGGCGCCCGGCGGCACGAAGCCCGCGCCGCGGATCTCGATGTCGTCGCCCGTGCGGATCGGCGCGTCCAGATCTCCGGCCTCCCGGGCCCGGACCACGGAGAGGATCACGGGCCGGCCGCCCTCCGCGTACTTCCCGGCCACGTAGGTCGCCGCCGACACCAGCACCACCACCGCGAGTCCCCACGGCAGGTCGGGCAGTTGCTCCGGGCGCCGGGCCAGCCGTACCGCCGCGAACACCAGGGCGACGGCGCTGATGGCGACGTACTGGATGTCGGCGAAGGTCCCGCGTCCCGCGTCGTCCGTGAGCAGGTCGGAGGCGCGCGGCCGGTCCGCCCGCACCTTCTGCAGCCGCTGCCCCAGCACCCGCAGCCCGACCACCCGGCGCACCAGGACCGCGATCCCGCAGACCACCGCGAGCACGGTCACCGCCCCGGCGCCGCGGCCGAGTTCGAGACCCGAGATCAGCGCGTCGCGCCGCTCGTGGCCCGAGGCGACGGCCAGTTGCCCGGCCAGTACGAGTACCGCGTAGGCGACGAAGAGGACCCAGGCGGCCGCCACCGCGCGGGAGGTGGACAGGCGGTTGTCCTCGCCGATGACCGGGGCCAGCGCCCCGCCCCGCGTCCGGTGGAACCAGGACGCCGCCGTCAGCGCGCCGGACACGACCAGGGCGGCCGCGAGCCCGGCGGTGCGTGCCGCCGTCCAGCCCGCCCCGACCGCGGTGAGCGACTGCCAGAGCAGCAGCAGGACGACTGCCGCCCACACGGCGGCCACGGTGCGCCGGCCCAGCCCCGCGAGCCATGCGTCGCCCTCGGCCCGGCCGCGTTCGGCGACGGCCTCCGCGGACTGGGTCAGCTCCTCCGAGACCCACTGGCGGGAGGCGGAGGCCGAGTGGGCCACCGCGGCCGGCAACCCCTGCCCGGCCGCGAACTCGTCCCGCCGCAGCAGGAACGCGGCGACCGCCCGGCGGTGCCCCTCGCGGGCGCCGTGCGGGCAGTCCCCGCAGGTGCAGCCACCGCCGTGGGCCGCCTCGTACGCGCCCTTGTCCGAGCCGCTGCCGCGTCTCGCCTCCTGCACCGCCACGCCCGACGCCCGCCTTCCGCACCCTGTGAGAGAAACCGCTAAGTCCCTTGGAACGACTGCGAATTGTGCCGTACCCCGGCCCTCACGCGCCCGGCGCCCCCGGTTACCTCTGCTCAGCCCGGGTGACGCGCGGATCGCCGTGTTGACCCGGCCGCGGGGCACGCCGGACGCACGGCCCGCGGGGGTCAGGCGCAGAGGGCAGGCGCAGAGGCCGGGCGAGGGAGTCAGGGTCCGGCCGGGAGGACGGATACGGGCCGGGCCGGGCCGGATACGCGACAGAGGGTGTCGGTTTTCCGGTTCACACTCGGCGTATGACATCAGGCACCGCTGTGAACTGGGCCGGTTTCGCCACCGCCGAACCCGTCCTGGCCGACACCGTCGAGGCGCGCTTCGGCGCGTACACGCACCACGTCCTCGCCACCCTCCGCAAGGACGGCTCGCCCCGCACCACCGGCCTGGAGGTGCGTTTCCTGAGCGGCGAGCTGTGGTTCGGCATGATGCCGGACTCGCTGAAGGCCCTCGACCTGCGCCGCGACCCGCGCTTCGCGCTCCAGGCGAACCCGGGGGACGGCACCGGCATGGGCGGCGGGGACGTGCGGATCGCCGGGCGGGCGGTCGAGGTCGACGACCCGGAGACCAGGGCCGGGTACGTGAAAGAGGTGGAACCGCCGGAGCCGTTCCACCTCTTCCGTACCGAGCTGACGGAGGTCGTGCGCACCTCCGTGGAGGACGACGCGTACCTCGTCGTCGAGATCTGGCAGCCCGGAAAGCCCCTGCGCACCGTCAGGCGCGCGTAGGGGTCACTCCCACTCGATCGTGCCCGGCGGCTTCGAGGTCACGTCGAGGACGACGCGGTTGACGTCCTTGACCTCGTTGGTGATGCGGGTCGAGATCTTGGACAGCACGTCGTACGGCAGCCGGGACCAGTCGGCGGTCATGGCGTCCTCGGACGAGACCGGGCGCAGGACGATCGGGTGGCCGTAGGTGCGGCCGTCGCCCTGGACGCCGACGGAGCGTACGTCCGCGAGCAGCACCACCGGGCACTGCCAGATGTCGCGGTCGAGGCCGGCCGCGGTCAGCTCCTCGCGGGCGATGGCGTCGGCCTCGCGCAGCAGGTCGAGCCGCTCCTTGGTGACCTCGCCGACGATGCGGATGCCGAGCCCCGGGCCGGGGAACGGCTGGCGCTGGACGATCTCGTCCGGCAGGCCCAGCTCGGCGCCGACCATCCGGACCTCGTCCTTGAACAGCTGGCGCAGCGGCTCGACCAGCTCGAACTCGATGTCGTCGGGGAGGCCGCCCACGTTGTGGTGGGACTTGATGTTGGCGGTGCCGGTGCCGCCGCCGGACTCGACGACGTCCGGGTAGAGGGTGCCCTGCACGAGGAAGGCGACCTCGGGGCCGTCCTCCTGGAGGATCTCCAGCTGCGCCTGCTCGAAGACCCGGATGAACTCACGCCCGATGATCTTCCGCTTCTCCTCGGGGTCGGAGACCCCGGCCAGCGCCTTGAGGAACCGCTCCTCGGCGTCCACGACCTTGAGCTGTACGCCGGTCGCGGCGACGAAGTCCTTCTCGACCTGCTCGGTCTCGCCCTTGCGCATCAGGCCGTGGTCGACGTAGACGCAGGTCAGCTGGGTGCCGATGGCCTTCTGGACGAGGGCGGCGGCGACCGCGGAGTCCACGCCGCCGGACAGGCCGCAGATGGCGCGCTTGTCGCCGACCTGCTCGCGGATGGCGGCGACCTGCTCCTCGATCACGTTGCCCGTGGTCCAGTCGGGGCGCAGGCCCGCGCCGCGGTACAGGAAGTGCTCCAGCACCTGCTGTCCGTGCGTGGAGTGCATGACCTCGGGGTGGTACTGGACGCCGTAGAGCTTCTTCTCGTCGTTCTCGAAGGCGGCGACCGGGACGACGTCCGTGGAGCCGGTGACGGTGAAGCCCTCGGGGGCGGCGGAGCAGGCGTCGCCGTGCGACATCCACACGGCCTGCTCGGCCGGGGTGCCCTCGAAGAGGGTGGAGGACGGCTTGGAGACCGTGAGGTCGGTCCGGCCGTACTCACGGGCGCCGGAGTTGTCGACGGTGCCGCCGAGGGTCCGCGCCATCAGCTGGAAGCCGTAGCACATGCCGAAGACGGGGACGCCGGCCTCGAACAGGGCGCGGTCGACGGTCGGGGCGCCCGGCTCGTACACCGACGAGGGGCCGCCGGAGAGGATGATGGCCGCCGGGTTCTTGGCGAGGATCTCCTCGACCGGCATGGAGCTCGGGACGATCTCGCTGTAGACCCGCGCCTCGCGGACACGACGGGCGATGAGCTGGGCGTACTGCGCGCCGAAGTCGACGACCAGGACGGTGTCGGGGGCGGCGGCAGCGGGAGTCGCTGATGACACGGGGTGCCTTCCGGCGGTCGGGCGGGGGGCTTGTACTCCCGATTCTACCGAGGTGGGCGGACGGAACGCCCCGCCCTCCGCCCGGCCCTCCCCGCGGCGGGCCGCCCGGCCGTCCGCCCGGCCCTCGGTGCCGCTTCGCGCACCGCCCCGCGGGTCTCCGCACGTCTCACCATCCGAACCGGCTTGGAGACCTTCCGTCCGCGGGGCATACTGGGCGCATGCTCACACACTCGACCTTCCTGTTTACCTATGGCAACCGGCCCACCGGCTGCCATGGTCGTGCTGCTTGAGCCACTGACAAGCGACTTACCAGGCGCCCCGGGCCGACAAGGCCCGGGGCGTCTGTCGTGTCCGGGGCCTGTCGGAGACCGGGACGCCGCCCACCGCGGCGAGGAGCCCCGACATGACCGTCACCACCGCAGACAAGACCGGCGCCCGTACCAGCGAGGCCGCCGACGTGATCACCGGCGCGCGCGAGCGGATCGACTCCCTCGACGACCGGATCATCGGTCTGATCCAGGAACGGATGGCGGTCTCCGCCGTCATCCAGGAGGCACGCATCACATCCGGCGGCCGACGCGTGAACCTGTCCCGCGAGATGGAGGTCCTCGACCACTACCGCGAGGCCCTGGGCAAGCCGGGCACGGCCCTCGCAATGACGCTGCTGGAGCTGTGCCGGGGGCGCGTCTGAGCGTCGCACCCGAGTTCGGGCAGGTTCTCACCCGTACGGCGCGTGACCGGTGCGGGCGCTGCTTCGTTGGTCCCGGTGTCCGTGTCAGCCAGGGGCGGGCCCGAAAGAACCACGCGTGGCTCGCTGGAGCGATGAGGCGTGCGGATCGTGCCGTGCGCCGTGGGACCTCGCTCCAGGAAGTGACCGGACGGCAGGGGACAGCAGCCCGGTCACCCATGAGAACGGCCGGCTCCGGGGACGCCCGGGGCCGGCCGACGGGAACCGTCCGGGCCCGGACGCCCCTCCCCCTCCCCCTCACCACCACCTGCTCGCAAGACCTGCGGCGCCCCACCCCCCCCCGGCGCCGCATCGAGGCACCGGTGCCGCCCTGACGCCGGTGCTGACCGAGGAAGGGCCCCGCGGCCGCAGCCCCGCGGGGCCCTTCGCCATGCCCGCGGCTCCCCGTCCCGCGACGGAGGCACCAGGGCGAAGGTGACGCGGACCACATAAAGATCACGTGAAGTCAGCACAACTTTTCACAGCTTCCGCTGATCAAACACAGCAGCTCCGCACGGAGCCGCATGGGCACCCGCGCCCCCACACGCGGAGGCCTCCCGCAAAGCCTCCGTACTGCGAGACCGCAGTACGCCCGATTTGTCGAGGTCTTCATGAAGCTTCGCCGCGCCATGGTCACGGCGGCCGCCGCCACCGTCCTGGCTCCGCTCGCCCTCGTGTCGGCGCCTGTCGCCTTCGCGACGGACGGTCCGTCCACGAGCACCTCCTCCGAGGAGCAGGGCCCCGCCACGCAGGAAGGCGGCCAGGACTCCTCGTCCAAGGACGAGACCACCAAGCCCTCGACCGAGGAGAGCCCCTCCTCCGAGGAGCAGCCCCCCGGCGGGAACCCGCCCGCGGGCAACGAGAACGACCCCTCGGACGACAAGACCACGCCGTCCGACGACAAGACCACGCCGTCCGACGGCCAGCAGCCGCCCAAGGACGACGGCACCGGGGTGAAGCCCCCGTCCGAGGACGACACCAAGCCCTCGGACGACGCCGGGAAGCCTTCCGGCGACGAGGGGGACCCCTCCGACGAGAACGTCTTCGACCCCTACGAGGACTGCGACACCTACGAGCTGGACGAGAAGCTCAGCGCCTCCATCTCCGGGCTGCCGAACAAGATCGTCGCCGGTTCCGGCTGGCACGACTTCGAGTTCGTGATCGACAACGACTCCGAGAAGGACCTCAAGAACGTCTGGATCAACGCGTTCGCCGAGTACAGCGGCGAGCTCAACTCCGACGTCTCGCTCTACGAGGACCTGGCGGAGTTCCAGGTGAAGCAGAACGGCAAGTGGACGAGCGCCTACCAGGAGACCTACGGCGACGGGAAGGACGCGTTCACCTTCACCGGGAGCATCGTCGCCATCCTGCCGACCCTGGAGAAGGACAGCACCGCCACGCTCGACCTGCGCGTGAAGATCCACGCCGACGCCCCGGCGGGTTCGGCGTTCTCGGTGAGCGACGCGGTCTACGCGGGCGAGGACAAGTCCTGCTACGGCAACGGCGACACCTACGACTTCACGGTGCTCGCCGCCGGCAGTGCCAAGCCGGGCGACGTCGACGACGTCGAGCCGAACGGTGAGAAGCCGAAGGACGCCGGCAAGGACCTGCGGCCGCAGGGCGTCGACAAGGACCTGAAGCCGCAGGGCGGCGCCAAGCCGGTCACCGGCAGCCTCGCCCAGACCGGTTCCAACTCCGCGCTGCCGATGATCGGGCTCGTCGGCGGTCTCGCGGTCGTCGCCGGTGGCGGCGCGCTGTTCGTCGTCCGGCGCCGCAAGGCCGGTGTCCAGGCGTAACGGCGACACGGCACGAAGGGAAGGACCTGCGCTCGGAGGGGGGCGCAGGTCCTTCTGCGCGTCCGCGGCCGCGACCGCCCGCGCTACTTCTTCGGCGGCACCGTCGGCATCCCCAGGAACGGCAGCCGCAGCGCGCCGAAGGCCTCCGCCGGGACCGCCGGGGACGTGGGCTCGACGGGCTTCAGACGCCGGTACTCCGTGCCCTGCGCCGGACGCGGGTCCTCCTCGCCCTTGTTCGGCCAGTACGACATCGCCCGCTCGGCCTGCGCCGTGATGGTCAGGGACGGGTTGACGCCGAGGTTGGCCGAGACGGCGGCACCGTCGACGACCGAGATGCCGGGGTGGCCGTAGAGCCGGTGGTACGGGTCGATGACGCCGCTCTCGCGTGAGGCGCCGATCGGGCAGCCGCCGAGGAAGTGGGCGGTGAGCGGGGTGCCCATCAGCTCCCCGACGTTGGATCCGGCGAAGCCGTTGATCTCGGCGGCGAGCGCGGCGGCGCCCTCGGTGGCGGCCCGTATCTGCTTGGGGTTGGGCGAGCCGTGGCCCTGGCGGGCGGTGAGCAGGCCCTTGCCGAGGCCCGTCGGTTTGAGGTGCGTGGTCAGGGAGTTGTCCAGGGACTGCATGACCAGGCCGATGATGGTGCGCTCCGACCACTTGCGGTTGGAGAGCGACCGCAGGACCAGCACGGGGTGCTTGGCCGCGTGTCCCAGGAACCCCAGGACGCGCGACGCGCCCGAGGCGGTCGGCCCGGCGTAGGGGACCTGGAGGATCGACAGGCCGCCCATCGAGTTGGAGCCCTTGCCGTAGCGCACCGGCTCGATGTGGGTGCTGGCGTCGGGGTGGACCGAGGAGGTTATCGCGACGCCGCGTGTGAAGTCGGCGCGTGGCTCGCCGGTGGCCCTGCGGTAGCGCCGGTCGTCGGTCTGGGCGCCGACCAGGGCCTCGGAGTTGGTGCGGGTCAGCTCGCCCAGCCTGTCCGACAGGTGGGGGAGCCGGCCGCTCGCCTTCATGCGGTGCAGCAGGGTCTGGGTGCCGTAGGTGCCGGCGGCGACGACGACACGGCGGGCGGTGAAGATCCGGCCCGCGCCCTTCTTCTTCCGGTCGGTGGGGAGCGTGGCCACGGCGAAGCCGCCGCGCGAGTCGTCGGTGACCGACACCACCGACGTCATGGGGTGCACGACCGCACCGGCCTTCTCGGCGAGGTACAGGTAGTTCTCGTTGAGGGTGTTCTTCGCGCCGTGCCGGCAGCCGGTCATGCACTCGCCGCACTCGTTGCAGGCCCTGCGGTCGGGTCCGGCACCGCCGAAGTAGGGGTCGGGCACCTGCTCGCCCGGCTTCGCCCGCGCCGTGCCGTCGGCGTCCTCGCCGTCGCCGAAGAAGACGCCGACCGGGGCCAGGTGGAAGGTGTCCCCGCAGCCCATCCGCTCGGCGGCGGCCTTGAGGTGCACGTCGGACGGGGTCGTCGTCGGGTTGAGGCGGACCCCGAGCATGCGCCGGGCCTGGTCGTAGTACGGCGTCAGCTCCTCCTGCCAGTCGGTGATGCCGCGCCACTGGGGGTCGTCGAAGAACGGTTTCGGCGGCACGTAGAGGGTGTTGGCGTAGTTGAGGGAGCCCCCGCCGACGCCCGCACCCGCCAGGACCATGACATTGCCGAGGAGATGGATGCGCTGGATGCCGAACATGCCGAGCTTCGGCGCCCAGAGGTAGTTCTTCAGGTCCCAGGAGTTTTTGGGCAGCGACTCGCGGGTGAAGCGGCGGCCCGCCTCCAGGACGCCGACGCGGTAGCCCTTCTCGGTGAGGCGGAGGGCGGAGACGGAGCCGCCGAAGCCGGAGCCGACTATCAGGACGTCGTAGTCGTAGGCGTCTTGAGGCATGGGGGTCTCCTCTTTGAGTTTCGCGTGCGGGCCGTTCGTGGTTTCTCGCGCCCGGGCGGCGGAGCCGCATATCGGTACAGCCCCGCGCCCCTGAGGTCGGCTACCTGAACCGGAGCGTCTTCATGAGCCGCAGGCTGCGGCTCATGAACGCCGCGTACTTCTCGTCGTCCATGCCGAGCGACGGCGCCATCGGCAGCAGGCGCTGGTGGGCGACCGTCTGGGCCTCGGTGTACTTGAGGATGCCCTCGGAGCCGTGCCGGCGGCCGAGGCCGGAGTCCTTCATGCCGCCCATCGGGGACTGGACGCTGCCGTAGGCGGACGCGTACCCCTCGTTGATGTTGACGGTGCCGGTGCGCAGCCGGGCGGCGACGTCGCGGCCGCGCCGGGCGTCCTTCGTCCAGACCGAGGAGTTCAGGCCGTACGGCGTGGAGTTGGCGTGCTCGACCGCCTCGTCCTCGGTGGTGAAGCGGTGGACGGAGACGACGGGGCCGAAGGTCTCCTCGGTGCACACCGTCATGGGGGCGGCGACGCCGTCGAGGATGGTCGGCTCGTAGAAGTACGGGCCGATGTCCGGGCGGGCGGTGCCGCCGGCGACGAGCTTCGCGCCGCGCTCGACGGCGTCCGCGACGTGCCGCCGCACGGTCTCCAGCTGCCGCTCCCCCACCAGGGAGCCCATGTCGGCGCCGTAGGTGAGGGAGGTGCCCAGCCGCATCGCCCTGGTGCGGGCGGCGAAGCGCTCCAGGAAGGCGTCGGCGACGGACTCGTGGACGTAGAGCCGCTCGATGGAGATGCAGAGCTGGCCGGCCGAGGAGAAGCAGGCGCGGACGGCGCCCGCCGCGGCCTTCTCGACGTCGGCGTCCCGGAGGACCAGCATGGCGTTCTTGCCGCCGAGTTCGAGGGAGACCCCGACCAGGCGGTCGGCGGCGCCCCGGGCGACCTCGCGGCCGGTGCGGGTGGAGCCGGTGAAGGAGACGTAGTCGGCGTGCTTGACGACCTCGGGGCCGACGACCGGGCCCTCACCGAGGACGACCTGGAAGACCTCGGCGGGCAGCCCGGCCTCGATGAGCAGGTCGCGGGCCCACAGGGCGGTCAGGCAGGTCTCGGTGTCGGGCTTCATGACGACGGCGTTGCCCGCGACGAAGGCGGGGAGCGCGTCGCCGACGGACAGCTCCAGCGGGTAGTTCCAGGGGGCGATCTGGCCGACGACACCGCGCGGGTGGCGCAGCTCGGTGACCTTCGTCAGGGTCGGTACGGCGCCGGTGTGCCGCCGGGGGCGCAGGTACGCCGGTGCCTTGCGGCCGTAGTGCCGGGCGGCGACGGCGACGGCCTGGACCTCCTCGTGGGCGTGCAGGCGGGCCTTGCCGGTCTCCAGCTGGATGAGGTCGAGGACCTCGGCCTGGCGTTCGAGGACCAGGTCGTGGAAGTGCAGCAGCACCGCGGCGCGCTGCCGCACCGGCACCCGCGCCCACACGGCCTGGGCGGTGCGGGCCCGCTCGAAGGCGCCGGCCACGTCCTCGGGCGTGGACTCGGGCAGGTCGGCCAGCTTCTCGCCGGTGAACGGGGTGTGGTTGGCGGTGCGGCCGGATCCGGCCACACCCTTGGTGAGCTGGGCGACCAGCTCGGGCGTCACCACGTCGGCAGCGGTGCGGGCGCCCTCCGGGGTGGGGGCGAGGGGGTTCGTGCCGGTGAGTTCCGGGGCCTGCGCGTCCGTCATGAGCCGCAGGGTATGACGCCGCGACGGCTTTGTGTACCCGTCGGTAATGGGGATTCACGGTGATTCACCGACCGCTCACACAACGCCAGTGATCGCTGGCAACAAACCCGCTGATCAGGGCGTTACGCGGAGTGGTTGGACCGGATCACTCGTTTTCGGCCCGAGACGGGCGGCGGGTCGGCGACGGCCGCCTCCAGCAGTCGGGCGACCTCCCCGGCGTCCGGCCGCGCGGCGGTGTCCGGGACCAGCAGCCGGTCGGTCAACGGGCCCAGCGGCCCGGTCGTCGCCTCCGCGTCCCCGACGGCGGTGCGCAGCAGTACACCCAGGGACCGCAGGTCGGCCGCGGGACCGGCGCCCCTCAGGGGCTCCTGGCCGGGCGGGCGGCCGGTGCCGAAGCCGGTGAGGACGACGCGGCCGTGCGGGCCGAGCAGCACGTTGGCGGGCCGGACGGCACGGTGCACGATGCCGACGCGGTGCGCCGCGCGCAGGGCACCGAGGACGGCGAGGCCGACGCGGGCGGCCTCGGGGGATCCGAGCGGGCCGCGCCGGAGCGTCTCGTCCAGGGACTCGCCGGGGACCCACTCCATGACGATCCAGGGCGGTCCGTCGGGCCCGTCCTCCGCCACGACCACGTCGTGGACGCGGACGGCGGCGGGGTGGTCGACGCGGGCGGCGGCACGTGCCTCGTGGTGCAGGCGGTGGGCGGCCCGGCGGTGACCGTCGTCCGCCGGGTCGCCGGGCAGCCGCGGCCGTCTGACGGCGACCTCGCGGTCCTCGGCCTCGTCGAGTCCGTGCCAGACGGTGCCCGCCGCGCCGGAGCCGACGCGCCGCAGCAGCCGGTAGCGCCCGCCGACCAGCCGTCCCCGGTCCGTCATCAGAGCTTGTCGACCTCCCAGTTGGCGATCACCGTGCGGGCGATCTCCCGTCCCTGGTCGGCGAAGTAGCCCTCGCGGGGGTAGTCGACCGACACCTTGTACATGTCGCCGTTGCCGGCCCGGTAGTAGAGGATGCGGAACTCGCGCGCGCGGGGGTTCTGCAGGTCCGCGGTGGTGTACGCGATGGTGTTCTCGGCGGCCTTCCTGCCCTTGTACTCGGTCTCGCCCGGCTCGCCCCTGGGGGCGGGCTCGTCGGCGAAGTTCCAGGAGTACTCGCCGTCCTTGAGCATCTCCCAGTCCGCCCAGGCGTTGGCCCCGGCGGTGTCCGGGATCTTGTCGGTCTTGTCGTCGGCCTTGATGTCGCGGTCCACGACGACGACGACCGCTCCGCTCGGGTCGGCGAACGTCTCGTTGGTGCCGTCCCAGTCGTCCTTCTTCTCGTGCTTCAGCCGCACGAACTCGGCGGGCACACCGACGCTCATGCCCACCTTGGCGTCGAGTCGGTGCTGTTTCCAGCCCTTGGGCAGGGGGCCCGCGAAGGGGTCGGCGACCACGAGGTACGACGCCACCGCCGCCGCGACGACCACCGCGCCGAGGGTGATCCACGCGTTGCGGCCCAGCCGGACGCCCCAGCGGGACGCGGGAGTCCCGCCCGGCCCCTGGGGTGCGCCGACCGTGACCACCTGGGTGGGCGGCGGCGCGGGCGGGTTCGCGGCGGCGTCCAGCAGGGCGCGGACCCGGGCGGCGTCGGGGCGGCGTGCCGGGTCCTTGTCCAGCAGGCCGGTGATGACCTCGGCCAGCGGGCCGTGCGCGGCGGCGGGCGCGGCGGGCGTGGCGTTGAGGACCGACTGGAGCGTGGCCGGGGTGTTGCTGCGGCGGAACGGCGAGACGCCCTCCGTCGCCGCGTACAGCACCACGCCCAGCGACCACAGGTCGCTCGCCGGGCCGGGCCGTTGGCCCAGGACCCGCTCCGGGGCGATGTACTCGGGCGAGCCGACGAAGCCGCCGGTGTCGGTCAGATTGGTCTCGCCCTCGATCTGGGCGATGCCGAAGTCGGCGAGGACGACCCGGTCGTACCGGCCGAGCAGTACGTTGTCCGGCTTGACGTCCCGGTGCAGGATGCCGGCGGCGTGCGCGGCCTCCAGCGCGCCGAGCACCTCCAGGCCGATCCGGGCCGCCTCGCGCGCGTCCAGCGTGCCCTCCTGGAGGGCGGCGCCCAGCGAGCGCCCGCGCACGAGTTCCATCACGATCCACGGCTGCCCGTCCACGACCGCCACGTCGTGCACGTCGACCACGGCGGGGTGGTCGAGCCGGGCCGCGGCGCGTGCCTCGCGGCGCATCCGCTCGAAGGCGTTGTCCCGTTCGCGTTCGGGAAGGTGATCGGGTACGCGGGGCTCCTTGACGGCGACCTCGCGGTCCACGGTCTCGTCCTGGGCCCGCCACACCGTGCCCATGCCGCCGTGGCCGAGCTTGGCGATCAGCCGGTAGCGGCCGGCGATGAGCCGCCCGGCGCCCGGATCCGGTGCGGTGGCCGCCGGGGCCGCCGACGGTCCGGGCGGCGGGACCTGCGACGCCGCCGCGGGCCGCGGCCCGGACGGCTGTGGCGCGGACGGCTGCGGCGCGGACTGTGGTGTGGACGGCTGCGGTACGACCTGGGTGGGTGCCGCGTACGGGTTGCCGGGATGCGGCACGGCGGCCGGCCGGTTCGGCGGTTGCAGGTCAAAACTCGTCGGCTCGTCCGCCCCTCGGCGGGGCCCCCCGTTGCTGCTCATGGGTCCATCCATACCGCGCCCGGTGCGTCCGTTTCCACCGCCGGTGCCCGGCGGTCACAGACCCGTGACGCGAGCTGCCGCTTATCTCCTGTTTGGGTCCGATGCGGCGGACTCCGAGGGCTGCTCCGCCCCGGGGCGGGTCCCGGAACGGGACACCGGCGGCGACACCGGCCCTGGGGGTGTCACGGGTACCGAACTCGTCGGCGTACCGCCCCCGTCGTCGTCTCCGTTCGCGAACAGCGCGGCCGCCGAGATGCCCGCGCCCGCCGCCGCGACCACCAGCAGCACCGCCATGAGGACGCCGCGTTTCACACTCCGCCTCGCCCGCAGGGGCTCACCGGCCGGGGACGTCGGTGCCGTCGCGGGCGTACGGCCCGTGCTCAGGTAGGCGCGCAGCATCCGCTCCGCCGACGCCGCGTCGAGCCGCCGCCGCGGGTCGCGTTCCAACAGCCCCCGTACGACCGGCAGGAGCGGCCCGGCCTGCGCGGGCGGGCGGATCTCCTCGGTGACCACGGCGTGCAGGACACCGCCCAGCGAGTCGCGGTGGAAGGGGGACGCCCCGCTGAGGACCGCGCACAGCAGCACGCCCAGGGACCACAGGTCGGACTCCGGTCCGGTCCCGGCGCCGGACATCCGCTCCGGGGCGGTGTACTCGGGCGAGCCGACGAAGGAGCCGCTCTCGGTGAGCGTGGTGGCGCCCGCGACCTGGGCGACGCCGAAGTCGGTGAGGACGACCCGGCCGTCGTCGGCGATCAGCACGTTGGACGGCTTCACGTCCCGGTGCAGGATGCCGGCCGTGTGGGCCGTGCCCAGGGCGTCGAGCAGGGCGATGCCGATGCGTGCGGCCTCCTGGGGGCCGACCGGGCCGCGGGTGAGGACGCGGTCGGCGAGCGAGCCGCCGTCGACGAACTCCATGACCATGTACGCCCGTTCGTCGTCCTCGACGACGTCGTGGACGACGATGACGTGCGGATGCTGCAGTTGCGCGACCGCGCGGGCCTCGCGCAGGGTGTGCTCGCGGCGGCGCCGGGCTTCGGCCGCGGAGAGCGTCTCGTCGAGCGGGAGCGCCTTCACGGCCACTTCGCGCACCAGCAGTTGGTCGGTGGCCCGCCACACGATGCCCATGCCGCCGCGGCCGAGCCGCTCGTGGAGCCGGTAACGGCCCGCGATGACACGCCCGCCCGCCCCCTCGGTCACCATGCGCCCCATCATGCCCCACCGCACCCACCGGTTCCGGGCCGCCGTCACACGGGTGGCCGACAACCGACGGTCGGGCGTGCGCCGCCCGGCCGCCTTGCGGCGGTGGTCTCAGCCGGTCTGCTCCTGCCAGCTCTGCAGCACCGCGGTGAACCGCTGCTCCGTGGTCGGCCACTCGCTCGCGGGCCCCGACATGTTGAGGGCGTACTCGACGCCGTCCCGGGACATGTAGATCTGCGACACGCCGCGGCGCGGCCCCGGGAAGGGGGTGTCCTTCGCCAGCGCGGTCCACGTGTACTCCCACCGGGCGCTGTCGCGGTCGCGGTAGTCGGTGCGTTCCAGGAGGACCCGCTGGTAGTCGATCAGCCGCTGGAGCTGCACCTCCAGGTCGAGCTGGTGTGCGTACGGGTCGCGGTAGTCGGGGGCGGAATCGACGGAGATGCGCAGGAAGTGCCGGCCGCCGTCGGGCGTGTAGTCGATCTGCCGGAGTTCTCCGCTGTCGCCGCCGAAGTCCGACCGCTGCCAGTCCTTGGGCAGGTACAGGCTGAAACCGATGGGGTCGTCGCGGCGCACCCAGTCGGCCGGAACGGAGCCGCCGGGGTCCTCGCCGGGCGTGGCGGAGGCCGACGGGGACGCGGTGGCGGACGCGGACGGCGCGTGGGTGGGGTCGGGGCTGGCCGACGAGCCGCCGTCGTCGCGCTGTTGCAGTACCACGGCGGTGCCGGCGCCGACGAGGGCGGCGACGGCGACGACCAGGGCGAGCGTGCGCAGGCGCCCGCGCCGTGTACGCCGGGGAGCGGCGGCGCCCGCCGGTCCGCCCGGCGTGAGCCCCGTCGCCGCGGGGCCGACCGCCGTGGGACCGGTCATCGGCGGGTAGGGCGTCGCGGACGTCCCGCCCGGCAGTCCCCCGGGCCCCGTGGGTCCCTCGAGCCCCGGGTGCCCCAGCGGTCCCGCCGGTCCCGGTACGCCCGACGCGCCCTGAGTCACCGGCATCCCCGGTGCGCCCGGCGTACCCGGCCCCGGCATCCCCGGTGCGCCGGGCGTACCTGGCCCCGGCATCCCCGGTGCGCCCTGGTGGGTGGTGTCGCCGTCGCCCGGGGGGCCCGGGTAGCGGGTGGTCGGCACGTACGCCTGGGCCGCGTCCGGGCGCCGTCCCTCGGCCGCCTGGGCGAGCAGGTGCTCGGCCTCGGTCGCGTCGGGCCGCGTCGCCGGGTCCTTGCGCAGCAGGGCGCTGATGACGGGCGCGAGGGCACCGGCGTACCGGGGCTCGGTCGCCTCCTCCTCGACGACCGCCTGCATGGTGGTCAGCGGGGAGGTGCGGCGGAACGGCGACCTGCCCTCCACGGCCGTGTACAGCGTCGCGCCGAGCGCCCAGAGGTCGGAGGAGGCGCCGGGGTCCTGACCGCGGACGCGCTCGGGCGCGAGGTAGTCGACGGAGCCGACGACCTCGCCGGTCCGGGTGATGGTGGAGTCGCCCTCGATCTGCGCGATGCCGAAGTCGGTGAGCAGCACCCGGCCGTCGTCGGCGAGGAGCACGTTGCCCGGTTTGACGTCGCGGTGCAGGACTCCGGCGGTGTGCGCGGCGCGCAGGGCGCGCAGCACCCACAGGCCGATGCGGGCCGCCTCCCGCGGGTCGACCCGCTCCTCCTCCTTGACCGCGTCGGCCAGCGAGCGGCCCTCGACCAGCTCCATCACGATCCACGGCCGGCCGTCGTGTTCGAGTACGTCGTGCACGGTGACGACGGCCGAGTGGTTGATCCGCGCCGCCGCGCGCGCCTCGCCCCGGGTGCGTGCCAGGAGGATCGCCTGGTCGCTCTCGGAGACGTAGAGGGCGGCGGTCAACTCCTTGATGGCGACGGTCCGGTGCAGCACCTCGTCGTGTGCGCGCCACACCCGGCCCATGCCGCCGCTGCCGATGGCTTCCCCGAGCCGGTAGCGTCCCGCGACGAGCCGGCCCTGCATCTGATTCACGTTGCCCCGCAATGGTCTTGTCAGGGTCAGACTAGGGACCGGCCCCCCTCCGGGGAACGGCTGGGGTGCCATGGATTCCGCTCTGTGACGGTTGTCGCTTTCCGCCAACAGGAGGCAACCATCGGACCGGACCGGCGTCAGCGCGTGTACTGGTAAGTAGCCGAGGCCTGTTCGAACAGCCGGGTCACCTCGTCACGCTCCGCCTCCGGACCGCGGACCTGCACCACGTGGTAGCGCCCGTCGATGAGGATGGCGACGTTGCGCACGTACAGCTCGCGTCCGTTCGCGCCGGTCCAGGTGAACTGCCCCTCCGCCATGGTGCGTCCGCCGACCTCGATGGTCTTCAGACCGCTGGAGGTGGCCCAGCTGGAGGCCCGGTAGGAGGCCAACTCGGGTTCGCCGTCGCGCTGGTAGGCCATCGGGTCGTCGCCGAACTCGGACGCGCGGTCCCGGCCCGGCACGACGAGGAGTTCGAAGTCGCCCTTGCTGTAGACGACCTGTCCGCTGCCGTTGCGGGGGGCGCGGTTCCAGCCCTCGGCGACGGCGACGCCGAAGCCCTCCGGGTCCTTGCGCAGGGTGAACCCGTCGGCGACGTTCGACTGGGTCTCGGTGCCGCTCGCCGTCCGCGATGCCTCGGGGCCGGACTCCGGGGACGTCTCGTCCTGCCGGGGCTCCCCTCCGGCGTCGGGCGACTTCGCGGGCGGTGCCGGGCTCGCCTCACCGGCGGCGCCGGTCCGGTCGGCGGCGCCCGTGCCGTTCGTGTCGCCCTTCGGCATGAAGAACATGGCGTACGCGACGGCACCGGCCATCGCCAGCAGTATCAGCAGGAGCAGGGTCCGGCCGAGGCTGCGGGGGGAGCGGTCGGAATCCCGCCTGCCCCGCTTGTGCCGCCCGTGGGTCGCGGGCAGCCCGGCACGCCGCCTGCGCACCAGCTCGCCGCGCCGGCGCACGATGGGCAGCCTGCCCGTCTCGGCGGGCGGCGCCGAGACGACGTGCAGGCCGGCCTCCGGCTCGGGCGCGGACCGTACGAGGGAACGCAGCCAGCCGCTCAGCTCCTCGAAGTCGATGCGTTCGGTGGGGTCCTGACGCAGCAGCGACTCCACGACCGGCCGCAGCGGCCCGCACTCCTCGGCGAACGCGGGCGGCTCCGCGCACACGATCTGCACCAGTTCGGCGGTCGACTCCTCCGGGTAGGGCGCGTGCCCCTGTACGGCGCGGAAGAGCAGCGCGCCCAGGGCCCACAGGTCGGTGGCGGGGCCGATGGGCGCGGCCAGCTGCCAGTTCTCGTGCACGGGACCGGCCTGTTCCGGCGCCCAGCGCTCGGTCACGGGTCCGACCACGGCCATGCGGGTCTGCCGGGCCCGCTCGGCGGCGAGCGCGGTGGCCGGACCGCGCGGTGCGGGGACGCGGGCCGCCGGGTCGTCCCAGCGCGCGGCGGGCACGGTCCCGCCCTCCCCGACGGGGCGGCGGGCCCGGCGGTGTCCTGCCTCGCGGCGGGCAGCGCCCGCGCACTCTCCGCGCCGGAGCCCGCGACCGGTGCGCCGCCCGGACGGGGCGCGGCGAACGTCCGTCCGTCGGCGCGGCGGACCTCGGTGGGCGCGGGATCGCCGGGGGCACGGGGCGGGGCGCCGTGCCAGGAAGCCGTGCTCACGCCGTAGGGGTCGGTGATCCGCCCGGGCGGGACGGCGGCACCCCGACCCGTGTCGTCGCCGTCCTCCGGGGCACCGGGTACGGCACCGGGGCCGACGCCACGGGGCCCGTCCTCGGGGGCGGGGCGGGCACCCGGCAGGGCCGCGCGGCCGGTCTGGGCCTCCTGGACGCGGGCCGCGGCGCGGGCCCCCGCGCGGTAGGCGGCGATGGCCCCGGCGCGGGCGGCGCGGACGTCACCGCTGGTGTCGAGCGACGCGGCGGCGAGCCCGGCGGGGCCCTCGCCCGGCGCCCGCGCCCCGGTCACCGGGAGTCCACCGACGCCCCGCGCCTCTATGGCGGCCCGCCGGGCGGCCTCGGGATCGGCGTCACCGGGACCGAAGATCCCGGTCCGGGCGCCGTCGCCGGGCCCGAGGACACCGGTCACGGGCCCGGCGGTGCCGTCACCGGGGCCGCGCGGACCGGGACCGCTGACGGAGGGAACGGGACCGCCGCCGGGGGCGGTGCCGGGGCCGAAGGTTCCGTTCGGGTCGACCGCGCCGCCCGGTTCCTCGTCGGGCGCGGGCACCGGGTCGTACCCGCACAGCGCCTCCTCGGCCGCGCCGACCGCCAGGCCGGTCAGCATGACCCGCCCGTCGTCGCAGACGAGGACGGTGCGCGCGGTGATGTTGCGGTGCACCCAGCCGTAGGTGTGCAGCACCCGCAGCGCCAGGAGGACGTCGGAGGCCACCTCGGCCGCCCGGTAGGGCGTCAGCGCCTGTTCGGCGAGCAGGGCGGCCAGCGGTCTGGCGGCCACCAGTTCGCTGACGATCCACAGCGAGCCGCCCTCGGCGAACACGTCGAAGACCTGGTCGAGGCGCGGATGGTCGGGCACGGCGGCCGCGGCCTGGGCGGCCTCCACGGCACGCCGTACCACCGGGTCGGACGGGCGCCCGGGGCCGCCGCCCGCGGCGGGTGTCCGCCTGCCGGGGCGCCGCACGCCGCCGTCCCGGGCCGTGAAGCCGTCGGGCAGGCCGTCCGCGTCGAGCACCTCCGCCTCGACGACCTCGGGCAACGGCACCTGGCGGACCAGGACTTCCTGGCCGCTGTAGGTGTCGAAGGCCGGGGTCTCGGTGAGTTCGAACTCGTCGGACGGCGGCAGGGGCAGGCGGTAGCGGTCGGCGAGTACCCGTCCCGCGTAGTCGTCCACGTCGCCACCCCCGGCAACCGTCGGTCAATTCCGTTCGTACGGCGGGCCGTTCCGGCTGCGTACGGTCCGCGACCACTCACGATACGTGCCGGAGGCAACCCGCAAAGAGCTGATGCCAGATATCGGACCGCTCAAACCCGGGCCCCGACCGTTCAGGACTTGGGTGCGAAGGTCTTCGACAGGGTCCGCCAGGTGTCCCGGCGCAGGTCGCCGCCCCAGTCGTCGGCCTTCGCGGTGTACATGAGCGCGTAGCCCTGGTGGTCGTTGACGACGAAGCCGCGGTCCACGGTGCGGTACTTGGTGCCACCGTCCGTGTAGGTGAACTCCCAGTCCGCCGCGTTCCAGCCCCGGTAGCCCACCTTCTCTATGCGGATCTTCGCGTAGTTCGAGCGGACCATGTACCGCTCCTGGTTCTTCCAGTCGGCGACCGGGTCGCCCTTGGGCGTCGAGGTCCAGGCGACCAGGAGCTTCTGCCCGCCGGGGCCGGTGAACCGGTCGCCCGAGGAGCCGGTGGAGGCGAACTTCCAGCCCTCCGGCAGCCCGATGCGGTAACCCTGGCCGCCCTGGTGGGTGGCGGCCACGCCCTCGTCGTCGTCGGACTTCCCGGCGTCGTCCGACTCGCTCCCGGCCTCGCCGGACGCGCTCGCACCGGCGTCCGCGGCACCGCTCGCGTCCGCGCCGCCCGCCGGTTCGGAGGCGGAACCGTCGGTGCCGGTGCCGCTTCCCCGGTCCTGCCGGGTGTCGCCGCTCGGCCCGGTGGACGCCACGGCGTTGCCGCCGCTGCCGCCCTCGGCGCCCTGGTCGTCGTCGCCACCGCCGAGGGTGAGGGCCAGGACGGTGCCGAGCACGGCCAGCGCCACGACCACCGCGATGATGATCAGCGTGCGGCGGGGCACCACGTCGGTGAGCGGCGCACGGGGCGCGGACCGGGTCGGCAGGTCCGGCGGCGGCACGACGGGCCAGCCGGAACTGCGCGGCCGTTCATGGGCGTTCGGCGCACCGGCGGCGGAACCGGCCGCGACGCCACCGGGACGGGTACCCGGTCCCGTGCCCGGCCCCGTTCGCCGCGGCGGTGGTGCGACGGGGGCCGTCCCGGCGGTCCCCGTGGCGGCGGTCCCGGGGGCGGCGGTCGTGCCCGCGGCTCCCGGCGCCGTCCTGCCGCCGTCGCCCGGCTTGGTCCGCGAGGCCGCCGCCGCACCGGCGGCACCGGTCCCGACCGCGGCCTTGCGCACGGAACGCAGCGCCCCGCGCAGCCGCTCCCCGGCCTCCTCGGTCCGCTTGCCGCCGACGCCCGCGGCACCGCCGCGGCGCCTGCGCTCGTCCGGCTGCGCGGGCAGCGGCACGACCTTGGTGGCGTCGAGCGGTTCGGCCGCCTCGTCCGGGGCGTGAAGGACCTTGTTGAGCATCGCGCGGGCGCCCGCGTCGTCGAGCCGCTGGGCGGGGTCCTTGTTGAGCAGCCCGTAGATGACGTCCCGCAGCGGGCCGGCGTTCTTCGGCTCCTCCAGGTTCTCCGTCATCACGGCGGTGAGCGTCGCGATCGCCGAGCCCCGGTCGTAGGGCGGGGTGCCCTCGACGGCGGCGTACAGCAGTCCGCCCAGCGACCAGAGGTCGGCGGCCGGGCCGGGCTTGTGACCGCGGGCGCGCTCCGGGGAGATGTAGGAGGGGGCGCCGACGAGCATGCCGGTGGAGGTGATGGAGGGGTCGCCCTCGACCTGGGCGATGCCGAAGTCGGTGAGGACGACCCGGCCGTCCTCGGCGATCAGCACGTTCGACGGCTTCACGTCGCGGTGCAGGATGCCCTCGCGGTGCGCGGAGCGCAGCACGTCCAGGACGGCGAGGCCGACCTCGGCGGCGCGCTTCGGCTCCAGCAGACCGTCCTCACGGATGGCCTCGGCGAGCGACTTGCCCTCGACGAGTTCCATCACGATCCACGGCCGGTCGTCCTCCTCGACGACGTCGTAGACCGTGACGGCGCTGTTGTTGCGGATCCGCGCGATCGCCTTGGCCTCGCGCAGCGTGCGCGTGATCAGGCGCCGCTTCTCCTCCTCGTCGATGTTCCCCGGGAACCGCAGCTCCTTGACGGCGACCGTGCGTCCGAGGGTCTCGTCCTCGGCACGCCACACCGTCCCCATGCCGCCGCGGCCGAGCACGTCTCCCAGCCGGTACCGCCCGGCGAGGAGACGTGCGCTCTTGTCCGTACGGGATGTCCCCGCCCGCTCCGCCTCCGACATGCGTCCCCTCATGCAACCCGCCCTGACAGAGCCTTCATTGTCCCTCACCCGACAAGTGCTCGACGCCCAGGGTGCCACGGGGGCGCACCGGGCTCGGGGACGGACCGGGGACGGACGGCGGTACGGGCCGCGGGGCGGGGCCGGAGCGGCCGCACCACCGGCCGCACCCGCCCCGAGCGCCCCTACCGTGCGGCGATGTCCGGCGCTCCCAGCCGGGCCGCGTCGGCCGTCAGGTCGTCCGGCTGGCGCTGCGACTCCCGTTCGGCCTCGACCCGCTTCTCGTAGTGCTGGACCTCCCGTTCGACCTGCCCCTTGTCCCAGCCGAGCACCGGCGCCATCAGTTCGGCGGCCTCGCGGGCGCAGCGCGTGCCCCGGTCGAAGGTCTCGATGGAGATGCGGGTGCGCCGGGTCAGTACGTCGTCCAGGTGCCGCGCGCCCTCGTGCGAGGCGGCGTAGACGACCTCGGCGCGCAGGTAGTCGTCGGCGCCGGTGAGCGGCTCGCCCAGGGAGGGGTCGGCGGCGACGAGTTCGAGCAGTTCCTCCGCCAACGCGCCGTAACGGTTCAGCAGATGTTCCACGCGCACCACGTGCAGCCCGGTGCGCGCGGCGATCCGGGCCCGCGCGTTCCACATCGCCTGGTAGCCCTCGGCGCCGAGCAGCGGGGTCTCCTCGGTGACGCAGTCGGCGACCCGCAGGTCCAGCCCGTGCACCGCCTCGTCCACGGCGTCCTTGGCCATCACCCGGTACGTCGTGTACTTGCCGCCCGCCACGACGACCAGGCCGGGCACCGGGTGGGCGACGGTGTGCTCGCGCGACAGCTTGCTGGTGGCGTCGGACTCGCCGGCCAGCAGCGGGCGCAGTCCGGCGTACACGCCCTCGACGTCGTCGCGGGTGAGGGGCACCGACAGCACGGAGTTGACGTGTTCCAGCAGGTAGTCGATGTCGGCGCTGGAGGCGGCCGGGTGGGCCTTGTCGAGGTCCCAGTCGGTGTCGGTGGTGCCGATGATCCAGTGCCGGCCCCAGGGGATGACGAAGAGCACGGACTTCTCGGTGCGCAGGATCAGACCGGTGCTGGAGTGGATGCGGTCCTTGGGCACGACCAGGTGGATGCCCTTGGAGGCCCGCACGTGGAACTGGCCGCGCTCGCCCACCATCGCCTGGGTGTCGTCGGTCCACACCCCCGTCGCGTTCACCACCTGCTTGGCGCGGACCTCGTACTCGCCGCCCGCCTCGACGTCCCGCACCCGCGCGCCGACCACGCGTTCGCCCTCGCGCAGGAAGGAGGTGACCCGGGCGCGGTTGGCGACCTTGGCGCCGTACGCCGCCGCGGTGCGCACCAGCGTGGCCACGAAGCGGGCGTCGTCCATCTGGGCGTCGTAGTACTGCAACGCCCCGACCAGCGCGTCCTTCTTCAGCGCGGGTGCCACGCGCAGGGCGTGACGGCGGCTCAGGTGCCGGTGCAGGGGCAGCCCCCGGCCGTGGCCGCGGGCCATCGACATGGCGTCGTAGAGCGCGACGCCGGAGCCCGCGTACAGCCGCTCCCAGCCCTTGTGCTGGAGCGGGTACAGGAAGGGCACCGGCTTCACCAGGTGCGGCGCGAGCCGTTCGAGGAGCAGCCCGCGCTCCTTCAGCGCCTCCCGCACGAGGACGAAGTCGAGCATCTCCAGATAGCGCAGGCCCCCGTGGATCAGCTTGCTGGACCTGCTGGAGGTGCCCGAGGCCCAGTCCCGGGCCTCGACCAGGCCCACGGACAGGCCGCGCGTCACCGCGTCGAGCGCGGTGCCGGCACCGACCACGCCCGCGCCCACCACCAGGACGTCGAGCTCGCGCTCGGCCATGGCGGCGAGCGACTCGGCGCGCTGCTCCGGCCCAAGGGTCGCTGTCCTCACTGCTGCCTCCCGCTGTCGGTCGCATCGGCCGCACCCGTCGGGCGAGCCCGGTTCCTGGTACCCACCATGCCCAGATTCTGACCTTCCTGCCCGACTTCGGCAGCCGCAGGCCCCAACCTGTGGACAAGTCGGTGGCGCGACGGGCTCCAGCCTGTGGACAACCTCCCGACGGACCCGTACCGGCCCGTCGACACTCGCCGAAACTCGGCGGATCAATCCCGCATATCGGTCATATTTACTCCTAGTCTGACGTTGTGCTCGCCCATCCTGTCCACCGGGCTTGCGCACCTGTCCCGCTTCGGCTACTGGGAAGGACGGCCCACGCCATGCCCGCAGATCTCGCCGTCATCGGACTCGGCCCGTACGGCCTGCCGCTGGCCCAGGCCGCCGTCGCCGCCGGCATCCCCACCCTCGGCTACCGCACCGGCCCCGAGGCCGACCCGCTCACGCCCGCCGAGGTGCGCCGGATGCTCGCCACGGGCTTCCGCACCCCGGCCGGACCGACCGGACCGGCCGAGCTGGGCCGGGTCCGCACCGCCGTCATCTGCGCGCCCACCCCGCCGGGCGCGGACGGCGGCCTGGACCTCACCCAGGTGGAGACCGCGGCCCGCACCCTCGCCGCCCACATGCGCCCGCACACCACCGTCATCCTGGAGTCGCCGGTGCGGCCCGGCACGACGGAGGACTTCCTGCGCCCGCTCCTGGAGCAGGGCTCCGGGCTGCGCGCCGGCCGCGACTTCCACCTCGCCTACTCCCCCAGCCGCGTCGACCCCGGCAACCGCGACTTCACCCCGGCCACCACCCCGAAGGTCATCGGCGGCCTCACCCCCGCCTGCACCGAGTCGGCCGCCGCCTTCTACAGCCGCCTCACCGACAAGGTGGTCCGCGCGCGGGGCCCGCGGGAGGCGGAGACGGTGCAACTCCTGGAGACCAACTTCCGGCACGTGAACATCGCCCTGGTCAACGAGATGGCCGTGCTCTGCGACGACCTCGGCGTCGACCTGTGGGACGTCCTGCGCTGCGCGGAGACCAAGCCCTTCGGCTTCCAAGCCTTCCGCCCCGGCCCCGGCGTCGGCGGCCACTCCGTCGCCCAGGACCTGACCGGCCGGGCCCCGCACAGCCTGCGCATGGTGGAGCTGGCCCAGCAGGTCAACGCCCAGATGCCCCGCTACGTCGTCCAGCGCGCCGCCGCCCTCCTCAACGAGCACGGCAAGTCCGCGCGCGGCGCCCGCATCCTCCTCCTCGGCGTCACCTACAAGGCCGACCTCGCCGACCAGCAGGCCACCCCGGCCGAGGAGATCGCGACCCGCCTGATGTCGATGGGCGCCGCCGTGAGCTACCACGACCCGCACATCCCGTCCTGGAACGTCGCCGACCGCCCCGTCCCCCGCGCCGACTCCCTCTACGAGGCCGCCGCCGACGCCGACCTCACGATCCTGCTCCAGCAGCACCGCACGTACGACCTCCAGGGCCTGTCGGTCAAGGCCCAGCTCCTCCTGGACACGCGGGGCGCCACACCCACGGGGGCGGCGCACCGGTTGTGAGACGGGGGCGCACGGGGGTGACCGTGCCACGGGGTTGGTGGTGGGAGGGCGGCTGCGCCGGTACGGTGGGGAGCGGATGGTGCCCGCCGCAGTGGGCCTGCAGCCGGGTAACGGGTGTCCGCCCCTAGTTCTCGTAGGGACGGCCGCTCGCCATCCGCAAAGGGTGGAGCCCACCGCAGCCGGTTACTGAGGCAGGCTCCAGAGAAGTGATCGGAGTGTCCGCCCCTAGTTCACATGGGGGCGGCCGCTCACTTCCCGTAAATCCACAAGATGCACCTCCTCCGGAACTTCACCGTCCGCAGACGGATCCGGTCCCAGCGGGTGGGCTTGCGGTGACGGCCCATGGCGCGCCCCCTTCCACGATGCCGCCCATATCCCGGTGAGGCGGTCCGTCTGGAATTCGGGCCGGGCCCCGAGG
Source organism: Streptomyces lienomycini (assembly GCF_027947595.1). NCBI lineage: Bacteria > Bacillati > Actinomycetota > Actinomycetes > Kitasatosporales > Streptomycetaceae > Streptomyces > Streptomyces lienomycini. The sequence goes on along the minus strand of NZ_CP116257.1, from coordinate 820,609 downwards.
AGCGGGGTCCGGAACGGTTCCTTGGAAGGGGGCGCCCCAGAGAACTGGGTCGCCGAGCAGGGACATTACCGATCCGGCACGGCCCTCCCCGGCGTATTCGCCCCGAACACCACCGCACGCCCCCGCGCCGCGTCACGCGCCCCCTCAAGAGCCCCCGAGCACGCGAAAGGGGCCGGTCACCCATCAGGTGACCGGCCCCTTCACATGCCGTGGCGGCTACCGCCGGTGCTGCGAGTCCGCGACCGTGACCTCGACGCGCTGGAACTCCTTCAGCTCGCTGTAGCCGGTGGTGGCCATGGCGCGGCGCAGGGCGCCGAAGAAGTTCATCGAGCCGTCCGGGGTGCGGGACGGGCCGGTGAGGACCTCCTCGATGGTGCCGACCGTGCCGAGGTCGACCTTCTGGCCGCGCGGCAGCTCCTCGTTGACGGCCTCCATCCCCCAGTGGTGCCCCTTGCCCGGCGCGTCGGTCGCGCGGGCCAGCGGGGAGCCCATCATCACGGAGTCCGCGCCGCAGGCGATGGCCTTGGGCAGGTCGCCGGACCAGCCGACGCCGCCGTCGGCGATGACGTGGACGTACCGGCCGCCGGACTCGTCCATGTAGTCCCGGCGGGCGGCGGCCACGTCGGCGACCGCGGTGGCCATGGGCACCTGGATGCCCAGCACGTTGCGTGTGGTGTGGGCGGCGCCGCCGCCGAAGCCGACGAGGACGCCCGCGGCGCCGGTGCGCATCAGGTGCAGGGCGGCGGTGTAGGTGGCGCAGCCGCCGACGATCACCGGGACGTCGAGTTCGTAGATGAACTGCTTCAGGTTCAGCGGCTCGTGCGAGCCGGAGACGTGCTCCGCGGAGACGGTGGTGCCGCGGATGACGAAGATGTCGACGCCCGCGTCCACGACGGCCTTGGAGAACTGGGCGGTGCGCTGCGGGGAGAGCGCGGCGGCGGTGACCACGCCCGAGTCGCGCACCTCCTTGATGCGCTGCCCGATCAGCTCCTCCTTGATGGGAGCCGCGTAGATCTCCTGGAGGCGGCGGGTCGCGGTCTCCGCGTCGAGGCCGACGACCTCGTCGAGCAGCGGCTGCGGGTCCTCGTGCCGGGTCCAGAGCCCTTCCAGGTTGAGGACGCCGAGGCCGCCCAGCTCGCCGATGCGGATGGCGGTGGCCGGGGAGACGACCGAGTCCATGGGAGCGGCCAGGAACGGCAGCTCGAAGCGGTAGGCGTCGATCTGCCAGGCGATCGAGACCTCCTTCGGGTCCCGCGTACGGCGGCTGGGGACGACGGCGATGTCGTCGAAGGCGTACGCCCGGCGGCCGCGCTTGCCGCGCCCGATCTCGATCTCAGTCACGTCTGTGGCCTTTCCCTGATGCGTTGCAGCGCCTTCCAGTATCCCCGACGGGCACGCCGGGGCACCGCAGAGGGCGGCCCCGGATGCTCCGGAGCCGCCCTCGGGAGGCCGCTGCCTGTGTTTCTACCCGTGTGCTTACTTGCTGCGGCTGTAGTTCGGCGCCTCGACCGTCATCTGGATGTCGTGCGGGTGGCTCTCCTTGAGGCCCGCCGAGGTGATCCGGACGAAGCGGCCCTTGGACTCCATCTCCTCGATGGTGGCGGCGCCCACGTAGCCCATGGTCTGGCGCAGGCCGCCGACGAGCTGGTGCAGGACGTTGGCGAGCGGGCCCCGGTAGGGGACCTGGCCCTCGATGCCCTCGGGCACGAGCTTGTCGTCGGAGGCGACCTCGGCCTGGAAGTACCGGTCCTTCGAGTACGACCGGCCCTGGCCGCGGGACTGCATGGCGCCCAGCGAGCCCATGCCGCGGTACGACTTGAACTGCTTGCCGTTGATGAACTGCAGCTCGCCCGGCGACTCCTCGCAGCCCGCCAGCAGGCTGCCCAGCATCACGGTGTCGGCACCGGCGGCGAGCGCCTTGCCGATGTCGCCGGAGTACTGGAGGCCGCCGTCGCCGATGAGGGGCACCCCGGCGGCGCGGGCGGCGAGGGATGCCTCGTAGATCGCGGTGACCTGCGGGACGCCGATGCCGGCGACGACACGGGTGGTGCAGATGGAGCCGGGGCCGACGCCGACCTTGATGCCGTCGACACCGGCGTCGATCAGGGCCTGGGCGCCGTCGCGGGTGGCGACGTTGCCGCCGACGACGTCGACGCCGACGCTGGACTTGATCTTCGACATCCAGCTCAGCGCGTTGCTGTTGTGGCCGTGCGAGGTGTCGACGACGAGGAAGTCCACCCCGGCCTCGGCGAGCGCCTGGGCACGGTCGAGGGCCTCGGGGCTGGCGCCCACGGCGGCGCCGACGAGCAGGCGGCCCTTGGCGTCCTTCGCGGCGTGCGGGTACTGCTCGGCCTTGACGAAGTCCTTGACCGTGATCAGGCCCTTGAGGATGCCGTCGCCGTCGACCAGCGGCAGCTTCTCGATCTTGTGGCGGCGCAGCAGCTCCATGGCGTCCACGCCGGAGATGCCGACCTGGCCGGTGACCAGCGGCATCGGCGTCATGACCTCGCGCACCTGCCGGGAGCGGTCGGTCTCGAAGGCCATGTCGCGGTTGGTGACGATGCCGAGCAGCCTGCCCGCGCCGTCGGTGACCGGGACGCCGCTGATGCGGAACTTGGCGCACAGGGCGTCGGCCTCGTCGAGCGTGGCGTCCGGGTGGATGGTGATGGGGTTGGCCACCATGCCGGACTCGGAGCGCTTCACCAGGTCGACCTGGTTGGCCTGGTCCTCGATGGACAGGTTGCGGTGCAGGACGCCGACACCGCCCTGGCGGGCCATGGAGATGGCCATCCGGGACTCGGTCACCTTGTCCATGGCCGCGGAGAGCAGCGGGATGTTGACCCGCACGTTGCGGGAGATGCGGGACGAGGTGTCGACCGCGTTCGGAAGCACCGCGGAGGCGCCCGGCAGCAGCAGCACGTCGTCGTAGGTCAGCCCGAGTGTCGCGAATTTCTCGGGCACTCCGTCGACGTTGGCAGTCATGACACCTTCCCCAAATGGCCTTGATCGGTGCGGATGTCCATGCTAACGGGAAGTGGACGTGGCTCATTCCACGATCAAGGATGCGCGCGACCTTCGTGCGTTCGTACGAGGTGCGCCGTGGGGTGGGCCATCGGGTGGGCCGGGGCCCGGACTACTGCTCGGCCAGCGCCCGCAGCCGACTGAGCGCCCGGTGCTGGGCGACCCGCACGGCTCCCGGTGACATTCCCAACATCTGTCCGGTCTCCTCGGCCGTGAGCCCGACCGCGATGCGCAGCAGGAGCAGCTCGCGCTGGTTCTCTGGCAGGTTGGCCAGCAGCTTCTTGGCCCAGGCGGCGTCGCTGTTGAGCAGTGCCCGCTCCTCGGGGCCCAGCGAGTCGTCCGGCCGCTCGGGCATCTCGTCGGAGGGGACGACCGTGGAACCGGGGTGACGCATCGCGGCGCGCTGCAGGTCGGCGACCTTGTGGGCGGCGATGGCGAAGACGAACGCCTCGAAGGGGCGTCCGGTGTCCTTGTAGCGGGGCAGCGCGAGCAGCACCGCGACGCAGACCTCCTGGGCGAGGTCCTCGACGAAGTGCCGGGCGTCGCCGGGCAGCCGGGACAGGCGCGTACGGCAGTAGCGCAGCGCCAGGGGGTGGACATGGGCGAGCAGGTCGTGCGTGGCCTGCTCGTCCCCGTCGACGGCGCGGTGGACGAGCCCACCGACCGTCCCCTGGTTCGGGGGCGCCTCGTCGTCACGCATCGGTCCATGGTGCCTTGCGGCCGTCCGATCCGTGGCTCCGTGCCCGTTGTTGTGCACCGAAGCGTTATGAGCAGGTGCGCCGGAACTCATCCCCTGCGCCCTCCCCTTCCGCTCGACCGACTCGTCCCCGAGGAACTCCACACCTCAAGGATGCGTCATCCGCGGCGAAACGAGCAGCGGGCACCCGGCGGGTCGCCTTGTCACCCCCGCTCACCTCGCGGTAAGCGGGGATCCTCGCGTCCCCGACGGGCCTCTTCGGCCTCCACACGGGGTGCTCCTAGCGGACCAGGCCCCACCGGAAGCCGAGCGCCACCGCGTGCGCCCGGTCCGAGGCGCCGAGCTTCTTGAAGAGCCGACGGGCGTGGGTCTTGACGGTGTCCTCGGAGAGGAACAGCTCGCGGCCGATCTCCGCGTTGGAGCGGCCGTGGCTCATGCCTTCCAGGACCTGGATCTCACGCGCGGTGAGCGTGGGCGCGGCACCCATCTCGGCCGAGCGCAGCCGGCGCGGGGCGAGCCGCCAGGTCGGGTCGGCGAGCGCCTGCGTCACGGTGGCGCGCAGTTCGGCGCGCGAGGCGTCCTTGTGCAGGTAGCCGCGGGCACCGGCGGCGACCGCGAGGGCCACGCCGTCCAGGTCCTCGGCGACGGTGAGCATGATGATGCGCGCACCGGGGTCGGCGGACAGCAGCCGCCGGACGGTCTCGACGCCGCCCAGGCCGGGCATGCGCACGTCCATCAGAATCAGGTCCGAGCGGTCGGCACCCCAGCGGCGGAGGACTTCCTCGCCGTTGGCGGCCGTCGTCACGCGCTCGACGCCGGGCACGGTCGCGACCGCGCGGCGCAGCGCCTCTCGGGCAAGCGGGGAGTCGTCGCAGACGAGGACGGAAGTCATGGCCGTCCTCCGCAGCTCTTGCGCGTCACGTTGAGCCTCCAGGCTGGTACGAAATCGTCACCTGTGCGGTCGACCGTCCCGGACGCCCGCCCGAGCACTTGTTCCTTCAACCGCCTCCGCACTCTCAACGATGGTCACTCGAAAGAGTTACGGGGCTGTGTGTCGTCTTCGGCACTCTACGTGAGGGGGCGGCCACGCAGCAGACATGCGCGTCGGACCCGCGCCGTTTCATCACAAGCGGTGCCCCATTCAGCCGCTTTTCTTCCACTTTGCTGGTGTCTGAGGCTAGATTCGCAATGAGTCATATTTTCATCTCCTTAGATGGTAGTTGTACGGTCGTGGGTGCTGGGCCGCTGCATCTCCCACGTCCACCCATATCGGCAACAAGGGGTCACGCAATGGCAGATTTCTCCCGCCTTCCCGGACCGAACGCGGACCTGTGGGACTGGCAGCTCCTGGCTGCGTGCCGCGGAGTGGACAGCTCGCTCTTCTTCCATCCGGAGGGCGAACGCGGTGCGGCGCGGAGTGCTCGCGAGAACTCGGCCAAGGAGGTCTGCATGAGGTGCCCGGTCCGCGCCGAGTGCGCGGCGCACGCGCTGGCGGTGCGCGAGCCGTACGGCGTGTGGGGCGGGCTGACCGAGGACGAGCGGGAAGAGCTGATGGGACGGGCCCGCAACCGCCTGGTGGCGGCGGCATCGGCGTCGGCCGGCGGGGACGCGGCCACGCCCCACTGACTGAAGGAACGTTTCTCCGATGGGAAACCGACGGAGCGGAACCGACTGAAGGGTGCTCGCGTGCAGGCGATCAGCGTGCCGCGGGCTGGCGCGCGCCCGCCCGGGCCAGCTCGTCCAGGGTGGCCGCCACCGCCGGCACCTGGGCCAGGTCGGGGAGGGTGAGCGCCACGATCTCCCGTCGTACGGCCGGCTCCAGCGCGACCGTGCGCACACCCCGGGGCCGTACGGACTCGACGGCGAGCTGGGGCAGGACGGCCACCCCCAGTCCCGCGCCGACCAGGCCGACCACCGCCGGGTAGTCGTCGGTCGCGAAGTCGATGCGCGGGGTGAAACCGGCCCCTTCGCACACCTCGACGAGCTGGCCGCGGCAGCGCGGGCAGCCCGCGATCCAGGCCTCCCTGGCCAGCTCCCCGATGGCCACGGACCCGTCCGGTTCCGTACGGGCGAGCCGGTGCGCCTCGGGCACCAGCGCCACCAGCCGGTCGGTGAGCAGCGGGCGTACCACGAGGTCGTCCCACTCCTCCGCGCCCGCCGCTCCCTCGTAGCGGAAGGCGAGCGCCACGTCGCAGTCGCCCTCGCGCAGCAGCTCGACGGAGTTCGGCGGCTCGGCCTCCTCCAGGAAGACCCGGGTGCCGGGGTGCGCGGCGCGCAGCGCGGCCAGCGCGGTCGGTACGAGGGTGGAGCTGCCGCTGGGGAAGGAGACCAGCCGGACCCGCCCGGCGCGCAGCCCGGCGATCGCGGCGACCTCCTCCTCGGCGGCCGTGAGCCCGGCGATGATCCCCGCGGCGTGCCGCACCAGCGCCTCGCCGGCCTGGGTCAGCCGCATCTCGCGCCCGGTGCGCACGAGCAGGGGGGTGCCGACGGAGGACTCCAGCGCCTTCATCTGCTGGCTGACGGCGGGCTGGGTGCAGCCCAGCTCGCGCCCGGCGGCGGAGAAGGAACCGGTCGATGCCACGGCGCGCAGCACGCGGAGATGACGAGCCTCGATCACACCTCCGAGGATAAGTGACTCTTTGGCCGGACCGCGAATAATGCGTCGACGCTTTGACCAGGGTGTCCTACCGTTCTCCCATGGACCACCCCGCCACGAAGCTCCTGTCCGTCAACCTGGGCCGCGCCCGGGCCGTGCCGTACACGGACCAGCCCGAGGGGGTCACCGGCATCGACAAGCGTCCGGCCGACGGACCCGTGCGGGTGGGGGTGCCGGGGGCGGCGGGCTTCGGGGCGAGCGGCCTGGCCGGCGACACGGTGTGCGACACCCGGCACCACGGCGGCGCGGACCAGGCGGTGTACGCGATGGCGCGCGAGGACATGGACGACTGGGAACGCGAACTGGGCCGTCCGCTGCCGAACGGCGCGTTCGGCGAGAACCTCACCACCACCGGCCTGGACCTCTCCGGCGCGCTCATCGGCGAGCACTGGCGGGTCGGCCCTCGGCTGCTCCTGGAGGTGACGTCCGGACGCATTCCCTGCCGCACCTTCCAGGGCCACATGGGTGAGCCGCGCTGGGTGAAGCGCTTCATGGAGAAGGGCGCGTCGGGCGCGTACTTCCGTGTCCTGGAGCCCGGCGAGATCCGGGCGGGCGACGCGGTGCGGATCGTGCACCGGCCCGCCCACGAGGTGACGGTGGCCCTGCAGTTCCGCGCGGTGACGACCCAGCGGGAGCTGCTCCCCCGGCTGCTCGCGGCCGGCGCGGCGCTGCACGGCGAGGCGCTGGCGACGGCACGGAAGTACGTGGCGGAGTACGGCGCCTGAGCGAAGCGGACCTGCCCGGTCCGGAGGCGTGTCCCGGCGCCCTAACCTTGCGCCATGACAACGGCATTGATTACGGGATCGACGGCGGGCCTCGGGGCCGCGTTCGCGCGCCGGCTCGCGGCCGACGGGCACGACCTGGTGCTGGTGGCCCGCGACACCGAGCGGCTGCGCGAGCAGGCGACCGAGCTGCACGACCGGCACGGCATCGAGGCGGAGGTGCTGACGGCGGACCTGTCGACGGACGCCGGCATCGACGCGGTGGCCGCCCGGCTGGGGGACCGCAGGAACCCCGTCGACCTGCTGATCAACAACGCCGGCTTCGGCAACAAGGGCCGTTTCCTCGAGGTCCCCATGGCCGACGAGCTGACCATGCTCAAGGTGCACTGCGAGGCGGTGCTCCGGCTGACCTCGGCGGCGGTGGAGGCGATGCGGGAGCGGGGCCGCGGCGGCGTCGTCAACGTGGCCTCGGTCGCCGCCTTCGTCCCGCGCGGCACCTACGGCGCCTCCAAGGCGTGGGTCGTGCAGTTCACCCAGGGCGTGGCGAAGGACCTGGCCGGCAGCGGCGTACGCCTGATGGCCCTCGCCCCCGGCTTCGTGCGCACCGAGTTCCACCAGCGCGCCGGCATGGGCACGGACAACATCCCGAACTGGATGTGGCTCGACGCGGACAAGGTCGTCACCGCCGCCCTGGCGGACCTCTCCCGCGGCAAGTCCCTGTCCATCCCCGACCCCCGCTACAAGACCCTGATGGGCGCGGCGAAGCTGGTCCCGCGGGGGCTGCTGGGCGGGATCACGTCGCGGACGGGGCGGAAGTACGGGCCGCGGTAAGGACGCGGGCCGGCGCGGGGAGCAACCGTGCCCACAGGACGGTCGCTCCTCGACCGCACACCCGCCCGATCCCTCCGGACCGACTGCTGTGCGTGCGGACCATCCGGCCGATGTCGTTGTGAAGGAGCCGGCCGACGGACTGCCCCACCTGTCCTGGTCCGTCCTGCCCTGGGAACAAGGCAGCATGAACCGGGCGTCCACGCTGCCGTCGGTCATCCGCCGAGGGAAGCGAGCGCGGAGGCGACCGTCGCCGGTCGCGAGGCAGAGAGCTGACACGACAGCACGGGCCACTATGGTGCGGCGATCCTTCGGCGGATCGATTCGAGCCACTTCCGCAGGGACATCCCTCTCGGCGGCAGGGTCCTCCGAGTCGGCTTCGCCGACGTACTCGTCCAGAGCCTCTTCGCGGGACGCGTAGAGGTAGGAGAAGTCCTGGTGGAAGTAGGCGCCGAGCAACTGCCCGAGAGAGGGGAAGCGCTCATTCCATTCCCAGGCGGACGCCGATACGGTTGACGACCTTGACAATCTGGGTACCAAGGACTGGTGTACGCGCCATAACATGCGAGTGGACGCATATGTCCTGTGCCTTCCCTGAGGGCCTGGATGCAGGCCAACCGCGGCAAAGCAGACGGTCGTCATCCGGTGCGGTCGGCAGATGAATTCATTGCGGCACAACGGCGCAAACTGCTGAAGGCCGCGGGCTACGAAACCAGTAGTGCCGAAGCCGATAAAGCTCGTCGGTCACTCCGGCTGGCTCTCGAAGGAGCAGCCGTCCGGGAACACCGTATGGAGTCGTCCGTACTTGGACAGTGGTTGACCCACTTTCAGGAGGCCGTCACCACTGTCGCCCACGCCCTCGACGAAAGCCGCCCCACACACGACTATCGAAACAGCGCTGCCCCTGGGTGGACGGGTCTTCAACCGTCTCGCAGACCTGACAGAGGTACTCGCTGACTCGGGCACCGACGTCAGTCTGACCTGGAGTTCGCCGTACAACGGTGTGCGTGCCTCCCGCCTCGGCTCAAGAAACGCCCAGCGGTGCCGGGACGCGCTGCGCGCGGCGCAGCCCGAGGAACACTCGGAGCGGTTGGCGGGCAGACTCGTCGGCGGCAGCATGCTGCGGGGAACGGTGGAGATCGAGACGGCCGACCGGGGCGTCATCACGGCGCGCGTGGATCACGAAATCACCAGCCTGCTGAGTGCCTACGCGAACCGCCGGATCACCGCCGAGGTCCTCGTGTCAACCGTCCGCTCGCCGCACGGGCGCGAGCACCACAGCTATGTCGTACTCTATCTGGCCCTGCACACAAGCTGACTGTCCGCCCAACGCCTCGGGCACCGGTTGCACCGGGTCGGCGAGGCCGGTCAGTGTGCGTGCGATGTGGTCGGCCACGATGCCGCCTACGCCGCAGTCGACCGTCACCCGAACGTGTGGTCTACCCCCGTCTGCTCCCTGGCGAGGTGCCCGTTCGACTTAGCGTCGGGTGGCTGCGCCCGCAGCGGGCGGGAGGTCGCAGGTTTCGGCGAGGGAGAGGGCGGCATCGCGTGAACGCGGGCACTGGTGACGGGGACGAGCTGTTCGTCGACGGTTCCGACAGGGGGCGTACGGACAGGGTGAAGGCGGGACGTGGTGCGGTGACCGGCGGGGGGACGGTGATGTTCTCCGACGCTACCGGCGGTGGGAGCGGGCCGGCGTCGGCGGTCCCGGCCCCGGCCCCGGCCCCGGGCCACCGTCCCGGCATCGCCGGTGCCCGGGCTGCCTCCGTCCCTCGCGCTCGGCCCACCCCGCACCCCGGGCCCGACGGCGTCCCCGCCAAGCCCCGGAAGGCGCGGAAGGCGGGGCAGTGGGCGAAGGTCGCGCAGCGCATCGTGCCGGAGGATCTCCAGCCCGAGGTGCTGCGCGTGGAGCTGACCGAGCTCGGGGACGCGTTCCGTGCGTACCAGCGGCGGCCCGAACCGGACCTCGCCGCACTCGCCGAACTCCACGACCGCAAGGCCGCCGCCTTCGCCCGGTGGGCGGACGCCACGGGCGACGAGACCCTGCGGGAGGAGGCGGACCGGGCCGCGGCGGCCGCGGGGACCACGCGCGAGATGCACACCAACCGCCTCGGCGTCCCGGTGGGCCCGGACGGGCCGGTGGTCGAGCGGTTGCTGACCCGGGGGCAGGGCGTCCACGCCCGCAAGGTGCTGGAGCACCTCCGGATCGCATCCCCGCTGCCCGGGGCCGAGGCGCGGCTCACGGTGCTGATGCTCACCCTGCGGGCCGCACGCGCCGGTATCGGTAACGTCACCGGGCAGGACCTCGGCGGATGGTTGCAGGGCGACGCCGAGCGGGTGCTCCAGGAACTGGTCGACGTGGGCTGGCTGCTGCTGCCGGAGGACGTCACCGCCGACGACGCGCTGACGTCCCGGCCCGAGGAACCCACCCAGATCACGGTGCCCACGCTGATTCCCACGCAGCCCCGCCCGTTCTTCTTCGGCAAGGTCACCCGGGCGCGGCTCTCGGGGTGGGCGCAGAAGGTGGTGGGCGACCGGAAGCTGCGGAAGAAGAAGGCGGGGGCTGCCACCAGGCTCCTCGCGGTGTACACCGCGGCCCACAGCCGTCCCGACGGGTGCCTCGCGGACGTCGGCGAGGACGCCGGTCTGGCGCTGGACGAGGTCGCCCGGTTCTGCGGTGTGCGGTCCGATGACGTTGCCGGGCACGTCGGACTGCTGGTCGCCGCCGGCTGGCTCGCGGAGGAGGGGACGGACACCGCCGACGGGCGGCTGCGGGGGCGGCTCGCCGAGCGGGTACTGCCGCTGAGCGGGCTGCTGTGACGGCTCGTCGCTGAGGTTCGTCGGGGAAATCGCCCCGCCAGGGGCGGGACGGCACTGCGCGACCGGCCATGACGGCGCCGCACCCGGCAACGAACCCGACGGGGCAGACGCCGGCCGGCACGGGCAGCCGATCCGGCACGGGCACCAGAACCGGCACCTGAAAAGAACGGTGCCCGGCCCCCCGCAGGGGACCGGGCACCGTTCGGCTCAGCTCAGCGCAGCGCTCAGTGGGCGTGGCCGTGGCCGTGGCCCGCGGCGGCCGGCTCTTCCTCTTCCTTCTTCTCGACGACCAGGGTCTCGGTCGTCAGGAGGAGGGAGGCGATGGACGCGGCGTTCTCCAGGGCGGAGCGGGTGACCTTCACCGGGTCGATGACGCCGGCCTTGACCAGGTCGCCGTACTCGCCGGTGGCGGCGTTGAAGCCCTGGCCCTTGTCGAGCTCGGCGACCTTGGAGGTGATGACGTAGCCCTCCAGGCCGGCGTTCTCGGCGATCCAGCGCAGCGGCTCGACGGCGGCGCGGCGGACGACCGCGACACCGGTGGCCTCGTCGCCGGTCTTGCCGAGGTTGCCCTCGAGGACCTTGACGGCGTGGACCAGCGCGGAGCCACCACCGGAGACGATGCCCTCCTCGACCGCGGCGCGGGTCGCGGAGATGGCGTCCTCCAGACGGTGCTTGCGCTCCTTCAGCTCCACCTCGGTGGCGGCGCCGACCTTGATCACGCACACGCCGCCGGCCAGCTTCGCGAGGCGCTCCTGGAGCTTCTCGCGGTCCCAGTCGGAGTCCGTGTTCTCGATCTCGGCCTTGATCTGGGCGATGCGGCCCTGGACCTCGTCGCGCTTGCCGGCACCGTCGACGATCGTGGTGTCGTCCTTGGTGACGGTGATGCGGCGGGCGGTGCCGAGCACCTCGAGGCCGACCTGGTCGAGCTTGAGGCCGACCTCCTCGGAGATGACGGTGGCGCCGGTGAGGACGGCCATGTCCTGCAGCATCGCCTTGCGGCGGTCGCCGAACCCGGGGGCCTTGACGGCCACCGCGTTGAAGGTGCCGCGGATCTTGTTGACGACGAGGGTGGAGAGCGCCTCGCCCTCCAGGTCCTCGGCGATGATCAGCAGCGGCTTCGAGGCGTTCGCCTGGATGACCTTCTCCAGCAGCGGCAGCATGTCCGCGATGGAGGAGATCTTGCCCTGGTTGATCAGGATGTACGGGTCGTCGAGGACGGCCTCCATGCGCTCCTGGTCCGTCACGAAGTACGGCGACAGGTAGCCCTTGTCGAAGGCCATGCCCTCGGTGAAGTCCAGCTCCAGACCGAAGGTGTTGGACTCCTCGACGGTGATGACACCGTCCTTGCCGACCTTGTCCATCGCCTCGGCGATCAGCTCGCCGACCTGCTGGTCCTGGGCGGACAGCGCGGCCACGGCGGCGATGTCGGACTTCTCGTCGATCGGGCGGGCGGTGGCGAGGAGGTCCTCGGACACGGCGGCGACGGCCGCGTCGATGCCCTTCTTCAGCAGCGCCGGGGAAGCACCGGCGGCGACGTTGCGCAGGCCCTCGCGCACCAGCGCCTGGGCGAGCACGGTCGCGGTGGTGGTGCCGTCACCCGCGATGTCGTTGGTCTTGGTCGCCACCTCCTTCACCAGCTGGGCGCCGAGGTTCTCGTACGGGTCCTCGACCTCGACCTCACGGGCGATGGTCACACCGTCGTTGGTGATGGTGGGGGCGCCGAACTTCTTGTCGATGACGACGTTGCGGCCCTTGGGGCCGATCGTCACCTTCACCGTGTCGGCAAGCTTGTTGACGCCGCGCTCGAGGGCGCGACGGGCGTCCTCGTCGAACTTCAGGATCTTCGCCATGGGAGCGTGAGCCCTCTTCCGGAAATCTTGGGGTTATACGGCACTGCGCCCCCGGCGCCCGGCTTCTTGGTGGTAGCGGGAGTCAGGGGCGCAGCAGAAATACAAGGTGCTTCGGTGAAGCGAAGCGAAGCAGGGAACTGCTTCTACTTCTCGACGATCGCGAGCACGTCGCGGGCCGAGAGGACGAGGTACTCCTCGCCGTTGTACTTCACCTCGGTGCCGCCGTACTTGCTGTAGAGCACGACGTCGCCGACGCTGACGTCGAGCGGAAGACGGTTGCCGTCCTCGAAGCGGCCCGGGCCCACGGCCAGGACGACGCCCTCCTGGGGCTTCTCCTTGGCGGTGTCCGGAATGACCAGGCCCGAAGCCGTGGTCTGCTCGGCGTCGAGCGGCTGGACCACAATGCGGTCCTCGAGCGGCTTGATGGCAACCTTGGAGCTGGTGGTCGTCACGATCCGACCTCCCCCTTCGGAGATCTCACGGGGTTAACTGTCTGAGGTGGCGACCAGGTGGATCCGTCGTCGCGGGTGCCGGACCTGCCCGTCGCGTAGTTGGCACTCTCCAGTGGGGAGTGCCAGAGCCGAGACTATGACTGTGGTTAGCACTCGGTCAAGCGGAGTGCCAATGCCGGCGGCGCGTCGGTGGAGATTTCGGGTGAACGCCGGTTTGTGGAGGCACCCTGCGTCGGTGCCGGGCTCGCTGGGGGCTGCCGCCCCCAGGCCCCCGCTTCGGCCTGGACGGCCTCGTCCTCAAACGCCGGACGGGCTGCGATCACAGGTAGCTTTCCAGGTCGCCCACCCGCAGCCCCTGCTCCTCGATCGTCCTCAGCAGACGTTCCGTGCGCGCCGCCAGGTTCGCGGCGGTCGGGTCGTCCGGGTCGACGGCCACGATGTCGCCGGGGTGCAGGCGGTGCTCGCCGCGGGTGTAGGCGAGGTCGCCGCGGGCGTCGAGGGTGGCACGCCACAGGACGACGGCGGTGATGCCGCAGTCGGCGGCGGCGCGCAGGGTCGTGGTGTCGTACGTGCCGTGCGGCGGGCGGAAGAGGTGGGCGCGGACGCCGAAGCGGGACCTGAGCTTGGTCTGCTGGCCGCAGATCTCGGCGCGCTGGCCGGCGCGGGGCAGGCCGCGCAGGGAGCGGTGTTCGAGGGTGTGGTTCTGCAGGCTCGCGCCGAACGGGCGCAGCCGGGCCAGTTCGGCGTACGCCGGTCCCGCGACGTCGTCGGTGAGGAAGAGGGTGACCGGAAGCCGGCGTGCGCGGATCAGGGCGGTGAGGGCGGGTGCGCGTTCGGCGCTGTCGTCGTAGGTGAGGAAGACGACCGGGTCGGTGGTGCGGACGTGGTCCACGACGGGCGGCAGGGTCCGGCCCCGGTCGGCGTCCTGGGCGGGCTCCCCCGCCGCCGCCCGGCCGACGGGGGCGGTGGGACGGGCGCAGCCGGTCAGCGGGAGCAGCGGAAGCAGGAGGGCGGCCAGGGCGGCGCCGGCCGGGCCGAACCGCCCTCGGCTCACAGGTAGTCCTCCAGGCGGGCCACCGCGTACCCCTCGGCGGTGACGCGGTCCAGGAAGCGGCGGACCATGTCGGTCATGGTGCCGTCCCAGTCGTCGGTGCCCCGGAAGTGGGTGAGGACGATGTCGCCGGGGTGCAGGTCCTGGTCCCACTCGCGGTACTCCCAGTGGTCGACGTACACCTCCTCGCTCCAGATCGGGGCGTACTCGATGCCGCACGACTTGGCGGCGCGCAGGGTGTCGTGGTTGTAGTTGCCGAAGGGCGGGCGGAAGAGCGTGGGGCGCTTGCCGTAGTGCTTCTCCATCACGTCCTGCATGCCGCAGATCTCCCGCTTCTGGTCCTCGTAGGAGAGCCCGGGGAGGTAGGGGTGGCTCAGGGTGTGGTTGTTGAGGGTGATGCCCTGGGCCTGCATCTTCTTGAAGTAGCCGTAGTCGTCCTTGATCTCCTCGTCGGTGAGGAAGACGGTGTACGGGACCTTCAGCTCGCTCATCATCTTCAGGAACGCCGGGTCCTTCTCGGCGCCGTCGTCGATGGTGAGGAAGACGATCTTCTCCTCGGTGGGGACCGTGGTGAAGACGGGCGGGAGGTTCTCGGTCTCCTGGCCGTCCACCTCGAAGCCCTCGCGGGCTTTGATCTCCGGCTTCTTCGCCGGGGGCGCGGGGGCGGTCAGCGGGACCTTGTCGAGCTTCCAGCGCTTGGCGGCGGCGACCAGGGCGGCGCGGGCCTCGCGGGCCTTGGCGGCGCCGTCCACCGCGCGGGCCGGAGGTGCGCCGGGAGCCTGCTGGCCGGCCGCGCCCCGTACGTCGGGGGCCTCGTCCTGGGCGCAGCCGGCGGCTAGGACTGCGACGGCGAGGGCGAGGGCGGCGGTGACGGTCGCTCCGCGTCTGCGGAGTACGGGGCGGGGTGTCCGAAGCACGCACTGCGCCCGACTTTTGTCATTTTGTACGACTGCTCGCATGGTGCGGGATCCTCGCAGTCCCCGGCCGTCGAACCCGGCCCGACACCGCGCCGGAGGCACACCGTCCACCGACTGGCCCACAATGACCCGGTGACCGACCTCGACTTCCTCCTCACTCCCGAAGGCCGCGCCCTCCTCGACGAGGTGCGTGACACCGACCCCGCGCGGGAGTTGGCGGTCGCCACCCGGCTGCGGCGCGCGCACCCCGCCGAGCTGGTGTCGGCGGCGCTCGGGCAGGCGCGGCTGCGGCAGCGGGCGGTGGCGAAGTTCGGGGCCGAGGACGCCGGGCGGATGTTCTTCACGCCGAACGGGGTGGAGCAGTCGACGCGGGCGAGCGTGGCGACGTACCGGGCCGAGTGCCTCCGGGCGCTCGGGGTGCGGTCCGTGGCGGACCTGTGCTGCGGGATCGGCGGCGACGCGATCGCGTTCGCCCGCGCCGGCATCCGGGTCCTCGCCGTCGACCGCGACCCGGTCACCGCCGCGGCGGCCCGCGCCAACACCGACGCGCTCGGCCTCGCCGAGCTGATCGAGGTGCGCGAGGCGGACGTGACGGAGGTGGACACGGGCGCGTATGACGCGGTGTTCGTCGATCCGGCACGGCGCTCCTCCAAGCGCGGCCGGATCTTCGACCCGGAGGCGTACTCCCCTCCCCTGTCCTGGGCCGTGTCCGCCGCGCTCGGGGCGCCGCTCGGCCTGCTGAAGATCGCGCCGGGTATTCCGCACGAGGCGATCCCCCCGGAGGCGACGGCCGAGTGGGTCTCGGACGGCGGGGACGTCAAGGAGGCCGTGCTGTGGTTCGGCCCGGACGTGACGCCGGGGGCGCGGCGGGCGACGCTGCTGCCCTCCGGGGCGGGGATCTACGCGACGCCCGCGACCATGCTGCCGGACCCCGAAGCCCGCCCGGTCGGGAGGTACCTGTACGAGCCGGACGGCGCCGTCATCCGCGCCCACCTGGTCGCCGAGGTCGCCGCGGACCTGGACGGCGGGCTGATCGACGCGACCATCGCGTACGTCACCGGGGACGACCTGCGGCCCACGCCGTACGCCACCGCGTACGAGATCACCGACGTGATGCCGTTCAACGTCAAGAAGCTGAAGGCGCTGCTGCGGGAGCGCGGGGTCGGCACGCTGACCGTGAAGAAGCGGGGGTCGGCGGTCGAGCCGGAGGAGTTGCGGAAGAAGGTCAGACCGCAGGGGCCGAACGCCGCGACCGTGTTCCTGACGCGGGTCGCGGGGGCGCCGACGATGCTGATCGGGCACCCGGCACGTTAATCGGTCGCCTCCCGCGCCCGGCGCCGCAGGAGTGCGCTTTCGCGGGCGTTGCGGGTCAGGGTGGCGGCCCGTTCGAACTCCTCGCGGGCCTCCGCCGTGCGGCCCAGGCGGAGCAGGAGGTCGCCGCGGACGCTGGGGAGCAGGTGGTAGTCGCGCAGGGCCGGTGCGGCGGCGAGGGCGTCGACGAGGGCCAGGGCGGGGGCCGGGCCCTCGGCCATCGAGACGGCGACCGCCCGGTTGAGTTCCACCACCGGGGACGGTGTGCGGGCGGCGAGCAGGCCGTAGAGCACGGCGATGCGCGGCCAGTCGGTCTCCTCGTAGGTGGGGGCCGTCGCGTGGCTGGCGGCGATCGCGGCCTGGAGGACGTACGGGCCGGGGCCGCCTGGGCCGGTGGTGGCGTGGGCGTGGTCGAGGGCGGTGATGCCGCGGGCGACGAGCAGGCGGTTGAAGCGGTGGCGGTTCTGGTCCTTCAGCAGGACCGGCTCGCCGTCGGGGGCGGTGCGGGCCGCGGTGCGGGAGGACTGGAACTCCAGCAGCGCGGCCAGGCCGTGGACCTCGGGTTCCTTGGGCATCAGGGCGGCAAGGACGCGGGCCAGGCGCAGGGCGTCCTCGCACAGGGCGGGGCGGAGCCAGTCGTCGCCGGCGGTGGCCGCGTAGCCCTCGTTGAAGATCAGGTAGATGACCTCCAGGACCGAGCCGAGTCGGGCCTCGCGGTCCGGCCCGTACGGCACCTCGAAGGCCACGTTCTTCCTGGCCAGGGTGCGTTTGGCGCGGACGATGCGCTGCGCGACCGTGGGTTCGGGGACGAGGCGGGCGCGGGCGATCTCGGGGGTGGTCAGGCCGCCGAGCAGGCGGAGGGTGAGGGCGATGCGGGCCTCGGCGGACAGCACCGGGTGGCAGGCGGTGAAGACCAGCCGCAGCAGGTCGTCGTCGATGTCCTCCGGGTCGGCGGGCTCCTCGGGCGCGGGCGCCGAGGCGGGCAGCTCGCGGCCGATCTCCGCGAGCTTGCGGGCGTAGTTCTCCCGGCGCCGGACCAGGTCGACGGCGCGGCGGCGGGCGATGGTCATGAGCCAGGCGCCCGGATTGTCGGGCACGCCGTCCCGGGGCCACTGCTCCAGGGCCGCGACCAGGGCGTCCTGGGTGAGTTCCTCGGCGATGCCGACGTCCCGGACGATCCGGGCGACGCCGGCGATCACGCGGGGCGACTCCAGCCGGAAGACGGTTTCGAGGGCTGCGGTGGGTTGCGGCTGCACAGCCCACCATGCAACACCCTCGGGCCGCCGGGGCACAGCGGAACTCGGCGCTCTGCGGCGGCTCTCCGGCCGGGTTCTCCGCCTCAGCCCTCCATCAGCTCCCGCACCTCGCAGGTCACCGTCCAGTGCTCCTCGTGGACCTTCAGGAAGCGCTTGGTCCACTCGACGGCCTCGGCCCGGTCCTTGGCCTGGAGGAGGGCGTAGCCGCCGACGACCTCCTTGGACTCGGTGAAGGGGCCGTCGGTGACGGAGAGCTGTCCGCCCTCGTAGTGGACGCGGGTGCCCTGGGCGGTCGGGGTCAGCCCGGCCGTGTCGAGCAGGACACCGGCCTTGGTCATCTCCTCCATCAGCTTCTCCATCCGCTGCATCAGCTCGGGGCTGGGGCCGGCGGGGGTGTCGGACTCCTCGATGCGGATGAGCGACAGGTAGCGGGGCATGGTGGCTCCTCGGGGTGGTCGGCGGCCGGGGTTCCTCCCGGCCTCTCACCCCTTGCGTCGAACGGGCACGCCGTGGATCGACACCTGCCGCCCCCTCGCCCGAAGAAATTCCTCAGCGCAGGGATCTCCACAGGTCGGCGGCGTCCGGCTGGTCCGCCACCACCCGGTTGGGGTCGGAGGGCGCGGGGAGGACCGGCATCGTCACGGTGCGCACGTCGTCCGCGGCGAGGCCCACGATGCTGCGGCCGAGGGTCGTCAACTCGCCCAGCGAGTCGAGGCCGGTGTCGGTGGTGAGGCTGCCGGTGAGCGCGTCGGCGACCTGGTAGAGCCGCGCGGGGTCGGTGAGCAGGTCGGTGGCGGAGACCTGCTCGAGGAGCGCCTTGACCAGGTTCTGCTGGAGCCCTATCCGGGCGAGGTCGCTGCCGCCCTCCAGCCCGTAGCGGGTGCGGGCCAGCCCGAGGGCCTCGGTGCCGTCGAGGTGGTGGGTGCCGGCGTCCAGGTGCAGGTGGCTCTTGTCGTCGTCGATGTCCACGTCCGTGGTGACCGTGACCCCGCCGAGCGCGTCGACCAGACCGGCGAAGCCCGAGAAGTCGATCTCCAGGTAGTGGTCCATGCGGACGCCGGTGAGCGACTCGACGGTCTTCACCGCGCAGACCGGACCGCCCAGTTCGTAGGCGGTGTTGAACATGGCGCCGCTCGCCTCCCGGGTCGTGCCGCCGGACGGCAGCGGGCAGGACGGGCGGTCGACGAGGGTGTCGCGGGGGATGCTGACGACGGTGGCGGCGGTGCGGCCGGCGTCGAGGTGGACGACCATCGCCGTGTCGGACCGGGCGCCCCCGCTGTCGCCGCCGCCGAGTGCCTGGTTCTGCTCGCCGCCGCGCGAGTCGGAGCCGAGGACGAGGATGTTCAGGGCTCCGGTGGGCACCGGGGACGCGGAGGGCGAGGCGGAGGGGACGGTGGCGGGGCGGGCGGGCCGGTCGTCGCCGAGCGCGCCGTTGATGTCGACGCTTCTGATGTTGCCGTTCAGGTGCCAGTAGGCCCAGCCCGCCGCGGCACATCCGAGCAGCAGGGCGCCCGCCAGGGCCAGGCCCGCCGCTCTCAGCCCCTTCGAGCGCCCGCCCCGCCCGCCCTGCCCGCCCCGCGCCGCCATGCGTCAGCCCCCGCCCGTGCCGTACCGTCCGCGTCCCCGTCCGGATGCCCGCCGGAAGGAACATAAGTCCGAATTGTTGAAACGGGAACACGCGGGTCGGGCTTCTGCGGAAATTCTCAGACTTCGGGGACCGCCGCGTCCCTCAGACGGTCCGGGGCGACCGGGGCGCGGCCGTACTGCTGCGCACCTCCAGGCTGGTGGCCAGCTCCACCCGGGTCGCCGACGGGGAGCCGTCGTCCCGCCCGAGGTCCAGGACCAGCCGCGCCGCGGCCTCGGCCATCTCCATCAGCGGCTGCCGTACGGTCGTCAGCGGCGGCCCCACCCAGCGGGCCACCGGCAGGTCGTCGAAGCCGACCACGCTCAGGTCCTCCGGGATGCGCAGCCCCAGCTCGCGGGCGGCCTCGTACAGGCCGAGCGCCTGGAGGTCGTTGCCCGCGAAGACGGCGGTCGGCCGGTCCGGGCGGCGCAGCAGTTCCAGGCCCTGCCGGTAGCCGGCCTCGTGGTGGAAGTCGCCGGTCACGATCAGGTCGGGGTCGACGGGCAGCCCCGCCGTCTCCAGGGCGGCCCGGTAGCCGTCGACGCGGGCGCGGCTGCACATCATGCGGGTGGGCCCGCTGATCGCGCCGATGCGGGTGTGGCCGAGGTCGACCAGGTGCCGGGTGGCGGCGAGTCCGCCCTGCCAGTTGGTGGCGCCGATGGACGGCACGTCGGCGCCCGGGTCGCCGGCCGGGTCCATCACCACGAACGGGATGGAGCGGCTGGTGAGCAGGGCCCGCTGGGACTCGTCGAGGCCGGACAGGACGAGGATCACGCCGTGCGGCCGGCGGGCGGCGACCTGGTCGGCCCAGGTGCGGCCCGGGGTGAGGCGGCCCGCGCTCTCGGAGAGCACGACGCTGAGCCCGGTGTCCCGCGCCACGTTCTCCACGCCCCGGATGACCTCCATCGCCCAGGCGCTCTCCAGCTCGTGGAAGACCAGGTCGATCAGGGGCGAACGGCTCGATTCGGCACGCCTGCGCCGGTAGCCGTGGGCGCGCAGCAGATCCTCCACCCGGGCCCGGGTCGACGGGGCGACGTCGGCGCGGCCGTTGAGCACCTTCGAAACAGTCGGCGCCGACACACCGGCCTCACGCGCGATCTCGGCGAGGGTCGCGGTCTGCGCGGACCGCTTTTGCGTCCGGGTTTCAGCGGGCTGCGGGGATGTCATGGCGGCGATCGTAACCCCATGCGGCTCCCTGACGCAGGGGCCGGTGAACCGGGACCCCTCAAAACATTCGACATGAAGAACGAATCATTCGGTTCGGGGGTCGTCGTTCCCGACCGACTCGAACCGCCACCGGTGCACCGCCCGCGTGACCAGTCCCCCGTCCGGTTCGGGCAGCTCCGGGACGTCGGCGTCGTACGCGGCGTCCCACCAGGTGATGACGAGGACGCGGTCCTGCGGGGCCCGCAGGGTCTCCCGGCGCAGGGGGCGGCGGGGAAGCTCCTGCCGACGCGCCCAGGCCAGCAGCTCCTCGCCCCGGCCCGCGACGGCCCGCGCCTCCCACATCAGCGCGACGGTCACGAGTACAGGTTCTCCTTGCTCACTTCGTGAACGTGGTCGTGGCCGTGGTGGCTGTGCGTGGGGGCGCGGCCGGGGACGTGCGGTTCCGTCACCGGGAGGGAGGAGTCGGCCGAGAGGTCCCAGTCGGAGGCGGCCCGGTTGCGGGCGACCATCTCGGCGCCGAGCGCGGCGACCATCGCGCCGTTGTCCGTGCACAGCTTGGGGCGGGGCACCCGCAGCCGGATGCCCGCCGCCTCGCAGCGCTCCTGGGCCAGGGCCCGCAGCCGGGAGTTGGCGGCCACGCCGCCGCCGATCATCAGGTGGTCGACGCCCTCGTCCTTGCAGGCCCGCACCGCCTTGCGGGTCAGCACGTCCACGACCGCCTCCTGGAAGGAGGCCGACACGTCGCGCACCGGCACGTCCTCGCCCGCCGCCCGCTTCGCCTCGATCCAGCGGGCCACGGCCGTCTTCAGGCCGGAGAAGGAGAAGTCGTACGCCGCGTCGCGCGGGCCGGTCAGACCGCGCGGGAAGGCGATGGCGTTCGGGTCGCCCTCGCGCGCGTACCGGTCGATGACCGGGCCGCCGGGGAAGCCCAGGTTCAGCACCCGGGCGATCTTGTCGAAGGCCTCGCCGGCCGCGTCGTCGATGGTGGCGCCGAGGGGGCGGACGTCGGAGGTGATGTCCGTGGACAGCAGCAGGGAGGAGTGCCCGCCGGAGACCAGCAGGGCCATCGTCGGCTCGGGCAGCGCGCCGTGTTCGAGCTGGTCGACGCAGATGTGCGAGGCGAGGTGGTTGACGCCGTAGAGGGGCTTGCCGAGCGCGTAGGCGTACGCCTTCGCCGCCGAGACGCCGACCAGCAGGGCGCCCGCGAGGCCGGGGCCCGCGGTGACGGCGACGCCGTCGAGGTCGCGGGCGCTCACCCCCGCTTCCTCGAGGGCGCGCTCGATGGTGGGCACCATCGCCTCCAGGTGGGCGCGGCTGGCCACCTCCGGGACGACGCCGCCGAAGCGGGCGTGCTCGTCGACGCTGGACGCGACGGCGTCCGCCAGCAGGGTGGTGCCGCGCACGACACCGACGCCGGTCTCGTCGCAGGAGGTCTCGATCCCCAGGACGAGGGGCTCGTCGCGTGAGTCAGCCATGGTTGTCGGTTCCTCGTTCGGTTCCCGGTACGGAGGTGGAGGGGTCGGTCAGGCGCATCACCAGGGCGTCCACGTTGCCCGGCTGGTAGTAGCCGCGTCTGAAGCCGATGGGCTCGAAGCCGAAGCGCTCGTAGAGGCGCTGGGCGCGGGTGTTGTCGACCCGGCACTCCAGGAGCACCTCGGTGCACTCGAAGTCGGTCGCGGCGCGCAGCAGTTCGGTCAGCAGCCGGGCGCCGAGTCCGGAGCCCCAGTGGTCGCGGGCGACGGCGATGGTCTGCACGTCGGCCTGCTCGCCGGAGGTGACCAGGCCCGCGTAGCCGACGACGCGGCCGTCCTCCTCGGCGACCAGGTACCGCCGGGTCGCCCCGGGGCCGCGCGCGTGGGCCAGCTCGGACCAGAACATCCCCCGCGACCAGGCGTCCTCCGGGAACAGCTCCCGCTCCATGCGGAGCACGGGGTCGATGTCCCACCAGCGCATCTCGCGCAGTGCGGCGGACGTGGACCGGGCGGGGCCGGAAGTGGCTGACTCGGTCACTTGGGGGTGACCACCTTGTAGTTCTTGGGGACCTGGGCGTCGGGCCTGCGCAGGTACAACGGCCGGGGCGCGGGCAGCTCCTCCCCCGCCGCCAGCCGCTCGGCGGCCAGCCGGGCCAGGGCGGCGGCGGACACGTGCTCGGGCTCGTGGGCCCGGGGGAAGGTGTCAGGGTAGAGCAGGGCGCCGGCGCCGACGGCCGGGAGCCCGGCCACCTGCTCGGCGATGTCGGCGGGGCGGTCCACCGCGGGGTCGGTGAGGCGGGTGCGGGAGTCGGCGTACCGCGCCCAGTAGACCTCCTTGCGGCGGGCGTCGGTCGCCACGACGAAGGGGCCCTCCAGGTCGGCGGCGCGGGCGAGGCCGTCCAGCGTGCACACGCCGTACACGGGCACGCCGAGCGCGAGCCCGAAGGTGTCCGCGGTCATCAGGCCGACGCGCAGCCCCGTGTACGGGCCGGGGCCGGTACCGGCGACGACGGCGGTGACGGCGTCGAGGCGCTGACCGGCTTCGGTGAGCACCCGGTCGACGGCGGGCAGCAGCAGCTCACCGTGCCGGCGTGCGTCCACCTGGCTCGACGAGGCGATGACGTCCGTACCGTCGTGCAGCGCGACGGTCACGGCGGGCGTGGCGGTATCCAGAGCGAGCAAGAGCACGCAAACAGCCTACGGCGCCGCACGGCCCGTGTCGGACGCCCGGTTCCGGTCCCCGGCGAAGGACGGCGGCCCCGCCCGCCCGGTCCGTGTCGCGCCCCGCGTTCGCCCGCTCACGTACTGCTACCGTCGCCGGAGCGGGCGCCCGACGGGCGACGCACGAGCACGAGCACGAGGCACGCGTACGACGACGAGGTGGTCGCCAGTGGCAAGCAGCAGCGCCGGTATCGTCACCGGCCTCACCGCGGCCGCCCTCGTCACGGTGGGCGTCCTCGCACACCAGGCGTCCGTCGCCGCACCGGCCGGTCCCGAGCGGCCCCGGGCGAGCAGCACGCCCGCGCCGGGCGCCCCCAAGGCGCCGCGCGACCGGCGCCACCCCGACGCCCTCCCGGCGGGGTCCGGGACGGGTGAGCGGGTGGTGTACTCGGTCGACGACGACCGCGTGTGGCTGGTGGGGTCCGGGAACAGGGTGCGGCGCACCTTCCGGGTCACGCCCAGCACGGTCGACCCGGCGCCCGGCGCCTACACCGTCACGTCCCGCTCCAACCGGGTCACCGGGTCCGACGGCGTGCCCGTCGAGCACGTGGTGCGCTTCGCCACCGCGCAGGGCGTGGCGATCGGGTTCAGCGCGGCGGTCGACGGCTCGACGGCGAAGCCGGACCCGGACGAGCGCACCGGCGGCGTCCGCACGTCACGCGCGGACGGCGAGGCGATCTGGCGTTTCGCGACGATCGGGCAGCAGGTCGTCGTCGTCCCCTGACGCCGCACCGGCGGCGTCGGTGTCCCACGGCCTCGGTGCCTCAGGCGGCCTCGCGGTGGGTCCGGACGGGCCGGCACGCCTCCGGTTCGGGAGCGGGCGGCGGGGTCGAGACCGCCGCGGCCGCGGCGCAGGACGCGAGCAGGTCGCGCATCGACACCCCGGCGGGCGCGGGCGACTGGGGCCTCGGGCGGGCCTGCGGCTGGCTCTTCTCCGGCATGGACGCCTCCTGAAGGTCGGGGGCGGGCGCAGTAAGGCATGCCTAACTACGTGCTGGATACCATGTGACCACGGGCACGACCTCGAAAGCAATATTTTGCCGACGCCCTGTCGGAAAATCCCGCGCGCCGGACGCGGCGGGGCGGCTCAGCCGGCCAGGGAGTGCACGTCGGCCGCGGCCCAGCGCTCGCCGATGCCGGTCAGCCTCACGTGCCGCACCTCGTCGGTGGTGTCGCCGACGGCCCGGTCGATGCGGACCCGCAGCCGGTCCTCGGTCAGCTCCTCGACCTTGCCCTCGCCCCACTCGACCACGATCACCGAGTCGGACAGCGAGACGTCGAGGTCGAGGTCCTCCATCTCGTCCAGCCCGCCGGACAGCCGGTAGGCGTCCACGTGGACGAGGGGCGGGCCGTCGCCGAGCGAGGGGTGCACGCGGGCGATCACGAAGGTCGGGGAGGTGACGGCGCCCCGCACCCCGAGGCCCTCGCCGAGCCCCCGGGTCAGCGTCGTCTTGCCCGCGCCCAGCTCACCGCTGAGCATCACCAGGTCGCCGGCGCGCAGCAGCCCGGCCAGCCGGCGGCCCAGCTCCCGCATCCGGTCGGGGGAGGTGACGGTGATCTCGACGTCGGGGGCGGGCTCGGCCGGGCCCCGCGCCGCTGCTGGTGCTTCCATAGCCGCCAACGGTAGCCGCTGGCCGTCCGCGGCAGCCGCCGGCCGTCCGCGGCAACCGTCAGCCGTCCGGGGCAGCCCTCAGCCGTCCGCGGCGGTCGCTGCCGGTACCGCGCCCGCGCGGGTGAGCAGGTCGGCGAGGCGGTCGGTGACCAGTTCAGGATGCTCCAGCATCACCAGGTGCCCCGCGTCGGGGACGAGCACCAGCTCCGCGTCCGGCAGCAGGTCGGCGATCGCCTCGCTGTGCTCGCTCGGCGTCACCAGGTCCCGCACCCCGGCCAGCACGAGGACCGGCAGGTCCGCGAAGTGGGCGAGGGCCTCGGTCTTGTCGTGGTCGTTGAACGCCGGGTAGTACTCGGCGACGACGTCGATCGGCGTCGACTCGATCATCCGCTCGGCGAACCGGGCCACGGCGGGGTCGACGTCCCGGGACGCGAACGAGTACCGCTTGATGATCCCGGCGAACAGGTCGGCCGTCGCCCGCCGCCCCTTCTCCACCAGCTCGGCCCGCTGCCCCAGCGCCTTGAGCACGCCCGGCAGCACCCGCCGCACCGCGTTGACGCCGGCCACCGGCAGCCCGAAGCTGACCTCGCCGAGCCGTCCGGAGGACGTGCCGACGAGGGCGACGCCCACCACGCGCTCGCGGACGAACTCGGGGAACGCGTCCGCGAGGGCCATCACGGTCATGCCGCCCATGGAGTGCCCGACGAGCACGATCGGGCCCTCGGGCGCCGCCGCGTCGACCACGGCCTTCAGGTCGCGGCCGAGTTCGTCGATGGTGACCGGCAGGCCGTCGCGTGTCTGGGCCACGCCCCGCCCGGACCGGCCGTGGCTGCGCTGGTCCCAGTACACGGTGCGGACGACGCCTCTGAGGGCGGCCCGCTGGAAGTGCCAGGAGTCCTGGTTGAGGCAGTAGCCGTGGCTGAGGACGACGGTCACGGGGGCGGGTTCCCTGCGGCCGAACAACCGCCTGCGGCGCCCGGCGTGGGCCGCCTCGGTCTCCGGGCCGATGTCGTCGACCTCGTAGTACAGCTCGGTGCCGTCGTCGGCCCGGGCCGTGCCGGGGGTGCCGCGCAGCCCGCCGTACGGGCCCGCCGAGTCGAGGGCCAGCCGGGCCTTCTGGCGCATCCCGCGGCCCACGGTGAGCCGTTCTATCGCCACTCCGGCCGCGGCGCCCGCCGCGACCACGCCTATCGCGACCCCGGCGATGCCCGTCGCCCGGCGCCAGCCCCCGGCGGCGACCTCGCCGGCGGCCTCCGTGGCGGAGGCGACGGCCGCCGCGACGGCCTCCCCGTTGCTCTCGCTCACGTGCACCGCTCCTCTTCGCCGGGCCGCCGCGCGGAGTCCGCCGGCCGCTGATTCGGATTCACCCCGCCGCGCGTCACTCCGCCGACCGGCGCGTCACTCGTTCGGTCCACCCGTCGTCCGCGTCACTCGTTCAGGTAGACGCGCGGAACGCGGGTTCCGATCCGGGTGACGATCTCGTACGCGATGGTGCCCGCCGCCTGGGCCCAGTCCTCGGCGGTGGGTTCGCCGCGGTCGCCGGGTCCGAACAGCACCGCCTCGGTGCCCGGATCCGGCCGGTCCCCGCCCAGGTCGACGACGAACTGGTCCATCGCGATCCGCCCCGCGACCGTGCGCCACTTGCCGTCGACGAGGACGGGGCCGGTGGAGGAGGCGTGGCGCGGGATGCCGTCCGCGTAGCCGAGCGGGACCAGGCCGAGGGTGGTGTCGCCGGGGGTCGTGTAGTGGTGCCCGTAGCTGACGCCGTGGCCGCCGGGGACCTGCTTGACCAGGGCCAGCGAGGCGGCCAGCGTCATCGCGGGGCGCAGTCCGAAGTCGGCGGGGGTGCCGACCTCGGGACTGGGCGAGACGCCGTACATCGCGATGCCGGGGCGTACCAGGTCGAAGTGGGCGTCGGGGAGGGTGAGGGTGGCCGGGGAGTTGGCGATGTGCCGCACCTCGGGGCGCAGGCCCCGCCGCTCGGCGTGGGACGTCATCTCCCGGAAGCGGGTCAGCTGGGCGGCGATGGAGGGGTGGCCGGGTTCGTCGGCGCAGGCGAAGTGGGACCACAGGCCGGTGACCCGCAGCAGCCCCTCCTCCTCGGCCCGCCGGGCGGCACCGACCAGCTCCTCCCAGTCCGCACCGGGCTGGCAGCCGCCCCGGCCGAGCCCGGTGTCGGCCTTGAGCTGCACGCGCGCGGGGAGACCGGCCCGCCGGACCGCGTCGGTGACCTCGTCCAGGGCCCACGTCGCGCCGACGGACACGTCGAGACCGGCCTCGACCGCCTCCCGCCAGGGGCCGCCGGGCGTCCACAGCCAGCACATGATCCGCACGTCGTCCGGCAGTCCCGCCCGCGCGCGCAGCGCGAGGGCCTCCTGCGGGGTGGCGGTGCCGAGCCAGGTCGCGCCCGCCTCGACGGCCGCGCGGGCGCAGGGGATCGCGCCGTGGCCGTAGGCGTCGGCCTTGACGACGGCCATGAGAGCGGCCCCGGGGGCCCGTTCGCGCAGCGCGCGTACGTTGGCCCGCAGGGCTGCCAGGTCGATCTCGGCACGGGCGCGCAGTACCGCGGCCCGCCGAGCAGCTGTCTCACTCATCGTGCCCCCAGTCTCTCAGAGCGCTCCACCGCCCCCGCCCGACGCAGCCGGGAGTGGTTAGGGTGCCCGGCATGAGCATCATCGGGGTCGGGATCGACGTGGCCGAGGTCGAGCGGTTCGGGGCGTCGCTGGCGCGCACGCCGGCCCTGGCGGGGCGGCTGTTCCTGGAGAGCGAGCTGCTGCTGCCGAGCGGTGAGCGCCGGGGCGTCGCCTCGCTCGCCGCCCGCTTCGCGGCCAAGGAGGCGCTGGCCAAGGCGCTGGGCGCACCGGCGGGACTGCTGTGGACGGACGCCGAGGTGTACGTCGAGGACAGCGGGCGGCCGCGGCTGCGGGTGACGGGGACGGTGGCCGCGCGGGCGACGGAGCTGGGGGTGGCGTCGTGGCACGTGTCGCTGAGCCACGACGCGGGGATCGCGTCGGCGGTGGTGATCGCGGAGGGGTAGCGCCCGCGGCGCGGCCGGTCGGCGGTCAACCGGCGGCCGGGCGGACCCGGATGTGCATGCGTTCGCCCTGTGCGCCGTAGAGGGCGAGCCACTCGACGGGCCGGTCCCCCGCGTTGGCGAGGCCGTGCGGGACGCGGGTGTCGAACTCGGCCGTCTCTCCGGCCGCGATGATCAGGTCGTGGTCGCCGAGGGCGAGGAGGAGACGGCCGGAGAGGACGTAGAGCCACTCGTGGCCCTCGTGCGACCCCTGTTCGGGGCGCGGTGTCCGGTCGGTGCGCGGGGTGGGCGGGGCGGGGAGGATCTGCTTGTAGGCGTGCAGGCCGTCGTTGGGGTTGCGGGTGAGGGGGATCCAGGTCTGGCCGTGCCGGGTGAAGGGGCGCGGGTGGACGCGGGGGTCGCCGGTCCGGGAGCCGACGAGTTCGTCGAGGGGCAGCCGGTGTGCGCGGGCCAGCGGCAGCAGGTGCCGCAGCGCCGGTTCGCGCTGCCCCGACTCCAGCCGGGACAGGGTGCTCACGGAGACGCCGGTGGCGGCGGAGAGCTGGGCCAGGGTGAGCCCGCGGGCGCGGCGGAGGGCGCGCAGGCGTGCCCCGAGCGAGGTCATCACCTGTGCCGTCTCGTCGTCGCCGTTCATGGGTCAACTGTCCCCCATCCCGCGGGGCGGGGTGTCCGGGGCCGTGCGTGTGCGCCGCGTACGGGGAAGACTCGACGGCATGCGGACTGCGTACAGCGTGGAGACGGTCAGGAACGCCGAACGGGAGCTGATGGCCCGGCTGCCGGAGGGGGCGCTGATGCAACGGGCCGCGGCCGGGCTGGCCGCCGCCTGCGCCCAGGTGCTGGGGCGGACGGCCGGCCGGGTCTACGGCAGCCGGGTGGTGCTGCTGGTCGGCAGCGGCGACAACGGCGGCGACGCCCTGTACGCGGGGGCGCGGCTGGCCCGGCGCGGGGCGGGCGTCACGGCGGTGCTGCTCGCGCCGGAGCGGGCCCACGGCGGGGGCCTGGCGGCGCTGCGGCGCGCGGGCGGCCGGACGGTGGACTGCGAGCCGGCATCGGCTCCGGCGTCGGCGTCGGCGCTGGACGGGATCGCGCGGGCCGATCTGGTCCTCGACGGGATCGTCGGTATCGGGGGCCGGGGCGGGCTGCGGGGGCGGCGGTGCCGTTGGCGGACGCCGCCGCGCGCTCGCGGGCCGCCGTGGTCGCCGTCGACCTGCCGAGCGGCGTCGACGCGGACACCGGAGAGGTGCGGGGGGCTGCGGTCCGCGCCGACCTGACGGTGACGTTCGGGACGCACAAGCCGGGGCTGCTGGTCGACCCGGCGCGGGAGTACGCGGGTTCGGTGCGGCTGGTGGACATCGGGCTGCCGCTGCCCGCGGAGGCGGCGGAACTGGAGGCGCCGCAGCACGCGGACGTGGCGCGGCTGCTGCCGGTGCCCGCGGCGGAGAGCGACAAGTACCGGCGCGGGGTCGTCGGCATCGCCGCCGGGTCGGCCCGCTACCCCGGCGCGGCCGTGCTCGCCGTCGCGGGCGCGCTGCGGGGCGGGGCCGGGGCGGTGCGGTACGTCGGCCCGGCGGGGGACGCGGTGATCGCCCGCTTCCCGGAGACCCTCGTGTCCGACCGGGGGCCGGAGCGGGCGGGGCGGGTGCAGGCGTGGGTGGTCGGACCGGGCGCCGGTGACGACGCGGCGACGGTGGCTCAGGTGCTGGCGGCCGAGGTGCCGGTGCTGATCGACGCGGACGGGCTGCGGCTGGCCGACGCGGACGCGGTACGGGCGCGGACGGCGCCGACGCTGATGACCCCGCACGCGGGTGAGGCGGCGGCGCTGCTCGGGGTGGGCCGGGAGGAGGTCGAGGCGGCCCGGCTGGCCTCGGCGCGGGAGCTGGCGCAGCGGTACGGGGCGACGGTGCTGCTGAAGGGCTCGACGACGGTGGTGGCGGGGCCGGACGGCGGGCCGGTGCGGGTCAACGCGACCGGCACGTCGTGGCTGGCCACGGCCGGGAGCGGAGACGTGCTGTCGGGGCTGGCGGGGTCGCTGCTGGCGGCGGGGCTGTCGGCGGTGGACGCGGGGAGCGTGGGCGCGTACCTGCACGGCCTGGCGGGCCGCTTCGCGGCGGAGGGCGCCCCGGCGGGCGCACACGACGTGGCGACGGCGATCCCGCGTGCCTGGCGGGATGTCCGGGGGGACTGAACCGGGCTCGGGCGCGGACCTCGCCAGTGCGGTGGTCACATGAGCCGTGATCCCGGCCCGCTGCGCGACCTGCTCGTCGCGGCGATCCTCGACGGTTCGAAGACCTCGACGACCGGCCTGGTCGCCGCCTACGGGCACGCGGGCGAGCCGCTGCCGGAGCCCGGACGCCGCGAAGTGTTCGTCGACTCGCCCGACCGCCCCGTCGCCGTCATCGAGGCGACGGCGGTGCGCGTGGCCGCGCCGGCCGAGGTGGACCTCGCCCACGCGGTCGACGAGGGCGAGGGGTCCACGAGCGTGGCCGAACCCCGGGCGGGGCACGAACTGTTCCGGCACGGCGCGGGGAGGCGCGCGGCGCTGGACGAACCGGAGTTCACGGTGGACGACGCGACGCCCGCGCTCCTGGAGCGCTTCCGGGTCGTCACCGTGCTGTCCGGCGTCGACCGCTGAGGGCCTACTCGACCGTCACCGACTTCGCGAGGTTGCGCGGCTGGTCCACCTCGTTGCCCCGGGCCGTCGCCAGCTCGCAGGCGAAGACCTGCAACGGCACCGTCGCGACCAGCGGCTGGAGCAGCGTCGGGGTGGCGGGGACCCGGACGAGGTGGTCGGCGTAGGGGGCGACCGCCTCGTCGCCCTCTTCGGCGATGACGATGGTGCGGGCGCCGCGGGCGCGGATCTCCTGGATGTTGGACACGATCTTGTCGTGGAGGACCGAGCGTCCGCGCGGGGACGGCACGACCACGACGACCGGCAGGTCCTCCTCGATCAGCGCGATCGGCCCGTGCTTCAGCTCGCCCGCCGCGAAGCCCTCGGCGTGCATGTACGCCAGCTCCTTCAGCTTGAGGGCGCCTTCGAGGGCGACGGGGTGGCCGACGTGCCGGCCGAGGAAGAGCACCGTGTTCTTGTGGGCGAGGGAGCGGGCCAGTTCCCGTACCGGTTCCATGGTTCCCAGGACCTGTTCGACGGCGCCGGAGATGCCGGACAGGTCGCGGACGACGTCGCCGATCTCGTCGCCGTACTTGGTGCCGCGCACCTGGCCCAGGTACAGGGCGACCAGGTAGCAGGCGACGAGCTGGGTGAGGAAGGCCTTGGTGGAGGCGACGGCGACCTCGGGGCCGGCGTGGGTGTAGAGCACGGCGTCGGACTCGCGCGGGATGGTGGAGCCGTTGGTGTTGCAGATGGCGAGGACCCGGGCGCCCTGTTCGCGGGCGTGGCGCAGGGCCATGAGGGTGTCCATGGTCTCGCCGGACTGGGAGATCGCGACGACCAGGGTCCGCTGGTCGAGGATCGGGTCGCGGTAGCGGAACTCGCTGGCCAGCTCCACCTCGCAGGGGATCCGCGTCCAGTGCTCGATGGCGTACTTGGCGATCAGTCCGGCGTGGAAGGCCGTGCCGCAGGCGACGACGACGACCTTGTCGACCTCCCGGAGCACCCCCGGCGGGATGCGCACCTCGTCCAGGCTCAGCGTGCCGGAGCCGTCGACGCGGCCGAGGAGGGTGTCGGCGACGGCCTTGGGCTGCTCGGCGATCTCCTTGAGCATGAAGGAGGCGTACCCGGCCTTCTCTGCGGCCGACGCGTCCCAGTCGACGTGGTAGGAGCGAACGTCCGCCGGGGTGCCGTCGAAGGCGGTGACCCGCACGCCGTCCCGGCGCAGCTCGACGACCTGGTCCTGGCCCAGCTCGACGGCGTCCCGGGTGTGGGCGATGAAGGCCGCGACATCCGAGGCGAGGAAGTACTCGCCCTCCCCCACGCCCACCACGAGCGGCGAGTTGCGGCGGGCGCCCACCACGACGTCCGGCGCGTCCGCGTGCACGGCGACCAGGGTGAACGCGCCCTCCAGCCGGCGGCACACCCGCCGCATCGACTCGGCCAGGTCGGCGTGGGCGGAGTACTCCTCGGCGAGCAGGTGGGCGACGACCTCGGTGTCGGTCTCCGAGACCAGGCCGTGGCCGCGCTCCGCCAGCTCGGCCCGCAGGCGCGCGAAGTTCTCGATGATGCCGTTGTGGACCACGGCCACCCGGCCCGCGTTGTCGAGGTGCGGGTGGGCGTTGGCGTCGGTGGGGCCCCCGTGGGTGGCCCATCGGGTGTGGCCGATGCCGGTCGCGGCGGACGGCAGCGGGTGTTCGGACAGTTCCTTGTCGAGGTTGACGAGCTTGCCGGCCCGCTTGGCGGTGGCGAGGCCGCCGTCCGCGAGCACGGCGACGCCCGCCGAGTCGTAGCCCCGGTATTCGAGGCGCTTCAGTCCGGCCATCACGACATCGAGTGCCGATTGAGGCCCTACGTATCCCACGATTCCGCACATAAGCGGCAGCCTACGAGCAGCTTTGGCCGCGCAGCGGTCACGAAGCGGGCTTTCCCTGCCCGAAATCGGAAATTACCCGCGCGGCCGCCCGGTCGCCCGGTCGCCGTCAGCGGCGTCGCGCCGGCTGCTTCCAGCCGAAGTCGGCGCTCTTGAGCCACCGCCGGGTGGCCACGGCCACGGGGCGCTCGACGAAGCGCTGGACGACGTACGACAGGACGACCAGGCCCGCCGTGATCGACCCGACCAGCACCCACGGGTCGACCCGGTCGGCGTAGCGGTGCAGGAGGGTGATGCCGATGATGTCGTGCAGCAGGTAGAGCGGGAAGGTCAGCGTTCCCGCGACGGTCAGCCAGCGCCAGCGGATCCTGCTGGACCAGCCGAGCGCGATCGCGGCGATCAGTGCGAAGAACACCGTGGTCACGATCACCAGCGAGCTGTACGACGGTGACCAGATGTCCCACTTGATGCGGCCGCCGTGCGGGGCCAGCAGGAAGTGCAGCGCCAGCAGCCACGACATCGCGACGACACCCCACAGCAGCGGCGTCGGCCGGAAGCGGTACATGAGGTAGAAGGCCATGCCGGCGATGAAGTACGGGGCCGACTGCGGGTTGACCAGAAGGGTGAGCAGCGGCAGGTCGACGGCCGGGGCGAGCACCGCGGCCACCGTCCACAGCCCGGCGAAGATCACCACGCGCTGGTAGGTGAGGCCCTTCCAGACCACGACCGAGAAGGTCAGGTAGAAGCAGAGCTCCGGCCAGAGCGTCCAGTACACCGCGTCCAGGTTCGCGACGCCCAGCGGCCGCTGCAGCATGGTGAGGTTGGCGAAGATGATGCGCGGGTCGCGGTCCGCGAACGGGTTGCTGACGAAGAACAGCACGCACGCCGAGACCGCGATCGCCACCCAGTACATGGGGTAGAGGCGGGTGACGCGCGAGATGAAGAAGTCACGCGGGGTCCGGCCCCACGCGCTCATGCAGATCACGAAGCCGCTGATCAGGAAGAACAGGTCGACGCCGAACTGTCCGTACGCGAAGTACCCGTGGGCGTCGGGGAAGACCTCCGTGTACGGCTGCCCCCAGAAGACCTCCATCGTCTTGGGCTTCTGGCCGACGAAGTGGTAGAGCACCACCGCCAGCGCCGCGAGGAAGCGCAGCCCGTCCAGCGCGGCGAGCCGGTTGCTGCCGCGGACGGGCTTGCCGGCGGCGACGGGCACGCGCGCCGCTTCCGGCAGGGACGCCTCCGCCCCCGATCCCGGCCCGGATCCCCCCTGGGCCTCGCCGACGACAGTTATTCGATCCGTCTGGGTCATGCTCCACCGTTCCGGTGTCGTCCTCGCTGACAGGGCGGCGTTCCACTCGGACCGGCGACGGACGGGCCCCCCTGGCCGCCCCGGTCCCGCGGACCCCTCGGCCCGGCTGCTCAGTCGCACCGGCCACAGGCGCCGCACTGCGGAACCATAGCCGACTCGCCGAATCGCCCCGCAGCAGGCGCCCGGCCCCGTGCGCCCGGGGTCAGCCGAGCTTGGCGACCTGGGCGTCGACGACGTCCGCGGGCACCTCGAACTCCGCGCCGGTCATCATCGCGGAGAGGTTGACCGCGCTGAAGGTGGCCAGGGTGGCGCCCTTGCGGACCACGACGAGCTTCATGAGCCCGCTGCTGTCCCCGCCGGTGGCCACACCGATGTCGACGGTGAACCCTTCGTCACCGCCCTTGAGGCGATCCAAGCCGCTCACCTCGGTGACCCGCATCTTGTCGCTGCCCACGGTGGCCTCGAAGCCGCCCGCGCACTTCTCGACGGCCGTCTTCAGCCCCGCCACCGCCTGCTCGGCGCCGCCGTCCGCGTAGGAGGCGACGTTGATCAGGATCTCGTTCACGTCGATGTCGGTCATGTCCTGGCCGTCCGGGCCCTTGCTCTCGGAGGGCGACTCCGACTGGCCCTGCCAGGAGCGTTGCACGTCCGCCGCCGGCTCGCCCTGGGCCACCGCGCCCTGGACGTGAACGAGCGGTAGACAGGCCTCGTTGTCCGCCGAGATCTTGTCCTTGGCCACCTGGTCCTCCGCCGACAGTTCGGTGGCGACCTCGCCGTTCTTGACGTCGGCCTGGGCGAGGGCGACCTTCTCCAGTTCGGCGGCGGTCAGCGCCTTGCCCGCCGGTGCGGACCCTTCGGCGCCCTCCGCCGGGGCGGACTGCTCGGCCTTCGCCTTGTCGTCACCGGCCGCGGAGTCGTCGTCGGAGGACCCGCCGCAGGCGGTGGCGAGCAGGGCCAGGGCGGCGGCGGAGGCCGCGAGGGCGGTACGGCGGACAGCGGTCGAGCTCACGGCAGTACTCTTTCGTCGGTTCACTTCAGGGGATGTCGACTCGCGTCGGAATCTGTCGAGTCACGTCGAGGCCAGTGATGAGATCCGGTCGACTTTGCCCGCACCTTACCCAGGGCGTTCGTACGTACGATCGATAACTGGTCACCCGAGACCCGACCGTGATCTCCGACGTGCCCCGTCGGGGCCCACCGGACCACCGCGGACCGGCCGACGTGACACAGCCCACCTGCCGTCCCGTTCGTACTCCGTTAACAATGGACTGTGATCTCTCCGGTCCCCTCGATACCCCGGAGCGCCCACCGGTCCCGGCCGGAGGCGACTCCCTACGTCGACCTCACCCGCCCCGAGTGGAGCGCGCTGCGCGACAAGACGCCGCTGCCGCTGACCGCCGAGGAGGTGGAGAAGCTGCGCGGCCTCGGCGACGTCATCGACCTCGACGAGGTGCGGGACATCTACCTCCCGCTGTCCCGGCTGCTCAACCTCTACGTGGGCGCCACCGACGGCCTGCGCGGCGCGCTGAACACGTTCCTCGGCGAACAGGGCTCCCAGTCCGGCACCCCCTT
Source organism: Streptomyces lienomycini (assembly GCF_027947595.1). Taxonomy (NCBI): domain Bacteria; kingdom Bacillati; phylum Actinomycetota; class Actinomycetes; order Kitasatosporales; family Streptomycetaceae; genus Streptomyces; species Streptomyces lienomycini. The sequence continues at coordinate 785,533 of NZ_CP116257.1, read as the reverse complement.
CGTCATAGGGGTCGCCGGCTCGGTCGCGGTCGGCAAGTCCACCGTCGCCCGCCTGCTCCAGGCGCTGCTGTCCCGCTGGCCCGAGCATCCGCGCGTGGAACTGGTCACGACCGATGGCTTCCTGCTGCCGACGCGGGAGCTGGAGGCGCGCGGCCTGATGTCGCGGAAGGGCTTCCCCGAGTCGTACGACCGGCGGGCGCTGACCCGCTTCGTCGCCGACATCAAGGCGGGCAAGGCGGAGGTGACCGCGCCGGTCTACTCCCACCTCATCTACGACATCGTCCCGGACCAGCGGCTCGTCGTGCGCCGCCCGGACATCCTGATCGTCGAGGGCCTCAACGTGCTGCAGCCCGCGCTGCCCGGCAAGGACGGCCGGACCAGGGTGGGGCTCGCCGACTACTTCGACTTCAGCGTGTACGTCGACGCCCGGACCGAGGACATCGAGCACTGGTACCTCAGCCGGTTCAGGAAGCTGCGCGAGACGGCGTTCCAGAACCCGTCCTCGTACTTCCGCAAGTACACCCAGGTGTCGGAGGAGGAGGCGCTCGACTACGCCCGCACCACCTGGCGCACCATCAACAAGCCGAACCTGGTGGAGAACGTGGCCCCCACCCGGGGCCGGGCCACCCTGGTGCTGCGCAAGGGCCCCGACCACAAGGTGCAGCGGCTCAGCCTGCGCAAGCTGTGACGGCCGGCCGCCGCGTCCCGCTCACGCGGCGAACATGTCCAGGACCCGGCGGCCGGGGCCGCGCTGCTGGTGGTCGAGGAGCAGGTCCCCGCCCAGGATCGCCCGGTGCAGCCGCTGGAGCCGGGGCGAGGGGTCCATGCCCAGGTCCTCCACCAGGCGGTGCCGCAGCTTGGTGAAGGCCGCCAGCGCCTCCGAGGGGCGGCCGGAGCGGTAGAGCGCGATCATGTGCTGGGCGTGCAGCCCCTCGTGCAGGGGCCGGCGGGCCGTCAGGGCGACCAGCTCGGTCAGCAGTTCGGCGTGTCGGCCGAGGTTCAGCTCGGCGTCCATGCGGCGCTCCAGCACCCCGAGCCGGCTCTCCTCCAGGCGCACCCGGTCGATCTCGAGGAGCGCGCCGCAGCGGATGTCGGCGAGCGCCGGTCCGCGCCACAGGTCGAGCGCCTCGCGGAACACCTTCACCGCGGTCTCGTCCTCGCAGGTGTCGAAGAGCCGCTGCCCCTCGGCGGCCAGGCGCTCGTACTCCAGCACGTCGACGCAGGCGGTGGGCGCGACGAGGCAGTAGCCGCCGTGCCGGTACTCCAGGATCTCCTTGGCGTCGCAGCGTCCGCGGACGGAGGCGGCGATCAGCCGGCGCAGCCGCATGATGTAGGTCTGGAGCGTGGCCGCCCCGGTGCGCGGCGGGTGGTGTCCCCAGAGCTCCTCCATGATCATCGGCACGGGGACCACGCGGTTGGCGTTCAGCGCCAGCAGGGCCAGCACCTGGCGCGTCTTGGCCGCGGACGGCAGGACCGAAGAACCGTCCGTGTCCGCGTTGAGCGGTCCCAGCAGGGTGATGTCCATCTGGTCCCCAGGTGGCTAGGAAGGGACGCACGAGGCGCTTCAGCCCCCCGTACCGAACGAAGTAGGACGACGGTCCCACGCGCGGCACCCCGGCCGACAGTGCAGGCGTCCCCCGGTCCGCAGTGGTCCCGTCAGGGCCCGGGTATGAAAGATTCACGGCCGCCGCGGTGCACACCGCCCGGGGCCCGAGCGACACGGCGGGCGGGCGAATACGCCCGGGGCCCACCGGCGTTCGAATACCATACGGATGGAGGCGTGAGCGGCAACAGCCGTTCCGGCGGGGGAGGTTGGCTTGATCCGTATCGTGATCGCCGAGGACATGCACATGGTACGCGGCGCCCTGGTGGCGCTGCTGGAAATGGAGTCCGACCTCAAGGTGGTCGCGCAGTTCGATTCCGGGGACAAACTGGTGCCGACCGTCCAGGAGTTGCGTCCGGACGTCGCCATCGTGGACATCGACCTGCCGGGGCTGGACGGGCTGAGCGCCGCCGACCGGCTGCGCACGGCGGTGCCGGAGTGCCAGGTGCTGATCCTGACCAGCCTGGGCCGCCCCGGTACCTTCCGGCGGGCCATGGCGGCGAAGGTGTCGGGGTTCCTGCTGAAGGACGCGCCGCCGGACCAGCTCGCCGACGCGGTGCGCAAGGTGGCCGCGGGCGGCCGGGTGATCGATCCGCAACTCGCACTCGCCGCATGGGAGTTCGAGGAGAGCCCGCTGACCCGGCGGGAGATCGAGGTACTGAAGCTGGCGGCCGGCGGTGCGGAGGCCATGGAGATCGCGACCCAGCTCTTCCTCTCCATCGGCACCGTCCGCAACTACCTCACCAGCGCCGTCACCAAGCTGAACGCGCGCAACCGGCTCGACGCGATCCGCATCGCCAAGGACAACGGCTGGCTGACCTAGGTCGGGGCGGGAGGGTCAGGCGGCGGCGGGCGGTTGTGCCGTCGTGACCCGGGGGACCTCGGCGACCAGGCGGAACCAGTCCTCCTCGGCCGCTCCCGCGGTCAGCGTGCCGCCGATCTCCTCGACCCGGGTGCGGAGGTTGCCGAGGCCGCTGCCGCCGTCCTGGAATCCGGTGCGGCGGGTCTCGTCGGCGCCGTCGTTGGCGAGGAGCAGGCGTATCAGGCCGCCGCCGGGGCCGTCGACCGCGCCGGCCTCGATGACGCAGTGCTGCGCCTTGCTGTGCCGCAGCACGTTGGTGACGCCCTCGCGGATCACCGTGGCCAGTACCGTGCCGACCTGCGCGGACACCGGACCGCAGTCCAGGTCGATCCGGGCGTCGATCTCCGCCGCGGTCAGCACGTCCTCGGCGGAGGCGGCCTCGGCGGCCAGCGACATCTCGCGGTAGCCGCGGGCGACCGACCGCACGTCGGCCAGGGCCTGCCGGGAGATCTGGAGGATGGCGGCCAGCTCCTCGCGGGCCCGCTCGGGCCGGGTGGCCACCAGCCGGATCGTCAGCTCGCTCTTGAGGGTGATGGCGGACAGGCCGAAGCCCAGCAGGTCGTGCAGGTCCCGGGCGAACCGCAGCCGCTCCCGGTGGACCGCCATCTCCGCCAGTTCCTCACGTGCTTGGTAGACCTCGGTCACCAGGTTCGACAGCCGGGTCAGCCCGTACACGATCAGCCCGGTGAGCACCGTGGAGACCACGAGGTACGAGGAGTCCACCCAGTCGGTGCCCTCCAGGACCGCGGCCAGCCCCGTGACCGCGACGACGGTGCCGAACGCCACCCAGCACACCGGGGCGGCGATGAGCAGCAGACACGACCCGGCGAGGAAGCCCCCCATGCCGCCCCAGGTGGAGCCGACGAACAGCATCGGGACGTAGGTCAGGACGGCCTGGAGGGACAGCGTCCACAGGCCGTACCTCTCCCGGAGCCGCTCCGTGCCCGGGGCACTGTGCACGGCCTGGAGGGTGACCAGTACGGCGCTGGAGGCGACGCAGGCCGTCAGCAGCCACGGGGCGGGGTCCTGGCCGATCACGTTGAGCACGGCGATCAGGACGAACCCGAACAACACCATCAGGACGATGCTGAAGGCGAGCTGTGGTGGAAGGGTGTCGCGTTGCTGTCCAGCGGAACGCAGAAGTCCGCGCGGCATCCCCACACTCCCCGTCGATTTCTCACATCCGTGGCGTCATACTAGATCGGAGACGGGCCGCGGGGGAGGGCCTTGCCGCGCCCTCCACCACATGTCAGCCACGCCGCGCCGGCGCCGAACGCGCGCCCCAGTCAGGGCTGTTGACGCCGACCCGGTCCGCTCCGAGCGGGGGTCCCGAGCCGTTCCGGCCGGCCGGCGCGGGGCCGAGCACGAAGGAGCCCACCGGGGACTCGGTGCGCCAGTCCAGGCCGAGCGCCCCGGTGAACGCGGTGATGTCCTCGCTGCACACCGCGCAGCCCGCCAGCCCCATGGCCGTGCCCACCAGGTAGAACGTCTGGACGAGCGCCCCCACGTGCTTGAGCACCAGGGAGTACGTCAGTCCGCTGTACTTCCACGACAGCCGCTGGAAGCGGGAGGTCAGCGTGATCAGCACCGGCGGCGGCGCGGACAGCGCGGCGGCGGCCATGGCGCCCCGGGACAGCGTCCCGACCGCCGCGGGGGCGTCGTCGACCAGGACCAGGCGGTGGCCCTGCGGGTCGTAGTGGTAGATGCCGGTGGGCAGTTCCGGACAGTCCCGCACGGTCAGGTAGAGCTCCAGATCGTATACGGCCCCGCCGGTCGGGTACGGCCGGTCGGTGGCCGGGTAGGCGGTCTCGCCGGAGCCGACCGTGCCCAGGGAGCGGACCCGGGCGGTGCGGTAGAGGAACTCGCCGAGCGTGCTCAGGTCCAGCGCCGGTCCGTACTCGCGCCCGGACCGCCGTCCCTCCAGCACGCTGGTGAACCGGGGGTCCCGGTCGAGCACGTCGTCCAGGTCGGGCCTGGGCAGCGCGAACACCGGCCCGGACGGCGGGGGTTTGACGGCGGGCTGCGGGGCGAGCCGGGCGGCGTGCGCGAAGGTCGCCCCGTAGTCGCCGTCGTCGCGGCCGAGCACGGAACGGGTGTGGAAGAGCATGTCGTGGACGGACCAGGTCCGCAGCACGGGGTCCCGGTCCTCGTCGAAGTCGCCCTCCGGGGTCTGGGCCACCAGCACCATGCCGGTGCCGACGAGGTAGCCGAGGATCTCCCGCACCACGGAGGCGGCCAGCGGCAGTCCGTCGCCGGCCTTCGCCGCGGTGACCGGCCGGGCGAGGGCGGAGACCACCCACTGGGCCTCGGGACGGTGCAGCACCACCCGGTGCAGGGACAGCGGCGACTCCAGCCTGAAGAGGTCCCCCTCGCACCGCAGCAGCGCGAACCGGGAGAGCTTCAGCAGGGCGTCGTCCGGCGGCGGCTCGGGGGCGAAGCGGGCGGTGTGGGTGAGCGGCACGGCCGACAGCAGCAGTTGCCCGCTGCCGGCGAACGCCAGCGAGCGCACCACCAGGTCCTGGAGCCGCAGCAGGGCGCGCTGCCAGGACCGGGGGGTGCCCTCGGCACGGCCGGCGGAGACGTTGTCCAGGCTGACCGGGCCGAGGCTCATGCGGCGCAGCGTCTCGACGAGCCCCGGCTCGGGGTTGCGCACTCTCAGGTCGGACCAGCGGCTGTGGAGTTCGACCGCATCGCCGTCCTCGAACGTCTCGACACGGACGTCCTCGCGCAGGGACCACAGGGTCGTGATCGCTTCCGGACGATCGTGCTCGTCGATGAGGGTGGCATGCACCACGGTCTGCTCCTGGGGGGGTGAGGGTCACACGAAGAGCGGCACGGGATTCAGGTCGGCCCGTGCCACGGGCTCCGGCCGCCAGCCCAGGGCGACCGGGACGTCGTAGAGCCGGCCCGGGGCGAACCGCGCCCAGAAGGAGCGCAGGCCGGGGACGACGACCTTGACGACGGGCAGTTCGACGTCGGGGCGGGTCTGGTCGAGGACGAGCAGGTCCAGTCCGCGTTCCCGCATCAGCGCGGTGACGGCGTCGAGGTCGTCGCGCAGGTCGGGGGCGGTGGGGAAGGACAGCTCGGCGAGCGGGCCCGCGCGGGGCGGCAGCGGACGCAGGTAGGGCTGGTTCCCGAGTGTCGCGCCGCGCCACCAGCGGGTCAGCTCGGGGTCGTCGAGGCCGTACCCGCCGCCGTCCGGGCGGGCCCCGACCACGGCGGGCAGCAGCTGGTTCAGTTCGGTCAGCGCCCGGCGCAGGGCGGTCCGCGCGTCGAGGTGCGCGCCGAAGCCGAACACGATGTCCTCGGCCGCCTTGTCGGTGCGGCGGGACAGGGCGGCGAAGACGGGGATGCCGAGGTCGGAGGTGAGGTCGAGCGCCCACACCTGGCGGCCCAGCCCCCGGTGGACCTCGATCAGCTCCTCGGTCCAGGGGTCGGCCGCCGCGTGCAGGTCGACGCCGGGCCGCCGGACGCGGTTGTACCACCACAGGGCGACGGCGTCGCGTTCGACGAGTTCGAGGAAGCCCTGGAGGATCGCGTCCTCGGTGCTGCTGCCGGCCGCGTTGCCGTTGGAGTCGGCGTGCACGAACCGGCGGCCCGCCACGGGGTGCCGGCGTTCGGCGGCGGTGGCGAAGTACAGCTGGGCCGTGGGCAGCAGCACGTGACGCCGGCCGGTGAGCGACCAGACGGGGGTCCAGTCGACCTCCGCGTCCTCGTCGAAGCGCTCGGGGACGTGGTGGAAGCCGGAGTGCGCGGCGTTCCACGCGTCCCGGTCGTCGAACTGGTCGTCGGCGAACAGCTGGCAGGCGTCCGGGTGCACGGCGAGCCCGTCGAGGTCCCGGTAGCGCCCCCTGACCCGGTACTCCTCGCCGAGCAGGCACCCGGAGTAGCGCTCGACGGCCTCGCACAGCGCGCTGACCTCGGCGTCCAGGGCGGTGACGCCCTTGCCGCCGTTGATCTGGCGCAGGCCGCCCAGCAGCCCGGTCAGTCCGGGGCCGCCGGAGACCGGGTTGGGTCCGGAGCTGAAGCTGTTGAGGAAGGCGGGGCCGCCCTGGACCCGGGTGATCCCGGTGACGACCCCGGTGACCGGGCTGACGAGATGGCGGTACGTGTCGAGCATCTGCTGGGCGGGGCGGGAGCGGTGGCCCCCGTTGCCGCCCGGCGCCTTGGGGCGGGAGCGCGGCACGACCGGCGCCAGGACGCGCTCGGTGTTGAGACCGGGGTCGCCGCACTCCCGGCACTGGGGGCGGCGGCGCACCGCGTGGTGGCGGGAGTCCAGGGTCAGGGTGTCGAAGGTGATCAGCCGGTCCTGGCCCGACTGGTAGCCGGCCAGCCACTTGACGGCCTCCAGGGCGGCCATGTGCAGTCCGGCGCCCACGGTGCAGGAGATCCCGGCGACGGGCCCCGGCACCGGACCGGGGCGCCCGAGGGCGGCGCCGACCTGGGACTCGACGCCCCGGTGCCGGCGGATCGGATGGGACAGGCACGACCAGCAGGCGCCCGCGCCGGGACGCAGGACGGGGCCGACCCAGACGGTGGCGCCGCTCGGCTTGGCGAGCAGCCACGGCCGGCCGCTCGCCCGGTGCTCGGCGTCGATGCCGGCGAGTTCGGGGGCGAGGTAGTCGTCGCAGACGACCAGGGTGAGGGCGGCCTCGGGGGCCGGTCCGGTGGCGACGGCGAGCCCGGAGTGGCTGAGCGCGCGCACCGCGTGGCCGACGTCCAGGTCGCCGACGACGCGCAGTTCCACCGCGGTGGCCGCGGTCCGCCGGCAGGTGCGCTGCCCCTCCAGGCCGGCGAGTTCCCAGTAGGCCTCGGCGCTGGGGTCGGCCGGCTCGGAGCACAGGTGCTCCCGGTACTCGATGAACCCGGCGTCGGCGAGCTGGGTGAGCAGCTCCGTCAGGCGCTCGGCGGACAGCGCCTCGGGGCTGTCCCGCAGCAGGGCGGGCAGGTCGCGGCTGCCGTCCAGGAGCGGTGCCACCGCTTCCAGGTGGGGCGCTCTGATGGCGGTGATCCCGTGCTCGGAGATCAGGTAGGTGGCGTCGTCCGGCACCACCTCCGCACGGAGGTGGCGCCGGAAGCCGATCAGGGCTCCGTTCATGAGCCGGAGTTGCTCGCATAGCAGAGGCTGAAGACGGCGGGCCCGGTGTGCGGCGCGGTCAGTACTTCGATGACCAGGTCCATGGGTTCGTCCTGGGCGCTGTACGGGAGGAAGGTCTCCTGATGGTGCTGAGGAGTGATCACGGAGCGGCTTTCCTGCGTGACGACCTGACCGAAGTGCGTCATGGGAGGCTCCTGCTTCGAAGATGTGGTGCCCGGTGCGGACGACATTCAGCATGCGGGCCGCGCCGCCCCGGGCACAGTGCCGCCCTCACCGGCCCTCCGTGAGAAATTCACACACATTCCCGACCGGTCCACGACCGGGGCCCGTCCAGTGGCCGTCCAGTCGCCGGACAGAGGCGGGCGGCATGGTCGGCTCGAAGACTTCTTTCGTCAGGGGCGTGCCGTGGGCACGTCCCGCACCGCAGAGAGGGGGAGGGCCCATGACGGCCGCGGACCTGAGGATCGAAGCGGAACAGTCTCTCGACCAGCTCTTCGACTGGTGCTGTGCCGGATCCGGGCCGCCCGGCCGGCCCGGCGTGTTCCGCTTCGTCGTGACGACCCCGTCCGGCATCCGCACGCGCTACGTCACCAGCACCCAGGCGGGCGACGCCGTGCTGCGGGACGCGCCCGGCCCGCCCAACGCCACCGTGCTGATCAGCCAGGCGGACCTGACCCGGCTGGCCCTCGGTGAGCTGGCCGGCTCGCTGGCCTTCGCCACGGACGCGCTGCGCATCGAGGGCGACGTGTTCCTCGCGATGGCCTGGTTCGACCGGCTGAGGAGGGGACCGCGGTGACCGTCGTCTCGCAGGAGAGCACGCAGGAGAGCACGCCGGAGAGCGCGCAGGACGCCGTCGACGTCCCGGTGGACGGGCGCGGGTTGAGCGCGGGCAGCGGCCGGCTGGCCGAACTGCGGCGCATCCGGCAGCAGGCGCTGACCGGGCCCGACCCGAGGGCGACCGAGCGGCAGCACGCCCGCGGCAAGCTGACCGCGCACGAGCGGATCGCGCTGCTGCTGGACGAGGGCTCGTTCACCGAGATCGAGGGCCTGCGCCGGCACCGTGCCACCGGTTTCGGACTGGAGGCGAAGAGGCCGTACTCGGACGGGGTGATCACCGGCTGGGGCACGGTCAACGGCCGCACGGTCTTCGTGTACGCCCACGACTTCCGCGTCTTCGGCGGGGCGCTCGGCGAGGCCCACGCCCAGAAGATCCACAAGGTGATGGACCTCGCCGCGTCCGCCGGGGCACCGCTGGTCAGCCTGAACGACGGTGCGGGCGCCCGCATCCAGGAGGGGGTGACGGCGCTGGCCGGGTACGGCGGCATCTTCAGCCGCAACACCCGCTCCTCGGGCGTCATCCCGCAGATCAGCGTGATGCTCGGCCCGTGCGCGGGCGGCGCCGCCTACTCCCCCGCCCTGACCGACTACGTGTTCATGGTCCGCGGCACCTCCCAGATGTTCATCACCGGGCCGGACGTGGTCCGCGCGGTCACCGGGGAGGAGATCAGCCAGGACGGGCTCGGCGGCGCGGACCCGCACGCCTCGCTCTCGGGCGTCGCCCACTTCGTGTACGACGACGAGGCGACCTGTCTGGAGGAGGTGCGCTACCTGCTGTCGCTGCTGCCGCAGAACAACCGGGAGCTGCCGCCGCCGGGCGACGGCACCGACCCGGACGACCGGCTCTGCGAGGCACTGCTCGACCTGGTGCCCGAGGACCCGTCGCGGCCGTACGACATCCGCCGGGTGATCGAGGAGATCACCGACCACGGGGAGCACTTCGAGGTGCAGTCCGCGTGGGCCGGCAGCGTGGTGTGCACCCTGGCGCGACTGGGCGGGCAGGTCGTCGGCATCGTCGGCAACCAGCCGCAGACCCAGGCCGGGGTCCTGGACATCCACGCCTCGGAGAAGGCCGCGCGGTTCGTGCAGACCTGCGACGCCTTCAACATCCCGCTGGTGACGCTGCTGGACGTGCCGGGCTTCCTGCCCGGGGTCGACCAGGAGCACGGCGGCATCATCCGGCACGGCGCCAAGCTGCTGTACGCGTACTGCAACGCGACCGTGCCGCGGATCCAGCTGATCCTGCGCAAGGCGTACGGCGGGGCGTACATCGTCATGGACTCCCGCTCGATCGGCTCGGACCTGTCCTTCGCCTGGCCCACCAACGAGATCGCGGTGATGGGCGCGGAGGGCGCCGCCAACGTCGTCTTCCGGCGGGAGATCGCCGCCGCGAGCGATCCGGACGCGGAGCGGGCCCGGCTCATCGCCTCCTACAAGGAGGAGTTGATGCACCCGTACTACGCGGCCGAGCGCGGCCTGGTGGACGACGTGATCGACCCGCGGGACACCCGGCGGCTGCTGATCACCTCGCTGCGGATGCTGCGCGCGAAGCACGCCGAGGTGCCCGACCGGAAGCACGGAAACCCGCCGATGTGAGGGCGGTTCGGGTGGGCGGCGCACCGGATGGGTAGGTCCGGTGCGCCGTCCGTTCGGTGCCGGTCCCCTCGCATCCCCTCGCGCTCGCCCCGCACGTACTCGCCCCCTGCGTACGCACTCCGTACGCACTCCGTACGCACTCACGCGCAAGCACTCGATGAGGAGAGATCCGATGAGTCACACCCTTCCCTGGTCCAGCGGGCCGGCGGCCGGGACCGGGAGCGGCCAGGTCGTCGTCATGGCGTCCCGGCTGAAGCTGAAGTCGCTGGTGCGGGTGCCGCGCTTCTTCTACCTGTCCGGGAGCGTCTACCGGCAGGCCCAGCGCTCCCCCGGCAACGTCGGTGTCGGGCTGCGTGCCGACCCGTGGCACAAGACGTTCTGGACGCTGTCGGTCTGGGAGGACCACAAGGCGCTCCAGGCGTACGTCCGCACCGAGCCGCACCTGTCGGTGATGACGAAGCTGAAGCCCGCGATGCGGGAGTCGCTGTTCACCTCGTGGAAGCAGGCCGGAGGGCAGCCGCCGACCTGGGAGGAGGCGGACCGGCGGCTGATCGACCAGGAGGCGCTCAGGGACGCCGGTCCCCTGCCCGGCTGACGGGCCCGAACAGGTGGTTCACGGCGTCGGCCAGCCGTCCCGGGCCGACGCCGCCGCGCTGTGTCCGCAGGGCGAACCTCAGGTACGGGCGGTCCGGTGCGGGCTCGTCGAGCAGCAGGGGCGGCAGCAGCGCGGCGGGGGTCCGCCGCGCCGCCTCGCGGCCGGTGCGCAGGAACGCGAGGCCGGGGTGGCGCAGCGGTGCGGGCAGCCAGTCCAGGACCGGGATGCGGACGTCGACGGGTTCGTCGCGGTGCGGGCCCGGGGCCAGCCGGCGTACCGAGGCGGGGGCCGCGGCGAGTTCCTCGAGCAGCAGGCTGACGGTGTGTTCCGTGCCGTCGAGGACGACCAGGAGGTTGCGGCGGGCGGCGAGGTGCGCGGCGAGCGCGGCGGCCTCGGCGGCCTCCGGCCAGATCCCGGCGGGGCGCCAGCGGCCCGGTCCGGGCCTGCGCCACAGCATGCGGCGGCTGCCCTCGAAGACGACCAGTGCGCTGCCGTGGCGCTCGGTGGCCGGGGTGTGCGTGGCGGCCATGGTGGGGGTGGTCACGGTGGGGGTCATGGGCTACACCGACTTCGCTACGAGGGCGACGGGAAGGCGGCGCAGTACGGCACCGGCCGGCGCCCAGGGCCAGGCGGGCACGTGGGCCCTGGCCGGTTCGCGGTCCATGGCCCGGACCAGCAGCTCGCAGCCCTTGTCCCGGTCGATGATGAACGGCGTCCTGTCCAGGTCCTCGTTCATCTCGGTGCGGATGTAGCCGGGGAAGAGCGTGGTGACCTTCAGGCGGGTGCCGACGGTGTCGGCGCGGATGCCGTCGGCGAGGGTGGCGACGGCGGCCTTGGAGGCGGCGTACGCGGTGAGGTGCCGGGGCATGCCGCGCACGGCGCTGACCGAGGACATCACCACGAGGTGGCCCTCGCCCCGTTCCCGGAAGATCTCCATGGCGGCCTCGCACTGGGCCAGCCCGGCCACGAAGTTGGTCTCGGCGGTGGCCCGGTTGGTCGCGAAGCCGCCCGTGCCCACGGAGACTCCGGCGCCGAGGCCGGCGTTGACGACGACCCGGTCCAGGCCGCCGAGTTCCTCGCGCACCGACCGGAAGGCGGCGGCGGTGGCCTCGTAGTCCCGCACGTCGAGACGGCGCACCGCGACCCGGACGTCCGGGTAGGCGGCGGCCAGTTCGGCGCGGACCTCCGCCAGCAGGTCGGCGCGGCGGGCGCACAGGGCCAGGTTCCGTCCCCGGGCGGCGAACGCGCGGGCCATGCCGCGGCCGAGACCCGAACTCGCTCCGGTGATCAGGATGTTTCTGCGCATGTCTCCTCGTTCCTGGGTCCTGGGTCCTGGGGCCTGTTGCCTGGTTCCTGGTTCCTCGTGGCCGGGGCGGGCCTCAAGCCGTCGCCGCGACGGGCGCGGGAGCGGGGGCGGCGGTGCGCGGGGCGGCCGTGGCCCGGGCCAGGCTGTGCAGTACGGCGATCCGGCGCTGTTCGGTGCGGTCGAGGCCGCGGCCCCGTACGCAGGCGGCGGCGGCGATCTCCTCGGCCCGCGCGCGGACGGCCAGGGCGGCGTCCTCGTCCGGCCGGCCGTGGGCCGTGCGGGCGCGTTCGCCGAGCCGTTCCATCCGGTCCCGGGTGCGGGTGCGCAGGTCGGCGATGACGGCGGCGCGGGTGCGTCCGCGGGGTGCGGCGGTCAGCCGCGGGCCGAAGACCAGGCGTGCGGTGGCCCGGTGGGGTACGACCTCGCCCTTGGGCAGGATGCGGTCGGCGCCGTGGATCATCACCGGGACGACCGGGACGCCGGTGCGTACGGCGAAGTAGAAGGGACCGTCGTGGAAGGGGGCCAGGCCGCCGCCGGTCCAGCGGGTGCCCTCCGGGTACGTGCAGAGCACGTCGCCGCCCTCCAGGACCTCCTTCATCGCGGTGAGGGCGTTGCGGTCGGGCCGGTCGCTGTCGAGGGGGATGCAGCCGACGCTCATCCGGACCAGCCGTTTGACGGGGTGGTGGAAGTTCGCCGCCTTGGCCGGGAAGTAGACGTGCCGGCCGCGCGCGCCGTAGAGGACGGTCTCCAGCAGGTAGTGGTCGAAGAAGCTGAGGTGGTTGGAGACCACGATGAAGGGGCCCTCGGCGGGGATGTGCCCGAGGCCCTCCACCGCGTCCACGTGCCGCCGGGCGACCCAGTGGCGGAACGACGTCGACACCGTCTCGCCGACCTTGAAGCTTCCCTTGTACGGGTCCATCGTCGTGTCACCCCTTCACTCGGGCCCGCGGACCGGCCGGACGTGCCGGTCGGCCGGGGGCGTGGCCGTGCCGCAGGGCGCGGCTCATCCGGATCGCCGACTGGCGGCGGCGCTGGGTGCGGGGCTGGTCGGCGGGGGCCTCGATGACCCGCTCCAGCGCGGACAGCGCGTCGGCGGGGCGATCGGCGGCCAGCAGGGCCTCGGCATGGCCGAGGACGTAGCGGGTGTCGCCCCGGCCGAGCCGTTCGGCCCGCTCCAGGTGGACGACGGCGGTGTCCCGGCGGCCGCCCAGCAGGCGGGGCGCGGACAGGTGCCAGCGGCCCAGCAGGTAGTTGGCCATCAGGTGGTCCGGGTCCCGGCGCAGCGCCTCCTCGGTCCCCGCCCGCAGCCGCCACAGCGCGGCGGCCTTGACCGGCAGGGGGTGGTTCTCGTGACGCAGCGCGGTCAGCCGCAGCCGGCCCACCCGCAGGTCGAGGTTGTGCCGGTCGCCGAGGCGGCCGAGGGCGATCAGCAGCGCCGCCTGCTCGTACAGCACGTGGTCGGGCAGCGGGTCGGTGCGGCTGAGCAGCGCCTCGAAGACCCGGTCGAGGTGCCGGGCGGCGGCCCGGGCGGACCGGGGCCCGGCGGGCCACGCGGGCTTCCTGGCCCGCTCCACCAGCCGGGCCAGAGCCTCGTGCCCGGCCTCGACCCGGTCCCGTGCGGCACTCTCGGCGGGGTCCGGGGCGAGGTCCCGGGCCAGGCGCTCCGCCGGATCCATGGCGAGGTCCCGGGCCAGCCGCTCCGCCGGGTGCTCGGCCCGGGGGCCGGCCGGTGGCTCGGGCGGGTGCCGCGGCAGCGGCGGGCCCGCGACGACGCGGGTGTGGTGGCCGTCCTGCCACAGGACGACCGGGAGGACGGGGGCCGAGGCCCGCTCCGCCGTGGCCACGGCGTCCGCGACCCGCGGACGACGACGGCCTCGTCGTAGGCGAGGGCGTGCAGGGCCCGCGGTCCGTCGAGCCGGCGGGCGGGGCGGCCGCGCACCGCGGACAGCACGGCGTCCAGCGGCCGTCGGCCGTCTCCGCCGGCCAGCACCACGAGGGGGCCGTGCGCGGGGATGTGTTCCAGTCCTTCGACGGACCGGGGCAGGCCTCGCACGGCGTGCCGGGTCTGTTCGAGCATGGCGGTCTCCCTGGGTCGTCGGGGCACGTGGTGGCTCGTCGCGGCTCGTGGAGGGCTCGTGGGGGGCGTCGGGGTGGTGCCGGGCCGGGTCGCCGGGGCCTGCTCCAGGGCCCCGGCGACCGGGCCGTCAGGCGCGTGCGGGCTCCTCCTCACGCGCCTGCCGCTCCGCTTCCAGCGCCTCCGGCAGCGCCATGAAGCGGCCCGTGAGGCCGGCCACCAGCAGACCGACCAGCACGACGATGTAGACCCAGGTGAGCGCGTTGCCCCAGCGGACGTCGTCGGCGTACAGGCCGAGTGCGGCCATCGACAGGACGCTGAGGGTGACGTCCGTGAGGAAGCCGGCCCGCATGCGGTGCAGGTCGTGCTCCCACAGGGCCTGCCAGGCGCCCGCGCCGAAGGCGAAGAACCAGGCGCCGAGCATCCGCGCGTCCAGCGGCTCCAGCTGCCAGGCCCACGCGTCGCCGACCGCCTCGGGGGCGATCCACAGGGCGAAGGCCAGCCCCCACAGGACGGCGCCCATGATGGCCGTCGGGATGCTGACGTCGGACCTCATGGGGGCGGGCCGGCGCGGGTCGGCGACCTTGGGGCCGCGGTTGTGGACCCGGTAGACGACGAGGCAGGTGAACTGGAAGACCACCAGGGAGGCGAGCCACAGCCAGGCGAAGACCCGGGCGAAGGCCGGGCCCTCGGTGAAGTGGAACTGGTCGGCGTAGAAGCCGGCCAGGATCAGCGCCGACAGCAGCAGGGTGATCGGGGCGAAGACGGTGCCGCGGGCGCTCGTCCAGTCCTTCTCCGGCAGGGTCAGCAGGAACATGGTGCAGGCGCCCGCGTACCCGGCGCCCAGCGCGGCGGCGGTCAGCGAGTTGCCGGTCTCCCAGGCGAAGAAGTCGCCGGTGCGGGAGCTGAGGAAGAACAGCGGGACGAAGCTGAGGAGGCAGTGGACGAGGACCGGCCAGAAGAACAGGCTGCGCAGCCAGGGGTGGACGGGCCGGGCGATCCGCTCCTCGGAGCGGACCGGCTGGATGGTGGTTGCCATGACGGGATTCACCTCGTGACGGTGGAGGGGACGGCGGGAGTGCCGGAACTGTCGGAACGCAGCAGACGCAGGGTCAGCTGGGCCTTGCGTGCGAGGTCGACCCACGACGCGTAGCTGAAGCCGAGCCGGTATCCGCCCGGTGCCGGGGAGCCGATGCGGTCGAGCGGGACCAGCTCCCCGCGCGCCAGCTGCTCCAGCTGGGCCAGGAGCTGCTCGTAGGTGGGGGCGACGAGGTAGCCGGTGCCGGGGTCGTCGGGCGAGGCGGCGACGGTCTGCGGGCTGTGCTCGGGCACGGCGGGCTCCTCGTCGCCGACGACCGAGTCGTCGCGGCGGATGCGCAGCGCGTAGCCCCAGCCGGACTCGATCTGCGGGAGCTTGACCCGGACCAGGTCGGGGCGGTCGGCGCCCTGCTCCTCGGCGCGCATCCGGGCGATCACCTCGACCGAGCGCAGGGCGCCGTCGGCGCCGTAGAAGAAGGGGACGCCGGGGCGGGCGACCGGGATGTCGGCGTCGGCGCAGCCGACCCCGTCGATCACGGCGAGGACCTTCTCGTCCTCGGTGACCTTGCCCAGCGGTTTCACCACGAGGAAGGCGGCGCCCTCTCCCGGTGTCAGGCCCTCGGTGTCGTGTCCGGCCTCCCGGAGCCGGCGCTCGAAGAGCTGGGTGAACTCGGGGGTGAGGTTGGCGTGCACCCCGCCGACGAGGGCGACGTCGCACTCCCCCTGCTCCAGGTTGCGCTTGGCGAGGCCGAGCGCCGTGCCGAAGGAGCACAGGTCGTCGTCGATGACGACGCCGGGGCCGCGCAGGTCGAAGATGTTCTGGATGCGGCCTGCGGTGATGTTGTCCATGTAGCCGGGCAGCGCGTTCTCCCGGGTGGGCGGGATGTAGCGGTGGACCTCGGCGGTGTAGGCCTCGACCAGTTCGGCCCGGGTCCGCTCGTCCAGCTCCCGGTACTCGGGCACCTCCTCCAGGGCCCGCTCGAACTCCACCAGCCGGATGCGGAAGTTGCGGTTGAGGCCGGACTCCAGGCCGCAGGTGGCGCCGACGAAGACGCCGGTGCCGACCCGGTCGGCCGGGACCGCGCCGTACTCGTCCAGCGCCTGCGCGGCGGCCATCACCGACAGCAGCTGCGCCCGGTCCAGGTCCTCCAGGATGTTGGGCGGGATGCGGAAGGTCCGCCACGGGAAGTCCAGGTCGGTGACGACTCCGCCGCGCCAGGTGCCCTCGGGGTCGTAGATCCGCGCGGCGTCCGGGTGCCAGCGGTCCCCGGGGAAGCCGGTGACCCCGGCGCCGGGCTGCCGTTCGGCGACCAGGCCCGCGGTGTCCCGGGCGTAGGGGGCGACGCAGCCGATGCCGAGGACCGCGAGGGGGTCGCCCGCGGTGCTGCGGCCGCTGCCGGTGTGACTCTGCTGCTCCAGGGCGGCGTCGGCGTGGTGCACGGGGTCGTACTGCTCGACGACGACGCTGGTGTTGACGCCGCCGAAGCCGAAGGCGTTGGTCAGCGCCCGGCGGGGCCGGCACTCCTGCGGGGCCTGCCACGGCTCGGCCGCGACGGGCACCCGGAACGGCGAGCCGTCCAGCTTCATGGCCTCGGGGGCGCGGGTGAAGGCGTGGGTGGGCGGCACGGTCTCGTGCTGGAAGGCGAGCAGGATCTTCAGCAGGTTGGCCATGCCGGCCGCCGAGAAGGTGTGCCCGATCTGGGCCTTGACCGAGCCGAGCCGGATGGAGGCGGGTGCCGTGCCGGATCCCTCGTACAGCTGCTGGAGGGAGCCGACCTCGACGAGGTCGCCGGTGGAGGTGGCGGTGGCGTGGGTCTCGACGTAGTCCAGCTCCCCCGGGCCCACTCCGGCGAGGTCGAGGGCGCGGCGCATCGCGGCGACCTGGCCGCGCGAGGACGGTGCGTAGATCGCCTTGCCCTTGCCGTCGCAGCGGGTGGCGACGCCGCGGATCACCCCGGCGATGGTGTCGCCGTCGCGGACGGCGTCGCTGAGCCGCTTCAGCAGGACGGTGCCGGAGCCCTCGCCGTTGATGAGGCCGCTGGCGCCCTCGTCCAGGGGGGTGCTGCGGGTGGCGGACAGGCCGCCGATCTTGGCGAAGCACACGTTGCCCGTGATGTTCATGTTGCCCTGCACGCCGGTGGCCAGGACCATGTCGTGGCTGCCGTCCTGGAGGTACTTGACGGCGGTGTCGATCACGGTGAGGCCGGAGGCGCAGGCCGCGTCGCCGATGGCCGCCGGTCCCGGCAGCCCGATCAGCCGGGCGACCGACTTGGCGACGCTGACCTGGAAGACGTGCGCGGCGGGTCCGCTGTCGGCGTCGTAGAGCCGGTTCCTGACGGCGGCCGGGAAGCCGCTCTCCAGGGCCGCCCGCCGGTCGCCGTCCAGCCGCCGGAAGGCCTCGCTGCCGCGCAGGTGGTGCAGCACCTCGGCGGACCGGAAGGTGAGCGAGGACTCCATGACGGCCTCGTCGCCCAGCATGTTGCCGACGAACAGCGCGGTGTCGGTGGAGGTCAGCCGGCTCGGGCTGTACCCGGACATGCGCAGGGCCTGGAGCACGGTGTCGAGCACCATGAGCTGGGTGCGGTTCAGCTCGGCGACGCCCTCCCGGCCGATGCGGGTCAGCTCGTCCAGGCCGGTCGGTCCGGCGTAGTCGTCGAGGAAGCCTCCCCAGCGGCAGTAGGTCTTGTCCACGACGCGCTTGTCCTCGTCGTGGTAGTTCTCCCAGTCCCAGCGCTCGGACGGCGGTGAGCCGATGCCGATCCGGCCGCCGAGGATGTTGCGCCAGAACGTGTCCGCGTCGTACGAGTCCGGTGGGAAGACGCAGCCGTATCCCACGATGGCGACGGGGTCGAACCCCTCGTATTCAGTCCCAGGCACGGAGCTGCCCTTTCTGCTGGTGGCCGTCCGGTGGCCGGGGGGCCACGGAGGCGATGGCGAAGATGTGGTCGGTGACCCGGCCGTAGCGGACGGCGACCCGGTGACCCGGATCGGCCCCCGCGGGGAGGGTGATGTCGAAGACGCCGGCGTCCTCGGTGGCCGCGCGCAGCCGGGCGGTCCCCCAGCCGTGTGCGAAGCCGATGCCGTACGCCTTGAGCAGTGCTTCCTTGACCACCCACAGCGCGGCGCCGCGGTGGCCGGTGTCGAAGGCCGGGAACACGCTCTCGGCCAGGGCGCTCTCGTGGTCGGTGAAGACCGTGCGGCGCAGCACCGGACCGAAGCCGCGCAGCGGTTCCAGGTCCACGCCCACCCGGCCGCCGCGGGCCACCGCGCACACGGCGAACCGGAGGGTGTGCGCGAGCGAGATGTCCGTGACGTGCCGGCCGGCCCGGTCGGCGAGCCCGGGGGCGCACCAGGTGAGTTCCGGCTTGCCCGCCCGGCCCCCGGGCTTGTTGCCGAGGACGGCCAGCTCGCCGGGGAGCACGGGCACCCCGGCGCGTTCCAGGGCCAGGCACACCAGGCGCTTGGCCGCGACCCGTCCGGCGAGCCACTCGACCCGCCGCTTGGGTACGGCGATCCGGGTGAGGACCGGAAGTTCGGGCGGGGCCAGGTAGTGCGCCGGGTAGGCCGCGGGGGCGGCCGCGTAGTCCCCGCGGACCTGCTCGATGGGGAGCCACTCGACGGTCACGGTGCCGCCCCCGGGCAGCGGGGTCCCGCTGCCCGGCCAGGCGGTCTCAGTCCAGGAGACGCGTATCGCCCTCATCCCGCCCCACCTGTGTGACGACCAGGTCCCGTATCTCGCAGAGCGCGTGGCCCGCGGCGTCCCTGATCACGGTGCCGACGCGCAGGTCACCGGGTTTGCCGCCCGGGTCCGCCGCGACGGTGGAGTCGGAGTGCACGGTCTCCCCCGGCAGCGGTACGCGGTAGAAGCGCATCGCCGCGATGGACACCGGCACGACGTGGCTGCCCAGGTGGTGGTAGGCCCACAGCAGGGTGGACCGCCACGCGTTGTCGATGACGAGGGGCAGGGTCCGCAGCCGGGGCGTGGACACGGAGGAGAACAGTCCGCGTCCGGCGTCGACCACGATCTCGCTCACCGTCCGGCCCGCCTCGACGTCGCCGACGAACCCGATCCGCCGTACCTGGCGAAAGCGCGGGCCGAAGGTGATCTGCCGGGCGGCCCGGGCGTAGAACCGGTCGATGTCCAGCTTGGCGGACTCCTCGACCAGCGCGGCGAGTCCGGGGTCCGGCGGGGGCGGGTCGGCCGGCCGGCGCGCGAAGAGGTAGGTGCCGCGGGAGTGGAGCCGGCCGGTCTCCAGGACCCGGCCGTCGGCGGTGACCAGGTCGGAGCGGATCTCCGCGCGGATCCGGCGGGTCCCTTCGTCCCGCTCCGCTTCGGCGCCCGACGGTGCCGCTGCCGCTGCTTCGGCTTCGGCTTCGGCTTCGGCTTCGAAGGCCAGGCGGGTCGGGAAGTTCGGCAGGTGCTTGACGAACTTGAGGAACTCGACGTTCTCCGCGGCGACAACCGTGTGCTCCGGCACCAGCAGTCCGGCCGCCTGCACGTGCCCCTCGATGTGCAGCACGCCGGGGTAGGTCCCGGCGCCCTTGACCCGGTGGTCGTCGAGGTAGCGGTCGGCGCGCGGATCGAGCCGTTTGGCGGCCCTGACCCGGACGCCGGTGACCTCCGAGACCGTGTCGAGCAGGGGCAGCGCGATCCGGTCCCGGACGCTGCCGTCGGGGCCGACGGGGACGCCCACCCCGGTGCGGGCGGCGTCCATCGAGGCGTCCTGGCCGCCGTAGCTGTTCTTGCCGATCTCGCCGAAGACCAGCACCTCGGGGTCGTCTCCGCCCTGGAAGACCTCCCGGGCGAAGTGCTGGACGCCTTCCTCGACGCTCAGGTAGCGCAGTCCGCGCCCCTGCTCCTGGACGCGCCGCACGGCCTCGGTGGCGGCCATGCCGACGTCGGCCCAGCCCGTCCAGCACAGGGTGAAGACGCGCAGGCCGGGGTTGCGCCGGGACAGCAGCGCGGAGAGCTTGGACACGAGGTCGGCGCCGGCGGTGTAGTCGACCTGGCCGTCCATGCCGAAGCGGCCGAGGAAGGAGCCGAAGAAGCCGAAGAACTTCAGGTCGTCGTGCTTGACGGCGTGCCAGAGGTGGTGGGCCCCGTCGGCCTTGACCCGGACCACGTGCCGGGCGTGGTCCAGTGCCTTCTTGGGGACCGCGGCGACCGAGTCCAGGCCCGCGGCGTGCACGACGCCGTCGATCCGGCCGTACCGCTCCCGCAGGGCCCCGATGGTCGCGGCGACCTGGTCGCCGTCGGACACGTCGCAGACCTCGTAGACGCACAGCGGGTTGACGGCGTGCAGTTCCTGGATGTTCCGGTACAGCTCACGGGCGTTGGCGAGGGCCCCGAACTGCTTCTTCGCCTCGACGGGGGTGATGGCGGGGTTCTTCTTCTTGGCCTGCGGGAACCAGCTCCGGCCGAGTGCGGCGAAGCCCTCGTCGTCCAGCGCCATCCAGTCCTCGGTGCCCTCGGCGGGCCGGGTGCGGCCGAGGACGACCACCCGTACGCCGTCCAGGTGGGCCAGTTCCCTGGCGCAGGCGTAGGTGATGCCGCGCGAGCCGCCGGAGAAGACGACGACGCTGCCCGGTTCGAGGCTCAGCGGTCGCTGCCGTTCGTGGGTGCCGATCTCGTGCGGGAGCACCTGGACGATCTTGCGCAGCCCGCGCAGGTGGCCGACCTCGACGGTGGGCTCCGCGTCGGTGCCCAGCTCGGCCAGCAGGAGACCGGCCGCGGTGGGGGCGTCGCCCTCGGTGAAGTCGACGACCTTGACGCGGGTGTCCGGGAGTTCGAGGTCGAGGCTCTTGGCGAAGCCGGCGGTCAGGCCGCCCAGGGGGTCCATCGCGCCGTCGGCCTCCAGGCCGAAGACCCCGCCGACCGCGGTGGCGGCGAACCAGGCGCCGTCGGCGCCGGCCCGGGTGAGGTCGGCGAAGTAGGCCTTGGCGGCCAGCAGGTTGACGGTGAAGTGCTCGTCGGAGACGGCGCTCCACTCGTCGGCGGGACGGTCGAAGGAGGTGGTCGCGGCGACCGGGTCGGGCCCGCCGCCGTAGGGGTGCAGGTTGACGACGACCTGGACCTCGCGGCCCTCGCGTGCGCTGTCCAGTGCGCGGGCCAGGGAGTCGTGGTCGGTGAAGTCGGCGCGGGCGGTGGGCCAGTCGTCCGGGAGCGGGGCCCCTTCGGGTGCCACGACGCAGGGGTGCGCGCCGCGCTCGGCGAGACGCGGGAGCACCTCGCGGGCGAGGGCCGTGTCCCGTCCGGTGATCACCACGACCGCCTTGCCGTCCAGGGGGAACGGCCGGGCGCCGGGGTGGTCGAGCGGGCTCTCGACCGCGAGGGGGACGTACCGCCCCGCGATCCTGTCGACCGTGCGCTCCAGGACGGGCGGCAGCACCGGCCGGGCGGGCGCTGCCCCGGGTATGTGGCTGTCGTCGGATCCGCCGTCGCCGCCGCCCGGGTCCGAGGCGCCGCCGCCGCGCGGGCTGCGGCCGGTGGCGGCCTGGAGTCCGGCGACGAACTCGGCGATGCGGTGCAGGGTGTTCAGCGACGCCGTGTCGACGTCCTCCACCACCGGCAGGTCCAGCACCTCACGGACCTCACCCAGGATCTCCGCCTGCCGCACCGAGTCGATCCCCAGATCCGCCTCCAGATCCAGATCCGCCTCCAGCAGATCCGCCGGATACCCCGTCTTCGCCTCCGCGACCTCCCACACCACCCGCTCCGCCTCGGCCAGCACCTCCGCCGTCACCACGGCAGGCCCCACGGGCCCCACGGGCTCCACGGACGCCGGGGACTCCGGGGCCTCCGGGGCCCCGGCGGCGGACGCGACCGGTGCGGGCAGGGTGGCGGCGCGGAGTCCGGCGACGAACTCGGCGATGCGGTGCAGGGTGTTCAGCGACGCCGTGTCGACGTCCTCCACCACCGGCAGGTCCAGCACCTCACGGACCTCACCCAGGATCTCCGCCTGCCGCACCGAGTCGATCCCCAGATCCGCCTCCAGATCCAGATCCGCCTCCAGCAGATCCGCCGGATACCCCGTCTTCGCCTCCGCGACCTCCCACACCACCCGCTCCGCCTCGGCCAGCACCTCCGCCGTCACCACGGCAGGCCCCGCGGGCTCCACGGACTCCGGGGCCTCCGGGGCCCCGGCGGCGGACGCGACCGGTGCGTCCGGGACGGGCGCGGCCGCCGGGGTCGCCTGGGCCGGGGTGTCCGGTGCTGCGGCGGTCTCCCGTGCCGTCGCGGCCGGGGCGCTCACCCCTCGGGAGGCGTCGACGAGCCGGTCGAGCAGGTGCCCGAGCGGGGCGTCCGACTCGGTGGGCACGACCGTGTCCGCCAGCCCGAGGTGGGCGGCGAGCGCGGCGGCCAGTTCCTCCCGCACCCGGGGGCTCAGGCCGAGGCTCGCGCCCATCAGCTGGGCCGGGTCGAGGAGCCGTACGGGGTAGCCGGTGGTGCGGGCCACCACCTGGAGGAGTTCCTCGCGCAGGTGGACCGGGTCCGGGGCGCCGTCGCCCGCCGGCTCGCGCGGGGCCGCGTCCGGCTGCGGCCCGCCGCGGCCGGTCAGCTCGTGCACCTCGGCGAAGGCGGTGAAGCGGCGCATGCTCTCCACGCCGCCCAGCGACTGGATGTTGGTCGGCGTGACCAGCACGTCCCCGTCGGCGTCGGCGAGGATCCGCTCGGTCAGCCCGGAGAGGATCGACTTGGGGCCGACCTCGACGAAGCTGTTGAGGCCGTCCGCGTGCAGCCGCCCCACCAGGTCCTGGAAGCTGAACGGCGTGACCAGCTGGCGGGCGAGCAGCAGCGGCAGGTCCGGGACGTCCTGCTCGGTGTAGTAGTCGCCGATCACCGTGGACAGCACGGGGGCCCGCGGGGCACGCCAGTCGAGCGCGGCGAGGGTGCGCTCCAGGTGCGGTACGGCGTCGGTGAGCAGGTCGGAGTGGAAGCCGTGCGAGACCCTGAGCCGGGTGGCCTTGATGCCGCGCTCCCGGCACAGCTCGGCGGCCCGGTCGATCGCGGCCGAGTCGCCGGAGAGCACCGTCTGGTCGGGCGAGTTGACGAGGCTGCGCACCAGGTAGCCGTTCTGGCCGCCGCGCAGCAACAGCAGCAGGCGGGCGAGCTGCTCGCGGCTGCGGTCGCTGTCGGTGTGCAGGCTCAGCATGCCGCCGCGCCGGTCCTCGGGGACGACCTTGACGGCCAGGCCCCGCCCGTACACCGCGCGTACGCCGTCCTCCAGGGAGAGCGCGCCGGCCGCCACGAGGGCGCTGATCTCGCCCAGGCTGTGCCCGATGTAGGTGTCGGCGGTGATGCCCTGGCTCTCCAGGACGCGGTGCACGACCATGCTGCCGGCGAAGATCGCGGGCTGCATGACCACGGGGTCCTGGAGCTCCTTGGCCGGGTCGTTGCCGCCGAAGCCGAACATCCGGCTGGTCAGGGTGTGTCCGGCCAGCGAGCGGTAGATCTCGTCGATGCGTTCGAACGTCCGGGCGGCCACCGGGTTCTCGGCGGCGAGGTCGGCGAACATGTCCGGGTACTGGGCGCCGTGGCCGGGGAACAGGAAGGCGGTGCGCAGGTCGGCACCGGTGGTGCCCAGGTAGACGCCCTGCGCCTGAAGCGCGCGCCGGCCGGCGGCGGTGGCCTTCCGCGCGGCGAGCGCCTCGGTCTGTGTGATGGTCATCTGTCTCTACGTCCCCTCAGGCCAGTACGTTGTGCCGCCGGGCGGCGTCACCCAGGAGTTCGACGGCGCGGTCCACGTCCTCGGTCGTCATCGCGGCGGTGACCGTGGCCCGGAACCGGGCCCGTCCCTTGGGCACCGCGGGGAAGATCGCACCGGAGATGTAGAGGCCGTCGGCCATCAGCTCCTTGGACATGCGCAGCGCGGCGATGTCGTCGCCGACGAGGATCGGGATGACGGGCGTGACACTGCCCAGCACCTCGAAACCGGCGCGGATGAGCCCGGAGCGGAAGCGCATGGTGTTCTCCCAGAGCTTCTCGGTGCGCCAGGGCTCGCGGCGCATCAGCTCCAGGGCCTTGAGCACACCGGCCACGGTCGGCGCGGGCAGGCTCGCGTTGAACATGTAGGCGTGCGCCGAGTGGCGCAGGTACTCGACGATGTCGCGGTTCGCGGTGACGAACCCGCCGACTCCGCCGAAGGTCTTGCTGAAGGTGCCCATGGTGATGTCGGGGACGATCCCGAAGTGCTCGCCCGCGCCCCGGCCGTTCTCGCCGAGGAACCCGGTGCCGTGGGCCTCGTCGACCATCAGCATCGCGCCGTACTGCTCGGTGAGGCGGTGGATGTCGTCCAGCGGCGCGATCTCGCCGTCCATGGAGTAGACGCCGTCGACCACGACGAACTTCTTCCGGGCGTCCGCGTTGCGCCGCAGGATGTACTCCAGCTTCTCCATGGAGTTGTGCTGGAAAATCTTCACGCTGCCCTCGGCCAGCCGGCAACCGTCGAGGATGCTCATGTGGTTGATCTGGTCCGTGATGACGACCGTGTCGCCGTCGCACAGGGCGGAGATCGTGCCGAGGTTGGCCATGTAGCCGGAGCTGTAGGTGAGGGCGGCCTCGGTGCCCATCCACTCGGCGAGCTTCTCCTCCAGCTCCAAGTGGAGCACGGTGGTGCCGTTGTTCAGCCGGGCCCCGCAGGCGCCGGTGCCATAGGTGTCCAGGGCGTCCTTGACCGCCTTGTTGATCTCCGGGTGCCCGGCGAGACCGAGGTAGTTGCCGCTGGTCAGCATGATGACCTCGCGGTGGTCGATCTCCGACCGGCCGCCCGGAGCGGCGGTGAAGGGCATTTCGAAGGTGTAGTAGCCGCTGTCCTTGAGGTCGCGGATCCGGTCGTTGACGGACGCGAGGGTCCGGGCGTACTCATCCGTGATCATTCGTGATTCCCCTCTCGGTGCGTCGCCCACCACCTCCGGCGGGCCGACCGGCCGGCGGGGCGAGCGTCACCCGACAGAGGGCGTGAACCGGCGTACGGATACCGGCCACGCACGCCGTTTCGCCGCCGCCTCCGAGCCGCTACTTCCGAGCACGGCGCCCGGCTACCGGGCGTCCAGTGACCTGCTACCCGGGTGTGGCACAAGAGAGTTCGACAGGTCCCTGCGGGGAGGACCGAAGGAGGTTCGACGTGGTCGGTACCACCGGGACCCGGACCGGAACGAGCACCACCGCGACCGGGTTCGACATGCCGGAGTCACCGGCGGAGCTGGTGGACGCCTGCTGTGCGGGCGACCAGGCGGCGTGGGCGCGTCTCATCCAGAGGCACCGGGCCGTGGTCTGGACGGTCGCCCGTTCGCACGGGCTGCGGCCCGCCGACTGCGAGGACGTCTGCCAGGTCACCTGGCTGCGGGTCATAGAGAACATCGGCTCACTCAACGACCCGGGCCGGCTCGGTGCCTGGATCGTCACCACGGCCCGCCGTGAGGCGCTCCGGGTGTCGGGCAGCAGCGGCAGGTACCACCTCGTCGACGACCTCTCGGAGTTCACCCACGAGACCGGGCACCAGACCACTCCGGAAGAGACGGTACTGAACCGGGCGGAGGGCGACCTCGTCCGCAAGGCGGTCCGGCACCTGCCGGCACGGCACCAGGCACTGCTGGGACTGCTGCTCCGCGATCCCCCCATGAGTTACGACGCGATCAGCGTGGCGCTCGCGATGCCGCGCGGCTCCATCGGCCCCACCCGTAATCGCATTCTCCGGCAAGCCAGGGATTTCCTGCGCGACATGTGACGCGACATGTGAGAGGACCAACCATGAGTGCCCAGACACAGGGCCATCCCGTCCGAACCTTCGTCATCGCCGCCGTGGCGATGTTCATCACCTCCCTCGACAACCTGGTGGTCACGACGGCGCTTCCGGCGATCCGTGACGACCTGAACGCGGGGCTCGACGAACTGGAGTGGACGGTCAACGCGTTCACCCTGACGTTCGCCGTGTTCCTGATGACGGGCTCCGCACTGGGCGACCGCTTCGGCCGTCGCCGCCTGTTCATGATCGGCACGGCGGTCTTCACCGCGGCCTCGGCCGTGGCCGCCATGTCGGACACCGCGAACGAGCTGATCGTCGCCCGCGCCGTCCAGGGCGTCGGCGGCGCGATCGTGGTCCCGCTGACCCTGACCCTGCTCTCCGCGGCCGTGCCGCCCGCCAAGCGCGGGGCGGCGCTGGGCGCCTGGGGCGCGGTCGCCGGTCTCGCCATCGCGCTCGGCCCGGTGGTCGGCGGCGCGATCGTGGAGGGCGCTTCCTGGCAGTGGATCTTCTGGATCAACGTGCCGCTCGGCCTGGTGCTGCTCCCGCTGTCCAAGCTGTGGCTGGCCGAGAGCCGGGGCGCCGCCGCCAAGCTCGACCTGGTCGGCACCGCGCTGCTCAGCCTCGGTCTGTTCGGCGTGGTCCTCGGTCTGGTCCGCGGCGGTGCCATCGGCTGGACGTCGGGCGAGGTCCTGGCCGGCTTCGTCGTGGGCGGGGCGCTGATCCTGGCGTTCCTGGTCTGGGAGAACCGCGTCCGGCACCCGATGCTGCCGCTGGGCCTCTTCCGCGGCCGTGCCTTCTCGATGACCAACCTGGCGTCCGTGCTGATGTACTTCGGCATGTTCGGCGCGATCTTCCTGGTCGCCCAGTTCCTCCAGACGGCCCAGGGCTACTCGCCGCTGGAGGCCGGTCTGCGGACCCTGCCGTGGACCGCGATGCCGATGGTGGTCGCCCCGATCGCCGGCGCCCTGTCCGACCGCTTCGGCGGCCGGATCATCCTGGCGATCGGCTTCGTCCTCCAGGCGATCGGCCTCGGCTGGTTCGCCCTGATCGCCAGCCCGACCGTGGGATACGGATCGCTGGTGGCCCCGTTCGCCATCCTCGGCGTCGGCATGTCGCTGTTCTACGCGCCGGTCGTGAACATGGTCTTCTCCTCGGTCCGCCGCGACCAGGAGGGCATCGCGTCCGGCGTGAACAACGCGGGCCGCGAACTCGGCGGCGTGCTCGGCGTGGCCGTACTGGCGGCGGTCTTCGCCGCGCAGGGCGGCTACGAGACGCCGCAGCTCTTCGTCGACGGCCTGGTGCCGGCGGTCTGGGTCGGCGCCGCGGTGGTCCTGTCCGCGGCGGTGGCCTCGATGCTGATCCCGACGGGCCTGCGCCCGGTGGGCGCCGCCGCCGAGGCGGAGGCGGCCGAGGCCGCGGCGACCGGAGCGGACCCGGCCGCGGCACGCCCGGCGGACGCGGCCACCGGCAAGGCGGCCGGTACGCCTCCGCACGCGACGATCGGCTCCTGACCCGCGCACGACCCGGCGGGGTGCGGCTCCCCGAGCCCTGCGCCCCGCCCCCGAACCGGCGGCCGGCCTACATCCCCGAGGCCGGCCGCCCCTTACCCCTCCCCAGCCCGCTCGCCCGCTCGCCCGCCCACCCGCCACGAACGGAGACTCCTGTGCCGGCAGAAGCGACACCCCTCGAGGAAACCCTGTGGAAAGTCGTCGCGGGCCACCCGACCCCGGAGGAACTGGCGGCCGTGACCGTGGTCCTCTCCCTCCTCCACCACCGCGCGGAGGAACACTCCACCCCCGCCCCGGTGCTCCCCCTGGCCCGCTGGCGCCACCCCGCGTCCCCCCGCCCGGCCGGCTCCTGGCGGGCATCGGAGCGGATGGCGTCCTGAACGCGTGAGGGGCGGGCCCCGTCGGGCCCGCCCCTCACGTGTATCCGTCCGCTCAGCCCAGCGCCGACTTCACCGCGTCGGCCAAGCGGCTCGCCACGGAGCGGGCCTGGTCGATGTCGGCGGCCTCGACCATGACGCGTACCAGGGGTTCGGTGCCCGAGGGGCGCAGGAGGACACGGCCCGTCTCGCCGAGGGTGCGCTCGGCCTCGACGACGGCCGTGGCGAGTTCCGCGGAGGTCTCGACCCGCGACTTGTCCACGTCCGGCACGTTGATCAGCACCTGCGGCAGCCGTTCCATGACGCCCGCGAGGTCGCGCAGCGTACGGCCGCTCTGGGCGACCCGCGCCGCCAGCATCAGGCCGGTCAGGGTGCCGTCGCCGGTGGTGGCGTGGTCGAGGACGATGACGTGGCCGGACTGCTCGCCGCCCAGGGCGTAGCCGTGCTCCTTCATCGCCTCCAGGACGTACCGGTCGCCGACGCCGGTCTGCACGAACCGGATGCCCTCGCGCTCCATGGCGAGCTTGAAGCCCAGGTTGGACATGACGGTCGCGACGACCGTGTCCGAGCGCAGCGCGTCCCGCTCCCGCATCGCCAGGGCGAGTACGGCGAGGATCTGGTCGCCGTCGACCTCCGCGCCGGTGTGGTCCACGGCCAGGCAGCGGTCGGCGTCGCCGTCGTGGGCGATGCCGAGGTCGGCGCCGTGCTCGACGACGGCGGCCTTGAGCAGGTCGAGGTGGGTGGAGCCGCAGCCGTCGTTGATGTTGAGGCCGTCGGGCACCGCGCCGATGGTGACCAGCTCGGCGCCGGCCCGCGCGAACGCCTCCGGCGAGACCCGGGAGGCCGCGCCGTGCGCCTCGTCCAGGACGATCTTCAGGCCGTCGAGGCGGTTCGGGAGCACCCCGACGAGGTGGGCGACGTACTGGTCGAGCCCCTCGTCGTAGTCGCGGACGCGGCCGACGCCGGCGCCGGTCGGGCGGTCCCAGGGGGCGCCGGTGCGGTGGTCGGCGTAGACGGACTCGATGCGGTCCTCCAGCTCGTCGGCGAGCTTGTGGCCGCCGCGGGCGAAGAACTTGATGCCGTTGTCCGGCATGGCGTTGTGGCTCGCGGACAGCATCACGCCGAGGTCGGCGCCGAGCGCGCCGGTGAGGTGGGCCACCGCGGGCGTCGGCAGCACGCCGACCCGCAGCACGTCCACGCCGGCGCTGGCCAGGCCCGCGACCACCGCGGCCTCCAGGAACTCCCCGGAGGCGCGCGGGTCCCGGCCGACCACCGCGGTCGCCCGGTGCCCGGCGAAGGTGCCCGCCTCGGCCAGTACGTGCGCCGCGGCGACGGAGAGGCCCAGCGCCAGCTCGGCCGTCAGATCCGCGTTGGCGACACCGCGCACGCCGTCCGTGCCGAAGAGTCGTCCCACTTGTCCTCCTGAGGAAACGTCAATTCCGGAAGCGGCTGCCGGTGCGGCCCACACAGTCGGCTCCCGAAGGCCCGGGCCGCATCGCCCGACCGTCGATCACATAAGCCTTAGAACGTCTTGTGCCGTTATACGCCCAACGACGGGGATAAACGAACGCCCCGGCAGCACAGTGGCGTGCCGCCGGGGCGTTCGGAGTACAGCCGGTACCAGCCGGTACGACTTAGCGCTTGCTGTACTGCGGGGCCTTGCGGGCCTTCTTCAGACCGGCCTTCTTGCGCTCGACCGCACGGTCGTCACGCTTGAGGTAACCGGCCTTCTTGAGCGCGCCGCGGTTGTTGTCCACGTCGGCCTCGTTCAGCGCGCGGGCGACACCGAGACGGAGCGCACCGGCCTGGCCGGAGACGCCGCCGCCGGAGATGCGGGCGATGACGTCGTAGCGGTTGTCCAGCTCGAGCACCTTGAAGGGCTCGTTGACTTCCTGCTGGTGCACCTTGTTCGGGAAGTAGTCCTCGAGCGTGCGCCCGTTGACCTTCCACTTGCCGGTGCCCGGGACGATCCGGACACGGGCGATGGCGTTCTTGCGGCGGCCCAGGCCGGCGGCCGGCTGGGGCTCGCCGAACGCGGACGCCATGGACTCCGAGGTGTACTCGCCCTCGACGGGCACCTCGGACTCGGTGGTGTAGCTGTCGATGTCGAGCTCTTCGAGCGGCTGCTCGGGAGTCGTCTCGGGAGTGGTCTCGGCCACGATGCTCCTCAGATTCTCTTCAGTCTTAAAGGGTGGCCGGAACTACTGCGCGACCTGGGTGATCTCGAACGGCTGCGGCTGCTGCGCGCCGTGCGGGTGCTGGTCACCCTTGTAGACCTTCAGCTTCGAGAGCATCTGACGGCCCAGGGAGTTCTTCGGGAGCATGCCCTTGATGGCCTTCTCCACTGCCTTCTCCGGGTTCTTGTCCAGGAGCTCGTCGTAGCGCACGGAGCGCAGACCGCCCGGGTAGCCGGAGTGGCGGTACGCCATCTTCTGGGTCCGCTTGTTGCCGGAGAGGTGCACCTTGTCGGCGTTGATGATGATGACGAAGTCACCGGTGTCGACGTGGGGCGCGTAGATCGGCTTGTGCTTGCCGCGCAGGATGGAGGCCGCAGTGGTGGCCAGACGACCCAGGACTACGTCCTGGGCGTCGATGACGTGCCACTGGCGCGTCACATCGCCGGGCTTGGGGCTGTACGTACGCACGGTTCGTAGCCTTCGCTTCTTCAGTGAGTGGTCCTGACATGGTCACCGAAGACGATCACGACAGCCCTGACCGCACCGCGGTGACGCATACCGCGTGCAGGTCGCTGGTCATCGGTCCCGGTGGACCGGTGTAAGGGCCCCTCACGTGAGAATGAGCAAGCCAATACACATACGACTGTGCAGAGTACCCGGGCCCCGGCTGCCGGGTCAAAACGGGGCCGCGGGCGCCCGCTCGGGCTCTGGCGCCCGCCCCGGGGGAATCCGGCCCCCGGCACCCGGCCCGGCGGCCAGGCTCCGGCGCGCGACCGTCACCGCCAGCACACACAGCGTGAAGGCGTCCCGGAAGGCCCGCCGCCGCTCCGATTCCAGCCAGGGCCAGGTCAGCCCCGGTACCTGGGGCACCAGGGAGATCCAGAACCACACCCCGCGGGCCACCGACCCGGCGTACGGCAGCCCGGCGAGCAGCAGCGGCAGGGCGACCAGGAGGTAGTGGTCGTAGGACGGCCGGGACACGAGGAACGCCGAGAGCATCAGGCCCGCGCCGGTCTCCGCGAGCCGCAGCGGGCCGGGGTCGGTGCGGCGCCAGCGCCGGTACGCGCAGAGCACCCCCGCGCACGCCGCCGCCGCCGCGAGCCCCTGCGCGAGCGCCGGGGGCACCCCGAGCCGGGGCAGTACGGCCGCCGGGGACGCCTCGTAGAGCCGTACGAAGCCGTCGTCGCCGTGCAGCAGGAAGGGCAGGGTGCGGGTGAAGAAGCCGGCCGGGTCGGGCATCGCCAGCGCCGCCGCGCCGGAGGCCAGCGCGGGCACCAGGACGGCCGCGGCCAGCGCCCGCCGGCGCCCGGCGAAGAGGAAGAGCAGGACGACCGGCGCGAGCAGCGGCTTGAGCGCCACGGCGGCGCCGATCACCGCCCCGGCCGCCGTCCACCGCCCCCGGCTCGCCAGCAGCAGGGCCAGCGGCAGCGCCACCGTCGCGGTCACCGTCCAGTTGCCGAGCCGCACCAGGTGCCCGAAGGGCGCGAAGCCCAGCGCGAGCCCGGTCAGTCCGAGGGCCGCGAGCCGGCTGCCGAGCGGCACGCGGTGCAGGAGCAGCGCGCAGGCCCAGGCCAGCGCCAGCAGGACGGTCACCGCGCACGGCACCAGCACCCGCAGCACCGCCCCGGGCAGCAGGGCCTGCGGGACGGCGGCCAGGACCGCGCTCGGCAGGTAGAGGAAGTGCGGGTCGTCGTAGGGGGAGCCGCCGGCCAGCCAGGTGCGGGCGGCCCGCACGACGATCGCGTTGTCCATCCCCCCGTCCGGGCCCACCCGCGCCGCGTGTGCGGCGCAGGCCGCCAGCACCGTCACGAGCACCGCCCACAGGTGCCCTCCCGCCGGCCGCACCAACCACCCGGAGATGTCGCTTTTGCCCGTCCGCATGAACGGAACGCTAGGCCCTGCGCCCCTCAAGTCCCCGCACCAGCGCGCCCTTCGGCCCGTCTAAGATGCCGCCCATGAGCTTTGGGCAGGGGGGACCTCAGTCGCAGTGGGATCCCTGGAAACCGCAATCGCAGCAGCCGCAGCCCCAGCAGTCGCAGCAGCCCTGGAACAGTGGTGACGGCGACAACACCCCGGACTGGGCCGCCCTCGCCGAGGCGTCCGAGGCCCGTGCCAAGCGGCGCCGGCTGCTCTTCATCGGTGGCGGCGCGCTGGCCACCGTGGCGATAGCCGGTGCCGTCGCCGTGGCCGTCGTCTCGGCGAACGGCTCCGACCAGGCATCCGACGGCCCCGCCTCGCAGCTCCCCTCGACGGCGGACATACCGAGTGCGACGGCCACGCAGCCGTCCTTCGCCCCGACCAGCGCCCCGCCGCCGCTGGACCCGAAGGACTTCGTCTCCAGCGCCAAGAAGGACACCGCCCCGCTCAGCCCGGACCTGCTCTTCTCCGGAACCCAGCTGACCATGGGCGAGACCGTCTACAAGAAGGGCCCGACGGCCGACACCCGCACCTGCGGCTCCGCCGTCCAGGGCACGCTGCCGAAGGTCCTGGACACCAACAAGTGCACGCGCCTGCTCCGCGTCACGTACACCCAGGGGGACACCGCCGTGACGGTCGGTGTGGCCGTCTTCGACTCCGAGGCGCAGGCCGCCAAGGCGAAGACGGACGCCGACAAGAAGAGCATCGTGCGCTCCCTGTCCGGCGGCGGCGTCAAGCCCTTCTGCACCGGCGCCGTCTGCCGCTCCACCACCAACTCCTACGGTCGCTACGCCTACTTCACCGTCGCCGGTTTCACGAACGGCAAGGACGTCACGGAGAAGTCCACCGGCGTGTTCAAGGCCGGCGACGACCTGGCCGAGTTCGCCTTCCGGCAGATCCGCCGCCGCGGCGAGGCCCAGGCGTCGGCGGCGGCCCAGGCGGGCTGACCGCCGCCTGCCCGGTCACTCCCCGAGCGTGTTCACGTACCTCGTTCCCGCGGCGGCGAAGCCGGCCGCGGCCTTCGCCGCGTCGTCCGGGGAGACGGCCTGGCCGGCCTGGAAGTACATCCAGTCGACCTGCATCGCCCAGGAGCGCTCCCCCTTGAAGGGGAGGTCGATGAACCAGTTGCTGAAGTTGATGCTCATCGCCTCCCGCGGGAGGTACGCCTTCCCGCTGGTGAAGAGCACGTCGCCGTCCACCGAGTAGGTGACCTCGCCGTCGGCCGCGGTCATGGCCAGGGTGTGCCAGCCGCCGAGCTTCACCTGGTGGGGCCGGGTCACCCGGTCGCCCAGGTCGCTGCTGCGCCAGCTGGTGGTGTCGAGGATCGGACCGTAGCGGCCCCAGCCGCCGTTGGCCATGTACTCGAAGTCGAGTTCGCTGTACTTCCGCGACGCGTGGTCCGGCGATATGGCGAAGAGCGACTGGGAGACGTGGTCCCCGTCCCGGCCGTTCACCGGTTCGTCGCTGAAGTGCACCCGGGCGACGAGGGTGCCTTCGCGGAACACCGGACGCGCGGTGTTCACCTCCGACTGCACCGTTCCCTTCTCGGTGCCGTCGGTACGGGCCTCCAGGCGCAGCGCCTGCCCGCCCCCGCCGTGCTCGCCGGCGGGGAACGTGACGCCCTTCGCGGACCACGAGTCCTCGACGCCGGGGCCGCCCGCGCCGCTGCGCACCTCCCAGCCGTTGGCGGCGAGCGACGGGTCGGCGGGGCCCGTGTAGGCGAAGTCGTCGAAGAGGAGTCCCGCCGACGGCCGTGCCGCTTCGCCGGGAGCCCCCGCGTCGGCGCGTCGCCCGGACCCCGCGGTCTCGCCGTCGGGCCCCTCGCCCCACACCTGGGTCCCGTCCAGGTAGGCCGTGACCCGCTCGGACTCCTGGTACGAGGTCTTGGCCGCGTCGAACGAGTAGTCGTCCGACTGGTCCAGTTGCCTGTGGTCGACGCGGTACAGCTGGAGCCCGATCGCCTGGGTCGTCCCGCCGGGCTCCAGGGTGGGGGCGTCGCCGGTGAAGCCGATCTCCAGATAGCGGTCGGCCTCGGCCCCGGCCTCCTTCGCGGCGGACGTGAGCAGGGTGACCTTGGAACAGCCGACGGACGTCTGCACGCAGTTGGCCGCGAACCGGGCGCCGTCGTCGGCCCGGTAGTGGTACCGGACGGTGACGTCGGCGAGGTCCACCGCCTTGCCGGAGGTGTTGATGACTTCCAGCCAGGGCGTGGCGACGTCGGTCACCGCCGGGCCTTCGGTGCGGTAGCGGACGGTGAGGGCCGCGGGGTCCCCCTCCGACGGCCACCATCGGTAGGCGGAGGCAC
Organism: Streptomyces lienomycini; assembly: GCF_027947595.1. Lineage (NCBI taxonomy): Bacteria > Bacillati > Actinomycetota > Actinomycetes > Kitasatosporales > Streptomycetaceae > Streptomyces > Streptomyces lienomycini. The sequence continues at coordinate 751,495 of NZ_CP116257.1, read as the reverse complement.
CGGCGGCGGCCAGAAGCGCCACCACAGACGCAACGATAAGGAAACTCCGCCCCTTACCAGATGATTTACCGCGATGGGTCATGAAATACCCCGGATTCCATGGCTGAATGTCGAGCGAATCTTAGGCACATGGTCACCGAATCCCCACAACCGGCTCCATCCCTCCACTTACGTGACCTTGTTCACGCCGACATCGCACAACCCTTGCCGCGATTGCCGGAATTGTTGGGATTCACTGTCCTGTAACGGACAAGTGAGGACCAACGCTCCGTCCACTTTGCGCCGTATCCCATGACTTGTAGGCGCATGATCAAACATTCAACAGCCGTACATGCGTGCGGTATCTTCACAACCGCATTCACACAGCCCACACAAAGTGGGTCTGTCGCTCCAAAAGCAAACAGGGTGGGGGGATCGCCTTGTCCGTCATCGACACGGGCCACGACCGGGCTGAGTCGCAGCCGGCGGCTCGAAGCCGTCACCGGAGAGGCCGCGGTGGGCACGTCCGCGTCGCCCCCACCGCGACCACCCTGGTGTACGAGACCGTCATCCTGGTTCCCGCGCGGAACGAGGAGGTCGGCGTCCTCACCTCTCTCGACTCCCTGTCCCGGCAGACCCGCCGGCCCGACCTGATCGTCGTGGTGGTCAACAACTCCACCGACCGCACCGAGGACTTCGCGCTCCGGTTCGCCGAGGACGAGAGCACGCCCGAGACGGTCGTGCTGAACATCCCGGACAACCCCCACAAGAAGGCCGGCGCCCTCAACTACGGCCTGAACTGGCTCAGGCAGACCGTCGGCGGCCGTCTCAACGGCCGTGTGGGCCACATCCTCGTCATGGACGCCGACACCGAACTGCACTCCCGGTTCATCGAGCGCGCCCGGAACGTCATCTCGTCCGACCCCGACATCGGCGGGGTCAGCGCGGCCTGCCTCGGCCGTACCGACCTGTGGCGCAACCCCTGGCAGCGGTTCCTGCTGGGCATGCAGATCATCGAGTACGGCCGGGCGGCGAACTCGCGCTTCCGCAGGGACGTCCACACCATGTCGGGCGCCGGTTCCTTCTACCGGGCCGAAGCCCTGCAGGGCCTGATCGACTGGCGCGGCGAGGTGTTCTGGGAGGACCACCGCAACCTCGTCGAGGACTACGAGACCACGCTGGCGCTCAAGGAGTCCGGCTGGAAGGTCACGGCCAATCAGCTGTGCATCGCGTACACCGACCTCATGCCCACCCTGCGCGAGCTGATCCAGCAGCGCGAGCGGTGGAGCCGGGGCACCGTGGACGCACTGCGCCGCCGCGGCTGGACCAAGTTCACCTGGCACTCCATCATCACCATGGTGCTGGGCCTGTTCGGCTTCGCGTACATCTTCATCTGGGGCGCCCGCCAACTCGTCTCCGCGGCCCAGTACAGCCTGAGCACGCACCCGCTGCTGTGGGCCCTGCTCGCCTTCTGGATCGTGTATCCCGCGCTGCGGGTACGGACCCTGGGCTGGAAGGCGATGCTCGTCGAGGCCCTGCTCGTCCCCGAGTTGGTCTACACCGTCGTACGGGCCTACTGGCTCGTGTCGTCGATCCTCAAGTCCTTCGTGACCCGTGTGTCGGCCTGGAAGTAGCAGACAGCCAGGCAACGGACAGGCACAGGAGAAGCATGAACACCCTCAGAGGCCTCGGCGCCTGCGCGGTTCTCGCCGGCATCGCCTACACCGTCACGAAGGTCACCCAGGTCGACGTCATCGTCCTCGGCTTCACGTGCCTGGCGGTCACCGTCACCGTGCTGGGCTGGATACTCTCCATCAAGCGCAGCCGCCACGACCGCCGGGCGGCCGGCGGCGGCAGGCGTGCGCGCCGCTCCTGACACCACGCCACACCGGGCGCCGCGCGTTCAGCAGCAACCGCCCCCGGGCAGCGTCCTCTTGTTCCGCGCCTCCAGGTTCCGGGCCGCCAGCAGCTCGTCGGCCGGGTAGCCGACCTCCTCCAGGGTCAGCCCGTGCGGCCGTACGACGTGCACGGCCGAGTCCCGTACGCCCGCGGCGAGGACCTTCGCCGGCCAGTCGGGCCCGCGGTGCCCGTCGCCGACGAAGAGCAGCGCGCCGATCAGGGAGCGCACCATGTTGTGGCAGAAGGCGTCGGCCCGGACGGTGGCGGTGATGATCCCGTCCGCATCGCCCCGTACCAGGCTCAGTTCCTGGAGCGTCCGGATGGTGGTGGCCCCCTCCCGCTTCTTGCAGTAGGCGGCGAAGTCGTGCTCGCCCAGCAGACCGCGGGCGGCCTCGTTCATGGCGTCCACGTCGAGTGGCCAGTCGTGCCACAGGACGTGCCCGCGCAGCAGCGGGTCGACGCCCCCGGGGTTGTCGGTGACCCGGTAGGCGTAGCGCCGCCAGACCGCCGAGAACCGGGCGTTGAAGCCGCCGGGCGCCTCGCGCAGTGCCCAGACCCGCACGTCCCTCGGCAGCCGCCCGGCGAGCCGCTTGAGCAGCTTCGCACGGTGCTCGGCCCACACCGCGCGCGGCAGATCCACATGCGCGACCTGCCCCCGCGCGTGCACCCCTGCGTCGGTCCGCCCCGCCACGGTCAGCTCGTACGTCTCCGGCGACCGCGTCACGGTCCGCAGCGCGTCCTCGATCTCTCCCTGCACGGTCCGCCGCCCCCCGGCCTGCTTGGCCCAACCGGAGAACTCCCTCCCGTCATAGGAGAGATCGAGACGGACACGGACATGACCGGGCTGCACTTCGTCACTCACCCAGAAATCCTCTCACCCACACGAAAGCGGGCCCGCTCCTGGAAAGGAACGGGCCCGCCAACGCCCTGCCTTCAGGGGCGCGGGGAACTGCGCGACAAGCCACCACGAACCCGCAGCCGCCGACGCACAGCCCCCGGCAGACGCTTACGCGTCCTTGGACTCCTCGGCCGCAGCCTCGTCGTCGGCCTTGGCCGTGTCGACCTTGGCCTCGGAAACCTCGGCGGAGCCCTCGGCGTCCTTGGCCGCACGCTTCGTCGCGGCCTCGGCCTCACCGGTGGCCTGCTGCGCCACGGTCAGCGCCTCGACCAGCTCGATGACGGCCATGGGCGCGTTGTCGCCACGGCGGTTACCGATCTTGGTGATCCGGGTGTAGCCACCGGGACGGTTCTCGTAGCGCGGGCCGATCTCGGTGAAGAGCGTGTGGACGATGCTCTTGTCCGTGATCACCTGGAGCACCTGACGGCGGTTGTGAAGGTCGCCCTTCTTCGCCTTGGTGACCAGACGCTCGGCGTACGGACGCAGCTTGCGCGCCTTCGCCTCGGTGGTGGTGATCCGGCCGTGCTCGAACAGCGCCTTCGCGAGATTCGCGAGGAGCAGCTTCTCGTGCGCGGCGCTGCCGCCCATACGGGCACCCTTGGTGGGCTTCGGCATGGTGATTCTCCTAGGTGTCTGCCCCGGCCGTATCAGGTACCGAAGTCAGTATCCGAGCAGGCGGTCGCCCGTCGGAGACCCCGCGCCCCAAAGGGGCGCGGGGAACTGCGCGACCAGCCACAGCGGGCCGGCAGTCGAAAACGAACCGTCGAACCCGAGCCCTCAGTACTGCTCGGTCTCGACGAAGCCCGCATCCGCGTCGTCGTCCGCGCCGAACGCGTCCGCGGCGGCGGTCGGGTCGAACCCGGGAGGCGAGTCCTTCAGCGCAAGCCCCATACCCGCGAGCTTGGCCTTGACCTCGTCGATCGACTTCGCACCGAAGTTGCGGATGTCGAGCAGGTCCGCCTCGGAACGGGCCACGAGCTCACCCACGGAGTGGATGCCCTCGCGCTTGAGGCAGTTGTACGACCGAACGGTGAGCTCCAGCTCCTCGATCGGCAGCGCCAGATCGGCGGCGAGCGCGGCGTCCGTCGGGGACGGACCCATGTCGATGCCCTCGGCGTCGATGTTCAGCTCACGGGCCAGACCGAACAGCTCGACCAGGGTCTTGCCGGCCGACGCCATGGCGTCACGCGGACGCATGGCCTGCTTGGTCTCGACGTCGACGATCAGCTTGTCGAAGTCGGTGCGCTGCTCGACACGCGTGGCCTCGACCTTGTACGTGACCTTGAGGACGGGCGAGTAGATCGAGTCGACCGGGATACGGCCGATCTCCTGGCCCACCTGCTTGTTCTGCACGGCGGAGACGTAGCCGCGACCGCGCTCGACGGTCAGCTCCATCTCCAGCTTGCCCTTGCCGTTGAGCGTGGCGAGGACCAGGTCGGGGTTGTGCACCTCGACACCGGCCGGGGGCGCGATGTCGGCGGCGGTGACCAGACCCGGGCCCTGCTTGCGCAGGTACATCACGACGGGCTCGTCGTGCTCCGAGGAGACGACCAGCTGCTTGATGTTGAGGATCAGGTCGGTGACGTCCTCCTTGACGCCCGGCACGGTGGTGAACTCGTGCAGGACACCGTCGATGCGGATGCTGGTGACAGCAGCGCCGGGGATCGACGAGAGGAGGGTGCGGCGGAGGGAGTTGCCGAGGGTGTAGCCGAAGCCCGGCTCCAGCGGCTCGATGACGAACCGGGAGCGGAACTCGTCGACGACCTCTTCGGTCAACGAGGGACGCTGAGCGATCAGCATGTGGTGATCCTTCAGTCAGGGGCGCCCGCTATTTGACGCCCGACCAGTACTGCAAGGGTACGGGCGATACGACCCGAAAGAGCCGTACCGCCCGGAAACCCTGGTGAAGCGATGAAACGAGGTCGCGGTGAAGCGATGTCGCCGTGAGGCGAGAATCAGACGCGACGGCGCTTCGGCGGACGGCAGCCGTTGTGCGGGGTGGGCGTGACGTCCTGGATGGAGCCGACCTCGAGGCCGGTCGCCTGCAGGGAGCGGATGGCGGTCTCACGACCGGAACCCGGGCCCTTGACGAACACGTCGACCTTGCGCATGCCGTGCTCCTGCGCGCGACGGGCAGCCGACTCGGCGGCCATCTGCGCGGCGAACGGCGTGGACTTCCGGGAGCCCTTGAAGCCGACGTGGCCGGCGGAGGCCCAGGAGATCACGTTGCCGGTCGGGTCCGTGATGGACACGATCGTGTTGTTGAACGTGCTCTTGATGTGCGCGTGGCCGTGAGCGACGTTCTTCTTTTCCTTGCGGCGCACCTTCTTGGCAGCGCCCTGACGTCCCTTGGGGGGCATGTCGTTCTCCTACGGGAGGTGGTCGGTCCTACAGCGAAGACCGCTGAACAGCGTCCGCTGAGGACTACTTCTTGCCCGGCTTCTTCTTGCCGGCGATGGCGCGACGCGGGCCCTTGCGGGTGCGGGCGTTGGTGCTGGTGCGCTGACCGCGGACGGGCAGGCCACGGCGGTGACGCAGGCCCTGGTAGGTACCGATCTCGACCTTGCGGCGGATGTCGGCCTGCACCTCGCGACGGAGGTCACCCTCGGTCTTGATGTTGTTGTCGACGTACTCGCGGATCGCGACGAGCTGCTCCTCGGAGAGGTCCCGAACACGGGTGTTCGGGTCCACGCCGACGGCGGCGAGCGTCTGCTGCGAGAGGGTCCGGCCGATGCCGAACACGTAGGTGAGGGCGATCTCGACGCGCTTTTCGCGCGGGATGTCAACACCGGAAACGCGTGCCATTCAATGGCTCCAGTTGATGGTCGGAGGTCTTCCACAGAACCGGACCCCGGCCGCCGGCACCTTCACGCTGTGCGAAAGACACAGTCGAGGGCTTGGTACGGCTCGGGTCCCCGGCCTCCGAAACCGGGGGTGTCGGACGCCTGGGCATCCGGGTCCTGCGTATGAACATATTCAGCTCGCGTCGCGCGAAGTCCTGCGAATCGCGGAGGGACGGTGCTGCGTCAGCCCTGGCGCTGCTTGTGGCGCGGGTTGTCGCAGATGACCATGACCCGGCCGTGACGGCGGATCACCCTGCACTTGTCGCAGATCTTCTTGACGCTCGGCTTGACCTTCATGGGTGTGAGGTTCTCCGGGTCAGTTGCCGGCGGTCCCGAGCCTGACGGCGGTGGGACGTGGGCAAGATCTACTTGTACCGGTAGACGATCCGGCCACGCGTCAGGTCGTACGGAGACAGCTCCACCACGACCCGGTCGTCAGGGAGGATGCGGATGTAGTGCATGCGCATCTTGCCGCTGATGTGTGCCAGGACCTGGTGGCCGTTCTGGAGCTCGACCCTGAACATGGCGTTCGGAAGAGACTCGACGACAGTGCCCTCGATCTCGATGGCACCTTGCTTCTTGGCCACGCTTCGCCCTTCGAATCGACTACCTTGATCGACTCGCTGCACAATCCTCAAGACATGGGGATGCACGGCAGCCGACGAGTCAGTCTACGTCAGCGAACCCGGAAAGGCGAAACGAGGAAGTCTGCCCGGGATACGAGATCGTTATGCAAGGGGGTCCGGCGCCGCCGTGACACCCAGCTCCGCCAGCTTCGCCCTGCCGCCGTCCGGCGCCGTCAGGACAAGGGGGCCCTGTTCCGTCAGGGCGACCGAGTGCTCCCAGTGGGAGGACCAGGTGCCGTCGGTCGTGATGACCGTCCAGTCGTCGGACAGGACCTCGGTGCGGGGGGTGCCGAGGGACAGCATCGGCTCGATGGCCAGGCAGAAGCCCGGGACGAGCTTCGGGCCCTTGCCGCGCTTGCGGTCGACGTAGTTCAGCAGGTGCGGGTCCATGTGCATCTCGGTGCCGATGCCGTGGCCGCCGTAGTCCTCGATGATCCCGTACTTGCCGCCGCCGGGCTTGGGCTGGCGGCGGATGTAGGTCTCGATGGCGCGGGAGACGTCCACGAGGCGGTTGCCCTGCTTCATGGCCGCGATCCCCGCCCACATGGACTCCTCGGTCACCCGGGAGAGCTCCACCAGCTCCGGGGAGTGACCGGAGCCGACGAAGGCCGTGTAGGCGGCGTCGCCGTGCCAGCCGTCGATGATCGCGCCGCAGTCGATGGAGATGACGTCGCCGTCCCTCAGGACCACGTCGTCGGAGGGGATGCCGTGGACGACCACCTCGTTCACCGAGGTGCAGATGGTGGCGGGGAAGCCGCCGTACCCGAGGAAGTTCGGCTTGGCGTCGTGCTCCGCGAGGACCTTGCGGGCGACCTGGTCCAGGTCCCTGGTCGTGGCGCCGGGCACGGCGGCCTCGCGGGTGGCCGCGTGGATGGCGGCGACGACCAGCCCCGCCTCACGCATCTTGGCGATCTGCTCGGGGTTCTTGATCTGCACCATGGGGGCTGCGGCCTTTCTGGACTGGGCGGGACCGGAGGGGCGGTCCTGAGGGGCGGTCCCTGAGGAGCGCGGACGCTTCCAACGATACGGGGCGGGCACCAGCCCGCCCCACGGCACAGCCGCGGCCCCCCCTCGACGGGGACCGCGGCTGCAGCCGGGCGAAGAACTACTTGTCGCGCTTGAGCGCCTCCAGCGCGCGGCCGGTGACCTCGTCCACGGGTCCCGTCGCCGAGATGGTGACGACCAGGCCCTGCGCCTTGTAGTAGTCGATGATCGGCTCGGTCTGCGTGTGGTAGACCTCGAGCCGCTTGCGGACCGTCTCCTCGGAGTCGTCGTCCCGCTGGTACAGCTCGCCGCCGCAGACGTCGCAGACGCCTTCCTTCTTCGGCGGCGTGTACGTCACGTGGAAGACGTGCGCCGAGTTGTTGCGGCAGACCCGGCGGCCGGCGATCCGCTTGACGACCTCGTCCTCCGGCGCCTCCAGGTCCAGCACCGCGTCGAGCTTCATGTCCTCGTTCTCGAGCAGCTCGTCCAGCGCCCCGGCCTGCGACACGTTGCGCGGGAAGCCGTCCAGCAGGAAACCGCCCTCGGCGTCGGGCTGCTCCATGCGGTCCTTCGCCATGGCGATGGTGACCTCGTCCGGTACGAGGTTGCCGGCGTCCATGTAGGACTTCGCGAGCTTGCCCAGTTCGGTCTGCCGGCTGATGTTCGCGCGGAACAGGTCGCCCGTGGAGATGTGCGGAATGTGCAGCGTCTCGGCAAGGCGGGTGGCCTGCGTTCCCTTTCCAGCACCCGGCGGCCCGACGAGGACGATTCGCATCAGCGGAGGAACCCTTCGTAATTGCGCTGCTGGAGCTGGCTCTCGATCTGCTTCACCGTCTCGAGACCCACACCCACGATGATCAGGATGCTGGTACCACCGAACGGGAAGTTCTGGTTTGCCCCGAAACCAGCCAACGCCAATGTTGGGACGAGAGCGATCAGGCCCAGATACAGCGAACCCGGCCAGGTGATCCGGTTGAGTACGTAGCTCAGATACTCAGCGGTCGGTCGGCCAGCCCGGATGCCCGGGATGAAGCCACCATACTTCTTCATGTTGTCCGCGACTTCCTCGGGGTTGAACGAGATGGCCACGTAGAAGAAGGCGAAGAACACGATCAGGAAGAAGTACAGAAGCACGTGCGGCGTCGCCGCGGTGTCCGCGAGGTTCTTCGTGATCCAGGTGGCCCAGCCCGCCGTCGAGTTCGAGAACTGGACGATCAGCGCCGGGATGTAGAGCAGCGACGAGGCGAAGATGACGGGGATGACGCCCGCCTGGTTCACCTTGAGCGGGATGTACGTCGAGGTGCCGCCGTAGGAGCGGCGGCCGATCATGCGCTTCGCGTACTGCACCGGAATGCGGCGCTGGGCCTGCTCCACGAAGACCACGAGGCCGACCATGACCAGGCCGACGAGGATGACCGTGCCGAACTCGATCCAGCCGCCCGCCAGGTCGCCCTGCTTCTTGATGGCCCACAGGGCGGACGGGAAGGTCGCGGCGATCGAGATGAACATCAGGATCGACATGCCGTTGCCGATGCCGCGGTCCGTGATCAGCTCGCCGAGCCACATGACGACGGCCGTACCGGCGGTCATGGTGACCACCATGACGATGGTGGTGAAGATCGCCTGGTCGGGGACGATCTGGCCGGCGACGGTGCAGCCGGAGAACAGGGCGCCGCTGCGGGCGGTGGCGACCAGGCCGGTGCCCTGCAGGATGGCGAGCGCGATGGTCAGGTAACGGGTGTACTGCGTGATCTTCGCCGTACCCGCCTGGCCCTCCTTCTTGAGGGCTTCCAGGCGCGGGATGACCACGGTCAGCAGCTGCAGAATGATGCTCGCCGTGATGTACGGCATGATGCCGAGCGCGAAGACCGTGATCTGCAGCAGGGCGCCACCGCTGAACATGTTGACCAGGCCGAAGAGGCCCTGGTTACCGGACGCCTGGTCCACGCACTCCTGGACGTTCTTGTAGTCGACACCTGGGATGGGAATGTGGGTACCCATCCGGTACACCACGATGATGCCGAGCGTGAAGAGCAGCTTCTTGCGCAGGTCGGGCGTCTTGAACGCCCGGGCGAACGCGGTGAGCACGGTGCCTCCTGCGACCCCCGCGCTACTGCGTCAAGGGTGACGGTCTTGAGGTTCGACTGACGACTGAGTAATGACGACTGAGTAAGTAACGGTGAACTGCCGCTCAGAGTGCCTCATGTGACGCACACGTGAAAGAGGGCAGCCCGGCCACCTTACCGGCGGGACCACTTACCTTGGAACGACCAACCGGGGATACCCCTTTTGTGGGTATCCCCGGTTGGGATCGCTCAAGTCATCGAGGCGCCTGAAGGGTTCAGACGAGCTCGGTGACGGTACCGCCGGCGGCGGTGATCTTCTCCTTGGCGGAGCCGGAGACGGCGTCGACCGTCACCTGCAGCGCCACGGAGACCTCGCCCTGGCCGAGGACCTTGACGAGGCTGTTCTTGCGAACGGCACCCTTGGCCACGAGGCCCTCGACGGTGACCTCGCCACCCTCGGGGTACAGCGCGGACAGCTTGTCGAGGTTCACGACCTGGAACTCGGTCTTGAACGGGTTCTTGAAGCCCTTCAGCTTCGGGAGACGCATGTGGAGGGGCATCTGGCCACCCTCGAAGCGCTCCGGAACCTGGTAGCGGGCCTTCGTGCCCTTGGTACCACGACCGGCCGTCTTACCCTTCGACGCCTCACCACGACCGACACGGGTCTTGGCGGTCTTGGCGCCCGGGGCGGGACGGAGGTTGTGGATCTTGAGCGGGTTGTTCTCCGCCATGATCAGTCGACCTCCTCGACCGACACGAGGTGGCGGACGGTGTGCACCATGCCGCGGAACTCGGGGCGGTCCTCCTTGACGACCTGCGTGTTGATGCCCTTGAGACCAAGGGAACGCAGGGTGTCACGGTGGTTCTGCTTGCTGCCGATGTAGGACTTGACCTGCGTAATCTTGAGCTGCGCCATGATTACGCACCCGCCCCGGCACGTGCACGGAGAAGAGCCGCGGGGGCGACGTCCTCGAGCGGCAGACCACGGCGGGCCGCGATCTCCTCGGGACGCTGCAGGCCCTTGAGGGCCTCCACGGTCGCGTGCACGATGTTGATCTGGTTGTCGGAGCCGAGCGACTTCGACAGCACGTCGTGGATACCGGCGCACTCGAGCACGGCGCGCACCGGACCACCGGCGATCACGCCGGTACCGGGGGACGCGGGCTTGAGCAGCACGACGCCGGCAGCCTTCTCACCCTGGATGGGGTGCGGGATGGTGCCCTGGATGCGGGGGACCTTGAAGAAGTGCTTCTTGGCCTCCTCAACACCCTTGGCGATGGCGGCCGGCACCTCCTTGGCCTTGCCGTATCCGACACCCACGGTGCCGTCACCGTCGCCCACCACGACCAGCGCGGTGAAGCTGAAGCGACGACCACCCTTCACAACCTTGGCGACGCGGTTGATCGCGACAACGCGCTCAACGTACGCGGTCTTCTCGGCGGCAGCGCCACCGTCGCGACCCTTCCGGTCCCGCCGCTCGCCGCCACCGGCACCGCCACCGCGGCGCTGGGGTCCAGCCATTGGAATTACCTCTCTTCGTTTCCGTAGCTACGCAGCGACATCAGTCGCTGCCGCGACGGGCGGCTCAGAACTTCAGCCCGGCTTCGCGGGCGGCGTCCGCCAGGGCGGCGATGCGCCCGGCGTACTGGTTGCCACCACGGTCGAACACGACGGCCTCGACGCCGGCGGCCTTGGCGCGCTCGGCGACCAGGGCGCCGACCTGCTGGGCCTGCGCGGACTTGTCGGCCTCGCCACCGCGGATCGAGGTGTCCAGGGTGGACGCCGACGCAAGGGTGTGACCCTTGATGTCGTCGATCACCTGGGCCACGATGTGGCGGTTCGAACGGGTAACGACCAGACGGGGACGCTCCGCCGTGCCCGAGAGATTCTTGCGAATCCGGATGTGGCGGCGCTTGATCGCGGCGCGCTTGTAGGCGTCGCCCTTGAGGATCTTCTGTCCGTATGCCATGGCTTACTTACCCGCCTTTCCGACCTTGCGTCGGATGACTTCGCCCTCGTACTTGACGCCCTTGGCCTTGTACGGGTCGGGCTTGCGCAGCTTGCGGATGTTGGCCGCAACCTCGCCGACCTTCTGCTTGTCGATGCCCTCGACCGAGAAGTGCGTCGGGTTCTCCACCTTGAAGGTGATGCCCTCGGGGGCCTCGACCAGGATCGGGTGGCTGTAGCCGAGGGAGAACTCCAGGTTCGACCCCTTGGCGAGCACGCGGTAACCGACACCGCTGATCTCGAGCTTCTTCACGTAACCCTGGGTCACGCCGGTGATCATGTTCGCCACCAGCGTGCGGGACAGGCCGTGCAGGGCCTTGCTCTGACGCTCGTCGTTGGGGCGGGTGACGCTCAGCACGCCGTCCTCACCCTTGGCGATGTCGATCGGCGCCACGACGGTGTGAGTCAGCGAACCCTTGGGTCCCTTGACCGAAACCGTACGGCCGTCGATGGTGACGTCCACGCCGGCGGGAACCGCGATGGGGAGCTTGCCGATGCGCGACATAGCTGTTTCCTCCGTTCCCTTCCGTTACCAGACGTAGGCGAGAACTTCTCCGCCTACGCCCTTCTTGCCGGCCTGCTTGTCGGTGAGGAGCCCGTGCGACGTGGAGATGATCGCCACGCCGAGGCCACCCAGCACCTTGGGCAGGTTGGTGGACTTCGCGTACACCCGGAGACCGGGCTTGGAGATCCGCTTGATGCCCGCGATGGAGCGCTCACGGTTCGGACCGAACTTCAGCTCGAGGGTGAGGTTCTTGCCCACCTCGGCGTCCTCGGTCTTCCAGCCGGTGATGAAGCCCTCCTGCTGGAGGATCTCCGCGATGTGAGACTTGATCTTGGACGCCGGCATCGTCACGGAGTCGTGGTACGCCGAGTTCGCGTTCCGCAGACGCGTAAGCATGTCTGCGATCGGATCAGTCATGGTCATGAATTGGCCTTCGGCCTCTCTCGCCGTGGTTTCCTGGTGCGCCATCCCTCTCCCCGATCCGAGACGGGACGGGTGCGGCGCGGTGGACCTACGGCGTAGTAAGTCGTTTGGGGCGACAGACGCCCAACCCCACAAGCCTAAGGCATGCGGAGCCGGGCCCCTGCCCACCCAGTTGCTTACCGAGAGTCTGAATAACCCGGAATTACCGGATTACCAAGAGCTCTTGGTCACGCCCGGCAGCTCGCCACGGTGAGCCATCTCACGGAGGCACACGCGGCACAGGCCGAACTTGCGGTAGACGGAGTGCGGACGGCCGCAGCGCTGGCAGCGCGTGTAGCCGCGGACACCGAACTTGGGCTTGCGAGCAGCCTTGGCAATCAGAGCCTTCTTCGCCATCTCGCTCACGCCTCCTTGAAGGGGAAGCCGAGGTGACGAAGGAGCGCGCGGCCCTCAGCGTCGTTGGTCGCCGTGGTCACCACGGTGATGTCCATACCCCGGGTGCGGTCGATCTTGTCCTGGTCGATCTCGTGGAACATGACCTGCTCGGTGAGACCGAAGGTGTAGTTGCCACGGCCGTCGAACTGCTTGGGGGACAGACCGCGGAAGTCGCGGATGCGCGGCAGCGCGAGCGACAGGGTGCGGTCCAGGAACTCCCACATGCGGTCGCCACGGAGCGTGACGTGGGCACCGATCGGCTGGCCCTCACGCAGCTTGAACTGCGCGATGGACTTGCGGGCCTTGGTGACGGCCGGCTTCTGACCGGTGATGGTGGTCAGGTCGCGGATCGCGCCCTCGATCAGCTTCGAGTCACGGGCGGCGTCGCCGACACCCATGTTGACCACGATCTTCACGAGGCCGGGGATCTGCATGACGTTCTCGTAGGAGAACTCCTCACGCAGCTTGCCGGCGATCTCCTCGCGGTACTTCGTCTTGAGACGCGGAGTGGTGGTGGTAGCCATCAGATGTCCTCACCCGTCCGCTTGGCAACGCGAACCTTGTTGCCCTCGTCGTCGAAGCGGTAACCGACGCGCGTGACGACCTTGTTGCCGTCCTTCTCCACGACCAGCTGGACGTTGGAGACGTGGATCGGGGCCTCGGTGGTCACGATGCCGCCGGCCTGCGAACCGCGAGCGGTCGGCCCGGCCTTGGTGTGCTTCTTGACCCGGTTGACACCCTCGACCAGGACGCGGTCCTCGCGGGGGAAGGCCGCGATGACCTTGCCCTGCTTGCCCTTGTCCTTACCGGTGATGACCTGGACCAGGTCGCCCTTCTTGATCTTCATGCTCACAGCACCTCCGGCGCGAGGGAGATGATCTTCATGAACTTCTTCTCGCGCAGCTCACGGCCCACCGGGCCGAAGATACGGGTGCCGCGAGGGTCGCCGTCGTTCTTCAGAATGACGGCGGCGTTCTCGTCGAAGCGGATGTACGAGCCGTCGGGACGGCGGCGCTCCTTGACGGTGCGAACGATGACCGCCTTGACGACGTCACCCTTCTTCACGTTGCCACCGGGGATCGCGTCCTTGACGGTGGCGACGATGACGTCACCGATACCCGCGTAGCGGCGGCCCGAGCCACCGAGCACACGGATGGTCAGGATTTCCTTCGCACCCGTGTTGTCGGCGACACGCAGCCGCGACTCCTGCTGGATCACGTCTATCTCCTGAATGTCTGCCGGTTCCCCGGGAGTCGGTCACCTGGGTGAACGACTCCCGGAGCCTGGCGGAACTGCCCTGCGAGGAATGCCCCGCAGGAGATTTCTTACTTGGCCTTCTCGAGGACCTCGACGACGCGCCAGCGCTTCGTCGCGGACAGCGGCCGGGTCTCCATGAGGAGGACACGGTCGCCGACGCCCGCGGCGTTCTGCTCGTCGTGAGCCTTGAGCTTCTCGGTACGGCGGATGACCTTGCCGTACAGGGCGTGGGTCACGCGGTCCTCGACGGCGACGACGACGGTCTTGTCCATCTTGTCGCTGACGACCAGACCCTGGCGGGTCTTGCGGAAGCCGCGCGCGGCCTTCGTCTCTTCAGTCACGTTGCTCTCGCTCATCAGGCGCTCTCCACCGTCTCGATGCCCAGCTCGCGCTCACGCATCAGGGTGTAGATCCGCGCGATGTCCTTACGGACGGCCTTGAGCCGACCGTGGTTCTCGAGCTGACCCGTCGCCGCCTGGAAGCGGAGGTTGAACAGCTCTTCCTTGGCCTCGCGGAGCTTCGCAAGAAGCTCCTCGTTGCCCAGCTCGCGCAGCTCGGACGCCTTGGTACCGGCCGACATCACGCTTCACCTGCCTCGCGCTTGACGATCCGGCACTTCATCGGCAGCTTGTGGGCCGCACGGGTCAGCGCCTCACGGGCGATCTTCTCGTTGGGGTAGGACAGCTCGAACATGACCCGACCCGGGTGCACGTTCGCGATCCACCACTCGGGAGAACCCTTACCGGAACCCATGCGGGTCTCGGCCGGCTTCTTCGTGAGCGGGCGGTCCGGGTAGATGTTGATCCAGACCTTGCCGCCACGCTTGATGTGGCGGGTCATCGCGATACGGGCCGCCTCGATCTGGCGGTTGGTCACGTACGCCGGCGTGAGGGCCTGGATGCCGTACTCGCCGAACGCAACCTGCGTACCGCCCTTGGCCATACCGCGGCGCTTGGGGTGGTGCTGCTTGCGGTGCTTGACCCTGCGGGGGATCAGCATGACGGTCAGGCCTCCGTTCCGGTGCTCTCGGCCGGAGCGGCAGCGGCGGGCGCGTCGGCCTTGGGGGCCTCGGCGGCCGGAGCCGACTGCTGCTGCGGCTTGCGCCCACGACGCTCGCCACCGCGGCCACCGCGGGCCGGGCGGTCGGCGCCGCCACGGGCCGGGCGGTTGCCGGCACGGGCGGCGGCGTTCTCGGCGCGGACCTCGGCGATGTTCTTGACGTCGCCCTTGTAGATCCAGACCTTCACACCGATGCGGCCGAAGGTCGTCTTGGCCTCGAAGAAGCCGTAGTCCACGTTCGCGCGGAGCGTGTGCAGGGGCACACGGCCCTCGCGGTAGAACTCCGAGCGGGACATCTCGGCGCCACCGAGGCGGCCACCGCACTGGATCTTGATGCCCTTGGCGCCGGCCTTCATCGTGCCCTGCATGCTCTTGCGCATGGCGCGACGGAAGGAGACGCGGGAGGACAGCTGCTCGGCGACGGCCTGGGCCACCAGCTGAGCGTCCGTCTCGGGGCTCTTGACCTCGAGGATGTTCAGCTGGACCTGCTTGCCGGTCAGCTTCTCCAGGTCACCGCGGATGCGGTCGGCCTCGGCGCCGCGGCGGCCGATGACGATGCCGGGACGGGCGGTGTGGATGTCCACACGCACGCGGTCACGGGTGCGCTCGATCTCCACCTTCGAGATGCCGGCGCGCTCCATGCCGGACGTCATCATCCGACGGATGGCGACGTCTTCCTTGACGTAGTCCTTGTACAGCTTGTCGGCGTACCAACGCGACTTGAAGTCGGTGGTGACACCGAGCCGGAACCCGTGCGGGTTTACCTTCTGGCCCATTACCGGGTTCCTTCCTTGCTGCTGACGACCACGGTGATGTGGCTGGTCCGCTTGCGGATCCGGTAGGCGCGGCCCTGGGCGCGCGGACGGAACCGCTTCAGGGTCGGGCCCTCGTCGACGTACGCCTCGGAAATGACGAGGCTGTCGGCGTCGGTGTGGTCGTAGTTGTGCGCGGCGTTGGCGATGGCGCTGTCCAGCACCTTGCCGACCGGCACGCTCGCGGCCTGCGGGGCGAAACGCAGGACCGCCTGAGCCTCCGTGGCATCCATGCCACGGATGAGGTCCACCACGCGGCGGGCCTTCATGGGCGTGACGCGGATGTACCGCGCCTGGGCCCTGGCTTCCATGGTTGTCCCTTCAGTGTTTGTCATGGTCATTCCACCCCGCTGTTAGCGGCGCTTCGACTTCCGGTCGTCCTTCACGTGACCCCGGAAGGTGCGCGTCGGCGAGAACTCGCCGAGCTTGTGGCCGACCATGGACTCGGTGACAAACACCGGGATGTGGGTCTTGCCGTTGTGCACCGCGATCGTGTGGCCGAGCATCGCCGGGACGATCATCGAGCGACGGGACCAGGTCTTGATGACGTTCTTGGTACCGGCTTCGTTCTGGACGTCCACCTTCTTGATCAGGTGGTCGTCGACGAAGGGTCCCTTCTTCAAGCTACGAGGCATCTCAACCCGTCCTTAGCGCTTCTTGTTCGTCTTGCGGCGGCGGACGATGTACTTGTTCGACGCCTTCTTGGGCGAACGAGTACGGCCTTCCTTCTTGCCCCACGGCGACACGGGGTGACGGCCACCGGAAGTACGGCCCTCGCCACCACCGTGCGGGTGGTCGACCGGGTTCATGACGACACCACGGACGGTCGGGCGAACGCCCAGCCACCGCTTACGGCCGGCCTTGCCCCAGTTGATGTTGGACTGCTCGGCGTTGCCGACCTCGCCGACCGTGGCGCGGCAGCGCTGGTCGACCAGGCGGATCTCTCCGGACGGCATGCGCAGGTGGGCCATCGAGCCCTCCTTCGCGAGCAGCTGCACGGAGGCACCGGCGGAGCGGGCGAACTTGGCGCCGCCACCGGGACGGAGCTCGATCGCGTGGATCGTGGTACCGACCGGGATGTTGCGGAGCGCCAGGTTGTTGCCCGGCTTGATGTCGGCCCCGGGACCGTTCTCGACGCGGTCGCCCTGCTGCAGGTTGCGCGGGGCGAGGATGTAGCGCTTCTCGCCGTCGGCGTAGTGCAGCAGCGCGATGCGCGCGGTGCGGTTGGGGTCGTACTCGATGTGCGCGACCTTCGCCGGCACGCCGTCCTTGTCGTGCCGACGGAAGTCGATGACACGGTAGGCGCGCTTGTGTCCGCCACCCTGGTGGCGAACGGTCACACGACCGGCGTTGTTACGGCCGCCCTTGCTGTGCAGCGGGCGGACCAGCGACTTCTCCGGCGTGGACCGCGTGACCTCGACGAAGTCGGCGACGCTGGAGCCACGACGGCCCGGCGTAGTCGGCTTGTACTTGCGGATTCCCATTTCTCAGTCCTCGTCCGATTCCGGACGATCCGGACCTCCGTCAGGAGGTCGGACCGCCGAAGATGTCGATACGGTCGCCCTCGGCGAGGGTCACGATCGCGCGCTTGCTGTCGGCACGCTTGCCGAAGCCCGTGCGGGTCCGCTTCCGCTTGCCCTGGCGGTTGATCGTGTTGACCCCGGTGACCTTGACCGAGAAGACCGCCTGGACGGCCTCCTTGATCTGGGTCTTGTTGGAGCCCGGCGCGACGATGAACGTGTACTTGTTCTCGTCGAGGAGCGCGTAGCTCTTCTCGGACACGACCGGCTTCAGCAGCACGTCACGGGGGTCCGTGAACGCCTTGCTGGCCGGGGTGACGACGGTGTTCTTGCCCTCGGCCTCGTGGCGACGCGCCTTGGCGACGCGCGCGGCCTTGGCGGCCTTGGCCGCCTTGGAGGCGATGCTCGGGTGACGCGTAGCCATCAGGCTTCGCTCCCTTCGGTGTCAGCGGCCTTGTTGGGGCCAGACACGAAGGACTCGAAAGCGGCCTGGGTGAAGACCACGTCGTCCGAGACGAGAACGTCGTACGTGTTCAGCTGGCCCGGCTCCAGGATGTGGATCTGGGGCAGGTTGCGGGCGGACAGCCACGCGGCCTCGTCGGCGCGGTCGACGACCAGGAGCAGGTTCTTGCGCTCCGAGATCTTGCCGAACAGCGTCCGGGCGGCCTTCGTGGACGGGGTCTCGCCCTCGATGACGCCGGTGACGACGTGGATGCGGTCGTGGCGGGCCCGGTCGGTGAGGGCGTGGCGCAGGGCCGCGGCCTTCATCTTCTTCGGGGTCCGCTGCGAGTAGTCACGCGGCTGCGGGCCGTGGACGACGCCACCGCCGGCGAACTGCGGCGCACGGGTCGAACCCTGGCGGGCGCGGCCGGTGCCCTTCTGGCGGTACGGCTTCTTGCCGCCACCACGGACCTCGCCGCGACGCTTGGTCTTGTGCGTGCCCTGGCGGGCAGCGGCGTTCTGCGCGACGACGACCTGGTGGATCAGCGGGATGCTGATCTTCTCCACGCCGAAGATCTCCGCGGGGAGCTCGACGCTTCCGGTCTTCTCGCCGGCAGGCGAAAGGATGTCAACAGTGCTCATCGGTTACCTCAGGCCCCCTTGGCCGCAGTGCGGACCAGGACGAGGCCGCCGTTCGGACCGGGAACCGCGCCCTTGATGAGCAGCAGACCCTTCTCCGCGTCAACGGCGTGGACGGTCAGGTTCTGGGTGGTGACCCGCTCGTTGCCCATGCGGCCGGCCATGCGGAGGCCCTTGAACACGCGGCCCGGGGTGGCGCAGCCACCGATGGAACCGGGCGAGCGGTGCTTGCGCTGGGTGCCGTGTCCGGCGCCGAGGCCCTTGAAGTTGTGACGCTTCATGACACCGGCGAAGCCCTTGCCCTTGCTCTTGCCGGTGACGTCGACCTTCACGCCGGACTCGAAGACCTCGGCGCTGACTTCCTGACCGAGCGTGTACTCGGCGGCGTCGGCGGTACGGATCTCGACGAGGTGGCGGCGGGGGGTGACGTCGGCCTTGGCGAAGTGGCCCTTGAGGGGCTTGTTCACCTTGCGCGGGTCGATCTCGCCGAACGCGATCTGGACGGACTCGTAGCCGTCGACGTCGTTCGTGCGGACCTGGGTGACGACGTTGGGGCCGGCCTTGACGACGGTGACCGGAACAACGCGGTTGTTCTCGTCCCACACCTGCGTCATGCCGAGCTTCTCGCCCAGGATGCCCTTGATCTGCTTGGTCATCTTCAGATCACCGGCCCTCAGAGCTTGATCTCGATGTCGACACCGGCCGGGAGGTCGAGTCGCATCAGAGAGTCAACGGTCTTGGGAGTCGGGTCGAGGATGTCGATCAGGCGCTTGTGCGTGCGCATCTCGAAGTGCTCGCGCGAGTCCTTGTACTTGTGCGGCGACTTGATGACGCAGTACACGTTCTTCTCAGTGGGCAGCGGCACCGGGCCCGCGACCGACGCACCAGTGCGAGTCACCGTCTCGACGATCTTCTTCGCCGAAGAGTCGATGACCTCGTGGTCGTAGGCCTTGAGCCGGATGCGGATCTTCTGTCCCGCCATGGCTACTCAGTAGTCCTGTCTCTCGTAACGCTCTGGACCCGGTGGTCCTTGTCCATTCCGCTCCCCCTCCGACCCACGCGGTCGGGCGTGTCGCACTCTCGCTGACATGAATGTCCCTCTTCGGGACTTCCCTGCCTGGGAGTGCGGGCCCTTCCGGAACCGCGGACCGGGGGCGAGAGGCCCACCGGGCGCCTGGCCTGCACCCCGCTGACGCTTCCCGGAAGATTCCCGTACGTCCGCTCCTGAGCAGGAGCGACGAGTACTGTGGGACTCGCTTCCGGTCCCCCCGGCGGGAGGCGCGCAGCATCGGCACTCGACCGAGCAACCCCGCTAGTCTGCCATACAGGGCGGGGGACTGGCCAATCGGGCCGGAGAGAATACCCCGAGGGTGACGGAGATCAAACCGTGGCCCTTACGGATGCGTTCTCGCCCTTCGGGTGACCTCGCCGATGTGCGGCTGGCTGATCCGCCGCCGACACGGAAGCACCCCACGCGAGGCTCCGGCTTCGCGTGGGGTGCGTGGCGCGTCGTGGGGTCAGCCGCGGGACGCGTACGTCACGAAGTCCGCCCACACCCCCGGCGTGAGCGCGAGGCGCGGGCCGGACGCGTCCTTTGAGTCGCGGACGTGGATGGTGGCGGGGGTGGGAGCGACCTCGATGCAGTCGTTGCCGTTGCTGCTGCTGCTGTAGCTGCTCTTGAACCAGCGGAGTTCCGGCGTGCTCATAGCTCTCCCAGGGTTTCCTCGATGAAGACCAGAGAGTTCTCTGGTGTGAGCGCCTGAGCCCGGATGATGCCATAGCGCAGATCAAGGACGCGGAGCTGCCTGGGGTCCGAGACCGGGCGGCCTCCGAAGTCGCCGTCGGTACGCCCGATTCCCGTACCGTCCGCGAATTTCAGCACTTCGACAAGCCCACCTATTCCTGGGTGGTTCGCGCAGGTGGTCGGCATCACCTGAAGCTCCACGAACGGCAACTTCGCCACGTCCAGCATGTGTTCGAGCTGTCGGCGCAGCACCATTGTGCCTCCGACCGGGCGGCGCAGCGTCACCTCTTCCAGGACGAAGCTGAACTCCGGCGCGGGGGAGCGCTCGAAGACGGACTTCCGGGCCATGCGCGCGGTGGTCATCCGTTCCAGCTCGTCCGGTGGGTAGGCGGGCCGCCAGGTCCGCAGCAGCGCCCGCGCGTACTCCTCCGTCTGCAACAGCCCGTGGATGTTGTGGTTGCTGTACAGCAGCATCTCCACCGACCGCTCCTCCAGCTCGGCCAGCTGCCGCACCTTCTTCGGATACCGGGCCTTCCTCATGTCCTCCATGAAGGCCCTCAGATGCCCCTGCGCCTTCAGGAGCTGGTCCGCCTTGTCCAGGTACTCCGGGCGGGGAATCCGGGCCCCTCGTTCGATCTTGCGGACCATGTCCTCGCCGTATCCGAGGGACTCCGCCAGCTCGGACACGCTCACCCCGGCCGCCTCGCGGCAGACCCTGAGCAGGCGCCCCACCGCCTGCACCACCGGCTCGACCTCGTCGCCCGGTTCGACGTCCCAGCCCGCCTCGTCCGCACTTTTGTCCACGGCTGCTCCTCCTTCGGCGTGTACTCGTACTCGTACAACGCCCGGGACAGCCGAGACAGCCGAGACAAAAGCCGGGACAGTGACGGTACGTACAGGCGTTGTCGCTCATTCACGGAAGCAGATATCGCCACGCTGAGTGACGTGAACCAGGAAACCAGTGACCGTGCGCCCCGGCCCGCCGTCCCCGTCCGCAACTTCAGCCTCCAGCTGTCCCCCACGCCTCGCGGTGCCCGTCTCGCCCGGCTGCTCGCCACTGAGCAACTCCGCACGTGGGGACTGCCGACACACCCGGCGGAGCTCATCGTCGCGGAGCTGGCCACCAACGCCGCCACCCACGGCCGCGTCTCCGGCCGGGACTTCCGGCTGTTGCTGTACGTCGTTGGCGACACGCTCCGCATCGAGGTCACCGACACGCGCGGTGACCGGCTCCCATGCCCGCAGCAGGCGGCGACCGATGCAGAGTCCGGTCGCGGCCTGCTGCTCGTGGAGACCCTCGCCGACCGCTGGGGGGTCGTCCCCGGCCCACCTCCGCGCAAGACGGTGTGGGCCGAGGTGGGGACCAGCCCCGACTGACCGCCCCCCTCGCTCCGCGCCCACCCCTGGTGACCGGCGATGCCACTCGACACGGAACGTGGCGCATCTTGATCTGTCAGTCACCCTCGTCGCCCGCACTGTGGATAGGTTGCCCCAGGACCAGCGAGGGGGTACGGGGAAATGGTTTGGGACGAGTGGGAGACGCTGAAGGCCGACGCGGCCGCACGGCAGAGCACGGGCATGCAGCTCGATCAGCTCGCGCCGTCCGGCAGCGGCGGGGGCCAGGACCTGGTCGTGTACCAGGACGACCTCGGGGCGGTCGGCCATGACGCGTACCTTCTCTTCGAAGGCATCAGCGAGAAGGCCGACATCGCCGGCGCCGGCGCAGACAAGACGGGTGCCGGTACCAGTGCTCGGGCCGCCTCGTCCCTCACCTCGGCCGGCTTCGCGATGGGCCCGGCCCTGAAGTCGACCGTCGAGATCTGGACGTCCCAGGTCGATTCCGTCCGTCAGGCGTGCGCGCACATCTCGGACCACCTGGACTTCAGCAAGAAGCGGCACGCCGAGGACGACGCAAAGGTCGGCTCCGTGATCCGCGGCCAGGCCCTCCCCGTGTCACGGCTCAACGAGTACTTCAAGTAGGGACGCCGGGGACGCATCGATGGCACTCACGCACACGGACCTGATGGAGATCGACCTCGGCCGACTGGACTCCGCCGTCTCGGGCTGGAAGAAGGCCGTCGACGACCTCAACGCCCTGGCCGAGGACGCCCGCCAGGGCATGCGGGCCAAGTCGGACGCCGCCCGGTGGGCCGGGGTCAACGCCACGGTGACGCGCGGGTTCGTCACCAAGACGACGAAGGAGATCGCCGACCTCCACACCGAGGCGGGCAGCATCCACCAGGTCCTCGACGACGCGCACACGGAGCTGGTCTCGCTCCAGAAGCAGGTCAGAACGGCGGTGCAGGTCGACGCCGTGAAGCTCGGGATCCGAGTGGAGGACGTCGGCGGCGGCAAGGTGCGCTGCTACTTCGCCCACGTCCGGGGGGACAGCGACGAGCGCACACAGGAACAGCTCGACGCCCGGGAAGAACTGGAGGGCCGGATCAACCAGTTGCTGGCCCACGCCTCCGAGATCGACGCGTCGGTGGCACGCGCCCTGCGCAAGAGCCACGGCGACGACCGGCACAACGCCGGGCACAGTTCGTACGCCTCGCTCGACGAGGCCCAGTCCGAACGCGCCGCCGAACTCGCCAAGCTCGGAACAGAGCTGACCGACCAGCAGTTCATGGAGTTGAACTCCATCATGAGGTTCAACGCCCGGGACGCGGACTTCTCGACGGCCTTCTACAAGTCCCTCGGCGGCCCCATGGAGACCCTGGAGTTCTACGGCAAGATGTCCCTCGACGGCACCGCCGGGGACGACAAGGCCAGGCTCGCCCTCACCCGGCAGCTCCAGCAGAACATGGGCACGGCCCTGGCCTCCGCGACGGATCCCGACAACAAGCCGCACCTGCCGGCCGGCTGGGGAGACGAGTTCCGCCGACTCGGCACCCAGCACATTCCCGTCGACCCGACATTCCGCAGCAACCCGTACGGCTACCAGGTCCTCGGCGGCATCCTGCGGTACGGCGACTACGACGCCCGGTTCATCAACCCGATCGCCGGGCACATCGTGCAACTCCACCACGAGGACCCCTCCCGGTTCATGTACGCGAAGCCCGCCGCCGGGGGCGCCGACCTCGACTGGGGCTACAACCCGTCGGGCCAGACGGGAGCCGGCTACGACCCTCTGACCAGCGTGCTGCAGGGCCTCGGACACAGCCCCGACGCGGCGAAGCAGTTCTTCTCGGACGAGACGACGCCGGTGGTCTACAGGGAGGACGGCACCGTCGACGAGACCGCCACCCTTGGCTACAACTACTTCAACGAACTGACTGACAAGGACTTCGAGTGGCCCGCCGACAGCCTGGTCCACCCCGGCAGCGACGAGGCGGACCACGCCCGCGATGCGGGACCGGACGCCCTGGGCCATGCGCTGGAGGCGGCGGCCACGGGCAGCTCCTGGGACGCCGACCCGCCGACGCTGCACCGGGACGAGCAGACGCACGACATCATGCAGCAGGTCATGGACCGGTACAACGTCACCAGGGCGGACGGCCCCCCGGACCCGCTGAAGGACAGCCTCGCCAGGATGGGAGCCGCCTATATCGACGATCTCAACTACTCGATCATGAACTACGGGGATTCCGGTGACCAACTGGACCGCGACGGCCTCTTCGCCCACAGCAGTGACGGTTCTCCACGGGAGGCGTTCGACGGTTTCCTGGCCAGGAACTTCATGATGCAGGTGGCTGGTGAGGAAGACGGGTACAGGACGCTGACCGCAGCCCAGCAGTTGTACATGGCCAGCGGTCTCGCGGCCGGCGAGACGGACCAGGAGAACGCGATCCCGTTCGTCGAGAACGCGGCGAAAGTGCACGGAATCCTCGACGAGTCGAGGTCTCAGGGCATCCGAGAGGAGTTCAAGAGCGCCGAGGACGCCGCGAACCTGGCCCTGTCGAAGGACGGCGAATGGCGCAAGACGCTCATGACTGTCGGAGTCACCGCGGTGGCGACAGGAGGGGCCGCCATGGTCCTCGGCCCCGCCGCGGGCGTCGTCACCGCCACCGCGGTACCACTTGTCATGCAGTCCGGCGGCTCGGCGATCACCACCGTCTACGGCAACCACACACTCCAGTACATGGAGGACCACGCGTACAACAACGACCCGGAGGCACTCATGGCGGTACAGACCCTGGAGCAAGCCGGAGAGCGTGCAACCGCCCAACCCTTCCTGCGGTACGCGCAGACCGTCGGGATGAGCCTCCCCGAACAGCGCGACATCGTCAATGAGATCGAGACCAACTACCGGAACGGCAAGGCCATCATCTCGGACAACGAGAAGGTGGCCCAGTGAAGATCCGGCGGCCCGCGCTGTACGGAGCGAGCGCGATGCTGGTCCTGACCGCCGGATGCTCGAGCGAACCGTCCCTGCGCGAGCAGTACCCCGTCCAGTGGAAGACCTGCGACGACCTGTTCGGCGCCAAGAACATGACGGACGTCCGCGACATACTCGGAGACGACCTGCAGATCCTCAACCCCCCGATCACCGTCGACGAGGTGGCGGACGGACTGAAGCGCGAGGCACGCGAACCCTACGACCAGGTACGCGGGTTCGACGACTACGATGTCTGCCACCTCTCCGACCGGGGCACATTCCAACCATTCATCGGCTGGTCGGCCAGATCTCTGAAGCAGGTGAGCGATCCCTCCGGACGCTGGCACCCGGTCGGCCCGGACGCCTTCGCCAAGGGCGGCATCTACGGAGGTGGCAGCACCGTCACCGTGTTCCGCTGCAAAGTCGCGGGTGCCGCCAAGGGCCGACAGGTTCAAACACTCCTGGAAGTCTCGGTGACCGATGTGGGTCACCCGTCCACGGAGCAGTTCGAGGCGCAGCTGACCGCCAAGCTCGCGCGGTCGGTACGCGACGCCGTGGGGTGCGTGAACCGTCCGGAGATCCCCGAAGGCCTGACGTCGGGCGGAGCGTGAGACCCGGGTGTGGGGGCGATGTCGGCGGAGGCCATCCGTTTCCGGGCCACTCCGGTCCACGGCCGTTCCTCCTCCGACGCACAATCGAGCACAGTTACCGGAACGGCAAGGCCATCATCTCGGACAACGAGAAGGTGGCCCAGTGAAGATCCGGCGGCCCGCGCTGTACGGAGCGAGCGCGATGCTGGTCCTGACCGCCGGATGCTCGAGCGAACCGTCCCTGCGCGAGCAGTACCCCGTCCAGTGGAAGACCTGCGACGACCTGTTCGGCGTCAAGAACATGACGGACGTCCGCGACATGTTCGGAGACGACCAGGAGATCCTCAACCGCCCGATCACCGTCGACGAGATGGCTAACGGACTGAAGCGCGAGGCACGCGAACGCTACGACCAGGTACGCGGGTTCGACGACTACGACGTCTGCCATCTCGACGGCCGAAGCGTCTTCTGGGCGGCCGTCGGCTGGTCGGCCAGATCCCTGAAGCAGGTGAGCGATCCCTCCGGACGCTGGCACCCGGTCGGCCCGGACGCCTTCGTCAACGGCGGCATCTACGGAGGTGGCAGCACCGTCGCCGTGTTCCGCTGCGAAGTCGCGGGTGCCGCCAAGGGCCGACAGGTACAGATCCTCCTGGAAGTCTCGTTGAATGACGTGGGAATCCCGAAGTCCACGGACGAGTTCGAGGCGCAGCTGGTCGCCAAACTCGCGCAGTCGGTACGCGACGCCGTGGGGTGCGTGAACCGGCCGGAGATCCCTGAGGGCCTGTCACCGACGAAGGCGTGAGACCCGGGAGCAGGGGCGATGTCGGCGGAACCTTCGCCGACCGCTGGGGAGTCGTCACCGGCCCGTCTTCGCGCACGACCGTCTGGGGCGAGGTGGGTACCGGACGGACCGGATGACGGCCCTCAGGCCCGGTGGTCGGCGTTCCGCATCCGGGCGAAGGACGTGTCCAGGCCCTGCTTCAGCAGGCGGGACAGCGGGCGTTCCACGAAGCGGTGGATGAGGTAGCTCAGGAGCAGGAAGCCCGTGATGAGTACGGCGATCAGCAGGCGGGCGTCCATCGTGTCGCGGAGGCGGGCGATGAGGGACGTGCCGGCCGCGTAGTGGACGAGGTAGAGGGGGTACGTCATGGCGCCCGCCGTGACGAGCCACTTCCAGCGGATCCGGTCGGTGTGGCCGAGCGCCACGGCGACCATGAAGAGCAGGAAGACGGTGAAGATCGCCACGCTGCCGCGCCAGCCGGAGACGCGTTCGACCTCCTCGATGCGTTGGCCCAGTTCCAGCTGGCCCATCAGCCAGGCCATGGCGAGGATGCCCCACAGGAGCAGGTCCTGGCCGAAGCGGTGCATGAGGTAGAGGGCGAGACCCGCGATGAAGTACCAGGCGCCGTCGGGGTTGGCGACCAGTTCGAGGAGGGGCAGGCCGGCGACCGGGGCGAGCATCGCGACGGCGCCCCATATGCAGCAGAAGACGACGACCCTGCGGTAGGTCAGGCCCATGGCGACCACGACCAGGAAGAGCAGGTAGAAGCGCAGCTCGGACCAGAGGGTCCAGTAGACGCCGTCGACGTTGCGCACGCCGGAGCCGGACTGGAGCATGGTGAGGTTGAGCAGGACCTCGCGCAGGCGCAGGCGTTCCCACACGCCCGGTACGGCGATCAGCGCGGCCGTGGTGAACAGGACCGCGAACCAGTACGCCGGGTAGAGCCGGATCACGCGGGAGACGAAGAACTGGCGCGGTGTGCGGCCCCAGCACGACATGCAGATCACGAAGCCGCTGATGACGAAGAAGATCTCGACGCCGATCCAGCCGTAGGAGGCGACGCGGAAGACCGTGGGCATGATCTCGGACACGGGGCGGTCCCAGATCAGGTTGCCGGGGCGGTCGGCACGCCAGGTGCCGGCGTAGTGGTGCGCGGCCACCATCAGTGCGGCGAGCAGGCGGATGCCGTCGATGACGTACAGCCGGCCGCCCGCCCGCTTCCCGTCCGTTCGCTTCCCGCCCGCGTGCTTCCCGCCCGGCGCGGCGGGCCCGCGCGCCGGGGCGCCGAGCTGTGCCGGCTGTCCCGCCGGGAGGACCGTGGCGAGCGGGGGGAGCGGCTGCCTCGGCCATTCCTCCGCCCGCTCGGGCACCGATGTTCCGTTGTCCGCTGCACGCACCATTCGAACAGACAAGAACAGTGTTCACGCGAACGGTAGGGCTTTGGGCAACCCGCCGCCCGGACTCCGCGACCTGTTCGCGGGGAGTTCGCCTCCGGTTCAGCCGGGGCGCCGCCGGAGCCGGGTCAGCCGCTCTTGGCCACCGTCAGGAGTACCACCGCGTCCTCCAGCGCCTCCAGGCCGTGGCGGGCCGGCGGGATCAGGACGAGGTCGCCGGTCCGGCCGTCCCAGGAGGTGTCGCCGCTGGTGAGGCGGACCCGGCCGCTCAGCACCTGGAGGGTCGCCTCGCCAGGGTTCTCGTGCTCGGCGAGGGTGGTCCCGGCGGTCAGCGCGAGGAGGGTCTGGCGCAGCACCAGTTCGTGTCCGCCGTGGACCGTGGTGGCGCTGCGGCCGTTGGAGGAGGCCGCGGCGCGTTCGAGGTGCTCGCGGGCGAGGGCGTCGAGGGAGAGTTTCCGCATGGGCGCAAGTCTTGTCGGCGGGGCCCGCGGCCACCAGGGGCCATGTGGGCCACACCGGTACGCGGGCCAGTACGCGGGCCACACCGCGAAGGGGCCCTGCCGGCGGGAGGCCGGTGGTCGCACTGCAGAAATCTGTTCACCGGTATGGAGTAAAACCTGTAGTGGCTGATGTAGACATTGACCGTCACGGGGTCTAGGCTTCTGGTGTAGCCAGGAAGTCAGTGAGGCGCGGCAGAGACGAACTGCCCGAGGAGCCATACCGACAGGTACGACAGAGAAGGAGGAGGACGCCATCAGGATCGCCCGGGCGAGAACGCTCTCACCGGGTACCGCAGGCCCCGGAACGGAAGGTGGTCCCACGGTCACGCATCCGCGATCCCTCAACTGCCCGTCCCTCCGCAAGGGGCGGCGCGGAATCAGAAGGTCGGCAGCGCAGTAGGCCGACAGATGGTGTTACAAATCCCTCGGGGCCTTGGTGCCGTTCGGCACCAAGGCCCCTCGACGCATTCCCCCAGCAGAGGTGCAGATGACCGCAGGCACACCGCTCGACCGGATCGACGACGACGACTACCCCGCGTACACCATGGGACGAGCCGCCGAGATGCTCGGCACCACGCCCGCCTTCCTACGGGCCCTCGGTGAGGCCCGGCTGATCACGCCGCTGCGCTCGGAGGGCGGCCATCGCCGCTACTCCCGCTACCAGCTGCGTATCGCCGCTCGCGCCCGCGAGATGGTCGACCAGGGGACTGCCATCGAGGCGGCCTGCCGCATCATCATCCTGGAGGACCAGCTCGAAGAGGCCCAGCGCATGAACGAGGAACTGCGGCGCGGTGGTGCCGAAGCCCCCGGCGACAGGCCCGGGAGCGGCCGTTCCGCACGGTAGGGCCACCGACCGGTCCGCCCGGGCGGACCGGCGGATAAAATCCTTGCCCATGTCGAAGCCTGACGAGCTGCTCATTGACATCGCTGCTCTCGTGGAGTCCGGACAGACCAGCCGGATGTCCTTGACCGTGGTCACCCACGGTGCTGTCATCACCGGTCGCCTGGCCCCCGAGAGCGTGTGGAGACAGCGGGTGTCGGAGGTGCTGACGGACTCCGCCGAGCTGGGTGCCTTCTCCACCGCCTTCAAGACTCCCGCCAAGAGGGACGGACCACCCACGCACCTTCACTTCCACGTCGCCCGGATCCTCCAGGGCACGATGGGCATCCCCGAAACGGGCGGGATGTACCGCGTGGCGCTCGAGAACGTCAGCGCCTGGACCGTGGGCGACTTCAGCTACTCCGACCACTGATCCGCTCCCCCGCCTCGTGTGCCCGGGGACGGGTACGGCCACGCCCTGCGAGCCCAGCTCGGCCAGCAGCTCCGCGGGCATGTCGAGCTCGGCGAAGCGTGCCACGCCGGGACAGGGCCCCGCCGTCCCGCGGTGGGGCCCCGTCCGTCGGGTCCGTCAGATGACGCCCTGGGCGAGCATCGCGTCGGCGACCCGCTCGAAACCGGCGATGTTCGCGCCGGTCACGTAGTCGCCGGGGGCGTCGTAGCGCTCGGCGGTCTCGTGGCAGGTGGTGTGGATGTCGTTCATGATGTGGGTCAGCTCCTCCTCGACCCGCGCCGCCGTCCAGGACGTACGGGCGTGGTTCTGCGCCATCTCCAGCGCGCTGACCGCGACGCCGCCCGCGTTGGCCGCCTTGCCGGGGCCGAAGGCGACGCCGGCCTGCTGGAGGAGGTGGACGGCCTCGGGGGTCGTGGGCATGTTGGCGCCCTCGGAGACCGCCTTGACGCCGTTGCGGATCAGGGTCGCGGCGGCGTTCTCGTCCAGCTCGTTCTGCGTGGCCGACGGGAGGGCGAGGTCGGCCGGGACGTCCCAGACGCTGCCGCCGGGCACGAAGCGGGCCGAGGAGCCCCGGCGCTCGGCGTAGACGTCGACGCGGCCGCGCTCGACCTCCTTGATCTGCTTCAGCAGGTCGAGGTCGATGCCCTTCTCGTCGACGACGTACCCGGAGGAGTCCGAGCAGGTCACGGCGTTCGCGCCGAGGGCGGCCAGCTTCTCGATGGTGTAGATGGCGACGTTGCCGGAGCCCGAGACGACCGCCGTCTGGCCCTCCAGGTCCTCGCCGCGCTCGCGCATCATCGCCGCCGCGAAGAGCACGTTGCCGTAGCCCGTGGCCTCCGGGCGGATCAGCGAGCCGCCCCAGCCCGCGCCCTTGCCGGTGAGGACACCGGCCTCCCAGCGGTTGGTGATCCGGCGGTACTGGCCGAAGAGGTAGCCGATCTCCCGGCCGCCGACGCCGATGTCGCCCGCGGGGACGTCGGTGTGCTCGCCGATGTGCCGGTACAGCTCCGTCATGAACGACTGGCAGAACCGCATGACCTCCGCGTCGCTGCGCCCGTGCGGGTCGAAGTCGCTGCCGCCCTTGCCGCCGCCGATGCCGAGGCCGGTCAGCGCGTTCTTGAAGATCTGCTCGAAGCCCAGGAACTTGATGACGCCGAGGTTGACGGAGGGGTGGAAGCGCAGACCGCCCTTGTACGGGCCGAGCGCGCTGTTGAACTCCACCCGGAAGCCCCGGTTGACGTGGACGCGCCCCTGGTCGTCCTGCCACGGCACCCGGAAGATGACCTGTCGCTCCGGCTCGACGAGCCGCTCGACGAGCCCCGGCTCGGCGTACTCGGGGCGGGCGGCGATGACCGGCGCGAGCGTCTCCAGGACCTCGTGGGCGGCCTGGTGGAACTCGGGCTGGGCCGGGTTGCGGTGCTCGATCTCGCTGAGGAGGTGGTCGAGCGCGGTCCTGCTCTCGCTTCGTGTCGTCACGGGGGCCCTTTCTGGCACGGCGGACACCGGAGACCGGGACAGGTGCACAGGGGTGGCACAGGGGGGTGGCACGTCCTGTCCGGTCGGTCCGGTGGTGGGCGCTCGGCGCCGTTGCCGCGCGCGGGACACTTAAGTGTTACGCGCATGTAAACATCCTGGCCAGCACCCGGCGCAGAGTGCGACCACTATGTGAGACACAGTTTTCGCATATCGGGTGATAGTGAGCGGCCGTCGGGCGCGGGCGGCCGGGATTCCCCGGGCGCCCGCGCCAGCCGTCATCCACCGTCGCCGTTGAGCATCTCCGCCGTGAGGACGTGCCCCGCGACGCCCCAGCCGCCATCGGGGACCTCGTCCACCAGGACGACGGTGGTGGGACGGGCGCGCTCCCCGTAGATCTCCGCGTAGAGGTCGGTGGTGCGTTCGACGATCTTCTTCTTGTCCTCCGCCGACAGCGTGCCCGCGGGGACCTTGAAGTGGGCGAAGGGCATCAGACCAGTCCTCCGTTGGCGCGCAGGATCTGGCCGTTCACCCAGTGTCCGGCGGGGCTGCCGAGGAAGGCCACCACGGCGGCGATGTCCTCGGGGCTGCCCAGCCGTTCCAGGGGCGGCGTCTTCGCGAGCCGGTCGACCTGCTCGGGCGTCTTGCCGTCGAGGAAGAGATCCGTGGCCGTCGGCCCGGGGGCGACCGTGTTCACGGTGACGTCCCGGCCGCGCAGCTCCCGCGCGAGGATCAGGGTCATCGCCTCCACGGCGCCCTTGCTCGCCGCGTACGCGCCGTACGTGGGGTACTGCGCGCCGACGACGGACGTCGAGAACCCGATGAAGGAGCCCCCCGCGCGCAGCCGCCGCGCCGCCTGCTGGGCGACGACGAAGGTGCCGCGGATGTTGGTGCGGTGCATGGCGTCGAGCGCCGCCAGGTCCAGGTCGGCGACGGTCGACAGCGTCATCCGCCCGGCCGAGTTGACGACCACGTCGACGCCGCCGAACTCGTCCTCCGCGCGGTCGAACAGCGCGGCGACCTCCTTCTCCTCCGCCACGTCCGCCTGGACGGCGACGGCCCTGCCCCCGGCCGCGGTGATCGCCTCCACCGTCTCCTCGGCGGCCGAGGCGTCACGGGCGTAGTTCACGACGACGGCCAGACCGTCCTCGGCGAGCTTCTGCGAGACGGCCCGGCCGATGCCGCGCGATCCCCCGGTGACGACGGCGACCCGGGGCCCGGCCGCCGGTTCGGGATGCTGCTGGTCTGTGTGGTGCGTGTGCGTGGTCATGTCTCCACGATGCGCGCGGCCGGCCCGCGCAGCCAGGGGATGTCATCCCCTGGGTCACCGGCCCGGCCCGGCGCAGAATGGACGGCATGAGCGCCGTGAAGTACGCCGAGCTGGGGACGTTCCTGCGATCGCGCCGGGAACGCATCCGCCCGGCCGAGGTCGGTCTCCCGGCCGGACCGCGCCGCCGGGTGCCGGGGCTGCGCCGTGAGGAGGTCGCCCAGCTCGCCGGGGCGTCCGTGGACTACTACAACGAGTTGGAGCGCGGCGCCGGGTCCCAGCCGTCCGAGCAGATGCTCGCCGCGCTGGCGCGTGCGCTGCGCCTGTCCGCCGACGAGCGGGACTACGTGTACCGGCTCGCCGACCGGCCGGTGCCCGCGCAGGGCGGGGCCGCGTCGCACGTGCACCCCGGCATGCTCGACCTGCTCGGGCGGCTGACCTCGACCCCGGCGCAGGTGATCACCGACCTGCACGTCACGCTCGTACAGAATCCGCTGGCGGTGGCGCTGCTCGGGGACCAGTCCGGGTTCCGGGGGCCCCGGGCCAGCTTCGTCCACCGGTGGTTCACCGAACCGGACGCCCGGCGCCTGTACCCGGAGGCCGACCACGAGGGCAAGTCCCGCTCCTTCGTCGCGGACCTGCGGGCCGCCGCGGCGCGCAGGGACAAGAAGGACGCGGAGGTCGGCGCGATGATCCGGACGCTGCTCGACGTCTCCCCCGAGTTCGCCGCGCTGTGGGCCGACCACGACGTCGCCGTCCGGCGGGAGGACCGCAAACGCCTGGTCCACCCCGCGCTCGGCGTGATCGAGGTCAACTGCCTCCACCTCTTCAGCGAGGACGGCCGTCAGCGGCTCCTCTGGTTCACCCCGGCCGTGGGAACCGACAGCGCGGGGCTGCTGGAGTTGTTGGCGGTGGTGGGGACACAGGAGGTCGCCGGGCCGACGGGCTGACGACGCGGAGGCCGACGACGGTTCCCCAAAACCGTGAACACACCCCCCAGAACTGTTCACGCCCCACTCATACGAGCGCCGCAAGGACAAAATCGACTGAAGTGTCCCGTCACGGCACCGCAACCCACGTTCTGAGGTTGCGGTGCCGTCGGCGCCTACCAAGAGCAAGAACCCGGGAGAAATGACCCCACCAAGCCCCACCCCTCCTCCCGAGGCGCGTCGTCACTCGGGCGAGTGAACATCACCGGCTCAGCTGGATTTCGGGGACCTCAACTCCCCTACTCTCAGCGCAAGCAGGCAGATCCAAAAGACTTCGCCCCCGCCCTCTTCCAGGCGGCCACCGACCTCCTAGCCGACCTGCGGCGACGCGATTCCCGGCTGCTGCTGTCCGCGGCCGACACGGCCCACCTGGACGAAGTACCGGCTGCCCGCAGCCCTCCTGGTCGTCTGCCAGGACCATGCCACGGCGAAATGGGCGCAGCGGGTGGTAACCAGCGGACCGCCCGAGTTGCCCACCCTGACTCTGCGGCCCGTGGTCGCCGGCCCTCACAACATGCCGGTGATCACCGATCCGAACGAGGCCCGTGCCGACCTGGTCCTGGCCAGTCTGGCGGCCATCACACACGCCACGGAGCCGGTCGTCAATGCGATACTGAAGGCTCTGTCCACCGCATTGAGGGACGCGCCCGAAGACGTCGCCGCCCCCATCGTCGAATTCACCGCACATGGGCTGGGCAACCGCCCGGCCAGGCACCTCTGGAGGAATCTGGTGGCCGTGGACCTCTCCTTCTACAAGTCGTACATCTCCGAAGAGATCCGCGACGAAGGCCGCGAGCAAGGCCGCGAGCAAGGCCGTGAGCAGGGCCGCGCCCAGCAGGGCGCCCAGGATGTGCTGCTGGTCCTGGAACAGCGTGGCCTCGACATCTCGGACGGCGTCCGTACGCGCATCACGGAGTGCGACGACCCCGAGGTTCTCCGTCACTGGCTCGCACGGGCCGTCACCGCGGCCTCGGCCGAGGCGGTCTTCGAGGACGAGTAGCCCTCCCCCGGCTCACACCACCGGACACGCGGATCGGATGTCGCGTCGGCTTCGACGAGTCCGCGGGTGCCGAACACGCCGCGCCGGGGCCGATCATGACGGCATGACCAACACCTCACGGCGCGGCGTGCTCGCCGCCCTCGCCGCCTCGGCCGCCACCGTCCCGTTCGGCGGCACGGCCGCCGCCTCCCCCGCGCGCGCCACTCCGACCGCCGCTCCGGCGGCCTCGCCGGTCGCGTCGGCCGGTCTGGCGTCGCCCCGTTCCTCGGTGACGCTGCCGCCGCTGAACCCCGCGTACTTCAGCAGCCTCACCCTGGAGTCCCGGCTCACCGCCACCGTGCTGCCGGGTACTCCCGCCCGCACCGAGGTCACCTCCGGCGGCAGACGCGTCGCGCTGCTGACCCACGGAGCCCGCAGCGTGCTGCTGCCGGGGCCGGAGCGGACGTTCACCGAGAACAAGAAGCCCTTCGTGGACGACTTCGCGCGCACCCTGCCCGACACCTCACTGCCCGACGGCGACCGCGCGTACTGGGGGACCTCCCCGGGCGGTGGGAGCTGGTCCACCCTCGGGCCGGTGGACACCGACTACTCGGTGGTGCCGGGCGCCGGGATCATCGCCCTCACCACCGACTACGCCAGCCGCCACGCCAGCCTCCGGGACGACGGGATCACCGACGTGGACGTGCGGTCCGTCGCGCGGTTCGACAAGGTGCCGGCCGGCGACGCCTGCTCCTACGCCCTCTCCTTCGGCTACCAGAACACCCACAACAACTACCGGGCCCGGCTGTCCTTCACCACCTCCGGCGCGGTCCAGCTCCGGGTGGAGAAGGAGGTCGACGACACGGTCACGCAGCTGGCCCCGGCCGTGGCACTCGCCGAGGGCGTGCCCGCGGGCACCGACTGGGCGATACGGGTCCGCCGCGAGGGCACCCGGGTCCGGGCCAAGGCGTGGTCCGCCACGGGCACCGAGCCGTCCGCGTGGGCCTTCGACGTCACCGACGCCACCTTCGGCAAGGGCCGTGTCGGCCTGCGCGCGCTCGCCAACCGGGGCTGCACCAATCTGCCGGTCACCCTGCGCGTCAGCCGGTTCCAGGTGGACGCCGGGGACTGGGCGGAACCGCCGACCGTCACCCACTCCGACTGGGTGCGGATCCTGCCCGAGCCCTTCGACGGAGTCTTCACACCCGAGCTGGAGGGGCTGGTCCGCGGCTGGTCGGGCTCCACGGCCCCGGACGTCCTGGCCCACGCCGCGATGTTCCTCGCCGGAGCGTCCCCCGTGGTCGCCGGTTCCGGCCCGGCCGCGGGCAGGCAGGTCATGGGCGAGGCGGGGTACGGCTACCTGGACCCGCGGGGGTACCGCTACGAGGGCGCCGACTTCCACGAGTACATGAACACCGGCTGGACCTTCCCGGACGGCGCCCACACCGGTCCGTCCAGCAAGCAGGTCGGCAACCTCGACTGCTCCGGCTACACCCGCATGGTCTACGGCTACCACATGGGCGTGCCGCTGGCCGCGGGCGAGGACACCTCCGGCACCCGCCTGCCCCGCAGGTCCCGGGACATGGCCGACCACTCCCCCGGCGTGCGCGTCGCCCGGACCGACGGCCAGGAGCCGCCCGCGGCCGAGCAGCTCCAGCCCGGCGACCTCGTGCTGTTCAACGCCGACTCGGGCGACGACAACGAGGTGGCCACGACCGACCACGTCGGCATCCACCTCGGCGAGGACAGCACCGGGCGGCGCCGCTTCCTGTCCAGCCGCAAGACGGTCAACGGGCCGACCATGTCCGACCTGGGCGGCAACTCGCTCCTCGACGGGACGGGGACGTACGCGAGGGCCTTGCACACGGTGCACCGGATCTGAGCGGCCCGCGGGGCCGGTGAAAGCCGGCCCGCACTGGTCTGTACCAGCCTCTTGCCCTCGCCCCCGAGTCGTCGCAAGCTCCCCTCATGGAGCTGGAGTTGCGGCATCTCAAGACGGTCCGGGCCATCGCCGACGCCGGCAGCCTCACCAGGGCGGCGACGGCTCTCGGTCTCGCTCAGCCCGCGCTGAGCGCACAGCTCAAGCGGATCGAACGGGCCCTGGGCGGTGCGCTGTTCGTCCGGGGCCGGCACGGGGTGCGGGCGACCGCGCTGGGCGAGCTGGTACTGGAGCGCAGCCGAATCGTGCTGCCCGCGGTGACCGAGTTGCAGCAGGAGGCGGTGCGGTTCGCGCGGGCGCCGCGCACGGCGGAGCGGTTACGGCTCGGCGGGACCCACGGGCCGCTGCTCGGCGCCCTCGTGGACCGGCTGGCCGGCGTGGCGCCGGACGCCCGGATGACGACCTGCACCTCCTGGTCCGAGCGGGAACTGGCCGGTCAGCTGGCCGAGGGGCGGCTGGACTTCGCGCTGGCCGGGACCTGCGGCTCGGCGTCGCCGCCCGGCGCGGAGGGGCTGGTGTGGCGGGAGGTCGCCGTCGACCCGGTGTTCGTCATGATGCGCGAGGGCCACCCGCTCGCCCGCCACGCGGAGGTGGACCTGACCGAGCTGGCCGCCGAGGAGTGGGCCTGCGTACCCGGCGACGGCTGCTTCGGCGACTGCTTCACCGCGTCGTGCGCCCGCGCCGGGTTCACCCCGCGCCGCATGTACGAGACGGACACCGCGTCCCTGGTGCACCTGGTGCAGGTGGGGCGGGCGGTCGGGCTGTGCCGGGCGACCTTCCCGACCACGCCCGGCATCGTCACCCGGCCGCTCACCGGGACGCCGCTGGCCTGGCGGCATCTGCTCGGCTGGCACGCGGTGACGCAGCGGCAGGACGTCGCCGCCACGGTGCTCTCGCAGGCGCGCATGGCGCACGCGGGTGTCGCGGCGAGCAGCGACAGCTACACGGAGTGGCTGGCGGCGCACCGCGTGCCGTGAGCCGCCGCATCCGCGCCGTCGTACCGGAGTACCGGCTTCCCCGACGGGCGCCGGGCTTCCATAACGCCGGACAGGGGGTCGGCCGACGTCTTACGGGCGGCCGCCGTCCCTCCCTACGGTTTCGGCACCTCCCCACCGAGACCGAGGAGATCCCCCATGCCCCACCGTCACCGACACCGCCGCGGGCACAGCAGAGCCATGGGTGCCGCCGTCGCCGCGACGGCGGCCCTGCTCGTGGCCGGGCTCAGCGGCTCCGCGAGCGCGGACACGGCACCCGTCGCCTCCGCCCCCGACGCGGCCCGGGCCCTCCGCACGGACGCCGCGCCGCCCGCCCTCCTCCACGCCATGCAGCGGGACCTCGGGCTGGACCGGCACCAGGCGGAACGCCGTCTCGTCAACGAGGCCGAGGCGGGCGCCACGGCGGGGCGGCTGCGTGCCGCGCTCGGCGGGGACTTCGCGGGTGCGTGGGTGCGGGGCGCCGAGTCCGGCACCCTGACCGTGGCGACGACCGACGCGCACGACGTCACGGCGATCGAGGCACGGGGCGCCGAGGCGAAGGTCGTACGGCACTCGCTCGCCGAGCTGGACGCGGCCAAGGCCCGCCTGGACCGCGCGGCGGCCGACCGGGACACCGCCGACGCGCCCGTCTGGTACGTCGACACGCGCACCAACACCGTCGTCGTCGAGGCGATACGTCCGGCCGCGGCGCGTTCCCTGCTGGCGGCGGCCGGTGTCGACCGTTCGCTCGCCCGCGTCGAGGCGCGCACCGAGCGGCCGCGGACCTTCTACGACCTGCGCGGCGGCGAGGCGTACTACATCAACAGCAGCACCCGCTGCTCGATCGGCTTCCCGATCACCAAGGGCACCCAGCAGGGCTTCGCCACGGCGGGCCACTGCGGGCGGGCCGGCTCCAGCACCACGGGCTCCAACCAGGTGGCCCAGGGCACCTTCCAGGGCTCGATCTTCCCCGGCCGCGACATGGCGTGGGTGGCCACCAACTCCAGCTGGACGGCGACCCCGTACGTCCTCGGCGCCGGTGGGCAGAACGTCCAGGTCACCGGTTCCACGGCGGCTCCCGTCGGCGCGTCCGTCTGCCGCTCGGGCTCGACGACCGGCTGGCACTGCGGCACCGTCGCGCAGCTCAACACCAGCGTCACCTACCAGGAAGGCACCATCTCCCCGGTCACCAGGACCACCGTGTGCGCCGAGCCCGGCGACTCGGGCGGGTCCTTCATCTCGGGCAGCCAGGCGCAGGGCGTCACCTCGGGCGGCTCGGGCGACTGCCGGTCGGGCGGCGAGACGTTCTTCCAGCCGATCAACGCGCTGCTCCAGAACTACGGGCTCACGCTCAAGACCACCGGTGGTGACGACGGCGGCGGTGACGACGGCGGCGGCGAGGAGCCCGGCGGCACCTGGGCGCCCGGCACCGTCTACCAGCCGGGCGACACCGTGACGTACGGCGGCGCCACCTACCGCTGTCTCCAGGGCCACCAGGCCCAGCAGGGCTGGGAGCCGGCGAACGTGCCCGCGCTCTGGCAGCGGGTGTGATGCCCCACTGACCCCCACAGGGGACAACGGGGGACGGGTCCGGGCGTGCGTGAGGGAGAGCGCCCGGGCCCGGTCACGTCGTCGTACGGGCGCGGCGGATCAGGTGCGGGTGACCTGCCCGCAGTCCCCCGGCTCCGAACCGGTGAGGGTGCGGCTGCGGTCGTAGGGGTCGGTCAGGGGACCGGTGGGCCGCGCGCCGCCGGGGCCGTCGTCGTCGGGGAAGCCGGGGTGGAGGTAGCCGTCGTAAACGTCGCAGGCGGTGTTGCCGTACTCGGAGAAGTACTTCTCCATCAGGAGCTTGCCCTCGGTCACGTTCCACCTGGCCGGGTCGTTCAGGGTGAGGGTGATGTGGCGGCGGATGATGGTGCGGGCGACCGGTCCGTCGGCGTCGTTCGCCCGCACCAGCGGGTAGACGAAGGTGTAGTCCGCGTCGACCTTCACCACGCCCGGTTCGCCGGCGGCGAGTGTCATGCGGCCGCGGACCTTGACGACGTCGCCGACCAGGCGGGCCTCGTGCGGGTCGAAGCGGGTGAAGAGCCGCAGCGGGTCATGGTCCTCGTCGGGGTCGCTCAGGGACCGGCGCAGCTTCGGCAGCAGCTCCGGCTGCTTCGGGTCGAGGACGTCCAGCGCCTCGTCGGGCCGCTCCCCGCGCAGCACGGCGGGGTCCAGGTTGGCGGCGACCAGGAGTTCCTTGGTGCGGCGCAGCGCGAACGCCACGTCCTGCTCGCTCAGGCCGGACAGCGCCTTGGCCTGCGGCACCTCGATGGCGTCGGCGCCCTCGGCCCACCGCTCGGCCGGCGAGCCGCGGAAGGGGTGCTCGCGGGTGGCCCGCTCCGCCT
Source organism: Streptomyces lienomycini (assembly GCF_027947595.1). Lineage (NCBI taxonomy): Bacteria > Bacillati > Actinomycetota > Actinomycetes > Kitasatosporales > Streptomycetaceae > Streptomyces > Streptomyces lienomycini. The sequence continues at coordinate 712,472 of NZ_CP116257.1, read as the reverse complement.
CGGCGGGTACCCCGGGAGCGCCGGTCGGCCGCGCCGACTCGGCCGCCAGGGGCGTCACGGAGCCGTCGTCGCCACCGCCGGGCAGCCGGTCCGTCACCAGTGAGGGCCGTACGGCGACCAACGCGAGCGCCGCCAGCACCAGGACTCCGACGACCGCGCCCACCCGGCGCCGGCGGGTGCGGCCGCCGCCCTGCGGGGGACTCTGCGGGGCACGCCACGGTGTCGCCTCCCCCTCCTCGCGCAACCGCCGGGTCACCATCCGCGCCCGCGCCGACGGCTCCTTGGGCGCGGACCCGCCACCGCCTTCGGCGGCCTCCCGCAGGAACGCCTCCCACTGCGCGTCGGAGAGGGAGGAGGACGGCTCGTCGCCGGGACGGTCGGGAGGCGGGACGTTACTCACGGGCTCACTTTCCACGTGGCGGTGCCGGTCGGGGGAATCGGGGAATCACGGGGGACAATCGTGCCCTTACACGGGGGCCTGCGCCGGGATACGCGTGGTTCGTGACCGAACCTGTACTCTCCGCCGGGTCAGCCCCGCAGGTAGGCCAGCACCGCCAGCACCCTGCGGTGGGTCTCGGTCGCCGGGGGCAGGTCGAGCTTGGTGAGGATGCTGCCGATGTGCTTGCCCACGGCCGCCTCGGAGACGACGAGTTCACGGGCGACGGCCGCGTTGGACCTGCCCTGCGCGATCAGGGCGAGCACCTCCCGCTCGCGCGGGCTGAGCCGCTCCAGCGGGTCCCGGCGGCGGCGCAGCAACTGGCGTACCACCTCCGGGTCGACGACCGTGCCGCCGGACGCGACCTCGGCCAGCGCGTCGACGAACTCCTCGACCTGGCCGACGCGGTCCTTGAGCAGGTAGCCGACGCCGGTGCCGTCGCCGGAGTCCAGCAGCTCGGCGGCGTAGGCGCGTTGCACGTACTGGCTGAGGACGAGGACGGGCAGCGCGGGCCGCGTCTCGCGCAGCCGCACCGCCGCGTGCAGGCCCTCGTCCTGGAAGCCGGGGGGCATGCGGACGTCGGTGACGACGATGTCCGGGACGTGTTCCGCCACGGCCGCGACGAGTGCCTGCGCGTCGCCTACGGCCGCCACGACCTCGTGGCCGAAGCGGGTGAGCAGGCCGGTCAGGCCGTCCCGCAGCAGCACGCTGTCCTCGGCCAGCACTACGCGCAGGGCGCGGTCCGTTCGTACGGGGCGCGAGGGGGGCAAGGGGTGCAAGGGATCTCCACGCACAGCAGGGTCGGCCCGCCGGGCGGGCTGGACAGGGAGAGTCTGCCATCCAGCACTGACACCCGGTCGGCGAGACCGGTGAGCCCGCTGCCCGCCCCCGCGTCGGCCCCGCCCCGGCCGTCGTCGCGGATCCGCAGGACGAGGCGTCCGTCGCGGTGGCCGCCGGTCACCTCCGCGCGGTCGGCGCCGCTGTGCCGGCCGACGTTGGCGAGGGCCTCGCAGACCACGAAGTAGGCGGCGGCCTCGACCGCCTGGGGCAGCCTTTCGGGCAGATCCAGACGGACGTCGACGGGTACGGCGGAACGGTCGGCGGCGTCGGCGACGGCCGCCGTCAGGCCGTAGTCGGCCAGGACCTTGGGGTGGATGCCGTGGATCAGTTCGCGCAGCTCCTCCAGGGCCTTGCCCGCCTCACCGTGCGCCCTGGCGAGCTGGTCCGCCAGCGGGCCCGGCGGCGCGTCCAGACGGGCCAGCCCGAGGGCCATCGTCAGGGCGACCAGGCGCTGCTGGGCGCCGTCGTGCAGGTCGCGTTCGATCCGGCGCCGCTCGGCCTCGAAGGCGTCCACCAACCGCACCCGGGAGCGGGTGAGTTCGACGACCCGCGCCTCCGGACCGCCCCCGCGCGGGGCGGCGACGAGGACACGGGTCAGCTCGGCCCGTGCGCCCGCCGCCAGGCCCAGCACGTAGGCACCCGCGGCCAGCAGCGCCAGCCCGAGCACCGCGACGCCGAACGCGGTCGGCCAGGCGGTGACCGTCCACTGCTTCAGGACCTTCGCCTCCTCGCCGCCGCCGAGGGTGGACATCAGCAGCGGGGTGGCGGCGAGGTGGAGGGGCACCGCCAGGGCGCACGCGACGACCACGGCGTCCACCGGCCAGAGCACGAGCGCGAACAGCAGCGCGTGGCCCAGCTCCCGCCAGGTCGCCCGCTCCCGCAGCCGCGTCGTCAGCCAGGCCCACGGACCGGTGGCGGGCGGCTGCCGCGGGGTACGGGCGGGCGCGGGGACGCGGTCGACCAGGCGCAGCCGGTGCCGTTCCAGGCGGGCCACGGGGATGCCCACGAGGGAGGTGAGCACCAGCATCGGCAGACCCACCAGGACGACGGTGAGAACGCCGCCGACGGCGACCGCGGCCACGACCGCCACCAGGGTCGCCGCGCCGGCCGCCGCGCCGGTCACCAGGTAGGCGACCGAGCGCCAGGGCCACGCCGAGAGCAGGTAGCGGGGGGCGGGCAGTGCCTGCCACAGATCGCGGGGACGGGGGTGCATGCGGATCACCGTAGGACCCGGGCACGCGGCGCGGCCATCGGCCCAGTGGGCGTCTTGGGGGTATGGCCTGCCCCACCCCGGTTCTCGCCCCTGCCGCACTGCGCCGGGGTGGTCGCGGGCGGTTGTGTGGGGCCGGTCAGCGAGCAGTCCGGGACCCGGCGAATGGAGACACATGAAGAACGGCCACGAGGGCGACGACGACGCGGTACGGCTGTGTTCCGTCAGCCGCCGGTACGGATCGGGCGCCGGCTCGGTGGCGGCCCTCGACGACGTCTCCGTCGCCTTTCGCCGGGGCACGTTCACCGCGGTGATGGGGCCCTCCGGCTCGGGCAAGTCGACCCTCCTGCAGTGCGCGGCCGGTCTCGACCGGCCCACGTCGGGATCGGTCGTCGTCGGCGGCACGGAGCTGACCGGGCTGAGCGGGCGGCGGCTGACCCTGCTGCGCCGTGACCGCGTCGGGTTCGTCTTCCAGGCGTACAACCTGCTGCCGTCGCTGACCGCGGAGCAGAACGTGGTGCTCCCCCTGCGGTTGTCCGGCCGCCGCCCTCCGCGCGGCCGGGTGGGCGAGGTGCTGCGGCAGGTGGGCCTCGCCGACCGCGCCCGGCACCGGCCGACCGAGCTGTCCGGCGGCCAGCAGCAGCGCGTCGCCCTGGCCCGCGCCCTGATCACCCGCCCCGAGGTGCTGTTCGCCGACGAGCCGACGGGGGCGTTGGACTCGCAGGCCGGACGCGAGGTGCTGGCCCTGCTGCGCGGCACGGTCGACCGCGAGGGCCGGACCGTCGTCATGGTCACGCACGACCCGGTGGCCGCCTCCTGCGCCGACCGCGTGGTGTTCCTCGTCGACGGCCGCGTGCACGGCGAACTGCCCGCCTCCCCCGCCGACACCATCGCCGCCCACCTCACCGCCCTGGAGACGACCACCCCGACCACCACCCACCCCCAAGGCGCCCCCGTGCCCACCATCGTCCGCGCCGAAGGCGCCCCCGTGCCGGCCACCGTCCGCCCCGAAGGCCACCCCCCGCCGACCACCACCCCGCACACCCGCCACGACGCCCCCACCGCCCGCCCCATGCCCCCCACCGACGGCCACGCCGACAACGAGCCGCCCGCCTCCCCCGCCGCAGCCCACCCGACCCGGCCGGAGGCCACCCCGTGCTGACCGTCACCCTGCACACCCTGCGCACCCGCTGGGTGGCCTTCGTCGGGAGCTTCGTCGCGCTGGCGCTGGGGGTCGCGCTGCTCACCGTGACGGGGCTGGCGCTCGCCTCCTCGCTCGACGCGCCGGAGCGGGCGCCGGAGCGGTTCGCGGCCGCGCCGGTGGTGGTCCGGGGGCAGGACACCCTGCGGGTGCCGACGCCCTCCGGGGAGCGTACGAAGGCGCTGCCGCGGCCCCGCCCCGTGCCCGCCGCCACCCTGGCCCGGTTGAAGCGGCTCGGCACGGTCGTCGAGGACCGGTCCTTCGCCGTACGCGTCCACGACCGGCACGGGCCCGGTGACCTGGTGGGCCACCCCTGGTCCACCGCCGCGTTCGCCCCGTACCGGATCGACGCGGGCCGCGCGCCGCACACCGCCGACGAGGTCGTCGTCACCGGGGACTGGGCGGCGCCGGGCGAGCGCGTGCGCACGGACCGGGGCGCCCTGCGCGTCGTGGGCACCGTGTCCGGCCTCGGCTTCGAGGACGCCGTCTTCTTCACCGACGCGCGTGCCGCCCGGCTCGCCCCGGTGAGCGTGCAGGCGGCGGTCGACGCACCGGTGACCGCCGTACGGGACGCCGTGCGCGGCGACACGGGTGTCCGGGTGCTCACCGGGGACGAACGCCGGTACGCGGACGCCGACCCCGACCGGGACGCGGAGGCGCTGACCGCGATGAACGCCCTGTTCGGCACGGCCGGCGGCGTCACCGCGTTCGTGTCGGTGTTCGTCGTGGCGTCCACGTTCGCCTTCACGGTCGCCCGGCGCCGCCGCGAGTTCGGGCTGCTGCGCATGGTGGGGGCGACGCCGGGACAGCTGCGCCGGACGGTGCTGGCCGAGGCGCTCGCGGTCGGCGTCCTCGCCTCCGCGACCGGCTGCGTGCTCGGCTCGTACGGCGCCCCGCACCTGGCGGCACGGGTGGTCGACGGCGGCCTGGCCCCTCGGTGGTTCACCATCGGCGACCACGCCTGGCCGTACCACGCGGCCTTCTGGACGGGACTCGTCGTCGCCCTGTGCGGCGCGGTCGCGGCGTCGTGGCGGGCGGGCCGGACGGGCCCCGTCGAGGCGCTGCGCGAAGCGTCCGCCGACACCGGGGCGATGACCCCGGGCCGGTGGCTGTGCGGCGCGGGCCTGCTGCTGACCGCGCTGGTCACGCTGGGCGTCTCCCTGGCCGGCGACCCCGGCGACCTGCTGCACCGCAAGACGTACGTGACCCGCCCCATGCTGCTGATCACCGCGATCGCCCTGCTCGCGCCCGTCGCGGTAGGCCCCCTGGCCCGGCTGCTCACCTGGCTCCCGGCGCGGTTGCCGGGCGCCGCGGGCATGCTGGTGCGGGAGAACACGGCCACCGCCGTCCGCCGCAGCGCGGCCGTCGCCGCCCCCGTACTCGTCACCGTCGCGCTCGCGGGCTCGCTGCTCGGCGCCACCGCGACGCTGACCGGGGCGAAGACCGCCGAGACGCGGGAGCGGACCGCCGCCGCCCTCGTGATCACCGCCCCGGACGGCGGCACGGGCTTCGACGCGGGGGCCCTGGCCCGGCTGCGCGCGACACCCGGGGCCGAGGTCTCACCGTCCTCCACGAGCGCGGTGTTCGTCCTGGAGGAGGGCGTGGCGCTCATCGGGTCCGAGGCGCGCGCGGTCGCCGACCCCGGTGCCCTCGCCGCCACCACCCGGCTGCCGCTCGCCGCGGGGAAGGTGACCGACCTGGACGACGACTCGATCATCGTGAACGAGGAGTGGGAGCGGCACACGGTCGGCGAGCGCGTGCGCGTGTGGCTCGGGGACGGCACGGAGCGGACGCTGCGCGTCGCCGCCGTGCTGACGACCGGCACGGGCGACAACGGCGTGTACGTCACCCCCGCCAACGCCCCGGGCGCCCCGGTCGACCGGGTGGACGTCGGCCTCGCGGACGGAGCCGACGCCGACGCGGTGGCGCAGCGGCTGCGGGAGGCGGTGGGCCCGGCCGGCGGGCAGGTGTCGACCAGGGACGAGTGGATCGCGGCCGCCCACCCGAAGAGCGGCGGCACGACCCGGCTCGGTCTCTTCCTGGTCCTCGGCATCGCCCTGCTCTACACCGGGATCTCCCTGGTCAACACGGCGCTGATGGCCACCTCCGACCGCGTCCGCGATCTCGCGGTACTGCGCCTGGCCGGCGCCACCGACGGCCAGGTGCTCCGGATGGTCGGCGCGGAGGCCCTGACGGTCGTCGCGGTCGGCGCGCTCCTGGGCCTGGTCGTCGCCGGTCTCGGCCTGGCGGGCCTGTGGACGGCACTCGCCCTGCTCTCGGTGCCCGCGGCGCCGGTGCTGCCGTGGGCGGCCGTCGGCACGGTCGTGGGCGCCTGCGCCGTACTCGCGGTCACCGCCTCGGTCGTACCCGCCGGCCTGATCCTGCGCCGCCGCACGGGGGAGGCGGCGGGCATCCGCGCATGACCCACCCCTGCGTCCCGAGGCCGACCGGAACGGCGAGAGGGCCCGTACGACCGAAGTCGTACGGGCCCTCTCAGGCATCAGCCCATGTCAGGTCGGGTCGACCGACAAGCAAGCGGAGCTTACTTGTTGATCTTGGTGACCTGGCCGGCGCCCACGGTCCGGCCACCCTCGCGGATGGCGAACTTCAGGCCCTCTTCCATGGCGACGGGCTGGATGAGCTCCACCTTCATCTCGGTGTTGTCACCCGGCATGACCATCTCGGTGCCCTCGGGGAGGGTCACGACGCCGGTCACGTCCGTCGTACGGAAGTAGAACTGCGGACGGTAGTTGTTGAAGAAGGGGGTGTGACGGCCACCCTCGTCCTTCGACAGGATGTAGGCCTGGGCCTCGAACTCGGTGTGCGGGGTGACCGAGCCCGGCTTGATGATGACCTGGCCGCGCTCGACGTCCTCGCGCTTGATGCCGCGAAGCAGCAGACCGACGTTCTCACCGGCCTGGCCCTCGTCGAGGAGCTTCCGGAACATCTCGATGCCGGTGACCGTGGTGGTGGTCTTCTCCTGCTTGATGCCGATGATGTCGACGGTCTCGTTGACCTTGAGGACACCACGCTCGATGCGGCCGGTGACGACCGTACCGCGACCGGTGATGGTGAAGACGTCCTCGATCGGCATCAGGAACGGCTTGTCGACGTCGCGCTCGGGCTCCGGGATGGCCTCGTCCACGGCCTTCATGAGCTCGAGGACCGAGTTGCCCCACTCCTTGTCGCCCTCGAGGGCCTTCAGAGCGGAGACCTTGACGACGGGAACGTCGTCGCCCGGGAACTCGTACTCGGAGAGGAGCTCACGCACCTCGAGCTCGACGAGCTCCAGGATCTCCTCGTCGTCCACCATGTCGGCCTTGTTCAGGGCGACGACGATGTACGGAACGCCGACCTGGCGGGCCAGGAGCACGTGCTCCTTGGTCTGCGGCATCGGGCCGTCGGTGGCGGCGACCACGAGGATGGCGCCGTCCATCTGCGCCGCACCCGTGATCATGTTCTTGATGTAGTCGGCGTGACCGGGGCAGTCGACGTGGGCGTAGTGACGCGCCTCGGTCTGGTACTCGACGTGCGCGATGGAGATGGTGATACCGCGCTGGCGCTCTTCGGGAGCCTTGTCGATCTGGTCGAACGCCGACGCCTCGTTGATGTCCGGGTACGCGTCGTGCAGCACCTTGGTAATGGCGGCCGTGAGGGTCGTCTTACCGTGGTCGATGTGACCGATGGTGCCGATGTTGACGTGCGGCTTAGTCCGCTCGAACTTCGCCTTCGCCACTGGGGTCCTCCTGTGGAGTGGTTCTGTACGCCTTACTCATCGGCGCCAGGTGATCTTTGCTGGAAAGCCCGGGTGCCGGGGGCGTTCCGCCGGGTTTGCGGCGGAACGCCCCCGCAGGCTCCGGGGTCAAGCCTAAAGCGTGAGAACGGGGTCCGTTGAACGGAGTCCGCTACTCGCCCTTGGCCTTCGCGATGATCTCCTCGGCGACGTTCCGGGGAACCTCGGCGTAGGAGTCGAACTGCATCGAGTAGCTTGCGCGACCCGACGTCTTGCTGCGGAGGTCTCCGACGTAGCCGAACATCTCCGACAGCGGCACGAGGCCCTTCACGACGCGGGCACCCATCCGCTCCTCCATGGCCTGGATCTGGCCACGGCGGGAGTTGATGTCACCGATGACGTCGCCCATGTAGTCCTCGGGCGTGGTGACCTCGACGGCCATCATCGGCTCGAGCAGCACGGGGCTGGCCTTGCGGGCGGCCTCCTTGAAGGCCTGCGAACCGGCGATCTTGAAGGCGAGCTCGGAGGAGTCGACCTCGTGGTAGCCACCGTCGATGAGCGTGACGCGGACGCCCGTCATCTCGTAGCCGGCCAGGATGCCGAACTGCATGGCCTCCTGCGCACCGGCGTCCACCGAAGGGATGTACTCCTTCGGGATGCGGCCACCGGTCACCTTGTTCACGAACTCGTACGAGGCGTCGCCGCCCTCGATCGGCTCGATCGCGATCTGCACCTTGGCGAACTGACCGGTACCACCGGTCTGCTTCTTGTGGGTGTAGTCCACGCGCTCGACGGCCTTGCGGATCGTCTCACGGTAGGCGACCTGGGGCTTGCCGACGTTGGCCTCGACCTTGAACTCACGGCGCATGCGGTCGACCAGCACCTCGAGGTGCAGCTCGCCCATACCACCGATGATGGTCTGGCCGGTCTCCTCGTTGGTGTGGACCTGGAAGGAGGGGTCCTCCTCGGCCAGGCGCTGGATCGCGACGCCGAGCTTCTCCTGGTCGCCCTTCGACTTGGGCTCGATGGCGACCTGGATGACCGGGGCCGGGAAGTCCATGGACTCCAGGATGACCGGCTGCTTGTCGTCGGACAGCGTCTCACCGGTGGTGGTCTGCTTCAGGCCCATGACGGCGACGATGTCACCGGCGCCCACCGACTCGATCTCCTCACGCTTGTTGGCGTGCATGCGGTAGATCTTGCCGATGCGCTCCTTGCGGCCCTTGACGGAGTTCAGCACCGCGGTGCCGGACACCAGGCGGCCGGAGTACACCCGGACGAAGGTGAGCTTGCCGAGGTGCGGGTCGCTCATGATCTTGAACGCGAGGGCGGAGAGGGGCTCCTCCTCCGACGGCTTGCGCTTGACGACGACCTCGGGGTCCTTGACGTCGTGGCCCTCGATGGCCTCGACGTCGAGCGGGGTCGGCAGGTAGCGCACGACCGCGTCGAGCAGGGGCTGGACGCCCTTGTTCTTGAACGCGGTGCCGCAGAACACCGGGGTGACCGTGGTGTCGGCGGACTTGCCGGAGGCGATGGTGATGCGACGGATCGCGGCGTACAGCTGCTCCTCGGTGGGCTCCTGGCCCTCCAGGAACAGCTCCATGACCTCTTCGTCGTTCTCCGCGACGGCCTCGACCAGCTTGCCGCGCCACTCCTCGGCGGCCTCGGTGTGCGTGGCCGGGATGTCGACGGTGTCGTACATCTCGCCCTTGGCCGCGTCGGCGGACCACACGAGCGCCTTCATGCGGACGAGGTCCACGACGCCCTGGAAGTCGGCCTCGGCACCGATCGGGAGCTGCATGACCAGCGGCTGGGCGCCCAGGCGGTCCGAGATCATCTCCACGCAGCGGTGGAACTCGGCGCCGGTACGGTCCAGCTTGTTCACGAAGCAGATGCGGGGCACGCCGTAACGGTCGGCCTGGCGCCACACCGTCTCGGACTGGGGCTCGACACCGGCGACACCGTCGAACACGGTCACGGCACCGTCGAGCACACGCAGGGACCGCTCCACCTCGACGGTGAAGTCGACGTGCCCCGGGGTGTCGATGATGTTGATCGTGTAGTCGTTGTCCTCGAGCGGCCAGTGACAGGTGGTCGCAGCAGACGTGATCGTGATGCCACGCTCCTGCTCCTGCTCCATCCAGTCCATCGTGGCGGCGCCGTCGTGGACCTCACCGATCTTGTACGAGACGCCGGTGTAGAACAGGATCCGCTCGGTGGTGGTCGTCTTGCCCGCGTCGATGTGGGCCATGATCCCGATGTTGCGGACCTTGGCCAGGTCAAGTGAAGTGGTAGCCATAAGGCTTCAGTCTTCTCTCGGTCTCGATGTGGGTAGCGACTACCAGCGGTAGTGCGCGAAGGCCTTGTTGGACTCGGCCATCTTGTGCGTGTCCTCGCGCTTCTTCACAGCGGCACCCAGGCCGTTGGAGGCGTCGAGGAGCTCGTTGAGCAGACGCTCGGTCATGGTCTTCTCGCGACGGGCGCGGGAGTAACCGACGAGCCAGCGCAGGGCGAGCGTGTTCGCACGGCCCGGCTTGACCTCGATCGGGACCTGGTAGGTCGCGCCACCGACACGGCGGGACTTGACCTCGAGGGTCGGCTTGATGTTCTCGAGAGCGCGCTTGAGCGTGATGACCGGGTCGTTGCCGGTCTTCTCGCGCAGACCCTCCATGGCGCCGTAGACGATGCGCTCGGCGGTGGAGCGCTTGCCGTTCAGCAGCACCTTGTTGATCAGGGAGGTCACCAGAGGAGAACCGTAGACCGGGTCGATGATGACCGGGCGCTTCGGGGCGGGGCCCTTACGAGGCATTCTTACTTCTCCTTCTTGGCGCCGTAGCGGCTGCGGGCCTGCTTGCGGTTCTTCACACCCTGGGTGTCAAGCGAACCGCGGATGATCTTGTAGCGAACACCCGGCAGGTCCTTCACACGGCCGCCGCGCACGAGCACGATGGAGTGCTCCTGCAGGTTGTGCCCCTCACCCGGAATGTAAGCAGTGACCTCGATCCCGCTGGTCAGACGCACACGCGCGACCTTACGCAGGGCCGAGTTCGGCTTCTTCGGGGTGGTCGTGAACACACGCGTGCAGACGCCACGGCGCTGGGGCGAACCCTCGAGTGCGGGCGTCTTGTTCTTCTCGACCTTGTCCTGCCGGCCCTTCCGGACCAGCTGCTGGATCGTAGGCACTACTTCTCCGGTTTCTGTGTGCCGAATGGTGAAGCTAACCTGGAACGCCACCGACCCACGCGGTCGGGTGTGTCGAACCCGCGGACTCCGGCCGCGAGGCGGAAAGAGGCGCGGAATGCAGTGGCCGCACACGACCCCGGTGCGGTTGTAGGCACGCACGAGGGCCAGGGCACACCCCAGGCACAAGGTCTGAGCGTACCTATCGCATTCGCTGCGGTCAAAACAAATGGGCGAGACCGGCGTCCACGCCCGTTTCCTTCCGTCTCGTCCTGATCGACGGCGGGCGTCTCAGGCCCGCGGCACCGGCACGCGCGGCTCCTTCGGGTCCTCGGCACCCGCGCCACCGCCGGGCGAAGGGGCCGCGGTGTCGTGGCGGACGAAGTACGTGGGCCGGTTCTGCACCGCCGTGTAGATGCGCCCGACATATTCACCGAGCAGACCGACGCAGATCAGCTGGACGGCGCCGATGAAGACGATCCCGGTGAACAGGGACGTCCAGCCGGGCACCGTGCGGCCCAGCGCGAACGCGGTCAGCGTGTAGACCAGCAGCGCCAGGCAGACGACGAAGGCGCCGGCGCCCAGCCACGTGGCGATGCGCAGCGGGGCCGCGGAGAAGCCGGTGACGCTGTCGACCGCCAGGCGGATCATCCGGCCCAGCGGGTACTTGGTGCGGCCCGCCGTACGCGGGGCGCGCTCGTAGGCCACCTGCCCGCTCGGAAAGCCCAGCCACGGCACCAGCAGGCGGTATACGCGCTGCTGGTCGGGCAGGGCCTTCAGGGCGTCCACGGCGGCCCGGCTCAGCAGCCGGAAGTCGCCCGCCTGGGCCGGGACCGACGGCCCCGCAAGGCGCCGCATCAGCCGGTAGTACACGCCCGCCGACCAGCGCTTGAACCCGGAGTCGCTGCTGCGGTCGGCGCGCACCCCGTAGACGATGTCGAGCCCCTGCGCGCGGGCCAGCGCCAGCATGTCGGGGATCTTCTCCGGCGGGTCCTGCAGGTCGGCGTCCAGACTCACCACGTACGCGCCGCGCGCCCGGTCGAGGCCCGCCGTGAGGGCCGCCTGGTGGCCGGAGTTGCGCCGCAGCGCGACCACGCGCAGTTCCGGCCAGCCCAGCCGGAAGGCGGCGAGCAGCTCCGCCGTGCGGTCGCCGCTGCCGTCGTCGACGGCGACGACCTCGTGGGGGACGCCCAGCTCCGTCAGGACCGGCCGGAGCCTGGTGACCAGCGCGGGCAGGGCCTCTTCCTCGTTGAACATCGGGATGACGACCGACAGCACGACCGGTTCGTGCCGCTCCGCGTCCCGCTCCTCGGGCACCGCGCCTCCCCTCCCCCTGACAGTGAGTACGGATGTGCGACTCTTGTGCGATCTTATGGCAGCGATTGACGGTCGAGGGTGGGCCCGAGGGGGATGACAGCCATGGACACGGCTGCCGACGACACGGTGACCGACGGGCCGGCCGGCACCCGCGCGCGCCGGCCCGGAGGGCCCGCGGCCCGCTCCTGGCGGACCTGGCCGCCCGCCCTCCCGGCCGGCGCGCGCCCCTTCCTCGCCCCGCTCGCCCTGTACGGCGTCACCAAACTCGTCGGTCTCGGGATCTTCGCCTCCCTCCTGACGTACGCCGGGGACTTCCGGGGGAAGAACCCGCGCTTCGGCGGCGGCGCCCACTGGTGGGACGTCCTGGCCACCTGGGACGGCTGGTGGTACCTCCAGGTCGCCGAGCACGGCTACAGCCCCGCTCTGGTCCGGCTGGACTCCGACGGCCTGTTCACGGTCCAGCAGAACTCGGTCGCGTTCTTCCCGCTCTACCCCGCCCTCATCCGCATGGTCTCGGAGTCCACCGGACTCGGCCTGTACGGCTCCGGCATCCTGGTCTCCGTCCTCACGTCCTTCGTCGCCGCGGCCGGGATCTACGCCGTGATCTCGCTGATCGCGGGAGCACGGGCGGGCACCGTCGCCGCGGGACTGTGGGCGGTGGCGCCGGGCGCGGGCGTCGAGTGGGCGGTGTACTCCGAGTCCCTGTTCGTCGCCCTCGCCGCCTGGACCTGCTACGCCGTGATGAAGGGGCGCTGGGTGGCGGCGGGCCTGCTCGCCTTCACCGCCGGCCTGAACCGGCCCACCTCGGCGGTCCTGATAGGCGCCGTGGGCCTGGCCGCCCTGGTGACGCTGGCCCGCCCCGAGTCCCGGCGCGAGCACGGCGTACGCGGCCCGGTGTACGCGATGCTCGTCGCGCCGCTCGGCCTGCTCTGCTACATCGCCTGGGTCGGCTGGAGCACCGGTGAGGCCACGGCCTACTTCACGCTCCAGCGCGAGGGCTGGGCGCACTTCTTCGACTACGGCGCCTACACCTGGGACGTGCTGCGCAACCTCGCCGTGGGCCGCGGCGACTACCCCTTCGCCTTCTCCACCCCGGACCTGCTCTCCCTCCAGCTGGTCCTGGCGCTGCCCTTCCTCGTCGCCCTGATGCTGCGCAAGAGGCCCCCGCTGGTCCTCGTCGCCTACACCCTGGCGACGATCGTCACGGTCCTGGGCACCCAGCAGATGTTCGGCAACACGATGCGCTACCTGCTCCCCGCCTTCCCCCTCCTCCTCGCCCCGGCCGCGGCGCTCAGCCGCCTGAAGCCGCCGGCCCTGGTGGTCTTCTTCACCACGGCGTCGATCGCCTCCGGCTGGTACGCGCACTACGTCATCTTCGAACTGGGCGTGCCGTAACCACCGCGCGGTGCGGCGGCGCCGTCACAGCGTGAGGAGCAGCCCCGTCACCGCCGCCGCCCACAGCGCGCCCATGACGGCCGTCAGGGCCGTGTCGTACCCCACCCGCCGGGTCGCCTCGAACAGCAGCATCGCCCGTTCCGGCCGCCCCGGCTCGTGGACGACCTCCACCGCGTCCCCCACCTCCACCGGGGGGACGGAGTACCGCGACGAGCGGACCGTGAGCTCCTGCCCGGCCTCCGCGGAGTACGTGCAGACGGCGCCCACGTAGCCGCCGCTCGGCCAGTAGTGGCCGACGCATTCGCCCTCGACGCGGGTGCCCGCGGACTCGAGTCGCCTCGCCTTGCGCAGGGCGTACAGGTTGGTGCCCAGCACCAACGACGAGCCGCACACCATGACGACGAGCATGATTCCTATCGCGAGCACGACAACTCCCAGGCCGGAGGGCGGATGGTGCGGGGATCGGACGACGCACGTGATTCTGCCCTACGCCCGCGCACGCCGAAGGGCGGCCACCCCCACGGGGTGACCGCCCTTCGTTCAACCTGCCCGCTTACTGGTTGTACGGACCGTAGTCGTAGTCCTCCAGCGGAACGGCCTGGCCGGAGCCCGTGCCGAACGGCGAGTAGTCGATGTCGTCGTAGCCGACGGCCGAGTACATCGCGGCCTTGGCCTCCTCGGTCGGCTCCACCCGGATGTTGCGGTAGCGGGACAGGCCCGTACCGGCCGGGATGAGCTTACCGATGATGACGTTCTCCTTGAGGCCGATGAGGCTGTCGGACTTGGCGTTGATCGCCGCGTCCGTCAGCACCCGGGTCGTCTCCTGGAAGGAGGCGGCCGACAGCCAGGACTCCGTCGCCAGCGAGGCCTTGGTGATACCCATCAGCTGCGGACGACCGGAGGCCGGGTGACCGCCCTCCTGGACCACACGACGGTTCTCGGTCTCGAACTTCGTCCGCTCGACCAGCTCGCCGGGCAGCAGCTCGGCGTCGCCGGACTCGATGATCGTCACACGGCGCAGCATCTGCCGGATGATGATCTCGATGTGCTTGTCGTGGATCGACACGCCCTGCGAGTTGTAGACCTTCTGGACCTCGCCGACCAGGTGGACCTGGACGGCACGCTGACCCAGAATGCGCAGCACGTCGTGCGGGTTGGTGGCACCCACGGTGAGCTTCTGGCCCACCTCGACGTGGTCGCCCTCGCCCACGAGCAGACGGGCACGCTTCGAGATCGGGAACGCCGTCTCGTCGCTGCCGTCGTCCGGGGTGACGACGAGCTTCTTGGTCTTCTCGGTCTCCTCGATCCGGACGCGTCCGGAGGCCTCGGAGATCGGGGCGACACCCTTCGGGGTACGGGCCTCGAAGAGCTCGACGACACGCGGCAGACCCTGCGTGATGTCGTCACCGGCCACACCACCGGTGTGGAAGGTACGCATCGTCAGCTGGGTGCCGGGCTCACCGATGGACTGGGCGGCGATGATGCCGACCGCCTCACCGATGTCGACCAGCTTGCCGGTGGCCAGCGAGCGGCCGTAGCACATGGCGCAGGTGCCGACCTGGGACTCGCAGGTCAGGATCGAGCGGGTCTTGACCTCCTCGACGCCGTGGGCGACCAGGGCGTCGATGAGCACGTCACCGAGGTCGACGTTGGCCGGCGCGATCACCTTGCCGTCGATGACGACGTCCTCGGCGAGCATGCGGGCGTAGACGCTGGTCTCGACGTCCTCGGTCTTGCGCAGCGTGCCGTCCGCGTCGCGCGAGGCGATCGGCAGCTTGAGACCGCGCTCCGTGCCGCAGTCCTCCTCGCGGATGATGACGTCCTGGGAGACGTCGACCAGACGACGCGTGAGGTAACCCGAGTCGGCGGTACGCAGAGCGGTGTCCGCCAGACCCTTACGGGCACCGTGCGTGGAGATGAAGTACTCCAGCACGGACAGGCCCTCACGGAAGGAGGCCTTGATGGGACGCGGGATCGTCTCGTTCTTCGCGTTCGACACCAGACCACGCATACCGGCGATCTGACGCATCTGCATCATGTTTCCGCGAGCACCCGAGTTCACCATCATGGAGACCGGGTTGGTCTTCGGGAAGTTCGCGTTCATCGCCTCGGCGACCTCGTTGGTCGCCTTGGTCCAGATCGCGATGAGCTCCTGCGTGCGCTCTTCCTTGGTGATCAGACCGCGCTCGTACTGCTTCTGGACCTTCTCGTCCTGCGCCTCGTAACCGCGGACGATCTCCTTCTTCGCGTCGGGAACGACGATGTCGGAGATGGCGACGGTGACGCCGGAACGGGTGGCCCAGAAGAAGCCGGCCGCCTTCAGGTTGTCGAGCGTCGCCGCCACGATGACCTTCGGGTAGCGCTCGGCGAGGTCGTTGACGATCTCGGAGAGCTGCTTCTTGCCGACCTCGTAGTCGACGAACGGGTAGTCCTCGGGCAGCAGCTCGTTGAAGAGCGCGCGGCCCAGAGTGGTGTTCAGGGTGAAGGTGTCACCCTGCTGCCACTCCGGCTCACCCTCCTCGCGGGCCGGGGGCTCGAACCCGCGGGGCGGGATGGTGCCCACCGGGAAGCGGATGTCGACCTTCGCCTGGAGCGTCAGGTCTCCCGCGTCGAACGCCATGATCGCCTCGGCGGCGGAGCCGAAGGCACGGCCCTCGCCCTTGGGGCCACGCCCCTCCGAGTCCGTGGTGAGGAAGAACAGACCGAGGACCATGTCCTGGGTCGGCATCGTCACCGGACGGCCGTCGGCCGGCTTGAGGATGTTGTTCGAGGACAGCATCAGGATGCGGGCCTCGGCCTGCGCCTCCGCGGACAGCGGCAGGTGCACGGCCATCTGGTCACCGTCGAAGTCCGCGTTGAACGCGGTGCAGACGAGCGGGTGGATCTGGATGGCCTTGCCCTCGACCAGCTGCGGCTCGAAGGCCTGGATGCCGAGGCGGTGCAGGGTGGGCGCACGGTTCAGCAGAACCGGGTGCTCCGCGATGACCTCTTCCAGCACGTCGTACACGACCGTGCGGCCGCGCTCGACCATGCGCTTGGCGCTCTTGATGTTCTGCGCGTGGTTCAGGTCGACCAGGCGCTTCATCACGAACGGCTTGAAGAGCTCCAGCGCCATGGCCTTGGGCAGACCGCACTGGTGCAGCTTGAGCTGCGGGCCGACGACGATGACGGAACGCGCCGAGTAGTCGACTCGCTTGCCGAGCAGGTTCTGACGGAAGCGGCCCTGCTTGCCCTTGAGCATGTCGGACAGCGACTTCAGCGGACGGTTGCCGGGGCCCGTCACCGGGCGACCGCGGCGGCCGTTGTCGAAGAGCGCGTCGACGGCCTCCTGGAGCATGCGCTTCTCGTTGTTCACGATGATCTCGGGCGCACCGAGGTCGAGAAGCCGCTTCAGGCGGTTGTTGCGGTTGATGACACGGCGGTACAGGTCGTTCAGGTCGGAGGTCGCGAAGCGGCCACCGTCCAGCTGCACCATCGGACGCAGGTCCGGCGGGATGACCGGCACGCAGTCCAGCACCATGCCCTTGGGGCTGTTGCTGGTCTGCAGGAACGCGGAGACGACCTTGAGGCGCTTGAGCGCACGGGTCTTCTTCTGGCCCTTGCCGGTGCGGATGATCTCGCGGAGGCGCTCGGCCTCCTCGTCGAGGTCGAAGGACTCCAGGCGCTTCTGCAGCGCGGCGGCGCCCATCGAGCCGTCGAAGTAGGTGCCGAAGCGGTCGCGCAGCTCGCGGTAGAGCAGCTCGTCGCCCTCGAGGTCCTGGACCTTGAGGTTCTTGAACCGGTTCCACACCTCGTCGAGGCGGTCGATCTCGCGCTGCGCACGGTCGCGCAGCTGCTTCATCTCACGCTCGGCACCCTCGCGCACCTTGCGGCGCACGTCGGCCTTGGCGCCCTCGGCCTCCAGCTCGGCGAGGTCCGTCTCGAGCTTCTTGGCGCGGGCCTCCAGGTCGGAGTCGCGGCGCTGCTCGATCTGCTGGCGCTCGACGGAGACGTGGGCCTCCAGCGAGGGCAGGTCGCGGGTGCGGCGCTCCTCGTCCACGAACGTGATCATGTACGCGGCGAAGTAGATGACCTTCTCGAGGTCCTTCGGCGCCAGGTCGAGCAGGTAGCCCAGGCGCGACGGGACGCCCTTGAAGTACCAGATGTGGGTCACGGGAGCGGCCAGCTCGATGTGGCCCATCCGCTCACGGCGCACCTTGGCGCGAGTGACCTCGACGCCGCAGCGCTCGCAGATGATGCCCTTGAAGCGGACGCGCTTGTACTTGCCGCAGTAGCACTCCCAGTCCCGGGTCGGACCGAAGATCTTCTCGCAGAAGAGTCCGTCCTTCTCGGGCTTGAGCGTGCGGTAGTTGATCGTCTCGGGCTTCTTGACCTCGCCGTGGCTCCACTGACGGATGTCGTCAGCGGTGGCCAGACCGATCCGGAGCTCGTCGAAGAAGTTGACGTCGAGCACTATGCGTCAATCCCTCTCAGGGTTGTAAGTCTTGGGGTCTGAAACGGGGGTCCTGGGGCCGGCCGGAGGTTCAGGGATCTTCATCGCTGAACCTCCGGACCGGACTCCCGTCAGACCTCTTCGACGCTGCTCGGCTCGCGCCGCGACAGGTCGATGCCGAGCTCCTCCGCTGCGCGGAAGACGTCCTCGTCGGTGTCACGCATCTCGATGGACATGCCGTCCGAGGACAGCACCTCCACGTTGAGGCACAGGGACTGCATCTCCTTGATGAGCACCTTGAAGGACTCGGGGATGCCGGGCTCAGGGATGTTCTCGCCCTTGACGATGGCCTCGTAGACCTTCACGCGGCCGGTCACGTCGTCGGACTTGATCGTCAGCAGCTCCTGGAGGGCGTACGCGGCGCCGTAAGCCTCCAGCGCCCACACCTCCATCTCACCGAAGCGCTGGCCACCGAACTGGGCCTTACCACCCAGCGGCTGCTGGGTGATCATCGAGTACGGGCCGGTCGAACGGGCGTGCAGCTTGTCGTCGACCAGGTGGTGGAGCTTGAGGATGTACATGTAGCCGACCGAGATCGGCTCCGGGAACGGCTCACCGCTGCGGCCGTCGAACAGCCGCGCCTTGCCGGACGGGAGCACCATGCGCTCGCCGTCACGGTTCGGGATGGTGTGCTGGAGCAGGCCGGCCAGCTCGTCCTCACGCGCACCGTCGAAGACCGGGGTGGCGACGTTGGTGCCGGGCTCGACCTTGTCGGCGCCGATCACCTGGAGGCGCTGCGCCCACTCCTCCGCGAGGCCGGAGACGTCCCAGCCGCGGCTGGCGAGCCAGCCGAGGTGGATCTCCAGGACCTGTCCCGGGTTCATTCGGGACGGGACACCCAGCGGGTTCAGGATGATGTCGACCGGGGTGCCGTCCTCCAGGAACGGCATGTCCTCAATCGGGTTGATCTTGGAGATGACGCCCTTGTTGCCGTGGCGGCCGGCGAGCTTGTCACCGTCGGTGATCTTGCGCTTCTGCGCGACGTACACGCGCACCAGCTGGTTGACACCGGGGGGAAGCTCGTCGCCCTCCTCGCGGTCGAAGACGCGGACGCCGATGACCTTGCCGATCTCGCCGTGCGGGACCTTCAGCGAGGTGTCGCGGACCTCGCGGGCCTTCTCACCGAAGATCGCGCGGAGCAGGCGCTCCTCCGGGGTCAGCTCGGTCTCGCCCTTGGGCGTGACCTTGCCGACCAGGATGTCGCCGGCGACGACCTCGGCACCGATGCGGATGATGCCGCGCTCGTCGAGGTCGGCGAGGACCTCCTCGGAGACGTTCGGGATGTCCCGGGTGATCTCCTCGGGGCCGAGCTTGGTGTCACGGGCGTCGACCTCGTGCTCCTCGATGTGGATCGAGGAGAGGACGTCGTCCTGCACGAGGCGCTGCGACAGGATGATCGCGTCCTCGTAGTTGTGACCCTCCCACGGCATGAACGCGACCAGCAGGTTCTTGCCGAGCGCCATCTCGCCGTTCTCGGTGGCCGGACCGTCGGCCAGGACCTGGCCCTCGATGATCCGGTCGCCCTCGGCGACGATGACCTTCTGGTTGACCGAGGTGCCCTGGTTGGACCGGGAGAACTTGGCCAGGCGGTACGTGATGTACGTGCCGTCGTCGTTGGTGGTGGTGATGTAGTCCGCGGAGACCTCCTGGACCACACCCGCCTTCTCGGCCTTGACCACGTCACCGGCGTCGGCGGCGGAGCGGTACTCCATGCCGGTGCCGACGAGCGGGGACTCGCTCTTGATGAGCGGCACGGCCTGACGCATCATGTTCGCGCCCATGAGGGCACGGTTGGCGTCGTCGTGCTCGAGGAACGGGATCATCGCGGTCGCGACCGACACCATCTGGCGCGGCGAGACGTCCATGTAGTCGACGTCGTCACCGGGGACGTAGTCGACCTCGCCGCCACGGCGGCGGACCAGGACGCGGGCCTCGGCGAACCGCATGTCGTCGCCCAGCGCGGCGTTGGCCTGCGCGATGACGAAGCGGTCCTCCTCGTCGGCGGTCAGGTAGTCCACGTCGTCCGTGACCTGGCCGTCGACGACCTTGCGGTACGGCGTCTCGATGAAGCCGAAGGGGTTGATCCGGCCGTACGAGGCGAGCGAGCCGATCAGACCGATGTTCGGGCCTTCGGGCGTCTCGATCGGGCACATGCGGCCGTAGTGCGACGGGTGCACGTCGCGGACCTCGAAGCCGGCCCGCTCACGGGAGAGACCACCCGGGCCCAGGGCGTTCAGACGACGCTTGTGCGTCAGCCCCGACAGCGGGTTGTTCTGGTCCATGAACTGGGACAGCTGGCTGGTGCCGAAGAACTCCTTGATGGAGGCGACGACCGGCCGGATGTTGATCAGGGTCTGCGGCGTGATCGCCTCGACGTCCTGGGTGGTCATGCGCTCGCGCACGACGCGCTCCATACGGGCGAGACCCGTGCGGACCTGGTTCTGGATCAGCTCGCCGACGTTGCGGATGCGGCGGTTGCCGAAGTGGTCGATGTCGTCGGTCTCGACGACGATCTCCCGGCCCGACTCGCCGACCGTCTCGGTCTCACCGGCGTGCAGCTTCACCAGGTACTTGATGGTGGCGATGACGTCGTCGGTGGTGAGGACGCCGGCGTCCAGCGGCTCGTCGGCGCCGAGCTTCTTGTTCACCTTGTAGCGGCCGACCTTGGCGAGGTCGTAGCGCTTCGGGTTGAAGTAGAGGTTCTCGAGCAGCGTCTGCGCGGCCTCACGCGTGGGGGGCTCGCCCGGACGCAGCTTGCGGTAGATGTCGAGCAGCGCGTCGTCCTGGCCCTGGGTGTGGTCCTTCTCCAGGGTGGCGCGCATGGACTCGTACTGGCCGAACTCCTCGAGGATCTGCTCGGTCGTCCAACCGAGGGCCTTGAGGAGGACGGTCACGGACTGCTTGCGCTTGCGGTCGATGCGGACACCGACCATGTCGCGCTTGTCGATCTCCATCTCCAGCCAGGCACCCCGGGACGGGATGATCTTGGCGGAGAAGATGTCCTTGTCGGACGTCTTGTCGATGGAGGAGTCGAAGTAGACACCCGGCGAACGGACCAGCTGCGACACGACGACACGCTCGGTGCCGTTGATGACGAAGGTGCCCTTGTTGGTCATGAGCGGGAAGTCGCCCATGAAGACCGTCTGGGACTTGATCTCGCCGGTCTCGTTGTTGGTGAACTCGGCGGTGACGAAGAGCGGCGCCGCGTACGTGAAGTCGCGGTCCTTGCACTCGTCGATGCTGTTCTTGGGGGGCTCGAAACGGTGGTCGCGGAACGTCAGCGACATCGACCCGGAGAAGTCCTCGATCGGGGAGATCTCCTCGAAGATCTCCTCCAGACCGGACTTGGTGGGGACGTCCTGACCGGACTCCAGAGCCGACTCGACGCGAGCCTTCCAGGCGTCGTTGCCGAGCAGCCAGTCGAAGCTCTCGGTTTGCAGCGCGAGAAGGTTCGGAACCTCGAGGGGCTCCTTGATCTTTGCAAAGGAGATGCGCAGCGGGGCGGTGCTGGCAGCGTTGTTCGTATTCGCGGTCGAGGCATTGCGCGAGGCGGCCAAGAGGGGGTCCTTCCGAGGGCTCGGACTCACTACGCGCGTACCGGCCCCTCATTCCGTGCACGAAGACAGGGGGTGCCTGATGTGGCTGAAGAGCCAGGTCAGGCGTGCTCTGGTCGTCAGTGCTCGGGCGAGGGCAGACCCCTGGTGACGGGCAGGGGGCAGCTAACAGGCAGCGCAAAGGGTCAGTGTAGCCACTTGGCACACTGATGTCCAGTGCGGTTCTCGGGGACCGTGTTCACTCCTCGTTGTTCTCACCACCTGTGCGGCAAGGCCTCGCCCTCAACGCACCCAGATACTGCCCTCTTCGCCGTCGATCCATGCCTCGGATTCGGATCCTTGTGACGACGCCCTGAGAATTGCGCGCTGCGTGCGGTTCGTCAAGGCCCCCCTAGGCCCGAACCGGTTGCCTCCAGCGACTCTCAGGGCCCCGGAGACGGCACGACGAAGATCACCCTACTCTTCGCCGTCACGCGTGCAAGGCAGCCGCCGCCGGACCTCGGATACGCCGAAGAGCGACCACCCGGATGGATGATCGCTCTTCGGTGCTACGGCGTTACAGACCCTGCCGGATCCGTGGTGCCGGTGCGGTCTTACTTGACCTCGACGGAGGCGCCGGCGCCCTTGAGGGACTCGGCGGCCTTCTCGGCGGCGTCCTTGGCGACCTTCTCGAGGACGGGCTTCGGGGCGCCGTCCACGAGGTCCTTGGCCTCCTTGAGACCCAGGGAGGTCAGCTCGCGCACGACCTTGATGACCTGGATCTTCTTGTCGCCGGCACCGGTGAGGATGACGTCGAACTCGTCCTGCTCGGCAGCGGCCTCGGCCGGAGCGGCAGCGGCGGCCGGGGCGGCGGCGACGGCGGCGGCGGCCGTGACGTCGAACTTCTCCTCGAAGGCCTTCACGAACTCGGAGAGCTCGATGAGGGTCATCTCCTCGAACTGGGCGAGCAGGTCGTCCTGGCTGAGCTTCGCCATGATGGCGGTCCTTCCACTAATTCGGCAGGTGCCGGATGTACGGGGTGTGGCGGGCGTACGTCGGGCCCGCTGCGACCCGTGCCGCGCTCAGGCGGCCCGGATCAGAAAGCGAGCCGAGTTACTCGGCACCGCCCTGCTCGTCCTGCTTGGCACGGAGCGCGTCCACGGTGCGGACGAGCTTCGAGGGAAGCGCCTGGAAGAGCTGCGCAGTCTGGGACTGCTTGCCCTTGAAGGCACCCGCCAGCTTGGAGAGCAGAACCTCGCGGGACTCGAGGTCCGCAAGCTTCTTGATCTCGTCGGCGGACATCGCCTTGCCGTCAAGGACACCGCCCTTGATGACGAGATTCGGGTTGTCCTTGGCGAAGTCGCGCAGACCCTTCGCCGACTCCACCGGGTCACCGGTGACGAAGGCGACGGCCGTCGGACCAGCGAAGAGCTGGTCGTCGAGCGTGATCCCGGCCTCGTTGGCCGCAATCTTGGTCAGCGTGTTCTTCACCACGGCGTACTGGGCGTTCTCACCGAGCGACCGGCGCAGCGTCTTGAGCTGTGCCACGGTGAGACCGCGGTACTCGGTCAGCACGGCGGCGTTGGAGCTGCGGAACTTGTCCGTCAGCTCGGCAACCGCGGCAGCCTTTTCGGGCGTCGCCATAGAGCCTCGGCCTCCTTCCGGGTGATTCGGACCGCGCGGACCCGAAGGAGGACTGGGGAAAACGAAACGCCCCGGCGCAGGCGCACGGGGCGTGGCTCGACCGATCGTCATCCGCACGGGGCGGGGACTTCCGGGAGCTCATCCACAGTCACCTGCGCGGGTCGTCCGCAGTTCAGCGGATCCTTCGGCCACCGTGTCCTCTTGCGAACACACGGCAACGACCAGCGGTCTTTGGCTTCTGTGGAAGAATACGTGAACGGGGCAGTGTCAAGCAAATCCGCCCCTGCGGCGACCCGAGCGGCCGAAAGGGCCGGGTGTCGCGGCCTCAGCCCTGCTGGGCCTCCTTCATCATGTCGGCCAGGTCGACGGTCTCTCCGGCGGGCGGAGCGGTGACCTTCACGGGTTCGTTGAAGCCGAGGAAGGTGATGGTCATGTCCATCGGCCCCTTGTCGGCGTCGCCGCGCATGCGGAACTGCTTGGTCTGGTCGTCGCCGTCGATCCACAGGTCCATCGTGAGCTTGTCGAGGCCCATCTTCTCGTACTGCTCGAGGCTCTTCTGGCGCTTGTCCCGGGTGGCCTTGTCCTCGTCGCCGAGGGTCTTCTCCAGGTCGGCGACGGTGACCGTGCCCTTGTAGTGCGTGGTCTCCACGCCGTCGACGGTCTCGGTGCCGACCTTCTCGACGTCCTTGGCGCCGGTGAGGAACGTGGACTCGGTCGCCGGGTTCTTGTCGGCCTGGGAGGCGCCGCCCAGCTGGTTCAGCTCGTCGCCGGCGCCCATCGCCGACAGGTCGAACTTCATCCAGCTCTTGCCGTCCATCTCCTTGGCCGCCTCGGGGCCGCCGTCGATGTACATGGCCTTGTCGACGAGCCGGATCTCCGTGGTCGCGTCGGCACCCTGGTCGAGGGCCGTCATCTTCATGCTCATCGCGAGGGTGGGCTTCAGCTGCATCTCCGCCTCGGCCTCGACCCGCCCCTCCTCGGGGGCCTTGCCCTTCATGCGGTAGTGGAGGGAGTTGATCTCCTCCGTGTTCTTCGCCGCCTTGGCGACGGCCGCGGCCGGCGTCATGTCCGGGGAGCCGGTCGTGCCGTCCTCCTTGCCGCAGCCCACCGCCCCACCGGCGAGCAGCAGCGCGGCCAGTGCGGCCCCCACGGGCACACGTACGGAAGTCTTCATCGGTATCCCCCCACAGGATCCAGGAGCACAGGGGACGCACCGCTGACGCACAGCGGTCGTCCACAGCAAGGACGCGAGCGTATCCGAATCGGTTCGAATGATCTTGTGTTTTGTGCCTCACCGGCTCTGCGCGGCCAGTAGTTCCTTGAAGTCGGCCGTGTCCGAGGCGGGTGGGCGTTCGGCCGCGACCGTGACGCCGTAGTCGCTGTAGTACGCGGTCTGGGTCAGTTCCCCGGTCTTCGTCCGCCCCCGCTCGACCTTCTTGACCAGCAGGTTCCGGTCGTCGACCCAGATGTCGACAGTCTGCGCGGTACTGCCGCCCACGGTGCCGGACCAGTGCGTCGTGCGCCGCCCGCGCGTCGTCTCCTCGCCCACCTCGCGCACGTTGCGGGCCGTCAGCAGTTGCTTCACCGCCTGGTGGGGTGTGGTGTTGCGCATCTGGTCGGCGAACCCGGCGCCCGCGCCGTCGAGGTCCTCCAGGTCGGCGTAGACGTACTTGATCCAGTGCCGGCCGCCCACCCGGTCGGCGAACGCGTCGCCCATCTTCGCGAAGTAGGCGTCGGGCAGGTACCGGGCCTCCATCGCCGTGGTGCCGAGGCGGCGCATGGTCTCGGCGGTCGTACCGCCCGTGTAGGTGATCGTCAGGGTGCCGGTGAGGCCGTCGCGCCAGCCGAGGGCGCCGGTGGCCTCCAGGGACAGTTCGCGGCCCATCACGGTGGTGGACTCCACCCGCGCGGAACCCGCCCGACCGGTGGCCTGCTCGACGGCGCGCAGGGAGTCGCCCGAGGGGCCGCTGAGGGCCGGGCCGCCGGCGGACGGCGTCGCCGGGTCCGGCGGGGCGGAGGCGGAGGAGGACGCGGACGCGGCGGTGGATCCGGCGGCTTCGGCGGGTTCCCCGGCGGCGGTGCAGGCGGTGAGGCAGGCCAGCGCGGCCGACACCGCGATCGAGACGACCGTACGGCGTGCCCTCGTGCCCGTCATCCGCCCACCCCTTGCGCCCCGTACGGCCCCTGCGGCTCCGTGCGCGGGGCCGCTGCCCGCACGCTAACCCAGGGGGCCGGAAAAGGGGACGGGCCAAAAGGGACGGGCCCCGCACCTCGAAAGGTGCGGGGCCCGTGAACCGGTGGGGCGAGCTGCTCGCTCAGACCGCGGCCGGGTCCTCCTCGACGAGGAGGTTGCGGGTGCGGTTGGAGTCGAGCGGAATGCCGGGGCCCATCGTGGTGCTGATGGCGGCCTTCTTGATGTAGCGGCCCTTGGCGGCGGACGGCTTCAGACGGAGGATCTCCTCCAGCGCCGCACCGTAGTTCTCCACCAGCTTGGTGTCGTCGAACGACGTCTTGCCGATGATGAAGTGCAGGTTCGAGTGCTTGTCGACGCGGAACTCGATCTTGCCGCCCTTGATCTCGGTGACGGCCTTGGTCACGTCCGGGGTCACGGTGCCGGTCTTGGGGTTCGGCATGAGACCACGGGGACCGAGCACGCGGCCGAGGCGGCCGACCTTGCCCATGAGGTCCGGGGTGGCGACGACGGCGTCGAAGTCCAGACGGCCCTTCGACACCTCGTCGATCAGTTCGTCGGCGCCGACGATGTCGGCGCCCGCGGCACGCGCGGCCTCGGCACGGTCACCGGTCGCGAAGACCAGGACCCGGGCGGTCTTGCCGGTGCCGTGCGGGAGGTTCACGGTGCCACGGACCATCTGGTCGGCCTTGCGCGGGTCGACACCCAGGCGGAAGGCGACCTCGACGGTGCCGTCGAACTTGGACGTGGAGGTCTCCTTGGCGAGACGGACGGCCTCGAGCGGGGCGTACTGCTTGTCCCGGTCGATCTTGGCGTCCGCAGCGCGGAGAGACTTGCTGCGCTTGCTCACTACTGCTCCTGTGGCTTCTGAGGAGTCGTGGTTAGGGCCGAGCAGGCCCCGCCACTACTGCTGTGCTTACGGGGGTGGAGGTCAGCCCTCGACCGTGACGCCCATGGAACGAGCGGTACCGGCGATGATCTTCTCCGCCTGGTCCAGGTCGTTGGCGTTGAGGTCGGGCATCTTGGTGGTGGCGATCTCACGGACCTGGTCACGCGTGATCTTCGCGACCTTGGTCTTGTGCGGCTCGCCGGAGCCCTTCTCCACGCCCGCGGCCTTGAGGATCATCTTGGCGGCCGGCGGCGTCTTGGTGATGAAGGTGAAGGAGCGGTCCTCGTAGACCGTGATCTCCACCGGGATGACCCAACCGCGCTGCGACTCGGTCGCGGCGTTGTAGGCCTTGCAGAACTCCATGATGTTGACGCCGTGCTGACCCAGCGCGGGGCCGACCGGCGGGGCCGGGTTCGCGGCACCAGCCTGGATCTGGAGCTTGATGAGCCCCGTGACCTTCTTCTTCTTGGGAGGCATAGCTCTCCGGGTCCTTTCGATTCGGGTCCTGCCCGCGTTCGGGAGCTACCCGGACACAGGCATACCGCACAACGATAACGGGTATGGATGCGCGGCCAAAAACCGCGCAGGTCAGGCAGTCCCCGAGGGTCCCACCTGACCTGCGCGGAAGCGTACGTCCGAGAAGAGCTAGTTCTTCTGGATCTGGTCGAAGCTCAGCTCGACCGGGGTCTCGCGGCCGAAGATCTCGACGAGGCCCTTGACCTTCTTCGAGTCGGCGTTGATCTCGTTGATCGTGGCCTGCAGCGTCGCGAACGGACCGTCGGTGACGGTGACCGAGTCGCCGACCTCGAAGTCCAGGACCTGGACCTCGACCTTGCGCTGCGGCGCCGGCTTGCCCTCGGCCTCGGCGGCCTCGCGGGCGGCCTTCTCCTCAGCCTCCGGGGCGAGCATCTTGACGATCTCGTCCAGCGTCAGCGGGTACGGGTCGTAGGCGTTGCCGACGAAGCCGGTGACGCCGGGGGTGTTGCGGACGACACCCCAGGACTCGTTGGTCAGGTCCATGCGGACCAGGACGTAGCCGGGGAGCTTGTTCTGGCGGATCGTCTTGCGGTCGCCGTTCTTGATCTGGACGACCTCTTCCTGCGGCACCTCGGCCTGGAAGATGTAGTCCTCGACGTTGAGCGAGACGGCGCGCTGCTCGAGGTTGGTCTTCACGCGGTTCTCGTAACCGGCGTAGGTGTGGATGACGTACCACTCGCCGGGGAGGACGCGCAGTTCCTGGCGGAGCTTCTCGATCGGGTCGAGGTCGGGCTCCTCGGCCGCGGGCTCCTCGGTCCCTGCCTCGTCGGCGTCCGCGTCGGCCGCCTCGGCGGTCTCGTCGGCGTCGGCGGTCTCGTCCGAGTCGGCTTCCGCTTCCTCGACGACGGTGTCGTCGGCAGCCTCGGCCTCGGCGGAGGCCTCGGTGTCCTCGTTGTCGGCGCCCTCGAGGGTGCCGGGCTCGTCCTCGACGGACTCGACCGGCTCGATGGCGTCGTTCACGTTCGGGTCAGACACTGTGGCTGCTTCTTCCTGGATACATAGGGGTGGAACACGCGAAAGGGGCGCCGGGTACCTCGGCGCCCTTCGCTCTCGACTCAGCCGAAGACGTACTTGGCGGCGTGAGAGAAGCCATAGTCAATCAGAGTCACCAGGCCGATCATGATGACCACGAAGATGATCACCACGGTGGTGTACGTCGTCAGCTGGTTACGACTCGGCCAGACAACCTTGCGCAGTTCCGCGACGATCTGGCGGTAGAAGAGGGCGAGCCGCTTCAGCGGGCCCTTCTTGCCTCGCTTGCCGCCCTTGCGGGACTTCTTGCTGGAGTCCGGCGCCTCGTCCTGGGCATCAGGCATGTCGATGGAGCCCACGGCGTCCGTCACTCGTCCTCACCTGATTCCGGGTCGTGGCCGTGCCGCGCCCGGTTGGAGCCGCACGGCGGTGCATTGCTGTACGTACATGCGCACACATCCTGGCGAAGGTGTGTGTAGCAGGGCCGGAGGGACTTGAACCCCCAACCGCTGGTTTTGGAGACCAGTGCTCTACCAATTGAGCTACGACCCTTTGTGTGTTCCCCAACGTACCGCATCCGCCCGGGTGCTTGGTGTGCACCGGATGATCGCGGGCCGCTGAAGGCCAACGAGGTGAGAGTGTACGTGCTCATGGGCCGGGCGTCGAACAGAAAGCACGTCCGGACTGATGTTCAGGGCTCCGCCCGGTCCGGTGCCGGTGGTGTTCAGTCCGTGAAACCCGTGTGCCGGGGAAGTTTCCGGTCTGGAACGATGGGGGTCATGAGCGCTGCAACCCCTCCCACCGAGCGCCGGGTCTCCGCCCGAGTCGGCGCGATCTCCGAGTCCGCGACCCTCGCCGTGGATGCCAAGGCCAAGGCCCTCAAGGCCGCCGGACGTCCCGTGATCGGCTTCGGCGCGGGTGAGCCCGACTTCCCGACGCCGGACTACATCGTCGAGGCCGCCGTCGAGGCGTGCAAGAACCCGAAGTTCCACCGCTACACGCCGGCCGGCGGGCTGCCCGAGCTGAAGGCCGCCATCGCCGCGAAGACGCTGCGCGACTCCGGCTAC
Source organism: Streptomyces lienomycini (assembly GCF_027947595.1). NCBI lineage: Bacteria > Bacillati > Actinomycetota > Actinomycetes > Kitasatosporales > Streptomycetaceae > Streptomyces > Streptomyces lienomycini. Next base: position 683,835 of record NZ_CP116257.1, on the reverse strand, counting down.
GAGGTCGACCCGTCGCAGATCCTCGTCACCAACGGCGGCAAGCAGGCCATCTACGAGGCGTTCGCCGCGATCCTCGACCCGGGCGACGAGGTCATCGTCCCGGCGCCGTACTGGACGACGTACCCCGAGTCGATCCGGCTGGCCGGCGGTGTGCCCGTCGACGTCGTCGCCGACGAGACGACCGGCTACCGGGTGACGGTGGAGCAGCTGGAGGCCGCGCGCACGGAGAAGACCAAGGTCGTCCTCTTCGTGTCGCCGTCGAACCCGACGGGCGCCGTGTACGGCGAGGCCGAGACCGAGGCGATCGGCCAGTGGGCCGCCGAGCACGGCCTGTGGGTGCTGACCGACGAGATCTACGAGCACCTCGTCTACGGCGACGCGGTCTCCGTGTCCCTGCCGGCGCTGCTGCCGGAGCTGCGCGACAAGTGCATCGTGGTCAACGGCGTCGCGAAGACGTACGCGATGACCGGCTGGCGGGTCGGGTGGGTCATCGGCCCGAAGGACGTCGTCAAGGCCGCGACGAACCTCCAGTCGCACGCCACGTCCAACGTGTCCAACGTGTCCCAGGCGGCGGCGCTGGCCGCGGTCTCCGGCGACCTGGACGCCGTGGCGACCATGCGGGAGGCCTTCGACCGGCGCCGCCGGACGATCGTGCGGATGCTCAACGAGATCGACGGCGTGCTGTGCCCGGAGCCCGAGGGCGCGTTCTACGCCTACCCGTCGGTGAAGGCGCTGCTGGGCAAGGAGATCCGCGGGAAGCGTCCGCAGGACTCGGTGGAGCTGGCCGCGCTGATCCTGGAGGAGGCCGAGGTCGCGGTGGTGCCGGGTGAGGCGTTCGGCACGCCCGGGTACCTGCGGCTGTCGTACGCGCTCGGTGACGAGGACCTCGTCGAGGGCGTGAGCCGGATCCAGAAGCTGCTGGCGGAGGCGAAGGACTGACCGCCTCCTTCCCGGCAGGGGCCGCACCTCGGCATCGGGGTGCGGCCCCTGTTTCTTTGTGCGAGCAAGACCACGTACGGGGAAAGTGCTGTCCGGCCGGGCGTGTCGTGCGGCAGGATCACCAGATGGAGCGTGTACGTGATGTCTCTGAACTGCCCAAGGCCCATCTCCACCTGCACTTCACCGGGTCGATGCGGCCCACCACCCTGCTGGAACTGGCCGACAAGCACGGCGTCCGGCTGCCCGAGACGCTGACCGAGGCGCTGGGCCGCGGCGAGTCGCCGAAGCTGCGGGCGACGGACGAGCGGGGCTGGTTCCGCTTCCAGCGGCTGTACGACGCGGCGCGGTCGTGCCTCCAGGAGCCGGAGGACATCCAGCGGCTGGTGCGCGAGGCCGCGGAGGAGGACCTGAAGGACGGGTCGGGGTGGCTGGAGATCCAGGTCGACCCGACGTCGTACGCACCGCGGCTGGGCGGGCTGATCCCGGCGCTGGAGATCATCCTGGACGCGGTGGAGACGACCGTGCGGGACACCGGGATCGGGATGCGGGTGCTGGTGGCCGCGAACCGGATGAAGCACCCGCTGGACGCGCGGACGCTGGCGCGGCTGGCGGTGCGGTACGCGGAGCGGGGCGTGGTCGGCTTCGGGCTGTCCAACGACGAACGGCGCGGGATGGCGCGGGACTTCGACCGGGCGTTCGCGATCGCGCGGGACGGGGGGCTGCTGTCCGCGCCGCACGGGGGTGAGCTGACCGGCCCCGCGTCGGTGCGTGACTGCCTGGACGACCTGGAGGCGGACCGGATCGGGCACGGCGTACGGGCGGCGGAGGATCCGCGGCTGCTGAAGCGGCTGGCGGACCGGCAGGTGACGTGCGAGGTGTGCCCCGCGTCGAACGTCGCGCTGGGCGTGTACGAGAAGCCGGAGGACGTGCCGCTGCGGAAGCTGTTCGAGGCGGGAGTCCCGATGGCGCTGGGCGCGGACGACCCGCTGCTGTTCGGGTCGCGGCTCGCCGCCCAGTACGAGATCGCGCGCGAGCACCACGGGTTCACCGACGCTGAGCTGGCGGAGCTGGCGCGGCAGTCGGTGCGGGGGTCGGCGGCGCCGGAGAAGGTGAAGGGGCAGCTGTTGGCGGGGGTGGACGACTGGCTTGCGGAGTAGGCGACGGCGCCGGGGCGGGTGCCTGCGGGGGCGGGGGCCTGCGGTGGGCGGGGGCTGTAGCGCGGGAGCCTGCGGCGGCGGGGGCCTGTAGCGCGGGTGCCTGTGGCGGCGGGTGCTGCTCCGGTGGGGGTGCGCGTGGCGCGGTACGTCTGGGGGTGTCCGCCGAGCTGGGGCGGCGCGGGTGGGCGCAGCGGCGTCCCGCTGCGCCGTGTCGGCTGGGCTTGCTGGGCTGGGCTGGGCTGGGCTGGGCTGGGCTGGGCTGGGCTGGGCTGGGCTGGGCTAGAGGGTGACGCCCACCGTGACCGGTTCGTTGACCAGCGTGACGCCGAAGGCCTCGTGGACCCCGGCGACGACCTCCCGGGCCAGCGCGAGCAGATCCTCGGTGGTCGCCTCGCCGCGGTTGGTGAGGGCGAGGGTGTGCTTGGTGGAGATGCGGGCCGGGCCGGTGCCGTACCCCTTGGTGAAGCCCGCCTTGTCGATCAGCCAGGCCGCGGAGGTCTTGACGCGGCCCTCCCCGGCCGGGAAGGCGGGGGGTTCCGCGGCCTCGCCGAGACGTTCGGCGACGCGCGCGCGGAACGCGGCGAACTGGGCGTCCGTGAGGATCGGGTTGGTGAAGAACGACCCGGCCGACCAGGTGTCGTGGTCCTCGGGGTCCAGCACCATGCCCTTCCCCGCGCGCAGCTTCAGCACCGTTTCCCGGGCGGCCGTCAGCGGCACCCGGTCGCCCGCCTCGGCACCGAGGGCGCGGGCCGTCTCGGCGTAGCGCAGCGGCGCGGAGAGGCCGCCGGCGTCCTCCAGTTCGAAGCGGACCCGCAGGACGACGTACCGGTCGGGCTCGGCCTTGAAGCGGCTGTGGCGGTAGGTGAAGGCGCAGGCGGCGTTGGAGAGGGCGATCGTCTCCCGGTTCCTGCGGTCGTACGCGGTGACCTCGGTGATCGTGGAGGAGACCTCCTGGCCGTACGCGCCGACGTTCTGGATGGGCGTCGCACCCGCCGAGCCGGGGATGCCGGCCAGGCACTCGACACCCGCCAGTCCGGCCTCGACGGTGCGGGCGACGGCGTCGGTCCAGATCTCGCCGGCCGCCAGCTCCAGCGTCGTGCCGTCGAGGGAGAAGCCGCTCGTGGCGATGTGCAGGGCGGTGCCGTCGAAGCCCTTGTCGCCGATGACCAGGTTGGATCCGCCGCCGATGAGCAGCAGCGGCGTGCCGCTGTCGTCGGCCTCGCGGACGGCGGCGATCACCTCGGCGTCGGTCGTGGCCGTGACCAGCCGGGTCGCGGGGCCTCCCAGCCGGAAGGTGGTCAGCGGGGCGAGGGGAGCGTCGTGGAGTTCCTGCACGCGCCCAAGACTACGAGACGGCACCGACAGTCCGGGGCAGCGGGAAAGCACGGGGCCGGGCAACGGGGAAGGCACAGGGGGACCGTCTCGGAGTCGCCCGAACCGGGAACGCCCCGACCGTCCGGCCGGGGCCTCCTCGGGAGTGTCCTCACTTCAGTCGCCTGCGTACCTCCGCCCAGCTCACCGGGAGTGCGTCGCCGGCCGCCGACCAGGAGGCGAACTTCGACTCCCGCGTCTGGGCCGACAGCCCGCGGGGGGTCGGTGCGTGGGCGCCGGCGCGGGCGAAGCCCTTGAGGGCCTCCGGCGACTCCCGGGCGGACAGTGTCCAGAAGGTCCGCTGGTCCGCTTGAAGGGCTCCGCCTTCAGGGAGGCGCCGTACACGCCGGGGGCACTCCGGATCTGGCGCCACACGCCCGGCGTGCGCGCCAGGAACCCGAGCGCTCCCCACAGCGTGCGCGTCTCGAAACGGGAGGCGAAGACGTGGACCTCGGTGGCCCGCGGGGCCCGGTTCGGCACGGTCCAGGGAAGGGTGGGCATGTTCTGCTCCTCTCGCGTCCGGTGCGTTCCGTCCCGCGCGGTCAGTGGGAGGCCGCCCGTGCCGTGGTGGCGAGCGCCGCCCCGGGCGCCGGGGAGGGCTCCGTCGTCGGCGTCGGGCCGGTGCCGGGGGCGTCCGCGGGCGCCGTCTCGTCGGTGCGGCGGCGGGACGGGATCACCAGGGCCGCGACGCCGCCGAGGGCCACCAGCGCGGCGCCCACCGCGACCGCGGGCCGCAGTCCGTCGACGAAGGACTGCGCGGACTCGTAGCCGCCCTGTGCCGCGAAGATCGACGACATGACCGCGACGCCGAGCGCGCCGCCCACCTCGCGCAGGGCGTTGTTGGCGCCCGACGCGACGCCCTGCTCCCGCACCGCGACGCTGGACATCACCAGGGCGGACGCGGGGGCGAAGTACAGGGCCATGCCGATTCCGCTGATGATCAGACCGGGCAGTTGGATCGCGTAGGACGCGTCGGCGGTGATCACGGAGGCGAGGTAGCCGAGACCGGCCGCCTGGAGGAAGAGTCCGGCGGCGACGACCGGGCGGCCTCCGACGCGGTCGGAGAGGATGCCGGCGATCGGTGCGACCAGCATCGGCATGCCCGTCCAGGGCAGCATGCGCAGGCCCGCCTCGGTGGGCGAGTAGCCGAGCACGCCCTGCATGTACTGGCTGAGCAGGAAGATCGAGCCGAACATGCCGAGGAACATCAGCAGGCTCGCCGCGTTGACGCCGGAGAAGGCACGAGAGCGGAAGAGCCGCATCGGGAGCATGGGGTTCTTGGCGCGGGTGCCGTAGAGGACGAAGCCGACCAGCAGTGCGGCCCCGGCGAGGAGCGAGGTCAGCACGACGGCACCGGTCCAGCCGTCGACGGGTCCGCGGACCAGTCCGTAGACGATGCCGAAGAGTCCGCCGCTGGCGAGCAGTGTGCCGGGGATGTCGAGCCGGGCGCCGGGGCCGTGCGACTCGGCGAGGCGGAGCCGGGCGAGGGGCAGCAGGGCCAGCCCCAGCGGAACGTTCAGCCAGAAGATCCACTGCCAGGAGATGTGTTCGGTGAGGCTGCCGCCGACCAGCGGGCCGGAAGCCACCGCGAGCCCGTTGACGGCGCCCCAGATGCCGTACGCCATGCCGCGGCGTTCGGCGGGCACGGCGGCGGTCAGCAGGGTCAGGGTGAGCGGCATCATGATCGCCGCGCCGACCCCCTGAACCGCGCGGGCCGCGATGAGCGAGTCGATGCCGGGCGCCATGGCCGCGGCGGCGGAGGCGGCGGTGAAGACGGTGATGCCGACGAGGAAGAGCCGGCGTCGGCCGAACCGGTCGCCGAGGGCGGCGCCGAACATCAGGAGGACGGCGAAGGTGAGCGTGTAGGCGCTGACGGTCCATTCCAGGTCGTGCAGCGCTCCGCCCAGGTCCTCGCGGATGGAGGGCAGGGCGGTGGTGACGACGAGATTGTCCAGGGCCGCCATGAATCCGGCGACGCTGGTGATGACGAGGGCCCAGACCGCTCCCCCACCGAGTCCGTTCCGCTGTGTGCCGCGCTGCGGCGTCTGCTGTGACATCTCTCCCCCAGAGGGTGTGCACTGCCTGTTGACGTGTGGCCGCGCCATGTGTGGTCCACGTCGGGTTAGTAATTGATGACTAACTTTCGAGGTCATGCAGGAGCGCGCGCCCCTCCCGCAGCCCCGGTGCTCCTACGCCTCTTCCTGGTAGCGGTGGAACCGCGTCGTGACGGAAAGCCCCTCCCAGATCCGGTGCTCCGGCGGGAAGCCCATGCCGGCCAGGGTGTTGATGAGCATGCCGTACGCCATGAAGCTGGTCGTCTCGTCGACGTCGCCGCCGAGGGGCACCCGCACGGCGTCCCACAGCTCCAGCCAGCCCTTGCGCACCATCTCGCCGAACTCGTGGTCCCCGGCCGCCTCGGCCGCCGCGACCGCGACGTACACCTGCAACTGCATCTGCAGCTTCTCGGGCTGCTCGGCGATCAGCCGCCCGTAGGCCACGGCCATGGCGTGCAGGGCCTCTTCGCCGTGCAGCCCCTCGGACGCCTCCTCCAAGACCCGGCGCGTGTCCTGCAGACACCGCTCCGCCACCGCGAGGAAGATCGCCTTCTTTCCCGGGAAGAGCCGGAAGAGGTACGGCTGGGAGACTCCCACCCGCTTGGCGATGGCCTCCGTGGATGTGCCGTAGAAGCCACCCCGGGCGAACTCGCTCGTCGCCGCGCGGACGACGCTTTCGCGCCGCTCCTCTGCGCTCATCCTGACCATGAGAAGTAAGTTAGTACTCAATCACTAACTCCGTCAAGGCGTTCAAGGCGTCTCCCGCGATTCCGAGTCGCCGGACGCGAGGCGCCGCTGCCGGGCACGGCTGCCGCGCGCGGCGGCCAGGGTGGGCGAACAGCGGTAAGGGGCGTCCTCCTCGTCCTCCAGTGGAAGACGAGGGAGGACACCCCTTGGCGGCTCGTACGCGACCGGGTCAGCCCAGTCGTACGACCGCCCGGGACATGCCGAGGACCTTCTGGCCGGCGCTGGTGGCCGTGAGGTCGACGCGGACGGTGTTGTCGTCGAGCTTGGCCCCCACCTTGCCGCTGACCTCGATCACGGCGCCCCGGTCGTCGTTCGGGACGACGACGGGCCTGGTGAAGCGGACGCCGTACTCCACGACCGCGCCCGGGTCCCCGGTCCAGTCGGTGACGACGCGGATCGCCTCGGCCATGGTGAACATGCCGTGCGCGATGACGTCCGGCAGGCCGACCTCTTTGGCGAACTTCTCGTTCCAGTGGATCGGGTTGAAGTCGCCGGAGGCACCCGCGTACCGCACGAGCGTGGCGCGGTCCACGGGGAAGCTCTGCGGAGGCAGTTCGGTGCCGACCTCGACGTCGCTGTACGCGATCTTCGCCTTCACGGGCTGCGTCATGGGATGCTCACGCCTCCTCGGCCGCACGGGCCACGAGCTTGGTCCAGGCGGTCACGACGTGCTCGCCGGCCTCGTCGTGAACCTCGCCGCGGATGTCCAGGATGTCGTTGCCCGCCATCGACTTGATCGCCTCGATCGTCGAGGTGACCGTGAGCCGGTCTCCCGCCCGCACCGGGCGGACGTAGGAGAACTTCTGGTCACCGTGCACCACCCGGCTGTAGTCCAGACCGAGCTGCGGGTCCTGGACGACCTGACCGGCCGCCTTGAACGTGATCGAGAACACGAAGGTGGGCGGCGCGATCACATCCGGATGGCCGAGCGCCTTCGCGGCCTCGGTGTCGGTGTACGCCGGGTTGGTGTCCCCCACCGCCTCCGCGAACTCGCGGATCTTCTCCCGGCCCACCTCGTAGGGCTCGGTGGGCGGATAGGCCCGCCCCACGAACGACTGGTCGAGCGCCATGGGCTCGGCACCTCCTGCTGTCTGTCTGTCTGACTGGCCTACGAAACGACGTGAGGCCGTCCCCGAGAATCGGGAACGGCCTCACGTACGAGCCTGATTTATCGCGTTTCGCGGTGCGCGGTGTGCGCGTTGCAACGCGGGCAGTGCTTCTTCATCTCCAGTCGGTCCGGGTTGTTACGCCGGTTCTTCTTGGTGATGTAGTTCCGCTCCTTGCACTCCACGCAGGCCAGCGTGATCTTCGGGCGGACGTCGGTGGCAGCCACGTGAGTGCACTCCTTGACGAACGGATTGATGGTATTAACGCAGGAAAGAGTAGCCGATTGAAGGACCGACCCCGCAATCGGCTACTGAAAGTAGCGGTGACCGGACTTGAACCGGTGACACAGCGATTATGAGCCGCTTGCTCTACCGACTGAGCTACACCGCTGTGATGCGATCGGGCCCCGCCTTGCGACGGGAACCTCTCACACCAGAGCCCCAAAACGGAATCGAACCGTTGACCTTCTCCTTACCATGGAGACGCTCTGCCGACTGAGCTATTGGGGCGAGCGATGAAGACATTACACGGTCGCCCGCCGTTCGCCCAAATCCGTTTCGCCGCCCCTGCCCCGTCCCGTCCCGACCACCCGGAGACGGCGGACCGCACCGGTACGACTATTGCGCTCCTCCGCGCCACGGGCTGATCACCGTCCTAGGCTCGTCTCACTCTGCGTGATCTTGCGTCCCCCACTGCGCAGCCCCGAGCCCAGAGGAGCGAGATGCCCGACAGCCAGCCGCAGCCGCCCCACTCGCCCTCCCCCTCGGGCCCCGTCGGCCGCGGCTCGCTGTTGCTCGCCGGGGCTCGGCTCACCGACGGCCGGACCGTGGACGTACGGCTCCACGGCGGCCGTATCGAGGCGGTCGGCACGGCCGGCAGCCTCACCCCGGGCCGCCCCCTCGGCAGCCTCACCCCGGGGCGTGCTCCCGGCCCCGGCACCCGCCTGGACCTCGGCGGCTACCTGCTCCTGCCCGCCCCCGCCGATCCCCACGTCCACGCCGACACGGCGCTCACCGCGGACACCCCGGGCCCCGTCTCCGACGACCCCGAGGACGTCCAGCGCCGGGCCACCGAGGCCGCCCTGCTCCAGCTGGGACACGGGGCCACCGCGCTGCGGGCGCACGTGCGGGTGGGCGACGTTCCGGGGCTGGGGGCGCTGACTGCCGTACTGCGGGCCCGGCGCTCGCTGCACGGGCTCACGGAACTGACCGCGGTGGCGATGCCGAGGGTGCTGACCGGAGTGGCGGGCGCCGACGGGCTGGCGATACTGCGGGACGCGCTCAAGATGGGCGCGGACGTGGTGGGCGGATGCCCGGACCTCGACCCCGATCCGGCAGGGTACGTGGAGGCGGTCCTGGAGGTCGCCGCCGAGCACGGCCGCCCCGTCGACCTGCACACGGACGCCGCCGATCCGGCCCGGCTGGCCCGCCTGGCGGCCATGGCGGGCGGACTGCGCCCCGGCGTGGCCATCGGTCCCTGCGACGGCCTGGGCCGGCTGCCCGCCGACACGGTATCCCGGGCCGCGGACCAGCTCGCGGCGGCCGGGGTCACGGTGGTCTGCCTGCCGCAGGGCGCCTGCGGTGCCGTGGACCACCCGGACGGCACGGCTCCGGTACGGCTGCTGCGGTCGGCCGGGGTGCGGGTCGCCGCCGGGAGCGGCGCGCTGCGGGACGTGTCCCACCCGGTCGGGCGTGGCGACCCGCTGGATGCGGCCTACCTGCTGGCCTCACGCCACGGGCTGCGCCCCGAGGAGGCGTACGACGCGGTGAGCACGGCGGCACGGGAGGCCCTCGGCCTGCCCGAGGTACGAGTGGAGGCGGGTTTCCCGGCCGAACTCGTCGCCGTACGCGGGGACCGGCTGGCGGGCGCGCTGTCCCTCGCGTACAGCCGGATCGTGGTGCACCGGGGGCGCGTGGTGGCGCGGACCAGCGCGGTACGGGAGTACGGCGACTCGACCGCCTCGACGGACCTGGGGCTGCCCCGGCAGGGGCGCGGCGGGCAGGGGCGGCGAGACGGCCGAGACGGCCGTGACGGGCGCGGGGACCTGGCCTGAGGCCTCCTGGCCTGAGGCCTCCTGGGGAGAAGGCCCGCTGGGGAGAGGGCCCGCGAGAGAGGCCGGCGGGAGGGAATACGTGGGTGAAGCCCTGTGAGGGAGGCCCGTAAGGGAGGCCCGTGAGGAATGTCTGTGGGGAGACCTTGTGGGAGCGGCCCGGTGGGGAGCGGGCTGGGCGCCGAGGTGGTGCGACGCGGGCGGTCGAAGTCGTGCGGCGCGGACGGCCGTCGGGGCGTACGGTCGAAGGCATGCGCATTGTCATCGCTGGTGGTCATGGTCAGATCGCGCTGCGGCTGGAGCGGTTGCTCGCCGCGCGCGGTGACGAGGTGGCGGGCATCATCCGCAAGGCCGAGCAGGCCGACGATCTGCGGGCGGCCGGCGCCGAACCGATCGTGCTGGACCTGGAGTCGGCCTCGGTCGAGGAGGTGGCGGAGCGGTTGCGGGGTGCCGACGCGGCCGTCTTCGCGGCGGGCGCGGGCCCCGGCAGCGGGGCGGCCCGCAAGGACACGGTGGACAAGGCGGCGGCGGTCCTCTTCGCGGACGCTGCGGTCCTGGCGGGCGTACGGCGCCTCGTGGTCGTGTCGTCCATGGGCGCCGACTCCCGGCACGAAGGCGACGAGATCTTCGACGTCTACCTGCGCGCCAAGGGCGAGGCGGACGCGTACGTCGGTTCGCTGGACGCGTTGGACTGGACGATCCTGCGCCCCGGCTCCCTGACGGACGAGGCGGGCACGGGCCTCGTCCGCCTGGAGGCCCACACCGGCCGCGGCCCCGTCCCGCGCGACGACGTCGCCGCCGTCCTGGCGGAACTGGTCGACACCCCGGCCACGAACGGCCTGACGCTGGAGCTGATCAGCGGTTCGACGCCCGCGTCGGTGGCGGTGAAGTCGGTGGCCGGGAACTGAGGGCCGCGCGGAGCGGACGTCCGGTCAGAACAGGGGCAGCTGCCCGGGGAAGTCGGGGACGAGGTACCCGTCCAAGGACGGCTGAGCCGCACCGAGTTGCGCCGGCCGACGCGAACCCGGGCAGGACACCAGGTCACCACTCCCCCGCGCACCCGGCGGGTCATGACGCGCGTACCGCCCGGCGACGACGGCGATCTCGCGACGGCACTCGGGGCAGATCCTGCGGCGGGAGGACGACACCATGACACCAGTCTGCCCCCGCCCCACACCCCCCGAGGCCACGCCCCAGCCCCGCCCCAGCCCCCTCTTCCCGGCCACCAGGACGTCACCCCATGACGAAGGGCCCCGTGACCTGCCATTAAGACAGGTCACGGGGCCCTTTCGTTCCCGTGTGGCGGCGCCAGGATTCGAACCTGGGAAGGCTGAGCCGGCAGATTTACAGTCTGCTCCCTTTGGCCGCTCGGGCACACCGCCGGGGTTCGCTGCCCTTCGAACCGCCTTTCGGTGGTGCTCCGTGGCAACGACGTAAACAATACCTGATGTGGCGGGGTGCTTCGCCACCCGATTGATCGCCGCCCGGGGTGCGGCGGGTGACTAGGCTTGTCCGGATGCGGCCGAGGACCCTGCGGGGCCCGGTGGCCGTCGACGTATGCCGGTACGGACCCGATACGCGGCCCGACACGCACCCAGATACAAGGAGCCACAGGACATGGCCGACTCCAGTTTCGACATCGTCTCGAAGGTCGAGCGGCAGGAGGTCGACAACGCCCTCAACCAGGCCGCCAAGGAGATCTCGCAGCGCTACGACTTCAAGGGCGTGGGGGCCTCGATCTCGTGGTCCGGGGAGAAGATCCTCATGGAGGCCAACTCCGAGGACCGGGTGAGCGCAGTCCTCGACGTCTTCCAGTCCAAGCTGATCAAGCGCGGCATCTCGCTCAAGGCTCTGGACGCGGGCGAGCCCCAGCTCTCCGGCAAGGAGTACAAGATCTTCGCGTCGATCGAGGAGGGCATTTCCCAGGACAACGCGAAGAAGGTGGCCAAGCTCATCCGCGACGAGGGCCCCAAGGGCGTGAAGGCCCAGGTGCAGGGCGAGGAACTGCGGGTCTCCTCGAAGAGCCGGGACGACCTGCAGACCGTGATCGCCCTGCTGAAGGGCCAGGACTTCGACTTCGCGCTGCAGTTCGTGAACTACCGGTGACCTGCTGAGCCGGTGACCTGCTGAGCCGGTGACCTGCTGAGCCGAGGACACGGTGGCGCACAGGTCCCCGTCGGCCCTCCGTCGGCGGAAAGGGTGGGCACCCGGCGGTGCCCACCCTTTCCGTTCGCGGTCCGCGCGTGTCAGTCGCGCGAGTTGCCGAACAGGAGCCGGTAGGCGACCAGGAGCACGAGGGAACCGCCGATCGCGGCCGCCCAGGTGGCACCGTCGTAGAAGTCCTTGCTGATCGGGTGGTCCAGCCAGCGGGCCGATATCCAGCCGCCGATGAACGCACCGGCGATGCCGATGACGGTGGTTCCTATGAACCCGCCCGGGTCGCGGCCCGGCAGCAGGAACTTGGCGATGGCTCCGGCAAAAAGTCCGAGGATGATCCAGCCGATGACGGTCATGCCGTGATCCTGCCCTTTCTCGCTGTGCCCGCGCTGTCCCAGTGCCGTGGGCTCGTTCCTCCGCGGTGTTCATGTCTTCTTGGTGGGGAGGACGTTCCGACCGCGCCCGGTGGTTGCGCTGATCAGGCTGATCAGTGCGGTGCGCCGCCATGACACCCGCGGATTCGGCACTGCGTCGGACCCGGCGGGCTGGGCGATGCTGCCGTCGTGGGGCTCGGCTCCGTGACCGGTGCCGGGCTCTTCACCGCCCCGCCCTCGCCGTGGCAGCCGTCGTCGCCTACTGCAACGCCATGTCCCCGGCCCGGCCCGGCCGGCCGGTATCCGGCCTCGGGAGACACGTAGGTCCATGGGCACGGGGCAGCGGCTCGGCGAGCCTGGCGTCGGCACCTCACGTCCTGTGGGAGCGGCTCGGTCCGTTCGTCTCAGGGGGTCTCAGGGTCTGTGCGGGCGCAGCGGCGGTCCCTCTCCCCGCGCGTAGGGGGAAGTCGGCCCACGGGGTCGGCTCCGGTCCCTCGTTGGCCTCCTCGTACCAGCCCGTGCCGTCGACCCAGTTGCGCAGCCAGTCCGTGAGGCTCGGGGCGTCGACGTACCAGGCGTGGTCGACGTCACCGGCGTTGGGCTCGAAGAGCAGGACGGTGGCCTGTGGGGAGCGGCAGTCGACGCACGCGTACATCGCGCAGCCCCAGTGGGATATCGGGAGGACGCCCTCGGGCCAGGGCCAGTCGGGGTCCTTGTCGCCGTCGTCGCGGTTGGCGAGGTACTGGACGACGGCGGCGGGCTCGCCGGCGGGCGGGCTGTCGAGCAGAGGCAGCAGACCGTATTCCGGGCCGAATCCGCCGTCCCCTATGCGCAGGTACAGCTCGGCGAGCAGCGAGGGGAGCGGGAAGCCCAGGGCGGCCTCGGCCCGGCCGGGCGCCGCTCCGTCCACGGGCTCGGGCAGGGAGTCCCAGCCCCACGGGCGGACGTCCCGCGCCTTGGCGGCCACCCGTTCCAACAACTGCTCGATCTCGGTCATGGATTCATGATGCAGGCCGCCACTGACATCCGGGCGGGCCTGTGGACAACCCGGAAGTTGTGGACAACGGGGTTGAACGACGAGGGTGTCTACCAGCCGGTCCGCTGCGTGGGACCGGCCGTGAACGGCTGGTCCGTCCGCACGATCTCGCGCCCCAGCGGGAGCAGTGAGACGGGGATCAGCTTGAAGTTGGCGATGCCGAGCGGGATGCCGATGATCGTGACGCACAGCGCGATACCGGTGACGATGTGGCCGAGGGCCAGCCACCAGCCCGCCAGGATGAGCCAGAGCGCGTTGCCGATGCAGGAGGGGGCTCCGGCGTCGCGGCGCTCGACCGCGCTGTACCCGAAGGGCCACAAGGCGTAGACGCCGATGCGGAAGGCCGCTATGCCGAACGGGATGCCGATGATCGTGATGCAGAGCAGCGCGCCCGCGAACAGATAGCCGAGGAACAGCCAGAAGCCGCTGAGCACGAGCCAAATGACGTTGAGGATGGTCTTCACTGCTGGCGACCTGCCATCTTCTCGAGTCGGGAGATTCGCTCCGCCATCGGCGGGTGGGTGGAGAACATCTTCGACAGCCCCTGGCCCGGACGGAAGGGGTTGGCGATCATCATGTGGCTGGCGCTCTCGATCCGGGGCTCGGGGGGCAGCGGAAGCTGCTTCGTGCCGAGTTCGAGTTTGCGCAGGGCGCCCGCGAGGGCCAGCGGGTCGCCGGTGAGCTGGGCGCCGAAAGCGTCGGCCTCGTACTCCCGGGAGCGGCTGATCGCCAGTTGGATGACGGTGGCCGCGAGTGGTCCGAGAAGCATGATGAGGAGCATGCCCAGCAGACCGGGTCCGTCATCGTCGTTCGACCGCCCGATGGGGATCAGCCAGGCGAAGTTGACCAGGAACATGATCACGGAGGCGAGGGCGCCGGCGACGGAGGAGATGAGGATGTCTCGGTTGTAGACATGGCTGAGTTCGTGTCCGATGACGCCGCGCAGCTCGCGTTCGTCGAGCAGGCGCATGATGCCCTCGGTGCAGCACACGGCGGCGTTGCGCGGGTTGCGGCCGGTCGCGAAGGCGTTGGGTGCCTCCGTCGGCGAGATGTACAGGCGGGGCATCGGCTGGCGGGCCTGGGTGGAGAGCTCGCGCACCATGCGGTACAGCGCCGGGGCCTCGAACTCGCTGACCGGCCGGGCGCGCATCGCGCGAAGGGCGAGCTTGTCGCTGTTCCAGTACGCGTACGCATTGGTGCCCAGGGCAACGAGGACGGCGACGACAAGCCCCGCTCGGCCGAAGAAGCTGCCGATGACGATGATGAGCGCGGACAGTCCCCCGAGGAGTACTGCGGTCCTGAGCCCGTTGTGCCGGCGGTGCACGGTACGCCCTCCAAGTGGTGCAGCAGGGGAACCCTTTGCTTGCTGATCTCGCTCGCTGTGGTTGCTTCCTGGTCTCCGACGCCACCGGTGCCGTGGTGACACGTCCAGTGGACCCTTCCCTACTGGTCAACGCCAGGCGGAGGCGTCCAGTTCCCCGGCGCCCTGAGCGGCGCGTGTACTCCGTACGAGTGACGGCCTCGGCGGGGGCACGCGCGCGTGGGGCCGGGTGCCGCACGCGCGTGGGGGTGAACCGGTGCGTTCAGAAGAGCCCGGTGCCGGCGAAGCGCAGGATCAGCTGGGGTGCTCCGGACAGGGCGACGGCGAGGAGCGCGGTCACGGTCATCGCGGCCGTGAGGGGGACGGGCACGCGGTGGGCGGCGGTCGCCCCCTCGGGGGCCCGGAACAGCAGAGCCGTCCATTGGAGGTAGTAGAACAGCGCGATCACGACGTTGGCGGCCATGACGACGGCCAGCCAGCCGAGTCCGGCGTCGACGGCCGCGGAGAAGACCGTGACCTTGGCGAAGAGGCCGATGACGCCGGGCGGCAGACCGGCGAGGCACAGCAGGAAGAACCCCAGGAGCAGGGCGGTCAGCGGACGGGAGGCGTACAGGCCGCGGTAGTCGGCCACCCGGTTCAGGGGCCTCGTACGGCCCACGAGCGCGGCCACCGCGAAGGCACCGAGGTTCACCGCGGCGTACATGAGCGCGTAGGCGACGGTGGAGCCGATCGAGTGCTCGGGGTCGTCGGAGTACGCGGCGGCGGCGATCGGCACCAGGAGGTAGCCGGCCTGGCCGACGGACGACCACGCGAGCAGACGTACCGCGCTGTACGCGCGCGTGGCCTGCTGCCGGAGCGCTCCGACGTTGCCGACGGTCATGGTGAGCGCGGCGAGTGCCGCGAGGGCGGGGCCCCAGACGTGGGCGTAGGAGGGGAGGGCGACGACGGTGACGAGGATGAGGCCGGAGAAGCCGACCGCCTTGCCCACCACGGACAGGTAGGCCGCGATCGGGAGGGGGGCGCCCACGTAGGTCTCGGGCACCCAGAAGTGGAAGGGCACGGCGGCCGTCTTGAAGGCGAAGCCGACGAGGGTGAGGACGACGCCGGTCTGGGCGAGCGTGGTGAGCTGCCCGTCGACGTGCTGGATGCGGTCGGCCACCTGGGTGAGGTAGAGGGTGCCGGTGGTGGCGTACACGAAGCTGATGCCCATGAGGCTGACCGCGGTGGCGGTGACCGAGGACAGGAAGAACTTCAGCGCCGCTTCGGAGGACCTGCGGTCGCCCTGGCGCAGGCCGACGAGGGCGAAGGCGGGCAGGGAGGCGACTTCCAGGGCGACGATCAGGGTCGCGAGGTCGCGGGAGGCGGGCAGGAGGGCGGCGCCGGCCGCGGAGGAGAGGAGCAGGAACCAGTACTCGCCCTCGGGCAGCCCCCGGTCGGCGTCCTTCACGGCGGTGATCGAGAGGAGGGCGGTCAGGAGGGCGCCGCCGAGGACCAGGAACTGGATGGCGAGGGTGAAGGTGTCCGCGGTGTAGCTGCAGACGCCGGGTTGGCCGTTCCGGCAGAACGTCGAGCGGTCGCCGTTCACGAGGGGCAGCAGCATGAGGGCGGAGGCGGCGAGTCCGGCGACCGAGATCCAGCCGAGGAGGGGTTTGCGGGCGTCCTTCACGAACAGGTCCGTGACGAGGACGACGAGTCCGACGACGGCCGTGATGGTGGGTGGCGCGACGGCGAGCCAGTCGACGGACTGGACGAGGTTCTGGGCCAGGGGCTGCGCCAGGGCCGCCTCGGCGAGGGGCTGGGCCGGGGAGCTCATCGGGTGCCTCCTGAGAGGAGCTGCTGCACGGCCGGGTCGGTCAGCCCCAGGAGGGTCCTGGGCCACAGCCCGGCGACGACGGTGAGGGCGACGAGCGGGGTCCAGGCGGCGAACTCGTAGGTGCGCACGTCGGCGAGGTGCGGGGCTTCCTGCGGTACGGCGCCCATGCAGACGCGGCGGACCACGATCAGCATGTACGCGGCGGTCAGCAGGGTGCCGAAGGCGGCGATCGCCATGAAGGTGAGGAAGGCGGGGCGGTTGAGGTCGTCGTGCGGGTCGAAGGCGCCGAACAGGGCGAGCATCTCGCCCCAGAATCCGGCCAGGCCCGGCAGGCCCAGTGAGGCGACCGCGGCGAAGGCGAGCAGGCCCCCGAGACGCGGCGCCTTGCCGTACAGGGCCGCTCCGGTCTTCTCGGCGAGGGTGTCGAGGTCGGTGGTGCCGGTGCGGTCCTTGAGCGCGCCGACCAGGAAGAAGAGCAGACCGGTGATGAGTCCGTGGGCGATGTTGGCGAACAGGGCGCCGTTCACGCCGGTCGGTGTCATGGTCGCGACGCCGAGCAGGACGAAGCCCATGTGGCCGACGGAGGAGTAGGCGATGAGGCGCTTGAGGTCGCCCTTCGCGCCTCTTCTGGCGAGGGCCAGGCAGGCCAGGGAGCCGTAGATGATGCCGACCACGGCGAAGGCCGCGAGGTAGGGCGCGAAGGTGCGGAACCCGTCCGGCGCCGCCGGGAGCAGGATGCGAATGAAACCGTACGTGCCCATCTTCAGCAGGACCCCGGCGAGCAGGACCGAGCCGACGGTCGGAGCGGCCGTGTGCGCGTCGGGCAGCCAGCTGTGCAGCGGCCACATCGGGGCCTTCACCGCGAGCCCGAGCCCGATCGCCAGAACGGCGGTGACCTGCACGGATGTGGTCAGTGACCGGCCGTTGTCAGTGGCGAGTGCCACCATGTCGAATGTGCCCGCCGTGATTCCGATCAGGAGCAGGCCCAGCAGCATGACGACGGAGCCGAGGAGCGTGAAGAGGATGAACTTCCAGGCGGCCGCGGCCCGTCCCTCGCCGCCCCAGCGGGCGATGAGGAAGTACATCGGGATGAGGACCGTCTCGAAGGCGAGGAAGAACAGGATCAGATCGAGGACCGCGAAGGTCGCGAGAGTGCCGGACTCGAGGACGAGCAGCAGCGCGACGAAGGCCTTCGGGCTCGGTCCCGCGGGCATCTTGAAGTACGAGTAGAGCGCGCAGAGGAAGGTCAGCAGCGCGGTCAGGACCAGCAGGGGGAGGGAAATGCCGTCGATGCCGAGGTGGATGCGCACGTCGAGTGCGGGGATCCAGCTGATGTCCGTGCTGGCCTGCATCTTCGACGGATGGTCGTGGTCGAAACCGAGCACGAGGACGATCGCGGCGATCAGGACGACGCCGGTGACGGTGACACCGTGCCGGAGTACGGCCTGCTCGGGTGACTTCCCCTTCAGTCCGGGCGGGGCCGGCAGCAGAGCGGCGGCGGCACCGAGGAGCGGGCCGACGACGACGAACGCGAGAAGGAACTGCATCACGGACTCGTTGATATCGATCACGCCTGCTCACGCTCCCGTGGCGACGAGGACGGCGGCGACCGCGAGGACGACGGTGCCGGCGAGCAGCGCGCTCACATAGGTCTGCACATTGCCGGTCTGGGCGCGTCGTACGGCGGCCCCGAGCAAGCGGGGCAGGGTGCCTGCCGCGCGTACGTAGGTGTCGACGACCTCGCGGTCGAGGAACCGGACGAGACTCGCGCCGGCCTGGACCGGGCGGACGAAGAGGGTCGTGTACGCCGCGTCCAGGTGGAAGCCGTCGGCCGCGTGCCGGTGCAGCGGGCCCAGGAGGAGCCGTCCCGGGTCCGACGGGTCGGGCGCGGAGGCGACGTCCCCGTAGGCGGGCCGGTGGCTGGCGATGGCCTCGGCCTCCACCAGGGCGGCGTCGCCCTCGGGGTGGGCCGCGACCGCGCCCAGCGGAGTGCGGGACGCCGGCTCCGTGGTGTGCCGCCAGGCGGCGTAGGTGACGATGCCGCCCACCAGGGCCACGCCCGTGCCGAGTACGGAGGTGGTGAGGGTGGGGGTGAGGGCGTGGCCGTCGAACCAGTCGGGCAGCAGGCGGAAGGCGAGACCGCCGAGCGCGAGTGAGGGGACGGCGAGCACCCAGAGCACGGCGTTCATGACCACCGGCTGCCTGCCGTGGTCGGGGGCCTCGTCGCCTTGTCCGCGGAAGGCCAGCAGCCACAGGCGGGTCGCGTAGGCGGCGGTGAGCAGGGCCGTGATCAGACCGGCGACGAGGACGGTCCAGCCCGCGGCACCGGGCGCGTGCTCGGTGTGGCCGGTGGCGACGTGCTCCGCGACGCCGAGGACGGACTCCTTGGAGAAGAAGCCGCTGAAGGGCGGGATCGCGGCGAGTGCGAGCAGCGCCACGGTCGTCGTCCAGTAGGCGTCGGGGACGCGGTCGCGCAGGCCCCTCATGCGGGACATGGCGGCCAGCGAGTTGGTGCCGGCGGCGTGGATGATCACGCCGGCGGCGAGGAACAGGAGCGCCTTGAAGGCGCCGTGGGAGAGGAGGTGGAAGACGGCGGCTCCCCGGTCGCCGGCGGCGAGGGCGCCGGTCATGTAGCCGAGCTGTCCGATCGTCGAGTAGGCGAGGACGCGCTTGATGTCGTCCTGGGCCAGGGCGGCGAGCGCGGAGCCGACCATCGTGACGGCCGCCGTGACGGCGAGGACGACCATCGCGGCCCGTGAGGCCTCGAAGAGCGGAAGGAGCCGGGCGACGAAGTAGATACCGGCGGCGACCATCGTCGCGGCGTGGATCAGCGCGGAGACGGGTGTGGGGCCCGCCATCGCGTCGGGGAGCCAGGTGTGCAGCGGGAACTGCGCCGACTTGCCCGCCACACCGGCCAGGAGCAGCAGGGCGATCAGCGTCGGGTGGTCGAGTGAGCCGCTCGCGACCGCGCCGAGGATCTTGGTGATGCGGAAGGAGCCGGCCTCGGTGGCCAGCGCCAGCAGACCGATCAGGAAGGGGACGTCGCCGAGCTTGGTCACCAGGAATGCCTTGAGGGAGGCGGCGCGCGCCTCCGGGGTCTCCCAGTAGTGGCCGACCAGGAAGTACGAGCAGATGCCCATGACTTCCCAGCCGACCAGCAGCACCATCAGGTCGCCGGAGTAGACGACGAGGAACATGGCGGAGGTGAAGAGGGAGACGAGAGCGGCGTAGGAGGCGTAGCGCGGGTCGTCGCGCAGGTAGCCCGTGGAGTAGATCTGTACGCAGGTGGCGACGGTGCCGACCAGGACGGCGACGAGGGCGGCGAAGCCGTCGATGTGCAGGGCGAGTTCGACGGGGACCGAACCGGTGGGCGTCAGCTCGGTGACGGCGTCGAGGGTCCGGCCGCCGCCCTGGCGTACGGCGACGACCGCGGCGAGGACGAGGGCCGCCAGCGTCGGGAGGACCGCGAGGGGACGGACGAACCCGGGCGCCGACCGGCCCAGCAGGAGACCGGCGGCCGCCCCGAGGAAGGGAAGGAGGGGGACGAGTACGGCGAGGGTGGTCGTGGTCACGCGGTGGCCTCAGCCTTCTCGGCGGCCGTCCCGGTCGCGGGGGTGTCGGTGTCCGGGGCGTCCGGTTCGTGGCCCTCGGCGGTGTCGCGGAGCTTGTCGATGTCCGAGGTGCCGCGGTTGCGGTGGACGGCGAGGACGATCGCCAGGCCGATGCCGATCTCGGCGGCCGCGATGGCGATGGTGAACAGGGTCAGGGCCTGGCCGGAGTGCAGGGTCTCCTCCGCGGCCTTGCTGAGCCAGACGTCGAAGGCGACCAGGTTGAGGTTGACGGCGTTGAGCATCAGCTCGACCGACATCAGGACCAGGATCGCGTTGCGGCGGGCGAGGACGCCGTAGAGGCCGGTGCAGAAGAGGAGGACGGAGAGGACGGCGGGATAGGCGAGGTGCATCAGCGGGCACCGCCCGTCCGGGAGGTTCCGGCCCGGGATGTTCCGACCTGGGCGGCCCCGGCCGGCGTGGCTGCGACCGGGGACGTTTCGCTCGCGCGGGCCGCCTTGGCCCTGCGGGACAGGACGATGGCGCCGACCAGTGCGGCGAGGAGGAGGACGGAGAGCGCCTCGAAGGGGAGGACCCAGTTCTGGAAGAGGCTCGCGCCGGTGACGGCGGTGGAGCCGGCCGCGGGACCGTCCAGGTCGATCCAGGTGGTGCGGAAGGCGTCGACGACGACCCACACCAGGGCCCCCGCGGAGGCCGCGGCCACGGTGAGGGCGGCCCAGCGGTTGCCGGAGTCGGCGTCCGGGGACCGGCCGATGGGCGCCCTGGTGAGCATCAGACCGAACAGGATGAGGACGACGACGGCACCGACGTAGATGAGGACCTGGACCCAGGCGATGAACTCGGCGGTGAGCAGGAGGTATTCGACGGCCAGGCCACCGAGGGCCACCACCAGCCAGAGCGCCGCGTGGACGAGTTGGCGGGTGGTGACGGTGAGGACTGCGGCTGCGAAGGTGACCAGTCCCACGAGGAGGAAGGCGATCTCGACGCCGGTCGGGGACAGGAAACCGTGGGGCGCGGCGGCGAGGTTCATGTCTGGTCCTCCTGCCCGGCCCGGTCGTCCGTCTGTTGCTGTTGCTGTTGCTGTTGCTGTTGCTGTTGCTGCTGTTGTTGCTGCTGTTGTTGCGCGGCCAGCTTGTCGGCGGACTTGCGGGCGGCGGCGAGTTCCTTGGGCTCCTCCGCGCCGGGGTCGAGGGCGGGCGGTGCCGGGACGGTCCACATCCACTCGCGGAGCTTGTCCCGCTCGTGGGTGAGCTCCCGGATGTCGGTCTCGGCGTACTCGAACTCCGGGGACCAGAAGAGGGCGTCGAAAGGACAGACCTCGATGCAGATACCGCAGTACATGCACAGGGAGAAGTCGATGGCGAAACGGTCGAGGACGTTGCGGCTGCGGTCGCGTCCGCCGGGGGTGGCCGCCGGGACCGTCTCCTTGTGGGAGTCGATGTAGATGCACCAGTCGGGGCACTCGCGGGCGCACAGCATGCAGACCGTGCAGTTCTCCTCGAACAGGCCGATCACACCGCGTGTACGGGGCGGCAGTTCGGGCTGGGTGTCCGGGTACCGCTCGGTGACCGTCTTCCTCGTCATCGTGCGCAGGGTGACGGCCAGGCCCTTGGCCAGACCCGAGCCGGGAATGCGGGGCCGGGAGGGTGGGAGGGACGCGGCCATGGTTACTGGATCACCACCTTGACGACGCCGGTGAGGGCGATCTGGGCGAGGGAGAGGGGGACGAGGAGCGTCCAGGACAGTTTCTGGAGCTGGTCCTCGCGCAGGCGCGGGTAGGTCACGCGCAGCCAGATCACGACGAAGGCGAGGACGGCCGCCTTCAGCAGGGTCCACACCCAGCCGAGGCCGTCGGCACCCCAGGGGCCGTGCCAGCCTCCCAGGAAGAGGACGGTGGTCAGGCCGCACAGGACGACGATCCCGGCGTACTCGGCGAGGAGGAACAGGGCGAAGCGCAGGCCGGTGTACTCGGTGTAGGCACCGAAGATGATCTCGGAGTCGGCGACCGGCATGTCGAACGGGGGCCGCTGCAGTTCGGCCAGCCCGGCGACGAAGAACACGACCGCGCCGACGATCTGCCAGGGCAGCCACCACCACTCGAAGGCGTCGAGGATGCCGACGAGGGAGACGGTGCCCGCCGCCATGGCCACGGAGGCGGCGGTGAGCAGCATCGGGAGTTCGTACGCGAGGAGTTGAGCGGCGGTGCGCAGGCCGCCCAGGAGGGAGAACTTGTTCGCGGAGGACCAGCCCGCCATGAGCGAGCCGAGGATTCCTACGCCCATGACGGCGAGGACGAAGAAGATGCCCGCGTCGACGACCTGACCGACCGCGCCTTCCCCGGGCCCGACGGGAACGGCCAGGAGGACCAGGAGGTACGGCAGCAGCGCCACGGCCGGGGCGAGCTGGAAGATGCGGCGGTCCGCGTCCGCGGGGACCACGTCCTCCTTCTGCGCGAACTTCACGCCGTCCGCCACGAGCTGGGCCCAGCCGTGGAAGCCACCCGCGTACATCGGTCCCAACCGGCCCTGCATGTGGGCCATGACCTTGTGCTCGGTCTGGCCGACGATCAGGGGGAACGCGAGGAAGACGACGAAGACGACGAGGAGGCGCAGGGTGACGTCGAGCGCGTCGTTCACTGCTGGCCTCCGGGGGAGTTCGGTGGGCGGCGCGGGGTGTCGGTGCCGTCGGGGGCCTCGGGCTCGTCGGACGGGTCGTCGGGGGCGGGGTCGGCGGATTCGGAGACGCCTGGCTCACCTCGGTGCGGGCCGGCCTCGTCGGGCCCGGAGGCTCCCGGCTCCGGTCGACGCGGCCGCCCGGTTCCGGCGGGCTCGTCGAACGCCGGGCGGGCGTGGTGCCACGGGGCATCGGAGGTGCGCGGCGGCGAGGACGACGGTTCGGCGGGCGTCTCTTCGGCGGGCGTCTCTTCGACGGGCGGTGCGGCGGCCCGTTGGGAGGCGGAGCCCTGTGCCGCGCTCCGGGCACGTCGAGGTCCGGCGGGACCACCCGACCGGCTGCCCCGAGCCCTCGCGCCGTCGGTGTCGTCGGTGCCGCCGGTG
This sequence comes from Streptomyces lienomycini, assembly GCF_027947595.1. NCBI lineage: Bacteria > Bacillati > Actinomycetota > Actinomycetes > Kitasatosporales > Streptomycetaceae > Streptomyces > Streptomyces lienomycini. Next base: position 661,084 of record NZ_CP116257.1, on the reverse strand, counting down.
TCACGGGTGCCGCCGGTGTCGGCCGGGGCGCCCGCGGCGCCCTGCTGCCCGGCGGCCGTCCCGACGGTGGGTTCGGCAGGGGGCTGGGCGGTCCGGCCGGTGGTGGGGTCGTCCGCCGGTGCGGCGGCCCGTTGGGACGCCGAGCCCTGGCTCGCGCTGCGCGCCCGACGGGGCGCCGGGGCCGCCGAGGGCTCGCTCGCCTGGGAGGTCTGGCCGGCCGAGCCCTCCGCCGCCGTGCGGGATCGACGCGGAGCCGCCGGGGTCTCGGCGCCGGGCGCCGTCTGGGTGGCGGAACCTTCGGCGGCCGTACGGGTCCGGCGGGGCGGCCCGTCGCCCGCCGCGCGGGCCGGACGCTCCCCGCCGCCCGGCCGGCACCGCGTGCCGGGCGGGCGGGAGCGGGCGGCAGCTGGCCCTTCAGCGGGCCCCACTCGTTGGGGTCGGGGACGCCCGGCGGCAGCATCTGGCGGCGGCGGGGGCCGCCGTGTTCGGACTCGCCGGGTTCCTTGGCCCCCGGCCAGGCCTTGGCGACGCGGGCGGCCAGGACGAAGTCCTTGCGCAGCGGGTGTCCCTCGAAGCCCTCCGGCAGGAGCAGGTGGTCCAGGGCGGGGTGGTCCTCGAAGGCGACACCGAACATCTCGTGCGTCTCGCGCTCGTGCCAGGCGGCGCCCGCGTACACCGTGACGGCGGTGGGCAGGACCGGGGCCTCGTGCGGGACGGTCGTACGCAGCAGCAGCCGGCGCACCGGTGCCAGTGCCACGACGTGGGCCGAGACGCGAAAGCCGGTGCCCGGTTCGTCGACCGCGCTCAGCCAGTCGAAGTACGTGCAGCCCAGCCGGTCGCGTGCCGTTTCGAGGGCGGAGATCCAGGACGTCGGCGGCACGTCCACGGTCAGGACGTCGTACGACTCCTCGGCCGCGGCCTGCGTGCCGAAGAGCTCCTCGGCATCCCCGGGCAGCCAGCCGACCGCGGTCATCGCCCCTCCCCCGAGTCCGAAACCGAGTCCGAACCCGAGTCCGAACCCGAGTCCGAACCCGGATCCGAACCCGGATCCGAGGCGGCAGCCCGGCCCGGCGGTCGTACGAGGCCGCTCTGGAGGGCCGCCGTCGACGGCCGGGCCGACGTGCCGTACCGCTCCCCCAGCGACTCCCGCGCGATCTTCTCCTGGAGCTTGAGGATCCCCTGGAGCAGCGCCTCGGGACGCGGCGGGCAGCCGGGGACGTAGACGTCGACGGGAATGATCTGGTCGACGCCCTTCGTCACGGAGTAGGAGTCCCAGTAGGGGCCGCCGCAGTTGGAGCAGGCGCCGAAGGAGATGACGTACTTCGGCTCCGGCATCTGCTCGTACAGGCGCTTGACGGCCGGCGCCATCTTGTCGGTCACCGTGCCGGAGACGACCATCAGGTCGGCCTGGCGGGGACCCGGCGCGAACGGGATGACGCCGAGCCGGATGAAGTCGTGGCGGGCCATCGACGCGGCGATGAACTCGATCGCGCAGCAGGCGAGGCCGAAGTTGAAGACCCAGAGGGAGTACCGGCGGCCCCAGTTCAGGACGACCTTCATCGGCTCCGGGGCGAGGCGGGCGAGCGTGCCCAGCCGCTTGGGCTCGGGCAGCGGCACGGGCGCCGGCGCGGGTGCGGGATCGGCGGGGTTCACGTCCACGACAGGACGCCCTTCTTGTAGGCGTACAGCAGGCCCACGGCGAGGAAGCCGAGGAAGATGAACATCTCCACGAGGGTCGTGGCGCCGTAACCAGGGTCGGCGAAGACCGTCGCCCAGGGGAAGAGGAAGATCGAGTCGACGGCGAAGATGACGTAGAGGAACGCGTAGACGTAGTAGCGGACCTGGGTGTGCGCCCAGCCCTCACCGACGGGGTCGACGCCGCACTCGTACGTCAGCAGCTTCTCGGGCGTCGGGACCACGGGCCGCAGCAGACGCCCGGCACCGAAGGCGACGGCGACGAAGAGCACCCCCACGACGGCGAGCAGGCCGACGACGGAGTAGGACTGGAAGTAGTCCGAGGCGAGCCCGGCGGTCGCGTCGGCGACGGTCACATCGCCGGTGGCCACAGCACCGACGGTCGGTTCCGGCACGTGCGTTCCTCGCTCCCTGTCGCCAACCCTGCTGTTCGACGATCTGTACGCACGGGAGTCTAGGGCCTGATAAAGAGACGGTAAGCAGCCCGTCGTGCCTTGGGACGCGGGGGTGGGGTTTTCCTCAGTGCATCCCGGCGGTCCACCTCATGGCGCGGCGCCGCGGCGCACGGCACGCTGACGTGTATGACCGAACGCCTCTCCACATCGAGCCCCGCCGGCACCACCGGCGCAGCGACCGGTGACCGCCTGCCGCCGGCCCGTTTCGCCTACGACCGGCACACCTGGAAGGAGATCGCCCACCTGCTGGCGAATCTCCCGGCGGCACTGATCGGATTCGTCTACGTCGTGGTGATGCTGGCCGTCGGCGTCGGGTTGACGGTGACGGTCGTCGGGCTGCCGCTGCTGGCGGCCGGCCTGGTGGGCGCACGGCAGTCGGGCAAGCTGGAGAGGGCACGGGCCCGGGCGCTGCTCGGGGTACGGGTGGACGAGCCGAGCCCGCTGCCGTTGCGGAGCAGGAGCGGCTTCCTCGCACAGTTGTGGATGTCCCTGAAGGACCCGGTGGGCTGGCGCACGGTCCTGTACGACTTCATCCGGTTCCCCTGGGGGGTCTTCACCTTCTGCGTCACGCTGACGTCGTTGTTGGTGCTGTGGCCGGTGCTGCCGTTCATCGCGCGGGGCCTGACCAACGTCGACCGGGCGATGGTGCGCGGGCTGCTGTCCCCGTCGGACGGGCTGGAGCGGCGGATCGCCGAGCTGGAGTCGGACCGGGGGATCGTGGTCGACACGGCCGCGGCCGACCTGCGGCGCATCGAGCGCGACCTGCACGACGGGGCGCAGGCCCGCCTGGTCAACCTCGCCATGGGACTGGGACTGGCCAAGGAGAAGCTCCTGGAGGACCCGGACACGGCGGCGGCCATGGTCGACGAGGCGCACGGCGAGGTGAAGCTGGCCCTGCAGGAGTTGCGCGATCTGGCCCGCGGCATCCACCCGGCCGTCCTGACCGACCGCGGCCTGGACGCGGCGCTGTCCTCGGTCGCCTCCCGCTGCACCGTGCCGGTCCAGGTGACCGTCGACCTGGCGGAGCGCCCCGCGGCCGCCATCGAGGGCATCGCCTACTTCACCGTCTCGGAGCTGCTCCAGAACGTCAGCAAGCACAGCGGGGCGAGGTCCGCCTCGGTGGAGGTGTGGCGGACCTCCGACCGACTGCTCATACAGGTGGGGGACGACGGGCACGGGGGCGCGCGTCTCGACGGTGGTACGGGGATGAAGGGCCTCGCCGACCGGTTGTCCGCCGTCGACGGTCTCTTCGTCGTCGACTCGCCGGAGGGCGGCCCGACGACGATCACGGCCGAGCTGCCGTGGCGCGACCGCACGGGGGCCGACGGGGCCGCGGGCACCTCCCGGCCGCCGGCCCGAAGCCACTGAGGTGGCCGGGGCGGCCGGCCGCGCGGCGGTCCAGAGGTCGCGGAGGTAGGGAAAACCCCCCACTCCAGACGCCGACGAGCTCCATTGGTCGGGGCGGCGCGGTCGAGGAGGGTGGAGTTACGACAGCACAGCCGTAGAACGAGGAGAAGGACGGCACCGATGGCCACGGATTACGGACAGAGTTACGGGCTCGGAAGCGGGTCCGGCCTCCCCGGGGACACCGCTGCGCGTCGCCACCGGGTGCCGGCGGGACTGCGGGCACCGTTCGAGGCGCGCAGCTGGCGAGAGTTCGGCTATGTCCTGGTGGGTCTGCCGGTCGGCATCCTGCTCTTCGTCTACGCCGTCACCATGATCGCGCTGGGGGCGGGCCTGCTGGTGACGTTCCTGGGCGTGCCGGTGCTGGCGGCCGCGCTCGCCGGGTGCCGGGGTTTCGGGGCGATGGAGCGGGCGCGGGCGCGCACGCTGCTGGGGCTGCGGGTGTCCGAGCCGGAGCGGCTGCGGTTGAGGAAGCGCGGCGCGATGGGCTGGATCGGGGCGGTGCTCAAGAGCGGCACCTCCTGGCGGAGCCTGCTGTACGCGGTGGTGCAGTTCCCGTGGGCGGTGTTCTCCTTCGTCGTCGCCGTGAACGTCTGGGCGATCGGGTGGGCGACGCTGACGTACCCGCTGTGGTTCTGGGTGTTCCCGATGTACGTGGGCCAGGACGGGCTCCAGCTGTACGGCGACCAGACGCACCGGATCTATCTGGACAACCCCTTCGAGATCGCCGTGACGGCGCTGGTCGGGCTGCTGTTCACCCTGGCGACGCCGTGGCTCGTGCGGGCGCTGACGACGGTGGACCGGGTCATGGTGCACGGGCTGCTCGGGCCCTCGCGGCTGGCGACGCGGGTGGTGGAGCTGGAGTCGGACCGGGGGATCGTGGTCGACACGGCCGCGGCCGACCTGCGGCGCATCGAGCGCGACCTGCACGACGGGGCGCAGGCCCGCCTGGTCAACCTCGCCATGGGGCTGGGACTGGCCAAGGAGAAGGTGCGGGAGGACCCCCGGGCCGCTGCCGTCATGGTGGACGAGGCCCACGGTGAGGTGAAGACGGCGCTGCAGGAGCTGCGGGATCTGGCCCGCGGCATCCACCCCGCGGTCCTCACCGACCGGGGGCTGGACGCGGCGCTGTCGGCGGTCGCCTCGCGCTGCACCGTGCCGGTGCGGGTGGAGGTCGACCTGAGGGAGCGGCCGGCGTCGGCGATCGAGGGCATCGCCTACTTCACCGTCTCGGAGCTGTTGCAGAACATCAGCAAGCACGCGGGGGCCTCGGCCGCCGCCGTCGAGGTGTGGCGGGCGGAGAACCGGCTGATGCTCCAGGTCGTGGACAACGGCGTGGGCGGCGCGGACGCGTCGGCCGGGTCGGGGCTGGCCGGGCTGGCGGAGCGGCTCGACGCGGTGGACGGGATCCTCGTGGTGGACTCTCCGGCCGGCGGGCCGACGCGGGTCACGGCGGAGCTGCCGTGGCGGAGCGAGGCGGTCACCAGGTAGGCGGACCTGCGCGGCGGCCCCGGCCCCGCGCGACCGCCGCCCGGCATAGGCGGGCCACCCGGCCCGACCGGGGCCTACTGGGCCCACCGGTCGGGCCGGCCGATCCGCGCCGGTCGGCCGGCCCATCCCCCGAGCGCGCGTCAAGCTCCCGTCGACGTGATCGAAAACCGGCCAACGTGCGGCCGAACCCGGACTGAACCCCGGACTTCCCCTTCTCTTCCCGTTGCCCGAAGGCGTCCGGTCTCCGATGCTGGAATGCTGGACCCGTCGCACGGACGGCTCGTGGACGCGGCGTGGGCCGCGCGGGCCGTGAGGTGCACGGGCTGTGGGGGACCGAAAATCGTGGAGGACAGGGTGCGGGTGGTCATCGCCGAGGATTCAGTGCTGCTCAGAGAGGGGCTGACCCGGTTGTTGACCGACCGCGGGCACGAAGTCGTGGCCGGCGTCGGCGACGGTGAGGCACTGATCAAGACGATCACCGACCTGGACGCGCAGGGCGAGTTGCCGGACGTCGTGGTGGCGGACGTCCGGATGCCACCGACACACACCGACGAGGGGGTGCGGGCCTCGGTGCGGCTGCGCAAGGCGCATCCCGGTCTCGGCGTGCTGGTGCTGTCCCAGTACGTGGAGGAGCGCTACGCCACGGAGCTGTTGGCCGGTTCCAGCAGGGGCGTGGGCTATCTGCTCAAGGACCGGGTGGCCGAGGTGCGGGAGTTCGTGGACGCGGTGGTGCGGGTGGCGCAGGGCGGTACGGCCCTGGACCCGGAGGTGGTCGCGCAGTTGCTGGGTCGCAGCCGCAAGCAGGACGTGCTGGCGGGGCTGACCCCGCGTGAGCGGGAGGTGCTGGGGCTCATGGCCGAGGGCCGGACCAACTCGGCGGTCGCCCGGCAGCTCGTCGTGAGTGACGGGGCCGTCGAGAAGCACGTCAGCAACATCTTCATGAAGCTGGGCCTGTCCCCGAGCGACGGTGATCACCGGCGGGTGCTCGCCGTGCTCACGTACCTCAATTCCTGACACCGGCGGCCCGTGCCTCACAAGCGACGGCGGGGGCCGGCTGCGCGGACGCTCATCCGGACGAATGAGAAACCGGAGGAACCGGAGGCCGGGCGGGGTACGTCCCCACCGGCGCCGGATCCCCGCAAAGCCTTGCGACGACAGGGCTGTGGGCCCTCTCGAAGTCGTGTCCATCATGCGAATGTCCACCGGAAGTCATGGCGTGCGGACGTAGGGTTGATCCTGGGGCGGCCAGTGGGAGGCCAGTCCCCGGACAGCCGTCCCGAGGGAGGTCCAGTCAAGTGACCAGCCAGGTCAGCAGCCCAGCGGAGCAGGCCGACGGAACCGTCGTGGGAGAGCAGCGCAAACCGGTCGGGGCGAAGGACGTCCGCAGGCTGGACCGGGTGATCATCAGGTTCGCGGGCGACTCGGGCGACGGGATGCAGCTCACCGGCGACCGCTTCACCTCGGAGACGGCGTCGTTCGGCAACGACCTGTCGACGCTGCCGAACTTCCCGGCCGAGATCCGGGCCCCCGCGGGCACCCTGCCGGGTGTCTCGTCGTTCCAGCTGCACTTCGCCGACCACGACATCCTCACGCCGGGCGACGCTCCGAACGTGCTGGTCGCGATGAACCCGGCCGCGCTGAAGGCGAACGTCGGCGACCTGCCGCGCGGCGCGGAGATCATCGTCAACACGGACGAGTTCACCCGGCGGGCGATGCAGAAGGTCGGCTACGACACCTCTCCGCTGGAGGACGGCTCCCTCGACGGGTACCACCTGCATCCGGTGCCGTTGACCGCGCTGACCGTCGAGGCGCTCAAGGAGTTCGACCTCACCCGCAAGGAGGCCGAGCGCAGCAAGAACATGTTCGCGCTCGGGCTGCTGAGCTGGATGTACCACCGGCCCACCGAGGGCACCGAGAAGTTCCTGAGGACGAAGTTCGCGAAGAAGCCCGACATCGCCGCGGCCAACATCGCGGCCTACCGCGCGGGCTGGAACTTCGGTGAGACCACGGAGGACTTCGCGGTCTCCTACGAGGTGGCGCCGGCGGCGACGGCGTTCCCGCCCGGCACCTACCGCAACATCTCCGGGAACCTGGCCCTGGCCTACGGCCTGATCGCCGCGTCCCGCCAGGCGGACCTGCCGCTCTTCCTGGGTTCGTACCCAATCACCCCGGCCTCGGACATCCTGCACGAGCTGAGCCGGCACAAGAACTTCGGTGTGCGGACCTTCCAGGCCGAGGACGAGATCGCGGGGATCGGCGCGGCGCTCGGCGCGGCCTTCGGCGGCTCGCTCGCGGTCACCACCACGTCCGGCCCCGGGGTGGCGCTCAAGAGCGAGACGATCGGGCTCGCGGTGAGTCTGGAGCTCCCGTTGCTGGTGGTGGACATCCAGCGCGGCGGTCCCTCCACCGGTCTGCCGACCAAGACGGAGCAGGCCGACCTGCTGCAGGCGATGTACGGGCGCAACGGCGAGGCGCCGGTCCCGGTCGTCGCCCCGCGCACCCCGGCCGACTGCTTCGACGCCGCGCTCGAGGCGGCGCGGATCGCGCTGGAGTACCGGACCCCGGTCTTCCTGCTCTCCGACGGCTATCTGGCCAACGGTTCGGAGCCGTGGCGGATTCCCGAGCCGGTCGAGCTGCCGGACCTGGCGGTGCGGTTCGCGCAGGGCCCCAACCACACACTGGACGACGGCACCGAGGTGTTCTGGCCGTACAAGCGCGACCCGCGGACCCTCGCGCGTCCCTGGGCGGTGCCGGGCACGCCCGGTCTGGAGCACCGGATCGGCGGCATCGAGAAGCAGGACGGCACCGGGAACATCTCGTACGACCCGGCCAACCACGACTTCATGGTCCGCACCCGGCAGGCCAAGATCGACGGCATCGACGTCCCCGACCTGGAGGTCGACGACCCGGACGGTGCGAAGACGCTGGTGCTGGGCTGGGGCTCGACGTACGGCCCGGTCACCGCCGCGGTGCGCCGGCTGCGCGCCGCCGGCGAGGAGATCGCCCAGGCCCACCTGCGTCATCTCAACCCCTTCCCGTCCAATCTCGGTGCGGTGCTGCAGCGGTACGACACGGTGGTGGTCCCGGAGATGAACCTCGGTCAGCTCGCCACCCTGATCCGGGCGAAGTACCTGGTCGACGCGCAGTCGTACAACCAGGTCAACGGCATGCCGTTCAAGGCGGAGCAGCTCGCCACGGTCCTGAAGGAGGCCATCGATGGCTGAGACGTCCACGGAAGAGCAGCCGACGGGCACGGGCACCGGCGCGATCGAGGCGCTGTCGCTCGTGCCCAGGGCCGAGGGCAAGCAGTCCATGAAGGACTTCAAGTCCGATCAGGAAGTGCGCTGGTGCCCGGGCTGCGGCGACTATGCCATCCTCGCCGCCGTGCAGGGCTTCATGCCCCAGCTCGGCCTGGCGAAGGAGAACATCGTCTTCGTCTCCGGCATCGGCTGCTCCTCCCGCTTCCCGTACTACATGAACACGTACGGGATGCACTCCATCCACGGCCGCGCCCCCGCCATCGCCACCGGGCTCGCCGCCTCGCGCCGCGACCTGTCCGTCTGGGTCGTCACCGGTGACGGCGACGCGCTCTCCATCGGCGGCAACCACCTCATCCACGCGCTGCGCCGCAACGTCAATCTCAAGATCCTGCTGTTCAACAACCGGATCTACGGTCTGACGAAGGGCCAGTACTCCCCGACCTCCGAGGTCGGGAAGATCACCAAGTCGACCCCGATGGGTTCGCTGGACGCGCCCTTCAACCCGGTTTCCCTGGCTCTCGGAGCGGAGGCATCCTTCGTCGCCAGGACCGTCGACTCGGACCGCAAGCACCTCACCGAGGTGCTGCGCCAGGCCGCCGAGCACCCGGGCACGGCGCTGATCGAGATCTACCAGAACTGCAACATCTTCAACGACGGCGCCTTCGAGGCCCTCAAGGACAAGCAGCAGGCCGAGGAGGCGGTGATCCGCCTGGAGCACGGGCAGCCGATCCGCTTCGGCGCCGACGGTGCCAAGGGCGTCGTACGCGACCCGGCCACCGGCGACCTGTCGGTCGTCGCCGTCACCGCGGACAACGAGGCGGACATCCTGGTCCACGACGCCCACGCCGCGTCCCCGACCACCGCCTTCGCGCTCTCCCGCCTCGCCGATCCGGACACCCTGCACCACACGCCGATCGGCGTCCTGCGCTCGGTGGACCGGCCGGTCTACGACGCGCTCATGTCCGAGCAGCTCGACTCCGCCGTCGAGCGGAACGGCAAGGGCGACCTCGCCGCGCTGCTCGCCGGCCAGGACACCTGGACGGTCGTCGGCTGACACCGGGGGCGGTGCACGGCATGCGAGAGGCCCGGACGGTGGACGTCCGGGCCTCTCGACTTACCTTGACGTAAGTAGCTTACTTCAAAGTGGGCACTGTCCTTCAGTTAGCGCAGCCCCTAGGTTAGTGGCATCGCACCCCACAAGGAGTACTGAAGCCATGAGCATCGTCGTCACCGGAGCCACCGGACACCTCGGCCGCCACGTCGTGCGGCAGCTGCTGGAGAAGGTGCCGGCCGACCAGGTCACCGCCGTCGTCCGGGACCGGGACAGGGCCGCCGACCTCGCCGCCCTCGGCGTACGTCTCGCGGTCGCCGACTACAACTCCCCCGAGACGTTCGACGACCTGTTCGCGGCCGGCGACCGGGTGCTGCTGATCTCGGGCAACGAGTTCGACAAGGGCCGCGTGCGGCAGCACACGATCGTGATCGACGCGGCCAAGAAGGCCGGCGTCGCCCTGCTCGCCTACACGAGCGCCCCCGAGACCCTGAGGGCGGCCCTCACCGACGACCACCGCGCCACCGAGGAGGTGCTGGTCGGCTCGGGCGTCCCGTACGTACTGCTGCGCAACGGCTGGTACCACGAGAACTACACCGAACAGCTCGCCCCGGTCCTGGAGCACGGCGCCGTCGTGCAGGCGTCCGGCGAGGGCCGGGTCTCCTCCGCCTCCCGCGCCGACTACGCGGCCGCCGCCGTCGCCGTGCTGACCGGCGAGGGGCACGAGAACACCGCGTACGAGCTGGGCGGCGACGAGGCGTGGAGCTTCGCCGAGTACGCCGCGGAGCTGAGCCGGCAGACCGGCAAGGAGATCGTCTACAACCCCGTCACCCCCGAGGCCTACGCCGCCTTCCTCACCGGGGCCGGGGTGCCCGAGCCGATGGCCGCGATCCTCGCGGGCGTGGAGGCCAGCGTCGAGAAGGGTGAGCTGGTCGTCTCCACCGGTGACCTGTCCCGGCTGACCGGACGTCCGACCACACCGCTCGCCGAGGCCGTCGCCGCCGCCCTCAAGGGCTGACCACCACCCCTCGGGCCGACCGCCGCACCCGGCCGCCTGTCATGACCGTATCCCGATACGGGCATGACAGGCGGCCGGGTGCGGCGCTACCTTCGTCCTGGCATGGTCCGTCCCCGGCATGCCGTGTGCGAGAGGGAGGTGCCCGTGGCCGGGTCGTCCAAGAACGAGCAGCGCATAGGTCTGCTGAACGGCTTCGCCGCGTACGGGATGTGGGGGATCGTCCCGCTGTTCTGGCCGCTGCTCAAGCCCGCCGGGGCCGGCGAGATCCTCGCCCACCGGATGGCGTGGTCCCTCGTCTTCGTCGCCGTCGCCCTGCTCTTCGTACAGCGCTGGGGCTGGGCCGGTGAGCTGCTGCGGCAGCCCCGCAGACTCGCCCTGGTCGCGGTGGCCGCCGCGGTGATCACCGTCAACTGGGGCGTCTACATCTGGGCGGTGAACAGCGGCCATGTCGTCGAGGCCTCGCTCGGGTACTTCATCAATCCGCTGGTCACCATCGCGATGGGCGTGCTGCTGCTGAAGGAGCGGCTGCGGCCGGCCCAGTGGGCGGCCGTCGGGACCGGCTTCGCGGCCGTGCTCGTCCTCACCGTCGGCTACGGCCAGCCGCCGTGGATCTCCCTCTGCCTCGCCTTCTCCTTCGCCACGTACGGCCTGGTCAAGAAGAAGGTCGATCTCGGCGGCGTCGAGTCGCTGACCGCCGAGACGGCGATCCAGTTCCTGCCGGCGCTCGGATACCTGCTGTGGCTGGGCTCGCGGGGCGAGGCGACCTTCACCACGGAGGGCCTCGGGCACTCGGCCCTGCTCGCGGCGACCGGTGTGGTCACCGCCATCCCCCTGGTCTGCTTCGGCGCGGCGGCGATCCGCGTGCCGCTGTCGACACTGGGGCTGCTGCAGTACCTGGCGCCGGTCTTCCAGTTCGTGCTCGGCATCCTCTACTTCGGCGAGGACATGCCGCCCGAGCGCTGGGCCGGTTTCGCTCTGGTCTGGGTGGCGCTCGCCCTGCTCACCTGGGACGCCTTGCGCACGGCTCGCCGCACCGCGCGGGCGCTGCGGGCGCAGTTGGACCGCACGGGGGCGGGCGTGCCCCCGGTCAAGGGCGACGCCGTCGCACGGGAGCCGGGGGTCGTGGCGTCCGGGGCGCCCGCACAGGCCGAGGCACCGGCACCGGCACCGGCACCGGCACAGTCACCAGCGCCGGGTCTCACAGAAGCGTCCCCGCAGTAACCCGGCAGCAGGGCGGGGAAGCCGCGCCGGCCCCGCGTGAGCACGGGTCAGTGCGTGTCGGGCGCGCGGTGCGCCCGGTGCGCCCGGGCCTTCTCGCGGTTGCCGCAGTGTTCCATCGCGCACCAGCGGCGGCGGCCGGGCCGTGAGGTGTCGACGAAGAGCAGTCGGCAGTCCTGGGCGCCGCACTCGCGGATGCGGCCCGCGTACGGGCCGGTGAACAGTTCGATCGCGTCGCGCGCCACCGTCGAGAGCAGCCGGGTCCCCGTGGCGCCCGGCGCCCAGCCACGGGTGCCGTCCGGCTCGACGCGGGCGACGAGCGGGGGCCGGGCCGCCGCCGCGTTGACGGCGTCCAGGTGGCCGGGCCGGAGCGGGCGCCCGTGGGCCCGGTCGGCGGTGAGCGGGAAGAGGGCGTCGCGCAGGGCCCTGGCCCCCTCCACGTCCTGCCGGTCCACGGCCAGGTCCGGCACGTCCGGCAGTCGGCTGCGGCCGGCCCAGGCCGGCAGGTCGGCGGGCTCGTGCAGCACCTCCCAGCGCGCGTAGGCGCCCGGCCCTCCGGTCGTCAGGAGTTCCAGACAGAGCGCGCCCGGGTCGAAGCGGTACGGCCTGCCCGCGTGCGACACACCAGCGTCAGTCCGGGGGAGCGCTCCGGGGGCGGCTTCGGCGGTTCCACTGCCCGCTCACTCATGCAACCAGTACAAGTGATTACATGACATCGACCTCGGGGCCCGCCCCTCTGCACTTCAAGATCGTCATCGATGCCGCCGCCCCGCACGAGCAGGCCGGCTTCTGGGCCGGGGCCCTCCACTACGAGGTGGAGGACAACAGCGCGCTCATCGAGAGACTGCTGGGGTCCGGGGCGGTACCGGCCGAGCTGACCGTCGAGTACGGGGGCCGCCGCGCCTGGCGGGATCTGGCCGCGGTACGGCATCCCGACGACCCGTTCCAGGAGGAGAGCGGCACAGGGCTGGGGCGGCGGCTGCTGTTCCAGCGCGTACCGGAGGCCAAGACCGCCAAGAACCGGGTCCACCTCGACGTGCACTCGGTGGACGGGCGGCGCGAGGAGGAGGTCGCCCGGCTCCGGGCGCTGGGGGCGAGCGTGCTGCGGCAGGTGAAGGAACCGGGCGGGGAGTGGGTGGTGATGGCGGACCCCGAGGGGAACGAGTTCTGCGTCCACTAGGACGGGTCCGCCGGGGGCGACCGGGCGGACTCCGGTATGTGCGACCCCGTGGCCGGATAACGGTCTTGACGGGCGGTCAGCCCCGGCCACACCATCCAGGCACCCCATTCACTGCGGGGTCCCTTCCCCAGGGGCCCCCTAGGAATCCGGAGCCCCCCACATGAAGCTCCCCCTGTCCGGGCGCGTCCTGACGGCCGGTGCGGTCGCCGTCGCCACCCTGGTGACCGGCGGTTCCGCCGCCGGTGCGGCGTCTGCCCCCGTCTCCGGACCCGCGGCCGTCGCCGCCGCGCCCGACCTACCGATAGCCAACGTCAAGGCCCACCTGACGCGGTTGCAGTCGATCGCCACGGCGAACGGCGGCAACCGCGCCCACGGCCGCGCGGGCTACCAGGCCTCGCTCGACTACGTGAAGGCCAAGCTGGACGCGGCCGGGTTCACCACGCGCGTCCAGCAGTTCACCGCCTCGGGCCGCACCGGGTACAACCTGATAGCGGACTGGCCCGGCGGCGACGCGGATCAGGTTGTCATGGCCGGGTCACATCTGGACAGTGTCACCTCCGGACCGGGCATCAACGACAACGGCTCGGGCTCCGCCGCCGTCCTGGAGACCGCGCTCGCCGTGGCCAGGTCCGGCTACCAGCCCACCAAGCACCTCCGCTTCGCCTGGTGGGGCGCGGAGGAGCTGGGCCTCGTCGGTTCCCGCACCTACGTCAACGGCCTCGGCTCCGCCGACCGCGCCAAGATCAGCGGCTACCTGAACTTCGACATGATCGGCTCGCCCAACCCCGGCTACTTCGTCTACGACGACGATCCCACCATCGAGAAGACCTTCAAGGACTACTTCGCCGGTCTCGGCATCTCCACGGAGATCGAGACCGAGGGCGACGGCCGCTCCGACCACGCGCCCTTCAAGAACGCGGGCGTCCCCGTGGGCGGGCTCTTCAGCGGCGCGGACTACCGCAAGACGTCCGCGCAGGCGGCCAAGTGGGGCGGCACCGTGGGCCAGCCGTTCGACCGCTGCTACCACGCGTCCTGCGACACGACCGCCAACGTCGACGACACGGCCCTGAACCGCAACAGCGACGCGGTCGCGTACGCCGTGTGGGAACTGTCGCAGTAGGACCCGCCCGCCACCCGCGCGCCCGTGCGAGCCGCGCCGGTCACCCGGCCTGGGTGCGGGCGCGTTCGGTGAGGCGGCCCATGCGGGTGCGGGCGGACTCCAGCTCCTCGGCGTCCTCGGCGGCCGGCCCCTCCTCGGCGGCGAGGTCGCCCCACAGGCCGACCAGGTCGCGCCCCAGCTCCAGGCCCTGTTCGGGGTCGCGTACGGCACGCCAGGCGGTCGCCGCGCTCTGGACGTTGCCGTACGCGGCCTCCGCGTCGCCGTCTCGCCGGTGTATCCGGGCCAGCGCCAGGGAGAGGCGGAAGGCGCGGTCGGGGTCGCCGGACAAGTAGGCGATGTACGCGAGGAGTTCGCGGAGCCGGAGTACCTCCGGGTGCTCCGGCCCCAGCGTGTGCGAAGCCTCCGTCACCGTCTGCTCGGCCAGCCGCGCCGCGTCCTGGGTACGCCCTTCCTTGACGGCCTCGTTGATCCGGGCCGTCGGTTCCGCCAGGAGCGCGGGGGTGGTGGCGTCGCCGGGCACGGTGATCGGTTCGTCCCCGAGCACGGCCTCGGCCACGGCGTCGAAACCGCGGGCGGGGGTGGGCCTGAGGCCGGGGTCCGAGAGAAGGGCGGCGGCGTCCTGCTCGGGCGGCACAACCGGCTTGGGCGCGTGAACCGGCTCGGGCAGGGGGACCGGCTTCGGTACGGGAAGCGGCTCCGGCAGAGGGACCGGCGCGGGGACGGGAATCTGCTGGGCTGCGGCTACCGGCTCCGGCGCGGGGGCGGCCCCGGGCACGGCGGCCGGGCGGAGCGCGACGGGCGGTTCCATGCGGGGCGGCGGCCCGAACGCCCCCGTCGGCGGCGCCACCGTGCCGGGAGCGAGGGGCACGGAAGCCGCAGGCGCGGGTGCCGTGTCCCCGGCCGGTTCCGGCAGGGCGCGCAGCGTGAACGTCGGGACGGCGTCCCGCACCGGCTCCAGCGAGCGCAGGACCTGGGTGGGCCGCTCCTTCCGTGCGGCCGCCTCCTCGGAAGCCGGTTCGAGGAGCTGACCGGGCTTCTGGCCGGGGTTCTGGCCGGGAGCCTCGTCGGGCTTCTGGCCGGGAGCCTCGTCGGGGGCCGTCGGCACCGGTTCCGCGGCGAGGTGGCTGGAGCCGTCCGGGTCGACCCGGAGCGGAACGGAGTAGCCGATGCGCCGGTCGTGGATCGTGGCGAGGACGGGGCGGCCGGCGGCGACGGCGAGGCGGTGGAGACGCTTCAGGACGACGTTCTGGATCTCCTCGCCCGGCGCCGCGACGACCAGTGCACCGTCGACCGAGGCACCGCGTGCGCCGGTGCCCGCTTCCGGTACGCGGACATCGATCGGCGTCGCCGCGGGATCGGGCGAGCGCTCGGCGCGCTCGTCGTCCCGCGGTTCGTCGCGGCCGAGTCGAGACATCGTTCCCCCACTCATCGGCGGCTTCCGTCGGCGGATCGCGTTCCGTACCGTCCAGAGCCTGTCATGCCTGTCATGCACCTACTGTCGAGTGTCTCCGCTCACTCGCGATTCTCACGTCACCGGGGTGTCACAGGCTCGTTCCAGGAGGTCACGCCCGTATCGGTGGGTCGGCGCGGACATCGGCAGCGAGGTCTCGACGCCCCCCGCCGTACGCCTCCACGAGGGTGGCGTGCCTCGACTACGAGGTGATGTCCTTCGCCGTGAACCGGGCCCAGGCCGCCGAGCCGAAGACCGCCGCGTAGAGGGCCTGGAGACCGAGGTTCCTCACCAGGTCGTCCCAGTAGACCGGCTCGCGCATCACGTCGGCGAAGGACAGCCAGTAGTGGGAGAAGAAGTACGGCTGGAGGGCGTCGAGCTGCGGGATCTGGTCGAGGATCTGGACGGTGATCAGCAGCCCCACCGTGGTCGCCATCGCCGCGATGCCGCTGCCGGTCAGGGTGGAGACGAACAGGCCGAGGGCCGCGACGCCGACGAGTGAGGCGGCCACGACCAGGGCGATCAGCAGCGCCCGGCCCAGGCCCTCGGTGTAGCTGATCCGGGTGCCGGAGATGGTGATCAGGTCGCCGACCGGGAACAGCAGCGCGCCGACCGCGAGCGCCGAGACCGCGACCACCAGGGTGGCCGCGAGGCAGAAGGCGATCACCGTCGCGTACTTGGTGAGCAGCAGCCGGGACCGCCCGGCCGGGGCGACCAGCAGGTAGCGGAGCGTGCCCGCACTCGCCTCGCCCGCGATCGCGTCGCCCGCGACGACGCCGATGGCCATCGGCAGGAAGAACGGAAGGGTCGCGGCGAGCGCGGTGAAGACCAGGAACAGGCCGTTGTTGCTGACCTGCGAGATGAACGCCGGTCCCTGACCGCCGCCCCCGCCGCCCGGCGAGGACCCGTCGCTCGTCTCGATCCGCACGGCGATGCCCACCAGGACCGGCACGGCGGCGAGCACGGCCAGCAGGGCGAGGGTGCGCCAGCGCCGGAAGGTGGTCACCAGCTCGCTGCGGAGCAGCCCGAGGGACCACAGCGGACCCGGAGTCCGCACCGCTTCCGGCCCGGGGCCCGGCGTCCCGCTCGTCGCCGCGGCCTTCGGCATCGGCTCCCCCGGTGCTTCAGCCCGCGACATCGAAACCCTCCCCGGTCAGCGCCACGAACGCGTCCTCCAGCGAGGCGCGTTCCAGAACGAAGCCCCGGACCCTGACGCGGGCCGCGACCAGCGCCGCGTTCACCTCGGCCAGGTCGCGCTCCGGTGGTTCCGCCGTCACCCGGTCCCCGTCGACGACCACGTCCGCGGCCCCCTGCTCCTTCAGCACCCGGGCCGCGTCGCCCGCGTCCGGCGTGGTCACCGCCAGCCGGCCGCGCGCACCGGCCGCCAGGTCGGCCACCGCGCCCTGGGTGATCAGGCGGCCCTGTGCCATCACGGCGGCGTGGGTGCAGACCTGCTCGATCTCGTCCAGGAGGTGGGAGGAGAGGAAGACGGTGGTGCCGTCGGAGGCCAGTTCACGGACGAGGGTGCGGATCTCGCGCATGCCCTGGGGGTCGAGTCCGTTGGTCGGCTCGTCCAGGACGAGCAGGCGGCGCGGCTGGAGCAGCGCCGCGGCGAGGCCGAGGCGCTGCTTCATGCCGAGCGAGTACGCCTTCGCCTTCTTGCCGCCGGCCGCCGCGAGACCCACCCGGTCCAGCGCGGCGGCGACGCGCTCGCGCCGGGTGCGCGGGTCGGCGGTGGGGTCGGCGGCGTCGTAGCGCAGCAGGTTGTCGCGGCCGGAGAGGAAGCCGTACAGGGCCGGGCCCTCGATGAGGGCGCCGACCCGGGGCAGTACGGTGCGGGCCGCGCGCGGCATGGGCCGGCCGAGCACCCGGGCGCTGCCCGAGGTGGGTTCGATCAGGCCCATCAGCATGCGGATGGTGGTGGTCTTGCCGGAGCCGTTGGGGCCGAGGAAGCCGAAGACGCTGCCCGCCGGGACGGTCAGGTCGAGACCGTCGACGGCGAGTTGTCCGCCGCGGTAGCGCTTGGTGAGCGCGCGGGTGGCGATGACGGCGTCCGCCGCGCTCCCCCGGTCCGGGCGCTCCGGCTCCGTGACGGACGGTCCGGCCATCGGCTCCCTCTCTTCTCGTCCTCTTGGGCCGCTTCGGCCTCTGCGCCTTCCACGGCCGCTTCGCCGTACGGCTGGGCTGCGCCGTACCTCCTACTGCGCGGCGTCGGCCGCCTTCACCAGCGCGTCCTTGGTGACCGCACCGGCGTAGACCTTGCCGTCGTCCGTGATCAGGGCGTTGACCAGGCGGGTCTTGAAGACGGTGCCGGAGCCGAAGTCGCCCTTGACCTGGTCGCCGAAGGAGCCGAGGAAGCCGCCGAGGTCGCCGAGGTCGCCTCCGGCGGAGGCCGTGGGCAGGCCGCCCCGGGCGCCGGTGTCGAAGGCGGCGACGGAGTTCCAGCCCTCGCCGATCACGTCGAGGCCGCCCAGGTCACCGGCGAGGCCGCCCAGGTCCTCGGCCTCGCGGCCGTGGTCCGGGGTCTTGGCGCCCTCGTCGCCCTCGTCGCCCTCGGTGACCTTCGCTCCCTCGGGCGGGGTGAAGTCGAACGTCGACGCGTCCGGCTTGGCGAAGCTGACCTTGGTGAAGCCCGCGTCCACGACGGCGGCTCCGCCGCTCGCGGGGGTCAGCGTGAACTTCAGCGGCGTCCCGGTCTCGGCGTCCACGGCCACGGTGATGGCGCCGACCGTGGAACCGTCCTGCCTGGGCTCGACGACCAGTCGGTACGCGTCCCGGCCGGCCACCTGAGCGGTGCCGCCGACGGTCACGGACGTGGTGTCGTCGATCGCCTTGAGGGCCTGGTCGGCGAAGTCCTTCGGAGTGGCCGGCACGTCCTTCTCCGGCCGCTCGGCGGAGCCCGGGCCGGTGGAGTGGTAGACCTCGTTGGACTTGCTGTCGTAGCCCCAGACGTCCTTGCCGTTGTGGATCAGGCTGTACTCGGCGGCGTCCTCCAGCAGGGACACCTTCTGCCGGTCGGGGCCGTCGGCCGCGACGCGCAGGGTGTGGCTGCCGGACACCAGCTCGGTGAGCTTGGCCGACGGGTCGGCGGCGGAGCCCTCGCCGTCGCCGCCGGAGCCGGGCCCCGCGGACATGCCGGACAGCAGGCCGCTCTCCAGCCCGCCGAGGTCCGGCAGCCCCAGGTCCGTGCTGATCCGCACCGTGCCGGACATCTGCTGGGTGTCCGACTCGGCGATCTTCTGGACGAGCTGCTCCGCCGTGATCTTCGGCAGGTCGGGGTCCCCGGAGTCGGCGAGCGCGGGCACGAGCCCGATCGTCGCGGCCGCCACTCCCATCACCGCCACCGGGACGACGTACCGCGCGGCCCTGCGCCGTCCGGCCCGCAGCTCCTCGCCCTCACCGGCGGTCGTGTTGTCGTCGGAATCGATCGGTGCCATGTGTGCCCTACCTCCGTCGTCGGCGGCGGCTGTCTCGCGACCTCGCACTCGTTCACCCGTGAGCCGCCATTCTCACCCGAATCGGTGAGGATTGGTGTTTTCCGTGGTGTCCATCTGACCAAATCACCGGAGCGGAATCGTCAGACCGCGGGCTCAACTCCGCCTACTCCTGCGGGATGACACGGAGGAGCGACGGCTCCCCCAGCCCGTAGGGGCGGAGTACGCCGCCCGGCGACGAACGGTCGCACTCGTGACGGGCGTCACGAGTGGACCGGGCGGACGGCGCGGCACGCACCCGCGAGGGGAGCGGTCAGCCCGCCCGGTGCACCACCGCGTCGCACAGCTCCAGCAGCGCGACCTTCGCGTCGCACTCGCGCAGCGGGGCGAGCGCCGCCCGGGCCTCCTCGGCGTACCGGACGGTGTCCCTCCGCGCCTGTTCGAGGGCGGGGTGGGCGCGCAGCAGGCGCAGCGCCTCGCCGTGCCGCGCGTCGTCGCTCAGATCGGAGTCGAGCAGCTCGCACAGCGCGATGTCCTCGGCGAGCCCCAGCCGGGCCGCCCGCTCGCGCAGCCGCAGCACCGGCAGCGTGGGGATGCCCTCGCGCAGGTCCGTGCCGGGCGTCTTGCCGGACTCGTCGGAGTCGGAGGCGATGTCCAGGACGTCGTCCGCGAGCTGGAAGGCGACGCCGAGCCGCTCGCCGTACTGGGTCAGGACGTCCACGACCGTCTCGTCGGCGCCGGACATCATCGCGCCGAACCGGCAGGAGACCGCCACCAGGGAGCCGGTCTTGCCGCCCAGCACGTCCAGGTAGTGGTCGACCGGGTCCCGGCCGTCCTGCGGTCCCGCCGTCTCCAGGATCTGGCCGGTGACCAGCCGCTCGAACGCGAGGGCCTGGACCCGGACCGCCTCGGGGCCGAGGTCGGCGAGGATCTGCGAGGCGCGCGCGAACAGGAAGTCGCCGGTGAGGACCGCGACCGAGTTGTCCCAGCGGGTGTTCGCGCTGGGCACCCCGCGCCGCACGGCGGCCTCGTCCATCACGTCGTCGTGGTAGAGCGTGGCCAGGTGGGTCAGCTCCACGACCACGGCGGAAGGCACGATGCCGGGGGCGTAGGGGTCGCCGAACTGGGAGGAGAGCATCACCAGCAGCGGCCGGAACCGCTTCCCGCCGGCCCGCACCAGGTGCTGGGCGGCTCCCGTGATGAACGGCACCTCGCTTTTGGTTGCCTCAAGCAACCCTTCCTCGACAGCAACCAATCCGGCCTGGACATCGGCTTCCAGAGCCTGGTCCCGCACGCTCAGCCCGAACGGCCCGACGACGGTCACGAGGGGTCTCCTGTCTGCTGGTGTCTACTGGCGATTACCCGGTTGTCGATAGGTCGCTGCCACCACTCAAGTCAGCGTATCCGGTCACGTTTCGATCACCGCTAGCGCCCACGGTTACAGGCCGGTCGGTATCGGATCATGAACGGTATGTTTTTGATCAGGTGATATGAGCAGATTTTGACGGACCTCGCCCGAGGAGCCGGAGGGGACGCGCCCCGGAGTACGAGCGGAGCGGAAACCGCCCTCGAAGATCCACGCCACCGGGGATCCCCGCCGCCGAAGATCCTCACCACCGAAGACCCCCACCACCGAAGATCCCATCACCCCTCCCAACGGCCCGCGCTTCGAGAACGTCACCCGATCGGCACGCGCGCCCGCTCGACAGGCGCGGCGCGCGCTCCCCCACCCCTCGTTTCCCTCCCCCGGGCGCTCGACACCCGAAGCCGTCCCCACCCGTGGCCGATTGGCGCCCTGTTGAGGTTAATGCCCGTTTTGCCGCGCTTGTTGAGGCCAGTGAGTTGGCTCACGCCGGGCCGCCGGCAGGCAACCCCGTCGCCACCTGTGCCCTCCCTTTGCCCCGCAAGCCAGTTGGGGGTTGGCAACCGCAAAGGATCAAGAGCCACAAACCCCCCAGACCAAGGTCAACAGGCATGTTGGGTGATTCCTGCACTTGTTCCGGACATGTGCTCTCGCATACGTTCCCGGCCTGTCGGGCGGACGCCGAATCCTGCCACCGCCCGGACGCACAGTCATCCGCCAACACACTCGCCGGCAGGAGCGGGGGACCCAGGTAAGTCGCCGCACCGGTCACCACCGGAGCGGCTCGGGGTGAAGCCGTACCCGTCAGGGCACGGCCGGGCACCTCCCCGCCCGAACCCGACAGCTCACCTCGCAGGCGTAAGGAGAGGGACACAGCATGTCTGCCAACCTTCACAACCGTCACGCCCGCACCGGCCGCCTCGTGCGCAGGCTCGCCGTGGCCGGCACCGGTGCCGCGGTGCTCGCGCTGCCGCTCATCGGCGCCAGCACCGCCTCCGCGGCCACCCCGGCCGCCGCCACGACCGCCACCACGGCGGCGACGGCGTACCCGGACAACCTCGACGGCTGGATCCGCGAGTCGCTCGACATCATGGCGCAGCACGGCATCCCCGGGAGCTACGACGGCATCCACCGCAACATCATGCGGGAGTCCTCCGGCAACCCGCTCGCCATCAACAACTGGGACATCAACGCCGTCAACGGCACCCCGTCCAAGGGCCTGCTCCAGGTGATCGACCCGACCTTCCAGGCGTACCACGTCGAGGGCACCTCCTGGGACCCGTACGACCCGGTCGCCAACATCACCGCGGCCTGCAACTACGCGGCCGACCGCTACGGCTCGATGGACAACGTCTTCAGCGCGTACTGAGCCCCGCGAGGCACCGGAACGTACTAAGAGGTACCGAAGATCCGCTCGAGGACGACGGCCACGCCGTCGTCCTCGTTCGTCGTGGTGACCTCGTCGGCGACCGCCTTGAGTTCCGGGTGGGCACCGGCCATGGCGACGCCGTGGGCCGCCCAGTCGAACATGGGGATGTCGTTGGGCATGTCCCCGAAGGCGATGGTCCGCCGCCGCTCGACGCCGAGGTGCTCGGCGGCCAGCGCCAGGCCGGTCGCCTTGGTGATGCCGCACGGCTGCAGCTCCACCGTGCCCGGCCCCGACATGGTGACCGTCGCGAGGGAACCGACCACCGCGCGGGCCGTCTCCGTCAGCTCGTCGTCGGTCAGTTCGGGGTGGCGCAGCAGCACCTTGCTGATCGGGGTGGCCCACAGCTCGGCACGCCGCTCGACGCGCACCGCGGGCAGCGTCGGGTGGGGCATCAGGTACCCCGGCTCGATGAGGGTGAGCCCGTCGACCCCGTCCTGGTCGACCGCGGCGTACACCTGGCCCACCTCGGCCTCGATCTTGCCGAGCGCGGTCTCGGCCAGCTCCCGGTCCAGGGTGACCGACCAGCGCATCCGGTGCGCGCCCGCGTCGTACACCTGCGCGCCCTGTCCGCACACCGCGAGGCCCGTGCAGCCGAGGCGGTCGAGCAGGGACCGCACCCGCGGGGCCGGGCGCCCCGTCACCACCAGGTGCCGCGCACCGGCCCCGGCCACCCGCGCCAGCGCGGCCAGCGACCGGTCGGAGACGGTGTCGTCGCGGCGCAGCAGCGTGCCGTCCAGGTCGGTGGCGACGAGTGAATATGCGGTGCGGTCCATGATCAGAGAATACGGACACCGCACCCGTCCGACTCACCGGCGATCGCTTCCGAACGAGGACGTAGCGAGTGCGTTCGAAGCCGCACGATGATGCACGAGGACGCCCGATCATGTCTCCTGATCATGTCCGAAACCTGACACATCATCGGCTAAGCCTCGGTTGAAGGCCTGTGCACCGGTTGGCAACAACATGGCACGCTACCTACCCCTCCGGGCGGCCCCGGGGTACCTTCCTGTTGTTCAGGGGGGACTTGATCGGGGGGTCGGGTTGAACAGCGGACGTGTGCGCGTGCTCAGGCCGCAGGAGCTGGACGAGGGGGAGCGGCAGCGCTGGCGCGACCTGCGCGCCGGGTCGAAGGCTCCGCGCAACCCCTTCATGGAACCGGAGTTCACCGACGTCGTGGGCCGGGTCCGGCCGCGGGCGCGGGTGGCCGTGGTGTACGACGCCGGTGAGGCGGCCGGTTTCCTGCCGCACGAACGCGGGCCGCTGGGCCAGGGCCGGGCGATCGGGCTCGGGGTGTCGGACTGCCAGGGCGCGGTGCTGCGCCGGGGGCTGGCCCCCGACCCCCGCGAACTGCTGCGCGCCTGCTCCCTGTCGAGTTTCGCCTTCGACAACCTGGAGGCGGGCCAGGGGCTGTTCGTGCCGGCCGCGGCCGACGAGCACGCCACGTACGTCATCGACGTGGCACGGGGCTACGCGGCGTACGAGGAGGTCCTGCGCGCCCGGTCGCCGAAGTTCCTCAAGACCACCCTCGCCAAGGAACGCAGGCTCGGCCGCCAGGTCGGCGACGTCCGCTTCGTGTTCGACGAGCGGGATCCGGCCGCGCTGCGCACGCTCATGGGGTGGAAGTCCGCGCAGTACCGCAGGACGGGCCGCCGGGACCGGTTCGCGCAGGAGTGGATCACCCGTCTCGTCGCGCGGCTCGCCGGGACCCGGGCGCCGGAGTGCACCGGCACGCTGTCCGTGCTCTGGGCGGGCTCACGCCCGGTCGCCGCCCACTTCGGGCTGCGTTCGGCGACGGTCCTGGCCTGCTGGTTCCCGGCGTACGACCCGGACTTCGCGAGGTACTCGCCGGGGCTGGTGCTGCATCTGCGCATGGCCGAGGCCGCGGCCGCCGAGGGGGTCGGTCTGCTCGACATGGGGCGGGGCGCGGCGGAGTACAAGGACTCGCTGAAGACCGGCGAGCTGCCCGTGTACGAGGGGGCGGCGACGCGCGTGGGGGCGGGCGCCGCCCTGCACTGGCTCGGCCGCGAACCGGCCCGGCGCGCGCACGGCTTCGTGCGCGACCGTCCCCGGCTGGCGTCGCTGGCGGTACGGACGTTGAGGGGCGCGGCCCGGCTGCGCCGGTCGTGACGGGGGCAACCACTAGGGGGTGGGCGCATGGCAGGTGCGGGGCGTGCGCGACGCGGGACGCGGCGGGAGACGGCGGAGTTCCTCGGCACCGGGCCGGTGCAGATCGCCGAGCTGGACCTCGGCGGCGGGGGTGACGGCGGGTCCGGCGGCGCGCTGCTCAGACCCGGTCCGGGGAGTCCCCCGGTCACGTCCGGGACGGTGTTCGTGCTGGTCAGGCGGGCGGGTCGGCCCGTCGGCACCCTGGTCGGCCAGGTACCCGAGGGCGCGGACCCGACACGGGTCCTGACCGGGCTCGCCCGGGGGCTGCCCGGCGGAGGTCCTGCCGGAGCGCCGCCCGAGCGGTCGCCCGGGGAGGTGCCGTCACGCGCGCCGGTGCCCGATCCGGTGCCCGCGTCATCGTCCGAGCCGGTGCCCGAGCCACCGTCGGTCAGTGTCGTGGTCGCCACCCGGGAGCGCCCGGAGCTGCTCGCCCGCGCCCTGGACTCACTGCTCGCGCAGGACCACCCGGACGTCGACGTCGTCGTCGTCGACAACGCGCCCCGCACCGGGGAGACCCGGGAACTGGTGACGCGGAAGTACGGCGAACGGGTCCGGTACGTGTGCGAGCCGGTGCCCGGCCTCGCCGTCGCGCACAACCGGGGCCTGGCGGCGGTGCGGGGCGACGTGGTCGCCTTCACCGACGACGACGTGGTCGCCGACCCGCACTGGCTGAGCGAACTGACGGCGCCCTTCGCCACCGACCCGCGCCTGGGGTGCGCCACCGGGCTGATCCTGCCCGCACGGCTGCGCACCCCCGCCCAGGTGCTGCTGGAGAGCCACGGCGGCTTCGCGAAGGGGTTCACCCCGCGGACGTACGATCCGCGCCGGCCCCCCGCCGACGAGCCGCTGTTCCCGTTCACCGCGGGCCGGTTCGGCTCCGGCGCCAACATGGCCTTCCGTACGGCGGTGCTGCGGGCGGTCGGCGGCTTCGACCCGGCGACCGGCGCGGGCACGCAGGCACGGGGCGGCGACGACCTCTACGGGTTCGTCCGCGTCCTCGCCCAGGGGCACCGGCTGCGGTACACGCCGTCGGCACTGGTCTGGCACCACCACCGGGAGACCTGGCGGGACCTGGAGACACAGGCGTTCGGCTACGGCGCGGGCCTCACCGCGTACCTCACCGCCCTCCTCGTGAACCGGCCCGCCATGCTGCCGGCCCTCCTCCTCCGGCTGCCCGGCGGACTGGCGTACGCGCGTGCCCTCACCGCCGCACGGGAGACCGGGGGCGGCGCAGCGCCGGGCGCCCACGACGAGCGGACCCACCCCTGGCCGCGTCGCCTGTCGCGGTTGCAGCGCCGGGGCATGCTCTACGGACCCGTCGGCTACCTGCGCGCCCGCCGCACCCTGCGCACGGTCCGGCGAGGGACGCGATGAGCGGGACCGGGGCACGAGACGGGAACGGGCGGGGCGGAGCTGATGGGCCCGGTGGACCTCGCAGCCCCGACAAACCCGACGGACCCGACGGGCCCGGCCACCCCCGCGGGTCTCGCGGACCGCGCAGGCCCGTGCCCGTGCCCGTGCTGCTCTACCACGCCGTGATGGACGATCCGCCCTCGTGGATCGCCGAGTTCAGCGTCGCCCCGAAGGAGTTCGCCGCGCACCTCGACGCGGTCGTCGACAGCGGGATGACGCCGGTCACGATCGGCGTGTTCGCCGACCACCTGGCCGGGCGGGCGTCCCTGCCGCCCCGGCCGGTGCTGCTCACCTTCGACGACGGCTTCGCCGACCTGCCCGGCCCCACGGCCGAGGCGCTGGCCGAGCGCGCCCTGCCCGCCACCGCCTACCTCACCACCGGGGCCGTCGTCCCGGGTGGCCGCAGTCTGCTTCCGCCCGCCCCGATGATGTCGCTGGACGCGGCGGCCGGGCTGGAGCGTCGCGGCGTGGAGATCGGCAGCCACACCGTCACCCACGCCCAGCTCGACACCCTGTCCGCGGAGGCCCTGGCGTACGAACTGCGCACCTCCAAGGCGGTTCTGGAGGACGCGCTCGGCCATCCGGTCCGCCACCTCGCCTACCCGCACGGCTACAACAGCGCGCAGGTGCGGGCGGCCTCGGCCCGCGCCGGGTACGAGACGGCGACCGCCGTGCGGCACGCGCTCAGTTCGGACCGCGACGATCGGTACCGCATCGCCCGGCTCATCGTGCGACGCGGCCACACGGTCACCGACGTCGAGGGCTGGCTGGCGGGGAGCGGTGCCCGGACCGCCCCCTACCGCGACGGCCCGAGGACGGTCGGCTGGCGGTGGTACCGGCGGGCCCGCGCCGCCCTCCGGGGCCCGGTCTTCGCCGGGTGAGCCACGGGGGCCGAACCGGACGATTCGGGCGTGAAAAGCAGACTGAATTCCTATAGTTGTCCCCAGGGGAGGGGAGCCTCAGCGTGCAGCAACATGTGCCTGTACCGACCGCCGAGAGCAGCACGCCGCCGCCCCCCGCTCCCGGCCCCGGGCGGTCCACCGGCGGTGGGCCCGGTTTCTGGCGGACCGCCCACCGCCGCCCCGCCACCCTCGGCCTGCTGCCCCTGCTCCTGGCCGCCGGGCTCTGGCTGTACGCGCTGCCCCGCATCGGCTTCCGGGAGATGGGCGACTACGGTCTGCTGGACCGCCTGCCCGTGACGTACTACCTCTCGCTGCTGGTCCTCACCGCGGGCTTCGTCCTCGGCCTGCGGCGCGCGGCCCGTGCCCCCTGGTGGCCGGCCGCGCACTGTGCGGCGATGCTGTTCGCCCTCAAGGCGCCGCCGGCGGTGCTCTACGACGCGGTGCGCTACCCGTGGGCCTCCAAGCACGACGCCGTCGTCGACACGCTGCTGGCCCACGGCGAACTCCGCCCGGAGGCGGCGCTGTCGGGCAACATGTCGGCGTACGACCAGTGGCCGGGGTTCTTCGCGTTCAACGGCGGACTGGTCCGCGCCTTCGGTGTGGAGGGCGCCGCCGCGTACGCCAACTGGGCGCCGATCGTCCTCGGCCTGCTCATGATGCCGGTGCTGGTGCTGATCTACCGCACCTTCTGCCGGGACTGGCGCCTGGTGTGGACCGCCGTCTGGATCTTCCAGCTCGCCAACTGGGTCGGCCAGGACTACTTCGCCCCGCAGGGCCTCGCCTACCTGCTGCACCTGACGGTCCTCGCCGTGGTGCTGCGGCACTTCGTGCGCCCGGGCTCCGCCGGACGTCTGCGCGACCGGACGTTCCTCGACCCGGCGGCGGCCGGTGTCCCGCCCCCGACCGGGAGCCGGCAGCGCGCGGTCGGCGTGGTGATCCTCGCCCCGCTGATCGCCGCCGTGAACGCCACGCACCAGCTCACGCCGGTGATGCTCTGCGTCTGCCTGCTCGCCCTCTGCCTCACCCGCCGCTACCGCAACGTCGGGCTGCTGGCCGTCGCCGCGCTGCTGACGCTGGCCTGGGACCTGACCATGGGGCGGCCGCTGTTCGTCGAGACGCTCTCCACCCTCAAGGACTCCCTCGGCGAACTGACCCAGAACTCCCGCGCCGGCTACGCCGGTCAGCTCACCGGTCCCGGACCCGAACTCGCGGGGCGGGCCAACGTGGCGATGGTGCTGGCGATCACCGTCCTCGCGGGAGCCGCCGTCGTGCTGCGGCGGCGGCTGACCCGCAGCGCGCTGCCACTGCTGCTGGTCTCGGTCGCCCCGGTGCCGCTGTTCGTCGTCAACGACTACGGCGGCGAGATGCTCTTCCGCGTCTACCTGTTCGCCCTGCCCGGGGGAGCCTTCTTCGCCGCCGCCGCGCTGGTCCCGGCCTTCGCGGGCGTCGCCTCCCGGCACGGCGGGGCGAAGCCCGCGAAGACGCCGCGGCACAGGGCCGCCGCCGTCGCCCTGCCGGCGGTCCTGCTGGTGCTGTCGGCCGGCTTCCTGCCGTCGTACTACGGCAAGGAGAAGATGTACTACACGCCGCCCGCGGAGACCGCCCTGGTCACCCGGACCCTCGACCGCGCCCCCGTGGGCGCGCTGATCCTCGCCACCACCGGCTCGTTCCCCGAGGCCCTGCACCGCTACGACAGCCTCGAACACTGGTATTTCGCCGAGCAGGAACTCCCCGAGAACGAGCGGATGCTGGCCGACCCGGCCGGTTACCTCGCCGCCGGGGTCCCGCCGGGGGCGACGGCGTACGTGATCCTCACCCGCACCCAGGACGTCTACACCGCCGGAGAGGGCCTGCTGCCGGCCGGCGGTTTCGACAGGCTCCGCACCGAACTGTCCGCCTCGCCGCTCTTCCGGACCGTCGAGGCGCACCCCTACGGAGTCGTCCTCGAGTACCGCCCGGCGGCACGGTGACGCCGGCGACCCCAGGAGACGAAGGGCAGTCAGGTCAGTCCATGAACACCACAGACTCCCAGGACACCCGGCACGGCGCAGCGGTCCGAGGCGCCGGGCTCGCCCCGGCACATCTCAGAGTCCTCGTCGCGGTCTCCGGCTGGCTGGCGCTGGCCGCCACCGCCGTGCCCGGCCCGGCACCGCTGCGCTGGATACCGGTCCTGCTCTTCACCCTGTTCGGCCCGGGCTGCGCGGCGCTGTACCCGCAGCGGCGCGGACCGGCCGCCGGTGCCGGACTGGAGGCCGTCGCCCTCGCCGCGCCCGTCAGCCTCTCCCTCGGCGTGCTCGCCGCCACCTCGCTGTTCCTGGTGGAGGCCTTCTCGGCGACCGCCTTCCTCGTCTCGCTGGCCGTGTTCACCACGGTCGCCGCGGCGCTGCCGGGGCTGCCGCTGCCCGCCGCGCGTCGGGGCGGCGTCGAACGCGCCGAACGCACCGACCGCGGCCGCGTCACCGGCGGCGGCACATGAGGGGCCGGCACCGGGAGCACGGGCCGCCCCCGTCCTGCGGGGTGGCGGAGCGGGGTGCGGCGAAACGTGCCCGTACGGCCGTCGTACTGGTGGCGCTGGCCGCTCTGCTCGCCGGTCTCGGCCTGTGGGCGTCCCGCTCGGAGGAGCCGGACGCGTCCGGGGACGCCCTGCCCGACAACGCGGCCTCCGGCGAGCCGCCCTCCGGCCCGTGCGCGCCCGACGACACGCTCGTCCCCGCGTGCGGTGCCTGGTGGGGCGCGTACGTGCCGTACGCCGGGAACGGGTCGCTCAAGGACGCCGTGCTCGGCTTCGAGAAGCGGATCGGCCGCAAGCTCGACCTCGTCTACAACTACCACGACATGTCCGGCACCGAGCTGGACGGCCGACTGCTCACCCCCGACGAGCAGGAACTGGGCCGGGACAGACTGCTCATGCTGGCCTGGGAGTCCACGGTCTGGACCGAGCCGCACCACGAGGACTGGACCGAGACCCAGCTCGGCTGGAAGAACATCGCCTCGGGAACGTACGACGAGGAGGTCCTCGATCCGCAGATCCGGCGCATCAGGGCCTACGGGAAACGGGTGTTCGTCTCCTTCGACCAGGAGGCCGACGCCCGCATCAAGGAGGGCGCCGGCACACCGGAGGAGTTCGTCGCCGCCTACCGGCATCTGCACGACCGGTTCCGGGAACTGGGCGCCGACAACGTCGTGTGGGTGTGGACCGTCTCCGGATACCTCGGCAGCGCGGCCGAGATGAAGGCGCTCTACCCCGGGGACCGGTACGTCGACTGGATCGCCATGGACCAGTACAACTACTACCGGTGCCACGACACCACCGACTGGAAGGACTTCCTGCGCAGCCAGCAGCCCAGCTACGAGTGGCTGCGCGCGAACGTCTCCGACGACAAGCCGGTGATGCTCGCGGAGTTCGCCACCGCGCCCGACGCCGACGACCCCGCGCGTCAGCGCGACTGGTACACCCGGATCCCGACCGACGTGAAGAAGCTCCCGGCGGTGAAGGCGCTGGTGCACTGGAACCGACCGCCGTCCGAGGAGCCCGCCTGCGACCTGACCGTCAACGACGGCCCGGGGCTCGACGGTTACCGCGAGGCGGGGCGGAACGGCTACTTCCACCAGCCCGTCCCCTCCCGTTGACCGGCAGGGACGACAGGGACGACAGGCGCGGCAGCGGCAGTGCGAGCAGGGCGGCTACGACGAGTACGACGAGCAGGGGCAGTGCCGCGGGCGCGAGGGCCTGTCGCCACACCCAGGCGGCCACCGCGGCGACGTACAGCACTCCCCAGCATCCGGGCCAGGTCAGCCGCCCGGCCGCGCGCCGGAGCAGCAGCCCCAGCGGGGCGAGGCACAGGAGCAGCGCGGCCTGCGGCACCCAGCGCAGCAACGGTTCGGCGCCGCCGCCCTCACGGGGCTGCCATCCGAGGGCCACGGGTGCGGTGTACAGAGCGAGCGTCACGGACCCGAGAGCCGCCCCGGGCAGCCACGCGTCACGTGTCGTGCACAGCGTCACCGAGGCGACGAACACCAGGAGCAGCAGGCCGCCCGCGACGAGGGCGGGCCA
Source organism: Streptomyces lienomycini (assembly GCF_027947595.1). NCBI lineage: Bacteria > Bacillati > Actinomycetota > Actinomycetes > Kitasatosporales > Streptomycetaceae > Streptomyces > Streptomyces lienomycini. The sequence continues at coordinate 630,981 of NZ_CP116257.1, read as the reverse complement.
CGGCACCTCCGCCAGAAGGCGGCGGCCCGTCAGCCCGGCCCCGGGACTTCCCGACCCGCCGGACGGACCGGGCGGTCCGGACATCCCGGGGGTCCCTGACGCGGCGTCGAGCCACGGCAGGCCGCGCAGCGCCGCCCAGAAGACCGCGGTGGCGGCGGCGAGCAGGTACCACAGGGTGCCTCTCAGCCGTCGCTCGCGGACACCGGCCTCGGTGGTACCGGAAGCGGTCGTACCGGTGTCGGTCCTACCGGTGTCGGTCCTACCGGCGTCGGTCCTGCCGGTGTCGCCAGCCCCGCCTTCTGCCGCGTCCCCGGTGGGGGTGCCTTCGTGCCCGTGGGCCGGTCGGCCGGCCCGGTCGGCGTCGTGTCCGGCGGTCGCGTTCAGCCGTGCCCACCGGGTGCCGTACTCGGGGCCGGTGGCGGCCGGGGCCCTCCTGCCCCGGCGTCGGTTCCCGGCCGTGCGCGGCCCCTTGCCGCCGGCGTCGTCCGGGCCGCGCAGCGCCGCGCGCAGGCCGGGTGCGCAGCCGACGGCGACCACCGTCATGCTCACCAGCACCGCCCAGCCGGCACCCGCGATCCCGGCCGGGGTGAACAGCATCGCCGCGCCGCCCAGCACGAGGACGCACATGGTGCCCTGCACGGCGGCGAGCACCCCGGTCCGTCCCTGGACGCGCAGCACGCCGATGTACAGCTCGACCACGACCCTGGGCAGCGCTCCGAGGGCGAGCAGCCGCAGCACGGTGGAGCCGTGCTCGGCGTAGTCCTCGTCGAACGGCAGCAGGATCTGCGGGGCGAAGGCCACGAGGAGGGCCACGACCGGCACCAGCAGCAGCGTCATGCGGCGCAGTGCTCCCCGGACGCCGTCGGCGAGGCGGCGCGGGTCGTGCGAGGCGTGCGCGGTGAGGGAGGAGGCCATGTTGATGGCCATGAACTCCATGGTGCCGCCGACGGTGTAGGCGACGTAGAAGTAGCCGTTCTCCGCGGCGCCGAAGTGGACCGCGACCATCACCGGCAGCAGGTTGATCATCGCCAGGCTGAACAGCGCGCCCAGGGAGTCCCCGGCCAGGAAGCGGCCCATCTCGCGGACCGCAGGCGGCCGCACGTCGCGGTCGGCGGCGGCCTGGCGGGGGATGAGCCTGCGGAAGACCAGCCAGCCGAGGGGCACGGTGGAGAACGCGATGGCCACCGCCCAGGACACGAAGATGCCCAGCACCGGCAGCGTGCCGGCCAGGACGGCCAGCAGGACCAGCTTGCCGACCGAGAACACGGCGTTCCCGGCGGGCACCCACTCCGCCCTGCGCAGCCCGGTCAGCACACCGTCCTGGAGGGTGAGCAGTGCCCAGGCCACGCACGCGGCGACGAACAGCGCCCCCGCCCCGAGCGTGCCGAGCGGCGCGTAGGACGCACCCCATCGGTCGAGGGTGAGCAGGAAGACGACGGCGGCGACGGCGACGACCACCGAACTCGCCGCGTACACCCGCCGCACCAGCGTCCCGGTGGCGTGCCCCGCGCGCGGCACGAAGCGGACGACGGCGCCGATCATCGTGGTCGCCGTGATGCCGGCGAGCAGCCGCATGGCGGCGATGGCCGCGGAGCCCTGCCCGACGGCCTCCTCCGAGTAGTAGCGGGCGGCCACGAGCCAGAAGCCCAGGCCGAGCACGGCGGAGACGCCGGTGCTGAGCATGAGGAAGTAGGCGTTCTTGAAGAGCGAGTCGCCGCCGCCGGGTCCGTCCGAGGGCGGCGGGCCGGGGTCCGCGGGCACCGCGGCGGCCTCGTGCACCCGGGTCTCAGCCACCGGACGGAACCGGCCCTTCCGGTGCGTGCGCCGGTCGCACCCCGGACTCCTCCAACGCGGCGACGGCAGCGCGGGCCCGCAGCGGGTCCACGGGCAGCGCGTGCCGCGCGAACCAGCGCGCCCCCTCGGGGGCGGGCGACGGGTCGGTGAAGTCCGCGCCCGCGTAGTCGTCCAGGGGCGGGTCGTAGAGGTATCCGACGACGATGCCGCGCCGGGCCAGCGCGCGTACGGCCGCGTCCCGGTCCGCGACGAGCAACGGCACCCGGAACAACGGCTGCGCCCCGCCCGCGCCGTCCGCCGGCCGGCCGCCCGCGCCTTTCCGGACCGCCGGTTTCGCCCAGCGTGTGGACAGCAACAGTTCGGTCCCCGCCCGGCAGCCCGCCAGTACGCCGTCCAGCCGGTCGAGTCGGCGTCCGACCCGCCCGAGCCGGAACCGGCCGCCGCGCAGCCGGTAGTCGTGCATGTCGACGCGGACCCAGGGGTCGTGGGCGTCCAGGCCGGGGGCCGAGGCGGCCGCGCGTGCCAGTGCCCCCGGGCGCAGCGGCATCCGGATCTCCTCGCGCTCCGTCAGCCCCAGCAGCCGCATCGTGGCCCAGGCGGCTCCCCGCAGTCGCAGCCCTCGTACGGCGGCCTCGGCGTACGGCCGGACGGCGTAGGCCAGTTCGGCCGTGGCGCGGCGTGGCAGCAGCAGGCCGTCGCAGCTCTTCTCGAGCGCGTCGCGCAGCCCCGGGTCGGCGACCGCGAGGATGCCTCCCGCCCTGGCGCCGACGTGCTTGGACAGGCTGAAGACGGAGGCGTCGCCCCAGGCCCCGACCGGCCGGCCGCCCACTTCGCTGCCGATGGCGTGTGCCGCGTCCTCGAACAGCGGGATGCCCAGGGCGTCACAGCGGGCCCGCAGCCGGGGCGCCGGGTCCGGGTTGCCGTACAGGTTCGTCGTCAGTACGGCGGACAGCGAGCCCCACACCTCCTCGGGCACGGCGTCGACGTCGATGGACGCGTCCGACGGGTCGAGCGGCGCCTGCACGGGCCGCAGCCCGGCCGCGAGGACGACGAAGAGGATGACGTCGTCGTTGACCGGTGACATCAGCACCCGGCCGCCGGGCGGGCACCAGTGACGCAGTGCCGCGTACAGCCCGAAACGGCACGACGGTACGTACACGCATTCCCGGCCGAGTCGCTCGCGCATGGTCGCTTCCAGCCGTCTCCTCGGCGGCGAACCATCCCGCACCGACACCGGACCGGCCTCCCCCATGGCCATCCGCTCCCCCTGGCGTGCGCGTCGAGGGCCCCCTCCCCGAGACCTTCCGGCACCCGCCCAGAGTCGCCCCGTTCGCACCACTGCGTCAAGATTGCGTCCCGGCCCGCGGACGACTTCCCGTGCGCGAGCGGACGCGGAGCGCGATGTCCGCGGCCTTCTCCCGCCGGTCGCCGCAGGGCCGCGCCACCTCCCGCCGCACTGCCCAAGACCGGTATGTCACCCGTAACGTTGGCCCGACCACGCGCCACGTGGAGCACACCGGCCGCGTGGAGCACACCGGCCGCGTGGCGCACACGGCGCGCACGGCGCACATGGCGAGCACGAAAGCGAGGCAGCACCCGATGCCCCCCTTCGATGTCCCCGAGGGCGACCCCTTCGGACCGCACAACCTTCCGTACGGCGTGTTCTCGATCCCCGGCTCGCGCGACCGGTCGGACCGGACGGTGGGCGTCCGGCTCGGCGACCACGTCCTCGACGCGGGCGCGGCGGCCCACGCGCTCGGCTCGCCGTACGCGTCCCTGCTCGCGCGGCCCAGCCTGAACCCGCTGCTGGCCGCCGGGCGCACCGCGTGGTCGGACGTGCGGCGCGCGTTGACGGCGTGGGTGACGGTCCCCTCCCACCGCGAGGTCCTGGAGCCCCTCTTCCACCCGCTGTCGTCGGTCACCCTGCACCTGCCGTTCGAGGTCGCCGACTACGTCGACTTCTACGCCTCCGAGAACCACGCCCGCAACGTCGGCCAGATCTTCCGCCCCGACGCCGCCGACTCCCTCACCCCCAACTGGAAGCACCTCCCGATCGGCTACCACGGCCGCTCCGGCACGGTCGTCGTGTCGGGCACGGACGTCGTACGGCCGTCGGGCCAGCGCAAGGCCCCGGCGGACCCCGCTCCCGTCTTCGGACCGTCCGTCCGCCTGGACATCGAGGCGGAGGTGGGCTTCGTCGTGGGAGTGCCCTCCGAGCTGGGCTCTCCGGTCGCCCTCGGCGACTTCCGCGAGCACGTCTTCGGGCTCTGCCTGCTCAACGACTGGTCCGCACGCGACATCCAGGCCTGGGAGTACGTCCCCCTCGGCCCGTTCCTCGGCAAGTCCTTCGCCACGTCGGTGTCGGCGTGGATCACGCCGCTGGACGCCCTGGAGGAGGCGCGGGTGGCGCCGCCCGAGCGGACCGGTCCGCTGCTGCCCTACCTGGACGACACGGCCGACGACCGGGACGAACCCGGTGGCTACGACCTGCGGATCTCCGTCGCCGTCAACGGTCACGTCGTCTCCGAGCCGCCGTTCTCCACCATGTACTGGACGGCCGCCCAGCAGCTGGCCCACCTGACGGTCAACGGCGCCTCGCTGCGCACCGGCGACCTCTACGGCTCGGGCACGGTGAGCGGGCCGACCGAGCTGGAGCGCGGGTCACTGCTCGAACTGACCTGGAACGGCAGCGAACCGCTGGAACTCCCCGACGGCAAGCGGGCGTTCCTGGAGGACGGCGACGTGGTGACCCTGTCGGCCTGGGCCCCTGGACCGGACGGCGTCCGGGTGGGGCTCGGGGAGGTCACCGGACGGGTGGTCGGCAAGGACGTGTGACGGGTCGGGGCGGGTCTGCGGCGACACGGTCCAGCGACACGTACTCCGGCGGCACGGTCCAGCGACACGTACTCCGGCGGCACGTACGTCCGGGATGTTCCGTGCGCCCGGACGGGGTGCGCCCGATTTCCGGATCCGGTGCCCGCCGACGGCTGCCTCACACCGCCCGGCCCCGTCATACTGGCGTCGGGCGGTGTGCGCCCGCGACCGGCACCGCCCGGCCCGCACAACACAGCTCAGCACGCACACTTCACCCCGGCACCGCCCAGCACTGCCAGCACCGCCCAGCACTGCCAGCACCGCCCAGCACTGCCAGCACCGCCCAGTACTGCCTGCACCGCCCGCACCGCCCTGTACAGCCAGAGCCGCCCATCCTTCGACCAGGATCCGGAGCCAGTGGCATGACCGTCTGCCTGCTCCTGCTGTTCGTCGTCGCCGTGACCGCCGCGGTGCCGGTGCCCCGTGCGCTGACCCGTTCCGCGTGGCCCGAGCGGGATCCCGTGGTCGCGCTGTGGGTGTGGCAGTGCCTGGTCGCCACGGTGCTGCTGTGCTGCCTGACGGCTCTCGTCCTCGGTGCCACCGCGGTCTTCGGCACCGTCCGCGCCCAGCTCTTCGCGCCTGCGCCGCCCGCGGTGACCGCGGCGTACAACCTCTCCGCCGGCCCGGCCTGGGCGGCCGCGCTGACCCTGCTGCTGGCGGGTGGTGCGGCCTGGACGACCGCGATGCTCGGCCGCGAACTCGTCGAGGCCCGCCGACGCCGTGCCCGCTCACGCGCCCACCTGCGCGAACGCGCCCCCGACCTGCCCGCCGGGCTCCCCGCCGCCCGCGGCCCCCTGCTGGTCCTGGAGGACGAGTACCCGGACGCCTGGTGGATGCCGGGCAGCCCGTCCCAGCTGATCGTCACCACCGGCGCCCTGCACCGGCTCACCGACCACCAGCTGGACGCCGTGCTCACCCACGAGCGCGGCCACGCACGGGCCCGCCACGACTGGCTGCTGCACCTGTCCACCGCCCTGGCCACCGGCTTCCCGCGGGTCCCGCTCTTCGCCCACTTCTGCGACCAGACCCACCGCCTCGTCGAGCTCTCGGCCGACGACACCGCCTCCCGGCGCTGCGGCCACCTGACGACAGCGCTGGCCCTGATCGAGCTGAACCAGCACCGCGGCGTCCTGTCCTGCGCCTCCAGTCACCACCTCCTCGGTGAGCGGGTCGACCGCCTCCTGGAGCCCCAGCCCCGCATGCCGCGCCGCCATCGCGCCCTCACCACGGCGACAGCCGCCCTGGTCCCGCTCCTTCCCCTCCTCATCACCTTCGCCCCGGGACTGACGGCACTGGCGTAACCGCCGTGGCCGCCGTGGCCCCGGGCAGTCGTGCGGCTGTGCCGCTGGGAGGCGTGGGGCGCCCCTATATCCAGTCGTCGGGCTCGGGCTCCGGCTCGTGCTCGGGCCAGTCGTCCGCGTCCGCGCCGGAGGGGGATGCGGAACCGGCGCCCGAACCGGCCGAGGGCGCCGACGCCGGCGCCGCGGCGGCCCCGTCGGCCGGTCCCCGCAGCCCGGCCAGCACCTCGACCACACCCTCCCCGTACGTCGCCAGCTTCTTCTCGCCGACCCCGCCGATGCCCCCGAGCTGTCCCACCGAGGTGGGCCACACGGTGACGATCTCCCGGAGGGTGGCGTCGTGGAAGATGACGTACGCCGGGACGCCCTGCTCGCGGGCCTGCTCCGCACGCCAGGCACGCAGCGCCTCGAAGGCGGGGACCAGCTCCGCGGGCAGTTCGGCCGCGGCCGCCTTCGCCTTGCGCTCGCCCCGGCCACCGCCCGCCGTCCTTGCCCCGGCGGGCTTCTTGGGCTCCTTGCGCAGCGGCACCTCGCGCTCCCGCCGCAGGACCTCGCCGCTGGTCTCGGTCAGCACCAGCGTGCCGTACTCCCCCTCGACCGCGAGCAGGCCCTGGGCCAGCAACTGCCGGGCGACGCCCCGCCACTCGCCCTCGGTCATCTCCTCGCCGATGCCGAACACGGAGAGCTGGTCGTGGTCGAACTGGATCACCTTGGCGGTGCGCTTGCCCAGCAGGATGTCCACGATCTGCCCGGCGCCGAACTTCTGCCCGCGCTCCCGCTTCAGCCGGACCACCGTCGACAGCACCTTCTGCGCCGCCACCGTGCCGTCCCAGGTCTCGGGCGGGGTGAGGCAGGTGTCGCAGTTGCCGCAGCCGGCCTGGTCCGGGTCCTGTCCGAAGTAGGCGAGGAGCTGCCCGCGGCGGCACTGGGCGGTCTCGCACAGGGCGAGCATCGCGTCCAGGTGGGACTGGGCCCGGCGGCGGAACGCCTCGTCGCTCTCGCCGGACTGGATCAGCTTGCGCTGCTGTATGACGTCGTTGAGTCCGTACGCCATCCAGGCCGTGGAGGGCTGGCCGTCCCGCCCCGCGCGGCCGGTCTCCTGGTAGTAGCCCTCGACGGACTTGGGCAGGTCCAGGTGGGCGACGAAGCGCACGTCGGGCTTGTCGATGCCCATGCCGAAGGCGATGGTCGCCACGACCACCAGGCCCTCCTCGCGCAGGAACCTCGACTGGTGCGCCGCGCGGGTGCCCGCGTCCAGGCCCGCGTGGTACGGCACCGCCTCGACACCGTTGCGCGAAAGGAACTCGGCGGTCTTCTCCACCGAGTTGCGCGAGAGGCAGTAGACGATGCCCGCGTCGCCGGGGTGCTCCTCGCGCAGGAAGCCCAGCAGCTGCTTCTTGGGGTCGGACTTCGGCACGATCCGGTACTGGATGTTGGGGCGGTCGAAGCTGGCCACGAAGTGTCGCGCCGCCGGCATGTGCAGCCGCTCGGTGATCTCGCGGTGGGTGGCGTCGGTGGCCGTCGCCGTGAGCGCGAGCCGGGGCACGTCCGGCCAGCGTTCGCCGAGCAGCGACAGGGCGAGGTAGTCGGGCCGGAAGTCGTGGCCCCACTGGGAGACGCAGTGCGCCTCGTCGATGGCGAAGAGGGAGATCTTGCCGCGGGAGAGCAGATCCAGGGTGCCCTCCAGACGCAGCCGCTCGGGCGCCAGGTACAGCAGGTCCAGCTCCCCCGCGAGGAACTCGGCCTCCACCACGCGCCGCTCGTCGAAGTCCTGCGTGGAGTTCATGAACCCGGCGCGCACGCCGAGCGCCCGCAGCGCGTCCACCTGGTCCTGCATCAGCGCGATCAGCGGCGAGACCACGATGCCCGTGCCGGGCCTGACCAGGGCCGGGATCTGATAGCACAGGGACTTTCCGCCGCCGGTCGGCATGAGCACGACGGCGTCACCGCCGGCCACCACGTGATCGACGACCGCTTCCTGCTCACCGCGGAACGCCTCGTACCCGAAGACCCGGTGCAGGGTGGCCAGCGCCTCGCTGTCCCACTCCCTCACCTGCGTCGTCTCTGTCATCTCGCCGATCACGCCCGTCCCGCTCATCGTCTGGTCCCCCGTACGTACTGCCTCGCCCGTCCGGTCCGCCCGGCCCGTCCTGCCTCGACCACTGCCTCAACGATAGGGGTCCGCACCGACAGCCTCGGAGTTATCCACAGGCTTCACTCCTCACGGAGGGCCACGAGCCTCTTCGGCCGCGAGCTCTCCAGGGGCGCCGTACGCGGGCTCGACGTTCTGTGCAGGTTCAGCATCGACGTGGACCGGCAGAACCGGCTGGAGCCGGACGTGATCGTCCTGCGGGAGGAGGCGCTGACGAGTCTCGAACAGACACGCGTACCCGCGACCGAAGTCGTGCTGGCGGTGGAAGTCACCTCGCCGGACTCCCTCTCCCGCGAACGGCTGTGGTCCGGCATCTCCTCGAGGAGGTACCGGACCACAGCCGTGAAGCCACGAAGCCGCGAGCGCGGCGTCAGCGCACGAACACCCCCGCCTGACCCGCCAGGTCCAGGAAGTACTGCGGCGCCACACCGAGCACCACCGTGACCGCCACGCCCACGGCGATCGCCGTCATCGTCAGCGGGGACGGCACCGCGACCGTCGGGCCCTCGGGGCGGGGCTCGCTGAAGAACATGAGCACGATCACGCGGATGTAGAAGAACGCCGCGATCGCCGACGAGATCACACCGATCACGACCAGCGGGGCCGCACCGCCCTCCGCCGCCGCCTTGAACACGGCGAACTTCCCGGAGAACCCGGAGGTCAGCGGGATACCGGCGAAGGCCAGCAGGAACACCGCGAACACCGCCGCCACCAACGGGGACCTGCGGCCGAGCCCGGCCCACTTCGACAGGTGCGTCGCCTCGCCGCCCGCGTCGCGCACCAGCGTGACGACCGCGAAGGCACCGATCGTGACGAAGGAGTACGCGGCGAGGTAGAAGAGGACGGACGAGATGCCCTCCGGCGTCGTCGCGATCACACCGGCGAGGATGAAGCCCGCGTGCGCGATCGACGAGTACGCCAGCAGCCGCTTGATGTCGGTCTGCGTGATCGCGACGATCGCGCCGGCCAGCATGGTGACGATCGCCACGCCCCACATCACCGGCCGCCAGTCCCAGCGCAGGCCGGGCAGGACGACGTACAGGATGCGGAGCAGGGCGCCGAAGGCGGCCACCTTGGTCGCCGCCGCCATGAAGCCGGTCACCGGCGTCGGCGCACCCTGGTACACGTCCGGCGTCCACATGTGGAACGGCACCGCGCCCACCTTGAACAGCAGGCCCATGACGATCAGCGCGGAGCCGACGAGCAGCAGGGCGTCGTTGCCCATGGTGTCGGCGAGCGCCGGGGTGATGTTCTGCACCGTGCCGTCGACGACCTGGGCGATCGTGCCGTACGACATCGAGCCCGCGTAGCCGTAGAGCAGGGCGATGCCGAACAGGGTGAACGCGGAGGCGAACGCGCCGAGCAGGAAGTACTTGACCGCCGCCTCCTGCGACATGAGCCGCTTGCGGCGGGCCAGCGCGCACAGCAGGTACAGCGGGAGGGAGAAGACCTCCAGGGCCACGAAGAGCGTCAGCAGGTCGTTGGCCGCCGGGAAGACCAGCATGCCGACGACGGCGAAGAGCAGGAGCGGGAACACCTCCGTGGTGGTGAAGCCCGCCTTGACCGCCTTCTGCTCGCTCTCGCTGCCGGGTACGGCGGCCGCCTGCGCGGCGAAGGAGTCGACGCGGTTGCCGTGCAGCTCCGGGTCGAGGCGCCGCTCGGCGAAGGTGAAGAGGCCGACCAGGCTGGTCAGCAGGATGGTGCCCTGCAGGAACAGGGCCGGTCCGTCGACGGCGACGGCGCCCATCGCCGTGATGCCGGCCTTGGTCGTGCCGTACCCGCGCGCCGCGAGCGCGACGACCGCCGCGAACGCCGCGATCAGGGCGACGACGGACACGAACATCTGGGCGTAGTAGCGGGACCGGCGCGGCACGAAGGCCTCGACCAGGATTCCGATGATCGCCGCGCCCATGACGATCAGGACGGGCGACAGCTGCCCGTACTCGATCTTCGGGGCGTCGATCTTGGCGATCGGGTCGGCCGCCGTCGCCGCCGTTGTCCACAGGCTGTGGACGGCTGTTGCGCTCACTTGGCCGCCTCCACCTCAGGCTGGGGGTCCGTCTTGTGTACGTCGGACATGGTCTGCTCCACCGCCGGGTTGACGATGTCCGTCACGGGCTTCGGGAAGACGCCCAGGAAGATCAGCAGCGCCACCAGCGGTGCCACGACCACCAGCTCGCGCACCCGCAGGTCGGGCATCCCGGTCACCTCGGCCTTCACCGGGCCCGTCATCGTCCGCTGGTAGAGGACGAGGGTGTAGAGCGCGGCGAGGACGATGCCGAGGGTGGCGATGATGCCGATCACCGGATAGCGCGTGAACGTGCCGACCAGGACCAGGAACTCGCTGACGAAGGGTGCGAGTCCCGGCAGGGACAGGGTCGCCAGGCCGCCGATCAGGAAGGTGCCGGCCAGGATCGGGGCGACCTTCTGCACACCGCCGAAGTCGGCGATGAGCCGCGAGCCGCGCCGCGAGATCAGGAACCCGGCGATCAGCATCAGCACGGCGGTCGAGATGCCGTGGTTGACCATGTACAGCGTGGCGCCGGACTGGCCCTGGCTGGTCATCGCGAAGATGCCCATGACGATGAAGCCGAAGTGCGAGATCGACGCGTAGGCGATCAGCCGCTTGATGTCGCGCTGGCCGACCGCGAGCAGCGCGCCGTAGATGATGCTGATGACCGCCAGGACCAGGATGACCGGCGTCGCCCACTTGCTGGCCTCCGGGAAGAGCTGGAGGCAGAAGCGGAGCATCGCGAAGGTGCCGACCTTGTCGACGACCGCCGTGATGAGCACGGCGACCGGCGCGGTCGACTCCCCCATGGCGTTGGGCAGCCAGGTGTGCAGCGGGAACAGCGGCGCCTTCACCGCGAAGGCGAAGAAGAAGCCGAGGAAGAGCCAGCGCTCGGTGCTGGTCGCCATGTCCAGCGAGCCGTTGGCCCGCGCCTCGGCGATCTCCGTGAGGGAGAAGTTCCCGGCGACCACGTAGAGGCCGATCACCGCGGCCAGCATGATCAGGCCGCCGGCCAGGTTGTAGAGGAGGAACTTCACGGCCGCGTACGACCGCTGCGTCGCCGCCGTCTTCTCGCCGTGCTCGTGGGCCCGGTCTCCGAAGCCGCCGATCAGGAAGTACAGCGGGATCAGCATGGCTTCGAAGAAGATGTAGAAGAGGAAGACGTCGGTGGCCTCGAACGAGATGATCACCATCGCCTCGACGGCCAGGATCAGGGCGAAGAAGCCCTGTGTCGGCCGCCACCGGCTGCTGCCGGTCTCCAGCGGGTCGGCGTCGTGCCAGCCCGCGAGGATGATGAACGGGATCAGCAGGGCGGTCAGCGCGATCAGCGCCACCGCGATGCCGTCCACGCCCAGTTCGTACCGGACACCGAAGTCCGCGATCCAGGAGTGGGACTCGGTGAGCTGGTAGCGGTCGCCGCCGGGGTCGAAGCGGACCAGCACCGTGATCGCCAGCGCGAGCGTGGCCAGCGAGACCAGCAGCGCCAGCCACTTGGCCGCGGTGCGTTTCGCGGCCGGCACGGCTGCCGTGGCGATCGCCCCGACGGCCGGGAGGGCCGCCGTGACTGTCAGCAGGGGAAAGGACATCGGTATCAGACCGCCCTCATCAGCAGGGTCGCGGCGACGAGGAGTGCCGCACCGCCGAACATCGAGACCGCGTACGAGCGCGCGAAGCCGTTCTGCAGCTTGCGCATCCGCCCGGACAGGCCGCCGACCGAGGCCGCCGTGCCGTTGACGACTCCGTCGACCAGGGTGTGGTCGACGTAGACCAGGGAGCGCGTGAGGTGCTCGCCGCCGCGGACCAGGACGACGTGGTTGAAGTCGTCCTGGAGCAGGTCGCGCCGCGCGGCCCGGGTGAGCAGCGACCCGCGCGGGGCGACGGCCGGCACCGGGCGGCGCCCGTACTGCGCCCAGGCGAGCGCGACGCCGACGACCATGCAGGCCACGGTCGCCCCGGTGACGACGCCGGCGCTGATCGGCGCGTCCCCGTGGTCGTGCCCCGTGATGGGCTCCAGCCAGTGCAGGAAGCGGTCGCCGATGCTGAAGAAGGCACCGCCCGCGACCGATCCGACGGCCAGCACGATCATCGGGATCGTCATGAGCCCCGGCGACTCGTGCGGGTGCGGCGGCTCGTACGTGCCGCGTGTCTCGGCGGCGGGCTCCACGTCCGGCTTCGCGGGCGACGGCGTCGGTGCGTTGCGCCAGCGCTCCTCGCCGAAGAACGTCATCAGCATCACGCGCGTCATGTAGTACGCGGTGATGGCCGCGCCCAGCAGGGCGCAGGCGCCGAGGATCCAGCCCTCGGTGCCGCCCTTGGCGAACGCAGCCTCGATGATCTTGTCCTTGGAGAAGAAGCCGGACAGCCCGGGGAAGCCGATGATGGCGAGGTAGCCGAGGCCGAAGGTGACGAAGGTGACCGGCATGTACTTGCGCAGTCCGCCGTAGCGGCGCATGTCGACCTCGTCGTTCATGCCGTGCATGACGGAGCCGGCGCCGAGGAACAGCCCGGCCTTGAAGAAGCCGTGGGTGACCAGGTGCATGATCGCGAAGACGTACCCGATCGGGCCGAGACCGGCCGCCAGCACCATGTAGCCGATCTGCGACATCGTCGAACCGGCCAGCGCCTTCTTGATGTCGTCCTTGGCGCAACCGACGATCGCACCGAAGAGCAGCGTGACCGCGCCGACGATGGTGACCACCAACTGCGCGTCGGGGGCGCCGTTGAAGATCGCTCCGGAACGGACGATCAGGTACACGCCCGCGGTCACCATGGTCGCGGCGTGGATGAGGGCCGAGACCGGGGTCGGGCCCTCCATCGCGTCACCGAGCCAGGACTGCAGCGGCACCTGGGCGGACTTGCCGCAGGCGGCGAGCAGCAGCATCAGGGCGATCGCGGTGAGCTTGCCCTCGTCCGCCCCGCTCGCGAGTCCGGCCTCCCCGTGGCCGCCGAGCACCGGCCCGAAGGCGAAGGTGCCGAACCACAGGAACATCAGCATGATGCCGATGGACAGGCCCATGTCGCCGACGCGGTTGACCAGGAAGGCCTTCTTCGCGGCGGTGGCGGCGCTGGGCTTGTGCTGCCAGAAGCCGATCAGCAGGTAGGAGGCGAGTCCGACGCCCTCCCAGCCGACGTACAGCAGCAGGTAGTTGTCGGCGAGGACGAGGATCAGCATCGCCGCGAGGAACAGGTTCAGGTAGCCGAAGAAGCGGCGGCGCCGCTCGTCGTGCTCCATGTACGCGACCGAGTACAGGTGGATGAGCGAGCCGACGCCGGTGATCAGCAGGACGAACGTCATCGAGAGCTGGTCGAGCCGGAAGGCGACGTCGGCCTGGAATCCCTCGACCGGGATCCAGCTGAACAGGTGCTGCGTCAGGGTGCGGTCCTCGGCGCCGCTGCCGAGCAGGTCGGCGAAGAGGACGACGCCGATCACGAAGGACACGGCGGCCAGCAGCGTGCCGATCCAGTGGCCGACGCGGTCCAGCCGGCGTCCGCCGCACAGCAGGACGACCGCTCCGAGCAGGGGCGCCGCCACCAGCAGCGCAATCAGGTTCTCCACTTCAGCCCCTCACAGCTTCATCAGGCTGGCGTCGTCGACCGAGGCCGAGTGGCGGGAACGGAACAGGGACACGATGATCGCGAGACCGACCACGACCTCCGCGGCGGCGACGACCATCGTGAAGAACGCGATGATCTGGCCGTCCAGGTTTCCGTGCATCCGGGAGAACGCGACGAACGCGAGGTTGCAGGCGTTGAGCATCAGCTCGATGCACATGAAGACCACGATCGCGTTGCGCCGGACCAGCACGCCGGTGGCGCCGATCGTGAACAGCAGGGCCGCGAGGTACAGGTAGTTGACCGGATTCACTTCGACGCCTCCTCGGACCGCCTGGAGTCGGACCGCTCGGAGTCCGCCGGACCGGCCGGACCGGACGGCCCGCGCTCCAGCCGCTCCCCGGCCCGCTGCTCCAGGGCCTTCAGGTCGCCCAGTGCCTCCATCGACACGTCGCGGATCTGGCCCCGCTCGCGCAGCGTCTTGCTGACGGTCAGCTCGGAGGGGGTGCCGTCGGGCAGCAGACCCGCGATGTCGACCGCGTTGTGCCGGGCGTACACGCCGGGCGCGGGCAACGGCGGCAGGTACTTGCCGTCGCGGACGCGCTGCTCGGACAGCTCGCGCTGGGTCCTGGCGCGCTCGGTGCGCTCGCGGTGGGTGAGCACCATGGCGCCCACGGCGGCCGTGATGAGCAGCGCGCCGGTGATCTCGAAGGCGAAGACGTACTTGGTGAAGATGAGGGACGCGATGCCCTCCACGTTGCCGTTCGCGTTGGCCTGGCCGAGGCCGGTGGACTCCGTGAGGGAGGCGTTGCCGATGCCGGCGATCAGCAGGATGCCGAAGCCGAGCCCGGACAGCAGGGCCAGCCAGCGCTGGCCCTTGATGGTCTCCTTCAGGGAGTCCGCCGCGGTGACGCCGACGAGCATCACCACGAACAGGAACAGCATCATGATCGCGCCGGTGTAGACGACGATCTGCACGATGCCGAGGAAGTAGGCGCCGTTGGCGAGGTAGAACACCGCCAGCACGATCATGGTCCCGGCGAGGCAGAGCGCGCTGTGCACGGCCCTTCTCATGAAGACGGTGCACAGGGCGCCGATCACCGCGACGGTGCCGAGGATCCAGAACTGGACGGCCTCCCCGGTGGAGGTGCCGGCGGCGAGGGTCGCTGCGGCGGCGAGCTGGGCGCTCATCGGCGGATCACCTCCTCCGACGCCGGCTCGGTCCCGCCGAAGGTCGAGTCGCCCTCCTGGACGACCTCCCCCTCGGAGTGGGTGGCCTGCTGGACCGTGCCGGGCGCGGCCTCGGTGACCAGGCCCCGGTAGTAGTCCTGCTCGTCCGTGCCCGGGTAGATGGCGTGGGGCGAGTCGACCATGCCCTCCTCCAGGCCGGCGAGCAGCTGGTCCTTGGTGAAGATGAGGTTGGCACGGCTGGAGTCGGCCAGCTCGAACTCGTTGGTCATCGTCAGCGCGCGCGTGGGGCACGCCTCGATGCACAGTCCGCACAGGATGCAGCGGGCGTAGTTGATCTGGTAGACGCGGCCGTACCGCTCGCCCGGCGAGTAGCGCTCCTCGTCGGTGTTGTCCGCGCCCTCCACGTAGATGGCGTCGGCGGGACAGGCCCAGGCGCACAACTCGCAGCCGACGCACTTCTCCAGGCCGTCCGGATGGCGGTTGAGCTGGTGCCGTCCGTGGAAGCGTGGAGCGGTGGTCTTCTGCTGCTCCGGGTACTGCTCGGTCAGCCGCTTCTTGAACATGGCCTTGAAGGTCACGCCGAAGCCGGCCACGGGGTTCATGAAACCGGGGTCGGTCCCCTTCGGTTCCTCAGCCATCGGACGCCTCCTTTCCATCCGTAGATCCGCCCGCAGGTCCGTCACTGTGAGTATCGGGCCCACCACTGACAATCAGCTCCCGCTCCCGGCGGGAACGGCGCCTGGGCACCGGCGGCACCTCCTGTCCGGGCATCGGCGGCACCGGGAAGCCGCCGGCCATCGGGTCGAAGGCGGCCCTGTCCTCGGCCGGCTCCTCGGCGTCCCGGTCGCCCTTGCCGCCCTTGTCGCGGTACATGTCCACGAGGAAGGACAGCAGCAGGAGGACGAGGACGCCGCCGCCGATGTAGAGGGCGATGTCGCTGAAGCCGTAGTTCTCGTTCCTGAGGGCCCGCACCGTCGCGACCAGCATCAGCCAGACCAGGGAGACCGGGATGAGGACCTTCCAGCCGAGCTTCATCAACTGGTCGTAGCGGACCCGGGGGAGGGTGCCGCGCAGCCAGATGAAGAAGAACAGCAGCAGTTGGACCTTGACCACGAACCAGAGCAGCGGCCACCAGCCGTGGTTGGCGCCCTCCCAGAAGGTGCTGATCGGCCAGGGGGCCCGCCAGCCGCCGAGGAACAGCGTGGTGGCGACCGCGGAGACCGTCACCATGTTCACGTACTCGGCGAGCATGAACATCGCGAACTTGATCGACGAGTACTCGGTGTTGAAGCCGCCCACCAGGTCGCCCTCGGACTCGGGCATGTCGAAGGGGGCGCGGTTGGTCTCGCCGACCATCGTGACGATGTAGAGGATGAAGGAGACCGGCAGCAGCACGATGTACCAGCGGTCGTTCTGCTGGGCGACGATCTCCGAGGTGGACATCGACCCGGAGTAGAGGAAGACCGAGGCGAACGCGGCGCCCATCGCGATCTCGTAGGAGATCATCTGCGCGCAGGAGCGCAGTCCGCCGAGCAGCGGGTACGTCGATCCGGAACTCCAGCCGGCGAGCACGATGCCGTAGATGCCGACCGAGGCGACGGCCAGGATGAACAGCATGGCGATCGGCAGGTCGGTCAGCTGCATGGCGGTGCGGTGGCCGAAGATCGAGACTTCGTTGCCGGCCGGCCCGAAGGGGATCACGGCGATCGCCATGAAGGCCGGGATGGCCGCCACGACCGGTGCGAGGACGTACACCGCCTTGTCGGCGCGCTTGACGATGACGTCTTCCTTGAGCATCAGCTTGATGCCGTCGGCGAGCGACTGGAGCATGCCCCAGGGGCCGTGCCGGTTCGGGCCGATGCGCAGCTGCATCCAGGCGACGACCTTGCGCTCCCACACGATGGAGAACAGCACGGTCACCATCAGGAAGGCGAAGCAGAACACCGCCTTGACGACGACCAGCCACCAGGGATCGGTGCCGAACATCGAGAGGTCTTCAGCGGCGAGGTACGGGCTCATGCCTCCACCTCCTTGGGGGCGACGCCCGCGGGCGTGGCCGGACCGATGCGGACGAGGGTTCCGGGCAGTACCCCGGCGTCGGAGGCGACGCCGGTGCCGGCGGAGTTCAGCGGGAGCCAGACCACCCGGTCGGGCATCTCGGTGACCCGCAGCGGGAGTTCGACGACTCCGGCGGGGCCGGTCACGGCGAGGAGGTCGCCGTCCTTGACGCCCGCCTCGGCGGCCGTGGCGGCCGACACGCGCGCGCGTGCGGCGTGCCGGGTGCCGGCGAGCGCCTCGTCGCCCTGCTGGAGCAGGCCCTGGTCGAGGAGCAGCCGGTGTCCGGCCAGTACGGCCTCTCCGGCGGCCGGGCGCGGCAGCGCGTTCGCCGTCTGCAGCGGCTCACCGGCCCGCGGCCCGTCCCAGGCGCCGAGCCGGTCGATCTCCGCGCGCGTGGTGCGCAGATCGGGCAGGCCGAGGTGGACGTCCATGGCGTCGGCCAGCATCTGCAGGACGCGCGCGTCGGCGGGCGCGAGGCGCCGGGTCATCTGGTCGGGCTTGAGCGCGGCCTCGAAGAAACGGAGCCTGCCTTCCCAGTTGAGGAAGGTGCCGGGCTTCTCGGCGACCGCGGCGACGGGCAGGACGACGTCGGCGCGTTCGGTGACCTCGCTGGGCCGCAGCTCCAGCGACACCACGAACCCGGCCTCGTCGAGTGCCGCACGCGCGCGCGTGGGGTCGGGCAGGTCGGCGACCTCCACGCCCGCCACGAGGAGCGCCTGGAGTTCGCCCCGGGCCGCGGCCTCGACGATCTCGCCGGTGTCGCGGCCGTAGCGGTGCGGAAGGTCGGCCAGGCCCCACAGGGCGGCGACCTCCTCACGTGCGCGCGGGTCGGTCGCCGGACGCCCGCCGGGCAGCAGCGACGGCAGCGCGCCCGCCTCGATCGCGCCGCGCTCCCCGGCCCGGCGCGGGATCCACACCAGCCGGGCGCCGGTCGCCGCCGAGGTCCGTACGGCGGAGGTGAGCCCGCCGGCCACGGACGCCAGCCGCTCGCCGACGACGATCACGGCGCCCTCGGCCCGCAACGCCTCGGCCGCCCGGCCACCGCCCTCCTCCAGGCCGACGCCGCTCGCGAGGGCGTCCAGCCACTCGGTCTCGGTGCCGGGAGCGGCGGGGAGCAGCGTGCCGCCCGCCTTCTCCAGACCCCGCGTGGCGTGCGTGGCCAGCGAGAAGACCTTCTGTCCGTGCCCCCGCCACGCCTTGCGCAGCCTGAGGAAGACGCCGGGGGCCTCCTCCTCGGCCTCGAAGCCGACCAGCAGCACGGCGGGCGCCTTCTCCAGCGCCGTGTACGTGACGCCGGAACCTCCCCCGGACTCCGTCCGGGCGGTGCCCCCGAGGTCATGGCCGCGTCCGGCGACGTGGGCGGCCAGGAAGTCGGCCTCCTCGGCGCTGTGCACGCGCGCGCGGAAGTCGATGTCGTTGGTGTCGAGCGCCACGCGCGCGAACTTGCTGTACGCGTAGGCGTCCTCGACGGTGAGCCGCCCGCCGGTCAGGACACCGGTGCGGCCCCGTGAGGCGAGCAGTCCCTGCGCGGCGATCTGCAGCGCCTCCGGCCAGGAGGCGGGCTCCAGGTCGCCCTCCGGGTTGCGCACCAGGGGCGTGGTGAGCCGGTCCCGCTGCTGCGCGTACCGGAACCCGAAGCGCCCCTTGTCACACATCCACTCCTCGTTGACCTCGGGCTCGTTGGCCGCGAGGCGCCGCATGACCTTGCCGCGCCGGTGGTCGGTGCGGGTCGCGCAGCCGCCGGAGCAGTGCTCGCACACGGACGGCGAGGAGATCAGGTCGAAGGGCCGGGAGCGGAACCGGTAGGCCGCCGAGGTGAGCGCGCCGACCGGGCAGATCTGGATGGTGTTGCCGGAGAAGTACGACTCGAAGGGGTCGCCCTCGCCGGTGCCGACCTGCTGGAGCGCGCCCCGTTCGATCAGCTCGATCATCGGGTCGCCCGCGACCTGGTTGGAGAACCGGGTGCAGCGGGCGCACAGCACGCAGCGCTCGCGGTCGAGCAGGACCTGCGTGGAGATCGGCACGGGCTTCTCGTAGGTCCGCTTCCTGCCGTCGAAGCGGGAGTCGGCCTGGCCGTGCGACATGGCCTGGTTCTGCAGGGGGCACTCGCCGCCCTTGTCGCAGACCGGGCAGTCCAGCGGGTGGTTGATGAGCAGCAGCTCCATCACACCGTGCTGGGCCTTCTCGGCGACGGGCGAGGTGAGCTGCGTCTTCACCACCATGCCGTCGGTGCAGGTGATGGTGCAGGACGCCATGGGCTTGCGCTGGCCCTCGACCTCGACGATGCACTGGCGGCAGGCGCCGGCCGGGTCGAGGAGGGGGTGGTCGCAGAACCGGGGGATCTCGATGCCGAGCTGTTCGGCGGCCCGGATGACCAGGGTGCCCTTGGGCACGCTGATCTCGGCGCCGTCGATCGTCAGCGTGACGAGATCCTCCGGCGGGACCGCCGCCGCTCCCCCTCCCGAGGGAGTATTGGTGGTCACGGTCATGCCTTCACCTCCGTGCGGTCGGCCCAGGCCGTCGACTTGGCCGGGTCGAAGGGGCAGCCGCGGCCCGTGATGTGCTCCTCGTACTCCTCGCGGAAGTACTTGAGCGAGGAGAAGATCGGCGAGGCGGCACCGTCGCCGAGGGCGCAGAAGGACTTGCCGTTGATGTTGTCGGCGATGTCGTTCAGCTTGTCGAGGTCGGACATCTGTCCCTTGCCGGCCTCGATGTCGCGCAGTAGCTGGACGAGCCAGTAGGTGCCCTCGCGGCAGGGTGTGCACTTGCCGCAGGACTCGTGGGCGTAGAACTCGGTCCAGCGGGTGACGGCGCGCACGACGCAGGTCGTCTCGTCGAAGCACTGGAGCGCCTTCGTGCCGAGCATGGAACCGGCGGCGCCCACTCCTTCGTAGTCGAGGGGGACGTCGAGGTGCTCGTCGGTGAACATCGGCGTCGAGGAGCCGCCGGGTGTCCAGAACTTGAGGCGGTGGCCGGGGCGCATGCCGCCGCTCATGTCGAGGAGCTGGCGCAGCGTGATGCCGAGCGGGGCCTCGTACTGGCCGGGGCCCGCGACGTGGCCGCTGAGCGAGTAGAGCGTGAAGCCCGGGGACTTCTCGCTGCCCATCGACCTGAACCAGTCCTTGCCCTTGTTCAGGATCGCGGGAACCGAAGCGATGGATTCGACGTTGTTCACCACAGTCGGGCACGCGTAGAGGCCCGCGACGGCGGGGAAGGGGGGACGGAGCCGCGGTTGACCCCGGCGGCCTTCGAGCGAGTCGAGCAGTGCGGTCTCCTCACCGCAGATGTACGCGCCCGCGCCCGCGTGCACGGTGAGGGTGAGGTCGAGTCCGCTGCCCAGGATGTTCTCGCCGAGGAAGCCGGCCGCGTGGGCCTCGCGCACGGCCTCATGCAACCGCCGCAGTACGGGGACGACTTCACCACGCAGGTAGATGAAGGCATGCGAAGACCTGATGGCGTAACACGCGATGACGATGCCCTCGATGAGGCTGTGCGGGTTCGCGAAGAGGAGCGGGATGTCCTTGCAGGTCCCCGGCTCCGACTCGTCGGCGTTGACAACCAGATAGTGAGGCTTGCCGTCCCCCTGGGGAATGAACTGCCACTTCATCCCCGTCGGGAAGCCGGCACCGCCGCGTCCCCGCAGACCGGACTCCTTGACGTACGCGATCAGGTCGTCCGGCGCCATCGCCAGCGCCTTGCGGAGCCCCTCGTACCCCTCGTGCCTCCGGTAGACGTCGAGAGTCCAGGACTCGTCCTCGTCCCAGAAGGCCGACAGCACGGGTGCGAGCAGCTTCTCCGGGCTGCTGCCCTTGATCTCGGCGGCCACGGTCATCACTCCCCCTCCTCGGCGGTGGGCCCTGCCGGGTTGGAAGGGTCGGATGCCGATGTGTCCTGCGGCGCGTCGTGCGAGCTGAGGTGTTCCGTCGGGGACGGGTCGTGCACGGTCCGGTCCTGCGGCGCGTCGTGCGGTCCGCCGTCCCGCGGGTGCACGACGCGCGCGGCGGACGCCTCGCCCTTGGCCAGCTTCAGCCCGGCCAGGGAGGCGGGACCCGCGCTGCCGCCGGCCGCGACGGCGCCGTCCCGCTCGTCGGGGAAGCCCGCCAGGATCCGGGCGGTCTCCTTGAAGGTGCACATCGGTGCCCCGCGCGTGGGTGTCACCGCGCGTCCCGCGCGCAGGTCGTCCACGAGGGCGCGGACGCTCGCCGGGGTCTGGTTGTCGAAGAACTCCCAGTTGACCATCACGACCGGTGCGAAGTCGCAGGCCGCGTTGCACTCGATGTGCTCCAGGGTGACCTTGCCGTCCTCGGTGGTCTCGCCGTTGCCGACGCCCAGGTGGTCCTGGAGGGACTCGAAGATGGCGTCGCCGCCCATGACCGCGCACAGCGTGTTGGTGCAGACGCCGACCTGGTAGTCGCCGCTCAGCCCGCGCCGGTACATGGTGTAGAAGGTGGCGACCGCGGTGACCTCGGCGGTGGTGAGGCCGAGGATGTCCGCGCAGAACCGCATCCCGGTGCGCGTGACGTGTCCCTCCTCCGACTGCACGAGGTGCAGCAGCGGCAGGAGGGCGGACCGGGAGTCCGGGTAGCGTGCGACGACCTCGCGCGCGTCGGTCTCCAGCCGGGCCCGGACGTCGTCCGGGTAGGCGGGCGCGGGCAGTTCCGGCATGCCCAGGCTGACGCCCCGCTCCGAAGAAGAGGTGGTCACCGGTCGACGCCTCCCATCACGGGGTCGATGGACGCCACGGCGACGATGACGTCGGCGACCTGGCCGCCCTCGCACATCGCCGCCATGGCCTGCAGGTTGGTGAAGGACGGGTCGCGGAAGTGGACCCGGAAGGGGCGGGTGCCGCCGTCGGAGACGACGTGCACCCCCAGCTCGCCCTTGGGCGACTCGACCGCCACGTAGGTCTGGCCCGGCGGTACCCGGAAGCCCTCGGTGACCAGCTTGAAGTGGTGGATCAGGGCCTCCATGGAGGTGCCCATGATCTTCTTGATGTGGTCGAGGGAGTTGCCCAGTCCGTCCGGTCCCAGGGCGAGCTGGGCGGGCCAGGCGATCTTCTTGTCGGCGACCATGACCGGGCCGGGCTCCAGCCGGTCCAGGCACTGCTCGACGATGCGCAGCGACTGGCGCATCTCCTCCAGCCGGATCAGGAAGCGGCCGTAGGAGTCGCAGGTCTCGGAGGTCGGGACGTCGAAGTCGTAGGTCTCGTATCCGCAGTACGGCTGGGTCTTGCGCAGGTCGTGCGGGAGACCGGTGGACCTGAGGATCGGGCCGGTGGCGCCGAGGGCCATGCAGCCGGCCAGGTCGAGGTAGCCGACGTCCTGCATGCGGGCCTTGAAGATGGGGTTCCCGGTGAAGAGCTTGTCGTACTCCGGGAGGTTCTTCTTCATCTTCTTCACGAGCTCGCGCATCTGGTCCACCGCGCCGGGCGGCAGGTCCTGGGCGAGTCCGCCCGGGCGCACGAACGCGTGGTTCATCCGCAGGCCGGTGATCAGCTCGAAGACGTCGAGAATCAGTTCACGATCGCGGAATCCGTAGATCATGACCGTGGTGGCGCCCAGCTCCATGCCGCCGGTGGCGACGCACACCAGGTGCGAGGAGAGCCGGTTCAGTTCCATCAGCAGGACCCGGATGACCGAGGCGCGGTCCGGGATCTGGTCCTCGATGCCGAGGAGCTTCTCGACGCCCAGGCAGTACGCCGTCTCGTTGAAGAACGGCGTCAGGTAGTCCATGCGCGTCACGAACGTGGTGCCCTGCGTCCAGTTCCGGTACTCGAGGTTCTTCTCGATGCCGGTGTGCAGGTAGCCGATGCCGCAGCGGGCCTCGGTGACCGTCTCGCCGTCGATCTCCAGGATGAGGCGCAGGACACCGTGGGTGGACGGGTGCTGGGGGCCCATGTTGACGACGATGCGCTCGTCGTCGGCGCGGGCCGCGGACTGGACGACCTCGTCCCAGTCACCGCCGGTGACCGTGTAGACGGTGCCTTCGGTGGTCTCCCTGGGGGAGGCGTGGGAAGTGCTCACGAGTACGACCTCCGCTGGTCCGGAGCCGGGATCTGGGCGCCCTTGTACTCGACGGGGATGCCGCCGAGGGGGTAGTCCTTGCGCTGCGGAAAGCCCTGCCAGTCGTCCGGCATCATGATCCGCGTCAGGGCCGGGTGACCGTCGAAGGCGATGCCGAAGAAGTCGTACGTCTCGCGCTCGTGCCAGTCGTTCGTCGGGTAGACGGGGACCAGCGACGGGATGTGCGGGTCGCCGTCGGGGGCGCTGACTTCGAGGCGGATCAGCCGGTTGTGGGTGATCGAGCGCAGGTGGTAGACCGCGTGCAGTTCACGGCCCTTGTCGTGCGGGTAGTGGACGCCGCTGACGCCGGTGCACAGCTCGAAGCGCAGGGCCGGGTCGTCGCGCAGGGTGCGGGCGACGCGGACCAGGTGTTCGCGTTCGATGTGGAAGGTCAGCTCGTCGCGGTCGACGACCGTCTTCCCGATGGCGTTGTCGGGCAGGAGCCCCTGCTCCTCCAGCGCGCCCTCGAGTTCGTCGGCGACCTCGTCGAACCACCCCCCGT
Organism: Streptomyces lienomycini; assembly: GCF_027947595.1. NCBI lineage: Bacteria > Bacillati > Actinomycetota > Actinomycetes > Kitasatosporales > Streptomycetaceae > Streptomyces > Streptomyces lienomycini. Next base: position 607,487 of record NZ_CP116257.1, on the reverse strand, counting down.
AGGGCCGGCTCGCCGGTCCGGGGAGCCGGACGGAGCGGACCAGGCCGCCGTACCCGGAGGTGTCGCCGCCGTTGTTGGCGCCGAACATGCCCCGCTGGACGCGGATCTCCTCGCCGCCCTGGCCGCGCTGGCCCGGGAGGTTCTCCGCGGACAGGTCCTTCTCGGGGTTCACCCCGTTCGCGTCACCCGCGGTGTTGTTCGCGTCGCTCACCGCAGCAGCCCCTTCATCTCGATCGTGGGCAGGGCCTTGAGCGCCGCCTCCTCCGCCTCGCGGGCCGCTTCCTCGGCGTTCACCCCGAGCTTGGAGCTCTGGATCTTCTGGTGGAGCTTGAGGATGGCGTCCAGCAGCATCTCGGGCCGCGGCGGGCAGCCGGGGAGATAGATGTCGACCGGGACGACGTGGTCGACGCCCTGGACGATGGCGTAGTTGTTGAACATGCCGCCCGAGGAGGCGCAGACCCCCATGGAGATCACCCATTTCGGGTTGGGCATCTGGTCGTAGACCTGCCGCAGCACCGGCGCCATCTTCTGGCTGACCCGGCCCGCGACGATCATCAGGTCCGCCTGCCTCGGCGAGCCCCGGAAGACCTCCATGCCGAACCGCGCCATGTCGTAGCGGCCCGCGCCGGTGGTCATCATCTCGATGGCACAGCAGGCGAGGCCGAACGTGGCGGGGAAGACGGACGACTTGCGCACCCAGCCCGCGGCCTGCTCGACGGTGGTCAGCAGGAAGCCGCTCGGCAGTTTTTCTTCGAGTCCCATGTCAAAGGCCCCTCAGTCCCATTCCAGGCCGCCGCGCCGCCATACGTACGCGTACGCGACGAAGACGGTGAGCACGAAGAGCAGCATCTCCACGAGCCCGAAGATCCCCAGGGCGTCGAAGGTGACGGCCCAGGGGTAGAGGAAGACGATCTCGATATCGAAGATGATGAAGAGCATCGCCGTCAGGTAGTACTTGATGGGGAAGCGCCCGCCGCCGGCCGGCGTGGGGGTCGGCTCGATGCCGCACTCGTAGGCCTCGAGCTTCGCCCGGTTGTACCGCTTCGGACCGATCAGCGTGGCCATCACCACGGAGAAGATCGCAAAGCCTGCCCCGAGGGCTCCCAGTACGAGGATGGGCGCATACGCGTTCACCGCTCCTCGCTCCTCTCAGTCGGCACTGACTGCATGGGGGTCCCCCCTGGTCGAGCGGAGCCGAGACCTGGGGGAGGTTGCACTGGACTCACGGCCGCCCCAACAGCCCCACGAGCCACGCCCGTCCCGACGAAGATCGCGAACATGTGAAGCAGGTCACAAGCCCAACTGCCTCGCATCCTATGCCCGACGCTCTGTGATCTGCGACACGGGGTATTGCACAAGCTTTGTGATCTCCACCACCTGACGAACGATCATGAAGTCGGATGAGCGGTGATCTTCACACAGGAAGCGTTCACCTGATCACCAGAGGTGACATTTTCGCTCGTCGTCGCTGGCCAGAGGGCAGGAGGCAGGGGCGTCTCAATATCAAGATGCTTCCCTTGCATGCAAATTGGCCTTGGACGCGAACCCTTGATAGAGGACGCGTTCACACATCGGGGGGAGGGCCGCGGGGCGATGTGGACACGTGCGCGCGTTCACGAGCGCGGGCGGGCGGCCCCGCGGAGTCGGCGGTGCCGCCTCGCACGCGACGGACGCGACCGCCGGGGTAACCGTTCCGTGACCTGCGCCACATTCATGAGAGGCGTCTGAGAACCGGGCTTGGCCAAGTACTCCAACAAGTGGTAAGCGCGGGGCAATTCGGGCGTAACGATCAAAGACCGTGATCACAGGCCGGTTACGGCCCGCCCGCTATGTCCGTTACGGCGTCAATAAAGAGCGACACGCCCGGGATTCGGCGGCCTGATTGAACAACTGTGGCGCAGCACACGTTTCTTGAAGGTATGGAGGAGCTACTGATACCGGTTGTCCCTATGTCCCACACCGCTCACATACGCAGCCACCGGAAGCCCCGCCGCAGCGCGTCGACGATCGCGATGCGGGCCGGAGTTGCCGGTGGCGTCCTCAGCACCCTGGCAGTGGCCGGTGCGTCGGGGTCGGCCAACGCGGCCGAACCGGTGACGCAGACCCTTGAACTGCCCACCCTGACGGCTGACCTGGCCGCTCAGGTCGCCCAGTCCGCGGACGTCACGCAGCAGGCGGCCGCGAGCTACCAGTTGCAGGCCGAGCGCGACGCGGCGGCCGAGTCGGCCGCGAAGCAGGCCAAGACGGACCTCGCCGAGGCCAAGAAGAAGGCCGCGGAGGCCAAGAAGAAGGCCGAGGAGGCCGAGCGCAAGGAAGCCGCCGAGCGCGCCTCCCGCAGCGCCGAGCGCGTCACCCTGAGCGCCTCCTCGGACACCGGCTCCTCCACCGGCACGGGCACGAGCACCGGCACGGGCACGAGCACCGGCACGGGCACGAGCGTCGGCTCGTCCACGGCCACCGGTTCGGCCGCGGCCGTCGTCGCCTTCGCTCAGGCCCAGGTCGGCAAGGCGTACGTCTCCGGTGCCACCGGCCCGTCCGCCTACGACTGCTCCGGTCTGGTGCAGGCCGCCTTCAAGCAGGTCGGCATCAGCCTCCCGCGGGTCTCCCAGGCCCAGTCGACCGCCGGCACCCAGGTCGGGCTGGGCAACCTCCAGCCGGGCGACATCCTGTACTGGGGCGGCGCGGGCAGCGCCTACCACGTCGGTGTCTACGTGGGCGACGGCATGTTCGTCGGCGCGCAGAACTCCTCCACCGGCGTCGTCGAGAGGCCGCTGTCGTACGACCCGCCGAGCGGTGCGGTGCGCGTGCTGTAGACCGCACCCCACTCGTACGCGCGAAAGGGCCGCAGCCGCTCGGGGGCTGCGGCCCTTCGGCCTCTCCTGGCATGCTCGGCGCGGGCCGGTCCCCACCGGTCCGTCCACGAGTGGAAGAAGGAGAGAGAACGTCATGCCGAGTGTGTTCGTACAGGGGCGGCCCACCGCCTCCTACCCCCCGTTCGCGCCCGAGGCCGTGCGCGGAGCGGTACGGCGCGTCACCGAGGTCGGCGAGGAGGTGCTGCACCGGCCGTGCCGGGACGTCACCGAGTTCGGGCCCGATCTCGCCGCGCTCATCGACGACATGTTCCGCACGATGTACGTCGCGGAGGGGGCCGGGCTGGCGGCCAATCAGGTCGGTGTCGACCTGCGCCTGTTCGTCTACGACTGCCCCGACGACGAAGGTGTCCGACATGTCGGGCACGTCGTCAACCCGGTGCTGGACCCCCTCGACCCGGCCGCGCGCCGGCTGCTGGACGAGGGCGAGGGGTGTCTGTCGGTGCCGGGCGCGGTCATGGCCGTACCGCGGCCCGACCGGGCCGTCGTGCGGGGCCGGGACAAGGACGGCGCTCCGCTCGTCGTCGAGGGCACCGGCTACTTCGCGCGCTGCCTCGCCCACGAGACGGACCACGTGAACGGGCACGTGTACCTGGACCGGCTCTCGGGCCGGGAGCGGAAGGCGGCGCTGCGGCAGTCGGCGGACCGGCGCGAGGCGGTCTTCGCGCGCCGGGCCGCCAACGCGGCGGCCTTCACCGCCTGAACGGCCCCACGGCCCGGCCGCCGTCGGCCGGGCCGTGGGCTCAGGCCTTCGGCGCGACCTTGCTCAGTCCGTTGATGATGCGGTCCATCGCGTCGCCGCCCGTCGGGTCCGTCAGGTTGGCGAGCATCTTCAGGGTGAACTTCATCAGGATCGGGTGGGTGAGGCCGCGCTGGGTCGCGATCTGCATGACCTTCGGGTTGCCGATGAGCTTCACGAAGGCCCGGCCCAGCGTGTAGTAGCCGCCGTAGGTGTCCTTGAGGACGCGCGGGTAGCGGTGGAGGGCGATCTCGCGCTGGCTCGGCGTGGCCCGCGCGTGGGCCTGGACGATGACGTCGGCGGCGATCTGGCCGGACTCCATGGCGTAGGCGATGCCCTCGCCGTTGAAGGGGTTCACCAGGCCGCCGGCGTCGCCGACCAGCAGCAGGCCCTTGGTGTAGTGCGGCTGGCGGTTGAAGGCCATGGGCAGGGCGGCGCCGCGGATCGGGCCGGTCATGTTGTCGGGGGTGTAGCCCCAGTCCTCGGGCATGGACGCGCACCAGGCCTTGAGGATCTCGCGCCAGTCCAGCTCCTTGAAGGCGGCGGAGGTGTTGAGGACGCCGAGGCCGACGTTCGAGGTGCCGTCGCCCATGCCGAAGATCCAGCCGTAGCCGGGCAGCAGGCGGTCCTGGGCGCCGCGCCGGTCCCACAGTTCCAGCCAGGACTCGAGGTAGTCGTCGTCGTGGCGGGGCGAGGTGAAGTACGTGCGGACGGCGACGCCCATGGGGCGGTCCTCGCGGCGGTGCAGGCCCATCGCGAGGGACAGGCGGGTGGAGTTGCCGTCGGCGGCCACGACGAGCGGCGCGTGGAAGGCGACCTCGCGCTTGTCCTCGCCCAGCTTGGCCTTCACCCCGGTGATGCGGCCCGTGCGGTCGTCCACGATCGGGGCGCCGACGTTGCAGCGCTCGTACAGCCGGGCGCCGGCCTTCTGGGCCTGCCGGGCGAGCTGCTCGTCGAAGTCGTCGCGCTTGCGGACGAGTCCGTAGTCGGGGAAGGAGGCGAGGTCCGGCCAGTCCAGCTGGAGGCGGGAGCCGCCGCCGATGATGCGCAGGCCCTTGTTGCGCAGCCAGCCGGCCTCCTCGGAGATGTCGATGCCCATGGCGACGAGCTGTTTGACCGCACGCGGGGTGAGGCCGTCGCCGCAGACCTTCTCCCTGGGGAACGCGGTCTTCTCCAGAAGCAGGACGTCGAGTCCCGACTTGGCCAGGTGGTACGCGGTGGTGGAGCCGGCCGGCCCCGCGCCCACGACGATCACGTCGGCGGTGTTCCCGGTGAGCGGCTCGGTCTCGACGGTCACGGCGGGATCTCCCCAAGTTCGGAATCTGCGTGCCGACCGGCACTGGACATGGGCAGTCTATTCAGCGTCACCGACCACCCGGCTGAAGGGCTGCCCCGTGAAGCGACCTCTTCCCGTTGTACGGCTGCGCGTCCCCACCGACGAGGACGCCGTGGCCTGGCACCGGATCTTCGACGACCCGGAGGTCATGGAGTTCCACGGCGGGAGGTCGGCGGAGCTGTCCGTGTACGAGGAGCTGACCGCCCGCCAGCGCCGGCACGAGGCGGAGCGCGGCTTCTGCCTGTGGACCATGGTGGACGAGTCCGGGCGGGTCATCGGCTTCACCGGTGCCCAGCCGTGGCCCGGGGACTGGGGCCCCCGGGGCGAGATCGAGATCGGCTGGCGGCTCGGGCGGGGGTACTGGGGCAAGGGGTACGTCACCGCGGCGGCCCGGGAGACCCTCCGGCGGGTCCGGTCGGCCGGTGTGGCGGACGTGGTCGCGATGGTCGACGCGCGCAACGCCCGGTCCATCGCGGTCACCGGGCGGCTGGGCATGCGGCTCGCCGAGGTCTTCACGGTCCCGGGTTCCGAGCGGCAGGGGCACTGCTACCGCCTCGCCCTGCACCGGCCGCGAGGACACCGGATGACGCAGGGTGACCAAGTGTCACAGTCGGCTACTTGACGCTTCCGGGTGCTGTCCGGCGGCGCTACTGTGCCGGGTACCGCTGGGGGTGACGCCCGTGCGCCTGCCGTCCGAGGAACCCGATGTCCGCGTACCGCGACTGGTCGGCCTGATGGCCGTGGACGCATACGACGCCGCTCACGTGCGGGGCCTGTCCCTGCACGCGCCGGACCGGCCCGATCTCCGGGCCGCCGCCGTCGACCACGTCGTACGCCAGTATCCGCGGCCCGGCGCGCGGGTGCCGCGGGAGTCGACGGTGTACGTGTGGTTCGACTTCGGGGAGGGCGAGGGCGGCGGGGGCATCCGTGAGCCGCGCGTGCCGCGGCCGCCGTCGGGCGGGCTCCGCCGGGAGCTTCCGGAACCGGGCGAACCACCGCCCCGCCACGCCGTCCTCAGCCTGCCGTGACGTTCCCCGGGGGTGCCGCGCCGTGCCCGGCCGCGAGCCCTCGCGTGCGGCCGCGCCCGGCTCGCTCCGGAGGCAGCAGGCGGGGCCGCGCTCGGCCCGTCCCGGAGGCGGCCCCGGCGGGCGTCCCCGCTCAACCCGGCCGCGGGACCCCGCCCGCGGTCGTGCTCAGCTCGCCTTGAACCCGCGGTGCAGTGTCACCACGCCGCCCGTCAGGTTCCGCCACGCCACCCGCGACCAGCCGGCCCTGCCCAGCCGCTCGGCGAGCGCCGCCTGGTCGGGCCAGGCGCGGATGGACTCGGCGAGGTACACGTACGCGTCGGGGTTGGACGACACCGCACGGGCCACCGGCGGCAGCGCGCGCATCAGGTACTCGGTGTAGACGGTGCGGAACGGCGCCCAGGTCGGGTGCGAGAACTCGCAGATGACGACCCGCCCGCCGGGCCGCGTCACCCGGTGCATCTCGCGCAGCGCCGCGTCCGTGTCCTGGACGTTGCGCAGCCCGAAGGAGATGGTGACGGCGTCGAAGACGTCGTCCTTGAACGGCAGCCGCGTCGCGTCGCCCGCGGTGAACGGCAGCCAGGAGTGCCGTTCCTTGCCGACCTGGAGCATGCCCTGGGAGAAGTCGCACGGCACGACGTAGGCGCCGGTGCGGGCGAAGGGCAGCGAGGAGGTCGCCGTACCGGCCGCGAGGTCCAGGATCTTCTGCGCGGGACGGGCGTCGACGGCCCGGGCGACCGCCTTGCGCCACGCCCGGTCCTGGCCGAGCGAGAGCACGGCGTTGGTCAGGTCGTACCGTTCCGCGACGTGGTCGAACATCGAGGCGACTTCGTGCGGCTGCTTGTTCAGGGAAGCGCGGGTCACGGGCCCATTGTTGCAGCCGCCCGGGCGGGACCTACAGCTCGCCCCGCGCCGCCGCCCCGACGAACCGCGCGAACGCCTCCGGCGCGACGGAGAAGTGGCCTCCGGTGGGGTTCTTGCTGTCGCGCATCGCGACGTGGGCCGCGAGGTCGGCGTACTCGACGCAGTTCCCGCCGGTGTCACTGCTGTACGACGACTTACGCCAAAGCGAGTCCGCCGGGGTCGGCCTGGTGCCCATAACGCTCCTCCATCACTCTGGCGATCAGCTCGGCCGACTCCTCCACGGAGAGAGCGGCCGCCTGCATGAGAGCGTAACGGAGTGAACCCTCCTTGACTGCTTGAGGATTGGCCGTCATGTGGCCCTGGACGAAGTCCTCGGTGTAGACGATGTCCGGGTCACCGTCGAAGCGCAGCATCGTGTACGAGCCCGGCAGCCCCGCGTGGGCACCTGCTTCGAACGGCAGGATCTGCACGCGCAGCCACTCGCGGTCCCGCAACTCCAGCAGATGAGCCAGTTGCCCGCGCATGACGTCGCGGCCACCGACCTGCTGACGGAGTACCGCCTCCGACAGCACCACCCACATCAGGGGCGGATTCTCCTTGTCCAGGATGCGCTGGCGCTCCAGCCGGGCCGCGACCAGACCGTCGAGGTCGTTGTCCTCCCGCACCGCCAGCGCCGCGCGCGCGTACTCGGGCGTCTGCAGCAGCCCGTACACCACCTGCGCTTCGAACGCGGAGATGTAACTCGCCTTCGCCTCCATCTCCGCATACGGCTGGAACCAGGACGGCAACTGGCTGCGCAGGACCAGGCCGACCAGCCGCGAGAACACTCCGTCCGTGTTCAGCGCGGCGTCCACGCGGGCCGAGAAGTCGCGGGTCGGGACCTTGAGCGTCGTCTCGATCTGACCGACCAGGGAGCCGGTGCAGAAGACGATGCGCCCCAGGTCGGCCAGGCGGAGGCCGGCCGCCTCCCGCTGGCGGCGCAGCTCGGCGCCGTAGTAGTCCAAGGGCGACGCGCTGGGGTCGAGTTGCCTGATGTGAGCCATGGGCGGACACCCCTCTCTCCGTAGCCGAGAGTAAGCGCACCGTGTTCGTCCCGTACCGCCGACCGTGGAAGTCGTATTTATGCCCGGCGGTGCACCAGTCGCCCGCCCACCACCGTGGCCAGGCAGCTGCCGTCGGCGGCCAGGACGGCGAAGTCCGCGCGGGCGCCCGGGGAGAGGGTCGGGGCGGCGGTGTCGACCAGGACGCCGGACCGCCGCACGGCGGTCAGCACCGGGGGCCGGGTGAAGGGACCGGCGACCGCCGTGACGCCCCGGGCCAGCATCCGCTGGAGGCCGCGCCGGGCGCTGGCGCTCCACCGGGCGTCCGGCATCCCGGCAGGGCCCACGGGCAGGGGTTCGGTGCCCCACTCGTCGGCCTCGCGCGGGTCGGGCCAGTACAGGGTTTCCAGCAGCCGGACGGCGCCGGGCTCGTGCCGTCCGGTGGCGAGGGTCCCGCCCGCCCACTCGCGGACGCGGGCGTGGTCGTCGTGGGCGGCGCGCAGTGCGGCGTACGGGCCGAGGCCCGCGATGCGGGCGCCCTCGACGGCGACGCACCGGGAGTCGTCCGCCAGCGGCCGGTGGATCGTCAGCACGGCGGCGTCAGTTGGGCGCGAGCAGCTTCAGCTCGGGGTGGGCCGTGCCGCCCTCGATGGCCGTGGAGGAGATGTGCGAGACGACGCGCTCGTCGACCGGGTCGTTCGCCGGGTCGTCGTGGACGACGAGGTGCTCGTACGTCGTGGCCCGCTGGGCGGGGACCCGGCCCGCCTTGCGGATCAGGTCGATGATCTCCAGCCGGTTGGACCGGTGCTTGGCGCCCGCGGAGGAGACGACGTTCTCCTCCAGCATGATCGAGCCGAGGTCGTCGGCGCCGTAGTGCAGGGAGAGCTGGCCGACCTCCTTGCCGGTCGTCAGCCAGGAGCCCTGGATGTGGGCGACGTTGTCGAGGAACACGCGGGCGATGGCGATCATCCGCAGGTACTCGAAGAGCGTGGCCTGGGTGCGGCCCTTCAGGTGGTTGTTCTCGGGCTGGTAGGTGTACGGGATGAAGGCGCGGAAGCCGCCGGTGCGGTCCTGGACGTCCCGGATCATCCGCAGGTGCTCGATGCGTTCGGCGTTGGTCTCGCCGGTGCCCATGAGCATGGTGGACGTCGACTCGACGCCCAGCCCGTGTGCGATCTCCATGATCTCCAGCCAGCGCTCGCCGGACTCCTTCAGCGGAGCGATGGCCTTGCGCGGCCGCTCGGGCAGCAACTCGGCCCCGGCCCCGGCGAAGGAGTCGAGCCCGGCCGTGTGGATCCGCTGGATCGCCTCCTCCACCGAGACCTTCGAGATCCGGGCCATGTGCTCGACCTCGCTCGCCCCCAGGCTGTGGATGACGAGCTGCGGGAACTCCTTCTTGATGGCGGCGAAGTGCTCCTCGTAGTACTCGACGCCGTAGTCCGGGTGGTGGCCGCCCTGGAACATGATCTGGGTGCCGCCCAGCTCGACCGTCTCCGCGCAGCGGCGCAGGATGTCGTCGAGGTCACGGCTCCAGCCCTTCCTGGTGTCCTTGGGGGCCGCGTAGAAGGCGCAGAACTTGCACGCCGTGACGCACACGTTGGTGTAGTTGATGTTGCGCTCGATGATGTACGTGGCGATGTGCTCGGTGCCGGCGTACTTGCGCCTGCGTACGGCGTCGGCGGCGGCGCCCAGCGCGTGCAGCGGCGCGTCGCGGTACAGGTCGAGCGCCTCTTCGGGGGTGATCCGCCCACCGGCGGCGGCGCGGTCGAGGATGGGCTGAAGGTCGGCCTTCTCGGTCACCGGCGTCCCTTTCGCAAGGTTCGTAAGGGTTGTGGACAGACCTGCCCAGCGTACGCCAGGCGTTTTGCCCGCTCGTGCTCAGGCCGCGTACGCCCCGGCCAGGACGCCGAGAAGGGCGCCCGCGATCAGGAACGGCCCGAACGGGATGGCCGTCCTGCGGTCCGCGCGCCGGGCGACGAGGAGGGCTCCGCCGTAGAGCGCCCCCAGCAGGAAACCGGCGAAGGTGCCCAGCATCAGGGTGGGCCAGCCGTACCAGCCGAGGACGGCACCGGCGGTCAGGGCCAGCTTCACGTCGCCGAAGCCCATGCCGGCCGGGTTGATGAGGTACAGCGCGAGGTAGCCGGCGCCGAGGGCGAGGGCGCCCAGCAGGGCGGTGGTCCACTCCCCGGCGTGCTCGGGCACCAGCGCGGTGAGGCCGAGCAGGGCGAGCGCGGCGCCGGCGAGCGGGAGGGTGAGCGGGTCGGGCAGCCGCCGCACCCTCAGGTCGACGACGGCCAGCAGCACTCCGACCGGCGCGAGCAGCAGCCAGACGGCCAGCTCGGGCCGGGTCCCGGTGGCGGCGGCGAGGGCGGCGCAGACCAGCGCGGTGAGGGTGGCGAGCGCGGCGGCCCGGGGTCCGTAGAAGACCGCACCGGCCTCGTTCCCCTCGCCCGCCCCGCAGGGTGCGCATCGCGCGCGGCCGAGCCAGCCCCGGACGGGGTGCCCGCCGCCCGGACACCTCTCCCGCCACGCCTCTCCCGACGGGGCGGAGAACCGGTAGGCCGCGCGGGGCAGCAGGGTCCCCACCGCCGCGCCCCAGAACGCGGCGACGAGGACGACAAGGAGGTCGATGTCCATCAGGAGGTCCACCCGGCCGCCGGGATCAGCCCTGCCCTTCCCGGATCAAGTCCTCCTCGCGGCCTTCCTCGCGGACCTTCTCGGCCACCGGATTGGTGAAGAAGCAGCGGATCTCCGACATCGGTTCCCCTCCAGATCTCCTTGGCCCGGGGGCGTCCGGACACGATTCGACGAGCTGCCCGAACACCGCCGCACTCTCGGCGTCGGCGGTCCGCAGGGGGAAGCCGACGGCTCCAGTATGGCGGCGGCCCTGTCCCCCCGGTCCGCCGCACGGCGCCCGCCCGGCTGCCCGACCTTCGACAGCCGTGCCTCGGGGCGCCCGCCCGCTCGCTCCGCGAGGCCTAGTCGAGGTCGTCGCCGACCGGTGTGAACGTGCGCGACGCAGAGGGCGAGCCTGCCGGGCGAGGAGCCGGCGCCCCGCCCGGCACCCCTCTCGGCACCCCGCTCACCGAACCGCTCGGCGCCCGCTCGGGCGTCCCTCCCCCCGTACGCCGGCACCTGCCGGCAGGGTAGTGGGCCGCCGCCGTGCGGATCAGGGCTGGAGCAGTTCGACCTTCACGTCCGCGGGGAAGCCCGTGGTGGGGCCCACCCTGCGGGCGAACTCGGTGACCGCCTCCAGCTGCGGGCCGCCGAAGCGGAAGTCGAGGGTGGTGAAGTACTTCGCGAGGGTCTCCTCGTCGAAGGCCTCCCAGCGGGCCGCCTGCTCCGCGACCTTCTCCACCTCCTCCAGGGAGACGTCGCGGGAGGCGAGGAAGGCCTCGTGCACCTTGCGGGCGATGACCGGCTCGCGCTCCACGTAGTCCCGCCGCGCCGCCCACACCGCGAAGACGAACGGCAGGCCCGTCCACTCCTTCCACAGCGCGCCCAGGTCGTGCACCTGAAGGCCGTAGCGCGGGCCGTCGATCATGTTGGCGCGCAGGGCCGCGTCGCCGATCAGGACGGCCGCGTCGGCCTCCTGCATCATCAGGCTCAGGTCCGGCGGGCAGGTGTAGTAGTCCGGCTGGACCCCGAAGCGCTCCGCCAGGAGCAGCTGGGCGAGGCGTACGGAGGTGCGCGAGGTCGAGCCCAGCGCGACCCGGGCGCCGTCGAGCCGCTCCAGCGGAACCTGCGAGACGATCACGCAGGACATCACGGGGCCGTCGCAGCCGACGGCGATGTCGGGGAAGGCGACCAGGTCGTCGGCGTTCTTGAGGAATTCGACCAGGGTGACGGGACCGATGTCGAGATCGCCGCGCACCAGCTGCTCGCTGAGCTTCTCCGGGGTGTCCTTCGTCAGCTCGAAGTCGAGGAGCGTGCCTGTTCTCGCGAGCCCCCAGTAGAGGGGCAGGCAGTTCAGGAACTGGATGTGGCCGACGCGCGGCCGGGTGCGAGAATTGTCCACCTCGCGAGGCTAGCCCTCCCCCCGCATCCGCCCCTCGCCGACCCCCGGCGTCAGCCGAACGGCGCAGGTGTTCAAACGTCCGGGTGAAGTGATCTTGACCTCTGTTGCGCTCGGGGGCCTGCGTGCTAGGCTCACAGCAAGTTGCAGTTTGGTTTCCCTTGCAGTACAGAGCCTGCGGAGCATGTGACCGCGGGCTCTCGTCGTTCTCAGACATATGCAGTTGTGCAGAATTCCAGTCTTCACACTTGCTGGTTCTGGAGCAGGGCAACCCTTTGGGCCCAAGGAGGGCTTATGGCTACCGGAACCGTGAAGTGGTTCAACGCCGAAAAGGGCTTTGGATTCATCGCCCAGGAAGGCGGCGGCCCCGACGTCTTCGTCCACTACTCCGCGATCAACGCGAGCGGTTTCCGCTCCCTCGAGGAGAACCAGCAGGTGTCCTTCGACGTCACGCAGGGCCCCAAGGGCCCGCAGGCGGAGAATGTCACTCCTGTCTGATTGACAGCAGTACCCAAGGAGCCCCGCGCCGGTGTCGGCGACGGGGCTCCTGCCCTTTTCGGCCGACTGTCGGTGGCCGCCGCTAGGGTCCCGCCATGACTGACGCGCCCCGCACCGACGACACCCGCACCGATCCCGCCTTCGTGGCCACCACCCGGACCTTCTACGACGCCGTCGCCGAGGACTACCACGCCCGCTTCCGCACCGTGCTCGACGACGCCCCGCTGGACCGGGCGCTGATGGGCGCCTTCGCCGAGCTGGTGGGGCCCGAGGGGCAGGTGGCCGACCTCGGCTGCGGGCCCGGCCGGGTCACCGCGCACCTGGCCTCGCTGGGCCTGCGGGTCTTCGGCCTCGACCTCTCCGCGTCCATGCTCGCGATCGCGCGTCGCGAGAACCCGGGGCTGCGCTTCGAGCAGGGGTCCATGCTGGAGCTGGACCTGCCCGACGGCGCGCTCGCGGGGGCGGTCTCCTGGTACTCGTCGATCCACACGCCGTGGGAGCGGCTGCCGGACCTCTTCGGCGAGGTGCGGCGCGTACTGGCCCCGGGCGGGCACCTGCTGCTCGGGTTCCAGGTCGGTGACGAGCCCAACCACCACGACCGCCCGTGGGGCCACCCGGTCGCCCTGGACTTCGAACGGCGGCGCCCGGAGCCGATGGCGGAGCTGCTGGAGCACGCCGGGTTCACGGTGCTGTCCCGGACGGTGCGGATCACCGAGGGGACCACCGTCGCCCGGGTCCCGCAGGCGTTCCTCATCGCCCGCCGCTGAGCCGCCCCCGCGTCTCCCCGTACGCCCTACGTCTCGTACAGGCCCTCCACCGCCCCCGCGAAGTCCCGCATGATCACCTCGCGCCGCAGTTTCATCGAGGGGGTCAGATGGCCCTCCCACTCGGTGAAGTCCCTGGGCAGGACGGCGAAGCGGCGGATGGACTCCGGGCGGGAGACCAGCTTGTTGGCCTCGTCGACGGCGCGTTGGAGCACCGCGTGGACCTCCTCGTCGTCGGTCAGCAGCTCGGGGGGCACCGGGTGCTTGCCGTTCATGCGGCGCCAGTGGGTGAGGCCGTCGGCGTCGAGGGTGAAGAGGGCACAGACGTAGGGGCGGCGGTCGCCCAGGACGATGCACTGGGAGATCAGGGGGTGGGAGCGCAGCCAGTTCTCCAGCGGGGCCGGGGCGACGCTCTTGCCGCCCGCGGTGATCAGCAGCTCCTTCTTGCGGCCGGTGATCGTCAGGTAGCCCTCGTCGTCCAGGCTGCCGATGTCCCCGGTGGCGAACCAGCCCTCGGGGGCGGCCTGGACGACGCCGCCGGCCTGCGGGTCCCAGTAGCCGTGCAGGACCTGGTCGCCGGCGACGAGGACCTCGCCGTCGGCGGCGATCCGGATGCGGGTGCCGGGCAGCGGCCAGCCGACCGTGCCCAGGCGCGGCTTGAGCGGGGGCGTGACGGTGGCCGCGGCCGTGGTCTCGGTGAGGCCGTAGCCCTCGAAGATCTCGATGCCCGCTCCGGCGTAGAAGGCGGCCAGGCGGCGGCCGAGCGGGGAGCCGCCGCAGATGGCGTACTTGACCCGGCCGCCCATGGCGGCCCGGATCTTCCGGTAGACCAGCGGGTCGTAGAAGGAGCGGGCCGTCTTCAGGCCCCGGCCGGGGCCGCCGCCGGTGCCGGTCTGGCGGGCCTCCTTGGCCTCGCCGTAGCGCACCGCCACCGAGACGGCGCGGTCGAAGGCCGGGGCCCGGCCGCCGGACTCGGCCTTGGCGCGGGCGGTGTTGAAGACCTTCTCCAGCATGTACGGGATGGTCAGCAGGCAGGTCGGGCGGAAGGCGGCCAGGTCCGGGAGCAGGTCCTGGGGCTTCAGGCTCGGCGCGTGGCCGAGGCGGACCCTGGCGCGGACGCAGGCCACGGCGACCATGCGGCCGAAGACGTGCGACATGGGGAGGAAGAGCAGGATCGAGGGCTCCTCGCCGGTCTCCGCCTTGAAGACCGGGTAGAGCAGCTCGATCGCGTTGTCGACCTCGGCGAAGAAGTTGCCGTGGGTGAGCACGCAGCCCTTGGGGCGGCCGGTGGTGCCGGAGGTGTAGATCAGGGTGGCCAGGGTGCTCGGGCCGAGCATGCCGCGGCGCACCTCCACCTCCGCGTCGGGCACCCGCGCGCCCAGCTCGGCCAGCCGCTCCACGTGTCCCTTCTCCATGACCCACAGGTGGGCGAGGTCGGGTATGCGGTCCAGTTCGGGGCCGAGGGCGGCGGCCTGCGCGGTGGTCTCGGTGACCAGGGTGACGGCGCCGGAGTCCTGGAGGATCCAGCGGGTCTGGAAGAGCGATGAGGTGGGGTAGACCGGGACGGTGACCAGTCCCGCCGCCCACGCGGCGAAGTCCAGCAGCGTCCACTCGTACGTCGTCCGCGCCATGATCGCGATGCGGTCGCCCGGCAGCAGACCCTCGGCGATCATGCCCTTGGCCACCGCCCGCACCTGCCCGGCGAACTCGGCCGCCGTCACGTCGGACCAGTCTCCGTCCGGCGACCTGCGGCTGAGGACGACCTGGCCCGGGACCGCCGCCGCGTTGTCGAACGGCAGGTCGGCGAGCGAGCCGCGGCGCACCGGGGGCGCGAACGGCGGTACGTACGCCTCCCGTACGGTCCCGTCCAGCATCCGCGTCTCGGGCGCCACCAGGGTGGGGCCGGGCGAGTCGGCGTAGGCGGCGGACGCGGCGAAGGAGGGAAGGGGGGTGGACACGGGCGGCTCCTGGGACGTGCGGCAAAGACCCTGCGTCTGCTGTCGCTGCTCTGCTGCATGACGTACGTGCCTCGCGCGCCGAGGCGTTCATCGCCGGTTCCGCGGACAGGGGCTGCCGACGGTCAGTTCCGGGATCGTACGGCGCCCACGTGGGGGGTTGGTGCGTGTTCGGGGTCGGTCCCGCGCCGGAAGTGTGCAGTCCTGGGAGTTACCTGAAGGTACGTCACGTTCGTTCCAGTATCGCCGTGACGCCCTGCCCGCCCGCCGCGCAGACGGAGATCAGCCCGCGCCCCGGTCCCTCCCGCTCGGCGAGCAGCGTGGCCAGGGTCGCCACGATGCGGGCGCCGGTGGCGGCGAAGGGATGGCCGGTGGCGAGGGAGGAGCCTGCCACGTTCAGGCGGGACCGGTCCACCGGGGCCAGGCCGCGCTTCTCCCAGGCGGCCAGCGTGGCCAGGACCTGGGAGGCGAACGCCTCGTGGATCTCGACGAGGTCGAAGTCCCCGATCCCCAGCCCGGCCCGCTCCAGCATCCGCGGCACCGCGTACGCCGGGGCCATCAGCAGCCCGTCCTCGCCGCCGGCCACGTCCCCGCCGGCGAAGTCCACGGCCGCCGTCTCGTACGCCGTGAGGTACGCGAGGGGTTCGACGCCTCGCGCCCGGGCCCACTCCTCGCTCGCCAGCAGGACCGTCGCGGCGCCGTCCGTCAGGGGCGTGGAGTTGCCCGCCGTCATGGTGGGGCCGGGTGCGTCGAGGCCGAACACCGGCTTCAGCGCGGCGAGTTTCCCGACCGTCGAGCCGGGGCGCAGGTTCTGGTCGCGGTCCAGGCCCCTGAAGGGGACCACCAGGTCCCGGAAGAGGCCGCGTTCGTACGCCGCCGCCAGCCGCTGATGGCTCGTGGCGGCCAACGCGTCCTGTTCTTCGCGGGGGATGCCCCAGGCGCGTGCGGTCACCGCGGCGTGCTCGCCCATCGAGAGGCCGGTGCGCGGTTCGGCGTTGCGGGGGATGTCGGGGACGAGGTGCCCCGGGCGGATTCCGGCCAGGGCCTTCGCCCGTCCGCCGAGGCTCTTGGCCCGGCGGGCCTCCAGGAGGATGCGGCGCAGGCGGTCGTTGACGCCGAGCGGGGCGTCGCTCGCCGTGTCCGCGCCGCCCGCGACCGCCGACTCGGTCTGGCCGAGGGCGATCTTGTTGGCGGCGGCGATCACGGCCTGGAGTCCGGTGCCGCAGGCCTGCTGGACGTCGTAGGCGGGGGTGCGCGGGTCGAGGGCCGAGCCGAGGACCGTCTCGCGGGCGAGGTTGAAGTCACGGCTGTGCTTGAGCACCGCCCCGGCCACGAACTCGCCGACCGCGCCGGGCTCCTGGAGTCCGTACCGCTCGACCAGGCCGTCGAGGGCCGCGGTGAGCATCTCCTGGTTGGAGGCGGTGGCGTACGGCCCGTCGGAACGGGCGAAGGGGACGCGCGTGCCGCCGAGGACCGCTACGCGGCGCGTGGGCCGCGGTGCCAGAGGGCTCATCTCGACCTGCTCCTCACCCGTGACATAGGATTACCTCCGGTAACCTTACTCCAGAGTAAGCAGTTGTGGGCGTCGCGGGCACGACCGCCGGCCTCTGGACACTCCCCCACGCTCGAACACGCTCGCGCGGGGGGACCCCCATCAGCCGCCTGGGAGACAGACATGGCCGACCGCTATCTCAGCTTCACCGGCACCGCGCCCGGCCGTTTCCTCACCCGCCGGCTGGGCCTGCCGCAGCCCGCGGAACTCCGGCGCGACACCCTCGACGGGGGCCTGCTCCACCTCACCGCCGGCAAGACGGACCTCGGCCTCGCCCCCGTCCTGGCCCGCACGGGCCTCACCCGGGACGAGGACGGCCGCCCCGCCGCCGTCGTCCTCGACGCCACCGGCGTACGGGACGTCGACGCGCTCGCCGGGGTGCACGCCGCCCTGCACCCCGTCGTACGGTCCGTCGCGGCGAGCGGCCGCGTGGTCGTGCTCGGCGCCCCCCTCGACCCGGCCGACCACCACCAGGCCGCCGTCCAGCAGGCGTTGGAGGGCTTCACCCGCTCGCTGGGCAAGGAGATCGGACGCGGCAGGACCGTCAACCTCGTACGCCTCACCGACCCCTGCGCCGCCGAGTCCACCCTGCGCTTCCTCCTCTCCCCCGCCTCCGCCTACGTCAGCGGCCAGGTGATCGAGGTCGGGGCCGCGGGCGGCGGCACGGAACCCGACGACTGGGCGCTGCCCCTGGCCGGGCGCACCGCCCTGGTCACCGGCGCCGCACGGGGCATCGGCGCGGCGGTCGCCGAGACACTGGCCGGGCAGGGCGCCCAGGTCGTCGTCCTGGACGTACCGCAGGCCGAGGACGAGGCACGCCGGGCCGCCGAACGCCTCGGGGGCACCGCCCTCGCGCTCGACATCACGGCCCCGGACGCGGGTGAGCGCATCGCCGCCGCGCTGCCCGGCGGACTCGACGTCCTCATCCACAACGCGGGCGTCACCCGCGACCGGCGCCTGGTCAACATGCCCGCCGAACGCTGGAGTTCCGTGCTCGACGTCAACCTCGCGAGCGTCCTGCGCACCACCGACGCGCTGCTCGCGGCGGGCGCGGTCAACCGGGGCGGCCGGATCGTGGCGACCGCCTCCATCGCGGGGCTGGCGGGCAACGCGGGACAGACCAACTACGGTGCGAGCAAGGCGGGCATCGTCGGCCTGGTCCGTGCCCTCGCGCCCCGCGCGCGCGACGCGCACGGGGTGACGGTGAACGCGGTGGCGCCGGGCTTCATCGAGACGAAGATGACGGCGGCGGTCCCGCTGTTCATCCGTGAGGCCGGCCGCCGCATGAACTCCCTCGGCCAGGGCGGCCTGCCCGTCGACGTCGCCCGGACCACCGCCTGGCTCGCGCACCCGGCCTCCGGCGCCGTCAACGGCCAGGTCGTACGGGTCTGCGGCCAGAGCCTGCTGGGGGCGTGATGACCACGGCCCCGACGACCAGCACCCTGCCCGGCGTCCCCGCCCTCGCGCCGCTCCTCGTCCGCGGCGCACTGCTGTCGCCGCTCAGGCGCCCCCGCCCGGACGCGGACTTCCCCCGCACCCGGCTCGTCCTGCCCGGCCTGCGCGTCGACCTCGCGCGGCTGGCGGCGTACGAGCGGGTGTGCGGCTTCCCGACCGGCGCGGACGCGCTTCCGCCGACGTATCCGCACGTGCTGGGCTTCCCGATGGCCATGCGCCTGATGAGCGGCCGGGGCTTCCCGCTGCCGCTGCTCGGGCTCGTCCACACGTCCCTCGCCATCACCCGGCGGGCCGCCGTGCCCGCGAGCGCCGTGTACGAACTCACCACGTACGTCGAGGGACTCGCCCCGCACCGGCGCGGCACCGAGGCGTCGGTGGTCACGGAGCTGCGCGCCGGGACGGACCTCGTGTGGGAGTCCCGCAGCACGTACCTCGCCCGGCACCGCACGACCGCCCGGCCGCCCGCCGAGGAGGCCCCCTCCGCGGGCCGGGAGCCCCTGCCCGCCCGCGCCGAGTGGCGGCTGGCCGGTGACATCGGGCGGCGCTACGGCGCGGCCTCCGGGGACCGCAACCCGATCCACCTGCACCCGCTCACCGCCCGCCTGTTCGGCTTCCCGCGGGCCATCGCGCACGGCATGTGGACCGTCGCCCGGTGCCTCGCCGAGCACGGGACACCGGACGCGGCCGTGGTGCGGGCGGAGTTCCGGGCGCCGGTACCGCTGCCGGGGACGGTGACGTACGGGGCCGAGGCGGGCGGCGAAGGGGGCGGCGCGGGCGGCCGGTTCGAGCTGCGCGGCGGCGAACAGCGGCGGCTGCACCTGTCCGGCGAGGTCCGCCCCTACCCGGCGGCCTGAACCACGGCCTGTGGCGCCGACTCCGGCCCGGATTCGGGTTCCGACTCCGGCCCGGATTCGGGTTCCGACTCCGGCCCGGGTTCGGGTTCCTCCGGCGGGGACCACGGCCGCCCCGCCATCAGGTCGCCCAGTCCGGCCCAGGCGAAGTTCATCAGGGTCGCCGCCGCCTGCTTCGCGGTGACGCCCTCGGTGGCGCCCGCCCAGTCCGCGAGCGACTCGGCGGCGCCGACCAGCGCCTCGGCGAGCCCCGCGACCTCGCCCTCGGGCAGGTGCGGGTCCTGGTGCGCGTCCCGTGCCGCGGCGGCGATCAGCTGCGTCACGAACGCGACGATGTCCTCGCGCATCACCGCCACCTCGGCGGCGAACCGCTCGCCGTGCGTACGGGCGTGCACGTGCAGCACCCGCCAGGCGTCCGGATGGTGCGCGGTGTGGCTGAAGAACGCGCGCAGCCCCGACCAGAGTTGCCCGTCCGCGGACAGCCCCGGAAGCACGCCGGCCCGCACCGCCTCGGTGAGGGCGCGGGCCTCGCGGCGGACGCAGGCGCTGAAGAGGTCGTCCTTCGAGTTCAGGTACAGGTACACCAGCGGCTTGGACACGCCCGCCAGTTCGGCGATCTCGTCCATCGACGCCGCCATGTACCCGCGCCGGCCGAAGACGCTCACGGCGGCGTCCAGCATCTGCTGCTCACGGACCGCACGCGGCATCCGCTTGGTCTTCCCTGCACCCATGCGCATCAGCGTACGGTCCGTGCGGTGTCGATCGGGGCGTCGGCGCGACGCCGACGCCCCGATCGCGCAGGTCAGGCGGCGACCGGAACCGGCTCCGACTCCTGCTTCTCCCGCTCCGGCTCGTCGATCGGCGAGGCGTGCGCCTCGTCGTACGCCTTGCGGTCGAGCAGTCCCTCACGGGCCGAGACGATCACCGGTACGAGAGCCTGGCCCGCGACGTTCGTGGCCGTCCTCATCATGTCCAGGATCGGGTCGATGGCGAGGAGGAGGCCGACGCCCTCCATGGGCAGGCCCAGGGTGGACAGGGTCAGGGTGAGCATGACCGTGGCGCCGGTGAGGCCGGCGGTGGCGGCGGAGCCGACCACCGAGACGAAGGCGATCAGGAGGTAGTCGCCGACGCCGAGCTGGATGTCGAAGATCTGCGCGACGAAGATCGCGGCGATCGCCGGGTAGATCGCGGCGCAGCCGTCCATCTTGGTCGTCGCGCCGAACGGCACGGCGAAGGACGCGTACTCCTTCGGGACGCCGAGGCGCTCGGTGACCTTCTGGGTGAGCGGCATGGTGCCGACGGAGGAGCGGGAGACGAAGGCCAGCTGGATCGCGGGCCAGGCACCCTTGAAGAACTGCAGCGGGCTGGCCTTGGCGACGGTGGCGAGCAGCGTCGGGTACACCACGAACATGACGATCGCGCAGCCGACGTAGATGTCGGCGGTGAAGGTGGCGTACTTGCCGATGAGGTCCCAGCCGTAGGTGGCGATGGCCTTGCCGATGAGGCCGACGGTGCCGAGCGGGGCGAGGCGGATGACCCACCACAGGGCCTTCTGGAGGAGTTCGAGGACCGACTCGCTCAGGTTCAGGATCGGCTGGGCCTTCTCGCCGAGCTGGAGGGCGGCGATACCGGCGACGGCGGCCATGAAGACGATCTGCAGGACGTTCAGCTCGGTGAACGGCGTGATGACGTCGGTCGGCACGATGCCGGTCAGGAAGTCGATCCAGGAACCGGTGTGTTCGGGCTTGGCGCCGTCGGCCGCGGTGAGGCCGGTGCCGGCGCCGGGGTTGGTGACGAGGCCGATGACGAGGCCGATGGCCACCGCGATCAGCGACGTGATCATGAACCAGAGGAGGGTGCGGGACGCCAGGCGGGCCGCGTTGTTGACCTTCCGCAGGTTGGTGATCGAGACGAGGATGGCGAAGAAGACCAGCGGTGCGACGGCCAGCTTCAGCAGGCCGATGAAGGTGTCACCGACCTTCTCCAGGGTGGTGACCAGCCACGATATGTCCTGGCTGCGGGCCAGCCAGCCCAGCAGGACACCGAGGACGAGACCGGCGAGTATCTGGGCCCAGAAGGGCACCTTGAGGTACTTCGTGACCGAGGACACGGAAGACGCTGAGGACACGGACATGCTCCGTAGGGGGGACGGGACGCGGGAAGGGACGCGCTGAGCTGACGTGGGAACGACCGGATGAGGGGGAACGTCAGGGGCGACAGTTCGCGGACGCGCACCGACAGAGGTCCACGTGCAGGCGCGCCACGAGCGCGAGGCGCTGCGGTGTGGTGGGCGCGGCTGCTTGCTTCATGGACACGACTTTAACACCCGTGCTTTGAGACACTCAAAGACATACTTTGAGAGGTGGGAGTGCACTACTGCCCGTACAACGCAAAGCGCCCCGGTTTCCGTTGAATTCGGAAACCGGGGCGTGCGGGTAGGTGACGGACGTTACGAGGTCTGGCCCTGCGCCCCGCGTGCCCGTGCGGCGTCGTCGGCGCCGTCCTCCTGGCCGCGGTTGGCCTCCAGGTTGGCCTTCATGCGGTCCACCCTGCCCACGACCTGCACCGACGCCCGGTCGCGCTCCTTGCGCAGGGCGACGTAGCTGATGGGGGCGGAGAGCAGCAGGGAGAGCAGGAGGATCCACATGCCGTTGGAGTCGCCGAGGCCGCGCGGGAACACTCCGGCGTACACGAGCCCCCAGACGACCACGAGGCAGCCTACGAAGATCCCGAGGCGCATCAGTGTGTAGCGGAGCATCTCAATCCACTCTTCCGTTTCTGGCACAAAGAGGCACTGTCCAGTGAAACATGCCGGGCCGCCGGCCCCGCAGGGGGGTCGCTCAGGTCAGCGGCAGCAGCATGAAGACGTCGTCCCGGTCGTCGCCGGGGGCGACCCGGATGGCGCCAGGCACCCGGCCGACCTCCTTGTAGCCGCAGGACTCGTAGAACCGCTCCAGGCCCAGTCCGCCCCGGCAGGTGAGCCGGATCGCCTCGGTGCCGTCGCAGGTGCGGGCGGCGTCCGCGGCGGCGGCCATCAGGTCCCGGCCGTAGCCACGCCCCTGATGGCGCGGGTGGACCATGACCGTGTAGAGCCACAGCCAGTGCCGCATCAGCCGGTGCGTGTTGAGGGCGAGGAACGCGGTGGCGGCCACCCGCCCCTCCTCGTCGTGGCCGACGAGCAGCCGGGTGCGGCCCTCGGCCATGCCCACCATGTGCTTGACCAGCTCGGGGCGGATGTCCTCCCGCGTCACCGGCGGCACGAAGCCCACGGAGCCGCCCGCGTTGGAGACGTCGGTCCACAGGTCGAGGACGCCGTCGCGGAGGGCGGGGGTGACAGCCGGTTCGAAAGTGAAAGTAAGGGACACCGGACCATGGTAGCCATTACGTGAGGGCGTGTGCGGCCACTTCCAGGTCCGACACCAGTCCCCGGTACGCCGCCTCCCGGTCGTCGGCTCGCAGCACCGCCGACGGGTGCAGGGTCGGGACCAGTCGTTCGGGGCGCCCGTGGATCTCCTCCTCCAGTACCGTGCCGCGCGCCCGGGTGACCCGGAACGACGAGCCGAGCAGCGCCTTGCCGGCGGTGGCGCCCAGCAGCACGATCAGCTCGGGTTCGACGCGGTCCAGCTCGGCGGCCAGCCAGGGGCCGCAGGCGGTCGTCTCCCGCAGGGTGGGCGCCTTGTGGATACGGCGC
The DNA here is from genome assembly GCF_027947595.1 of Streptomyces lienomycini. NCBI lineage: Bacteria > Bacillati > Actinomycetota > Actinomycetes > Kitasatosporales > Streptomycetaceae > Streptomyces > Streptomyces lienomycini. The sequence continues at coordinate 584,832 of NZ_CP116257.1, read as the reverse complement.
TTGCGGGGTTCGGCCCGGGTGAACTTGAAGTGCTTGACGGCGTTGGTGACGTACGCGTCCGCGGGGTCGATGCCGGCGTCCGTCAGCGCCCGGTCGAGGAGCTTGCCGGCCGGGCCGACGAAGGGTTTGCCCTGCCGGTCCTCCTGGTCGCCGGGCTGTTCGCCGACGAGCATGACGCGGGCGGACGCCTGGCCGGCGCCGAAGACGGTCTGGGTGGCGTCGCGGTGCAAGGGGCAGCCCCGGCATCCGGCTGCCGCCTCGCGCAGGGCGGGAAGGCCGCCGCGCCTTGGAACGAAAGGTTCTGCGGTGTAAGCGTCCTCGGTACCGGCCATGCGGTGCGGGTACCCGCCGGGGGCGGTTCGGATCCGTGCCGGGTGCGGGTGGGTGGGTGGTTGCTCGCGCAGTTCCCCGCGCCCCTTTCAGGGGCGTCCAGTGCACGTGCCCCGAAAGGGGCGCGGGGAACTGCGCGGCCGGCCCCCACCGGCCGGCAGTCGGAGAACTACCGCGAGATTCACACCCGCATCGGCTGCGGCGCCTCCCGGCGCCCCGGGTCGGCCCCCTCGTACTCCCGGAGGATCTCGTACCGCGTGTTCCGCTCGACCGGCCGGAAGCCCGCGTCGCGGATGAGGTCCAGCAGGTCCTCGCGCGTCAGCTTGTTCGGCGTGCCGAAGTCGTCCGCGTCGTGCGTGATCTTGTACTCGACGACCGAGCCGTCCATGTCGTCGGCGCCGTGCTGGAGGGCCAGCTGGGCGGTCTGGACGCCGTGCATGACCCAGAAGACCTTGACGTGCGGGACGTTGTCGAAGAGGAGGCGGGAGACCGCGAAGGTCTTCAGGGCCTCCGCGCCGGTCGCCATCTGCGTCCGCGCCTGGAGGCGGTTCCTGACCTTGCCGTCCTTCATGTCCACGAAGTCGTGCTGGTAGCGCAGCGGGATGAAGACCTGGAAGCCGCCGGTCTCGTCCTGGAGTTCACGCAGGCGCAGCACGTGGTCCACGCGGTGGCGGGGCTCCTCGATGTGGCCGTAGAGCATGGTGCACGGGGTCTTCAGGCCCTTCTCGTGGGCCAGGCGGTGGATGCGGGACCAGTCCTCCCAGTGGGTGCGGTGGTCGACGATGTGCTGCCGCACCTCCCAGTCGAAGATCTCGGCGCCGCCGCCGGTGAGGGACTCCAGACCGGCGTCGATCAGCTCGTCCAGGATGTCGGAGGCGGACAACCCGGAGATGGTCTCGAAGTGGTGGATCTCGGTGGCCGTGAACGCCTTCAGCGAGACGTCCGGCAGCGCGGCCTTCAGTTCGCGCAGCGAGCGCGGGTAGTAGCGCCACGGCAGGTTGGGGTGCAGGCCGTTGACGATGTGCAGCTCGGTGAGGTTCTCGCCCTCCATCGCCTTGGCGAGCTTCACCGCCTCCTCGATGCGCATCGTGTACGCGTCCTTCTCCCCCGGCTTGCGCTGGAAGGAGCAGTACGCGCAGGACGCGGTGCACACGTTGGTCATGTTGAGGTGGCGGTTGACGTTGAAGTGGACGACGTCGCCGTTCTTCCGCGTCCGCACCTCGTGCGCGAGGCCGCCGAGCCAGGCGAGATCGTCCGACTCGTACAGCGCGATGCCGTCCTCGCGGGTCAGCCGCTCACCGGAGCGGACCTTCTGCTCCAGCTCCCGCTTGAGCCCGGCGTCCATGCGATACCTCTTTCTGAGACAGACGGGTCAACCGTACGCCCCGGTTACTGGACCTCTTCGGGCAGCTCGCCCACCCGGTTCTCCCACTTGGTGGAGAGAACGATGGTGGTACGGGTCCGGGACACGCCCTTGGTGCCCGACAGCCGCCGGATGATGCTCTCCAGGCCGTCCACGTCGGCGGCGCGGACCTTGAGCATGTAGGAGTCGTCACCGGCGATGAACCAGCAGTCCTCGATCTCCCGCAGCTCCTTGAGGCGCTGCGCCACGTCCTCGTGGTCGGCGGCGTCGGAGAGCGAGACACCGATCAGGGCGGTGACGCCGAGACCGAGCGAGGCGGCGTCGACGGTGGCCCGGTAGCCGGTGATGACACCGGCCGCCTCCAGCCGGTTGATGCGGTCGGTGACGCTGGGTCCGGAGAGTCCGACGAGCCGCCCCAGCTCCGCGTAGGAGGCCCGGCCGTTCTCTCTCAGGGCCTGGATGAGCTGCCTGTCCACCGCGTCCATGCGATCGAAGCCTTCCACTGAAGAATTCTGAAGATGTGGGTAACAAACGTGTGGGGGGAGGTCGTACCGCGGCGCCGCTCAGCCGGTGGGGCGGGCCCCGCCGAGGTCGCCGCGCCAGCGGCGGTACAGGTCGTGCCCGACGCCCGCCGCGTCGAGGACGCGTCCGGCGACGAAGTCCACCAGGTCCTGGATGTGCGTCGCCCCCGCGTAGAAGGCCGGGGAGGCGGGCACCACGGCCGCGCCCGCGTCGTCCAGGGTCACCAGGTGCCGCAGCGTCCGGCCGTCCAGCGGGGTCTCCCGTACGGCCACGACGAGCCTGCGCCGCTCCTTGAGGGTCACGCTCGCGGTGCGCTGGAGCAGGTCCTTGGACAGCCCGAGCGCGACACCGGCGACGCAGGCCGTGGACGCGGGCACGATCAGCATGCCCTTCGTCGGGTACGACCCCGAGGACGGCCCGGCCGCGAGGTCGCCCGCGCTCCAGTGCCGTACACCGGAGACGTCCGGGTCGAACGTGTCCGGTTTTCCGTCGGCTCCGCGGGCCAGCCACTCTCGCAGGTCGTGCTGCCAGTGGGCGTCGCGGAAGGAGATGCCGGTCTCGTCGAGCAGGGTGAGCCGCGAGGCCCGGCTGACCACCAGGTCGACGCTCTCGTCGGCGGCGAGCAGCGCGCGCAGCACGGCGGCGGCGTACGGGGTGCCGGACGCCCCGGACACCCCCACGATCCAAGGCACGCGCTGCGTCTGTCCTGGCTTCATGATGCCGAGCCTAGTCGCAGGCTCAGGGTTTTCAGACCGTGAGGCCCCGCACGAGCAGATCCAGCAGCGCGCACACGAAGAGTGCGATGCCGATGAAGCCGTTGACCGAGAAGAACGCCCTGTTGAGGCGGGTCAGGTCGGTGGGGCGGACGATGGTGTGCTCGTAGAGGAAGGCGCCCGCGACGATCAGCAGGCCGAGCCAGAAGAAGACGCCGGCGTCGGTGGCGACGGCGTACCAGGCGAACAGGGCCGTGGTGAGCGTGTGGCAGGCGCGGGCGCCCCAGATCGCGGCCGGGACGCCGAAGCGGGCCGGGACGGACTTCACGCCGACCTGCCGGTCGGTCTCGACGTCCTGGCAGGCGTAGATCAGGTCGAAGCCGCCGATCCAGATGCCGACCGCGAGGCCCAGGATCACGGCCTCCCAGGACCACTCGCCGGTGATCGCCAGCCAGCCGCCGATGGGCCCCATGGCCTGCGCGAGGCCGAGGATGGCCTGCGGGAAGTTCGTGAACCGCTTGCCGTACGGGTAGACCACCATCGGGATCACCGCGACGGGCGCGAGGGCCAGGCAGAGCGGGTTGAGCAGGGCGGCGGCGCCGAGGAACACGACGAGGGCGATCAGCGCGCCGGTCCAGGCGTGCTTGACCGACATGGCGCCGGTGACCAGTTCGCGGTGGGCGGTGCGGGGGTTGCGGGCGTCGATCTCGCGGTCGATGATCCGGTTGACCGCCATCGCGAAGGTGCGCAGGCCCACCATGGCGACGGTGACCAGGAGCAGCCGGCCCCAGTGGATGTTCTCGTCCCACAGGAACATCGCGGTCAGCGCGGCGATGTAGGCGAAGGGCAGCGCGAACACCGAGTGCTCGATCATCACCAGGCGCAGGAACGCCTTGGTGCGCCCCGGCTGCTGCGGCAGGGCGGCGGAAGCCGACGTCACAGTCCGTACTCCTTCCAGCGGCGGTCGACCTTCGCCGCCGTATCCGGGTCGGACAGCACCATGTCCGGCCAGCCCCCGTCGCGGGTGTACCCCTCCTCGGGCAGCTTCCTCGTGGCGTCGATGCCCGCCTTGCCGCCCCAGAACTGCTGGTAGGAGGCGTGGTCGAGGTGGTCGACCGGGCCTTCGACGACGGTGAGGTCACGGCCGTAGTCGGTGTTGCCCAGCGCCCGCCAGGCGACCTCGTGCAGGTCGTGGACGTCGCAGTCGGAGTCGACGACCACGATCAGCTTGGTCAGGGACATCATGTGGGCGCCCCAGATGGCGTGCATCACCTTCTGGGCGTGCTTGGGGTACTTCTTGTCGATCGAGACGATCGCGCAGTTGTGGAAGCCGCCGGCCTCGGGGAGGTGGTAGTCCACGATGTCCGGGACGATGATCTTGAGGAGCGGGAGGAAGAAGCGCTCCGTGGCCTTCCCCAGCGGTCCGTCCTCCGTCGGGGGGCGGCCGACCACGATCGACTGGAGCAGCGGGCGCCTGCGCGTCGTCACGCAGTCGATCTTCAGGGCGGGGAAGGGCTCCTGCGGGGTGTAGAAGCCGGTGTGGTCGCCGAAGGGGCCCTCGGGGAGCATCTCGCCGGGCTCCAGCCAGCCCTCGATGACCACCTCCGCGTGCGCGGGGACCTGGAGTGGGACCGTCTTGCAGTCGACCATCTCGATGCGCTTGCCCTGGAGGAACCCGGCGAAGAGGTACTCGTCGATGTCGCCGGGGAGCGGGGCGGTGGAGGCGTAGGTCACGGCGGGCGGGCAGCCGAAGGCGATGGCGACCGGCAGGCGCTCACCGCGGCGGGCGGCGACCTGGTAGTGGTTGCGGCTGTCCTTGTGGATCTGCCAGTGCATGCCGATGGTGCGCTTGTCGTGGCGCTGGAGCCGGTACAGGCCGAGGTTGCGGATGCCCGTCTCCGGGTCCTTGGTGTGGGTCAGGCCCAGGTTGAAGAAGGAGCCGCCGTCGTCCGGCCAGGTGAAGAGGGCGGGGAGGCGCTCCAGGTCCACGTCGTCGCCGGTGAGGACGGTCTCCTGGACGGGCGCGCTGCCCGGCTTCACCTTCCTCGGCGGTACGTGCGTCATCGTGCCGAGCTTCCCGAACGCCTCGCGCATGCCCACGAAGCCCTGGGGCAGCTCGGGGCGGAGCAGGCCGCCGATCTTGTCCGAGATGTCGCTGTACGCCTTGAGACCGAGGGCCTTGAGCAGGCGGCGGTCGGTGCCGAAGACGTTCATCGCCAGCGGCAGGTCGGAGCCCTTCACGTTCTCGAAGAGCAACGCGGGGCCGCCGGCCTTGTTCACCCGGTCGACGATCTCCCCGACCTCCAGGTACGGGTCCACCTCGGCCTTGATGCGCTTGAGGTCGCCCTCGCGCTCCAGCGCCCTGAGCAGGGAGCGAAGATCGTCGTAAGCCATGCCGTCCAGTATCCCCGAGCGGCTACCCTTGCCCTGTACCTGGGGGCCATGACGCGTCCCCACCCCTCGCTTGAGCTGGAGAAGCCCATGCTCCGGGTGCTGATGTTCCTCGTGCCACTGGCCCTGAGCGTCTACGCGTTCATCGACTGCATCAGCACGAAGGACGCGGACATCCGCCACATGCCCAAGCCACTGTGGGCGATCCTCGTGCTGCTCTTCCCGCTGGTCGGCTCGATCTCCTGGATCATCGCCGGCAAGAAGCGGCAGCCCGCCGGCTCCTCGCCCCGGCAGGGCGGCGGCGGGCGGCGGCAGTGGGTGGCTCCCGACGACAACCCCGACTTCCTGAAGTCCCTGGGCAAGGACGACGAAGAGGACAAGGACGACGAGGACCGCAGCGGCGGCCGGCGCGACTGAGGGCCGGCGTCAGCGGGGCAGGCCGGCGAACTTCTCGACGGCGGCCGGGGTGACCGGGGTAAAGAGGTTGACCAGGTTGCCGTCGGGGTCGCGGAACAGGAGGGCGCGGTTGCCCCAGGGCATGGTCGTGGGTTCCTTGACGAACTCCGCGACGAAGCCGGTCAGGTTCCGGTGCACGGCGTCCACGTCGTCGACGAGGAACTCGATGATGACGCTGCGGTTGTCGGCCGGGTGGGCCGAGCCGGGGGCGAAGAGCGGCACCGTGCGGGTACCGCCGATCGCGAGGGTGCCCGACGGGGTGGTCAGTTCCGCGAAGTCCTCGGTGGACCACGTCGCCCGCACGCCGGTGACGCGCTCGTAGAACTCGACGAGGCGGGCTACGTCGTCCGTGATGACGCGGACGGAAACGAGGTTCATGGTGTCTCCTGGGGCCGATCCGGTGCTTGCCACCCCACGCTAGGAGGTATACCGGTCACTTTCCGGCCGGTATCGGCGGCAGACTTGGGCGCATGTCCCGTCCCGTGTCCCGTGTGCTCGCCCTGCTCGAACTGCTCCAGACGGGCGGCGTCCGGACCGTGGCCGAACTCGCCGACCGGCTCGACGTGGGCGAGCGCACGGTGCGCCGCTACGTCGATCACCTCGTCGACCTCGACATCCCCGTGGAGTCGGTGCGCGGCCGCTACGGCGGCTACCGGCTCGCCCCGGGCCACCGGATGCCGCCGCTCATGCTGACCGACGACGAGGCGCTCGCCGTCCTGCTGGGCCTGGTCGCCGGGCGGCGGACGGGGCTCACGTCGGCGGCCGGCACGGCGGGCGAGACGGCGGCGGCGAAGGTGCGGCGGGTGCTGCCGAAGCGCCTGCGCCACCGGATGGACGCCGTACTCGGCTCCGTCACCTTCACGTCCGCGCCCACCGAGTCGGCCGCCCCCGAGGCCGCCGTGCTCCTTCCGATCGCCGACGCGGTGCGGCATCACCGGCCGGTGTCGGTCCGGTACACCGGCGGCCGCGACGGGGGCGGGGCAGGCGAACGCACCCTGTACCCGTACGGGCTCGTCGCCCACGCGGGCCGGTGGTACGTGACGGGCAGGGACCTGTCGGTCGGCGCGGAGCGGACGTTCCGGCTGGACCGCGTCGCCGACGCGAGGATCCTGCCGGGCTCCTTCGAGCCGCCGCCCGGACCCGACCCGGCGGAGCGCGTGCTGACGACGCTGGCCACGGCTCCGTACCGGCACGAGGTGACGGTACGGGTCCGGGGGGCCGCCGGGGAGGTCCGCGCCCGGCTGCCGCGCGGCGTGGCGGTCGTGGCCGAGGAGCCTTCCCGGGGCGGCGCCGAGCCCTGGTGCCGGGTGGAGATGCGCGCCGAACGCCTCGACTGGCTGCCGGGCGTGCTCGCCGGCGTGGACCGCCCCTTCGTCGTCGAGCGGCCGGACGAGCTGCGCGGTCTGGTCGAGGACCTCGCGCGCCGGCTCCTGGACGCGGCCCGTGCCACCCCGCCGCGCGACTGACGACGGGACACCGGCGGCGGGCCCCGGGCGGCCGGCGCCGGGTCAGGGCCGGGCCGCGGCGAGCCAGACGGTGACGGCCGCGGTGGCCAGGAGGGTGAGGTTGAGGGCCACCCGGCGGTCCCCGAGGCGCAGATGGACACCCGTCGCGCCGATCTGCAGGACGACGAACCCGACGGCCGCCGCCGTGGCCGACCAGGGCGCGACGCCGGTCAGCGGGGGCAGGACGAGTCCGGCCGCGCCGAGCACCTCGACCACCCCGACGGCGCGGACGGCGGGCATCGGCACGCTGTCCACCCAGGCCATCATCGGCCGCAGCCGCTCACGGCTGCGCACCGCCTTCACCGCGCCCGAGTAGAGGGAGAAGGCGGCGAGGAGTCCGGCGACGATCCAGTACGCGGCGTTCACGACCCGGCTCCCCGCGGGCGGGCGAAGTCGGTGGCGGGCTCGGTGGCGTAGCGGCGCATGGTGCGGACGCCGTCCTCCGGGGTGGGGGTCCGGCCGTCGGCGTACAGGTCCCGCAGGTCGTGGAAGTAGCGGACGTACAGGTCCGGGGTGAACGTGCTGAGCATGACGGCCGGTTCGCCGGTGGTGTTGGCGAAGGTGTGCGGGGCGCCGGGCGGGACCATGACGAGCGTGCCGGCGCCCGCGTCGATGTCCTCCTCCCCGACGGTGAACCGCACGGTGCCGGAGACGACGTAGAAGCCCTCGTCGTGCCGGGCGTGGCGGTGCTGGGGCGGTCCGGGGGTGTGCGGGGCGAGGACGGACTCGGCCATGCCGAGGCGGTGGCCGGTGTGGGTGCCGTCCTCCAGGACGCGCATGCGGGTGGTGCCCAGGAGGATCGTCTCGCCGTCGTCCGGGCCGACCACGGACACGGCGGGATCCGTGCCCGGCTTGCTGTGCTGCGGTTCGTCGGTCATGACCCGATTCCACCGCCGGGGCGCCGGGAGCGTCCAAGACCTGTTCCGCACGCTCGATACCGTCCGGGTATCGTCGCAGGATGGACCGGTTGGAGCTGCGTGCGCTGCGCTACTTCGTGGCGGTCGCCGAGGAGCTCCACTTCGGGCGGGCGGCGGTGCGGCTGCACATGAGCCAGCCGCCGCTGAGCCGGGCGGTCAGGGCGCTGGAGTCGGAACTCGGCGCGACGCTGTTCCACCGGACCTCCGCGGGCGTCACGCTCACCGCGGCGGGGGCGGTGCTGCTCGACGAGGCGCGTGCCCTGCTCGACCGCGCCGACCGGGTCCGCACCCGCGTCGCCGCCGCGGCCGGTACCGCGAGCCTCACCGTCGGCATCCTCGGCGACAGCACCGACCCGGACGTGGTGCGGCTGGCCGACGCCTACCGCGGGCGGCACCCGCACGTCGAGGTCACCGTCCGCGAGACCGACCTGACCGACCCCACCTGCGGACTGCACGCCGGACTGGTCGACGTGGCGCTCACCCGCGGCCCCTTCGACCCGACCGGCCTGACCACGCACGAGCTGCGCGCCGACCCGGTGGGGGCGCTGCTGCGGGCCGACGACCCGCTGGCCGGCCGCGCGTGCCTGGCACCGGCCGAGCTGGCCGACCGCCGCTGGTTCCGCTTCCCGGCGGGCACGGACCCCCGGTGGCAGGCGTACTGGAGCGGCGGGGAGCCGCGGCGCGGGCCGGTGGTGCGCACCGTACGGGAGTGCCGGCAGGCCGTCCTGTGGAACGGCACGGTCGGCATGACCCTCGTCGGCCACGTGCCCGCGGAGGGGCTCGCCGTGGTGCCGCTGACCGGCCTGCCGCCGAGCCCCCTGCTGGTGGCCTGGCACCGGGCCGACCCGAACCCGCTGATCCGCTCGTTCGTCCGGATCGCGATCGGCGCGTACGGCGGCCGCCCCCGGTTCCGCGGGCCCCGCTAGGTCCGCGTCCAGCGTTGTGACGCCGTCCCGGAGGAGCAGGTCTGCGCCCTGACGTCGCCGTCGCCGGCGAGGGCCAGGCATCCGTCGTTGAAGACGCTGCTCAGCAGCCCGCCCGAGCCGGTGCGCCACAGCTGCGAGGACCCGAAACCCGTGCCGCAGCTCCCGACCTCCGGGATCTGGCCGAAGAAGACCGCCGTCAGGCACTGGCCCGAGGAGGTGTTGACGATGTTCACGGCGCCGTCGGACGCGCTCCTGAAAGACCAGGTGGCCGACGCCGACGCGCAGGACCCCGTGTCCGCCCACCCGTTGGCGGACAGGACCAGGCACTTGCCGTTCCCGCCGTTCTTGAGCGCGAACGTGCCCGGCGCGGGGGCGCCGGTGTCCCCGGAGCCGGAACCCGAGCCGGACCCGGACCCGGAACCAGACCCGGACCCCGAACCGGACCCGGACGACGAACCGGCGGACACGGACGAACCGCCGGCGCCGTTCGCCCCGGACCCAGCGCCCGAGCCGCCCGAGCCGCCGGAGCCTCCGCCGCCACCCGATCCCCCGGCTCCCCCGGACCCGGCGTCCGAGCCGGAGCCGGCCGCACCGGCCGCGGCCCCCGCACCGGGCCGGACCGCTCCCGCGCCGCCCTCGTCGCCGGTGTCGGCGTCGTCCTTCCCGCCCTTGCCGTCCGTCGGCGACCCCGAGGGGCTCGGTGTCGGCCGTCCGGTCGCCGACGCCGAGGGCGTTCCCGTCGGGGCGGCGGGCGCGGAGGCGGACAGGGAGGGCGGTGCGGTGTCCGCCTCCGCCTTGTCGTGGGAGCCGTAGGGCATGAGCTGGACGGCGAGCGTCGCCCCCGTCGCCAGCACGACCGGGACGACACCGAGGAGGACGCGGGTACGGCGCCGGTCCGCACGCCGTTTCGGTTCCCGGCCCGGGGCGGTCGCGGACCCGGGTCCGGAAGCGGGCTCGCTCCCGGACCCGGGCTCCGGGTCGGACTCGGGTTCGGCTTCGGGTTCGGGCAGGTCCGCCGCGTCCGGCAACGTCCGGGCGAACGCCGCCCGTTCGGCCAGCAGCGCGGTGACGGACTCCGGCCACAGCGGCGCCTCGAAGGGGCCGTGCCGTTCGGCGGTCCTGACCAGGTCCGCCGCGCTCGGCCGGCCCTCGTAGTCCTTGTCCAGGCAGGCCGTGACCACCTCGGCGAGGTCCGGGTCCAGCCGGTTCACGGCGTCGAGGTCCGGTTCCTCGTGCACGATGCGGTAGAGCACGGCGGGCGCCGACTCGTCGCCGAAGGGCGGTCGCCCGTTCGCCGCGTAGGCGAGCACCGAGCCGAGCGCGAAGACGTCGACGGCGCCGTCCGAACCGCGCGCCCCCGAGGCCTGTTCGGGCGACATGTAGGCGGGCGTGCCCACCACCATGCCGGTCCTGGTCACCTGGCTCTGCTCGGCGGCCCGGGCCACCCCGAAGTCGATGAGCGTCAGACCGTCCAGGGTCAGCATCACGTTGGACGGCTTGAGGTCCCGGTGCACCATGTCCAGCGCGTGCACCGCCGCCAGCCCCTTGGCGGCCTCCCGCAGGACGAGCCACAGGGCGTCGGCGGGCAGCGGGCCGCCGTGCGCCTCCAGCGCCTCGGCCAGGGTGAGCCCCGGGACGTAGGCGGTGGCGAACCACGGCGGCCGGGCGTCCCGGTCCCCCGCGAGCAGCGGCGCGGTGGCGTCCTCGGGCAGCCGCGCGAGGTTGTCCAGCTCGTGCCCGAACCGGCGCAGGAAGTCCCTGTCCTCGGCGACGATCGAGGGCAGGAGCTGCTTGACGGCCGCGTACCGGCCCTCGTGGACGCCGAGGTAGACGCGGCCCATGCCGCCGGCGCCCAGGCGTCCGACCAGCGGGATCGGTCCGATCCGGCGCGGGTCCTCGTCCTCCAGTGGCTCGGCACCGCTGCCGTTCAGTTCCCACACGTCTGCCTCGTCCCCCCGTTGTCCCGACGGCCCGGGACCCGCGGCCCGCCCGCTCCCCTCCGGATTCCGGGCGGACGCGCGCGTCCCGCGGGAGACAGTGTGAGCCAGACGGACCTAGAATTGGAAGAAGCTTCTAGAAATTTGTTCTAGAAGAGAGAATCGGGCAACACCCCGAAGAACGACGGAAGCGCCTACCCATGAGCCCCAAACAGCACCGCGGCGAGGTCACCTCGGACCTCCTCCTGGACGCCGCGCTCCGCCTCTACACGGAGTCGGGCGAGCAGGGCGTCACCGTCACCGCCGTCACCCGGACCAGCGGGGTCAGCCTCGGCAGCCTCTACCACCACTTCGGCAGCCTCGACGGCCTGCTCACGGCCCTGACCGAGCGCTGGACCGGACGGCTCCTCGGCCACCTGGTCACCGCGCTGACCGGTACCGACACCGCCCGCGAGGGGGTGCGGGCCGTGGTCGGCGCCTACCTCGCCTTCGTCCGCGACCACCCCGGCGCGGCGCTCCTCGTCCACTCCCCCAGCGCCGACCGCCGCCTGATGGCGCGGGGCCAGGACATCCGCGACGCACAGGAACCGTCCGTCTCGGCGATGGCCCGGTGGATCCAGCCCCGTATCGAAGCGGGCGAAGTGGCCCCGCTGCCCTTGCCGTTGCTGGAAACCCTGGTCCTGGGTCCGGTCGTCGCCGTGGCCCGGCGCCGGCTCTCCGGGATCCGGGACGTCGACCTGGACGAGGCCGCGCGGGTGCTGCCGGAGCGGATCTGGCGGTCGATCAGCGCGGACGGGGCGTAGGGCCGTCGGGCCTGTCCCCCGGGGGAGCTACGGACAGGTGTCCACCGCGGGGTGACGATCGTGGACCGCGGGATCCATAGAGTTCTCATCAGTCGCCGCCGAACACAACGGGCCGACCGAGAGAGATCCCCCCACCACCGCGTCCCTACCCCACCCTTGTCTGCTGGAGGCCCCCCATGTTCCGCACCCTCGCCAAGGCGACCGCCGCGATCGCCGTCGTCTGCACCGTGGCCGGCGCGGGACTCGTCCTCCACGAGGAGTACGGCGAGGACGGCTCCGACGCGAAGGACACCGCCGCCTCCGCGGGGGCCTCGTTCACCGGTACGAAGAAGATCGACGTCGACGGCCACACGGTCAACGTCTCCTGCTCCGGCCAGTCGGACGCGGACCAGCCCCTGGTGATGCTGATGGCCGGCGGCGGCGAGGGCCTGGACAACATGGCGGCGTTGCAGAAGTCGCTGAGCAGGACGGACCGGGTCTGCTCCTACGACCGCCTCGGCGAGGGCAAGAGCGACAAGCCCGCCCCCGACGCCCTGCAGACCGTCAACGACACCGGAGTACTGCTCACCAAGCTCCTCGACCGTCTCGCGGGCGACCGCCCCGTCGTCCTGGCAGGCCACTCCCTGGGCGGCTACATCGCCGCCCGCTACACCCCCGAGCACACCGACCGCGTCAAGGGCCTGGTCCTCCTCGACGCCACCATCCCTCATCTCACCCGCGACATGAACCGCACCATCCCCTCCGACGCCACCGGCATGGCGCCCCAGGTCCGGGACGGCGCCCTCGCGGCCAACAAGGGCCAGAACCCGGAGCGGTTCGTCATCGCCGACGGACCGGTCCACTCCGCCGGGGACATCCCCGTCGAGATCCTCAAGCACGAGTCCCAGTACGCCGAGGTCCCCGAGTACGGGCCCGCCCTGGAGACGATGTGGGCCAAGGGCCAGCAGGAGTGGGCGCAGCTCTCCACCGACGCCGAGCTCACCACCGCCAAGGGCAGCGGCCACTACATCCACACCGACCGCCCCGACCTCGCCCTCGATGCCGTCAAGAAGGTCACCCACCGCGCGGCGCAGGCCGGTTAGGACCCGCCCCCTCGAACCGGCCCTGGGCCGTGGCTTCCCCCGCCACGGCCCAGGGCCTCGACCCGTTCCGCCGCGTACCGCGTGCCGACGACCACGCTGAGGTCCGGGGCGAGGCGGAGTTCGGTGGAGTGCAGGGAGGGGTGGTTCAGCCAGTGCAGGCGGGCATGGTCGGGGGTGCCGTCGTGGCGGGGCGGCCAGGTGGTGGCGGGGGTGAAGTCGTCGACCACCAGGGTGCCGCCGGGGGTGAGGAGACGGACGGGGTCCGCGGCGCCGTCGCCCTTGGCCTGGCCGCCGCCGTCGAGTACCAGCAGGTCGTACGGGCCGTGTTCCGCTACGCGCCGCCAGTCGCCGTGGAGGATCTCGACGCGCGGGTGGTCGCGGAAGACCTCGCGGGCGGTGCGGGCCCGCTCGGGATCCCGTTCGACGCTGGTGAGCCGGGTTCCCGGGGGTGCGCCGGAGGCGAGCCAGGCCAGTCCCACGCCGCAGCCGGTTCCCGTCTCGGCGATGGAGTGGGCCGCGCCGGCGGCGAGTACCCGGAGCAGGCGGCCCTGTTCGGGACGGCACGAGAAGGCGAAGCCGTGCGCGCGGGCCGCCGCCACGGCCCGTACGACCAGCGGCGGCAGCGTGGCGTCGTCCCGGTGGGCATCGGTCCCCTGAAGCGACATGCCCCGCATTATGGCCGCCGGGCCGCGCGGGACCCCCTCTGTCCCTGCGACCGTGAGCACTTGGCGGTCAACTGTCCTCGGCCCGCTCAACTGAGCGCCACGATGACAGTTGACGCCCGATTGTTCGCGCTTTGTGAGGACACCCCCCTCCCGCAGCCGGGGGCGTATCGGCGTTCGAGAGGCCATCCGTTTCGTTGAACAGTGCCGACACACCAGGTGCGCGGTCGCGGAGACGGCATTCCCTTGGTCGGGTCTGTTACACCTGCGAACGGAGACCCCTCGTGCGAATGACCGACATCCAGCGCTGCGAGATCCGGCCCGGGCGCCTCGTCGAGTGGACGCTCAGTCCACGGACGCTCGACATCGCGGCGGAGCTGCCCGAGGACACGCGGCCGCCCGCGTACATCCAGGAGTCGCACCTCCGCACCGCCCGGTCGGTGCGCGAGGACGGGCTGTTCGTGCCGACCTGGCTCGGCGCGGCCTTCGACATCCCGGGCCCGGTCGACCTCGACGTGCTCCAGGAGGCGCTGCGCGCCTGGACCCTGCGGCACGAGACGCTGCGCAGCGGCTTCCGGTGGGGCGGCGCGGACGGGGAGGAGGTGCGGCGCTTCACACTCGCTCCGGACGCCGTGTCCCTGCACCGCGAGGACGTCGGTCACTTCCCGGACGCGACGGACCTCGCCCGCCACCTCCAGGACCGGTTCGACCGGGTCGCGGACGCGCTGCGCTGGCCCAACCTCATCTACACGGCCGTCGTCCGCGACGACGGCGTCAGCGTCTACATGGCCTTCGACCACAGCAACGTCGACGCCTACTCCATCTACCGCATCCCCGCCGAGGTCTGCGAGTTGTACGCCGCCGGTGCGGCGGGCCGGACCGTGCCGCAGCCGCGGGTCGGCTCCTACGTCGACTTCTGCGAGGCCGAACGGGCGGACGCGGACCGGATCGACGGCGGCCACGACATCGTCTCCCGCTGGCGGGAGTTCATCCGGCGCTGTGACGGACGGCTGCCGTCCTTCCCCGTCGACCTCGGTGTGGAGCCGGGCGGACCGCTGCCCGAACAGCGGTTGCTGCGCGAGCCGTTGGTGGACGCGGCGGACGCCGCCGCCTTCGAGGCGTACTGCCGCCCCTTCGGCGGCAGCCTCGTCGGTGTGCTGGCCGCGACCGCCCTGATCGTCCACGAGATCGGCGGCGAGTCCGTCTACCGCACGGTCGTGCCGTTCCACACCCGTTCGCGCTCCCAGTGGTCGGAGTCCGTCGGCTGGTACGTCGGCGGCGCACCGATCGAGGTCCCGGTGGACCGGGCGCAGGACTTCCGCAGCGCCCTCGCCGCCGTCCGCGCCGAACTCCAGGCCAACCGGCGGCTGTCCCGGATGCCGATCGACCGGGTGCTGCGCCTGCTCGGCACGGACTTCCGGCCGACCTCGCCCGACCTGTACTCGATCGTGTCGTACGTCGACGCGCGCGGCGTCCCCGGCTCCGGTCACTGGCCGGACCAGACGGCGTACGCGCTGCTGCGGGTCTCGTACGGCGACCAGGTGTGCGCGTGGGTCACCCGGCTGCCGGAGGGCCTGTGGTTCGCGAGCCGGTACCCGGACACCGACGTGGCGCACAAGAACCTGCGGCTCTACGTGGAGCGGCTGCGGGACGTCGTGACGGGCGTCGCCCGGCCCGGGCAGGGCGGGAGCGGTGATCTGTCGGCGGTGTAGGGGGCCTGTCGGCGTCCTGTCGGCCACACCTGTGATCTTGGCGGAGTCGGCGTCACCGTCCGGGTGCGCCGCCCGAGCACAGCCCGAGCGCAGAGGAGCCCGCCGTCATGTCTTCCACACCCCCGAACCGTCCGTGGGACGTTCGCCGACTGCCCGCCGCCGCGGACCGGACCTTCCTGGTCACCGGGGGCAACGCCGGGATCGGCTACTTCGTCGCGGAGCAGCTGGCCGCCACCGGCGCCGTCGTGGTGCTCGGCAGCCGGGACCCCCGGAAGGCCGAAGCCGCCGCGGAGTCGATCGGCACCCGGGTGCCCGGCGCCCGGGTCAGGCACCTGCGGCTGGACCTCGCCGACCTGGCGTCGCTCCGGCCCGCGGTGGAACGGCTGGACGTGGAGCGCCTCGACGCCGTGGTCCACAACGCGGGCGTCGCGCTGGACGACCCGCCCCGGCGGGAGACCGGTGCGGGGCACGAGCTGATGTTCGGGACCAACCACCTCGGTCACTTCGCGCTGACCCGGTGGCTGGCCCCACTGCTGTCCGCCGCGCCGGCCGCCCGGATCGTGACCGTGGGGAGCTTCGCGGCGCGGTCGGAACGGCTCGACCCGGACGACCTGGAGTCCGCCCGGGACTACCGGCCCAAGCGCGCCTACGGGCGGTCCAAGCTCGCGCAGATGGTCTTCGGCTTCGCACTCGACCGGCGGCTGCGTGCCGCCGGGAGCAGCGTGTCGAGCGTGGTGGCGCACCCCGGGGGCGCGCTCGACTCCCTCACCCCGGCCCGTCCGCCGGTCCACACCACGACCGCGGGCCGGCGGCTGCGCGGCCTGCCCGCCGCGCTGCTGGTGCAGGGCAAGGAGGCGGGCGCGTGGCCGGTCGTACGGGCGGTCCTGGACCCGCGGGTGGAGGGCGGGCAGTTGTGGGGGCCGCGGTTCTTCGGGCTGCGCGGTGCTCCGCGGCCCGAACCGGTCCCGGCCCACATGTCCGACGCCGGTACGGCCGCCCGTCTGTGGGCCGCCTCCTGCGACCTGACCGGCGTGGAACCCCACCTGGGGCTCCTGCCGGCCGGCCGGACGTGACGGACCCGGTTCAGGAACTCAGAAACCGACGGACTGGAGGGCGCCCAGGCCCACGTCCGCGTAGGAGTGCTTGCCGGAGACGAAGATGTTGACGCCGTAGTAGTTGAACAGCCAGCAGCCGAAGGCGACCAGGGCCAGGTAGGCGGCCTTGCGGCCCTTCCAGCCGGCGGTGGCGCGGGCGTGCAGGTAGCAGGCGTAGGCGACCCAGGTGATGAAGGACCAGGTCTCCTTGGGGTCCCAGCCCCAGTAGCGGCCCCAGGCGTCGCCCGCCCAGATCGCGCCCGCGATGATCGTGAACGTCCACAGCGGGAAGACGGCGGCGTTGACGCGGTAGGCGAACTTGTCGAGGGAGGCGGCGGCGGGCAGCCGGTCCAGGACCGAGTCGGCGAAGCGGCCGGGCTTGCCGCCGGAGGCGAGCTTGTTCTCGTAGCTGTCCTTGAAGAGGTACAGGATGGTGGAGACCGCGCCGACGTAGAAGACCGCGCCGCAGAAGATCGCCGTGGAGACGTGGATGTACAGCCAGTACGAGTGCAGCGCCGGGACGAGCTGGTCGCTGGCGGTGTAGAGGACCGTGACGGCGAGGCCGAGGTCGAGCAGGACCGTGGTGATCAGGGGCAGGCCCAGCCAGCGGACGTTCTTCTTCAGGACGAGCAGTGCGAGGTACACGCCGACGGCGACCGTCGTGAACGTGATGTTGAACTCGTACATGTTGCCCCACGGCGCCCGCTCCACCGACAGGGCGCGGGTGAGGACGCCGCCCGCCTCGACGGCGAAGGCGAGGAGGGTGAGCGAGATGGCGATCCGCCCGTACAGGTCGCCCTGCTCGGTGCCGCCGTGCGCGCCGGGCCCGTCGGGCACGTCGCGGGAGCCGGACGCGGCGCGTACGACGACCGCGGGGCGCTCCAGCACCGCGGTGCCGCCCCCCTTGCTGACGGTGACGGCCGGACCGGCCTTGGCCTCCTTCGCGCCGCTCGTGGCGGTGAGCGCGGCGGCGGTACGGCCGACCTTGCTGCGGCTGCCGAAGAGCCACTCGGCGATGTACGCGAAGAAGGCCAGTGTGTAGACGGCCATCGATGAGTAGATCAGCGTGTTGCTGACGTTCGCGAGGTTCTCGTTGGTCGCGGCGGCCAACTCGGTTGCGGCGGCGAGAGTCACTTCTCAGCCCCTTCGGCAGGTACGACGTGGGTGTCGGGGGAATCGGGGGTGTCGTCGTTCTCGGACGCGTCGGGGGCGGTGGGGGCATCGGGGCCGGCGGGGGCCCGGTCGTACAGGGCTCCGGCGAGGTCACCGAGTTCCTCGGGGACCTTCGCGGACTCGCTGCGGCCGAGGCCCGCCATCTCCACGACGGTGACGCCGTCGGCGCCCCGCACGGCCCGTACCCAGACGCGGCGGCGCTGGATGAACAGGGAGCCGGCCAGGCCGAGGATGGCGACGACGGCACCGCCGAGCGCCCAGCCGCTCGCGGGCTGCCGCGTGACCTGGAAGCCGGCCCACTCCTGGATGCCGTCGAAGGTGACCGAGCCGGCGCCGTTCGGGAGGGTCATGGTGTCGCCGACCTTGAGCTGCTTCTTGAACAGCTTGCCGTCGGAGCCCTTGAACTCCTCCAGGTTGGTCTTGTCGAGCTGGTAGATGCTCTGCGCGAAGCCCGCGTCGACGCCGAGGTCGCCGTGGTAGGCGGAGAGCGCGAGCATCGGGTTGATCAGCGCCGGGAAGGTGGAGAGCATCGTGCTGCCCTCGCCGCCGTAGGTGGGCAGGAAGAACGCGTTGAAGCCGAGCTGTTCCTTCTCGCCCTTGGCGTTGCGGTAGCCGTCCATGACCTTGACGGCGCCGGAGGAGGTGACGTTGGAGTCCAGCGGCAGCAGGGCCGTGGCCTCCTTGTCCATCACGACGTTGCCCTTGGCGTCCTTGACGGTGAGGATCGGGGCGTAGCCGTGGCTGACGAGGTAGACCTTGGAGCCGTCGATGCTCAGCGGCTTGTTGACCTCGACGGTCTTCGTCTTCTCGGCGCCGTAGGCGCCCTCCCGGTAGGTGACGCGGGCCTCGTAGACGCGCGGGGTGCCGCGGTTGGGGCCGGTGGCCTCGTAGGTGCCGCGGAAGTCCTTCAGGGAGAAGCTGAAGGGCGACAGGTCGTGGTCCGGGTCGAAGAGGTTGCCGGACTTGAAGTCGTCGTACTGGGTGAGGGTGTTGGAGAAGCCGCTGCCTTCCAGGACCAGCTTGTTGCCCTCGTACTTGAACAGCTGGCCCCAGGCGAAGGCGATCAGCATCACGATCAGCGCGACGTGGAAGGCGAGGTTGCCGACCTCCCGGAGGTAGCCCTTCTCGGCCGCGACGGCGTCGCCGACGGCGTCCGCGCGGAAGCGGCGCTTCTTCAGCAGCGTCCGCGCGGCCTCGCGGACCTCCTCGGGTTCGGCGCCGGTGCGCCAGGTGGTGTAGGCGGGCAGCCGGTCCAGGCGCCGGGGGGCGCGGGGCGGGCGGCCGCGGAGCTGGCCGACGAACTGCCAGGTGCGCGGGACGATGCAGCCGATGAGGGAGACGAACAGCAGGATGTAGATCGCGGAGAACCACACCGAGCTGTAGACGTGGAAGAGGCCGAGCTTGTCGTAGACCGGGCCCAGGAGGTCGTGGGCCTCGCGGAACTCCTCGACCTTCATGGCGTCGACGCCGTCCTGCGGGATCAGCGACCCCGGGATCGCGCCCAGCGACAGCAGCAGGAGCAGCAGCAGCGCGACCCGCATCGAGGTGAGCTGGCGCCAGAACCAGCGGACCCAGCCGACCACGCCGAGCGAGGGAAGGCTCGGGGCCTCCTCCTTGGGGGCGGTGGACAGCTGGGAGCCCGCGGCGCCGAGGTCCTGGTCGTCGCCGTCGGCCTGCGGCTGCGTGCCGGGGGTGGTGTTCGAGGTGGTGCTCATCGGTCAGATCCCCACAATGAAGCCGTTGGACCAGGTCTGCATGGACTGCATGATGCTGTCCCACACGCCGGTCAGCAGCAGCAGGCCGGTCGCGATCATCATGACGCCGCCGATGCGCATCACCCAGACATAGTGCCGCTTGACCCAGCCGAAGGCGCCGAGCGCCTTGCGGAAGGCGACGGCGGCCAGGACGAAGGGGACGCCGAGGCCGAGACAGTAGGCGACGGTGAGTACGGCCCCGCGGCCGGCGGTTCCCTGGTCGGCGGAGAGCGCCAGCACGGAGGCGAGGGTCGGGCCGATGCAGGGGGTCCAGCCGATGCCGAACAGCGCGCCGAGTATCGGGGCGCCGACCAGGCCGTTCACGGGCTTCTTGTGGAAGCGGAACTCGCGCTGGGTGAGCCAGGGCATCAGGCCCATGAAGAAGACGCCCATGACGATCATGAACGCGCCCAGGACGTCGGTCAGCACGCCCCGGCTCTCCTGGAGCGTCTGACCGAAGTAGCCGAAGAGCGCGCCGCTGGAGACGAAGACGGCGGTGAAGCCGAGGACGAAGAGTGAGGCGCCGGCGACCATGCGTCCGCGCCGGGCCTCGCCGAGGTCGGTGCCGGTGACTCCGGTCACGTAGGAGAGGTAGCCGGGGACGAGAGGCAGGACGCAGGGGGAGAAGAAGGAGACGAGGCCGCCGAGCAGGGCGATGGGCAGGGCGACGAGCAGGGCGCCGTTGAGCACCGTGCCGTTGTAGCCCGCCTCCTCGGCGAGGGTGATCACCGCGGACACGTCACTTCTCCGACGTGCCGGAGTCGGCGGATCCGTCGGCGAGGTACGGGTCGAGCATCTTGCGCAGCTTCTCCTCGCTGAGTGCCTGGAGGGTGCGCGCGGCGACCTTGCCGTCCCGGTCGATGACGAGCGTCGAGGGGATCGCCTGCGGGTTCAGGGTGCCCTTCTCGAAGCGGAGCAGCAGCCGGCCCGCCGGGTCGTACAGGCTCGGGTAGGTGATCCCGTAGTCCTTCTCGAAGGCACGGGCCGGGCCGGTGGAGGTGTCGCGGGTGTTGATGCCGACGAACTGGACGCCCTGGTCCTTGGTGTCGTTGTAGACCTTCTCCAGGTTCTTGGCCTCGGCGCGGCAGGGTCCGCACCAGGAGCCCCAGATGTTGAGGACGACGATCTTGCCCTGGTAGTCGGCGACGTCGACCTGCCCGCCGTCGACGGTCTCACCGGACAGGTCGGGGGCGTCGGCGCGCTCCCCCTTCTTCGCGGTGGCGATGCCGTCCGGGCCGGTGATGAAGCCCGTCTGGCCGCCGCCGCCCGAGGTGCCGCCGGAGCTGCACGCGGAGACGAGCAGTGCCGCGGCGACGGCGCCGACGGCGAGGACGGCACGGCGTCGGGCGCGGGCGACGGTGCGGATCGAGCGCAGGGGGGCGCGGCTGGCGGCACTCATGTGAAAAGTTTCGCATGTCCGTTCCGGGGATCTTGCGCACCCCCCTCACGGGCGGAAACCCGCATATCAGGCGGTGTTCGCGGACGCTCCCGAAGTCCCCGCGGACGCCCCGGAGGAGGCCGGTGCCTCCTTGAGGAAGGCGTTCCAGCCACCGGCCGGCTGCTGCCCGACCTCGACGGTGCGCAGCTTGGCGAGCACCTCCGGCTTCTGCACGTCCAGCCAGTCGGTGAACTGGCGGAAGGAGACGAGCCGGATGTCCCCGCCCTTCTCCTTCTCCCGCGCGATGTGCTTGAGGGCGTTCTCGACGGCGTCCATGTAGATGCCGCCGTTCCACTCCTCGAAGTGGTTGCCGACGAAGAAGGGGGCCCGGTTCGACTCGTACGCCCGCTTGAAGCCGGATATGTACGCGTTCGTGGCCTGTTCGCGCCAGCCCGGGTAGTTGTGCGCGGGGGCCTTGGTGGAGTTGACCGACTGGTTGGCGAGGATGTTGTAGTCCATCGAGAGGACCTCGAAGGAGTGGCCGGGGAACGGTATCTGCTGCAGCGGCAGGTCCCAGACGCCGTCCTTCTTCACCGGCCACACCTGGCGGCCGCCGGGCGAGGAGGCGTCGTAGCGCCAGCCCAGCTTTCGGGCGGTGGGCAGCAGCTTGTCCTGGCCGAGCAGGCAGGGTGTGCGGCCGCCGACGAGTTCCTTGTCGTAGTCGAAGGGCAGGGACGGCAGGTCGGTCCAGCCGCTGTTGGTCCGCCACTCCTTCACGAAGGACTTCGCCTGGTCGATCTCGCTGCGCCACTGCGCGGACGTCCAGTTGCCGACGCTGCCGCCGCCCCCGCAGAAGTGGCCGTTGAAGTGCGTGCCGATCTCGTGCCCGTCGAGCCAGGCCCGGCGGACGTTGGTGAGCGTCGCCTTGATGTGCTCGTCGGTGAGGTAGCCGATGTCGGAGGCGCCGCGCGGGTTGTTCGGCGGGTCGTAGAGGCGCTTCTTCGACTCGGGCAGCAGGTACAGGCCCGAGAGGAAGAACGTCATGTGCGCGTCGTGCTCCTGGGCGAGGTCCAGGAAGCGCGGGAAGAGCCCGTTGCCGACCTCGCCGGCGCCGTCCCAGGAGAAGACGACGAACTGCGGCGGCGTCTGGCCGGGTTCCAGCGGCACGGGGGCGTCCGGCTGGTGCGGCTGCTTGCCGGTGTACGACGTGGAGCCGTCACCGATGGGCTTCGCCGGGGCCTTGCCGCTGCCGGAGGGCGACGGCTTTCCGGAGTCGCCGGCCTGGTGCGAGCCGCTCGGCGAGGAGTCGGAACCGGTGCCGCAGCCCGCGAGTCCGACCGCCGCCGCGGCCCCCGCGCCGAGTCCGAGCATCCCCCTGCGGGTGAGAGTGCGGTTGGTAGTGCGCATCGCAACCTCGTTCGTCGCGTCCTTGGGTGGTCACTAGGTGAGAGGACGCGACGAACGAGCGGGTTCCGGAAATTTGTGCGGGTTCGGTAACAGGCGGCACTGCCGGTCGGGCCGTACCACCGTCGTACCTCGGTACGACGGTCGGACCGGCAGGCCGCCCGTCGGACCGGTACGACGGTCGGACCGGTACGGCCGTCAGGCCCCGTACGCCTTCCCCTGCCCCTTCACGGGCTTGGCGCCCGCGAGGAGGTGGGCCGGGACGAGGTCGCGGGCGGGCTCGGTGTAGCCGACGGAGACGATCCGGTCACCCCGGTAGGTGAACGTCGTCAGGGACGCCAGCGTGCACTGCCGCTTGCGCGGGTCGTGCCACAGCCGCCGCCGCTCGACGTAGGACCGCAGGATCCAGATCGGCAGCTGGTGGCTGACGACCACGGCCTCGTGGCCGCGGGCCCGGTCCCGGGCGGCGTCCAGCGCGCCCTTCATCCGCACGACCTGGTCGACGTACGGCTCGCCCCAGGACGGCTTGAACGGGTTGACCACGTGCTTCCAGTTGGCGGGCCGGCGCAGCGCGCCGTCGCCGATGCCGAAGGTCTTGCCCTGGAAGACGTTGTCGGCCTCGATGAGCCGCGCGTCGGTGTCCAGGTCGAGGCCGTGCGTCTTGGCGATCGGTGTCGCCGTCTCCTGCGCCCGCTCCAGCGGGGACGCCACGACGTACGTCACGTCGCGCGGGGCGAGGTGCTCGGCGACCCGGTCGGCCATGCGCCGGCCCAGGTCGGAGAGGTGGTAGCCGGGGAGCCGTCCGTAGAGGACACCGGTGGGGTTCTCGACCTCGCCGTGCCGCATGACGTGGACGACGGTCAGCTCGTCGCTGTTCTCGTGGCTCATGCCGTCGCCTCCGCCGCCGCGCGGGCCGCCGCCGGGAGGGCGTCGGCGATGCGCTGGACGGCCCGCTCGTCGTGGGCGGTGGACACGAACCAGGACTCGAAGGAGGACGGCGGCAGGTAGACGCCGTTCGAGAGGAGGGAGTGGAAGAAGGCGGTGTAGCGGAAGGACTCCTGCGCCTTGGCGTCCTCGTAGTCGACGACCGGCCGGTCGGTGAAGAACACGGAGAACATGTTGGAGGCGCTCTGCACCGTGTGCGCGACGCCCTCCTTGGCGAGCGCCTCGGTCACCAGCCCCTGGATCCGCGCGGACACGGCGTCGACGGTCTCGTACGCCGCGTCGTCGAGGAGCCGCAGCTGGGCGAGCCCGGCGGCGGTGGCGACCGGGTTCCCGGAGAGGGTGCCGGCCTGGTAGACGGGACCGGCCGGGGCCAGGTGGGCCATGACGTCGGCGCGTCCACCGAAGGCGGCCGCGGGGAACCCGCCCCCCATCACCTTCCCGAAGGTCATCAGGTCGGGGACGACCCCCTCCACCCCGTACCACCCGGCGCGGCTGGTCCGGAACCCGGTCATGACCTCGTCGGAGACGAACAGCGCGCCGTTGGCGGCACAGGCGTCCTTGAGTCCCTGGTTGAAGCCGGGCAGCGGCGGTACGACGCCCATGTTGCCGGGCGACGCCTCGGTGATCACGCAGGCGATCTCGCCGGGGTGGGCGGCGAAGGCGGCGTGCACGGCCTCCAGGTCGTTGTACGGCAGCACGATCGTGTCGCTCGCCTGGGCGCCGGTGACGCCGGGGGTGTCGGGCAGCGCGAACGTGGCGACGCCGGAACCGGCGGCGGCGAGCAGGGAGTCGACGTGACCGTGGTAGCACCCGGCGAACTTGATCACCTTGGTGCGCCGCGTGAACCCGCGCGCGAGCCGGATGGCGGACATGGTCGCCTCGGTCCCGCTCGACACGAGCCGGACCTCCTCCAGCGGCGCGACCCGCTCCACCATCGCCTCGGCGAGCGCGACCTCGCCCTCGGCGGGAGTGCCGAAGGACGTACCGCGCGCGACGGCCTCCTGCACGGCGGCGATCACCTCGGGGTGCGCGTGCCCGAGGATCATCGGACCCCAGGAGCAGACGAGGTCGACGTACTCCCGCCCGTCCGCGTCCGTCAGGTACGGACCGGTGCCGGACACCATGAACCGGGGCGTGCCGCCGACGGCGCGGAAGGCGCGCACCGGGGAGTTCACGCCGCCGGGCGTGACGGCCGCGGCGCGGTCGAACAGAGCCTGCGAGGCCGGTGCTTCGTATGGATATGCCAGTTCGCTCATGACCTGCGACTTCTCCGACCTTCTCGACCTTCTCCGACGTATCGGACTCTGCTCGACCCCTTGCTCAGCCCTTGCCCGGCCCTTACTCGGCCCGCGCCCGGTCTCTGGTTGCCCAGGGTGACCTCACAAGGGTAGACAACCGCCCCGATCGCCGTGCCGTCTGCCAGACTGGAGCCCATCCACGCAGCTCACCAGGGCGGCGCGGACGGGGCTGCCGACCGTCCAGCGGACATATGAACGGACATATGTTTCACCGCACGTTTCGGCGAGCGGCCGTGGGGGAGGTCACTGACACGATGATCGGGTTGCGCGGCGGGGGCCACGCGTCCTAGAAAAGCAGTCGGGTGGAGATATGCATCGCGGTGGCGGACTGGGCGAGGGGACCGACGACCTGGGTCCTCGACGTGCCCGGCGGGGAAGGCACCGGCGCGAGGCGGAGGAAGCGTCCGAAGCACGTCAGACACGCGGCACACCGAGCGAGCCCGACCGGCTCGACCGGCGGACCGACCGGCTGGGGGCGGGGAGCAGGAATGGTGGTCGGGTGGGGGTGACCTACAAGTACTTCGGAGCGCCCGACGGCGCGACCGCGGCCCGCGTCCCGATCTCCATGCGCCCCGAGGAACTGGGCGGCGACGAGCTCGGGATGAACGGCATGTTCACCAAGATCAAGCCCGAGACCATGGCCGCGATGGTCCTCACCGGCATCGAGGGCGTCCCCCTGCACAAGGTGCCCCCACTCGAACTCGTCGTCCTGCACCCCGACTACGCGGTCGTGAAACTCCCGATGACCGTCGTCGACCCCCTGCGCGGCATCGGCGAGGAGGCGGTCGGCGCGGCCGCCTTCATCTGGTCCACGGTCCCGGACCGGGGCGGCCCGCGGGACGCGTTCAACGTGTACCAGCTGCTGCACGAGTGGCAGGACTTCAGCCACCGACTGCATGAGGCGGGGCATCAGCCGTACTGCCTGGTGTGGCCCTGAGCTGGGGTTTCGTAGGGGTCGGGCGGGGTCTTCGGGCCTCGCCCGTACCCGTGTCCCGCCTCAAGGACAGCCGCTTCGACGGCTATCCGCGGTGTCCCCTCCCTCATGAACGGGACGCCACCGTCGATGCGGTGATCACCTCGTACCTCAAGGGCCCCGCACCGGTCAGGCAACGGGCGATCGACGACCTGGACACGCGGAGCGCGTCCGTGCTCAGCGTGTACGGACAGCGCATGGCCTCGGCCGCGGTCCGTGCCGGGTCCGTGGAGACGCTGCGCCGCGGCCTCGTCGCCGTCGGCATGACGCAAACACGCCTCGGCGACGCCCGCGAGAACCTGTACCCGCTCGCAGCCCTCAACGACGCCGCGTCCCTGCTCGGCACATCACTCCGGAGCCTGATCACCGATGTGTCGGACCCGCTGCTGTCTTCAGCGGTAGACACGTTGCGCGCGTTTGATCAACGTCAGGAGCAGGACGAGTCGTTGGAGGCCATGGGCCTGAGACGGCTCGGCGACGGCCAGACCCTTCTCTACTCCTGATCTGCTTCACCGAGGCGCACGCAGGGCACCACCACACGGAGAAGGCCGATCACGACGGCCTGGGCGGAGTTCAGGTCCGAGATCCATGCGGCCCACTTGTTGACGGTGTTGAAGGTCACCGGGGCGACCGCGACCGCATCCGCAGGCCGGCTCGGGCGTGGCTCGCCCGGTGACCGCCAGGCCGAGCGGATGGGGCGGCCGGTCTGTGCCTCGACCCCCTCCGCATCGAGGAAGCCGAGTCCTTGCGGGGTGGCTACGACGCCGACATCCCAGTGCCGCTCGTGCGCTGTCGTCATCAGCCGGCCGACGTCGGCTGCGACTCCAGCCGCGCAGACCACAATCTGGAGGAACCGCTTGTCGGACTGATCGCTCACGCGGGTGCTCCTGGTTGGCGGCTGAAAGGGCGCATGTGCGGCTCAGCAGCAACTCAGCCGATGCAGGTCTCGCCGTCGGTGTAGTGGTCCAGCAGATCGCCCAAGGCGGAACGGCTGAAGATCACAGGGGCGAGGTCGGGGGCCTTGGAATCGCGCACCGCCGCGTACGCACCGAGGTCGGCGATCTCGACGCAGTCGTTGGCGCCTCCGCTGTAGGAGCTCCTGCGCCAGTGCGCGTCGTGCAGTTCATCGGCGCGGGAGCGGCAAGGTGGAATCGTGCTCAAGGTTCGAGCTCCTCGGATGAGCGGATGAGGCGGTCAAGGGTCTCGGCCGGGCTGAAGGCGGAGGCCCTGAGCTGGTCGAAGGTGTCCGTGTAGTTCTGGATGTCGCTTTGGGACCCCAGATACACGGAGTTGTTGGGGTTCTCCAGCCAGACCAGCGGGGCTGTGGGCTGAGGGAAGGCGAGGATGACGAAGGGGCCGTACAGGCCCGGATGGGCGCCGAGGGTGAATGGGAGAATCTGGATGGTGACGTTCGGTTGTTCGCCGACCTGGACCAGGCGCGCGAACTGCTGGCGCATCACGGTGGGTGAGCCGATGACACGGTGGAGGACTGCTTCGTCCAGGACGGCCCGGAGTTCGGCGGGGTGCTCACCGGACAGGCGGCTTTCCTGGCGTTCCATGCGCACCTTGACCAGAGCGTCCACCTGATCGGCACCGAGATCAGGACGCATCTGGGCGATCACGGCGCGAGCGTAGTCCTCCGTCTGAAGCAGACCGGGAACGAGCAGGGGCTGGTAGTTGGCCAGCGCGATAGCCCCTGCCTCCAGGGCGAGGTAACCGTCGTAGCGGGTCGGGGTGAGAACCGCGGAGTACTTGCGCCACCAGGGCTTCTGCTGTTCCTTGTCGGCCCGCACCAGGTCCAGGATGTCGTCACGCAGCTCGCTGTCAGTGACGGCGTAGCAGTCGAGGAGCGCCCGGACCAGGACCGGAGTGGTGCCGCGTTCACCGGTCTCGATCCGACTGAGAGACCCCTGGTTGACCTCGATCTGCTCCGACACCTCGGTGAGGGTGAGGCCCGACGCCTCCCGTAACTCGCGCAGTCTCGCGGCGAGCTGGCGTCGGTAAACCGACTGAGGGGCCAGCTTCCTCTTCAGTGCCATGCAGGCAGTCTGTCCATCCACCCGTTGGCGGACAACCCGAATGGGCCAACTTGGCCAGACATATTGCCTAGTTGTTCCCTTCCTCGGCACTCTTGCGTAGGACATCCCGTACGTCGCAAGGTTCGGCGTGCGTGCCTTTCGCCGAGGAGCCCCCGGTTCCGCCGACGTGTTGGGAGGTGTTCCATGCCCCGGAACACGCTGCTGCGGCAGTTACTCGAAGAGCGCCATCTCACGACTTACACGGCTTTCGAGGTGCAGTTCTCCCGCGCGGCCCGGAACCTGGCCCAAGAAACAGGTGACGCCCGGCTGGCCTCGGTCGCGGTCTCTTCGCGGCAGTTCGACCGGTGGCTGAGTGGGGAGCTGAAGCAGCTTCCCCGCCCCGACACGTGCCGGATTCTGGAGGAGTTGCTGGGCAAGGCTGCCCGCGACCTGTTCGCTTCGGCGTCAGCTTGTCCGCCGACCGCCCCAGAGCCACCACAGGCGGACGTTCCGCCCTCTAGCCCGGTCGGCCCGACCGGCCACGATGACAACCCGGCGGCGATCGTCGCCCGAGCCCGCCAGTTGGCCTGCGGCAACGTCGACCAGACCACTCTGTCCTTTCTCGCCTCCCGGATCGAGGTGATCACCGAGCGGTACGAGAGGGACGGACCGGACGGCCTGTGGGGACAGGCGAAGAGCCTGCGCGGCATGGGACACACCCTGCTTGCCGGTCAGCAAACTCCGTCCGCACGCAGGGAGCTGTTCCGGATCACCGCACGCGCCGGCGGGCTGCTCGGCTACATGGCGGTGAACACCGGCGCGTTCCCGCTGGCCGAGGCCTACTGCGCCGAAGCGCTGGAACTGAGCCGGGCGATTGGCGATCTCGACACCGAGATGTGGGCCTGCGGCACCCAGTCCTTTGCGGCGTACTACGCAGGCCGTTATGGCGAGGCCGACGCTCGGGCCGCCGACGCGGTTGACCGGGCGCCGAACCACCCGCAGGCCATCCGGCTTCTGGTCAACGGCCGGGCCAGGGCGCTCGGCAAGCTCCGTGACCGGGACCAAGCCGAGCGAGCCATCGGCCGGGCGCTGGAGCTCTCCGACCGGCATGACGTGACTCCCGGCCTGACCTCATGCATCTCCTTCTTGCCCTATGGGCGGGCCCGCACCCTGGCCAATGCGCTGACCGCCCGTGTCGCTCTGCAGGACACCGGGCACGTGCTGCGGGAGGCCGAGGACCTCGACGACCTGGTCGAGAAGTCCGGCTCTGCGTGGAGCCGCTCGCTGGTCCGCCTCGACGTGGCCACCGCGGTGCTTCAACAGCGAGCACCGGACGTGGAGCACGCCATGTCCCTCGGGCAACAGGCGATCGCTCTGGCCAGTCCGCTGCCGATCAGCTCGGTACGCCAACGCTCCCGGGACCTGTACGAGCGAGCAGCCCCTTGGCGTTCTCGGCCGGCGGTGCGCGAGTATGGCGAACAGCTCCGCGCCTGGGGCCGTCAGCTCCCGTCTGTCGAGGCGGGATGATCACGAAGGAGTTCGCCGGGTGCCTTGGCCGCACATCCAGCTCAGCGCCGATCCCGCGGCCTTCCCTGCCCACCCGCCGGCCGACCTGAGTGACCCGCCGGTGATCGCGGCGCACGACCAGGCCGCCTTCGACGCCGTGGAGACCATGGTCGATCACTGGGACCGGCCCGGCTGGACGTCACAGACCCGGGCGTACTACTGGATGCTCACCTTCCCCGACAACCCAGCGCTGGCCGACCTCGCTCTTCACTGCCAGCAGCACCTCGCGCCGCTCGGCCTGGATCAGGTCCCCGACGACGGGTTGCACATCACGCTCACACGGGTCGGTTCCACCGCAGCGCTGCCGCCGAGCTGTCTCGATGACGTCATCAGCGCGGCGGCCCCGCTACTCCCGGCGGCCTTCCGCCTGCGTGCGGTCCCGCTCGCGGGTTCTCGGGGGGCCGTACGCCTGACGGTCGCCCCTTGGGGCCCGGTACTGGCGTTGCACGCGGCCCTCAGCGAGTCCATGGCTTCGCTGGGGCTGGCTCCCCGCAAGCCGACCGCGCTGTTCCGCCCGCACCTGAGCCTGGCCTACAACAACCGGCCACGCCCCGCTGCCCCGGTCATCGAGGCCGTCACCCCGCTTCGCGGGCTTGCGTCAGTTGATCTGGACGTTCGTGAGGTGCAGTTGGTGGAGCTGCGACGCGAGGACCGCGTCTATCGGTGGGACGTCGTCAAGAGCCTGCCGCTCGGCTGACCGCCGCTTTCCCGCGCGGCAGGACGGCCACGACCGCCTTGCCGACGGCGGTGGTCTCCACGTACCACCGCCGTGCCAGCGCCTGCACCAGCCACAGCCCCCGGCCGGACTCGGCAAGCGGATCGGCAGCCGTCTCCGACAGGTGTACACCACCGTCGGGCTCCGGGTCGTGAACCGCGACAACGACCTGGTCCCCGTCAATCACGATAGTCAGACAGTCGGGGCCGGCCGTCGTGTGTCGCACTGCGTTACCCACCAGCTCGGATACGACCAGCACCGCGTCGTCCACGCAAGGCACGACACCGGCCAGCACTGTACGAGTGTGGTCACGGGCGGAGGCAAGCGGCTCGCGCCGACCGGCCAGGGCCACCCAGTGCGTGGGACAACTGCGGACTGCCAGGCGGGAGTCGTTCAGCATCGCGGTCGCTCTTCCGGTCGTACGAACGGGTGTGACCCACAGGTTCCGCTTGTCTCCAGCGCGTCTCCACGCCGTCCGACCGACGCTTCTCCGCCGTCCAGACGGCGGGAAAAGGGCGTAGCGACGGCGTGGAAACGCCACTACCGCAACGGGAGCCTCGAAGCCGACGGTCGGCCCTCTCCAGGGCGTCCGGATCGCCGACTTCGCGTAGAGGAGATCACCGTGCCCGCCCCCCGTACGAGCTACCCACCGGCTCCGCCTCGCTGTGCCAGAGGAGTCGGGGCGATGACGGCCACCACCCTCCGCCCCGGTTGGTCCCATCCCGTGCGAGCCGCCGTACCGCCCTTCACCGAGGCCGGCTTGAGAAGGGTGCTGGAGAAGGTGCAGCGCTGGGCCCCGTATGTCGACGGCTTGCTGCTCGATGACGTGGCAGCCGTCCTGGACGACTACACGCCCACCGAACACGAGGTCGACGAGCACGCGCAGCGCCTTCGTGGTCATCTGATGCGACTCGTCCACCTCGCCGTGTTCTCCAAGGTGGCCGAGCAGGACGGGCAGGTGGCCGACCTCATCGAGCACGGGCGCGCCATCAGGGACCGAGGAAGGACCCACCGACCACCGTCGTGCCGTCGGACACCCCGGCGTATGGCGTGGACGCTCGACGAACTCCTCGAACGCCTGGTGGCCCACCGATGTCTTACGAAGGCACCGTGACCTTCCCGCCCCTCCGCCTCACGTACAACCCGCGGGCAGTCGAGCGGAGCGGCAAGGACCTTTCCCTGGTCCCGTACATCACCCAGAGGGGCGGAGAGGACGCGGCGCCGGACAACCTCGTCATCACGTATCACCCCTCCGGCCCGCGGCTCTACTACGCGGACGAAGACCCACGGGACCGAGACCCGCGAGGCGTGCTCTGGGCCCGGTGCGGGTGGAACCCCGTCGACGCCGACGGCCGGATCACCGGTGAGCCGCAGTGGAAGCTGATGCACCCCCACCGACAGATGGTGTGCATGCAGACGCTCGCCTGCCAGGTCTGCACACGTCCCGCCCGCACACCCCTCGGCTTCATCTTCCTCGCCGGCCCCCGGGATCACGATCCAAGTCAGCCGAGCACCCTCACCAATCAGCCTCCGGTGTGCCGCAAGCACACCCGTGCCACCGCGAGGCTTTGTCCGCACCTGGAGGACGACCCGACGGTGTTCCTGGCCAGGAGTGCACCCCTGTACGGCGTGCACGGCACTCTGTACGGCCGGGACGCGGGCGGTGTGAAGGTCGTCGCGCAGCCGGATGCGCCCTTGCCGTACGGCCATCCGAACCTCGGGACGTTCCTCGCCTCGCAGTTGGTTCGCCGCCTCCAGTCGTTCCGCGTCATCGGGCTCGACGAGCTGCTCAACTCCCTGGCCACTGCCTCGTAGATCCCCGCGTCGGGGCGCTCCAGCCTCACCGGCCGACCAGCCGAAGGACAGGGAGCCGGTGAGCTGAGCGGGTCCGAGGTGTTCCCCCGACTCCACCTCTGCACGGACCCGCCCCACCCCCTGCCATACGACATGGAGGCAACGTGCACCAACTGATCGCGAGTCCGTTCCTGAGCCGGTACCTCCTCCTCCGGCCCGGTCACGCCAGGGGAGTGGCCATCCCCGAGTCCCGCTACGACGCATTGCACACGGCGGTCACGGAGGACCGGTCGGCCCCGGCCTGGCTCGCCGAAGCGACCACGGCCGCATGGCAGATGCCCATGCCCACCGGGCCCCTGCGGGACATCCTTCTGGTCCGCGAACGCTCCACCTACGGGTACGCGAAGGCGTCATGGGAGATCAACCTCGGCTGTGACCACGACTGCGGCTTCTGCTACCTCGGCGAGAAGCGGTTCGAGGGCCTGGACTGGGGCGGCAAAACGCGCCTGCTCACCATGCTGCGCGATGCCGGCGTCCTGTGGCTTCAGATCACCGGCGGCGAGGCACTGATCGACCCGCAGTTCGCCGCCGCGTACGAATACGCCACCGGACTCGGGATGATGATCCAGGTCTCGACGAACGGCAGCCAGCTCCACAGAGTGAGGATGCAGGAGCTGTTCGCCCGCCTGCGGCCCTACCGCCTGACGGTGAGCCTCTACGGGGCGACCGGGGAGACCTACGACGCCGTCACCCGCAACCGCGGCGCCTTCGACCGCTTCAGCCGCGGCCTGGACGCCTCCCGCGCGGCGGGCCTGCCCGTGCGCATCAACATCATCGTCGCCGAGGAGAACGCGCACGAGGTGGACGACACGGTCCGCCTGGTGGAAGACCGCTGGGGCTTCCCGTACCAGGTCTTCACGAACATGTCCCCGACGATCGGCGGGGAGGCGAAGCCGCTCGCCTCACAGGCCCAGAAGTACGTCCGCGCCCGCCGTGTCTTCACCGGCTGCAACGCCGGCCACACCTTCTTCCACGTCGGCCCGCACGGCATCGCCTCGGTCTGCAAGATCGGCCGCGACCCCAGCGTGAACCTCATGACGGAGGGCCTGACCGCCCTCCCCCGACTCGGCGGCATCGCCGAGTCCCTCCAGCTCCGCACCGGTGGATGCTCCGGCTGCTCGAAGGTCGGCACCTGCAGGACATGCCGACCGCTGGCCAAGCTCCACCAGGAGGCGGGGGACAACCGATCGCTCTACTGCCAACACGGAGGTTACGGAGCATGACTCCCACCAGCACCACCCTGACCAGGCCGGCACCGGTCCCTGTCACCATCGGCCAGCGGCCGCCCACAGAGGCCACCGGCACCCTGCCTGTGCCCGTCTCCACGACCCCGATCCCCGAGGGCACGTTCCAGCTCATCGACGACCTGGACGTCGACGTCGCTGAGTCCGCCGGGTGCAGCTGCTCGGCCGGCGACGACCAGCCCTACTAGACCGGGGTACGCTCCGGCGCGCTGCCCCGGCCGTACGCTGGCCGGGGCAGCCCATCGCCTTCTCCGAGGAACCGCGCCGTGTCCATGATCCGCCGCCACTTCCACGACCTTCCCGTGGAGGCACGCCAGGCCATCGCCGACAAGGCGGGCTCCGTCCACGCCACCCGCACCGCCGACGGAGGGCTGAACTCAGGCATCGCCGCGTTCCTCGACACTGATCACGGCCCGGTCTTCGTCAAGGGCATCCCCACCGACCACCGACAGGCCCCGGCCCAGCGTCGAGAGGCCGCGATCAACCCACACCTCCCCCGCGCCTGCCCCCGCCTGTACTGGCACATTGAGGTGGCCGGCTGGGACCTCCTCGGGTACGAGGCCCTCCCGGGACGGCACGCCGACTACAGCCCGGGCTCCCCAGACCTGCCCCTCGTTGCTGCCGCTCTTGCGGAACTCCAGGAGACCACCGCTCCCACGGACGTTCCCATCAAGGCCGCCGAACAGCGCTGGGCCGCCTACGCCCCGCCCGGAACCGCCGCCCTCTTCTCCGGCGACACCCTCCTACACACCGACCTCGCCCCGCACAACGTGCTCGTGGACGACCGCGCCCACATCATCGACTGGGCCTGGCCCACACGCGGCGCAGCCTGGATCGACCCCGCCATCCTCATCCTGCGGCTCCTCGAAGCCGGACACACTTTCGTTGAGGCGGACGCCTTCGCATGCCGTTTCTCCTCCTGGCGCACCGCACAAGCGGAGGCCAAGGAGGCGTTCGCCGCCGCCAACGCAGCGGCGTGGAAGGAGATCACCCACGCCGATGCCGCGCCCTGGAAGACTTCGATGGCTGACCACGCGGTCGCCTTCCATGCCCACCTGCATGCCGCGCCCGGCAACAGGTAGAGCGGGAAAGCCGCGGCCCGAAGGAGACCAGCGACGCCATCTCCCGCTCGGAGCGCCCATGACGCCTCGGGAGCCAGGCGGGTCCTCTACTCGCTCTTCGCCTGGTTGTCGCTGTCAGGACTGGTCCAGGCCGCAGTCGAAGCGGCGATCATGGAGATGGCGACCAGGAACACAAAAAGGTGGCACGACCCGCGCACGAAGCTGTTCAAGGGCCAGCTGGACTTGGACGACAACGGCTACATCACGGTTGTCTCGCCCTCCACCCGCACGAGCATCCCGGGCGTGTTCGCCGCTGGCGACGTCGTCGACCACACTTACCGCCAGGCGATCACCGCCGCAGCGAGCGGCTGCCAGGCCGCACTGGACGCGGAGCGGCATTTTGCCGCCCACCACGACGACAGCGCCAAGGCCGCGTTTCGACGTTCCGGCCTGAATACTCGGGTTGTTGGGGCGGCCAACTCATGCATCAGGACGTTCCGATGGTCGGCTTGACAATTCAGCAGATTACGTAAATACCGCGCACTAGTATGACTCTCACGTCTACCCTCAAGCCGTGACAACTACCACTGAGGAAGATCGCTACCTCAGACGGATCCTCGCCTTGCTGGACAGCGCCAGGCCGTTCGAGAGCCTCACCCAATCCGACTCGCGGCAATGGCAGGTCCAGCCCGGCAGCGCCCTCGCTGGGGACGATACCAAGACCGATCCCTATCAGGTGTCGCACAGCGTCTGGAACGCGCTGAGCGTGGCCGTCGACCACCTACACTGCTTCCGCTCCACGTTCGCGGACGACGTGCAGGACAAGTCGGTCTCGATCACACTCCACACCCATGGTCAATATTCGCTCCTGCGCGGGGCCTTCGAGAACAGCGCCCGCGCGGTATGGATGCTGGGGCCCGCCCAGCGCCTGATGCGGGTGCAGCGGCGGCTGTGCATGCAGGCCGGTGAGCACAAGAACTCAGACCGCATGAGAGCGCTGCTGCAGCAACAGCCCAAACGCCCACTAGATGTGCGGATGCAACAGCTGACGGACCTCGTCATCAGGGCGGGGACGGACCCGGCCGATGCGAAGAAGGTTCTCAGGCCAGTGCCGTACTCGGAGGTCGTGCGAGAAGCGGGTGCTCTCATGCCCATGGGTGCCGCCGAGGCGGAAGCCGTGTGGAGTAGCTGCAGCTCGCTGGCACACGGCGACCTTTACGGCACGCTCAGCGTCCTGGAACGCAACATCGTGGGCACCCAGGGGCTCGTGAATCTTGCGCAGGTCACCAGCTCCCCCATGGTGCTGTTCTGGGCCGCGGACCGCACTGTCGCAATGATGCGGCGAGGTTTCGGTCTCTTCGAAGAACGCGCTACCTGCCACCGCTGACTGCAACTTCTGACGGTGACCACATCGCTTCGGCGCCCTCAGCCGACTGGCCGCTCATCACACGTTCAAGAGGCACTGTCAGTGCCGAGGGAGACACTAAAGCCATGGGTACTGATCGTGAGTTCAGAATGGCCGACGGCGCGGAGCTTGTGGGCCGCCAAAACGAATCGTTCGAAATGCTGGTGAGTATCCCCCTCGACGACAGCGGGTTCGTAGGCCGACAGTGCCCGGACTGTTCGTTGGTCTTCCGCATGGATGCCGAGCACTACAAGGCACTACCTGATGACCTCACTTTGTGGTGCGTCTACTGCGGGCACCACACGGAGCACTCAGAATTCATCACCGAACAACAGCGCGACCGCGTCATGCGAGCTGCGGGTGACTTCGCTATGCAGACGGTGAGCCAAGAATTGGCCAAAGCGTTCGGCGGGATGTCCCGCGACACGCGCGGTAGCAGCTTCTCTCTTTCTTACAAGTCCCGCCCCTTCTGCCCTCGCCCGCTTCCAGAAATCGACGAGGAGCAACTCGTCCGCGTGCGCACCTGTGCCGGCTGCCAAAACGACTATGCAGTGTTCGGAGAACACCGGTACTGCCCCGTGTGCGGGCAACTCCCGGCAGCGTCGATCGCCTTCGATGCCCTCCAGGCGGATACCGCCCGGCTGAACGCGCTGGAGACCCTGCCCTCTGACACGAAGGCCCTCCTCCGCGAGCAGGGAGTCTTCACGCGCAACTGGGTCGACACCGTCGAGAACGTGGTCGGAGTCGTGGAAGCTCTGGCTTCATCCCTCTTCCGCTCGGCCGTGCCCAACGCAGACAGCCTCCTGAACGGCAAAGGGGCCATCTTCCAACGCCTCGACCATATGACCGACCTCATCGTCGCAGCAGGCTTCGCCGACCTACGGACGAACCTTGGCACGCAGACGTGGCAGCGCCTCCTCGAAACCTGGGCCGCCCGACACGTCTTCACCCACAACGACGGCATCGTGGACGAGAAGTACCTGACTCGGGTGCCGGGGTCATCCACACGGATCGGCCAGCGCCTCGTGCTCACCGACACTACGTGCCGTCGAGCTCTGGACGATGCCAAGGCCCTGTGCGAATGCCTCATCGACGTGCTTCGTTAGGCGCCCGCGAGGGCACATCCAGGGCACATGAGCCTGGGAAAGGGCGTTGACCCGTGAGAACTACCGAAAGCAGTTTCCGCAGGTCAACGCACGTTTCACCGAGAAGCACCAGGTCAGCGACCCGCTGCGTTCAATCGCTGCACGAGTGGCAGGACTTCAGCCACCGGCTGCATGAGGCGGGGCACCAGCCGTACTGCCTGGTGTGGCCCTGATCCGGCGCCCTCCCGACGAGGAGCGGGGCCCCGGGGCCTCGCCCGTCGGACTGCACGTCGCGGGCAGCTTCCCCTGGTCCGCTCGCTGATCCGGACGTCCCCGGGTCACGGACCGTCTCCCGCCGACCGTGCCAGGTACGCCTGGTTGTCCTCGACGAGCTGGTCCAGCGCGTCCCTGGCGGCGGCGAGGCCGTCGATGGCCTCGGACAGCCGGGCCCGCTCGCGGCCCAGGATGTCCAGTGCCTGCCGCGCCCTGTCCTCGGTCGGCTCGGACATGCAGGGCGCCATCTCGGCAATGGTGCCGCTGGGCACGCCGGCTGCCAGGAACGCCTGTATGAGACGCACCCGCTGGACGTGCTCGTCCTCGTAATGGCGCTGTCCGCTGGGTGAGCGGGAGCTGACGAGCAGGCCCTGTTCCTCGTAGTAGCGCAGCGACCGGCGGCTGGCTCCCGTCCGGGCGGACAGTTCACCGATCCGCATGCCGAGCTCCTCCCATGCCGCTGACTCACTTGCCCCTGACACTGATGTGAGCTTTTAGGTTAACTCCATGCTGAAGCTCATCTTCATGATCAACCGCGTCGAGGGAATGTCGTACGACCACTTCGTCGAGCACCACCGGAACCGGCACGCGCCGCTGTTCACCTCCATCCCGGAGGCGGAGCGCTACGTGCGCAAGTACACCGTGTCCCACCCGGTCCCCGCCGAGAACTACCCGCCCCGCGCCTACGACGGTCTGACGGAGATCTGGTTCGAGAACCGGGAGGACCACGACGCCTTCTTCGCCTCCGAGAACTACCGGACGCTGGTCAACCCCGACGAGGCACGCTTCATCGACATGGACTCGGTGGCGGTGATGGTCACCGAGGAGAGGGAGGTCATCTGACGGACCGACTCGGCTGACGGACACCGACCCGGCTCTTACGGCTGCACCCCTCATCCCCCGTTGTCCGCGGCCGGTATCGCCATCATCCCGTTTCGCCGAGGAGGGTGCCGGGCTCAGACGAGGGCGGTGACCAGGAGGGTGAAGGCGGCGACGATGACGGCGACGCGGGCGTAGTGGTAGCGGTCCCAGCGGTTCATCTGCTCCTTCCAGTCCGCGGGCCGGTTCTCGGGGGTCCACGTCTTGCCCCGGTTGTTGATCGGGACGAGCAGCAGGATCGACATGATCACGCTGACGATCAGCAGCCCGGCGGCGACGACGACGAGTCGGACGCCGGGGTGGCCCCATTCGGCGACGGCCCAGACGGCGCTGAGGGCGAGCGAGCCGATGTACCAGAACGGCATGAGGGCGCCGAGCATCCGGCCCCCGTGGGCGCGGGCGAGCTGGCCGCTGTCCTCGGGAAGGGCGTTGAAGATCCGGTTCATGACGAAGGCGACGGAGAACTCCACCCCCACCATCAGGCCGACGGCCACGGTGGTGAACACCTCGAGTGCGTTGAGCATGATGACCCTTCCAGAGATCCGATCTAGCGGCGCTAGCTGGCAATGCAACGCTAGTACTACTGCCGCTCGATTGTCTAGCGGTGCTAGGATGGAGTCATGTCGGTACAGGAACGCAAGCAGCGCGAACGGGCGGAACGCGAGCGCCTCATCGTGGCGACGGCCCGTGAACTCGCCGAGCAGCAGGGCTGGGACGCGGTCACCACCCGCCGGCTCGCCGAGCGCATCGAGTACAGCCAGCCCGTCCTCTACAGCCACTTCCGCGGCAAGCGGGAGATCATCGGCGCCGTCGCCCTGGAGGGCGCCGCCGAGATGGCCGCGGCGGTGCGTACCGCGACCTCGGCCGCGGACGGCCCACGCGAGCGGGTCGCCGCGCTCGCCCGCGCCTACCTCGACTTCGCCGCACGCAACCCGGCGGTGTACGACGCCCTGTTCCAGCTCGACGGCGGCCTGGCGTACGCGCGGGAGGACACCCCCGAGCCGCTGAAGGACGCCTTCGCCGCCCTGCTGGAGAGCCTCGCCGAGGTCGCCGGGGAGGGGGTCCACCCGGCGCTGTTCACCGAGGTGTTCTGGGCGTCCCTGCACGGGATCGCGACCCTGACCCGGGCGGGACGGCTGCTGCCGGACGACGCCGCGCAGCGGGTGGAGCTGCTGGTGGACCGGCTCGCCGTGGTCTGACCCACCGCCCCGGCGGGCCCGCGGCCGGGGCCCGGAACGCCGGTGCGGGTCAGCCCCGCACCGCGGCCGGGCACGCGTCGTACAGGTCCACGACGTCGCCCTCGCCGTCGTTCGCGACCCACGTCATCGACGCGGCGTCCAGACACCCGAACGCCGTCGCGATCACCGCGCGGGCCCTCGCGTCCGTCCGCCCACGACAGGCCGGTCCGCGCCCGGCGCCACCGGCCCGGACGCCCCTCCTCGCACCCGCCGGCGTCAGTCCAGGACCTTGAGGCCGATGACGCAGCCCACGATGCCCGCCAGCATGAGCAGTTTGAGCGCGGTAGCCGACTCGGCGCCGGTGACCATGGCGTACGTGACCGTCAGCACGGCTCCGATGCCCACCCACACGGCGTACCCGGTGCCCACCGGCAGCGTGCGCAGCGCATAGGCCAGGCCGATCATGCTGGCGGCCAGTCCGGCGAGGAAGACCAGCGTCGGCACGAGCCGGGAGAAGTTCTCGGACTTGCCGAGCGCGGTGGCCCACACGGCCTCCATCGCTCCGGAGACGATCAGGACGATCCATGCCACGGGCTGTGCCTTCGGTTCGACGGGACGACTGGACGATTGGACGACTGGACGGCGGACTGGCAGGCCGGCCGGTCAGTCGGT
This sequence comes from Streptomyces lienomycini, assembly GCF_027947595.1. Classification (NCBI taxonomy): domain Bacteria; kingdom Bacillati; phylum Actinomycetota; class Actinomycetes; order Kitasatosporales; family Streptomycetaceae; genus Streptomyces; species Streptomyces lienomycini. The sequence continues at coordinate 545,544 of NZ_CP116257.1, read as the reverse complement.
GGTGGTGGTGCCGCCGGGGAACCGTACCGTCCCGCCCCGGCGAAGCGGCCCGCGCGCCGACGACGACCCGCGCGCCGCTTCACCGCAGCAGCGGACCCTCGGCGACGGTCAGGACGCCCTGGCCGGCGATGCCGAGCGTGAGGGAGAGGGCGGCCGCCGTGTGGGCGGTGCCCGGGGACCAGCGGGCCGGGCCGGTGTGCCGGTCGGCGGGCGCGGGGGTGGTGGGGAGGAACAGGGGGCCGAGCCAGCGCAGGTAGTAGAAGAGGGAGGCCACGGTGTTGGCGACGGCGAGGGCGGCGAGCCAGGTGTAGCCGCCGTCGACGGTCGCGCTGAAGATTTCCAGCTTGCCGAGGAAGACGCCGGTGGGCGGCGTGCCGACCAGACCCAGCAGGCAGACGACGAGTACGGCCGCGAGGCCGGGGCGGCGGCGGGCGAGGCCGCGGTAGTCGGCGAGGGTGCGGGCCCGGGGAAGTGCCGTGACGACGGCGAAGGCGCCGAGGTTGGTGGCGGCGTAGGCGGCCAGGTAGAGCAGCAGGGCCTGTTGGGCCAGGTCGCTGCGGGTGGCGACCGCCAGGGCCATGAGGAGGTAGCCGACCTGGCTGATGGTGGAGTAGGCGAGCAGACGGGTGACGGAGGTCTGGAAGAACGCCGCCAGGTTGCCCAGGGTCATGGTGACCGCGGCGAGGATCGCGAGGAGCAGCGACCAGTTGACGTCGCTGTCGGCGAGGGCCTGGTGCAGCAGTCGGTAGCCGGCGATCAGGGCACCGACTTTGGGCAGGGTGGTGACGTAGGCGGCGACGGGCGCCGGGGCCCCGTCGGTCACGTCGGGCACCCAGAAGTGGGCCGGTACCGCCCCGGACTTGAAGAGCAGGCCGGCGAGGACGCCGACGAGTCCGACGGCGACGAGTCCGTAGGGGGCGGAGGGCAGGGCCGTGGCGAGGTCGCCGTAGTGGGTGGCGTGACCGGCGGCGTAGAGGAGCGTGGTGCCGGCGAGCATGGTGATGCCGAGCAGGGCGCCCATCAGGTAGTACTTCAGGGCGGCTTCGGTGCCGGGGGCGTCCTTCGCGAACCCGGCGAGCGCGTAGGCGGGGACGCCGGCCAGCAGGTAGGCGGCGAACAGCATCAGCAGGTCGTTCGCGCCGAGGAGGGCGAGGGTGCCGGCGCCGGTCAGCAGGAGCAGCACCCAGTACTCGGTCTCGCGCTTGTGGCCCCGTACGGTCTCCACCGACATGCCGGTGATCAGCAGCAGGGCGGCGAGGACGACGAGGCGGCCGGTGCCGGTGGCGGTGTCGACGGCGAACGCGGCGGCGAAGACGGTCTGTTCGCGGCCGGTGGCCATGGTGACGGCGGTGGCCGCCAGGCCGGTCGCGCAGGCGGCGGCCGCGAGCACGGCCACGACCCACTGGCGTCGGCGGGGCAGCCAGGAACCGGCCAGGAGGCCGATGACGGCGGCGCCGAGGAGGGCGAGTTCGGGGACGAGGGCGGTCAAATTCTCGTTCACCGCGCGACCAGGCCCGTCAGGGTGCGGCCGGCCGGTTCGATGACGTCCAGCAGCCAGCGTGGTGCGACGCCGATGACGAGGGCCACCGCGAGCAGCGGCACCGTGGACAGTGCCTCGGTCCTTCGCAGGTCGCGGATGCCGCCGGTGGGGACCGTCTCGGGCAGGCGCGGGGCGCCGAGGAACATGCGCCGCAGCGCGGTCAGGAACAGGGCGGCGGTGATCAGGATGCCGGTCACGGCGACGGCGGTGGCGATCGCGTGGGAGGCCAGGCTGCCGGTGAAGATCTGGAACTCGGCGATGAAGCCGGAGAAGCCGGGGATACCGAGACTGGCGAACGCGGCGACCGCGGTGACCGCCGCGAAACGCGGGGTGTGCGCGGCCAGGCCGGAGTACGCGTCCATCGTGTAGGTGCGTCCGCGGTCGTGGAGCACACCGGCGAGCAGGAACAGGGCGGCCGTGATCAGGCCGTGGCTGACCATCTGGGTGACCGCTCCGGTCACCGCCAGGGTGCGCGCCTGTGCGTCGCTGCCCGCGAGTGTCCCGGCGGCGCCGACGGCCAGGACGACGTAGCCCATGTGGTTGACCGACGTGTAGGCGATCATGCGTTTGAAGTCCGTCTGCGCCAGCGCCACCAGCGCCCCGTAGACGACGGACACGGCGCCGACGATCACGATGACGAGCGCGTAGTGGCGCCAACTGCCGGGCAGCAGCGGCATGGCGATGCGGACGAACCCGTAGGTGCCCATCTTCAGCAGCACCCCGGCGAGGATCGCCGAGCCGGCGGCGGGAGCGTCGGTGTGGGCGGGCGGCAGCCAGGTGTGGAAGGGCACGGTCGGGGTCTTGACCGCGAGACCGAGGCCGACGGCCAGCAGGACCAGGCCCGCGTACGGGCCGCGTCCGGCGAGCGGGTTCGCGCGGGTGAGGTCGACGATGTCGAAGGTGTGCGGGTCGGCCGCCAGGTAGAGGCCGATGAAGCCGAGCAGGAGGGCGAGCGAGCCGACGAAGGTGTAGAGGAAGAACTTCAGCGCCGCCGCCCGGGCGCGTTCGCCGTGTCCCCAGCCCGCGATGACGAAGAACATGCCGACGATCGACAGGTCGAAGAAGACGAAGAACAGGATGAGGTCGAGGGCGACGAACAGGCCGGTGCTGACGGTCTGCAGGAACAGGAAGAGGCAGACGTAGGAGCGTACGCGCCGCGTCTCGCGCAGGGAGTGGACGGCGACGGCCAGGAACAGCAGGCAGGTCAGGGCGACCAGAGGCAGGGACAGGCCGTCGACGCCCACGTGGTAGCCGACTCCCGCGCCGGGGATCCAGCGCGCCCGCTGCTCGTACTGCGTCCCGCCGTCGGTGTCGTAGCCGGCCCACAGGCCGACGACCAGGGCCAGGTCCACGGCGGCGGTGGCGATCCACACCCATACGTACGTCCGCTCGGGGAGCGTGCGCGGCAGGAGCGGCAGTACCGCGCACACCAGCAGCGGCAGGAACGTGACGACGCTCAGCACAGGGGTCACCTCACCCACAGGACGATCAGTACGAGCACGGTGAAGCCGACGGCGGCCTGGGCGTAGTACTGGTGCAGCAGACCGGTCTGCGGGCGGCGTGCCCACCTGCCGAGGTCCCGCGCGCCCGCGGCGACCGCCCGGACCGCGCCGTCGATGCCGCCGTCGTCCAGACGGCGTGCCAGCCGGGACACCGCGAGGCCGCCGCGGGCGGTCCGCCGTACGGCGCCGTCGACGACCCGGTCGTCGAAGACGGCCAGCATCCGCGCCAGGCCCAGCACCGGGCGGACCACGACGAGTCGCGCGGCCCGCTCCAGGTACAGCCACGCGTGGGCCACTCGGACGGCGGCGCCTGGTGCGGGTGCCGGGCGGCACGTCCACCGCCAGGACAGGGCGGCGGCGGCGCACGCGACGCAGGCGGACAGGAGGAGTTCCCACGGTTCGGGGGCGGGTGCGCCGTCGGCGCCGACCAGCCCTCTCAGCCAGGACGCCGGTCCCGGCAGGGCCAGCACGCCCAGTACGGCCGCCGCGAGGGTGAGGGCGAGGAGGGGGGCGGGTGTCGTGCGGGCGACGCGCCGGGTGCCTTGTACCTCTGTGTCGTATCCGGATGCGGCGTCGGCCGGGAGGGGGCGGGTGACGTACCGGACGGCCTTGACGCTGTACACGGCGGCGACGGCCGCCGCCGCGAGACCCACCGCGTACAACGCGGTCGACTCGGCGCGGGCGGCGGCGAGGACCTCGTCCTTGGCCGCCCACAGGGACAGCGGCGGCAGCCCCGCGAGGGTGAGCGCGCCCACCGTGAAGGCCGCGCCGACCAGGGGGTGGGCGCGGGCCGCGCCGCGCAGGGCGGGCAGTTGCCTGGTGCCCAGCGCGGTCAGCCAGGCGCCCGCGGCGAGGAACAGGGCCGACTTGGTGGCGGCGTGGGCGACGAGTTGCGTGGTGCCCGCGGTGACGCCGCCGCTGCCCGCGGCCAGCACCATGAAGCCGATCTGCGCCGAGGTGGAGGCCGCGAGGAGCTGCTTGAGGTCCCGCTGGGCCACCGCGACCAGCCCCAGGGCCAGGGCGGTGGCCGCGCCGGTCCAGGCGACCACGGGCCCCGCCCAGGCCGTGGCGTCCAGCAGCGGCACGAGGCGCAGCAGCAGGTACGCGCCCGCGGCGACCATGGTCGCCGAGTGCAGCAGCGCGGAGACGGAACTCGGTCCCTGCATGGCGCGCGACAGCCAGAACGAGAACGGCAGTTGCGCGGACTTGCCGAGGGCGGCCACCACCACACCCGCGGTGACCAGGTGCAGCCAGGGCGCGGCCGCGTGCGGCAGGGCGTCCAGGCGCAGCGAGCCGACGCCGCCGGCCACGGCGGCGCCCGCTGCCAGATACAGGCCGAGGTCGGCGGCGCGGGTGGTGAGGAACGCGACGTCGGCTGCCGCCGCCCGCTCCGGCCGCCGCCACCAGTAGCCGATCAGCGCCCAACTCGTCGCGCCCATCACCTCCCAGGCCATCAGCAGCAGCGGGAGGGTGGTCGCCGTGACGGTGACGAGCATGGCGCCGGCGAAGAGCAGCATGAGCCCGAAGAACCGGCCCCTGTCGTCGTGGGCGGCGAACTCGCCCGCGGCGAAGGCCAGCACGGCGACGGTCACCGCGGCGACGGTGACCACCATCACCGCGGACAGGCCGTCCACCGCCAGCCCCGCCTCCATCCCGGCGAACAGCGGCGCGCTCGCCTCCGGCCGGGTGAGCGCGGCGGCGACGGCCGCACCGAGCGTGGCGACGGCGACCGCCACACCGGTGGCCGGGACCAGGCCGCCCCGGCGGGGTCCCGTCAGGGCGAGCACCGCTCCCCCGCCGAGCGGGAGGGCGACGAGCAGCCAGAGCAGCGCGCTCATCCCTTCAGGTCCTCGGCCATGTCGGTCGTGTCGACCCGGCGGTTGCGGTAGATCGCGGTGGTGACGGCGAAGCCCATGGCCATCTCCACGGCCATCGCGACCACGGCCGCCACGATCACCACCTGGCCGCTGCCGGCGGCGGGGGCGAGGAAGTACCAGAAGTCGGCGGCGGCGACGACGACGCCGCCGATCATCAGCTCGATGCCCATCATGATCATGACGATGGACTGCTGGGAGAGGGCACCGAACAGGCCCGTCGAGAACAGGCCGGCGGCGAGGACCAGCAGGAGTTCGAACGTCATCGGCCCACTCCCCCGCCGGTCGGGTCGTTCGCGGGCCGCTGGTCGAGGTCGTCCCCGAAGCGGTCGTAGCGTCCGCGTCGGGTGGCGAGGACGGTGGCGCCCACCATGGTGGCCAGCAGCACGAACCCGAGGGTGACCATGGTGAGCATCTGGTCGCCCATCAACGACATCCCGACCTGGAACGTGGTGTCCCCGGGCCGCACCCCGGTGCGGTCGGGCCAGGGGACCAGGAAGACCCCGGCGACCAGGGCGGCGAACACGACGGCGCTGATGACCAGTGAGCCCCGCTTGTTGTGCAGCATCGACATCGGCATCAGACCGGCCGGATTCATCATGTACGCGATCATGAACACCGCCATGATCAGCATCTCCATGACCATCATCAGCACGATCACCACACCGAGGTACGGCAGCCGCAGCACGGTCACCACGCCGCCGACGCACACCAGGGAGCCCAGGAGCGCGCAGGTGACCCGCGCCATGGAGTTCAGGGTGAACACCAGGACCCCGCCGGCCAGGGCGAGCACGCCCAGCGCCCACAGCAGCACCGTGTCCGTCGTACCCATGACGTGCTCCTTTCCTAACGGCTCAGACTGACCAGGGCCGGCACCAGGGCCTGGAGGACCGACAGCGGCAGGAGCACCACCCAGGCCAGTTCGACGTAACGGTCGGCGCGGACCATGGGCAGCCGCCGCGACGTCCACACCAGCACCGCCAGCACCAGCAGCGTCTTGACCAGCGACCAGGCCCAGGGCGGCAGGCCCGGACCGGCGCCCCCGCCCAGGAACAGCGGCACCGCCATCGCGGCCCCGGCCGCCAGCCACAGCCACCGCCCTGCGTGCAGCAGCAGCCGGTCGACCCCGCTCGTCTCCCCCAGTACGCCGTCGGCGATGTCCCGCCCGGCCGGATACGCGAACGGGCCCAGGAAGCTGAAGGCCAGGACCCCCGCCAGGTAGAGGAGGAAGGCGAACGGCATCCACACCGCGTACCACAGGCCGTGCTGGGCGGCGGCGATGTCGGTCACCCGCAGCGACCGGGCACCCGTGGCGGCCGAGATCAGCGCGAACATCAGCGGCAGTTCGTAGGCCAAACCCTGGGCGAGGAAGCGGTAGCCGCCGACCAGCGGGAACACGGAGTTCGGGCCCCAGCCCGCCAGCCACAGCCCGGCCCAGGTCAGCACCTCCATGGCGTTGAACCACACCACCCCGACCGACAGGTCGGCGACGACGCGGTCGCCGAACGGGACGACCAGCGTGGACAGGACGGCCGCCACCGGGACGGTGATCACGCCCGCCCGCCACAGCAGCCGGTCCGGCGCCGGCAACCGCCGGGGCTGCGCCAGCAACGCCCGCGGTACGGCGAGCAGCGGCCGCGCGACGGTGCCGACGGTGACGGGACGGCCCGCCGCCCGGGCGTCCAGTGCCGCGTCGGCCGCCACGGCCAGCACCGCGAAGCCCAGCAGCATCGCCGGGGCGGCCACCAGCGCCCACCACGTCCCCGCCTCAGCCACGAGCCGCCTCCGGCCGGTACGCGGCCAGTTCGTCCGGATCCGGGTCGAGTCCGGCGACGACGAGACGGGCCGCGCCCCACTCGACGCCCGCCAGCAGGCGGGGAAGCAGCCGCGCCAGGGCCCTCGACGGCGGGCGCCCGGCGTCCCACCGGCCCCGCGGACTCTCCAGCGCCGCCGGGTCGAGGGGGGCGGGGTCCTCCAACCGCCGTACGTCGTACAGGACCTCGGTGAGCCACTGCCGGTAGCGGGCCGGTACGTCCCCTCCCGTCGCTCGTGCGGCGGGGCCGGTGACGCCGGCGGCCCGGGCGTCGGCCGCGCCGAGCACACCGATGCCTCGCGTCAGCCAGTACAGGGTGCGCGACCGCCCGACCCGCCGGGCGAAGCGCTCTACCCGGGGCCGGAGCGCCGAGCCGGGCGCCTCCGCCAGCAGGTCGTCGCGCAGTCGCCGGGCCGTCACCGCCTCGGCGGGCCAGCCCGCCACCGACAGCAGTCGGCCCAGGCTGTCCAGGTGTGCCGCCGCCCGCCGCCGGGATGCCTCCCCCACGCCCACGGGCTCGCCCGCCGCGGCCCGGACCCACGGCCGGCTCCAGAAGGGACCAGGATCGGGCCCGAGACCGGCCGGTCCGCCCGCGGGTGGCTCGTCGAGGTCGGCCCGTTGGACGACGTCGCCCTGGAGCACCACGCGGAGGGTCAGCCCGGCGGGCCAGTCGGCCAGGAACGGGCCCAGCGGCACGTGCAGGCGGTCCAGCGTGAGACCGTCGCGGTCCTCCCCCTGCCCGGCCATCGCGAGGCCGCCGGGCATCTCCATGCCACCGTGAGCGTGACCGGCGTGCGCGGCGTGACCGGCGTGTGCGTCTCCGGCGTGACCGGCTTGGTCGCCGTCGCCACCCCCGCCGCTCCCGTGGCCCGCACCATCGTGGGCCGCGCCGTCGTGGCCTACGCCGTCATGGCCTACGCCGTCATGGGCCGCGGCGTCATGGGCCGCGTCGTCGTGCCCCGCGTCGTCGTGCCCCGCGCCGTCATGGGCCGCGTCGTCGTGCCCCGCGTCGTCGTGCCCCGCGCCGTCATGGGCCGCGCCATCGTGGCCTACGCCGTCGTGGCCTACGCCGTCGTGGCCCGCACCGTCATGCCCCGCACCGTCACGGCCCGCACCGTCACGGCCCGCACCGTCATGCCCCGCGCCATCGTGCCCCGCGCCGTCATGGCCCGCGCCGTCATGGCCCGCTTGCTCCGTGCCGGCGGCCCGTACCTTCGGGGCGGCGTCGTGATGCCACGGGTGCCCGCCGTCCTCCGGAGTGCCCAGCCGGGCGCGGCCGTCGTCGAGGGCCGATGCCACCTCGTCGGCCGCCGCCGCCCGCACGCGGACCCGCGGCCTCGGCATGTCCTGCCACAACCGGTCCAGCGCCGGACGCGACCGCGGGCAGTCGGGGCCCGCCACCAGCATCAGGTCGGCCCCGGCCGGGGTCGACGCCGACGGCCAGTCCCGCGACCGCAACTCCTTCTCGGCGGCCAGCCGCACCGGCGTACCGCCCGGCGTGGTCACCAGCAGGACGCGTGGCCGGGCAGCCGCCGCGCGGGCCAGGACGGCGGTCAGACCCACCGGAGCGCTCCTTCCCGCCACGCGTAGACCACGCCCGTGAGCAGGACGGCGAGGAAGACGAACATCTCGATCACCGCACCGGGCCCCATCGCGGAGACCACCAGCGTCCACGGGTACATGAAGACCATCTCCATGTCGAAGGCGAGGAAGAGCATCGTCACCGTGTACCAGCGCAGGTGAAAGCGGCTGACCGCGTGTTCCGTCGGCTCCAGTCCCGACCCGAACGGCTGCGCGGGCAGCGGACCGGACGAGACGCGCAGCGCCCGGGCCGCCCCGTACACCCCGGCCACCCCCAGCAGGGCCACGCCCAGCAGGGACAGCGCGGCGGTGAAGCCGCTCACCGGACACCACCGCCCGGGAGGTCCGTCCCACACCCCGCCATCTGCCGCTCCGTTTCCGTCGCACCGAAGGGCTCTGGTACCCCCCGGAGGCATCCGCAGTCCCGAAGGGCACGAGCCGCGCCGCAGCGCGGGACCGAAACGGCAGTCGACGCGCTCGTCACCCGGCGTCGAGTGCTACGGCCACGCTGCCCGACGCCGGAGCACCGCGCGAGGCGGCCGGGTCCATCGGTGCCGGCGGGCGGGTCGAGGGGCCGTACGATCGGGGGCGTGACCACTGGCACCCGATCAAGCAGCCGCCCGGCCGGGCGGCTGTTCGTGCTGCTGGTGATGGCGGTGCTGGCCGGTGTGCTGGGCATGCACGGCCTCGTCTCCGGGGCGACTCCCCCGGCCGGGGCAGGCTCCGGCCACGCGAGGGTGACGGCCTCGGCGGACGGTGTTCCGCACGCGGACGCGGGATGTTTCCACACCGACGGCGGATCGAGTCACCTCGACCATGCCGACGGGACGTGTGCGGCTGCCGGTGTCGGTACGGCGTACACGCCGCCCGCGCTGACCGGCACCGTGCTGGACGCTCCCGCCGCTCCCGCCCCCGCGGTGACGTCCTCGGGCACCGCGCAGGACGGCCGGTCCCCGCCCGACCTCTCCGAACTGCAGCTCCTGCGGATATAGAGCGGCCCGCCCGACACCCCGCGGCCGGTGTTCCCGGTGACGGGTGTCGCGCTTCCGCACGCCCTGACATCCCTTCCCACCGCGCGCCGCGAACGGCGCGTCAAGGAGTTGCACCACCATGATCCGCAAGCGTTCCCTCATCCGTCGTACCGCCGCCGCGACCGCGGCGGGCGCGGCGGCACTCGTCCTGGCCGCCTGCGGCGGCAACGGCGACGGCGACGGCTCGTCCGGACACGGCGGCCACGCCGCCACCTCCTCCCCGTCCGCCCCGGCATCGGCGTCGGCGTCGGCTTCGGCTTCGCAGGGGCAGCACAACGCCGCCGACGTCGCCTTCGCGAAGGGGATGATCCCCCACCACCGGCAGGCCGTGGAGATGGCCGGCCTCGCGCCCGACCGTGCCGGGTCGGCCGAGGTGAAGAAGCTCGCCGCGGACATCGAGAAGGCGCAGGGCCCGGAGATCAGGACGCTCTCCGGCTGGCTCACCTCCTGGGGCGAGGAGGTGCCCGCCGAGGGCGCCATGGACCACTCCATGCACGACATGGGCGGCACAGGCGGCATGGACGGCATGATGACCGCCGAGGAGATGACCGGGCTCGAAGACGCCTCGGGCAAGGCGTTCGACACCGCCTTCCTGGAGCTGATGGTCAAGCACCACGAGGGCGCGGTCGACATGGCGAGGACCGAGCGGGCCGACGGCGCCCACGGGCCGGCCAGGAAGATGGCCGGCGAGATCATCGACTCGCAGAGCGCGGAGATCGAGCAGATGAACGAACTGCTCGGCAAGGGCTGACCGCGGCACGCCGATGCGGGGCGGTCGCCGAGGGCGTCCGCCCCGCATCGGGGGGAACCGGTGCCGTGCCCGGTGTCAGCCGACGGCCTTGAAGCCCCGCAGGCGCAGGCTGTTGGCGACGACGAAGACGGAGGAGAAGGCCATGGCCGCTCCGGCGATCATCGGGTTGAGGAGTCCGGCCGCGGCGAGCGGCAGGGCGGCCACGTTGTAGGCGAAGGCCCAGAAGAGGTTGGACTTGATGGTGCCGAGGGTCCGGCGGGCCAGTCGGATGGCGTCGGCCGCGGCGCGCAGGTCGCCCCGGACGAGGGTGAGGTCGCCGGCCTCGATGGCGGCGTCGGTGCCGGTGCCCATGGCCAGCCCCAGGTCGGCCTGGGCGAGCGCGGCGGCGTCGTTGACACCGTCGCCGACCATCGCCACCGAACGGCCCTCGCCCTGGAGGCGCTTGACGACGTCGACCTTGTCCTCCGGCATGACCTCGGCGATGACGTGCTCGGCGTCGATGCCGACCTCGCGGGCGACGGAGGCGGCCACCGCCTTGTTGTCCCCGGTCAGCAGCACCGGGGTCAGGCCCAGGCCCCGCAGCCGGGTGATCGCCTCGGGGCTGGTCTCCTTCACCGCGTCGGCGACCTCCAGGACCGCCCGGGCCTCGCCGTCCCAGGCGACGGTGATCGCGGTGCGGCCCGCCGCCTCGGCTTCGGCCTTGGCCCGCGCCAGGTCGGCGGGCAGTTCCATGGCCCACTCGGCGAGCAGCTTCTCGCGGCCCACGAGGACGGCGTGGCCGTCGACGACGCCCTGGACGCCGAGTCCGGCGACGTTTGCGAAGTCCTCGGGGGCGGGCAGAGTGCCGCCCAGCCGCCGCAGTGCGCCGTCGGCCACGGCACGGGCGATCGGGTGCTCGGAGGCGTGCTCCAGCGCCCCGGCCAGCCGCAGTACGTCGGTCTCGTCGGTGCCGCGGGCGGTGTGGACGGCGAGCAGCGTCATGCGGCCGGTGGTGACGGTGCCGGTCTTGTCGAGGACGATGGTGTCGACCTTGCGGGTGGACTCCAGGACCTCGGGGCCCTTGATGAGGATGCCGAGCTGGGCGCCGCGCCCGGTGCCGACCATCAGCGCGGTCGGCGTGGCCAGGCCCAGGGCGCAGGGGCAGGCGATGATCAGTACGGCGACGGCGGCGGTGAACGCGGCGGTCGGTCCGGAGCCGTTGCCGAGCCAGTAGCCGAGGGTGGCCAGTGCCAGGACGATGACGACGGGCACGAAGACACCGGAGATGCGGTCGGCGAGGCGCTGGGCGGCGGCCTTGCCGTTCTGCGCGTCCTCGACCAGCTTCGCCATCCGCGCGAGCTGGGTGTCGGCGCCGACCCGTGTCGCCTCGACCACGAGCCGGCCGCCCGCGTTCAGGGTCGCGCCGGTGACGCCGTCGCCCACGCCGACCTCGACGGGGACGGACTCGCCGGTGAGCATCGACGCGTCGACGGCCGAGGTGCCCTCGACGACCGTGCCGTCGGTGGCGATCTTCTCGCCGGGGCGGACCAGGAAGCGGTCCCCGGCCTTCAGCTCGCCGACCGGGACGCTCTCCTCGCGTCCCGCGCGCAGCACGGTCACGTCCTTGGCGCCCAGCTCCAGCAGCGCCTTGAGCGCGGCACCGGCCTTGCGCTTGGAGCGTGCCTCGAAGTAGCGGCCGGCGAGGATGAAGGCGGTCACCCCGGCCGCGGCCTCCAGGTAGATGTTCCCGGAGCCGTCACCGCGGGCGATGGTCAGTTCGAAGGGGTGGGTCATGCCGGGCATGCCCGCGGTGCCGAGGAACAGCGCCCACAGCGACCACAGGAACGCCGCCGACGTACCGACCGAGACCAGGGTGTCCATGGTGGCCGCGCCGTGCCGGGCGTTGGTGTACGCGGCCTTGTGGAAGGGCCAGCCCGCGTACGTCACCACGGGCGCCGCCAGGGTCAGCGACAGCCACTGCCAGTACTCGAACTGCAGCGCCGGCACCATGGCCATCGCGATGACGGGGACCGCCAGCGCCACGGCCGTCACCAGCCGCTGCCTGAGCGGCCGCAGGGTGTCGGCGGGTTCGGCGTCCTCCGTGCCGCCGGCGGGCCGGGCGCGCTCCGGCTCGGGGGCGCGGGCCGTGTACCCGGTCGCCTCGACCGTGGCGATCAGCTCCGGGACGGACACGTGACCGTCATGGCTGACCCTGGCCTTCTCCGTCGCGTAGTTGACGGTGGCGGTGACGCCCTCCATCCGGTTGAGCTTCTTCTCGATCCGGGCGGCGCACGAGGCGCAGGTCATGCCGCCGATGGCGAGTTCCACCTCGGCTGTGTCGGGGACCGTGGTAGCCATCACTACTCCTCGGGCTGGTCGGGGCAAGGGGGACGTTCGGGGATCGGGGAGGGGGCCGGGAGGGGGCCGGGCCCGCGGGCGGGCCCGGCCGGTCGGGTGCGGCCCTCAGGCCGCGCGGCCGGTGAGTTCGTAGCCGGCCTCGTCGACGACCTCGGCCAGCAGCGCGTCGTCGGCCTCGGCCGCCGTGGTGACCGTGACCTGGCCGGCCTCGAGGTCGACGTCGACCGACAGGACCCCGTCCACGGCGCCGATCTCCTTGGTGAGCGTGTCCCTGCAGTGCTCGCAGGTCATCCCGGAGACGTCGTAGACGGTGGTGACGCCCTCGGTGGTCGTGGCGGTGGGGGTGGCGGTGCTGGTCGAGCAGCTGCCGTCGGGGGTGCAGCAGGACATGGTTCCTCCAGAACGGGGCCGGTGGCCGGTACCGATGGTCGGGTACCCCCCTGGGGTACCTTCACTCCCCAGATATACCCCCTCGGGGTATCGATGGCAACCCATGTGCCACCCGCAGCCCGCGCACGGAGCGTGACGCTCCGAGTGGTCCCTCCCGGGCGGCCGGGTGATGCTGCGGAAGGGGACACGGGGGCGGCCGGCCTCGCAGGGGCGTTCCGGCGGCCCGTCGCAGCCATCGAAAGGACTCGGTATGCCTGTCTGCACCACCCGCGACGGCACGGACATCTTCTTCAAGGACTGGGGCAGGGGCCGCCCCGTGGTGTTCATCCACGGCTGGCCACTCAGCGGCGACGCCTGGCAGGACCAGCTCAAGGCGGTGGCCGACGCCGGGTTCCGCGGCATCGCCCACGACCGCCGCGGCCACGGGCGCTCCACACCCTCCTGGGACGGGTACGACTTCGACACCTTCGCCGACGACCTCAACGACCTGCTCACCCACCTCGACCTGCGGGACGTCACCCTGGTCGCGCACTCCATGGGAGGCGGCGAGCTGGCCCGTTACGTCGGCCGGCACGGCACCGGGCGGCTGCGTTCGGCGGTGCTGCTGTCCGCCGTGACGCCGGTCATGGCCCGGTCCGACAGCAACCCCGAGGGCGTTCCGGACGAGGTGTTCGACTCGATCAAGTCCGGCATCCTCGCCGAGCGTTCGCAGTTCTGGAAGGACACCGCGGAGGGCTTCTTCTCCACGAACCGGTCCGGCAACAAGGTCACGCAGGGCAACAAGGACGCCTTCTGGTACATGGCGATGGCGCAGACCATCGAGGGCGGCGTGCGCTGCGTGGACGCCTTCGCCTACACGGACTTCACGGACGATCTCAAGAAGTTCGACATCCCGACGCTGGTGGTGCACGGCGACGACGACCAGATCGTCCCCCTCGACGCCACGGGCCGGAAGGCCGCCGAGATCATCCGGGACGCCGAACTCAAGGTGTACGAGGGCGGCTCGCACGGCATCGCGATGGTGCCGGGCGACAAGGAGCGGTTCCACCGCGACCTGCTGGAGTTCCTGCGCCGGTGACGGCCGCACGGCGGGCGGGGAGCGGTCGGTATGCTCGCCGCCGCGGCCGTCGGGGCCGACCGAGAGCAGCGGGAAGAGCACTGTGACCACGCACGACCACGACCACGCGTACGACCACGCCTACGCCTACGAGAAGGACGGCGCGGCCATCTACCGCCAGTCCTTCGCCACCATCCGCGCCGAGGCCGACCTCTCCGGTCTGCCCGCGGACGTCGGCCGGGTCGCGGTCCGGATGATCCACGCCTGCGGCATGGTCGACCTCGTCCGCGACCTGTCCTGGTCCCCGGGCGTCGTGGCCCGCGCCCGGGAGGCCCTGCTGGCGGGGGCGCCCGTCCTGTGCGACGTACGGATGGTGGCCAGCGGGGTGACGCGCAAGCGGCTGCCGGCGGACAACGAGGTCCTGTGCACCCTGTCCGACCCCGCCGTCCCCGGCCTGGCGGCCGAACTCGGCACCACGCGCAGCGCCGCCGCGGTGGAGTTGTGGCGGGACCGGCTGGAGGGGGCCGTCGTCGCCGTCGGCAACGCGCCCACCGCGCTGTTCCGGCTCCTGGAGATGATCGGGCAGGGGGCGCCCCGTCCGGCCGCCGTCATCGGCGTGCCCGTCGGCTTCGTCGGCGCCGCCGAGTCCAAGGACGCCCTCGCCGCGCATCCCTCGGGCGTGGAGCACCTGGTCGTACGGGGCCGTCGCGGGGGCAGCGCCATGGCCGCCGCCGCGATCAACGCGATCGCCTCCGAGGAGGAGTGAGCGGGGCCGCTCGGCGCGGGGCGGCGTGACCCGCGTACACCTCCCCAACGCGCCGTGCCGCCTCGTCGGGCGTGGCCACCACCGGTACGCCCCCGGGCACCGGCGGTCTGCGCACCACGACCACGGGCAGCCCCGCCTCCCGGGCGGCCGTCAGCTTCGGTGCGGTGGCCGCTCCCCCGCTGTCCTTGGTGACCAGGACGTCGATCCGGTGCCGGCGCAGCAGTTCCCGCTCCCCGGCGAGGGTGAAGGGGCCGCGGTCGAGCAGTACCTCCGTGCGGGGCGGGCAGGGCACCTCGGGCGCCTCGACCGACCGGACGAGGAACCAGGGGTCGGCCAGGTCCGCGAAGGCGGCGAGGCCGGTGCGGCCGGTGGTCAGGAAGATCCGCCGGCCCAGGGCGGGCAGCAGCGCGGCGGCCTCCGCCAGGGAACCGGCCTCGTGCCAGACGTCCCCCTCGACCGGCGCCCAGCCGGGCCGGCGCAGCGCGAGAAGCGGGACCCGGGCGTCGGCGGCGGCCCGTGCGGCGTGGAAGCCGACCGTGCCGGCGAAGGGGTGCGTGGCGTCGACCAGCAGGCCGACGGTGTGCTCGCGGAGCCAGCGGGCGAGTCCTTCGGCTCCGCCGAAGCCGCCGACGCGCACCCCGCCGGGCGGCGTCCGGGGGGTGGCGACGCGTCCCGCCAGGGAGGTCGTCACGCGCAGTCCCGACAGCGGTTCGGCCGCCAGCAGTTCGGCGAGACGGCGGGCCTCGGTGGTGCCGCCGAGGATCAGCACGTGCACGGCCGCTCCGCTCCCTTCGTCCGGCACTGCTCCCCACGTGCGGTGCCGTTCCCTCTCGTACCGCACCGCTCCCGCTCGCGGGAGCCCGTCCGGGCAGCGTACGGCGTCAGTGCTCCGTTCCACCGGCCGCGTGCCGGGCGTGGGGGCCGGCGAGCAGGTGCCGGGGGTCGGTGGCGCGGGTGATGGCCGACTCCACGGCGGCGACCCGGTCAGCGAGGAGGCCCAGGGCGGCGACGGCGCGGGTGAGCGGGTCGTCGTCGGGGCCGCCGAGGGTGCGGGTGCGGACGTGGGCGGTGCGCACCTCGGCCCAGCGGTCGGCCTCCTCGGGGGTGAGCGTGCCGCGCAGTTCGGCGAGCTTGAGGAGGTTGGCCTCGGCTCCGTGGGTGAGGGTCTGGGCCTCGGCGGTGTAGTGGTCGTCGAGGACGGCGGCGCGTTCGGCGTCGTTCATGACGGGCCGGATGCGCTGGGCGATCTTGTTCATGTTGCGGTAGGAGCCCTGGAGCCGGAAGGCGGGTTCCGTGCGGGTGTCGTCCGTCCGGGCCGCGGAGGCGATGTAGGCGGCGTTGACGGCCAGGACCGTCTCGCGGGCCGCCACGAGGTGGCGCAGGACGGCCAGGACGCGCTCCAGCTCGGCCGGCGGGTAGGCGTGGGCGAGGCGGTCGGCCCGCGCGGTGGGGTCCCCGGCGGCGAGGCGGACGAGCAGTTCCAGGTCGGCCCGCTCGCGCCCGGCGAGCGGGGCCAGGACCGGGTTCGCGGTGAGCGCGTTCTCCAGGAAGCTCAGCGCGAAGGCCTCCTCCTTGCCGGTCAGGACGTCGCCCAGGTTCCAGACGTCGGCCCGGTTGGCGAGCATGTCGGGGACCTGGAAGCGGGCGCCGGACTCCGTGTAGGGGTTGCCGGCCATGCAGACGGCGAAGCGCTTGCCGCGCAGGTCGTAGGTGCGGGGGCGGCCGTCCCACACGCCGTCGACGCGGCGGGTGGCGTCGCACAGCGGGATGAACTTCTGGAGGAGTTCGGGGGACGTGTGCTGGATGTCGTCCAGGTAGAGGAGGGTGTTGTTCGCGGCCGCCAGCGCGAAGTTGATCTTCTCGATCTCCTGGCGTGCGGTGGCGTTCGGGGCGTCGGCCGGGTCGAGCGAGGTGACCGCGTGGCCGAGCGCGGGGCCGCTGATCTTCACCAGCATCAGGCCGAGGCGGTCGGCGACGTACTCGACGAGGGTCGTCTTGCCGTAGCCGGGCGGGGACAGGAGCAGCAGGAGGCCGCCGGTGTCGGTGCGCTTGGTGCCGCCCGTGGTCCCGAGCTGCTTGGCGAGGCTGTCGCCGACCAGCGGCAGGTAGACCTCGTCCACGAGCCGGTTGCGGACGAAGGCGGACATGACGCGCGGACGGTGGTCGTCCAGGCGCAGGCGTGCGCGTTCGGCGCCGACCAGGGCCGTACGGCGCCGCTGGTAGGCGCGGAAGGCGGGGACGTCCTGGGCCGCGAAGCGGGCGGTGCGGGCGAGGAACTCGTCGAGGCGCAGTGCCAGCCGGCCCCCCTGGATCCGCGGGTGGGTGCCCAGGAGGCCCTCGGCGGTGGCCGTCGGCGGGGCGTCGCCGTCGTAGCGGGGCAGGTCCGGGCAGAGTTCGGCGGCGACCGCCTCGGCCAGGTCCCCCGGGGTGAGGTCGGTGCCGGTGGCGGCGGCGTACGACGTGATCCACGCCTGGACGAGCTGACGGCGGGCGGCCAGGTCGTCGAGCGCGGCCAGGTCCTCGTCGTAGGCCGGGGTGCCCACCGTGCGGCGGAACTTCTCGAGGAGCGTGCGCGTGCCCTCTCCGAGGACGAAGCCGTCGGGGCCGGTGGTCAGTTCGTCGAAGAGGTAGGAGGCGGCGGCGCGGGCGGTGTCCGCACCGGAGGCGTACGGCTCCGCCGGGGAGCCGGTCGTCCCGGTCACCGGGCCGGCCGCCCCCGTCGCCATCGCCTCCACCTCCGCCTCCGCCGCGGAACCGGTCGAGCCGGGCCTCCCGACGGCGGCCCGCCGCGCGCCTGCCGCGGCTTCCGCCACCCACGCCGCCGAACCGGGCGTCCCTGCCACCGCGTTCGCGGCCCCGGCCGCTGGGGCGGACCCCGGCCGCAGGGCGACGGCCTCCGCCAGCTCCTCCTCCAGGTCGCCGATCGCACCGGAGAGGCCGAAGGTGTCCCGGGCGCGGGCCAGGGAGCGGGCGCGTCGGGTCCACGTCTCGCGGGCCCGCGGTGTGGTGCCGTGGGTCCAGAAGAGCTGGGCGGCGGCGCGGGCGGCCGGCTCGTGGACGAGTGTCCCGGCCTTCTCGTACAGGGGCAGCAGCGCGGTCAGGACGACCGTCGCGTCGTGGTCGTGCACGCCCCGCTCGTAGCCCTCGTCGTACGCCTCCCGGGCGGCCTCGCGGACGAGGGCGGGCAGGTCGTCGGCGGTGGCGAGGGCGTGCGCGCCGTGCCGGTGCAGCAGGCGGGCGGCGAGGTGTTCGGCGCGGTAGACGCCGGGGGACTCGGAGGGCAGGGTGCGGTCCCAGTAGGCGCTGGTGGCCGCGAAGCCGGGGTCGGTGACCGGGGCGCGGTAGTCCGTGCCGGTGAGGGCGAAGGCGAGTCCGTCGCCGTCGGGGACGAGGGTGAGGTCCAGGGGCTGGGTGTTGACGGCGAAGCGGTGGGCGCCCAGGCGCAGGGTGCGGCCGTCGTCGGCGTACAGGTCGGTGCGGTCGCGCAGGGCGCGGGCGGCCTCCTGGCGGGCCGACTTGAGGCGCCCGTCCAGTTCCTCCGCGCGGACGCTGTCGCCGAGGGCGCGCAGTTCGTCGGCGGTGCGGCGGACCTTGGCCGGCATGGGGTCGGAGGCGAAGTAGGTGCTGACCGCGTCGGCGTCGGCGAGCGTGGCGCACCGCCGGGTGATCGTCTCCAGGACGCGGGCGGCGGAGGCGGCGAGCTGTTCGGCGCGGCGGGCGCGGGTGTCGGAGAGGGACTGCTTGCGGGCGGCGAGCGCGTCGTAGATCTCGGTGCGCTTGTCGGCGAGTTCGGTCAGGAAGCCGTCGAACTCCGCGAAGCGGGACTCCAGGTCCTCCAGGCGGGCCAGCAGCCGCGCCAGTTGGTCGTCGCAGCGCTCGGGGGTGTCGGCGGCGGCGAGCGCGGCGGTGACGGCCTGGCCGAGCAGGGCCGTCTCGGCGGTGAACTCGGCGCGGCCCTCGTGGTCGAGGAGGGTGCGGCGGCGGGCGTCGAGAGTGGCGCGGGCCCGGTTGACGCCGCCGAGGACGGCGGCGACGCGCTCCAGCAGGGCGGTGCGGACGGTGGCGTCGCCCATGTCGAGTTCGGCGACGACGTCGGTGACCGTGCGCAGCCCGTCGGCGAGTTCGTCGAGCCGGGCGGCGACGGGTCCGGCCTCGGCGACGGTGGCGACGGCCTGCGCGTCGGCGACGAGCGTCTCGACGTCCGCGCGCTGGGCGTCGAAGGCGTCCTCGCGGGCGAGGAAGGCCACGGCCCGCTGCCCCAGCTCGGCCAGGGACGCCTCGGCCTCCGCGGCGAGGGCGTCGATGCCGGGGACGTCGGCGTACCGCAGCTCCTTGACGTTCAGCAGGTGCCCGTGGGCGTGCCGCAGTTCGGTCAGGCCCCGCACCCAGGCGGCGGCCTCCTTGGGGGCCTCGCCGCGCAGCCGCCGGACCACCGCCGTGATCCGCTCGGCGGCCTCGTCGCGGGCCTCGGCCGCCCGCCGGGTCAGGTCCCGTACCGTCTCGAACTCGGCCAGGACCTGCTCGGCCGTCTCCCGTACCGCCCCCAGGGCGCCGGCCAGGTCGCCCAGATCCTCCTCGCCCAGCCAGTGGTGGCCGTCGGCGGCGCGCACGCAGTCCGCGGCCAGCGCCCGGTAGCCCTCGGCGGTGGTGATGCCCTCGCCGACGGCGCCCGCGACGGTCAGGCAGGCGGAGATGCCGCGCACGAGGTCGGCGTTGCCCACCCGGGCCAGCGGCCCGCTCCCGGTGGGCGCGGCGGCGGCGTGGGTGTCGGAGACGTAGGGCGAGTGCCACAGCTGCACCGGGTGCACCTGGGCCGGTTCGTCGCCGTCCGCGCGCAGCACCGCGAAGGTGCCGTCGCCGGACAGGGCCCAGCCCCGGCAGGGCAGCGGGTTGGCGACCTCCTTGCGGATGGTGTTGTACGACAGCAGCAGGCCCCGGCTCTCGCCGCGCGCGTGGAAGGCGTACAGCACGTCCTCGCCGTTGGGCGAGCGCACCTCCCGTTCGAACTCCAGCCCCGACGCGTCGAGTTCGTACGCCTTGTGGACGCCGGTGGCCAGGCAGTAGCCGCCGGGGAAGACGATGCCCTGGTCGTCGGGCAGGCGGCGGCAGGCCAGGCCGATGCCGTCCAGGCGGACCACCGACCTGGTGCGGGTGTTGAAGACCAGGTGGCGGTCGGTGTCCTCCTTGTAGGGCCGTACCCGCAGCAGGATCAGGGCCCCGACCCGGGCGTGCGCGATGTCGGCGTCCGCCAGGGACTGCAGGGGTTCGTCGACGGGCTCGCTGTGGATGCCCTCGGCCGTCTCGGTGTCGTCGTCCAGCTTGACGGTGAGGGAGCCGCCCACGGCGCTGACGTGGAACTCGCCGCGCACGGAGACGTGCGGGTGGCGGCCCAGGACGTGGTCCTCGCGGGTGGCGGCGGTCCACTCGAAGTCGTGGGACGGGGGGAAGACGTCGTCGCGTTCGCCCCGCGCGTCGAGGAAGGCGGCCCGCCCGTCCTCGGTGAGCGTCCAGCGCAGGACGCGGATGTCGTCGGCCTTCTCGCCGGTGCGGAAGACGGCCAGCAGCCTGCCGTCGACGGGGCGCAGCCGCAGCAGCCGGGCCGCACGGTAGTAGCGGTGCAGGTCGGCGAACTCGCGGACGAAGGCGGGGTCGTCCAGCAGCCCGGGCACGGCCGACTCGGGCAGCGGGTTCAGGTCCCGGTCGTAGAGCGTGAAGACGTCCGCCACGGCCGCCGTCCGGGTGCCGTCGCCCGGCCGGCCGGTGGAGCCGAGGAGCAGGGCGTCGCCGACGGCGGCGATGTCGCAGGGCACGACCGGGTGCGGGGTGCGCAGCCGCTCGGTGGAGGCCAGTTCGAGCCGGGCCGACCCGAACTCCTCGACCCGGCGGGTGTTGAGGAGTCCGGCCCGGCGGGTCAGCTCGGCGGTCTGTGCGGCGAGACGGTCGCGCAGCACCTCGTACGCGCCGGCGTCGGCGCCGTCGTACGTGCCGTCCGCGGCCGCGGGGGCCGTGCCGGCGGTGTCGTGCGTACCCGTCGCAGCCGTCTCCGGAGCGGTGGCCATGAGCGGTCGGTCCTTCCAGGATGCGGGGTGCCGGAGCCGTCGACCCCCGTACGACGGTCCCGGCACCCGGTCTGTGGTGGCCGGTCTGTGGTGGCCGGTCAGACCCTGGCCGTGCCGTTGAGGGCGGTGAGCGGGGTGTCGGCCAGGCCCAGTTCGCCCGCGCGGTCCAGGAGGCGCTGCACCTGTCCGGCGTCCGTGCCGCCCGACTTCATCAGCTTCATCAGCAGCGCGGACACCGTCAGGTTCTGCACGTCGGCCGTGGAGAACGAGCCGAGCACCCGGGTCAGGTCGTCGGTGAAGCTCGACGAGCCGTCCAGCCAGGGTCCGGCGAGGGCCTGGGCCGTCTCGGAGTGCTGGACGAACCCGTCGACGCCCTTGCCGAGCGCGATGGACGACATGAGGCGGTCGAAGAAGACCGTGTCGCCGCCCACGATGTCGATGTCGGCGTTCTCCAGGCCGGTGGCGAGCACCGTCGCCTGGGCCTCGGCGACCTGCCGCTGCACGTCCAGGCCGGCCAGCCGGATGTCCTTCTCCGCCTCCAGGCGCAGCCGGTACTCCTCGTGGCCGCGCGAGGCGTCGTCCAGGGCGGCCATCGCCGCGGCCTTCTCGGTGAGTCCCGCGGCCTCCGCCTTCAGCCTGCCGCCGATGGCCTCCGCCTCGGCGACGGCCTTGGCCCGCGCCCCCTCGGCCTCGGCGCGCATCCGGGCCTCGGTCGCCCCGGCCTCGGCGCGGCCGGCCTTCTCGATGACCTCGGCCTCCTTGTCGCGGACCTGGACCGCGGCCAGCCCCTCCGCGGCGGCCTCGGCCTGGAGCCCCTCGGCCATCCGCAGCTTGGCCCGCGCCTCCAGGTCGGCGCTCTTCAACCGGGCCTCGGCCATGGTGAGTTCCTCGGCGGCGCGGTGGGTGGCCGCCGTCTCCGCGGCCTCGGCGGCCTTGATGTCCTTGACGAGCCGCTCCTGCGCCTGCGCCTCCGCGGCGATGATCACGGTCTGCCGGTCCCGCTCGGCCTCCTCCACGGCACGCAGCTTCTTGATGGACTCCTCCTGCTCGGCGACCGTGCGGTCCACGGCGACCCGCTCGCGGATGACCTCGGCGATGTCCCGCTTCTCCGCCTCGACCTCCTTCTCGGCGGCGATCCGCGTCAGCTCGGTCTCCCGCTCGCGGCCGATGGCCTCCAGCATGCGGTCCTTCTCGATGCGCTCGTTCTCCACGGCGATGACCCGCTCGCGGTTCTTCGCGGCGACCGCGACCTCACGGGCCTGGTTCTCCCGCTGCACACCGAGCTGCTCCTCCGTGCGCAGGAACGCCCCCTGCGCCCGCAGCCGCTCCTCCTCCACCACGCGTGCCGTCTCGGCCTCCTCGCGGGCCCGGGTGGTGTCGATCTCGCGCTTCTGCTTGATCTCGGCGTCCGCCTGCCGGCGCTCCAGCTCCAGTACGGCCTCGCGCGCGTCGACGTTCTGCCGGGTGATCTCCTTCTCCTCGGTGCGCCGCGCCTCGTTGGTGCGCACGTGCTCCACGGCCGTCAGCTCGGTGATCTTCCGGATGCCCTGGGCGTCGAGGACGTTCGCGGGGTCCAGCTGGGTCAGCGGCGTCTGCTCCAGGTAGTCGATCGCCGCGTCCTCGAGGTGGTACCCGCTGAGGTCGACGCCGATGACCTCGATGATCCGGTACCGCAGCTCCTCGCGCTTGGTGTAGAGGTCGGTGAAGTCCATCTGCTTGCCGACGGTCTTCAGCGCCTCGGAGAACTTCGCGTGGAACAGCTCCTGGAGGGTGTTCCGGTCGCTGGCGCGGACCGTGCCGACCGCCTGGGCGACCTTGACGACGTCCTCGACGGTCTTGTTGACCTTGACGAAGAACGAGATGCGGATGTCCGCGCGGATGTTGTCCCGGCAGATCAGCCCTTCCTTGCCGGCCCGCGTGATCTCGATGGTCTTCACCGAGATGTCCATCACCTCGGCCTTGTGCAGCACCGGCAGCACCACCTGACCGGTGAAGGTCACGTCCACCTTGCGCATCTTCGAGACGATCAGCGCCTTGCCCTGCTCCACCTTGCGGAAGAGGCGGGAGACGCCGAACAGCACGAGGGCGACGAGGAGCAAGCAGACGACGGCGAGGACACCGATGACTTCCATGGCATACGTCCTTAGACATGAGACGGCTGAGGCGGTGGCCGGTGGCTTCACGGGCCGGGCGCGACAGGCGTTGGCTGGTGGCGCGTTCGGGCGGGCGGGACCCGGGTCGGTCCTTCGGGCGGACTTCGGCCGAGCCGGGCGAGGGCCCGGGCCGGGGCGGGGTGCGGGTGTCAGACGGCGCGGACGCGGGCGGCGAGACCGGCGCGGACGGCGCGGCCTTCGCGTGCCCCGGCGTCGGCGCCGGTGGCGGTGGCGCATGCGGCGCATCCAGCGCGAGCGGCGCGTGCGATGCGTGCGGTGCGGCCGGGTTCGTCGGGGCGGAGCCGGTGGAGCGGGCGGACGAAGCAACTGTTCGCCGTCATCGTCCGCCCCCTTCCGCAGTGCTCCCCGTGGCCCCCATGATGCGTGACGGTGCCATCTATGCGCATTGCCGGTTCCCGGAAGCGTTCACCAGGTCTTCGATGCCGGTGATCCGCCAAGAGGGCACCGCCCGGGCCGGGTTCGGTCCGTGGCCACCCGGCGTTCCGTACGCTCCCGCACGGCGTGAGCCCCCTCGCCCCTCCATACCGGAAGCCGATCGGAAGCGCATCGGAACTCCAGAAATCTGGTTCCGGAAGCGCTGCCACTGGTCGGATCGGTCGACGCACATGGCACATCGGCCCACTCGGGGCGCGTGCCGTATCCGCTGAGCCGGATACCGGCGGCAATGAGGTGACAGATGAGCAGTACACGCGTTCCGCCCGGCGCCCGGGGTTCCTACCCCGCACCGGGGCTCGCACTCACGCCCGGCCACGTACGCAACCAGGCCCTGACCGTGATCGCGATCCCGTTCGTCCTCATAGTCGTGCTGGCCGTCGTCCTCGCGACGGCCGGCCCCGACGACGGTTCGCCCTCCACCGACGGGCTCTACGGCAGTGGGGCGCTTCCGGACTGGGGGGCCGGCGCGACGGACGACGCCACCTCGGACGACGGGTACGCCGACGACGGCACCGACCCGGACTCCGGCGGTCTCACCGGCGAGGACGCCTACCCCTGGGACACCGGGACGACCGACGAGGCGACCGACGGCACGTACGACGACACCTACGACGGCACCACGGACGACACGGCCACGGACGACACGGCCACCGAAGACGCCGAGGACCCCGCCACCGGCGCGGACGGGCCGGAGGCCACCGTCACGGCGTACTTCGAGGCCATCAACGACCAGGACTACGCGACCGCCTGGGAACTGGGCGGCAAGAACCTCGACCCGGACTACGACCACTTCGTCGCCGGGTTCGCGACGACCCAGCGGGACGAGATCACCGTGACCGGCACGTCCGGCGACGACGTGTCGATCACGATCGTGGCCTGGCAGACCGACGGCACCCAGACGACGTACGAGGGCACCTACACGGTCGGCGACGGCGTCATCACCTCGGCCGACATGCGGGAAGGGAACTGAGCCGCCATGACCACCCACGCCGCCCCGCCGCCCCCGGACGCGACGAGCAACGCCACCCGCCTGCTGTGCGCCGGCACCTACCTCGACCCCGTCTACCGCAAGGCGGTCATCCGGGAGCTGCTGACCCACCGCTACCGGGTGGTGGCCCCCTCCTACGGCTACGACGCCGCCCCCGTCCTCGCGCACGCCCTCGCCGCCCACAACCTGCGCCGCAACCAGCTGATCGCCCTGTGGACGGGCGCCGTCGTCGTCGCGCTGCTGCTCGCCGCGGGAGTGCTGGGCGGCTGGACGGCCGCCCTGTTCTTCTTCTGGCTCGCCTGGGCCACGATGTTCCTGCGCCGGCTCGCCATCCTCCAGACCCTCGCCGAGCACCTCGCGCCGCCCGCCGACGACCGCCGGGGCTTCGACGGCTCCCACCCGGTCACCTCGCGCCTCACCCCGGAACTGGTCGGCAAGATCAACCGGGAGCAGGCGTCGGACACGGTGTACTACGGCGGCTACAAGCCGTTCGTCGGCTCCGGCACCTCGATCCGCCGCTGGGCCAACGCGGAACTGCTGCTCGGCGCCCCCAAGTCCCGGGGCGGCGCGCTCGGCCAGGGTCTGCTCAACGGGCACGTCCCCGCCCAGCACGGGCCGGCCGACGGCACGAACGGCGCGGACGGGTCCCACGGCGCGGGCGAGAGCGGGCGGACGGAACGCAAGCCGATCGTCCCCTTCACCGTCGAGGACATCACCGCCCGCGTCAGCGAGCAGATGCTCGCGGAACTGCGGGACAAGCCCGCCCCGAGCGACCGCGTCCAACTGCTCTCCGTCGACCGGCGACGCTTCTCCAAGGCGGTGCGGACGGCCGAGGGCAGCGACCCCGTCGCCGTGCTCCTCGACGCACCCGGCCCCGACCTGACGGACGAGCACTGGCGCGAGGACTACGACGCCAGCCGCGAGTACCTGTGCGTCCGGATCGGAGCCTGGCGGCAGGAGCTGGTCACCTCGGTGTTCATCGGGTTCGACATCAAGGGCAGCACCCTGCACACCGAGTTCTACACCTACGTGCTCGGTCCCGTGCCGGAGGGCTTCCACCTCGCCGACCGGCTGCCCGCCACCCTCGACACCAAGCTGATGTGGCGCATCGCCTGGGACGTCACCCGCAGCGCCCCCGGCGAACTCCTGCGGCTGATCGCCAACCCGCTGCGCGAGCGGCTGCCCAGCCGCTTCGGCACCGACACCGTCCGCAAACTGGTCGGCCGGCCCGCCGACAACAGCGAGTTCAAGCTCGGCCGCTACGCGCTGACCTCCGTGGACTGCGGCGCCCTCACCAGCGTCCGCGAACTGGCGCCCGACAACGACTTCCACCACTTCTTCCAGGAGTCGGACGCGATCAAGTACGTCCAGATCATCGAGCGCCACCTGCTGCAGATCGTCGGCGACTTCCTGCGCGACCACGACGTGGACACCCGGGAGCACGAGGCGAACCAGACCAACATCCTCCAGCAGAACTTCGGCGCCAACAGCACCAACAACTTCGGCGGCAACCAGAGCGTCGGCAACACCAACACCACCCAGACCTTCGGCAACAACTCCGGCGTCACCAGGGAGGCACGGCAGGCATGAGCGGGCAGCAGTTCCACGGCAACAGCTTCGGCCGGGGCAGCACCAACAACTTCGGCGGCAACCAGAGCTCCGGCAACACCGACACCACCCAGACCTTCGGCGACAACTCCCCCGTCCACGCCCCCGCGCCCGCCCCCTCCTCCCCGCACGGACAGCCGTACGGCGACGGGTGGCGCCGGGACCCGGCCACGGTCACCGACCGGGCCCGGAGCGTCTTCGTCGTCCACGGCCGCGACGACCAGGTACGGCGCGAGATGTACGAGCTGCTGCGCCGCCTCGACCTGCGCCCCAAGGAGTGGGAGGACCTGGTCGCGGCGACCGGCCAAGCCTCGCCCTTCCTCGGCGACGTGGTCGCCGCCGCCCCCGCCCAGGCCCAGGCGGCGCTCGTCCTGCTCACCCCGGACGACATCGTCACCCTCCACCCGGACCTGCGCGGCCACCACGAACCCGAGTACGAGACCCGGCCCGTGTGCCAGCCGCGTCCCAACGTCCTGATCGAGCTGGGCATGGTGCTGATGGCCTACCCGGAGCGCACGCTGATCGTCGAGGTCGGCGGCGTACGGCCGATCGCCGACATCGCGGGCCGCAACATCATCCGCTTCGACGGCTCCCAGACGGCGCTCGGCAAAGTCGTGGAGCGACTGAAGCTGGCGGGCTGCACGGTCAACGACACCGGCTCCGACTGGCGCCACACCTACCCCTTCCAGCACCTGTCCGCCTACCACCGCCGGCCGTAGCCGTCCGGCGGATCCGGCGCCGATCGGGGGACCGGCGCAACCGGCCTCCGGGGTACGTCCCGTCACCGCGGGACGCGCCCCGGGGGCCGGCGCCGTCCCGGCCCCCGCGAACCGACCGAAACCCCAACTGACCCAAACGGACAATTGATACGCTGCCGAAACCTCCTCCGCGACCACCGGGCGGGAGAGGGCGAAGCGAGTGGAGACCACTTGTATGGCGCGTATCCGTGTGAGCGTCCTCGGCCCGGCCGGACTCGAAGTCGACGGCATGCCCGCCCGGTTGACCCCCCTGACGACACGCCTGCTGGTCCGCCTGGTGGCGGCGGACGGCGAGCCCGTACCGGTGCGCCGGCTCCACCGCGACGTGTGGGCGGTCGACGGCGAGCAGCCGCACGCCGCCGGGCGTCACCGCAACGAGGTGCAAAAGCGCGTCCTCGAACTGCGCCGCGCCCTCGACACCGCGCACCGCGGCGACGGCGCCCGCGTCCTGCGCACCGAGCAACTGCTGGCCGGCCCGGCACCCGAGACGGCGTACCGGCTGGTGCTCGCCCCCGACGAGCTGGACTGCGCGGAGTTCACCGACCTGGTCAACTCCGCGCTGCTCGCGGCCCCCGCGTCGGCCGCCGACCGGCTGGCCGCGGCGCTCGCCCTCGTCCGCGGCCGCCCCCTGGCCGAAGCGGGCGACGCGGAGTTCGCCCGGCCACTGGTCCGCAGGCTCACCGCACTGCACGAGACGGCCCGCCGCCAGCTGATCCGCAGCCGCATGGACCTGGGCCGCCACGACCTCGCCCTGCCGGTCGCCGAACTGATGGCCCGGGAGCGGCCGGACGACCAGGACGTCGCCGAACTGCTCGGCTCCCTGCGGACCCGGTTGCGCGAGCGGCACGGGCGCGAGCTGCTGCGCCAGCCGTTCCCCGGGGCCGGGGACCTCGTGGTGGTGCGCGGCGACCTGTTCGACCAGCAGGACGCCAATCTGGTCGTCGGCTTCACCGACACCTTCGACACCGCCACCGAGCAGGACCTGGTGATCAGCCGGGACAGCGTCCAGGGGCAGCTCGTGGAGCGGCTGTTCGGCGGCGAACGCAAGCTGCTGGACGACCGGATCCAGGCCGGGCTGAAGTCCTTCACGCCGCTGCGCACCGAACGGGTCCAGGACAAGCCGCGCGGCCGGCGCGTCCGCTACCCCCTGGGCACGACGGTCCCGCTGACGGTGGACGGGCGCAGGGTCTTCGCCGTGGCCTACTCCCGGCTCGGCAACGACCTCGTCGCCCGCTCCGCACCGGCCGACCTGCGGGCCGGCCTGGACGCCCTGTGGCCGGCCGTCGCCCGGTACGGCATGTACCGGCCGGTCGCGATCCCGCTGATCGGCTCCGGGCTGGCCCGGGTCGTGGAGCTGGACCGCACCCAGCTGCTGCTCATGATCGTGGAGAGCTTCGCCGCCCACTGCCGCCGCGAACCGGCGACCGCCCCGGAGCTGCGCGTCGTCATCCGCCCGGCCGACCTGGAGCGGACCGACCTGTCGGCGCTCGGCGCCTACCTGCGCACCGCACGGCCCTGTTCTCCCGAAGCCACGGCGAAGTGACGGGCGGCTCCTAGGAGTCCTGGTCCGCGTCGTCGGTCAGTGCGGCCGCGGTCGAGGTGAGGTGCTGGGCGAGGACCGCGGCCGCGGTGTCGGCGTCGCGGGCCAGGACCGCCTCCTCCAGCCTGCGGTGCTCCCTGGCGCCGTCCCGGCCGGGGTCACGGTGCGCCGACCAGCGGCGGGCCAGCTCACTCGCGGTCCACAACCGGTCGAAGGTCTCCAGCAGTGCCTGGTTGCCGCACCCCTCCAGCAGGGTGCGGTGGAAGGCCCGGTGCGCTTCGGCCCATGCGGCGGTGTAGTACTCGCCCTCCTCCGGCAGGTAGGCCGGAGTGCGCACCAGACGGTGGTGGGCGGCCCGCACGCGGGCCTCCCACTCGACGTCGCCCCGCTCGACGGACATGCGCAGCACGGCCGGTTCGACGGTCCGACGGGCTTCCGCGATCTCCTGCCAGCGGCGGTCCGAGAAGGACGGTACGGCGAAACCGCGGTTGGGCAGCCGGTCGGCGAGCCCCTCGCCGACCACCCGCACGAGCGCCTCACGCACCACGGCCAGGCTCACCCCTGCTCCCTGGCACCACTCGTCGCGCCGATCACCGACGCCTTCACCGCGGCCGGGACGTTCGAGGCCCTCTGAGAACCGCTTCCGGCCCCGCGGTACGAAGACGCGGACGCCCCTCGCGTACGGCCCTCGTCACGTACAGCCCTCCTCGCGTACGGCCCTCGTCACGTACGGCCCTCGTCGCCGTACCCCGTGTCGTCGCCCGCGGCCCCCGTGCCCACCGTGAAGCCGATCACCGACCCGCCCCCGTCCCGGCGGCGGGCGAACGGCGCTCCCCCGTGGGCCAGCGCCACCTCCCGCACGATGGACAGGCCGAGGCCCGAACCGGGCTGGGAGCGGGCGCCGGCCGCACGGTAGAAGCGGTCGAAGACCCGGGTCAGGTCGGTCTCGGAGATGCCGGGACCGCGGTCGAGGACCTCGACGCGGACCGGGCCCGGCAGGGCGGGACCGGCGACGGCGACCTCGATGGGCCGGGTGCCGCCGGGATCGAACTTCGCGGCGTTCTCGACCAGGTTGGAGATCGCCCGGGTCAGCAGGGCGGGCCGTCCCTCGGTCGTCGTCTCGCCGCAGGCCCGTACGGCGATCTCCCGCCCGGTGCGGCGCCGGGCCAGGGCCGCCACGTCGTGGGCGATCTGCGCCAGGTCGACCGGCTGCGGGTCCTCCCCGGCCCACTGGCCCGCCGCCAGCTCGACCAGTTCGTTGACCAGGTCGGTCAGCTCACGGGCCTCCTGCCCCAGGTCGGCGACGAGTTCCTCGCGGGCGCCGGGCGGGAGTTCGTCGATCCGGCGCAGCAGCGAGATGTTGGTGCGCAGCGAGGTCAGCGGTGTCCGCAGTTCGTGCCCCGCGTCCTGCACCAGGCGCCGCTGGTCCTCCTCCGACTGGGCGAGGCGGCCCAGCATCAGGTCGAAGGCGCGGCCGAGCCGGCCCACCTCGTCGGGCCCGGTGACCGGCACCTGGACGCCGAGCCTGCGGGTGCGGGCGACGTTCTCGGCGGCGGCGGTGAGCACCACCAGGCGCCGGGTGATGCGCCGGGCCAGCCACCAGCCGAACAGACCCGCGGCGACCACCACCGCCGCCATCAGCAGCACCGTCCGCCGCTGCAGGGCCCGCAGCAGGTCCTCGGTGTCGCTGAACTCCTGCGCGACCTGGACCGCGCCCCGGCCGTCGCCGAGGGAGACGGTCGCGACCCGGAACACGTCGTCGCCGACACCGACGTCGTCGTGCTGGACCACCCGCCCGGCAGCGGCGGCGCCCGCCGCCCGCCGGTCCTCGCCGGTGACGGGCAGCCGCGGGTCGGCCGGGTCGGAGACCTTCCCGTCCGGCCCGAGGACCTGGACGTCGGTGCGGGCCGGGCGCACGATGTCGTGGCCGGGCGCCGAGGAGGAGAAGTCGGCGGGGGACAGCCGCTGCCGGCGCACCTCGGCCCGCAGGTCCCGTACGGCCTGGTCGAAGACGGACGTCTGGTCTACCCGGACCAGCCGGGCCGCCGCGTTGTAGGAGAGCCCGCCGACGAGGACCGTGACGACGGCGGTGATCGTCGCGAACGACACCGCGAACGTCGTGCGCAGCGACAGCAGCCGGGGACGGTGCCCGGGCGGGGAGGCGCCCACTCAGTCCGCCCGCAGCACGTAACCCACGCCGCGCACGGTCTGGATCAGCTGCGGGGCGCCCGGCTGGTCGAGCTTGCGGCGCAGGTAGCCGACGTACACGGCCAGGTTCTTGGAGCCCGGCCCGAAGTCGTAGCCCCAGATGCGGTCGTAGATCGTGGAGTGGTCGAGCACGATGCCCGCGTTGCGGACCAGCAGTTCGAGCAGCTCGAACTCGGTGCGGGTCAGTTCCAGTGCGCGCCCGTCCCGCCAGACCCGGCGGGCCCCGGGGTCCATGCGCAGTCCGGCCGCCTCCAGGAAGCGGCCCTCCGGCTCCTCCGGTCCGGCGGCCCGCTCGGGGGCGTCGGCCGGGTCGGCGGAGGGCTCCCCCCGGTCGGTGCGGCGCAGCAGGGCGCGCAGCCGGGCGAAGACCTCCTCGACGTCGAAGGGCTTCACGACGTAGTCGTCGGCGCCCGCGTCCAGCCCGGCGATGCGGTCGGCGGTCTCCACCAGCGCTGTCAGCATCAGGATCGGGGTGGAGTCGCCCTCGGCGCGCAGCACCCGGCAGACCTGGAGGCCGTCGATGCCCGGCATCATCACGTCGAGCACGAGGACGTCCGGCCGGCCGCGGTGGGCCTGGGCCAGCGCCTCGACGCCGTCCGCGACCGCGGTGACCCGGTACCCCTCCAGGGTGAGGGCGCGCTCCAGGGCGTGGCGGATGGCGCGGTCGTCTTCGGCGAGCAGAACAGTCCGGGGCACGCGCCCAGTCTGCCAAGGCGGACGGCGCGGCGACCGGACGGACGGGCTTCTTACCCAGATCTCACCGTGCGGGTCACCCTGATCCCACCCGTCGGGCGGCACCGTCCGGCCAGACGACGTCGACGGGCGTGCCCGCCGCCCGCGCCCGCAGGACCATGTCGGCGGTGCCGCCGGTCCGACCGCCGGGCGGTTCGCCGTTCCACACGGCCACCAGTCGGTCGGCGCGTTCGAGGAGCACGGCGTTGGCGGCCTCGTACGCGCGTCGGCCGGCCTTCTCGTGGGGCAGTACGACGACCTCGTCGGCGGCCCGGACGAGCCGGTCGAAGAGGGGGGCGTCGTCCGGCCGGACCTCGCTCTCGCGGTAGTCCCGCGAGGGCACGACGACGGTCAGCCGCCCGCCGGCGGCCAGGACCGCCTCGGCGAACAGGGAGTCGGCGCCCTTGGCGATGCAGGAGATCCCGACGAGGTCCCGCCCGGGGTTCTTGCCGCGGTCCCCGCCCGGGTCCAGGTACCGCTGGAGGAGTTCGTCCAGGGCGGCGCGGACCGCGGGGACGCTGTCCTCGGTCAGATCCATGTGCCCGGTCACCGCGAGGGCCGTCACGGTCTCCCCCCTCGGTCGGTGGCCTTGCGACAGCCCCGGATCCTATCCCGGCCGCCCCGGGCGGGCCCGTGCCCGCCCGGGTCCGCCGCTAGGGCGCCGGGCTCGGGCCGGGGACGCTCAGGGCGGCGAGCCGCTCCTCGAAGGGCGTGACCTGCTCGAAGGAGTCCCGCTTGGGCAGCGGACGGTCCGACCGCTGCGACCGCCCCGACAGTCCCGCCATCAGCGCCGCCAGCTCGGTCGCGGCCCGCCCGATCCGGGCGTCCAGCCCTTCGGCTCCCCAGTCCTCCGAGGCGGCGTACACCCCGGTGGGGACGACGACCGCCTTCAGGTAGGCGAAGAGCGGCCGCAGCGCGTGCTCCAGCACCAGGGAGTGCCGGGCGGTGCCGCCGGTCGCGGCGATCAGCACCGGCTTCCCGGCGAGGGCGTCCGCGTCGGTGACACCCAGCGCGTCGAAGAACGACTTGAACAGCCCGCTGTACGACGCCGAGAACACCGGCGTGACGACGATCAGGCCGTCGGCCGCCGCCACCGCCTCGAACGCGTCGGCGAGCGCCCGTGCGGGGAACCCGTTGGTGAAGGTGTGCGCGATCTCCACGGCGAGGTCGCGCAGCTCGATCACCCGGACGTCGGCCGGGGCGGGCTCGGGCGCGGTGGCGGCCGGGGCGGCGACGGCGGCCAGCCGGTCGGCGAGCAGCCGGGTGGACGACGGGACGCTCAGCCCCGCGGAGACGACGACGAGGTTCATGCGCGCGCTCCTTCCTTCTCCTGGTCCTCCTGGCCGGCGGTCTTCGCGGCCAGCAGGGACGCGTGGGTCGGCGCGTCCGGCACGTTCGCCGGACGGTCCTTGGCGAACTCCTCGCGCAGCACCGGCACGACCTCCTCGCCGAGCAGGTCGAGCTGCTCCAGGACGGTCTTCAGGGGCAGCCCGGCGTGGTCCATCAGGAACAGCTGGCGCTGGTAGTGGCCGGCGTAGTCGCGGAAGGCGAGCGTCTTCTCGATCACCTGCTGCGGCGAGCCGACGGTGAGCGGTGTCTGCGCGGTGAAGTCCTCCAGCGACGGCCCGTGTCCGTACACCGGCGCCTCGTCGAAGTACGGCCGGAACTCGCGGACCGCGTCCTGGCTGTTCTTCCGCATGAACACCTGGCCGCCGAGGCCGACGATCGCCTGCTCGGGCGTGCCGTGCCCGTAGTGGGCGTAGCGGGCCCGGTACAGCTCGATCATGCGCTTGGTGTGGTCGGCGGGCCAGAAGATGTTGTTGTGGAAGAAGCCGTCGCCGTAGTACGCGGCCTGCTCGGCGATCTCCGGGGAGCGGATGGAGCCGTGCCAGACGAAGGGCGCGACGCCGTCCAGCGGACGCGGGGTGGACGTGAAGCCCTGGAGCGGGGTGCGGAACTTGCCCTCCCAGTTGACCACGTCCTCGCGCCACAGGCGGTGCAGCAGGTTGTAGTTCTCGACGGCGAGGTTGATGCCCTCGCGGATGTCCTTGCCGAACCAGGGGTAGACCGGGCCGGTGTTGCCGCGCCCCATCATCAGGTCCGTCCGGCCGTCGGCCAGGTGCTGGAGCATCGCGAAGTCCTCGGCGATCTTCACCGGGTCGTTCGTGGTGATCAGGGTGGTGGAGGTGGACAGCACCAGCCGCTCGGTGCGGGCCGCGATGTAGCCGAGCATGGTCGTCGGCGACGAGGGCACGAAGGGCGGGTTGTGGTGCTCGCCGGTCGCGAAGACGTCGAGCCCGACCTCCTCCGCCTTGAGCGCGATGGCGACCATGGCCTTGATGCGCTCACGCTCGGTCGGCGTGCGCCCCGTGGTCGGGTCGGGCGTGACGTCGCCGACGCTGAAGATGCCGAACTGCATGATCGCTCAACCTCCGAGTTGTTGACGGTTCAACTATACCTGGGGAACGGAGCTCCCCCGGCCGTTATTCCGCAGGTCCGCCGCCCGGCGTGGACGGCCCGACGAGTACCCGGGCGGGCGGCCCCGGACCCGTCCGGCGTGCGAAGCTGCCCGCATGCTGGTCCTCCGCTCCGCCGCCCTCTTCGTCGTCGCCGCCCTGTTCGAGATCGGGGGCGCCTGGCTCGTCTGGCAGGGCGTGCGCGAGCAACGCGGCTGGCTGTGGGCGGCGGGCGGGGTCCTCGCCCTCGGCGCCTACGGCTTCGTCGCCACCTTCCAGCCCGACGCCCACTTCGGCCGCATCCTCGCCGCGTACGGCGGGATCTTCGTCGCCGGCTCCCTCCTGTGGGGCATGGCCGCCGACGGCTACCGCCCCGACCGCTGGGACGTCACGGGGGCGCTGGTCTGCCTCGCCGGGATGGCCGTGATCATGTGGGCACCGCGCAACGGCGGCTGACTACCCTGGTCGGCGACCCGCACTACCGACCGAGGAGCAGTCCATGGCCACCGCAGCCGCCGCCCCGTCCGCCGCTTCCCGTATCGCCGTCGTCACCGGCGCGAGCAGCGGCATCGGCGCCGCCACGGCCCGGCAGCTCGCGGCGGCCGGGTACCGCGTCGTCCTCACCGCCCGCCGCAAGGACCGCATCGAGGCGCTGGCGCAGGAGATCGAGGCGGCCGGCCACAAGGCCACGGCGTACCCCCTGGACGTCACCGACCGCGAGGCGGTCGACGAGTTCGCGAGCGCGTTCAGGACGGTCGGCGTCCTGGTCAACAACGCGGGCGGCGCGCTCGGCGCCGACCCGGTGGCCACCGGCGACCCGGACGACTGGCGCCGCATGTACGAGACGAACGTCATCGGCACCCTCCACCTCACTCAGGCCCTGCTCCCCAAGCTGGAGGCGAGCGGCGACGGCACGGTCGTGGTCGTCTCCTCGACCGCGGGCCTGTCCACCTACGAGGGCGGCGCCGGCTACGTCGCCGCCAAGCACGGGGAGCACGTCCTCGCCGAGACCCTCCGCCTGGAGATCGTCGGCCGCCCGGTCCGCGTCGTCGAGATCGCGCCCGGCATGGTCAAGACCGACGAGTTCGCCCTGACCCGCTTCGGCGGCGACCGGGACAAGGCTGCCAAGGTCTACCAGGGCGTCGCCGCCCCCCTCACCGCCGACGACGTCGCCGACACCATCACCTGGGCGATCACCCGCCCCGCCCACGTCAACATCGACCTCCTGGTCGTCCGCCCCCGCGCCCAGGCGTCGAACACGAAGGTGCACCGGGAGGGCTGATGCCAGTGGGTAACTCACAGGGATGAAGCGGGTTCGATTACCCGAACGGCCGTTGCACTGGCGACCTAGGCTC
This sequence comes from Streptomyces lienomycini, assembly GCF_027947595.1. Taxonomy (NCBI): domain Bacteria; kingdom Bacillati; phylum Actinomycetota; class Actinomycetes; order Kitasatosporales; family Streptomycetaceae; genus Streptomyces; species Streptomyces lienomycini. The sequence continues at coordinate 510,589 of NZ_CP116257.1, read as the reverse complement.
ACGCCACAACATCCAGACATGACGGCTCTCGGCCGGGATGCCGGTCCCGACCGAGAGCCCGACCAGCACGGAAGTAGGGCTTCCCTGTGGCTGAACACGAGCCTAACGGTCATCAGTTCATGGACCTGAGGGTCCCCGAGTACGCGTACATGTTGGGTTTTCTTCAGGCGGACGGACACCTGGAACGTGGAGCCGGGAAGAAGGGCAAGTTGTCCGTCGAACTCAATGCTCGAGACATCGGTCTCCTGCGCGAGTTCCAGAATCTGACGCCGTACTACAGCAGCGTCACCGAACGCACCAGGTCCACGAACTTCGCCGAGTCCCACAACTCGGCAACCTGGACCCTTTGCTCCCTCGAGGCAAGGACCGTACTCAACGACCTCGGCCTGCCCTACGGCCGCAAATCCAAGACGATCGCCCCACCACGCGGTGAATTCTCACACCACGACTACCTCCGAGGCGTTATCGACGCCGACGGGTCGGTGGGTTACACCGGAAAGGGCTTCCCCTTCGTCTCCCTCACCACGGCCAGCACTGCCATCGGCCGCTTTCTCTGCGACTACGGGAAGCAGGTGGCCGGCGTACAGCGCACGATCAAGCGCAACGAACGAGACGGCATCTACAACGTCCTCTACGCCATGGAGGCGGCCCAGCGTCTGGCAGCGGGCCTGTACTACCCCGGCTGCCTGTCCCTGAAGCGCAAGCACACCGTCGCCGACTCACTCTCCGCGTGGGTGCGGCCGGCCCGGATGAGGTCCGCTCACACCCGACGACGCTGGACCGCGGCGGAAGACCGGATCCTCCTGAAGCTCAACAGTCCGACGGCGGCCGCCGAAGCCCTCGACAGGACTCCGCAGAGCTGCAACCTCCGCATGTGGCGCCTCCGCTCCGACCAAGTGCCCATGCCCAGCGAACAGTGATCGGATGAGAGGCTCCCGGTTGGCCCGGGGGCCTCTCATCTCAGCCCTTCACACATACGACCTGCTTCAACTTCGCCACGACCTCGACGAGATCGCGCTGCTGCTCCATTACCTGGTCGATGTTCTTGTAAGCGCCCGGAATCTCGTCCAGCACTCCGGAGTCCTTCCGGCACTCGACACCGCGCGTCTGCTCCTCCAGGTCTCGTACGGTGTAACGCCGCTTCGCAGCACTACGACTCATACGCCGACCTGCACCGTGCGAGGCGGAGTTGAATGCCTTCTCGTTCCCGAGCCCTCGCACAATGTAAGAGCTGGTGCCCATGGAGCCGGGAATGATGCCGTACTCGCCGGAGCCTGCACGGATCGCCCCCTTACGCGTGACCAGCAGGTCCATCCCCTCGTACTGCTCCTCGGCCACGTAATTGTGATGGCAGGAGACCTCCTGTTCGAAGATCGGCTTCGCCTTCTTGAACTCCTTGCGGACCACGTCCTTGAAGAGCGCCATCATCAGCGTACGGTTGTACTTCGCGTACTCCTGCGCCCAGAACAGGTCGTTGCGGTACGCCGCCATCTGTGGGGTGTCCGCGACGAACACGGCGAGGTCGCGGTCGACCAGACCCTGGTTGTGCGGGAGCTTCTGGGCGATGCCGATGTGGTGTTCGGCAAGTTCCTTGCCAATGTTCCGCGAGCCTGAGTGCAGCATGAGCCAGACCGAACCCGACTGATCAAGGCAAAATTCGATCATGTGATTGCCGGATCCGAGCGTTCCCATCTGCTTCCCGGCCCGCTCATGACGGAATTTGACCGCTTCCGCGACCCCGTCGAACCGCCCCCAGAAGTCGTCCCACCCGGCCGTGGCCAGCCCGTGGAAGCGCCCCGGCTCGACCGGGCTGTCGTGCATACCCCGCCCCACCGGAATCGCCTGCTCGATCTTCGAGCGCAGCCGGGACAGGTCGCCCGGCAGGTCGTTCGCCGTCAGGGACGTCTTCACCGCCGACATGCCGCAGCCGATGTCGACGCCCACCGCCGCCGGGCACACCGCGCCCCGCATCGCGATCACGGACCCGACCGTCGCGCCCTTGCCGTAGTGCACGTCCGGCATGACCGCCAGGCCCTTGATCCACGGCAGGGTCGCGACGTTGCGCAGCTGCTGGAGCGCGCCCTCCTCAACCGTCGCCGGGTCCGTCCACATCCGGATCGGCACCTTCGCGCCCGGCATCTCCACGTACGACATATCGCCTCATTCCCCCGGAAAACAAACAGAAGTCTCCTCGCGCGGAGCCGGCGCCCAGGGGCGGCCGAAGGGACGACCGACCGGCGTTCACGGCAGCGCGTGCGGTACACATTGTCTGCTGGGGACGCCCCCGTGCGGCAAGCGAATAACCAGCGGGGACACTGGTGTCCCGTACCCTCCCCAACCACATGCCACCCCGGCGAGAGGAGCCGCACCGTGCAGCGGAAGGCCTATGTACCCGGCGTCGCCGCCCTCCTGGCGGCGGTGCTGGCCGGCTGCACCGGCGGCGCGGACGGCGGCGCCACGGCGGACGACTCGAACCCGGGCCGGCCCGGTGTCACCACCGAGGCCGCCGAGCCCGGCAAGTACCGCACCCTCCCCGAGCCGTGCGGCGTGGTCGGCGACAAGTCCCTCGCCGCGCTCCTGCCCGGCATCGAGGAGATCGCCGACGACGAGCAGCGCGAGAAGGCGTACGCGGGCGAGCCGACGCTCGCCTACGACACCGACCGCAAGGTCGGCTGCCGTTGGAAGGTGGAGTCGGCGCAGGCCACCGACCACCTCCTCGTCGACTTCGAGCGGGTGGTGTCGTACGACGGCTCCGTGAGCGACGACAGCCAGGCCGAGCAGCTCTTCGCACGGCAGGTGGACGCGGCCGACCTGCCCGAACCGGTCGTCTCGGAGTCCGAGACCGCCTCGGGCACCCCCTCGGGCTCCTCCTCGGGCTCCCCCTCCGGCTCCCCCGCGTCCGGCACGCCGTCCGCCGGCCCGAGCGGCACGCCCTCCGCCCCCGCCACCGGCCCCTCGTCGTCGGCCACCGGCCCCTCGTCCTCGTCGAGCGCGTCCTCCGACACCGCGCCGGCCGAACTCCAGCCGCGGCTCCTCGACGGCCTGGGCGACGAGGCGTTCGTGGACGACGCGCTGAGCAGCTCCGGTTCGACGGCGCAGCGGCGCACGGTGACTGTGGCGTTCCGCACGTCGAACGTCGTGGTGCGGGTCGAGTACGCGGAGCAGTCGGCGACGCTCGGAGTCGTGCCGGACAGCGAGGAAATGCAGGACATGGCGCGGAAACTGGCTTCACAGCTGGCGGGTTCGCTCAGCGGCTGAGCCCCGTCGCGGCCCTTGCGCGCGCGTGCGGGGTGCGCCCGGAGCGGGACCGCACGATTTCTTCACCGCGTACGGTGGCCCCTCGGACCCGTTCCGAACGCAGGAACACGAGTGCCATGAGTGAAGGAACCATGCAGCGACGAGCCCAGCGTGACCAGCGAGACCAGCAGGCGAAGCGAGCGAAGCCACTCACCCGCGTCCTTGTCGGCGCGGCCGCCGTACCCGTGATGCTGGTGGCAGCCGGCTGCTCCTCGGACTCCGGCTCCGGCGACGGCAAGGACAAGGCCGCCGAGGAGTCCGCCGCGTCCGCGTCCGCGAGCCCGTCCCCGACGGTGCGGCCGGCGGCGTTCGGCAAGCTTCCGGAGCCGTGCTCGGTACTGGCGAAGAAGACGCTGGAAGACCTGGTGCCGAAGGCCGAATCCGGCAAGGAGGGCACGTCGAACGACACGGGCACGCGCGCGAGTTGCTCCTGGGACAGCCTCTCCGACAACGGTGTGAAGGGCTCCCAGTTCCGCTGGCTGAGCGTGTCGATGCTGCGCTTCGAGTCGGACGTGACGCGTGGTGCGGGGGACAAGCTGGCGGGTGACTACTTCGCGAAGCAACTGCGGGACGCCCAGAGCGCCGAGGGTGCCAAGAGCGTGAAGACCGCGGCGGTCGGCGGCACGGGCGACCAGGCGTCGGTGGTGAGCTACGACCTGAAGAAGAAGGAAGGCACCTTCAAGCAGCAGACGGTCGTGGCGCGCGCCGAGAACGTCGTCGTCACCGTCGACTACAACGGCGCGGGTCTGGCCGGCGACAAGACGCCGGACGCCGACGACCTGGTGAAGGACGCGCAGAAGGCGGCCAAGGAGGTGGTGGCCGCGGTGACGAAGGCCAACGGCGCGGCAGGCGGCGGCCCGTCGAGCGGCGCTCCGTCGCCCTCCGGGACGTCCTCGAAGGCGCCCTCGGGCTCGGCGTCCGCGTCGCCCTCGAAGTCGGGCTGACGGCCTCTTCGACCCCACCGGCCACCCGTCCCCCGTACACATGTGCCACTCTGTTGCGCGCAACAACAGGCAATGGGAGGGGAGTACGGGTGGCCGCGCCACTTCAGCTGACACGGACGCATCGTGTACTCATCGGCATGGTCGTCTTCGGTGCCGTCGTCATCGCGGGGATCGGTTTCGCGGGTTCGTACGCGGCGGTGCGTGAGCTGGCCCTGAAGAAGGGCTTCGGGAACTTCAGTTACGTCTTCCCGATCGGCATCGACGCGGGCATCTGCGTGCTGCTGGCCCTGGACCTGCTGCTCACCTGGATCCGCATCCCCTTCCCGCTGCTGCGGCAGACGGCCTGGCTGCTGACGGCGGCGACGATCGCGTTCAACGGCGCGGCGGCGTGGCCGGACCCGCTGGGCGTGGGCATGCACGGGGTGATCCCGATCCTGTTCGTGGTGTCGGTGGAGGCCGCCCGGCACGCGATCGGCCGGATCGCCGACATCACCGCGGACAAGCACATGGAGGGCGTCCGCCTCACCCGGTGGCTGCTCTCGCCGGTGCCGACGTTCCTGCTGTGGCGCCGCATGAAGCTGTGGGAGCTGCGCTCCTACGAGCAGGTCATCAAGCTGGAGCAGGAGCGCCTCGTCTACCAGGCCCGGCTGCGGTCCCGTTTCGGCCGCGCCTGGCGCCGCAAGGCGCCCGTGGAGTCCCTGATGCCGCTGCGGCTGGCCCGCTACGGCGTGCCCCTGGCGCAGACCGCCCCGTCGGGTCTGGCGGCGGCGGGCATCGAGCCCGCCCTGCTGCCGCCGGCGCCCCGGCCGCAGCAGCCGGACCCGCAGGCGGCGCCCGCGGGCGAGCAGCGCCCCGAGCTGGTCAAGGGGCCCGGGGCGGACCGGCCCCGGCACCCGGACCGGCCGGCGCCCGCGGACCAGTCGCCGCCCGCGGACCGGGCGCAGCACGTCGGCCTGCCGCCGAACGGCGCCGCGGTGGAGGGCGCCGGGGCGGAGGGCGGCCCCGAGCAGAGCCCCTGGTTCAACACCCGCCAGGTCGCCTACCAGGGCGGCTACGACCCCACCTACGACCCGGCCGAGCAGTACGCCCAGTGGTACGAGGAGCAGCAGCGGGCCGACCAGTACCGGGACCAGTACGAGGAGGAGCCCCCGCTCCAGGAGCCCTCGCCGGAGGAGACCGGGAGCTTCCCGATACCGGTGGTCCCGGGCCGCACCCGCGAGCTGGGCGAGGGCGCCGGCACGGCCGAGCCGCCGCCGACGGAGGAGGACTACTACACGGTCTTCCGGAAGTCGATCGACGGCAGCTACCCCACGGTCGCCCAGTTCCGGGGCGACGTGGAGGCGACCTTCACGATGCCGCTGGCTCCGCGTGAGGCCGATCGCATGGTGAAGGCGTTCACCGAGCGCCACATGCGTGAGCTCCAGGAAGAGCACATCGCGTAGGAGTGACCAACGACGAAGGGGGCGCCCGGCGAACACCGGGCGCCCCCTCCGCGTACCGCTTACTCCCCGAGCAGGGTCCGCACCCGGTCCTGCCCCACCGCGAGGAGCAGCGTGGGCAGGCGCGGGCCGGTGTCGCGGCCGACGAGCAGGTGGTAGAGGAGCGCGAAGAACGTCCGCTGGGCGGTCTTGATCTCCGGCGGCAGCTCCTTGGGCGTGGCGTCGGCGGGGAAGCCCGCCTGGACCTTGGGGACGCCGTAGACGTGGTGGGTGAGCCCGTCCAGGGACCAGTGGTCGGCCAGCCCGTCGAGCAGCAGCCGCAGCGACTGCCGGCTCGGCTCGTCGAGGGACTTCAGCAGCTCGGCGTCGGGCTCCGCGCGGACGACGGTGCGCTGGTCGGCGGGGACGTGGGTGTTGATCCACGCCTCGGCCTTGTCGTAGCGCGGCCGGGCCTGGTCCAGCGCCGCGATCGGGTTCGCCGGGTCCAGCTCGCCGAGGATGCGCAGCGCCTGGTCCTCGTGGCCGGCGGTGATGTCGGCCACGGAGGCGAGCGTGCGGTAGGGCAGCGGCCGGGGCGTACGGGGCAGCTCACCGGCGGCCGTGCGGACGGCGCGGGAGTGGGCGGCCACATCGGCGGGGAGGGCCGAGCCGTCGGCGACCTTGGCGTCGAGGCGGTCCCACTCGTCGTACAGCCGCTGGATCTCCTGGTCGAAGGCGATCTTGAAGGACTGGTTGGGGCGGCGGCGGGCGTACAGCCAGCGCAGCAGCTGCGGTTCCATGATCCGGAGCGCGTCGGACGGGGTGGGTACGCCGCCCTTCGACGACGACATCTTGGCCATGCCGCTGATGCCGACGAAGGCGTACATCGGCCCGATGGGCTGCTCGCCGCCGAAGATCCCGACGATCTGCCCGCCGACCTGGAACGACGACCCGGGCGAGGAGTGGTCCACGCCGCTGGGCTCGAAGACGACGCCCTCGTAGGCCCAGCGCATGGGCCAGTCGACCTTCCAGACCAGCTTGCCGCGGTTGAACTCGCTCAGCCGCACGGTCTCGGAGAAGCCGCAGGCGGTGCAGGCGTAGGTCAGCTCGGTCGAGTCGTCGTCGTAGGCGGTGACCGTCGTCAGGTCCTTCTCGCAGTTGCCGCAGTACGGCTTGTACGGGAAGTACCCGGCGGAGCCGGAGCCGCCGTCGTCCTCGGCGGCGGCACCGGAGCCCTCGGCGGCCTCCAGCTCGGCCTCGTCGACGGGCTTCTGCGACTTCTTCGCGGGCGCCTTCTTCGTCCGGTACTGGTCGAGGATGGCGTCGATGTCCCGCCGGTGCTTCATGGCGTGCAGGATCTGCTCGCGGTAGACGCCCGAGGTGTACTGGGCGGTCTGGCTGATCCCGTCGAACTCGACGCCCATCTCGGCGAGCGAGGCGGTCATCGCGGCCTTGAAGTGCTCGGCCCAGTTGGCGTGCGGGGAGCCCTTCGGCGCCGGGACGGAGGTCAGGGGCTTGCCGATGTGCTCGGCCCAGGTCTCGTCCACCCCGGGGACACCGGCCGGCACCTTGCGGTAGCGGTCGTAGTCGTCCCAGGAGATCAGGTGCCGCACCTCGTGGCCGCGGCGGCGGATCTCGTCGGCGACCAGGTGCGGGGTCATGACCTCGCGCAGGTTGCCCAGGTGGATGGGGCCGGAGGGGGAGAGTCCGGAGGCGACGACGACGCGGGGTTTGTCCGGGGCGGCACGACGCTCCGACTCGGCGACGACCTCGTCCGCGAAACGGGAGACCCAGTCGGTGGTCTCTGTGCTCTGAGCCACGTCGGCACGTCCTCTTTCCTGAAACTTCGCTGGAACTGCTCCGGAGACAGCCGATGCGGTCGCACGGCTGACCGCCCCATTCTCCCAGCCCGGCCCGCATCCGCGAAAACCGCTTTTCACCGCGTGGGATACTCGGCTTCTGTACTCCTTCCACGAACCCGAGCAGAACGGCGAACCCTTCCATGGCCTCGGTCACGTCCCTCACCGACTCCGTCCAGCAGCAGCTCGCGTCCGCCCTCACGGCCACCCGGCCGGAGGCCGCCGGCGCCGACCCGCTGCTGCGACGTAGCGACCGGGCGGACTACCAGGCCAACGGCATCCTCGCGCTGGCCAAGAAGGCCAAGGCGAACCCGCGGGAGCTGGCGACCGAGGTCGTCGCGCACCTCACCACCGGCGACGAGCTGATCAAGGACGTCGAGGTCTCCGGGCCCGGCTTCCTGAACATCACCGTCGCCGACCGGGCGATCACCGAGAACCTCGCCGCGCGGCTCGCGGACGGCGAGCGCCTCGGCGTGCCGCCGAAGGAGAACGCGGGCGTCACGGTCGTCGACTACGCCCAGCCGAACGTGGCGAAGGAGATGCACGTCGGCCACCTGCGCTCCGCGGTCATCGGCGACGCCCTGCGCGGCATGCTCGACTTCACCGGCGAGAAGACGATCGGCCGGCACCACATCGGCGACTGGGGCACCCAGTTCGGCATGCTCATCCAGTACCTGTTCGAGCACCCCGGCGAGCTGGCCCCGGCCGACGACGTCGACGGCGAGCAGGCCATGTCGAACCTGAACCGGGTGTACAAGGCGTCGCGCGCGGTCTTCGACGCGGACGAGGAGTTCAAGGAGCGGGCGCGCAAGCGGGTCGTCGCCCTCCAGTCCGGCGACAAGGAGACGCTCGAGCTGTGGCAGCAGTTCGTGGACGAGTCGAAGGTCTACTTCTACTCCGTCTTCGAGAAGCTCGACATGGAGATCCGCGACGAGGAGATCGTCGGCGAGTCCGCGTACAACGACGGCATGCCGGAGACCGCCCGCATCCTGGAGGAGACGGGCGTCGCGGTGCGCTCCGAGGGCGCGCTCGTGGTGTTCTTCGACGAGATCCGCGGCAAGGACGACCAGCCGGTGCCGCTGATCGTGCAGAAGGCCGACGGCGGCTTCGGCTACGCGGCCTCCGACCTGACCGCGATCCGCGACCGCGTCCAGGACCTGCACGCCAGCACGCTGCTGTACGTCGTCGACGTACGCCAGTCGCTGCACTTCAGGATGGTCTTCGAGACCGCCCGCCGGGCCGGCTGGCTCGGCGAGGAGGTCACCGCGCACAACATGGCCTACGGCACGGTGCTCGGCGCGGACGGCAAGCCCTTCAAGACCCGCGCGGGTGAGACCGTGCGCCTGGAGGACCTGCTGGACGAGGCGGTGGAGCGGGCCGCGGAGGTCGTCCGGGACAAGGCACGGGACCTCACCGAGGACGAGATCCAGGAGCGGGCCGCGCAGGTCGGCATCGGCGCCGTGAAGTACGCGGACCTGTCGACGTCGCCGAGCCGCGACTACAAGTTCGACCTGGACCAGATGGTCTCGCTCAACGGCGACACCAGCGTGTACCTCCAGTACGCCTACGCCCGGATCCAGTCCATCCTGCGCAAGGCCGGCGAGACCGGTCCCGCGGCCCACCCGGAGCTGGACCTGCACGAGGCGGAGCGCGCGCTGGGCCTGCACCTGGACGCGTTCGGGGACACGGTCTTCGAGGCGGCCGCGGAGTACGCCCCGCACAAGCTGGCCGCGTACCTGTACCAGCTGGCGTCGCTGTTCACGTCGTTCTACGACAAGTGCCCGGTGATCAAGCCGGCGCCGCCGCGGGAGGTGGCGGAGAACCGCCTCCTCCTGTGCGACGTCACGGCCCGCACCCTCCACCGGGGCATGGCGCTGCTGGGCATCCGGACGCCCGAGCGGCTCTGACCGACGCCGGGCGCCGGCCCCCGCCGGCGGATCAGACGCCCAGCCCCTTCGCCAGCCTCCGCAGCCCCTCGGCGATCTCGTCCGGCGTCTGGGTGACGAAGCAGAGTCGCAGCGTCGCGCGGTCGGGTTCGCCCGCGTGGAAGGGGGCGCCGGGGACGTAGGCCACGTCGTGCCGGACCACCTCGGGGAGCAGGGCCGTGGTGTCGTACCCCTCGGGCAGCCGGGCCCACAGGAACATGCCGCCCTCGGGGCGGGTCCACCGGGATCCCGCCGGGAGCGCGTCGGCCAGCCCGGCGAGCATGGCGTCCCGGCGTGCGCCGTACGCGGCGGCGACGCGGGCGACGTGGGCGTCCAGGTCCCGGTCGGCGAGGTAGCGGGCGGCGGCGAGCTGGTTGACGGTCGGGGTGTGCAGGTCGGCGGCCTGCTTGGCGACCGTGCAGGCCCGGCGCAGCGCGTCGGGCGCCCGCAGCCAGCCCAGGCGCAGGCCGGGTGCCATGACCTTGGAGAAGGAGCCCAGCAGCACGGTCCGGTCCGCGGCCCCCTCGTAGGAGGCGATCCACGGCACCCGCTCGCCCTCGAAGCGCAGCTCCCCGTACGGGTCGTCCTCCACGATCCACAGCCCGCACCGTCCGGCGACCTCGGCGACGGCGGCGCGGCGGGCGGCGGGCAGGGTGCGGCCGGTGGGGTTGGAGAAGGTGGGGACCGTGTAGAGCAGTTTGGGGCGCTCGCGCACCACCAGCTCCTCCAGCGCCCCGGGGTCGATCCCGTCCTCGTCCCCGGGCACGGCCACCACCCGGGCGCCCGCGAGGCCGAAGGCCTGGAGTGCGGCCAGGTAGCAGGGGCGCTCGACGAGCACGGTGTCGCCGGGTTCGAGCAGCGCGGTGGCCAGCAGCGACAGGGCCTGCTGCGAACCGGTGGTGACGAGGAGGTCGTCGGCGCCGGTGGGCAGCCCGCGCGCCGAGGTGCGGGCGGCGAGCGCGGACCGCAGCCTGGGCTCGCCCTCGGTCGTGGAGTACTGGAGGGCCCGTGCGGGCGTCTCGGCGAGGACGTCCCGGTAGGCGGCGGCGATGCCGTCGGCGTCGAACAGCTCGGGGGCCGGCAGCCCGCCCGCGAAGTTGATCACCTCGGGGCGGGCGGTGACGGCGAGGATGTCCCGTACGGGCGAACCGCCGATCGACCGGGCCCGCGCCGCCAGCGGCGGCGGAGAGGCGACGGCGGCGGTCGCAGCGGTGGCGGTGGCGGCGGACGGGGTCTCGGTCAGGGTCATGCGCGCAGCGTAGAGAAGTACGTGCCGCCTACAGGCGACTTTCCGCGATCCGGACAACCGTGCGACTGCCGGGTGCCGGTCCGCCTCACTCGCCCTCGACCAACTCCCAGGCGTTGCTGCCGAGCGGGTACGCGTAGTAGGAGTCGTCCCGGGAGGCGCTGGTGCGGAACGGCGTGCCGTGGTCGTCGACGCGCATGATGCCGTGCCGCCCGCCGCTGGACCACTCCAGCTCCAGGTACCAGCTGACGTCGTGTCCGCTGGTGTGCGCGTTGACGAAGAAGACCTCGGGGTCGTCCTGGGTGACGCTGTACGGGAAGTCCCGCTGGCCCCCGATCGGCGTCGCCAGCGGGGTGCCCAGGTCGAGCGAGACGTCGAAGGCCTTGGTGTCCACCTGGCCGCCGCAGCCGTTGCCCATCACGTACTGGTTCCAGTCCAGCGGCGGCCCGCTGCTCACCACCCGGACGTGCAGATCGTTCAGGACGACCGTCTCGGCGCCGGTGCCCTGCACGGTGAGGACGGCCATCTGCCGGTTCGCGGAGACCGCCTTGAGGGGGACGGCCCAGCCCACGGCGCCCTGCAGCGGCGGAGGTTCCGGCACGTTCTTGGGACTGCGGTCGACCAGGAAGGCGTGGTCGCAGGGCACGTCCCAGTGGTACGGACTGACCGACACGGTGAACAGGGGGCCGTCGGCGGGTGCCGCACGGCCCGGCGCGGCGGCGGCCGGAGGCGACGGCGGCGCGGAGGGGGACCGGGACGCGGAGGCGGAGGCGGACGGCGAGGGGGACGTGGAGGCGCTCGCGCTCGGGGACACCGCCCCGGAGGCGGTCCGCGACACCGGCACGGACGACTGCGCGACGGCACCGGCCGGCCCGCGCTGCCCGTCGCCGTCCGGGGAGGACACGAGGTTGGCCACGAGGGCCACGGCGGCCCCCACGGCGACGACACCGCTCGCGGCGTACAGCGCGACGCGCGGCACCCGGCGGCGGGGCCGGGCGGACCGGCCGAGCACGATCGCGGGCCCCGGTTCCGGCTCCGACTCCGACTCCGCGTCCGGCGTGCCGGGCTCGACCGGCGACAGGGGCGTGGCGGGCGACGGAGACGACGGAGACTGAGCGGACGGAGCGGCTGGAGCGGCTGGAGCGGACGACCGAGGCGGGTCGGCCACGGCGGGCGGGGCGCTCCCCTCCGCCGAGATCTCCCCCTCCCCCGAGGTCTCCCGCTCGGGCGAGGTCTCCCGCTCGTCCGCCCCCGGTTCCTCGACCGTTCCCGCCTCCTCGCCCCCGTCCTTCTTCACGCCGCGCAGCGCGTCCGCACGGATCCAGCGGCGGTGGAGTTCGAGCAACTCCTCGGGGGTCGCCCGGCATACGCGGGCGAGGCGTTCCACGGGGGCGAACTCGACCGGGACCACCTCACCGCTGACGTACCGGTGCAGGGTCGAGCCGCTCATGTGCAGTCTCTTGCCGAGTGCTCCGTAGCTGAGCCCGGACCGCTCCTTCAACTCCCGCAGCAGTTCCGCGAAGTCGTCCCCCGCCACCGTTTCTCCCTCTCCTCGCATCCCCGTACCCCATCCCAGAGGGACATTGTTCCCGCAGGTCAGAGCGTTCCAGGCGTCCCATCATCCCGCATGTTCCCCCGTCACTGGCGGCCGGGACGGACACCGCCGCAAGCTGTGGTCATCAAAGCAGCCGCTCCCGGTGAACGGTCGGGCGACTCACCCCACTGGCTCATTTCGAAGGAGAACTCCCATGTCCGCACGCACCACCCGCACCCGCCTGTTCGCCGCCACCACGGTCGCGCTGGCCGCACTCTCCCTGACGGCCTGCGAGGGCGACGAACTCACGGGCTCCCCGGCGCCCGCCTCCTCCACGTCGGCGGACGGGAACGCCACCCAGGCGCCGGCCGGCGCGAAGGACGACACCGGCGACGCTGGTTCAAAGGGTTCGACCGGATCCACCGGCTCGAACGGCTCCTCCGGCTCGAACGGCTCGAACGCTTCCGCCGGCAACGGCGACACGTCGAACTCCGGCAGCGGCGGCTCCGGTTCCGCCGCCGACAAGGGCTCCGGCAAGGGCTCCGAGAAGGGCTCGGACAACGGCTCCGACTCGGGCCTGCCCGGGAAGTGCTCCGCGTCCGACGTACGCATCACCGCGGCGAACGCGCCCCGCCCCCTCAACCACCTGCTGCTGACCGCCACCAACACCGGTTCGAAGACCTGCGCGCTGCCCCCGTACCCGACGCCCCGCTTCGGCGAGGCCCAGGCGGTGCCGCCGGTCGCCGAGTCCAGCAAGCCGCAGTCGCTGACGACGCTGGCCCCCGGCGAGTCCGGCTACGCCGGCGTACGGCTGTCCTCCGGCGACGGCAGCGGCGAGGGCGGCTACGACACGAACACCCTCACCATCCCCTTCGAGGACGGCTCCATCGCCAGGGTCAAGCTGCCCTCCGGCGGCGTGTACGTCGACAGCACCCTGACGGTCACCTACTGGCAGACCAGCGCCGCCAACGCGCTCGAGTACTGAAGGGGACGGGGTCCGCGGACCCGCACCCCCTGTGCGACGGGCCGGCACAGGTCGCTCAGCGCAGCGTGCGAGCGACCTCGGTCGCCCAGTACGTCAGGATGTTGCTCGCGCCGGCCCGCTTGATCCCGGTGAGGGTCTCCAGGATGGCCCGGTCCCGTTCGATCCAGCCCTTCTCGGCGGCGGCCTCGATCATCGAGTACTCGCCGGAGATCTGGTAGGCGGCGACGGGCACGTCCGAGGCCTCGGCGACCTTGGCGAGGATGTCGAGGTAGGGCCCGGCCGGCTTGACCATCACCATGTCGGCGCCCTCCTCCAGGTCCAGCGCCAGTTCCCGCATCGACTCGCGCACGTTGGCGCCGTCCTGCTGGTAGGTCTTCCGGTCCCCCTTGAGCGAGGAACCGACGGCCTCGCGGAAGGGCCCGTAGAAGGCGGAGGCGTACTTGGCGGTGTACGCGAGGATCGCGACGTCCTCCCGGCCGATCTGGTCGAGGGCATCGCGGACGACGCCGATCTGGCCGTCCATCATCCCGCTGGGCCCGACGACATGGGCGCCCGCGTCGGCCTGGACCTGCGCCATCTCGGCGTACCGCTCGAGCGTGGCGTCGTTGTCGACGCGGCCCTGGTCGTCGAGGACCCCGCAGTGCCCGTGGTCGGTGAACTCGTCGAGACAGAGGTCGGACATGACGAGCAGTTCGTCCCCCACCTCGGCCCGCACGTCGCGCAGCGCGACCTGGAGGATCCCGTCCGGATCGGTGCCCGCCGTCCCGAGGGCGTCCTTGTTCTCCTCCTCCGGCACCCCGAAGAGCATGATCCCGGAGATCCCGGCCTCCACCGCCTCGGCGGCCGCCTTCTTCAGGGTGTCCCGCGTGTGCTGGACGACGCCGGGCATCGCCGCGATCGGCACCGGCTCGCGCACGCCCTCGCGGACGAAGGCGGGAAGGATGAAGTCGGCGGGGTGCAGCCGGGTCTCGGCGACCATCCGACGCATCACGGGGGTGGTCCGCAGCCGCCGGGGCCGGGTGCCGGGGAAGGATCCGTACGTCGTCATACCACCTACGCTACGCCCGCCCCGCCCGTGCCTTTGCCGACGGGAAGTCGGACCGGACCGGACCGCCGCGGACAACGCTTGACCTCAACCGGACTTCAGCTTCTACGGTCGGCGCCATGGACTACTCGCACAGCGACACGGAACTCATCCGCCAGCCCATCGGCTACTGGTCCTGGGCGGCGTACAAGGCCGTCGTCACCCGCACCCGGGCGGCCCTCGCCGAACTCGGCACGACCCAGCCACAGTGGTGGGTCCTCGCCCAGGTGGCCCGCGCGGACACCCCGAAGACCCGCGCCGAGGTGTCCGGCCTCCTGCGGAACTACCTCGACGCGGGCCCGGAGGCGATGGAGTCGGAGATCGACGCGACGATCGGGGCGGGCTGGATCGTCCAGGCCGGCGACACCCCCGACGGCCGCCTGACCCTCACCCCCGAGGGGAGGACGTTCTTCGAGCGGGCCGCCGCCGTCCAGGGCGACCTGTGGACGGAACGCCACGCCGGGATCTCCGACGAGGAGTACCTGACGACGATGAAGGTGCTCCAGCGCTTCATCCACAACACGGGCGGCCGCGCCTGGCACCACTAGGGGTGCGCGCGGCGTCCGGCGGACACGCGCTGTCCGATGCGTTCAAGACGGCGGTGACGGCGACTCGCTACCGTCACCGCCATGAACAGCACCGGCAAGGAGTCCCGCCACCTCGGCATCCACATCGACCGCAGCGCGGCCGACGTCTACGCCTACGCCTCGGATCCGGCCAACCTGCCCGCGTGGGCCCACGGCCTCGGCGCGACCATCGAGAAGGTCGCGGACACCTGGATCGCGGACTCCTCTCCGCTGGGCCGGGTCACGGTCGCCTTCACCCCGGACAACGACCTGGGCGTACTCGACCACCGCGTCACGCTCCCCTCGGGGGAGACCGTCCACAACCCGGTCCGCGTCATCGCCGACGGCACCGGGAGCGAGGTGGTGTTCACCCTCCGCCGACAGCCGGGGACGACCGACGCCGACTTCGAGCGCGACGCCGGCCTGGTCGCCGCCGACCTGGCCCGGCTCAAGGGGCTGCTGGAGTCCGACTAAGGCGCGGTCGTCGCGCCGGTCGGCCCGGGCAGTCCGGGCGGCGGCCACGGCACGTCGGCCAGCAGGGGGAGCAGCACCTCCTCCTCGTAGTCGAAGTGCGCGTCGAGCCGCGCGGACATCTCCTCCAGCGCGGCCCGGAAACGTCGCGGCTCGGCGACCGCGATACCCGCCAGCAGGTCCGCCAGCTCGCCCTGGATGCGGGCGACCGTGCGGTGTTCGTCGGCGAGCCGGTCGAAGACGTCGGTCAGGTGGGGGTGGTGGCGGGCGATTCCGGGGAACAGGTGCCCGTCCTCGCTGACGTGGTGGAATTCCAGCGCCTGGCAGAAGGCGAGGCAGCGCTGCCGGATCTGCAGCCCGAGCCCCGGCGGCCTACCGGCCTCCCCCGGGGCCGCGAAGTGGGCCTCGGTCTCGGCCCGCACCTGCCGCACCTGCCCCCGCAGCCAGGTGTGCACCTCCAGGAGCTTGTCGGCGAGGGTGCGCACCTCTCGGGGCCGCCCCTCCCACTTCTCGGGCTCGGCCCGCTCCAGCACCACGACCGGCAGCGGCCTGCTGGTGCGGGCCTGGTAGTCGCCGTAGCCGGGCACCGCCCGTACGACGTGCGCGAACAGCTCCTCGCGCCGGGCACCTTCGGCGGGCACCGCCAGCGCCTCGAAGCTGGACGTGCCCACCTCCACCCGGACGACGGGACGGGCGAGCAGGTTGTGGTACCAGCCGGGGTGCCGCGGCCCACCGAGGTTGGAGCCGACCACGACCAGGGCCTTCCCGTGGCGGACGTACCCGAGCGGAGTGGTCCGCGAGGCACCCGACCTGGCGCCGGTGGTGGTCAGCAGAAGCAGGTCGCCGCCCTCGAAGGGGCCGCCGACCTTCCCCTCGTGGGCGCGGAACTCGTCGATGACGGACTGGTGGAACGACGTGGGCATACGGTTCTGTGTCTCCAGGACGGCAGCCGGGGCAACGGCAACCGCACGTGCCGCGGCGTGCGAGGAAGGAAGGGCGAGCACGAGACCGACGCGCGGAAACGCTGCGTCGGAAAACTCGGAATCAGGGCGAATCAGGGCGCGGAGTATGAACGCATCACGTACCCCTTGATCGAAGGGCGCTCGCCCGGTCGCCGGTCGGCCCACTGCTCTTTGACCGGCGCCACGCGGCACCACCCTCATTACACGCACCGGCCCGCCGCCTGTCAACGCCCGCCCGGGTGCCGCCCGTTGTCCGCCTACGCGACCCGCACGACGTGCTTGCCCCGGACGCCTCCGGCCTCCAGGGCCCGGTGGGCGTCGGCGACACGGTCGAGCGGGTGGACGGTGTCGACGACGGGGACGACGTCACCCCGTTCGGCGAGCCGGCCGGCCTCGGCGAGCAGCGCGCTGTCGGGGTTGCCGCTGAAGGCGCGGATGCGTCCCTTCCCGTGCACGACGGAGCCGAGCACGGTGCCGATCCCCGCGAGCGGCCGGTCGAAGTCGACGGTGACGGCGACCATGCGCCCGCCCGGCGCGAGCAACCCGCGCACCCGTGACTGCTCGGTCCCGACGGTGTCCAGGACGACGTCGAAGCGGCCGAGGGTGGACAGCGGAGTCCTCCGGTGGTCCCGTACGTCCTCAGCGCCGAGCCCCCGCACGAAGTCGAGGTTCCCACCGCCCGCGAGCGCGACGACATGCGCCCCGAGCAGCCTGCCCACCTGCACGGCGACGCTGCCCACGCCCCCGCTCCCGCCCCGTACGAGTAGCCGCTCGCCGGGTTGCAGGGCGGCCTTGTCCCGCAGCGCGGTCACGGCCGTGGTCGCCCCGGCGAGCAGCGAGACGGCCTCCTCCGGGGTGAGGTTGTCCGGCGCGGGCGCGATCCGCCGGGGGCTGACGGCGACGTACTCGGCCATGCTGCCGGTACGGCGCCCCAGCAGCCCCCACACCCGCTCCCCCTCCCGCACCCCGCGCACCGCGGCCCCGACCCCGGCGACCTCTCCCGCGAAGTCGATGCCGCAGCCCTTGGGGAAGGCCCGGCCGGTCACCAGGCGCACCTTTCCGGTCCGGTCGTGCAGGTCGCCGCCGTTGACCGCGGCGGCACGCACCCGTACCAGCACCTCGTCGGGGCCGATGACCGGCACCGGCAGCCGCCCGACGTACAGCACCTCGGGAGGCCCGTAGCGGTCGAAGAGGACCGCCTTCATCTCACCCATGTCTCGTGAACCCCATCGCGCTCGGGAAGTGCGGAGGCGAGGCCCGCGTCCGCTGCTACGCTCACGCTAGACACCTAAGTGGACGGCATCCTCCACTTACCCCGGAAGTGAGAAACATGCCTGACCAGCCCTCTCACCAACCCGCAGACCACGCCGCCGAGGCCCCTCCCCCGGACGCCCTGCGCGCCGACGCCCGCCGCAACCGCGAACGCGTCCTGGAGGCCGCACGCGAGGTCTTCGCCGCCCAGGGTGTCGACGCCCCGATGAGCGCGGTCGCCCGCCGGGCGGGCGTCGGCGTGGCCACCCTCTACCGCCGCTTCCCCACCCGCTCCGCGCTCGTCACCGCCGCCTTCGAGGACCAGCTCGCCGTGTGCGCGACGGCGTTCGAGGAGGCCATGGCCGACCCCAGCCCGGGCCACGGTCTGTACACCCTGCTGGAGAGGGTGTGCACCACGCTGGTCACCGACCGCGGCTTCGAGACGGTGTTCATGGCCGACTTCCCCGAGGCCCTGGACTACGACCGCGAGCGCGCCTGCGCCGAGGAGGGCCTGTCCCACCTGATCCGGCGTGCCCGCGACGCGGGCCAGCTCCGCGAGGACTTCGCCCCCGCCGACGTCCCCCTGCTCCTCCTCGCGGTGGGCGGCCTGGCGGGCCAACCCCCCGAAACCGCCCTCCCCGCCGCCCGCCGCCTCCTCACCTACCTCTTCCAGTCCTTCCAGGCCCACCCGCCGTCCCAACCGGGCCCCCTGCCACCGGCCCCGCCGCTGGACCTGTCGGGCCTGAACCGCCCGGGGCCGGCACCGACGTCCACCGTGCGTCCATGAGCAAGGCGCCCGGTGACGACCGCGGCATGCCTGAAAGACGTGAGCACCAGCGTGCCTACTGTCATCGCCCCGCTCATGTGAGCGGGACGATGACAACACCGCCTGAAGTGTTCACGTGCGGAGGACAAGGCCCCGTACCCCGGCGGGCGTGCCGGCAGCCACCCGAGGACTGACCGGCCGCCGACGAGGACGACAACGGGGCGCCCCCGAAACCAGGGGACGCCCCATCTCACCTCAGGACCTCAGGACCTCAGGACCTCAGGTCGAAGACCGCCGTCTCCGCGCCCCGGGCCTCCGCTCGCTCGGCCGGGTCACCGGGTCCCCCGCCTCCAGGGCCGCCGCGCGACGCCGCAGACCGAAGTCGGCCAGGGCCTCCGCCAGCTTGTGGACGGACGGTTCGGGAGCCATGACGTCGACGCGCAGCCCGTGTTCCTCGGCCGTCTTGGCCGTCGCCGGACCGATGCACGCGATCACCGTGACGTTGTGCGGCTTGCCCGCGATGCCGACCAGGTTGCGGACCGTGGACGACGAGGTGAAGAGCACCGCGTCGAAGCCGCCGCCCTTGATCGCCTCCCGGGTCGTGGCCGGGGGCGGCGAGGCGCGCACCGTGCGGTAGGCAGTGACGTCGTCGACCTCCCAGCCCAGCTCGATCAGACCGGCGACCAGGGTCTCCGTGGCGATGTCGGCGCGCGGGAGGAAGACGCGGTCGATCGGGTCGAAGACCGGGTCGTAGGGCGGCCAGTCCTCCAGGAGGCCCGCGGCCGACTGCTCACCGCTCGGGACCAGGTCCGGCTTCACACCGAAGGCGATGAGGGCGTTGGCCGTCTGCTCGCCGACCGCCGCGACCTTGATGCCGGCGAAGGCGCGGGCGTCGAGGCCGTACTCCTCGAACTTCTCGCGGACCGCCTTCACCGCGTTGACCGACGTGAACGCGATCCACTCGTAGCGGCCCGTCACCAGGCCCTTGACCGCCCGCTCCATCTGCTGCGGGGTGCGGGGCGGCTCCACCGCGATGGTCGGAACCTCGTGCGGTACCGCGCCGTAGGACCTGAGCTGGTCGGAGAGCGACGCCGCCTGCTCCTTCGTACGCGGGACGAGCACCTTCCAGCCGAACAGCGGCTTGGACTCGAACCACGACAGCTGGTCGCGCCGGGCGGACGCGGAACGCTCGCCGACCACGGCTATCACCGGGCGGCCGCCGTCCGGGGACGGCAGCACCTTCGCCTGCTTCAGGGTCTGCGCGACCGTGCCGAGCGTGGCGGACCAGGTGCGCTGCCGGGTCGTCGTACCGGCGATCGTGACCGTCAGCGGAGTGTCCGGCTTGCGGCCCGCCGACACCAGCTCGCCGGCGGCCGCGGCCACCGAGTCCAGCGTCGTCGACACGACCACCGTGCCGTCGGAGGCGCCCACCTCGGTCCAGCAGCGGTCCGACGCCGTACGGGCGTCCACGAACCGCACGTCGGCACCCTCCGCGTCACGCAGCGGCACACCGGCGTACGCGGGCACACCCACGGCGTTCGCGATACCGGGGACGACCTCGAAGGGCACCCCGGCCGCGGCGCAGGCCAGCATCTCCTCGGCGGCGTACGTGTCGAGCCCGGGGTCCCCGGTCGCCGCACGCACCACCCGCCTGCCGCCCCGTGCGGCCTCCATGACAAGATGTGCGGCATCCCGCACGGCGGGGACACCGACGGCCGTTGACGCACCGTCAACTACCGTCAGCTGGGGCGTGCCTGTGCCCGGATCCGACGGATCGGCATCCGTGTGCACTTCCGACACACCCTGCCTCGCGTGCGTACGCACGACGTCGAGCACCTCGTGCTCGGCGACGAGGACGTCCGCGTGGGACAGCGCCTCCACGGCGCGCAGAGTCAGCAGTCCCGGATCTCCGGGTCCGGCACCGAGGAAGGTGACGTGCCCGTGTTCCGGACCGGCGGGAAAGGCGGTGGGGCTCAATGTGCTCGCTCCCCCATCAGACCGGCCGCGCCCTGGGCGAGCATCTCGGTGGCGATGTCGCGACCGAATGCCAGCGCCGCCTCGTGCGTCTCGGGCACGGGACCGGTGGTGGACAGCTGCACCAGCGTCGAGCCGTCGGTCGTGCCGACGACGCCGCGCAGGCGCATTTCCTTGACAGTCTGCCCGTCGGTCAGAAGGTCGGCCAACGCCCCCACAGGTGCGCTGCAGCCGGCCTCCAGGGCGGCGAGCAGTGACCGCTCGGCCGTTACGGCGACCCGCGTGAACGGGTCGTCGAGCTCGGCGAGCGCGGCGATCAACTCCGCGTTGTCCGCGGTGCATTCGATCGCCAGTGCCCCCTGGCCGGGGGCCGGCAGAACCGTGTCGACCGACAGGAAGTCGGTCACCTCGTCGATGCGTCCCACCCGGTTGAGTCCGGCGGCGGCCAGCACGACCGCGTCCAGCTCGCCGCTGCGGACGTATCCGATGCGCGTGTCGACGTTGCCCCGGATCGGGACCGTCTCGATCTCCATGCCGTGCGTGCGGGCGTACGCGTTCAGCTGCGCCATGCGGCGCGGCGCCCCCGTACCGATGCGCGCGCCGCGCGGCAGGTCGGTCAGCTTGCGCGCGTCCCGGGCGACGACCACGTCGCGCGGGTCCTCGCGCAGCGGCACGGCCGCCACGACCAGGCCCTCGTGCTCCGCGGTGGGGAGGTCCTTGAGCGAGTGAACCGCGAAGTCCACCTCCCCCCGCAGCAGTGCGTCGCGCAGCGCGGCGACGAACACGCCCGTGCCGCCGATCTGCGCCAGGTGCTCGCGCGACGTGTCGCCGAACGTGGTGATCTCGACCAGCTCAACGGGCCGACCGGTCACCTGGCTCACGGCGTCCGCCACCTGCCCGGACTGGGCCATGGCGAGCTTGCTTCGCCTGGTCCCCAGCCTCAGTGCCTTCTCAGTCATGCCGGCCCTCGGTTCTTCTCAGTGGTGCTGTTCCCGGCGCGGGAGACGGAGGCCACCGTCTCCTGGTCGAGGTCGAACAGGGTGCGCAGCGCGTCCGCGTACCCGGCACCGCCGGGTTCGGCGGCGAGCTGCTTGACCCGCACCGTCGGCGCGTGCAGCAGCTTGTCGACCACACGCTTGACGGTCTGGGTGATCTCGGCGCGGTGCTTGTCGTCGAGCCCCGGCAGTCGTCCCTCGAGGCGCGCGATCTCACCGGCCACGACATCCGCGGCCATGCTGCGCAGCGCGACCACGGTGGGCGTGATGTGCGCGGCCCGCTGGGCGGCGCCGAAGGCCGCGACCTCGTCGGCGACGATCCGGCGCACCATGTCGACGTCGGCTGCCATCGGTGCGTCGGCCGAGGCGTCGGCGAGCGACTCGATGTCCACCAGGCGCACCCCGGCCAGCCGGTGCACGGCGGCGTCGACGTCGCGCGGCATGGCGAGGTCGAGGAGGAAGAGCACGGGCTGCGGACGCGGCACCTCGACGACCGGCTCCGGGCGGCGGCGCTCGGGGATGCGGCCGACGCGCGTCGCGGTCGCGGCGAGGGCGCCGATCAGCTCGGCGTCCGCCTCCGGCCCCGGCCGGCCCGCCTCGCGCGGCCGGTCCACCGCCGTACCGCCCGCGGCCCAGGCCCCGTGCTGCTCCAGCGTCGCCGCGTCCATGCCGGCCACGGCGGCCTCGCCCATGACGGAGAAGCCGGAGGGTACGGAGGACAGGTCCAGGGGGCAGTTCTCGTCGGCGCCCGCGGCACCCGCGTTCGGCAGTGGCGTTCCGGCACCCCGGCGCTCGTCCCGTACGTCGACGGCACCGGGCTCGGGGGCGGGAGCGGGGGCGCCGGTACGGCCCTGCACCGAGGCCGCCACCGCGTCGGCCGTGAGGACCAGCCCGGTCGCGCCCGTGCAGGAAACGGCCACGTCGGCACGTGTCAGCTCGCCCGGCACCGAGTCCATCGGTACCGCGCGGGCCAGCACGTCCGTGTCGTCGCCCTCGGAGAGGATCCGTGCGAGGCGCTCGGCGCGCTCGAAGGTGCGGTTGGCGACCACGATCTCGGCGACTCCGGCCCGCGCCAGCGTCGCGGCGGCCAGCGAGGACATCGAACCGGCGCCGATGACCAGGGCCTTCTTGCCCCGCGCCCACTGCTGGACGTCGGCTCCGGCGGACAGCTGCTCCAGGCCGAAGGTGACCAGGGACTGCCCGGCGCGGTCGATGCCGGTCTCGTGGTGGGCGCGCTTGCCGACCCGCAGCGCCTGCTGGAACAGGTCGTTCAGCAGCCGTCCGGCGGTGTGCAGGTCCTGGGCGCGGGCCAGGGAGTCCTTTATCTGGCCGAGGATCTGCCCCTCGCCTACCACCATCGAGTCGAGTCCGCAGGCCACCGAGAACAGATGGTGGACGGCCCGGTCCTCGTAGTGCACGTAGAGGTAGGGAGTGAGTTCCTCCAGGCCGACGCCGCTGTGCTGGGCGAGCAGCGTGGACAGCTCGGCGACACCGGCGTGGAACTTGTCCACGTCGGCGTACAGCTCGATGCGGTTGCAGGTGGCCAGGAGCGCGGCCTCGGCGGCCGGTTCGGCGGCGACCGTGTCCTGGACCAGCTTGAGCTGCGCGTCCACGGTGAGCGAGGCCCGCTCCAGCACGCTGACGGGGGCGCTGCGGTGGCTCAGCCCGACGACGAGGAGACTCATGCCGGCATCACGGCGGGTACGTCCCCGTCGGGTCCCTTGTCGGCGGAGCCGGTGGAGTGCTGCTGCTTGCGGGCGGCGACGGGCGGTACGGCGACGGTGTCGGCCGCGGCCTCCTCGCCCGCCTTGCGCTGCTCGTGGAAGGCGAGGATCTGCAGCTCGATGGAGAGGTCGACCTTGCGCACGTCGACGCCCTCGGGGACGTTCAGCACGGTCGGCGCGAAGTTCAGGATGGAGGTGACACCGGCGGCCACAAGACGGTCGCACACCTGCTGGGCGGCACCGGCGGGCGTCGCGATCACACCGATCGAGACACCGTCGTCCTGGATGATCTTCTCCAGCTCGTCGGTGTGCTGCACCGGGATGCCCGCCACGGGCTTTCCGGCCATCCCGGGATCGGCGTCTATGAGCGCGGCGACCCGGAAACCACGGGAGGCGAACCCGCCGTAGTTGGCGAGCGCGGCACCGAGGTTGCCGATTCCTACGATCACAACCGGCCAGTCCTGGGTCAGGCCGAGTTCACGGGAGATCTGGTAGACGAGATACTCGACGTCGTAGCCCACGCCCCGGGTCCCGTAGGAGCCGAGGTAGGAGAAGTCCTTGCGCAGCTTCGCGGAGTTGACTCCCGCCGCGGCCGCCAGCTCCTCGGAGGAGACCGTGGGCACCGAGCGCTCGGAGAGCGCGGTGAGCGCGCGGAGGTACAGCGGAAGACGGGCGACGGTGGCCTCGGGAATCCCTCGGCTGCGGGTCGCCGGTCGGTGTGTTCGGCCAGTTGCCACGGTGCTCCTGCGGGTAGAGCGGGGCTGTAGGCGGTCATACGTCCCTACATGACCGCCCCGTCGAATGCAGGCTATGTCTTTGTGAACGCGTGCACAAAGATGGTGTCCGATTTGCCCGGCCAACGTGACCGGGGTCACGCGCCCCCGGCGCACGGAACGGGAACCGGCGCATACGCACTCTCGTTCCTCACTCATTGGGGGCAAAGCCGTACACGCTCCTCACGATCAACGCCCCCGAGACCTGGTCACCATCGATCCTAAGCGACCATACGGACTACTTGTACTGATCGGTCAGTGCCTTGCGCAGCCGTTCCTCGTTCACACGCCAGAAGGTGTGCTGCCGGCCGTCGACCAGCACGACCGGAATCTGCTCCCAGTACTGGTCGTGAAGCCCGCGGTCCTCGGTGATGTCCTTCCCCTCCCAGGGGACGCCGAGTTCGGCGCAGACCTTCTCGACGACGCGCTGTGCGTCATCACACAGGTGGCAGCCGGGTTTGCGGATGAGGGTGACGAGATGGTTCTCGGAGTGCTCAGGGGGCTGGGGCTGCGCGGGTTTCCGGTGGAAGAGCGGGCTCATGCGGGCCATTCTCGCGCGCGCGGGCGGTTCCTCAACGGTACGGTCACCCGGAGTTCACAGCCCGCGAACCTCTCGGCTCCGAAGCATCCGAACAGACTGGCTATGCTCACGGGCATGGCCGCTCTTCGATGGCTCACCCCCCGTAGGCGCTCCGCCACGGCGCGGAGCGTGTTGGCAGGCGAGGCCTCGGCGGAGGCGGCGCGCAAGTCCGCGGAGGCCGCCGAGGCCGCACAGCAGACCGCTCCTGACGCCGACGTCGCGGAGCCGGAGTTCCCGGTCCACGGCGACGAGCGGGCAGCCGCCTTCTTCGACCTCGACAACACCGTGATGCAGGGCGCCGCGATCTTCCACTTCGGCCGGGGCCTGTACAAGCGGAAGTTCTTCGAGACCCGCGACCTCGCCCGCTTCGCCTGGCAGCAGGCGTGGTTCCGGCTCGCCGGGTTCGAGGACCCGGAGCACATGCAGGACGCCCGCGACTCCGCGCTCTCCATCGTCAAGGGCCACCGCGTCTCCGAGCTGAAGTCCATCGGCGAGGAGATCTACGACGAGTACATGGCCGAGCGGATCTGGCCCGGCACCCGCGCCCTCGCCCAGGCCCACCTGGACGCCGGGCAGAAGGTCTGGCTGGTCACGGCGGCCCCGGTGGAGATCGCCCAGGTGATCGCCCGCCGCCTCGGCCTGACCGGGGCGCTCGGTACGGTGGCCGAGTCGATCGGCGGCGTCTACACGGGCAAGCTGGTCGGCGAACCGCTGCACGGCCCCGCGAAGGCCGAGGCGGTCCGCGCACTGGCCGCAGCCGAGTCCCTGGACCTGTCCCGCTGCGCCGCCTACAGCGACTCCCACAACGACATCCCTATGCTGTCGCTGGTCGGACACCCCTACGCCATCAACCCCGACTCCAAGCTGCGCAAGCACGCACGCGAGCTGGAGTGGCGGCTGCGCGACTACCGCACCGGCCGCAAGGCGGCCAGGGTCGGCATCCCCGCGGCCGCGGGCGTCGGTGCCGTGGCGGGCGGCACCGCGGCGGCCATCGCGCTGCACCGCCGCCGCCGCTGACCCCATCCGGACGACGTACCCCCGGGACGGGCTCTCCAGTCCCCCTCAGCCGCACTTGCCCACATCGGCCACAACACGCTCTGTAGCAACAAGGAATCCGAACCGTTCCGGTCACCAAGCGATCAATCTGACGCACCTGACCGGGCGTCAATCGGGCACAGAAGCGACGTAATCGATGATTTGAGCAACTGGGCGTAGCAGTGCCTGCACGAAGCGTTATTCTCCTCAGACGCATTCCGGTACCCCACCTTCGCTACGACGGGTGAATGGTTCCGTACTGCACGTGATGGAAGTCCTGCCTCTGGGAGTCCCGTGTACCCACACGTCGGGGTTGACGCCTCGGGCCTGGCTACGCTGCGCGCAACGGTCAAATCAGCCCATGACCTGTTGCGCGGCTTCGTCCCCACCGCGTATGCCGTCCCCGCCCTCGCCGCGGCCGCCGTGCCCGCCGGTCCGTGCTACGCGCTGGCCGAAGGAAGCGCCGCCGTCGGCAGACGAGCCCGGTCGTCCTCGTCCGGGGCCGCCGCCACCACCCACCGCCGCCCCGCGGCGGACAGCGACAGCGCCCGCATGATGGAGCTGGTCGAGCGGGCCCAGGCCGGCGAGGCCGACGCCTTCGGCCGGCTCTACGACCAGTACAGCGACACCGTGTACCGCTACATCTACTACCGCGTGGGCGGCAAGGCCACCGCCGAGGACCTCACCAGCGAGACCTTCCTGCGGGCCCTGCGGCGCATCGGCACCTTCACCTGGCAGGGCCGCGACTTCGGCGCCTGGCTGGTGACCATCGCCCGCAACCTGGTCGCCGACCACTTCAAGTCCAGCCGCTTCCGCCTCGAGGTCACCACCGGCGAGATGCTCGACGCCAACGAGGTCGAGCGGTCCCCCGAGGACTCCGTCCTCGAGTCGCTCTCCAACGCCGCCCTGCTGGACGCCGTACGCCGGCTCAACCCGCAGCAGCAGGAGTGCGTGACCCTGCGCTTCCTCCAGGGCCTCTCGGTCGCCGAGACCGCCCGCGTCATGGGCAAGAACGAGGGGGCCATCAAGACGCTCCAGTACCGGGCCGTACGCACCCTCGCCCGACTGCTCCCGGACGACGCGCGCTGACCCCTGCGGTGCCCCCGAGGCACCGCGCCCCAGCAGAACTCTCCGCATCCCCCAATTCACCGTCGGTGAAAGTCCGTTGAGTCCACGGCCGGATCATCCACCGTCCGTAACCCAAGTGCCGCGCCGCTCGTTGTGCGGGATGCAGGCTCCCTGTGGTCACTCCCTGGCCGACTCCGATCACCCGATCGGATGGTTTCGATCAGGGCGTGCAACCCTCAGGACCCCCTGGGGAGTCGACCGTGATGACGAGAGGAGGTGCCGCCAGTGATCGCGAACGTATCGGCACACCGGCGGGCGAACGCCTTCGCCCAGGCTCTGGAGGACCAGTCCGATCCCGGGCCGGCGGCCGAGCAGTCCGGAGGACCGGCGACCGCCGGGGCCACCGCGGAACCGACCGAGCAGGGTCGTCTGGTGACCCTCGCCCAAGGTCTGGAGACGCTGCCCCGGCCCGAGCTGGATCCCGAGGTCAAGGTCGTCCAGCGGGCCCAGCTCGTGGCCGCCTTCGAGGCCATGCTGCAGGAGGGCACCGCGAACGGCGGGGCGGCGGACACTTCGGTACCCGAGCAGCGCCGGGCGCGCGGCACCCACCGGGCGGCTCCGCTGAGCAGGCTCCGGCCCCGTTCGCGGCTGGCCAAGGGCCTCACCGCGGGCGGACTGAGCGTGAGCGTGGCCGCCGGAGCCTTCGGCGGAGTCGCCGCCGCCAGTTCGGACGCCCTGCCCGGGGACTCGCTCTACGGCCTCAAGCGCGGCATAGAGGACTTCCGCCTCGGCCTCGCCGACGGGGAGGACGAGCGGGGCCGGGCCTACCTGGACCTCGCCTCGACCCGGCTGAGTGAGGCACGCCGGCTGATGGAGCGCGGCCGCAGCGGCCCCCTCGACCACGAGTCCCTCGGCGAGGTCCGCCGCGCACTGTCCGGCATGCGGCACGACGCCTCCGAGGGCCACCGCCTGCTCAGCGCGGCCTACGCCCACGACCCGGACTCGCTGGCCCCCATGCAGGCGCTCTCCGCCTTCTCCCAGTCCCACCGGGAGACCTGGGGGGCCCTGCGGGAGCGGCTGCCCGTGCAGCTCGGGGACGTCAGTGAGCAGGTGTCGTCGGTGTTCGACGCCATAGACGACGACGTGGCCCCGCTGCGGTCCATGCTGCCGCAGCCGCCCACCCAGGACGAGGACAGCGGTGACGGCGGCCGGCCGGGCGGCTCCGGTTCCGCCACCACCCGCGCCCCCGGCTCGGGTCACTCGTCGGCACCCAGCACCGGCGACGACGGCACCTCCGAGCGCGGGCGCACCGACACCGGCCGCCCCAGCGAGTCCGCCGACTCCGGCCGGGAGAACGACGGCCTGCTCGGCGACGGCACCGGCGGCCTGCTCGACCCGCCGAAGGACGACAGCGGCCCCACCTCCCCGCCGACGGGAGGCGCCACCCCGCCCGTGGAGCCCGACGTCACCCTCCCGCCCCTCCTCCCGGGTCTCCTGCCCGGCCTGGGCATCGAGGCGGACGACGCGGACTGAGCCGGCTCGCGTACGGCGGTGGGGTGCCCTGCGAAACCCGGGGCACCCCACCGCCGTACGACGACGTCCGTCGGCGGAATTCCCACCGTCGGCGGGCCCCTCAGAAGAACACCGACCGCCGCTGCACCAGCAGTTTGGCCCCCCTGTCTGCTGCCCTCGCACCGCTCCGCGGGCTTCGGCCAGCTGCGCCGGACTTCGTCCGCCGGCTCATCGCACCCGCCTCGCCGTCCACGCACCGCGCCTCAGAAGAACACCGACCGCCGCTGCACCAGCAGTTTGTAGAGCGTGTGCTGGATCTGTTCTCTCACCTGGTCGGTCAGGTTGAACATCAGCACCGGGTCCTCGGCGGCCTCCGGCGCGTAGCCGTCCGTCGGGATGGGCTCGCCGAACTGGATCGTCCACTTGGTCGGCAGGGGCACCGCACCCAGCGGCCCGAGCCACGGGAAGGTCGGTGTGAGCGGGAAGTACGGGAAGCCCAGCAGTCGCGCCAGGGTCTTCGAGTTGCCGATCATCGGGTAGATCTCCTCCGCCCCGACGATCGAGCACGGGATGATCGGCGCCCCCTGCCGCAGGGCCGTGGACACGAAGCCGCCCCGCCCGAACCGCTGGAGTTTGTAGCGCTCGCCGAACGGCTTGCCGATGCCCTTGAAGCCCTCCGGCATCACACCGACCAGCTCGCCCTGACCGAGCAGCCGTTCGGCGTCCTCCGCGCAGGCCAGCGTGTGACCGAGCTTGCGCGCCAGTTCGTTGACCACCGGCAGCACGAACACCAGGTCCGCCGCCAGCAGCCGCAGGTGCCGGTCGGCCGGATGGTGGTCGTGGACGGCGACCTGCATCATCAGCCCGTCCAGCGGCAGCGTCCCGGAGTGGTTGGCGACGATCAGCGCACCGCCCTCGGCGGGGATGTTCTCCACGCCCTTCACCTCGACCCGGAAGTACTTCTCGTACACCGGGCGCAGCAGGGACATCAGCACCTGGTCGGTCAGCTCGGCGTCGTAGCCGAAGTCGTCGACGTCGTAGTCCCCGGTGAGCCGCCGGCGCAGGAAGGACAGGCCGCCCGCGACGCGCCGCTCCAGGCCGCCGTCCCCGCGACCGTCCTCGGCGCCGTCCACGTCGCCGTGGTCCCCGGCCGGGCGCTGCGGTCCGGGCGACTCCCCGCCCTCCGGGTCGTCGTCCCGCGGGGCGGCTCCGCGCACGGGCAGCGGCTGCACGTCGCCCGCCCGGGCCGGCCGGGCCGGGCCGCCCTTGCGCCGGCTCCCCCGCGACCGGTCGTCGTCGAACGGAATGACCTTGGCGTCCGCCATCGTTGCTGCGCTCCTCAGTTGGCGCTCTGCGTCGGGAGGTGGCCGCTGTCCCCCAGGGACAGCTCCGCGATCCGGTCGACGGCCCCCGCGAGGGCCTCGGGCGGCAGCAGCCCGGCACCGCGGCCGCGCGCGAAGTCCGCGAACGCCGCCGCCGTCGAGTACGTCGGCCAAAACCCCAGCGTCTCGCGCATCTGCGTGGTGTCCACCACCCGGCCGTGGGTGAGCAGCCGGATCTGCTCGGGGGAGAAGTCCGTCATGCCCAGCGTACGCACGAGCGAACCCGCCCAGGTGACCGCCGGCAGCAGCAGCGGCACCGTGGGGCGGCCCAGTCGGCGCGAGCACTGGGAGAGCAGCAGGACACCGTCACCGGCGATGTTGAAGGTGCCGCTGTTCAGCGTCCCCCGGCGCGGCTCGTCCGCGCAGACCCGCAGCACCTCGATCACGTCGTCCTCGTGCACGAACTGCAGCCGCGGGTCGTAGCCGAACACCGTCGGCAGCACCGGCAGCCCCAAGTAGGAGGCGAGCGGCGTGTCCGCGGCCGGGCCGAGGATGTTGGCGAACCGCAGCACGGTCACCGACACGTCGGGCCGCCGGCGCGCGAAGCCCCGCACGTACCCCTCGACCTCGACCGCGTCCTTGGCGAAGCCGCCGCTGGGCAGGGATTTGGGCGCGGTGGTCTCGGTGCAGACGGCCGGGTCGCGCGGCGCGGACCCGTAGACGTTGGTGCTGGACTTCACCACCAGCCGCCGCACCGTCGGCGACTTCTGGCAGGCGCCGAGCAGCTGCATCGTGCCGATGACGTTGGTCTCCTTGACCGACGTGCGGCTGCCGCTGCCCAGCGGTGTGCCCGTGACGTCCAGGTGGACGACGGTGTCCGCGCGGGTCTCGGCGAGCACCCGCCCGATGGCCGACTGCCGGATGTCCGCCTGGACGAAGTCCGCGCCGCCCAGATGGTGCTCCGGCGCGACGACGTCCACGCCGACGACCCGCTCCACGTCGGGATCACGCTGGACGCGCCGGACGAACCGGCCCCCCAGCGGGCGGGCCACTCCGGTCACGAGCACGACCTTGCCCAAGATCAGCGCCTTCCTTCCGCCTGCTTCGTAGCCTGCCGCGTTCCCCGCCTGCAGGCCAACTTAGCCGGTGGGTGTCGCACCGTGACGACCGCCGGACGCGGCCCGTGACGAAAAACGGCGGCCGTATACGACTGTGGCCCCCCACCGGATGCGGTGGGGGGCCACAGACCACGCTGACGGCGCAGCGTCGCTTACTTCTTGTTGCGACGCTGAACGCGCGTGCGCTTCAGCAGCTTGCGGTGCTTCTTCTTGGCCATCCGCTTGCGCCGCTTCTTGATAACAGAGCCCACGACTATCCTCGCTCACTTCTCATCACTCGGTTGGTGAGCGCCATGGGCCCACACGACCTACGAGGGGCCAGCCTACCGGTCCGAGCGCCGAGGTCGTAATCGAGGGCCGTCAGGCCGTTTCCACCCCCACGTAGCTCTCGCGGAGGTACTCGTGAACCGCTTGCTCCGGGACGCGGAACGACCGTCCCACCCGGATCGCGGGCAGATGACCGCTGTGCACCAACCGGTACACGGTCATCTTGGACACGCGCATCACCGAGGCGACCTCCGCCACGGTAAGGAACTGAACCTCGTTCAGAGGCCTTTCGCCAGCTGCAGCCATGACACACCTGAACCTTCCGCACTCGACGGCCACCGGCTTCCCCTTCCGGTGACTCTTCGTCGCTGCGTGCTCACTCCCCAATGTAGGGGCGGGTGATGCGAATGGGGAAGAGGTGCACCCATCGCTTCCCTACCGTGACAGACACGCCCGATTGAGTACGTAGCGGGTAAGCGGTCGGTAGTACTCGGGTCGCACGGCGTCATCAAGTGGAACGGCGACGGACACGAGCCCCTCGGCCTCCCCGACGAAGGGCGCCGGATCGTCCGTGTCGGCCGGGCCGATCGCCTCGAACCCCAGCTGACCTGCTCCGCAGACCCAGCCGTGATCCCCGATCACCAACTCGGGAAGCGGCCCGCCCGTCTCGGCCGCGGCGGCCAGCACGGTCCGAACCGGCAGCGGCGAGTGCGTGTGCACGCCGGGCTCACCACCGGCGTGCCCGGCGGCGGGCTCCCGCACCGACGCGACTCCGCGGACGTAGTCGAGGACGAGCGTGCGTAGACCGAACCGGGTCGTTATGTCGACAGAGCGACCCTGCGCGGGGGTGAGGACAGTACATCCCGCCGCCGACAGCGCCTCGGCCAAGGCGACGTAGAAGCCGAGCAGTCGATGCGGATGCCCGGTGCCCAGGAGCACCGGGGCGCGACGTTCCGCGACCGCCGCGAGCCGATCGGCGAAGGCGTCCAGGGCCGCGAGGGTCCGGTCGGGATCGATCACGTCCTGGCCCGAGGTGTCACGCGGATCGGCCGACACCCCGCACCTGTCCGCCATCAGCCCGAGCAGCTCCCGCTGCCCCCACTCGCCTCCCGGGTCGATCCCGATCAGCACCCGGGGGTCCCGCGCGGCGAACAGCCGGTAGCTCCGCAGGCTCACCTCCCGAGAGGTCGCCACCACCCCGGCCAGCCGGACGTCCAGAAGATGAGCCCGAAGAGCTCCGCGGGTCAGCACCCGACCGATGCTGCCGGGTCTTCATGCGGGGCGAACGGGAAACGGGAGATCTCCGCACGGTCGGCGTAACAGGCCCCGCGACGCCGGGCCGGGCACCCGCCCCTACGCCAGCAGCCCCCGCAACGGGAACGCCGCCCGCCGTGCCGCCCGCACCGCCTGGTCCAGCCGGTCCGCGGGGTCGTACCCCGCCTCCCACGAGGCCCAGGACACCGGCCACCGCCCGTCGGTCATCCGCTGCGGCCCCAGCTGCCGGGTCCGCGCGAACACCTCCTGCCGCCACCCTTCCGGAATCACCGTCTCCGGCTCCACCGGCCGGCCCGCGGCGATCCCCACCAGGTGCGTCCAGGACCGCGGCACCACCTCCACCACGGCGTACCCCCCGCCCCCGAGGGCCACCCAGCGCCCCCCGGCGTACTCGTGCGCCAGCTCGTGGCAGGCCACCTGCACCGCCCGCTGCGCGTCCAGCGACACCGCCAGGTGCGCCAGCGGATCCTCGAAGTGCGTGTCGGCGCCGTGCTGCGTCACCAGCACCTGCGGCCGGAACTCCGCGAGGACCTCCGGCACCACCGCGTGGAACGCCCGCAGCCACCCCTCGTCCCCGGTCCCCGCCGGCAGCGCGACGTTCACCGCGGAGCCCTCGGCGCAGTCCGCGCCGGTCTCCTCCGGCCAGCCGGTCTGCGGGAACAGCGTCCGCGGATGCTCGTGCAGCGACACCGTCAGAACCCGCGGGTCCTCCCAGAACGCCGCCTGCACCCCGTCCCCGTGGTGCACGTCCACATCGACGTACGCGACCCGCTCGGCCCCCAGCTCGAGGAGCCGCGCGATCGCCAGCGCCGCGTCGTTGTACACGCAGAACCCGGACGCCGCGCCCGGCATCGCGTGGTGCAGCCCGCCCGCGAAGTTCACCGCGTGCAGGACGTCGCCGCGCCACACCGCCTCCGCGGCCCCGACGGACTGCCCGGCGATCAGCGCGGACACCTCGTGCATGCCCGCGAAGGCCGGGTCGTCGACGGTACCGAGCCCGTACGAGCCGTCGGCCGCGCCCGGATCGGCCGACGCCGCCTTCACCGCGTCGATGTAGTCCTCCCGGTGGACGAGTCGCAGCGTCGACTCCCCGGCCGGCCGCGCCGCGACGACCTCCACCTCCCGGTCGAGCCCGAGGGCGCCGACCAGACTCCGGGTCAGGGCGAGCCGTACCGGGTCCATCGGATGCTCCGGCCCGAAGTCATAGCCCGTTACTGCCTCGTCCCACATCAGCTGTGCGCGGCCGCTCATGCCCGCCACCGTATCGGTCCGGGCGTTCCCCGAACGACCTGGCGTACACGACCGTCACCAGCACCAACACCATCGGCACGAGCATCGCCCCGCGATAGCTCCAGGCGTCCCCGAGCGCCCCCACCAGGGGCGAACCGATCAGGAAACCCACGTAGTTGAAGATGTTGAGCCGCGCCACCGCCGCGTCCGAGGCCCCCGGCCCGCCGCCCCGCTCGGCCGCCAGCCGGCCCGCCGCGGCGAACGTCTGCGGCACCAGCACGCACAACCCCACCCCCAGCAGGGTGAACCCGAGCATCCCCACCCAGGCCCCCGGCGCCGACGCCACCACGGCGAACCCGCCCGCCGCGACGACGGCCCCGCCCCGCACCACCGCGACGGCCCCGAACCGCCGCACCCCGAAGTCCCCGACGGCCCGCCCCACCAGCGTGGTCAC
This sequence comes from Streptomyces lienomycini, assembly GCF_027947595.1. Classification (NCBI taxonomy): domain Bacteria; kingdom Bacillati; phylum Actinomycetota; class Actinomycetes; order Kitasatosporales; family Streptomycetaceae; genus Streptomyces; species Streptomyces lienomycini. Next base: position 476,954 of record NZ_CP116257.1, on the reverse strand, counting down.
CATGTACACGTTGTACGGCACAGTGGCCAGCTGCTCCGAACTCCCCAGCACGTCCTGGAGATACTTCGCACTCCAGTTGGAGACGGTCGAGTCCCCGATGTACGCGAACGTCATCACCAGGCACAGCGGCAACAGCACCTTGAACCCGACACCGCCCCCGGCCCGGCCCCCGCCCTGCTCCGCGCTCTTCCCCGGGTCACCGCCGCCCCCGTCGACGTACCACCGGCTCCCCACCAGCGCCGCAGGCAGCAGCACCACGACCACCGGCAGATACGACACCCACAGCGCCAGGTCCCAGTGCGCCCCCGCCCACGCCAGCGATGCCCCCAGAATCCCCCCGAGGCTGTACGTCGCGTGGAACCCGAGCATGATGCTGCGCCCGTACGCCCGTTGCAGGCTCACCCCGAGCATGTTCATCGAGGCGTCCAGGGCACCGACGGCCAGCCCGAAGACGGCCAGCGCGACCGCCAGCACCGCCATCCGGTCCCCCGCACCCACCCCGAGCAGCGCCAGCAGTACCACCGGCTGGGACCAGCGCAGCAGCCGGCTCGGCCGCACCCGCCGCACCAGACGCTCGCTCACCACACTCCCGACACCGGCCAGGATCGGCACGGCGGCGAGGAAGACGGGCAGCAGCGCGTCGGAGACGCCGTACCGGTCCTGGATGGCCGGGATACGCGTCACCAGCAGTGCGAAGGCGACCCCCTGGGCGAAGAAACCGAACGCGAGCGAGGCCCTACCGCGCCGCAGCACATCAGTCATGGCGGCGAGCGTAGGGCCCCGGCTTACCCGTGGGTAGATCCAGCCAAAGGTGAATTCTTCTCAGCTTCGAGGACCGGTGTGCCCGTGGAGGCGCTCTCGGGCGCGCGGGCCGACGCGGCGGCGGCCCCGATCATGTGGACCATGGGCCCGGCTCCCAGCGCACCGCTGACCACGAACGCGCACACCAACGTCACGATCATGACGACCGTCCCGAGCCCGACCGCTGTCAGCGTATGAGCAGGTCGGCCAACTCCCCCATGTCCGCGAAGAGTCGGGTGGCACCGGCGAGCTTCGCGGGCGGCGTCATGGCGGTGAACCCGTACACGTCCATCCCGGCGGCGACCGCGGCCCGGACGCCGAGCGGACTGTCCTCGATCACGGCACACCGTTGCGGCGCCACGCCCATCCGCTCCGCAGCGTGCAGGAACAGGTCCGGTGCCGGCTTCCCCCGCCCCACGTCCTGGGAGCTGAAGATCCGTCCGTCGTCGAACCACCGGTCGAGCCCGGTCTTCCGGTGCCCCACCCGGATCCGCTCGTGGCTCCCGGAGGAGGCCACGCAGTACGCCACCCCGTCCGCGGCGAGCTTCTCCAGCACGCCGACGGCCCCCTGAACGGGCTCCAGTTCACGCTCGAAGGCGGCGAAGACCCGCTCGTGGAAGACGTCGTCGAAGTCGTCGGGCAGCCGCCGCCCCGTCCGCTCCAGGACGAGATCGTGGACGCGGTGCATCGCGCCGCCCATGTAGTCCCTGAGGGAGTCCTCGTAGGACGTCGGGTGCCCCAGCTCGGTGAGACAACCGGCGAGCAGCCGATTGGAGATCGGCTCACTGTCGACGAGAACACCGTCATTGTCGAAGATAACCAGGTCGTAGCGCATACAGAGACCCTAAACGCAGAAGACCCCGCACCGTTCCCGGTGCGGGGTCTTCTCGCAATGATTGTTCGGCGGCGTCCTACTCTCCCACAGGGTCCCCCCTGCAGTACCATCGGCGCTGTAAGGCTTAGCTTCCGGGTTCGAAATGTAACCGGGCGTTTCCCCTACGCTATGACCACCGAAACACTATGAAACATACAACCGCACCACGCTGTGGACGTGGGGTTGTTCGTGGTTTCAGAACCAACACAGTGGACGCGAGCAACTGAGGACAAGCCCTCGGCCTATTAGTACCGGTCACCTCCACACCTCACGGTGCTTCCAGATCCGGCCTATCAACCCAGTCGTCTACTGGGAGCCTTAACCCCTCAAGGGGGTGGGAGTCCTCATCTCGAAGCAGGCTTCCCGCTTAGATGCTTTCAGCGGTTATCCCTCCCGAACGTAGCCAACCAGCCATGCCCTTGGCAGGACAACTGGCACACCAGAGGTTCGTCCGTCCCGGTCCTCTCGTACTAGGGACAGCCCTTCTCAAGACTCCTACGCGCACAGCGGATAGGGACCGAACTGTCTCACGACGTTCTAAACCCAGCTCGCGTACCGCTTTAATGGGCGAACAGCCCAACCCTTGGGACCGACTCCAGCCCCAGGATGCGACGAGCCGACATCGAGGTGCCAAACCATCCCGTCGATATGGACTCTTGGGGAAGATCAGCCTGTTATCCCCGGGGTACCTTTTATCCGTTGAGCGACGGCGCTTCCACAAGCCACCGCCGGATCACTAGTCCCGACTTTCGTCCCTGCTCGACCCGTCGGTCTCACAGTCAAGCTCCCTTGTGCACTTACACTCAACACCTGATTGCCAACCAGGCTGAGGGAACCTTTGGGCGCCTCCGTTACTCTTTAGGAGGCAACCGCCCCAGTTAAACTACCCATCAGACACTGTCCCTGATCCGGATCACGGACCCAGGTTAGACATCCAGCACGACCAGACTGGTATTTCAACGACGACTCCACCCACACTGGCGTGCGAGCTTCAAAGTCTCCCAGCTATCCTACACAAGCCGAACCGAACACCAATATCAAACTGTAGTAAAGGTCCCGGGGTCTTTCCGTCCTGCTGCGCGAAACGAGCATCTTTACTCGTAGTGCAATTTCACCGGGCCTATGGTTGAGACAGTCGAGAAGTCGTTACGCCATTCGTGCAGGTCGGAACTTACCCGACAAGGAATTTCGCTACCTTAGGATGGTTATAGTTACCACCGCCGTTTACTGGCGCTTAAGTTCTCAGCTTCGCCACACCGAAATGTGACTAACCGGTCCCCTTAACGTTCCAGCACCGGGCAGGCGTCAGTCCGTATACATCGCCTTACGGCTTCGCACGGACCTGTGTTTTTAGTAAACAGTCGCTTCTCGCTGGTCTCTGCGGCCACCCCCAGCTCAGAGTGTAAAACTCGTCACCAGGTGTGGCCCCCCTTCTCCCGAAGTTACGGGGGCATTTTGCCGAGTTCCTTAACCATAGTTCACCCGAACGCCTCGGTATTCTCTACCTGACCACCTGAGTCGGTTTAGGGTACGGGCCGCCATGAAACTCGCTAGAGGCTTTTCTCGACAGCATAGGATCATCCACTTCACCACAATCGGCTCGGCATCAGGTCTCAGCCACATGTACGACGGATTTACCTATCGCACGGCCTACACCCTTACCCCGGGACAACCACCGCCCGGGATGGACTACCTTCCTGCGTCACCCCATCACTCACCTACTAACCGCTTGGTTCGGCGGCTCCACCACTCCCCTCAACTCCGAAGAGATCAGGGCGGCTTCACGGCCTTAGCATCACGATGCTCGATGTTTGACGCTTCACAGCGGGTACCGGAATATCAACCGGTTATCCATCGACTACGCCTGTCGGCCTCGCCTTAGGTCCCGACTTACCCTGGGCAGATCAGCTTGACCCAGGAACCCTTAGTCAATCGGCGCAAACGTTTCTCACGTTTGTATCGCTACTCATGCCTGCATTCTCACTCGTGAACCGTCCACAACTCGCTTCCGCGGCTGCTTCACCCGGCACACGACGCTCCCCTACCCATCACAGCCGGCGTTGGCCGTATTGCTGCAATGACACGACTTCGGCGGTACGCTTGAGCCCCGCTACATTGTCGGCGCGGAATCACTAGACCAGTGAGCTATTACGCACTCTTTCAAGGGTGGCTGCTTCTAAGCCAACCTCCTGGTTGTCTGTGCGACTCCACATCCTTTCCCACTTAGCGTACGCTTAGGGGCCTTAGTCGATGCTCTGGGCTGTTTCCCTCTCGACCATGGAGCTTATCCCCCACAGTCTCACTGCCGCGCTCTCACTTACCGGCATTCGGAGTTTGGCTAAGGTCAGTAACCCGGTAGGGCCCATCGCCTATCCAGTGCTCTACCTCCGGCAAGAAACACACGACGCTGCACCTAAATGCATTTCGGGGAGAACCAGCTATCACGGAGTTTGATTGGCCTTTCACCCCTAACCACAGGTCATCCCCCAGGTTTTCAACCCTGGTGGGTTCGGTCCTCCACGACCTCTTACAGCCGCTTCAACCTGCCCATGGCTAGATCACTCCGCTTCGGGTCTTGAGCGTGCTACTGAAACGCCCTGTTCGGACTCGCTTTCGCTACGGCTTCCCCACCCGGGTTAACCTCGCAACACACCGCAAACTCGCAGGCTCATTCTTCAAAAGGCACGCAGTCACGACGCAAGGACAAGTCCTTGCGCGACGCTCCCACGGCTTGTAGGCACACGGTTTCAGGTACTATTTCACTCCGCTCCCGCGGTACTTTTCACCATTCCCTCACGGTACTATCCGCTATCGGTCACCAGGGAATATTTAGGCTTAGCGGGTGGTCCCGCCAGATTCACACGGGATTTCTCGGGCCCCGTGCTACTTGGGTGTCTCTCAAACGAGCCGCTAATGTTTCGACTACGGGGGTCTTACCCTCTACGCCGGACCTTTCGCATGTCCTTCGCCTACATCAACGGTTTCTGACTCGTCCTGTTGCCGGCAGACAACAGAAGAGAGATCCCACAACCCCGCACACGCAACCCCTGCCGGGTCTCACACGTATACGGTTTGGCCTCATCCGGTTTCGCTCGCCACTACTCCCGGAATCACGGTTGTTTTCTCTTCCTGCGGGTACTGAGATGTTTCACTTCCCCGCGTTCCCTCCACTTGCCCTATGTGTTCAGGCAAGGGTGACAGCCCATGACGACTGCCGGGTTTCCCCATTCGGACACCCCCGGATCAAAGCCTGGTTGACGACTCCCCGGGGCCTATCGTGGCCTCCCACGTCCTTCATCGGTTCCTGGTGCCAAGGCATCCACCGTGCGCCCTTAAAAACTTGGCCACAGATGCTCGCGTCCACTGTGCAGTTCTCAAACAACGACCAACCACCCGTCACAACCCGCTTCCGCAGATTTTTACCGGGGCCGGCAACTGAAGGAAGATCATTCCCTCAGACACCCAACAGCGTGCCCGACACGTTCAGTCAAGACCCTGCGTTCCACGCCGAAGCAGTACTAGCAGTCCTCATCCCGATCGTGCCGAATAGTCAACGTTCCACCCATGAGCAACCAGTGCGAGACATTCGCCCGCATACTGGCCTCTGACCAGCCCGAAGACCGGTAAGAAGTGCTCCTTAGAAAGGAGGTGATCCAGCCGCACCTTCCGGTACGGCTACCTTGTTACGACTTCGTCCCAATCGCCAGTCCCACCTTCGACAGCTCCCTCCCACAAGGGGTTGGGCCACCGGCTTCGGGTGTTACCGACTTTCGTGACGTGACGGGCGGTGTGTACAAGGCCCGGGAACGTATTCACCGCAGCAATGCTGATCTGCGATTACTAGCGACTCCGACTTCATGGGGTCGAGTTGCAGACCCCAATCCGAACTGAGACCGGCTTTTTGAGATTCGCTCCACCTTGCGGTATCGCAGCTCATTGTACCGGCCATTGTAGCACGTGTGCAGCCCAAGACATAAGGGGCATGATGACTTGACGTCGTCCCCACCTTCCTCCGAGTTGACCCCGGCGGTCTCCCGTGAGTCCCCAACACCCCGAAGGGCTTGCTGGCAACACGGGACAAGGGTTGCGCTCGTTGCGGGACTTAACCCAACATCTCACGACACGAGCTGACGACAGCCATGCACCACCTGTACACCGACCACAAGGGGGGCACCATCTCTGATGCTTTCCGGTGTATGTCAAGCCTTGGTAAGGTTCTTCGCGTTGCGTCGAATTAAGCCACATGCTCCGCCGCTTGTGCGGGCCCCCGTCAATTCCTTTGAGTTTTAGCCTTGCGGCCGTACTCCCCAGGCGGGGCACTTAATGCGTTAGCTGCGGCACGGACAACGTGGAATGTTGCCCACACCTAGTGCCCACCGTTTACGGCGTGGACTACCAGGGTATCTAATCCTGTTCGCTCCCCACGCTTTCGCTCCTCAGCGTCAGTATCGGCCCAGAGATCCGCCTTCGCCACCGGTGTTCCTCCTGATATCTGCGCATTTCACCGCTACACCAGGAATTCCGATCTCCCCTACCGAACTCTAGCCTGCCCGTATCGACTGCAGACCCGGGGTTAAGCCCCGGGCTTTCACAACCGACGTGACAAGCCGCCTACGAGCTCTTTACGCCCAATAATTCCGGACAACGCTTGCGCCCTACGTATTACCGCGGCTGCTGGCACGTAGTTAGCCGGCGCTTCTTCTGCAGGTACCGTCACTTTCGCTTCTTCCCTGCTGAAAGAGGTTTACAACCCGAAGGCCGTCATCCCTCACGCGGCGTCGCTGCATCAGGCTTTCGCCCATTGTGCAATATTCCCCACTGCTGCCTCCCGTAGGAGTCTGGGCCGTGTCTCAGTCCCAGTGTGGCCGGTCGCCCTCTCAGGCCGGCTACCCGTCGTCGCCTTGGTGAGCCATTACCTCACCAACAAGCTGATAGGCCGCGGGCTCATCCTGCACCGCCGGAGCTTTCGAACCTCGCAGATGCCCGCGAGGATCAGTATCCGGTATTAGACCCCGTTTCCAGGGCTTGTCCCAGAGTGCAGGGCAGATTGCCCACGTGTTACTCACCCGTTCGCCACTAATCCCCACCGAAGTGGTTCATCGTTCGACTTGCATGTGTTAAGCACGCCGCCAGCGTTCGTCCTGAGCCAGGATCAAACTCTCCGTGAATGTTTACCCGTGATCGGGTGACACCACGAGAGCGGAACAGTCGGAGGAATAATCCGACCGTTCACAGCGTCCTCGCTGTGTGTTACTTCAAAGGAACCTCGTCCCAGCCGAATGGCCGGAGACGGGGTATCAACATATCTGGCGTTGACTTTTGGCACGCTGTTGAGTTCTCAAGGAACGGACGCTTCCTTTGTACTCACCCTCTCGGGCTTTCCTCCGGGCGCTTCCCTTCGGTCTTGCGTTTCCGACTCTATCAGATCTTTCCGATCCGATTTCCTCGGTGCTTTCCAGGTTCCCGCTTTCGCGTTTCCCTTTCCGGCGGTTCCGACTCTATCAGATCCTTTCGGGCCCTGATTCCCCGTCAGAAGGGGTTGTCTCCGCGGCCGTTCGGGCCGTTTCAACGAGGTGAGACTCTAGCGGATTCCCGGCTCCCGAGCTAATCGGGGGCCGCGTCCTTTCGAACGTGGATTCCTCATTCCGTAAATACGTGCACCGGCACTTCGACGACGCCGACCATGCGACTGCTCGTCGAGGAGTGGTGGGTACTTGCGGAATCGCTGTCCGGGGACCGACCGGGGTCGGCGCTCACGTCGGACAACTCGGAGAACACTAGGAGTGCGGGACAGGCGTGTCAACTCCCGGGCGGTGCGGTCCCCGCGGGAGTACCGTGGAGGGCGTGATGACGCGTACGTGTACCGGGCTCTGGTGGGCCGCCTGACGGCGGCCGTACACACGTATGCACTCGACGGCCGCCGCTTCGGCGGCCGTTCTCGTATCTCCCTCCAGGAGGGGCGGCCGGCGGGTGGCGGCGGCCCTGACCAGGAGGTGGAGAGATGACACGGGTCTTCAGTGGGGTCAAGCCGACAGGGCACCTGACGCTGGGGAACTACCTGGGAGCCATGCGGCGGTGGGCCGCGGTGGACCAGTACCGGTCGGACGCGTTGTTCTGCGTGGTCGACCTGCACGCGCTGACCGTGGACCACGATCCGGCGCGGGTGCGCAGACTCAGCCGGCAGGGCGCGTCGCTGCTGCTGGCGGCGGGGCTGGACCCCGAGGTGTGCACCGTGTTCGTGCAGAGCCACGTCGACGAGCACGCGCGGCTGTCGTACGTACTGGAGTGCGTCGCGACGGACGGCGAGATGCGGCGGATGATCCAGTACAAGGAGAAGGCCGCGCGGGAGCGGGAGCGCGGTGGGAGCGTGCGGTTGTCGCTGCTGACGTACCCCGTGCTGATGGCGGCGGACATCCTGGCGTACGGGACGGACGAAGTGCCGGTCGGGGACGACCAGACGCAGCACGTCGAGCTGGCGCGGGATCTCGCGGTGCGGTTCAACCAGCGGTACGGGCACACGTTCGTGGTGCCGCGGGCGACGAGTCCGGCGGTGGCGGCGCGGGTCATGAATCTCCAGGAGCCCGCGTCGAAGATGGGCAAGAGCGACGACGTGGGACCGGGCATCGTCTACCTGCTGGACGAGCCGGACGTGGTGCGGAAGAAGATCGTGCGGGCCGTGACCGACAGCGGGCGTGACGTCGTGTACGACCGGGCGGAGCGGCCGGGGCTCGCGAACCTGCTGGAGATCCTCGCGGCCTGCACCGGCGGGGACCCGGAGGAGCTGGCGGGCGAGTACGACTCGTACGGCGCGCTGAAGAAGGACACCGCGGAGGCGGTCGTCGAGGTGCTGAGGCCCGTGCAGGAGCGGCACAAGGAGCTGTGCGCCGATCCCGGGTACGTGGACGGAGTGCTCCTGGAGGGGGCCGGGAGGGCCCGGGCGATGGCACGGCCGACCGTGGACGCGGCCTACCGGGCGATCGGGTTGCTGCCCCCGGTGAACGCGGTCCGGTAGGCGCGGGGACTGGTGGCGGGGCGCGCTGCGAAGTGCTGGCGCATCGTGGCCTCGCTGCCGAACCCCGGCCGTCGGGCGACCTCGGGTATGGGCGGTGCGTTCGGGAGTGCGGTCGGTGCCCGGTCGTGCTTCGCGGGCTGTCAGTCCTTGGTGCCGGAGGCCAGTTCGCGGCTGCGGTCGCGGGCGGCTTCCAGGGCGGCGATGAGGGCGGCGCGGACGCCGTGGTTCTCCAGTTCGCGGATGGCGTTGATGGTGGTGCCGGCGGGGGACGTCACGTTCTCGCGGAGCCTGACCGGGTGTTCGCCGCTGTCGCGGAGCATCTTCGCGGCGCCGATCGCGGACTGGACGATCAGGTCGTGGGCCTTGTCGCGGGGCAGGCCGAGGAGGATGCCGGCATCGGTCATGGCTTCGACCAGGTAGAAGAAGTACGCCGGTCCGGAGCCGGAGAGGGCGGTGCAGGCGTCCTGCTGGGACTCGGGGACGCGGAGGGTCTTGCCGACGGCGCCGAAGATCTCGTCGGCGTGGGCGAGGTGGGCCTCCGTGGCGTGGGTGCCGGCGGAGACGACGGACATGGCCTCGTCGACGAGGGCCGGGGTGTTCGTCATGACGCGGACGACCGGGGTGCCGGGGGCGAGGCGTTCCTCGAAGAAGGAGGTGGGGACGCCGGCCGCGCCGCTGATGATCAGGCGGTCGGCGGGGACGTGCGGGGCGAGTTCGTCGAGGAGGGTGCCCATGTCCTGCGGCTTGACCGTGAGGATCAGGGTGTCGGCGTTCTTGGCGGCCTCGGCGTTGGTGACCGGGGTGACGCCGTGGCGGGCGCGGAGTTCGTCGGCCCGTTCCGGGCGGCGAGCGGTGACCAGGAGGTCGGCGGGGGCCCAGCCGGCGCCGATCATGCCGCTGAGCAGGGCTTCGCCGATCTTGCCGGTGCCGAGGACGGCGACTTTCTGGGTCATGGGTTCGGTGCCCTTCGGTGCCCTGGCTGTTCTTGGGTCGTCGTGCGTCGAGCGTCGTGCGTCGTGCGTCGTGCGTGGTCCGTCGTTGTCATCCTCGCATTCGGGAGAGTGGGTGGAGCGTCGCGTCCAGTCCGCGGGACGGTGGGGTGCCGGTGGGAGTCCTTCGCCCCGCCCCCCTTCCCCTTCCTGTCCCTGGGGGCTGTTATGCCGTCCGGCGTTTCAGCGTCGCCGCGCCCAGGGCCAGGACCAGGAGTGCGCAGCCCGCGACGATCAGGGCGTCGCGGACGAAGGCGGTGGTCATGTCGGTGTGGCGCAGGACCTCGTTCATGCCGTCGACCGCGTAGGACATGGGCAGGACGTCGGAGACGGCCTCCAGGGCCGGGTGCATGTGGTCGCGCGGGGTGAAGAGGCCGCAGAGGAGGAGTTGGGGGAAGATCACGGCCGGCATGAACTGGACCGCCTGGAATTCCGAGGCCGCGAAGGCCGAGACGAAGAGGCCGAGCGCGGTGCCCAGGAGCGCGTCGAGCAGGGCGACCAGGAGGAGCAGCCAGGGGCTGCCCGTCACGTCCAGGCCCAGGAACCAGACCGCGAGGCCGGTGGCGAGGGCGGACTGGATGATGGCGAGGGCTCCGAAGGCCAGGGCGTAGCCCGCGATGAGGTCGCCCTTGCCCAGGGGCATGGCAAGCAGGCGTTCGAGGGTGCCGGAGGTGCGCTCGCGCAGTGTCGCGATGGACGTGACCAGGAACATCGTGATCAGCGGGAAGATGCCGAGGAGCGAGGCGCCGATGTTGTCGAAGGTGTGCGGGCTGCCGTCGAAGACGTAGCGCAGCAGGAAGAGCATCACGCAGGGGACCAGCACCAGCAGGGCGATGCTGCGGGGGTCGTGGCTGAGCTGGCGGAGTACGCGGGTCGCGGTGGCCGTGGTGCGGGAGAGGCTCAGGGGGCGGGTGGGGGCCGGGGCGAGGCCGGGCATCGGGGTGGCCGGGGGTGTGGGGGACGCGGGAGGTGTGGGGCTGCTCATCGGGTGGTCTCCTTCGTGCGGGCAGCCGCCTGCGTCCTCGCCTCGTCGACCAGGTGGAGGAACGCCTCCTCGACGGTTTCGGAGCCGGTGCGGGTGCGCAGGGCGTCGGGGGTGTCGTCGGCGAGGACCTCGCCCTCGCGCATCAGGAGCAGCTGGTGGCAGCGCTCGGCCTCGTCCATGACGTGGGAGGAGACGAGGAGGGTGGTTCCGCGGTCGGCGGCCAGGGAGTGGAAGAGGGTCCACAGGTCGCGGCGGAGTACGGGGTCCAGGCCGACCGTCGGCTCGTCGAGGACGAGCAGCTCGGGGGCGCCCAGGAGGGCCACGGCGAGGGAGACACGGCTGCGCTGACCGCCGGAGAGGTTGCCGGCCAGGGAGTCGGCGTGGGTGGTGAGGTCGACGTCGGCGATGGCGCGGGCGACGTTCTCGCCGCGGTGACCGGCGGCGGAGCGGCCCGGGGCCAGGATCCCGGCGAAGTAGTCGAGGTTCTGGCGGACGGTGAGGTCGGCGTAGACGGACGGGGCCTGGGTGACGTAGCCGACGCGGGTGCGCAGGGCCGGGTGGCCGGCGGGGCGGCCGAGGACGTTCAGGGTGCCGGCGACCTTGGCCTGGGTTCCGGCGATCGCCCGCATGAGGGTCGACTTGCCGCAGCCGGAGGGGCCGAGGAGGCCGGTGATGCGGCCGCGCGGGACGGTGAAGGCGAGGCCGCGCAGGACGGTGCGGGGACCGCGGACGACGGTGAGGTCGTCGGCGTGGACGGCGGGTGGAGTGGGCTCGCCCTCTTGCCCTCCGGGCGGCCGGGAGGTGGGGTACCCCGAGTAATTCATCATGTGATGAATACTCCTCCCGGCCCCCCGTGCCGTCAAGCGGTCGGGAGGTGGGGCGGCGGTGTCGGGGTCGTCCCGAGGAGGAGATGGACGTCGTACGTCTCCTCGACGACGCCGTCCGGGAAGACGCCCAGCAGGTGGCGGCGCTCCTGGGCCAGGAAGGCGGCGGCGCGTTCCTCGGTGTCGGTCAGGAAGACCGAGTGGCTGCCGAGGTTGGCCAGGTGGGTGTCGAGGGGGACGCGGCGGCTCCAGCGGATCTCGCGCTGGACGAAGGTGAGGCTGCCGGTGGGGTCGGCCAAGCGGGCGTCGATGTCGCGCTTCTCGGCGGAGAGGTTCTGGCCCGCGAAGTGCCGGTCCACGCGCCGGGCGGACTCCGCGATCCACGGCACGTCGAGGGCGTCGGTGTTCCACCACAGCGCCAGCGCGCCGCCCGGACGCAGCACGCGCAGCGCCTCCGGGACCGCGCGGGCGGGGTCGGTCCAGTGCCAGGCCTGGGCGTAGGTGAGGAGGTCGGCGCTGTGGCCGGCGAGGGGGAGGGCGTTGCCGTTGCCGCGCACCACCGGCACGCCGGGCAGACTCCGGTGGAACTCGGCGGCCATGCCGGCGCCGGGTTCCACCGCGATGACGTCCGCGCCCCGCTCGTGCAGGCGGGCCGTGGCGAGGCCCGTCCCGGCGCCGACGTCCACGACACGGGATCCCTTGAGGGGGCGTCCGGTCAGCTCCTCCAGCGCGTCGAAGAGGGCGGGCGGGTAGGAGGGGCGGTTGGCGGCGTACTGGGCCGCGGCGGCGTTGAAGGAGTGGGCACGGGCGGTGTGGGTCGCCTTGGCGGGGGGCGGGGTGGCCGAGTCGTCCGGGGTCAAGGGTGTCGTCATACGGCCATGGTGGCCGGGCGGGTCGGCGGGGCGCCGGGGATTTCGGCGGGCGCGGTGGACGGCACCAGGAGGTGGGGACGGGGGTCGGCGGGCTGCGGGTGCGGGGGCGTGCGAGGCACAGGACTGAGGCCGGGGAGTCCCGGAGCCGAGGAAGCTCCGGAGCCGAGGGGTCGGAAGCCCGGGAGTCCGGAAGCCTCGGGAACCAAGGAGCCGCGAGCCCGGGGACCGGCGAACCCGCGAGCCCGGAAGCCGGAACCCCGGAGGTCAGAAGCCGAGGAGCCCGAAGCCGAGAAACTGCGAGCCCAGAGTCCGGGAGCCGAGGAGCAGCGACCCGGGACCAGAAGCCGCAGGCCGCAGGCCGCAGGCCGGAAACCCGGGAGCCGGGAGCCGGAAACCCGGGGCCGGAAGCCGCGAGCCGGGGGCGGGAAGCCCAGGCACCCGGAATCCGGAAGCCCGGGGGCCGGAAGCCGGAAGCCGGAACCCGAGGAGCCGCGAGCCGGAAGCCGGAACCCGAGGAGCCGAGGGCCCGGAACCCGAGCATCCGGAGGCCGGGACCGGAAGCCGGAAGCCGAGGACCGGAGGCCGGAGGCCGGAAGCCGGGGCCGGAGGCCGGAAGCCGAGGACCCGAGAGCCCAGAAGTCGGAAGCCGGAGCCCGGAGGCCGCGAGCCCGGGAGTCGGGGAGTCGGGACCCGGAGGGAGGGCTAGCGTTGGCGGCGTTTCTTTGAGGGGTTGCCCGAGCGGCGGGTGGTGCGCTTCTCGTACTCCTCGCGGGCCTTCTCGTACTCGTCGCGGTGCAGTTTCTCGCCCGGGGCCTCGGTGAAGGTGCGGAAGAAGTAGGCGAGGAGGGAGCCGACGAAGCCGATGGCGAGCAGGCCGCGCATGGAGGCCTGGCGGTCGGGGTCGGGGCGGCCGCTGAAGCCGGACCAGGTGTGGCGGAAGGCCAGGGCGCTGCAGATCGCGAACATCACAATCATCAGCAGCGAGACGAAGCTGCCGATGTCGGCGATCTGGAGGCCCTGGTAGGCGACGCGCAGCACGAAGCAGGCGGCGGCCGCCGCGGCGAGGGAGCCGACGGCGAGGCCGGCCCGGCGGACGGTGTAGCCGTTGTCGTGGTCCACCCAGGTCGTCCCGTAGAACCGGAGGGGCTCGGGGCGGGGGCCCGCGTGGGTGTCCAGGATGCCGTTCTTACCGTTCTCTGCGCTCACGGGTCGATTATGGCGTGCGCCCCCCGGAGCGTGCGGCGCGCTCAGCCGCCCTGTCCGGCGCTGCCCATCGGGCCGACCCGCACCGGGGTGCCGGAGCCGTCCGTGACGGGCAGCGAGGCACCGCCCGGCCAGTCGAGGGGGACGGACTTGGTCTCGTTCGGCGGGGTCACCACCAGGCCCGTGATGCGGACGCCGGAGCCGCCCGTGTCGTTGACGGGGTAGGTGATGCCGAAGGTCACGTTCTCCCCGTCCTGGAGGACGACCGGGGAGGCCTCCTCGCCGGTGCGCTCCGCGGACACGGTTCCCGCGTTGGTCTTCAGGTCGACGCCCGCGTAGCCGGTGAGGGTGCAGGCCCGGCCGCCGCCGTTCTTCAGGTCGACCGCGACGGTGCCCTCGGTGTCGCCGCCGACCGTGGCGTCCGTCGCCGTGATCTCCAGCTCGTCGGTGCGGCACTTGGCGGCCCGGCCGTCCTCGCCGCCCCCGCCGTTGCTCCCGCTGCTCCCGCCGGCCCCGTCGGGGCTCTTCCCGGCGGAGTCCGATCCGCCGCCTTCCTGGCCCGAGCCGGCCGACCCCGTCCCGGCCGACGCCGAGCCGCCGTCCGCGGAGGAGGGGCCGGAGGCGGCCGGCGGGGCGGCGTTCTGCCCCGAGCCGTCGTCGTCGTTCTGGCAGGCGGTGAGCGAGAGACCGGCGACGACGGCCAGGGCCACGATGGTGAGCTTGCGAACGCGCATGGTTCCTACCTCGGTGTCGGCGGGCGTTTCTGATCACCAGGACCCGCCCGGCCCGGCACCCGTTCCCCCCGGCAGCCTCCTGATACGGCCCCGGGACAGCCCCGTTACAAGGTCAGGGATCAGCAGCGCGGCGCCACGTACCCGTCGCTGCCGGTGCGGATGTACGCGTCGGAGACGTACTGGCCGCTGCCGATGTTGTCCCAGATGTTCGAGGTGCCGTAGGGGCCCGACACCCACTGCCCCGGACTCTGGCAGTTGATCGCGACCTTGGCGCCCTCGGACAGGACCCGCACCAGGGAGTAGCCGGTGCCCGGGCCGCTGCGGACGTTCAGGCGGTAGCCGGGCGCGACCGGGTAGGAGCGCAGGGCCGCGGTCGCGGTGATCGTCTCCCCCGCGCTCGCCGTGCCGTCCTCGCCGTCGCCGATGCCGGTGACCTGGTCGACAGACATGCAGAAACCTCCCCCGTTGAACCCCACGACTGTCGTGGGGCAGCGTTGATACCCCAAGAACAAGCCATGAAACACCAGTTCGCAACTCGCGCGCGGAGGTCGGCAGGCCGCCTCTGTCCCGTACGCCCCATCGACTAGGCTCCGAGCATCGCTCGCGCGAACGAACAGCACGGGGGTGGTTCCATGGCGCCGCAGCGGGATGCCGGAGCGGACGCGGAAGCGGAACTTCCGGAGTACGCCGGTCACTACCGGTTGGAGTCCCGTCTGGGCTCGGGCGGCATGGGCGTCGTGCATCTGGCCCGCAGCACCTCCGGGATGCGCGTCGCGGTGAAGGTCGTACACGCGCCGTATGCCAGGGACCCCGAGTTCAGAGGGCGTTTCCGGCAGGAGGTGGCCGCGGCCCGGCGGGTGAGCGGGGCCTTCACGGCGCCGGTCGTGGACGCCGATCCGGAGGCCGGGCGGCCCTGGATGGCCACGCTGTTCATTCCCGGTCCCACGCTCTCCGAGCAGGTGAAGCGGAACGGGCCGATGGACGAGCCGCAGCTGCGCAGGCTGATGGCCGGGCTCGCCGAGGCGCTGCGCGACATCCACCGGGTCGGCGTCGTCCACCGGGACCTCAAACCGAGCAACGTGCTGCTCGCCGAGGACGGCCCGAAGGTCATCGACTTCGGCATTTCCCGGCCGAAAGACAGCGAACTGCGGACCGAGACCGGGAAGTTGATCGGGACACCGCCGTTCATGGCACCGGAGCAGTTCCGGCGGCCCCGGGAAGTGGGCCCCGCGGCCGACGTGTTCGCCCTCGGCTCGCTGCTGGTGCACGCGGCGACCGGGCGCGGGCCCTTCGACTCCGACAGTCCGTACGTCGTCGCGTACCAGGTCGTGCACGACGAGCCCGACCTGACCGGCGTACCCGAGTCGCTCGCGCCGCTGGTCCTGCGGTGCCTCGCCAAGGAGCCCGAGGACCGGCCGACGCCCGACGAGTTGATGCGGGAGCTGCGGTCGGTGGCGGCGGCCTACGACACGCAGGTGTTCGTACCGGCACCGCGGGAGGAACGGGCCGAGACCCCGCGGGCACCCGCCGGGCCGTCCGAGCCTTCCGAGGCGCCCGAGCTTTCCGAGGCGTCCGAGGCGACCGGGCGGTCCGGGCCGGCCGGGCGGTTCGTGCGGCGGCTGGGGAAGCGGTCGGGGATCGTCGCCGGGGCGCTGTGTCTCGCCGTGGCCGGGGGCCTGGTGGCCGTGCAGGCGTTCGACGGGACCGAGCCCGCGGGTACGCCCACCGCGCAGAGTGCGTCGGGCGGGTTCGGGGCGTGGGAGGCGGTGCCCTCGGCGGAGGGCGGCGGGATGCCGCAGTGCTCGTACGCGGCCCGGCGGCTGCTGTGCGCGCAGCCCGGTCTGGTCTTCGCGGTCGACCCGGCCGACGGGAGCACGCTGTGGCGGCACCCCGTCGAGGAGGCCGTGCGGAGCGAACCGCCGGTCGTGTCGGGCGGGCTCGTGCAGCCCGAGGTCGGACTGCTGGGCCCGCTGGAGGCCCTCGACCCCGCGACGGGCGAGCCCGAGTGGCAGCAGGACATGCCCGCGTACGAGGGACTGCGCACCGTCGGCGACATGATGCTGCTGACCCGCTCCGACGGGACGGTCACCGGCGTGGACAGCGCCACGGGGCGGACGACGTGGACGCGCCGGATCCCCGGGCAGCCGGTGCCGTACTTCACCTCGTTCGCCGGGGAGCGGCGGCCTGCGGCGTACACCGCGGACCAGAGCGCGGACGGGCGGCGGACCCGGGTCACCGCGGTGGATCCGGCGAGCGGGGAGGTGCGCTGGGACGCGGACCTGGCGGGCACGCTGACGCCCGTGGGAGCGGCGGACGGGTCCGTGTTCCTCGTCGCCGAGGGGATGACCTACAACGACGTGAAGGCCGTGGTCCGCTACACGCCCGCCACCGGGGCGACCCGCCGGGTGACGCTGCCGATCCCGGTCGAGCAGGCGTCGGCGTCGACGGGCGTGCGCGGGGACACCGTGTTCCTCATGGGCGCGGGCGGCTCGCTGGTCGCCGTCGACATGGCGGCGGGGAAGCAGGCGTGGCGGCTGGAGACGGGGGTGAGCCGGGGCTCGGTGCCCGTCTCCGACGGGCGGCACGTGTACGTCACCGCGCCCGACGGGCGGCTGCTGGGTGTCGACGCCCGCAGGGGCAAGCTGCTCGGGCAGACCCGGCCCCGGCTCGGCGCCGACTCCGACACGGTGCCCGCGTCGCTGCCGGCGCCGCTGGTCGCGGGCGGGCACGTGTACGCCGGGGCGCCGGACGGGACGGTGTTCGGGGTGGCGGGTCGGGACCCGGGGGCCTGGTAGGCCGCCACCCCGGGTCCCCGGGCGGGTGTCAGCCCAGCTTGCTCACGTCTCGGACCGCGCCCTTGTCGGCGCTGGTGGCCATCGCGGCGTACGCCTTCAGGGCCGCGGAGACCTTGCGCTCGCGGTTCTTCGGGGCGTACACGCCGTTCAGGGCCTGCTCGCGGCGGGACAGTTCGGCGTCGTCCACGAGCAGCTCGATGGAGCGGTTCGGGATGTCGATGCGGATGCGGTCGCCGTCCTCGACGAGGGCGATCGTGCCGCCCGCCGCCGCCTCGGGCGAGGCGTGGCCGATGGACAGGCCCGAGGTGCCGCCGGAGAAACGGCCGTCGGTGACCAGGGCGCACGCCTTGCCGAGGCCGCGGCCCTTCAGGTACGAGGTCGGGTAGAGCATCTCCTGCATGCCGGGGCCGCCCTTGGGGCCCTCGTAGCGGATGACGACGACGTCGCCCTCCTTCACCTGCTGGGTGAGGATCTTCTGGACGGCCTCCTCCTGCGACTCGCAGACGACCGCCGGGCCCTCGAAGGTCCAGATGGACTCGTCGACGCCCGCCGTCTTGACCACGCAGCCGTCGACGGCGAGGTTGCCGCGCAGGACCGCGAGGCCGCCGTCCTCGGAGTAGGCGTGCTCGACGGAGCGGATGCAGCCGCCCTCGGCGTCCTCGTCCAGGGAGTCCCAGCGCTCGGACTGGGAGAAGGCCTCGGCGGAGCGGACGCAGCCGGGCGCCGCGTGCCACAGCTCGACGGCCTCCTTGGAGGGGGAGCCGCCGCGCACGTCCCAGGTCTTCAGCCAGTCGGCCAGGGACGGGCTGTGGACGGAGTGGACGTCCTCGTTGAGCAGGCCGCCGCGGTGCAGTTCGCCGAGGAGGGCCGGGATGCCGCCCGCGCGGTGCACGTCCTCCATGTAGTACGTGCGGTCCTTGGCGACGTTGGGCGCGACCTTGGCCAGGCAGGGGACGTGGCGCGAGAGGGCGTCCATCTCGGCGAGGCCGTAGGAGACCTCGGCCTCCTGGGCGGCGGCCAGCAGGTGCAGGATCGTGTTGGTGGAGCCGCCCATCGCGATGTCCAGCGCCATGGCGTTGCCGAAGGCCGCGGGGGTGGCGATGTTGCGGGGCAGGACCGAGTCGTCGTCCTGCTCGTAGTAGCGGCGGGTCAGGTCGAGGACCGTGCGGGCGGCGTTCTCGTAGAGCGCCTTGCGGGCGGTGTGGGTGGCCAGGACCGAGCCGTTGCCGGGCAGGGAGAGCCCGATCGCCTCGGTCAGGCAGTTCATCGAGTTGGCGGTGAACATGCCGGAACAGGAGCCGCAGGTGGGGCAGGCGTTCTCCTCGATGCGGAGGATGTCCTCGTCGGAGATCTTGTCGTTGACCGCCTCCGACATCGCGTCGACCAGGTCGAGGGTGCGCACCGTGCCGTCGACCAGGGTGGCGCGGCCGGACTCCATCGGGCCGCCGGAGACGAAGACCGTGGGGATGTTCAGGCGCAGCGCCGCGTTGAGCATGCCCGGGGTGATCTTGTCGCAGTTGGAGATGCAGATCAGGGCGTCGGCGCAGTGGGCCTCGACCATGTACTCCACGCTGTCCGCGATCAGGTCGCGGGAGGGCAGGCTGTAGAGCATGCCGCCGTGGCCCATCGCGATGCCGTCGTCCACGGCGATCGTGTTGAACTCGCGCGGGATGCCGCCGGCCGCGGTGACCGCCTCGCTGACGATCCGGCCGACGGGGGCCAGGTGCGTGTGGCCCGGCACGAACTCCGTGAAGCTGTTGGCGACGGCGATGACCGGCTTCCGCCCGATGTCCGCGCCGGGTACACCGGAGGCACGCATAAGGGCGCGGGCGCCCGCCATGTTGCGGCCGTGGGTGACTGTGCGGGACCTCAGTTCGGGCATCGTCGCTCGCTCCTTCGGAGGGTTATGACTGCCGTCGAGCGTACGCCGGTCATCCAGGGGTCGGGACAGGGTGTCCGGAATGCGGGACGCACGTCTCGCCGCACAGCGTCGGCGGGTGCCCTCGGGGGCCGGTGAAGGGCGTCACGGGCCGGTGAGGTGTCCCTGGACGACCGGTGCCAGACGGGCGACGATCTGCTCCGGGTCCGCCGAGGCCAGCGGCTCCACCCTGATCACGTAGCGGAGCATCGCGCACCCCACCAGCTGCGCCGCCGCCAGCTCGACGCGCAGCTCCGCGTCGGGCAGGTTCAGCTGGGCGGCGACCCGGCGCAGCAGCCGGCCGACGATCAGCCGGCGGAAGACGGTGGCGGCGGTCTCGTTGTTCACCGCCGAGCGGAGGATGGCCAGCAGGGGGGCGCGGGTGGCGGGGTTCTCCCAGACGCCGAGGACGAAGCGGGTCAGGCGCTCGCCGACCGCGTCCAGAGGGCCCTCGGCGATCGTCTCGGGGGCATCCATGGCGGGGGCGAAGGCGACCTCGACGGCCGCCTCGAAGACCTGCTCCTTGGTGCCGAAGTAGTGGTGCACCAGCGCCGGGTCGACGCCCGCCGCCTTGGCGATGCCGCGGACGGAGGTCTTCTCGTAGCCGCGCTCGGAGAACTCCTCGCGGGCGGTGGCGAGGATGCGGTCGCGGGTGCCGGCGGATTCCGTACCGCGGGGGCGGCCGCGGCGGCGGGTGGTCCCGCCGGCGTCGCTCACCGGCGGTCCGTCCGTGCCGCCCGGCCTCCCGCGAGCGGGGACGCCGACCGCGTCAGGTGCTCGCGGGTGAAGGCCAGCGCCTCGGCGAGGTCGGCCTCACGTTCGGCGCCGGACATCGCGCGCCTGGTGTTGACCTCGATGACGACGTGCCCGTCGAAGCCGGTGTGCGCGAGGTGTTCCAGCACCTCGGCGCAGGGCTGGTTGCCGCGGCCGGGGACGAGGTGCTCGTCCTTGGCGGAGCCCTTGCCGTCGGCCAGGTGGACGTGGCCGAGGCGGTCACCCATGCGGTCGAGCATGTCGAGGGCGTCGGTGCGGGAGGTGGCGGCGTGACTGAGGTCGATCGTGAAGTGCCGGTAGTCGTCCTTGGTCACGTCCCAGTCGGGGGCGTACGCCTGCATCTCGCGGTCGCGGTAGCGCCAGGGGTACATGTTCTCGACGGCGAAGCGGACGTCCGTCTCGTTCGCCATCCGCCAGACGCCGTCGACGAAGTCCCGCGCGTACTGGCGCTGCCAGCGGAACGGGGGATGCACCACCACGGCGGACGCGCCGAGCTTCTCGGCGGCGGCGCGGGCGCGCTGGAGCTTGACCCAGGGGTCGGTGGACCAGACGCGCTGGGTGATGAGCAGACACGGTGCGTGCACGGCGAGTATCGGCATGCGGTGGTAGTCGCTGAGTCTGCGCAGCGCGTCGATGTCCTGGCTGACCGGGTCCGTCCAGACCATCACCTCGACGCCGTCGTAACCGAGGCGTGCGGCGATCTCGAAGGCCGTCGCCGTCGACTCCGGGTAGACGGAAGCCGTCGACAGGGCGACCTTCGCGTCCGCGATGCGGGTCACGTCCCTGGGATTTGCCACGGGGGTCAGGGTACGGGGTGCCGGCCGGCAGCCGCGGGGTGCCTGATCGCCGTTGTGGTGAGTGCCATAGCGGCGGCTGCGGGTGTGTCGTGGTTGCTCGCGCCGTTCCCCGCGCCCCTTTGGGGCGCGTTATTCCTGGCCCATGTGATCCAGGCGCCGTAGGATCACGCCCTCTCTGAGCGCCCACGGGCAGATCTCCAGGCTCTCGACGTGGAAGAGGTCCATCGCGGCCTCGGCCACCAGGGCGCCGGCCAGGAGCTGGTTCGCGCGGCCCTCGGAGACGCCGGGGAGTTCGGCGCGCTCGGCGCTGGTCATGGCGCCCAGGCGGGGCACCCATGCCTCCAGGGAGGCGCGTTTCAGCTCGCGCTGGACGTAGAGGCCCTCCGCGGAGCGGGCGGCGCCGGTGATGCGGGCCAGCTGCCGGAAGGTCTTGGAGGTGGCGACCACGTGGTCGGGGGCGCCGAAGCGGCTGAACTCGCCGACGGTGCGGGCGATCTCGGTGCGGACGTGGCGGCGCAGCGCCCTGACGTCGTCCGGGTGGGGCGGGTCGTCGGGCAGCCGGGCGGCGGTCAGCCGGCCCGCGCCGAGCGGCAGCGACACGGCGGCGTCGGGCTCCTCGTCGATGCCGTAGGCGATCTCCAGGGAGCCGCCGCCGATGTCGAGGACCAGCAGGCGGCCCGCCGACCAGCCGAACCAGCGGCGGACGGCGAGGAAGGTCAGCCGGGCCTCCTCGGCGCCGCTGAGGACCGTCAGCTCGACGCCGGTCTCCTGGCGCACGCGCGCGAGGACGTCGTCGGCGTTGCTCGCCTCGCGCACGGCCGAGGTGGCGAACGGCAGGAGGTCCTCGACGCCCTTGTCCTCGGCGGCCTGGAGCGCCTCCCGGACGACCGCGACGAGCCGGTCGACGCCGTCGGGGCCGATCGCCCCGTCCTCGTCGAGGAGCTGGGCGAGGCGCAGTTCCGCCTTGTGCGAGTGGGCGGGCAGCGGGCGGGCGCCGGGGTGGGCGTCCACCACCAGCAGATGCACCGTGTTCGAACCCACGTCGAGGACACCGAGTCTCATGTACGGAACGCTACTGCCGACGGGGCGTGCGGCGGTGCCGTCCTGCGGCTCCGACGACTTACCCTGGAGCCGTGCCAAAGACGAAAAAGGCGAAGGACGAAAAGTCGGCCAAGAGCGGCAAGCAGCACAAAGCGGGCGACGAGAAGGGTCTCGACTTCGCGCGCGCCTGGGTGGAGTTCCCGGATCCGGCGGACGACGAGCAGGTCTTCCGGTGTGATCTGACATGGCTGACCTCCCGCTGGAACTGCATCTTCGGCAGCGGCTGCCAGGGCATCCAGGCGGGCCGCGCGGACGACGGCTGCTGCTCGCTGGGCGCGCACTTCTCCGACGAGGACGACGAGAAGCGGGTCGCCGGTCACGTGGCGAGGCTCACGCCGGACATCTGGCAGCACCACGCCGAGGGCACGCGGGACGGCTGGGTCTCCGAGGACGACGAGGGCTCCCGGCAGACCCGGCCCTTCCAGGGCTCGTGCATCTTCCAGAACCGGCCGGGGTTCGCCGGGGGCGCGGGCTGCTCGCTGCACATCCTGGCGCTGAAGGAGGGCCGGGAACCGCTGGAGACCAAGCCGGACGTCTGCTGGCAGCTGCCGGTGCGGCGGACCTACGAGTGGATCGACCGGCCCGACGACACGCGGGTGCTGCAGGTGTCGATCGGCGAGTACGACCGGCGCGGCTGGGGTCCGGGCGGTCACGACCTGCACTGGTGGTGCACCTCGGCGACCTCGGCGCACGGCGCGGGCGACCCGGTGTACGTGTCCTACCGGCCGGAGCTGATCGAGCTGATGGGCAAGGCGGGCTACGACCGGCTGGTCGAGCTGTGCGAGGAGCGGCTGGCGTCCCGGTTGCCGCTGCTGGCACCGCATCCGGCGGACCCCGCGCGCTGAGACCGGTCCCGCGGCCCGTCGTACCGGCCCCTACGGGGCGGTCGGGCTCGGGGTGCCGCTGTCGGTCGGCGGCGGTGACGAGCCGCCCGGCCCGCCGCCCGTTCCGCCGGTCGGGGACGGCTCGGTGGGCGTCGGGTCCGGGCCGGGCGACGTGGGCGGCGGGTCGTCGGTGGGCGTGGGGTCGGGCGACTGCGGCGTGGACGGGGACGGGTCCGGGCCGGGGTGGGACGGGGACGACGTGTCGTCGGGCGGGCCGGGGCGCGGGCCCGGGTGGGACGGGGCGGGCGCGGTGCCGTATCCCTCGATGGACACGGCGGCGCCCGCGGGCGCGACGGCCACCCGTGCGCTCCAGTGGCCCGACGGCTCGCGCAGGTGGTCGACGTACACCCTGACGGTCGCGGCCTCGCCGGGACGCAGGGTGCCCGAGGACTGGCTCAGGTAGAGCCAGGAGGCGCCGACGGACGCGGACCAGCTCACCGGGGCGTCACCGGTCGCCGTCAGGGTGATCAGCGTGGTGTCGCCGCGGTGGCCGGCCGTCACCTCCAGCCGGCCGGTGCCCTTCCCGCCCGCGTCGGCGACTCCGACGACCTCCACGGAGACGTCGGCCCCGCCGTTCTTGCCGAAGCCGGCGCCCGGGGTGGTGGTCGCGTTTCCGGCGTTCTCGTAGCCGTGTCCGCCGCCCGCCGGCCCGCCCCCCGGGCCGTCGGGGTCCTGGGCCTCGCTGGCGCTGGCCGCGCGGCCGTCCTCGCCCTCGACGACGGGGGTGCCGCGGTAGGCCGCCCACAGGGCGAGCACGGGGGCCGCGACGACGGTGGCGACGACGGTGGTGGTGACGGCGCGGGCGCGCAGGCGGTCCCGGCGGGCCGCGCGGTCCTTGGGGTCCATCGGGAAGCCGCGCCGGTCGAAGCGGGGGCGGCGGCCCGCGCGCGCGGGCCGTGGGCCGGGGCGAGGTGCAGCGCGCTGCGGGGGCCGCCAGGACGGGCAGTTCGGCGGGGGTGACGCTGGTGCCCGGCCAGCGGCCGGGGATCGCGCGCTCGGCGGTGCGGCGGCAGCGCGGGCAGTCGTCGACGTGCCGGACCAGCTCGCGGCGCAGGGCGCTGCTCAGGACGTAGCGGTTGTCGCCGGTCAGGCGGGCGACGCCCGCACAGGTGCCGGTCTCGACGACGGCCAGGGCGGCGCGGGTGCGCTCCACCTCGCAGGCGGCGGAGGCGAGCAGTTCCCGGGTGGCGGCGAGGTCGGTGCCGAGGACGGCGGCGACCTCGTGCGGGGCGAGGTGGTGGCGCACGGCCAGTTCGAGGGCCTCGCGCTGCTCGGGGGTGGTGCCGGCGGCCTCCGGCCAGGCGAGGCGGGCCAGTTCGCGGCGGTGGCGCCGCTGTGCCTCCTCGTCGGCGGGGGCGGCGGCGGGCGCGTGGGGTGCGGGGCGGCCCGCCGCGTGGCTGCTCGGACGTTTCTGCTTGGCCTCGGCCAGCTTCCGCAGACAGGCCCAGCGGGCCAGCGCGTACAGCCAGGCCCTGCGGTCGGCGGCGGATCCGGGGCCGCGGTGGCCGCGGCGCTCGGCGAGCGCGAGGACGTCGCCCAGGGCGGCCGTGGCGGCGTCGTGGTCGCAGAGCACGGACAGGCAGTACGTGAACAGGCCGTCCAGATACGCCTCGTACGCGGCGTACCGCGCGGGCGGACGCGGCGCCGGGGGCTGCGCCAGTGCCCTCGCCGCGGTGCGGTCGCGCGCTTCCCGGTGCGCCCGGTGTGCGCCGGTCGTGCGGGTCGTGGTCTCCGGACTGCTCCTCATCACCCGGCGACCGTAGGGGGCTATGGGTGGCGCGAACTGGCGCGTTGGACACTTTTAATCCGTACGGGTGAAACGATCCCTCATAAGGGGACAGGAAGCTGTTGTTCCGTGGCCGGGGCGGGGTGGCGGTCGTCCGTTCGGGGTGCCCGAGGGGGTGCGCGCGGGGGCCGCGGGAGGCGTCGTTGTCAGTGGGGGCGGTTACGGTTCGTGCATGGCTGCCCGTACGAAGTCCGCCAAGGAACGGCCGTCCTACCGCTGCACCGAGTGCGGCTGGCAGACGGCCAAGTGGCTCGGCCGCTGCCCCGAATGCCAGGCATGGGGCACGGTCGAGGAGTACGGCACGCCCGCCGTGCGTACGACCACTCCGGGGCGTGTGACCACGTCCGCCGTGCCGATCGGGCAGGTCGACGTGCGGCAGGCGACCGCCCGCTCCACCGGCGTGCCCGAGCTGGACCGGGTGCTCGGCGGCGGCCTGGTGCCCGGTGCCGTGGTGCTCGTCGCGGGCGAGCCCGGCGTCGGCAAGTCCACGCTGCTGCTCGACGTGGCGGCCAAGTCCGCGAGCGACGAGCACCGGACGTTGTACGTCACGGGTGAGGAGTCGGCGAGCCAGGTGCGGCTGCGGGCCGACCGGATCCACGCCATCGACGACCACCTGTACCTGGCCGCCGAGACCGATCTCGCGGCGGTGCTCGGGCACCTGGACGCGGTGAAGCCGTCGCTGCTGATCCTCGACTCCGTGCAGACGGTGGCCTCGCCCGAGATCGACGGCGCCCCCGGCGGCATGGCGCAGGTGCGGGAGGTGGCGGGCGCGCTGATCCGGGCCTCCAAGGAGCGCGGGATGTCCACGCTGCTGGTGGGCCACGTCACCAAGGACGGGGCCATCGCCGGGCCGCGGCTCCTCGAGCACCTCGTGGACGTCGTGCTGCACTTCGAGGGCGACCGGCACGCGCGCCTGAGGCTGGTGCGGGGCGTCAAGAACCGGTACGGCACCACCGACGAGGTCGGCTGCTTCGAGTTGCACGACGAGGGCATCACCGGGCTCGCCGACCCCAGCGGGCTGTTCCTCACCCGGCGTGCCGAGCCCGTGCCCGGCACCTGTCTGACCGTCACCCTGGAGGGCCGCCGCCCGCTGGTGGCCGAGGTGCAGGCGCTGACCGTCGACTCGCAGATCCCCTCCCCCCGGCGCACGACCTCCGGCCTGGAGACGTCGCGGGTGTCGATGATGCTGGCGGTGCTGGAGCAGCGCGGGCGGATCAGCGCCCTGGGCAAGAGGGACATCTACAGCGCGACGGTCGGCGGGGTGAAGCTCTCCGAGCCGGCCGCCGACCTCGCCGTCGCGCTGGCGCTGGCCAGTGCGGCGAGTGACACTCCGCTGCCCAAGAACCTCGTCGCGATCGGCGAGGTCGGCCTCGCCGGCGAGGTGAGACGGGTCACGGGCGTGCAGCGCAGGCTCTCCGAAGCACACCGGCTGGGCTTCACACACGCCCTGGTACCGGCCGATCCCGGCAGGGTCCCCGACGGCATGAAGGTCCTGGAAGTCGCGGACATGGGGGACGCCCTGCGGGTGCTCCCCCGCTCGCGTCGTCGAGAGGCCACCCGGGAGGCGGAGGACCGCCGGTAGACTTTGCCCTGGTCTCGCCCGTCCGTACGACCGAATGTACGACACGGGAGCGCCAGAAGAACCTGCGACCGGAGGAGTGCAGTGGCAGCCAACGACCGGGCAGCAGCTCCCGGAAAGTCCGGTGGGAGTGCCGGTGCCGATGGCCTGATGCGCGCCTCGCTCAGCGCCGTGGCGCCCGGGACGTCCCTGCGGGACGGCCTGGAGCGGGTCCTGCGCGGCAACACCGGCGGTCTGATGGTGCTGGGCTCCGACAAGACCGTCGAGTCGATGTGCACGGGCGGCTTCGTGCTGGACGTGGAGTTCACCGCGACCCGGCTGCGCGAGCTGTGCAAGCTGGACGGCGGCATCGTGCTGTCCTCGGACCTGTCGAAGATCCTGCGGGCGGGGGTGCAGCTCCTGCCGGATCCGACGATCCCCACGGAGGAGACCGGCACCCGGCACCGCACCGCGGACCGCGTCAGCAAGCAGGTCGGCTTCCCCGTCGTCTCCGTGTCGCAGTCGATGCGGCTGATCGCGCTGTACGTGGACGGCCAGCGGCGCGTGCTGGAGGACTCGGCGGCGATCCTGTCCCGGGCCAACCAGGCACTGGCGACGCTGGAGCGGTACAAGCTGCGGCTCGACGAGGTCGCCGGCACCCTCTCGGCGCTGGAGATCGAGGACCTGGTGACGGTGCGGGACGTCTCGGCGGTCGCGCAGCGGCTGGAGATGGTGCGCCGGATCGCCACCGAGATCGCCGAGTACGTGGTGGAACTGGGGACGGACGGACGGCTGCTGGCCCTGCAGTTGGACGAGCTGATCGCCGGTGTGGAGCCCGAGCGCGAGCTGGTCGTGCGGGACTACGTGCCCGAGCCGACAGCGAAGCGGTCCCGTACGGTCGACGAGGCGCTGGCCGAGCTGGACAAGCTCAGCCACGCCGAGCTGCTGGAACTGTCGACGGTGGCCCGGGCCCTGGGCTACACCGGGTCGCCCGAGACGCTGGACTCGGCGGTGTCGCCGCGCGGGTTCCGGCTGCTGGCGAAGGTGCCCCGGCTGCCCGGCGCGATCATCGACCGGCTGGTGGAGCACTTCGGCGGTCTGCAGAAGCTGCTCGCGGCGAGTGTGGACGACCTCCAGACGGTGGACGGGGTCGGCGAGGCGCGGGCGCGCAGCGTGCGGGAGGGGCTGTCGCGGCTGGCCGAGTCGTCGATCCTGGAGCGCTACGTCTGACCCGGCGCGGCCGGACCGGCCGGGCCCGCGCCGTCGGTCGCGCGGGCCCCGTCGACCGCTCCCGGGCGGGAACGGTCAGTCGTTCTTGAGCACGAACGACGTGCGTACCTTCTCGAACCCGGCCGCCTTGGCCTCCACCAGGTAGGTGTCCGCCTTGGCCGAGCCCGCCGGCGGCGTCCCGCACTCGGGGGCGCTCGGCTTGCGGTCCCACTTCACGGTGTAGGTGATGCCGCTGCCGGCGGCCACCCGGTAGCGGAGGCTGCCCGCGCCCTTGACGCAGTCGTCGGAGGCCCAGTAGGCGTCGTCGCCGCTGGCCGGGGTGATCGTGAACACCGCGTTCTTCGGGCCGAGATCGACCTCGCAGTCGGCAGCGGAGGTGTTCCGCGCGGTCAGTTCGAAGGCGGGGGTCTGTCCGGGCGAGTAGCTGTTGCGGACGCTGCGCAGGCTGAACTTCACCGATCCCGGCGTGCAGTTGGGCAGGGTCGACCCGGCCGGCAGCGCGTCCCCCGCGCCGACACCGGTCACCGCGCCGCCCGCGGAACCACCGCCACCGCCGGAGCCCGATCCGTCACCACCGGACTCACCGCCGCCCGAGCCCGACCCGCCGCCCGAGCCCGCGCCGGAGCCGTCGCCACCGCCCGAACCCGTGCCCGATCCGGAGCCGCTGGAGTCCCCGCCTCCCGACTCGTCGCGCCCGCCCGGCGCCTGACTGATCGCCGGGCCGGAACCCGAGGGGCCCGGAGTGATCGACGGGGCCGGGTTCTTGCCGTCGGCACCGTCCTCGCGGCCGTTGCCGCCGCCCCCGCCGCCGGAGATCACGACCCACGCGATCAACAACGCCAACAGGGCGAAAACAGACAGCAGTACAGCCCTCCGTCGCCAGTAAATGGAGGAGGGAAGCGGCCCGACCGGATTGCGCAGAGATCCCACGGCGCAAACTGTACGAGAGATCGGCGCGTTCCCTTGTCCTACCCGCCGTTCAGGCCCACAACTTTTACGGATCATCATTCCGCAGACCGTCCCGGACCCCTGCCGATCGTCAGGTGTCACGGGTGCCGATCGCTGGGTGTGACCGTTTCGGGCGCTCGCCTACCGTCCGTGAGCATGACTTTGGGAGACTTCGCAGACGACGGGCTGTACCGCGACATCACCGGCTTCGCCCAGGACACCCCGGCATGGGTCCGGCACACGGCGGAGGTGTGGACGGAGGCGGGCATCCTGGTGTTCGGGGCGCTGTTCGTCGCCGCCTGGTGGCGCTCGCGCCGCGGTGACACCCGGGCGTTCGCTATCGCGGTCCTTGCACCTGTGGCCACGGCTGTGGCGTACGTGTGCAGCGAGCTGCTCAAGTCCGGCTTCACGGAGGAGCGTCCGTGCCGGGCGGTCGCCGGTGCGGTCCCGTCGCTGGCCGAGTGTCCGCCGACCGGCGACTGGTCCTTCCCGAGCAACCACGCGACGATCGCAGGCGCTTCCGCCGTCGCCCTGGTCCTGGTCCGGCGGGCGATCGTGTGGCTGACGGTGCCGCTCGCCCTGCTGATGGCCTTCTCGCGGGTCTTCGTCGGCGTGCACTACCCGCACGACGTCGCCGCCGGGCTGCTGCTCGGCGCCCTGGTCGCCGCCGCGGCCGTACGTCTGGGCGTCCGCCCGGCGACGCGGCTGGCCGGGGCGCTGCGGGGTTCGACGGCGCCCGCGGTGCGGTGGCTGACCGGGCCCGGTCCGGCCGCCGCGGCGCCGCCGGCCGCGTACGCCGCCTCGCACCGGCGTCGTTGACGTGTTCCGGCGGCGGATTCCGGCGACGTGTGCCTGGTGACACGCGTCCGGCGGCGTGCGTCCGGCGGCGTGCGTCCGGCGTGGATTCTCGGTGGGGGGTCAGGTGTCCGTCCCGACGAGTCCCGCCTCGTACGCCACGATCGCCGCCTGGACCCGGTTGCGTACCTCCAGCCGGTCCAGGACCGCGCTCACGTACGCCTTCACGGTGCCCTCGACCAGGTGGAGGCGGGCGGCGATCTCCGGGTTGGACAGGCCGGCGCCGACGAGGCCGAGGACCTCGCGCTCCCGGGGGCTGAGCCGTGCCACACGGGTGCGGGCGCGGTCCTCGCGGGCCAGGCGGCCGCCACCGGCGCCCCTGCCGAGGTCCTCGACGACGTACCGGGCGACCTTGGGGGACAGGAACGCGGCGCCCTGGGCGACGGCCCGCACACCGGCCATCAGTTCATAGGGGTCACCGGACTTGAGCAGGAAGCCGGTGGCGCCGGCGGACAGGGCGCGGGCGACATAGCTCTGCTCGGAGAAGGTGGTGAGCATGGCGACGGCGGTGCCGGGTGCGGTCCGCACGATCTCCCGCGCCGCCGCGAGTCCGTCCAGGCGGGGCATGCGGATGTCCAGCAGGGCCACGTCGGGGCGGTGCGCGTGGGTCAGTTCGACCGCCTCGCGGCCGTCACCGGCCTCGGCGACGACCTCGCTCTCGCCGCCGCTCGCCAGGATGGCGCGCACCCCGGCGCGCACCATCGTCTCGTCGTCGGCCAGCAGTACCCGGATCACGGCGCGTGCTCCTCGGATGTCTCGTGGGATGTCACGTGGGATGTCTCGTGGGATGTCTCGTGGGATGTCGCGTCGGGTCGTCCGGCGCCGGGGACGACGTCCTTGGCGACCAGCTCGCCCCGGGCGTCGAAGCAGAGCCGGAAGTGGTCGACGGAGACGAGGAGTTCGCCGCTCGCCCGGTAGTACCGGCAGTCGGCGCCCTTGGGTGGCGCCGGGGCGCGGTCGGTCGGCGGATCGTGGGCCTCGCGCTCCGGCAGGGCGGCGGCGATCGCGTCGTACGGCGTGCCCGGGCGCAGTTCGGCGTACGCGCCCGGGGTGAGTACCGACCGCGTCTCGGTGAACGCGTACCAGCCGAACGCCGCGCCGACCAGGACGGCTCCCGCACCGGCCGCGGCCCCCAGCCCCAGCGCGACGCGGCGGCGGGCGTGCGCGAAGGGCGCCGAGGAGGCGGGCGGGGAGCTGGGGACGGCGTGGGCGGCGTGGGCGGCGCCCCACTGGGCGGGGACGTACGCCCGGACGCGGAAGCCGTCCTCGTGCGGGCCCGCGCGGAAGTCGCCGCCGACCGCGGTCACGGCGGCGCGCAGCCCCAGCAGCCCCGAGCCTCCCGACGAGGGGGCGGCGGGCTCGGCGGACCGGTCGTTGGTGACGGTGACGGCGGTGCCGGACGCCTGGGCGCGGACCGCGACGACGACGGGGGCGCCCGGCGCGTGCCGGGCCGCGTTGGTGAGCGCCTCGCGCACGATCCGGTGGAGCAGGCGTGCGGCGATGCCGGCGGGTTCCGGGGCGGGCGCCGAGGCGGGCTGGGGTTCCCAGCGGACGGGGAGTCCCGACTCGGCGGCCCGGGCGACGAGTTCCTCGACGCTCTCGTCCGCCGGGGCGAGCGGGGCGGGCTCGTCGTCCTCGCGCAGTACGCCGATGATGCGGTGCAGGTGGTCGGTGGCGTCCGCGGCGGCGGCGCGCAGAGCGGCCGCGGCGGCACGGTGGTCGGCGGCGAGGCCGGGGGCGACCTGGAGGGCGGCGGCGCGCAGCGCGAGCAGGCTCAGTTCGTGGCCGAGGGAGTCGTGCATGTCCTGGGCGATACGGGCCCGTTCGCGGAGCCTGGCCCGTTCCTCGGCGTGCCGTTGCCGGTCCTCCAGTCGGGCCGCCCTGAGCCAGCCGGCCTCGGCGAGGGTGCGGCTCTGCCGCCAGTAGCGTCCGATCAGCCAGGGGAAGACGCTGCCGAAGAGCAGCGTGCCGCTCAGGACCAGCGTCTCGGGCACCGGGTCGGCGCCGGTCAGCCCGATCCGGGCGACGCCGACGACACCGGTGCCGACGAAGCCGGCCACCGCGGGGTGCGGGCGCCGCGCGCGCAGGCCGAGGAGCAGGGCGAGGACGCCGAGGGCGGGGCCGTAGGACACGCTGAACAGAGCCGGGGCGGCGGCCAGGCTCAGGCCCGCGGTCAGCGCGTACGCGGCGAGCGGCCGCCGTCGGGCGAGCGCGACGGCCACGCCGAGCACCGCCAGACCGGCCGACTGCTGCCAGAGGGCACGCGGCTCGTTCATCCCGACCAGGTCCGCGGTGACCGAGGGCAGCGCGACGGCCCCCCAGAACAGCACGCCCCTGCCCAGCGGCACGAACCGGGCGAGCCGGACGCCGGGTGCGGGGTCGCGGGCGGGGTGTACGCCGGGGCGCGGCGCGCGCCGGACGCGACGTTCCCGGCGCGGCCTGCGTCGGGACCGGGATCGGCGGGGCCGGCGGCACCGGTGGGGCGTGCGCCGGGCGCGGGATCGTCGGTGCGGGGTCCCCCGAAGGCGTCGTCGCGGGCGGGGTCCGGTTCGGTGGCGGGCCTGTTCCGGCCGGCCGCGTGGGCCGCTCCGGCACCGCCGCCGGATCCCGCCCGCGCGCGGGGCGTCGCGTCCCCGTCCGAGGTCGCCGGTCCGCCCGGCGCCGGCGGGGCGAGGGGGGTGTTCCTGCCGGGTCCGGTGTCGTTGCCCGGGCGGGTGGCCTTCATGGCGGCGACGCTACAAGCGGTGGGCGGGGCGGCGCCCCTGCCGATCGTCAGGTGTCGATCGGCAGGGGGCGTGTGTCAGGGGGCGTGCGTCCGGTGGCGTGTGGTCGCCACCGGGTGGCGGTGCGCCCGTGCGGTGGTCCCGCCGTGGCAGGATCGGAGGGTCATGACTGCGCCCACGAAGCCCTCGCCCCACGGCCCCTCCGACCCGGCCGCACCGTCGTCCGCGACCGCACCGTCCGCGACCGCCTCCGGTGTGCCGCTGCACTCCCCCGTCATCGACTGGTTCGACGAGCACGCCCGCGACCTGCCCTGGCGGCGCCCGGAAGCCGGGGCCTGGGGCGTGATGGTCAGTGAGTTCATGCTCCAGCAGACGCCGGTGAGCCGCGTCCAGCCGGTCTACGAGCAGTGGCTGGCCCGCTGGCCCCGCCCCGCCGACCTCGCCAAGGAGGCGCCCGGCGAGGCCGTCCGCGCCTGGGGCCGGCTCGGCTACCCGCGCCGCGCCCTGCGGCTGCACGGCGCCGCCGCGGCCATAACGGAACGGCACGGCGGCGACGTACCGGCCGACCACGCCCAGCTGCTCGCGCTGCCCGGCATCGGCGAGTACACGGCCGCCGCGGTCGCCTCCTTCGCCTACGGCCAGCGGCACGCCGTGCTGGACACCAACGTCCGCCGGGTGTTCGCCCGTGCGGTGACCGGCGTCCAGTACCCGCCGAACGCCACCACCGCCGCCGAGCGGAAGCTGGCGCGGGCGCTGCTGCCCGAGGAGGAGGCGAGCGCCGCCCGCTGGGCCGCCGCCTCCATGGAGCTCGGCGCCCTGGTCTGCACGGCGAAGAACGAGTCGTGCCACCGCTGCCCCATCGCGGCCCGGTGCGCGTGGCGGCTGGCCGGCAAGCCCGCGCACGAGGGGCCGCCGCGGCGCGGCCAGACGTACGCGGGCACCGACCGGCAGGTGCGCGGACGGCTGCTCGCGGTACTGCGGGAGACGACCGGGCCGGTGCCGCAGGCCGCCCTCGACCAGGTGTGGCAGGAGCCGGTCCAGCGCGCCCGCGCCCTGGACGGTCTCGTGGCCGACGGTCTGGTGGAGCCGCTGGCGGACGGCATGTACCGGCTGCCGCTGAGCTGACGCACAGCCCGGTGACACGGTGGCGGGTGCCTGTGTGACAGCACCCCCAACGGGCAAATCACCGCATGCCGCCATGAAGTGGGCTGCCGACCTGCCCGGCTTCTCCTTTCGTTACACAACCGACGGACAGCCGAGTGTTTGCCGCAGGCTGCTTCGCACAGCGCCGTGACAACGCTTCCCTACCTTCGTTTGCGTGCCCATCGGGCACGGCACGACTACGGACCACAGCCAGTGGGCCGGCGGAATGACCACCGTCGGCATACGGGGATCGGAAGGCGGTTGACATGGGCGAGGTGCTCGAGTTCGAGGAGTACGTCCGCACCCGGCAGGACGCGCTGCTGCGCAGCGCCCGGCGCCTGGTCCCCGACCCCGTCGACGCCCAGGACCTGCTGCAGACCGCGCTGGCACGGACGTACGGCCGCTGGGAGACCATCGAGGACAAGCGCCTCGCGGACGCCTACCTGCGCCGGGTGATGATCAACACCCGGACCGAGTGGTGGCGGGCGCGGAAGCTGGAGGAGGTGCCGACCGAGCAGCTCCCCGAGTCCCCCATGGAGGACGCCACCGAGCAGCACGCGGACCGCGCCCTGCTGATGGACGTCCTGAAGGTGCTCGCCCCGAAGCAGCGCAGCGTCGTCGTGCTGCGACACTGGGAGCAGATGTCGACGGAGGAGACCGCCGCCGCCCTCGGCATGTCGGCGGGAACGGTCAAGAGCACGCTGCACAGGGCGCTCGCCCGGCTCCGCGAGGAGCTGGTCGCCCGCGATCTGGACGCACGGGCGCTGGAGCGTGAGGAGCGGGAGCGTTGCGCGGCCTGACCGACGGTCGGACACCCGGGGGGACCCGGCGTACCACGCAGGCGGCGAGTACGGCGGTGGCCGTGTTCGTCGCCCTCGGCGTTTCCCTGTCCGGCTGCGGAACCGGTGGGACCGGTGCCCGGGACGAGGGTCCGGCGCACGCCGACGCGGTGGGCGGCGCCGCCTCCCCGCGCCCCACGCCCGCGGCACGGGCGTCCCCGTCGAAGAGTCCCGGCCGGGTGGACGCGGTGCGGCTCGTGAAGGCCGACCCCAAGGTGTCGCCGGAGGTCAAGCGCGAGCTGAAGCCGTGCGTCGCCGACGAGTACCCCGTCGACGTGTCGTACGGGCAGCTCACCGACGGCTCGGCGGACGACGTCGTCGTCAACGTGCTGACGTGCGGTGACGCGGTGGGTGTGGGCAGTTACGTGTACCGCGAGCAGGACGGCGCGTACCAGAATGTGTTCAAGGCCGAGGAGCCCCCGGTCTACGCGGAGATCGACAGGGGCGACCTGGTGGTGACCAAGCAGGTGTACGAGAAGGGCGACCCGGTGTCCAGTCCGTCCGACGACAACGTGATCACGTACCGCTGGGCGTCGGGCCGGTTCACCGAGGAGTACCGCACCCACAACGACTACAGCAACGCCGTGGGCAACGCGCCCAGCCCGGTACCGGAACCGGACAGCTGACCGCCCGTCGTGCCCGCCGACGTGAACCGATCGGGCGGCCCGCGCCGATGACCGAGTGAAGGCCGTGATCCTGCGGCCCGTTCGACCCGACCACACAACGAGGACTGAGAACACCGGGATGGCAGATCAGACCCACGTCCTGTTCGTCGAGGACGACGATGTCATCCGCGAGGCCACCCAGCTCGCACTGGAGCGGGACGGCTTCGCGGTCACCGCGATGCCCGACGGGCTGTCCGGCCTGGAGTCCTTCCGGGCCGACCGGCCCGACATCGCCCTCCTCGACGTCATGCTGCCCGGCCTCGACGGCGTCAGCCTGTGCCGTCGCATCCGGGACGAGTCCACGGTGCCGGTGATCATGCTGTCGGCGCGGGCCGATTCCATCGACGTCGTCCTGGGTCTGGAGGCGGGCGCCGACGACTACGTCACCAAGCCGTTCGACGGGGCGGTGCTGGTCGCCCGGATCCGGGCGGTGCTGCGCCGCTTCGGCCACGCGGGCGGCGGCGACCGGGCGGAGGGCGCGGGCGCCTCGGACAGCGGCGGTGTGCTCACCTT
Source organism: Streptomyces lienomycini (assembly GCF_027947595.1). NCBI lineage: Bacteria > Bacillati > Actinomycetota > Actinomycetes > Kitasatosporales > Streptomycetaceae > Streptomyces > Streptomyces lienomycini. Next base: position 442,131 of record NZ_CP116257.1, on the reverse strand, counting down.
CGGCGAGCTGGAGGTGGACACCGACGGCATGGAGGTGCGGCGGGCCGGGCGGCCGGTGGCGCTCACCCCGACCGAGATGCGGCTGCTGCTGGAGTTCTCCTCCGCTCCGGGCACCGTGCTCTCGCGCGACAAACTCCTGGAGCGCGTGTGGGACTACGGCTGGGGCGGTGACACCCGCGTCGTCGACGTGCACGTGCAGCGACTGCGCACCAAGATCGGCCAGGACCGGATCGAGACGGTCCGCGGCTTCGGCTACAAGTTGAAGGCCTGAGCGGGGATACAGGGATATGCGGGGGTTCTTCCGAGACCGGACCGCCTCGCCTCCGGCAGGCCCGGACGACCGCACGGGGCCGGGCGTGCGTTCCGGACCGAGGGTGCGGCCGCCCACCACCGAGGTGCGCGACATCGGGGCGGGCGCGGGCGATGTCCGGGTGCGCGGCACGGGCGGCCTGCGCGGTGTCCGCACGCGCGGTATCCGTACCGGGCTGCGCTGGAAGCTGAGCGCGGCCATCGCGCTGGTCGGTGCGCTGGTGGCGGTCGCGCTGAGCCTGGTGGTGCACAACGCGGCCCGGGTGTCGATGCTGGACAACGCCCGTGACCTCGCGGACGACCGGGTCCTGATCGCGCAGCGCAACTACGAGCTGTCCGGGCGGCAGAACTTCCCGAACGCCAAGATCGACGACCCTCGGCTGCCGGCGGAGCTGCGCCGCAAGGTCGACGCCGGGCGGCGGGCCACCTACGTCTCCGAGCGGCCGAACGGGGTGACGGACATCTGGGCGGCCGTGCCGCTCAAGGACGGGCACGTGATGTCGCTGCACTCCGGTTTCACCGACCGCAGCGCGGACATCCTCAACGACCTGGACCAGGCCCTGGTCATCGGCTCCATCGCGGTCGTCCTCGGCGGCAGCGCGCTCGGCGTGCTCATCGGCGGTCAGCTGTCGCGCAGGCTGCGCAAGGCGGCCGCCGCCGCGAACCGGGTCGCGGGCGGTGAGCCGGACGTCCGGGTGCGGGACGCGATCGGCGGTGTCGTCCGGGACGAGACGGACGACGTGGCCAGGGCCGTGGACGCGATGGCGGACGCGCTGCAGCAGCGGATCGAGGCGGAGCGCCGGGTCACCGCGGACATCGCGCACGAGTTGCGCACCCCGGTCACCGGTCTGCTGACGGCCGCGGAGCTGCTGCCGCCGGGGCGGCCGACCGAGCTGGTCCTGGACCGGGCGAAGGCGATGCGCACGCTGGTCGAGGACGTTCTGGAGGTGGCCCGGCTGGACGGGGCCTCGGAGCGGGCCGAGTTGCAGGACATCATGCTGGGCGGCTTCGTGGCGCGGCGGGTAGCGGCCAGGGACCCGGCCGTCGAGGTGCGGGTGATCCACGAGTCGGAGGTCACCACCGATCCGCGGCGCCTGGAGCGCGTGCTGTTCAACCTGCTCGCCAACGCGGCCCGGCACGGCCGCTCGCCGGTCGAGGTCAGCGTCGAGGGCCGGGTGATCCGGGTCCGCGACCACGGGCCGGGCTTCCCCGAGGACCTTCTGGCGGAGGGGCCGAGCCGGTTCCGTACCGGCAGCGCGGACCGGGCCGGCCGCGGACACGGGCTCGGCCTGACCATCGCGGCCGGCCAGGCCCGGGTGCTGGGCGCCCGGCTCACCTTCCGCAACGTACGCCCGGCCGGGGCGCCCGCCGACGTACCGGCCGAGGGCGCGGTCGCCGTCCTGTGGCTCCCGGAGCACGCGCCGACGAACACGGGCAGCCACCCGATGCTGCCGGACCGGGTACCCGGCGGGACGTCGCCGTCCCCGGAGGCGTTCCCGAAGCGTTGACGCCCGAGTGCCCGCTCAGACCGCGGAGGGGGCGGGGGGTGCGCCCGGGTACAGGACGGCGAACAGGCCCCGGACCGGGGTGCCGCCCTGTGCACGCCACGGGCCGGAGACCTGACCGATCGCTCCCTGCGGGAGGGATGCCGGGCCGTCCGGTGCGGGCCGCAGGATCCGGTGCAGCCGGAGAACCCCGCCGTGCGGGAAGGCCAGCGCGGTGCCCTCCGCGTCGTCGGTGACGGTGGCGTCGGTGGTGTCGGTGAAGGGCACCGTGGAGATCGAGCCCGCACCGGTGCAGGAGCGGGTCACCTCCCGGTCGGGGGTGTCGCTGGTGTTCTGGTCCTGGGCCTGGGCCCGGCCCTCGACAAGGGCGAGCAGCTCGGCGACCAGCACCGGGTCGTGGCAGCCGTCGTAGGCCCAGCGCCGCCCCAGTACCCCGTGCTCCATGGTGCCGACGAGGGCGTGTTCCATCCCGTCGAGCGGTGCCCCGCGGTAGCTGAGCGGGACCAGGTAGGTGGCGGGGTGCGGGCCGCCGACGTCGGTGACCGCGATGAACTCGATCCCCACCTCGCCCTGCGGGTCGTCCAGCCGGAACCCACCGGCCTTGGCCAGCTCCGCCCCGCCCGCGCCACCGCGGTACCACGGGCGGGAGGGAAGCCAGGAGGTGAGCAGCTCCAGCTTGGACGGTACGAGTGCGGTCCGGTGAACAACGGCCATGACGGATGGTCTCCCGGTCGATCGGATGCGGGCCCGGCACAGCCTGCCACGGTCCTGGCGGGCAGAAGGCGCGGTTCGCCGGTGGCCGAGTAGCGGGCGCCCGTAGCCTGAGACGCCATGGGGATACGCATCGATGCAGAGGTCGGTTACCCGGTCAACGACGAGGTGGAGCGGGTGCTCGGCCTGGCCGAGGCGGTCGGTGAGCCCGTCACGGTCACCTTCATGTGGGAAGGGGGCCGCCCGTCGCAGCGGGCGGTGCTGGTGCCCTCGGCCACGCTGGCGCTCTGGGAGCACTGGGCGCCCGCCGCCTACCCGGCGGGGGAGGAGGCCGCTTCGGAGGAGCCGGAGTTGGCCCACCCCGAGGAGTTCGGCGCGTTCACGCTCTTCCGGCGGCGGGTGGGTGGACGTACGGCGGTGGTGCGTGACGGTGTCGTGGTCGCGGAGTTGCTCGACCCCGGCGAGGCGCACTGGCTGGAGGAGAAGGCCCGCAACGTCCGCCAGGGCTTCATGGACCCGAAGCAGAAGGCGGCGTTCGAGGAGTTCCTGGCCCGGCAGGCGGAGCGGGGTGGGGAGTAGAAGCGTGAGCAGGTGGGGGTGGTTTGTCATCGGGCTGCTCGGATGAGCGGCCCGATGACGGATTGCTACTTCAGTCCTTGGATGAAGGAGTACCAGGCGGGGGCGGGGACGGTGAGGATCGGACCGGCCGGGTTCTTGCTGTCCCGGACGGGAACCGAGCCGACGGCACACTCCACACCGACTTCGACGCAGTCACCGCCGGTGCTTCCGCTGTACGAGGAGGTGCGCCAGGCGGCGCCGCCGCTGACGGTGCACTCCACGCAATCGCCCCCATTGGGGCCGCTGTAGCTGGACTTACGCCACTGGGTCTCGCTGGGTCCGGTCTGCATAGCGTTCCTCCATTACGCGGGCGATCAGCGCCGCCGAGTCCTTCACGGAGAGGGCGTCCGCTTGCAAGTGAGCGTAATTGAGGCTCGCCTCTTTGATGGTCTCCGGGTTGGCCGTCATGTGGCCGGACATCATGTCCTCCGTGTAGAAGACGTCCGGGTGGTCCTCGAAGCGCAGGATGTTGAAAGCCCCCGCAAGGCCGGGGTGTTCACCGCTGGACAGCGGCAACACCTGGATACGCATCCAGCGGTGACTGGTGAACTTCAACAGGTGTCCCAGTTGGCGCCTCATCACGTCGTCGCCGCCGACCGGCCGGTGGAGTACCGCCTCGTCCAGGATCACCAAGGCCACGGGGGGCCTCTCCCAGTCGAGGATGCGCTGGCGTTCCATTCGCGCGGCAAGCAGGCTGTCGAGTTGCCCCGGCCTGCCCGTGGCCAGAACCGCCCGCGCGTACTCCTCCGTCTGCAGCAGCCCGTAGACCAACTGCGCCTGGTACGTCGAGATGTACGCCGCCTTCGCCTCCATCTCCGCGTACGGCTGGAACCACGTGGGCAGTTGGCTGCGCAGCACCAGGCCGATCAGCCGGGAGAACAACCCGTCCGTGCCCAGCGCGGCGTCCACCCGCTCGGAGAAGTCCCGCGTCGGGACCTTCTTCGTGGTCTCGATCTGGCCGATCAGCGAACCGGTGCAGAAGATGACGTCGCCGAGCTGGCCCTGCCTGAGGCCGTGGGCCTCGCGCTGGCGGCGCAGTTCCCAGCCGTAGTAGTCGAGTGGGGACGCGGTCGGGTCGAGGGACTGGATGTTGGCCACTGCGGCACCTCACTCCGGGACTGCGGGAACTGCGGGGACTGCGGACGGCAACACCTCGCGGCGTTCGTCTCCGTGCGTATTCGAGCGTACGCAGTGCGTCGCACCCTTGTGGCGTGAATCACGCAACCGGTCCGCGGGCGGCGGACGTCGAGAGCCAGTACCACGCCGAGTTCGCCATGGGCGCGCACTCGGCCCGCCATCTGCGCCGCGTGCTGCGGCTGTACCTCGTCCGCTCCGGTCTGGCCGGCGTCGCCGACGCCGCCGAGCTGGCGCTCACGGAGCTGGTCGCCAACGTCGTACGGCACGTGCCCGGCCGCCGCTGCCGCGTGTGCTTCCTGCTCCAGCCGGGCGGCGTGCGGGTGGAGGTCGCCGACGGCTGTCCGGAGCTGCCGGTCGCGGCGGGTGCCGACCCGCTCGGTGAGGGCGGGCGCGGGCTCGTGATCGTCGCGGCGGTGGCCGACCGGTGGGGTGTCACGCCGTACGCCGACGGGCGGGGCAAGACGGTGTGGTTCGAGTGCGTCGGCGAAGCGGCTCCGTGACGCCCGACCGCGGCCACGGGCCCGGCCGCGACGAGGCCCCCGGGCGGACGGAACCACCCGGGGGCCTGGTCAGGGGGCCGAGGGGCCCCCGGGGTCAGACCGCCTCGGTCACCGGCGCCTTCGCCGCGGCCGTGTCGTCGCCGTCGGCCGGGCCCCCGTCCGGCTTCGGGCCCGCGCCCTTGAGCGGGACCTCCTTGACGAAGACCGCCGCGACCAGCGCGACGACGGCCACCACGGAACCGAGCAGGAACGCACCGTGGGTGCCGGAGGACACCGCGTGCTGGTAGGCCTCGCGGGCCGCCGCCGGCAGCTGCTTCAGCGCGTCCGCGGTCAGTGTCGCCGACTGCTCCGTCACCTTGGAGCCCGTGGCCCCGGCCTTCTCCGCCATGACGTCCTGGACGCGGTGGTTGAACAGCGCGCCCATGATCGCGACGCCGAAGGAGGAGCCGAGGGTGCGGAAGAGGGTGGTGGACGAGGACGCGACGCCCATGTCCTTCATCTCCACGCTGTTCTGCGCCACCAGCATGGTGATCTGCATCAGGCAGCCCATGCCGAGGCCGACGACGGCCATGTACACGCCGGAGGTGAAGCGGGTGGTGTCGGTGTCCATGGTGGACAGCAGGAACAGGCCGACCGTCATCAGCGCGCCGCCCGCCACCGGGAAGACCTTGTAGCGGCCGGTGCTGGTGGTGATCCGCCCCGCGACCATCGACGTGACGAGCATCGCACCCAGCATCGGCAGGAGCAGCAGCCCGGAGTTGGTGGCGGACGCGCCCTGCACCGACTGCTGGTACAGCGGCAGGAAGAGCGTGGCGCCGAACATCACGAAGCCGACGATGAAGCCGATGACGGACATCAGCGTGAAGTTGCGGCTGCGGAAGATGTGCAGCGGCATGATCGGCTCGGCGGCCCTGGTCTGCCAGAACACGAACCCGACCAGCGCGGCGACGCCGATGCCGATCAGCTCCATGATCCGCGCGGAGGTCCAGGCGTACTCGGTGCCGCCCCAGGTGGTGACGAGCACGATGGCGGTGATGCCGACGGTCAGCAGCGCGGCACCCGGATAGTCGATCCGGGCCTGGCTGCGCTTCTTCGGCAGGTGCAGCACGACGCTGATGGCGATCAGGGCGATCGCGCCGAGCGGCAGGTTGATGTAGAAGGACCAGCGCCAGCCCCAGTTGTCGGTGATGGTGCCGCCGACCAGCGGTCCGCCGATCATCGCGAGCGCCATGACGCCGGCGATCATGCCCTGGTACTTGCCGCGCTCCCTGGGCGGTATCAGGTCGCCGATGATGGCCATGACGCCGACCATCAGACCACCGGCGCCCAGGCCCTGGACGGCGCGGAAGCCGATGAGCTGGCCCATGTCCTGGGCCATGCCGCTGAGCGCCGAGCCGATCAGGAAGATCACGATCGACGTCATGAAGACGCCCTTGCGCCCGTACATGTCGCCGAGCTTGCCCCACAGCGGGGTGGAGGCCGCGGTGGCGAGGGTGTAGGCGGTGACGACCCAGGAGAGGTGCTCCAGTCCGCCCAGCTCGCCCACGATCGTCGGCATCGCGGTGCCGATGATCATGTTGTCGAGCATCGCGAGCATCATCGCGATCATGAGGGCGAGCAGGACGACCCGCACGTTCCTCGGTTGCTTCCCGGTTCCGGCTTCGCCGGTCACCGCCTCCGTGGTGTCCGCCATCTCTCCTACTCCCCCAGCTACCGCTGTTTCCGCTTCCCACTTACTTGCCGACCGGCAAGTTGACTACACTCGGGAAGGTAGACGCGTAACTAGCCGGGCGTCAAGTAAGTTTTTCGGAAAGTGCGCGGGGCAGGAGGTGCGTAGGAGGATGGGCGGCACAATGAACGGCACCAAGCAGCAGCGACGCCGCGGGGACACCCGCCAGCGCATCCAGGACGTGGCACTCGAGCTCTTCGCGGAGCAGGGGTACGAGAAGACCTCGCTGCGCGAGATCGCCGAGCGCCTGGACGTGACCAAGGCCGCGCTCTACTACCACTTCAAGACCAAGGAAGAGATCCTCGTCAGCATCTTCGAGGATCTCTCGCGGCCGCTGGGCGAACTGATCGACTGGGGGCGCGAGCAGCCGCACACCCTGGAGACGAAGCAGGAGATCATCCGCCGCTACAGCGAGGCGCTGGCGGGCGCGGCGCCGTTGTTCCGCTTCATGCAGGAGAACCAGGCGACGGTGCGCGACCTGCGCATCGGCGAGCTGTTCAAGACCCGCATGTTCGGCCTGCGCGACATCCTCATCGACCCCGAAGCGGACCTGGTCGACCAGGTCCGCTGTGTGAGTGCGCTCTTCACGCTGCACGCCGGGATGTTCGTGCTGCGCGACCTCGAAGGCGACCCCGAGGAACAGCGCGCTGCCGTTCTCGAGGTCGCCACCGATCTTGTGACCCAGGCCCACCGGGGAGCGGCGGGCGGGTAGCCCCCGCCGCCCGGGCGGTGTCGGGGGCGAGGGGCGGTCCGTGCGGTCCTTAGACCGTCACGCCCTTGGACTTCAGGAAGGCGACCGGGTCGACGGCGGAGCCGTAGTTCGGGGTCGTGCGGATCTCGAAGTGCAGGTGGGGACCGCTGGAGTTGCCGGTGTTGCCGGACTTGGCGATCGACTGGCCGGTCTTCACGACCTGGCCGATCTTCACGTTGATCTTCGACAGGTGGGCGTACTGGGAGTACGTGCCGTTGCCGTGCTTGACGACGATCGCGTTGCCGTAGGCGGGGCCGTCACCGGCGCCGTTGCCGCCGGCCTTGACGACGGTGCCGCCGTGGGCCGCGACGACGTTGGTGCCGATCGGCACGGCGAAGTCCTGGCCGCTGTGCTTGTGCGCCCACATGCCGCCGTTCTGGGCGAAGCTGGCGCTCAGCGAGTACTTCTTGACCGGGTCCACCCAGGAGGCGGCCTTCTTCTTGTCGGTCGCCTTCTTCGTGCTCGCGGCGGCCTTCTCGGCCTTCGCCGCCTTGGCCTGCGCCGCGGCCTGGGCCTCTACGGCGCTCGCGGCGGTGGTGGTACCGGTCGCCGCCGGGGTGCCGGTGGCGGCCGCGACCCCGGCTCCCAGTGCGACCGAGGCTCCGAGGCCGGCGGCCATCACCGCGGCGCGGGTGCGAAGGGTCGTACGGGAAGAACGGGACGTGACACGCGGAAACATTCGAACCTCATGGGGACGGGAACAGAGGGATGCCCCTCCGGCGGGACGCACAAGGCGCTCGTCGGGCGGGCTCCACCTTGGTAACCCGGCGACCCCAAACCGCACAAAGGTGTGACCTACGACGGTATTTAGTACTTCAGCGGGCAACTTCCCCAGCACCGACAGAGCAGCCATTTAGGACAAAACCAGCTCAGAGGCCCGGAAACACCCCACCACCGCCTAGCAGTATGTCCGTTTTCTTAGTTCTTGCGGCGTCGACTATTCCCCGTAGTACAGGCCGAATCCCCTGTGCGGCACATCACCGGGGGCCATGGTCGAAGGGGCGGTGGATGTGACGGGGGCTACTCCGGTCCGGGCTAACCCGCCCCCCGTACAAGGGGGTTCACCTAGGCTCGGAACATGGTCGACGTCACAGCACTCGGGGCCCGTGTCGCGTCCAGCGCGGTCATGCCCCTCCTCCGTCGGCTCTTCGTCCGGGACGGGCCGGGAGCGGGGCTGGTGGACCGGCCGGTGCGGATATCGGCACTGGTGTCGTTCCGGGGCGAGAAGCGGAGCGTCACGCCCGAGGACGTCGACAGGATCGCCGGGGAGCTGGTCCGCAGGGCGCTGGCCGCCGCCGGGCCCGGCGAGGAGCCCGTCGACGCCGCCGAGGCCGCGGCCGTCAAGGACGCCCTGGCCCGCACCCTCGCCCGGCTCGGCGACATCACCACCGAGGACTACGAGGCCGTCGGGCTCGGCCCCGAGCGCTTCGCCCGCGAGCTGGCCGCGGGCGTGCCGCTGGCCCCGTACGGGCTCGGCGAGGGCGGCACGCTGCTGTACGAGCGGCTGCTGCACACGGCCTCGCTGCACATCCTGAACTTCCTCACCCAGCGCTCCACCTACGTCGCCCGCCAGCAGACCGTCCAGACCCGGCAGCTGGCCCGGCTGGTCCAGGCCGTCGACGTCCTGCTGGAACGGCTGCCGTCCCAGTCGGCCGAGGACGCCGGGTTCGAGGAGCGGTACGCGGACCACGTCACCGCCCGGTACGGCACGCTCACCATCTACGGGCTGGACGCCGGGACCCGGGAGTGGCCGCTGGACACGGCGTACCTGAGCCTGGAGGCGACCCGGCCGCAGGCGGGACGCGGTGGCCGGGGCCCGGAGTACCCGACCGTGGCCGCCGAGCAGGTCCTCGCCGGTCACGACCAGGTGTTCCTGCGCGGCGTCGCCGGTTCCGGCAAGACCACCCTCGTGCAGTGGCTGGCGGTCACCGCGTCGAGCCGCGTCTACGACCACGGGCTGCCCCACCTGATCGGGCGGGTGCCGTTCGTGCTGCCGATGCGCCGGATCGTGCGGCCGGGCGCCGAGCTGCCCTTCCCCGGCGACTTCCTGCGCGCGGTCGGCTGCCCCGTCGCCGGGGAGCAGCCGCCGGGGTGGGTGGAGCGGGTGCTGCGGGCCCGGCGCGGAGTGCTGCTGGTCGACGGCATCGACGAGATCGCCGGGGACCGCCGCGCCGCCGCCCGACGCTGGCTGCGCGAGCTGGTGCGGGCCTTCCCCGGGAACCTGTGGCTGGTCACCTCGCGCCCCTCCGCCGTACCCGAGGAATGGCTGGCCGCCGAGGGCTTCAGCGAACTCGTCCTCGCCCCGATGGGCCGCTCCGGCGTCGCCACCTTCGTACGACGCTGGCACCGCGCGGCCGAGGTGGACCGGTCCGTCGGCGAGTCCCTGCTGGCCTCCGTGCGCGGCACCTCGGAGCTGAGCGGGCTGGCCACCAACCCGCTCATGTGCGGCATGCTGTGCGCCCTGCACCGCGATCGGCGCGGCTTCCTGCCCCAGGACCGCAGGTCGCTCTACGAGGCCGCCCTGACGATGCTCCTGGAGCGCCGGGACCGGGAGCGGGAGCTGCACGGCTTCGACGGGGTGCGCCTCGCGTACGCCACGCAGGTGCAGCTGCTGCAGAAGCTGGCGTGGTGGCTGATCCGCAACAGCCGGCACGAGATGGACCGGGACGAGGCGCTCGGCATCGTGCACCGGGCCCTGCCCGCGCTGAACCTGCACGGGGCCGGTGAGGAGGAGGTCTACCGGGCGCTGCTGCTGCGCTCCGGACTGCTGCGCGAGCCCGCCGACGGCCGGGTGGACTTCCTGCACCGCACCTTCCAGGACTACCTCGGCGCCCGGCTGGCCGTGCAGGAGATGGACTTCGACCTACTGGTCAACCACGCCGACACGGACCAGTGGGAGGACGTGATCCTGCTCGCCCTCGCCCATGCCCGGCCCAAGGAGGCGGAGCACATGCTGCGCCGGCTCACGGAACGGGACACCCCACGCGGGACGCTGCTGGCGGCGGCCGGGCTGCGGTACGCCGCCGAGGTGGAGCCGACCGTGCGGGGACGCGTGGAGGACGGGCTGGCCACCCATGTCCCACCGGCCACCTTCGAGGCGGCGCGGGAGGTGGCGCGGGCCGGTGGCGATCTGGTGCTGGCGCTGCTGCCGGGGCCGGAGGACGGCATCGACGACAGCACCGCGGCCAGGGTGGTGCACACGGCGGTCAGCGTGGGCAGCGAGGCGGCGCTGATGTTCCTGTCCCGGTTCCGGGAGCACACCGGCGCCGATGTGCAGGAGTTCCTCGCCGCGTCCTGGAACCGCTTCGACGACCGGGAACAGTACGCCCGGGAGATCCTCGCGCACCTGCCCCGGCAGCGGGCGGTCGAGGTGTCCACGACCGACGACCTCCGCACGCTGCGCTCGCTCGGCGGCTGGCGGCACATCTTCGTCCGCGGCGCGTACCGGGTGGACGACCTGACGGAGCTGATCGTCCCGGAGCGCCTCACACACCTCACGCTGGAGGCCCCGCACCCCGTCGAAGGGCTGGCCTGGCTCACGGCCTTCCCCGGTCTGCGCAAGGTGTCCGTGCTCACGGACCTGGACGAGGCCGTGATCCGGCAGGTGCCGGACGGGGTGGAGCTCCAGGGCCCGACCGCCTCTCTGTCCTCCGAGCCCCAGGGGTAACCCACATCCATGGATGCCGTCGTCCGCACCCCCTCCCGTCTCGCCGCCCCCCTCGTCCACCGGCTCTTCCGCGACCCCGCCCGGCCGCCCGTGTTCTCCGAGCCGGTCCCCGGCTTCGTCACCTGGCGCGGCGCCAGGGCCACCGCCACCCCGGACGACGTCCACCGCACCGCCGCCGACCTGGTGCACCTCGCCGCGGAGCGGCACACCGCGCCCACCGGCGAACTGGCCCCCGTCGTCGACGTCCTGGCCCGCACCCTGCTCGCGATCGCCGAGGTCGACGTCACCGACGCCGACGCCGTACGACTGGGCCCGCAGGACTACGCGCGGCGGCTGCGGGGCGCCGTGCAGGGCGCCGACCGGGAACTGTCGCCGGACGCGGCCTGGTTCCACGACGCGCTCCTCGTCTCGGTGTGCCTGCACGTCCTGCACCACCTGGTGCGGCGCTCCGCCTACCTCCAGCGGCAACTGCCGGGGCGGGCGAGCCGGATCGCCCAGCTGGTCGACCTGGGCGACGCGGAGGCGGCGGCACGGGGGACCGAACGGCCGCAGGCGGACGTGGCGTTCGAGGCCGAGTACACCGAGTGGGTGGCCCGGCGGCACGGCTGGCTGACCATCGTCGGCGTGGACTTCCCCAACGCGCCCGACCGTTGGCCGCTGGAGGAGACCTACCTGAGCCTGGAGGCGGAGGAGCGCAGCGGCGGCGTGACCGGCGAGGAGGACGAGCAGCGCACCGTGCTGCTCGCGGACCGCGCCCTGGAGGACCACGACCGGGTGCTGCTGCGCGGCGGCGCCGGTTCGGGCAAGACGACCCTGGTGCAGTGGCTGGCCGTGGCCGCCGCCCGCGAGGGCGCCCGGATCCCCTTCGTCCTGCCCGTACGCCGCTTCGCCCGCGAGGGCTTCCCCGCCCCGGACGACTTCCTGCACGCGGTCCGGCACCCGCTCGCCGCCCGGGCGCCGGAGGGGTGGGTGGTGCGCACCCTGCTCTCGGGCCGGGCGCTGCTGCTGGTCGACGGCATCGACGAGGCGCCGGAGAAGACCCGCGGCGAGCTGCGCGATCGGCTGCGCCGGCTGCTGCGCGTCTTCTCCGGCAACGGCTGCCTGGTCACCTCCCGGCCCTCCGCCGTCTCCGACGGCTGGCTCTCGGGGGGCGGGCTGGCCGAGGAGGACTTCGTCGAACTGTCCCTGGCGCCCATGTCGCGGGACCGGGTGACGCGGTTCATCCGGGACTGGCACGCGGCGGCCCGCCTCGACGAGCAGAGCCGCTCCCCCGGGCCGCGGGAGCGGGAGCGCAGCACCCTGGACGAGTACGAGCAGCGGCTGCTGCACTCCGTACGCATCTACCGCGAACTGCGCCAGCTCGCCACCAACCCCCTGATGTGCGGCCTGATATGCGCCCTCAACCGCGACCGCGCCGGTTCCCTGCCCAGCGGCCGCAAGGAGCTGTACGACGCCGCCCTGGAGATGCTGCTCCAGCGCCGCGACCCCGAACGGGACGTGCTGTACGCCGACGACGTCCGGCTCCAGCAGAGCACCCGCGAGCGACTGTTGCAGAAGCTGGCCCACGCCATGCTGGAGGAGGACGCCTCCGAGCTGACCCGGGAACGGGCGGTCGGCATCCTGGACGCCGCGCTGCCCGCGATGCCCGCCGCCCGCGCGCAGGGCGACGGCGCGAAGATCTTCCGGCATCTGCTGCACCGCACGGGGCTGCTGCGCGAACGGTCGGGCGAGTCCGTCGACTTCGTCCACCGCACCTTCCAGGACTACCTGGCCGCCAAGGAGATCGTGGCCCGCGGCCGGTTCCCCACGCTGGTGGACCACGCCCACCAGTCCGAGTGGGAGGAGGTCATCCGCATGGCCGCCGCCCACGCCCGGCCCGAGGAGTGCGCCCAGTTCCTCGAACGGCTGCTGGCGCCCGCGCCCGGACTGCGCCGCCCCCAGGTCAACCACCGCCGGCTGATGGCCGCCGCCTGCCTGGACCACGTCACCGAACTCGACCCGGCCGTCCAGCAACTGGTCCACGACCGCACGAAGAACCTGGTCCGCCCCACGACCGAGCCGGCCGCCCGGGGGCTCGGCTGGGTCGGCCCCATCGTCCTGGAACTGCTGCCCGACCCGGGCCAGGTCCCCGACGACCGGCAGGCCCTGCTGCTCGCCATCACCGCGACGCGGGTCGAGGACGACGCGGCCATCGACTACCTGGTCCGGCTGCGCTCCCGTGGCGCGCTGCCCGTGCGTACCGAACTGGCCCGGGGCTGGCGGCACTTCGACACCGAGCGGTACGCCCAGGAGATCATCGCCCACCTGGACCCGGACGGCCTCTACTTCCCGGTCTCCGACACCGCCGAACTGGCGGCGCTGCGCGAACTCGGCGGGCGGCCGCGCATCCAGGTGGCCGGGGTGATGCGGGCCGAGGAACTGCTGGCGGGACTGCTCCCCGAGCAGCTGACCCACCTGTGGCTCAACGCGGAGCTGCCCGACACGGACCTGTCCTGGCTGTCCGGCTTCCCCCGGCTGCGGGCGCTGCGGGTCAACCCCCGCCTGCCGCGGGTGCGGAACGTGCCGAACGGGGTGGAGATCACGGCGTAGGCGCAGGTCAGACGGCCGACTACTCCTCGGTAACCCAATCGTTGCCGTCCGGCCACTTGTTGGGGCGAGCATGCACGCGACAACTTTGTGCCGTCAGGCATCCGCGCAGGCATGAGAGGACCCCGCCCCCCATGACCGACCAGACCGGACAGACCGGACAGACCGGACCGACCCGGGGCCCCCGGTGGCGTGCCGCGGGCACGGCCGCCGTCGTCGCGACGGCGCTCACCACGGCCCTCACCGCGACGGTCACGCCGTCCTCCGCCGCCCCGGCCGCGACGCCGTCCGCACCGGTGACGGCGGTCGCCGCCGCCGCGGAGGACGTCGGCTACGACACCTGGCAGCGGGACTGCCGGGCCGTGATGGACGCGGCGCTGCCCTACCTGAAGGAACGCATCGCCCACTCCGCTCCCGGCGAGAAGCAGGCGATCGTCCTCGACGTCGACAACACGTCCCTGGAGACCGACTTCGGCTTCAGCTACCCCCAGCCCGCCAACCGGCCGGTCCTGGAGGCCGCCGAGTACGCCCAGGAGCACGGCGTCGCCCTGTTCTTCGTGACCGCCCGCCCGGGCATCATCGAGGCGCCCACCGAGTGGAACCTCGCCCACGCCGGGTACGAGTCCTCCGGGCTGTACGTCCGCGGGTTCCTCGACCTGTTCAAGGACGTCGCCGCGTACAAGAGCGAACAGCGCGCCGCGATCGAGTCCAAGGGCTACACGATCATCGCGAACATCGGCAACAGCGCCACCGACCTGTCGGGCGGCCACGCCGAGAGGACCTTCAAGCTGCCGGACTACGACGGGCAGTTGTCCTGACGCCTGACACGGAAAGGGGCTGCTCCGGGACCGAAGTCCCGGAGCAGCCCCTTTCCTGGCTCACCCCGGAGGGCTACGCCTCCTTGCTCAGGTTCGGGCCCGCGCCGCCGCCGGCCGCCTGCTCGATCGGCGGGACGTCGGGGAGGGTCGACTTCTCCTCACCCCGGAAGGTGAAGGTCGCCGTGTCGCCCTCGCCCTCGGTGTCCACGACCACGATGTGACCGGGGCGCAGCTCGCCGAAGAGGATCTTCTCCGACAGCGAGTCCTCGACCTCGCGCTGGATCGTGCGGCGCAGCGGCCGCGCGCCCAGCACCGGGTCGTAGCCCCGCTTGGACAGCAGCTCCTTGGCGGACTGGGAGAGCTCGATGCCCATGTCCCGGTCCTTGAGGCGCTCGTCCACCTTGTCGATCATCAGGTCGACGATCTTCAGGATGTCGTCCTGGCTGAGCTGCGGGAAGACGACCACGTCGTCGACACGGTTGAGGAACTCGGGCCGGAAGTGCTGCTTCAGCTCGTCCTGGACCTTGTTCTTCATGCGCTCGTAGTTGGACTTGGTGTCACCCGCGGCGGCGAAGCCGAGGTTGAAGCCCTTGGAGATGTCCCGGGTGCCGAGGTTGGTCGTCATGATGATGACCGTGTTCTTGAAGTCCACGACCCGGCCCTGGGAGTCGGTCAGGCGACCGTCCTCCAGGATCTGGAGAAGGCTGTTGAAGATGTCCGGGTGGGCCTTCTCGACCTCGTCGAAGAGGACGACCGAGAACGGCTTGCGGCGGACCTTCTCCGTCAGCTGGCCGCCCTCCTCGTAGCCCACGTAGCCGGGGGGCGAACCGAAGAGACGCGAGACCGTGTGCTTCTCGCTGAACTCCGACATGTCGAGGGAGATCAGCGCGTCCTCGTCACCGAAGAGGAACTCGGCGAGGGCCTTGGACAGCTCGGTCTTACCGACACCGGACGGGCCGGCGAAGATGAACGAGCCACCGGGACGCTTCGGGTCCTTCAGGCCGGCACGGGTACGGCGGATCGCCTTGGAGAGCGCCTTGACGGCGTCCTTCTGGCCGATGACCCGCTTGTGGAGCTCGTCCTCCATGCGCAGCAGGCGGGACGACTCCTCCTCGGTGAGCTTGAAGACCGGGATGCCCGTCGCCGTGGCGAGGACCTCGGCGATCAGGTCGCCGTCGACCTCGGCGACGACGTCCATGTCGCCGGCCTTCCACTCCTTCTCGCGCTTGGCCTTCGCGGCGAGGAGCTGCTTCTCCTTGTCGCGCAGGGAGGCGGCCTTCTCGAAGTCCTGCGAGTCGATCGCGGACTCCTTGTCCCGGCGGACACCGGCGATCTTCTCGTCGAACTCGCGCAGGTCCGGCGGCGCGGTCATCCGGCGGATGCGCATCCGGGAGCCGGCCTCGTCGATCAGGTCGATCGCCTTGTCCGGCAGGAAGCGGTCCGAGATGTAGCGGTCGGCGAGCGTCGCCGCCTGGACGAGGGCCTCGTCCGTGATGGAGACGCGGTGGTGGGCCTCGTAGCGGTCGCGCAGGCCCTTGAGGATCTCGATCGTGTGCGGCAGCGACGGCTCCGCGACCTGGATCGGCTGGAAGCGGCGCTCGAGGGCCGCGTCCTTCTCCAGGTGCTTGCGGTACTCGTCCAGCGTGGTCGCACCGATGGTCTGCAGCTCACCGCGGGCCAGCATCGGCTTGAGGATCGACGCGGCGTCGATGGCGCCCTCGGCGGCACCCGCACCGACCAGCGTGTGCAGCTCGTCGATGAACAGGATGATGTCGCCGCGGGTGCGGATCTCCTTGAGGACCTTCTTCAGGCGCTCCTCGAAGTCACCGCGGTAGCGGGAGCCGGCGACCAGCGCGCCGAGGTCCAGGGTGTAGAGGTGCTTGTCCTTGAGGGTCTCGGGCACCTCGCCCTTGACGATGGCCTGCGCGAGGCCCTCGACGACGGCGGTCTTGCCGACGCCGGGCTCACCGATCAGCACCGGGTTGTTCTTGGTGCGGCGGGACAGCACCTGCATGACCCGCTCGATCTCCTTCTCGCGCCCGATGACCGGGTCGAGCTTGGACTCACGAGCGGCCTGGGTGAGGTTCCGGCCGAACTGGTCGAGGACCAGGGACGTGGAAGGCGTGCCCTCCGCAGGACCGCCGGCGGTGGCGGTCTCCTTGCCCTGGTAACCGGAGAGCAGCTGGATGACCTGCTGCCGCACCCGGTTGAGGTCGGCGCCCAGCTTGACCAGGACCTGGGCGGCGACGCCCTCGCCCTCACGGATCAGGCCGAGCAGGATGTGCTCCGTGCCGATGTAGTTGTGGCCCAGCTGGAGGGCCTCGCGGAGCGACAGCTCCAGAACCTTCTTGGCACGGGGGGTGAAGGGGATGTGACCCGACGGGGCCTGCTGGCCCTGCCCGATGATCTCCTCCACCTGCTGGCGGACCGCCTCGAGCGAAATCCCGAGGCTCTCAAGGGCCTTGGCGGCGACACCCTCACCCTCGTGGATCAGGCCCAGGAGGATGTGCTCGGTGCCGATGTAGTTGTGGTTGAGCATCCGGGCTTCTTCCTGAGCCAGGACGACAACCCGCCGCGCGCGGTCGGTGAACCTCTCGAACATCGTTAATCGCTCCTCAGAGCGGTCAGGCAGTGGGGGGAACTTCCCCTCCCTGTCCTTCCGCAGCTTAGTCCCGCAAGCGGGGACCGCTCATTCCAACTGCCGACACCGTCGATGGCCTCCTGACCCCTGACGCCGACATCTGCCACAACCCGATGGTGCGAGACGATGTTCCCGCAGGCCAGGCACTTACCCCACTCGCCAGTACGCCGATGGCGAACGCGAGACGGCCCGGACTGCGTGTCGCCCCCTCCCACTAGGGATGTCTTACCCGCGAGGACTGACACTCCATGCCGCGCGCACCGGTTCCCTCCGCTACGGGCGAACAACCTTGCGCCACCCCGCACCCCCGCACGCCCCCTCCGCCCGGCGCTTCCCAGCACTCTGCGCAGTCACTGCCGTACCCAGCGTAACCCGGACGCCTTTCCGACCGTTGCGCTTGGCATGGTTGGCGCCCCGCCCCCGGTCCCCGTCGCTCCCGCGGCGCCTGTCGCTCCCGCGCCCCCTGCCGTGCCGCTGCCCCGGCGGGCCCCCGCGAACGGCGGCCCGGAGTGGGAGCGGGTGCGGGGGTGGTACGAGAGCGTGCTCGGCTGGCCGACGGCCCCCGGGCCCGGTGAGCCGGTACGGCTGCGCGCGGGCGTCCGTTTCGACGTCCTGGACGTCCCGGCCGAGGCCGGGCACGCGACGCTGGAACGGCTCCGGCGGAGTGCGCGGTCGCAGCGGGGCCGGGACTCCGGGCGGGGCCGGGAGTCCCGGCGGCCCCAGGGGCCCGCGTCGTCCGGGTCGGTCGCGTCGGTCGCAGCGGGGCCGGGGTTTCCGGTGGCCGTTCGAGGAGAGCGGATGCTGCTGCTCGTGGCGGCGGGCGGCGCGGAGGAACTGCCGGGGCTGCTGGAGTGGCTGGAGTGGGGTTCGCTGGCGCTCGACCTGACGGCGGTCGGAGCGGGCGGTCTCATGGACGCGCCCCTCGCCCCGGAGCCCGGCTCGACCGGCCTGCCGCCGCGTCCCCCGGACCGCGACGGCCTGCGGGGGGCCGCCGTCTGGCTGCGCCCCCCGGAGCCCGGGTGCGAGGTCGAGTCCTCGCTTCCGGCGCTGTCGGCCCTCGGGACGACCGGGGCCGTCCCCGATCTCGCACGGCTGGTCCACACGCTCGCCACGCAGTGCCACCGAGTCCGGCTCGTCTCCGGCGCGGCCGGTGACGCGGATCGGGTGATCAGCCGTTGGCCTGCTCGTACGCTTCGCGGACCTTCGCGGGAACACGGCCGCGGTCGTTGACCTCGTAACCGTTCTCCTTCGCCCAGGCGCGGATCGCCGCGGTGTCCTGGCTGCCACCGGAAGCGGCGCGGGCCTTTCCGCGTCCGCCCGAGGCACGGCCTCCGGTACGACGGCCACCCTTCAGGTACGGATCGAGAAGACCGCGGAGCTTGTCCGCGTTGGCGGTGGTGAGATCGATCTCGTAGGTCTTGCCGTCCAGTGCGAACGTCACGGTCTCGTCTGCCTCGCCGCCGTCGAGGTCATCGACAAGAAGGACCTGAACCTTCTGTGCCACCGGATTTCCTTTCATCGATATCTTGAGGGCCGGAGGTCCGCCGGCGTCCGCCGTATCGCCGTCCCTTGTTATATGCAGTACTGCACTACGCCGGAAAGCAAACCGCTTTTGCCGGAAAAACACAAACCCCCGGTGGAGACCGGTAGCCCCTCTCCGGGCCGGAAACATGCGCGTTTCGGACATAGGGAACCCGCGGCGGGTGCTTCGGTGGAATAAACCTGGCGAAGGGCCGCGAAGGTCTGCGGATGCCTACCGCTGCCCGCGGATCACAGATGCAGAAGCATCCGGCTGTTGCCCAAGGTGTTCGGTTTCACTCGTTCGAGGCCCAGGAACTCGGCGACACCCTCGTCATAGGAACGCAGCAGCTCCGCGTAGACATCGGCGTCGACCGGTGTCTCCCCGATCTCGACGAAGCCGTGCTTGCCGAAGAAGTCGACTTCGAAGGTCAGACAGAAAACGCGGCGAACGCCGAGCGCGCGTGCCGTGTCCAGCAACTTCTCCAGCAACTGATGGCCGACGCCCGCGCCCTTCTGGCCGGGCTTCACCGCGAGAGTCCGCACTTCCGCGAGGTCTTCCCACATCACGTGCAGGGCGCCGCAGCCGACGACCTCGGCGTTGTCCTCCCGTTCCGCGACCCAGAACTCCTGGATGCTCTCGTAAAGCGTCACCATCGCTTTGTCGAGCAGGATGCGGTCACGGACGTACGTGTCGAGGAGCCGGCGTACGTCCGGGACATCCCTGGTGCGGGCCCGCCGGACGCTGATGGCATTTGACATGTGGGGACGCTATCGCTCCCCGCCGTCCGGTACCGCGCCGGGGCCCGGCGCGGGGGTTTCCGGCCCCCGCACGATACGGATGGCGTCTCCGAGTGCCTGGCGCTGTTCCTCGCTCATCATGCCGAAGAAGGCGATGAGGGCGGCCGTGGGGTTGTCGCTCTGGGACCAGGCGTCGTTCATGAGGGCGGCCGCGTAGGCGGCGCGGGTGGAGACCGCCTCATATCGATAGGCCCGGCCTTCCGCTTCGCGGCGCACCCAGCCCTTCTGATGGAGATTGTCCAAAACGGTCATCACGGTGGTGTACGCGATGGACCGTTCCTGTTGCAGGTCTTCCAGGACTTCTCGAACGGTCATGGGGCGGTTCCACTTCCACACCCTCGTCATGACCGCGTCTTCGAGTTCTCCCAAGGGGCGAGGCACGCTTCGAACGATAGTGGGAGATCCGGGCGATCGCGTGCCGGACGTGCGGTTCTGCTGGCAAACGGGCACAAAAGGGGCGTACGGCTCCTTGGGAGGGGAGCCGTACGCGGGGTCGTGCGGCCAGGCGCTGTGCGTCAGGCGTTGTGCGTCAGGCGTTGTGCGTCAGGCCTTGGTGTGCGGGGCCGACTGCCGGGCGCCCTCGGCGCGGGCGAGGGCGGCGTCGACGACCGCGTCCTCCTTGGCCTTGTTGGCGCCGCCCTGGGTCTTCACGATCACCCTGATCACACCGATGAAGAACACGGCCATGACGACCGGGGGCAGGAGCGCGGAGACGTAGTCCATGGGACCAGGGTAGCCAGGCGCCGTCAGCCGGCGGCGAGGTGGTGCCCGGTGCCCGGGGCGGGCGGGGCCGGCGGGGCGGGCTTGCGGCGGGGGAAGACCTCGCCGGGGGTGGGGACGGGGCGCTTGGGCGCGGCCGGGGCGGGCTGGGGGCCGGCTTCTGGGCGGGCTTGCGCGCGGGCTCCTTGTCGGACTGCCGGCCGCCGGGGAGGGCGTGGAGGCGGGTGCGTGCGGCGGGGAGCGTGACCGTGGCGGTGGTGGACGTCGTGAGCGTCCTGGGCGTCGCGGGGCCGCAGCGGGTCAGCAGGGCGGCCGCGGCGGGGTTGCCGCGCAGGGCACCCAGGGCGGCGAGGTCGTCCGCGCCGGGGCGGTGGCCCGCGCCCAGTGCCTCGTCCAGGAGCGCGAGGTAGCCGGTGGCGGTGCCGGGGAGGGCGGCTCGGTACCGGGCGAGGTCGGCCACCAGGAAGGCGCGCAGCCGGGCGCTCTCCCGCATCGCCTCGTCGAGCGAGTCTGCGAGGCGAAGGCAGTCCTGGGCCTCCTCCGCCGAGACGGGGCTGGGGTTCAGGGCGAGGGCGAGGGCTCGCCGGAGCACGCGCAGCTCCTGAGCACCGAACGCCATGCCGCCGCGGGATCCGTAGGGCGTGGGCATGCGGCGACGATACGCGCTAATCAGACAAACTCGGCATAGGGGGCATGGGTGTGGCGTGGGGGCCAC
Organism: Streptomyces lienomycini; assembly: GCF_027947595.1. NCBI lineage: Bacteria > Bacillati > Actinomycetota > Actinomycetes > Kitasatosporales > Streptomycetaceae > Streptomyces > Streptomyces lienomycini. Next base: position 421,405 of record NZ_CP116257.1, on the reverse strand, counting down.
TCGGATGCGGGGGCCTGCGGCGGCTGTGCGGGTGGTGGGGGTGCGGGTGGTGGGGGTGCGGGTGGTGGGGGTGCGGGTGGTGGGGGTGCGGGTGGTGGGGGTGCGGGTGGTGGGGGTGCGGGTGGTGGGGGTGCGGGTGGTGGGGGTGCGGGTGGTGGGGGTGCGGGTGGTGGGGGTGCGGGTGGTGGGGGTGCGGGTGGTGGGGGTGCGGGTGGTGGGGGTGCGGGTGGTGGGGGTGCGGGTGGTGGGGGTGCGGGTGGTGGGGGTGCGGGTGGTGGGGGTGCGGGTGGTGGGGGTGCGGGTGGTGGGGGTGCGGGTGGTGCCTGCGGCGCCTGTGCGGGTTCGGTGGGGGTGCGGTAGCGCGGTGCGGCCGGTGGGGGGTCGGGGCCGGGACGGGGGTGTCCGTCCTCGGAACGGCGCGGAATCGGTCGGCCACAGAAGCGGGTGGCGTTGACGCGCCAACCGCTGCGGGCGGACACCCCCCGACCCGTCCCCTTCCCGCCGTACGCGGCTGACCCTCGCCCCTCTCCGGTGCCGCCTCGCGCCGTACGCGGCTGACCGACGCACACCCCTCGGTGCCGCTTCCCGCCGTACGCGGCTTTCCGGCGACTCCTCTTCGGGGGCGCTTCCCGCCGTACGCGGCTCTCCCGTCGCTGGTTCGGGGGGCTGGAGCGCCTACATGCGGGACACGTTGCGCTCGTACACCAGCCGCAGGCCCATCAGTGTCAGCCACGGTTCGTGCTCGTCGATGACCGAGGACTCGCCCAGCACCATCGGCGCCAGTCCGCCCGTCGCGATGACCGTGACGTCGTCCGGGTCGTCGGCCAGTTCGCGGGCCATGCGGTTGACGACGCCGTCGACCTGGCCGGCGAAGCCGTACACGATGCCGGACTGCATCGCCTCGACCGTGTTCTTGCCGATCACGCTGCGGGGGCGGGCCACCTCGATCTTGCGGAGCTGGGCGCCCTTGACGCCGAGTGCGTCGACCGAGATCTCGATGCCGGGGGCGATGACGCCGCCGATGTACTCCCCGCGCGCGCTGACCGCGTCGAACGTCGTCGCCGTGCCGAAGTCCACGACGATCGCCGGACCGCCGTACAGCTCGACCGCGGCGACCGCGTTGATGATGCGGTCGGCGCCGACCTCCTTGGGGTGGTCGGTGAGGATCGGGACGCCCGTCTTGACGCCCGGTTCGACGAGGACCGCGGGGACGTCGCCGTAGTAGCGGCGGGTGACCTCGCGGAGTTCGTGGAGGACCGAGGGGACCGTCGCGCAGATGGCGATGCCGTCGATGCCGTCGCCCAGTTCCTCGCCGAGGAGCGGGTGCATGCCCATCAGGCCCTGGAGGAGTACCGCCAGTTCGTCGGCCGTGCGGCGCGGGTCCGTGGAGATGCGCCAGTGCTCGACGATGTCCTCGCCGTCGAAGAGGCCCAGGACGGTGTGCGTGTTGCCTACGTCGATCGTCAGCAGCATGGGTTCTACTCCGCCGCTCGCAGGTCCAGGCCGATGTCCAGGATCGGGGAGCTGTGGGTGAGGGCGCCCACGGCCAGGTAGTCGACGCCCGTGTCGGCGTACGCCTTGGCGTTGGCGAGGGTGAGGCGGCCCGAGGCCTCCAGGGCGGCCCGGCCGGCGACCAGGGCCACCGCCTCCTCGCACTCGTCGGGGGTGAAGTTGTCCAGCAGGATCAGGTCGGCGCCCGCGTCCACGACCTCGCGCAGTTGGTGCAGGGTGTCGACCTCGACCTCGATGGGCAGGTCCGGGAAGCGTTCGCGTACGGCGTTGAAGGCCTCGGCTACGCCGCCCGCGGCGACCACGTGGTTGTCTTTGACCAGGGCCGCGTCCGAGAGGGACATGCGGTGGTTGACGCCGCTGCCGCAGCGGACCGCGAACTTCTCCAGGCCGCGCAGCCCCGGTGTCGTCTTGCGGGTGTCGCGGACCTTGGTCTTCGTGCCGTCCAGGACGTCCGCCCACGCGCGCGTGGCCGTCGCGATGCCCGACATGCGGCACAGGAGGTTCAGGGCGCTGCGCTCGGCGGTCAGGATGTCGCGGGTGCGGGTGGTGACGGAGAGGAGCTTCTGGCCCTCCTGGACGCGGTCGCCGTCCTCTACGTGGCGCTCCACCTCGAACTCGTCCGTGCAGACGATGGACAGCACCGCCTCGGCGACCCGGAGGCCGGCCACGACGCCCGCCTCGCGCGCGGTGAAGTCGGCCGTGGCCACGGCGTCCTCGGGGATGGTCGCGACGGTCGTCACGTCCACGCCGCCCGCCAGGTCCTCCTGGATGGCGACGTTCGCGATGTCCTCGACCTCGACGGGGTCGAGTCCGGAGTCCAGCAGGAGGGCGGCGAGGGCGGGGTCGAGGCCGCACTCCATGTAGGTCTCTTCTTCGCTGTCCGCGCCGCAGGCGCAGCCGTCGCCGCAGCCTCCGCCGGAGGCGAGGGGGAGTTCGGTGGGGTCGGAGGGGTTCACTGCTGTCACTGCTCCTGGGGACGGTGCGTCGGCTGGGCGCCGTGGACGGTCGGGGGGAATTCTGACGTGTCCGTGGTGTGCACGGCGAGGGAACGGTCCGGGTTCAGGCGTACGACGAGGTGGCGGCGCCACACCGTGTCGTCGCGGTCGGCGTGGTCCTCGCGCCAGTGGCAGCCGCGGGTCTCCTCGCGCCGTGCCGCCGCGGCGACCAGGACGCGGGCCACGCACAGGAGGTTGGTGGCCTCCCAGGTGTCGACGCCCGGCTCGGAGGTCTTGCCGTTCTCGTGCAGGGCCTCGCGGGCCTCGGTGTGGAGGGCGTGCAGCCGGTCCGCCGCGCGGGTGAGGGAGGCGGCCGAGCGCAGCACTCCGGCACCCTCGGTCATGATCCGCTGGATGCTGCGGCGGGCCTCGGGCGGGAGGAGGGGGTGCTCCGGGTTCGGCGGGTGCGGGAGAGGGGCGGGCACGCGCGCGTGGAGGGTGCCCGCGGTGTGGCCCGCCGCGACGTCGGCCGCGATGCGTTCGGCGTAGACCAGGCCCTCCAGGAGGGAGTTGGACGCCAGGCGGTTGGCGCCGTGCACGCCGGTGCAGGCGACCTCGCCGCACGCGTACAGGCCCGGGACCGTCGTACGGCCGTGCGGATCGGTGCGGACGCCGCCGGAGGCGTAGTGGGCGGCCGGGGCGACGGGGATCGGCTCGGTGACCGGGTCGATGCCGTGGGCGCGGCAGGCGGCGAGGATCGTGGGGAAGCGGCGCTCCCACATGTCGGCGCCGAAGTGGCGGGCGTCCAGGTACATGTGCTCGGCGCCCTGCTCCTGCATGCGGCGCGTGATGGCCTTGGCGACGATGTCGCGGGGGGCGAGTTCCGCGAGTTCGTGCTGCCCGAGCATGAAGCGCACGCCGTCCGCGTCCACCAGGTGGGCGCCCTCGCCGCGTACCGCCTCGGAGACCAGGGGCTGCTGGCCCTCGGCGTCCGCGCCCAGGAAGAGGACCGTGGGGTGGAACTGGACGAATTCGAGGTCGCTCGCCTCGGCGCCCGCGCGCAGGGCCAGGGCCACGCCGTCGCCCGTGGAGACGGAGGGGTTGGTCGTGGCGGAGAAGACCTGGCCCATGCCGCCGGTCGCCAGGACCACCGCGGGGGCGTGGACCGCTCCCACGCCGTCGTGCTGGCCCTCGCCCATGACGTGCAGGGTGACGCCCGCGGTGCGGCCCTCGGCGTCCGTGAGGAGGTCCAGGACCAGGGCGTTCTCGACCGTGCGGAGGCCACGCGCGCGTACCGCCTCGACCAGGGCGCGGGAGATCTCCGCGCCCGTGGCGTCGCCGCCCGCGTGGGCGATGCGGCTGCGGTGGTGGCCGCCCTCGCGGGTGAGCGCCAGGCCGCCCGCGGTGGACTCGTCGAAGTGCGCGCCGGTCGCGATGAGGCGGCGTACGGCGTCGGGGCCCTCGGTGACCAGGGTGCGGACCGCTTCCTCGTCGCACAGGCCGACACCGGCGACCAGGGTGTCGTCCAGGTGCTGCTCGGGGGTGTCGCCCTCGCCGAGGGCCGCGGCGATGCCGCCCTGGGCCCAGCGGGTGGAGCCGTCGTCGAGGCGGGCCTTGGTGACGACGACCGTGCGCAGCCCGGCGGCCTCGCAGCGCAGGGCCGCGGTGAGGCCCGCGACGCCGGAGCCGACGACGACCACGTCCGCGGTGAGGGCCCAGCCGGGTGCGGGGGCGTGCAGTCGTATGCCTGTGCTGGTCACGAGGCGGCTCCGCGGGTTCCGAAGGTGAGGTGGACGTTGTCGATCAGCCGGGTCGCGCCGACCCGGGCGGCGACGGCGAGCACCGCCTCCCCGGTGTGGTCGTCGCCGATCTCGGTGAAGTCGGACGGGTCGACCAGGGCGAGGTAGTCCAGCTCCAGCGGCGGGGTGGCGCGGGCGGCGTCGTCCAGGACCAGGCGGGCGGCGGCCCGGACCGCGGTGGCCACGCCGGGGGCGGAGGTGGCGACGGCGTGGGCGTCGGCCGCCGCGCGGGACTCGCCCAGGGCGCCCAGCGCCTCGGCACGGGCCCGGGTGGCAGGCACTTCGCGGGCCCGCGCGCACAGCGCCTCCTGGGCCGCGTGCCGGTCCAGCCCGGCGAAGAGCGCCTGGGAGAGGGCGAGGGCGGTGCGGCGTTCCGCCGTCGAGAGGTAGCGGTTGCGGCTGGACAGGGCCAGGCCGTCCTCCTCGCGCACGGTGGGGACCCCGATGATCTCGACGCCGAAGTTCAGGTCGCGGACCATGCGGCGGATCAGCGCGAGCTGCTGGGCGTCCTTCTGGCCGTACAGGGCGAGGTCGGGGCGGGTCAGGTGGAGCAGCTTGGCGACGACGGTGAGCATGCCGTCGAAGTGGCCGGGGCGGGAGGCGCCCTCCAGGCGTTCGCCCATGGGACCGGCGGTGATGCGCACCTGGGGTTCGCCGCCCGGGTAGACCTCGTCGGCGGAGGGCGCGAAGACGGCGTCGGCGCCCGCCCGGCCGGCGATCTCCAGGTCGGCGTCGAGGGTGCGCGGGTAGCGGTCGAGGTCCTCGCCGGCGCCGAACTGGAGCGGGTTCACGAAGACGGTGACGACGACCTCGCCGTCCGGTCCGGCGAGGTCGCGCGCCGTGCGGATCAGGGTGGCGTGGCCGTCGTGCAGGGCGCCCATGGTCATCACGACGGCGCGGCGGCCGTGGCGCACGCGCGCGTGCAGTTCGCCGGCGGTGCGCAGGAGGGCGGGCGGGGCGGTGGTCATCGGGCGTCTCCCTCGGTGCCGTCGGTGCCGTCGGTGCCGTCCGGGCCCTCGGGGCGTTCGGGGCGTTCGGGGCGTTCGGGGCCGGGGGCTCCGTGGGTGCGCTGGGTTCCGTCGGCGAGTACGCCGAGCAGGTCCTCGGCGAGTGAGGCCTTCAGCAGCCCGTGGTCCAGTGCGCGGTCGGCGGTCGCGCGGGCCATCGCCAGGTAGCCGGCGAGGGCCTGGGGGGCGTGGGCGCGCAGCTCCACGATGTGCGCGGCGACCGTGCCCGCGTCCCCGCGCGCGACGGGGCCGGTGAGGGCCGCGTCGCCGGAGCGCAGGGCGTTGTCGAGGGAGGCGCCGAGGAGCGGGCCGAGCATCCGGTCGGGGGCCGTCACGCCTGCCGTGCGCAGCAGCTCCATGGACTGCGCGACCAGGGTGATCAGGTGGTTGGAGCCCAGCGCGAGCGCCGCGTGGTACAGCGGACGCATGTCCTCGGCGATCCACTCCGGCTCGCCGCCCATCTCGATGACCAGGGCCTCGGCGGCCAGCCGCAGCTCCTCGGGCGCGGTGACGCCGAACGAGCAGCCGGCCAGTCGCTGGACGTCCACCGGGGTGCCGGTGAAGGTCATCGCCGGGTGCAGGGCCAGCGGCAGGGCGCCGGCGCGCAGGGCCGGGTCCAGGACCCTCGCGCCGTACCGCCCGGAGGTGTGCACCAGCAGTTGGCCGGGGCGCACCGCACCGGTCTCGGCGAGTCCGGTCACCAGGCCGGGCAGGGCGTCGTCGGGGACCGTCAGCAGGACCAGCTCGGCGTGCCGGAGGACCTCGGCGGGTGTCATGAGCGGCACGTCGGGGAGCAGGTCGGCGGCACGCCTCCTGGAGGCTTCGGAGACCCCGGAGACGGCCACCGGGCGGTGCCCGGCGAGTTGCAGGGACGCGGCCAGCGCGGGGCCCACCCGTCCGGCGCCGACGACGCCTACGGTGAGCCGCGCGGGGCGGTCCTTGGGGTCTGGCTGTGGGGTTGTGTTCACGCGACGGCGGCCTTCCCGTTCCAGTCCGCTCGGGGTACCGGACGATTTCTCGTCATGTTAACGCGATCGGTCCGGGCGGCGTCCGGTTGTCCACAGGCTGTGGGTTTCCGCGCACCGCCGGAGCACACACCCCGCGCGCGTGCGGCGGTGGGGAATCCAGGTGCCCCGCAGCCGCCCGGCGCGGGATGATCCGGGCATGAGCGATGCGGCGGAACGGAACGGCACGGCGGGACGAACGGAACCGGAGGAGCGGGCGGAGCGGCCGGAGGCGGAGGAGCAGGCGGGCTCGGAGGAGCAGGGGGACTCGGAGGAGCAGCGGCGCAAGCGGCTGCGTGAGCGACGCGTGGCCGTCCATCGCGGTGCGCGGCGACTGCTCGCCCGCCCGGGTTTCATCACGACCCTGCGGGAGCGCGTCGCCCTGCTGGACGGGGCCGAGGAGCTGTACGACCTCGACGAACCGTCCGACATGTACGGCAACGGGATCGTGGAGGCGCTGGAGGACAGGACCGCCGCCCTGCTCGGCACGGAGGCCGCCGCCTTCTTCCCGACCGGCACCATGGCCCAGCAGGTGGCCCTGCGCTGCTGGGCCGGCCGTACCGGCAATCCGGTCGTCGCCCTGCACGGCCTCGCCCATCCGGAGGTGCACGAGCGCGACGCCTTCAGCCGGGTCAGCGGACTGCGCCCGGTACGGCTGACCGACGCGCCCCGGCCGCCGACCGCCGAGGAGGTGCGCGGTTTCGAGGAGCCGTTCGGCGCGCTGATGCTGGAACTGCCGCTCAGGGAGGCCGGTTACACGCTGCCCACCTGGGATGAGCTCACCGAGGTCGTGGAGGCCGCCCGGGAACGCGACGCGGTGGTGCACTTCGACGGGGCCCGGCTGTGGGAGTGCACCACGCACTTCGGCCGGCCCCTGACCGAGATCGCGGGCCTGGCGGACAGCGTGTACGTCTCGTTCTACAAGTCCCTCAAGGGCTACGGCGGTGCCGCCCTGGCCGGCCCCCGGGAGCTGGTCGAGGAGGCGAAGGCCTGGCGGCACCGGTACGGCGGCCAGCTGTTCCAGCAGTTCCCCACGGCGCTGTCGGCACTGGCCGGTCTGGAGCGCGAGCTGCCCCGGCTGCCCGCGTACGTGGCCCACGCGCGCGTGGTGGCCGCCGCACTGCGCGAGGGCTTCGCGGCGTCCGGGCTGCCGTGGGCGCGGGTGCATCCCGAGGTGCCGCACACCCACGAGTTCCAGGTCTGGCTGCCCTGCGACACCGACGCCGCGGGCGAGGCCGCGCTCCGTCAGGGCGAGGAGACCGGGACGATGCTCTTCTCCCGGCCCTGGGACGCGGGCGGCCCGGGGATCGCCGTCACCGAGGTCGGTGTGGAGGCGGCGGGCCTGGAGTGGACGGCCGACGACGTGCGGTCGGCCGTGGCCGACTTCGTGTCCCGGCTGGAGGTCTGAAGCCACGCCCGCCGCGGCTGGAGGTCTGAACCCACGCCCGCCGCGCGCGGGACCCCGGTCGGCGGGGGAGCACGGCCGCAGGGACCACCACCAGGGGCGCGGGGCCCGCGGTACGCGACCGTGTGCCGGGCGGGGGGCGGGCACGGGCTCGAACCGGTGGCGGCCGTGCCGCTCGCACACGGCCTGCCCGTCGACCGCTTCCCGCGCGGCCTGCCGGTCGACCGCTCCCGCACGGCCTGCCGGTCGTGGGTCCCGGGCGTCGGCGGCGCGGGCCCGCCGAGCTGACGGGCGGGGCCGGTGTCGAGAGTTCCGCCGCCGCGCCGCGCGGTCGCGGCCGCGTCGGTCGGCGCCGCGTGGTCGCGCCGATGAGCGGCGGCGGTCAATCGGCGGCGGCGTTGTCAGTGGCGGCGTGCACCATGGGGGCATGAGCGTGCGGATCGACATCACGGGGCTGCGGCCGGAGAGGATCGCCGTCGTGCCCTCGCCCCTGGCCGAGCTGGGCATGGCGCTGCACGCGCTGTCCGAGCCGGGGCACCACCCGGGGCTGCAGGGCTGGGCGACGGGCGTGACCGCCCGGCTGGACTCGCATCTGGCCGACCGGATGTGCGAGGCCGACTTCCTGTGGCGGACGACGTTCTCGGACCTGTTCATGCCGTTCGCGGGCGTGCCGGACCGCAGCACCCTGCCCGGCGCCACCCTCGCCGACGACCTGGACCTGCTCGACAAGCTGTCCGACGAGCAGTTCGTGGACGCGGCCCTGGAGTTCACCTGCGCGCTGCCGTACAGCACCGGCGGGGTCTCGGCGCTCGACGACCCCGAGGTGCGCCGCCGCGCGCTGGACCTGGCCGCCGCGCGGGGACCCCAGCAGCTGCGGTTCAGCGAGCGGCTGCTGGCCGACCCGCCGCCGATCAGGGGCTGGCTGCGGCAGTTCGCCCAGGACTGCGACGAGGCGTTCTTCGCCGAGACCTGGTCCCGGCTGCGCCACCAGCTCGCGGCGGACGCCCGCCACAAGACGGACCTGCTGCGGCACAAGGGCCTCGCGGAGGCGCTGGCCGCCGTGTCCCCGGCGCTGACGCTGGACGAGGACGCCGCCCGGATCACCGTCGACAAGCTGGGCGACGGCCGTTCGACGACGGCGGACGGCGGCCTGCTGCTGGTGCCGACCAGCCTGGGCCGGCCGCACCTGATGGTCCTGCACCGGCACGGCTGGCAGCCGGTACTGCACTACCCGGCCGGCTCCCCGAGCCGGCGCCGCCGCCCTCGGTGGAGCAGCTCACGATGCGGATGAACGCGCTCTCCCACCCCGTCCGGATGCGGATCTGCCGGTATCTGGCCCGCAGCGCGTACACCACGGGCGAGCTGGCGCAGGTGCACGACATGACGGCTCCCGAGATATCCCGGCACCTGGGCGTGCTGAAGAAGGCGGGCCTGATCACCACCCGCCGGCGCGGCCGGTACGTCCTGCACCAGCTGGACGTCACGGTGGTGGCCCGGCTCGGCAGCGACTTCCTGGAGGGGATCCTGCGCTAGCGCGGCCGGCCACCGACGCGGCGTCTCCGCCCGGGCCCGTCAGCCGTGTGCGCCGCCGGCCCGCACCAGCCCGGTCTCGTAGGCCAGGACCACCACCTGAACGCGGTCGCGCAGGCCCAGCTTGGTCAGGATGCGGCCCACGTGCGTCTTCACGGTCGCCTCGGACAGCACGAGCCGCGCCGCGATCTCCCCGTTGGACAGGCCCTGCGCCACCAGGCCCATCACCTCGCGCTCCCGCTCGGTGAGCCGCTGCAACTCCTTCTGCCGGGGTTCCTGACCGGTGGCCGGCAGCATCGGCGCGAACCGGTCCAGGAGCCGCCGGGTGGTGGAGGGGGCGACCACGGCGTCGCCGCTGTGCACGGAGCGGATCGCGGCGAGCAGTTCGCCGGGCGGCACGTCCTTGAGCATGAAGCCGGAGGCGCCCGCCTTCAGCGCCGAGAACGCGTACTCGTCGAGGTCGAACGTGGTCAGGATCAGCACCTTCGGCGCGTCCGGATCCACGCAGATCCGGCTGGTGGTCTCCACCCCGTCGAGCTTGGGCATGCGGACGTCCATCAGGACGACGTCCACGGCGGTCGCGCGCAGCACCTGGAGCGCCTCTACGCCGTCGCCCGCCTCCGCGACGACCTCCATGTCCGGCTGGGCCGCCAGCACCATCCGGAACCCGGTGCGCAGCAGCACCTGGTCGTCGACGAGCATTACGCGGATCGCCATCGGGTCCTCTTCTTCCTTACAGGTGTCAACGCGGCACGCGCGTACGGGAGGCATTGTCAGTGTGCCGGTTTCAGCGGCAGCAGCGCACTGATGCGGAATCCTCCGCCCGGACGCGGGCCCGCGTCCAGGGTTCCGCCGACCATGCCGATCCGCTCGCGCATGCCGATCAGGCCGTGGCCCTGGCCGTCGAAGCCGCCCTCCTCGTACAGCTCGTGCGGGGCGCCCTTGCCGTCGTCCTCGATGAGCAGCCCGAGCCCGTCGTCGAAGTAGACCAGGCGCACGCTGGCGCCCGCGTTCTCGCCGCCGTGCTTGCGGGTGTTGGTGAGCGCCTCCTGCACGATGCGGTACGCGGTCAGCTCCACGCCGCTGGGCAGTTGCCTGGGGGTGCCCTCGACCTTGAAGTCGACGGGCAGCCCGGAGGTGCGGCACTGCTCGACCAGGTCCTCGATCTGCTGGACGTCGGGCTGCGGAACGTACTCGCCGGCCTCCTTGTGCTCGCCGGTACGCAGCACGCCCAGCAGACGGCGCATCTCCGCGAGCGCCTGGCGGCCGGTGGAGGAGATGGTCTCCAGGGCCTTCTTCGCCTGGTCGGGGGCCGCGTCCAGGACGTAGGCGGCGCCGTCGGCCTGCACCACCATGACGGAGACGTTGTGCGCGACGACGTCGTGCAGCTCGCGCGCGATGCGGGCGCGCTCGGCGGCGACGGCGACCTTGGCCTGGGCCTCGCGCTCCTTCTCCAGCCGGGTCGCGCGCTCCTCCAGCTGCGCGAAGTAGGCGCGGCGGGTGCGGACGGAGTCGCCGAGCACCCAGGCGAGGACGAAGGGGACCGCCTGGAAGACCGTCACGGCGATGGTGGTCCCCATGCTCAGTTCGCTGTCGGACCAGCGCAGCTGGGCGAGGGGCGCCGCGCACAGGCCCGCGGCCAGGGCCGTCCGGGACGCCCAGCGGGCACCGGTCGCCGCCACGGTGTAGATGATCACCAGGAAGGCGAAGTCGGCGGGCATCGTCGAGACGTCGAAGGCCAGTTGCGCCACGCCGAGCGCGACGGCGAGCAGCAGCATCCGCTCCGGCATCCGCTGGCGCAGCGCCATCACGACGCCGAGCAGCACCACGACGGGGAGGATGAGCGCCAGATTGTCCGTCCCGTCGGCCCGCGTCCCCGGGTTCGCCGCGGAGACCACGGAAATCCCGAGCACGACGAGGGCCCAGAAGGAGTCGACCCCGGTCGGGTGTCTGCGGAGGAAATCGTAGAGGCGCTGCACGTGACCCAGCGTAGGGAAGCGGAATAGGTGCAGGGGTCAACCGGAGGGCCGATCCGCGTCCCCCACGCCTACTCCGCAAGGTGGAGGCTCCGCTCTCCTGTGCCCCTAGCCTGGGCCTGTGACACCAGGGACGGCAGGGGCCGAAGAGGCGCCGGAGGCACATGGGACGTGGCGCGGCTGGCGGGAGGCCACCCGGGAGGCCCTGTACGGGCCGGGCGGGTTCTACCGCGCGGCTCCCGAGGGACCGGCCGGGCACTTCCGGACGTCCGTGCACGCGTCGCCGCTGTTCGCCGGGGCCGTGGCGCGGCTGCTGTGCCGGGTCGACGAGGCGCTGGGGCGGCCCGGGACGCTGGACTTCGTGGACATGGCGGCCGGACGGGGCGAACTGGTCACCGGGGTGCTGGCGGCCCTGCCCGCCGACGTGGCCGCCCGCACGCGCGCGTACGCCGTCGAGGTCGCCGACCGCCCCGCCGGGCTGGACCCGCGGGTCCGGTGGCTCCCCGAGCCGCCCGACGGCGTCACCGGCCTGCTGTTCGCCAACGAGTGGCTGGACAACGTACCGGTGGACGTGGCGGAGGTGGACTCCGCGGGCGTGGCCCGCCGGGTGCTCGTCCGGGACGACGGGACCGAGCGGCTCGGGGAGCCGGTGGCCGGGGCGGAGGCCGAGTGGCTGGCCCGGTGGTGGCCGCTGCCCGGCGAGGAAGGGCTGCGGGCGGAGATCGGACTCCCCCGCGACACGGCCTGGGCCTCCGCCGTGTCGACGCTGGGCGGCGGAGGCGCCACGGAAGCCCGCGGGGGCAGCACGGAAGGCGGCAGAGGCGACGCGGAGGCAGGCAGGGACGGCCCAGGAGGCGGCAGAGGCAGCGCGGAGGCAGGCAGGAGCGGCGCGGAGGCAGGCAGAGGCAGCGCGGAAGCCGACAGGCGCGACACTGGAGCCGGCAGGCGCGACACCGCAGGCGGCAGGAACAGCGCAGAAGCCGACAGGCGCGACACCGCAGGCGACAGAGGCGACACGGAAGCAGGCAGGCGCGGCGCCGGAGGTGGCAGGGGCGGGCTCGCGGTGGCCGTCGACTACGCGCACACCCTGGCCACCCGCCCGCCCTTCGGGACGCTCACCGGCTTCCGGGAGGGGCGCGAGATCCGGCCGGTGCCCGACGGGTCGTGCGACATCACCGCGCATGTCGCCCTGGACGCGTGTGCGCAGGCCCACGCCGCGAGGTGCGCTCCGGCGTGCGCGCCCACGGACGCGCTCATGCGCCCCCAGCACGAGGTCCTGCGCGCCCTGGGCGTCACGGGCGCCCGTCCTCCGCTCTCGCTGGCCTCCACCGACCCGGCGGCGTACGTGCGCGCACTCGCGCGTGCCTCGCAGGCCGCGGAGCTGACCGCGCCGGGCGGCCTGGGCGACTTCGTGTGGCTGCTCCAGCCGGTGGGGCCCCTCGACCCCGCCGCGCTACTTGTCGATGTCCCCGACCACGAAGAACAGTGACCCCAGGATCGCCACCATGTCCGCGACCAGCGTCCCGGGCAGCAGCTCCGCCAGCGCCTGGATGTTGTTGTACGACGCCGAGCGCAGCTTCAGCCGGTACGGGGTCTTCTCGCCCTTGCTGACCAGGTAGTAGCCGTTGATGCCGAGCGGGTTCTCGGTCCAGGCGTACGTGTGGCCCTCGGGCGCCTTCAGCACCTTCGGGAGCCGCTGGTTGACCGGCCCGGGCGCCAGCTCGACCAGGCGGTCCAGGCAGGCGTCGGCGAGGTCGAGGGCGTTGTGCGTCTGCTCCAGCAGGCACTCGAAGCGGGCCAGGCAGTCGCCCTCGGTGCGGGTGACGACCCTGAGGGTGTCCCGGAGTTCGCCGTAGGCGAGGTAGGGCTCGTCGCGGCGCAGGTCGAAGTCGACTCCGGAGGCGCGGGCGATGGGCCCGCTGACGCCGTAGGCGTGCACGGCCTCGGCGGACAGGGCGCCGACGCCCCGCGTACGTCCCCGGAAGATCTCGTTGCCGAGCACCAGGTCGTCGAAGACGTCCATGCGCGAGCGCACGGCCGCGACGGCGGCACGCGCGCGCGTGGTCCAGCCCGCGGGGAGGTCCTCCTTGAGGCCGCCGACGCGGTTGAACATGTAGTGCATGCGCCCGCCGGAGACCTCCTCCATCACGTTCTGGAGGACCTCCCGCTCCCGGAAGGCGTAGAAGACCGGGGTGATGCCGCCCAGTTCCAGCGGGTACGACCCGAGGAACATCAGGTGGTTGAGCACCCGGTTCAGCTCGGCGAGGAGCGTGCGCGTCCACACCGCGCGCGTGGGGACCTCCATGCCGAGCATCCGCTCGACGGCGAGGACGACACCCAGCTCGTTGGAGAACGCCGACAGCCAGTCGTGACGGTTGGCGAGCATGATGATCTGACGGTAGTCACGGGCCTCGAACAGCTTCTCCGCGCCGCGGTGCATGTAGCCGATCACCGGCTCCGCGCTCATGATGCGCTCGCCGTCCAGGACCAGCCTGAGCCGCAGCACGCCGTGGGTGGACGGGTGCTGGGGACCGATGTTGAGCACCATGTCGGTGCTCTCCGCCGCACCGCCGACACCGACCGTGGTCTCCGTCGTAGGAGTCATGGACACAGTCTCCCCTACGTACGCTGGCCCCATGGAGACGGGGAGCCCTGACGACACGGGCACGGCGGGGGCGGCGGATCCGGCGCGGGACGAGCCGGTGTGGAGCGGTCTGCCACCGGGGCTGCTGCGCATGCGGCGGCTGTTGCTGGTGGTGTGGCTGGGCCTGCTGACGCTCGCCGCGGCCCTGCTGCCCGCGCTGTTCCTCGACCCCGTCTGGTCCGCCCTGGCCGTGCCGCCGCTGGTTCTGCTCGCCTGGGGCTGGGTGATGCTGGAGCGCAACTGGTGCTCCTGGCGGTACGCCGAGCGCGCCGACGACCTGCTGATCAGCCGGGGCGTGCTGTGGCGGGAGGAGACCGTCGTCCCGTACGGGCGCATGCAACTGGTCGAGGTGACCTCCGGACCGGTCGAACGGCACTTCGGCCTGGCCAGCGTGCAGCTGCACACGGCCGCCGCCGCGACCGACGCGACCATCCCCGGTCTCGACCCGGCCGAGGCGGAACGCCTCCGCGACCGCCTCACCGAGCTGGGCGAGGCCCGATCGGCGGGGCTGTGACCGGGCCCGGCGCCGGGTGGGACACCACCGACGGCGGTACGACGGACCGTGCGGGCGGCGTGACCGGGCCGACGGACCGGACGGACGCCCCCGGGAACGGCACCCCGAGGAGGCCCGAGCCCGGGCAGGCCACGTCCGGCCCCCCGCACCGCACCACGGACCCGACCGCCCGCACGACGGACACCGCCCCCGGCGCCACGGAGACCGCCCGTACGACGGACACCACGCCCGGCGCCACGGAGACCGGCCGCGGCACCACCGGCGCCGGTACCGACGGTGCACCGGGGACGGCGACGGGCGGCGACGCGAGCGGCCCCCGGCCGGCACCCCCGCCACGGGGCCCGCCACCGACAGCGCCCCCGACACCGCCCCCGGCACCCACGCGTCCCCTCCCGCCGGCGCGGTCGCCGAGCGGCGTCTGCACCCCGTCACGCCCCTGCGGCGGGCGTGGGCGCCGGTCGCCGTGCTCGTCGGCTGGGCGGTGCACGATCCGGACCAGGCCCAGCGCCAGCTGACGCGGCTGACCACGACCCACCTGCTGATCGGCCTCGCCGTCCTGATCCCCGCGGCCGCCCTCTACGGCTTCCTGACCTGGTGGTTCACCCACTTCGCGGTGACCGACACCGAGCTGCGCATCCGTACCGGACTGCTGTTCAGGCGCACCGCGCACATCCGCCTCGAACGCATCCAGGCCATCGACGTCACCCAGCCCCTGCTGGCCCGGGTCGCGGGGGTCGCCAAGCTGAAACTCGACGTCATAGGCACCGGCAAGAAGGACGAGCTGGCCTTCCTGGGCGCCGACGAGGCGCGTGCGCTGCGGGCGGAGCTGCTCGCGCGCGCGGCCGGTTTCGCGCCCGAGACCGCGCACGAGGTCGGCGAGGCCCCCGCCCGGCAACTGCTGCGGGTGCCGCCGGGCGTCCTCGCCGTCTCCCTCCTGCTGACCGGCGCGACCTGGGGCACCCTGCTCGCCGCCGCCGTCGTGCCGACGCTGCTGTGGCTGGCCACCCACAACCTGTGGACGGTGCTGGCGACCGCCCTGCCGCTGGTGGGCGCCGCGGGTGCGAGCAGCGCGGGCCGGTTCGTCGCCGAGTACGACTGGACGGTGGCCGAGTCCCCCGACGGACTCCGCATCGACCACGGCCTGCTGGACCGCGCCCACGAGACGGTGCCGCCGGGCCGGGTGCAGACCGTGCGCCTCGTGGAGCCCCTGCTGTGGCGGCGCCGCCGCTGGGTGCGGGTGGAGCTGGACGTCGCCGGGTCGTCGAACTCCGTACTGCTGCCGGTCGCCCCGCGGGAGATCGCCGAGTCGGTCGTCGCGCGCGTGCTGCCCGGGGTGACCGTCCCGGCGGATCCCGAGCTGTCCCGCCCGCCGCGCCGCGCGGCGCGGTGCAGGCCGCTGTGGTGGCGCGGGTACGGGCTCGCGGTCACCGACGCGGTCTTCGCCGCCCGGTACGGACTGCTGCGCCGCACCCTGGCCCTCGTGCCGCACGCCAAGGTCCAGAGCGTCCGCCGGACGCAGGGCCCCTGGCGGCGTGCCCTGCGGCTGGCCGACGTACGGGTGGACACGGGGGCGAACAAGACCGTGACCGCGCGGCTGCGGGACGCGGACGAGGCGGCGGAGCTGCTGCGCGGCCAGGCCGAACGGTCCAGGACCGGACGCCGGGACGCGCCGCCGGACCGCTGGATGGCCTGACCGCGCCGACAACCGCCCCGGGGACCGCCCCGAGGACCGCTCCGCCGCGGTCAGGAGACCGCGCTGCGCAGCCCCTGCACGTCGATCTGCTCGGTCTCGTCGTGGGCCGTCAGGTCGATCACCTGGCTCACGCCCCGGGACTCCTCGCCGGCCGGCTTGAAGGCGGCCTCGGCCTCCGCCTTGTGCAGGGCGAGCGCCTCCTGGCCGACGACATCGGCGAGGTCCTCGTTCTGGACGTCCGCCAGGGCGGCGTCGGACGGGTCCGCCGCGTCGTCGGGGGCCTTCGTGCCGAAGAAGTCGAAGCCGCCCTCGACCATCGGACGCCGCGCCGGGGCGGCCGGTACGACGGCCACCGCGGTCGGCACCGTGAAGTGCCCGTCGGCCTGCCGGGTGGGCTGCGCGGGCCGCTCGTCGGACTGCGGGGTCGGGGAGGCGGCGGCGGTGCGCTCGTGTCCGTCGGCCGCCCCGGGCTGCCCCTGCGCCTCGTCCTCCCGCGCGGCCTCGGCCGGCGCCGCGCTCTCGCCGCCGCCCTTGCCGCCGCCGTCCCCGTCGTCGTCACCGCCGTCGGAGTCGGCCGGGGTGTCGTCCCGGTCGCCACCGGCCGGGGCGGGCGACGCGTCCTCCTGAAGGCGGGCCAGTGCCGCGTTCGCGCGCAGGAACAGCCGGGACCCCTCGGGCGAGAACGCGCCGGGAACCTCTTCGGCGCTCCCGCTCTCCTCACCCGGCTCCTCGCCGGCCGGAGGGGTCTCCTCGGCCGCCGGTTCCGGGGCGGGCGCGGGGGCAGGCGCGGACCGGGCCGCGGGCAGGGCGGGCGCCTGCGGCGCGGCCTCTATCTCGAGCAGCCGGCGGCCCTCCAGCGCGCTGGCGCGCTCGGTCTCCGCCGTGGCGTAGCGCCGCAGCAGGGAGGCGTGCTCGTTGCGCAGCCCCGCCAGCTCCGCGCGCTTGGCGCGCAGCCGGTGCTCCAGCTTCTGCCGCAGCTCGCGCGACTCCTCCAGGTCGGACTCCAGTTCGGCGACCCGTTCCTCGAAGCGCCACTCGTCACTCGCCCGCGCGCGCGTGAGGTCGGCCACCTGCCGGCCCGCCTGGACGTCCCAGTGCCGCATGACGACCGCGCCGACGACGGCCGTCACCGCGGCCGCGGCGGCCAGTACGCGCAGGACCGTGGTCTCGCTGACCAACCAGGGGCCGAAGGCGCAGATGACGGAGACGCCTGCGATCGCCGACGGAGGAAGCAGCCTGTGCAAAGGCGGGGAATGGCGGTGACGTCCACGTGGCATGGCCAGAAACTTACCGCGCGTAGGCGATTCTTGGCGCCCCGCCCCGTAAAAACACGTCCGTCTCCGACGCGTTCACACGGCTCCGGGAATCCACATCTGCGGTACGGGACGAATTACTTCAAGATCATTTCTGCGTTGCGTCCAGCCGCTCGTCCAGCCACTGCAGCGTCGCGGGAATCTCCCGCCGCCACGTATTGAAGTTGTGCCCGCCGCTTTCCAGGATGATCGACGAGACCCGCGTCGGCTTCTTGTCCTTCACCCGCTCGATGAACTTCAGCGTGTCCTTGTAGTTCGTCTCACCGGACTTGCTGCTGGTGACGAGCAGAGAAGTGTCGGGCGCGGGCAGGTTCTTGAGGCTCCACCACAGGTTGGCCCGGTTCTTCTGCTCCTTGTCGCCCTGGAAGAGATCGCCCGTGGTGGGGTCGCTCGGCGCGTCGTAGTACGGGGACAGCCCCGCCCCGGCGGCGTACGCCTCCGGGTGGTGCATGGCGAGCTTCAGCGCGCAGTACCCACCCGTCGAGTTGCCGACGACACCCCAGCTCCGCGGCCCCTTGCCGACCCGGTAGTGGCCGCTCACCGCCTCGGGGAGGTCCTTCGCGAAGAACGTCTCCGTCTGCGGCCCGCCCGGCACGTCCACGCACTCCGTGTCCCGCGGCGGCGCCACCGTGGGACGCAGCATGACCAGGATCATCGGCCGCATCCGTCCGGCCTTCGCCAGTTCCAGCGCGGTGCGCGGATAGCGGAGCTTGTCCACCAGCGCCTCGGCGGTGCCCGGATACCCCGTCAGGACGACGGTCGCGGGAAACGTACGGGCACGGTGCCGCGCCTGGAAGTACTCCGGCGGCAGATACACGTACGCGGGTGACCCGATCCCCGTCGTACGGCCGACGATCCGTATCTCCTCGACCCGGCCCGAGACGTCGGGCCGGGCCCCGCTCGCCCGGGTCACCCGCCGGTCGCCGACGACCCTCAGCGGCCCGCCGGCGGTGCCCGCCGAGTGGTCGACGACGACGCCCTGGCCGTTCTCCCGGCCGAACAGGTCGGCCCAACTGCCGTAGAACCCGAAGGACTGGTTGGCGACCAGTCCGACCGCGGCGAAGACCGCCACCTGGGTGGCGAACAGCAGACCCATCCGCCCGAGGACGGCCCGCACGCTCCGCCCGGCAAGCCGCGGCCACCACCACACCGTGCCGGCGAACAGCAGCACGCCCGCCCCCACCGCCAACGCGAGCACCTTGTCGCTCGTCAGACCCATGTCTTGCTACCTGCCCGCACTCTCCATGCGTCCGTCGGGCGCCCGCCGGAACCGCCCTCAGGGACCGTCCGTCCGGACCCCCTTCGGGCTTTCCGGTCGAGGGGAGTGAACCTCTCCCTCCAAGACACCGTCCTAGAGAGCGCAATGTCGCCGGATGCCCGAAACGGGCCCGGACCCACGGTCTCTCGCAGAACTACAGGTGCGATGTCTGTCAGGACAGATGAGGAAATGTCGGGCGCGGTTCCGGCAGGACCCAACCGCGTACGTCGCCTACCGCGCGGCCCCCGCCCGGAGAACGTACCGCTCCTCGTCGGCCGGGCCGGCGCGCTCGTCGGCCTGCTGGACATCACCGCCGGCGTCTTCCCCCGCTTCCGGCACAGCCGCATGCACGCCCTCGCCGAGGTCCTGCCCGGCGCCTTCGGCCCCTTCGCCGCGGCCCTCTCCCTCAGCGCGGGCGTCCTGCTCCTCCTGCTCGCGCACGGCCTCAAGCGCCGCAAACGCCGGGCCTGGCGAGCGGCCGTGGCGCTGCTCCCCCTCGGCGCGGTGGCCCAGTTCACCTACCGCCACTCCCTCCTCGGCGTACTGATCTCCCTGGTACTGCTCGCCCCGCTGCTGCGCCACCGCGACCAGTTCGCCGCCCTGCCCGACCCGCGCAGCCGCTGGCGGGCCCTGGCCAACTTCGTCCTCATGAGCGCCGGTTCCGTCCTGCTCGGCCTGCTCGTCGTCAACGCCCACCCGCACCGCATGCTCGGCGACCCGAGCCTGGCCGACCGCCTCACCCACGTCCTCTACGGCCTGTTCGGCGTCGAGGGCCCGGTCGACTACCGGGGCAACACGTCCTGGACGGTGGCCTTCTCCCTGGGCGCCCTCGGCCTGCTGACCGCCATCACCACCATCTACCTGGCCTTCCGCCCCGAACACCCCGCGGCCCGCCTCACCGAGGACGACGAGACGCGCCTGCGCGCCCTGCTCGCCCGGCACGGCGGCCGCGACTCCCTCGGCCACTTCGCGCTGCGCCGCGACAAGGCCGTCGTCTTCTCCCCCAGCGGCAAGGCCGCCGTCACCTACCGCGTCGTCTCCGGCGTGATGCTGGCCAGCGGCGACCCGATCGGCGACGTCGAGGCCTGGCCGGGCGCCATCGAACGCTTCATGGACGAGGCATGCGCCCACTCCTGGACGCCCGCCGTCATGGGCTGCTCCGAGACCGGCGGCGAGGTCTGGACCCGCGAGACCGGACTCGACGCGCTCGAACTCGGCGACGAGGCGGTGGTGGACGTCGCGGATTTCTCCCTCGCCGGCCGCGCGATGCGCAACGTGCGCCAGATGGTCAAGCGCATCGAGCGTGCCGGTTACGAGACTCGCGTACGGCGCGTCGCTGACCTCTCCGACGCCGAACTGGACCGCGTCCGCCGCGCCGCCGACGCGTGGCGCGGCACCGACACCGAGCGCGGCTTCTCCATGGCCCTGGGCCGCGTCGGCGACCCGGCCGACGGCGACTGCCTGATAGCGACGGCACACAAGCAGGACCCCGAACCGGGCGAGTACGGCGACCTGAAGGCCGTCCTCCACTTCGTGCCGTGGGGCGCGGACGGTGTCTCCCTGGACCTCATGCGCCGCGACCGGGCGGCCGACCCCGGAATGAACGAGCTCCTCATCGTCGCCGCGCTCCAGGCCGCGCCGAAACTCGGCATCGCGCGGATGTCCCTGAACTTCGCGATGTTCCGCGCGGCACTGGCACGCGGCGAGAAGATCGGCGCGGGTCCGGTCCTGCGCGCATGGCGGGGCCTGCTCGTCTTCCTCTCCCGCTGGTTCCAGATCGAGTCCCTGTACAAGTTCAACGCCAAGTTCCGCCCCCGGTGGGAACCCCGCTTCGTCGTCTACCGCCGCTCCGCCGACCTCCCCCGCATCGGCTTCGCCGCGATGCAGGCAGAGGGCTTCGTCACCCTCGCCGCCCCTCGCTTCCTGCGCCGCCGCACACCATCCCCCCGCCCCTGCGTCCACCACCTGCCGGAACAGAAGGCCCGGGCGGCATGAGGCGACCGGACCGGCGTACGACACCCGAGTGAGCCGCGTACGGCGGGAAGCGCCCCCGAAGAGGAGTCGCCGGAAAGCCGCGTACGGCGGGAAGCGGCACCGGCGAGGGGCGAGGGTCAGCCGCGTACGGCGGGAAGGGGACGGGGCGGGGGGTGTCCGCCCGCAGCGGTTGGCGCGTCAACGGAGCCCACTTCTGTGGCCAACCGCTTCCGCGCCGTTCCGAGGACGGACACCCCCGTCCCGGCCCCGACCCCCCACCCAGCCCAAGGCGCTACCCGCACCCCCACCGAACCCGCACCAGGCGCCGCAGGCATCACGCGCACCCCCACCACCTACGCTGAACCCATGAGCAAGCAGACGACCGCCCGCCGCCACCACCTCGCGGGACTGACCGCATGGGACCGCTGCGCGGTCATGGGAGTCGTCAACGTGACCCCCGACTCCTTCTCGGACGGCGGCCGCTTCTTCGACGTCACGGCCGCCATCAAGCACGGCCTCGACCTGGTGGCCGAGGGCGCCGACCTCGTGGACGTCGGCGGCGAGTCCACCCGCCCCGGCGCGACCCGTGTCGACGAGGACGAGGAACTCAGGCGCGTCGTCCCCGTCGTCCGCGGCCTGGCCTCCGAGGGCGTCACGATCTCCGTGGACACCATGCGCGCCTCCGTCGCCGAGCAGGCCCTCGCCGCAGGCGCCGCCCTGGTCAACGACGTCAGCGGCGGCCTCGCCGACCCCGGGATGATCCCGGTCGTCGCCGACGCGGGCGCCCCCTTCGTCGTCATGCACTGGCGCGGCCTCCTGGACGGCGGCAACGTGAAGGGCACCTACGCCGACGTCGTCACCGAGGTCGTCGACGAGCTCCACGCGCGCGTGGAAGCCGTCCTGGAGGGCGGCGTCGCACCCGACCGCATCGTCGTGGACCCCGGTCTCGGCTTCTCCAAGGACGCCGACCACGACCTCGTCCTCCTCGCCCACCTGGACCGTCTCCTCGCCCTCGGCCACCCCCTCCTCGTCGCCGCCTCCCGCAAGCGCTTCCTCGGCCGGGTCCTCGCCGGCCCGCAGGCCACCCCGCCCCCCGCGCGCGAGCGCGACGCCGCGACCGCCGCGGTCTCCGCCCTCGCGGCGCACGCGGGCGCCTGGGCCGTGCGCGTGCACGAGGTACGCGCCACGGCCGACGCCGTACGGGTCGCCCGCGCCGTCGAAGGAGCCCGGTGAGCGCGCCGCACCTCGACGTCGAGCAGGTCGAGGCCGCCAACACCGCGTTCTACGAGGCGCTGGAGGAGGGCGATTTCGAGAAGGTCTCCGAGTTCTGGCTCACCCCGTCCGACCTGGGGGTCGACGAGTCGTACCACGACCCGGCCGACGTCGGCGTGGTCTCCTGCGTGCACCCCGGCTGGCCGGTGCTCACCGGCCGCGGCGAGGTCCTCCGCTCGTACGCCCTGATCATGGCGAACACGGACTACATCCAGTTCTTCCTCACCGACGTGCACGTCTCCGTCACCGGCGACACCGCCCTGGTCACCTGCACCGAGAACATTCTCAGCGGCGGCCCCGCCCCCGACGGCGGCGAGGAACTCGGCCCGCTCGTCGGCCGGCTCGTGGTCGCCACCAACACGTTCCGGCGCACGCCGGCCGGCTGGAAGCTCTGGTCGCACCACGCCTCCCCGGTACTCGCCGAGACCGAGGACGAAGAGGGCGACGAGACCCCGCCCTGACCCGGCGGGGCAACAGAAGTGGTTGGAATCACGGACCGCCGGGTATGGGCGGCTACCAACCCGTGATCCACCGGGGCCGCCAGGGAGAACGCGGAGTGAAACCTGCCGCGCCCCACCCGGCCCCACACCCCCCGTGGCCCGGCACTGTCGGTGCCCGCGGGTAGATTCGACTGGATCCGGCGTGCCGCCCGCACGTGGTACGACCGGCCGAGACCGACGACTGCAGGAGTGATTCGCGTGGATCGTGTCGCGCTGCGCGGCCTGAAGGCCCGCGGGCACCACGGTGTGTTCCCCAAGGAGCGCGAGGACGGCCAGACCTTCCTCGTGGACATCGTCCTGGGGCTGGACACCCGGCCGGCCGCGGCCGACGACGACCTGACGAAGACCGTGCACTACGGCATCGTGGCCGAGGAGGTCGTGGCCGTCGTCGAGGGCGAGCCCGTCAACCTCGTCGAGACGCTCGCCGAGCGCATCGCCCAGGTGTGTCTGAAACACGAGGGGGTCGAGGAGGTCGAGGTCTGCGTCCACAAGCCGGACGCACCGATCACCGTCCCCTTCGACGACGTCACCGTCACCATCATCCGGAGCCGTGTATGAGCGCCCCCTTCGCCAAGGGTCCGAGCGACCCGACCGTACAGCCCGTGCCCGCCTCCGTCATCGAACAGGTCGACGCCGCGGACACCACCCTGTCCAACCCCAAGCGTGCCGTGATCGCCCTCGGCGCCAACCTCGGCAACCGGCTGGAGACCCTCCAGGGCGCCATCGACGCCCTGGAGGACACTCCGGGCGTCCGCGTCAAAGGGGTCTCCCCGGTGTACGAGACGGAGCCGTGGGGCGTCGACCCCGGCAGCCAGCCCTCGTACTTCAACGCGGTCGTGCTGCTGAAGACGACGCTGCCCCCGTCCTCGCTCCTGGAGCGCGCGCACGCGGTCGAGGAGGCCTTCCACCGCGTCCGCGACGAACGCTGGGGCCCGCGCACACTCGACGTCGACATCGTCGCCTACGCCGAGGTCGTCTCCGACGACCCGCAGCTCACCCTGCCCCACCCCCGTGCCCACGAGCGCGCCTTCGTGCTCGCCCCCTGGCTCGACGTGGAGCCCGAGGCCCTGCTGCCCGGCCAGGGCACGGTCGCGGACCTCCTGGAGTCCGTCACCCGTGACGGCGTCGCGCCCCGCGCCGACCTGGAACTCCGGCTGCCCGAGTAGTCGTTAAGGTCGACGAGGTCAGGACGACCACGCAGGGGAACCGAAGGGACACCGGGACACCGTGAAAGAGCTGCGCATCAGGGTGCTGGCCGGCGTGTTCGTCGTCGCCGGGGTCCTGTCCTGGGCCGGAGCCCGCCTGTGGAACTCGGTGGGCACCCTCCCGAGCGTCCCCCTGGCCGCGCCCGTCGTCCTGGCCCTGATCGCCGTGATCCTGCTGGCCACGGCCCTGTCGATCCGCGCCCGCCTGAAGGCGCAGCGGGAGCGGGTCCCCGGCGCCAAGGGCGTCGACCCGATGATGGCGGCCCGCGCGGTCGTCTTCGGCCAGGCCAGCGCCCTGGTGGCCGCCCTCGTCGCCGGCATGTACGGCGGCACGGGCGTCTTCCTGCTGGAGTACCTCGACGTCCCGGCCCGCCGCGACCAGGCCATCTACGCGGGCGCCTCGGTCGTGGCGGGCATCGCCGTCATAGCGGCCGCGGTCTTCATGGAGCGCGTCTGCAAGCTCCCGGAGGACGAGGACGACAACCACCCGGGCGCGGCGTCCGCGGCCTGATCCTTCGGCTCGCTCAGCGCGCCATGATCAGGCTCATCGCCTCGTTGCGTGTGGCGCCGTCGCGCAGCTGGCCGCGTACGGCCGAGGTGATGGTCTTCGCGCCGGGCTTGCGGATCCCTCGCATCGACATGCACATGTGCTCGCACTCGACCACGACGATCACTCCGCGCGGCTCCAGGATCTGCATCAGGGAGTCCGCGATCTGCGTCGTCAGACGTTCCTGCACCTGGGGGCGGCGGGCGTAGACGTCCACGAGGCGGGCCAGCTTGGACAGACCGGTGATCTTCCCGCTGGTGGACGGGATGTAGCCGACGTGCGCCACTCCGCGGAACGGCACCAGATGATGTTCACATGTCGAGAACACCTCGATGTCCTTCACCAGGACCATCTCGTCGTGTCCGAGGTCGAACGTCGTCGTCAGCACGTCCTCCGGCTGCTGCCACAGGCCGGCGAATATCTCCTTGTACGCCCGCGCCACGCGTGCCGGAGTCTCCCTCAGGCCCTCGCGGTCCGGGTCCTCGCCGACCGCGATGAGCAGCTCGCGTACGGCGTTCTCGGCCCGCTTCTCGTCGAACTCGCCGACGCGGCCCTCGCCGTCCAAGGTCACGGGATCGGTCATCTGATGCCTCGTTCCTGATCCGTCCTGCGTCGGCATACGGAAATGCCGCACCCCCCAAGGCTAGAACCTGGGGGGCGCGGCATACATTCCGGGCCTGGTGGGACACCGGGGGACGATCCGGAGACGATCGACCGGGGTCAGTTCTCCGGGCGGTCCTCCGGGGCTCGTTCCGGTGCCGGGGCGGGCTCCACCGTGGTGCTCTTGGTGGTGGAGATGGCCGCCGTCGCACCGTTCGCCCCGTTCGTCAGGGCGAGCTCCTTCGGGGAGAGCACCGGCGGACGGGTCGACGGCGTACGGCGGGAGGAACCGGTCCAGGCGGGCCGGGCCGGACGCTTGACGATCTGGGCGAAGACCTCGGCGATCTCCTCCTTGCCCAGCGTCTCCTTCTCCAGCAGCGCGAGGACGAGGTTGTCGAGGACGTCGCGGTTCTCGACCAGGATCTCCCAGGCCTCGTTGTGCGCGGTCTCGATGAGCTTCTTGACCTCTTCGTCCACCAGCGCGGCGATCTCTTCCGAGTAGTCGCGCTGGTGAGCCATCTCACGGCCGAGGAACGGCTCGCTGTTGTCGCCGCCGAACTTGATCGCGCCGAGACGCTCGGTCATGCCGTACTGCGTGACCATCGCGCGAGCCAGGCCGGTGGCCTTCTCGATGTCGTTGGCCGCACCCGTCGTCGGGTCGTGGAAGACCAGCTCCTCGGCGGCGCGGCCGCCCAGCATGTAGGCGAGCTGGTCGAGCATCTCGTTGCGGGTGGTCGAGTACTTGTCCTCGTCCGGGAGGACCATCGTGTAGCCGAGGGCCCGGCCTCTGGAGAGGATCGTGATCTTGTGGACCGGGTCGGAGTTCGGTGAGGCCGCCGCGACCAGGGCGTGACCGCCCTCGTGGTACGCGGTGATCTTCTTCTCCTTGTCCGACATGATCCGGGTCCGCTTCTGCGGGCCCGCGACCACACGGTCGATCGCCTCGTCCAGCATGTGGTTGTCGATCAGCTTCTGGTCGCTGCGGGCCGTCAGCAGGGCGGCCTCGTTCAGCACGTTGGCCAGATCGGCACCGGTCATGCCGGGCGTACGGCGGGCGACGGCCGACAGGTCAACGTCGGGCGCGACCGGCTTGCCCTTCTGGTGGACCTTGAGGATCTCCAGACGGCCCTGCATGTCCGGGCGGTCGACGGCGATCTGCCGGTCGAAACGGCCGGGGCGCAGCAGCGCCGGGTCGAGGATGTCGGGCCGGTTCGTCGCGGCGATGAGGATCACGCCGCCCTTGACGTCGAAGCCGTCCATCTCGACGAGGAGCTGGTTCAGGGTCTGCTCGCGCTCGTCGTGACCGCCGCCGAGGCCGGCGCCGCGGTGGCGGCCGACCGCGTCGATCTCGTCGACGAAGACGATGGCCGGGGCGTTCGCCTTGGCCTGTTCGAACAGGTCGCGCACTCGGGAGGCACCGACACCGACGAACATCTCGACGAAGTCGGAACCGGAGATCGAGTAGAACGGCACGCCCGCCTCGCCCGCGACGGCGCGCGCGAGCAGGGTCTTGCCGGTGCCGGGCGGGCCGTACAGCAGCACACCCTTGGGGATCTTGGCTCCGACGGCCTGGAACTTGGCCGGCTCCTGCAGGAACTCCTTGATCTCGTGGAGCTCCTCGACGGCCTCGTCCGAGCCGGCGACGTCCGAGAACGTCGTCTTCGGGGTGTCCTTGGTGATGAGCTTCGCCTTGGACTTGCCGAAGTTCATGACCCGGGAGCCGCCGCCCTGCATCTGGTTCATCAGGAACAGGAAGATGACCACGATGAGGACGAAGGGGAGCAGGGTGATCAGGAGCCCGACGATCGGGTTCTGCTTCGACGGCGACACGGTGTAGCCGTCGGGGATCTGCTTGTCCTGGTACTTGTTCTGCAGTGTGTTGGCGAGGGTCACGCCCTGGTCGCCGATGTAGCTCGCCTGGATCTTCGAGCTGCCCTTGACCTTTTCGCCGTCCTTGAGCTGAACCTTGATGTTCTGCTCGTCACCGGTGGTCAGCTTGGCCGACTCGACCTTGTTGTCGTTGATCGCCTGGACGACCTGGCCGGTGTCCACCGTCTTGTAGCCGCCGGACGAGCCCACGACCTGCATCAACACGACCACGGCAAGGACGGCCAGCACGATCCACATGATTGGCCCACGGAAGTATCGCTTCACGTCCATCCACACGGAGCGGTGTCGCCCCGTCCCTCCTGCCATAGTGAGTTTGATAAGACAGTTCTTCTGACGGTACCCCAGCGCGGCGGCGCTCAGCCGCACGGGAGGTCTGGCGTCCCGTCTGCATGCTCCAACGGCGCGGAGGCCTCCGGGGTTCCCGTCGGCCCCCCGATCGCCGTGCGGTCCGCCGCGAGGGCGTGTCAGCCGCCGTACACGTGGGGCGCGAGCGTACCGACGAACGGGAGGTTGCGGTACTTCTCGGCGTAGTCGAGGCCGTAACCGACGACGAACTCGTTGGGGATGTCGAAGCCGACCCACTCCACGTCGATGGCGACCTTCGCGGCGTCGGGCTTGCGCAGCAGCGTGCACACCTTGAGGGAGGCGGGCTCGCGCGAGCCGAGGTTGGAGATCAGCCAGGACAGGGTCAGGCCGGAGTCGATGATGTCCTCGACGATCAGGACGTGCCTGCCCTTGATGTCGGTGTCGAGGTCCTTGAGGATCCGCACCACTCCGGAGGACTGGGTGCCCGCGCCGTACGAGGACACCGCCATCCAGTCCATCGTGACGGGGGTGGACAGCGACCGGGCGAGGTCGGCCATGACCATCACCGCGCCCTTGAGGACGCCGACGATGAGCAGGTCCTTGCCCGCGTACTCCGCGTCGATCTTCGCGGCCAGTTCGGCCAGCTTCGCGTCGATCTCTTCCTTGGTGATGAGTACCTTCTCGAGGTCGGCACCCATGTCGTTCGCGTCCACCCGCATCACTTTCGGTCGTCCCACCGGCCATCCGCGGCGCCCCGGTGATCCGTGTGCGGATCGGTGGGAGGTCCGGATTCAGCCTTGCCGGATCACCAGTCTGCCACCCTGCCGCCGGGCGACGACTTTGCCGGGGAGGTTGATGGCCCCCTGACCGCGCCAACCGGTGATCAGCCGGTCGACCTCCTCGATGTGGCGGGCGAACAGGGCGCCGCCCGGAGCACCGGCCTCCAGGGCGGCGCGGCGCAGGATCCGGCGGCGTACGGCGGGCGGCAGGGCGTAGAGCTTGGCGCACTCCAGGACACCGGTGGCGTCGCGGACGCCGGCCTCGGCCTGGCGGGCCCAGGTGTCGAGGGCGTCGGCGTCGTCCCGGGAGAGTTGGGCCGTCCGGGCGAGGGCCTCGACGACGCCCTTGCCGAGGGCCTTCTCCAGGGCGGGCAGCCCCTCGTGGCGCAGCCGGGAGCGGGTGTAGGCGGGGTCGGCGTTGTGGGGGTCGTCCCAGACGGGCAGGGACTGGACCATGCAGGCCTTGCGGGCGGTCTGGCGGTCGACCTGGAGGAAGGGGCGCCGGTAGCGGCCGCCGGCCCCCGAGACCGCGGCCATGCCCGACAGGGAGCGGATGCCGGAGCCGCGGGCGAGGCCCAGCAGGACGGTCTCGGCCTGGTCGTCGCGGGTGTGGCCGAGCAGGACGGCGGCGGCGCCGTGGCGGGCGGCGGCGGCGTCCAGTGCGGCGTAGCGGGCGTCGCGGGCGGCGGCTTCGGGGCCTCCCGCGCGGCCGACGGTCACGGCGGTGGCCTCCACGGGGTCCAGGCCGAGTTCGCGCAGGCGCAGGACGACTTCCTCGGCGCGCAGGTCGGAGCCGTTCTGCAGGCCGTGGTCGACGGTGACGCCGCCGGCGCGGACGCCGAGCCTGGGGGCCTCGAAGGCGAGGGCGGAGGCGAGTGCCATCGAGTCGGCGCCGCCGGAGCACGCGACGAGCACGAGCGGTGACGGCGGCCGCTCGGGTGTGCGTCCGGCGGTCGTGGTGCCAAAGGCGCCGGCCGTGCTGTGCGGTTCTTCGGTGAGGATGTCGGAGAGGACGTCGTGGAGGACGCGGCGGACCGCCAGGCGTATCGCCGCGACCGCAGGATGGGGACCCATGTCCGGTGCCCTTCATGAAGTTTTCGGGGATGAGCCCGAGGTTCGGTCACGCAGAGTGTGTAGATGGTGACAGAAACGGGCCGGTCTCCGAGCATCGCACGCCTGCCGAAGGCTCACGGTCCCTCGGACGGGTGATTGGAGGGTCGTTCGGCTGCCGTCGGCCGGAATCGTTTCACGCCGCGCCTGCGGGGCTCACGCCTCCGGCTTGCGGTGCACCCGCGCGATCCAGTCCGCCGGTTTGGCGATCTCCGACTTGGTGGGGAGGGTGTTGGGCGAGGTCCAGACGCGGTTGAAGCCGTCCATGCCGCACTCGTCGACGACGGCCCGCACGAAGCGTTCGCCGTCGCGGTACTGGCGGAGCTTGGCGTCGAGGCCGAGCAGCTTGCGCAGCGCCATGTCGAGGCGGGAGGCGCCCTTGGCGCGGCGCTGCTGGAACTTCTCGCGGATCTCGCCGACGCTCGGCACGACCTGCGGGCCGACGCCGTCCATGACGAAGTCGGCGTGGCCCTCCAGGAGGGACATCACGGCGGTCAGACGGGCGAGGACCTCGCGCTGGGCCGGGGTCTGCACCAGTTCGACCAGCGACCGGCCGCCGTCGTCGTCCTCCTCCGCCTCGGGGCGGCCCCCGGCGAGGGTCTGGGCGGCCTCGCGGATCCGTTCGAGCACGGTCATCGGGTCGACGTCGGTCTCGGCCAGGAACGACTGGATTTCGCCCTCGAGGTGGTCCCGGAGCCAGGGCACCGCCGTGAACTGCGTGCGGTGCGTCTCCTCGTGGAGGGTCACCCACAGGCGGAAGTCGTGGGGCTCGACGTCGAGTTCGCGTTCGACGTGCACGATGTTCGGCGCGACGAGGAGCAGCCGCCCGCCGCCGTTCGCGCCCGCGGGCAGGTCGCGGGTGGCGGGGGCGAACGTCTCGTACTGGCCGAGGACGCGGGAGGACATGAAGGACAGCAGCATGCCCAGCTCCACGCCGGTGACCTTGCCGCCGACGGCGCCGAGGACGGCGTTGCCCGCGCCGCCGCGCCGTTCCTGCATCTTCTCCAGCAGGGGTTTGAGGATCTCCCGGAATCCGGCGACGTTGGCCCGGACCCAGCCGGGCCGGTCGACCACCAGGAGGGGGGTGTCGTGGGTCTCCTCGGTGCCCATCCGGGTGAAGCCCCGGACGTGTTCCTCCGAGGACCTGGCATGGCGGCGGAGTTCCGCGACGACGGCCCTGGCCTCGTCGCGGCTCACCTCGGGGCCCGGCCGTACGAGCCGGGTCGCGGTCGCCACCGCGAGGTTCCAGTCGACCATGCCGGAATGTGCGCCGATGCTCGTCATGCGTCAACGGTACGGGAGCGCCGCCGTCGGGGGCAGGCCGTACGGGGGCGGGGGTGCGGCGGTGACGGGGTGCCGCCCGGCTACGGCGTCGGGGAGGCCAGGCTCGTCGCCGCCCGGTCCAGGGCCGCCTGGGCGGACCACGCGTCCGTCGTGCCGTGGGCCAGGAAGGCGAAGGCCAGGAGGCGGCCGTCGGGGGTGGTCACCGTGCCGGCGAGGGTGTTCACGCCGGTGAGGGTGCCCGTCTTGGCGCGGACGAGGCCCGCTGCGCCGTCCGTGTAACGGTCGGACAGCGTGCCGGTGAAGTGGGCGACCGGGAGGCCGGTGAGCACCGGGCGGAGCTGGGGGCGGTCGGGGGCGGCGGCCTCGGCCAACAGGGCGGTGAGGAGGCCGGCGGAGATCAGGTCGGTGCGGTCCAGGCCGCTTCCGTCGTGGAAGCGGGCGTCGCCCACCGGCAGGCCGAGCTGCTGGAGCCGGGCCGTGACGGCGGCGCCCGCCCCGTCGAAGTCGGCGGGTTTGCCGGTCGCGACGGCGGTGTGCCGGGCCAGGGCCTCGGCGAGGTCGTTGTCGCTGTTGGTGAGCATCCGCTCGACCAGGGCCGACAGCGGGGGCGAGGAGACCGTGGCGAGGGTGGCGGCGCGGCCGGTCGCCTTGGACGGGCCGGGGGCGGAAGCGGTGATGCCGTGCTGCTTCAGGAGGCCGGCGAAGGTGCGGGCGGCGGCGTCGGCTGGGTCGGGCTCGCGCGGGGCGGGGCCGCTGGTGGAGTCGTCGGTGCGGGCCTCGTCGGCCATCAGCGCGGTGACGCGGGCGAGGTTCTCGTTGACGCCTATCGGGTGGGTCTCGGTACCGGTGTAGAGCGTCGTGTCGTACGACAGCGTCACCTCGCGCACGTTCCGCTTCCTGAGGGCGGCGGCGGTCTTCTCGGCGAGGGTGCGCAGGCTCGCGAGGCCCCGGGCGTCCTTCCGCGCGGTGAGGGTGGGGTCGCCGCCGCCGACCAGGACGACTTCGCCGGTGTCGGCCTCCAGGACGGTGCGGGTGGTGAGGCGGTGGTCGGGGCCGAGGGCGGTGAGGGCGGCGACGGCGGTGGCGATCTTGGTGGTGGAGGCGGGGGTGAGCGGGACCTCGGGGTCCAGTCCGTACAGGCGCTTGCCGGTGGTGAGGTCGACGACGGCCGCCGTGCGGCGCTCGCCGAGCGCGGGGTCGTCCGCCAGCAGGGGCCCGAGGAGGTCTGTGAGGGCCGTCGTGCCGGGGGGCGCCTTGACCCCGCCCGGCGGCGGGGCGCCGTCGAGTCCGGTCAGTACGGCCCCGGCGCTGGGCGCGGGCCGGGGCGAACCGGCCGCCGTGCCCGTGGCGTCGGAGCCGCGACCGTGATCTGCGCCACCCGGGTGCTCCAGTGCGACGGCCCGGTCCCGCTCGGCCGTACGCTGACCCGTGGAGTCCCAGGGGCCGGCGGCGGTCACCACACCGGCGGCCAGTGCCAGCCCGGCGGTGGCGGCACCGGCGGTGTACTGCCAGGTCTTCGGCCCCGTGATCCGGGTGAGCCGCGGCGCCGTGGCCCGTGCGAACCGTGCGACCCGCGGTCCGGCGGCCCGGGCAAAGCGGGCCAGACGGGGACGTACGGCGTCCGCGACCCGCGCCCCACGCGGTCCCGCGGTCCGCCAAGGTCTCAGCTCTGGCACCGTCACCAGCCCCTTTCGCGATCACACACCTGCGTGAGGGACACTTAACCACCAGAACTATGTGCTGATCATGGAGGAGCGTCCGGTGGAGTTCGACGTCACGATCGAGATCCCGAAGGGTTCGCGGAACAAGTACGAGGTGGACCACGAGACCGGTCGTATCCGCCTGGACCGCCGCCTGTTCACCTCGACCGCCTACCCGACCGACTACGGCTTCGTCGAGAACACCCTCGGCGAGGACGGCGACCCGCTGGACGCGCTGGTCATCCTGGACGAGCCGACCTTCCCGGGCTGCCTCATCCGCTGCCGCGCGATCGGCATGTTCCGGATGACGGACGAGGCCGGCGGCGACGACAAGCTGCTGTGCGTGCCGTCGACCGACCCGCGTGTGGAGCACCTGCGTGACATCCACCACGTGTCGGAGTTCGACCGCCTGGAGATCCAGCACTTCTTCGAGGTCTACAAGGACCTGGAGCCCGGCAAGTCCGTCGAGGGGGCCGACTGGGTGGGCCGCACCGACGCCGAGGCCGAGATCGAGCGGTCCTACAAGCGTTTCAAGGACCAGGGCGGCCACTGAGCGACGCCGCTCCCCATCCGTTCCGCAACGGGCCGTACGCATACGCGTGCGGCCCGTTCGCGTTTGAGTGACCATACTGAGGTCAACAGGAAGGTGAGTTCGTACCAGGGAGAGTTGCGCAGGTGACGGAGGCGAAGGACCCCAAGCCGCAGTCGGACGAGGCCCGCAGTGCCTTCCGGCAGCCCAGTGGGATCGCGGCGTCGGTCGACGGCGAGTCGTCGACGACGTCCGAGTTCGAGATTCCGCAGGGGCTGGCCGTCGCACGGCACGCCGTCATCGAGTCCGAGACGACTTCGGAGTTCGCGCTGCCGGAGGGGCTGGAGGCGCCCTCGGCGCCGGGCGCCGAGGGCGAGGGGTCGGCGTTCAGCATGCCGAGCACCCACAGTGCGTGGACCGCCCCCACCGCCTTCACCCCGGCGAGCGGCTTCCCGGCGGTGAGCCTGACGGACGTGCCCTGGCAGGACCGGATGCGCGCCATGCTGCGTATGCCGGTGGCCGAGCGGCCCGCGCCCGAGCCGTCGCAGAAGCACGACGACGAGACCGGCCCCGCCGTGCCGCGCGTACTCGACCTGACCCTGCGTATCGGGGAGCTGCTGCTGGCGGGCGGCGAGGGCGCCGAGGACGTGGAGGCGGCCATGTTCGCCGTCTGCCGGTCCTACGGCCTGGACCGCTGCGAGCCGAACGTCACGTTCACGCTGCTGTCGATCTCCCACCAGCCGTCACTGGTCGAGGACCCGGTGACGGCGTCGCGCACGGTACGCCGCCGCGGCACCGACTACACCCGGCTCGCGGCCGTCTTCCATCTGGTGGACGACCTCAGCGACCCCGACACGAACATCTCCCTGGAGGAGGCCTACCGGCGCCTCGCGGAGATCCGCCGCAACCGGCACCCGTACCCCACCTGGGTGCTGACCGTGGCCAGCGGTCTCCTCGCGGGCGGGGCCTCGCTGCTCGTCGGCGGCGGGGCGACCGTGTTCTTCGCGGCGATGTTCGGCTCGATGCTCGGCGACCGGCTGGCGTGGCTGTGCGCCGGGCGCGGGCTGCCGGAGTTCTACCAGTTCGCGGTGGCCGCGATGCCGCCGGCCGCGATGGGTGTGGTGCTGACGGTGACGCACGTCGATGTGAAGGCGTCCGCGGTCATCACCGGTGGGCTCTTCGCGCTGCTGCCCGGGCGGGCGCTGGTCGCGGGGGTGCAGGACGGTCTGACCGGCTTCTACATCACCGCCGCCGCCCGTCTGCTGGAGGTCATGTACTTCTTCGTCAGCATCGTCGCCGGGGTGCTGGTGGTGCTGTACTTCGGCGTCCAGCTGGGCGCCGAGCTGAATCCGGACGCCAAGCTGGGCACCGGTGACGAACCGTTTGTGCAGATCTTCGCCTCGATGCTGCTGTCGCTGGCCTTCGCGATCCTGCTCCAGCAGGAACGGTCCACCGTCCTCGCGGTGACCCTGAACGGCGGCATCGCCTGGTGCGTGTACGGCGCCATGAACTACGCCGGTGACATCTCGCCGGTGGCCTCCACGGCCGCCGCGGCGGGGCTCGTGGGACTGTTCGGGCAGCTGATGTCCCGGTACCGGTTCGCGTCGGCGCTGCCGTACACGACGGCGGCGATCGGTCCGCTGCTGCCCGGTTCGGCGACGTACTTCGGTCTGCTGGGAATCGCGCAGGGCGAGGTCGACGCGGGGCTGCTGTCGCTGTCCAACGCGGTGGCGCTGGCGATGGCCATCGCGATCGGGGTGAACCTCGGTGGCGAGATCTCGCGGCTGTTCCTGAGGATGCCCGGGGCCGCGAGTGCCGCCGGCAGGCGGGCGGCCAAGCGGACGCGAGGGTTCTAGCGCGGGGCGCCTACGGACTCGGGTGGTTCCCTCCATCGGCGGCTGCGGGCTCGCCATGGCTTGTCGCGCTCACGCGGCGGAGCCGCATATCGATACGGCCCCGCGCCCCTGGGGGTTTCAGCGCCCCTGGTTGTACGGGTACTGGTCGCCGTACTGCTGGGGCTGGTCGCCGTAGCCCTGCGGATACTGCTGGGCGTACGGCTGCTGCGGGGGCTGCTGGTACTGCTGCGGCTGCTGGGGGTGGTGCGGCTGCTGCGGCTGCTGGGGGTGGTGCGGCTGGGGCTGCTGCGGCTGCGGCTGGCGCTGCTGATACCGCTGCTGCGGCTGGTCGTACGGGTCCACGCGGCGGAGCTGGGTCGTCGCGTCGTCCATGACCGGGTACGGGGGCTGGGGCTGGTGCTGCTGGGCGGCCGCGGGCACCGGTCCGGCAGCCGCGGCGCGCTTCTTCTTCTTGCGTTCGCGGAGGTACTCGATGGCGATCGGGACGACCGAGACCAGGATGATCAGGACGAGGATGGCCTCGACGTTGGCCCGGATGAACTCGATCTGGCCGAGCCAGTAGCCCGCGAGGGTGACGCCGGTGCCCCAGGCGACGCCGCCGATGACGTTGTACGTCAGGAAGGTGCGGTACTTCATGCGGCCGGCGCCCGCGACGATCGGGGCGAAGGTGCGCACGATCGGCACGAAGCGGGCCAGGACGATCGCCTTGGGGCCGAACTTCTCCATGAACTCGTGCGCCTTCTCCAGGTTCTCCTGTTTGAAGAGCTTGGAGTTGGGGCGGCTGAAGAGCCTGGGACCGAAGAACTTGCCGATCATGTAGCCGACCTGGTCGCCGAGGACGGCGGCGGCCACGATCAGGGTGCACACCAGCCACAGCGGCTGGCTGATGTACTGGCCCTGGGCGACGAAGAGGCCCGCGGTGAACAGCAGCGAGTCGCCGGGCAGGAACGCGAAGAGTCCTGACTCGGCGAAGACGATGAGCAGGATGCCGGGAAGACTGAACGTCTCGATCAGGTAGTCCGGGCTGATCCACTCGGGACCGAGCGCAAGGGTGGTCACGGGATTGTGGCTCCTGCTGCTGGGGGAGGCGGGCTGGACCTGGCTGCCCAAACGTACAACGCGGCCGTGGTGTCCCAGGTTCCACCGTGCGCCTGGGGGTGCACGGTGACGCTCCCAGGGGAAACCTGAGAACCATGGGAATGGAAGAATACGGTGGCGGCCAGGGTCCGCAGCCCGAGGTGCTCGTCGTGACCACGAACGACCTGCCGGGCCATCGGGTGCAGGAGGTGCTCGGGGAGGTCTTCGGGCTGACCGTGCGCTCGCGGCACCTGGGGAGCCAGCTCGGTGCCGGGCTGAAGTCGCTGGTCGGCGGTGAGCTGCGCGGACTCACCAAGACGCTGGTCGAGACCCGCAACCAGGCGATGGACCGGCTCGTGGAGCAGGCACGCGCGCGGGGGGCCAACGCGGTGCTGTCCTTCCGCTTCGACGTCACGGAGGCGGCCGACGTGGGCACCGAGGTGTGCGCGTACGGGACGGCGGTGGTCGTGGCCCGGGAGTGACGCCCGGGCCACGACCACCGTTCACGAGGTGTGCCGGGCGGCGTTCGCGAGGATCGCGTCGCGCATGTAGACGGCGAGGCCCGGCCTCGCGGCGTCGATGTTTCGCGTGAAACGTTCGTCCGACACGTACATCTCGCCCAGGCAGGTGTGCATCTCGTGCCCGCAGTCGTAGTGGTTGCGGGCGATGCCCTGCCGGTGGTCCTCGGCGGCGTCCATGGCCCCGTCGGAGTCGGCGGGCGCACCCGCCTCCATCAGGGCGACGAAGCGCCGGGTGAGCGCGTCGGCCTCGTCCTGGATGCGCTGCCAGTCCTCCTTGGTGTACGAGGCGGTCTTCTGCCTGGACTGGCGGTAGGCGTCGGTGTCGCCCCAGCGTTCCTGGACCTCCTCCTCGTACTGGTCGGGGTCGAAGTCGCCGAAGACCTCGAACTTCTCCTCGGGCGTGAGGTTGATTCCCATGCTGCGTGCCTCCATGGCCTGCTCCACGGCCGCCGCCATCTTCTGCAGCTTCTCGATCCGGGCGGACAGCAGCTCGTGCTGGCGGCGCAGGTGCGCGCGCGGGTCCGCGGCCGGGTCGTCGAGCAGGGCGGCGACCTCGTCGAGCGGGAAGCCCAGCTCCCGGTAGAACAGGATCTGCTGCAGCCGGTCGAGGTCGGCGTCGCTGTAGCGCCGGTGGCCCGCGTGGCTGCGCTCGCTGGGTACGAGCAGGCCGATGTCGTCGTAGTGGTGCAGGGTGCGCACCGTCACTCCGGCGAAGCCGGCCACCTGTCCTACGGAGTAGCTCACTTCCGCTCCCTTCTCTGACGCCCTCCACGCTGCCTCCTCACGTGACGTGAGGTGCAAGCCCGGCCGGTCCCGCGTGCCCCGCCCCGAACGGTCCCGCCGTGCGCGGCGTCCGGCGCCCTTGTCCCCCGCAGGAGCTACCCGGACTGTCCATTCAGGGGTGATTCGGGGACGCCGCCGCCTGCGTAGCGTCCTCGGCAGGTCGCCGGAAGGCACGCGGCCGATGCCTTAGGGAGGCCACATGAGTACGACGCACACCGCATCGCCCCAGCCCACGCGCCGGGAGGGCGGTCGCTTCCTCCGGTCTCCGCTCGTCTGGATGCTGACCGGAGTCGTGGGTGTGGGTCTGGCGTCCAGCCTGGCCTCGGTGGGCGGAGTGGTCGCCGTCGTGGGCTCGATCGTCGCGGTGGTCGTCTACTGGGCGGTCATGCGCTACGTCGCCCGGCGGAGCATGCCGGAGATCGCGATGCCGGGGGCCGTGACACAGGCGTTGTCCGGTGCCGCGATCGGCTTCGGGTTCATCACCGTGTCGATGCTCATGCTCCTCACCGAGTTCTCGTTCACCGAACGGCCCGGCAACGGCCTGTCGATCGTGGCGAGCATGGCCGCGATGCAGCTCGGTGCCGCCGTGACGGAGGAACTGATCTTCCGCGGCCTCGCCCTCCAAGCGCTGGAGAAGCTGTGCGGCAGTTGGCCCGCTCTGGCGATCACCGCGGCGCTGTTCGGCGGACTGCACCTGGCCAACCCGGATGCCACGCTGTGGAGTTCGACGGCGATCGCCATCGAGGCGGGTGTCCTCCTCGGTGCCGCGTTCCTGTGGACGCGCAACATCTGGTTCGCCGTGGGCCTGCACTTCGCCTGGAACACCACCCTGGGCCTGATCGGCATCGCGGTCTCCGGCCACGCCTCGGAGGGCCTGATGACCACCGACCCGACCGGCCCCGACCTGCTGACCGGCGGGGACTTCGGCCTGGAGGCGTCGATCGTGCCCGTCATCGTCAGCCTGCTGATCGCGATCCCCATGCTCGTCGCGGCCCGGCGGCGCGGCAACCTGGTACCCATGCGCCGCGGGCGCCGCTGAACGCCCTCTGTCCCCGGCCGCGCCGGATGCCGCTCCCGTTCGCCGTGGGAGCGGCATCGGCCGTGTGCCGTCGCGTTCCCTCAGCCCGGGCGCCCGTGGGGACCCGCCTCGAGATGCGCGCGAAGGACGGCCAGCGTCGAGGCGATGCGGCTCAGGTCCTCGGACGCAACCGCCGCGGTCAGCGAGGCGAGGGTGCTCTCGACGACCGGGCGGGAAGCGGCCAGTCGCCGATCGCCCTCGGGGGTCAGGCGGAGCACGGAGGAGCGGCGGTCCTGGGGGTGCGCGGCCCGCACGCACCAGCCCGCGGCCACCAGCCGGTCCACCGCCTTGCTGACGGCCCCGACGGTGATCGCGAGTTCGCCGACGAGGTCGAGCACGCGGCACCCCGGCACCCGGTCGATGACCTCCAGGAACTCGAACTGTCCCAGGCCCAGTCCTTGTTCGGCGCGCAGCCGGGCGCTCACCGCGTTGTAGAGCCGGGTCTCGACGCGGACCAGGTCGATGAAGCTCTGAGTGACGTGGCTCACAACAACTCCAGTAGATTCCCAGGAATCATCTTCCCTGGAATGCGGTTGGCTCATGACAGATGGATTCCCAGGAATCAATTCTCGCACGCCGACCCGTGGAGGCACCGCATGTCCCGACAGCAGCGCGACGCCCTGGACGCCTTGCTCCGTTCCGCCCCGCGCACCGAGACGCCGCCCACTCCCGACGAGCAGCGCGCGGGGTTCGCCGCGGCCCTCACCCGCCCCGCGCCGGAGGACGTGGTCACCCGCGGGACCGTCCTGGGCGGGCGGCCGGCCCTGGAGCTGGAGCCGGACACGGCCTCCGGACGCGGCCGGCTGCTCTACCTGCACGGCGGCGGCTATGTCGTCGGGTCGCCGGACACCCACGCGGGGCTGGTCGGCGAGCTGGCCCGCCGCGCCGGGCTGCGCGCGGTGTCGGTGGACTACCGGCTGGCGCCCGAGCACCCCTTCCCCGCGGCCGTCGACGACGGGCTCGCCGCCTATCGCGAGCTGCTGGCAACGGTCTCCGACCCGCGGGACCTCGTCCTGGCCGGTGACTCCGCCGGCGGCGGACTGAGCGTCGCCACCCTGCTCGCGGCCAGGAACGCCGGGCTGCCGCAGCCGGCCGCCGTGGTCCTCTTCTCCCCCTGGGCCGACCTCACCCTCGCCGGCGGGAGCATACGTTCCAAGGAGGGCGCCGACCCCGTGTTCACCGCGGCCGACGTGCGCGCGTACGCGGATCTCTACGTCGGTGCGGGCGACCGGGCGCACCCCCTGGCCAGCCCGGTCTTCGCCGACCTCGCCGGGCTGCCCCCGCTCCTGGTGCAGGCCGGTGCGAACGAGGTGCTGCTCGACGACGCGATCCGGCTGGCCGGACGCGCGGGCGCCGACGGCGTCGAGGTCACGCTCGAGGTCGGGCCCGGTCTCCCCCACGTCTACCAGCTCCACTACGGCCGTCTCGACGAGGCCGACGCCGCACTCGACCGCGCCGCCCGCTTCCTCACCGCCCACGTCGGCGCCGGGTCCCCCGGCACCGACCGGCTCGCACCGGTCCGCTGACGACGGCCGGGCGGCCCCGGGCAGGGAGTCCCGGGCGGGAGGACCCGCGCGGGAAGCCGCCGCACCACGTGGCGGGGGCCGCAGGCCCGGTGCGGCCCCGTCCCGGGTGCGGCCCCCCGGGCCCCGGCCTACCGTCGGTTGCATGTCACTGCACCACGGCCCCCGCCCGCCCCACGGCAACGATCGTGACCGGCGCCGGCTCGCCGTGAACCCCTTCCACGCGGCGGCGAACCCGCTCGGCGGCATGACCGAGGCCCCGCCCGCCCACCGGCTGCCGGACTCCCCGCTGCCCCCGGAGAGCGCGTACCGGCTGGTCCACGACGAGCTGATGCTCGACGGCAACGCCCGGCTGAACCTGGCCACCTTCGTCACCACCTGGATGGAGCCGCAGGCCGGGGTGCTGATGAGCGAGTGCCGGGACAAGAACATGATCGACAAGGACGAGTACCCGCGCACCGCCGAGCTGGAGCGGCGCTGCGTGGCGATGCTCGCCGACCTGTGGCACGCACCCGACCCGTCGGCGGCCGTGGGCTGTTCGACGACCGGGTCGAGCGAGGCGTGCATGCTGGCGGGCATGGCGCTGAAGCGGCGCTGGGCGCTGCGCAACGCCGACCGGTACCCGGCGAAGGACGTGCGGCCCAATCTGGTGATGGGCGTGAACGTCCAGGTCTGCTGGGAGAAGTTCTGCAACTTCTGGGAGGTGGAGGCCCGGCAGGTGCCGATGGAGGGCGACCGCTTCCACCTGGATCCACAGGCCGCCGCCGAGCTGTGCGACGAGAACACCATCGGCGTCGTCGGCATCCTGGGCTCCACCTTCGACGGGTCCTACGAGCCGATCGCCGACCTGTGCGCGGCCCTGGACGCCCTGCGGGAGCGGACCGGGCTCGACGTTCCGGTGCACGTCGACGCGGCCTCGGGCGGCATGGTCGCGCCGTTCCTGGACGAGGACCTGGTGTGGGACTTCCGGCTGCCCCGCGTCGCCTCGATCAACACCTCGGGGCACAAGTACGGGCTGGTCTACCCCGGGGTCGGCTGGGCGCTGTGGCGCGACTCGGCGGCGCTGCCGGAGGAACTGGTCTTCCGCGTCAACTACCTGGGCGGCGACATGCCGACCTTCGCGCTGAACTTCTCCCGGCCGGGCGCGCAGGTGGTGGCGCAGTACTACACGTTCCTGCGGCTGGGGCGCGAGGGCTACCGGGCCGTGCAGCAGGCCTCACGGGAGATCGCCGGGTCGATCGCGGAGCGGGTGGCCGCGCTGGGCGACTTCCGGCTGCTGACGCGCGGCGACCAGCTGCCCGTGTTCGCGTTCACGACGGCCGACGACGTGACGGCGTACGACGTCTTCGACGTGTCCCGGCGGCTGCGGGAGGGCGGCTGGCTGGTGCCGGCCTACACCTTCCCGCCGCACCGCGAGGACCTGTCGGTACTGCGGGTGGTGTGCCGCAACGGCTTCTCCGCCGACATGGCCGACCTGCTGCTGGCGGACCTGGAGCGGCTGCTGCCGGAGCTGCGGCGGCAGCCGCGTCCGCTGACCCGGGACAAGCGGGCGGCGACCGGGTTCCACCACTGACGGCTCCGCCGGCCGCCTCCTCACCCCGGCGCGTCGGGCCCGGCGCGGGGCGGGGCCGTCGGCGTCCGCGCGCTCACCGGCTGAGCCGTGCGAAGCGGGCCACCGCGAGGGGGAAGAACACCGCGAGCAGGGCCAGGGGCCACAGGACCGCCGCCCACACGTGGCCGGACTCGCCGCCGGGGCCGCCGAAGAGGTCGCGGACGGCCGTGGCGGTATGGGACATCGGGTTCCACTCGACGACCGTGCCCAGCCAGCCGGGCATGGAGCCGGGCGTGGCGAAGGCGTTGGAGAGGAAGCCGACCGGCCAGACCAGGATCTGCACCGCCTGCACCAGCTCGGGTTTCCCGGCCACCATGGCCAGGAAGATGCCGATCCACAGCATGGCGAAACGGAAGAGCAGGAGCAGGCCGACCGCGCCCAGGAAGGCGCCCGGACCGCCGTGGGCCCGCCAGCCGAGCGCGTACCCGACCCCGGTCAGCGCCGTGAGGCCGAGCGTCGACTGGAGCATGTCGGCGGCGGAACGGCCCACCAGGACCGCGCCGTTGGCCATCGGCAGCGAACGGAAGCGGTCGACGACGCCCTTGTCCAGGTCCCGGGTGACGGCGATCATGGTGCCCTCCAGGCCGAAGGCCATGGTGAGGGCCAGCATGCCGGGGACCAGGTAGTCGACGTAACTGCCGCTCACGCCCCGGCCGCCGCCGACCAGGTAGCCGAACATCAGCAGCAGCATGACGGGGAAGACCAGGTTGACGACGACCGTCACCGGCTGCCGTCCCCAGCGGGCCAGCTCGCGGCGGGTCATGGTCCAGGAGTCGGACAGGGCGTACAAGGTGGCGTTCGGGACGCTCGTGCTCACGCGGCCTCCTTCGTGCGGTCGGTGAGGTGCAGGAACACCTCGTCCAGGGTCGGGCGGCGCAGCGCGACGTCCTCGGCCTCGATACCGGCCTCCTCCAGCGCCCGTACGACGCCGGAGAGCGCCGCCATCCGGTCGGTGACCGGGGCGCTGAGCAGCCGGCGGTCGGCGTCGACGCGGACGCCGGTGAGCGGCAGCAGGGCGACGGCGGCACCCAGTTGGCCGGCGTCGCGCAGGACGACGTCGACGCGGTCGCCGCCGGTGGCGGCCTTGAGTTCGTCGGCGGTGCCGTCGGCGACGACCCGGCCGGCGTCGACGACCGAGATGCGGTCGGCGAGCTGGTCGGCCTCCTCCAGGTACTGGGTGGTGAGCAGGACCGTCGTACCGGCGCCGACCAGGGAGCGGACCGAGTCCCACACCTCGGCGCGGCCGCGCGGGTCGAGGCCGGTGGTGGGTTCGTCCAGGAAGAGGACCTCCGGTTCGGTGAGGAGGGACGCGGCGAGGTCCAGGCGGCGCCGCATGCCGCCGCTGTAGGCACCGACCGGTTTGCGACCGGTGTCGGTGAGGTCGAAGCGGGCGAGCAGTTCGTCGGCACGCGCGCGTGCCCGCCGGCCGCCCAGGTGGTGGAGGCGGCCGAACATCTCCAGGTTCTGCCGGCCGCCCAGTTCCTCGTCGAGTGCCGCGTGCTGGCCGAGCAGGCCGATGCGCAGCCGCACCGCGTACGCCTCGGCGACGACGTCGTGGCCTGCCACCTCGACGCGGCCGGCGTCGGGCCGCAGCAGGGTCGAGACAATCCGGACCAGGGTCGTCTTGCCCGCTCCGTTCGGGCCCAGCACGCCGTGGACCGTGCCGCGCGCGACCGTGAGATCGAGTCCGTCCAACGCGTTCTTGCCGCCGTACCTCTTGCGTGCACCTTCGACGGTGATCGCCGCATCGGCCACTGCCACTCCCCGCTCCCCTTCGAGACCCAGGCTAGCCAAATTTGACTACCTGCCCAGAAGGTACTGCCCCGCCCTCGGCTGGTCAAACTTGATTAGCGGGCGTCCCCGGAGGGTGGCCGCCCCGCCGCGAAGGGGTTCTCCTCCCCCTCGGCCAGCACGCCGACGAACGGCTCGCCCTCCCCCGCGAAGGTGTACGCGCCGCCCCGGACGCGCTGGATGAGGCCGCGGGTCCACTCGGCGCCGGAGTCGGCCGAGTGGACCCAGTAGTTCATGATCTCGCCGATGTGCCCGTACTGGCCCGGCCCCTCCGCGGGCAGGTAGTACTCGGTGACGGAGGCACGCCACTCCTCGATCTTCCGCACCCGTTCCTCGAGGAGCGCGAGGGCCTCCTCGCGCGGGAGGTCGACCATGAAGCCGAGCGCCGCGGTGAGCACGTCCGGCCGCTGGTCGTAGGCGGTGAGGTAGTCGCGGAGCAGCGTGAGGTACTCCTCGGTGCCCTGCCCGGTGATCTCGTACTCCACGCGCGGCGGCCCGCCCGCCGTGGACGGCGCGATCTCGTGCGCGAGGAGCAGCCCCTGCTTCGCCATCTGCTTCAGCGCGTGGTAGATCGAACCGGGCTTGGCGTTGGACCACTCGTGCGCGCCCCAGTACTCCAGGTCGTTGCGCACCTGGTAGCCGTGGGCCCGCCCGTGCTGGCGGACGGCACCGAGCACGAGGAGGCGGATCGCTGACATGGGGTCCAGCCTAGATCCGGTGCCGCGGTCCGCCCGCCGGGACCCTCACGACTCCCGCGGCCTCAGAACGGGAAGCCGCTGCGCCCGTGCTGCACCGAGATCCACTTCTGGGTGGTGAAGGCGTCCAGCATCGTGTCCCCGTTGAGGCGGCCGATCCCGGAGTGCTTCTCGCCGCCGAAGGGGACGATCGGCTCGTCGTGCACGGTGCCGTCGTTCACGTGGAACATGCCGGCGTCGATCCGCCTGGCGAAGTTGACGCCGCGCTCGACGTCCCCCGTGTGCACGGCGCCGCTCAGCCCGTACGGGGTGTCGTTGACGAGGCGTACGGCCTCCTCCTCGCCGTCGAAGGGGACGAGGAAGGCGATGGGGCCGAAGACCTCCTGCCGGAGCAGCGGGGAGTCGGCGGGCAGGCCGGTGAGGACCGAGGGCTCGACGAGGTTGTCCGTGGTCGTGCCGCGCACCAGGGCGGTGGCGCCCTCGGCGAGGGCCTGCTCGACGACGCCGGAGAGCGCGTCCGCCTGCGAGGAGTTGATCACCGGGCCGATGACGGTCGACGGGTCGCGCGGGTCGCCGGCCTTGAGGGTCCTCACCTTGGCGACGAACTTCTCGGTGAACTCGTCGGCGACCGCCCGGTCGACCAGCACGCGGTTGGCGGCCATGCAGACCTGGCCCTGGTGGACGTACCGGCTGAAGACCGCGGCGTCGACCGCGTAGTCGACGTCGGCGTCGTCCAGGACGACCAGTGCGCTGTTGCCGCCCAGCTCGAGGACGGAACGCTTGAAGTTCGCGGCGCAGACCGTGGCCACGTGCCGTCCGACCTTGTCGGAGCCGGTGAAGGAGATCACCTTGGGCACCGGGTGCTCGATGAAGGCGTCGCCGATCTCCGCGATGTCGGTGACCACGACGTTGAGCAGGCCGCCCGGCAGCCCGGCGTCCTCGAGGATCTTCGCGACCAGGGTGCCGCCGACGATCGGCGTGTTCTGGTGCGGCTTGAGGACGACGCCGTTGCCCAGGGCGAGGGC
The DNA here is from genome assembly GCF_027947595.1 of Streptomyces lienomycini. Taxonomy (NCBI): domain Bacteria; kingdom Bacillati; phylum Actinomycetota; class Actinomycetes; order Kitasatosporales; family Streptomycetaceae; genus Streptomyces; species Streptomyces lienomycini. Next base: position 377,158 of record NZ_CP116257.1, on the reverse strand, counting down.
GGGGGCGACCGACTTCAGGGAGAGGAGGAAGGGGAAGTTGAAGGGGCTGATGACGCCCACGACGCCGACCGGAACCCGGTAGACGCGGTTCTCCTTGCCGTCGACGGGCGAGGGGATGATCCGGCCCTCGGGGCGCAGCGCCAGGTGGACCGCCTCGCGCAGGAACTCCTTGGCGAGGTGCAGTTCGAAGGCAGCCTTCAGCCGGGTGCCGCCCAGCTCGGCGACGATCGCCTCGCTGATCTCCTCCTCGCGCTCCTCCACCAGGCGCAGCGCCTTCTCGAACACCGCGCGGCGCGCGTACGGGTTCGTCGCGGCCCACTGCTTCTGCGCGCGCTCGGCGGCCCGGTAGGCGGCGTCGACCTCGTCGGTCGTGGCTATGGTGATCGAGGCCAGCTTCTCGTTGTCGTACGGGTTGAAGTCGATGATGTCCCAGGAGCCGGTGCCCGGGCGCCACTCGCCGTCGATGTACTGCTGGGCGAGGTCGGTGAAGTACGACGACATGGAATCCCTCAATCCCCTGAGCTGCCGCAGCCGCCGCGAGCGAACCGAGCGAGCCGCCTGATTGCGCGTCATCGTACTTATGTTTCAGGAGAGTTGAAGGAGTCCCCGCAGAAGGTCCCGGCTCTCGTCCGGCCCCGGACTGTCCTGCTGGAGTTCCTTGAGCGCCGTCTCGTACTGGGTGACGTCCTCGTGCTTGTCCAGGTACAGCGCGCTGGTGAGCTGCTCCAGGTAGACGACGTCGGAGAGGTCGGACTCGGGGAAGCTGAGGATCGTGAACGCGCCACTCTCGCCGGAGTGCCCGCCGAAGCCGAACGGCATGATCTGAAGGCGGACATGGGGGTGTTCGGACATCTCGATCAGGTGCTGGAGCTGGCCGCGCATCACCGCGCGGTCGCCGTAGGGGCGGCGCAGGGCGGCCTCGTCGAGCACGATGTGGAACTCGGGGGCGTTCTCCGCGACGAGGTGCTTCTGCCGCTCCAGGCGCAGTGCCACCCGGCGTTCGACGTCCGCCTCGCCGGCGCCCTTCATGCCGCGCCGGACGACCGCGCGGGCGTACTCCTCGGTCTGCAGCAGGCCGTGCACGAACTGCACCTCGTAGACCCGGATCAGCGAGGCGGCGCCCTCCAGGCCGACGTAGGTGGGGAACCAGCTGGGCAGCACGTCGGAGTAACTGTGCCACCACCCCGCGACGTTGGCCTCCTTGGCCAGGGACAGCAGGGAGTTGCGCTCCTGCTCGTCCGTGATGCCGTACAGCGTCAGCAGGTCCTCGACGTCCCTCGTCTTGAAGCTCACCCGGCCCAGCTCCATCCGGCTGATCTTCGATTCGGAGGCGCGGATCGAGTAGCCCGCCGCCTCGCGCGTGATCCCCCGCGTCTCACGCAGTCGCCTGAGTTGTGATCCGAGCAGCATGCGCCGCACCACCGATCCGGGCTCTCCCGCGCTCACGTTCGCCAGCCTCCCCAACCGTCTTCAGGGGCCGAAGTCTGCCACTAAAACACTCCGAGCAGTACTCGTCCGGTTACGGAAACGGAATCGAGCCAAAGGAAACGGGCAGGACCGTGCGGGAAGCGGCCCGGAACCGGCCGCGACAGGAGGTGGGAAGGGGGCGAAGATGACGGAAAAATTGGCCAACAAGCGGTACGGGCAGGTCCATTTCGGTCACCTGCACGTGCATCTGCCCTTGCATCTGCGGTACGCATCCGAAACCATGGGCCCCGCACCACCGCGCCGCATCGCTACGACCGCGAATTCCCGGGAGTGCCTCGCATGGGGACGAATGGATCGACCATGCTCGAGCCGTTACGGCAGGGCCTTCCGCCACTCGACCCCGCGGCCGTCTCCAACGCCGCCTCCTGCGCCCTGCCGCCGCGTTACGAAGCGGTGCGCGAGGCCCGCGGGTTCACCCGCAGGACCCTCGACGGCTGGGGCGTCGACGACCGCTTCGACGACGCCTGCCTGGTGGTCTCCGAACTCGTCACCAACGCCCTGCGCCACGCGCTGCCAGCGGACACCCCGCGGCACGGGGAGCACAACGGCCCCGTCCGCCTGCACCTGATGCGCTGGACGGAGCGGCTGGTGTGCGCGGTGCGCGACCCCAGTCACAACAGCCCGGTGGCCCGCGAGGCGGACGACTTCTCGGCGGAGTCGGGCCGGGGCCTGTTCCTCGTCGACTCCTTCAGCGACAGCTGGGGCTGGCACCCGCTCGCCGGGACGCTCGACGGCAAGGTCGTCTGGGCGCTGTTCCGCCTCTGAGGACCCGCCGCGATCCGCTCGCGGCGGGTGCGCGGCCGGCTCGTGGCCGACTCACGATCAGCTCGCGATCAGGTGGTCGAACTCGCCGTCCTTGATACCCAGCAGCATGGCCTCGATCTCGGCGCGCGTGTAGACGAGCGCGGGGCCGTCGGGGAAGCGCGAGTTGCGCACCGCGACCGCGCCGTCGGGCAACCGCGCGAACTCCACGCACGAGCCCTGCGAGTTGCTGCGCCGGCTCTTCTGCCAGGCAGCGTCGTGCAACTGCGTGGCGGCCATGCCGTTGTACACGTCGTACACGTCGTGGTCCACAGGTCGCTCCCCGGTGGTGCACTGGCTGATGTGGCCATTGATGCAGTGGTCAACTGATCCGGATCATAACCCTGTTCACGTGCGGATGCATGAGCAAATGCACGTGCACGCGCGGTGTTCCCGCGGTTACAGCTTTGACGACCGCTTTACCGAGTCCTGCTCTCTTGGACGCCGGGTCCCAGGGAGTCGTTCCCGCATGTGCCCCCGAATTCGAAGAATATGCAACAACATGCGACAACACCGGGTCACGCCCGTACGAGCGTGACCCGGTGTCGTCACCGGTGCGGGAGGTGCGGCGCCCCGGGTCAGCGCACCCGGTAGGGCAGCAGCGCCATCTCGCGCGCGTTCTTGATCGCGGCGGCCAGCTGCCGCTGCTGCTGGGACGTCACGCGCGTGACGCGGCGGCTGCGGATCTTGCCGCGGTCGGAGACGAACTTCCGCAGCAGGTCGGTGTCCTTGTAGTCGACGTACGTCACTCCCGCCCGGTCCAGCGGATTGGCGCGCTGCCGGGCGGGCCTGCGGTCGCTCTTGCGGGGTGTGGGCACGGGTCAGACCTCCAGGAGGGTGTCGAAGGCGGGCGGCAGCCGTTCCCAGGCGGCCTGCCCGGCCGCGTACTCGGCGTCGGTCAGCAGACAGGACTCCAGGAGCCGTGCCAGGCCGTCGCGGTCGAGCCCGGGCGACGTGAAGACGAGGTGCTGGCAGCGGTCGCCGTGCTCGGGGTCCCAGTCCAGCGCGGCGGCGGCACGGCGCACGGGCGGTACCAGCTCCCAGGCGGCGTCGGGCAGCGAGGCGAGCCACGGCCCCGCGCTCTCCACGCACAGGGCGCCGCCGGCCGCGTCCCAGTGCAGCAGCGTGTCCCCCTTGCCGGCGAGCCAGAACCGGCCCCGGCTGCGGGCCGCGGCGCACGTCAGGTCCTCCAGCGCCGCGTACAGCCGCTCCAGGTGGAAGGGGCGGCGGCGGTGCCAGACCAGGGTGGCCACGCCGTGCGCGTCGGCCTCGGCGGGCAGCAGGGCGCAGGCCGGGTGCTGGGCGGCGGCCGCGGCCTCCACGTCGAACCCGGCGAGGGCGGCCCGCGCCAGCTCCGGGCTCGCGTGGGGTGCGCCCGCCGGGTTCCCGTGGCCGATCGGGACCCGGCGGGCCGTCGGATGCAGCTGGGCCAGCAGCTCGCGGTCCTCGTCGTCGGCCTCCGGGGAGCCGGGGAGGGACTCGGCGAGCGCGAGGACGGAGGCGTACTCCAGCTGCCGCGCGAAGGTGTCGGCGACGGTGCGTTGATCGGTGGCCGCGGCGGCGAGACCGCCCTCGGCGAGGTCGTCGCCGTTGCCGAGGTACGGCAGGACGAGGGCCGGGTCGACGGCGGTGATCACGCCGGTGACGGTGAACCCGCCGGACGCCACCACCTCCGCCATCGCCTTGGGCTCGACGGAGTCCCACAGCTCGACGACCGCCAGCGGGGTGCCCCCGCTCTCCGCGAGCCGGACCAGCTCGGGGACGAGGTCCTCGCGCAGGGCGCAGCACGCGCAGTCGTTGACCAGGGGCGCCTCGCCCGCGGAGAGAATGCCGGTGGCGTCCCGCACGGTGCGGACGACCGTGCCCGCGGTGGCCGTCGCCAGGTCGTGGTGGAGGACGACACTGCCGGGCACGTCGGCCAGCAGCCGCGCCACGGCCGCCCCGCGCGCGTCGGCGTGCAGCCCGCCGACGATCACCACCGGCAGCCCGTGCGGGCGGCCTCGCCCGCTCACGCCCCGCCCTCCTTCCCGTACCGGCGCTCGAAGCGCTCCACGCGTCCGGCGGTGTCCAGGACGCGGGCGGTGCCGGTGTAGAAGGGGTGGCTGACGTGGGAGATCTCGACGTCGACGACCGGGTAGGTGTGGCCGTCCTCCCACTCGACCGTGCGCTCACTGGTCATGGTCGAGCGGGTGAGGAAGGCGTAGTCGGCGGCGCGGTCGCGGAAGACGACCGGGCGGTACTCGGGGTGGATGCCCTCGCGCATGACTTCTCAGCGCTCCTCTCGGAAGTCGACGTGCCGGCCGGCCGTGGGGTCGTACTTGCGCAGGACCAGCCGGTCCGGGTCGTTGCGGCGGTTCTTGCGGGTGACGTAGGTGTAGCCGGTCCCGGCGGTGGACCGGAGCTTGATGACCGGACGGAGTTCGTTGCGTGCCATGCTGGTATCTTACTGAAAATGAATTCCATTAACAGCTAGGGGCTCTCAAGCCCGAAGGAGAGGTACGTCACCGTGTCCGCCCACTGCATGCTGACCGGGGCCCGGCCCGGTTTCGGCAACCGCATCTCCCACTCCCACCGGCGCACCTCGCGCCGCTTCGACCCCAACGTCCAGACGAAGCGCTACTGGCTGCCGAGCGAGAGCCGGCACGTGCGGCTGCGGCTGAGCACGAAGGGGATCAGGACGGTCGACTCGATCGGCGTCGAGGCGGCGGTGGCGCGCATCCGTGCCCGTGGAGTGAGGATCTGATGGCGAAGAAGAGCAAGATCGCGAAGAACGAGCAGCGGCGGGAGATCGTCGCGCGGTACGCGGCACGGCGGGCCGAGTTGAAGGAGACCGTCCGCCGCCCCTCCTCCACGGAGGCCGAACGGCTCGCCGCCCAGCGGGAACTGCGCAGGCAGCCCCGCGACGCCAGCCCCACGCGGGTGCGCAACCGCGACCAGGTGGACGGGCGCCCGCGCGGCTACTTCCGGACCTTCGGGCTGTCGCGAGTGAATCTGCGCGAGCAGGCGCACGCCGGACATCTGCCCGGGGTGCGCAAGTCGTCCTGGTAGCTTGCGGCTGTTCGGGGCCGAACCGGCCGTCCGGCTACAGCTTGGAGCTTCCGGTGACGTGGGCGACTGCGAAGAGCACGGCAAGCACGGCGAGTACGGGGAGTACGGCGAGCGCGCCCAGTACGGCGAGCGCGGCGAGCGTCGTCGGCCCGGGCCTCCCGTCCGGCGGGGTCCCGCGCCGCCGGGGACGGCGGTCGGTGCGGGCCGCGGTGCCGGCGCTCGGGCTGGTGGGCGCGCTGGCCCTGACGGCGTGCACCGACGGCGGGGGCTCCGACGACGGCGGCTCGGGCGGCGACGCCAAGCCTTCGGCGACCTCCGGCGCGTCCGCGAGCACGGACCCGGGCGAAGGCACCGGAGGCACCGGCGGCTCGCCGTCCGCCGCGGGCGGGCTGGAGGGCAGCTGGCTGGCGACCACCGGCGGCCAGGCCGTCGCGCTGGTGGTCACCGGCGACAAGGCGGGCCTCTTCGCCACCGGCGGGACCGTGTGCAGCGGTACCGCGAGCGAGCAGTCCGGCACCCGGACGATCCGCCTCACCTGCAACGACGGGAACGACGACCGCGCGAACGGCGAGGTCCGGTCGGTCGGCGCCACCACGCTCGAGGTGACCTGGGAGGGCGGTCTCGGCGAGGAGACGTACACCCGGTCCGAGGGCGGGTCGATGCCGCCCGGCCTGCCGACGGCGGGCCTCGGTTCCTGAGCCCGTCCGCCCCCGCCCGGCCCGGACGGGCCCTACGGCAGCGGACGGCGGCGGCCGACGCGGGCGCGGTCGGCCGCGCGGGTGCCCTCCGTCCAGCCGGCCTCGTCGCTCACGCCGCGCAGGCGGGTCGTGGTCGTCTCGGGAAACATGCGCTCCGTCCGGTCGGTGACCGCCGCCTCCCGCGAGGCGAGGACCGGCAGCAGGTCCACGTCCACCGCCGCGCCGTTGCCGGCGGTGGCCGCCTCGGCCGCGGCCCGCAGCCGGGAGCCCGCGCGGTGGGCGTAGGCGGCGAGGAACGACTGGCGGAAGGTCTTGGTGCGCTTGCGCCCGCCGGCCCGCTGACCGGCCTCCGCCTTCGTCATCGCCGCCTCGGCCTGCACCAGCAGTGAGGTGTAGAGGAGCTCGACCGCCTCCAGGTCGGTCTCGAAGCCGACGACGGTGGAGAAGCCGAAGGGCTCGTTCCACACGGCCCGGCAGTGGTTGGCGTCGGCCACCGCGTCCAGGAGCAGCGCCTTGGCCTGCTCGTAGGGTTGCTCCACGCCGATCCGGCAGGCGCCCGGGGCGTTTGGCGAGGCGGCGTGCGCCTGCCCCCGCGCGGCCAGCAGCGCCTCGTCGACGCTGTGCCGGGCCATCAGCTCCTGCGCCTTGGCGCTCAGCGCCTCCGCCTCCTCGGGATACCCGGTCGCCTCCGCCTTGGCGAGCAGCGCGCGGATCCGGGCGAGGGCACGGGACTCGGGCCGGTCACCGCTGGCCCGGTGCGCGCCCTTCCCCGCCGCCCCCATCTCCAGGGGCTCCAGGCCGGGCAGCCGCAGCAGCAGGCGGTACAGCTCCAGTACGGCGGTGGCGTGCGAGAAGCGGTCGGTGCGGGGCGGCGGCGTCGCCTCCGCGTCCGGCAGGTCGTCGAGCTGCGCGGCCCAGCGGGGACCGCGTGCGCGGTCGTGCGGCGCCCGAGTCCGGATCAGCGCGGCCACCAGCCGTACGTGCGGGTCGTCGAGTTCGCGCCGGACGATCCGCACGAGGTCGGCCGGCTGCCACCCGCGCCGCCACGCCGCGTCCACGAACTCCCCGCCGCGCCGGGCCAGTTCCGCGTCGGCCGTCGGGTCGGCCGCGAGCAGCGAGGCGGCGGTGTCGAGGGTGTCGTCGGTGGTGCCGTACAGGGCGGTCTCGAAGGCGCGGTCGACGGTCCGGGGCGTACTCACCCGGCCGATGGTGCCACGACTTCCACGACCGCAGAGACTGTCAACCATCGGTTGACACCCCCGCAAGCGCAACCTACGGTTGACACATGACGACGAACCCGAGCACCACGTCATCCACGTCATCCGTACGCCTCGACGACCTCATCACCGCGATCAAGAAGGTGCATCCGGAGCCCCTGGAACAGCTCCAGGACGCCGTCATCGCCGGCGAGCACCTCGGCGAGGTGGCCGACCACCTCATCGGCCACTTCGTGGACCAGGCCCGGCGTTCCGGCGCCTCCTGGACGGACATCGGCAAGAGCATGGGGGTCACCCGGCAGGCGGCGCAGAAGCGCTTCGTGCCCAAGGAATCGGCGGACCTGGACGCGAACCAGGGCTTCAACCGCTACACGCCCCGCGCGCGCAACGTCGTGATGGCCGCCCACAACGCGGCCAAGACCGCGGGGAACACCGAGGGCCTGCCCGAGCACCTCGTCCTCGGCCTGGTCACCGAACGCGAGAGCCTCTCCGCCAAGGCGGTCGCCGCGCAGGGCGTGACCTTGGACGCGATCCGCGAGGCGGCGACCGCGGCGCTCCCACCGGCCGCCGCGGAGGTGCCCGAGCTGGTGCCGTACGGCCCCGCGGCCAAGAAGGTCCTCGAACTCACCTTCCGCGAGGCCCTGCGCCTCGGTCACAACTACATCGGCACGGAGCACGTCCTGCTCGCCCTGCTGGAGCACGAGGACGGCGCGGGCGTGCTGAGCGGGCTCGGTCTCGCCAAGGAGGCGACCGAGCGGTACGTGGCCGAGGCGGTGGCGGAGTTCATCCAGCTCACCGAGGAGAAGACCGAGGAGAAGGCCGCGGAGAAGACCACGGAGACCGGGTCGGCGGGGCCCACGCCCGAAGAGGGCTGAGGCCGGCCGTCGCCGCGCGGGCGTTGTCAGACCCGCCTGCGACACTCGCGTACATGACCCGGAGGTGCGCGCTCGCGGTGGCCGAGGGCGGCGGCGTGGAGGTCGCCGCCCTCGGCCCCGACGGGCTGCCCGCCGGGCCGGTGCGGCGGGAGCCCGACCTCGCCGGGGCGGTGCGCAGCAGACCCGAGGTCACGCGCTGGGTGTGGCGGTCCACCGCCGAGATCGCACCGCGCCTGCTCGCCGAGGGGGTGCGGGTGGAGCGGTGCTACGACGTGGAAGCCGCCGAAACGCTCCTGCTCGGCCACGAGGGGAGGTACGGGGAGCCGCACTCGGCCGCGGCCGCCCTGGCCCGGCTGCACGGCGGCCCCGTCCCGCCCGACCCACCGCAGCGCTCCGCCGAGCCCGGCGCGCAGTCCCCGCTGTTCGAACCCCAGGCCGTCCACCTCCCCCTGTCCGACCTGCTCGCCGTCTACGCCGAGCAGCAGCGCCGCCACGACCGTTCGGCGCACCCCGGCCGACTGCGCCTGCTGACGGCCGCCGAGTCGGCGGGGATGCTGGTGGCCGCCGAGATGAACCGCGCGGGGCTGCCCTGGCGGGCCGACGTGCACCGCGAGGTGCTGCACGACCTGCTGGGCGAGCGGTACGCGGGCGGGGGCGAGCCGCGCCGCCTGGCCGAGCTGGCCGAGGAGGTGTCCGCCGCCTTCGGCCGCCGGGTGCGGCCCGACCTGCCCGCCGACGTGGTCAGGGCCTTCGGGCAGGCGGGCGTCAAGGTCGGCTCCACCCGCCGCTGGGAGCTGGAGTCGCTCGACCACCCGGCCGTGAAGCCCCTCATCGAGTACAAGAGGCTGTACCGGATCTGGGTCGCCCACGGCTGGTCCTGGCTCCAGGACTGGGTGCGCGACGGACGGTTCCGCCCCGAGTTCCTGGCGGGCGGCACCGTCACCGGGCGCTGGGTGACCAACGGCGGGGGCGGGCTGCAGATCCCCAAGGTGATCCGGCGGGCCGTCGTGGCCGACCCGGGCTGGCGGCTGGTCGTCGCCGACGCCGACCAGATGGAGCCGCGCGTGCTGGCGGCGATCTCCCGCGACCCCGGTCTGATGGAGGTGGCCGGCCGGGAGAGCGACCTCTACCAGGCGGTCTCCGACCGCGCCTTCTCCGGCGACCGCGCCCAGGCCAAGCTCGCCGTGCTCGGCGCGGTGTACGGCCAGACCTCCGGCGACGGCCTCAAGAACCTCGCCGCTCTGCGACGCCGCTTCCCCCGCGCGGTGGCGTACGTCGACGACGCGGCCCGCGCGGGCGAGGAGGGCCGGCTCGTGCGCACCTGGCTGGGCCGCACCTGCCCGCCCGCGGCGGCGCGGCCGACGGCGCCGAGGAGGCGGGCCTGCCGCAGGACGACGCCCCGGACGCCCCGGGCCGCCCGCACGAGTGGGTGCCGGGCTACGCGTCGACCGACGCCCGCGCGCGGGGCCGCTTCGCCCGCAACTTCGTCGTCCAGGGCAGCGCCGCCGACTGGACGCTGCTCCTGCTCGCGGCCCTGCGGCAGACCTGCGCGGACCTGGCGGCCGAGCTGGTCTTCTTCCAGCACGACGAGGTGATCGTGCACTGTCCCGAGGAGGAGGCCGACACCGTCGTCGCGGCGATCCGGGACGCGGCCGAACTGGCGGGACGGCTGACGTTCGGGACGACGCCGGTGCGGTTCCCGTTCACTACGGCGGTGGTGGAGTGCTACGCGGACGCGAAGTGACCGGCGTACGGGCCGGACTGCCACCGACCTGTCCGGCCTGCCCAACCCCAGATCACTAGCTACCTGGCCTGGGGTTCGATAGAGCCGCCTTCGGGATTCGAACCCGAGACCTACCCATTACGAGACCGTGAGCGATCATGCCGGGGAATGCCCTGCCGTACCGTCTCGTGACATTTTTCCTGGTCAGAGCATCTGCACCAGCTCGGCCCGTGCCATCTCGTGCCGCACCGTCCAAAGGCGTCTGTCCACCGCCCGTCCACCGGCGAAGTCGATCGGCCGCTCATCCCCGTCCGACCTCGCGGCTCTCACGGAAGACCGCGCACATGGGACCGAAGGCACTAGGTCGACTGTGCCTTCCCCACAACGCCCGGCCGCCCGGCACCTTCGCAGGAACCGTCCCGGGCGACGCATCGGGACCCTGGTACCAAGGGCGCTGGGTCTCCGATGCGCTGCTACACCATTCACCGGCCCTGATCCCGGCCCTGATCCCGCTCCGGAAGGGCGCACTGCTGACGCGGCGAACCAGTCGACGGGTACGCCGGAAGATGTCGGCGGCGGACGGGGTGCCGGCGGCGCGGGTCCGGTGGTCAATCCGCGCGGCAGAGGGTGTCCTTCGTCGGCATCTTGCCCTCGACGAGGTAGCGGGTGGTGGTGTTCAGCGCGCAGGAGTTCTTGCCCAGTACGTAGACGCCGTGCCCGCTGTCGTCGACGCTGACCAGCCGGGCGCGGTCGCCGAACTTCTGGCGCAGCATCTCCCCGCCCACGTGCGGGGTCGACGCGTCCCTGCGGTTTTGCAGGAGCAGTACGTTGCGCGGGCCTTCGGTGTCGACCTCCACGGGCGGTTCGGCGGGGGCGTGCGGCCAGAAGGCGCAGGGTGTGATGTTGGCGGTGGCGGCGCCGTACAGCGGGTAGCGCTCACGGTCCTCGGCGACGCCCCGACGGTAGGTGTTGACGTCCTCGGGCCACTCGACGTCGTTGCAGGTGACGGCGAGGAACACGGTCAGGGCGTTGTCGGTCGGCGATACCGGCCCGTCCGTCCCTTCCTGCTGGAGGGCTCGCAGGTCACGGACCGTGGCCTCGTCGCCTTCGAGCAGCGTCTGCCAGGTCTGCGCCAGCGCGGGGTACTGCGTCTGCTTGAAGAGGTGGCCGAATGTCAGGAGGCGGAAGAGGGGCCCGTCGATCCCTGCGACGGGAACCTCGTCGAGTCTGCCGGCGATGGTGAGGTAGGACGCCCGGACCTGGCTGGGTGTGCGGCCCAGGCCGTAGCTGTCGTGGCGGCTGGCGGCCCACTTCGCGAAGTCCGGCAGGGTCTGTTCCATGCCGAGCGCGTAGCGGCGCATGGCGTCGCGGTTGAGGTGGGTGTCTCCGATGTTGCTGTCGAGCACCATTCGGTCGGAGCGCTCGGGGAACATCGACGCGTAGGCGGCGCCGAGTGCCGTGCCGTAGGAGTAGCCCAGGTAGCTGGTCTTCTTTTCACCGAGCGCGGCCCGGATCCGGTCCAGGTCGCGGGCGGTGTTCGCGGTGGTGAGGTGACGCAGCCGGCCGTCGTCGTCGTTGTCCGCGCACTGCTTGGCTGCCTGCTCGGCGACCTTGGCCTGTGCGGTGACCGCGGCGTCGTCGACCGCGTAGGGCGGGATGTTGGAGTAGTAGGGGCTGTCGGTGGTGAAGCCGCAACTGACCGGTGTGGAATGACCGATCCCACGGGTGTCCATGCCGATCAGGTCGTAGCGGTCGGTGACGCTGCTGGGCAGGCCTTGGGCCACCAGCAGTGCGGACAGCGCCAGCCCGGATCCGCCGGGGCCGCCCGGGTTGAGCATGAGAATGCCGCGCCGCTTGTCCGGGTCGGCGGCGGCCAGCCGGGAGACGGTGAGGTCGATCTGTTCGCCGTCCGAGTGGGCGTAGTCCAGCGGCACGGACACTGCGGCGCACTGCAGTACGGTCGGAGCGGCTTCTGCCACGATGTCGTCGGGGCACTGGCCCCACTTCGTCTGAGGCGTTTTCGTGTCGTCGGCGGCGGCGGGCAGAGTGGTCACTGACGAGCCCAGGCCGATGACCGCCAGGAGGGCCAGGCTTCGGCCGACACTGCTGTGCCTTTTCATGTCCAGTCTCCGCATACCTGTGTGTGGGGCGTGGTCGCGACCAGCCCACTCCCTGCCCCTGGGGCAAGGTCAATGACTGGCCGCCGGAAACGGCCGGAGTTGACCGTGCCCCAGGGGCAGGGTTTTCAATGGCGGCCGGGCATGATCCTGGAGAGGGGGCTCCTGGTGGCGTGGAGTACCCGTCAGCTGGCGGAACTCGCGGGGACGACGGCCAAGGCCGTCCGTCACTACCACGAGATCGGCTTGCTGGATGAGCCGGAGCGAGCGTCCAACGGCTACAAGCGCTATGGCGTCAGCCATCTGGTGCGCCTGCTGCGTATCCGCAGACTGACCGACCTCGGAGTTGCCCTCGCGGATGTCCCTTCGGTGGAGAGCGGTGACGAGAAGGCGCGGCGGATCCTCCGGGACCTGGACGCCGAACTCGCGGCGGACATCGAACGCCGGCAGCGGATGCGGCGGGAACTGGCTGCCATCAGGGACAACCGGACCGCGCTCGACATGCCCCCTGGCCTCAAGACACTCGCCGACGACCTGCCCGAAACCCAGCGGTCCTTGCTGATGGCCTACTCCAGCATCCTCACACCCGAAGCGATGGCCGCCCTCCAAGAGCAGCTTTCGGGACCTCGCGGCGTCCTGGATGCGGAGTTCGCGACGCTCGACGAGAACGCTCCCGACGACGTACGGCAGCGGCTGGCCGAGCGCATGGCACCCGAAGTCCGCCGGCAGCACCGGGCCCACCCTGCTCTGGCCGACCTCGGGCTGGCCTCGCACCGGGAAAGGGCCGTTGCGGAATCGGTCGCCGTGCACGCACTGGTCGAGTTCCACAACCGCGCCCACCTCGACGTGCTGCGGCGCGTCCACACCATCCTCGTCGAGAACGACACCTCGGGAAGCGAGAGCAACGGCACCCAGCAGTGAGGGCGGCGCCGGGGAGTCACACGCCGCATTCGTGTCGTCCGCGCAGCGTCGTACCGGCTCACAGAAACGAGGCACATGCGGCAGTGGACCGCACGGACTACGGTTCGCTGGTGTCCAAGCGGGAGCGGTCGTGGCAACGACTCCGTCGTCCACGCGTCACACCATCAGGTGCACACTGGGATCCGCCCATAGAGTCACGAAACGGCGCTCTGAGAACGATCGCCGTGGGCATCCATGTCGGACAGGAGCCCGTCGAGCCGCTTCATGACGTCCACCTGGGCTGGATTGTAGAGATCGGTGATGGCTTCGCCGATGGTGCGGGCAGTGTGCTGTCGGCCGCGCGGGGCGTCTGAAGCGAGATCGCTGAGCCCGGGACGGCGGGCCCGGAGGCGTCGAACGTAAGGCACGAGACGCTGACGCCGTACTGCTTGTATCCGTTGGAGCGACGCTCCGGCTCTTCAAGCAATCGGATGTCGTGGCAATGGCGTACGGCCCTGAGGCTGACGCCGGCCAGCTCCGCCATCTCCCGGGTGCTCCACGCCATGATCGAAATCTCCCTCGCCGTCTGGTGCCGCGTCTTTGCGTGTCTCTGCGGTCGCCATCGAGAGTTCGAGTCCGGCAACTGCCCGGCGGGCGGATAGCCGCCGACCATGCCGGTCTGTCCACGCCGGTGCCCGTCGCACCGTGGTCTCGCGCCTCGGCGCCAAGGGGGGGGCTGGTCCGGTTCACGGCCGAGTCGGCCCGGCGGACGGTGCGAGTCCGGTGGAGAGGACGTGGTCGACCGCGGCGTTGAGGGTCTCGGTCTCGGCGATGAGGACGGATTCGCGGGTGGGCAGGGCGCGTTCGACCGAGAGTCCGTTGAGGACGGTGAGGAGGAATCTGACGTTGCGGGTGTGGTCTCCCGGGGGCAGTGCGCCTTCGCCGGCGAGCACAGCCAGCCAGTGTTCGACCAGGCGCTCCGCCTCCCGCTCATGGGCAAGGTATGCGGCGCGTACCGGTCCGGTCGGCTCGGGTTCGATGAAGTTCCGGTAGATCGTGCTCCATGCGGTTCGCGCGTCCTTATTGGTGCCGAGCGGTGCGAGAACCTGCCGCAGGCAGTTCAGCAGCCGTTCGTGGGGCGGCAGCGTCCGGTCGCGGATCGGGTCGCCGGGCAGCAGGTTGTCGTAGATCCGTGCGAGCAGGCTGTCCTGCAGGGCGCGCTGGGTGGGGAAGTGGAATCTCAGCGATCCGGTGCTCACTCCCGCACGCGCGGCGACCGCGCGCACGCTCAGCTTGGCCGTCATGTCCTCGGCGATCATCTCCGCAGCGGCCTGGAGGATCTTTTCCCGTGTTTCCATGCTCCGCTCTCCTTTACTTCTCCCACCACTTCTCCCACCTTTCTCAACTGTACTAGCACGCCGTACTAGTACAGCGTGCTAGCGTCCTTCTAACACGCCGTACTAGTGAGGGTGCGGCCGAGTGCGAAGGGGTGCGCGGAGCATGGCGTGGAAACAGTGGGCTGCATCGAAGCGCCTGAAGCCGGGAGACGGCCGGGAACTGCAGCGATTCCGCTGGTGGCAGCTCCCCTTTCGCTCCCTGTTCTGGCTACGGCTACCCGCTGCCGACGGGCCCGCCCGCCTGTACTCCGTCGACGTACGGCATTGGGCGCGGTTGGACAACAGCAGGATCCGGGCGCATCTGTTCCTGGACGGCAGGCATGTGGCCGAGTCGAAACTGCCCGCGCTCCTCCCTGTCGACGGGGGCGTCATCGAGGTGGCGATGAGCAGCTACGGCATCAAGCGCTGCCACTATCGCCCCTTGGGCGGACAGCCGTCTCAGCTCACGCCCGACCCCGCCTCCGCGGAGGGGCGGAGGGCGCGCTTCGGTGTCCGCCATCCGGGACTGAGCCGGGCGGTCGCCTTCGGGTCGGTGTTGCTGCTGGTCATCGGTGTGGGCCTGAACCTGCTGCAGCTCGCTGAACCCGTCTCTCACATCCCCCCCGTCACACAGCGGGTCGGAACCTTCGTATCGCCGATACACCTGCCGATCTGGCTGAACCTCGCACTGGGAGGCGGGGCCGTTCTGGCGAGCATGGAGCGCGCACTCCGCCTGCGGTACTCCTCCCTGCTCGACGCGGCCGGTCGCTGACTCATCGAAGCGAGGAAGGCGCGACCACGTCAGCCCTCTTCGGCCGGGCTCTCGCGCGACCGGCGCAGCCGGGCTGCAGGGCACGGCACAGGTTAGGACGAAAGGAAGATCATCATGATCCAGTTGAGGCCACGGGCCGCCGCCAGGTACGGGGCTGCGTTCGCCGCAGCCCTCATGGTCCTGACGGGGTGCTCGTCCGGGGCCTCAGGGCTGCGCAGCACGTCCGCAACGGGCGCGTCGGCACCGGCCCCCTCCCCTGACCCGCTCACGTGGAGCGCGTGCGGGAAGAACCTGGAATGCGCCACGATCAAGGTGCCGCAGGAATACACCGACCCCGAGGGCGCGCAGATCCCGCTCGCGGTCATGCGGCACCGGGCCACCGATCCCGACCAGCGCATCGGCAGCCTGGTCTTCAACCCGGGCGGACCCGGGGTCGCCGCCACCGAGACACTGCGTAATCTGCCCAAGACAGCCGGTACTCCGGGCGCTTTCTCGCCCGCTGTGCTCGCCAGATTCGACGTCATCGCGATGGACCCGCGCGGCGTCGGCCAATCGCAGGCCGTTCGCTGCCTGACCGACAAGCAGCGAGCCGACGCCGCCGGCACCTCCTTCGACCCGGCGATCCCCGGGGGCAAGCCTCTGCCGCGACTGCTGGCCGATGCCGCCGCGTTCACCGACGGCTGCGCCAAGAACCAGAACAAAAAGTTCCTGGCCAGCCTGTCCACCGACAACGTGGCCCGCGACATCGACCAGGTCCGTTCCGCGCTCGGCGAGGACAAGATCACGTACTACGGCTTGTCCTACGGGACCGTGGTCGGCCCGATGTACGCCACCCTGTTCCCCCACCGCGTCCGCCAGATGGTGCTCGACGCGCCCGTCGACACCAACCAGTGGTTCGGCAACTCCCTCCCCTTCCAGAACGACGTCGCCGTGGCAAGTGAGCGAACCCTCAACGCCTGGTTCAAGACCTGCCGCGCCGAAGGGGCCGCAGTGTGCCCGTTCGGGGCAGGCGACCCGGAGGCGGCGTTCGACACACTCATCGACACGCTGGAAGCGGAACCTCTGAAGATCGCACCCGCCAAGGGCGCCACCCCGGGTGGCGAACTCGACGGCGCCAAGGCCCTGGAGACCACCCGAGCCCTGGCCGGCGACCAGAACACCTGGCCGTTGCTGACCTCGGCGCTGCTGGCCGCACAGAAGGGCAACGGCGCACCCCTCCACACCCTGTGGAGCAGCGTCACGGTATCCCCCTTCCCCGTCCCCACCGCGATGTTCGAGACCCACACCGCCGTACGCTGCGCCGACTGGCAGACCCCGGCCGGCATCGCCGCGCACAAGGCCGCAGCCACCAAGGCTGTTGCTGAGGCGAAGCGGATCGGGACCCGGGCCGCCTACTCCGCCCTGAACTGCGCTCGGTGGCCCGCGCCGAACAAGGACCGCGTCACCAAGCCGCTCACAGGCGCCGGTGCGCCCCCGGCGCTGGTGGTCGCAGGCCGACTGGACCCCGTCACCCCCCACCACTGGGCCGAGAACATGACCCGGACCCTGGACTCCGCGGTCCTGCTCACACGTGAAGGAGTCGGACACGGCTCCTACGGCATCAACTCGTGTGTCAACAGCGCGGTTGACGCCGCACTCCTCCACGGCACACACCCCGCCGACGGCACCGTGTGCAAGACGGACACGCCCGCGACCACCCACCCCCTCGTCCCTGCGAGGCGTTGAGTCACAGCCGGCCGTCACCCGCCCACGCATACGCACGGCATGACCTCAGAACAGCGGAAGGACTTACTCCCGGGCTGACTGATGTTCAAGGCCCCAAGCTAAGGGCTGGCCCGCATTTCCCGCCGGGTGCCCGACGACAGCCAAGGCATCTCGTCACGTTGTCGGAGCGTCCCCATGCATCCAGTATGCGGACGCTCCTTCGCCTTGCGACGCACCGCGTCTGGGCGCCACGCGCTTGATCCACCGGGAATTGCGGGACAGCCCTCACGCAACCCACCCGGACCTCTTCTGGGCCTTGCGCGGCGGCGGCGACTTCGGCGTCGTGACCTCAGCACGAATCCGCCTGCACCCCGTACCGACCGTGTTCTCGGGAACCATCCTGTACCCGATCGACCACAGCGCCGGCATTCTTGCCGACCTCGGTGGGATCCTTCAGGACAGTCCCGACGAGCTGACGGTGGACGTGGGGTTCCTTCCCGGCCCGGACGGCAAGCCGACGGTGTACGTCGCGCCGACCTGGTCGGGGGATCCGGACGTGGGGAACGCCGAGAACGGGCCGGTACGCACCCTGGCCAGACTCGGTACACCCGTTCTCGCCGAAGTCGGACCGGTCGCCCGTTCCGCGACGCTGGCAGCGACGGACGCCCTGTTCCCACCTGGACGCATGGGTGCGATCCGCACACGGACCGTCCAGAGCGTCACGGGCTCCATCGCGACCGTCCTGGACCGAGCCGTCCGGGAGTTCACCTCACCCTTCTCCGCGATCGTCTGGCACCAGTTCCAAGGTGCAGCCACCCGCCCACCTCTCAGCTCCACGGCTTTCGGACGACGCGAACCACACCTCATGGTCGAGCTGATATCCATGTGGGAGAACGGCGAGAAGCAGGACCACCACACAGGCAGTGGCGACGGCAGGTCCTCGCACCTGCGCTGGCTGGAACCGGAGCAAATGACTACGCGGCGACCGAAGGGCTGAAATGCACCAGAACAGCAGGTCAGAGCCTTGCCGAAGCTCACAGGCGACAACGAAACAAACCTGCGACCTGCGCATTACGCGCACAGATGGGCGGTGCCCGATTCGCCGAGATTCCAAGGTCATCCCAGACAAGAAACCCCAGGTCAGAATTCTGACCTGGGGTTTACCCTTGAGCCGCCTTCGGGATTCGAACCCGAGACCTACGCATTACGAGTGCGTTGCTCTGGCCATCTGAGCTAAGGCGGCACGCTGTGCACCCATGGTGCGATCAGCAACGTCGGTAAGTCTACACAGTTTCCCGGGGTGCTTCGTACCCGCCCCGGGGCCGGTGCTCCGGGGCGGGTGGGGTGCGTGGGGCGGGGTGGGCGGCTACGAGCAGCGCTTGCCGTCGTCCGGGGCGGTGCCGCTCAGGAGGTAGGTGTTGATCGCCGAGTCGATGCAGGCGCTGCCCCGGCCGTAGGCGGTGTGGCCGTCGCCCTCGTAGGTGAGGAGGTGGCCGGTGGAGAGCTGGTCGGAGAGGGCCTCGGCCCAGCGGTAGGGGGTGGCCGGGTCGCGGGTGGTGCCGACCACGACGATCGGGGTGGCGCCGGCAGCCTCGATGCGGTGCGGCTCGCCCGTGGGTTTCACCGGCCAGTACGCGCAGTTCAGGGAGGACCAGGCGAGGCCCTCGCCGAAGACCGGGGACGCCTTCTCGAAGTCGGGAAGGGCCTCGCGCACCTCGTCCGGGGAGGAGAAGGCGGCGGGGAGGTCGAGGCAGTTGACCGCGGCGTTGGCGAACATCAGGTTGCTGTAGCCGCCGTCGGCCTCGCGCTCGTAGTAGCTGTCGGAGAGGATCAGCAGACCGGCGCCGTCGTTCTCCTTCATCGCCGAGGTCAGGGACTCGCGCAGCTGCGGCCAGGCTCCCTCGTCGTACATCGCCGCGATCACGCCGGTGGTGGCGAGGGACTCGGTGAGCTTGCGGCCGTCGGCGTCTCCGGCGGGGAGCGGCTTGGCGTCCAGTGCGTCGAAGAAGGACTTGAGGTTCTTGCCGACCTGCTCCGGGGCGGTGCCCTTGTCGCCGAGCGGGCAGTCGGACTGCTTCACGCAGTCCTTCGCGAAGGACTGGAACGCCGTCTCGAAGCCCTCGGTCTGCTCCAGGTTCATGCGGCGCGCGGGCAGCGAGGGGTCCATCGCGCCGTCCAGGACCAGGCGGCCGGTCCGGTCCGGGAACAGGCCGGCGTAGGTCGCGCCCAGGAACGTGCCGTACGACGCCCCGACGTAGGTCAGCTTCTCGTCGCCCAGCACCGCGCGCAGTACGTCCATGTCCCGCGCCGCCTCGACCGTCGACACGTGGCGCAGCAGCTTCGGCGCGTCCGCTCCGCAGCCCTCGGCGAACTCCTTGTAGGCGTCGACCAGCTCGTCCGTCTCGCCCGCGTCGTCCGGTGTGACGTCGGTCCGCGTGTACGCGTCCATCCGGCGGCCGTCGAGGCATTCGACGGGCTCGCTGCGGGCCACGCCCCGGGGGTCGACCGCCACCATGTCGTACTGGGCGCGGACCTTGGCGGGGTAGCCGATGCCCGCGTACTGCTGGAGGTAGCCGATCGCCGAGCCGCCCGGTCCGCCCGGGTTGACCAGCAGCGAGCCGAGGCGTTTGCCCGGCCCCGTGGCCTTCTTGCGGGCCACGGCGAGCCGGACGTCGCCGTTGCCGGGCTTGGCGTAGTCGAGCGGGGCCTTCATGGTGGCGCACTGGAAGCCGGGGACGCCGCAGTCGCGCCAGGCGAGCTTCTGCCCGTAGTACGGCGACAGCTCGGAGGGCGTGCTCTTCGGCAGGGGGGTCAGGGCCGTCGTCGCCGCCTCCGTCGAGCCCGCCGCCTCCGCCGCGGGGGATCCGGCGGACGTCGACGCGCCCCCGGCGGAGCAGGCGGTGGCGAGCAGCGCGGCGGCGAGCAGCGTGGCTCGCAAGCGGGTGCTGCCGGTGCGGGTCCTGCGGTGAGTGCGCCTTGTGTGCATTCAGCGAGCGTAACTCTCCGCGACGGTGACGTTGCGGTGCGTGGTTCGTGTGCCTCGTACGTGTTACGGCGTCAACCGGGCGTGCACCAGGCGTGCGGGTCCGGAGCGGCCCGGGGCGCGCGCTCAGCCCGCTCTGAGTGCCATCGTCATCGCCTCCACCGCGAGGAGCGGGGGCACGTTGCGGTCCAGGGCCTCCCCGCAGGCGGCGATCGCCTCGATGCGGCGCAGGGTGGACTCGGGCGTGCCGGTGCGGGCGAGCCGCTCCAGGGTGTCCTCCGCGTCGGCGTTGGCGATCGCCACGCGCGAGCCGAGCTGGAGTGCGAGGACGTCGCGGTAGAAGCCGGTGAGCTCGGACAGGGCGAGGTCGAGGCTGTTGCGCTGCGTGCGCGCCTTGCGGCGTTTCTGGTCGGCCTCCAGGTCCTTCATCACGCCCGCGGTGCCGCGCGGGAGCCGGCCGCCCTGCGCCGCGCCCAGGGCCGCCTTGAGTTCCTCGGTCTCCTTGGCGTCCATCTCCTCGGCGAGCTGCTTGGCGTCCTCGGCGGCGGCGTCGACCAGTTCCTGGGCCGCCTTGAGGGCGCTGCCGACGTCCTCGACCCGCAGCGGCAGCTTCAGCACCGCGGCCCGGCGGTCCCGGGCGGCCTTGTCGGTGGCCAGGCGGCGGGCGCGTTCGATGTGGCCCTGGGTGGCGCGGGCCGCCGCGGCGGCGACGTCCGGCTCGATGCCCTCGCGCCGGACGAGCATGTCGGCGACGGCCCCGACCGACGGTGTGCTCAGGTTCAGGTGGCGGCAGCGGGAGCGGATCGTGGGCAGGACGTCCTCGACGGAGGGGGCGCACAGCAGCCAGACGGTGCGCGGGGCGGGCTCCTCCACGGCCTTCAGGACGGCGTTGGCCGACTTCTCGTTCAGCCGCTCGGCCTCCTCGACGAGGATGACCTGCCAGCGGCCGTTCGCGGGGGAGGTGAACGACTTGCGGACGGTGTCCCGCATGTCCTGGGCGCGGATCTCGGCGCCCATGGCGACCACCGTGCTGACGTCCGCGTGGGTGCCGATCAGCGCCGTGTGGCATCCGTCGCAGAAGCCGCAGCCGGGGACGCCGCCGAGGGCGCGGTCGGGGCTCACGCACTGTAGTGCGGCGGCGAAGGCCCGGGCCGTCTGGGCCACGCCCGAGCCGGGCGGGCCGGTGAACAGCCAGGCGTGCGTCATGCTCGTCGCCTGCGGCAACGGGCCGTCGGCCGCGGCGGCGGTGACGAAGGCGTCGGCGTCCCGGGCAGCGGCGGCGAGCGGCTCGCTCACCTTCTCCTGCCCGACGAGGTCGTCCCACACGCTCATGGGTCACGCCGTCCTTCCCTCACACCGATCCGCCGCGCTGGTCCGCGACGCGCCCTCCATTGTGCGGGGCGGCACTGACAACGCGGCGGTACGCCCGGGGCGCGGGCCGCCCCGGGCGTCCTCGTGCTCAGCGTCGTCCCCGGCCCCTGCCCCGGCGGCCGCCCTCGTCACCGCGGCCTCCGCGGTCGCCGTCGCCCCGGGCGCCTTCGTCCTCGTCGCGGGACCCGAGCAGTTCGTCGGCCAGCGTCGGCAGGTCGTCCAGGGGGGTCTCCTCGGCCCAGTCGGAGCGGCGCCTGCGGGGCGCGGCCTCGTCGGGGTCGATCCGGGGCAGCTCGCGCGTGCTGTCCTGGGGCTCACCGCCGGAGTCGGTACCGGCGGCCGGGCCCTCCTCCCGGAAGTAGCCCGGCGGAACGCGGTCGGCGGGATCGTCCTCCCGTACGGCTGGCAGGACCGCCGTCTCGTCGGCGGCACCCGGCGTGACGGGCGGCAGGACCGCCGTCTCGTCGGCGTCCCGCGGCTCCACGGCCGGCAGCACCGCGGTCTCGTCCGCCGCGCCGGGCGGCACCGGCGGCATGGGCAGCTCGGTGGTCACCTCGGCCTCGGAGACCCCGGACGCCCGGCCGTCGTCGCGCCCGTCCCGGGCACCGTCCTCGGCGTCGTCGGGGCGGCCGGCGTCGGCACGGCCGTCGTCCGTGCGGTCGTCGTCCCGCGTGTCCCGCACCGGCCGCAGTACCGCCGTGTCCTCCACCGGCCCGCCGGAGGCGTTGCCCGGGGTCACGATCGGGGTCGGTACGGTCGCGTCGGTGGGGGCCGGGGCGACCGGCCTCGGGCGGGGCGCGTCGGCCGCGGCCGGGGCGGCCGACCTGGGTCCGGCCGCGGCCGCCGACGCCGCCTGCTCCGCCGCCCGGCGTGCCTCCTCGGCCCGCAGCAAGGCCTCCTCGGCCTTGCGCTGCTTCTCCAGGCGCCGGGCCTCGGCCTCGGCGCGCAGCCGCTCCTCCTCCTCGGCCTGCTTGCGGCGCCGCTCCGCCTCGGCCCGCAGCCGCGCCTCCTCCTCGGCCCGCGCCTTCTCCTCCGCGAGCAGACGTTCCCGCTCCGCCTCGGCCTTGCGGCGGGCTTCCTCGGCCCGCTGCCGGGCCTCCTCGGCCTGGCGCTCGGCCTCACGCCGCTGCGCCTCCTCCAGCTCGCGCCGCTTGCGCTCCTCCTCCTCGGCGCGGACCCGCGCCTCCTCCTCGAGGCGCTCGCGCTCCAGACGCTCCTCCTCCGCCTTGCGCGCGGCCTCTTCCTCGGCCTTGCGGCGGGCTTCCTCCTCGGCCTTGCGACGCGCCTCCTCCTGGGCCTTGATCTCGGCCTCGGACAGCGGCAGCACCTGATCGAGCCGGTGGCGTACGACGGTGGTGACGGCCTCCGCCTCCTGGCCGGCGTCCACGACGAGGTAGCGCCCGGGGTCGGCGGCGGCCAGGGTGAGGAAACCGGAGCGCACGCGCGCGTGGAACTCGGCGGGCTCCGACTCCAGCCGGTCCGGCGCCTCGGTGAACCGCTCGCGCGCGGCCTCCGGCGCCACGTCGAGCAGCACGGTCAGGTGCGGTACGAGCCCGTTGGTGGCCCAGCGGTTGATGCGGGCGATCTCGGTCGGCGACAGGTCGCGGCCGGCGCCCTGGTAGGCGACCGAGGAGTCGATGTAGCGGTCGGAGATGACCACGGCGCCGCGCTCCAGGGCGGGCCGGACCACGGTGTCGACGTGCTCCGCGCGGTCGGCGGCGTACAGCAGCGCCTCCGCGCGGTGCGACAGTCCGGCGCTGGAGACGTCCAGCAGGATGGAGCGCAGGCGCTTGCCCACCGGCGTCGCCCCGGGCTCGCGCGTGAGCACGACCTCGTGGCCCTTGCCGCGGATCCACTCGGCGAGGGCCT
This sequence comes from Streptomyces lienomycini, assembly GCF_027947595.1. NCBI lineage: Bacteria > Bacillati > Actinomycetota > Actinomycetes > Kitasatosporales > Streptomycetaceae > Streptomyces > Streptomyces lienomycini. The sequence goes on along the minus strand of NZ_CP116257.1, from coordinate 354,216 downwards.
CGGCCTGGGTGGACTTGCCGGCGCCGTCGCCGCCCTCCAGGGCGATGAAGAAGCCGTTCGCCTCGGGCGCGGGGACCGGGTCGTCGCCGCCGAGCAGCGCGTCCCGCAGGTCGTGCCGCAGCGGCACGCCGGAGCGGTCGTCGACCTTGGCCAGCACCAGCGCGGCCAGCGGCAGTAGCAGCGCGCCGAGCAGCATCAGGACGAACGCGGCGCCGCCGTGGGCGAAGACGAACTTGCCGTTCTCCAGCCGGTGCGGCCCGATCGCGGCGGCCAGCACGGGCGCGACGACCGCGCCGAGCGCCACGTAGACCCGGACGACCGCGTGCAGGTGCTCGGTCGTCCGGGCCCGGCGGTGGTCCTCGGTCTCCTGGTCGAGCAGCGCGTGCCCGGTGTTGGCGGCCACGCCCGCGCCGACGCCGGCCAGCGCGAGGAGCAGCAGCACGGTGGTGTCGTCCGGGACGAGTCCGGCGGCCAGCAGCGTGACGCCGACGAAGGCGATCGCCAGGGCGAGCAGCCGGCGGCGGGACAGGGAGGGCAGCAGGGCGGGCGCCGTGCGGATGCCGACGACGACGCCGCCGGTCAGCGCGCCCACCGTCAGTCCGTACAGCACAGGGCCGCCGCCCAGGTCCTTGGCGTGCAGCACGGCGACCGCGACCGTGGCCGCCACCACCGCGGCGACCGCGGCGCAGGCGAAAACCAGCAGCGGGAGCACGCCGGTGCGGCCCTTGTCGACACCGCCGCCGCTCTTGGGGCGGCGCATGCCCTCCAGCGGCGACCGCGCGCGCGGGGTGCGCACCGCGGGCAGCTCCAGGAAGGACACCACGGACAGGGACGCGGCGAACAGCCCGGCCGCCACGTACGAACCGAGCGCCGCCTGGTGCTCGGCGAACCAGTCGATGCCGGCGCCCAGGAGGTTGTTCAGAAGTCCCGCGAGGACCAGCGCGACGCCCGCGAGGGGGATCGCCACGAAACTGGTCCGCAGGGACAGGCGGCGCAGTGCGTCCATGTGGTCCGGCAGCGGCCGCACCGTCGCGCCCTCCAGGGGCGGGGCGGGCAGCAGGGCGGGGGCCGCGCTCTCCCGGCACACCGTCCAGAAGCGCTCGGCGACGCCGGTGACGAAGGCGGTCACCAGGAGGGCGGCGAGCGCGTTGTCGGGCGTCCAGTCGATCCACAGCGGCGCCACGATGAGCAGCGCGGCCCGCAGGCCGTCGGCGCCGACCATGGTCCAGCGCCGGTCGAGCGGACCGTCCTGCGAGGTGAGCGCGGTCAGGGGGCCGAGCAGTACGGCGCCGAAGAGCAGCGTCGCGAGGATGCGTACGCCGAAAACGGTCGCCACTGCGAACGCCACGCCCCGGTAGCCGCCGCCGAAGGAGCCGGCGCCGATCGCGGCCTGGACCGCGAGGAGGACCAGCACCAGGAGGGCGAGGATGTCGCCGACACCCCCCACGAGCTGTGCGCTCCACAAACGCCGCAGCTGCGGACGGCGCAGCAGGGCGCGGACGGCGCGCTCGCGGGAGTCCGCGACCAGTGCGTCGTCCGGGGCCGGGTGAGGGGCCGTTGGCTGCTCGGCTCGCGTCATGCGTTCAGCCTATCGGTCGCCGCCGACAGTCCGGGGTGCCCGGCCGAACGTACGCACGCCCCGACACCGAAATGATGCCGGGGCGTTCGCTTTGCGAAGAGCGTGCGCGAGGCGTGCGGGGCGGAGAGCCCCGGCGCCCGGCGGTTCCTGAGCCGGGCTCAGTCCTCCGAGGTCTTCGACGCGGTCGCCTTCTTGGTCGCCGTCTTCTTCGCGGTGCTCTTGGCGGCGGTCTTCTTGGCCGCCGTGGTCTTCGCGGCGGCCGTCTTCTTGGTCGCCGCCGCCTTCTTGGCCGGGGCCTTCTTGGCGGCCGTCTTCTTCACGGCCTTCTTCGCCGTCTTCTTGGCGGGCCCCTTGGCGCGCTTCTCGGCGAGCAGTTCGTAGCCCCGCTCGGGCGTGATCTCCTCGACACTGTCGCCGGAGCGCAGGGTCGCGTTGGTCTCGCCGTCGGTGACGTACGGGCCGAAGCGGCCGTCCTTGACCACGACAGGCTTCTCGCTGACCGGGTCGGTGCCCAGCTCCTTCAGCGGCGGCTTGGCCGCGGCCCGGCCACGCTGCTTGGGCTGGGCGTAGATCGCCAGCGCCTCCTCCAGCGTGATCTCGAAGAGCTGCTCCTCGGTCTGCAGGGACCGCGAGTCCGTGCCCTTCTTCAGGTACGGGCCGTAGCGGCCGTTCTGCGCGGTGATCTCGACGCCCTCCGCGTCGGTGCCGACGACGCGCGGCAGCGACATGAGCCGCAGGGCGTCGTCGAGGGTCACCGTGTCCAGGGACATCGACTTGAACAGTGAGGCGGTGCGCGGCTTCACGGCGTTCTTGCCGGTCTTCGGGGTGCCCTCGGGGAGCACCTCGGTGACGTAGGGGCCGTAGCGGCCGTCCTTGGCGACGACGGCGTGACCGGTGGCCGGGTCGGTGCCCAGCTCGAAGTCGCCGCTCGGCTTGGCGAGCAGCTCCTCCGCCAGCTCCACGGACAGCTCGTCCGGCGCCAGGTCCTCGGGGACGTCGGCGCGCTGGTGGTTCTCGGCGTCCTTCTCGCCGCGCTCGACATAGGGGCCGTAGCGGCCGACGCGCAGCTTGATGTCGTTGCCGACGGGGAAGGACGACACCTCGCGGGCGTCGATCGCGCCGAGGTCGGTGACCAGTTCCTTGAGGCCGCCGAGGTGGTCCCCGTCGCCGTTGCCCGCGTCGGCCGCGCCGCCGCCCGTGCCGACGCCCTCGCCGAAGTAGAAGCGGCGCAGCCACGGCACCGCCTGGGCCTCGCCGCGGGCGATGGCGTCGAGGTCGTCCTCCATCTTGGCGGTGAAGTCGTAGTCGACGAGCCGCCCGAAGTGCTTCTCCAGGAGGTTGACCACGGCGAAGGAGAGGAAGGACGGGACGAGTGCCGTGCCCTTCTTGAAGACGTAGCCGCGGTCCAGGATGGTGCCGATGATCGACGCGTACGTCGACGGGCGGCCGATCTCGCGCTCTTCCAGCTCCTTGACCAGCGACGCCTCGGTGTAGCGGGCCGGGGGCTTGGTGGCGTGGCCGTCGACCGTGATCTCGTCGGCGGTCAGCGCGTCGCCCTCGGCGACCTGCGGCAGGCGGCGCTCGCGGTCGTCCAGCTCGGCGTTCGGGTCGTCGGCGCCCTCGACGTAGGCCTTGAGGAAGCCGTGGAAGGTGATGGTCTTGCCGGAGGCGCTGAACTCGACGTCCCGGCCGTCGGAGGCGGCGCCGCCGATCTTCACGGTGACGCTGTTGCCGGTCGCGTCCTTCATCTGGGAGGCGACGGTCCGCTTCCAGATCAGTTCGTACAGCTTGAACTGGTCGCCGGTCAGTCCGGTCTCGGCGGGGGTGCGGAAGCGGTCGCCGGAGGGGCGGATCGCCTCGTGCGCCTCCTGCGCGTTCTTGACCTTGCCGGCGTACGTGCGCGGCTGGGGCGGCAGGTAGTCGGCGCCGTACAGCTGCGTCACCTGGGCGCGGGCGGCGGTGACCGCCGTGTCGCTCAGGGTCGTGGAGTCCGTACGCATGTAGGTGATGTAGCCGTTCTCGTACAGTTTCTGGGCGACCTGCATGGTCGACTTCGCACCGAAGCCGAGCTTGCGGCTCGCCTCCTGCTGCAGCGTCGTCGTACGGAACGGGGCGTACGGCGAGCGGCGGTACGGCTTGGACTCGACCGAGCGGACGGCGAAGCGCGTGTTCTCCAGTGCGGCGGCCAGCGCGCGGGCGTTCGCCTCGTCGAGGTGGAGGGTGTTCGCGCTCTTGATCTGCCCCAGGGAGTCGAAGTCGCGGCCCTGCGCGACACGCCGTCCGTCGACGGTCTGGAGGCGGGCGACCAGCGACGACGGGTCAGAGGCGTCTCCCGCACGGCCGGTCGCGAAGGTGCCGGTGAGGTCCCAGTACTCGGCGGAGCGGAACGCCATGCGGTCGCGTTCCCGCTCGACCACGAGGCGGGTGGCGACGGACTGGACGCGGCCGGCCGACAGGCGCGGCATGACCTTCTTCCACAGGACCGGCGAGACCTCGTAGCCGTAGAGGCGGTCGAGGATGCGGCGGGTCTCCTGGGCGTCGACCAGCTTCTGGTTCAGCTCGCGCGGGTTGGCGACGGCGGCGCGGATCGCGTCCTTGGTGATCTCGTGGAACACCATGCGCTTGACCGGGATCTTCGGCTTGAGGACTTCCTGGAGGTGCCAGGCGATGGCCTCGCCCTCGCGGTCCTCATCGGTGGCGAGGAAGAGCTCGTCGGACTCCTTCAGCAGGTCCTTGAGCTTCTTGACCTGGGACTTCTTGTCCGCGTTGACCACATAGATCGGCTGGAAGTCGTGTTCGACGTCCACACCGAGGCGGCGGACCTCGCCGGTGTACTTCTCCGGCACCTCCGCCGCGCCGCTGGGGAGGTCGCGAATGTGCCCGACGCTCGCCTCGACGACGTAGCCAGGGCCGAGATAGCCCTTGATCGTCTTCGCCTTGGCAGGCGACTCGACGATGACGAGTCGGCGGCCGCCGTTCGCGGTCTCGCTGGTCGGGGACAACTTCGCTCTTCTCTCCGGTCGACGCTGGGCCTCCCCAGGGCGTGGTCCCGGGTCGGGTCGTTCTGTGTTTCGATCGTGACGCTGCGGAGTGTGACGGTACCTCCCGCCCCCGTGTCAAACGGGAAAAGCCCACAACGGCCACTCGAACGGTAACCCGACGAACCCTGTTCCTGCCGCCCGGAGTGCCTACCCGCTCCGACGCGTGTATCCGGAGCGCGATCCCCCGATTACCGGGGCGGACGCGTGACCGGAGGCCCGCACGGGCCGCTCACACGTGCGTCAGGCACCATGCCCCGAGGGCCAGCGCGACCACGGCGGCGACGCTCGCGAGGGTCGCCGATGCGACGGGGCTCACACCGTGCGCGACGGGCCGGCCGTGCCGCACCCGCGTCGTGGTCCACGCCAGCAGACCTGCCCCGAACAGGGCGAACACCAATCCCGCGAAGATCGCCGGCCCGCTCTCCATGGTCCCCGTGCCCCTTTTCTCCAGCCCGCGCGTGTCCAGCCTTCGGGGAGGCTGCCACCCGCGGGCGGCGGGCAGGCGAACCCGAGGTGAACGAGGGGCCGACGGGTCCGCCGCCCGCCTTCCGGCGCGACTCGCTTCGCCCGTCCGCGGGGGTGGGCCGGTGCCGGGAAAATTGCCGGCGGAGCGGGGCGGGCGCGCGTCGCGCCGGAAGAATGGGTGCGCGCACCCACACCCGGCTCTCGCGCCGCGCTACGCCGGTTCGAGGAAGCCCTGCTCCACCAGCAGGCGGATCTGCGCGGGCGTGCGGTCGCGCAGGGCGACCGGGTCCTCGCCGACCAGCTGGGCGATGGCGTCCAGGATGCGGCCCGCGCTCATGGTGCCGTCGCAGACGCCCGCGAAACCGGCGCCTACCGTGTCGACCCGGGTGGCCCGGCGCATGCCGCGGTTCTGGCGCAGCACGACGTGCTCCGGGTCCTCGGCGCCGGGCAGCCCGACCTGTTCCTGGACGACCTCGCCGGCCAGCGTGAAGTGCGCTTCGAGCAGCGCCGCGTCGTCGTGGGAGCGCAGGTAGTCGACGCGGTCGAAGTGGGCGCGCACGGTCTCGCCGAGCGGCTGCTCGATCGGGTGCGGCCACTCCTCGGCGACGACCGAGGGCTCGGCGGCCGCGGTCCGGCGCAGAGTGATCCAGCCGAAGCCGACGGCCCTGACCTTGCGCGCCTCGAACTCGTCGAGCCACGCGTCGTACCGCGCCTCGTACTCGGCCGGGTCGCCGCGGTGGTCGCCCGCGTCCCGCAGCCACAGCTCGGCGTACTGGGTGACGTCCTGCACCTCGCGCTGGACGATCCAGGCGTCGCAGCCGCGCGGCACCCAGGAGCGCAGCCGGTCCGTCCACTCCTCCCCCTCGACGTGCTGCCAGTTGGCGAGGAAGTGCGCGAACCCGCCCTCGTTCAGGCGCTCCCCCGTCTGTTGAACGAGCGAGCGGCACAGATCGTCCCCGCCCATCCCGCCGTCGCGGTAGGTGAGGCGGGCGCCGGGTGAGATCACGAACGGCGGGTTGGAGACGACGAGGTCGTACGTCGCGTCGTCGTCGACCGGCTCGTAGAGGGAGCCCTCCCGCAGGTCGGCGGCGGGCGCTCCGGACAGGGCGAGGGTGAGCGCGGTGATGTGCAGCGCGCGCGGGTTCACGTCGGTGGCGGTCACGCGCGTGGCGTGCGCGGCGGCGTGCAGCGCCTGGATGCCGGAACCGGTGCCCAGGTCGAGGGCGGCGGAGACGGGCGTACGGACGGTGAGGCCCGCGAGGGTCGTGGAGGCGCCGCCGACGCCGAGGACGACGCCCTCGGCGTGGTTGCCGATGCCTGAGGCGCCGCCGACCGCGCATCCCAGGTCGGAGACGATGAACCAGTCCTCACCGCCGGGCCCGCCGTAGGGCCGGACGTCCACGGTGGCGGCCACCTCGTCGTCGCCCGCGCGGTCGAGCCAACCGCTCTCCAGGCAGACGTCGACGGGCAGGACGTCCGCCACGCGCGCGTGGAGCACGGGTTGCTGAAGCAGGAACAGCCGTACGAGCAGTTCGAGCGGCGTGTCGCCGCGCGTGGCCCGGAGCGCGGGCACGGTCTCGCTGCGCGACAGCGCCGCGTAGGCGGGGGCGCCGAGCAGCTCCAGCAGTCCGTCGGCGGTGAAGGACGCCCCGAGCAGGGCGTCCCGCAGCCGGGCGGTGACGTCGGGGCGGTCGGCGGAGGGCAGGGGGGACAGACTGGCGTTACTCACGCCCCCATTGTGGCCCCGCGGCCCCCGCCCCGCGTCCCCGTGGCAGGGGTCAGCCGGTCGTGGCCGACGGCGTCACCGAGGCCGACTTGCAGCTCTCCTGCTTGGCCATCGCCTTGCCGACGTCGCCCTCCTCCAGGGTCTTCAGCGCGTCACTGCCGCTCTTGCTGAGCTTGTTCAGCTCGGTGGCGATGTCCTTGAGGCCGTCGGCGAACTTGGCCTGGTTCTTGGTGTCGAGCGCCTCCACCTGCTTGCGCAGGGAGGCGTACGACGAGGAGAGGGAGTTCAGCTCGGTGACCGCGTCCTTCTGCTTCTTCTCGCCCTCGTCGACGTCCGGCGCGCCGGCCTTCTGGACGGTGGCGCCCATCGCCTTGTAGGCGTCGGACATGTCCTGGAACGCCTTCGCGTCGGTCTTCTGGACGTCTGCCGGCGTGCTGTTGTCCGAGGTCTCCTTCTGGATCGCCGCGTTGGCCGCCTCGATCTTCTTGGCCTGCGGCTGCACTCCGTCGCAGACCTGCTTCGCCCAGGAGTCCAGCTTCTCGTTGTCGTCGCCGCTGCCGCATCCCGTCAGCGCCAGTACCAGTACCGCACCGCCGGACAGTGCGGCAGCGAGCTTCTTGTTCACCGGATTGGTCCCTTCCATGGCTCTCGGCCCCGGAACATACACGCCGGATGGGGGACACTCACCGGACGAACATCCGTTAAGACCGTATTGAAGCCATTTGCACCAAGAGAGAGAAGGCTCACGGTGCGGGGCGCGCGCCCGCGCGAAGCGGGCGGACGGCGCGTCAACACGCGCCGTCTGCCCGCCCTTTGAGCAGCGCCTCCTGGGACTCCGTGCGGTGGTTTCGAGGGCTGCGGCTACGAAACCACGGCGGGATCGGCCGACTTGGGCTCCTGGTCGGCGTCGTCCTCGTCGCCCATGGCGATCCCGCGCCGCTTGGAGACGTAGACGGCCGCCGCGATGACGAGGAACGCGACCACGGCGATCAGGACCCGTACCGCGACGCTCTTGTCGGCGCCGTAGGAGAACTTGATGACCGCGGGCGCGATGAGCAGCGCGACCAGGTTCATGACCTTCAGCAGCGGGTTGATGGCCGGGCCCGCGGTGTCCTTGAAGGGGTCGCCGACGGTGTCGCCGATGACGGTGGCGGCGTGGGCCTCGCTGCCCTTGCCGCCGTGGTGGCCGTCCTCGACGAGTTTCTTGGCGTTGTCCCAGGAGCCGCCGGAGTTGGCGAGGAACACCGCCATGAGCGTGCCCGAGCCGATCGCGCCCGCGAGGAACGCGCCGAGTGCGCCGACGCCGAGCGTGAACCCGATGAAGATGGGTGCCATCACGGCGAGCAGTCCGGGTGTGGCGAGTTCCCGCAGGGCGTCCCTGGTGCAGATGTCGACGACCTTGCCGTACTCGGGTTTCTCGCTGTAGTCCATGATCCCGGGCCGTTCCCGGAACTGTCGCCGCACCTCGTGGACCACCGCACCCGCCGACCGCGACACCGCGTTGATCGCCAGTCCCGAGAAGAGGAAGACGACCGCCGCGCCGGCGATGAGCCCGACGAGGTTGTTGGGCTGCGAGATGTCCATCATCAGGTTCATCGGAGCGCCCTCGCCGCTGAGTTTCTCGCCCACGTCCGCCGCGCCGGTGGTGATGGCGTCGCGGTACGACCCGAACAGGGCCGCCGCTGCGAGGACGGCGGTGGCGATGGCGATGCCCTTGGTGATGGCCTTGGTGGTGTTGCCGACCGCGTCCAGGTCGGTGAGCACCTGGGCGCCGGCGCCCTCGACGTCGCCGGACATCTCGGCGATGCCCTGTGCGTTGTCGGAGACCGGTCCGAAGGTGTCCATGGCGACGATCACGCCGACCGTGGTGAGCAGGCCGGTGCCGGCCAGCGCCACCGCGAACAGCGCCAGCATGATCGACGTGCCGCCGAGCAGGAAGGCCCCGTAGACGCCGAGGCCGATCAGCAGGGCGGTGTAGACGGCCGATTCCAGGCCGAGCGAGATCCCGGCGAGGACGACGGTGGCGGGGCCGGTGAGCGAGCTCTTGCCGATGTCCTTGACGGGGCGCCGGGTGGTCTCGGTGAAGTAGCCGGTGAGCTGCTGGATCAGGGCGGCGAGCACGATGCCGATCGCGACGGCGACCAGCGCGAGGATCCGCGGGTCGCCGCCCTTGCCCGCGATCGCCGCGTCGGTGACGCCGTCGAGGTCGGCGTACGTGCCGGGCAGGTAGACGAAGACGGCGACCGCCACCAGCACCAGCGAGATCACCGCGGAGATGAAGAAGCCCCGGTTGATCGCGCTCATGCCGCTGCGGTCGGAGCGCCGGGGCGCCACCGCGAAGATGCCGATCATGGCGGTGAGCACGCCGATCGCCGGGACCAGCAGCGGGAACGCCAGCCCGGAGTCGCCGAAGGCCACCTTGCCGAGGATCAGCGCGGCCACCAGGGTGACGGCGTACGACTCGAAGAGGTCGGCGGCCATGCCCGCGCAGTCGCCGACGTTGTCGCCCACGTTGTCGGCGATGGTCGCGGCATTGCGCGGATCGTCCTCCGGAATGCCCTGCTCGACCTTACCGACCAGGTCGGCGCCGACGTCGGCGGCCTTGGTGAAGATGCCACCGCCGACGCGCATGAACATCGCGATCAGCGCCGCGCCGAGGCCGAAGCCCTCCAGGACCTTCGGCGCGTCGGCCGCGTACACCAGCACCACGCAGCAGGCGCCCAGCAGGCCGAGCCCCACCGTGAACATGCCGACGACACCGCCCGTGCGAAACGCGATCTTCGTCGCTTTGTGCGAGACGAGAGTGAGATCCCTTTCCGGTTCGCCGGGGGCCGGTGTCGCTTCCCGCGCCGCCGCGGCGACGCGCACATTGCTGCGTACGGCGAGCCACATGCCGATATAGCCGGTGGCCGCCGAGAACGCCGCTCCGATCAGGAAGAAGATCGAACGTCCGGCACGTTGATTCCAGTCGTCCGCGGGCAGCAGCAGGAGCAGAAAGAACACGACGACGGCGAATACGCCGAGCGTGCGCAGTTGCCGGGCCAGATAGGCGTTCGCGCCTTCCTGGACGGCCGCCGCGATCTTCTTCATGCTGTCGGTCCCCTCGCCCGCCGCGAGCACCTGGCGCACGAGGATGCCCGCGAGGACCAGGGCGGCCAGCGCGACTACCGCGATGACCACGACCAGGACGCGGTTCCCGTCGGTCAGTACGGCGGCTGCGAGATGAGAGGTAGGAAGCTCCGCCATTCGTCCTCCTTGACGCTTGGGCTGAGCTCAAGATGTGGACGGGATTGTAGGTACCGGAAGCCGATCAAAACAGTGCACGACAAAAGGAATTACCCTGTCAACCACAAGGGGGCCGGAAGTAGTAATGCCCCTCCGGCATTAATTCCCCGATCCGCCGGTGATCCGTTTCATGACAGCTCGGTGATCGATCCTCCGGGCGAGATTCTCCAGGGATTGATCGTGAATGAATTCACTTGGCGTCCGCACGGCATCAATGTAAGTCCGAGCACGACAAAGGGCCCCACCAGGTGGGGCCCTCTGGGTGACACAGGGGGTGACGCGGGGATCAGATCGGCGGCAGCACCGCGGGCGCGGTCGGCCAGGTCATGCGGATCAGTCCGCCGTCCTCACCGGCCGTGACCTCCACGTCGTCGACGAGTCCACTGATGACCGCGAGGCCCATCTCGTCCTCCTCGGCCTCCAGGTCGTCGGCGGCGCCGCCCGGGGTCTTCACCCCGGGCACCGCGTGCGGCGCCTCGTCACCGACCTCGATGGAGAACTGCTTCTCCTCCTCGATCAGCGACACCTTGACCGGCGCGGTGATGCCGACGTGCTGATGCAGGCCCACGGCCCGGGTGCAGGCCTCGCCAACGGCGAGCCTGACCTCGTCGAGGACGGCCTCGTCCACTCCGGCCCTGCGTGCCACCGCGGCCGCCACCAGACGGGCGGTGCGGACGTGTTCGGGCAGCGCGCTGAAGCGGAGTTCGACGGTGGCCATGCATCCCCCTCGGAACTACGGGCGTGCTTTCGAGGGTCCGGACCGCCGACAGCCCGGACCCCCCTCGTTCTTGCCGTTCCGGGCCGCGAGGGCCCGGAACCGGTCGTCAGTCGGTGGCCGCCACCGCTTCCTCGACCGAGGTGTGAATGGGGAACACCTTGGTGAGGCTGGTGATACGGAAGATCTTGAGAATGCGCTCCTGGTTGCAGACCAGGCGCAGCGAGCCCTCATGGGCACGCACCCGCTTCAGTCCGCCGACCAGCACGCCGAGCCCTGTGGAGTCGAGGAAGTCCACGCCCTCCATGTCGACGACGAGGTGGAAACTCCCGTCGTTCACGAGCTCGACCAGCTGCTCACGCAGCTTGGGCGCGGTGTATACGTCAATTTCGCCACCGACCTCGACGACCGTACGATCGCCGACGGTACGGGTCGACAGGGACAGGTCCACGGATCCTCCAGCACCTTGCTATCGAGCGGTCGTCCCTCGGGACACCTCGGCTTGAAGCCCCCAGGACGGTTCGCCAGCCGCGATGGCATTCAATCACTTACCGGCAGGCGTGCACGACGCCTTGGTCCCATTGTCCGTCACGCCAGTGACAGACTCGGTGCCGATGGCCAAGAATCACCGACCCGATCGACCCCCGGCGGAGCACGGCTCCCGGCCGGAACCAGGCATGCTCCTGGACCGGCTGGCCGCGGGACCGGGCCGGGCTGCGCGCATCACTCATACGGAGCACTTGCCCCCGCGTGCGGGCCGTCATGCCGTCTGGCCGGACCGGATTCGACCGGAGGTCGTCGCCGCGGTGCGGGCCGCGGGAATCGAACACCCCTGGGCCCACCAGGCACGCGCGGCCGAGCACGCCCTGGACGGCGACTCGGTGGTCGTCGCCACCGGCACCGCGTCCGGCAAGTCCCTGGCCTATCTGGTGCCCGTCCTGTCGACCCTCGTGGACGGCTCCGAGGCGCCGAACGGGCGCGGCTCCACGGCTCTCTACCTGGCCCCCACGAAGGCACTGGCAGCCGACCAGTGCCGGTCGGTGAAGGAACTTTCACAACCTCTCGGCACCTCCGTCCGGGCGGCGGTGTACGACGGCGACACTCCGTTCGAGGAACGCGAGTGGATCCGCCAGTACGGCACCTATGTGCTGACCAATCCGGACATGCTGCACCGCGGCATCCTGCCCTCCCATCCCCGCTGGTCGTCCTTCCTGAAGGCGCTGAAGTACGTCGTCATCGACGAGTGCCACACCTATCGCGGCGTCTTCGGCTCCCACGTCGCCCAGGTGCTGCGCAGACTGCGCAGACTCTGCGCGCGCTACGGCGCGTCGCCCGTGTTCCTGCTCGCCTCCGCCACCGCCGCCGAGCCCTCGGTCGCGGCCCGCCGGCTCACCGGGCTGCCAGTGGTCGAGGTGGCCGACGACGCCTCACCGCGTGGTGAACTGGTGTTCGCCCTGTGGGAGCCGCCGCTGACCGAACTGGAGGGCGAGAAGGGCGCGCCGGTCCGCCGCACGGCCACCGCCGAAGCCGCCGACCTCCTCACCGACCTCACCGTGCAGGGCATGCGTTCGATCACCTTCGTACGCTCCCGCCGCGGCGCGGAGCTGATCTCGGTGATCGCCCAGGAACGTCTGGCCGAGGTCGACCGCTCGCTGGTCCGGCGTGTCGCGGCGTACCGCGGCGGCTATCTTCCCGAGGAGCGCCGCGCCCTGGAACGCGCCCTGCACTCCGGTGACCTCCTGGGCCTCGCCGCGACGAACGCCCTCGAACTCGGCCTCGACATCTCCGGCCTGGACGCCGTGGTGATCGCCGGGTACCCGGGGACCCGGGCCTCGCTGTGGCAGCAGGCGGGCCGGGCCGGCCGGTCGGGGCAGGGGGCACTGGCCGTGTTGGTCGCGCGTGACGATCCACTGGACACCTTCCTCGTCCACCATCCGGAGGCCCTGTTCGACCAGCCGGTGGAGTCCACGGTCCTCGACCCCGACAATCCGTACGTCCTGGCCCCCCACCTGTGCGCGGCGGCGGCCGAGCTGCCCCTGACGGAGGAGGACCTGAATCTCTTCGGTCCGGCCTGCGAGGAGCTGATGCCCCAGCTGGAGGCGGCGAAGCTGCTGCGCCGGCGGACCCGGGCCTGGCACTGGACACGCCGTGAGCGGGCCGCCGACCTGACGGACATCCGCGGGGAGGGCGGACGCCCGGTGCAGGTCGTCGAGGCCGGTACGGGGCGGCTGCTGGGCACGGTGGACGCCGGTGCCGCCCACACGACCGTCCACGAGGGCGCCGTGCACCTCCACCAGGGGCGCACGTACCTCGTCCGGTCCCTGGACCTGGAGGACTCCGTCGCGCTGGTCGAGCAGGCCACCCCCGCCTACTCGACGGTGGCCCGCGACACGACGGCGATCTCGGTCCTGGAGACCGACACCGAGGTCCCCTGGGGCGACGGGCGCCTCTGCTACGGCTCCGTCGAGGTCACCAACCAGGTGGTCTCCTTCCTGCGCCGGCGCCTGATCACCGGCGAGGTGCTGGGCGAGACGAAGCTCGACCTCCCGCCCCGCACGCTGCGCACGCGAGCCGTGTGGTGGACGGTCACGGAGGACCAGTTGGACGCGGCCCGGATCAACCCGGAGATCCTCGGCGGGGCCCTGCACGCCGCCGAACACGCCTCGATCGGCATGCTGCCCCTGTTCGCGACCTGCGACCGCTGGGACATCGGTGGCGTGTCGGTACCCCTGCACCAGGACACGCTGCTGCCGACGGTCTTCGTGTACGACGGCCACCCCGGCGGCGCGGGGTTCGCCGAGCGCGCCTTCCACACGGCCCGCGACTGGCTCACGGCCACGCGCGAGGCCATCGCCTCCTGCGAATGCGACGCCGGCTGCCCGTCCTGCATCCAGTCCCCCAAGTGCGGCAACGGCAACGATCCGCTGCACAAGCGGGGGGCGGTACGGCTCCTCACCGTGCTGCTGCGAGGTACTGCGGAGACGGGATAAACCGAGGGGGTGACGGGAGGCCGCGCGGTTGACGGGGGCAGCGCGGTTGGCGGGGGACGATGTCAAACCGGCCGGCTCGACGGGTTGGGCGCCGGTCGCCGTCATCTCCGTCGCCGCGTTGCCGGCCGGCGCCTGCTTCCCTGTCGCGGGACTTTCCGTCTCGGCGCTCGCTGGGGCCGGACTCGCTGTCGCGGCACTCGCCGTCGCGGGAGCGGGGTTGCCCGTCGCGGGGGTCGTCGCCGCCGGGCCGGCCCTCGCCCGGATCTCCGCAGCGAACGGTCCCCTGCCCGACGCCGCCGTCACGTCCGAGACCTGCCCGGTGAGCACGCACCGCGCCATTCGCGCCCCCTGAGCCCGCGCCACCCGGTCCGCCCTGTCGCACGCCGCCGTGCCGCCCTCGGCCCAGTGGTCCGCCGCCGCGAGGGCCGCCAGGTCGGCAGCGCCGGCCGCGCGATGCCGGGCCACGACCGCCTGTCCCAGGGCCAGCACGATGCCGAACACCAGACACAGCACGGCGATCGCGGCAACGCTCCACACGGTGGCCGACCCCCGGTCGGAGGCCATGCTCGGGTCGGCGGCGGAGACAGACGGGGAGGCGCGGGGGCGATCCTGGCCGATCCCCATGCCGGGGCCGGTGCCCATGCCGGGGCCGATCTCCGTTTCGGGGCCGGTTGCCATGCCGGGGCCGGTGCCCGGACCGCGGCCGATACCAGGGCCAGGGCCGGTACCAGGGCCGGGGCCGATCTCCGGACGCGGGCCGGTACTCGCGCCGGGGCCAGCGCCTACGCCGGGGCCAGTGCCCACACCCGAACCAATGCCCGAACCGGAACCGGTGCCCGCGCCGGTGCCTGTGCTGGTACTCACGCCGGGGCCGGTGCCCGGGCGGCCGCTCCGGTCGGCGACCGGTCCGGGCGGGGCGACGCCCGTCACGGCCGCGCCCCCACCGTCTGCTCCACCGAGGCGACGGCCTCTTCCCGCAGCTCCATGGGCAGTCCGTGCAAGGCCGGAGGGTCGGCGACCACGACCACACGGACCAGGTTCGCCTCCCGGCTGACCGTGACCCGGGCCCCAGGGGGTGCCGCCTCACGGGCAACCTCCACGACCGCGTCGGCCGGGTCCTGCCGCGCCGCCGCGCGGGCGCCGGTCCTGGCCGCGTCCACGCACTGGATCTGCGCCGCCACTACGAGCAGGCCCCACACCAACGCCATCGCGAACACCACCAGCACCGGAAGCACCACGGCTGTCTCCGCCGTCACGAAGCCGCCGTCCGACCGGCGTCCGACCGCTCCACGGGTCCGCTTCTCCGGACTCGGCGCCCGCTCACATCCGCGCATCGAGCGCCCGCTTCACGATGCCCTGCAGCTCGGCGCTGACCGTGCCGCTCGTCAAGACCTTGTAGAGGATCACGGCGAATCCCACGGCCGCGACGATTCCCATCGCGTACTCGGAAGTGACCATTCCCGCGTCCCGCCGCAGGGCCCGCTGCCGCAGTGCCGCGCCCACCCCGCACACCAGGGCACGCAACCGTGCCCGTACCACCTGATACATCGCAACCCCCGTAAGGTTCGATCCCGTTGCTCACTTGCCTGTTCACTTGCCTGCTCGCTCGCCGACTCCGCGCCGGTACTCCCCGGTCCCTCAGCCACCGCCTCCCCCGCGCCCCAGGGCCCCGCCCGCCAGCCCGATGACCACCGGCAGCACGCCCACCGCGATGAAGGCCGGCAGAAAGCACAGCCCCACCGGCGCGGTGACCATGACGGCCGCTCTTCGGGCCCGGGCGGTCGTCGTGCGTGCCCAGTCGGCACGGGCCTGGGCGGCGAGTCGGGCGGCCGGGCCGGCCGCGGGGAGC
Source organism: Streptomyces lienomycini (assembly GCF_027947595.1). Lineage (NCBI taxonomy): Bacteria > Bacillati > Actinomycetota > Actinomycetes > Kitasatosporales > Streptomycetaceae > Streptomyces > Streptomyces lienomycini. The sequence goes on along the minus strand of NZ_CP116257.1, from coordinate 338,566 downwards.
CCGGACACCTCGGCGCGCTCCAGCAGCCGCGCGAGGGGCCCGGCCCCCGGAAGCACGGCCAGGCCGCGCCAGGCGCCGTCCGGTTCGCCGCCGAGTCGCACCTCCGCGGCACCGCGCCCCAGCGCCTCTCCAACCGGCCCGCGCAGGGCGTCACCGACCGCCCGCGCCGCCGCCACGGGGCTCGCGCCCGCCGCGACGCAGGCCGCCAGCAGGTCGGCAGCCAGCGGTAGTTGACGGGCTGCCTCGGCCGCGGTGGACTCCGCCACCGCGGTGCCGGCTGCCGAACGCCGGGCGCTCCAACGCCACAGTGCCGCGGCGCCCATCAACCCCGCCACGACTCCGGGGACACCGCCGATCACGGCCCAACCGGCGCCCATCAGCCCCACCGACGGCAGCCATCCGCGGACGGCGCCCAGCAGCTCGGCACGTCGCGGGGCGGGGCGGGCCGGTTCCGGTGTCAGCAGGCCGGTGAGCCTCCTGCGCAGCGTCCGCTCGCGTCGCGCCGTTCCCAGGGCCCAGGCCGGCCAGCCGACGAGGAGCACCGTCCCCAACACCGCCCCCAGCCTGTGGACGAGGTCGCCGTTCACGACGCCGCCTCCGCTCCGCGCACGATCCGCGTCACCCACCACACGCCGAGGCTCTCCAGCACCCCACCGGCCAGCAGGCATCCGATTCCGGCTCCGGTGTGCAACAGCACGTGCAAGGGGTCGGCCCCCAGGGCCACGCCGAGCAGCAGGCCGAGGACCGGCAGACCGGCGAGCATCACGGCCGTGGCGCGAGCGCCCGCCAGTTGGGCGCGCAGGTCGGCGCGCTGGTCCCGCTCGGCGCGCAGTGCGCCCTCCAGCCGGTCGAGACCGGACGCGAGTCCCGCGCCCTGGTCGACCGCGACCCGCCAGCACGCCGCGAGACCCCGCAGTCCCTCGGCGCCGGGTTGCCCGGCCGCCGCCGCGAGCGCCCCGGGGACGTCCCCGCCGAACCGGGCCGCCGCCAGCACCGGCGCCTGCGCGTCGCCGAGACCGCCCGAGTCGTGCGCCGCGCACAACAGCGCCTCGCCCGGCTGACGCCCCGCCCGCACCTCCCCGGCGAGCGTCCCGCACAGCGCGATCACCGCGTCCTGCCGACGCTCACGTGCCCGCCTCGCCCGGCCGGCCAGTCGCGTCCGCCGCAGCACCGGGACTCCGACCGCCCCCGCGACGGCCGGCAGCACCGAGTCGCCCAGCAGCGCCAGTACCACCCCGACGGCCAGTGACCCCCACTCGGGCCTCAGCCGGCCACGGGCCTTCCTCAGCTCCTCCGCCACCCGACGCACCGGGGGAGGCCCGGTACCGGCCGTTCCACCCGTCCGGCCCGCGGCGAGCACCAGCCGTGCCCGGCGTACGCCGGAGTGCCACCCACCCGCCAGCCAGGCGGCCGCCCCGAGGCACACCAGGGCCATGCCCGTCGACAGCGCACCGGCCCCCGTCACCTGCGCCCCCGTCACGTCCGTCATGCCCGTCCTCCCTGCGTCTCCCGTCCGACGGCCTGCTCTCGCTGCCCCTCACCGCGCAACAGCTCCCGCAGCCGCTCCCAGCCGCGTTCGGCGACGAAGGCATCCGCGCCCCACCGCAGTGCCGGTACCGTCCGCACCAGCCCCGCCGGGTCCCGTTCCAGTACGTGGACCTCGGCGATCCGGCGTCGTCCCGCGCGGTCACGGACCAGGTGCAGGACTACCGACAGGGCCGCCGCGAGCTGGCTGTGCAGGGCCGCACGGTCCAGCCCCGCGGCCGTGCCGAGCGCTTCCAGCCGGGCCGGTACGTCGCCGGCGGCGTTGGCGTGCACGGTCCCGCAGCCTCCTTCGTGCCCCGTGTTCAAGGCGGCGAGAAGATGGACCACTTCGGGGCCGCGCACCTCGCCCACGACCAGCCGGTCGGGACGCATGCGCAACGCCTGCCGCACCAGGTCCTGCAGCGTGACCAGGCCCGCGGCCTCCTGGTTCGCGGGTCGGGTCTCCAGTCGGACGACGTGCGGATGGTCGGGGCGCAGTTCGGCCGAGTCCTCGGCCAGGACGATGCGCTCGTCCGGCCCCACGAGCCCGAGCAGGGCGCTGAGCAGGGTCGTCTTGCCACTGCCCGTTCCACCGCTGACGAGGAACGACAGCCGTGCCCGCAGGAGCGCGCGCAGCACGCGGTCGCCTCCGGGTGGCACGGTGCCCGCCGCCGCCAGTTCGCCGAGGGTGAAGGCGCGCGGCCGTACCACCCGTAGCGACAGGCACGTGCAGTCGACGGCGACCGGTGGCAGCACCGCGTGCAGCCGGGTGCCGTCGGGCAGCCTGGCGTCCACCCAGGGCCGGGCGTCGTCGAGGCGGCGTCCGGCGACGGTGGCGAGGCGCTGGGCGAGCCGCCGCACCGCGCCCGCGTCCGGGAAGGAGACCGGCGTCAGCTCCAGGCCGCCGCCCCGGTCGACCCAGACGCGGTCCGGGGCGGACACCAGTACGTCGGTCACCGACGGGTCGGCGAGCAGCGGCTCCAGTGGCCCGCTGCCGACAAGTTCCGACCTGAGTTGGTCGGCGGCACCGAGGATCTCGGCGTCCCCCAGCACCCGGCCCTGCTCCCGCAGGGCCTGCGCCACGCGCGCGGGCGTCGGTTCCGCCCCGCTCTCGGCGAGCCACCGCCGCACACCGTCGAGCATGCCGGGCGGGGGGCCCTGGCCTGCCGGGAAAGCCGTTGTCGAGGGCCGCCCCGACGCGGGCCCCGGGGTCCGCTCGGCGCCGGGCCCCGCGGGCCGCACGGAAGTCCACGCCCGTGTCGGCGTCCGACCGGAAGCCGACATCGACGCCCGGCCGGTGGCCGACTCCGGAACCCGGCCGCCCACCGCGGCGGTGACCGCTCCCGGAGCCGGTCCGGGGACACCGGCGGTTGCCGGGCCCGTGGGCCCTCCGGTGGGCGGTCCCCCGTACGACGTCCGGGAAGCCCAGCCCGGGACCGCTCGCACGGTCGGTGCCTCGGACATACCGGGCCCGTCCCCGGCCGTGTCGGCCGCACCGGTCCCGCGCCGCGTCACAGGCACCCTTCCGTAGGCACTGGCCACAGTCACCCCGCTCACCTCGCTCACTCCGATCACCTCACTCACCCCTCTCCGGCTCTCTCCGGCTCTCTCCGGCCCTCTCCGGCCCTCTCCGGCCCTCTCCGGCCCTCTGCGTGCCTGTCTGGCCGCTCAGCGCGTCACTCATCAGCCGCCCTCATCCCGTCCCCGTAGGCGTCCCCGTCTCCGCGAGCGCCCGTTCCCAGAACTCCCTGCAGAAGCGCGCCAGTGGGCCGCGGGCGGACGCGCCCGGGGGTCGTCGTCTGCTCTCTGTGGCGCGCAGGAGCCCTGACTCGACCGGCACCTCACCGGCCAGCGGCAGGCCGAGCAGCCGAGCGACCTCGCGGTCGTCGAGTCCGGAGGCGTACGGCCCGCGCACCGCGACCCGGAGGTCGCGCAGGACCATGCCGACCGCCGCCGCCACTCGGCCCGCCGCCGCGACGGCACGCAGTTCGGCGGGGACCACGAGGATCCCGACATCGAGCTGCGCCAGAACCTCGGCGACTCCGTCGTCGATCCGGCGCGGCAGGTCGACGACGACCGTGCCGCCCCTGCGCCGGGCCGCCGCGAGCACCGCTCGTACGGCCTGCGGCGGTACCGCGACGCAGTCACCCCGGTCCCAGCTGAGCACCCGCAGCGAGTGCAGTTCGGGCAGCGACTCCTCCAGGGCGCCGCCGCCGACCCGCCCCCGGGAGGCCGCGAACGCCGGCCACCTCAGCCCGTCGGCCGTCTCGCCGCCCAGGAGGACGTCGAGGCCGCCGCCCAGTGGATCTGCGTCCACCAGCAGGCTGCGCAACCCTTCCCGAGCCGAGGTGACGGCGAGCGCGCAGGCCAGCGTGGACGCTCCGGCGCCTCCCCGGCCGCCGATGACGCCGACGGTGATGGCCGGGCGTCCGACGCCCTCGGCGACGTCGGCGATGCGGTCGACCAGCCACTGCTCGCCGTCGGGCAGCATCAGGACGTGGTCGGCGCCGATCTCGACGGCCCGCTGCCAGACCCCCGAGTCGTCCTGATCGCGGCCCACGAGGACCACGCCCCGTCGGCGCACGGCTCCGCGCATGCGCCGCGCCGCGTCGTCCCCGACGAGGACGAGTGGAGCGGTCTCCCAGCCGGTCCGCCGCTGTCCGGGTGCCGGGGGCGCCTGAGGCGCGGGAAACGCCGAGGCGGCCGAGGATGCCGAGGACGTGAAGGTCGTCGAGGGCGGCGGCGGTGCCACGGGCACCGAGTGATGCACCTCCGGTGTGACGCCCGCCGCCGCGCACAGGCGCAACAGGTCGTCGAGCAGCTCCGTGTCCTCGGTGACGATCAAGGGTCCGCTCTGCCGGCCTCCGGCAGCGGGCGGCGGGTCGTGCGTGATGGTTCCGGACATGACCGATTCCCCCTTCGGCACGGCTTCCTCGGCCGCGCCCGGCCTCTCGTGGTCTCTCGCGCAGCCCCTGCGGCCCGCGATTCGCGGCGTTGTGAAGAACCGGAAAGCGGTCCCCGCACGAACGGCCGACATCACGCGTCCGGCAAACAGTTCCGGCCGTGGAACTCGGCGCGGCCCGGACGCATGGGAATCAAGGTGCAGCGATCCGGGAAATCGTGTGGATCTTGCTCAAAAACTGTGGACAACTAGACGATTGTGAATATCGACTCACTCGAACCGGTGAGGCTCGTCCAGCCCCACTCCAGTCCGTGTGCGAGTCCCGCAGAGCAGTCCATCGACTACACTGTGTAGCGGCCGTGAGACGCAACGACCTCTGGGCCATGCGCCACCACGGGCGCTCGACCAGGTCGGGGGAAGTGCGGGGAAACCCACCCGGACATGCGACGACCCCCGCCGGGGGGGAGAGCGGGGGTCGTCTCCACGGCCGACTCGGGGGGGGAGGAGTCGGGCCGGGTTAGCACGGTCGCGAACGATCCGTGACTTCCATGGTGTACCCGAGAGCCTTCTCAGGCAAACCCACGCGCCCCACCTTACGCCGAATGGGCTGCGCCTATGCTCAGGGTTGTGGAAAACCACTCCTTGCCCCACTCCATGGGCCACTCGTCGCCCCGCACGGCGGCCTTCTTTGACCTGGACAAGACGGTCATTGCGAAGTCGAGCACGCTCACGTTCAGCAAGTCCTTCTACCAAGGCGGGCTGATCAACCGCAGGGCTGTGTTGCGCACCGCATATGCCCAGTTCGTCTTCCTCGCCGGCGGGGCCGACCACGACCAGATGGAGCGGATGCGCGAGTACCTCTCCGCACTGTGCCGCGGCTGGAACGTCCGGTTGGTCAAGGAGCTCGTCGCCGAAACCCTGCACGACCTGATCGACCCGATCATCTACGACGAGGCGGCCTCCCTGATCGAGGAGCACCACACCGCCGGCCGCGACGTCGTGATCGTCTCGACGTCGGGGGCCGAGGTCGTCGAGCCGATCGGTGAACTGCTCGGCGCGGACCGGGTGGTGGCGACGCGCATGGTCGTGGGCGACGACGGCTGCTTCACCGGCGAGGTGGAGTACTACGCGTACGGCCCGACCAAGGCCGAGGCGATCCGCGAACTGGCCGCTTCCGAGGGGTACGACCTGTCCCGCTGCTACGCGTACAGCGACTCGGCGACCGACCTGCCGATGCTGGAGGCCGTCGGCCACCCCCATGCGGTCAACCCGGACCGGGCGCTGCGTCGGGAGGCTGTCGCACGCGAGTGGCCGATCCTCGATTTCCACCGCCCGGTGCGACTCAAGCAGCGGATCGGGGGGTTCTCCGTGCCGCCCCGGCCGGCGCTCGTCGCGGCTGCGGCGATAGGCGCCGCCGCGGCCACCGCCGGCCTGGTCTGGTACGCGAGCCGACGGCGGTCCACGGCAGCCTGATCGGGAAGGCCGGTTGTTTCAGTCGCTTTCAGTCGCTTACCGGCGCAAAGGTAAAGAAGTGCGGCGAGCACTTCCGCTTGCTCGGGCCCGGGAGTACAAAGGACTCAACGGCCCGCGAGACCAAGGACATCCGAAAGGATCACCTTAAACACGCATTCGGCCCCACGGACCGAGCATGGACATCGGGCACCCACGCGACGTCGACCCGTCGATTACGGGCCAGCCGCACCAGGTGACGGGCGAAGTTCCCGACCTGATGGGCAGATATCGAGGACGCCTGGTAACCCGGTGGTCATGCCAGCGGCGGTACGAGCACTCGTACCGCCGCATTTCTGTGCCGTCCGCGCCGCGACGACACGGCCACCCGGCGACTGACAGGTGACCGACCGCCCGCCCTAAGCCGCGCCGCGCTGGAGCGCCTCGCACACCGCCGTCGACTCGCGGGCACCCAGCGCGACCGCCTTGCCGCAGTGGGCGATCCAGGCGGCCATGCCGTCCGGGGTCCCGGAGACATAGCCGTCGAGCGCGGCCAGGTAGGCCGCGCGCCCCAGCTCCGCGTGGCCGACCTCGGCCGGGCAGACCGACTTGGGGTCCAGCCCGCTGCCGACCAGGACGACGCGCTCGGCCGCACGCGCGACCAGGCCATTGTGGGAGGTGAAGGGGCGCAGCGCGAGGAGTTCCCCGTGCACCACGGCGGCCGTCACCAGCGCCGGCGCGGAGCCACCGGCCGTGACCAGCGCGGCCAGGCCCTCCAGGCGGCCGTGCGCCTCCGCGGCGTCGGGCAGCGGCAGCTCGACGAGGGGTTCGTCCACCGGCTCGCCCGCCTGGCGCGGCCGTCCCACTTGATCGGCCTTGTCCGCGGCCGCCACCAGGTGCAGGCGGGCCAGCACCCGCAGCGGGGACTGGCGCCAGATGGACAGCAGCTGCCCCGCCTCGGCGGTCAGCCGCAGCGCCGCACCCACCGAGCGCGCCTCGTCGTCGACGCTGAAGTCGCTGCGCCGGCGCACCTCCTCCAACGCCCAGTCCGCCCCGGACAGCGCCGCCGAGCCCCGGGCGCCGCGCAGTGCCGCCTCGGAGGTGATCTCGTTGCTGCGCCGCCGCATGATCCGGTGACCGTAGACACGGTCCACGGCCTTGCGTACGGACTCCACGGACTCGGCCACACCGGGCAGCGCGCCCAGGGCCGCGAGCGGATCGGCGTTCGCGCCTGTCGTACTCATGAGTACGACCCTACGCACCCCGGTGTCGCGCCCCACGAATGAGTGGTCTTCTTCACCCCGCACCCAACCCGGGCGGCACTTACAGCTATCAACACACTACTCTTGGTGAACATGAAAATTGCTTTCGTCGGGAAGGGCGGCAGCGGCAAGACCACCCTGTCCTCCCTCTTCGTCCGCCATCTCGCCGCCTCCGGCGTGCCCGTCGTCGCGATCGACGCCGACATCAACCAGCACCTGGGGCCCGCGCTGGGGCTCGACGAGACCGAAGCGGCCGGGCTGCCCGCGCTGGGCGAGCACCTCGCGCTGATCAAGGACCATCTGCGCGGCACCAACCCGCGCATCCCGTCCGCCGAGCAAATGATCAAGACGACCCCGCCCGGCAAGGGCTCCCGCCTGCTGCGGGTGTGCGAGGACAACCCGGTCTACGACGCCTGCGCCCGCCCGGTGGAACTCGACGACGGAGCCGTCCGTTTGATGGTCACCGGGCCCTTCACCGACGCCGATCTGGGAGTCGCCTGCTACCACTCCAAGACGGGTGCGGTGGAGCTGTGCCTGAACCACCTCGTCGACGGACGTGACGAGTACGTCGTGGTGGACATGACGGCGGGCTCGGACTCGTTCGCCTCCGGCATGTTCACCCGCTTCGACATCACGTTCCTCGTCGCCGAACCGACCCGGAAGGGAGTCTCCGTCTACCGCCAGTACAAGGAGTACGCCCGTGACTTCGGCGTCACCCTGAAAGTCGTCGGCAACAAGGTGCAGGGGCAGGACGACCTCGATTTCCTGCACGAGCAGGTCGGGGACGACCTGCTGGTCACCGTCGGGCACTCGGACTGGGTGCGCGCCATGGAGAAGGGCCACCCGCCCCGGTTCGAGGTCCTGGAGGACGCGAACCGCCGAGCGCTGCGCGAGTTGCACACCGCGGCCCTCGCGACGTACGAACTGCGCGACTGGGCGCGCTACACGCGACAGATGGTCCACTTCCACCTGAAGAACGCCCGCAGTTGGGGCAACGAACGCACCGGGGTCGATCTGGCGGCCCAGGTCGACCCCGGTTTCGTGCTCGGTGAGGAGGTCGCCGCCCCGGCCTGACGTCCTTCGGGCGGGCGGCCGCTACTGCTTGGCGGCCGGTGCCCCGGGCACGCCCTTCGGCGCCGGCGCGGGCGCGGCCGACAGGAAGGACGCCCAGCCCTTCTTGGGGGCCTCCCCCACGCCGAGGGTGCGCAGCTTCTTCAGGACCTTCGGGTCCTGGGCGTCCAGCCAGTCCGCGAGTTGCCGGAAGGAGACGCAGCGCACCTCCTCCTTGGTGCACACCGTCTCGACGACCTCCTCGACGGCGCGCATGTAGGTGCCGCCGTTCCAGGACTCGAAGTGGTTGCCGATGATCAGCGGCGCGCGGTTCCCGTCGTAGGCCCGGTCGAAGCCCTGGAGCAGGCTGTCACGCATCTGGTCGCCCCAGAACTCCCGCTTGGCGGGGTCGCCCTGGGTGGCCGTGCCCGACTGGTTCACCATGTAGTTGTAGTCCATGGTGAGCTGCTCGTAGGAGTGGCCCGGGAAGGGCACGAGCTGCATCGACAGGTCCCACAGGCCCTCCTTCTTCGACGGCCAGACCTGGTTGTTCACCCCGCTGCTGTCGTAGCGGAAGCCCATCTGGCTCGCCGCCTTCATGAAGTTCTTCTGGCCCTCCAGACACGGGGTGCGGGCGCCGATCAGCTCCTTTTCGTAGTCGAAGGGAAGAGGCGCCGCGTTCTTCATGCCGGTGTTGGTCTTCCAGGTCTTCACGAACTGTTTGGCCTGGCTGATCTCCTCCTTCCACTCCGCGACGGACCACTCGCCGACCCCGCCCCCGGCGCCGCAGAAGTGCCCGTTGAAGTGGGTGCCGATCTCGTTGCCCTCCTGCCATGCCAGCCGCAGTTGTTTGACGGTGTCCGTGATGCCCTGCTCGTCGTTGAAGCCGATGTCGGAGCGGCCCGGGGAGTGCTGCGGAGGGCTGTACAGGTCCCGCTTCTCGGTCGGCAGCATGTACACGCCGCTCAGGAAGTACGTCATCGTGGCGTTGTTCTCCTTGGCCACTTCGCGGAAGTGGGAAAACAGTTTCTGGCTGTCCTCGCCCGCGCCGTCCCACGAGAACACCACGAACTGCGGGGGCTTCTGACCGGGCTTGAGGCGTTCGGGCCGGGGCAGGTGCGGTTGGGCGCCGGTGTACGCGGTGGAACCGTCACCGATCAGCCGGACCGCGTTCTTGGGCGCGGGTGCCGCTTTCCCCTTCTCCTTCTGCGGACCGTGCGTCCCTTCGCCGGAGCCGGTGCCGCTGTCGATCGCGCAACCGGCGAGCGACGCGGCGCAGACCGCGGCGACCACGGCGCGCGCGGCCATCCTGTGGGTGGCCATTCTGCGGGTGGCGGCCATGTCCGCCCACCTTCTTCCTTCTCTCGGGTCGACGCCGACGAGGCGATGTCGGGTGCTGAGCCGGGCCGTGCCGTCAGCGCCGTCAAGGTGACACGGAAATGAGAAGGAATTAGTACGACAAGCCGATGAAATATCGAATGTCACTCGATTACGCGGAGCATTACTCCATTCGCGCTAAAAACCTATGCCGCTTCTTTACTTTGAATTACGCTCTATTTACTCGATGTAATCGAAGCGTGACCCTCTGGAGTCGGGAACATGTCAGCCTGCGTCCCCGCCCGCGCCGATTCGGCCCGGACCAAGCACGTCCACCCACCCCACAGCCCGCCGCCCGGCGGCCCCCGGCGCTTCCGCGTCGCGGGCGCCGACCTGTCGGCCGCGATCGCCGTCTTCCTGATCGCGCTGCCCCTCTCCCTGGGCATCGCCCTCGCCACCGGCGCCCCCCTCCAGGCGGGCCTCGTCGCCGCCGCGGTGGGCGGGATCGTCGCCGGTCGGATCGGCGGCTGTCCCCTTCAGGTCAGCGGCCCCGCCGCCGGGCTCACCGTCGTCACCGCCGACCTCATCCAGCGCTACGGATGGCGTACGACCTGCGCCATCACCGTTCTCGCCGGGCTCGCCCAACTGGGCCTCGGCTGTCTGCGCGTGGCGCGCTCCGCCCTCGCCGTGAGCCCCGCCATCGTGCACGGCATGCTGGCCGGCATCGGCGTCACCATCGCCGTCGCGCAACTGCACATCGTCCTCGGGGGCACCCCGCAGAGCTCCGTGCCCGACAACCTGGTCGCGCTGCCCGCACAACTGGCGAACCTGCACCCCGCCGACGTCGCCGTGAGCGTGCTGACCCTGACGCTGCTGCTGCTCTGGCCGCGCGTTCCCGGCCGGGCCGGACGTCTGCTGGGCAAGCTGCCCGCCGCCCTGATCGCCGTGGCCGGCGCCACCGCGGTCGCCGCCCTCACGGGGCTCCGCCTGCCCAAGGTCGATCTGCCGTCCTGGAGCAGCCACGCCCTGGCCACACTGCCCGACGGACCGGTACTCGGTCTCGTCGCCGCCGTCCTCACCACCACGCTGGTGTGCAGCGTGCAGTCGCTGCTCGGCGCGGTCGCCGTGGACAAACTGGTCGCCGCCAGGCCCGCCCTGACCGGTCGCGTCAAGCGCTCCGACCTGGACCGCGAACTGCTCGGACAGGGCGCCGCCAACATCGTCTCCGGGTCGCTCGGCGGGCTGCCCATCGCCGGGGTGGCCGTGCGCAGTTCCGCGAACGTGGCGGCGGGCGCCGTCAGCCGGAACTCCACGATGGTGCACGGCGTTCTCGTAGTGATCGCCGCACTGCTGATGGTCCCGGCCCTGGAGCTCATCCCGCTCGCCTCGCTCGCCGCCCTGGTCATGACCGTCGGCTTCAAGATGGTGTCGCTGAACCACATCCGCACGGTGACCCGCCACCGTGAGGTGCTGGTCTACGCGGTCACCACCTGCGGCGTCGTGTTCCTCGGCGTCCTGGAGGGCGTCGCGCTGGGCATCGCCGTCGCCGTCGGTGTCGCCCTGCACCGCCTGACCCGCACCCGGATCACCCACGACGACATGGAGGGAGTCCACCACGTACACGTACGCGGGCAGTTGACGTTCCTCGCCGTGCCGAGACTCAGCCGGGTCCTGCACCAAGTGCCCCACGGTGCCGACGCCGTCGTGGAGCTGGACGGGTCGTTCATGGACCACGCCGCCTACGAGACGCTGCAGGACTGGCAGAAGACGCACACCGCGCAGGGCGGCTCCGTGGACGTCACCGGCCGTCGGCCCGGCACCCGCATCTCCGAGCCGGCCGAGATGGACGGCTGCCGCTGCCGCCCCTGGACACCCTGGCGCAACCACCAGTGCGAACGCCCCCCGACCGCACCGCCCTCCGGAACGGCACGACGGACCACCACCGGCGGAGCTCCCGGCACGACCACCGGCTCAGCCGCCGACCCCAGCGCGCCAGGCTTTCCCGACACACGCGACACACGCGACACACCCGACGCGCTCGCCGCGCCCGACCACTCCGGGCGGCCCGGCCGGCCCGCCGGCCCCAGACACACCGCCCACGAACTCGCCCGTGGCATCAGCGCCTTCCAGCGCAATACCGCACCTCTGGTGCGTCACGAGCTGGCCCGGCTGGCCCGGGAGGGACAGCAGCCCTCGCACCTGTTCCTGACCTGCGCGGACTCCCGGGTCGTCACCTCGATGATCACCTCCAGCGGCCCCGGGGACCTCTTCGTGGTGCGCAATGTCGGCAACTTCGTCCCACTGCCCGGCGAGGAGAGCGGCGACGACTCCGTGGCCGCCGCGATCGAGTACGCGGTGGACGTGCTCGAGGTGCGGTCCATCACGGTGTGCGGGCACTCCGGGTGCGGGGCCATGCAGGCACTGCTCAGCACCGAGCCGGGGAGTGGGCGCACGCCGCTCCAGCGGTGGCTGCGGCACGGGCTGCCGAGCCTGGAGTCCGCTCCCGCGAACGAGAGCGCGGACGACCGCGCCCGGCGGCCCCGGCTGGCCGGACGCGCGCCGGCCGACGCGGCGGAGCAGTTGTGCCTGGCCAACGTCGTCCAGCAGCTGGCGCACCTGCGCGCGCACGACTATGTCTCCCGGGCGCTGGACGCCGGGAACCTGGAGCTGCACGGCATGTACTTCCACGTGGGCGAGGCCCAGTCGTACCTGCTGTCCGAGGACGCCGAAGGAGGCGTGTTCGAGCGTGTGCTGGAGACCGACCTGACCGCCTGACCGCGTGAGCGGGCCGGGGAGCCGAGGACGTGGGCAGTGTGAGCGGCGTTACAGACGCTGAACCCCGCGCCTTCGCGGTCCGTGGGTACGGATGACCACGGACCGCGAAGGACACACGAGGGACACGACCACGGGCACCGCACGACAGGTCTAAACCATTTGCCCGTCGACCCTTGTCATCGGCCCCCCGGGTCTGATGAGCTGTGGCCTGGGACACAACGGACAACCCTGAGAAAGGGAGATGTCGTGAGCAACGAATCCTTGGCCAACCTGCTCAAGGAAGAACGCAGGTTCGCGCCCCCCGCCGACCTGGCCGCGAACGCCAACGTCACGGCAGAGGCGTACGAACAGGCCAAGGCTGACAGGCTCGGCTTCTGGGCCGAGCAGGCCCGCCGACTGACCTGGGCGAAGGAACCGACCGAGACGCTCGACTGGTCGAACCCGCCGTTCGCGAAGTGGTTCAAGGACGGCACGCTGAACGTCGCCTACAACTGCGTGGACCGCCACGTGGAGGCCGGCAACGGCGACCGCGTCGCCATCCACTTCGAGGGCGAGACCGGCGACAGCCGCGCACTCACCTACGCGCAGCTCAAGGACGAGGTCTCCAAGGCCGCCAACGCCCTGCTGGAGCTGGGCGTGCAGAAGGGCGACCGGGTCGCGATCTACATGCCGATGATTCCCGAGACGGCGATCGCGATGCTGGCCTGCGCCCGCATCGGGGCCGCGCACTCGGTCGTCTTCGGCGGCTTCTCCTCGGACGCGCTGGCCACCCGCATCCAGGACGCCGACGCCCGCGTCGTCATCACGGCAGACGGCGGGTACCGGCGCGGCAAACCGTCCGCGCTCAAGCCGGCCGTCGACGAGGCGGTCGAGCGCGCCGGGATCGTCGAGCACGTGCTCGTCGTCCGCCGCACCGGCCAGGAGGTCGCCTGGGACGACTCCCGCGACAAGTGGTGGCACGACACCGTCGACCGGCAGTCCGCCGAGCACACGCCCGAGGCGTTCGACGCCGAGCACCCGCTGTTCATCCTGTACACGTCCGGTACAACGGGCAAGCCCAAGGGCATCCTGCACACCTCCGGCGGCTACCTCACGCAGACGGCCTACACGCACTGGGCCGTCTTCGACCTCAAGCCGGAGACCGACGTCTTCTGGTGCACCGCCGACGTCGGCTGGGTCACCGGACACTCGTACATCGTCTACGGCCCGCTCGCCAACGGCGCGACCCAGGTCATGTACGAGGGCACCCCGGACACCCCGCACCAGGGCCGCTTCTGGGAGATCGTGCAGAAGTACAAGGTCTCCATCCTCTACACGGCGCCCACCGCGATCCGGACGTTCATGAAGTGGGGAGACGACATCCCCGCCAAGTTCGACCTGTCGTCCCTGCGCGTCCTCGGCTCGGTCGGCGAGCCGATCAACCCCGAGGCGTGGATCTGGTACCGCAAGAACATCGGCGCCGACGCCACCCCGGTCGTCGACACCTGGTGGCAGACGGAGACCGGCGCGATGATGATCACACCGCTGCCGGGCGTCACCCACGCCAAGCCGGGCTCCGCCCAGCGCCCCCTGCCCGGCATCTCGGCCACCGTCGTCGACGACGAGGCCAATGAGGTGCCGAACGGCGGGGGCGGCTACCTGGTGCTCACCGAGCCGTGGCCGTCGATGCTGCGCACCATCTGGGGCGACGACCAGCGGTTCATCGACACCTACTGGTCGCGCTTCGAGGGCAAGTACTTCGCGGGCGACGGCGCCAAGAAGGACGACGACGGCGACATCTGGCTCCTGGGCCGCGTCGACGACGTGATGCTCGTCTCCGGCCACAACATCTCCACCACCGAGGTCGAGTCGGCCCTCGTCTCCCACCCGTCGGTCGCCGAGGCCGCCGTGGTCGGCGCGGCGGACGAGACCACCGGGCAGGCCATCGTCGCGTTCGTGATCCTGCGGGGCGCGGCGGCGGAGAGCGACGACCTGGTCGCCGAGCTGCGCAACCACGTCGGCGCCACGCTCGGCCCGATCGCCAAACCCAAGCGGATCCTGCCGGTCTCGGAGCTGCCGAAGACCCGCTCCGGCAAGATCATGCGGCGCCTGCTGCGCGACGTCGCGGAGAACCGGCAGGTCGGCGACGTCACGACGCTGGCGGACTCCACGGTCATGGACCTCATCCAGACCAAGCTCCCGGCGGCTCCCAGCGAGGACTGAGGCTGAGACGCACGACGACGGGGCACCCGGGGCGAACCCACCGGGTGCCCCGTTCGCGTACCGTCACGAAGATCACTCGGCTGTCCCGCCGAGGTCTGGGTAAGCTGGGAGGACGTAAGAGAGTCATCAAGATCCTCATGGTGCGCCGGGAAGTCTGGTCGGCATGTGTTCCGTGCTGCCCACCGACCGGAGGTTCTCCTCGTGACCGCGCCCCGCACCCCCCGCAAAGCCTTCGGACGGCTGTCCCTCCCGGAGCGCACCTACATCGCGGACGCGCTGCGGACCGAAACCGTCGGCGGCGTCCTGCTGCTCGTCGCCGCGATCGCCGCCCTGGTCTGGGCGAACATACCGGCCCTGCACGGCAGCTACGAGAGCGTCAGCCACTTCCATTTCGGTCCCGCGGCCCTCGGTCTGAACCTGTCGGTCGCGCACTGGGCCGCGGACGGGCTCCTCGCGGTGTTCTTCTTCGTCGCCGGCATCGAGCTGAAACGCGAACTGGTCGCCGGTGACCTCAAGGATCCGAAGGCCGCCGCGCTTCCGGTGGTGGCGGCCCTGTGCGGCATGGCCGTACCGGCGGTCGTCTACACGGTCACCAACACCGCCGGGGGCGGTTCCCTGGCCGGCTGGGCCGTGCCGACCGCCACCGACATCGCCTTCGCGCTCGCCGTCCTCGCCGTCATCGGCACGTCGCTGCCGAGCGCCCTGCGCGCCTTCCTGCTGACGCTCGCCGTCGTCGACGACCTGTTCGCCATCCTGATCATCGCGGTCTTCTTCACCGACGGCCTCAACTTCGCCGCGCTCGGCGGCGCGGTCGTCGGCCTCGTCGTCTTCTGGCTGCTGCTTCGCAAGGGCGTGCGCGGCTGGTACGTGTACGTCCCGCTCGGCCTGGTGATCTGGGGCCTGATGTACAACAGCGGCGTCCACGCCACCATCGCCGGCGTCGCCATGGGCCTGATGCTGCGCTGCCACACCCGCGAGGGCGAGGACCACTCCCCGGGCGAGCACATCGAGCACCTGGTGCGGCCGCTGTCGGCGGGCCTGGCCGTTCCGCTGTTCGCCCTGTTCAGCGCGGGCGTGGCCATCTCCGGCGGGGCACTGGCCGACGTCTTCACCAAACCGGAGACCCTCGGTGTCGTGCTCGGGCTCGTCCTCGGCAAGACGCTGGGCATCTTCGGCGGCACCTGGCTGACCTCGCGTTTCACCAGAGCGTCACTCAGCGACGACCTGCAGTGGGCCGACGTGTTCGCGGTGGCGACCCTGGCCGGTATCGGTTTCACCGTCTCGCTCCTCATCGGCGAGCTGGCCTTCGAGAACGACGCGGCGCTGACGGACGAGGTCAAGGCGGCGGTCCTGTGCGGCTCGCTCATCGCCGCGGCCCTGGCGACGGTGCTGCTGAAGATCCGGAACGCCAAGTACCGGGGGATGGTCGCGGAGGAGGAACGCGACGACGACCTCAGCGGCGTACCGGACGTCTACGAGGAGGACGATCCGGCGTACCACCTGCGCGTGGCCGCCGTCTACGAGAAGAAGGCCGCCGAGCACCGCCGGATCGCCGAGGAGATGGAGTCGGCACGGCTTGCCGAAGTGGCGGGCGGGGCAGGCGATGAGGGCGACGGTCCGGCATGATCTGACGAGACGGTACAAAAGACGGGACCGTACGCAGTCGCACCGGACACGGGTCGGAGCAGGACACGGCCGAACCGAGGACGTCACGACGCCACGGAACCGTAAGCAGATGAGCCAGCAGAAGAGGGAGACCGCGATGAGCGCACCCGACGGCAGCCCGGTCGGCACCGAACGCAGCATCGGCCAGCTGTTCGCCTCGGCGACCACCGAAATGTCGGCGCTCGTGCACGACGAGATCGCGCTGGCAAAGGCGCAGCTGAGGCAGGACGTCAAGCGCGGGGCGACGAGCGGCGGCGCGTTCTCCGCGGCGGGACTGCTGCTCCTGTTCTCGCTGCCGATGCTGAGCTTCGCGCTGGCCTACGGCATCCGGACCTGGAGCGGCTGGAACCTCGCGGTCTGCTTCCTGCTCTCCTTCGCGGCGAACGTCCTCGTCGCGGGTCTCCTCGCGCTGATCGGCGTCGTCTTCGCGAAGAAGGCCAAGAAGGGCCGCGGCCCGCAGAAGGTCGCCGCCTCGGTGAAGCAGTCGGCGGGCGTGCTCCAGAACGCGAAGCCGCACCCGCGTCCGGAACTGCCCGCGGACCGGTCCCCCGAGGCGATCGAGGCTGTGGCACGCTCGTCCTCATGACGGGTTCCACCACCCCTTCGGGGCAATCCCCCTCGCCGCAGCACCCGAACGCCACCTCGGTCGTGCGTCTCGGCATCCCGGGCGGGCCCGAGGTGACCCACCGGGACGTCGCGGCCAACGGCGCCCGCTTCCACATCGCCGAGCTGGGCGACGGGCCGCTGGTGCTGCTCCTGCACGGCTTCCCGCAGTTCTGGTGGACCTGGCGGCACCAGCTGACGGCGCTCGCCGACGCCGGTTTCCGCGCGGTCGCGATGGACCTGCGCGGTGTCGGCGGCAGCGACCGCACCCCCCGCGGCTACGACCCCGCGGGCCTCGCCCTCGACATCACCGGCGTGATCCGCTCCCTCGGCGAGCCGGACGCCGCGCTGGTCGGCCACGACCTCGGCGGCTACCTGGCCTGGACGGCCGCCGCGATGCGGCCCAAGCTCGTACGGCGGCTCGCGGTGTCCTCGATGCCGCACCCCCGGCGCTGGCGTTCGGCCATGCTCGGGGACGTCCGCCAGAGCCGGGCGGGCTCCTACGTCTGGGGTTTCCAGCGCCCCTGGGTGCCGGAGCGTCAACTGACCGCGGACGACGGCGCGCTGGTCGGCCGGCTGCTCCACGACTGGTCCGGGCCGCGGCCGCTGGACGACGACGCGGTGTCGGCGTACCGCCGCGCCATGTGCATCCCCTCCACGGCGCACTGCTCGGTCGAGCCGTACCGCTGGCTGGTGCGTTCCCTGGCCCGTCCGGACGGCGTCCAGTTCTACCGCCGGATGAAGCGGCCGGTGCGGGTGCCGACGCTGCACCTGCACGGTTCGCTGGACCCCGTGATGCGGACGCGGAGCGCGGCCGGGTCGGGGCAGTACGTCGAAGCGCCGTACCGCTGGCGGCTGTTCGACGGGCTCGGGCACTTCCCGCACGAGGAGGATCCGGTCGCCTTCTCGACCGAACTGATCAACTGGCTGAAGGATCCCGAACCCGACCGGTGAGCATGCGGTGAGTATGTGGGGGCAATCGATGCGCGATCGGTCACCGAACGGACGCACCCGGTATCCGAACCGGAATGCTCGTCCTATGAACGGCCACTTGCCCGGCGCATACTCCAATTGGGGGCTCCGGGAACGGTTATCGACCTTGGGGCGGGGGCACACGTCCGGTTATGGGCTGGACGCACGACTACAGTGACGTAGCACGCGACGGCCGCTCCACGAGCGGCGCGAGCAGCACCCACCGACGAGGAGGCACCCCGCAACTGGCGGGTGCGGACCTACGGGTGGGCATTCCGCGCATCCTGCGCCGCCGGGCCCGCTGGGTCTCCGTACGCCTGCGCCATCCACGCACCTGACGGTTCCGAGACGTTCGAGGCGTCCCGAGGCGTCCTGGGTGGTCCCCCGTACGCCTAGAGTGCGCAGCTGTCGCTGTCCACCTGCTGGCCGGCGGTGCGGCCCTTGTCGATGTCCTCGCGGATCTCGTCCGCGGTGAGCGCGTAACCGGTGTCGGGGTCGTCCAGGGACTTGGCGAAGACCACGCCGTACACCTTGCCCTCGGGCGTCAGCAGCGGTCCGCCGGAGTTGCCCTGACGGACGGTCGCGTACAGCGAGTAGACGTCTCGGCGGACGGTGTCGCGGTGGTAGATGTCCGGGCCGTTGGCGGTGATGCGCCCGCGCACCCGCGCGGCGCGGACGTCGTACGCCCCGTTCTCCGGGAATCCGGCGACGATCGCGCCCTCGTCGCCCTCGGCGTCCTCGTCCGTGAACCGCAGTGCGGGCGCGTCCAGTTCCGGTACGTCCAGTACGGCGATGTCGCGCCGCCAGTCGTAGAGGACGACCGTCGCGTCGTACTTCCGGCCCTCGCCGCCTATCTGCACGGTGGGCTCGTCGACGCCCCCCACGACGTGGGCGTTGGTCATGACGCGGCGGTCGGCGAAGACGAACCCGGTGCCCTCCAGGACCTTGCCGCAGTCGGGGGCCGTGCCCATGACCTTGACGATGGACCGCTTGGCGCCGGCGGCGACCGGGCTGTTCGCCAGCGCCGGGTCGGGCGGCAGGGTGTTGGGGATCGACTCGTCGGAGAACGGGCTGAAGACCTGCGGGAAGCCGTTCGCGTCGAGGACCGAGGTGAAGCTGTCGAACCAGTTGTCGGCCCCGGCGGGCAGCACCTCCTGGACCCCCGCCAGCACCGTGGACTGCCGCACCTCCTTGCCGACCGTCGGCATCGTGGTCCGCGCGAGGGCGGAGCCGAGGAGCCAGGCGACCAGGAGCATGGCGACGACGTTGACCAGGGCGCCGCCGGTGGCGTCCAGGGCGCGGGCCGGGGACCACGTGATGTAGCGGCGCAGCTTGTTGCCCAGATGGGTCGTCAGGGCCTGGCCGACGGAGGCGCACACGATGACGATGACGACCGCGACGACGGCGGCGGTCGTGCTCACGTCGGCGTTGTCCGTCAGCGCGTCCCAGATCACCGGGAGCAGGTAGACGGCGACGAGACCGCCGCCGAGGAAGCCGATCACCGACAGGATGCCGACGACGAAGCCCTGGCGGAAACCGACGATCGCGAACCAGACGGCGGCCAGCAGCAACAGGATGTCCAGCACGTTCACTGATTCAGGCCTCGTCTTGTCGTCTGCGGTACGCAGGCCACCCTGTCATGCGCGCCAGTCCAGCGGGACCTGCTTCTCCTGGTCCCACGGCCGCTCCCAGCCCGCGAAGTGCAGCAGCCGGTCGATGATGCCGGCGGTGAAGCCCCACACGAGCGCCGATTCGACCAGGAATGCCGGGCCCCGGTGACCGCTGGGATGGACGGTGGTCACCCGGTTGGCGGGGTTGGTGAGATCCGCCACGGGGACCTTGAAGACGCGTGCGGTCTCGGCCGGATCGACGACGCCGACCGGGGTGGGCTCGCGCCACCAGGCGAGCACCGGGGTGACGACGAAGCCGCTCACCGGGATGTAGAGCTTGGGCAGGACCCCGAAGAGCTGCACGCCGGCCGGGTCGAGCCCGGTCTCCTCCTCGGCCTCGCGCAGGGCGGCCCGCAGCGGCCCGTCACCTCGCGGATCCCCGTCCTCGGGGTCGAGGGCACCGCCCGGGAAGGCGGGCTGCCCCGGGTGGGAACGCAGGGAACCGGCCCGCTCCATGAGCAGCAGCTCGGGGCCGCGGCCTGCCTTCCCGGCGTCTTCGCCGTCTTGGCTGCCCTGGCCGTCCTGGCTGCCTCGGTGGTCCTGGCCCTCTTCGCGGTCGTCGGCCTCTTCGCGCGTACCGTCGCCGAAGAGGATCAGGACGGCGGACTGGCGGCCGGCGCCGTCCGCCGGCGGCAGGAAGCGGCTCAGCTGGGTGGGCCGGACCGTCTCGACGGCCCGCACCACCGGGTCCAGCCAGCCGGGCAGCCCCTCCTTGCTGAGAGTCGCGCCCCGAGTGTGGTCCCTGGTGTGGCCCTGCGTGTCGCTCGCCCGTGTCATCTCCACCCCCGTCCTGCCGATTCCAACGCCCGACGCCCCCGAGATCGTTCCGTCACCCGGCCGCCAGGGGCGGTGCCGGTTTCCCGCCCGCGTCCAGGTAGGCCCGCGGGGGCTTCAGGCGCTGGCCCGGCAGGCCGCCCTTCTCGTACTTCAGCAGCTTCTTCGCCTTCTCCGGGTCCGTCTCCCCCTCGCCGTACGCCGGGCAGAGCGGGGCGATGGGGCAGGCGCCGCACGCGGGCTTGCGGGCGTGGCAGATGCGGCGGCCGTGCCAGATGACGTGGTGGGAGAGGTCGGTCCAGTCGCTCTTCGGGAAGAGCGTGCCGACGGCGGCCTCGATCTTGTCCGGGTCGGTCTCCTCGGTCCACCGCCAACGGCGCACCAGCCGCTGGAAGTGCGTGTCCACGGTGATCCCGGGGCGGCCGAACGCGTTGCCGAGCACGACGAAGGCGGTCTTGCGGCCCACGCCGGGCAGCTTGACGAGGTCCTCCAGGCGACCGGGGACCTCACCGCCGAAGTCCTCCGCCAGCGCCTTGGACAGCCCTATGACCGACTTGGTCTTGGCCCGGAAGAAGCCGGTCGGGCGCAGGATCTCCTCGACCTCCTCCGGGTTGGCGGCGGCCAGGTCCTCGGGGGTGGGGTACTTGGCGAAGAGGGCGGGCGTCGTCTGGTTCACCCGCAGGTCGGTCGTCTGGGCGGACAGCACCGTGGCCACGACCAGCTGGAACGGGTTCTCGAAGTCCAGCTCCGGGTGGGCGTACGGGTAGACCTCGGCGAGTTCGCGGTCGATGCGGCGGGCTCGGCGGACCAGCGCGGTGCGCGACTCGTCGCGCGGCTGCTTCGGGGCGACGGTCTTCGCCGGGGCGACGCCCTTGACGGCGGCGGTGGCCTTCTTGGGCGCGACGGCGGGCTTCTTCGCGGGGGCCTGCCGCTTGACGGGGACGGCCTTCTTCGCGGCCGCCTTCTTCGCGGTGGCCTTCTTCGCGGTGGCCTTCTTCGCCGAGGCCTTCTTCGCCGAGGCCGTCCCGGACGCCTTCTTCGCGGAGATCTTCTCGCTCGCCGCGTCCTTGCTGCTGGCGGTCTTCTTCACGGCACCCTTCTCCGCAGTCACCCTCTTGGCAGGCGCTGCCCTCTTCGTCGCTTTCGCCGTTTTCCTACCGCCATCGGGACCCTGTTCGCCCACAGCGGAATCGCCCCGCGCACTCACCCGCGCGGCCCCCCAGGCCTGCGCTCCCACCGGCGATTTGGACACCCGGCCAGCCTACGGCCCGGCACCGACATCCGCCCCGGACCCCGAAGATCGGCGCCCAATTGGACCCCTGCCGCGTACCCCGGGACACCAGTGCGGCATCCTTGTGACAGATCACACTGTTTGGACTGTCCGGCAAAATGGGCACCACGGACCCCTGGTACACCGGGGGAACAAGATCCTCTGAGCCGGTCGACAAGGAGAGAACTCGTGGACGACGTTCTGCGGCGCAACCCGCTCTTCGCGGCGCTCGACGACGAGCAATCCGCGGAGCTCCGCGCCTCCATGAGTGAGGTGACCCTCGCCCGCGGCGACACCCTGTTCCACGAGGGGGACCCCGGAGACCGCCTCTACGTGGTCACGGAAGGCAAGGTCAAGCTCCACCGCACGTCCCCCGACGGGCGCGAGAACATGCTGGCCGTCGTCGGCCCCAGCGAGCTGATCGGTGAGCTGTCGCTCTTCGACCCGGGCCCGCGCACGGCGACCGGCACCGCGCTGACCGAGGTCAAGCTGCTCGCCCTCGGCCACGGCGACCTCCAGCCCTGGCTGAACGTCCGCCCCGAGGTGGCCACCGCGCTGCTGCGTGCCGTCGCCCGGCGCCTGCGCAAGACCAACGACGCCATGTCGGACCTGGTCTTCTCCGACGTCCCCGGCCGTGTCGCGCGCGCCCTGCTGGACCTCTCCCGCCGCTTCGGCGTGCAGTCCGAGGAGGGCATCCACGTCGTGCACGACCTGACGCAGGAGGAGCTGGCCCAGCTGGTCGGCGCGTCCCGCGAGACGGTCAACAAGGCCCTGGCGGACTTCGCCCAGCGCGGCTGGCTGCGCCTGGAGGCGCGCGCGGTGATCCTGCTGGACGTCGAGCGGCTGGCCAAGCGCTCCCGCTGACACACCCTCGCCGGATCGTCAGTCGGGCAGCTGGATCAGCCCGTGCTCGCCCAGGTACTCCAGCTGCGCCCGCACCGACAGCTCCGCCGCCGGCCACAGTGAGCGGTCGACGTCCGCGTACACGTGGGCGACGACCTCGCCCGGCGTCCGGTGACCGTCCTCCACCGCCGTCTCGACCTGGGCGAGGCGGTGGGCGCGGTGGGCCAGGTAGTACTCCACGACGCCCTGCGCGTCCTCCAGGACGGGCCCGTGCCCGGGGAGCACCGTGTGCACCCCGTCGTCCGCCGTGAGCGACCTGAGCCTGCGCAGGGAGTCCAGGTAGTCGCCGAGACGGCCGTCGGGATGGGCCACGACCGTCGTCCCGCGGCCCAGGACGGTGTCGCCCGTCAGGACCGCCCGATCGGCCGGGAGATGGAAGCACAGCGAGTCCGCCGTGTGCCCCGGGGTCGGTACGACCCGCAGCTCCAGTCCGCCGACCGCGATCACGTCCCCGGCGGCCAGCCCCTCCTCGCCCAGCCGCAGCGCCGGGTCCAGTGCCCGCACGTTCGTGCGCGTCAGCTCGGCGAACCGCGCGGCGCCCTCGGCGTGGTCCGGGTGACCGTGCGTCAGGAGCGTCAGGGCGACCCGCTTGCCGACCCGCTCGGCCGTGTCGACGACGCGCCGCAGATGGGCGTCGTCCAGGGGGCCCGGGTCGACCACGACGGCCAGGTCGGAGTCGGGTTCGGCGAGGATCCAGGTGTTGGTGCCGTCCAGGGTCATCGCCGAGGCGTTGGGCGCCAGGACGTTCACCGCGCGCGCGGTGGCCGGTCCCGACAGGACACCGCCCCGCGGCTGTCCGGGCAGTGCTGCCGCGTTCGTCATGCGGGGGCTCCCCCGGTCGGGTCGGAAGGCGTCGCCGGGGCCGGTGGCGTGGCCGCGCCCGCTTCGGCGGCCGTACTCGGGAGGTGTTTCGTGAACTCGTCGTGCCCCGGCCAGGACAGCACGACCTCGTCGCCGGTCAGCCGTGCGCGGGCCAGCACGGGCGCCATATCGCGGCCGGGGGCGGTCGCCAGCGCCTCGGCCGCCGTGGCGCACTCAGCGAGGCCGCGCAGGGTGGCGACGGTGGGCGGCATCATCAGCAGTTCGCCCTTGTCGTACCCGGCGGTCGCGTCCGCCGGAGTGATCCACACCGTGCGGTCGGCCTCCGTGGAGGCGTTGCGGGTGCGCTGCCCCTCGGGGAGCGCCGCCACGAAGAACCACGTGTCGTAGCGCCGGGACTCGAACTCCGGGGTGATCCAGCGCGCCCAGGCGCCCAGCAGGTCAGAGCGCAGCACGAGGCCCCTGCGGTCCAGGAACTCCGCGAAGGACAGCTCCCGCTCGACCAGGGCGGCCCGGTCGGCCTCCCAGGCGGCGCCGGTCGTGTCGCCGACCACCGAGTCGCCGGTGGGCCCCGCGAGCAGGACGCCGGCCTCCTCGTACGTCTCTCGTACGGCCGCGCAGACGATCGCCTGGGCGCCCGCCTCGTCGACGCCGAGCCGTTGCGCCCACCACGCGCGCGTGGGGCCCGCCCAGCCGACGGCGCGGTCGTCGTCGCGCGGGTCGACCCCGCCGCCCGGGTAGGCGTACGCGCCGCCCGCGAACGCCATGGAGGCGCGGCGGCGCAGCATGTGGACGGCGGGGCCCGCGTCGGTGTCCCTGAGGAGCATGACGGTGGCCGCGCGCCTCGGGGTGACCGGAGTGAGGGTGCCGGCCGCCAGCGCGCGGATGCGGTCCGGCCACTCCGGTGGGTACCACTGACCATTCGCCTGACCATTCGCCATGGCCGGAGGCTATCCGGTGACGGGCGGATGTTCGAGTGGCTCCCGGGACCCGGCCGGTGTCAGGAGGGCAGGCCGGTCAGCCACTCGGTGAGCAGCCGGTTCGTCTCCTCGGGGCGCTCCTGCTGGAGCCAGTGGCCGCAGCCGTCGAGGAGGTGCGAGGCGCTCAGGCCGGGCAGGGTGACCGGGTACGCCTCGATCGCGTCGGACAGCCAGGTCGTGGAGGCGTCCATGCCGCCGCCGAGGAACAGGGACGGCTGGGTGATCGGGGCACCCGCGTGCGCGGCCAGGTCGGCCCAGTCGCGGTCCATGTTGCGGTAGCGGTTGAGGGCGCCGGTCAGACCGGTGCGCTCGAACTCCCCGGCGTAGACGTCCAGGTCCCGCTCGGTCAGCCAGGAGGGCAGCCGCCCGGCGGCCGGGAAGCGGTCGCGCATCCTGCCGCCGGAGGCGACGAAGTGCGGGTCAGGTGCCTCGGGGCCGGGCATCGTGTCGGCGGACAGGGCGGCGTAGAGACCGGCGAGCCAGCCGCGTACGTCGGGCTCGATCTCGGCCTCGGCGCGGCCGGCCTCCTGGAAGTAGGAGACGTAGAACTCCTGCCCCGCGAAGGGCCCGGCCGGGTCGCTCATGCGGGCGAAGGCCTCGGTGGGCCTCGGGCCGCCCGGCGGGGTGTACGGCACGCTCAGCAGGCCGACCGCGCGGAAGACGTCCGGCCGCAGCAGCGCGGAGTGCGCGGCGATGTTCGAGCCCCAGTCGTGGCCGACGATCACGGCGGAGCTCTCCCCCAGGGCCTCGACCGCGGCGACGCTGTCCGCCACCAGGTCGAGCATCCGGTAGGCGTCGACGGCGTCCGGTCGCGAGGAGCGCCCGTAGCCGCGTACGTCGACGGCGGCGGCGCGGAACCCGGCGGCGGCCAGCGCGGGCAGCTGGTGGCGCCAGGAGTACCAGGACTCGGGGAAGCCGTGCACGAGCAGGACCAGCGGCCCGCTGCCCTGCTCCACCAGGTGGATCCGGCCCGCGGGTGACGGCACCAGACGGTGGACGGCTCCGCCGGCGGTCGCGTGGACGGCCTCGCCGTCGGTCCGGTCGGCCTGCGGGTGGGTCACGGGCGGCTGGTGCATGGCTCCTCCTGGCATACGGTCGGTACGGGCCCCGGAGCGGGCCGGGACCGCCGACCCGTGACCGGGGGCGGCTCCCGCGCCGTACGGGGCACCGGAACCGATCCTGCGCGGACGGAGCGTCCGGGGCGAGGTTTGTTGCCGGCCCGGCAACGCGACGCGCCCTGTCCCGCTACGGCTGGACGAGCTCCACCTGGACCTCGACCTCCACGGGCGCGTCCAGCGGGAGTACCGCCACGCCGACCGCGCTGCGGGCGTGGACGCCCTTGTCGCCCAGGACCTCGCCGAGCAGTTCGCTGGCGCCGTTGATCACGCCGGGCTGGCCGGTGAAGTCGGTCGCGGAGGCGACGAAGCCGACGACCTTGACGACACGCGCGATGCGGTCGAGGTCACCGGCGACGGACTTCACGGCGGCCAGGGCGTTCAGCGCGCAGGTGCGGGCCAGCTCCTTGGCCTCGTCGGCCGTGACCTCGGCGCCGACCTTGCCGGTGACGGGGAGCTTGCCCCCCAGCATCGGCAGCTGGCCCGAGGTGTAGACGTACGGGCCGGACTGCACGGCCGGCTGGTAGGCGGCCAGCGGCGGGACGACCTCGGGCAGGGTCAGACCGAGTTCGGCGAGCTTCGCCTCCACGGCGCTCACGCCTGCTTCTCCCGCTTCAGGTAGGCCACGAGCTGCTCGGGGTTGTTCGGCCCGGGCACGACCTGGACGAGCTCCCAGCCGTCCTCGCCCCAGGTGTCCAGAATCTGCTTCGTGGCATGGACGAGCAGCGGCACGGTTGCGTATTCCCACTTGGTCATGCGGCCGACTCTAGCCGTTGGCCGGGGCGCCTCCGCGACCGCTGTCCGGGGCCCGTCGGCGGCCGCCGTCCGGGGTCCTTCGCGGGGCGCTCGCGGCGAGGTTGTCCACAGCCTCCGGGCGTACTCCGCGCGCGGACTGGTTACGCTCGAATACGTGAGCAGGCTCCAGGTCGTCAGCGGCAAGGGCGGTACCGGCAAGACCACGGTGGCCGCGGCCCTCGCGCTGGCCCTGGCCACCGAGGGGAAGCGCGCGCTTCTCGTGGAGGTCGAGGGTCGCCAGGGCATCGCGCAGCTCTTCGAAACGGAGGCGCTGCCTTATGAGGAGCGGAAGATCGCCGTCGCTCCCGGTGGCGGGGAGGTGTACGCCCTCGCCATCGACGCCGAACTGGCCCTCCTGGACTACCTCCAGATGTTCTACAAGCTGGGCAGCGCCGGCCGGGCCCTGAAGAAACTCGGCGCGATCGACTTCGCGACGACCATCGCGCCGGGGGTCAGGGACGTCCTGCTGACCGGCAAGGCGTGCGAGGCGGTCCGGCGCAAGGACAAGCGGGGGCGGTTCGTGTACGACTACGTCGTCATGGACGCCCCGCCGACCGGCCGCATCACGCGCTTCCTCAACGTCAACGACGAGGTGGCGGGACTCGCGAAGGTCGGCCCCATACACAATCAGGCGCAGGCCGTGATGCGGGTGCTGAAGTCGCGGGAGACCGCCGTGCACATGGTGACGCTGCTGGAGGAGATGCCGGTCCAGGAGACCGCGGACGGCATCGCCGAGCTGCGGGCGGCGCGGCTCCCGGTGGGCAGGGTCGTCGTCAACATGGTCCGGCCCCAGGTGCTGGACGAGACCGGCCTGGAACTCGTACGGAGCACTCCGCACGCGGCACTCGCCCGTTCCCTGTCCGGGGCCGGGCTCGGCGGGGCGCGGCGGGGCGGGCACGCCGAGCGGCTGGTGGACCCGCTCCTCGCGCAGGCCGGGGAGTACGCCGAGCGGTTCGCGCTGGAGCAGGAGCAGCGCACGGTCCTGGCCGGCCTGGACCTGCCGACGCACGAACTGCCGCTGCTCGCGGAGGGCATGGACCTGGCGGGCCTGTACGAACTGGCCACCGAGCTGCGGAAGCAGGGGATCGCATGAGTCCGGACGACCCGGCCCGCCGGCAGGAGGGCGCGCGGCGCCTGACCCCCGCGCGCGTGCTCGACGTCGACGGTCTGCTGGAGGACCCGGGGAACCGCATCGTGGTCTGCTGCGGTTCGGGCGGGGTCGGCAAGACGACCACGGCGGCGGCCCTGGGCCTGCGCGCGGCCGAACGCGGCCGCAAGGTCGTCGTCCTCACCATCGACCCGGCCCGGCGCCTCGCGCAGTCCATGGGCATCGACTCGCTCGACAACACCCCGCGCCGCGTGAAGGGCGTCGACGACGCCGCGGGCGGTGAGCTGCACGCCATGATGCTGGACATGAAGCGGACCTTCGACGAGATCGTCGAGTCCCACGCGGACCCCGAACGGGCGGCGGCGATCCTGGGCAACCCGTTCTACCAGTCGCTCTCGGCGGGCTTCGCGGGCACGCAGGAGTACATGGCGATGGAGAAGCTGGGGCAGCTGAGGGCGAAGGACGAGTGGGACCTCATCGTCGTCGACACGCCGCCCTCCCGCTCGGCGCTGGACTTCCTGGACGCCCCCAAGCGCCTCGGTTCCTTCCTGGACGGCAAGCTGATCCGCGTCCTGCTGGCCCCGGCGAAGGTCGGCGGCCGGGCCGGCATGAAGTTCCTGAACGTCGGCATGTCGATGATGACCGGCGTCCTGGGCAAGGTTCTGGGCGGGCAGTTCCTCAAGGACGTGCAGACCTTCGTGGCCGCGATGGACTCGATGTTCGGCGGCTTCCGTACGCGCGCGGACGCGACGTACAAGCTGCTCCAGGCGCCCGGGACGGCGTTCCTGGTGGTCGCGGCCCCGGAGCGGGACGCACTGCGCGAGGCCGCCTACTTCGTGCAGCGGCTGGCGGCCGAGGACATGCCGCTCGCCGGTCTGGTGCTCAACCGGGTGCACGGCAGCGGCGCCGACCGGCTGTCGGCCGAGCGTGCGCTCGCCGCCGCGGAAAATCTTGAGGACGCCCGCATTGTGGATCAGGACGGCGGGAAAGCTGGAGTTCGTAACGATCCCGGCAACTCTCCCGACACGTACGGCAGTTCAGAACCCACGGGCTCCGCTTCCGGCGGCCCGGACCCCGACGCCTCCCCCGAGGCCCCCGACACGGCGGGCGACGCCGCCGACACCACCACCGAGGACACCGCCGCCGACGGCAGCGACACCGCGGGCGACGCACCGGCCGACGCGTCCGAGCGGTCCGTCGACGGGCTCGCCGCCGGTCTGCTGAGGCTGCACGCGGAGCGCATGCACCTGCTCGCCCGCGAGCAGCGCACGCGCGACCGCTTCACCGCGCGTCATCCCGAGGTGGCGGTCACCGAGGTGGCCGCGCTGCCCGGCGACGTGCACGACCTAGCGGGACTGCGGGACATCGGGGCACGCCTGGCGACCGGCCGACCCGAACTGCCCGAGCCGGGCGCCTGATCCTGCTCTGCCCTGTCCTGCCCAGGCCCTGACCGACCCCACGACCCGCGGCCCGGCGTGTTTCCGGTGCCCGGTGCCAGGAGCCCGGCGCCAGGACTCAGACCACGGCCGCGTAGTTCTCGTACATCTCGTCGTCGTCGAGGGGCATGATGCCGACCCCTCGTTCGTATTCCGTCCGCGCTGTCTCCAGCAGCCGGCGCCAGGAGGTCACGGTGGGCCGCCTGCGCAGCAGTGCGCGGCGCTCCCGCTCCGTCATGCCTCCCCACACGCCGAACTCGACGCGGTTGTCGAGCGCGTCGGCCAGACACTCGGTCCGCACCGGACAGCCGGTGCACACCGCCTTGGCCCTGTTCTGCGCTGCTCCCTGGACGAACAGTTCATCCGGATCGGTAGTGCGGCAGGCGGCCTGCGCACTCCAGTCGGTTACCCAGCCCATACCGGCGCCGTCCTCTCCCGAATCGAGGCTCCCCCACGGCGGCAGCGGCATATTCACCGCCGCCAGTTGAGGACGTTACGGAAGGTGGGCACAGCGCAACACCCCCTTCGGGCCCAATCTTGAATGGCCCGAACGGACTATGGGTAAGCGGCAGATCACCCGGGGGAGTGAGCTGGCGACATGCGCGACGATCCCGACATTCGGGTCATCTCTGTTGCGCCACAACGGACACCGATTGACACACAAGGCGGATTCGGACACGCACCCCCCACGCCGTGACGCGCGCCGGTACACACCAACGCGCCCCCAGCGGGGCCCCTCAGAAGAAGATCGAGCGGATCCGGAACGATTCGGGGTCGCCGGACGTATTGATACGTGGCCTCACTGCTGTGACAGTTGAGTGCAGCTTAGGCCAAGGCATATACGTGTGTCCGGCGAATGAGAACGTAGGCTGCCTCCATGCCAAAGAAGCGCTCGGGCGGTGGTCTGTCCCCAACGCAGCAGGCCGCCAAGTTCCTCGGTGTCAGTGTGCTCGCGGGAGCAGTGCTGGCCGGCATCGCGTTGCCCGCCGTAGGCGCGCTGGGGCTGGCCGCCAAGGGGTCGGTGGAGAGCTTCGACGCTCTCCCGGCCAACCTGAAGACTCCCCCGCTGAGTCAGCGCACCGCCATCCTCGACGCCGAGGGCGGCACCATCGCCACGGTGTACTCGCGCGACCGCACGGTGGTCGACCTCAAGGACATCTCGCCGTACATGCAGAAGGCGATCGTCGCGATCGAGGACTCTCGTTTCTACGAGCACGGCGCGGTCGACCTCAAGGGTGTCCTGCGCGCGCTCAACAAGAACGCGCGCAGCGGCGGGGTCTCCGAGGGCGCGTCCACCCTCACCCAGCAGTACGTCAAGAACGTCTTCGTGGAGGAGGCGGGCGACGACCCGACGAAGGTGGCCCAGGCCACCCAGCAGACCATCGGCCGCAAGATCCAGGAGCTGAAGCTCGCGATCCAGGTCGAGGAGGAGCTGGGCAAGAAGAAGATCCTCGAGAACTACCTGAACATCACCTTCTTCGGCCAGCAGGCGTACGGTGTCGAGGCCGCCTCCCAGCGGTACTTCTCCAAGCACGCCAAGGACCTCGAAGTCCAGGAGGCCGCCCTTCTGGCCGGTATCGTCCAGTCGCCCAGCCGGTACGACCCGGTCAACGACGAGGCGGAGGCCACCAAGCGCCGCAACGTCGTCCTGACCCGCATGGCCCAGGTCGGCGACATCTCCCCGGCCGAGGCCGAGAAGGCGAAGAAGGCTCCGCTCGGGCTGAAGGTCAGCAAGCCCAAGAACGGCTGCATCACGGCCGTGAACAGCGCGAGCTTCTTCTGCGACTACGTACGCGAGGTGTTCCTGAGCGACCCGGTCTTCGGCAAGACCCGCAAGGACCGGGCCAAGATCTGGAACCAGGGCGGCCTGACCGTCCGTACGACGCTCACCCCGCAGGCCCAGGAGTCGGTGAACGACTCCCTGAAGGACCACATCTACAAGACGGACTCGGTGGCCGCGGCGATCACGATGGTCGAACCGGGCACCGGCAAGATCGTCGCCATGGGCCAGTCGAAGCCGTACGGCTACGGGAAGAACGAGACAGAGATCAACTACTCCGTCGACCACTCCGCCGGCGGCTCCAACTTCGGCTTCCCGACGGGTTCGACCTTCAAGCCCTTCCTCGCGGCCGCGGCCCTGGAGGAGAACGTACCCGCGACGAAGGAGTACTCGTCGCCGTACGACATGGACTACCCGAGCCCGATCCAGACCTGTGACAAGCCCTGGATCAACGACTCCGGCTACCGCCTGGAGAACGAGAACGAGTCGGAGGTCGGCCCGTACCGGCTGAAGGAGGCGATGGCCAAGTCGGTCAACACCTACTTCGTGCAGATGCTCGCCGACATCGGTCTGTGCCCGGTCTCGACCATGGCGGACAAGCTCCACGTCCACCAGGGCAACGGCGACAAGCTGCCGCAGAACCCCTCCGCCCTCGCGCTCGGCTCGGTGGGTATGTCCCCGCTGACCATGGCGAGCGCGTACGCGACCTTCGCCTCGCGCGGCATGTACTGCACGCCGGTCGCGATCGAGTCGATCACCCAGAAGGTCGGCAACAAGCAGAAGTCGCTCGAGGTGCCGAAGTCGACGTGCTCGCGGGCCATGACCGAGAAGACCGCGGACACCGTGAACACCCTGCTGCGCGGCGTGGTCGACTCCGGTACGGGTTCGGAGGCCGGCCTGACCGACCGTGACAACGCGGGCAAGACGGGTACGACCGACGAGCGCAAGAACGCCTGGTTCGTCGGCTACACGCCGAACATGTCGGGCGCCGTCTGGGTCGGCAGCGCCAGCCAGGAGGTCGAGATGAAGAACATCACGATCGGCGGTGTCCCCCACGCCCTCGTCTTCGGTGGCGCGGTCCCGGGCCCCATCTGGAAGGACGCCATGACCGGCGCCCTGTCGGGCAAGGACTCTCCCCCGTTCGTCCTTGTCGACATCCCGGACCCCGACAAGGACAAGGACAAAAACAAGGACAAGGACAAGGACAAGGACAAGGGCCGCGACGAGGGCAAGCCCGACGACGGCAACAACGGCGACGACGGCTTCATCGGCGGCCTCGGCGACGGAGGCACCGGCGACGGCGGCTCGGACGGTGGCGGCTTCCCCGGGAACATGTTCCAGGGCGCGGGTCACAACGGGCCCGGCGGACGGCGCTGAGACGCCGTAGTCCCGGCAGGCCCCATGGGCCCCATGGGCCCCATGGGGCATGGGTCCCGCAGGTCCTATAGGCATAGGCCACAGGCACCGAGCACGGGCGAGGGCGCTGTCCGCGAACCGCGGACAGCGCCCTCGCCCTTCTTCTTCGCGCTCTTCGCGCCGCTACGGCGTTCTCACGCCGTTCACGTCCGCGCGGCTCAGCCGGCCAGGAGCTTCTTGACCGCGGCAGCGACCCGGCCGCCCTCGGCCTGCCCGGCCACCTTCGGGTTTACGATCTTCATCACGGCGCCCATGGCCCGCGGCCCCTCGGCGCCCGACGCCTTGGCCTCCTCGACGGCCTGCGCGACGATCGCGTTCAGCTCGTCGTCGGACAGCTGCTTCGGCAGGTAGGCGGCGAGCACCTCGCCCTCCGCCTTCTCCCGCTCCGACTGCTCGGGGCGACCGCCCTGGGCGAAGGCGTCGGCGGCCTCCCGGCGCTTCTTGGCCTCGCGGGTGATCACCTTCTGCACCTCGTCGTCGGAGAGCTCCCGCTTCTCCTTCCCCGCGACCTCCTCCTTGGTGATCGCGGCGAGCGTCAGCCGGAGCGTCGAGGAGCGGAGCTCGTCGCGCCCCCTGATCGCGGAGTTGAGGTCGTCGTGCAGCTTCGACTTGAGCGTGGTCATGGACCTGATTGTCGCAGGTGCCCGAGGACGAGCGCCCGCCGATTTACGCGCCCCCGCCCGGCCCGGACGCGGTCGGCCGTACTCCGCCCCTTCTGACACGATGGACGTATGCGCGCGCGATACGGAGTACCCCTGGGAATCACGGCGGTTGGCGCCGCCGGTCTGGCCTACGCGGCGGCGATCGAGCCCCGCTCCTTCCGCCTCCGACGGGTGACGGTCCCCGTCCTCCCGTCCGGGATGCGCCCCCTGCGCGTGCTCCAGGTCTCCGACATCCACATGGTCGGCGGTCAGCGCAAGAAGCAGCGCTGGCTGCGCTCGCTGGCCGGGCTGCGCCCCGACTTCGTGATCAACACCGGCGACAACCTGTCCGACCCGGAGGGCGTCCCCGAGGTCCTGGACGCGCTGGGCCCGCTGATGGAGTTCCCGGGCGCCTACGTCTTCGGCTCCAACGACTACTACGGCCCCCGGCCCCGCAACCCCGCCCGGTACCTCCTCGAGAAGGTTCAGGGCCGCCACGGTCTCAACGGCAACCCGCCCGTCGTCGGTGCCGTCCACAACCCGTGGGAGGACCTGCGCGACGGCTTCGACGCCGCGGGCTGGCAGAACCTCACGAACACGCGCGGCACGCTCAAGGTCGAGGGTGTCTCGGTCGAGCTGACGGGACTGGACGACCCGCACATCAAGCGGGACCGGTACGCGGAGGTGGCCGGCGGCCCGTCCGACACGGCCGACTTCTCGATGGGCGTCGTCCACGCGCCGTACCTGCGCGTCCTGGACGCCTACGCGGCCGACGACTACCCCCTGGTCCTGGCCGGCCACACCCACGGCGGCCAACTGTGCATCCCCTTCTACGGCGCCCTGGTCACCAACTGCGACCTGGACACGGACCGCGTGAAGGGCCTCTCCACGCACACCGCGGAGGGCCGCACCGCCTACCTCCACGTCTCCGCGGGCTGCGGCGCGAACCGCTACACCCCGTTCCGCTTCGCCTGCCCACCGGAGGCGACACTGCTGACGCTGGTGGGGCGGGAGGGGTGACGGGGCCTGACCGGGGGGAGGGCCCAGGGGTCCAGGCGGGGGCGGGGCCCAGGTGAGGACCGGGGGCTGGGATCCGGTGAGGGCGGGGCTCGGGTGAGGACCGCCGGGCGCCGGTGAGGCCGACGGGCCACCGGGGGCTGGGGCCGGGGTAACCCACACGGACCACCCACATAGCCCGACATGTCCGGCCTGCCTAGCGTGAGGCCATGACAGCCCCGATACCCAGGGACCTCCCGGACCTCCCCCCGATCCCGGGCCACGTCGTCCTGCCGCCGACCGTCGTACCGGCGCGAGCCGTGCTGATTCCGGTACGCCGTCGCCTGGTCGCCGCCTTCCGCGGCCTCACGGCCCTGCTGGCGCTGACCGGCGTGGCGATCGAACTGGTCGCGGTCGGCCCGCCCACGGCGGCCCTGAGCCACTTCACGGTGCAGAGCGGCATCCTGCTGGCACTGGTCATGCTCGCCTCCGCCCGGTGCGCCTGGTCCGCCCACCACCCCCTGCCGGGTGCCCTCACCGGCGCGGCCCTGCTCTACGTCGTCGCCGGCGGCCTCGTCCACCACGTGCTCCGGGCCGACGCGTCGAGCGCGTTCGCCGTGACCGGCGGCTCGGGCACAGCCTGGCAGGTGGCGGCGACCCACATCCTGTGCACGGCGGTCCCGGTCGCCGCGGCCATCGAGTGGCTGCTCCTCACCGCCCCCGGCCGCCTGCACCTCAGCCAGGCCCCCGCGTGGCTCCTCTACCCCCTGGCCTACCTGGCCTTCTCCCTCGCCCGCGGCGAGCTGCTCCTCCCCGGCTCCGGGGACCGCTACCTCTACCCCTTCCTCGACGTCGACCAGCACGGTTACCGGGGAGTCCTCGCCAACGCCCTCCTCATCGGCCTCGCCCTCTACGCCCTGGCCGCCCTCCTCGTAGCCCTCGACCACGCCCGCCCGAACCCGCCCCGCCGCTCCCGCTAAACCGGATTTCGTCTCCGGCCACCGGTGGGCTAAAGTAAACGACGTCGCCGCGACGAGCAGCGACAATCGGGGTGTGGCGCAGCTTGGTAGCGCGCTTCGTTCGGGACGAAGAGGTCGTGGGTTCAAATCCCGCCACCCCGACAGTGAAGTTCCAGGTCAGGGGCCTGATCCGCTCAGCGGGTCGGGCCCCTGAGCGGTTTCGGGGGCGTTTGGGGGTCCGTTGGGGAGCTGACCCCACGTCCCGGGCCCCAAACGGTTCCTATCACCCCATCACCAAGGCCACTCGATCACTCACCAAGCCTGGCGGCGGGCGGTAAGCCCTGCTCTTCCTCCCCCTACCGTCTTCCCCCTACCGTCTGAGCGTGTGCGAGCATCAGCGCGCCGTACCAATGAGGGCCCTGATGAGGTCTATGAAAACGGCCAGGGCTGCTCGTGGCCGCCGTCGGCCTGGCGCTCAACGGAGTGAGAGGTTCTAGCGAGCGTCGCGCGTGGTTCCGGCCACGGCCGTCGTACCGTGTGCGTACCCAACCCGACCTCGGGGACCTCGACACCGCCTATACCAGCCAAAACGATCACGGCCAGTGGCCTATTGCGCTGGTGCCAGGGTGTCTTTCTAGCTACTCCGATGCACGTTCCGGCCGGGATTTCCCGTATCGCTCCCAGGCTGCCTGCTTGGAGATACCCAGCGCGTCGCCGATTTGCGACCAGGAATGGTCCAAGAAGCTGGCGCGCAGGGCCGCATCGCGGGCCTGGCGGGCGAAGTAGCCGCCTGACAGGCGGATCGCCACCAGGGCGGCCATCGGTTCGTCCGCCTCGATCAGGACATCGAGCTGTTCACCAACGGAGCGGATCTGATTGGCGAGAGCCGCCGAGACGACAGCCCCGTCGAAGTCTGCGATGTGTTCGTCCAGCCACTCCTGCTCTGCGGCACGCTCCGCCTCGCCCTCCTCGGACGTGATCGGGTGGGCGGTGGGGCCGCGATAGCCGCCCTTCCCCTCCATACCCGGAGAGACGTCGGTCCCGCGCCAGCCGCAGCTACACGAAGCCGCCATACCCACGAGCTCGTGGTATTCACCGTCGAACTCATGCACGGGCAAGGGGGCGAATCCATGCCCGTCAAACTGATCGATCGCCATGACCGTAAGGCTTCCATTACGACCTAGCGCCCGTCAAGCTCGTTCGTCAGGATTTCATTACGGGCAGACCTGAGGGGTGCCAGCCGCTTGCGTTCAAAGCGATAGCCGGTAGGACTCGTCCCGCCGAACGAAGCACCGGGCATAGAGAGGACGCCAAGCCAGGGCAGAACAACATGATGGCCCTCAGCTGGCTGGAGCGCTCAGGAGCCGGTTACGTGTGCTGTCTTCGCGCAGTCGACCACGACCGAGTAGAAGCCGTCGGCGGAGAACTGAGCTATCACGAGCGTGGCCTGGCCTGGGCCGAGCAGCCACTCTCGCAGCCGCAGGGCCTCGACGGTGATGGAGAAGCAGGGCCCCTGGGGCGCCGCACTCACGGGCAATTCACCTCGCTGTACTGCCGTTTTACGAGAAGGTCGTTCAGGCGCACATCCCTGGTCCAGGTCGGGCTGGTCGGTGACACCGGCGACGTGGCGCCGGCCGACGCCTGAGTGCGGAGCCCGGAACCGGCCGCGGGTTGCGCTCATACCAGGCCCGGTTCAGGATCCGCCGCGCCTGCCGGCCTCGATGGCACCTCCGCCCAGACGGTCTTGCCGAGGGTACGGCGCGGTGTCCAGCCCCAGCGCAGGGCCAGGACGTCCACCAAAAGCAGGCCCCGGCCCGACTCCCCCTCGAGTGAGGACGAGGGCAGGACTGCGGACGGATGCCGGTCCGCGGCGGCGTCCGCCACTTCGACGCGCACCAGTCCCGCCGCCGCGTCCACGGTGAGCCGGACGCCGAAGGTGCGGCCGAGGACGCGGCCGTGCTGGACGGCGTTCGCCGCCAGTTCACCGACGACGAGGGCGACGGCGCAGGACACGTCCGACTCCGGAGGGTGCCCCAGTGCCTCCAGCCACCGGACAGCGTGACGCCGGGCGAGCTGGGCGCCTCTCGGTGTGGAGGGGAACTGGGCGGTGAGGTCGGCTCCTGGGATGGGGGCTTCTGGGGCGGAGGCTTCTGGGGTGCGGGTTTCTGGCAGCACGGTCGGTTCGGCTCCATTCCGTCGGGTCGAGTCGTCACGTTCCGTACTCAAGGATCGACCGAACGTCATACGCTCAACAGGGGGCGCAGCCTTACCTTTCAGGACGTAAGGAACGGAAGTGGAGCCTTGGCCAGCGGAATTGATCCCAGTCAGTCGATGGCCGCCCTGTTCGGCATGCGAGTGCGCAGACTCCGGACGGCTGCCGGACTCACCCAGGCCCAACTCGGGGAACTAACACATGTGGTGAGCACCCGCATCACCCAGATCGAGCGGGCGTCCGGGGCCAAGCCCACGCTGGAGCTGGCGCGTGCGCTGGACGCGGCGCTCGGGGCGGAGGACCTGCTGGCGGAGCTGTGGCCGTACGTGTACCGGGAGGCGTTCCCCGACTGGTCGCGTGCGTTCATCGCCCACTCGCAGCGGGCGGTATCCGTCCGGGAGTACGCGGCGCATCTGGTGCCCGGTCTGTTGCAGACGGAGGAGTACGCGCGGACCGTACTGAGCCTCGGCATGACGCTGGACGGCGCCGAGCAGTTGGAGGAACGGGTCGCCGCCCGCATGGGGCGGCAGGAGCGGCTCACCACTCCCGGGCGGCCGGAGCTGTGGGTGGTGCTCGACGAGGCGGTGCTCAGACGGCCGATCGGCGGGGACGACGTCATGCGGGCGCAGTTGGAGCGGCTGGTGGAGGCCGCGCCGAAGTCTCATGTCAGGGTGCAGGTGCTGCCGTTCGAGCAGGGCGGACACGACGCGCTGGGCGGTTCGCTGACGGTTCTGACGCTGCCGGACGGCTCGGAGGTGGCCTACACGGAAGGCGCGCACTACGGCCAACTCATCGAAGAACCGGACGAGGTCAAGCACTTCTCGGGGATTTACGATCGGGTCCGGGCGGATGCCCTGCCCACAGTCATGTCGCTCGACATGATCCGGTCCGCGATGGAGGGCTACAACCGTGAAGCGAACGTTCCTTCCCGATCCGAACGGCGTCGCCTGGCGCAGGAGCAGCTACAGCAACCAGGAGGGCGGCAACTGCGTGGAGGTCGCCGACGGGTTCACGGGCGTCGTGCCCGTTCGTGACAGCAAGGTTCCGGGCGGGCCTGTGGTGGCCTTCGGGGACGGCTCCTGGGCCGCGTTCATAAGCGGGGTCACGGGCGGTCGCCGCCGCCGCTGAGTCAACCGGGTGCCGGCCGACAGCGGTTGCCCGGGTCCGCCGGTACCTCGTTCCCGAGGTGCCGGTGGGCCACTGACCTCCCCAAAGAACCGGGGAAAGAACTACCCGCCCACCCACCCTCCCCGCGCCGGTGCGCGCGTGTCACCCGTGCGGGTGACTGGCTTGCGGGTGCGGGATTCGGGCCGTTACGTTCACCGCAAGAGCACACCACCGACCCACAACAGAGCGGCCCACGCCCAGGATTCGCACTCCCGGACGAGGGCCTGACCGATCAAGGAAGCAAGGACCTTCCCGATGGCTGACTCGCAGTCTAACGCGCGCCTGCGCGCCGACGCCGGAGCACCGACCTCCGGTGTGATCCACGTACGCACCCGGCTCACCGCCGACTTCACGGTGATCGCCAACACCCTCGCCCAGCGGCGCGGCAGCGCGGTCACGGTCGGCGTGGCCGTGTACATCCTGTCGTTGCCCTCCGGCGCCCCCGTGACCATCGCCGCCCTGTGCGAGCACTTCAGCGAGGGTGAGATCCTGATCTCACGCGCGCTGCGGGAGCTGGAAGCCGCCGGGTACCTGGAACGGCGCCGAGAGCGGCTGCCCTCCGGGCAGATCCGCACCCGGACGTACTTCTACGACGTGCCCGGTGGCGAAGGGCCGGACGGTCCGCCGCCCGAGCCGCCGAAACCGGCTCCGCGGCAGCAGCCGCCCGCTGTTCCGGAGACCCCGCCGCCCGCGCGGCAGACGGCGCCCCCGCTCCCCGAGGCCGCCCCGGAGGCGGTCGCCGTACTGGCCGCCCTGCGTCGGGTCGACGCCCGTCTCGTGCTGTCCGCCCCGGAGGCCGCGCGCCTGGCACCCGCCGTGGGCGAGTGGCTGGCGGCCGGAGTCGCGCCGCGGGAGATCACCGAGCTGCTGACCACCGGACTCCCCGACCGCTTCCAGGCACGGCCCGCCAGGATCCTCGCCTTCCGGCTCCGGGAGACGCCCCTGCCGCCGCCGCCCCCGCCCTTCCTCGAACCCCGGCCGTCCGTGCTGCCCTTCCAGACCTGCGACGGCTGCGAACG
Source organism: Streptomyces lienomycini (assembly GCF_027947595.1). Lineage (NCBI taxonomy): Bacteria > Bacillati > Actinomycetota > Actinomycetes > Kitasatosporales > Streptomycetaceae > Streptomyces > Streptomyces lienomycini. The sequence goes on along the minus strand of NZ_CP116257.1, from coordinate 299,785 downwards.
AGCCTTCCGCGCCCAGGAACCGGGACGCTGCCGGAGCTGCCGGGAACACCCCGTCGGGGAGTCCCTGCGTGCGGCCGGCTGAGCCGGTGGGCGGGTGCCCCGTCCGCCGCCGGGTGGCAGGCTTCATGTGCGACGATGCGAGGCCCGGTACCGGACGTGGCAGGAGGAGGTGGGTCATGGTCGACAGGTTCAGGGACGGACTCCTGACTCCCAAGGAAACAGCCTCCCACCTGGAGATCCCGGAGTCGACGCTCCATTCGTGGTTGAAGGGCACGGCCGCCGGAGCGCCCTTGGTCCACCAGGTCGAGCCGTCTCGCAAGGGGCAGCCCTCCGTGCCGTTCATCGCGGTGGCCGAGGCGCACGTGCTGCGTTCGCTGCGGTCACTGGGACTGCGGATGAGCGAGATCAGGGAGGCCGCCGCCGCCGTACGCGACGCCTTCGCCACCCCGTACGGTCTGGTGTCGAAGCGGATCGCGACAGACGGTGTGGACATCTTCGTCGAGCACGGTCTCGGCGATCTTCGCAGAGCCCGGGACGGGCAGGCGCCCATCCATGAGGTGGTCTCCGGCTACCTCCGCTACCTGAACTGGGAATCCGACGACGACTTCCCCTCCAGCTTGCGGCTTCGGCAGTATCCGGTATCAGTACCGGTCGTGATCGATCCGAGGTTCGGGCACGGAAGGCCTGTCGTGGCCGCCAACCGTGTCGCGGTCAAGGCCATCACCGACCTGTGGGAGGCAGGGGAGAGCGTCGAGGACATCGCGTACGACTTCGACATGACGCCCGACCAGGTCGACGCGCTGTGCCGGGCAGTGGTACGCCTTGCCGCCTGAGTTCTTCCTCGATCGCAACCTCGGACGTCGTGTCGCGGAGGGGCTGAGGGCATGCGGCTGGACCGTTCACCGCATCGGAGACGTCTTCGCCGACGACGGCCAGGACGTCGCAGACGAGGACTGGATCGCGCACGGTCTCGACCAGTCCTGGGTGCCACTGTCCAAGGACGGGCGGATCAAGAGCCGCGACTCGGAGATCCAACCCGTTCTTGAACGACAAGCGGTGCTGTTCTACCTGGACAACCAGCAACTGCGCAGTGCCGAGATGGTCGAACGCCTCGACTCCCATCGGCAGGCGGTCCATCGGGCCGTGGCACGGGGTGGTCCGGCCGCCTACGCGGTACGACGTGAGCGGATCGAGCGCACCTGGCCCCCGTGAGGGTGTCGTACGTCTTCGTCGGTCCCCCTACTCACCTGCCGGTGTGCGGGCGCACCCGCACGTCGCCGGGCGGGGTCTCAGGCGTCGCGATCTCGAAGACGCTGCCCGGCGCCGCGTACTCCACCGGGCCCGCGTAGCGCGTCGCCGCGCGTCGTGCGGCGGTCCGGGGGTCCAGGGACGGGCCGAGGTGGGTGACGACGAGGCGGTTCGCGCCCGCGGTGGTGGCGGTCGTGCCCGCCTCCTCCGGGGTGTGGTGCACGGCCTCGGTGCCGGGTGGTGCCGGTCGCGCGTAGTCGGCCTCGCACAGGAGCACCGTGCAGTCGTCGGCGAGGGCGGTGAGGGCCTCGCAGGGGGCGCTGTCCCCGGAGTACGCGAGGCGGGCGCCGTCCTCGGTCTCGACGCGGAGCCCGAAGGCGGGCATCCCGTGCGACACGGCGCGGCTGGTGAGGGTGAGGCCGCCGATCCGGGCGCGGTGGTGGTCGTGCAGTTCCACGACCCGGAAGGCGTCCTCGACCGGGCTGCGCCGCGGGCCGTTGGTGAGGAACGCGGCGAGCCGGTCCGCGATCCCCGGGGGACCGAGGAGCGGTGTGGGCGCGGTGGGTTCGAGGTCCGCGTGGAGCAGCCCGTAGTACGCGGTCAGCAGGTCGGCGCAGTGGTCCGCGTGCAGGTGGGAGATCCAGATGCCGTCGATCCGGTCCAGGCCCGTGTGCTCGCGCAGCGCGCCCAGTGTGCCGCTGCCGGCGTCCATCCACAGCCGGGTCCCCCCGCCCTCGACGAGGTACCCCGAGCACGGGTTGCCCGCCCGCGGGTACGGGCTGGCGCTGCCCAGCACCGTCAGTCGGAGATCGGCCGTCATGGTCGCGGAGTGTACGGGTGCGCGGTGCACGGTCGCGGTGTCTACGAGTGCGCTCGTTCCGCGGTGGCCTCGTGGGCGCGGGGAGCTGTGCGGCCGCCTGCCGGGGTTCCGGTGGGGCCGGAGGTGGCCCGGCGGGTGCGGAGCAGGACCGTCACCGTGATGAGCTGGATGCCGAGGGTCATGGCCTGGACCTCGGGGGCCTCCACGGCCAGCAGGACCATCGTCGTGTTGACCGCGAAGTGCACCGCGATCGAGGCGACGATGCCGGCCCGCTCGTAGGCGGCGGTGACCAGCATGGCCATCGGGATGTTGCTGGCGACGAACAGGACGCCGCTCGGGGTGGCGAGGCCGAGGTCGTGCTGCACGGTGCCGTCGACGAAGAACAGCGGGAGGTGCCAGACGGCCCAGACGACACCCAGGATCAGGCAGACCCGGAAGGTGCCGAGCTTCGCGCGGAGCCTCGGGTACGCGGTGCCGCGCCAGCCCGGCTCCTCGGACAGCGGGCCGCTGACCAGCATGCCGACGAAGAACGCCGCCGGTCCGCCGAAGTCCTCGACGGCGTCCTTCGCCACGTCCAGGCTCAGCTCGGGCCCGCCCGCCCGGCTCGCCAGCAGGGCGGCGGCCAGCACGGTCGCCGAGCCCAGCACCAGCAGCAGTACCGCCCGCGGCAGGTGTGCCGCGCGGAACGGGACCGCGTGCTCGGGGACGGGCTCGCCGCGCCGACGGCGGCGCAGCCGGATCACCAGGGCGCCCACCAGGGGGCCGAAGGCGCCGAGCATGTACGGGCCGTTGGCCGCCTCGTTCGTCTCCGTGCCGCCCAGCGCGATCGCCGCGCCCCAGGAGAGCCAGCTCACGGCGAAGGCGATGACCATGAAGAGGGTCAGGTCGGTGCGGTAGGAGCCGACGGGGGTGGTGGGGGGAGTGGAGGAAGTGGGGGAAGTGGAGGCGTCGGGCGTGCGATGTGAAGTGTGCATGCCAATCCTTCGGGTGTGGGGTGGCCTCGGAGGGTCAGGGTCGCCGCGTGGCGCGGGTACGCCCCGGAGGTCAGGGACGGCGGGTCGTGCGCCGCTCGTCCACGGGCTCGCGCGCGGGCTCGTCCAGGGGCTCGCGCGCGGGCTCGCCCAGGGGCTCGCGCGCGGGCTCGCCCAGGGGCTCGCGCGCGGGCTCGCCCAGGCGGTCCGTGAGCCACCCGGCGACGAGGGCGAGCACCTCGGGGTCGACCGGCTCCCGCAGGAGGCGGCGGTAGGAGCGGATCGTGGGCTCGCCGGTGTCGCGGCGCAGCAGGTGGGTCAGGTCGGGGACGCGGTGGATCTCGGTGTCGCCGCCCGGCACCAGGCGCCGCATCACCTCCAGGTCGGCGGGGTCGCACTGGAGGTCCTTGTCGCCGGTGACGGCCAGGACGGGGACGGTGATGGCGGCGAGGTCGTCCCGGGAGTCGTGGACGAACATCTCGCGCATCCAGCGGGCGTTGACCGACTTGCCCGCGACGCGTGCCACGTCGGTGGTGGTCCGCTTGAGGCGGGCCAGGATCCGCTCGCCCAGGGCGGCCAGCGGGCGGCGCAGGAGGCGGACCGGGGCGGGCATGCCCCGGAAGACCGTGGCGGCCTGCTGACGGAAGGCATCCTCCCCCGTGCGGGCGAACCCGGCCAGCAGCACCACCGCCTCCGTCTCGCCCCGGGCGGCGAGGGTCATCCCGTGCAGGGCGCCCTCGCTGTGCCCGACGACTCCGACGGACCCGGTGCGCACGGCGGGGTGGGCGCGCAGGGCACGCAGGGCGGCGGACGCGTCCCGGCGGTTGCCGGTGAAGCCGGATTCCTGCCAGTTCCCGGGGGAGGCGCCGACACCGCGCCGGTCGTGGCGCAGCGTGGCGACGCCGGCCCGGGCCAGGGTGTCGGCCAGCGGAGGACCGAGGTTCATCGGCACCTTGCGCGCGTTGCCGTCACGGTCCAGGGGGCCGGAGCCGTGCAGCAGGAGGACGGCGGGGTGCGGGCCGGGACCCTCGGGCAGGGTCAGGGTGCCGGGCAGCACGGTTCCGTCGTCCGCGGTGACCGTCAGGTCGATTTCGGGCAAGGCTTCGCCTCTCTCGATCGCTCTCAACACTGAGAACGTTATCAGATGTGAGATCATGGGTCACATGGCTACCTCGAACCTCCTCCTCCACCCCGTCCGCATGCGCATCCTGCAGACCCTGGTCGGCGCCGGGGAGCTGACCACCGCCCAGCTGCGCACACGGCTGCCCGACGTCTCGCCCGCTTCCATGTACCGGCACGTGGCCACGCTCACCGAGGCCGGTGTGCTGGAGGTGAGCCACGAGAAGCGGGTACGCGGCACGGTCGAGCGCAGTTACCGGGTCCGTCAGGACGAGGCCCTCGTCGACGAGGACGCGCGCGCCGCCATGACCAAGGACGACCACCGCCAGGCCTTCACCTTCTTCACCGGGGCCCTCATGGCCGACTTCGACCGCTACCTCTCCCGCGACGACACCGAGCCCTACCGCGAGAACGTCCTCTACCGGCAGGGCGCGGTCTGGCTGACCGACGAGGAGTACGACGGACTCGTCGCGGAACTGGAGGCCGTGGTCGCCCGCCGCACCGAGCACAGACGGGGTGACGGCCGCGGCCGTCACCTCATCAGTCTCGTCGTCGTGCCCGACAAGGGCGGCGGTACGGACGGCTGAGCGGGATCGGCCGGGCGTTCCGGGGCGGCAGGGCCTAAGGTGTCCCGGGTTGCCGGAAGGACTGGCCTGGGGAGAACAGGGAGGCGGCCGTGGGTGCTGCGCGTACGAGCAGGACACCGTTGCCGGGTGTAGGGGTGCGCTACGACCTGGTCACCCGTGAGCGGCGGCGGCTGTCGGTGGTGGCGGAGCCGGCCGGGGCGCGCACGCTGAGCGCGTACCGCAGGAACGATCCGGACGACGCCGCGCTGGCGGTGCGGCTGGACGCGGAGGAGGCGGCGCTGGTCGTCGACGCGCTCAGGCCCGCCCACCACAGTCCGAACCTGCTGTCGACGTCCGAGCTGGGACTGGTCGCCGAGCGGATCGGGCTGTCGGCGGCGTCGCACTGGAACGGGCGTCTGCTGGGCGACACCCGTACCCGTACCGAGACCGGCGTGTCGATCGTGGCGGTACTGCGGCGGGCCGACGCGCTGCCCTCACCGGGGCCGGACTTCCGGCTGGCCGGGGGCGACACGCTGATCGTGATCGGCACGCGGGAGGGCGTCGACGCGGCGGCGGAGATCCTCGGGCGGGAGTGAGGACGGCGTCGGCCTCCTCGGCCTCATCGGCTCCCCGCCCCCGCCCCCGCCCGTCGGCCGTCGGCCGCGGCACCGAGCGTCCTCACGTGGTGGCGTGCGTCGGCCCCGCGGGCTTCACGTGGGCGGAGTCCGCGGACTCCGCGGGCTCCACGGACTCCGCGAGCGCGGGTTCCGCGGGTACGGGCTCCGTGGGCTCCGCGGGCACCGTCCCGCCGGGGCGACGGGTGGCGCGGCGGGCGAGGGGCTCGGTGAAGCGGGCCGTGAGGGGGCCGATGACGACCATGATCAGGACGTACGCCGTCGCCAGCGGGCCGATGCGGGGCTCCACGCCCACGGCGAGTCCGGCGATGACGATCGAGAACTCGCCCCGGGCCACCAGCGTGCCGCCCGCCCGCCAGCGGCCCGCGCCCTGGATGCCGGCGCGACGGGCGGCGTACCAGCCGGTGGCGACCTTGGTGAGGGCGGTGACGACGGCGAGGAGCAGGGCGGGCACGAGAACCGGCGGAATGTCGGCCGGGTTGGTGGACAGGCCGAAGAAGACGAAGAAGACGGCGGCGAAGAGGTCGCGCAGCGGGGTGAGGAGGCTGCTGGCCCCCTCGGCGACCTCGCCGGACAGGGCTATGCCGACGAGGAAGGCGCCGACCGCCGCGGAGACCTGGAGTTCCTGGGCGAGGCCCGCCACCAGGAGGGTGAGGCCGAGCACCACCAGGAGCAGCATCTCCGCACTGTCGGAGGAGACGGCGCGGCTGATCAGCCGTCCGTGGCGCAGGGCGAGGTAGAGGACGGCGCCGACGGTGCCCAGGGAGATCAGCAGGGTGACGGTGCCCCCGGCCAGGCTGACGCCGGCCAGCAGGGCCGTGAGGATCGGCAGGTAGACGGCCATGGCGAGGTCCTCGATGACGAGGACGCCGAGGACGACGGGGGTCTCGCGGTTGCCGAGTCTGCCCAGGTCGCCGAGGACCTTGGCGATCACGCCGGAGGAGGAGATCCAGGTGACGCCCGCCAGTGCCACGGCGGCCACCGGGCCCCAGCCCAGGATCAGCGCCGCGGCGGCGCCGGGTACGGCGTTCAGCACGAAGTCGACGGCGCCGGACGGGTACTGGGTCTTGAGGTTGGTCACCAGCTCGGAGGCGCTGTACTCCAGGCCGAGCAGGAGCAGCAGCAGGATGACGCCGATCTCCGCGCCCGTGGCGGTGAACTCCTCGCTGGCCTGCAGGGGCAGGATGCCGCCGTGCCCGAAGGCGAGCCCGGCCAGCAGGTAGAGGGGGATGGGCGAGAAGCCCACGCGGCCCGCGAGGCGGCCCAGGAGCCCCAGGGCGAGGATGATCGCGCCCAGTTCGATGAGCATGGCGGTCGTGTCGTGCACGGGCGTCTGTCCTCCGGGGGTCGGGGCGTGGCGGGGGGCGCGCGGGGTGGCGTGTCCGGTGCGGTGGTTGCAGTGCGGGCGCGGGTGAGAGCGGGGGCGGATGCGGCTGGGGGCGGGGTGCGGATCTGAGCGGGGCGGACGCGAGTGACGGCGGGGTGCGGGTCTGAGCGGGGCGGACACGAGTGAGGGCGAGGTGCGGATCTGAGCGGGGCGGACGCGGCTGGGGGCAGGCCGAGGGGGCGTGGTCCGGCGGTGCGGGGCGCCTGCCCGGGCTGCCTCGGAGCCCGGTGTCTGAAGCCGGGCGCCTGGAGCCCGGCGCCCGGCCGGCCTGGGAGGCCCCCACGGGCCCCACGGCCCGCCCGCGCCTCCCCGGCGGCGCGACCGCCCACGGCGGCGGCGACGGCGACGGCGACGCGACGGCGACCGCGGCAGTCGACGGCATGGGCACCGTCGGCTCCCCGCCGCGGCGAGGGCACACGACCGCCCACAGCCAGGGCGGGACACGGCTGCCCCGGGTCGGAGCCGCACACGGCTGCCCGCGGCGCGGGGAGCACGGCTGATCGCGGAGGGGGCCGGGGGCGTCAGGCCCCGGAGGGTTCGGGAACGCTGTCGCGGGCCGCGTTGTCAATGCGGACGGTGCGGACGGTGCGTACGGCGGGGGCGCATGCGTGCATGTCGCGTCCCCCCGTCTCCTCGAACCGCCGCGCGGTCTGCGTGAATTGAGTATCCGTTCGCCCAGTGCGAGCATCACGGCTCGGTAAAGAAGTTTACCGCATCACTTATTGCGCATTGTGTTGCTTTTCGCGCCGTACGGGGAGCAAGTGTTCCGACTCCGAGGGTGCCGACTCCGAGGGCTCTGACTCCGGAGACCCGTGTTCACCCAGCCAGCGGGCCAGTTTGCCGCGTCGGCCGATGGCACGCAGGCGCCGTTCGGCCGCCTCCCTGACCCCGGGCGTGGTGACGAGCAGCAGTTCGTCACCCGAGCGCAGCACCGTCTCGCCGTCGGGCACGAGGCTGGCGCCGTCGCGGATGACCAGGGTCAGCACCGTCGGGTGCGGCAGCCGCAGTTCGACGACGGTGACGCCGTGCAGCCGGGAACCCGGCGGGACGGACACGCTGAGCAGGTCGGCGTCCAGGAGGTCGAGCGGCGCCGACTCCACCTGGATCTCGCGCAGCGCGTCCGTACGGGTCACGCCCGTCCACCGGGCGACGGCGGGCAGCGTCGGCCCCTGGAGGAGGGTGAACAGGACGACGAGCACGAAGACGATGTTCAGGGCGTCGCGCGCCCCGGTCACCCCGGCCACCACCGGGAACGTGGTCAGCACGATGGGCACCGCGCCGCGCAGACCGGCCCAGGAGATGAACACCTGCTCGCGCCAGGGCACCCGGAAGGGCAGCAGGCAGAGCAGGACCGACACGGGGCGGGCGACCAGCAGCAGGACCAGGCCGACGACCAGGGCGGGGAGGATCGCGGCGGGCAGTTCGGTCGGATCGACGAGCAGGCCGAGCATGACGAACAGGCCGATCTGCGCCAGCCAGCCGACGCCCTCGGCGAAGGAGCGGGTGGCCGCCCGGTGCGGCAGTTTGGCGTTGCCGAGGACCAGGCCCGAGAGGTAGGCGGCGATGATGCCGCTGGCGCCCAGCGCCCCTGCGGCGGCGAAGGCGACGACGCCGAAGCCGACCGTGGCCAGCGGGTACAGGCCGGTGGCGGGCAGGGCGATGTGCCGCAGGGCCGCGACGCCCAGCCGCCCGATCACCACACCCAGGGCGCCGCCGACCACGAGCTGGAAGAGCAGGTTGCCCACGACGGGCACCGGACCGGGCAGGTCGGCGGTGGTGGAGAAGAGCAGGACCAGGATGATGGTCGGCGCGTCGTTGAAGCCGGACTCGGCCTCCACCAGCACGCTCACCTTCCGCGGCAGCGGCAGGGCGCGCAGTACGGCGAAGACGGCGGCGGCGTCGGTGGAGGAGACGATCGCGCCGATCAGCAGGGCGAGGCGCCAGTCGATGCCCAGCAGCCAGTGCGCGCCCGCCGCGGTCACCGCGACGGAGACGGCCACGCCGGCGGTGGCCAGCACGCCCGCGGGGGCCAGCAGGCGCCGCACGTCGCTCCACTGGGTGGTCAGGCCGCCCTCGACGAGGATCAGCGCCAGGGCGGCGGCGCCCAGCGCCTGTGCCAACTGGGCGTCGTCGAAGCGCAGGCCGAGGCCGTCCTCGCCCGCGACGAGTCCGACGCACAGGAACAGCAGCAGGCTGGGCAGGCCGATGCGGTGGGCGGCGCGGGCGGCGGCGATGCTGGCCAGCAGCACGGTGCCGCCGATCAGCAGCATCAGGTACAGCTCGGACAGGGTCATCGAGCGCGCTCCGGGCCGTCCGGTTCAGGACTCGGGCGGCGGGCACCGGGTGCCGCGCTCACGGCGGTGCGGGTCGAAGAGTTCACCGGCCACGCCGGCGAAGACCAGGCCGGCGGCGATGAGCAGCCCGTGGGCCAGCACCAGGCCGGTGGCCAGCGCGCCCAGCGCGGTGACGAGCAGCAGCCAGGCGCGGCGGTACCGGTACTCGCGCGGACGGCAGGGGCGGCCGTCGGCGAAGGCCCGGGCGAAGCGGGGGTCCTCGCGGTGCAGCCGGGACTCGATCTCTCTGAGTTTGTTGTCATGGGGTACGGGCATGGGGTCCTCCTCCCGCCGCGGGGCCCTGGTCGGGCGACGCGGTCAGTGGGGCGGGCCATGTGCTCTCCTTGCGGGGGTGGGGCTCGACGATCACAGCAGGACGAAGCGGCAGGGCCTCGCATACGCGGCCGGGGTAAGGGGAGTCGGCTCAAGCCTCGCCCGTACCGGCCCGCGCGGGCCATCCGGGACGGCACCCACATTCGGCGGCGTCCGACCTGTAGGGATACGTTCGGATCTTGCCGCGCCTATCGAGAGTCAATAGATTCGCATCGCGGGCCGATGGAAACCGCGGGCGGACGGAAGGAGCGCTGACCGGTGCCGATCGTCGTCGACATCGACGTGATGCTGGCGAGGCGCAAGATGTCCGTGGGCGAGCTCGCGGAGCGCGTCGGCATCACCCCCGCCAACCTGGCGGTGCTCAAGAACGGCCGCGCGAAGGCGGTGCGCTTCACGACGCTGGCCGCGCTCTGCGAAGTACTCGACTGCCAGCCGGGGGACCTGCTGCGCTGGGAGGCCGCGGACGGCTGAGGCCGGAAGCGGTCCGGAGCGGATGGCCACGGATGGCCGCGGTCGGCCGCGAGTGGCCGTCGGGGCACGTCCCGGCGCAACCTGGGAGAGGATCTGCGTGTCCTGCGCGCCCGCGGGGCGCCGACCCGGAAGGACCCAGCTCGTGATCATCTTCGGCACCAAGGGATACCTCTACCAGCTCGCGATACTCACCCTGGTGTGCGGCCGGTGCGGCAACCCCGCCGCGCACACGCTCAGGAAGCGCGTCACGAAGTTCACGCTGTTCTTCGTGCCGCTGTTCCCGTTCTCCACGAAGTACGCGACGCAGTGCACCTTCTGCGGCGCCGAGCAGCAGGTCACCAAGGAGCAGGCGGAGCGGCTCCAGGCGCAGGAGGCCGGCGGCCAGGGCGGTTTCGGCGGCCCCGGCGGCGGTCAGGGGCACGGGCCCTCGCAGCAGCAGCCGTACCAGCGGCCGTAGGGCGGGCGGCTCCACGGGGTCCGTCGGCGGGCGGCGCAGAGTAGCGGTCGGCCCCGCTGTTCCGCGTTGCCGGTTTCCGGCAGCGTTGACTACCCTCACGTTGCCGGACACCGCGCACCGAGCGGGCACGGCAGGGGGAGGCACGGGGTGACGGACCTGCGGACGGACCAGCGGGAGACGCAACAGGAGACGTATCTGGCCGGGTACGCCGAGATTTTGGCGACGGTCGCCGACACGGGGCGACGGCTGACCCGCGACGAGCTGGAGGAGCGGCGGCTCCACGGTGAGCAGGCCGCGGAGGCGGGGCACAGCCTGCGCAGTCTCGTACGGCTGCACCTGGACGCCACGCGCACGTCCTGGCCCGGTGGCACGACGGCCTCCGGTCCCGACGGCACCGCCCCCGTGCTCGCCGCCGTCGCCCAGGCGGTGGACGCCTTCGCCGAGGGCTACGAACGCGCCCAGCGGCTGGCCGTACGCCAGGAGGAGGCGGCGCGGCGGGAGTTCATCGACGACCTGCTCTACGGGCGCAGCGACCTGGGCCGGCTCGCCGAACGGGCCGAGCGCTTCGGCCTCGTCCTCTCCCGCGCCCACGCCGTCGCGGTGGCCGAGGGACCCGAGGCGTACGACGACACCGCACCGGTCACCCGGATCGTGGAGACCGCGCTGATCTCCCGCTTCGGCGACCGGCGCATCCTGATCACCACCAAGAACGGGCAGTTGATCTGTATCGCGCCCGGCGACCAGGACGACGTCCTCTCCTACTTCGCCAAGCAGGCGTACGCCGCCACGGACGGCAGCCGGGTCGCCATCGGGCGCCCGCAGAGCGGCGCGGGCGGTGTGGTGCACAGCTACGAGGAGGCCGTCAGCACCCTCGAACTGGCCGACCGGCTGAGCCTGGACGAGCCCGTGGTGCGCGCCGCCGACATGCTGGTCTACCCGGTCCTGGCCCGGGACCGGCAGGCGATGGCCGACCTCGTACTGAGCGTGCTGGGGCCGCTGCGCGAGGCTCGCGGCGGTGCCGAGCCGCTGCTGAGGACCCTGGAGGTGTACTTCGACGCCGGCTGCACCGCGGCCGAGGCCGCCCGGCGTCTCGCGCTGAGCGTGCGGGCGCTCACCTACCGGCTGGACCGCATCCATCAGCTGACCGGGGCCGACCCGTCCGAGCCGGTGCACCGCTACACGCTGCAGACCGCGGCCATCGGGGCGCGGCTGCTGGGATGGCCCGCCCAGGAGATATAGGCGCACCCTCGGGCACTCCCCGGAACCGGGCACCGCGCCTGTACTGTCCTCCTCACATGGGGACTCACACGGGGAGCGTTCCGCGTCAGGGGCCGAATCAGGGGCCGCAGCGCGACGCGTACGCGCACATGGTGGTGTGCGGCGACGACGGGCTGGCGCACCGGCTGGCCGCCGAACTGCGCGGTGTCTACCGCGAGCAGGTCACACTCGTCGTCCCGCCCTCCGGACGCCGGGTGCCTCAGCCGGTCGTCGGGCGGGCCCGGGCGGCCTCGGCGGCGCTGCTGGACATGGTCAACGCGGCCGTCAACCGGACCGGCGGCGGCGAACCGGGCGCCCCGGACCGCGCGTTGGAGGCCACCGAGCCCACCGAGGACGTGCTCGCGGACGCCGGCGTCGAGCAGGCCACCGCGCTGGCCCTCGTCTACGACGACGACGAGACCAACATCCGCGCCGCCCTGACCGCACGCCGGCTCAACCCGCGCCTGCGGCTGGTCCTGCGCCTGTACAACCGGCGCCTGGGCCAGCACATCGAGGAACTGCTCGACCAGAGCGCCGTGTTGGCGAGTCCCGGGACCGGCGGCGTCGAGGGGTCGACGACGGTCCTGTCCGACGCGGACACCGCCGCGCCCGCGCTGGCGGCCACCGCGCTCGTCGGCACCAGCAAGATCGTCGAGGCCGACGGTCTGCTGCTGCGCGCGGTCGAGCGCGATCCGCCCCGCCCCGGCGAGGTGGCCGACCCCGGGCTGTGCACCCTCGCGCTGCTGTCCACGACGAGCAACGACCCGGCCGGTGCGGACGGTTCGGAGGACAGCGGTGAGCAGGGTCCGCAACTGCTGCCCGACGCGGCGGCGGTGGAGGCGGCCACCGGGCGCGGAACCGTCGCCCTGGAGCAGGTGTCGTACTCCGGGCCGCCGCTGGCCGCCGGACGGGCCGGTGTGCCCGCCTTCGGGGAACTGTTCTCACGGCGCCTGCGATGGTCGCTGGCCGGTCTGGCGGCGTGCGTGGTCGCACTCGCCGTCGCGCTGATGGTGGTCACCGGCGACCATCCGCTGCACGCCACGTACGTCACACTGCTCGACCTGTTCTCCATCAACGAACCCGCGCACAACGACGACGTCGGCCGCCAGATCCTCCAGCTCCTGTCCGGTTTCGTCGGACTGCTGCTGCTGCCGGTGCTGCTGGCGGCCGTGCTGGAGGCCCTCGGCACGTTCCGCACCGCGTCGACGCTGCGGAAACCGCCGCGGGGGCTCGGCGGGCACGTCGTCCTGCTCGGCCTCGGCAAGATCGGCACGCGTGTACTGACCCGGCTGCGGGAGATGGACATCCCCGTGGTGTGCGTCGAGGCCGACCCCGAGGCGCGCGGCATGGCCACCGCACGGCGGCTGCGGGTGCCGGTGGTGCTCGGGGACGTCACCCAGGAGGGCGTCCTGGAGTCCGCCAAGATCCACCGCGCACTCGCTGCTCGCCCTGACCAGCGTGGACACGACCAACCTGGAGGCGGTGCTGTACGCCCGGTCCGTGCGGTCGCGGCTGCGGGTGGTGCTGCGCCTGTACGACGACGACTTCGCGACCGCCGTGTACCGCACCCTGCGCGCCGCCCACCCCGGCGCCCTCACCCGCAGCCGCAGTGTGACGCACCTGGCCGCGCCCTCGTTCGCCGGCGCGATGATGGGCCGGCAGATCCTGGGCGCGATCCCCGTGGAGCGGCGGGTGCTGCTGTTCGCGGCGGTGCGGGTGGCGGGGCATCCGCAGCTGGAGGGGAGGACGGTCGGGGAGGCGTTCCGGGCGGGGGCGTGGCGGGTGCTGGCGCTGGAGGTCCCCGACGGACGCGGGGAGGCCGGTGCGCAGGGGGCGGCGCGGGCGTCCCGGCTGGTGTGGGAGCTGCCCGACACGTACGTCCTGCGGGGTGCGGACCGGGTGGTGCTGGCGGCGACCCGGCGGGGGCTGGCGGAGCTGCTCGGGCGGCGGGCGCGAACGGAGGGCCGGACCGGCATGTAGTTAACACTTGCGCAAGTATTAAACTGTTGGTCGGCTCCCGTCACGGGTGAGCCGACCGACGACGTCTGCGCGAGGAGCGGCCGGTGTTCTCCGACGTGGGCCCCATGGAACTGGCCGCGCTGGCGGTCCTGGCCGTCCTCCTCTTCGGGCCGGACCGGCTCCCGGAGGTCATCCAGAACGTGGCGGGCTTCCTGCGCAAGGTGCGGGAGGTCACCGACAGCGCCGAGGAGGAGATCCGCTCCGGACTCGGCCCGGAGTTCCAGGACTTCGAGCTCCGCGACCTGCGGCCGGAGACGTTCGTACGCAAGCACGTCCTGGACGGCGACGCGCTGGGGCTCGGAGCCGAGCCGGACTCCGGAGCCGACCCCGAGCCAGGCCCCGCCCCCCGTTCCGCGTCCGACCCCGGGCCCGGGCCCGACCCCGGACCCGGCCCCGGCGGCTCGTCGGCCCCGGCCGGGTCGCGACCGGGCCCGGAGGCCGACGCGCCCCGCGTCCCGTTCGACCCGGAGGCCACCTGACGGGCCGCGCCGGCCGCCGGGCCCGCGACTCAGCGGCCGGCGGCGGGGCCGGACCCGTCCCCCGGCGGGGAGCCGACGGGGGCGGCCGGCTCCTCCTCGGACCGCATCGCCCGGGCCTCGCTCTTGAGGATGCGGGCCGACTTGCCGAGTGAACGCGCCATGTCGGGCAGCTTCTTCGAGCCGAACAGTGCGATGAACACGACGGCCACGACGAGCAGGTGCCACGGCTCCAGTCCGTTGCGGAGCATTCCGCCACCCCTTTCCCATCCCCATACAGTTGCTATATTGCGCAACTATACAACTTTGGTTGGGGCCGGCCGCTTGCTCCGCGCGACCGGGCCACCGGACCACCGCACCGGACCGGACCACCGCACCGGACCACCGGACGACCGACTCGGACGAGGCGCGCACATGACCACGGACCAGCAGGCGACTCCCCCACGGCACGGCCGGAGGAAACCGCACCGCGCCCGGCGGCGCGCGGGCGGCGGGAACGGCCGGCACCCCGGCCGCCGGCGCGGTCGCGGCCGGCTGCGGCCCGTCCTCGCGACCTGCCTGGCGGTGGTCGTGCTCGCGACGGCCGGGGCGGGCTGGCTGTACCTGCGGCTGACCGGCAACATCGACACCTTCGACGCGGACGGCATATCCGACGACCGCCCCGCCGCGGCGACGAAGGGCGAGAACGTCCTGGTCATCGGCTCGGACGCGCGCACCGGAGGCAACGCCGACCTCGGCGGCGGCGACAAGGGCGACATCGGCCGCTCGGACACCGCCCTGCTGCTCCACGTCTACGCCGACCGCCGGCACGCCGTCGCCGTGTCCATCCCCCGCGACACCCTCGTGACCATCCCGCCGTGCAGGCTGCCCGACGGGACCTGGACCGAGGAACGGCCCGACACGATGTTCAACGCCGCCTACTCGGTCGGGCAGAGGGCCGAGGGCAATCCGGCCTGCACCCAGAACACCGTGGAGAAGCTCTCCGGGCTGCGGGTGGACCACACCGTGGTCGTCGACTTCCAGGGCTTCGCCTCGCTCACTGACGTCGTCGGCGGTGTCGAGGTGTGCCTGCCCCAGGACGTCTACCAGCGCGACCTCAACCCGAACCGCGCGACGCGGGGCGACAAGCTCTTCGACAAGGGCGTCCAGAACGTCTCCGGGCAGCGGGCGCTGGA
Organism: Streptomyces lienomycini; assembly: GCF_027947595.1. NCBI lineage: Bacteria > Bacillati > Actinomycetota > Actinomycetes > Kitasatosporales > Streptomycetaceae > Streptomyces > Streptomyces lienomycini. The sequence continues at coordinate 284,518 of NZ_CP116257.1, read as the reverse complement.
CTACGTCCGGATCCGGCACGGCATCGGCGACGGTTCCGACATCGGCCGCATCAAGCGCCAGCAGGCGTTCATGTCCGCCCTGCTGAAGAAGATCAAGGACGACGGTTTCACCCCGACCCGGCTGCTGCCGCTGGCCGAGGCCGCGACCGGTTCCCTGACGGTCGACCCCGGGCTCGGCTCGGCCGACAAGCTGTTGAAGTTCGCCATGTCGCTGAAGGACGTCGACCTGCACAACACCCGGTTCGTCACCATCCCCTGGCGTTACGCGGGCGACCGCGTGGCCGTAGTCGAGCCGGACGCAGGCGACCTGTGGGCGTCGCTCAGGAACGACCGCGCCCCGGACGGCTCCGACACCGGCACCGGCACCGGGACCGGCTCCGGGAGCGGGAGCGGCGGCGGTGGGGGCGGGAGCGGCGACCACGGCTCCGGCGAGGGCACGACGCACGAGGTGTCCGGCCGGGGCGTCGCGGTCGCCGTCCGCAACGGCACCCACACCTCCGGGCTGGCCGCCCGCGCCGCCGGGACTCTCCGGGACCACGGCTTCACCGTCACCGCGACGGGCAACGCCGACCGCCGGGACCACGCCACCACCGTGATCCAGTACGGTCCGGCCCACAAGGACGGTGCCGGGGCCCTCGCCCCGCTGTTCCCGGGCGCCCGTCTGGAACCCGTCGCCGGGGACGGTCTGGTCCTGGTCATGGGCGGCGACTACACCGGCGACGCGGTGGGGACACCGGCCTCCGGGGAGTCCGGGGCCGGGGAGTCCGGGGCCGGGGAGTCCGGGGCCGGGGAGGCGTCCGGCGATGCCCGCACGGCCGACGCCGATCCGTGCTCCGACCTCTCCTACGGCTGACGCCCGCGCCGGGTCAGGAGCGCCAGGACCGCCGCGTACCCGCTCAGGATCGCCACGAGCAGCCCGTAGTAGGCGGCCGGCAAGGGCTCCAGGCCCAGCGGCGTGCCCAGCGGCGTGAACGGCAGCGCGACGCCGACCGCGGCCAGCGCGGCGGCGGCGACCAGCAGCGGCCGGGGCACGGGCCGGGCCCCGGTGCGCATCAGGAGCATGACGAGGGCCTGGGTGAGGAGGTTCTCGGTGAACCAGCCGGAGTGGAAGGCGCCCTCGTCGTGCGCCGCCGACGCGGTGGCCGCCAAAGCGGCGAAGGTGGCCAGGTCGGCCAGGGCGCCGAGCAGCCCGAAGCCGGTGATGAGGCGGAGGAACGGCACGGAGCGCAGCACGGCCGGACGGGCCAGTTCACGGCGGGCCGGGCGGTCGTGGGCGAGGGCGAGCTGCGCCGCGTCGAAGCACAGGTTCTGCACCAGGACCTGCGCGGGGAGCATGGGCAGGAAGGGCAGCAGCAGCCCCGCGGCGAGCATCGCCATCACGTTGCCGAGGTTGGCGGAGAGCGTGATGCGCAGGTACGAGGCGATGTTGCCGCCCGCGTGCCGGCCCGCGGCGATCGCCTGGTCCACGGCCGTGAGGTCCTTGTCCGCCAGCACCACGTCGGCGCTGCGGCGGGCCACGTCCACGCCGCCCAGCGGGCACACGCCGACGTCGGCGGCGCGCAGCGCGGGCAGGTCGTTGACACCGTCGCCGAGGAAGCCGACGGTGTGGCCGCGCCGGCGCAGCACGGTGACGACCCGTGCCTTGTGCTCGGGCGTGCAGCGGGCGAAGACCGTGGTGCGGGCGGCCAGCGCGGCCAGTTCCTCGTCGTCGAGCGCCTCGGCGGCGCCGGCGTCGGCCACCTCACCCGGTTCCAGGCCCAGGTCCCGGCAGACCCGGGCGGCCGTGGCGGGGTGGTCGCCGGTGAGGACCTTGACGGCGACCCCTCGGTCGGCGAAGCGGCCGAGGGCGTCGGCCGCGCCGGGGGCGAGAGCGTCGCGGAAGGTGACGAAGCCGAGGAAGGCCAGGCCGCGTTCGTCGGCGGGCGTGTAGGGGCGGGTGCGGGCCGCGCGCTCGCCGGTGGCGACGGCCAGCACCCGCACCCCCCGGGCCGCGAGCCGGGCGGCGTCCCGGGCCAGTCGCTCCCGCTCGGCCCCGTCCATCGTGCACCGCTCGAGCACGGATTCCGCCGCTCCCTTGACGAGGAGGGTGTGGCCACCGAGCAGGCCGGGAGTGCGCACGACGGCCGTGGACAGCCGGCGCACGGTGTCGAAGGGCAGCGCGGCCACCGGGTCGTACGCCATCGCCTCCTCCGGGTCGCAGGCGTCCAGGAGGGCCTCGTCGAGCGGGTCGGGGACGGGCAGGTCGGCGATGTGCAGGGTCCACCAGGCGTTGACCGCCGCCCGGGCCAGCACGTCCGGCGCCGCGCGGCCCGCGGCGTCGACGGCCTCGGCGGCCACCGGCCGGTCCTGGGTGAGCGTGCCGGTCTTGTCCAGGCACAGCACGTCCGTCGCGCCGAGGTCGTGCAGGGCGGGCGGTCGGCGGACGATCACCCCGTGGGTGCGGGCGAGCGTGGCCGCGCCCCGGGTCAGGCAGGTGGTGACGACCACCGGGAGCATCTCCGGCGTCAGTCCCACCGCGACCGCGACGGCGAACGGCAGCGTCTCCAGGCCGCGCCCGCGCAGCGCCGCGTTCGCCATGAGCACCAGCGGCGGAGTGAGCAGCACGAACCGGATCAGCACCCACGAGATGCCGTGCACCGAACGGTCGAACGCGCTCGGCGGACGCGGACCGCCCGGCGCGTGCCCGGCGGCGAACCGGGTGCGGGCGCCGGTGGCGGCCACCACGGCGGTGGTGCTGCCCGCGACGACCGTGCTGCCCTGGAAGCACATGTCCCGGCGCGCGAACGGGGTGTCCGTGCCGGGCGGTTCGCCGGCCTCCTTGGCCACCGGGGCCGACTCGCCGGTCAACGCCGACTGGTCCACGGTCAGCCCGTGGGCGCGCAGCAGCCGTACGTCGGCCGGGACCAGGTCGCCCGGCCCGAGCCGGACGACGTCGCCGGGCACGACCTCGTCGACGGGTATCTCGCGCACGACGGGATCGGCCCCGGGACCGGCCCGGCGCCGCACACTCACGGTGGTGGCGACCAGGTCCCGCAGGTGGTCCATGGCCCGCTCGGCCCGGTGCTCGCCGTGCGAGCGCAGTACGCAGCTGACCGCGACCAGGGCCAGGATCACCCCGGCCGTGCCCCAGGAGGCGACGGCGGCGGAGACCACGCCGAGGGCGAGCAGCACCGCCGTGAACGGATCGCGCAGGCCGCGCGCCAGGCGCACCGGCCAGGAGGCGGCCCGGCGCGCGGGCAGCAGGTTGGGACCGTGCGCGCCGAGGCGGACCGCGGCGTCGTCCTCGGTCAGCCCGCGTGGTGACGCGTCCAGCGCCCGGAGCAGTTGCAGGGAGGTCAGACCACCGGTCGCCGGAGCGTCGGCGGACCCGGGGCCCGCCGGCCGGGCCGGTGCCGCCAGGAGGCGGTCAGGCACCGGTCCCGCGCAGCCGGCGCAGCGGCCGGGCGCCCTGCTCGCGCTCCTGCTCGGTGAGCTGCCCGATCATGAGGCGCACCACCGCCACGACGCCCGGGTCGTCGACGTAGTACACCTGGCGGCGGCCCTCGCGGCGGGAGCGCACCAGGCCGGCCAGCTTCAGCTTCGACAGATGCTGGCTGACGGCCGGCAGCGCGCCGCCGACCTGCTCGGCCAGGCCGCTGACGTCCTTCTCCCCCCGGGCGAGGAGCCAGACGATGTGCAGCCGCGCGGGGGCGGCGAGCAGGCCGAACGCCTCCGCCGCCCGGCCCAGCACCTCGTGGGACGGTTCCTCCTGGTCCGTTCCCCCCGCTCCTGCCGTCACAGTCCCGCTCCTGTCCCGTTCGTCGCCCCGCCGGCCGTCGGACCCGCCGGGGCGGGCCCAGTCTAGGCGGCGGGTCCGGCGGCGATCCCCGGACGGACGTGCGCGGACCCGCCCCGGGCGGACTGATCGGCACCACCCTGACCGGCGGCTCCCTCGTCCTGCTCGTCGGCCACCGCCTCCTGTCCGGCAACTCCCGCCACTGACCGCCCCCCGGGCCGTCCCGGCGTGATCAGGCCAGGTGCCGCGCCGCGAAGTCCAGCTCGAGGCGCACCTGCTTGATCCGTTCGTCCACGACCAGGGAGCCGTGGCCCGCGTCGTAGCGGTACACCTCGTGGACGGCGCCCCTGGCCTCCAGGCGCTCGACGTAGTTCTCGACCTGGCGGATCGGGCAGCGCGGGTCGTTGACGCCGGCGGAGATGTACACGGGCGCCTTGACCTCGTCGACGTAGGTCAGCGGCGAGGACGCCTCGAAGCGCTCGGGCACCTCCTCGGGGGTGCCGCCCAGCAGGGTGCGGTCGAGGGCCTTCAGCCCCTCCATCTCGTCGTGGTACGCGGTGACGTAGTCGGCGACGGGCACGGCCGCGATGCCCAGCGCCCACGCCCCGGGCTGGGTGCCGACGCCGAGGAGGGTGAGGTAGCCGCCCCAGGAGCCGCCGGTGAGGATCAGACGCTCGGGATCCGCGAGGCCCGAGGTGACCGCCCACTCCCGCACCGCCGCGACGTCCTCCAGCTCGATGAGCCCCACCCGGTGCTTGAGGGCGTCGGTCCAGGCACGGCCGTACCCGGTGGAGCCGCGGTAGTTGACGCGGACCACCGCGTACCCGTGGTCGACCCAGGCGGCCGGGCCCGCGGCGAAGGAGTCGCTGTCGTGCCAGGTGGGGCCGCCGTGGATGTCGAAGACGGTCGGGAACGGACCGGCCGCGCCCGCCGGCTTCTGGACCAGGGCGTGGATGCGGCCTCCCGGGCCCTCCACCCACACGTCCTCCACCGGCACCGAGCGGGGCGACTTCATGCCGGGCGGGTCCAGGACGACCCGGCCGGTGGTGGAGCGGACGGCGGACGGCTCGGCGGCCGAGGACCACAGGTACTCCACGGTCCCGTCGGGCCGGGCGGTCGCGCCGGATACGGTGCCCGCGGGGGTCTCGATCTCCGTCAGCTCGCGCTCGGCGAAGTCGTAGCGGAACAGCTCGCTGCGGGCCTCGAAGCCGTGCACGACCAGCAGCCCGCTGCCGTCCGGATACCACTCGGCGCTGACGTCGCCGGGCAGCTCCAGCGCGAGGTCGGTCTGCTCGCCCGTCGCCACGTCCCACACCAGCGGCTCCCAGCGGCCCCGGCGCTGATGGCCGATGAGCAGCCGGGTGTCGCCGTCGACCGGCGCGAAGCCCAGCACCTCCAGGCCCAGCTCCTCCTCGCCGCCCCTGGTGTCGTCCAGCTCGGCGACCGTGCTGCCGTCGGGACGCAGGACGCGCAGCGCCGAGTGCATGGCGTCGCCGTGCTCGGTGTGCTCGATCGCGATCAGGGAGCCGTCGTGGGAGAGGTCGCCGACGCCCGCGGACTCGCGGTGCCGGTAGATCTCCGCCGGGGCGCCGCCGTCCCCGCGCGCGAGGTGGATCGTCGTACCGTCCTCGTCGGTGGAGCGGCCGATCACCGCCGTGCGGCCGTCCCGGCCGAGGGCGAGGCCCGCCGGGTAGGAGGGGTCGAGACCGGGCACGGCCTCCTCGTCCGCGCCGCCCGCGAAGGGCTGGCGGCGCCAGACGCCGAACTCGTCGCCGTCCTTGTCGTCGAACCACCAGATCCAGTCGCCGTCGGGCGCGAGCACTCCGTCCGTCGTGCCGTTGGGCCGGTCCGTGACCTGGCGCTGCTCGCCGCTCGACCGGTCCCAGGCGTACAGCTCGTACGTCCCCGTCGCGTTCGACACGAACAGGGAGCGGTCAGGGGCGTCCTCCGCCCAGTCGGGCAGGGAGACCCTCGGCGCCCGGAAGCGCTTCTCCCAGTCGGGCATCCGCTCGTCCCGCGCCTGCCGCTCGTCCTTGTTCACGTCCACGTCCCTGTCCACGTCCACGTTCGCGTCCCGGGGAACGGACCCGTTGCTCTCAGTCATGGCCCCATACTGCCCCGACCCGGCGACAACGCGCCGAGGAGATCCCCAGCCTGTGGACAACCTCCTCCGCCCGACCGCACCCGCACCCGTTTTCCACAGCCCCGAGGCGGGGTCTCCGGGGCGCGCACCGTACCGTGGAGGGCGTGTACCGGTTTCTGCTGACGCCCCGATGGTGGGGGATCAACGTCTTCGTCGTCCTGGCCATCCCCTTCTGCATCTTCATGGGTTCCTGGCAGCTGGGCCGCTTCGAGGACCGGGTGCAGGACCACGAGACCGCCTCGACCCAGCAGGAGTCGGCGGCCCGGGAAGCGGCACGCCCGCTGACCGGGATGCTGCCGGTGGACAAGGCGACGGTCGGCAAGCAGACCACCGTGAGCGGCCACTACGAGGACCAGCTGCTCGTCCCGGAGCGCAAGCTGGACGACCGGGAGGGCTTCTACGTCCTCACCCTGCTGCGCACCGACGCCGGTCAGGCCCTGCCGGTCGTGCGCGGCTGGCTGCCCGGCGACCCCGACCCGGCGAAGGCCCCGGCCCCGCCCACCGGCGAGGTCACCGTCACCGGGGCGCTCCAGGCCGCCGAGTCACCCGGCAGCAACGGCGTCAGCGGCCGCTCCGGGTGGCCCGAGGGGCAGACCGGCGCGATCAGCGCGGCGACGCTGCTCAACCTCGTGCCCTACGACGTGTACGACGCGTGGGTCACGCTGAACGCGGGCGACTCCGGGATGCGGGCGGTGCCCGTGAGCGCGCCGCAGAACTCGGGGCTCGACCTGAAGGCGTTCCAGAACCTCGGCTACACCGCCGAGTGGTTCGCCTTCGTCGGCTTCGTGATCTTCATGTGGTTCCGGCTGCTGCGCCGCGAGGTCGAACTCACCCGCGACGCGGAGCTGGGCCTGGTCACGGAAGACGCGGAGACCCGGGTGAACCCGGGGAGCACGGGGGGCGCCGAGGGCGGGCGCAGGGCCGACGAGGCCGAGGCCGAGGCCGAACTGACCTCCTGACCGGCGAGACCGGCACCGGCACCGGCACCGGCCGGAACCCGACCGGAAACCCGGCGGGCACCCGGCGCCGGGTGCCCGAACCGCGGGGCGGCTACGCGCTCGTGTCCGCGAGCAGGCCCGTCCAGTACACGGTCCCCACACACGCGTTGGTCACCGTGGCCGTCGCCGAGCCGGAGCCGCCCTCCGGGATGTACGTCACCGACACACTTCCCTCGTCCGGACCGTCCCCGGTCATCAGCTGGGCGGTGGGTCCGGCCTCGCCGCCGCCCGCCGAGGTGCCGCCCGCGGCGGTCGTGTCCCCGGTGGGCGAGGGTTCGCTCGTGGGCCCGCCGGTGCCGCCCCCCGTGGTGCCACCGGTGGTGGGGCAGGTCTCCGAGGGCACCCAGGCGAACCCCACCTCGTACGCGGAACCCGGCGCCAGGGTCAGCGAGGTGGCCTCCAGCGACGGGTCGGGCAGCCCGGCCGCCGCGTCCCCGGCGGCGTGCCGCGCGGTGCCGACCCTGGCGGCGTCCGCCGCGCCCGACGAGGCGGTGACCACGGTGCCGGGGCCGGTGACGGTACAGCCGTCCGAGGAGACGTTGGTGACGCGGAAGGTGCCGTAGACCACGCCCGTGGAGTCGGGGGCGGCGCTGCTCGCGACGGCCGGGCCGAGCGCCCCCGGCGCACAGGCGGGGACGTCGGCGGGGCTGCTGGCCGTGGGTGCGGTGCCGGGCGAGGATCCCGTGGCGGCGCCGCTCTCCTTGCCGCCGGGAGTCGCCTGGGGGTCGGCCTTGTCCTTGCCCTCGGGCGTGCCCGCCGAACCGGCGATGCCGCTCTGGCCGCCGGCCGGGTCCTTGCCCTGGGAGGCGCCGCCCTGGGCCTGCGAGGCGTTGCCCGCGACGGACGGGTCGGCGCCCCGGCCGGTGGAGTTGGAGACGTGCACGAGGGCCGGGACCGCCGTGCCGAGGAAGAGGGCCGCGGCCGCCGCGCCGACGACGGCCTGGCGCTTGCGGGCCCGCCGGGCGGGTACCGCGCGCCGCAGGTGCTCCAGGGTGCCGTCGCTCGGCTCCATCTCCCGGACCGCGTGCCGCATCATCGCGCGCAGCGCGGGCTCGTCGGCGTCGAACCCGTCGAGGCCCCGGACACCGAGGCGCCGGGTGCCGGACTCCTCGGTGACAGGCCCGTCGGCCGCAGGACCAGCGGTGACAGGACCCTGAGTGACGGGCTCCGGAGTGACGGGACCCTGAGCGTCGTGCCCCTGAACGTCGGGACCCTGAGCGTCGTGCCTCTGAACGTCGGGCCCATGGGCGTCGGGTCCTTGCTCGTCGGGGCCCTGGGAGTCGGGGCCCTGCGCGTCGGGGCCGTGGTTCACAGTTCCGTTCCCAGCGTGCGTGTGGTTGTGCTGTTGCTGCCCGTCGGGCGCGTCGTGCCCGGGGCGGGCGTCCGGCCGCGCGTCGTTGCCGTCGCTCATACCGGTGCCTCCATGGCCACCCTGAGCGCCGCGATCCCGCGCGACCCGTACGCCTTCACCGAGCCCAGCGATATGCCGAGCGTCTCGGCGACCTGGGCCTCCGTCATGTCCGCGAAGTAGCGCAGGACCAGGACCTCGCGCTGGCGGCGCTGGAGCCCCTTCATCGCCTTGATCAGCGAGTCCCGCTCCAGCTGGTCGTAGGCGCCCTCCTCCGCGCTCGCCATGTCCGGCATGGGCTTGGAGAGGAGTTTGAGGCCGAGGATGCGGCGGCGGAGTGCCGAGCGCGAGAGATTGACGACGGTCTGGCGCAGGTACGCCAGGGTCTTCTCCGGGTCGCGGACGCGTTTGCGCGCCGAGTGGACGCGAATGAATGCCTCCTGGACCACGTCCTCGCAGGAGGCCGTGTCGTCGAGGAGGAGGGCGGCGAGGCCGAGCAGCGAGCGGTAGTGCGCCCGGTAGGTCTCGGTGAGGTGGTCGACGGTGGTGCCCGCCGCCACTTCCTCGGCGCCGTCACGCTGGTTCGATATGCGGGCCGGCCGCGCTGCGGGCATCGGCGCGATCACCGGCATGCCACCGGCCGGACCGGCCACACGGGGACGGGCCGACCGAGCGGGTGGGACGGGCGGGCGCAGAGCGGCGCCCCGTGCCCCTGCGGTGAATTCGAGAACCTCTGCCACGCCAGTTGGACACGCCCACCCCCGTGAGGGTTGTACGTGCCGGGCGTCACGTTCCCGTGTCCGTCGGACAGCCGTCCGGACAGCCACCCGGCTGACGGTGCGTCATAGGCCCTCATCGTCCGCTCTTCCCTCACGTCCATGTGAACGAGCGTCCCCACGCCCGCCCTCGGCGTCCCCACGCCGACCCCCTCGCCCCCACGCCCTGAAAGGGTGACCGCAAAGACGCTCCCCGCCGCTCGCACGGTTGCGGAGGGCGGGGAGGAAATCCTCTGAAGGCACGGGTGCCTGTTACAAGTAGTCCGGACCAACTTCCGGATCACATCTCGTCCATGGATCCTACAAACGAAACCCACAGCGGCCAGGGGTTTTCGCCGACCGATGCACAGCTGACACGTGTTCAGCCGAACTCGGCGGCCACCAGCTCGGCGATCTGGGCGGTGTTCAGGGCGGCACCCTTGCGCAGGTTGTCACCGCACACGAAGAGTTCGAGCGCCGTCGGGTCGTCCAGGGCACGGCGTACCCGGCCCACCCAGGTGGGGTCGGTACCGACCGCGTCGGCGGGGGTGGGGAACTCTCCCGCGGCCGGGTTGTCGAAGAGCACGACGCCCGGCGCGGTGGCCAGGATCTCCCGGGCCCCCTCGACGGTGACCTCGCCCTCGAAACGGGCGTGCACGGTCAGGGAGTGGGTGGTGACCACGGGGACCCGTACGCACGTCACCGCCACCGGCAGCTGCGGCAGCCCGAGGATCTTGCGGGACTCGTCCCGCACCTTCATCTCCTCCGACGACCAGCCGTCCTCCCGCAGCGATCCGGCCCACGGTACGACGTTCAGCGCGACCGGCTCCGGGAACGGCCCGGTGTCGTCGCCGACGGCCCGCCGCACGTCGCCGGGGTGGGTCCCCAGCTCGGTGCCCGCCACCAGCGACAGTTGCCGGCGGAGCGTGTCGACGCCGTCCCGCCCGGCCCCGCTGACCGCCTGGTACGAGGAGACGACCAGCTCGCGCAGACCGAACTCGGCGTGCAGCGCGCCCAACGCCACGATCATGGACAGCGTCGTGCAGTTCGGGTTGGCGATGATGCCGCGGGGCCGCATCCGCACCGCGTGCGGGTTGACCTCGGGCACGACGAGCGGCACGTCCGGGTCCATCCGGAACGCGCCGGAGTTGTCGACCACCACCGCGCCCTTGGCGGCGGCGACCGGCGCCCACTGGGCGGCGACCTCGTCGGGAACGTCGAACATGGCGACGTCGACCCCGTCGAAGGCCTCCTCGCGGAGCGCCGCCACCTCGACCTCCTCGCCGCGCACGGCCAGCTTGCGGCCGGCCGAGCGGGGCGAGGCGATCAGGCGGATGTCGCCCCAGACGTCCGCGTGCTGGGACAGGATCTGGAGCATGACCGAGCCGACGGCCCCCGTGGCGCCCACGACGGCGAGCGTGGGCCGCCCGGCACGGCCGTGCCGTCCGGTGTCGGACATCAGCGGCCGGTGCCTCCGTAGACGACTGCCTCGTCGCTGTCGGAGTCGAGCCCGAAGGCGCTGTGCACCGCGCGCACGGCCTCGTTCACGTCGTCCTTGCGGGTGACGACCGAGATGCGGATCTCGGATGTCGAGATCAGCTCGATGTTCACACCGGCGTCGGAGAGGGCGGTGAAGAAGTCGGCGGTGACGCCCGGGTGGCTCTTCATGCCCGCGCCGACCAGGGAGATCTTGCCGATCTGGTCGTCGTAGCGCAGCGAGTCGAAGCCGATGCCGGAGCGGTTCTTCTCCAGCGCGTCGATGGCCTTGCGGCCCTCGCTCTTGGGGAGGGTGAAGGAGATGTCGGTCAGGCCCGTGGAGGCCGCGGACACGTTCTGCACGACCATGTCGATGTTGACCTGGGCGTCGGCGATCGTGCGGAAGATCGAGGCCGCCTCGCCCGGCTTGTCCGGCACGCCGACGACCGTGATCTTCGCCTCCGAGGTGTCGTGCGCGACACCGGAGATGAGGGCCTGCTCCACCTGCTTTTCCCCTTGCTTGATCGGCTCGCTGCTGACCCACGTACCCTGCAGTCCGCTGAAGCTGGACCGGACGTGGATCGGGATGTTGTACCGGCGGGCGTACTCCACGCAGCGGTGGAGGAGCACCTTGGAACCGTTGGCCGCGAGCTCCAGCATGTCCTCGAAGGAGATCCAGTCGATCTTCTTCGCCTTCGGCACCACGCGCGGGTCGGCGGTGAACACGCCGTCGACGTCGGTGTAGATCTCGCAGACGTCCGCGTCGAGCGCGGCGGCGAGCGCGACGGCCGTGGTGTCGGACCCGCCGCGGCCCAGCGTGGTGATGTCCTTGCTGTCCTGGCTGACGCCCTGGAAGCCGGCCACGATGGCGACGTTGCCCTCGTCCACCGAGGTGCGGATGCGGCCCGGCGTGACGTCGATGATCCGGGCCTTGTTGTGGACCGAGTCGGTGATGACTCCGGCCTGGCTGCCGGTGAACGACTGGGCCTCGTGGCCCAGGTTTTTGATCGCCATGGCCAGCAGCGCCATGGAGATACGCTCTCCGGCGGTCAGCAGCATGTCGAGTTCTCGTCCGGCAGGGATCGGGGATACCTGCTCGGCGAGATCGATCAGCTCGTCCGTCGTGTCGCCCATCGCGGAAACTACGGCGACCACCTGGTTGCCGTTCTTCTTCGCTTCCACGATCCGCTTGGCGACGCGCTTGATGCCTTCGGCATCGGCTACGGAGGAGCCTCCGTACTTCTGCACGACAAGGCCCACGTGCGCTCCTCGCTCAATCCGTCTCTTTCCGCACGTACGTATATGTACTGCGGTCGGCTCATTTTACCGAGCGTCCGGGTTTCACCCCTGCGGTATCGCATGGTGAGACCCGGGTACTCGTCCAGGCTGGCTCATGCCCAGGGGGACGCGGGTCACTCGGGAAAGTGCCCTGTGTCACACGTTCACAAGTGAGAAGGACCAGTCCACCCTTGGGGACCAGGATCGCGTCCGCGCCGCCCGGATGCCGCCCAGGTCGCCGGTGAGGATCGGGGCGTCGCCGAAGGCGAGGGAGGCGAGGGCGACGGTTGGTTGGGCGCCCTCCCTCCCCCCGCCCCGCCGCAACGGGCCGCGTCACGTGACCGGACGCGGGTCCGGCGGGCGGCCCGATGAGGCGGCGTCGTCATTCCTCCGGGCGGAGCAGCCCCGTGTCGACGGCTCGTCGCGGGTCGGACCAGACCGCCATCGCCGTGTTCATGTGGAGGAAGCCGAGCCTGCGGTAGAAGTCCTCGGTGCCGGGGGCGGCGTAGAGGATGATCTTCTTGTGGCCGTCCGCCAGTTCCAGGAGCCTGCGGACGATGTCCGACCCGAGGCCCCGCCCCTGATGCTCGGGATGGACGGCCACGTCGGCGATGTAGGCGCAGTCGACCCCGTCGGCCAGCGCCCGCCCCGCGCCGACGAGCACGTCACCGGCGTGGACGAAGCAGGTGTAGCGGCTGTTGCCGAACACCGTGGCGAGCACCTCGGGGGGTTTGTCGCCCAAGGGAGCCAGCAGATACAGCCGGGACAGCTCCTCCAGGTCCACCTCGTCGAGGCGGTGGGACCAGGTGTGGTTCTCCAACGTCACCTCACCCCCCGCCCGGCGACGAGCCGCAGCAGCAGCGAGGCCCCGGCCAGGACCACGCCGAACCAGATGACGCTCGTGACGCCGACGTGGTCGACGAACAGCCCGCCGAAGAGGGCGCCGAGCGCGATGCAGGTGTTGTACGCCATGGTGTTGAGCGACATGGCGGCCTCGAAGGTGTCGGGCGCCGAGGCGAGCGTCATGTTGATCTGGGACAGCTGCACGGCGCCGAAGGAGAGTCCCCACAGGACCAGCGCGACGACGGCGCCGAGTTCCCCGTTCCCGGCGAGGCGCAGCAGCAACAGGGCCGTCAGGAGCCCTACGAGACCGGTGACGAAGGTGCCGTGCAGGCTCTTGTTCACCGTGTGGCCGGCGACGAAGTTCCCGACCGCGCCGCCGACACCGAAAATGATCAGGACGGTGGTGACGAACGCGGACGAGGCGTCGGCGGTGTCCTCCAGGTAGGGGCGCACGAACGTGTAGGCGCCGAAGTGTCCGAGTACGAAGAAGACGACGACGAACAGCACGGTGCGCAACTGCCCGTTCCTGACCGGCAGGGTGAAGACCTCGCGGACGGACACCGCGTTCCGCGACGGCATCGAGGGGACGAGGGCCGCGACGGCGACGAGGACCAGGACGCTGAGGCCGGCCCAGATGCCGAAGGTGGTCCGCCAGTCGGTCCGTGCCTCGATGACGGTGCCGAGGGGGATGCCGACGACCGTGGCTATGGAGATGCCGGACATCACCACCGCGGCGGCCCGGTTCGCATGCCGTTCGGGCACGATCCGCATGGCCATGCTCACGCCGATGGCCCAGAAGACTCCGCTGGCGAAGCCCATGCAGAGCCGGGTGCCGAGGATCAGAGGGTAGTTCGGTGAGACGGCGGTGACGATGTTTCCCAGGGCGAGCACCGCGAGCAGCGTGGTCAGCAGCGGGCGCCGGTCGACGCGTCTGGTCCAGGCGACGATGAACGGTACGCCGAGGCCCGCGGCGACACCCTGGGCGGTGACCATGAGACCGGCGACGCCGACGGATATGTCCAGGCTCTCGCTCAGCGGGGTGAGCAGGCCCACGGGCATCAGCTCGGTGGTCAGGAAGACGAAGAGACTGGCCGTGATGGCGGCGACGCCCAGCCATCCCTTCAGCGACGAGGTCGAGGCCGGGGCCTCGTGGACGTGTGCGGACATGTCAACGAAGTCTGGTCGCGGCCGATCAATGAGTCCAACACATGCTTGTCACCTCATTTATCTTGACCCAAGATAAATGCTCATGGAGCTCCAGCAGATGCGCTACGTGCTCGCGGTCGCCGAGACCATGAGCTTCACCCGGGCCGCCGAGCGCTGTCTCGTCGTCCAGTCCGCCCTCAGCCACCAGATCGCGCGGCTGGAGCGGGAACTGGGCGCCAGGCTCTTCGAGCGCACCACCCGCCGGGTGCGGCTGACACCGGCCGGGGAGGCGTTTCTCCCGGCCGCCCGCCAGTGCCTGGCCGCCGCCGAACGCGCGGCCGACGAGGTGGCCGCCGCCGTCGGCGAAGTCCGCGGACAGCTCCGCGTCGGCGTGATCTCGTCCGTCGCCGCCGTCGACATCCCGCGCACCCTGCGCGACTTCCGCGGGCGGTATCCGAGGGTGCGCGTGAGTCTGCGCGTGGGCGCGAGCGAGGAACTCGTCGAGCGGGTCGGAGAAGGGGACGTTCAGGTCGCCTTCCTCGGACTGCCGACCACCGCGCGCCCCCAGGGGGTCGAGGCCCACGTGATCGGCCGTGACCGGCTCGTCGCCGTGGTCTCCCCCGATCACCCGCTCGCCGGCGGAGGGCCGGTCGACCTGCGACGGCTCGCCGAGGAGGAGTTCGTTGACCTGCCGGCGAAGACCGCCGGCCGTACCCAGTCCGACCTGGCCTTCTCCGCCGCCGGCCTCACCCGTGACGTCGCCTTCGAGGTGACGAACACACACTTCCTGGCACGGCTGGTCGGACAGGGCCTCGGCGTGGCGATGCTGCCCTCCGCCTACGTGCCCCAGCTCAGCGGGGTGACCACGATCCAGGTCACCGACGCACCGGCCCGCGTCGAGTACGTCGTCTGGCCTCCCGGCAGCCGCACGCCCGCGGCGACCGCGTTCCTCCGCCTGCTCGGCGTACCGGGCATGCCGCATGTCCGGGACGCCCCGGACGTCGGCGAGGAGACGTGAGATCCCGTCGCGCCGCTACTTGACCGGCCGCAGGCCCAGCGGGCCCGCGATTTCCCGCACCATGACCCGGCCGGCCTCCGACTCCAGGACCTCGTCGCCCAGTTCCTGGTCGGTGTCGAGGCCGTCCAGCTCCTCCAGGGGCTGGTTCAGGCGGACGTGGGCGACGACCGACTGGAGGGCGCGCAGGGTCGCGGAGGCGGTGGAGCCCCAGTTGGAGAAGTAGGAGAACTGCCACCACCACAGGGCCTCCGTGGTGCGCCCGGCCCGGTAGTGGACCATGCCGTGGCGGAGGTCGGTGATGACGTCGGTGAGGTCGTCGGAGATACGGGCCGGGACCGGGGCCTTGCGCGGCTCGTAGGGGTCGAAGACCTCGGAGTAGACGTCGATCGGGTCGAGGATGCGGGCCAGGTTCTCCCGGAGCGGGTCCACGTCCTGCTCCGGGCCCGGGTCGGGCTCGTAGCGCTCGTCGGGGACGATGTCCTCGTGGGCGCCCAGGCGGCCGCCGGCCAGCATCAGCTGGGAGACCTCCAGGAGGAGGAAGGGGACCGCCGAGTCCGGCTCGTCCCCCTTGGCGACCTCGGTGACGGCCACCAGGAAGCTCTCGATCTGGTCGGCGATCTGGACCGCGAAGTCGTCCGGGTTCTGGTTGGTCGCGTGCAGCGTGGCGTCAGACATCTAGGAGTCGTCTCCCCTCGAAGGCGCGGCCGAGGGTCACCTCGTCCGCGTACTCCAGGTCGCCGCCCACCGGGAGGCCGCTGGCCAGGCGGGTGACCTTGAGGCCCATGGGCTTGATCATGCGGGCGAGGTACGTGGCCGTGGCCTCGCCCTCCAGGTTCGGGTCCGTGGCCAGGATCAGTTCCGTGACCGTGCCGTCCGCCAGGCGGGCCAGCAGCTCACGGATGCGGAGATCGTCGGGGCCGACCCCGTCGATCGGGCTGATCGCGCCGCCGAGCACGTGGTACCGCCCGCGGAACTCACGGGTGCGCTCGATGGCGACGACGTCCTTCGGCTCCTCCACCACGCAGATGACGGAGGGATCGCGCCGGGGATCGCGGCAGATGTTGCACTGCTCCTCCTGCGCGACGTTCCCGCAGGTCGCGCAGAAGCGGACCTTGGCCTTCACCTCCATGAGGGCCTGGGCGAGCCGCCGTACGTCGGTCGGCTCCGCCTGCAGGATGTGGAAGGCGATCCGCTGCGCGCTCTTGGGACCGACGCCGGGCAGCCGCCCCAGCTCGTCGATGAGGTCCTGGACCACGCCTTCGTACAACGGACTGCCGTCCTTCCTGAGGTTCGTGCACTACGTACGGTAGATGGCTTCGGCCGGTCCGAGAAAGGCGAACCCGGATCCGATCAGAAGGGGAGCCCTGGGATGCCGCTGCCGCTGCCGCCGCCGCCCAGCCCCTGCGCGAGCGGGCCGAGCTTCTGCTGCTGGAGGTTCTGCGCGTTCTCGTTGGCCGCCTGGACCGCGGCGACGATCAGGTCGGCGAGGGTCTCGGTGTCCTCCGGGTCCACCGCCTTCGGGTCGATCCTGAGGCCCCGCAGCTCGCCGGAACCGGTGACCGTGGCCTTCACCAGGCCACCGCCCGCCTGACCGTCGACCTCCGTCTGGGCCAGTTCCTCCTGGGCCTTCGCCAGGTCCTGCTGCATCTTCTGGGCCTGCTGGAGCAGCTGCTGCATGTTGGGCTGGCCACCACCGGGGATCACGTTCGGCTCCCATCGCTTCCGGTCACTACGGTTTTGCCGTTCGGCACGAGCCTACGTGGTCCGGGCGGCCCTCGCCCCAGCACTCTTTCGAGTGATGCCGTGGGAGCCCTATACCTGATCAACGCCCTCGTCCGGGCGGAAAAGCGGCGGAACCCGGCTCTTCGCCACCCATTGGGCGGTAGGAAGGGTTCCGGCGCAGGGTTCCGGCGCATGAGTCCTCGCGGACGGTGAGCAGTACGGCGATCAGTAGGGAGTGCCGGGTGGGTCAGCCGGAGATGCAGCCCGAGGGGCCGCCGCAGGACGGGCGAGGCGGCGAGGGGGCGGCCGGACCGCCGCCGGGCGACCTGACCGGACGGGCGTTCCCCCTCGGCGACTGGACGCTGCCCGCCGAGCGGCTGGACGAGTTGTACCGGTGGGTGGAGCGGGGCGCGCTGGACACGGTGGCCTGGTACCTGGCGGACCGGGTGGGTAAGCGGCGCTGCGCCGTGCTGCTGCGGTGCGGGGCCGCGGCGGGGGCGGTCGCCGGGGCGGCGCTGCCGTTGCTGGACATGTCCCAGCTGGTGGGCGGGGCCGCGCCCTGGGGATATCTGGCGCTGCTGTGGGCGGTGGCGTGCGTGGCGGGGGACCGGTTCTTCGGGGTCACGTCCGGGTGGATGCGGGACGTGGCCGCGGCGCAGGCGGTGCAGCGGCGGCTTCAGGCGCTCCAGTTCGACTGGGCGTCGGAGAGCGTGCGGGAGGTGCTGGGGCCGGCGGACGGGACGGCGAGCGAGGCGGCCGAGCGGTGTCTGCTGGTGCTGCGGCGGTTCTCGGAGGACGTGACGGAGCTGGTGCGGGCGGAGACGGCGGACTGGATGGTGGGGTTCCGGACCGGGGCCGCGCCGTTGGGGTTGCAGTCGGGCCCGGCGGACGGAGCGGGGGCAGGGCGGTCCGAGGCGGGGTTCGTGGGGCCGGGAAGGTTCTCCGTGCCGACGAACGGGGCCCGGCCGAACATGCCCCGGCAGCGGCCGCCGGAGCCGCGGTGACGGTCCTTGCCGAGTGGGGCCCGTGGGTCAGGCAGGGTCACCGGCGGGTGTAGGTGAGGGTTTCGCCGGTGCTCGTGTTGGTGCGTTCCAGGGTGCCGTTCGGCAGCAGGGTGAGCCGGGTGGGCGCTCCGGGGGTGCAGGAGGCGGCGGGGCCGCTCGCGACCGTGGAGGGACCGACGTCCACGGGGCCGCCGGAGCCCGGGGCGCCGGCCAGGTCGGCCTCGAAGACGCAGTGGTAGGTGCCGTTGCCCGTGGGGCCGTCGGCGACGAGGGAGAGGACCGTGTCGCCCACGTCGCCCTGCTGGAGGGTCAGCCGCCGGGTGTGGACGCCGGAGGCGTTGTCGATGGTGGTGGCCCACGTCCCCAGGTAGGCCGAGGGGATCGTGCCGTCCCGGGGCGGGGTCGAACCGTCCGTGCCCGGCCCGGAGCCGGGGCCGGAGCCCGGGTTCTGGGACGCGGACGACGCGGGCCGGGTCGCCGGGTCGCCGCCGGCGCGGGTGCCGCCCGCGTCGTCCCCGCTCATCAGGGCGTAGACCGTGCCCCCCGCGCCCAGCGCGACGATCAGGGCGACGACGATCAGCAGCGCGGTGGAACCGCCCGTCCGGGAGGGCTCGTGCGGCGGGCCGTACGGCTGGGGGCCGTAGGGCTCCGGACCGTACGGCTGCGGACCGTACGACTGCGGATCGTAGGGCGGGGTCGCGCCGGGGGCACCGCCGTACGGCTGGTGGTGTCCCGGCGGCGGGGCGTTCCATCCCGGGGCCGGGGCGTATCCGTGGGCGGGCGGCTGGTGCGCCGGACGGTCGGGGGCGGCGGGCGGCGGCGTGGGCGGGTGCCCGCCCGCGACCCGGGTCGGGAGGTGGTTCAGCGGGGTGCCGCCGCTGCCCGGCTCGCGCGGCGACGGCGGACCGTCGGGCGCCGGGCCGGTGTCCGGGGGCCGCGGAGTCCCGGTGGGCGCGGGGTCCTCGGGGCCCTCGGGGTTCTCCGTGTCCAGCAGGCGTACCGCGTGCCGGCCGAGCTGGGCCACCAGCGCGCCGGGCAGCCACGGGTCGCGGGAGCGGCCGTCGCCGACCGTGTCGCGGGCGCCCGTGCGCTCCAGGATCTCGGCGAGGTCCGGCCGGGCGGCCGGGTCCTTCTTCAGGCAGTCCCGCACGAGGTCGGCGATGCCCTCGGGGACGCCCTCCAGGCCGGGTTCCTCCTGGGCGATGCGGAACATCAGCGCGTGCACGCCGCTGTTGGCGGTGCCGAAGGGCAGCTCGCCGGTGGCGGCGTAGGCGAGGACCGAGCCCAGGCAGAAGACGTCGCACGCGGGCGTGATCCGGTCGCCGCGCACCTGCTCGGGCGCCATGAAACCGGGCGAGCCGACCAGCGCGCCGGTACGGGTGAGGCCGCCGTCGGTCACCGTGTCCAGGGCGCGGGCGATGCCGAAGTCGATGACGCGGGGCCCGTCGATGGTGACCAGGACGTTGGACGGCTTGAGGTCGCGGTGGACAATCCCGGCGGCGTGGATGTCCTGGAGCGCGTGCGCGAGCCCGGCGGCCAGTGTGCGCACCGAGCGCTCGGGCAGCGCACCGTGGTCGTGCCCGACGACCTGCTGGAGGCTGGGTCCGGCGACGTACCCGGTGGCGACCCACGGCACCGCGGCCTCGGTGTCCGCGTCCAGTACGGGCGCCGTCCAGGGGCCGCCGACCCGCCGCGCGGACTCGACCTCCTGGCGGAAGCGTTCGCGGAACTCCTCCAGCGCGGCCAGTTCCTCGCGCACCAGCTTGACGGCGACCGTGCGCCCGCGGTCCGAGCGGGCCAGGTAGACGTGGCCCATGCCTCCCGCGCCCAGCCGCCCCAGCAGCCGGTAGGCGCCAATGTGCTGGGGATCCTCGCCCCCGAGCTCCCGCATGTTGCGCCGCCTTCCCCCCGTACGTGGGCAACAGGGCGAGGATAGTGCCGTGGCGGGCGGGCGCGGCGCCGGTGTCGTCCACGGTTCCGTAACGGAGCGGCTCCCCCGCGTCGGCGACACGTCGACAACCTGTCGTGGAAAGCCCACGAGCGCAGACAGGACGCCGATTCCGTTTCCGCATCGCGGACATCTACCCTCGGCCGCATGACCCCTCAGCCGAATCCCCAGGCCGGCGCCGCCGTGAAGGCCGCGGACCGCGCGCACGTCTTCCACTCCTGGTCAGCGCAGGAGCTCATCGACCCGCTCGCCGTCGCAGGCGCCGAGGGGTCGTACTTCTGGGACTACGAAGGCAAGCGCTACCTCGACTTCTCCAGCGGGCTCGTCTACACCAACATCGGCTACCAGCACCCCAAGGTCGTCGCCGCGATCCAGGAGCAGGCGTCGCGGATGACGACGTTCGCGCCCGCGTTCGCCGTCGAGGCGCGCTCGGAGGCGGCCCGGCTGATCGCCGAGCGGACGCCCGGCGACCTGGACAAGATCTTCTTCACCAACGCGGGCGCCGACGCCGTGGAGCACGCCGTGCGCATGGCCCGCCTGCACACCGGGCGCCCGAAGGTGCTCTCGGCGTACCGCTCGTACCACGGCGGCACCCAGCAGGCGGTCAACCTGACCGGTGACCCGCGCCGCTGGGCCTCCGACAGCGGCACCGCCGGGGTCGTGCACTTCTGGGCCCCCTTCCTGTACCGCTCGCGCTTCTACGCCGAGACCGAGGAGCAGGAGTGCGCGCGGGCCCTGGAGCACCTGGAGACGACGATCGCCTTCGAGGGCCCGGGGACCGTCGCCGCGATCATCCTGGAGACGATCCCGGGCACCGCGGGGATCATGATGCCGCCGGCCGGTTACCTGGCCGGGGTCCGCGAGATCTGCGACAAGTACGGCATCGTGTTCGTCCTCGACGAGGTCATGGCCGGATTCGGGCGGACGGGTACGTGGTTCGCGGCCGACCTGTACGACGTGGTGCCCGACCTGATGACCTTCGCCAAGGGCGTGAACTCGGGCTACGTGCCGCTGGGCGGTGTGGCGATCTCCGGCGAGATCGCCGCGACCTTCGCCGAGCGGCCCTACCCGGGCGGGCTGACCTACTCCGGGCACCCGCTGGCCTGCGCCGCCGCCGTCGCCACGATCAACGTCATGGCGGAGGAGGGCGTCGTCGAACACGCGGCACGGCTCGGCGCCGACGTCGTCGAACCGGCGCTGCGGGAGCTGGCCCGGCGCCACCCGAGCGTGGGCGACGTGCGCGGCACCGGCATGTTCTGGGCGCTGGAGCTGGTGCGGAACCGGGAGACCGGGGAACCGCTGGTGCCCTACAACGCGACCGGGCAGGCGGCCACCCCGATGGCCGCGTTCGCCGCCAGTGCCAAGGCGCACGGCCTGTGGCCGTTCGTGAACATGAACCGGACCCACGTGGTCCCGCCGTGCAACATCTCCGAGGCGGAGCTGAAGGAGGGCCTCGCGGCCCTGGACACGGCACTGTCCGTGGCGGACGAGTACACGGAGTAGGCCGGAACGGGCCGGCGGCCCCAACGCGTAGGGTGGCGTGCCCGTACACGGTAGACATGTGTACGAGTACGCCCCCGGACGGCGCCCTTCGGCGACGCCCCGAACGCGACGAGGAGACGCCCGACCATGCCCGGCTCCAGCGGTACCGGTGCCGTCACGCGCAGCACCCTGCGGCAGCAGATCGCCGACGCGCTCCGCGACGAGGTACTGGCCGGGCGGCTCCAGCCGGGGCAGGAGTTCACGGTCAAGGAGATCGCCGAGCAGTACGGGGTGTCCGCGACGCCGGTGCGCGAGGCCCTGGTCGACCTGTCCGCGCAGGGCCTCCTGGACGCCGACCACCACCGCGGCTTCCGCGTCCACGAGTACTCGGTGGACGACTTCCGCGGCATGGTCGAGGCCCGCAGCCTCGTGACCGACGGCATGTTCCTCGTCCTCGCCGCGGACCGGCGGGGCGGTCCGGACCCGGGCGACCAGCGCGTCGCCGCCGCCCTCGCCGGGGTCCGGCGGCGCGGCGAGGAGGCCCAGCGCGCCGCCGCGGCCGGGGACCTGACCGTCCTGATCGGCTACGACCTGCGCTACTGGCGCGAGCTGGCCGCCCTCTTCGACAACCCCTACCTCTCCGACTTCCTGCACCGGCTGCGCGTGCAGAGCTGGGTGTGCACCGTGCAGCACCTGCGCCGGCTCAGCGAACTGCGCGGCGCCCTGTGGTCGGAGCACGCCGCACTGGTCGACGCGCTCGCCCGCCGCGACATCCAGGGCGCGCGCTCGCTCGTCCACGCGTACAACGCCCACTCGCTCGCCCTCATCGAGCGGCTCACCGGGGAGCGGTCCGGGGGATGACGCGGGGAACGACGCGGGGGGTGCCCCGGGGGATGACCAACGCCCGCGGTGTCGTGGTCCGGCCCCAGGTGGGTATGGGACCTGCACGCAACGCGCACCGACTACGCTGCCCTGACCACCGTGCTGTGTGAGGAGCCCTCTTTTGGCCTGTGACCTGTGGCTGGTACCGCTCGTCGACGTCCTGTGCCACACACCGGACAACCCGTTCGCCGAGGAACTCGCGCAATACGACAAGGTGCTGGCCGAGGCCGGGCTGCCGCCGGTGCCGGTGTACCAGTACATGCCGGGGCTCTCCGGCGAGGTCGCCCCGGTGGCCGGGTTCGACTACGACGCGCTGCACTTCCTGCGCCGGGCGTACCTCCTCCAGGTGTGCGGGCTGCCGGTGACGCCGGTGGACGAACTCGGCGGCGACTACGAGCAGTTGCTGGAGATGTTCGAGTCGACGGCCCAGCAGTCCCACCTGGTGTGGCACTACGACCACGCGGGCGCCTACGTCCCGGTCGACTTCCCGCATCCGCTGGCCGACGACGAACTCCTCGCGGGCGGCGGGCCGTTGGGTTCCTCGCACGCCCTGCTGCGCGAGCTGGAGGCCGTCGCCCCGGCCCTCGGTATCGATCCGGCCAACCCTCCGGCCCCGCCGCGGCCGCCGCTCGCGCCGACGGAGCTGGAGGAACCGGCCGTGTCCGCGCCGTACGACTCCAGCCCCTTCGCGCGGGAGCGCCATGTGTGGCTGGGCCTGCACGCGGCGGCGACACGGAGCCTGGCCCAGGGATCGATGATCGTCTTCAGCTGATCCGGGCCCGTGCGACCCCGGTCAGCCGATGCCCTCACCGCACCAGGATGATCCCCGGCGGCCACAGCACCCCTTCGGCCAGCAGCAGCGCCGGCCCCAGGTGGACGGGGCACACCCGCAGGGGCGCGCGCAGATGCCGGGCGACCTCGAAGCGGCCGAGGTCGCCGCAGTTCTCGGGGCCGTTCTCGCCGCCGTACGGGCCCTGGCAGGAAGCGGCGCTGCAGCGGTCGGTCATGTCCCCGATCCGACACCGGCCCCCGGACCGGCGCTCGGTGAAGAGGGCCGAACGGAGCGGCCGGACGAACGCCCGGCGGTCACAGGACGTCGGCGTCGTTCAGACCGATGCACTTCCTGCTCTGCGGGATCCACTTCACGGCGGGATCCAGCGTGGCGAGGATGCCGCCGACCTCCTCGCGCGGCCCGGTGTACGTGAACTCCACGGCCGGTGAGCGGCCGTACGTCCGCAGGACGCTCACGCCGTCGCGCTTGAGCCGCGCCTCGTCCAGGACCCAGTCGACGCCGTCGGCGGTGACGCAGAGGTTGGTGTTGGGCTGCAGTTCCTCGGCGCCGCAGCGGAACACCGCCTTCTGGCCGCCCCAGGAGGCGACGCCGTCCCCGAGGGCCCAGTCGCGCGAGGCGCCCGGTATGTCGTCGGGGAGGCGGGAGACGATCTTGTCGCACTTGGGGTCGTCGGCGTGCGGCGCGGCGGAGACGTGGTGGCCGCCGACGTAGAAGGCACCGCCGGTCACGGCGACGGCCGCCACGGCCAGCCAGATCCATGTCCGGGTGGTGGGCTTCCGCATGTCCGCTCGCTCCGTGCTGTCCGTGATGACCGTGCTGTCCGTGGTGACCGTGGTGACCTTGTTGTTCCGGCCCTTGCCGGCTCGGCCAGCGTATCCGCCGTCCCGACGCCGACGGCCGGGGCCCCGTGCGGGGTCCCGGCCGCCGTGGTGCGTGCGCCGTGGTGCGTGCGCCGTGGTGCGTGCGCCGTGGTGCGTGCGCCGTGCCTACAGGAACGAGTTGATCTCGATCGTCTCGTCCCGGCCCGGGCCGACGCCGATCGCGGAGATCGGGGCGCCGGACATCTCCTCCAGGGCCTTGACGTACGCCTGGGCGTTCTTCGGCAGGTCGGAGAAGGACTTCGCCTTGGTGATGTCCTCGTTCCAGCCGGGCAGCGTCTCGTAGACCGGCTTCGCGTGGTGGAAGTCGGTCTGCGAGTACGGCAGCTCCTCGACGCGCTTGCCGTCGATCTCGTACGCGACGCAGACCGGGATCTGCTCCCAGCCGGTGAGGACGTCGAGCTTGGTGAGGAAGAAGTCGGTGAGGCCGTTGACGCGGGTGGCGTAGCGGGCGATCACCGCGTCGAACCAGCCGCAGCGCCGGTCGCGGCCGGTGGTGACACCGCGCTCGCCGCCGATGCGGCGCAGGGCCTCGCCGTCCTCGTCGAACAGCTCGGTGGGGAACGGTCCGGCGCCGACGCGGGTCGTGTACGCCTTGAGGATGCCGATGACCCGGCTGATCTTCGTCGGGCCCACGCCGGCGCCGGTGCAGGCGCCGCCCGCGGTCGGGTTCGACGAGGTGACGAAGGGGTACGTGCCGTGGTCGATGTCGAGCAGCGTGCCCTGGCCGCCCTCGAAGAGGACCACCTTGTCGTCGTCGAGGGCCTGGTTGAGGAGCAGGACGGTGTCGGCGACGTACGGGGCGAGCTTGTCCGCGTAGGCCAGCAGCTCCTCGACGACCTGGCCGGTGGCGATGGCGCGGCGGTTGTAGAGCTTGGTGAGCATCTGGTTCTTGACGTCGAGCGCCGCCTCGACCTTCTGGGTGAGGATCGACTCGTCGTAGAGGTCCTGGACCCGGATGCCCACGCGGTTGATCTTGTCGGCGTAGGTCGGGCCGATGCCGCGGCCGGTGGTGCCGATCTTGCGCTTGCCGAGGAAGCGTTCCGTCACCTTGTCGACGGTGACGTTGTACGGCGTGATGATGTGAGCGTTGCCGCTGATCAGGAGCTTGGACGTGTCGACGCCGCGCTCGTTCAGCCCGCTCAGCTCGGAGAACAGGACCGACGGGTCGACGACGACACCGTTGCCGATGACCGGCGTGCAGCCGGGAGACAGGATTCCGGAAGGGAGCAGGTGCAGGGCGTACTTCTGGTCGCCCACGACTACCGTGTGGCCGGCGTTGTTGCCGCCCTGGTAGCGCACCACATAGTCGACGGAGCCACCGAGCAGGTCCGTCGCCTTTCCCTTGCCTTCGTCACCCCACTGAGCACCGAGCAGCACAAGTGCGGGCACGCGCGTACACCCCTTCCGGGCGGGGCATGTCCAAGGTCGAGGGCGTACGCGGTGTATCTGACACCGCGTGCACCGCGACCGTCGTTGGCCGCCAACCGTCGGACCGGATGCCCCGGTATAGACGAAGCCCCTGGCGCAATAGCGCAAGGGGCTCTTGCACAAAGATGCTACCCGAGGAAGCGAGGCATGGCCGAGGTGGCGACTTCCGCGAGCTCTTCCGCGAACCCTTCCGCGAGGTCCGATCCGCTTCTGGTGGTCGTCGACCCGGTCGCCCGGCGGGCGGACGGGGAGTCCGTCCGGATCGCGAAGGACGTGCTCAGCGCGGGTGCGTCGCATACGAAGGTGTGTCTGCCGGACGGTCCGGAGGAGTTCGCGCGGGCGCTGCGGCGGCGCGGTTCGCGGCGCCCGGTGGTGGTCGGCGACGACAGTGCGCTGCTGCGGGCCGTCACGCTGCTGCACCGGCAGCGGGAGCTGACGGGCTGCGCGCTGTCGGTGGTGCCGGTGGGGCCGGTGCTCGGTCTCGCCCGGTCGCTGGGGCTGCCGACCGGGGCGGTGGCGGCGGCACGCGCCGTCCTCGACGGCGCGGAACGGCGCCTCGACCTGCTCGTCGACGACAGCGACGGGGTGGTGCTGGGGGCCGTGCGGATCCCGCCGGCCCCGCTGCCCGTGCCCCCGGCGCCCGTCCGTGCCAAGACGGCGGACGCGGGGCCGGGCGGGCCGGCGCCCGCGCATCCCTGGCTGCGGACCTGCCAGTCCCTCGTACGCACGCTGGCCTCCTCGCGTCCGGCCCGGACCGCCCTCGTCCCGGGGGCGGCCGGTACGGCGCGGCTGCGGGTGGAGGTGGACGGGGCGACGCTGGTGGACCTGGACCAGCCGGTCGAGGGGGTCACGCTGACGCCGGGCGCCGGCGGGCTGGCCCTGGTCGAGGTGCGGCCGCTGTCCGTGGGCGCGGAGGCGACGCCGCTGACGGCGAGCGGACGGACGGTGACCGTGTCGGGCGCGCACTTCCGCTACCGGGCCGACGCGGTGGTGTGCGGACCGGTGGGGACACGGACGTGGGTGGCACGGGAGGGGGCGTGGGGGCTGACGCTGCCCGCGGGGTGAGGGCCGCTCTCTCCCACGCCGCCCGAACCGGCGACGCTGCTCAGCCCCGCCCGAACCGCTCCTCCCGGTGCACGCGCCAGCGTTCCATCATGGCCGCGATCTCCCCGTCGATGAACTCGAAGAAGGCGAGCGTCTCGGCCATGCGGCGGCCCGCCGGGGTGTCGGCGCCGAGGCTGGCGACGCCCTCGCTCAGGGCGCTCTCCCAGCGTTTCAGGATGGCCTCGCGGCTGGTGAGCGCCTCGTACCACTGGTTGCTGTGGACCCGGTAGCGCTCCCGGCGGGAGCCGGGTTCGCGTTCGCGCGCGACCATGTGCTGCTGCGAGAGGTAGCGCACGGCGCCGGAGACGGCGGCCGGACTGATCCGCAGGCTCTCGCCGAGTTCCGCGGAGGTCAGCGAACCCGAGTCGGAGGCCAGCAGCGCGGCGAAGACCCGGGCCGGCATGCGCTGCATCCCGGCCTCGGCGAGCTGGGCCGCGAAGCCTTCCACGAACCTGGACACCGCCTCGGGGTCCCGCCCCGGTTCCGCCGCTTCCGCTGGTTGCGTCGTCATCCGTCGATCATCTCGCACCCCGGGCCGCCCATCATCCTGACGGTTTCTTAACTTCACAAGTTTCTGAAACAAGCGTACTTTCCACATCATGACGAAGGCAATCAGCGTCTCCGGACTCCACAAGTCGTTCGGACGCACGCACGCTCTGGACGGCCTCGACCTGGAGGTCGGGACCGGCGAGGTCCACGGGTTCCTCGGACCCAACGGCGCCGGCAAGTCCACCACCATCCGCGTCCTGCTCGGCCTGCTGCGCGCCGACTCCGGCGCCGCGCAGGTGCTCGGCAGGGACCCGTGGGCGGACGCGGTGGAGGCGCACCGCCGGATCGCGTACGTCCCCGGCGACGTGACGCTGTGGCGCAACCTCTCCGGCGGAGAGGTGATCGACCTCTACGGCCGGCTGCGCGGAGGGCTCGACCGGGGACGCCGGGCCGAGCTGGTCGAGCGCTTCGAACTCGACCCGACCAAGAAGGGCCGCACCTACTCCAAGGGCAACCGGCAGAAGGTGGCCCTGGTGGCCGCGTTCGCCTCCGACGTCGACCTGCTGATCCTCGACGAGCCCACCTCCGGACTCGACCCGCTGATGGAGGAGGTCTTCCGGCGCTGCGTGGAGGAGGAGCGCGAGCGCGGGCGCACCGTGCTGCTCTCCTCCCACATCCTCAGCGAGGTCGAGGAGCTGTGCGACCGGGTCAGCATCATCCGCAAGGGGCGGACCGTCGAGAGCGGTTCCCTCGCCGACCTGCGCCATCTGACCCGGACCAGCGTCACCGCCGAACTCTCGGGCGTCCCGGACCGGCTCGACGGCCTGCCCGGCGTGCACGGCCTCGACGTCCGGGGCCACCGGGTCCGGCTCCAGGTCGACGCCGGCGGGCTGGACGCCGTACTCCGGGCGCTGGGCGAGACCGGCGTGCGGTCGCTGACGTCGACGCCGCCGACGCTGGAGGAGCTGTTCCTGCGTCACTACCGGGCCGACGACGCGGAGTCCCCCGCGGAGGTGACGGCCCGATGACCGCCACCGCCGACGCCACCACCACGGCTCTCGCAGCCCGGCCCCGGGGCTCGCGCCGGCTCGCCGGCACCGGCACGCTGCTGCGCCTCGCCCTGCGCCGCGACCGGGTACTGATCCCCGTCTGGGCCGGGGTGAACGCGCTCATGGTGCTGTCCATGCCGGGCACCCTCGAGGGCCTGTACGGCACCGCCGCCGAACGCGCCGACCTGCTGCGGCAGATGGAGACCAACTCCTCGCTGCGGGCGCTGGTCGGCCCCGTCTTCGGCGACAGCCTCGGCGCGCTCACCGCCTGGCGCGTCGGCCTGTACGCCGGTGCGCTCGCCGCCGTGATGAGCCTGCTGATCGTCGTACGGCACACCCGGGACGAGGAGGAGAGCGGACGGCAGGAGGTCGTCGCCTCCGGAATGGTCGGCCGCCGGGCCCCGCTCACGGCGGCGCTGCTCGCGGCGGCGGTCGCCAACGCCGTCCTGGCGCTGCTGATCGCCGCCGGACTGGCCGGGCAGGGGGCGGCCGGGGCCCTGGCCCTCGGCCTCGGGGTCGCGGGCGTCGGGATGCTCTTCGCGACCACGGCGGCGATCGTCGCCCAGCTCACCGAGAGCGCCCGGCTGGCCCGGGGCCTGACGGCGGCGGTGCTGGGCGGGGCCTTCGTCCTGCGGGCGGCGGGCGATTCCGCGACGGACGACGGCTCGTCGGTGTTGACGTGGGTCTCGCCGCTGGGCTGGCTGGAGAACCTGCGGGCCTTCGCCGGCGAGCGGTGGTGGGTCCTGCTGCTGCTCGCGGGCGCGGCGGTGGCACAGGGAGCGGTGGCCTACGGCCTGGCCGGGCGCCGGGACCTCGGCATGAGCTTCCTGCCGACCCGCCCGGGACCGGCCGCCGGACGCCTGCGTACGGCCGGTGCGCTGGCCTGGCGCCTGCAGCGGGGCGGCGTCCTCGGCTGGAGCATCGGCTTCCTCCTCGCCGGGCTCGTCTACGGCGGGATGACGGAGGGCGCCGCCGATCTGGTCGGGGACAACGAGCGGACCCGCGGAATCATCGAGCGGATGGGCGGACAGGCCGGGCTCACCGACGCGTTCGTCTCGGCGATGGTCGGGATGCTCGGGCTGGTCGCCGCCCTGTACGTCGTGGCGTCGGTGCTGCGGCTCGGCGGCGAGGAGACGTCCGGGCGCGCGGAACCGGTACTGGCGGGCGCGGTGGGCCGGCTGCGGTGGGCCGCGGGCCACCTGGTGATCGCCTTCGGCGGCGCGGCGCTCATCATGCTGCTCGCCGGGCTCGGCTTCGCCGCCGGGTACGGGCAGGACTTCGGGGCGATCGTGGGCGCGTGCCTGGTGCAGTTGCCGGCGGTGTGGGTGGTCGGCGGGGCGGCGGTACTGCTGTACGGGCTGCTGCCCCGGGCTGCGGTGGCCGCGTGGGCCGTCGCGGGCGCGGTGCTGCTGCTCGGGTGGGTCGGACCGGCGCTGGACGTGCCGCAGGCCGTGCTGGACGTGTCGCCCTTCGGCCACCTGCCGAAGCTGCCCGGCGGGGAGATGAGCTGGCCGCCGGTGCTGGTGCTGGTCCTGATCGCCGGGGTGCTGGTGGGGGCGGGGCTAGTCGGGCTGCGGCGACGGGACCTGACGTGACGTACGCCGGGGGGCCCGGCGTCGAGATCCGGACAGATCGCGGCGGACCGCGGCGGACCCTTGCGCGGAGGCGAAGCAACGGAAATAGTTGAACACTAAACCACAACGAAGGGGAGCACCCACATGAGCGTCGCGTTCGTGCGCAACCCCGGCGACGGCACCCACTACCGCTACTACGACAGCGTCCAGGAACAGGTCGTGTCGACCACCGAGACACAGGGAGTGGTCAGCGTCGCGCGGGTGACCGCGCGTCGGTCGGACGCACCGCCCCTGCACGTCCACAGCCGTGAGGACGAGAGCTGGGTGGTGCTGTCCGGCCGCGTCCGCTTCTGGATCGGCTCGTCCTCGCTCGACGCGTGCGACGTCCACGACGCCGGGCCAGGCGCCTACGTCTTCGGTCCCCGGTCGATACCCCACACGTTCCAGCCGCTCACCACGACGGCGGAGTTCCTGGTCATCAACAACCCCGGGGCGATCGAAGGCTACTTCCACTCGGTCGGCGAGGCCGACGCGCGTCACGACGCGGACCACGTCGACTCGCTCGCCGAGTACGGGGTGGCCCTCCTCGACGCCCCGCCCCAGGCATAGGGCGTCGCGACTGCCGCTTCCGCCCCGCCGTGAAACCGGCGCGGGGGGCGCGGACGTCCTGACGGGCATGAAACGAGACGCGGGGACGTACGGCGGCTGCCTGGTGTCGATGGCGGGTGCCGCGGGGGCCCTGTGGCTGTGGGGCGCCTCGGACCGCACGCAGCGGCACCTCGGCAACGGGTTCGAGAACAACGGGCAGGATTTCGGCGCCGTTCTCACCGAGTTGCCGTTGGTCTTCCTCGCCGGGGCCGTCGTGCCCGCCGTGGTGTGGGGGCTCGGGGCGTGGCTGCTGGGACGGCGCCGGCGCCCCCAGCCGTCACAGTTCCACGCGTAGCTCCGTCAGCCCGCGCATCACGAAGTTCGGCCTGCGTTCCGGTTCCGCCGCCAGACGCAGCCCCGGGGCCCGCTCCAGCAGGGACGTCATGGACGCCGCCAGCTCGATGCGGGCCAACGGGGCGCCGATGCAGTAGTGGATGCCGGCGCTGAAGGAGATGTGCGGGTTGTCCCGGCGGGTGAGGTCGAGGCGCTCCGGGTCGGTGAAGACCGCCGGGTCGTGGTTGGCGGAGCCGAACAGCATCGCCACCTCGGCGCCGCGCGGGATCGTCGTCCCGTCGATCTCGATCTCGTCCAGGACCCAGCGTTCGAAGAGCTGGAGCGGGGTGTCGTAGCGCATCAGCTCCTCCACGGCCGACGGGACGAGGGAGTGGTCCGCGCGCAGGGCCGCCAACTGGCCGGGGTGGTGGAAGAGCGCCAGCCAGCCGTTGGTCGTGGCGTTCACCGTGGCCTCGTGACCGGCGTTCAGGAGCAGGACGCAGGTCGAGATCATCTCCTGCTCGGTGAGGCGGTCGTCGTCCTCGTCGTGGGCCGCGATCAGCCCCGAGATCAGGTCGTCGCCGGGGTCCTTGCGGCGGGCCGCGATCAGGGCGCGCAGGTAGTCCGAGAAAGCGAGCGACGCGCGGACCGCCTTCGCCGCCGTCTCCTCGGACGGGTTCAGCTCGTACATCCCGCAGATCTCCGCCGACCAGGGGCGCAGCGGGGCGCGGTCGGACTCCGGGATGCCCAGCATCTCGGCGATCACGGCGACCGGCAGCGGCTCGGCCACGTCCGTCAGCAGGTCGCCGCCGCCCTCCGCGACCATCCGGGCGACCAGGTCGTCCGCCAGTGCGTGCACGTACGGCTTCAGCCGCTCCACCGTGCGCGGGGTGAACGCCTTCGACACCAGACGCCGGATACGGGTGTGGTCCGGCGGCTCCAGGTCGAGCATCCCGTGGTCGTTCAGCGTGTGGAACGGTTCCTGCTCCGGCGGGGGCGGGGTGCGGCCGAACTCCTCGTGGCTGAAACGGTGCTGGTACGTCCGGCCGAGCCGGCGGTCGCGCAGCAGCGCGGACACGTCGGCGTGGTGCGGGACCAGCCACTGGTCGCTCGGCTCGTAGTAGAGCACGCGCCCCCGGTCCCGCAGCTCGGCGAAGGCGGGGTAGGGGTCGGCGACGAACGCCGGGTTCCAGGGGTCGAACGCGAGGGTGGATTCATGGGATGCAGCCGTCATGGACGGACGATAGGAAACGAGGAGCCCCCCGCGAAAGGGCCCGGACGAGGTCAGAGGCCCTCGTCACCGGTCGCGCCGCTTGACGCCCTCGACGAAGGCGGTGAAGGAGGAGGCGGAGACGGAGACGGTGGCTCGGGCGGGAGCCTTGGAATCACGGATAGCTATGTGTGTGGCCGTCTCCGCGATCTCGACACAGGTGTCGCCTTCGCCGCCATCGGAGTAGGTGGACTTCCGCCAGATCACCACAGCTCCTTCGTCAACCGGTGAATGAGATCCTCACGCCCCAGGCCGAGGGTGCCGCTTGATGCCCTCGACGAAAGCGGCGAAGGAAGGCACGGGGACGGAGAGGGTAGCTCGGGCGGGATCCTTGGAATCACGGATGGCTATACGGGTGACCGTCTCCGCGATCTCGACGCAGGTGTTCCCTTCTCCGCCGCCGGAGTAGGTGGACTTCCGCCAGTTCATCAAAGCTCCTTCATCAAGCGGTGAACGAAGTCCCGTGACTCCGAGGGGTTCAGCGACGACTTCTTCACCGTACGGAAGAGTGTTCGGAGTCGGTCCAAGTGTGCTGCCGCATCGACGAACAGGGTGCCGGTGGGTGAGTCGAGGAGGCCCGTGTCCAACTTGGGCACCGGCCCGCCCAGATACATCATCGAGGCGTCAGCACCCGCGAAGCCGTCCCGGTCGACCGGGACGATCCGAACTGTGGCGTGCCCCTTTTCGATCTCGTCCAGGATGAGCCGAAGCTGAGCCACAGCCGTCTGGCGGTCGGCCACACGAACACGCAGTGCGAACTCGTGGATCACCGTCTCGTACGGGGTCGGCATGTCACCCTCGATCGCCTTTCGCCGTCGCATCCTGTGCTCCACGCGCGGCGCCAGTTCTCTCTCGGGCAGATCAGGACGCATATACCTGAAGACCGCCCGAGCGTAGTCCGAGGTTTGGAGAAGACCGGGAACGTGCGTAATCACGACCTCCCGCAGGAAGGTCGCGTGGTGTTCCGCCTCGGCCACATCCAGGTTCACCTGGGGCAGAACTCCTCGGTAGTCGTCCCACCAGCCGTGTGACCGCTCACTGGCCAACGACGCCAGAGCGTCGATGAACGCCTCGTCCCCGCAGCCGTAATGGGCTGCAAGTCGACGAACGCGCTCCGCGCTGACACCCGAGATACCCAACTCCACCTGACTCATCTGCGCCGAAGTCGAGTTCAGAAAGGCCGCCACCTCCCGCGCCCTCATGCCCGTCGCCTCACGCAACTTGCGCAACTCGGCGCCCAGCCGCACTTGCCGAGCGGTGGGATTGATCCTCGGCGCCATACGTTCTCCGTCCCCAACGCCTCTGCACACGTGCCACGTTCGAGTGCCTGATTATGACAACAGCTTGCGTGAGGAGAAATTACTCCTCTACCGTCGGTGACGCGACGCACACGCTGCGGAACACCGGGGCACCGGAAGCGCACCGCACCGTCCTGCCATGACGGATGCGGCATGGACACCGCCCGGAGGCCGCACCCTCCCCTCCTCCGAACGGAGTTGCCGCATGCCCGAAGACGAGTCCTGGGAGTACTCCCTGTACATCCCCAACGACCCGCGCGCAGTCACGATCAGTCGCCGCACCCTGCGCCTGATCCTCACCATGCACGGACTGATCCGCCTCGTCGATGTCGCGGAGCTCCTCGCGGCGGAGCTGATCGGCAACGCCGTGCTGCACACCAAGGGCCCCGCCGCACTGCGGGTGCGCTGGTCGCCACCGGGGACGCTACGGCTCGGGGCGTGGGACACGGATCCCGAACCGCCCGGCGCTCCCGCCCGGTTGGCGGACGTGACCGACGACGAGAGCGGCCGGGGGCTCGCCCTCGTCAGAGCCTGCTCCGACCTGTGGGGCTGGCAGCCACTCTCCCGGTTCGGCAACCGGGGCAAGTACGTGTGGTGCGAACTCGGCGCCCTTCAGCCCGGCGTCACCAGCCGCGCCTCGTAGGCGAAGACCGCCGCCTGGGTACGGTCGCGCAGGCCCAGCTTCACCAGGATGCGGCTGACGTGGGTCTTGATCGTCGACTCGGCGACCACCAACCGCTCGGCGATCTCCGAGTTGGACATGCCCTGCGCGATCAGGACCAGGACCTCCGTCTCGCGCTCGGTGAGGTCGCCGTACGCCGCCTGGGCCGAGGGCATCAGGCGCGGGGTGTCGGACAGCTTGGAGAACTCGGTGATGAGGCGCTTGGTGACCGAGGGGGCCAGGAGGGCCTCGCCGGACGCCACCACCCGGACGCCGTCGGCGAGCTGGCGGGCCGAAGCGTCCTTCAGGAGGAAGCCGGACGCCCCGGCGCGCAGCGCCTGGTAGACGTACTCGTCGAGATCGAAGGTGGTGAGCACCAGCACCTTCGCCGCACCGTCGGCCGCCACGATCTCCCGCGTCGCCTCGATGCCGTTCAACTCGGGCATGCGGATGTCCATCAAGACGACGTCCGGGGCGAGCTCGCGGACCTTCGCCACCGCCTCCCGGCCGTTGACCGCCTCACCAACGACCTCGATGCCCGGCATCGCGTTCAGCAGGACCGAGAAGCCCTCGCGCACCATCATCTGGTCGTCGGCGATCAGTACGCGGATCGTCATGCTTCACCCTCGGTCTGCACCGCGACCGGCAGGAACACCGCCACCTCGTACCCTCCGTCGTCCGTCGGTCCTGCCGTCATCTCGCCGTTCAGCATGGAGACGCGCTCGCGCATGCCGGTGATCCCGTGCCCGGCGCCGGGCGACGGCTTGACCAGGGTGTTCGGTGGGACGGCGGTGTTGACGACGCGCAGGCCCAGGCCGCCCAGGACGTAGGAGACCTCGACGCGGGCCGTCGCGCCCGGTGCGTGCCGCAGGCTGTTGCTCAGCGCCTCCTGCACGATCCGGTACGCCGACAGCTCCACGCCCGGCGGCAGCTCACGCACCGCACCGGTCACCGCCTTGTCGACGTGCAGGCCCGCCTCGCGCACGTTGGCGAGCAGGGCGTCCAGGTCGGCCAGGGTCGGCTGCGGGGCGTCCGGAGCCTCGTAGTCCTCCGCGCGGACGACGCCCAGGACGCGGCGCAGCTCGGTGAGCGCCGCCACCGCGTTCTCCCTGATGGTGGCGAAGGCGCGCTCCAGCTCCTCCGGCGGATTCTCCACCCGGTAGGGCGCGGCCTCCGCCTGGATGGCGACCACCGACATGTGGTGGGCGACGACGTCGTGCAGCTCG
This sequence comes from Streptomyces lienomycini, assembly GCF_027947595.1. Classification (NCBI taxonomy): domain Bacteria; kingdom Bacillati; phylum Actinomycetota; class Actinomycetes; order Kitasatosporales; family Streptomycetaceae; genus Streptomyces; species Streptomyces lienomycini. The sequence continues at coordinate 250,006 of NZ_CP116257.1, read as the reverse complement.
CGGGCGATGGTGGTGCGCTCCTCGAGCAGGGTGCGGCGGGAGCGTTCGTGCGCCGTGACCGTCTGCTGGGCGGTCACCTCCTTGCGGGCGGTCTGTCGTATGTGCCAGAGACAGACCACGAGCAGGGCGAACGCGGACGTCACCGTCATGGGCGCGCTGTTCGTGTAGGAGTACGACCCGCCGAAGAAGGCGTCCGAGAGGAAGGCATAGGCGAACGTCAGGGCCCACATCCAGACGGCGGTGCGGGGCCGGGTGCGCAGCGCCACGACGATCAGCACGGTGAGGTGGCAGACGAACGCGCCAGGTATCCACGGCCAGTCCCACCCGGAGCCGTTGATGAGCGCGACCAGCGGGGTCACGGCGACGGACATCCAGAACGCGCCGATCGGCCGCACCAGCGTGGCGAGCACCGGGAGGGCGCACAGGATGCCGGTCAGCAGGGCCGGGGCGTCACCGCCGGGCAGGTCGCCCGAGAACGTGCCGACGACGAAGGCGATGAACGCGGTCGCTCCGACCACCGCGTGCGGGAGGTACCGCGCGTCCGAGCGCAGCCGGCCGGGCAGCCGGCGGACGACGGGGCCGTCCGTGTGCCGGGGCGGCAGGACGCGGTAGGCGAAGGGGTCGTGGAACAGGTCCTGGCGCAGTCCCCACAGGGACGTCCGGACCAGCCGGTACTCCTGGCTGCGGGTCCCGCCCTCGTGCTGCTGGTGAGTCGTCTCGGTCACGCTCACACGGTAGGCCGACCGGGAGTGGCCGGTCGTCCCCGTGGAGAGGGGTTCTCCGGCATCCGTCTCAAGTACTACGGGGGCCACTGCGCGTCGCTCCTCAGTAGCCCGAGGGGCGCACCAGCCCCGACTCCCACGCGAACACCGCCGCCTGCGTCCGGTCCCTGAGGCCGAGCTTAACCAGGATCCGGCCCACATGGGTCTTCACCGTCTGCTCGGCGACCACCAGGCGCTGCGCGATCTCCGCGTTGGACAGGCCCTGCGCGATCAGGGCGAGCACCTCCGTCTCCCGTTCGGTCAGCTCGCCGACGCGGGCCTTCAGCGGGGCGCGCGGGCGGTCGCCCAGCCGGGAGAACTCGGCGATCAGCCGCCGCGTGATCCCCGGCGCGAGCAGGGCGTCACCGGCGGCCACGACCCGGACCGCCTCGGCGAGCTGGTCGGCGGACGCGTCCTTCAGTAGGAAACCGGAGGCCCCGGCCCGCAGCGCCTCGTACACGTACTCGTCGAGGTCGAAGGTGGTCAGCACCAGCACTCTCACCTCCGGGGTCTTGTCGGTGATGCGCCGGGTGGCCTCGATACCGCCCAGCTCCGGCATGCGGATGTCCATCAGGACGACCTCCGGCGCCAGCTCGGCGACCTTGGCCACGGCGTCCAGGCCGTCCACCGCCTGCCCGATCACCTCGATGTCGGGCTGGGTGTTGAGCAGCACGCTGAAACCCTGCCGGACCATCTGCTGGTCGTCGGCGATCAGCACGCGGATCACGCGGCCGTTGCTGCTGGTCGTCATCGGGTGTCGTCCTCGGTGGAAGGGGCGGTGGGTGGGGCGGTGGACGGGTCGGTGAAGGGCGCCGTGGAAGCGTCGGCGGGACCGGAAGGGTGGGAAGGGTCCGAAGGGCCGGTGAAGAGCCCGGCGGGCAGGTCGGGGCCGTCGGACGGCAGGAACGCCGCCACCTGGTAGCCGCCGTCCGGCATCGGGTGGGCCGTCAGCGTGCCGTCGAGCATCGCCACCCGCTCCCGCATGCCGAGCAGCCCGTGCCCCGCCCCCTGGGAGGGCGCCGGGGCGCGCGTCGGGCGGGTGTTGGAGACCTCCACCCGCAGCCCGATCGGAAGGTGGGTGAGGTGGACCCGGGCACTGGCGCCCGGCGCGTGCCGCAGCACGTTGCTGAGCGCCTCCTGCACGATCCGGTACGCCGACAGCTCCACTCCCGGCGGCAGTGGTCTGCGTGTCCCGCTCGTGCCGGTGGTGACGGTCAGCCCTGCGGCCCGGGTGTTCTCCACCAGCGCGTCGAGCCGGTCGAGCGTGGGCTGCGGGGCGTGCGGAGCCGCCTCGGCCCCCGCGGCCGCTTCCAGCACGTCCGGGTGCTCGGAACGCAGTACGCCCAGCACCCGGCGCAGCTCGGTGAGGGCCTCCAGCGCGTTCTGCCGGATGCCGGCGAGGTTTTCCTTCAGCTCGTCCGGCGGGTTCTCGACGAGGAGGGGAGCGACCTGGGCCTGGATGGAGATCACCGACATGTGGTGGGCGACCACGTCGTGCAGCTCGCGTGCGATGCGGCCGCGCTCCTCCAGCAGGGTGCGCCGGGCTCTCTCCTCGGCGGTGAGGGACGTCTGCTCGGCGAGTTCCGTGCGGGCCTCCCGGCGGCCTCGCAGGGCGATGCCGAGGACGACGACGACCGTGAACAGGATGACGGCGAGCTGACCGGTCGGGAGGTAGTTCGGCGCGCCCACCACGCCCTGCACCAGGTAGGTGGTGAGCGCGGTCAGGGCCAGCGCCTCCAGGGACACGCGCGTACGCACCCGCAGGGCGAGCAGGAGCAACACGAAGAGGTGTCCGATGAGCCCGGCGGCCGTCCACGGCCAGGTGAACTCGTAGCCGCCCGGGACCATCTCGGCCCGCACGGCGAAGGCCCCCACCAGCATGCCCGCCATCGACAGCCACCACGCCGCGACCGGTCGCCACAACGCAAGCGCCATCGCGCCCGCCTGGGCGACGGCGAGGAGGAAGGCGAACCCCGGTTCGACCCCGCCGTTGTCCCCGAGTTGGGCGGCGTCTCCGAGCAGCACACCGAGTGCGGCGAGGAGGACGATCCCGTGCGGGAACCAGCGCAGCCACACCGACGGCGGCAGCGGGTCCGCCCGCCAGGTCCACAGGTCGTCGTGCAGCACGCGCATCACGTGCCCGGCCCGGACCCGTGACCGGGCCCACTGCCGTTTCCCCCATCGCGTCACGGGAGCCAGCCTAGACATGACGTGCACCCGCCGTACTCGTCCGGCCCTGTGGACGATGCGTGCGCACGACCCGAGAGGGGCGACGCCCGCGGCCGCGCTCGCAGGAGCGGAAGGCTGCCCAGCAGCCGGTCAGGACCAGCGCGAACACCGGGAGCCAGGCGAGCCGTACCGCGACCCAGCCCAGATCGTCGGGGCGCGTGTGCAGGCCGGGCAGCCGCCCCGCGAGGAGACCGGTGGCCGTGGTCGCCATCAGCGCGGTCTGGTGCCAGAGGAAGATCGTCATCGCCGAGAGGTTGACCACCGCGACCGCGGCCCAGGCCACGGGGCGCCGCATCGCACGGCGCAGCCGCTCGCGCAGCAGCAGGGCGAGGCCGCACTGTGCCAGGCCGAAGGTGACGGCGGCCAGGGTGGGCGGGTTGAGGTTCGACACCGACGCGCCGGGGACACCGACCATCGACGCCGGGTAGCCCGCCCAGGCGACGAGCGCCGCGGTCGCCGCCGTGCCCCCGGCGAGCAGGAGCCAGCCCGTGCGGCGGTGCTCCAGCTCGCCACGGGTCCAGGCGGCACCGAGGGAGTAGGGGACGAGCCAGCCGGCGGCCAGGTTGATCCAGCCGAGCCAGGACGGGGCGCCGAACCCGAAGCGCAGGAGGTCTATGTGGAGGACGACGACCAGCGGCCACAGCGGGTGCAGCCGGGCCAGCAAGGGTGTCGCCGCGGTCAGTGCGGCGAAGACCAGCAGGAACCACATCGGTGACAGCGCCAGCTTCACCAGCGTGTGCACGGTGACGAACTCCGCGCCCGTCAGGAGCAGCAGAGTCGCCGTCGCCGTCCACAGTCCGAGGACGGCCAGGACCGGTCGGAACAGCCGGGACAGCCGGGCGGTCAGCCAGCGGGCGTAGGAGTCGCCCCGGGCGCGGGCCGAAGCGTATCCGCGGGTGGCTGCATGACCGCCGACCAGGAAGAACACGGCGAGGGTCTGGAGGGCCCAGGAGACCGGGGCCAGCCGGGGCATGTCCCCCAGCGGGCTGGCCGCGTGCAGGGTGTTGCCGTCGGCGACCAGGGCGGTCACCAGCCAGTGCCCGAGGACGACCCCGAGGATGGCGAGGGCGCGCAGGGCGTCGACGGCCCGGTCCCGGTCCTCGGGGGTGGCCGCGTCGATGCGGGCGGCGGCCTCGCGCAGGGGGCTGCGCGGGGGCGCGGGGGCCAGGTCAGTCATGGGTCACCTCGGTGGTCTCGCCCAGGGCGATCCGGGCCAGGTTGGTCAGGGAGGGGGATCCGGGGTCGAAGTAGTCGCTGTGGCCGCCGTCGCCGGTGTCGAAGACCCGTGCGCCGAAGCCCGGGCTGGTCGGATCGGTGCCGAAGCCGAGGGTGGTGCCGAACAGGTCGGCGCTGAGGTGCGGCACGTGCTCCACCCAGTCGTCGGCTCCCCGCCCCGCCCATATCCGGGCGTCGGTGTGCAGGCCGGCGGCCGTGTCGGCACCCGTGCCGGGGCTGCCGACCAGGGCGATGTCGCTGACGTCCAGGCCGTCGGCGGCGCGGGCGCAGACGACCGAGCCGTAGGAGTGGCAGAGGAGGGCGAGACGGGTGTCGGGCCCGGTGATCCGGCGCAGGTCGTCGACGAGGTCGCGCAGCTCGGGGGCGGCCAGGTCGGCACGGCCGGTCGTGGCGACCGTGGTGCTGACGGTGCCCGGCGTCGTGTAGCCCAGCCAGGCCACGACGGCGGTGCGGGTCCCGGCGGGGGCCTCGGCGACGAGCTGCCGGTGCAGGGCGAGCGCGGCGGCGCGGAAGCGGCCGTAGGTGTCGAGGCCGGTGTCGGAGCCCGGGACCAGGACGGCGACGCGGTCGGCGTGCGCCAGGTCGCCGAGGACCTCGGTGGCCAGTCCGGCGCCCCGGCCGTCGAAGGCGAGGAGACGGCGGGAGGGGTCGGCCATCGAACGGTCCGCCGCCGCGCGGTGGCGGTCGCCGTGGTCCGCGGCCATCCGGGACGCCTGCGCCGCGTTGGCCCGGTTGGCGGCGTACGTCTTCTCCAGCGTGGCGGCCGTCGGGGCGGCGAGCACGGCGGGGGCCGGGGCGGGGATCTGGGGCCGCGCGGCGCCGGAGAGGGGGAGCACCACGGCACCGGCGATGAGGGCGGCGCAACCGGTGCGGCGCCATCTGCCCACGCGCCGCCGCCAACGTACCGTCGTCCCGGGCCCCATGGCCTCTCCCCTCCCGCACGCCCGTCCATCGGGCGCGTCTGACAGGGAAGTTATGAATTGGGCCGGGTAACCCGCGTCCCGCCAGGGGACTCACCTGCGGGGTAGCTCTCAGGTATTACGGGTACGACGTGCCGCCGCACGGCGGGGCGACCGCCTCTCATCTGAGCGGCCCGAGGACAATATCGGGGGAAGTGTTCACGCTTTTTACAACACCCCCTCCCTCCCCCGGCTCACCAAGCCAGTTGTGCGATCTCCTCCGCCACCACCGCGCACGCGTCCGCCGCCGGGTCGATCAGCGGGTAGTGGCCGACGTCCTCCAGCAGGGTCACGCCCACCACCTCCCCCGCCTTCGCCGCCGCGTCGGCGTACGCGTCGGCGACCGCCTGCGGAACGTCCACGTCGGCGCGGCCCTGCACGAGGGTCGTCGCGATGCCGGTGGGCAGCAGCAGAGCGGGGTCCGCGTAGGGCCGGCGTTCGGAGAACAGATCGCCGTCGCCGAGGAACTGCCGGGCCGCACCACCGCACACGCCGAGCTTGTCGGCGACCTCGAAGTCGGCGATCGGCGCGAGGGCGACCACGCCGCGCAGGAGGGCCGGACGGTCGGTCCGCCACGGGGCGTCGGCGGGCAGCAGGTGCCGGGCGGCGGCCCACAGGGCGAGGTGGCCGCCGGCGGAGTGGCCGGTGAGCACCACACGGCGCGCGTCGGCCCCCGGCAGGTGCCGCCGGACCAGGTCGGGCAGTGCGTCCAGCGCGGCGGCCACGTCGTCGAAGGTGTCGGGCCAGCGCCCCGCGACGGGCTCCCCCGAACCGTCGCCGTCGCCGTCGCCAGCAGAACCTTCCGCGCCGCGCCGGTACTCCACACTGGCCACGGCGAAGCCGCGGCGGGCCAGGAAGCCGGCGAACGGGCTGATATGACGCCGGTCGTACGGAGCGCGCCACGAGCCTCCGTGCAGCACCACCACCACGGGAGCCGCCTCGCTCGGGCCGACCGCACCGCGCGGCAGGTGGAAGTCGATCACCTGGTCGGGATGGTCGCCGTAGCCGGCGGTGCTGTCGGGCTCGACCGCCGGGTGGGAGAAGGCCGATTTCTCTTCCGCCGCGTCCCTCGCGGCAGCGGTGCCCGGTTCTGCGGCGGCGTCCGGCATGCTCAACCTCTCAGCGACGAAACGGTGTTGGCGGACCCGGGGAATGAAATCGGCCGTTGGCGGGACGTTATCAGGCCGGTGACGTGCACGGACACGGGGATGTGACGCTGGGTGAGGGCCGGACGGTGAGGACCGGACGGTGAGGGCCGGGCGACTCGTCCGGCCCCCACCTCCCTGTTCCGGCCCGCGACTCAGCCGGCCAGCGTCCCGGCCAGCACCCGCGCCGCCCGCTCCACGTCCGCGAAACCCACGTACAGCGGGGTGAAGCCGAAGCGCAGCACGTCCGGGGCCCGGAAGTCCCCGACCACCCCGCGCTCGATCAGCCGCTTCATCACCTCGCCGGCGTCGTGGCAGCGCAGCGCGACCTGGCTGCCCCGCTCGGCGTGCGCCGCGGGGGTCACGGACTCCACGCGGCCGTCCGGGACGCACTCCTCGACGCAGCGCAGGAAGAAGTCGGTCAGCGCCAGGGACTTGGCCCGGACCGCCGTCACCGAGACCCCGTCCTCGTCCCACACGTCCAGCGCCGCCTCCAGGGCGAGCAGGGAGAGGATGTCCGGCGTACCGACCCTGCCGCGCGCCGCGCCGGAGGCCGGCGCGTAGTCGGACCGCATGCCGAAGGGCTCGGCGTGCGAGTTCCAGCCCGGTAGCGGGGAGTCGAAGCGGTGCTGGAGATCGCCGCGGACGTACAGGTAGGCGGGTGAGCCGGGTCCGCCGTTGAGGTACTTGTAGGTGCAGCCGACCGCCAGGTCGACGCCGTGCTCGTCGAGCCCGACCGGCAGCGCGCCCGCGCTGTGGCACAGGTCCCAGACGGCGTACGCCCCCGCCGCGTGCACGGCGGCCGTGAGCGCGGGCAGGTCGTGCAGCCGGCCCGTGCGGTAGTCGACGTGGTTCAGGAGGACCGCGGCGGTGCGGTCGCCCAGGGCGCCGGGGACCTCGGCCGGGCTCACGGGCCGCAGCGCGCACCCCGTCATCCGGGCCGCGGACTCGGCGACGTACCCGTCCGTGGGGAAGGTGGTGGCGTCGACCAGGATCTCGTCCCGGACGGGGCCCCCGTCCGCACCGTCCTCCTGCGCCATGCGCACCGCCGCGACGACCGCCTTGAAGACGTTGACGCTCGTGGAGTCGCCCACCACGATCTGCCCCGGCGCCGCGCCGACCAGCGGGGCGATCCGGTCGCCGATCCGCTCGGGCGCCGTCCACCAGCCGCTCTCCTCCCAGGACCGGATGCGCAGCTCACCCCACTGACGCCGTACGACGTCCTCCACGCGCGCGGGGACGTGCGCGGGGAGGGCGCCCAACGAGTTGCCGTCGAGGTACGTCACGTCGTCGAGGACGAACCGCGCGCGCACCGCGGCCAGCCCGTCGGCGGCGTCCAGTTCCGCCGCCTCGCTCACGAGGCCCGTCCGTTCAGAGATCGCCTCAGACATACGACCGCGCCGTCCACAGTTCGGGGAACACGTTGTTCCGGGCCCGCTTCTCCAGCCAGGCCACCCCGGCCGAGCCGCCCGTGCCCGTCTTGGAGCCCATCGCGCGGCGGGTGGCGACCAGGTGGTCGTTGCGCCAGCGCCACACCAGCTCGGCGACGTCGGTGAGGGCCTCGCCGAGGCGGGCCGGCTCGCTGTTCTGGTCACCGGAGTAGACGGCCGTCCAGGCGGCCTCCACCTCCGGGGCGGCCTCGTACTTCCGGGTGACGTCCCGCTGGAGCACGGCGTCGGGGATGTCGTACCCGAGCCGGGCGAGCAGCCGGACCACCTCGTCGTACAGGCTCGGCTCGTGCAGCGCCTTCTCCAGTTCCGCGTGGACGCGGGGGGCGCCGCGGTGCGGGACGAGCATGGACGCGGACTTGTCGCCGAGCAGGAACTCCAGGCGGCGGTACATCGCCGACTGGAAGCCGGAGCCCTCGCCGAGGGCGGACCGGTAGGAGTTGAACTGGGCCGGGGTGAGCTGCGCCAGCGGGGTCCAGGAGGCGTTGAGCGCCTCCAGCTCCCGCACCGAGCGCTTGAGCGCGTCGGTCGCCACCTGGATCCGGTCCTCGCGCAGGGCGCGGGCGGCGGTCTCCCATTCGTGGACGATGACGGTGAACCACAGCTCCATGACCTGGGTCGTGACCAGGAAGACCATCTCTCCGGGATCGTCGGAGAGGGTGTGCTGGAGGTGGGTGAGCACGTCCGCCTTGACGTAGTCCTCGTACGGCGTGCTGCCCTCGAAGTCGAGATTCGGGGCTTCGTGGGACATCGCTGTCTCCTGATGTGCACGGGTAGCGGTCCGCCCTGCCGTTACCGGCACGGGGCCCCGGTCCCCAACGGCATCCTCCGCAATGGTCGCAGGAAACCGCAAGGCCCGCCCGCGCACGGCGGACGGGCCCGGCGTCTCGAAGAGACGGTCAGCCCAGCACCTCGGCCGCGGACGGCGAGGAGTCCTTCAGGAACTGGCTGCAGCGCTCGTACTCCTCCTTCTCGCCGATCGCCTGGGCGGCGCGGGCGAGGGCGTGCAGGGCGCGCAGGAAGCCGCGGTTCGGCTCGTGCTCCCAGGGCACCGGCCCGTGCCCCTTCCAGCCGCTGCGGCGCAGGGCGTCCAGGCCGCGGTGGTAGCCCGTACGGGCGTACGCGTACGACTCCACGACGCCGCCCCGCTCGAACGCCTCGTCGGCCAGGCGGGCCCAGGCGAGCGAGGACGTCGGGTACTTCGCGGCGACGTCGGTGGGCGAGGTGCCGCCCGCGAGCAGCTCGCGCGGCCCGGGGTCGTCGGGGAGGTGGGTCGGGGGCGGTCCCCCGAGGAGGTTCTCGTGAATGGCCATGGGACAAGTCTGCGGTATCGCCGGAGGCGGCCGGGCGGGGCCACCCGTGCGGCGGGGTGGGGCGCGTTGCCGGGTACGGGTGCGCTGTGGTTGAGCACCCGGTTCCCCGCGCCCCTTGAGGGCGTCACCGGGGCGTCGGCCGGGGCGGTGCCCCGCGTTTCCTTCCGTGCGCGGTTCCCCGCGCCCCTTGGGAGCGGGGCCCTCCTACGTGGTGTGCTCCCCCTCCAGCGGGGGTGTCAGGACCGAGCCGTGGGTGCGGCACTCGGGGCGGGGGCAGTCCGGGGCCGGACGTCGGACCGTCGTGAAGGCGATCACGGAACCCGCCACCAGGACGCCCGCGCAGATCAGCATCGCCGGTCCGAACGCGTCGTCGAACGCCCGCGGCGACCGGTACGCCTCCTCCCCCATGCCGGTGAGCAGCGGCAGCGCGGCGACCGCGACGAGCCCCGCCGCACGGGCCGCCGCGTTGTTGACGCCGCTGGCGAGACCGGCGCGGGCGGTGTCCACGGCGGCCAGCACGCTCGCCGTCAACGGCGCGACCAGCGTGACCATGCCGAGGCCGAGCACCACCAGGGCGGGCAGCACGTCAGCGAGGTAGGACGCGCCCGGACCGACCCGCAGCATCAGGACCATCCCGGCCGCGCAGAGCAGCGGACCGACGGTGAGCTGGAGCCGCGGACCGAGACGCTCGGCGAGTTCACCGGAACGGGCGGAGAGCAGCAGCATCAGGACGGTGGTCGGCAGCAGGGCCGTACCGGCGGCCAGGGCCGACCAGCCGACGGCGACCTGGAACTGCAGCGCGGCGAGGAAGAAGAAGCCGCCGAAGGCCGCGTACACGCACAGCGTGACCACGTTGACCGCCGTGAACTGGCGGGAGGCGAAGACGTCCAGCGGCATCATCGGGTCCTTGCCGCGCCGCTCGACGACGACGAAGGCCACCGCGGCCGCCAGCCCCGCCACCGCGCTGAGCGCCACCGTCCAGGACGCCGTACGGGCCTCGATCAGCGCGTAGGTGAGCAGCGCGAGGGCGGCGGCGCCCAGCACCGCGCCGGCCACGTCGAACCGCGTGTGGGCGCGCTCGTCCGAGGACTCCGGTACGTGGCGCAGCGCGATCGGCGCGCACAGCAGCGCCAGCGGGACGTTGAGCAGGAACACCCAGCGCCAGCCGGCGCCGTCCACCAGCCAGCCCCCGAGGAACGGCCCCACCGCCGCGCCGACGCCCCCGAACCCCGACCACAGGCCGACCGCCCGGCCCCGGTCGTCGGCGTGGAAGGACGCCTGGATGAGCGCGAGCGAACCCGGGGTGAGGAGTGCCCCGCCGACGCCCTGGAGGGCGCGGGCCGCGATCAGGACCCCGGCGTTCGGGGCGAGACCGCACAGCAGGGACGCGGCGGCGAACCACAGCACGCCCAGGACGAAGATCCGGCGGCGGCCGAAGCGGTCGCCGAGGGCGCCGCCGAGGAGGATCAGCCCGGCCAGCGTGACCATGTAGGCGTTGACGGTCCACTGCAGGGCCGCGAGGTCCGCGCCGAGGTCGCGGCCGATGTGGGGCAGCGCGACGTTGACGACGGTCGAGTCCAGCAGGGCCATGCTGGAGCCGAGGACGGTGGTCAGCAGGATCCACTTGCCCTGCGGTGAGGACAGCCGGACATCGGGCATGCCCCCAGGTATACAGCGAGCCCGGCGCGCGCGGCGCCGGGCTCGTGGACGCGGTCGGGTGACCGCCGGAGAACTACTTGATCTTCGTGCCGGCGGACCGCAGGTGACCGCAGGCCTCGACGACGCGCGCGGCCATGCCGGCCTCGGCCAGCTTGCCCCAGGTGCGCGGGTCGTAGGTCTTCTTGTTGCCGACCTCGCCGTCGACCTTGAGGACGCCGTCGTAGTTGCTGAACATGTGGTCGGCGACGGGACGCGTGAACGCGTACTGGGTGTCCGTGTCGATGTTCATCTTGACCACGCCGTTCTCCAGCGCGGTCGCGATCTCCTCGGCGGAGGAGCCGGAACCGCCGTGGAAGACGAAGTCGAACGGCTTGCTGCCGGCCGGCCGGCCGTACTTCGACGCGATGCCCTCGTTCAGCTCCTTGAGCAGTTCGGGGCGGAGCACGACGTTGCCCGGCTTGTACACGCCGTGCACGTTGCCGAAGGACGCGGCGAGCAGGTAGCGGCCCTTCTCACCGAGGCCCAGGGCCTCGACGGTGCGGACCGCGTCGTCGACCGTCGTGTAGAGGGAGTCGTTGATCTCGTGGGAGACGCCGTCCTCCTCGCCGCCGGTCGGGGTGATCTCCACCTCGAGGATGATCTTGGCGGCGCGGGCGCGCTCCAGCAGCTCCTGGGCGACGGAGAGGTTGTCGGCCAGGGTCTCGGCCGAACCGTCCCACATGTGCGACTGGAAGAGCGGGTTGCGGCCGGCCTTCACGCGCTCCTCGGAGACCGCCAGCAGCGGACGGACGTAGCCGTCGAGCTTGTCCTTGGGGCAGTGGTCCGTGTGCAGGGCGACGGTGACGTCGTACTTCTCGGCGACGATGTGCGCGAACTCGGCGAGGGCGACGGCGCCGGTCACCATGTCCTTGTTGTGCTGGCCGCCCAGGAACTCGGCGCCGCCGGTGGACATCTGGATGATGCCGTCGCTCTCCGCCTCGGCGAAGCCGCGCAGGGCCGCGTGCAGCGTCTGGGAGGAGGTCACGTTGATGGCCGGGTAGGCGAACTTTCCTGCCTTCGCCCGGTCCAGCATCTCGTTGTAGACCTCGGGAGTTGCGATGGGCATCTGTCCGCTCCTTGTATGTGCGGGTGGGCGTGTTGTTGCTTATGGCCCTGACCTAGGACTGGGGGGCGACGTCATCGTCGGCCCCATCCTTCCAGACGGAACGGGAATACCCGAGCGGACCCCGGTCCCGTCTCGGCCCCTGGTCCTCCCTGGTGCCCCTGGTGTCAGTCCAGGCCCAGCTCGTCCTTGTCGTACGCGTATCGGTACGGCACTCCCGCGCCGTCCTGGATCTTCTCCGCGGCGCCCGTCGCCCGGTCGACGATCGTCAGGACGGCGACCACCTCGGCGCCGGCCTCGCGCACGGCCTCGACGGCGGTGAGCGGGGAGCCTCCGGTGGTGGAGGTGTCCTCGACGACCACGACGCGGCGGCCCTTGATCTCCGGGCCCTCGACGCGGCGCTGCAGCCCGTGCGCCTTGGCGGCCTTGCGCACGACGAACGCGTCCAGCCTGCGGCCCCGCGCGGCGGCGGCGTGCAGCATGCTCGCGGCGACCGGGTCGGCGCCCATGGTGAGCCCGCCCACCGCGTCGAACTCCAGGTCCGCGGCCAGGTCGAGGAGCACCTGCCCGACCAGGGGCGCGGCCTCGCCGTCGAGGGTGATGCGGCGCAGGTCGACGTAGTAGTCGGCCTCCAGACCCGAGGAGAGGGTCACCTTGCCGTGCACCACGGCCTTGTCCTTGATCTGCCGCAGCAGCTCGCCGCGTGTGCCTGGCGGCACTACTTCGTTGACATCCGTCATGTACGCCAGCTTAGAGGCGGCGCCAGGACCAGGTCGTCGTGGCCTCCAGCGGCTCCAGGGGCGTGACCAGGCGCGGGAGGGTGTTCAGGCCGTTGGGCGGCCCGGTCTGCGGTTCCACGCAGACGGCGGCCTCCTGCTCGTCGTACACCACGACCCACTGCTCCCGGCTGGCCACCTTCAGCTCCAGCCGCCCCGGCCAGGTGAGGGTGACGTCGACGCCGTCGGGCATGCCGAAGCAGTCGTCCCAGGGGCCGGGCTTCGGCTCGACGCGGTGGCCGGTGGGCAGGTGGTCGTCGCCGCGCTCCTCCTGCCAGGCCGGGTCGAAGGCGAGCGCGACGTCCGCGCCGTTCTCACCGTTCTCGCCGCCGAGGGTGCGGTTGAACCAGGGGTGCCAGCCGACCTGCGCCGGGAAGGACGAGTCGTACGTCTCCACGGACATCGTCAGCGTCAGCGCGTCCTCGGCGAGGGCGATCACCTGGGTGACGCGGCCGGTGTAGGGCCAGGGGTCGGCCAGGTCGTACGTGATGACGGCCTCGTCCGCGGTGACGCGGGCGGTGCGCCAGGCGGCGTCGCGGGCAGTGCCGTGGATGGCGTGCGGCGGGGAGTTGAGCGGCATCCGGTGGACGGCGGCGCCGTCGCTGAAGCGGCCGTCGCGGATGCGTCCGCACCAGGGGACCATCGGGAAGCAGCCGTAGCGCTCGCCCTGGCGGAGCAGTTCCGTGCCGCCGACGCGCAGCCCGCCGATCCGGCCGCCGTTGCCCGGCAGCACGGTCGCCTCCGCGTCACCCGCGGTCAGCGTGATGGGTTCGTTGCTCACCCCCCGACCCTACTGGGGCGATCAAGGGCGCCCCACCCGGCCGGCGGGCGTTCAGCGGCGTCTGCGCAGCGCGCGGCCCACCACGATCGCCGACGCCACGGCCAGCGCCGCCGCGGGTGCGGCCCAGCGCAGCGGGGCGCCGACCGCGCTCGCCTGCGGCGCGGGCACGGGGCGTACCGGCCGCGCGGCGGGGCGTGGTCCACCTCCTCGGCGCTGCGGCCGATCATCGTGCGGCGCGCGTGCGCGGCCTCGGCGGGGGGCTGGACGACCGGCTCCTCCCCGGTGCCCGGCACGTCCCCGGTGCCCGGCAGGGCCTCCTCCGGCGCGTCCTCGTCCTGCTCCCCGCTGTCGTCCGTGAGGGAGGACGGGGGGACCTCGGTGTCGAAGACGGTGGCGTGCCGGGTCTCGGGCTCCGTGTCCGTGCCCGTGTCTGTGTCTGTGTCCGGCTTCTGGGCGGGGGGTGCCTGCTCCGCCCGCGCCGCCGCGCCCAGGTTCTCCGCGAACCGGGTGAGCAGCCGCGTCGCGGCCGACCCCACCGACTCCGGCGGCAGCTCCGTGACCCGGCCGTCCGCGGTGGCCGTCCCCGTGAAGGTGAGGGTGGACCCGCCGTCGGCGTCGCCGGTGCGCAGGGTCAGGGCGAGCGTGACCGTGCCGGTGCCGCGGGACTCGGTGGCGTCGCCGTCGACGGCGTACGTGCCGTCCTCGCGCGCGGACAGGCGCAGGGTGCCGCGGTAGGTGATGGAGTGGCTGCCGATGCGCACCTTCAGCCGGCCCGCGACGGGCTCGGCACCGGCGTCCTGCTGGAGCCCCGGGACCGCCCGGGCGACCCGCGCGGGGTCGGCCAGCACGTCCCTGAGCCGCTCGGCCGGAACCGGAACGAACACCTCATGCTCCATGTCAGCGCAGCCTACCCAGCGGGCGCCCCTCGCACCCACCGGTCGGCACAAAGTCACCCGGCGCCCGCGCTCCCCGGCGTCACCAGTCCCGTCTCGTACGCCACGACGACCGCCTGGGCCCTGCTGGTCAGGCCCAGCTTGGTCATCGTGCGGTTGAGGTGGGTCTTCACCGTGGCCTCGCTGATGAACAGGCTGTCGGCGGCCTCGGCGTTGCTCAGGCCGCCGGCCACCAGTTTCAGGACCTCGGTCTCGCGGCCGGTCAGCGTCGTCAGCGCGGGCGGCGGGCCGTCGTCCGCGGGGCGTGTCCGTCCCGTGTCCGTCATCCGCGTGAACGCCTCCACCAGGCGCCGCGTGACCGCGGGGGCGAACAGCGCGTCGCCGCCGTGCACCGCGGTGACCGCGGCCAGCAGCCGTTCGGGGCCGGCGTCCTTGAGCAGGAAGCCGGAGGCGCCGGCCCGCAGGGCGCCGTACACGTACTCGTCGAGGTCGAAGGTGGTCAGGACGAGGACGCGGGGCGCGGGGTCCACCGCCTCGGTCAGGATCCGCTCGGTGGCCTGGATGCCGGTCATGCCGGGCATGCGGATGTCCATCAGGACGACGTCGGGCCGTGTCCGCGCGGCCAGCGCCACCGCTTCGGTGCCGTCGGCCGCCTCGCCGACGACCTCCATGCCGGGGGCGGCGCGCAGCAGGGTGGCGAGGCCGCTGCGGACGAGGAACTGGTCGTCGACGACGAGCAGTCGGATCGGGCGTTCTGCGTCGGTCATTCCCGGACGGCGTCTCCCCGGCGTGCGGCTTGTACCGGCGTCGGCAGGGTCAGGCGCACGCCGAATCCCCCCTCGCTGCGCGGGCCGACGACGATCGTCCCGCCGTAGAGCTTGGCCCTCTCCCGCATGCCGATCAAGCCGTGTCCGCCCCGCTCGGCGATTGTGTCCAAAACCGTCCCCCCGGCCGCCCCGCCGTCGGTCACCGACACCGCCACCTCGCCCGCGCGGTAGGCGAGTTCCACGGCGGCGTCCGCGCCGGGCGCGTGCTTGAGCACGTTGGTGAGGGCCTCCTGCACCACCCGGTAGACGCACAGCTGGACGCCGGGCGGCAGGGGGCGCGGGGTGCCCGTGACGGTCAGCTCGACACCGACTCCGCCGGTGCGCACCCGGGTGACCATCTCGTCGAGCTGTCCGAGGCCGGGCGCGGGAGCGCCGTCCGCGCCCTGGACGCCGTCGGCACGCAGCAGGCCGAGCATGCGGCGCAGTTCGGCCAGGGCCTCGCCGCTGGCGCCCTCGATGGTGTCCAGGGCGTCACGTGCGGTGCGGGTGTCGGAGTGGAAGACGAAACGGGCCAGTCCGGCCTGGACGTTGATGACGGCGATGTGGTGGGCGACCACGTCGTGCAGTTCACGGGCGATCCGCACCCGTTCCTCGGCGACCTCGCGCCGGGCCCGGTCGGCCTGTTCGGCCCGGAGCCGGCGGGTGAGTTCACCGGTCCGGCGGGCCACGTACCCGAACCGGCACAGCACCAGCGGGAAGCCCACGGCCTGCCCCACCACCGAGGCCATCGACCCGGTGCCGCTGAGTGCCCCGGCGTAGATCCAGACCCCCGCGAGCAGGGCGGCGCAGGCGGCCGCGGTGCGGGTGGGACGCAGGGAGGCGACGGTGTACACGGCGAGCATGGGGCCGAAGGAGCCGACGACGGGCCAGTAGCCGAGGGTGACGTAGACGGCCCAGCAGGCGTGGACGGCGAGGCAGACGGTGACGGGGGCGCGGGTGCGCAGGACGAGGGGGAGGGTCAGCAGGGCGACGAGGGTCCAGGCGAGGGGGTCGAGCGCGGGCCACCCCTGGGTGACGGCCTCGGTGCCGAGCAGTACGGCAACGGTCGTCAGCGCCGCGGCGATCAGACCGTCGGCCGCCAGGGGGTGCAGGCGCATTCCCGCAGCGTAGGTCCGCCGCCCGGCGTCGGCGTCATCCTTCCGCCGTACCGCGGAAGTTGCAGGAACCGGGCGTCTACCGCGCCGGGTGGGCTCCGCTCTCCACCCACCGCCGGATTCCGGGACGGTCGGGACGGCCGTAGGTTCTCGGTGCGAGCGATCCGCAGGGGGGTGTGGCGGTCCGTCCCGTACCCGGGGGAGGGCCGGGCCGCCGCACGGGGGGATCGCGGTCGCCGCACCCGGGGCCGGGCTCAGTACCGCGGGTGCACCAGCGTCGAGGGCGGCAGCCCGGGGAGCCGGGCACGGGAGGCGTCCCGGACGGCCCGGGCCAGGGACCCGGGCGTGAGGGTGTGCGGGCGGGGGCCGCCGGGTCGAGGCGCGGGACGGGGGCCGTACGGGCGGCCAGGAGGAACCCCCAGCCGCGGGGGCGCGAAGCTCGGCGGCCGGACCTCCGGGGCCCGCCGCCGAACCGTCGTCGCGGGCGCCGACGCGGTAGGCGACGGCGGGCAGGCCGGCCGCGCGGAGGGTGGCGTCCACCGTCCAGAAGTCCCGGGAAGGTGCCGAGACCGGCCCGGCGTGGACCGCCAGCCGCCCGTCGGGGGCGAGCACTCGCCGCAGGAGGCCGTAGAACTCCTGCGAGTACAGCTTCGTACTGGCCGTCATGCCCGGGTCGGGCAGGTCCGAGACCACCACGTCGTACGTCGCGGAGGGCGTCGAGCGCAGTCGGTGGAACGCGTCCCCCGTGCTCACGTGGACGCGCGCGTCGCCGTAGGCGTCCTCGTTGAGGGCGGACAGGCCCGGGTCCCGCCGGGCCAGGCGGGCGAGCCCGGGGTCGGGCACCAGGACGTCGACTCGGCGCACGCCCAGATGGCGCAGCACCTCCCGCACGGCGAGGCCGTCGCCGCCGCCGAGGATCAGCACGCGCGCGTGCGGGCCGCTCATGGCGGGGTGCACCAGCGCCTCGTGGTACAGCCGCTCGTCGCTGCCGCTGACCCGCAGCCGCCCGTCCAGGAACAGGGCGAGGGGACGGCCGTCGGTGTCGCCGGTGAGGACCACTTCCTGCACGTCGGTGCGCACCGCCACGCGGACGTCCTGGCCGTAGACGGCATGCCGGGCGGCGCGCTCGAAGTCGTCGGCGAGGACGGTCGCCGTGGCGAGCAGGGCGAGGACGACGGCGTTGGCGGTCAGCAGCAGCCAGCGGGCCCGGCGGCTCAGGTCGCGCCGGAACAGGCCGAGGACCAGCGCGGCACCGACGACCGCGTTGACGGTGCCGGTGAGGAGCGCGCCGGTGAGCTGCCCGAGGAAGGGCAGCAGCACGAAGGGGAAGGCGAGGCCGCCGACGAGCGCGCCGACGTAGTCCGCGGCGAACAGGTCGGCGACGGCGCCGCCCGGGTCCTGGCGGCGGACGCGCTGGATCAGCTCCATGAGCAGCGGCACCTCGGCGCCGATCAGCACCCCGATCGTGAGCGAGAAGGCGACCAGCAGCACGCGCGGGCCGTCGGCCCACAGGCCGCCCCAGCCACCGGTCCAGGCGAAGACCGCGTACAGCGCCATCGCGCTGGACCCGCCGACGAGCGCGAGGGCGGCCTCGAGCGCGCCGAAGCCGGCCGCCGCGAGACGGCGCAGCCGTTTGGCGGCGAGCGAGCCGAGGCCCATCGCGAAGACCATGACGGACAGGACGACGGACGCCTGGGTGACGGAGTCGCCGATCAGGTACGAGGCGAGCGCGACGAGTTCCAGCTCGTACACGAGCCCGCAGGCCGCGCACACGAACACACCGGCCAGTACCAGGAAGCGCCCGACGGCCGGCCGGACGGGCAGCCGCGCGGGCGCTTCGGGACCGCAGGGGCCGCCCCAGGACGGCGGGGAGCCGGGCGGGGCGGGGGCGTGCGGTTCGATCACGGGGTGACGTTACGTCACTCCAGCACTGCGCTTCGTCACCCACACGTGTGAAATTCGGGGCCTGTCGGGCATCGCAGGTTTATCCGCCTCTCACCGCTCACCCCACGGACGCGCCGAGCCGGGGCGCCGGTACGCGCACGCCCACCCGGGTCCGGGTCGCCACCAGCTGGCCGTCCTGCGGGTAGGCGTGCCAGGTCCGCCAGAGGACCTGCCCCTCGTGCCGCTGGGCCAGCAGTGCGGTGAAGGCGTGCGGACTGCCGGGGAAGACGCCGGCCAGCCCGTGCGGGTGGTCGGCGACCAGGGCGAGCAGTTCCTGGGCGCGGCCGGCGAAGGAGCCCGGCGTCAGCACCTCCACGCGGGCGGCGAACTCGTACTCCCAGTCGCCCACCCGCTTGGCGACGCCGAGCGGGAGGGGGGTGCTGCTGCCGGGGATGCACGCCACCGTCTCCGAGCAGCTGCCCCGCTCCTCCTCGAGCAGGACTTGGTGGGAGGCCCCCAGGAGCCTCAGCTGGAGTTTCGCGTCCGTCAGTTCGACGTCGAGACAGGCGAGCGCGGGCAAGGGCTCACGCCCGAGGGCCCAGGCCAGGTCTGCGGCGCGCGTGTCGGTGTAGGCGGTTTTCAGGGTCGTGAGCATGGATCGGCTCCGCAAGCACACAAGGAGAGGAAGGTGTGGGGCCTGCGCATCCCGGTCACTGCCGGGGATGCGGCCCGCTCAGCCCAGTCGGCCGGTCAGGAGGGGGGTCAACAGGTCGTCCGAGGAGCTGCGTTGGTGATGGAGAGGGAATCATGAACTGTGGTGCCGCCACAGCGTTTTTACCCAACTTCGTGGCGTTTCCATCCCTCAGGGGGCTCCACAGCTCAACTGTTCAACCATGGCGCACACCCCGCCCGAACGGCGTGCGCCGGTGTGTGGGAGCGCCCACCGGGTTCACGGCCCGGCGGGCGCTCTTCGTGGGGACGCGGGACCCGGCCCCAGGAGCGGGCCCCGTGAGGGGATGCGTTTCCCCCTGGCCGGAGCTCAGCTGCCCCGTGTCAGCTGCCTCCGCCGCATCCGCCGCCCCCTCCCCCGCAGGACGACCCGCCTCCGCAGGAAGAGCCGCCGCCGCAGGAGTGGCCCGAGTGGTGTCCGCCCGAGGACGAGCCGTCCCCGCCCCCGTCCCCGGCCCACCAACTGCCGCCGCTTCCGCCGCTGTCGCCGCCCCCGCCGGTCCAGCCGGACTTCCTGCCGCCCCTCGCCCGAACGGGGCGGGGGGCACGCCGGCCCACCACGAACAGCCTGATCAACAGGGCTGCGGCCAAGATCAGGATGACGCCTGCGATCATGGCTCCACCCTCCTTCCGTTTCCGGGCCCGTGCCCGGAAGGTCCCCCGAAGCAATCCCCCGTCGGATGCCTCGCTGCGTATGGATCACGTCGTGAAGCTCGTTGCGTGAACGGGGGATGCCCACCGGCGCCGCGCGGCAAAGCAGAGTTGAGCAACTTCTGAGGGTCCTCCGACAAGACCGTGCACGCGCCGCCCCGGCCGTGAAAATCGCTGTCCGACGGCCGGAACACGGTGGTAGAGAGTCCGGGTGACGACAACACTCGCGTTCCCCGTCCTGCTCCGGCTGATCGACGAACGGTCGCGCGCCTTCCGCGCCGCGGTCGCCTCCGCGCCCGACCTCGACGTACAGGTGCCGACCTGCCCCGAGTGGACGCTGTTCGATCTGGCGCGGCACATCGGCGAGGGGCGCCGCGACTGGGCCGCCACCGTCGCCGCGGGGCCCGCCGAGGCCAAGTCCGCGGCGGAGGGCGCCCCGGCCGCGCCCCGGGAGCGCGAGGCGCTGTCGGCCTGGCTGGCGGAGTCCACGGAGCGGCTGCTGGACGCGCTGCGGAAGGCCGGCCCGGACCGCGGGTGCTGGACGTGGTGGGGTTCGTCCCAGTCGCCGCGGACCAGCGGCGCCGTCGCCCGGCACCAGCTCCAGCAGCTCACGGTGCACACCTACGACGCCCAGGTCGCCGTGGGTGCCCCGGAGCCGCTGCCGGACGAGGCGGCGCTCGACGGTGTCGAGGAGTTCCTGTCGACCTGCGTCGCGACGACGAGTGCCTGGCCGCACGAGCCCAGCGCGTTCGACTTCCACGCCGCCGAGGGCCGCTCCTGGCGCCTCACGGTCGACGGCGACGGGGCACGCTGCACCCGTGTCGCCGCGCCCGGCACGACGCCGGACGCCGCCGAGGACGGGGTTCCGGACGCGGCCGGCGTCTCCGTGCACGGCACGGCCGGTGAGCTGGTCCTCTTCGTGTACGACCGCATCCCGGCGGGCTCCGTGCGGATCGAGGGGGACGCGGGCCTGTTCGACCTGCTCCGCGCGTGGGAGCCGGAGGAGTAGGACCGGTGCCGGGGGCGCCGGGGGGGGTGCCCGGGCGGAGCCGCGCCCGAGCCGTGCGAGGGCGGTCGGCCAGGGCCGACGACGGCCGACGACGACGGACGTCGACCGGCCACGCCCAGGACCGTCGACCGGCCACGCCCAGGACCGTCGACCGGCCACCCCACGTCGGAGGGGGTGCCCGGAGCGCCGGCGCGGGCGGCCGGGGCCGACGGCGGGTTGAGGAACCCCCGATCCTCGGCGCAGGATGACCGCCATGACCTCGATGAGCTCCAGCGCCCGCCCCCTCCTGAACCGCCGGCTCGCGGAGTTCGGGACGACGATCTTCGCCGAGATGTCCGCCCTGGCGGTGACGACCGGGGCGATCAACCTCGGTCAGGGGTTCCCGGACACCGACGGCCCCGAGGAGGTCCGGGAGGCCGCCGTACGGGCGTTGCGCGACGGGCGCGGCAACCAGTACCCGCCGGGCCCCGGCGTCCCGGAGCTGCGCGCCGCCGTCGCCGACCACCAGCGGCGCCGCTACGGCCTGTCCTACGATCCCGACACCGAGGTGCTGGTCACCGCCGGCGCCACGGAGGCCATCGCCGCCGCCCTGCTGGCCCTGCTGGAGCCCGGCGACGAGGTCGTCGCCCTGGAGCCGTACTACGACTCGTACGCGGCCTGCATCGCGATGGCGGGCGGTACGCGCGTGCCCGTGACGCTGCGCCCGCACGAGGGCACGTTCCGGCTGGACCTGGACGAGCTGCGCGACGCGGTCACCGACCGCACCCGTCTGCTGCTGCTGAACACCCCGCACAACCCGACGGGCACGGTCCTGACCCGGGACGAGCTGGCGGCGATCGCCGAGCTGGCCGTGGAGCGGGACCTGCTGGTGGTGACCGACGAGGTGTACGAGCACCTGGTCTTCGACGGCGCCGAGCACATCCCGCCGGCGTCCTTCCCGGGCATGCGCGAGCGCACGGTGACCATCGGGTCGGCCGGCAAGACGTTCTCGTTCACGGGCTGGAAGGTCGGCTGGATCACCGCCGCGCCCGCCCTGGTCACGGCGGTCCGCTCGGCCAAGCAGTACCTGACGTACGTGGCCTCGGGGCCCTTCCAGTACGCGGTCGCCGAGGCGCTCGCGCTGCCGGAGTCGTACTTCGCCGCCTACCGGCGGGACATGGAGGCCAAGCGGGACCTGCTGGCGACGGGACTGGCCGAGGCGGGCTTCGGCGTGTTCCGCCCCTCCGGGACGTACTTCGTCACCACCGACATCCGTCCGCTCGGCGAGAGCGACGGCTTCGCCTTCTGCCGTTCCCTGCCCGAGCGCGCCGGTGTCGTCGCCGTCCCCAACGCGGTCTTCTACGACCACCGGGAGGCGGGCGCCCCCTTCGTACGGTTCGCGTTCTGCAAGCAGGTGCCGGTGCTGAAGGAGGCAGTGCGGCGGCTGGGGGCCCTGGCGGGGTGAGCGGGGCGGCACACGGGAGAGCCCGGCTCCGGAACGCCGGGGCCGGGCTCTCGCGCGTGGTGCCGCGGGGGAGGGCTACTCGCCGTCCTCGCCGTCCTTGCCGTCCTCGTCGGACGGCTTCTCCGACTCGTTGACGTCCTGCTCCAGGCCGAGCTGCTCCACGAGCCACCGGTCGAACTCGATGGCGGCGCGGACCCAGCTGACCGTCGAGGAGACGAAGTGCTCCAGGCTGACGCCCATGCCGATCAGCATCTGCGCCTCGCCGATCAGGCGGACCGTGCCGTCGTCGTGGGTGTGGGAGTACACCTTGGGCCACAGGGTGCGCCGGTTCCAGTCGTCGACCGACTCCAGCAGCTGGGGCTTCTCGTCGATCTGGTGGGGCCGGTCGTAGAACGTCCGCACCGAGAAGACCTGCTGGTCCCCCTCGCCGCGGAACATGAAGTACGTACGGAACTGCTCCCACGGCGCCGCGAGGTCGCCCTCGTCGTCGACGACGTACTTCAGCTCCATCTGTTCGAGGAGCTGCTTCACAAGATCCTGATCCGGGACGACGGGGCCCGCCGGTCCTTGGGGCTGCGGCTCGGGCTGCTTGCCCCCGAAGTTCGGAATCGAGGACGGGTCGATGCTCACCGTGAATTTCCCTTCGTACGGATTCCGGCCATCCTCCCCCATGCGGGGAGGGGCGTGGCAAGCCCGCCGTGGGCCTGTCAGCCCTGGGCTGACATGATCCGGCCGGTCGGGTGGACCGGCGGAGCGGACGGGGGCGGGGCATGAAGCGGGCACGGGGTACGGCGGCGGGTTGTGGGAGCGGCGAGGACCCGACCCGGGGACGGACCAGGTGGTGGCTGTTCGCGGGCCTGGTGTCCCTGGCAACACTGGTGCTGCTCCCTGTCCTGGTCGTCCTGGTGGGCGTCCTCCTGTCCGAGTCCGACGACCGGGCCGACGGACGGGAACCGGACCAGGTGCCCTGCTCCGAGGCGCTGGGCTTCGGCGGGGCCGCACTGCCGGACGGCGCGCGTCCGGTCGGGGCGTGCACGCACCAGGCATTCCTGGACACCCACTACGGCGCCGCCTTCCGCATGCCCCGGACGGGTGTCCGGGAGTGGCTGGCGCACACCTACCCCGAGGCTCCCGCACCCGCCGGGACGTACTGCCCGGACGGCGCCGATCTGTGTCTGGATCTGAGCTACGGGCAGGGCCTGCCGGACGGTGTGGAGGCCCATGTCGTGCAGGTGCGGGTGGTCCACGAGGACGCCGGGACGGCGCTGGTGCGGTTCGCGTCGTTCACGCTGTGACGCACGCGCGGCCCGCCGCCCCGGAGGGTGACGGGCCGCGCGTGCCGCACCGGGGCGCCGCACCGGCGGGCTACAGCGTCTTGCCGGTGGCCGGTCCCACGATCAGGTCGTCGCCGACGCGGTCCACGCGGACCGCGTCGCCGTCCTTGATCTCGCCGGACAGGATCTCCCGGGCCAGCCGGTCGCCGATCGCGGTCTGGACGAGGCGGCGCAGCGGGCGGGCGCCGTACGCCGGGTCGTTGCCCTCCCGCGCCAGCCAGGCGAGGGCCTCGTCGGTGACGTCCAGGGTGAGGCGGCGTTCGGCGAGCCGCCGGGCCAGGCCGTTGATCTGCAGCCGTGCGATGCGGCTCAGCTCCTCCACGCTGAGCGCCGAGAAGACCACCAGGTCGTCGAGCCGGTTGAGGAACTCCGGCTTGAAGGAGGCCCGGACCACGTCCAGGACCTGCTGCTTCTTCTCCGCCTCACCGGTGGTCGGGTCGACGAGGTACTGGCTGCCCAGGTTGGAGGTGAGCACCAGGATGGTGTTGCGGAAGTCGACGGTGCGGCCCTGCCCGTCGGTGAGGCGCCCGTCGTCCAGCACCTGGAGCAGGATGTCGAAGACCTCGGGGTGCGCCTTCTCCACCTCGTCGAGCAGCACGACGGTGTACGGCCGCCGCCGCACGGCCTCGGTGAGCTGGCCGCCCTCCTCGTAGCCGACGTACCCGGGAGGGGCGCCGACCAGCCGGGCGACGCTGTGCTTCTCGCTGTACTCCGACATGTCGATGCGGACCATGGCCCGCTCGTCGTCGAAGAGGAAGTCGGCGAGCGCCTTGGCCAGCTCGGTCTTGCCGACGCCGGTGGGGCCCAGGAAGAGGAACGACCCGGTGGGCCGGTCGGGGTCGGCGATCCCGGCGCGGGAGCGGCGTACGGCGTCGGAGACGGCCCGTACGGCCTCGGTCTGGCCGATGAGCCGCTTGCCCAGCTCGTCCTCCATGCGCAGCAGCTTCTGCGTCTCGCCCTCCAGGAGGCGCCCGGCGGGGATGCCGGTCCAGGAGGCGACGACGTCCGCGATGTCGTCGGCGCCGACCTCCTCCTTGACCATGGTGTCGCGGGCGACCTCTTCCTCGGCCTCGGAGGCGGCCTCCAGGTCGCGCTCCAGGGTCGGGATCTCGCCGTAGAGCAGTTTGCTGGCGGTGTCGAAGTCGCCGTCTCGCTGGGCGCGTTCGGCCTGTCCGCGCAGTTCGTCGAGCTTCTCCTTCAGCTCGCCGACGCGGTTGAGGGACTTCTTCTCCTTCTCCCAGCGGGCGTTGAGGCCGCGCAGCTCCTCCTCCTTGTCGGCGAGGTCGCGCCGCAGCCGCTCCAGGCGTTCGAGCGAGGCGGCGTCGGTCTCCTTGCCGATGGCCAGCTCCTCCATCTTCAGCCGGTCCACGGCGCGCTGGAGTTCGTCGATCTCGACGGGCGACGAGTCGATCTCCATGCGCAGCCGGGACGCGGCCTCGTCGACGAGGTCGATGGCCTTGTCGGGCAGGAAGCGGGAGGTGATGTACCGGTCGGAGAGGGTGGCGGCGGCCACCAGCGCGCTGTCGGCGATCTGCACCTTGTGGTGGGCCTCGTAGCGGCCCTTGAGCCCGCGCAGGATCGCGATGGAGTCCTCGACGGTCGGCTCGGCGACCAGCACCTGCTGGAAGCGCCGCTCCAGGGCGGGGTCCTTCTCGATCCGCTCCCGGTACTCGTCCAGGGTCGTCGCGCCGACCATGCGCAGTTCGCCGCGCGCGAGCATCGGCTTGAGCATGTTCCCGGCGTCCATGGCGGAGTCCCCGCCGGCGCCGGCGCCGACGACGGTGTGCAGCTCGTCGATGAAGGTGACGATCTGCCCGTCGGAGTCCTTGATCTCGGCGAGGACGGTCTTCAGCCGCTCCTCGAACTCACCGCGGTACTTGGCGCCGGCGACCATGGCGCCCAGGTCGAGCGAGACCAGCCGCTTGTCCTTCAGCGACTCGGGCACGTCCCCCTTGACGATCCGCTGGGCGAGCCCCTCGACGACGGCGGTCTTGCCGACACCGGGCTCACCGATGAGGACCGGGTTGTTCTTGGTCCGCCGGCTGAGCACCTGGACCACCCGCCGGATCTCCTGGTCGCGCCCGATGACGGGGTCGAGCTTCCCGTCCCGCGCGGCGGCGGTGAGGTCGGTACCGAACTTCTCCAGGGCCTTGTACTGGCCCTCGGGGTCGGGCGTGGTCACCCGGCGCCCTCCCCTCGCCTTGCGGAAGGCCTCCTGCAGCTTCTTCGCACTGGCTCCCTGCCCCTCCAGTACCTCACCGGCCGCGCCGCCCTTCGCGGCGATGCCGAGGAGCAGGTGCTCGGTGGAGAGGTACTCGTCCCCGAGGTCCTTGGCGCGTGCCTGGGCGTCGGCGACCACGGCGAGCATCTCACGGCTGGGTTGCGGCGGCGCGACGGTGGACCCCGTCACGCTGGGCTGCCCGGCCACGATGCGCTCGGCGCCGGTGCGCACGGCGGCGAGGTCGGCCTCGACGGCGGCGAGCAGGTCGGTGATGTTCTCGTTATCTTGCCCCTGGAGCAGAGCCAGCAGCAGGTGGGCGGGGGTGAGGTCGGCGTTCCCCTCGGTCACGGCCCGGTTGCTGGCCGCGTTGATCGCGTCCCGGCTCCGGTTGGTCAGCTCGGCGTCCACGTGCTGGCTCTCCTCCTCGCGTAGTGCTGACTCGTAGCGCTGACTCGTCCAGCGTACACAAAGTTGAGTCGGTTCCACTCAAGGGAGAAGTCGCATGTTCTGCCGGGAGAGGTCGCACGTCTCCGCCGGGAGGCGTCGGGGCGAGGGGCGGGAGCCGGACCGTGCCCGCACGAGTACCTTTTCGGCCAGTCGCGGAACCGGCCGGTGTCGCGGGATGTCCGCACATGCGACAGCGGCGTCACCGTGTTCAGGTCACGGTGACGCCGCTGCCGGGGGGAAGCACCTGAGCGATCTGTTGCGACGGGGGAATCGCGTCAGGCACTGCGGGGGGTGGCCGAGATGGTCCTCACTTCGGGGATCTCCGGCTGTTCGAGCCGGTGGTCCCGCTGGTCCAGGTTCACAAAGATCATTCCGTACCGGATGGCACACCGCACGGGCTGCGGCGCCCCCCGAGGCCGCCGCAGACACCGGTACGCCCGCACGTCGCCGTCCTCGTCCAGCGTGACGACGACCGGCTCGCCGAAGACGGTCACCATCAGGGAGTCACCGGCGTGCGGAATCGCGGTGATCAGGTCGATGAAGTGCCAGCCAGAGCGGTAGGCGGTGGCCATTTCTCGACGGAAGGAGCGGTCGTCGGGTGGAGTCGTCATCAGTCAGCCCCAAGTGCTGTCGTCTGCACCGAGGGGAGTGGGTGCCGCACTGGACACGGTCGAGGCGACCGTGGTGGCAGCCATTCCCCAGGTGCTGTCCGCCTTCGTCTCCTTCTCGCCGGACAGACCAGTCAGCGCACCGACGGCCAGGACGGCGGAGAAGGCGGCAGCAAGCACCGAGCGAAGCAATGTGTTGCGCATAATCGGCTTCGTCCTCACTTGAAGGTCCCCTCTTCCCCCGTCGAACAAGACGATGGCTCATATGGGCACGTCATGGCCACACAATCAGTGCATCATGTTCCTGCATGTTCAGGACCCTGGGGGGTGTAGATTTGACAACGAATCGGACTAAAGCGCCACATCCCCATGCGATGTCCGAACTGTGCGAGGAGGGCAGTCGCCTCTATTCGGCAGCTCTGCGCATCGGACGTGTGGCACGGCAGGACGCCGAAGCCGTACCATGCCTGACCGAGTTCGCCCTCCTGCACCCTGATCCGGACGACGCGAACTGGCTGCGTCCCGTGCCGCCGTCGGTGGCCCTGGCCCAGCGGCTCAACTCGATCGAGCGGGAGATCGCCGAACGCCGGCGCATGTCGATCGAACTGGCCGACGCCTTCGAACCCTTCCTCACCCTCGGCGCACACGCCACCACGAACACGCACTCGATCTCGGTCCTCGAGGGACTCGACCGCATCAACGGCGCGCTCGATCTGGCCACGTCCGAGTGCCGGTCGGAGATGCTCACCGTCCAGCCGAGCAGCCGTCGCCTCGAACACACGCTGCTCCAGGGGCTGGAGCGCGACCGGCCGCTGCTCGACCGCGGAGTACGGATCAGGACCCTCTACCAGCACACCGCCCGGTACAGCCCGGAGACCCTGGGGTACGTGTCCCAGTTCTCCGACGGCAAGGTCGAGTACCGGACGATCGACGAACTGGTGGAACGCCTCATCATCTGCGACGAGTCCGTCGCCTTCATTCCCACCCGCGACGACCGTCAGGTGGCTCTGGAACTCCGCCACCCCGGCCTCGTCCGGTACCTGATCAAGGTCTTCGAGTTCATGTGGTCCCGCGCGGTGCCGCTGAGCACCGGCGCCCCCTACGAGACCGCGCCCGACGGGATCACGGAGATCCAGCACTCGATCGCCAAACTGCTCGTCGAAGGACACGTGGACGAGGCCATCGCCCGCCGCCTGGGCATGAACGTGCGAACCTGCCGGGCGCACATAGCCAAGCTGGCTCAGGCCCTCGGCAGCGGCAGCCGCGCCCAACTGGGCTATCTCATAGCCCAGTCCGGGATCCTGGAGCAGGACGACTGATACGCCGACCGGAGGCCCCCGCATGACGGCAGAGGCGCGCGCGCCGCACACCGAGCACGGTCCCGACGAACTGTGCCCCGCGGGAACGCTGCTGTACCAACGCGCGTTGGACGAAGGACAGATCACGGTGGCGGAGGCCACCGCGACGCCCTGCCTGCTCGACTTCGGGCTCCTGCAGCCCTCCCTCGACGCCCCGGACCGGCTCGGGCCCGTACCGCCGGCCGTCGCACTGCACCGGTTGCTGCGTACGTCCCAGGAGCGCATCGCCGACGAGCGCCGCCGGGAGGAGCGGCTGACCGAGACCTTCGCACCGCTCCTGCGCACCGCGTCGCAGTCGACCGGCGGGGAGGCCGCCACGCTCAGGCTGCTCAGCGGCAAGGAGCGCATCGACCGGACCATAGGCGAGGTCATGGCCGTGGCCACCGACCAGGTACTGACGATCCAGCCCCACAGCACGCACATCGGTCCGCACCCCCGCGTCCACGAGGCGGCGTTGGCACGCGACCAGGCGCTCCTGGACCGCGGCGGCCGCATCCGGACCCTCTACCAGCACACGCTGCGCCACGCCCCCACCGTGCTCGCCCGCTACGAGCTGCTGCGCGGCGACGTGGAGGCCCGCACCCTCGACGAGGTCACCGAACGCCTCATCGTCGTGGACCACTCGGTCGCCTACATACCGGCCAAGGCCGACCGCACCATGGCCCTCGAAGTCCGCCACCCCGCCCTCATCGCCTACTTCGTCAACACCTTCGACCGCCTCTGGCACCTCGCCACCCCGATGCACCCGCGCGCCGTCCACCAGCCCACCCTCGACGGCATCACCCCGCGCCAACGCGCCATAGCGGCCCTCCTCACCGAAGGGCACACCGACACCGACATCGCCGACCGCCTCGGCATGAACGTCCGCACCGCACGCGTCCACATCGCCAAACTCGCCGCCACCCTCGGCAGCGAGAGCCGGGCTCAGCTCGGGTTCCTCATCGGGCGGTCGGGGATTCTCGACCGGGAAGGATGACGGAGGCCGGCCCGGTGCGCGGGGAGCCGTCCAGGCCCGCCTGGGCGATGCGCACCCCCAACTGGGTACGGCTGGCCGCGCCCAGGGTCTCCGAGAGGCGGGCGATGTGCGCGCGGGCCGTGCGGACGCTGATGCCCAGCCGCTCCGCGATCACCGCGTCCTGGTGGCCCTCCGCGAGGAGCGCGGCGATGGACTGCTCGCGAAGCGAGATGCCCTCGATGCCGGTGGCGGGGAGCGGGGCCGTCAGGGGGATCGCCAGGCGCCACAGGCGTTCGAAGACCGTGCCGAGGTAGCCGACCAGCGCGGGGTGGCGCAGTTCCAGGGCCATCGTGCGGTCGGTGTTGGCGGGGACGAAGGCGACCGTGCGGTCGAAGAGGATGAGCCGGTCGATGACCTCGTCCAGCGTCCGGGCCTCCACCGCGTCGCCCATCAGCTCCAGGTAGTTGAGCAGGCCCTGCCCGTGCCGGGCCACGTGCGTGTACAGGTCCCGCATCCGCACCCCGCGCCCGCGCAGCGCCAGCGCCCGGTGCAGCCCCTCGGACAGCTCCGCCTCGCGCCTGATGCCGCCGGGCTGGACGGTGAGGACCTCCGTCGTGCAGGCCTGCGTCGCCTCGTCCATCGCGGCCTGGATGCGGGAGAGCCCGTCGAGGACCCGGATCGCCGTGCTCTCCGTGCCGGCCGGGGTCCGGAGCAGCCGGCCGAGGCCCGCGTACCGCTCGAAGGCCTCCACCGCGGACCCCACCCGCCGCTGGCTGGCGCTGACCTCGTCGTGGACGCCGCGCAGCAGCCGCGTCATGACCTCCTGCGGGGAGGTCGGCACCAGCCAGTCCATGTCGTCCGGGTCGGGGTGCAGCAGGGCCAGTTCCAGGAGGCAGGGCACCGGCTCGGCGTCCTGGCGCGGCACCCGGCCGCGGCGTACGGCCCGGGAGTACACGCGGTCCCCGGCCGCGCACAGCCGGTCGGCCCCGTGCGGGTGCTCCTGAGCCACGTGCCCGGCCATCGCCCATCCCACCCCCGGTTCCGGCTCTTCCGGAGCGCAACTATGCGCGGCCGGGACCGGCTCCGCAACACGGCTCGACCCGGGGCGGGCGGCTGAATACGCCGGTTGCGACCGGAATGCCCGGGCGGTCCGACCAGGGCCCGTGCCGGGCTACTTCAGCCCGATCTTCGCGCACGCCTCCGCGTACTTGGCGGTGCAGATGTCGGTGACCTTGAAGAAGCCCTCCGCGACGACCGTCTCCTCGATGTTGCTCTGGGTGAGGGCGACGACGGGGACCAGCTGGGCCGGGATGCCCTTCTGGGTGGGGCTGTCGACCTTGTCGCGGGCCAGCGCGTCGAACTGGATGTCCCGGCCCTGGACCCGGGCCACGGCCATCTCCGCGGCGTTCTCGGCCTCCTGCGGGTAGGACTTGTACACGCTCATGTACTGCTCGCCGGTCACGATCCGCTGCACCGCGGCGAGTTCCGCGTCCTGGCCGGTGATCGGCGGCAGGTCGGTGACGCCCGCGTCCTCCAGGGCCTTGATGACGCCGCCCGCCATGCCGTCGTTGGCGGAGTAGACGCCCGCGATGTTCTTCTTGCCGATCTTCTCGATCGCCTCGGTCATGTTCGCCTCGGCGTTCTCCGGCTTCCAGTCCTTGGTGTCGAAGGACTGGGCGATCGTCACCTTGCCGTTCAGCTCCGACAGCGCGCCCGCCTTGAACTGCTTGGCGTTCGGGTCGGTGGACGAGCCGTTCATCATGACGATCTTGTCGGAGCCGGACGACTTGTCGCCCAGCGCCTCGACCAGGGAGCGGCCCTGGACCTCGCCGACCAGCTCGTTGTCGAAGGAGATGTAGGCGTCGATCGGGCCCTCGGCCAGCCGGTCGTAGGCGATGACGGGGATGCCGGCGTCCTTCGCCTTCTGCACGCCGTCCGCGATGGCGTGCGCGTCGACGGCGTCCAGCACGATCACGTCGACCTTGTCGTCGACCATCTGCTGCATCTGCTGGGCCTGCTTGGCGGCGCTGGCCTCGGCGTTGGCGTACTTGACGTCGCCCTCGTCGCGCGTGAGGTCGCCGATCTTCGCCTTGAAGAAGGGGTAGTCGAACTGCTCGTAGCGCGTGTTCTCCTTCTCCGGGAGCAGCAGGCCGACCGTGATGTCGTTGCCCTTGGTGGGACTCGCCTCGTCGCTGCTCTCCGACGCGCCCAGCACACCGCAGGAGGCCAGCGAGAAGGTCATCAGGGACGCGGCCACGGATATGGCGGTACGACGGGCACGGCTGCTCACTGCGCTTACCTTCCGACACACGGGTGTTGTTGGTGACCCAGGTGACCCAGGTGAACGAAGCCAACGCTGTCTTCACCAAATCGTCAAGAAGTACTAGACCAATGAGACAGCACCGTTGTGAACAAGCCCCGGAGGACGCGTTCGTCCTCCGGGGCCTGCGATGCCGTTTTCCCTTGTGCCGCCTGTCAGTCCGAGGCCTGGCCGTGCCGCTTGGGCCGCCAGACCACCAGGGCGCTGGTCTGCTGTACCTCTTGGTAGGGGACCAGGTCACGGCGGTACGACGCGTGCACCGCCGCCTCCCGTTGACGCATCGCCGTCGCCGCGCCGTCGAGGGCGTCGGCCAGCTCGGCCGCCCTGGCCTGGAGCGCGGCGACCTGGTTCTCCAGTTCGATGATGCGCTTGATTCCGGCCAGGTTGATGCCCTCGTCCTGCGACAACTGCTGCACCTGTCGGAGCAGGTCGATGTCGCGGGCCGAGTAGCGGCGGCCGCGGCCCGCCGTGCGGTCGGGGGAGACCAGGCCGAGGCGGTCGTACTGGCGCAGGGTCTGCGGGTGCAGGCCGGAGAGCTGGGCCGCCACCGAGATGACGTAGACCGGGGTGTCCTCGGTCAGTTCATACGGGTTGCGTCGACGACCGTCCATTCCCGTCAAGCTCCCTTCGCGGCCTGGAACAACTCCGCCCGCGGATCCTCGTCCGCGGTCGCCTCGCGATACGCCTCCAGCGCGTCACGAGCCTTCCCCGTCAGGTCCTTCGGAACACTCACCTCCACGGTGACCAGAAGGTCGCCGCGGGTGCCGTCCTTGCGGACCGCGCCCTTGCCCCTGGCCCGCATGGTGCGCCCGTTGGGGGTGCCCGGGGGCAGCTTCAGGGTGACGGGCGGACCGCCCAGGGTGGGGACCCGCACCTCGCCGCCGAGGGCCGCCTCGGCGTAGGTGACGGGGACGGTGACGGTGAGGTTGTCGCCCCTGCGGCCGAAGACGGGGTGGTCCTTGACGTGGACGACCACGTACAGGTCGCCCGCCGGGCCGCCCCGCTCGCCCGGTGTGCCCTTGCCGCGCAGCCGGATGCGCTGCCCGTCCGACACCCCGGCGGGGATGCGGACCTGCATCGTCCGCGAGGACTTGGCGCGTCCGGAGCCCTTGCAGACGTCGCAGGGGTCCTCGGCGATCAGACCGCGGCCCTTGCAGTCCGGGCACGGGTCGGTCAGCGAGAAGCCGCCGCCCGAGCCCCGGGCGACCTGGCCGGTGCCGACGCAGGTCGGGCACACGCGCGGCGTGCCGTTCTTGTCGCCGGTGCCGGAACAGGCCTTGCAGGGCGCCTGCGAGGACATCCTGAGCGGCACGGTCGCGCCCTCGATGGCCTCGGTGAAGCTCAGGGTGACCTCGGACTCGATGTCCTGCCCGCGCCGCGGCTGCGTACGCGTGCCGGTGCCCGGGCCACCGCCGGTGCGGTTGAACAGGCCCCCGAAGACGTCGCCGAGCCCGCCGCCGAAGCCGCCTGCGCCACCCTGCCCTCCCCCGCCGCCCTGGGCGCCGCCTCCGAAGAGGTCGCCCAGGTCGAAGTTGAAGGTGCCGCCGCCGCCCGCGCCCGGCCCCGGGCGGAATCCGCCGTTGCCGAAGAGGGAGCGGGCCTCGTCGTACTCCTTGCGCTTCTTGGGGTCACCGAGGATGTCGTTGGCCTCGGAGATCTCCTTGAAGCGCTCCTCCGCCCTGACGTTCCCCTTGTTGGCGTCCGGGTGGTTCTCGCGGGCGAGCTTCCGGTACGCCTTCTTGATCTCGGCCTCGGTGGCGTCCTTGGGGACGCCGAGGACCTTGTAGTAGTCCTTCTCGATGAAGTCCTTGGTGCTCATCCCCGACGTCCCTCCTTCCCGTGTCCCGTGATGGCGTCAGCCCTCCTCCGGGCCACCGCTCTCCTTGTTGTCCGCGGAGTCGGCGGGTGCCTCGGTGCTGCTCTCCTCGGCCGGCTTGACGGTCTGCGCGCCCGGCTGCGGCTCGGCCACCGCCACCCGCGCGGGGCGGATGGTGCGTTCGCCGATGCGGTACCCGGGCTGCAGGATCGCCACGCAGGTCGTCTCGGTGACGTCCGGTGCGTAGGAGTGCATCAGGGCCTCGTGGATCGTCGGGTCGAAGGGCTCGCCCTCCTTGCCGAACTGCTGGAGGCCCATCTTGGCGATGACCGCCTCCAGCGAATCCGCGACGGACTTGAAGCCGCCGACCAGTTCACCGTGGTCCCGGGCGCGACCGATGTCGTCGAGCACGGGAAGCAGCTCGGACAGGAGGTTCGCGACGGCGACCTCCTTGACCGCGACGCGGTCCCGCTCGACCCGGCGGCGGTAGTTCTGGTATTCGGCCTGGAGCCGCTGGAGGTCCGCCGTGCGCTCGCCGAGCGCCGTGCGCACCTGGTCCAGCTGGGCCACCAGGGCCGTGTTCTCGCTCGCGTCCCCGGCCGGGGCCGCCCCCTCTTCGGAGGCGGCCTGCGGCTCGGCGTCGTCAGGAGTGGCGCCGGAGGGGACGTCGGGCTTCTCCTCGAAGCCCGGGGTCTCCTCCGTCACGCGGCACCGTCCTTGCGCTCGTCGTCCACGATCTCGGCGTCGACGACGTCGTCGTCGGCCTTGTCACCGGAGGCGGCACCCGTGCCGGCGCCCGGGGCCTCGCCGCCGGCGGCCTGCGCGCCCTGGGCGTCGGCGTACATGGCCTGGCCCAGCTTCTGCGAGACGGCGGCGACCTTCTCGGTGGCGGTGCGGATCTCGGCGGAGTCCTCGCCCTTGAGCTTCTCCTTCAGCTCGGCGACGGCGGACTCGACCTCGGTCTTCACCTCGCCGGGGACCTTGTCCTCGTTGTCCTTGAGGAACTTCTCCGTCTGGTAGACGAGCTGCTCGCCCTGGTTGCGGGACTCGGCGGCCTCGCGGCGGGCGTGGTCCTCCTCCGCGTACTTCTCGGCCTCCTGGCGCATCCGGTCGACCTCGTCCTTCGGCAGCGAGGAGCCGCCGGTGACGGTCATCTTCTGCTCCTTGCCCGTGCCCAGGTCCTTCGCGGTCACGTGCATGATGCCGTTGGCGTCGATGTCGAAGGCGACCTCGATCTGCGGGACGCCGCGGGGCGCCGGCGGCAGACCGGTCAGCTCGAACATCCCGAGCTTCTTGTTGTACGCCGCGATCTCGCGCTCGCCCTGGTAGACCTGGATCTGCACGGAGGGCTGGTTGTCCTCGGCGGTGGTGAAGATCTCCGAACGCTTCGTCGGGATCGTCGTGTTCCGCTCGATCAGCTTGGTCATGATGCCGCCCTTGGTCTCGATGCCGAGGGACAGCGGGGTGACGTCGAGGAGCAGGACGTCCTTGACCTCGCCCTTGAGGACACCGGCCTGCAGGGCGGCGCCGATGGCGACGACCTCGTCCGGGTTGACGCCCTTGTTGGCGTCCTTGCCGCCGGTCAGCTCCTTGACGAGCTCGGCGACGGCGGGCATACGGGTCGAGCCGCCGACGAGAACGACGTGGTCGATCTCGGACAGCTGGATGCCAGCGTCCTTGATGACGTTGTGGAACGGCGTCTTGCAGCGCTCCAGCAGGTCGGAGGTCAGCTGCTGGAACTGGGCGCGGGTGAGCTTCTCGTCCAGGTGCAGCGGGCCCTCGGCGGACGCCGTGATGTACGGCAGGTTGATCGAGGTCTCGGTGGACGAGGACAGCTCGATCTTGGCCTTCTCGGCGGCCTCGCGCAGGCGCTGGAGGGCCATCTTGTCCTTGCCGAGGTCCACGCCGTGGCCGGACTGGAACTGCTTGACCAGGTAGTCGACGACGCGCTGGTCCCAGTCGTCACCACCGAGGTTGTTGTCACCGTTGGTGGCCTTCACCTCGACGACGCCGTCGCCGATCTCCAGCAGCGAGACGTCGAACGTGCCGCCACCGAGGTCGAAGACCAGGATGACCTGCTCGTCCTTGTCCAGGCCGTACGCCAGCGCGGCGGCGGTCGGCTCGTTGACGATGCGCAGGACGTTGAGGCCCGCGATCTCACCGGCCTCCTTGGTGGCCTGGCGCTCGGCGTCGTTGAAGTACGCCGGGACGGTGATGACCGCGTCGGTCACCTTCTCGCCCAGGTAGGACTCGGCGTCCCGCTTCAGCTTCTGCAGCACGAAGGCGCTGATCTGCTGCGGGTTGAAGTCCTTGCCGTCGAGGTTGACCTTCCAGTCGGTGCCCATGTGGCGCTTGACCGAGCGGATGGTCCTGTCGACGTTCGTGACCGCCTGGCGCTTGGCCACCTCGCCGACGAGCACCTCGCCGTTCTTGGCGAAGGCGACGACGGACGGCGTGGTCCTGGCGCCCTCGGCGTTGGTGATGACGGTGGGCTCGCCGCCCTCCAGAACGCTGACGACGGAGTTAGTCGTGCCCAGGTCGATGCCGACCGCACGTGCCATGGTGAATAACCTCCAGCTGACTTGAGTGGAACAGGCTCAAGTGTGCATGACGCCCGGCGATGGGTCAACAGAGGTGAGTCGGGCGGGCTCAACTCTTATCCGTTCCTTACGCGCAACGGCGCCCTGACCTGGGCGTTCTCGGCGCTACCGGCCTGACGAACCGGAAAAATCGTTCCCCGGAAGGACGCGTCGCCCGGGACTCCGGTTGCCCCGCGAGGGCCCTGCGACTCCTCCCCGGCGCCGCGGAACGGGACGGCGCCGGGGACCGGGACCGCCGCGGCTTTGGCGACCGCCGCGGCTTTGGCGGCCGTCCGGCCACCGGTGACCGTCCCGCCGCCGGTGACCGCCCGACACCCGGTGACCGCCCCGCCGCCGGTGACCGCCCGACACCCGGTGACCGCCCCGCCGCCGGTGACCGCCCGACACCCGGTGACCGCCCGACACCCGGTGACCGCCCCGCCGCCGGTGACCGCCCGACACCCGGTGGCCGTCCCGCCGCCGGTGACCGCCCGGCCGCCGGTGACCGTCCGGCCCCCGGTGACCATCCCTCCCCGGTGACCGTCCCGCCGCCGGCGGCCGTGGTGCCCCGGGCGACCGCACCCCGCCCCCGCCGCCCGTACACCCGTACCCGCGACAGCCCCAGCACCCCGCGGCCGCGCCGCCCGCCACCCACAGCACCGCCGGTCCGCCCACCCGGCCGGTGTGCGCGAGGACGCCCACGAGCACCGCGCACAGCGCGGCACCGCCGAGGACCACCACGGCGCCCTGGGGGGTGAGTCCGAGCCGCCGCAGCCGGTGCGCGAGATGGTCGGGACCGCCGCGCGTCAGGGGCCGTCCGGCCAGTCGGCGCGAGAGGAGGACGAGGACGGCGTCGGCGACCGGCACCGCGGTCAGCGCGAACAGCACTCCCGCGTCGGCGCCGGGTTCCCGCCCCGCCCGGGCGAACACTGCGGCCCCGGCGAGCAGGAACCCCGTGAAGAGCGCCCCGCACGCGCCGAGCGCGATCCGCGCGGGATGCCAGTTGTGCAGCAGGAACCCGGTGAGCGCGGCCGCCAGCGCCAGCAGCAGCACCGCCGGCCCGTCCATCAGCTCCGCCGCGGCACAGGCACCGACCCCGAAGGCGGTCACGACGCCCACCGTGCCGGCCACCCCGTCGGCGTGGTCGAGCCCCCGGAAGGCGGCGGTGACCAGCGCGATCCAGCCCACGGCGAGCGCGCCGGCCACCGGCCCGGTCTCCGCGTACGGCACCACGCAGGCCGCCGCGGCGGCCGTACCGGCCAGGAGCCACCGCCGCCGCAGCCGCCAGACGTCGGTGGCGAGACCGAGCGCGCCGACGGCGGTCGCGGCGACGAGCAGCGGGCCGGCGCCCGCACCGAGCGGCACCGCGCCGGACCACTCCCCGGCCCACGCGACCAGCCCGGTGGCGAGGACGACGGCCGCACCGCCGAGCAGCGGGACGGGACGCCGCCGTCGCCGGTCGGCCAGGCCGAGGCGCAGGGCGGGCGCCCTCAGCAGCGCGGCGAGGAGGGCGGCGAGAAGGAAGGAGGCGGTGGCGGCGGCGATCCCGTAGAGCACGGAGACAAGTTATGCCGACTATCACGTTTTGCGATGAATCGCGCGTTCGGTCCGGCGTGGCGCCGCGGACCGGACGGGACCCGTGGACCCGGTGCCGCGGAGGGGTCCGGCGGGGTCAGGGTTGCCTCAGCGACGCAGATCACCGCACGTGCGACTACAGTGCGGCGGAGGATGGGGGTAGTCTCAGACGAACTGAATAAGTTACCGCTTAGTAATACCGCCCTCTCGAACCTCGCAGGCCCGAGGAGCCCCCAAATGCAACTCGCCGCGATCATCGTGTCGCTGGTCCTGATCGTGGTCGGCGTCGCACTGTTCGGCCGCGCCGTCCTGCAGATCTTCAACTACATGCGGCTGGGCCAGCCCGTACCGGCCGGAACGCGGACCAACGATCCCGTGGACCGCACCGTCACCGTGGTCAGGGAGTTCCTCGGCCACACCCGGATGAACCGCTGGGGCATCGTCGGGGTGGCGCACTGGTTCGTCGCGGTGGGCTTCTTCTCCCTGCTGCTGACCATCGTCAACGCCGTCGGCCAGCTCTTCCAGGCCGACTGGATCCTGCCGGTCATCGGCGACTGGGCGCCGTACAACGTCTTCGTCGAGTTCATCGGCACGATGACGGTCGTCGGCATCCTGGTCCTGATCGCGATCCGCCAGGTGAGCAAGCCGAACAAGCCGGGCCGCAAGTCCCGCTTCGCGGGCTCCAACTTCGGCCAGGCGTACTTCGTCGAGGCCGTCATCCTCATCGTCGGCGTCTGCATCTTCATGCTGCACGCGCTGGAGGGCGCCCTCCACCACGTGGACGGCTACGAGGCGTCGTTCTTCATCTCGTACCCGGTCGTCTCCGCGCTGCGGGACACGGACCTCGGAACGCTCCAGAACCTCGTCTACCTCTTCGCCGGCCTGAAGATCGCGACCTCCTTCATCTGGATGATCACGGTCGCCCTGAAGACCGACATGGGCGTCGCCTGGCACCGCTTCCTCGCGTTCCCGAACATCTGGTTCAAGCGCGACGCGAAGGGCGGCACCGCGCTCGGCGCGCTGCTGCCGATGACGTCCGGCGGCGAGCCGATCGACTTCACCGACCCGGGCGACGACGACGTCTTCGGCGTCTCCCAGGTCGAGCAGTTCTCCTGGAAGGGCCTGCTGGACTTCTCCACCTGCACCGAGTGCGGCCGCTGCCAGTCGCAGTGCCCCGCCTGGAACACCGGCAAGCCGCTCTCCCCCAAGCTCCTGATCATGTCCCTGCGCGACCACGCGCACGCCAAGGCCCCCTACCTGCTGGCCGGCGGCGGCAAGACGATGGAGGGCGAGGAGAAGGCGTCCGAGGAGCAGCTGGCGGGCGTGCCCGCGGCGGCGCTGGCGGAGGCCGAGCGCCCGCTGATCGGCACCCTCGAGGAGCAGGGTGTCATCGACCCGGACGTCCTGTGGTCCTGCACCACCTGCGGCGCCTGCGTCGAGCAGTGCCCGGTCGACATCGAGCACGTCGACCACATCGTCGACATGCGCCGCTACCAGGTCATGATCGAGTCGGCGTTCCCGTCCGAGGCGGGCACGATGCTCAAGAACCTGGAGAAGAAGGGCAACCCCTGGGGCCTGGCGAAGAAGCAGCGCCTGGAGTGGCTCAAGGAGCTGGACTTCGAGGTCCCGGTCGTCGGCAAGGACATCGAGGACCTCACCGAGGTCGAGTACCTGTACTGGGTCGGCTGCGCCGGTGCCCTGGAGGACCGCGCCAAGAAGACCACCAAGGCCTTCGCCGAGCTGCTCCACATCGCGGGCGTCAAGTTCGCCATCATGGGCGGCGACGAGAAGTGCACCGGCGACTCCGCCCGCCGCCTCGGCAACGAGCCCCTCTTCCAGGAGCTCGGCATGGAGAACGTCATGTCCCTCAACGCCGCCTTCGGCGAGGAGATGGACGACGACGGCAAGGTGCTGCCCGAGTCGGCGAAGCCGAAGTCGGCGAAGAAGATCGTCGCCACCTGCCCGCACTGCCTCAACACCCTCGGCAACGAGTACCCGCAGCTCGGCGGCGACTACGAGGTCATCCACCACACCCAGCTGCTCCAGCACCTCGTCGACGAGGGCAGGCTGCTCCCGGTCACGCCGGTCGAGGGCATCATCACCTACCACGACCCGTGCTACCTGGGCCGCCACAACAAGATCTACACGCCTCCGCGCGAGATCATCGCCGCCGTCCCGGGCGTCCGGAACGAGGAGATGCACCGCCACAAGGAGCGCGGCTTCTGCTGCGGCGCCGGCGGCGCGCGGATGTGGATGGAGGAGCGGATCGGCAAGCGCATCAACAACGAGCGCGTCGACGAGGCCCTCTCCGTCAACCCCGACATCGTCTCCACCGCCTGCCCGTTCTGCCTGGTCATGCTCACCGACTCGGTCAACGGCAAGAAGAACGACGGCAAGGCCAAGGAGTCCATCCAGGTCGTCGACGTCGCCCAGCTCCTGCTGGACTCCGTCAGGACCCCGGCCGACCCGTCGGGCGAGCCGGAGACGGAGAGCGAGCCGACACCGGAGCCGGTGAAGTAGCCGCACTCCGCCCGCCCCTCACTCGACCGACACCCCCGGAACTCCTTCCGAGTCCGGGGGTGTCGCCGTTCGTCGAACGCGTGCATCATTACCCGGTCGTTGTCGGTAGTGGTGCTACGGGTCGATACGGACGAGGTGAACGGTGCGCCTGCGAGGACACACCCTGACCGGCACGGCCGCCACCGGCTGCCTGCTGCTGCTCGCCGCCTGCGGCCACGGCCCGGCGCCCGCCGCCGAGGACGCCGCACCCACCCCCGTACGCGCCGCCCAGGCCCCCGCCCGGCTGCCCGTCCCGCGCGGCGAGGGCAGCGAGGTCCCCGACGACTTCAACGGCGACGGCCACCGCGACCTCGTCCTCGACGACCTGGTCAAGGCGCAGAGCCACACCGACGACGCCGGCATCGGCATCGTCTACGGCTCCGCCCGCGGACTGGTCCCCGGCACACGTCAGTTGCTCACCCCCAAGGAGCACGCGGCCCCGGTCGACGGGCAGTTGCCTGCCCTCTTCGAGGCGGAGGCGAGCTGCGACCTCGACGGCGACGGCTTCACCGACCTGGTGGTCACCACCGACCCGCCCTACGACGGCCGGGGCCGCCCCCCGGTCCCCCTCCAGCTCCTCTTCGGCTCCCCGACCGGACCGGCCGGCCGCGCGGTCCCGCTGACCGTCCCCGACAGGGCCCGCTTCGGCAACGACTGGCCCGAGCGCCCGGTGTGCGGCGACTTCGACGGCGACGGCGCCCAGGACCTCGTCGTCCACGCCTCGGCCGGCCGCCTCAGCTACCTGCGCGGCCCCTTCACCCGCGGGGGCGCCCCGCGCCGGGCCGGCACGCCCCTCCCCTCCCCGGCGAGGCGCCGACCGGCCCCGCCGCCGACGTGAACCGCGACGGGTACGACGACCTGGTCGTCCGAGCCTCCGCGGGCCCCGGCACGGCGGCCGTCGTCCTCGGCGGCCCCGACGGCCCCACCCGCACCGGCGTCACCCTGCCCGCCGGCGTCGACGTCGCCCTGGGCGCCTTCGGCAGGGGCAAGGCGCTGGACGCGGCCGTGGGCACCCCGGACACCACGGCGATGCGCTACGACCTGCCCACCGAGGCTGGGGGCTCCTCCCACGCGTCAAGCGGTGGGGGAGGCACCCTCGACACCCCCGGCTCGCTGCTCGACGCCGCCGACCTCGACGGCGACGGGCTGAGCGAACTGGTCTCCAGCGGCTCGGGAGTACGCGTCCACCGCGGCCGTACGGCGGGCCCCACGCCCCGGCCCGCGGTCACGGTGCGCCCCGCGGCGACGGGCACGACGCGCGTGCTCACGGCCGGGGACTTCGACGGCGACGGCCTCGCGGACCTGGTGGTGCGGACGTACCGGGGCGACACGGAGGACACCGTCGAGGTCCACCGGGGCGCGGCCGGGGCCCTGGTGACGACGCGGGCCGCGGTCACGTTCTCCACGTCGGTCTTCCTGACCCCGTAGGGGACCGGCGGGCGGACGCCCGCAGAGCGCCGGGGAGGCGTCGGGGAGCCCTCGGGGAGCACCCGTAAGGGATGTCACAGCTCGGCAGCAAAGGACCCCCGAACGGCCGGGCCCCGCACGTCACTCTCCGGGACCAGGTACGTTCGATGGCGTGGCTGGATTCAGGATCGGACGCGGCCGGGACAACGGCGCTCCAAACGCGCGACCGCAACGCCCTCCGTACGGACAGCAGGCGCCCCAGGGACCGTCGTACGGCGGTCCCGCGACGCCTCAGCAGCCGTACCCGCAGCCGCCGTACGGGGGTGGCGCCCCAGGCCCGGGCCGGGGTCCGGCCCCCGGCGGCTCCCCGTGGCCGCAGGCACACGGAGGCGGTCACGGAGGCGGCCACGGAGAGCCGGAGTACTTCGGTGACGGCGGCTACGGACCCGGCGGTCACGGCCCCGGCGGCGGGCACCCCCAGCAGGCCCCGTACGACCCGTACGCGGCCAACAACCCGGGCCACACCCAGGCGTTCAGGGTCGACGACCCGTACAACCAGGGCGACACCTACCGCGCCGGTTCCGCCCCCGCACCCGGCCCCGTCGGCCCCCGCCTGCACTGGAAGGACCTCCTGAGGGGCGTCGTCCTCGCGCCCAACCAGACCTTCCTCCAGATGCGGGACTACGCGATGTGGGCCCCGGCGCTCATCGTGACGTTCCTCTACGGCCTGCTGGCGGTCTTCGGCTTCGACGGCGCCCGCGAGGAGGCCATCAACGCCACCCTCTCGAACGCGATCCCGATCGTCCTGACCACGGCGGTGGCGATGGTGCTGAGCGCCTTCGTCCTGGGCGTGGTCACCCACACCCTGGCCCGCCAGCTCGGCGGCGACGGCGCCTGGCAGCCCACGGTCGGCCTCTCCATGCTGATCATGTCCATCACGGACGCGCCCCGCCTGGTCGTCGCGATGTTCGCCGGCGGCGACGCGCCCTTCGTCCAGATCCTGGGCTGGGCCACCTGGGTCGCGGCCGGCGCCCTCCTCACGCTGATGGT
The DNA here is from genome assembly GCF_027947595.1 of Streptomyces lienomycini. Taxonomy (NCBI): domain Bacteria; kingdom Bacillati; phylum Actinomycetota; class Actinomycetes; order Kitasatosporales; family Streptomycetaceae; genus Streptomyces; species Streptomyces lienomycini. The sequence continues at coordinate 207,837 of NZ_CP116257.1, read as the reverse complement.
CAGCCGCTCCCACGACCTGCCCTGGCCGAAGGCGCTCGGCGCGTCCGCGATCCAGCTGATCGCCCTGCTGTCGATCGTGAAGCTGGGCACGTTCTAGTCGCAGACATACGGAAGGGCCCCGGCGCGACGTGCGCGCCGGGGCCCTTCCGTATGTCAGCCGCTGTCCGTCGGTCCGTCCGGTCAGGCGTCGAGCACCTGTCCCTGCCGCCGCACGACGGGCGGCAGGACACTCCACGGGAAGTTGATCCACTCGTCGGTCCGCTTCCACACGTACTCGCACTGGACGAGGGAGTGCGACTTCTCATAGATCACCGCGCTGCGGACCTCGGCGACCGTGTCGAGGCAGAAGTCGCGCACCAGCTTGAGCGTCTTGCCGGTGTCGGCGACGTCGTCGGTGATGAGGACCTTCTTGTCGGAGAAGTCGATGACGTTCGGGACCGGCGCGAGCATGACGGGCATGTCGAGGGTGGTCCCGACCCCGGTGTAGAACTCCACGTTCACCAGGTGGATGTTCTTGCAGTCGAGCGCGTACGCCAGCCCACCGGCGACGAAGACACCGCCGCGGGCGATGGAGAGCACTATGTCCGGCTCGTACCCGTCGTCGGCGACGGCCTGCGCGAGTTCGCGCACGGCGACGCCGAACTGCTCGTAGGTCAGATTCTCCCGAACATCACTCATGCGCGCGTCCTGCTCATCACTGGGTCCATACCTTGGTCATACCTGGGTCCGATGGAAATTGAGGAAGGACCGGGAGGCGGTCGGCCCCCGCTGGCCCTGGTAGCGGGACCCGTAGCGCTCGCTCCCGTACGGGTGCTCGGCCGGCGAGGTGAGCCGGAACATGCACAGCTGCCCGATCTTCATCCCCGGCCACAGCTTGATGGGGAGGGTCGCGAGGTTGCTCAGTTCGAGCGTCACGTGCCCGGAGAAGCCCGGGTCGATGAACCCGGCGGTGGAGTGCGTGACGAGCCCGAGCCGGCCGAGCGAACTCTTCCCTTCGAGCCGCGAGGCGAGATCGTCCGGCAGCGAGACGACCTCGTACGTGCTGGCCAGCACGAACTCGCCGGGGTGCAGGATGAACGGCTCGTCGCCCTCCGGCTCCACGAGCCGGGTCAGATCCACCTGCTCGACGGAGGGGTCGATGTGCGGGTACCGGTGATTCTCGAACACCCGGAAGTAGCGGTCGAGGCGCACGTCGATGCTCGACGGCTGCACCATGGAGTCGTCGAACGGTTCGATCCGCACCCGCCCGTTGTCGATCTCGGCCCGGATGTCCTTGTCTGAGAGAAGCACGCACCGAGGATACGCAAGGCGCGCGGAGCAGCGACAACCGCCGCCGCCCCGCGCGCCCGGACCGTACCTGTACTGCCCTGTACTGCTCCTGCTACCGCACTACTCGTGCTACCGCTTCTCCGCACCCACCGGCACGGCACTCCGCAGCCGCGCACACCGCGGACATCGGACGAGCCGACCGGGGCCGAGTCGCTCGGCCTGCTGCATCGGGAACGAGGTCGCGGTGAACACGTGCCCATCGGCACAGCGGACGACGGTGCGCTCCATCAAGTCCTTCAAGTCCCTTCCCCAAGAGCCGCGTCTGGCTTACTACCCTGACGACAAAAGCCACAGTACGGGATGAAAGAGACGACTCTCCAGGCGGCACTCCGCCCCCACGCGCACCCTCTCCAGGGCCCCCACCGTACGCCCCAACTCCGAGCCTCCGCAGCCGTGTCCCGACCCCACTCCAACCCCTGAAACGACCGACGGCCCCACGGCGCGAACACCGGGGGCCGGGCATGGGGTAGAGTGAGTGAGCGTCCAGGCACCGACATGGTCGGCGTCTTACGCGGGTGTAGTTTAGTGGTAGAACATCAGCTTCCCAAGCTGAGAGTGCGAGTTCGATTCTCGTCACCCGCTCCACGAAGAAGGCCCAGTTCACCGATCTGGGCCTTACTTGTTGTCTAGTCCAATCAGGGGGCGGCGTGCCCTCGGCGTGCCCTAAGTCGAGTCCAGGCCGCCACACCAGCGCCATTCGGGCGCCCAGCAGGCATCAACCTGCCCCGGCGTCCCATATCGCGAGACGCAATTCGTGTGACCTGCGCCACACAGGGTGCAAAGGGTCACTAAGACGCATACGCAAAGGGTGGTTTGCGGGACGGGTGGCGCCCCGGTCTCCGGGCCTGCCTTGACGGGTTTACCTCGCCGACTCGGCAGTACGGTGAACCCGTGACCTCCTTACCGGAAGAATCGCCCTCACTGATCCGTGAAGGCGACCGCGAGGCAGCCGTGCGACGTCTGCAGGAGGCGTACGCGGAAGGGCTCATCCCACACGAGGTGTTGGACGAGCACCTCCACCAGGTGCTCAGGGCCAAGACGCGGAGCGAACTCGCGTCCGCTCTGGTCTCGCTCCCGGAGGAGCAACCGGGAAGCACTGCCACGATCGCCGCCGCCGGTGGGCGGATCAAGCGGCGTGGCGCGTGGCGGGTGCCCCGGGTCCTCAAGGTCGAGTCAGCATATGGAAGGGTGCGCCTGGACCTGTCCCGTGCGGTCATCGAGCACCCGATCGTCGACATCGAGCTGCAACTGGAACCGGCGGGGCCCGGATCACGGTGCCCCGGGACGCGGTGGTCGACGTCGAAGGACTGAGCACGGGATGGAAGGACCTGCGCTACAAGATCCCGCGACACCCCCGGACCGACGGGCCGACGATTCGGATCTCCGGGGTCATGGGATACGGACGCTTGAAGATTCGCCACGCCCTGCGTTGAAGCCCCGTCCGGTGCTTCGGCCCCGCCGGCGGCGAGTGCAGCACTAGGCGGGTACCAGGTCTCCCAGCGCCTCGCGAAGCGCCGTGCCCACGACAGGTCCCGCCACGGCCACCTGTCGAAGCTCGTCGCCCTTCATGTAGCGGTAGCTCTGCGGAGGGTGGAAGGACCCGGCGGAGCGCAGCGCATTGAGCGATACCGGCTCATCGAAGGAGACAGGATTCTCCATCGTGAGACCGCTCGCCTGCCTCGCGCCGCTCATGTAGGCGTCGTACTCCCTCCGGGTGATCCCGGTCTGTCCCCGATGAGCCGACCAGACCTCGCTGGGCGTGGCGACGTAGATGGCGGCAATGCGCGCCATGCCCACCACCGCCATGGTGGGCGCGGTCGCGTACAAGAGGACGGGCGTTCCCGGAGGCGCGGCGACGCGCTGGCGGCGAACCTCCACCGTCTTGCTGCCGGCCAGGATCGCGTTGGCGAAGCGCGGGTGGACGGACAGCAGCATCGCGCGTTCCGGATCGCTCACGTCGTTCGGTGCCCCTCTTGGTAAACCGCCTGGAACAGCTCACTGCTGATCTTGGACAGCGAGATCAGCGAGCCAGGCGACCACGTTAGCCCCCGGCCCCTGGCCAGCGAGGTCAATCGGCGCAGCGTCACCGGCTTCGGGAAGATCTCAGTGTCCGAGAACCTCAGCGCCATGGCGTGACCGGACGCGTCTGCAGCCCTCTCGACCTCAGCCCGACCATATACGCCCAGGTGTTCGAATTTCGAGAACAGAACATCCGGAGTGTCGATGAGCACCTCGTCGAGCCGCGAGCTGCCCACCACCATCTGACCCTCTCCCGTGGAGTTGTCGTCGCTGACGTACCAGAGCAGTCGAGCCGGGACGCTCTCTCCTCGACGCTGCGAAGATCGGTAGTAGACGTGTTCCCTGCTGATGCCCAGGGCGTCGCTCCGCGCGATGAGCATGGCCGGGACGTTGAACAGCTCAGTCGACCAGCGCGGCTTGATGGGCACCATGAAGGACGGCAGCTCGGAGTCGATGACCTTGGCCGGCCACCACGCACGCTCCAGCACGGCGGTCACCTCCGCCGGCATGCCGACGTCGAGCACGGTCGCATCGACAGCAAGCTCTCGGGCCAACCCGCCGGCCACCACCTCCACCTCGGCGGCAGTCCCGCACACGTTCACCAGGAGCGCGACGAGCTGGCCGTTGTGCTCGAAGAAGCCGTCGTCACCGGCCGCGGACCGCGCCGCCTCGGAGGGGTGCGGATCACTGATGCGGACGATCTCGGCCCCGCAATCCCTCCCGAGCCGCTTAAGCAGGAAGAGGAGCTGCCGGGCCAGGGTCTCTTCCAGGGGGTGGCCAGCTGTGCGAAGGACGGGTACAACCAGGGTTCGGCCGTCCAGCGACCACGCGTAGAGGGCGACCGGTCGGCCCTGGCCGTCCCGGAGAAGCTCACGACGCCATGCGATCCCGCCCTCGTTCAGCGACCGCAGCCGCTCAGAGAAGGCTGAGCCGTCGTCAGCGCCCGACTGCTCGAAGAAGGCGACCAGTTCATCCTCCGCGCCCGGCGCCACCTCCGCGGACCGGAACTCCGTCCCCATCAGGTCAGCCGGGCGATACACCTGGGCCTGCCGCAGCTCATCGACGTGAAGCGTCACGGTCGACGGTGAGACGACCCGGACGCGAGCGACCTCCCAGGCCACGTCTGTCAGGCGAGACAGCAGCGGATCACGGGTCGCCAGGACTTGTAGACCAGCACACGAGGTCTCGGCCACATACCGCATGCCCCGCAGAAGTGCTGGGTCGGCAGCCAGGCCGGGAACCGCCTGCGTAGCGGCTTGCACCAGTTCGCGGGTTCGCTCCTCCACGGCCGCGGAGCCGGGAGAGAGCTTGTGGAGCCCGGTCAGCGCCGCCTGCTGGTGCTGACGCTCTGCCGTGTCCGTGAGGTCCCGGATCTGATGGACCAACTGCGGGGTGTAGGCAAACTCAACGAGATCCGCCATCCATCCGGCTTCGAGCGCACGGGACTCCTCGGCACCGGTGGTGTCCGTGAGGCCGCGCAGATCGGCGAACACACCATGGTCGACCGTCACCACGAGGAGCGCGTCGCTCTCCATCTCCGTGAACAGGTCCGGATGGCCGAGGTCCAGCCACCAGCCGTCCAAGATCTCCCCGTCACGACCACGCCCACGGACCTCACCGTCTGGAACGAAGCCCAGACTCCTCCACATCCCGCTCAGGTCATAGTCCCGACGGCACTTGGCCTTGATCCCAAGGCGTTGTGGATACCGCTCCTTGATGCCCTCCACCAGACGGCCCGCAATTCCCCGCCCCCGTTCTTCCTCAGCCACACACAGGTGCGCGAGTCGGATACGCGCGCTCCTCTTCGGCAGCCCGAACAGCGCGTAGCCGATCACTTCGCCGGCCTCGACCGCGACCAGAAGGCCACCGTCCTCAGCTGCCTTCTCATAGGCAGGAGGCGTCAGAAGCCCCAGCGTCTTCGTGTACCGGTCCCCCAGGGCTATGGCCTTAACGATCAACTCTTCTTGCGCGGGCGAAACGGACACCAGCTTGATCGCCATTACTACCCCCTCCAGCTGTGGCTGATCGCGACCGGCCACAACTCCCCTGTCACTGCATACAGGGAGAAGCTGATCTCAGTTGCTGCCATCCCTCAAGGGGGCACGAGGGGCGCACGGTGCTGCGGAGACCGTCGCCTGCCTCCAGAGTCCGGCCGATGGAACCGTCCCGCCGGACTCGTAGCCCCGATACCGGTCCGCCTAAGTGGCTTCCGACCGATCGGCACCCGCCTCACGCAAGCGCTCGCGCACTTCAGTGTCGATCCCCTGGGCCAGCCTCCGCTGATGCTTGGCCGTCGAGTGCTGGTAGATGAGCTGGGCCCGTTCCGAGGACTGGCCGGCGCGCACCATGAGGTCCTTCAGCTTGGCGCCGGTGTCGGCGGCGAGGGTGTTACCGGTGTGCCGGAGGTCGTAGAAGCGGAAGTTGTCCGGCAGCCCCGCCTTCGTCCTGGCCTTGCGCCACTTCCGTCCGAACGTCGAGCGGCGGAACGGGGCTCCCCTCTCCCCGACGAAGAGGAGCCCGTCCGGCTCCTTCTCGGAGAACCACTGCACGTGGCGTCGCAGCTCGGGCAGGAGGAAATCGGGCAGGTACACGGTGCGCTTGCCCGCTCGTGACTTGGGATCGCCGGTGACCCTCCTGCCGTTGGTCAGCTCCGGGGACGCATGCGTGATCCGCAGGGAGCATTCGTCGAGATCGACACTGCGGCGGCGCAGTTCAGCCAGTTCCTCGGGGCGGAGCGAGGCGAAGGCACCGAGCAGGACCATCAGGCGCCAGCGCGGACCCATGGCGTCGGCGAGGTCGAAGACCTGCTCCACGGTGGCGGTCGGCCGCTCGTCGGCTTCCTCCCGACCGGCGCCCTTGATCCGGCACGGGTTGGTCCGCAGGAGGTCGTCATCGACCGCGGTCTGCAGAATGGCCTTCAGCAGCCGGTACGACTTGGCGACCGTCGTGGCACCCGTTGCCTTGAGCCGCTCGGCTCGCCAGGTGCGGACGGAAGGCGGTGTGATCTCGTCCAGGTCCTTGCTGCCGAAGGCCGGCAGGAGGTGCAGGCGTAGCAGGCCGTCGTAGCGGTCGACCGTGGTCGGGGCCAGACCGCGCTCCTCCACCCAACGGAGGGCGTACTTCTCGAAGTTGATCGCGCCGGCGTCCGGGTCACGCCAGTGGTCACGCTCGATGTCGGCGCGGACCAGGTTCAGCCAGCCCTGCGCGTCGGTCTTCGTGTCGAAGGTCTCGGGGGCCTTGTGGCGCTGCCCGTCCGGGCCCAGGTAGCGGGCCTGCCATCGACCGGACGGGAGCTTGCGTACGGTACCGAACTCCCGACGACGCTGGAGCTTGCGTGTCGGCATCAGGCGGCCCGCCCGTACCGAGTGCGGGTGCGCCGGGTCGGCTCGACCGTGCGCGCCTCGATGTACTCGGTGACGGCACTCTCGGGGACGCGCACGGGACGTCCGAGCTTGACGTAGCGAATGCGGCGCTCGGCGATCAGACGGCGAACGAAGCGTTCGCCGGTACCGAGCTGTTCGGCGGCTTCGGCCACCGTCAGAAGGCGGTCAGTCATGGGCGACCGCCCCCTTTCGGCTGTGCTGCTGAGTGCAACGGGCCGGGGCTATTGCGAGTCGGTGCAACGGTGAGACTTCCTTACCGAGGTCGAAACTGGAGCGGGCACGGCGGACCGGTGGTGGCTTCAACAGGTCGCGGAGTCCTGGAGCAGGGCGCGGGCCGGGACGCGAAGTGCCTGCGCGAGGGTGAGCAGGTCATCGACGTCGCAGCGGCGCTGAGCGCGTTCGATGCGGGACAGCATCGTGTTGGACATTGGCCGGCCAAGGGCGGTGACGCGAGCGGCCAGCTCTCGCTGGGAGAGGCCGCGCTCGGTGCGGAGAATTTCGATCGTGCGGGCGGCCCTTATCCCGGCTGCGCCGATTTCCAGTGAACGTGCTGCCATGACTCCAATTCTCGGCTGTGTTCGCCGGTTTGGTTAACCGGCGATCGTCGGCTATGTTGCGCCGCCGTGCGTTTGGCAGGCGGGTGGCCATTTCGTCGATGGGTTCCCTGTGACGGCGACCCGAGCAGTGCTCGACAGCGTCTCTGACGTGGGGTGTTGTGTTGTAGCTTCGCCACTCGCCGGACGTCAACGCCTTGCCGGTGTGATCCTTCTGGCTTGACGCCCAGAACAACTATTTGGTCAACCGCAGATCGTGACCTACCGTTTTCACGCCGCCCTCGCCGCCCCGATTGCCGATGGCCTTTCTGCCGACAGAGATTCGACAGGTCAGGGCTGGACTTGTGCCGCTCGGGTGTGGCTATGTTGACGACACCCCCGGAAAGCGCGCCCGGCTCTCAGCCAGCCTCGCGTCAACGGCCGGCCAACTCCCCCGCCTTTGCCGTCACGACCGACGGTGAGCCATGGGTGCCCGCCCATCGGCCACCGAGTAAGGAACACTCCGCTCTTGGCACGGATCCGCACCATCAAGCCCGAAGCCTTCGTCTCCGAATCCCTCGCCGTCGTCACCCTGACCGCCGAGCGCACCTTCTTCGGTCTGCTCACTCAGGCCGACGACCAAGGCCGCTATCGCGACCACGCGGCGATCATCGCCGGTCAGCTGTGGGTTCTGCGTCCGGAGCACACTCCCGCCGAGGTCGAGAAGGATCTCGCCCAGCTGGCCGACGCCGGCCTGGTCTGCCGGTACAAGGGCCCGGACGACAAGCGCTACCTGCACATCGTCACGTGGCACAAGCACCAGAAGATCAACCGGGCCAGCAAGAGCCGCATCCCGGCCTGCCCTCGCCACAACGATCCGAACGGTGCCCCGGGCGGCACCGAGGCTGTCGAGGCCGTGGCACCCGCGCCGTCCGTAACGCACGGAGCCGTCGCGGACCATGCGCCGAACCCTCGCGGAGGTGGCAGTGAAGGGGCACGGAACCCGCACGATCCCTCGAACCAAACGGAAACCACCAGCAAAACCGCAGGTCAGAAGGCGTTCAGTGAGCCCTCACCTGAACCTCACGGACTCGTGCTTGAGGCCGCGGTGACACCTCACGGTCCGGATCTAGGACCTAGGATCATGGATCTAGGATCTACCCCTTCGGGGGGCGCAAGCGCCCCCGCGGCCAGCACCGTCTCGGCCAAGCAGCTCATCGCCGAATACAGCGCGGCATGCGCCCACCGCCCGCCCCAGGACGTCCTGGGCCATCTCGGCCGAGAGGTGCGCAAGCTGCTCGCCGAAGGCATCGCTCCCGACCACGTCAGGGCAGGGCTCGTCCTCCACAGGACCAAGGGCAGGCACCCCAGCATCCTGCCGAGCCTGGTGCACCAGGCCATGAACGCCGCCCTCGCCCAGCCCGTCATCCACAGGGCGTGGACAAACCCCGCCGACGTCGAAGCCGCCTACGGAGAACAGCTCTGAGCTCCACCCTCACCCGCGAACCCCAGCCCGTCGGCCCGCTCGCCGACCGTCTGAACGGCATACTGGCGGGCCGTGGCATCGACCCCGGCGCCGTAGCCGCGGAGCCGTCCGGCGAACCCGTCACCGCCTTGGAGCTGGCCGACGCCCGCATCCCGGCCCGCTACCGCCGTGCCCTCGCCGACCACCCTCAGATCATCGCCTGGGCCGACCACATCGCCCATGCCGGACGCCCCGGCCCGAGTGGGCCTGGCATCGCCGAGGGTCCCTCCCTGCTGATCGCCGGCCCCACCGGCACGGGCAAGACGCATCAGGCGTACGGCGCCGTCCGGGCTCTCCTCACCCGCGGGGTTCGCCTGCGCTGGGAAGCCGTCACCACCGCCGACCTGTACGCCCGCCTGCGTCCCCGTGCCGGCCACGACGCCGAACGCGACCTGCAGACCCTGGCCCGCAGCCCACTGCTGCTTCTGGACGACCTCGGTGCGGCCAAGACCAGCGAGTGGACCGAGGAGCTGACCTACCGGCTCATCAACCACCGGTACGAGCACTTGCTCCCCACCCTCATCACGACCAATCTGCCCACCGCCGAGCTGCGCACCACCCTCGGTGACCGCGTCGCTTCCCGCCTCGCGGAGATGACCGACCGCGTCATCCTCAAGGGCCCTGACAGACGACGTCACCGCTCCCCCTGACGATGGAGAAAGACCGGATGACGGAAGGGCAGTCCGCGAGCGCGCGTCCTTTCACCAGGAGGACCGGCCGCGTGCCGCGTCGAGGACCGAGCGAGGGTGTCGGGGACCGGTCCTCAATGGCCGGGGACCGGACGGCACATGCGAGGACCGAGCATCCCGGTCCCGGGACCGTGGCCGCCCGAGGTGGGGACCGGTCCTCACCAGACATCGGGGACCGGTCCCGTACGTCTCGGGGACCGGTCCCCGACGGTCCCGTCGGACACGAGAACGGTCTCCTGGCAAAGCAGCAGGTCACAGCCCCCAGGTGGGCGGAAACAACGGTCCTGCACCGCGCATGACAGTCAATCGTGAGGAAGGACCGAGCCCTGCCGGGTCCCGGTCCTGCCGAGGACCGAAGACCCGCACAACGCGGTCCGCGGTCCCCGAGCGTGATGCACAGAGGAAGAGAGGACCGGTCCTCGCGGACCGCTCCAACCTGGAGCCCACCCCACACGGTCCCGTAACGAGCCCGCCCGGTGTCAGCCGCGCACGGCCGCCGCTACGGGTTCTCATCGTGGAACACCCACCCAGAAAAGCGACCCATGCACCAACCACATCAGCACACTCCTGACGACGTGCGTCAGGGGGCCGCCATCTCAGCCTCCGACGGAGCAAGTTGGTGCAAGAGCATTGCTCCCGACGGGAGCAATGCTCTTGCGTCTCCCGCCCCGAGAGCGGCGGGCCCGGAAGCGACCGAGGACGGATCGCAAACCGGCGGGGAAGAGCTACACGCGAACCACAGCATCGACTGCGCGCGCACCTCTCCGTCACAGCCCCGCATACAGCAGCGCGAACGCCTGCGCGACGAGAACAAGCGCCTGCACCAGCCCAGCTGCCGCATGAACGACGCCGAGTACCAACTGCTCGCCCGAGCAGCCGCCACGTGCCACATGAGCATCGCCGGCTTCCTCGCCCGCGCCGCTCTCAACGCCGCCCACGACCTCGGCCGCACCGCCGAGGACATCGCGGGCGAGCGAGAGATGCTGCACGAGCTGTTCGCGCTGCGGCGCCACCTCGGGCAACTCGGCAACAACCTCAACCAGGTCGCCAAGGCGCTGAACTCCGGCGCCGACGCACCGCAGGCAGAGGCGGTCCTCGCCGCCGTCCAGCGCGCCGCCAGGCGCGTCGACGCCTTCACCCAGCACCACTTGGACAACAGGAGGGCCAGGTGATCCCCCGCATCCACGCAAGAGGCACGCGCACCATCGGCCTGCTCCACTACCTGTACGGGCCCGGCACGCACGAAGAACACACAGACCCGCACCTGGTGGGCGCCTGGGACAGCCTCGCCCCTGATCCCGGGCGCGACCTCGACGCCACGTACGGAGATCTCCAGCGGCTGCTCGACCAGCCGGTCAACGCCCTGCCGAAGAACCGACGGCCCGCCGAGCACGTGTGGCATCTGTCGCTACGCGCCGCTCCTGAGGACCCGGTCCTGTCGGACGAGCAGTGGGCCGAGATTGCGCGCCGAATGGTCGCCGCCACCGGCATCGCTCCCGACGGTGACGACGCCGCCTGCCGCTGGGCAGCGATTCGGCACGCCGACGACCACATTCACATCATCGCCACCGTCGTACGAGAGGACGGCCGGCAAGCCCGCATTCGCCGGGACGGCAAGCGTTCCCAAGCGGAAGCCCGCGTGATCGAGATCGACTACGGGTTGCGCCGCCTCGCCACCGGCGATGGCACCGCAGCCCGTCGTCCGACCAGCGCCGAACGGCACAAGGCCCAGCGGGAAGGCCGGGAGCGCACGGCGCGGGAGGAACTTCGTGAGTCCGTGCGCCGGGCAGTGGCGGGTGCTGCCTCGACGGACGAGTTCTTCGACCGCCTGGCCGCCGCCGGTCTGCTGATCCGCAAGCGTCTCGCGCCCTCCGGCGACCTCCTCGGGTACAAGGTCGCCCTCCCTGATGACCGGAACAAGGACGGCGAGCCGGTCTTCTACTCAGGCTCCAAGCTGGCGCCCGACCTGTCCCTGCCCCGTGTCCGCGAACGCTGGAGCCGGCCCTCGGAGACGCCCACCGCCATCGACGGTTCGTGGCCGGATCAGCCTGCACTGCCGCCCGTGACAGGCCCCGCGTTCGCGCGGCGGCGGGCCGCGGCTGCCACGTGGCAGGCCCTGCTGGTGATCGACCACGGCGACGACGGCACCGCAGCAGCCCAGATCGCCGCGACCGGAGAGGTCCTGGACGCGCTGGCCAAGACCTCCGCCGCCCACACCCGGGCTGAACTGCGCGAGGCAGCCTCCGCGTTCGAGCGCGCGAGCCGCTCCCACGTGAAGGCGGTACGCGGGCACGACCGGGGCCTGCGACAAGCCGCCCGTGATCTCGTCCACAGCGGGCCGGTCCTGGGCCGGGGCGAAGACGGCGCCTGCACGGCCATGCTCATCGACATGGCCTTCTTCGTCGTGACCGCCGCGGCAAAGTGGCACGCCAGGAAGCATCACACCCAGCAGGCCACAGCAGCCCAGCAAGCCGCCGAGCACCTCCGCGCCGCCTACCAGGCCGCCTCAGTCCAGCCCATGACCGCACTGAGCCAGCGAGGCCGGCGGCTGACTCAACGTGTTCGGCAACAGCAGGCGAACCTGCTCCACCAAGTGCTGCCGGAGCTGGCCGACCGGATCGAGGCTGAGGCCGGTTGGCCCGCCTTGGCCGCCACACTGGACGACGCCCGGAGGGCCGGCCATGACCCGGCCGCCCTGCTGACCGAAGCCACGGCACGGCGCGAACTACGCTCCGCCGGATCCATGAGCGACGTCCTCGTCTGGCGCCTGCGCCGCAGCGCTCACCTGCCCGCACTACCCGACGACCGCAACGCCACGGCCCTCCGAGCCAACCGGCACACCTCGCACTCGGCGCCCACCACGCAGTCGGCGCCCGGCCCGACAGGGAACGATCCCCGCCGTGGCCGCTGACGACCGTGTCCTGATCATCTGTACCGGGCCACGGTGTACGCGGTAGGCCCGTGCAAGGTGCCTGCTCCGATCTCGTCGCTGATCTGGAGGACGTCGAAGCCGGCGAGCGTCGCGTACAGCTCCAGCTCACGCGGCCCGAGAACACGCCGACGGATCACGTCCCGTGTCTCTTCACCTGAGTTGAACACCCAGTGCCGGCGCATGGTGTTCATCTGGGTCCGCAGGTCCCACTCGTAGGTGATGGTCACGTGGGCTGTGTCCGATCCGGTCTCGACCTCTGCTTCCTGCGGCTCATCACGCTCGATCGGGGCTACGGAACTGCAGAGTACAAGGAGCGTCCCGGGACGGGCGTGCGCTGCGAAGGTCCGGAAGACCGCCTGGATGTCCTGGTTGTCGTGCACGTAGGAGAGGGAGTTTCCCAGGCAGGTCAGCACGTCAGCGGTGTGGTCGAGTCGGATGGTGCGCATGTCGCCGAGGCGGATGTCGAGGCCGGGCCGTGTGCGGCGGGCGTAGTCGACCAGGCCGGGCTGGAACTCGACACCGATGCAGTCGAAGTGGCGGGCCAGCAGCTCCAGGTCTCTCCCGGTTCCGCAGCCCAGATCCAGCAGAGTGCGGGCGTCCGGGCGGTGCCGATGGACGAGCGCCCGACAGCTGCTCGCGCTGGTGCTGTCGGACTGCACTCTGTCGTACAGGGCGGGGTCTCGGTAGAAGAGGTTGGAGGCTGCCAGGTGTCTGGGTTCGGCGATGTCCAGGCCGCTCATGCGAGGCTCCGCAGTCCGACTTCCAGGGCGAGTGTGTCGCACAGCAGGTCGGGCACCGCGGGAGTCCGCTCGGCGTGGTCGCGGGCCCGGCTGAGGGCGTCGGCATCAACGTAGCCGAGATCGATCAGCAGGGAATCGGTCAGCATCTCGTCCAGGAGAGGGAGCCCGTAAGTGCGCAGTCCCGACTCCATGACCGCGAGGAAGTTCTCCGGCTCGGTCGGAGCCGCAACGGACTCGGGCAGACCCGTCCGCCGAAGTCGGTCGCGGAACATCTTCTTGTCGCGTTTGTACTCGTACGGCAGTTGCTCCATGAAGCGGATCATCCGGGGGTGGACGAGCGGGGCCACCGGCCAGATACCGAGTCTCACGTACGCCGGGTTGTGCAGGCCGAATGCCATGAGCGTCGGCACAGGCAGGACCGGGATGGGAGCGAGGTTCTCGTTCACCTGGGCCAGCGCCGCGGTGGCCTTGTCGCCGAGCCATGGCACCGGCTCCATCGGCGGGAGTCCGGCTTCCGTACGCGAGTGGTGGGCGTTGACCTCGTCCCCACCGCCACCTGTGAAGATCAGCTCGCAGCCGTGTGCGGCCACGTGCCCGCGCATGATGTCGAACGCTTCCTGGTAGAAGGCGCCTGCCGGATCGTGCGGCCGTCTGCGTTCCCTCACGCCTCCAGGCACGAAGGGCGGGTGCTGCATCGCCGGCACGGCGGTGTCGCGCAATCCCAGGTGGTCCACCAGGGAGCGGCGTCGGTCTCGCTGGAGCTGGCCGATCCGGCCGCCCATGAGTAGCCCGAAGGTGTGCACGGAGCCGAATCCGGCCGCTACGGCGGACAGTGCCACGTTGGCCGAGTCCGCTCCGCCTGACACCTCGACGCCGACGCGGCCGGCCGTCGATCGCCACTCGGCCACGGCCTCGGTGAGCAGTGCGTCGAACGCGGTCACGGGGTCCACTCCGCTACGGAGGCTGCGGGGTTCCAGGACGTGCTGGGCGGGCTCGGGGTAGAGGATGGAGAGCCCTGCCGGCGTGAAGACCGCGGTAGCGCGTTCGGTGAGTCGGTACACGCCGTCGAAGAGGGTGTCGGTGCTGTAGCGGTGTTGGCGGCTCAAGGTGCGGGCGACCGCTCGTGGATTGAGCTGGTCAGGTCGCAGGTGCGGCCGGAGGTCGACGATGTCCCACGCCCCGAAGATCTCGTCGCCGACAACTGTGAGGTACAGCGGGACGGTACCCAGCATTCCCGCCGAGACCTGGATCTCGTCGGGCCGGACGAGCAGCGACGTGTAGTCGGCTTCACCGTCTCTGTCTTCTCGCACCAGCACACAGACGCTCGATCCGTCGCCTGGTATGAGGTCCGCGACCAGGACGGTTGCGTGAGCGGGCCGGATCCAGCTCTCCCCCTTGACCCAGCGGTCTGTGTCCCATCGCCAGCCGGCGTCCCGGGTGTCTGCCAGTCGCACACGAAACGAGAGCACTCCGCTCCCCTCCTCTACGGAGCGGCGGAGCAGGACGCCAGGCCCTGCTCCGCCGCGTTCACCGGCCGGTCAGCTGCAGTGGTCGCCGTTGTTGTCGCCACCACCGGGCATCTTGTCGAGCAGCGCCGCGTCCATGCTGGGGACGCCGGTGACCAGGTCTCCCGTGAAGAGTTCGTCGATGATCATGACTGTTCCTTCCTCCTGCGGAGTGGGTGGACGGGCACCGCGAGCTGCGGAACCCGGACCCGTCCCTGCCGCCGGCGTTCACGGCGAACTGGACGGGAGCTCGTTGGGTGGGGGCCCGCTCTGGCCGAGGGGAGAGAGCGGCTGAGCCCTTCCCCGGTGGGGACCGGGTCTTCCCGAGGGCTCGCTCGGCCAGAGCGGGAGTCGGTAGGTCCGGAGCGGACCGGTGGTCTCTCTCAGTCGGGGGCGAGGTGCCACAGAGCCCAGGCGACCGGGGCAGTGGAGACGATGATCAGGGCCGACAGCAGCCACTGCCGCCAGCCATAGGGGCGACCTCGCCTGTTGCGCCGCCGGCTCACCATCCCAGGGACACCGCCACCACGATCGACCCCCCGAGCACCATGACGCACGCGATGTACATGACCTGAGCCGTGACCTGGCCTTTCACTGCGCGCCCTGGTCCTTGCCACGCTGTTGCCCCACGGTCGGCGCGAGGCCAGGTCGGCCGACGAAGACGCGTCGTGCTCGTTCCTGGTCGGGCAGGGTGGCGCCGATCCGGCACACCGGCGGCTCGGCCGGGGTTTGGTCAGCCATCGTTCTGGTCCTTCCTCCGGGTCGCGCGGTAGACGTCGGCGAAGCGTCTGGTCAGTGAGCCGAGATCCCGCATGTACTGGTAGGCATGGAAGTGAGGGGACTGCTCCGTCGGCCGGCGCGTCAGGTCGAGGACCCGGTAGCCCTCCCGGAACAGCGCCTGGACGGCCGGGTTCTCGTCGAAGCCGAGCTCCTCGGCCATCAGCACTCTCAGGTGGCTGACCAGGTCTCGGGTCGTGGCGTCGATCACCGGGCGTTCGGGCATCATCAGGCGAATGGCCAGCGCGGTTTCCACGGTCTCGTCGACCGCCTCCAGGACGATCGACACTCCAGCCACCTCGAACGACGTGACGCTTCCTGCTGCCATTGCCCGCACCCCTTCTCCGGTCTCCACCGTTGTCGTGCCTGACAACGTCCAGAAAAGCGGCTCGTGTTGGCGCAGACCACGGCATCCGCGGGGCAGTCCTGAGACACTTCTGGGACAGCCCGGTGCCGTCGGGTTAGACGCGGGTTGGTGCGTGGAAAGGGGGCGGCATGGGGCTTGCTGAGCGGCGCAGGGCGCTGGGCTACAGTCAGGAAGAGCTCGCGCACGCCCTCGGCGTGGACCGACGGACCGTCGGCCGCTGGGAAGGCCGCTCCACCACGCCGCAGCCGCCGCTGAGACCACGGCTGGCCGAGCTGCTCCACCTCGACCTTGACGAACTCGACGCCTTGGTGGGACAGCCACGAGCAGCCCACCCGGAGTCGGCAGGGCCGCCGCCTCGCGACCACCACGGCTCAGGGGACCTCGACGACATGATCCGACGCCAGTTCCTGCGCGCCATCACCGTCACCAGTGCCCTGGTGGCCCTGCCCCCCGACGAGGGCGCAGCCCTCGCGGAGGGCGCGCTGCGCGGGATGTCCGACGACTTCCTGCGCATGAACGGACACCTGTGGCAGGTCTACCAACTCGCCCGCGCCAAGCGTTCCGTCTACCCGGTCGTCCGCGACCAGCTCACCGCCCTGAACGAGACCCTCGACGGACGGCCCGAGGTCGAAGCACAGGCCCTGTGCGGCGCGGCCGGCGACCTCTTCCAGCTCGCAGGAGAACTGGCCTTCGACGGCAACCGCTACACCGACGCCGCCGCCTCCTACACGCTCGCCGCCTCTGCCAGCCAGGAGGCGAAGTCCTACGACCTGTGGGCGTGTGCCCTCGTCCGCCACGCCTACGTCGATCTGTACGAACGCCGGTACGCCGACGCGGTCGGCACGCTGTCGGCCGCCGAGAAGGTGGCAAGGCGCGGGGACGGTTCCCTGTCCACCCGCTACTGGGTCGCCGCCGTCCAAGCCGAGGCGTACGCCGGCCTCGGCGACCTCTCCGCCTGCGAACGCGCCTTGGACGAGGCGGAGAAGGTGACCGTCCTGAGCGGGGCGGCCCACAACGGTGGCTGGCTGCGTTTCGACGGCTCCCGCCTCGCAGAAGAGCGTGGCGCGCGCTACCTCCAGCTTGGACGCCTCGACCTCGCTGAGAAGGCACTCAGCAGCGCGCTCAGCCAGGACATCCTCGCTTCCGGCCAGTCCTTCCGCCGACGCGGTGCGGTACTGACCGACCTCGCGGCCATCGGCGCCCGGCGCCAGGACCCCGACCAAGTACTCGCCTACGGCGGGGAGGCGCTGCGACTCGCCCACACGACCTCCTCGGGTTACGTCGCCCATAAACTTCAGGGGCTACGAACCGACCTCGGCCCGCTCTCCCGCGACGCTCGTGTGGCGGAGCTGGGCGCCGAGATCGACGCACTGTGCACGACGTGACGAGAGGGGAAGGCATGTCGCAGTCCGAGGGCGCCCGACTGTTCCGCGAGGCTTGGATCACCGGAGTGCGCAAGCACTTCCCCGGCGAGCCGAAGCCCGGCTACGTCACCCCCTGGGACGAGACCCCCGAGTGGGAGCGCCAGGCCGCCGGTGCCGTCCACGACCAAGTGCGCCAGTTCCTCGACCTCAGCGACCGCCACGCCTCCCGCCTCACCCGCGAGCAGAAGAGCCGCTTTGTCGCCACCTGCTGGACCGCGCAGATGTACAAGCACTTCGAGAACCCGAAGCCGGGCTATGTCGCCGACTGGCCCGACCTGCCCGACTGGCAGAAAGAGACCGACGCGGACATCTTCGAGGCGATCGAGGACGCTCTGAAGTAGTCGCACGGGGCTGCCATTCAAGTCGGCCTGCGCAACCGCCGGGCTTCCTATGGCGTCGATCGGCCCTCCCTTCGCGGCTCGTTTCCGACCGCCGCGTCACGGTTCAGCTCCTGTGGGACCGGCGCGGCGAGGGGGCCGGACAGCGGGCGGATCCTGTTGAGCATGCGCGCGGCTCCGAACTGTTCGCCGGGGTCTCCGGTTGTCCCTTTTCGGGACGGGCGTCATGTCCCGACTCGGGACAAACCTCCTGTCCCGACTCGGGACGGGCTTCCTCCCCCACGACCGCCGAGGCTTTGACTGTCACCATCGCGGCCGGCCCGACAGCCGCCGCAACACCGTCGTAGCCGTGAACAGTGTGCTCGCCGTCCTGACGGTCAGCGACGACGCCTTCATCGAGCAGCATCCCGGAGATCCCGTCACCTGCTGGCCTCGCCGTCCTCGTCACGGGCCTGGCCGCGTCCGTGCCCGGGCGGAGCTGCGCTCCCCGCGGTCCGGGGCGAGGACGGCGCGGGGTACGGCTCGCCGGAGACGAGCGGACCAACCGCCCGGGAGACCCGCCGTCTGGCCAGACGGCGGGATGACGACTGCCCCTGGTCCGGACATACCTGGCTGGCCCGTGGGCCGTGCCCGCGCGGTGTGCGCCGTCTGCCCCGGTGCCGTGCGAGCAGGGCCGCGTCGGAGCACCATCGACGGGAAGACAGCCTCTGGAGGGTCCGTGCGCGATGCGGTGGGTGATGACGTGGGGGCGTGGCCGGTGGGCGAGCCGGGTTTCTGGCGGCGGGTCGTCGAGCGGCTGGGCACGGCGGTGCTGGTGCTGGACACAGCCGGAAGCGTGATCGTCGCGAACCCGGCGGCCGAGCGGCTGCTGGGCCGCACCACCGGGGCGATGCGGGGAGCCGACGCACACGATCTGCTGCACCGGGACGCGGACGGCAACAAGGTGCCGCGAGACCGGTGCCCCCTGCTCCACGCGCTGGCCGAGGGGCAGGGGGCGCGAGGGGAGGGCGGCACATACCTGCGCGGTGACGGTCGTCTGCTGGCTGTCTCCTGGTCCGCGTCCCCCTTGACGGAGGACGGCTCCGTGCAAGGCATGGCACTGCTGTTCACGGACGCCACGGGGGACCGCCGCGTCCACCGGGAGCGAACGGCGCGCACGCGCGCCCTGGAGGACCTCAACGAGCGGCTGTCCCTGGTCGCGGAGATCACGGACGTCCTGGGGCAGACTCTGGAGACCGACGAGGCGCTGGCCCGCCTGGTGCGGCTGCTCGTGCCCCGTCTGGCCGACTGGGCCGCGGTGGACCTGCGGACCGGTTCCGGCGAGGTCCACCGGGTGGCGGTGACCGGTCCGGAGGGACGGGACGCCGGATTCCAGGGCCGGAGCGTACTCGGCGCGGAGGGGGCCGGTGAGGGGGAGGACTCGCCGCTGGGCCGAGCGCTGACCGGGGGCGAATCCGTGCTCCAGGAGCGGGTGGCTGCCCTCACCCCGGCCGCCGGACACCCTCCTCTGGCCGCTCTCCACCATGGCTTTCTGACGGCGGTGGGCGCCAGCTCCGCCGTTACGGTGCCCCTCGGCGCCCGGGAACGGATCACCGGGGCGCTGACGGTGGTGCGCACCGACCCGGCGCACCCCTTCGACGAAGACGACCTGGCGGCAGTGGGCGACGTCGGCCGCCGGGTCGGCGTGCTCATCGACAACACCCGCCGCTACGGCCGTCAGCGCGCCGTCGCCGAGGCCATGCAGCGCAACCTGCTCGTCCCGCTGCCCCGGCCGGGCCACCTCCGGCTGGCCGCCCGCTACCAGCCCGCACCCGCGGGCTCCCAGGTCGGCGGGGACTGGTACGACGCCTTCATCCTGAAGGACGGCGCGCTCGCCCTGGTCATCGGTGACGTCGTGGGCCACGACCTGACCGCGGCGGCCGGTATGGCCCAACTGCACGGCATTCTGCGTTCGCTGGCCTGGGACCACACGGGACCGCCCGGCGCCGTCGTCGACCGCCTCGACGCCGCCATGCCGGTCATCACCACCGTCCCGCTGGCCACCCTGATCCTCGCCCGCGTCGAGGGCGACCCGGACACGGGACCGTGGACGCTCCGCTGGACCAGCGCGGGGCACCCGCCCCCGCTGCTCCTCTCCCCGGACGGCACCGCATGCTTTCTGGAAGCTGGCCAGGGCCTGCTCCTCGGCACCGGATCCGTCGGCGACGCGGGCCGACCGGACGCCACGCATCCCCTGAAGCCCGGCTCCACCCTGCTGCTGTACACGGACGGGCTCGTCGAGACACCGGGCAGCGACCTCGACACGGGCCTGGACCGGCTGCTCCGGCACGCGCTCACTCTCGTCCACGAACCGCTGGACAGGCTGTGCGGAAAGGTGCTCGCCCACCTGCCGCCCGGCAGCACCGACGACGTGGCCCTGCTCGCCCTGCGCGTACCGCCGCCATGAGACGTGGTGGCCGTCGGACCGGGCCGGTGCCGCGGAGGCGCCCACCATCTCCCACACCACTGATGACCTGCTGTCACGCCGCCTTTACTCGCCGAGGAGTAGTCTGAGGAGACCGAGGGCATCAGGCACGCCGGTGGCGGACCGGCTCCACCCCGGTATCCACCGGCGTTCGTCACGCGGAAGGGTCTCCCCCCTTCACCCCGCATACGCCCGCCGACTCCCTTCCCGCGAACTCGCGGCGGTCGTCGGCGCTTTCCTCCGGCAAGAGCGGCCAGGCACGACCTCCAGCACCCGGATCCACCGGCCACGTCCGGCGCTGCCCGACAGCCCGCGGACCGTCGGCCGCCGTGCCCTGCCGAACCGGCCGGCACCCAACTCGTCAGAGAGATCCCACGTGATCGCCACAGTCCCCACCGCACCGTCCACCCTGTCCCCGCCCCTGCCCCTCGTCCGCCTGCGTCTCGCGCCGCACGGCGCGCTGCCGCGCCGGATCGACGGAGTGTGGTGGCCGTACTCCCGCGATCTTCTGACACAGCTCCCGAAGATGCTCGCCGCGCTGCCGAGAGCGTGGGGCGACATCACCGGCGTCACCGTAGACGCCGCGGCCTGGTCGGCGGCACCGGGGCGCATGTTCGTCGCCAACCAGGTCGTCCGCCTGCACAAGGCCCCCGCCTCTCCGCACGCCCCGGACCGGGTCGTCCTGCTCTCCCCAGGGCTCGGCCGTTGGGATCTGCAGGTGATCCCGCCGGACGCGACGGAGGAAGCAGCCGCTCTCCTCACGACCGCCGCCCTGGACGACCGGCGGCCCGGCGCCGACGGAGAAGCCCCGGCCCCGACGGCGGCGGCAGGTCCGCGCGGCCGTGTGGGACCCACCGGGCGGGGCACCCGGGCCCCTCGGTGGTAGGAGCCGCCGCGGGCACGTCCATGTACGCACCCGCTCCCCGCGCCCAACTCGCCCTGGGGCCGCCCCGAGTCATCCGCCCGCTTCTGAGAGAGACGTCCTCATGACCATGGCCACCACCACCGCCACGCGCCCCGACACTCCCGGCAGCGACTTCGCCCGGCTGTCGAAGAAGATCGCGGACGCCGGACTGCTGGGGCGCCGCCCCGGCTACTACACGTTACGCATCACCGCCGTGACCGGGCTCTACGCCGCCGGATGGGCCGCGTTCGTCCTCGTCGGCGCCTCCTGGTGGACACTGGCGATCGCCGCGTTCCTGGCCGTGATGTACGGGCAAGTCGCCCTGGTCGCCCATGACATGGCCCACCGGCAGGTGTTCCGCCGCCGCCGGGCCAGCGAGTTGTCCGGACGGATCGCCGGCGCGTCGATCGGCATGAGCTACGGCTGGTGGCAGGACAAGCACACCCGTCACCACGCCAACCCCAACACCGAGAACCTCGACCCCGACATCGGACCCGACCTGCTCGTCTGGTCCCCGGACCAGGCCCGCGCCGCCACCGGACTGCCCCGCCTGCTCGGCCGCTGGCAGGCGTTCCTCTTCTTTCCCCTGCTCACGCTGGAGGGCTTCAACCTGCACGTGGCGAGCGGCAGGGCCATGGCCAACCGCCGGCTCAAACGCCGGGCGGTCGACGGCGCTCTGCTCCTGGGGCACTGCGCCGCCTACCTGGCCGCCCTGTTCTGGGTCCTGCCGCCCGGGATGGCGATCGCCTTCCTCGCCGTCCACCAGTGCCTGTTCGGCGTCTACCTCGGTTCGGCCTTCGCACCCAACCACAAGGGGATGCCGATCCTGACGGCCGACGACCGCCCCGACTTCCTCCGCCGCCAGGTGCTGACCTCACGCAACGTCAACGGCGGCCGGTTCACCGACCTGGCGCTCGGCGGCCTGAACCACCAGATCGAGCACCACCTGTTCCCGAGCATGCCCAGCCCCAACCTGCGCAAGGCCCGCGCCATCGTCCGGCGGTACTGCCGGGACCTGGGTGTCGACTACGCGGAAACGGGCCTGGTCGCCTCCTACCGGTTGGCACTCACCAGCCTCCACGACGCCGGCGCCCCGCTCCGACGGACCCGCGTCCCCACTTAGCGGGGCGAGACGCCGCCGTGGGTACGGCGGCGTCCAGGACGCAGCCGTCCGCGTCCGCCGTACCGGGAGCCCCGGCGCTCGCCGGCGTCGTTCGCGACTGGGGACCGTCGGCGTACCGCCGGCCCTTCGTCGGTCTTCCGGTCTGGTGCGACGACACCGCTGCGGCCGTAGTGGAAGGCGGCACTTCTGCCCCCGTGCTGGGAGTTCAGGCGGTGGATGAGGAACGCGCCTGCCGCGATCACCGCCAGCAGCACGAACACCGTCACGAGGATGTCCATGGCCTCACACCCTTTCCGGCCGGTCATCCGGTGTGGCGACGGCGACTCGAAGCCATGGAGAAATGACGGAAGCACCGGCTCCATGTCCTCCTTCGGACTCCCACACCGCTTCCCTGGTGCGGTCGGCCTCGGCGGTCACCGTCAGACGCGCGGCATCCGCCAGCAGGCTGCTCGCGGTCGCTGTCCGGCGCGGGTCACTCGCAGCGGCCATCAGCCAGGCGGCCGCGGCCGGAGGCGTCTGCGGGGGAACGACCAGCAGGTTCCAGCGGCCCACGTGGTAGGAGAGCAGCAGCAACTCGTGCTCGTCCTGCTCGAAGCGGAACCAGCCCACCTTCACCACATGCCCGGCGACAGGCACCTTCCGCGGGACGACCGGCCACTGGGCGGGGTTCACCGTGATCCGGGTGATCCGCCCCCACAGCGGATCGAGAACGGACGCCAGGGCCGGCAGTTCGGCGGTGAGATCACGCGAACGCGGCCACCAGGCGCCGTCCAGCAGGAGCGGTGCCGAGCCGGCGGGGGCGAGCGAGAGACGCACGGGGGATGTGGGACGCCGGTCTTCGGACGTCGTCGGAGGGGAGACGGTCGCAGTCATGACGCGAACCCTGCCCCGGGCGGGCCTGAGCCGACCCGGCGTATTCGATCACCGAAAACGGCACAGACGCGAAATGCCCGTGCGCGGAGTGTCCCCGGTTCCTCCAGCCTACTCTTCGCGGCGCCCGACCAGGCCGTACGCCGGGAGCAGTCCACCCGATGAGGCCGAAGCCTCTTGTCGGGGCTCGTCGAGGAGTAGCCTGAGGACTTCGAGGGCTTTCGTGCACCGGCGCCGCCGGTCCCGTCCTCGCTCACCCACCACCGGGCGCGCCGTCAGCCGGCGCAGGCCCGCAGTCAGGTTTTTTCCTCATGATCATGAACACCACTCAGCTCCGTCCGCACGCGGCACCGTTCCGACCACGTGCCGCACGCCTCGTCCTCGGATCCGCCAGCCGCTTCGGCCGTCCGGACGGCGCGTGGTGGCCACGGACCCGCGACCTGGCACGAGAACTCGGCGAACTGGCCGACGTGATCGATCCGCTGTGGGGACGGCTCACCCACGTGGCCGTCAATCCCCGCCACTGGCAGCCTCTCCCGCACGGCGTGGTCGTCGTCAACGGCTACGAGGTGGCGGTCGACCGATTCACCGAGGTGCTCAACCCGCACAGGATCCTGCTGCAGTCCTACACTGCGGGCCGTTGGGATCTCCTCGTGGTGCCGCCCCCGACGAGCGCGTCGTCAGCGGCCCGGCTCATGGCGGCCGTGGCGTAGCGCAGCGGTGGGTGCATGCCTCGGGCCCACACGCTCCGTGCCGGTGTCGATGAGGATCTGTTCCGCCGGCGTCTGACTGCCTGCGCGCACGGCTGCGGCCATGGCCGCGCGGGCCGCGTCGGCCGCGGTGTGGGGCGGAACCACCAGCAGCGAGAAGAGATCATTGCTGCCCCGGGTGATGAGAACGGTGTCGTCTCCGACCGGGAAGGAGTCGATGCGGACGACACGACCGTCGATCGTCAGCCGCGTCGGCAGCTCGTCCCAGGCGTCGGTGTCCAGACCGACACGTGTGATCGGCCCGAGGTACTCGGACAGCGCGGAGACGAGGCCGGGCAGTTCACCGGCGATGTCGCGGGAGCGGGGCCACCACGCCCCGTCGAGCGCACCCTTCCGGTCATGGGTCGTCTCGAGCCGCACCACGGCGGTTCCAGGTCGCGAAACCGCCTGATGCACAGCGTCGGGCAGGAGCCTGGTCACCCGCGGGGGGTCGGGGTCGGACATCGCACTCGCCTACCTACCAAAGACGGCAAACCGCAAGCCTGGTTTCACCGTACTCCTCGGCCGACGACGGCCGGGACCCCACGATCACCGGGGTACTCACCGTCACCGCCGCACGCGTGGAAGAACAAGGTCGAGGTGTGCTTCCCCCGACCTGCGCTTCTGGGCGGCACCAAGGCCCGTCACCCCGACGTACTCGCCGCCCAACGCAAGGAACACGCCGGCGCCCGCGGTGTCGGTCTGTCAGCAGCCGCCGGAGGCGGCCGGTGCGCCGATGCCGATGTGCAGCGTGGCAGGGGCCGCGCAGCAACCTCCGCCTTCGCCGCTCCGCGCGGCGTCGGGCTCGTCGAACAGACCCGCGCCGCCACACACACCGGTCTCCGGCAGGGTCAGCTCGACGCGTTCGGCCGCCTCGTGGTCACCGGCGAGTGCGGCCGTGATGGAGCGGACCTGCTCGTAGCCGGTCATGGCGAGGAAGGTGGGGGCGCGGCCGTAGGACTTCATGCCGGCCAGGTAGACGGCCTGCTCCGGGTGGGACAGCTCCTTCACGCCGTGCGGGTAGACCGTGCCGCAGGAGTGGACGTTCGGGTCGATCAGCGGGGCCAGCGCGGTCGGGGCCTGGAGGCGTTCGTCGAGGCCGAGGCGGAGCTCGGAGAGGAAGCTGAGGTCGGGGCGGAAGCCGGTCAGGACGACGACCTCGTCGACCGCGTCCAGGCGGCGGCCGTCCTCGGCGACCAGGACCAGCCGGTCGCCGTCACGCTCGACCGCTTCCGTACGGAACCCGGTGACGGCGCTCGCGTGCCCCTGCTCCGCCGCCGCCTTGGCACGCAGGCCGAGGGCGCCGCGGGCCGGGAGCTGGTCGGCCTCGCCGCCGCCGTACGTGGCGTCGCCGATGCCTCGGCGCAGGATCCAGACCGCGTGTGTGTCCGCCTCTTCCCCGGCCAGGTCGGCGAGCAGGGCGAGAGCGGTGAAGGCGGAGGCGCCGGAACCGACGACCGCCGTGCGCTTGCCGGCGTAGCGGGCTCGGACAGCCGGGTCCTTCAGGTCGGGGACGCGGTAGGTGATGCGGTCGGAAGCGGACTTCTCACCGTGGCTCTGTTCACGAATACGGACAGCACTTGTTGATGGGTTTGGGAGGCAGCCAGCGTTCGCGCGGAATCGAACGTCCACAATCGTGCGCACCGAGCTGAGCTGCCGTGCGTGTCAAATAGCAAGGGTCATTCCCTCGTTTGCAGTCAGGATCTCCCCGGTGTAGGCGACACCGGCCTCGGCAACGGACTGCCTACGATCGGCCCCGGGCCAGAAGTGCGTCAGCACCAGGCGCGCCACTCCCGCGCGAGCAGCCCATTGGCCGGCCTGGGTGGCGCTGAGCAGGTGGGGGTCGACAGCGGCGCCCTGCAGTGTTGCTCCGGCGACCAGCAGATCCGTACCAGTCGCCAGATCGCCGAGCACGTGGTCGGGGCCGGCGTCGCCGCTGTAGGCCACGCTCAGGTTTGGGCCCGTCAGTCGCACTCCCGCGTGTGGCACGTGATGCGGAAGGAGTCGCCCGTTCAGATGGAAAGGACCGACTTGGTAAAGGCCCGGCAGCGGACGCGATTCGAAGACCTCGTGCAGGTCCTCGGTCGGCTCCATCGCCTGCACTCTCCCCAGCACTCCCGTAGGGCAGTACAGCGGCACACGGTCCCGGCGCCCGCCGCCGTAGAGCAGCGCTCGGCACAGGGCGCTCAGATCCGCACAGTGATCCGGGTGCTCATGGGTGATGACGACGGCGTCGACCTCGCTCGCCGCACATCGCGCCAGCAGCCGGGGCAGCGTCGCGTATCCGAGGTCCAAGACCAGGCGGAAGCCGTATGCCTCCAGCAGGAAGCCGCTCGCTGCCCGTCCTGCCTCCGGCCAAGCACCACACGTTCCCAGCACGGTTAGGGAGTTGCACATCGGCACATGCTTCCACGATGGAGTAGGCGGAACCGTCAGTCGGGCGCCAGCGGACCCGGTGCTGTCACTACTCGCGGGAATCGAACACGGCCCGGTGCGAGTGCCTGCCGAAGCGGTGAACAATCGCTGTCACAACTCGTGAACAGAGCCACGGCACGAAGGCGACATGGACCGACGGCGCCACCGAGGAGATCGACACGATCGTCCTGGCCACCGGCTACCGACCCGACCTCGGCTATCTGCGCCCGCTCGGCGCCCTCGACTGCGACGGCCAACCGCGCCACCGGGAGGGCCTGTCGACCACCCATCCCGGACTGGCGTACGTCGGCCTGGAATGGCAGCGCAGCCTCTCCTCGAACTCCCTGCGCGGGGTCGGCAGGGACGCCGCCCGCGTCGTACGGCGCCTTGTCGCCCATCTCGACGCCCGCTGACTCTGGCTGGGCTAGTTCGACATGTGTCAACATAGACGTATGTCGAATGCCAAGGCACTGCCGCTGCTGGAACGATCCGAGGCCCCCGTCGCCGCGGTGCCGTGCTGCCCGCCGTTGAGCGAGCGTCCCTTCACCGCCGAGGAGGCCGAGCGCACCGCCCGTATGTTCAAGGCGCTCGGCGACCCCGTGCGGCTGCGGCTGTTCTCGGCCGTCGCCTCGCACGAGGGCGGCGAGGCATGCGTGTGCGACATCTCCGACGTCGGTGTCTCGCAGCCGACCGTCTCCCACCACCTCAAGAAACTCAAGGAGGCCGGCCTGCTCACGTCCGAGCGGCGCGGCACCTGGGTCTACTACCGGGTCGAGCCGTCGGTACTGGCGGCGATGGGACAACTGCTGGCCGTTCGGTAGCGCACGCGGATCACCTTGCACCTTCGAGAAGCCCGGCGATCTCCCGCGCTGCGTCGCGGGCCGGCCGTCCGACGCCGATGAGCGTGGCGGAGGCGGGGCCCGTCCAGTCTCCGTATCCGAGGAGGTGCAGCCGGGGGTCCGCCACTGCACGCGTGCCTTGGGTGGGGATGTGGCCGCGCGGGCCGCGCGGGCCCAGGGGTGACAGGTGGGAGAGGGCAGGCCGGAAGCCGGTGCACCAGATCACCACGTCGGCGGGCGCTCGCGTGCCGTCGACCCAGGCGACGCCGTCGCGGTCGAGGCGGGCGAACATGGGTGACGCTTTGAGCCGCCCGGCGTCCCGGGCCTCGCGCACGGGCGGTACGGCGACGACGTCCCCCAGCGAGGCGACGCCTCCGGTGTCGGTGCGGCCCTCGTCGAGGGCGCGACGTCGGGCGGTGGCCGCGTCGAACAGGGCGCGGCCGTCGATGTCGTCGGCGAGGTACCGGGGCGGACGCCGGGTCACCCAGGTCAGTTCGGTGTCGTGGGCGAGGTCGGCGGCGATCTGCGCGCCGGAGTTGCCGCCCCCGACGACGATCACGCGTTGGCCCGCGAAGTCCCGCGGTCCGCGGTACGAGACGGTGTGCAGTTGCCTGCCCTGGAAGTCGCCGCGGCCGGGGACGGCGGGGAGGAAGGGACGCCACCAAGTGCCGGTCGCGCTGATCACCGCGCGTGTGTACCACGGGCCGGAGTCGGTCTCCACTCGCAGCAGCCGGCTGTCGGCGTGCACGCCGATCACCCGGACGGGTCGCTGCACCGGGAGGTCGTATCGCTTCTCGTAGTCGCTCAGGTAGGCGACCAGGTGCCCGGCGTCCGGGTACTCCTGGCCCGACTGCGGCGGCATGAGGCGGCCGGGGAGCGAGGAGAAGGCTGCCGGGGAGAACAGGTGGAGCGAGTCCCAGGTGTGCTGCCAGGCCCCGCCCGGGGTGGCCTGGGCGTCGAGGACGACGAAGTCGAGGCCCAGGCGGCGCAGGTGGTAGCCGGCGGCGAGCCCTGCCTGACCGCCGCCGATCACCACCACGTCGGAGTGCTGTGTCATGCCGCCTGCGCCGCCGCGCACGTGATGGACCGGACGGTGCGGGCCGTGAGGCAATGCATCAGTAGCCTCTGCCCTCGGTGGTCGGAGCGGACGGGGTGAACTTCTTGCGCCAGGCCAGCGAAACATAGACGAGGCCGATCAGGACGGGCACCTCGATGAGCGGACCCACCACGCCGGACAGGGCCTGGCCGGAGGTGACACCGAAAGTGGCGATGGCGACGGCGATGGCCAGCTCGAAGTTGTTGCCGGCGGCGGTGAAGGCGAGGGTGGCCGTCCGGTCGTAGGCGAGGCCGATCGCCTTGCCCAGCAGGAAGGTGCCGAAGAACATGACCGCGAAGTACACCAGCAGCGGCAGCGCGATGCGGACCACGTCCAGCGGCTGCGAGGTGATGGTCCTGCCCTGCAGGGCGAACAGGATGACGATCGTGAACAGCAGGCCGTAGAGCGCCCACGGACCGATCCTCGGCAGGAAGCGGGACTCGTACTTCTCGCGGCCGAGCCTCTTCTCGCCGATGCGGCGGGTGAGGAAGCCCGCGAGCAGTGGAACACCGAGGAAGATGACGACGTTCAGGGCGATCTTCCACATGGAGATGTCCAGGCGTTCGCCGTCGCCCAGACCCAGCCAGCCGGGCAGCAGGTCGAGGTAGAACCAGCCGAGCAGACCGAACGCCAGGACCTGGAGAACGGAGTTGAGGGCGACGAGTACGGCGGCGGCCTCGCGGTCGCCGCAGGCGAGGTCGTTCCAGATGATGACCATGGCGATGCAGCGGGCCAGGCCGACGATGATCAGGCCGGTGCGGTACTCGGGCAGGTCCGGCAGGAAGATCCAGGCGAGCGCGAACATCACCGCCGGGCCGACGATCCAGTTGATCACCAGCGACGAGGCCATGAGCCTGCGATCGCCGGTGACGGCGTCGAGCCTGTCGTAGCGGACCTTGGCCAGGACCGGATACATCATGACCAGCAGGCCGACGGCGATCGGCAGGGAGATGCCGCCGATCTCGACCCTGGCAAGGGCGTCGTCCAGACCCGGGATGGCTCGGCCCAGGCCGAGGCCGATGGCCATGGCGATGAGGATCCAGACGGCGAGGAAGCGGTCGAGCGTCGACAGCTTCGCGACGACGGAGGGCTCCTCGGTGGTCGTCGCGGGGGCTTCGGTGCGGGTCACGGACAGGCCCTCTTGTTCTCGACGGCGTTGCGTGCGGAGTCGGCCAGGTCGGCGAACTGGCCGGCGAGCGAGGCGATGACGTCCGGGCGGAGCCTGTAGTACGTGTAGCGGCCGCACGGCTCGGTTTCGACGACGCCGGCCTCGCGCAGCACTCTCAGGTGGTTGGAGAGGTTGGTCTGCCGGGCACCGGTCTCCTCCACGAGGTGGGTGGTGCACAGCGTCTCTTTGGCGAGCAGGGTCACGATCCGCAGCCTGAGCGGGTCCGCCAGGACCCGGATCAGGTCAGTGTCGACTGACGTCATCATGCACTGATACTCTCACATCAGTGGTGACTGACACCATCGGGCGCTGATGCCATGCGCGCCTGATGCCGTCTCGAGACAAGAGAGACCTCCTGATGCCCGACAAGCCTTCCGTGCTGTTCGTCTGCGTCCACAACGCCGGCCGCTCGCAGATGGCAGCCGCGTGGCTGACCCACCTGGCCGGGGATCGCGTCGAGGTCCGTTCCGCCGGATCCAACCCGGGCGAGAACGTCAACCCGGCCGCCGTCGAGGCGATGCGCGAGGTCGGTGTCGACATCTCCGCCGAGGTGCCAAAGATGCTGACCGTGGACGCGGTCAAGGAGTCCGACGTCTGCATCACCATGGGCTGTGGCGACACGTGCCCGGTCTTCCCGGGCAAGCGCTACTTGGACTGGCAGTTGGAGGACCCGGCCGGCCAGGGCGTCGAGGCCGTCCGCCCGATCCGCGACGAGATCAAGGTGCTGGTCGAGGGCCTGATCAAGGAGATCGCGCCAGAGCCGCAGTCATGAGCAACGCCCGCAGCCCGCACTCGGATCGACCATGGCCTCACGACAGATCGCCTACTTGAGCCGGCGTACACACCTCGGAGCATCCACGGCCCCGGGGCACCGATAGCGCGCAGCGCAGCAACCAACCCGTCGGCCTTCCCCACCACCGATACTCGACAAAACCTCGGTCCAGGCTCGCGTCACGTCGCCGAAGTCCAGCAACAGCCCCCGGACCTGCCGGAGCAGAACGCGCAGGACCACAACACCCGCGACGCCTCCGAGCCCCATCCCGATCCACCACATCGGCCGCCTCCTCGCCCAGAACCCCAGGCTGCCTGCGGCGAAGATCGAAGTCTGTGCCCAAAGAGACGCTTTTTGTGATCTTGGCATCCTCGGTTAGGAGTGTGCACACGCAAGTCACCGTGGCAGCGGTGCTCCCCCGCCAGGCATTCCTCATCACCAAGTGCCCAGCGGCCCTCCGCGAAGCAGCGCCGACCAGCCTCGTGCCCACAGCGTGCCCATACGACCGGACAACAACGGTAAACAGCGGCGCGGAACAGGTAGCCGAAAACGCGCTCCAGAATACGTAGCCGCAGGTGAGAGGTGATCTCACCCGTGAAGCGCCGTCGCTTCCCAAGCTGAGAGTGCGAGTTCGATTCTCGTCACCCGCTCCACATTGAGGCCCAGGTCATCGACCTGGGCCTCAGTCGTTTCCAGGCCGCGCCATGCCAGGCCGCTCAGCAGGCTCTCCAGGACCTCCCTCGTTCCGGCCCGGTGTCATAGGTATGGGGCAGGCTGATCCAGGCAGACACCGGCCCCTCATACGCAGGGGCCGACGAGGAACCTTCTGGAGGGGGCACGGCATGCCGAAGGTCTCGAAGGGGCGGCGGGTGGGGCAGGCTTCTGTGAACACGTGCGCACCCTGCTTGAAGATCACGACCACATCGTCCAAGAGATCTCCGGGCAGAACGACTTCGGAGAGGATTTTTACGAGACGGTGTGCGGCGCCCGCCACCGGACCATGGGCAGCACCGCCCTCCCCCGGGCACGCAACGGGATCGAACATGTTCGTTACGATCGGTGCATGACTGCGAGGAATGAGCCGATCAGCCGCCGGGAGCGGCCCGCGAAGCCTGCCTTGTCACGGGGCTGGATCGTGGACACCGCCGTGCGGGTCATGCGTGCCGAGGGGCTGGAGAAGGTCACCATGCGCCGGCTGGCCAAGGAGTTGGACACCGGCCCGGCCTCGCTGTACGTCTACGTGGCCAACACCGCGGAGCTGCACGCGGCCGTCCTCGACGCCCTGCTGGGCGAGGTCGACCTGACCGGCCAAGGGGCGGGGGGCGACTGGCGCGAGCAGCTCCGCGCCGTACTGGCCTCCTACACCTCCGTGCTGTTCGCGCATCCGCAGCTCGCCCGGTCCGCTCTGGTGGCGCGGCCCAGCGGCGGCAACTACCTGCGCCTGGTGGAGCGCGTCCTGGACCTGCTGTCCCGCAGCGGCGCCTCCCGTGAGCAGGTCGCCTGGGGCGTGGACAAGCTGCTCCAGGACGCCACGGCCACGGCCGCCGAACAGTCGGCGCAGGAACACGACCCCATGATCGAGGACGACTGGAACGCCACCACCCGGGCCCTCCACCGCGTGGACGAGACCCATCCGGCCATCAGGGCGCACATGCCCGCCCTGGTCAGCGGCTCGCCCGAGGACCGTATGGGCTGGAGTTTCGACGTCCTGGTCAACGGCATCACCCATACCCCCGTCCCCGGCACGAACGGCTGACGCCCGTTCGCCGACCGCCCGCCCGCGACCGAGGCACTCTCTTCGACGAGCCTGTACGTGAAGAACTTGTACGTGACGAACATGTTCGTTACCGTGGAGGTGTCCGGCCGGATCGCCTCGTGATCCGCCCGCTCCGTCGCCCTGCGGCGTACTCGGTCAGTCAGTCGGAGGACCCATGAGCACCCATCACCCCGTCGCGGTCATCGGCGGAGGCCTCGGCGGCCTCACCGCCGCCCGCGTCCTGCACGTCAACGGCGTCCAGGCCGCCGTCTTCGAACTGGAGGCGTCCGCCGCGGCCCGTACCCAGGGCGGCATGCTCGACATCCACGAGGAGAACGGCCAGAAGGCGCTGCACGCCGCCGGCCTCCACGAGGACTTCCTCCAGATCGTCCACGGGGGCGGTCAGGAGATGCGCCTGGTCGGCCCGGACGCCACCGTTCACGTCCGCGAGAAGGACGACGGAACCGGCGCCCGCCCGGAGGTGGACCGCGGCGACCTGCGCGACCTGCTCCTGAACTCGCTGCCCGACGGCACGGTCCGCTGGGGCAGGAAGGTCACCGCCGTCCGGGGGCTGGGCGACGGCCGCCACGAGGTGACGTTCGCCGACGGCTCCACCGTCACCACCGACCTCCTGATCGGCGCCGACGGGGCCTGGTCCCGGGTACGGCCGCTGCTCTCCGACGCCACGCCCGCCTACACCGGCGTCTCCTTCGCCGAGACCGACCTGCACGACGCCGACGCCCGCCACCCGCGCAGTGCCGCCCTCGTCGGGGGCGGTTTCTTCATCAGCCTGGGCGGTCGGCGCGGCTTCCTCGCGCACCGCGAGACCGACGGCAGCCTCCACGTCTACGCCGCGCTGAAGGCCGACGAAGGCTGGCTGGACACCGTCGACTTCACCGATCCCGCCGCCGCCAAGGCCGCCGTCCTCACCCGCTTCGAAGGCTGGCACGAGGACCTGCGCGGCCTGGTCGCCGACGCGGACACGGTCACCCCGCGCCGCATCCACGCCCTGCCCGTCGGACACCGCTGGGAACGGACCCCGGGGGTGACGCTCCTCGGCGACGCCGCCCACCTCATGTCCCCCTTCGCCGGCGAGGGCGCCAACCTGGCCATGCTCGACGGTGCCGAACTCGCCGAGGCGATCGCCGCCCGCCCCGGCGACACCGAGGCCGCGCTCGCCTCCTACGAACAGGCCCTCTTCCCGCGCAGCGAGGCGTCCGCGGCCGAGTCCGCCGCCAGCCTGGACACGATGTTCGGCGACCGGGGACTGGAGCGGATGATCGAGTTCTTCACCGCCGGACCGGCAGCCGGGTGACCACCGCCGACAGCACCACCGACAGCACCACCGACACCGGCCACGCCACCCGGGAGACAGCATGACCGCGCCCGTCCCGCGCCTCGTCACCGTGCGCTCCGACCTCGACCTGGCCGTACGGGAGGCCGGAGAGGGCGGCCCGGTACTCGTCCTGCACGGCGCACCCGGCCCCGCCGGCATCACCCCCCTGGTCGACCACCTCGCCACCGGGCACCGGGTACTGGCACCCACCCATCCGGGCTGGGACGACACCGCGAGACCCGACGCGCTCGACTCCGTGGCCGCCCTCGCCGTCGCCTACCTCGACCTGCTCGACCAGCGGGAACTGGACGGCGTCACCGTGGTCGGCACCTCCTTCGGCGGCTGGGTCGCCGCCCGGATGGCCGTGGACGACCACGCCGGCCGCATCTCCCGGCTCGTCCTCATGAATGCCATCGGGCCCGAGATCCCGGGCCACCGCGTCAACCTGCCCAGTGGGCCGCCGCCCGGCATCCGCACGCCGGCGGCACGCGGCGGTCCGCCCGCCCGGATGCCCACCACCCTGCGCGCCTATACCGGGCCGGACCTGCACGACCCGGGGCTACTGGCACTCCTGTCCGCGGTCACCTGCCCCGTGCTCGTGATCTGGGGCGCCGACGACACCGTCGTCACCCCCGACTTCGGCCGCGCCTACGCGGCCGCGTTTCCCTCCGGGCGGTTCCAACTCATCCCCGGCGCGGGGCACCTGCCCATCCGCGAGGAGCCCGGGGCCGTCTTCACCGCACTCGACCGCTTCCTCACCGAGCCCGCCGAGCCCGCCGCCTGAACCGGCCGTCAGATGCGCCGGAGGTGGAGGGTCCCTCGCGGCGGTTGTCCGTGAACTTCCCCGTTTTTGTCCGTGATCCGTAACGGACGCATCCTCCGGCCGCTCGCGCCCGTCCTGTCATGTGGTCCTCGACGCGGTGGAGGACCGGCGGCGAGGAACTACGCGAAGGCGGGGCGGACATGGCGCGGCACGGTGGTGGGCGGGGCTGGTACGGCAAGGTGGTCGGGGCGGCCCTGGGCGTGACGGTGCTCGCCGTCGGCGCCTCGGTGTGGACCGCGCAGGCCGATTCCGTGGGCGGCGCGTCGCCGAAGGTGTCCGCGTCGGCCACACCGGGCAACGACGCCAAGCCGGTCGACGTCAGCATCGTCCACGCCTCGGACGCGGGGGCGCGCGGCGTCAACATCACCATCGACGACGGCCCCGACCCGGCGTGGACCCCGCAGGTGCTCGACCTGCTGCGGGAGTCCGGGGTGAAGGCCACCTTCTGCATGACGGGCCTTCAGGCGCAGGCCCACCCGGACCTGGTGAAGGACGTCGTCGCGGCCGGGCACCGGCTGTGCGACCACTCGGTGTCGCACGACACCGGGATGGACAAGAAGTCCGAGGCCTACCAGTCCAAGGAGATCCTCGACGCCGAGCGCATGATCACCGAGGCGTCCGGCGGCGTGCGGCCGATGTACTACCGGGCGCCCGGCGGAGCCTTCACCCCGTACAGCCGCAAGCTCGCCGCCTCCCGGGGCATGCGTCCGCTGGGCTGGAACGTGGACACCAAGGACTTCGAGCGGCCGGGCACCGACGCCATCGTCGCCACCGTCCAGCGGGAGCTGCCGAACGGGCCGACGATCCTCTTCCACGACGCGGGCGGCGACCGCACGCAGACCGTCGAGGCGCTGCGGCAGGTCCTTCCCTGGCTCAGGGAGCAGGGTTACGCCTTCGGGTTCCCGGTGCGCTGATCACCGCTCGGACGCCGGTGCCCGCAGTTGCGAGAGCGCGATGTTCAGTCGGAGGACGTTCACCCGCGGTTCGCCGATGAAGCCCAGGGTGCGGTGCTCGGTGTGGTCGTCGACGAGTTCCTGGACGCGCTCGGCGGACAGGCCGTTGCGCTCGGCGACCCGGTGCACCTGGAGGGCGGCGTACTCGGGGGAGATTTCCGGGTCCAGGCCGGAGCCGGAGGAGGTGACGGCGTCGGCGGGTACGTCGGACGGGTCGACGGGGTGGCCGGGTACGGAGTTGTCCTCGACCACGGCGGCCTTGGCCTCCCTCACCCACCGGGCGAGTTCCGCGTTGTCGGCGGAGCGGTTGGTGGCGCCGGACAGGATGAGGTCGTACTGGGTGTTGACGGTGTTGGCGCCGAGGCCGTTCCGGGGGCGGCCCTGGAACCACTTGAGGTCCGGCTCCGGGGTCTCCCGGCCGTCTCCCAGCGGCAGGTCGTACGCCTGGCCGATGAGGGAGGAGCCGACGACCCTGCCGCCGTCCGCCTCGATCTCCGAGCCGTTCGCCTTGCCGGGGAACAGCCCCTGGGCGACGCCGGTGACGGCGAGCGGGTAGACGATGCCGGTGACGACGGTCAGGACGAGCAGGGCGCGCAGGCCCGCGCCGAGCAGCCGGACGGCGTTGGTGAGGGAAGTGTTCATGTCGGTCAGCCGATCCCGGGGACGAGCGAGACGATCAGGTCGATGAGCTTGATGCCGGCGAACGGGGCGATCAGGCCGCCCAGTCCGTACACGGCGAGGTTGCGGCGCAGCATCCGGTCGGCGCTCATGGGCCGGTAGCGCACGCCCCTCAGCGCGAGGGGCACCAGGACGACGATGATCAGCGCGTTGAAGATCACCGCGGAGAGGATCGCGGAGTCCGGTGAGGACAGGCCCATGATGTTGAGCTTGTCCAGGCCCGGATGGACGGCCGCGAAGAGCGCCGGGATGATCGCGAAGTACTTGGCGACGTCGTTGGCGACGGAGAACGTCGTGAGCGCGCCGCGGGTGATCAGGAGTTGCTTGCCGATCCCGACGATCTCGATGAGCTTGGTCGGGTCGGAGTCGAGGTCGACCATGTTGCCGGCCTCCTTGGCGGCCGACGTGCCGGTGTTCATCGCGACGCCGACGTCCGCCTGGGCCAGCGCGGGCGCGTCGTTGGTGCCGTCGCCGGTCATCGCGACCAGCTTGCCGCCGGCCTGCTCGCGCTTGATGAGCGCCATCTTGTCCTCGGGCGTGGCCTCGGCGAGGAAGTCGTCGACACCCGCCTCGTCGGCGATCGCCCTGGCCGTCAGCGGGTTGTCGCCCGTGATCATGACGGTCCTGATGCCCATGCGGCGCAGTTCCTCGAACCGTTCCCGCATGCCCTGCTTGACGACGTCCTTGAGGTGGACGACGCCCAGGACCCGTGCCCCGCGTTCGTCCTCGACCGCGACCAGCAGCGGCGTTCCGCCCGCCTCGGAGATGTTCCTGACGGTCGTGTCCGCGTCCTCGGCGACCGTGCCGCCCCGCTCCCGGACCCAGGCGACGACCGAACCCGCGGCGCCCTTGCGCACCTTGCGGCCGTCCACGTCCACGCCCGACATGCGGGTCTGCGCGGTGAAGCCGATCCACTCGGCGCCGGTCGGCTCGCCAGGCCCGCGCTCGCACAGCCCGTACTCCTGTTTCGCGAGGACGACGATCGAGCGGCCCTCGGGTGTCTCGTCGGCGAGCGAGGAGAGCTGGGCGGCGTCGGCGACCTCGGCCGCCGTCACACCGCGCACCGGCACGAACGCGGCCGCCTGCCGGTTGCCGAGCGTGATCGTGCCGGTCTTGTCCAGGAGCAGGGTGGAGACGTCACCGGCGGCCTCGACCGCGCGGCCCGACATCGCCAGCACGTTGCGCTGCACCAGGCGGTCCATGCCCGCGATGCCGATCGCGGAGAGCAGGGCGCCGATCGTGGTGGGGATGAGGCAGACCAGCAGGGCCACCAGCACGACCATGCTCAGGTGGGTGCCGGCGTGGTCGGCGAACGGCGGGAGGGTCGCGCAGGCCAGCAGGAAGACGACGGTCAGCGAGGCCAGCAGGATGTTCAGCGCGATCTCGTTGGGCGTCTTCTGCCGGGCCGCCCCCTCGACCAGGCCGATCATCCGGTCGATGAAGGTCTCGCCCGGTTTCGTGGTGATCCGGACGACGATGCGGTCGGAGAGCACCTTGGTCCCGCCGGTGACCGCGGACCGGTCGCCGCCGGACTCGCGGATGACGGGCGCCGACTCCCCGGTGATCGCCGACTCGTCGACCGAGGCGACGCCCTCGACGACGTCGCCGTCGCCGGGGACGACGTCCCCCGCCTCGCAGACGACCAGGTCGCCGACCGTGAGCGCGGTGCCGGGGACGGTGGTGCCGTCGGCGCGGCGGGCGACGGTGTCGGTCTTCGCCCTGCGCAGGGTGTCGGCCTGGGCCTTGCCGCGGCCCTCGGCGACCGCCTCCGCCAGGTTGGCGAAGAGCACCGTCAGCCAGAGCCAGGCGCTGATGGTCCAGCCGAACCAGTCGCCGGGGTCGGTGAAGGCGAAGGCCGTGGTCAGTACGGAGCCGACCAGGACGACGAACATGACGGGCGACTTCACCATCACCCGCGGGTCGAGCTTGCGGAACGCCTCGGGCAGCGACGTGAGCAGGTGCCTCGGGTCGAAGAGACCCGCGCCGACGCGGCCCTCCGGCGGCTGGTGCCCGGTGGGCGCGTCGCCGTGCGGCGCCCGGGTCGGGGTGGCTGTGGACATGGAGCCCTCTTGTTTCCGCGGGCCGGTGCGCCGCGTGTCGGTGGTCATGCCAGCCCCTCGGCGAGCGGGCCCAGGGCGAGGGCCGGGAAGTAGGTCAGACCGGTGATGATCAGGACGGTGCCCGCCAGCAGACCGCTGAACAGCGGCTTCTCGGTGCGCAGGGTGCCCGCGGTGGAGGGCACCGGCCGCTGGGCGGCCAGCGAGCCCGCGAGGGCCAGGACGAACACCATCGGCAGGAAGCGGCCGAGGAGCATGGCGAGGCCGAGGGTGGTGTTGAACCACTGGGTGTCGGCGTTCAGGCCCGCGAAGGCCGAGCCGTTGTTGTTCGCGGCGGAGGTGTAGGCGTACAGGATCTCGGAGAAGCCGTGCGCCCCGGTGTTGGTCATCGAGTCGCCCGGGGTGGGCAGGGCCATGGCCGCCGCGGTGAGGCCCAGCACCAGGGCCGGGGTGATCAGGAGGTAGCAGGCGGCGTACTTGATCTCGCGGGTGCCGATCTTCCGGCCCAGGTACTCGGGCGTACGGCCGACCATGAGTCCCGCGATGAACACCGCGACGACCGCCATGACGAGCATGCCGTAGAGGCCGGACCCGACACCGCCGGGCGCGATCTCGCCCAGCATCATACCGAGCATCGTGATGCCGCCGCCGAGGCCGGTGTAGGAGGAGTGGAAGGAGTCCACGGCGCCGGTCGAGGTGAGGGTGGTCGACACCGCGAAGATCGACGAGCCGCCGATGCCGAAGCGCACCTCCTTGCCCTCCATCGCGCCCCCGGCCGCCCGCAGCGCCGGGCCGTGGTGGGCGAACTCGGTCCACATCATCAGGGCGACGAAGGACAGCCAGATGGCGGCCATCGTCCCGAGGATCGCGTAGCCCTGGCGCAGCGAGCCGGTCATGACGCCGAAGGTGCGGGTCAGGGCGACCGGGATCAGCAGGATCAGGAAGATCTCGAACAGGTTGGTGAACGGCGTCGGGTTCTCGAAGGGGTGGGCGGAGTTGGCGTTGAAGTAGCCGCCGCCGTTGGTGCCCAGCTCCTTGATGACCTCCTGCGAGGCGACCGCGCCCCCGTTCCACTGCTGCGGGCCGCCCAGACTGTGCTCATTCAAGAATTGGCCGACCTCGTGGATGCCGGAGAAGTTCTGGATGACCCCGCAGGCCACCAGGATCACCGCGCCGACGGCGGCGATCGGCACCAGGACGCGGACGACCCCGCGGACCAGGTCGGCCCAGAAGTTGCCGAGTTCTCCGGTGCGGGACCGCGCGAAGCCGCGGACGAGGGCGACGGCCACGGCGATGCCGACGGCCGCCGAGACGAAGTTCTGCACGGCGAGACCGGCGGTCTGCACGACGTGGCCCATGGCCTGCTCGCCGTAGTACGACTGCCAGTTGGTGTTCGCCACGAAGGACGCGGCGGTGTTGAACGCCTGGTCCGGGTCGATGGAGGCGAAGCCGAGCGAGCCGGGCAGGACGCCCTGCAGCCGCTGGAGCAGGTAGAGGAAGAGGACACCGGCGAGGGAGAAGGCGAGGACGCCGCGCAGGTACGCGGGCCAGCGCATCTCCCGGTCCGGGTCGGCACCTATGCCCTTGTAGATCCACTTCTCCACGCGCCAGTGCG
This sequence comes from Streptomyces lienomycini, assembly GCF_027947595.1. NCBI lineage: Bacteria > Bacillati > Actinomycetota > Actinomycetes > Kitasatosporales > Streptomycetaceae > Streptomyces > Streptomyces lienomycini. The sequence continues at coordinate 168,658 of NZ_CP116257.1, read as the reverse complement.
TGCCGGAGGAGTAGACCCTGGCCATGTGGTTGCCGAGGGGGATGTGGGCGAGGGCCAGCGCGGCGATCAGCGCGAGCAGCTGGAGCACGCCGGCGAGGACGGGGCTCATGCGGTGCTCAGAACCTCTCCGGGTGGATCAGGGCGAGGACGAGGTAACCGAGCAGGGCGACGGCCACGATCAGGCCGACGACGTTCTCCGCGGTCACAGCTTCGTCACCCCCTTGGCGACAAGGGCGACGAGCGCGAACACCGCGATCGTGGTGAGGACGAAGGCCACGTCGGCCATCGCGAGCTCCTGGTGAGGTTCGGAAGAGAAGCTGACATGGAGATAAGAGCCCCCTTCCGACCGGATTCGACCGCCCTTGATGGCTTCCATACGGCGGTGCGAACGCCTTTGACACCTCTCTGACGACGAGCCGCCTCAGGCCAGGACGGTCACCGCCGCGGGACGGGCCGGGGAGGTCCGCGGTCCGGGGACCTCCCGCGTGCGGGTCCGCGTGAAGACGACGAGACGCAGTACGGCGAACCGCGCGAGGCCGGCGAGCGCGGAGGCGGACAGGTAGACGGCCTGCTCGAGCACCGCACCGGGCGTCGCCACCAGTTGGTGCAGGGCGAGCATCGCCGCGCAGGTCACCGCGTACGCGGCCGCCGCCGATCCGGCCGACTGCGTGTGCTGGCGCCAGGTCGCGCGGCCGCCCGCGCCGAAGGTGAACCGGGCGTGCAGCTCGGTGGCGAGGAGGGTGGAGACCACGGTGACCAGCGCGTTGGCCAGGGCCCAGGGGATCCAGGAGGCGAGGGCGGCCACGGCGAAGCCGGCGGCGAGGCCCAGCCCGCCCCCGCAGAGCACGAAGCGGGCGAAGTCGGCGAGAGCACCGGGTGCTGCCTGCGACCGGTTCGCCGCGGTGTCTGTCGCGGTGTTCTCTGCGGTGTCCATGGCCGTCCGTCCCCCTCCGCCGACCTGCGCACGGCGGTGCCGCGCCATCGATGGTGCCATCATGGCACATAACTGGCACCACGTATGCATCATTTTTGGCACTGCCTGCTTCGTCCGCTTCGTGCGGTGGCCGGGCCACGTGCGAGGGCGGCGCACCCGGCGAGGTGTCGGGTGCGCCGCCCTGGGCGGGAACCGGGTGGCGGGCGCCCGCCCGCCGAGATGGCCGCCCTACTTCGGGTCGCGGTCGAAGACCGCCTTCGACCAGAAGTAGCCGAGCGCGCAGAGGGCGACGCACCAGGCGAGGGCGAGCCAGCCGTTGTGGCCGATCCCGCTGCCGAGGAGCAGGCCGCGCAGGGTCTCGACGACGGGCGTGAAGGGCTGGTACTCGGCGATCGGCCGGAACCAGCCCGGCATCGCGTCGATGGGGACGAAGGTGCTGGAGATGAGCGGCAGGAAGATCAGCGGCAGGGCGTTGTTGCTCGCGGCCTCGGCGTTCGGGCTGACCAGGCCCATGCCGACCGCGATCCAGGTGAGCGCCGTGGCGAACAGGGTGACCAGGGCGACGGCCGCGAGCCACTCCAGGACGGTGGCGTCGGTGGAGCGGAAGCCGGCCGCCGCGGCGACGGCGCCGACGAGCACCACGCTGGCCACGGACTGCAGCACGCTTCCGACGACGTGCCCGGTCATCACGGAGCCGCGGTGGATGGGCATGGTGCGGAAGCGGGCGACGATGCCCTCGGACATGTCGTTGGAGACGGAGACCGCGGTGCCGACCGTGGTGCTGCCGATGGTCATGAGCAGCAGACCCGGCACCAGGTAGGCGATGTAGGCGGAGCGGTCGGCGGTGCCGCCGCCCATGCCCGCGCTCATCGTGTCGCCGAAGACGTAGACGAAGAGCAGGAACAGCATGATCGGCGTGAGCAGCAGGTTCAGGGTGAGGGAGGGGTAGCGGCGCGCGTGCAGGAGGTTGCGGCGCAGCATGGTGGACGAGTTGCGTGCGGCGAGGGTGAGGGTGCTCATCGGGCCGTCTCCTTGGTCGCGTCGGGGGTCGCGTCGGGGGTCGCGTCGGACTGGGCGGGGACGCCGGTGCCACCGGTGAGGGCGAAGAAGACGTCGTCGAGGTCGGGGGTGTGGACGGTGAGTTCGTCGGCCTCGACGCCCGCGCCGTCCAGGCGGTCGAGGACGGAGCGCAGGTCGCGCTGGCTGCCGTCGCTGGGGATCTGCAGGGTGAGGGAGTCGTCGTCCCGGGTGCTCTCGGCCAGTGCGCCGGCGGCGTCGCGGTAGGCGTCCGGGTCGGTGAAGCGGAGCCGGACGTGTCCGCCGGGGACGATCCGCTTCAGTTCCTCGGCGGTGCCTTCGGCGGCGATCCTCCCGTCGTGGAGCACGGCGATGCGGTCGGCGAGTTCGTCGGCCTCCTCCAGGTACTGGGTGGTGAGGAAGACGGTGACGCCGCCGGTGACGAGTTCGCGGATGATCTGCCACATGTTGTGGCGGGAGCGGGGGTCGAGGCCGGTGGTGGGCTCGTCGAGGAAGATGACCCGGGGGGCGCCGACGAGGGTCATGGCGATGTCGAGGCGGCGCTTCATGCCGCCCGAGTAGGTGGAGGCGGGCTTCTTCGCGGCCTCGGTGAGTCCGAAGCGTTCCAGCAGCTCGGCGGCGACCCGCCGGCCCTCGCGCCGGGGGAGCAGGTGCAGGTCCGCCATGAGGAGCATGTTCTCCTCGCCGGTGATCAGGCCGTCCACGGCCGAGAACTGGCCGGTGACGCCGATGGCGCCGCGCACGTCCTGCGGGGCGGTGGCGAGGTCGTGGCCGCCGACGCGGATGTCGCCGGCGTCGGGGGTGACGAGGGTGGAGAGGATCTGCACGGTGGTGGTCTTGCCGGCCCCGTTCGGCCCGAGCAGCGCGAACACGGACCCGGCCGGGATGCGCAGGTCGATGCCGTCGAGGACGGTCTTGTCGCCGTAGGACTTGCGCAGGCCGGTGGCGGAGACGGCGGCGGGGGCCTGCGGGCCGGCCTGTGTGGTCGTGGGCATGACAGACGAAGGCATGGAGCCCTCCCGTTCGAGGGATGGGGTGACTGGGGGTGGGGCGACTGAGGGTGGGGCGACTGAGGTGAGGGGGCGCCGGGGCGGCGGCGCCCCCCGGGGGCGGCGCTCAAACCTTGGCGCGGCGGACGTCGATGTTGCCGTACCGGGTGCGGGCGTGGACCTTGACGGTCTCCTCGCTCTCCACGGGGCTGCCGGACGCGGTGAGGGAGTTGCGCACCTGCCCGCCGGTCGACTGGACGTCGAGCCAGGCGGCCGTGCCCTCGCGGACGCCGACCTCGATGGCGCCGTAGGAGGTCTCCAGCCGGATCTCGCCGCGGGCCACCTCGTCCACCCGCAGGGTGCCGTGGGCGGTGGTGGCGGTGAGCGATGCCTCGGCGCGGGCGACGTTGATGTCGCCGTTGGCGTTCTTCACCCGCAGGTCGGCGAGGGCGGCGCCGACGGTCGTGGAGCCGTGCGAGTTCTTCAGTACGGCCGGGCCGTCGAGGACGCCGACGCGGACGCTGCCGGAGCTGGTGGTGATCTCGGCCGAGCCCTCGACCCGGTCCACGGTGACCGAGCCGTGGGAGGCGGTGAGCTGGAGCGGCCCCGTCGTGTCCAGGCGGACGTCGCCGCCCGGGGTCTTCACCCGGACCTCGCCGAGCCGGCCCTCGCCGAGGACCTGGGTCCAGGAGCCGTCCACGTCGACGCGTGAGCCCTCGGGCAGCTCCACCGCCACGTCGACGGTGCCGGAGGGCCCGATGAAGCGGCGCTCCTTCGTGCTGATCGTCAGGACGCCGCTCGCGAACGAGACCTCGGTCTGCTCGGCGGCCCGTACGTCCTTGTCCCGCTCGGGGTCGCCGGGCCGCACCTCGACGACCGTGTCGAGCCGGTCGCCCGCGGTGAACCGGACGGAACCGGCGCCGACGTGAGCGGTCACCGCGATCGGCTGGGGAGTGTCGAAAGAAGGCATGGCTGTACCGTCCTCTTGAGTCCGTGGGGTGTCCCCGCTGGTGGGACGTGGTGTGAGCGCTGTGCGGTGGTTCTCTCGGAGTGCGGGCGCGAGGGCCGCGGGAGCGGTGGCCGGGGGGCGCGACTGGGCGGGGGTCGGGTGGCGCGGGGTGCTAGCGCACCCAGCCCGTGAAGCTCTGTCCGACGTTGCGCGCCCGCTCCGCGGTGCGCGGTGCGCCGCCGCCGTCGACCGCGGCCGACACGGCCCGCACCAGCCAGGCGTTGACCGACAGCCCCTCGCGGCTCGCGGCTTCCTCGGCGCGCGTCTTGAGGTGGGCCGGCAGGCGCAGGTTGACGCGGGCGGTGCCGCCTTCGTCGCCCTCGGCGGGCGCCTGCGTCCTGAGCGCCTCGACGGGCGCGGCGGGGGCCGCGGCTCCGCCGTCGGTGGGCGGCGGCGTCACCACGAAGTCGGGGTCGAGTCCGCGCAGCCGTACGTCGACCGAACCGGGGGCCAGTTCGCGGGTGATCTCGTCCATCGCGGCCGAGAGCACGTTGAGCATGGTCAGCCGGGTCGCCGACTCCAGCGGGGCGATCAGCCGCTCGGCCAACTCGCGGGCTTCGTCGCCACCGGCTTCGGCGGCCACCGCGAGTTCGCGGCGGAGGGTGTCGACATACGGGGTGAGGTCCATGACGCCATGGTGGCACCACGATGGCGCCACGCGCAACCTCTTACGACATCGAAATCACGGGGCCGCGAGGCTCACCCCTCTGAACTGCGGAAACGCCGACACATTGCCCGGCGCCGTGATGGCGCCACGCATGGCGCCATCACGATGCGGGTGGCGCCAGCACCGAGGCGTAGCCCGCCGGACCGACGGGCTACGCCTCCTCGCCTACCGCCCCGGACCGAGGGCCGAGAACCAGCGGAGCACCCGGGGCTTCCGGGGCCTCCGGGGCCTCCACGGCCTCCGGGGCCTCCGGGGCCTCCGGGGCCGACTCCAGCCGCGGTTCCGCTCGCTGGGCCGGCACCGCGGGCAGCGGGGCCCAGCTCTTCGTGGTGCGCGCGTAGGCGTGGAGCACCGAGGCCGCCGCCAGGACCAGGAGCGGGCCGAAGACCCACGGGTGCCGGGCCATCTCCGGCGCGAGGTAGCGGGTCGCGGTCAGGATCGCGGCGAACACCACCACGCCGTGGGCGACGAGCCCGGTCCCCGACCGGTCCCAGCCGCGGTCGAACGCCCGCAGCGCCGCCTCGACCGTGACCGCGAACACCGCACCGGCGAGGAGGTCGATGGCGTAGTGATAGCCGAACCCGAGCGTCGCGGTGAGCGTGGCGACCAGCCAAAACGTTCCTGCGAAGCGCAGCACCCGGGGTGCCCTGCGGGAGTGGATGAAGATCACGGTGGCCCACGCCGTGTGCAGGCTGGGCATGCAGTTGCGGGGGGTGACCCCGTCGTACGTGAACGGCTGCGGCGCGGCGACCGGCGGCAGCGTGTCCGGCCACAGGTTGGCGATCGCCCACTGCTCTCCGCCGGTGCCGAACGCCCCGGTGCCGTAGGCGAAGACCGGCCCGACGACCGGGAAGACCATGTAGACGGCCGGGCCGAGAAGGCCGATCACCAGGAAGGTGCGGACCAGGTGGTGGCGCGGGAAGCGGCGTTCGTCCGCCACCCTGCGCAACTGGTACAGCGCGACGACGACCGCGGCCACGGCGAGTTGTGCGTAGACCCAGTCGAGCAGGTGCTCGCCGACCGGGCCCGTGGCCCTGACGAGCCGGCCCATCAGCCACGACGGGTTGCCGAGCGCGTGGTCGGCGGTGGCCACGTACGGGTCGAGCACGTCCGGGCGGGTCTTCGACGTGATCAGCAGCCAGGCGTCACCCGTCTTGCGGCCGGCCACCAGCAGGAGACCGAGTCCGACGCCCTTCAGCAGCAGGATCCGCTCCCGCCCGGTGCGGCGCGTCACGGCGACGGCCGCGCAGCCCAGGATCGCCCACAGCGCGCCGTTGCCGAAGGAGTGGCTGCCGGTCACGGAGTCGTCCGCCGTCCACCGCACCAGTGCGACGACGAGATCGACGCCCACCGCGGCGGCCATCGCGACGAACCGCTGCCGCCAGGTGAGGACCACCATCGTCAGCGCCAGACCGGCGTAGAGCAGCGGCCCCGACGCGGGCGCGAACACCAGTTCCTTGGCCTGGTTGGTCATCGGCCCCGGCAGGCCGTAGCGACGTGCGGCGATCTCCAGCGCGATGAGGAACGCGAGGGTCGCCGCGCCCGCCACGGCCCAGAGTCTCGCCCGCGGCCGCGGCTCGCGTATCCGCGAAGTTACCCGTGATGACATGCACAGGAAGACGAACGGATCACAGGCTGAGTTCCGGCCCCCAGGCGAAGCCGTCCGGGTCGTCGAACGCCTGGGTGGCGCCACAGAGCACGAGCCGGTGGGATCCACTGCCCTCGGCGGGGACGCCGGCGACCTTCGCGAGGGCGCGGCGCTTGTAGAGGGAGAGCTTGACGGTGCCCGTGCCGGTGGCGAACTCGACGTACTTGCCGCCGAAGCTCTTGCCGACGGTCAGGCCCCGCCCGACGTAGAACTGCTTGCTGGCCTTGACGTCCTCGACGCCGAGGAGGAGCACGATCTCGTCGACGTCGCGGGTGACCGGGGCGGTGTCCTTCTTCGCCGACGTGGCGATCTGCCAGACCGTGCCGTCCGGGGCCCGCAGGACTCCGCCGTAGCCCCACAGCGACTTCGCGGCGGGCTTGAGGACGGTGGCACCGGCGTCGAGGGCGGCGGCGAAGAGCGCGTCGACGTTGCCCGGCTGGGCGACCACGAGCGACAGGGTGAAGCCGCGGAAGCCGTCCGTCGGGGCGTCACTGGCCCGCACGCGCACCCGCGACGGGTCGAGGCCGAAGGCCTCGGAGTAGAAACGGGCGGCGGCCTCGGTGTCGGCCACCTCCAGGGTGACGGAGTCGATGGAGTTCATGTCCATGACGGTAGGGGCGGCACCCTCCCCGGTGCTTCTCGAAAACTGACCGCCTGCCTCCCGGGTCGCGGACCCGCCCTGTCGGCGCCCCGGGGCGCCAGGCACACTCGGCGGCACAGGTACGACCACGGAGGATGACCCACACATGATCACGCTCACCAAGGAAGACGGCCCGGCGGACCTGGACGGAGTGACCCACCTGTCCATCGGCGTCTCCTGGGACCCCACGGCCGGCAGCAGCGGCGGAGTGCTCGGCAAGCTGCGCCGCAAGAGCGGCACCGACCTCGACCTGATCGCCGTCGCCCTCCAGGGCGGGGACCCGGTACGCCTCGCCGGCCTCGACTCCCTCGACCCCATGGGCAACGGCTCGCTGCTGCACAGCGGCGACAACCAGACCGGACACGGGGACGGTGACGACGAGACCGTGACCGTCGAGTTCGCGCGGCTCCCGAGCGCCATCACGGCGATCGTGTTCGTGGCCGCCGCGTACAAGAAGGGCAGCGCCTTCCAGAAGGCCCGCAACATCAGCTTCAAGGTCTACGACGCGACCGGCGGCAGCACGCAGCAGGTCGCCGACATCTGGCCCAGCCTGCTCAGCCAGGACAACGGCTGCGCCGTGGCCAAGGCCGTGCGGGTCGGCGGCTCCTGGAAGCTGGAGGTCATCAACGAGACGGGCAAGATCAAGCAGGGCGACGAGCACGCCCTGATGCGCTTCGCCGTCAGCAAGTAGCCCGGCCGTCAGCCGCCCAGGCCGAGTTCGCCCGCGCGCACGCCCGCCTGGAAGCGCGATCCCGCCTCCAGGACGTCGAGCAGTTCGGCGACCCGGCGCCGGTAGGTGCGCACCGACATGCCCAGGTCGCGCGCGGCGGCCTCGTCGGTGGCGCCCGAGCCCAGGGCGCGCAGCACCGTCCGGCTCCCGGCGTCGAGGTGCGGCCGCTCCCCCCGGAGGAAGGTCCCGAGGTCGGTGGCCGCCCCCCAGGCGGCTTCGAACAGGGCGTGCACGCCGCCGACCAGGGCCGGCGCGGTGGTCACCGTGTACGCGCGGCCGCCGGGCGAGTCCTCTCCGGCGAGGATCGCGCAGCGCCGGTCGATGATGATCGTCTCGTGCGGGAGGGCGCCGGCGGCGATACGTACCCGGGCACCCCGGGCCGCCAGCTCGCTCAGGTGCGCCCGGCCGCCCTCGTCGGCCAGCGCGGCCGGGCTCAGCAGCTTGCGCACGTGCGCGGCCCCGCTGTCCCGCACCCGCGCCCGGGCGACCCGCCGGGCGGCGGGTCGCGGCCAGGTGTCGAGGTCGCGCGCGGCGCAGACGAACTCCTCACGCACGGAGGAGAAGAGATGCCCGGCACGGGCCAGCAGCTCCAGATCACCGTGGACGGTCACGCTCTCTGCCATACGGCCATGGTGACGCATCACGCCGCGGGGCTCCGGGGCCCGGGTGGCAGCAAGCTGCCAGGGGGTCGCCGTGCGGGGGCCCCGCCTCGCAGGCTGAGGGCATGAGCGACGACTTCCGCCTCGGCGGCGACCTTTCGATCGGGCGGCTCGGCTTCGGGGCCATGCGGCTGCCCACCAACAGCTTCCACGGCCCCGCCCGGGACCCGGAGACCGGTCGCGCCGTGCTGCGCCGTGCCCTGGAACTCGGCGTCGACCACATCGACACCGCCGCCTTCTACACCAGCGGCGACGGCTCCGTCCGCGCCAACGACCTGATCCGCGAGGCCCTGCACCCCTACCCGGCCCACCTGGTGATCGCCACCAAGGTCGGCCCGCTGCGCACCCCGGACGGCGGTCTGCGGGCGACCGCCGACCCGGGCGCGCTGCGGGCACTGGTCGAGGAGAACCTGGCGGGCCTGGGCGTCGACCGCCTCGACCTCGTCTACCTCCGTATCGGCGGCATCGAGCCGCCCCCGCACGGCGAGTCCGTCGCCGCCCGCTTCGAGGCGCTGGCCGCGCTGCGCGAGGAGGGCCTGATCCGGCACCTGGGCCTCAGCCACGTGACCGCCGGGCACCTCGCCGAGGCGCGGGCGATCGCCCCCGTCGCGGCCGTCCAGAACCGCTCCGGCACCGACCGGCGCGACGACACGGAGCTACTGGCCCGCTGCGAGGAGGCCGGGATCGCCCACGTGCCCTACTTCCCGCTGGGCGGCGGTCTGGGCGACGCCGGCGGGGACCGTGTCGCCGAGGTCGCGGACCGGCACGGCGCCACGGTCGCGCAGATCGCCCTGGCCCGGCTGCTGGCCTCCTCCCCCGTCGCCCTGGCCATCCCCGGCACCGGCTCCGTGGCCCATCTGGAGGAGAACGTCGCCGCCGGTTCGATCGTCCTCACCGACGAGGACCTCGCCGCCCTCGGCTGACGTGTCCTTTGTCTCGGCACGGCACCCGGACGGGAGACAGCGGCGCGAACGGGGCCCTGTCCACCGGGCCGACGGGAGGGAATCGACGGCCGTTCCGGGAATATTCCTCCGGCGGCCGATCGGAGCAAGATTATCGCCGGCACCCGCCCGATCACGGCGTGCTACTGTCGGACGAAGTTGCAGTTGTGGTTGCCTGAAGGTTTTTTCCGACGGGGTGATCATCGCGGCGACCGGAGTGCACACAGGGTGGACTCCGAGCACCGTACCGAAGGAGAAAACATGGCTTCCGGCACCGTGAAGTGGTTCAACGCCGAAAAGGGCTTCGGCTTCATCGAGCAGGACGGCGGCGGCCCCGACGTCTTCGCCCACTACTCGAACATCAACGCCCAGGGCTTCCGTGAGCTGCTCGAGGGTCAGAAGGTCACCTTCGACATCGCGCAGGGCCAGAAGGGCCCGACGGCCGAGAACATCGTTCCGGCCTGACGCTCACGCGTACTCCGCAGCTGGGGCCCGCACCTTGGGGTGCGGGCCCCAGCTCGCCGCTTTTCCGGGCGCACGGCGCCCCGCGGGGCCACGGTCTGTGCCCCCCGCACTCGATTCCCCCGCTTTCACCAATTCTCCCGGCCCTCCCGGCACACCACGCCGAAATCGCCCGGGACCGGCTCGTTCTTGCGATTCCCTGCGCCGCTCTTCCGCTGCGGGTCTCCCTTGATACGTGCCGTATCAAGGAAGGTTCCCCATGAACCGCGTACGCACCAACGACCGCCGACGCTCCGGTGAGGCCCCCCGCCGCTCCCGCTCGGGCGGCGGCCGCCCCCAGAACTCCGGCCGCAGGCCGGCCGCCGCGTCCCAGGGCGGCGAGTTCGCCCTGCCCAAGACGATCACCCCGGCGCTGCCCGCCGTCGAGACGTTCGCCGAACTCGACCTCCCGGCCCGCATGCTGACCGCGCTCGGCGACGAGGGCGTGAGCGTGCCGTTCCCGATCCAGGCGGCGACCCTGCCGAACTCCGTGGCCGGCCGGGACGTCCTCGGCCGCGGCCGCACCGGTTCGGGCAAGACCCTCGCCTTCGGTCTCGCCCTGCTGGCCCGCACGGCCGGCAGGCGCGCCGAGCCGCGGCGTCCGCTCGCCCTGGTCCTCGTCCCGACCCGTGAGCTGGCCCAGCAGGTCACCGACGCGCTCGCCCCGTACGCCCGTGCCGTGGGCCTCAGGTCGGCCACCGTCGTCGGCGGCATGTCCATCGGCCGGCAGGCCGGGGCGCTGCGGTCCGGCGCCGAGGTCGTCGTCGCGACGCCCGGGCGGCTCAAGGACCTCATCGACCGCGGCGACTGCTCCCTCGGCGACGTCACCATCACGGTGCTGGACGAGGCCGACCAGATGACCGACATGGGCTTCATGCCGCAGGTCACCGCCCTGCTCGACCAGGTGCAGCCGGACGGGCAGCGGATGCTGTTCTCCGCCACCCTGGACCGCAACGTCGACAAGCTGGTCCGCCGCTACCTGACGGACCCGGTGGTCCACTCCGTCGACCCGTCGGCCGGTGCCGTCACCACGATGGAGCACCACGTGCTGCACGTGCACGAGGAGGACAAGCAGCGCACGACCGTCGAGATCGCGGCGCGCGACGGCCGGGTCATCATGTTCCTGGACACCAAGCACCGGGTGGACCGGCTGGTGAAGCACCTGCTGAAGAGCGGTGTGCGCGCCGCCGGCCTGCACGGCGGCAAGTCCCAGCCGCAGCGCACCCGGACCCTCGCCCAGTTCAAGGACGGGCAGGTGACGGCGCTGGTGGCGACCAACGTCGCGGCCCGCGGCATCCACGTCGACAACCTCGACCTCGTCGTCAACGTCGACCCGCCCGGCGACCACAAGGACTACCTGCACCGGGGCGGCCGCACCGCCCGGGCCGGCGAGTCCGGCAGCGTCGTCACGCTGGTGACGCCGGACCAGCGGCGCGACATGACGCGGCTGATGTCCTCGGCCGGTATCACCCCGCAGGTCACGCCCGTCCGCTCGGGCGAGGCGGAGCTGTCCCGGATCACCGGCGCGCAGGCCCCCTCCGGCGTCCCCGTGATCATCACCGCGCCGGTCGTGGAGCGTCCCCGGCGTGCCGCGTCCGGCGGCGGCTCCTCGTCCCGCGGCCGCCGCGGCCGTTCCTCGCAGCAGCGCGGCGGCGGGCAGGGCGCCGCGGCGTCGAACCGCGGCGGCACCGCCGCACAGCCCCGCACCGGCCAGGGCCGCGCCGCCCAGGGGCGGCCCGCCGGCGAGGCGCCGCGCCGCAGGCCGCGCCGCCAGTCCGCAGGCGGCTCGGCGGCCTAGGACTCCCGCCGGGCCACGGTAGAACCCCACCCGCTCCATCCCCCTTGTGGAGGCATCATGCGCTGTGTCATCGCCCGGTACCCGTTCGACCTCACCAAGGCCGGGGTGCTGGACCTGATGAAGGGCATCACGCCCGAAACCGTCACGGGTGAGTCCGTGACGATCGGCCGCCGCCGCTATCCCGTCAAGCAGGTGGGCGAGGTCGTCACCCGGCAGGACCGCCGCGACTTCTCCGGCGGCGAGGTGACCCGGGCCATGGCCCGACTCGGCTTCACCTGCCACCCCGCCCCCGGCGCCGAGCCCGCGCCGGCCCCCGCGGCCACACCGGTCGAGACGGCGTCCGCGCTGCTCGGCGGCAGCACCCTGCTGGGCGGCGGCACCACCACCCCCCAGGACCTCTGAGGTCAGGACAGACCCGCGGCCCGGCCCTCGTCGTCCCAGCGGACCTCCAGCACCCGCCGGACGGTCGCGCGGTCGAGGGGGCCGAGCACGTGCGGGAAGAGGGTGCCCTCGGCGACGCCGGGCGGCGGGGCGGGGTCGGCCGGCTCCCGCACGCACCTCGCGGTGAGCCGGTCCTCGTCGACGAGCAGCGCCACCAGCGGCCGGGGCGCACCGCGGTAGAAGGCGTCGACGACGGCGAGCGTGGTCGCCTCGTCGGGCGAGCAGTGGACGAACCCGTCCTCGGCGAGCGAGGCCGGCGCGTACGGCCGGCCCGGATCGGCCTCCCACTCCGCGAGCGGCACCACGTGGTAGATCATCGGTCCGTTGTAGCAGCCGTGCCGTGCGGCTCGGACATGCCGTCCGGCTCGGACATGCCGCGCAGCTCGGACATGCCCGGCGCCGAGGGCGTGGGCACGGCACTCGGGTCGGTCGACGGCGCCTGCCGGACGGGCGGGTCGCTCGGCTCCGCCGACGGCTGCGAGGGCTGCGACGGTGTGGCGCCGGTCGGCGTGGTGGCCTCGGTCGGCGTACCGGGGCCGGACGTGGGCGCCCGCGTGGCGTCCCGGGGCGGGACCTGTCTCGGGGACGCCTTCGGTGCGGGGCCGACCGGGGCGGGGGCCAGCGGTGGCGCCGGACGCACGGGCGGGGCGGGGGCCGCCCGTGCAGCGGCAGCGCGATCAGGGCGGCGGCGGCAGCGGTCGTCACGGCGCCCGCGGCGGCGCGCAGCAGGCGCCGCCGGGACGCCGCCCGGCGGATCGCCTCGTAGCGGCCCGGCGGCGGGCCGAGGAAGCCGGCGTCCGGACGCAGGACGACCAGCAGCGGATCGTCGCCGTCCGGTTCGAAACCGGGCTCGTCCGTCCCGTCCTCAAGGCGTGTGGTCAAGGCTTCTCCTCAGATGGACGCGGAGCAGTTCGCGGGCCGCGTGCAGGTCGGCCTTGACGGTTCCTTCCTTGCGTCCGGTCAGCACGGACACCTCCCGGATCGGCATGTCGGCGTAGTAGTGGAGCAGGATCGGCACCCGCAACCGCTCCGGCAGGGACTGTACGAGCAGCCGCACCGACGGGTCGGCCTGTTCGGGGTGCGGGCGCACGGCGACCTCCGCGGTGACCCGGCGCACCGCCCGGCGCTCGCGCTCCAGCTTGCGCCAGTGGTCGCGGACGAGGTTGGCGGCGGTGACGTAGAGGAAGCCGCGGGGTTCCTCCACGGACGTCCAGCGGGCCCAGAGCCGGGTGAAGGCCTCCGAGGCGATCTCGTGGGCCGTCTCGTCGTCGTCGACGAGCCGGCGGCACCAGCCGGCGAGGCGCGGATACAGGGCGGCGAACAGTTCGGACGCCGCCCTGTCACGGGACCGTTTCAACGCTCTCCATGGTCGTGAGGGTATGCGGTGCGCACGGGGCCTACGCGCCCTCGGTGGCGCTGAGTCCGGCGAAGACGATCACGTTGTCCCGGTACTCCTGGCCGTCCTGCGGGCCGCCGCAGGTGATGAGGCGCAACTCCGGGCCCGCCACGTCCCCGTAGACGTCGTCCGTGGGGAAGTCGGCCTTCGCGACCGTCCGTACGGCGGTGACCGTGAACTCTGCGGCCGTCCCGTTCTCCAGGCGGGCCTCGATGCGGTCGCCGCGGTGCAGCCGTGCGAGGTGCCGGAAGACGCCGTCCCCGTACCGGCCGACCGTGACGTGGCCGAGGAGGACCGAAGGGCCCCTCTGGCCCGGGGTCGGCGAGTGCCGGTACCAGCCGGCGCGGTCGTCGTCCGTGACGGGCGGGACCTCCACCGTGCCGTCCGACGCCAGCCCCAGCCCCATCACCGGGGTGTCGACCCCGATGGCGGGGATGCGCAGTCCCACGGGAACCGAACGCGCCAGGGGCCGGGGCGACTTCGCCGGGGCCTGCGCGGGCGGTGCCGTGGTCGCCGCGGCCGCCGGGGGCGCGGGGGCGGCGTCGCCGTCCCCTGGCCTCCGCCGCAGCCGACGAGGAGCGCGGCCAGCGCGGCGGTGGCGAGGACCCGGCCGGGGCGCGGGATCATGCGCCGGTCGCCGCCGCCCGTCGGCGGTGGACGACGAAGAGGACCACGCCGCCCGCGAGGAGCACTCCGCCGGCGCCCGCGCCGATCAGCCCCTGGTCGGTGCCCTGCGTATCCGTGGGCGCCACTCCGGTGTCGGCCGCGCCCCTGGGTACGACGGAGACCTGGCCCTCGGCGGGCGCGGGGGCCGGTGCCTGCGTCGGCTCCTGGGCCGGAACGCTGACGGACGGCACGGGGGAGGCCTCGCGCGGCTCGGTGCCGGCGCTCGGGGCGCTCTCGGCGGGGGCGGCGGGGACCGGGGTGGGGTCGTCGGCGAACGCGGGCGCGGTGCCCGCCAGTACGGCGGTGCAGGCCAGGGCCACGGCACTGAGGATGGTACGGCGCATCGGGTCGCTCTCTCTCGTCGTCGGCGCGTCCACGCGTCGGCGCGTTCGCCGACCGCGTGGCTGTGACGCGGATCGGACGGAGAGACGAGGCGGGAACCGGGCGGGTTGCAAAGGAATGGCAAAGTCGCCTTCGGCCGTGCCCGCCCCGTCTCCTTACGGACCTGTGACGCCCCGGTCGGGTCGCCCGGCCCGGCATCCGCCGCGGGCCTAGCGTGTGCCGCATGCGCGTACTGGTCACCGGCAGCGCCGGATTCATCGGCTCCCACGTCGTGGAGGCCCTGCGGGAGCGGGGGCACGAGCCCGTCGGCTACGACGTCCGCGAGGACCCCGGCGCCGACGTGCGCGATCCGGCGGCGGTCGCCCGGGCGGTGGCCGGGGTGGACGCCGTGTGCCACCAGGCGGCGATGGTCGGCCTCGGCAACGGTTTCGCCGACGCGGCGGAGTACGTCTCCCGCAACGACCTGGGCACCGCCGTGCTGCTCGCCGCGACGGCCGCCGCGGGCGTGCGGCGGCTGGTGCTCGCCGGATCGATGGTCGTGTACGGGGAGGGGCGCTACGCGTGCCCCCGGCACGGGGTGGTGCGGCCCGGGCCGCGCGCCGTCGCCGACCTGGACGCGGGCCGCTTCGAGCCCGCCTGCCCGGAGTGCGGCGCGGAGCTGTCACCGGGTCTGGTCGGCGAGGACGCCCCGGCCGACCCGCGCAACGTGTACGCCACGACCAAGCTGGCCCAGGAGCACCTGGCCGCCGCCTGGGCCCGGTCGACCGGTGCGACGGCGGTGTCGCTGCGCTACCACAACGTGTACGGCCCCCGGATGCCCCGCGACACCCCGTACGCCGGGGTCGCCTCCTTCTTCCGTTCCGCGCTGGCCCGCGGCGAGGCCCCGCGCGTCTTCGAGGACGGCCGCCAGCGCCGGGACTTCGTGCACGTGAGGGACGTGGCCGCGGCGAACGTCGCGGCGCTGGCGGCCCGCCCGCCGGAGGGCACCCTCACGGCGTACAACACCGGCAGCGGTGAGCCGCACACGGTGGGCGAGATGGCCACCGCCCTGGCCGCCGCCCACGGCGGACCCGAGCCCGTCGTCACCGGCGAGTACCGCCTCGGCGACGTCCGCCACATCACCGCCGACTCGGCACGCCTGCGCACCGAACTGGGCTGGCGGCCGAAGGTCGGATTCGCGGAGGGCATGGAGGAGTTCGCCCGGGCGGGCCTGCGGGGCGCGTGAACGCCGCGGCGCACGGCGCCCCGCCCGGCACCGGTGCGCACGAACCGTGTGCCGGGCACGGCAGTCGCGCGCCGTGCGTGCCCTCCGGCACCGGCCAGCACGGGGCCCCGAGCCGCAGATGCCGGCCGTGCACAGGGCCGCGCCGCCCCGCGAGGGGCGCGCACCGGCGGCCGGTGACGGCCTGCGGCGGTCACCGATGCGGGTGGCGACACCGACGACGGCCCACACGGCACGGACCGCAGCCGGTACAGGCCGGTTCCACCCGGCGGCCGTCGCCGACGCGGGGCGTCAGGCGCGATCGCGACACCGGCTACGATCCACGCCTCCGCCCGCCGGGCTCCCCCGCCCACGCGGGGGCGGACCTCCAGCCGGTACCGACCGACGCCGACCCTACGGCGATCGCGACACCGACGACCGCCCCCACCCTCGCCCACCGGGCCCCGGCCCACGCGGGTGCGGACCCGCAGCCGGTGCCGGACGGTTGCGGGTCGCGGGGATCGCGACGTCGGCGGCGGCTCACGCCTCCGCCGTCGGCAGTGTCACCTCGAAGCGGCAGCCGCCGGGGATGTTGCGGACCGTGGCGCGGCCGCGGTGGGCCTCGACGATGCCGCGGACGATGGCGAGGCCCAGGCCCGCCCCGGCCGGCGGCGTACGGGCGTGGGTGCCGCGCCAGCCGGTGTCGAAGACGCGCGGCAGGTCCTCCTCGGGGATGCCGCCGCAGCCGTCGGTCACGGAGACCACCACGCCGTCGGCGGACCGCTCGGCGGCGACCGCGACCGTGCCGTCGGCGGGGGTGCGGCGGATCGCGTTGACCAGCAGGTTGCCCAGGACCCGTGTCATCTCCCTGCCGTCCACCTCGACCGGCACGGCCGCCACGGCGTCGCCGACCAGCCGCACCCCGTGCTCGCGCGCGAGCGGGTCCGCACCCGCGAGGGCGTCGCCGACCAGGTCGTAGAGTGAGATGCGGGCCGGGGCGAGGGCGAGCGCGCCGGCGTGGATGCGGGAGAGTTCGAAGAGGTCGCCGACCATGTCGTTGAGGCGTTCCACCTCGGTGCGGATCTGCCGCAGGTAGCGGTCGGGGTCGGCGGCGACGCCGTCCTCCAGCGCCTCGGACATGGCACGCAGCCCGGCCAGCGGGGTGCGCAGGTCGTGCGAGATCCAGGCGACCAGCTCGCGCCGCGAGGTCTCCAGGGCCCGCTCCCGCTCCCTGGACTGCGCGAGCCGGGCACTGGTGGCCGCCAGTTCGCGGCTGAGCGCGTCCAGTTCGGCGGTCGCCGGGGTGGTGGGGGCGGCGTAGTCCCCGTCGTCGCCGAACGACCGCGCCGCGTCGGCCAGTTCGCGGCTGCGGGCGACCACCCAGCGGCCCAGCAGCAGCGCGGTGGCCAGGGAGACGACGGCCGCCATCGCCACGACGGTGGTGACGACGGACAGGTCGTGCGGGGACAGGAACATCGCCCAGGCGACGGCCAGCGTGCCGGCGAGCATCGCGAGGACGGCGACCGCCGCCACCACGGCCAGCGACGCCGTCAGCGACCGCCGCCGGATCAGCCGCAGCACGGCCGCGCCCACCAGGCCGGTGGCGGCGGCACCGGCGAAGGCGTACAGGGCGATGAGGAGGGTGGCGTGCACGGTCAGCCCGCCTGCCGGCCGGCGGCGTCGAAGCGGTAGCCCACGCCCCACACCGTCTGGATCAGCCGGGGCCGGGCGGGATCGTCCTCGACCTTGCCGCGCAGCCGCCGGACGTGGACGGTGACGGTGGACAGGTCGCCGAAGTCCCATCCCCACACCTCGCGCATCAGTTCCTCCCGCGCGAACGCCCGCCCGGGGTACCGCAGGAAGAAGACGAGGAGGTCGAACTCGCGCAGGGTGAGGGCCAGTTCGATGCCGTCCTTGGTGGCCCTGCGGGCGGCGGGGTCGGCGGTCAGGCCGGCCGCGGACGGCGGGCGCGGCGTCGCGGCGGGCCGGGTGCGGCGCAGGACGGACTCCACCCGCAGCACCAGCTCCCGCGGGCTGAACGGCTTGGTCACGTAGTCGTCGGCGCCGACCTCCAGGCCGAGGACGCGGTCGTCCTCGTCGCCCCGTGCGGTCAGCATGATGACCGGCACGGGGCCCCGGTCGCGCAGCCGCCGGCACACCTCCAGGCCGTCCATGCCGGGCAGCATCAGGTCGAGGACCACCAGGTCGGGCCGGTGTGCGTCGGCCCGGGTGAGCGCGGCCGGCCCGTCACCGGCGCGGTCCACGCGGTAACCGGCGCGGTCGAGGTACCCGGCCACGACCTCCGCGACGGTGGGGTCGTCGTCGACGACGAGGACCCGGGCCGGAGCGGCGGCCGCCGGTCCCGGCCCGCCCGGCGGCCCGCCCCGGGACCCGCCCGCGAAGACGGCGTCCGGGGTGGCTGAGTCGTACGGCTGCTCCATGCTCACCAGCCTCGCACCGCGTGGTCGCCGGTGGGCCCGTCGCGCGCGGCCGGGGTCGCGACGTCCGTGTTTCGTAAGGAGTCGAAGTCCGTTTCGCCCGATTCCGCTTCGTAGGGTGACAGCCGTGACCACCTCGCCCGCTCCGGACGTCGACGTCGTACTGCCCTGCCTGGACGAGGCCGGTGCCCTCCCCTGGGTCCTGGCCCGTGTCCCGGCCGGCTGGCGTGCGCTCGTCGTCGACAACGGCTCCACCGACGGCTCGGCGGACCTCGCCCGCTCCCTCGGCGCCACGGTGGTGACCGAGCCCCGCCGCGGGTTCGGCGCCGCCTGCCACGCCGGGCTGAGCGCCGCGACCGCCGACATCGTCTGCTTCTGCGACTGCGACGCCTCCCTCGACCCGTCCCTGCTGGCGCCCTTCGTGCGCGAGGTCCGCGCCGGCACCTCCGACCTGGTGCTCGGCCGCCGACGACCGCAGGCCAGGGGCGCGTGGCCGGTGCACGCCCGCGCGGGCAACCTCGCCCTCGCCCGGATGCTGCGCCGCCGCACCGGACTGCGGCTGCACGACCTCGGCCCGCTGCGCGCCGCCCGCCGCGAGCGGCTGCTCGACCTCGCCCTCACCGACCGGCGCAGCGGCTACCCGCTGCAGATGGTGGTGCGGGCCGCCGACGCGGGCTGGCGGGTCGCCGAGCACGACGTCCCCTACCTGCCCCGCACCGGCGCCTCGAAGGTGACCGGCACCTGGCGCGGCACCTGGCACGCCGTACGGGACATGCGCCGCGTACTGGCCGAGCCGCCCGTCCGGCCGGGCGCGAGTGACGCGGCCCGCGAAGGGAACTCACGATGAGCATGGTGAACACCCTCCTCGTCATCGCCAAGGAGCCGCGCCCCGGCCGGGTCAAGACCCGGCTCACCCCGCCGTTCACCCCCGCCGAGGCGGCCGCACTGGCCGAGGCGGCCCTCGCCGACACCCTGACCGCCGTGGCCGCGACGCCCGCCCGGCGCCGGGTCCTGGTGCTCGACGGCGCCCCCGGGCCCTGGCTGCCGCCCGGCTTCGACGTCGTCCCGCAGTGTTCGGGCGGCCTCGACGCCCGGCTCGCGGACGCCTTCGCCGGGTGCGCGGGGCCCGCCCTGCTGATCGGGATGGACACTCCCCAGGTGACGCCGGCCCTCCTCGACGTGGACTTCCACGACGTCGACGCGTACTTCGGCCCGGCCGAGGACGGCGGCTTCTGGGCCCTGGGCCTGGCCCGCCCCGACCCCGTCCTGCTGCGGGGCGTGCCCATGTCGACGCCGGTGACGGGGGCCGTGCAGCGCGAGCGGCTCCTGACGGCGGGGCTGCGGGTGCGCGACCTGCCGCCGCTGCGCGACGTCGACACCGCGGCCGACGCCCGCGCCGTCGCCGCCCTGGCCCCGCACGGCCGGTTCGCCGCCCGGCTCGCGGCGCGCACACCGGCCGTCGGGAAGGGCGTGAGCCGGTGAAGGGCGCCGCGCGGCTGGACGCCGGCCGGCGGTCGACGCTCCCCGCCGCCCGCGCCTGGGAAACCTCCGGCCCCTACGCCGCGGCCCTGCGGTCGGGACACGGACCGCTGTTCCTGCGCCGCACCGATGGCCGGCTCCTGCCCCTGGACGTGGAGCGCTGGTGCGGGCGGGCCGACGCCGTCGACCTGGAGGTCCTCGACCGGTGCGAGGGCGCCGTCCTCGACGTGGGCTGCGGACCGGGCAGGTTCGTCGCGGAACTCGCCGCCCGGGGCCGTACCGTCCTCGGCATCGACGTCAGCGAGGCCGCCGTGACCCGCACCCTGGGGCTCGGGGGGCAGTCCCTGCGGCGCTCCGTGTTCGAGCCGCTGCCCGGCGAGGGACGCTGGGACACCGTCCTCCTCATGGACGGCAACATCGGCATCGGCGGCGACCCCCGCGGCCTGCTGCGCCGCGTCGCCGCGCTGCTCGCACCCGGCGGCCTGCTGATCGCCGAGACCGCCGGGGACGACATCGACGAGCGGGCTCGCGTGCAGGTCGTCGGCGTCACCGGCCGCGCGGCCGGCCACCCGTTCGCCTGGGCGCGGGTCGGCACCCCCGCCCTCGTCGGCCACGCGCGCTGCGCCGGCTGGCGCCCCGCCGCTCAGTGGACGTCGGGGGAGCGCCGTTTCGTCGCGCTGCGCGGCAGCCGCAGCGCCAGCAGCAGCGCCGAGCCGCCGAACAGCGCCGCCGTGACGAGCAGCCAGCGGGTGAGGAACCCGTCCGCCGACAGTCCGGTGACCCCGGCGTAGGCGGCGTCGACCCGGCCGCCGATCAGCGGGAACCACACCAGCAGGAGCAGTCCGGAGAAGGCCGCGGGGAACCGGACGTACACGGTCCACGCACGGTGGTGCACCGCGTCGAGCCCGCCCGTGAGGGCACGGTCCAGCACCGAGTACAGCGGCAGCAGCACCAGGTCGTGCAGGAGCGCCGCCCCCACGAACCAGAGGGCCACGCCGAGCCAGTCGCCGGCGAGCAGCCGTACGCCCGCGTAGCCCGCGAGCGCGAAGGAGCAGACCAGCAGGAGGATCTGGAAGGGGCTGCCGATCGCGGGCCGCCGTCCACGCGGGCCGCGTGGGCCGCGCGGCCCGCGTACGGGGCTCATGCGAGGTCTCCGAACGTCATCCGGGCCACCCACTTGGTGTTCAGCACGCCGGGCGCGGCGGGCACGATGATCCGGGCCGGGTGGCCGTGGTCCCGGCTCAGCTCCGCGCCGTTGACGTACAGGGCGAGCAGGGAGCGCGGGTCGGCCACCTGGTTGGCGCGCAGGGCCCCGCTGCGGAAGGCGCCGCGCCGCTGGAGGGACTCGACGAACAGGTCCGGCGGGTGGTCCTCGTGGCCGACGCGCGCGGCCAGGTCCCGCAGCCGCACGCCGCGCCACAGCTGGTCGGAGGTCGACCAGCCCTCGACGCAGGCGATGGGCAGGGCCGCGCTGTGCTGGTCCATGGCGAGGAGGTCGGCCCGGCTGAACCGGACGGTACCCGAGCGCCCCGTGACGACGAGCCGCCAGGTGTCGTCGCGGGTGTCGGCCGGGTCGATGCCCACGTGGGCGGCCGTCTTGTTGATCTGGAAACCGTTCGGGCCGCCGCCCGGCTCGGGCCCGCCGTGCGGGGAGAGCACGGCGGTGGCCCGCAGCGGCCCGTCGAAGCCGCGCCCCGCGTTCGTGGCGAACATCAGCAGTGAGCCGCCCCCGACGAACCACAGGGCCCCGCGCCGCGTGACGGTGGGCGCGGCCGGCCGCGGGGAGACCAGGTCGTCGCGCTCCTCGCGCATCGCCCGGAGGTTGCGCAGCGCCGACGGCACCTTCAGCACGGCGTGCGCGACGAACGCGGCGAAGAACACCCACGCGCCGTAGAAGTGCAGGGGGTAGAAGGAGCCCGGGAAGAGGTAGTCCAGCTGGATGTTGAGCACCCCGGTGACGAACTCGAACAGCGCGCCCCCGACCAGCAGCAGCAGCGAGAGCCGCTCCAGGGCGTGGGCGAGCGAGCGGACCGGCGGCAGCGTGAACAGCCTCGGCACCACCGACCACAGCTTCGCCAGCAGCACCGGGATCAGCACCAGCCCGAGCGTGACGTGGACCCCCTGGGTGAGGCGGTACAGCCAGGGCGGGTCGGTCGGCCAGGCGAACAGGTAGAAGCCGAGGATCCCCTTGTCCGGGGTCTTGTCGTTGACCGGCGCCAGGTCCGGGTTGTAGGCGGCGTAGGACAGCAGGCCCGTCACGAACAGCACCGTGATGCCGACGAGCAGGACGAGGCCGAGCACCGACGTGAACCAGGGGCCGCGCAGCGGGCTGCGCCAGAAGCCCGGAGAGGACGGAAGCCGTGGGGCGAGGTCGCGCATGTCCCGACCGTAGGCCGCGACCCACCCCCCGGACGGCCCGCGACCCATGACGAAACGCTGACGTCCGCCGTGTGCGCCGTCCGACGCGCGATCCTGCGTCCTACGGTGCCGGTGTGACCCGCCTCCGCCCCG
The DNA here is from genome assembly GCF_027947595.1 of Streptomyces lienomycini. Lineage (NCBI taxonomy): Bacteria > Bacillati > Actinomycetota > Actinomycetes > Kitasatosporales > Streptomycetaceae > Streptomyces > Streptomyces lienomycini. Next base: position 146,630 of record NZ_CP116257.1, on the reverse strand, counting down.
TCCCCCGCGACCTGTGCGCCGCCGCGGCGGCCGTGCTCCTCGTGGTGGCCGCCATCGTCGTCGGCCGCACCGTGTACACCTACGACGACCTGATCGTCGGCTGGCCGCCCCTGCTGGGCCGCTGGGACCCGCACCCGGGCCCCGGCACCCCGGCCGCCGTGGCGGTCGCGGTGGCGGTCGTGGTGTACGGACCGTCCGTCGCCGCCCGGCTGCCGTGGCGCGCGCTGCCGCCCGCGGCCTGGGGCACGGCGATGGCCTGGACCTGGTCGCTGGCCCTGATCGACGGCTGGGAACGGGGCATCGCCGGGCGGCTCACCACGAGCCAGGAGTACCTCTCGGTCATCGACCGCTGGCACGACATCCCGGCGACGCTGCGCGACTTCAACGGACACATCCTGCTCCACTCCCCCGACAACTGGCCCGCCCACGTCGCCGGTCATCCTCCGGCGTCCACGCTCACCTATGTGCTGCTCGACCGGATCGGGCTCGGCGGCGGGGGCTGGGCCGGGGCCCTGACCATCACCGTGGGCGCGACGGGCTGCGCGGCCGTGCTGGTCGCGGTGCGGGCCCTGTCCGGCGAGGGGCTCGCCCGGCGGGCGGCGCCGTTCCTGGCCCTGGCCCCGGCCGCGGTGTGGATGGGCACCTCGGCCGACGGCTACTTCGCGGCGGTCGCCGCGTGGGCGGTGGCGCTGCTGGCCCTGGCGGTCACCCGGCGCTCACCGGGGTGGGCGGCGGGCTCGGGGCTGCTGTTCGGGCTGACCTGCTACCTCTCGTACGGCCTGACGCTGTTCGCGGTGATCGCGGCCGCGGTGCTCGTGCTCGGCCGACGCGGGGTGCGGGAGCGGCCGGTGCTGCTCGTGCCGCTGCTGGCGGGGGCGGCGGTGGTGCCGGTGGCGTTCACGGCGGTGGGGTTCGACTGGTGGGAGGCGTACCGCCTGCTGGTCGAGAGGTACTACGAGGGCGCGGCGGGCGTCCGCCCCTACGCGTACTGGGTGTGGGCCAACCTGGCCTGCACGGTGCTCATCACGGGCCTGGCGACGGTGGCGGGGCTGCGGCGGGCCGGGGGCGTGCTGGTCCGGCGGCGGGCCGGGGGCGTGCGGGCCGAGGAGGTCCGTCTGGCGTTCCTCGTGGCCGCCGCGCTGCTCGCCCTGCTGGCGGCCGACCTGTCCGGCATGAGCAAGGCGGAGACGGAACGCATCTGGCTCCCCTTCGCCCTCTGGCTCCTCCCGGCGTGCGCGTTCCTCACGCGCCCGCGCGGGTGGCTGGCGGCGCAGGCTGTGCTGGCCCTGCTCCTCAACCACCTGCTGGCGACCGGCTGGTGACCGGCCGACGACACACGAAGGGCCCGCACCGTGCGGTGCGGGCCCTCGACGCGTGGGTTACGCGGGGACGATGTTCTCCGCCTGCGGGCCCTTCTGGCCCTGCGTGACGTCGAAGTTGACCCGCTGGCCCTCCTGGAGCTCACGGAAGCCCTGGGCGTTGATGTTCGAGTAGTGGGCGAAGACGTCGGCGCCGCCGCCGTCCTGCGCGATGAAACCGAAGCCCTTTTCGGCGTTGAACCACTTCACGGTACCGGAAGCCATGTCTATTTCTCCTAGGCAGTCTGGAGACCCGCACCGTGCGGGCCTTCTCATCGCTGTGATGATCACCTGCCCGGAAACCCGGTAACACGAATGGCAACCACAACTGCAACTGATGTCCAGCCTAGCATGAAATGAATCGACAACCCGGGATCGAAATCGCCGACAAATGCCACCGCTCCGATCACCGATCCGATTTCTTCCGAGCGCCTTTCCGGTCGTTCCGCGCATATCTGTTTCGCCGGGATGAGGTTTTCATTCGCCGCCGCGGCGGAGTTCCTCGTTCATGCGCAGTGCGGCCTCCAGGTCGTCCTCGAGGCGGACGATGCGGCAGGCGGCCTCGACGGGGGTCGCCTGGTCGACCAGTTCACGGGCGCGGGCGGCGCGGCGCAGTTGCTGGCGCGAGTAGCGGCGGTGGCCGCCCTCCGAACGCGTGGGGCTGATCAGTCCCGCCTCCCCGAGCGAACGGAGGAACCCGGGCGTGGCACCGATCAGCTCGGCCGCCCTGCCCATGGTGTAGGCCGGGTACTGGTCGTCGTCGAGCCGGTCGGCGGCCTGCGGCCGACCTTCGGCGTTCAGCCTGCTCTCCGGGAGCATGCACTACCTTCCCGCGGACCGCCGGGGACACGGACCGCCGCGGGGAATCCGGTTTCCCCCGCACCCGAACTCTAGTCGCGCCCGCCGGAAAGCTGTCGTGGCGAACACACATCCGCAGGGGTTCTCCCGGCCTCGGCAGGGCAGCCGTCGTGTGTCGGCGATGCGTCCGGGCCGGGGCCCGAGGACGATCGGACCACTGGTGCCTTGACTGGAGGGGCGACGTGGCGAACGGTGCGCGGGACGCGGGACGGCGGTGGGCCGCGGAACGGGACTTCTGGCAGCGGGTCGCCGAGCAGCTGGGCAGCGCCCTGGCCGTGATCGACACGGCGGGGCGGATCGTCGCGGTCAACCGGGCCGCCGAGCGGCTGCTGGACCGGACGGCGCCGGACCTGCTCGGGGCGGACGTCCACGACCTGCTCCACCGCGACCCCGACGGGAACCGCATCCCGCGGGAGCGGTGTCCGCTCCTCCAGGCCCTGCGCCGCGGGACCGAGGCGCAGGGCGACGGGGACGCCTACCTGCGCGGGGACGGAACCCCGACGACGGTCGCCTGGTCGGCCTCCCCGCTCGCGGACAACGGCGTCGTACGGGGGACCGCCCTGCTGTTCGCGGCCAGTACGACGGCTGCCGACCGGGGTGCCCGCCGGGAGCGGACCGCCTACACGAGCGCCCTGGAGGACCTGAACGAACGGCTGACGCTCGTCGCGCAGATCACGGACGTACTGGGGCAGACGCTGGAGACCGAGGAGGCGCTGGGCCGGCTCGGCCGCCTCCTGGTGCCCCGGCTGGCGGACTGGGCGGCGGTGGACCTCCTGACCGGCATCGGGGACGAGGTCCACCGCACGGCGGTGACCGGCCCGGCCGGCCGGTACGCCACCCAGGAGGGCTGGCGCGGCCCCCTGCCGCCGAACGGCAGCCCGGACCTGCCGCCACCGGCGCGCGTGCTGAACGGGGGCGAGCCCGTGCTCCAGGGACGGGAGGAACTGGCCGGTGCGGGCGGCGGCGCCGGCGGTGCAGCCGGTGCGGGCGAGGCCCTCGGGGAGGCCGCGGCGGCCGCACGAGTCGCGGGGGACGCCGGGGCCGCAAGGGACACCCGAACCGCAAGCGGCATCGGGACTGCGAGGGGCACCGGGGCCGCAAGCGACACCGCAACCGCAAGAGGCACGGAGACCGCAGGCGACACCGCAGCCGCGGAGGGTGCGGAGACCGCAGGCGACACCGCAGCCGCGGAGGACGCGGAGACCGTGAGCGACAGCGGGACCGGTCTCTCGCTCGGCGCCGTTCACGACGGTTTTCTGCGGGCCGTGGGCGCGACCTCCGCGCTCACGGTGCCGCTGGGGGCGCAAGGTCAGGTCTCCGGCGCCCTGACACTGGTGCGTACCAACCCGGCGCATCCCTTCAACGACGGCGACCTGAAGGTGGTGAGCGACATCGGCCGCAGGGTCGGGCTCGTCATCGACAACGCGCGCCGGTTCGGCCGCCAGCGTGCCGTCGCCGAGGCCATGCAGCGCAACCTGCTCGCCCCGCTGCCCCAGCCCGACGGCATGCACCTGGCCGCCCGCTACCAGCCCGCCCCGGCCGGTTCCCAGGTCGGCGGGGACTGGTACGACGCGTTCGAGCTGAAGGACGGCGCCCTCGCGCTCGTCATCGGCGACGTGGTCGGCCACGACCTGACGGCGGCCGGGGGCATGGCCCAGCTCCACGGCGTCCTGCGCGCCCTGGCCTGGGACCACACCGAACCGCCGGGCGTCATCGTCGACCGCCTCGACGACGCCATGCCGGCGATCACGACCGTGTCGATGGCCACCCTGGTCCTCGCCCGCGTCGAGGGCCGGCCCGACGGCCCGTGGACCCTGCGGTGGACCAGCGCCGGACACCTGCCGCCCCTCCTGCTGACCCCGGACGGCGGCGCCCAGTACCTGGAGGCCGGTCAGGGTCTCCTCCTCGGCACCCGGCTGGGCACGGACGGCCACCGGCCGGAGGCCGCGGTGCCGCTGCCGCCGGGGGCGACGCTGCTCTTCTACACGGACGGCCTGGTCGAGGTGCCGGGCAGCGACCTGGACACCGGCCTCGGCCGGCTGCGCCGCAACGCCCTCGCCCACGCCGACGAGCCGCTGGACACGCTGTGCGACGAGTTGCTGGCCCGGACGCCGCCCGGCAGCACCGACGACGTCGCCCTGCTCGCCGTGCGGCTGCGGGCCGACCCGGACGACACGCGGCCCTAGGGCCGAGGACCAGTACGCCGTACGGGCCGGGCACGGACGACGGACGGGTGCCGCCTCGGCACAGCGCCGACTCCAGGAGCGCAGCGCCCGGACGGTCGCCCCGTCGGCCCGGTTCACCAGCGTGACGCCGAGCGCGGCGTCGTCGATCGCCGGAGGCGGCACCGGTGTCGGGGCCGACGCACGGCGTGCCCCCGGTCCCTCCGCGGTACTGCGGGGCCCACCCCCGGGAGTGGTCACCTGCCGCAGGGGAGGTCCGCCTCCAGGGCGGTGGGGCCGCCGGGCGGGCTGGTCACGCGGAGGGTGCCGTCCAGGGCCGCGACGCGGCGGCGGATGCCGGTCAGGCCCGAACCGGCGTCCTCGTCGGCGCCGCCCCGGCCGTCGTCCTCGATCAGCAGGCGCAGCCGGCCCCCGCGGGCCCGGACCGTGACCGAGGCCCGCTCGGCACCGCTGTGCTTGGCGATGTTCGTCAGCGCCTCGGCGACCACGAAGTACGCCGTCGCCTCGACCGACGCCGCACACCGCTCGGGCACGTCCGTCTCGACGCGGCACGGCACTCCGCAGTCCGCCGCGAGGCCCGACAGCGCCCCCGCGAGCCCGCGGTCGGCCAGGACCTGCGGGAGGATGCCCCGGGCCACCGAACGCAGCTCCGCCAGCGCCTGCTCCGCGGCGGTCTGCGCCCGTTCCAGCAACGCGTCCGCCCCGGCGGGGTCGCGCGCCGCCATCCGCCGCGCCGCGCCCAGCAGCACCGTCACCGACACCAGCCGGTTCTGCGCCCCGTCGTGCAGGGACCGCTCGATCCGGCGCAGCTCGGTGGCGTGCGCGTCCAGCGCCGCCGCCCGGGTCGCGGTCAGTTCCGCCACCCGCAGCGACAGGTCCGCCTCGGGGCCCGCCGCGAGGAGCCGCCGTGCCGGGTCGGCCTGGAGCCGCGCCATGCCCGGGCCCAGCCCCAGGACGATCGCGATCCAGCCCACGCCCAGCAGGGTCGCCGCGAGCGCGTCCAGCCAGGTGTGCGCGGTGCCGACGCCCACGGACGTGGTCGTCGCCTCCTCCGGGCTCAGCCGCCACCACAGGGGGAACGTGGTGTCCCGGACGGCGCAGAGCGGGAGCAGCAGACCGAGCAGGCCCAGGAGGAACCCCCAGGTGGCGTGCCGGAGCAGCCAGCTCAGCTCGCGCCGGGTGGTGGGGTCGGCCAGGGCGGTCCGCAGCCGGGTGGGCGGCGGGTCGGGCGGGACGACGTCGAGGCCGTGACGGGACAGGCGTTCGCGTTCGTGGCGGGCGAGCGCGTGCAGGGCGCGCAGGGCGGTGGGGGCGAGCAGCAGTCCCACGCCGGCCGGCGCGGTCACGGCGGCCACGGCCAGCAGCGCGAGCACGCCCAGCCCCGAGGTCGCCGTGCCGAGCCCGCCGACGAGCTGCCCGGTCGCCGCACCGGCGTCACGCAGGGTCCGTACGGCCGCCTCCCGCACGGACGTCACCGCGGTCGTCATCCACCCGCCTCCTCCATGGCCTGCGCCCCTGTTCCGACGGGGCCGACCCTATGCCGCCCGGGGGCCCGGCGGCGGGTGCGGAAGCGGAAAGTACAGCCTGCTGTACCCCGGACCGGGCGGCCCACGGGATCGGCCCGCGGGGGCCCTGGCCCATAGCGTCGATGACGGACCGGGAGCGAAGTCCGCACAGCCCGCACAGCCCACGCAGCCAGCCCACGGAGGACGCAGCCATGACGCATGAGGACCCCTACCGCCTGAGCACACCCCGGGCCACCCCCGCCGCGGCCGACGGTGCGGGCGCCGTCTCCCGCGGGGACGTGCTGCGCACGCTGCTGTGGGCCGTCGTGGTGATCAGCGTGGTCGCCAACACGGTCGCCTCCTTCGCCGACGCCTCCGTCGTGGTGCACCTGGCCAGCGGCCTGGTCACCGTGCTCGCCGCCGGGACCCTCGTCCTGCGCGGCCTGCGGGGGCGTCGATGAGCACCGCGGTGCGGGCGGCCACCGCGCGCCGGGCGCCCGCCATCGCCCTGGCGCACGTCGGCAAGACGTACACGGGCGGCGTACGGGCCCTCGACGACGTGTCGCTGACCGTGGAGCACGGCACGTTCCTCGCCGTGATGGGGCCCTCGGGCTCCGGCAAGAGCACCCTGATGCACTGCGCCGCCGGGCTGGACTCCCCCACGACGGGCAGCGTCCGCATCGACGGGCGGGAGATCTCGGGGCTGAACGAGACCCGCCGCACCGAACTGCGCCGCGAACACGTCGGCTTCGTGTTCCAGGCGTACAACCTGATCCCCTCGCTCAGCGTCGAGGACAACATCACGCTGCCGCTGCGCCTGGCCGGCCGCGGCCCGGACCGGGACTGGCTGCGCACCCTGACCGAGCGGGTCGGGCTGGCGGACCGGCTCTCGCACCGCCCGGCCGAACTGTCCGGCGGGCAGCAGCAGCGGGCTGCCGTGGTGCGGGCGCTGGCCGCGAAGCCCGCCGTCGTCTTCGCGGACGAGCCGACCGGCGCGCTGGACCTGCGCAGCGCCCACCAGGTCCTCGACCTGCTGCGCGCACTCGTCGACGACCTCGGTCAGACGGTGGTCATGGTCACCCACGACCCGGCCGCCGCCGCCCGGTCGCACCGTGCGCTGGTGATGGCCGACGGCCGCGTGGTCGAGGAGCTGCGGCAGCCGAGCGCACCGCGACTGGCCGAGCGGCTTGTGGCCCTGGGGGAGCGGTAGACCATGCTGCACCTCGCCTGGCGGATGGCCGCCCACCGGATCAGCTCACTGCTCGCCGTGGCGTGCGCGGTCCTGGGCGGAGCGGCGATGATCGCCGCCACCGGTGTACTGGCCGAGTCCGGACTCCGCTCCCAGCTGCCGCCCGGCCGGCTCGGCGGCGCGGACGTCGTGGTCGCGGCCGACCAGGAGTTCCACCCGAGCGGGGACCTGCCGATCGCGCTGCCGGAGCGGGCCGCGGTGCCCGGCCGGGTCGTCGACCGGCTGGCCGCGCTGCCCGGCGTCACCGCGGCGGTCGGCGACATCGGGTTCCCGGCCGCCCTCGTCGACGCCCGCGGGCAGGTCGTGCCGGCCGCCGGGGATCCGCGGACGGCGGGCCACGGCTGGTCCTCCACGGAACTGCTGGCGGACCCGCGGACCGAGGGACGGGCACCGTCCGGCGCCGGCGAGGTCGCGGTGGACGCGGCGGCGGGCGTCGCGGTGGGCGAGCGGGTACGGGTGGTGGCGGGCGGCCGCCCCGCCGCCTCCTACCGGGTCTCCGCGCTGGTCGACGCGCCGGGTGCGGGCGGCGTGTACTTCGCGGACGGGACGGCCGCCGCGCTGGCCGGGCGCGACGCCGGGGGCGGGGGCCCGCGCGCCGGGACCGTCGACCTGATCGGGCTGCGCGTCGCCGACGGCGCCGGGGAGCGGGTCGCCGACGCCGTGCGCGAGGAGGTGGCGGGCACCGGCCTCGTGGTCGCCACCGGCGCCGACCGGGGCGAGGCCGTGGAGCCCGGGGTGGGTTCGGCGCGCTCGCTGCTGATCCTGCTCGCCGGTTCGCTCGGCGGGATCGTGCTGCTGATCACCGGGTTCGTCGTCGCCGGTGCGCTGGGCGTGGCCGTCGCGGGGCAGCGCCGCGACCTGGCGCTGATGCGGGCGGTCGGGGCGACGCCGAAGCAGATCCGCCGCCTGGCCGCCGCGCAGTCGACGGTCGTCGCGGGGGTGGCCCTGGTGCCGGGCACGGCCGTCGGCTACCTGCTGGCGGGCCGCTTCCGCGACCTGCTCGCCGACCGCGGTGTCCTGCCGGACGGCCTCCCCCTCACCGTCGGCCCGCTGCCCGCGCTCGCCACGCTGCTCCTGGTGACCGCGGCGGTACGGCTCTCGGCCCGCTGCGCCGCCTGGCGCACCTCCCGCATGCCGGCCACCGAGGCGGTCGCCGAGTCCCGCAGCGAGCCGCGCACCCCCTCGCGGGTCCGGACGCGCGCCGGGCTGCTGCTGATCCTCGGCGCGTGCGGACTGGCGGTGGTGCCGCTCCTGTCCCGGACCGTCGTCGGGGCCTCCGTCACCTCCGTGGCGGGCATCGTCGCCGCGATCGGCCTGGCCCTGTCCGGCCCCGCGCTGGTCGGGCGCGCGGGCGGGGCGGCCGTACGGCGCCTGCGTCCCGGGGCCGCGGCCCCGACCTGGCTGGCCCTGGCCAACGTGCGCGCCTACGCGCTCCGGCTGGCGGGCGTGGTCAGCCCGCTGGCCATGGCGGTCGTGTTCGTCCTGACGTACGTGTTCACGCAGACCACGGTGCTGGCGGCCACCTCCGGCGACACCCGCGCCGGGACCCTCGCCCAGTACGAGGTGACCGCGCCGGGCCTCGGCGGCCTGCCCTCGGACACCCTGTCCGCCGTACGGGAGGTGCCCGGCGTACGGTCGGCGGCGCCCGCGGGGACGACCTCGGTGGTGTGGGAGTACGAGGAGTTCGGCGATCCCGTGGCCGAGTCGGCCCCGGCGATGATCCTCGCGCCGGACACCCGGGACGTCGTGGACCCGGGCGTCACGGACGGCTCCCTGGAGCACCTGACCGGCGCCACGGTCGCCGTCGGCGCCGAGGCCGCCCGCACCCGCGACGCGGGGCTCGGGAAGCGGGTCCGCCTGGTGCTCGGCGACGGGGCGCGGGTCGAGGCCCGGGTCGTCGCCGTGTACGACCGCGGGCTGGGCTTCGGCCCGGTCGTCCTCTCGCGCGAACTGGCCGCCGGGCACACCACGACCGGCCTCGACCAGAGGATCCTGGTCCGCACCGACGGCACACCCGGCGCGGAGCGGGGGCTGAGCGCGCTGGCCGCCGGCCGTCCCGGCCTCGCCGTCGCGAGCACGGCGGCGGACGGCGGCGGTGCGGACACGCCGCCCGAGGTGTGGGTCAACCTGGCGGTGGTCGTGGTGCTCCTCGGCTACCTGCTCCTGAGCATCGCCAACAAACTGGTCGCCGCCACCGCCCAGCGCCGGTCCGAGATCGCCGCCCTGCGCCTGGTCGGTACGACGCCGCGGCAGATCCGCGCGATGATGCGCCGCGAGGCCGCGGTGGTCGCCGTCGCGGCCCTCGCCTCCGGCCTGCTCCTGTCCGCCGTGCCCCTCGCCCTCCTGGGCCAGGGCTTCCTCGGCCGCCCGTGGCCCGCGGGGCCCGCCTGGCTCCTCCCGGCGGCGGCCGCCACGGTGGCCCTGACCTCCTGGCTCACCGTCGAACTCCCCACCCGCCACGCCCTGCGCACCCCGCCGGCGGAGGCGCTGCGGGCGGCTTAGGGGGCGTCGGAGGTGCGCCGGTCGTCGACCCGCACCTCCAGGTGGGGCCAGGCCCCGACGAGGCGTGAAAGGTCGGCGGCCTCCGGTACGGGGCCCGGAACCAGCGACCGGTCCGGCACGAACCGGACCAGGGTCCCGGTCGTGCCGTCGGCCTCGACGGGTTCGAGCCCGGTGACGGGGACGCCGTACTCGTAGCGCCGGGTCCAGGCCCCGTCGAGGCGCCGGTTGGTGTGGACGAGCCACTCGCTGAGCGCCGCGACCACGGACACACCGCGCCGGGGACGGCCGTCCGGCAGCATCTCGGCCCCCGGGAAGTCGAAGAAGCGCAGGTCCTTCGTGGCCATGACGGGCTTCCGCACTCTCCGCCCGTCCTCGGCCACCCGCGTGTCCGTGCCCCGCCCGTCGTCCCGGACGCAGAGGGAACCGTCCGGACGGAGACCGACGACGCACCGTCCACCGCCCCGGTCCGACGCCTCGTCGGCGGCGTAGGCGAGTACCTCCAGTACGAGGTGCAGGGGCCCGCCCGGCGCGAACTCGGCCGCCCGCCGCCGGATGTGCGCCACGTGCGCCGCGTCGGTGTCGGCGGCCCAGTCGTGGGTGGTGCCGTCCCGGGAACCCCTCGTCGCGTCCATCAGACGGAGGCCGCCGTCCACTGCCGCAGCAGGGCCAGGCGCTGGTCCCGGGTGGGGGCGACGTCGTCGGGCTCGTCCCGCCGCCAGTCGGTCAGCTCGCCGACGGGGGTGGTGCCGTCGGCGAGGCGGGTGAGGAGGGTGCGGGAGAGGGCGTACTCGTCCGGGGTGTGGATGCCGCCGGTGACGGCGGCCAGGACGTTGGCCTCGACCGCGCCCTCGTGCTCCGTCTCCACCCGCACCGTGAAGGCCGGCGGGAGTTCGCCGTCGCCCGTGATCAGCACGAGGACCGAGTCGAACGCCATGGACGCCAGCCGCCGCGCGGCGGACCGCACGGCCACGTCGCGCACGTCCAGCCCCGTGATCTCGTCCCAGGTCCAGGACCGGCCGCCCTGCCCGAGCCCGAGGATCTCCACCCCGTCCTCGGTCAGCCGCGCCCCGGGCGCCGTACCGGTGGGTTCGGACCCCACGTACACACAGTCCTCGGTGATCCAGAACAGGCCGACCATGGTCATGGCGCGTCTCCCCCAACGGTGCGGATGTCGCTGTCGCTGGGGGAGACGTGCCTGGTCACGCGGAGGTTCCCGGGGTTCCCGGGATGCCCGCGGTGCCCGGGGTCACGCCACCGGGGCCGTCGGGCCGACCAGTTCCGTCAGGACGTCCTCCATCGTGACGAAGCCCAGGACCGCGCCCGTCTCGCCGGTGACCGCGGCGAGGTGGCTGTCCTCGGTGCGCAGGGCGGTGAGGGTGTCGTCGAGGGGGGTGTCGATGCGGACGCGGGTGACGCGGTGCAGGGCCGTGCGCGGGAAGGGGCTCTCGCGGTCGGTCAGGCCCAGGGTGTCCTTGATGTGCAGGTAGCCGAGGACGGTGCCGCCGGGGCCGGTGACCGGGAAGCGGGAGTAGCCCGCGTCGGCGGCCATGCGTTCCAGCTGGGCCGGGGTGACCGTGTGCGGGACGGTGCGCATCTTCTGGGCCGGGACCAGGATCTCGCCGACCGGGCGGGTGCCCAGCTCCAGCGCGTCGCGCAGGCGCTCGCCGTCGGCCGGGGTGAGGAGTCCGGCCTCGCTGGCGTCGACCACCATGCGGGCCAGCTGATCGTCGGTGAAGACGGCCTCGACCTCGTCCTTCGGCTCCACCCGCAGCAGCCTGAGCAGTGTGTTGGCGAAGGCGTTGATGCCGAACACGACCGGCTTCAGGGCCCGGGTGAGGGCGACCAGCGGGGGGCCGAGGAACAGCGCGGTGGTCGCCGGGGCGGCCAGGGCGATGTTCTTCGGGATCATCTCGCCGATCAGCATGTGCAGGTACGTCGCCAGGGCCAGGGCGATGGCGAAGGCGACCGGGTGGACCAGCGCGTGCGGCATGTGGACCGCCTCGAACACCGGCTCCATCAGGTGCGCGATGGCCGGCTCCGCGACCGCGCCGAGCACCAGGGAGGAGACGGTGATGCCGAGCTGGGCCGTGGCCATCATCTGGGAGATGTGCTGCAGGCCCCACAGGGTCATCCGGGCGCGCTTGTCGCCCGTCTTCGCGCGCGGCTCGATCTGGCTGCGGCGCACCGAGATCATGGCGAACTCGGCGCCCACGAAGAACGCGTTGGTCAGCAGCGTCAGCGCGCCGATGAAGAGCTGTACGACGGTCATCGGGCCAGCTCCCGCTCTTCGTGCGCCGACCGCGCGTGCTCCGGCCGCTCGTGGTCCGAGCGGTCGTGCGCCGGCCGCTCGTGCGCGGAGAGGTCGTGCTCCGCGGGGTCGTCGTCCGCCGCGGGGGCGGTGACGCGGAGGCGGTCGGCACGGTGGTGGTCGATGCCGAGGACGTCGATGCGCCAGCCGTCCAGGGCCACCACGTCGCCCTGGGCGGGGATGCGCGCCAGGTGGGTGGCGACCAGTCCGGCCAGGGTCTCGTAGGGACCCTCCGGCGCGGTCAGGCCGATGCGCTCCAGGTGGTCGAGACGCAGCGAGCCGTCGGCCTCCCAGGCCGCGCGGCCGTCCGCCTCGGCGGGGGCGGGCAGCAGGTCCGGTATCTCGACCGGGTCGTGCTCGTCGCGCACCTCGCCGACGACCTCCTCGACGATGTCCTCGACGGTCGCCACGCCCGCGGTGCCGCCGTACTCGTCGATGACGACGGCCATGGTGCGGGTGCGGCGCATGCGCTCCAGGAGGCGGTCGGCGGGCAGGCTGTCCGGCACCAGCAGGGGCGCGGTGGCCAGGTCGGTGACGGGGGTGGCGCGGCGGCGCTCCGGCTCCAGGGCCAGCACGTCGCGGATGTGGACGGTGCCGATGACCTCGTCCAGGCTGTCCCGGTAGACCGGGAAGCGGGACAGGCCGGTGGCGTGCGAGAGGTTCGCGGCGTCGGCGGCGGTGGCGTGGGCCTCCAGGGCCTTGACGTCCACGCGCGGCGTCATGACGTTCTCCGCGGTCAGCTCGCTCAGGTGCAGGGTCCGCACGAACAGCTCGGCCGAGTCCGCCTCCAGGGCGCCCTCGGCGGCCGAGTGCTGGGCGAGGGCGACCAGCTCCTCGGCGCTGCGGGCGGACGCCAGCTCCTCGGCCGGTTCCAGGCCGAAGCGGCGCACGAAGCGGTTCGCCGTGTTGTTCAGGTGGCGGATGAAGGGGCCGAACGCGGTGGTGAAGCCGCGCTGCGGGCCCGCGACGACCTTCGCCACGGCCAGCGGGCGGGAGATCGCCCAGTTCTTGGGGACCAGCTCGCCGACGACCATCAGGACGACGGTGGACAGCACCACGCCGAGCACGGTCGCCACCGTCGGGGCGGCGCCGCCCAGGCCGATCGCCGTCAGCGGGCCGCGCAGCAGCACCGAGATCGACGGCTCGGCCAGCATGCCGATGACCAGCGAGGTCACGGTGATGCCGAGCTGCGCGCCGGACAGCTGGAGGGTCAGGGACCGTACGGCCCTCAGGGCGCCGTCGGCGCCGCGCTCACCGGACTCGGCGGCCCGCTCCAGGTCACCGCGCTCGACGGTGGTGAGGGAGAACTCGGCCGCCACGAAGACCGCGCAGGCGAGGGTGAGCAGGAGGGCCAGCAGGAGCAGCAGGACCTCGGTCACCGTGCCACCCCGCTTCCCTCACGCACATACGGGGGGACTGGCGGGCCGGCCTTGGCACGGCCGGTACTAGGGGGCTCCATTACGGAACGGGACTCCTTAACGGGGTCGGTGGGCGCCGGTACCAGCCGGCCGCCCGAGGGTTCTCCCTCATGGTAAAGGACGAGCAAAGAGATCGGGAGTCCTGAGACCCCTATGCTTCTACTCGCCTGTAGAGAACGGCCGGACGGTACCGGTTGTTCCCCGCACGAAACGTGAAGCACGAAACGTGAAGGAGTGAACGCCTCGATGGTGTTCAAGCGGCTGCTCGGTTCCCTCGGTGTGGGCGGACCCACGGTGGACACGGTCCTCGACCCGGGCACCGCCCGGCCGGGGGGCACACTGTCGGGCCGGGTCCACCTCGTCGGCGGCACCGCCGACCACGACGTCGAGCACGTCGCGCTGGAGCTGGTGGCCCGCGTGGAGACCGAGCACGGGGAGCACGGCGACGGCGAGGGCGTCGTCGTCTTCGACCGGCACACCGTCGGCGGCGCCTTCCGGCTCGCGGCGGGCGGGTCGACGAGCCTCCCGTTCACGGTGACGCTGCCCTGGGAGACCCCGGCCACCGAGCTGTACGGGCAGCCGCTCGGCATCGTGCTCGGCGTGCGCACCGAGCTGGCGGTCGCCGGCGCCCGCGACCAGGGCGACCTGGACCCGCTGACCGTGGCGCCGCTCCCGGCCCAGGAGGCCGTCCTGGAGGCCCTCGGCGGGCTCGGCTTCGGCTTCCGCTCCGCCGACCTGGAGTACGGCCGCATCGGCGGCACGGGGCAGCAGCTGCCCTTCTACCAGGAGATCGAGCTGACCCCGCCCCCGGCCTACGCCCACCAGGTCAACGAGATCGAGCTGACCTTCCTGGCCGTGCCCGGCGCCCTGGAGGTCGTACTGGAGGCCGACAAGCGCGGCGGCCCGTTCTCCGACGGGCACGACGCGCTCAGCCGCTTCACCGTCCCGCACGAGGGCCCGTCCGGGCCGCAGGACTGGAACACCCTCGTCGACGGCTGGATCCAGGAGCTGGTCGAGCACCGGGCGTCGTACGGCTCCCACGCGGTGTACGGCCACGAGTCGGGTTACGCCGCCCACGAGTCCGGGTACGCCGCCCACGAGTCGGGCCGCTCGGGCGGCGGGTCCGGCATCGGTACCGCCGTCGCGGCCGGCGCGGCGGGGATCGCCGGGGGCCTGGTGGCGGCCGAAGTCGTCGACGAGGTGGGGGACTTCTCCGAGGGCGACTCGGAGGACGAGGAGGGCTGATAACTTCTACAGTGCTGTAGAGGGTCAGGATCATCCCCCTTTCCCTTCCGACCGGTACGGAGTACGGAGTTCTCATGGCCCTGTGGGACCGCTTCAAGGAGTCCGCGTCGCAGATGCAGACGCAGCTCGTGGCGAAGAAGAACGACCTCAAGAGCGGCGCCTTCCGCGACGCGAGCATGGCGATGTGCGCGCTGGTCGCCGCCGCCGACGGCACCGTCGACCCGTCGGAGCGGCAGCGGGTCGCCCAGCTGATCTCGACCAACGAGGTGCTGCAGAACTTCCCCGCCGACGACCTGCGCCGCCGGTTCGAGGACAACCTGAACAAGCTGACCGCCGACTTCGCCTTCGGCAAGGTCGGCATCCTCCAGGAGATCGCCAAGGCGAAGAAGAAGCCCGCCGAGGCCCGCGCGGTGGTCCAGATCGGCATCGTGATCGGCGGCGCCGACGGGGACTTCGACAAGGACGAGCGCGCCGTGGTCCGCGAGGCCTGCTACGCCCTCGACCTGCCGCCGCACGAGTTCGACCTCTGAGACCCGCGGCCCTGCGGGGCCGGTCCGTCATGCCGTAGATTCCGTGCGCGGGCCCGTGCCGCGGGCCCGCACCGTACGTCCACCAGGGGAGCGTCGTGTTCGGACTGAGCGAACTCGCGGTCATTCTCGTCGTCGTCATAGCCGTCCTCGCGGTCAAGAAGCTCCCGGAGCTGACCCGCTCGGCGGGCAAGTCGGCGCGCATCCTCAAGGCCGAGGCCCGCGCGGCGAAGGACGCCGACGAGCCGGGGGCGCCGCGCGTCGTCCAGGGGGAGGCCGTCAGGCGCGAGGACCCCGAGACCGGCACCGGCACCGACAGCGACCCCGGCGGCCGGGGCACGTCCCGGGCTGAGCCGGCCCGGCCTCACGCGCCGGGCTCGCGGCCGTCGGGGCGGGTGCGGTGCGGCCCCAGTTCGCGCAGGGCCTCGCCGAGTTCGGCGGCCGTGAGCGCGGGCGCGGGCAGCGTAGCGGCGGCCGGTGCGGTGCGCAGGCCGCCGAGGAATAGGGCGAGGGGGCGCCGCCAGGCGTCCGGCGCGGTCGCGGCCGTCGCGGCGGTGAGCGCCGGGACCGCGCGGCCGAGCGCCGCCAGCCCGAACAGGACGTCCTCCGTGGTGACGTCGGCGCGGACGACACCCTCCTCGCGGCAGCGGCACAGCAGCGAGTCCACGGTCCGCCGGTTGTGCTCGTGCACGGCCTCCAGGCTGTCGACGCCCCGCAGATGCGTGGTCATCAGGTCGTTGGAGCCGCGGTCGGCGGCCAGGGCGGCGAAGACGACGTCCAGGTAGGCGGTGAGCCCGGCCCACGCGTCCGGCGCCTTCCGTGCCTGCTCACCGGCGTCCATCGTGCCCGTCAGCGCGTCCCGGAACACCGCGTCCACCAGCGCCGCGCGGGTGGGGAAGTGGCGGTAGAGCGTCGCGTTGCCGACCCCCGCCCGGCGCGCGATGACGTCCAGCGGCGCGTCCAGCCCCTGTTCCGTGAACACCTCGTGGGCCGCCCCCAGCAGAAGCTCCCGGTTGCGCCGCGCGTCGCGTCGCTGCCGGGGCGCTCCGTCGCGTGCGCCGACGGTCATCCTCGTCCTCCGGGTCTCGTCCTGCGGGCCGGGCGAACCGGGGAGTGCTCCCCGTGGTCCCGGCGCCGATGCTATCGTCGGCAACGGAAACGGGGAGTCATCCCCGTTTGGCTTGGCTCCCCAGGTTCTCTCCCCAGGAGGTCCCATGACCGCGCCCGCCTTCGAGGAACCGGCCGCCCCGCGGGCCGAGGGTGCCGCGCACCGGGTGCTCGTGCCGGGCAGCGGGGAGAGCCTGCTGGTCGTCACCCGCGACGCGGCGCGCACCGCGCTCACCGACTCGCGGCTGCGCAACGACATCCGGCACTCCGCGTCCTGGGAGAGCGACGGCGGGCACGCCATCGGCCACCACATGCTCCAGAGCGATCCGCCGCAGCACACCCGGCTGCGCCGGCTGGTCGCCGGACACTTCACGCCGGGCCGGATCGCCGCCCTGCGCCCCCGCGTCGAGCGCCTCGCGGGCGACCTGCTGGACGCGCTGCCGCCGCGGGGCACCGCCGATCTGGTCGGCCGGTACGCGCTGCCGCTGCCTGTCACGGTGATCTGCGAGCTGCTCGGCGTTCCGGAGGCCGACCGCGAGGGCTTCCACACCTGGTCGAACGAGCTGGTCATGCCCACCTCGCCGGAGGCGGCGGCGTCGGCGGCCGCCGCCCTGACCGGCTACCTCACCGACCTGACCGGCGACAAGCGGCGCACCCCGGACGACACGCTGCTCGCCGACCTGGTCGCCGCGGCGGACGGCGGCGAACTCACCGCCGAGGAACTGCTCGGCATGGCCTTTCTCATCCTGGTCGCCGGGCACGAGACGACCGTCAACCTGATCTCCGCCACCGTCCACAGCCTCCTCACCCACCCCGACCAGCTCGCCCGGCTGCGCGCCGAACCGGAGCTGGTCGAGGCCGCGGTCGAGGAGTCGCTGCGGTACAACTCCCCCGTCCACGCCTCCGCGTTCCGCTTCGCCGCCGAGCCGCTGGAGCTGGCGGGCACCGCGATCGCGGCGGGCGAGGCGGTGCTCGTCTCGCTGGCCGCCGCCTCCCGCGACCCGGAGCACTTCCCGGACCCCGACCGCTTCGACATCGGCCGCCGCACGCGGGGCCACCTCGGTTTCGGCCACGGCCCGCACCACTGCCTCGGCGCCCCGCTGGCCCGCGTCGAGGCCGCCGTCGCCGTACGGCTGCTCCTCGAACGGAACCCCACGCTCGCCCTCGCCGCCGACCCGGCGACGCTCACCTGGCGGACCAGCACCCTGCTGCGGGGCCTGGTGGAACTCCCGGTGCGCCTCGGCTGACCCGGGGCCGGGGGCCGCCCGGCCTCAGGACGGGTCCGCGTCCTCCGGTACGGCCGACAGCAGGCTGTGCACGACCGGTCCGGCCGATCCGCCGCCGGTGACGCCCTCCTCGACGACCACGGCGACGGCCACGTTGCCGCGGTGGGCGACGAGCCAGCCGTTGTTGTCCTGGTCGTCGGAGACCTCGGCGGTGCCGGTCTTGGCGCCGACCTCACCGGGCAGGTCGGCCAGGACGCGCGCGGTGCCGTCGGTGACGGTGGCCCGCATCAGCTCGCGCAGCCGCGTGACGACCTCGCCGGGGAGCGGCTCGGTGCGCGTGGCGTCCTCGTTGCCCGCGGTGACGGACGGCTGGTGGAACTCGCCGGACACCGCGGTGGCCGTCACCGACGCCATGATCAGGGGGTTCGCCTGGACCCGGCCCTGCCCGATCATCGACGCGGCCTTCTCCGTCTCGTCCTTGGGACCGGGCACGGACCCGTCGTACGTCGGGATGCCGACGTGCCACTCCTGGCCGACCCCGAAGTAGGTGCGGGCGACCTTGCCCAGCTCCCCGTCGTCGAGCTTGCCGCGCAGGCCGATGAAGGCGGTGTTGCAGGACTCGGTGAAGTCCTTGCGGAAGGTGGCGCCGGGGTGTTCGGAGGTCTCGACGTTGTGGAACTCCTTGCCGACCGTCAGGTACTTGGGGCAGTCCACGACGTCGTCGGGCGCGACCGCGCCCTTGAGCAGCAGGGCGCCGCTGGTGACGATCTTCCAGGTGGAGCCGGGCGCGTAGGTGCCGGAGGCGGCGCGGTTGAAGCCGGAGGAGGGGGAGTTGGCGAGGGCGAGGACCTCGCCGTTGTCGACGCGCAGGGCGACGAGGGCCGCGTTCTTGCCGTCGGCCTCGGTGAGGGCCTTCTCGGCGGCCGACTGCCAGGTGGCGTCCAGGGTGGTGCGTACGGGCCGGTCCGCCGCCCCCGGGTCGGGCTTCCTGCCGAAGGACGCCTCGGTGCGCACGGTCTCGCCGCTGGTCCGGTCGACCAGTTCGACCGCGCCGCGCGGACCGCCGCCGCCCGCGTCACCGGCGAGCCGTCCCAGGAGCGGGGCCAGCGACGGGTAGTCGGCGCCCACGAGGGAGGTGCCCGCGCGGTCCGTGACCTTCGGCGGGGTGGTCTCCTCGCGCTCCAGGCGGAACTTCTCCGTGTCGCTGAGCCGAGGGTGCACCAGGGACAGCCGCCAGTCCACCTTCCAGCCGCCGTCCTCCTGCTCGCGCAGCGGCAGCTCCGACTCGTACGTCCAGGTGCCCAGGCCGGTGACCGGCATCCTGGCGGTGAAGGGGACGCCGAGGGTGCCGTCCTCGGCGCCCTTCGCCCTGCCGTCCGCCGCGGTCAGCTCCGGCTTCTCGATGTCGAGGCCCGCGGTGAAGCTCTGCAGCACCTCCCGCGCCTTGCCGGGCTCGGTGGTGCGGTCGGCCGCGCTCGGCAGCCGCCCGGCGGCCCAGTCGGCGAGGAAGGCGCGCGCCTCTTCCACCGCGGCGGGGTCGGGTCCGTCGTCGCCGCGTGCGAAGGGGCCAAACCCGGCGGCGTACGAGCCGCCCGCGGCGATCGCGAGGACGACGCCCACGGCGGCGACGGCCCGCACCCCGTTGCGGGGCCCGCGGCGGCGGCGAGAGGTGGGGTGGGGGGAGTCGGACATGGAGGAGGTCCTTGTCGGTCAGCGGCCGGGGCCGGGGGCGGGGTCGGGGTCGGCGAAGAAGTCGAGGATCGTGTCGGTGGCGTCCAGGGCCTTGCTGACCGGGCCGAACCCGTCGGGCGGCGGCACGGTCGAACCCGGCCAGGTGTGGCCGGCGTCGTGGACGACGAGGAGTCGCACGGTGCCGTGGGGCCGGTCGCCGTCCGGGGCGTCGGCGCCGAGCCGCCACACCGTCCGGTCGTAGCCCTTCTCCTCCCGGGTGACCGGCTCGCCCGCGCCTCCCGCCGCCGCGAACGCGGCCGCGCTGTCCCGCGCCGACCGGGTCGGCAGGATCGGCTCCTCGGGGTCCGGCGGCGGGGAGGGCAGGCCGGCGAGGGGCCTGACGGGGTCGTCGGCGCCGTAGACGACCATGACGGGTACCGGGCCGGTGGGCTCCACCGCGGCGTCCCCCGTGGCCAGTTGGCCGGAGACGGAGGCCGCGCCCGCCAGCAGGCCGGGGCGTTCGGCGGCCACGCGCAGGGCCATCGAGCCGCCGTTGGAGAACCCGGCGGCGTACACCCGCTCGGGGTCGGCCCGCTCGGTGCGGACCAGGTGCTCGATCAGCGCCTCGGTGAACCGCACGTCCAGGCCGGGGTCCGGGCGCTGCTCCGTCGCCCGGGTGCCCGCGCCCCAGCCGCGGCCGAGCCCCTCGGGGAAGGCGACGAGCATGCCGCGCGCGGCGGCTGCCTTCTCCAGCCGGGTCTTCGCGCGCAGCTCGGCGGCGTCGGCGCCGCGGCCGTGGAAGGCGACGACGAGGGGCCGCGGGCCGTCGTCGGCGGCGGGCCGGTGCAGGAGGTACTGGCGGACGTCACCGTCCACCCGGAGCTGCCCGCGGACCCCGGGCGCCGAGGTGGGCGCACCGGTCGCGGAGGGGGTTGTGGAGACGGTTCCGGGGCCGCTGCCGGACGGGCCGCTCGCCGGTGGCGCCGCGTCCGGTCCGCCGGAGTCGGTGGCGCAGCCGGCCAGGGGGAGTACGAGGGCGAGAGCGAACGCGCCGGGCCACCGGCGGGCGCGGAGCGCGAGGTCGCGGAAGGAGCGCATGCCCCGAGGAGAGCAACCCCGTCGAGTCCCTGTCCAAGACCGATATGGATGTCGGATCGATCAATCCCCGATATGATTACTGGTCGTGGACCTGGTGCGGCACCTGGAGTGCTTCGTGGCTGTTGCAGAAGAGTCACACTTCGGGCGTGCCGCGGCCCGGCTCGGCATGGCCCAGCCGCCCCTGTCGCAGCGCATCCGGCGCCTGGAGCAGGAGCTGGGCGTCCGGCTGTTCGAGCGCACCAGCCGGCAGGTGACGATCACCGAGGCGGGCACCCTGCTGCTCACCGAGGCACGTGAGCTGCTGGCCCGCGCCGAGTCGCTGCGGACCGCCGCGCGCCGCATCCGGGACGGCGAGAGCGGCCTGCTGCGCGCCGCCCTGTCCCCCGACATCTCCGGCGAGACCGTCGCCGCGCTGCTGGCCGACTTCCGGCACCGGCACGCCGGTCTCGAACTGGAGCTGCACGAACTGACCACCGCCCAGCAGCTCGCCGGGTTCGCCGCGCACGAGCTGGACGTCGGCCTCATCCACCACCCGTGCGACGTCACCGGCCTGGAACTGGGCCCGGTGCTCCGCCGCGACCTCGGCGTCCTGCTGCCGCGCGGCGCCCCGCAGACGGAGCTGGCTCAGGTGCCGCTCGCCGCCCTCACCGGCTACGACCTGGTCCTCTTCCCGCGCGCCGACGCCCCCGCGGTCTACGACGACCTGCTCACCGCCTGCGCCCGGGGCGGCTACACGCCCGCCGCCGTACGGCACGGGCAGGGCGCGAGTTTCGTCCGCGGACTGGTCCTGTCCTCCGGGGCCGTCGCCCTCGGCCCCCGCGACACCCGGCTCGTGACCCCCGGCGACCAGGACCTGGTCTGGCGCCCGCTGGCCGGGGCCGCGCCCGCCTGGCGGCACTCCGCGGCCTGGCCCAAGGGCCGCGGCGACGCCGCCGTCGGCGCCTTCGCGGACGCGGCCACCCACGCCCTGCGCACCACGGCCGGCGCCCACTCCGAGACCCCCTCCCGGCCACTGCACCTTCGCCCGGCATCGGAGTACTGGCTATGACCGCCCCCAACGCCCCCGCCCCACCCCGGGCGCCCCGGCCGACCGCGCCACCTCACAGGGCTCCGGGACGGCCAGTGGGCCCCCGGCCGCCGGCCCGCCTGGTGGGCCCCCGTACCCGCCCGGCGCCGGAGGTCCGGTCATGACCGACACCGCCGTCCCCGCCCCGCCACCGGCGCCCCGGCCGACCGCGCCCACCACCGGCCACCCAGCCGCGACCCACCACAGGGCTGCGGGACGGCCAGTGGCCCCCCGGCCGCCGACCCGCCCGGTGGGCCCCCGTACCCGCCCGGCACCGGAGGCCTGGTCATGACCGACACCGCCACCGTCGCCCGGCTGGACGCCGCCTTCGCCGACGCGGGGGTCACCGGCTGGGTGCACGGCGTGGACATCGACTCGGGGGCGCAGGTCGGGTCGGGGGCGGACCAGCCGGTGTGCACGGCCAGTGTCCACAAGGTGTGTGTCCTCGTGACGCTGCACGAACTGGCGGCGGCCGGGGCGCTCGACCTCACCGAGCAGGTGGACTGCCCGCCCGCCGGACGCACCCCGGGGCCGACGGGGCTCGCGGCCATGCTCGACCCGGTCCGGCTGTCCCTGCGCGACGCCGCGTTCCTGATGATGTCCGTCAGCGACAACACCGCCGCCGACCTGCTGCTGCGCCGGGTCGGCCTGGACGCCGTCAACCGCACCGCGGCCCGGCTCGGCCTCACCCGGACGCGGGCGGTGTACGGCTTCGGCGAGATGCTGGGCACCATGCGCGAGGACGCCGGGCCCGACGGTGCCCGGGCACTGACCGACCCGCACGTCATCACCCGGCTGCGCGCCCTGGACCCGGCCCGCACCAACCGCAGCACCCCCCGGGACATGACCCGCCTGCTCACCGCCCTGTGGCGCGACGAGGCCTGCCCGCCCGAGTACGGCGCCGCGATGCGCCGGATCATGGGCCTCCAGGTGTGGCCGCACCGCCTGGCCTCGGGTTTCCCCTTCGACGACGTCCACGTGGCCGGCAAGACCGGCAGCCTGCCGACCCTGCGCAACGAGGTCGGCGTCGTCGAGTACCCCGACGGCGGCCGCTACGCCGTGGCCGTCTTCACCCGCACCGCCCACACCGCGGCGGTGCTCCCGGCGGCGGACGCGGTGATCGGCACCGCGGCCCGCATCGTGGTGGACGCCCTGCGCGCGCCCTGACGGGGCGGGCCCGCCCCGTCAGCCCGCGTTGTCCCGCCAGCGCCCGCCGCTGGGCGCCGAGTCGAAGCGGGTCGACGCCGAGGCGTTGCCGCCGAAGTCGTTGCCGGAGACCCGGCCGCCGGACCAGGTGGCCTCGTCGGCGATCCACACGGCGTGGATCTGGGTGCGGGGGTGCCCGTCGTCGCGGACGCGGTTGCCGTGGACGTACGGGTGGGTCACGGCGGCGGCCGCGGTGAGACCGGCACGCGGGGCCGGGGAGTCCGGCAGGCGGTAGGCGGTGCCCGCCCCGGGGGTGCCGCCGGGCCAGGCGGTGTCGGCTCCGGGGCGCACGGGAGCGAGGGTCAGCTCGGTGGCGGTGTTGTCGGTCACCACGGCGGTGACCTCGGCGGTGCGGGTGCCGTCGTGGTCGCCGTCGTGGTCGGTCGTACGGCCGGTGCCGGTGGTGCTTCCGGCGCCGCTGTCGGTGGTGCCCCCGGGCGGGGCCTCCGCGGCGGGGCCGCCGACCGTCAGTTCCTTGCCCCGGTGGCCGCCCGGGAGCCAGTCGGCCCGCTCGTCGGTCAGGGTCAGCGGCCCGCAGTGGACGCCCTCGCCGCCGCCCCGCGTCGCCGCAGCGGCGCGGCGGCCGTTGTCGCGGACGCGGTTGCCGAAGATCGCGGGCTCGTGCAGCGGGGCGTCGACGCGGATGCCGTCCAGGGCGTTGTCGTGGACGTCGTTGGACTCCAGGACGATGTCCGTGGCGGGCTCCTGGTCGCCGCCGGAGAGGTTGTGCTCCCAGTAGCCGTACCGGCCGTTGTTGCTCACCCGGTTGCCGCGGAAGCCGTACGGCCCGGGCGTGTTGCCGACCGCGATCCCGTCGCCCGCGTTGCCGTCGATCACGCACCCGGTGACGATGCCGCCGCGCCCGCCGACGCGCGTGGTGCCCTGCGCCGACACGTCGAACCCGGCGACGCGGTTGCCGAGCATCGTGCAACCGGTGACCAGGAGGCCGTCGGCGCCCCAGTCGGAGACGCCGTACCGGTTGTCCTCGGCGTGGCAGGCGGTGACGCGGATGCCGCGGGGCGGGACCCAGTCCTCCTGCTGGAGTTCGAGGAAGATGCCGTTGGTGCCGTTGCCGCGCGCGGTGCAGTCGGTCACCGCCAGCCGTTCGACCGGCCCCCACCCGCCGACCCCGATCCCGATGCCGGCGCCGCCCATCTTCTCGCCGGGGTCCTGCCGCCCGCACCGCTCCGCCAGTACGCCCTCCACCACGGTGTCCTGGAGGAAGTCGCAGCCGAACCCGGTCGCGGCGGTGTCGTGGATCCAGAGGTCGCTGAAACGTCCCCGCAGCACGTACTGCAGACCGAGCCCCTTGGCCAGGACGTCGTACTCCTCGGTCACCACCCGTGAGCCGTCGATCTCGAAGTGGGCGAAGGTGACGTCGGCGATGCGGTGGTCGCGTCCGGCGCCGTGCTGCGCGGTGGTGAACCAGGCCAGCGGCACCGGCCGGGTGGGGGCGCCGGGGTTGGAGAGCTCGAAGCAGGTCGCGCCGCGTCCGGCGCCGACCAGCGAGACGCCGCTGCGCCAGAGCACCGGCCGGTCCCGGACCACGTACCGCCCGGCGGGCACCCGCACGGTGCGCGGCCGCCCGTCCGCGGCGGTCGCGTCGCCCAGCGCGTCCACCAGTTCCTGCAGGGCCGGCCGGTCGTCCACGGCGCCGTCCCCGGCCAGGCCGTGCTCCCGGGCGTCCGCCGTCAACGGCGCGTTCATGGGGCGCTCCTTCCACCGGCGTCGCGGGGCGGGTACCAGACCCCGGCCCCCCTCAATCACCGGAACAGGCACAGAGACCTGCACAGAGACCCACACCGGGACATTTCAGGCGGACATATCAGGCGCTTTATCCCATTCGGGGGTACATAATCAGAACATGAGTACGGCAACGTATGTACTGCTGGCCGCGCCCCTGGACGGCGGCCTCACAGTGTTGGTGGTCTTCGTCATCGGGCTGGTGATCGCCGGCGCGCTGATCTGGGCCGTGCGCACGGGCATGCGTGTCATGGACCGGGAACCCGCCCGCCCCCGCGCCGACGAACAGCCCCATCTCCCCGCCACCGGCCCCGTCCACGAGGAACGGGAGATGCGGGAACCCGACGAGATCCCGCTGCACGAGGACGGCAGCCCTCGCCTCATGCCCTACGAGCTGCACCACTCGGGCAGCCGCCGCGGTGAGGACCAGAAGCGCCGCCGCTGGCTGCCGGGGTCCAGCGGTGCCTTCGGCAGCGGCGGGCCCGGACACGTCTGAGCCGCCCGTCCGGGGCCGGAGGCGGAAATCCGCTCGCGTCCGCGGTCCGGCCCCGCGTACCGTCGCCCCCATGAAGCGCGCCCGTCCGTTCTCGATGACGACGCCGGGGAACGTCCCGGCGCGCTGACTGCTGACCAGAAGTCCGAAGCCCCGGGGCGAGCGCCCCGGGGCTTCGTCGCGTGGTGCCCGTCCTGCGGACCGTTCCGAGGAGACCGCTGTGCGAGAACGCGACCGGCACCACCTGCCCGACCACGACCACCGGCGGCTCGGCCGCGAACTGGCGCTGTTCGGCACCGACCCGCTGATGGGCGCGGGCCTGCCGTACTGGCTGCCCGACGGCGAGGTCCTCCGGCACACCCTGGAGGAGTACGTCCGCGAGGCGGAGCGCGTGGCCGGCTACCGGCACGTCCACTCCCCCGTCCTCGGCAAACGCGAGCTGTACGAGATCTCGGGCCACTGGGAGCACTACCGGGACGACATGTTCCCGCCGATGCGGCTGGGCGCCGAGGAGGTCGTGCTGCGCCCCAGCCTCTGCCCCCACCACGCCCTCGTCTACCGCTCCCGCGCCCGCAGCTACCGGGAGCTGCCGCTGCGGATCGCCGAGCTGGGCGCCATGTACCGCTCCGAGCCCTCCGGGGTGCTCGGCGGACTGACCCGCGTACGGGCCGTCCACCTCAACGACGCCCACGTCTTCTGCGCGCCCGGCCAGGCCGCCGCCGAGGCCCGCGCCGCCCTCGGGCTCATCCGCCGCGCCCACGCCGACCTCGGCGTCCGGGCCGCCCGCTACCGCCTGTCCCTGCCGGGGACCGGCGGGAAGTACGTCGCCGATCCGGAGCTGTGGCGGCGCTCCACCGCGCTGCTCCGCGAGGCCCTGGACGGACTGCCGTACGAGGCGGTGGAGGGCGAGGCCGCCTTCTACGGCCCCAAGATCGACGTGCAGATCGCGGACGCCGCCGGACGGGAGTCCACCCTCTCCACCGTCCAGATCGACTTCCACCAGCCCGAACGCTTCGGCCTGCGCTACACCGGCCCCGACGGCGCCGGGCACCGCCCGGTCATGGTGCACCGCAGCGTCATCGGCAGCGTGGAACGCGCGGTCGCCCACCTGATCGAGGCGCACGGCGGCGCGTTCCCGGCGTGGCTGGCCCCCGTGCAGCTGGTGGTGCTGCCGGTCGCCGAGGCGCAGGCGGACCGGGCGTACGCCCTGGTGCGTCAGGCGGTGGCCCGGGGTCTGCGCGCCGAGGTCGCCGCTCCGGACCGCGGCAGCCTGGGCGCCCGGGTCCGGGCGGCGCGCAGGGCGCCGTACCAGGCGGTGATCGGCGCGCGGGAGGCGGAGGGCGGCGACCTGGTCGACGTGCGCCTGCGCGACGGCCGCCGGCCGGGCCGCGTGTCCGGCGACGCACTGCTGCGACGGATCACCGACCGGGTCCGGGCCCGCGGCCCCGAGCTGTGGGCGTCGCCCTGAGCCCGCGACGCACCCCGCCGGTCCGGCCGCCGGGCCGGACCGGTGGCCCCGAGCGGCGGTGAGGGGGCCGGGCCCGCGTAGGGTCACCCGCACCGGCGCCCCACGCAGCACAAGGAGCCCCCGCCGTGACGACCTCGTCCGCACCGCAGCAGCCCATCCCGGTGATCATCGACTGCGACACCGGCATCGACGACGCCCTGGCCCTGCTGCTGGCGGTCCGGCACCCGCGCCTCGACCTGCGGGCGGTCACCTGCGTGGCCGGGAACACGGACGTCGAGGGGGTCGTGCGGAACACGCTGACCGTCCTGGAGCGGGCCGGCGCCCCGGACGTCCCCGTCGCCCGGGGCGCCGAGCGGCCGTTGATCGAGGCCGTGCGCACCGCCCGGCACGTGCACGGCGACGACGGCATGGGCGACCTCGGGCTGCCCGCCCCCACCCGCGCGCCCGCCGACGTGGACGCGGTGACGCTGCTGCGCCGGGAGATCCTCGCCTCCCCCCGGCCGGTCACCCTGATCCCCACCGCCCCGGCGACCAACATCGCGCTGCTGCTGCGCACCCACCCCGAGGTCACCGGCAACATCGAGCGGATCGTGTTCATGGGCGGCGCGGTGGCCACCGGGAACGCCACTCCGGTCGCCGAGTTCAACGTGTGGCACGACCCGGAGGCCGCCGCGATCCTGCTCACGGCCGGGGTGCCGATCACGATGTACGGCCTGGACGTGTTCGAACGCGTGATCGTGCCCGGCGCGGACGTGCGGCGGCTGCGCGCGAGCGCCGAGCCCGGCACCCGGCTCGCCGGCGAACTGCTCGCCCACCGCGGCCCGGCCACCGACGAGACCGACCCCGGCGGCGGTCTCGGCGACGCGGGCGCGGTCTGCGCGGTGATCGACCCGGCGGGCCTGGCCACGCGGCGGCTGCCCGTCGAGGTCTCCCTGGCGCCCGGCCCGGCCCGCGGCCAGACCCTCGTCGACCGCCGCGGGCGCGTCGGCGAGTCCGAACTGCACGAGGGCACGCGCGAACAGCCGCTCATCGACGTGGCGTTGGACGTGGACGTGCACCGGTACGTGGAGCTGTACCTGGGGGCGGTCGAGCGCACGGAGGCGTAGGCACCGGCGCGTCGCGGGCGCACGGGTTCGCTTTTCGGGTGATCTGGACAGACCTAACGGATCCGACCCGACCATGTCCGACCCAGCAGATCCGCTCGTGTCGCCCGCACGCACCGCGAAGGAGTCCGCGTGACCGTACGCAGCACCACCAGCACACCCGATCTGTCGTCCCAGGACCCCGACTGGTGGCGGCAGGCCGTCATCTACCAGGTCTATCCCCGCAGCTTCGCCGACGCCGACGGCGACGGGCTCGGCGACCTGCGCGGCGTCACCCAGCGCCTGCCCCACCTGGCCGCCCTCGGCGTCGACGCCCTGTGGCTCAGCCCCTTCTACCCGTCCGAACTCGCCGACGGCGGCTACGACGTCGACGACTACCGCGACGTCGACCCGCGCCTGGGCACCCTGGACGACTTCGACGCGATGGCCGCCGGCGCCCACCGGCTGGGCCTCAAGGTGATCGTCGACCTGGTCCCCAACCACACCTCGCACCGCCACGCGTGGTTCCGGGAGGCCCTGAGGGCGGGCCCGGGGTCGGCGGCCCGCGACCGCTACGTCTTCCGTGACGGGCAGGGCGGGCACGGGGAACTGCCGCCCACCGACTGGCAGTCCGTCTTCGGCGGCAGCGCCTGGAAGCGGGTCCCCGACGGACAGTGGTACCTGCACCTGTTCACCCCCGAACAGCCCGACCTGAACTGGGAGAACGAGCAGGTCCGCGCCGACTTCCGCACCACCCTGCGGTTCTGGTCGGACCGGGGCGTGGACGGCTTCCGGGTGGACGTGGCGCACGCGCTGGTCAAGGACTTCTCCGAGCCGCTGCGCGACCTCGGCGCCCCCGAACTGAGCGGCGAGGCGTCCCTCGTGGACTTCGCGCCGGGCACCCACCCCTTCTACGACCGCGACGACGTCCACGAGGTGTACCGCGACTGGCGCAAGATCTTCGACACCTACACCCCGCCCCGCACGGCCGTCGCCGAGGCCTGGGTGCCGGGCGCCCGGCGCGCGCTGTACGCCCGCCCGGACGAACTGGGCCAGGCCTTCAACTTCGAGTACCTCCAGGCCGGCTGGGACGCGGCCGAGCTGCGCGAGGTCATCACCGGCTCACTGGCCGACGCGCGTGCCGCCGGCGCCTCGGCGACCTGGGTGCTCTCCAACCACGACGTCGTCCGCCACGCCACCCGTCTGGTCCTGCCGCCGGACACGGACACCGACGCCTGGCTGCTGTCCGGCGGCCACGCACCGGCCGTCGACGCGGCGGCCGGCCTGCGCAGGGCGCGCGCGGCGACGCTGCTGATGCTGGCGCTGCCCGGCTCCGCGTACGTCTACCAGGGCGAGGAGCTGGGCCTGCCCGAGGTGGCCGACCTGCCCGCGGAAGTGCTCCAGGACCCGATCTGGGAGCAGACCGGTCACGTCCGCAAGGGCCGCGACGGCTGCCGGGTGCCGCTGCCGTGGACGACGGACGGACCGTCGTACGGCTTCGGCGCGGGCGCGGCGTGGCTGCCGCAGCCGCCGGACTTCGCGGCGTACGCCGTCCAGGCCCAGGACGGTGTGGCGGGCTCGACCCTGGAGCTGTACCGCACGGCGCTGCGCCTGCGCCGCAAGCTGCTCGACGGTGAGGCGCTGACCTGGTCGGACGACGTCCCGGCCGGGGTCCTGCGGTTCGACCGCTCGGACGGCTGGCGCTGCGTCACCAACCTCTCCGGCGCTCCGGTCGACCTGCCGGCCGGGGAGGTGCTGCTGAGCAGCGCACCGCTGGAGGGCGGTCGCCTGGCCCCGGACACGACGGTGTGGCTGGGGCTGTAGCCGCTCCGCCCGCGGCCGTCCGGGCCGCTCACCCGGACGGCCGCGCGCGCTGGTGGCGGGGCGGGGAGGGTGGTGCCGTGGGAGGGTGACCGATCCTGAACGGCGCCGGTCGCACCGGCCCTCCAGGAGGCACCGATGCAGCACGCCCCCGTCGCCCGCCCGCTGCTCGGCGCCGCGCTCTCGGCGGTACTGGCGCTGACGGCGGCCGCCTGTGCCGGCACGGGCGGCCGGGACACGGACGCCGACCGGCCCGTAGGCACCGCGCCGCCGCCCGCCCGCTCCCCGGCCGCCCTCCCGTCCGCCGCCCTGCCGCCGGTGCTCACCCCCGGACAGGCGCGGGCTGCGCTGATCACCGGGGGCGACCTGGGGGAGGGGTGGGAGCCGACGCGGGGCGCCGCGACCTGGCGGGACGAGGTGCTCAAGGCCACCGCCGAGCGGCCCGACTGCCGCCGGCTGCTGGATGTCCTGTACACCGAGGACCTCTTCGGCACCGACGCCGCCACCGCCCCCCGGGCCACGGCGGCCCTGGACGACGCGGACGGCGGTGCCCAGCTGCACTACCGGATCACCTCGTACCGCGCCGACGACATCGACCGGACGCTCGCCTGGCTCGGGACGCTGCCGGGCACGTGCGGGCACTTCGAGGCCCGGGCCGCGCGGGGCGCCACCCGGGACGTACGGGTCGCCGCCGTGACGCCGCCGGACGCGGGGACGCCCGCCGGGGCCTGCGGGTGACGGTACGCGGCGCCGCGACCGGCCCCGGGGACGCCGGGGAGGCGGCCGACGCGGTCCTCACCGTGGACCTCGTCGCCGTCCGCGTCGGCGACGACGCGCTCAGCCTCACCAACGGCACCCTCGGCGAACCGGCCGACGACGCCACCCGGGCGGCCGTCGAGGCGGGGGCCGCCCGGCTGACGCAGGCCCGGCGGCAGGGACGGGCCCAGGTGTGACCGCCGTCGAAGCGGTGCCGGTGGGCGAGTACCTCGCGGGCGGCCTCGTGGACGGTGCGGTCGCGGGCGAACGCGTCGGCGCGCAGCCGGGCCAGGGCGTCGCCCAGGCCGGGCCGCGGCTGGGCGGCCGCCGACGGCGGTCCGGACGGGCCCGCACCCGCGCGGGCACCGTACGGGCACGCGCTTCAGTCGGCGTCCGGCCACCGGTCGCCGTCGACGCGGTGCCGGTGGGCGAGCACCTCGCGGGCGGCCTCGTGGACGGTGCGGTCGCGGGCGAACGCGTCGGCGCGCAGCCGGGCCAGGGCGTCGCCGGGACCGGTCCGCAGCTGGGCCATGATCATGCCGACAGCCCGGTGGATCTCGTCGTGGTCGCCGGCCAGCTCGTCCAGCCAGGTCCCGTGCCCGCGCGGCAGCGCCATCAGGGCCACCGTCATGACACCGGCCACGAGCCGTGCCGTGCGCAGCTGCGGTCCGGTCAGCCCGCCCGGGGTGTCGCGGTACAGGTCGAGGGTGCCCAGGCAGGCGGTGTCCTCGCCCAGCGGCAGCGCGTAGACCGCGCGTACGCCGACCGCCGTCGCCTGCTGGGCGAAGACCGGCCACCGGCCGGCGTCCGCACCGGACGCCAGATCGCGGGCGAGCACCGCGGCTCCCGACTCGGCGGCACTCACGCAGGGGCCGGCCCCGAGCGTGGCCTGGATCTCCGCCAGGTACGACGCCCGGTCACCGCTGGCGCACAGCCGTACCGGCACGCCCTCGACGCGCAGCGACGCGCTCGCCCCGTTCACCGGCAGCAGGCGCACCGCGGTCGCGCACAGCCGGTCCGGTACCTCGCCCGGCGGCGCTCCGCGTACCCGGGCGAGGATGTGCTCGGCGGCACGTGAGCCGTCCGACGGCCACCGGGGTTCGTCACTGGGCGGCACCCGAACCGCCTCCTTCACTCGCGCGCCCGGGGGCCGACTACCCCTGCCCACCCGCGGAAAACCGGGGCGGGCGGGCGCCGCGGGCCCGGGGCGGGGCCTACAGCGGCGGCTGCGCCGGGGCGGGTCCCAGGGTGGTGGTGCCGGGCGCGGTGCGGTGCCCGAGGCCGGTGCGGTAGGCGTCCAGGGCCGCCTCCACCCGGCCGGTGCGGCGCAGCAGGTCGCCGAGGAGCCGGCACAGGTCGGCCAGGTCACCGGCCGCGCCGGCCCGCTCCAGCAGGCTCAGCGCGCGGACGTAGTGCTCCTCGGCGGCCTCGGTGTCCCGGGCGTCCTCGGCGATGATGCCGAGCAGCCGGTGCGCGCCCGCGGAGTGCACGGCGCCGCGTTCGGAGGAGAGGTCGTCGAGGACGTCGTGCAGCAGCTCGGCGGCCTCCTCGGACTTGCCGCGCCGGTGCAGGACGTCGGCCAGCTCGACGGCGACCTGGCTGCTGTAGAGGGCGGCGCGGGTGACCGAGAGCATGCCGAGGGCCTCCCGCATCTCCGCCTCCGCGCGCGGAAGCTCGCCGTTCTGGGCGCAGACGTACCCGCGCATCCAGTGGCAGTTGGCCAGCTCGGTCCGCAGTTGCAGCGTGCGGTACAGCTCGGCCGCCTTGGCGAGCGAGGCGTCGGCCTCGGCGAGGCGGCCCTCGGCGAGCAGGGTGCGGGCGACGGAGCGGTGCATGCGGGCCACCAGGGCGGGGTCGCCGGCGCTGGGCGCGAGGGAGAGGGCGAGTTCGGCGGCCTGGGCGGCGCGCGCGTGGGCGCCCATGTCCATGTACGGGCCGATCGCGCTGGCGTAGAGCAGCAGCAGCGCGTCGGGGTCGTGCAGGCCGCCGCGGTTCAGCTCGTCGAGCGTGGACTCCAGGAGGTAGACGGCGTAGCGCAGTTCACCGGCGAGGTAGTGGGCGAGGGCCCGGCCGCGCACGGCGGGGACGCGGGCGGGCAGCGGGGCGTCGGCCTCGACCAGGCACTGTTCGGCCCGCTCGAAGTACTGCCGGCCCGCGGCCAGCTCACCGGTCTCCACGGCGCACTCGCCGAGACCGAGCAGCGCGGCGGCCCGTTCCTCGGCCAGCTCGTGCGCCTCGGCCTCGGCGAGCAGCACGGTGTACTGCCCGGCCGCCTGTTCGGCGCCCTCGGTGGCGAGGGTGCGCCGCGCCTCGGTGAGCCGGAGCCGCAGATCGGTGGCGAGGCGGGCCGGACGCCCCGTGGCCAGCTCCTCGTAGCCGACGCCGAGCCGCTCGGCGAGGTGCCGCACCGCCTCGTCGGAGGGGCGGACGCGACCCGCCTCCAGGGTGGAGATGTAGGCGGGCGTGTACGCCGGTTCCGCGAGCTGGCGCTGGGTCATGCCGCGCTCGGCGCGCAGGCGCTGCACCCGGCGTCCGATGGCGTTTCGGTCGTCACGGTCGCCCACTGCCAACTCCCCATGAGGCTCTTGCCGTCCGGCTCGGACAGCTCTAGGTTAAACCGCGTATTAAGCACGCTTAACCGTGCTTGACACAATCCCCGGATCCGCAGAGGACACCGTGCCCGTACGCACCCGCACCGCCGAACGCTACGCCAGAGCCCTCGCCGCCGCCGTCGCCGCCGTGGCCTGCCTGCTGCTGGCCGGGAACGCCGGCCCGACGGACGCGGCCGACTCGCCCGTCCCCGCACCGGCCGGGGAGAGCGCCTCGGACCAGGGCGAACCGGCCGCGGTGACCCTCCGAGGGGCGTGAGGGCGGGGGCGACGGACACCGCCCGGCCGCGCCGCACCCGGGCCGGACGCGCGAAGCGGGAGCCGGTCGGGCTCAGCCCGGGGTCTGCAGGCGGCTCAGCTCCCGCTGGACGTGGTCCAGGGCGCCCTCGCGGCGTCCCGGTACACGGCCGCGCAGCGCGGCGAGGGCCGCGCCCAGTTCGCGGGCCGGGACGGTGTCGCGCACCCGGCCCCACTGGTGGTGGGCCCGGTCGACGGCCGCCTCCACGGCGGGCGCCTGCGGGGCTGGCCCGCGCCCAGCCGGGCCTCGGCCACCGTCAGCCACGCCCGGCAGCTGCGCACCGGGTCGCCCGCGAACATCGCCAGGTCGGCCCGGACCTCGGTCCAGTGCAGCGCGTCCTCGGAGGCGGGGCCGTGCGCGTGGGCCGCGGCCCGCTCGTGCCGGGCGGCGAGCGCGTCGGCGTCCCCGTGCCGCCCGGCCTGCACGGCGGCGGCGATGACGGCGTGCGGGTCGCCCGCGGCCGGCCCCGGCGCCGTCAGCACCAGGTCCGCGCCGCTGCCCGGGTCGTCGGCCGCGGCGCGGGCCAGCGCCTGCTGGTGCAGCTGGTCCGGCGGCGGCCGGTGCCCGCTGCGCAGGATCGTCGCGACGCCCCGCATGTACGACGGGGCGGCCACCGTCCACCGCGAGGGCGGCGGCGCGACACGGCCGTAGACCGCGTTGTTGCGCCCGGAGTCCAGCGGGTGGGTCCGCAGCCACTGCCAGGTGTCGTGGTCGGCGTGCAGGTCGAGCAGCAGCGTCGTCGCACCGCTCGGCCGCAGCCGCAGCTCCTCGCGGATCCAGTGCCAGGGCAGGGCGGTGTAGCGGACGGTCGCCGGGGTGGTGCGGGCCAGCGCCAGGTGCGGCAGGCGCTGGCGCCGGTCCAGCTGGAGCTGCCCGGCGACGTACACGGTCAGCGGTCCCGGGGCCGCCGCCGCGGCCCGCAGCCGGGTGAGGACGGCCTGCGGCTCCAGCGGGTCGGCGAGTTCGACGACGTTCGCCGTGTCCGTGCCGGAGAGCACGGCGGGCGGCACGGCCGCGAGCACGGGGAGCACGGAGGCGGCGTCCACCAGGCACCCCCGGCCCACGGGCGACGCCGCGAGCAGCAGCACGGTTCCGGGCATGTCCCCTCCCCCTGTCGATCACGTACGCCAGCACGGTAGCCGCTGCGGCCGCCGAGCGGGGCACTCAGCCGCCCGGCTCCTCCCGCCGGCGTACCGCGAAGACCGTGGTGTCGTCGGTCACCCGCCCCCGGCAGTGCCGCAGCGTGCCGTCCCGTACGAACGTCACCAGCCGGGAGGGCGCCGCCAGCGCCGGGTCCGCGGCGACGGCACGGGCGATGTCGCCCGCGGGGCGGTAGAAGACCCCGGCGGCGTCGCGGGCCTCGGTCACCCCGTCGGTGACCAGCAGGAGCGTCTCGTCCGCGGCCAGCGGCAGCCGGTGCACCGGCGGGGGCTCCCCGGGCCGGGCGGTGGGGGCGAGGTCCGCCATGCCCAGCGGCAGCCCGGCCACGACCGGCAGCGGGCGCACGCCGCCCGGTCCGACCGCCAGCGGGGGTTCGTGTCCGAAGACGACCGCCTCCACGGCGTCGGGCAGGGCGGGCGAGAACCCGATCAGCACGGCGGTGGCGAACCGGTCGCCGTCGGTCCGGCCGAGGCCCGCGGTGTGCGCGCGGTGGCGCGTCATGCGGATCTCCAGCCGCTCGGCGACCGTCGCGAGGTCCGGTTCGTGGTAGGCGGCCTCGCGGAAGGTGCCGAGCAGCGCGGAGGCCGTCTCCACCGCGCCGAGCCCCTTGCCCTGCACGTCGCCGACGAGGACGCGGGTGCCGTGCGGGCCGGGCTGGATGTCGTAGAAGTCGCCGCCGACGCGGGCCTCGACGTCCGCGGAGAGGTAGACGGCGGCGTGGTCGAGTCCGCCGAACCCCACCGGGAGCGGGCGCAGCACGGTGCGGCGGGTGGTGTCGGCGATGTCCCGCATGTGCAGCATCCGCCGCTCGCCGCCGACCCGGAACGCGGCCGCGACCACGGCGATGGCCCCGCCGAGGGTGACCAGGACCAGACCGGGCAGCCCGGTCTCGTCGCGGTGCTGCCAGACGGTGTCGGCCATGACGTAGACGACGAGCGCCAGCACGG
This sequence comes from Streptomyces lienomycini, assembly GCF_027947595.1. Taxonomy (NCBI): domain Bacteria; kingdom Bacillati; phylum Actinomycetota; class Actinomycetes; order Kitasatosporales; family Streptomycetaceae; genus Streptomyces; species Streptomyces lienomycini. The sequence continues at coordinate 111,725 of NZ_CP116257.1, read as the reverse complement.
CGAAGACGGCCGTGCCCCGCACCCCGCAGATCGCGGCGGCGACGCCGGGCACGAGCACGGTCCAGGAGATGATCTCGAACGCGCCCGTGGCGATGTCGCCCGCGGTGATGCCGACGAGCAGGAGCAGCGGGAACAGCCAGGCGACGCTGCGGCCGCGGACGCTGAGGAGTTCGTGCCGGGACACGGCGTCCCCCCGGCCGGCGGCGTGGACGAGCCGGCCGAGCGGACGCCACCGGTCGCGCACCGGCCTGCGGACACGACCCCTCACGGACCCCAGCGAAACACGCGCCACAGCGGCCCGCATCCCGACTTGCCCGCCGGCCCGCCCAGGTGTGCCCTGGTAGACGGGGCGAGGTGAGAGGAGTGCTGCCATGGCTCACGCGGTACCGACACGCGGAACACCCACCGATGCCCGCACCGGCACGGCCCCGTCGGGTCCCACGATGCCCGACGTCTTCGACCGGCGGACCCACCTGCTGGCGAAGTGGGCGATGCCCCTCGCGATCGGCCTGGTCTACGGCTACTGGGCCGCGGCCGTCCGCCGGCGCGGCGACCCCATCACCGGCTGGAACCTGCTGTTCGGCTTCATGACGGTGCTCGCGTTCGTCATCCTCTGGTACGCCGTCCGCGCGGTGGCCCAGCGGCTGCCGCGCGAGGGACACGCGGTGCTGTGGGGCGCGTTCGCGGGCAGCGCGCTGGGCTTCCTGTACTCGTGCAGCGGCGTCGCCATGTTCACCTGCATCGTCGTGTCCCTGCTGCTCGCGGCGGCGGTGACGCTCGGCCTGTACTACTTCTACTCCACCCACCAGGACGCGGAGGAGCTCCGGGCGGCCCGCAAACGCGCCCTCGCCCGCACCCGCGCCCGGACTCGCACCCGCCCCACCTGACCGGATCGTCCCGGGGGGCCATATGCAGTCGCACCGGTCGCCCGGCGGGGGCGCGGGGGTTTGCCTGGAACGGTGTCCCCCCGCCTGCGCAACCTCCTGTCGGCCGGCCTGATCGTCCTCGCCGGCCTGCTCGCCCCGTGCGGCGCGCTGGCCGGCTGGGCCGTGCACGGGCCGGCCGACACCGGGCGGTACGTCACGGCGATGGCGCCGCTGGCCGACGACCCGGACGTACGGGACGCGGTCGCGGACACGCTGGGCGCCGGATTCGTCGGCGTCGTGGACGAGGTCGCGGCCGGTCCCGTCGACGGCAGGGTGCGCCTCTTCGTGCGGGACGCGGCCCGGTCGTTCACCCGGACCGAGGCCTTCCACGAGGGCTGGGACACGGCCAACCGCACCGTCCACGGCGCCGTGCTGCGCGCCCTGCGGGACCACGGGGCGGCCGGGCGGGCGATCACCGTCGACCTGGCCCCCGTCGCCGCGCGCGTGCGGGAGCGCCTCGCCGCGGACCACGTGCCCTTCGCCCGGCGCATCCCGGTCCGGCCCACCCCGGTCACCGTGCTCCCGGCCCGGGAGGCGGACCGGCTCAGGAAGGGCTTCCGCGTGCTCGACGTCGCCGCCCTGTGGCTGCCGCTGGCGGCCGTGGTCTTCGCGGTCACCGGCATCGCCGTCGCCGCCTGCCGCCGCCGGGCCGTCGCGGCCGTGGGGCTCGGCACCGCGCTCGGCGGGGCGCTGCTCGTCGTCGCCGTCGTGGTCGGCCGCCGGCTCACCGTCGCCGGGCTCCCCGGCCCGGTGGACGGCCCGGCCGCGGGCGCCGTCTACGACGCCCTCACCGCGACCCTGCGCACGGCTTCCTGGCTCCTGGTCGCCCTCGGCCTCACGGTCGCCCTGGCCGCCTGGCTCACCGGCCGGTACGGACACCGACCGCGCCGCCGGTCCCCGGCGAAGCCCGCGCCGGAGCCCGCCCCTCCGGACCCCGCCCCTCCCCGGCCGACGCGCACGGGCCGCTGAAACCCCTTGGCGGGGACCGCGCCCGGGCGGATAGCGTCGCCGCCCATGACCGAGCAGCGGACCGAGAGCGGCACGACGACCCTGTGGCGGCCCACCGGCCCCGAGGAGCTGGCCCTCGTCGAGGCCTCCGGCTGGACGGCCTGGCCGCCGCGCCTGCCCGAGCAGCCGATCTTCTACCCGGTCCTCGACGAGGACTACGCCGTCCGCATCGCCCGCGACTGGAACGTCCCCGCGTCCGGCTCGGGATACGTGACCCGGTTCGAGGCCGACACCGCCTTCCTGGCCCGCTACCCCGTACGCCGGGCAGGCGGCGAGACCATCCTGGAACTGTGGGTCCCGGCGGAGGAACTGGCGGAGTTCAACCGGCACATCGTGGGCCGCATCGAGGTCGTCCGGGAGTTCCACGGCCGGGCGTAGATTCGGGCATCGCAACCGCGAGCGGAGGGCCGGGACGTGGACACCGAGACCGACACGGCGACCGGCACGTGGGCGGACGCCGACGACGGGTGGGCGCCCCGCCGCGCCGGACGCCGCTTCGGAGCCTGGTGCGCGGGGCTGCTGTTCACCGGCGTGAGCGTGGTCGTCGGCTGCCGCGCCGCCGACACCGACGGCATCACCCCCGTGCCGCAACTCCTCGCCTTCCTGCCCTGGCTGCTGGTCCCGACCGGCGCCGGGCTGCTGCTGACGCTCCTCGCCCGGTGGTGGACCGGCGCCGTGTGGGGCGTCGCGCTGCTCGGGCTGCTGGCGTGGTTCATCGAGCCCTACGGCAAGACCGGTGAGCCCACCGGGCCGCCCGTCGCCGAGGTGCGGGTGCTGACCTCGAACGTGGAGTTCGGGCAGGGCACCGACGCGCTGATCGCCGCCGTGCGACGCGAGAAACCCGACCTCGTGTTCGTACAGGAGTGCGAGTCCACGTGTGGCGCGGCGCTGCGGCGCGACCTCGCCGCCGACTACCCCCACCGGCAGGCCGTCGAGGGCGCCGGGTCCAAGGGTTCCGTCATCCTGAGCGCCTTCCCGCTCCGGCCCGCCCCCGGCGTCCGGGGCACCATGGGCATGCCCGCCGCCGTCGCCGACGTGCGCGGCCACGCCGTACGGCTCCGGCTCGCCCACCCGATGCCGCCGCTCGCGGACCAGGTGGACCTGTGGCGCGCGGAGCTGGACGCCCTGCGCGACGCCGCCGCCGGGGACCGCGGGGCGCCCACCGTCCTGGCCGGGGACTTCAACGCCTCCCAGGACCACGCCGCCTTCCGCCGCGTCCTGGACACGGGGCTGCGCGACGCGGCCCGGCTCGCGGGCGAGGACCGCACGCCCAGCTGGCCCGCGAGGACCCTCCCCGTGTTCGGCACGCAGATCGACCACGTCCTGGTGTCCGAGGACTTCGCCGCGCACGACGCCCGGTTCCTGGACCTGGCCGGCACCGACCACCGCGCACTGGTCGTCGACCTGACCCTGCACGCGGCGGCCGGCTGACCGCTCTCCCCCCTGCTTCCCCGGCCGAGCCAGACGTCGGCTCACACGTCGGCTCAGACGCCGACGTCCCGGCCGTCCGCGCGCCACACCGCCACGACCGCCGGGCGCACGATCTTCCCCGGCCCGTCGGGCCAGGTGCTGGCCGGCTGCTCCACCGAGGCGCCGTCGACCTCGCCCGGGTGCTGCACCGCGACCAGCACGCGCCGGTCCTGGACGAGCGGACCGCAGGTCTCGGCGCCGGTCGGCACGGTCAGGAACTGCTTCAGCTCACCGCGCCGGTCGCCCTTGGTCGCCACGCCGAACAGCCCGTCGTGGGTGCCGAGCGCGTTGCCGTCGGTGGAGATCCACAGGTTGCCGTGGTCGTCGAAGGCGACGTTGTCGGGGCAGGAGATCGGGCTGACCCGGTCCTTGGGGAAGCCCGCGAAGTACGTCGCCGGGTCCTCCGGGTCACCGGCGACCAGGAACAGCGACCATCCGAAGCGGGTGGCGTCGGCCCGGTTCCAGCGCTCGGTCAGCTCCAGGACGTGGCCGTGCTTGTTGGAGTTGCGCGGGTTGGCCTCGTCGGGGCCCGCGTAACCGGCCTTGCCCCGGTTGGAGTTGTTGGTGAGGGCGACGTACACCTTGCCGGTGACCGGCGACGGCTCGATGTCCTCGGGCCGGTCCATCTTGGTCGCGCCGACCTTGTCCCCGGCGAGCCGGGTGAAGACGCACACCTCCTCGGCGCTCATCCCCTCGACGTGCGAGACGGCACCGCGCTCCGTGGCGGTCACCAGCGGAATCCACTCGCCGCCGCCGTCGAACTCGCCGTCGCGCGGCAGCGTTCCCGTCCCGTCGATCTCGATGTCCGGGGAGTCGCCGTCGAGCTTGGCGACGTACAGCGTCCCCTCGTCGAGCAGGGAGAGGTTGTGCTCGCGCGCCCAGCGGGAGTTGCCGTGCCGCATCCGCTTGCTGCCGACGAACTTGTAGAAGTAGTCGAACCGCTCGTCGTCGCCGGTGTAGACGACCGGCCGCCCGTCGTGCGTCAGCCGCACGGTCGCGGCCTCGTGCTTGAACCGGCCGAGCGCGGTGTGCTTGCGCGGCGTGGACTCGGGGTCGTACGGGTCCAGCTCGACGACGTACCCGAACCGGTGCACCTCGTTCGGCTCCTGGGCGAGGTCGAACCGCTGGTCGAACCGCTCCCACTTGCGCTCGGTGGCGCCGGTCCCGATCCCGTACCGCTTGTCGGTGGCGCTGGAGGCGTGGGCGAAGTACTGGTTGAAGTTCTCCTCGCCGTGGAGCGTGGTGCCCCACGGGGTGGTGCCGCCGGAACAGTTGTTGAGGGTGCCGAGCACCTTGCGGCCGGTGCGGTCGGCGGAGGTCCTCACCAGGTCGGACCCGGCGGCCGGGCCGGTCAGCCGGAACTCGGTGGTGGCGGTGACCCGCCGGTTCAGCCGGTGCCGCGACACGGCCGTGAGCCGCCCGCTCCTCTTCTCCTCCTGCACGGCGACGACGGACAGCCCGTGCGCGGCCCACGCGGTCTCGACCTGCTCGCGGGTCGGGTTCTCGGGGTCGTAGCCGCGGAACATGAGCACCTCGTCGGTGTACTCGTGGTTCGCGACGAGGAGCTGGCGGTCGTGCTCGCCCCGCAGCGGCAGCAGCGCGAGGAAGTCGTTGTTGTACCCGAACTGCCCGGCCTGCGCCTCGGCGCTCTGCTTCTCCGGGTCGAAGGCGGGCGCCCCGCGCAGAATGGGTTCACCCCAACGGATGACGACGTCCTGCCGGTACCCCTCCGGAACGGTCACGGCGTCCTCGGTGTTGGGCGCGACCGGCGTGAACCGCAGCCCCCGCGCGGCCCGGTCCCGGGACGGCTTCCCGTGCCCCTTCCCTCCCGCCGCGGGCGCGGCCTGCGCGGACGGCGCCCCCGCCACCCCCACGGCCCCGGCACCCGCCGCGGCGACGGTGACGACGGCGGCGGCCCGCATCATGGAACGGCGGCTGAGCGCACCGGCGATGACGTCACCGACGTACTCGTTGCCGCTGGTGTTCGGCACCTCGTGGAAGCAGGCGTCACCGCACCGGAAGCGGCAGGTCATCGCGGACCGGCCGCCGGGGTGCGAACCGGACGGCGTTCCGATCAACGGCAGGAGCTTGCGCACTGTGTTCTCCCCTTGAGAATCCCTGAATGCCCTGGTGTCAGCGCGACCGTAGGCGCACACCCGTGCGGGGACCGGGCGTCGCGGTGAACGCACGGTGAACCCGGGGAAGCGGTGGGGGAATTACGCCGACGTCTCGATCCGGCCTTGACGCGGCGCCGCTCGCATGTCAGACCCTGCACAAGATCACAAGCCGGGACCGCTAACCTTACGTGTCCGTCCTGGCCAGGGATTGACGGCATCAACTCACCCGAAGGGTTGCGCACATGGGCATTCTCACTCTCCTGCGGAACGCGTTCGGCCGGTCACGCAAAGAACGGACCGCCCAGGCGGAGGGTGCGACGCAGGAGACGGCACCGCCGGTCACCGCGCCGGAGCCGAGGCTCCCGTCCCAGCCCACCGCATCCCCGGAGCCGGCCGAGACCCCGGACCGCCCGGAGTCCTCCCAGATCCCCGAGCCCCGCTCGGAATCCACCCCCGACGAGCACGACCTGGTCAAGGCCGCCTTCGCCAACATCACGGTCCCGAAGCCGACGGAGCCCCCGCCCACCGAGCCGACCCCGACCCCGGAACCGGAGGCGACCTCCGACCCGACCCCGGAACCGGAGGCGACCTCCGAGCCCGAGCCGGCCCCCAAGGCAGCCCCCGAACCGGAACCGGCACCGGAAGCCAAGGCGGAACCCGAGCCGGAACCGGAGCCTGAAGCCAAGGCCGAAGCGGAGCCGGAACCGGAGCCTGAAGCCAAGGCAGAGCCCGAGCCGGAACCGAAGCCTGAAGCCAAGGCCGAAGCGGAGCCTGAAGCCAAGGCAGAGCCCGAGCCGGGCCCGGAACCCAAGGCCGAGCCGGAACCGGAGCCCGAAGCCAAGGCCGAGGCGGAGCCGCAGGCCGAGGCGGAGCCGGAGCCGGAGACTGAGCCGAAGCCCGACCCGACGGAGGCCCCGGACGCCCCGGGCGCCCCGGCAGCCACCACCCCGGAACCCGCGGCCGCCGACGGCGAGGACGCCCCACAGGGGCCACCCGCACCCGACAACGCAACCAGCACGGGTGGTGCGGGTGGGAACACGGACGCCGAGGGCGAAGCCGAGGCGTCCCCCACCCTCCAGCCGGAGGCCCCCGCCCCCAAACCCGCCACCCCCGCGGCGCGACTCCGCTCCCAGGCCCCCACCCTCACCACCGCCTACAAGGCAGCCGGCACCGCCCTCAAGAAGCACGACCTCACCGGCACCCGCGCCAAGGTCCACCTCGTCCTCGACCGCTCCGCCTCCATGCGCCCGTACTACAAGGACGGCTCCGCCCAGGCCCTCGCCGAGCAGACCCTCGCCCTCGCCGCGCACCTCGACCCCGAGGCCACGGTCCACGTCACGTTCTTCTCCACGGAAGTGGACGGCACCGGCGACCTCGCCCTCACCGACCACGAGAACAGGATCGACGAGCTGCACGCGGCGCTCGGCCGCATGGGCCGCACCAGCTACCACTCCGCCGTCGAGGCAGTCCTCGCCCACCACACCAGGGAAGAGGAACCCGGCACCCCCGCCCTGGTGGTCTTCCAGACCGACGGCGCCCCCGACGCCAAGACCCCCGCCACCCAGTCCCTCACCGACGCGGCGGCGAACCACCCGAACGTCCACTTCTCCTTCGTCGCCTTCGGTGACCCGGAGAACAAGGCCTTCGACTACCTCCGCAAGCTCAAGACGGGCAACGCCTCCCACTTCCTGGCCGGCGAGACCCCGAAGGAGCTGACCGACAAGGAGCTGTACGAGGGCATCCTGGCCACCTGGCGCCCGTAGCCGGGCACAGCAGCCGCACGATCAACCCTTTCGGGGGGTGGGCGAAGGGGAAGCCCTCCGTCCACCCCCCGAAACGCGTGTGAGTCGATCTCCACGGGCCCAGTAGGATTTCGACCATGGCGGCCACTGGATCAGAGAAGCGGGGAGCGAAGGCGTACTACGTCTCGACCCCCATCTACTACGTCAACGACGCTCCTCACCTGGGCCACGCCTATACGACCGTCGCAGGCGACGTGCTCACCCGCTGGCACCGCCAGCGCGGCGAGAAGGTGTGGTACCTCACCGGCACGGACGAGCACGGTCAGAAGATCATGCGTACGGCCGAGGCGAACGGGGTCACCCCGCAGGCCTGGGCCGACAAGCTCGTCACGGAGGCCTGGAAGCCCCTGTGGGAGCACCTCGACATCGCGAACGACGACTTCATCCGCACCACGCAGAAGCGGCACACCGACCGCGTCCAGGAGTTCGTGCAGGACCTGTACGACAAGGACGAGATCTACAAGGGTGGCTACGAGGGCCCGTACTGCGTGGGCTGCGAGGAGTACAAGCTCCCCGGCGAGCTGCTCGACGGCGAGGGCGAGTACGCGGGCCAGAAGCTGTGCCCGATCCACAAGAAGCCGGTGGAGATCCTCAGCGAGGAGAACTACTTCTTCAAGCTCAGCGAGTACAGCGAGAAGCTGCTCGCCCACTACGAGGCCAACCCGGGCTTCATCCAGCCCGAGTCCGCGCGCAACGAGGTCGTGAACTTCGTCCGCCAGGGCCTCCAGGACCTCTCCATCTCCCGCTCGACCTTCGACTGGGGCGTCCCGGTCCCCTGGGACGACAAGCACGTCATCTACGTGTGGGTCGACGCCCTCCTGAACTACGCCACGGCGGTCGGCTACAACGAGAACCCCGAGAAGTTCGAGTCGACGTTCCCGGCCGACGTGCACCTGGTCGGCAAGGACATCCTCCGCTTCCACGCGATCATCTGGCCGGCCATGCTGATGGCGCAGGGCCTGCCCCTGCCCGGCAAGATCGCCGCGAACGGCTGGCTGATGGTCGGCGGCGAGAAGATGTCGAAGTCCAACCTGACCGGCATCAAGCCGCAGGACCTGACCTCGCACTTCGGCGTGGACGCGTACCGCTGGTACTTCCTGCGCGCGATCGCCTTCGGCCAGGACGGCAGCTTCTCCTGGGAGGACTTCTCCGCCCGCTACACCAGCGAACTGGCCAACGACTACGGCAACCTCGCCTCCCGCGTGGCCGCGATGGTCGGCAAGTACTTCGGCGGCGAACTGCCGGCCGCGACGGCCGACGGCGACGCCGAGAAGGCCATCCACGACGGCCTGACCAGGTCCGTCACGGAGGCCGACCGGAAGATCGGCGAGGAGCTGGACTTCCAGGGCGGCATCCTGGCCGTCTTCGACTTCGTCAAGCAGGTCAACGGCTACATCACCGAGCAGGAGCCCTGGAAGGTCGCGAAGGACGAGTCCCCTGAGGGCAAGGCCCGCCTGGCGACGATCCTCTACACGGCCGCGGAAGCGCTCCGCGCGGTGGCGGTCCTCCTGAACCCGATCATGCCGGACACCTCCCAGAAGCTCTGGGACTCCCTCGGCGCCGAGCCCTCCCTGGGCGCCCTCGCGGACCAGCAGGTCCAGCACGCGGCCGACTGGGGCCGCCTGCCCGCCGGCGCGACGGTCACCAAGGGCGCGGTGCTCTTCCCGCGTCTCGAGGAGAAGCCGACGGCGTAACGCGCTCGCTACAGCAGGGGCCCGGGAGAGGCAGAAGCTTCTCCCGGGCCTCCGCGTTTGCGAAGATCGTACAAACAGTCGGCTCACATGGGGGGAAACCATGGCACTCTTCGGCAACGCACACAGCATCGACCCGGCCCAGGCGCAGCAGGAGTACGCGCGCCTGCTCGGCCACGGCGAGCAGGTCCACGCGGCCTACCTGCTGATCCGCGACACCATACTGTTCACCGACCGGCGGCTGATCCTGATCGACAAGCAGGGCATCACCGGCAAGAAGACCGAGTACCACTCGATCCCGTACCGCAGCATCACGCACTTCGCGGTCGAGACGGCCGGCCACTTCGACCTCGACGCCGAACTGAAGATCTGGCTCTCCGGCAGCGCGACCCCGATCCAGAAGACCTTCACCAAGGGCGTCGACATCTACGAGGTCCAGGCGATCCTGACCCAGTTCGTGGCGCGGTAGGTCACTTGTGGACCCGTCACCGTCCGAAGCCTCGGTAGCAAGCCCGTGACATGACCACAATGGAAGCCGCACAGCGGGTTGAAAGTGTCAGTGACGCCCGGTACGGGACGTCCGACGACACAGGGGATTCACCATGGCCCGCTCCACTTCCGCCCGTCTTCGCCGCCGTCGCATCGCAGGCGCGGCCACCGCGGGGCTGCTCTCGCTGGGACTGCTGACCGCATGCGGCAGCGGCTCGTCGGACGCGGGCTCGTCCGATGCCGAGGCGAAGCCCCGTTCCAGCGCGACCGAGAAGGTGGAGACGAAGGACATCCTGGCGGGGGACGCCCTCACCTCGCGCAACTTCGCCTTCAACATGGACGGCCGAGACGTCGAGTACCTCGCGGAGGTCTCCGACCTGCGCACGGAAGCAGACGAGCAGACCACGCAACAGTCACAGAACGGCCAAGCCGCTCGCCGCCTGATTCCCGGCGCCGGCGCGGGTGGGGAGGCGGTGATCGTTCGCGGCCAGACCAAGTCCGAGGAGCTCACCAGGTTCGCGGCCGGAGAGACCACGCCCGAGACCGTCTCCCTCGTCGTTCTCGACTACCAGAACAATCCCGTGAAGCGGTACGAGATGGCGAACCCCAGGGTCACCAGGATCGACCAGTCTCCGGCCGGAGCGGACGGCACCTCGACGGAGGCCCTCACGATCAGCTTCTCTCAGCTGACCGTCCACTGAGCAGGGGCTTTTGACAGACCCCGGTGGGGCCCACATTGCCCATACCCTCGACGATATATAGCATCCTCGAACCCAAGGTCGAAAAATGGCTGGACACCCTGACCCCGCACGACCATGGCCGGGTGATGTTCTACGCCGACCTCCTGGTCGACTTCGACGGCATACTCGACGAGCCCTACAGCCGTCACCTCGGCGGCAAGGTACGAGAGCTTCGGTTCCGACTCGGACGGCAGCACTACCGCATCACCTACTGGCTCGCGCCGCGTAGGCGCATCGTACTTCTCACCGTCTTCGCCAAGACGAAACCACAGGAGAGCGCCGAGGTAGAGCGGGCCCAGGCTGTCCAGAAGGAGTGCGAGGCCGAGCACCCGCCCGCCCATACCGTCTACGACCGCTTCCCGGAGGACACCCCATGAGCCACACTCGCTGGGAGATCACCGATGCCGACCGGGCGCGTGAGGGATACCAGGAAGCCCGCCGCGCCTACCTGTTCGGCAAGGCAATCCGCGACCGTCGCACTGCCCTGGGGCTGACCCAGACCCAACTCGCCGAACGCGCGGGCATGTCCCAAGCCGCCATCTCACGCCTGGAGCACGGCGGCTCCACACCGACCATCCCCCTCCTCGAACGCCTGGCCTCTGCTCTCGAATCCACGCTGCACCTGGACATCACGCCCAACAGCGACCTTTCAGTGGCCTTCACCGCCCAGGCAGCCTGACTACAACGCGCCCCGTGCCCGGTGACAACCGAACCCAGGGGATGCGCAGTTGAGAAGTCAGCTTCCGGACGCGTACGTCACAAGGTCCGCCCACACCTCCGGCGCCACCGCGAGGCGGGGGCTCGCGTCGCGGTACTTGGAGTCGCGGACGTGGACGGTGCCGGGGGTGGTCGCCACCTCGACGCAGTCGTTTCCGTCGCCGCTGCTGCTGTAGCTGCTCCTGAACCACACCAGCGCGGAGTCGTCCCTGGTGGAGGGTGTGCCGCTCATGTTTCTCCAAGCATCTGCTCGATGAACGCCCGCGACTCTCGGGGCGTGAGCGCCTGTGCCCGGATCATGCTATAGCGCAGGTCAAGGATGCGGATCTGCTTCGGATCGGTTACCGGTCGCCCGTTGAATGCCCCTTCGGAGCGACCGACCGACGCGCCGTCCGGAAACTTCAACACCTCGATCAGCCCGCCCGTACCGAAGTGATCCTCAACGTCTGTCGGCATCACTTGGATCGACACGTTCCGCAACTCACCCAGCTCCAGCAGATGTTCAAGCTGCCGACGCCACACCATTCTGCCCCCGACCGGGCGCCGAAGCGTCACCTCTTCCTGGACGAAGCTGAGCGTCGGCGCGGGTGACCTCTCGAAGAGGGAACGACGAGCCATGCGTGCGGCCACCATGCGCTCCGTCTCCTCGTCCGAGTAGGCAGGCAGCCACGCACCGAAGAGCGACCGCATGTGCTCCTCAATCTGCAACAGTCCGTGGATGTTGTGGTTGCTGTACAGCCCCGCCTCGACCGCCTGCGCCTCCAACTTGGCGATCTCCCGCACCCTCTTCGGATACCGGACCTTCGCCACGTCCTCCTTCATCGCGGCGAGCAGCCCACCCGCGCCCAACACCTCGTCGGCCATGTCCAGATACTCCGGTCGGGGGATCCGCTTCCCGCCCTCGATCTTGTAGACGAGATCTTCGCCATACCCCACGGCCTGGCCGAACTCGCCGACCCGCATGCCCACGGCCTCCCGGCGCAGCTTCAACTGCCGTCCCACGGTGGCGACCACAGCCACGCCCCACTCGTCGTCCGGGTCCACCTCCCACCCCGGCTCGTCAGCCTCGGTCCTGAGCTGCCGAACCTCACCGTCCACCGACATGCGCGCGCCCCTCCGTCGTACCGCCTCGTGCCAGTCACGCCCTACCCGCACGCACCGCCGTGACAAGCCCGGACACCACCGGACAACCGTCAGACAGTGACCGTACGCAACGGCGTTATCACGCTTCACGGTACGCAGTCGCGGCCACGCTGAGTGACGTGAATCAGAAACTGACCCAACCCGGCGGACACGTCCGCAACTTCGGCCTCCTGCTGTCCCCCACGCCCCGGGGTGCCCGCCTCGCCCGCCTACTGGCTACCAAACAACTGCGCACCTGGGAATTGCCGCTGGACCCGGCGGCGCACATCGTGGCCGAGCTGGCGAACAACGCCGCCACCCACGGACGCGTCCCGGGCCGGAACTTCCAGCTCCTGCTCTACGTGGTCGGCGACACCCTCCGCATCAAGGTCACGGACACGCGCGGTGACCGGCTGCCGCACCCGCGCCCCACCGGCCCCGACGACGAGTCCGGCCGCGGTCTGGCCCTCGTGGCGGCCCTCGCCGACCGCTGGGGCGTGACCCCCGGCCTGCCGCCCCGCAAAACGGTCTGGGCCGAACTCGCCCTCCCGGCACAGAAAGTGCCGGAACGTGACGGGGCGGGTTCCGGTCGCACCTGCGCCTCCTATGAACCACTGACTGAGGAGAAAGCACCCCACCAAGCCCCACCCCTCCCTCCCGCCGGACGCGGTCACTCTCGCGAGTGAATATGCCATCTTGACTGGTTTCGGGACCAGTTGTCTGCCCTACGCTCAGCGGCGACACCACCACCAGACATGCGACGGCCCTCGCCGGGAATGGCATCCCACTGCGAGGGCCTGACCACCAAGGAAGACAGAGGACCTCTTCCCGATGGCTGCCCAGCACCCTAACGCGCCCACCCCCGCCACGTCCGGAACCGTGGACGTAGACCACCCCCACGAGCAGCCGCTCGCGGGCGTCGTCCACGACAACGTCCGCCACACCGAGAGCTTCACGGTGGTCGGCAACCACCTCGTCCAGCACAAGGAGCTGTCCCTGCTGGCCATCGGACTCTCCTGCTACATCCAGTCCGTGCGCCAGGGCACCTCCGTCGACATCAAGACCCTCGCCGCCCGCTTTCCGGAGGGCCCCACCCGCATCGCGGCCGGGCTGCGCGAGCTGGAGAAGCACGGCTACCTGCAACGCACGTGTACCCGCACGTCCACCGGCCGGATCGTCACCAGGACGGTCTCCCGCAACAGGCCCGGACACAGCGGCAACGGCAGCGCACGGGAGACGGCATCCCGCCCCGCCGCCCGGCGCGCGCCCCAGGAGAAGCCGCCACGCAAGCGCCTCCCCGCCGTGCCCCATCCGTCGTGCACCGCACCCGCGCTCCTCCAGGCGGCCGTCGACGTCCTCACGGGCCTGCGCCGCCGCGACCCGCGGCTCCTCCTCTCCGCCACCGACGCCGAGCACCTCGCCCCGGGCGTCGCCGCCTGGCTGGAACGCGAGGTCACCCCCACCGCCGTACGCCACGCCCTGACCGAGAACCTGCCGCACGAGCCCCTGATCCGGCCCGCCGCCTTCCTCGCCCACCGCCTGACCGCCCAGCTGCCGCCACCGCCGCCGTTCCGGCCCCCGGTCCCGTCAGCCGCCCCCGAGCCCCGGCATCCCCTCCAGACCTGCGACGACTGCGACCGCGCCTTCCGGGCCCCTCAACCGGGCAGGTGCCGTGAGTGCCGAGCGGTGGCCGACCGAGTGCCCGGAAGTCCTGACGTAGAGGAGATGCGCACGACAGGATGAGCCGTGCCGACGAACCATCGCGCCCCGTGCCGCCCCAGCACCCATCTGTACCCGACAAGGACTTCATGTGCTGCCTTCCTTCGCCGCGAACGGATTCCTTCCCCTGGGCCGCTACTCCCTCTCCGTCGGCGAGGCGGAGGACATGCTGGTCCTCGCGCCGGAGTTCCTTGGCTCCGACACACGCTGGGCGCTGTGGGACGGACTGAACAAGTATTTGGAGCCGTTCTTCGCGTTGGAGGACTCGTACGCGGACGCCCTGGACGGGCGCACGCTCATCCACAGGCTGTGGCTCGGTGGCAGCTTCGTGAGCGCGAAGACCGATCCGCGGAACATCGACGCGACGCTCCTGATCGACGTGGGCGCCGAGCGCGCCGTTCGCGGCAGGCCCGGCTCCAAATGGTTGACCACCGCTTTCCAGAGCCGGGCCCACATGCTGCGCAAGTTCGGCGTCTCACCGGTCAGAGTCGGGTACCGGCCCGTCGGCCGGGGCGTGTGGGACGACTGGTGGCAGCGCTGCCGTCTGCCCGGACACACGGACCGTTCCCCGTCCCACGAAAGTGCCGCCCCGGCACGCGGATACCTGGAGGTGCGACTGTGACCACCGGCGACAGCTGGCGAGAGCGCAGGCGTGCGTTGCTCCGGAACAATCCGGGAGCCGCCGAGACCGCCGCGCGCCTCCTCGAAGAGATGGGCACCGAGGAACGGGACGACGAGGAGATCGAGGCGGAACACCGCGCGAACCGCCTCGCGGCGGTGCGTGCATACGAGCCGGACGCGCGTCTCGACGAGGAACTGCGGCTCCGTCTGACCGGTCCCGACGCCGAGAGGGGCGCTCTGCGTTTCCAGTGGGGTGACGCTCTGCTGGACCCGGTGGAGAACGCGATCTCCGTCGCCGCGGGCACTCCCGTACAGCTGGAGCTCACCGGCATCTCGGCCGGCAGCACCGTGGTACATGCCCGTCCCGTGGCTACTGCCCTCCCCGCAGAGCCTTCAGCCATGGAGGCCCCCGTCACCTCCGCCACGAGCACCGGCATGCGTACGCTCACCCATCTGCTCGCCGCGCTGGAGGCCGAGCAGGACGTCCGGGAGTGGTCGCGCCTCTTCGACGCGGTGGACACCCTGGCCCGGGCTCTGGGCAAGTACGAGCTCGACCTGGGGGTGACCTGGTACGGCGCCGAGGGGGACATGCGCAGGGCGCGTCTCACCGGACGTGGCAGGCGTTATGTGCAGCGGCTTCGCGAACCGTCACGACCCCGCGACCAGGAGATGATCATCTCCGGCCGTATCACGGAGCTTCGCGAAAGCGGCTGGGTGAAGGTCAAGACGGGCACGTCCAGGAACGCGCCGGCCTACGACGTCCACTTCGACGAGCCCGAGGAACTGCTCCGTATGCGCCCCGGCCTCGGAGACAACATCCATTTCCGGGTCCGCTTCCGTCAGTGCCTGGACTCGGTAGGCATCGCCCGGTCGACGGAGTACACGTACCTGGGACCGGCGGCGGAACAGCCCTCGCTGCCGCTCGAGCCCTGACCAGAGCGTCAGCCCTACTCCGTCCGCGCCGCGAACCTCGTCGAGCCCCGCACGCCACCAGGCCGCCGTGTGGAGGAACGCACTCGTGGTCACAGCACCGCATGAGAGGGGCAGTCATGAAGAAGTACGCCGTGGAGCTGGCACCTGAATTCGAGGCGGAGCTCTGGGAAGTCTGCATTGATCTGATCAAAAGGGTGGCGATCGCCGGGCTCCCCGTGGACAGCGCCAATTCGGCGTTCCGGGAGAAGTTCTCAGGCATCGGCGCCCGTGCCGGCCTGTCCTCCGCGGAGATCGACCTCGTGGGCTACGGCTTCAAGTGCTGGCTCCTGACGTACAAGGACGAGTGCGCGAGGAGGTGGACCCAGTAAGTCTTCAACCCCCGTTCACCAGGTGTGATGACGGCGAGGGGCTCGAAACCGTGCCGCGGTTTCGAGCCCCTCGTTGCGGTACCGGGGCCGCAGGCTACTTCGGCTGCGGCTTGCGCACCGTCAGGTGCAGCTCCCTCAGCCGGGACTCGTCCAGTTCGGTCGGGGCGCCCATCATCAGGTCCTGGGCATTGCCGTTGAGCGGGAAGGCGATGGTCTCGCGGATGTTGGGCTCGTCGGCCAGCAGCATCACGATGCGGTCGACGCCGGGG
This sequence comes from Streptomyces lienomycini, assembly GCF_027947595.1. Classification (NCBI taxonomy): domain Bacteria; kingdom Bacillati; phylum Actinomycetota; class Actinomycetes; order Kitasatosporales; family Streptomycetaceae; genus Streptomyces; species Streptomyces lienomycini. The sequence continues at coordinate 95,733 of NZ_CP116257.1, read as the reverse complement.
GCGATGCCACCGTGGGGCGGGGCGCCGAAGCGGAGGGCGCGCAGCATGCCGGCGAACTCGCGCTCGACGGTCTCCGCGTCGTAGCCCGCGATCTCGAAGGCCTTGATCATGATCTCGGGCTCGTGGTTCCGGATCGCGCCGGAGGACAGCTCGACACCGTTGCAGACGATGTCGTACTGCCAGGCGAGGATGTCCAGCGGGTCCTGGTTCTCCAGAGCGTCCATGCCGCCCTGCGGCATCGAGAAGGGGTTGTGGGAGAAGTCGATCTTCCCCGTCTCCTCGTCCTTCTCGTACATCGGGAAGTCGACGATCCAGCAGAACCGGAAGACGTTCTCCTCGAAGTGCCCGGCGCGCTGGGCGGCCTCGACCCGCACCGCGCCCATGATCTTCGAGACCTCGTCGAACTCGCCCGCGCCGAAGAACACCGCGTGGCCGGGGGCCAGGGCGAGCCGCTTGGTCAGCTCCGCGACGTTCTCCTCGGTGAGGAACTTCGCGATCGGGCCGGTCAGCTTGCCGTCCTCGCCGACGCGGACCCAGGCCAGGCCCTTGGCGCCCTGCGAGACCGCGTAGTCGCCGAGCTGGTCGAAGAACTTGCGGGGCTGGGCGGCGACGTCCGGGACGGGCAGCGCGCGCACGTGCTTGCCGGCGAAGGCCTTGAACTCCGAGCCCTCGAAGACGTCGGTGATGTCGACGAGCTCCAGCTTGGCGCGCAGGTCCGGCTTGTCGGAGCCGTACTTCAGCATCGCCTCGCGGAACGGGATCCGCGGGAAGGGGGACGTGACCTCGCGGCCGCCTCCGAACTCCGTGAACAGTTCCGTCATCAGCCGCTCGACCGGCTGGAAGACGTCCTCCTGCTCGACGAAGCTCATCTCGACGTCGAGCTGGTAGAACTCGCCCGGCGAACGGTCGGCGCGGGCGTCCTCGTCGCGGAAGCAGGGCGCGATCTGGAAGTACCGGTCGAAGCCGGAGATCATCAGCAGCTGCTTGAACTGCTGCGGCGCCTGGGGCAGCGCGTAGAAGCGGCCCGCGTGCAGGCGGGAGGGGACCACGAAGTCGCGGGCGCCCTCGGGGGAGGTGGCGGTGAGGATGGGCGTCGCCATCTCGTTGAAGCCGAGGGCCACCATCTTGCTGCGGATCGAGGAGATGACCGACGTGCGCAGCATGATGTTGCGGTGCATGCGCTCGCGGCGCAGGTCCAGGAAGCGGTACTCCAGCCGCCGCTCCTCGTTGACGCCGTCCTCGGCGTTGATGGTGAAGGGCAGCGGCTGGGCGGCGCCGAGCAGCTCGACCTCGCCCACCTCGACCTCGATCTCGCCGGTGGGCAGGTCCGGGTTGATGTTCTCGGCGCCCCGGGAGACGACCTGGCCGTCGACCCGAACGGTCGACTCCTTGGTCAGCTTGTCCAGCGCCTCGTAGGCCTCGGTGCCCGGACGGGCGACGAGCTGCGTGATGCCGTGGTGATCGCGCAGATCGATGAAGAGGATGCCGCCCAGGTCGCGCCGATTGTGCAGCCAGCCACTCAGTCGGACGTCGGTACCGACGTCAGAGGAGCGGAGCTCGCCGCAGGTGTGGGACCTGTACCGATGCATCGTCGTTCGTCCAGCCTTCGCGGATCGGGGATGGCGTTTCACGTGAAACAACCCCAGCGTACCGGGCGCCCACAGCCGACATCCTCCCCATTGACTCGCCGTGACCGCCGGGGCGACCGGTGGCAGCGTCCGATCACCTCTTCTTAAAGTGGGGCAATGCGTACTGGTGAGCCCCTGCCCGAGGTGGGAGTCGTCCTTGCCGCTCTCGCGACCGGTCTGTGGCACTGGGACACCGCCGAGGGAGAGGTCACGGTGGACGCGGAGGCCGCCCGCCTGCTCGGGCTGCCCGCCGAACGGGCGACCCTCACCGAGGCCCAGGTACGGGCCCGGCTGCATCCGGTGGACTGGAACGAGATCACCGGCGTGGTCCAGCTCGCCGTCGCCGAGGGCACCCTCGCCGAGGTCCGGATCCGGATCATGGACGAGCACGGCCACGTGGTCCGGGTCGTACGCAGCCGTTCCAAGCCCTCGTTCGACCCCGCGCGCAAGGCGTACGAGCTGACCGGCACCCTGCAGGAGGTCACCGAGCCGAGGCCGGGCACCCCCGCCGGACGCAGCGCGGTCACCGGCGACTGGCGCCGCTCGCGGGAGGCGTTCCTGCTGGACGCCGGCCGGGCCCTGGCCGAGGCGCGGTCCACCGAGGAGGTGCTGCGGGTCGCGGCCGGGCTGTCGATGCCGGGGTTCTCCCCCGACGGCCTCGCAGTCTTCGGGGTCTCGGGCGACCGCCTCACCGTCATCGGCCACCACGGGCAGCCGGAGAACGAGGTCAACCCGTTCGTGGACATGTCCCTCAGCACCGACTACCCGGCCGCCGAGGTGGCCCGCACCGGCCGTGCCGTCTATCTCTCCTCCCCCCAGCAGTACCGGTCCCGCTACCCCATGACCTGGCCGCTCGCCGAGCGCTTCGGCCGCCGCTCCTGGGCCTACCTGCCGCTCACCGTGGCGGGCCGCACCATGGGCGCCTGGCTCGCCGCCTTCGCCTACCCGGTCGCGTTCACGCCGGACGAGCGTTCCGTGCTGACCACCGTGGCGCGGATGCTGGCCCAGGCCCTGTCCCGGGCGGGCGCCGCCGAGAACCAGCGGGAGCTGACCGAGGGGCTGCAGCGCACCATGCTGCCCGCGCTCGGCCCGGAGATCCCCGGCATGGACATCGCCGCCCGCTACGTCCCCACCGGTGGCGGCCTCCAGGTCGGCGGCGACTGGTACGACATGATCCCGCTGCCCGGGGGCCGCTTCGCCCTGGTCATCGGCGACGTCCAGGGACACGACGTGCGGGCGGCGGCGCTGATGGGCCAGTTGCGCATCGCCCTGCGCGCCTACGCCTCGGAGGGCCACCGCCCCGACGCGGTGCTCTCCCGCGCCTCCCACTTCTTCCACGGCCTCACCCAGTCCGAGGACGACCCCGGCGACCTGCGCTTCGCGACCTGCTACTACGCCGAGGTCGACCCCGCCACCGGCACCATGGAGAGCGCCCGCGCCGGACACCTGGACCCGGTGGTGCGCATGGCGGACGGAACGGCGCTGATCCTCGCCACGGCGGGCGGGCTGCCGCTGGGCATCGACCCGGACTCCGACTACCCGACCACGCGGCTCGCCCTGGAGCCCGGGGACACCCTGATGCTGTGCACCGACGGCCTGGTCGAGACCGGCGGCCACGACCTGCAGACCGGCTGGCACCGCCTGCGGGTGATCCTGGAGGAGCACGACGGCAGCCTGGAGGAACTGGCCGACGCCCTGGTCCAGGCCGTGCACGGGCCCTCCTCGCACCACACCACCGGGCCGCTGGCCGACCGGCGGGAGGACGACATCGCCCTGTTGCTGCTGTGCCGGCAGGGCGAGGGCTGCGGCTGCGGCGACAGCACGGCGGTCCGGGCGCCGGTGCGCCGCACCATGCTGACCGTCGCCCAGGCGGAGCCGGCCCGGATCGCCACCGCCCGCCGGCACCTGCGGGACCTGCTGCACGACTGGCCGGGCGAGGACCAGCGGGACTCGGCGGTGCTGCTGCTCTCGGAGATGCTGACCAACGTCCTGGTCCACACCGACACCGACGCCCTGCTGGTCGCCGAGGTCTCCGGGCAGCCCGGCGAACGGCGGATCCGGGTGGAGGTCACCGACAACGGCGACGACCTGCCGCACAAGCGCCGACCGGGGGAGATGGCGTCCTCCGGACGCGGACTGATGCTGATCGAGATGCTCGCCGACGCGTGGGGCGTCGCGCCGCGCGGCGAGGGCAAGAGCATCTGGTACGAGCTCTACGAGTCCGCCGCCCCGGAGGACGGCGCCGGTCCCTCGGTCGACCCGGAGGTCCTGTCCGCCCCGTAACGCCCCTGGAGCTCGTGCACGATGCCGAACGCCGCGGCCGTCAGCGGGACGGCGAGGAGCATCCCCAGGATGCCCGCCACCGACGCGCCCGCGGTGAGCGCCAGCAGCACGACGGCCGGGTGCATCTGCACGGTCCGGCTCTGGATCATCGGCTGGAGCACGTGCCCCTCCAGCACCTGCACCGCCAGCACCACCCCGAGGGCCCACAGCGCGACGACGAAGCCCCGGTCCGCCAGCGCCACCAGGACGGCGACGGCGCCGGAGATGAACGCGCCCAGGTACGGGATGTAGGCGCCCACGAAGACCAGCGCCCCGAGCCCGACCGCGCCGGGAACGCGCAGGACGAGCAGGCCGACCGTGATGCAGACCGCGTCGATGAGGGCGATCAGGGTGGTGCCCCGCATGAAGCCCTCGACGGCCCCGAACGCGCGCCGTGCCATGGCCTCGACCATGTCGGCGCCGCCGGGCGGGGCGACGGCGCGCACGGTGCCGGCGGCCCGGTCGGAGTCGCGCAGGAAGAAGAAGACCAGCAGCAGGGCGAGCACGGCCATGGCCAGCATCTCGCCGACGACACTGATCCCGGTCACCACGCCCGAGGCGGCCGTGCCGCCGAACTTGCCCAGCAGCTCGCGCGCGTTGGACGCGACGTCGTCCAGCGAGGTCCCCGCCGCGCCGAAGTGGTCGGCGACGCCCTTGGCCGCGTGCCGGAGCGAGTCGATGATCTGGTCGCCGGTCCGGACGAGCGCGGAGACGACGATGTACACGGCCCCGCCGACCACGGCCAGTACGGCGACGCAGGTCAGCCCGGCGGCCAGCGACCGCTGCACATGGGCCTTCACGAGGCGCGCGTGCAACGGTCTGAGCAGGGCGGTGCCGAGCAGCGCCAGCAGGGCCGGGGTCACCGCGGTGCGGAACTCGACGCAGAGCCGGATCGCGACGTACGCGACACCGCTGGCGAGCAGGATGACGGCGCACCAGGCGGCGAACCGGCGCACCGGGCCGGGGAGCAACTGCACGTCCCCAGCCGATCACGCGCCGGGCGGGCTGTCCTGCGCGGACGGCCCGCCCGGGTGACGCGTGCTCAGGCGCCGGGGCCCTCGTCCGACATCCCGTGCACGGCCGGGACGGTCCCCAGACGGCCCTTCTGGAAGTCCTCGAAGGCCTGCATCAGCTCGTCCTTGGTGTTCATCACGAACGGGCCGTAGTGGGCCATCGGCTCCCGGATCGGCCGCCCGCCGAGCAGCACGACCTCCAGGTCCGGGGTGTGCGCGTCCTGCTTCTCGTCCGCGCGGACGGTCAGCGCGCCCCCGGCGCCGAAGACGGCGGTCTGCCCGAGGTGGACCGGACGCCGCTCGGCGCCCACCGACCCGCGCCCGGCCATGACGTAGGCGAGGCCGTTGAAGTCCTCCCGCCAGGGCAGGGTGACCTCGGCGCCCGGCGCCAGCGTCGCGTGGACCATCGTGATCGGCGTGTGCGTGATGCCGGGGCCCTCGTGGCCGTCCAGCTCACCGGCGATGACGCGCAGCAGCGCGCCGCCGTCCGGGGAGGTGAGCAGCTGGACGCTGCCGCTGCGGATGTCCTGGTACCGGGGGGCCATCATCTTGTCCTTGGCCGGCAGGTTCACCCACAGCTGGAGCCCGTGGAAGAGCCCGCCGGACATCACCAGCTGCTCCGGCGGCGCCTCGATGTGCAGCAGCCCGGAGCCCGCCGTCATCCACTGCGTGTCGCCGTTGGTGATGGTGCCGCCGCCACCGTTGGAGTCCTGGTGGTCGAAGATCCCGTCGACGATGTAGGTCACGGTCTCGAAGCCGCGGTGCGGGTGCCAGGGGGTGCCCTTGGGCTCTCCGGGCGCGTACTCCACCTCACCCATCTGGTCCATCATGATGAACGGGTCGAGATGGCGGTAGTTGATCCCGGCGAACGCGCGGCGCACCGGGAAGCCCTCGCCCTCGAAACCGCTGGGCGCGGTCGTGACGGTGAGCACGGGACGCGCGACGGCGTCGGCGGGCGCGGATACGCGGGGCAGCGTCAACGGGTTCTCGACGGTCACTGCGGGCATGTCGACCTCCTCGGGCGGCGTACGCCCCACTTTAGTTGAGCGTTGAACTTCTTGCCACCAGGAACCACAAAAGCCCGGAGGGCATTCCCTCCGGGCTCACGAGCAGGACGCGGGTGGCGCCTAGCCGTACATGCGACGCATCGCGAAATCGACCATCTGTTCGACAGCCTTCGCGTCGAACACCATCCGGTGCTCGCCCTCCATGTCCAGGACGAAGCCGTAGCCGGTCGGCAGCAGGTCGATCACCTCGGCTCCGGTGATCACGAAGTACTTCGACTCCTTGCCCGCGTACCGGCGCAGCTCCTTCAGGCCGGTGAACATCGGGATCACCGGCTGCTGGGTGTTGTGCAGCGCGAGGAAGCCGGGGTTGTCGCCGCGCGGGCAGTAGACCTTCGAGGTCGCGAAGATCTGCTGGAAGTCCTCGGCGGACATCTGGCCGGTGGTGAAGGCGCGCACCGCGTCCGCGAGCGAGGGCGGGGACGGCTCGGGGTACAGCGGCGGCTGCTGCCCGTACCCGCCGCCCATCGGCTGCTGCGGGGGCGGGGCGTACTGCTGCTGCTGTTGGCCCGCGGTCTGGTCGTAGCCGTACATGCCGCACAGCGTAACGAGTAACGAGTCACAGATGGGCGGCTCGGGGTTGCTTCTTATTACCGACGGGTAGCATCATCGGAGCTACTAGTTGGTACGTGTACGGATGCGAGGAGCCAGTGCCTCGCCGATCTCTCAAGGGAGCGTCGCCATGGGGCACTACAAGCCGAATCTCCGGGACATCGAGTTCAACCTCTTCGAGGTGCTCGGCCGCGACAAGGTGTACGGCACGGGCCCGTTCGCGGAGATGGACACGGACACCGCCAAGAGCGTCCTCGAGGAGCTGACCCGCCTCTCCGAGAACGAGCTGGCCGAGTCCTTCACCGACGCCGACCGCAACCCGCCGGTCTTCGACCCGGAGACCAGCACCGCGCCGGTCCCGGCGTCCTTCAAGAAGAGCTACCAGGCCTTCATGGACTCCGAGTACTGGCGGCTCGGCCTGCCCGAGGAGATCGGCGGCACCACCTCGCCGCGCTCCCTGATCTGGGCGTACGCGGAGCTGATCCTCGGCGCCAACCCGGCCGTGTGGATGTACTCCTCCGGCCCCGCTTTCGCCGGCATCCTCTTCGAGGAGGGCAACGAGGTCCAGAAGCACATCGCCTCGATCGCCGTCGAGAAGCAGTGGGGCTCCACCATGGTCCTCACCGAGCCGGACGCCGGTTCGGACGTCGGCGCCGGCCGCACCAAGGCCGTCGAGCAGGCCGACGGCTCCTGGCACATCGAGGGCGTGAAGCGCTTCATCACGTCCGGCGAGCACGACATGTCGGAGAACATCCTCCACTACGTCCTCGCCCGCCCCGAGGGTGCCGGCCCCGGCACCAAGGGCCTGTCCCTCTTCCTGGTCCCCAAGTACGAGTTCGACTTCGAGACCGGCGAGCTGGGCGAGCGCAACGGCGTCTACGCCACCAACGTCGAGCACAAGATGGGCCTGAAGGCCTCCAACACCTGCGAGATGACCTTCGGCGACCGCCACCCCGCCAAGGGCTGGCTGATCGGCGACAGGCACGACGGCATCCGCCAGATGTTCCGCATCATCGAGTTCGCCCGCATGATGGTCGGCACGAAGGCGATCTCCACCCTCTCCACGGGCTACCTCAACGCCCTGGAGTACGCCAAGGAGCGTGTCCAGGGCCCCGACCTGGCCAACTTCATGGACAAGGCGGCCCCCAAGGTCACCATCACGCACCACCCGGACGTCCGCCGCTCCCTCATGACGCAGAAGGCGTACGCCGAGGGCATGCGCGCGCTGGTCATGTACACCGCCTCCGTGCAGGACGAGATCCAGGTCAAGGAGGCGAACGGCGAGGACGCGTCCGCCGAGCACGCGCTCAACGACCTGCTCCTGCCCGTCGTCAAGGGCTACGGCTCGGAGAAGGCGTACGAGCAGCTCGCGCAGTCGCTGCAGACCTTCGGCGGCTCCGGGTTCCTCCAGGAGTACCCGATCGAGCAGTACATCCGCGACGCCAAGATCGACACCCTGTACGAGGGCACCACGGCGATCCAGGGCCAGGACTTCTTCTTCCGGAAGATCGTCCGCAACCAGGGCGCCGCGCTGAACTCCCTCGCCGAGGACATCAAGAAGTTCCTGGCCCTCGCCACCGGCGGCGAGGAGCTGTCCGGCGCCCGCGAGCACCTGGCCAAGGCCGCCGTCGAGCTGGAGGCCATCGTCGGCCTGATGCTCACCGACCTCGCGGCCACCGAGCAGGACGTCAAGAACATCTACAAGGTGGGCCTCAACACCACCCGCCTGCTCCAGGCCTCCGGCGACGTGATCGTCGGCTACCTGCTCCTCAAGGGCGCGGCGATCGCCGCCGAGAAGCTGCCGACCGCGTCCGCCAAGGACAAGGCCTTCTACACCGGCAAGATCGCCGCCGCGAAGTTCTTCGCCGCCAACGTCCTGCCCGGCCTCACCCTCGCCCGCAAGACCGCCCAGGGCGTCGAGCTGGACCTGATGGAGCTGGACGAGGCCGCGTTCTAGGACAGGCCCGGCACCTCCGCCCGTTCCGCACGTCCCCACGAGGGCCCGCTCCCGCCAGACGGGAAGCGGGTCCTCGTACGTCGTTAAGGTGAACCCCATGAGCGCACCCCCCCGCTTCGACCGCGGCCACACCAACGACCTGATGACCTTCCTGGCGGCGAGCCCCACGCCGTACCACGCCGTGGCGAGTGCCGCAGAGCGGCTGGAGAAGGCCGGCTTCAGGCAGGTCGCGGAGACGGACGCCTGGGACGGGACGAGCGGCGGCAAGTACGTCCTGCGCGGCGGTGCGATCATCGCCTGGTACGTCCCGGAGGGCGCCGCGGCGCACACCCCCTTCCGTATCGTCGGCGCCCACACCGACTCCCCCAACCTGCGCGTCAAGCCCCGCCCGGACACCGGGTCGCACGGCTGGCGGCAGGTCGCCGTGGAGATCTACGGCGGCCCGCTGATGAACTCCTGGCTCGACCGGGACCTGGGCCTGGCCGGCCGCCTCTCGCTGCGCGACGGCTCCACCCGCCTGGTCAACGTCGACCGCCCGCTGCTCCGCGTCCCGCAGCTCGCCATCCACATGGACCGCAACGTCTCCACGGAGGGCCTCAAGCTCGACAAGCAGCGCCACCTCCAGCCCGTGTGGGGCCTCGGCGACGTGCGCGACGGCGACCTCATCGCCTTCCTGGAGGAGGAGGCGGGCCTGGCCCGCGGCGAGGTCACCGGCTGGGACCTGATGACCCACTCCGTGGAACCCCCGGCGTACCTGGGCCGCGACCGGGAGCTGGTGGCCGGGCCGCGCATGGACAACCTCCTGTCCGTGCACGCCGGCACGGCCGCCCTGGCCGCGGTCGCGACGTCCGGCGCCGGCCTGCCGTACATCCCCGTCCTCGCCGCCTTCGACCACGAGGAGACCGGCTCCCAGTCGGACACGGGTGCCGACGGGCCGCTGCTCGGCGGCGTGCTGGAGCGCTCCGTGTTCGCCCGCGGCGGCTCCTACGAGGACCGGGCGCGCGCCTTCGCCGGCACGGTCTGCCTCTCCTCCGACACGGGCCACGCCGTCCACCCCAACTACGCGGAGCGGCACGACCCGACGCACCACCCGCGCGCGGGCGGCGGCCCCATCCTCAAGGTCAACGTCAACAACCGCTACGCCACCGACGGTTCGGGCCGCGCGGTGTTCGCCGCCGCCTGCGAGAAGGCGGACGTCCCCTTCCAGACCTTCGTCTCCAACAACTCCATGCCGTGCGGCACGACCATCGGCCCCATCACCGCCGCCCGGCACGGCATCAGCACCGTCGACATCGGCGTGGCCATCCTGTCGATGCACAGCGCCCGGGAGTTGTGCGGCGCCGACGACCCGCACCTGCTGGCCAACGCGCTGGTGGCGTTCCTGGAGGGCTGATCCCCCGCGCGCTCCCCGGCCCGAACACCCCTGCCCCGCATGTGTGTTCCGGCCGGGGGTACCCGCACGGAACCGGATCGACCGGAAACCCGGAACCGACCGGATCTACAGGGAGGCAACACTCATGGGCCTCGGCGGGTGCATCATCCTCATCGCCGTGGGAGCCATCCTCACGTTCGCGACCGACTGGGACATGCAGGGCGTCAACCTCGACCTGGTCGGGGTCATCTTCATGATCGTCGGCCTGATCGGGATCGCCACGTTCAGCAGCATCGCCCGGCGCCGCCGCGTCGTGGTGCCGCCGACGACCCCGGTCGTCGAGGAACGGCCCCACCACCACCCCCAGGACGGCTACCACAACGGCTACGGCTCCTGACCCGTGCGGACACCGCACGCGACCCGACTCAGCCTGTCGGCCTACCGGCCGCGTTCCCCGGCGCCCGGCGGGGAAGCGGTCAGGACATGAGATTCCTCGTGTACGACCGGCTCCTCGGTATCGGTGACGACTACTGGATCGAGGACGACAACGGCAACAAGGTCTTCCTCGTCGACGGCAAGGCGATGCGGCTGCGGGACACCTGGGAACTGAAGGACACCCAGGGGCGCGTGCTCATCGACATCCACCAGAAGATGTTCGCCCTGCGCGACACGATGGTGATCGAGCGGGGCGGCGAGCCGCTGGCCAGGATCAAGCGGAAACGTCTCTCCCTGCTGCGCAACCACTACCGGGTCACCCTGGCGGACGGTACCGAGCTGGACGTCAGCGGCAAGATCCTCGACCGGGAGTTCGCCGTCGAGTACGACGGTGAACTGCTGGCCGTCGTCTCCCGCCGGTGGCTGACCCTCCGGGACACCTACGGCGTGGACGTCGTACGGGACGACGCCGACCCCGCTCTGCTCATCGCCCTGACGGTGTGTGTGATCCACCTGGCTCAGAAGGAGCGGGAGGACGACTGAGGAGCGCGGGCCGGCCGGGCCTCACGCCGAACGGCGGACGGCGCGGCCGAGGAGCAGCGGCACGGCCAGGTGGTGCACCGGCGCGGCCAGGGACCACCGCGCCCGGCCGGTCCGGCGCTCGAAGTTCACGTACGTCGCCCAGACCAGTCGCGTGCCGTCGACGGTGACGACGTTGCGGGCGGTCAGCGCGGGGGCGCGGGCCTCCAGGGTGATCCGGCCCGGCCCGGCCTCCACCGTGCGCCATCCGATCACGTGCCGCGCCGAGGACCGCGGGCCCAGACGCAGGCCCAGCACGCCCCTCCAGCCCGCCCGGAGCAGTTCCCGCAGCAGCTCCGGGGTGTCCTCGAAGGTGGTCCGGGCCCACTCCTCCGCGGTGCGGCGCGGCAGCCCGGAGAGCGGAAGCTCGAACGCCGAGGCGAAGTGGGCGCCGTCGGACGGGATCCGGATGCGCCGGACCGCGGGGACACCGGTGGACTCCATGCGCGGGAGTGTAGGAGGCGCGGCGGCGGTCCTCGCCGATGCGCGCCGCCGCGTCCCGTCCGCCGCCGTGCCGGGCTACCGCCGCGGCGGCTCCAGACCCAGCACCCGGTCCTTCAGGGCCGGGAACTGCTCCCGGGTCCGCGCCGCCTTCGCCGGGTCGAACTCCACCGTGAGGACCTCCTCGTCCGCGCCGGCCTCGGCGAGCACCTCGCCCCACGGATCGACCACGATCGAGTGACCGGCCTGCGGAACTCCGGCGTGTGTCCCGGCCGTTCCGCAGGCGAGGACGAACGCCTGGTTCTCCACCGCCCGTGCCTGGGCCAGCAGCGTCCAGTGGGCCCGGCGGCGCTCCGGCCAGCCCGCCGGGACGACGAGGGTCTCGGCACCGTCGTCGACGAGGGAGCGGAAGAGTTCGGGGAAGCGGAGGTCGTAGCAGGTCGCCACCCCGAGGACGGTCTCCGGCAGGCGGACCGTCACCGGCTCGTGTCCCGCCCCCATCAGCACGGCCTCGCCCTTGTCGAAGCCGAAGCGGTGGATCTTGCGGTAGGAGGCGACCAGGTCACCGGAGGGGGAGAGGAGGAGAGAGGTGTTGTAGAGCCGCCCGTCCGGGCCGCGCTCGGGGACCGACCCCGCGTGCAGCCACACGCCCGCATCGCTCGCCGCCTTCGCCATCACCTCGTACGTCGGGCCCCGCAGCGGTTCGGCCGCCGGGTAGAAGTCCTCGAAGGCGAACGCGCCCGTGGTCCACAGCTCCGGCAGCACGACGAGGTCGGCGCCCGCCTGTTCCCGCACCAGAGCCGCCGCCCGCAGGCGACGTTCTTCGACCGGTTCGTCCTCGTTCACGGCGATTTGAATCAAAGAGGCGCGCACACTACCACCGTCCTGGCATTCGAGCCGTCCACACGGGCCTACGATCGTCACACGAAAGCACTGCCGGGGTGCCGCACAGCAGCGTAACTTAGCGTTCCAAGACGCCCGCCGACCGCAGCCACCGCCGCCACCACACGCCCGTGTACCGACCGCCGAGGGGTCCCGTTCCGTGAGTCTGCATCCCACCCTCCAGCCCTACGCCGACGCCTGGACTCACTCCATCGAGGCGATATCCGAGCTGGTCCAGCCGCTTGTGGAGGCAGAGTGGAACCGCCGCACCCCCTGCCCGGGCTGGTCGGTGCGCGACATCGTCTCCCACGTCCTGGGCCTGGACTCAGAGATGCTCGGCGACCCCCGTCCCATCCACACGCTCCCGCGCGACCTCTACCACGTCACCAACGACCACCAGCGCTACATGGAGATGCAGGTCGACGTCCGCCGCCACCACACGGCGCCGGAGATGACGTCCGAGCTGGAGTACATGATCATCCGGCGCAACCGCCAGCTGCGGAACGAGTCCCGGGACCCCGGCGCCAAGGTGCGCGGCCCGCTCGGCACCGAACTGACCCTGCACGACTCCATGCGCCGGCACGCCTTCGACGTCTGGGCGCACGAGCAGGACCTGCGCACGGCCCTCGGCCGCCCCGGCGACCTGGACTCCCCCGGCGCGCACGTCGCCCGTGACGTGCTGCTCTCCGAGCTGCCCGCCGTCGTCGCCGAGCGGGCGGACGCGCCGCGCAGCTCGGCCGTCGTCTTCGACGTCAACGGCCCGGTCGAGTTCCTGCGCACCATCCGCGTCGACATCCAGGGCCGCGGCACCCTCGAGACGTCCCCCGCCCTCGGCCCCGCCGCCACCCTCACCCTCGACTGGGAGACGTACTTCCTCCTGGCCTGCGGCCGCGTGACCCCGCAGGCGGTGGCGGACCGGATCAAGACGGAGGGCGACCCGGATCTGACGGCGGCGATCCTGCGGAACTTCACGGTGACGCAGTGAGTCCTTCCAACCCGTCCGGCATGTGAGGACGGGGCCGTTCGGGCCGACGCGGGGCCTGGGGGCGGCAGCCCCCAGTCCGGCCCCGCACCCACGCCGGGTGCCTACACCGGCACGTGCACCGTCTCCACCCGGCTCGCCACCAACCGCTCCCGCTCCCGCAGCGCGGCCCGCTTCCGCAGCCGCAGGATCTGCGTGACGCCGAGCGCCTGGAGCACGAACACGGACGAGAAGGCGACGGTGTAGTCGTCCCCCGTCGCGTCCAGCAGCACCCCCACCGCGAACAACGTGGTCATCGACGCCACGAAGCCCCCCATGTTGGTGATCCCGGACGCCGTCCCCTGCCGCTCCGGCGGGTTCGCCGGCCGCGCGAAGTCGAAGCCGATCATCGACGCCGGCCCGCACGCACCCAGCACGGTGCACAGCACCACCAGCAGCCACATCGGGGCGTGCTCGGCCGGGTAGGCCAGCGTCGTCGCCCACAGGAGGGCCGTCGCGCCCACCGTGCCGAGCGCCAGCGGCAGCCGGGCCGCGTGGTGCCGGGCGATGATCTGGCCGTAGGCCAGGCCGACCGCCATGTTGGACAGCACGACGAGGGTGAGCAGTGTGCCGGCCGTGGCCCGGGACAGCCCCTGCGCCTCGACCAGGAACGGCATCCCCCACAGCAGCAGGAACACCATCGCCGGGAACTGGGTGGTGAAGTGCACCCACAGTCCGAGCCGCGTCCCCGGCTCCCGCCAGGACCGGGCGATCTGCCGCCGTACGTAGGCGGCCCCCTGGTGCGGCAGCGGCTCCGGCTCGTGCCCCTCGGGGTGGTCCTTGAGGAAGAGCAGCAGCAGGACGAAGACGACCGCGCCCGCCAGCGCGCTGCCCGCGAACGCCGCGGTCCAGCCGATGCCGTGCAGCAACCGGGCGAGGACCAGGGTGGAGACCAGGTTGCCCGCCATGCCGACCAGGCCGGCGAGCTGGGCGACCATCGGCCCGCGCCGGGCCGGGAACCAGCGGGTGCCCAGCCGCAGCACGCTGATGAACGTCATCGCGTCACCGCAGCCCAGCAGCGCGCGCGAGGCCAGCGCCGTGCCGTACGACGGGGAGAAGGCGAAGCCCAGCTGCCCGGCGGTGAACAGCACGACGCCGATACCCAGCACCTTCTTGGTGCCGAGCCGGTCGACCAGCAGGCCGACGGGTATCTGCATGCCGGCGTAGACCAGCAGCTGGAGGATGGAGAAGGTGGACAGCGCGGAGGCGTTGACGTGGAAGCGGTCCGCCGCGTCGAGACCGGCGACCCCGAGGGACGTACGGAAGATGACCGCGACGAAGTAGACGGACACGCCGACGCCCCACACGGCGATCGCCCGCCGGCCGCCCGGAGGATCGCCGGGCAGGACGCGGCCGGCCGAGGTGGCCGTGCTCATCGGACCTCCCCCCGGGCCAGGTGCGAGAACCAGCCCACGTGCCGGACCACCACGCCGACGGCCGCCTCCGCGTCCCCGGAGCGCAGCGCGTCGAGGATCTCCTCGTGCTCGGCGAGGGTGTGGGCGATCCGGTCGGGGTGGGAGTGCATGACGGCGACGCCCATGCGCAGCTGGCGGTCGCGGAGCTGGTCGTAGAGGCGGGAGAGGATCTCGTTGCCGCCGCTGCGGACGATCTCGGCGTGGAAGCAGCGGTCGGTGACGGAGGCGCCGGCGAAGTCACCCGCCGCGGCCTGCTCCTGCTGCCGGGCGAGCAGCTCCTCCAGCCGTTCGACGAGCCCGGGCGGGGCGGGCACGGCCTTCCGCGCCGCGTGCGTCTCGACCAGCAGCCGGGTCTCCACCACGTCCGCGATCTCCTGCGCGGAGACGGACAGGACCAGCGCGCCCTTCTTCGGGTAGAGCCGGATCAGCCCCTCGGCCTCCAGGCGGAGCAGCGCCTCGCGCACCGGCGTGCGGGAGACGCCCACCGCCTCGGCCAGCTCCCCCTCGGTGAGCAGCGTCCCGCCCTCGTAGTGACGGTCGAGGACGCCCTGCTTGACGTGGGTGTAGACGCGGTCCGCCGCGGGGGGTTGCTTCACTGCCGTGGTCATGCCGACAGGATAGATACAACAGGGACGCAAGAGGGGCTCCGGTCCACCATCCGGACATCCGGTCACCCGCCAGGGGGATCCTGAGCCGTCCCGCGCCGCGCCGCGCAACCAATCGCGCCCTTCACGGGTCGCACTGACGCGGCCCGAGCTCCATCGACCACAACGCGGCCGCACACCAGGGGACTTCACCATAATCGGGGTAATCAACTCAATGAACACCATTTCGGGCCTCCGCCTTCGCAGGGCCGTCGCCGCCGCCCTGACCGGCGGCGCCGTACTCGCCACCGGAGCCCTCGCCACCGCGCCCGCGCAGGCCGCCGCACCCGAACGGGCCGCCGCCGCACCCGAACGGGCCGCCGCCGCACCCGAACGGGCCGCCGCCGCACCCGAACGGGCCGCCGCCGCTCCCGCGCGGGCCGCCGCCGCGCCCTCGGTCGCCGCCAAGGGCGGCTTCGTGATGAACGACGCGAACGGCAGGGCGCTCTACACCAAGGCCGCCGACACCAAGCGGTCCACCGGTTCCACGACCAAGATCATGACCGCCAAGGTCGTGCTCTCCCAGCCGAAGCTGAACCTGGACGCCAAGGTCACGATCCAGATGGCGTACAGCGACTACATCGTGTCGAAGAACGCCTCCTCCGCCCGCCTGATCGTCGGCGACAAGGTGACGGTCCGCCAGCTGCTGTACGGGCTGATGCTGCCCTCCGGCTGCGACGCCGCGTACGCGCTGGCCGACAAGTTCGGCTCGGGCAGGACCCGGGCGGCGCGCGTGAAGTCCTTCATCGGCAAGATGAACGCGACCGCCAAGAGCCTCGGCCTGAAGAACACGCACTTCGACTCGTTCGACGGCATCGGCAACGGCAAGAACTACTCCACGCCGCGCGACCTCACCAGGCTCGCGAGCAGCGCCATGAAGAACTCCACCTTCCGCACCGTCGTCAAAACCAGGAAGTACACGGCGAGGACGACGACCAAGAAGGGCGGCACCCGCACGATGGCGCCCTGGACCAACACCAACACGCTGCTCGGCAGTTACAGCGGGGCGATCGGCGTCAAGACCGGGTCGGGGCCGGAGGCCAAGTACTGCCTGGTCTTCGCCGCGACCCGGAAGGGGAAGACGGTGATCGGCACGGTACTGGCGTCCTCGTCGTCGACGCAGCGCGCCAAGGACGCCACCAAGCTCATGAACTACGCGTTCACGAAGTAACCCGCACACCACCGCACCTCCACGAAGGGCCCGCCGCCGACGCGACGGGCCCTTCTCGCTGCGCCGGCTCCCCTCGACCGATGAAGCACATGGTGATAGTTTCATTAGCACCATGCTGCTGAGTCTGGACAAGACCGACACCCGCCCCCTGCACGAACAGGTGGCCGGCGCCGTCCGACGCGCCGTCGCCGAAGGGGAGTGCGCCCCCGGGGACCGCCTGCCCTCGGCCCGCGACCTCTCCGAGGCCCTGGACGTCAACGTCAACACCGTGCTGCGCGCACTGCGCGGCCTGCGCGACGAGGGCCTGCTCGAGTTCCGCCGGGGCCGGGGGGTGACGGTGGCCGAGGGCGCCCGACCGCACTCCGAACTGCAGATCCGGGTACGGGAACTGGTCGCCGAGGCGGCCCGGCTGGGCTACAGCAGGACCGATCTCGTCGACATGATCAGGGGGATGCCATGAGGAACACGACAGCGGCGAGGCGTACGACGGCGGCGGTCTGGACGGTCGGCGTCACGGCCGTTCTCGCCGGGCTGCCTCTCTGGGCGCGGGACCGACTGCCCGACCGGCTGGGCACCCACTGGGGCCTGGACGGCGACGCCCCCGACGGTTCGATGCCCCTGTGGGCGGCGTCCCTCGTCCCCGCGCTGATCTGGCTGGTGACGGCGGTGGCGGTCACCGTCCCGTCGATGCGGGCGGGACCGGCGGCCCGTCTGTGGATCGCCGTGACCCTGCTGCCCCTGGGCGTCGTCCTGACCGGCGCACAGGCCGCGATCGTCCGCGCCAACCTCGACCGCACGGACTGGCACGAGGCCCGTCAGCCCAGCGCCTGGGTCGTCGCCATCCTCACCGGGGCCGTCCTGGCGGGCGTGGCCGGATGGCTGCTCGCCACCCGGCACCGCGGCGCCCCGGACGACGGCACGACGCCCGGCGGCGGCGCTCCCGCGCTGGACATCCCGAAGGGCCGACGACTGGTCTGGTTCTCCCGGACCGCCAACCCCCGGCTCCAACTGCTCGCGGCCGCGATCGGCCTGGTCGCCGTGGGCGCGCTCGTCGCCCTGGCCGGCGGCCTGGCCGCCCCGGGCACCCTGTGGGCACTGTTCGCCGGCTGCGGCGCCGCGTCCCTGGCCTGCGCGGTCTTCTCCTCGGTCCAGGCCCGCGTCTCCGAGCGCGGCCTGGAGGTCTCCTTCGGCCCGCTCGGCTGGCCCGGACGCCGCTGGGCCCCCGGCGACATCGACACGGCGCGGATGGAGGTCCGCAGCCCCTCCCAGGTCGGCGGCTGGGGCTACCGCCTCAGCGGCCTCGGCACCACGGTGATGCTGCGCGCCGGAGAGTGCCTGGTCATACGGCCCCGGGGCCGCCGGAGCGACTTCGCGGTGAGCGTCGACGACGCCGAACGCGGCGCGGCCCTGCTCAACGCCCTGCGCACGGACCGGACCCGGAGCTGACCCAACGGCCCCGGGGCCGCCCCATACACGCGCTCGTGGCCTCCGGCAGGGCTTTCGATCATCTTCGCTCGCAGTCGTGAACCTGCGCGGGCTGGCTGGCATATGCCCATGCCTGGGCCCTACGTTCCGCGACGGAGGTGGTTCACATGAACGAACCCAGCAAGCGACAGAACTCCGGCGCGCGACACGAGGCGATCGACGCCGGCGACTTCGTGTACGCGGCCACCGGCGCCCGAGTGCGACGGCTGACCATGCCGGACGGAAGCCACTGGTTTCCGGCGGTGGACGTGTGCAAGGAACTCGGGCACAGCAACTCTCGAAAGGCACTCACCGACCACGTTCCCGACGAGCACCGAGAATTGCTCGAGACCGTAACTGGAAGTTACGGTCTCAGCGTTCCCGCAGGTAGGGGGTGGCGCCGAGACTTGCACGTGATCTCGCTGCAAGGCCTCGTCCTCCTCGTCAACGCCTGCACCAAACCGGCCTGCGCCCCCTTCAAGCAGTGGGTCGCCGAAGTCATCGAGACCGTGCAGCGCGAGGGTTCGTACTCGCTGGACGAGGCCGAGGTGCAGCCCGCCGGACCCGGCGCCCCCGTGGCCTACGCCATGCCGGACCAGGTGGCCGAGGCGATCGTCCGGCTGGAGGCGCACAATCTGCAACTGGACGAGCAACTGGCCGAGGGGCAACGCACGTCGATCGCGTTGCAGCGGGAGATGCTGTCCACGCAGCAGGCCACCCTCGCCACCCAGCAGGCGACCCTCGCCGTGCAGCAGGCCATGGTGCGGGCGCTGGAACGCATCGCGGACCGGTTCGACACCCTCGTCCTCCACCAGGGGGTGCCCCGCGGTCACCTCGCCCCGGTCGCGACCACGGAGTCCGTACTGGCCGACTGGCGGCAGCGCCTGTCCATGACGGAGGACGTGTGGACGGTCGCCCTGGTCATCGCCCCGGTGCTCGTCGAGAAGGGTGAGCTGAGGGAACCGCTGGAGTCGATCGCCGCCCGCACGGGGCTCTCCGTGCGCCGGGTCAACGAATGCCTCCGGCTGCTGCGCACGCACGCCTGCATCCGCTCACGGGGCGGGACCGAGGACGGCGCACCGGTGTACGTACTGCACCAGGTCTGACCCCGGCACGACACAGAGGGAGGGGCGTCGCAACTCCAACTTGCGGCGCCCCTCCCGTCATGAACCTACCCGGGTCGCAGCCTTCACGCCCAGCTGATCAACCGCTTCGGCTGCTCCAGGACCGCCGCCACGTCGGCGAGGACCTTGGAGCCCAGCTCGCCGTCGACCAGGCGGTGGTCGAAGCTCAGCGCGAGGGTGGTCACCTGACGCGGCTTCACCTTGCCCTTGTGGACCCACGGCTGGAGCTTGATCGCACCGACCGCGAGGATCGCGGACTCGCCCGGGTTCAGGATCGGCGTACCGGTGTCGACGCCGAAGACGCCGACGTTGGTGATGGTCACCGTGCCGCCCTGCATGGCGGCCGGGGAGGTCCTGCCCTCCCTGGCCGTCGACACCAGCTCGCCCAGCGAACCCGCCAGCTGCGGCAGCGTCTGGGCGTGGGCGTCCTTGATGTTCGGCACGATCAGGCCCCGCGGGGTGGCGGCGGCGATGCCCAGGTTGACGTAGTGCTTGACCACGATCTCCTGGGCGGCCTCGTCCCAGGACGCGTTGACGTCCGGGTTGCGCCTGATCGCGACCAGCAGCGCCTTGGCGATCAGCAGGAGCGGGTTGACCCGCAGGCCCGTGTACTCCTTGTCCTGCTTCAGCTCCTCGACCAGCTTCATCGTGCGCGTCACGTCGACCGTCACGAACTCGGTGACGTGCGGCGCCGTGAACGCCGAGCCGACCATCGCCGCCGCCGTCGCCTTGCGGACACCCTTGACCGGGACGCGGGTCTCGCGCGCCGTGTCGTACGAGGTCGGCGCCGCCGTCGGGGACGGGGCGGGCGCGACGGCCGCGGGGGCCGCCTCCGGCTCCGGCGCCCCGGTTCGGGCCGACACCGCCGCGTGGACGTCCTCGCGGGTGATGATGCCGTCCGGTCCCGAGGGCGCCACGGTCGCCAGGTCGACGCCGAGGTCCTTGGCCAGCTTGCGCACCGGCGGCTTCGCCAGCGGGCGGTCCCCGGTGACCGGGGCGGCCGGTGCCGCGGGCGCCGCGGGTCCGTGGCCGTTCAGCTCGGCCTGGACCGCCGCCGACGCCTCGGGTGCGGCGGCCGGAGCCTCCGCGCCCTTGCGGGGTCGGCGCTTGGTCGAGGAGGTGGACACGCCGTACCCGACCAGGACCGGCTGGCGGCCCTCGGGCTTGGGTTCGTCCGCCTCGGTGGTGGCCGGGGTGTCCGCCACGGCCTCCTGCGCCGGCTCGGCGGCGGCCGCCGCACCGCCACCGACGGCCACCGCGATGATCGACGTGCCCACGTCGACGGTGGTGCCCTCGGGGAAGTGCAGCTCGCGGACCACGCCGTCGTAGGGGATGGGCAGCTCGACGGCGGCCTTGGCCGTCTCGACCTCGCACACCACCTGTCCGTCGGTGACGGTGTCACCGGGCTGGACGTACCACTTGAGGATCTCGGCCTCGGTGAGCCCCTCGCCCACGTCGGGCATCTTGAACTCGCGCACGGAACTGTCCGTCATCGTCGTCACGCCCCCTCCTCAGTACGCCAGCGAGCGGTCGACGGCATCCAGCACCCGGTCCAGGTCGGGCAGGTACTCCTCCTCCAGGCGGGCCGGCGGGTACGGCGCGTGGTAGCCGCCGACCCTCAGCACCGGGGCCTCCAGGTGGTAGAAGCAGCGCTCCGTGATCCGGGCCGCGATCTCCGCTCCCGAACCCAGGAACACCGGCGCCTCGTGGACCACGACCAGCCGGCGGGTCTTCTCCACCGACGCCTGGACCGTGTCGAAGTCGAGCGGCGAGATCGAGCGCAGGTCGACGACCTCCAGGGACCGCCCCTCCTCGGCGGCCGCGTCGGCGACCTCCCGGCAGAGCTTCACCATCGGGCCGTACGCGACCAGCGTGAGGTCGGTGCCCTCGCGCACCACCCGCGCGGTGTGCAGGGGGCCGGGGATGGCCTCCGTGTCGACCTCGGCCTTGTCCCAGTACCGGCGCTTGGGCTCGAAGTAGATCACCGGGTCGTCGCTCTGGATGGCCTGCTGCATCATCCAGTACGCGTCCGCCGAGTTCGACGGGGAGACCACCTTGAGGCCGGCCACGTGCGCGAACAGGGCCTCGGGGGACTCGGAGTGGTGCTCGACCGCGCCGATGCCGCCGCCGTAGGGGATGCGGATGACGACCGGCATCTTGACCTTGCCCAGCGAGCGGGCGTGCATCTTCGCCAGCTGGGTGACGATCTGGTCGTAGGCCGGGAAGACGAAACCGTCGAACTGGATCTCCACCACCGGGCGATAGCCGCGCAGGGCCAGGCCGATGGCGGTGCCGACGATGCCGGACTCGGCCAGCGGGGTGTCGATCACCCGGTCCTCGCCGAAGTCCTTCTGCAGACCGTCGGTGACCCGGAAGACACCGCCGAGCTTGCCGACGTCCTCGCCCATGATCAGGACCTTGGGGTCCGCGTCCAGCGCGCGGCGCAGCGACTCGTTGATCGCCTTCGCCAGCGCCATCTTTTCCGCTGCCATGTCAGACCCCCTCTGCCTCTGCGAACGACGCCTGGTAGGCGGCGAACTGCGCGCGCTCCTCGTCGACGAGCGCGTGCCCGTCCGCGTACGCGTGCTCGAACATCGCGAACCGGTCCGGGTCGGGCATGGCACGGACCACTTCGCGCACTCGTTTGCCCAACGCCTCGCTCTCCGCCTCCAGTTCCCCGAAGAATCCCTCGTCCGCGTGGTTTGCGGACTCCAGGAAACGGCGAAGGCGCAGGATCGGGTCCTTCGCCTCCCACGCGGCCCGCTCGTCGTCGTGCCGGTAGCGGGAGGGGTCGTCCGAGGTGGTGTGGGCGCCCATGCGGTACGTGTAGGCCTCGATCAGCGCCGGACCCTCGCCGCGCCGGGCGCGGTCCAGGGCCCAGCGGGTGACCGCGAGGGAGGCGAGGACGTCGTTGCCGTCGACGCGGACACCGGGGAAGCCGAAGCCCTGGGCACGCTGGTAGAGCGGCACACGGGTCTGCTTCTCGTTGGACTCGGAGATCGCCCACTGGTTGTTCTGGCAGAAGAACACCACGGGGGCGTTGTAGACGGCGGCGAAGTTGAACGCCTCGCTGACGTCGCCCTGGCTGGAGGCGCCGTCGCCGAAGTACGCGATCACACCGGAGTCCGCGCCGTCCTTGGCGATGCCCATCGCGTAGCCCGTGGCGTGCAGCGCCTGCGAGCCGATGACGATGGTGTACAGGTGGAAGTTGTTGCTGTTGGGGTCCCAGCCGCCGTTGTTCACCCCGCGGAACATGCCGAGCAGGTTGGTCGGGTCCACCCCGCGGCACCAGGCGACGCCGTGCTCGCGGTAGGTCGGGAAGACGTAGTCGTCCTCGCGGGTCGCCCGGCCGGAGCCGATCTGGGCGGCCTCCTGGCCGAGGAGCGAGGCCCACAGGCCCAGCTCGCCCTGGCGCTGCAGGGCGGTGGCCTCGGCGTCGAACCGCCGGGTGAGCACCATGTCGCGGTACAGGCCGCGCAGCTCGTCGGGGGTGATGTCGGCGACGTACGAGGCGTACTCGGCGTAGGCCGAGTTCCTGGCGGGCTCGACGCGCTCGCCCTCGGGTGTCAGCAGCTGCACCAGCTCCGTCTCGGAGCCCTTCCTGGCAGCGGTACGGGTGGTGCTGGTGGTGCGCTTGCTGCCGGTGCCGGCCTTGCTGCCGGTGGTCCCGGCCGCCTTGGTGCCGGTGGTCCCGGCCGCCTTGCTTCCGGCGCTGCGTCGCGGCTTGCGCGCGGCAGTGCTCTCGGTCACGTGTGCTCCTCCGTCGGTCCGGCCCCCGGGTTCGCCGGAAGCCAGTGCGGCTCACCTGCGGCCCGGCGGACGCACAAGGGTGGGTGCGGCCCGGTCGGGAACAGGCGTGACAGGTGCCCCGGCGAGCGCCCTGCGAACAGCACGTTACCCAGTGCTCCACATTTCTGTGAAACCCCTCCTGACCTGCGTTTTTACTCGGATTTCCAAGTAAATCGGCGAAGGGCGGAAGTTTTACTGGTCACAGCCTCGCAGGGGGCCGGAACAACGGCACGTTATCCCGGCCACCCCGGGCACGGGAAGAGTCGGTGTGTGAGACTGAGCGCGTGCGCGAAGACGGACATATCCGGGTGTTCCTCCTCGACGACCACGAGGTGGTCCGACGCGGGGTGCACGATCTGCTGGCGGGCGAGGCCGACATCGAGGTGGTGGGCGAGGCCGGTACGGCGGCCGAGGCCCAGGCCCGCATCGCGGCCACCCGCCCGGACGTCGCGGTGCTGGACGTCCGCCTGCCCGACGGCAGCGGCGTGGAGGTCTGCCGCGACATCCGCTCCCGGGACGAGTCCGTCCGCTGCCTGATGCTGACCTCCTTCGCCGACGACGAGGCCCTCTTCGACGCGATCATGGCGGGCGCCTCCGGCTACGTCCTCAAGGACATCCGCGGCGCCGAGCTGCTGGGCGCCGTGCGGGAGGTGGCGGGCGGGAAGTCGCTGCTCGATCCGGCGGCCACCGCGCGCGTGCTGGAGCGGCTCCGTGACGGCGGGGCCAAGGCCGACGACCGGCTGGCCCGGCTCACCGAGCAGGAACGCCGCATCCTGGAGCTGATCGGCGAGGGCCTGACCAACCGCGCGATCGGTGAACGGCTGCACCTGGCGGAGAAGACCATCAAGAACTACGTGTCGAGCCTGCTGGGCAAGCTCGGTATGCAGCGGCGTTCGCAGGCGGCCGCCTTCGTGGCCCGCCTGGAGGCCGAGAACCGCTGACCGGCCCCGCACTTACTCGGGACTTACGTCCCCTCCTGCCGGGGCGGGCGACTCTGTTGCCGTGGCCCGTGCTCCCGCACAGTGAGTGCATGCCCTCCGACGAACAGCTCGCCGTCGGCCTGCTCGGCCGTACCGCCTACGGCCGGGCGGCCACCACCATGCGCGCCCTGCCCTTCCTCGCCCTCGCGCGCCACATCGTGGCCGACGGCCGGGTCCTGCTGCGCATGCCCGCGAGCTGGGGGTACCACCAGGTGTGCGCCGGGAGCGTCGTCGCGTACGGAGCGGACAACCTGACCTCCGCGCGGCCCGGCGAGAGCCTGTGGACCGTGCAGGTGGTGGGCCGGTGCGAGGCCCACCAGCCGAGCGCCGCCGAGCTGGAGCGGTTCGGTCCCGCCCCGGCCCGGGTGGACGGCGAGCCCTTCGAGCCCGCCTACCTGCGCGTGGATCCGCAGTTCGGCACGGTGCACTTCACGGACGGCGCGGCCGGCCCGGCCTAGGCGGACGCAACGCGCGCGTGGGCCCTCACGGGCCGCACGCGCGCGTTGGACGTTCAGGGGTGTCGGTTACTCGCCTGCGGGGCCCCCGGTCGGCTCACCACCGCCGGTCGGCTCACCGCCCCCGGTCGGCTCACCACCGCCGGTCGGCTCACCGCCCCCGGTCGGCTCACCACCGCCGGTCGGCTCACCGTCGTCCGTCGGTGTGGACGGCGCGGTCTGCCCGCCGGTCGGGTCGCCGGTCGGGTCGTCCGTCGCGGTGTGCGACGGCGTGTACGACGGTGTGTACGGCCGGTCCCAGTCGCCGTCGCCGCTGCCGCCCCCGCCCGAGCCCTGCTCGGTACCGGGGTCGGTGGTCTGCTGCGTCTCCTCGTCGCTGGGCGAGGAGCTGGGCGACTCCGAGCCGGTGCTCTGCGAGGTGGACACCGACGGGCTCTTGTCCGTCTCGGGGCCGCCCTTGCCGCCGTCGCCGTTGTTCAGGGCCAGCGCGACGCCCGCCGCGACGGCGATCACCGCGAGGACGGCCAGTATCCACAGCTTGCCGCGGCCGCTGCCCTTGTTGCCGCTGCCCTCGAAGCCGCCGTCGTCGCCCCCGCCGTACCCGCCGGGCAGGATCGGCTGGGGGATCTGCTGGGTGCCCGACGCCCCGTGGTCGGCGTGCGGCATCACCGACGTGCCCGCGAGACCGGCGGCGGCAACGTGCCGGCCGTCGTGCGCGGCGACCGGTCCGGTGTTCCAGGTGCCGGTGTGGCCGCCCTGCTCGTACAGCATCTGCAGCCCGTACTGGACCAGGCCGCGCATCTCCTCGGCGGTCTGGAAGCGGTCGTCGGGCTCCTTGGCCAGCGAGCGCATCACCAGGCCGTCCAGCTCCGGCGGAGTGGCGTCGGAGACCTCGGACGGGGGCGTCGGAATGTCCTGGACGTGCTGGTAGACCACCGACAGCGGGGTCTCTCCGGTGAACGGCGGGCGCAGCGCGAGGAGTTCGTAGAGCAGGCAGCCCGTCGCGTACAGGTCGGAGCGGTGGTCGACGGCCTTGCCGAGGGCCTGCTCGGGGGAGAGGTACTGCGGGGTGCCCATGACCATGCCGGTCTGCGTCATCGTCGTGGACGCGCCGTGCAGGGCGCGGGCGATGCCGAAGTCCATCACCTTCACCGCGCCGTTGTCCGTGATGATGACGTTGGCCGGCTTGATGTCGCGGTGCACGATGCCGTGCTGGTGCGAGTAGGCCAGCGCCTCCAGGACGCCGGAGACGATGATCAGCGCCTGCTCGGGGCCGGGCGCCTCGGCGTTGAGGAGGAGGTCGCGGATGGTGCGTCCCTCGACGATCTCCATCACGATGTACGGCACGGACTGGCCGCCGACGAAGTCCTCGCCCGAGTCGTACACGGCCACGATGGCATGGTGGTTGAGGCCCGCCACCGACTGTGCCTCGCGCGTGAAGCGCGCCTTGGAGACCGGGTCCTCGGCGAGATCGGCGCGCAGCAGCTTGACCGCCACGGTGCGTCCGAGGCGGACGTCCTCGGCGGCGAACACCTCGGCCATGCCGCCCCGCCCGAGCCTGCGGGTCAGCCGGTACCGGCCGTCGCCGACCAAGCCGCCGTTGCCCCAGTTCTCCGGCGCGTCAGACATACCGCCGCCAGATGCCTCGGGTTCGGACGGGCCCTGGGCGCGCTGCTGCTGTGCCATCAGTCCTCGCCGTCGTTTCTGCCCGCGGTACGCGCGGTGTTGTTACGGTCTCCGTCGGCCACGCTACAGCCTTCCCGGGGGCCTCCGGTCCGGGATGGGCGCCGGGACCGGACTTGAGACGGACCGGTCATGAAACCCTGGTTCCGTACTCTCGTGCAAATTCCGTGTACCGGCGGTACGGCGGCTGTAACGCTTCCGCGACGCTTCCTTCGCGTACGGTCACGGAACGGGCACCACGCTTGACGTGTCAGTGCCCTGGGGCAGACTTGGCCGGGAATAGCACTTTCGATCACGAGCGCGCGTGCCGCTGCCACCGGCGCCCGCCGCCTATGGGGGACGCAGACACATGAGCCAGGACGCCGGACAGGGACGGTACGCGGGGCGGGCGCTCGCCGGCGGCCGTTACCAGCTGCGCGACTTGCTCGGCGAGGGCGGCATGGCCTCCGTGCACCTGGCGTACGACTCGGTCCTGGACCGGCAGGTCGCGATCAAGACGCTGCACACCGAGCTGGGTCGCGAACAGGCCTTCCGCGAGCGCTTCCGCCGCGAGGCCCAGGCCGTGGCCAAGCTCACGCACACCAACATCGTCTCGGTCTTCGACACCGGCGAGGACGATCTGAACGGCCTGACGACTCCGTACATCGTCATGGAGTACGTCGAGGGCCGGCCGCTCGGCTCCGTGCTCGACGAGGACGTGCGGCAGCAGGGCGCGATGCCCGCCGACAAGGCGCTCAAGATCACCGCCGATGTGCTGGCCGCCCTGGAGATCAGCCACGAGATGGGCCTGGTCCACCGGGACATCAAGCCGGGCAACGTGATGATGACCAAGCGCGGCGTGGTCAAGGTCATGGACTTCGGCATCGCCCGCGCCATGCAGTCCGGCGTGACCTCGATGACGCAGACCGGCATGGTCGTCGGCACCCCGCAGTACCTCTCTCCGGAACAGGCCCTCGGCCGCGGCGTCGACGCCCGCTCCGACCTGTACTCGGTCGGCATCATGCTGTTCCAACTGGTCACCGGACGCCTGCCGTTCGAGGCCGACTCGCCGCTGGCCATCGCGTACGCGCACGTGCAGGAGGAGCCGGTCGCCCCGTCCTCCGTCAACCGCGCCCTGCCGCCGGCCGTGGACGCGCTGGTGGCCCGCGCCCTGAAGAAGAACCCCAACGAACGCTTCCCCAGCGCCGAGGCCATGCGCGACGAGTGCCTGCGCGTGGCGGCCTCCTTCCAGGCGGCCCCGCCGAGCATCGTGCCCGGCGCCCAGACGTCGAGCGGCGCGGGCGTCGGCTCCGCGGTGTTCCCGCCGGTCGACCAGGGCACCCCGGCGCCCACGGGCCCCGTGCAGACGCCGTACCAGCCGGCGCCGGTCCCCGGCCAGAACCCGTACGGCACGCCGACCCCCCAGACACCCGCCGCGCACTCGCCCGCGTACGGCTATCCCCAGCAGGCCGGCTACCAGACGCCGGCCCCGCCGTACGCGCAGCAGCAGGGGTCGGCCACACCGCCGCCGTACAACCTGACCGCGTCCGCCCAGGGCTCGGGCGCCCCGGGCGGTGGCAAGAGCAACAAGGCGGTGATCATCGGCTCGATCGTGGTCGCCGTCGTGGCGGTCGGCGGACTGATCGGCGCGCTGCTGATGAACGGCGGCGGCGGCGACGAGGACCCCGAGGCCGGCGGCTCCTCCAGCGCGTCGGTGTCCGCGTCCCCTTCGAAGGCGTCCGGCTACCGCGGGCCGGACACGACGAAGACCATCGACAAGGACGAGTGCACCGAGCCGGACGAGTCGTACAACGACCCCGACAAGATCAGGGTGCCCGACTTCACGTTCAAGTACATCGGCTCGGTCAAGGAGTGCTTCAACGCCGCGGGCTGGCCGATGAAGGTCGTCGAAGTCGACGAGAACACGTACGGCGAGGGCTCGATCAGGGACCAGTTCCCCACGGCCGGCACGGATGTCGACCCGGAGAACATGCCGGAGATCCAGCTCAAGGTCTCGACGGGCAATCCGGCGTCGGGCGAATGACCGCGACGGCGCGACGGACCAGGTGACGGGTCTCCCGGACCGGCCGCGTGACGGATCGCCTTCGGCGATCGCGTGACAGCGCGGAAGGGCCCGGCGGCCGGTGCCGCCGGGCCCTTCCCGTCGTCGGGGCTCCCCGCCGGGGAGCGCGTCTACAGGTACGGTCCGCCGGAGCGGCCACCCGGGTGCGGGGGCTCCTCGCCCTCGGGCACGGCACCGGGCGGAAGGGCGCGGCGCATCTGCTCCAGCTGGGCGCGAGCGGCCATCTGCTGGGCGAACAGCGTGGTCTGGATGCCGTGGAACAGACCCTCCAGCCAGCCGACCAGCTGCGCCTGCGCGATCCGCAGCTCCGCGTCGGTCGGGGTGCCGTCGTCCGTGAAGGGCAGCGAGAGCCGCTCCAGCTCCTCCACCAGCTCCGGAGCCAGGCCGTCCTCCAGCTCCTTGACCGAGCTGGCGTGGATCTCCTTGAGCCGGACCCGGCTCGCCTCGTCCAGGGGCGCCACCCGCACCTCTTCCAGCAGCTGCTTGATCATGCTGCCGATCCGCATGACCTTGGCAGGCTGCTCCACCTGCTCGGTCACCGGGATCTCGCGGGAGTCGTCGTCCCCGCCGCCACTGAGTGCCATTCCGTCCTGGCCGACGACCAGGATCTGAGGGTTCTCCGGCGACCTGTCGTTCCTCGGCATTTCCATGCGGCCATTGTCTCGCACCCGTGCGACGAGGGCGGGCGGTGCCCCCCGTGGAAACGGGGGGCACCGCGTTCGGCGGCGCCCGAAATGCCGGTATCGCCGACCGGTGTGAGGCTTGTTCCGTCGATCTCCACGACCCGGGAGGGGGTCACGGGCGTGACTCCATGGCTGCGCACACTGCGAGCGACGGGGCTGGTGGGAGCCCTCGGGGTCGGCGCCCTGGTGTCGCCGTACGGGGTCCAGTCGGCGCACGGTGCCGAATGCGCGGCCCCGCGTACGGGCACCGGGTCCTCGACGGTGGCGGCGGCACCGTCGCCCGCACCCTCCGCGCCGGGCCACGCACCGGCGCCCGAGGCGGCCACCGGGCCGGACGGCCCGGGCGACCACGACGGGCGGGGCGGCCACGAACGCCCCCGGCGCCCCGACGGCAGCGACCGCCCGGAACGCCCGGAACGCCCGGACCACGATCCCGCCTCCCGGCCCGCCGAACCGTCCGGCCCGGCGGCGGACACGGGACGCGGTTCCGCCACGCCCTCTCCCTCTCGCTCGTCCGCCGCCTCCGGCGCCCCGGAGGACCCCGAGCCCACCCGGGCCGGAAGCCTGCCGGGTGAGGGGAGGCAGCGTCCCGGCCGCGGCGAGGAACGCGA
This sequence comes from Streptomyces lienomycini, assembly GCF_027947595.1. Taxonomy (NCBI): domain Bacteria; kingdom Bacillati; phylum Actinomycetota; class Actinomycetes; order Kitasatosporales; family Streptomycetaceae; genus Streptomyces; species Streptomyces lienomycini. Next base: position 66,386 of record NZ_CP116257.1, on the reverse strand, counting down.
CGCGGAGGAGGACGGCACGGACACGGACACCGGTCCGCGCACGAACGGCGACGGCGACGACGGCGCGGGCGTCCCCGAGGCCCCGCCCACCGTCCTGCCGCCCGGCGAGGCCGCCCTGGTGCCCCCGGCTCCCCGTCCCCGGCGCCGCGGCAGACCGGCACCCGCACCCAGGAGGCCGCCGAACCCGTACTGCGGGTCCTCCCCCTGGGCAGCGGGCTGATCCTCATCGGCCTCGGCCTCGCCCTCGGCCTCGTGGGTCTGCGCCTTCGCCGGAGCTGATCCCCGCCGGGAACGGACCGCCGCCCGCGCGCCGCCTACGAGGTGACCAGCAGCACCTTGCCGATGTGCCCGCTCTCCTCCACCACCCGGTGACCGTCCGCGGCGTCGCTCATCGGCAGTTCCCGGTCGATCACCGGCCGGACGTGGCCCCCGTCGAACAACGGCCAGACGTGCTCCCGGACGGCCGCCACGATGGCCGCCTTCTCCTCCAGGGGCCGGGCGCGCAGCGAGGTCGCGCTGACGGCGGCGCGCTTGGCGAGGAGCGTGCCGATGTTCAGCTCGCCCTTGCGGCCGCCCTGCATGCCGATGATCGCGAGCCGGCCGTTCACGGCGAGGGCCTGGACGTTGCGGTCCAGGTACTTCGCGCCCATGTTGTCGAGGATGACGTCGGCGCCCGCGCCGCCCGTGGCGTCCTTCACCTCGGCGACGAAGTCCTGCTCCCGGTAGTTGATCAGGATGTCCGCGCCCAGTTCCGCGCAGCGCTCCAGCTTCTCCCTGGTGCCCGCCGTCACCGCGACCTTCGCGCCGACGGCCTTGGCGAGCTGGATCGCCATGGTGCCGATGCCGCTGGAGCCGCCGTGCACGAGCAGCGTCTCGCCGGGGCGCAGATGGGCCACCATGAAGACGTTCGACCAGACGGTGCAGACCACCTCGGGCAGGGCCGCCGCCTGCTTGAGGCCGATGCCCCGCGGCACCGGCAGCAACTGGCCGGACGGGACGACGACCTTCTCGGCGTAACCGCCGCCCGCGAGCAGTGCGCACACCTCGTCGCCGACGGACCAGCCGGACACGCCCGGACCGAGCGCGGCGACCCGCCCGGAGCACTCCAGGCCGGGGTGGGCGGAGGCGCCGGGCGGCGGATCGTAGAAGCCCTGGCGCTGCATGATGTCGGCGCGGTTGACGGCGCTGGCCGTCACCTCGACCAGGACCTCGCCCTCGCCGGGCTGCGGGTCGGGGACCTCGGCCCACACCAGCGCCTCGGGGCCTCCGGGTTCGGGAATCGTGATCGCATGCATGGAGGCGACGCTACTCCTCCGCACCCGGGCCCACCCCTCCGTCCGACGCCGTGCGCCGGGCGTCCTGCGCCCGCGGGACCGGCCGCCGGAAAATCCCCTCGCGCAGCCGATGAGTTTGCGCGACGGTAAAGGTCTTCCCATGCGTAGCCCAAGAACGCGTAACCGAAGAACGCGGAAGGACCTCCAGCATGAGCACGCACACCTCCGGACTCGCGATCGAGACCGAGGGCCTGGTGAAGACGTTCGGTGACACCCGGGCCGTGGACGGGGTGGACCTCGCGGTGCCCGCCGGCGCGGTCTACGGCGTCCTGGGGCCGAACGGCGCGGGCAAGACCACCACGGTCAGGATGCTCGCCACCCTCCTGCGGCCGGACGGCGGCCACGCCCGCGTCTTCGGCCACGACGTCGTGCGCGAGGCGGACGACGTACGGGGCCGGGTGAGCCTCACCGGCCAGTACGCCTCGGTGGACGAGGACCTCACCGGCACCGAGAACCTGGTGCTGCTGGGCCGGCTCCTCGGGCACGGCAGGACGGCCGCACGCGAGCGGGGCGAGCAGCTGCTGGCGGCCTTCGGCCTGACCGACGCGGCGGCGAAGCAGGTCAAGCACTACTCCGGCGGCATGCGGCGGCGCATCGACATCGCCGCGTCCATCCTCAACACCCCGGACCTGCTCTTCCTCGACGAGCCGACCACCGGTCTCGACCCGCGCAGCCGCAACCAGGTGTGGGACATCGTGCGCGCGGTCGTCGCCCAGGGCACGACGGTGCTGCTGACCACGCAGTACCTGGACGAGGCGGACCAGCTGGCCTCCCGGATCGCCGTCATCGACAAGGGCCGGGTGATCGCCGAGGGCACCAAGGGCGAGCTGAAGGCATCCGTCGGTGCCGGTTCCGTCCATCTGCGGCTGCGGGACGCCGAGGAACGTCCGGAGGCCGAGCGGTTGCTGCGGAACCTGCTGGTCGCCGAGGTGCAGCCGGAGCCGGACCCGGTGGCGCTGACCGCGCGCCTCGGGGTGGCGGCCGGTGACACCGCCGCCGACCAGGCCGCCAAGGCACTCGGCGAGCTGGCCCGGGCCGGCATCACCGTGGACAGCTTCTCCCTGGGGCAGCCCAGTCTCGACGAGGTCTTCCTGGCGCTGACCGGCCACGACACCGGCCGGCACACCGACGGCGGCTCCGGCACCGACACCGACACCGACGACACGAAGGACGAGGTGGCGGCATGAGCACGGCCGCGAGCACCGAGAGCAGGGAACTCTCCCCGGTCAGCACCGAGTCGCTGGCCGCCCTGCTCGTCACCAGGGAACGGCCGCCGCGCCCCAGTGCCCTGTCCGCCTCACTGACCTTCGGCTGGCGCGCGATCCTCAAGATCAAGCACGTGCCGGAGCAGCTCTTCGACGTCACCGCCTTCCCGATCATGAACCTGTTGATGTTCACGTACCTCTTCGGCGGTGCGCTGGCGGGTTCCCCCCGTGACTACATCCAGTTCGTACTGCCCGGCATCCTGGTCATGTCGGTCGTGATGATCACGATGTACACCGGGGTCTCGGTGAACATCGACATCGAGAAGGGCGTCTTCGACCGGATCCGCTCGCTGCCGATCTGGCGGCCCTCGGCGATGATCGGCTACCTCCTCGGTGACGCCCTGCGCTACACCATCGCGTCCGTCGTCATGCTGTCCGTGGGGCTGCTGCTCGGCTACCGGCCCGACGGCGGGGTCGTCGGCGTGGTCGCCGGGATCGCGCTGCTGCTGCTCTTCTCGTTCGCCTTCTCGTGGATCTGGACCATGTTCGGGCTGCTGCTGCGGACCGAGAAGTCGGTGATGAGCGTCAGCATGATGGTGATCTTCCCGCTCACCTTCCTGTCCAACGTCTTCGTCGATCCGAGGACCATGCCGGGCTGGTTGCAGGCCTTCGTCAACAACAGCCCGATCACCCACCTGGCGTCCGCGGTGCGCGGCCTGATGGCGGGCGACTGGCCGGGCGTCGAGATCGCCTGGACGCTGGGCTGGGCGGGCCTGCTGCTGCTGGTCTTCGGCCCGGTCACGATGCGGCTCTACAACCGGAAGTAGCAGTCGGGAGGAGCAGGGAAGCAGCAGGCCGCAAGGAGCGGGCCAGGAGGGGCGGACCTGCCTCAGTCGCGGGGGAGCGGGCGGGTGTCGGGCGTCACGTGAGTGGCGGGCGTCGCCCGTACGATCGTGATCAGACGGTCCGTCAACTCCAGCCCGCCGACGGCCGGGTCGTCGTAACCGAGGACCCGGTGTCCGCGCACCACGCTGACCACCAGGTCGTCCATCTGACGCGGGTTCTTGCCCACCTCGGCCTTTATGACGGGCCGCTCGACGAGGTCGAGCCCGCTGCCCTGGCTGATGAGGTCCTCCATCACCATGCCGGCGGCGGGGCTGAGCACGGAGAGCCCGAGCAGCCTGCCCGCTGCGCTGGCACTGGTGATCACGGCGTCGGCCCCGGACTGCTTCAGCAGCGGCGCGTTCTCCTCCTCGCGGACCGCGACCACGATCTTCGCGCCGCGGTTGAGCTGCCGGGCCGTCAGCGTGACCAGCACGGCCGTGTCGTCGCGCTGGGTGGCGATGATGATCTGCTTCGCCCTGAACGCCTCGGCGCGGTTGAGCACGTCGCTGCGCGTCGCGTCACCGACCACACCCGCGTAGCCGTGGGCCGTCGCGGCCTCGATGGCCTTTCCGCTGGGGTCGACCACGACCACCTGCTCCTTGCGCAGCCCGGTCGCGCACACGGTCTGGATCGCCGACCGCCCCTTGGTTCCGAAGCCGACGACGACGGTGTGATCGCGCAAGGCGGACCTCCAGCGGTTCAGGCGCCACTCCTCCCGAGTGCGCTCGGTGAGGGCTTCCAGCGTGGTGCCGACCAGGATGATCAGGAACAGCACGCGCAGGGGCGTGATGACGAAGATGTTGGTCAGCCGTGCGGAGTCGCTGACGGGCGTGATGTCGCCGTAGCCCGTGGTGGAGAGGGTGACGGTGGCGTAGTAGAAGGCGTCGAAAAGGTCGACGGAACCATCGGAGTTGTCGGTGTAGCCGTCGCGGTCGACGAACACGACGACCGCCGTCACCACGAGGACCACCAGTGCGATGGACAGCCGCTTGGCCACCTGGCGGAACGGGTGTTCCACCAGCTTCCTCGGGAGCTTCACCCGGTGGGTCACGAGGTGCTCGTCCGCCTGGCGGGCGATCGCGTCCTGGCCCGGAAGTTTCACGTGAAACACACTCCGATTCCGCCGGTGGCCCAGGGCAGGTCGAGCAGCTCGGCCTCCTGTCCCGACCGCGCACCGCCCGGGGGCACGACGGCCAGCGCGTCGGCGGCCGCGATACCGCGGAGCATGGCCGGACCGTTGTAGCGCAGCGGGACCACGCCCTCGCCGCGCAGTACGACGGGCACGAGACGGGTGTCGTACGGGTGCCCCTGCACGGCGTCCCGCAGCGGCAGCGTGTACGGCTCGGGCGCCGGGCGGGCGGCGAGGATGCGCAGCAGCGGCTCGGCGAGGGTGAGCAGTCCGGAGACGGCGGCGAGGGGGTTGCCGGGCAGCCCGACGAGGTGCTGGTCGCCCTTGAGGCGGGCCAGCAGCATGGGGTGGCCGGGGCGTGCCCTGACGCCGTCCACGAGGAGTTCGGCGCCGATCCGGTCCAGGATCGGATGCACGTGGTCGACGGGGCCCGCGGCGGTGCCGCCCGTCGTGACGATCAGGTCGGCGTCGGACGTCGTGACGGCACGGCGCAGCGCCTTGGCGTCGTCGCCGATCCGGCGGACGGTGCGGACGTCGGCGCCCAGGGCCCGCAGCCAGGGCGGCAGCATCGGGCCGAGGGCGTCCCGGATGAGGCCGTCGTGCGGGAGTCCCTCGGTGAGCAGTTCGTCGCCGAGGACGAGGACGTCGACGCGGGGCCGGGGGACCGCGGTGAGCGTGTCGTACCCGGCCGCCGCCGCGAGACCGATCACGGCCGGGGTCGCGAGGGTCCCGACGGGCAGCAACTGGTCGCCGCGGCGGCACTCCTGACCGCGCGGGCGGATGTCCTGGCCGTGGACGACCTCGTGGGTGGCGTGCAGGCGGCCGCGTTCGCCGGTGCGGCCGTGCTCGGTGCGCAGGACGACGGTGGTGCCCGGGGGGACGCGCGCGCCGGTGGCGATACGGACGGCCTCGCCGTCGGTGAGGGGCGCGGGTTCCGTGTGTCCGGCGAGGACGCCCTCGTCGCGCACCGACCAGGGGCCCGGACCGGCGACGGCCCAGCCGTCCATCGCGGAGGTGTCGAAGGACGGCAGGTCGGTGAGGGCGGCCAGCGGCGCGGCCAGGGTGAGTCCCAGGGCCGCGTCCAGCGGCACGGAGAACGGCGCGCGGCGGGCGGCACGGGCGGCGGCGCGGGCGGCGCGCTCGGCGGCCGCCCGGGCCTCGGGCCAGGCGGTCGCGCGATGGTGGGAGTCCCCCGGGTGGTGCGGAGTGCCGTGGGTCCCGTGGTGCCCCTGGGGCGTGCCGGGGGTGGGCGCCCCGGCGTGGCCGGACTCGCCGCGGGGGGTGCCGGGATTCTTCCGCACGAGGGCGAGCGCCTCCTCGACGTCGAGGTCGTCCGCTTCCCCGTCGGCTCGCGTGCCGGGGGAGGTCATCACGCGTCCGGGCGGGTGTCGGGAGTGGCGTCGGGGGCCGCGTCGGGCTCGCCCTTCGCGGGGGCGGCTGCGGCGTCGGCCGCTTCCTGTGCCCAGCGCAGGGCGAGGGCGGCGGCCTTGCGGGCGGTCTCGGCGACCGCCTCGGGGCCTCCCCCGGCCCGCCCGGCCGCGTAGCCGACGAGGAAGGTGGTCAGCGGGGCCGCCGGTCTGGCCACCCCGTGGGCGGCGTCGCGCGCGAGATCGAGCAGGACGCCGGTGTCGACGTCCAGGTCGATGCCCAACTCGTCCTTGGCTGCGGAGATCCATTCATCCAACACGTGACCATGCTCCCTGATGCGTGCCCTTGCGGTGGCGATGTCGTCCCAGGTGTCGCAGTCGAAGGAGGCGACGGCGTCGGGGACGCGAGTGAGGCGGAGGGCGCCGGTCAGGCGGCGCAACGGCAGCCCGGCGAGGCTCGGTCGGCCGGCCGGGTCGGTGCGGTCCGTCCGGTCTCCACGGTCCGGGGTGAGCGCGGCCAGTTCGCGGCGCAGCGCGGGCGCGCGATAGGCGGCGACGAGGGGCTGGTCCCGGCCGTCGGCGTCGGTGAGCAGCGCTCCGTCGGCCCCGCCCCCGACGAGGGCCGACAGCAGCCGCCCGACGGTCGGCCCGGCGAGGAAGGGCAGGTCGGCGGAGACCACCACGACGTGCTCCGCCGTGGTGTGCACGAGTCCGGCGGCGAGGGCGGCCAGCGGCCCCCCGCCGGGCGGGTCCTCGCGCGCCCAGGTCACCGGGCGCTCGGTGGGCCGCGGATCGGCGACGACGACGGTGGTCCCGGCTCCGGCGCAGGCGGCGAGCACCCGGTCGAGCAGCGCGCGCCCGCCCACCCGCAGCCCGGGTTTGTCCGCGCCCCCGAGCCGCCGGGCGGCCCCGCCGGCGAGCACGACGGCGTCGTACCCGGCGGGTCCGGAACCCGGCGCGGGGCCGGGGCCGGCGTTTGGGTCGCCGGGAGGCTCGTACGCGGTCACCCCCTGAGTATGGGGCCCTGCGCGATCACAGGGAACGCGGGGGAGCCCGCGCGATCGGCGTGTGCGCGGACGCACCGTCACCTCGTGGGCGCCGTCACCCCGGTCACAGGGTCCGCAGCAGCACCGCGGGCTGTTCCACGCAGTCCGCCACGTACCGCAGGAAACCGCCCGCCACCCCGCCGTCGCACACCCGGTGGTCGAAGGTGAGCGAGAGCTGCACGACCTGACGCACCGCCAACTCGCCCTCGTGCACCCACGGCTTGGGAACGATGCGGCCGACGCCGAGCATGGCCGCCTCGGGGTGGTTGATGATCGGCGTGGAGCCGTCGACGCCGAACACGCCGTAGTTGTTCAGCGTGAAGGTGCCGCCGGTCAGTTCACCGGGCGTCAGCCGGCCTGCGCGGGCCGCCTCGGTCAGCCGGGCGAACTCCGCGGTGAGCCCCTCGGCGTTCCGCGCGTGCGCGTCCCGGACGACCGGCACGACCAGCCCCCGGTCCGTCTGGGCGGCGAAGCCGAGGTGGACCTGTTCGAGCCGGACGATCTCCCGGGCCTCCGTGTCGACCGTGGAGTTCAGCTCCGGGAACCGGGCGAGGGCGGCCGTGCAGATCCGGGCCAGCAGGGCGACGAGGGAGATCTTCGGGCCGCCGGAAGCGTTCATCGCGGCCCGCGCCCGCATCAGCTCGGTCGCGTCGGCGTCCACCCAGCAGGTCGCGTCCGGGATCTCGCGCCGGCTGCGGGAGAGCTTGTCGGCGACGGCGCCCCGGACGCCCTTGAGGGGGACGCGGACGCCGTCGGAGGGCGCGGCTGCGGAGGGGGCGGCCGGTACCCGGCCCGTCGAAGGCTGCTGATCGGCCGTGCGGCCGCCCTGCGCGGCGGCGGCCCGCAGCGCGTACTCCACGTCCGCCCGCAGGATCAGCCCGTCCGGGCCCGAGCCGGTCAGTTCGCGCAGGTCCAGGTCGTTGTGCCGGGCCAGCCTGCGCACCAGCGGGGAGATGACGGGGACCGGACCGTCCGGCGGCTCGGCGGTACGGACCCGGCCGTTGGCGGACCCGGCCGTGCCGGTGGCCGTCCGCCGGTCCGGCGGCCGCACCCTGCGCCGACGCGCGGGGGCCTCGGAGGTGCCGTAGCCGACCAGGACGTTGCCGGAGCCCTCCGCCGTCGTCCCCGCGGCGGGCGCCTCCGCCGTCATCCCCGCGGCGGGCGTCTCCGCCGTCGTCCCCGCGGCGGGCGCCTCGGCCGGCGACCCGGCGGGCGGCGCCCCGGCCGCCCCGGCCGCCCCGGCGTCCCGCGCCGGACCGGCGCCGGTGTCCGCCCCGTCCTCGCCCACGGCCACGGTCACCAGCGGCGCCCCGACGGGCAGTTCCGTGCCCTCCTCGCCGAAGCGGGCGGTGACCACGCCTCCGTAGGGGCAGGGCACCTCGACCATCGCCTTGGCCGTCTCGACCTCGACGACGGGCTGGTCGACGGCGACCACGTCGCCGACCTCGACCAGCCAGCGCACGATCTCCGCCTCGGTGAGCCCCTCACCGAGGTCGGGGAGCCTGAACTCCAGGCCGCGACCGTCAGAAGCGTGTGCCATCAGCTTTCGGCCTCCCACTGCAGGCGCCCCACGGCGTCCAGGATGCGGTCCACACCGGGCAGGTGGTGACGCTCCAGCATGGGCGGCGGATACGGGATGTCGAACCCGGCCACACGCAGCACCGGCGCCTCCAGACGGTGGAAGCAGCGCTCCGTGACCCGGGCCGCGATCTCCCCGCCCGGGCCCCCGAAGGAACCCGACTCGTGGACGACGACCGCGCGTCCCGTCCGCCGCACCGAGGCGCACACCGTCTCGTCGTCGAACGGCACCAGGGAGCGCAGATCGACGACTTCGAGGTCCCAGCCCTCGGCCCGGGCCGCCTCGGCCGCCTCCATGCAGACGGCCAGCGACGGCCCGTACGTGATGAGTGTGGCGCTCCGGCCGGAGCGCCGCACCACCGCGCGGCCTACCGGCTCAACGGGTGCCGGGTCCTGCGGGTTCCAGGTGTCCTTCGACCAGTACAGCCGCTTGGGTTCGAGGAAGACCACCGGATCGTCGGAGGCGATGGACGCGCGCAGCAGCCCGTAGGCGTCGGCGACCGTGGCGGGCGTGACGACGTGGAGCCCCGGAGTCGCCATGTAGTACGCCTCGGACGAGTCGCTGTGGTGCTCGACGCCGCCGATGCCGCCGCCGTAGGGGATGCGGATGGTCAGCGGCAGGGGCATCTTCCCGCGCGTGCGGTTGCGCATCTTGGTGACATGGCTGACGACCTGCTCGAACGCCGGGTAGGCGAAGGCGTCGAACTGCATCTCGACGACCGGGCGCAGCCCGTACATCGCCATGCCCACCGCCGTGCCGAGGATCCCGGCCTCGGCGAGCGGGGTGTCCGTGCAGCGATCCTCGCCGAACTCCGCGGCGAGCCCGTCGGTGACCCGGAAGACGCCGCCGAGCGTACCCACGTCCTCGCCCAGGACGTGCACGCCCGGGTCGGCGGCCATGGCGTCGCGCAGCGCGCGCGTGAGGGCCTGCGCCATGGTGGCCGGCTTGACGGCGACGGTCGTCATCGGTGTCCCCCGTCCCGCGTCCCGGCGGGCTGGTCCCCCGCCTCGGCCTCGGCCTCCAGCTCCGCGCACAGCCGTTCCCGCTGCTCGCGCAGCTGTGGCGTGGGCTCGGCGTAGACGTGGTCGAACAGCTCCAGCGGGTCGAGGTCCGGGTCCTCGTTCATGCGGGCGCGCAGGTCGGCGGCCATGGCCTCGGCGTCCTCGCGGGCGGCACGTACGGCGTCCTCGTCGAGCAGGCCGCGCTCGGTCAGCTCCCGCTCCAGCAGCTCGACCGGGTCGTGCCGGCGCCAGGTCTCCACCTCGGCGTCGCCCCGGTAGCGCGTGGCGTCGTCGGCGTTGGTGTGCGCGTCGACGCGGTACGTCACCGCCTCCACCAGTGTGGGACCGCCACCCGCGCGCGCGTGGCGTACGGCGTCGGACAGGACCTCGTGCACCGCGGCGGCGTCGTTGCCGTCGACCAGGCGGCCGGGCATCCCGTAGCCGACGGCCTTGTGGGCCAGCGACGGGGCGGCGGTCTGCTTGTCGAGGGGGACGGAGATCGCGAAGCCGTTGTTCTGGACCAGGAAGACGACCGGGGCCCGCCAGACGGCGGCGAAGTTCAGCGCCTCGTGGAAGTCGCCCTCGCTGGTGCCGCCGTCGCCGACCATGGCCAGCGCGACCACGTCGTCGCCCTTGAGGCGGGCGGCGTGGGCGAGACCCACGGCGTGCGGCAGCTGGGTGGCGAGCGGCGTGGACAGGGGCGCGACCCGGTGCTCGTAGGGGTCGTAGCCGGTGTGCCGGTCGCCGCGCAGCAGGGTGAGGGCCTCGACGGGGTCGACACCGCGGGAGACGACCGCGAGGGTGTCGCGGTAGCTGGGGAAGAGCCAGTCGCGCTCCTCCAGGGCCAGCGCGGCGGCGATCTCGCACGCCTCCTGGCCGGTGCTGGAGGGGTAGACGGCCAACCGGCCCTGCTTGGTCAGCGCCGTGGCCTGCGCGTTGTAGCGCCGGCCGCGCACCAGCCGGGCGTACAGCGTGCGCAGCAGCCCGGCGTCGACGCGGTCCGCGGCCTTCGTGCCGAGGACGCGGTACGGCTCCGGGTCGGGCAGCAGCGGCGCGGGGTCGGTACGGGGCTGCCAGGCGGGCGGCGGTGTGGGCCGGTACGCGCCCCGCTGCTCCATGACCGTCATGACGGCACCTCCTCGTGGGAGACGGCTCTGGGCTCGCCACGGGTGTGACGGGCCTCACCTACCGATTGTTCGGTCGTCGGCACATTTTGGCTACACGCGGCCCCAGGCTGTGGACAAACGGTTCTCCACAGCCTGAGATGGACGCAGTACGTCCATCAGGGGAAGGCGGGGGCACGTGGCGTCTGAACAAATGGCCGATCGCCCCGAGGGGCCGCGGGCCCGGACGAGGCCGGGCCCCCGCCGCCGCGCCCGCTGGACGCCATCGACCAGGACATCCTGCGCATGCTCCAGGCGGACGGCCGCGCCTCCATAAGGTCGGTCGCGGAGCGGGTGCACGTCTCGCGCGCGAACGCCTACGCACGCATCAACCGGCTCGTCGAGGACGGCGTCATCCGCGGTTTCGGCGCCCGCGTCGACCACGAGCGCGCGGGACACGGCACGTCGGCGTACATCACCCTGAAGATCGTCCAGAACTCCTGGCGCACGGTCCGGGCCGAGCTGCGGAAGCTGCCCGGGGCGTCGCACATCGCCCTGGTGGGCGGCGACTTCGACGTGCTGCTGCTGGTGCACACCCCGGACAACCGGGCCCTGCGCGAGCTGGTGCTCAGCCGCCTCCAGGCCATCCCGGAGGTGCTCAGCACCCGCACGCTGCTGGTCTTCGAGACCGAGGACCTCGAACCGCAGGGCTGACCGCCCCACTCCTCCGGTGCCGCTCAGGACGCCTTGCGCAGCCCGCCGAACACCAGCCGCGCCACCGCGTCGACCACCTCGCGCTCGCCCGCGCCGCCCGCGCCGCTCCGGCCGTCGGGGCCCTCGGGCCGGTACCACTCGACGATCGAGTTGATCATGCCGAAGACCAGGCGCGTCGCGAGCCGCACCTCCACGTCCGCGCGCACGTCCCCCTCGGCGGCCGCGTCCTTGAGCAGGGCGGCGACCCGGTGGTCGAACGCGCGCCGCCGCTCCAGCGCCCACCGCTCGGTGCCGGTGTTGCCGCGCACCCGCAGCAGCAGCGTCACATAGGGCAGCTCCGCCATGAGCACCTCGACCATGCGCCGCACGACGTACTCCAGGCGCTCGGCGGCGGACCCCTCGCGCGCGTGCTCCTCGTCGAGGATCCCGAACAGTTCGTCCAGGGCCCGGCTCACGGCCCGGCGCAGCAGCTCCTCCTTGCCACTGACGTGGTGGTATATCGACGACTTGGAGATCCCCGCCGCCTTGGACAGATGCTCCATGGAGGTGCCGTCGTAGCCGCGCTCGATGAAGACCTGCACGGCGACCGACAGCAGCGTCTCGGGCGTGTACGTGTCGCGCTTGGCGGTGGTCATGAGGGGGTGTCCTCCTGTGCCTCGGCGGCCTGCGTGTGGCGGTGGAGCGCGAGGGACGGGGCGTGGCGGCCGGAGGGGTCGAGGTCCCGCAGGTCGGCGAGGAGCTCGTACACCCACCGGAGTCCCAGCCCGCGGCCCCACTCGACGGGCCCGAGCGGGTAGTTCACACCGAGGCGCATGGCCGTGTCGACGTCCGCCGCGGAGGCCACGCCCCGGTCGACCGCGTCGAAGGCAAGGTCGACGATCCGCGCGACCGTGCGCGCCACGATCATGCCGGGCACGTCGCCGACGACGCTGACCTCCTTGCCGAGCGCCTGGAAGAGGCCGGTGGCCTCGGCGAGGGCGTGGGGCGGGGTGGTCGCGGCCGGGGCGAGGGCGATCCGGGTGGCCCGCCGGTAGTCGAGGGCGAGGTCGAAGTGGACGACACCGCCCAGCTCGACCGAGGTCCGCCCGTCGGTGAGGCGGAGCCGTCCGCCGCCGGGCAGCACGAGCGACCCGTCGGTGCCTCCCTCCTCCTCGCCGACCTCGATGCCCGCCTCACGGATCAGCGCGACCAGCTCGGCGGCCGGGCCCAGGCCGCCCTCGACGACGACGTACGCGGGCGCCTCGGCCGGTCCGGCGGTGTGCGGCGCCGGGCGCTCGGCGCCATCCCGGTAGTCGTACCAGCCCTGTCCGCTCTTGCGGCCGAGCCGGCCGGACTCGACCAGGCGGCGCTGGGCGAGGGACGGCGCGAACCGCACGTCGTGGAAGAACGACCGCCACACGGAGTGCGTGACGGACTCGTTGACGTCCTGCCCGATGAGGTCGGTCAGCTCGAAGGCGCCCATCCTGAAGCCGCCGGACTCCCGCAGCACGGCGTCGATGGTGGCCGGGTCGGCACCCCGCTCCTCGTGGACGGCGAAGGCCTCGGCGTAGAAGGGCCGGGCGACGCGGTTGACGATGAAGCCGGGGGTGTCGGCGCAGGCGACCGGGGTCTTGCCCCAGGCGCGGGCCGTCTCGTACGCGCGCGTGGCCGACGCGGGGTCGGTCGCGGCCCCGGAGACCACCTCCACCAGCGGGAGCAGCGGCGCGGGGTTGAAGAAGTGCAGGCCGACGAAGCGGCCGGGGACGCGCAGCGCGCCACCGACGGCGGTGACGGACAGGGAGGAGGTGTTGGTGGCGAGCAGGCAGGCGTCGCCGACGACGTCCTCCAAAGCGCGGAACAGCTCCTGCTTGACGTCCAGCCGCTCCACGACCGCCTCGACCACCAGCGCGCAACCCGCGAGGCCGGCGAGGGTGTCGGCGGACGTCAGCCGGGAGCGGGCGGCGTCCCGTTCGGTACCGGTGAGGCGTTTCTTCTCGACGAGCCGGTCGAGCCGGGCGCCGATCGCGTCGGCCGCTTCCCGGGCCCGTCCGGGGGCGGCGTCGTACAGCCGCACGGGATGGCCCGCGACCAGCGCCACCTGGGCGATGCCCTGGCCCATGGTGCCGGTGCCGACGACGGCCACGGGGCTGCTGAGGTCGAGTGCTGTCATGTGCGCGATCCTCCCGCACGGGGTTTTCCACAGATGCGGCGGTCCCCCTTGTCCCGACCGATCGTTCGGTTACTCTAGCCGTGTCCGCCCACCCGTCGCCCACCACCACCCTGCCCGAGGCGCTGCGCGCCACACCTTTTGACCTTCCTGCCCAGATTTCCCCCAGGTCCACGCACTCGACGACGAGGAGTTGGTCCCGCATGGCCGCCGAACTCACCGCACACCAGCTGATCGCCCAGCACCGGCCGACCCTGGACCTGGCGCTGGAGACGATCCGCACGCGCGCGTACTGGTCCCCCCACCCCGAGCACCCCAAGGCCTACGGGGAGAACGGCAGCCTGGACATGGCGGCGGGCAAGGCCGCCTTCGACGCCCTGCACGGCACCCGCCTCGACCTCGGCCAGCCCGGCACCGACGGCTGGGTCGGCGGCGAGGTCTCCCCGTACGGCGTGGAGCTGGGCGTGGAGTATCCGCACGCGGACCTCGACGTGCTACTGCCCGCCATGAGGACCGGCCAGAGGGCGTGGCGGGACGCGGGCGCGGAGCTGCGGGCGATGGTCTGCCTGGAGATCCTGCGGCGGATCGCGGACCGGACGATGGAGTTCGCGCAGGCGGTCATGCACACCTCCGGCCAGGCCTTCATGATGGCCTTCCAGGCGGGCGGCCCGCACGCCCAGGACCGCGGCATGGAGGCCGTGGCCTACGCGTACGTGGAGCAGTCCCGCACGCCCGACACCGCGGAGTGGACCAAGCCGCAGGGCAAACGCGACCCGCTCGCGCTCACCAAGCAGTTCACACCGGTCCCCCGGGGCATCGGCCTGGTCGTCGGCTGCAACACCTTCCCAACCTGGAACGGCTACCCGGGCCTGTTCGCCTCCCTCGCCACCGGCAACGCGGTCCTCGTCAAGCCCCACCCCCGCGCGGTGCTGCCGCTCGCGCTCACCGTCCAGGTCGCCCGCGACGTCCTCAGCGAGGCGGGCTTCGACCCGAACCTGGTCGCGCTGGCCGCCGAGCGCCCCGGCGAGGGCATCGCCAAGACCCTCGCCACCCGCCCCGAGATCCGGATCATCGACTACACCGGGTCCACCGCCTTCGGCGACTGGCTGGAGGCCAACGCCCGCCAGGCCCAGGTCTTCACGGAGAAGGCCGGCGTCAACACCGTGATCGTCGAGTCGACCGACGACTACCAGGGCATGCTCGCCAACCTGGCCTTCTCGCTCTCCCTCTACAGCGGCCAGATGTGCACCACCCCGCAGAACCTGCTGATCCCCCGCGAGGGCATCGGCACCGACCAGGGCCACAAGACCTACGACGAGGTGACCGCCGACCTGGCCCGCGCCGTCGACGGCCTCCTCGGCGACGACGCCCGCGCGAACGCCCTGCTGGGCGCCATCGTCAACCCGGACGTCAAGGCCCGCCTGGAGGCAGCCGCCGGCCTCGGTGAGGTCGCCCTCGCCTCCCGCGAGATCACCCACCCGGACTTCCCGGACGCGGTGGTGCGCACCCCGGTGATCGTCAGGCTGGACGGCGCCAAGCCCGACGACGAGGCCGCCTACACCAGCGAGTGCTTCGGCCCCGTCTCCTTCGCCGTCGCCGTCGACTCCGCCGCCCACGCCCTGGACCTGCTGCGCCGCAGCGTCCGCGAGAAGGGCGCGATGACGGTGGGCGCGTACACGACCGACCCGCAGGTCGAGGAGGCCGTCCAGGAGGTGTGCCTGGAGGAGGCCGCCCAGCTCTCCCTCAACCTCACCGGCGGGGTGTACGTCAACCAGACGGCCGCCTTCTCCGACTTCCACGGCTCCGGCGGCAACCCGGCGGCCAACGCCGCCCTGTGCGACGGCGCGTTCGTGGCCAACCGCTTCCGGGTGGTGGAGGTCCGCCGGCAGGCCTAGGGAGTGCGGACCGCGCCCCCGGTGGCGCTCCAGTGGTACAGCGTCATGGCCACACTGGTCGCGAGGTTGTAGCTGGAGACCTGGGGGCGCATCGGCAGCGCCACCAGCCGGTCGGCCCGCGCGCGCAGCTCGCGCGACAACCCGCCGCGCTCGGAGCCGAACGCCAGCAGCGCGTCGTCCGGGAGTCGCACCCCGCGGATGTCCTCGCCCTCCGGATCCAGCGCGAACACCGGCCCCGGCGGCAGTTCCCCGACCTCCAGCCGCTCCACGGCGGTCGCGAAGTGCAGCCCCGCCCCGCCCCGCACCACCGCGGGATGCCAGGGGTCGAGCGTCCCCGTCGTGACCACGCCGGTCGCCCCGAAACCGGCGGCCAGCCGGATCACCGCCCCCGCGTTGCCGAGGTTGCGCGGCTGGTCGAGGACGACCACGGGGGCACGGCGGGGCAGGCACGCCAGCGCTTCCAGGCCGGCCTCCCGCGAGGGCCGTACGGCCAGGGCGGCCACCGCGGTGGGGTGCGGCCGGGCGACGACCGACGCGTACGCCTCCCGCGACACCCCGGTCAGCAGGCCCTCCAGCGCCTCACGTACGTCGGGCGCCAGCTCGTCGGCGAGCGCCAGGGCACCCGCGCGGTCGCTGGTGACGGCCACCGGCACCTCCGCGCCGAAGCGCAGCGCGTGCTTGAGCGCGTGGAAGCCGTCCAGCAGCACGCACCGCTCGGCGTACCGGCGCCAGGCGACCGGCAGGTCGAGATCGGTCATGGCCGGAAGCCTACGCGCGCGTGCCCGGGGCCCTGGCCGTCCCCCGCGTCCGCCCCGGCCGCGCCGCCCCGCCCGGTTTTGGTCCTGGGCCCGGGCACCACCGCCGTACGGCCGTCCCCGTCTCCGTCCCCGGTCGGCGCCCCGGTCGGCCGTCGTCGGCCCGGAAGCCGGCCACGCGCGCGTGCCGCCCGGTCGCCGAGGCGGCGCAGGAACGAGGTCGGCAGGAAGACCGCGTCGGCGGCGATCATCGCCAGCGAGAAGAACGGCAGCCCGAGCGTCACGGCGATCACCGCGTGCTCGGTCATCATCACGGCCAGCAGCACGTTCTTGACCCGCCGGTTGAACAGCGTGAACGGGAAGGCGACCTGCACGGCGACCGTTCCGTACGTGATGAGCATGACCATCGTGCCGCCGGCGGCCAGCGCGTCGGAGAGCGCGGGCCACGGCGAGAAGTAGTCCAGTTGCAGCGGGTAGTAGACGGCCGTGCCGTCCTGCCAGCGCGATCCCTGGATCTTGTACCAGCCGGCGGTCGCGTAGATCAGACACGCCTCGGCCATGATCACGACCAGCGCGCCGTTGTGCACGACGTTGGTCACCACGTCCAGCAGGATCCGCGGCTGGCCGCCCTCCGCGCCCCGCCCCACGACCCACCACAGCCCCAGCGACACCCAGACCGCCCACAGCAGCGCCGGGACGAACCAGTCGCCGTCCAGGCGGCCCGCCAGCGTCACGGTGAGCAGCGTGAAGCCGGACACGGACCACAGCACCGGCCCGACCCGGTCCACGACCCTCTCGCCCCGCGCGCGTGCCGCCACCGCGCGCCGCTCCCTGCGCGCGTCCAGCGACCACACCCGGCCGCACCGCGTGAGCACCAGGTAGATGCTCATCAGGTGCAGGACGTTGTCCCCGCCGTCCCCCATGAAGACGCTGCGGTTCTGCAGCGAGAGCACCCCGACCATGAACAGCACGGACATGGTCCGGGTGCGCCAGCCCAGCAGGAGCAGCAGGCTGCTCAGGAGGGCGAGCGCGTACACGGCCTCGAACCAGGCCCGTCCGTCCGACCACATCAGCGCGGTGAAGGCGCCGTTGCCCGCGATCAGCTGCTCGGCGAGGTCGTGTCCCCAGGGCCCGTCGGGCCCGTACAGCTCGCCGCGGTGGGGCAGTTCGCGCAGCAGGAACAGCAGCCAGGTGGCGCCGAAGCCGATGCGGACCACCGCGGTCTGGTACGGGCCGAGCGCGGCACCGGTCACACGGGCGATGCCGCGGGAGACCGAGAGGACCATGCCGTTCACGCGGCGCCCCCTTCGGTCCCGTCCTCGGCGCCGTTCCCGTCCTCGCCGTCCGGGGGCACGGGCCACCAGGGAAGCTCCCGGTAGGCCGGCCGGTCGGAGACCTGCTCACCGCTCCACGGGGGCGGCTTCACGTTGGTGGTCCGGGAGCGGTACTGGACGCGCTCGACGACCCCGCCGGGCCCGGCGGCCTCGTGCCGGTCCAGGCGCAGGGTCGCGATGCGCCGCAGGTACGTCTCGGAGAGCGCACCCCTCAGCCCCACCGGGCGGTTGTCGGAGTCGTGCGTGGCGACGAAGAAGTCCCAGGCCCGGCGCAGTTCGTTCTGCTGGGTGTGGCTCGGCAGCGGATTGCCCCGGATGGCCCGGCCGTCCTCGGCGGACAGGTCGTACCAGCCGGTCGTCCGTATCTCGCCGTCCGCCGTGCTCACCTCCGCACGGACCTGGACCGAGACGTTCTGCTGGAGCGGGTTGGGCGCGAAGAGCTTCCAGTTCTGTTCGAACTCCGGGAAGACCCACTCGTCCACCGCGGCGCCGTGCTGCTTGGTGAGCGTGTTGGACGGGGCCACGTGCAGGAACACCAGGCCCATGTGGGCGCAGACGGCGACCGCGACCACCGCGAGGGCGACCACGGCACCGACCTGGTAGCGCGGGGAGAGCGCGGCGACACCGGTACGGGGCTCCGGGACGGCGACGGCGCCAGGGGGGCCGTCCGCGGCACTGTCGGCCGCGACGAACTCACGGGCGCCATCGGACTCGTCGGTCCCGTCAGGCCTGTCGGGCTCATCAGTCCCGCCGGACTCGTCGGTCCCGCCGGTCCCGCCGGTCCCGTCGGACTCATCGGTCCCTACACTCGCGTCGGCCCCGGCGGGCTCGGCCGGCCCGTCGGTCTCCTCGGCCCCCGTCTCGCCGCCGCCGTCCGCCGCGACCGGGCTCTCCCGTCCGTCGCGCCCCCGCCGGGCGTGCGAGCCTGTGTCGTACGCGTCCATTCCGCCCCGTTCCGGTCCCGGTCCGTCGTTGCGCCCGCACAGCCGCGGCGCGCACGAGCGCCACCCGTGCGGCCGCTCGGCGGCGTTCGAACCGGAACGGTACTCAGGACCGTCCGCCCGCACAGCCCCCGGCGGATCGGGGACGGCGGCGAGGCGGCCTAGAGAACGTGTCCCGGCTCGCCCTTCTCGTCCACCACGGGGCGGCCGGACGCGGCCCACTCCTGCATGCCGCCGTCGACGTTCACGGCGTCGACGCCCTGCTGGACCAGGTACATGGTGACCTGGGCCGAGCGCCCGCCGACGCGGCACATCACGTGGACACGGCCGTCCTGCGGCGCGGCCTCGGCCAGCTCACCGTACCGGGCGACGAAGTCGCTGAGGGGAATGTGCAGCGCCCCGGCGGCATGGCCCGCCTGCCACTCGTCGTCCTCGCGGACGTCCAGCAGGAAGTCGCCGTCCTTGAGGTCGTCGATCCCGACCGTGGGCACACCAGCTCCGAAACTCATGCCCCAGACGCTACCGGAGCCGCCGCCCGGATCAGTCCTGCCCGCGGACCCCCGCCAGCTCCGCCTCCCGCTCACGCACCTGCGTCGCCAGCTGCTCGGCGATCTCCTCGAGGAGCCGGTCGGGGTCGTCGGGGGCCAGCCGCAGCATGGCGCCGATCGCGCTGTCCTCCAGCTCCTTGGCGAGCAGGGTGAGCATCTCCTTGCGCCGGTCGAGCCATTCGAGCCGGGCGTACAGCTCCTCGCCGTGGCTCGGGCGGCGCTCGGGCACCGGCCCGGCGGCCCACTCCTCGGCCAGCTCGCGCAGTTCGGCCACGTCGCCGCGGGCGTAGGCGGCGTTGACGCGGGTGATGAACTCCTCACGGCGGACCCGCTCGTCCTCCTCCTGCGCGAGGTCCGGGTGCGCCTTGCGGGCCAGCTCGCGGTAGAGCTTGCGGGCCTCCTCACCGGGCCGCACCCGCTGCGGGGGCCGTACCGCCTGGTCCGTGAGCATCGCCGTGGCCTCGGGGAACAGGCCGTCCCCGTCCATCCAGCCGTTCAGCAGCTCCTCGACCCCGGGGATCGGCATCAGCCGGGCGCGCGCCTCGTCCGCCCGGCGCCGGTCGGCGGCGTCGCCTGAGCGGGCCGCCCTGGCCTCCAGGATCTGCGCCTCCAGCTCCTCGAGCCGGGCGTACACCGGGCCGAGACGCTGCTCGTGCAGCCGGGAGAAGTTCTCGACCTCCACGCGGAAGGTCTCCAGCGCGATCTCGTACTCGATGAGTGCCTGCTCGGCGGCCCGTACGGCCTGTTCCAGCCGTTCCTCGGGACGCGGCGCACCCCCCTGCTCGGGCTCAGCTTCCGGCGTCGTCACCCGACCAGCCTAGGCCACGATCGACCCGCCCCCGACGGTCTTCCCGGCAGCCTCGCGGACGGTCCCGCCGCCCCGGCCCGACGGGCGGGCCCGCCGGTCCGGGGCCGCCCTCACACCCCCAGTTCCGCCGCGATCCGCCCCGTGCGTACCGCGCCCACCAGTTCCGCGTGGTCCGACTCGGTGCGGTCGGCGTAGGCGACGGCGAAGGCGGCCACCGCCTCGTCCAGTTCCTCGTTCTTGCCGCAGTAGCCCGCGACGGACCGCGGGTCGGCGCTGTGCGCGTGGGCGCGGGCCAGCAGGGCGCCGGTCATCCGGCCGTAGTCGTCCAGCTGGTCGGCGGCCAGGGCCGCGGGGTCGACGCTGCCCTTGCGGTTGCGGAACTGACGCACCTGGAAGGGCCGCCCCTCGACCGACGTCCAGCCCAGCAGGATGTCGCTGACCACCTGCATCCGCTTCTGCCCCAGGACCACCCGGCGCCCCTCGTGCGCGGCCCCGGGGGCGTCGAACCCGACGGCGGCGAGGTGGGGCAGCAGCGCGGACGGCCGGGCCTCCTTGACCTGGAGGACGAGCGGCTCGCCCCGGTGGTCCAGGAGCAGCACGACGTACGAGCGCGTGCCCACGCTGCCGGTGCCCACGACCCGGAAGGCCACGTCGTGCACCGCGTACCGGGCCAGCAGCGGCAGCCGGTCCTCGGAGAGCGTGCCCAGGTATCCCTCCAGGGCGCCCGCGACCGCCGCCGCCTCGGCGTCCGTCACCCGGCGCAGTACCGGCGCCGCGTCCACGAAGCGCCGCCCCCCGTCGTCGGCGGGTTCGGTGGACCTCGCGGCGAAGCGTCCGCTGGTGTTGGCCCGCGCCTTCTCGGACACCCGCTCCAGGGTGCCGAGCAGGTCGTGGGCGTCGGTGTGGGAGACCAGCTCCTCGTCCGCGATGGCGTTCCAGGCGTCCAGCGCGGGGAGCCTCGCCAGCAGCCGCATGGTGCGCCGGTAGGCGCCGGTCGCGTCGTGGGCGGCCTCGCGGCAGGTGTCCTCGTCGGCACCGGCCTCCCGGCCCGCGAGGACGAGCGAGGCGGCGAGCCGCTTGAGGTCCCACTCCCAGGGGCCGTGGGCCGTCTCGTCGAAGTCGTTCAGGTCGATGACCAGGCCGCCGCGGGCGTCGCCGTAGAGACCGAAGTTCGCGGCGTGCGCGTCGCCGCAGATCTGCGCGCCGATCCCGGTCACCGGCGTACGCGCCAGGTCGTGGGCCATCAGGCCGGCCGACCCGCGCAGGAAGGCGAACGGCGTGGCGGCCATCCGCCCGGCCCGGATCGGTGCGAGCCCCGGTATGCGGCCGCGGTTGGACTCCTCGACCGCGCTCACCGCGTCCGGCCGGGCGGCGCCCGGGTCGAACGCCGCGTGCGCGGACCGCGGGACGCGCGTACGCAGTGCCTTGCCCTCGGCCTTCGGTGAACCCTCCGCCTTCGGCGAGCGGTCCGCGATCCGGCGCGCGAACCCCGGCACGACCGGTATCCGCACGCCCCCCTGCCGCCCCACCCCGGCCGCCGCCCGCGTGCCGGCCGCCGCCTCCGTGCCCGTCCCCGCCGTCGCCCCGGTCATCCCGGCCGCCCCTCCCCGTACTCGTCCGTGCCCGCGCGTCGCCACGACGTGCCGTGCCTGCCCACGCCGGACCGGTCCGTGCCTCGGCGCCGGCGCGGCACGACCGTACCCCCGGCCGCACCGCGGGCACACGGGCGGCGGCCGGGTGCCCGCATAACGCCGGGCAGGGGGCGGAACAGGAGGTGCCCCCGCCCCCGCCGGGGCGCCTACGGTGTCCAGCGATCACCACGGAGCGCGTCCGCCGAAGCAATCACTGCAGCCTGCCCCGCGCCGGCGGGCGCGCTCCCTGTCCCCGACGTCCCGGATGTCGCACGTCCCGTCCAGCTTCCCCAGGGACCACCCACCGAGGAGACCGAGGAACCGCCATGACCTCCGACACCCCCACCACCCCCGACGCGCCCGTCCCCGGGCGCGGGCCCGGACCCGTCCCGGGCTCCGGCGGCGACCGCGGCATCAGCCGCAAGACGCTGCTCAGGGCGGCCGTCGCCGCCGGCGCCGCCGTCCCGCTGCTCGCCACCGGCGGGGTCGCGCTGGCCCGGGACGCGGCCCGCTCCTCCCACGGACGGACCCTGACGCCGACCCCGTACTGCGACGACGGCGACGACCTGACGCCCGACCAGATGGAGGGCCCGTACTTCAAGCCGAACTCCCCGCTGCGCACCAGCCTGGTCACCCCCGGCACCCCGGGCACCCCGCTCACCGTCAGCGGCTACGTCTTCGGCCGGAACTGCGCCCCGCTGTCCGGCGTGCTCCTCGACTTCTGGCAGGCCGACGACAACGGCGACTACGACATGGCCGGGTACACCTTCCGCGGCCACCAGTTCAGCGACGCCACCGGCGCCTTCACCCTGAAGACGATCGTCCCCGGCCTCTATCCCGGCCGCACCCGGCACATCCACGTCAAGGTGCAGGCCCCCGGCGAGCCCGTGCTGACCACCCAGCTCTACTTCCCCGGCGAACCCCGCAACAGCACGGACATGATCTTCGACCCGGCCCTGCTGATGAACGTCCGCGGCGCCGGCGGCGGCAAGGAGGGCACCTTCGACTTCGTCATGAACGTGGACGGCGACACCGGCCCCACCGACCCGCCCACGGACCCGCCCACCGACCCGCCCGGCGGCACCTGGGCGAGCGGCCACGCCTACACCGCGGGTGACCGGGTGACGTACGGCGGCCGCTCCTACCGGTGCCTCCAGGCGCACACGTCGATGACGGGCTGGGAGCCGCCCAACGTGCCGGCGCTGTGGCACCAGGAGTCCTGAGACCTTCCTCACAGCGCACGCACCGCGGGCCCCCGCGCCCGGACATGCGAAAGCCCCCCAGGTCCGAGACCTGGGGGGCTTCCGGCTGGTGCGCGAGGGGGGAGTTGAACCCCCACGCCCTTGCGGGCACTGGAACCTGAATCCAGCGCGTCTGCCTATTCCGCCACCCGCGCATTGGGTGTGTTTTCCGGGCCGTTCCTTGCGGTGCGGCGCCTTCCGACACGAGAACATTAGCACGGTGGACGGGGCGGATTCACATCCCTTGAAACCGCCGGACCAGGGCGCGCGCCCTCCTTCGGGCACTCGTGTCGACCCGTGGCCGTTCACGTATCAACCTCGTACCGGTCCGGCCCGTCTCCCCAGGAGCCGGTAGGGGTCCGCGGTCAGGTGCGGGACACTGGTTGGCGGCCGCCTCTACGATCCTGGGCATGAGTACCCGAGGGAGCGCGTCCCCGAAGGTCCCCGGGAGTTCGAAGTCGAGCTCCGGCGGGAACTCCGAGAGGCGTCGACACCCGTCGACCGGGCCGACAGGGGGAACCAGCCGATCGACCGGCGCGTGGATACGATCAGTAAGCAGTACCAGGTGGGCAGGGCACGGATGAGCGGTCCGCACACCGGCGGCGCGGCAGGCAGGACGCACGGCAGCAGTACGCACGGCAGTGGACAGGACGGCAGCGACGGAGGAGGTGCCCCATGGGAGTCCTGAAGAAGTTCGAGCAGCGTCTCGAAGGTCTGGTCAACGGCACCTTCGCGAAGGTGTTCAAGTCCGAGGTGCAGCCCGTGGAGATCGCGGGAGCGCTCCAGCGCGAATGCGACAACAACGCGACCATCTGGAACCGCGACCGCACCGTCGTACCCAACGACTTCATCGTGGAACTGAGCACGCCCGACTTCGAGCGCCTCAGCCCCTACTCCGGCCAGCTCGGCGACGAACTGGCCGGCATGGTCCGCGACTACGCGAAGCAGCAGCGCTACACCTTCATGGGACCGATCAAGGTCCACCTGGAGAAGGCGGACGACCTCGACACCGGCCTGTACCGGGTGCGCAGCCGTACGCTCGCCTCCTCCAGCAGCCACCAGGGCGGCCCGGCCCCCGCGAGCCCCGCCGCCCCGCCGGCACCCCGGCGCGGCCCGGCGGCCCCGGCGGCGGCTACGGCTACCCGCCGCCCGCCTCCCCGCGGGCGCCCCGCCCATGCCGTCCGCGCCACCGCCCGGCGGACGCACCGGCGGATACGGCTACCCGCCGCCCGCGGGCGGCCAGCAGCCCCCGGCCGCACCCGCGCCCGGCGGACGCACCCGCCACTGGATCGAGATCAACGGCACCCGCCACCAGATCTCCCGCGCGACGCTCGTGATGGGCCGCAGCACCGAGGCCGACGTGCGGATCGACGACCCCGGCGTCTCCCGCCGGCACTGCGAGATCCGGCCCGGAACGCCCACCACGATCCAGGACCTCGGGTCCACCAACGGCATCGTGGTGGACGGACAGCACACCACCCGCGCTACGCTCCGCGACGGCTCACGCATCGTCGTGGGCAGCACCACCGTTATCTACAGGCAAGCCGAAGGGTGATCCGGGGGCAATGTCAGAGCTGACCCTCACGGTCATGCGGCTGGGCTTTCTCGCCGTACTGTGGCTGTTCGTGATCGTGGCCGTGCAGGTCATCCGCAGCGACCTGTTCGGTACGCGAGTCACCCAGCGCGGCGCGCGGCGCGACGCCGCCCGACCGCAGCAGACCGCCACGCGCCAGGGCCAGGCGCCTCCGCCGCAGCGCCAGCAGCCCAGCGGCGGCCGCGGCCGCCGAGGCGCTCCCACCAAACTGGTCGTGACGGAGGGCACCCTCACCGGCACCACCGTTGCCCTCCAGGGCCAGACCATCACGCTCGGCCGGGCACACGACTCGACGATCGTCCTGGACGACGACTACGCCTCCAGCCGCCATGCCAGGATCTACCCGGACCAGAACGGGCAGTGGATCGTCGAGGACCTGGGCTCCACCAACGGCACCTACCTGGACCGGTCCCGGCTGACGACCCCCACACCGATTGGTCCGGGGGCGCCGATCCGCATCGGCAAGACCGTCATCGAGCTGCGGAAGTAGTGCTACACCAATGAATGAGCGCGAGCGGAGCGAGCACGCGGCGGCGGCCGGCACCCCGGGCCCCGGCGCGCTCCCGACCGGAGGGTGGGCAGTGTGGCTCGACACGACCGGCTGCAGTCGGAGCCGACGGGCGAGGTGCGCATGAGTCTGTCACTGCGCTTCGCCGCCGGTTCCCACAAGGGCATGATCCGGGAGGGCAACGAGGACTCCGGCTACGCCGGCCCCCGCCTGCTCGCCATCGCCGACGGCATGGGCGGCCAGGCCGCCGGTGAGGTCGCCTCCTCCGAGGTGATCTCCACCATCGTCGCCCTCGACGACGACGTACCCGGCTCCGACGTCCTCACCTCCCTCGGCCACGCCGTCCAGCGCGCCAACGACCAGCTGCGGCAGATGGTCGAGGAGGACCCGGCCCTGGAGGGCATGGGCACCACCCTGACCGCCCTGCTGTGGACCGGCCAGCGCCTGGGCATGGTCCACGTCGGCGACTCCCGCGCCTACCTCCTGCGCGACGGCGTCCTCACCCAGATCACGCAGGACCACACCTGGGTCCAGCGCCTCGTCGACGAAGGCCGCATCACCGAGGAGGAGGCGGGCACCCACCCGCAGCGCTCCCTGCTGATGCGCGCCCTCGGCAGCGGCGACCACGTCGAACCCGACCTGTCCATCCGCGAGGTGCGGGCCGGCGACCGCTACCTCATCTGCTCCGACGGACTCTCCGGCGTCGTCTCCCACCAGACGATGGAGGACACCCTCGCCAGCTACCAGGGCCCCCAGGAGACCGTCCAGGAACTGATCCAGCTCGCCCTGCGCGGCGGCGGCCCCGACAACATCACCGTCATCGTCGCCGACGTCCTGGACCTCGACACCGGCGACACCCTCGCCGGACAGCTCTCCGACACCCCCGTGGTCGTCGGCGCCGTCGCCGAGAACCAGGCCCAGATGGGCGACAACGGCATCATGCAGACCCCGGCCGGCCGCGCCGCCGGCCTGGGCCGCCAGGGCGGCGGCCGGCACGGCGGGGGCGGCGAGTTCGGCCCGCCCGGCAGCGGCGACACCACCGGCTACATCCCGGCCGGCGGCTTCGACGACTACGGGCCCGACGACTTCGTCAAGCCCCGCAAGAGCCGCAGGTGGCTGAAGAGATCCCTCTACACCGTGCTCGCCCTCGCCGTCATCGGCGGCGGCACGTACGGCGGCTGGCGCTGGACCCAGACCCAGTACTACGTCGGCACCAGCGACGACCACCTCGCGCTGTACCGGGGCATCAGCCAGGACCTCGCCTGGGTCTCGCTCTCGAAGGTCCAGAAGGACCACCCCGAGATCGAACTCAAGTACCTGCCGCCCTACCAGCAGAAACTGGTCGAGGCCACCATCCCCGAGAGCGACCTCAACGACGCCCGGGCCAAGATCGAGGAACTGGCGGTACAGGCCTCCGCCTGCAAGAAGCAGGCCGACCGGCGCACCGCGGAGACCGAGAAGAACGCGAAGACGGGCGAGGGCGAGGCCGGAGGCACCACGGGAACCACCCCCGCCTCCCTCACGTCCAAGGCCTCGCCGAGCCCGAACCCGTCGGGAGAGCCCGAGGCACCCGAATCGTCCGAGTCCCCGTCCACGACCGCACCCACTCCAGGCTCAGGACCGACCCTCTCGGAGGAAGAGCAGAAGGTCGTCTCGCTGTGCGGTAAGCAGTAGGCAAGCCGTGAGAGGCCCCGTCACACGATGAGCAGTACTACCAACCCGTCGACGCACCACACGTCCACGATCGGCGCCATCGGCGCCCCGAGCCGGCGCAACACCGAGCTGGCTCTGCTCGTGTTCGCCGTCCTCATCCCGGTCTTCGCCTACGCCAACGTGGGCCTGGCCATCAACGACGAGGTGCCCGCAGGGCTGCTGAGCTACGGCCTCGGCCTCGGCCTGCTGGCCGGCGTCGGCCACCTCGTCGTGCGCAAGTTCGCCCCGTACGCCGACCCGCTGCTGCTGCCGCTGGCCACCCTGCTCAACGGCCTCGGACTCGTCGCCATCTGGCGCCTGGACCAGTCCGAACTGCTCCAGGACATCGAGCAGGCCGGCACCGCCGCACCCCGCCAGCTGATGTACACCGCGATGGGCATCGCCCTGTTCGTCGCCGTGATGATCTTCCTCAAGGACCACCGCGTCCTGCAGCGCTACACCTACATCTCCATGGTCGGCGCCCTGTTCCTGCTGCTGCTCCCGCTCGTACCGGGTCTCGGCAAGAACATCTACGGCGCCAAGATCTGGATCCAGGTCGGCTCGTTCTCCATCCAGCCCGGCGAGTTCGCCAAGATCGTCCTCGCGATCTTCTTCGCCGGCTACCTGATGGTGAAGCGCGACGCGCTCGCCCTGGCCAGCCGCCGCTTCATGGGCCTCTACCTGCCCCGCGGGCGCGACCTCGGCCCCATCCTGGTCGTCTGGGTCGTCTCGATCCTCATCCTCGTCTTCGAGACCGACCTCGGCACCTCGCTGCTCTTCTTCGGCATGTTCGTGATCATGCTGTACGTCGCCACCGAGCGGACCAGCTGGATCGTCTTCGGCATGCTGATGTCCGCGGTCGGCGCCGTCGGCGTGGCCAGCTTCGAACCCCACATCAAGCAGCGCGTGGACGCCTGGCTCGACCCGATGCGCGAGTACACGCTCTCCCGCGCGGGCCAGGGCGGCCACTCCGAACAGGCCATGCAGGCCCTGTGGGCCTTCGGCTCCGGCGGCACCCTCGGCACCGGCTGGGGCCAGGGCCACTCCGAGCTGATCCGCTTCGCCGCCAACTCCGACTTCATCCTCGCCACCTTCGGCGAGGAACTCGGCCTCGCCGGCCTCATGGCCCTGCTCCTGCTCTACGCGTTGATCGTGGAACGCGGCGTGCGCACCGCCCTCGCCGCCCGCGACCCCTTCGGCAAGCTCCTCGCCATCGGCCTCTCCGGCGCCTTCGCCCTCCAGGTCTTCGTCGTCGCCGGCGGTGTCATGGGCCTCATCCCGCTCACCGGTATGACCATGCCCTTCCTGGCCTACGGAGGCTCCTCCGTCATCGCCAACTGGGCGTTGATCGGCATTCTGCTGCGCATCAGCGACACCGCGCGCAGACCGGCACCCGCCGCGCCCGCCAACCCCGACGCAGAGATGACCCAGGTGGTCCGCCCGTGAACAAGCCACTGCGCCGGATCGCGATCTTCTGCGGCCTCCTCGTCCTCACCCTCCTCATCCGGGACAACTGGCTCCAGTACGTCCAGGCCGACGAGCTGAAGGAGGACGAGCACAACCGCCGCGTCGCCATCGAGCGGTACGCCAGCCCGCGCGGCGACATCATCGTCGACGGCAAGGCCATCACCTCGCACGCCACCACCGAGGGCGACTTCAAGTACAAGCGCACCTACAAGGACGGCGCCATGTGGGCGCCCGTCACCGGCTACGTCTCCCAGGCCTACGGCGCCACCCAGCTCGAGGCCATCGACGACGGCATCCTCACCGGCAACGACGACCGGCTCTTCTTCCGCAACACCCTCGACATGATCACGGGCAAGAAGCGCGAGGGCGGAAACGTCGTCACCACCCTCAACAGCGACGCGCAGAAGGCCGCCTACGACGGCCTCAAGAAGCAGGGCGCCAAGGGCGCCGTCGTCGCGATCGAACCGTCCACCGGCAAGATCCTCTCGATGGCCTCCTACCCCTCCTACGACCCCACCGTCATCGCGGGCAGCAACGAGGCCGCCGGCGAGGCCTGGAACAAGCTGCAGAAGAAGAACAACCCCGACGACCCGATGCTCAACCGCGCCCTGCGCGAGGTCTACCCGCCCGGCTCCACCTTCAAGGTGGTCACCGCCGCTGCGGCCCTGGAGCACGGGAAGTACGACTCGGCCGACGAGAAGACCGACTCCCCGCTGCCCTGGACGATGCCCGGCACCACCACGGAGCTGGAGAACGAGGGCAACCTGCCCTGCGAGAACGCCACCCTCCGCGAGGCCCTGCGCGTCTCCTGCAACACCGTCTTCGGCAAGCTCGGCTACGACCTCGGCAACGACAAGATGCTGGAGACCGCCAAGAAGTTCGGCTTCACCGAGGAGCAGTTCGTCCCGGTCCGCTCCAACGCCTCCGTCTTCTCCGACGACATGAACGACTCACAGGTCGCGCTCTCCTCCATCGGCCAGTTCAACACCGCCGCCACCCCGCTGCAGATGGCCATGGTCACCTCGGCCATCGCCAACAACGGCACCCTGATGAAGCCGTACATGGTCGACGCCCTCCAGGCCCCCAACCTCGACACCATCGAGAAGACGGACCCCGAGGAGATGAGCAAGCCGCTGTCCGCGGACAACGCCCAGATCCTCCAGTCCATGATGGAGACCGTCGTCGAGGACGGCACGGGAACCAACGCCCGGATCGACGGCGTCACGGTGGGTGGCAAGACCGGTACCGCACAGCACGGCGAGAACAACAGCAAGAACCCCTACGCCTGGTTCATCTCGTACGCCAAGGGTGACGACGGCAGCTCGCCCGTCGCCGTGGCCGTGGTGATCGAGGACGAGAACGCCGTCCGCGACGACATCTCCGGCGGCGGCCTCGCGGCACCGATCGCGAAGAACGTCATGGAGGCCGTCATCAACAGCAAGAAGTGACCACACCATGAACGGGGCGTGACTTGAGTCACGTCCCCTTCACATCGGCGCACGTTGCGATACCGGTCCTGTATCGGCTGCCCGGCTTGGCCGAAGGGCCCCCAGAGAGCCGGGTACGGTAGGCCGGACGGCAGCCTCCGACCGTACAAGCATGCCGGTCGGGACCGACGGAGAGGGCTGGTAGGTAGCTATGGAAGAGCCGCGTCGCCTCGGCGGCCGGTACGAGCTGGGCCCGGTGCTCGGCCGTGGTGGCATGGCGGAGGTTTACCACGCTCATGACACCAGGCTCGGACGCCAGGTGGCGGTGAAGACGCTGCGCGCGGATCTCGCGCGCGACCCGTCCTTCCAGGCCCGGTTCCGCCGGGAGGCCCAGTCGGCCGCCTCGCTCAACCACCCCGCGATCGTGGCGGTCTACGACACGGGCGAGGACTACATCGACGGGGTCTCCATCCCGTACATCGTCATGGAGTACGTCGACGGTTCCACTCTCCGTGAGCTTCTCCACTCCGGCCGCAGACTGCTGCCGGAGCGGACACTGGAGATGACCATCGGCATCCTCCAGGCCCTGGAGTACTCGCACCGCGCCGGCATCGTCCACCGCGACATCAAACCGGCCAACGTCATGCTGACGCGTGACGGCCAGGTCAAGGTCATGGACTTCGGCATCGCCCGCGCCATGGGCGACTCCGGCATGACGATGACCCAGACCGCGGCCGTGATCGGCACCGCCCAGTACCTCTCCCCGGAGCAGGCCAAGGGCGAGCAGGTCGACGCGCGCTCCGACCTCTACTCCACGGGCTGCCTGCTCTACGAGCTGCTCACGGTCCGCCCGCCCTTCGTCGGCGACTCCCCGGTCGCCGTCGCCTACCAGCACGTCCGCGAGGAACCGCAGGCGCCCAGCGTCTTCGACCCCGAGATCACGCCCGAGATGGACGCGATCGTGCTGAAGGCCCTGACGAAGGACCCCGACTACCGCTACCAGTCGGCCGACGAGATGCGCGCCGACATCGAGGCCTGCCTCGACGGCCAGCCCGTCGCCGCCACCGCCGCGATGGGCGCCATGGCCGCCGGCGGCTACGGCGCCTACCCCGACGACCAGCCGACCACCGCCCTGCGCTCGGACGGGGGCGGCGCCACGACCATGCTGCCGCCCATGAACCCGGACGACGGCGGCTACGGCTACGACGACCGCCCCGACCGGCGCCGCCAGCAGCCCCGCAAGAAGAACACCTCCACGATCTTCCTCGTCCTGGCGGGCATCCTCGTCCTGGTCGGCGCGATCCTGATCGGCAAGTACGCCTTCAGCGGCGACGGGGGGCCGGGCAACGACCAGGTCCCGGTGCCGACGTTCATCGGCCTCAGCAAGGACGACGCCCAGCAGCAGGCCGACAACATCGACCTGAAGCTGACCTTCAAGCAGCAGGAGTGCGAGGACCAGCCCAAGGGCAACATCTGCGCGCAGGACCCCGCGAAGGGCACCAAGGTCGACAAGCAGACCAACGTCAACCTGGTCGTCTCGACGGGTGCGCCGAAGGTCGAGGTCCCCGACGTCGAGGGACTCGCCTTCAGCGAGGCCGAAGCGGCCCTGAAGGACAAGGGCTTCGAGGTCGAGAAGCAGAGCGAGGAGTCCAACCAGACTCCGGACACCGTCCTGTCCCAGAACCCGAAGAGCGGTGCCTCGAAGGAGAAGGGCGCCACCGTCACCCTCACCGTCGCCAAGGAGACGTCCCAGGTGACCGTGCCGGACCTGAGCGGCATGTCTCCCGAGGACGCCAAGAAGCGTCTGGAGGAGCAGGGCCTGACCCTCGGCAGCCAGGAGCAGGCGGAATCCACCGCCCAGGCCGAGGGGACCATCTTCGAGCAGACCCCCGGCGGCGGCCAGGACGTCGACCGCGGCAGCACGATCAACGTGAAGATCGCCAAGGCACCGCCCGAGAAGTTCGCCATGCCGAAGGTCACCCAGATGACGGTCGGCCAGGCCAAGCAGGTCCTCGCCCAGAGCGGCCTGGAACTGGACAAGGTCGAGGGCGGCGGCGACGACAACGCCGTGGTGATGGCGAGCAACCCGCTGGAGGGCCAGGAGGTCAAGAAGGGCGACAAGGTCGTCCTGTTCGCCGCCGGCCAGCAGAACGGCAACAACGGCGGCAACGACGGCGGCGGCTTCGGCGGCCTCCCCGGCTTCGGCCGCTGACCCACCCGAACCGCCCACCGAAGCCCCGGCCCCCTCGACGGAGGGAGCCGGGGCTTCGTCGTACACACCGGGGCCTTCTCACTGGGTCAGGGGCCCCGGGTGCCCTCAGCGCAGTTCCTCCGGCGGCGTCCGGTCCCCGTCCACCTTCTCCGTGCGCACCAGCTCGCCCCACACCACGTACCGGTAGCGGCTCGTGTACACCGGGGTGCAGGTGGTCAGGGTGATGTAGTGGCCGGCCTTCTTCTTGCCGGACTCCTCGGGGATTCCTCCGAGGACGTCGACGTTGAACTTCGAGGTCTCGGGGAGGACCGCGTACGTCTTGTACACGTACCAGGTGTCCTTCGTCTCGAAGACGATCGGGTCACCCTTCTCGATCTTGTCGATGTTGTGGAACTTCGCGCCGTGTCCGTCGCGGTGGGCGGCGAGCGAGAAGTTGCCCTCCTTGCCCGAGGTGGGCAGCGTCGCCTTGACCGGGTCGGTGTAGTAACCGGCCACGCCGTCGTTGAGGATCTTCATCGACGTGCCCTTCTCCACCAGGACGTCGCCCTCGCCCATCGCGGGGACGTGCAGGAACCCGATGCCCGCCTTGGTGTCCAGCGCTCCGGGGCCTTCCGGGCCCACCCGGTCCTGGGCCCAGTTGTCACGGACCTTGTCGGCCTGCTGGTCCGCCGCGCGGTCGGCGACCACGTTCGTCCACCACAGCGAGTAGACGACGAACAGGCCCATCACCAGGCCCGCGGTGATGAGCAGTTCCCCGAAGACGCTGACCGCCCGGGCGACGATCCGCCCGGGGCCGCCCCGCCCCGTGCGAGGTGCCGCGGGGCCCGGTGGGCCGTCCTCGCCGGCGTGCTCCTGGTGCTCCGTGTCGGTGGTCGCTGCCACTGGTCATCCGCCCTTAACTGACGAGCGCATCCGGCTTGCCCTTGCTGCGCGGCCGTTCCTCGACCATCTTGCCCCAGACGATCATCCGGTACTTGCTCGTGAACTCGGGAGTGCAGGTGGTCAGGGTGATGTAGCGGCCGGGCCCCTTGAAGCCCGACTGCTTCGGGACGGGTTCCAGCACACTGACGTTGCTCGGAGAGGTCACCGGCAGGATCGACGCCATCTTGTAGACGAAGTACTCGTCCTGCGTCTCCACCACGATCGGATCGCCCGGCTGGAGCTTGTTGATGTACCGGAAGGGCTCCCCGTGCGTGTTGCGGTGCCCGGCGAGCCCGAAGTTGCCCGTCCTGGCGTCCGGCATCGCCGTCTTCAGCGCGCCCTCCGCGTAGTGCCCCACCATGCCCCGGTCCAGCACCTTCTTGCTGCTGATGCCCTCCGCGATCGGCACCACCACGTCCAGCTTGGGGATGTGCAGCAGTGCGAACCCCTGACCCGGTTCGAACGTCCCCGGGTTGCGCTTGCCGCTCGCCCAGTCGTCCTGGAGGTTGCTGGCGGCCTGGTTCGCCTGCGCGTGCGCGCGCACGTTCGTCCACCACAGCTGGTAGGTGACGAACAGCAGCATCAGCACACCGGTCGTGATGAACAGCTCACCGATCATCCGACTGGCGACCACCGCCGCGCCGGGCTTGCGCGCACGAGCCTGCCGACGGGCCTCCACGCGCGACAGGGGCGCTTTCGGCTCCTCGTCCGACTCGGAGCCCACGGGCGCCCCGCCAGGCGCCCCACGGCGCCCGTGACGCCGTTTCGCGGCCTTCCTGCGGGCCGCGCGGCCACCGCCCACGGGGCCGTCCCCGGCGAGGCCGACGGCGGTCCGCTCCGGCGGGGGACCCGGGACCCGCAGCGCCACCGTCTCGTCGTCGGCGGGCTGCGGCCGGTACACCGCCCCGGGGGCGAACTCCTCGTGCCGACCGTCCCCGAACGCACCGGGATCCCCGTACGGCTGCCCGTACGGGGGCCCCTGGTCACCGGCCGGGCCGGAGTCGCGCTCGGGGCGCAGCGCGGTCACGCCGTGGCCCTGCCCACCACCGGGGCGAGCCCCGCCGACCTCGCCACCGCGTCCCGGTCGCCGCACTCCACCAGCCAGTTGGCCAGCATCAGGTGCCCGTGCTCGGTCAGTACCGACTCCGGATGGAACTGCACGCCCTCGACGGGCAGTTCCCGGTGGCGCAGGCCCATCACGATGCCGTCGGGCGTGCGGGCGGTCACCTCCAGCTCCGCCGGGACCGTGGCCGGCTCGGCGGCCAGCGAGTGGTACCGCGTCGCGGTGAACGGCGAGGGCAGGCCCGCGAAGACACCCTTGCCCGTGTGCTCGACGGGCGAGGTCTTGCCGTGCAGCAGCTCCGGCGCCCGGTCCACCACACCGCCGTACGCCACCTGCATCGACTGCATGCCCAGGCAGACGCCGAAGACCGGCACCCCGGTCGCCGCGCAGTGCCGCACCATCTCGACGCACACGCCCGCCTGCTCCGGCGTACCCGGGCCCGGCGACAACAGCACGCCGTCGAAGCCGTCCCGGGCGTGCGCCGTCGAGACCTCGTCGTTGCGCAGCACCTCGCACTCGGCGCCGAGCTGGTAGAGGTACTGGACCAGGTTGAAGACGAAGCTGTCGTAGTTGTCGACGACGAGGATGCGCGCGCTCACTGGTTGTCCACCGTCACATCGTTGAAGGGGAGCAGCGGTTCGGCCCACGGGAAGACGTACTGGAAGAGGACGTAGACCACGGTCACCGCGAGCACGAGCGAGAGCAGCGCCTTCACCCACGCGTTCCCCGGCAGATGCCGCCAGATCCAGCCGTACATGCCGTCCCTTCCGTCGCACCACGGCGCCCGAAGCACGCCGTACCGCACCAGACTAGCGGCGCGGGGCCCGGCGGAACGGCCCTAATCCACAGGCTGGGCGTAGTGCAGGTCCGCCGCGCCCGAGTAGCCGGGCAAGGTGACCTTCCCGTCGTCCTCGACCTTCCAGCCCAGGCCGTACACGTTGACGTACACCATGTAGTTCTGGATCGCCGGCGACTGCGCCAGCGCCTCCTTCAGCCGCTCCGGGTCACCGACCGCCTGGATCTTGTACGGCGGTGAGTAGACGCGGCCCTGGAGGATCAGCGTGTTGCCCACGCAGCGCACCGCGCTGGTGGAGATCAGCCGCTGGTCCATGACCTTGATGCCCTCGGCGCCGCCCTGCCACAGCGCGTTCACCACGGCCTGCAGGTCCTGCTGGTGGATCACCAGGTAGTCGGGCTCCGGCTCCGGGTATCCGGGGAGTTTGGCGGTGGCGTCCGGCGGGGCGTCGTCGAGTGTGACGGAGATCGCCTCGCCCTTCAGCTTCTGCGTGCCCGCCTTCTCCTCCAGCTTCGCGAGCTCGTCGTCCTCCGACTTCGTACGGCCGTCGTCGCGTTCGGCGAGCGATTCGACGTCCTCGCGCAGTGCTCCGTTGGACTCCTCCAGATCGCCGTTCTCCCGGCTGCGCTCATGGATGAGATCGGACAACTTGAGCAAAGAGGCGTCCGTACGGATATTGGTGCCCTTCGCGGTATTGAAGCTGGTGAAGAAAATAAGTCCCGCGAGAGCGAAGACGGCCGCCGTGAGGATCCGCACGGGCCGGAAACGGCGCCGGCGGGCAGGGCTGGATCCCGTCCCGGGGGAGTCGGCAGAATTGCTCAACGTACCCTTATCTCCTTCGGCGCCACGGAAGGACTACGCTAACGGACGCCCGGGGGAGCGCTCGGAGTCCCCTTGTCCCCATGTACGCCGCATACCGAGACCGACCCCCGTTCCCTGCGCGGCCACGCAGCGCATCGACAGGAGAGACCCTCGTGCCGAAGTCACGTATCCGCAAGAAGGCCGATTACACGCCGCCGCCCTCGAAGCAGGCGGCCAGTATCAAGCTGACCAATCGCAGCTGGGTCGCGCCGGTCATGCTGGCCATGTTCGTCATCGGCCTGGCCTGGATCGTCGTCTTCTACGTCACCGACGGTTCACTTCCCATCGACTCTCTGGGCAACTGGAACATCGTGGTGGGCTTCGGTTTCATCGCCGCGGGGTTCGGCGTCTCGACGCAGTGGAAGTAGCCCGGAGACAGCTCGTCGGCAGCTCTGCCCAGGGCCGCCCGCCGGGTTATCCACAGGGGTTATCCACACGATGGGGAAAAGAAAAGACGATCTGTGGATAACCCCCCGGACATTGACGCCGGTGTGACGGAAGTACCGGCTCGACCCAGGTTCCGAAAACATGTTCGCCCCCTGCCTGACCTGCGACGACACGGGTCAGTGACAGGGGGCACATGTGTTCCCGCACGCTGTGCACAAGATCCGCCACCTACTGTGGACAACGGACCGCTCAGGTGAGCTGGGCCGTCCTCAACAGGGTCAGGCCGACGACGACCAGGAGGACCACCGCGCAGGTGCCGTACTGGACGAGCGTCCGCCGCTCACGCGGGGCGTGAAGCATGGCGAAGCCGATCAGGACGCCCGCGACGAGGCCGCCGATGTGAGCCTGCCAGGCGATGTTGCCCCAGGTGAACGTGAAGATCAGGTTGATCACCAGCAGGACGACGACCGGCCGCATGTCGGCGTTGAGCCGGCGTACCAGCGCGGCGGTGGCACCGAAGAGGCCGAAGACCGCGCCTGAGGCGCCGAGGGTGGCCGTGGTGGGTGAGGCCAGCAGGTAG
Organism: Streptomyces lienomycini; assembly: GCF_027947595.1. Taxonomy (NCBI): domain Bacteria; kingdom Bacillati; phylum Actinomycetota; class Actinomycetes; order Kitasatosporales; family Streptomycetaceae; genus Streptomyces; species Streptomyces lienomycini. The sequence continues at coordinate 30,216 of NZ_CP116257.1, read as the reverse complement.
GTGAGAGCGCTGCCGGCCAGCCCGGAGACGAGGTAGAGCGCGAGGTAGCGGGATCTGCCGAGGGCTGCTTCCAGGGGACCGCCGAGGAACCAGAGGCTGATCATGTTGAAGCCGATGTGCCAGATCTCCTGGTGGGTGAACACCGTGGTCACCAGGCGGTACCACTCGCCCTCCGCGACACCCTCGGTCGGGACGAAGGGGGCGGGGGGCCAGCGTCCGATGAGCACCATGTCCCCGAGGAAGGACGACGGCAGCGCCTGGACGGCGATGAACACCGCCACGTTGATCCCGATCAGGATCTTGGTGACGAGGTGGGGGTCGGCCGCGACGGTGCCGCCCGCGAGGGTGCGGGGGCGGGAGGCGCTCGGGGCCGGGCCGGTGGCCCCGGGTGTGCGGCCGGCCGCGCAGTCGGGGCAGTGGAAGCCGACGGATGCGTTGACCATGCAGTCCGGGCAGATGGGGCGCTCGCAGCGGGTGCAGCGAATGCCGGTCTCGCGGTCCGGGTGGCGATAGCAGCCGGGCAGGCTCTGGGCGTCCGGCGGGCCGGCGGCCGCGTGGTCCATGGCTTCCCCTCGGTCGTCCTTCGGGCGGTGTGTGCAGATGCACCGCCCCGTCCTTCTCTACGGATAAGCGGGGCGTTTGGTTCCTGCCCGGAGGGGCCCGGCGGAGGTCAGCCGTTGCGGGTCTCCACGACGACGCTCTGGATGACGACGTCGTCGACGGGCCGCTCGGTGCGGGGGTTGGTCCGGGCCGCGGCGATGGAGTCGACGACCTGCTGACTCGCCGGGTCGGTCACTTCGCCGAAGATCGTGTGCTTGCGGTTGAGCCAGGTCGTCGGGGAGACGGTGATGAAGAACTGCGAGCCGTTGGTGCCGGGCCCGGCGTTGGCCATGGCCAGCAGGTAGGGCTTGTCGAAGGCGAGGTCGGGGTGGAATTCGTCCGGGAACTGGTAGCCGGGGTCGCCGGTGCCGTTGCCCAGCGGGTCGCCGCCCTGGATCATGAAGCCGCTGAGGACACGGTGGAAGACGGTGCCGTCGTAGAGCCTGGCCGTGGTCTTGTCCCCGGTGGCGGGGTGGGTCCACTCCCGCTCGCCGCGGGCGAGCTCGACGAAGTTCCTGACCGTCCTGGGGGCGTGGTTCGGCAGCAGCCGGACCTCGATGTCACCTTGGCTGGTCTTCAGGGTGGCGTAGAGCTGCTCGGCCACGATGTGCCTTCCGTCGTCCTGTTGTGCGCGTCGATCCTCGCACGGTCCCGGACGCGTGCATCGCTCATACCGCTGGGTCACGAGCGTGGGGCGCCGATCCGTGGCATTGTCGTGGACGGACTGGCGTTGTCCGGTATTCATCCGTTGTCGACGTTGATCAGCTCGTGTTCGCAACTTTCGTCACCACGTGCCCCAGAGGACCCCGGCGGCATCGTCCGTGACCCGGATGCCCGCCCTCACATGCCTGGCGGTGCGTCCCCAGGCATGATCCGTAAAAGGGTGGAAAGTCGAATTACCGTACGCCACCGAGGAGGAGGAACCCGTGACCCGCATCGACAGCGTGCGCGCCGCGACCGGTTCGGCGAAGGACAGCGTGCTGCACGCCGCGGAAGTGGTGGCGCCCTACGCCGACACGGCCAAGGACAGGGCCGCTCACTATGCACAGGAGGCGCGCGTACGGCTGGCGCCCAAGGTGTCCCAGGCCGCAGACCAGGCCCGTCTTCAGTACGGTGCGCATCTCGCGCCGCGGCTGGAGCAGGCCCGTACCCATGTGCCGCCGAAGATGGACGCGGCCGCTCAGGAGGCGGCGGTCCGCACGCGTCTGGCCGCTCGGCAGGCGGCCGACTACTCACGGCCGAGGATCGAGCAGGCGGTGGCCGCGGCCGGCCCCGTGCGGGACGAGGCCACGGCGCGGGGCGCCGCGGCGCTTGCCGCGCTGCGTGGCCAGGTCACGGCGAAGGAGATCGAGAAGCTGACGCGCAAGCACCGGCGACGGTCGGGCGCCGGCCGTGTCGCCAAGGCTCTGGCGGTGGTGGGTGTCGTCGCGGGCGGTGCCTTCGCCGTCTGGAAGTGGTGGGACAAGCAGGCCAACCCGGACTGGCTGGTGGAGCCGCCGGAGGCGACGGAGGTGGCCGAGTCGGGACGACTGACGTCCGTGGACGGTACCGGTGACACGGTCCTCGATCCCGAGGTGCAGGCCAAGCAGGCGCAGGACGAGGCGGCCGACGGCGACGAACCCCGCTGACCCTCGTCGGCCCGGCGGCGGCCGTTCTTCACATCACCGCGGGGCGGAAGACTCGGAGTCTTCCGCCCCGCGGTGATGTTTCACGTGAAACGAGGACCGGCTCCGACGGCTCGACGCCCCGTACGCGGCGCTCGGTACTCAGCGCTCAACGCCCGTAGCGGCGTTCCCGCAGGGAGTAGGAGCGCAGCGCGCGCAGGAAGTCGATCTCGCGGAAGTCCGGCCAGTAGGTCTCGCAGAAGTGCACCTCGGCGTAGGCGGACTGCCAGAGCAGGAAGCCGGAGAGGCGCTGTTCACCGGAGGTCCGGATGATGAGGTCGGACTCGGACCGGGTCTTGGAGTACAGGTGCTTGGAGATGTGCTCCATGGTGAACGTCTCGATGAACTCGTCGATGTCACCGCCCTGGGAGCTGTGCTCGGTCAGGGCTGAGCGCACGGCGTCGACGATCTCGCGTCGGCCTCCGTAGCCCACGGCGACGTCGACCTTGGTGCCGCCCCTGCGGTCCTCGGTGGCGGCCGTGGCGGTCTTGAGGCGGCTCGCGGACTCGGCGGGCAGTAGGTCCAGGGCGCCGACGGCTTCGACGCGCCACGGGTTGCCGGGCGCGGCCAGCCGCTCGACGACCTCGGCGATGATGTCGATGAGCGGGTTCAGCTGCTCCTCGGGCCGGTGGAGGTTGTCGTCGGACAGCATGAACAGGGTGACGTGCTCGATCTGTGCGGAGTCGCACCAGCGCAGGAAGTCCAGCACCTTCGCCCCGCCCGCCCGGTAGCCCTCGCGGGGGTCGTCGATGCCCGACATCTTGGCCCACCGGCGGTTGCCGTCGAGCATGATGCCGATGTGCTGGGGGCGTGGGCGTCCTTCGAGCTCCCTGACCAGCCGCTTCATGTAGAGCGCGTCGAGAGCGGCGCGTACCTTCGCCCGCATGGTCTACCCCTTCCACCTCGTCGGTAGCGGCCGGATGGCCCCGACGGCGATGAGCCACGTGGCACCGCCCCGCAGGGGTGTGGTGTTGGTGCCCTGTGGGGTGACGATATCAAGAGCAGACAGCGTCACCGGGGTGCCGACGGGCGGCCGTCCGCCGCTCCGTTCCGGTTTCGGCATGTGGTCCGGCGGGTTCATCACCGTGCTCAACTGGCCCTTTTCCTCCGGTCGTTGCCGATCATGCGGATGACGCGTGCGGTGTGGGGCGCGGTAAGCGGGGGGCGGCGGTGAGGAACGTCTCCGCGCCGCCCGGGCCCGGCGGCGGGGCCGCTGCGCGCCGCGGGGAGAAAGCGGAGCGCCTCCGACCCGTGTTCTCGCAGGTCGGAGGCGTTCTTGGCGGTGGAGCCTAGGGGAGTCGAACCCCTGACATCTGCCATGCAAAGACAGCGCTCTACCAACTGAGCTAAGGCCCCTTCTCAAGGCGGCGTCGGTCGTGGTGTCGCGGACCGTCGGTCGCCGCGGACAAGAGTACCGGGTCGCCCCCCGTATCTCACAAATGATTGGGGGTCCCGGGGAACGACCACGCTCCGTAAGATGCTCGGCGTGGTTCGCTGGAGCGAACTGCGGTTCTTGGGGAAGCGATGGGGAGACGCAATGGACGCCGCACAGCAGGAAGCCACCGCAAGAGCGCGGGAACTGCAGCGGAACTGGTACGGGGAGCCGCTGGGGGCGCTCTTCCGCAGGCTTATCGATGACCTCGGTCTCAACCAGGCGCGTCTCGCGGGTGTCCTGGGGTTGTCCGCGCCGATGCTGTCGCAGCTGATGAGCGGCCAGCGGGCGAAGATCGGCAACCCGGCGGTGGTCCAGCGGGTCCAGCTGCTGCAGGACCTGGCGGGGCAGGTCGCCGACGGCAGTGCGAGCGCGGCCGAGGCGACGGAGCGCATGGACGAGATCAGGAAGTCGCAGGGGGGCTCGGTGCTCAGCAACACCACCACGACGACCAGCAGTTCGGGTGCGCCCACGGTCAAGCGGGTGGTCCGTGAGATCCAGTCGCTGCTGCGCTCGGTGGCGGCCGCCGGGGACATCATCGACGCGGCGGACGCCCTCTCCGCCTCGCACCCGGAGCTGGCCGAGTTCCTGCGGGTGTACGGCGCGGGCCGCACCTCGGACGCGGTCGCGCACTACCAGTCCCACCAGAACTGATCCCGGGGCCGGTCGCCGCCGGGGGGCGGCGGCCGGGCCGCGGGAAGGGCGCGACAGGTCCCAGGGGAGGAGCGGCGCACAGCCATGGGTGAGGTCTTCGCGGGCCGGTACGAGCTGGTCGATCCGATCGGCCGGGGCGGGGTGGGTGCCGTCTGGCGTGCCTGGGACCACCGGCGCGGGCGTTACGTGGCGGCGAAGGTGCTCCAGCAGCGGGACGCGCACGCGCTGCTGCGGTTCGTCCGTGAGCAGGCGCTGCGGATCGATCACCCCCATGTGCTCGCGCCCGCGAGCTGGGCCGCCGACGACGATCAGGTCCTGTTCACCATGGACCTGGTCACGGGCGGTTCGCTCGTCCATCTGGTCGGGGACTACGGTCCTCTGCCGCCCGGCTTCGTGTGCACGCTGCTCGATCAGCTCCTGTCGGGTCTGGCGGCGGTTCACGGGGAGGGCGTGGTGCACCGCGACATCAAGCCCGCCAACCTGCTGCTGGAGGCGACGGGGACGGGTCGTCCGCGGCTCAGGCTGTCCGACTTCGGCATCGCGATGCGGCTGGGTGAGCCCCGGTTGACGGAGACCAACCTCGTGGTGGGGACGCCGGGTTACCTCGCTCCGGAGCAGCTGTTGGGGTCGGAGCCGGACTTCCCCTCCGACCTGTTCGCCGTGGGGCTCGTCGCCCTGTATCTGCTGGAGGGTGCCAAGCCCGACGCCAAGGCGCTGGTGCAGCACTTTGCCGAGCACGGTACGCCCGCCGCGCCACGTGGGATTCCCGAGCCGTTGTGGCAGGTCGTGGCGACGCTGGTGCAGCCGGATCCGGCGGCGAGGTTCCGTACCGCGACCGGTGCGCGCAAGGCGCTGGCCTCGGCGGCGGAGCTGCTGGCGGAGCCGGGGCCCGACGACGAGCTGATCGAGATATTCGACCAGGTCGGCCCGCTGCCGCCGGGGTTCGAGGCCGACGGCCCGCTCAAACAGGCGTCCGGCGTGGACGACGTAGCGACCGATCCGCGGCGGCCGGCCGGCCCGGGCTCGGGTCCGCACGCCGCGCCGTCGGCTCCCCCTGGGCGCCGGCGGCCCCGGCCGGCGCCTCACCGGCGCCGGACCGCGCACCCCCGTCCTCCCCTGCGCCCGCCCCGGCCGGGACCCCGTCGGCGGCGGCCCCCCGGGGCGAGCGGGCGGGCGGCATGTCGGAGACCGGGAGTTTCCACCTGCCGCCTCCGCAGCCGACCGCCACGTCGGCACGGGCGGCCGATGCGCGGCCGCCGGCCCAGGAGCAGCACCCGTCCCAGGACCGGTCGCCGCACGCACCGCCGCACGAACGGCCGTACGCACCGCCGTACGAAGCACCGTACGAAGCGCCGTACGAAGCGCCGTACGAAGCGCCGTACGAAGCGCCGTACGCGTCGCAGTACCGGCCGCCGCACGCCCCGTCCCTTCCCGACCGGGCGGCGGCTCCGTCCCCGGGGGACCGTGCCGACGTCCCCACCGCCCCGTACACCGCGCGGTCTCCGCGGTCCGCCCCTCCCGCGCAGCACCGCGGGGCACGGCGGCGGCGGCGTTCCGGTCCCCCGGCGAAGGTGGTCTGGCCGCTGCTGGTGATCGCGCTGGCCTGCTACGGCGTGGGCCTGTGGGCGCTGACCCGCGTCTGAGCCCGCTCCGGGGCTAGGACCTGCGTCGGGCCGCCACCGTCCACACGGCCAGGCCGAGCAGGAGCAGGCTGCCGGTGCCGATCCCGCCGACGGCGAGCGCCTTCATGGCGGGGTCCGCGTCGGTGGCGGCCCCGGTTCGCGGTGCGGCCACCCGTTCTTGTGCGGAGACGTCGAAGAGGCCCTTGGGCCGGGGTTGCCCCGCGTAGTCGGGGCCGCTCTCCGCGGCTCCCCCGAGCCGTAGGCGCAGGGTCAGTGCGAAGGGGCCCTCGCCGAAGGCGTCGGCCGTCTGCGCCGCGAGGTGGACCACCACGTAGTAGTCGCCGGCGAACCGCATCGCGCCGACCTGCCCCGCGGGGGCGTACCGGTTGGAGTACGCCACCGGTGGCAGGGGGGCGAGGCCGACGGTGGTGCGCCGGCCGGTGTAGCCCTTGGCGGCGTCGTCGACCTCGCCGCGTACGGGGTTGTGCAGGGCGAGGCGCAGGGCGGCGGTCGCGTAGCCGGAGGCGTCCGCGGAGTCGGCGAGTTCGGCGGTCGCGGACACCTGGCGGCCCCAGTCGACCGGCACCCTGTAGTAGAGGGTCTGTCCGGGCCGGATGTCGTCGCGCCAGACGCCCTGTCCGACGGGGGTGGCACGGGCGAATCCGTCGCCGCCCGCCCGGCGTTCCGGCTCGCCGGCCAGGGGTTCGGGCGAGGCGGAGTCCCAGGCCTCGGGCGCCCCGGTCGGCCCGGCCCGGCGCGGGCGGGGTTCGGTGGCGGTGGTGAGTTCCAGGTCCCAGGCGTCCGGCGGCGAGTCCTTGGGCCGGGTCCGTTCGACGGTGACGTAGTAGGGGCCGGGGTCCTGGCACCGATGCGTGCCGGAGGCGATCTCGCGCGTGCCCCAGGCGGTGACCGGGCGGGGGCTGCGGGCGGCGCCGAAGGTGGCGCTGTCCACGGAGCAGGAGCCCCCGTCGGCGTCCCGCACGGAGACCCGGATGCCGTCGACGGCGGTGACCTCGCCGTCGGGGCCGGGCACGGCGGTGACGGCGACATAGGCGTCGGAGGCGGCGTCGAGGTCGAGGCGGTAGTAGAGGACACCGTTCCTCGGGAGGGAACTGCGGTACGTCGAGCCGGCCTCCAGCCGTGCGGCGTCCGAGGCGGCGCTCGCGCCCGCTATCCGCCGGGCGTCGTCGGCGAAGCCGTACCCGGCGGGCGCACCGGCGGCGAGGGCCGTGGCGCCGGGCAGGGCGGCGGTCGTGGCCAGTACGGCGGTCACGGCGGCCAGTCGGACGGTTCCCGTCGGCCGGTCGCGCCCCGCTCCGGCACACCGTCGAGCCGTACACCACCGTCGCATGACCCGCCACCCCTCGCGTTCACCGGCCCTGTCGCCGCCCGCCCCGAACGACCGTGCCCATCCTGCCGCGCTCCCCCTCGCCCTCGCAGGGGGACACGGGCAACACAAAACCCCGACCGTTTGACGGCCGGGGTCTGCTCAGGACCGAATGTCGGTCGTACTCACGAACCCGTGGGCACGGAGTCGGTCGCCTCCGTCCACAGATCCTGCTCGGCGCGATCCGCCTGGATCTGGCGGTACACGAGGAGCCCGCCGATGGCGGCCAGTGCGACCAGGAGAAGCTTCTTCACCGCGCGACCTCGTCTTTCCTTGACGTAGGGGACTTCTGGCGCCCGACTATACACACCGGCCGATACCGATCGGTGACCTGCGTCGGTCGTCAACTGCCGGTCAACGGGCCCCTCTAGAAGCGGACGCGGCCGTTCTGATCGGACGGTGATCACACCTTCACATGCGGTCATGTTTGCCCGCCTCTCTCACGTCTGCGCACCTTTTGCACCGCCTTGCCGCCATACGGGTGGTGTTCATCTGAACATCGACGCGCCACGGGCGTCGGTCCACCACTTCGCGATCCGCATACACATCATGAGGAAAGTACGCAAATCGCCCAACCCGAAAGTGAGGGGCCATGGCCCGGAACAAGGTCCTGACGCTGTGGACCAGCGTCGTCACCGCCTTCCTCGCGCTGTTCACGGCGCTCGGACTCATCACGACGACGGCCGCCGCGGCCGTACCGCAGACCGGAACGCACAGCAACAAGGCCGAGAGCGCCTCCCCCGAGGCGGCACCCGCGGCGGCGACCGCCTGGTCCCGGTCCCGAACCGGTTCCCTGCCCCCCACCATGAAGCAGCGCATCCGCGCCGAGGCCCACGGAACGGCTCCCAGTTGCCGCCACCGCCCGCTCGCCGACGCCACCGCCACCACTGCGGCCCCCGATCTTCCGGGCGACGGCGCCGCCGAGGCTCCGGCCCAGCACACCGCCCCTCTCCAGCGCTGAGCGGCCCGAGCCACCCCCGACCCCGACGTAACGGCGATCTGCGTACCGCACCACACGCGAGAAACGGCCCGGCCGCTCGACAGAGCAGCCGGGCCGCCGCCGTGTGTGCGAGGCCCCCGGCAGCTCCTCCGGCTCTCCACCGGACCCCGACTCCTCAAGACCTCTTGAGGAGTTGTAGCCTGCGACCGCGAGGACGACCCGACGACGGACCGGAACCGGTGAGTGCCGTGCCCAAGGCGTACGAAGTGATCGCGGACGATCTGCGCCGCTCGATCCGCGCCGGTGAGCGCGCGCCCGGCGACCGTCTGCCGTCCGAGGCGGACCTCGCCGACCACTACCGGCGCAGCGTGCCGACGGTGCAGAACGCGCTCCGGCTGCTCAGCGACGAGGGCCTGATCGACAAGCGGCACGGCCTCGGCACCTTCGTCCGACGCCCCCGCATCCCGGCCGTGCGGGACAACCGCCGGCACCAGTGGGAGAAGGACCGGGCCCGCCGTCCGCTCGCCGCCCGGGCCGGGACCGGCGTCACGGAGCACGACACCGGCCTCGGCGCCGACGACCTCGTCTTCCACGCGGAGTACCGCGAGCGGAGGGCGACCGGGGAACTGGCCCGTGCCTTCGGCGTCCCCGAGGGCACCGTGCTCCTGCAACGCGCCTACCGGACCCGGCACTCGGCCGAGACCGCCCCCTTCAACCTCGTGACCTCCTACCTCGTGCGCGACATGATCGCGGCCAACCCCGCCCTCCTGGACGAGGCGGGCGAGCCCTGGCCCGGCGGCACCCAGCACCAGCTCCACACCGTGGGCATCGAACTGGACCGGGTGGAGGAGCGCCTCACCGCCCGCCCGCCGACACCGGAGGAGGCCGCGGCCCTGGACCTGCCGCCGGGCACGTCGGTGATCCTGCTCCGCAAGACCTCGTACGACACCGACGGCCGGGTGGTGGACGTGTCCGACGTCACACTGCCCGGCGACCGTACCGAACTGCTCTTCACGACCCGACTCGAAAGGTGGTGAGTGCCGCCGTGAACCGGCGCGTCGTCATCGTCACGGCCGTCCACGGCCCCGCGGCCCCCTTCCTGCCCGAGGCCCACGCCTCGCTGTGCGCACAGGAGTTGCCCGAGGGCTGGGAGTGGCGCTGGGTGATCCAGGAGGACGGCCGAGGAGAGGACGTCCGACCGTACGTGCCCGACGACCCGCGGGTCGTCTTCCACCAGGGCAGGCCGGACCGGCAGGGCGGGCCCGGGGTGGCACGCACGATGGCCCTGGCGCACGCGGACGGCGCGTACGTGAAGGTCCTGGACGCCGACGACCGGCTCACCGAGGGAGCGCTGGCCCGCGACCTGGCCGCCCTGGAGGCCGACCCGGCGATCGGCTGGGCGACCTCGCGCGTCCTGGACCTCCTGCCCGACGGTTCGACGGCCGGCTTCCCCGGCGACCCGGCACACGGGCCGATCGAGCGCGGCGAGGTGCTCGACTTCTGGAGGGCGAACGGCTTCCGCGCCCAGGTCCACCCGGCGACGCTCCTGGTACGGCGGGACCTGCTGCTCGCCCTCGGCGGCTGGATGGCCCTCCCGGCGTCCGAGGACACCGGACTGCTGCTCGCGCTCAACAGCGTGAGCCGGGGGTGGTTCTCCCAGGAGGTGGGCCTCCTCTACCGCAAGTGGGAGGGCCAGGAGACCGGCCGGCCCTCCCACGTGGACCCCGCCGAACGCGACGCCCGGATGGCGGTGGTGGAGGCCAGGGCACGGGCCCTGACGTCCTTCGGCTGGCACCGGCCGGGGAACCCCTCCGCTCCGCACGAGGGTGCGTGAGGCGGACCACCAGGCACCGGAGGACGGCCGGACACCGGACGGCGCCGGAACGGCGAGGCGGCACGGCTCCGGGCCGGCGGGGGACGGGCGGGCGGCGGTCGAACTCCGGCGACCAGCCAGGCACCGGACGCCCGGGACGACCACGGCGCCCACCGAACCCGGCGGGGCGGCACGGCTCCGGACCGGCGGCGCGGCCGGTCAGGCACCGGCGGACACCCGGCCATCGGACGCCCGGGACGACCACGGCGCCCACCGAACCAACCGCGGCACCCCGCTCAACGCTCTCCTCATCGCCGCGGCGGCCGTCGGCCTCACCGGCTGTCAGTCCGGTCAGGACGGGGACGGCGACCCGGCCAGGCAACGCCCCTCGCCCCGGCGGCGCGGCGCGGCCCCGGCGGTCAGGGCAGCAGCTCCGCGTCGACCCGGGAGAAGATCAGGTCGCTCTCCTCCGTCACCGGACCGCGCCAGCGGACCGGCGCGCGGGGCTCACCGCTCAGCGCGGAGGGGTAGCTTCCGGCCGCGTAGTCGTTGGGCAGCCGGTAGACGTGGAACCCGGCGTCGCGCATCACCGCCAGCAGGTCGTCCACCCGGTCCCCGAGCCGGGCCATGCGCTCGGGTGCCACCTCGACCGTGATCTCCGCGTCGGGCCGCAGCGCGCCCAGCATCGGTGCGAGACCCCGGACGACGCCGCCCTCCGCGCCCTCGACATCGATCTTGATCACCCGGGCGGTCGCGATCTCCGCCGGGTCGAGGAGCTCCGGCAGCGGCCGGGCCTCCATCTCGAAGCTGGACTCCACCGGCCCGTCGTACGGGACGATGCTGTTCGCCCCCGTGTTCCGTGAGCTGGCGAGCACGAAGGTCAGCTTCCGGGGGCGGTCGGAGACGGCGGCGTTGAGCGCGCGGATGTTCCCGAGGCCGTTGAGCCGGGCGTGCCGCACCAGGGAGCGGTGCAGGTCGGGGGAGGCCTCGATCGCGGCGACCCGGCCCTCGGCGCCGACCAGCCGGGCCGCCAGGACGCTGAAGACACCGATGTTGGCGCCGACGTCGACGAAGCCGTCGCCCGGCCGCAGCCGGCGCCGCAGCCACCCCGTCATGTGCGGTTCCCAGGCGCCGAACAGGTACAGGTAGCGCTGGATGAGGTCCCGCGTGTCCACCGCGAAGCGGTCCCCGGAACGCACCGTGACGACCGCGCGGCGGGGGTGCTCGCGCAGACGCGGGTTCAGCCAGCGGGTGGCGAGGGCCGCCTTCCCGACGGTGCCCGGGCCGCCCCGCACGTACCGGACGGCGAGTCCCGCCAGGACCTGCGACGCCGAAGAGACCGGTTCGCCTCGGATGCTCACTCCTCTTCCGTGATGGTGATCGCGGCGGACGGGCAGCCCTCGGCCGCCTCGCGCACCCGGGGGACGTCGACGTCGTGCTCCCGGCCGGGTACGACGGCGCCGAGGCCGTCCACCCGGGTGAAGACGGACGGGGCCCGGTGGACGCAGTCGCCGGAGCCGTAACACTGCTCGGGGTCGACGGAGATCCTCATGCGCACTCCAGCGGCGATCGGTGTCGGAACCTTCAGGACCTGCCTGCCCGCGGAAGGGCGCGCTGAATCCGCCCTGGCCGTCCGCCTGTTGGCCCCGTCGGCCCGGCCCTCGTAGGATCGCCCGGGATCCGGCGGAGTGGTGACTGGGGGACGGGTTTGGGGACCGGCGAGCAACTCGTGACGATCGCGGCCGTACTGCTCGGCGCGCTGACCACACACGTCACGAACCACCTGATGGAGCGGAGCCGCAACCGCCACCGGCTGCTGACACGCTGGGACGACAAGAAGGTCGACGCGTACGGGGAGTACGTGGACGCCGCCAAGATGCGGATCGCCGCCTCCGTGCCGCTGTACGAGACGCGCAAGGGCCTGCGGGAGAACCACCGGCCCGAGGAGGACCTCCGCGACGACCTGGCGGAGGCGAGCCGCCGCTGGGGTTCGGCCTTCGAGCGGGTCATGCTGCTCGGCGGGGACGAGGCCATCGAGTCCGGGCACGAGCTGAACGTACTGCTCGCCGAGATCGACTGGCAGGCGACCGGTCGTGTCGACGGCAGTCTGGAGGAGTGGCGCGAGCGGCACCGGGCGGCGTTCCGCGCCATCAACGCCTTCCACGAGGACGCCCGCGCCGACCTCGGCATCCGCGGCAGCGTCACCGGTGAGAAGCACCCGAGGCGGGACCTTCTGGTCCCGCCCGCCCGCCGGACACCCACCGGGGACTGACGGCCGGCCGACACACACCGGAGGACCGGCCGGGGCGGGCTGTTCGGCCGCACCTGCGCGTCGGCATGGTTTGGCTCCGGTCCCTCCCCTCGTGGGGACCGGTGCCAAACCATGCCGGCGCCGTTTTCGCGTGCGGTACCGGAGCGGGTCGGGGGGAACGGGGCCACCGAAAGCTGACCGAGAACATGCGGCCTCATGGGGTGGCTCTCCGAGTACTGAGCCGCTGACCTGTCCGGGTGCCGCGGGGCCGCCTCGCCACTGCGACGCGATCCTGCCACCTGTGGTCGCCGCCGAGGAGGCCCCGGAACCCTCACAACGAGGTAGCCGCAGGTCAGCCGTATAGAGTGAGTTTTCCGGTCCGGACGTCCAGGTGCGGGAGAAGTAAGGAGTGGAGACCTTGAGTTTCGACTCAGGGGCACGCACGGCCTTCGCAGAACGCCTCGCACTGCTGTACAGGGAGGCCGGCAACCCTCCCCTCAAACGCGTGTCCGAGGCCGTCGTCCGACTCCAGCGGGTCGACGAACGAGGTCGCCCCGTGCGGGTCTCCGCCCAGCGGATCAGCGACTGGCGCCGGGCCAAGAACGTGCCCGCCCAGTTCACCGCCCTCGCGGCGGTCCTGCACGTCCTCGTTCCGCAGGCGCGGCGTGCGCGGCCCGTGCCGGTCTCCCCCGGGCTGTACGACCTGGCCCAGTGGCAGCGCCTGTGGGAGCGGGCGATGGCCGACCCGAGCGGCGAACGCCCCCCGCAGCCCGCGGCGGACGAGCAGCCTCCCGCCGAGACTCCGGCCGCCCCGGGCGGGGTCTGCCCCTACCGGGGGCTGGCCGCCTACCGTCGGCAGGACGCCGGCTGGTTCTTCGGGCGGGAGCGGAGCACGCGGACCCTCGTCGCCCTGCTCGACGCGACGCCGGACACGGGCGGCCTGGTCATGCTCGTGGGCGCCTCCGGGGCGGGCAAGTCCTCCCTGCTCAACGCCGGCCTGGTACCGGCCCTGCGCGGCGGCCCCGCGGACACCGGGGACGGCCCGCCCAGGAAGGTGCTCCAACTCGTTCCCGGGGCCGACCCGCTCGGAGAACTGGCCCGGCTGGTACCGCAGCTCGCACCCGTCGTCGCCACCGCACGCCGCACGACGGCACCGGAGGACGGCACCCCGGAGACCGGGGGCGCGGGCGACTCCCCGGGCCGAAGCGCCGACGCCCCCGGGGCGCGGGGCACGGGCGGCCGGCCGGCCGAGGAGGCCGTCAGGGAGGCGTTCGCGGCCTGGGCGGCGACCGGCGGCGGCCCGCCGGACACCCGCCCGGTCGTCATCGTGGACCAGTTCGAGGAACTCTTCACACTCTGCTCCGACGAGGCGGTCCGGCGCGAGTTCGTCCGGCTGCTCCAGGCCGCCTGCGTGCCGGGCGGACCGGGGGACCCGGCGCCGGTGCTCGTGACGCTGGGCGTACGCGCCGACTTCTACGAACAGTGCCTGCGCTACCCCGAACTGGCCGACGCGCTGCAGCACCGGCACATGGTGCTCGGACCGCTGACCACCGCGGAACTGCGCGAGGCGGTGACCGCCCCGGCCAGGGCCGTCGGCATGGAACTCGAACCCGGACTCGCCGAGCTGATCATCCGCGAGGTCAGCACCGACGGCCCGCGCGGCGGGGGCCCCTCCCACGCCTACCGGGCGGTCGGGGAACACGACGCGGGCGTGCTGCCGCTCCTCTCCCACGCCCTGCTGGCCACCTGGCAGCGGCGCAAGGGCGGCCGGCTGACCCTGGCCGGGTACCGCGCGGCCGGCGGCATCCAGGGCGCGGTGGCCGCGACCGCCGAGCGGGCCTGGACCGGCCTGGACCCGGCGGCCCGCACCGCGGCGAGACTGCTGCTGCTCAGACTGGTCCGGCTCAGCGAGGACACCCAGGCCACCCGCAGGCGCAGCACACGGCGCCGGCTGGCCGAGGAGTCGGGGGACCCGGGCAAGACCGAGGAGTCCCTCGAGGCGCTGGTGCGGGCCCGGCTGGTGACCCTCGACGCGGACACCGTGGAGATCACCCACGAGGCGCTGCTGCACGCCTGGCCGCGGCTGCGCGACTGGATCGACGAGGACCGCGCCGGCAACCTGCTGCGCCAGCGGCTGGAGGAGGACGGCCTCGCCTGGGAGGAGTCGGACCGCGACACCTCGCTGCTGTACCGGGGCTCCCGGCTGGCGCAGGCGAGCGGCTGGGCCCGGTCGGCCGGTGACACCTTCCTGACCCGCAGCGCGGTGGAGTTCCTGGCCGCCGCGGTCAGACTGCGCAAGCGCACCGTCCTGATCAGCCGTGCCGCGGTCTCGGCGCTGGTCGTCCTGGCCCTCCTGGCCGTCGGTTCGGCGGTGATCGCCTGGCAGCAGCGCAACGACGCCGTGTTCGAGCAGGTGGTCGCGGAGGCGGACCGGGTACAGGACACGGACCCCTCGCTGTCGGCCCAGCTCGACCTGGCGGCGCACCGCCTGCGACCGGACGACGAGGACGTCAGGAACCGGCTGATATCGATCGTCAACGCGCCACTGGCCACGCCGCTCCTCGGGCACACGGGCGCGGTGTACCTCACCTCCTTCAGCCCCGACGGGCGCACCCTGGCGACGGCCAGCTACGACCGGACCGTCCGGCTCTGGGACGTCTCGGACCCCGGGCACCCGAAACAGCTCGGCAAGCCCCTCACGGGTCACACCAGCTGGGTGAGCACCGCGGTCTTCAGCCCGGACGGCCACACCCTCGCCAGCGCCTCGGACGACGGCACCGTCCGGCTGTGGGACATCCGCGACCCCGGCCACCCGCGCCCGCTCGGCGCCCCGCTGACCGGCCACGGCGGCACCGTCTACCTGCTCGCCTTCGGTCCGGACGGCCGCACCCTGGCCTCCGCCCACGACGACCACTCCGTCCGCCTGTGGGACGTGGCCGACCCGGGCCGGCCCCGGTCGCTCGCCACCCTGACCGGCGCGACCGCGGCGGTGCGCTCGGTGACGTTCAGCCCCGACGGGCACACGCTGGCGGCCGGCGGCGACGACGACGACGTCCGGCTCTGGGACGTGACCGACCCCCGCCGTCCCGAACCGGTCGGCGCACCGCTGACCGGTCACGGCGCCCTGGTGCACTCCGTGGCCTTCAGCCCCGACGGCCGCACCCTCGCCAGCGGCAGCGCGGACGACACCGTACGGCTGTGGGACGTGACCGACCCGGCCGGGGCGACGTCCCTCGGGGCACCGCTCACCGGCCACGGCGGTCCCGTCTGGGCGGTGGCGTTCAGCCCCGACGGCGCCACGCTCGCCGCGAGCAGCGCGGACAGCACGGCGAGCCTGTGGAACGTCAGCGACCCGGCCTACCCCTCGCAGATCGGCGTGCCGCTCGCGGGAGGCAGCGGCGAGATGTACGCCCTCGGCTTCAGCCCCGACGGCCGTACCCTCGCCACCGGCAGCGGCGACAGCAAGGTCCGTCTGTGGTCGCTTCCGACGTCGGACGTGATCGGCCGCACCGGCGCCTTCCGCCCGGACGGGCACGTGCTCGCCACCGCCGCCCGCGACGGCAGCATCCGGCTGTGGGACGTGACCACCCCCGGCCGCCCCGTGTCGCTGAGCGCCCCCTTCAAGCCGGGGGAGGGCGACATACGGTCACTGGAGTTCTCCCCGGACGGCGACACCCTCGCGGTGCTCACGGGAGACCGGGCTTTCCAGCTGTGGGACGTCACGGACCCGGCCGTGCCCACCGCCCACGGACCGCCCGTGGCGCTGCACACCCGCTACGCGGGCCCCGACACCCTGGCGTTCGGCCCCGACGGCCGCACACTGGCCACGGCCTACGACGACCGCACCGTCCAGCTGTGGAACACCGGGGACCCGTCCCACCCCCGCCGGCTGGGCAAGCCCCTCACCGGCCACACCGGCTACGTCAACACCCTCGCCTTCAGCCCCGACGGCCGCACCCTCGCCGGCGGCGGCGCGGACGACACCGTACGGCTGTGGGACGTGACCGACCCGGCCGGGGCCACACCCCTCGGACCGCTCACCGGCCACCTCGGGCCCGTCAACGCCCTCGCCTTCAGCCCCGACGGCCACACCCTGGCCAGCGGCAGCGACGACGGCACGGTCCGGCTCTGGGACGTCGCCGACCCGGGCGAGGCGTCCGGTGCCGAGGCCACGCTCGCCGGACACACCGACTCGGTGGTGTCCCTGACGTTCAGCCAGGACGGCGCCACCCTCGCCAGCGGCGCCAACGACAACACGGTCCGGCTCTGGAGCGTCACCGACCCCGCCGACGCCGCTCCCATCGGCCAGGCGATGAGCCCCAACGCCAAGACCGGGAACTTCCTGTCCTTCAGCCCCGTGCACCACATGCTCGGGGTGTCCAGCGGTACGGACACCGTGCGGCTGTGGAGCCTGGGCGTGGACGACGCCATCGACCGCATCTGCTCCGCCACCCGAGGCGTACTGACCGAGGAGAAGTGGCACGAGTACCTGCCGCGCCTGGACTACGAGCCGCCGTGCGACCGGTGACCCCCTCCGGCACACGTGATACCCGTCACATCACGGCGCCGAACCGACCAGTCGGCACCCACCACGCACCGGCCTTGTTAGCCTTGGCCACAGCCCGACCGCTGGCGCATCCCCCGTCGCCAGCGGTCGGGCCTCTTCGTGCCCCACCGCGGACCACCACGAACGCGAAAGACCCCCAACCGGATCCGGCTGGGGGTCTTCGTACTGGTGGGGCTAACAGGATTTGAACCTGTGGCCTCATCCTTATCAGGGATGCGCTCTAACCAACTGAGCTATAGCCCCGCCGCGCTCTGCGGTGTATGTCCCGCGCGCTGACTCCTGAAGATTAGCGCACGAGGCGGGCAGTCCCAAAATCGGTTGTCGCGCGGGCGGAGGGCGGGGATCACTCGTCCTCGGCGAGCGTCAGCTCCACACCGCCGACGAAGCCGGCGGACAGGTTGTAGATGAACGCGCCGAGCGTGGCCAGGGCCGTGGCCAGGACGACGTCGATGACCGCGATGACCGTCGTGAACAGCAGCACGTTGGGCAGCGACAGGAAGGACTGCAGGTCGAAGCCGTTGGACTCGTTGGAGCCGGTGGCCTCGGCGATCGTGCCGCCGACCGACGAGAAGACACCCATCGCGTCCATGACCATCCACAGCACGGCGGACGCGACGATGGTGCAGATGCCGAGCGCGATGGAGAGCAGGAAGCTGACCTTCATCACCGACCACGGGTCGGCCTTCGACACGCGCAGGCGTGCCTTGCGGACACGGGGCGTGGTGCGCGCGCCGGTGCGCGGACGGCGCACGGCCGACGCGTTGCCGCCCTGGGTCTGGTAGGCCTGCGGCGGGTGGTAGGGCCCGCCGGGCTGCTGGGGCTGCCGTTCTCCCGGCAGCGGCGAGGCCGCCGCGTGAGTCTGCTGGCCTCGGGTGTCCGTCACAGTTCCCCCCTGGGATCCATGCGTCTTGGACGAGCTCCCCGAGTGCGAGTCGGTCGCTCCGTCGTCGATCTTGCGCAGTTGAGTCGTGTGCGAATCCGTCGCACGCGCGGCCGAGCCACGGCCGCCGCCGCCCGTTTCCGTACCTGTGGAGGTACCGGCCGATCCGGCGCCCGTGGCTCCGCTCACGATGACTCTCTCCTCGTGCTACTCGGCCGAGGGCGCCTCGCCCTCGTCCGTGCCGGTGGTCGCGGCACCCTCGGCGGTCTCGTCGACGGCCACATCGCCGTCGACCTCCTCCGCCTCGCGTCCCGCCTCGGCGTTGCGTGCGATGCCGACGACGGCATCGCGCTTGCCCAGATTGATCAGTTGAACGCCCATGGTGTCACGGCCGGTCTCCCTGACCCCGCTGACTCGCGTACGAATCACACCGCCCGAGAGGGTGATGGCGAGGATCTCGTCGTGCTCCTCGACCACCAGCGCGCCCACGAGCGACCCGCGGTCCTCGACGATCTTGGCAGCCTTGATGCCGAGACCACCGCGACCCTGGACGCGGTACTCGTCGACGGAGGTCCGCTTCGCGTAACCGCCGTCGGTGGCAGTGAACACGAACGTACCGGCTCGAACAACATTCATCGAGAGCAGCTCGTCCCCTTCGCGGAAACTCATGCCCTTGACGCCCGAGGTGGCACGCCCCATCGGACGCAGCGTGTCGTCCGACGCGGTGAACCTGATCGACTGCGCCTTCTTGCTGATCAGCAGCAGATCGTCCTCGGCCGAGACGAGTTCGGCGCCGATAAGTTCGTCGTCGCTTCCGTCCGCCTGCTCGCGCAGGTTGATGGCGATGACACCGCCCGAGCGCGGCGAGTCGTAGTCCTTCAAAGGCGTCTTCTTCACCAGACCGGCCTTGGTGGCCAGGACCAGGTACGGGACCGCCTCGTAGTCCCGGATCGCGCGGATCTGGGCGATCGTCTCGTCCGGCTGGAAGGCCAGCAGGTTCGCCACGTGCTGACCGCGCGCGTCCCGGCCGGCGTCCGGCAGTTCGTACGCCTTGGCGCGGTAGACGCGGCCCTTGTTCGTGAAGAACAGCAGCCAGTGGTGCGTGGTCGACACGAAGAAGTGGTTGACGATGTCGTCTTCCTTGAGCTTCGTGCCGCGCACCCCCTTGCCGCCGCGCTTCTGCGCCCGGTAGTCGTCGGTCTTGGTGCGCTTGATGTAGCCGCCACGCGTGACCGTGACGACGATGTCCTCCTCGGCGATCAGGTCCTCGATGGACATGTCGCCCTCGTACGGGATGAGCTTGGTCTTGCGGTCGTCGCCGTACTTCTCGACGATCGCGGCCAGTTCCGTACTGACGATCTCGCGCTGGCGGACCGGCGAGGCGAGGATCGCGTTGTACTCGCTGATCTTCGCCTGGAGTTCGTCGTGCTCCTGGACGATCTTCTGCCGCTCCAGGGCCGCCAGGCGGCGCAGCTGCATCTCCAGGATCGCGTTGGCCTGGATCTGGTCGATGTCCAGCAGGTCCATCAGGCCCCCGCGCGCGATCTCGACGGTGTCGCTGCGCCGGATGAGCGCGATGACCTCGTCGATGGCGTCCAGGGCCTTGAGCAGACCGCGCAGGATGTGCGCCCGCTCCTCCGCCTTGCGCAGCCTGAAGCGCGTACGGCGGACGACGACCTCGATCTGGTGGTTCACCCAGTGGCGGATGAACGCGTCCAGGGACAGGGTGCGCGGCACGCCGTCGACCAGGGCCAGCATGTTGGCGCCGAAGTTGGTCTGCAGGTCGGTGTGCTTGTACAGGTTGTTCAGGACGACCTTGGCGACCGCGTCCCGCTTGAGGACGATCACCAGGCGCTGACCGGTGCGGGACGACGTCTCGTCGCGGACGTCGGCGATGCCGCCGACCTTGCCGTCCTTCACCAGGTCGGCGATCTTCTGCGCGAGGTTGTCCGGGTTGACCTGGTACGGCAGCTCGGTGACCACCAGGCACTGGCGGTTCTGGATCTCCTCGACCTCGACGACCGCGCGCATGGTGATCGAGCCGCGCCCGGTGCGGTACGCCTCCTCGATGCCCTTGCGGCCCACGACCAGCGCACCGGTCGGGAAGTCGGGGCCCTTGATGCGCTCGATCAGCGCGTCAAGGAGCTCCTCGTGCGAGGCCTCGTAGTTCTCCAGGTACCACTGGGCGCCGGCCGCGACCTCGCGCAGGTTGTGCGGCGGGATGTTGGTCGCCATACCGACCGCGATGCCCGCCGAGCCGTTGATCAGCAGGTTCGGGAAGCGGGCGGGCAGGACGGTCGGCTCCTGGGAGCGGCCGTCGTAGTTGTCCGTGAAGTCGACGGTCTCCTCGTCGATGTCGCGGACCATCTCCATCGACAGCGGCGCCATCTTGCACTCGGTGTACCGCATGGCCGCCGCCGGGTCGTTGCCCGGCGAGCCGAAGTTGCCGTTGGAGTCGACGAGCGGCATGCGCATCGACCAGGACTGGGCGAGGCGGACCAGGGCGTCGTAGATGGAGGAGTCGCCGTGCGGGTGGTAGTTGCCCATGACGTCGCCGACGACGCGGGCGCACTTGTAGAAGCCGCGCTCGGGGCGGTAGCCGCCGTCGTACATGGCGTACAGCACGCGCCGGTGCACCGGCTTGAGGCCGTCACGGACGTCGGGCAGCGCACGCGAGACGATGACGGACATCGCGTAGTCGAGGTAGGAGCGCTGCATCTCCGTCTCGAGCCCGACGGGCTCGACACGCATCGCCAGGGCGTCGCCCTCGGGCGTCGTCACAGGGGTGTTCTCGTCGGTCATTGCTGGTGAAGGTCCTTCCTGGTGCGGTCAGCCGAGACCGACTCAGATGTCGAGGAAGCGGACGTCCTTGGCATTGCGCTGGATGAACGCGCGCCGGGCCTCGACGTCCTCGCCCATCAGCACCGAGAACAGGTCGTCGGCCTGCGCGGCGTCGTCGAGCGTGACCTGGCCGAGCACGCGGTGCTCCTGGTCCATGGTCGTGATGCGCAGCTCCTCGGCGTTCATCTCGCCGAGGCCCTTGAAGCGCTGCACGGAGTCCTCACGGATGCGCTTGCCGGCGTTGCGGCCCATCTCGATCAACGCGTCGCGCTCGCGGTCGGAGTACGCGTACTCGAAGTCGTCCCGGCCCCACTTGATCTTGTACAGCGGCGGGCGGGACAGGTACACGTGCCCGGACTCGACCAGCGGCCGCATGAAGCGGAACAGGAAGGTCAGCAGCAGGGTGTTGATGTGCTGGCCGTCGACGTCGGCGTCCGCCATCAGAATGATCTTGTGATAGCGGAGTTTCTCGATGTCGAAGTCCTCGTGCACACCCGTGCCGAACGCGGAGATCATCGCCTGGATCTCCTGGTTCTGCAGGATCCGGTCGATGCGTGCCTTCTCGACGTTGAGGATCTTGCCGCGGATGGGGAGGATCGCCTGGTACTGCGGGTTCCGGCCGGACTTGGCCGAACCGCCGGCGGAGTCGCCCTCGACGATGAAGATCTCGCACTTGGTCGGATCGTTGGACTGGCAGTCGGACAGCTTGCCCGGCAGCGAAGCCGACTCCAGCAGACCCTTGCGGCGCGTCAGGTCACGCGCCTTGCGGGCCGCCACGCGCGCGTGGGCCGCCTGGATGCCCTTGCGGATGATGTCCGCGGCCTCGTTGGGGTTGCGGTCGAGCCAGTCCGTCAGGTGCTCGTAGACGACCTTCTGCACGAAGGTCTTCACCTCGGTGTTGCCCAGCTTCGTCTTGGTCTGGCCCTCGAACTGCGGCTCCGCCAGCTTGACCGAGATGATCGCGGTCAGACCCTCGCGGATGTCGTCACCCGTGAGGTTGTCGTCCTTCTCGCGCAGCAGCTTCTTGTCGCGCGCGTACTTGTTGATCAGCGAGGTGAGTGCCGCGCGGAAGCCCTCCTCGTGGGTGCCGCCCTCGTGCGTGTGGATGATGTTGGCGAACGAGTACACGCCCTCGGTGTAGCCGCCGTTCCACTGCATCGCGACCTCGAGGGACAGGCTCTTGTCCTTGTCCTCGGCCTCGAGGTCGATCACGGTGGGGTGCACCAGCTCTCCCTTGCGGGAGTTGAGGTACGTCACGAAGTCGACGATGCCGCCCTCGTAGTGGTACGAGACGCTCTTGTCCTCGTGCTTCTCGTCCTCGCCCGCCTCGTCCGCGCCCGCGGTGGCCTTCGCCGACTCGCGCTCGTCGACGAGGTTGATCTTCAGACCCTTGTTGAGGAACGCCATCTCCTGGAAGCGCCGGGAGAGCGTCTCGAAGGAGTAGTCGGTGGTCTCGAAGATGTCGCCGTCGGCCCAGAAGGTGACCGACGTACCGGTCTCCTCGGTGGCCTCGTGCCGGGCGAGCGCCGCCGTGGGGACACCCAGCTTGTACTCCTGCGTCCACCGGTGGCCGTCGGTCTTGACCTCCACCGCGACCCGCGTGGACAGGGCGTTGACGACGGAGACACCCACGCCGTGCAGACCACCGGAGACCGCGTAGCCGCCGCCGCCGAACTTTCCGCCCGCGTGCAGCACGGTCAGCACGACCTCCACGGCCGGCTTCCCCTCGGAGGGGACGATGCCCACCGGGATGCCGCGGCCGTTGTCGACGACCCGGACTCCGCCGTCGGCGAGGATGGTCACGTCGATCGTGTCCGCGTGACCGGCCAGCGCCTCGTCGACGGAGTTGTCCACGACCTCCTGCACCAGGTGGTGCAGGCCGCGCTCACCGGTCGAGCCGATGTACATACCGGGTCGCTTGCGGACCGCGTCCAGACCCTCGAGGACGGTGATGGCACTGGCGTCGTACGAGGCGTGGGCCTCGCCGAGCGACGCGCTCACCGCGTCGTTCACGCCGGTGTCGGTGGACGGGTTGTTCTCGTTGGGGTTGCCGGAATCGGCCACGAAGCGCCCTTTCTGGCACAGCACGAGCCGGGCTCGTCGGCAGGTTGCCGGAGCGGCTGCGGCATGTCGCGTTGGTAAGCCTTGATCAGCGTTGCTCAGCTAGTCCCGGACGGTCCCCACGTTCGGGGCGGGATTCTCTTCCATTCTACCGGTACCACTGACACTGATGGGGGTTTGCCGGTACCTGAGTCCGCATGTGCCGCCCTGAACGAGGCTTGTCCGACTCCCGATATGCGGAAGGGGGCCTCAAGAGGCTCACAGCGGCACTCAGCGCTTCGAGGCGTCAACCCTTTGCTACTTGGGAGTCAGATCCCGGTTCGACACCGCGCACGGTGGTACGACACAGCGGGCGCCGACGGTTCACACCGACCGTCGACGCCTGATTTTGTGAGGTACATCACGCCCTGCTGACGGGGTGCCAGAACGCCCGCACATCACCCGTAGGTGTCGCCCGGACCACGGCTGCCCGGTGCCCGCAACGGCCCGTACCGCCGGCCCGGACCACCCGAACCACCCGGCCCCAACACCTTGATCATCCGCACCGAGCCGTGCCCCAGGTCCTCGTTGAGCCGGGCCACCAGAGTCGGGGCGAGCAACCGCAGGTTCGTCGCCCAGGCCGTCGAGTCGCAGCGCACGACCAGCACCCGCTCGTCCTCGTCGTACCGCTCCGGCACGCAGTGCTTCGCCACGTCCTCGCCGACGATCTGCGGCCAGCGCCCCATCACCCCGCCCACCGCGGCCGGCGTCTCCCAACCCCGCTCCGTGATCAGCCGGTTGATCGCCGAACCCAGCGCCATGGGGTCACGCCCGTCGGCCCGAGCCCCGGAGCGCAGCCCTCCGCGACGCGCCTGCTTCTTCTGCTGGGCCGCGTCCCCACGCGCGCGTGCCGCCTCCCGCGCCGCCCTGAGCGCCACGCGCGCGAGGTCGACGCCGGACGGCTCCGGGCCGCTCCCCTCGCGCCCGCCGGACGGCCTGCCGGGCTCCGAGTCCGGTGCGTCCGCGCTCATACGCGCTCCACCGTGCCCTCGGCCACCGTGAACCGCGCCCCCGCCAGCACGTCCGGTACGTCGTCGTCCACCGCGGCCGTCACCAGCACCTGCTCGCCGGGCGCCACCAGTTCCGCCAGCCGCTCGCGACGCCGGGCGTCCAGCTCGGCGAAGACGTCGTCCAGCACCAGCACCGGCTCGTTGCCCTCCGCCCGCAGCAGGTCGAACGAGGCCAGCCGCAGCGCCAGCGCGTACGACCACGACTCGCCGTGGGAGGCGTACCCCTTGGCGGGCAGCGAACCGAGCTTGAGCAGCAGATCGTCCCGGTGCGGACCGACCAGGGTGACGCCCCGCTCGATCTCCTGCTTGCGCGCCTCGGCGAGCGCCGCCATCAGCTGCTCGTACAGGTCCTCGCGCGTGTGCGCCTCCCCGGGCGCCGACGGCCGGTACTCCAGGGCGACGGGGCCGCCGCCGGGGGCCAGCTGCTCGTACGCCTTGTCGGCCAGCGGCTGCACGGTCGCGATCAGGTCGAGGCGCTGGGCGAGCAGCTCGGCGCCCGCGCGCGCGAGGTGCTGGTCCCAGACGTCGAGCGTGGACAGGTCCATCGTGCGGCCGCCGTGCCGACGGGCGAGCGCGGCCGACTTCAGCAGGGTGTTGCGCTGCTTGAGGACCCGGTCGTAGTCGGAGCGCACCCCGGCCATCCGCGGCGAGCGGGCGGTGATCAGCTCGTCCAGGAAGCGGCGCCGCTCACCGGGGTCGCCCTTCACCAGCGCGAGGTCCTCCGGCGCGAACAGCACGGTACGCACGATGCCGAGCACATCACGCGGTCTGACCTGCGACGACCTGTTGATGCGGGCGCGGTTGGCCCGGCCCGGGTTCAGCTCCAGCTCGATCAGCTGCTGCCGCTCACCCTGCCGGACCTGGGCGCGGATCACCGCGCGCTCGGCGCCCATGCGCACCAGGGGGGCGTCGGAGGAGACCCGGTGGCTGCCGAGGGTGGCGAGGTAGCCGACCGCCTCGACGAGGTTCGTCTTGCCCTGCCCGTTGGGGCCCACGAAGGCGGTGACGCCCGGGTCCAGGGGCACCTCGACCCGGGCGTACGAACGGAAGTCGGCCAGCGACAGATGCGTGACGTGCATGGTCGTGCGCCGACCTTCCTAGCGTTCCGGTTACTTCTTCTCGACCGCGTGGCCGCCGAACTGGTTGCGCAGCGCGGCGATCATCTTCATCTGCGGCGAGTCGTCCTGCCGGGACGCGAACCGCGCGAAGAGGGAGGCCGTGATCGCGGGCAGCGGCACCGCGTTGTCGATCGCCGCCTCCACGGTCCAGCGTCCCTCACCGGAGTCCTGTGCATAACCCCGGAGCCCGTTCAGGTGCTCGTCGTCGTCGAGCGCGTTGACGGCCAGGTCGAGCAGCCAGGAGCGGATCACCGTGCCCTCCTGCCAGGAGCGGAAGACCTCGCGGACGTTCTCCACGGAGTCGACCTTCTCCAGCAGCTCCCAGCCCTCGGCGTAGGCCTGCATCATGGCGTACTCGATGCCGTTGTGGACCATCTTCGCGAAGTGGCCCGCGCCCACCTTGCCGGCGTGCACGGCGCCGAAGTCGCCCTCCGGCTTGAGGGCGTCGAAGACCGGCTGCACCCGGGCGACGTTCTCCGCGTCGCCGCCGTACATCAGCGCGTAGCCGTTCTCCAGGCCCCACACGCCGCCGGAGACGCCGCAGTCGACGAAGCCTATGCCCTTGGCGGCCAGCTCCTCGGCGTGCTTCTCGTCGTCCGTCCAGCGGGAGTTGCCGCCGTCCACGACGACGTCGCCGCGCTCCAGCAGCTCGCCGAGCCGGTCGACGGTCGCCTGGGTGGCCTCCCCGGCCGGGACCATCACCCAGACCACGCGCGGGGCGCTGAGCTTGCCCACCAGCTCTTCCAGGCTGTGGACGTCGGCGAGGTCGGGATTGCGGTCGTATCCGACGACGGTGTGGCCCGCGCGGCGGATCCGCTCGCGCATGTTGCCGCCCATCTTGCCGAGGCCGACGAGACCGAGCTCCATCAGTTGCGTTCCTTAGGTGTGCGAGGTGGCAAGGCGGCACCTCCGTACCCGCCGGATGCGTGCCGCGGCACTTTCGTACCCGCCTTCGAGCCTAAACCCGGGCGCCCGTGCACAGCTGTGGGCATACGCGCTCAGACGTATGCCCCCACCTGCGGGTTCGTCCCCACCCTGTGGACAGCCACCGACGGCGCCACCGGCCGTGCGTGCGGCTCAGCCGCTCAGCCGCTCAGCCGCTCAGCCGCACCGGCATGATCAGGTACTTGTAGGCCTCGTCCGCCTCGGCGTCCACCGCGGGCCTGCCGCTGAGCAGCGCCGGCTTGGTGGACGTCGTGAAGGACAGCTGGGCCACCGGGGAGTCGATCGCGCTCAGACCGTCCAGGAGGAACGTCGGGTTGAAGGCGATCGAGATGTCGTCGCCCTCCAGTTGGGCGTCCACCCGTTCCACAGCCTGTGCGTCGTCGCTGGAACCGGCCTCCAGGATCAGCACGCCCTGCTCGAAGCTGAGCCGCACCGGGGTGTTGCGCTCGGCGACAAGGGCCACGCGCTTGACGGCCTCGACGAAGGGGGCGGTCTCGATCACGGCGACGCTGTTGAACTCCGTCGGGAACAGCGTCTTGTACTTCGGGAGGTCGCCCTCCAGCAGCCGGGTCGTCGTGCGACGGCCGGCGCCCTCGAAACCGATCAGGCCCTCGCCCGCACCCGAGCCGGACAGCGCCAGGATCACCTGGTCACCGCTGGTCAGCGCCTTGGCGGTGTCCTGGAGCGTCTTGGCGGGCACCAGGGCGACCGCGGAGATCTCCGGGTTCTCCGGCTTCCACAGGAACTCGCGGACCGCGAAGCGGTAGCGGTCGGTGGAGGCCAGCGTCACCGAGTCGCCCTCGATCTCGATGCGCACACCGGTCAGGACGGGCAGCGTGTCGTCGCGACCCGCGGCGATGGCCACCTGCTGCACGGCCGAGGCGAAGACCTCGCCGGGGACCGTGCCCGTCGCCTCGGGCATCTGCGGCAGCGCCGGGTACTCCTCCACCGGCAGGGTGTGGAGGGTGAACCGCGAGGAGCCGCAGACCACCGTCGCCCGTACACCGTCTGTGGAGATCTCCACCGGTCGGTTGGGCAGAGCGCGGGAGATGTCGGCGAGCAGACGGCCCGAGACGAGGACCGTGCCCTCCTCCTCGATCTCCGCCTCCACCGACACCCGCGCCGAGACCTCGTAGTCGAAGCTGGACAGGCTCAGCTGCCCCTCCTCGGCCTTCAGCAGCAGGCCCGCGAGGACCGGCGCCGGCGGACGGGCCGGGAGGCTGCGAGCCGCCCAGGCCACTGCCTCCGCGAGTACGTCGCGTTCCACCCGGATCTTCACTGTTGCCGCCTCCTGCTGTTGCCGGCGCCGCTCGCCCTGCTTCGCCTTCGTCGTCTGACCGGTGTCGTCCGCCGCTGTGAGGGGCAGAACACCGGGGACCAGTCTGACGCACCCCACTGACAGTAGGTGCCGTTCGGGGTCAAGTCGTGACGAGGCGCGGTCGGGCTCGAGAGGCCGAGTTGTGCACAGGACCCGCTTCGAAACGAATTCCGCACTCTCTCTAGTCGCTAGTAGTAGTAGGGCCTGTGGATACCGTGGATAACTTCGTTTGCCCAGGTCAGACCGGAAATTTTGTCCACGGGCCCTGTGGGCGGAGCCGGTGGACAACTGGGCCCGTCTGTGGAGAACAGAAAGTTCTGCACACACCGTGCACAGGGAGAGGCGACTTCTCCCCAGAGCCGTCCCCAGCTTTCCCCGAGTTTCCCACAGCCCGACCAGGCACCTTGATGTGACGCCTTTCACTCGGGTCGGTGACGGGGCGCGTCGCGTTGCCGAACAGTGGACAGGCTTGTGGAGAAGCTGCGGATCGCTGGGGACAACCTGCTCCGGCCTGTGGGTCGTCCGTGGACAACTGAATGCACAGCCTGTGGATCATTTCTTTGTCCACAGGCTGTGGAAATCGTTTGTCCACGAATCCACAGGGAGCTGACCTGCCCTGATGGTCCCTCACCAGCCTGGCCTGTGGACAGGATCGGGACAACTTCCCAGTCCCCAAGGTGTGGACGGCAAAAAGTAGCCGAATCTGTGGAGGACGGCCGTAACCCGGCAGGGATTCGAACAGCGGTCAGGACAGCAGTACGACGGCGGCGGGCCGGGGACAGGCGGACGACGGGGCGGACCGGCCCGGCGCAGGCCTGTGCGCGGGCTCGGGGCAGGGCCGGGGGCAGAGGACCGTGGTGCGGCTCGGTGGCTCTGCGTGCCCGCAGCCCCGCAGCCCCGCAGCCCCGCAGCCCCGCAGGCACAGGCTCCCGCGGGCGCACAAAAGGCGCCCCCGAGTGTCCAGGGGCGCCCGTGCGGCCGGTGTCGGAGGCTGTCAGCCGTTCTTGATGCGGTTGGTCAGCTCGGTCACCTGGTTGTAGATCGAGCGCCGCTCGGCCATCAGATTGCGGATCTTGCGGTCGGCGTGCATGACCGTGGTGTGGTCCCGGCCGCCGAAGAGCGCGCCGATCTTCGGCAGTGAGAGGTCCGTCAGCTCACGGCACAGGTACATGGCGATCTGGCGTGCCGTCACCAGCGCGCGCCCGCGAGAGGTGCCGCACAGGTCCTCGACGGTGAGGCCGAAGTAGTCGGCGGTCGCGCCCATGATCGCGGTGGACGTGATCTCGGGGGCCGAGTCCTCCCCGCCGGGGATCAGGTCCTTGAGGACGATCTCCGTGAGCCCCAGGTCGACCGGCTGCCGGTTGAGCGACGCGAACGCCGTCACCCGGATCAGCGCCCCCTCCAGCTCGCGGATGTTGCGCGAGATCCGGGAGGCGATGAACTCCAGCACCTCCGGCGGGGCGTTGAGCTGCTCCTGCACCGCCTTCTTGCGCAGGATCGCGATGCGCGTCTCCAGCTCCGGCGGCTGGACGTCGGTGATCAGCCCCCACTCGAAGCGGTTGCGGAGCCGGTCCTCCAGCGTCACCAGCTGCTTGGGCGGCCGGTCGCTGGAGAGCACGATCTGCTTGTTGGCGTTGTGGAGGGTGTTGAAGGTGTGGAAGAACTCCTCCTGCGTCGACTCCTTGTCCGCGAGGAACTGGATGTCGTCGACGAGCAGGATGTCCATCTCGCGGTAGCGCTTGCGGAAGCTGTCGCCCTTGCCGTCGCGGATGGAGTTGATGAACTCGTTGGTGAACTCCTCCGAGCTGACGTAGCGCACGCGCGTGCCCGGGTAGAGGCTGCGCGCGTAGTGCCCGATCGCGTGCAGGAGGTGGGTCTTGCCGAGTCCCGACTCCCCGTAGATGAACAGGGGGTTGTACGCCTTGGCGGGCGCTTCGGCGACGGCGACGGCCGCCGCGTGGGCGAAGCGGTTGGAGGCGCCGATGACGAAGGTGTCGAAGAGGTACTTCGGGTTCAGGCGCGCGGTCGGCTCACCCGGGCCGGTCGCCGGCGCGGGCTGTGCGGCCAGCGGGCCGGGCGCTCCGGTGGCGGGTCCGGGGCCGACGGGGCCGCCGCGGTGGACGTGCCCGGACCCGGACGGGGGCTCGGACAGGTCCCGGCGGGGTCCCCGCTGCTCGTAGTCCCCGCGCGGCTTGTCGTAGTCGCCCCGGGACTGTTCGTAGTCGCCGCGGACCTTGTCGTACTCGCCCCGAGGCTTGTCGTAGTCACTCCGGGACTGCTCGTAGTCGCCGCGCTGGGAGTCGTACGAGGGGCGTTCCGGGGGCTGCGGCCGGTAGTCCTGCTGGTACGGGTCGTGGGAGTACGGCGACGGCTCCTGGCCGTACGGCTCCTGAGACGGGGACGCGTACGGGTCCCGTTCCGGGAAGCCGAGGCGCTGCTGCTGCCAGCCGTAGTCGTCCTGCTGGGCCGGGCGCGGCCAGGAGCCGGGCTCGGGGCGCTGGTACTCCTGCGGGTAGGCGGGGCGGGCGGTCGGGAGCTGGTCGGCGCGGTTGCGGCCGTAGCCCTCGTACTCGTCGCGGTACTCCTCGCGGCCCTGGCCGGGTGCGGGGAGCTCGGGCTCCTCGTAGCGGGGCTGGGGCCGGGCGGGCGGCTGCGGCTGGGCCTGCGGTGCGGGGCCGGGGGGGCCGGCGGGCTCGCCCGCGGTGTCGTCGACGGTGATCGCGATACGGATCGGGCGGCCGCATTCGCGGCTCAGCGTCTCGCTGACGATCGGGGCGAGGCGACCCTCCAGCACGCCCTTCGCGAATTCGTTCGGCACGGCCAGCAGGGCGGTGTCGGCGACCAGCGCGAGCGGCTGGCAGCGCCGGATCCAGTGCTCGTCCTTCGACTCGACGCCCTGTCCACGGCCCTGCCCGAGGAGTTGCTCGAGTACGCGTGGCCACACTGCGGCAAGATCGGCAGGTACGTCAGCCACAGAACACGCTCTCTCACGAGTCCCTCGAAGGTGTGATTCGGGGACGGGTCGGGATGAAACTCGGGTGGGTCAGGGATAAGGGAACGAATCGGAGTCCAGT